>NZ_JACYMM010000010.1 GCF_020858115.1 Janthinobacterium sp. FW305-129
GTCAAGCTGATCAACCCGATCGCGATGGAAGAAGGTCTGCGCTTCGCTATCCGCGAAGGCGGCCGTACCGTCGGCGCTGGTGTTGTTGCAAAAATCATCGCTTAATTATTAAGCGACTATAAAAGAAGAAGCGTCGTCGCCCGGCGCCCTTCTTTTTATTCAACTGCCGGGGTTGGCAAGCATTTTGGTGCTATCATGTCGACCCTGACGGTTGTTGCGTCAGAAATTCCCGTATGACCTCATTGCCGTGCAAACCGCGCGGTTCGTTCTTTTAAGGAAATATCATGTCGGCACCAAACCAAAAAATCCGTATCCGCCTGAAGGCTTTCGATTACAAATTGATCGACCAGTCCGCTCTGGAAATCGTTGAAACCGCGAAGCGCACCGGCGCTGTCGTCAAAGGCCCAGTACCACTGCCTACCCGTATTCAGCGTTTCGACGTGCTGCGTTCCCCGCACGTCAACAAAACTTCGCGCGATCAGTTCGAGATCCGTACGCACCAACGCCTGATGGACATCGTTGACCCAACGGACAAAACCGTTGACGCGCTGATGAAGCTGGACCTGCCAGCTGGTGTTGATGTCGAAATCAAACTGCAATAATCGTTTTTAAGAAGGCCGGCGGGGTATCCCGCTGCCTGATGATGGGGCCGGGCCCGCTCACGATCGTGAGTGCGCCCGGCCCCATTGCTTTTGTGCCGTGCAAAATCGCTTTACAGTGCCGCGGCCGGCCGATAAAGTTGCTGCATGCTTAACGCCATCGATACCCACCTGTTAAATGCCACTCCCCGTCATCGCTTGCGCGGCTGGCCGCGTTTCCTGACCGAGTTCCTGTATTTCGGCATCAAGGAGGCGAGATCCTGCCTGTTCGTGGGGCTGTTTTTTGCTGCCGTCTTCCTGGTGCCGCGCACAGGCCTGTTCGGCCTGCCGCGCTATGACGTGCTGCTGCTGGTGGCGCTGGCGATCCAGGCCGCGATGGTCTGGAGCGGGCTGGAAACGTGGGATGAGTTGAAAGCCATCTGCCTGTTTCATGCAGTCGGCTTCGCACTCGAGGTATTCAAGGTATCGGGGACGATACAGTCGTGGAGCTATCCCGACTTTGCCTACAGCAAGGTGCTTGGCGTGCCCCTGTTTTCCGGCTTCATGTACGCCGCCGTCGGCAGCTACATCATCCAGACCTGGCGCCTGCTCGACATGCGGATCCGCCACCATCCGCCGTACTGGATGGCAGTGCTGATCGCGCTGCTGATCTACGCCAACTTCTTCACCCATCACTACATCGGCGACTATCGCTGGTACCTGGCCGCCTGCGCGCTGGGCTTGTATGCGCGCACCACCGTGGTGTTCCGCCCGCTCGACCGCGACCGCAGCATGCCCTTGCTGCTCGGTTTCGTGCTGGTCGGCTTCTTCATCTGGCTGGCCGAAAACATCAGCACCTTCTGGGGCGTGTGGCGCTATCCCAACCAGCTTGGCGCGTGGTCGGTCGTGCACGTCAGCAAATGGAGCTCGTGGTCGCTGCTGGTGGTGATGACGTTCACCATCGTGGCCCACCTCAAGCACATCAAGGCCAGCATCCACGTCGCCCAGCCTTAGGCGCTCCTGTTGCGGGCTGGCCGCCACGGCTTCAAGGCGATTGCCGCACGCCGCCAGCGCGCGGACAGGCGCGCGATTGACGCCGCTTGCGTGCTTCAGTGATACTCCAGGCTTGTCCATTAATGTGTGCCGCCGCCATGTCCAAGACTGTCCTGATCGTGGAAGATGAACAGGCGATTGCCGACAGCATCGCCTATGCCTTGCGCACGGACGGCTTTACGCCGTGCCATGTGATGTTGGGCGAGCAAGCCCTGGCCGCGCTGCGCCCGCTCTCCGGCGAGGCCGCGCCCATGCCCGTTCTGGTGGTGCTCGACGTGGGCTTGCCCGACATGAGCGGGCTGGAAGTGTGCCGCCGGCTGCGCCAGTTTTCCGAGGTGCCGGTGATCTTCCTGACGGCCCGCAGCGATGAGATCGACCGCATCGTCGGCCTGGAAATCGGCGCCGACGATTACGTCACCAAACCGTTTTCGCCACGCGAACTGGTGGCCCGCATCCGCGTCATCCTGCGCCGCGCAGGCATCGCGCCAGCGCCCCGCGAGACGGGCATGACGATAGCCGCACCTGTTGCCGCGGCCGCGCCGGCACCGGCGCGCTTCGAGTTGCGCGCGCTCGAGGCGCGCGTGCTGTTCCACGGCCAGCCGCTGGAGCTGACCCGCTATGAATACCTGTTGCTGAAGACCCTGCTCGAACATCCGGGCCACGTGCTGTCGCGCGCGCAGCTGATGCAGCGCGTGTGGAGCGGGGCGCCCGACACGCTTGAGCGCACGGTCGATGCGCACGTCAAGTCGCTGCGCGCCAAGCTGCGCGCCGTCGATGCGCAGGTCGACCCCATCCACACCCACCGTGGCCTCGGCTACAGCCTGGCCGGCGCATGAGGATCGGCCTGCGCATCCTGCTCGGCTACTTCCTGATCGTCGGCCTGGCGGCGTGGTTCCTGCTCAACGTGTTCATGGAGCAAGTCAAGCCGGGCGTGCGTTCGACTCTGGAAGATACCCTGGTCGACACCTCGCAGCTGCTGGCCAGCCTGGTGGCGCCTGATCTGAAGGCGGGCACGCTGGCGCAGTCGCCTGTGGCCGAACGCATGCAGGATTACGCGCGCCATGGCGTGGACGTCAACATCAATGGCGTGCGCAAGCGCACGCTCGACTACCGCATCACCATCACGGACCGGCACGGCATCGTGCTGTTCGATTCCAGCGGGCGCGACGTGGGGCGCGACTATTCGCGCTGGAATGACGTGTACCTCACCTTGCAGGGCAAGTATGGCGCGCGCAGCACGCGCAGCCGGCCGGACGACGAGATGTCGACGGTGATGCATGTGGCCGCGCCGATTCGCGACGGCAATGAGGTGATCGGTGTGCTGACGGTGGCCAAGCCGAATGCCAGCGTGCAAGCGTTTGTCGAGCGCAGCCAGCGCAAGATCCTGCAGCGCGGCGCCGTGCTGTTGCTGCTGTCGCTGCTGATCGGCCTGGCGTTCGCCTGGTGGCTGCACCATGCGCTGGGCAAACTGATGAACTATATCGGCGAGGTGGAAGCGGGGCGCAAGGTGGCGCTGCCTGCGCTGGGCGAGAACGAGATCGGTACCCTGGGGCGGGCGCTGGAAGCGATGCGCACGCGCCTGGAAGGCAAGGAATACGTGGAGCAGCTGATGCATACCCTGGCGCATGAATTGAAAAGCCCGATCGCCGCCATCCAGGCCTCGGCCGAGCTGCTGCAGGAAGACATGCCGCCGGCAGAGCGCCGCCAGTTCCTCGCCAGTATCCTCGAGCAGAACGCGCGCCAGCGGCAGCTGATCGACAAGCTGCTGGCCCTCGTGCGCGTGGAGAAGCAGCAGCGCCTGGAACATCCCGAGTGCATCGCGCTGGTGCCCCTGCTGGCGCAAGTGGCGCAGGATGCGGCCGCCACGCTGGCGGCACGCGGCGTGCGCCTGCAGCTGCAGTGCGACGCGTTGAGCGTGGACGGCGATGCCTTGCTGCTGCGTCAGGCGCTGGGCAATCTGCTCGACAACGCGGCCGGCTTTGCGCCGCCGGGCAGCGGCATCGACCTGACGGCGCGGCGCCTGGGTAGCCAGGTGGAAATTGCCGTGCGTGACCGCGGTGAGGGCATCCCCGCGTATGCGATTGAGCGCGTCTTCGAGCGCTTCTATTCCCTGCCGCGCCCGAGCGCCGGCAAGAGCACGGGCCTGGGCCTGCCCTTCGTGCGCGAGGTCGCTTCCCTGCATGGCGGCACGGTCGAGGTGCTCAACCATGCGGACGGTGGCGCCTGCGCGCGCCTGTGCCTGCCGTTGGTGTAGCACACTTTATTTGCCCGCTTCACACAGACTGCATCGTCAGCGCATACAGCTTTTTTACACTGGCGTCCTTACTTCAAGGATGCGCCATGCAAAAAACTCTGTTAGTCAAAGCGTTGATCGTGTTCGGCCTGATGCTGCTGATCGGCCTGCCTTTGCTGATGATTCAGGAAACGATCAAGGAGCGGATGGAATTCCGCCAGGAAGCCGTCAACAGCATCGCCGCCGATTCGGTGCGCGAACAAACCATCATCGGTCCCATTCTGGTGATTCCCTACACGGAGCAGTACGAAGAGCGCGTGGAGGTGGCCAAGGGCGATGACAAGGAAGCGAAATCGGCGGTGCGCACGGAGTTGCTGCACCGCACGGTGCAGCGCCGTCTGCTTGTCTACCCGAACAATTTACTGCTCAACGGTAACATCGAGACGGACCGCCGCTACCGCGGCATCCACCAGGTGCTGGTCTATAGCGGCCAGCACGCGTTCAAGGGCGACTTCACGGTGCCGGCCAGCAGCCAGTTGCCGCGCAAGTCGCCGGAATCGCGCGTGACCCTGGGGGCGCCGTTTGTGGCCCTGTCCATCGAGGACGTGCGCGGTATCCGTAATATTCCGAAAATCGACTGGGGCGGCCAGAAGATCGAGTTCGAGCAGGGGACCGACCTGTTCGCCTTCCGCAGCGGCTTGCATGCGCCGCTGGGCGCCATGCCTCTGGCGGCGCCGCAGCAGGTGCGCTTCAGCTTTGACCTGGGCCTCGATGGCATCGAACGCCAGCATTTCGTGCCGGTGGCGAAAAACAGTCAGATCAGCATCAAGTCTAACTGGCCCCATCCGCAGTTTGGCGGGCGCTTCCTGCCGTCGCCGAAATTCCGCCAGATCAACGCCGATGGCTTTCAGGTCGAGTGGAGCATCTCCTCGCTGGCCACCAATGCGCAAACGCAGCTGAGCACGATCGAGGGTGAATTCAAGGTGCCCGACAGCGCGCCGCTGGGCCAGATCGACCGCTTCAGCGTGGGCTTCATCGAGCCGGTGAACGTGTACTCGCAATCGGATCGCGCTACCAAATATGGCTTGCTGTTCGTGGCGCTGACCTTTGCCGCCTTCTTCATCTTCGAAATTTTGAAGAGCCTGCCGATCCACCCGGTGCAGTATCTGCTGGTGGGGTTGTCGCTGGTGATCTTCTTCCTGCTGCTGGTGGGCTTGGCCGAGCACATCGCCTTCCTGGCCGCCTACCTGATCGCCAGCGCCGCCTGTATCGTGCTGACCAGCTTTTATCTGGTGCACGTGTTGCACAACGCCTGGCGCGGCATCGGCTTCGGCGTGGGGCTGACCATGCTGTATGGCGCCCTGTATGGCTTGCTGAGCTCGGAAAACAATGCGCTGGTGATGGGTAGCATCCTGCTGTTCGCCGTGCTGGCCGCGATCATGGTGGCGACGCGCAAGGTGGACTGGTATCAGATTGGCAAGGGCACCCAATAGTCCACTGGCGCAATCGCGTGGCGCATGAAAACATTGCCGATTTTGTAAATAAGTGGTTTTAAGTTGGTATTGTTTACGGTACTCTTTGGTATTGATTGCCGAGAAGCACG
The DNA here is from genome assembly GCF_020858115.1 of Janthinobacterium sp. FW305-129. Lineage (GTDB taxonomy): Bacteria > Pseudomonadota > Gammaproteobacteria > Burkholderiales > Burkholderiaceae_D > Janthinobacterium. The sequence continues at coordinate 5,468 of NZ_JACYMM010000010.1, forward strand.
AAACTACGTGCGGCGGCGCAGCGGCGTAGTAGGGCGGCGACAGGCAGGATGGCTTGCCGCCGCTTGGCAAGACCTTCCATCCCCACTGATAAAAAACCTGGAGACAGTACCATGATCAAGAAACTGGCTTTTTTCCTCTTCGCCTGCAGCCTGAGCGGCAGTTATGCCTATGCCACGAGTGCTGAATTGCAGCAATGCTATTACGGTTGCTGGCAAAAGGTTGTCAGCTGCACCGGTGGCGGCGGCCTGGGCGGAAGCAGTCCGATCTGCCAGATGATTCTCGATACCTGCACCGCCAGCTGCGATCGCACGTACGGCGGCTAAGGCGGCAAGTCCGGCAGTGCCTGTCCGGCGTGCCGACGCGGCGCTGTTTGGCGGCCGGAAGCATGCGGCGCGAGCAGGGCGGCAAGCCCCTCTCGCGCCGTTTCTCTTCATGGCGCCGTCCCGCATGGATGGCCTTCGCGCACTGCTTTCCCTCTCAATTTCCCTGCCCTGACAACTCCCGCAGGGGCGTCGCGCAACACTTTGACATACCTCGTGTTAACTTGTTGCGTCAAGGGTTTTTGTGCTATATACTAGCCGGCTTCGGTATGGATTCGTCTTTTTTGAGTCCTACGTTACTTTGTAGTTAAACAAGCCCCGCCCAATCGCAGGTGGGAATGGAGAAAAAATGAGCCTAGGCCTTCTCGGTCGCAAGGTTGGTATGATGCGCATTTTCACGGATGAAGGGGATTCGATTCCTGTCACCGTGTTGGACGTATCGAACAACCGTGTTGCGCAAATCAAAACCCCTGAAACAGATGGCTACTCCGCTGTTCAGGTCGCATTCGGTCAACGTCGCGCTTCCCGCGTGACCAAAGCTGTTGCTGGTCATCACGCTAAAGCTGGTGTTGAAGCCGGTACTCTGTTGAAAGAGTTCCGTGTCGACGCTGCCAAAGCCGCTGAACTGAAAGCTGGCGATGTTGTCGCTGCTTCCCTGTTCGAAGTCGGTCAAAAGATCGACGTGCAAGGCGTTACCATCGGTAAAGGCTATGCAGGCGTTATCAAACGTTACCACTTCGCTTCTGGCCGTGCAACGCACGGTAACTCGCGTTCGCATAACGTTCCAGGTTCCATCGGTATGGCACAAGATCCAGGTCGCGTTTTCCCTGGTAAGCGCATGACCGGTCATCTGGGTGACGTTAACCGTACGATCCAGAACCTCGTGATCGCCCGTATCGATGCCGACCGTCAGCTGTTGCTGGTCAAAGGCGCGATTCCAGGTGCGAAAAATGGCCAGGTAGTTGTCTCGCCAGCCATCAAAACCAAAGCCAAGAAGGGAGCTTAAACGATGGAACTCAAGCTTCTGAATGCGCAAGGTCAAGCCGCCTCGAACGTTGCTGCAGCCGATACGATTTTCGGCCGTGACTACAATGAAGCGCTGATCCACCAAGTCGTCATCGCTTATCAAGCGAATGCACGTAGTGGTAACCGCAAGCAAAAAGACCGTGAAGAAGTTCACCACACGACGAAAAAGCCATGGCGCCAAAAAGGTACCGGCCGCGCTCGTGCTGGTATGTCGTCGTCGCCACTGTGGCGCGGCGGTGGTCGGATTTTCCCGAACTCGCCTGACGAAAACTTCACCCACAAAGTGAACAAAAAGATGTATCGCGCAGGTATCTGCTCGATCCTGTCGCAGCTGGCTCGCGAAGAGCGCCTGATCGTCATCGACGATCTGACGATCGACGCGCCAAAAACCAAGCTGCTGTCGCAAAAATTGAACGGCCTGGGCTTTGATTCGGTTCTGATCATCACCGACGTTCTGAACGAAAACCTGGAACTGGCATCGCGCAACCTGCCTAACGTACTCGTCGTTGAGCCACGTCACGCAGACCCGATGTCCCTGGTGTTCTACAAGAAGATCCTGGTCACCAAAGCTGCATTGGCCAAGATTGAGGAGATGCTGGCATGAGCGCGATTTTGAAACATAGCGAAGAACGCTTGATGAAGGTGCTGTTGGCGCCCGTGATTTCCGAAAAGGCCACCATGGTCGCGGAAAAGAACGAGCAAATTGTATTCCGCGTATTGCCGGATGCAACCAAGCCTGAAATCAAGGCAGCGGTCGAACTGCTGTTCAAGGTTGAAGTTCTGTCCGTGCAAACTGCAAACCGCGAAGGTAAGCAAAAACGCACCGGCAAGTTCAACGGTCGTCGTAACCATACCAAGCGTGCTTTCGTGTGCCTGAAGCCTGGCCAGGAAATCAACTTCTCCGAGGAGGCTGCATAATGGCACTCGTTAAGATGAAACCAACCTCGCCAGGCCGTCGCGGCATGGTGAAGGTGGTGAATGCCGACCTGTACAAAGGTCGTCCGTTCGCTGCCCTGGTTGAAAAGAAATCCAAGACCGCTGGTCGTAACAACAACGGTCACATCACCACCCGTCATATCGGTGGTGGTCACAAGCAACACTACCGCTTGATCGACTTCAAGCGCACCAAAGATGGTATTCCAGCGAAAGTGGAACGTATCGAATACGATCCAAACCGCACCGCGAATATCGCTCTGTTGTGCTACGCCGACGGCGAACGTCACTACATCATCGCAACCAAAGGCATGGCCGTTGGCGACAGCGTGATGAACGGTTCGGAAGCACCGATCAAATCGGGTAACTGCTTGCCAATCCGTAACATCCCAGTCGGTACCGTGATGCATTGCGTTGAAATGCTGCCAGGTAAAGGTGCCCAAATGGCACGTACCGCCGGCGCTGGCGTTGTGCTGATGGCTCGTGAAGGTACCTACGCTCAAGTGCGTCTGCGCTCGGGTGAAGTACGTCGCGTGCACATCGAGTGCCGTGCTACGGTTGGTGAAGTCGGCAATGCCGAGCACAGCCTGCGTAAAATCGGTAAGGCTGGCGCGATGCGCTGGCGCGGTGTTCGTCCTACCGTTCGCGGTGTGGTCATGAACCCGGTCGATCACCCGCACGGTGGTGGTGAAGGTAAAACAGCAGCTGGTCGTCATCCAGTTTCGCCTTGGGGCCAACAGACTAAGGGTAAGAAGACACGCAGCAACAAGCGTACTACTTCCATGATCGTCTCGCGCCGCGGCAAGAAATAAGGGGTAGCACATGACACGTTCATTGAAAAAAGGGCCGTTCTGTGACGCCCACCTGGTGAAAAAAGTTGAAGCCGCGCAAGCAGCCAAAGACAAAAAGCCAATCAAAACCTGGTCGCGTCGTTCGACAATCATGCCTGACTTTATCGGCCTGACGATCGCGGTGCATAACGGCAAGCTGCACGTGCCGGTTTATGTTTCCGAAAACATGGTTGGTCACAAGCTCGGCGAATTCGCACTGACCCGTACGTTCAAGGGCCATGCAGCTGACAAAAAGGCTAAGAAATAATGGAAACTAAAGCTATCCTCAAAGGTGTGCGCCTGTCGGACCAAAAGGGCCGCCTGGTTGCTGACCTGATCCGTGGCAAGAAAGTTGACGCTGCACTCAACATCTTGCAATTCAGCCCGAAAAAAGGTGCTGCGATCATCAAACGCGTTCTGGAATCCGCTATTGCGAATGCCGAGCACAATGATGGTGCGGACATCGACGAATTGTTCGTGAAAACGATCTACGTCGAAAAGGGCCCGGTCCTGAAGCGCTTCACCGCGCGTGCAAAAGGCCGTGGCGACCGTATTTCGAAACAATCCTGTCACGTTTACGTGACTGTCGGTAACTAAGGAGCCACGATGGGTCAGAAAATTCATCCAACCGGTTTCCGTCTGGCGGTCACCCGTAACTGGGCTTCGCGCTGGTATGCAGGCAACGGTAATTTCGCTGCCATGCTGAACGAAGACTTGAAAGCACGTGCTTACCTGAAAAAGAAGCTGAAGAACGCTTCCGTTGGTCGCATCGTTATCGAGCGCCCAGCCAAGAACGCGCGCTTCACGATCTACAGCTCGCGTCCAGGCGTGGTCATTGGTAAAAAAGGCGAAGACATCGAAGTACTGAAGTCGGCGCTGACCAAGATCATGGGCGTACCTGTTCACGTGAACATCGAAGAAATTCGCAAGCCTGAAATCGACTCGCAACTGATCGCCGATTCGATCTCGCAGCAGCTGGAAAAACGGATCATGTTCCGCCGCGCCATGAAGCGTGCAATGCAAAATGCAATGCGCCTGGGTGCTCTCGGTATCAAGATCATGTCGTCCGGCCGTCTGAACGGTATCGAAATCGCGCGTAAAGAGTGGTACCGCGAAGGCCGCGTGCCTCTGCATACCCTGCGCGCCGATATCGACTACGGTACCAGCGAAGCGTCGACCACCTACGGCATCATCGGTGTCAAGGTGTGGGTATACAAAGGTGACCGCGCGCCGAACGGCGATGCACCAGTCATCGATACCCCAGCTGACGAGAAGAAAAGCCGCGGCCCACGCCGTGACGATGGCAAGCCAGCTGGCCGTCCACGTCCAGCCGGTGCCGGTGCGAAACCATCCACAGCACCAGGTGCACGTGTGCGTACCGCCGCTAAACCGGCCGCCGCAGCAGCACCAGCTGAGAAAGCAGGAGAATAATCATGCTGCAACCAGCACGCAGAAAGTATCGTAAAGAGCAGAAAGGCCGTAATACCGGTATTTCGCACAGCCGCGGCACCGCCGTGTCGTTTGGCGAATTCGGTCTGAAGGCAGTTGCGCGCGGTCGTATCACTGCGCGTCAAATTGAAGCGGCGCGTCGTGCAATGACGCGTCACATCAAGCGCGGTGGCCGTATCTGGATCCGTATTTTCCCGGACAAACCGATTTCGAACAAACCGGCTGAAGTCCGTATGGGTAACGGTAAAGGTAATCCTGAGTACTACGTCGCTGAAATTCAGCCAGGCAAAGTACTGTACGAAATGGATGGCGTTGATGAAGCGCTGGCACGGGAAGCATTCCGTCTTGCCGCCGCTAAACTGCCACTGGCGACGACGTTTGTCATCCGCCAAGTCGGCCAATAATTGGAGTTGTATATGAAAGCATCTGAACTCCGCGGCAAGGACCAGCCAGCTCTGCAAAAAGAGCTGAATGACCTGTTGAAGGCACAGTTCGGCCTGCGCATGCAAATCGCTACGCAGCAGCTGAGCAACACTTCGCAGCTCAAGAAGGTACGCCGCGATATCGCGCGTGTGAAGACGGTAATGAATCTGAAGGAAGCCAAATGAACGAACCAGTGAAACAGTCGCTCAAGCGCACGCTGATCGGTAAAGTGGTTTCGGACAAGATGGACAAGACCGTTACCGTTCTGATCGAGCGCCACGTAAAACATCCTTTGTATGGCAAGATCATCATGCGTTCGAACAAGTATCACGCGCATGACGAGACCAACCAAGTCAAGGCCGGTGACACGGTTGAGATCCAGGAAGGTCGCCCGATCTCCAAAACGAAGGCATGGACGGTGACACGTGTGGTTCAAGCCGCACCAACCGTTTAAATAAAAACCACCGTTTCGGCGGTGGCTTTTAATTAGTACTTGCAGGCCCGCAAATTGTATGTAATACTTGCGGGCTTCGTTCATGTAACGCCGCAAAGTGTCTGGCCACAGACAGTAGCATTCGCGGTCAGTTGATGTATGAAGGTCATGCACCCAAACAGTGAAGCCCAGCAGGGCGGCTCTGGCGGGACCAAGACTGACCGTGGGTCTACATTGTGTGGATTCTTCGGCTTAAGTTGGGAAAGAGAATACTATGATTCAAACTGAAAGCCGGCTCGAAGTGGCTGACAATACCGGTGCCAAAGAAGTAATGTGCATCAAGGTATTGGGCGGCTCCAAGCGCCGTTATGCTGGCATTGGCGATGTGATCAAGGTAACCGTTAAGGTTGCTGCGCCACGTGGCCGTGTCAAAAAAGGTGAAATTTATAACGCCGTGGTTGTGCGCACCGCTAAAGGTGTTCGCCGCCAAGACGGTTCCCTGGTGAAGTTCGACGGCAACGCCGCCGTTCTGTTGAACGCCAAGCTGGAACCGATCGGTACCCGTATTTTTGGACCTGTCACGCGCGAACTGCGCACTGAGAAGTTCATGAAAATCGTGTCCCTGGCACCGGAAGTCCTGTAAGGAGTCGTAATGGATAAGATTCGTAAAAACGACGAAGTCATCGTTCTGACCGGGAAAGACAAGGGCAAACGTGGTGTGGTACAGCAGCGTATCGATGCTGAACATATCGTGGTTGACGGCATTAACATCGCTAAAAAAGCGACTAAGCCAAACCCGATGACTGGCGTAACTGGTGGTATCGTCGATAAGACCATGCCAATTCACGTGTCCAACGTTGCATTGTTTAATGCGGCGACTGGCAAGGCAGATCGCGTGGGTTTCAAAGAAGTGGACGGCAAGAAAGTCCGCATCTTTAAATCCTCCGGCGAAGTAGTGAAGGCTTAAGAAATCATGGCACGTCTCCAAGAATTCTATAAAGAAAAAGTCGTTGCCGACCTGACCAGCAAGTTTGGTTACAAGTCGGTAATGGAAGTTCCACGCCTGACCAAGATCACCCTGAACATGGGTGTTGGTGAGGCTATCGCGGATAAAAAAGTTCTCGAGCACGCAGTTGCTGACTTGACCAAGATCGCCGGCCAGAAGCCAGTGACCACCAAGTCCCGCAAAGCGATCGCAGGCTTCAAAATCCGTGAAGGTTACCCGATCGGTACGATGGTCACCCTGCGCGGCGCTCGCATGTACGAGTTCCTGGATCGCTTCATTACCGTGGCTCTGCCGCGCGTACGCGATTTCCGTGGTGTGAACGGCCGTGCATTTGATGGTCGTGGCAACTACAACATCGGTGTCAAGGAACAGATCATTTTCCCTGAAATCGAATACGACAAGATTGACGCGTTGCGCGGTATGAATATCAGCATCACGACAACCGCTAAGACCGATGACGAAGCCAAAGCTTTGCTCGCCGCCTTTAAATTCCCTTTCAGGAACTGATCATGGCCAAACTGTCACTGATTAATCGTGAGATCAAGCGTGCTGACCTGGTGGCGAAATTCGCCCCTAAGCGCGAAGCTCTCAAGGCCATCGTCGATGACCAATCGAAATCGGAAGAAGAGCGCTACGAAGCTCGCCTGAAATTGCAGGCGCTGCCACGTAACTCGAACCCGACGCGTCAACGTAACCGTTGCGCCATCACTGGTCGTCCGCGCGGCACATTCCGTAAATTCGGTCTGGGTCGTATCAAGCTCCGTGAATTCGCCATGCGTGGTGAAATTCCGGGTATGACAAAAGCAAGCTGGTAATAGGAGAATATGCAATGAGTATGAGCGATCCTATCGCCGATATGCTGACCCGCATTCGCAATGCACAAGGCGTGCAAAAGACGACCGTGGCCATGCCATCGTCGAAAGTCAAAATTGCGATTGCCAGCGTCCTGAAGGACGAGGGTTACATTGAAGATTTCGCTGTTGCCGAAGCTGGTGGCAAAGCGGAACTGAAAATCGGTTTGAAGTATTATGTTGGCCGTCCCGTCATTGAGCGCTTGGAGCGCGTGTCCCGTCCGGGTCTGCGCGTCTACAAGGGTAAAGACGAGATCCCTGTTGTGATGAATGGCTTGGGTGTGGCGATCGTGTCGACTCCGCAAGGCGTCATGACTGACCGCAAAGCACGCGCTACCGGTGTCGGCGGCGAAGTTATTTGCTACGTGGCTTAAGGAGTTACACATGTCTCGAGTAGCTAAAATGCCTATCGTAGTGCCAGCTGGCGCCGAAGTCGCCATCTCCGCACAAGCGATCACCGTAAAAGGCCCGCTGGGCGTACTTTCCCAGGCCCTCACCGGTCAGGTCAAAGTGGAAAACAATGCAGGAACCCTGAGTTTTGACGTGGCGAACGACAGCCGCGAAGCCAATGCCATGTCCGGCACGCTGCGCGCACTGGTCAACAACATGGTTGTTGGCGTCACCAAGGGTTTCGAGAAAAAGCTGAACCTGGTAGGCGTGGGTTACAAGGCGCAAGCTCAAGGCGACAAGTTGAATCTGTCCCTGGGTTTCTCGCACCCTGTAGTGCATGACATGCCAGCTGGCGTTACCTGCGCAACACCAACCCCGACCGAGATCCTGATTAAAGGTATCGACCGTCAACAGGTTGGCCAGGTAGCCGCTGAAGTTCGTGCTTACCGCGCTCCTGAGCCTTATAAAGGCAAGGGCGTTCGCTATGCGGACGAAGTGGTTAAGCTTAAAGAAACCAAGAAGAAGTAATTAGGGGCTGACGATGGATAAGAAAGAATCACGGCTTCGCCGCGGACGCCAAACCCGCATCAAGATTGCGGAATTGAAAGTAAATCGCTTGTCGGTGCATCGCACCAACCTGCACATTTACGCCAACCTGATCAGCCCGGACGCTAAAGTCCTGGTTTCGGCCTCGACGGCTGAAGCGGAAGTTCGCGCTGAACTGGCAGGCCAATCCGGCAAAGGCGGCAATGCCGCTGCTGCAGCCTTGATCGGCAAGCGCGTCGCTGAAAAAGCGTTGAAAGCAGGAATTACCGAAGTTGCGTTCGACCGCTCCGGTTTCCGTTACCACGGCCGTGTGAAAGCGTTGGCAGAAGCCGCACGCGAAGCCGGTCTGAAGTTCTAAGGATCAATCATGGCAAAAATGCAAGCAAAAATGCAAAGCGACAAGCCGGATGATGGCATGCGCGAAAAAATGATCGCGATCAACCGCGTGACCAAAGTGGTCAAGGGTGGTCGTATCATGGGTTTCGCCGCGCTGACCGTAGTTGGTGATGGCGATGGCCGCGTCGGCATGGGCAAGGGCAAATCGAAAGAAGTGCCAGTTGGCGTGCAGAAGGCAATGGAAGAAGCCCGTCGCAACCTGATCAAAGTACCGCTCAAAAACGGCACCTTGCATCACACGGTTGTTGGTCGTCACGGCGCCTCCAAGGTCCTGATGAACCCAGCTAAGCCTGGTACTGGCGTTATCGCTGGTGGCGCAATGCGCGCTATCTTCGAAGTGATGGGCGTGACGGACGTGGTGGCGAAATCCACCGGTTCGAACAACCCATACAACCTGGTACGCGCTACGCTGGACGGCCTGTCGAAAATGAGCACTGCTTCCGATATCGCTGCCAAACGCGGCAAGTCGGTCGAAGACATTCTGGCTTAAGGTGGACAAAATGACAAACACAGTCAAAGTGCAATTGGTCAAGGGCTTGATCGGTACGCGCGAATCGCATCGCGCTACCGTGCGCGGTCTGGGTCTGCGTCGTGTAAATTCGGTTTCCGAATTGCAAGACACCCCATCCGTACGCGGCATGATCAATAAAGTATCGTATCTCGTTAAAGTTGTCGGGTAAGCCTTCGGGCTTACACGAACGGAGCAAATCATGGAATTGAATACTATTGCACCAGCCGAAGGCGCTAAGCACTACAAGCGTCGCGTCGGTCGCGGTATCGGCTCCGGCCTGGGTAAAACCTCGGGTCGTGGTCACAAAGGTCAGAAATCGCGTTCGGGCGGCTTTCATAAAGTCGGTTTCGAAGGCGGTCAGATGCCTCTGCAACGCCGTCTGCCTAAGCGCGGTTTCAAATCGATGCACGCCACCTTCAAAGCTGAAGTGCGCCTGTCCGATCTGAACAACCTGGCTGTTGGCGATGTCGACATTCTGGTCTTGAAGCAAGCTGGCGTTCTGGGCGTGTTGGCCCGTGACGTGCGCGTGATCTTGTCCGGCGAAATCACCAAAGCGGTGAATTTGAAGGGCTTGAAAGTGTCCGCTGGCGCGAAAGCAGCCATCGAAGCAGCCGGCGGCTCGGTAGCCTGAGTTGACCGCTAACAGCTTGATCGGAGCGAAAATTGGCGACTAATCCACAACTTGCTAAAAGTGCAGCGGCCGGTTTCCCTTGGGGACGGCTCTGGTTTTTGCTTGGCGCATTGGTGGTTTATCGTATCGGTGCTCACGTCCCGGTTCCCGGGATTGACCCGACACAATTAGCCTCGCTGTTCAAGGAGCACGAAGGCGGCGTCCTGGGCATGTTCAACATGTTCTCGGGCGGTGCCTTGTCTCGTTTTACAGTGTTTGCGCTGGGTATCATGCCTTATATCTCGGCCTCGATCATCATGCAATTGCTGTCGATCGTGTCACCGCAGATGGAAGCGTTGAAAAAAGAAGGCGAAGCAGGTCGTCGCAAGATCACCCAGTACACCCGGTATTTCACGGTTGCCCTGGCACTGTTCCAAGCGTTAGGCATTGCAGTCGCACTGGAGTCGCAAGCTGGTCTGGTGTTGGAACCTGGTCTTGCATTCCGCTTCGTGACGGTCGTCACTTTGTTGACCGGAACAATGTTTTTGATGTGGTTGGGTGAGCAAATTACCGAGCGTGGCTTGGGGAATGGCATCTCGATCATCATTTTTGCCGGGATTGCAGCAGGTCTGCCGTCGGCGTTGGGTGGCTTGTTCACTCAGGTGTCGAATGGTTCGATCGGCAGCTTCAGCGCGATTTTCATCGTGATTCTGGTAGCACTGGTAACGTACTTCGTTGTATTCGTCGAACGTGGTCAGCGCAAAATATTGGTCAATTACGCGAAGCGCCAGGTAGGCAACAAGATTTATGGCGGTCAAACCAGCCATTTGCCGTTGAAGCTGAACATGGCCGGCGTGATCCCGCCGATCTTTGCTTCTTCGATCATCTTGTTCCCGGCCACTATCGTGGACTGGTTTTCAAAGGGCGCCGACAACGCTAACCCTGCGGTGCGGTTCTTGAAAGATTTGGCAGCATCGATGGGGCCTGGTGAGCCTATCCATGCGCTGTTGTACGCAGTGGCGATCGTGTTTTTCTGTTTCTTCTATACAGCGCTGGTGTTTAACAGCAAGGAAACAGCGGATAACTTGAAGAAAAGCGGTGCGTTCATTCCCGGGATCCGTCCAGGCGAGCAGACAGCCCGTTACATCGACAAGATCCTGACACGCTTGACACTTGCCGGCGCAGTCTACATCACCCTGGTGTGTTTATTGCCGGAATTTATGCAAGCCCAGTGGAAAGTACCATTCTATTTCGGCGGTACTTCTTTATTGATTATTGTAGTTGTCACCATGGATTTCATGGCGCAAGTACAGAACTACGTGATGTCGCAGCAATATGATTCGCTGCTGCGCAAAGCAAATTTCAAGGGCGGAATTCCGACGCGTTAAGCGCGGTAAACATACCGAATGGCAAAAGACGACGTCATACAGATGCAGGGCGAGATTCTTGAGAATCTCCCAAATGCAACATTTCGAGTGAAGCTGGAGAACGGACACGTGGTGCTCGGGCATATTTCAGGTAAAATGCGGATGAACTATATTCGCATTCTCCCTGGAGACAAGGTGACGGTGGAGTTGACGCCGTACGACCTGAGCCGAGCCCGCATTGTGTTCCGTACCAAGTAACACACTGAATCAAACCAAAGAAGCGAAAGAAAGAGCCCAAAAATGAAAGTTCTCGCATCAGTCAAGCGGATCTGCCGCAACTGCAAGATCATCAAGCGCAAAGGCGTAGTCCGCGTTATCTGCGTGGAACCACGTCACAAGCAGCGTCAAGGTTAATCGAGGAATAACAAATGGCACGTATTGCAGGGGTTAATATCCCAAATCATCAGCATACCGTTATCGGCCTGACGGCCATCTACGGTGTGGGCCGTCCACGCGCAGAGAAAATCTGTGCATCGACCGGTGTAGCAACCAACAAAAAGATCAAAGATCTGGATGACAGCGAACTGGAAAAACTGCGCGATGAAGTAGGTAAATTCATCGTCGAAGGCGATCTGCGTCGTGAACTGTCCATGAACATCAAGCGTTTGATGGATCTGGGTTGCTACCGCGGCATGCGTCATCGTAAGGGTCTGCCTTGCCGTGGCCAGCGTACGCGTACGAACGCACGTACCCGCAAGGGACCGCGTAAAGCCGCTCAATCGCTGAAAAAATAATCCGCTAGGGAATAATTATGGCTAAGTCGCAAAATAACGCCGCATCAGCACGCGTGCGTAAAAAAGTTAAAAAGAACGTCGCTGAAGGCATCGCGCATGTCCACGCTTCGTTCAATAACACCATCATTACCATCACCGATCGTCAAGGCAATGCCTTGTCGTGGGCTACCTCCGGCGGTGCAGGCTTCAAGGGTTCGCGTAAATCGACCCCGTTCGCAGCGCAGGTCGCCGCGGAAGCCGCTGGTAAAGTGGCTGTTGAGTGTGGCGTGAAGAACCTGGAAGTACGTATCAAGGGCCCAGGTCCTGGTCGTGAATCCGCCGTTCGCGCGCTGAACAACCTGGGCATCAAGATCACCGAGATCCAGGACGTGACGCCGGTACCGCACAACGGTTGCCGTCCACCGAAACGTCGTCGTATCTAAGATAGTGTTGCAGAGGGCGCTTCGGCGCCAGCTGCTTTGCTGTCTGTTGTAACTCAGTACAGTTGTGTGAAAACGCTGGAGCAGGGAGCCGGAAACGGTTATACTGCCCGGCTGTTCTTGCCTGTCAAATCCTGTTTGACGGGTTTTTCGTTTTCAGCCACCGTCTGATTGAAACCAAATCAGACTAGCGCCTAACCGCATCAGTGTGTTTGATCATGCATGTGGCTGGGGCGTTATCATTTAAAAAAAGGAAGTATCGTGGCACGTTATATCGGACCTAAAGCAAAACTTTCCCGCCGTGAAGGTACAGACCTGTTCCTGAAGAGCGCACGTCGCTCGCTGGACAGCAAGTGCAAACTGGACGTCAAGCCAGGCCAGCACGGTGTCAAATCCGGCGCCCGCACCTCGGACTACGGTAACCAACTGCGCGAAAAGCAAAAAGTCAAGCGCATGTACGGCGTGCTGGAACGTCAATTCCGCCGCTACTTCGCTGAAGCAGACCGTCGTAAAGGCAACACCGGCGAAACGCTGTTGAAGTTGCTGGAAACGCGTCTGGACAACGTTTGCTACCGCATGGGCTTTGGCTCGACCCGCGCTGAAGCGCGTCAATTGGTCAGCCACAAAGCGTTCACCGTGAACGGTATCGTTGTGAACATCGCTTCGTACTCGGTCAAAGTTGGCGACATCATCGCTGTTCGTGAAAAATCGAAAAAGCAAGTGCGTATCGTTGAAGCACTGTCGCTGGCCGAACAAGTTGGCATGCCTAGCTGGGTTTCGGTTGATGCCAAGAAAATGGAAGGTACCTTCAAGTCCCTGCCAGAGCGTAACGAAATCGCTAACGACGTCAACGAATCGCTGATCGTCGAGCTGTACTCGCGTTAATAGTAGTCAGTAGCAAGATCTCCGCCCACTTTGCTTTTGTAAAGTGGGCGTTTCACTAATGCCATCAGCCTTATCGGTGTAATGAGCCGAGGGTATTGAAAAGGACATTTCATGCAAAACAGTTTGTTGAAGCCACGTATTATCGATGTTGAAGCTCTCGGTGCAGGTCACGCCAAGGTCGTGATGGAACCGTTCGAGCGCGGCTATGGCCACACATTGGGTAACGCGTTGCGCCGCGTTCTGCTGTCGTCGATGGTGGGCTACGCGCCGACCGAAGTGACGATCGCTGGCGTCGTCCACGAATATTCTTCCCTCGATGGCGTGCAAGAAGACGTCGTCGATCTGTTGCTGAACTTGAAGGGTGTGGTTTTCAAAGTCCACAACCGCGATTCGGTAACCCTGACCCTGAAAAAAGAAGGCGAAGGCGCGATCCTGGCTTCCGACATCGACCTGCCGCATGACGTCGAACTGATCAACCCTGACCACGTGATCGCCCACCTGACCGCTGGTGGCAAGCTGGACATGCAGATCAAGGTTGAAAAAGGCCGCGGCTACGTTCCTGGTAACGTGCGTCGCCTGTCGGAAGACACGAACAAGACCATCGGCCGCATCATTCTCGATGCATCGTTCTCGCCAGTGCGCCGTGTATCGTACTTCGTTGAATCGGCCCGCGTTGAACAGCGTACCGACCTGGACAAGCTGATCATCAACATCGAAACCAACGGCGTGATCTCGCCGGAAGAAGCGATCCGCCAGTCGGCCCGCGTCCTGGTGGACCAGTTGAACGTGTTCGCTGCCCTGGAAGGCACGGAAGCCGCCGCCGAAGCGCCATCGCGCGCTCCGCTGGTCGATCCTATCCTGTTGCGTCCAGTCGACGACCTGGAGCTGACCGTGCGTTCGGCGAACTGCCTGAAAGCGGAAAACATCTACTACATCGGCGACCTGATCCAACGTTCGGAAAACGAACTGCTGAAAACGCCAAACCTGGGCCGCAAGTCCCTGAACGAAATCAAGGAAGTGCTGGCATCGCGCGGCTTGACCTTGGGCATGAAGCTGGAAAACTGGCCGCCTGCCGGCCTGGAAAAGTAATTCGTAGTTGTAGCAAACTGCCTGGGACAGGTGTCCCAGGCTTTTATTTTGTAGTACCAAACCGGTCCGCGGCTAGTCGGGGTTTCCCGCCCAGCCGATCGAAGAACTGGATTTAAACACTCACCGAAAGGATTTATCATGCGTCACGGTCACGGCCTCCGTAAACTGAATCGTACCTCGTCCCACCGTCTGGCAATGCTGCGCAACATGACAGTATCGCTGCTGCGTCACGAAGCGATCAAGACCACCCTGCCAAAAGCAAAAGAACTGCGCCGCGTTGTTGAGCCAATTCTGACCCTGGGCAAAACCGACTCCCTGGCAAACAAGCGTCTGGCCTTCAACCGCCTGCGCGACCGCGAAATGGTCGTCAAGCTGTTCGCTGAACTGGGCCCACGTTTTGCCAACCGTAACGGTGGTTATGTGCGTATCCTGAAAATGGGTTTCCGCGTCGGCGATAACGCTCCTATGGCGTTCGTTGAACTGATGGATCGTCCAGATACGACCGAAGCAGTTGAAGTTGCTGGCGAGTAATCCCAGTAATTGCATCTAAGAAAGCCAGGCCTAGCCTGGCTTTTTTGTTTTCTGCTGCAGCTATCCTTGCTGCGGTGTACTATTCTTCTTTCGCGCCGGCCCGGCACATGCGCTGCCTGCTCCGCGCGTCCTCCGTCGAATGGTCGAAAAGGTAGTTCATGTCCCGTTTCCCCTCCAGCGCCTCCGCGCGCGCCGCTCCCCTGCATCAACTGCTGATCTGGTTTGCCACCTGTTTGCTGCTGGCCATGGCCGTCTTCGGCGCCAGTCACGCCCGCGCCGACGATGAATTCCTCGATCCCGAGCTGGCCTTCAAATTTTCCGCCCGCATGCAGGACCCGTCCACCATCGCCGTCACCTATGTGATCGCCGATGGCTACTATATGTACCACGAGCGCTTCAAGTTCGAGGCCGTGGGCGCCAAGTTAGGCACGCCCGTGTATCCGGCTGGCAAGGTCAAGTTCGACGACACCTTCCAGAAGAATGTGGAAACCTTCCGCAAGACCCTGACCATCACCATTCCCGTGGAAGCGGCCGGCGCGTTCACCTTGAAGGCGACGGGACAGGGCTGCTCCGACAAGGGCCTGTGCTATGCGCCGCAGGATGCGACAGCCAAGCTGTTGGGCGGTGGCGGCGGCCAGAGCATGGCGCCCGGTGCTGGCCTGCCGTCGAAGTTCGCCTTGCCCGCCGCGCCCGCAGTCGACACGGCGGCGATCAACGGTCCGCAGGCGCAGGCCTCGCCCGGCGTGTCCGTGCTGAGCATCCCCCAGGCGGAGATCACCAGCACGCCCGAGCCGGCCGCGGCGGCGCCCGTGGCGGCAAGTCCCGCGCCCGCGCAAAGCGAGATGGGCAAGATCGAAGCGGCCTTGAAGGGCGGCAAGCTGCTCGTCATCGTGCCTCTTTTCATGCTGCTGGGCCTGGGGCTGGCGTTTACGCCGTGCGTGCTGCCGATGGTGCCGATCTTGTCGTCGATCATCATCGGCGATGGCGCCAAGGTCAGCCGCTCGCGCGGCTTGCTGCTGTCGCTGACCTACGCGCTGGGCATGGCCATCGTCTATACGGCGCTGGGGGTGGCGGCCGGTCTGGCGGGCGAAGGCCTGGCGGCCCAGCTGCAAAATCCGTGGGTGCTGGGTTTCTTTGCCTTGCTGATGGCGGGCCTGGCGCTGTCGATGTTCGGTTTTTATGAACTGCAAGTGCCGGCTTTCCTGCAAGGAAAATTGACGTCCGTGTCGAACCAGCAATCGTCGGGCCGCCTGGCGGGCGTGTTCGTCATGGGTGCCATTTCCGCCCTGATCGTGGGACCCTGCGTGGCCGCGCCGCTGGCCGGCGCCTTGCTGTACATCAGCCAGACGCGCGACGTCGTCATTGGCGGCGGCGCGCTGTTTGCCATGGCGGTGGGCATGAGCGTGCCGCTGCTGCTGGTGGGCGTCTCCGCCGGCACCTTGCTGCCCCGTGCCGGCGCGTGGATGGATGCCGTCAAACGCTTCTTTGGCGTGCTGCAGCTGGGCGTGGCCTGGTGGCTGGTCTCGCCCGTGCTGCCGGGCGCCGTGCAAATGCTGGGCTGGACGATCCTGCTCGTCGGCTATGGCATGTATTTGCTGGTGGGCAAGAGCGGCGCGCAACACGCCTGGGTGGCCAAGGCCTTCGGCCTCGTGTTTGCCGTGCTGGGCGCGATGCAGCTGGTGGGCGTGGCCAGCGGCGGCCGCGACCCGCTGGCGCCGCTGGCGCACCTCGGTGGTGGCCAGGTCCACGCGCAACCGTTTACGCGCGTAAAGACCGTGGCGCAGCTCGATGCGGCGCTGGCGCAGCTGGGTGGCAAGCCGGCCTTGCTGGACTTTTATGCGGACTGGTGCGTGTCGTGCATCGAGATGGAAAAACTGACCTTCGTCGATCCCGCCGTGCGCGAGAAGATGGGGCAAGCCGTGCTGCTGCAAGTGGACGTGACGGCCAATGATGCGGACGACAAAGCCATGCTGAAACGTTTCCAGCTGTTCGGCCCGCCGGGCATC
Source organism: Janthinobacterium sp. FW305-129 (assembly GCF_020858115.1). Lineage (GTDB taxonomy): Bacteria > Pseudomonadota > Gammaproteobacteria > Burkholderiales > Burkholderiaceae_D > Janthinobacterium. Next base: position 22,284 of record NZ_JACYMM010000010.1, read on the forward strand.
ATCATGTTCAATCCGCAGGGGCAGGAAATCGCCCAGTCGCGCGTGATCGGCTTCCAGAATGCATCGACGTTTCTGACTTCCTTGCGCAAGCTCGACGGACAGTAAGCGTTTACTTGTCTGCTCAATAAGAAAAAGCCTGCAATGCAGGCTTTTTCTGTTTCTGCGCCAGCTACAACTTAGCCGGCTTTCGGATGCTGCTGCATGCCGTGGTGGCCGCCGCGCATGCCACCATGCTTGCCGCCAGGCACGCTGTCGTCAAACACTTTCTTTTGTTCCGGCGTCAGCACGGCGTAGAAGGTTTTCAGCGAGGCCAGGCGGCTTTCCTGGGCCGCGATGCGTTCCTTCGACATGGCGATCCATTGCTCCATGCGTTCCGGTGCCGACAGCTTGGCCATCGCTTCGCGCTTGGCCTTCCAGTCGCCCATCGGCTTTTTCGGCGCGTTGGCGGCCGTGAACGTGGCCCAGGCCGGTTCCTGCGCGGCCGTCAGCTTCAGTTTGTCGTGCAGGCGGGCCTGGTACTTGGCCATGCGCTCGGCCGGGTTGCCACCGCGGTGCTGGCCCCGCTGGCCTTCATGTTGCATCTTGGTGCTGGCGGCAGGCGCGCTGGCGGCCGCTTCTTGGGCGTGGACGGTCAGCGATGCCGCACCCATGCCGAGTACGCTCATGGCGATGATCAAGTTCTTGCGCAAGGTTGTCATTGAGGCGTTCATCTGGATTCCTTTGTAAAAGTGAGGGATGTGCATGTTGCTGCACATGAATCCATGTTGGACGCCCCATGTTTCCCCGAAGTGTCCGCTGCCAGACAGTTTGTATCTATATGTTTCTTCGGGTCTCCTATATACAAGACGATACAAATGCGCTGTGCAAGGGCGGGGGAAGTGGGGATAATTCGTATTATGGAACCCACTTCTACAATTCTCATCGTCGACGATGACCGCGATATCCGCAGCTTGCTGGCGGACTACCTGGAAACGAACGCCTACCGCACCCTGGGCGCGGCAGATGGGACGGCCATGTGGAAAATCCTTGATGAAACGCGGCCCGACCTGATCGTGCTCGACTTGAACCTGCCTGGCGACGATGGGCTGACCCTGTGCCGCAAGCTGCGCGCCCAATCGACCGTGCCGGTGATTATGTTGACGGCGCGCAATGAGCCGCTGGACCGTATCCTGGGCCTGGAAATGGGCGCCGACGATTACTTGCCGAAACCGTTCGAGCCGCGTGAATTGCTGGCGCGCATACGCAGCGTGCTGCGCCGCAGCCACGCCATGCCGTCGAACGTGCCGTCAGATAAGGCTCAGCAAATCCGCTTTTCCGGCTGGACCCTGGACCTCACGGCACGCCACCTGCTCAACCCCAGCGGCCTGGTGATCATGCTGTCGGGCGCCGAGTTCCGTTTGCTGCGCGTGTTCCTGGAACACCCGAACCGCGTGCTGAACCGCGACCAGTTGCTGAACCTGACGCAGGGGCGCGACGCCGACCCGTTCGACCGCTCGATCGATATCCAGATCAGCCGCCTGCGGCAAAAGCTCGGTGAAGATGCCCGCTTGCCGCAAATCATCAAAACCGTGCGCAACGGCGGCTACGTGCTGGCCGGCCAGGTCAATGTGGAGCCGCACGCGTGAAGGCCTTCCTGGGATCGATGACGGGCCGCGTCTTCATGTTTTTGCTGATCGGTATCGTCGCTTCGGCCGCATTGACGCAGTGGCTGGCCGTGGGCGAACGCCAGCGTGCCATCGAGCAATACCGCGACTACCACGCCGTGGAGCGGGCAGAGCAACTGGTGATGGCGGCCGACGTGGTGCCGCTGGCCTCGCGCGCCGCCTATCTGAAAGTGGCCAACAAGGGCAGCGTGCGCCTGGAACTGCGTCCCGAGAAGGAACATACGCCCGGTGCGCCGACGGAATTTTCCACCGCCCTGCAAGCCAAGCTGGGCGAGGGTTTCAAGGTCAGCGCGCTGGCCGAACGCCCGGAAGCCTGTGTCAAGCCGCGCCAGTCGCCGGGCATGTTTTCCGCCAAGCCATGGGGCGGCACCTGCGAAAATCTCGACGTGCGCATGCAGGACGGTCACGTGCTGCGCCTGATGGTCTTGCCGCCGCGTCAGCAGCCGCCGTTCAATGAACACAACGACTGGATGACCCTGCTGCCATTCTTGATCAGCATCGCCATCCTCGCCTACCTGGTTACACGCATGACCATGCGCCCGCTGAAACAGCTGGCGCAGGCGGCAAAAGACCTGGGCAACGACATCAACCATCCGCCGCTGACCCTGTCGGGCGCCAGCGAGATCCGCCAGGCCAGCGCCGCCTTCAATGCCATGCAGGCGCGCATCCGCCAGCATATTTCCCAGCGTACACAGATGCTGGCGGCCATCACGCATGACTTGCAGACGCCGCTGACGCGCTTGCGCCTGCGTCTGGAAAAAGTGGCGGATACGGAATTGTACGACCGCCTGGTGGGCGACTTGTCGGCCATGCAAAGCATGGTCAAGGAAGGGCTGGACCTGGCCCGCTCGATGGACAGCACGGAAGCGATGCAGGCGCTCGATCTCGATTCCCTGCTCGATAGCGTCTGCTCCGACGCGGCCGATGCCGGCCAGAAAGTCACCCTCAGTGGACAGGCAGGCATGGCCTTGATGGCGCGCCCGATCGCCATGCGGCGCTGCCTGGTGAATTTGATCGACAATGCCGTCAAATACGGCCTGTACGCGCAAGTGACCGTCGAGCGCATCGCCGGCGCGGCGCGCATCCGCATCCGCGACGGCGGGCCGGGGATTGCACCCGATCAGCTGGCCAAGGTGTTCGAACCGTTTTACCGCATCGAGACTTCGCGCTCGCGCGAATCGGGCGGCACGGGCCTGGGCCTGACCATCGCGCGCAATATTGCAGAGCAGCATGGCGCCACGGTTTCACTGCTCAATCATGCTGACGGTGGACTGGAAGTCACCCTTATCGTGCCAGAGTATTACGCAGGAAAGTGATCATTTCCATGCGACAATATTGTGCTTTATGCCCCCTGGCAACTACATTCAACCTGCAGCCCTGCGCTGCGACAGCGTGACAGAACAATGAAAAAGACTAGTCTGGCAATCCTCGTGGGTGCGGCCCTGTGTATCGGTGGCGGCATCTGGTATTTCAAGCATCAGTCCGGCGCAGCGACCGGTGGGCAGGAGGGTAAAGGGGGCAAGGGCGGGCAGGCGCCGACGACGGTGAGCGTGGTCGCGCCGCTGCGCCAGGATGTGCCGATGGTGCTGCAAGCCAATGGCAGCGTCATGCCCATCAGCAGTGTCGATCTGCACCCGCAGACGACCAGCACGATTACCAAGGTGCACATCCGCGAAGGGCAGTTCGTCAGGCAGGGCGAGTTGATGTTCACGCTCGATGCACGCAGCGAGCACGCGAATGTTGACAAGGCGCAAGCGCAGGTGCTGCGCGACCGCGCCTCGGTACAGGACCTCGAACGCCAGCTCAAGCGCAACCAGGATTTGCTGAGCAAGAATTTTATCGCCCAGGGCGCCGTGGATACCCTGCAAAGCCAGCTCGACGCGGCACGCGCCTTGCTGGCCGCCGACCAGGCTGCCTTGCGTGCCGCCCAGGTCGATTCCAGCTACACGGTTCTGCGCGCGCCGCAGAGCGGCCGCGTGGGCGCCATCAATGTGTATCCGGGCAGCCTGGTGCAGCCGGCGACGTCGCTGACCAGCATCACTCAGCTCGACCCCATCGATGTGTTGTTTACCTTGCCGGAAAGCAGCCTGTCGGGCTTGCTGGCGGCGCAGAAGGCGGGCGAGGTGCCCGTCACGGCGCTGCTGTCGGACGCAGGCGGCAAGCAGCTCGATGGCAAACTCAGCTTTATCGACAATGCCGTCGATCCCGCCACGGGCGTGATCAAGGTCAAGGCCCGTTTCAACAATGGCGGCACCGACCTGTGGCCAGGCCAGTACGTGAATACGCAGCTGACCGTGCGCACCCTCAAGGATGCGCTCGTCATTCCGCAAAACGCCATCATCACGAGTACCACGGGCACCTTCGTGTACTCGATGGAGGCGGACAACACCGCCAGGATGCGCAAGATTGCCCGCGTGTATGCATTCGGACCGAGCGCCGTCGTCACCGGCCTGGCCGGCGATGAAAAAGTCATCGTCGATGGCAAGCAGAACTTGCGCCCAGGCAGCAAGGTGCGCCTGGCGGAAAAACACAAGGCCGCCGATGGCGCCGCCGCAGCGCAGGGCAAGCCAGCATGAACCTGTCCGAACTGAGCATCCGCCGCCCCGTCATGGTGGTGCTGCTGTCCCTCTCCATCATCCTGGCCGGCGTGCTGGCCTACCTGCAAATTCCCGTGGCAGCCTTGCCGAGCTACAACACGCCCGTCATCAACGTCAGCGCCGACCTGGCCGGCGCCAGCCCGGAAACCATGGCCTCGTCGGTGGCTTTGCCGCTGGAAAAACAGTTTTCCACCATTTCCGGCCTCAGCCTGATCACGTCCACGAGTACCCTGGGCAATACCTCGCTGACCCTGGAATTTGACGCCAGCATCAATGTCAACGAGGCGGCCGTCGATGTGCAGGCGGCCCTGCTGCGCGCGCAGCGACAGTTGCCGACGGAAATGACGGATTTGCCGTCTTACCGCAAGGTCAATCCGGCCGATGCGCCGGTGCTGTTCATCCAGATGACGTCGCCCTCGCTGAACTTGTCGGATCTCAATGATTATGCGGAAAACCTGATCGCCCCCAGCCTGTCGACCTTGCCTGGCGTCGCCCAGGTGATCGTGAATGGCCAGAAGCGCTTTGCCGTGCGCGTGCGCGCCCGCGCCGACCTGATGAATGCGCGCAACCTGACGATGGACGAGCTGGCCACCGCCTTGCGCACCTCGAACACGAATTCCCCGCTGGGCATCCTTGACGGCCCGAGCCAGACCCTGACCATCCAGGGCAATCCGCAAATGATGAAAGCGGCCGATTTTGCCGAACTGATCGTCGCCAGCCGCAATGGCCAGCCTGTGCGCCTGAAAGACGTGGCCGAGGTGGAAGACAGCTTTCAATCGATCAAGGCCGTCGGCAGTTTCAATGGCGAGCGCTCGATCAGCCTGATGGTGCAGCGCCAGCCGGACGCCAATACCGTGCAAGTGGTCGACGGCGTGCGCCGTCTGTTGCCGGGTTTCAAGGAGCAATTGCCGCAGTCTATACAGATCAGCCTGGTTAACGACCGCTCACTGTCGATCCGCGAAGCCATCCACGACGTCAATTTGACCCTGGCCCTGACCGTGGTGCTGGTGGTGCTGGTGATCTTTTTGTTCCTGCACCGCGCGGCCGCCACCTTCATTCCGGCCGTCACCATGCCGATTTCCCTGCTCGGCGCCCTGGCCCTGCTGTACTGGCTCGGCTACAGTCTCGACAACGTTTCCCTGCTGGGCATTACCCTGGCCGTGGGCCTCGTCGTCGACGATGCCATCGTGGTGCTGGAAAATATCGTGCGCCATATCGAGATGGGCAAGAAACCGATACGCGCGGCGCTGGAAGGGGCGAAAGAGATGGGATTTACCATCATCTCGATTTCCGTTTCGCTGGTGGCCGTGTTCATCCCCATCTTCTTCATGCCGGGCGTGATCGGTTTGCTGTTCCACGAGTTCGCCGTGGTCGTTTCGCTGGCCGTGCTGGTGTCCGCCGTCGTGTCGCTGACCCTGGTGCCGATGCTGGCCAGCCGCTTCCTGCCGGCCGACTCGCGCGAGCACAATGACAGCGACCCCAGCCATGGCGAGAAAACCTTTATCGGCCGCCATTTCGAAGCCGGTTTCACGAAATTGCGCAACGGCTATGTGCATTTGCTAGACAAGGCCCTGGCGCACCGCAACGTGGTGCTGTTCGTTGCCGTGTGCACCTTTGCGCTGACGGTGCTGCTGTACGCGACCATTCCCAAAGGTTTCTTCCCCGAGGAAGACCTGGGCCAGATCCAGGTGAATACGGAAGCGTCGGAAGATATTTCCTCCGCGGCATTGCAGGATTTGCAAGCCCGCGTGGCGGCCGTGCTCATGGCGGACCCCAGCGTGCAGGATGTGACCTCGTTCGTCGGCGGCGGCAACACGGGCCGCATGTTCATGGTCTTGAAACCGCGCAGCGAGCGGCCGAAAATGCCGGTGGTGCTGGAAAACCTGCGCCGCGCCACGAGCGCCGTGCCCGGCATGGCCGTGTATTTCCGGCCCGTGCAAAACTTGCAGCTGGGCGGGCGCCAGAGCAAGAGCCGCTACCAATACACCTTGCAAAGCGTCAGTCCCGACGCCCTGAATGATTGGGCGGAAAAGTTTATTGCCGGCATGCGCACGGATCCGGCCTTCCGCGACGTCACCAGCGATTCGCAAATCAAGGGCTTGCAGGCGTCGCTCAGGATCGACCGCGACAAGGCCAATCTGCTGGGCGTGCAAATGTCCGACATCCGCACGGCCCTGTACAGCGCCTTTGGCGAGCGGCAAGTGTCGACCATCTATTCCTCGGCCGCCAGCTATTATGTGATCCTGGAAGCGGCCACGGCGGACCGCCAGTATGACGATGCGCTCACGCGCGTCTCCGTGCGCAGCAAGACGGGTGAACTGGTGAAACTATCAAGTATTGCCTATGTGGAACGCACGATCGGCCCCACCTCCGTGAATCACCAGGGGCAGTTGCAAGCCGTCACCATCGCCTTCAACCTGGCGCCGGACGTGCCGCTGGGCATCGCCACGGGCAGGATCGATGCGATGGCCAAGGATATGAGCTTGCCGGCCTCCATCATCACGCGCTACGGCGGCGATGCTGCCGTGTTCCAGAGCTCGCAGTCGAGCCAGATCATCCTCATCATTGCCGCGCTGGCCGTGATCTATGTGCTGCTCGGCGTGCTGTATGAAAGCTACATCCACCCGCTGACCATCCTGGCCGGCTTGCCGTCCGCGGCCGTGGGGGCGCTATTGACCCTGCGCCTGTTCGGCATGGACCTGACCATGATCGCCATCATCGGCATTTTGATGCTGATCGGCATCGTCAAGAAAAACGCCATCATGATGATCGACTTCGCCCTGCATGCGCAGCGCAACGAGGGCATGAGCCCAACCGACGCCATCCGCCAGGCGTGCATCCTGCGTTTCCGTCCCATCATGATGACGACGGCGGCGGCCTTGATGGGGGCCTTGCCGATCGCCCTGGGCCTGGGCGCCAGTGCCGAGCTGCGCCAGCCGCTGGGCCTGGCCGTGGTCGGTGGCTTGCTTTTCTCGCAAGTCATTACCCTGTTCATCACGCCCGTCATCTATTTGTTCCTCGACAAGTACAGCGGCACGGGACCGTTGACGGACGAGCAACTGGTGGCGCTCGATAACAAGGCCTGATCCGCCACACGGCCACCACCGGCGCCCCGTTCCTCAGTGAATGCGGCGCCGGTCTTGTATGGACGGTGATACATACGGTAACAACCGTCAAGAGACGGCTCGGGTACCCTAGCTTGCGCTGCAAGGAATACCGCTATCCTGTACGCTTCGGGTTGGAAATGCCGGGGAAGTGTTCCCAAAAGCAAGGGACTCTGGCACTATGGCTGCCCTGTAAGATTATTTTTGTTGCTACACAGAAAGCACGATTCATTTTGCATGACACGACCCATTTGATGGCTGCCGATTCCGATGTTTGCCCCACCTGCGGGCAAGTCATCCAGCCACCACCGGCCTACGGGTCCAGGACCAGCACCATGCGCAAGGTGGCGCTCGGCGTGTCCGTCTTGCTGCACGTGCTGCTGGCCGCGTATGTCCTGCTGCGCAGCGACACCATCGAAAAGATTCCGCCGCCGAAGAAGGAAAGCGCGATGGTCTACATTGCTCCCCTGAAGGACAAGCCGCAACCGAAGCCGCAGCCCAAGCCCACACCCAAGCCCACGCCGAAACCGAAGGACACGAAAGTGGCCAAGGTGAAACCACCGCCGGCGCCGAGCAAGCGCGTGGTCACAAAAGACGTGCCGCGCGACAAGCCAAAACTGGAAACATTTACGCCGCCGCTGGTGTCGAAAGTGCCGTTGCCGCCGCCGCCCGCCGAAGACATGAGTGCGATGATCGAGCAGCGCCGCAAGCAGCGTCAGGCGCAAAATCCCGCGCCGCTGGCCGAGGAAAGCGAAAACGACCGCGCCATGCGCGTGGCCAAGGCGAATATCGCCGGCGCGCAGGGACGCAATTCCGGCAGCGACCGCGAGGATTCGGGCGGCGTGTTTTCCATCGTCAACCAGACCTCGTTCAGCGCGGAAGTCAAGTTCAAGGGCTGGAATGGCAACTTCAAGCGCAACTGGCTGAAGCAGGAAAAAGTGGAACTGGGCAATGAGCCCGATATCGAGACGGCCATCCTGAAGAAGATGATCCAGCTGATCCGTGCCGAAAAGCCCGGCGATTTCGTGTGGGAATCCCGCCGCCTGGGACGCAACGTCAACCTCAGCGCCCGCGTGGAAGACACGGCTGAGCTGATGGCCTTCCTGCGCCAGGAATTCTTTTCCGAGAAGCGCCCAGGGCCGGGACGGCGCTAAACGTCCAGCGCAATAAAAAAGGCTGCACCGTGTGAACGGGCAGCCTTTTTTACGCAGCGTTGATCTTGATCAAGCCGGTTTGTCCGCTTCCGGCTCGACGTCGTCTTCCATCTCGATCAGGTCGACCATCTGGGCCGCGCCGTCTTCGCTGATGCCGGCCAGTTCCATGATCTTGTCATTGGCTTCGTCGATGCCGACTCTTTTCAGGGCCGAGAACAGTTGCACGGTGAACGGGAAGCCGACGCCGTCTTCATCCACGTAGCTGTCGAGCTTGGCTTTCGCCTGGCGCAGCGCGTTGACCGATTCATTGCGGTTCAGCTTATCGACTTTCGTCAGGATGCAGTGAATTGGTTTACCCGTCGGGGCGAACCATTCCAGCATCTGGATGTCCAGGTCGGTGAAGGGACGGCGCGAATCCATGATCAGGATCAAGCCCGCCAATTGCTCGCGGCGCTGCACGTAGTCGCCCAGCAGGCGCTGCCAGTGCAATTTGGCCGAGCCCGATACTTCCGCGTAGCCGTAGCCCGGCAAGTCGACCAGCAGGCATTCGATCTCTTCGACGATGGTGGCATCCTTGCGGTGCTGCGCCACGTGGGCGCCGCCGATGGAGAAGTAGTTGATGTGCTGGGTACGGCCAGGTGTCTTGGAGGCGAACGCCAAGCCTTTCTGATTACACAAGATGTTGATGGCGGTCGATTTACCGGCATTGGAGCGGCCGGCAAAGGCGATTTCCGGCACCGTGGTATCGGGCAGGTCACGCAATTGGTTGACGGTCGTAAAGAAGCGGGCTTGCCAGAGTTTTGACATGGGAGTAGTAAAGCAACAAAAGGGAGCGATAAGGGAGCGATAACGCCAAGAAGCTATTGTACAATAAGGGGTTGTTTATTGTTGCCGGCGTAGCAGCGATGCGGCTTGCGGCCCTGAAAATAAAGCAAAAATCAACAGGGCGCGGCAATGTCCACCACTAATTTCTCACTGTCTCAGGGTGCCTGAATGAATCGTGCGTTTTCACCGTTTATCAAATCCATGCTGCTCGCTTTGCTGGCTGTATCGGCAACTGCTTCCGCGGTCGAAGCACCGAAACCGGCCGTCAAGGCCGATGCCGCCAAGGGCGCTACCCTGTACGCCGATGGCGATGCGGCGCGCGGCTTGCCTGCCTGCGTCTCCTGCCATGGCGCGGCCGGCAATTCGACCATCACGGTCAATCCGAAGCTGGCCGGCCAGCACGAAAGCTATATCTACAAGCAACTGGTCGACTTCACCACGCCGGAGCGCAGCCAGCCCGTCATGACGACGTACGCGAAGATGCTCAGCGACGCCGACAAGAAGAATATCGCCGCCTACCTGGGCGCGCAGGTGTCCAAGCCGGGTGCCGCGAAAAACAAGGATACGATCGACCTGGGCAAGAAAATCTACCGTGGTGGCATTGCTTCCAAGCAAGTTGCCGCCTGCGCCAGCTGTCATGGCGCGATGGGCAATGGCATTCCCGTCCAGTATCCGCGCATCGCCGGCCAGCACCAGGATTACACGGTGGCCCAGCTGACCATGTTCCGCAGCACCAAGGCTGATGCCCGCAAGAACAGCGCGCAAATGCACACCATCGCCGCCCGCATGTCGGATGACGAGATTGCCGCCGTGGCCGATTACATCGCCGGCCTGAAGTAAGTTTTCATATTGGCAAGCGATTGCCAGGCGCAGCAGCGCGCATGAACAAGGGCGGCCGTCTCCACAGGCTGCCCTTTTTCATGGCAGGGGCCAAACAGGAGTATGCTGCCGCCTTGCGCGGAGAAACTACCTGCTCCATGCCTACATTTTCTTGAAGATTGCATATTCCGTATGAGTATCCACGTATGAGCACTGGCACGACTGGAATCGAGTTAAAGACCCAACGCCGCAGCCTGGCTGAATTCGTCGAGCTGGTCTCGTCGATGCGCTTTGCCATCAGCCTGCTGACCCTGATCGCCGTCGCCTCCATCATCGGCACCGTGCTCAAGCAAAACGAGCCCATGCCCAATTATGTGAACCAGTTCGGTCCGTTCTGGTTCGCCGTCTTCGACAAGCTGAGCCTGTATTCCGTGTATTCGGCCTGGTGGTTCCTCGTCATCATGGGTTTTCTGGTCGCCTCGACCTCGCTGTGCATCGTGCGCAATGCGCCGAAGATGCTCAAGGACATGCGCAGCTGGCGCGAAACCGTGCGCGAGCAATCGCTGCGCAATTTCCACCACAAGCTGGAATGGCAGGCGCCGCTGCCGCGCGCCGTGCTGGCGCAGCAGATGGTGATGCGCCTGAAAGACGCCGGCTACGGGGCCAAGGTGGTCGAGAAGGACAACGCCACCCTGGTGGCCGCCAAGCGGGGCGCGGCCAATAAATGGGGCTATATCTTTGCCCATGGCGCCATCGTCATCATTTGCGTGGGCGGCTTGCTCGATTCGGAAATGCCGATCCGCGTACAGCAATGGTTCTTTGGCAAGACGCCGTTTTCCGGCAGCGGCGTGATCGCCGATATTCCCGCCCAGCACCGTTTGAGCCTGTCGAATCCTACTTTCCGCGGCAATACCATGATCCCGGAAGGCTCGTCGAGCAACACGGCCATCATTCCCCAGGCCGATGGCGTGCTGATCCAGGATTTGCCCATCACCATCCTGCTGAAGAAATTCCACATCGATTTCTATAGCACGGGCATGCCCAAGCTGTTCGCCAGCGATGTGGTCGTCACCGACCATGCAACGGGAGAAAGTTTCCCCGCGACCATCAAAGTCAACCAGCCGTTGCTGTACAAGGGCCTGGCCCTGTACCAGTCCAGCTTTGAAGATGGCGGCAGCAAGCTCAAGTTGACTGGTTTTCCCATGACGGGCAAGACGACGAAACGCTTCGATATCGGCGGCGAAGTGGGCGGCAGCACGCCGCTCGAGCGCAGCGACGGCAATTCCTACACGGTGGAATGGTCGGGTTTCCGTCCGTTTAACGTGGAAAACCTCAGCGCGGGCCAGGATGTGCGCGCCGTCAGCAAGGCGGAAAGTTTCAACGATAAATTCGCCGTCGGCCTCGATAAACGCCTCGGGTCGGCCGCGAAGAACGCGCATAACAAGGATCTCAAGAACGTCGGTCCCTCGGTGCAATACAAATTGCGCGACAAGACGGGCCAGGCGCGCGAGTACCAGAATTACATGCAGCCCGTCACGGTCGATGGCACGACGGTGTTTCTGGCCGGCATGCGTGTCAACCCCAGCGACCCGTTCAGCTATCTGCGCATTCCCGCCGATGACAATTACAGCGTGAACGAGTGGATGCGTTTGCGTGCCGCGCTGCAAGATCCCGCGCTGCGCCAGCAGGCCGCCGCTCGCTATGCGGCGCGCGCCATGCCGCAGGCGAACGCGGAAGCCTTGCGCGGCCAGTTGCAGGAATCGGCGGCGAAAAGCCTGGGTATCTTTGCCGGCAATGGACAAGAGGGCGGTTTCCTCGCCATTTCGCGTTTCCTGGAGAAAGTTCCGACGGCCGAGCAGGAAAAAGCGGCCGATATCTTCATGAAAATCCTCAATGGCAGCCTGTGGGACTTGTGGCAGGCGGCGCGCGCCCAGGATGGCTTGAAAGCCATTGAGGCCGATGATAAGCACGGCCGCTTCCTGCAGCTGGCCACGAATGCGCTGTCCGACAGCTTCTTTTATGGCGCGCCCGTGTATCTGCAACTCGACGAGTTTACGGAGATCAAGGCGTCCGTGCTGCAAGTGACGCGTTCGCCGGGCAAGAGCGTGGTCTACCTCGGTTGCCTGTTCCTCGTGATCGGCGTATTTTCCATGTTTTATATCCGCGAGCGCCGCCTGTGGGTGTGGATCAAGGATGGCGAGGGCGGCAGCGAAGCCCTGATGGCCATGAGCACGCAACGCAAGACCCTGGATTTTGAAAAAGAATTTGAGACTTTGAAGGCAAAGCTGCCGCAATCGGCGTAAGCTGCGCTGAGTTGGATTGGCTGAGTTTCGGGACGCTTGCGCGTCGCCGGGAATGGAGAAAATGATGGAATTGGCAAACAAGCAAATATATACGCAGGAACCAGGATTTTTCAAGCGCCTGAGCCTGATCGATTGGCTGTATGGTGCCGGCTTGCTGGCCGCCTCGCTGTTCGGTCTGATGCGCTTTGGCGCCTTTATGGATATCTACGAAAAAGCCATCCTGCTGGCCGCGGCGCCCACGTTCGCGTGGCTGGGCTGGTACTGGAAGCCCGTGCGCTGGCTGATCCCGCTGGCGGCCGTGCTGTCGCTGTTCGCCATCGAACTGTACGCGGGCCATCTGGACATGGCGAACCAGAAATTCTTCCTGAAATACATCTTGTCGAGCCAGTCCGCCATCCTGTGGATGGGCACCCTGTTCGTGCTGTCGACCCTGTTCTACTGGATCGGCCTGGTGGCGCGCTCGGAATTCGGCTCGTCCGTCGGCTCCCTGCTGTGCTGGGCCGGCGTGGTGCTGGGCCTGACGGGCATGCTGGTGCGCTGGTACGAGTCTTACCTGATCGGCGCCGACGTGGGCCACATTCCCGTGTCGAACCTGTATGAAGTGTTCATCCTGTTTTCCTTGATCACGGCCATGTTCTACCTGTATTACGAGCAGCACTACGCGACGCGCCAGCTGGGCGCCTTCGTCATGCTGGTCATTTCCGCGGCCGTCGTGTTCCTGATGTGGTACACGGTCACGCGCGATGCGGCGGAAATCCAGCCGCTGGTGCCGGCCCTGCAAAGCTGGTGGATGAAGATCCACGTACCCGCCAACTTCATCGGCTACGGCACCTTCGCCCTGTCGGCTATGGTGGCGGCGGCCTACCTGCTCAAATCGAGCGGCTACCTGGTCGACCGCCTGCCGTCGCTGGAAGTGCTCGACGACGTCATGTACAAGGCCATTTCCGTCGGCTTCGCCTTCTTCACGGTAGCGACCATCCTGGGCGCCCTGTGGGCGGCCGAAGCATGGGGCGGCTACTGGTCGTGGGACCCGAAAGAAACGTGGGCGCTGATCGTCTGGCTCAACTATGCAGCCTGGCTGCACATGCGCCTGATGACGGGCTTGCGCGGCCGCGTCGCCTCGTGGTGGGCGCTGGTGGGCTTGCTGGTGACGACGTTTGCCTTCCTGGGCGTGAATATGTTTCTCTCCGGCCTGCATTCTTACGGCAAGCTGTAATTCATTTTTGCATGACAGAAGCGTCATGAACGGCCCGGGAAAACTGGTGTAAGGTACAAATAATCACCTTTTCCCGGAGCCGCCATGTTGATCAAGCGCAGTCCCAACGGCATTGAGTTGCCGTATTCTTCCGAAATCACGCCGCGCGCCGTGTTCGAATCGCGCCGCAGTTTCATCAAGCAAGTGGCGCTGGGCACGATGTCCAGTGCGGCCCTGCTGGAAATGGCCAGCCGCGAAGCGTTCGCGCAAGGCACCAATCCCAAGCTGGCTGCCAAACTCAATCCCGCCTATTCGGCGCTGGAAAAGCAGACGGCCTATAAAGACGCCACCAGTTACAACAATTTCTACGAGTTCGGCACGGACAAGAGCGACCCGGCGCAAAACGCGGGCACCCTGCGCACGCGTCCGTGGACGGTCAGCATCGAGGGCGAAGTCAAGAAACCCATGACCCTGGACCTGGACGCGCTGCTGAAGCTGGCGCCGCTGGAAGAGCGCGTGTACCGGCTGCGCTGCGTGGAAGGCTGGTCGATGGTGATTCCGTGGGTCGGTTATTCCTTCTCGGAAATCATCAAGAAGGTCGAGCCGACGGGCAATGCCAAATATGTGGAATTCATCACTCTGGCCGACAAGAAGCAGATGCCGGGCGTGGGCAGCCGCGTGCTGCAGTGGCCCTATACGGAAGGCTTGCGCATCGATGAAGCGAACCATCCGCTGGCGCTGTTGACCCTGGGCATGTATGGCGAAACCTTGCCGAACCAGAATGGCGCGCCCGTGCGCATGGTCTTGCCGTGGAAATATGGTTTTAAATCCGCCAAATCCATCGTCAAGATCCGTTTCGTCAAGGAACAGCCGCGCACGTCCTGGAACCTGTCGGCGCCGTCCGAATACGGTTTTTATTCCAACGTGAACCCGAACGTCGATCATCCGCGCTGGTCGCAGGCGTCCGAGCGGCGCATCGGCGAAGACGGCTTTCTCGCGCGCAAGCGCAAGACCCTGATGTTCAACGGCTACAACGATGTTGCTTCCTTGTACGCGGGCATGGATCTGAAGAAGTTCTTTTAAGGAAAGACCATGGCCTTCAACCCCACGCCGAGACAATTGTCGCTCTTCAAAAGCCTGGTTTTTCTGCTGGCGCTACTGCCGTTTGCGCGCATGGTCTGGCTCACGTACACGGGGCAACTGGTGGAGCCGCTGGAATTCATCACGCGCGGCACGGGCGACTGGACCCTGTATTTTATCTGCATCAGCCTGGCGGTGACGCCCTTGCGCCGCTTCACGCAATGGAATTGGCTGATCAAGCTGCGGCGCATGCTGGGCCTGTTCGCGTTTTTCTACGCGGCGCTGCACTTCACCACGTTTTTATGGTTCGATCACTTTTTTGATGTGCAGGAAATGTGGAAGGATGTGCTCAAGCGGCCATTCATCACGGTGGGTTTTATTGCCTTCGTGCTGCTGATTCCGCTGGCCGTGACGAGCACGAACGGCATGGTGAAACGCCTGGGGGGCAAGCGCTGGCAGTGGCTGCACCGGTTGATCTATGTCATCGCCCCGCTCGGTATCTTGCACTTCTGGTGGATGAAGGCGGGCAAGCACAATTTCGCGCAACCGATCCTGTTTGGCAGTATCGTCGCGCTATTGCTGTTAATGCGTGTGTATTTTTTCTGGAGCAAGCGCGTCAAAAATGCCAGGGCGGCGAATGCCGCCACCCCGGTGCGCTCCGTTTAGGTCGCCGGCACGATCACCGGCGGCGGCGGCACGGGCGCCGGTTTGACGGGGCCTTTGGCCGGTGCGCCCTTGGCCGCTGGCGGCTTGGGCAGGTACAGGGGGCCGGGCTGGCCGCAGCCGGCCAGGACGCTAGAAACCACAATGGCGGTGCCGATATAAAACGCTGAGGATGACTTCACGATTAGAATCACGGTTTGATTAAGATCTTTGGAGTGTAGCATGAGCGAATCGGAATTCCTGGCCCTGGCCGAAGCCACCCTGACCCAGATCGAGGCGGCGCTGGACCGGCTGAACGATGAAGACGTGCTCGACGTCGAATGCAGCCGCAGCGGCAATGTGCTGGAGATCGAATTCATCGATAACGGCACGAAAATCATCGTCAACAGCCAGGCCCCCATGCGCGAAATGTGGGTGGCCGCCCGTTCCGGCGGTTTCCACTACAAGCGCGTGGGCGACGAATGGATCAACACGCGCGACGGTTCGGAACTGTTTGCGGCCTTGTCCAGCATGGCCAGCGAGCAGGCGGGTGCGCCGGTGGTATTGAAGTAATTGTTTTAGCCGCGCGCAATCAAAAAGGGCAGCCTCTTCAGGCTGCCCTTTTTTGCATCAAACGATCTTAAAACAACTCGTTCTTGACGGCTTCCTTGGCTTTTTCTTCCTCCGGCGTACCGCGCGCCGCGCCTTCCAGGCTGCCTACGCCCGTGCCCGGTGGATTTTCCGCATAGTAATACTCGTCGCCCACGTGGATCAGGCCTTCCGGCACGGCGCGTTCCTCCACGGGAATACTCTTCAATGCCTTGGCCATATAGTTGATCCAGATCGGCAAGGCCAGGCCGCCGCCCGTTTCCCGGTTGCCCAGGTTGCGCGGCTGGTCGTAGCCGATCCAGGCGATGCCCACCAGCTTGGCCTGGTAGCCGGCGAACCACGCGTCGATGGAATCGTTGGTCGTGCCCGTCTTGCCGGCCAGGTCAGGGCGCTTCAAGGCCATGGCTTTATTTGCCGTGCCGAAGCGCACCACGTCGTTGAGCATGCTGTTCATCATGAAGGCATTGCGCTCATCGATGACGCGGTTGGCTTCCTCGCCCGCCAGGTCCGGCTTGGCTTGCGACAACACATTGCCGTCGCTGTCGGTCACCTTGGCAATCAGATACGGGTTGATCTTGTAGCCGCCGTTGGCGAACACGGCATACGCGCCCGCCATCTGCAGCGGCGTCACGTTGCCGGCGCCCAGGGCCAGGGTCAGGTACGGCGGGTTCTTGTCCGCGTCAAAGCCGAAGCGCGTCGCGTATTCCTGGCCATACTTGGCGCCGATCTTGTGCAGGATGCGGATGGAAATCATGTTCTTCGATTTCATCAGACCCTTGCGCATGGTCATCGGACCGTCGTATTTGCTGTCGTAGTTCTTCGGTTCCCATGCCTGGCCGCCCGTCTGGCCCGCGTCGAACGAGATCGGCGCATCGTTGATGATGGTGGCCGGCGACAGGCCCCGTTCCAGCGAAGCGGAATAGATGAAGGGCTTGAAGGCGGAACCGGGCTGGCGCCACGCCTGCGTGACGTGGTTGAACTTGTTGCGGTTGTAATCGAAGCCGCCCACCATGGCGCGGATGGCGCCGTCCGTGGTGCTGGCCGAGACGAACGCCGATTGCACTTCCGGCATCTGCGTCAAGACCCAGGTGTTGCCTTCCTGCATGACGCGGATCACGGCGCCGCGCTTGATGCGGCGGTTCGGTGCCGCTTTTTCCGACAGCCAGGCCGCGCCAAAGGTCAGGCCGGGGCCGGTAATGGTAATTTCCTCGCCGGCCGAGGTGACGGCCTGGATGGACTTGGGTGACGCCTGCAGCACCATGGCGGCGATGATGTCATCGCTGTCCGGGTGGTCGGCCAGTTCCGTTTCGATCGCGTCATCGGCTTCGGCCTTGGTTTTCGGAATCTCGATATATGCCTCCGGGCCGCGGTAGCCGTGGCGTTTCTCGTAATCCATCACGCCCTTGCGCAAGGCGATGTAGGCGGCGTCCTGGTCGGCCTTGGTGATGGTGGTGTAGACGTTCAGGCCGCGCGTGTAGGTGTCTTCCTTGAATTGCTCGTAGACAAGCTGACGCGCCATTTCCGACACGTATTCCGCGTGCACGCCGAAGGCGCTGCTGTCGGTTTTCACTTTCAGCTCTTCATTCTTGGCTTCCGTGTACTGCTCTGGCGTGATGTAGCCCAGCTGCGCCATGCGTTGCAGAATGTATTGCTGGCGCATGCGCGCGCGCTTCGGATTGACGACGGGGTTGTAGGCCGATGGCGCCTTCGGCAAGCCAGCCAGCATGGCCGCTTCGGCCACGGTGAGGTCCTGGATGTTCTTGCCGAAATAGATTTGCGCGGCCGACGCGAAGCCGTAGGCGCGCTGTCCCAGATAAATCTGGTTCATATACACTTCGAGGATCTGGTCCTTGCTGAGGTTTTTCTCGATCTTCCACGCCAGCAAGACTTCATACGCCTTGCGTTTCAGGGTCTGTTCGCTGGACAGGAAGAAATTGCGCGCCACCTGCTGCGTGATGGTCGACGCGCCTTGCTTGGCGCCGCCCGTCAGGTTGTGCAGGGCCGCGCGCGTGATACCGAGGTAATCGACGCCGCCATGCTCATAGAAGCGGTCATCCTCGATGGCCAGCACGGCTTTCTTCATGACATCGGGAATATCCTTGATGTGCACCATGTTGCGCCGTTCCTCGCCGAATTCACCGATCAGCACACTGTCGGACGTGAACACGCGCAGCGGCATCTTGGGCTTGTAATCGGTCAAGGTATCGAGCGCCGGCAGGTTCGGATAGGCCATGGCCAGGCCAAAGACCACCAGCAAGACGCCGACGATGCCCAGGCCCAGCAGCGATACCAGGGCCATCAGCAGAAAACGTTTGGGTTTGCTGCCCTTGGTGGGCGGCTTCGAGCCAGCGGAGCCAGCGGAGTTTGAAGATGTCATGCGTCGTATGTCTTTCGGTTAATTATGCCGGCCAATTATAAGCGAGCTTGCCGGGGTGGCAGCGCGCCGTGGCGCTTGCCCGGGGGCAGTGTCGAAACTTGCCGATACTCTATATAAGCGTGTATGGGCCCGCTGGCAACCAGGATTTGGTAACAATTATTCTGCGCCAGATCACGGCCGGGCCAGATAGGCGCCGCGTACCGCAGACTCCGGCGTGAAATCCATTTACAAGCCAGCGCTGCCAGGACTAGGCTTTCGAATGGCAGGAACTCCTCCCACGCTGACGTTTCTCTATGAAAAACATGTCTATCAGCAATTTTTTTGGCGCCGGCTTGCTGGGCGTCGACATCGCGGACGATGCCGTGCGCGTGGTCGAGTTGCGGCGCCGGCGGGGAAAACTGTCGTGCCGGCATTGCGGCAGCGCCGCACTGGCTGCTGGAATAATGCTTGAAGGCAGTGTCGATGATCTGCCGGGCCTGGCCGATGCCCTGCGCCAGGCCCACCGCGACAGTGGCAGCGGCTGCACGCGGGTGGCGCTGGCCATGCCGGCCACGGCCCTGATCACGCATGCGATCCGCTTACCCGCAGGCTTGCCGGAGGAGCAGCTGGAAATCCTCGTGGAACTGGAAGCGGCGCAATACATGCCGTTTGCGCTGGAAGACGCCAGCCTGGATTTTGTCACTCTCGGCCCCGCGCCGCCGCTGGCCGGCACGACAGGCAAGGAGGTCGACGTGCTGCTGGTGGCGGCGCGGCGCGCCACCGTGCAGCGCCGTCTCGATGCGGCCACGGCGGCGGGTTTGCTGGCCGTCGTCATGGATAGCGAGGCGCTGGCCTTGCAGGCGGCGCTCGCGCAGGGGGGCTGGCAAGCCTTGCCCGACGGTGGCGTGGCCTACCAGCTGGCCTGGGGCCTGGCCTTGCACCGGTACACCCGATGACGGTCCGGGCGCAAGTGCTGTGCATCAACCTGTTGCCGTATCGTCCCGCGGCACGGCGCAGGCGTATTCAGCTGCTGCTGTGGCAACTGGCGGGTGGGGCGTTGCTGGGCTTGCTTGTGGCCCTGGGGGCCGGAGCCTGGCTGCGGCACCAGCTCAACGCGCAGCTGCACCGCCAGGAGGGCTGGCGCAATGCCATGCAACAAGTCGAGGTCGTCCTTGCCGCCGGTAAGCGGGTGCAGGGCGAGACGGCGGCGCTGCTGCTGCGCCAGCAGGCCATCGCACATTTGCAAGAGCAACGCAATGCCTGGGTCCGCATGCTGGACGCGCTGGCGCGGGCGATGCCGGCTGGCGTGGCCTTGCACAGTGTGCGCCAGGAAACGGCGATGGTGCGCTTGCAAGGGCATGCCGTTTCGCAGGAAAAGGTCGCGGCACTATTGTTGGCGCTGGCGCAGGCCGTGCCCTGGTCCAGGCCGGAAGTGCTTGAAGTGCGCGGCGCGGCAGATGGCGCCGTGGAATGGACGATACGGCTGGCGTTGGCACCCGCTGGGCAATCTTAGTCGTGGAGGTTGATCATGCTGAGCTTGAAGACCGCGTCGCTGTGGCCGTTACCGGGGCGCCTCGCTTGCGCTGTCCTGGTCGGCATGCTGGTGGCCGCGCTGCTGCACGCCGCGTGGCTCGATGGCCTGTTGGCGGCCGTGCAGGCGGGGCAAGGCGAGGAGGCCCGCCTGCACGCCGCTTATTTGTCGGCGCAGGCCAGGGCGAAGCAGTTGCCGCAGTGGCGCGCGCAGCAGCGCCAGGCCGGCGCCGAGCTTGCCCTCCTGGAACAGCAACTGCCCGACCAGCAGGCGATGGCGGTGCTGTTGACGGATATCGATGCCGCAGGCCAGTCGCGCGGCTTGCAATTTTCGCTGTTCAAGCCGGGCGCGGCCCAGCCGCAAGCACCGTATGTTGCCTTGCCGATCGCCATACAGTTGCGCGGCAGCTATCATGCCATGGGCGCGCTGCTGGCGGATCTGGCGCGCTTGCCGCGCATCGTCACGGTGCATGAGCTGGCCTTGAACCTCGGCAAGGATCGCTTGCTGACCCTGGATGCCGTGCTGCACGCGTATCGCTTGCCCGAAGCGGGAGAACGGGCGGCGCAAGCGGCTTTGGCGCCCAAGGCAGGCACGCCTGTAGCCGCAGCGGCATGGCGCCCGCTTGCCGCTGTCACGCCGCATCCCTATGAGGCGGCCGCGCTGGCCGATCCTTTCAATGCATTGCCGCCAGCGCCCGCGCCGGGTCAGCGGGGCAACGTGGCGGGGCCCGACCCGCGCCGCGTGCGTGAACCGCTGGAAAGCGTGGCCTTGCCTGCCATCAGCATGGTGGGCAGCGTGCAGCAGGACGGGCGCCTGAACGCGCTGCTGCTGGCGGGCCAGCGCGTGTACCGGGTGGCGGTGGGCCAGTATCTGGGGCAAGACCACGGTGTGGTGACGGAGATCAGCGAACAGGCGGTGCAGTACCGTGAATTGCTGCGCGAGGCGGATGGCCCGTGGCGCGAGCGGCGCGGCAGCCTGGCCTTGCAGGTGGCGGGGACGAAAGCCAGCCTGCCCGAGGCGGCGCCATGAGGCCGCGCCGCATGCTCCTGGCCGTCATGCTGTGTCTGCATGCCTGCGGCCTTGCCCAGGAGGCGGTGGTGCACGTGTCGGCCCCGCGCCCTTACGCGGGCGAGAAGATCTCCGTCGATTTCCAGAACGTGGGCGTGCGCGCGGCCCTGCACATCCTGGCTGATGCCTCCGGGCAAAACATCATCGCCAGCGACAGTGTGGCGGGCAATGTGACGCTGCGTCTGCGCGACTTGCCGTGGGACCAGGCGCTCGACGTGCTGTTGCAGGCCAAGGGCCTGGACATGCGGCGCAACGGCAACGTGCTGTGGATCGCGCCGCGCGAGGAAATGCTGGCGCGCGAAAAGCTGGAGCTCGAAACGCGCGCGCAGATTGCCGAACTCGAACCTTTGCAATCGGCCATCTTCCAGCTCAATTACCAGAAGGCCGAAGCGTTCCGCACCGTGTTTGGCCTCGATGCGGGCGAGGGGCGCAGCCGGCTGCTGTCGCGCCGTGGCAGCGTGCTCATCGAGCCGCGCACGAACCAGCTGTTCGTGACGGACGTGCCGGCGCGCCTGGAGCAGATCCGGCAACTGATCGCCAAGACAGATATTGCGACGCGGCAAGTGATGATCGAGGCGCGCATCGTCGAGGCGAACGACAGTTTCAGCCGCAACCTCGGTGCGCGCCTGGGTTTTACGGACCAGCGCCTGGCGGCGGGCCAGCTGCCCGGTTTTTCCCTGGGCGGCAGCGGGCGCCGCGCGGCCATCGGCGGCACGTATCAGGGCGTGGGCGAGGCGACGGGGCAAACGGTGGCGGGCAGCGGCGCCTTCGTGCCGAACACGCAATTCGTCAACTTGCCGGCCGCCAGCATCAACGGCTTGCAGCCGGCCAGCTTCGCCCTGAGCCTGTTTTCGGCGGCCGCCAACCGCTTTTTGAATCTGGAACTGTCCGCGCTGGAAGCGGACGGCAGGGGCAAGATTATTTCCAGCCCCCGCGTGGTGACGGCCGACAAGGTGCTGGCGCTGATCGAGCAGGGCATCGAGCTGCCGTATCAGGTGGCCACCAGCAGCGGCGCCACGTCGATCACGTTTCGCAAGGCGAATTTGCGCCTGGAAGTGACGCCGCAGATTACGCCGGACGGCAACGTGGTGCTGGAAGTGGACGTCAACAAGGATAGCGTGGGCCAGGAAACGCGCTCCGGCTTCGCCATCGACACCAAGCACGTGCGCACGCAAGTGATGGTGGAAGACGGCGGCACGGTGGTACTGGGCGGCATTTATCAGCAATCGGAACGGGGCACGGACAGCAAGGTGCCAATTCTTGGCGACATCCCCGTGTTCGGTGTTTTTTTCCGCAGCACGGGCCGCAGTCAAGAAAAAACGGAACTGATGGTGTTTATTACGCCGAAAATAGTGGCAGATCGGCCAGCAACACGTTAATGTCACATCTTTACGTTTAAGTAACAATGCAAACGAAAGCGGACTGATGGCGACTATGCGGAATTTTTCTTTAGGTAATACTTCTTGGAGTAGGGTATCGAATTGGCTGCTCTTGCTGGTCATGAGCGCTGTGCTGGCCGCTTGCGGCGGCGGTGGCGGCGATCCGACCATCGATGGCGGCAAGGGCGGTGGTACCACCGGTGGTGTGGCCGCGACGGTCACGGTGAGCCTGTTGAACGCGGCTGGCCAGCCCAGCAATGCATTGAGCAGCACGACGCCGCTGACGGCCAAGGCGTTGGTGACCGATTTGAACGGGAAACCGATCAGCGACGTGTTGGTGGCATTCTCGACTGACAATACCATGGCAGTGATGTCACCATCGGTAGGGACGGCACTGACCGATGCGACAGGTACGGCCAGCGTAACGCTGCGTCCTTTCAGTCTGTCGGCCAGCGGCGCCGCCACATTGCGGGCGACCACGACGGCCAATGGTGCCGTTGCCAGCAGCCAGATCAATTATGTGCTGGGAGCCACCGACCTGAGTGCGGCGAACATGCGGTTTTCGCCCGCCAGCATCCCGGCCTATGGCACCACCAACGTCACGGTTGATGTCATGGCTGGTACCAGCCTGTACACGGGATCAGGCCAGACGGTCAATTTCAGTTCGACTTGCGTGGCGGCCGGCAAGGCTAGCGTGACCAGCGGCGTGCCGGTCGTCAATGGCAAGGCCACAGCTGTTTTCCGCGACCTGGGTTGCAATGACTACGATATGGTCAATGCCACAGTGCCGGGCAGCGCTTCCATGTATCACGCGACGCTGCCGATCGGCCGCGTCGCGCCGGCATCGGTACAATTTTCCAGCGTCAGTCCGGTCGGCAAATCGATCGTGATTCAAGGGCAGGGCGGCATAGCGCGCACGGAAATGGCTACGCTCACTTTCCGCGTATTCGATACTTTCAACAAACCGCTGGTCGGCCAGGAAGTGACGTTTTCGTTGTTGAACGGCCCTGGCATGACGCTCAATAAAGTGAAAGACACGACGGATGCCAATGGTGACGTCATCACCACCGTGAATTCCGGCACCACCCCGACCACCTTCCGTGTCAAGGCCAGCCTGGCCTCTGGCATTTCCACCTTGTCCGATTCCATCCTGGTAACGACGGGTTTGCCTGTGCAAACGGCGTTTTCGCTCAGCTCCGTCAAGTCCAGCGTGGAAGGCTGGTCGTATGACAGCCCCTTAGGCACCCCTGCCACGACCGTCACTATCTTGCTGGCAGACCAAGCGGGCAACCCTGTTCCTGACGGCACACCGGTGGTATTTCAGAGCAATTTGGGCGCCATCGGCTCGTCCAGCATGGGCGGCTGCACTACCATGAATGGCGGCTGCTCGGTCGACTTCCGCAGCCAGAACCCGCGTGTGGCGACCAATCCACCTGTCACGCCCTGCAATGATGTCAGCAATGGCGGCACGGCCGACAGCCTGTGGCCCGGTCTTGCTACCGTCTGCGCCAGCACTTCGGACGGCAACAAGACGTTGTCCGCGAAGATCGCCATCTTCCTGAGCGGCAGCCGGCCCGAGAATGTCATGCTGTTCGATCAGTCGGCCCAGGTAAGCCTGGATCGCAGCACCTATGATCTTGGAAGCGTTTCAGCCGCTGCAGTGCGTCAATTCAGCTTGAGATTCAGCGATTTGCATCAAAACCCCATGCCCTCCGGGACCACGGTCGCGATCACGAATATGATCAATGGCGTTGGATCCATCACTCCGGACAGCATACAAAATATCTATCCGCACAACACGCTTGGCGTGGATGACCGTACCGGAGGCAACATTCAAGGTAACCAGGGAGGCCGGCATGCCGTTACAATTAACAGCCTGACGCCGACAAATTGTGTAGCGAATGTGGTCAGCACGTTTAATGTAACAGTGACGACGCCGCTGGGTAACGCCACCAGTTACCCGTTTAGACTGACATTCTCCTGTCCTTGACGTAAGGGGAAACGGGCGCCGTAGAGGCGGCGCCTGCTTATTTTCTGATTGATATAAAAAGTGTCCGAAATTTCCAACAGTAATATCTTTCTTGTCGGCCTCATGGGCGCAGGCAAAACCACGATCGGGCGCATCCTGGCCCGCAAGCTGGGCTTGCGCTTTGTCGATTCCGACCACGAAATCGAGGCACGCACGGGAGCGACCATCCCGTGGATCTTTGAAATCGAGGGGGAGGCCAGCTTTCGCCGGCGCGAGGCCGAGGTCATCCGCGACCTGAGCGCCCAGGAAGGCATCGTCATGGCCACGGGCGGCGGCGCCATCCTCAACGCCGACAGCCGCGCCTACCTGAAGGAGCGGGGCACGGTCGTCTACCTGCGCGCCAGCGTCAGCAACATCCTCGCGCGCACCAGCCATGACAAGAACCGCCCGCTGCTGCAGACGGCGGACCCGCGCAAAAAGCTCGAGGAATTGACGGCGCAGCGCGAGCCCCATTACATGGAAGTGGCCGACATTGTGATCGACACGGGCCGTCCTAACGTACAATCGATGGTCCAGACCATCCTGATGCAGCTGGCCAGCCTCGAATGCGAGGCCTCGCCCAACTGCGTCATTCATGCAGAGCCTTCGATGAACGAGCAATCCAAAATGTTGTTGAGCGTAGACCTCGACGAACGCAGTTATCCGATCGCCATCGGTCCCGGCCTGCTGGCCGACGCCGATGCGCTGCTGCGCCATATCAGCGGCCACAAGGTGGCCATCGTCACCAATACCACCGTCGCGCCCCTGTACCTGGGCCGCCTGCAGGCGGCGCTGGCCAGCGATGGCCGCGAAGTGATCAGCATCGTCCTGCCGGACGGCGAAGAATATAAGAACTGGGCCAGCCTGATGCAGATCTTCGACGCGCTGCTGGCCAATAAATGCGACCGCAAGACCACCCTGGTGGCGCTGGGCGGCGGCGTGATCGGCGACCTGACCGGCTATGCAGCGGCCAGCTACATGCGCGGCATCGGCTTCGTGCAGGTGCCGACCACCCTGCTGGCGCAGGTCGATTCTTCCGTCGGCGGCAAGACGGGCATCAACCACCCGCTGGGCAAGAACATGATCGGCGCCTTCTACCAGCCGCGCGCCGTGATCGCCGACACCTCGACCCTGGAAACCCTGCCGGCGCGCGAGCTGTCGGCCGGCCTGGCCGAAGTGATCAAGCATGGCGCCATCATCGATGCGGCCTTCTTTGACTGGATCGAGGCGAACATGGCCAAGCTGATGGCGCGCGACAAGGGCGCCCTGGCCTATGCGATCGCCCGCTCGTGCGAAATCAAGGCCGACGTGGTGCGCCAGGACGAACGCGAAGGCGGCTTGCGCGCCATCCTGAACTTTGGCCACACCTTTGGCCACGCCATCGAGGCGGGCCTGGGCTACGGCCACTGGCTGCATGGCGAAGCCGTCGGCTGCGGCATGGTGATGGCGGCCGACCTGTCGTGCCGCATGGGCTATATCGACCAGGCGGCCGTCGAGCGCGTGCGCAAGCTCGTCGCCGCCGCCGGCTTGCCCGTCAAGGCGCCGGACCTCGGTGTCGCGCGCTGGCTGGAACTGATGGAAGTGGACAAGAAGAACGAGGGCGGTGCCATCAAGTTCATCCTGTTGAAGCCCCTGGGCAGCCCATGCATCACGTCCGCGCCGCATGAACTGGTGCTGGCCACGCTGGCCGCCGGAGTGCAATAACATGCTGCCCGAAGACTTCCTGGCCCCCTATGCAGCCCATTCGGCACAGGGGCAGGGACGTCGCTTTGCCGAAGCGGCGCACGCCTCGCGCAGCCAGTTCCAGCGCGACCGCGACCGCATCATCCATTCCTCGGCCTTCCGCCGCCTCGAATACAAGACCCAGGTTTTCCTCAATCACGAGGGAGACCTGTTCCGCACGCGCCTGACGCACAGCCTGGAAGTGGCGCAGGTGGGCCGCTCGATTGCGCGCAACCTGCGCCTCAACGAAGACCTGGTCGAAGCCATCGCCCTCGCGCATGACCTGGGCCACACGCCGTTCGGCCACGTGGGCCAGGACGTGCTCAACGAGTGCATGCAGGCGCACGGCGGCTTCGAGCACAACCTGCAAAGCCTGCGCGTGGTCGACACCCTGGAAGAGCATTACGGTGCCTTTGATGGCCTGAACCTGATGTTCGAGACGCGCGAAGGCATATTAAAACACTGCTCGCTGGCGCATGCGCGCGAACTGGGGCCCGTGGCCCAGCGCTTCATCGACCGCACGCAACCGACCTTGGAAGCGCAGCTGACCAACCTGGCCGATGAAATCGCCTACAACAGCCACGATATCGACGACGGCCTGCGTTCGGGCCTGATCACCATCGCGCAGCTGGAAGAGGTGGAGTTCTTCGGCCGCCTGTGGCGCGACGTGCAGCAGGCGTTTCCCGGCCTGTCGGGCCGGCGCGCCATCTACGAAACCCTGCGCCGCCTGATCACGGCTCTGGCCGACGACCTGATCGTCACGTCGACCACCCTGATTGCGGACGCCGCTCCCCGCGACGTCAGCGAAGTGCGCGCCAGCCCGCCATTGATCCGTTTTTCGGACACCATGCGCAAGGATGCGACGGAGCTCAAGCGCTTCCTGCGCGCGAACCTGTACCGCCACTACCAGGTCAACCGCATGCGCGTCAAAGCGAGCCGCATCGTGCGCGAACTGTACGACAGCTTCATGGCCGAACCGGCCTTGCTGCCGCCCGACTATCAGGTCAGCGGCGATGATGTGACCAAGCAGGCGCGCAAGATCGCCGACTACATCGCCGGCATGACGGACCGCTACGCGATCCGCGAGCATCGCCGGTTGTATTCGCTCGACGAGCTGTAGGCGCATTACCCCCATTCTTCTCCTCTGTCAATTGGCATGATCATCTAGATACCCACCCGATCACCCCAATATCCGTACGGCAACTTCTTTTCTATCATGGCAGCAAGTCAACAAGGGCTTGCCGCCCATAGTCAAGGAGAGTGTCATGATTGAATCGCGCCGCAGTTTCTTGCGCGCCTTGCCAGCCGTAACCATCGGGGCGGCCATCGCGCCGCTGCCAGGCAAGGCCGCCACCAGGGGCGAAGGCGGCCAGCGCTGGGCGATGGTGGTCGATGTGCAGAAGTGCATCGGCTGCCAGGCTTGCACGGTCTCCTGCATCATGGAAAACGCCGTCCCGGAAAACAGCTTCCGCACCGTCGTCTCGACCTATGAAGTCAAGGAAGAGAACCGCTGCGGCACCTACATGCTGCCGCGCCTGTGCAATCACTGCGCCAATCCTCCCTGCATCCCCGTCTGTCCCGTGGGCGCTACCTTCCAGCGCAAGGATGGCGTCGTCGTCGTCGACGGCGACCGCTGCGTGGGCTGCGCCTACTGCGTGCAGGCCTGCCCGTACGATGCGCGCTTCATCAACCACGAGACGGGCAAGGCCGACAAGTGCACGTTCTGCGCGCACCGCGTCGACGAAGGCTTGCTGCCGGCCTGCGTGGAAACCTGCGTGGGCGGCGCGCGCATCTTCGGCGACCTGAATGATCCGGAAAGCATGGTGCACCAGCTGCTGACCGAGAACAAGGTCAAGGTGCTGAAACCCGAGCAGGGCACCCAGCCCCACGTGTTCTACCTGGGACTGGACACGCGCTTCGCCGGCCACGTCGAAGGCGAAGCGACTCTTTGGCAACCGAGCAAACACGGGAAATAAACCATGGACAGCCACATCACCGAAATTCTCAACGTCACGCGCGAAGCGGCATGGCTGCCGTGGGCGGTGCAGTATTTTTTCCTCATCGGCCTCAGTTACGGCAGCTTCATGCTGACCTTGCCGTACTTCGTCTTCGGCCGCAAGGCGTATGAACGCCTGGGACGCATCGCGCTGCTGGCGTCCCTCGTTTGCGGCATGACGGCACCCGTGGCGCTGCTGGCCGACCTGCACGGGCCGGGGCGCTTCTACCATTTCTACATTTACTTCCAGCCGCAATCGTGGATGTCGTGGGGCTCGTTTTTCATTCCCCTGTATCTTGGCTGTCTGATGCTGTACGCGTGGCTGGCGCTGCGCGTGGACTTCGCCGCGCGGGGGCTGGGCCAGGACCGCCTGGCCTTTGCCTACCGCCTGCTGGGACGTGGCGGCGCCGCATCGCGCAAGGCCATCGTCACCGCCGCCGCCTTCACCTTGCTGGCCGCCTTCGTGGTGGGCCTGTACACGGGCATGGAAGTGATGGTGGTGCGCGCCCGTCCGCTGTGGTTTACGCCTTTCCTGCCGGCGCAATTTGCCGCCACGGCCTTTGTCGGAGCGGTGGGCCTGGCGCTGCTGTTCAACCGCTTCCTGCCGGACCGCGACCAGGCGCTGGAAGTGTCCCTGAACCGCGCGCTGGCCCTGTCGCTGGCGCTGGTGCTGGCCCTGGGCGGCGGCTGGCTGTTCGTGAGTCTCTCTGGCGTAAGCGCCAGCCACAGCATGGCCTTTACCCAGGTGGCCGGCATGCCGCAATGGCAGTTCACGGCAGTGTGGGCGGTGCTGTCGTCCATCGTGCCGATGGCGCTGGCCATCTGGCGCCCGGCCACGAGTGGCCTGGCCAATGGCCTGATCGCACTGCACAGCGCCTGGATGATGCGCTGGACGATTTTCATCGGCGGCCAGAACATCCCGAAAACGGGCGCGGGCCTGTACGACTACCACCTGCCGATGGGGAACGATGGCTTGATGGGGATTATCGGCACGGCCGGCCTGTGGATCGCGCTGCTGTTGCTGATGCTGGAATTTTTGCCATGGGCCGGACGCGTCGTCGCTGCACGCGGCCGTCCCGCCATGGCCACGCACTGAGGAGTCAAAAATGAACGAACGTACACACAACGACGACCGCAACGACGTCCCTGACGATGAAAACGACAAGCGCCGCAAGCTGCTGCGCTACGGCGCCATCGGCGGCGGGCTGGCCGCCTTTGCCGCCAGCTTTTCCACCACGGCCGGCCGCATGGTCGACCATGCGCTGGGCAAGGATAAACCCGTACAGCGCTTGCACGGCAATTCGCTGGCGCCCGAGTTTTCCGTCGACACGGCCACCGGCAAGCTGACGCTCAATCCGGACCAGCAGGTCAGCTACACCATGTGCATGGGCTGCACCACGTTCTGCGGCGTGCGCGTGCGCCTCGACAAGAAAAGCGGCAAGGTCTTGCGCGTGGCGGGCAATCCCTACAGCCCCCTGTCGGCCGACCCGGCGCTGCCCTATCAAACCTCGATACGCGACAGCTTTGTCTCGCTGTCACGCTTCCAGGAAAAGGGCTTGAAGGGACGTTCCACCGCTTGCGGCCGCGGCAACGGGGTGCTGGAACAGATGGAGTCGCCGTTCCGCGTGCTGGCGCCCATGAAGCGCGTGGGACCGCGCGGCGGCGGCCAGTGGGAGCCGATCGCCTTCGATCAGCTGGTGAAGGAAGTGACGGAAGGCGGCGACCTGTTTGGCGAAGGCCATGTGCAGGGTCTGCGCGCCTTGCGCGAGCTGGAAAGACCGATCGATCCGGCGCAGCCGGAACTGGGTCCGCAAGTGAACCAGGTGGGCCTGATGTGCAGCACCGACGATGGCCGCCTGGCGTTCGGCACGCGCTTTTTCAAGCAGTCGTACGGCAGTCTGAACCTGGTCAACCACGGCTCGTATTGCGGCGGTGCTTACCGCAGCGGCTCGGGCGCCATGTTCGGCGACATGAAGAAAATGCCGCACGCGAAAGTGGACCTGGAAAACACGGAATTTTGCATTTTCGTCGGCACGGCACCCGGCAATGCGGGCAACCCGTTCAAGCGCCAGGGCACGCTGATCGCCAAGGCCCGTTCGGGCAAGCGCGAATTCAGCTACGTCGTCGTGGATCCCGTGCTGACGAATGCGGACAGCCTGGCCGCGGGCGACCGCAGCCGCTGGGTGCCGATCAAGCCGGGCACGGATGGTGCGCTGGCCATGGCGATGATACGCTGGATCATCGAGCACGAACGCTATGACCGCAACTTCCTGGTGCAGCCGAACCTGAAGGTGGCGGAAGCGGCAGGCGAAGCCGCCTGGTGCAACGCCACGCATCTGATCATCAGCGAGAAGGGCCATCCGCGCGACGGCCGCTATCTGCGCGCGTCGGACATCGGCGCGGTGGAACTGGCGGAAGAGGAGCGCTACAAGGATGGCGACGCGTTCTGCGTGATCGACGCGGCCACGCAAGCGATCGTGCCGCACAACGCCGCCAAGGGCGAGGCGCGCCTGTTCTTTGACGGCCCGCTGGAGGTGGCGGGCGCGCCGCTGCACTTGAAGACGGCCATGACGATGCTGAACGAAGAAGCGCAGCGCCACAGCATGGATGACTATTCCAGCGCCTGCGGCATCCCCCGCGACATCATCGAAGGCCTGGCGCGGGAACTGACCAGCCATGGCAAGCGCGCCGCCGTCAATGCGCACGGCGGCATGATGTCGGGCGCCGGCTTTTATAACGCGTACGCGCTGGTCATGCTCAATACCCTGATCGGCAACTTGAACCGCAAGGGCGGCACCCTCGTCAACGGCGGCAGCTTCAAGGATGCGGGCCCCGGCCCGCGCTACAACCTCGAGAGTTTCGACGGCGAGATCAAGCCGGCCGGCATGCCCATCGGGCGCAACGTACCGTATGAAAAAACCTCGGAATTCAAGCTGAAGAAGGAAGCGGGCAAGGCCTATCCGGCCAAGGCGCCGTGGTATCCGAACGCGCCCGCGCTGGCCACCGAATGGCTTACCAGCGCCATGAACGGCTATCCCTACACCTTGAAGGCGCTGATCCTGTGGAGCTGCAATCCCGTGTACGGCATCACGGGGCTGCGCGCGCAGATCGGCAAGGAACTGGCCGATCCGAAGAAGATTCCCCTGATCGTCGCCATCGACCCCTTCATCAATGAAAGCTCGGCGTTTGCCGACTACCTGCTGCCCGATACCTTGCTGTATGAAAGCTGGGGCTGGGCCGGCGCCTGGGGCGGCATGCCCGTCAAAATGAGCACGGCGCGCTGGCCCGTGGTCGAACCGCGCGTGCAAAAGACGCCGGACGGCCAGACCATCTGCATGGAATCGTTCTTCATTGCGCTGGCAAAAACGATGGCCTTGCCCGGCTTCGGCCCGGAAGCCCTGCAAGACATGGAGGGCCAGCGCTTCCCCCTGCAGCGCGCGGAAGACTGGTATCTGCGCGGCGGCGCCAATATCGCCTGGCAGGGCAAGACGGGCGTGCCGGAGGCGAGCGACGACGACATCGCGCTGTCCGGCGTGGCGCGCATCCGCCCCGAACTGGAGCGCACCCTGAAGCCGGAAGAGTGGCGCAAGGTGGCCTTCATGCTGGCGCGGGGAGGGCGCTACCAGAGCTATGGCGAGATGTTCGGCCTGCGCCTGCCGCCGCCAGCGAATGCCAAGGCACCGGCGGCTGCCGCACCGGTCGTCGACGAGACGCCGTACCCGCAGGACTGGTCCACGCACCGCTACCTGAAACCGATGATGCTGTACAACGAGGGGCTGGGCGTGAGCAAGAACAGCTTGAGCGGCAAGCGTTTTCCCGGTACGCCCGCGTGGAGGGTGGCGGCTTTCGCCGACGGCACGCCCGTGCGCAAAACCTACCCGGCCAGCGAATGGCCGTTCGAGTTGATCAGTTTTAAATCGGCGCTGCAGAACTCCTACAGCATCGGTGCGCGGCGCTTGCGCGGCATCCATCCGGACAACCCGGTCGCCGTGCATCCCGACGATGCGGCGCATCTGAAGCTGGAGAATGGCGACCAGATTTACCTGGAAACGCCGGGCGGCAGAGCCAGGGCCACGGTGATGCTGCGCCATGGCGTGCAGCGGGGCGTGATCGCCGTCGAGCACGGCTTCGGCCACAAGGAGCACGGCGCGCGCGCCCACCGCATCGGCAAGCTGCGCCAGCCCGATGAACCGGCCATCGGCGCGGGCATCAACCTGAACGACCTGGGGCTGACGGACCCGAGCCGCGGCGACAAGAACGTGTTCGTCGATCCCGTCTCGGGCACGTCGGTGCGGCAGGGGCTGCCGGCGCGCATCGTGCGGGCCTAGATTTGTCCGCCCGCCATCAGCAGCCGGGCTACCTCGGCTGCTGAATGCAGGCCCAGTTTTTCCATCGCGTTATGGCGGTGCACCTGCACCGTCTTGTCGCTGATACCCAGTTCGCGGGCGATGACTTTCGAGGCCTTGCCTTCGGCCATCAGCAGCGCCACTTCGCGCTCGCGCGCGGTGAGCCTGGCCAGCGCCGATTGCGCCGTATTCGCGCTGGCGGCGCTGCGGCTTTCTTCCACGCTGCGGGCCACGGCCCGGCTGACGGCATCGAGCAGCACCTGATCCTTGCAGGGCTTTTCCAGGAAATCGCAGGCGCCCGCCTTCATCGTCTGCACGGCCATGGCCAGGTCGCCGTGGCCGCTGAGGAAAATCACGGGCAGCGATATGGCGTGTCCGGTCCTGTTATTCAACTCCTGCTGCAGTTCCAGCCCGCTCATCAGCGGCATGCGCACGTCGAGCAGCAGGCAGCCCGGCACATGGCCATCGTAGCGCTGCAGGAAGTCGCGCGCCGATTCGAACGTCTGCACTTGCCAGCCGGCCGAATCGAACAGATAGGCCAGCGAGCGGCGCATGGCGGCGTCGTCGTCGACGACAAAGATGATCGCATCGCTTTCGTTCATGGTGTTTCCTTATCTGCTTCCATATGCGTATCTTCGGGGAGGCGGAACCAGACCGTCAAGCCTGGCGCATCGGCGTTGGCATGGGCCGACAGGCTGCCGCCGAACGACTCGATGATGCTTTTGCTGAGCGACATGCCCAGCCCCAGGCCTTCGGCCTTGGTGGTAAAAAACGGTTCGAACAGGCGCGCCATTTGCGCCGCATCGAGGCCGCAGCCGGCGTCGCGCACGGCCACCGTGCAGGCGCCGTTCTCCCGGTGCAGCAACACGCCGATCGGGTGCTGCGGATGGTCGTTTTCCACCTGCGCGTCGAGCGCATTTTTCAATAAATTGAGCAGCACCTGCTGCACTTGCTGCGGGTCGGCCAGCACGCGCGGTGCCGCGCTGACCGCCTCGTGGCGCCAGCTGATGTTCGCTTGCGGATGGGCCGCGCGGAACAGCGATACCGCTTGCTCCACGGCGTCGGCCAGGGCGAAGGCCGTGCTGTGCGCGGGACGCTTTTGCGCCATCGCGCGGATGTGGCGGATGATGGCGCCGGCGCGCTCGCTTTGCGTGGCGATTTCCTGCGCGCCATCGAGCAGGGGCGCCGCATCGAGCCGCCCCGCCGTGATGCGGCGCGCCATGCCGCGCGCGAAATTGCCGATGGCCGCCAGCGGCTGGTTCAATTCGTGCGCGATGGCGCTGGCCATCTCGCCCAGGATGGCCAGGCGCGCCGTGTGGTCGAGCGTGGCCTGGCGCTGGCGCGCCTGTTCCTCCAGCGCGCGCTGCTGGTGCTGGGCCGCGCGCAATTGCTCCGTGCGCCGGCTGACCAGGTATTCCACGCGCACCGTATGCACGGCCCAGGCCACCAGCAAGGCCAGTACCAGCAGCATCCAGCCCCAGTAGCGGCGCAGGGCCGTCTCGAACGTCAGCTTGTTCAAATAGGCGTAGGGGCCGATGCGCAGTTCGCGGAACAGTTCATCGACGATCTGGTAATCGCTGGGCACCGTCCAGCTGTAGCCTTCGCTGGTGCGCGGCATGGCCAGCAGGGCCTGCGCCACTTTTTTCGCCAGCGCTGGCGGCGTCTGGCGCAGGGCCACGAAGGGCCAGTCCGGATACAGCCGCGATGAGCTGGCGCAGCGAAAACCGGGAATCGGGCGCGTGGTGATCACGCGCAGTTCCTCGGCCCGCACTTCGCCGCTTGCCACCATCTGTTCCAGCAAACAGGTGCGCACAATGCCGGCATCCATGTGGCCCGCGCGCACGGCCTCGACGATCTGCTGCGAGGGGAAACCGCTGTAGCGCAGGCTGGCAAAATCGTGCGTGGGATCGATGCCCGCTTCCTGCAGTTCGCGCGCGGCGATCTGGTAGCCGCCAAACGCATCGGGCGCCACCGCCATCACGTTCTTGCCCGCCAGGTCGGCCAGGTCGTGCAGCGGCGACGCGCTGCGCACGACGATGGCCGAGCCGATGGCCTGGCGCGGCGAGTCCGTCCACGGCGACTCCAGCGTGGCGATGCGGCTGGCGCCGTCGCTGTGTTCGAGCGCCACGTAGTGGCCGCTGCTGGTGATGGCAAAGGCGATGGCCTGCGACTGCACGGCGCGCGTCAGGCCCGCCTGGTCGTAGTCGGCCAGGATGAAACGGATGCCGGGAATGCTCGCCTGCAGGTGGCGCGTCACGTACGACCAGTCCTGCTGCACGGCGTCGCCGCCCTTGTAGGCCAGCACGCCGATACGCACTTCCGGCAGTTCGTCAGCTGCCTGCGCGCCGTGCAGACACAGCGCCGCCAGCGCGAACAGTAAAAAACGCAGCACTAGAACATGCTGCGCTGCGCCGAACGCGCATCGCCGAACAGATCCAGCAGCAGTTTCTTGATCGGTGCGGGCAGCGGCGCATCGGTGATCTTCGCACCGTCGTACCAGACGTGCGTCGCTTCCCCTGCCAGCGCCAGGCGGCGTGCCAGGGTGATGCGGCAGGGGACGATGTGCAGCTTGTAGTGGGTAAACACGTGCACGATGGGCAGCAAGCGCTCCTGCGTTTCGATTGCGCCGAACGGCGCCACGGCGCGCGCCAGCGCCTCCTGGCTTATCTCGCGCGGTGCGTCTTCATCTGCCAGCATATGGCCGTCGAGTTCGGGCAGCGACAGCAGGCCGCCCCAGATACCGGAACCGGGGCGTTGCTCCAGCAGCACCTGGCCGTCGTCGATGATAGCCAGCATGACGGCGTGTTTTTCCGGGCTGGTTTTCTTCGGTTTGCGTACTGGCAGATCCTTGGTGCGGCCGGTGGCGTAGGCCACGCAGCGCGGCTGCAGCGGGCAGCGGCCGCAATCGGGGCTGCTGCGCGTGCACAGGGTGGCGCCGAAGTCCATCAGGCCCTGCGTGTAGGCTTCGATACCGGTTTCAGGCAGCAGCGCCTCGGCGCGGCGCCACATGGCTTCCTCGACCCGTTTTTCGCCGGGATAGGCATCGATGCCGAAGGTGCGCGCAAACACGCGCTTGACGTTGCCGTCCATGATGGCCGCCCGCGTGCCGCTGGAAAACGCGGAGATGGCGGCCGCCGTCGAGCGGCCGATGCCGGGCAGGTCGGCCAGTAGCAGCGGGTCGCTGGGGAACACGCCGTCATACTCGGCCACCACGCGCTGCGCGCACTTGTGCAGGTTGCGCGCCCGCGTGTAGTAACCGAGGCCGCTCCACTGCGCCATCACGTCTTCCACCGGCGCGCCAGCGAGGTCGCGCAGGGTGGGGAAGCGTTCGAGGAAGCGCGCGTAGTAGCCGAGTACGGCCGTCACCTGCGTTTGCTGCAGCATGATTTCGGACAGCCAGATCAGGTAGGCGTCGCGCGTGTTTTGCCACGGCAGCGCGTGGCGGCCATGCTGCTTTTGCCAGGCAATGACGGTGGCGGAAAAAGTCGGGTCGATATAGTCTTCCAGGGGTGCCGCGCCCGTGGCGGGCGAGAGCGGATGCAGCAGACGTTTCATGCAGGATTCCAGTGTTGTATTCAGTGCGTAGGGTTCATGCGGCGCTGGCTGCGCGCAAGGCGGCCAGCAATTGCGCCAGCTGCGCCTTGTCGCGTTCGAGCGCCGCCAGGCTGGCCTCGAAGCCGGCGATTTTCTGTTCCAGACTGCCCGTGGCGTCGTGGATGCGCTGGATCGAGGCAAAGCGCAGTTTCAGCTGTTCCTTGTACTCGACGATCTGCGCCTCGAGCGGCGCCATGATGACTTTCAGCCAGGCGCTGGCGTCGTCATTGGCGTTGGTGAAACTGCGGCGCACGCGCGAGGCGATGGTGTCGAAGAATTTTTCCATCAGCACGACCCGGCTGGTGGTCAGCAGGGTCGCCGTGCCGAACTGTTTATGGTAGACGGCTTCGATGTCGGCGATCTCCTGGCGGTAGCGGGCCAGCGAAAACGGCATCGGCAAGGCCAGTGCCAGGCCATGTTCGGAGGCGAATTTGCGGTACATCACGTTCATCATTTCCGTGATCTCGGCCGTCTTGCCTTCCGAGCGGTCGAGGTTCTGGCCGATGCGCTCGAAATACTGGCGCACGGCTTCGCGCAGGCCCGTGAAAAAGCGGCTGCGCTGCATGGCGGCGCGCACGCCGTCGATATCGTCGCGCACGATGTCCATGCCCAGGCTCGTGTACAGCTCCGTCGACAGCCGGGTAAACACGGCGCGCGTCGCTTGCAGCTTGAACAGGCTGCTGTCGAATTCCTTCTTCTCGATGTCGATGCGCCGCATCATGTGCGCGATCACGCTCTGGTTCTTGCCGCGCAGGCTGTGCAGTTCGTGCAGCTGCTCGGCGATGCCGCGCGCGCGGGCCGCCGCCTGTACCTGCTGCGCCGCTTCGATGGCGTCCAGGTCGAACGCCAGCTGGCGCCGGATGATGTCCTTGCGCGCGGGGATCAGCTCCTCGAACAGGGCCGTCTCCAGCGCCTGCAGGCGGCTCTTTTCCAGCAGCGCCGCATCGTGGTTGATCTTGCCCACCAGGGCCTTCTGCGCCGAGACGGGAAACACCTGGCCCGCGTCCAGCGTCAGCAGATGCGCCACGCTGGCCTGCTGGCGTTCGATCGCCTGCGCCACTTCGGCGTCGCCGCGCAATTCATCCCACATGCTGTCGATCTTGTTGAGCACCACCAGGCGTCCCGCGCCGGAGCCGATATGGTTGCGCCACACTTCGATGTCGCTGCGCGTGACGCCCGTGTCGGCCGCCAGGATAAACAGCACCGCGTGCGCATTCGGGATCAGGTTCAATGTCAGTTCCGGCTCCGTGCCGATGGCGTTCAGGCCGGGCGTGTCGAGGATGACGAGGCCCTGTTTCAGCAGCGGATGGGGGAAGTTGATGATGGCGTGGCGCCACATGGAGATTTCCACCTGGCCGTCCTCGTCGAGCATGGCGGGAGCGTCGGCGTCGCCGGCGTCGTACAGGCCGTAGCGCGCCGCTTCTTCCACGCTGACTTTTTTCGTCAGGCTGACCTGGCGGATGGCTTCCTGCATGTCGTCGCCCGCCTCGATGTTCAGGGGCAGGACGGTCCAGGCAGCGGGCAGCTCGCGGTAGTCGCTGGTCGACAGGTTCTGCGCGCGCGTCTCGATGGGCAGCAGCCGGATCGATGGCGGCCAGGCGGCGTCGTACAGCAGCTCGGTGGGGCACATGGTGGTGCGGCCCGCGCCCGAGGGCAGGATGCGCTGGCCATAGCCGGCAAAGAAGATGGCGTTGATCAGCTCGGATTTGCCGCGCGAGAATTCCGCCACGAAGGCGACGGATAAACGGTCATCGAGCAGGCGGGAGCCACAGCGGGCCAGACGCAGCGCGGAGGCGCCGTCGACCAGGCCCGCCGCGCCGGCGGCTTGCCGGTATGCCTGCAAGGCGGCCTGCACGTCCTGCCGCCATGCGCTGTATTGTTCCAGGTCTCTGACCATCTGGCTCCCTCTGTGAGTGTGCTTACTTTTGACAATTCACGCAGTAAAACGTGGAACGCTGTCCCTGCACGATTTGCCGGACCGGCGCGCCGCAGACGCGGCAGGGTTTGCCCGCGCGGTTGTACGTGAAATACGTCTGCTGGAAGTAGCCGGACTGGCCGTTCACGCCGATGAAGTCGCGCAGGGTGCTGCCGCCTTGCACGATGGCTTCGGCCAGCACGTCGCGGATCGCCTGCGCCAGTTTCTCATAGCGGGCCAGGCCGATGCGCCGTGCCGGCGTCTTCGGGTTGATCCCCGCGCGAAACAGGCTTTCGGAACAATAGATATTGCCCACGCCGACGACGATGTCGCCCGCCATCAGCACCTGCTTGATGTTGGTGCTCTTGTTGCGCGTTTTTTCGAACAGCAACTGGCCCGTGAAGCCGCCTTCCAGCGGTTCCGTGCCCAGGCCGCGCAGCAGCGCGTGGCCGTCCAGCGGGCCATCGGCCTCGTCGTGCCACAGCACGGCGCCGAAGCGGCGCGGATCCGTCATGCGCAGCACCTGGCTGCCGCCGTCCGCGTCCTCCACGACGAGGTCGAAATGGTCGTGCTTTTGCGCCTGCGTCCCCGTCGGCAGCACGCGCAAGTGGCCCGACATGCCCAGGTGGATGATCAGGGTGCCGTGGCGGAAGTGGATCAGCAGGTATTTGCCGCGCCGCCCCGTCAGGCCGATGGTTTGCCCCGACAATTGTTCGCCCAGGGCAGGGGGGAAGGGCCAGCGCAGGCCGTCGCGGCGCAGCACGACGGAGCGCACGGCGCGCCCTTCGAGGTGGGGCGCGACACCGCGCCGTGTGACTTCGACTTCTGGCAATTCTGGCATAGGGCTCGAATGGTGGAAAACCGGGTAAAAAACAGGCGGCTTGCGGGCCGAGGGCTGGCTCTGGCATGCCACGCCGACGCGACGTATATATTTCGTTACATACGTGAAGTACGCGATAGCCGCGTTGGGCGTAGAATCAAACTTTGCCGTTTAGCCAGGATCAGCCTTTGAAAAACGCTTTCGCCATTGTAACCTTGTCCGCCCTGATGGCCACGCATGCCATGGCGCAGACGCCTGTTGCCCCTGCCGATGCCGCGGCCAGCCCTTCTGCGGCCGCGCCCGCCGCGCCGCAGGAGCCGGACGGCTTGCCCAAGGTCGAGTTGAGCAGCGATTTGCTGTACAAGCTGACGAAGGCTGAAATGGAATTCAAGAGCGGCCAGTGGCAAGGGCCGTACGTGACGATGATGGTGGCGGCGCAGCAGACGCGCGATCCACGCCTGGCGCGGCGCGCTTCCGAAATGGCACTGGCCGCCAAGCAGGGCGGCGAGGCGCTGGCGGCCATCCGCCTGTGGCGCGAGCTGGCGCCCGACTCGGACGAGGCGACGCAGTTCTTCCTCGGTTTCGTCGTCCTGACGGACAAGATCGAGGAAGCGGAACCGATTTTTGCCGAACGCCTGGCCAATGCGCCGCAAGGCGCACGGGGCGTGGCCCTCTTCCAGATGCAGCAGATTTTGTCGCGCTCGAATGACAAGCTGTACGCCTATTCGATGCTGACGCGCCTGGTGCAGCCTTACCTGGACATGTTCGAAGCGCACCTGGTGCTGGCGCAGGGCGCCTTGTCGCTCGGCGAGCGTGACCGCGCCATCGGCGAGGCGAACAAGGCGCTGGCGATCAAGCCCAACTCCGAGCTGGCCGCGCTGACACTGGCGCAGGTGACGGGCGAGCCCGAGGCGGCGGGCAAGGTGCTGGCCGCTTTCCTGCAAAAGAATCCGGACGCCGTCGAAGTGCGCGGCGCATACGCGCGCCTGCTGGTCGAACAAAAACAGCTGGAGCCGGCGCGCGAGCAGTTCCAGCTGCTGCTGAAAAGCGCGCCCGATAACGTGGGCGCCCTGTACGCGCTCGGCATCGTGGCGCTGCAACTGGAAGACACCAAGGGCGCGGAGCAGTATTTCAAGCGCTTCCTGGCCGTGCTCGACAAATCCCCTGGCGACACGCGCGATCCATTCAAGGCCCTGATGATTTTGTCGCAGATCGCCGAGACGCGCGGCGACACGGCCGGCGCCATCGCCTGGCTGGACAAGGTCGACAACAGCGCATCAAGCGGTTATGTCGAGGCGCGCTTGCGGCGCGCCCAGCTGATCGCCCGTGGCGGCAATCTCGATGCGGCGCGCAAGGCGCTGACGGAAATCGAAACGGATGATCCGGCAAGCCAGGCGCAGGTGCTGCTGGTCGACGCGCAGTTCCTGCGCGACGCTGGCTACGTGCAAAGCGCGTACACGGTGCTGGAAAACGCCTTGCTGCGCTTCCCCGACAATCCGGAGCTGCTGTACGACTATGCCTTGCTGGCCGAGCGTCTCGACAAGCTGGACCTGATGGAGGCCAGCCTGCGCCGCGTGATGGCGCTGGCGCCCGACAACCAGCATGCCTATAACGCCCTGGGCTACTCGCTGGCCGAACGGGGCATCCGCCTGCAGGAAGCCCATGCGCTGATCGAAAAAGCCTTGCGGATGGCGCCGGGCGACCCTTTCATCATGGACAGCATGGGCTGGGTGCAGTTCCGCATGGGCAACCTGGCCGCCGCGGAAAATGCGCTGCGCCGCGCCTATGCCGTGCGCAGCGATCCGGAAATCGCAGTCCACCTGGGCGAAGTGCTGTGGCAGAAGGGCGACAAGGCCGAAGCGCAAAAGCTGTGGCGCGAGGCGCAAGGCAAGGACCCGAAAAACGATGCGCTGAAAAGCACGCTGGCGCGCCTGAATGTCAGTCTGTGATTGAATCGATTAACTCAACTATAAAAAACCAGCGCCATAGCGCTGGTTTTTCCTTGTGCCCATGTTAAAAAAACTTCTCCCCCTGGCTCTCGTCTGCCTGTCCCTCTCGGCATGCTCGACCCTGAGCTCCCCATCCTCATCCGGCGCCGCGCCATCCGCTACTACCGTCGCGCCTTACCGCGAACAGGTGGAGCTGACGGGCCGCCTGAACGTCGTGTACCAGAAGGATGACAAGCCCGAATCGGCCACCGTCAATTTCAACTGGCAGCAGACGGCGCAGCGCACGGACGTGACCCTGTATACGCCCGTCGGCAGCACGCTGGCGACGATCGCCGTCACGCCGCAAGAGGCCGTGCTGACGCAGAGCGGCAAGGCGCCGCGCAGCGCGCCCGACGTCGATACCCTGAGCGCACAGCTGCTGGGCTGGTCCTTGCCCGTGTCGGGCTTGCGCGACTGGCTGCAAGGCTATGCCGTGGGCGCCGATGGCAAGCGTTTCATCGCTTCGCCGGCCAACGACAGCGTGACGACCAAAGATGGCTGGCGCTTGCGCTATGTGTCGTGGCAAGAAATAGGGCAAAATGCGGCCGACAATACACCGGGCGCCTTGCCCCAACCGCGGCGTATCGATGCCGAACGCAATGCCAGCGCGCAGGCCGATGCCGTCTCGCTGCGCATCGTGCTCGATCCCGCCCCATCGGCTCAAGCACAATGACGTTGACTACCCTGAATAACTGCCCGGCTCCGGCCAAGCTGAACCTCTTTTTGCACGTCAACGGCCGCCGCGCCGATGGCTACCATCTGCTGCAGACGGTGTTCCAGTTGCTCGACCATGGCGACACCCTGCACTTCGCGCTGCGCGACGACACGGCGATTGTCCGCGTGACGGAGCTGGCCGGCGTGCCGCAGGAGCAGGACCTGATCATCCGCGCCGCCAGGCTGCTGCAGGCCGACGTGCTGCGCCGCACGGGCGCCTTGCCGCGCGGCGTCGATATCGCCATCGACAAGGTGCTGCCCATGGGCGGCGGCCTCGGTGGCGGCTCGTCCGATGCGGCCACGGCGCTGATGGCGCTGAACCGTTTGTGGCAGGCCGGCTTGACGCGCGAGGAACTGATGGCGCTGGGCTTGCCGCTGGGCGCCGATATCCCGTTTTTCATCTTTGGCGAAAACGCCTTTGCCGAAGGCGTGGGCGAGGCCTTGCAGCCAGTCGCCACGCCCGCATGCTGGTATGTGGTGATCGAGCCGGGCGTGCAAGTGCCCACCGCCGCAATTTTTTGCGCGGAAGGCTTGACGAGGAATACCGAACCCGTCACAATAGCGGACTTTTCCAGGTACCTCGCAGAAGGAAACGATGCGGGCGGGTTTGGAAAGAATGATTTACAGCAAGTAGCATGCAGTCTTTTCAAGCCGGTAGCAGATGCGGTAGAATGGCTGGGTGCTTACGGTGAAGCCAGGATGACTGGTTCCGGTGCTTGTGTGTTTAGTGCGTTTGGCAGTCAGGAAGAAGCGGATGCGGTGCTCAGCAATGTGCCACCAGTCTGGATCGCCTGGAAGGCAAAAGCGCTGAATCGCCACCCGATGCTCACCATGTTGTAAAGAGCAAAAAAAGATTTTGCTTAGCGTCAAAAAGTCGGTATAATACTGGCCAACATGACGGCAAGCAGTCAGTAACGTAGGGGAATCGCCAAGCTGGTTAAGGCACTGGATTTTGATTCCAGCATGCGAAGGTTCGAATCCTTCTTCCCCTGCCACCATTTCACCGTAGTCTGTCGATGCGAAGTTGGCGTCCAGTGCGGGAAAAAGCAGATGTGCCGCCACGCGGCATATTCTAAACAATGACTGACCGGGCCTATGCCCGGTTAGTGCTTTTCAAGACTTCTATATCACCTCTTGGGACTCCCATGGCTTACGAAAACCTGATGGTTTTTACCGGCAACGCGAATCCAGCGTTGGCAGAGGGGGTCGCAAAAAACCTCGGCATCCCTCTCGGTAAAGCAAACGTTTCGAAATTCTCCGACGGCGAAGTAATGGTCGAGATTAACGAAAACGTGCGCGGCAAGGATGTTTTTGTTTTGCAATCCACCTGTGCTCCAACCAACGACAGCCTGATGGAAATCATGCTGATGGTTGATGCCTTGAAACGTGCTTCCGCCGGCCGCATCACTGCCGCGATTCCTTACTTCGGCTACGCCCGCCAAGACCGTCGTCCACGCTCCGCGCGTGTGGCGATTTCGGCCAAGGTGGTGGCGAACATGCTGGAAGAAGCCGGTGTCGAGCGCGTCCTGATCATGGACTTGCACGCTGACCAGATTCAAGGTTTCTTCGATATCCCAGTCGACAATATTTACGCTTCGCCAATTTTGCTGGGCGACCTGCAAAAGAAAAACTACCAGGATCTGCTGGTGGTGTCGCCGGACGTCGGCGGTGTGGTACGTGCGCGCGCCCTGGCCAAACGCCTGGGCTGCGACCTGGCCATCATCGACAAGCGCCGTCCAAAAGCGAACGTGTCCGAAGTGATGAACATCATCGGTGAAGTCGAAGGCCGCAACTGCGTGATCATGGATGACATGGTCGACACGGCAGGCACCCTGACCAAGGCTGCCGAAGTGCTCAAAGAGCGTGGCGCGAAAAAAGTCGTGGCGTATTGCACGCATGCGGTGCTGTCGGGCCCGGCGATCGACCGTATTTCGGCCTCGCCACTCGATGAGCTGGTCGTGACCGATACGATCCCCCTGTCCGAAGCGGCCCTGGCCTGCGGCAAGATCCGTCAATTGACGTGCGCGCCGCTGCTGGCCGAGACGTTCAAACGCATCATCAAGGGTGATTCGGTTATCTCGCTGTTTATTGACTAAATAGCGTAGTAGTAAAAGACGTAATGCCTGCGGCGCGACCGGCTTTTTGCCTGTTGCGCCGCAGTGTTTTAGTTTTCGGGGTGTTTTCACCCATTTTCGAGGATTCCTGGTCGCGGGAATCCTCATAACACAAGGCGCAAGCCTTGTTCTTCTTGGAGTTTCACATGAAAGTTATCGCATTTAAACGCGAATTGCAAGGTTCCGGAGCGAGCCGCCGCCTGCGCATTTCCGGCCAAACCCCTGGTATCGTCTACGGTGGCGCTGAAGCCCCAGTGCTGATCTCGCTGGATCACAACGCCCTGTACCACGCGTTGAAAAAAGAAGTGTTCCACTCGTCGATCCTGGATCTGGAAATCGACGGCGTTTCCCAGCAAGTTCTGCTGCGCGACTTCCAAGTCCACGCATACAAACAACTGGTTCTGCACGCTGACTTCCAGCGCGTTGACGCTAAGCAAGCTATCCACGTGAAAGTGGCGCTGCACTTCGTAAACGCTGACGTTTCCCCAGCAGTCAAACTGCACGGCGCGACCATCAGCCACGTAGCCAACGAAATCGAAGTTTCGTGCCTGCCAGGCCAACTGCCAGAATTCATCAACGTTGACCTGTCGAACATCGACGTCGGTCACTCGCTGCACGTCGGCGACCTGGTCCTGCCAGCTGGCGTGACCGCTGTCACCCACGGCGCCAACCTGACCATCGCTACCGCTTCGGTACCGGCCGGCCACGTTGCTGCTGAAGCCGCTGCTGCTGAAGTTGTTGCTGACAAGAAGTAATTCTGCCGCCGCAGCAATGCGGTAGTCGCAAGGAAAAACCCGCCTGGTTCGTCCCGGCGGGTTTTTTTCTGCCCGTTTTCACCGATAATACGTTTTTACACTGCAGACATC
The DNA here is from genome assembly GCF_020858115.1 of Janthinobacterium sp. FW305-129. GTDB lineage: Bacteria > Pseudomonadota > Gammaproteobacteria > Burkholderiales > Burkholderiaceae_D > Janthinobacterium. Next base: position 66,693 of record NZ_JACYMM010000010.1, read on the forward strand.
GCCATGCCCATACGCCTGATCGTCGGCCTCGGCAACCCGGGACCCGAATACGAACAAACCCGCCACAATGCCGGCTTCTGGCTGGTGGACAACCTTGCCAACAGCTTGCCTGGCACGCGCTTGCAGCGCGATTCGCGCTATAACGCCATGCTGGCCAAGACCTCCATCGGCGGCAAGGAAGTCTGGCTGCTCGAACCGCTGACCTTCATGAACCGCTCGGGCCAGTCCGTGGGCGCGCTGGCGCGCTTTTTCAAGATCGCTGCCGATGAAGTGCTCGTCGTGCACGATGAGCTGGACTTGATGCCCGGCATCGCGCGTCTGAAGAAGGGCGGCTCGGCCGGCGGCCACAATGGCTTGAAAGACATCACGGCCGCGCTGGGCACGCAGGATTACTGGCGCTTGCGCCTGGGCATCGGCCACCCGCGCACCCTGAGCCTGCAGCAGCAGGTGGCCGATTTCGTCCTGCACCGTCCGCGCCGCGAAGACCAGGAGCTGATCGAGCAAGCGATAGAAAAATCCTTGCAGGTCATGCCGCAGATCGTCGAAGGCAAGTTCGAGGCGGCGACCATGAAACTGCATACGGCCTGAGAACAGGGCCTGATGGCGTCATGATACGGCCGTTTTGGCGTCATTTGCCCATCATCGGGCTTTTGAAGCGCGCGCGACACGGGTACAATTGACCCCTTGAAATGCAGCACACGCACTATCCCCGGAAAAGGGCGCACCATCGACCCCGTTTTCCCTAACAGCACGGCAAGCACGCCGATAGACGGCGCCATGTGCTTTGATTATTAAAGGTTTTCCATGAGTCTCCAATGCGGTATCGTCGGCTTGCCGAACGTCGGCAAGTCCACCCTGTTCAATGCACTGACGAAAGCCGGCATTCCGGCTGAAAACTATCCGTTCTGCACCATCGAGCCGAACGTCGGCGTCGTCGAAGTGCCGGATCCGCGCATGGATGCGCTGGCCGCCATCGTCAAGCCGGAACGCATGGTCAATGCCATCGTGGAATTCGTCGATATCGCCGGCTTGGTGGCCGGTGCATCGAAGGGCGAGGGCCTGGGCAACCAGTTCCTGTCGCACATCCGCGAGACGGACGCCATCGTCAACGTCGTGCGCTGCTTCGAGGATGACAACGTCATCCACGTGGCCGGCAAGATCAACCCGCTCGACGATATCGAAGTCATCCAGACCGAACTGGCGCTGGCCGACATGGGTACCGTGGAAAAAGCCATCCACCGCGAAAACAAGAAAGCCCGCTCGGGCGACAAGGACGCGGCCAAGCTGCTGGCCATCATGGAACGCATGATGCCTTACCTGAACGACGCCAAGCCGGTGCGCGCCATGGGCCTGGACGCCGACGAAATGGAGCTGATCAAGCCTTTGTGCCTGATCACGGCCAAGCCGGCCATGTTCGTGGCCAACGTTTCCGACTCGGGTTTCACCAATAATCCGCTGCTGGATCAACTGACGGCGTATGCGCAATCGCAAAACGCCCCTATCGTCGCCATCTGCGCGGCGCTGGAAGCGGAAATCGCCGATCTGGACGACGCCGACAAGGGCGCCTTCCTGGCCGACATGGGCATGGAAGAGCCGGGCCTGGACCGTCTGATCCGCGCCGGCTACAAGCTGCTGGGCCTGCAAACCTATTTCACGGCGGGCGTGAAGGAAGTGCGCGCCTGGACCATCCCTGTGGGCGCCACGGCGCCACAGGCGGCGGGCGTAATCCACACCGACTTCGAACGCGGCTTCATCCGCGCGCAAACCATTGCCTATGACGACTTCATCGCCTACAAGGGCGAAGCGGGCGCCAAGGAAGCGGGCAAGATGCGCGCCGAAGGCAAGGAATACGTGGTCAAGGATGGCGACGTGCTGAACTTCCTGTTCAACGTCTAAGGACAGATGCTTGCTGGCGAGCGCCAGCAAGCTATTGCATTTGTCCATTGCGAAATGCCGCTCAATGTATTTGGGCGGCATTTTTTTGTCTGTGATGTGAAAGGTCTGTTATGGCGTCAGAGAAACAACCGCTCGTTTCCATTGTCATGGCCACGTATAACCGGAGCAATATCCTCGGCTATGCGATTCAATCGGCACTCGCCAGTACCTTGCAGGACTGGGAACTGATTATCGTCGGCGATTGCTGCACCGACGATACCGCCGAGGTGGTCGCCGCGTTCGGTGACGCGCGTATCCGCTTTGTGAATCTGGAGGTCAATTACGGCGAGCAGACGGGACCCAACAATCTCGGCATCAGCCTGGCGCGTGGCAACTATCTGGCATTCCTGAACCACGATGACCTGTGGTTGCCTGATCATTTGCAAAGCAGTATCGATCTCCTCGAACGCACCGGGGCCGAGCTGGTCTTTGGCCAGGGACTGGTGGTCTTGCCTGTCGGATATCACATGGTGGGGGCGCTGGCGGATGGTGTGCAAGCGTACCGTCCGTGGATGGACGTGCCGGCTTCGCTGTGGGTCATGCGGCTGGAGCTGGCCCGGCAGATCGGGCCATGGCAACCATCATGGGAAGTGCGCTGCTGGCCGTCGCAAGCCTGGTTGCACCGCGTGTATCGCGCGGGGCGGCCGATGCTGGCCCATCCCCGCATCGGCGCCATCCTGATCCAGTCTGGCAGCCGCAGCAATGCCTACCTGGAGCGGCAGCACGGCGAGCATGCGTACTGGTGGGCGCACATGCAAGATCCGTTCAATATTCTGCAGGCTGTTACCACGCTGTATGGCAAAGTGGGCCATGAGCGCCTGATTGCGCCGCTACTGTCCGCCCTGACGACCTTGAAAGCTTTGTCGCGCCGCCTTTGCTATATGCTGGGCTTGTGGCCGCCGCATCCCGGGTTCTGGCTCAAGTATTGGCGCAAAGGCACCTTTTTACGTGAATTGCGCCGCCGCCGGGGATTGAATGACATGCCGCGGCGATAGATAATACCGTTGCAATACATAAGAGCATTTTTATAAAAATTTCTAGGGGTAGATCTGGTGGCTGAGAAAGATAACTGGTTGTTGGCTGGCGCGAAACAGGATGGCGAAAGCATTACCAAGGAATGGAAGCCGACGGCGCCTGCCTTGATTGATGGCGTGATCTTTCAGGAAATTAAGCCTGTCTTGACGGCATACGGCAGCCTGACCGAAATTTTCCGTACTGAATGGGTGCCCGATGCGGCGCAGATCGGCCAGATATTCGCCTCGACCCTGGAGCCGGGCGGACTGAGCGCCTGGCATGCGCATGCCATCACGACGGACCGCCTGTTCGTGGCGGCGGGCCAGATGCGCGTGGTGCTGTACGACGCGCGCGAGGATTCGCCGACCTTTGGCATGCTCAACGAATTCAAGCTGGGCACCAAGCGTCCCGGCCTGCTCGTCGTGCCGCCGCGTGTCTGGCATGGCGTGCAGAATTACTGCGGCTCGCCTGCCATCCTCGTCAATGCGGTGGACCATGCGTATCGCTATGATGCGCCGGACCACTGGCGCGTGCCGGCCGATTCGGACACGGTGCCGTATCGCTTCTCCAACGACAGGCATGGCTGAGATGCCCGGGCCGGCTGAACGATGCGCCTGACTCGTCTCGCGGGTTTTTCAGCCGGCCCCATTTTGTCGCTGCTGTGCAGCCTTGCCACCGTGCCTGCCGTGGCCTGGCTGTTTCCGCCTGCCGACATCGGCAAGCTGGATTTCTTCATGACCGCCTGCACGGTGGCCGGTTTGTTGCTGTCGCTGGGGCTGGACAAGGCCTTCCTGCATGAATACCACTACAGCACGAGTCGTAGCGGCTTGCTGAAAGCATGTTTGCTGCCGGCCGTGCTGCTCGCGCCCGTGGCCCTGGCCGTGATACTCGTGTTTGCGGCGCCGGTAGCGCAACTGTTATTTGATGTGGCGCAACCTGCATTGGCCATCCTGTTCGCTGCCGGCATGCTGAGCGCCCTGGCCAATCGCCTGATCGCGCAGCTCTTTCGCATGCAGGAGCGCGCCTGGGTATTCGGCCTGGCGCAGGTATTGCCGAAAATGTCGCTGCTGTTGCTGCTGCCTGTACTGTGGTGGGATCCGCAGCGCAATTTCGTGCACCTGGCGAGCCTGGTCGTGGTCACCACCTGGCTGGTCACCTTATGGCTGTTGTGGCATGCACGCGTATCGCTGGCGCAGGCCTGGCGCGCCGCCGTGGACCGGGTGCTGCTGCTGCGCCTGCTTTCCGAGGCGGGGCCACTGCTCGTGAGCGGGATTTTTTATATGTTCATGTTGTCGGCCGGCATGGGCTTGCTGCGTTTCTTTGCCGGCTTTGACGAGCTCGGTATTTATGCGCTGGCCATGCGCGTGGCCGCCGGGGCCTGGCTGGTGCAGTCGATTTTTACGATCGTCTGGATACCGCAAGTACACAAATGGGCCGCGGCCGGCGGCGACCTGTCGAATATTGTCGCCATTTGCCGGCATGCGCAAGCCATCGTCGTAGTGGGATTTTGCCTGGCGGGCGCCCTGGCCTGGCTGATCGTTTGGGTCTTGCCTCCCAACTACCATGGCGTTGCGTACCTGGCGGTGGCCGCCGTGGGCCAGCCGCTGCTGTATGCCCTGGCGGAAGTGAGCGGCGTCGGCATCAATCTGGCCCGCCGTCCTTCACTCTCCATCGCAGCCTTCGCGGCAGGCTTGCTGACGACGTTGCTGGCGGGCGCCGTGCTGGTGCCGCGCTGTGGCGCCACGGGCGCCGCCGTGTCGCAACTGCTGGGTTTTCTCGTGTATTTTGTCGTCAAGACGGAACTGGGCATGCGCGTCTGGCGTCCGCTGCCGCGCCGCTCGCTCTACCTGAGCGCTTTCCTGCTGTCGCTGCTGGCAGCGGGCCACGCGTTCTTTGCCCACCGCCTGGGGGCGCTTGCTCCGCTGGCGTGGGGCGCGCTGCTCGCTGCCGCACTGTACATCTACAGGCCGTCGCTGCGGGCCGCTTTCAGGCTGTTCAAGCCCGCCCGGCAGCAGGGCTGACAGCGGGCCGTATTGCGCTTTCCTTGTGACTCCGCGTACAATGAGAATAATTCTCATTTATAATCCGATGCGCCTGTTCTTGCCGGCCGTTGGCGACAGGAAGGGTATCGTGAGCACCGCCGAGTCAGCGCTTCATCAGCAAGTCAGCAGTCTGTACACCGATCACCATCAGTGGTTGCGTGGCTTGCTGCGGCGCAAGCTGGGCAATGCCTTCGATGCTGCCGACCTGGCGCACGACGTGTACCTGCACCTGATGAAGACGGGGCGCGTGCCGCCGGCCGGGGAATCGCGCCGCCACTTGACGCAGATTGCCAACGGCATGGTCATCGACCTGTACAGGCGCCGCCAGATCGAGACGGCTTACCTGGACGTGCTGGCCCTGGTGCCCGAAGCGCTGGCGCCGTCCGAGGAAGAGCGCGCGCTGGTGATCGAGGCGCTGACGGAAATCGACGCCGTGCTGCACCAGTTGCCCGCCAAGGCGCGCAAAGCCTTGCTGATGTGCAAACTGGACGGCCTGAGCTACCGCGACATCGCCGCCGAACTGCAGGTATCCGTCTCGTCCGTGGAAAAATACATCGCCGCCGGCTTGCTGGCCTGCTACCAGGCCCTGCACGGGCAGGGCGGCTGAACCGTGGAAGTGGTGATTGCACCCGCCATCGTGCAGCAGGCGGCCCAGTGGATGGCGCGCCTGTGGTCTGACGACGCCAGCGACGAGGACCGGGCCGATTGCGCCCGCTGGCGCGCCGCCCATCCGCACCACGACCTCGCCTGGCAGCGCCTGCAGGCGTTCGAAGGCAAGCTGCACAGCGTGCCGCGCGACGCGGCCCGGCACGCGCTGCGCGAACCGGCACCGGCCGCCTACCTGAACCGCCGCCAAGCCCTGAAACTGCTGGCCGTGCTGCTGCCCGTGGGCGGCATGCTGTATGCGGCGCGCGGCACGGATGCCTGGCAAGCGGCCACGGCAGGCCACGGCACGGCCACTGGCGAGATCCGCGAGATTACCTTGCCTGACGGTACGCGCGTGATGCTCGCTTCCGCTTCCGCCATCGACGTGCGCTTCGACGCCAGCGAGCGCCTGCTGATCCTGCGCAGCGGCGAAATCCTCGTCACCACGGCCCACGATCCCGATCCGGCGCAGCGGCCGTTCCGCGTGCAGGGCCGCCACGGCACGGTGCGGGCGCTCGGTACGCGTTTTACTTTACGACAAGACGAACACACGTCGCGCGTGGCCGTGTTCGAGGGCGCCGTCGAAATACGCCTCGCGCATGCGCCGGGCCACGCCGTGGGCATCGCCACGGGCTACAGCTCCATCTTCTCGGCAGACATCGTGCAATCGGCCGCCCCCGTGCCGGCCAGCGCGGCGGCCTGGACCAAGGGCGTGCTGGTGGCCGACAACATGCGCCTCGATGCCTTGCTCGCGGAACTGGCCCGCTACCGGCCCGGTCTGCTGCGCTGCGATCCGGCCGTGGCCGGCTTGACGGTCAACGGGGTGTTTTCCCTGCGCGACACGGACCGCGCGCTGCACAACCTGGCGCTGGCCTTGCCCGTGCAAATCCTGGCGCGCACGCGCTATTGGGTCACGGTGCAAGCCATGCCCCAGGCCGCTGCCTGACAATTTCGCGGGGCCGATTGAGGGTTTTGCATTCTCGTTCGGGATATAGGGTAAGAGCCACCCTTATCCATTGAACTTATGCACGTTTTTCCCCGTTGTTCCCATGAGTAGCCCAAGCCCTCAAGCCGGCCCCATCAGCCGGATACTGCGTCCCATCCGCGGGCGCCTGATCGTTGCCGCCGTGCTGGCCGGCACCGGTTCCATGCTGACCCTGGTGCCGCTGGCGGGCATCGCGCACATCGCCAACATCGCGCTGAACCCTGCGCTGGCGCAAGGTGGCCTCTGGCCCACCATCATCGCCAGCGTCGCTAGCCTGTTCCTCGGCATGGCGCTGATGGCGCTGGGCGAGCTGGCCGCGCACCTGGCCGACAACCGCCTCACCCATCAACTGCGCCTGCAAGCCATGCAGCGCCTGGGGCAAGTGCCGCTGGGCTGGTTCACCGGCCGGGCCTCGGGCGAAGTCAAGCAGGCGATGCAGGATGACATCAACACCCTGCACAGCCTCACCGCCCACTTTTATACGACGACCGGGCGCGCCGTGGGCGCCATTGCCATTTCCGTCATTTACCTGTTCGCCATGGACTGGCGCCTGGCCCTCGTCGCGATCTTGCCGTTTCCCGGTTTTTTCCTGTTCTTCGGCCGGGCCATGAAGGCCAGCAGCGGCAATATGGCGCAATTCGTCGCCGGCATGGGGCGCATCAACAATGCCGTGGTGGAGTTCGTCAACGGCATTCCCGTGGTCAAGGCCTTCGGCGTCACGGGACGCGCGCACGGCAGTTACCGCGCGGCCGTCGACTCTTTTGCCGATGCATTTTCTGCCTTCACGCGCCCGCTGGTCGGTTCGATGGCCAATGCCAACGCGCTGATCGCGCCCGTCGCCGTGCTGGGCGTGGTGGTGCTTGCCGGCACCGTGTTCGTGGCGCTGGGAGCGATGGCGCCCGTGGATATCCTGCCGTTCGCCCTCGTGGCGCCCGGCATTTCCGCGCCGATGCTGCTGCTGCATTACCTGACGCACGACCTCAACAACGCCACCGGTGCTGCCCAGCGCGTGCTGGCCTTGCTCGATACGCCCGTGCTGGCGCAGCCGGCGCCGGATGAGCAACAGTTGCCCAACGGCACCGAGATTCGCATGGAGAACGTGGGCTATGCCTACGACGGGCAGAACAAGGTGTTGTCAGGCATCAACCTGACCTTGCGCCCTGGCACGGTGACGGCCATCGTCGGCGCTTCCGGTTCCGGCAAGTCGACCCTGGCGCGGCTGCTGCTGCGCTTTTTCGACCCGACCGAAGGGCGCATCACGCTCGGCGGCGTCGATTTGCGGCATATCGCCACGCCCGAGCTGTACCGGCGCATCGGCTTCGTGCTGCAGGAAGTGCGGCTGATCCACGCCAGCGTGCGCGAAAACATCGGGCTGGGCAGGCCATCGGCCAGCTTGCAGGAAATTGAAGAGGCGGCGCGCCTGGCGAACATCCACGAACGCATCCTGGCCTTGCCGCGCGGCTACGATTCCGTCATCGGCGAGGATGCGCAACTGTCCGGCGGCGAACTGCAGCGCGTGAGCATCGCCCGCGCCGTGCTGCTCGACCCGTCCGTGCTGGTGCTCGACGAAGCGACGGCCGCGGCCGATGCGGAAAACGAAGTGGCGATCCAGGATGCGCTGTCGCGCTTTACCCGGGGCCGCACCCTGCTGGTGATCGCGCACCGGCTCGACACCATCATGCACGCCGACCACATTATCGTCGTCGAGAACGGCGCCATCGCCGAGCAGGGCAGCCATGCCGGATTGCTCGCAGACAAGGGCCGCTATGCGCGATTGTGGACGCTGGGCGGCTATCAGGATTCCCCGGAAGAAACGGTGCTGCCATGCTGAAGACATTCATACAATTGCTGGGCGACGATGCGCCCGTGTTCCGCCGCTACTGTGCCATGGCGCTCGCGTACGGCGTGCTGAGCGGCTTGACGATCACGGCGCTGGTGCTGGCCCTGGGCAGGCTGCTGGGCGGCGACGCAGGCGGCGCGGCCCTGTGGCTGCTGGTGCTGCTGGCCGGGCTGGTCGCGTGCTGGGGCTGGCGGCGCCAGGTGGAAAAAGCCGGCGTGCGCGTGGGCGTGACGGTGCTGCAAGGGGCGCGCCAGCGCCTGGGCGACCATGTGGCGCGCCTGCCCGTCGGCTGGTTCACGCCGGACAACACGGCAAAACTGGGCCACCTCATCACGCAAGGCATGATGAACGTGGCGCAACTGCCCGCCCACGTACTCACGCCCGTGATCTGCGGCGCCGTCACGCCCGTGGTGCTGCTCGCCGCGCTGTTCGCGCTGCACTGGCAGCTCGGTCTCATCGCGCTGCTGGCGCTGCCCCTGCTGGCCAGCGCTTTGCGGCTCACGGCGCACCTGGGCCAGCGCGCGGACGAAGCCTATCACCACCATTTTGCCCGGACCAGCCAGCGGCTGGTTGAGTTTGCGCAAGCGCAATCCGTCTTGCGCGCCTTCAGTGGTGACGGCGGCGGCGACGGCACGCGTTTCCTGCAGCAAGCCATCGATGGGCAGCGCCATGCGGGTACGAGGCTCATTTACCTGTCGGCACTGTCGTCGGTGCTCAACGCCTGGGCCGTGCAAGCGATCTTTGCCGCCTTGCTGGCTGCCGCCGCGCTGTGGCTCGATAGCCGCCTTGGCGGTGCGCTTGAAACGGCAGAAGCCATCGCCGTCATCGTGGCCTTGCTGCTGGTGGTACGCTTCGTCGACCCGCTGCAGGAAGTGGCCAGCTACGGCGAAGTGCTGCGCGGTGCACGCGGCCCGCTCGATGCGGCGCGCGATATTTTCGCCGTGCAGCCGCTGCCGGAAGCAGGCAGGCCGCAGGCGCCGCGCGATGGCGCGGTCGAGCTGCGCAAGGTGCACTTCCGCTATGCACAGGATCAGCCCGACGTATTGACGGATATCAATCTGCAGATTGCGCCCGGCAGCATGACGGCGCTGATCGGCGCTTCCGGTTCCGGCAAGACGACCCTGGTGCGCCTGATCGCGCGCTTCTTCGACGCCAGTGCAGGCGCGGTGCTGGTGGGCGGCGTCGACGTGCGGCACATGTCCAGCGAACAATTGGCAGGGCAGATCAGCCAGATCTTCCAGGACAGTTATCTGTTCCAGGGCAGCATCGGCGACAACATCCGCCTCGGCAAGCCCGGCGCCACCGATGCCGAGGTGCTGGACGCGGTGCGCCAGGCGGGCGTGGCCGAGATCATCGCCCGCCTGCCGCAGGGCCTCGACACCCCCGTGGGCGAGGGCGGCGCGCGCCTGTCCGGCGGCGAACGCCAGCGCATCGCGATTGCCCGCGCGCTGGTCAAGGATGCAGCGATTTTGCTGGTCGATGAAGCGACGGCCGCGCTCGACGCGGAAAACCAGGCCGCCATCGCCGAGGCGCTGGCGCGGCTGCGCGGCAAGCGCACGGTGATCGTCATCGCCCACCAGCTGTCGACGGTGGCCATGGCCGACCGGATCGTCGTGCTCGATGGCGGCACGCTCCGCGAGCAGGGCGCGCCAGCCACCTTGCGCGCACAGGGCGGCCTGTATGCGCATTTCCTGGCCCAGCGCCAGGCGGCCAAGGGCTGGCGCATCGCCTCCGCCGCACGGCAGCCATGAACGGGATGACGATTTGATACAGGCGCGTCTGTTTTTCGTCTTCCTGCTGCTGTGTGCGGCTTCGCTGCTGGTCGGTGCGAGGCAGATGGAGTGGGCGCAGCTGTTTGCACTGTCGGACGCGCTGTTCGCCGATGCCTGGCTGACCCTGACGGCCAGCCGGCTGCCCCGCTTGGCGGCGCTGGTGCTGACGGGCGTGGGCCTGTCCGTGTGCGGCGTCATCCTGCAGCACATCGTGCGCAACAAATTCGTCGAACCGGCCACTTCGGGCGGCCTCGACGCGGCCAAGCTGGGCATTCTCGTGTCGCTGACGGTAGTTCCCACAGCGGGCACGGCGGGCAAGATGGCGTTCGCGCTGGCCTTCTGCCTTGCCGCCAGCTTCGTGTATGTGGCCCTGATCCGCCGCATCCGTTTCAAGAACACGATTCTGGTTCCCGTGATCGGCCTCGTGTATGGCGGCGTGCTCAGCGCCGTGGCCGAGTTTTATGCCTACCGCAACAACATCCTGCAAAGCATGCAGGGCTGGCTGCTCGGCGATTTCTCGAAAATCGTCCAGGGCAACTATGAAATCATTTATCTGATCTTGCCCATCGTTGCCCTCACGTATCTGTACGCGCAGCGCTTTACCGTGCTGGGGATGGGAGAAGGCATGGCTACCAGTCTGGGCCTGAACTATGGCGCCACGGTGGCGCTGGGCCTGATGCTGGTGGCCGTCACGGTGGCGGCCACGGTGATCACGGTAGGGGCGATCCCGTTTGTCGGCCTGGCCATCCCGAACCTGGTGGCCTTGCGCTACGGCGACAACCTGGGCCGCACCTTGCCCCTCGTCGCGCTGGGCGGCGCTTCGCTGCTGCTGGCCTGCGACATCGCCGGGCGCTTGCTGATCTACCCGTTCGAGGTGCCGATCGGCCTGACGGCGGGCGGCGCGGGCGGCCTGCTGTTCCTCATATTGATCATTCGGGGGCGGCGATGAGGCGGCTATTTAATCTGCGGACGCTGTGGCTGGCCGTCGCCATCCTGGCGCTGATTTTTCTTTGCGTTGGCGCAAACTTCGACGTCGATTACATCATTCCGAAGCGCCTGGCGCGGCTGGCCGCCATCGCCATCGGCGGCGTCTGCGTGGCCGTGTCTTCGATTGTTTTCCAGACCATCGCCGGCAACCGTATCCTGACGCCGGCCGTCATGGGCTACGAAGCCGTGTATCTGCTGCTGCAGTCGCTGCTGGTTCTCGTCATGGGCATGCACAGCGTGGTGCTGCTGGGGCAGAACGGCAATTTTGTATTGTCCATCGTGCTGATGCTCGCGTATTCCTGGGCCATCCATTACTGGCTGTTTCGTGATGGCAAGAACAACGTGTATTTCCTCTTGCTGCTGGGATTCGTGCTGACGATGGTGATCGGCACGTTCACCCAATTCATCCAGCTGCGCATCAGTCCCGGCGAATTTGCCATTTTGCAAGGATTCAGCCAGGCCTCGTTCAACAAGGCGCAGCCCGCGCAGTTGCTGACCTCGGCCCTGCTGGCGGGCGCCGCCTGCGTGGCCGTGCTGAAGACCTTGCCGGCGCTCGACGTGCTGGCGCTGGGGCGCGAGCAAGCCACGTCGCTCGGTATCGACTACCGGCGCATGGTGCGGCTGCAACTGGCGCTGATCGCCGTGCTGGTGGCAGTGTCGACGAGTCTGCTGGGGCCGACAGCCTTCATGGGTATCTTTGTGGCCAACACGACGTATGCCCTGGCCCGCACGGCGCGCCACCGCGTCACCTTGCCGCTGGGCTGCGCCATCGCCATCGCCATCTTCCTTGCCGCCCAGTTGCTGGTCGAGCACGTTTTCAATTACCGGACCACGGTCGGCATCCTCGTCAACCTGGTCTGTGGCGCGTATTTCCTCGCGCTCATGGTCCGCACCCGGGGCACTGCATGATCCACGTCAAACAGATTGAAAAAAGCTACGGCGCCAGGCGCGTGCTGGACAATGTCAGCGCGCAGTTTCCCAAGGGAAAAGTGACGTCCTTGATCGGCCCCAACGGCGCCGGCAAGACCACCTTGCTGATGCTGATTGCACGCCTGCAGGAAGCGAATGGCGGCGAGATTGCGATAGACGGGCGCCGCATCGCCGATATCTGCATCGGCGACTATGCGCGGCAAGTGGCGACCCTGCGCCAGTCGCCCGATTTTCACTTGCGCCTGACGGTGGAGGAACTGGTCGCCTTCGGCCGCTTCCCTTACAGCCGAGGTAACCTGACGCCGCAGGACCGGCTAGCCATCGATGACGCCATCGCCTTTCTGTCGCTGGAATCGCTGCGCACCGCCTACGTCGACGAGCTGAGCGGCGGCCAGCGCCAGATGGCCTTCCTGGCCATGACGATTGCCCAGCAGACGGATATTTTGCTGCTCGACGAGCCGCTCAACAACCTCGACATGAAACACGCCGTGCAGATCATGCGCGCGCTGCGCCGCCTGTGCGACGAGCAGGGCCGCACCGTGATCCTGGTGGTCCACGACATCAATTTCGCCGCCAATTACTCGGACCACATCGTCGCCATGCAGGCCGGCGCCGTGCGCTTTTCCGGCCCCGCGCACGAGGTCGTCACCGAGGAACGTTTGCGCGCACTGTACGACATCGATTTCCACATCGTGCGCAACGAGCGCGGCTGTGTCTGCAATTACTTTACCCCCACAGGAGCTTGAGATGATCTGCAACAAACCCCGTCTGGCGCTGGCCATGCTGCTTGCCGCCATGGCCGTCTTGCAAGGCTGCCGCGAGAAAGCACCGCAGGCGCCTGCCGCTGCCGCCTCGCAGCCGGCGTTTGCTCCCATCACCATCGTCCATAAACTGGGTACGACGGTGATTGCGCAGCGTCCGCAGAGGGTGGCCGTGCTCGACATGAATGAAGTCGATTTCCTCGACCAGCTGGGCGTGCCCGTGGCCGGCATGGTGAAGGATTACGTGCCGCATTTCCTCACGCGCTACAGGGATGACGAGGCCATCCGCGACCTGGGCGCCATCGTGCAGCCCAATCTCGAGCATATCCACGCGCTCCAGCCGGACCTGGTGCTGATGACCTCGATCCAGGCCAACCATTACAAGGATTTGAGCCAGATTGCGCCCACGGTGCATTTCGACGTGGATTACCAGAACAGCGAGAGCAAGCACATCGACGTAGTGAAGGAGCACTTGCTGACACTGGGGCGCATCTTCGGCAAGGAGGAGATTGCTCGCCAGAAGGCGCAGGAGCTGGACGACAAGGTGGCGGCCGCGCGCAAGGTGACGCAGGAGCGTCCCGAGAGGGCGCTCATCGTGCTGCACAACAACGGCGCCTTCAGCGCGTTCGGCGTGCAGTCGCGCTATGGTTTTGTTTTCGACGCGCTGGGCGTGAAACCGGCCAGCTCGGCCATCGAGGCGGGCTTGCATGGCCAGCCCATATCCAGCGAGTTCATCCAGCAAGCCAATCCCGACATCATTTATGTAGTGGACCGCACGGCCGTGATGGAACACCGTCCCGTCATGACGGCCGAGCAGATGGCCAATCCGCTGTTGCGCCAGACCAATGCCTGGAAGAGCGGCCGCGTCGTCTTCGTCGATGCGGATGCCTGGTACATCACGGCGGCCAGCGTGACGTCGCTGAAACGGGTGATCGACGATGTGCTCAAGGGCTATCAATAATCAGCATATTTCGTAATGAGTCGCATTTGCATTGAGGGTTTTGCCTTTTCGTTCGGGAGATAGGGTGAGAACAAGCAATCACCCCCTCTGAAAGGATTTACTTTATGACCCAACGCATGGCAACGCGCCATCTTCCCGCCTTGAACCTGAGCCGTATCGCCACCGCCGTGCAACTGGCGCTCATCACGGGCTTGACCGTGGGGGCGCTGGGCGTGGCAGCACCCACCGCGTACGCGCAAGCGGCGCAGGCCCGCCAGGCGTTCAGCGTGCCGGCGGGAACTCTGGGGCTGGCGCTCAACACCTTTGCTGCCGAGGCGGGGATCGAACTGACGGTCGAAGCTAGTCTGCTGCAAGGCAAGAACAGTGCCGGCCTGTCCGGCAGTTACAGCGTGCCCGAAGGCTTTTACGAATTGCTGCGCGGACACGGTTTACAAGCCGTGCGCGAGGGCAACGGCAGCTACACGCTGCGCCGCGAACCGGCACACAGCACCGCGGCAGAAGCGGCCGCAACCATGCCTGCCGTGACGGTGTGGGGCAAGGGCAGCGCGGTGACGGAGGCGTACGCAGGCGGGCAAGTGGCGTCCGGCGGCCGCGTGGGATTTCTAGGTGACAAGGATTTCATGGAAACCCCGTTCAACACCATCAGCTATACGGATACATTCATCGAAGACCGGCAGGCGCGCGACATCACCGACGTGATTTCCGCCACCGATCCTACCGTCTTCAGCAGCGGCATGACGGGCATCATCGGCGAGAATTATTCGATACGGGGCTTCAGTTCGAATATCGGCGATGTTGCGTTTGGCGGACTGTACGGTATCTCGCCCTATTACCGCACGTCGCCCGAAATGTTCGAACGCATCGAGGTGCTGAAAGGGCCATCGGCCTTGCTCAATGGCATGCCACCGGGCGGCTCGGTGGGCGGCAGCATCAATCTCGTGTCCAAGCGCGCGGGCGATGCGCCGCTGGCGCGCGTGACGGCGTCGTATATGTCGGATTCCCAGTTCGGCGGACATGTTGATCTGGGTCAGCGTTTTGGCGAGAATAAACAATTCGGCATCAGAGTCAACGGCGTCTACCGCGATGGCGACGGCGCCATCGAGCATCAGAAAAAGAAAACCCAACTGGTTTCCGTGGGCCTGGACTGGCGCGGCAACGGTGCGCGCCTGTCCGCCGACCTGTACCACAGCGAGGACCGCGCCGACGGCTTGAACCGGGGCGTCAACCTGGCTGCCGGCTTGCCCGTGCCGCGTCCGCCGAAGCCGGAAACCTTGTTGAATCCCAGCTGGGCGTTTTACGATACCAAGGACAAGGGCGCCATGCTGCGTGGCGAGCTGGACGTGAACGCGCAGGTGATGGCGTATGCCGCCGTGGGCGCCAGCCGGGCCGACTATCAGTCGACGGGCGCATATCTGATCCAGGTGTTTAACACGGCTGGCGACTACCGCACCAATCTTGCCGACCTGGGATTTGACGTGGAGAAACAGTCGGCGGAAGCAGGCTTGCGGGGCAAGCTGCGCACGGGCGATATCGGCCATCAATGGGCCGTCAACGCCACGTATTACCACCACACGGACAAGCAGTACGGTCGCAGGAATACCCTGGCGAAAGACTGGATCACGAATATCTACCACCCCGTCTGGGGACCTGCGACGCGCTTCGATGCGCCGCAAATTTCCAAGGCAGAACTGCGCCTGGCCAGCGTCGGCCTGGTCGATACGCTTTCCTTTGCGCAAGACACCGTGCAGCTGACGGTGGGCTTGCGCCGCCAGGAAGTGCTCAGCGATAACTTCAACATCCAGACGGGCGCGCGTACCTCGCGCTATGACGAAGGCGCCACCACGCCGGCCGTCGCCCTGCTGGTCAAGGCGAGCAAGACGGTTTCCCTGTACGGCAACTACATCGAAGGCTTGAGCCAGGGCGCCACGGCGCCGTTGACGGCGGCCAACTCGGGCGAAGTCTTTGCGCCGTACAAGTCCAAGCAGGCGGAATTGGGCGTCAAGGTCGACCTGGGCGAGTTCGCGCATACGCTCAGCGTGTATGAAATCAAACGCCCCAGCAGCTATGTCGATCCCGTCAGCAATGTCTTTTCCTTCGGCGGCGAGCAGCGCAATCGCGGAGTCGACTGGGGTTTCTTCGGCTCGCCCCTGCGCGACGTGCGCCTGATGGGCGGTATCGCCTATGTCGATCCGGTCTTGAGCAAGACCGTGGGCGGCGCCAACCAGGGCAAGCAGGCAACGGGCGTGCCCAGGCTGCAGGCGAAGCTGGGCGTCGAGTGGGATGCGCCCGCCATTCCCGGCGTGACCCTGACGGCGAATGCGACGGCGGCATCGAAGCAATACATCAATGCCGACAACTCGATGTCCGTACCGGGCCGCAGCGTATTTGACCTGGGCGCCCGCTATGCCACCCGTGCCGCCGGCCGGCCGTTGACCGTGCGCGCCAGCGTGAGCAACGTGGGCAACAAGGCGTATTGGGCGCTGCCGCAATGGACCAGCCTGGGCCTGGGCGCGCCGCGCACGGTCATGCTGTCGGCAACGGTGGATTTCTGAAGGCCGTTCGCCACACCAGCTGAGCGGGCATGCCCTGCCTGTGCAGGGCATGCCCGTTATGGGAGGTCGGCGCACGTTCACGTCGGGTTCCAGCCTGAAAAATACCACTATCACAGCTGATAAATATCAACGCCTGAAAGCGCGCAGCACCAGGATCGGTGTTAATATTTTCCGAATGTTTATGAAAAAATCATATCTGTAAAGTGTGCATGCGAAGCAATACGCCATTTTGCAGGAACCGATATCGTTGGGATTTGGCTGCTCGCAGCCAGGCACAAGACTTCAAAGGGCTAGCCATGGTGATGACTTCCTTAGCGCAAACGCAATGCCAGATATTTTTGGAGGGGGAGGGCGATCGCTGGTTTGACCGCAATCGATCCACCTTGAACCAGCAGAAGTCATTCTACGAGAATGAAACGATCAAGCGCGTCCTGGCCAGTCATCGTGACCGTATCGGGCATATCCTGGAAATCGGCTGTGGCAACGGCGTCAAACTGGCGGATCTCTGCCAGTTTTTTGCGGCGCAGGGGCATGGCATCGATCCCTCCGTCGAGGCAGTGCGCGAAGGCATGGATAAATTTCCTAATATTAACGTTCAACTGGACGTCTCGATCGCGTCGCACATTCCGCACGGCGATGCCAGCATGGACCTCGTATATTTCGGCTTTTGCCTGTATCTGGTCGATCGCACGGAAATTCTCAAGGCTGTTGCCGAGGCTGACCGGGTATTGAAGAGTGGCGGGTTTCTTGCCATCCTGGACTTTGATCCAGGCTATCGCCATAAGCGGGCCTATCATCACAAGCCTGGCATTTTTTCCTACAAAACCTCGTATGCGGATTTCTTTACTGCCAGCGGTCATTATTATCTGGTCGCCAAAGACAGCTTTTCCCATAGCGAGCATTCTTTTTCGCTGGATAGTGATGAGCGGGTGTCGATCAGCATCCTTTACAAGGAACCAGATGCTTATCCTGGCTAGTCGCCTGGGCGCGCCCTTGTTCAGTACGCTTCACCACTTCGCTGTGTAATGCATTGGCGTTGTCGGCGGTGACCAGTTGGCAGAGCTTATCGATGTTTCTGGCGCCAACGATAAGGCGTAGCAGAGCAAGAGATTGGATCTCAGTTTGTCGGCGGGTATCGCGTCATGTGCTAGCACGAATAGTGTATTTTTGTCAGTCCTGACTGCGTGCCAGGCTGTCCGAGCGTTGCCATGTCCACATCAGGCCGATGCCGGCCGAGGTGCCGCTGTTCTGGCGCAGCAGGGGGCTGGCGCGGTTGGCGGCGCCTGTGTAATTGTCGTAGCGCAAAAAGGCAAAGGCGCGCCAGTCCCGGCGCAGCCGGTAAGAGCCATTCAGGCCCAGTCGCGTGAGCATCAGCCCGCTTTTCGCCGCATACGCCGGGCGTTCCGGGGTGGCGAAGGCGGGGCCGATGCCATACAAGTAATCGTTGATGGCGGCATTGCCCAGTACGGCGCCCAGGCTGGCGTCGAGGTGCCATGCCTGCTGCTTGCCTTGCAGCGCATACACGAGGCGCGGCTCGAACGTGGCGCCCTGGCGGCGCAGGCCGCCGCGCGCTTCGATGACGGCGCGCAGGGGCAGCTCCAGGCCCAGGCGGCTGTGCTGCGTCGGTTCGGCCAGCTTGATTTTCAGGCGCGGGCCAAATTCCACCAGGGTGCCCAGGTCCGGCATGCCGCGCCGGGCGGGTACGTCGCTGGACCTGGCCGGCAGCGACAGGGCAAAACCGATATCGAAATCGAGGCGATCCGTGTCGAGCAGGCGCGCGCCCACGCCGGAGCGGTCGGCGCGCAAGACTTTCCCGCGATAAATCAGATAGGGCAGGGCCAGGCTACGCGTCGAGCGCTCGCTGGCGCCCGGATAGGCGGGCGTGACGGCCGCGCCGCCGAAGACGCCTGCTTCCCATAAGGGTAGCGCTGGCTCTGCGGCGCACGCGGACGCCACGGCGAAGAGGGGAGATAGGGCCAGCAGCGTGCGTGTCACCCGCATCGGCATCCCCTTGTGCTAGGGCGGCGTGCCGCAATGCTTGCCGACCGGCAGCGATTCCCGGTCGGCAAAGGCGCCCAGCGCCCCCGATTGAGGCCCGCCCAGTTCATTGCGCACTGCCAGGGCTTCCGTCGCCTTGCCCTGGCGTTCATATTGGTCGATCAGCGCCTTGTAGCTGAGGGCGCTCGAGTATTCGCTCTTCTTTGCCAGCGCGATGGCCTGGCGGAAATGAAATGCGGCCGCATCGTAGCGGCAAGCCCCGCTGGCGGCGCGTCCCGCCTGGTGATGCAGCCGCGCCTGCCAAGCGAAGTCGCCCCGGCCCAGTTCGACATTGTCGACGGCCGCCTCGTAGCTGCGCATGGCCTGCGCCCAGTCGCCCTGGCTGGCCGCCTCGCGCGCGAATTGCTCCTGCTGCGCCGCCATGCGCAGTTCGCTTTGCGTGGAGCAGGCATTGAGCGCCATCAAGATCAGCGGCAGGATGAGGCAAGAGCGGAAGGACAGGAGTGTGGACATGGCGCCACTGTAGCGCAAACAAGGGCGCGCACGTTTGCGCGATACGCATGAATTGGGGATTTACCCGCGCATGGATGACATATAATTTGCACACGACGTTGTTATTTTTGACAGTACACTTCACGGGAGCACCATGTTTTCACGCAAATTCCATTCTTGTGCACAGCTGATGCTGGCTACCTTGCTGATGGGCTTTATCGCCGCTGCCCCCGCACGCGCGCAGCAAGCCGCCGTCAAATTGCCGAATGTGGTGATCCTGGCCACGGGCGGCACCATTGCCGGCAGCGGCGCCGACAGCACCACCACCGTTGGTTACACCTCGGCCACCGTGGGTGTCGAGCGCCTGATCGCGGCCGTGCCGGAACTCAAGAAAGTGGCGAATGTCAAAGGCGAGCAAGTGTTCCAGATCGCCAGCGAAAGCATGGGCAATAGCCACTGGCTGGCCCTGGCCAAACGCATCAACGTGCTGCTGGCCTCGAACGACGTCGATGGCGTGGTCGTCACGCACGGCACCGATACCATCGAGGAAACGGCGTATTTCCTGAACCTCACCGTGAAAAGCCACAAACCCGTGGTGGTGGTGGGCGCCATGCGTCCGTCGACCGCCATCTCGGCGGACGGCCCCATCAACCTGTACAACGCCGTGATGCTGGCCGGCAGCAAGGAAGCCGTGGGTAAGGGCGTGCTGGTGGCCTTGAACGACCAGATCAACGCCGCGCGCGAAGTGACCAAGACGAATACGTCTACCACCGACACCTTCAAGTCGCCGGAACTGGGCATGCTCGGCTACATTCAGGGCAGCAAGGCCTTCTTTTACCGCCAGTCGACGCGCAAGCACACCTTGGAAGCGGAATTTGACATCAGCAAGCTCGATGCCCTGCCGCAAGTGGACATCGTGTATGGCTACGCCAACATGAACCGTGTCGGCATGGACGCCTTCATTGCCGCCGGCGCCAAGGGCATCATCCACGCGGGCGTGGGCGATGGCAGCGTAGCCGCGCAAATGAAGCCGGCTCTGGTGGAAGCGCGCCAGAAGGGCGTGCTGATCGTGCGTTCGAGCCGCGTTGGCCAGGGCATCGTGGCGCGCAATGGCGAAGCGAACGACGATGAACTCGACAGTGTCGTGTCCGACACCCTGAACCCGCAAAAAGCCCGCATCCTGCTGATGCTGGCCTTGACCAAAACCAACAGTACGCAAGAAATCCAGCGTATTTTCTACACGTATTGATCCTTGTCGCGCCAGGCCAGCCTCATCGGCTGAGCCTGGCCGATTTACGCTTGCCCGCTTTGCTGCCATACTTCGTTTCTGAATAACTTTCTGGCAGAAGCGGCAACACTGTCCCTGGTTCATGGCTATCCTGTCCGACATCATCCTGTATCCCATCAAATCGTGCGCCGGCATTCATTTGCGCGAGGCGGTCCTGACGCGTTCAGGGCTGATGAGCGAGCACGTGTTCGACCGCGAGTGGATGGTGGTCGACCCGCAGGGCCGCTTCCTGACCCAGCGCGAACATCCGCGCATGGCGCTCATCGTGCCATCCATCAAGGCCACCACCCTGGAATTGCGCGCGCCGGGCATGCTGCGCCTGGAAATCGAGCTGGGCTTGCCGCATCCGCAACTGTCACCGATGCTGGAAGTGCAAGTGTGGGACGATACCGTGCGCGCCTACGATTGCGACGAGGTCACGGCCACCTGGTTCAGTCAGGCCATCGGCGTGCCGTGCCGCCTGGCGCGCTTTCACCCGGACGTGGTGCGCGCCACCAGCACCACATGGACGGACGGCGTGGCCGCCTCGACCATGTTTGCCGATGGCTACCCGGTGCTGATCGCCGGCAGCGCCTCGCTGGCCGACGTCAATGACAAGCTGCGCGCCGCCGGTCGAGAGCCTCTGCCGATGAACCGTTTCCGCCCGAACCTGGTCATCGGCGATATCGGCGCTTTCGAGGAAGACTACGCCGAGTTCCTGCAATTCGGCGCGACGACCTTGAAACCCGTCAAGCCGTGTTCGCGCTGCCCGATTCCGTCGGTGGACCAGGCCACGGGCGTGCCCGGGCCGGATCCGCTCGACGTCATGCATGGCTACCGCGCCAAGCCCGAGCTCGACGGCGCCATCTGCTTCGGCATGAATGCCATTGTCACGGATGGCGGCGATGAGCGTATTGTGGTGGGGCAGGACATCGGTTTCGAACTGGCATTTTAAGCATGGCGCCCGCACACAAGGGTTTAAGGTTTCTATGAATCAAGCAATACCGCCGGATCCGCGCATTGCCAGCCTCGAAGCCGAAAACCAGGCCTTGCGCGCGCGCATGGCTTTCCTGCTGGAACAGGTCGAGCGCAACCACGACATCATGTGCCGCCACCAGGCGTTCGACCTGGAAATCGTCGGCGCGTCCACGTTTCCCGAACTGATAGGCACCATCTTTCGCACCTTGCCCGTGATTTCCGACCTCGACGGCGTGACCTTGAGCCTGCTCGATGAGGATGACGATATCGTGCTGGTGATGGAAAAGCTGGGCGTCGATTTCAGCATCTTTCCGCAGTTGCTGTTCGTGCATCAAGTGACGGAGCTGGGGTTTGCCCCGCCGGGGCCCGTGGCCGAGGGGGAAGCGGCCTTGCCGCCGCTGCCGCTGCTGGGGGCCTTCGATGCGGCCGTGCATGGCCCGCGTTTTCCGGGTATCGACGCTCCCTTGCGCAGCGTGGCGCTGGTGCCCTTGCTGCGCAACAAGCGCCTGATTGGCAGCCTGAACCTGGCCAGCAGCGACGTGACGCGCTTTACGCCCGCGCTGGGCACGGATTTCATCAAGCACATGGCGTCCATCATCGCCATCTGCCTGGAAAACGTGATCAGCAATGAAATGCTGAAATACATCGGCTTGACCGATTCCCTGACGGGCGTCTACAACCGGCGCTATATCGACCGCCGGCTGCTGGAAGAAATCGCCCGCGCGCGGCGCCAGAATTATTGCATTTCATGCATGTATATCGATATCGACCATTTTAAATCGGTCAATGACACGCATGGCCACCAGGGCGGCGACGAGGTGCTGCGCGAAGTGGCGACGCGCATCCGCACGGAGTTGCGCCGCTCGGACGCGCTGGGACGCTTCGGCGGCGAGGAATTCGTCGTCCTGCTGATCGACGCCGACCTCGACAGCGCGACCTTTGTTGCCGAACGCATCCGTGCCAGCATTGCCGGCACCATGTTTGACTTGCCGGGCAGCGCGCAGGCGTGGGTCAGCGTGTCGATCGGCGTGGCCAGCCTGGAAGCGGACGCGGCGCTGCTCCCCATCGAAACGGTGGCGCAGCAACTGGTGGCGCATGCCGACCAGGCCCTGTACCAGGCCAAGGCTGGCGGGCGCAACAAGGTCGTTAGCTGGCAGGCGCAGATCGAATAGTTATTTTAATAGCAGGGTTTCTGCTTTGGCCACGGCGTCGGCCGTACCGCGCAGCACCACCACGTCGCCGCTGGCCAGCTGCGTTTCGGGGGTGACGTCGAGGCTGCCGCGGCCGCGGCGGATGGCCGTCACAAATGCGCCGCAGCCGGCCACGTCGATCGCACTCAAGGGCAAGTCCACGCAGTGCGCATCCTCGCTGACGGTGACCGTATGCAGGCGTTCCAGTTCCGCATCGTCGCCCGCATCGCTGGTGCCGTGGAAATAGCCGCGCAAGGATGCATAGCGCTCCTCGCGCGCGGCCTGCACCCGGTGCACCACGCGGCGCAGGGGGACGCCCATCATGATCAGGGCGTGCGAAGCGAGCATCAAACTGCCTTCCATCAATTCCGGCACCACCTCGGCCGCGCCCGCCTTTTTCAACTGGTCGAGGTCGGTATCGTCGTGGCTGCGCACGATGACGGGCAAGGTCGGTGCCATTTCTTTGAGCAAATGCAGTAACTTCAGTGCTGACGCGGTATTCGCATATGTGATCACCACGGCGCTGGCACGGTAGATACCGGCCGCCACCAAGCTTTCGCGCCGGCCCGCATCGCCATACGAGACGTGGGCGCCGGCCAGCTGCGCTTCCTGCACCCGTTCCGGATCCAGGTCCAGCGCGTGGTATTCGATCTTTTCTTCCGCCAGCAGGGTGGCCAGGCTTTGCCCGCTGCGGCCGAAGCCGGCGATCAGCACGTGTTTCTGCGAAGCCATGGTGCGCGTGGCGATCTTGGTCAGCGCCAAGGATTGCATCATCCAGTCGTTGGCGGCCAGTTTCATGACGATGGCGTCCGATTTGGCGATGAGGAAGGGCGCCACCAGCATCGACAGCACCATCGAGGCCAGCACCACCTGCACGACGAACGGGTCCATCAACTTGATGCCGCCAGCCAGGTTCAGCAGCACGAAGCCGAACTCGCCCGCCTGCGCCAGTCCCAGTCCCGTGCGCAGGGCCACGCCATTGCTGGAGCCGAACAGCCGCGCCAGGCCCGCGATGAGGGCGAATTTCAGCAGCACGGGGCCGCACAGCAGCAGCAGGACCAGCCACCAGTTGTCGAGCACGACGCGGATATTGAGCAGCATGCCGACGGTGATGAAGAACAGGCCCAGCAGCACGTCGCGGAACGGTTTGATATCTTCCTCCACCTGGTGCTTGAATTCCGTCTCGGAAATGAGCATGCCGGCAACAAACGCGCCCAGGGCCAGCGACAGCCCGGCCCGCTCCGTGATCCAGGCCGCGCCCAGGGTGATCAGCAGCAGGTTGAGCATGAACAATTCCTGCGAGCGGCGCTTGGCGACGATGGTCAGCCAGCCGCGCACCATCTTCTGGCCGATAAACAGCAGCAAGATCAGCACGACCAGGGCCTTGCCGCCGGCCCAGGCCAGGGTTTCGGCCAGGTTGTCCGAATCGCGCGTGAGGGCGGGAATGAGGATCAGCAGGGGCACCACGGCCAGGTCCTGGAACAGCAGGATGCCGATGATCTTGCGGCCGTGTTCGCTTTCGAGTTCCAGCCGCTCCGTGAGCATTTTCGAGACGATGGCCGTCGACGACATGGCCAGCGCGCCACCCAGGGCGAACGCCGCTTGCCAGCTCAGGTGGATGTAGGCGGACAGATAACGGGCGACGAACCAGCCGAAGACGACCGTGGCGATGATGGTGGTGGCCACCTGCGCCATGCCGAGGCCGAAGACGATGCGCCGCATGGCGAGGAATTTCGGAAGAGAAAATTCGAGCCCGATGGAAAACATCAGGAAGACGACGCCGAACTCGGCCAGGGTATGGCTGGCCTCGTTTTCCGCCGCCAGGCCCAGCGCATGGGGGCCGATGACGATGCCAACGGCCAGGTAGCCCAGCATGGGCGGCAAATGCAACATTCTGAAAGCGACCACGCCCAGCACGGCGCTGCCGAGTAACATCAGGGTCAGTTCAAGCGAGGAAAACATGGGTTGCCCGGTGCGGTCAATGGAAATCGTTGTTTGTTGTGACTGGCAAGTTTTTTGCTTTCCTAATTCGTTTATACTTTGGGCATGAGTGTAACCCATGAAAAAACAATGCTGAAAGCTTTTGATCGAATTGACATGCAAGGGACGACCGAGCGCGCCGTCGCGCTGGCCCGCACCACCTTGCAGATCGAGTCCGACGCCATCGTTGCGCTGCACGCGCGCCTGGCCACGGATGACAGCGTGGGCCGCGCCGTGGCGATGTTGCTGCAATGCAAGGGGCGTGTCGTCGTCTCCGGCATCGGCAAGTCCGGCCATATCGCGCGCAAGATTGCCGCCACCCTCGCTTCCACCGGCACGCCGGCCCTGTTCGTGCATCCGGCCGAAGCGGCCCATGGCGACCTGGGCATGGTCACCTCGGACGATGCTTTTATTGCCATATCGTACTCCGGCGAATCGTCGGAGCTGATGGCCATCATGCCCGTCGTCAAGCGCATGGGCGGCGTGCTCATTTCCATGACGGGGAAACCAAACTCCAGCCTGGCCCAGCTGGCCGACGTGCACCTGGATATTTCCGTCGAGAAAGAAGCCTGTCCGCTGAACCTGGCGCCGACGGCCAGCACCACCGTCACCCTGGCCCTGGGCGACGCGATCGCCGTGGCCTTGCTCGACTTGCGCGGCTTCAAGGAAGAAGATTTTGCCCGCTCGCACCCGGGCGGCGCCCTGGGCCGCCGCCTGCTCACGCACGTGCATGACGTCATGCGCAGCGGCGATCGGGTGCCGAAGGTGCCGGTGGAAGCCTCGCTGCTGCAGGCGCTGGAAGAAATGACGAAGAAGGGCATGGGCATGACGGCCGTCGTCGATGCGGACAACCGTCCCGTGGGCGTGTTTACGGATGGCGACTTGCGCCGCATGTTCGAACGCGTGCAGGATTTCACGCAAGTGGCGATCCGCGACGTCATGCATGCGCAGCCGCGCAGCATCGCGCCCGAACGCCTGGCCGTCGATGCCGTGGCCGTGATGGAGCAGTTCCGCATCAACCAGATGCTGGTCGTCGATGCCGACGGCAAGCTGGTGGGCGCCCTGCATATCCATGATCTGACGCAAGCGAAGGTGATCTGATGGACAGCGTGGCGGACAACCTGGCGCGCGCGGCCAAGGTCAGACTGATGATCTTTGACGTCGATGGCGTGCTCACCGACGGCAGCCTGCATTTCGGCCCCGATGGCGAAATGATGAAAACGTTTAATGTGTATGATGGCCTGGGCATCAAGCTGCTGCAGGAATCGGGCGTGCAGACGGCCATCATCAGCGCGCGCCGCTCGGCCATCACGGCGCGCCGCGCGCAAGACCTGGGCATTACCCATGTGCACCAGGGCGGTCACGACAAGCTGACGCCGTTTCGCGAACTGCTGGCGCTGACGGGCTTGACGGAAGAACAGTGCGGCTACATCGGCGACGACGTCATCGATGCGCCCATCCTGCGCCGCGTGGGCTTTGCCGTCAGCGTGCCGGGCGGGCGTCCGGAAGTGCAGGGCCTGGCGCACCATGTGACGCAGGCCGGCGGCGGCCGCGGCGCGGTGCGCGAGATCTGCGAATTCCTGCTGCGCGCCCAGGACAACTATGCGCGCGTGATGGCGCCGTTCCTGGAGTGAGGTGCCGTGCCTCGCCGCCAGTGACCTTTGAAAGAGTGAAGCCCTATGCGTAAGCCAGGAGGCGCCCATCGCTGGCGCATGATTTTTACCGTGCTGGGCGCGGTCGTCGTCGCGCTGGGCAGCTTCTGGCTGCTCGAAGTGATGAACAAGAATGGCCAGGACATCACGGCCAGCAAGCATCTGGATGAACCCGACTATTTCATTACCAATTTTAGTCTGGTGCGCATGGACTTGACGGGTAAGCCCAGTTATATCGTCTCGGGCACCAAGCTCACGCATTATCCGCTCGACGATTCGTCCGATATCGACCAGCCCTTCGTGCGCAAGCTCACGCCAGGCATGCCGCCGCTGAACATGAATGCGGAACTGGCGCATATCGACCAGGACAATACCCGGCTGCAACTGCACCGCAATGTCGTGATCGACCGCGCGGCCAGTCCGAAGGCGCAGAACCTGACGGTCAGGACGGAAGCGCTGACGGTGTTCCCGGATGAGGAAAGAATGGAAACGGACGTGCCGGTCGATATCCTGACGGGCGCCTCGCGCATCAATGGCATCGGCATGAAGGCCAATAATGCCACCGGCGTGGTGGAAGTGCAGAATGCGCTGCGCATGGTCCTCCCGCCGAAACCGCGCCCGGCCGCGGCGGCAAAATGACAGAATGAAACAAGGAAACCATACTATGAAGAAGATCTTGCTGT
Source organism: Janthinobacterium sp. FW305-129 (assembly GCF_020858115.1). Lineage (GTDB taxonomy): Bacteria > Pseudomonadota > Gammaproteobacteria > Burkholderiales > Burkholderiaceae_D > Janthinobacterium. Next base: position 93,357 of record NZ_JACYMM010000010.1, read on the forward strand.
TGAGCGTATTTTCCCTGGCCATGATAGGGGGGGCGCATGCCGAGAAGGCCGATTCCGAGAAGGAAGCCGTCATCACGGCACGTAGCGGCCACGTCGATGACGTGAAGCAGGTGCGTACCCTGACGGGCGACGTCGTGCTGGTGAAGGGAACCCTGACCATGAAGGCGGGCCGGGCTCTGATCACGGAAGATCCGCAAGGCTACCAGTTCATCACCTTCTGGGCCGATCCCGGCAAGCTGGCCACCTTCCGCCAGAAGCGCGATGGCGCGGGCGACCTGTGGGTCGAAGGCGAAGCGGAGCGCGTGGAATACAACAACAAGACGGAAGTGGTGAAACTGTTTTCCAGGGCCAAGCTGACGCGCCTGGAAGGCACGAAAGTGACCGACGTGGCCAATGGCGCCTTCATCTCGTATGACAGCCGCAAGGAAGTGTTTGCGATGGAAAATTCCGACAGCGGCACCAGCACCCCCGATGGCGGCAGCGTGCGCATGGTGATCCAGCCGAAGAACAAGGCGCCGGCGGCGGAGAAAGCGCCGGCTACGCCCGCGCCAGGAAAGAAATAATGGACAATACCCGTTGCGGCAGCACCCTGATCGTTCGCGGGCTGCAAAAAACCTATGGCAAGCGCCAAGTCGTGCATGATGTCTCGCTGCAAGTCGAATGCGGCGAAGTGGTGGGTCTGCTGGGGCCGAACGGCGCCGGCAAGACGACTTCGTTCTACATGATCGTCGGCCTGGTGCCGTCGGACGGCGGCAGCATCGATATCAGCGGCGTGGACATTTCCAGCCTGCCGATCCACCGCCGCGCGCAGATGGGCCTGTCGTACCTGCCGCAGGAAGCATCCGTGTTCCGCAAGCTGACGGTGGAAGACAATATCCGCGCCGTGCTGGAAATCCAGACCGTCGAAGGCCGTCCCCTGAAGAAGGCCGAGATCGAGGAGCGCCTGGATAAACTGCTGGCCGACTTGCAGATTGAAAAGCTGCGCGAGAACCAGGCCCTGTCCCTGTCCGGCGGCGAGCGCCGCCGCGTGGAAATCGCCCGCGCGCTGGCCACCGACCCGCGTTTCGTGCTGCTCGACGAGCCGTTTGCCGGCGTGGATCCGATCGCCGTGATCGAAATCCAGCGCATCGTGCGTTTCTTGAAGGAGCGCAATATCGGCGTGCTGATTACCGATCATAATGTGCGCGAGACGCTGGGTATTTGCGACCGTGCCTACATCATCAACCAGGGCTCGGTGCTGGCGTCGGGACGCCCCGACGACATCATCGCGAACGAGTCGGTACGCCGGGTCTATCTGGGCGAACACTTCCGCATGTGAGCCAATGAAACAATCATTGCAGCTGCGCACGTCGCAGCACCTGGCACTGACGCCGCAGTTGCAGCAATCGATACGCCTGCTGCAATTATCCACCCTGGAATTGCACCAGGAACTCGAGCAGCTGCTGACGGACAATCCCTTGCTCGAACGCCTCGACGATCCGCTCGACCGTTCGCTGCGCCTGCTGTCCGACGGCGCCCTGAGTTCCACGGCCGCGCCGGCCGAAGCGCCGCCCCAGCCGCCAGGCCAGGAGGCGCCCGCCGCGCCGGCCGAAGCGGACGGGTTTGACGGCGAGGCGGGCGAGGGCCCGGCCGCCGCCGAGGGTGGCGACAGCGACTGGAGCGAGGCGAGCCGGGGCAAGGCGCCCGACGATGAAGATTCGCGTCCGCAACTGGAGGCCCATCACTGCACCCTGCGCGAGCACCTGATGGAGCAGATGCGCGTGACGGTGCTCGAATTGCGCGACCGCGCGCTGGTCGAGCTGATCATCGACGCGCTCGACGACAATGGCTACCTGGAAGAGCCGCTCGACGACATCCTGGCGCGCCTGCCGGAAGAGCTGGAGATCGACGCCGACGAGATGCGCACGGCCTTGTCGCTGCTGCAAAGTTTCGATCCGCCGGGCGTGGGCGCGCGCAATGCGTCCGAATGCCTGGCGCTGCAAATCCGGCGCTTGCCGCACGTCGCCATGGTGACGCGGCGCATGGCCCTCGTCATCGTGGAAAAGCACCTGGCCTGGTTTGCCCAGCGCGATTTCAACAAGCTGAAAAAAGCCCTCGATTGCGACGATGAAGACTTGCGCGAGGCGCAGACGGTGATTCGCCAGTGTAATCCGCACCCGGGCGCCGTGTTCGCCTCGGACGTGTCCGATTACGTGGTGCCCGACGTCGTCGTCAAGCGCGCGCGCAATGGCTGGCAAGTCACCCTGAACAACGACGTCATGCCGCGCCTGCGCGTCAACGCCATGTACGCCAACTTGCTCAAGCAGGGCAAGGGCGAGGGCGCCATGGGCGCGCAGTTGCAGGAGGCCAAGTGGCTGATCAAGAATATGCGCCAGCGCTTCGATACCATCCTGCGCGTGGCACAGGCGATAGTAGAAAGACAAAAGAACTTTTTCTCGCATGGGGCCGTTGCCATGCGCCCCCTTGTGCTCCGTGAAATAGCTGATACACTGGGTTTACACGAGAGTACTATCTCGCGGGTAACAACTCAAAAGTACATGCTGACCCCGCACGGCATGTTCGAGTTGAAATATTTCTTTGGTAGCCATGTCGCCACCGAAGCGGGGGGCGAAGCGTCATCGACGGCGATACGGGCATTGATCGTGCAACTGACAGGAGCAGAAGACCCTAAAAATCCTTTATCCGACAGTAAGATTGCGGACATGCTGGGGGAACAAGGCATGGTGATTGCGCGACGTACTGTTGCCAAATACCGGGAAGCATTGAAAATTCCGCCAGTGAGCCTGCGTAAGTGTTTGTAAGTTTTTTTCGGTTCCTCTGCGGGCCGGATACGATGGACCGCACGAACCCGATCATCTTTAGGAGTGTGTATGAATCTCACCATCAGCGGACATCATCTCGAAGTGACACCAGCCATCCGTGAATACGTACAAACGAAGCTGGAGCGCGTGAAACGTCATTTCGATCAAGTTATCGATATCGCCGTGATTCTGACCGTGGATAACCTCAAAGAGAAAGAAAAACGTCAAAAGGCCGAAGTCAACCTGCGTCTGAGTGGCAAGACCGTCTATGTGGAAAGCCTGGCGCACGACCTGTATGCCGCGATCGATACCCTGATCGACAAGCTCGATAGGCAAGTGATGAAGTACAAAACCAAAGTGCAAGGGCACGGTAAAGAGGCGATCAAGCATCTGCCAGACAACTCAGAGGAAGACGCCGTCGTCGCCGTCTAAGGCCACCGGCTTCCCCCAGTTGTGATCAACTAAGGGCGCACATTGCGCCCTTTTTTGCGTCCTGCGGGACGCAATATCCGTGGTGAAAGCGCTAGAATGCGCCATCCTCACTTCTTTCCTGCCTGCCATGAGCGACTTCGTCCAGACCTCCATCCGCAACCGCACGGGCCACATCGTGCTCGACCGCCCGAAAGCCTTGAACTCCCTGTCGCTGGAGATGGTGCGCACCCTGAGCGCTGCCTTGCTGGCCTGGCGCGACGATCCGCAGGTGGACGCCGTGGTGATCCGCTCCAGCAGCGAAAAGGCCCTGTGCGCCGGCGGCGATATCCGTTTCTTTTACGATGCGGGCCTGGCCACGCCGCAAGGCGGCAGCGCCCTGCTGGAAGATTTCTTTACGGAAGAATACGCGTTAAATCATGTCATTCACTTTTATCCGAAACCGTATATCGCCGTGATGGACGGCGTGGTGATGGGCGGCGGCATGGGCGTGGCGCAAGCGGGGCCCGGCAACCAGTTGCGCATCGTCACGGGCCGCACGCGCATGGCCATGCCGGAAGTCAATATTGGCCTGTTCCCCGACGTGGGCGGCAGTTACTTTCTTTCCCGCCTGGCGGGCCGGCTGGGCCTGTACCTGGGCTTGACGGGCCTGACCATCGGTGCGGCCGATGCCCTGTACACGGGCCTGGCCGATGTGTATCTGCCCGAGGCGCAGATGGGGGCGCTGCTGGCCCTGTTCGACTCGACGCCGGGCGAGGCCTTGCCGGTGGCTATCAAGGCGCTGGCGGCGCCGTTCCAGGCCGAGGCGGGCGCGGCTTCCCTGGCCACGGCGCGCGCGGCGCTGGACCGCCACTTCGGCGCGGGTTCGGTGGCCGCCATCATGGCCTCGCTGGCGCAGGACGACAGCGCGTTCGCCGCGAAGGCCCTGGCGGCCATGCGCCTGCGCTCGCCCTTGATGATGTCGGTGACCCTGGAATTGCTGCAGCGGGGCGCCCACCTGGGCGTGGCCGACTGCCTGCGCATGGAGCGCACGCTGGTGCGCCACAATTTCGCGCATGGCGAAGTGCTCGAGGGCGTGCGCGCGCTGGTGGTCGACAAGGACAATGCGCCGCGCTGGAACCCCTCAACCCTGGACGAGGTCGATGCCAGCATGGTGGCGCGTTTCTTTGCCCCCGTCTGGCCGGCGCAAGCGCATCCGCTGCGCCACCTCGACTGATTAAGAACGCTCGCGGTGGCGCAGCACGACTCGCTCGTTGGGGCCGAAATACTGCGCCAGCCGCTCCGCCATGTACACGGAGCGGTGCTGGCCGCCCGTGCAGCCGAGGGCCACCGTCAGGTAGCTGCGGTTGTCGGACTTGAATGACGGCAACCATTTCTCGATGAAGGCGCGGATGTCGGCCAGCAGCTCCAGCGCGCTCGGCTGGGCGTCGAGAAAGGCGATCACGGGTGCGTCGCGTCCGTCGAGCGGGCGCAGCGCCAGGTCGTAATACGGATTCGGCAGGGCCCGCACGTCGAAGACGAAATCGGCATCGAGCGGCACGCCCAGCTTGAAGGCGAACGATTCGAAGAACAGGGTCAGCGGCGCGCGTTCGGAGGCGACGATATCCTTGATCCAGGCGCGCAGTTTGTTGGCGCTCAGTTCCGAGGTATCGATCACATGGCCTAATTGCTCGATGGCCGACAGGCGTTCGCGCTCTTCCGAGATGCATTCGATCAGGGTGCGGCGGCTGGCCGGATTCTGGTTCGGGCGCAATTCGTGCGACAGAGGGTGGCTGCGCCGCGTTTCCGAGAAGCGCGCCACCAGCGAATGCGTGGTGGCTGTCAGGAACATGACCTTGACGTCGTGCCCCTGGTCGCGCAGCAGCGCCACATTGTGCGGCAAGCTGACGAGCGACTCGGCGCTGCGCGCATCGACGGCCACGGCCAGCTGCGGCGTGCCTTCGTCCAGCAGGGTTTGTACCAGGCTCGGCAGCAAGGCTGGCGGCAGGTTGTCGACACAATAGTAGCCGGTATCTTCCAGCACATTGAGCGCGACGGATTTACCGGAGCCGGATATTCCGGTGATAAGGACGATATGCATAGCCCGATCATACAATAAAGGACGGCACTGCGCTCCCGAGGCAATGATCTTTACAAATTATTGCAATTTGGACTGTGGTATTTCTTTGCTGCACGCGCCAACATTGTCGTCGGATTACGCGGGGCCTTGCCCCACCTCGGCGGCCCCGCTAATCCGACCTACGTTGTTAATCGCCACTCATGGCGAGGCGTTGGTGGAGCAGGGGTTTCGGAGAGCCTTGCTCTCCGCCTGCGTAACGGTTCACCCATGCATGGGTGAACTCCTTGCAACGCTAATCGCCACTCATGGCGAGGCGTTGCCGCTCCATGAACTCCTGCAGGGTATCGATGCCGCGCAGCTGCAGAATCGTATTGCGCACGGCCGCTTCCAGCAGCACGGCGATGTTGCGGCCGGCGGCGACGGGGATGACGACCTTGCGCACGGGCAAGCCCAGCACGTCTTCCGTGGGGAACAGGAAGGGCAGGCGCTCGACTTCCTCTTCCAGCGCGTTGCGGCGCACCAGGTGCACGATCAGTTTCAGGCGCATCTTGCGGCGCACGGCCGTTTCGCCAAAGATGGCCTTGATATCGAGCAAACCCAGCCCCCGCACTTCCAGCAGGTTTTGCAGCAGGGGCGGGCAGCGGCCTTCGATCATATTCGGCGCGATGCGCGAAAATTCGACGGCGTCGTCGGCCACCAGGCCGTGGCTGCGCGAAATCAGCTCCAGCCCCAGCTCGCTCTTGCCCAGGCCCGAATCGCCCGTGATCAGCACGCCCACGCCCAGCACGTCCATGAACACGCCATGCATGATGATGCGCTGCGCCAATTTTTTCGACAGGTAGACGCGCAGGAAGTCGATCACTTGCGCGGCCGGCAGCGGGGTCGAGAACAGGGGGATATTTTGCTCGTCGCAGATGGCGAGAATGTCGGGCGGCGTTTCCAGCCCTTGCGCGATGATCAGCGCGGGCGGACCGCCGGCGATCAGCTCGCCGATCACATGGGTGCGCGTGTTGACCTTCAGGCGCTGATAGTAATTGATTTCCTGGTGGCCAAAGACCTGGATGCGGCCCGGATGGATCAGGTTCAAGTGGCCCACCTGGTCGGCGGCCGACGAGACGTCGCCCGAGATCAGGCGCTCGCCGCCGGGGAAGCCGGCGAACCAGCCCAGTTGCAGACTTTCACGATTGTCGTCGTACAGGCGTTGTATCGTCAGCGGCGTTTGCAACATGGCAGTCTTCTTCAGGAGTGGAGGAATACCTGAAGTTTAACCCGCCGCTTGCAGACTGGGTTGCCAATTGACGATGCGCGAATGCACGGATTTCGGTTCGGGATCCGTGGCCAATGCCGTGCGGAAGGCATCATCGGAAAACATTTCGGCGATTTCCGACAGGATTTCCAGATGTTGCTGGGTGACATGATCGGGAATCAGCAGGAAAAACAGCAGATTGACGGGCTTGCCATCGGGCGATTCGAACGGAATCGGCTCGGCCAGGCGCACGAAGGCGCCCAGCGGCGATTTCAGGGTTTTGCTGCCCTTGACCCGGCCATGCGGCACGGCCACGCCATGGCCCAGGCCCGTCGAGCCCAGGCGTTCGCGGGCAAACAGATTGTCCGAGACGGTAGAGCGGGCGATGCCGTAATTGTTTTCGAAGATCAGGCCGGCTTGCTCGAAAGCGCGCTTCTTGCTGGAGACTTCCAGGTCCAGGAGGACGTTTTCGAGGGATAAGATTTTGCTAAGATTAGTCATGACACTCAATGAAATGGTGCAATGCGCAGAGGGCTTGCGAGCCGAATTATAGGCCTGTTTTCGCGGCCTGTAACGCCAATTCTCAACAGTATACGCCCGCTGCGGGCGCAGTGGGCGCTACAGCCCACGTGGTCATCATTTTAGCAAAAAAATAACATCGGCGTGTATCGGCTATTTCTTGATTAAAAACACGCGGTGCGCCGGTTTTTCCGCCGCCGAATGCCGATTTTCCGATTTTTCAGCGTCTTTGACATGCTCTGCGGCACTACTGCAACGTTGTTTTAAAACACAGCCAACATTCCTGTTGGCATGGTTTTGGGGTGTTGCGCGGTGTTGCCTAGCGTTACTGGCGCGCATTGCGCAGATTGCCCGGCATCGCCCCGGTGCTGAAGTTGCTGCGCCAGGGATTGATATCGAGCCCGCCGCGGCGCGTATAGCGCGCATACACGGACAGCTTTTGCGGCTTGCATTGACGCAAGATGTCGACAAAGATGCGCTCCACGCATTGCTCGTGGAATTCATTGTGTTCGCGGAAACCGATCAGGTAGCGCAGCAGGCTTTCCTGGTCGATTTGCGGTCCCGCATACTCGATCTGCACGCTGCCCCAGTCGGGCTGGCCCGTCACCAGGCAATTCGATTTGAGCAGGTGCGAGACGAGTTTTTCTTCCACCGGTGCTGCATCGAGCGCCGCCTTCAACAGCAGCGGCGAGGGCGTGTACTGCATAATTTCCAGGTCCAGGCGGTCCAGCAGCACACCGTCGAATTCGCCCATTTTGAGCTTGCCGAAATCTTCCTGCAAGGTCAGTTCCACTTGCACGGGCGCGCCGAAACCGTTCGATAAATCCTGTTTGAGCAAGATCAACAGCGCTTCCGGGCTGTCCAGTTTGGTCTGGTTGAAGGAGTTCAGGTACAGCTTGAACGATTTCGATTCGATGATGTTGGGCGAATCGGCCGGCGCGCTGACCTTGGCAATCGCCACCTGCGGCTTGCCGCGCTGGTTCAGCCACGACAGTTCATAGGCGTTCCAGATATCGAGGCCGAAAAACGGTAATGTACCGTGCAGTTCCAGCTCGTCGCGCTTGCCCTGGCGCGGAATCGGAAACAGCAATTCCGGCGCGTAATCGGTGCGGTAGGCGGAGCTTTTGCCGAGGGGAGATTGTTCGGCGAGGTCGTTGGTGGTGGTCATGGTCGTGTGGCGTGAATTCGGTCAAGCACGCATGGTAGCCTATTTCACCCCAGTGCAATACCGGGGTGAATTCGCTATTTAGCCCAAGAACAGTTTGTAGACGGGATTACTGCTCTCATCCCAATAACGGTAGCCCAGGGTATCGAGGAAGCGGGCGAATTCTCCCATTTCATCGGGCGGCACTTGCAGGCCGATCAGGATGCGGCCCACGTCGCCGCCCTGGCTGCGGTAGTGACACAGGGAAATATTCCAGTTCGGCGCCATGCTGTCGAGGAAGCGCATCAGCGCACCGGGGCGTTCGGGGAATTCGAAGCGGTACAGCAGCTCGTCCTGCGCCAGCCGGCTCTTGCCGCCCACCAGGTGGCGGATGTGCGACTTGGCCAGTTCGTCGTGCGTCAGGTCCAGGGTCTTGAATTCGTGTTCTTCGAAGGTCTTCGCCAGTACGCTTGATTCATGCCTGTCGGCAATTTGAATGCCGACGAACACGTGCGCGGCTTTTTCATCGCTGATGCGGTAGTTAAATTCCGTCACGTTGCGCGCGCCGATGAGCGAACAGAAGCGCTTGAAGCTGCCCCGCTGTTCGCGCATGGTGACGGCAAACACGGCTTCGCGGAATTCGCCCAGCTCGGCCCGTTCCGCCACAAAACGCAAACGGTCGAAATTCATGTTCGCGCCGCTGGCGATGGTGATCAATGTTTCATTGTTGACGGGGTGCTTGGTCAGGCTGGCCCGTTCCACATAGGCCTTGGCGCCGGCGATGGCCAGCGCGCCGGACGGCTCCAGGATGCTGCGCGTATCCGTAAACACATCCTTGATGGCGGCGCAGATGGCGTCCGTGTCGACCGTGATGATTTCATCGACATACGCCTGCACGAGGCGGAAGGTTTCCTCGCCGGCCAGGCGCACGGCTGTGCCATCGGCGAACAGGCCCACGTCGTTCAGGGTCACGCGCTCGCCGGCCTTCAGCGAGCGGGCCATGGCGTTCGAATCGACGCTTTGCACGCCGATGATCTTGATGTCGGGGCGAATCTGTTTTACGTAAGCAGCAATGCCGGCGATCAAGCCGCCGCCGCCGATGGGCGCGAAGATGGCGTGGATGGGGCCGGCGTGCTGGCGCAGGATTTCCATGCCGATCGTGCCCTGGCCGGCGATCACGTCCGGATCGTCGAACGGGTGCACGAAGGTCAGCTTCTGTTCCTTTTCCAGCGTCAGCGCATGGTTGTAGGCATCCGTGTACGACTCGCCGTGCAGCACCACTTCCACGTTGACGCCGCCGCGCCCCTTGACCGCCTCGACCTTCACCAGCGGCGTGGTGGTCGGCATGACGATGACGGCACGGCAACCCATGCGCGCGGCCGACAGGGCCACGCCCTGAGCATGGTTGCCGGCCGAGGCGCAAATCACGCCGCGCTTGCGGTCCGCTTCGCTGAGCTTGGACATCTTGTTATAGGCGCCACGAATCTTGAAGCTGAACACGCTTTGCATGTCTTCGCGCTTGAAGTAAATCTGGTTGTTCAGGCGCTGCGACAGGGCAGGGGCCAGTTCCAACGGCGTTTCGGTGGCGACGTCATAGACGCGGGCGGTCAGGATTTTCTTGAGGTAGTCGATGTTCATAGTCTGCAAGCAAGTGATTCTGGGCCAGAAAGGGTCTGGAGCGTGTCGGGCGATAGTGGCTGCGCCGCGGCGGATAGCCTGGCGACAATAATGCTCTGTGGAACTAGGGGCCGGTGGGCCCTTGCTGGTCGGCGCGGATTGTGCGGCGCGCAAGCTGCTCTTCATTATAATGGAGAGCCTTACCGCATCGCGAAGTGTTCCATGATCGAATCCGCAATCGCCTGGCTGCTGCAGCTGATCGCAGCACCGGAAGTCGGGCTGACATCGGTCTTTCTGATCAGCTTTATTTCCGCCACCCTCTTGCCGCTCGGCTCGGAGCCGGCCGTGTTTGCCGTCATCAAGGCCAATCCCGCCCTGTTCTGGGCCGCCATCGGCGTCGCCACCCTGGGCAATACCCTGGGCGGCATCGTCGACTACTGGATGGGTTACCGGGCCAAGCAGGCGTTCGCCAAGGAGCGCGACACGCGCTGGTTCCGCTGGCTGGCCCGCTATGGCGCCAAGACCATGCTGCTGGCCTGGCTGCCCATCGTGGGCGACCCCCTGTGCACCCTGGCCGGCTGGCTCAAGCTGCCGTTCTGGCCCAGCGTGGCCTACATGGCCGTGGGCAAATGCGCGCGCTATCTTACGATGACGGGCTTGCTGCTCTACGTCCCCGATGGCGTATGGCACCGGATTGGCCAGATGCTGGCCTGAATGGGGCTGGCACAACGCCCGTTTGCCCCATTTTTGGGCAGGTTGATAGTTTGCAGGCAGCCGTGATTCTTGGCATTTTTGCTTAAAAAAGACAGCCATTCTGGTTTTTTATTCATGTAAAGGAAGACTTTTCCATATTTGCTATGGTAGCGGATGAGGTGCTTAAACCTTGGGCGGCATAAGGCTGTTCCCGCATGGTGCGGCGCAATAAGATAAAATGGGTCTTTAGGGTCCAGTCCACATCGTCACCACACTCCATGAACGCTCCCGCACATATCCAAGCTTTACTGGCAGAAACGCCGAATGGTCCCGCAGCAAGCCGCCTGCGCGAAATCCCGTATAACTACACGTCGTTTTCCGATCGCGAGATCGTCATACGCCTGTTGGGAGAGGACTCCTGGCGCCTGCTCGACGAGCTGCGCGGCGCCCGCCAGACGGGCCGTTCGGCCCGCATGCTGTACGAGGTGCTGGGCGACATCTGGGTCGTGCGCCGCAACCCGTATCTGCAGGATGACTTGCTCGACAACCCGAAGCGCCGCCAGGGCTTGATCGACGCCCTGCATCACCGCCTGGCCGAAGTCGACAAGCGCCGCCTGTCCATCGATGCGGCCGGCGGCGACGCTGCCGCCAGCGGTGAAGCGCCGGAAGTGGCGCAGGCGCGCAGCCATAACGTCGAACTGCTGCTCAAGGCAGCCAGCAAGGCCGTGGCCGACTTTGGCGACGAATTCCGCCAGACCTACGATTTGCGCAAGCGCACGGTCAAGGTGCTGGGCCGCTACACGGAAAAGCACAATGTGCGCTTCGATGGCATGACGCGCGTGTCGCACGTGACGGACGCCACCGACTGGCGCGTGGAATACCCGTTCGTCGTGCTCACGCCCGACACGGAAGAGGAAATGGCCGGCCTGGTCAAAGGCTGCATCGAGCTGGGGCTGACCATCATCCCGCGCGGCGGCGGCACCGGTTATACGGGCGGCGCGATTCCATTGACGCCGATGTCGGCCGTCATCAATACGGAAAAGCTGATCACCCTGGGCGCCGTCGAAATGACGGTCTTGCCGGGATTGAGCCACGAATACGCGACCATCCATTCGGGCGCGGGCGTGATCACGAACAAGGTGTCGGAAGCGGCGGAAAAGGCCGGTTTCGTCTTCGCCGTCGACCCGACGTCCGCGCACGCTTCTTGCATCGGCGGCAACGTCGCCATGAATGCGGGCGGCAAGAAGGCCGTGCTGTGGGGCACGGCGCTCGACAACCTGGCTTCGTGGCGCATGGTCGACCCGAACGGCGACTGGCTCGACGTCACGCGCCTCGACCATAACCTGGGCAAGATCCACGATATCGCACTGGCACGTTTCCAGCTGGAATGGCGCCACCCGAGCACGCGCGACGCCACAAAACCGAACGCACCGTTCAAGACGGAAATCCTGGAAATTCCCGGCCGCAAGTTCCGCAAGGAGGGTCTGGGCAAGGATGTCACCGATAAATTCCTCGCTGGCTTGCCGGGCATCCAGAAGGAAGGCTGCGACGGCCTGATCACGTCGGCGCGCTGGATTTTGCACAAGATGCCGAAATTCGCCCGTACCGTCTGCCTGGAATTCTTTGGCCAGGCGCGCGACGCGATTCCGTCCATCGTGGAAATCAAGGATTACCTGGACGGCTTGCCGGCCAAGGGCGAGCAATACACGAGCATCCGCCTGGCGGGCCTGGAACACCTGGACGAGCGCTACCTGCGCGCCGTCGGCTACGCCACCAAGTCGAAGCGGGGCGTGCTGCCGAAGATGGCCCTGTTTGGCGACATCGTCGGCGACGATGAAAACGCCGTCGCGCAAGCGGCGTCGGAAGTGGTGCGCATCGCCAACACCCGCGTGGGCGAAGGTTTTGTGGCCGTCAGCCCCGAAGCGCGCAAGAAATTCTGGCTCGACCGTGCCCGCACGGCGGCGATTGCCAAGCACACCAACGCCTTTAAAATCAATGAAGACGTCGTGATCCCGCTCAACCGCATGGGCGAATACACGGATGGTATCGAACGCATCAATATCGAGCTGTCGATCAAGAATAAACTGCAACTGGCGGAAGCCCTCAGCGAATTCTTTGCCAAGGGCAATTTGCCTGTAGGTAAGAGCGACGATGCGTCGGACGACCGCGTCGACGACGCTGAAATGCTGGGCGACCGCGCCGAGCAGGCGCAGCAGTTGCTGGCGCAAGTGACGGCGCGCTGGACCTATCTGCTGGCCCAGCTGGACCGCCCGCTGGCCGACGTGAAGGGCGAATTGGCCGAACTGGGCATGGAGCGCTTGCTGCCCGTGTTCGATGCGCGGCTGGAAACACAGCCGAACGCCACCCTGTTTGACGTGGTGCAGGACCGCACCGTGCGCGTGACCTGGAAGCAGGAAATCCGCGCCCAGCTGCGCCAGATCTTCAACGGCGCCGCCTTCAAGCTGATCCTCGACGAGGCGACGGCGATCCACGCGCGCATTTTGCGTAGCCGCGTGTTTGTCGCGCTGCACATGCATGCGGGCGACGGTAACGTGCACACGAACTTGCCCGTCAACTCGGACAATTACGAAATGCTGCAGGACGCCCACGAAGCCGTGGGCCGCATCATGATTTTGGCCCGCTCGCTCAATGGCGTCATTTCCGGCGAGCACGGTATCGGCATCACCAAGCTGGAATTTTTGACGGAAGAAGAAATCGGCGACTTCCGCAGCTACAAGCAGCGCATCGATCCGGAAGGCCGTTTCAACAAGGGTAAATTGCTGAACCTGCCAGGCATGGGCGCGGACTTGCGCAATGCCTACACGCCATCGTTTGGCCTGATGGGCCATGAATCGCTGATCATGCAGCAAAGCGACATCGGCGCCATCGCCGACAGCGTCAAGGATTGCTTGCGCTGCGGCAAGTGCAAACCCGTGTGCTCGACCCACGTGCCGCGCGCCAACTTGCTGTACTCGCCGCGCGACAAGATCTTGGCGACTTCGTCCCTGATCGAAGCCTTCCTGTACGAAGAGCAGACGCGCCGCGGTATTTCCATCAAGCATTGGGAAGAGTTCGAAGACGTGGCCGACCACTGCACGGTCTGCCATAAATGCGTCACGCCTTGCCCCGTGAATATCGACTTCGGCGACGTGTCGATGAACATGCGCAACTTGCTGCGCAAGATGGACAAGAAGAGCTTTAATCCGGGCACCAAGGCAACGATGATGTTCCTCAACGCCACCGATCCCGTGACCATCAACGCCACGCGCAAGGTCATGATCGGCTGGGGTTACAAGGCGCAGCGCCTGGGCCACGATTTGCTGAAGAAGTTTGCGAAAAAGCAAACCAAGGCGCCGCCGCCATCGACGGGCAAGCCGCCCGTCAAGGCGCAGGTGATCCATTTTATTAACAAAAAGATGCCGGGCAACCTGCCGAAGAAATCGGCGCGCGCGCTGCTCGACATCGAAGACGACAAGGTCATTCCGATCATCCGCAATCCGAAGACGACCACGGCCGATACGGAAGCCGTGTTCTACTTCCCCGGCTGCGGTTCGGAACGGCTGTTCTCGCAAGTGGGCCTGGCCACGCAGGCGATGCTGTGGGAAGTGGGCGTGCAGACGGTCTTGCCGCCTGGCTACCTGTGCTGCGGTTATCCGCAGCGGGGCGCGGGCGAGTTCGACAAGGCCGAGAAGATGATGACGGACAACCGCGTCCTGTTCCACCGCATGGCCAACACGCTCAATTACCTGGACATCAAGACGGTGCTGGTGTCGTGCGGCACCTGCTACGACCAGCTGGCAACGTATCAGTTTGAAAAGATTTTCCCCGGCTGCCGCATCATGGATATCCATGAGTATTTGCTGGAGAAAAACGTCAAGCTGGAAGGCGTCAACGGCACGCGCTATATGTACCACGAGCCATGCCACAATCCGATGAAGCTGCAGGAATCGGGCAAAACCATCAATTCCCTGATCAGCACGGTAGACAACGTGAAGATCGAGAAGAATGACCGTTGCTGCGGCGAATCGGGTTCCCTGGCCGTCACGCGTCCCGATATTTCCACGCAAGTGCGTTTCCGCAAGGAAGAAGAGATGGTCAAGGGCGCCGACAAGCTGCGCGGCGACGGTTTTACCGGCGACGTTAAAATCCTCACCAGCTGCCCGTCGTGCCTGCAAGGCTTGTCGCGCTACAATGACGATTCGGGCACGACGGCCGACTACATCGTCGTCGAGATCGCCAAACACTTGCTGGGAGAGAACTGGATGCCGGATTACGTGAAACGCGCCAATGACGGCGGCATCGAACGGGTGCTGGTGTGACGTCCTCGACCTGCGATCTGTGCAACTTGCTCGATGGCTTTGCCAAGAAGCAGGGCTGTGAGGCCTTGCTGTGGCGTAGCGAACGCCTGTCCGTGGTGGCCGTCGACGACCCTGCATATCCCGGCTTTTGCCGCGTGATCTGGAACAAACATGTGAAGGAAATGACGGATTTGACGCCGGGCGAGCGCAATTACGTGATGGAAGTCGTGTGGCAAGTCGAGCTGGCCGTGCGGGAAGTGATGGCACCGGAAAAGGTCAACGTGGCCAGTTTCGGCAACATGACGCCGCACGTGCACTGGCACGTGATCCCGCGCTACCGCGACGATGCGCATTTCCCGAATCCCAGCTGGGCGGTGGTCCAGCGCGAGACGGCGCCCGAGGTGCTGGCCGCGCGCCGCGCCCTGCTGCCGGCCTTGCGCGCCGCCATCATTCAACGTTTATCCGCATAAAGTATTGTCATGACTGAAAAAACAGCAACACCGCAACCGACCGGCTTGACCGTGCACAACCAGTCGCGCGTGCTCGACGTGGCCTTCGACGATGGCAGCACATTTGCGCTGCCGTTCGAATACCTGCGCGTGTATTCGCCGTCGGCCGAAGTGCAGGGCCATGGCAAGGGCCAGGAAACTTTGCAATTAGGCAAACGCCTGGTCGGCATCACGGGTCTGGAGCCGGTCGGCAACTACGCCGTGCAGCCGACCTTCAGCGATGGCCACAATTCCGGCCTGTACACCTGGGCCTATCTGTACAAGCTGGGCGCGGAAAAAGACAAGCTGTGGCAGGATTACCTGGACCGTCTGACGGCGGCCGGCTACCCGGGCGACAGCGGCCGCGACGCCAAGGCCGACATGACCATCAAGCAGTCGTCCGGCCATGTTCACGGACCCAGCTGCGGCCATAAGCATTAATTAAAAATAATGCGGTAATCTTGTCGGATTGCCGCCGCCCCGTTCGTCGTATGAATGCCCGCGCTTGCGGGCATTTTTCTTTTGGAGAAGAGACTATGGAATACATGATCCTGATCTACGCCGATGAATGCCGTTACGAAACCATGCCGGAAGGGCAGATGGCCAGCCTGATGGCCGACTTTGCCAGCTATACGCAGGACCTGGAGGCGGCTGGCGTGCTGCGCGGCGGCGCCGAGCTGGCGCCCGTGCGCAGCGCCACCTGCGTGCGTGTGCAAAACGGCAAGCCCGTCATCACGGATGGGCCGTTCGCGGAAACCAAGGAGCAGCTGGGTGGCTACTATCTGCTCGATTGCGCCAACCTGGACGAGGCGCTGGCCTGGGCCGGGCGTTGTCCGGCAGCTTCCCTGGGCACCATCGAAGTGCGGCCCGTGACGGCTTGAACATGGCCGGCGACGCCATTGCGGCCGTCGAGTACGTCTTTCGCCAGGAAAAGGGCAGGGTGCTGGCCGGCCTGATGCGGCGTTTCGGCGACCTGGGCCTGGCGGAAGACGTGCTGCAGGAAGCGTGCCGCAAGGCGCTGGAACTGTGGCCGCGCACGGGCATCCCCGACAATCCTGCCGCCTGGCTCAGTGCCGTGGCGCGCAATGCGGGCCTCGACCATGTGCGCCGGGCGGGCAAGAGCGTCAGCGAAGCCGAGGCCGTGCGGTCCTGCCTGCCGGCGGCCATGCTTGATGAAACGCAAGCCATCGAGGACGACCGCCTGCGCCTGCTGTTCATCTGCTGCCATCCCGCGCTGGCGCCCGAGGCGCAGGTGGCGCTGGCCCTGCGCACCCTGTGTGGGCTGTCCACGGCCGAGATCGCGCGCGCCTTCGGCCTGGCGGAAGCGGCCCTGTCGCAGCGGCTATTGCGCGCCAAACGCAAGATCGCCGAAGCGCGCATTCCCTTCGAGTTGCCGCCGGCGCAAGAACTGCAGCCGCGGCTGGCGCAAGTGTTGCATGTCATCTATCTGGTGTTCAGCGAAGGCTATTGCGCCAGCGGCGGCGATAGCCTGCTGCGCGCGGACCTGTGCGCGGAAGCGCTGCGCCTGGGGCGGCTGCTTGACAGCCTGCAGCCGGGCCAGCCGGAAGTGCAGGGGCTATTGGCCTTGCTGCTGCTGCAGGCGTCGCGCGGCCCGGCCCGCCTGTCGCCCGAGGGTTTTCTGCTGACCCTGGAAGAGCAGGACCGGCACCTGTGGCGGCGTGACTGGATTGCCGAGGGGCTGGCCGTGCTGGAACTGGCCTTGCGGGCGCGCTCGCCGGGGCCATATCAGTTGCAGGCGGCGATAGCCGCCTTGCACGCCCAAGCGCCCACGGCCAGCCAGACGGACTGGCGCCAGATCAGCGTCCTGTACGGCGCCTTGCTGCGGCACAAGCCGGAACCCTTGATTTTGCTCAATGCCGTGATCGCCTGCGCCATGGCGCACGGCGCCGAACACGGGCTGGCGTGGCTGGAACGGCTGGAAGCCGTGCCCAGCCTTGCCAACTCGCATTATCTGCACGCGGCCCGGGCCGACTTGCTGCGCCGCCAGGGCGACCGGCCTGGCGCGCTGGCCGCGTATGCGCGGGCGGCAATGCTGGCTGAGAATGCAGTGGAAAGGCAATACCTTCTCCGGCGTCACGGGGAAATGCGCCTGCCGCTTGTATAATGCTCCCAAGTTCAAACAGACTGCCTACCATGACCAATACGACCCATTTCGGATACAAAACAGTTGCAGAAGACGACAAAGTGCGCGAAGTCGCCAAGGTGTTCCATTCCGTCGCTGCCAAATACGACGTGATGAACGACTTGATGTCGGGCGGGCTGCACCGTCTGTGGAAGACGTTCACCATCGCCAACGCGGGCGTGCGCCCCGGTTTCAAGGTGCTCGACATCGCCGGCGGCACGGGCGACCTGTCGAAGGCGTTTGCCAAGCAGGCCGGTCCTACGGGCGAAGTCTGGTTGACCGATATCAATGAATCGATGTTGCGCGTGGGCCGCGACCGGCTCTTGAATCGCGGCTTGCTCACCCCCACCTTGTTGTGTGACGCGGAAAAACTGCCATTCCCCGATAATTATTTCGACCGTGTCAGCGTGGCCTTTGGCCTGCGCAACATGACGCACAAGGATGTGGCGCTGGCGGAAATGCGCCGCGTGCTGAAACCGGGCGGCAAGCTGCTGGTGCTGGAGTTTTCCAAAGTGGCGGCACCGCTGCAAAAGCCGTACGACCTGTATTCGTTCTCGGTCTTGCCGTGGTTCGGACAGAAAATCGCCGGCGACGCGGAAAGCTATCGCTACCTGGCCGAATCGATCCGCATGCATCCGGACCAGGAAACCCTCAAAACCATGATGGAAACGGCGGGCCTGGAGCGCGTGCAGTACTACAATTTGACGGCAGGCATTGCCGCTTTGCACACCGGTATCAAGATGTAATGCATCAACGTTGGTGATTTTAGGAGATGGAATGAAATTGAAGAAATTTATGGTCGGCATGATGCTGGCCGCGACCACGGTATCCATACTGGGCGAGGCGCTGGCCCGTCCCATGGGCGGTGGCCGTTCGTTTGGCCGCCAGTCGCAAAACGTGGGCCGTCAGGCGCCCGCACCTGCGCCGGCCCCGGCACCGGCCGCCGCGCCACGCCAGGCGCAACCTGCGCCGGCCCCCGCACCGGCACCTGCCGCCAAGGCACCGAGCCGCTGGAAGGGGTTATTGGGCGGCGCACTGCTGGGCCTGGGCCTGGGCGCCTTGCTGTCGCACTTTGGCCTGGGCGGCGCCCTGGCCAGCATGATCAGCACCCTGCTGATGGTGGCCTTGCTGGCCGGCGTGGCCTTCTTCATCTACCGCATGGTGCGCGGCAAGCGCGACAACAATACCAGCGGCAATGCGCCGTTCGCCGGTTTTGGCGGCAACCAGCCGGCACCGGCCGGTAACGTGCCCGACATCGGTTCGCGCATTCCGCCGCTGCCGCCGCTGCAGCCCGTGTCGTCCGGCGTAGGCCTGGACAAGCCAGTACCGGCTGCCGCGCCATGGGGCGTTCCAAGCGACTTCGACAAGGATGCCTTCCTGCGCCACGCGAAAAGCAATTTCATTCGCCTGCAAGCGGCCTGGGACAAGGCCGACGTCAACGATATCCGCGAATTCACGTCGCCGGAAGTGTATGCGGAACTGCGCATGCAAATCCAGGAACGGGGCGCGCAGCCGGACTTTACGGACGTCGTCACCATCAATGCCGAATTGCTCGGTATCGAGACGAGCGTCAACGATTACCTGGCCAGCGTCAAGTTTACGGGCCTGATCCGTTCGGCGCCGGGCGCCGCGGCCGAACCGTTCGCGGAAGTGTGGAATATGTCGAAACCCGTCAGCGGCAACAGCGGCTGGGTCCTGGCAGGCATCCAGCAATTGAATTAATTGTCAAAACTTGCTGAATAATGGCTTAAGTTCATGCGCAATGCATGATGCTTGACAGATATTTCCTGCTGAACTGGTAAGATCGAAACCGCCCGCGTTGTCCTACGGGCGGTTTTTCATTTTTAGGGGCGCGTTTGGCGCGCAGGCATATGATGGCACCACTTTCCGATCTCTCCCTGATGACGCCCGTCATCGCGACTATCAACCATTTACTGGCGCAGGAGCCGTGGGCGCGCCAGCAGCTGGCCGTGCACGCCGGCAAGCTGGCCTGCATCGACACGGGCGCCGTGGCCCTGCGCCTGCGCGTCGACAGCGCCGGCATGCTTGAAACGGCGCCGGCCGACATGCCGCCCAGCGTCACCATCCGCGTCAAATTGTCCGATGTGCCGCTGATCCTGCAAAACCGCGAACGGGCGTTTTCCTACGTCAAGATCGAAGGCGATGCCGAGTTTGCCAACGCGATTTCGCAATTGAGCAAGGGCTTGCGCTGGGAAGCCGAGCATGACCTGGAGAAAGTCGTCGGCCCCATGCTGGCCACACGCCTGGTTTCCGGTGCGAAAGATGCCGCCGCCTTTGTGCGCACGGGCCAGCAAAAGCTGGCGGAAAACGTGGCCGAATATTTTCTCGACGAACAGCCCATGCTGATCCGTCCTTCTACCCTGCAAGAGTATTCCGCTGGCGTGACGCGCGTGCGCGATGACGTCGAACGCCTGGCCAAGCGCCTTGCCCGGCTGGAAAAGGCGGCCGCCGCCGCCCAGCCGCAGTCCTCCTTACCGGATTCGTCTACATGATATTGAAATTCCTGCGCCTGTTTAAAATCATCCGTGTTTCCATCAAGTACGGTCTGGATGAGATAGCGATTTCTGGTCTGCAAGTTCCCCGCACCGCCAAATTGATCGACACCCTGATTTTCTGGCGCGACCTGTCGTCGCCGCGTGGCTTGCGCCTGCGCCTGGCGCTGGAAGAGCTGGGGCCGATTTTCGTCAAATTCGGCCAGGTGCTGTCGACCCGGCGCGATTTGATGCCGCCCGACATCGCCGAAGAACTGGCGCGCCTGCAAGACCGGGTGCCGCCGTTCGATTCCGACCTGGCCATCGCACAGATCACCAAGTCGCTCGGCGCGCATCCGGATCAATTGTTTGCCCGCTTCGAGCGCGAGCCGGTGGCGTCCGCCTCCATTGCCCAGGTGCATTTCGCCACCCTGAAAGACGGCCGCGAAGTGGCCGTGAAGGTCTTGCGTCCAGGCATGAAAAAGCTGATCGACGAAGACGTGGCGCTGATGCACATCGCGGCCGGCTGGATCAGCCGCCTGTGGGCCGACAGCAAACGCCTGAAACCGAAGGAAGTCGTGGGCGAATTCGACAAATACCTGCACGACGAGCTGGACCTGATGCGCGAGGCGGCCAACGCCAGCCAGCTGCGCCGCAATTTCGCCAACTCGGACTTGCTGCTGGTGCCGGAAATGCACTGGGATTACTGTTCCAGCAGCGTCATCGTGATGGAACGCATGGTTGGCATCCCCGTGTCGCAGATCGATCGCCTGGTGGAGGCCGGCGTGGACTTGCGCAAGCTGTCCAGCGATGGCGTCGAAATTTTCTTCACGCAAGTGTTTCGCGACGGCTTTTTCCATGCAGACATGCACCCGGGAAATATTCTCGTGTCGATCGCGCCCGAATCGTTCGGCCGCTACATCGCGCTCGACTTCGGCATCGTCGGCACCCTGAACGACTACGACAAGGATTATCTGTCACAAAACTTCCTCGCCTTCTTCCGCCGCGACTACAAGCGCGTGGCCGAGGCGCACATCGAATCGGGCTGGGCGCCGAAAGACACGCGCGTCGACGAGCTGGAGGCGGCCGTGCGCGCCTGCTGTGAGCCGATCTTCGACCGCCCGCTGAAGGATATTTCTTTCGGGCAAGTATTGCTGCGGCTGTTCCAGACTTCGCGCCGCTTCAATGTGGAAGTGCAGCCGCAACTGGTGCTGCTGCAAAAGACCCTGCTCAATATCGAAGGCCTGGGCCGCCAGCTGGACCCGGAACTGGATTTGTGGCAAACGGCCAAGCCCTACCTGGAAAAGTGGATGAGCAATCAGGTGGGGCCGCAAGGCTTCATGGAGCGCTTGCGCGCCGAGGCGCCCCGTTATGCGCACATCTTCCCGCAACTGCCGCGCTTGCTGCACCAGGCCTTGACGGTGCATGGCGAACCGCGCGAAAACGACGTGGAACTGATGAAAACCTTGCTGGCAGAGCAACGCCAGACGAACCGCTTGCTGAGCTTTATCGTGTACTTCGTGGGCGCCTTCGCGCTCGGCGCGCTGGGCTTGCAAGTGTTCATGCGCTGGCATCAACTGCCGTTTTAACTCGCTGAGGACGTAAGTGATGGCTGACTTCCATACCCGCGACCCGCTGTCGCCCGCCTTCTGGGACGAGCGTTTCGAGAAGCAATTCACGCCCTGGGACCACGGCGGCGTGCCGTCGCGCCTGCGCAGCTTCGTGGCCGGCAGTCCGGCGCCGCTGCGCTGCCTGATTCCCGGCTGCGGCTGCGCGTATGAGCTGGTCTTCATGCTCGATTGCGGCTGGGACGCCACGGCCATCGACTTTGCGCCAGGCGCCGTGGCGGCCGCGCGCGCGCAGCTGGGCGAGCGGGCAGGGCGGGTGGTGGAGGCGGATTTCTTTTCCTGGCAGCCAGCTGCGCCCTTGGACCTGATCTATGAACGGGCCTTTTTGTGCGCCATGCCGCGCGCCATGTGGCCGCAAGTGGCGGCCCGCTGGGCGCAGCTGCTGGCGCCGGGCGCCATGCTGGCCGGCTACTTTTTCTTTGACGATAATGCCAAGGGGCCGCCATTTGGCATATCGCGTGAGACACTGCAGGAATTGCTGGCGCCGCATTTCGACTGCCTGGCCGATGAGGCCGTCGATGATTCCATCGCCGTCTTCGCCGGCAAGGAGCGCTGGATGAGCTGGCGCCGCCGGGCGGACTGAGGCGGCAACGGTCGCGGCCGGGCATTTTCCGCTGAGAATGGCGGAAAAGCTTTATAATTCAGGGTTTTTGATGATTTTCTCGGAGTAGAGATGCCGATTTACGCTTACCGTTGTGACGAGTGTGGTTTTGCCAAGGACGTCTTGCAAAAGATCTCCGATCCAGTACTGACGGTGTGCCTGTCGTGCGGCAAGCCCAGTTTCAAGAAACAATTGACGGCCGCCGGTTTCCAATTGAAGGGCACCGGCTGGTACGCGACCGATTTCCGCGGCGGCACGGCGCCCACCACGGCCATTCCGACGGGCCCGGCCGACAGCGCCAAACCTGCCCCGGCCGCCGAAAGCGTGCCTGCTGCCGCGCCTGCGCCCGCCCCGGCTGCCGCTGCGCCGAAAGCGGACTGAGAGCGCGCCGCGCCGAGACGATCCCTTACCGAGAAACCGATGCGTAAATACTTTATTACCGGATTACTGATTTTGGTGCCCCTGGCCATTACCGCCTGGGTCCTGAATCTGGTGATCAGCACGATGGACCAGTCGCTGTTGCTGGTGCCCGGCAGTACGAAGCCCAGCGTCTGGTTCGGCCGCCAGGTTCCCGCGCTGAGCACCATTCCCGGCCTGGGCACGGTATTGACGGTACTGATCGTGTTTTTCACGGGCTTGCTGACGAATAACCTGGTCGGCAATTACGTGGTGAAACTGTGGGAAAAGTTGCTGCAACGCATACCCATCGTCAATTCCCTGTATTCGAGCGTCAAGCAAGTATCCGATACCCTGTTTTCCCCGTCGGGCAATGCCTTCCGCAAGGCCGTGCTGGTGCCGTATCCGCACCAGAACTCCTGGACCATCGCTTTCCTGACGGGCGTGCCGGGCGGCGATGCGGCAAACCACCTGGTGGGCGACTTTGTCAGCGTGTACGTGCCGACGACGCCGAACCCGACATCGGGCTTTTTCCTGATGATGAAACGCAGCGATGTCGTCGAACTCGACATGAGCGTCGATGCGGCGCTCAAATATATCGTCTCGATGGGCGTGGTGGCGCCTGCGGAAGTTGTTGCTGTACCGGCCCCGGCAGCCAAAGAATAAAGGCAGGCGTCCCATGCGGGACGTGGCCGGATTGAACACTCACTAACCTGAACTGAGAATTTTATGTCTATGCGTACTGAATACTGCGGCCTCGTTACCGAAGCCATGCTGGGACAAACCGTCAGCCTGTGCGGCTGGGTACATCGCCGCCGCGACCACGGCAGCCTGATTTTCATCGACTTGCGCGACCGTGAAGGCCTGGTGCAAATCGTTTGCAACCCGGAACAAGCGGAGATGTTCAAGGTCGCCGAAGCCGTGCGCAACGAATTCTGCCTGCGCGTGACGGGCGTCGTCACCAACCGTATCGAAGGCACGATCAACAACAACCTGAAGTCGGGCAAGATCGAAGTGGTCTGCTCGGAGCTGGAAGTGCTGAACCCTTCCGTGCCCGTGCCGTTCCAGCTCGATGACGACAATCTGTCGGAAACGACGCGTCTGACGCACCGCGTGCTGGACCTGCGCCGCCCGCAAATGCAGAACAACCTGCGCCTGCGCTACAAGGTGACGATGGAAGTGCGCAAGTACCTCGACGCGCTGGGCTTCATCGACATCGAAACGCCGATGCTGACCAAGTCCACGCCAGAAGGCGCGCGCGACTACCTGGTGCCGTCGCGCGTGAATGCGGGCAGCTTCTTCGCCTTGCCGCAATCGCCACAGTTGTTCAAGCAACTGTTGATGGTCGCCAACTTCGACCGTTACTACCAGATCACCAAATGCTTCCGCGACGAAGACTTGCGCGCCGACCGCCAGCCTGAATTCACGCAGATCGATTGCGAAACCTCGTTCCTGACGGAACAGGAAATCCGCGACCTGTTCGAAGACATGATCCGCGTCGTCTTCAAGAACACCCTGAACATCGACCTGCCGAACCCGTTCCCGGTGATGGATTTCGCCGAAGCGATGGGCCTGTACGGTTCCGACAAGCCGGACATGCGCGTCAAACTGGCCTTCACGGACTTGACCGAAGTCATGAAGTCGGTCGAATTCAAGGTCTTCAACGGCGCCGCCAACATGAAAGGCGGCCGCGTGGTCGCCCTGCGCGTACCGCAAGGCGGCAGCATGCCCCGTTCGGAAATCGATGCATACACGCAATTTGTTGCCATCTACGGCGCCAAGGGCTTGGCTTACATCAAGGTCAACGAGAAAGCCAAGGGTCCTGAAGGCTTGCAGTCGCCTATCGTCAAGTTCCTGCCTGCCGACGTGCTGGCCACGATCCTCGAGCAGACGGGCGCGCAAGACGGCGACCTGATCTTCTTCGGCGCCGACAAGGCGAAAGTCGTCAACGACGCCATCGGCGCGCTGCGCGTGAAAATCGGTCACAGCGAGTTCGGCAAGAAAGCCGGCCTGTTCGAAGACGTGTGGAAGCCATTGTGGGTGGTCGACTTCCCGATGTTCGAGCACGACGAAGAAGCGGACCGCTGGACGGCGACCCACCATCCATTCACGGCGCCGAAAGACGGCCATGAAGACATGCTGGAAAGCGATCCGGGCGCCTGCATCGCCAAGGCCTACGACATGGTCTTGAACGGCTGGGAACTGGGCGGCGGTTCGATCCGTATCCACCGCGAAGAAGTACAGTCGAAAGTGTTCCGCGCGTTGAAGATCGATGCGGAAGAAGCGCAGCTGAAGTTCGGCTTCCTGCTCGACGCCCTGCAATACGGCGCGCCACCGCATGGCGGCCTGGCATTCGGCCTGGACCGTATCGTGACCATGATGACGGGTTCCGAATCGATCCGCGACGTGATCGCTTTCCCGAAAACCCAGCGCGCGCAAGACTTGCTGACCCATGCGCCGTCGGAAGTTGACGAAAAGCAGTTGCGTGAACTGCACATCCGTTTGCGCAGCGCCGAGCCAAAAGTAGTGTAATGAAGCATGCGGCTGCCCAGGCGGCCGCTGTTTGATCCACTATGCAAAAAAAGGCGCTGTTGTGGCGCCTTTTTCATTGTTGATATGACTCATAAAATCCCTGTTTCCGTGCTGGTCGTCATTCATACGGCTGACCTTGACGTCTTGTTGATCGAGCGCGCGGGCCAGCCCGGTTTCTGGCAATCCGTGACGGGTTCCGTCGATGCAGTTGACGAACCGCTGCTGCAGACGGCCGCGCGCGAATTGTTTGAGGAAACGGGCATCGTTGCCGATGGGAACGACATCGTGCTGCGTGACTGGAACTTGTCGAATGTGTACGAGATCTATCCTATCTGGCGCCACCGCTACGCGCCCGGCGTGACGCGCAACACGGAACACGTGTTCAGCGTGCAAGTGCCGCGCGACGTCGCCATCACCCTGAGCCCGCGCGAACACTTGCAATACGCGTGGCTGCCCTATCTGGCGGCGGGCGACCGCTGTTTCTCCTCTTCCAATGCGGAAGCGATTTTGCAATTGCCGGCCATGACAGGCCTGGCGCGCCCCACCTGATTTCCCTAGAAAGCATTCCATGTTGAACTGGTTACATTTGACTGCACAGCAAAAACTGCTGGGCACCCTGGGCATCGTTTTTTGCCTGTGCTTCATTTTTCTGCTGTTTGGCTCCACCGTGCCTGGCCGCACGCCGCCCATCGGCATGCCGCTGATGGCGATCGGCTGGCTGCTGCATCCGGGCGCGTTTGCCAAGGGCAAGCGCACGGTGGCCTGGCGCGGCGCACCGTTGCTGGTCAAGATCGTCTGGGCGGCCGGCATTACCGCGCTGATCGTCAGCGTGACGGCGGGCGTGGGACGCATGCTGGCCTGATTGTGCGCGTTTAGGTGCGCACGCGCACCTACGCCGGCGCCGCGCGGGGGCCGTCTGGGAGTAGAATCAATGCATGAAAATCCGCGTAGCAACTTATAATATCCACAAGGGTGTCTCCTCCGTGCGGGGCTTGCCCCGCGTGCATGCTTTAAAACAGGCGATTGCCCTGTTTCATGCCGATGTTGTCTTCCTGCAAGAGGTGCAAGGCAAGCACGACCGCAATGCGGCCCGCTATGGCGCCGAGAAAAACGGCCACAAGCATTGGCCGGAAGCGTCGCAGCACGAGTTCTTTGCCGGCGCCGAACACCATTCCGCCTATGGCATGAATGCCGTGTACGACCATGGCCACCATGGCAACGCCTTGCTGAGCAAATTTCCCATCGCCTCGCAAACCAACCACGACGTGTCCGACCATGCCTACGAGCAACGCGGCATCCTGCATTGCGTGCTCAAGACGCCGCAGGCGGACGTGCACTGTTATGTCGTCCACCTGGGCCTGTTTGAATCGGGACGGGGCCGGCAGACGCAGGCGCTGATTGATGCCGTGATGGAATCGGCGCCGAATGGCGAGCCGGTCATCATCGCCGGCGACTTCAACGATTGGCGCAATACGCTCAGCGACAAGCTGCGCAATGCGCTCGGCGTGGTGGAAGTGTTCGACCAGCGCGCGTCGAACTCGGCCCTGGGCGACCTCGTGCGTACCCTGGCGCGGCGCCAGACGAAAACGCCCGTGCCCGTGCCGGCGCGCACCTTTCCCGCCGCCTTGCCGTGGTTCCGCCTGGACCGTATCTACGTGCGCGGTTTCCACGTGGAAGGCGCGCAAGTGATGCATGGCACCCTGTGGGCAAAATTGTCGGACCACGCGCCGATAGTTGCCGCTTTGAAACTCGCGTAGACTGCCGGCATGCGCACAGTCAATTTCATCGCCCACAACGACATCCAGCTGCTGTATTGCGGCACCGATTACTTTCCCGCGCTGGTCCAGGCCATCGACGGCGCCCGCTCGGAAGTTTATTTCGAAACCTATATCTTTGCCGACGATGCCACGGGCACCCTGGTGCTCGACGCCCTGAAACGGGCGGCCGCGCGCGGCGTGCTGGTGTGCATGATCACGGACTGGTTCGGCACGGGCAACCGCCGCGTCAACGCCATGCATGCGCAGCTGGAAGCGGCCGGCGTGCACCACCGCATCTTCAACCCGTGGTTTCGGCGCGGCATCACGCGCACGCACCGCAAGATTTGCGTCGCCGATGGAGAAATTGCCCTAGTGGGCGGCATCAATATCAACGACGACATGTTTTGCGACTACGACCACAGCATCAGCCTGGAAGCGCCGCGCTGGGACTTCGCCGTGCAGGTGAAGGGCCCGCTGGTCGACGCCATCCACGAGGAAGTGCAGGCGCAGTGGGCGCGTCTGGGCAAGATGAACCTGGTGCGGCGTATCAAGCTGTACCGCAAGATGCGCGTCGTCAGCAAGGAGCTGGCGAAGAACCCCGTGGTGGCCGGCTTTGTCGTGCGCGACAACCTGCGCAACCGCCGCACCATCCAGCGCGCCTACCTGCAGGCGCTGGGCCAGGCGCGCAAAAGCGTGATGCTGGCCAACCCGTATTTCGCGCCCGGGCACAAGCTGCGCCACGCGCTGGCCCAGGCGGCCCAGCGGGGCGTCGACGTGGTCTTGCTGATCGGCGTGGGCGAGTTCCGCATGCAGGATGCCGTGGCGCACTCGTTTTATCCGAAGCTGCTGGCCGCCGGCGTGAAAATTGTCGAATACCGCAAGACGCAGTTGCACGCCAAGGTGGCCGTCGTCGACGATGACTGGGCGACGGTGGGGTCGAGCAATATTGACGCGCTGAGCCTGTTTTTGAACCAGGAAGCGAACGTGGTCATCAAGGACGTGGCCTTTGCGCAAAGCCTGCGCCAGCACATCGAGCAGGGCGTGGCCGACGGCATCGTGATTCACCAGGATGATTTCAAGCACATCGGCCGTTTTCGGCGCATCGGCTACGAAGCCGCGTTCCTCGCGTACCGGCTGGTGATGCGCATTTTTTCAGTAGGCAAGTACGCATGAGTGATATGACAACGGTCAGGCTGGATAAATGGCTGTGGGCGGCGCGCTTCTTCAAGACGCGCTCGCTGGCCAGCGAGGCCGTCGACACGGGCAAGGTCAAAGTGGGCGGCGAACGCGTGAAACCGGCGCGCAGCCTGCGCGTGGGCGACGAGCTGGCTATCGACAATGGTGCGGAGACGTGGGAGGTGGCCGTGCTGGGCCTGTCCGACAAGCGCGGCGCGGCGCCTGTGGCGCGCCTGCTGTATGGCGAAACGCCGGCCAGCATCGCCCGCCGCGAGCAGCTGGCCGAGGAGCGCAAGCTGTTCCGCGAACCGGGCAGCACCATCAAGGGGCGGCCGACCAAGCGCGACCGCCGTCAACTGAGCAAGGCAGGCGGCCTCGACTGAGGCGCGCTTGTTGCTGCAAGGCAAGGGCGCGCGGCACTTTTGTCCGCCTGAAATCGTTATAAACACGCAGTCGAAAAATGCTGCGCTGCACCAATAGAACGCCGGCTCTAAAGTTCCCGTTTGACTTTTACGTGGTAGTGGATAATAGTACGAGCGTTCGGATTTTTTCGGAGCGTGCTTTTTTTTACCCTCGCTTCAGTCCGCCAAATCGGCAACATCACTTTTAGAACGGACCTCTTGAATACTTCAGTCAAATTCATGCGCAAGGGCGAACTGACCCGTGCAGCCATCCTCGACGTGGCGCTGGACCTGTCCAGCCGCGACGGCCTGGAAGGCCTGACCATTGGGCTGCTTGCGGACAAAATGAACATGAGCAAGTCGGGCGTGTTTGCCCACTTCGGCTCGCGCGAAGACTTGCAGATGGAAGTGCTGAAGCTCTACCACTATCGTTTCGAGCAAGAAGTCTTTTTTCCCAGCATGAAAGAACCACGCGGCATCCAGCGCCTGCAATCGATGTTTGCGCGCTGGGTCAAGCGGGTCAGCGTGGAAATCGCTTCCGGCTGCATCTATATCAGCGGCGCCGTCGAGTATGACGACCGTCCTGGCCCCATCCGCGAGGCCCTGGTGGCCATGGTGCGGGCCTGGCAGGGCGCACTGCTGCGCTGTGTCGAGCAATCGATCGCCACGGGCGACCTGAAAGCGGACACGGACGCGCAGCAACTGGTGTACGAGATGTATGGCCTGATCCTGGCCCTGCATCACGATGCGCGCTTCCTGCGCGTGCCGGGCAGCATCGAACGGGCGCAAGCGGGCTTTATCCGCCTGCTGGCGTCGTACCAGAATTGCGTCACAAGCAAATAAGCCGTCACGCAGTATCCGCAACAAACGCACACGCACTTACAAGTACAACACTTTAGCTAATCGCCTTCAGGAGAAAATTATGGGTCAATACGTCGCGCCAATCCGGGATATGCAATTCGTCCTGCACGAGTTCCTGCAAGTGGAAGAAGAACTGAAGCAAATGCCGTCGTACGCCGACGTCGACGCCGACATCATCAACCAGGTGCTGGAAGAGGGCGGCAAATTCACTTCCGAAGTATTGTTCCCGCTGAACCACTCCGGCGACCGCGAAGGCTGCCACCACGACCCCGTCACGAAAAGCGTGACCACGCCTAAAGGCTTTAAAGAAGCGTATAAACAGTACGTCGAAGGCGGCTGGGCGGCATTGGCTTGCGATCCGGAATACGGCGGCCAGGGCTTGCCTGTCGTGCTGAACAATTCGTTCTATGAAATGCTGAATTCGTCGAACCAGGCCTGGTCCATGTACCCCGGCCTGTCGCACGGCGCCTACGAGTGCCTGAAGGAACACGGCACCGACCACCAGAAGGAAGTGTATCTGCCGAAACTGGTGTCGGGCGAATGGACGGGCACCATGTGCCTGACCGAACCGCACTGCGGCACCGACCTGGGCCTGCTGCGCTCGAAAGCGCTGCCTGAGGCGGACGGTTCCTGGACCATCACCGGCAACAAGATCTTCATCTCCGCCGGCGAGCACGACATGGCGGAAAACATCCTGCACCTGGTGCTGGCCCGCGTGCCGGACGCACCGGAAGGCTCGAAAGGCATTTCGCTGTTCCTGGTGCCGAAATTCCTGCCGAACGCGGATGGCACGGTCGGTGAGCGCAACCCGATCACCTGCGGCGCCATCGAAGAAAAAATGGGCATCCACGGCAACTCGACTTGCCAGATGAATCTGGACGGCGCGAAAGGCTGGATCATCGGCCAGCCGAACAAGGGCCTGAACGCCATGTTCGTCTTCATGAACGCGGCCCGCCTGGGCGTGGGCATGCAGTCGCTGGGCCTGACGGAAATCGCCTACCAGAACGCGCTGATCTACGCCAAGGACCGCACGCAAATGCGTTCGCTGTCCGGCATCAAGAACCCGGAACTGCCGGCCGACCGCATCATCGTGCACCCTGACGTGCGCCGCATGCTGCTGACCGGTAAAGCCTACGCCGAAGGCGCGCGCGCCTTTACCTCGTACGTGGCGCTGCAGATCGACCGCGAACTGCACCACCCGGACGCCGACGTGCGCAAGGAAGCGGCCGATGAAGTGGCGCTGCTGACGCCCGTCATCAAGGCTTTTATTACCGACAACGCCTGGATCGCCACCTCGGACGCGATGCAAGTGTTCGGCGGCCACGGCTACATTTCGGAATGGGGCATGGAGCAGTATGTGCGCGACGCGCGCATCAACATGATCTACGAAGGCACGAACACGATCCAGTCGCTGGATCTGCTGGGCCGCAAGATCCTCGGCGACAACGGCGCCAAGCTGCGCAAGTTCGGCGAAAAGATCAAGGCCTTCGTCGAAGACAATGGCACCGATGAAGCGATGAGCGAATTCGTCACCCCACTGGGCGACCTGGGCGACAAAGTCACCAAGCTGACCATGGAAATCGGCATGAAGGCCTTCCAGAATCCTGACGAAGTGGGCGCGGCCTGCGTGCCTTACCTGCGCGTCGTCGGCCACATGATCTATAGCTACCTGTTCGCGCAGATGGCCAAGATCGCCCTCGAAAAAGAGTCCAGCGGCGACAAGTTTTATACCGCCAAACTGGCTACCGCACGTTTCTACTTCGCCCGCTTGCAGCCTGAAACGGCAACCCTGATCCGTCAGGCGCGTTCCGGTTCGGCCAACCTGATGGCACTCGACGCAGACCTGTTCTAAGACTTGAGGAAAATATGACCAATTTCATCGTTAAAAAAGTAGCCGTCCTCGGCGCCGGCGTGATGGGCGCGCAAATCGCCGCCCATTGCATCAACGCGAAAGTGCCGGTCGTGCTGTTCGACCTGCCGGCAAAGGAAGGTCCAAAGAATGGCATCGTGCTGCGCGCCATCGAGAACCTGAAAAAGCTGTCGCCTGCGCCGCTGGGCAACAAGGATGACGCCGCGCTGATCCAGGTCGCCAACTACGAAGACAACCTGGACCTGCTGGCCGGTTGCGACCTGATCATCGAAGCCATCGCCGAGCGCATGGACTGGAAACACGACCTGTACCAGAAGGTGGCCCCGCACATCGGCCCGAACGCGATCTTCGCCTCGAATACCTCGGGCCTGTCGATCACCAAGCTGGCCGAAGGCTTCGACGCCGACCTGAAATCGCGCTACTGCGGCGTGCACTTCTTCAATCCGCCGCGCTATATGCACCTGGTCGAAATCATCCCGACCGAGTTCACCAAGCCTGAAATCGCCGACCAGCTGGAAGGCTTCCTGACCACCACCCTGGGCAAGGGCGTGGTCCGCGCCAAGGACACGCCGAACTTCATCGCCAACCGCGTGGGCGTGTTCGGCATCCTGGCCATCGTGCACGAAGCCGAGAAATTCGGCCTGTCCGTGGACGTCGTCGATGACCTGACCGGCTCCAAGCTGGGCCGCGCCAAGTCGGGCACCTTCCGCACGGCGGACGTGGTCGGCCTGGATACCATGGGCCATGTGATCAAGACCATGCAGGACTACCTGCCGAACGACCCGTTCGCCGCCGTCTACAAGACGCCGGAAGTGCTGGCCAAGCTGGTGGAAAAAGGCGCGCTGGGCCAGAAGAGCGGCGCGGGCTTCTACAAGAAGGTCGGCAAGGAAATTCAACGCCTCGATTTCGCCACCGGTGAATACGTCGCTGGCGGCGCCAAGGCGGCCGACATCATCGCCCGCATCCTGAAAGAAAAGGATCCGGTCAAGAAGATGAAGGCGCTGCGCGAATCGACCAATCCGCAAGGCCAGTTCCTGTGGGCGATCTTCCGCGACGCTTTCCATTACATCGCCATTCACCTCGACACCGTGGCCGACAATGCGCGCGACATCGACTTCGCCATGCGCTGGGGCTTCGGCTGGAACGTGGGCCCGTTTGAAACGTGGCAGGCATCGAACTGGCTGCAAGTGGCCAACTGGGTCAAGGAAGACATCGACGCCGGCCACGCGCTGTGCAGCGCGCCTTTGCCTGCCTGGGTATTCGAAGGCCCGGTCGCTGAAAAAGGCGGCGTGCATACGCCGGAAGGTTCGTATTCCGCCGTATCGAACAGCTTCGTGCCCCGCTCGAGCCTGGCCGTGTATGACCGCCAGCCATTCCGCGCGCCCGTGCTGGGCAGCGGCGCCATCGACGGCAAGACCGCCGGCACCACCGTCTTTGAAGACGAATCCGTGCGCGTCTGGCATACGGGCGACGATGTGCTGATCATCTCGTTCAAGACCAAGATGCACGTGATCGGCGAAGGCGTCATCAATGGCCTGAAACTGGCATTGGCCGAAGCGGAAAAGAACTTCAAGGGCCTGGTGATCTGGCACGCCGACGCGGCCGAAGGCGGCGCCTTCTCGGCCGGCGCCGACCTGCAATCGGCCCTGCCGGCCTTCATGCAAGGCGGCGTGAAAGCCGTCGATCCGATCATCGCCGAACTGCAGAACACCTTCATGTCGCTGAAATACGCGAACGTGCCGGTCATCGCCGCAGTGGCGGGCCTGGCACTGGGCGGCGGTTGCGAACTGGCGCTGCATGCATCGAAGCGCGTGGCCTCGATCGAGTCGTATATCGGCCTGGTGGAAGTGGGCGTAGGCCTGATTCCTGCCGGCGGCGGCTTGAAGGAAGCAGCGCAGCGCGCCTACAAGGAATCCAAGGGTAACGACATCCTGCAATTCCTGAAAACGGGCTTTACCAACGCAGCCACCGCCAACGTGTCGAAATCGGCGCTGGAAGCGAAAAAAATGGGCTACCTGAAGGAAGACGATGTGATCGTGTTCAACGCCTACGAGCTGCTGCACGTGGCCAAGGTCGAAGCGCGCGCCATGTTCGACGCGGGCTTCCGTCCGCAGCTGCCGTCGCTGATCCAGGTCACGGGCCGCTACGGCTGGGGCACCATCAAGGCGCAGCTGGTTAACATGCGCGACGGCGGCTTCATTTCGGCGCACGATTTCAAGCTGGGCGAGATGATCGCCGAGATCGTATCGGGCGGCGACGTGGACCAGGGCAGTTTCGTCAGCGAACAGTGGCTGCTGGATATGGAACGCAAGGCATTCCTGGAGCTGTTGAACCATCCGAAAACCCAGGAACGGATCATGGGCATGATGCAGACCGGTAAGCCGGTAC
Source organism: Janthinobacterium sp. FW305-129 (assembly GCF_020858115.1). Lineage (GTDB taxonomy): Bacteria > Pseudomonadota > Gammaproteobacteria > Burkholderiales > Burkholderiaceae_D > Janthinobacterium. The sequence goes on from NZ_JACYMM010000010.1 coordinate 126,896, forward strand.
GCAACTAAGCACAGCGTCGATGACGATCCTGTCCCTCGTATTTAAAGTACTGCTGCGCGTGAGGCCAAGCATGGTGTATGACCGTATCAAACAACAGATGATGGACACCTTGCCCTTCGTGCGGCTGCTGGGGATCAGCATCGACGAGATCGGCGCCGGCACCGCGAAGGTGTCGCTGCCGGACGATCCCAAACTGCATAATCACCTGGGCACGCAGCACGCGGGCGCCTTGTTTACCCTGGCCGAAACGGCGTCCGGCGCGGCCATGGCTGGCGGATTCGCCGAGCTGATACTGGGCTTGCGCCCGGTGGCCAAGGAGTCGCGTATCCAGTACCAGAAGGTGGCCCGAGGCGCGACGCGCGCCGAAGGCCGGGTACCGGGCGACCTGGCTGCTTTGAAGGCGCAGCTGGCGCAGGACGGCAAGGTGGCGTTTCCCGTGGCAGTCGATATCTTCGATGCCGAAGGCACGCTGGCGGCACAGGTGACGGTGGACTGGTATCTGTCGCAGAAGCGATAGGCCAGCATCCCGGACATTCGACAGAACACGAACCTCGTTCAACATCTTTGAAAGCATAAAATGAGCAAACAACTTCAAGACGCCTACATCGTCTCTGCAACCCGCACCCCGATCGGCAAGGCGCCGCGCGGCATGTTCAGAAACACCCGCCCGGACGACCTGCTGGTGCGCGTGCTGCAATCGGCCCTGGCGCAAGCGCCTGGCCTCGACCCGGCACTGATCACCGACGCCATCATCGGCTGCTCGTTCCCGGAAGCGGAACAAGGTTTTAATATTGCGCGTAACTCGGTGCTGCTGGCCGGCTTGCCGAAAACCGTCGGTGGCGTCACTGTCAACCGCTACTGCGCCTCGGGCATCACAGCCATCGCCATGGCGGCTGACCGCATCCGCGTGGGCGAAGCCGACGTCATGATCGCCGGCGGCATCGAGTCGATGTCGATGGTGCCGATGATGGGCCACCATCCATCGATGAACCTGGACATGTTCAGCGACGAGAACATCGGCATGGCCTACGGCATGGGCCTGACGGCCGAGAAAGTGGCGCAGCAATGGAAAGTGTCGCGCGAACAGCAGGACGCCTTCTCCGTTGAATCGCACCGCCGCGCCATCGCCGCGCAGCAAGCCGGTTTCTTCAAGGCGGAAACGACGCCAGTGGAAATCATCACGCGCACGCCGAACCTGGCTACCGGCCAGGTTGATGTGAGCCGCCGCACCGTCGACACGGACGAAGGCGCGCGCGCCGATTCGTCGATGGAGTCGCTGGCAAAACTGAAACCAGTGTTCGCCGCCAAGGGCACCGTCACGGCCGCCAACAGCTCGCAGATGTCCGACGGCGCCGGTGCGCTGCTGATCGTCAGCGAAAAAATCCTGCGTGAGCATAACCTGACCCCGCTGGCGAAATTCTCCTCGTTCGCCGTGCGCGGCGTGCCGCCGGAAATCATGGGCATCGGTCCGAAATTCGCCATCCCAGCCGCCTGCGCCGCCGCCGGCATCACGCAAGACCAGCTGGACTGGATCGAGCTGAACGAAGCGTTTGCCGCACAAGCATTGGCTGTCATCGGCGACCTGGGCCTGGATCCATCGAAGGTCAATCCGATGGGCGGCGCGATCGCCCTGGGCCACCCGCTGGGCGCCACCGGTGCCATCCGCGCCGCCACCGTGATCCACGCACTGCAGCGCACCAAGCAGAAGTACGGCATGGTGACGATGTGCGTGGGCGCCGGCATGGGCGCGGCCGGAATTTTTGAACGCGTCTAAGTTCGATGGGCTAAAGTAGTACAACAGGGCGCTGCGGGATTACCCCGGCGCCCTTTATCATTCTGGAGACGACATGGATATTTTGTGCAGCAAGAGCGAGGGCATTCTGACCCTGGAATTCAACCGCCTGGAACGCAAGAATGCGATCACGGGCGCCATGTATCAGACCCTGGCCGATGCGCTGGTGGCGGCCGAGACGGACGACGATGTGCGCGCCATCCTGATCTGCGGCAAGCGCGAGATTTTCACGGCTGGCAACGACCTTGATGACTTCATGAAGACGGCGCGCCCGAAGGATGGCTCGCTCGACCATGACCGTCCCGTGTTCCAGTTCATGCGCGCCCTGTACGGCAGCAGCAAGCCCGTGGTGGCGGCTGTGTCAGGCCCCGCCATCGGCATCGGCACGACCTTGCTGATGCACTGCGACCTCGTCTACGCAGCCGACAATGCCAGCTTCTCGATGCCGTTCACGCAGCTGGGCCTGTGCCCGGAATTCGGCTCCAGCCTGCTGCTCACGCAACTGGCTGGCTACCCGCGCGCGGCGGAGAAGCTGATGCTGGGCGAAGCATTCCCCGCCAGCGAAGCGCTGGAAATGGGCCTCGTGTCGAAAGTCGTGCCCCTGTACGACCTGATGACGTTCGCGCAAGGCCAGGCCGCCAAGCTGGTGGCATTGCCAGCCGCCTCCATCCGCGCCACCAAGCGATTGATGAAGCAAAGCCGCATGGAACCGATGAAGGCCGCTATCGCCGACGAAAACAAGCTGTTCAGTGCCATGCTGGGCGGCGCCGAAGCGAAGGAAGCGTTTACGGCCTTCTTTGAAAAGCGCAAGCCGGATTTCAAGCAGTTCGCATGATTTTGAATTATGTGGATAAAGATCTATTTTTTAGTGTTTCATAATTTTTAGATCGCGTATTGATGAAGTGGCATTTCATCAATACGCCATTCTATAAATTTCAATCAAGTGTTGCAAAATTATTATTATATTTGCTTATCTTATTTCGGATAATTTCAATTGGCGGATCTTGTGAGACAAATTTTTCTTTATCAAATGCTTTAACAAAAAATTCTTTTGCTAGCGCTTCAGGTACCAATGCAGTTGAGTGCCATATGTGACGCCATACATTTAACTCGGCAAGTGTTTCTATAACATATACAGGTGCACTCATTGCTTCGCGCAATCCTTTGGCTGTCGAAGTACCATTTAATGGTCTAGGTGCTCTAACTTCTTCACCTTCCTCATCCCAACCGATCCAGTGACTGTAAAATCCAGTGGCTCGATTAGGGAGGGAGTGAAATTCGTAATAAGCGCAGCTTTGTAGAGGCATGCGACTTTGACATATCTTTCGCATTACTCTTAATGAAACCTTGCCGAACTCATCCTTTGGAAGCCCTTTAAGGGTTTCTCTGAAATGATGATAGCTTTGATAGCCAAGTGCAGTCGCACGCACATTTAGCATCTTGCAATGCGACAAGTTGGAGTTGGATTTATCTTCGAGGTATTTAAATGCTTTGAGGACTGATTCGATACTAAACATCACATACTCCTAATAGGGGAGCCGCTGAAATTATTATTTTCAGTAAGCATGCTGCTTGCTATTTTCGGCAATTAAGATTGTATGTGCAATTAGTTTTGCAGGCGATTTTTCCCTTGCAGCAGGGTGGTAATCGTAGACCTACGATGATTCTACAACATGTATCCAGAAATGTGTTCTATTTTTATGAGTGTTTTTATCGTGGTGATCGTATGCCTCTGTGTCAGTGAGAGTTGTTTGCGGTGAGGATACTTAGGGAGGTGCGAATTCGTACCAGCCTTGCCACCGCTGTTGCTGAACGTGAGTATGCATTTTGGGCGCATGAATAGGTGCGACGGTGAGGCATATTCATGCCCTGTCAACTTATTATGCGTGTGATAGTTTAGTCAAAGATTTAGAGTGGATACTCGCGCTTGTGTGTGCATACCCGCAAAAATCAGGCCAACCGAGGCATGCCAGGCTGTCTCGCTGGCCGGCCGGCCAGCCAGCGCATAGCCGTGCAGGAAATCGACGATGGCGTCGCGGCCACGCAGCTGGATATTTTGCGGCAGATCAAGGTCCTCCAGGGCCAGCTCGAACAGCGCCGTAAAGCGCTCGGCCACATCGGCTTGCTCCACCAGCCCGCGCGCCATCAGGCGCACGAAATACGGCGTGGCGCTGACCAGTTCCAGGTACAGCGCGCACAGCGCCAGCAGGCGGCGCTGGGGCGTTTGGCGCCGCGTAAATGGCGGCTGGCGCGGATCGAGCGCGGCAAAACGCTGCGCCATCAAGGCCAGCAGCAATTCCTCCTTTCCCGCGTAATAGTGATACACGGCCATGGCATCGACGCCCAGGCGCTGCGCCAGCGCGCGCATGGAAAAGGCCTCGCCTTGCTCTTCCAGCAGGGCCAGTGCCGCCTGCAGGATGACGGCGTTGTCCAGTGCAGGCAGGGCGCGGCGCGGACGGCCAGGGCGGCGTGCCAGATCGGGTACAGCTTGAAGTTTTTGGGATTTCATGGGCATAATTCTACACCGTAGAATTAATTGAAGGAACATCCATGCAAAAACCATTCGTCAGCGTTTTTCTCGGCATCAGCATCGACGGCTGCATCGCGGGAGAAAACGGCGACCTGTCCTGGCTGGCTGAGCTGGCGCCCGATACGCCCGACGCTACCGGCTACACGGCCTTGATGGCGCAAGTCGATACCTTGCTGATCGGCCGCACCACGTATGACGCCTTGCTGGGTTTTGAGCCGTGGCCGTATGCGGGCAAGCGCGTGGTGGTCTTGAGCCACCGCGACTTCGCGCCGCGCCATGGCGAGCAGCGCCGCGAAGGGAGCGTGCGGGAAGTGCTGCGGGAGCTGGCAGAGGAGGGGTGCCGCCACGTGTATCTGGACGGCGGTGCCGTCATCCGTGCCGGCTTGCGCGAAGGCGCCATCGACAGTGTCACCTTGTCCGTGCTGCCCGTGGTGCTGGGACGCGGCGTGCGCCTGTTCGAGAACGGCTTGCCACGCAGCGACTGGCGCCTGGACGGCACGCGCCAGCTGCCCAGCGGCGTGGTGCAGCTGCGCTATGGAAAACGTTAAGCCGCGCTGGCCAGGTCGACGATGAAGCCTGTGTCAAAACGTTCGTTCTCGGGCGTGCCATCTGGCCGCCTGTAGCCGCAGGGGTTGCACACGACGCGGCACTCCTGGATGCGGTAGTCGAGCGAGGCATGCATGTGGCCATGCACCCACAGGTCGGCTTGCGCCACCAGCGCATCGAGCTGCGAGGCGAAGGCGGGCGAACCCAGGTTCGTCGCATATTGCGCTTCCACCGACAGCATCGATGGCGCCATGTGCGTGATGACGACCGTCTTGCCATCGAACGGTTGCGCCAGCTGCCGTTCCAGCCACGAGCGGTGCTGCGCGTGCAGCTGCGCCGTGTCGCTGGCGCACAGCAGGCGCGGCGCGTCGCCGCCCGTACTGATGCGCTTGTAGTCGGGCATGTAGGCTTGCGCGGCGTTGAGCGCTTCTTCCCGGCGCTCGGCGCCGAACAGCAGAAAATCCGTCCACAGCGTGACGCCGAGGAAGCGCACGCCATCGAGCGTCACGGTGTCGCCGTCGAGCAGGCGGATGTTGGCGCCGTGCGCATTGGCGCTGGCGCAGGCGTCGCGCAAGGCGTCTTGCATCTGTTCGAGCTGGTGGCCATACCCCTCGTGGTTGCCGTGCACGTACAGTACGGGCAGGGCGCCGAAGGTGCGCGCGGCCCAGGCGATGGCGTTGCTGCCCGTGTCGATGTCACCGGCCAGGATCACCACGTCGGGGCGGCTGGCGGCAAGGTCGATGGCGGGCGTATCTTCACCCCACACTTCCAGGTGCAGGTCGGACAGGATCAGCAAACGCATGGCAATAAGGCGACTAGGCGCGCGGCAGTCTATGGGCCTCTATCGTAGCGCAAGTCGCCGCGTCCGTCCGCTTGACCGCGCGGGGGGCGCGACGTTACTCTGTGGCATTGATTCATACCGCCTATTTTCCTGGAGCCGCATGCCGCCTTTCTTCCTTCCCAAGTCCCTGCTCAGCATCGCGCTGGCCGCCATGACGCTGCCGTTGACGGCGCATGCCGCCCCGCCCGCCATCGATCCATTGACGCAGCCGATCGCCTCGCCATATGCGGCGCAGTGGAACCGCCCGCAGCAGCCGGCGCGCATCCACGGCGACACGTATTACGTGGGCGTGGGCGGCTTGAGCGTGGTGCTGATCGACACGCGCGAAGGCTTGATCCTGATCGATGGCGCGCTGCCGCAATCGGTGGCCGCCATCAAGGAACATATCCTCGAGCTGGGCTTTCGCCTGGAAGACATCAAGTTCATCCTGAATACGGAAGCGCATTTCGACCATTCGGGCGGCATCGCCGCGCTGGCGCGCGACAGCGGCGCGCAAGTGGTCGCCAGTCCGCTCGGTGCGCAGGCGCTGCGCGCGGGCTCGGTGCTCGCCATGGATCCGCAGGCGGGCGAAATCGATCCCATGCCGGCCGTGGAAAACGTGCGCGAAGTCGCCGATGGCGAAACCCTGCAACTGGGCGAGGTGACCGTCACGGCGCGCTACACGCCTGGCCATACGCCGGGCAGCACCAGCTGGACCTGGGTGTCGTGCGAGGATGCCGAGCGCCAGGAATGCCTGAACGTGGTGTTCGGCGCCAGCCTTACGCCGGTGGCGGCCGACGATTTTCATTACCTGGGCGATGAGCGCCATGGAGACCTGACGCCGGCCTTCCGCCGCGTCATGCAGGACTTCGCCAGACTGCCGTGCGACATTTTGATCTCGGCGCACCCCGACCATTCGGGCGGCGACCTTAAACTGAAGCAATTGCTCGAAGGCGTCACGCCGAATCCCTTCGTCGATGCGCAGGCGTGCCGCAATTACGCGGCCAAAAATGAAGTCAAGCTCGATGCGCGCATCGCGAAAGAAAAAGCGGCCGAGACAAAATAACAACGTTGTTGCATATGCCATGCAAAGCGCTTGACGCACTGCAGCATACGGCGCAGAATCGTCATCCGCAGTGCAGATCAACCATCAAATAGAAAGGAAACCCATGTTCGAGCAGGCTGGCAGCAAGTCGTACGACCACTAGCCCCGCGCATGACGCTCGGGGCCAACGGCAGCATTGCCGATCCCGGGCCGGTGTCCTTCAAACCCCGGTGAGGAAACTCGCCGGGGTTTTTTGTTTTGCACGACCGGGTTGAGAGGAAACAGCATGAAAATCAAAGTAAAAGCCGCGTCCAAGCCGCGCAATCCGCTGGTGGCGGCCGCCAGGCTGCGCGGCGGCGCCGGCGCGCACCAGTCGGAGGCGTCGCCGCGCGCGGCGCGGCGGGCCGGCAAGCACCGCCTGCAGCAATGGCTGGCGGGGCGTCTGAAGCCGGAGGATTAACGCGGGGCCAGCTCGACGATGAAGTTCGGATCAAAAGCGCAATTTTGCGGCGCGCCGCTGCGTGACTTGTAGCCGCAGGGGTTGGCCACGACGCGGCACTGGCCGATGCGGTAGTCGCGCGAGGCGTGGATGTGGCCATGCACCCACAGGTCCGCCTGCGCGGCCAGCTCATCGAGGCGCGAAGCGTAGGCAGGCGAGCAGCCCTCGCTGCCGTAGGCGTCGTCGACCGAGCGCAGCGACGGCGCCATGTGGCTGATGACGACGGTGTGGCCGTCGAACGGCTGCGCCAGTTCGCGTGCCAGCCAGGCTTTTTGCTGCGCGTGGAACATGGCCGTGTCGGCTGCGCGCAGCTTGCGAAAGCCCATGTTGGCCAGGCGGATGCGCTTGTAGTCGTTCATGACGGCTTCCGCGTCGCGCATGGCGGACTGGCGCGTATCGTCGCCCAGCAGGCGGAAATCCGTCCACAGGGTGGCGCCCAGGAAGCGCACCTGCTTGCCTGCCTGGTCGGTGATGAGGTGGGTATCGGCGTCGAGAAAATGCACGTTCGGCGTGGCGGCACAGGCCGCGCGCAACTCCTGGCGCACCTTGTCGAGGTGGTGGCCATAGCCTTCGTGGTTGCCGTGCACGTACAGCACGGGCAGGCCCGCAAACGCGGTGGCGGCCCAGGCGACGGCACGGGCGCCCGTGTCGATGTCGCCGGCCAGGATCACGGCGTCGGGACGGCTGAGCGCGAGGTCGCCCTGCGGCGCTTCCTCGCGCCATAGCTCGTGGTGCAGGTCCGATAAAATCAATAAACGCATGCGGCATCCAGGCGATTCGGGAATACGCCATCGTACCTGAAAACCGTCACTCTTCCTCCAGTGCGGCGAAGCTGTGCGCCAGGTAGTCGATCAGCGCGCGCACGGCGGGCAGCAGGCCGCGCCGCGACGGGAAGACGGCGTGGATGATTTCGCGCTGCGGCCGCCATTGCTCCATCAGCGGCAGCAGGCTGCCGTTGGCCACCTGTTCGGTAATCATCATGGTTGGCAGCTGCACCACGCCCACGCCGGCCACGGCCGCGTCGCGCAGGGTCAGCATGTCGCCCGTGACGAAGCGCGGTGTGTGGCGCAACTGGGCGCGCGCGCCGTCCGGGCCATATAAATCCCACTGGTAGTGCTGCTGCGGCATGCCCAAGGCCAGGCTGGGCCAGTCGGCCAGGTCGGCTGGCGCCTTCGGCAGCGGCGCGCCAGCGAACAGCAGGGGGCTGCCCACCATGCACTGGCTGCGTTCGGCCAGCACGCGCAGCACCAGGTCGCTGTCGGGCAGCGGCGGCGGGCGCACGCGGATGGCCACGTCGATACCTTCGGCCACCAGGTCGACGCGGCGGTTGCTCGCTTCCAGCAGCAGCGTGACCTGCGGATGCTCGCGCATGAAGCCGGCCAGCATGGGCGCGACCAGGGAATGCAGCAGGGCGATGGGGCAGGACAGGCGCACCGTGCCGCGCGGCGCGGCCCGCGTCAGTTCGATCGCTTCCTGCGCCGCCTCCGCTTCCACGAGCATCGCCTTGCAATGCTCGTAAAACGTCTGGCCCAAGTCGGTGACGGAAAAATGCCGCGTCGTGCGCTGCAGCAGGCGCGCGCCCAGGCGCTCTTCCAGCAGCGCGATGCGCCGGCTCAGTCTGGACTTTGGCATGCCCAGCGCGCGCCCGGCCGGCGCGAAGCCGCCATGGTCGACCACTTGCACAAAGTAATACAAATCGTTCAGATCCTGCATGCCGCCTCCTTGATCGTTCTATTTTTGGAACGCTGATGGCAAATTTTGCCGTCTACCGCCTCTATCGTTGCAAGAGTAACCTGTCTCCATCGTAATGCAAACCCCAACAGGAGATCGAGATGAACACAGTCACAGGTATCTACAGCGCACCCCGCCAGCACTGGGTCGGCGACGGTTTTCCCGTGCGCTCGATGTTTTCGTACAACGGCCATGGCAAGCAGCTGAGCCCCTTCCTGCTGCTCGACTATGCCGGCCCCGCCGAATTTGCGCCCGGCACCCGTCCGCCCGGCGTCGGCTCGCACCCGCACCGCGGCTTCGAGACGGTGACCATCGTCTACAAGGGCGAAGTGGCGCACCGCGATTCGACGGGCCAGGGCGGCGTGATCGGCCCAGGCGACGTGCAGTGGATGACGGCCGGCGCCGGCATCCTGCATGAAGAGTTTCACTCGCCTGCCTTCACGCAGTCGGGCGGCACGCTGGAAATGGTGCAGCTGTGGGTGAACCTGCCGGCGAAAAACAAGATGACGGCGCCCGGCTACCAGGCCATCACCAGCGACACGATTCCCACGGTGGCGCTGCCCGATGGCGCAGGTTCCGTGCGCGTGATCGCCGGCGACTTCGCTGGCCAGCATGGCCCGGCCCGCACGTTTTCGCCGATGCGGGTGTGGGATGTGCGCCTGGCGCAGGGCAAGCTGACGGAGCTGCCGGTGCACGCCGGCTGGAGCACGGCGCTGATCGTTTTGCACGGCACGCTGCTGGTGAATGGCGAAAGCGTGGTGCGCGAAGCGCAGATGGCGCTGTTCGGGCGCGATGGCGACAGCATCACCGTCGAGGCGAACAGCGACGCCGTGGTGCTGCTGCTGAGCGGCGAGCCGATCGATGAACCCATCGTCGGCCATGGCCCCTTCGTCATGAACAGCGAAGCGGAAATCGCGCAGGCATTCGAGGATTTCAACAGCGGCCGCTTCGCCCGCATTGAGAAGTAATTTGTGCAGTACCCATGCCGCATCCCGCGGCATGGTTTTTCAGGAGACTACCATGAGCACCCCCGCCAACTTCCAAGGTTTGCCACCGATGATCGATCCCGACGATGCCGTCATGCTGCTGATCGACCACCAGAGCGGTTTGTTCCAGCTGGTGCGCGACATCGAGCAGCACGTGCTGCGCGGCCACGTCACGGCGCTGGCCAAGCTGTCGCGCCTGGCGAACCTGCCGACGTTTACCACCGCTTCCGTGCCGGACGGCCCGAATGGCCCCCTGATCCCGGAAATCCACCATTTCAACCCGGACGCCGTCTACATCCCGCGCACGGGCCAGATCAACGCCTGGGACAACCCGGCCTGGGTCGAGGCCATCGAAAAGACGGGCCGCAAGACCCTGCTGATCGCCGGCACGCTCACCAGCGTATGCATGGCTTTCCCCACAATCAGTGCGCTGGCGGCCGGCTACAAGGTGTTTGCCATCATCGACGCTTCCGGCAACTGGTCGAAGATGGCCACCGACATCACCATGGCGCGCGTCACGCAGGCGGGCGCCGTGCCGATCGATACGTATGCCGTGCTGGCTGAAGTGATGAGTACCTGGAACCGCGCCGACGCGATGGAATTCGCCGCCATCATGACGGACCACATCGTGCCGCCGTACCGCGCGCTGATCGAAAGCTACGACAAGGCGCAGGGCGTGCAAAAGAATGGCCGCGAAACCAAGCTGGAGATACTGGAAGCGGCCAGCAAGGGCTGAGCGCCTTACGGCGCGTCGTAGCGGGCGCGTATCGCCGCCAGCGCGCCGCGCTGCTCCAGGTGCGTGATGGCGGCGTTCAGGCGGGCCAGGTCGGCGGTGCTGGTCGTGTGCGCATTGAGCATCAGGTGCACGGGGGCGCGCAGGGCCAGGAAGGGCAGGGTGCTCAGGGCAACACCCTGCAGGCGCGCTTCGTGGCGCACGGCCAGTACGTCGCCCAGCAGCAGGTCGGCGCGGCCCGCATCGAGCATGCGCACGCCTTGCTGGAAGCTGCCGAAGGCATTCAGGCGGCCCGCCTTGTCCAGTGCGGGCCGGACCGCCGCGTACTGCGCGCCATACCAGCCCACTTTGGGCGCCAGCAAGGTCGATTTGCCGCGTGCGAGCTGCGCGAAGCTGGCGATCTGGCGCTGGCTGCCGGGCGCGCCGGATTTGCTGAAGAGGCCCACGGCTTCGTCGCGGTACGGGATGGAAAAGCGCGCATACGACTGGCGTTCCGGGGTTTCGGATGCGGCCAGCATCAGGTCCAGCCCCCCTTTCTGGAACAGCAGCTGGCGCCGCGCCGTGGGCAGTTCCGGCAATGTCACGAGCGTACACCGCGCTTCCTTGAATATGGCTTTGAGCAACTCCAGATCCAGGCCCGTATAGCGGCCCTGGGCATCGCGGTAGACATACGGCGGCCACTGTTCCAGCGCCATCGTCATGCGGCAGGCCACGGCGGGCAGGGCGGATATGCCGAGCACTGCCGCTAACAGGAGATGGCGCATGCGCATACGGGTGTTTCCCTGGAGTTTCAACTTGATATTCAATTTGCCAGAATGGCCACGGAAGTCAAGGGCTGTGGCGGCCGAGGGCCGGCCTGGCCCGCATTTTCTCGTTTTTTACGCGCTTTTTGCACTTTCCCGTCCGTATGCCGCCATTCCTGCACGGCGAACACCGTGCAGTGTAATCGGCTATAGTGGCGCGGTGCCACCACTGCCCCGCAAAGGAAGACCGCTTGACTGCTCCGCTCGAGATCGCCGCCAATGTGCTGATGACTGCCTCCATCATCCTGGCAGGACGCAATAATATTCATTCCTGGTGGATCGGCATGGTCGGCTGCGTGCTGTTTGCCGTGCTGTTTTTCCAGGTCAACCTGTACGCCGACGTGATGCTGCAACTGTTTTTCATCGTCACCTGCGTCATCGGCTGGCTGCAATGGCGCCGCGGCGCGGGCGGCAAGCCGTTGCCGATCACGCGCACGCGCTGGCGCACCCTGGCCTGGGTGGTGCCGGCCGGCATCGCCTCCGTGGCGATCTACGGCATGCTGCTGCACCGCTTCACGAATGCCTACGCGCCCTTCATCGATTCGGCCGTGTTGGTATTTAGCATCATCGCGCAATTCCTGTTGATGAGCCGGCGCATCGAGACCTGGGCTTTCTGGCTGCTGGTCAACACCGTGGCCGTGCCCCTCTACTACAGCCGCGGTCTGCACCTGACGGCCGTGCTGTATGCGGCCTACTGGGTCAACGCCGTGATTTCCTGGTACTGGTGGAGCGTGCAGGCACGCCGTGCGGCGCAGGCGTCCGCGGCGATTCCCGACGCCTGATATTGCCACATACCAAGTCCTTAGATTCAAATCGTATATACAATCAATTTTTAATTCGTTCACGCCATAAAGACACCGGGATATAGTGGCCTTTCCCCGCTTACCGGTGTCTTTTATGTTGCGCTTTAGCCTTTCTACCTGTTTTTATGCCGCCCGGCACCAGCTGACCATGCAATGCATGGCGCAGTGGATGCCGATGCGTGCCCGTCCACGCATCCCTTAAGTCATTCCCATCCATTTCGTTGTCGTTTGCCCGCTGGCCTACCCGGTCCGCGTGCCCCTGCTCGGCCTTTTTTATCGAAAAAAGGCTGCAATCCCAAGAAGAGGAAACCATGTTCAAACCACTCGCCATCAGTCTTGCCATCGCCGCCGCCTTTCCCTCCGTCGCCACCATCGCCCACGCAGAGGAGGACATGCTGCGGGTCAACGTCACCGGATCGAATATCCGCGTCAGCGAAAAGGAGGGCGCCAGCGCCGTGCAAGTCATCACGGCCAAGGAATTGAAAGCCAGCGGCAAGACCAGCGTGTCGGACGTGCTGCGCGCCATCTCCGCCAACAGCGGCAACAGCTACAACGAACAATATACGGGCAGTTTCTCGGCCGGCACCTCGGGCCTGTCGCTGCGCGGCATCGGCCAGCAAAACACCTTGATCCTCGTCAATGGCCGCCGCGTGGCCAGCTACGCCACGGCGCAGGATTTGCAGCAGACCTTCGTCGACCTGAACAGCCTGCCGATGGCGGCCGTGCAGCGCATCGAAGTGCTCAAGGATGGCGCTTCGTCCGTCTACGGCTCCGACGCCGTGGCCGGCGTGGTCAACATCATCCTGTACAAGGAATTCACGGGCACGGACATCACGGCGCAATGGGGCGGCTCGACGCAAGGCACGGGCCAGCACGAAAAGAGCGCGGCACTGCAGACGGGTTTCGGCAAGCTGGAGGAAGACGGCTACAGCGTGGTCTTCTCGGTCGATGCGCAGCAGCGCGACAAGCTGCAGCAAAGCGACGTGGCATGGCTGCGCGATGCGGATTTCCGCCAGCAGCAGCGCGGCGGCCTGGGCTGGAACGTGACGAATTACGCCGGTGCCGATCCCACGCAGACCCTGGGCGGCGTGCGCGGCCCGCTGCAGCTGGTGCCGTACAGCGCCATCAATCCGGACGGCGCGGGGCAGGTGCTGGCCTACAATCCGTCGCCCTACGAAACCCTGATCCCCGGCATTCAGCGCATCCACTCCTCGCTGCGCGGCACCGTGAAACTGAACGCGGACACGGAAGCCTACGTCGACCTGCTGCACAGCTATTCGCGCGCCGACCAGACCTTCAGCGCGCCGTTGACGGTGAGCAGCTCGCTGCGCGCGTGGAACAACGGCACCAAGCGGCTCGACACGATTCCCGTGGTGCTGCCTGTGGGGCATCCGAACAATCCGGGCGCGACGCCCCTGCCGTTCACGGCTACCCTGTTCGACCTGGGGCCGCGCCTGAAGCAGGACAAGGTGACGTTCTACCGCGCGCTGGCGGGCGTCAAGGGCACCCTGGCGGGCTGGGACTGGGATGCGGCCGTGGCCCATTCCAGCAGCAAGCTGGAAGAGACGGTGCAGAATTTCGTCAACCGCTACGAATTCCAGAAAGTGCTGGCCGACGGCAGCTACAATTTCTTTGATCCATCGCAAAACAGCGAAGCGGTGCGCAACCGCCTGCGCCTGTCGACCCTGCGCCCGGCCGAATCGACGCTCGACACGCTCGACTTCTCGGCGGCCAAGGATATCTGGAACTTGCCGGCCGGCCCGCTGGGCTTTGCCGCCGGCTTCCAATGGCGCCGCGAAAAGATGGATTCGCAAACCTCGACGGCCGTGCTGTCGGGCACGGAACTGCGTCCGGCGCTCAATATCATCGAGGGTTCGCGCAGCGTGTCGGCGCTGTTTGCCGAATTCAATGTGCCGGTGCTCAAGGACCTGTCCGTCAACGTGGCGGGACGCGCCGACCATTACAGCGATTTCGGCAATGCGTTTTCGCCCAAAGCCAGCGCCCGCTATCAGGCGGCGCCCTGGTTATTGCTGCGCGGCACCGTCTCGCGCGCCTTCCGCGCCCCGTCGCTGCCGGAAATCACCGACAGCACGGCCGTCAGCTATACCGGCGTGATCGATCCGCGCGACCCGTTGACGCCGACGCTGTCGCGCGGCGTGACGGTCATCACCATCGCCAATCCGGCGCTGCGCCCCGAGCGCTCGAAAAACCTGAACCTGGGCGTGGTGATTTCGCCCACCAGCAGTTCCAGCATCGGCCTCGATTACTACCGCATCCGGCAGGAAGGCGTGATCGGCACGGAAAGCGCCACCACCACCCTGGACAATGAATTGACGTCGCCGGAAAAGGTCGCGCGCGGCGCCGATGGCCGCATCACGACCCTGTACCGCCAGTTCCGCAACCAGGGCCAGCGTGACGTGTCGGGCATCGATCTCGACCTGCGCCAGCGCTTCGTCGACCAGGACTGGGGCAAGCTGACCCTGGCCGGCCAGCTGAGCCGCGTGCTGCGCTTTGCCGAACCGCTGTCCGACGGCGCACCGCTGACGAACGGCGCCGGCACCAATTATTTCGGCTCCATCCCGAAATGGCGCGGCGTCACCTCGGCCACCTGGGAACAGGGAAAATGGTCGTCCACGCTCACCTGGAACTACGTGGGCAGCTATGCGCAAAACACGCACCTCGACGAGTCCGTGGCCGCCTTCAGCACCTTCGACGTGACCAGCAGCTGGCAAGTCACGCCAGCGGCGAACGTGACCTTCATCGTGCAGAACCTGGCCAACAAGCGCGCGCCGTGGGATTACTCGGCATCGGGCTTCGATTTTACCCAGAGCGACCCGCGCGGCCGCTTCGCGTCGCTCAAGCTGAACTATAAGTTCTAGCGTTAGTGTCCGTTGGCCGCCTGCCGCTGGCCCGTCTGCTCCTGCAGGCGCTGGCGGTAGGCGCTGGGCGTGACGCCCATGCGTTCGCGGAAGGCCGTGGCGAAGTTGCCCGCGTTGTGGAAGCCGATCAGCAGGGCGATATCCTGCACGTCGATCTCGGTCTGTTGCAGCAACGCCACGCCACGCGCGATGCGCGCTTCGCGGATGAAGGCAAACACCGTCATGCCCGTCTGTTCGCGGAACATCAGGGTCAGCTTTTCGCGGTAAGTGCCCACGCTGCGGGCGATTTCGGACAGGTTGGGCAGGCTGCCCAGGTTGTCGAGGATAAGTTGCTTGACGGCATTGACGAACACCAGGTCGGGATGCTGCAGCTTGTCGCTGATCGGCGTTGCTGCCGGCAAGGTACTGTTGCTTTTACGCATCAAGCCCAGGTGGATATGGATGCGCGCGGCCAGTTCTTCCGGCGTGAACGGCTTCGAAATATAGTCGACGCCCCCCACCTGCAAGCCCATGATGCGCTCCTTGGCGGCATCGGCGCCGCTGAGAAAAATCACGGGAATGGATTCTGTTTCGGGATTCGCCTTGAGCAGCCGGCATGCCGTGTAGCCATCCATTTCCGGCATGCGCACGTCGAGCAGGATCAGGTCGGGATGCGTGGCCAGCGCCAGCTGGTAGCCCTGGTAGCCATTGAAGGCGATGCTGAAACGGTAGGGCTGCTCGCTCAGCAGTTCCATCAGCATGCGCTGCTCGAACGCGGAATCGTCCACGATCAAGATGTTTTTTTTGATGGTTTCGCTGGTCAATGGCATGGCATGGATGACTTAACCAAATAGCAAGTTGTGGCTTATTATGCCTCGCTTTTTCTTTTTTTTCTGCTTTTCTCGTGTTTCAAAAGATGTTTCTCCGCCAGAAGAAGCGCCGATTTCCCAGATCGCCAATAATTCACTCATGCATTGATTTTAAGCAATGTCGCTTGCCAAAAAATCTGTTTTGCCAATGCTGCAAAAAGTGCCGGAGTCCCCGGGTTCCTGACTCTCGGCGCGCGTAGTTTGTCGTCCTGGTTTGCGTGCCCCAGAAAACGCCGGCAATACCGTGACTATCCTCGAGCCCTTCATGCCGATGGGCGCATTAATGATGTTTCGTCATCAGGAGGTATCATGTTGCGAGTTATTTCACCCCGCTTGACCGCTGCCGCCAGTGTCGTCCTTGCCGCTACGGCCCTCCTGCCTGGCTACGCCGATGCCGCCGTGTATCTGAACGGCAGCAACACCACGACCTTTGACGTCACCCTGAAAATCATCGCCAATTGCACCATTGCGGCGGCCAATCTCGACTTTGGCCAAAGTCAGGGCGTACTGGCTACTGCCGTGAACGTCAATACGACCGTGAACGTCACCTGCACCAATACCACGCCGTACAACGTGGGCTTGACGGCGGGCACGGGCACGGGCTCGAGCGGCACCACGCGCTACCTGAGCGGCACCGGCGGCAACCTGGGGACGGTGCAATTTAACCTGTACCAGACGGCCGGCAGCACCTTGTGGGGCGATACGCAGGGCACGAATACCGTCGGCGGCACCGGCAACGGTTCGTCGCAGCCGATCACCGTGTACGGCAACATTCCGCCGCAAGCGACGCCGGCGCCCGATACCTACAAGTCGACCATCACGGCCACCGTTTACTTTTAAGCCAGGCGCTGCGTGAAGGCCGCTTCGAATTCCCTGATGAAAAGCGTGCTGGCGCTGCTGGCCTGCTGTGCTGCGGGCGCGAACGGCGCCAATCTGCAGATTTCGCCGGTGACGCTCACGTTGCGCGCCGTACAGAGTGCGGCCGGCATCAATCTGCAAAACCTCGGGGACCAGCCCATCTACGGGCAGGTGCGGGTGTTCGCCTGGGACCAGCGCGATGGCGAGGAAACGCTGGCGCCGACGCAGGAGCTGGTGGCCAGTCCGCCGATCGTCGAAATCGCCGCCAACAGCCGCCAGACCATCCGCCTCGTGCGTGCCCAGGCTGGCCCTGTCGCGCAGGAAAAGACGTATCGCGTGCTCATCGATGAAGTCAGCCGCGAAGATGATGCGGGCCGCAGCGGCGTCGATATCCGCCTGCGCTATTCGGTGCCCGTGTTCGTGCTGCCGGCCGCTGCGCCGGGCAAGGAAGTGCTCGACTGGCAAGTCTTCCGCGAGCGGGGCGAGTGGATGTTGCGTATCAAGAACAGCGGCAATGTCCATGCGCAGATCGGTGCGATGACGTTCACGAACCAGGCGGGTAAGGAGTTTACCGTCAGCAAGGGGCTGTTTGGTTATGTCCTGGCCGAACGCATGCGCGTATGGCGCCTGCCCGTCGCCAGGGAGGCCGAACTGGATGGGCCGTTGAGTATTGCGGTGAATGTGAATGCGAAGGCGCTCATTGCCAAGAATTCGACACCTTGAACATGGCCGCGATGGCGGGCGCGACCGGCGTGAAGCATGAAACGCGTGCTGGCAGCGTTGCTGTTGCTGGTCATGGCGCCGCTGGCCCGGGCCGATGGCGCGGCGGCCGTGACGGGTGCCGATCCGGGGCCGGCCAGCTTGCCCACCGATCCGGCGGCGCCGAATGAACTGTATCTGGAGGTAAGTGTGAATGCTGTTTCAACCGGGCTGATCTTGCGTTTTACCCAGGTGGGCAAGACTTTGCGCAGCAGCGTGGCGAACTTGCAGGAGCTGGGGCTGGACCCGGCGCGCCTGGTCGCGTCCGGTCAGACCGAGGTGGCGCTCGATGCGGTTCCCGGACTCAGCTATGAATATGATGCGGCGCGCCAGAGCGTGTCGCTGCAGGTGGCGGACGACTTGCGTTCGCCTTACCGCATCAGTGCGCGCCCGGCGGCGCAGACGCCGCCATCGCGCGTCACGCCCGGCGCCGTCCTCAATTACGAAGCTTATACGGAATTGGGGCAGACGCGGCGTGCCGCCCTGTTCAATGATTTGCGCTATTTCAATGACAGCGGTGTTTTCAGCAATACCGGCACGGTGAACCTGGGCGCGGACCAGCGCAAGTACATGCGTTTTGACACCTTCTGGAGCCATGCCGATCCCGAGACCCTGCAAACGTGGCAGGTGGGCGACTTGATTTCCTCCTCGCTCAGCTGGAGCCGCGCCGTGCGCGTGGGCGGCGTGCAGTGGCGCAAGAATTTCCAGCTGCGCCCCGACCTGCTGACCTTTCCCGTCGCCTCCGTTGATGGCACGGCGCTGGTGCCGTCGTCGCTGAGCCTGTATGTGAATGGCGTGCAGCAATATTCTGCCAGCGTGCCCAGCGGTCCATTTGTCCTGAACCAGGTGGCCGGCATCAATGGCGCCGGACAAGCCACCCTCATCACCCGCGATGCGCTGGGGCGCAGCGTGACGACCGTGCTGCCCCTGTATGTCGATACGCGCATGCTGGCCAGCGGCTTGAGCGATTATTCGGTCGAGGCGGGCGCCGTGCGGCGCGACTATGGCCGCCGCCTGTTCGGCTATGAGCGGCAGCTGGTCGCCAGCGCTTCCGGCCGCCATGGCGTCAGCGATCGCGTCACCATCGAAGGCCATGCGGAACTGGCGGCCGGCCTGTACCAGGCGGGGGCGGGCGCGCTGGTGCGGCTGGGCCAGGCGGGCGTACTCAACGGTTCGCTGTCGGCCAGCGCCGGGCGCAGCCGCGGTGCGCAGCTGGGCGCCGGCTACCAGTACATGGGGCCGCGCTTCAGCATCGATGTGCAGAGCGTGCGCGCCAGCGCCCGCTTTGGCGACCTGGCCTCGCGCGACGGCAGCCCCGTGGTGCGCGCGGCGGATCGTCTCACCGTCAGCTTGCCCTTGCCGGCAGGAAGCAGCATCAGCAGCAGCTATATCCGCTACCGCACGCCCGGCGCGCCGCCATCGAAACTGGCCACCATGGGCTATTCGGCCACCCTGTTTCACGGCCTGTTCTTCAACGCCAGCCTGTTCCAGGATTTGCGGCAACGCGAGAAACGGGGCTTTTACTTCGGCCTGAGCATGGCCTTCGACAACAATCTGGCCCTCAGCGTGAACAGCAGCCGGCAAAACGGCGAGAGCGGCCGCAGCGTCAGCGCGCAGCGCGCGGCGGACTTCGGCGGCGGCTTCGGCTGGAGCGTGCAGGCTGGCACGGCGGGCGGCAACGCCTACCGGCAGGCGCAACTGGAATACCTGGGCAATGACGGCCGCGTGAGTGCGCGCACGCAAAGCAGCAGCATGGGCAATGCCTCCTCGCTGGGCGCAGCCGGCGCACTGGTGCTGATGGATGGCCACGTCGAGGCGGCGCGCCAGGTGGGCAACGGCTTTGCGCTGGTGTCCACGGGCGGCGTGGCAAATATTCCCGTGTTGCATGAAAACCGCCAGATCGGCGTGACGGACAGCGGCGGTTATCTGCTGGTGCCGAATTTGAATCCCTATGGCAACAACCAGATCAGCATCGCCACGGAGGAACTCGACGTCGACGCGCGCGTACCCGTGACAAATATCAATGTTGTGCCGCAACACCTGGCGGGCGTGCTGGCCGCGTTTCCCATCGAGCGCTACAGCGCGGCCACCGTCATCGTCCAGGATGCGCAGGGCAAGCCGCTGGCCACGGGCTTGCCCGTGCTGCACGTGCAAAGCGGCAAGCAGACGGTGGTGGGATTTGACGGCATCGTTTTCGTCGACGATTTGCGGGAACAGAATCAGTTACAGCTGGGCGAGGGCGACAGCGCCTGCACGGTGCGTTTTGCCTATGCGCGTCCGGCGGCGGGCGGCTTGCCCGTGATCGGGCCGCTGCGCTGCGCCGCCGCCAGCGCCGGGGCGGGCCGCTGATGCGCCGCCTGCTGCCATGCCTGACCTTGCTGCTGGGCTGCGCCTGGGGCAGCGTGGCGCAGGCGGCCGATACCTGCACGGTCAGCATGACGAACATCGATTTCGGCACCGTCAGCCCGATTTCCGGCAGCGATTACGTGGCGCAGGCAACGGGCACCTTCAGCTGCCTGTTTTCCTCGCTGAACCTGGGACAGCTGCTCACGCCGAATGCGCAAGTGTGCATCTCGCTGGGACTGGGCACGAATTCCACCTCGGCCCTGCCGCGCAAGCTGGGCAACGGCAGCAACCGCATGGAATACAACGTGTACGTGGACAATTCGTATGCGACGGCGAAGATCTGGGGCGGCGCCGGCGTGGCGGGCGCGCCATCGACGTTCGGCATGATCCTGTCGGCCGGCCTGCTGGCCCCGCCCGGCACGTATTCCACCACCTTTACCGTGTACGCGAAGATTCCTGCCGGCAGCGCCCTGGCCGCCGTGCCCACGGTCGCCAACGCCAATACCGTCTATACATCGAGCTTTGCCGGCGTGGGCACGTACACCTACACGACGTATGGCCTGATTAACTTGCAGGGTTGCACGGCCAGCAGCGGCAGCTTCGGCTTTACGGTGAATGCCACCGCCGTCAACGATTGCACCATCACGGCCACGCCGATGGCGTTTGCCAACGCATCCATCCTGACGGGCAACTTGCGCAGCAGCAGCACCTTGTCCGTGCGCTGCGTGAACAACAATGCCTACCAGATTGCCCTGAACGGCGGCAGCGTGGCGGCCGATGTGGCCAACCGGCAAATGAAAAACATCTTAACGACGGACAAGGTCAGCTACCTGCTGTCAGCCACGCTCGATGGCCCGCTGTGGGGCGACGGCACAGCCGGCACCAGCATGGTGACGGGTACGGGCACGGGCGCCAGCGTGCCGCTGACGATTTACGGCCGCGTGCCGGCGCAGGTGTCGCCGCGCCCCGGCGACTACAAGGACACGGTGACGGCAACGATTTATTTTTAGAACGTGACGGTGACGAGGCCGCTGTCCGATGGCGTCGCCTGCTGTTGCAGCAGATACGGCGTGTTGTGCTGGCAGCGCACCTGGGCGCTACCGCGCTGCGAGACGACGGTACACGCTTCGTGGACGACGAAGGTGGCCTGGAACGATGCGGAGGAGACGGTGGCGGCGGCGGTGGTCTGGCAGAGGGACAGGGTGAGCAAGATTGGCAGGACGGCAAATTTCAAAGGAGTCATCGTAAGCGTATCAGGTGAAAACGGACGGGAAACAACATTCTCTGATGCCGTTTTGCGCACCGGGATGGGAGAAGCTGGACTGGGCATGATTGTACTGGAGCAAGAAAAGTGTGAGTTTTCGCGTATTTTCAAGCGCTCGCCGGGGCGGTAAACGGCTTGCAAAACGATAGTAACTAAGTTTCCGTGTGGCAACCGTAAGATTTTTTTTAATTGTTGTGTTGGATCAACGTGAGGAGACGGTCATGAAACATACCAACTTTAATAATTTGCCCTGCCCGATTGCCCGCAGCCTGGGCAAGGTGGGCGAATGGTGGAGCATCCTCATCCTGCGCGAAGCGTTTTACGGCAAGACGCGTTTCGACGAATTTGAAAAAAGCCTCAAGATCGCGCCCACCATCCTGACGCGCCGCCTGGCCGACCTGGTGGAAGGGGGCTTGATGACGCGCCGCCTGTATTGCGCCAAGCCGCCCCGCTACGACTATGTGCTGACCAAGCCCGGGCGCGCCTTCAAGCCCGTCTTGCTGGCTTTTATTGCCTGGGGGAATGAAAACTTCGCTCCGGAAGGCGCCAGCCTCGTCATTGCCAGCCGCGACACGGGCCTGGCCGCCGACCCGGTGCTGGTCGACGCCACGACGGGCCTGCCCATCAATGACGAGTACTATGCGTTCGCGCCGGGGCCGGCTGCCAGCGACAGCATGCGCAGCATCATCCTCGATGCGGAAAAAAGCAGCGGCATCGCGCCCAAGCCGAAGGCGCCGCCCGCCAACCGGGGCTGGGTGGCGGAAGGCCATCTGGCCTGAGGGTGCGGCAGCGGGCGAGCACCAGGTTTGGCGCACAGCAAAGCGGACACGGCGGTATGGCGTTACCGTCGTATTACGGCAAGATTTTTTTTGCGCGCTACGCGGCGCAGGCCCCGCTGTGCGGGGCAGGGCGCCATCCGTGATCCGCTGTCCGTTGAAGGAGTACTGCGATGAGCACATTGCAACAACCCGTGCGCCGCGCCGCCATCGTGCTGGCGCTGGCCGCCCTGCTGGGCGCCTGTTCCCATGGTCCGCATCACCCGGGCGGCCATGATGTCACCTTGACGGGCGCGCAGGAAGTGCCGCCCAACACCAGCATGGCCACCGGCAGCAGCAATATCCGCGTCGCCCACGACCGCAGCGTCAGCGGCGGCGTGCGCTACACGGGCATGGTGGCCACTGTCGCGCATATCCATGAAGCGCCAGCGGGCGCCAACGGCCCCGTCATCGTGCCCCTGATGCAGACCAGCGCCGGCATGTTTGCCGTGCTGGCCGGCGCCATGCTTACGCCGTCCCAGTATGCGAGCTACCAGGCCGGCAACCTGTACGTGAACGTGCACAGCGCCGCCTATCCGGCCGGCGAGATCCGCGCCCAGCTCAAGCCATAGCCGGCCATCCTCGCCATCACCTTTCCCTTTCGGCGGCCGTCAGCTGGCTGAGCTGACGTTGGCGGCGATCAGCGCGCCCAGCGCCTGCGCCGCGCCGGCTTGATGGCCCTGCGCCAGGCCCTGCGCCATGCTGGCCTGGTCCTGCAGGCTGCGGTTCTGCCCCAGCTTCCATTTGCCTTCCAGGCGCGTGAGGGGGATTTCGATGCCGACGATGGCTTTCAGCAGTTTGTCGATATAACCGGCCGGCGCGTCGCTTACCTGCCACGGCGCGGCTTGATTGGCCTCATGGCGCGCCGTCAGCCGCTCCACCAGTCCCAGCAGCCATGCCGCATCGTCGATGGCGCGCAGGGGGCCGTGCGCGTGCACCACCGCATAGTTGAAGGTGGGGACTTCCTTGCCGCTGCGCTGCTTTTCCGCATACCAGGCAGGCGTGATGTAGGCGTGCGGCCCCTGGAAGATCACCATGCAGTCGTCGCCCGCACCGGCGGCGCGCCACGCGGGATTGGCGCGTGCCACGTGGGCGCGCAGGATGCCGAACGGCGCGTCAAGCGTGGGCGCGGCGATCTCGAACGGCAGATGGTCGGCGCACAGGCCATCGGCGCCGTGGCGCACCAGCGCGCCCAGCGGATGCGCGTCGATCAGGCCATGCAGCACGTCGAGGCGCTCTTCGCGGAAGGTGGCGGGCGTGTACATTCAGTGGGCTCCTTGCACGACGACGTCGGCCGTCAGCGAATTGGCGATGTAGCAGCGCTCGTGCGCATCGTGGTGCAGGGCGGCCAAGGCCTCGGGCGTGGGTGGCGTTCCTGCGAAGGCGATGCGCGGGCGCAGCACGATGCGCGTCATGGCCAGGCGTCCGGCGGCATTCTTGCCCAGTTCGCCGACGGCATCGTCGCGGTAGTCGTCGAT
The DNA here is from genome assembly GCF_020858115.1 of Janthinobacterium sp. FW305-129. Taxonomy (GTDB): domain Bacteria; phylum Pseudomonadota; class Gammaproteobacteria; order Burkholderiales; family Burkholderiaceae_D; genus Janthinobacterium. The sequence goes on from NZ_JACYMM010000010.1 coordinate 150,431, forward strand.
GACGTAGCCGCGCTGCGCAGCCAGCGACAGGAAGAACAGCATGTGGCAACTCGACGTGGCGGCCACCAGCGCCTCTTCCGGGTCGACATTTTCCGCCACCGACATGGGCAGCGGCACGGACAGGGGCGACGACGAGGCGGGCACGCGCAAGCCGCCGTCGAACTGCCATTCATGGCCGCGGCTGTAGCGCTGGCCGGCGAAATCCTGGCCGTCGCGCTGCCAGGCCACGGTGGCGAAAAACTGATGCATGGGTGCTCCGAAAGAGTGAGGGGATGCGCCATCTTAGCGCCAGTCTTGGCTATTTAAAACAGCCAATAAGTGCTATCTTGAAGCTACCAATTCAAAAACCTTCCTGCCATGCCAGCTTCCCACCTGAACCACATCATCGCCGCCTTGCCGCTGCAGCGCGGCGCGGCCGAGCCGCTGTTCCGCCAGCTGTATGCCGCCATCAAGGCGGCCATCCTCGACGGGCGCATGCATCCCGGCATGCAGCTGCCGCCCACGCGCGATTTTTGCCGCCTGCTGGCCGTGTCGCGCCAGACGGTGCTCAATGCGTATGCGCTGCTGACGGCCGAAGGCTATCTCGATGGCGCCGTGGGGCGCGGCACTTTTGTCAGCGTCGACGTACCGCTGTCGGCACCTGCTCCGGCAGCGGCGCCCGGCCTGCTGCGGCCCCTGTCGGCGCGCGGGCAGGGCGTGGTGACGGCCATGCGCCAGGTGGCCTTCCACCGGGGCCCGCTGCGCGCCTTCCGCGTCGGCATGCCGCGCATCGACCATTTTCCATTCGACGTGTGGAACCGCCTGGAAGCGCGGCGCTGGCGCCGGCCCGACCACCAGTTCGGCTACAGCGACCCGGCCGGCTACCTGCCGCTGCGCGAACTGCTGTGCGTGTACCTGAAGGCGTCGCGCGGCGTCCAGTGCACGCCGCAGCAGATCGTCATCACGTCCGGTTCGCAGCAGGCGCTGTTCATGCTGTCGACCATCCTGCTGGCGCCGGGTGAGTCTGCCTGGATGGAGTCGCCCGGCTACCGGGGCGCCAGCGGCCCGCTGCGCGCGGCCGGCGCGCGCGTGTTTCCCGTCCCCGTCGATGCGCAGGGGCTGGACGTGGCCTACGGCGTGGCGCACTGCCCGCAGGCGAAGCTGGCCTACGTGACGCCGTCGCACCAGATGCCGCTGGGCGTGAGCATGAGTTTGCCCCGCCGCCTGGCCCTGCTGGCCTGGGCCGCGCAAAACAAAGCCTGGCTGGTGGAAGACGACTACGACAGCGAATACCGCTACACGGGCGCGCCGCTGGCCTCGCTGCAAAGCCTGGACCGGGCCGGCTGCGTGGTCTACGTGGGCACCCTGTCGAAAGTGCTGTTTCCCGGGCTGCGCCTTGGTTACATGGTGGCGCCGCCCGCGCTGGCCGAGGCGCTGGTGCAGGCCAAGGCCGTGATGGACCGCCACACGGCCATCGTGCCGCAGATGGCGCTGGCCGATTTCATCGCCGAGGGCCACTTTGGCCGGCATATCCGCCGCACGCGCGACAGCAATGCGGAGCGGCGCGACCTGCTGGTGCGCGGCCTGGCAAACGAACTGGGCGACCAGCTCGCGTGCGGTCCGGCCGACAGCGGGCTGGAACTGTGCGCGTATTTTCGCGGCGATCACGATGAGGAAGCGGTGTCGCGCGCGGGACTGGCGCGGGGCATCGAATTGCGCCCGCTGGGCCACTATGCCGATCCGGCGGCGGGGCCCGAATGCGCCACGCCGCCCGGGCTGCTGCTGGGCTTTGCGGCCATTCCCCCGGCCGAGATGGCGCACGGCTTGCAGGAACTGGGGCGCATCCTGCGCGGCCGATAATCTATACTGGGACTTGCCTGCACATGAAGACGACGACCATGACTATTATCCGCTGCGCCTGGGCCAATCCGGCCAATCCCCGCTACCTTGCGTATCACGACACGGAGTGGGGCGTGCCCTGCCACGACGAGCGCCGCCTGTTCGAGATGCTGAACCTGGAAGGCGCGCAGGCTGGCCTGAGCTGGGAAACCATCCTCAACAAGCGCGACACCTACCGCGCCGCCTTCGACGGCTGGGATGCGGAAAAAATCGCCGCGTACGGCCCGGACAAGGTGGCGCAACTGCTGGCGGACCCCGGCATCGTGCGCAACCGCCTGAAGGTGGCGGCGGCCATCACGAATGCCCAAGCCTACCTGCGCCTGCGCGCCGAGGGCCACACGCTCGACAGCTTCCTGTGGGCGTACGTCGATGGCCAGCCCATCGTCAACAGCTGGCAGCCGGGCGAATTCCCCGCCACGACGGCCTTGTCCGACAAGCTGTCGAAAGACTTGCTCAAGCTGGGCTTCAAGTTCGTCGGTTCGACCATCATCTACGCCTACATGCAGGGCATCGGCATGGTCAACGACCACGCGCCCGCCTGCTTTTGCCGCGCGGGGCATTGATGCGCCGCGCACACGTCCTGCTCGACACGGATTTCGACGGCGCGCGCCTGCGTGCCGCCTGCGCCGCGCATGGCGGCCGCAAGCTGCATTACATCGCGCTGGCGCCGCGTCCCGTCGATGCCAGCCACTTGCCCGAGCCGTGGCGCGCACAGTGGCCGCCCTGCGTGCCGGGCCTGCACCGCATGGTGTCGCGCGACGGTCTCGTCACGCTCGATGTGCTGATCGGCGAGTCCGATGCCTGCCTGGCGCAATTGTCGGCGCGTGTCGATGAAGTACACCTGGCCTGGGTGCCGGCAGCCACGCCGGTGCTGGCGCGCCTGATGATGGACGGCGCCCGTCTGCAAGCCGTGCACCTGGAGGAAGCGCAGCGCGCGGCCCTGCAAAAGCATGGCTTTGTGTTTGACGAGAGCCAGCTGCGCGCCGTGTTCTATGCGCGGCGCGCAGAGCACGTGGCAGTTGTGGCGCCCGAGCGGCGCGCCATCGTCGTCGGCGCGGGCGTGGCCGGCGCCGCCGCCTGCGAACGGCTGGCCGCGCGCGGCTGGCAGGTGACCCTGGTCGAGCGCCACACCCAGCCGGCCAGCGAAGCGTCGGGCAACCTGGCTGGCATCTTCATGCCGCAGTTGTCGAAGGACGACAATATCGCCACGCGCCTGGTGCGCGCCGCCTACCTGTACTCGCTGCGCTACTGGCAAGACCTGGGCGGCATCGGCGTTGCCTTTGACGGCGCGCAATGCGGCGTGCTGCAACTGGCGCGCGATGGCGCGCATGCGCAGGTGCAGCGGAAAATCGCCAGCAGCGGCCTGTATCCGCCCGGCTTCGCCCGCTGGCTGGAAGCGCCCGAAGCGGCCGCCATGCTGGGCGCGCCGGCGTCCGATGGCGCCTGGTGGTTCGCACAGGGCGGCTGGGCGCGCCCGTCCTCCGTCTGCGCGGCCATGCTGGACGCCTGCGGCGCCTTGCTCACGCGGCGCTTTGCCAGCAGCGCCCTGCGCCTGGAGCGCGGCGACGGCGAATGGCTGGTGCGCGATGCGGACGGTGCCCTGATCGCCGCCGCGCCCACCGTCATCCTGGCGGCGGGCACGGGCGCCGTACACTTTGAACAGGCGGCCGGCCTGCCGCTCGACGCCGTGCGCGGCCAGGTCACGCACCTGGCCGAAGGCAGCTTGCCATCGCTGCCGTTCGTCGTCTGCCGCGAAGCCTACATGACGCCGGCGCACCAGGGCATCGTCTGCGTGGGCGCCAGCTACGACGCGGATGCGGACGCCACGTTGCGCCTATCGAGCCAGGCGGAAAATATCGCGAAGATCGCCGATATCCTGGACGTGGCCCCGTTCGACGCGCCGCTGGCCGGCCGCACGGGCTTTCGCTGCGTGGCGCCGGACCGTTTGCCGCTGGCGGGCGCCTTGCCCGACCCCGGCGTGCCGGGCCGCTGCGAGCGCCTGCGCGACGTACCGCGCTGGCCCGGCCTGCATGGCTTGCTCGGTTACGCCTCGCGCGGCCTGATCTGGGCGCCGCTGGCGGCCGAGCTGCTGGCTTGCCAGCTGGAGGGGGAGCCGCTGCCGCTGGAATCTTCGCTTGCCGCCGCATTGGATCCTGCGCGCTTCCTGTTGCGCGAGCGCCGGCGCGCTGTTTGAGCGTTGGCGCAGAGCAGGCGACGGCTGGGGTCAGACCCCCAACACCGCTGACGCAAAGCCTGGCGCCAACGCACATGAGGGTCTGACCCCCTATGCGGACGCTCCGCGCGTAGACCCCATATCTGTTTTTCAGCTTTCCAAACTCTTTTTAATTTGTTTTCCGAACAACATAAGTTCGCTACAGTGGACTCGTGCTGGTTTTTGACGACGGATTAAAGAGGTGGAACCATGGCTGCTGCAGAACTGATTTTCGACCCCCGCGCCGCGCACGGCGAGGCGGCCTTTGACGAAGTGCTCAATCTCGCGCGCGCCCAGGCGCAGGCGCAGGGCTTGCCGTATGCGGGCGTCGTCAGCGCGCAGGATGCATGGCAGCTGGTGCAGGCCGGCAAAGCCGTGCTGGTCGACGTGCGCACGAATGAAGAACGCACGTTCGTCGGCTACGTGCCCGCCTCGCTGCACGTGGCGTGGGCCACCGGCACGGCCATGAACCGCAACCCCCGCTTTGTGCGCGAACTGGAAGCGAAGGCGGGCGGCAAGGACGCCGTCGTGGTGCTGCTGTGCCGCAGCGGCAAGCGCTCGGCCGCAGCTGCCGAAGCGGCGGCCAAGGCCGGTTTCACGCGCGTCTTCAATATCGCACAAGGCTTCGAGGGCGACCTTGACGCACATCAGCAGCGCGGCCACAGCGGCGGCTGGCGCTGGCATGCGCTGCCCTGGCTGCAAGATTAAACCTCTTCCCGGAACCACCATGAACCAGCGAGCCATTCCCCCGGCCTCCCTTGCCGCGCAGCCGCAATGGGAACTGCACCAGATCGTCGATGAATTGCGCGCCGTGCGCGCGCAGTGGCGCGAGGGGCTGGCCAGCAGCCAGGAATGCGGCGCGCGCGAATTTCCGTCGCGCCAGCATCTGCACGACATCATCAAAGCCCTGTGCGCGGCCCTGTTCCCCATGCGCCTGGGCCCCCTCGACCTGCAGCAGGAGAGCGAGGATTTCTTTGTCGGCCACACGCTCGACACGACCTTGACGGGCCTGCACGAACAGGTGCGGCGCGAACTCAGTTACCACGCGCGCCAGCACGGCTTGCAGCAGGCGGTGTCCATCGAGCAGCAGGCGCTGGCCATCGTGCAGCGCTTCGCCCGCGCGCTGCCGCGCATCCGCGCCCAGCTCGACACGGACGTGGCGGCCGCCTTCCATGGCGACCCGGCCGCGCACAGCGTCGATGAAGTGCTGCTGTGCTATCCGGGCATCCTGGCCATCATCCACTACCGCCTGGCGCATACCTTGTACGCGTTCGGCGCGCCGCTGGTGGCGCGCATCATCGCCGAAGTGGCCCATTCGCAGACGGGCATCGACATCCACCCGGGCGCCGTCATCGGTTCGAGCTTTTTCATCGACCATGGCACGGGCGTGGTGATCGGCGAGACGGCCATCATCGGCGAACGGGTGCGCATTTATCAAGCCGTCACCCTGGGCGCCAAGCGCTTTCCCGCCGGCTTTGATGGCGTGCTGAAAAAGGGGCTGGCGCGCCACCCCATCGTGCAGGACGACGTGGTCATCTATGCGGGCGCGACGATCCTGGGACGGGTGACCATCGGCCAGGGCTCCGTCATCGGCGGCAATGTCTGGCTGACCCGCAGCGTGGCGCCCGGCAGCCACGTCACGCAAGCGCACAACCAGCAGGAAGCACCGGAGCCGCCGGCGCCATCCCACCCCGTCTTTGCCCACCACCCATGAGGACAGCATGTTGATCAAACAGTTTGGACTGGCCGTGCGCCAGTTGCGCGAAGGGCATGGCTGGTCGCAGGAGCGGCTGGCCGAAGCGGCCGACTTGAACCGTTCATTTATCGGCGAAATCGAACGGGGCGCCGCCACGCCGTCGCTGCTGACGGTGGAAAAGCTGGCCATCGCGCTGGGCGTCGGCCTGGCGGGATTGATGGCGCGCTGCGAACCGGAACTGGTGGATTAAAGCGGGTGGATTCAGCGCCACGATGATGGCGATAGCATGTTGAGAAGAATGGGGAGACGCCCGATACTTTATTTGTTTTTCAGATAAGCATATTCACTTTTCTCATCAGGAGTAGTCATGGCAGAAGCAACCGATAGCCAGTTTGCGCTGGGCGATAACGCCGCGCGCCAGCTGGCCAATGCAAGCAAGAGCGTCCCCCAGCTGTCCACGATCACGCCGCGCTGGCTCGTGCACCTGCTGCAATGGCTGCCCGTGGAAGCGGGTATCTACCGCCTCAATCGCGTCAAAAACCCGAAGGACGTGCGCGTGGCCTGCTCGCAGCGCGACGAGTCGGAACTGCCGCAAACCTTCGTCGACTACGACGAGCAGCCGCGCGAATATTTTCTCAATGCCGTCAGCACGGTGCTCGACGTGCACACGCGCGTGTCCGATCTGTACAGCAGCCCGCACGACCAGATCAAGGAGCAGCTGCGCCTGACCATCGAGACGATCAAGGAGCGCCAGGAAAGCGAGTTGATCAACAATCCCGATTACGGCCTGCTGGCCAGCGTGCACGACGACCAGCGCATTTTTACGCTGACGGGCGCGCCCACGCCGGACGACCTTGACGAACTGCTGACGAAAGTGTGGAAAGAACCGGGCTTTTTCCTCGCCCACCCGCTGGCGATTGCCGCCTTTGGCCGCGAATGCACGCGCCGCGGCGTGCCGCCACCGACCGTCAGCCTGTTCGGCTCCCAGTTCCTCACCTGGCGCGGCGTGCCGCTGGTGCCGTCCGACAAGCTGCCCATCGAGGACGGCAAGACGAAAATCATTTTGCTGCGCGCGGGCGAGCAGCGGCAAGGCGTGATCGGCCTGTTCCAGCCTGGCCTGGCGGGCGAGCAAAGCCCGGGCTTGTCCGTGCGCTTCATGGGCATCAACCGCCACGCGATTTCGTCCTACCTGATTTCGCTGTATTGCTCGCTGGCCGTGCTGACCGACGATGCGCTGGCCGTACTGGAAGACGTGGAGATCGGTAAATACCATGACTACCCAGACACCTACAAGTGATGGCGCGGCAGGCTTGCCTGCCGTCCCGTTTTTACCCGATGAAGCGACCCTGAACCGCCTGGCGGGCGAGTTTTTCGCGCGCTTGCCTGGTCTCGATAAATCCCCCAGCCTTGGCGGTTCCGGCAGCGTGCTCGATGCGGCGCCCCGCTATGTCAACCGTGCGCCGCCCCAGCCCGGCCCTGCGTTCGCCGCCATCGCTCCCGGCGTGGCGACGGCGCAGGTGCCGCCCGTGACGGCGCCTTTGGAAGCGCCCATCGCGCCGGCACCGGCCTCCGTGCCGACGCCGCGCTTGTCGGCGATCAATGCGCCTGCAGCGCCGTCGCCGTATTATTTTATCGGTGGCGCGCATGGCTATCCCGCGTCGAATGGCAAGCTCGATGGCCTGGCGCAGCAGGGGCTGGGACAAGCGGCCCCCGATGATTTAAGAGGGCTGTTTGCCACGCCGCAGCAGGCACCCGCGCGCCAGCTGCCCGTGACGCCGTCCAACGGCCAGTCCGCGTTCTATTTCCAGACCGGGCTGCCTGCGCGGCAGCAAGGGCATGGGCAAACGCCGGCGCCGTTCGACGTGCACGCCGTGCGGCGCGATTTCCCCGTGCTGGCCGAACGGGTCAACGGCAAGCCGCTGGCCTGGTTCGACAATGCTGCCACCACGCACAAGCCGCAATCGGTGATCGACCGCGTGTCGTATTTCTATGCGCACGAGAATTCGAACATCCACCGCGCCGCGCACGCGTTGGCGGCGCGCGCCAGCGATGCGTATGAAGCGGCACGCGCCAAGGTGGCCAGTTTCCTTGGCGCCGCCTCGGCCAATGAAATCATCTTCGTGCGCGGCGCCACGGAAGGCATCAACCTGGTCGCCAATACGTTTGGGCGCAAGTACATCGGCAGCGGCGACGAGATCATCGTCTCGCAGCTCGAACACCATGCCAACATCGTGCCGTGGCAGCAGCTGGCGGCGGAAAAGGGCGCGATTTTGCGCGTGATTCCCGTCGACGACAGCGGGCAGGTACTGCTCGACGAGTTCCGCAAGCTGCTCAACGGACGTACCAAGCTGGTGTCCGTGACGCAGGTGTCGAATGCGCTCGGCACGGTGACGCCCGTGGCGCAGATCATCGCGCTGGCGCATGCGGCCGGCGTGCGCGTGCTGGTCGACGGTGCGCAAGCCGTGTCGCATTTGCGCGTGGACGTGCAGGCGCTCGGTGCGGATTTCTATGTGTTTTCGGGGCATAAAGTGTTCGGGCCGACGGGCATCGGCGCCGTGTATGGCAAGGCGGACTTGCTCGAGCAATTGCCGCCGTGGCAGGGCGGCGGCAACATGATTGCCGACGTCACGTTCGAGCGCACCGTCTACCAGGGCGTGCCGAACCGTTTCGAGGCCGGCACGGGCAATATCGCCGATGCCGTGGGCCTGGGTGCGGCCATCGATTACGTGCAGCGCATCGGCCTGGAAAACATCGCCGCCTACGAGCACGCGCTGCTGGAGTACGCGACGCACCACTTGCAGGCCATTCCCGGCGTGCGCCTGATCGGCACGGCGCTGGACAAGGCCAGCGTGGCCTCGTTCGTGCTGGCCGGCTACGAGCCGGCGGAAGTGGGGCGCGCCCTGAACGACGAGGGCATCGCCGTGCGTTCGGGGCACCATTGCGCCCAGCCGATTTTGCGCCGCTTCGGCGTGGAAGCGACCGTGCGGCCATCGTTCGCCTTCTACAACACGTATGAGGAGATCGACCGCATGATCGCCGTGGTACGCCGCCTGGCGGGCGCCCGGCGCTGATATTGTCGCCTTGTCATGCGAATGCCGCCCTTGCGCCAGCGGGGGCGGCATTGTTGCGTCAGATCACGGACTTTGCGCGCGGCTGGCTGGCGCCCGCAGGCTGGCGGTATAATTTATCCTTGGCAATATTCAAGCTGCGGCCCCAAGGAGATATCCAGTGGAAGATCAACACAGCTCGCCCGAGCTATTCCTGTTCCTGGCGTCGACCGTGCACGACATGAAAAACTCGATCAGCGTCGTCAGCGGCACGCTGGAATCCTTGCTGGCGGCCGAGCAGGCGAAAGAAGCCCCCCAGGCCGACCCCGCCTACCTGCAGATGGCGCAGATGCTGTACCAGACCAAGCGCCTCAACGATAACCTGATCCAGCTGCTGGCCCTGTACAAGGAAGTGGGCAAGCCCGGCTACCCGTTCGACGTGCAGCCGCAACTGGTGAGCCAGGTCATCGACCAGGTGGTGGACCAGGAAAAGATCCTGCTGGCCTCGAAAGGCATCCATCTGGAAACCGCCTGCCCGCCGGAGCTGATCTGGACCCTCGATGAAGACCTCGTTATCGGCGTGCTGGCGCATGCCATCAACAACGCCATCCGCTACACAAAGGACACGATCCGCCTGTCGGTGCGGGAGCACGAGGGCATGCTGGAGCTGCGCGTGGAAGACAATGGCGACGGCTATACGCAGGCCTTGCTCGACGCGGGCAGCGCGGCCATGGATGGTATGGCGGCCGGCGTGAATTTTTCCACCAACAGCACGGGCCTGGGCCTGTATTTTTCCAGCGAAGTGGCAAAGATGCACAAGCACAGGGGCAGCAGCGGCAGCATCGCCCTGGAAAACGGCGGCGCCCTGGGCGGCGGCTGTTTCATCCTGCGCCTGCCCTGAACGAGGATGCCATGACGACAGACAGCCACGCCACTGCCGCCGAAGCGGGCAGCACCGACTGGGCCGACAAGCATTATCTGCTGGTCGACGACTTCATCGGCATCCGCATCCTGCTGCGCGAATCGCTGCGCAACCTGGGCGCGCGCCATATCGACCAGGCGGCCAGCGGCGGCGAAGCCATGAAGCTGCTGGCCAAGACGCGCTACGACGTGGTGCTGTGCGATTACAACCTGGGCGAAGGCAAGAATGGCCAGCAAGTGCTGGAAGAGACGCGCGTGCGCAATCTGACGGCGCCGTCCAGCGTGTGGCTGATGGTGTCGGCCGAAAAAAGCGTGGAATCCGTGATGGGCGCGGCCGAGCACCAGCCCGACGCCTACCTGATCAAGCCCATCACGGAAGGCGTGCTGCTGACGCGCCTGAACCGCGTGTGGCACAAGAAGCAGGTATTCCGCGAAATCGACCAGGCCTGCATGGAAAAGGATTATCTGCGCGCGGCCAAGTTGTGCGATGCGCAGATCGAGGTCAACAAGCTGCACGAGCTGGAATTGCTGCGCATGAAGGCCAGTTTGCTGCTGAAAAGCGGCGAGCCGGAAAAAGCCCGCGCCGTGTACGAAAAAGTGCTGGCCGAGCGCGATTACAGCTGGGCCAGGGCGGGCCTGGGCAAGATCCGCATGAATAACGGCGAACACGAGGCGGCGCGGCAGATTTTCCAGGGCGTGATCGTCGAAAACAAGTACTACATCGATGCCTACGACCAGATGGCCGTCGCCTACCAGCTGATGGGCCAGCACGAGGAAGCGTGCGGCGTGCTGGAAAAGGCGGCGCGCCTGTCGCCCAATTCCGTGCCGCGCCAGCGCAACCTGGGCCTCGCTGCCTTAAAAATAGGCAATGTCAGCATGGCGGAAAAGGCTTTCCGCAAATGTATTTCCATCGGGGAATTTTCCGTCATGAAGACGCCGGACGCCTACCTGGGCCTGGCGCGCGTGTGCGGGTTGAAAAAGGATGCCAAGGAAGCGCTGCAATGGCTGCTGCTGGCGCAGCGCGAATTCTCGCCCGAGCAGATCGGCTTGCGCGCGAAGATCACGGAAGGCATGGTGCACCACGAAACGGGCGACTACCGGCGCGCGCGCAAGTGCGGCGACGAACTGGAAGCCATGCTGCTGGAAGACCCGGCGCGGCCCGAAAAAAGTATCTGCATGGAACTGGCGACCCTGCTGTTCGCCGTCGGCGTCAAGGATGCGCCAGCCGGCCTGCTGTGCTACGTGGTGAAGAACAACCACGACAACCAGGTGGTGCAGGACGAAGTACAGAAAATCTTCGACAAGGCGAAGATGGGCGACGAGGGCACGAGCCTGATCATCGCCTCGCGCAAGGAAGCGTCGGACTTGATGAACAAGGGCGTGCTGCTGTGGAAGACGGACAAGCTGAACGAAGCGGTGGCGTGGATGCGCGCGGCGCGCGACAAGCTGCCGAACAACCTGCGCATCCTGTTCAATTCCGCGCAAATCATCGTTTCCTTCCTGGAACAGCGCGGCTACCAGGCGGAGCTGGCGGCCGAAGCGATGGAAGTGTTGTTGTATGTAGACAAAATTGCACCAGGACAGCAGCGCTTCGCGCAATTGATGGAGCAACTGGTGCAGCTGACGCCCCCGCCCGGGCCGGAAGAGGCCGTCGTGGTGGCGGAAAAAGCGCCGCCGGCGCCGGAAAAAGGGGGAAAAGCCGTGCGGGAGCGTGCCGGATGATAAACTAGGGGCCAGCGTGGGTTCGCCTGCGCTTGAGTTGCTCTACAACAATAAGGAAGAAACTATGCGTGATGTGGTCAATGAAGTATACAAAAAAATGAAGGTCGGCGCCGTTGCCTGGGTACGCCCGGTGGCCGCCAAGGGAGACACGCTGGAAACATTCCAGTCTTCGTACGAGCACGCCAAGGCGCTGGCCGACGAAGGCCTGATCACGATCGGTGGCGTAAAACGCCAGGCCGACAATCAGATCGAGGCGATCCGCATTCATCGTATCGCCTGATCATATCGCCTCTCCGGGCCGTCAGGATTTGCCTGGCGCCTTGGACTTGGGTGCCGCGCGTTTTGCCGGCGCCTTGCGCAGCGGGGCCTTGGCCTTGGCTGCCGTGCCTGCTTCTGCAGACTTGCCCGCTGCCGGTTTGGCTTTGCTCGCGCTGCCAAAGCTGGCCGCTGCCGCGCTGGCGGCGTCGGGCGACATGGCCGTCGACACGGCTTGCTTGAACTGATCTTGTAACAAATTCCACCAGGCACTTGGATTGGCCAGCTGGGCTGCCGCCTGGCTGCCGGCATCGCTAGGCGCCGCCGCAGCCGGTTCCGGCGCGGGCACAGGTGCGGGAGCCGGTTTTGGTTCAGGTACAGGTGCTGCCTGCTGGAAAAACGCGGAAGCGTAGGGCACCGATTCAAACACGGTTTTCTCGCTGGCGCCGGGCTGAGTGATGGCCGCCGCCAGCGAAGCACCCATCGATTTCAGGGTGGCGATGGTGCCGCGCTGCACTTCCAATGCCTGGATACTGCCGCGCAGCATGCTGGTATTGAGGTTCAGCCATGCTTCGACGGCTTTCAGGTCGCTGATTTTCTTGTCCAGCTCTTCCACCGACATGGTGGGCGCCGTGATGCCAGGCACGCCCATGCCGGGCACGCTCATGCTGCCCCACAGGTTTTTGACGAAGTCGAGCGTATCGGTCACAACTGCTGCGCCCGGCATTTGGGGCATTTGCGGGTTTGCCATGCGAAATCTCCTGGTAGATGGATAGCCTTAGCGTAGCAGATATCGGCTTGCAACTGACGCAATGCCACCAACATTTTCTTACATAAAACATCAAGAGTTGAGCACGGGCAAGAAGCGGGAAGCGGGGCGGAAGCGTTACACTACGGCCTATGATGCCTGACTCCTTCTTTTCGCCACCGCGCCGCCGCACCGTCGTCTTTGTCGCGGTTATCGGCGCACTGCATTACGTGGCGTTGGAATGGCTCACCTCGCATGCCGGCATGGTGCCGCTGGGGCAGGATCATGCGCAGATGGTCAGCATGGCCTTGATCGCCGAGCCGCCCAGGCCCGTGCCGGTAGCGCCGCCGCCTCCGCCGCCGAAGCTGCGGCCCGTGCCCGAGCCCCGCTTGCCGCCACCGCCGCCGCCGACGGTGCTGCCGTCGAGCGAAGTGCCACAGTGGACGGCGCCTGCCAGCGACGCGCCGGAAGGCCCTGCCACCTCCGAGCCGGCAGCCGTGGCTGCCCCGGCCATCACGGCGCCCGCGCCAGCCGTGGCGGCCGCGCCCGCGCCGGCTGCCGCGCCGCCGCCGCCGCCCGTGGAGCAGGCCCGGCATTACAAGACGAACGCGCCTGCCTCGGCCCAGTTCGACCTGCACGTGGACCGGCGCGATGCGGACGGCACCAAGTGGCAGGGCGTGGCCGCCATGGCGTGGGAAAACCGGGGCGACACGTATCAGCTGAAGCTGGAAGTGGGCTTGAGCATGCTGATCACCCGCATCAATTTGCTGGTGCTGACCAGCGAGGGCTTGATCGATGGCAGCGGCATCGTGCCCGTCACGGCCACGGAAAAACGCAAGGGCCGCGCGCAAACGGCCACGCATTTCAAGCGCGACGCCAGGGCCATCACGTTTTCGGCCACGACGGCGACGGTGCCATGGCAGGAGGGGGCGCAGGACAAGGCGACCGTGCCGTTCCAGCTGGCGGCCATCGGCCGCGCCGACGTCAACCAGCTGGCGGGCAATATCGACATCCTCGTCGGCGAGGAAAAGGAAGCGACCGTGTTCCGCTTCCAGCTGGTGGGCGAGGAAGAACTGGAGACCAAAATGGGCCGCCTGGTGACCTGGCATGTGCGCCGGCCACCGAAGCCCGGCACGTATTCGTCGCAGCTCGATATCTGGCTGGCGCCGTCCATGCAATGGTATCCGGTACAAATACGCAATACCGAAGCGAACGGGGCGCTGACTACGCAAACCGTGACCCAAATTCGCGTCAATGACGCTACAGGAAAATAAATGATTACTTTGACTACTTTAAAACGCGTTGTGTTCGCCAGCCTGCTGGCCGCCACCCTGACTCCAGCCATGGCCGACGCGCCCGTGGAGCATCCCGTCATCAAGCGCCCGTACAAGCTGGCGCCATCGGCAGACCTCGTCTACTCGATCAAGGCCAGGCAGCGCGGCATTGCGCTGTCGGGCGAATCCGTCAGCAACTGGCGCGCCGGCGACGGCAAGTACTCGCTGCTGGCCGAAACCAAGGCTGCCCTGTTCGGCAAGATCCTCGAGCAGCGCAGCGAAGGTGCGGTCGACGATTACGGCCTGGCGCCGGTCCAGTTCGTGGAAAAACGCTTCCGCAAGGAAGCGGCCACCACCACCTTCAAGCGCGACAGCAAGACCATCGTCTTCAGCGAAGGCGATGACAGCTATCCGCTGAAAGGCGGCGAGCAGGACCGCAACAGCACCGTCTGGCAACTGGTCAGCGTGGCGCGCGCCGCACCCGAGAAATTCACGCCGGGCTCGGAATGGAGCTTCTTCGTTGCCGGCCGCCACGACGCCGAGCCGTGGACCTTCAAGGTCGTCAAGGAGGACAAGGTCGCCACCGGCCTGGGCGAAGTGGCCGCCATCCACCTGGTCAAGGCGCCGCCGCCGGACAAGAAGGGCCAGCAAGTGGATCTGTGGCTGGCGCCGTCGCTGGAATGGTATCCCGTGAAGGTGACGTTCGCCGATGAAGACGGCGATTACGTCGAACAAACCTTGCAGAAGATCAATAAAAAGTAAGTGCTCACCAGTGTGCGGGGCCAGGCAGGCAGGGTTTGCTTCGCTGTTTGGCCATTCTAGCCCGGCACGGCGCTGCGGCTGTGTTGCGCCGTGTCCGCACCTCCCCCTCCCATGCGCTAAATTGCATGTCAGAACTGATATACTGACGCCCCCGCCCCGCAGCGCCGCGTTAGCCCGCAGCGCCGCCCGCTGAACACTCATCCGGAAAAGAATGATTGATATAATGGCAAGTGCAGCCGTGGCAACGGATGCAAATCAGACAGAGCAAGAGCATCACGATTCCTTGCAGGCGCATTTCCAGCCCAATATTTCGGCCGACGAGATCGAGCAAGTCTTTCACTTGAAGCGGGCGCAACCCTTGCTGCAAGTGTTTACGGCCCTGTTCCATGGCGGTTTCGATGGCGTGCTGGTGCGTCTGCTGGTGTTGCGCGAGCTGGCGTCCGATGCGGCCACGTCCGCCTATACGCGCGCCGATATCAACACGAAACTGGCCTATCTGTTGCCGGAAAGCCTGGAAACGGTCTTGCTGCGCCTGCGCTCGAACCAGCTGCTGGCCTGGGATGCGCAGCAGGGCGTGTACCGCGTCACGCCCATGGCGCGCAATGTGCTGTCCGCCATCGACAGCCTGCTGGGCCTGGGCCAGACGGAAGACGAGGCCGAAATGGGCTTTTTGCTGTCGCAGGTGGCCGGCGCGCAAGCCGTCGGCGGCGTGTCCGTGGAACAATTGCAACATCTGCTGGGGCGCCTGGTCGACTTGACGGAGGAATTCTCCGACGCGATTGCCTCCGGTTCGGAATTCCGGCTGCGCACGGCGCAGGCGAAGTGGAACATGGCTTGCGACTGGGTCGAGAAGGGGTCCGAGATTCTCGTGGCCATCACCTCCGATGAAAACGCGGACAGCGCCACGCACAAGGCGGCGCAGGCGATTGGCCGCGCGCAAAGTAAATTGCTGAACATGCAAGGCATGTTTTCGCGCGCCCTGAACCAGATCGAGCGCCAGCGCGTGCACCTGGGCCAGTCGGGCTTGTCGACCACCGACATCAAGCGCTGGCTGCTGCTGCACGACGACCTGGCCAGCCTGGCCGAAGGCGCCATCGACCAGCCCGTCGTCCCCTTGTTCTCCACGCCGGCCGAAATGATCGACGTGGCCGAAACGGAACTGCTGTCCGAACGGGCGGCAGGCGTCACCAACACGGGCCTGCCCAGCGGAGAGGACGCGCCCACCACCATCAGCGACGGTCCCGCCATGCAGCTTGAACTCGATGATTTGCTCGAACGCCTGTCGAACTTTGCCAGCCTGGGTAATTTCCCCAGCATCGGCGAAGAGGGCCCGAAGAGCGTACCGGTGCAGGATTCGCTGCTGCCGGCCAGCTTTGCCGTGGCCTCGTACCGCGCCTCCATGCTGCCGCTGCTCGGCGACGTATCCGAAGCGAGCTTGCAAGGCTCGACGGCCGAACTGGCCCGCTTGCCGATTACCTTTACACCGACCGACGAGATGGTCCAACTGACCGACCCCCACGTGGCGGCCATGTCGATCGCCTCGCTTTCACTGAATGTTTCACTTGATTTAGATAGCGGCACCGCCGATGAATGACGATTCCCAAATCCTGATTGCGCGCCTGCTCACGCATCAAACCCTGCGCCGCGACGACAAGCTCGTCAAGCGCGTGCTGTCCGACGAGCTGTTCCGCGCCGAAATCGATGCGCGCCTGCTGGCCTGCGGCTTGAAACTGCTCGACAACGTGTACGCCGACCATGTGACTTTGGCCCTGACGCGCACCATCGAACCGAAGATCTTCGGCGCGCGCGACGTGTGGCAAAACAACAATTTTGGTTTGGCGCGCGATGGCGTGGCCTTGCTGGTGGTGCTGTGGGCGCAGATCATCCTGCCCAAGCGCGAACGCCAGGAAACGCACCAGCACGCCGATGATGATCAAAATGACATGTTTGGCACGGAAAAGCCCCTGCCGCGCGCGGAAGACGCGTCGATCGGCATTTCCTACAAGGCGCTGCTGTCCGACTTCGGCGACAAGCTGGGCAAGAAGACGCGCATGGACATGAATCTGGGCACCCTGGCCAAGCTCGGCTTCATCGAGCGGCGCGGCGACTTCATCCTGGAAGGCCCGCTGCTGGACCTGATGATGGATACCGACGTCTTGAAAGAGCGCATCATCAACGGCGCCCTGGCCGACGTGTTCAAGCGGGCGCCCGCGCGCCTGGTGGCCGTCGACCCGGATGCCGACCTGACAGACGACCTGTCCGCCGATATCGGCGACTTGCCAGACGCGGGCGACGAGCCTGCGTCCGACCTCCCTCACTGAAAGCGCCCATGTTTCATATCAAATCACTTGAACTGGTGCACTGGGATTACTGGCAGCGCATCAAGAATATTCCGCTCGACGCGAAGATCATCACCATCGCGGGGCAGAACGGCTCCGGCAAGACGACCTTGCTCGACGCCTTGCGTACCCTGTTCGGCCTCGATTGCTCGATGGGCCGCACGTATAAACACTATGCGCGCCATTCGGGCCAGCAGACGGCCTGGCTGCGCGCCGTGGTTGACAACAAGAACGTGGGCAAGCAGCTGTCGAACCGCCCGTTCCGCAGCTCCGGCTTCTTCAGCGACGATGAAGTGACCCTGTTTTGCCAGATCCAGAAGAACGGCGGCGACTGGAAGCGCCAGTATTTGATGCGCCCGGGCAATGTGCAGATCGAGGACATCACGGACGCCAACGACTGGCTCGGCGTGGAAAACTACCGCAAGCGCCTGGCCAATGCGGGCCTGTCGCCCGCCATGTCGAAAGTGCTGGCGCTGGAGCAGGGCGAGACGGATAAATTGTGCGAATACGCGCCGCGCCAGCTGCTCGACCTGGTGTTCCAGGTGTTCGGCGACAAGGAAGTGCTGGACGCCTACGATGAAGCCAAACGCCACCAGCGCGATACGGAAGTGGAGCTGAAACGCTTCGAAACGGAACTGGAAGCGTCAAAAACCAACCTGGAAGGCTTGCGCCTGCGCGTGGCCAATTACCACCAGTGGGAAGGTTTACATAAGGAACGCCGCAACCTGCTGGAAGAAGTGCTGCCCAGCCTGCAATACCACGAGGCGCGCGAAAAGGCGGCCATTGCCAGCCGGCAATTGCGCGATGCGCGTAAACCAATGGCGCAGGCCGACCAGCAACTGACGGATAAACGCAATGCGCTGGCCGCGCAGGCGAAGGCCCTGTCCGACGCGCAGATGAATGAAACCCTGCTGGAGCAGGAGTCGATCGGCTTGCAGAGCCGTTTGTCCTTGATCAATGCCAAACTGAAACCGCTGGACAGCCTGCTGGAACAGAAGGACCGTTTGCACAAGCTGGCGGCCGATTCGGGCAGCGACATCGCCGAAGTGGCGGCCCAGCTGGAGCAGAAGGAAGCGCAATTGCTGCAGCAGCGCCAGCAGCGCGACGCCTTGTCGGCGCGTATCGCGGGCGAGCAGGCAACGATTGCCGCGCTGCAAGGCAAGACGGCCATGCCGGAGCCGGACAATGTACGCGGCATGCGCCGCGCGCTGCGCGACGCGGGCATTGCCCACGCCATGCTGTCCGATATCGTCGAAGTGACGGACAGCCGCTGGCAGGGCGCCGTCGAAGGCGTACTGGGCGGTTACGCCTCGGTGGTGCTGCTCGACAAGGCCAAGGATGCGGCCGCTGCCTATCGCCTGGCCGAGAAGGAGCGCTACCGCCACTTCATCGTGCCCGACCTGGTCACGGCGCCGGTGGCGAAAGACGAGAGCCTGCTGGCGGTGGTGAAATTTTCCGCGCCCGTGCCCAGCTGGCTGATCGAGCAATTGTCGCGCATTGCCCGCGTTGATTCCGTCGAAGCCGGTTTCAAATTGGGCAACCACGAGGAATGGATCACGCCCGAGGCGTATCACCGTGAACGCCGCGGCGGACGCTCGCTGTTCGTGGAAGCGTCGCGCTACCGCTTCGGCCAGGCTGGCCGCAGCGGCCGCCTGGAAGCGCTGCTGCGCTCGCTGCCGGGCCTGGAAGGCCAGGAAGACACCTTGACCCTGGCGATCTCGAAGCTGGCGGCGGAAGTGGGTGCGTTAAAAGCGCGCATCGCCGGCGTCGATGCCGCCAAGGAACTCAGTGCGCGCCAGGAAGAATTCGCCGAAGCGCTGCGCAATTCGAAGCCGCTCAAGGAAGAGCGCCTGGAAGTGGGCGGCCGCCTGGGCGAGCTGCAGAATCTGACGAAGAACGCCACCGTGGCGCGCACGCGTGCCGATACCGTGTGGCAAAACGCGCGCCTGGCCCTGTCCGAAGCGGAAGCGGGTGCGCGCCTTGGCTACAAGAAACAAATCGAACAGCGCGCCGAGCATGCGCGCGCCTTGCTGGCCCTGCGCCATGCGTGGCGCCACTTGCCGAAGAGCTGGCGCCGACCAGCGCGCCGCGCGGCCCTCGTGGCCGAGCACCAGAATGCGCACCAGGTCGACTTGCGCGTTGCCAGCCTGCAAAACAGCCTGGCGCGCGACGACTGGGAACTCGACGCCACCGTCATCGACCAGCACCACCGCCTGTCGGACCAGCTGCATGGCCGCCAGTCGGAAACGGACGAGCGCCGCTACCAGAACAACCGCGCCATCGAAGCGACGGGCAATGCACGCGGCGCCTACATGGAGCGCTTGCGCTACACCATCAAGACTTACAGCAAGAACATCAAGGAGCTGGGCGAGCTGGCCGGCATTGAAGTGCATGCCGACCCCGTGCGCCTGGAAAACGACGACGTGCAGCTGTCGCAGGCGGGCTTGCACGTGCGTTTCAAATTCGACGGCAAGGGCGTCATCGGCATGAACGATGGCGAAGCGTCGGGTGGCCAGCAGGTGATGAAGTCGCTGGTGCTGCTGATCGGCCTGCTGAAGTCGGAAGACGGTTCCGGCGGCTTCGTCTTCATCGACGAACCGTTTGCCCACCTCGATATCCGCAACATTCAGCTGGTCGGCGAATTCCTGAAAAATACGGAAGCGCAATACCTGATGACGACGCCGTTGACGCACAACACGGATGTCTACGATCCCTCGGAGCTGACCTTGATCACGAGCAAGAAAAAGAAGGATACCCAATGGGCACAACCGATTTTCGTGCTGCAGCGCCGGATCGACCCCGCACCGGGCAAGGCCGCATGATGGCCGTGCGCAAGCTGGTTCTGGCTGCGGCCCTGGCGCTGGCGTGTTCGGCGCCGGCCGTGGCCAACGACGGCATCGGTTCCGTCAGCGCGGGCGGCATCCTGTTCGGCAAGACGGACGCCGTGGCCATGAAAAAGGAAGTGCTCAGCGTGAGCACGGACTTGATCAAGGTCGAGTACGAATTTCTCAATGAATCGGCCAGGGACGTGGAAGAAACGATCTTTTTCCCGCTGCCCGAATACTCTGCCGGCTACCACGGTTCGCCCACGTATTATGGCCAGCCGCAGCAGTTTACCGTCGACGTGGATGGCAAGCGCAAGGACTATAAGACGACGTTTGTCGCCAAGATCGACAGCAACGACGTGACGGCCCGCTTGCGCCAGCTGGGTCTGTCCGACGCGCAAATTGCCTATTTCCCGTCGCACACGCCGTTCGACAAGAAGGTGGCGCCGCTGACGGCCGCGCAGAGCAAGATCATGATCAAGGAGGGCTTGCTGGCCCAGCTGTACGACGAGGAGTGGGTGCCGGCCTGGACCGTGAAAGTCATCTACCTGTGGCAGCAGAAATTCCCCGCCGGTAAAGTCGTGCGCGTGCGCCATCAATATGCGCCATTCGTCGCGGCCGGCCCCGGCGCTTCTTACCTGGGCGATGGTAACGAGTTCGAAAAGAAATACTGCGGCGACAAGGCGTTCTACAAGACGTGGAACCGCCTGGCGGCCCAGCAGGGCGAAAGCGGCTTCGTCAATGCCGTGTGGGTTTCGTACATTTTGACGACGGGCAACACCTGGAAGAATGGCATCGAGGATTTCACCTTGAACTTGATCAAGGGCAAACCGGACGAGCTGATCAGCCTGTGCTTCCCCGGCACGTTCACCAAGATCAACCCCACCACCTTGCAAGTCAAGCTGCGCAACTTCCATCCGAAGCAGGATTTGGACGTGTATTTCGGCAATGTCGAAGGCACGGTGAGCAACGACGGCGTGGCGCCGCAGATACGGCCATAGGAATGCGCACGCAGGAAGCGCTGGCCGCGCGCCTGCGCGCCATCGCCCGCGCCACGCCGTGGTGCATGCAGGCCCTGCACGCCGTGGCGCAGCTGGGCTTGCCCCACTGCTGCATCGGCGCCGGCGCCGTGCGCAATCTCGTGTGGGATGCCTTGCACGGCTACGCGCAACCGTCGGCATTGAGCGATATCGACGTGGCGTATTTCGATGCGCACGATGTGCTTGCGGAGAGCGAGGTGCAGCTGCGCCAGCGCCTGGAAGCTGTGCTGCCAGGCCTGCCATGGGAAGTGTGCAACCAGGCCCGGGTGCACCTGTGGTTCGAAGCTGAGTTTGGCTACGCCGTGCCGCCCCTGCTGTCGCTCGACGACGCCATCGCTACCTGGCCCGAATTTGCCACCTCGGTTGGCATCTGGCTGCAGCCCGACGGCGAGATCGGCATCGTCGCGCCGCATGGCCTCGATGACTTGTTCAATATGGTGATCCGGCGCAACCCGGCGCGCATCAGCCTGGACGGTTATGCGCAGCGCCTGGCCGGCAAGGACTATGCGGCGCGCTGGCCGCGCGTCACC
This sequence comes from Janthinobacterium sp. FW305-129, assembly GCF_020858115.1. Taxonomy (GTDB): domain Bacteria; phylum Pseudomonadota; class Gammaproteobacteria; order Burkholderiales; family Burkholderiaceae_D; genus Janthinobacterium. The sequence continues at coordinate 171,680 of NZ_JACYMM010000010.1, forward strand.
ATCATCGCCCAGGTAAGTGTGGTGTAAAACGCAATTAAATGCACTGTGGATACAAATTGCCTATAATTGCCAATTTTCCAATAGTGTTTTCCTGATCCCATGTCCTTCCTGATTTCCATGCCGCTGCGCCGCCTCGGCCGCCTGTTCTGCCTTTCCTCCGTCCTCGTGGCGCCCGCCGCCTGGGCCGACAGCTATACCGATTTCCAGCAAGCCAGCGGCCAGCTGGAAGCGCTGATGGCCAAGGCAACGATGCAGAGCGGCTTACCGCGCCTGGGCGATCCTGGCGTGGCAGCGTTGTTTGAGCGGATTACCGATGCGCCGCGCCTGTTCCAGGCGCCCGTCGCCGCGCTGCAGGACCTGAACCAGAGCGTGGCACTGTGCGAGCGGGCAACCAACATCGGCAAGGCGTATTACACGTTCGGCAGCGAGCGGCCGCTGCCGCTGTCCGGGGCCGAATTGCAGCAGGCGCGCACGGACCAGGTAACGCAGAACCTGGCCAATTATGGCGATGAAATGAGCACCTTTTTTGCCTTTGGCATGCATTGTCATGCGCACTTGATTGGCTTGATGGAGCAGGAATTCAGTGCCCAGCCAGCGGATGCGGTGAGCGGACCCGAGCGCATGCGCGCGCGCGCCTTCAGCAAGGGTTCGACCACCATGTATGTTGGCGTGGTGCAGTTCGTACAAGTGCCGTTCTGGAGCGTGGCGCAAAAGAAACGGATGCTGGAAGCGGCGGCGCAGCACGCGTCGGCCAATGTGGCGCTGATGGCGCCGCCGTTGCGCGAGCGTTTGCTGGGCAGTCTTGCGCAGGCGGACCAGGATATCGATCCGGCCCTGGCGCCGGCGCTGGCGACGATACGCCAGGCGCTGTCGGTGACGACGTGTACCGGCCTGTGCCAGTACTACTGAGTTACTCGGCAGCCTGCAAGGGCTGGTTGCGCTGGCGCCAGCGCACCAGGCCCCACGCGTAGACGGCGTAGTAGCCGATGACGAGGCCATAGGCGGCCATCGTCAGCGGGCTCTGGCCGAATGGCGGCGGCGGCACGGGCACGTCGAGGCGCGAGTTCAGGTAGATTTCCATGCCGCGGTACAGCAATCGGGCGATGAACAGCATCGTGATGGCCAGGCCCAGGTAGCGGTGCTGGGTAAAGAAGAAATCCTTGCCGACCGGCTCGAAGCGCGTCAGCTTCAGGCCCAGCACGCCCAGCCAGCCGCCGGCCAGCGCGGCCGCGCCCAGGCTGGACAGGGGCAGGACGTCGAATTTCGTCGTCGTCGCGAGGAACAGCAGCAGCGCGGGAAACGCGACCGCCACCGTCCAGTGCCGCCACAGCTGCGACTTCTGGCGCGCCACCAGTTTCTTCAGGCGCGAATAAATGCGCCAGACCAGCAGCGGGACCAGTAACAGCAGGGCAAGGGTAGTGGTTTCCATGTAGGCATTCGGGTACGGTAAAACAGCGATTGTAAGCCAGATGGGGGCGGGCGGCGATGCTTGTCAAACGGTAAAAGTTGCTTGTTGACATTTACATGGCATGCAAGCACTATGCCCTGTCGCGCCATGCCGCCGTTCGCGGACGCCAGGCCGGCAGGCAAATATGGACAGGTGGCGGGCATCTCGTGGTATGGTCTTCTTTTGTCTGCAAGGAGGCCAGCCATGTCAGTCATCCATGCCCACCGCGCGCCCGACCCGGCGCCCGTCGATGAACCCATGCCGGCGCCGGAGCCGCAAGAAGCGCCCGGGCACCATCCGGGGCCCGTGCACCCGGTGCCGCAGGACGATCCCGTGCCGCACCCGCATCCCAGTTAATCTCGTCAAGAAAGGCTGTTTTAGATGGCAATTGTCAAGGAAGTCTACACACGCAAAGTCAGCGGAGAATCGTTCGACTATGAACTCGATTACACCCAGGGCGCGGACGTGGCCTGGATTGCGCGCGTGTACCACGACGGCGTGCTGAAAGGCTCGCCGCACGGCGCGCTGACGGCCAACGTGCTGTCCGGCCCCGCGCTGGAACAATACCTGCGCGCGTATGTCGAAGGCATGATCGAGCGGGGACTCGACGTGGCCGAGTAAGCCGTTGGCGTCCTTTGCCGCAAGAGTGCGGCGGGTTCCTGCCCCATCATTCCTTCCGATATGGGTGCGAAAATCCGGCCGTCATTGCGGCCCTGGAATGCATTTTTAAAAGTCCTGAAAAGATAAAGCCCGCGTAGCGGGCTTTTTTTACGGAACAACATGTCATTTTCCGGGTTCGGTGCTCATGTTTTTAAAAGTGCAATATTCATGCATGCCAAATGCATGCTGTCCCGTGCTTCACGATATTCTATTATTTCTGCGTAAATATTTTATGGGTAGCCGTGGCCAGTTCCGGGCAATTCCGGTCCGGTGGAGGAGCATGGCATTTGCATGTCTTCCGTGCGGTACGGTGTTTGTTCGCCCCAATAAATCATCCTGCCCGAGCAGGTGAACTCTGCGCCGCCTACGTAGTCCGAGTACGATGCATCGGAATAGTAAGTGTAGCTAATGGAATACATCGGCCGGGCGTAAGCCGCGGCGGCAACCAGCAATGTTGCAAGCGTAGCGGCAAAAGCAATTTTCTTTTTGGTTTTCATCTATTTTCCTTGATTATAAAATTCAAAAAAATATATCCCCATAAATTTGCTGCGAATTGATTGTATCTTAATAATTTATTTTTTTGGCATGATTCTCGGGAATTCTTGGTTGCGCCAATTTCGCCATTCTTTGTTTTTACGCCTATGCGTTTCGTGATCAGCCATCGATAAAAAAATGCCGCTCAGTCTGCACTGAGCGGCATTGATTACCGGCTGTCCGTATTGTCGAGCGGTCGGACGGTCAATCGAACGCCCACGTGTACAACACGTCGAGCGCATTGTTCGTGCCCGTCTGGAACTGTAAAGTGATGCGGCGGTTCAGCTTATAGCGCAGTTTCACCAGGCTCGTCGCCGTGCTCGTGCCTTGCTCGAACGTCAGGTAGGCGCGCGACGAAAGCCGCTTGCCGACGGTGACGACCGTGCTTTCCAGCCCTTGCGCCTGCGACAGGCCCACTTCGTCCAGGCCCAGCGAATTGGCCAGCTTGCCCTGCAAGCCGCCGCCGGAGCCGCCGAAGAGGGCGCCTGCGGCCGTCGTCAGCAAGGCCATTTCATCGCCGGCCGCCGTTTCCGCGCCGTGGCCGAGGATCAGCCAGGCCAGCTTGTCGCTGTCCGACACGCTCGGCGTGGACACCAGCTTGGCCGTCGGCGCCTGGGCCGTGCCGCGCACTTCCACGCCCGCTTCCACATTCGTTTCCGACAGGGCTTCGCCTTCGGGACGCTTGCGCACGGCCAGGATGTTCAGCGACGGGTTGTCGTAGGCGCCCGTGAAGGCGATCAGGCCCCGCTCGATCGACAGTTTCTGGCCGTAGGCCGCGTATTGACCTGTGACAACCTTGATGCTGCCCGTCACGCGCGGCGCGGCGCGGTTGATGACCCTGGCGCGCACATTGCCGGCCAGGTCCGCATCGAGCCCCATGCCGCGCAGGTGGAAGGCGTTGCCCAGGTCAAATTCCAGGTCGATATTCAGGGGCAGCGAAGGCGCTTCCTTGCCACCCTTGGCTTCCTTGCCCAGCACCACCACGTCATTGCTTTGCGTCGGGGTATCCTGCGGCGCCAGTTCGATCAGCGCGCGGTTGGCCTTGAACTTGCCCTCGAAGCTGAAGCGCTTGTCGTTGCGCACCAGGGTGCTGTTGCCGGACAGCACCAAAGTGCGGTCAGGGCGCGACAGCGCCTGCAGGCGGTCGGCCATCAGCTTCAGTTCCAGGCTCGCCTCGCCATTTGCAAAGCGTACCCAGCCATCTGCCTGCACCTTGCCATCGCCGCCGTCAAAGCTCAAACGCTGCAATTGCAATTGATCGCCGGCCAGCTTGGCTTGCAGCACGCCATTGCGCAATTTCAAGCCCTGGTCGGCCCAGTTCACCAGCAGCTTGCTGCCGTTGATGTCGCCATTCAGTTGCGGCGCGCCGATGGTGCCGCTGCCGGCCAGCGCCACTTTCAGGGCGCCGCCCAGCTCCAGGCCCGGCTGGCCCGTCAGCGGCGCCAGCCAGGCCAGTGAATCGATACTGGTGGTACCCGTCAGGGAGAGGGCGCTGTCGTTGCTGATGCGTCCGTTCAGCATTTGCACAGTGGCATTGATATCGCTCTGGCCCGCGCGCGCGCCATCGAGTTTCACGGCCAGGCGCAGCTGCTGGTTGGCGACATCCACGCGGGCATCGAAGGTGCGCAAGCCCAGCGCCAGCGGCTGTTCCACGCCCACCGTCACGTCGCCTTTTTCGCGGTAGATGTGCAGCATGCCCGCCAGGGACGGGTCTTTCTGCTTCGCCGTCGGCACCTGCATGTCGAGCGACCATTGCGCGCCCAGGGTCAGGTCGCTGCGCGCATTGGCTTGCAGCGAGGGAATGACCTGCGCCAGATAGGTCAGGGCCACGCCAGCCGCCTGGCCGGAACTGGTCCAGCGGGGGCCGTTCTTGACCAGGTTTTGCATGGTGATGCTGCCTGCCGGCAATTTGATGACGGTGTTGCCCACGCTGATCTGTTCCGGCTGGCCCAGGCCCGCCACGCCGCTGCCGGCTGGTCCCGCCACTTTCACGGGCACGGGCGCCTGCAGCACGAGCGCGTAGCGGCCCTTGTTTTGCAGGCTGTCGATGCTGCCCGTCCAGGCGGCGCCGCTCTGGCTGCCCTTGACTTGCACGGTGGCATCGAAATCGTCATTGCGCGCCGTCAAACTGAGCGTATGGCTGCCACGCGTGCCCGTCGTTCCCAGGCGGGCGCTGGCCAGCTTGAAGGTGGGTGTGGCGTAGCCCGTGATCTCCAGGCTGCTGACCATGGGGTCGAGCGCGCCCTGGCCGGCGCCCACGCTGGCGCTGCCTTTGACGGCTTTCAATTGCTGGTCGCCAAAGAAGGTCAGGTCCTTGCCATCGAGCGTCAGTTGCGCGGCGGGCGCGTCCATCTTGCCCGAGACGGAACCGGCCGCATGCAGCACGCCGGCAAAGCGGGGACCCAGGGTCGACAGTTGCGGCGCATCGAGTTTCCACGTCAGCTTGTCGGTGGCGCCGCCCAGCGCACCCTTGGCCAGCAAGCTGTTTGGCCCCAGGCGCAATTCCGTATCCACGCTGTCGATGCGTTTCGCGTTCGCCGACAGCTTGGCGTAGCCGGCCAGCGGGGCGTTTTGCAGGGTCGATTCGCGCAGGGCCATATTCAGGGCCACTTGCCAGTCGCTGGTCAGGCGGCCGCTGCCGTTGAAATCCGCATTGACGTTGCCGTTGGGCAGGGATGCGCCAAATGCGGCCGGGTTGATCTTTTGCAAGGAACCCGTCATTTTCAATTCCGCCTGCTGCTTCGGCCCCGTCAAGCCCACTTCGCCGCTGGCGTGGATGGCGCTGTCCGCTGCCGGGCGCTTGCCGCTCGTTAAACCCAGTCCTTTCGCATCGGCCACAAAGCTCGTGCGCGGCTGCTGCACGGTGCCTTGCACCACGCCGCTGGCCTGCACGGCGCCCAGCAAGTCGCTTTTCAGGGCGGAAAGCTGGCGCGCATCGACGTTCCAGTTGAGTTTTTCGCCGGCGCCGCCAAAGTTGCCCTTGGCCGTGACGTTATTCTTGCCCAGCGCCAATTGCACGTCGATGCCGCTGAAATGGGCCGCATCCGCCGTCAGCTTGCCCTTGCCGGACAAAGGCTGGTCGAGCAGCTTGCTGGGGCGTACGGTGAAGTCCGCATTCGCCAGCCACTTGGGGGTCACGTGGCCGTTGGCGCGCACGTCGAGGTTCAGGTCGGCCACGGGGAAGGCGCCGAAGTCGGCGGGATTGAGGCGGCTGGTGCTGGCCACGGCCTTGAAGGGCTGCTCGTCCTTGAGGCTGATCTGGCCCGTCGCGTTGACGCTGCTCTTGCCTGCCTGCAAGGTGGCCTTGCGCAGTTGCACCAGAGAGTCGGCCAGCGTCGCTTCCACGTCCAGGCGCAGCTTGGCTTCGCCCAGTTTGGCGCGCAGGGTTTGCGTCTTGCCGTCGCTGTCGAGCACGATATCGCCGACGATCTTCGTGCTGTTGATGCTGCTGTAGATGTGCTGCAAGTCGATCTTGTCCGTGTGCAAGGTCAATTGCGCATTGCCGATGGGGCCATCGACGGCGTCGCGGTTGAGCTTGCCGCTGCCCGTGAACTTGCCCGCGTTGCCGAAATCGATGATGGCCGATTCCAGCGTCGTGGCCGTCAGGGTGCCGCCCAGGCGCGCCTCGAACTGGCGCAGCGGCAGCTTTTGCTGGTCGATGGGGCCCGGCGTGGCGTGGTTGAGGATAGCCAGCTTGCCCGACACGGTTTGCCTGGCCGGCCGGGTGTCGATGGCGGCATCGAGTTCCAGGCTCAGGTCCGCCTGCGGCAAGGTGGCGTCGAACTTGCCCGGATTGATGTTGCGGCCCTGAATGCTGGCCGAGCGCAGGATGATGACGGGGTCGAACGGCGCCAGCGCCAGCCGGGCGTCGGCCGTGGCCGCGCCCGCGCTGCCCTTGGCCGTCACGTTCAGCAGGTTCAGGTCGCCGCCCAGCTGCAGCGCCAGGGCGGCCGGTTTTTCGCCGGCGGCAGGGTTGACCTGCGTCAAGCCCGCCTTGCCTGACAGTTTGAACGGTTGCGTGGCGGCAATCGTCGCGCTGGCCGTGGCCTGGCCGAACGGCGTCAGGGCCGAGGCGTCTTCCAGCTGCCATTGCGACTTGTCGCCCGACAAGGTGAAATGGATCTTTTCAAATACCGTGTTGCCGCCCGCGCTGACGAGGGTCACCTTGTCCAGGCGCGCGTCGGCAATGCCGATTTTAAAAGGCGCGGCCAGGCTGGCGGGCATGGTCGACGGTTCCTCGGACGGCGCCGTGCTTTCCACAGCCAGGCTGGCCACGTGCAGTTCGCTGATGGCGATGCCTTCCGAAAAGAACTGGAACGGCGACCAGTTGATGTCGATGTTGTCGGCCGTGATGTGCTGCGTCTTGCTGCGGTAGCTGACGTGGCCCAGGTGCATGCGGTTGTACAGCGAGCCGGACACGCCCGACACTTCAATGTCGCCGCCGCTGGCGCTGGCCACTTTTTGCACCAGCATCTGCAGGGTCGATTCGCGGCCCAGGAACCAGAAGCCGGCGCCCAGCAGCACGGCCAGGCTGGCGACGGCGATCAGCACGTAGCGGGGCCAGCGGCGCGGTTTTTTCGCCGGCGGTGGCGGCGCGGCGCCGTTGGGGGACTCGGTAGAAATATCGGACATCAGAAAGTGAATCCCAGAGAAAAGTGCAAACGGTAGGCGTGGACGGCGTGGCCATATGCCACGTCGACATTGATGGGACCGACGGGACTCTTGTAGCGCCCGCCCAGGCCATAGCCCGATTTCGGCGTCAGCGCCTTGACGGTATCGGCCGCGTTGCCGGCGTCATAGAAGGCGGCAATCGCCCATTTCGGCTTGAACCAGTACTGGTATTCGGCGCTGGCGGTGGCCATGTAGCGCCCGCCGACGGTGGCGTCGCCTTCCTTGACGCCCAATTCCTGGTAGGCATAGCCGCGCACCGACTGGTCGCCGCCCGCGCGGAACAGGTAGACGGCCGGCACGCCGCGTTTTTCCTTCGAGCCCAGCGCGCCCATTTCGCCGCGCACGATCAGCTCGCCCTTTTCGCCGAGCGGACGGTAATACACGGCCTTGCCGGCCACGCGCACGAAGCGCTCGTCCGTCAGCACGGGCAGCAGGGCGCCGCCCACCTGGGCATTGATGACATAGCCCTTGGTGGGGAACAGCAGGCTGTCGAGGCTGCGCTTGGTGATGGCATAGGTCAGCGGCAAGCTCTTGCTGCGCGTCTGTTCCAGGCCCACGACGGTCTTGTCTTCGCTGAGGAACTCGAACGTCAGGCTGCGTTCGAGGTTGGTGCCGCCCCAGTTGCGCTTGGCCGAGATGGTGGTGACGGCCGTGATTTCGTTGGAAATGTCGCTGCGCTCGAACGAGGCGCCCGCGCTGTCGTTGTAGCCGCGCTCGGTCGTCGGAAAGTAAAAATTGGCGTGCGCCGCCTGTTTCTTCGTTTCCATCGTGAGCGCGCTCTTGAAGCGCGTGCCCCACACGTTCAGGTTGTCGTAGTTGAGCTGGGCACGATTACCCGTATTCGTACTGAAACCGAGACCGGCGCTGACGTTCTGCTGCTTGTTTTCCGTCACGCGCACGACCAGCGGCAGCAGCGGCGCGGGGCCGCGGTTGGCGGGCTTGGTTTCGGCGGCGGCCCCGGCGCTGGCACCTTCGGCCTCGGCTTGCTGGCTTTCCTGGCCCGCCTCGATCTGTTCGCCCAGGATGCTGCTCATGTCGGCGCTCACTTCCACGCTGGCAAAGTAGCCCGTGTCCTGCAGGCGCGCCTGGAACGATTGCAGCGCCGATTCGCTGTAATAGTCGCCCGGGCGTATCTTGTCGAGGTTGCGGATGATGCTGGCATCGTAGCGTTTCAAGCCTTCGATGCGCAGCTCGCCGAAGCGCAGCTCGGGGCCGCTGTCGAGCACCACCAGCAAGGACACCTTGTGCGTTTCCGGGTCGACCACGGCTTGCGTATCGACCAGCTGGGCGCGCGGGTAGCGCGTCTGCACCACTTCGCGCAGCAGCGCACGCTTGGCGGACTCCCATTCCGCCTGGCGGAACACGCTGCCCGATTTCAGCGACCAGCTGCGCTTCAGGGCTTCCGTATCGAAGGGCTCGGAAGCGGCCAGCGGCGGCGTGGGGTCGAAACCGCGCAATTCCAGCTCGACCTTGTCGACGGTCACGGGCTGGCCCGGGTCGACGTCGACGATGACGACGGGTTTGGCGCCCGTCGTATCGACACGCACCGTGACGACGGGCGTGTAGTAGCCGGCCGTGGCGATGAGGTTCCTGGCTTGCTCGGGCGTATCGCGCACGAGGCGCTGCAACTGCTCGCGGTCCATGCGCGGGTTGCCGCGGAAGCGTTCCAGATCCAGGTTTTTTTCCAGCAACTCATCGAGGTCGCCGGGCGCGTTCACCTTGACCTCGTACTGCAGCGGGGCGGGCGCCGCTTCCGTGGCGGGGCTGTCCGCAACGGCGTCTTGCGTGCGTTCCTGCGTACCCTCCTGCGCGCCGGCATGGGCGATGGGAAACAGCGAGATGACACTGCCGGCGGCCGCCAGTGTCAGTTGACCCATTGCTTTTGTCACTACTTGTGCCAAAATTCGTGGTCGTATCGCCTTGCCGGCAGCTGTATGCCGTATGGGTCGTGCAGAAAACATGGTGCTCCAGATGAGTAAATGCTGACTGCATGTTACCGGAATAGGTAAACTGATGGCGGACGAATAAGTATTTTTTGCGCAGGGAATCCCGTTTCCCCGCGCACGATTGCAACAGAGTAAAACTGAAAAGAAAGAAATTATGCTAGCAACTGACTCCGCACTGGTGCTCTTTAGCGGTGGGCAAGATTCCACCACCTGCCTGGCCTGGGCCCTCAAGCACTATAGCCGAGTGGAAACCATCGGTTTTGACTATGGACAGCGCCATGCGATCGAGCTGACCGTGCGTCCCGGCGTGCTCGAGCAGATGCGCCGGCAGTCGCCCGAGTGGGACAGCCGCCTGGGCCAGGACCACATGATCGACCTGTCGCTGATTTCCGCCATTTCCGATACGGCCATGACGCAGAACGTCGAGATCGTCATGCAGGAAAACGGCTTGCCGAATACCTTCGTGCCTGGACGCAACTTGCTGTTCATGACGGTGGCCGCCACCGTGGCCTACCGCCGCGGCTTGACAGTGCTGGTGGGCGGCATGTGCGAGACGGATTTCTCCGGCTACCCGGATTGCCGTGACGACACGATGAAGGCGCTGCAAGTGGCCCTGAACCTGGGCATGAACACGCGATTGAAGCTGGAAACGCCGCTGATGTGGCTGGACAAGGCGCAAAGCTGGGACCTGGCGGAAGACCTGGGCGGCCAGCCGCTGGTTGACCTGATCCGCAGCGGCACCCACACGTGCTACCTGGGTGAGCGGGGGCAATTGCACGACTGGGGCTATGGCTGCGGCACGTGCCCGGCCTGCGCCCTGCGCGCGAACGGCTACCAGCAATACGCTGCGCGCAAGGCCGTCAAGTAAGTGGTGTTGCGCCGTTTCTTCAAGCGGCGCGGCAGGGGGACAAGCCATGCTGTGGTTTTTGCCACAGGAGCATCTTGTTATGACATCCCTCTTTGCCGCGCTGTACGGCCCCGTGTTCTGGGGCGGCTTCATCGGCGCCGCCAGTTATCTGATTGCGGTTAGCCAACATTCCCTCTGGGTCTTGCCGCCCTTGCTGCTGCTGGCCCTGCTCACCTCGTTTCTTGCCGAACGGTATCTGCCATACGATGGCGCGTGGAACCACGCCCAAGGCGACGGCTGGCGCGACGCCGTGCATGCGCTCGTCAACGAGGCGCTGTACCTGCCGGGCCTGGCGGCCTTCCCCCTGCTGGCGGGGCACCTGGCGCTGGGGCCGTTCTGGCCCGGCGCCTGGCCGTTCTGGCTGCAGTTGCTGCTGGCGATTGTCATTGCCGACTGCGGCATCACGCTCGTGCATTACCTGAGTCACCGTTATTACTTTCTGTGGAAACTGCATGCCGTGCACCACAGCGTGCAGCGCCTGTATGGTTTCAATGGCTGGATGAAACACCCCTTGCACCTGCTGCTGGAAGCGGCGGGCGGCATGCTGCCCTTGCTGCTGCTGGGCATCCCGGAGCGTGTCATGGCCGTGCTGGCGTTTGCCGTGGCGATCCAGCTGCTGCTGCAGCACGCGAATGTGGACATGCGCATGGGGCCGCTGCGCCACGTGTTTGCCTGGGCGCCGCTGCACCGTTTCCACCACATGAAATACGGCACGGCGGGCGACGTGAATTTCGGCCTGTTTTTTACCTGCTGGGACCGCCTGCTGGGCACCCGTTTCGACGCACCGGATTACCGCATGCGGGGCGAGGACCTGGGCATCGGCAGCCGTCCCGATTATCCTGTGGCCTACCTGCTGCAATTGCTCGAACCGTTCCGCGCGGAAGAGGGCGTGCGCGCGCCCGAGCTGCCGGACGGCTTGAAGCAGGCGCTGAAGTGAACACTTAATCGAGCAGCGTGACCTTGAGCTGGCGCAAGCTGCGGTCGGCGCGCACGCCGAACAGGCTGCGCATGGTGCGCGAAAAATGCGCGGCATCGGCAAAGCCGGCACCGTGGGCCGCCTCCGTCAAGGTACTGCCGAGCAAGATGAAACGGATGGCCAGGCGCAAGCGGCGCCACAGCACCAGCCGCCGCACGGGCAAGCCCAGCTGGGCGCTGAACAGCCGCTCCAGCTGGCTCAGCGACAAGTGTGCCGCTTCGGCCACGGCGGCCGCACTGACCTTGCCCGACAGCAGCGCATCGACCTGGTCCAGCGCCCGCTGCAGGCGCGCGTCGGCCAGGATCTGGCGCGGCTGTGCCTGCAGCGCGGCGGCAATGCCGTCCAGGGTGGGTGCGCCTGCGCCGCCGGCGGCTGCCAGCAGGGCTGCGCCCAGCCGTTGCGGTTCCGCATAGATGGTCAGCATGGGCGCCGGCGCGGCCAGGATGGCGTGCGGGCGCAGGCTGTCGACCAGCAAGTGCCGCGCCGTGTGGACGATGCCGTCGAGCTCGGCCGTGAAGGGCGCTCCCGTGCTCAGCATCAGCTGGTGCGCATAATGGGCGTGGCTGGCCGTGGCGCCCGCTGCGCCATGCAGGATGGCAAAGTCAGGCGCCAGCCATAGTGTTCCCTGCCAGCTATCTTGCTGCAAACGCGACTCCTGCGTGATGGTTTCTACGGCATCGAATTTTCCCGAAGTACACATTATTGCATTTACGAAATTTGTGATTTTTTTCATACAATATTCAGCATTGCAAGGCTGCCCGCTGTAACGTACTATCATTCTCATCGACTACCGATGGTAATCGTGCAGCCCGCTGCCAGCCATGTTGCTGACCGTGTAGCGGTTGGATACCCGTTCTGCTTGTCAGCCTGCCATGCCTACACGCGCGTCTTCGTCGTGGTTTGCCCGGCCAGTGTCGCACTGGGTGGGACCGCGCGTATTGGCCACGCTGGTGCTGGCGCTGTGCCTGGGATTGACGTATGGCGCCTGGCGCAATGCCCGCGACGCCAGCGAACAGCAGGTGCAGGCCGATTTCGATTTCCGCGTGCGCGAACTGGTGAATAACATCGTCGGCCGCATGCAGACCTACATCCAGGTGCTGCACGGGGTGCAAGGGCTGTATGCCAGTTCGCAGGAAGTCACGCGCCGCGAATTCCACGCCTACCTGGCGGTGCAGCAGGTGGACCGCCACTTTCCCGGCATCCACGGCATCGGCTACCTGCCGCTGTTGCCCGGCGCCGCCCTGGCGCGGCACGAGGCCAGCGTGCGCGCGGAAGGCTATCCCGGCTATGCCGTGCGTCCGCAGGGGCAGCGGGCCTGGCACGCACCCATCACCTATCTGGAACCTTTGAGCGAGAGCAACCTGCTGGCGTTCGGCTATGACATCTGGTCCGAACCCGTGCGCCGCGCCGCGCTCGAGCAGGCGCGCGACACGGGCCAGGCCGCCATGACGGGCAAGATCCAACTGGTGCAGGATGGCGGCAGCGCCCAGGCGCATGGCTTCCTCGTCGTGCTGCCCGTGTATGACAATGGCTTGCTGCATGCCAGCGTGGCGCAGCGGCGCGCCGCCTTGCGCGCCTGGGTCTTTGCGCCGTTCCGCATGGGCGACCTGATGGCGGGCGTGGGCGGCGAGGGGGCGCGCCAGCTGGACCTGGAAATCTATGATGGCGCGCAACTGGCCGAGACGGCCCTGATGTATGACAGCTTGCCGGGCCCGCTATCGTTTGCCGCCTCGGACAGTCTGGTGTCGCAGCAGGAGATCAGCATCGCCGGCCATGCCTGGACCTTGCGCGTGCGCGCCCTGCCGGGCTTCGATGGCGAGCTGCTGGCGCGGCCCCGCCTGGTGGCCTTGACCGGCTTGCTGGCCAGCATCGTGCTGGCGCTGGCCGCCTGGCTGCTGGCGGCGGGCCGTGCGCGCGCGCAGGCGGCACTGGCGCGCTCGAGCGAGCTGACGGGCCAGCTGGAGCAGGGCCAGGCGAGCGTGCTGGCGATGGCCGAGGCGGCGCAGCGCAGCCAGGCCATGTTGCGCAGCATCCTCGATTCGACCATCGACGGCATTCTGGTCGACAACATCGATGGCCGCATCTTCACCTCGAACCGGCGCTTCCGCGACCTGTGGCAAGTGCCCGACGCGCTCGACTGGCAAGCCGATGGCACGGCCCTGGTGCGCCATGTGGAAAGCCAGCTGGAGCAGGCGGCGCCTTTTCTGGGCGCCCGCGCCTATGCGCCGCACGGCCACCGCGAGCGGCGCGACGTGCTGCACCTGCGCGATGGACGGGTGGTCGAGCAATATGTGCGCAGCATGCAGCTGGGCAATGAGCAGGCACGCTTGTGGACCTTCCGCGATATCAGCGAGCGCAGCCAGATGGAACGGCGCGAGCATACGCGGCGGCAAGTGCTGGAAATGCTGGCCACGGGCGCGCCGCTGGAACGCGTGCTGGAAAGCGTGGTGCTCAGCGTGCAGGCCGACCATCCCGCCATGCTGTGCAGCATCTTGCTGCTCGATGAGAGCCGCCACCGCCTGGTGCTGGGCGCCGCGCCGGGCTTGCCCGCGTTTTTCAACGTGGCCAGCCATGGGCATGACCTCGACACCTTGCAGGGCGTGCATGGCATCGCCGCGCAAGCCGTGCGCGACGGCCAGCGCGTGATCGTCGGCGACCTGCATGCCGCCGCCGCTACGCAGGAGGCGATGGAACTGGCGTGGCGGGCACAGCTGCAATCATGCTGGGCCGAGCCCGTGCGTGGCGGCTCGGGCAAGCTGCTGGGCGTGCTGATGGCGTATCACCGCCAGCCCACCTTGCCGGGCGCGGCGCATCTGGCGCGGCTCAGCGAGGCGGCGCACCTGGCCGGCATGGCCATCGAACAGGCGCAGGTGGCGCTGGCCCTGCGCGCCGGCGAAGCCCGCTTCCGCAGTCTGTATGACCATGCGCCCGTGGCCTTGTGGGAACAGGACTGGTCGGCCGTGCGCGCCGCGCTCGATACGCTTGAGCAAGGGGGCGTGCGCGACCTGGGGGCGTACTTCCAGGCCAATCCTGCTGCGCTGCAGCAACTGGCGGGACTGGTGCGCATCATCGATGCGAACGGCGCCGCGCTGGCGCAGGTGCGCGCCAACGAGGAAGACCAGCGCCGCGGCGCGCTGGGCCTGGCGCAGAATTTCGACGACAGCGCCTTGCCCCGTTTCGGCGATGCCCTGCTGGCGCTGGCTGGCGGCGCCCACCTGTACGAGTGCGAAAGCAGCTTCGTGCGCCTCGATGGCGCGGCGCGGCAAAATGAGTTGAGCTTGCTGGTGATGCCCGGCCATGCGGACAGCCTGGACTTCATCATGGTTTCCTCGCTCGATATCACCGAGCGCAAGCGCATGAATGCGGAACTGCTGCAACTGGCCACCACCGATTTCCTCACCGGCTTGCCGAACCGCCGTCACTTCATGGCGGCGCTGGAAAACGAGCATGCCCGGCTGCAGCGCGAACTGGCCAGCTGCGCCAGCGTGCTGATGCTCGACATCGATCACTTCAAGCGCGTCAACGACGAGTACGGCCACGCCGTGGGTGATGCCGTGCTGCGCCACCTGGGTGCGCTGATGTGCCAGGCGCTGCGCAAGGTCGACGTGCCGGGTCGCGTGGGCGGCGAGGAATTCGCCATCTTGCTGCCGGGCACGGATCTGCCGGCGGCGGCCGTGTTTGCCGAACGGCTGCGCCGGCGCGTGGCGGAAAGTTCCTTGACCACCGATGGCGGCATCCTGATCACCATCACGGTGAGCATCGGCATGGCCGCCATGGCCGGCACGGATGCCGATTGCGATGCCGTGCTGGCGCGTGCCGACGAAGCGCTGTACCGGGCCAAGCGTGGCGGGCGCAACCGCATCGAGCAGAATGACGGCGGCGGCGACGGCGTGCTCAGCAAGTTCATGGCGCAGTGATTACAGGCTGTGCTGACGCGCTTGCGCCTGCTTGCGGTTGCGGCTGACGATCAGCCAGACGATGGCGACGGGTATCAGCAGCGGCAGCAGCACGGGCGTGCTCAAGGCCAGCGCCAGCACCACGCACAAGGCCACCACGGCCACCAGCACCACGCCCACGCCGGCCAGCACGACGCCCGTGACGACGGCGGCGCACACCAGCGCGATGGCGGCGATCAGCAGGCCGCCGCCGGCAAACACCAGACCGAACAGCCATTCCAGCGGACCGTCGATATCGTCGCCGTGGAACTGCATGTGCATGTCGCTGCCGGCTATCTTGTCGAGGAACAGGCAGGCGAGCATGACGATGAGGACGAAGGTGAGCAATTTTTTCATGATGGGCCTCTGTGGATGGGTGATGGGGTGTTGCATGCTCACACTGTAGGGGCGTGCCCCGCTGGCCGCCAGCGGCGTGCGACAGGCGGTCATTTTCACGGTATGGAAGGTCTGCACGGGCAGGAAACACTGATCTGCAACAAGATTTCTTTTCTTGTAATACGCGCAAGCCGTCCTATACTGAACACCTCAGTCTCGCAAGGAGGGCAACATGCTTTGGTTTGCAGATACCGGGGATCAATCGCTATCCCTTTCCCACCATCGAAGCACGCGCCAGCGTAGCGCCCCGCAGTCCTGTGCCGAGCCCGTCGGCGCGCCATCGGCGATACCGCCGATCATCATCAACCCATTCAATTACCATGCGCCGCTGCCGGCCATCGATCCGCGCTGGGTACCGCCCGGCCCGCCGCTGACCTGGCCCAACCGGCCTGCCATGTCCATGTGCTGAAGCCCGCGCCGTCGCTGTGCGATGGTTGCCGTAAAAAAAGCCCGCGTTGCGGGCTTTGGCTTGATCACGGCATGTCTTGGACGACGCTTGCTACGACGCTTTGCGGCGCAGCATGAAACCCAGCAAGCCCAGGCCCGCCAGCAGCATGGCATAGGTTTCCGGTTCCGGCACGGCGGCGATGAAGGCGTGGTTGTCCGTCTCGAAGGCATTCGAGCTGGAGTGGAAGGCCACCGAGGTGATTTTTTCCCCCTCGCCGGCGAAGGCGTTTACGTACATGCCCACCGATTGATTGCCATCGGGCAAGTTGCCGGCCAGGCTGGCCAGTTCCGTGCCCGTCAGGGTGGTGCTGCTCTGGTCGGCAAAGGTGTACGTCACGCTGTTGTAGCCGTCTGGCGAACCCATGTAGAAGCCGAAATAGCTGAGGCCGCTGGCGAAACTGGCCGTCACGAGCGGGTGCTGGTCGGACGAAATGCCCACGGACAAATACATGCTCGTGTCGCCGGGAGGGGCGGCATGGTTGCCGTCCGTGCCCGTGAACAGGGCGCCGTCGATGTAGTTGGCTGGCAAGATCCCGCTGTTGAAATCGATCGTGGTGGCGCCTGCAACCGACGTCACCAGGCCTTCACCGGCCAGTGCCGTGCCGCCGGCCGTGAAGGTGGGTAGGGCGCTGGCGCTGCCGGCGGCCGCAGCGAGCGTCGCCAAGGCCAGAGTGGACAAGATTTTCATGGTGGTTCCCTCGAATGTATATGGTGTGCACAGCTATTTTTATCAGGAAAGACGAAAGTGCCCGGCGTGACGAAGCAGTGCGGCGTGCAGGGGCGAGGGACGTCGCATGGTCAAGGAGTTACTTGAGGCCAAGCATTACTACGTGCAATATTTAAATACAAAAAACACAATTCAGATTGCAAAATAATAATAGTATTGCTTGAGAAATATCAAAGCCCAATTGCTAGAATAAAGCTACTAAATTGATAGCTTGTCTTCTTGCCGGGATCGACTACGGCGGGCCGCGTCTTACCTTGCGGCAAGGCGGCACGGGTGGGCATTTTCGACTATCATGCTAGCCCCGACCTTCCATCACGAGCACCGCCATGAGTACCGATTTTCCCGATTTTTCCGATGAATCCGCCGAGCCGGACAATGACGCCCCGATCCAGGAGCCGCGCCTGTGGGTAGGCAATGGCTGGACGGCGCGCGTGATCAAGAATGAGGAAGATGAGGGCTGGGCCGTGGCCATGATCAAGGATGGCGAGCCGGAGCCGGCCCTCGTGGGCCCGTGGACCATGGGCCGCGACAAGAAAAACCCGAAGCCGCTCGACGTCAACGCCTTCAATACCCTGGTCAAGACGGCGTCCGAGGTGCTGCGCCGCCACGAGCAGCAGCTGCATGCGCAACTGCACAAGAATGTGTTCGTCGCCACCGAGGAGGGGCAGATCAAGGTGATGTTCGACATCGTGCCCGACGAAGACCACCCGTACGCGGAATTGAGCGCCTACGACGCCGACGGCGAACAGATCGCCAAGGTGCGCACCTCGGCCGCCTTCAAGTTCAACGCGACGTCCGCCGCGAACTGGATCGAAGGCGGCTACCGCCGGCCAGGCTAGCAAAATCTACTGCGCGGCACGCTTTGCGGCCTCCGATGCTCGCTGTACTTAAGTACAGCTGCGCTTCTCAGCCACAAGGGGGCGCCGAGCCTCGAAGCCGCTCGCTACGATTTTGCTACGCCTGGTTCCAGGATTACACCGCCGCGCCTTCGGGCGCGGCCTGCATTTCCACCTCGTCTTCCTTACGGTAAGCCAGCCGGTACAGCAGCGGCAGTACCAGCAGGGTCAGGGCCGTCGACGATAAAATGCCGCCGATCACCACGGTGGCCAGCGGACGCTGCACTTCGGCGCCCGTGCCCGTGGCAATGGCCATCGGCACGAAACCGAGCGACGCCACCAGCGCCGTCATCAGGACGGGCCGCAGACGCGTGATCGCTCCCTCGCGTATCGCCTCCTGCAAGGGCATGCCCTGTTCCCGCAACTGGCGGATGTAGGCGATCATCACCAGACCGTTCAGCACGGCCACGCCGGACAGGGCGATGAAGCCCACGGCCGCCGAGATCGACATGGGAATGTCGCGCAGCCACAGGGCGACGATGCCGCCCGTCAAGGCGAACGGGATGCCGCTGAAGACCAATAAGCCATCCTTGACGTTGCCGAACATGGCGAACAGCAACACAAACACGAGGGCCAGCGCCACGGGCACCACCAGTTCCAGGCGTTTCGTGGCCGACTGCAGCTGCTCGAACTGGCCGCCCCAGCTGGTCCAGTAGCCGGCCGGAATGGCCACCTGCGATTGCAACTGCTGCGTGGCGTCGGCCACGAACGAGCCGATATCGCGCCCGCGCACGTTGGCGCTGATGACGATGCGGCGCTTGCCGTCTTCGCGGCTGATCTGGTTCGGCCCCGGCGCCACTTGCAGGCTGGCCACTTCGCCGAGCGGGATGAAGCGCGCGCGGCCTTCCGCCGCCGCGCCCAGGGGCAGGGCGATGGGCAGGCGTTTCAACTGCTCCAGGTCGCTGCGCAGGCTGTCGGGCAGGCGCACGACGATGTCGAAGCGGCGATCGCCCTGGAACAGGGTGCCCGCCTCTTGCCCGCCGATGGCCGTGGCAATCGCCGCTTGCACGTCGGCAATGTTGAGGCCATAGCGGGCCGTCTGCTCGCGGTCGATCTGCACCGTCAGCATCGGCAGCCCCGTCGTCTGCTCGACTTTTACCTCTGTCGCGCCCGGTATCTTGCCCAGTACGCCGGCGATCTTCGCCGCCGTGCTGTCGAGGACGGCCATGTCATCGCCGAACAGTTTCACGGCCACGTCGCTGCGCACGCCGGAAATCAGTTCATTGAAGCGCAGCTGGATCGGTTGCGAAAACTCGTAATTGTTGCCCGGCAAACTGGTGGCCGTCGCTTCGATTTCCGCCAGCAATTGCTCGCGCGACTTCTTCGGTTCTGGCCACTCGCTGCGGGGTTTCAGCATGATGTAACCATCGGAAATATTCGGCGGCATGGGGTCAGAGGCGATCTCGGCCGTTCCCGTGCGGGCGAAGACGCGCGCGATTTCCTTGTGGTTTGCCATCAGCTTGCTTTCCAGCTGCTGCTGCATGGCCAGCGATTGCGTCAAGCTGGTGCCGGGGATGCGCAAGGCCTGGATGGCGATGTCGCCCTCGTTCAGGCTGGGCACGAATTCGCTGCCCATGCGCGTGGCCAGCAAGCCCGACAGCACGACGGCCACCGCCGCGCCCGTCAGCACGACGGGCGTGTTGCGCATCACCTTGTCCAGCAGCGGCGCGTACCAGCGCTTGGCCGCGCGCATGATGGCGTTTTCCTTCTCCGCTACCTTGTCGCCGATAAACAGCGCCACGGCGGCCGGGATGAAGGTGATCGACAGCAGCATGGCACCGAGCAAGGCAATCACTACCGTCAGGGCCATCGGCGTAAACATGCGGCCTTCCACGCCCGTCAGCGCGAAGATGGGCAGGTACACGACCATGATGATCAGCTGACCATACAGCAAGGGCCGGCGCGCTTCTTGCGATGCCGCAAACACTTCGTGAAAACGCTCTTGCAAGGTCAAGGGGCGCCCGAGTTTTTGCTGCGCATGGGCCAGGCGGCGCACGCAGTTTTCCACGATCACCACGGCGCCATCGATGATGATGCCGAAGTCGAGCGCCCCCAGACTCATCAGGTTGGCGCTCACATGGTATTGCACCATGCCCGTAAACGTGAACAGCATGGCCAGCGGTATCACCATGGCCGTGATGACGGCCGCGCGGATATTGCCGAGGAACAAAAACAAAATGGCGATCACCAGTACCGCGCCTTCGAGCAGGTTTTTCTTCACTGTATTAATCGCCTTGTCGACCAGCACCGTGCGGTCATATACGGTGACGGCGTGCACGCCTTTCGGCAGGCTGCGGTTGATTTCGATCATCTTTTTATCGACGGCTTGCGACACGGCGCGGCTGTTTTGTCCGATCAGCATGAAGACGGTGCCCAGCACCACTTCGCGGCCGTTTTCCGTGGCCGCGCCCGTGCGCAGCTCGCGCCCCAGCACCACGTCGGCCACGTCGCGGATGCGGATGGCCACGCCCTGCACATTGGCGACGACGATGTTGCCGATGTCATCCTTGGACGCCACCTGGCCCGGCGCGCGTATCAGCAGTTGCTCGCCCTGCCGTTCGATGTAGCCGGCGCCCACGTTGCTGTTGTTGCGCTCGAGCGCCGTCACCACGTCTTGCAGGCTGATGCCGTAGGCGGCCAGTTTTTCCGGGTACGGCGCCACCTGGTATTGCTTGGCGTAGCCGCCGATGGCATTGATTTCCGTGACGCCCGTGACGTTGCGCAACTGCGGCTTGATGATCCAGTCCTGGATTTCGCGCAAGTCCGTCGGCGTGTACGGCGTGCCGTCCGGCTTTTTCGCGCCGTCCTGCGTTTCCACCGTCCACAGATAGATTTCACCGAGTCCCGTGGAGACGGGCCCCATCTTCGGCGTGATGCCGGCCGGTAAGCTTTCCTTCGCTTCCTGCAGGCGCTCGTTGATCATCTGGCGGGCAAAATAGATGTCCGTGCCATCCTTGAAGATCACGGTCACTTGCGACAGGCCATAGCGCGACAGCGAGCGCGTCTGTTCCAGGTTCGGCAAGCCGGCCATGGCCGTTTCGATGGGGAAAGTGACCCTTTGCTCGGTTTCCAGCGGCGAATAGCCGGCGGACTGGGTATTGATTTGCACCTGCACGTTGGTAATGTCGGGCACGGCGTCGATGGGCAGCTTTTGATAGCTGTAGATGCCCAGGCCGGCCATCGCGGCCACGGCCAGCATCACCAGCCAGCGCTGGTCGATGGCGAAGCGGATCAAGCGTTCAAACATGATGGTTTCCTTAGCTTTGACGTGATCAATGTTCGTGGCCGGCGGAGTCTTTGCCCAGCTCGGACTTCAGGACAAAACTGCCTTGCGCCGCGTACGGCGTGCCGGCGGCCAGGCCCTGCTTGATGTGCGTCAATGTGCCATCGCTGCGCCCCAGCACCACGGGCGTGGCCTGGTAGCCATCTTTGATTTGCACGAAGACGACGGGCTTGTCTTCCACCGTCTGGATGGCCGTGCTGTGCACGGTGACGGGCGCGTCCGCTTCGCCGGACACCACTTCCACGCTGACGAACAGGCCCGGGCGCCAGGCCATGTCGGGATTCTGCAAGCTGATGCGAGCTTTCGCCGTGCGTGTCTGCTCGCCCAGCAGCGCGCCCACATAGGTGATCGTGCCTTGCGCGCTGGCGTCAAACGCGCTGGCTTTCACCTCCGCCTTGCCTCCCATGCGCACGGTGGCCAGGTCTTTCGCCGGCACGGCGATTTCCGCCCACACGGTCGACAGGTCGGAAATGACGAAGATGTTCGCGTCTTCCTTGACGGCTTCGCCCAGGGTGATGTGTTTTTCCAGCACCATGCCGTCGAACGGCGCGCGGATCTCGTAGCGGTTCAGCGGCCCCTTGGCAGCGCCGCTGGCACCCAGCGCGCTGAGCTTTTGCTGCGCGTTCTGCACGGCGATTTCCGCCTCGCGCCACGCTTGCTGGGCCTGCAGATAATCTTGCTCCGCCGAAATTTTCTCGCGCCACAGTTTTTCTTCGCGCTCATACGTGGAGCGGGCCAGCGATAGCCGCCGCTGCGCCGACAGCAGTGCGCTGCGCTGTTCCGACAGTTCCGTGCTGGCAATGACGGCCAGCACTTGCCCCTTTTTCACCAGCTGGCCCAGGTCGGCCTGCACGGCTTCCACCACGCCGGCCAGGCGGGGCACGACGTGGGCCGTGCGGTCTTCGTTGAAACGGATTTCGCCGGGCAGGGCGACGGTGGTCTTGATGCGCCCGGGCGCGGCCGTGGCGATGACGACGCCGGCTGCCTTGCCTTGCGCAGCCGTCAATTCCAGCCGGCCTTCCACTTCCTCGTGGCCGTGTTCGTCTTTCTTTTCAGCATGGGCTTCCACCTTGGCGGCGGCGGGCGGCGCGGTCTTGGAATTGCCCGTGCCGAGGATGAGGATGGCCAGCACGATGCCGGCGGCCGCGATGGCGCCGATGGCGATCGCCTGTTTCTTGTCGAGTTTGATATTCATCATGGATTCCTTACAGGGGAGCAGGGGCGCCCAGCAGGCGCTCGATCTCGGCGGCGGCGTGCTGCGCTTCCGTCAGCGCGCGCAGGTATTGGTTTTTGGCTTGCAGCAAGGTGCGCTGGGCATCGAGCACGTCGAGGAAGGCGAACTTGCCGAACTCAAAGCCCTTGCTGGCCGCGTCGTAGGCGCTTTGGGCGCCGGGCAATATGTCCTGGCGCAAGCTTTCCACGTCGAGTCGGGCCGTGGCCAGCCGTTCGCTGGCGGCGGCGACAGCCGTCTGCACGGCGATGCGGGCGGCGGCCAGCTCGTCGCTGGCCTTGTCGCTGCGGCGCAGGGCGTCGAGCTTGTTGCCCGCATTGCGGTCGAACAGGGGCAGCGGCAGGGCCAGGCCGATGATGGCCTGGTTGCGGCCCAGCTCTTCCGAGCGCTTCATGCCGATGCTGAGCGTGACGTCGGGCGTGGCGCGCCGCTGTTCCACGTCCAGCATGGCTTGCCGCTGGGCCAGCGCGCTGCGGGCCTGGCGCACGGCCGGGGCTTGCTCCAGCCGTGCCGCCAGTTCGCTGGCCGGGGGCAGCTCGGGCAAAGTTTCCAGGCGTCCCTCTGCCACGCTAAAGCGGGGCGCGGCATTGCCCCACAGGGCGGCCAGGCGCTTGCGGGCGCTGGCCAGGGTGCTGCGGGCCAGGTTCAGCTCCAGCCGCACGCTCGCTTCGGCCACGCGGGCGCGCGTTTCCTCGACAGGGGAGGCCTTGCCGGCCGTCACCCGGCGCGCCGTGATGTCGCTGGCGCGCGCGGCCAGCGCTTGCGCGCTGTCAGCCAGGCGCAAGCCTTCCTGCGCCGCCAGCACGTCGACAAAGGCGGACGTGACTTGCGCGCGCGTGTCGGCTTGCTGCAGTGCAAGGCCCGCTTGCGCCACGTCTTCGCCGCGCTGGGCGACGGCGGTGCGCGCGCCCCGCTTGCCGCCCAGTTCGATCAACTGGTTCAGCTGCACGGTGGTGCTGCGCGTGGCGCGCCGCGTGTCTTCCAGCACGGTTTGCAGTTCCGGATTGGGCAGGGCGCGCGCCTGCTGCAGGGCGCCGCCCTGAGCCGCCAGTTCATGGCGGGCGGCCGACAAGGTGGCGTTGCCGCCTTCGGCCAGCAGCAGGGCGGCAGGCAGGGTCAGGGGCGCGGCGGGTTCTTCAGGTGTTTGCGCGTGCGCAAAGTTGCCGGCCAGCAGGCCAGCGGAAAATAACAAGATGATTCGGTACATCGAATTCTCCAGGGAATGGAAAAAGAATTCGACGGGACGCGCAGGCTGGCGCCTGCTTTAGTCAGGCCCGCATATTGCGATCAGTGAAAGTAACGTCCCGTCGGCCTAGGTGGCCGACGACCAGTCAGGGCGCTTGGGAGCGTCCGGGATGTGGGACGCGTAAAAGAAGGGGGACGTGTCCGCATTGACGGAAGTCATGTCGCCGACGGGCAGGCTGGAGCCGGCCGGCAGCCATGCGTGGCCGATGCCGTGGCAGACGTTGCAGTCGCTGTGCGGCTGGCCTTTTTTCTGCTGCTCAGCTTTATCGCCGGCGGGTTTTTTGTCCGCATCGGCCTTGTGCTGGTGGCTGTGATGGCCCAGGTGCTGGGCCGCCTTGCCTTCCTCGTGCAGGCAATACGCGCTCGCCGCGGCCCAGGACATCTGGAGCGGAAGCACGAACAGCAGCAAAATGAGGAAGAATTTACGCATGGTGATGGCTATTGTACAGAAAGTAGCGCTTAGCGTGGCTGGGCGCGCCACGCCTTCAACTGCGCTGCAATCGCCTTGCCCTGGAATAGCTGCGGTTCGGAATGCTCTTCCGCCTCCATGCCGCCTTCGAGGAAATCGGCCTCCTCGCGCGCCTGCACCAGCACCTTGGCCTTGTCGAAGGCCTCGGCAAAGCCGGTACTCTTGGGCAAGGCTTCCTTGAAATACGCTTCGCTGAAATACGTAAAATCGTTCTGGTCGTCGCAGCCGAACGAGGTGCGGTCGCTGCGCGCGGCCGTGATGATGAGGGTATTGTCATCTTTTAAAGGCGCAATGAAGCCGCCCGCATAGCAGGCCGAGATCACGATGACCTTCCAGCGGATGCCGCTGTGCTTGAGCATGGTGGCCAGCTCTTGCGCGGGCAGGCTGTGCAAGTCCATGCCGTTTTGCGCCAGCGCCAGTTCGTGCTCGGGCGAGCCGTGGCTGGTGAGAAATAAAAACAGGATGTCGTTCTGCTTGTCCATCTTTGTACCGAGGCTGTCGAGGCTGGCGCGCAGGCTGGTCAAGGTCGCCATCGGCTGCTGCGCCACCGTGTTGCGGCTATTGACCAGCATCAAGGAGCGGCCCACGGTGCCGTAATCGCGGTCGAACTGGCGCTGCACGAAGGCCGTTTCGCGGTGAAATACTTCCTGTGCGCCATCGCCTGCCACGCCCAGCAGGTAGAGATTGATCTTTTTCGTTGCATCGCGCGGCGCGATGCGGGCCAGGGCGCCGTCGAGCAGGGTGCGCTGGTTGTACAGGGCCAGTTCGATATTGTCGCGCGTGAGCTTGTCTGCGGCCGGGTCGTCCAGCTGGCCTTCCGTCCAGTTGCCGCTGTCTTCGCGCCGGCCGTCCGCCTGCGCCACGGCGTAGCGCAGCACGCCCTTGCCGTCGAACTGGCCATTCTTGAAGCCGCCCCGGTATTCGTCGCCGTCGGCCGTGCGCAGCACGCCTTCGCCTTCGAATTTCCAGTCTTTCAGTTCGCCTTCGTAGTGGATGCCGTCGCTGGTGGTGACTTTCGCCTTGCCCTGCACCTGGCCCTGGACGAATTCGCCTTCGAAGACGGTGCCGTCCGTGTCGGTCAGCTTGCCGGCGCCGTGCGGGCGCCAGTGCTGGAAATGGCCTTCGAAGGTGGCGCCGTCGGCGCCCTGGAAACGGCCTTGCCCCTCGAAGCTGCCGTTGACGAAGCTGCCTGTGTAAATCTCGCCCTTGGGCGAGGTGTAGCGGCCGATGCCGTCGAAGGCGCCCTGGCGGAAGGCGCCCGTGTATTCGACGCCGGACGCCTGGCGCAGCTTGCCCTGGCCGGAAAACACGCCGCGCGCGAAGCCCCCTTCGTAAAACGCGCCGCTCGCGTATTCGAGCCGGCCATGTCCATGCATCTTGCCCGCGACGAGGGGACCGAAATAGCGTCCGCCATCGGCCGTTTCCGCCGCCGGCGCCTTGGCTGGCGCGGCGCACAGCGGCGGCATGCCCAGCGCGGCAAAGGCCAGCAGGCCGGCGAGGGTGTAGGGGCGAAGCGAGGCGCGTAGCGTGGCGGTCATGAGGACGGTCTGGTCAGTAGGAAGGGGCCTAGTCTGCCACCGTATCGCCAAGGTGGCAAATGCGCGCGTGGCGTGTGTTGCTCCACCTCAAGGCAAGATTCTGCGTTTTATGCCGTGCCAAGGCGGGACTGAACTGATAATATTGATTTTCAGAACATATACTTGCACAAGGTACATAGTCACCCATGGAAAGCCGTCTCAGCCGCCTGGAAGCCGTCCAGACCGTGTTGCTGGAAATCGGGCAGCGCTCGAGCACCTGCAGCGATATCAGCGAATTCCTGCAGGCGGTGCATGCGGCGCTGGGGCGCATCATGTATGCGGCCAACTTTTACGTGGCGCTCAGCGACCGCGACGACGGCCTCGTGCGCTTTCCGTATTTTGTCGACGAATTCGACGCCGCGCCCGACCCGGACGAGGGCGTGCGCCTGGCCAGCGCCGCGCAGTCGCCCACGGCCTGGGTCATCGTCAACCGCAAGCAACTGGTGATGACGGCCGACGACGACGCCATGCGCGCCATCGGCGGCGGCGCCTGGGGCGGCGGCACGGCGGCCGAGCACTGGATCGGCTGTCCGCTGCTGGACCAGCAGCATCAGGTGCTGGGCGCCATCGTCATCCAGAGCTACGACGCGCAGCACCGCTTCAGCCTGGAAGACCAGGCCCTGTTCGCGCTGATCGCCACGCACGTGTCGAGCGCCCTGCAGGGCATGCAAAGCATGGACCGGCTGGAAAAGGCAGTGCAGGAGCGCACGGCCCTGCTGGCGCACGAGGTGGCCGAGCGCCGCCGGGCGGAAAACCTGCAGCATGCGCTGTATGAAATCGCCAACCTGTCGGCGCAGGCGGCCGACGCCACCACTCTGTATGCGCGCCTGCACGCCATCATCAGCGAGCTGGTGACGGCGAAGAATTTCCTGATCGCCCTGTACCACCCGGACAACAAGGACATCACGATTCCGTATTTCGTCGATGAAAAGGATGCGCAGGCGCCCGTAAAACGCTTTCATTACGGCATCGGCATGAGTTCCTATGTGCTGGCGCGGCGGCAAGCGTGTCTGCTCGATGCCGGCAGCTATGCGGCGCTGGTGGCCAGCGGCGAAATGGAAGAGCCGCTGGGCAATACCAGCATCGCCAGCTGGATGGGCGCGCCCATGCTGCTGGGCGACCGGAAGTATGGCGTGATCATCGTGCAAAGCTACGACGAATCCGTCGTGTATGGCCAGGCGGAACTGGACGTGCTGGCCTTCATGGCCAGCCACGTGGCCGTGGCGATGGCCCGCATCCAGGCCGACAGCGCCATGCGCCGCGCCAAGGAAGCGCTGGAAGAGCAGAACGCGGCCCTGAACAGCGCCCTGAACGCCTTGCAGGAAGCGCAGTCGGAATTGGTGCGCCAGGAAAAGCTGGCGTCCCTGGGCCGGCTGGTGGCGGGCGTGGCGCATGAAATCAATACGCCGCTGGGCATATGCGTGACGGCCACCAGCCACCTGGTGCAGGAATTGAAGCTCACGCGCGAAGACCTGGAAGGCGGCCAGCTCGATGAAGATGGCTTGCGGCAATTTTTCGACATCATCGACCAGACCTTGCGCATCATGACGACGAACACGCAGCGCGCCGCGGCGCTGGTGCGCAGCTTCAAGCAGGTGGCCGTCGACCAGTCTTCGGACGAATTGCGCAGTTTTAACTTGCGCAAATACCTCGATGAAATATTGCTTTCATTGCAACCAAAGCTCAAGGGCAAGCCCGTCAAGGTCGAGATCGATTGCGCGCCCGAGGTGCAGCTGCGCAGCTATCCGGGCGCCGTTTCGCAGATCGTCACGAACATGGTGGTCAATTCACTCGTGCATGGTTTTGTCGAAGGCGAGCCGGGCAAGATCAAGATCAGCGTGCGGACGGCAGGCGACATGCTGGAACTTGACTACAGCGACGACGGCATGGGCATGGATAGCGCCACCCTGGGCCAGCTGTTCGACCCCTTCTTCACGACCAAGCGCGGTTCCGGCGGCAGCGGCCTGGGGGCGCATATCCTGTACAACCTGGTGACGGGGCCGCTGGGTGGGACGGTGAAGGTGGTCAGTGCGCCGGGGATGGGGTTGCATTACAAGATCCGTTTCCCGCTGGAGCCGAAGAGTGCTTGAAATTTGAAACTTGAAAACGGCGGGCCGGAGACGCGGGCCTGAGAAAATGCCGATGGCGGCGTTGCGGCTCCTTGCCGTACATGCGTACTGTCTGCGTCGCCGCGCCTTGCCCTCGACATTTTTCAGGCCCGCTTGGCCCGGAATGCCCAAGTTGGGGTCTTGGGCCGCAGCGTGGTTTGCCGGTGTGCGTATCGCTTAGGGGGGCAGACCCTCAGGGTCTGACCCCGGTATTTGTTCTTGGGTTAAATCTGGAGCCTAATCCGGGAAACGTTGATTTAACGCAAGCGCTGCATCGAGGTTCGCAATCAGCAACTCCACAT
Organism: Janthinobacterium sp. FW305-129; assembly: GCF_020858115.1. Lineage (GTDB taxonomy): Bacteria > Pseudomonadota > Gammaproteobacteria > Burkholderiales > Burkholderiaceae_D > Janthinobacterium. Next base: position 199,437 of record NZ_JACYMM010000010.1, read on the forward strand.
ATTGCGGATCGAGGTGGCTGCCGCTCACTTCGCGCAAATAACTCACCACGCGCTCCAGGGGCCAGGCGTCCTTGTAGCAGCGTTTGTGCATGAGGGCGTCGAAGACGTCGGCCACGGCGGCGATGCGCGCGTATTTGTGGATGTTTTCGCCGACCAGGCCTTGCGGATAGCCGCTGCCGTCGTATTTTTCATGGTGCTGGTGGGCGATCACGGCGGCCGCCTTCAAGAGCGGGCGCTGCGAGCCGTCGAGGATGGACATGCCCACCGTCGGATGCTGCTTCATGATTTCCCATTCGGCCGCGTCGAGCTTGCCGGGTTTCAGCAGCACGGCGTCGGGCGTGGAAATCTTGCCGATGTCATGCATGGGGGCCGCGTGGCGCAGCACCATGGTTTCTTCTTCCGACATGCCGGACGCCTGCGCCAGCAGCTGGCACACTTCGGCCATGCGGCGCACGTGGTTGCCGCCCTCGTGCGAGCGCGATTCGACCACGTCGCCCAGGCGCAGGATCAGCTCGGCCTGGGTATCGGTGATTTCCTGCGTCAGCAGGATGTTGTCGAAGGCGATGGCCACGCCCGAGCAGAACACTTCCAGCAGCTGCGCGTCGAGGTCGGAAATCTCTTCCACGCCCTTCAATACCAGCAAGGATGCCTTGCCGCTGCTGTTCGGGAAATAGCCGACATAGGTGTCGCCATGCAGGCGAGAAATCTTGTTGCTCTTGGCGTGATCGAGCTGCGACAGCAGGGAAGGGCTGAGCATGCCGCCGTCGGCGTCCAGGTCGCCGATCTGCGCGAGGATTTCATAGTCCTGCTCGCCCGTGATGGCGCTGGCGCCGCGCAGGCGCAGCAGCATGCTTGTTTCCAGGCGCAGCAGGGCGACGACTTGCTGCAGCAGGCCGCTGGCGAAGTCGCGCAGGTTGCGCTGCTTGAAAATGTGCGCCGAGGCGGCGATGACGCGCTCCAGGCCTTCGCGGTAGTGGAGCTGGGCCTGGCGCGCCTCTTCCACCTTCATGATGTCGCGGTAGGCGCGCAGGGCGGCAAAGGTGGTGGTGAACAGCTTGGTGCGGTCCAGTTCCGTCTTTTCCTTGTAGTCGTTGATGTCGTAGTTGACGATCACGCGCTCTTCCGGCGCCTGGCCCGGCTGGCCCGTGCGCAGCACGATGCGCGTAAACTGGTTGCCCAGGTCTTCGCGCATCCAGCGCGCCACTTCCAGGCCGCTGTCTTCGCGTTCCATCACCACGTCGAGAAACACCAGCGCGATGCCATCTTCGCGCGCCAGCACCTGCTTGGCCTCGGCGCCGCTATACGCGTGCACGAAGCTCAGGGCGCGGCCTTCGAGGCGGAAACGGCTCAGCGTCAGTTTGGTGATGTCGTGGATGTCGGGTTCATCATCGACGAGCAGGACTTTCCAGGGAGGTAACTTGGGCGATGCTGAAGACAAAAATGACATAGGGGCGAGTTCCGCTAAAAGGCATAACTGACGCAATGCTGAAACGCCCGCGCCAGGAATTCCTGTGCGCCACTACCGGCGTTGCGCGTTTTTCGGGCGCATTTTGTCGATTGTAGACCGACAGCTAAGTATTAACAATAAGCAAGAACAATTGACTAAAATCATGCAACATAAATGTCAAAAAGATATTTTAAATTTATGTTGGCAACATCATCCATACTTTATCGCTTAGGCAACTATATTTTCAAGACAATACTTTGTTTTAATTAATATTGCCAATGAATCTGTAAAAAAAGTCTGTGGGCGAACCCCCTGTTCGTTACGCGGTGCAAGAAAAGTAACAATGTATTAGTTTCCCTTTAGAATGAAACGCATCGCGCTATATTAGAACGTAAAAAGTGGCCCGAGCGCCATCAACATTCTTGAAAGGACTCATCATGAAAACGAAAACGACGCGTACCTTCATTGCTGGTCTGGCCTTGCTGGCGAGCAGTGCCGCCTGGGCGGGCACGGAAGTCCATTTCACCAAGCCGGAACAATTCACGGACTTGTCTTTCGATCAGACGGAGCGTGACAAGGTGCTCAAGGACCTGGCTGCGCATTTCGAGAAATTGGGCGAGTCGCTCAAGCCTGGACTGAACCTGAAGATCGACGTGACGGACCTGGACATGGCTGGCCGTGAAAATCCCGCCATGCGCTCCCTGCAGGATTTCCGCGTGATGACCGGCCAGGCCGATTGGCCGCGCATGCGCCTGCATTATGTGCTGGAGCAGGATGGCAAGGTCATCGGCAGCGCCGACGCTGCCCTGTCCGATATGTCCTATCTGACGCGCATCAACCGTTATTCCAGCGGCGACAAGCTGCGCTACGAGAAACAGATGATCGATGACTGGTTCTCGGGCACGTTCGCCACGCAAGTGAAGCGTCCGGCACGCAAATAAGCATGCCAGCCGGGAGGGCGGCCGGCGATCCCGGCCCATTCCGGGCGCGGCAAGTCCGCCATGACCTTGCCGCCGCGCGAAGTGCAGGTAAGCAAAGCAGGTAATCAGCGCAAATAAGCCTGTTCGATGCGCGCCAGCTGGCCGTTCTGGCGCAGCGCCAGAATGGCGGCATTCATCTTCTCAATGAAATCGGCCTTGTAGGCGGGCGTATTGCGCGCGCTGTAGGCGATATAGGTGGCTTCGGACGACAGTTCCAGCACTTCGTGCAATTCAAAGCCGTAGCTGTCCAGTTCGCCTTGCAGCTGGCGCGCCGTGTGGCGTGCCGCGCCGCGGTCGCTGGCGTAGCAATCGATGCGCCGCAAGGCCAGTTTTTTCAGATTGGCTTCATTGCCCTTGACCGCTTCCAGGCGCAGCAGTCCTTCGCGGGCCGGCGCCATCAATTTTTCCGAGAGCAAGAACCCCGTGTTGACGCCGATGGTCAGGCCGACAAAGTCGGCGGGAAAGCGCGTGCGCGGCGTGCGCATGACGGCGTCATGGCAAAACAGCACCACCGATTCGCGGTGCAGCATGGCCGAGTACGGTTGCACGTACGGCCGTTCCGTTTTGCGTCCGGGTGGAAACAGGCCGAAAACCTGGCCCTTTTCCAGCGCATCGAGCCCCCGTTTCCAGGGGCGCGGCTGCAATTCCAGCCGGTAACCGGGCATCGAACTGGCCGCCAGGCGCAGGATATCGATGTACATGCCCTTGAAGACGCCGTTTTCCACATAGCTGTACGGCGCATAGTCGTCGTCGCCGTACAGGATGACGGTTTGCGGCGCGGCCAGGACGGCCTGCCACACGCCCAGCAACGCCAGGGCCAGGCACAGTCTTGCCGTTATCGCTGATTGCATGCCGCTCCAGGTTTAATGTCTTCCTGGCAAGCATACAGCATGGCGGCAAGCGACCCGCTTAATTTTCCCTTTAATCGATCCAGTTCACCTGGGGGAACTTGCTGCCGAAATCTTCCGCCATGGGCACGACCTGGCTGAGCTTATAGTTGAAAAACACAAAACCGGACTTGGCCATGGCGATCAGGGTGTTGTCGCGGGGGCGCGTGATGCGGAAGGTGATGTCGCCGCCATACTTGTTGAAATCCATGACGCCCACTTCGAACAGCAACTGGTCGCGCGCATGGGCTTCGGCGCGGTAGGTGGTGGCCAGGTCGGTGACGATGATGCCGGTACCGTCCGCTTCGATGTCGCGCACGCCATATTCGAACAGGAAGCGGGCGCGCGCCTCGGAAATCATGGAAATCATGGAATCGTTGCCGAGATGGTTGCCGGCGTTGATGTCCGTCGTGCGTACCGTCAGTTGCGAGGAATAGCAGTACTGGTCTTCAGGAAATTCAAGTTTCAAACGGGCCATGGTGTTCTCTTGGGCTGGGGCGCAGGGGCGCGGCGAAAATTCAATTCTAGCCGGTTCCCCGCGACCCGTCGAAAAACGCTCCCAGCCGTGCGCCGTCATGCCTGCTTGCGCACGCTTATTTGCGTGCAATCCGGTACACCTTGCCCGTGCCGCTCAGCATGTACAGCTCGTTTTGCGCATCCTGGCCGAACGACAGGATATTGCCCACGTTGCTGATGCCCCAGTCCGTCACGGCCGAGGCCGTGCCATTGCTGTAGCTGAAACTTTTCAGCCAGCCGCTGCAGTAGTCGGAATACAGGTACTGTCCCGCCAGTTCCGGCAGGGCCGTGCCGCGGTACACATAGCCGCCCGTGATCGAGCAGCCGCCAGCCGCATCGTGGCCATATTCGATGACGGGCAAAACCAGCCCCGCCTGGTTGCAGCTGGCGCTGTTGTAGCAATGCAATCCTTCCATGATGTTCCAGCCATAATTGTTGCCCGCCTGGCCTACGGGACGCACGTCGACCTCTTCCCAATTGGCCTGGCCCACGTCGGCGATATACAGCAGCTGGGCCGGCACGTCGAAGGCGTAGCGCCACGGGTTGCGCAAGCCGTAGGCCCAGATTTCAGGGCGCCCCCCTGCCGTGGCAAATGGATTGCCGGGTGGAATGGCGTACGGCTGGGCTACCGTGCTGGCGTTGACGTCCAGGCGCAGCAGCTTGCCCAGCAGCACCTGCGTGTTTTGCGCATTGCCGGGCGGATCGCCCGCGCTGCCGCCGTCGCCCGTGCCTGCATACAGGTAGCCGTCCGGGCCAAAGCTGAGCAAGCCGCCATAGTGGTTGCTGAACGTGGGGTGGGCAATCGTGAGGATGGTCAGGGCGGACAGGGGATCGGCCACGTTGGCGTTGCCGGCCGACACTTGCCGGCGCTCGATGACGATATCGCCGGCCAGGTTGGTGTAATAAATGAAGAAATAGCCATTGCTCGCGTATTGCGGATGGAAGGCCAGCGATAGCAAGCCCCGTTCGCCGCTGGTGGTGGTGAGCGCACTGATGTCGAGGAAGGGCGTGGCCAGCAGGCTGCCGTTCTGCACCACGCGGATGCGCCCGGGGCGCTCGACAATGAAAAGGCGGCTGTCGCCGGGCGGCGCCGTGAGGAAGATGGGCGTGCTCAAGCCGCTGGCCACCTCTTGCAGGGCCAGGGCCAGCGGTGCCGTGGCTGCATAGCTGACGCTGGCGCTGGCCGTCGCCCCCGCATTCACCTGCACCTGCTGCGTGACGGGCGTGGGCGCCAGGGTTCCCGTGCCCTGCGCCACGCTGGCGGCATTGATGGCGTAGGCGCCGGGCGTCAGGCCGGTGAGCGTGGTGGTGGCCGTCAGCGTCTTGCTGTACGACGCGGGCCCCGTGACGGTGACGGCGCCCGCCACGCCGGCCGGCAAGCCGCCGATGGTGACTGTCAGGCTGCCCGTGGTGGCGCCGGGTGCCGGGTGGTGATGGCCGCCGCCACAGGAGGACAGCAGGGCCAGGCAGCAGGCCAGCAGCAGGGCCAGCCAGGGCAGCGGAAAGCGGGAAAGGTAATGGCGCATGTCAGTCTCCTGCGGAAACGCGGCAATCGCTGCTCAATAGTGCTGTGGTGCGTGCCAAGAATGCGCCTCTTGAAGGGGGGAAGATTGAGCTGGCGCAAACGTGCGGCGGCATCGGACAAATGCGCCGCGTTTTCAGACAAGCGCCGCGCCAGCCGCGCCGCCACGTCCGTTGCTGTCAGATAATGGCGCATCTGAAACCGAGCAGGAAGACACCCCATGAAAACCAAAGCCGCGATTGCCTGGAAGGCGGGCGCCCCGCTGACTATCGAAGAAGTCGACCTGGCCGGCCCGCGCGCCGGCGAAGTGCTGGTCGAACTGAAAGCCACCGGGATTTGCCATACCGATTACTACACCTTGTCCGGCGCCGATCCGGAAGGCCTCTTCCCCGCCATCCTCGGCCATGAAGGCGCCGGCGTCGTCGTCGACGTGGGCCCGGGCGTGACGACCCTGAAAAAGGATGACCACGTCATTCCCCTGTACACGCCGGAATGCCGCCAGTGCAAGTTCTGCCTGTCGCAAAAGACGAATCTGTGCCAGGCCATCCGCTCCACGCAGGGCCGCGGCCTGATGCCGGACGCCACCAGCCGCTTTTCGCTGAACGGCCAGCCGCTGTTCCACTACATGGGCACGTCCACCTTTTCCAATTACATCGTCGTGCCGGAAATCGCCCTGGCCAAGATCCGTGAAGACGCACCGTTCGACAAGGTTTGCTATATCGGCTGCGGCGTGACGACGGGCGTGGGCGCCGTGCTGTTCTCGGCCAAGGTCGAGGCGGGCGCCAACGTGGCCGTGTTCGGCCTGGGCGGCATCGGCCTGAACGTGATCCAGGCGGCCAAGATGGTCGGCGCCGATAAAATCATCGGCATCGACATCAACCCGGCGCGCCAGGCCATCGCGCGCAAGTTCGGCATGACGCATTTTATTAACCCGAACGAGGTGGAAAACGTCGTCGACGCCATCGTGCAGCTGACGGACGGCGGCGCCGACTACAGTTTCGAATGCGTCGGCAACACCAACTTGATGCGCCAGGCGCTCGAATGCACGCACAAGGGCTGGGGCAAATCGTTCATCATCGGCGTGGCGGCGGCGGGCCAGGAAATTTCCACCCGTCCATTCCAGCTGGTGACGGGACGCGAATGGCGCGGTTCGGCCTTCGGCGGCGCGCGCGGGCGCACGGATGTGCCGAAGATCGTCGACTGGTATATGGAAGGCAAGCTCAACATTGACGATCTGATCACGCACCGCCTGCCGCTCGAACGCATCAACGAAGGTTTCGACCTGATGAAGAGCGGCGAATCGATCCGTTCCGTCGTGTTGTACTAATTTTATCGGATGTACTCATTGCGCAACACTTGACGGACGGGGCAGGGCGGCAGGCTGTACTTCGCTGCCTGCCCCTGCTAGTGTGAAGACATACCGCCTTGCTTTGGGAGCCGTTCATGTTTGCCACTGCCTACCTCGCGACCCTGCGCCGCATGTTGCCCGTCTTCCTCGGCGCGGCCCTGTCTTCCCTGCTGGCCTTGTGGTGGAGCAATGCCGCCAGCCTCGCCACGCCCGCCATCTGGCTGGCGCTGCTGGCCACCTACCTGCTGTGTGCGCTGATGTTTACGCCGCTGGCCCGGCAGAGCCGCCAACTGGCCACGCGCCACGTGCGTCACGGCAAGTTGCGCTGATTCCCGCTGCGCCTAGCGCGCCGTGCTGGAAAAGCGCTCGCGGTAGTCGCGCGGCGTGATGGCGAGCTTCTTTTGAAACAGGCGGCGCAGCCTTTCCTCGCTATGCAAGCCCGCCTGCACGGCCACCTGTTTTAAGGAAGATACATTGTCTTCCAGCAAACGGCGCGCCACTTCGAAGCGGGCCGTTTCGATGAATTCCGTGGGGCTGGCGCCCGTTTCGCGCTGGAACACGCGCGTAAAATTGCGCTCGCTCATGGCCAGTCTGGCCGCCAGCAGCGGCACCGTAAGCTCGTCGGCCAGGTGCTCCATGATCCAGCCCTGCAACTGGCGGATGGTGGGATGCGTCGTCATCTGGCTCGACAGGTGCACGGAGAACTGCGACTGGCCGCCCGGCCGCTTCAGATACACGACCAGGTCGCGCGCCACTTCCAGCGCGATATCGCGGCTGAAATCGTCTTCCACCAGGGCCAGCGCCAGGTCGATGCCGGCCGTCACGCCGGCCGACGTCCAGAATTTGCCTTCCCGCACGAAAATCGCATCGGCATTGACCTGTATCAAAGGATAGCGCTGGCGCAGGCTGTCCACGGCGCTCCAGTGCGTGGCCGCGCTCTTGCCGTCGAGCACACCGGCCTCGGCCAGGAAGAAGCAGCCCGTGCACAGGGCCGCCAGCGTATCGATGCGCGGCGCCGCCTCGGCCACCCAGGCGGCGAGGGCGGGAATGTCCTGCAAGACTTGCTCGACGTGGTGGCAGCCGACGATGACGGCCAGGTCGGGCAGGCGGTGCGCATCGAGCGCCTTGCTGGCGTGCAGCGACATCAGCGTGTCCGACTCGACCGGGCCGATGGCCGTCGATACGATGCGCACGTCGTAGCCGCCGGGCAGATTGCGCAGGCGCAAATGGGTGTTGGCGTAGTCAAACACTTTCATGGCGCCGATGGCTTCGAGCGCCTTGAAGCCGGGATAGACGATGATGTCGACGGTGCGCAGGGGGAATTCTTTGGGACTTTGCTTGATCATGCGATATGCGCGAGGGGGATAAATACTGCCATAATGCAACAACAGCGGGGACGTAGATTAGCATGGAAATATCCACGCGCCGGCTGGCTTCCCACACATCAGACCCCAGGACATCGTGCGCCTATTCCATTTTCTTGTTGCCCTGACATGCTTGCTGGGCACATCCCTTGCCCATGCGGCCACGCTCAATTTTAATGGCGGCAATGTTGCCGGCTGTACCATCAATGGCGCGCAATACACGTGCGCCTCGCTGGCGCTGGGCTCTACCGACGTCATCGTCATCGGCAGCGCGTATGCCGTGACGGTCAACAGTTCCCTGGCGATGAGCTACAACCAGGGCTTGACGATGAGCGGCAATGCCGCGCTGACGATCAAGGGCAATCTCGACATCAAGGACATCAAGCCATCGAACCTGAATGTGACGGGCGGGAACTTGACGGCCGAGGGCGGCACTTTCCTCATGGGCGCGCAGGAACAGACGATTACGGCGAATATTTCCGCCACGACCATCAAGATGGGCTCGAACAACGTCACGGTGACGGGCAAGATCAGCGCCAAGGGCCCGGTGGAAATCGCCTCGGGTTCCGTCATCAACGGTCCCATCAGCGGCACCGTCGTCACTATCCTGCCCGCCAGTACCCGCATCCAGGGCGATATCACGGCGACCACCTCGCTGACCATCGGTTCCGGCAGCCAGGTGACGGGCAACCTGAAATCGCCGACGATCGACTTGAAGGCATCGGGCCTGCTCGTTACGGGCGACGTGGAGGCCAGCAATTCTTTGTCGATCGCTTCCGGCAATGGCATCAAGGGCAATGTCGATGCCGGCGAAGTCACGCTCGACTCGTCCAACGCCTACATCACGGGCAACGCCAAGGTTGACCACATCACCCTGGGCTGGCAGGGCCGGGTGCAGCAAACCATCACTTGCAAGGCGTATACGCCGTCGAACCCGTGCAGCTGCGTGACGAACAACAGCGGCTGGGCTTTCAATGAGCCGATGGGGCCGAAGTGCGGACCCAGTACGCCGAGCGGACTGCACCATTTCCAGATAGACCACCCGCTGACGGCGCTTACTTGCCAGGTACCCACGGTGAAAGTGACGGCCTGCGCCGATGCCAGCTGCAGCGCGGTCTACAAGGGTAGTCCCAGCCCCAGCGTCACCGTCAGCCCGGGCGGCGTGCCGACGCAGATTGATACCAGCGGCGTCAACGCCAATGTCGCGGTGCGCCAGACCACGGTGGGCATCGCCACGCTGAGCCTGGTCAGCACGCCCGCCACGACGGGGGCGCTGGTGTGCAAGAGCGGCGGCAATACGAGCAATTGCCAGATCAGCTTTCTCTCCAGCGGCTTCCAGGTGAGCGGCATTCCGCGCTACGCGGAAGAAGCGGGCGAACTGGAAATCAGCGCCTTGCAGACCTCGTCCGGCAATCGGGACGTTTGCGTGCCCATGTTCGGCGGCCAGAAGAAGGACTTGACCCTCAGTTGCGCGTACAGCAATCCGGATAAGGGGACATTGCCAGCGCGCATCTTTGACAGCGCCACAAATAGCTATGTCGCCCTGGCGGCCAACGACCAGAGCAGCTGCGCCGGGTCGAGCACCAAGGTGACGGTAACCTTCGGCGCCAATGGCGTGGCCAAGCCGAACATGCTGTATGCCGATGCGGGAGCGCTGATCCTGACGGCTGCCTACAATCCGAAAAGCGGCAGCGATAGCGGCCTGGACATGAGCGGCAGCGGCACGGTCATCGTGGCGCCAGCGAAATTTCTGTTCACGCGGCTGGCGCCGACGCAACGCGCGGGCCTGCCCGCCGCAACCTTGACGCCCGGTGCGACCATCACGTTATCGGCCGTCAACGCGCTCGGTGCCGTGACTAAGAACTTTGGCAACGAAAGCGGTGTCGCCGTGCAAAAAGTCGTGCTCAATCGTATCCTGCTGGCGCCGCTCTATACAGGCGTAGCCAATCCAGAAGTTGGCGGCGATCTCGATTTTGTGAAAAAAGGGGGCGTCATCACGGCGCCGCCGCTGGTCTGGCCCGAAGTGGGCAAGATCAACTTCACGGCTGCGCTGCAAAACGGTTATCTGGGCAGCAGCCTGACGTCGCCGGGCGCCAGCGACCCCGTGCTCTTTTACCCGCATCATTTCGTGACGGAACTGGTCATCAAGCAAGTGGATCTCCCGGGGGGGGCGAAGACGGAGTTTCCTTTCCCGTGCAGCGCGCCGCTCGCCTGCTCCGGCAACCGCGCCGTGTATTCGCGCCAGCCCTTCGATCTGACCATCCGCGCCCAGAACTCGGGCGGCGTGGATACCAAGAATTTCGACGCCAGGAATGACGACATCAACAAAACGCAAGTGACGCTGCTACCGTATGACGCGGCTACGGGAAAGAACAGTTATCCGCCCACGGCGCCATCGGGAAGCACGCTGACGGATGGGGCAAAAGCACCTGCGGCCGTGACTGGCGTCCCCGTCACCAGTTTCAGCAATGGCGTCGCCACGCGCCCCATCGCCTACAGCTTCCCCGCCGCCTACGCCGTGCCCAAGGAGACGAAAGCACTGGCCTCGCCGACGGGTCTGCTGTTGCGCGCGACGTATGCCTATCCGGCTGCCGGGAATGTGAGCTCGGCGCCGGCCGATGGCCAGGAAGCGCAATTGACCGTGCTCACGGGCCGCCTGATGGTGCCGCATGACTACGGTTCCGAGCGCTATCCCGTGCGGCTGGCCGTGCAGACGCAGTACTGGGACGGCAAGACCTGGGTTACCAGCCTGCTCGACAGCATCAGTGCGTTCGACAACACGCTGGTGGTGTTTGCCAATTGCAAGAAAACCCTGGTGTGCAAGGACTTTGCATTCCCCGCTGGCACTACTATTACTTATACGGTCGACAAGGGCGTCTTGCCGCTGAATAAACGCCTGACCCTGGCGGCACCCGGCGCCGGCAAGACGGGCAGCGTCGATGTTTCCGTGCCCGGCATTGCGTACTTGCCCAGCACCGTGGGCACCGTCGTCTTCGGCGTCTTCAAGTCGGGTCCCGTGATTTACCTGCGCGAGATGTATTGAGCCAGAACAAAGGGTGGGCGCAGAAAGGGGGAAAAACCAGTAACATGCCTGGCTGTGGCATTCCCCCCAACCTCAGACTGGAGTTTCTATGAGCACAACTTCGCAGTGGATCGATATCGCCGGCCCGGACGGCAGTTTTCAGGCTTACCTGGCCGTGCCGCATGTGGGCAAGGGCCCCGCCATCATCCTGTTGCAGGAAATTTTCGGCGTCAACGAGCACATCCGTGCCGTGGCCGACCAGTACGCGGCCGATGGCTACGTGGTGCTGGTGCCGGACCTGTTCTGGCGCGCCGGTGCGCACATCGAGCTGGGCTATGACGCGGACGGCTGGAAGCGCGCCGTCGAACTGATGCAGGCCACCGACAATCCGCACGCCGACGCCGATATCGCCGCCACCATCGCCGTCCTGCGCGCGCGTCCGGAAGTGACGGGCAAGCTGGCCTCGGTCGGCTACTGTTTCGGCGGCCGCTTGTCGTTCCAGACGGCCGCGGCCGGCCTGGCCGACGCCGCCATCGCCTATTACGGCGGCGGCATCCAGAACAAGCTGGACCTGGCCGACAAGATCCAGGTGCCGCTGCTCATGCATTTCGGCGGCCAGGACAGCCATATTCCGCCGCAAGCCGTGCAACAGATCGCCGAGCGCTTCGAAGACCGGCAAGACGTGGAAATCCATATCTACCCGGGCGCCGAGCACGGTTTCAACTGCACCCACCGCGACAGCTACCAGCAGCGCGCCGCCGCGCACGCGCATGGCAATTCCTTGATTTTCCTAGCGGAAAATCTGTAAGGCAGCCACCCCAGGCTGGCCGGTTGCCATGGTTTGCTCAGCAGCAAAGCCGCATGGGCGCTAAAATAGCGGCTGTGCCGGGCAACTCCGGCCGGCCGGGCGCGGCGCCCGGCAAACCTGGATGAGGAACCGAATTAAAGATGGCCCAAGTAATTGTTTCTGTAACATTGGCGGCAAGCGCCGAACGCGTGTGGGATTTTATCGGCGGCTTCCAGTCGCTGAATGAATGGTCGAGCTCGATCAAGACCAGTTTGTCCGAGCACGGCGGCCGCGTGCGCCGCCTGAAAACCACGGACGGCGCCATCATCGCCGAACGCCTGCAAAGCTACAGCGAAGCGGACAAGAGCTACAGCTACACCATCGTCTCGGGCCCGATCCCCGTCAAGAACTACCGTTCCACATTGCGCGTCACGGGCGAACCGGGCGCCGCTTCCTGCGTGGCGGAATGGTCGAGCGAGTTCGACGCGGCCGAAGGCGTGGAAGAGGTCATGATCGGTGCGTTCCAGCACCTGTATGAGACGGCATTCGTCGACCTGAAACGCATCATGGCCATTTGAATCACCAAACCCCATAGCAAATGCCGGGGTCGGACCCTGAGGGTCCGACCCCAGCCTTTCTGCTTTGCGGGTTAAAACGTTGTTACCCTCTTAGCGCTTTACCTTGCCAAACGCCTCGCCCTTGTTCCACACCGGCAAATTCTTGTCGTTCGCCACTTCGTAACCGAGGTTCAGGGTGAACTGCGCCTGCTGCAGCATGCCCGACAAGTCCCACGACGGGTGGTATTCATCGGTGACCTGGTGGTAATCCTTCTTGAAGGCCACCAGGCGCTCGCCCGACGCTTTCGGCTCCTTGACGAAGTCAAACGAGCCGTCGCCGGAAAACACGGCCGAGCCCACGTTGAAGGCGGGCACGCCGGCCTTGGCAAATGCAAAATGGTCGGCCCGGTAAAACGCGCCGGACAGGTCGGGAATGGTGGGCGCCAGGCGCAGGCCCATGCGCTTGGCCACCTTGGCGGCGCTCGCGTACAGGCTGCTGCGCTCGGCGCCGGCCACGCCGATGTCGTGCGTCTTGCCGACGAAATTCATGCTGTCGAGGTTCAGGTCGGCGGCCGTTTTCGCCAGCGGCCACAGGGGCTTGCGCGTGTAGGCCGTGCTGCCCAGCATGCCCGTTTCCTCGCCGGCCGGCCACAGGAAGATCTGTGTGCGGCGCGCCGGTTGTTTTACGGCCACCTGCGCCATGGCCAGCAGGGCCGCCGCGCCCGAGGCGTTGTCGATGGCGCCGTTGTAGATATGGTCGCTTTGCCCTGCGCGGGCGCTGCCTTCGTCATCCTTGCCCAGGTGGTCCCAGTGGGCCGAGTAAATGACGGCTTCGTCCTTGAGCTTCGGGTCCGTGCCGGGCACGATGCCGGCCACGTTGAATTGCTCGATGCTGCGGATCTGGCTGTTCAATGCCACCTTGACCGTGGCGTTCAGGGCCACGGGGCGGAAGTCGCGCGTTTCGGCCTGCGCGCGCAAGGCGTCCAGGTCTTGTCCGGCTTGCTGGAACAGGGCGCGCGCCATGTCTTCCTGCAGCCAGCCTTCCATCGCATTGCCCGCGCCGGCCAGGCTGAAGCGCTCGTGGCCGAAACCGTTGGCCGGTACCGACCACGGGTACGAGGCGGACTCGGTCGTGTGGATCAGTAAGACGCCGGCCGCGCCCTGGCGCAGCGCTTCCTCGTACTTGTAGACCCAGCGGCCGTAATACGTGAGCGACTTGCCGGCAAAGCGCTGCGGCTCGGCGGCGGTCGGCTGCGGGTCGTTGACCATCATGATGACCAGTTTCCCTTTTAAATCAACGCCCTTGAAATCGTCCCACTGCTCTTCGGGCGCGCGGATGCCGTAACCGGCAAACACCACGGGGGCGTCGAACGCCACTGTCTGCTGGCCATTCGCCGCGCCAAAGACGATGTCCTTGCCGAAGGCGGGGGACAAGGTCTTGCCGCCCGCGCTGAACGTTACCGTGCTCGATGGCAAGGCCTTGCTGCCGACGATGGTCAGCGCCTGGCGGTAGCTGCCGTCCGGCAACGGTTGCAGGCCGGCCACGGCCGCCTGCGTTTCCAGGTAGCGCACGGCAAGGTCGCCGCCGCGCTGGCCCGTGCCGCGTCCTTCCAGCAAGTCGTCGGCCAGGAAGGACAGATGGGCGCGCAAGGGCGCTTCGGCGACGAGCGGTTGGGCGAGGGCAGCCGTGCCGAACAGGCTGGCGGCGAGGACGAGGGGAAAACGCATGACAACTCCAAAAGTGAATACGGGAAAGCAAAGCAGCGGCAATCTTACTCTACCGCAATGCTCCAGCGTAGCGCGCGGCGCGCGCGCGCCGTTGCGGCCACAATGGCCGCTGGTCCACCGACAAGGAGCGTTCCATGACTAGCCCTGACTTGCAATCGAACAATACCCTGCGTACCCCCGACGGCACCTTGATCTACTACAAGGACTGGGGCAGCGGCCCGCCCGTCGTCTTCAGCCACGGCTGGCCCCTGTCGTCGGACGCGTGGGAAGACCAGATGTTTTATCTTGCCGCGCGCGGCTACCGCGTCATCGCGCACGACCGGCGCGGTCATGGCCGTTCCAGCCAGCCCTTCGAGGGCAATGACATGGATACCTATGCCGACGACCTGGCTACCCTGATCGAGGCGCTGGACCTGGCGGGCGCCACCCTGGTGGGCCACTCGACGGGCGGCGGCGAAGTGGCGCGCTACATCGGCCGCCATGGCACGCAGCGCCTGGCCGGCGCCGTGCTGGTGGGCGCCGTGCCGCCGCTGATGCTGCAAACGGCCGAGAACCCGCTGGGCTTGCCGCTGTCCGCGTTCGACGCCATCCGCGCCGGCGTGCAGGCCGACCGCAGCGCCTTCTTCCGCGACTTGAGCGAGGCTTTCTATGGCTACAACCGGCCCGGCGCCACGCCGTCGCAGGGCGTGCGCGAGCACTTCTGGCTGCAAGGCATGCAGGCGGGCATGCCGGCATCCTATTTGTGCATCAAGCAATTTTCCGAGACGGATTTCACCGGCGACCTGGCCAAATTCGACGTGCCGACCCTGGTGATCCATGGCGACGACGACCAGATCGTGCCGATTGCCGCCTCGGCGCGGCGCACTGCCGAGCTCATCATCGGCAGCAAATTGCTCGTGTATGCGGGCGCGCCGCATGGCCTGGCGACGACGCACAAGGACAGGCTGAACGAGGACTTGCTGGAGTTCTTGCGCCACTCGGTCGATGCGGCAAGCAATATCGAGGCGCACCTGTAAAACGGGCATATCTATTGCAAAACACATAATATTGCTTGGTTTTTGCACCAATTGCGTGCGGATCGCCGATTTTTCTGCGTTTTAGGATGCAAAAAATGGCGTTCTGCCGCCTCGTTCCACCCGGTACGGTCCAGTAAAGAGTAAACTAGCAGATACACTCTTTCGCATTGGGCGATTCGAGCGAACTTGTGAGTGATTTCATGTCTGATACACCAATTTCCTTATTTTCCGACCTTAACCTGAGCGAGCCGCTGATTCGCGCGCTCAAGGATGTCGGTTACGAAACACCGTCGCCTATCCAGGCGGCCACGATTCCATTATTGCTCGCTAACCGCGACGTGCTGGGCCAGGCGCAAACGGGCACGGGTAAGACCGCCGCCTTCGCCTTGCCTATCCTGTCGCGCATTGATCTGAAACAAAGCTCACCCCAAGCCCTGGTCCTGGCACCGACGCGCGAACTGGCCATCCAGGTCGCCGAAGCGTTCCAGGTGTACGCCGCCCACATTCCCGGCTTCCACGTGCTGCCGATCTACGGCGGCCAAAGCTACGGCCCGCAGCTGTCGGCCCTGCGCCGCGGCGTGCACGTCATCGTCGGCACCCCGGGCCGCGTCATCGATCACCTGGACAAGGGTTCGCTCGACCTGTCCAAGCTGAAAACCCTGGTGCTGGACGAAGCCGATGAAATGCTGCGCATGGGCTTTATCGACGACGTTGAACGTATCTTGAAAGAAACCCCGGAAGGCCATCAAACGGCGCTGTTCTCGGCCACCATGCCTTCCGTCATCAAGCGCATCGCCACCACCTACCTGGTGAACCCGGCCGAAGTGACGGTTGCCGCCAAGACGGGCACGGCCGACAACATCCGCCAGCGCTACTGGCTGGTGTCGGGCATGCACAAGCTCGACGCCTTGACGCGCATCCTGGAAGCGGAAGCGTTTGACGGCATGATCATCTTCGCCCGCACCAAGCTGGGCACGGAAGAGCTGGCCGGCAAGCTGCAGGCACGCGGTTTCTCGGCGGCCGCCATCAATGGCGACATCCAGCAAGCGCAGCGCGAGCGCACGATCCAGCAGTTGAAAGACGGCAAGATCGACATCCTCGTGGCAACCGACGTGGCCGCCCGCGGCCTGGACGTCGAGCGCATCAGCCACGTCGTCAACTACGACGTGCCGCACGATCCGGAAAGCTATACCCACCGCATCGGCCGCACGGGCCGCGCCGGCCGCAGCGGCGAAGCGATCCTGTTCATCACCCCGCGTGAAAAGAACTTGCTCAAAGCCATCGAACGCTCGACCCGCCAGCCGATCGGCATGCTGGAACTGCCGACCATCCAGGCCGTCAACGACGTGCGCATCGCCAAGTTCAAGGAACAGATCAGCGAAACCCTGGCCCTGGGCGAGCTGGAGCAGTTCCAGTCGCTGATCGAAGATTTCGAGCGCGAACAGAACATTCCCGCCATCGAAATCGCCGCTGCCCTGGCGAAGATGGCGCGTGGCAATGTGCCGCTGCTGCTGGACAAGAACAAGGCGCGCGAGCAAGCCACGTGGCAAGACGACCGTCCTGTGCGCCAAGACCGCTTCGAACGCAATGACCGTCCGGAACGGGGCGACCGCTTCGACCGTAACGAGCGCAGCGAACGCCCGGCCTTCCCGAAAAAAGAGCGCATCCAGCGCCCGGCCGACGCCGGCATGCAGACCTTCCGTATTGAGGTAGGTCATCAGCATGGCGTAAAACCGGGCAATATCGTGGGCGCCATCGCCAACGAAGCGGGCATCGATTCGAAAAACATCGGCCGCATCGAAATCTATGACGACTACAGCGTCCTGGACTTGCCAGACAGCATGCCGAAAGAATTGCTGGACCAGCTGAAAACCGTGTGGGTAGCGGGCCAGCAGTTGCGCATCAGCCGCGACGGCGACGCGCCGGACCTGGCGCCGCCAGCCGCGCCGCGCAAGCCGTTCGCCGCCAAGTCCGCGCCAGCGGATGCGGGCGAGGCGGCACCTGCGCCGCGCGCGCCGAAGAAGGAACGTCCACGCCCGGGCGTGACGGCGTACCGCATCGAAGTGGGCCGTGAGCATGCCGTAACGCCAAGCAACATCGTGGGCGCCATCGCCAACGAAGCGAACCTGGAAGCCAAGCATATCGGCCGCATCGATATCTTTGACAACTATAGCGTGCTGGACTTGCCGGAAGGCATGCCGCCGGAAATCCTCGACCACCTGAAATCGGTCGTGGTCTCGGGCCAGAAGCTGCGCATCAGCCTCGACGACGGCACGACGGAGCGCAAACCCGCGCCACCGCGTCCGAAATCGCCGCCGCGTAAATCATTCAAGTAAGCCATCCCGACGCAGGCGCCTCTCCGGCGCCTGTGTCGCGGATTGGAGACACATCCCCCACTGGCGCGTTCGCGCCAGTTTTTATTTTCCCTCAAGAAATGAACATTGTTGCCGCGTTATGGTTGGCGGCAGGCGTAGCCATGCGCCGGCCGTTATTACAACCGCTCGCTGTCTTTTTATCGGCACAAGTACCGTGTTTATTGCTTGCCGCATCGATACATAATTTTTTATTAATTATTGTATATGCACCCAATTCGAATTTTGCATTTCAATAAAATCAACCAAGTTGAGTCAAAGTAAATTCTAAAACATAAATGAATTATCTTTTATTAAATTGTTTGACTGGCGTCACTGTCGCCGGAGCGATATATCATGGGTGCTTGATGTGGTATATTGTTTTTATGTTTTTGTTATGCTAGTTGAAAAAAAATAGAGGAGCGACGATGCGGGTCAATACGCCTATCACGCAAAATGAATACGTATTAAATGAAGGCATGACGATTGTTTCCACGACGGATTTACAGGGAAACATCAATTACGCCAATCAGTATTTCATTGAAGTCAGCGGCTTTTCAGAAATGGAACTGCTGGGTGCGCCACAGAATATTCTGCGTCATCCCGATATGCCGGCCGAAGCGTTCGCCGACCTGTGGGACACCATCAAGACGGGCATGCCCTGGACGGGCATGGTCAAGAACCGCTGCAAGAATGGCGACTTTTATTGGGTCTTCGCCAATATCACGCCCGTCATCGAAAACGGCCGCCCGATCGGCTATATGTCCGTGCGCACCAAGCCCACGCGCGAGCAGATCAACGAGGCGTCGGCCCTGTATAAAAGTTTTAAAGACGGCAATAGCGCCAATCTGGCGATCCGCAACGGCCGCGTCGTGCGCCAGGGCTGGGCCGCCAGGCTGGCCGAGTGGCGCAAGCTGACCCTGTCGCAAGACCTGGCCCTGCATTGCATCGTCTTTGGCGTGGTGCTGGCCATCCTCGGCTGCGCCGTGTGGAATATCGACGGCGACACGAGCACGGCCACGCGCAGCTGGCTCAGCGGCGCTGCCGCCGCCGCTGTCGCGCTGATGCTGTATTTCTGGGCCCATCTGCACAATTCCCTCGTCGCGCCGCTGGGCGACGCCATCACGGTGGCGCGCAAGATGGCCGGCGGCGACTTGACGGGCGTCATCGACAAGGTGCGCGATGATGATATGGGTCAATTGATGGCGGCCTTGCGCCAGACCAATATCAACTTGCACAGCATCATCGGCGACGTGCGCGCCAACTTCGAGGATATCCGCATCACCACGGCGGAAATCGCCACGGGCAATATGGATCTGTCCAGCCGCACGGAATCGCAGGCGTCCAGCCTGGAGCAGACGGCGGCCAGCATGGAAGAACTGACGTCCACCGTGCAAAACAGCGCCGACCACGTGTCCACGGCCAACGACCTGGCGGTGCAGGCGTCCACCATCGCTGCCAAGGGCGGCACCATCGTCAGCGAAGTAGTCACCACGATGGACGAGATCAGCAGCTCGTCGCGCAAGATTCTCGACATCATCGGCCTGATCGACGGCATCGCCTTCCAGACGAATATCCTGGCCTTGAACGCGGCCGTGGAAGCGGCCCGCGCGGGCGAGCACGGCCGCGGCTTTGCCGTCGTGGCCGGCGAAGTGCGCAGCCTGGCGCAGCGCTCGGCCACCGCGGCGAAAGAGGTGAAAAACCTGATCGACCATTCGATCGCCACCGTGAACGCGGGCAGCGTGCTGACCAGCAATGCGGGCGCCACCATGGCGGAAGTGATCGCTTCGGTGGCCCGCGTGACGGAAATGATGGACGAGATTTCCTCGACCACGCGCGAGCAGAACCAGGGCATCGGGCAAGTCAACCAGGCCGTCATTCACATGGATGGCATCACGCAGCAGAACGCGGCGCTGGTGGAGCAGGCCGCCGCGGCCGCCACCAACCTGGCGCAGCGCACCGAGAGCGTGGCCCAGTCGATCGGCATCTTCAAACTGAAGGCCTCGCCCAAGCGCAAGGCTGCCGGCGTGGGCCGCAGCGTGGGTGCTGGCGTGGCGGCGCGCGCCTTGCTGAAGGCACGCTAAGACCATCATCCCGCCAGTGCAACGCTGGCGGGAGCTACTTCCGTACCCGGTACACCTCGCCGCTGCGCACCTTCTTCACCACCCCATCCCCGCCAAACAAGATCACATATTCGCCCTGCGCGCCCGAGGCGGCCGGGTAGCTGTACATCCACACTTCATAGCCGCTGTCGAAGCGGATCGAGGTGCTGTCGCCCAGCGCGGCGCGCACCTGTTCGCGCGTGCTGCTGCCCGGCTGCACCGTCTGTTGCAGCGTAGCGTAAGGTACATTCTTGCTTGCCTGCAAGGCGCGCGTGCCGGAACAGGCGGCCAGCAGCGCCAGCAGGGGAAAGATCAGCCATTTCATGGCGCCACCTCGTCCATATAGTCAAATTCCAGCAGGGTGTCGTCGGGCCAGCTGGCATCCCACAGGGGCGCGTAATACGTGCGGTCGAGCAAGACCTGGCAATCGCAATAGGGCAGCGAGGCGGGCGTCTGCTCGCCGCCCGCGTACAGCATGGTGAACGGCAGGGCCAGGCGCCGCTCCCCATGCACGAGGGTCACGCCGAACAGGGGGCGGTCCGTGAAGAACAGATAATTGCCGTCCGGCTCGGAACACACTTTATCAGTGCTGTAGAGCATGCTGGACAGCCAGGCGATGATTTGCGGATCGTTCGAGATCAGCCCCGAATCCATGCCGGCGCGGCATTCCAGGCGCAGGTCGCCCAGGCGCCGCGTGCCGGGAGGCAAGCCGGGCGTGATCACCTGCGCGCGCCAGCTCATGGTGGACGCCTTGCGGTTGGCGATCAGCACGGCATCCTCGCGTGCCGCTTGCGCATGGCGCACGGGGGCAAAGCTGTTGTCCTCTGCCAATGGTAACGGGATGCTGACGGTGTCGCCGGCGATGCGCAGCTGCACGCCCGTCATGTCCACGCCGGGCTGGCGCGGCAGCAAACGAAAGCGCAGCACGGCCTGCGGCGCCAGCGCATGGTCGCGCTCGAAGCGGTCCACGCCCTGCAGCATCTTGCGATACGATTTATCGACGGGGTCGCGCGTGGCGTCCACTTTCACTTGCGGCACGGGCGCGGTTTGCGCCAGCGCAACAGCGCCATGGAGCAGCAGAACCAGCAGCAGGGAGGGATGAATGCGCATGGCCTGATGCTACGCTTTTTTGCGCAGCTGCCACGCACGCGTGGGTCTATCAGTATTCGCTATATTTGCGCGCGTCGCCGCGCACCTGCTGCGCCGGATACTTCTGCGCGTTGAGTTCCATCTTTTCCAGCACGGCCGCGTGCAGGTTGACGCCGCTCTTGTCGGCCAGCCGTACCAAATACATCAGCACGTCGGCCAGCTCGTGGCGGATGCCCGCGCGCCTGGCTTCGTCCAGTTCGCTATCCACGCCCGTCGGCAGCCACTGGTAGTGTTCGGCCAGTTCCGCCACTTCCACGGACAGGGCCATGGCAAGGTTTTTCGGCGTGTGGAACTGGTCCCAGTCGCGCTCGTCGGCAAAGGCGCGCAGGCGCGCGCGGATATCGAGCAGGCTGTCGCTGGGCGCGCTCATGCCGCCGCCTGCAGCGGTTTTTCCATGAAGACACTGAATGGATCGTCGGGATAGTCGCCGTACGGTCCGCGCCGCTGGTAGCCGTGGCGCGCGTACAGGGCGATGGCTTCCGGCTGGTGGATGCCCGTTTCCAGGGTCAGCAGGCGGCAGCCGCGCGCCAGCGCCTGCTCTTCCAGCAGGGCCAGCAGGCGCTTGGCCAGGCCCAGGCCGCGGCTGTCCGGGTGCACATACATGCGCTTGAGCTCGCCGAATGCGGGCGTGACGACGATGGCGCCGCAGGCGCGCGCCGCGCCCGCCGCATCGCGGGCGACGGCAAACAGCAGGGTGTCCGGCGGCACGGAGGCCAGATCCAGTGAATAGACGCACTCGGCCGGATACAGCGTTTGTTGATATGCATCAAGCTCGGCGATCAGGGTCTGCACATCGGCTTGCTGCGGCGATTCCAGGTGAATTTGCATGGGGGAAAGCACGTTGACTGAGATTCCCTCATGGTATCACTGCGGCGGCGCCAGGCGCATGGTCAGGCCGATGGGCGACATCACAAAGCCCATCAGTTCCTGCGCCTCGCCGCCATCGGGCGTATCGACGCCGGCGATGTCGAAGCTGCCCAGCAGCATGGCCATGGCGATCTTGATTTCCAACAAGGCCAGGTAGCGGCCCGGGCACGTGCGCAAGCCGGCGCCGAACGGCATGGCGGCGCGCTTGTCGCTGGCTTCCGCATTGCCGGCCAGCCAGCGCTCGGGCTTGAACGCTTGCGCGTCGGGAAAGTGCGCATCGGACACGCTGTCGTGGCGCATCACGCACCACAGCATGCTGCCGGCGGGCACGGCCACGTCGCCCACCACCGTGTCGCGCAGCGCCTCGAGCGGGATGTAGGGCGCCACCGGTTTCAGACGCATGGCTTCGCTGGCGCAGGCGCCCAGGTAGTCGAGGCTGTCCATCTGCGCCAGGGTGAAGTGCGCCGCGTCGGGTGCCAGGCGCCGCACTTCCTCGCGCGCCTTCGCCAGGGTATGCGGATTGCTTTGCAGCAAATAAATCATCCAGGAGATCGTGTTGGCCGTCGTGTCTTCGCCCGCCAGCAGCATGGTCAGCACATTGCCGGCCACGGCGCGGTCGTCCACGCCGCTGCCGGCTTCGTCGGCGGCGGCGATCATGGCTTCGAGCAGGTTGGGCGGCCGCACGCGCCGGGCGGGATCGCGTTCCAGGCGGGTGCGGGCCTGCCGCACCAGGTCGGCCACGGCCACGTCCAGCGCCGCCACGTCGCGGTCCAGCCGGCGGTCGACGGGCAGCTTGAAGTAGCGCCAGTACGGCACCATCGACAGGCTGCGCCGCGCCACGGCGGGCAGGATCGCGTCGAGGTGGCGCTGGATCACGTCTTCGCCCGATTCCAGCGTGTTGACTGCAGTGCCGAAGGCCAGGCCGGCGATGATGTCGACCGTGTAGCGTTTCAGGTCGCCGTCCAGGTCGATCGCCTTGCCTTGCGTGGCGGCAAGATGCCAGCGCCGCTGCAGGCGCTGCGCCACCGTCACCAGCGCGGGGAAATACGCCTTGATGGCGCCCGGCGCCATGCCGGCCATCACCATGCGGCGCTGGTTGCGCCACTCGCCGCCCTCGGCCAGGAACAGGCCGGGGATGCCGCCCATTTCCACGGAAATCGTGTAGCTCGACAGCGGACGCCGGAAGCCGTCCGGGCGGTCGCGCAGCACGGCCGACACCGCCTCGCTGTCGGCCACCACCAGCACCAGCGTGCGGCCGAACCAGGCGCGCATGAGGGGGCCGTAGCGCCGTACCCAGCCTTCCACGTCGCGGTGGATACGCGGCAGTCTTACTTGCAGCGCGTTGCCGATGATGGGCAGCGCGAACGGCCCCGGCAACTGGCGGATCTGGCGCAGGGCGGTGGCGGGGGCGGCGGCGTGGTCGAGCGGTGGCATGGCGTACTCCTGGTGGATGGCGACAATGACATCACTGTAGCGCGCTTGCCGGCGAGCGTCTTGAACGAATACGACATCGCGCGGCGCCCGGCTTTGCCGGTACAATCGTCGCCATGCCTGCCGCCCCTATGCCCCTGACCCGTCTGATCGCGCCGCGCACCGCGCTCGCTTCCTGCGTGCGCGCCTTCCTCGTGCGCGACACCACGCGCAGCGCGCCATTGCCGCCCGCGCAGCGCCTGAACCGCTTTCCCGCCACGCCCATGTGCTGCCTGCTGTGGACCGTCGCGGGCGAGGTCGAGGCGGCGGCGCCCGGCCCCGATTTGCTGCAGGTGCGCATGCCGCCCGCCCTGTTCAGCGGCCCGCGCGGCTATCCGCTGGTCAGCTACAACCCCGGCCCCGTGCACTCGTTCATGGTGATGCTGTATCCGGCCGCCCTGCATGCGCTGACGGGCATCGACATGGCCGTCCTGTTCGACCAGGTGCGCCCGCTCGAACCCCTGTTCGACGCCGACTGGCTGGCGCTGTCCGATGCCGTGCTGGCCGCGCCCGACGATGCCGCGCGCGTCAGGCTGGTGGAGGATTTTCTCGCGCCGCGCTGGGCGGTGGCGCGCAAGAACGGCGACCATCCGGCCGGCGCCGTGCAAGACTGGGTGCGCCGCCTGGGCGTGCAGGCAGCATCGACGGGCCTGGCCAGCGGCGTGCGCAATATCGAGCGCCGCATCAAGGCCTGGGCCGGCCAGCCCATGCGCACCCTGCGCCGCATGCACCGCGCGGAACAGTCGTTTCTCGACGCGCGCGAGGCCATGCTGCAAGGCAATGCCGCATGGAGCGATATCGCCGCCGATGGCGGTTACGCCGACCAGGCCCACCTGTGCCGCGAAGTGCGCGCCATCACGGGCTTGAGTCCCACCGAACTGGCGCGCGCCAGCCGCGACGACGAGAGTTACTGGGTCTATCGCATATGGGCTTGATGCCTGACCAAACCTACTGCGCGTCGGTATAGGCGGCCTGCGATGCTCACCGTACTAGAGTACGGTTGCGCTTCTTAGCCACCTCTCCCTTCCGCTCGCTACGGTTTTGTCAGGCATCGGGACGCTGCGGGGGGATAGGTTTTACGTAGCGGGTTCCTGGAATACCACGCCTTTTGCCAAAGTGACTTCATGGTGGCCCGCGCCGGGCGCCAGCATGGGGAAGCAGTTTTCCGCGCCATGCACGCGCACGTCGAGGAAATACGGGCCCTCGGACGCCAGGCAGGTCGTCAATGCCCCGTCGAGTTCCTCGCGCCGGCTCACCGTGTGCGCCTGCCAGCCGAAGGCGCGCGCCAGGGCGACGAAATCGGGCAGCGCTTCCGTGTAGCTGTGGCTGTAGCGCCCGCCGTGTATCAGTTCCTGCCACTGGCGCACCATGCCCATGTAGCCATTGTTCGACAACACCACCTTCACGGGCAGGCGGTGCTGCACGGCCGTGGCCAGTTCCTGGATATTCATCAGGATCGACGCGTCGCCGCTGACGCACACGACGCAGGCATCCGGGTGGGCGATCTGCGCGCCGATGGCGGCCGGCAAGCCATAACCCATGGTGCCGGCGCCGCCCGAGGTCAGCCAGCGCCGGGGCTGCTCGAAGCGCAAATGCTGCGCCGCCCACATCTGGTGCTGGCCCACGTCGGTCGAGACGATGGCGTCGCCGCTGTCCATGCTGTCGAGCGCCGCCTGCAGCCGCCGCATCAGCGCCTGCGGCGCGATCACCTCGGGCGTGTCGACGAACGCCAGCGAATCCTGCGCGCGCCAGCCGTCGATGCGCTGCCACCACGGCTGGCGGTCCGCCAGCAATCGCCCGCGCAGCTGCGCCAGCAGGGCCGCCAGCACGGGCGCGCAGTCGCCGCGCAGGGCCACGTCGGCGCGCACCACCTTGCCAATCGAGGCCGGATCGATGTCGACGTGGATGACCTTTGCGCCAGGACAAAAGGCGTCCAGCCTGCCCGTGACGCGGTCGTCGAAGCGGGCGCCGACGCAAATCACCAGGTCCGCATGGTGCATGGCCAGGTTCGCTTCCAGGGTGCCGTGCATGCCCAGCATGCCCAGGAAGGCCGGGTGCGAGGCGGGAAAGGCGCCCAGGCCCAGCAGGGTTAATGTACACGGCGCGGCCGCCAGTTTCACCAGCTGGCCAAATGCGGCGCAGGCGTCCGGGCCGGAATTGATGAGCCCTCCGCCGCCATAGAACACGGGCTGGCGCGCGGAGGCGATCAGGCTGGCGGCCAGTGCGAGATCGGAGGCGGCCGGTGGCGCCACCGGGGCCGGCGTGGGAGGGGCAAGTACCGTCGTTGCCTGCACCGGCGCCAGCTGCAGATCCTTGGGAAAATCGACCAGCACGGGGCCGGGCCGGCCCTGCGTGGCTTGCGCATACGCTTCCTGCACGACGGCCGCCGTCTCGTCGGCCGTGCGGATTTGCCGGTTCCACTTGGTGACGGGGCGCGAAATGCCCAGCGCGTCGCATTCCTGGAAGGCGTCCGTGCCGATGCTGGTGGTGGCCACCTGGCCGCTGATGCAGATCACGGGGATCGAATCGCACAGGGCGTCGAGCAAGCCCGTGGTGGTGTTGCTCATGCCGGGGCCGGACGTGACGAAGACGACGCCGGGCCGGCCCGTGCTGCGCGCATAGCCTTCGGCCGCGTGCACGGCCGCCTGTTCGTGGCGCACCAGCACGTGGCGCAATCGGGGCTGGGCGTGCAGCGCATCGTACAGGGGCAGCACGGCGCCGCCCGGGTAGCCGAAGACGGTGTCGACGCCCAGCGCCAGCAGGGTATCGATCAGGGTGCTGGCGCCGTTGTGGGCTGCGCGCGCGAGGAGGGGAGCGGGATCGGGTTTCATGGCCTTATTTTCTGCCTGATGCGGCAGAAAAGGCTGCTGGTTTTCTCGTATAGAATGCATTATTCAGCAAAATTTGCTGCAAAATAGTGAAAGAACAGAATGAAGCTCGATAAATTCGACCTCGCCATCCTGACGGCCCTGCAGCAGGACGCCCGCATCAGCCTGCACGATCTGAGCGCCAAGGTGGGCCTGACCTCGTCGCCATGCTGGGCGCGCATCAAGCGCATGGAAGACGATGGCGTCATCGAAGGCTACACGGTGAACGTCAACGCGGCCAAGGTGGGGCTGGCCGACACCGTCATCGTGCAAGTCACGCTGGACGACCATTCCGACCAGGCCCTGTTCGAATTCGGCCACGCGCTGGCCATGATCCCGGAAGTACTGGAAGCGTTTCTTGTGTCCGGCGACTACGATTACTACCTGCGCATTGCGGTGAGCGACACGCGCGACTACGAACGCCTGTTGCGCGAGCGCCTGTATAAAATTCCCGGCATCCGCCACAGCAAATCGAGCTTTGTGTTGCGCCAGCTCAAGCAGAGCTACCTGCCCCTGCAACGGTGAACCTGTACACGGCGGGAGTTTTTCCCTAGCCCATCCCCGGTGGCTGTCCGATACTGGACAGTAATAAAACCACTATAAAAACGGGGAGACGCATGAAACTGACTTTATTGGCCGCCGCTGCCATGGCGCTGTGCCAGGCGCAGGCCGCCGAACCGGCGATGGCCACCTCGGGCGACTTGCCCACCGTCATCATCACGGGCAGCATGCCGCTGCCCACCGTCGAGCAGCCGCGCGATGCCTTGGCCGCGCCCGTGCAGACGGCCAGCGCGCAGCAGATCGCCGATAGTGGCGCGCTCGACATTTCCGCCTTCCTGCGCCGCAACCTGGGCAGTGTGTATGTCAATGACGTGCAGAACAACCCGTTCCAGCCCGACGTCAGCTACCGCGGCTACACGGCCTCGCCCCTGCTGGGCACGCCGCAAGGCCTGTCCGTCTACCTGGACGGCATGCGCCTGAACCAGCCGTTCGGCGACGTCGTCAGCTGGGACTTGATTCCGCGCATGGCGATCGCCTCGCTGACCTTGATGCCCGGCTCGAACCCGCTGTTCGGCCTGAACACCCTGGGCGGCGCGCTGGCCCTGCAAACCAAGGATGGCAAGAGCAATCCCGGCACGGCCGTCGAAGCGCGCCTGGGGTCCGACAAACGGCGCGGCGTCGAATTCGAGCATGGCGGCAGCAATGCGCAGGGCTGGCACTGGTATGTGACGGGCAACCGCTACAAGGAAGACGGCTGGCGCGACGATTCCCCGTCCGACATGCGCCAGCTGTTTGGCAAGCTGGGCTGGAGCGACGCGCGCACGGACATTGCCGCCACCGTGGCCCACGCCGACAATGCGCTGACGGGCAACGGCTTGCAGGAACAGCGCATGCTGGCGCGCGACTACCGCAGCGTCTACACCAAGCCTGACTTGACGCAGAACAAGTCGACTCTGTTGAACCTGACGGGCAAGCACCAGGCCGGCGCTGGCTTGCTCTTGTCCGGCAATGTGTACTACCGCAAGATCGACACGCACACCTTCAACGGCGACCTGAACGACGAGTCGCTCGACCAGTCCGTCTACCAGCCCGGCGCGGCAGAACGGGCGGCGCTGGCGGCGGCCGGCTACACGGGCTATCCCGCCAGCGGGGCGAATGCGTCGAATACGCCATTTCCGAAGTGGCGCTGCATAGCCAACGTGCTGCTGAACGATGAACCGGCCGAAAAATGCAACGGCATGCTCAACCGCAGCCATACCGAGCAGGAAAACTATGGTTTGTCGGGCCAGTTCACGGCGCTGGCCGACCTGGCCGGCGTGCGCCATGCCGTCACGGCCGGCGCCGCCTTCGATGCCAGCCACGCCACGTTTCGCCAGAGCAGCCAGTTCGGCTATCTGAACCCGGACCGCAGCATCACGCCCGTCGACTTCTTTGCCGACGGCACGCAGATCGACGACGACGGCACGCCCGTCGACAACCGGGTCGACTTGAGCGGGCGCATGCGTACGTGGAGCGTGTATGCGAGCGACAGCATTGCGTTCAATCAAGCATTGACCTTGACTGTCTCCGGCCGCTACAACCGCAGCACCGTGCACAACCGCGACGCCATCACGCCGGGCGGCGGCAGCGGCTCGCTCGATGGCGACCACCATTTCAGCCGCTTCAATCCCGCCATCGGCCTGGCCTACGCGCCGGCCGCGGGCGTGAGCGCCTACCTCGGCTACAACGAAGGCAGCCGCACGCCGACGGCCATCGAGCTCGGCTGCGCCGACCCGGAAAACCCCTGCCGCCTGCCCAACGCCATGGCCGGTGACCCGCCCTTGAAACAGGTGGTCACCAAGACGTGGGAAGCGGGCCTGCGCGGCAAGCTCGCCGACGTGGCCCGCTGGAGCGCGGGCGTGTTCCGCGCGGAAAACCACGACGATATCCTGTTCGTGGCCGATAACCAGGCCGGTTTCGGCTACTTCAAGAATTTCGGCAAGACGCGCCACCAGGGCGTCGAGCTGGCGCTGGACGGCAAGGCCGGCGCGCTGGACTTCGGCGTCAACTACACGTGGCTGCAGGCAACGTACCAAAGCGGGGAAGTGGTCAACGGCAGCGCCAACAGCAGCAGCGATGCGGATGCGCCTGGCCTGGAAGGCAATATCGTCATCACGCCCGGCAACCGGATACCGCTGACACCGAGCCACATTTTCAAGGCGCACATGGACTATCAAGGCGGACGCGACTGGACGGTGGGGCTGGCCATGACGGCCGTGTCGAGTTCCTATGCGCGCGGCAATGAAAACAACCGGCACCAGGCGGGCGGGGCGTCGTACCTGGGATCGGGCAAGAGCGGCGGCTACGCCGTGGTGGAGCTGAACGGCAAGTACCAGTTGACGCCACGGCTCAGCGTGTTCGCCCAGGTAAATAATCTGTTCGACCGCAAATATGCGACGGCGGCCCAGCTGGGCGCCACGGGCTTCGACGCCAACGGCAATTTTGCCGCCCGGCCATTGCCCGCCGTGGGAGGCGAGTATCCGATGGTCAACGCGACCTTTTATGCGGCCGGCGCGCCGCGCAGCGTGAATGCGGGCTTGCGCTATGTATTTTAAGGGTGGGTACTTTCAATAATGCCATTGCGCAGCGCCAGGTGCACGAGGGCGGCGGGGCCGGGCACGTCGAGCTTTTCCCGGATGCAGGTCTGGTGGTTGGCCACCGTCTTGCTGCTCAGGTGCAGCAGGCGGGCGCAGTCGGCGGCGCTGCGGCCTTCGGCCAGCAGGCGGAAGATTTCGAATTCGCGCTGGCTCAGGCTGCTCAAGCGCTGGGCTTCCGCACTGGCCGTGCCTTGCAGCATGCCGGGCGCGCTGTGCGGATCGAGGTAGCGCCGGCCCGCGTGGGCCGCGCGCACGGCGTCGACCAGGTGTTCCGGGTCGGCTTGCTTGCTGACGAAGCCGCAGGCGCCGCCATCGAGCGCGCGCGCGATCAGCTGCGGCGTGTCGTGCATGGTAAATACCAGCACGCGCGCGCCGGCATCGCGGGCCAGCAGCTTGCGCAGCAATTCCAGGCCGCCGATGCCGGGCATGGACAAATCCGTCACGCAGACGTCGGGCGCGTGCTCCTGGTACAAGGCATACGCCGTTTCGCCATTGCCCGCCTCGGCCACGACGGCGATGTCGCCGCCCTGTTCCAGCAGCCGGCGGTAACCGGAGCGCACCACCGGATGGTCGTCCACCAGCATCACGCGGACCGGGGTCAGCGCCGCGTTCATGCCGCACCGGCCGTCAGCGGCATCGCCACTTCGATGCGCAAGCCGTTGCCCAGCCCGCTGATCCAGCGGATATGGCCGCGCAAGCCGGCCACGCGCTCGCGCATGCCCAGCATGCCGAAACCGCCTTCTTCCGTTTTGTCCTGGCGCAAACCCCGGCCATTGTCTTCGATGGCCAGGTGCAGCACGCCGTGCGCATCGGCGCGCAATTCCACCGTGGCATGGCCGGCGCCCGCGTGGCGCGCCACGTTCGTCAAGCCTTCCTGCACCAGGCGGTAGATGGCGGTGGCCGTGCCGTCATCGAGGCTGGCGGGGATGGCGTGCGGCGCGAAATGCGCGAAATGGCAGGCGATGCCGTGTTGCTGGGCCCAGCTGTCGCACAGCGCCTGCAGGGCCGGCGCCAGGCCCAGGCTGTCGAGCACTGGCGGGCGCAGCCGCCGCAGCATGCTGCGCACCATCGCGTGCAGCGCTTCCGACGAGCGGGCGATGCTGGCGGCGCAAGCCTGCACGTTCGCCTGGTCGCCTTCGCGCGCGCGCAGGATGTAGCTGGCGGCGGCGCGGATGGCCGTGCAGTCCTGGCCCACTTCATCGTGCAGCTCGCGCGCCAGCGCGCAGCGCTCCTCTTCCTGCGCGCGCAGCAGGCGCTGCGTGAGGGCGCGGTTTTGCGCCAGCAGCAGCGCCACCTGGCGTCCGCGCCGCACGGCAAAGCCGGCCAGCGCCAGTACCAGCAACAGCAGGCTCAGGGCCAGTTCATCGAGCTGCCAGTGCTCCTGGCGCCAGAGTGCGCGCGTCAGCCGTTCGGCCAGGTCCAGCCTGGTGGCCAGCAGGAAAAAAGCCAGCGCCAGCGCGCCGCACAGCAGGACGGTCCGGCGTGGCCGGGAGCGCGCGCCTGCCTGGGCGCCAAGTTGATGGTGTTCCATGATGCGGTTCCCTGAGCACGGTCGATCCCCTTGTTGTGCAAGCTTCATGCCATCGCTGCAAGAGCCGCGGTGGGCGCGTCATGCGGGGCAGGGGGATGGATGACTGTTCCAGGATGGAACAGTTGTACCGCGATGTGACGGTCGGGTTGGCCGTGACGGGAGGCGCGGTTTTCGAGCTTATCCGAAGTTCTGCCCGCACGCTGGCGCACACGCCAGCCGTGCGATGAATTGTTGTTCAAATGTAACGTTGAGGTTACTCAAACTCTCATAGATAAAACAAAACAAAGTTTCGCAGGCTTAGATAAAAAATAAATAAATGATATTAAAAATATGATATTTGTTTTATGCGATTTGCTATATTTGTTGGCACTTTTGTGAAAAAGCTGAAAGCGGGCGACAGACCTGCCGACCTATCTATCCACAACAATCAAGGGAATAGAATGAATCGTTTATCACCTGCGCGGGTATCGCCCGCCACCGTCTATCCGCCCGCTACCCGCGGTCGCGCCACCGTCCTTGCCGCGCTGGCCACCTTGTCCGTGCTGGCTTCGGCGCCGGCCATGGCCGATGTCCTGACCTTCGATAATTTGCGTCCCGACGTGTATGAAAGCGGCCAGACGCTCAATACGTCGAGCTACAACCTGCTGTTCCTGGCCGACCCGACGACGGCGGCCGGCGGCGGCGTCAGCGGCGTGGGCGCTATCCTCGACGGCCGCGTGGGCTCGTCGTGCGATATCGCCGCCTGCCCGCAGGGTGCCAGCGGCAATTACCTGGCCATCCTCAACGATGGCGGCGTGAACTTTGCGCGCGCCGACCACCAGGCATTCACCCTGGCCGGTTTCGACTATTCCTTTATCGCGCCCGTGTCCGGCTTGCCGAACATGCAGTGGGGCGAATTGCAGCTGAGCGGCACCCTCGGCAATGGCCAGGTGGTCAGCACCTCGCTGGCATTTCCCGGCCAGGGCAGCGATGGCAACTACTATTTCCATAGCGCTTCCCTGTTGGGTGGCTTCAGCAACTACGCCTTCACGGGCCTGACCTTCAACGCCTGCATTTTCAATGATACGGGCGCGTGCAGCAATTCCATCGATTTCCCCGCCTTTAACCAGGGCCAGTTTGCGCTCGATAACATCAATATCAGCGCCGTGCCGGAGCCGTCGACCTACATGCTGATGCTGGCCGGCCTGGGCGCCATCGGCATGCTGTCGCGCCGCCGCAGCGGCAAGTTCGCCGCGTCCACCGTGCAAGGAGCGTGAGATGAAATTACGTCCAGTTTCACTCGCCATCCTCCTGCTGGCCGCCAGCCTGGCGCAAGCGGCGCAGGCGCAGGAACGCCGCTCCTACATCGTGCAGCTGGTCGACAAGCCGGCCGCCACCTACACGGGCCAGGTCGATGGCCTGGCCGCCACCAGGCCGGCGCCGGGCGCGCGCATCAACGTGGGCGCGGCCGACGTGCAGGCCTATCTGAATTACCTCGACACCAGGCAGGCCGCCGTGGCCGGCACCGTCAGCGCGGCGGAAGTCACGCACCGGTACAGCGTCGTCTTCAACGGCTTTTCCGCCTTGCTGACGGATGATGAAGTGCGGGCCCTGAAGAAAAACAGCGGCGTGGCCAGCATCAGCGCCGACTCCATCCTGCAGCTCGACACCAGCTACACGCCCAGTTTCCTGGGCCTGGACAAGCCGGGCGGCATCTGGGAGCAGCTGGGCGGCAAGGCGCACGCGGGCGAAGACATCATCATCGGCATCGTCGACAGCGGCATCTGGCCCGAGAACACGGCCTTTGCCGACCGCCTCGACGAGAATGGCGTGCCCAGCCACAGCGGCAGCAATGTCGTGTACGGCGCGCCGCCGGCCAGCTGGCAGGGCACTTGCCAGACGGGCGAAGGTTTCTCCGCCGAGAATTGCAACAACAAGCTGATCGGCGCGCGCTACTACCGCGCCGCCACCTCGGCGCTGCACTGGACGGAATTTTTGTCGCCGCGCGATTCCGTCGCCGGCCTGACGGGGCACGGCGGCCATGGCACGCACACGGCCTCCACGGCCGGCGGCAACAATGGCGCCCTGGCCACCTCGAACGGCGTATCGCTGGGCAAGGCTTCGGGCATGGCGCCGCGCGCCCGCATCGCCGCCTATAAAGTCTGCTGGACGGCCGCCTCGACGGGCCGCAACGGTTGCGCCACGGCCGACAGCGTGGCCGCCATCGACCAGGCCGTGAAGGATGGCGTCAACGTCATCAACTTCTCCATCGGCCCGAACGCGGGCGGCGGCGCTTTCGACGAACCGACGGAAGTGGCCTTCCTCGGCGCGGCGGCGGCCGGCGTGTTCGTCGCCACGTCGGGCGGCAATTCCGGCCCGGCCACGCCCGCGCCCGACGTGCCGGCGCCCGTCTCGCACATCAGCCCGTGGTTGGCGACGGTGGCCAATTCCACCCACAACCGCTTGTACGCGGCCAACGTCATCCTCAGCAATGGCACGAAGCTGGAGGGCGCGTCGAGCAATGCGAACACGCCGGCGCTGCCGCTGATCCAGTCGCGCGACGCGGGCCTGGCCGGCGTGCCGCCGACGGACCTCAATTTGCTGCGCTGCTTCGGCGCGGCCGATGCCGTGTCCGCCTATCTGGACCCGGCGAAAGTGGCGGGCAAGATACTCGTGTGCGACCGCGGCGGCAACGTGCTGGTTAACAAGAGCGCGAACGCGAAGACGGCGGGCGCGGCGGGCGTGGTCATCGCCAACGTGGCCGGCGGCGCCAACACCATCATCAACCAGGCGCACGTGCTGTCGACCGTGCACCTGGCGCAGGCGCAGGGCGACGCGCTGAAGGCCTTCATGGCGGCGACGCCCGACGGCACGGCGGCGCTGGGCGAAGTCCATACGATCCCCGACACCACGGTGCAGGCGCCCATCGTCAGCGACCGTTCCTCGCGCGGGCCGAACGTGGCCAATGCGAACATCCTGAAACCGGACCTGTCGGCGCCCGGCACCAACGTGCTGGCCGGCGTGACGGCCGACCTGACGCAGGCGCAGCGCGATGCCGTGGCGGCCGGCGGCGCGGCGCCCGTGGCCGAGTGGGATTTCTATTCCGGCACCTCGATGGCCAGCCCGCACGTGGCGGGCGTGGCGGCATTGCTCAAGCAGCAGCATCCGGACTGGTCGCCCGCGGCCATCAAGTCGGCGCTGATGACGACGGCCTTCAGCACGTATTCCGATGGCTTGAACGGTTCCGTGTCGTGGGATGCCACGGCGAAGACTTCGGGCCAGCTGCCGTGGGGCCAGGGCGCCGGCCACATCGCGCCGAACAGCGCGGCCGATCCCGGCCTCGTGTACGACATGTCGGAAATCGACTATGCGCGCTTCTTGTGCGGCCTGAACCTGAAGGTCTACAGCGCCGCCACGTGCCAGGCCATCGGCGGCATCGCCGCCTACAACCTGAACCTGGCGTCGCTGACGGCGGCCAACGTGCTGGGCACGCAGACACTGACGCGCACGGTGACCAACGTGGGCGCCAGCAGCGCCGTCTACAACGTCTCGGCCAGCCTGCCCGGCTACACGGTGGCGGTGACGCCAACGAGCCTGAGCCTGGCGCCCGGCGCCAGGGCGCAGTACCAGGTCAAGCTGACGCGCACCACGGCGCCGGCCAATACCTGGACCTATGGCGCCCTGAGCTGGACGGATGGCACGCACACGGTGCGCAGCCCGCTGACGGCGCGCGGCACGGCGCTGGCCGCCATTCCGCTGGTCAGCAGCGAAGCGGCCACGGGCAGCAAGGTGCTGACCCTGGGCACGGGCTTCACGGGCGCGCTGGTGGGCGTCAAGTCGGGCCTGGTCGAAGCCGTGCGCGAGTCGCGCACGATCGGCCAGGCGGCGACGGGCGCTGCCGCATCGGCTGCCTGCAAGGCGGGCGGCGCCACGGGCGTGAACGTGCACAACGTGGTGATCCCGGCCGGCACCCTGGCGGCGCGCTTCGCCACCTACGATGCGGAAACGACGGGCGGGGCGAATACCGACATGGACATGGAGGTCTACAACGCCGCCAATGTGCTGGTCGGCAGCAGCGGCAACGAAAGTTCCAATGAGCAAGTGGAACTGCGCCTGCCCGCCGCCGGCACGTACAAGGTGTGCGTGATCGGTTTTGCGCCGCAAAACGGCCAGGCCGACTACACCCTGTCGTCGTGGGTGCTGGCGCCCGGCTTGAACAACGGCAACTTCAAGGCGCTGATGCCGGGCACGGCCTACACGGGCGGCACCGCGACGGTCTCGCTGAGCTGGTCCAACCTGGCCGAAGGCAAGCGCCACCTGGGCGCCGTCGGCTACCAGGTGGCTGGCGTGGTGCAGGGCGTCACGGTGGTCGAGGTCAATACCAATGATCCCGTGCCGCTGTTCCAGAACGCGCGCGGCGCCAGGCCGGTGCTGGCCGAGTAAACCGTTCTTTGCGTGAACGCAAGGCGTGCCCCCGGGCACGCCTTTTTTTTTATGCACGCCCCCCCGTTCGGGAGGAATAGCACTTGCATGACGGTAACGCCCCCGGTATCTTGTCGGATAGCCATGGCTTTGTGCCCTGGCATTCTTGGGGAGTCGCGCGTGACCAGTTTCCGCACCAATACCGACCGCCTGCTGGAAGTGCGCCTGCAGGATGAAAAAGTGCTGGCGATTGCCGGCGCCATGGTCGCCTATACGGGCAGCATCAAATTTGAAAAATCCCTGCTCGGTGGCGAGGGCATCTTCGGCGCGCTCAAGCGCAAGGTGACCAACGAAGGCATGCAGCTGATGCAGGCCGGCGGCACGGGCACGGTGTTTTTCGCGCAGAATGCGGCCGAAATCACCGTCATGGCGCTGGCCGGCGAAAAGCTGACCATCGAAAGCAGCAGCCTGCTGGCCTACGACACGGGCCTTAAGACGGGCACCAGCTTTGCTGGCCTGCGCGGCGCCAGTTCGGGCCAGGGCCTGTTTTCCACCACCGTCGAAGGCCACGGCAACCTGGCCGTCATTTCGCGCGGCAACTTGATCATGCTGGAAGTGACGCCTTCCCACCCGCTGCGCGTGGACCCGGACGCCTTCGTCGGCTTCAAGGGCGATATCCGCCAGGAATTTGTTTTTGACGTCAACTGGCGCACCATGATCGGCCAGAGCTCGGGCGAATCGTACCAGCACAAATTCACAGGCCAGGGCGTGGTGTTCATCCAGCCCGCCGAACGTTAAGTCAGCGAGGACCCGCGATGCCTGTCTATCAGCAAATCAATGAAAAGATGCTCGAGGTTAAACTCGGCAATGAAGAAGTGTTCGCCCGCAAGGGCGCCATGGTGTCGTACCAGGGCGACGTGGCGTTCAGCCGCTCCTTCCTGGCCGGCCAGGGCGTGCAAAGCCTGGCCATGCGCGCCGTCACGAACGAGGGCTATGCCCTGATGTCGGCGCGCGGCACGGGCAGCGTGTTTTACGCCCAGGGCGGCCTGTTCGTCACCATCGTCCCAGTGCGCGGCGAAACGTTTTATGTGGAAAGCGACTCCCTGCTGGCCTTCGATGCGCGCCTGACGGCCGGCACCATGTTCCTGGGCAACCAGGGCGGCGTGCAGGGCGTGGTACGGGGCATGGCCTCGGGCCAGGGCTTGTTTACCACCACCCTGCAAGGCACGGGCGAAGTGGCGATTTTGTCCGACGGCAATGCCATCGGCTTGCCCGTCACGCCGGACGTGCCCGTGTTTGTCGACCCGCAAGCGTATATCGGCCATACGGGGCAACTGAGCTCGGCCATCGTCACGGATCTGAACTGGAAAACCTTCGTCGGCCAGGCATCCGGCGAATCCTACCAGGTGAAGTTCACGGGCCAGGGCACGGTCTACATCCAAGCGAGCGAAAGGTAAGCCATGACGATTTACAACCCCGATACCTTGCCGAAGAACGATAACCTGAACCGTTTTTCGTATGTCATCGACGTCAAGGAACAGATATTCATTCGCAAGGGCAAGATGATCGCCTTCTATGGCGAGCTGCGCTTCGAAGCCATGGGCAGCAGCGTGCTCGACTTGATCGTGCGCAATGCCTTCAATGCACCGAAATACGTACACCACTTTGTCGTGGCGCAAGGGCAGGGTCAATTGATTTTGGGCGATAACGGCAACGACCTGGCGTGCTACGACCTGGACAACGCCAACATGACCATCCGCGCGAAAAACCTGCTGGGGTTTACGAAGGACGTGATTTGCCAGGAATCGACCTTGCCCGGCTTTTTGACCATGATAGGCACCGGTAAAGTGATCGCCTCGTCGAACGGCCCCGTGCATTTCCTGGAGCTGCCGTGCCGCGTGGACGAACAGGCCGTGCTGGGCTGGGCCGATTGCCCCAGCCCCTCGTACCACTACGATTACGCCCACGTGCAGGGCTGGGCCTCGGCCGCCGGCGCGCTCACGGGTTTTACCCTGTCGGGCGAGGAAAAGCAGATCGACTTCACGGGCGCCGGCACGGTGCTGGTGCAGTCGTCCGAGCTGGACGTGACGGGCAGTTCCGCCCTGATGCAGTTGCTGGCGCAATTGCCGCTGCTGGGCAAGGAAGACCTCGGTACCTTGAGTCTTTCCGTGCAGCAGCAGATGAAGGAACAGCGTTAAGCTACCTGACGGCCGCCCAATTGGGCGGCCGCTTCTCTAAAAAGGCGGTGACGCCCTCGTCCGCATCCTCTTCCATCATATTGCGCGCCATCACGTCGCCTGCATACGCATATGCTTCGTCCAGCGGCAGCTGGCGCTGTTTGTAAAACATGTGTTTGCCGTAGCGGATGGCCGTCGGGCTTTTCGCCATGATCTGCTGCGCCAGGCGGGCCACGGCCTCGTCGAGCGCCGCGTCGGCCACCGTTTCATTGATCAGGCCCCAGTCGGCGGCCGTGTCGGCATCGATGAAGCGGCCCGTCACCAGCATGTCGAAGGCCCGCTTGGGCGATACATTGCGCGACAGGGCGACGGACGGCGTGGCGCAGAACAGGCCCACGTTGATGCCGGACACGGCAAAGCGGGCCGACGCGCCCGCCACGGCCAGGTCGCAGCTGGCGACCAGCTGGCAGCCGGCCGCCGTGGCGATGCCGTGCACGCGGGCGATCACGGGCACGGGCAAGGTTTGAATGGCTTGCATCACGCGCGAGCATTGTGCGAACAGGGTTTGATAATAATCAAGCTGGCGCGTGGCCTGCATCTGGCGCAAATCGTGGCCCGCGCAAAACGCCTTGCCTTCGGCGGCCAGCACCACGCAGCGCACGTGCGGCTGCTGCGCGATGGCATCGAACGCTTCCTGCAGCGCGGCCAGCATGGCTTCCGACAGGGCATTGAATTGCAGGGGACGGTTCAGGCGCAGGGTGACGAGGCCACCCTCGTCCTCGCGCAGCAGCAGCGGCGCATCGTTATCTTGTGAAGCGGTCATGCGGTCTCCAGTGGCCTGATGGCCTGTTTTTATGGAAAAGCTTACTTGGCGGCATTCACGCTGCCGATGCCGGCGATCGACTTGTGCACGATCTTCGGCTTGCCGTAATAAATCAGTTCGCCCATGCCGCGCACGACGGCGTTCAGTTCGCCCGAGGAATACACCTTGACGGAGCCGATGCCGTCGAAATTCACGTCGACGTTTTTCGCCAGCAAGGCTTTCGTATCGACTTCGCCCACGCCTTGCGCTTTCAGGCGCAGCCAGTCGACCTGGCCATCGGCGGCCAGGCGGCCCGCGCCCTTGTAGCTGATGTCGACTCTTGGGCCATTGAGCTTGGTCAATATCTTCTCGCCCGCGCCTTCCGCGATCAGCTTGCGCAAGGTGGGCATGGTGATGATGACGCGCGGATCGCCCTCGGTTTTCTTGATATCTTTATCCTTCATGGAAATTTTCAGCTCGCCATCGACTACTTCCGTGATCACGCCGCTGAGAAATTTCTGGTCGCCGCGCAGCAGCAGGCTTTGCTCCTTGCCCGATTCCACTTCGATGCTGATGGGGCCGCGGATGTCGATGGCGTTGAAGGCGGCTACCGTGCGGGTTTGCTCGTCGGCATGCGCGAGGGTGGACAGGCAGGCGAGGGACAGGACGGACAACAGGAACAGAGGGCGCATGGCGGTTTCCTTGAGTAGTTGATCTGTGTATTCTATGTTGCAACATCTTCAACGGGGAGAAATTTGCGATGAACTGCACAAATCGCGGCGCGGATGACACGCCGCCATCGGCCAGCCGCGCGCCCGGCGCGGCGCCGTTGGGCTATGCTATGGGGTACCGCGTCCTGGAGACCAGATGAAAAATTACCACAAAGAAGACTATCCCGTCGCCGATATCCGGCGCTTTCTCGAACCGGGGCCGGTGGTGCTCGTCAGTTCAACGTGGAAGGGCGAAAGCGACGTCATGACCATGGCCTGGCACATGCTGATGGAATTCACGCCATCGTTGCTGGGCTGCTTCATTTCCGACGCAAACCACAGCTATGAAATGATCAAGCGCAGCATGGAATGCGTGATCAACCTGCCTACGGCCGACATGGTCGACCAGGTGGTCGCCATCGGCAATTGCAGTGGCGAAGACACGGACAAGTTTACGGCCTTCGGCCTGACGCCGCAGCCGGCCGAGCAGGTGGGCGCACCGCTGATCGCCGAGTGCTACGCCAACTTCGAATGCAAGCTGGCCCAGGTGGCGGGCAACCCGAAGGGCGGCTTCTTCATCTTCGAGTGCGTGAAAGCCCACGTGGCCACCTCGCCCAAGCTGCCCGAAACCCTGCACTACCGGGGCAATGGCGAGTTCATGGTGTCGGGCCGCACGATCAGCCGCAAGAGCCTGATGAAGCCCCAGATTAGCTAGACGCTGAACGTCTGACAGAAGCGTAGCGAGCGGCAGTGAGTTTCGGCCGAGGCGCGCAGCTGTGCTAGAGCACAGCGAGCACCGCAGGCTGAAAATCGCGACGCGCAGTAGCTTATGTCAGATGTTCTAAATCACTCCCTGCGCCAGCATGGCATCGGCGACTTTGACGAAGCCGGCGATATTGGCGCCATCCACATAGCTGACGGAACCATCGGCGCGCGTGCCATACTGCTTGCACGCCGCGTGGATGCCTTGCATGATCTGCAGCAAACGCGCGTCGACTTCCTCGCGCGGCCACGATATGCGGGCCGCGTTCTGGCTCATTTCCAGGCCGGAAGTCGCCACGCCGCCCGCATTGCTGGCCTTGCCCGGCGCATACAGCACGCCGGCCGCTTCGAACGCTTTCGCCGCTTCGATGGTGGTGGGCATGTTGGCGCCCTCGGCCACGCATTGCACGCCATTGGCGATGAGCGTGCGCGCATCGTCGATGTTCAGTTCATTTTGCGTGGCGCAGGGCAGGGCG
Organism: Janthinobacterium sp. FW305-129; assembly: GCF_020858115.1. GTDB lineage: Bacteria > Pseudomonadota > Gammaproteobacteria > Burkholderiales > Burkholderiaceae_D > Janthinobacterium. The sequence goes on from NZ_JACYMM010000010.1 coordinate 239,413, forward strand.
ATGTCGACCGGCACATGCCATGGCGATACGCCCGCTTCGAAGCGCACACCCGTGCGCGCGGCGTAATCGCTGACCCTGCCATACAAATGGTTCTTGACCTCCATCAAAATGGCCAGCTTTTCCGGCGTAAAGCCGTCTTCGTCGATGACGGTGCCGCTGGAATCGGAGACGGTGATGACTTTCGCGCCCATGGCCATGGCTTTTTCCACCGCGTATTGCGCCACGTTGCCCGAGCCGGACACGGAGACGCGCATGCCTTCGAACGAGCGGCCCCGCGTTTTCAACATTTCTTCGGCGAAATACACGGTGCCGTAGCCCGTCGCCTCCGGACGCATCAGCGAGCCGCCGAAGCTGGCACCCTTGCCCGTGAACACGCAGTCGGCGCGGTTGCTGAGCTTTTTCATCATGCCGGCCATATAGCCCACTTCGCGCCCGCCCACGCCGATGTCGCCGGCCGGCACGTCCGTGTCCGAGCCCACGTGGCGGAACAGTTCACTCACGAACGCCTGGCAGAAGCGCATCACTTCGCCCGGGCTCTTGCCCTTTGGATCGAAATCGGCGCCGCCCTTGCCGCCGCCCATCGGTAACGTGGTCAGCGCATTCTTGAACGTTTGTTCGAAGGCGAGGAATTTCAGCACGGACAGCGTGACGGACGGGTGAAAGCGGATGCCGCCCTTGTACGGCCCGATGGCCATGCTGTGCTGGATGCGGTAGCCGCGATTGACTTGCACTTGCCCATGGTCATCGACCCACGACACGCGGAACATCACCACGCGCTCCGGCTCGATCAAGCGTTCCAGCAAGCCTTGTTCCGCGTATTTCGGGTGCTGTTCCAGGAACGGCCACAAGCTCTCCATGACTTCGGTGACGGCTTGCAGAAACTCGGGCTGACCTGGATTGCGTGCGGCGACATGCTGGACATACTCGTGAGCAGATGCGTATTTCATCAGAATTCCATGGAGGTAATCGGTTATTTGGGCAACTATCATCGCAGATTTCGCACAAAAATGGTGCGGAAATTTGGTTTTGAGGGGTTTCTGCTACATTGTGGGGAGTTTTCAGGAGACTGCGGACGATGCGATGGGTAAACGACAACGCCAGCCCGAAGGCTGGCGTTGTCGTTACTGTTACGGGCTTGGCTGGTCAAGCCAGGATGAGCATCACCCCGCCATGTTGCGCAAGATCAAGCCCGTGATGTAGGCGCCATAGGTGCCCAGCGCGTAGCCGAGCACGGCCAGCAGGACGCCGACGGGGGCCAGGGCCGGGTGGAAGGCGCTGGCGATGACGGGGGCGGAAGCGGCGCCGCCGATGTTCGCCTGCGAGCCGACGGCCATGAAGAACAGCGGTGCGCGGATCAGCTTGGCGACGAGCAACATCAGGCCGCCGTGCACGGCGATCCAGATCATGCCCAGCAGGAACAAAAACGGCTTGTCGAGCAGGGCTTTCAAGTCCATGTGCATGCCGATGGTGGCCACCAGCACGTACAGCATGGCCGAGCCGATGGTCGAGGCGCCCGCGCCTTCCAGGCTGCGCGCCCGGGTAAAGCTCAGCAGCAGGCCGAAGGTGGTGGCCAGCACGACGATCCAGAAGAAGTTCGACGTCAGGCTGTAATCCTGCAGGCGCCATTCTGCCGGCAGGGTGTTGATCCAGTTGATGATGGGGCCGGCCAGGAAGTGCGACAGGCCCGTCACGCCCAGGCCCACGCCGAGGATGATCATGATGTCGGTCAGGCTGGCCACGCGCGCGTGCTGGGCACGGTAACTTTCGATGCTGTCCTTGAGCGCATTGATGGCGGTCAAATCGGCGCCAGTCCAGCGGTCGAAGGCGCCCGCGCGGCCGGCCAGGAACAGCAGCACGGCCGTCCAGACGTTGGCCACCAGCACGTCGACGGCGACGAACTGGCCGAACAGGGTGGCGTCCACTTCAAACACTTCCTTCATGGCCGCCTGGTTGGCGCCGCCGCCTATCCACGAGCCGGCGACAGTCGTCATGCCGCGCCAGGTGTCGCCCGCCACCGTTTCCGGGTGGATCAAACGCAAGGCTTCGAACGAGACGAGGGCACCCAGCATCACGCCGAGTGTTCCTGTGAGAAACATGATGATGGCTTTCGGGCCGAGGCGGATGATGCCGCCGAAATCGATGGCCACGCACAGCAGCACCAGCGCGCTGGGCAGCAGGTAATCGCGCGCCACGGCGTACAGGCCGGAAGCGTTGCCGTCGATGATGCCGAAGGTGTTGAGCAGCGCCGGGATCAGGTAGCACATCAGCAGCGACGGGATATACGTATAGAACTTTTTCCAGAAGCCGTTGGCGCGGGAGGCGGTCCAGAAGACGCCCCCCAGGGTCATGGCGAGCAGGCCGAGGACGACGGCGTCATTGGTGATGAGGGCAGAGGTGGCAGGTGGCATCGGGGATTCCGGTGAACGTGTCAGGGACGCACCGGATGCCGATCAGGCCCCCGGGCGCAGGGTGGCCGTATCGTATAGCAATGTTGAAGCCTAAACAAATTATTTAGGTGGTGTCAGCTGGAATTTCTCTTGTCAAATCAAACACTTGGAAACTGCTCGCCACCCGATGCAGCAGACTGGCGGTTACAAATAACGGGCCAGCAAGGCTTTATTCAGCGCCCCGTCGAGTTCGATGCGCACGAAGTGGCCGCTGCCGGGCGCCACCTGGATCTCGCTGCCATCGTCGGCCAGCATGCGCGCAATCGTGAAGTCGCGGTTGCCGCCCGGATGCAGGGCTTCGATACGGTCGCCCACGGCGAAGCGGTTTTTTACTTCCACCCTGGCCCAGCCGTCCGCCACGCTCAGCACGTCGCCCACGTACTGGCTGCGGTCCGCCTCGGATGCGCCGCGCATGTAGTTCTGGTGCGTTTGCGTGTGGTGGCGTTGATAGAAACCATCCGTGTAGCCGCGGTTGGCCAGGCCTTGCAGCTGGCCCAAGAGACCAATATCGAAGGGGCGGCCCGCCACGGCGTCATCGATGGCCTGGCGGTAGACTTGCGCCGTGCGCGCCGCGTAGTACAGCGACTTGGTGCGGCCCTCGACCTTTAGCGAATCGACGCCGATCTTGACCAGGCGCTCGATATGCTCGACGGCGCGCAAGTCCTTCGAATTCATGATGTAGGTGCCGTGCTCGTCTTCGAGGATCGGCATCAGCTGGCCCGGGCGCTGGGCTTCTTCAATGAAGTATGGCTGGTCGGCCAGCGGGTGGCGCGGCTGCTGGTGCAGGGCGGAAAACGCGTTATTGTCGGCTTCGGCCAGCGCCTGGTGAAATTCCAGCGGCACCACTTGCATGCCGCCCAGGTCGCCGCTGGCGTCTTCGGCGGCATTTTTCACCTTGTAATCCCAGCGGCAGGAATTCGTGCAGGTGCCCTGGTTCGGGTCGCGATGGTTGAAATAGCCGGACAGCAAACAGCGGCCCGAATAGGCGATGCACAGGGCGCCGTGCACGAACACCTCGAGTTCCATTTCCGGGCAGCGCTGGCGGATTTCTTCGATCTCGTCGAGCGACAGTTCGCGCGACAGGATCACGCGCGTCAGGCCCATGCGGTGCCAGAACTTGACGTCGGCCCAGTTGACGGCATTCGCCTGCACCGATAAGTGCACGGGAATCTCCGGCCACTTGTCGCGCACCATCATGATCAGGCCCGGGTCGGCCATGATCAGGGCATCGGGGCGCATGGCGATCACCGGTTCCATGTCGCGCAAATACGTTTTCAGCTTGGCGTTGTGGGCAAAGATGTTGCTGGCGACAAAGAACAGCTTGCCGCGCGCATGCGCACCGTCAATGCCTTCCTGCAAGGCTTGCAAGGTCGAAAAATCGTTATTGCGCACGCGCAAACTGTAGCGCGGCTGGCCCGCGTAGACGGCGTCGGCGCCATAGTCGAAGGCGGCATGCATCTTGGCCAGGGAGCCGGCAGGCAGGAGGAGTTCGGGAGCGTGGCGCATGGGCGAGGGGCAAAGCCGGCGATTGTAGGCCGGCTGGCGCCGGATTGCTTTGCCTTGAGTCAAGGGATTGACATGTGGTGCCAGCGCCGGTGCCCAGCAGCAGGCTGGCCGCCAGGTGGCCCAGGGACTCGTATGCATCGCGTCCCGTGCGGCGCGGCGCGCCGGCCCTGCAAGACTGGCCCGGCGCCGTCTGACTGCCGGTGATCGTCGTGTATGCGGCGCTGGTGCCGCTCGTGTCGGGCCTGGGCATCAGGGCGCCTGCCCGCAAGCTGGCGTCCTGAACTGTCAATCCCGTGTGACCGGCACGGGCTTAATGCGTGTGCGCGGCGCCGCTGGCGCTGCTGCCGGCTTGTCCTGTCATGGGCAAGTGTTCGGGCGGCATGCCGTCCTTGAACAATTGACGCAACTGCTGGCGCAGTTCCGGCGTGTCGTGGTGATGGTGTACCGAGACTGCGTGTTCCACAGCAATGCCCAATAGCTCTTCTTCGCTGTCGGCCGAGATCGCAACCGAGCAATGCGTGTCACTTGGGAACTCCCGGCAATCGATGAATTTGCGCGTCATGATCAACTCCTTTCTGCCAAGAGCGGGCACCGTGCCCGCTCCATTCAGTATAGGTCGCAATCTGGCTTAGGCTGCACGGCTGCTGGTATCGGCCCTGTGCACAGGCAAGTGTTTTGGCTGTGCCGCATCGGTGGGAAAATCGTTGACCTGTATCAAGCCGTCGACCAGGCGCGCATATTCCAGCAAGGTATTGTGCTCCTGGCAGCTGATGGTGTTTGCCGCCTTGGCCGCAGCCAGCCACGGCTGCATGGCGGACAGGCTTTGCGGCAGGTGCCGCAGGGCCGCGCCTGCGGGCGTGTCTTTCAGGCGTTTTTCGATGGACAGCACCTCCGGCAGCAGTGCCAGCGCCCGCTCGGCGCAAGCCACGGGGTCTGCCGCGTCGCTGGCGACATGGCCGTCGGCCAGCAGGCGTTCGCGGTCGGCGCCCGGCGTTTGCAGGGCCAGCGCCACTTCGCTGCCCAGCTCGTCGGACGGCGGACGGTGGGGCAGGCCGAACGGAAACAGCAAGGTGCGCAGCAGGATGGCCAGCACGCGCGCGGGGAAATTGTCGAGCACGCCCGTCAAGCCCTGCTGCGCCTTGACCAGCGCGTCTTGCAGCGACCAGTGCACATAGGGCAGGTCTGCCTCGGGCCGGCCATCGTCCTCGTAGCGCTTCAGCACGGACGAAGCCAGATACAGCTGCGCCAGCACGTCGCCCAGCCGGGCGGACAGCCGTTCGCGGCGCTTGAGTTCGCCACCGAGCACGAACATCGACATATCCGTCATGACGGCAAACGCCGTCGACAGCCGCGTCAGGGCGCGGTAGTAGGGCGCCAGTGCCGGGGCGCCGGCGTCGGGCACGGCCGCCAGGCGGGCGCCGCCCAGTCCGTACCACAGGCCCCGTGCCAGGTTGCCCAGCACAAAGCCCACATGGCCGAAGAAGGCCGCATCGAAATCGCGCAAGGCCTTGCGGCCATCGCTTTCGTTGACGGCGGCCATTTCCCTGAGTACATACGGATGCGCGCGGATGGCGCCCTGGCCGAAGATGATCAGGCTGCGCGTGAGGATATTGGCGCCTTCGACCGTGATCGCGATGGGGATTTGCTGGTAGGCGCTGGCGAGGAAATTGTTCGGGCCCACGCAGATGCCCTTGCCGCCAAGAATGTCCATGCCGTCGTTGACGAGCGCGCGTCCCCGCTCCGTGACGTGGTATTTGACGATGGCGGAAATGACGGCCGGCTTTTCGTCCAGGTCGACGGCGTGCGCGGCCAGGGTGCGCGCCGCGTCCATCAGGTACAGGTTGGCGCCCATGCGGGCCAGCGCTTCCTGCACCCCTTCGAACTTGCCGATCGGCATGTTGAACTGGCGCCGCACGGCCGCATACGCGCCGGTGCCGCGCACGGCCATCTTGCCCATGCCCACGCTGGACGAGGGCAGCGAGATGGCGCGTCCCGCCGCCAGGCATTCCATCAGCATGCGCCAGCCTTTGCCCACTTGCGCCTGGCCGCCGATGACCCAGTCGATGGGAATGAAGACATCGTTGCCGGACGTGGGGCCGTTCTGGAACGCGGCGTTCAAGGGATGGTGGCGGCGGCCGATCACCACGCCGTCGTGGCTGGCGGGGATCAGGGCGCAGGTGATGCCCGGTGCATCGTTGTCTGAGAGCAAGTGGTCGGGATCGCTGGTCTGGAAAGCCAGCCCCAGCAAGGTCGCCACGGGCGCCAGGGTGATGTAGCGCTTGTTCCAGGTGAGGCGGAAACCCAGGGTGGGGCGACCTTCATGCATGCCCATGCACACGACGCCCAGGTCGGGGATGGCGGCCGCGTCGGAGCCCGCATACGGGCTGGTCAGCGCGAAACACGGGATCTCGGTGCCGGCGGCCAGGCGCGGCAGGTAGTAATCTTTCTGTTCTTCGGTGCCGTAGTGCAGCAGCAACTCGGCCGGTCCCAGCGAATTGGGCACCATCACGGTCACGGCCAGCGCCGAGCAGCGGCTCGACAGTTTCATCACCACTTGCGAGTGCATGTAGGCGGAGAACTGTTTGCCGCCATATTGCTTGGGAATGATCATGCCGAGGAAACCCTGGCTTTTCATGTAGTCCCAGGCTTGCGGTGGCAAGTCGAGTTGCTGTTGCGTTTCCCAGTCGTTGACCAGTTCGCACAGATGCTCGACGTCATGCTCAAGAAAATCGCGTTCTTCGGCCGTGAGCGTGGCGCGGCCATACGCCAGCAGTTTGGGCCAGTCGGGCCGGCCGGAAAACAGGTCCGCATCCCACCACGTGGTGCCCGCCTCGAGCGCGTCGCGTTCCGTGTCGGACATGCTCGGCAGGATGCGCTTGAACAAGGCCAGCAAGTGTGGGGTAATCAGGGCGCGGCGCACGGGGCCGGGCGCGAACAGTAGAACCAGGCCCAGCAGGGCCACCAGCAATATGAGCGTCAGCATGCGATATCTCCCTGTGTAATGACAACAGGGTAGGCCGATGCGGCCGATGTTACTGTGCGGTACTGCGCATACGCAGCAACGCCAACCGCAGGGGTTGGCGTTGTGGTGTCTGGCGTGAGGCGTATTAGCGTTGCGGAACGACAATCACTGTGTCGCCCGTCTTGCCCTTGGCACCGTCGTCGCCCTTGGCGCCATCGTTGCCTTGTGCACCGGTAGCGCCCTTGGCGCCATCGTATCCGGCGGCACCGCTATCGCCGGTCTGGCCCGTGGCGCCGGTGGCACCGGTTGCGCCGGCAGGCGCTTCAGCGCCCGTGGCGCCCGTGGCGCCGGCAGGACCAGGCGCGCCGGCAGGGCCAGGAACGACTTGGACGACAGTCGGCGCAGGTGGCGCTTCGCGCTGGCAAGCAGTCAGGGCGAGGGTAGAGGCGAGCGCGAGCAATATCAGGGTAGGTTTCATGATGCATCCTTTGGCAGTGAGCCGTAATGTACGGAACGGCTCGACGGCGTCGGGCGCGAGTTTCGCATGGCGGTGTGGCGGGGAAAACTGACCAGGCGACCCATCTGCCGTGTCGCGCGGGGCGCTGGCGGCGGGAGGGGAAGTGATGGTCTGCCTGCAGCATGGGCTCTTGGACGGCTGCAGTCCGTTCGTTTGCGTACATAGCGGCGCGATGAAAAGTTTTTGCTATGTGCTGCTGAATTCTTGGTGTCCGGCGGGTATCGAACCACCGATGCAAGGATTTTCAATTTCGATGCTGGGCGATATTAAACAAATTACATTTTTATTTATATTCGAGATAATTCCTGGAAATCAACATAGTGCGATCAATCTGGCATCCCGGAGTACGGTGCGCGCACATCAAACCATAGTTGATCAAGGGCAACGATCTCTCATTTTGGTCATTGGCTGCCGCATAAAAGGTAGACACTATCCGCTGACCAGTCCGAGTGCCTGTTCGAAACGAACGTCGGCCGAACGCTTCGGCCCGCATTCCAATGTAGCGACTTTCCGTCTAAATGGTTTGGAAGAAATTTTTTCTGATAAAGGTCATTCAACCATGAAATTCTATTTTGTGACATGTCTGTTGACACTCGCACTTGCTGCCGAAGCGGCTATGTCGTCCCCGACATTAGACGAAGTCAACACGGCATATGAGGCGAAAGATTACCCTGCGTCTTTAACGGGCTACGCGAAACTCGCTGCGGATGGTAATGCAGTGGCGCAGAACAAGTTGGGCGAGATGTACGCCAACGGCGTGGGTACTTCAAAAGATGAGCAACGGGCGGTTTCATGGTATCGAAAAGCTGCGGAGCAGGGCTTGGCCGATGCGCAGCAGAACCTGGCGGTAATGTACGGCAAAGGAAAGGGAGTCCCCCAGGATTGGCAACAGGCTCTGGCTTGGCATCACAAGGCGGCAGAGCAGGGCTACGCTCTCGCACAGTTTTTCATGGGAGGGATGTACGAATTCGGACATGGGGTTTCCAAGGATCCAGTGCAAGCTATCAGTTGGTATCGCAGAGCCGCCGATGATGGGTTTGCTCGTGCGCAATATCGTATGGGAACGGCAGCGGCAGACGGGTGGGGCATGCCTGAGGACGGACAGCAGGCGGTGACCTGGTATCGCAAGGCTGCTGAACAAGGGCATGCCAACGCACAGCTTGAATTGGGCTTGGCGTTCGCCAGTGGGGATGGTGTCCCGAAAGACGAGCAGCAAGCGGTGAACTGGTATCGAAAAGCGGCGGCGCAGGGGAGTTCGCGTGGACAGTTCAGTTTGGCATTGGCTTATGTCAACGGTACAGGCGTCCCGCGTGACGAAGAGGAAGCTTCGACCTGGTATCGGAAGGCTGCGGAGCAAGGCTACGTCGACGCACAATACAATCTGGGTGTGCTGTATGCCAGCAGTCGCGGGCCTATCAAGGATGAGAAGCAAGCGGTTAAATGGTATCGCCGAGCGGCGGATCAAGGCGATGCTGGTGCGCAGTACAATTTGAGCTTGATGTACCTTTACGGCAGAGGCGTCCCGCAGGATATTCAGCAAGCTTATTTCTGGTGCCTGTTATCTAGCTTCAGAGGCCATAAAGCCGCAACCCTATCCAGGCTACTTGCTTCCTTTGACAGCAATGAGACAGACGCGGCGCATGAAAAAATGTTTGCAAAGGTTAAGGCATGGGTGCCAAGAACTGAATAGGCCTACGCCCTGATCTCAGGCGGTCGTGCTCGGCATGGTGGAGTATATTGACGCTGAGCAACAAGCGGAGCCGCCCGAAGTACGGCGGCCGACCAGGCATCATAGATGGGCCGGGACACAGATTTTTTGAGCCAGTAAACAAAAAGCCAACCCGAAGGTTGGCTTTGTGCTATGTGCTGCTGAATTCTTGGTGGCCCGGGGCGGAATCGAACCACCGACACAAGGATTTTCAATCCTCTGCTCTACCGACTGAGCTACCAGGCCAAGGCGGCGAATTATAGCAGAAAGACTTTCCACCTGACCAGAGCTAGCTGTGTTCAAATGCAACAGATGGCCAAAACATGGTGTTTTGGCATCCTTGTATGAGCTGAAGGGATGTGGCGATGCGGCGACGTATTGGAGTGCAGGGCCTGGCGGCTGCGGGCTTGTTCAGTTTGTTTTGCGGTACGGCGCGGGCCGATGGCCTGGCCGATCTGAATGCGGCGCTGGCGCGCTTGCAGGGGCAGTTGCCCATCAAGGCGCAGGTGGAGTCGAAAACCTGGCGCCGCGAGGGCGAGGGCAAGGCGGCGGAAGAGGATAGCGGCCAGGCCACGGTGGCTGTCGAAGGCGGACCGGCGGGCTTGCAAGTGCTCTACGGCAAGGACTTGCTGGCGAAAGTGGAAGCCGAGCAGCGCGCCAGGGTGAAAGATCCGAAGGTCAAGACGCCGATCGGCTTTGCGCTGGGGGAAATGAAGGCGGCGGAGTTGCGTTCCATGGTGTCGGCGGCCGATTCCCTGTCGCGCGAGATCGAGGAAGCCGTGTTCAGCGGCGAAAAGATGGATAGCTACAAGGGCAAGCCGGCACGCCTGCTCAGTTTTACCTTATCGCTCGACAAGGTACCTGAGAAAGACCGCAAGTATGTGAAGAAGTTCGACGGCGGCATCGAGGTGTGGATCGCCGCCGACGGCACGCCGCTGGCCAGCCATTTTCACTTTGACGTCAGCGGGCGCGCTTTCGTCGTCGTCAGCTTTACGCAAAAGACGGACGAGACGCGCCTGTATGGCGTCAGCGGCGACCGCTTATTGTTGCTGCGTAAGGAAAGCAGGAATGCCACCTCGGGTGCGGGCGAGAAAGTGGAAAGCAAAATCATCAAGACCTTGCAGCTGCAATCCTGAAATGTTGCAAAACCTCACAAGCCGCTGATCCAGCGGCTTTTTTTACATCGCCGAACTGCCGCCCAGGCCGCTCTTTTGCAGCACGCAGCGTCCCGCTTCGCAGGTGGCGCCCGGGTCCGTGACGATGGAGCAGGTCGACATCATGCCGTCCGCCTGCTGCTGCTTGCGGCTGGCCTCGGCGTGCGCCTGGGCCAGCGCCTTGAGTTTCTTGCCGTCATTGCTTTTGCTGGACCAGGCCAGGTAGCGCTCGGGGCCGCCGCAAGCCTTGGCGCCGATGGCGATGGTCTGGCATTGCTGGGTGGAGTCGCAGGCGGCGGCGCCCGCTTCCGCCTGGATTTGCGCCAGCAAGCCGGCATTGCCGGGTGCGGGCGGGGCATCTTGTGCGGGGGCGCTGCCGCAGGCACTGGCGCCCAGCAGCAGGAAGCTGGCGCATGCGGCGCGCAGCAGGGGCAACAGGGCGGAGTAGGTTGGCGTTTGCATGCCCTCATCATGTGCCACGCTTGCCCAAATGGCAAGCGCGATTCGCATTGGCCAGAACCTTGATCCCCGTCATTTTCATTGTCAAGCAGTCAAAGTTAATATAAATCAACATCCAATCTGCGATGTACGGGTGGCAACCGGGCCGGTGCGCTGCATTCCCGCGCCGGCGCGTGCCGCCGATTCGGGAATGTTTCCAGGAGTTAGACTATGCGCCGCACCCTCTCACCCTTCCTCTTCATCACCAGCCTGGCCTTCGGCGGCGTCCTGCATGCCGCGGAAAAGGAGCCGATCCAGCCGATCAAGGCCGCCAAGGTGGCCAATCCGGCCATGGTCGAGCTGGGCAAGAAACTGTTTTTTGACCCGCGCCTGTCGCGCTCCGGCTTTATTTCCTGCAACAGCTGCCATAACCTGAGCATGGGTGGCACGGACAATATCAAGACTTCGATCGGCCACAACTGGCAGCGCGGGCCGATCAACTCACCCACGGTGCTCAATGCCAGCATGAACGTGGCGCAGATGTGGGATGGCCGCGCCAAGGATTTGCAGGAGCAGGCGGACGGCCCCATCGCCAATCCCGGCGAAATGGCTTTTACGCACGAGCTGGCCATCGACGTGCTGGCCTCGATTCCCGCCTACCGCAAGGAATTCAAGCAGGTGTTTGGCCAGGATAAATTGACCATCGAACAAGTCACGCGCGCCATCGCCGTCTTCGAGGAAGTGCTGGTGACGCCCGGTTCGCGCTTCGACCAATGGCTGATGGGCAAGAAAAGCGCGCTGACGAAAGACGAGCTGGCCGGCTACCAGTTATTTAAATCCAGCGGCTGCATCGCCTGCCATAACGGCCCCGCCGTGGGCGGCAATACTTTCCAGAAGATGGGCGTGGTGGAACCGTATAAAACGGCGATGACGGCCGAAGGGCGCTCGGCCGTGACGGGCAAGGATGCGGACCGCTTCAACTTCAAGGTGCCGACCCTGCGCAACGTGGAATTGACGTACCCGTACTTTCACGATGGCGAAGCGGCGACCCTGACGCAAGCCGTCGACGTGATGGGCCGCTTGCAGCTGGGCCGCACGTTTACGCCCGATGAAAACGCGAAACTGGTGGCCTTCCTGAAAACCCTGACGGGCAAGCAGCCGCACCTCGTGCTGCCGATCCTGCCGCCATCGAGCGACACGACGCCGCGGCCCGTGCCGTTTGACTGAATGAGTCTATGAAAAATGCCCGCATCAAGCGGGCATCGGGGTTTATTTCAATGTTCTCTGGAACAACTGATAGATGCGGCGGTACTCGTCATACCACGCCTCCGGCTGCACGAAGCCGTGGCGCTCCATCGGGTAGCTGGCCATTTCCCAGTTATCCTTTTTGAGCTCGATCAAGCGCTGCGACAGGCGCACGGAATCCTGGTAAAACACGTTGTCGTCGATCATGCCGTGGGCGATCAGGAGGTTGCCCGTCAGTTTATCGGCGTATTCGATCGGCGACGAGATTTTATACGCCTGCGGGTCGACTTCCGGCGTGTTCAGGATATTTGCCGTGTACTCGTGGTTGTAGGTGGTCCAGTCCGTCACGGGGCGCAGGGCGGCGCCGGACTTGAAGATGTCCGGCGCGCGCATGAGGGCCATCAGGCTCATGAAGCCGCCATAACTGCCGCCATAGATGCCCACGTTCTTGATGTCGCCCTGGTGCCGCGCTGCCAGCCAGTTGGCGCCGTCGATGAAATCTTCCAGTTCCGGGTGGCCCATCTGGCGGTAGATGGCCGTGCGCCAGGCGCTGCCGTAGCCGAGCGAGGCGCGGTAGTCGACGTCGAGCACGATATAGCCTTGCTGCATCAGAAGGTTGTGGAACATCTGCTCGCGGAAATACACGGGGTAACGCTCGGTGACGTTTTGCAGGTAGCCGGCGCCATGCGCGAACATGACGATCGGATACTGTTTGCCTGCTTCCAGCTGTGCCGGGCGGTACAGCTTGGCCCAGATCGGCGCCGCGCCATGCGTGGACGGCACTTGCACCAGTTCCGGCATGACCCAGTTGCGCGCCTTGAAGGCCTCGCTGCGCGTATCCGTCAGGATATTCGCCTTGCCGCCTGCAACGGGAATGGTCGCCAGCTGGGCCGGCAGATAGCTGGCCGAGTAGCGCAGCAGCAGCTTGCCGTTATCGGGCGACAGGCCGAAGTTTTCCACGCCTTTCAGATTCGTCACTTCGCGCGCGCCGCCATCGCTGGCCGTGCTGGCGCACACTTCATACGTGCCCGGTGCCTGCCGGTTGCACATAAAATAGGCATTCTTGCCGTCGCGGCTCCATTCGACGGCGCTTACTTCCCATTTGCCTTGCGTCAATGCGCGCGCGGGCGCGGCGCCCGTTTTCGCGTAAAGGTGGGCGTAGCCGCTTTCCTCGGACAGATACCACAGGGTGGCGTTGTCCGGTAGCCAGCCGAATTCCTCGGCGCGGCGGTTGACCCAGGCCGTGTCGCTGATGCGGTGCGCCGGCACCAGGGAGGCGTTGGCCAGATCGACGGTGGCGAGCCAGCCGTCCTTGTTGTCGATGGCGCGCACGCGCACGGCCACCTTGGAACCGTCATCGCTCCAGGCGATGCCGTCGCGCTGGGCGTCGATGCGCACGGGGCGGTTGCCTTTCAGCGGCGGCAGTTTTTGCTCGGCGCGTAGCGAGGCCAGCGGGTCGACCGCGATGCCGGGCAGGCTGTCGAAACCGATCTCGCGCACCTGGCCCGTGCGCAGGTCGGCCAGTTTCAGGCTTTGCGCGATCGGCATGTTGCGGCCCACGCGCGTGCGCTCGTCGTCCGCTTCCGGGTAGCCCGTTTCCGTGACGTAGCGGGCCAGTTTGCCCAGCTTGCCCTTTTCGGCGGCCTTGTCTTGCGTGACGAACAGCAGCCAGCGGCCGTCCGGCGAAAGGGCGCTGCCGGAAATGGTGACTTTGTCGCCCAGGTAGATCGGTTCCGGCGCGCGCGTGGCGTCCAGGCTGCGCTCTTCGTGGCGGCGTTCGCGGCTCGCGTCGCGGTCTTCCTTCTGGCGCGCCAGGTTGACGATCAGGCGCAGCTGCAATTCGCGCAGGGCGTCCGCTTCCGGCTTGGCGTCCGGGTCCTTGGCCGCGCGCAGCAGGGCGACGGGCGCGCTCAGGCGGTCAGCGCGGCTCCAGCTGAACCAGTCGCTGCCGCTGCGGTATTGCACGGCGCCGCCGTCGGCGGAATACTGCGGGTCGCTGATGGCGGAGACGCCCCTTGTGATTTGCGTCAAGGCGCCGTTTTTCAGGTCGCGCTCGAACAAGTCGCCGTTGCGCAGCAGGATGGCGCGCGTGCCGGCCCGGTTGACGACCATCTGCTGGCCATCGAGGTTGGCCAGTTGCGCATCGTCAACCTTCTTGCCGCTGTTTAATTTGGCATGCGCGCCGGATACTTGAAAAGTGTCGCGCAAGGGCGAGCCGAGGCGCTTTTGCTTGTAGTAGAGCTGGCCATTCCAGCCCCACCATGCCGCTTCGACGGGTGTGCCGATCCAGTCGGGATCGGCCATGGCCTGGTCCAGCGTGATCGGCGTGGGCGCGTTGGCGGAGGGGGCCGCATGGGCGGCGGGCGGCAGAGATAGCAGCAGGAGCGGCAGCAGGGGAAGAACCAGACGCATCGGGGATCGCTTTAATAAAAGGGGATGGTGAAGGTACAGGCTATGAGGCCGGTATTCTAGCGGAGGAGTTTCATGCAGGAAATATCGGAAAGCTAAGTCCGGGGCAGGGCCAGCCAGGCGAGAAAGTCGTCGAGCGGCATCGGCCGCGCATACAGGTAGCCCTGCAAGCCGTCGCAATCGTGGGCGATCAGGAAGTCGGCCTGCTCCTGCGTTTCCACGCCTTCGGCCACGGCGCGCAAGCCCAGGTGGCGCGCCATGGCCAGGATCGCCTGCACGATGGCCGTGCCGCGCGCATCGCGCGGCGTGTCGTCGATGAAGCGCTTGTCGATTTTCAGTTCGTACAGCGGCATTGAGGTCAGGTAGGCGAGGCTGGAGTAGCCGGTGCCGAAATCGTCGATGGAAAAGCGGATGCCCAGGGCGGCCAGTTCGCGCATGCGCGCCAGCGACGCTTCGCGCTGGTCGATCAGCAAGCCTTCCGTCAGTTCCAGGATCAGGGCGCCGGCCGGCGTGCCGTGTTCGGCCAGCGCCGCCTGCACGCGGGCGGCGAAATCGGGCTGGCGGAACTGGGCCGGACTGACGTTGACGGACAGGGGGACGGGCCGGCCAGCCTGCGCCAGCACCCTGGCGGCGCGGCACGCTTCGCGCAGGGCCCAGTGCCCGAGCCTGACGATCAGTCCCGATTCCTCGGCGATCGGGATGAAGATGCCGGGCGCGATAAAGCTGCCGTCCGCCTGCGGCCAGCGCATCAGCAATTCGGCGCCCGTCACCCGGCCATGGCGGTCGACCTGCGGCTGCACGTGCATGCATAATTCACTGGCATCGAGGGCGCGCGCCAGCGCCCGTTCCAGGGTCAGGCGCCGCTCCACGCCTGCCTGCATGGCCGCTTCAAAGAAGGCGATGCCGTTGCGCCCTTCCGCCTTGGCGCGGTACATGGCGATGTCCGCTTCGCGCAGCAGGTCGTGCGCCTGCTGGCCCGCTTTCGGCAGCAGGGTCACGCCGATGCTGGCGCTGCAATGATAGGACTGCCCGTCGATATCGAAGTCGCGGGCGATGGCGGCGCGGATCTTCTCGGCCACCTGGGCCGCCGCGCGGGCGGCGCTTTCCAGGTCACCGGCCAGGTGCGCCAGCAGGACGACGAATTCGTCGCCGCCGATGCGCGCCACCGTGTCGGCCTTGCGCATCAGCTGCGCCAGCCGTTCGCCCGCCAGGCGCAACAGCGCGTCGCCCGTGGCGTGGCCGCGCGCGTCGTTGATGTGCTTGAAGTGGTCGAGGTCGATGAACATCAGCGCGCTGATGGCAGGGGCGCGCGGCGCGGCGGCCAGCAGGTGGCCGATGCGGTCCATCAGCAGGCGCCGGTTGGGCAAGCCCGTCAGCACGTCGTAGAAGGCCAGGCGGTGGATGTCCGCTTCCGATTTCTTGCGCTCGTCGATTTCCCGCTCGACAGCCACCCAGTGCGTCTGCTTGCCGTCCGCATCCGTAAACGGCACCAGTTCCGCCTCGACCCAGTACGCCTTGCCGGCCTTGTTGTAGTTTAGCAATTCCGCCCTGGCCGGCTGGGCGAGGGCCATGGCGGCGGCGATGCGCGCCAGTTCGCCCGTATCGGTGGCGGGGCCTTGCTGGAACAGCAGGCTGCGGCCCAGCACCTCGGCGCGCGCATAGCCGCTGCTGCGCTCGAAGGCGTCGTTGACGAAGATGATGCGCGTGGCCGATACCGTGCCGGGGCCGGGCGGGGCATCGAGCACGTCGGCGATCATCACCATGTCGTTCAGGCGGGCCAGCGCCGTGGCCGTCAAGCCCAGTTCGGCGTTGAGCTGCGACAAGGCCTGGCTGCTGTCTTCCAGGTGGCGCAGCAGGAAGGCGCAGGACAGGGTCAGCACGGCGGCGATGAACAGGAAGTTCAGGGCCACGATCAGCGCGCGCAGGATGGGAGAATCGGGCGTGCCCGGCAGGTGCAGGGCGACGTCGGGATGCAGGCCGAGAAAAAAGATGGTCAGCGAGGTCAGGACCAGGGTCGACAGGGCTGGCCGCATGCCCAGCAGCAGGGCCGCCAGCACGGGCATGAGCATCATGTAGATCTGGCTGACGGGGCCGATTTTCAGCAGCAGGCCCACGCCCACCAGGTAGGCGACGATGAGGAATTGCCACACGCGCCAGCGGTAGGGCATGGCGCGCCAATGCCAGATGACGCCGATCCAGCCGATGGCCAGCAAGTCGAGGGCGACGATGGACCAGATGGCTTCGCTTGCGGCCAGCAGCGCGCTGGGAATGGCCGTGATGAAACCAAGCAGCAGCACCACCTGCAGCAGGCGGTCAAAGACCTGGCCGCGCCAGTGCGCGAGATCGTTCGACGCCGCCACGCTGCCGTCCTTTCTCCAGAATGCCGTGTAACCGTACTGAGCAGTAGGTTGATTAAATACTACGCGTTATCTTTCTCCATGTCATCTTGATCATTAAGCATGGTTGCCTGCCGGGCGGCGTGTTGCTGGCGCAAAAAAAAGCCAGCCTGTCGGCTGGCGCTGTGCAGCGCGCACTGGCGCTTCGAAGCGGCGCTTATTTCTTGGGCGCGCTCAGGCATTCTTTCATGAACGCCTTGCGGGCGTCGCCCTTCATGTCCTTGGCGTCGGCATTGCACGTTTTCATCTTGTTTTGCTGCGTCATGGCCGGCGCCGGCTTGGCGCTCAGACATTCCTTCATGAAGGTTTTGCGCTCATCGCCTTTCTTGCCGGCGGCATCGGCATTGCAGGTGGTCATTTTCGACTGTTGCGCCGTCTTGGCGGCAGGCGCCGCTTCCGGTGCGGCGGCAAAGGCGGTGCTGGCAAACGCGGCGGCGATGCAGAGGGCGATTAATTGTTTCATGGCAAATCCTTGTAGACGCAGTCAGTGGAAGGGGACGTGCAACCGGCAGACAACTGCCGATATGCAAAACGTAACTAACTATATGACATTTATCAACAAAATTTCCACTCGAGTGTTTCTTTTTGTTACTGGCCGTTGTCAAGTGCCTGCCCGCTGGCCAAGGCAGCCATGTTGCGGCAGCAGCGGCCCCTTTTTTTGCTATGCTAGCGTCTTTCCACCGGCCGATGCCGCTGCCTTGGCCGGGCGCACCCTCAATACGGAGTAGTTATGGTCTCGTTGCAAGAGCAGTTTTTAAAGGCCGGCCTGGTCGACAAGAAGAAGGTCAAACTGGCCAACCAGGACAAGAGCAAGCAAAAAAAGGACGAGCGCAAGAGCGGCACGCAAAGCGTCGACGAAGTGCGCCTGGCCGCGCTCGAGACGCAGCGCAAGAACGCGGAACGCGCGCGCGAACTGAACGCCCAGCGCGACGCGGCCGCCAACCAGAAAGCCATCGTGGCGCAAATCGCGCAAATGGTGCAAAAGAATCGCCAGAGCAAGGGCAACAACGGCGACGTGCCTTACAATTTCACTTTTAACAACAAGATCGAGCGCATCTACGTGACGGCCGCCGTGCAAGCCCATCTGGTGGCGGGCCGCCTGGTGATCGTCTGCCTGGGCGGCGCCGTGGAACTGGTGCCGCGCATCATCGCCGACAAGATCGCCGAACGCGACCCCGCCATCGTCGTGCGCGTCAAGCAGGCCAGCACGCAGGTGGACGAGGATGATCCGTATGCGGCGTTCCAGATTCCGGATGATTTGATGTGGTAAGAGGGGGATTGCCCGGCGCCCGGTGCGCCGGATGGTAGTAGCGAACGGGCCGGAAACGGCCCGTTTTTATGCGGAGTACAAACAAAAACGCCACCCGAAGGTGGCGTTTTTGAATGTAAAACGAATTCTTGGTGGCCCGGGGCGGAATCGAACCACCGACACAAGGATTTTCAATCCTCTGCTCTACCGACTGAGCTACCAGGCCAAGGTGGCGAATTATAGCAGACCAAAACGGGAATGCAAGAGCCGGCTGCGACTTTTCCTTGATTTACTGCATAGGTATCGCTTTAGTTGCTCACAGATCAAATATGATTTGAGATAAACGGTATTTTTCTCAACAAAAGATGGGCGCATAGTGTGGCCATCGACATTGCTTTGAGAGGATTACCGCATGCACGCCGCTACCAATCACACCGCCATCCCCGCCATCGGTCTGGGCACCTTCCGCCTGCAGGGCCAGGTTGTCATCGATTCCGTCACCACGGGCCTCGACGTCGGCTACCGCCATATCGACACGGCGCAAATCTACGGCAATGAAGCCGACGTGGGGCAGGCGATCGCGGCCAGCGCCGTCCCGCGCGACGAGTTGTTCGTCACCACCAAGATCTGGATCGACAACCTGCAGCGCGACAAGCTGATTCCCAGTTTAAAAGACAGCCTGCACAAGCTGCGGCTGGAGCAACTGGACCTGACCCTGATCCACTGGCCGTCGCCGCAAGATGCGATTTCCGTGGCCGAGTACATGGCGGCGCTGGCGGAAGCCAAGGCGCAGGGGCTGACCAGGGCCATCGGCGTATCGAATTTCACCAACGCGCAGCTGCGGCAAGCCATCGATACGGTGGGCGCTGGGGAAATCGCCACGCAGCAGGTCGAAATCCACCCGTTTCTGCAAAACCGCACCGTCATCGAGTTTGCGCGCAGCCAGGGCATCCACGTCACGGCCTACATGCCGCTCGCGTATGGCAAGGTGGTCGTCGATCCGGTCATCATGGCGATTGCAGCCAGACACGGCGTGACGCCGGCGCAGGTGGCCCTGAGCTGGTCGCTGCAGCAGGGCTTTGCCGTGATTCCGTCGTCGACGAAGCGCGCCAACCTGGAAGCGAACCTGCATTTCCAGCGCGTCACCTTGTCGCCGGACGAGATGGCGCAGATGGCCACCCTGGAACGGGGCGAGCGCCTGGCCAACCCGGACGGCCTGGCGCCGCAGTGGGATTGATATGGGCGCCATGACGAAGCTGGGGCAGGGCGGTTTCAGTATCGGCCTGGAATTGCCGCTCGACAATGACTGGTCATCCACGGGGCGCCAGGCGAATGCGGCCTCCGGCCGCGTGCCGGGCGAGCCCGACCTGCAACAGCATGCGGCGCTGGCAAAGCTGGCCGACCGCCTGGGTTTCCGGGCCCTGTGGCTGCGCGACGTGCCCCTGTACGATCCCTCGTTCGGCGACGCGGCCCAGGTTTTCGAGGTATTTACCTATCTGGGCTACCTGGCCGGCATCACCGAGAACATCTTGCTGGGCACGGCCGCCGTGGTGCTGCCGCTGCGCGAACCCGTATTGACCCTGAAGGCGGCGGCCAGCGTCGACCAGTTGAGCGGCGGACGCCTGCTGCTGGGCGTGGCCAGCGGCGACCGGCCCGTCGAGTATCCCGTCTTCGGCCGCGATTTCGACCAGCGCGGCGCCGCCTTCCGCGAGCAGGTGGCCATGCTGCGCGACTGGGGCGAAACGCGCCTGCCGCCCGGCATCCGCCTGCTGCCCAAGCCTGCCGCACCGTTGCCGCTGCTGGTGGCGGGACTGGCGCAGCAAACGCCCGCGTGGATCGGGGCGCAGATGGATGGCTGGCTCGCCTATCCGGGCACGCCGGAAGACCACGCGCTGCGTGCGGCGCAATGGCGCGCCGTCGCCGGCGGCGACAAGCCCTACGTCAGCTTCATCCACCTCGACCTGTATGACGATCCGACCTTGCCGCTGCAGCGCTTCCGCTTTGGCGGGCGTGCGGGGCGCGATGGACTGATCGCCGAGCTGCACGCCATGCGTGCGGCCGGCGTGACGCATATCGGCCTGCAGTTGCGGCAGAACCGCCGCCCGCTGGCCGAGACGATGCAGGAGATCGCAGAATACGTGCTGCCGCATTTTCACGCAGAAGGAGAGAGTCCATCCGTCTGAGCGCTTGTGTAGCGCATGATGTTGCCGGATAATTAAGCACTCAACGCCGCTTGTGAACCCGAAGTTCATGCGCGGCGCTTTTTCATGGCGGAACCGGCGGGGAGTGGTGATTGAAAGTGATACAGACGGTGAAATGGCGGCTGGCGGTCCTGTCCGTGCTCGTCCTGCACATGGCTGCCGCGCAGGCGGGCGAGGGCGACGTGCTCGCGCTGGCGCGGCTGTGGAGCGAGGCGCGCGCCACGCATCCGGCCCTGGCCGATGGCGCCATCGACTGGGACCGTGCGCTGGTCGCTGCCTTGCCGCAACTGCAGGGCAAGGATAGCGAAGCCAGCTTGCTCGGCGCCGCCCGCACGCTGATGGCGCCGTTACATGACGCTGCGTTGCGTATTGGCGTGCCTGGCCAGGAGTTCGTGCATTGGCCGGCCGACGGTGCCGTGCTGGAATGGCTGCCCGGCGATACCGCGCTGCTGCATCTGCACCCGGGCATGCGGCTTGATACCGCGCCGTTTGTACTGCCGGCACGTGCCAGGCGGGTGATTCTGGACCTGCGCCCGATCGCTGAAGTACCGTCCATGCCGTCGCCAGTCATGCTGCACGCGGTGCTGGCCCAGTTGATCGGCCAGCCGCTGTTGCTGCCGGCGGGACGCTACCGCTTTTCCACGGGGCCACGGCCGCAAGATCCGCAGGACTGGGAAGGCATCGCGCCCGGTTTCATACAGATGGAAACGCAGCGCCTGTACCCGTCGGTCGGTGCGCGTGCCCTGCCCATGGTGGCGATCGTGAACGATACGCAGCCCGTGCCAGGCGCCTTGCTGGCGTTGCAGCGTGCGGGGCGCGCGCGCATCGTGGCCGAGGAGGGGGCGTGGCGCAGCCGCGCCGGCCCGCTGCAAATACAGTGGCTGGGCGTAGGCCTGCCGGTGGAGTTTTCCGCTGGCCAGCAGGTCTGGCCAGACGGCAGCGTGGCGCTCTGGCATGCCGACCGGACCTTGCCCGAGGACCGGGCAACGGGCCAGGGCAGCGCGCCCGTGAAGGCGGCGCTGGCGCTGCTGGCGCGCCCGGCCCGCAGAGTGGCGCCTGTGGCGCAAGCGGCCATCTACTCCGTGCGGCAGGATGATGCCGCGTATCGCGACATGCGTTTTCCGCAGCGCGAATGGCGCATGCTGGCGGCGATCAAGCTGTGGGCAACCATGGATAAGTACTTTCCCGCCCGCCGTCTGATGGACACTTCCTGGGAAGAGGCCCTGCGCGTCTGCCTGCGCCGCATGGAGGGAGTGCAGGATGCCCGAGAATATGGCTTGGCGCTGCAGGCGATGGCGGTGCATCTTGATGACAGTCATGTAGGCACGGCTAGCCGGGCGCTGGGCTGGAACGAGCGTACGCATGGTCTGGGGGTGCAGCTTGCGCGCATCGACGCACAGATCGTGGTGGCCGGCGTGACCGACCCCGCGCTGGAGCGCACTGGCCTGCTGCATGCGGGAGATGAGATCATCAGTATCGATGGCGAAGACGTGGCCGTGCGCCTCGCGCGCTTGCGCACCATGACGGCCGCCTCGACGGATGCGGGGCACTGGCGCAAGGCCATGTATGAGATGCTGATCGTCCCGGCCGGAAGCAAGGTGCAACTGCTGCTCTCTGGCGGCGATGGGGCGCGGCGCATAGTGACACTGGAGCCAACGCCGCTGGGCGATGCGCTGCCCTTGCGCCATGCCTTGCCTGCCGTGCGGCTGGAGCAGGGCATCGCCTATGTCGACCTGGATCGACTGCTGCCCGAAGAAGTCGACGCCATGTTTGACACCATCGAGGACAGCCGCGCGCTGATTCTCGACATGCGCGGCTATCCGCACGCGACAGGACGCGCCATTGCCAGGCGCCTGAATGTCAATCATGCCGCCTTCTTTTCCACCTCGTACCAGCAGCTGGCAATGCCGCTGGAAGCGGGCCATGGTGCGCAACTGGCGTATGTGGACCCTCTCTTTCCCGCGCGAGGGCCACTGTACCGGGGCAAGGTCGTCATGCTGATCAACGAGCAAACGCAAAGCGCGGCCGAACACCTGGCGTTGATGCTGGAGGCGGCCACGCCCGTCACCTTCATCGGTGCGCCCAGCGCGGGGTCGAATGGCGACTTGCGGGAAGTAGTGCTTCCTGGAAATGTCCATGTCTGGTATTCGGGCCTGGAAGTGCGCCATGCGGATGGGCGCCAGCTGCAAAGAGTGGGCGTGCAGCCGCATATCCTGGCCGCGCCCTCGGTGGCCGGCTTGCGTGCCGGGCGCGATGAAGTGCTGGAACGGGCGCAGGCATTTCTACGCCAGGATCAAGAATAGTCAAAATCTTTGGCTTCCCCCGTTTTCTCTGGCGCGCAAGCATGCTGAAACGGGGGCGGCAAACGCTATAATGACCGCATGAACAGTCCCACTTCCCCCACCATGCGGCGCTTCATGCATAGCCACAGCGACGTTTGCATCGTCGGCAACGGCGCCATCGCGAAAACCACAGCGCTGGCGTTTGCCCAGGCAGGACAAAGCGTCACCCTGTTATCCCCGGTGAGCCCTCCGGCATCTTCCGTCAAGCCGGTCGAAGCCAGCTGGGATGTGCGCGTGTATGCGCTCAATCACACGGCGCACCAGTTGCTGTCGTCGCTGAAGGTATGGGGCGCGCTCGACGCCGACAGGGTGGCACCCGTCGACGCCATGCTGGTCAACGGCGACGGCGCGCAGGCGGGCGGACTCGGTTTTGACGCCTACGGCGCCCATGTGGGCACGCTGGCGTGGATCATCGAAGACCGCAACCTGGGGCAGGCGCTGGACGCCGCCCTGAAATTCGCGCCGAACGTCAATGTGGTGCAGGGCCGCGCCAGCCGCCTGGAATGGACGAATGATTCTGCCATCGTGCACCTCGATGGCGGCGATACCATCACCTGCGCCCTCGTCGTGGGCGCGGACGGCGCCCAGTCGTGGGTGCGGGGCCAGTGCGATATCGGCCTCGATTACCGTTCGTATGGACAGCGCGGTGTGGTCAGCAACTTCGCCTGCGAAAAGCCGCACCATGGCGCGGCACACCAGTGGTTTACGGGCAGCGAAGGCATCGTCGCGCTGCTGCCGCTGCCGGGCGACCGCGTTTCGCTGGTCTGGTCGGCGCCCGATGCGCTGGCCGATACCTTGATGGCCGAATCGGCCGATGCCCTGGCCGCGCGCCTGGCCGCGTACTGCCACGATAAACTGGGCAAACTGACGCCGTTGCAGCCGGAACTGGTGCGCGCGTTCCCGCTGACCCTGATGCGTCCGCACGCCATGGTGGCGCCGCGCGTGGCTTTGGTTGGCGACGCCGCCCACGTGGTGCACCCGATGGCGGGCCACGGCATGAACCTGGGTTTTGCCGACGTGGCGCAGCTGGTCAAGACGATCGGCGAGCGCGAAGCGCACCGCGGCATCGGCGACGAGCGCGTGCTGGCCCGCTATGCGCGCGCGCGCAAGGAAGACGTGCTGCTGATGCAGCTGGCCACCGATGGCCTGGCGCGGTTATTTGGCGCCGATCTGGAGCCGTTGCGCGTGGTTCGCAATTTGGGATTAAACTTGCTGGATAAATTACCTGCCCTGAAGCGAAAAATGATTGCGCACGCATTGGGACATCAGTAAATCTTAAGATAGCGCCGGATAATGGCAGCAGTGAAAATTCAAGGTCGCCGCAGCTGGTCTGCGGCGATCGTTTTGTCAAAGAGATAACGATGCCGGGCCAGAGGCCAGTCCCGCCAGGCGTTTCAAGTGGAGAAGTGATAGTGATAACAATGAACAGAAGCATGAGCAAAATCGCCTTGCTGATGGCCTCGGGCCTGATGATGTCGTGCGCCGGCGCGGAAACGCCGACGGAAGCGAACATCAAAAAACTGATCGAGCCGCGCCTGGGCGAAGGCGCCAAGGTCGATTCGGTCAAGGAAACCCCGTACGGCGGCCTGTACGAAGTGCGCACGGGCGGCGACATCCTGTACACGGACAAGGCCGCGCAATACCTGTTCGTCGGCCACGTGTTCGACGCCAAGACGTCGCAGGATCTGACCAAGGTGCGCCTGGACGAAGTCAACCGCATCAAGTTCTCCGACCTGCCGCTCGATTCGGCTATGAAAACCGTCAAGGGCAATGGCAAGCGCGTGATCGCCGTGTTCGAAGATCCGAACTGCGGCTATTGCAAGCGCTTCCGCCAGAACGCGCTGAAGGAAATCGACAACGTCACTGTCTACACCTTCATGTACAACATCCTGTCGCCCGATTCCATCGTCAAGTCGCGCAATGTGTGGTGCGCGCCGGATCGCAACAAGGCCTGGGATGACTGGATGTTGAACGGCAAGGCGCCAGCCACGGTGGCCGCCACTTGCGCCAACCCGCATGAAAAAATCCTGGCGTTGGGCCAGCAATTGCGCGTCTCGGGCACGCCGGCCATCTTCTTTGCCGACGGCAGCCGCATTCCGGGCGCAGTCGATGCGAAAACGCTGGAACAGAAATTCTCGACCATTAAGTAATCCGGGCTGTCGCCAGGAAGGCTGGACGGCGCGCCCTCGCAAGGCGCGCTTTTTTTTGCACTTTTTTCCGCTGTCGTATCATCAAGTGTTGTTTGTAGACGCCATAACAATCCAAAAAAGGGGAAGCAGCAGATGATTACCTTGAATATCAACGGACGCGACACGCAGGTCGACGCCGATCCATCCACGCCCATCCTGTGGGCGCTGCGCGATAACCTGAACATGACGGGCACCAAGTTCGGCTGCGGCATGGCCCTGTGCGGCGCCTGCACGGTGCACCTCGATGGCCAGCCCATCCGCTCGTGCATCACGCCGATTTCCTCTGTCGGCGCGCAAAAGATCACCACCATCGAAGCGATGGAAAACGACCAGGTGGGCAAGGCCGTGCAGGCGGCATGGGTGCGCCACGATGTGCCGCAATGCGGCTACTGTCAAAGCGGCCAGGTGATGAGCGCGACGGCGCTGCTGCGCACCAACAAGTCGCCCAGCGATGCCGACATCGACGGCGCCATGAGCGGCAATATCTGCCGCTGCGGCACCTATCAACGGATCCGCGCGGCCATCAAGGACGCGGCCAAGACCCTGGCCTGAGGAGAGCGACATGCGTATCGAATGGTTGAATCAGGAAGCATTGCAGCACGGTGGCTTGACTCTGGGCGCGGCGCTGGCATCGGCGCCGGTGGCTGTGGTTGGCGCGGCCGATGGCGTCTCGCGGCGCGGTTTCATGAAGGCCGGCGCGGTGGCCGGCGGGGGCCTGATGCTGGGCTTTTTCCTGCCGGGTGCAGGCAAGCTGGCGCAGGCGGCCGATGCCGCTCCCGCCAAGCCCGTGTATGCGCCGAACGCCTTCCTGCATATCGCGCCCGATAACACGGTGACGGTGCAGGTGAACCGGCTGGAATTCGGCCAGGGCGTGCAAACGAGCTTGCCCATGCTGATTGCCGAGGAACTCGACGCCGACTGGAGCCTGGTGCACGGCGCGCTGGCGCCAGCCGGCGAGCAGTACAAGGATGCCGCCTACGGCATGCAGATGACGGGCGGCTCGGGCAGCATCGCCCATTCGTTCACGCAATACCGCGAAATCGGCGCCAAGGCGCGCGCCATGCTGGTGGCCGCCGCCGCCGCGCAGTGGAAAGTCAATCCCGACCAGGTGCGCGCCGCGAAAGGCGTGCTGTATGGCCCCGGCGGGCAAAAGGCGACGTATGGCGAGTTTGCCGATGCGGCCATGCGCCAGAGCGTGCCCGCCACCGTCAAGCTGAAGGACCCGCGCGACTTTGCCATCATCGGCAAGCCCGTGAAACGCCTGGACGCGGCCGCCAAGTCCACGGGAAAACAGCAGTTCGGCATCGACTTCAAGCCGCCTGGCGCGAAAGTGGCCATGGTGGCGCGCCCGCCCGTGTTTGGCGCGAAGGTAGCGAAATTCGACGCCAGCAAGGCGAAAGCCATCAAGGGCGTGCTGGAGGTACTGGAAGTCAAAACCGACCGTGGCGGCAGCGGCGTGGCCGTCATCGCCGACGGTTACTGGCCGGCCAAACAGGGGCGCGACGCGCTGGTGATCGAGTGGGACAGCAGCGCCGTGGAAAAGGTCAGCAGCGACAAGCAGCTAGCGGCCTTCAAGGCGCTTGCCAGGACGCCGGGCACCGTTGCCAAGCCAGCCGACATGGGCAAGCTGGCCAAGGCGCCGAAAAAAATCGAAGCCGTCTACGAATTCCCCTACCTGGCGCACGCGCCGATGGAGCCGCTCAATTGCGTGGTCGACCTGCAGGCCGACAAATGCACGATGTGGGTCGGCTCGCAATTCCAGACGGGCGACCAGGCGGCCATCGCGGCTACTTCCGGCCTGAAACCGGAGCAGGTGACCCTGCACACGATGATGGCGGGCGGCGGCTTTGGCCGGCGCGCCGTGCCCTCGTCCGACTACGTGGTCGAAGCCGTCAACGTCGCCAAGGCGTACCGGGCGGCGGGCAAGAGCGGTCCGTTAAAGCTGATGTGGAGCCGCGAGGATGACATCAAGGGCGGCTACTACCGGCCATCGCATGTGCACCGCGCGCAGATCGGCCTCGACGCCAAGGGCAAGATCCTCGCCTGGGACCACACCATCGTGGGCCAGTCCATCATGGCCGGCACGCCGTTCGAAGCCTTCATGGTGAAAAATGGCGTCGACGGCACCATGGTCGAAGGCATGGGCGAGCCGTACACCCTGCCGATGAAGCTGTCCGTGCACACGGCCAAGGCGAACGTGCCCGTGCTGTGGTGGCGCTCCGTCGGCTCGACGCATACGGCCTTTGTCATGGAAACCCTGATCGACGAAGCGGCGCACGTGGCGAAGATGGACCCCGTCGCCTACCGCAAGCAGATGATCGACGCGAAGCACACGCGCCACCTCGCCGCGCTGGACCTGGCCGTGGCGAAGTCCGGCTACGGCAGGAAGAAGCTGCCGAAAGGGCAAGCCTGGGGCGTGGCCATGCACGAGTCGTTCAATTCCGTGGTCGCCTACGTGGTGACGGCATCGGTGGTCGAAGGCGCACCGAAGCTGCACCAGGTGTGGGCGGGCGTGCATTGCAACCTGGCCGTCAATCCCCTGACGATCGAAGCGCAAGTGCAGGGCGCCGCGCTGATGGCGCTGGGCATGACGATACCCGGCGCGGCCATCACGCTCAAGGATGGCGTGGTGGAGCAGCAGAACTTCGGCGACTACCCGGTGCCGCGCATGCCCGACATGCCGGTGATCGAGGTGCACCTGGTGCCGTCGGGCGACGCGCCGACGGGCATGGGCGAGCCGGGCGTGCCGCCGCTGGCGCCCGCATTCGCCAATGCGCTGTTCGCCCTGACGGGCAAGCGCCTGCGCAAGCTGCCGTTCGACCTGGCGGCCGCATGACGGCAGCGGCTTTTTGAGTACGGTCGGCATTTTGCTGGCAGCCGGAAGGGGACGCAGGTTCGACCCTTCCGGCGTACAGAACAAATTATTGCAACCGCTGGCCGAAGGCCCGCATGCGGGCTTGCCCGTGGTAGTGGCAGCGGCCAGGAACATGCTGGCCGCCTTGCCGCGCGTGCTGGCCGTGGTGCGCGCCGACGACACGCAGGTGGCGCGCGCACTCGGTGCGCTGGGCTGCGAGGTGCGCGTCTGCCATGATGCCGACACGGGCATGGCCGCCTCGCTCACCTGCGCCATCGACCATGTGCGCGGTGCGCCGGGCTGGCTGATCGCTTTGGGCGACATGCCTTACGTGGAAGCGGCTACAATCGCCGCCTTGTCGCAAGCCATCGGCGATGGCGCGCGCATCGCCGTGCCCGTGTTCCAGGGCCGGCGCGGCAATCCTGTCGCGTTCAGTGCCTATCACTTGCCGCTGCTGCTGGCGCTCGATGGCGACCAGGGCGCGCGCAGCATCGTCAACAGCCATGCCGTGTGCGAAGTGACAGTGGACGACGGCGGCATCTTGCGCGATATTGATACACCTGACGATTTGTAAGGCGGGGCAGTGGCGCTCCCGGGAAGATAAGCCAGACACGAGGAAAACATGAAAAAAGCTCCAATTAAAAAAAGCATCGCCAAGGCGCCCGCCGCCGGCATCATCTACAGCATCGCCGCCTTTGATCTGGCCGGCCACATGTTCAAGGTGACGTTGACGGTCAAGTCGCCTGCCGCCATCGGCCAGGTGTTTGCCCTGCCGGCCTGGATTCCGGGCAGCTACATGATCCGCGAATTTTCGCGCAATATCGTCAGCATCCGCGCCGAGTCCGAGGGCAAGGCCGTGGCACTGACCAAATTGGACAAGCACTCGTGGCAAGCCGCCCCGTGCAAGGGCCCGTTGACCGTCGAATACGACGTCTACGCCTGGGACCTGTCCGTGCGCGCCGCCCACCTCGACCAGAACCATGGCTTCTTCAACGGCACCAGCGTGTTCCTGCGCGTGCTGGGCCAGGAATCCGATGCCCATGAAGTGCACATCGTGCAGCCGAAGGATGCGGCCTGCAAGAGCTGGAAAGTGGCCACCACCCTGCCTGAACTGAAAGCCAAGCGCTACGGCTTCGGCAGCTACCAGGCGGCCAACTACGATGAACTGATCGACCACCCGGTGGAAATGGGCGACTTCGCGCTGGCCACCTTCAAGGCGCACGGCGTGCCGCACGATATCGTCGTCACGGGCAAGGTGCCGAACCTGGACTTGCCGCGTTTGTGCCGCGACCTGAAAGCCATCTGCGAAACGCAGATCGCCTTCTTCGAGCCGAAGACAAAGAAAGCGCCGATGGACCGCTATGTGTTCATGGCCATGGCCGTCGGCGACGGTTACGGCGGCCTCGAACACCGCGCCTCGACGGCGCTGATCTGCGCCCGCGCCGACCTGCCGACGACGGCGTCGACCAGCACCGAGATCGGCGACGGCTACCTGAAATTCCTCGGCCTGTGCAGCCACGAGTACTTCCATACCTGGAACGTCAAGCGCATCAAGCCTGCCGCCTTTGCGCCGTACAACCTGCAGGCGGAAAGCTATTCGCCGCTGCTGTGGCTGTTCGAGGGCTTCACCAGCTATTACGACGATCTGATGCTGGTGCGCGCCGGCCTGATCGACGAGGCGGCCTATTTCAAGCTGCTCGGGAAAACCGTCAACAGCGTCTTGCGCGGCAGCGGCCGCACCAGGCAAAGCGTGGCCGATTCCAGCTTCGACGCCTGGGGCAAGTACTACCGCCAGGATGAAAACGCGCCGAACGCCATCGTCAGCTACTACACCAAGGGTTCGCTGATCGCGCTGGCTTTCGACCTGACGCTGCGCAGCAAGACGAATGGAGAGAAATCGCTGGACGACGTGATGCAGGCGCTGTGGCAGCGCTATGGCCGCGACTTCTACAAGGGTAAGGCGCGCGGCGTGACGCCGGCCGAAGTCGAAGCCCTGTTCGACGAGGTCTCCGGCACGCGCATGAAACCGTTCTTCGAGCGCTACATCCGCGGCACGGACGACGTGCCGCTGGCGCGCCTGCTGGCGCCGTTCGGCGTGAAATACAGCGATGCGCGCAAGGCGGAAAAATCCAGCCTGGACGTCAACCTGGGCCGCGACGGCAACGACGCCAAATTGGCGCAGGTGCACCAGGGCGGCGCCGCCCACGTAGCTGGCTTGTCGGCGGGCGACGTGCTGGTGGCCATCGATGGCTTGCGCGTAACGGGCACCAATCTGGACACCTTGCTGGGCCGCTACGCGGTCGGCGCCACGGTAGACATCCACGCCTTCCGCCGCGACGAGCTGATGACGTTTGCGGCCGTGCTGCAGGGCGACCGTGTGCCCGGTGTCAGCTTGACCCTGCTGCCGGCGCCAAAGAAGGCCACGGGGCCGAAGCGTCCTAGCGCGGCATGATGCTGTTTGTCATGCAGTAAGACAGAAAACCGGCCTCACTGGCCGGTTTTTCATTTCAAGGTGCAGTTTCTCAAATGCAACTAAACCGCTGATATTGGTGCATTAGCGTCATATTTACTGCAAATGAACTAATTTTTCTTTAACTAAACTAAAATTGCCGAATTGCTTCTTTTAGATCGTGCCCAACGTGCAAACCCTCGATCCTCGAACGATTATGCTGATGACGACCCTGATGTGCGGGGCGATGAGCATCGTCATGTTCTCGGTGTATCGCAGTTTCCGGCGCGAGGTGCATGGCCTGGGGCATTGGGCTGCCGGCTTGCTGCTGCTGGTGTGCGCGTCTCTGCTTTTCGGCACCCGCGAGGTGCTGCCGTCGGCATTGTCCATGATTGCGGCCAATGCGGCCCTGGTGGCCGGCATCGGCCTGTCGATGCTGGGCACGGAGAAATTCTTTGGCCTGGCGCCCAGTCGCCGCGCCTATCTGTTGATACTTGTCCTGGCCATCGCCGGCAATAGCTGGTGTCTGCTGGTGCGCCCCGATTTCTCCGCGCGCGTGGCGCTCTTCTCCCTGCTGGTCTTCCTGTTTTATGCGCGCCAGGTGCAACTGGTGTGGCGCCATGGCGAGCGCCATTTCTCGAGTTTCTTCTTTGGCGCGCTGATGCTGCTGCAAGCTGGCGTGGTGCTGGCGCGCGGCGTGTCGGCGTTGCTGCATGGTGGCGCCAGCGTGAACCTGGCGGTGGCCGCCACCCCGGCCGGCATCTATCTGGCGGTCGCCAATTTCATGGCGCTGCTGCTGACGGTGGGCTTCATGACGGTGGCGACGCGCCGCCTGCAGCAGATACTGGAGCGCCGCTCGACCCATGATCCGCTGACGCAGGTGCTGAACCGGCGCGGCTTTGGCGATGCCTATGCGCGCGAAATCGGCAATCTGCGGCGCCGCCGCCGGCCGCTGACACTGCTCAGCATCGACCTCGATTACTTCAAATCGATCAATGACCGCTACGGTCACGCGGTGGGAGACCAGGTGCTGGCGCATGTGGCCACTGTTATCAAAGGCGCCTTGCGTGAATCGGATTGCGTGGCGCGTTTCGGCGGCGAGGAGTTCGTCGTGCTGATGCCGGATATGCCTGTGCATAATGCCTTGGGCGTGGCCGAACGCATCCGCGCCTTGCTGCGCGAGTCCAGTCATGCGGGACTGCCAGCGTGTACGGTCAGCATCGGCGTCGCTTGCCAGGCATCGGTGGTGGAGGGGCTGGAAGAATTGCTGTCGCGCGCCGATGCGGCCCTGTACCTGGCCAAGGAGCGGGGACGCGACCGCATTGAGCTCGATGCTGCCGCGATTACTGCGGACCGGACAAGGTCCGCAGCTGGAACCGGTACTGCTCGTTGAAGAGGAAGGTTTCGGAGAAATCGAAAGTTTTGGCGTGGCGGCGCATCAGGTGTCCCGCCGGCGGAAAGAGCACTTGCACGCGCCGCACGGCGGCCAGCGCCGCGGCCGATGCATCGCTGTCGCGCGAACGGTGGACATGCACGCTTTTCAGCTCGCCGTCCGGGCCCACGCTCAGGTCGAGCACGACGATGGCCGGCAGCATGGGCGGCAGGCGCCCGCTGAACGTATATGTGCCATTGGCCGCCATGATCTGCTGCGCCACCAGCGCCTTGTAGGCGTCGATGTTGGCCGCGAGCTGTAGCGAGGCCGGCGTGCGAGGGGCCGCGGGCGTGCTCGTGGGCGCCGCCGGCGGGGACGCAGTCTGGCAAGCCGACAGCAGGACGGCGGCGGCAAGAACGGTGATCGCGTGTCTCATGGCTGCCAGCCTACCATGGTTTAACTGAACAGGCGCTCCAGCTCCACGCCTGGGTCGGGTGCGCGCATGAACGCTTCGCCCACGAGGAAGCTGTGGATGTGCGCATCGCGCATGCGTTGCACGTCGGCCGTGCCGTGGATGCCCGATTCCGTGATGATCAGTTTGTCTTGCGGGATGCGCGGTAACAGCTTGATGGTCGTGTCGAGCGACGTTTCGAAGGTGCGCAGGTTGCGGTTGTTGATGCCGATCAACGCGCTCTTGAGTTTCAGGGCCGCCGTCAGTTCGTCGCCGTCGTGGCTTTCGATCAGCACGCCCATGCCCAGTTCGTGGGCGCACGCTTCCATCTCCGCCATCAGGCCATGGTCGAGCGCCGCGACGATCAGCAGGATGCAGTCGGCGCCCATGGCGCGCGCTTCGTAGATCTGGTACATGTCGACCATGAAATCCTTGCGCAGCACGGGGATGGCGCAGGCGGCGCGCGCCTGCTGCAGGTACTCCACGGATCCCCGGAAGAACTGCTCATCCGTCAGCACGGACAGGCAGGCCGCGCCATGCGCCGCATAGCTGGCGGCGATATCAGCCGGGCGGAAGTCGGCGCGGATCACGCCTTTCGACGGCGAGGCCTTTTTCACTTCGGCGATGATGCCGGGCTTGCAGGCGGCGATGTGCTGGCGCAGGCTCGCTTCAAAGCCGCGCAGGCCGGCGCGCAGGGCGCTGTCGCTTTCCACGTCGCCGCGCAGGCTGGCCAGGCTGCGGCGGGCTTTGGCCTTGGCCACTTCATCGGCTTTCACGGCCAGGATTTTATCGAGTATGTCGGACATGATGGTCGCTATTCTATAAAGGAGGGCAGGGCGTTTACGCTTGCGCCGGGGTGCCCAGCTGCTGCGTGACCTGCACGAATTGAGCGAGTTTCGCCAGCGCGGCGCCCGAGCTGACGGCGGTGCGCGCGCGCGCCAGGCCATCTTCGATCGAGCTGGCCACGCCGGCCGCGTACAGCGCCGTGCCCGCGTTCAGGGCCACGATGTCGGCGGCCGCACCGGGTTCGCCGCGCAGCGCTTCCATCATCTTGGCCTTCGATTCGACGGAATCGGCCACCTTCAGGTTGCGGCTGGCGATCATCGACATGCCGAAATCTTCGGGATGGATTTCATATTCGCGGATCTCGCCGTTGATCAATTCACCGACCATGGTGGCCGCGCCCAGCGATACTTCATCCATGTTGTCGCGGCCATACACGACGATGGCATGCTGCGCGCCCAGGCGCTGCAGCACGCGCACCTGAATGCCGACCAGGTCGGCGTGGAATACGCCCATCAGAATGTTCGGCGCGCCGGCGGGATTGGTCAGCGGACCGAGGATATTGAAGATCGTGCGCACGCCCAGCTCCTTGCGCACGGGCGCCGCATGCTTCATGGCCGCATGGTGGTTGGGCGCGTACATGAAGCCGATGCCCGTTTGCGCGATCGACTGGGCGATCTGCTCGGGCTGCAGGTTGATGTTGACGCCCAGGGAGTCCAGCACGTCGGCGCTGCCGGACGAGGACGAGACGCTGCGCCCGCCGTGCTTGGCCACGCGCGCGCCCGCTGCCGCCGCCACGAACATCGAGGCGGTGGAAATATTGAAAGTGTGCGCGCCGTCGCCGCCCGTGCCGACGATGTCGAGCAGGTTGGTGGTGTCGGCCATGGGCACCTTGGTGGAAAACTCGCGCATCACTTGCGCGGCGGCGGCGATTTCGCCGATGGTTTCCTTCTTCACGCGCAAGCCCATGGTGAGGGCCGCGATCATGGTGGGGGACATTTCGCCGGACATGATCTGGCGGAACAGGTACAGCATTTCGTCGTGAAAGATCTCGCGGTGTTCGATGCAGCGCAGCAGGGCTTCTTGTGGGGTGATCGGCATGATGCTTCCTTCTTCAATGATGGCGCAGGAGGACACTGATGGCACGCCGGGGCGTGCGCATGGGATCAGCGCTCGAGGAAATTCTTCAGCAGGGCGTGGCCGTGTTCCGAGAGGATCGATTCGGGGTGGAACTGCACCCCCTCGATATCGTATTCCCGGTGGCGCACGCCCATGATTTCGCCGTCGTCCGTCCACGCCGTCACTTCCAGGCAGGAAGGCAGCGAGGCGCGTTCGATCGCCAAAGAGTGGTAGCGGATCACTGTGAAGGGGCTGGGGATGTCCTTGAAGACGCCCACGCCCGTATGCGCGATGAGGGAAGTTTTGCCATGCATGACCTGCTTGGCGCGGATGACCTTGCCGCCAAACGCATCGCCGATGGCCTGGTGGCCCAGGCATACGCCGAGGATAGGCTTCTTGCCGGCGAAGTGTTTCAGTACTTCCACCGAAATGCCCGCCTGTGCCGGTGCTTTCGGGCCAGGCGAGATGCAGATGCGGTCCGGGTTCAGCGCCTCGATCTGTTCGATCGTGATTTCATCGTTGCGGTAGACCCGCACGTCTTCGCCCAGTTCACCGAAATACTGCACGATGTTGTAGGTGAAGGAGTCGTAGTTGTCGATCATCAGCAGCATCTTAAAACCCTCCATCCAGGCCATCTTGCACTTGTTCGGCGGCGCGCAGCACGGCGCGCGCCTTGTTTTCCGTTTCCTGCCATTCCATTTCGGGGATGGAGTCGGCCACGATGCCGGCCGCGGCCTGGACGTACAGCATGCCGTCCTTGACCACGCCCGTGCGGATGGCGATCGCCACATCCATTTCGCCGCCAAACGACAGGTAGCCGCAGGCGCCGCCATAGATGCCGCGCTTGGTGATTTCCAGTTCGTCGATCACTTCCATGGCGCGCACTTTCGGCGCGCCCGTCAGGGTGCCGGCGGGGAAGGTCGCGCGCAGCACGTCCAGGTTCGACAGGCCCTCCTTGAGGGTGCCTTCCACGTTCGAGACGATGTGCTGCACATGCGAATACTTTTCGATGACCATGCGGTCGGTGACTTGCACGCTGCCCGTTTCCGCAATGCGTCCGATGTCGTTGCGCGCCAGGTCGATCAGCATCACGTGCTCGGCGATCTCTTTCGGATCGGCCAGCAGCTCGGCCGACAGTTCGGCGTCGCGCTCGGGCGTGGCGCCGCGCGGACGCGTGCCGGCAATCGGACGCAAGGTGACTTTCTTGCCGCCGTCCGCCGTCTTCTCGTTGCGCACCAGGATTTCTGGCGAGGCGCCGATGATCTGCATGTCACCGAAATTATAGAAGTACATATACGGCGACGGATTGAGCGAACGCAAGGCGCGGTACAGGGTCAGCGGTGAATCGACATACGGCTTGCGGATGCGCTGGCCGATCTGCACCTGCATCAGGTCGCCCGCCATCACGTATTCATGCGCCTTGGCGACCGCCTTCAGGTAGTCTTCCTTGGAAAAGTCGCGGATGGTTTCCGTGCGCACGGAAGCGCTGGTGACGGGGGCATCGACGCCGCGGCGCAGCATCATGCGCAAGTCCTTCAGCCGCTGCTGTGCTTTCGAAAACGATTCGGGCTGCGTGGTGTCGGCGTAGACGATCAGGTAGAGCTTGCCGGACAGGTTGTCGATGACGGCCAGTTCTTCCGTCACCATCAGCTGGATGTCGGGCAGGTTCAAGTCATCCTTCGGCGCGCCGCCGGCCAGCTTTTTCTCGATGTGGCGCACGGTGTCGTAGCCGAAGTAGCCGGCCAGGCCGCCGCAGAAGCGCGGCATGCCGGGGCGCAGGGCGACCTTGAAGCGCGACTGGAACTGTTCGATGAAGTCGAGCGGATTGCCTTCGTGTTCTTCGATCACGCTGCCGTTCTTGACGATTTCAGTGCGTTTGCCATAGCTGCGCAACACGGTCGTGGCGGGCAAGCCAATGAAGGAATAGCGGCCGAAGCGTTCGCCGCCGACGACGGATTCGAGCAGGAAGGTGTTCTTGCCACCTTGTTGGGCCTGCGCCAGTTTCAGGTACAGGGTGAGCGGGGTTTCCAGGTCGGCGAACGCTTCCGCGATCAGGGGGATGCGGTTGTAGCCTTGCTGGGCCAGCGATTTGAATTCGAGTTCGGTCATGTTTCTCTCCATGCCGTCAGGGTATGAGTGTGCATAGTGCACAAACCCTGCGGTGGGTTATCAAAAAACTTGCCGGTACATGGAACATGCGCAAGATGCGCAAAGGACGCGTGTGCTACCGGCAGCAATCGTAACGGCTCGGCCCTTAGGCCTGCCAGGATTGCCAGCGTCGCCAAAGCCAGGCCTCAATCGAGCCGGTTTGGGTGACATTGTGTTTTTTGATGAGAAACGTGTTCACGATATGGTGTTGGGTTTGGTCAGTATGCCGCTTAGTTTTGCATGCCAATAAAACGGGCTGCTTCGAGCAGTGTCTTTACTATACCATCGGAATCGGTATCGTGTATAGAGTGTCCGTGATTGTAGCCATACGGTACCGTCAGTACGGGGCAAGCCGCAGCCCTGGCCGCTTGCGCGTCATTCGACGAGTCGCCGATGGCCACCACTTTGGCGGGGGGCAGGCCGAAGTCCGCACACACTTGCAGCAGCGGCATGGGGTGTGGTTTTTTCTGCGGCAGCGAATCGCCGCCGTAGACGATCTCGAAATAGCCATCGAGTTTTTTCTGCTGCAGCAG
Organism: Janthinobacterium sp. FW305-129; assembly: GCF_020858115.1. Lineage (GTDB taxonomy): Bacteria > Pseudomonadota > Gammaproteobacteria > Burkholderiales > Burkholderiaceae_D > Janthinobacterium. Next base: position 275,885 of record NZ_JACYMM010000010.1, read on the forward strand.
GGGCAGGGCGAAGGCGATCGGCTTGTTGGTGACGCAGGCCAGGCGCAAGCCCGCCGCCTTCATGGCCGCCAGCCCCGCTTCCACGTCCGGGTACAGGGTGCTGTACTGGCCATTGATGGCCAGGTAGTGGCGCTGATAGCCCTCCATCGCCTGTTCGAAACGCTGTTCCACGCCGGCCGCATCGAAGTCGAGCGCCAGCACGGTGCGGATCAGGTTTTCCGAGCCTTTGCCCACCATCAGCTTGATGGCGTCGGCGCTGATGGGGGGCAAGTCCAGTTCGGCGCGCATGCCATTGATGGCGACATGGAAATCGGGCACGGTGTCGAGCATCGTGCCATCGAGGTCGATGATGGCGGCGCGCACGCCGGCCAGTACGTGGTCTTTCACCGTGCCCGCTTGCATCAGGCGCCCTTTACCGCTGCCAGCTCGGCGCGCATGGCGTCGATGACGGCCTTGTAGTCTGGCTTGCCGAAGATGGCCGAGCCGGCGACAAAGGTGTCGGCGCCGGCAGCGGCGGCGGCGGCGATGTTGTCGATCTTGATGCCGCCATCGACTTCCAGCATGATGTCACGGCCCGATTCGTCGATCATGCGGCGCGCTTCGGCGATTTTCTTCAGCGCTTGCGGAATGAAGGACTGGCCGCCGAAGCCCGGGTTGACCGACATGATCAGGATGATGTCGATCTTGTCCATCACGTGTTCCAGGTAGTGCAGCGGCGTGCCCGGGTTGAATACCAGGCCCGATTTGCAGCCGTTGTCGCGGATCAGCTGCAAGGAACGGTCGACGTGATCCGACGCTTCCGGGTGGAAGGTGATGATGTTCGCGCCAGCCTTGGCGAAATCCGGGATAATGCGATCGACAGGCTTGACCATCAGATGCACATCGATGGGTACTTGCACGTGCGGGCGGATCGCTTCGCACACCAGCGGTCCGATGGTCAGGTTCGGCACATAATGGTTATCCATCACGTCGAAGTGAATGATGTCGGCGCCGGCGGTAACGACGTTGCGCACTTCCTCGCCCAGGCGGGCAAAGTCGGCTGACAGGATGCTGGGAGCGATACGGAATGTTGTCATGGTGGCTAAAGGCTCAGAGTAGAAAATGCGAAGATGCGCTATTTTACGCTTGACGCCGTTACCATGCTTTATTGAAATACAGAATATGCGCCGCGCAGTGGCCGCTGAGCCACGCGCGACATTCATGACTACTGAAGGGATGACGATGTCGACTTATGAATTTACGGTAACGGTCAAGACGCAGTACCTGCCCGAGCAATCGGCACCCGACCAGGGGCGGTACGTGTTCAGCTACACGATTCGCGTGGTCAACAGTGGCACTGTTGGCGCGCAACTGATTTCGCGCCACTGGGTCATCACCGATGCGGACAACAAGGTGGAAGAGGTACGCGGCCTGGGCGCCGTTGGCCACCAGCCGCTGCTGCAGCCGGGGGAACAGTTCGAATACACGAGCGGAACCATGCTGGCCACGCCGCAAGGCTCGATGCACGGCGAGTACTTTTGCGTGGCCGAAGATGGCCATCAGTTCGACGCGCCGATTCCCGAGTTCGTGCTGTCGGTGCCGCGCACCCTGCATTGACGCGTCGCCAGGGGGCATGCGCCCCTTATTTCAGTTTTTCGGTGCTGTCCTGTTCTTCACTGAGCTGCTCGTGCGCCGGCGGTGCGGGCTTTTTGCCCGAATACATGGTCCACCAGACTATAAATGCCAGCAAGAAGAACGCCACCAGCGCCTCTATCATCAAGATCCACATACGCACCCCTATGTTATTTACCCGCAGCTTAGTATTTACCCGCCGTCTGTTGACACGCGGTAGTCTACCCGTTTCAATCGGCGCCGTCGCGCTTGCACTTTCCGCCTGTACCACGCCGCCTGCGCCGCCCGCTGCCAGCGGCAAGGCGCCGCCCATCGCGCCGACCGTCGTCAAGCCGGTGCCGGCCAAGCCCGCCGATGCCAAGGATGCCACGGATGTGGCGGCGCCCACCTTCGTGCCCGCCAAGTTTGCCGCCTTGCCCGGCTGGGCGCGCGACGACATGCGCGCCGCCTGGCCCGCCTTCATGGCTTCGTGCGGCGTGCTGGTGAAACGTCCGGACTGGAAGGAATCGTGCACGATTGCGCGTCAGGTGAATGCCGACAGCGACAAGGCCATCCGCCTGTTTTTCGAGACCTTCTTTGTGCCAAATCAAGTCGTCACGGCTGATGGCGCCAATACTGGATTGGTGACCGGCTACTATGAGCCGCTGCTGCACGGCGCGCGCAAGCGCGGTGGCCCATACCAGACACCGCTGTACAAGGTGCCTGACGACTTGGTCTCGGTGGACTTGTCCGGCGTGTATCCGGAACTGAAAAACATGCGCTTGCGGGGCAAGCTGGTCGGCAAGAAGGTGATACCGTACGCCACGCGCGCCGACATCGAGCGCGCCACGTCCGTGACGGGCAAGGAATTGCTGTGGGTGGATGACGAAGTCGAGGCGTTCTTCCTGCAAGTGCAGGGTTCCGGCCGCGTGCAGCTGACCGATACGCAGGAAACCGTGCGCGTGGCGTATGCGGATCAAAACGGCCATCCGTATAAATCGATCGGCCGCTACCTGGTCGACAAGGGCGAACTGACCCTGAGCCAGGCGTCCGCGCAGGGCATCAAGGCGTGGATCGCCGGCCACCCGACGCGCAAGGATGAATTGTTCAATGCCAATCCCAGTTATGTCTTCTTCAAGGAGGAGCGCCTGCCCGACCCGAAAGTAGGTCCGAAGGGCGCGCTGGGCGTGCCGTTGACACCGCAGCGTTCGGTGGCCATCGATTCGCGCTTCCTGCCGTTGGGCGCGCCCGTGTTCCTGTCCACCACGCAAGCCAATAGCGAGATTCCCATGCAGCGCCTGGTGATGGCGCAAGATACGGGCGGCGCCATTCACGGGCCTATCCGTGTCGATTACTTCTTTGGTTTTGGCGCGGAAGCGGCCGAGAATGCGGGCCGCATGAAGCAGAGCGGCGCCGTGTGGGTGTTGTTGCCGAAGCAGGCGCCGGCGCGCTGAGTTGCTACGCGCGACGCCGGGGTAGCTATGGTCTGGCTTAACGCAGAACCATGACGGGCAAGTGTGTATGCGCCAGCACTTTTTGCGTTTCGCTGCCCACGAATAGCTTGTTCAAGCCCTTGCGGCCATGCGAGGCCATCAGGATGATGTCGCAATGATAGGTTTGCGCCGCGTTGACGATTTCTTCGTGGGGGCTCGGCGAGACTGCTACCACGCCTTCGAAGGGCACGCCGACGGCGCGTGCCGCTTCGCCGATCTTGTCGATGGCGCGTTGCGAGGCTTCCTGCATTTGTTGTTCATACAGGCTGGCGTCGAGCACGATGCCGCCGTCGGCCATCGGCGAGAACGGGAAAGGCTGCACCACGCTGATGGCGACCAGCTTGGCCTTGTTCAATTGGGCGAAGGCGAGGGCGGTCTCGGCGGCTTTGTCGGACAGCGGCGAGCCGTCGGTGGGAAATAAGATGGCGTTAAACATGGCGTACTCCTCAAGTGATGTCAGACAGCTTATGGATTTACATCAATTAAAACCTTGATGTAAATCAAACCTCGCAGGCTTTGGCAGAAATAGTGTCGCCAAAGCAATCTTTTGTCAGTGTATGCCCATTCATCGCTTCAGGTGCGCACGCTACGCAGCGGCGTGCCCCACACCATGGCGACCGTCAACAGGATACTGCCTGCCGCGATGCAGGCCAGACCATTGCGCACGCCAAAGTGTTCCGCCACCCAGCCGGCGGCCAGCGCACCCAGCGGCGCCGTCGCCACCGTCAGGAAGCGCATGGTCGACGTCATCCTGCCCAGCATGGGATCGGGCGTGACCTTCTGGCGCAAGCCCAGGTAGGGAATAAAGAACAGCATCACGCCGCAATCGAAAAAGAACATCAATATGGCATAAGCGACGGCGCTGGCGGCCGCGCTGCCGAACAGTGCGGCGGGAATCGTTGGCGTCAGGGCAAAGCACACGGAGGTGGATGCCAGGCCGATCAGGATGGTGCGGCCGGCGCCGTAGCGCTTCGTCAATGGCTTGACGATGAAGGCGCTGAGCAAGACGCCGGCACCGCCCAGCATCTGCGTCATGCCCAGTACGCCAGGGCTCATGCCCAGGTCGCGCGTGGCGAACAGCACCGTCAAGGCCATGCTGGCGTAAAACAGGAAGTGCCAGATACCGGCGCCCCAGGCCAGCGCGCGCAGCAGCGGTTCGCGCCAGACAAACAGCAAGCCGTCGGCGATGTCGCGCAAGGCGTGCTTGCTTGACGGCGCCGGGCGTGGGTCGCGCACGCTCATGGCGCGCAGATTGAAGACGGAAATCAGATAGCCGCAAGCCGTACACAGGATGGCGACGGGTGCGGACAGCACTTGCACCAGCACGCCGGCCAGGCCGGGACCGATCAGGCGCGAAGCCGATTCGGTGGCGGCAAATTTTGATTGCGCATCGATCAAGCCGTCACGCCCCACCAAAAAGGTCAAAAAGACCTGTTCGGCGCCGCCGCCGACGACGAAGCCCGTGCCGATGACGAATCCCACTATATATAACCATGGCATCGACAGTACGCCGCACCAGTAAGCGACGGCCACGCTGGCCAGGGCCAGGCCGGACATGCTTTCGCTGAACAGCATGATCGGGTGCTTGCTGCGCCGGTCCAGCAGCACGCCGACGGGCAAGCCGAAGAGGGCAAACGGCAGCGCCTGCAGGGCGACCAGCACGCCCATCTGTTCCGGCGTCGCATGCAATAACAATACCGCGCACAGGGGCAGGGCCAGCGAGGTGATCTGGGCGCCGAAGCAATTGAGGCCGTTGCTGAACCACAGGCGGCGGAAATTGACGCTGGCTGCGCTGCCGTCGCCGCGCAGGTGGTTTGCGCAGTACTGGAAGAGGGAGGAGAAAATACGCTGCTCGATAAAGGTGGCCGGGCTCACAATAATAGCAGCGCACCTGCCGCGCCGCTGCCGTTAGCCGCTACAATCGTCACACCGTTCATTGAGAGGAGACACTATGCAATATGAAGACCTGATCATCGACATCCAGGACAAAGTAGCACTGATACGCCTGAACCGCCCCAAGGCCTTGAACGCCTTGAACGACAATATGATGAATGAGCTGGGCGACGCCTTGCTCAAATTCGATGCGGACGAGAATATCGGCTGTATCGTGCTCACGGGCAGCGAAAAAGCGTTTGCCGCCGGCGCCGATATCGCGGCCATGGCCGACTACACGTATCCCGATACCTTTACCCAGGGCTACATCAGCCGCAACTGGGAGCATATCTTGCGCGTGCGCAAACCCGTGGTGGGCGCCGTGGCCGGTTATGCGCTCGGTGGCGGCTGCGAATTGGCCATGATGTGCGATTTCCTGATCGCCGCCGACAGCGCCAAATTTGGCCAGCCGGAAATCAAGGTCGGCGTCACGCCGGGCGCGGGCGGTACGCAGCGTCTGCCGCGTGCCATCGGCAAGGCCAAGGCCATGGATCTGCTGCTGACGGCGCGCACCATCGATGCCGCCGAGGCGGAGCGCATCGGCCTGGTGTCGCGCGTGGTACCGGCCGATAAGTTGCTGGAAGAAACCTTGGCTGCCGCCAAGACCATCGCCGCCATGCCGACTTCGGTTGCCATGATGATCAAGGATTGCGTCAACCGCGCCTTTGAAACGACCCTGACTGATGGCGTCGCCTACGAGCGCCGTTTGTTCCAGGCCGCCTTCGGTACGCCTGCACAAAAAGAAGGCATGCATGCTTTCCTGGAAAAGCGCTTGCCAAACTTCGACGGTCTTTGATATCATTCGCCTCCCCGATGAGACGCAGCGGTTTTAGCGAAACAGAGGGAGCCGGATGCAGTAGCAAACGGCAAAAAAAGAAGGTTGACGAATTAGCCGAAACGCTTCATACTCTTCCTTCTTCGCAGCTGGCAAACACAACGCTTTGTCGATAGCGCGAAAGCAGTACCGAATACAGTTCTTTAACAATTAACAGTCGATAAGTGTGGACATTTGATGTAGTGCAGCGCCGATCTT
>NZ_JACYMM010000011.1 GCF_020858115.1 Janthinobacterium sp. FW305-129
GGCGCTGCACTACATCAAATGTCCACACTTATCGACTGTTAATTGTTAAAGAACTGTATTCGGTACTGCTTATTTGCCACTCTCGCGCTATCGACAAAGCGTTGTGTTTGTCAGCTGCGAAGAAGGAAGAGTATGAAGCATTTCACTACATCCGTCAACTCCTTCTTTTTTCTCGCTTCACGCTGCATTTGCATGCGTCGTTCAGCGAGGGGGCGAATTATAGCCCTGCCCTGTGTGCGCCGCAAGGGCTAATTTGCAGCTGGGCAAATATTGCTGTGTGATATCGTAGTACAGACAATATCCTGCCGCATCTACCTTGACTCCCATGCCTATCCCACACATCGCCCCCACCGCCAATCCCGCACTGGCCAACGCCCTCGAACATGCCATCAATAGCAAGACCAAGCCGCTGGGCAGCCTGGGGCTGCTGGAAACCCTGGCACGCCAGATCGGCCTGATCCAGCAAAGCACGCAACTGGCACTATATCAACCGGCTATCATCGTTTTCGCGGCCGACCATGGCGTCGTCGCGGAAGGCATTTCTGCTTATCCGCAAAGCGTGACCTGGCAAATGGTGGAAAATTTCCTCGGTAACGGCGCCGCCATCAATGTCTTTGCCCGCCAGAACGATTGCGCCTTATATATAGTAGACGCCGGCGTGAACCACGATTTCGGCCCGCGCGACGGCTTGCTCGACCGCAAGCAGGGTCCCGGCACACGCAACTTTGCCAAAGAACCCGCCATGAGCCAGGAACAATGCCTGGTCGCCATGCAAGCGGGCATGGACCTGGCCGCCACCTTGGATGGCAATGTACTGGGCTTTGGCGAAATGGGTATCGGCAATACCACGGCCGCCGCTGCACTGATGCACAAGCTGACCCAAAAGCCGGTCGCCGACTGCGTGGGCGCCGGCACCGGCCTGTCCAAGGAAGGCATATTGCACAAGCAGCGGGTGATCGAAGCGGCTGTCGCCCATCATGCGGCAGTCCATGAGCCGCTCGACGTGCTGGCCACCTTCGGCGGCTTCGAAATCGCCATGATGGCCGGCGCCATGCTGAAAGCCGCCGAAAGGCGCATGATCTTGCTGATCGACGGTTTCATCGTCAGCAGCGCCTTGCTGGTGGCGGCCCGCTTGCAGCCCGCCATCCTCGACTACTGCGTGTTTTCGCACTGCTCCGATGAAAACGGCCACCGCCAGTTGCTGGCCTGTCTGGGTGCGCGTCCGCTGCTGCAGCTCGATTTGCGCCTCGGCGAAGGCACGGGTTCGGCCCTGGCCTTGCCGCTGCTGCACGCAGCCGTCAACTTCATGCGCGAGATGGCGACCTTCGCCTCGGCCCAGGTCAGCGAAAAGTCCACGCCAGACTAAGACCATGGCCAACCCCGTTTCCGCCGCAGTCCACCAGTGCCGCCTCTTCTTCATCGCGCTGCAGTTCTTCACGCGCCTGCCGATCCCGCGCTGGGTGGGTTTCGAGCCGGCCTGGCTGCAGCACGCTTCGCGCTACTTTCCGCTGGTCGGCGTGGTGGTGGCAGCCATTTCCGGCGCCGTGTATCTGCTGGCCAGCTGGCTCCTGCCTTCGACAGTGGCCGTGCTGCTGGCCGCCGCCGCCGGCATCTACCTGACGGGCGCTTTCCATGAAGACGGTTTCGCCGACATGTGCGACGGCTTTGGCGGCGGATTGACGCGCGAGCGGGTGCTGGAGATCATGAAGGATTCGCGCATCGGCGCGTATGGCGCCATCGGCATCGTCTGCCTGCTGGCCATCAAATGCACAACGCTCGCTTCGCTGCCACCTGCCACGGTGGTGGCGACATTATTCATCGCCCATCCTTTGTCTCGCCTGGCCGCCGTCTCGCTGATCTGGGTCATGGACTATGCGCGCGACGAAGGCAAGTCCAAGCCCATGGCACAGGAAATGCGCACGGGTGAATTCCTCATCGCCTCCCTTTGCGCCCTGCTGCCAGCCATCGCCTGCGGCCTGCTGGGGATAGTCGACTGGGGCGCGCTGGCCTTTGCCATCGTGGCGGCGGCAGCTGCCGCACTCTGGCTGGGCCGCAAATGCCAGCGCCGCCTGCAAGGCTACACGGGCGACTGCCTGGGCGCCGTGCAGCAGGTGGCGGAAGTGGCGATTTACCTGGCCATCCTGTCCAGCTTTCAGCCGCAAACACGCTTCTTCTACTAACACCATGCGCCTGATCCTCGTCCGCCACCCCGCGCCGCAAGTCACCAGCGGCACATGCTATGGCCGCAGCGATGTGGCGGTGGCGCCGCACGAAATGGCCGCAGCGCGCGCCAGCCTGCAAGCGACTTTGCCGGCCGGCGTGCCGCTGTATGCCAGCCCGTTGCGCCGCTGCGCCAGCCTGGCGACTGCCCTGGCGCAGGATCTGCCCGCGAGCGAATTACACTTTGATGCCCGGCTGGCCGAAATGGATTTCGGCACATGGGAAATGCAGCCCTGGCACGCGATTGCGCGCGCGGACATCGATGCCTGGGCAGTCGACCTGGCCTGGTACCACCCCGGCGGCGGCGAGAATGTGCTGGCGATGGCCGTCCGCGTCGATGCGTTTTTAGGCGATCTGTTGCGCGAACAACACGAAACTGCCGTCATCATCTGCCATGCGGGTACCATCCGCCTGCTGTCGGTATTGCAGGCCCGGCTGCCATTGGAGGAAACGGCCCTGCTGGCCGCCCGTTCCGTCCATAAAATCGCCTACGGTGCGACGGTCGTCGTCGATTTCTGATATCGAATCGTCCAGCCGGCCATTTCAGTCCACGCCTGCTGCACGTATAATGGCGGGGTTTTGGTGCCCGCGCTCATATCCATGAGCGCAGTTAAACGGGAAACACGATGCCGCGCTCGCGGCGAACGTGTGCTGCCCCCGCAACGGTAAGCAAGTGTCGCCCCCTCCGACAAGAAGCGGGCGACAAGCTATCTCTGACAACCACTGTGCTTGCAATCATCGAGCATGGGAAGGTGGGATGGCCGTACTTGCCAGCCCGGATACCGGCCAGGACAGGTGGAAGTGTGCGAACGGGGATGTTCGCGATCCGAATGGCCCATGGCCATCTTCGATCGTCATCTTCAGTTCCCACTTCTGTTCAATCTGGCCTACGGGGACGTCGGCTGGTTGCATATTACTTACTGAAAATTATCATGACCCATGCTGTTTCCCGCCACGCGGCCCTCACGTCGCTCGCGCTAGCCATTGCCGCGCCTGCCGCTTTCGCCCAAGCCACGCCAGATACCTTCGACCCCATCGTCGTCACCGCCAACCGCTACCCGCAGCACCTGAGCGAGGTCTTGAGCGATACGCAGACCATCAGCTCGGAAGACATCGCGCGCTCGGGCGCCGGTACGCTGATTGACCTGCTGCAAAAGCAGCGCGGCATTGAAGTCAATCGCTATGGCGGCCCAGGCACCGATTCGAGCGTATTCATCCGCGGCGCGAACGGCAACCAGAATATCGTGCTGGTCGATGGCGTGCGTATCGGCTCCGCCACATCTGGCACTGCCAGCTGGAGCGCCCTGCCGCTGTCAAGCATCGACCACGTTGAGATCGTCTACGGCCCACTGAGCACCATGTATGGAGCCGATGCCGTCGGCGGCGTGATCCAGATCTTTACCAAGAAAGGCGACGGCGCGACGCGCTTTTCCGCCTTCGCCGGCTACGGCCGCGACAACACCCGCCAGGTGGAAGCCAGCGTTGCAGGCTCTACCGGTGGCAACAACAGTTTCAGCTACGCGCTGACCGCCGGCAAGGAAAAATCGGATGGATATTCCGCCACCAAACCTGGTAATTTTTCCTATAACGGCGATAAAGACGGCTACGACAAGGAAAGCGTCAGCGGCCAGTTGGGCTACCAGATGGCCAAGGGACATGAAGTCGGCCTGGTTTTCCTGAACAGCAAACTGGATGCACAATACGATGCGGGCTTGAACTTCGACGCGCGCAACGACAAGAAGCAGGAAAGCATTTCGGTCTTCACGAAGAACCAGTTCTTGCCGAACTGGACCAGCGAGCTGCGCTACGCAGAATCGAAGGACAAACTGACCGCGGTATCCGCCAACGGCGCCTTCGGCAGAAGCCAGTTCGACACCAAGCAAAGCGACATCAGCTGGCAAAACGATATTCTCCTCGGCCGCGACACACTGCAACTGCTGGGTGAATACCGTGACGAAGACGTCGTGAGCTCGCTCGAAGGCCTGTCCGGCGGACGCAATACCAAATCGTTCGCAGCGTCGTACAACCTGGTGCGAGGCGCCCACCTGGCCAGCATCAGCGGCCGTCGCGACGACAGCTCGGTCTACGGCATCCACAACACGGGCAGCGTCGCCTATGGCTACCGTTTCAGCAACGCCTTGCGCGCCAACGCCAGCTATGGCACCAGTTTCCGCGCACCGACCTTCAACGATCTGTACTACCCTGGCTCCGGCATCCCCACGAACAAGCCGGAAAAAGGTCGCAATGCTGAAGTTGGATTGCATTACAACGACGGCCAGACGCAACTGAGCGCGATCTACTACCATAACAAGATTACCGATATGATCAACTATGTATACGCTTGCCCGGTGATTGGCTGGAAACCAGGCTATGGCTGCAGCATGAATGTCGACAAAGGTCTGCTCGAAGGCATGACACTGGCTGGCGCGCATAAATTCGGCGCCTTCAACGTCAGTGGCAATATCGACCTGCAAGATCCTCGCAATGAATCGCTCGACAAGCAACTGGCGCTCCGCGCGAAAAAGCACGCCAATTTCGCCGTCGATTACACAACCGGTCCTTTGACCGCCGGTACGGAATGGCAGTTGTCGGGCAAACGTTTTGCAGATTCCGCCAACACGACCACCCTCGGTGGCTATGGCTTGCTGAACCTGTACACCACCTACCAGTTCGCACGTGACTGGTCGGTGCTGGCACGCTGGAACAACATCACCAACAAGGACTATGAACTGAGCCGTTTCTATGCAACGCCAGGCTCGAACCTCTTCGTTGGCGTACGCTACGGCATGAAATAAGCATGATGTAATGATGTAAGCTGCGGGCGATGGCATGCCGCCCTCGCCCGCAGATGCAGTTCTGCAGTCCCCGTTTTTAAGGCAGTACATGCACCCATTTTTCCGCAATATGCGCCACCGCGCCACCGTCATCCTCACGGTGCTGGTCGCGTGCGCCGTTGCCAGCCTGATTTTCTCCGGCATGATCGGCTCGATCGCGATTCCGCTCGCCGACCTGCCTTCCGCCCTGTTCCACGTCGTGCAGGGCAAGACCGACACCCTCGCCGCCACCCTGCTTGACCTGCGCCTGGGCCGTGCGCTGACCGCCTTTGTCACCGGCGCGGCGCTGTCGCTGGCCGGCCTGATGATGCAGGCGCTGCTGCGCAATCCCCTGGCCGATCCTTACGTGCTGGGCATTTCCGCCGGCGCTTCCGTCGGCGCGCTGGCCGCGCTGCTGTTCATGTGCGCGCTGTGGGTGGTCGACGCGGCTGCCTTTGGCGGCGCCGTCGGCGTGTCCATGCTGCTGTACTTTTTTGCGCGCCGCGACCTGCGCGGCGGCACGGCGGCCGAAGGCGGCGCCTCGCTGTTGCTGCTGACGGGCGTGATCCTGGCCTCGGCCTGCATGGCCATCGTCACCCTGATGCTGTCCATCGCCCCGGAAAGCCGCTTGCGCAGCATGGTGTTCTGGATGATCGGCGACCTGTCCGGCGCGCCCGCGCGGCTGATGCCCTGGCTGGTGTTGGCCGGCGCCATGGCCTTCGCCTTGCGCTGCGCGCGCTCGCTGAACGTCATGGCCCTGCACGCGGAAGCTGCCAGCACCCTGGGCGTGCGCGTGGGCGCCCTGCGCAAGGGACTGTTCTTCTGTTCCGGCCTGCTCACGGCCAGCGCCGTCACCAGCGCCGGCAGCGTGGGCTTCGTCGGCCTGATCGTGCCGCACGCGCTGCGCTTTGCCTGCGGCCCCGACCACCGCCTGCTGATACCGGCCGCCGCGCTGGCCGGCGGCACCTTTCTCGTCCTGGCCGACACGCTTGCGCGCACCGTGCTGGCGCCCTTGCAGCTGCCCGTCGGCGTGGTCACGGCCATGATAGGCGCGCCCGTCTTCCTGTACCAGTTACACCGATTGCGCCGCGGATGATGCCAATATGATACGCACCTACCAACTGGGCCTGAAGGCAGGCACGCGCTCCCTCGTGGAAAACCTCACCTGGCAAATCAGGGATGGGGAATGCTGGAGCATCATCGGCCGCAACGGCGCAGGCAAGAGCACCTTGCTGCGCACCCTGGCCGGCTTGCGCGAACCGGATGCCGGCCACGTGACGATACAGGGCCGCGCCCTGGTCGACTGGCCACTGGAAGCACTGGCGCGCGAACGGGCCTTTCTCGCGCAGGCGCGCCACGACGCGTTCTCGTACCGCGTCATCGAAACGGTGCTGTCGGCGCGCCATCCGTATCACGACAACCATTACTGGGAAGGCAGCGACGACCAGCGCATCGCCCTGGCGGCGCTGGCATCGATGGAAGTGGAACACCTGGCCGAGCGCGACGTGCGCAGCCTGTCCGGCGGCGAACGCCAGCGCGTGGCGATCGCCGCCATGCTGGCACAGGACACGCCCCTGCTGCTGCTGGATGAACCGGCCAACGCGCTGGACCTGGCGCACCAGGTCAGCGTCATGGGCCTGCTGGCCAGGCTGTGCCGCGAACAGAATAAAACCGTAGTGATGGTGGGGCATGACCTGAACCTGGCGCACAGCGTCTCGACCCATGCGCTGCTGCTGATGGGCGATGGCGGCTGGCTGGCCGGCCCCGTGGTCGAGGTGATGCAGGCATCCATCCTGGGCGACTACCTGGGCCACCCTATCGAGATCATCGATCACGGCAAACGCAAGATATTCATACCGAAAGAGGACTGACATGAACGACAACATCAACGCGGACACCGCTGCCAATACCGCTGCCATCAACGAACGCCACCGCGTGCGCATGGAGAGAAAGAAGGCCATCATCGACGCGGCCATCGCCAAGGCCGACAAGGAAATCGGCATCATCATCGTCAACACGGGCAACGGCAAGGGCAAGAGTTCGAGCGGCTTCGGCATGGCCATCCGCGCCATGGGCCACGGCATGAAGGTAGGCGTGGTGCAGTTCATCAAGGGCGCCATGTCGACGGGCGAAGAAAAATTCCTGCGCCGCTTCCCCGACGAAATCAGTTTTCATGCGATGGGCGAAGGCTATACCTGGGAAACGCAAAACCGCGAACGCGACATCGAAAAAGCCGAACTGGCATGGGAGCAGGCGAAGACCTTCCTGGCCGACCCAAGCTATGGCCTGGTGCTGTTCGACGAACTCAATATCGCCCTCAAGTACAACTACCTCGACGTGCACAAGGTCATCGCCGATCTGCTCGATCGCCCGGCCATGCAGCACGTGGTCATCACGGGCCGCGGCGCGCCGGATGAATTGATCGCCATCGCCGACACCGTCACCGAAATGGCCGTCGTCAAGCATGCCTATGCGGCCGGCATCGGCGCACAAATCGGCACCGAGTGGTAACAGCGCCATGACGCGCACCCTGGTCTTCGGTGGCGCCCGTTCCGGCAAGAGCGCCCATGCGGAAAAGCTGGCCCGCGAGTCGGGCAAGGAAGTGGTCTACATCGCCACCGCACGGGCGGGCGATGACGAGATGGCCACGCGCATCACGCATCACCGCGCGCAGCGTCCAGCCGGGTGGGCGACACTGGAAGAACCGCTGCGCCTGGGCGACGCCATCCTGCGGGAAGCACGGCCCGGCCGGCTGCTGCTGATCGACTGCCTGACCCTGTGGCTGACGAATTTGATGTTTTCCAGCGGCGAGACGTATCCGGACGTGGGAGACATAGCCTTGCCCGAACTGTTCCACAGCGAGCGCGCGCGCCTGCTGTACGCGCTGGCCGAAATCGGCGATACCGATTGCGACCTCGTTCTCGTCTCGAACGAAGTGGGCATGGGCATCGTGCCGTATGGCGCCATCTCGCGCTGCTTCACCGATGAAGCGGGCCGCTTGAACCAGGCCGTGGCCGCCGTGTGCGACAAGGCTGTCTTTGTCGCCGCCGGCCTGCCGCTGTACCTGAAAGGCGGCCCATGCTGAGCGGCCTGTCGCTGCCTATGCTGGCCGCCTTGATGGCGGCGGGCGTGCTGCTCGACATGCTGCTGGGAGAAACGCGCCGCTGGCATCCGCTGGTGGGCTTTGGACGCCTCGCCAGCGCGCTGGAGCGCCTGCTGAACCGGAGCCGTGGGCGTTTCCTGCGCGGCGCGCTGGCCTGGTCGCTGGCCGTGCTGCCCATCAGCTATGCCGCCTGGTGGCTGTGCGGCCTGGCCGGCGCGGCGCTGCACGTCTTCCTGCTGTATCTGTGCCTGGGATTGCGCAGCCTGCGCGACCACAATCAGCCGATTGCCGACGCCCTGGCCATCGATGACCTGGACAACGCGCGCCTGCTGACGGCGCGCATCGTCAGCCGCGACACGGCCAACGCCGACGCGGCCAGCCTGGCCAAGGCCAGCACGGAGTCCTTGCTGGAAAACGGCAACGACGCCGTCTTCGGCACCCTGTTCTGGTTTGCCGTGGCGGGCGGCCCCGGCGCCGTACTATTCCGGCTGGCGAATACCCTCGACGCCATGTGGGGCTACCGCAATGCGCGCTACGACTGGTTCGGCTGCTGCGCCGCGCGCATCGACGACATATTGAATTACCTGCCGGCGCGCCTGACGGCCCTCTCCTATGTCATGCTGGGCAAGAGCATGGCGGACAAACAGCGCGCCTGGCAATGCTGGCGCACGCAGGCGCCCAACTGGGGCAGTCCGAACGCGGGCCCCGTGATGGCCAGCGGCGCCGGCGCCCTCGGCCTGGCCTTGGGTGGCGACGCCATCTACGACGGCGCGCTGGAGCGCCGCCCGCCGCTGGGCCGCGGCCGTCCCGCCGAAGCGCGCGACATCGACCGCGCCTGGCGCCTGGTGGCCGAAACGGCCGTGCTGTGGCTGATCTGGGTGGCGCTGCTGGCGGGCCTCTCCTGCATGCGGGAGGCCTATCTTGCTTGAACATGGCGGCAATCTGCACGACGCCGCGCGCGAGTATGGGCGGCCGATCGCCGACTGGATCGACCTGTCGACCGGCATCAACCCGCACTGGTATCCAGCGCCAGCACCCGACGCCAACGCCTGGCACCGGCTGCCGGAGGCCGATCCCGCGCTGGCGGCCACCGCCTGCGCTTATTACGACGCACCGGCCATGCTGCCCGTGGCGGGCACGCAAGCCGCCATCCAGGCCCTGCCCCGGCTGCGGCCACCGTCACGCGTGGTGGTGGCCGCGCCCTCGTATGCGGAACACGCACACCACTGGGGCCAGCACGGCCACCAATTGCGGCAAGTGCCGTATGCGCAGCTGGCCGCTGCGGTGGACGGCTGCGACGTGCTGGTCGTCTGCAATCCGAACAATCCCACGGGCGATCGCATCGCACCGGAACAGCTGCTGGAGTGGGCCGGCAAGCTGGCCGCGCGCGGCGGCTGGCTGGTGGTCGACGAAGCGTTTGGCGACACGGAAGCGCAGGCCAGCCTGGGTGCCCATACGCATCGGCCAGGCTTGATCGTGCTGCGCTCGGTGGGCAAATTCTTTGGCCTGGCGGGCCTGCGCCTGGGCTTTGTCGCCGCCCATCCCGCGCTGCTGACGCAGCTGGCCGACATGCTGGGTCCGTGGACCGTCAGCGGCCCGGCACAGCAAGTGGCGCTGGCCGCCCTCACCGACACGCATTGGCAGCACACGATGCGCGAGCGCCTGCGCGGTGAAGGCACCCGCCTGCACCAGCTGCTGGCCGCACACGGCATCGCCAGCAGCGGCACGGCGCTGTTTCAATGGTGGCCGGAAGCACGCGCCGAGGCGCTCTGGCGCCATATGGCAGAATCGGGCATCTGGGTGCGCCTGTTCCGCCACGCTGCCCACGGCATCCGCCTGGGCCTGCCCCCCGACGAACATGCCTGGCTGCGCCTGCAGCAGGCCCTCACCGCATGGAAGCCCTTATGAACTACTTGAAAACCGCACTGCTGCTGGCCGGACTTATCTCGCTGCAGGCGCATGCCGCCATCAGCGTGCGCGACGACGACGGCAATACCGTCACCGTGGCAAAACCGGCGCAGCGCATCCTGGCGCTGGCGCCGCACGTCACGGAACTGCTTTTCGCGGCTGGCGGCGGCGACAAGATCGCCGGCGTCGTCAGCTACAGCGACTTCCCAGAAGCGGCCAAGAAAATCACGCAAGTGGGCGACAACCGCCAGTACGACATGGAACGCATCATTGCCCTGAAGCCGGACCTGATCGTCGTGTGGATGCATGGCAGCGCCGAGCGCCAGATCGCCATGCTGCGCCAGCTGAAGGTGCCCATCTATCACAGCGAGCCGCGCAAGCTGGCCGATATCCCCGACAGCATGGAACGCCTGGGCCAGCTGATGGGCACGGAAAAAACCGCTAAGCCGGCCGCCGCCCAGCTGCGCGCCAAGCTGGCCAGCTTGACGGCGCAATACGCGCAGCGCCCGCCCGTGCGCGTGTTTTACCAGGTGTGGGACAAACCTCTATATACCTTGAGCGGCGCGAGCATCATCAGCGATTCGATGCGCGTATGCGGCGGCCAGAATGTGTTCGCCGCGATGAAGGTGGTGGCGCCCGTCGTCACGCCGGAAGGCGTGCTGCAGGAAGACCCGGAAGTCATCTTCGGCACCAGCGAAAAGAGCGACCCGCGCAGCGAAGGCGGCCTGGCCATGTGGCGCGCCTTCCCGTCGATGACGGCCGTGCGCAAGAATAACCTGTTCCGCCTGAATGGCGACCTGCTGAACCGCGCCGGCCCGCGCATGATCGAAGGCACGGCCGCCATGTGCGAACAGCTGGAAGTGGCTCGCCAGCGCCGTAGCGGCAAGGCGGCTCAATGAGTCACTACCAGCGCATCGCCTGTTTGTCGACGGAAGCCGTGGAAACGCTGTACGCGCTGGGTGCCGAGGACGTCATCGCGGGCATCTCCGGCTTTACCGTGCGCCCGCCACGGGCGCGCGAGGAAAAAACCAGGATCAGCGGCTTTTCGTCCACGAACCTGGAACGCATCCTGGCAGTGGAACCCGACCTCGTGATCGGCTTTTGCGACATGCAGGCCGATATCTGCCGCGACCTGGTCAAGGCCGGCATCGAAGTACACCAGTTCAACCAGCGCACGGTGGACGGCATCCTGCGCATGATCGGCGTGCTGGCCGCGCTGGTGCGGCGCGAGGAAGCGGGCAAATTGCTGATCGCCAGCCTGCGCGCGGACATCGCCGCCGCCCGGGCCCGGGCCGCCGCCTGGACGCGCAAGCCCGTGATGTATTTTGAAGAGTGGAACGATCCCCTGATGAGCGGCATCGGCTGGGCGGCGGAACTGATCGAGATCGCCGGCGGCACGGACGCCTTCCCTGAATTGTCCGTACAGCCCGGCGCGAAGGAGCGCATCATCGCCGATTCCCACGACGTGCTCGTACGCGCGCCCGACATCATCCTCGCCAGCTGGTGCGGCAAGAAGTTCCAGCCGGCGCAGCTGGCGGCGCGCCCGGGCTGGGATGCGATTCCCGCCGTGAAAAACCAGATGCTGTTCGAGATCAAGTCGCCCGACATCCTGTCGCCCGGCCCGGCGGCGATTACCGAAGGGCTGCGCCAGATCAGCGACATCATCTCAGCCTGGCAGGAGCAGCAGGCATGAAGCTTCCCTTTCCCGTCCTGATGGTGCAGGGCACGACGTCCGACGCGGGCAAGAGCACCGTCGTCGCGGCGCTGTGCCGGTTGTTGAAACGCCGTGGCGTGACGGTGGCGCCGTTCAAGCCGCAAAACATGGCCTTGAACAGCGCGGTGACGAGCGACGGCGGCGAGATCGGCCGCGCGCAAGCCCTGCAGGCGCTGGCCTGCGGCATCGCGCCGCATACGGACATGAATCCGGTGCTCTTGAAACCATCGTCGAACACGGGCGCGCAGGTGATCATCCACGGCAAGGTGCGCGCCGAGATGGATGCGCGCGACTACCAGCAATATAAAACCATCGCGATGGGCGCCGTGCTGGAGTCCTTTACGCGCTTGCGCCAGCAATACGGCGCCGTCATCGTCGAAGGCGCGGGCAGCCCCGCCGAAGTCAACCTGCGCGCGCGCGACATCGCCAACATGGGCTTTGCCGAAGCCGTCGACTGCCCCGTGATCCTGGTGGCCGACATCGACCGGGGCGGCGTCTTCGCGCACATCATCGGCACCCTGGCGTGTTTGTCCGACAGCGAGCGGGCGCGCATCCTCGGCTTCGTCATCAACCGCTTCCGCGGCGACATCTCGCTGCTCACGCCCGGCATCGACTGGCTGGAACAGCAGACGGGCAAGCCCGTGCTGGCCGTGCTGCCCTATCTGCAAGGCCTGTTCCTCGACGCGGAAGACGCCGTCGAAGCGACGCAAGCCGAACGCGGCGCCTTCAAGGTGGTGGTACCGCAACTGCCGCGCATCAGCAACCACACGGATGTCGACGCGCTGCGCGCCCACCCCGGCATCGACCTGCAATTCATCAAACAGGACCAGCCGATTCCGCCGGCCGACCTGGTGATCCTGCCAGGCAGCAAGAACACGCGGGGCGACCTGGCCTGGCTGCAGCAGCAAGGCTGGCCCGCCTACCTGACCAGACACCTGCGCTATGGCGGCAAGGTGCTCGGCATCTGCGGCGGCTTCCAGATGCTGGGGCAGAGCGTGCGCGATCCGCTGGGCGTGGAAGGCGCGGCGGGAGAATCAAAGGCACTGGGCCTGCTCGACCTGGTGACGGAATTAACAAGCGACAAGCGGCTGGAACAAGTGCGCGGCCAATGCGCGTTTGCCGGCGCGGCCGATGCGCCGGTGGCAGGCTATGAAATCCACATGGGCGTCTCGCATGGCGCGGCGCTGGCGCAGCCGGCCTTCGTCATCGACGGCCGCCCGGAAGGGGCCGTGTCGGACGACGGGCAAATCCTCGGCAGCTACTTGCACGGCATGTTCGACACGCCCGCCGCGTGTTCGGCGCTGCTGCGCTGGGCGGGGCTGGACTCCGGCCACACGGTGGACACCGCCGCCCTGCGCGAGGCCAGCCTGGAGCGCATCGCCGATGCGGCCATTCCGCTGCTGGCCGCCCTGGATCACCTCAAACGCTAGCGATTACTTTTTCAGGCACGTGCCCATGTACGTGCGGTCGGTCGAGAACTCGACCGCCATGCTCGACGACACCGGCATGAACATCGAGTAATCTGCCGGCACGTCGGCCGGGTCCTTGAACACGGCGATGCCATCGAAATCGACGGCCTGCGCGCCCAGGCCCAGCTTGTTGACGGTGATGGTTTCCGCATGCGTCTTACCGCTCGTGTTATTCGTCAGGGTGGCGGTGCTGCCGGCAATCTCGATTTTCGCGCTGATGCCCGGTGCCGAGCAGGCGTAGCTGCCGGCGATTTCAGTGCCGATCTTCTGTTGTTTGGCGGCGACGATGGTGCCCACGCGCAGCACGTTCTGCTGGTTGCGGCTGTAGCGGTCGATGAACAGCGCCAGCCCCCGGTCGCCGGCATGC
The DNA here is from genome assembly GCF_020858115.1 of Janthinobacterium sp. FW305-129. Lineage (GTDB taxonomy): Bacteria > Pseudomonadota > Gammaproteobacteria > Burkholderiales > Burkholderiaceae_D > Janthinobacterium. The sequence continues at coordinate 13,595 of NZ_JACYMM010000011.1, forward strand.
ACGTGGACAATGCCGAAATCCTGCTGGCCCTGGCGGGCGACGAGCAAACCGTTCTTTGCATCCTTGACCAGGGTCAGGCTGGCGTTTTCCGCTTCCAGCTGCGGCGATACCGCAGAGCACACGCCTTGCGCATTGAACACGCCGCCATTGCACAGTTGCGCGCTGCCATCGGCCGCCACCGTGAGGCTGCCCTTCGGATTGAAGCGGTCGCCACCATTCGAGGCATTGCGCATGGCGCCCAGGAAGATATAGCTGCCGGCCAGCTTGGCCACGTCGGTGGCGGTATAGCCACTGCCGCTGACGTTGGAATTCATGCTGCCCAGCTTCACCGTCCCTGTCAGCAGGCGCGTGCGCGCATCGACGGTGACGCTGAAATCCGTTGCCGTATAGGTGGTGAGATTGCCGACGGTGACAGCGCTGAAACTGCCGCTGCGGTCGCTCAAGCCGAACTGCGTCGACAGCACGCGGATGACGTAGGTTTTCTTTGCGCTGTCGAACGCGATGCGCCACGTGTCCCCGATATCGGCCGCTACGTCATATACCGTCTCGTCCGCATTGGCGCCGGCGATCACGGCCAGGCCAGCCTGGGCCGCGACCGCTTGCGAGGCGACCGTCACGGGATCGGCGACGGGGGTGACCACGACGGGCGGCGTGACTGGCGCTTCCGGCGCAGCGTGATCGCCGCCGCCGCCGCAGGCGGACAGGGCGGCGCTCAGGGCAAGGAAGGTAAGTGCATTTTTCATATGGCATGACTTTCGGGAAGGAGAGGCGGGAGCTGCCGGAAAACACATGCTAGCCTTGCCAGTAATCTATTGCCATGGAACAAATGTTCCATGGACTCTGCCCCCGAGTCGATGCCAGAATGAACGGCGCGGGCGGCAAGCCTGCGCCATTTATGTGACAATTCATCGTACTGTCGGCTCCGTCTTACCTCCTCAGGCTCGCATCCATGACCAGTTCCCCGATTAAAAGCTATCTTCCCTGGGTGGTCGCCACCGCCCTGTTCATGGAGCAACTCGACTCCACCATCGTCAACACCGCCATTCCCGCCATGGCCGCCAGCCTCAACGTGACGCCGCTGAGCCTGAAGGCCGTCGTCACCAGCTATATCCTGAGCCTGGCCGTGTGTATCCCCATCAGCGGCTGGATGGCCGACCGCTTCGGCACGCGGCGCGTGTTTTCCGCCGCCGTTGCCATCTTCACCATCGCCTCCATCCTGTGCGGCCTGTCCGTAAATGCGCCCATGCTGGTGGCCGCGCGCCTGCTGCAGGGCGTAGGCGCGGCCATGATGATGCCGGTGGGCAGGCTCACCATCATCCGCACCTTTCCCAAGTCACAATTGCTGGCGGCCATGAATTTCGTCATCATCCCCGCCCTGATCGGGCCCCTGCTGGGGCCTACCGTGGGCGGGCTGATCGTCCACTGGCTGTCGTGGCGTGAGATTTTCTTCGTCAACGTGCCTGTCGGCCTGGCGGCGCTGTACCTGGCGCACCGCTACATGCCCGACTATTACGGCGACAAGCCCCGTCCGCTGGACCTGATCGGCCTGGTGCTGTTCGGCACGGGCATCGCGCTGCTGTCGTGGCTGCTGGAAATCTTCGGCGAACACCGCATCGACGGTACTTCGTTTGCCGTGCTGCTGTTCATTTCCATCAGCCTGCTGGCTGCGTATGCCTGGCATTCGAGCGAAGTGCTGCACCCGCTGCTGCGCCTGGCCCTTTTCAAGATCCGCACTTTCCGCGTCTCGGTGGTGGGCGGCTTCGTCACGCGCCTGGGCGTGGGCGGCCTGCCCTTCCTGTTGCCGCTGCTGTACCAGCTGGGCCTGGGCTTGCCCGCCTGGCAATCGGGATTGCTGATGATGCCGTCGGCCGCCGCCGCCATGGGCATGAAATTCATTTCCGCGCGCGTGCTGGCCCGCTTCGGCTACCGCCAGGTGCTGATCGTCAACACCGTGCTGATCGGCATTACCATCGCCATGTTTTCGCAGGTGGGCGCGGGCACGCCCCTGTATGTGATCGTCGCCATCAGCCTGTGCCTGGGCTTTTTCAATTCGCTGCAATTTTCCAGCATGAATACCATCGCGTATGCCGACGTCGACAAGGCCGATTCCAGCATGGCCAGCACCATCGCCAGCTCGATGCAGCAACTGTCGATGAGCTTTGGCCTCGCCTTCGGTTCGCTGATCACGGGCTGGTACCTGGGCGACATGCCGCAGTCGGACCGCGCCATGCTCAGCACGGCACTGCACCACGCCTTCCTCACCCTGGCCGCCCTGACGGTGCTGTCCTCGCTGACCTTCTGGACCCTGCGCCGCGACGATGGCGAAAGCATCAGCAAGGGCACGGACAGCGACGAGGACGATGCGGCCGACGTGAAAGCCCAGGCCGTTGTACAGACGGAAGTGCAAACCACAAAAGGCTGAGCCACATCAAGCTTGCCGCCAGTACGGCTGGTACTCTTGCCTGACGCTGCTACCGTGACGGCAGGAGGTGCACATGGCGGCCGAGCGGCGCTTTGCATGGAAGGGCACGGATCGCCATGGCAAGGCGGCCGAAGGCGTCTTGCGCGCCGCCGATGCCGGCGCGGCGACGCTCGCGCTACGCCGCCAGGGCATCCTGGCCACCCGTGTGCGGGCTGCGCGCAGCGCGCCGGGCAAGGCCATCACGCGCAAGGATATCGCCCTGTTCACACGCCAGCTGTCGACCATGATGGCGGCCGGCGTGCCGCTGCTGCACGCCTTCGACATCGCCGGCAAGGGCCACGCCAAACCGGCCGTCACCGAGCTGATGCGCGACTTGCGCCACGACATCGAAGCGGGCAGCAGCCTGCAGCAGGCGTTCCGCCAGTTCCCGCTGCTGTTTGACGAGCTGTATTGCAAGCTGCTGGCGGCAGGCGAACAGGCCGGCATCGTGCAGGACTTGCTGGCGCGCCTGGCCACGCACCAGGAAAAGGCCATCGCTCTGCGGCGGAAGGTGCGCGGCGCGCTGATGTATCCGCTGGTCATCGTGCTCGTCGCCATCGTCGTCACGGCCATCATCATGAGCGTGGTCGTGCCCGCCTTTCGCCAGGTCTTCGACAGCTTCGGCGCACCGTTGCCGCTGCCTACCCTGCTCGTCATGGGCGCGTCCGCCTTCCTGGTCCATTACTGGCTGGCTCTGTTGGCGGCGCTCGTGCTCGCTTGCGTGCTGCTGCACCTGGCCTGGCGCCGCTGGCCCGCCTGGCGGCGCAACACGCAACTGCGGGCACTGCGCCTGCCCGTGTTCGGCCCGCTCCAGCGCAAAGCGGCGATCGCCCGCTGGACGCGCACCCTGGCTGCCATGTTCGCCGCCGGCGTGCCGCTGCTCGATTCGCTCGGCCTGGTGGGCGCCGCCGCCGGCCACGCGCTGTACCAGGAAGCGACGACAAGCATCGAACGGGAAATCCGCGCCGGCGGCAGCCTGGCGCTGGCCATGGAGCACAGCGGCGTATTTCCCCCGCTGCTGACGCAACTGGCCCTGATCGGCGAGGAATCGGGCGCGCTCGACGCCATGCTGTCGCGCGCGGCAGATATCATCGAGGCCGATATCGATGCCACCGTGGCCACCCTTGCCACGCTGCTGGAGCCGGCGCTGATGGTGGTGCTGGGCGTGCTGGTCGGCTCCCTCGTGATCGCCTTGTATTTGCCGATTTTCAAGCTGGGCGCCGTGATTTGAAGACATGTCGACGCAAAACGTCCCCATGCGCCGGCGGATGTTTTACACTGCTGCAGTGCCAAGCAATGTTTGCGCGGCACATTCATCCCCTCAGACAAGTTCACCATGCTGCAAGATACCCTGCTGTTCGCCGCGCCCGGCAATCTTCCCGTCGCCCTCGTCGCCGCCCTGTTCGGCCTGATCGTCGGCAGTTTTCTGAATGTGGTGATCCACCGCGTGCCAAAAATGATGCAGCGCGACTCCGATAACTACGTGGCGGAGGAAAGCGGCTTGCCCCTGCCGCACACGGACCGCTACAACCTGATGCTGCCGCACTCGAACTGCACCGCCTGCGGCCACCGCATCACGGCCATGGAAAACATCCCCGTCCTCAGCTACCTGCTGCTGCGTGGCAAATGCAGCGCCTGCAAGGCGCCGATCTCCGCGCGTTACCCGCTGGTGGAATTATTGACGGGCGCGCTGTCGGCCCTGTTGATCTGGCACTTCGGCAGCGGCTGGACGGGCCTGGCGACGCTGGTGTTTGCCTGGCTGCTGATCGCCATGACCTTCATCGATGCCGATACGCAAATGCTGCCGGACGACCTCACCTTCCCCCTGCTGTGGGCGGGTTTGCTGGTCAATATCAACGGCACCTTCGTGCCGCTGCAGGACGCCGTCATCGGCGCGGCCGCCGGCTACCTGGCCCTGTGGGCCGTGTACTGGGCCTTCAAGCTGGCGACAGGCAAGGAGGGAATGGGCTATGGTGACTTCAAATTGCTGGCGGCGCTAGGTGCGTGGCTGGGCTGGACCATGTTGCCGACGATCATATTATTGTCGTCGCTGGTGGGCGCCGTGGTCGGCATTGGCCTGATCGTGTTTGCCAAGCGGGGGCGCGACAAACCGATTCCCTTCGGTCCCTACCTGGCGGCGGCGGGCCTGATCGCGCTGCTGTACGGCACGCCCCTGTCGCGGCTCACGCTGGGCCTGACCGGCTGACCGGCCCCTTATGGATACACACATGCAATTACACAACGCCCCCTATTTCAGCATCGGACTCACCGGCGGCATCGGCTGCGGCAAGAGCACGGTGGCCGACCTGTTTGCCGCGCGCGGCGCCTCCATCGTCGATACCGACCAGATCGCCCACAGCCTGACGGCGCCGCATGGCGCGGCCATGCCAGCCCTGGTGGCGGAATTCGGCCCCGACTACGCGGATGCGCGCGGCGCCCTCGACCGCACCAAAATGCGCAACCTCGTGTTTTCCGACGCCGCCGCCAAGGCCAGACTGGAAGCCATCCTGCACCCGCGCATCCGCCAGGCCACCCTGGAGGCGGCCGCCGCAGCAACGGGCAGCTATGTGATCTTTGCCGTGCCCCTGCTGGTCGAGTCCGGCGGTTGGGTGGAACGGGTCAACCGCGTGCTGGTCATCGATTGCGAGGAAAGTTTGCAAATATCGCGTGTGATGGCGCGCAATGGCTTATCGGAAGAACAAGTCAAGGCCATCATGGCCACGCAGGCCACGCGCGCCATGCGCCTCGCGGCAGCGGACGATGTGATCGACAATAATGGCGATTTGGCTGCCCTGGCGCCGCAGATTGCCCAGTTGCACGATTTATATCTGGCATTTTCAAAAAGAATGGCTGGAATCGGGTCGCAACGTTTGTAATTTGTCGACGCTTGGTTCAAAATCACGGGATTGTTTGCAGGTCCTTACTTAAGGGAATTATTTTGATTGTCTACGAATACCCTTTCAACGAACGCATACGTACCTTGTTGCGGCTGGAAGACCTGTACGACAAATTCAAGTTCTTCATCCAGCAAGAGCATGCAATGCAGCACCATGTTGCCTTGGCAACCATTTTCGACATGCTCGAAGTGGCGGGCCGCGCCGACCTGAAGTCCGACCTGCTGCAGGAACTCGAGCGCCAGCGCCAGAGCCTGCTGGGCTACCGCAGCAATCCGAATGTAGAACCGGAAACCCTCGATGCCATCCTCGGTGAACTCGACAGCGTCAGCGGCGCCCTGGTGGCGGCGCAAGGCAAGACGGGCCAGAATATCCGCGACAATGAATGGCTGATGAGCATCCGCGGCCGCACCATCATCCCGGGCGGCGCCTGCGAATTCGACTTGCCGTCCTACTTTGCCTGGCAAAAACGCAGCTGCGAGCAGCGCCTGGCCGATATCCACGCCTGGTTCGCCCCGCTGGCACCGCTGTTCGATGCGCTGGCCCTCGTCTTGCGCCTGCTGCGCGATTCCGGCGGCCCCGTGAAACTGATCGCCAATGGCGGCAGCTACCAGCAAATGCTGCAAGGCAAGGTGTACCAGATGCTGCGCCTGAGTCTGGATGAAAACAGCGGCGCCATCCCGGAAATTTCCGCCAATAAATATATGCTGTGGGTGCGCTTCACCACCCAGGGCGGCGACTTGAAACCCAAGCCGCTGGAAGACGATGTACCATTCGAGCTCACGCTCTGTAATTTTTAACTGTAATCGCCATGACCGTCGTTAACTGCCCTACCTGTGCCGCCAAAGTCGAATGGACTGAAGCCAACAAATTCCGCCCCTTCTGCTCGGAACGCTGCAAGCAGATCGACCTGGGTGCCTGGGCCGAAGAGAAATACACGATCCCCGCCGCCGATCCGTTCGAAGATCCATTGGCAGACGAAGACAACAAGCCGCAGTAAGCCGCAATTAGCTTCAATTAAACGGATTTTCCAGGCGCAGCCCCTGCATCAAGAAGCTAGCAAGCCGTCCACTGACCACCGTCAAGCCATAGGCGATGCCCATCGCCGCAATCTGCCTGTCCACGCCCGGCACTTGGCTACGGCCAGCATGCAGGCGGGCGCACACGAGCGCGCAATCGAGATCGAATTCCAGCAGGCGGGGCGCATACTCTGCCAGCACAGCCTCCAGCCAGCCTTCCAGGGCCAGTGCTTCCAGCGCCGCTTCGCGCCGCCAGCTGCACTGTATGCCTGCGCGCAACTCGGCGATCACTTGCACCGGCACGTAACGCTCTTCCGGGGCGATCCGCTCGAAAATGGCGGCCACGCCCGCCGGCGCAGCGCTGCCTTTCCGCGCAGCAACGATCACATCCGTATCAAGCAGGTAGCCGGGCATGGCGCGTCAGGAGCGGCGTTCGAAATCCGTGTCGAATCCCACGTCCGGCATGGCGCGCAAGATGTCGTCGAGCGGCCGCTTCGGCAACGGCCGCAGGGCGCTGCGCAGGATGTCGCGGTGCTCTTCCTCGATGCTGCGCCCATGGGCGCGCGCACGCTTATGCAGCGCCGCGAGCAGCAATTCATCGATATCGGTGAAGGTCAGGGTCAGCGCCATGCGAGTTCCCCCAGTGCGTCATGAGAGCACTGTAGCGCAAAACACCGGCGATGCAAGGGAAGGACGAAACAGGCTTGCGCCAGCGCAGCACAGGGGCGGCATACCGGCGCAAGTCATGCTCAGGCAGCCAGCGATTCCCGGCGTACCTCGTCGAGCCATTCCAGCAGAGGAATGGTGGCGGGCAGCAAAGGTTCCACGCCCACCGTGCCCTGCCAGGCGAACGCCTGCCCTTCCAGGCTTTGCGGCTCGCCCCGCCATTCGCGGCTGATATAGAAATGCAGGCGCACATGGGCGTGCGGATACACATATTCGACGCCGCACCAGGCTTCGGCGCTGTCGATGTATAAACCCAGCTCCTCGACAAACTCGCGTTTCAAGGCATCCAAAATGGCTTCACCCGGTTCGACTTTACCGCCAGGAAATTCCCAATAGCCATCATACGGCTTGCCGGCCGGGCGCTGGCCCAGCAGGACGTCGCCGTTCGGCTTCATGAGGATGCCGACGGCGACGTCCACCGGTGTCACTTTCACTTCGCTCATTGCGGCAACTTTCCCGCAGGTAGTTTCCCAGCATAATCGCGCGCAAATTGCCAGGCGACACGGCCCGAACGGGAACCGCGCTGCAAGGCCCAGCGCAGGGCATCGCCGCGCGCTTGCCCGATCTGCTCCGGCGTGCAGCCGAACGAGGCCAGCCAGTGGGCCGCGATATCGAGGTAGTCATCCTGCTTGAACGGATAGAACGACAGCCACAGGCCGAAGCGCTCGGACAGCGAGATTTTCTCTTCCACCGTCTCGCCCGGATGCAAATCGCCATCGTCGTCCGTCTTGTAGCTGGTGTTGTCCGACATGCGTTCCGGCATCAGGTGACGGCGGTTCGAGGTGGCGTAGATCAGCACATTGTCCGATTGCGCGGCGATGCTGCCGTCGAGCGCCACTTTCAGCGCCTTGTAGCCGCTTTCGCCCTCTTCGAACGACAGATCGTCGCAAAAGATGATGAAGCGCTCGGGGCGCGCCGCCACAAGGTCGACGATGTCGGGCAAGTCGGCAAGATCTGCTTTATCCACTTCGATCAGGCGCAAGCCCTGGCCGGCAAACTGGTTCAGGCAGGCCTTGATCAGCGACGACTTGCCCGTGCCGCGCGCGCCCGTCAGCAGCACGTTGTTGGCGGGACGGCTGGCGACGAACTGGCGCGTGTTCTGCTCGATCTGCGCCTTTTGCGTGCCGATGTTGTGCAAGTCATCCAACGCGATGTTTGACACGTGCGCCACCGCCTGCAGATGGCTGGCGGCGCCCTGGCGCCGGCGCCAGCGGAAGGCAAAGCTGTTCCAGTCGGTCGCCGGCAAGGCCGGCGGCAAGATCGACTCCAGGCGCGCCAGTACCCGCTCGGCGCGGATCAGGAATTGATCGAGGGCGGTCATGAGCGGTAGTCGGCGTTGATCGACACGTAGTCATGCGACAAGTCGCACGTCCACAATGTGGCCGTAGCATCGCCGCGCGCCAGTTTCACGCGGATGGTGATTTCGCTTTGCTGCATCACGCGCTGGCCATCCTGTTCCTGGTAATCGGGGTTGCGGCCGCCGTTCTTGGCCACCCACACGTCGTCCAGGTACAAATTCAATTGACCCACGTCAAGGTCGTCCACGCCCGCATAGCCGATGGCGGCCAGGATGCGGCCCAGGTTCGGGTCGGAGGCGAAGAAGGCCGTTTTCACCAGCGGCGAATGGGCGATGGAATAGGCGATCTTGCGGCATTCTTCCACGTTGCGGCCGTCTTCCACGGTCACGGTCATGAACTTGGTGGCGCCTTCGCCGTCGCGCACGATGGCTTGCGCGAGAAAAGTAGACAGTTCGGTGACGGCAGCGGCCAGTTCAGCGTAGTGCGGCGAATCGATGGAATCGATGACCAGGCTGCCGGCACCCGTGGCCACCAGCATGAACGAGTCATTCGTGGACGTATCGCCGTCGATGGTGATGCAGTTGAACGACTTGTCGGCCGCCTGTTTCACCAACTGGTCCAGCACGGGCTGGGCTACGGTGGCGTCGAATGCGAGGAAACCCAGCATGGTGGCCATGTTCGGCTTGATCATGCCGGCGCCCTTGCTGATGCCCGTCAGGGTGACCGCATGGCCGCCGATGGTGACGGTGCGCGAGCCCGCTTTCGGCTGCGTGTCGGTGGTCATGATGGCTTCCGCGGCCGAAAACCAGTTATCAGGCGTCAACGCGGCCACGGCTTGCGGCAAGCCGGCCACCAGGCGCTGCACGGGCAAGGGTTCCAGGATCACGCCGGTGGAAAACGGCAGGATTTGCTGCGGCGTGCAGCCCAGCAGCTCGGCCAGCGCGGCGCAGCTGGCCTGCGCATCGGCCAGGCCCGATTCGCCCGTGCCCGCATTCGCGTTGCCCGTGTTGACCAGCAACGCGCGGATCGGCGCGGCCCCGGCCGTCACTGCCGCCAGGTTGGCTTTCGAGATTTGCACGGGCGCGGCGCAGAAGCGGTTCAGGGTGAACACGCCGGCCACGGTGGCCGTCGGCGCCAGTTTCAATACCAGCAAATCCTTGCGGTTGGGTTTCTTGATGCCGGCTTCGGCAACACCGATTTCAATGCCGGCGACGGCTTTCAAGTCGGCGGCGACGGGCTTGGGGGAATTGACGGCCATGGTGATTTCTTCTGCGAGGGAAAAGGGAAGCGCTATTGTAGCGCCTTCGCGGCGCGGGTGAACATGCGGCAAGGGAATAGTCGCGACGGCCCCGGCTGCGGCGAGAGGGGCCGCCAGCGTGGCCAGGCTTGCGATTTATCAAAACGCTGCCTGCCTGGCGGGGCTAAGGTATGGGAATGGACGATGGCGAGACTTGCAATCGCGCCGTCCAGGGAGGGTGTCATGGTGCAGGGCCAGTCAAACCGGATGCAGCGCAGCGATGCGGGTCGGTCATGCCTGTTGCACCTGTTATGCCTGTTTTGTCTGCTAGCGTGGTTGACGGCTTGTACGGTGCCAGATGGCGCGACGCAGCACATAGGCGACGACTCGATCGGACAGGCCTCTGAAGCGCACCCAGCGGCTGCAGTTCCGCCGCCTCCCAAGGTACCGCGGCCAGCACCCACCAGTCCGTGGAGCAGCGCATGGTCGGGCACGGGCGGCCTGCTCGGCAACCTCGGCAATCTGGTCGGCAGCACGGGCAGCGGCGGCACGCCGAGGTACGGCAACGATGCGCCACCGCCCGGCGCCGTGCACGTCACCGTGTATTACGCCACCGACCGGCAATACCAGCCCGGCAGCCACAATTATGGCTGGCAGCCCAACCGTGTGGCGCCCTACCTGAGTTACGGCAGCGTCGTCGTGAGCATCCCGGAGAAAAGAGCGCCGGGCGAGTTGCCGTTGCCGCCCTGGTACGCCATCCTGTCCGGCGACAATGCGCAAAAATATGTGCTGATCAAGGGAAGCACGCGCCTGTCGCGCACGGATTTTCTCGCCACCGTCAAGGCCAGGATACAGGCCGCCCCGGAACGGCACGCCGCCCTCATCTACATCCATGGCTACAGCAACTCATTTGACGACGCCGCCCGGCGCACGGCGCAGATGGCGGTCGACCTCGATATCGGCGCCCTGCCCGTGTTCTACAGCTGGCCGTCGAAAGGCACCTTGGCCGGCTATGAGTTCGATGAAAATGCCGCCGAATGGACGCAGGCACACCTGCAAGCCTTCCTGGCCGACTTCGCGGAGCACTCTTCCGCCACGGATATCTACATCATCGCCCACAGCATGGGCAACCGCCCGATGTCCGTGGCCATGGCCAACCTGCTGGAAAAGCGTCCCGAGCTGCGGCCCCTGTTCAAGCAGGTGGTGCTGGCGGCGCCGGACATCAATGCCGATATCTTCCGCGAGCAGATCGCTCCCCGTTTTGCCAGCCTCAAGCTTCCCGCCACCCTGTACGCGTCCGCGAACGACAAGGCCATGCGGGCTTCCTACAATTTTGCCGACTGGGACAGGATAGGCGACATCCGCGGTCCCGTCGTCAGCATCCCCGGCATGGAAATCATCGATGCCTCGGCCGTCATCATGAATTTCATGGGCCACGATTACTTCGCCAGCAACCGCGTCCTGCTGACCGACATCGCCACCATGATCAAGACGGGCCAGCGGGCAAAAAACCGCGGCGGCTTGAAAGGCATTCCCTCGCAGGCGCCGCAATACTGGGCCTTTCCCTGAGCCGCCGGCCACGTACAGCCGAAAAAAAACGGAGACCGCAGTCTCCGTTCTTGTTCAGGCGGTCAAACAGGCTTTACGCCAGCTTGCCGTGGCAAGCCTTGTACTTCTTGCCGCTGCCGCAAGGGCATGGGTCGTTGCGGCCCACTTTGACGCCCATGCTCACGCTCATGTCGTCGACGTTGTCCATGTTGCCGCCGGCGACAGGCGCCAGCAGCTCTTCCGGCGCCGCGTTCGGGTCGAATTCGGCGTGCTGGTAGTGCACGTTTTCCACGTGCGACTGCTGCATCGCCTGTTCGGCCGCATCGACTTCTTCGCGCGACTGGATGCGTACCGTCATCACGTGTTTCGTGACGTCGTTCTTGATCATGTCGAGCATCTGGCCAAACAGTTCAAACGCTTCGCGCTTGTATTCCTGTTTCGGGTTCTTCTGCGCATAACCGCGCAGGTGAATACCCTGGCGCAGGTGGTCGAGCGCCGCCAGGTGTTCGCGCCAGTGGCTGTCCACGCTTTGCAGCATGACATTGCGCTCGAAGCCGTTGAACGATTCCTTGCCGACGATGTCGATCTTCGACTGGTACACGGCATCGGCCGCGGCCAGCACTTTTTCCAGGATCTCTTCGTCCGTCAAGGTCGAATCGGCTTCCAGCATTTCATGCAGCGGCAAATCGAGTTGCCATTCGCTGGCCAGGGTATTTTCCAGGCCCTTGATATCCCACTGCTCTTCCACCGATTCGTGCGGCACGTACTCGTGCACCAGGTCGGTGAACACGCCGTGGCGCAAGGAAGCGATCATGTCCGAGATGTCGGTCGTTTCCAGCAGCTCATTGCGCTGCTGGTAGATGACCTTGCGCTGGTCGTTGGCGACGTCATCGTATTCCAGCAATTGCTTGCGGATATCGAAGTTGCGCGCTTCCACCTTGCGCTGGGCCGATTCGATCGAACGCGAGACGATGCCTGCCTCGATCGGTTCGCCTTCCGGCATTTTCAGGCGGTCCATCACGGCGCGCACGCGGTCGCCGGCGAAGATGCGCAGCAGCGCGTCGTCGAGCGACAGGTAGAAGCGCGACGAACCGGGATCGCCCTGGCGGCCGGCACGGCCACGCAGCTGATTGTCGACGCGGCGCGATTCGTGGCGTTCGGTGCCGATGATGTGCAAGCCGCCCGCATTGACCACGTGGTCGTGCAGCGACTGCCATTCATCGCGCAAGGTCTGAGACTGGGCGGCCTTGTCGGCATCGCTCAGTTCAGGATTGGCTTCGATGAACTTGATCTGGTTTTCGACGTTGCCGCCCAGCACGATGTCCGTACCGCGACCGGCCATGTTGGTGGCGATGGTGATGGCTTTCGGACGGCCTGCCTGGGCGATGATTTCCGCTTCGCGCGCATGCTGCTTCGCGTTCAGCACGTTATGCGGCAAACCTGCCTTGGTCAGGATGCCCGACAGCAGTTCCGAGTTCTCGATCGAGGTCGTGCCGACCAGTACGGGCTGGCCGCGCTCGTAGCAGTCGCGGATGTCGTTCAACATCGCGTTGTATTTTTCCGCCGACGACTTGTAGACCTGATCCTGGCGGTCCTTGCGCTGCAGCGGACGGTTTTGCGGGATCACGACCGTTTCCAGGCCGTAGATTTCCTGGAATTCGTACGCTTCGGTATCGGCCGTACCGGTCATGCCGGCCAGCTTGGCGTACATGCGGAAGTAGTTCTGGAAGGTGATCGAGGCCAGGGTCTGGTTCTCGTTCTGGATCTTGACGCCTTCTTTCGCTTCGACGGCCTGGTGCAAGCCATCGGACCAGCGGCGGCCCGTCATCAGACGGCCCGTGAATTCATCGACAATCACCACTTCATTGTTCTGCACCACATAGTGCTGATCCTTGAAGTACAGCGCATGCGCGCGCAGGGCCGCATACAGGTGGTGCACGAGGGTGATGTTGGCCGAATCGTATAACGACGCGCCTTCCGGCAGCAGGCCCATTTCCATCAGGATGCCTTCGGCCTTTTCGTGGCCCGCTTCCGTCAGCAGCACCTGGTGCGCTTTTTCATCCTTGGTGTAGTCGCCCGGCACTTCGACCTTGCCCTTGCCGTCCGGCGTTTCTTCGCCGATCTGCAGGGTCAGGCGCGCAGGCACTGCATTGATCTTGTGATACAGGTCCGTATGGTTCTCGGCCTGGCCCGAAATGATCAGCGGCGTACGCGCTTCATCGATCAGGATCGAGTCGACTTCATCGACGATACCGAAGTTCAGGCTGCGCTGCACGCGCTCGCGCGCTTCGTAGACCATGTTATCGCGCAAGAAGTCGAAACCGAATTCATTGTTCGTGCCATATGTGATGTCGGAGTTGTACGCCTGCTGCTTGGCGCTGTGCTCCATCTGCGACATGTTCACGCCCGTCGACAGGCCCAGCCACGCATACAGGCGGCCCATAGTCTCGGCATCGCGCTGCGCCAGGTAATCATTGACGGTGACGATATGCACGCCCTTGCCCGACAAGGCGTTCAGGTAGGCTGGCAAGGTTGCCATCAGGGTCTTGCCTTCGCCCGTGCCCATCTCCGCGATCTTGCCGAAATGCAAAACCATGCCGCCGATCATCTGCACATCGAAATGGCGCATGCGCAGGACGCGCTTGCTGGCCTCGCGGCAAACGGCAAACGCTTCCGGCAACAAGGCATCGAGCGATTCGCCGGCGGCGATGCGTTCCTTGAAGGCAGGCGTTTTCGCTTGCAGCTCGGCATCCGACAGCTTTTCGATGGCCGGCTCGAGCGCATTGATCTCGCGTACCGTTTTTTGGTATTGCTTGAGCAGCCGCTGGTTGCGGCTACCGAAAATCTGGGTCAGTAATGACATGCTTGAATTCTTGAAAAAACGCCGTTAAAAAAAGCTCGGTAGCTGACAGCGAGATAACAATCGCGTGACCGCACGGAGTTCGACTATGGCAAAAGACGATGATTTTATCATGCGTTCCCGCCAAGGTTGGGGTAATGCACCATATAACAATAGCTTAATGACAAACAAATGGCAGAAATTGCGGACATTTTCCATGCTGTAAGGCAATACGGTCGGCCCGCCTGCGCCACACTCGCCGCCGCACTCGTCATGCGCGGGCGAGTGTGCTATGTTTCGGCCATGCGAACTCCCACTTACTCTCCGGCTCCGCGCCGCGGCTACGGCTTTGCCCGTTCAGGCCCGGCCGTGACGGGCGCAACCGATTTTCTGCGCGGCAACGCGACGATGGCCTCCCTGATGCCCACCGTCACGCGCCTGGCCGCCCTGCAAAAAGATTGCGCCAAGGCCTTGCCGGCGATGTTCGAGCATTGCGACATCCTGCAATTCGAGGGCGGCCAACTGGTGCTGGCCACGCCGAACGCGGCGCTGGCGGCCAAGCTCAAACAGCAATTGCCGAAACTGCAAGGGGAGCTGGAAAGAAAGGGCTGGCAGATTTCAGGCATCAAGCTGAAAGTGCAAGTCATCAAGAGCATCGCGCCCATCGTGCATACGCGGGCGCTGGTCTTGCCGGAAAAAGCCATGTCGGCCCTGGAAGAGCTGAGCACGGCCCTGCCGCCATCGAAGCAGAACGAACAGTTGATCGCGGCGCTGCGCAACATGGTGCGCCACCACCGCGAACCAAAAGACTAAGAACACCATGCGGCGTCTTGACACCTCAGAAAACCGTAGCGAGCGGGCCTAGTTCTGGTCAAGAAGCGCAACCGTACGAAGGTACGGTGAGCATCGCAGGCCGGAAATCGGCACGCGCAGTAGGTTTAATGAGGCGTCCCTCAGGTAAGCGACCACTCGCGCTCCATTTGCCGTAAATACGACTGCGGCGCCGCCTCGTTCGTGGCGAACGAGACGATTTCATACGCATCCGGCTGCTCCAGCAGCGCCAGCAGCAGCTGGTTGTTCAGTGCGTGGCCCGATTTATGCGCCGTGTAGTAGGCCAGCAAGGGATGGCCCACCAGGTACAGGTCGCCGATGGCGTCGAGGATTTTATGACGCACGAACTCGTCCTCGTAGCGCAAGCCATCGGCATTCAGGATGCGGTATTCGTCCATGACGATGGCGTTTTCCAGCGAACCGCCACGCGCCAGGCCCATGCCGCGCAAGCTTTCCACGTCCTGCATGAAACCGAAGGTGCGCGCGCGCGCCACGTCGTGCACGTACGAGACGTCGCCGAAATCGACGGAAGCGCGCTGCATCGTGCCATCGACGGCCGGGTGATTGAATTCGATGAAGAAATCGAGCTTGAAACCGTCGTATGGCGACAATCTCGCCCATTTCTCCGCGTCGCCCTTGCCGTGACGCACTTCCACCGGCTTGATGACCTTGATGAATTTCTTCGGCGCTTCCTGCTCTTCCACGCCGGCTTGCTGCAGCAGGTAGACGAAGGACGAGGCGGAACCGTCCATGATGGGAATTTCTTCCGCATTCACGTCGATGTACATATTATCAACACCCAAGCCGGCCGCGGCCGACATCAGATGTTCCACGGTCGAAACCCTGGCGCCATCCTTGATCAGCACGGAAGCCATGCGCGTATCGCCCACCGCCATGGCGCTGGCGGGAAATTCCACGATGGGATCGAGATCGATGCGGCGAAACACGATACCCGTGTCGATCGCGGCAGGACGCAGAATCAGCTCCACCTTGGTGCCAGAATGCAAACCGACACCGATGGTGCGGACCTGTTGTTTGATGGTGCGTTGTTTTAACATCTGTCGATTATATCCAGTTGCCGGATTTTCGTTGTGACGCGGCAGTCTGCGCGTCAGAAAAACCACACCGCGCCATCATGGATGCTCGCTTTCCGCATGCACGGCTTCGCGCCGCACCAGGTAAATGCCGCTGCCGATGATGATGGCCGCGCCGACCAGGGTGTATTCATCGGGCAAGGCGCGCCACAGCACCCAGTCCAGGGCCATGCCCCAGGCCAGGGCCGAGTACTCGAACGGCGCTACGCTGGACGCCTTGCCATGACGAAACGCCTCGGTAATGGCCAGCTGGCCCAGGAAGCCGCTCAGCGACAAGCCCGCCAGCAGCCACCAGTCTTCGTGGCGGATGCCCACCCATTCATGCGCCGACAGGGCCACGCCGCCGCCGGCCATCATCACCATCAGCCAGAAGACCATGCTTTCGCTGGCATCCGTGCGACTCAGGATGCGCCCCGTGACGGCGGAAATGGCGTAACAGGCGGCCGAACCCAGCACGGCCAGGCCAGCCAGCGAAAAGAAGCCCGATCCGTCGGGACGCAGCGCCACCAGCACGCCCAGCAGGCCCACGGCGATGGCGCACCAGCGCGCAAAGTCAACTTTTTCCTTCAGGATAAAAACAGACAGGACCGTGATGATCAGGGGGGCAACGAAGAACAGCGCATACGTCTCGGCCAGCGACATGCGCTTCAAGCCGTAGGCGAACAGGGTAATCATCAGCACGCCCAGCGCGCCGCGCAGCAAATGCAGCGGCCAGCGCACCTTCATCACATTGTTAAACGCGCCGCGGTACAGCAGGTACAGGCAGACGAGCGGCAAGGACGACAGGGCGCGCAAGGCCGTCACCTGCATGGGCGGATAATGGGCAGACAACAGCTTCATGGCCGTGTCCATCAAAGAAAACATGGCGACGGCGACCAGCATCACATAGATGCTGCGCAGGTTGGGATTGCGGGGTAACAGGACAGACTCCTGGCGAAAAAACGGGACCGTCATCATGGCGACGGCCGGAGCCAGGACAGCACGGTCTGGAAAGGCAGGGCCATGCTGTCCGCCCGATTATAGCAAGCGCGGCTGTTTTTCCTTATGACACAGGCAACAGCATCACCAGCTTCAGCTCATGCTGGCGTGCCAGGTGCAGGGTGACCTGGTTGAAGCCTAGCGCGCCCTGTTGCGCATGCTGGAAGCGGCGCAAGCCCCCGTCGCGGCCCTGCACCTGCTGCGCGCCCCACCACAGGCGAAATTCAGGGCTGGCCTCGGCCAGTTCCGCGATCAGGCCAGCCAGCGGCGCCTGGTCCGCCTGGCGGCCGATATCGGCACGAAACTCCGCCACCAATCGCTGCGCCCGCTCCGGCCAGCCGACGATCAGCTCGCGCGCGCCAGGTTCCAGGAACATGAAGCGCAGCTGGTTCGGCGCGTCCCCGTCGCCATGCAGCCAGCCCATGAACAAGCTGGACGCGGCACCATTCCACGCCACGGCGTTCCATTCGCGGTCGAGGATGTATGCGGGCGCGTCGATGGCGGCGACGATGGCGGCCAGCTCGGCGCTGGCAGGCCCGCCACCCTCGCCTGTGCCATGGCTGGGGTCATGCTTGTCGGCCACCTCGAACAGATAGGCGCGCTCGGCCGTGCTCAGTTGCAGCACCTGCGCCAGACGCGCCAGCATCTTGGCCGACGCCGACACGGGCCGCCCCTGCTCCAGCCACGTCAGCCACGTGGGACTGACATCGCACAGCTGCGCCAGTTCCTCGCGCCGCAAACCCGGCGTGCGCCGGCGTCCGCCACCGGGCAAGCCAGCCATGGCGGGGGTAACGGCTTCGCGCCGCGCGCGGATGAATTCAGCGAGCTTATTCGACATAAGATGCCTGCATGGTAGTAGATATACCAGTATAAGTTATGGTCTTGTTACAGGATAATTTTATCCTTATTCTGCAGGAACTCACCCATCAACAGGAGAAAACCATGCAGCAGCACGATGTCGTTACCGAACAGTTTGGCAAGACGGCGAATGCCTACCTGAGCAGCGCGGTGCACGCGCAAGGGGCCGACCTGGTGCTGATGCAGGAATGCGCGCGCCGCCACGGCAAGCCGGTGGTACTGGATCTGGGCTGCGGCGCCGGCCACGCCAGCTTCGCCGTCGCTCCTGTGGCGCAATCGGTCGTCGCCTACGACCTGGCGCAGCCCATGCTCGACGTCGTCGACTGCGCCAGGGTGCAGCGCGGCTTGCACAATATCCGCACGCAGCAGGGCGACGTGGCGCGCCTGCCGTTTGCCGATGCCAGCTTCGACATGGTCGTCACGCGCTTTTCCGCCCACCACTGGAACGACGTGGCCGCTGCCCTGGCGGAAGCCTGGCGCGTGCTGCGCCCGAACGGCACGTTATTAGTGGTCGATATCGTCGCGCCGAAAACGGCCCTGTACGACAGCACCTTGCAGGCGGTGGAAATGCTGCGCGACGCATCCCACGTGCGCGACTACCGTACCTGCGAATGGGGTGCCAAGTTCGACAACGCGGGCTTTACGCACAGCTTGCGCAGCGTGTGGAAGCTGACGATGCAGTTCGACGAGTGGGTGGCGCGCATGCGCACGCCGCACGAAAGAGTGGCGGCCATCCGCAACCTGTTCGATGGCGCGCCCGAGGAAGCGCGCCGCTACTTCGCGCTGCAGGACGACTATTCGTTCAGCATCGATGCGGCCATGTTCGAGGCGACGAAACCGTCGGTGCAATAAAAAAACGGCGCCGATGGCGCCGTTTTTATTGCGTATCTGCTTAGGCCAGCTGGCTCAGCAGCGTCTCCGCATTCGACACTTCAAACTTGCCGCCCTGCTCGATGTTCAATTGCGTCACGACGCCATTGTCGACCAGCATCGAGTAGCGCTGCGAGCGCGTGCCCATGCCGAACTTGGAGAAATCGGCGTCCAGGCCCAGGGCCTTGCTGTAGGCGGCATTGCCGTCAGCCATCATGCGTACGATGCCGGTGGCTTTCTGGTCGCGGCCCCAGGCGCCCATCACGAACGCGTCGTTGACGGAGATGCACCAGATTTCATCGACGCCCGCCGCTTTCAGGTCGGCGGCGTGCTGGACGTAGCCTGGCACGTGCTGTGCGGAGCAGGTCGGGGTATACGCGCCTGGCAGGCCGAAAATGGCGATCTTCTTGCCCTTGACCAGGTCTTGCACGTTGAACGTGTTCGGGCCCAGTGCGCAACCTTCGGTTTCGCTTTCGATGAATTCGGCCAGGGTGCCTTCTGGCAGGGTGTCGCCGATCTTGATGGTCATGTTGACTCCTTGTGTACTGTCGGTTAAGGGCGCCGCCCGCTCCATGGAGCGGGCGGCGCCCATGATCTGGTTCTGCCGGCATGATGCCGACACTGCGCGATAGTATGCCTGACTTGCCGTATTTGTGCAGAAAACGGCCGGAAAGGCAAAGTCAAAAGTCAAAAAACGGCAAAAAAAACGGCGGCCCTCAGGCCGCCGTCATGCTTGCAAACATCAGATCACCTTAGTCGGCTTGCTTGCGCAGGAAGGCAGGAATGTCGTAGGTTTCCATGCCATTCTTTTCCATCGCGCGCACTTGCTCGGAAGCCGATTCGCGGCGCCATACGGCTGGTGCCTTCATGCCGTCGAAACCGGCTGCCGGCGTGGCTACGCCGACCGTCGTCGTCGCCGCTTGCGCGCTACCCATGGCAGCCGATGGGGTCAGCGGGCTGTTGTGGGTGCCGGTACGCAACACTTGCTGCGGTACCAGCTGGATGTTTTTCTTCGCGCGGCCCAGGCCCGTGGCCACCACGGTGACGCGGATGTCGTCGCCCATGGCGTCGTCGTAGGCGATACCTTGCGCGATCGACGCGTCCGGCGCGGCAAACGCGCGCACGGCAGCCATGACTTCCTTGATCTCCTTACCCTTCAAGCCACGGCTGGCCGTGACGTTGACCAGCACGCCGCGCGCGCCCGACAGGTCGATGCCGTCCAGCAGCGGCGAAGCGACAGCCTGTTCGGCGGCGATGCGCGCGCGGTCGACGCCGGAAGCGGTCGCTGTGCCCATCATGGCCTTGCCCTGCTCGCCCATGATGGTTTTCACGTCGTTGAAGTCGACGTTGATATGGCCCGGCACGTTGATGATCTCGGCGATGCCGGCCACCGCGTTGTTGAGCACATCATCGGCGTGCTGCATCCATTCCAGCATGCTTTCGTCTTCGTAGATCTCTTCCAGCTTCTCGTTGAGGATGATGATCAGCGAATCGACGTGCAGGGACAGCTGCTCCAGACCTTCGTCGGCGATGTCCATGCACTTCTGGCCTTCGTACGAGAACGGTTTCGATACCACGGCCACCGTCAGCGCGCCCAGTTCCTTGGCCACTTCGGCCACGATAGGAGCGGCGCCCGTGCCCGTGCCGCCGCCCATGCCGGCAGCGATGAAGACCATGTGCGCGCCACGCAGCGAATCGGCGATGCGCGTGCGCGACTCTTCCGCCAGCTGGCGGCCGACGGCAGGCTTCATGCCGGCACCCAGACCGGTATCGCCGATCTGGATGATGTTATGGGCCTTCGATGTCGACAGGGCCTGTGCGTCGGTGTTGGCGGCAATGAACTCCACACCCGACATGCCTTTGTTGATCATGTGTTGGACTGCATTGCCACCCGCACCGCCGACGCCGACGACCTTGATGACGGTACCTAAAGCTGTGTTATCGACCATATCGAACTCCATGATGTGCTCCTATCAGATGCGGTTTCCAAGCGCCAGGCCTCATATTGGTAGGAGAACTGGAGATTGAAAACTGCGGTTAAATATAAAATAAAATTATGTGTGTGTACCTGCGATGCTGCCAAAAAACCTGACCTGCCGGGCCTGAAGCACGCCCTTAAAAATTCCCCAAAAACCATTCCTTCATGCGCTGCCAGACCGCCTTCACCGAACCGTCCTGACGCGTCACGATGTGGCCGCGCAGGTATTGCTTCTTCGCTTCCAGCAGCAGGCCCAATACCGTGGCATAGCGCGGACTGCGCACCACGTCGGCCAGCTGGCCCCGATACTCGGGCGTGCCCAGGCGCGCCGGTTTCAGGAAGATGTCTTCCGCCATTTCCACCATGCCGGGCATGATGGAGGTGCCGCCCGTGAGCACGATGCCCGACGACAGCACGCCTTCATAGCCGGATTCGCGCACCACCTGGTGCACCATCGCGAACAGCTCCTCGACGCGCGGTTCGATCACTGCCGCCAGCGCCTGGCGCGACAGGTTGCGCGGGCCGCGGTCGCCCAGGCCCGGCACTTCCAGCGATTCGCCGGGGTCGGCCAGGACCTGCTTGGCCACGCCATAGCGGATCTTGATTTCTTCCGCTTCCGCGGTCGGGGTACGCAAGGCCATGGCGATGTCGTTGGTGATCTGGTCGCCGGCGATGGGAATGACGGCCGTATGGCGGATCGCGCCATCGGAGAATACCGCCACATCGGTCGTGCCGCCGCCGATGTCGATCAGCACCACGCCCAGTTCCTTCTCGTCCGGCGTGAGCACCGCATCGGCGGACGCCATCGGCTGCAGGATCAGGTCCGACACTTCCAGGCCGCAGCGGCGCACGCACTTGACGATATTCTGCACCGCCGACACGGCGCCGGTGACGATATGCACCTTTACCTCCAGGCGGATGCCGCTCATGCCGATAGGCTCGCGCACATCTTCCTGGCTGTCGACGATGAACTCTTGCGGCACCGTGTGCAGCAATTGCTGATCGGTCGGAATGTTAACCGCTTTTGCCGTCTCGATGACGCGCGCCACGTCGGTCGCCGTCACTTCCTTGTCCTTGATGGCCACCATGCCGCTGGAATTGAAGCTGCGGATATGGCTGCCCGCAATGCCCGCATAGACATTGCGGATCTTGCAGTCGGCCATCAGCTCGGCCTCTTCCAGCGCGCGCTGGATGGACTCCACCGTCGCTTCGATATTGACCACCACGCCTTTTTTCAGGCCCTTCGATTCGTGCTGGCCCAGCCCGATCACTTCGTGGCGCCCGTCGGACATCACTTCGGCTACCACCGCCACCACTTTCGAGGTGCCGATGTCGAGGCCGACGATCAGGTTTTTCGCGTCTTTTGTCATTTCTGTCGCCTACTGTATGGGCTATAAATTAAGATTATTGGATTAAGTCGGTTTTTTAATCGGACTACTGTTTTTCTTCTTCATCACCGGCTTGCCATCCTTGCCTTCGGCCGGTATCACCAGGCCGGCGGAACTGAGCGCCAGGCCATTCTGGTAGCGCATATCGATCGTATCGATATTCTCCAGCCGGCTCGCCAGTTGCGGGTAGATGCCCACCAGCCGGTCCACCCGCGCCTTCAGGGTCGTATGATTCTGCTCGCGTCCCAGCGCAACGCTCATGCCGTTATCCAGTTTCACCGTCCACGCATAGCGGCTCGACAGCGACAGGGTTTCCGGCACCATCTTCAGCGGCGCAAACCACTTTGCCAGCTGCACGTAGGTGGCCAGCACTTCCTTTTCGCTGCCATCCGGTCCCGAAAACGCGGGCAGTTCATGGTCATCCTCGGCCTCGGCCACATTGGCCGTAAACACGTCGCCCTTGACCGACAGCAGGCGTCCATCCTCGCCCCAGGTGCCCAGCGCTTCGTGTTCTTCCAGCGCCACGATCAGCTGGTTCGGCCACTCGCGCCGCACGCTGGCGCGGCGCACCCAGGGCACCGATTCGAACACGCCGCGCACGCTTTCCAGGTTGGTCGTGAAAAAATTGCCCTTGATGCGGCCCAGTGTGCCGCTGCGCAGGGTCAGATAATTCACGTGGCGCAGGCCCTTGTCGTCCGCGCTTTCCACCTTGATCGTGCGCAGGTCGAACATGGGACGCTGCGACACCCACCAGACGCCGGCGGCCACGCACACGACCAGCACCGCGGCCAGCAGGCCGTTGGCAGTCGTATTGAGGCTTTTAGCGTCATGCCACATATCAGCGCCGTCCCTTGTGCATTTTCAGGCTTGCGCCGGCAACGATTTCCAGGCACAGGTCTTCATAGCTGGTGCCTTCCGCGCGCGCCGCCATCGGCACGAGCGAATGACCCGTCATGCCGGGCGAGGTATTGACCTCCAGCAAAAACAGCTTGCTGTCGGCCGCGCGCATCAGCACATCGACCCGTCCCCAGCCTTCGCAGCCGAGGGCGCGGTACGCCGCCAGGGCGATGCGTTCCATCTCGGCGATGATGGCCGGGTCCAGCTGCGGCGGGCAGAAGTACTGCGTGTCGTCGGTAAAATACTTGTTCTGGTAATCGTAATTGCCTTGCGGCGCGACGATTTCGATCGGCGGCAACGCGCGCGCCGAGGCGCCCTTGCCCAGGATCGCGACGGTGAACTCGCGGCCCTTGATGAATTCCTCGGCCAGCACCGAATCATCGAGGCCGGCGGCGATGTCGTAGGCGGCCTGGAAGGCGGACGCTTCGTTGACCGTCGTGATGCCGATGCTCGAGCCTTCATGCGGCGGCTTGACGATCAGCGGCAAGCCCAATTCCGCGGCGACCTTGGCCAGGTCGGAGCTGTCGTCCAGCACCGCGTACTTCGGCGTCGGCAGCTCGTGCATCAGCCAGATCATCTTGGTGTAAACCTTGTCCATGCCCACCGAACAGGCCATCACGCCGCTGCCCGTGTACGGGATGCCCAGCTGTTCCAGCGCGCCCTGCAGGCTGCCGTCTTCGCCGAAGCGGCCGTGCAGCGCGATGAAGACGCGGTCAAACTTCTCAGCGGCCAGTTCGGCCAGGCTGCGTTCGCCCGTGTCGAAGCCATGCGCATCCACGCCATGGCTTTTCAAAGCGGCCAGCACGCCCGCGCCGGACATCAGCGACACTTCGCGCTCGGCCGAACGGCCGCCGAACAGGACGCCGACCTTGCCCAATTGTTTTACGTCGATAGCTGAAGCTTGGTTCACATCAGGCCTTTACAGTGTTGGATTGATACGTTGTCAGTTGATTCGGGATGCCGCTGATGGAGCCGGCTCCCATGGTCAGCACGACGTCGCCGTCGCGCGCCACGCTCATGATGGTGTCGGCCATGTCCGTCATGGACTCGACGAAAATCGGTTCGATCTTGCCGCGCGCGCGCAGCGCATGCGCCAGTGCGCGGCCGTCGGCGGCGACGATAGGCGCCTCGCCCGCCGCATACACTTCGGACAAGAGCAAGACGTCGGGCGCACCCAATACCTTGACGAAATCCTCGAACAGGTCGCGCGTGCGGCTGTAGCGGTGCGGCTGGAACGCCAGCACCAGGCGGCGGCCAGGATAGGCGGCGCGCGCGGCGGCCAGGGTGACTTCCGTTTCCACCGGATGGTGGCCGAAATCGTCGACCAGCGCGAAGCTGCCGCCATTCGGCAGCGCCACGTCGCCATAGCGCGTGAAGCGGCGGCCCACGCCAGAAAACTCGGCCAGGCCCTGCTGCGTGGCGCTGTCGGCGATGCCGATTTCGCGCGCGATGGCGATCGCCGAGCAGGCATTCTGCACGTTGTGCATGCCGGGCTGGTTCAGCACCACGTCGAGGTCAGGATAACCTTCCTGCAGCACGGTGAAATGCATTTCCAGGCCCACGGCGCGCGCGTTGATGGCGCGCACTTGCGCGTCTTCCGCGAAACCGTAAGTGGTGACGGGCTTGGTGACGGACGGGATGATGGCGCGCACGTGCGGATCGTCGATGCACAGCATTGCGCGGCCATAGAACGGCAAGCGGTGCGTGAACTGCACGAAAGCCTGCTTGAGCTTTTCGAAATCGTGCTCGTAGGTATCCATGTGATCGGCGTCGATATTCGTGATCACTTCGATCATCGGCGTGAGGTTCAGGAACGAGGCGTCCGATTCATCGGCTTCGGCCACCAGGTAGTCGCCCGAGCCCAGCTTGGCGTTCGCGCCGGCGCTGGTCAAGCGGCCACCAATGACGAAAGTCGGGTCGAGACCGCCCTGCGCCAGCACGGAAGCGACCAGGCTGGTGGTGGTGGTTTTGCCGTGCGTGCCGGCGATGGCGATGCCGCGCTTCAGGCGCATCAACTCGCCCAGCATCACGGCGCGCGGCACCAGCGGAATCTTGCGCGCGCGCGCTGCCGCCACTTCCGGATTGTCTTGCGGGACGGCGCCCGACGTCACTACCGCATCGGCGTCGCCGATGTTCTCGGCCGCGTGGCCCAGCATGACGGTCGCGCCCAGGCCCGCCAGGCGCTGCGTCGCCGCATTGCTGCCCAGGTCGGAGCCCGACACCTTGTAGCCGAGGTTGACCAGCACTTCGGCGATGCCGCTCATGCCGCTGCCGCCAATGCCGACAAAGTGGATATTGTTTACTTTATGCTTCACAGAGCTAACCTCATGCCAGTTTTTCCAATACGTGTGCGATCGCCTCATTGGCGTCGCGCTTGCCTGCTGCCAGTGCCGCCTGCGCCATATGCTGGCAGGTATCGCGGCTCAGCGATGCCAGCAGGGTGCTCAGCGACGCCGCACTCATTTCCGTCTGCGGCAGATGAATCGCCGCGCCTTGTTTTGCCATCCATTGCGCGTTGTCGCGCTGGTGGCTGGTGGTCGACGCCACCAGCGGCACGAGCACGCTGGCCACGCCGGCCGCCGTCAATTCCGACAGGGTGATGGCACCCGCACGGCAGATCACCAGGTCGGCCTCGGTATACGCCCTGGCCATGTCGTCGATGAAGTCGACCACTTTGGCTTGCACGCCCGCCTGCGCATATGCGGCATGCAGGGTGTCGATATTCTTCTTGCCCGACTGGTGCGTCACCAGCGGACGCTCGGCTTCCGGCACCAGCGCCAGCGCGGCAGGCAGGTTGTCGTTCAGCGCTTTCGCGCCCAGGCTGCCGCCCACCACGAGGATGCGCAACGGTCCGCTGCGGCCCGCGAAACGCGTGGCTGGCGGCACCATGGCGAGTATCTCGGCGCGCACGGGATTGCCCGTGACGATGGCCTTGCCGGCAGCGCTGCCGAAATCGGCGGGAAAGCCGAAGCACACCTGCTGCGCCAGCGGCACCAGGGTCTTGTTCGACAGCAGCAGCGCCGCGTCGGCATTGACCAGCACCAGCGGCACGCCCTTCAGGCGCGCCATCAGGCCGCCCGGCACGGTGACGTAGCCGCCCATGCCCATCACCACGTCCGGCTTGCGGCTGGCGATGAAACGGCGGATGGCAAAGAAGCTGGCCAGCATCCTGAAGCCGCCCTGGATGGTGTGCGCCAGGCCCTTGCCGCGCATGCCGGAGAACGCGATGGCATCCATGGGAATGCCGCTTTTCGGCACCAGTTCCTGCTCCATGCCGTGGGTCGTGCCCAGCCAGCTCACTTCCCAGCCGCGCGCGCGCATCGTCTGCGCAATCGCCAGGCCAGGGAAAATATGGCCGCCGGTGCCGGCCGCCATGATCATCAGTCTTTTCGTCGTTTTCAATTTCGTCACGCTGTTCATAGCCGGCCTCCCCGCATCAGGATCCGGTTTTCATAATCGATGCGCAGCAAAATCGCCAGGCCGATACAGTTAATCAGTACGCCCGTGCCGCCATAACTCATCAAGGGCAAGGTCAGGCCCTTGGTCGGCAGCAGGCCCAGGTTCACGCCCATGTTGATGAAGGTTTGCACGCCGATCCAGATGGCGATGCCTTTCGCCGTCAGGCCGGCAAAGGTCTGGTCGATGGCGATCGCCTGGCGGCCGATGTCAAATGCCCGCTTGATAATCCAGTAGAACATGCCGATCACGACCAGCACGCCCACCAGGCCCAGCTCCTCGCCGATCACGGCCAGCAAAAAGTCCGTATGCGCTTCGGGCAGATAATGCAGTTTTTCCACGCTGCCGCCCAGTCCCACGCCAAACAGTTCACCGCGTCCGAAGGCGATCAGCGAGTGCGTCAGCTGGTAAGCCTTGTTCAGCGCATTGTCTTCCTGCCACGGATCGAGATACGCAAAAAACCGCTCGCGGCGGAATTTCGACAAGGCGATGATAGTGACGAAGATCGCCGTCAGCATGGCGCCGATACCGCCGAACCAGATGGCGTTGACGCCACCCAAAAACAGGATGCCCATGGCGATGCAGACGATCACGCCGAAGGCGCCCAGGTCGGGCTCCATCAGCAGCAGCAAGCCGACGAAGCTGACAGCCAGCGCCATCGGCATGAAGCCCTTGGTCAGCTTGTGCATGTATTCCTGCTTGCGCACGGTGTAGTCGGCCGCGTACAGCACCATCACCACCTTCATCAGTTCGGACGGCTGCGGCCGCAGGCCCGGCAGGTTCAGCCAACGGCGGCCGCCGTTGACGGACACGCCCAGGCCCGGTATCAGCACCATCACCAGCAGCACCAGGGTGCCGATGAACAGCCACGGCGCCATCTTTTGCCAGGTGGCGACGGGGATGCGGAACACCAGCGCGCCGGCGATCACCGACACGCCGATGAACAGCGCCTGGCGCACGACGAAATAATTGTTCGTATAAGCGGCGAACTTGCGCGCATCCGACAGCGAGATCGACGCCGAATACACCATCACCATGCCCAGCAACATGAGCAGCAGGACAACCCACACCAGCGGCTTGTCATAGTCCATCATCTTCGACTGCCGCGCGCGGCCATCCAGCGGCTTGGCAGCCGAGCCGGAACCAAAGCTGAAGGGCAGTTGGAAGGCCATCAGATATCCTGTCCGTTTTCCAGGGCGATGTCGCGCACGGCGTCGACAAACACCTGCGCGCGGTGCGCATAGTTCTTGAACATGTCCAGGCTCGCGCACGCGGGCGACAGCAGCACGGCATCGCCGGCCAGCGCCAGACTGCTGGCGCGCTTGACGGCCTCGGGCAAGGTGCTGCAATCGACGATGTCCACGCCGGCCGGCTCCAGCGCCGCGCGCAAGGCTGGCGCATCGCGGCCGATCAGCACCACGGCGCGCGCATAGCGCGACACGGGTTCGGCCAGCGGCGAGAAATCCTGCCCCTTGCCGTCGCCGCCGGCAATCAGCACCAGGCGCTGTTCCGCGCCGCCAAACGCCTTGCCCAGGCCGGACAACGCAGCCACTGTCGCGCCCACGTTGGTGCCCTTGCTGTCATCGTAGTATTCAACTTCAGCCACGGCCGTGATCAGCTCCACCCGGTGCGGCTCGCCCTGGTATTCGCGCAAGCCGTGCAGCAGCGGCGCAAATGGCAGGCCGATGGCGCGGCACAGGGCCAGCGCCGCCAGCGCATTCGAGGCGTTATGCTGGCCGCGGATTTTCAGCGCGTCGGCCGGCATCAGTTTCTTGGCCATCGTCGGCACCGGTTCCGGCGCCGGATCGTTCTTCCTGCGTTTTTTCTCGATCACTTCTTCGCTGGGCACGGCTTGCGCCAGCCAGAAGATGCCGCGTTCATTGACGAGGCCAAAGCTGTCCACTTCCGCCGGTTCGCCCGTGCCGAAGGTGATCGTCTCGGTCAGCGGATCGGCCATGTGCATGACAGCCGCATCGTCGCGGTTCAATATGCGCACGGTCTGCTCGCCGAAGATGCGCGCCTTGTCGGCAGCGTAGGCCGCCATGTCGCCATGCCAGTCCAGGTGATCCTGCGACAGATTCAGGACCGTGGCCGCATCGGCCTGCAGGCTGAACGTCGTGTGCAGCTGGAAGCTGGACAACTCGAGTATCCATGCCTGCGGCAAGGTACTGGCGACGGGTTCGGCCGCTTCAGCGTCCGCCTCCACCGGCTGCGGCGCGGGCTCGGCATCGAGCACCTCGCGCAGCACGTCCAGCGCGGCCGGGCTGATATTGCCGGCCACGCGCGTGGCCAGGCCCGCGCGTTCGCACAACAGGCCCACCAGGCTGGTGACGGTCGTCTTGCCGTTGGTGCCCGTGATGGCGATGACTTTCGGCGCATAGCCGCGTTCCGCCTTGAGCGCCGCCAGGGCCTGCGCGAACAGTTCGATCTCGCCCCACACGGGGATGTTCTTTTCCTGCGCCGCCGGGGCGATTCCAGCCAGTTCGCGGCCCGGCGCCAGGCCAGGGCTGACGGCGACGAAGTCGACGCCATCGAGCAGTTCGGCCGTGAAGGCGCCGGCGATGAACTGCGCCTGCGGCACGGCGGTCTGCAGCGCGGACAGGCGCTCAGGGGTTTGCCTTGTATCGGCCACGCGGACTAGCGCACCGCTGCGGGCCAGCCACAGGGCCATGGCCAGCCCCGATTCGCCGAGGCCCAGTACCAGTGCGGTTTTATCTTGGTACATCATCAGCGCAGCTTCAAAGTGGTCAGGCCGAGCAGCACCAGCATCATGGTGATGATCCAGAAACGCACGACCACCTGCGTCTCCTTCCAGCCTTTTTGTTCAAAATGGTGGTGCAACGGCGCCATCAGGAAGACGCGGCGGCCGGCGCCATAGCGCTTCTTGGTGTACTTGAACCAGACGACCTGGATGATCACGGACAGCGTTTCGACGACGAAGATGCCGCCCATAATGAACAGGACGATTTCCTGGCGCACGATGACGGCGATGGTGCCCAGTGCGCCGCCCAGCGCCAGCGCGCCCACGTCGCCCATGAACACTTTGGCGGGGTGGGTGTTATACCAGAGGAAGGCCAGGCCGGAACCGGCCAGCGCGCCGCAGAAGATCACCAGTTCGCCGGCGCCCGGAATGTGCGGGATGAACAGGTAGCGCGCATACGTGGCGTTGCCCGTCAGGTAGGCGAACAGGCCCAGGGCCGTGCCCACCATCACGGTCGGCATGATGGCCAGGCCATCGAGGCCGTCCGTGAAGTTGACGGCGTTGCTGGTGCCGACGATGACGCAATAGGTCAGCGCGATAAAGCCCCACACGCCCAGCGGATAGCTGATGGTCTTGAAGAACGGCACGATCAAATCGGCCTTCGGCGGCAGGTCCATGGCGAAGCCCGACTGCACCCAGGCGTAGATCAGATTCCACACGTGGCCCGCGTCAGGTTCCGACACGGAGACGGAAAACGCCAGGTAAAACGCGGCGACGATGCCGATCAGCGACTGCCAGAAGTATTTTTCACGCGAGCGCATGCCCTCCGGATCCTGGTGCACCACCTTGCGGTAGTCGTCGGCCCAGCCGACGGCGCCAAAGCCCAGGGTGACGATCAGCACGGGCCAGATGAAGCGGTTCGACAGGTCGGCCCACAGCAAGGTGGAAATGCCGATGGCGATGAGGATCAGCACACCGCCCATGGTGGGCGTGCCGTGCTTTTTCAGATGCGTTTGCGGGCCGTCCGTGCGCACGGCCTGGCCGACCTTCATGCGCGTGAGCATGCGGATCACGGCGGGGCCGGCGCACAGGCCGATCAAAATCGCCGTCAGGGTGGCGAAGACGGCGCGGAAAGTGATGAAGTTAAAGACCCGCAATGGGCCAATGTCGTCCTGGAAATAATGAGCGAGCCAGAGCAGCATGATTAGTGAGCTTCCTTGTTTTTGTTGTTTGAACCAATCAAATGCTGCACGGCCCGTTCCATCTTCATGAAGCGGGAGCCCTTGATTAATACTGTTGCATCCGAACGGCCGGACAGACGCGCATCGAGCGCCGCCAGCAAGCCGTCGAACTGTTCGAAATACTCCACGACCGTGCCTGATTCCTGGCTTGCGGCAGCCTGCGCCGGATTCACCAGATGGCGCGCCAGGCCGCCCGTCGCCAGCACGTATTCGATGCCTTTGGCGGCGGCGTAGGCGCCGATCTCTTCGTGGAACTGCTGCCCCTGCGTGCCGACTTCGCCCATCTCGCCCAGCACCAGGATGCGCGGTTTTGCTGCCTGCGCCAGCACGTCGATGGCCGCGCGCGCCGAATCCGGATTGGCGTTATACGTGTCGTCGATGATGGTGGCGCCGTTGGCGGCACGTTTTTTCTGCAGGCGGCCATTCACGGGCGCGAACGCCTCCAGGCCCTGCTTGATATGTTCTGGCGCGATGCCGGCGCCGACGGCGCATGCCACCGCGGCCAGCGCATTGCGCACATTGTGGTCGCCCGCCGCCTGCAGGCCGACAAAAAACTGGCGCAAGCTGCCATCCTGTGCGCGCACGCTGACGAACAAGTCGCTGCCAAAATCCTCGGCCGCGCGGTGCGTACAGCTCACGTCGGCGTCTTTCGACAGGCCGAAGGTGATGACGGCACGCGCGCCGGCCAGTTCGCGCCACAAGGGCGTAAATTCATCGCCGTGCGGGAAGACGGCCACGCCGTCATGCGCCAGGGCTGCCAGCGCGGCGCCGTTCTCGCGCGCCACCGCTTCCACCGTGTGCATGAATTCCTGGTGTTCGCGCTGCGCGTTGTTGACCATCGCCAGGGTCGGCGCGGCAATCGCGGCCAGACGCGCGATTTCGCCCGGATGGTTCATGCCCATCTCGATGACGGCCGCCTTGTGTTCTTCATTCAGGCGGAACAGGGTCAATGGCACGCCGATTTCATTATTCAGGTTGCCGCGCGTGGCCAGGCGCGCTTCTTCGCCAAAGGCCGCCGCCAGGATCGATGAAATCATTTCCTTGACGGTGGTCTTGCCGTTGCTGCCGGTGACGCCGATGACGGGCACATTGAAACGGCCGCGCCAGTGGTTGGCGATGCGGCCCAGCGCGGCCAGGGTATCGGGCACCACGATGGCCGCTACCTTGCCGCTGTCCCAGCCTGCGGGCAGGCGCTCGACCACCACGGCGGCGACGCCGCTGGCGGCCACTTGTTCAAGAAAATCGTGGGCGTCGAAACTCTCGCCGCGCAGGGCGACGAACAGCGAACCGGCCTGGGCGCTGCGGCTGTCGGTGGAAACGCCGTCAAAAACGGCATCGCCCGTGAGCTGCGCCCCTTGCAGCGACGGCATCAGTTCTGTCAGGGTGCCGCGCATCAGTTCGTCCTCATCATGGTCAGGCGCGCGGACAGGGCCAGCTGCGCATGGTCGGCGTCGGAGAACGGCAGCTTCTTGCCCTTGATTTCCTGGTACGGCTCATGGCCCTTGCCCGCCAACAGGATCACGTCCGGCTTGGCCGCGTGCTTGATGGCCGACAGGATGGCGGCGGCGCGGTCTTCGATGGCTTGCGGCTGCGGGCCGTCGGCACGCATGCCTGCGACGATCTGCGCGATGATGGCGTGCGGGTCTTCGCTGCGCGGATTGTCGCTGGTGACCAGCACGTGATCGGCCAGCTGCGCGATGGCGCCCATCTGCGGACGCTTGCCCGGATCGCGGTCGCCGCCGCAGCCGAACACGCACCACAGCTGGCCGCCCCGCTCCTGCGCCACCTGGCGCAAGGCGGCCAGGGTTTTTTCCAGCGCGTCCGGCGTATGCGCGTAATCGATGACGACCATCGGCGCGTCCTGTCCACCCACCTGCTGCATGCGGCCCGGGGCCGGCTGCAGCGATTCGATGCCGTCGATGGCGGCGCGCAGGCCGGTGCCGTGCGCCAGCAAGGCGCCCAGCACGGCCAGCGCGTTGCTGATATTGAAATGGCCCACCAGCTGCGTCTTGACGAGCGCCACGCCCAGCGCGCACTCCAGGTGGAAGTCGGTGCCGGCATTGCGGCTGCGGAACTGGCTGGCGCGCAGCATCAGCACGCCAGGCAGATCGGGCAAGGCCGCCGCATCCTGCAAGGTATAGCCGATGACGGGATACGCGCCGGCCAGCTTGCCGTCCACGTGCGCCGCCAGGCGCAGGCCCATGGGGTCGTCCAGGTTGATGACGGCCGTTTTCAGGCCGGGCCAGTCGAACAGTTTTACTTTGGCCGCCTCGTAAGCCGCCATGTCGCCATGGTAGTCGAGGTGGTCGCGCGTCAGATTGGTAAACATGGCGACGTCGAAATGCATGCCGGCAGCGCGTTCCTGGTCCAGGCCAATCGACGACACTTCGATGGCAACGGCCTTGGCGCCAGCGTCGCGCATGACGGCCAGTTTGCGTGCCAGCAGCACGGCGTCGGGCGTGGTGTAGCCGGTGACGTCGAATTCGATGGCGCCGCGCGGCTTGCACAGGCCCACGCCCAAGGTCCCGATGACGGACGATGTTTCGCCCAGGCGCGCCAGGGCTTGCGCCAGCCAGAGCGCGCACGAGGTCTTGCCATTCGTGCCAGTCACGCCGGCGCTGAACATGGCGCTGTCGGGCATATCGTAAAAAGCATGCGCCACGGGGCCGGCCAGGCGCTTCAGGTCGCTGACCAGCAGATGCGGCACGGTCCATGCGGCGTTCCATTCCACGGCGTCATGCACGATGGCGGCGGCGCCCTGCGCGATGGCGGCGTCGATGAAATGTGTGGCGCCCGCGTAGGCGAAAAATACGTCGCCGCGCTGCACGCGGCGCGAATCGGACGTCAGCTGCCCCGACGGGGCAGCCGTTTTGATCCACAAACTGATGTCTTGTATGGTCATGAGTGACTTCACATGGCCTCCGGGCCGGCATTGGCCGGGACCACGATTTCGGTAACGGAGGAATCGGGCGGTACGTTCATCGCGCGCAGCGCGTTGGTCGCAATCGCCGCGAAAGCGGGAGCGGCGACCTGGCCGCCATAGTGGGCGGGGCCGGTCGGTTCATCGATCATCACGGCAATGATGAAGCGCGGCGCCGACATCGGCACCATGCCCACGAAAGAGCCGATGTATTTGCGCGGCATCGCGTAGCGGCCGTTTTCCACTTTATAGGCGGTGCCTGTCTTGCCGCCCACGCGGTAGCCGGCAACCTGGGCGCGCTTGGCCGAGCCGTGCGCGCCGGAGACCACCAGTTCCAGCATGGCGCGCATTTCGGCGGCCGTCTTCGGCTTGATCACTTGCTGGCCCACGGGCAGTTCATTGACCTTCTGGAATGACAGGGGAATCGTGTCGCCGTCGCGCGCGAACATCATATAAGAGCGCGCCAACTGGATCAGCGACACGGAAATGCCGTTACCGTAGCTCATGGTCGCCTGTTCCACCGGGCGCCACGATTTATACGGACGCACGCGGCCGGCCACGGCGCCGGGGAAGCCCCATTTCGGCTGCTGGCCGAAGCCCACCTTGGTAAACATTTCCCACATTTCCTGCGACGGCATGCCCAGCGCGATCTTCGAGGTGCCGATGTTCGACGACATCTCGATGATTTCGGAGACGTTGATCACGCCGTGCGGCTTGGTGTCGGTGATCGTGCGGTCGGCGATGGTGTAGCGGCCCGGGCCCGTGTCGATCAGGGTGGTCGGCTTGACCCGGCCCGTGTCGAGCGCCAGCGACACCGTGATCGGTTTCAGGGTCGAACCGGGCTCAAAAGTATCGGTCATGACGCGGTTGCGCAACTGCTGGCCCGTGAGCTTGCGGCGGTCGTTCGGGTCGTAGCTCGGGTAATTGGCCAGGGCCAGCACTTCGCCCGTGTGCACGTCGAGCACCACGGCGCCGCCCGCCTTGGCATTGAATTTTTCCACCGCTTCCTTCAGCTGCGTGAAGGCGATGTACTGGATCTTGCTGTCGACGGACAGGGTCAGGTCCTTGCCGTCATGCGGTTCGTGGATGAAGCCGATGTCTTCGACGATGTGGCCCAGGCGGTCCTTGATCACGCGGCGGCTGCCGGTGGTGCCGACGAGGGTTTTCTGCTGCGCCAGTTCCATGCTTTCCTGGCCCACGTCTTCCACGTTGGTAAAGCCCACCACGTGGGTCATCACTTCGCCCTGCGGATAAAAGCGCTTGTATTCCTTGCGCTCGTCGATGCCGTCGATGCCCAGCTTGGAAATCTTGTCGGCCACATCCATCTCGACCTGGCGTTTCAGGTAAACGAAGCTGCGGTCCGAATCGAGCTTCTTGCGCAATTCGTTGACGTTCATTTCCAGCAGGCCGGCCAGCGCATTGATTTTTTCAGGGGACGCCTGCAGCACGTCGTCGGGAATGGCCCAGATGGCTTTCACGGGGACGGACGACGCCAGCACCTGGCCGTTGCGGTCGGTGATCTTGCCGCGCGTGGCCGGCAGTTCGAGCGTACGCTCGTAGCGCGCCTTGCCCTGTTTTTGCAGGAACTGCGTCGACACGCCCTGCAGCCACAGGGCGCGCGCGCCCAGGCCGGCGAAAGCGAAGAACAGCAGGAACAGCACGACGCGCGAACGCCAGACGGGCAGACGCACCGCCAGTACGGGGTTCTTCGAGAATGGCACGCCTTTCGATGCCGCCACCCGGCCGTTGCTGTTACCGCCCAACTTCATTATTCGCCCTCCGTCAGGTATTGCGTACGCGCCGCCGTCAGCGGCGTCATGCTCAGGTCACGCCGTGCAATCGCTTCGATGCGTTCATGCTTGCCCAGGGTGGACTGGTCCAGCTGCAGCTGCGCCCAGTCGATGTCGAGCTGGCGCGACAGCGCTTGCGCGCGCTCCAGGTCGATCAGCAGGTGGCGCGACTGGTACTGCGCGTTCACCAGCGACAGGCCGCAGCACACCAGCAGGGCCGACAGCACGACACACAGCTTGCCAGTCATCGGGCGCCGCCACTGACTGGGATGGGCAAACGCTGCGCCACGCGCATCACGGCCGAACGCGAACGGGGATTGCCCTCGATCTCGGCGTCGGACGGCTTCATCTTCGAAATCAGCTTCATTTCCGGCTGCGGCAAGTCGACCGCGCGGATCGGCAGGCGGCGGTCAGGCTGCTCCACGTTCGCCTTCGAGGCGAAGAAGCGCTTGACCATGCGGTCTTCCAGCGAATGAAAACTGATCACCGCCATGCGCGCACCGGGCGCCAGGCAGGCATATGCCTGGTTCAAGCCGATCTCGAGATCCTCGAGCTCTTTGTTAATGAAAATGCGTATGGCCTGAAAGGTGCGGGTAGCGGGGTCCTTACCCTTCTCGCGGGTCTTGACGGCGCCTGCCACGATGCCGGCAAGCTGTCGTGTGCTTGAAATTGGCTGGACTGCCCGGCCAGCAACAATCGCCTTTGCAATCTGAAAAGCAAACCGTTCTTCCCCATAATCGCGTATCACTTTCTCTAAATTCTGCTCGGTTTCCACCGCCAGCCATTCGGCCGCGGAGATGCCGCGCGTAGTATCCATGCGCATGTCCAGCGGCCCGTCGTTGCGGAAGCTGAAACCGCGCGCCGCGTCGTCGACCTGCGGCGACGAGATGCCCAGGTCGAGCAGGATGCCGTCCACTTGCTGCACGCCGCGTTCGGCCAGGCTGGCCGTCATGGTGGCAAAGCTGTCATGGACGATGTCAAAGCGAGGGTCGCCGATCTGTTCGGCCGTGGCGATGGCCTGCAAATCCTTGTCGAAGCCGATCAGGCGCGCGTCAGCGGCCAGGCGCGACAGGATCAAGCGGCTATGGCCGCCGCGGCCAAACGTGCCATCGACGTAAATGCCGTGCGCGCGGTCGCCCGACAGGTCGAGCGCATTGACCGCTTCATCGAGCAGCACCGTGCGATGCTGAAATTCCGGCACCGTGAGTTGTGTCATTACGGAGCCTTAGAAAGAAAAATTGGAAAGTACATCGGGGGTGCCGGCATCGATTGCCTGCTGTTCTTTGTCGGCCAACTTGGCGGCATCCCATATTTCAAAGTGGCTGCCCATGCCGATCATCATGACTTCGCGCGCCAGTCCGACGGCGTTGCGCAATTCGGGCGAGATCAGCACGCGGCCCGCCGAGTCCAGCTCGACGTCGACGGCGTTGCCGAGGAAGATGCGCTGCCAGGCGCGCGCCGACATGGGCCAGGCGGCGATTTGCTGGCGGTGGCTTTCCCACACGGGACGGGGGAAAAACAGCAGGCAGCCATCGGGGTGTTTGGTCAGGGTCAAGCGGCCTTCGCATTGAATCGACAGCGCGTCACGGTGCTTGGCAGGGATAGACATCCTGCCTTTGGCATCGAGATTGATTGCGGACGCGCCTTGAAACACGGAAGACCTTTTTTTGAGCTTGGCTTGCGACGCTTGCGCATCACGATGAAAAGGGAAAATTTCCCACAAAAACACACTTTTTCACACAGTTGCCCACTTTAGAGGAAGCAAAGATAGTGGTCAAGCGGTTTCCGATTGGCAAAACAGGAATTTTATTAATGAAATTAAGGACTTAGCGCATATCGTTGAAGGAGTCTCAAATAAAAATATATCGATAAATTAGATACTTATGAAAGATAGTGAATGTGCTACCTCATCTGCACACATGTGTTTTCCTACCGTAAACATCGAAAAAAACGAAATCGGAAAATTGAATTTTTTACAGTTAGTTGACACATGACAATACTTTCGTCATCCAGGCACAACAGCAATCAGTCCCAGCGAAAGACTTGGTTTAAAGCAAAAGAAATTCGCCCATGGCGCGCATCGGCCCTGTTTTCCGGGGGCTGGCCTGCTGCGGGAAAACCATTTTTGCAATGCAGCAATTAATTGGAAGCAAGAAACTTTAACCAATTGTCCACTTTAGTTGTATATACAACTTTATCTTGATTGCACTATTTTTAGAAACAAAAAAAGCCCCATTGCGGGGGCTTTTTTGGGCGGCGCGCAGCTGGCAAAACGCTGCGGAGGAGATACTCCCTGGCAAGCCAGGAAACAGGAATTCAAGTGAAGCAGGCCGGTAGGCCGGATTTTGTTACGGCGCTTTCCCTTGCAGGTCGGCGCTATGACAGTCATTCCTCTAGGCGCCAGATTACTCGGGCGCTCAAGCTTTCTACCCGCACGCTCCGCGAGCAGCATCATCGCGTGCCTATTTGAAATTGCACCAGGTGGAGGTTACCGCGTTTCACCGTAACTTAATACGCTCGTCTCTGTGGCCCTATTCCTCGCCTTATACCTTGCGGCTTTCAGCGGACGGCCGTTAACCGTCACCCCGCTCTATGGAGTCCGGACCTTCCTCCCGCCAGCGCATTGCTGCGCCGGCCAGCGACTGTCTGGCCTGCTTCACCCGCCATTGTACCGCGCCGCAGCATGTTTCTGCAAAAAGGCCTGTGCAGGAACGACACCGCTCGCCGGGCCCCTCATCGGGCCACGGCCCGGGAGATTGTGTAATTCGGTGTCGCCATTTCAAAAGCCGGGCCAAATCGGCTCACATAGAATGGGGCAAGCTGCTTGCATGCAGGCGCATGCGCACCGCTTGCCCCACTTCTTTGCCACCCACTAGAATATAAAGAGCCGAACATGACGCAACAACCCCGTACCGGCGGCCAGATCCTGGTCGATGCCCTGCAGATCCACGGTGTCGACACCGCCTTTGGCGTGCCTGGCGAAAGCTACCTCGACGTGCTCGACGCCCTGCACGATTCGGGCATCCGCTTCATCATCAACCGCCAGGAAGGCGGCGCCGCCTTCATGGCCGAAGCCTACGGCAAGCTGACGGGCAAGCCGGGCATCTGCTTCGTCACGCGCGGACCGGGCGCCACCAACGCCTCGATCGGCGTGCACACGGCCTACCAGGATTCGACCCCTATGATCCTGTTCATCGGCCAGGTGGGCAACGATTTCATCGACCGCGAAGCGTTCCAGGAAATCGACTACCGCCGCATGTACGGCCAGATGGCCAAGTGGGTGGCGCAGATCGACCGCGCCGAGCGCATCCCCGAATACCTGGCGCGCGCCTTCCAGGTCGCCACCAGCGGCCGGCCCGGCCCCGTCGTGCTGGCCTTGCCGGAAGACATGCTCATTTCCATGGCGACTGTCGCCGACACGCGCGCCTACCAAGCCGTGCAGGCGGCGCCGTCGGATGCGCAACTGCAGCAGCTGCGCGCCATGCTGGCGACGGCCAAGCAGCCGCTGGTGTTGCTCGGCGGCACCACCTGGACGCCGCAGGCCTGCGCCGACCTGCAACAGTTTGCCGAAGCGAATCACTTGCCCGTCGCCTGCGCCTTCCGCTTCCAGGACTTGCTCGACAATGCACACCCGAACTACATCGGCGACGTCGGCATCGGCATCAACCCGAAACTGGCCGCGCGCGTGAAAAATGCCGACCTGGTCATCGCCATCGGGCCGCGCCTGGGCGAAATGACGACGGGCGGCTACACCCTGTTCGACTCGCCCGTGCCGCGCCAGCGCCTCGTGCACATCCATACGGATGCCGAAGAGCTGGGCAGCGTCTACCAGGCTGAGCTGATGATCAACAGCGGCATGCCGCAGGTCTGCGCCATGCTGGCCGCCATGGCTCCCGTCGATGCTTCCGCATGGAAACATACGCCGGCCGAAGCCAAAGCCGAGCTGGCCGCCTACCAGGAGCAGCCGCCCATCTTCCAGGATGGCCAGGCGCCGCTGGATCTTTGGCAGGTAACGCAGGACATCATGGCGCAGGCGCCCCTGGATACCATCCTGACGAACGGCGCCGGCAACTACGCCTCGTGGGCGCACCGTTTTTATCGCTACGGCGGCATGCGCACGCAACTGGCGCCGACGAATGGCGCCATGGGCTACGGCGTGCCGTCGGGCGTGGCGGCGAAGATCGTGCACCCGGAGCGCACCGTCATCACCTTCGCCGGTGATGGCGAGTACATGATGAATGGCCAGGAACTGGCAACGGCAGTCCAATACCAGGCGGGCGTCGTCATCATCGTTTTCAACAACCAGATGTTTGGCACCATCCGCATGCACCAGGAACGCGACTACCCGGGCCGCGTGTCGGGCACGACCCTGCACAACCCGGATTTTGCGGCGCTGGCGCAGGCGTATGGCGCGCATGGCGAAGTGGTGAATACGACGGAAGAGTTCGCTCCAGCCCTGCGGCGGGCGCTGGCGCACGCCAGGACCAACAGCTTGCCGGCCCTGATCGAGCTGCGCTACGACGGCAACCTGATCACGCCGAACGCAACCCTGGCCACCATCCGCGCGAATGCGGAAAAGGCGCAAGCGGCAAAATAAGCCACTTGCAAGGCTGAAAATGGCAAAGGCCCGGTCAATACTGGGCCTTTTTCATGCGCAAGTCACAATAACTCAGGCGGCAGGCGCCTCGGCGCCGTCTTGCGCCGGCACCTGCGCTGGCGCTTCCGGCATTGGCGGACATGGCGTGCAGTTTTTCAGCGGACGGCCGAAATCGCGCACGCGGCTCAGCTTCATGGGCATGCGCACATTGCCGCCGCAGTAATCGCCTTCCAGGGTCAGGGTTTGACCATCTTTGGAAAACTTGCCGACGATGGTGCGTTCCTCGCTGTCGGCGCTGGCGATGGTGAAGTCGAAGGCGCCTGTGGCGGCATCGAGGTTGACGTCGTTGGCCACGATAGGCCAGCTCAGGGCGCCGGCCGTAAATTCATAGATGACGGAATCGGCCTCGGCAAAGCGGTGCAGGGTCACGCGCTGGCCGCCGATTTCGCCGCTATCCTTTTGCAGGCACAGGTCCGAGTAGACGGCCACGCCGTAGCGTTCCAGTCCGGCCGGCTTCTTGCCCTTGACGGCGGCGGCAACGGCGCCCGTGGCGCCAGCGAACAGCAGCGCGGCCAGCATGGCGGCCAGGCGCGGCGATGGGTATGAAGACATGGCATTCCTTTACTTAAATAACGGCGTCATTATAACTGGCGCCGCACATGCAAAAACGCGCCGCCAGGCCGAAGCCAGACAGCGCGTTTCCTTGCTTGCAGCATCCCCGAAGGGATGCCGTAGCGGTACTAAGCTTCGCTTGCGCGAATATTAGAACGAGTGACGAACACCAACGTTGAAGGCTTTGTCGCCCGTACCAACATTGCTGTTGTTACCAACGGTGTAGCCAGCGTTGTTTTTGTTCGAGATCTTGGCGTACGAAGCGTAGGTGCTGGTGCGCTTCGACAGAGCGTACGAGTAGCCCAGTGCGAACTGGTTCGCATCGGCGTTCAGGCCCGATTTGTCGTTCACGTGGATAACCGAAGCCATCACGGTGCCAGCTGGACCAACTGGTACCGTTGCGCCGATCAGGGCGGTGGTGCTGTCATCGCTGGTCTTAGCCGAGGTGTAGTTGAATGCATTCAGGTCGCCGTTGTTACGCAGCGAGCTGTTTGCACCTTTGTTGATGCCGTAGGCAGCGTACGCTTTCGCTACTGCGAAGTCGTAGTTTGCGGCTACCAGCCAGTTGCGTGCGCTACCGCTTTCGACAACAGCGGTGTGAGCATTGTTCGCTACGTCGTTCGACGTGGTGTTGTATGCCAGGCGTGCATTCAAAGGACCGTTCGAGTAGCCAACCGACGCGCCGATTTGACGACCGATTTTGCTCGACAGTGCATCTTCGTTGCCTTTGTTGGCAGCGCTGTACGAAACGTCAGCATCGAAGCCGCTGAAGTTAGGCGACGAGTACATTACGGTGTTGCTGGTACGGGTCGTGTTCGCTGGGAACAAGTTCTTAGCGGAACCAGCGTAGCCAACTGCGAATGGATCAGCAACTTTCGACAGGGTGTTGTACCAAGGGGTGTATTGACGACCCAGGGTCAGGGTACCGGTGGTTTTGCTGCTCAGGCCTACGTAGGCTTGACGGCCGAACAGGCCTTCGTTAGCGTTTTGCGCGCCGGAATCAACGTTGAAACCCGATTCCAGAACGAACAGTGCCGACAGGCCGCTGCCCAGATCTTCGGTGCCTTTGAAGCCCAGACGGGAAGCCGAAGCTACGCCGCTGTCGATTTTGTTAACGTTGCCGTTAACACCGCCGCGCTCGCTGACGAAACCAGCGTCAACGGTACCGTAGATAACAACGCTCGATTGAGCTTGGGCTACGCCAGTGGCTGCTGCCAGAACTGCCAGGGTGATCAGAGTTTTTTTCATTGCGATTTCCTTTAATTTTGAAGCAAAAAGTAATACAGCCTATGCATCTCGAGCTGCGCTCTAGCAGAGCGCTTTTTATGAGTGAGGGCAAGGTCTCCACCTGCCACATTGCTGTTCCGGTCAGGGGAACAATTCATATCGGTATCGGCACGCTATTGCACCGATAAGCTTGAAGGCTGCAGAGCGACCGTATTTTCGTGCGCCGGTTCGGTGCTCAAAGGGCACCGGAAGCGGCACTATAACGACCGTTTCACATTCCATCAAGTTCCAACATGTTACTTCCGGTACCAGGCCGAGGGCTTTTTCAGGCATCCCGACCATCGCCAACCGTACTACGCGACAGAGCCAGTGCCCCTTGCCAACCAATGCATTGGCCTGATTGACCATTCCATCATAGCGCATGCCTAGTCGACACCCGTTGTATTAGTGCAACAGTATCAGGCGCATGATGAAAACGTCAACATGCTTCACCCATCATTTACCGTCCACGACTTACACGACAAAGCGTGCAATTTGTAAGGTGATAATGGATAAACGGGACGAAGCATACACGGCATCGCCAATGTTTGCTGCCGGACGCACAAAAACGGGAAATTTTGCGCCCTGTTTTGGTGCGTTGCCGCATTATTCAGGGGCGTAGGCGCCAATTCCGACGTCGGCGCAAGAATCAGAAAAATAGGCAGAGTATCAACACAATTACTGACTTTCCGGTAATTTAAATTGCTCACATAGAAATGTTTTCCATGTTTTCCAGTCAACGCCGCAGCGCGCCGATTTGAACGGATGAGGACGACTCTTGCTTGCAAATTGCACATCAGTTGAAACAATTTCTTACAATGTTGCCTTCTCAATATTTTGACATATTTGTGTCAAAAAAACGACACATTGACCGAAATCAAGTTTTCCGCAGCCCCATTCCACACAATTTACTTTTTCTTTTTCGCATTTTTTGCTTAAAAGCATCAAGAAACAAGCTTAACGCTGGCCTGCGCGCCGCAGCATGCGCATGAAAGGGCCCAGCAAAGGCAGCTTTTCATACAATTCTTCCGCGACATCCCAATAATCGCGGTGCAAAACCACCCGTCCCTGCGCATCGAAACGCACATGTGTTGCGCCACGAATACATTGTTCGCCAGATACCAGGCGTTTCATGCGAAAGCGAAACTCCCACGTCAGGAAGGCTTGCTGCCCCTGCCCCATACTTTCCAGCACGACAAACCGGGGCGCATCGACTTGCACGAACATATGCTCGAAGATGGCGAGGATGGCGGCATGGCCCTGCACCTCGTTGAACGGGTCCTTGAAAAGGGCGTCCGGCGCATACACGGCGCCCAGCTGCGCCAGGTTTTCGATGCTCAGGTGTTCGTAAAACGCCACCAGGCGCGCCAGCGGGCCATCCATGCTTGCGCTCATAGTCCCGTCACCTTGCGGATCAGCCAAAAATAGGCGCGGTACGGCAACAGCCGTGCCAGGCGCATGGTATTCGTGAAGCGTTTGGGGAAATGGATGTGGAACTGGCCCCGCTCAATGCCGTCGAGCATGGCGGCGGCCGCATCCTGCGCCGTCACCAGGGCCGGCATGGTGAAATCGTTGCCTGCCGTCAAGGGCGTGGCGACAAAACCCGGGTTGATCTGATACACGCCGATGCCGCGCGGATGCAAATCCAGGTACAGCGACTCCGTCAGGTTGATCAGCGCCGCCTTGCTGGCGCCATACGCGAGCGCCTTGGGCAAGCCGCCATAGCCGGCCACCGAAGCGACGATGCCGATGCCGCCACTGCCCTGGCGCAACAGCCACGGCAAGGCTTGTTCCAGGCAATGGAA
This sequence comes from Janthinobacterium sp. FW305-129, assembly GCF_020858115.1. Classification (GTDB taxonomy): domain Bacteria; phylum Pseudomonadota; class Gammaproteobacteria; order Burkholderiales; family Burkholderiaceae_D; genus Janthinobacterium. Next base: position 56,899 of record NZ_JACYMM010000011.1, read on the forward strand.
GACGCCGCCCACATTCAGGGCCAGCAAGCCCTGGGCCGCCTCCAGGTCAAAACTATCGGCGCGCATGGCTTGATAGCCGCCAGCCACCACCAGGATCAGGTCGACGTGCGGCCACTGCTGCATGAGTTCGGCGCACGCGGCCCGCACTTGCGCGGGCTGGGTGATATCGAGCGGCAAGGCCTGCGCCAGCGGCTGTCCCTCGCACAGCTGCTCCAGGCTGGCGCGATGGCGGGCCGACAAGGCCACGCAGGCGCCCTGCTGCAGCAGCAAGGTGGCGCAGGCGGCGCCGATGCCGCTGGACGCACCGATGATCCACACGCGCTTGCCGGCCCAGCTGGTGATCTTGCGATTCATGGGGCCGCCTGCGGGCGTTTGCTGAACGATAAAGTGACGGCGCCCAGGCTGAAACCGAACTTGCTCATGGCGGCGCGGTTGAGCATGACCTTGTCATCCATCAGGAACATCCAATCCTCGAAGTCGACGTGATACACCGTGCCATCGACGGGCAAGGCCAGCACGTATTGCCAGCGCAGCGCATTGCCGGCCACTTCGCCGACAGCTTCCCCGATGACGTCGGGCGCCGTGCCGATGAAGCGTCCGGGCGCCGTCTTGCGCAGGGTCCACACGCGGCGCTGCCTGCTGCCGTCGGCATACGTGAAATCTTCGTCCAGGGTGCCCGTCTCGCCCGCCCAGCTGGCGCGCATCACCACCGTGAAGCGTTTCACGACCTTGCCGGAGCGGTCCTGGAAGATGCCGTGGGCATCCAGCGTACCGTTGAAGTACTGCTGCAAGTCCAGCTTGGGTGTTTCCTGCGCGTACGAGGCTGGCAGGGGCGGCGTGGAGCAGGCGGCCAGCGCCATCAGCAAGGCGGCGGCCGTCATGCCGCGTGTATACAATGTCATGAGGCGCATGCGTGATTCTCCCGATGTTCGCTATGTTCGCTATATATATGTTGCAGGGGCGCGCGCCACAGCAGCAGCGCCGCCAGCAGTTTCAATATGCAGGGCAGCAAGGCGTACGCGGCGGACAGGGCCGGCAAGCCGCCGCTCCTCCCGGGCACATAGCCAAGCCAGGCCAGCAGGGGCAAGGCGATGCCGGCCGCCAGCGCCAGGCTCATTTGCACGCCCCAGTTCCACCAGCCGAAATACGCCGCTTCATGCCGTCCGGCATGGCCAGCCGCGCTGATCAGCCCCGCCAGCAAGGCCGGCGGCAAGGCCAGGTCCGCACCCAGCGCCAGGCCCGACAGCAGGCAGATGGCGGCAAAACCCCAGGCGGCGCCCGCGCCCAGGCCATACGCCCAGACAAACACACTGGCGGCCAGCAGCATGGCGCCGCCCCAGGCGCGCGCCTCGCCAAAGCGGCGCGCCAGGGCTACCCACACGGGCATCGAGGCGGCCGCCGCGCAAAAGTAGACGATCAGGAAGGGGCCAGCGTAGTGGCCCAGGCGCAGATAATCGCCGGCAAAGAACAGGAACAGGGTGGCGGGGATGGCGGCGGCCACGCCATTGACAAGCAAAACGGCGAACAGCCAGCGGAACGCGCGCTGGCGCAATGGCAGCCGCCAGCCGCCACGGGACGCTGCCGCCGTGACGGCGGACAAGGCCGGACGCGGCGCGCGCGCCAGCAGCAGCGCGCCCGCCGCCAGCAGGCAGGCGGCAAAGGCCAGCGACAAACCGTCATAGCCAAGCACGGAAGTCAGCCCGGCCGCCAGGATCACGCCAAGCAAGCCGCAGCCTTCGCGCACGGCCGCCACGCGCGCCCGCTGCGTGGGCGCCTGGCTCAGGGCCGCGCCCCAGCTCTGGTGCGCGATGCCGGCCAGGCCATAGGCGGCGTAGACGAGCAGCAAGGCGGCCAAAAACCAGACCAGGGTAGCCGCTTCCTGCATGGCGGGCGGATGAAACAGGGCGCCAAAACCCAGCAGCAGCAAAGGCAGCGCGGCGCCGACATACACGGCATAGCTGCGCCCGCCACGCGCCATCCAGGCACCCAGGGCCGGATCGATGAAAGCGGCGGCGATGCGGGCCGCCAGCAGCACGGCGCCGATCTGCGCCAGGTCAAGACTGCTGCGCTGCGCATAAAACGGCGCCACATAGATATAGATGGGCAGCGCCAGCATGGCCAGCGGCAAGCCGAACAAGCCATAGCTGAACAGGGCGGGCAAGGTCAATGCGCTGGCCCCGGCGTTCATGGCAGCGGCGCCGCACTCTGCAGCAAGGCCGCGCGCAGCTTGGGCGCCGTCGACTCGGGCGACAGCCAGATCGCAAAAAACGCGCGCGCGAAATCGCCATCGCTCACATCGGCCAGCACCTTGCCATCGAGATAAAAGCGCACGCCGGGCGCGATGCCGGCCCGGTAGACGCCCGCGATGCGCTGGTCCTCCTTGACGTCAGGAAAGATACGCTGCATGGTGGACAGCCAGGCCAGGCGCTGCTCCGGCGTGCCGGCGCCGATTTTCTGCATCTGTTCATAACTGGCCTCGGCGATCTTCTTGCCATCGAGCGAACGCGCGTAGCGCAATTCCAGCGCAAACGGCGCCGTTGCCGACGCCGCGCCCTGGTAGCCCTGCGGTCCTACCCACAGTTGTGCCCGATAAATACGCATGCCGAACCACGTGTATTCGCCCTCCCCCGCCAGCCGGGCCTCGGGCACGTCGGCGGCGACAAAGGCCGGCGGCGCGGCCGCGGCACTGGATATACTCAACGACAACACGATAATGGCAAGCCAGCGGCGCATGGTCAGTCCTTGATCAGGGTAAATTGCATCACATCCGTGTTGTGCGCCTGGAAGGCGGCCTCGCAGTATGCGAGGTAAAACTCCCAGGTCAGCAGGAAACGGCCATCGAAACCCTGTTTTTCCAGCGCCGTGCGCCGGGCCAGGAAGCTGGCGCGCCACTGGCGCAAGGTTTCCGCGTAATCGAGGCCAAAGCGGAAGGCGTCCACCACGCGCAAGCCCTGCGCCTCGGCGGCGCGGCGAAATTCCATCGGTGACGGCAGCATGCCGCCCGGGAAGATGTATTGCTGGATGAAATCCGTGCTCTTGCTGTAGCGCTCGAACAAGTCATCGGCGATGACGATGGTCTGGATGCAGGCGCGTCCGCCCCGCTTCAGGTTGCGCGCCACGCAGGCGAAATAGCCGGGCCAGTAGCTTTGCCCCACGGCTTCGAACATTTCGATCGAGGCGATGGCGTCGTACTGGCCATGGCTGTCGCGGTAATCGCACAGCTGCAAGTCGGCCTGCCCTGCCAGCCCCGCATCCCGCAGGCGCTGGCGCGCATACGCCAGCTGTTCCGTCGACAAGGTCAAGCCCGTCACATGGGCGCCATAGCTGCGCGCCGCCGTTTCCGCGAAACCGCCCCAGCCGCAGCCGATTTCCAGCACCTTGGCGCCTGGCTGCAGCTGCAGCTGGTCCGCGATGCGCCGGTATTTGGCTACTTGCGCCTGCTCCAGGCTGGCGCCTTCGGTAAACAGGGCGCTCGAATACGTCATCGACGGGTCCAGCCACAGCTGATAGAAGGCGTTGCCGATGTCGTAATGGGCGTGGATATTCTTCTTGCTGCCGGCGCGCGAATTGCGGTGCAGCAGATGGCGCACTCTATATAAGAGGTTGCCCCACCAGTTGCCGTAGATCAAGGATTCGATCTGTGCGCGGTTGCGTATCATCAATTCGATCAGGCCCGGCAAATTGTCCGTGCGCCAGTCGCCGGCGATAAACGTTTCCGCGAAGCCGATGTCGCCCGAGCGCAGCACGGCGGAACACAGGCGCCAGTTGTGCAAGTCCAGGGTGACGGGCTGGCTGCCGTCGCCGTACAGCAAGACGCTGCCGTCCGGCGTGCGCAGACGCAGGGCGCCATATTGCAGTTTTTGCAGCAGGCGCACGATCATGCGCGCGCTGGCGGGCATGTCCAGATGCACGGGGCATACGCTGCTGCGCGCATGCAAGCCGGTCGGCAGGGAATCGGAACTCATCGGGACACCTTTTCTTGTGGGGGAAGGGGTTTGCTGAAAAACGGCACGCGGCGCAGCCACAGGCGCAAGGCTTGCCAATGGATGCGCGCCATCACGCCGAACGTCATCAGGGGGTAGCGCAGCAAGGCCCAGGCGATGGCGCCATCGCGCAAGGGCTGCGCCGTGCCGGACAAGCTCGTCTGGAGCAATGGGCCGTCGAGGTCGTCGTAATCGACCCGGGCCAGGTGGCGCTCGCCGCCCTGCTCGCTGTTGCGCAGGAAACGGAAGCGGTAATGGCCTTCCACCTTGCAAAATGGCGACACATGGAAAATTTTGCTGGCTTGCAATTCGCTGCCATAGGCGATGGGCCCGCCCTGCTCGAGCAGGTACAGGTGGCGCTCGCCGAAGGTATTGCGCACGTCGCAGACCACGGCCCGCAAGGAGCCATCCGGGCGGTGGCAAAACCAGAAGCTGACGGGATTGAAGACGTAGCCGAACATGCGCGGCATGGTTTGCAGCCAGATTTCGCCGCCCGCGTCCCTCACGCCCTGCTGGCGCAGCAAGCCGTCGATCCAGTCCAGCAGCGGCGTGGTTCCGTCACCATGGTCGCCGTCGCGGAAGGACAGCAGATTGGCGCCATTGCGCGAGATCAAGCGTGCCGGGAAATCCTGCATCCCCATGCTGCGCAAGGGCAGGCGCAGATAAAACATGCCGTAAGCAAAGGCATGCACGCGCGGGCGCAGGCGCGCATGGCGCACCCGCCCCAGGCACAGCTGGGGCTGCGGCTGCGGCGGCTGCGTGCGATCACGCGGCATGGCCAAGCTCCGCCGCCGCCATGCCGTTCAGCGCTTGCGCCACGGCCAGGCCGGACTTCAAGCCGTCTTCATGGAAACCATAGCCCGTCCAGGCGCCCGCAAACCACGTGTGCTGCGCGCCCTGGAAAGCGGCCAGGCGCGCCTGGGCCGCAATGGCCGCGCCATCGAACACGGGATGCGCGTAGGAAAACTCGTCGATCACCTTGGCCGGATCGGGTTCGTCGAGCGGATTGAGCGAAACGAGGACGGGCGTATTGAAGGGCAAGGGCTGCAACTGGTTCAGCAAATAGTGCACGCATACCTGCGGCGATTCACCCTCCTGCGCGGCCGGCCTGCCCTGGTAATTCCAGGCCGACCAAGCGCGGCGGCGCCGCGGCAGGCAGGACGCATCCGTATGCAGTACAGCCCGGTTGGGCTGGTAGCGCACGGCTTCGAGCACGCAGCGCTCGTCGTCGCGGATGTCCGCCAGCAGGGCCAGCGACTGGTCGCTATGGCAAGCGAGCACCACGTGATCGGCATGCTCGACGCCGGCGGCCGTGTGCAGTTCGATCATGCGCGCGCCGCCGTGGGCTTGGCGGCGCACGGCCAGCACGGGGCACGCCAGGCGCTGCTGCGGGATGCCCGCCAGCAGTTTTTCCACGTACACGCGCGCGCCGCCCCGCACTGTGCGCCACTGGGGCCGGTCGCTCACTTGCAGCAAGCCGTGGTTGTGGCAGAAACGGATGAAGGTGGCCAGCGGAAAGGCCAGCATCTGGCGCGCCGGGCACGACCAGATGCAGGCGGCCATCGGCAGCAGATACCAGTGGCGGAACGCCTCGCCATAACCGTGCAGATCGAGAAACTCGCCGAGCGACAGGGCCGGCGCCGGCAAGCTGGCCGTGGCCAGGGCGCTGGCCTGGCGGTTGAAACGCACGATATCGCGCAGCATGCGCAGGAAGGCGGGGCGCAGCAGGTTGCTGCGCTGGGCAAACACGGTATCCAGATTGGCGCCCGCCCATTCCAGCACGCGGGCATCGGACGAGGCGCCCAAGGGCATCTTCACGGAAAACGACATGTCGCTGTCGGCCGCCTCGACACCGAGTTCGTCAAATAGTTGCACCAGGTTCGGATAGGTGGCGTGGTTAAACACGAGAAAACCCGTGTCGACGCCATGCGTGACCCCATCGAGCGTGACGTCGACAGTATGGCTGTGGCCGCCAAAGTAGTCGCCCGCCTCGTACAAGGTGACATCCTGGCCCGCCTGCGCCAGACGATAGGCACACGACAAACCGGCAATTCCCGCTCCGACGACAGCGATTTTCATAACAGTATCCGTATCAAGTTTGTCCAGGACAAATCAATATTCAATCAAATATTGATTTATGTCAATGAGAGCGCGAGCCGCTCAGAAACTTATACGCGGACCATTTCCAATCGGATTCAGCTATTTGGCCCCGGGGCGGCGGAAGGCGTAAAATGCATGCCACGTTCTTCCGCAAGCGAGCAAAAAACCTGGTATGGATACTGACCTGCAAGCACTGCCCCTCCCTACCGCCTTCAGCATCAGCGACGTCGAGCGCGATACGGGGCTGGCCAAGGAAACCTTGCGTGTCTGGGAGCGCCGCTACGCCTTTCCCCAGCCCCAGCGCGACGCCTTCGGCGAACGCAGCTACCCGGCCGAGCAAGTGCAAAAATTGCGCATGGTCAAGCGCCTGCTGGATCTCGGATTTCGTCCGGGCAAAATCATGCAGCACAGCACTGTACAACTGCAGCAACTGGCCAGCGCCGGCAGCGCGGCGCCGCCCGCGCCGCAACCGCAGCTGGCACATTACCTGGCCCTGTGCCGCGGCCACCAGATGGCGGAACTGGGCGAGGCCCTGCGCCAGGCGCTGGCCGTGCTGGGCTTGAAAAGCTTCACCATCGACGTCATCGCGCCCCTGACGGGCATGGTGGGCGAAGCGTGGGCTTGCGGCGACCTGGCCGTGTATGAAGAGCATCTGTATAGCGAAACCTTGCAGACAGTAATGCGCCACGCCATTTTTTCCCTGCCGCAAGCAAGCAGCCCGTCCACGCGCACGCCGCGCATCGTCCTCAGTACCTTGCCGCAGGAGCGCCATGGCCTGGGACTGCTGATGGCCGAGGCGCTATGCGCGGCGGCCGGCGCCCATTGCATGTCGCTGGGAGTGGAAACGCCGCTGACGGACATCGTCGCGGCTGCCCGCGCGCAGCGGGCCGACATCGTGGCGCTGTCGTTTTCCAGCGCCAGCAAGCAGCGGCAAACGCGCGACAGCCTGCAGCAGCTGCATGCAAGCTTGCCACCAAGCATGGAATTGTGGGCTGGAGGACGCAGTCCCGTGCTGTACAAGCAGCCGCCCTCGTTCCTGCATGTGCTGGACTTGCGGCAAGTCGACGAAAGCATCGCCGACTGGCGCCGCCGCCATCAGGCGCTGGCCCTGCAAACCCATTGATCCGGCTGGAAAGCGCGGCAACTGCGGCGATCTCCGTGGATAGCCGCGCAATGTTGCCAATCGAACAGTAAAGCATGAAGGGCCGGGCGCGCTCTGGTAGAATAGCCCGTAACAACAGTGTCCGGCGCCGCCGGGCCTTAGGTCAGCACCCGCCACCACACATCCATGTTTAGTTTCTTCAAGAAAAAACCCATCGCTCCCGAGGCTGCGCCAGCCGAGCCCCTCGCCCTTCCCGCCACGCCGCTTGCCCCGCAGCCTGCCGCTACGCCCCTGAGCGGCGCGCCGGCCGAGCTCGTGCCCGTGATCGTGGCCGCCGAACCCGAGAAAAAATCGTGGATGACGCGCCTGAAGGCGGGCCTGTCGAAAACCTCGAACACCCTGTCCGTGCTGTTCGTCGGCGCGAAGATCGACGACGCCCTGTACGAAGAACTGGAAGCGGCGCTGCTGATGTCCGACGCGGGCATCGACGCCACGGAATTCCTGCTCACGGAATTGAAGAAAAAGGTCAAGGAAGACAAGCTGCTCGACGCCGCCGCCGTCAAGGCCGCGCTGAAAGTGCTGCTGATCGAGCTGCTGAGCCCGCTGGAAAAACGCTTCGAGCTGGGCCGCCACAAGCCGCTGGTGATGATGATTTCCGGCGTGAATGGCGCCGGCAAGACCACCACCATCGGCAAGCTGGCCAAGCACATGCAGTCGAATAACCAGTCCGTGCTGCTGGCCGCGGGCGACACCTTCCGCGCCGCCGCGCGCGAACAATTGATGGTCTGGGGCGAGCGCAACAACGTCACCGTGATTTCGCAGGAATCGGGCGACCCGGCCGCCGTGGCCTACGATTCCGTGCAATCGGCGAAGGCGCGCGGCATCGACGTGGTCATGGTCGACACGGCCGGCCGCCTGCCGACGCAGTTGCACCTGATGGAAGAATTGAAGAAAATCAAGCGCGTGATCGGCAAAGGCATGGAGGGCGCGCCGCATGAAACCCTGCTCGTCATCGACGGCAACACGGGCCAGAACGCCCTCACGCAAGTGAAGGCCTTCGACGATGCCCTGCAGCTGAGCGGCCTGGTGATCACCAAGCTGGACGGTACCGCCAAGGGCGGCGTGCTGGCGGCGATTGCCCGCGTGCGCCCCGTGCCCGTGTATTTCATCGGCATCGGTGAGAAAATTGAAGACTTGCAGCCCTTCGTGGCTGCCGAATTTGTCGAAGCGCTGCTCGGATAAGCCCATACATGATTGAATTTCAGCACGTCTCCAAGCAATACTCCCCCGACGCCGTGGCGCTCAGCGACATTTCGCTCAGTATTGCCAAAGGCGAGCTGGTCTTCCTGGCCGGCCCGTCCGGCGCCGGCAAGTCCACCCTGCTGAAAATGATTGCCGCCATGGAACGCCCCACGTCGGGCAAGCTGATCGTCAACGGCCAGGACATGGCGAAGATCAAGCCAGCCGGCGTGCCCTTCCTGCGCCGCAACATGGGCCTGATCTTCCAGCAGCAAAAATTACTCAACGACCGCTCCATCCTGGCCAACGTCATGCTGCCGCTGCTCGTCGTCGGTGCGCATAAAGTTGCTGCCGAGCAGCGCGCACGCGCCGCACTGGACAAAGTCGGGCTGCTCGACCGCGCCATGGCGCGTCCGCTGTCGCTGTCGGGCGGCGAGCAGCAGCGCGTGTCGATTGCGCGCGCCATCGTCAACCGGCCGCAGATCATCCTGGCCGACGAACCGACGGCCAACCTGGACCGCGCCAGCGCCAACAAGGTGCTCGACGCCCTGAAAGCATTCCACTCGGTGGGCGTGACCTGCCTCATTTCCAGCCATGACGAACAGATGCTCGACGCCGCCGCCCGCGTGATCCACCTGAAGAACGGCCAGCTGGTCGCCATCGACAAGGCCACGCAGGCCCCCGTGTTCGCCCCGCCCGATCCTGATTTCGCCCCCTCCCCCGATGCGGACGACGCGCAGGGAGAGCAGGCATGAGAGGCTGGTTCCGCCAACACCGCTTCGCGCTCGGTTCGGCGCTGATTCACTTGCGCAAGTCGCCCGGCGGCTTCCTGTTGAACGTGCTCGTCGTCGCCATCGCCCTGTCGCTGCCGTTCGCCGGCTTGACCATGCTCGACAACGTGCGCCCCATGTCGGAACAGATGTCCGTCGACCCGGAAATCAGCGTTTTCCTGAAGATCGACACGCCGCGCGAACAGGCCGTCGCCCTGGCCAGCGCCATGCGCAAGATCGTCGGCGAACAAAAGGCGAAGATCGTCTTCATCCCGCGCGAACAGGCGCTCGACACGCTGAAAAACAAGAACGGCCTGGCCGACGTGCTGAGCACCCTGGGCGACAATCCCTTGCCCGACAGCTATGTGCTGAAACTCGACGCCTTCAGCAGCGCCAGCGAGGCGCAGGATGTCGATGCGGTGGCGGAACAGCTGCGCCATCTGCCCGGCGTGGAATCGGCGCAAGTCGATTCGGCCTGGGTCAAGCGCCTGGCGGCCCTGCTGGGCGTGCTGCGCCTGGTGCTGCTGCTGCTGGCCATCACCCTGGGCGTGGCCGTCATCGCCGTGGTCTTCAATACCATCCGCCTGCAGGTGATGCAGCAGCGCGATGAAATCAGCATCTCGAAATTGATTGGCGCGACCGACACCTTCATCCACCGACCCTTCTATTACACGGGCGCCCTGCTGGGCCTGTGCGCGGGGGCGCTGGCGCTGGGCGCCGTGGCGCTGGCCTTGCAGCCGCTCAATACCGCGATTGCCGAGTTTGCCCGCCTGTATGCATCCGAATTCCAGCTGGTGCCGCTGGCGCCGCTGCCGATGGCCGGCTTGCTGGCCGTCAGCGCCGGCCTGGGCCTGATCGGCGCCTTCCTCTGCGTGCAGCGCCACCTGGCGCGCCTGAACTGACCTTCCCTTCCATGGCGGCGCCTGCGGTGCCGCCATGCGCCTCGCCATCCCCATCTGCTGTTATCTTGATATTTAGCAAGTATTCTTAAGGTTCGCTTCAGCCAGAGGCCGTAGACTAACTACGTTGTCGTAAAGCGCTATCTCGCGCCGTTCAGAGATATATATCAAGCATTAAATCACCATAGCATTTAGGCTATCAGGACGATTAAATGTGCTGATTGGCACTCTCAGGCAGAGAGTGCTAATATAGGGACATACCAACAGCAGAACCGCCATGGACGCCAGATGAAGATGGTGCCGCGGTCTGCAAAGTGCAAGACCGAATACGCAAAACAGAACAGACAATCGGGCCACGTCGTGTGACGCGGCCAACTGGAACAAAGCAAGACTACGAGGGAGAAAACATGACTATGATGTCCGCAACATCCGCATTGGTTCCGACCAAAAGTAATGCGCTGGGCCTCGGGTTCACTGGCAATCTGGGCAATATTGACGCCTATATTTCGGCCGTGAACCGTCTGCCCATGTTGACCCACGACGAAGAAATTTCGCTGGCGAAACGCCTGCGCGAAAAAAATGACCTGGCCGCCGCGCAAGAGCTGGTGCTGTCGCACCTGCGCCTGGTGGTCTCGATTGCCCGCGGCTATCTGGGCTATGGCTTGCCGCACGCCGACCTGATTCAGGAAGGCAATATCGGCTTGATGAAAGCCGTGAAACGCTTCGATCCGGACCAGGGCGTGCGCCTGGTGTCGTACGCCATGCACTGGGTGAAGGCCGAGATGCATGAGTACATCCTGAAAAACTGGCGCCTGGTCAAGGTTGCAACGACGAAGGCACAGCGCAAGCTGTTCTTCAACCTGCGCAGCCACAAGACCGGCCTCGATGCGATGACGCCGAAGCAGATCGATGCGCTGGCCAAGCTGCTCGACGTGAAGCGCGAAGAAGTGATCGAAATGGAAACGCGCTTGAGCGGCCGCGACATTGCGCTGGAATCGCCGACCGACGATGAAGACGACAAGTTTTCGCCGATCGCCTACCTGTCGTCGGAGCAAAGCGAGCCGACCAAGGTGCTGGAAGCGGAACAAGTGACGCGCCTGCAATCGGAAGGCCTGGAAACGGCCTTGTCCAAGCTGGACGCCCGTTCGCGCCGCATCATCGAAGCGCGCTGGCTGGCCAACGACGACGGTTCCGGCGCCACCCTGCACGCCCTGGCGGAAGAGTTCGGCGTATCGGCCGAGCGCATTCGACAGATCGAAGTGGCGGCGCTGAAAAAAATGAAGGGCGCCCTGGCGGCGTATGTCTGAGCGGCGCCTGCCGCCTGAAGCTCAAAATGCCGCTGCGTCACACGAAGCGGCATTTTTTTTTATGAACGCTAGGCTTCAAGGGCGTGACGATGAGCAAGCGAGATGCACTCACCGCGGCATTATTTAATTGCCAAGTACGTGTCCTGCACGAGACCACGGCAAGTCAATTCTTGTTAAATGGACATGTGCTCGATACTGCCGCGTTTGCAAAACTGACCGGAGCGCCCGACGGCAGCTACATGCTGCCCGTCATCACGTCAGGCGGCGATCTTGAAATCGAAGTTGCCCATGACGATATTATTGAAACGATGCAACGTACGGTACAGCAAAGCGCGGACGGCTTTCAGCTTGTCAGTAACGATATTTTAGTCATCAAGAAAGAGTTCAGAGGCTTGGGCATCGCCATCCGAAGTTTTGCGATCGAAGCAAGGGAAGCGCAACGCCTGGGTATCGCTAAAATCAAGGCTCTGGCGGCAGGGAAAGTCGGCGATGAATTCAGCGGCTGGTATCTGTGGGCCAGGGCCGGCTTCCAGGCGGACCTGGACGCCGCCGAACGCGCGCAGCTTGCCGGTGAAACCGCGCCTGCGCTGCGCTCGGCCCGTACCTTGCACGACTTGATGCGCACGCCGGAAGGCGTCGACTGGTGGCGCAGACATGGACGGGGACGCCAGGTCGAGTTTGACCTCGCGCCTGCGAGTGCCCATTGGGATATACTGCATCTGTATCTGGCTGAAAAAGGTGTGATCATATGAATACCACCAAGAAAATCATCAATCTCAATGAGATTCTTCAGGCAAAAACCGAGGAAGAGATACAAGCTCGGCTCGCAGAGATGCAAACCCGCCGGCCGGCAGGAGCACCGCGCATCGCCGCGCTCAAGCGCACGTCACCGGAGCAGTTCAACGTGGCCGTGCCCGGACTGCCCAAGGATGCACTAAAAAAGCGTTTGCTCGACGCCATTAAAAAGTTGCCGCCGCACGCGACGGTGAGGCCCAGCGGTCTTGACGCGGCAACGGCCAAACCCCGTACGAAACGGGCAAAAACCGTTTGATGTACGGGGGTGACGGACGCCCGTCGCTCAGGCAGCCAAGCCCTTGGCGAGGACTTCGGCGACCAATTCATTCAGATCCGCGCCGCGTTCCTTGGCCAGGGTCTGCAATTGCAACACCAGATCGCTGTTCAGCTTGACGGCGAATGGCACCAGGCCCAGGGCCTGATCGCGCTTGCGCTGCTCGCGGCGGTCGACGACCACCGCTTCCTTACCGAATGCACCGGCGCCGGGAACATTCATCTTTCCCATCAGTTTCTTGGCATCGCTTTTGGCCAGGTCGGTTTTTTTCATGGTTGTTTCCTGATTTTCAAAACAGCCATTCTACGCAGTAATCGGCGCGCCGCGTGGCCGGCGCATCAATTCATCCGCAGCGCGCCAATGGTGCGCCGGAAAAATATCATTTTGTTATTATCATTTTCATCCCATGCGTGCACGCCACGCGGGGGACGCTCCAACTGAAAGGAAAAACATGGATTACCTACATCAATCGTACCGAACGTGGTTGCTCCCCCTGTTCCTCGCCTGCCTGGCCGTGCTGGCGGGCTGCGGCGCGGCCGGCAGCGCCGGCGACGCGGAAAACACGCCGCGCAGCGTCACCCACGTGCTGTCGCCGGGCGAACAGGTGGCCATCACGGCCACCGATACCCTGAAACTCGAGCGCGTCAACGACAGCCGCTGCCGCAAGGGCGCCGTATGCGTGTGGAAAGGCTACGTCAGCTACAGTTTCAGTTTGCTCAACAGCGCTGGCGCTACCGACATCGTGCTGTCCGAATCCATGCCCGGCGCCGCCAGTTCCGTCACCGTCAACCACCTGACGTTCACCCTGCTCGACGTCGACCCGGCCACGCCGCCGGCCCTCAACGCGGCCGAGCCCACCTACCGGGTCAAAGTGAAAATTACGCAGGGCGCGCTGCCCCGCTAAACGCTAGGCATCGTGGCGCTGGCGGCTGTCGGCGGGCGCCTGCTGCCGCTCCAGCATGCCGTAATCGCGCACCACGCCGGCGATGCGCAGCCGGTAATCGTCGAACACGCCGTGCCGACCGGCCGACTGCGCCGCGCGGTGCGCTTCGAGCTGCCGCCACCGGGCCAGCGCCGCCTCGTCGCGAAAGAAGGACAGCGACAGCAATTTGCCTGGCTCGCTCAGGCTGCTGAAACGTTCGATGGAAATGAAACCGTCCACTTCATCGAGCAAGGGCCGCAGCGCGGCCGCCAGGTCAAGATATTGCTGGCGGCCATCGGCGCTGGGCCAGACTTCAAAAATCACGGCAATCATGCGTTGTCTCCTTGCGCAAACACGGGAATGCGGGCGTTCAGCGACGGCAGATAGGCCCACGCCAGCGGCATGCCTTCCAATGCACCGGCCCATGCCAGCAGGCAAGCCGTGGCGATGGTGTGCGCGATGGACTGGCCCGGACAGGCGTGGCGGCCATGGCCAAAACCCAACTCCGCATAGCCGGCGCTGGCCAGCACGACGACGATCATCTGCCCGGCCGGTATGCGCACGCCGTGCAATGCCACGGCATCGGCCGTGTAGCGGCGCGTGTTGTGGATGGCGGGATCATGCCGGCTGGCCTCGCGCAGCATGGCCGGCCAGCGCTCGGGCGCCGCGCGCAGTTGCGCGAACAACTGCGGTTGCGCACGCAAGGCCACGATGGCATTGCCCAGCAAACCGGCCGTGGCGTCGCAGGTCTGCGACAGCAAGCCCACGAGGTTGGCCAGCATGCCGCCGCCCATGGCATCCGCCCCGGCCACGATGTCGTGCAGCACGCTGCCGGGCCGCGCGTCGCCCTCACACAGCAAGGCGGCAAAACCTTGCAGCAAGGCATCAGCCGCTTCCTGCGCGCCTGCCAATTGTTCTCCATTGCTCAGCGGCGACAAACAGGCGACAAAGGCGCGCGTCCAGGCGCCCAGCGCCGGCCATTGCGCTGGCGCAAAGCCCAGCAAGTCCGCCATGGCGAACAGGGGCAGTTCAAACATCGCGTCATTCAGCTGCGCGGCGCTGCCGGGAACGCGGTCGCCGGCAAGATCCACCACCCGTCCATGCAGGCGCGCCAAATCCGCCTGGCCCAGCGCCCGCGCCAACACCTGTTTCGGCACGGCATGCCGCTCGCCATCGTTCATGCGCACCAGTTCGGCAAAAATCGCGCCGCACGGCGTGCCTGCCAGATTCTGCGGCACGGCCTGGCCCGGCGGGCGCACGCGGCAAGCGGGATGCGCCAGCACGGCCTGCACGCCGGCCGTGCCCGTCGCCAGCCAGCAATCGAGCTGCGCGTCGAAGCGCAGGGGCGGGCCGTCCGCCAGGCGGCGATAGTAGCCGTACGGCGCCGCGTGGGTGACGGCAGAAAAAGGGTCGGCGGGATCGATAACAAAGTCGGCGAGCGGCATGCGCATTCCATTGCAGTGAAGTGGGGACACGAGTATGCTGGCCCTTCCACCACAACACTTCGCCCACGGACGAATCATGGATGACAAGCTTCCCTCGGCCGACATGGGCCTGGCGCAACTGGCCGGCGCCATCGCCGAACCGGCGCGCGCGCGCATGCTGTGCAGCCTGCTCGATGGCCATGCGCGCACGGCCACGGAACTGGCCACCTTGGCCGAGGTGGGCGCCTCGACGGCCAGCGCCCATCTGAGCCGCTTGCGCGAGGATGGCTTGCTGTCCATGCTGGCGCAAGGCAAGCACCGCTATTACCGCCTGGCCAGCATGGAGGTGGGCCACGCCCTCGAAGCGCTGCTGGTGGTGGCCGGCGTGGCCGCAACGCCCTTTACGCCCACCACGCCGGACCGCTTGCGCCATGCGCGCACCTGCTACGACCACATGGCCGGCACCGTGGCCGTCGCCCTGCACGACCAGTTGCATGCGCAAGGCTGGCTGCTCGACGATGGCGCAGAATATCGCCTGTCGGAAGCGGGCACGGCCGGCATGGCGGCCCTGGGCATCGACGTGCCGCAACTGCAGCGCCAGCGCCGCCGCTTCGCCTGTGCCTGCCTGGACTGGAGCGAACGGCGCGCCCACCTGGGCGGCGCGCTGGGTGCCGCCGTCCTGCAACTGGCCCTGCGCCAGGGCTGGGCCGAGCGCGAATTCGACAGCCGCGCCCTGCGCCTCACGCCAAGCGGGGAGCGGCGCCTGCTGGCCGCATTTGCCTGTCGCTGAACGGTACAGGCATTTTGTATCTCATAAGCAACTATCGAGAGAAAAATGCCCTTTTATCATTGTTTTCATTCATCATAGGCTGCGCCCTTGAGCGTGCATTTTTCCCTTTCGGCCATGGAAAGAGTCCATCTTGAAAACAGTGTCGTCCAGCACCAGTCCCGCCAGTACCTGCCATAACTGCCACACCGACGCGCCAGGCAACTTCTGCAGCGCCTGCGGCCAGTCCACCACCCTGCACGTACCCAGCGCGCGCGAATTCCTGCATGAATTTGTCGCGCATTATGTGGCGCTCGAAGGCAAGCTGTGGCGTACGCTGGCCCTGCTGCTGTTCCGCCCTGGCGCACTGAGCAATGAATACATCGCGGGACGCCGCGTGCGCTACGTCGAACCGCTGCGCGTCTACCTGAGCTTCAGCATCCTGTTCTTTGCCATCCTCAAGTTCAGCAGCCCCGACGTATTCCTCACCGTCCACGAACAGCAAGCCCAGGCAAGCGCCCACGGCCCACGTGAAATTCCGGAAAGCAAGACATCGCCTATGCAGGTCAGCATTCTGGGCCAGACGCCCACCCTGCCGCGCCAATGGCAAGACTTTGAGCAACTGCCCACGGCCGAGAAACAAAAACTCGTGGTGGAAAGCTTTTTCCATTACGCGCCGTACGCCATGTTTGGCCTGATGCCGCTGTTCGCCCTGTTCCTGAAAATCCTCTACCTGGGCAGCGGACGGCGCTATGGCGAGCATTTCCTGTTCGCTCTGCATACGAACGCCTTCGCCTTCATCACGATGGCGCTGATGATCCTCATCCCCGTCGACCTTGTCCGCCTTGCGCTCGGCGCCTGGCTGCTGGCCTATCTGCCGTGGGCCATGTGGCGCGTGTATCCAAGCGGCAAGCTCGCTACCGTCTGCCGCTGGCTGCTGTTGATGGCAGCCTACGTCCTCGCCATGGGCCTGGCGATCGTGGCCTGCATCGCCATCGGAGTGATGTTGCGACATTAAGTTAGGCCACTAAGGGGCGCTCCGGCGGCGCCGTCTCGGGCTATCATCCTGCACGCCATCTTTTTTGGGAAGCATGATGATCGCCTTCGAAGGCTTGTCCAAACACTACGGCACGTTCGAAGCCGTCAAGCCGCTGACCTTACAGGTTAGCAAGGGGGAGCTCTTCGGTTTCCTGGGTCCGAACGGGGCCGGCAAGACCACCACCATCCGCATGCTGATGGGCATCCTCGTGCCCAGCAGCGGCCGCGTGCTGGTCGATGGCCTCGATTGCCACCGCGATGGCGCCGCCGTCAAGCGCAAGGTCGGCTACCTGCCCGACACCCCCATCTTTTACGATTATTTGCGGGGCCGTGAAATCCTGCAATTCGTGGCCGAAATGCATGGTTTTACGCGCGCGGAAGCGGCCGACCGCGCCGCGCGCCTGCTGACGGAATTCGGCCTGGACGAGGCGGCCGAAGACTTTGCCGTCAACTACTCGCTGGGCATGAAGAAAAAGCTGGGCCTGGCGTGCGCGCTGATCCACGATCCGGCCGTGCTGATTCTCGACGAGCCGATCAACGGCCTCGACCCGCGCGCGTCGCGCGAGGTGCAGGAACGCCTGTTGCGCCGCGCCGCCGCCGGCACCACCATCTTCGTGTCCACGCATTTGCTGGACATGGCGCAAAAGCTGTGCAGCCGCGTCGCCATCATCCACCGGGGCGCCCTGGTGGCCACGGGCAGCCTGGACGATATCCGCCAGCAACTGTCCAGCGATGGCAGCCTGGAAGACCTCTTTTTGCAACTCACCGACGAAACCGCATGACACCGGCGCCGCCCACCGCCTGGCGCGCCGTCTGGCTGCTGACCCGCTTGCGCCTGCAGCGCCTGCTCAACGTCAGCGGCCGGGGCTTGTCCTTCACGAAAAACAATAAGAGCCGCCCCGCCACGCCGGGCAAGCGCAGCAGGCGCTGGCTGCCGGGCGCGCTGCTCTTGCTGCCCATGCTGTTTTCCTTCGGCAGCATCGCCCGCCATGGCGTCCTGAACATGCATTGTTTGCTCGACCAGGTCGCCGCCTGCCAGGTGCGCGGCAGCCTGTACACGGACAACCACCTGCTCGACCCCGTCATCGCCCAGCTGATGGGCGCGCCGTTCAGCACGGCGCTGATCGGCGGCCTGACGCTGCAACTGGCGCTGCTGTGGCTGGTCAGCGTATTATTGCCGCTGGGCATGGGAGAGTTGTCGAAGCCGGACTGGGACCTGGAATGGCTGGTCACCTTGCCCGTCGAAAAAAGCACCTTGCTATGGGCGCGCGTGCTCGAACGCACGCTCGTCAATCCGGCCGGCTTGCTGGCCCTGTGGCCCGGCACGACCATGATCGCCTGGTATGCGGGCCAGGGCTGGCTTTCACCGCTGTCCGGCCTGCTCACCAGCCTCGTCCTGCTGGCCCTGGCCGCCATGCTGCGCACCCTCGTCGACACGGGCTTGCGCCTGTCGCTCAATCCTGCCCAACTGGGCAACCTGCAGGCCGTGATTTCGCTGGCGGGCCTGTTGCCCATGTATATGGGCATGTCCTTCGGCATGGGCATGGGCGGCTTCGCCTATGACTGGGCGGCCGCCATGCCCGCCTGGAGCGGCTGGACGCCGCCGGGCCTGCTGGTACGGCTGCTCAATGCCGATGGCGTGGCCGCCTTGCTGCCCGCTATCCTGCTGCTGGCGCAATGCGTGTGCTTGATGCTGCTGGGCATGGCCGTGCTGCGCCGCCAGTTGCGCCACGGCGTCGTGGGCGCGGGCCAGCGCGAAGCGGCGCGCAAGCCGGCAGCGACGCCATCGCCCCCACGCCGGTGGCGCCCGCGCCCCGGCACGCCGATCCAGCGGCGCGAATTGACATTACTCTTGCGCGACCGCAATTTTCTCGTGCAAACCCTGTTGCTGCCGCTGCTCATCCTCGGCGGCCAAGCCCTGTTCACAGGCCAGGCGCGCGACCTGCACGCGCTGCTGGCCAGCCCCGTCCTGCTGGCCTGCACCGGCTTTTTCCTCGGCAGCTATGTGCTCATGATGTCGGCCTTCCAGACCCTGAACAAGGAAGGCGGCGCGCTGTGGCTGCTATACACGTTTCCCGTCTCCATCGAGCAGGCGCTGCGGCAAAAGGCGCAGCTGTGGGCCGTGCTGGCCCTGCTGTATCCAGTCATCCTGTTCGGCGCGGCGCTGGCCTGGCTGCCCGCCTGGTCGTGGCAGACGGCGGGCCTGATGCTGCTGGCTCTGGCCGGCATTCCCCTGTACGCGGCGATCGCCGTGGCGCTGGGCGTGTTTGCCAGCGACCCGCTGGCCACCGAGGCAACGGCAAAGGTGCGCCCCGCGTATATGTACCTGTATCTGCTGCTCACCGGCCTGTACATCGCGGCGCTGGCCGCCGGCAGCGCCGTGCAACAGCTGGTGTTTGTCGCGCTCACGGGCGCGCTGGCCGTGGCCCTGTGGCAAAAGGCGCGCGATGCGCTGCCCTACCTGCTCGATCCGGCCGCCTCGCCGCCGGCCACGGTCTCGGCGGCCGACGGCCTGATCGCCGCCATGCTGTTTTTTATTCTGCAAACCCTGCTGTTGATCCTGCTCAAGGACCAGGTGGCCGGCGTGCTCACGTATGTGCTGCTGCGTCTCGTATATTGGCGCGCCGGGACGACGGGCGTGCCGCGCATCGGACAGGGCCGCCAGCCGTGGCGCTGGGGAGGCGCGGGCGCCTGTATCGCTGCGCTGTCCGGCATCGGCTACGCAGCCCTGTTGCCGCAGGCCGCTTCGCCATTGATGCATATCAATAGCAACGGACTGTGGCTGGCGGGACTGACGCTGCTGGCCGCGCCCCTGTGCGAGGAATTCATTTTCCGCGGCTTGCTGCAGGGCGGCTTGCGCCGCGCGCTGCCGTCCTGGCAGGCGGTCGGCATCACCGCCGCACTGTTTGCCCTCGTGCATCCACCGGCCGCCATGCTGCCTGCCTTCGTACTGGGCCTGTGCGCGGGCCTCGCGTACGAACGCAGCGGCGCGCTGCTGGCGCCCATGCTGGTACACGCCGGCTACAGCGCCGCCCTCCTCGCGTATGGACTGCATGCTTAATCACCGGCAAGTTTGCTAGAATCGCACACGTTTCCGTCCGTATCCCAACCCCTGACTACGCACAGATCGCGCATGCATCCACGTTTGTTTGTCCCATTTATCCTCGTTGCGCTGCTGAGCGGTTGCACGGTACTCGCCCTGCGCCCCAACAGCGGCGTCGAAAACCGCACGTTTGCCGTGCAGGAAGCACCGCGCCTGCGCATCGACGCGCCCAAGGCCCGCATCCAGAACCCGATGCCCAACGACCACTTCATCGGCATCGCCCTGTCCGGTGGCGGCAGCCGCGCGGCCAATTTCTCGGCCGCCTCGCTGGAGCAGCTGGAAGAGTTCGGCCTCGTCAGCGGCGCCTCGGCCATCTCCGGCGTCTCGGGCGGCGCCATCGCGGGCGGCTACTATGCGCTGCATGGCAAGCAGACGGATTGGCCATTGCTGCGCAGCAAACTGAAAACGGATTTCTTCGGCCAGACCATATTAAAACCCGCCAACCTGACGACGATGTTGCTCACGAACAAGACGCGCACCTCGTTCCTGTCCGACGTGTTCGACGATGTGCTGTACGACAAGAAAACCTACCAGGACTTGCCGCACGACGGCCCCATCTTCCTGGCCAACGCAACGGACGCCACCGATGGCGGCAAGCGCGTGGTGTTTTCCTACGAGTATTTCTACGGCACCCTGCATTCGCCGATCCAGGATATCCGCCTGGCCACGGCCGTGGCCACCTCGGCCGCCTTTCCCGGCGTGTTCGATTCCGTCACCTTCGAGCGTTTCCGTCCGAAAAACAGTTTCGTGCCGGAACTCGGTTCCGAGTCGCGCGAATCGCCGTCCTACGTGCACCTGTTCGACGGCGGCGCGGCCGACAACCTGGGCGTGGAAACCCTGTGGGACGTGGCCTTGACTCAGCTGTACGGCAACGACATGGCCGTCGTGCCGCCGCGCCTGAACAGCAAGCCCTTCATCCTCCTTTCCATCGATGCGAACGCACCCAATTCCAGCGCCGTCTTCGAAAAGATGTCGGACGAGCGCCAGCCGCTGGACCGCATCTTCAACAAGAATATCTACGATGCCGTCGACGCCCTGTTTTCACGCCAGCGCAAGGAAAACCTCGTCAAGATGGGCTTTGGGCAAGCCCGCTTCGATACCATCACGCATGAAAACTTCGGCGACCTGAGCCAGAAATTCGTCAAGGGCAAGCGCACCTCGGCCTTTGCCATCCCCGTGCTGTGCCGCCCCCACCTGGGCCAGTACCGCTGCGAAGTCGATGCGGCCGATCCCTTGCCGGGCCAGATCCGCACGCGGCTGGAAGGCTTTGCCTGGCATATTTCCATCGACCAGATCGCCTCGCTGGCGCTGCGCCTGTCCAGCGGCGATGCGCAAGTCGACAGTGCGCGCAAGGAAGAGCGCGCCGCCCTCGTCAAGCTGCAGCGCCTGGCCACGCAAACGAAGACCCATCTGAAACTGACGGGTCCGGAAAACTGCAGCCCGGACGTCCTGCAATCGGCCCTGTACAGCGCCGCGCGCGTGCTGATCCTCGACGACGAGGAATCGCGCTTCGCCCTGTGCGATTACATGCTGGCGGGCCAGCTGATCAATGACGACACCGTCTGCAAGCAGCGCTACGTGCACGCCCTGCCCCGCTTCGCCATCGAAAGCGAAGATTTGCAGTACCGCAACCTGAGTTCGGACGGCAATTCCGTGAACGTGCCGATACGCTGCAAGAAGTGAGCGCGCACAAAAAAGCCCGCACGATCGCTCGTGCGGGCTTTAGCGCAAGGATTCCTGGCGCCCGGTTGATTTAGATCAATCGACCTTAAATCAAGCGACTACGCCTGCGCATGTAGCTGCGGCTTAACGCACCTTCCAGTTCCTGCTCCGTTTTATGCTGGTTCACCGTGTACAGGGCCCACAGGGCCGCCGGCGCCCAGCCGATCACAGTGCACTGCAAAATCAAGGCGGCGGCACCGGCCAGCGGGCGCCCCAGCATGAAAAACGTGAGACACGGAAGTAGCAAGGCTATCAGCAATCGCATCACGACATACTCTCCTAAATATAGAGCAGCGGACAAGGGCCGGTATCCGGTCCGTCCCCCGCCCGCTGCGTACTGCTCCTTATAGATGCACGGATATCTGGGGCATCAGGTCGTCAAAGGTGCGACCGTTGCCGTTTTCTCCGATGGCGTGCATCTTCCATTCGCCGTTATGGCGGTACAGCTTGGCCATGATCTGTGCCGTGTGGGAACCTTGCACAGACAGGTTGAAACGCGCGACTTCCTGGTTATTGCTGGCATTCAAGATGCGGCAATAGGCGTTTTCCACCTGCGAGAAGTTCTGGCCAGTAAAGCTGTTGACGGTGAAGACGAGGCTTTTCACGTGCGCCGGCACTTTCGACAGATCGACATTGATCTGTTCGTCGTCGCCATCGCCCGCGCCCGTGCGGTTGTCGCCCGTGTGGACAATGCTGCCGTCCTTGCTTTTCAGCTGGCGGAACCAGACGATATCGGACGTGCTCTTGTTGTCATCGAACATGACGCACGAGGCGTCCAGGTCGACGGCTTCCGTCTTCGAACCGAAACCGAGGAAACCCTTGGTCTTGGCCGCATCCCAGCCCAGGCCCATGGTGATGCGGGTCAGGGTGGTGCCAGCTTCTTTGTCCAGAGAAATCTTCTGGCCTTTGCTCAAATTGACAGACATACGCATTGCTCCTGTTTAGTTAGTTACTGCTTGATTACGCCGGCTTGCTTTGGGTCCAGGCGAGGAAGGCCGCGCGGTTGCGCGAGCACACGAGGATTTTTCCCGTGCCTGAAAATTTCAGTACTACGCCCTCGCCGCTGGTCTGGCTATTGATCAAATTGCCCAGAAAGCCGCCGCTGCTGCCGGTCGTCATGGAAATTTCGTATTGCAGGCGGTTGTCCCAGCATACGACGTGCGAGTTATCGATCACCACGTCCTTGCCAGGCGTCACTTCCAGTATCGACATCGCGCCAAAACCGGACACCGCCAGCTGGCCGCTGCCTGCCGTCTCGGTGATGAAAAAACCACCGCTCTGGGCAAACAGCGCATTGCCAAGGCTTTGCGTGCGCACCTTCAATTCCACGCCAGAGCTGGCCGCCACGAAGGCGCCGTCGCTGATCATGTATTGTTGGGCTCCAATATCGAGCACCCGCATCGCGCCGGGCAAGGTGGGCGACAACAGACAATCGCCGTCGCCCCGCATGGCCTCGATATGCTGCTGAAAGAACGATTCACCGTTGGCAAAGGTGCGCATCAGCGCAGCGCCTATGCCGCCCGTCATCTTGCCTTTCAGCTCAAGATTGGTTTCCATCATCACCATCGCATTGGATTCGCAATAGATCTTCTCGCCCTTGGCCAGCGACACATGCAGGAACGGGTCGACGTCCCCGGTAATATTGAAAACTGGCATCTGACTATTCCTTCCTCAACGATGATGGTGATGGCGGCGGCCCGCGCTGCGGACCGCCTTGATTATTTACAACTTACACGCCGACGCCGAACGATGCTGCGAGTGGACCCAGGCCACCCTTGTAGCCCTGGCCGATGGCCTTGAATTTCCAATCGCCGCCGTTGCGGTAGATTTCGCCGAAGACCATGGCCGTTTCCGCCGAACCGTCTTCCGACAGGTCGAAACGGGCGATTTCCGTGTTGCCGTTGGCATTCACGCAACGCACGTAGGCCTTCGATACCATACCAAAGTTTTGCTTGCGCGCCTCGGCATCGTGAATCGTGACGCAGACGGCGATCTTGTCGATCTCGGCTGGCACCGTGGCCAGGTCGACGATGACGGTTTCATCATCGCCATCGCCGGCGCCGGTGGTGTTGTCGCCCGAGTGGGTGACGGAACCGTCGCTCGACTTCAGGTTGTTGTAGAAAATCATGTCGACGTCGGCGCGAACCTTGCCGTCGGCCTTCAGCAGGAACACGGAACCGTCGATGTCGAACGCGGCGCCGTCGGTGGCGCGGGCATCCCAGCCCAGGCCGATGATCATCTTCGAAATGCCGGGGGCTTCCTTGCTCAGGTTGACGTTGCCGCCTTTTTGCAGACTGATTGCCATGATGTATTTCTCCTATGTGGGTTGTGTATGACCAAACACCTGGCGCCCTCCACCGGCCTGACTCCCCAGGCCGGCGGCGACGCTTGCTGCAACTTGCCGACAAACGGGTGTAGTCGTTTGCCGCGCATTCTTTACACTGCCTTGACCGCTTCCAGCGCTTCCGTCTGGCCTTCTTCAAGCGCCATCCTGCGCTTGTAGCGGATCGACGACCACAGCGAGGCGAGAATGAAGGCCACGCCGATCAGACCCGTGAAGATCTCGGGAATGTGGAACTTCATGCTGACCAACATGATCACGGCCAGGATACCGATCGCATAGTGCGCGCCGTGCTCCAGATAAACGAACTCGTCGAGCGTGCCCTTGCGCACCAGGAACACCGTCATCGAACGCACGAACATCGCGCCGATTGCCAGGCCCAGCATGATGATCACGACATCCTTGGTGATGGCAAACGCACCGATCACGCCGTCAAAGCTGAACGAGGCGTCGAGCACTTCCAGGTACAGGAAGCCGCCAATACCGCCGCGCTTGATGATGTCGCCCATGTTGCCGTCGCCGTTATCGCCTTCCAGCAAGCCGCTGATCACATCGACGCCCACGTAGGTCAGGATGCCCCACAGGCCGGCCGTCAGAACCACCAGCTTCTGGCCTTCTTCGATCATCGACAGGCTGACCATCAGGGTACCGAGCGCGATCATCACGGAAATCGACGAGATCTTGCCCAGCGCGCCCAGTTTTTCTTCAATACGGCCCAGCCAGTGCGTTTCTTTTTCCGAGTCCAGCAGGAAGTTCAGGAAAACCAGCAGCAGGAAAATGCCGCCGAAGGCCGCCACTTCCGCGTGGTGATTCGTCAGGTGCATCGAATACTGTTCCGGATTGCTCAGTGCCAGATTCCATACTTCCATCAAACCCAGGTCCGCCGCTTGCGCCACGATGACCAGCGGAAACAGCAGACGCATGCCGAACACGGCGATGATGATGCCCACGCCGAGGAACAGGTTCTGCCAGAACTTGTCCCAGTTCTTCAGCACCGAGGCGTTGACCACCGCGTTGTCGAACGACAGCGAGACTTCCATCACGCCCAGGATCACCGCGATACCGAGCGCCGCCAGCATCGTCTGCACGCCACCGTGCGTATAACCCCACCAGGCGGAAATGCCCAGGCAGATAAATGTCACTAGAAATGACACTCTGAAATGCTTCATCGATAGTTCCCCGTTATCTAGATTTAATGAAACATAGTATAGGGACATGTCACACATTTAAAAATGGAAGATAATGGAAGTATTACTTCGTAAAAACAGAAGATAGGATATCGCGATGAAAACCACGGGTTTCAATTACCGCCATTTGTACTTCTTTTGGGTCGTCGCCAAGGAAGGCGGCGTGACGCGCGCGGCCGAACGGCTGGGACTGGCCGTGCAAACCATCAGCACCCAGCTGGCCCTGCTGGAAAAGGAACTGGGCAAATCGCTGCTGCAGCCGCAGGGACGGCGCCTGGTGCCGACGGAGGCGGGCCGCCTCGCGCTCGGCTATGCGGACCAGATCTTTTTGCTCGGTGAACAGATGCAGGATGCGCTGGCCGACACCGACGCGGAAAAGATGCGTTTGACGGTGGGCATTTCCGATTCCCTGCCGAAACTGATGGCTTACCGCATGCTCGACGCCACGCGCAGCCTGGACAAGCCCGTCAAGCTCGTGTGCCTGGAAGACGAATTCGAATCCTTGCTGGCCGACCTGGCCCTGCACAAGCTGGACCTGGTGTTGACGGACCGGGCCGTGCCGGCCGGCGCCAGCCTGCGCGTGTCCAGCCACCTGTGGGGCGAGAGCGCCATGAAGCTGTTCGCCATCCCCGCGCTGGCGGAACAGTACCGCGGCAATTTCCCCCACAGCCTGCACGGCGCGCCATTTCTGCTGCCGGCGCGCAACAACGCCTTGCGCGGGCGCATCGATGAATGGATGGTGCAGCAAGGCGTGCGCCCCGACGTGGTCGGCGAATTCGAGGATAACGCCATGCTCAACGCGTTTGGCCGCAAGGGCCTGGGCCTGTTCTTCGCCTCGGCCAGCCTGGCCGGCGAGATCGAGGAGCAATTCGGCGCCGTACTGGTGGGCGACGCCTCGTCCCTGCGCGAACAGTTTTATGTGATCTCGAACGAGCGCAAGATCATGCACCCGGCCCTCGACGTGATCCTGGCCGCCATCCAGGGCCGCCCGAAGATTCACAAGGAAACCTGATAAATCCATTCGAAAATAACGTTTGAATAATCAATCAAAAGCGATTGTAATGAAGCCTGAGACAAACACGCGCCTGTCCCTCGCCGGAAGGGCGCGATTACCATAAAAAACAGGAGCGGCACCATGTCCACGGCAGGCAAGACGATCGATATTCCCGATCTCATCAATAACAACAAGATCGGCTCCTTTCAGATCGGCATGCTGATCCTGTGCGGGCTATGCGTCATCATGGATGGCTTCGACGTGCAGGCGATGGGCTATGTGGCGCCCGCCATCATTGCCGACTGGCATGTGAGCAAGGCCAACCTTGGCCCCGTCTTCGGCGCGGGCTTGCTGGGCATGCTGGTCGGTTCGCTCGTTTTCAGCATCACGGCCGACAAGTTCGGCCGCCGTCCCGTGCTGATCGGCTCGACCATCTTCTTTTCCCTGTGCATGCTGGTCACGCCGCTGGCAACGACCATCGAGCAATTGCAGCTGATACGCTTCATTACCGGACTGGGCCTGGGCGCCGTGATGCCGAACGCCATGGCGCTGGCCGGCGAATACAGCCCCCTGCGCAAGAAAGTTACCTTGATGATGCTCGTCTCGTGCGGCTTTACCCTGGGCGCCGTGCTGGGCGGATTATTGTCCGCCGCGCTGATTCCCGCCTTCGGCTGGCAATCCGTGTTTTACGTGGGCGGCGTGGTGCCGCTGGTGATCGGCGTGCTGATGTTCTTCCTGCTGCCGGAATCGATGCAATTTCTGGTATTGAAGAAACGCAAGCTCGACAAGGTGGCGCAGTGGCTGAAACGCATCGATCCCACCGTCAACATCACGGCCGACACGCAATACGTCGTGCATGAAAAGGAACACAAGGGCGCGCCCGTGCTGCAATTGTTTACGGGCGGCCGCGCGAAGATGACGATTTTGTTGTGGGTCATCAACTTCATGAACTTGCTCAATTTATATTTCCTGTCCAACTGGCTGCCGACCATCGCCAAGGAAGCGGGCTTGTCGACGGCCAACGCCGTGCTGGCGGGCACGGCCCTGCAAGTGGGCGGCACCATCGGCACCCTCGTCATGGGCCAGCTGATCGACCGCTCCAGCTTCCGCCGCATCCTGCTGCCATGCTTCCTGGTCGCGGCAGTCGCCATTGCCCTGATCGGCCGTCCGGACGTGTCGCTGGCCTTCCTGTTCATTACCATCTTCATCGCCGGTTTCTGCGTGGTGGGCGGCCAGCCGGCCGTCAACGCCCTGGCGGCCAGCTACTACCCGACCACCCTGCGCTCGACGGGCATCGGCTGGAGCCTGGGCGTGGGCCGCATCGGTTCCATCATCGGTCCCGTGCTCGGTGGCGAGCTGATCCGCCTGAACTGGCCCAACAGCACAATTTTCCTCGTCGTCGCCATTCCCGCCATCGTCTCGGCCGTCATGGTCTTCGCCATGCGCGGCGGGCCGCAAACGGCCGCCAAAGGCTGAAAAAGCATGGAAAACCGGGCGCGCGCGCCCGCCTGCACGGGCGGGGCACGCGGCTAAATTAGGCTATGCCGGCCTTCGTCGTTTAAGATGTCGTTTTTACAGCCCATCTTCCGCGCCCCCATGCACAATGTCTTGCTAGTCCTGCTCGCCCTCTTCCTGGTCGCGCTGAACGGTTTTTTTGTTGCCGCCGAGTTTGGCATTGTCACCTTGCGCCGCACGCGCATCCGCGCCATCGCCAAGACGCAGGGACTACGGGGCCGCATCCTGGCCAAGGTGCATGGCCAGCTGGACGCCTACCTGTCCGCCTGCCAGCTGGGCATCACGCTGGCGTCGCTGGGCCTGGGCTGGGTCGGCGAACCGGCGTTCGCCGGCTTGCTCGAGCCGCTGTTCGGCGCCATCGGCGTCACCTCGCAAGAGCTGATCCACGGCGTATCCTTCGTCGTCGCCTTCAGCGTGATTTCCTTCCTGCACATCGTCGTGGGCGAACTGGCCCCCAAATCGATGGCCATCCGCAACCCGGAAGCCGTCGGCCTGTGGAGCGCGATTCCCCTGTACGGCTTTTACTGGACCATGTACCCGGCCATCTACCTGCTCAACGCCAGCGCCAACTGGGTGCTGCGCCTGGCGGGCCTGTCCGGCAAGGGCGGCCACGATGCCCATTACTCGTCCGAAGAATTGAAACTGATCCTGCGCACCAGCCAGCCCGGCGAGAAGTTTACGCGCGACGAGCGCAACATCCTGGCGCAGTCGCTTGATTTCGAACAAATGACCGTGTCGGACCTGATGCGCCCGATCAATGAAGTGATCGCCCTGCACGCCTCGAACACGCTGGAAGAAAACCTCAACACGGTGCTGCGCAACCGCTTCAGCCGCTACCCGTATTTCGACACGAATGAAGACGACGTGCTGGGCGTGGTGCACCTCAAGGATCTGTTCTTTGCCCAGCAGGCGGGCAAACCGATCACCTCGCTCACGCCGTTCCTGCGTCCCGTCGACATCATTTCCGCGCGCACGCCGGCCCTGGAACTGTTCCGGCGCTTTCGCGACGGCGCGCCCCACTTCGCCCTGATCGGCGAGAAGGGCAAGCGTCCGCTGGGTTTTATTACGCTCGATAACTTGCTCGGCGCCATGGTGGGCGAAATCCGCGATGAATTCCGCCGCAATGAAAACGACTGGCTCAAGCAAAGCGACGGCACCCTGATCGGCAAGGCCAGCCTGCCCATCTTCTCGCTCGAACGCATCCTCGGCATCGATATCGAAAACGAGGAGCTGGGGCTGGACGACGTGGAATCGGTGGGCGGCTTGATCATGGTCAAGCTCGGTGACATCCCGAAGCAGGGCCAGCGCATCACCTTCGTCGACTTCGACATCGTCGTCAAGAAGATGAACGGGCCCCGCATCGTGCTGATCAAGGTGATTCCGAAGCAGGAACGCGATCTCGATGCGGACTTGCGCGACTGATTACTTCTTCAACGTAATCGTATCCTTGCCCTGCGGCACGGTGGTTTCGCCCACCGTCCACGTTTGCAGCAGGCTGTACAGCACCGCCAGCAGGGTCGGGCCGATAAAGATGCCGACGAAGCCGAAGGCCAGCACGCCGCCCAGCACGCCCAGCAGCACCAGCAAGAACGGCAGGCTGCTGCCGCGGCTGATCAGCATGGGTTTGACCACGTTGTCCACGCCGCTGATCAGCAGCGCGCCCCACACCAGCATGAAAATGCCCCAGCCCGTCTGGCCGTCT
The DNA here is from genome assembly GCF_020858115.1 of Janthinobacterium sp. FW305-129. Classification (GTDB taxonomy): domain Bacteria; phylum Pseudomonadota; class Gammaproteobacteria; order Burkholderiales; family Burkholderiaceae_D; genus Janthinobacterium. The sequence continues at coordinate 86,082 of NZ_JACYMM010000011.1, forward strand.
GAAAACAGCCAGATGGCGGCGCCGCCCCAGATCAATGGCGGGCCGACGGGAATCAGCGAAAAGATGAAGGTGGCCACGCCCAGCAGCGCGACGGCCGGCACGCCGGCGATCAGGAAGCCGACCACGGCCACCAGGGCCTGCGCCAGCGCTGTGCCCAGCAAGCCGTACATGACGCCGCGCACGGTGCGGCTGATGGTCAGGCCCACGCCCGGCGCGCTGTCGCCGATGATGCGGCCGGCGCCCGTCATCAGGGCACGGCTCAGTTGCTGGCCGTCGCGGTAGAGGAAGAAGCTGACGAACACGGCCAGGCTGGTCTGCGCCAGGCCCGTGCCCAGCAGGATGCCGCCGGAAGCGAGGAAGTGGCGCGCCGGCTCCAGCATGGTCTTACCCAAATTCAATAATTCCTCGCGGTCGGCAAGCAGGCGCTCCACGTAGCCGGCGATGGTTTCGCCCACCACGGGAATGTTGGCCAGCCAGGCCGGTGGATGCAGGCCGCCCGATTCCAGCGCCGTGCGCAGCTGTTCATAGATGCGCGAGACATTGTCGGCCAGGTTATAGGTGACGAGGGCCAGCGGCAGCACGATGACCAGGATCAGGGACACGGTCATGATGGCGGCCGCCCAGTTGCGCCGGCCTTTCAGGCGTTCGAGCAGCAGCAGGTACAGGGGCCAGCTGGAAATGCCCACGCAGGCGGCAAACAGCATGGCGGCGAGGAAGGGCCGCAAGACGAAAAAGCAGCCGATCAGCAAGAAGATGACGGCTGCCAGGCGGGCGTGCGGCTCGAAACGTTTATCCATGTACTGCGTATCCTGAAGATGGCGCCCGGGGGCGCGACCGGGTCAGGATAGCAGAAGTTTAAGATCGTGCGCGATGGCGGCAGGCTTTTCGCCGTGGCGCACAAACAGGCGGATCTTGCCTTCGCGGTCGAACACATAGGTGCCGGCCGTGTGGTCGACCGTGTAGCCGTTGTCCGTCTCGCCCTCGACCTTGGCGTAATACACCTTGAATTCCTTGGCCACCCTGGCCGTGGCAGCCGCGTCGCCATACAGGCCCACGAAACGCTTGTCGAAAGCGGGCACATATTGCGCCAGCAAGGCCTGCGTGTCGCGCTCGGGGTCGACCGTGACGAACAGCACTTGCACCTGGTCCGCCTGCGGGCCCATTTCCCGCATCACCTGGGCCATGTCGGCCATGGTGGTGGGACAGACGTCCGGACATTGCGTGTAGCCGAAGAACATCAGCACCAGCTTGCCCTTGTAGTCGGCCAGGGTGCGCGGCTGGCCCGTGTGGTCCGTCAGCGCGAACTCGCGCGCGTAGCCCAGGCCCGTCACGTCCGTGTTCTTGAAGGCCAGCTTCGGTGCGGCAGGCTTGCCGCAGCCGGCCAGGACGACGGCCAGCGCGGCCGCCAACAACAAGGTCAGGTATTTTTTCATGTTCCGAGGGGAATGTAGTGATCGACCAGCAAGGCCGCGAACAGCAATGCCAGGTAGATGATGGAAAACGTAAAAGCTTTGCGCGCGATCAAGTCCGTGTAGTGGCGGTACATCTTCCACGCGTAATACAGGAAGCCCGCATTGAGCAGCACGGCCGAGGCCAGGTAGATCAGGCCGCTCATGCGCACGGCGTACGGCAGCAAGGTGGTGGCGGCCAGCGCGATCGAATACAGCCACACGTGGAATTGCGTAAATTGCATGCCATGCGTGACGGGCAGCATGGGCAGGCCCGAGCGCGCGTAATCGTCGCGGCGGTACATGGCCAGCGCCCAGAAGTGCGGCGGCGTCCACACGAAAATGATCAGGACCAGCAGCCACGCCTGCATCGGCACGTCGTTGGCGACGGCCGCCCAGCCCAGCGCGGGCGGCATGGCGCCGGACAGGCCGCCGATGACGATATTTTGCGGCGTGGCAGGCTTGAGCACCATGGTGTAGATCAAGGCATAGCCGACAAACGTGACAAAAGTCAGCCACATGGTCAGCGGATTGACGAGGTGATACAGAATCGCCATGCCCAGGCCGCCGATCACGAGCGCGAACACCACCGTCTGTTTTACCGTGATGTCGCCCATGGCCATGGGGCGGCGCGCCGTGCGGGCCATGCGCGCATCGATTTCGCGCTCGGCCAGGCAATTGACGGCAAACGCGGCGCCGGCCAGCAGCCAGATGCCGATGGTGCCGAACACCACCGCGCGCCAGTCAGGCAACTCTTCGCTGGCCAGGAACATGCCGATGACGGCGCAAAACACGGCCAGTTGCGTCACGCGGGGCTTGGTCAGCGCCCAGTACTGGGCGATGCGGGGGGAAGGTTTACGGCTGATGGTCTGAGTAGTCATTTATGCGGTACGGGAAGGACTGGCTGGTGCCGAGGGCACTGGCGCGGCGGCGGGAGCAGATTTCCGCGCTACATCGAGTTGGAATTTAGCCTTGTAGTTTAACATGGTCAGCAATAACACGAGCAGCGCCGCCCCGCCGTTATGCAGGACGGCAATCGACAATGGCCAGCTCAGGTAAATCGTCGCCAGCCCCGTGGCCGCCTGCAGTGCCAGCACCAGCGCCACCCAGCGTGCCGTGCCGCGCAAGGACGGCAGCTTCCACGCGCGAAACACCGTATAGCCGATGCCGGCCAGCACGATGAAGGCGAAATTGCGGTGCACCCAGTGGATGGCCGTCAGCGCCGAAAACGGCAAATAGTGGCCGGCGGCCGTCTTGCCCAGCTCGCGCCACAGATGGAAACCATGCTCGAAATCCATCTCCGGAATGACCTTGCCGCCGCACAGGGGGAAATCCGTGCAGGCCAGGGTGGCGTAGTTGGTGCTCACCCAGCCGCCCAGCGCGATCTGCACCGTCAGCAGCACGAGCGAGAAAACGGCCAGCGCGCGCACGGGGCGCAGCACGGACTCTTCCGCGTCGGCGCGCAGCAAGGGTTTGACGGCATAATCCTGGCGCCCGCCCAGCCACGTCAGCATGGCCAGCAAGCCCATGCCCAGCAGCAAGTGGATGGTGACGATCACCGGTTGCAGTTTTAATGTCACCGTCCAGGCGCCGAACGCGCCCTGCAGGCAGACGAACAAAAACAGCGCCGTCGGCAGCGCGGGGGCGAATTCCTGCCGCTTGCTCTTTCTCCACTGGCGCCATGCCTGCACCATCATCGCCACGATCAGCACGCCGATGGCCATGGCCAGGTAGCGGTGCGTCATTTCGATCCACGCCTTGACCACCGTCACGGGGCCCGTCGGCATCAGGGTTTCCGCCGCCACGATGTGCTCGTGCGCAAGGAATGGGTTGGCGGAACCATAGCAGCCTGGCCAGTCCGGGCAGCCGAGGCCGGAATCGGACAGCCGCGTAAAGCCGCCGAACATGATCAGGTCGACCGTCAAAAAGACGGCGATCCACACGAGCTTGCGGTATTTATTGGCGTCCGCGGACACCCAGACCATGGTCAAAGGCAGCAGCGCCACCAGCAGACCCGTCAAGCCCAGCTGGGCCAGCGCGGAGAGATGCATCATCGGCATGCAGACTCCTCAACCGATCGCCGAAGCTTTGAGCAGCTTGGCGATGTCTTTCTTGATCTTGTTCGGGTCCGCGTCTTTCGGGAAGCGCATCATCAGATTGCCCAGCGGATCGATCAAATACAGGTGGTCGCTCGTCTTGCCGCCCGGCTCCACGGGCAGCCAGGCCTTCAGGGCGTCGTTATTGACGCGCAGCATGCTGGTGCCGTCGAATTCGCGCATCACGAGCGTGTCGAGCGGCTGGCCATCCGTCACCAGCCAGACCCGTTCCAGGCGTTCGCGTTCCTTGCCTTGCATCAAACGCAGTTGTTGCATGTCAAACAATTGCTTCTTGCATGCTTCCTGGCAATCGGACGGTCCCGTCTGCAGCAGCACCCACTTGCCCTTGAATTGCGCCAGCGGCGACGGCTTGCCGTCCAGTTCCGTCACCTGCAGCTGGGCTTCCGGTATCGGGTACAGACGCGGGTCGATCAGGGCGCCGTAATTGTTGCGGCCCGTGGGCTTGATGATGTAATACGTGAAATACGAGGCGATGATGGGAAAGGCGCACACGGCCACCACGGCCAATAGTTTCCACCGTCCCGTATTCTGTGCCTGCTTGTTGCTGTTGTCTTGCGTTGCTTCAGGGCTGTTTGTTTGCACGTCGAAATCCTGTAAAGACAAAAAATAAAAAAGCCATCAGTGCCAGTGCATACCACTGGAAGGCATAGCCGCGGTGCTTGTCGGCACCCAGGTCAGGCGCCGGCCAGTCGCGCACGGGAAGCTGGCTGGACGCTGGCGGATCAACTGCATCGACTGTTTGTTCGAGAATAAATGGCTGCAAGGCCAGGCCGCTGGCCCGGGCCAGCTGGCCGATATCGGCATTTTGCACGATGGCGTGCGGCGCCAGGGCCGGCGCCGTGCCCAGTTCCATCACATGGCCCGCGTTCAGGCGCGCGATGCCGCTAATGGTGACGGTGCCGGCCGGCGTGGCGTAGTCGGGAATGCGCGTGCGCTCGGCATTGTTGCGCGGCAACCAGCCCTGCGCCACCAGCACGTGCATGGGGGAGCCGTCTATTTGAAATGGCGTGAGCACGTGAAAACCGGCCTGGCCCTTGTAGGGGCGGTTGTCCAGGTAAACCGTCCAGGCGGGCACGAAACGGCCCGTGACGGTAACGCGGCGAAACTCGATCGCTTGCGCATCGGCCGGCAGCAAGGGCGCGGCCGTCAAGGCCAGCGGCGCGGCCTGGTTGCCCGCTTCCAGCCGGGCGGCACGCGCGACTTTCTCGTCGGCACGGCGCTGCTGCCACTGCGCCAGAGAGATCCCCAGCGCCACCAGTAGCAGCATTACAACAAATGGAATCCATCTAAAATGGAAGCGGATACGCATTACAATGAAACCTCCTCAAGCCTGGCGCTACCATCCATGAAAATCCTCGTTGCCATCGCCTTCATCCTGATCCTGGGCAGCCTGGGCTCGGCCCTGTTCTTCCTCATGCGCGACAAGGGCAAGAGCAACCGCACCGTGCAGGCGCTGGCCTTGCGCGTGGGCTTGTCGATCACCCTGTTTTTGCTGATCCTGCTGGCGCATCATCTGGGTTACATCCAGCCGACGGGCATACATTAAGCTTCTTCTTGCCTGATTGGCAAATTCTTCACGCTAAGAAAAAAGCCGTACCCAGGATCTCCCGGTACGGCTTTTTTCATGCTGCAGGCCGCCTAACAACGGCGCGCGCCCTGCCCCGCCATTATAACCAATACACGACCACGTACAGGCCCAGCCAGACGACGTCGACAAAGTGCCAGTACCAGGCGGCGCCTTCGAAGCCGAAGTGGTGGTCGGGCGTGAAGTGGCCTTTCAGCACGCGGTACAGGATGACGGATAGCATGATGGCGCCCAGGGTCACGTGGAAGCCGTGGAAGCCCGTCAGCATGAAGAAAGTGGCGCCGTAGATGCCGGACGTCAATTTCAAGTTCAGTTCGCTGTAGGCGTGCATGTATTCGTAGACCTGGAAGCCCATGAAGATGGCGCCCAGCACGATGGTGGCGAACAGGAACAGGGCCGTCATGGCGCGGTGGCCGGCGCGCAGCGCGTGGTGGGAAATCGTCAGGGTGACACCCGACGTCAGCAGCAAGGCCGTGTTGATGGTCGGAATCCAGAACGGCGTCATGGTGGTAAATTCCTGCACCGTGCCGGCCGGGCCCGTATTGCCCCAGTGGGCGGCAAAATCGGGCCAGATCACCTTGTGGTCGAGGTCGGCCAGCCAGGGCATCGAGATGCTGCGCGCATAGAACAGGGCGCCGAAGAAGGCGGCGAAGAACATGACTTCCGAAAAGATGAACCAGCTCATGCTCCAGCGGAAGGAGTGGTCGATGCGCTCGCTGTACAGACCCTGCTCCGATTCGCTGATCGCGTCGCCAAACCAGAAGTACAGGACCAGCAGGATGCCGGCCAGGCCCAGGTAATTCACGTACGGGCCCCAGGAGACGTCGTTGACCCAGGCCGAGGCGCCGATCATGGTCAGCAGCAGGCTGGCGCCGCCCAGCATGGGCCAGCGCGACGGGCCGGGCACGAAATAATAAGGTACGGCGGCGTGGTTGGAACTCATCATCATCTCCTCAAAAACTTATAGGGTGGTTTTTTATAATTTATAAAACGACGAATTTAACAATTGAAATCAGGATGCCGATCAGGCAAGCCACCACCAGGAAACCGGCGATGACGATGTGCACGGGATTGAGCTTGGCCGAATCCGTGTCGAAATCGCTCTTGCGGCGCAAGCCCGTGAATGACCAGACGACGGCGCGCAAGGAATACAGGAACGACGCTTTTTCCGGCTTGGCGGATTCGCCCATGGCACTCTCCTATTGGACGGCCGGGGTCTGAGCCTGGCTCAGACCGGCAATCTCGAAAAACGTGTATGACAGGGTGATGGTCTTCACCTCTTTCGGCAGGGCCGGATCGAGGAAAAACACCACCGGCATCTGCCGCGCTTCCTTCGGTTTCAAGGTTTGCTGCTTGAAGCAGAAGCACTCGACCTTCTTGAAGTGCGGCGTGGCGCTCTGCGGCGCGTAGCTGGGGATGGCTTGCGCGTTGACGACGCGGTTTTGCGTATTGACCACCTCATACATGACGGTCACCAGTTCGCCCGGGTGCACCTGCATGCTCGAGACGGTCGGGCGGAAGCGCCAAGGTCCCTGCGCATTGCCGTCGAACTCGACGGTGATGCTGCGCGTCGTATCGACTTGCGTATTGTTGTCGTAGGCCACCGTGCCATCTTTTTGCGTCAGCACGTTAATGCCCATCACTTCGCAAATCTGCTTGTAGACGGGAATCAGGGCATAGCCAAAGCCAAACATCAGCACGGCAATGACGAGCAGCTTGCCCAGCATCTTGCGGTTCAGGCCGCGTGTTTCCTGTTGGTGGGGCGTCGTCACGTCAGAGCCACATGCGCTTGACGAACACGGACAGGAAGAAGAAGGCCGCCAGGGCGGCCAAGATCAGCCCGGTACGCAGGTTGTTCGGTTTTTTACGCTCAGTTTTCACTTCGGTCATGGCAGCAACTTTATTCAAGGCGGGCCGCGCAACACGCCGGCCCGTGACACTGACATTACTTGACGGTAGGCGGCGTTTCAAACGTGTGGAACGGCGCCGGGCTCGGCACGGTCCATTCCAGGCCTTCCGCGCCTTCCCATGGTTTCGCTGGCGCGGCCTTGCCGCCGCGGATGGTCGGCAAGACGACGAAGAACAGGAAGTACACCTGCATCAGGCCGAAACCGAAACCGCCGATCGAGGCGATCATATTGAAGTCCGTGAACTGCGCCGGATAGTCGGCGTAGCGGCGCGGCATGCCGGCCAGGCCCAGGAAGTGCATCGGGAAGAAGGTCACGTTGAACGTGATCAGCGACAGCCAGAAGTGGATCTTGCCGCGCGTCTCGTTGTACATATGGCCAGTCCATTTCGGCGACCAGTAGTAGAAACCGGCGAACAGGGCGAACAGCGAACCGGCCACCAGCACGTAGTGGAAGTGCGCCACCACATAATAGGTATCCTGCAGCTGGATGTCGATCGGCGTGACGGCCAGGATCAGGCCCGTGAAGCCGCCCATGGTAAACACGAAGATGAAGCCCACCGAGAACAGCATCGGCGTCTCGAACGTCATCGAGCCCTTCCACATGGTGGCGATCCAGTTGAACACTTTCACGCCCGTCGGCACGGCGATCAGCATGGTCGCGTACATGAAGAACAGCTGGCTCGTCACCGGCATGCCGGTAGTAAACATGTGATGCGCCCAGACGATGAAGGACAGAATCGCGATCGACGCCGTGGCGTAGACCATCGAGGCATAGCCGAACAATGGCTTGCGGGCAAAAGCTGGCAGGATCTGCGAGACGATGCCGAAAGCCGGCAAGATCATGATGTAGACCTCGGGGTGGCCGAAGAACCAGAAGATGTGCTGGTACATGACGGGGTCGCCGCCGCCTGCCGCGTTAAAGAAGGACGTGCCGAAATGGCGATCCGTCAGGGTCATGGTAATCGCGCCAGCCAGCACCGGCATGACGGCGATCAACAAATAGGCGGTAATCAGCCAGGTCCAGCAGAACATCGGCATCTTCATCAGGGTCATGCCAGGGGCGCGCATGTTCAGGATGGTGACGATGATGTTAATCGAGCCCATGATGGACGAGGCGCCCATCAGGTGCATGGCAAAAATGGCCATGTCCATGCCGGGGCCCATCTGCGTCGACAGCGGCGCATACAGGGTCCAGCCGGCAGCCGTGGCGCCACCGGGCACGAGGAAGGACGTGGCCAGCAGCAGCGCGGCCGGCGGCAGCAGCCAGAACGAGAAGTTGTTCATGCGGGCAAACGCCATGTCGGACGCGCCCACTTGCAGCGGGATCATCCAGTTGGCATAGCCGACGAAGGCCGGCATGATGGCGCCAAACACCATCACCAGGCCGTGCATGGTGGTCAGTTGATTAAAAAATTCAGGGTGAAAGAATTGCAAGCCTGGATGAAACAGTTCCGTGCGGATCATCAGGGCCAGCACGCCGCCCGACAGCAGCATGATGAACGAGAACCACAGGTACAGGGTGCCGATATCCTTGTGGTTGGTGGCAAACAGCCAGCGGCGGTAGCCGGTCGGGTGGTCGTGGGCATGGTCGTGATCGTGACCGGCGTGGTCCAAGGTGCTCGTGCTAGTACTCATATGCGGCTCCTAATTACTTGCGTGCAGCCACGACTTCGGCTGGTTGAACGATGTTCTCTGCGGCCTTGTTCGACCAGGAATTGCGCGTGTAAGTGATCACTGCGGCAATTTCCGTGTCGGACAGCTGTTTCCATGCTGGCATTTCAGCGGGATACTTGCCGCTCTTTTGCCCGTTCAGCAAGACGTGGATCTGATCCGCTTTCGGGCCGTTCACCACGGCCGAGCCGTCCAGCGGCGCAAACGCCCCCGGTACGCCCTTGCCCGTCGCCTGGTGGCAGACCACGCAGTTGGCCGCATACACTTTCTCGCCCTTGACCTTCAATTCGTCGATGGTCCACACCTTGCTTGGATCATCAGCCAATGCCGCCATTTCCTTTTGTTTTACATCAACCCAGGCCTTGTAGTCGTCAGCAGAGACGACCTTGACGACGATGGGCATGAACGCATGTTCCTTGCCGCACAGCTCGGCGCAATTGCCGCGGAAGGTGCCGATATGGTCGGCCTTGAACCAGGTGTCGCGCACGAAACCGGGAATCGCATCCTGCTTGACGCCGAAGGCGGGCACGGACCAGGCGTGGATGACGTCGTTGGCCGTCAGCACCACGCGGATCTTCTTGTTGACCGGCACGACGACTTCGTTGTCGACTTCGATCAGGTAGTTTTCGCCCCGTTTTTCCGTCGGCGGCGCGCCTGGCGCACCCACTTGCGAACGCGGCGTGGCCAGGTTGGAGAGGAAGGAAATGCCTTCGCCCTCGCCTTTCAGGTAGTCATAGCCCCATTTCCACTGCATGCCGGTGGCCTTGATGGTGATGTCGGCGTTCGAGGTGTCTTTCATGCCGACCACGGTGCGCGTGGCAGGCAGGGCCATGCCGATGACGATCAGGAAAGGCACGACGGTCCAGGCGATCTCGACGGTGGTGCTTTCGTGGAAAGTGGCCGGCTTGTGGCCCAGGGACTTGCGGTGCTTGAAGATGGAATAGAACATGACGCCGAACACGGCCACGAAGATCACCAGGCAGATGATCATCATCAGGGTGTGCAAATCGTAGATTTCATGGGCGATCTGTGTCGCCGGCGGTTGCAGATTCATTTCGAACGGCACGGGACCGCCGGTGCCGGGATAGGTGCTGGCAGCCGGTGCCGCCGTGGCCCATCGCCCGATGCCAAACGCTGTCAAAGACAGCCCGAGCAGCAACGATTGAAGTCGCTTTGCATGTGTCATGTTTTCCCCAACCACCCAAAAATAATGATATTTTAAACGGCTGCGGATTTCTCCGTACTGGACCGCTGCCGCTCCTCCATGAAAGCAACACGGCCGGAATGCGGCCATGTGCGTCAAGCACCAGCGAATTCCATGCTGGATGCCGCAGCAAAAACGGCGGCGCGCAACCATGCTGGAACCCTGTTTTTCTTCCCCACCTTGAAATGGCCTCGTGTGGAAGATGGTTACTATACTAATGCAGTAACTTCGAATAAGTCTCGCTTTGTTTTTTTTATTTTGTATGCAGCCCTTGTTTTTTCTACTTAACAAGCTGACAAACAATCAACGATTATAATCAAGTAAACTTGAATCCATCAAGCAATAATCGGCTTTGTGCGCGCCCTGCTCCCGGCCGCCGCGCGCTTTGCAACGCTTGCGGCAACATCCATGCGCGGATGGCGACCGAGTGTCGGTTTCTTTGCCCTTTTATTTAGGCTTGCGCGGCAGGTCAAAGCGGATGATCGCTTCGCCATTGCGCGTCACGCGCGGCGCGGGGCGGAAGGCGTGGCCGTAAATGATCTCGAAACTCAGGCCCAGCTTGCCGTCGGGACGGCGCATCTTTTCCAGCGCGGCCAGCATGCGCCGCCAGGCCGCCTTGCCCATCAGGCCGCGCCGGCGCGTGGTGAGCGGGTTGCCGCCGAAGGCGCGCACGTCCGCCAGCAGTTTTTCCGCCGTATCGTAGGTGACGGTGATGATCTCCATGTCCAGCACGGGCGTGGAAAAGCCCGTCTCGACCAGCATGTCGCCAAAGTCGTGCATGTCAACAAAAGGCAAGGCGTGCGGATATAAATCGGCCTCGGCAAACGCGTCGCGCACTTCGCGGAAGGTATCGGGGCCGAAGCAGGAAAACATCAGCAAGCCATCGAGGCGCAGCGTGCGCCGCCATTCGGCAAATACGCGGTCGGGCTGGGCATGCCAGTGCAGCGCCAGATTCGACCACACGAGGTCGATGCTGCCCTGCGCCAGCGGCAGGTCGCCCAGGTCGCCGCATAATAAATCCACGCCCGCCTTGGCCGGCAGCAACTTGCTGAGGAACTGGTTCAGGCTGGCCAGTTTCGACGCGGGCGCGCGCGCCGCCTGCATCATTGCTTGCGCTGCATCGAGACCGATAATCTGCGCTGCGGGATAATCCTTGTGCAACTGCGCCAGGTCCGCGCCCGGACCGCAGCCGGCGTCGAGCACCCGCAGGGGAGCGATCTTCACCAGCTCCAGGCGCTCGTGCATGCGTGCCGACACTTCGCGGCGCAGGAAATCCGACGGCGCGACGCGCGCGGGACGGGAAAAGAAATCGCGTACTTGCACCGCATCGATGGGCGCACTCATTTTGGGTGGATTGGCGGGAACTGGCATGTTGAAACCGGTGAGGTGAGATAATGTCGGCAGTGTACATGGAACAACGCCATCGCGATGCGGACGGCCACCCGGCACCGCCTTGAGGCCGCCTGGCAGGCGCTGCGGCTGTGGCTGGGCGCCACGCTGCTGCCGGCCCAGTGCGCGCTGTGCGGCATCGGCTGCCCGGAAATGCTGTGCCCGCCTTGCCGCGCGCAGTATCTGGGGCAAGGACGCGGGCAACTGCGCCACCGCTGCCGCCAATGCGCCAATCCGCTCGCTGACATTGAGGTGGCTCAACTGTGCGGGCGCTGTTTGCGCCAGCGGCCCGCGTATGACGCCACGATCACGGCGTTCGACTATGCGGCACCCGTCGACCAGTTGCTGCTGCAGCTGAAATTCGGCGCGCGCCTGGCGCTGGCGCCCCTGCTGGCAGAATTGCTGCATGTTGCCATTCAGCAACAACAAGGGTGGGAGGCGCCAGAACTGCTGTGCCCCGTGCCGCTGGGCCCGGCCCGGCTGGCCGAACGGGGTTTTAATCAGGCGCTGGAAATTGCCCGGCCTCTGGCGCGCCTGCTGGACGTGCCTTTGCAGCCCCGCCTGGCGCTGCGCGTGCGCGAAACGCGGGCGCAAAGCGGCGTGGCGCCGCAGGAGCGGCGAGCCAACCTGGCGCACGCGTTCGCCATCGCGCCGGACCATGCGCCGTTATTGCCAGGATGCCATGTCGGCATCGTCGACGACGTGATGAGCAGCGGCCACACCGTCAACGCGCTGGCGGCCGCCTGCAAGCGCGCAGGGGCGGCGAAAGTCAGCATATTCGTGGTGGCGCGCACGCCGCCGCATTAAATTCGCTGTATATATTAGAGATAGACCAAGGAGAGCATTTTGTTTCACGTTGTTTTGGTAGAACCTGAAATCCCGCCCAATACGGGCAACGTCATCCGCCTGTGCGCAAACACGGGCGCGCAGCTGCACCTGGTCGAACCGCTGGGCTTTCCCCTCGACGATGCCAAGATGAAACGCGCCGGCCTCGATTACCACGATTACGCCAAGATGAAGGTGCACAAGAATTGGGCAGCCTTCCTGGCCGACACCCAGCCCGACCCGGCCCGCATGTTCGCCATGACCACGCGCGGCTCGCGCCCGTTCGGCGACGTGGCCTTCCTGCCGGGCGACGTGTTCGTGTTCGGTTCCGAGACGAAAGGCCTCGATCCGGCCCTGCGCGACGGTTTTCCGGCAGAGCAACGCATCCGCCTGCCCATGCGCCCGGACAACCGCAGCCTGAATTTATCGAATACGGTGGCCGTCGTCGTGTATGAAGCCTGGCGCCAGCATGGCTACGCCGGCGGCGCGTAGCTGACACCTCACCCAGTCTACTGCGCGGCGCGCTTTGCGGCCGGCGATGCTCACGCTACTAAAGTAGCGCTGCGCTTCTCGGCCACAAATCATCGCCGCTCGCTACGACTGGATGAGATGTTGATACTCCTGCAATCTCCCTTTACCGCTGCGCCAATTGCCGCGCCGCGCCGCTATTGTCGTCCAGCATCACCAGCTGCGTATGCAAGTCGCGCGTGGCGGCCAGCTTGCCATTCACGTACAGATTCGTCTTGACGCCGTATACGCCTTGCGACACGCCGGGCGGCAAGGTCAGCTCGAACGAGTTTTCGAAGCGCCCGCCCGATTTGTTGTTGCTGGCCAGGGCTTTCGAGCCGGACTTGAACGGCTGGCCTTGCGGATCGAGCACCACCAGCTCTTCGCGCACGTCGTTGACGCTTTGCGCGCTGCCGTTGACCAGTTCCACCACGGAGTTGACCTTGAACGGCTGGCCGCGCTTGACGGTCGATGCGCTCAGCTGCGGCGTGTACGACACCACTTGCGGTTCGCGCGGCAGCGCTCCACGGGCGCGGATGTAGTCGCGGTCCGCCTGCGCCGCCGTCTTGGTCTGGCGCGAATTGACATTGATGGCCAGGCAACCGGCCGCCGCCAGGCCGCCGCCGATGGCCGCGCCCTTCAGCGCGCCATTCTTGCCGCCCGCCAGCGCCCCCAGCAGCGCACCCACGGCCGCGCCGGCCGCCGCCGACGTGCCCACGCTGCACGGATCCTCATCCGTGCCCGCCTGGGTTCCGCCTTGCGGATAGGAACTGTCCTGGCGCACGCCGTTCGGGTTCATCGGCGCCGTGGCGCAGCCGGCCAGCAGGGCCGCGATGGTCAGCGCGGCGGTGGCGCGCAAGGTGGTGTGATTCAGCATGGTGCCCCCTGATAACTAATTGATCGTTGTTTCCGTCTGCAGCACTTGCCGTTCGCGCTCGCGGATGCGGCGCGACAGATTGTCGATGCGCGCATTGCCCGGATCGACGCGGCGCGCGCTTTCCAGATACGTCTTGGCCGCATCGAACTTGCCCTCCAGCAAAGAACGCTCGGCATCGCGCAAGAACGATTGCGCCATCTCGTTGCGCATGGCCGCGCCGCTATCGACGGGCGCCGTTTCCAGCGGACGGCGTTCGGCCACCGCTGAACGTTCGACCGCGCGCGCAGGCGCCGGTTCCAGTGCCGCAGGTGCGGGGGCCGGTGCAGAGACAGGAGCGGGGGCAGCCATAGCGGCCGCCGACAGCGCCTGCACGTCGGCCTTCAACTGCGGCAATTCCACCGCTTCGCGGTCGATCGCTTCCAGCCTGGCGATGCCATTCCTTGCCGCCGTCGCATCCTTGCCGTCCAGCGCCTGGCGCACGCCCACCAGCACGGACGCGGCTGCCGCCTGCTGGCGCGCCAGCTGCTTGCGCAAGGAATCCACGCTGGCAGCGCCCGCGCAATCGATGTCGAGCCCGGCAATGCCCCTGGCGGCGCTTTGCAATTGATGGCCGTCAATATTGCGCTCGATGGCGCGCACGCCGCGCTGACAGCCGCTGGATGCGGCACCGGCCTTGCCGATCGCCGCCTGCAGATCGTCGGCCTTGGCGCTCGACTTGCCCGTACACACATTTTTCGCCGTCGCCAGCTTCTGCCGGGCGCCGTCCAGGCTGCCATTCGCCACCAGTTTCAAGCCGCTGTCGATGGCGTCATTGCACGCCGATTCATTCTTGCCGCCCGGCTTGCCATTCATGTAGACGATGACGGCCGCCAGCACGGCGGCGGCGCCCAGCCAGCGCAGCCACTTGCGCGCTGGCGGCGGCGGAACTGTCGGTGCGGGCGCCGGTGGAGGCACCGGCACGGGCTTCGGCGCAGCTTGCGGCGGCACCGGAACCGGTGCCGGTGCCGGTGCCGGCTTAGGTGGCGCTTTCGGCGCGGGCGCCGGTGTTACAGGCTGGGGCGGCGGCTTGGGCGCCACTGGCGGTGATACTGGCACAGGCACAGGCGCTGGCACGGGCAGCGGCGGCGGCACGGCCGCGGCCGGCCGCGCGCCAGCCTGCGCCTGCCCGCAGTACGGGCAATGGCTGACAACGGTCCACAGGCCCGTCTTGCATTTGTTGCAGATATCCAAAACTAATCCTTCATTCCAACGTCATTCCAGCGTTCACAGAGGCGGCGGCATCAACGGTGGCGGCGCGCTGAGGAACAAAGGCGCCAGCTCGGGGAACTGGGCCAGGTCGGCCCAGGCCGGCAAGCCGGCGCGCCACACCTTGGTGGTGGCCGGCACAACCTGCCCCGCCTGCACGTATTGCACGATCTGCTGGGCCGTGAACGGCCCCTGCTGCTGGCCATTTATGCCCAAGAAATACTGGTACTCCACCAGGGGCGGCGGCATGCCCCCCAGCGGTGGCGGCGCCACGCCGAAGGCGGGAGCCGCAGCGGCGGCCGTTCCGGCCGGGCGCAGCAATTGCTCCAGGCGGCCCGCTTCCAGCATTTCCCCCTTGATCGCGTATTTCAGGCGCGGCTGGCCGTCCGCTTCCGGCTCGCGCACTTCCCAGTCGTAGGCGTCGCCGTCGGAGTCGCCGATCACGTTCGCCCATTCCTTCAGGCGGCCCAGCAGGGCTTGCACCGTGCGGTCGAGCTCATCGCTGGCCATGCCCTTGCGGCGCGCCGACTCGCGCAGGCGCGCGCCCACCTCGGCGGAAATGGCGCTGCCAAAGCCGACGTAGGGCAGCTGCGAGCCGTCGGCCTGCGCCACCAGCTTGGGCGCATACACCGTGCGTTCATAGTATTTTGCCAGCGCGGCCAGGGCCGCCGTCTGCACGGCGTCAAGCGCCGTCAATTTTTCTTCGATGCGCAGAGCGATATTTTTCTCGTACGAGGCCGGCATGCCGTTCTGGCGGATGGCCCGCTCGTTGCCGATGCGGCGCAAGTCGCCCGGTTCGACGGCAAACTGGTACTGGCCCGGCGGCACGACTCTGCCCGTGTGGCGCGTCAGCACGCCCAGCATGATGGCTTGCAGGAATTCGCCGAAGTCTTCCGCCAGGCGCTTCATCTCGTCCGTGTTCGGCGCGATCGGGTGCGTAAATTGCGTTGGATCAATATGCGTATGCGTCGGCGCCTTGTCGTTGTCGCCTTCCTTGCGGTAGCTGGTGCGCCAGCCTTCCAGGCCGCGCAGCACCGTCATCGGCACGCCGGCCAGCTCGCAATAGCAGACGGCGCGCCCGCGGATGCCCGTCTCGACGATTTCCAGCTGGCTCACCGTGATGCCCACCTGGGTCGGCACACACGATTCGAGTTCGGCTCCGAATTTCGCCTTGAAGGCGGCCGCGTTGGCCACGCCGATCACGCACTTGAACTGGTCCGACACGACCGTGAAGTCGCCCGCCATGTTGGCGTCGATCCACGGCATGGAACAGGCCAGCAGCTTGCGGAAGCGGTCCAGGCGTTCGGACACGTCCATCTGCTCCAGCGCTTCGAACAGGGGGTCGGGCGTGCTCGTCGCCCCTTCCGCCAGGCCCGCCGTGGCGATCATGTTTTCGGCCATGCGCGTGACTTTGGCCAGGATCAAACCGCGCTGCGCCGGTTCGCCCAACATGGGGAACAGGGCTTTCGAGCCGCCCATGTCCTTGAACGCTTCATCGGCCCACTGGCGCAAGGTGGCCGCCGAGGGCAGCGCAATGTCTTTTTCCGTGACGGGAATGACGATCAGGGTCGCGTGTTCCTTGTCCAGGTCTTTTTGCAGGATGGTATTGGCCGTTTTGAGTTCCGCCAGCATGGCCAGCACGCCTTCGCGGCCCGTTTGCAGTTCGCCCACCAGGCCATTCCATTGCGCGCGGCCCTGCGCGTCGACGCCGACCCGGTTGCCCAGCCAGCGCGACAGTTCGCCCAGCAGCAGCACGGACTCGTCCGCCGCCTTGGCCCGCAGATGGAATTTCAGGGCATTCGCCATTTCCGTGCGCAGATGATCCATCACCACGCCCGCCTGCTTTTCGCCATTGCTGAGGAAACCAAAGGTGCTGCGCGTCTGCTCCAGGTTGTTCAACAGGCGCTCGTATTCGCGCGAGCGCACGGCTTCCTTGATTTCGCGGTAGCGCTCGGCATTGTTGCCGATCTGCGCCGTCAAGCCGCTGCCCGGCGCCTCGATGCGGTCCTTGATCTGTTCCACCAGCGACAGCACGTATTCCAGGCCGCCGAATTCTTTATTGTCAAGATAGCCATACAGCTGGTCGCGCACGACTTTCTTGACGTCGTCGAGCACTTCGCGGCGGCGCTTGCTGATGCGGTCTTCCGTCGTGTCGGCCGTGGAATCCTGGTCGCGCACAGCGTCGCGTTCCAGGTGTTTCATGGCGTCGCGCACCTGCGCCGGCCATTCGCTGCGGTCGAAACCCGTGCGGATATCGTTGATGCGCGTATTGACCCGGTTTTCCACGCCGGCCAGCAAGTGGCCGTGGCGGTCTTCCAGCAATTCGTCGACGACGCGGAAATCGATGAAGTCGCCGCTGGAGCGCTTCAGTTCGATGCTTTTGTCGGAAAATTCGGGGAAATCGCTGAACGGCGTGCCCTTCAGGAACATATTGGCGGCGAGGAAATTATCGCGCTGCGTATCCGTGGCGCGGTTGGCGCCCGCATCCGTGCCGCCCACGCCGAAGAATGCTTGCAGCATGGCGCCGGCCCAGCGGTGGGCCCGCTCGTCGCGCGCCGCTTCCTGGCGCGTATCGAGCACGGCCATGCCGAACGAGGAAAAGCGCTTCGAGAAATACAAACGCATGTCGCCGAAGCGGTCTTGCGGCACGGGCGCGTTGTACAGCGAATTCTTGTGCTGCGCCTGGTTGACGGCGATCGAGCGCTTGGCGCGGGCAAAGTCGGCCGAGGCAAAATCCTCGAACAGCGAGTCGGCCACCATGTGGTAGACGTCGCTGACATCCTTGGTGTGCTGCTGGGCAAGATTGCCCGAATCAATCAGGTACACCTCGCTGTACGGCTCGCGCGTCAGCTCCGGACGGTCGTAGGCATCCCAGCGGCCCACATAGCCCTTGTTGCCCATCATGGCCGATTCCAGCTCCATCAGCGCCGCATAGCCGTTGGCCTCGACCCTGTCCTTGTTGGCCTTGGTGTAGCCGGTCGGCAAGAACAGCATCAGCTCGACGTCGGCCGCGCCCACTTCGCTGCGCGCCAGCCAGCGCGCCAGCAAGCCCATGTCGAGGAAGGAACCGGAACCCGTGCCGCCCGCCACGGAACCGACGATGACGATGCGGAAACGGTTCGTTTCCATGCGCAAACCCAGTTCGGCCAGCTGGCGCTCGTGCGACAGGCCCGCCTTCAGCGCTTTCAGCTTCAAACGGATCTTGTCGCGGATCTTCGCGTATTTGTCGAAGAAATACAGGCGCGACACGGCGCGGATCTGCCCGGCGCCGCTGCTCATGTCGAAACGCAGCTCGCGGATGCGCTGCGGCGTCAGCGGCAACCATTCCTTGATGTGCGGATATTTCTCCAAGGAATCTTCATCACGGCTGTACTTGTCCATGTCGAACGATTCGACCACCTTGTCATCGTCCGTGAACTTCACCTGGTCGAACTGCAAGTCCTTCGCCTGCGACTCGCCGCTTTCGATCACGGCGCCATTGTCGAGGTCGAAATGGATGAATTGCGCGATGGGAAAATCGGCCAGCCCCTCGATGCGCGTGCGGTTGCCCGCGCCGCCCCACAGGGTGTTGAGGATGCGCCGGCGCACGCGCATCAGCACCTGCATGCCCGTGCCGCCGATGCCGATGAACAGGGTCGGGCGCAGTTCGATGATCTTGTCCTGCTTGCGCTCGCTGGCGCCGCCGGTGATGGTTTGGTTCAGGTTCTCTGCCATGGTGATTCCTTGGATGAAACGTGTTGCCGCTTAGCGGCGGCTGGAGGTGAACGTCAACAGCAACGCTACGAGGCCCACCAGCACCAGCGGTCCCATGAACAGTGGCGCGAGGAATTTATGCGCGTTCACGGCGGCCAGCACGACACCGGTCGCCAGGCTGGCCAGGAAGATGAACAGCCACCAGCCCGAGGCATTGGCCTTGTTCGGCGGCACGCGCTTGGCTACCAGGCCATTCGCATAGGCATTCTTGGCAAAGAAAAAGGCGATGAACAGCAGCAACAGCACGACGCCGCCGACCAGGGTGTCGCGCGACGAGGTATCGGTCGTGCTGACAGGATCGAGCGCGGGCGCGGCTTCGGTCGTGGCCGTGGTGGCTGCACTGGCCGCCGGTGCGTCTGCGGCCGGCGGCGCGGATGCGGGGGCCGGCAGGGTAAAACCGCTGTTGTCTTTGGGAGTCTCTTGCGCCATGGTATGCCTCAGTTGAATAGAAGGTTTTTTAAAGAATGGTTGCTCAGGCCAGGCTCAGGGTATGGCCTTCGGCCACGCGCACGACGGCCGGCTTGCCCAGGCCGCGCTTGAGTTCGCCAATATCGCGGCCGTCATCATCGCGGATCTGCACGCTTTTGAACGGTTTTAATAACACTTGCCGCTGCACGCCATCGGCCATCACCTTGTAGCGCGTGGCGCGCGTGCCGGCAAAACCCAGCGCCAGCAAGCCCAGCACGAGCGCCAGCACGCCGCCGAGTATCACCAGCACGGGCAGGAGCGGATACTGGATGCGCACCAGCAGCGGGATCGTTGCCTGCGAGGCGCGCACGCTGTCGGGCGGCGTGAACATGCCGGAAATCGGGTCGCCGGGGAACAGTTCCTGCAAATCCTTGCCGAAGCTGGACGCCAGCGCCAGCCGCTGTTGCGACAGGCCCACCTGCGCCTGCATGGGCAGCATCACTTGCTTGCCCATGGCGGCAATCGCCTGCGCCGACCACGGCGATGGAATCTGCGCCATCGGCAACGCAAACTGTACCTGCACGGACTGGCTGGCGCCCGGCTGCAGCTGGCGGATTTGATCTGGCGCAACGTGCAGCGGCGCGTTCTGGCCGGCCAGGCTGGCGTGCACCCTGGCGCTGTCGATCACGTACGGGAAAAACATGTTTTGCAGCGACGCCTGCAGCACCACTTGCGGCACCAGGTTTGCCGCATCGACGTCGAGCACGATGGTGCGCCCGTCGCGGCCCAGGCTGGCGTGCACATTGGCACTGTTCTTGACGGACTGGGGCACGATGCGCACGGCATCCTGGTCCACCGGTTTCAATCGCGCGGGCGGGCGCGTCAGCACTTGCGACAGCCGGCCTTCGGCCAGGATGCGGGTCAACGCCTCGGACGCCGGCTGGCCGTAGGCGAGCGCATACACCATCAAGCCCTTGGCGCTGTACAGCTTGCCCTGCACGGGCATGCGCAGCGGAAACACCACCGTCTTGGTGATCGACGGTTCCAGATGCAGCAAGCGGTAAAAGTCGCGGTTGCGCTCGGCCGTCTGGCTATCGTTGTTCGGACTGTTCTTGTTATTCGTAAAAATCCACACGATGCCGGACGCGGACTGGAACGGCCCCGTGATGGTCTTGGTGACGGCTTCCTGGAAATCCGTGTCGGCCAGCGCGCCGCCGGCGCCCTTGCGCGCCAGGCCCAGGCTGGCCAGCTGGCCCGCCACGCCGGCGCCGCCCTGCCCTTGCCCGATCAGCGACGGCGACACATTGCTGCCGCTGCTCTGGCTGAAAGCCAGCGTGTAGACCTTGTCGGACGGGTTTGTGGCGGCCTGCGCCACGGCGCCCACGAGGGCTTTCAATTGCGAATGTTCATCCGTGTAGAACGGCTCCATCCAGCCCGAGTTTTGCACGAGAAACGCTTGCTGGATGCCGGCCGCGTGCGCGGCGGCAGCGCTGAAAAACGCGGCGCAAGCCACGGTCAGTAAGCGCGCCTTCATGCCTGCAAAGCCCAGCCATCGATACGCGACAGCAGCGGGTGATAAGCCCACAGCATGCCTTCATGCACAAACAGGCGCACGCGCCACGGCTCGCTGACGGCGAACGTATGAAACACGTTTTCGCGCAATTCATCGTCCTGCACCAGCTGGGCCGCCAGGCGCTCGCTCGAGCGCAGCACGCTCGACAGGCCGGCGCTGGTGGCGAACTTGACGCCGAACACGCTGTTGCCCGCAGCGGATTCCAGCAGCGGCATGACAGCCTGGTTCTTGCCGCCATCGTCGCCGTGTTCCGGCTCTTCCCACGGCGCCGTTTTCAGCTTGGTGGCGAAGCGGTAATTGAAGCTGCCCGAGCACAGGCGCGGCGCCAGCGCATCGGCCCGTTCGGACTGCGCGCCCAGTTTCACGTAGACATAGGTGCCGCGGCTACGCTCGAAGCACAGCTGCCACAGGCCGCCGTCGCGCGACACGTACGGGCTGCCGAATTCGAAATGCGGCACCAGTCCTTCGGGCCAGGGCGTAAATGAAGCGGCCACGTTGCCGTCCGGCTGCAGCTGCAGCCGGAGCTGGCCGTTGGCGCAGGGCCACACGGCCATGCGGTTGTAGGCGACGGGCGCGCCGACGGTGCCCAGGTCAAACAGGCCGTCGAGCAGCACGTCGCTGCCCGGCTTTTGCGCCGCATCAAGGTTGACGAAGCGGATGCGGCCATCGTCGTCGCGCAGCGGTGCCCACAGGCGGTTCTGGAACCAGACGGGCGCGGCCACGCACGGCGCGCCGCCCACGTGCTCGACCACGTAGCTCAGCGAGGGCACGTCGGGACGGATGCAGGCCAGGCCATGGCTGGTCGGCAAGACCAGCACGCTATTGAAGTCAGGCACCAGTTCGGCGCGCCAGGCGCCGTGGGCCAGGTCCGATTCGGCCAGCAAGCCGCCATAGTCGGGGTCCAGCGCCAGCCAGCGTTTCGAGGCGGGCAGCCAGGCGTGCAAGACGGCCTTGCGCGGGTCGAGCGCCAGCAGCGCGGCAGCGCTGGTGCCAAACTGGGCGGAAAAGAATTCGTATTCGCCCGGTGGCGGCATGGGCAGCGAGGCGTCGGCCTGCGCATGCTCTTCGCGCGCGCGCTGGTCGGCCAGCTTCAGCGGTACGCTGGCCTGGCGCAAGCCGGCCGGGCCGGCTGGCGGCACGTCGCTGACGGGATGCGCGCCGTAGGGAGCCACCCAGGGCGGCGTGGCGGCCGCCTCGGGCGGTACTTGCAAGGCCACGCCCGAGGCGGGGTCGAACGCAAATTCGGGCGGAAACTGCCGCACGGGTTCGCCAGCGGCCGCGGGCAGGCGCCGCGCGAGCATCAGCTTGCCGATATCGGCCTGGCTCACCAAGGGCGAGACGTTCTGGCCGTCCGCGCTGCGCTGCATGCTCCACGCGCCCGCGTCATCGACGTACCAGGTGCCGGAGGGCAGCGGCCAATCCCCAGAAGTTTTATGATCCATGTATTTTCTATGACAAGCAATGCATATCAGACGGTGTAACGTGCTGGGTCTGTCGAAACGAAGTCGCAGCCCTGGCAGTTCTCATAGTAACGTCTTTTTATCTGTATGGAAACATTGACGGCGATTGACGGCGCTCCTCAGCCCTGCTGCGTGCGCACTTTCGTCAACAGCTTGGTGGTCGAGCGGTCGTGCTCGAAATCGATGGCCACGGCCTGGCCGCCATACGCCAGCACGGCGCGCCCTTCGGGAATGGCCGCCATGTCGTAGTCGCCGCCCTTGGCGTAGATTTCCGGCTCGATCTCCTGCACCACTTCCAGGGCGCTGTCTTCCGAGAACGGCACGACCAGGCTCACCGCTTCCAGCGCGGCCAGCACGGCCATGCGGTCTTCGCAGCTGTTCAGGGGACGGTCGTCGCCCTTGCCCAGGCGTTTCACCGAAGCATCAGTATTCACGGCAACGATCAGCGAGGCGCCGAGCGCGCGCGCCTGCGCCAGATACGTCACGTGGCCGCGGTGCAGGATGTCGAACACGCCGTTCGTCACCACCACCGGTTTCGGCAGGGCCGCGGCGCGGGCGCGCAATTCGTCACGGCCGCACAGTTTGTTTTCAAAATCAGGCATGGATATCTCTTGTTGGGTTAAATAGGGTCACGATACGGTCACGCTCAGGCGTGGCTATCGCCTTGGATGCCGCCGGCATCCCGGCGCCAGGCATCGATCAGGGCCAGAACGGCCGGTTCCAGGCCCTGTTCAGCGATGCAATCTTGCCGGTAGTAAATCATCAGCGCATACACGCCGGCCAGGCGGCTGACGGGAGCCGACAGCGCATATTCATTGCCGCGCGCCGGTTGCCGGGCACGCCAGTAATTGATCGCCGCTTCCAGCGACTGTATGTGCACATCCATCGCCCTCTCCCTCCGCCGCCCGCTCCCGCATTATAGGGGGCGATCCGCTACAATACGCCATCGGCGCCACAGTTTCACGTTTGCGCCACCTTTCATTCATTGCAAGTAAGTACTTCCTGTGTTTCAATCAACCTATGACACTGACTGAACTGAAATATATCGTTGCAGTCGCGCGAGCGAAGCACTTCGGCCATGCCGCCGAAGCCTGTTTCGTTGCCCAGCCCACCCTGTCAGTGGCCATCAAGAAACTCGAAGACGAATTGGGCGTGGTCCTGTTCGAACGGGGCGGCGCGGAAATCTCCGTCACGCCCCTGGGCGCGCAGATCATTGCGCAAGCCGAGCGCGTGCTGGAACAGACGGCCGCCATCAAGGAACTCGCCAAGCAAAACAAGGACCCGCTGGCCGGCCCCCTGCGCCTGGGCGTGATCTACACGATCGGCCCCTACCTGCTGCCGCCGCTGGTCAAGGCCATGATAGACCAGGTGCCGCAGATGCCTTTGATCTTGCAGGAAAACTTCACGGTTCGCCTGCTCGAATTGCTGCGCCAGGGCGAACTGGACGTGGCCATCATGGCCCTGCCCCTGCCCGACCACGGCATGGCCATGCAGGAACTGTATGACGAACCGTTCGTCGTGGCCATGCCGCGCCAGCATCCGTGGACGGCGCGCGAAAAAATCGCCGCCCAGGACCTGAAATCGGAAACCATGCTGCTGCTGGGCAATGGCCACTGCTTCCGCGACCAGGTACTGGAAGTGTGCCCCGAAATGGCGCGTTTTTCTTCGCCCGGCAACGGCATGCAGCGCACGTTTGAAGGTTCCTCGCTGGAAACCATTCGCCACATGGTGGCCAGCGGCATCGGCCTGACGGTCTTGCCGCGCGCCTCGGTCGCCAATATGCACGCCACCGACGGCATGCTCGAATACCGGCCCTTCGCCGCCCCGGTGCCGTCGCGCCGGGTGGTGATGCTGTGGCGCAAGAGTTTTACGCGCAAGGCGGCCATCGATGCCCTGTGCGCGGCCATCGCCAGCTGCAACTTGCCTGGCATCACCCCCTTGTGCGAAGACGACGAATAGTACATTTACATACTATTTGCGATAATCGACCTTTCTCTTCAACAAGATCGAGTCTTCCATGAACAAGCTGGCGCTGTATTTCCGCCTGATACGGCTGGACAAGCCTATCGGCACCGTATTGCTGCTGTGGCCTACCCTGTGCGCGCTGTGGCTGGCGCAGCAGGGCGTGCCGGACTGGCGGCTGCTGCTCATTTTTACCCTCGGTACTTTCCTGATGCGCTCGGCCGGCTGCGCCATCAACGATTACGCGGACCAGGATATCGACAAATTCGTCAAGCGCACGGCCGAGCGTCCCATCACCAGCGGACGCATCAGCGGCAAGGAAGCGCTGGCCGTGGCCGGCGTGCTCACCGTGCTGGCCTTCTGCCTGATCCTGCCCCTGAATGCGCTGACCAAGCAACTGTCGGTAGCCGCCGTCATCATCGCCGGCACCTACCCGTACTTCAAGCGTTTCTTTGCGATTCCGCAAGCCTATCTCGGCATCGCCTTCGGCTTCGGCATACCCATGGGCTTTGCCGCCATCACGGATTCCGTGCCCGTCGTGGCCTGGCTGCTGCTGCTGGGCAATGTCTTCTGGGCCGTGGCCTACGATACGGAATACGCGATGGTCGACCGCGACGACGATTTAAAGATCGGCATCAAGACCTCGGCCATCACCTTTGGCCGCTACGACGTGGCCATCGTCATGTTCTGCTATGCGGTTTTTCTGCTGCTGTGGCTGGCATGCGGCTGGTATCTGGGCTTGCGCTACTGGTTCGTCGCGGGCTTGCTGGTGGCGGCCGGTTGCGCCGTTTATCACTACACCCTGATCCGCGCACGCGAGCGTATGCCGTGTTTTGCGGCATTCCGGCATAATAACTGGCTAGGAGCGGCGGTGTTTGCGGGCGTGGTGCTGGACTTTGCTTTCCGTTAAGTAATGATCCTTGCGCCGCTGCAGCCCTTGAGGCGGCGCAAGACAAGCCTGGCCGCAGCTGCCTACACTGGTATTTCACTGTGCAGTTTCACTTCCATGAGGTAATACATGAGCTCGATACATACCGGCAAATCCAGCAACGACAGCGTTCTCGCGGACGCCGACAAGGCCCGCGACAAACTGGTCGGCGACCTGAAAAACGTCATCAATGAAGCGGAAGGCTGGCTCGATGGCGCCAAGGATCAGACGGGCGAGAATGTCAAAGCCGTCAAGGACAAGTTCATCGCCACCCTGGAAACGGCCAAGAAAGACTTGATCAAGCTGGAAGAAGACTTGCTCGAACGCACCAAGAAGGCGGCCAAGGCCACCGATGAATACGTGCAGGACAATCCATGGAAAGCCGTAGGCGCGGGCGCCGTCGTGGGCGTGCTGTTCGGCCTGCTGCTTTCCTCGTCACGCCGCTAAGTAATCCTCGGGAAATTAGTGTGAATTTATGACAAACAGAACCGGATGCTATGCAAGGCGCTCGCTGCGACGCAGTGCGAGCACTGCTAGCAGTGAGCAACGCCGCAGAGCGCCGGTTATGGAAGTCAGAAATCACAATAATTTATTGGGGGTTACTTAGTAGTAGCAGTATTGACGGCGTTCGCCGTCTCCTGACGCGAAAGGCAGCATATGGCTATCATGCACCATGTCGCCCAAGTCGCAGCGACCCTCGCCGCCATCGTCCAGACCCGTCTGGCCCTGGCGGCCGTGGAAATGGAAGAAGAGTCGCTGCGCTTCCTGTCCTATCTGGCGCTGGCCATGCTGGCGCTGCTATGCCTGTTCGTCGGCCTGGTATTGATCGTATTCCTCGTCATCGTGCTGTTCTGGGATACGCACCGCATCGCCGCCATCGCCGTCACGGCCGCCGTTTTCATCGCTGCCGCCGTCGCCACCCTGCTGGGCGTGCGCGCCAGTTTCCGCAGCAAGCCGAAACTGCTGTCCTTCACACTTTCCGAACTGAATAAAGACCTGGACGAGCTGCAATTGCTGGCCCGCCGGGGATCGGAGCGGCCATGACCACGCATCCCACCAAACTGGCCCACGTGCACACGGCCGCCAGCCTGGCGCAGCGGCGCGACGCGCTGCTGGCCGAATGCGCGCTGCAGCGCCTGGCCCTGGGCGTGCAGACGCGGCAGCTGCTGGAACCATTGACGGGTGGCAACCTGCGCCACACGCTGGCCACGCGTTTTAAAATTCCCCTGATGATAGGCGGCGCCGTGCTGGGCCTGGTGCTGGTACGGCCGCGCCGCTTCCTGCCGCTGCTGCGGGCCAGCGGCGCGCTGCTCAAGCACGCCACCACTGCCCTGCCCGTCGTGCTGGCGCTGGCGCGGCGTTTCAGCAAGAAAGAAACGCCGCCGTAACTATTTTTGTTCCTGGCTGCATCCAAATGGCGAGCCCGTGCGTATGTAGGATATCAACCAGCCGGTTGAGCCAACGACCAGGAGTTCGCCATGCATGCCTTCATCGCCCCACGCCATACCGCCCCCTCGCTCACCGTCCTGTGCGCCGCCCTGCTGCTGAGCGCCTGCGCTCCCATGGGCGCGCGCTATTCGCAGCAACAATTGCCGAACGCCGTGCAAGTGCCCGATGGCCACCAGGTGGCCATGCAGACGGTGGGCGTGGGCAAGATCGCCTATGAATGCAAGGCAAAGAAAGATAGCTCCGGCCATGAATGGGCCTTCGTGGGACCGGACGCGGCCCTGAACGACCGCAGCGGCATGCAAGTGGGCACGTATGCGGGCCCACCGGCCACCTGGGCCAGCCTGGACGGCTCGAAAGTGACTGCCACGCAAGTGGCCGTAGCGCCAGCCGGGGCGGGCAATATCCCGTATCAACTGGTAAAAGCCAATCCGGCCACGGGCAGCGGCGCCATGCAGGGCGTCAGCTACATCCAGCGCGTGGCCACCAGCGGCGGCGTGGCGCCAAGCAGCCCCTGCGGCATGGACACCGTCGGCGCCAAATTATGGGTGCCCTACCAGGCCGACTACATCTTCTGGAAAGCCGCATAAGCACGCGCCAGGCCGGCCCAAGCCGCTTCCCGGCATGGGCCGCGCCGTCAACCGCGTCGCCTTACTTGCCCAGCTCGTCCCCCATCTCGCGCCCGCGCTGCGCGGCCGCCTTGATGCCCTTGACGATGGCCGCCTTCACGCCGCTCTCTTCCATGCTGGTGAGTGCCGCATACGTCGTGCCGCCTTTCGAGGTGACGCGCTCGCGCAGCAGGGACACGGGTTCGCTGGAGTTGGCCGCCAGCTGCGCCGCGCCCGTAAACGTGGCAATGGCCAGCTGCGTGCCCTGCTCCGGCGTCAAGCCCAGCTCGGCGGCCGCCTGCTGCATCGCTTCGATAAAGTAGAACACATAGGCGGGGCCGCTGCCGGACACGGCCGTCACGGGGTCGATCTTCGCTTCATCGTCGAGCCAGACCGTCTGGCCGACGGCGCGCAGGATGGCATCCGCCGTCTTTTTCTGTTCTTCGCTCACGCCAACGCTGGCCACCATGCCCGTGATGCCCATGCCGATCAGGGCCGGCGTGTTCGGCATGCAACGCACGATGGCGGAATAACCGCCGAGCCAGCGCGACAAATCGGCGGCGCGGATGCCGGCCGCTATCGACAGGATCAAGGGCGCCCGCTCGGCGTCGAGGAAGGGCAGCAATTGCGCCGCCACTTCGCGCATGCTTTGCGGCTTCACGGCCAGCACGATCACGTCCACGCCGCGCAGCGCGTCACCGGCGGCGGAAGCCGTCGTCACGCCGAACTGCGCCTGCAGTTTTTCCAGCGCCGGCGCGTGCGGGTCGATCACGTGGATGTTGGCGCCCAGGGTCAATTTTCCCGCCAGGCCGGCGATCAGGGCCGCAGCCATGTTGCCGCCGCCTACAAAGGCGATATTCAATTCTGTCGTCATGCTTGTTCTCTCTTTATCAGGAATAGTTGCGGGAACCGAAGATGGCGCTGCCCACGCGCACGATGGTGGCGCCTTCGAGCACGGCGGCGCGCAAGTCGGCCGACATGCCCATGGACAAGGTGTCGAGCGCCAGGCCGTCCGCCTTCAATTGTTCGTACAGCGTACGCACTTGCGCAAACGCAAAGCGCTGGCGCTTGACATCCGTTTCCGGCTCGGGAATCGCCATCAGGCCGCGCAAGCGCAGGCGCGGCAGCTGCGCCACGGCATGCGCCAGCGCCGGCAATTCAGCTGGCGTCACGCCGCTCTTGCTCGCTTCGCCGCTGATATTGACTTGCAGGCAGATATTCAGGTCAGGCAAGCCGTCCGGCCGTTGCTCGGACAAGCGCACGGCGATCTTTTCCCGCTCCACCGTATGCACCCAGCCGAAGTGTTCGGCGATGGGGCGCGTCTTGTTGCTCTGGATGGGGCCGATGAAGTGCCAGGCAGGCCCGGCTTGCGGCAGCGCAAGTTTGACGGCGGCGATCTTGTCGAGCGCTTCCTGCAGATAGTTTTCGCCAAACGCCGTCTGGCCCGCGCGCATGGCTGCCAGCACGGCATCCGCGCCGAAAGTTTTCGAGACGGCCAGCAGGGTCACGTCGCCAGGGGCGCGCTGCGCATCAGCGGCGGCCTGCGCAATACTGTCGCGCACGGCTTGCAAGTTCTGTTCGATTGTGGACATAATCATTTTCTAGTGTATAGGGGCGGCGGCACGGTGCGCCAGCCCATCAATGCAGGCACAGGGATTATAAATGGACATCTCCGAACTACTCGCTTTCTCCGTCAGCAACAAGGCTTCCGACCTGCACCTGTCTTCCGGCTTGCCGCCGATGATACGGGTCCATGGCGACGTGCGCCGCCTCAACGTGGCGCCGCTCGAGCACAAGGAAGTGCACAGCATGATCTACGACATCATGAACGACAGCCAGCGCAAGGCGTATGAAGAGGCGCTGGAATGCGATTTCTCGTTCGAAATTCCCGGCCTGGCCCGTTTCCGCGTCAACGCCTACAACCAGGAACGGGGGGCTTCGGCCGTGCTGCGCACGATTCCATCGAAGGTGCTGACCCTGGAAGACCTGAATGCGCCGCGCATCTTCGGCGAACTGGCCATGCGCCCGCGGGGACTCGTGCTGGTGACGGGGCCGACGGGTTCGGGCAAGTCGACCACCCTGGCGGCGATGGTGAACCACGTCAACGAGCGCCTCAACCACCATATATTGACCATCGAAGACCCGATCGAATTCGTGCATGAGCCGAAAAAATGCCTGATCAACCAGCGCGAGGTGGGCTCGCACACGCATTCGTTCAGCAACGCGCTGCGCTCGGCCCTGCGCGAAGACCCGGACGTCATTTTAGTGGGCGAGTTGCGCGACCTGGAAACCATCCGCCTGGCGCTGACGGCGGCCGAAACGGGCCACCTCGTGTTCGGCACCCTGCACACCTCGTCGGCGGCCAAATCCATCGACCGCATCATCGACGTCTTTCCCGCCGAGGAAAAGGAAATGGTGCGCGCCATGCTGTCCGAATCGCTGCAAGCCGTGATTTCGCAAAACTTGCTTAAAACCAAGGATGGCACGGGCCGCGTGGCCGCGCATGAAATCATGCTGGCCACGCCGGCCGTGCGCAACCTGATCCGCGAAGCGAAAGTGGCGCAAATGTATTCGGCCATCCAGACGGGCAGCAACGTGGGCATGCAGACCCTGGACCAGTGCCTGTCCGACCTGGTGCGGCGCGGCACGATCTCGGCGGAAACGGCCCGCTCGGCCGCCAAGGCGCCCGAAAACTTCCCCGGATAAGCCATGCAGACCAACCACGAACACTATGGCGCCATGCACGCGCTGCTGGCGCAGATGCGCGCGCGGGGCGGCTCGGACCTGTTCATCACGGCCGGTTTTCCGCCCGCCATCAAGCTCGACGGCAAGCTGACGCCGCTGACGGGTGGCGCGCTGGCCGCGCAGCAGGCGGCCGGCTACGTGCGCGCCGTCATGAACGAACGCCAGGCGGCCGAGTTCGAATCGAGCCGCGAAGCCAATTTCGCCATCAGCCCGGAGGGCCTGGGGCGCTTCCGCGTGTCCGCCTTCGTGCAGATGGGCCAGGCAGGCATGGTCTTGCGCTTGATCAATACCGCCATCCCTACCCTGGATGGGCTCGGTTTACCCGCCATCCTGCAGGACGTGGTGATGAGCAAGCGCGGCCTCGTCATCATGGTGGGCGCCACGGGCTGCGGCAAGTCGACCACCCTGGCGGCCATGGTGGGCCACCGCAACGCGCACAGCCATGGCCACATCATCACCATCGAAGACCCCGTGGAATTCATCCATCCGCACGGCAACTGCATCGTCACCCAGCGCGAAGTGGGCGTCGATACGGACGACTGGGCCACGGCCCTGAAAAACACCCTGCGCCAGGCGCCCGACGTGATCCAGATCGGAGAGATACGCGACCGCGACACCATGGACCACGCCATCGCATTCGCCGAGACGGGCCATCTGTGCCTGGCCACCCTGCACGCGAACAACGCCAACCAGGCGCTGGACCGCATCATCAATTTCTTCCCCGAAGAGCGGCGCCAGCAACTGCTGATGGATCTGTCGCTGAATTTAAAAGGCATGATTTCGCAGCGTTTGATCCCCAACAAGGAAGGCGGCGGACGCAAGGCGGCGCTGGAAATCCTGCTCAATTCGCCGCTGATGAGCGACCTGATCTTCAAGGGCCAGGTGCACGAGATCAAGGAATTGATGAAAAAATCGCGCGAACATGGCATGCAGACCTTCGACCAGGCCCTGTTCGACCTGCACGAGGCGGGCGCCATCAGCTATGAAGATGCGCTGCGCAATGCGGATTCCGTCAACGACCTGCGCCTGGCGATCAAGCTCAAGGGCGCAACGGCGCCGGAAGCCGCGCCGCCCTCAACCGCCACCAAGCTGGGACTCCTCTGACATGAGCAACATCCACGATCTCCAGGCCACCGCGCTGGACGGCACGCCCGTCGACCTGGCGCGCTACAAGGGCAAGGTCTTGCTGATCGTCAACACGGCCAGCGCCTGCGGCTTCACGCCCCAATATGCGGGACTGGAAGCGCTGTACCGCGAATTCCACGAGCAGGGGCTGGTCGTGCTGGGTTTTCCCTGCAATCAATTCCGCCAGCAGGAACCGGGCTCGCATGCCGAGATCGGCGCCTTTTGCGAAAAGAACTTCGGCGTCACCTTTCCCCTGTTTGCCAAGGTCGACGTAAATGGCCCGCATACGCATCCCCTGTTTGCGCAATTAAAACAGGCGGCGCCCGGCATATTGGGCACGCAATCGATCAAATGGAATTTCACCAAGTTTTTGGTGCGCAAGGATGGCAGCGTATTTCGCCGCTACGCGACGGCCAGCAAACCGGCCAGCCTGGCGGCCGACATACGGCAATTGCTACAGGAATAGAAACTCAATACTTTGATTTAAGACAATAATCATGTGAAATCGGCAAAAGCGTATTTATTTCATGCTTGATATCAATATTGTGTTTCAAATAGCAAATATCGGTGATAATGTTTACATAATTATTCGCAGATATCGATCAAAAAACGATGCCAGTCTTTGGGAAAATATTATCTTCATGGATGCGGATGGGTATTTATTCCCGCCTCTTCATCCCTATTATCTTCCTGATACTCGCCGTTTCCGCCGTCCGCTATCACGCCCTGCTCGGTACGGAAACGGCGCTGGCCAAGGCGCGCTACCAGAGCGATGCCCGGCAACTCGACCTGTTCCTCGCCAATAGCGTGCTGCCGCTGGCCGTGCATACGGACACTCAGGCGATGCGCGACAGCGTGCGGCAAGTGCTGCGCAGCGCCCTGCCGCTGAACCGCAGCCTCGTTTCCGCCCGCTGGGACACGGCTGGCGCGCATGTCGAAGTGCTGGCCAACAACAAGCTGGCCGGCACACGAGCCACGGTGCCGGCATGGTTCGAGCGCCTGGCCGGCATCACGGCCATCCGCAGCCGCCTGACGGTGGCGCTGCCGGACGGCGGCGACGGCATCCTCGACCTGCACTACACGCCCGGCCTGCCCCTGGCGCAGGTGTGGCACAAGGTGCGCGAACAGGCCATCCTCAGCAGCATCAATATCGTGCTCGTCTTCCTCTTGCTGGGCCTGATCCTGGCGACGCACCGCCGGCTGCTGGCCCGCTTCGTGCAAGCGACCGACCGCTTCCGCGATGGCAACTTCGCCGTGCGCCTGGCGGCCGGCGCCACGCCCGAGGCGCAAGCCGTGTCGCAATCGTTCAACGGCATGGCCGGCGATATCGAAGAGCTGTTGACCTCGCTCAAGACCAGCCAGCGCCAACTGGGCGAACAACTGAACGAAACCGTGCACATGCAGCAGGCGCTGCAAAAGCTGTCGTGGCAAAACTACAATGATGTGCTGACGGGCTTGCCCAACCGTGCCGCGCTGGCCGCCCGCTTCGAACAGGAACTGTTCCTCGCGCGCGAACGCCAGCGCCTGCTGGCCGTCTGCCTGTTCGACCTCGACCACTTCCAGGCCATCAACGACCGCTACGGCGCCGAGGCGGGCGATGAAATCCTCAAGCAGGTGGCCGGCCGCCTGCACGGTTTTGCGGGCCAGGTCCATTACGCGGCGCGCCTGGGCGGCGATGAATTCGTCATGCTGCTGTGCGGCCAGGCCAGCATCGCCAGCATCGAACAGAACGTCACGCAGCTGATGGCTGAGCTGGACCGCCCCTACCAGTGCGACCAGCAGGCGCTGCACATGACGGCCAGCGCCGGCATCGCCGTCTACGCGGGCAAGGACCTGAATACGGAAAGCCTGCTGCGCCACGCCGACCACGCCGTCTACCAGGCGAAACTGACGGGGCGCAACCAGTACCACTTCTTCGACACCAATCTCGACGAGGAAGTGCGCACCCACCACAACCAGCGCACGGAAGTGCGCCAGGCCCTGATCAACGGCGAACTGCGGCTGTACTACCAGCCCAAGGTGAACATGCGCGCCGGCACGGTGGTGGGCATGGAAGCGCTGCTGCGCTGGCAGCATCCGCGCCGCGGCGTGCTGGCGCCCGCGCAATTCCTGCCGCTGGTGGAACAGACGGACCTGATCATCGATATCGGCGAATGGGTGCTGCGCCAGGCCCTGTGGCAGATGCAGCGCTGGACGGCAAGCGGCAAGCACTGGGTGGTCAGCGTGAACATCGCGGCGCGCCACTTCCAGCAACCTGACTTCGTCTCGCGCCTGGAAACCATCCTCGGCGAATTTCCCGGCGTGCGCGCCAGCATGCTGGAACTGGAAATCCTCGAATCGTCGGCCCTGCACGACATCGAAGACGTGCGCCGCATCATCCGCGCCTGCCAGGCACTGGGCATCACCTTCGCGCTCGACGATTTCGGCACCGGCTACTCGTCGATGTCATATTTAAAACGCCTGCCGGCGAACATCGTCAAGATCGACCAGAGCTTCGTGCGCAATATGCTCAACGACCGCGACGACCTGCACCTGGTGCGCGCCGTCATCGGCCTGGCCCGTTCGTTTTCCCTGACGGTGATCGCCGAAGGCGTGGAAAGCGTCGAGCATGGCGCGCGCCTGATCCAGCTGGGCTGCGACCTGGCGCAAGGCTACGGCATCGCCCGCCCCATGCCGGCCGACGCCGTGCTGGAGTGGGCGGCCAACTTCGTGCCAGCGCCGCAATGGCGCATCGCCCAGTACAGCGAAGCGCCTATTTGACGGGGATCAAGGCTGAATCGATCAGCTCGATCCAGTGCCGCACGGGCGTCTCCGTGCCCGACTGCAGATGGCTCAGGCAGCCGATATTCGCCGATACGATCTCGTCCGGCTCGCACGCTTCCAGGTTCGCCAGCTTGTTGTCGCGCAGCTGCTGCGACAGGGCCGGCTGCAGGATCGAATACGTACCGGCCGAACCGCAGCACAGATGGCTGTCGGCGCACAGGCGCACGTCGACGCCGACGGCGCGCAGCACCTGCTCCACCTTGCCGCGCACCTGCTGGCCGTGCTGTAGGGTGCATGGCGGATGGTACGCCACTTTTTTCAGTATGCGCCCTTGCAGCAGCGCCACCAGTTCCGCCTCAAAGGCCGGCATGATCTCGGACAGATCGCGCGTCAGTGCCGCGATGCGCCGCGCCTTGTCCGCATATTGCGCATCGTGCGCCAGCAGGTGGCCGTATTCCTTCACCGTGGCGCCGCAGCCGGAGGCCGTCATGACGATGGCTTCGGCGCTGTCGACGTACGGCCACCAGGCGTCGATATTGCGGCGCATGTCGTCCAGCGCCGCTTCCTGGTCGTTCAGGTGATGGCGCAGGGCGCCGCAGCAGCCCGCCTTGGGCGCGACGATCAATTGCACGCCGAGCGCGTCGAGCACGCGCGCCGTGGCGGCGTTGATGTTCGGCGACATGGCCGGCTGCACGCAGCCGTCGAGCAGCAGCATGGTGCGCGCATGCTGGCGCGCGGGCCATGCGCCGGCGGCGGCACCGGGACGCAATTTGTCCTGCAAGCCTTTTGACAGCAAGGGCCGCAGCGCCTGCCCCGCCTTGTACACGGGCGTAAACAGCCAGCGGCGCGGCAAGGCTTCCTTCAGGGCGAAGCGCAAGGCCCGTTCGCGCAAGGGGCGCTGCACGCGCTGCTCGACGACGTTGCGGCCGATGTCGACCAGGCGCCCGTACTGCACGCCGGAGGGACAGGTCGACTCGCAGTTGCGGCAGGTCAGACAGCGGTCCAGGTGCGTCTGCGTCTTGGCCGTGACGGGCGCGCCCTCCAATACCTGCTTGATCAGGTAGATGCGTCCGCGCGGGCCATCGAGTTCATCGCCCAGCAGCTGGTAGGTGGGACAGGTGGCCGTGCAAAAGCCGCAATGCACGCAGGCGCGCAGGATGGCTTCGGCTTCGTCGCCTGCCGGTGTATTCTTGATGAAATCGGCGAGATTGGTTTGCATGCGCTCAAGTCATTCTGTGCGGGTTGAAGATGCCGGCCGGGTCGAACGCCTGCCGCAGGCGCTGGTGGATTTTCTCAACGGCCGGCGCCAGCGGGTGGAACACGCCCACGGCCTTGTCGCCGCCGCGGAACAGGGTGGCGTGGCCGCCAGCGGCAGCCACGGCCTGGCGGATTTCCTGGGCGCCTTGCACATCGGCGTCGCCATCGAGCTTGAGCCAGCGCTGCGCGCCGCCCCACTCGATCAGCTGGCGCCCCTTGACGATTACGGCGCTGGCGTGCGGCGGCAGCGACAGCCGCCACAGGCTGCCCGCGCCCGCAAAAAAGTCGTGCGTCTGCTCGCGCAAGGACAGCCAGAAGGCGGCCGCGTCTTCGGGCGCCAGCAGCTCGCCCCCCAGCGACTGCAGCGCCGCCGACACGGCCGCCTCGGCGCCGGACAGGCGCACGCTCAAGACGCCATCGTGCCAGCAGCTGGCCGATATCGGCAGCGGTTGACCGGCCCATTCATTGAGCAAGCGCAAGGCGGCAATTTCCGCGCACGCCACGCGCAAGGTCGCTTCGCGCAGCGGCAGGGGCAGCACCTTCAGCGACACTTCCAGGATCAGGCCCAATGTGCCCAGGGACCCCGCCAGCAGGCGCGAGACATCGTAGCCGGCCACGTTTTTCATGACCTGCCCGCCAAAGACCAGGCGTTCGCCGTGGCCGTCCATCAGCACGGCACCCAGCACGAAGTCGCGCAAGGCCCCCGCGCTGGCCCGGCGCGGGCCGGACAGCGCGCAGGCGACGACGCCGCCCACCGTGGCGCCAGGGCCGAAGTGCGGCGGCTCGAAGGCCAGCATCTGGTTGCGCGCGGCCAGCGCCGCCTCGATCTCGGCGAGCGGCGTGCCGCAGCGGGCCGTGATCACCAGCTCCGTCGGTTCATAGTCGATGATGCCCGCATACGCGCGCGTGTCGAGCACCTCGCCATCGAGCTGCTGGCCATACCAGTCTTTCGTGCCGCCGCCGCGCAGGCGCAAGGGCTTGCCCGCCGCGCTGGCAGCGAGGATCTGCTGCCTGAATTGTTCCACTATCGCTTGCAAAGGAGTCTCCGGCGGTTAAAAACGGGGCAGGTTGGCGAATGGCAGCCGTCCCGCCGTCACATGCATCTTGCCGAATTCGGCGCAGCGGTTCAAGGTGGGTATCGCCTTGTCCGGGTTCAGCAGGGTATGGGGATCGAAGGCGCGCTTGACGGCAAAGAAGGCATCGAGTTCAGCGCGCGTAAACTGCACGCACATGGAATTGATCTTTTCCATGCCCACGCCATGTTCGCCCGTGATCGTGCCGCCCACGGCCACGCACAGGGCCAGGATGTCCGCGCCGAACGCTTCGGCGCGCTCGAATTCGCCGGGCATGTTGGCGTCGAACAGGATCAGCGGGTGAAGGTTGCCATCGCCCGCGTGGAACACATTGGCGCAGCGCAAGCCATGCGTCGTTTCCATGGCGGCGATGCCCGTCAGGACTTCGGCAAGGCGCTTGCGCGGGATGGTGCCGTCCATGCAGTAGTAGTCGGGCGAGATGCGCCCCGCGGCGGGAAACGCGTTCTTGCGGCCGGACCAGAATTTCATGCGCTCCGCTTCCGACTGCGACACGGCAATCGCGCTGGCGCCCGCCCCTTCCAGCACGGCCGTCATGCGGGCGATTTCCTCTTCCACTTCCTCGTGCGTGCCGTCCGCTTCGCACAGCAAGATGGCCGCCGCATCCGTATCGTAGCCGGCCTTGACGAACGGTTCGACCATGCGCGACGAGGTCTGGTCCATCATTTCCAGCCCCGCCGGGATGATGCCGGCGGCGATCACGTTGGCCACGGCGTTGCCGCCCGTGACGACGTCGCCGAACGAGGCCATGATGACCCGCGCCGTCGCCGGTTTCGGTATCAGCTTGACCGTCACTTCCGTGACGATGCCCAGCATGCCTTCGGAGCCGATGAAGACGGCCAGCAGGTCGAGGCCGGGCGAGTCCAGGCATTCGCCGCCCAGTTCCAGCACGTCGCCATCAATGGTAACAACGCGCACGCGCAGCACATTGTGCACGGTCAAGCCGTACTTGAGGCAATGCACGCCGCCCGAGTTTTCCGCCACGTTGCCGCCGATGCTGCAGGCGATCTGCGACGAGGGGTCGGGCGCGTAATACAGCGAATATTGGGCCGCCGCTTCGGAAATGGCCAGATTGCGCACGCCCGGCTGCACCACGGCCGTGCGCGCATAGGCGTCGAGGCGCACGATGCGGTTCAAACGCGCCGTCGACAGCACCACGCCGTCGGCGATGGGCAAGGCGCCGCCCGACAAGCCCGTGCCGGCGCCGCGCGGCACGATCGGCACGCCAAGTTCGCGGCAGACGCCGAGGATGGCGATCACCTGTTCCTCCGTGTCGGGCAGGGTCACCACCATCGGCAGCTGGCGGTAGGCGGCCAGGCCGTCGCATTCGTAGGGGCGCGTATCTTCCGCGTCGGACAGCACGCAGCGGGCCGGCAGCACGGCCAGCAGGGCCGCGACGACGGTTTGCTGGCGCGCGGCGGTCAATCCGGATTCGGGGGCGGCATTGAGCATAGGAAAAATGAACAAAAGTGCATGGGCGTGCAACGATTGTAAGCACAAAAGTGGCGCGCAGCGCATTTTTTGTCCGATTTGCAGGCAAATCCGCGGCCAGGCGGCGCGCAGTGTCGTATGCTGCCCCCATTCTTCTTGACAGGATCGACATCATGGGCAACCGACTTTCGAAAATCGCCACGCGCACGGGCGACAATGGCAGCACCGGCCTGGGCGACGGCAGCCGCACCAGCAAGGACAGCGCCCGCATCCACGCCATGGGCGACGTGGACGAACTGAACTCCAACATCGGCTTGCTGCTGTGCGAAGCCATGCCCGACGCCTTGCGCGAGGAGCTGGTGGCCATCCAGCACGACCTGTTCGACCTGGGCGGAGAAATCTGCATTCCCGGCTACCAGCTGATCAAGGAGGAGCATGTGCTGCGCCTCGATGCGTTATTGGCGAAATACAATGCGGACTTGCCGGCCCTCTCCGAATTCATCCTGCCGGCCGGTTCGCGCGCCGCCTCGCTGGCGCACGTGTGCCGCACCGTGTGCCGCCGCGCCGAGCGCAGCATCGTCGCCCTGGCCAATGCGGAACCCCTGCACGAACATCCGCGCCAGTACGTGAACCGCCTGTCGGACCTGCTGTTCGTGCTGTCGCGCGTGCTCAACCGCTTCGCCGGCGGCAGCGACGTGCTGTGGCGGCATGACCGCACGCGGGGATAAGGCCGCCACTGCCGGCTGACCAGCGTGCTGGCTGGCCGGCAAAATCATTTATTTACGGCAAGTACGGATCGCAGCGGTCGTTGCACAGCATATGTGCCTTGGTGCAGGCACCTGGCGAGGTCGGATGGTTGATCATGCACTGTTCCAGTTTGTCGTCGCAGGTCAGATAGCATTCCAGGTCACCGTCGCCGGCCATCGCATACGAGGCGCTGACGCCCATGGCAAACAAAAAGAACCCCAGTTTTTTGAACATAAGCACTCCTGTTGAATTGACAGACGATCACTGACATCCATGGCGCGCCGTCTCTTACGCGCCATCCATGAGCGGGTAAGGCATCGGCGCGTCAATGACGCGGCGGGCGCAGGCACTCCTTCTGGCAAGCCTGATAATTTTCCATGCAGGCCGGCTGGCCGAATTCCACGCAATCGAGCAGGTTGCGTTCGCAGACAAAGGTGCAGTCAGGGCCAAATGCCTGGGCACTGAAGGACAAGGCCGCGCCGGCGGCGAACAGGAAAGCGGCAATCTTTTTGAACATGGTCAGCCTTTCAGGTTAAAAGTTGCAACGTCAGATTTTCTTCAGCGCCGCTTCCAGCGCACCCGTATTGAAGCCCTGGATCTTGCGGTTGCCGATCAGCACCACGGGCACGCCGCCGCCACCGAGTGCTTCATGGGCTTGTTTCGCTGCCGGCGATTTCTCGATATCGAGATCGACGAATTCGATCTTGTTTTCCTTGAAATACGCGCGCGTCTTGGCGCAATAAGCGCACCAGTCCGTGCCGTACAGCACCACCTTGGCTTGCGCATTCGGGAAATACGCGGCGTAATTGCCTTCCGTGTAATCCGCTTTGAGCAAGCCAGGCAGCAAGGACAGGCCGTAACCGCTGCCCAGACCGGCCGCCAGGATCAAGCCATACATGGCGATGGTTTTAATTTTTTTCTGCATCATAGGTGTTATCGGAGGCGTGGATGATCGAGGGGCGGCCAGTGAAAAATACGGCTACCGGCCGCCTTGCAATACAAAAAAACGGATATCAGGCGCCGATCTCGCAGACTTTCAGACAGTTTTTGTAGCTGCCTATGCAAAATGGGGACCTGTCGCCATTTTGCATCGTGCATTCCCGCCATTCTTCCTCGCAGACAGAGCAGCCGATATCCGAAGCGAAGGCATAGGAAGCACTCAATCCCAGGGTAAAAATAAATGCTGCAATCTTTTTCATTTACTACTCTCCATGTTAGCCATTGCCTCAGGCAATCGCGTCAGACCAGTCGTAAGAAATTTCATCTTTGCTTGCTACAAAATCGAATATAGACCGCACTTATTTTAGAGTCAACGTTTCCTTCCGATAAATTTCCAATTTGGAAAATATATCGGGGAAGCCCCTGAAATGTGGAATTTGGAGAGATTAGGAGGCGCCAAACGTCTATACAATATCGGCGCCGCAAGCAGATAAAGGCCGGTTGCGGGCGCAACCGGCCGAGCGGCTACAGGGCTTCCAGAAAGCTCTTCAGCGCGATGATTTCCCCGGACGTCAGCTGCAATGGCTGCAGCAGGGGCGAGGTGACGGGAAACTTCGGATCGGCCGCCTGCTGCGCGTTGTGCGGCACGGGGCGCGACATGCCCGCGTTATACATGTTCAGCAAACCCACCATCTGCGGAAACAGGCCGTTGTGCATCCACGGCCCCGATTGCGCCACGCCGCGCAAACCGGGCGTGCGGAACTTGCCCACGTCCTCATCCTTGCCCGTCACCAGGTAGCGTCCCAGGTCTTCATATTTCTTGCGCCCGTAATACGTCAATCCCAGGTTGTGGAATTGCTGGTCCGTCAGCAGGGCGCCGCTGTGGCAGGTCATGCAGCGCGCCTTGGTGCGGAACAGGTGCAGGCCCAGCAGTTCACGGTCGTTCAGGGCCGTGCGTTCGCCCTCCAGAAAGGTATCGAAACGCGTGACGGGCGGCAACACCGTGCGCTGGTAGTCGGCCAGCGCCGTCAGGATGCGCGGCAAGGTCACGCCATCTTTCTTGCCGAAAGCAGCATTGAATTGCGCCGGGTAATCGTCCAGCGCGGCCAGCTTGGCCGCCAGGGCCGGCACGTCCATGGCCATCTCGTCCGGATGCTGCAAGGGGCCCAGCGCCTGCTCTTCCAGGGTGCTGGCGCGGCCATCCCAGAACAGCGGCTTGATCTGCGCCACGCCCAGCAAGCCCGGCGTATTGCGCTGTCCCAGCCGGCCCTCATGCCCGACGGAAACACGCTTGCTGTCGGCAAAGCTGTGCGCGGGACTGTGGCAGCTGAGGCAAGCCACCGCGTTCGAGCGCGACAAGCGCGGGTCGTTGAACAGGCGCTGCCCCAGCGCCGCCACGGCCGGCGCCACCAGCGGCGCGGGCATGGCCGACACGGGCGCCATTTCCTGCGGCGTCACGCCTTCAGGCACGTGCGGGCGAGGCCAGCCGGCAATGGGCCGGACATAGATCTGGCGCAGACAGGCCAGGTCCCAGCCGCTTGCGCTGGCGCAAGGTTCTACGCTGGCCGCCGCGCCTTCGCGCGCCTGACCATCGAGGCTGAGCAACAGGGCGCCGCCCGCCAGCAAGGCGGCCAGGGCGGCCGTGGTTTTTTTCAGGTGGGATACAGTTTTCATGCGCCTGCCCATGCATTCATTAGAATCGGTAGCCGAGTTCCAGCGTGAACTGGCGGCCTTTTTCATACACGACATCGGTCGTCGACTGGAACAGGGGATTGCTGCGGTTGCTTACGTTCTCTATCCCCAGGTTCACGAAGCCCTCGCCCGGCCCCGTCTTCGGCAGCGCGTACTGCACGCGCAAGTCCCAGGTGATCGACTTGCCCACCGTAATGTCCTTGAAGACGTTGGCCTCTTCGCCGTCGAACAGCTTGGCCTCGCCCGTCGCCACCATGCCCGTTTCCGGCCCCCGCACGCGGAAGAAATTGTCGACTTTCAGGCGGTAGGCGGGGAGGTCCGTCGACAGCAGCAGGCGCGCCGTCCATGGCCGGTTGTAATTGTTGGCGGGACGATCGATCCAGCGCATGAACTTGCCCTGGTAATAGATGTATTTGCCCAGGTCGTCCGACAGTTCGTTCAGGGTGTTGTCGTAATCGGCATGCGTGCTGGTGGTGCGCGTGCGGTCATAGCCGAAGTGCAGCTGCGTGGCGCTGCCGCCCCAGCGCAGCGGGCGCGCCGTTTCGGCGGCCAGGGTCCACACCTTGCTGTCGCTGCGGCCGATGTTGTCCCAGCGGTAATTCGCGGCCGATTCCAGGTGCTGCACCATCTCGTCGCGGCCTTCGCGCAGCACGCGCTTGGCGCTCCACTTCACGCCACCCCATTGCTGGCTGATGCCCAGCATTTTTTCATCCGTGTACGGCACCTTCATCTCGCCCGTCTTGTACCAGGCCCAGTTGGTGGCCATCGCGGGCGCCGCCCAATCCTTCAGCAGGCCGCCCGCCACGGTACGCTTTTGCGCAGCGGTCTGCAGTGTCAGGCGTTTCGAGAGCGCATAGAAATCGAAGAAATTGCGGCCATAGTAGCGGTTGGCGCCCACCTCGATCTGCGTCGTGCCCTTGCCGGCCACGTCCCAGAAGGCGGACAGGCGGGGCGCGATGCTGGACTTCGGCGACAGGTCGTCCGCATCGTAGCGCGCACCCAGGCGCAGGCGCACGTCGCCCAGCCTGACGTCGTCCTGCAGGAAGGCGCCACGCATCTTGTTGCTCAGTTCATAGGCGCCCGCGTAAAAAATGATGCGCTGCTCCAGGTACTGGCCGCGCACGTTCGGCGCCGCGTTCCAGGGCCTGGCCAGGGAGCAAAACTGCGCATCCACCCCGCCGCCCGCCATATTGCAGGAATTGATATCGCGCGACCCCGTGTATTGTTCATACTGGGTGTTGCGGCGGTAGCTCGAACGCTGCGTGCCCAGTTCCAGCCCCGCCTGGAGCGTGTGCGAGGCGCCCAGCCAGTCGACGGGTTCCCACTTCAGCTTGCCCTGATACTGGGCGTTTTCCTGCTCCTGATCCACGTCGCCATAACCGCCCTCGCCGCTATTCCATGCCGAGCCGGTCGTCTTCACGCCCCAGTTCTTGTCATTCGAGTAGCGCCACAATTTCCAGATGCTGGCATCGGCGCGGCGCGAACTGTCCATCCTATTCCAGCTCAAACGGTGTTCCGCCGTGGCGTTGCCCAGCAGCGCCAGCGGGTGCGTCAAGCCCAGGTTGACGCCATTGCCGCCGCTCTGCAGGTGGAAGTCGCTGTTTTTCGAGTTAGCAAGAAAATAATCGCCGCTGGCCGGCGCATGCATGAGCGAGAAATCGGCCAGCACGCCGGGGCGGATGGTCCAGAAACCGCGCACGAAGGCATTGTCGCTGCCGCGCTTTTGTACCTTGCGATTGGCGTCGCTGGCGCTTTGCAAGCCGTTGACATAGGCGTTCAGGGGGATTTCCGAGGTCTTGCGGACAAGGCTGCCGATCAGGCTGAAATTCTCCGTCACCTTGCCCTGCAGCGCGGCGCGGTAAGTCCATTTCTCGAATTCGGGCTGCAAATCGGCCGTGGCCGAATTGGCCGCGCTGTCGCGCTGGCTGTCGTTGAGCTTGTATTGCATCCACGACGAGCGCGTGCTTTCCACGGAGACCTGGCCGGACAGCTTGCGCGTGGGCGCGCAGGTATTGGCTTTTACGACACCGCCCTTGAAGCGGCCATATTCGGCGCCGATGTTCGAGTCGAGCACCGTCACGTCGCACAGCAGGCTGGTGTCGACGGCAAAGCCCTGGCTGGCCGACGGTGGCGTGGTATTGTTGTTGGTGTTGCCGACGCTCTTGCCGGGATGGTTGGTGGGGCCGATATCGTTGTTGAGCGACATGCCATCCATCTGGTACAGATTGTCGTAGAACTTGGCGCCATTGATGCTGATATCGGCCGGCGCCAGCTCGCCCTGGGTGGCAGACGCTTGCTGCTTGTTATCGAATTGCACGCTGGGGTTGATGCGCAACAAGCTCGTGACATTGCCGTCAATGCCATTCATCGCTTCGATCTGGCGCCGGTCCAGGCGCTGTTCGCCGACGGAGACGCGCTCGGCCTGCAAGCGCACTTCGGGCAGCACTTGCGCTGCGGCGTCGTCGGGCTTGGCTTCGGCGGCAACAACAGATGGCGTGGCGGCGCCGGCGCCAAAGGCCAGGCCGATGGCCAGCACGGACTGGCGCAGGGTAAGAATGGAAGACATGAAGAACCTTCAACTACGGATGGGAAAGGGGCAGTCTCATGATGCCGCCCTTCACTTGGTCCTCCAGTGTCGTCTTCTCATGCTGCCAATTGTAAATGATAACTATTACTATTCGCATTTACAAGACAGGAAGATCAAAACTCGGCTGTTTTTTTGACGTGCGTAAAAATTTCGGGCAGCCTGTCGCATCTGCGTCACGCCGCTCGCTTATGCGGGAGCCGCCACCGTGGACGGCTGCGCATGCACATGCTCGCGCAGCAAGCCGCGCAGCAACTGCACTTGCCCCACGGCGTCGGCCTGCAAGGCAGTCAACCCCTCGGCCGCACAGGGCCCGGGCGCAGATGCCGGAGGGACACCGCGCAGCAAGGCATCAATTTCAGCACTGACTTCGGCAATCCACTGCTGCAGCTCGGGCGTGGCCGGCTCGGCCTGGGGACTCAGGCTGATGCGCGCCGTGCTGCCCGCCACGCGGCGCAGCAGGGGCAAGGTGCGCAGCGCCGCCAGGCCCACGCCGCTGCTGCGGTCCAGGCGGCGTTCGATGCGCAAGCGCTGCAAGACTTGTTCCGCGTTATTACTGGCCAGCCCCGCCTCGCGGCGCAGGCGCGCGATGGCGCTGTCCCATTTACCGCCGGCCGCCAGCACGGCCAGCAGGTATTTCAGGTTGGCCGACACGGCCTTCGCCAGGCGCAGGTCCAGGTCGTCCGCCTCGCGGTCCGGCCACAGGAAGAACGTGGCCAGCAGGGCCAGCACGCAACCGAGCACATTGTTGCCCAGGCGGCTCATCGCATACACCATCTCGCTGGCTGGCGCCGCATAGTCGGCCACCAGCACGAAGGCGGGCGTCATGAACAGCACGTGCAGGCTGTAGCTGACGCGGCGCAAGGCCATGGTGGCGACGATCAGGGGAAACACCACCAGCGAAATCGCCAGCGGGGTGTGCACGGCCAGGCCGATCAG
The DNA here is from genome assembly GCF_020858115.1 of Janthinobacterium sp. FW305-129. GTDB lineage: Bacteria > Pseudomonadota > Gammaproteobacteria > Burkholderiales > Burkholderiaceae_D > Janthinobacterium. The sequence goes on from NZ_JACYMM010000011.1 coordinate 130,310, forward strand.
CACGGCCAGCACGGCGCCCAGCACGCTGCCCGCCACGCGCTCAATGCCGCGCGGCCAGGTGGTCGACACGGACGGCTGCAATATCAATAAGGTCGCCATGGTGGCCCAGTAGCCGAAGGGAATGTGCAAGGCCTCGACCAGCAGGAAGCCCGCCGTCGTCGCCAGCGACACGCGCGCCGCATGGCGCCAGCTCAGCGACTGCGGCGTGGCGTTGACTTTCGCCGTCTGCCACGCCTGCCCCAGCGCCAGGAAGGCCGCCTCGCGCCACGGCAGCTGCGCCGCGCGCGGCAAGCCCAGTTCCATGAAGTCGACGTTCAGGCGCAGCGGCAGCAAGGCGCCCAGCGCCGCTTCCAGGCGCCGTCCGCATGCGGCCAGGCGGCGCTGCAAGGCCAACGGCGGCGTTTCCGGCTGGCGCTGCACGGCTTGTCCCAGGCGGCGCAGCAGCACGGCCATCACTTCCAGGCTGCGCCGCGCGCGCGGGTCCTGGCGCAGCCGCTGCTGCTCGCGCTCGCACGTATGCGTGACGGCGATCAGGTAGGCGAAGATGCGCTCGGCGTCGCTGAGCGCCAGCAGCAGGTTGTCGTACAGGGCGCTGCGGCCCGCGCGCGCGGGCGGCACGGCGGCCAGCGCCACGCGCGCCGCCTCCAGCGCGGCGCGCGCCTGCGAACGGTAGCTGGCGCCATGCGCAGCGGCGTCCGCCTGCGGCGCGTCATGTTCGAGGAAGCGCGCATTGTCGCGCGCGATGCCGGCCAGGCGCGAATACGCGGCGCGGATGGCGCGCCGGGCGGGGCCGAACGGATGGATGCGCCAGATGGTAAAACTGAGCACGGTGGCGAACAGGCAGCCGAACATGTACAGGCCCAGGAAAGGCGCACTTTGCGTCATCGATGCCAATGGGTGGGTGACCATCACGACGCAGGCCGTGGCCGCCAGAATGGCCACCTGCGCCGTGGCCGCGCCCCAGATGCGCGCCAGCGCGCCGGCCCAGGAAAACAGCAGCACGGCGATGGCTGCCGCCGCCATGCCGTGGCCGGCCGCCAGCGCCGTCAGGCCGCCGGCCACCGTCGACAGCAGGCCGAAGCCCACCATCGAGACGAAACGCATGCGCCGCGTGCCCGCCGCGTCGGCCAGGCAAGTCCAGAAGGCGCCGATGGCGGCCCAGGAAAAATCGGGATGGTCGAACAGCAAGCCCAGCAGCAGCATGGCGCTGGAAGCGCAGGCGGCCCGCAAGCCTTCGGACAAGTTCGTTTCGTCGATGGCCAGGCTGACCATCCACAGGGGTCGGCGCTGCGCCAGGGTATCGGTGTAGGCGTGCATGCCCGTCAGCCAGCGGCTTGCCAGCATGCGCGAACGGCGGTGGAGTTTCCTGAAATGCAAGATCGGCTTTGAAAGGGTATCAAAGCGTCATCGTAGCATTCCCGGACGAAAAATGTTGCAGTGCAACGTAAAATCCCTGCGGACGAAAAAAAACGGCACCGCAGTGCCGCTTTTCATGCGGACAAGCAATCTTAGCTGACCATCGCCAGGCGCGGTCCGGCTGCCGGGAAACGCTGCTCGATCGAGGCCGCGATACCGGCAGCGTCCAGGCCCACGCTTTTCAGCAGTTGCACGGGGTCGCCGTGGTCGATGAAGACGTCGGGCAAGCCCAGCATCAAAATCGGCTTGACGACCCCTTCCGCCGCCAGGGCTTCGGCCACGGCCGAACCGGCGCCGCCCATGATGCAGCCCTCTTCGACCGTCACCAGATAATCATGCTCGGCAGCAAGCTGCTTCACCAGCGCCACGTCGAGCGGCTTGACGAAGCGCATGTTGGCCACCGTCGCGTCGAGCTTCTCGCCCGCCGCCACGCTCGGCGCCACCATCGAGCCGAAGGCCAGGATGGCGATGCGCTTGCCGTGGCGTTTGAGTTCGCCCTTGCCGATCTCGATGCTGGTCAGTTCCGGCACGATGGCCACGCCGGCACCGGCGCCGCGCGGATAGCGGATGGCGGCCGGGCCCGGATAATGGTAGCCCGTCGTCAGCATCTGGCGGCATTCGTTTTCGTCCGACGCGGCCATGACGACCATGTTCGGGATGCAGCGCAGGAACGCCATGTCGTAGTTGCCCGCGTGCGTGGCGCCGTCGGCGCCCACCAGGCCGGCGCGGTCCAGCGCGAACGTCACGTCCAGGTTTTGCAGGGCCACGTCGTGGATCAGCTGGTCATAGGCGCGCTGCAGGAAGGTCGAATAGATGGCCACGACGGGTTTCAAGCCTTCGCAGGCCAGGCCCGCGCCGAAGGTCACGGAATGCTGTTCGGCAATACCAACGTCGAAATACCGGGTCGGGAATTGCTGTTCGAACTTGACCATGCCCGAGCCTTCGCGCATGGCGGGCGTGATGCCCACCAGGCGCTTGTCGTGCGCGGCCATGTCGCACAGCCAGTTGCCGAACACTTCCGTGTACGTCATCTTGGCCGGCGCCGTGGCCGGCTTGATGCCTTCAAGTGGATTGAACTTGCCCGTGCCGTGGTACAAGATCGGTTCCGCCTCGGCCAGTTTGTAGCCTTGCCCCTTCTTGGTCACCACGTGCAGGAATTGCGGACCCTTCAATTGCTTGATATTTTGCAAGGTCGGGATCAGCGAATCGAGGTCGTGGCCGTCGATGGGGCCGATATAATTGAAACCGAATTCCTCGAACATGGTGGCGGGCACCACCATGCCCTTGGCGTGCTCTTCGAAGCGCTTCGCCAGTTCCAGCACGGGGCCGGGCAAGACGGACTTTCCGACATTTTTCGCCGCCGCATAGAACTGGCCCGACATCAGGCGCGCCAGGTGGCGGTTCAGCGCGCCCACGGGCGGCGAGATCGACATGTCGTTGTCGTTCAAAATCACCAGCAAATTGACGTCTTCCTGCACGCCAGCATTGTTCATCGCCTCGAAAGCCATGCCGGCCGTCATCGAGCCGTCGCCGATCACGGCGATCGCGTGCAGCGGGTCGCCCTTGATCTTGGCGGCCTGCGCCATGCCCAGCGCGGCGGAAATCGACGTCGACGAGTGCGCCGTGCCGAAGGTGTCGTATTCGCTCTCGTCGCGCTTGGGGAAGCCGGAAATGCCGTCTTTCTGGCGCAAGGTATGCATGCGCTCGCGCCGGCCGGTGAGAATCTTGTGCGAATAGGTCTGGTGGCCCACATCCCAGACGATGCGGTCGTGCGGCGTGTTGAACACGTAATGCAGCGCGACGGTCAGCTCGACCGTGCCCAGGTTGGACGACAGGTGGCCGCCCGTCTTGGAAACGGAATCGAGCAGGAAGCTGCGCAATTCCTGCGCCAGCGGCACCAGTTGCGAGCGGGCCAGCTTGCGCACTTGCGCTGGTTCATTGATGGTTTCTAACAGTTTCATTTATGCCTTCCGCTGCACGACCAGGTCTGCCAGCTCGCGCAGACGGCGTGCCTTGTCCCCGAATGGCGCCAGCGCCGCATGGGCGTCGCACCGCAATTGTTCTGCCAGGGCCCGCGATGGTTCCAGCCCCAGTATCGATACGTAAGTGGGCTTGTTGGCGGCCGCATCCTTGCCCGCCGTCTTGCCCAGGGTGGCCGAATCGGCCGTTGCGTCGAGCACGTCGTCGACCACCTGAAACGCCAGGCCAACGGCGCGCGCATACGCGTTCAGCGCCGTCATCTCGTCCGCCGTCAAGTCCTTGCCGGCCAGCGCACCGAGGATCACGGCTGCGCGCAGCAAGGCGCCCGTTTTGAGTTGATGCATCTGTTCCAGCTGCGGCAAGGTCAAGGCCAGGCCGACGCTGTCGAGGTCGATCGCCTGGCCGCCGCACATGCCTGCCGAACCGGAGGCGTGCGCCAGCAGCTTGATCATGGCCATTTGCCGCGCCGGAGGAATGGCCGCACCGTCGGCCAGCAGCATGAACGCTTGCGATTGCAGCGCGTCGCCGACCAGCAGGGCCGTCGCTTCATCGTAGGCGATGTGCACGGTGGGCTTGCCACGGCGCAAGGCATCGTCATCCATGCACGGCATGTCGTCATGCACGAGCGAATACACGTGAATCATTTCCAATGCGCAAGCAGCGCGCGCGAGCGTGTCTTGATCGGCATCAAACAATTCGCCGGCCGCCATCACCAGCAGCGGGCGCACGCGCTTGCCGCCGCCCAGCAGCGCATAGCGCATGGCCGCGTGCAGCTTGTGCGGCACCACGTCTGCCGCCGGCAGGAACTGGTCGAGCCGGCCTTCCACGCCCGACTGGGTCGCTTGCATCCAGTCGCCGAAGGTCACGCCGGTGTTATCTTGTACGCTGGCCATCATTGTGCGGCCTCGCCGGCATCGACGAACGGTTTCAACATGTCGCCTTCCAATACTTTCACCTGCGCTTCGACACTGTCGAGCTGGCTTGCGCAATACTTGACCAGTTCCGAGCCGCGCTGATACGCCGCGACCGATGCTTCCAGCGGCAACTGGCCCGCTTCCATTTGCGTTACCAGCTGCGCCAGTTCCGCCATTGCCTCTTCAAACGAGGCCGGCGCTGCGGCAGCGGCAGTTAATTTCTTCGACATAGACTCAGATCTCTTCGTGGCACGAGGGGCTTGTAGGGAGACGCCGGGGACTCCCGGCCAGCATAGAAGCGTTATTTTAGAACAAACCACACTATTAAGTGAAAACTAAAGCGCAATCGGCGTGCTCAAAGGGGAAGACGTTGCCAGCTTGTCAGTGGATTTTAGCGTAATCGCCCCCATTCGCCGGAAATGACACGGTAAATGACAATGTTTCTCATTAAAGTACCCTATTTGCCGGGGGGTTTTGGCAATGCCGAGGCCGATCCGCGCTATAATCGCCGGTTCTGTCCGAAATACCGTTTCAACAAATTTGAATTCAGGTCTTTGCGGATTCTTTCTCTCTGTAGCGGCTGCCAAGGAATGGCCTGGGGCACTGCTGACCGTTGTACATTTATGGGGGGTTGGGATGTCCGATCTGGCTACTCACGCCAAGCTGGCGCGTTCAAACGCGCAACTTCCGGTCCACGTCTATTTTGACGAAACGCTGTTGCAGCGTGAAATGCAGCAATTGTTCCAAGCCGGCCCGCGCTATGTCGGGCATGAGCTGATGGTGCCGGAAACCGGCGATTTTGCGACCCTGGCGTCTGAGAACGAAGGGCGCATGCTCGTGCGCAACGCCAATGGCATCGAAGTGCTGTCCAACGTGTGCCGTCACCGGCAGGCGCTGATGTTCAATGGCCGCGGCAATGCCAATAACATCGTTTGCCCGCTGCATCGCTGGACCTACGACCTCAAGGGTGAACTGATCGGCGCGCCGCACTTCCCCGAGACGCCGTGCCTGAACCTGTCGAAAACGCCGCTGCAAAGCTGGAATGGCTTGCTGTTCGAGCAAAATGGCTACAACGTGATGGAAAAATTGAAAGATTTGTCCGTCTCAAAAGACCTCGATTTTTCCGGCTACATGTTCGACCACGTGGAAATCCACGAGTGCGACTACAACTGGAAGACCTTCATCGAAGTCTACCTTGAGGATTATCACGTGGAACCGTTCCACCCGGGCCTGGGCAGCTTCGTCAGCTGCGATGACCTGCGCTGGGAATTCGGCAAGGATTACAGCGTGCAAACGGTCGGCGTGCACCGCGGCCTGCAGCAGGCCGGCTCGCCTGCCTACAAGAAATGGCAGGAGCAGGTATTGCAATTCCGCGGCGGCGAAGCGCCACCGTATGGCGCCATCTGGCTGACCCTGTATCCGAACATCATGGTGGAATGGTATCCGCACGTGCTGATCGTCTCGACCCTGTGGCCCGATGGTCCGCAAAAGACGCGCAACGTGGTGGAGTTCTATTACCCGGAAGAAATCGTGCTGTTCGAGCGCGACTTCGTCGAAGCGGAACGGGCTGCCTACATGGAAACCTGCGTCGAGGACGATGAAATCGCCCAGCGCATGGATGCGGGCCGCAAGGTCCTGATGCAGCGCGGCGTGAATGAAGTGGGCCCTTACCAGTCGCCCATGGAAGACGGCATGCAGCATTTCCACGAGTGGTACCGCAGCAATATCGAACTGTAATTCCCTCAAGGGCCGCATTGCGCGGCCCTTTTTCATTTTCATCGTCAGGATTTACTCATGCAGTCACTTTGGATGTTATTCGCCAGTTTCATGTTTGCCATCATGGGCGTGTGCGTGAAACTGGCGTCGGATCTGTATTCGACCTCCGAAATCGTCATGTACCGCGGCATCATCGGCATGCTCGTCATGAGCTGCACGATTCTGTACCAGGGAGGCAGCTTTAAGACCACAATGCCGGGCCAGCATCTGTGGCGCGGCGTGGTGGGCGTGATCGCCCTGTGGCTGTGGTTTTATGCGATCGCCATCCTGCCGCTGGCCACGGCCATGACCCTGAACTATATGGCGCCCATCTGGATCGCCGTGATCCTGCTCGCCGGCGGCTGGTGGAAAGGCATGAAACAGGTCGAGTGGCCGCTGGTGGCGGCGATTGCCATGAGCTTTGTCGGCGTGACCCTGCTGCTGCAACCCGTGTTCGAGACGGAGCAGGCGGCCGGCGCCATCACGGCCTTGATTTCCGGCATGCTGTCCGCCCTCGCCTACCTGCAGGTGCGCAAACTGGGCTTGCTGGGCGAACCCGAATACCGGGTCGTGTTCTATTTCTCGGTCGTCAATTTCCTGGCCGGCGTGATCGGCCACGTGGCCAGCGCCGGAGGCGGCCCCGTCGTCTGGCATGCACACACGAGCGCCTACGGCATCGGCTTGCTGGCCGCCATAGGCCTGTGCGCCACCATGGCGCAGATGGCCATGACGCGCGCCTATCGCCTGGGCAAGACCCTCGTTGTTGCTAATTTGCAATACACAGGCATCGTCTTTTCCAGCTTCTGGGGCGTGGTGATCTTTGGCGACTTGTTCGACTGGCATGGCTGGACCGGCATCGGCATCATTCTCGCCTCGGGCATCGCGGCAACCTATTACAATACCCGCAACACGGCCCGTGGCGCGGCCATCGCGCGCACGGATCCCATCGCCAGCGAAGTGTAAGGAGTCATGACCTTGTATACGACCTTGATCAACAGCAATGATTTGTCCAGCCACCTGAATGACAGCAACTGGGTCATCCTCGATTGCCGCCACGACTTGCTCAACCCGACAGCCGGCAGCGACGCGTTTGCCGCCGGCCACATCCAGAATGCGCAGTTTGCCGATATCGATACGGCCCTGTCCGGCCCCAAGACGGCGCGCGGCCCGGCATTTACGGGCCGGCATCCATTGCCCGACCGCAACGTCCTGCTGGCCACCCTGCGCGGCTGGGGCATCGATGACGATACGCAAGTGGTGGCGTACGATGGCCAGGGCGGCATGTTCGCCGCCCGTTTGTGGTGGCTGCTGCGCTGGCTCGGCCACCCAGCCGTCGCCGTGCTCGACGGCGGCCTGGCCGCCTGGCAGGCGCAAGGTTTACCCTTGGTCACGCCCGTGGCACCGCGCCCTGTCGGCAAGCTGACGGAAAAAGCCAGCCTGGTGCGCACGGTCAGCGTGCAAGACGTCGTTGCCAACCTGGAAACTCAGGCCTTGACCGTGATCGACGCGCGCGCCCCCGACCGCTACCGGGGAGAGAACGAAACCATCGACCCCGTGGGCGGCCATATCCCCGGCGCGAAAAACCGTTTCTTCAAGGATAACCTGCAAGCGGATGGCCGCTTTAAAGGCGCGGAAGAACTGCGGCGCGACTTCGGCGCCCTGTTTGATGCACCGCAAGCGGCCATCATGCAATGCGGCTCCGGCGTGACGGCGTGCCACAACCTGCTGGCCCTGGAAGTGGCCGGTTTGAAAGGCGCGTCCCTGTATCCGGGCTCGTGGAGCGAGTGGTGCGCCGATCCGGCGCGGCCGGTGGCGACGGGTAACTAAAAAAAAGCGGACCTCGGTCCGCTTTTTCATGCCCGGTGGATAACTATGACGTTATCCCCAGCGATTGATTCAACTGCTCCAGCTCCGCCTGCCACGCCTGCTGGCTGGCCGGCTTCTGGTGGCGCGGTTTTCGCGCCAGGTCTTCCGCCAGCAATTGCTCCAGTTCGCACAGGCGTTCCAGCTGCAGGTCGATGTCGGTCAGTATCGCAGACGCATGCTCCACGCGCGCCACTGGCGTCAACGCCTGCCCATCTTCCACACTCAGCCGTGCATACGCGCTGGCCGCGTCCGGCCACTCTTCCAGCTGGCCATCGGCCACCACCCAAAAACGGTTGCAAGCCGTTTCGATCAGGTCGCGGTCGTGCGACACCAGCAGACAGCCGCCTGCAAAGCCGCGCAAGGCTTGCCCCAGCTCCGCCTTGCCCTGCATGTCCAGGTGGTTGCTGGGTTCATCGAGCAACAATAAATGATAGCTGGCCAGCGACAGCCCCAGGAACAGCAGCCGCGCCCGCTCGCCGCCGCTCAGGGTCGCCACCATCTGGCCATGGCGCGCATACGGGAAACCGGCCGCAATCAAGGCTTGCTTGCGCGCTACCTGGCTGCGCGCAGCTTCGTTTTGCACGGCAAACGGGTACAGCGCGTCGGACAAATCGGCCGTATCGGCCAGTTGCCTGAGCGACTGGTCGTAATAGCCGATATTGGCCGCCTTGTGGTAGCGCAAGTCGCTGCGCTCCTCCTGCGCCTGGATCGCTTGCCAGCACAGGCGCAGCAAAGACGACTTGCCGCTGCCGTTGGCGCCCAGCAAGGCGACCCGGTCGCCCGGCTTCAGCCACAGCTGGCCGGCCTGGAACAGCACGGGAGAAGCGGGCACGGCGCGCACGTCCAGACCGTCGAGCGCCAGCAGCTGGTCGGCCGCCAGCGCCTTGCCGCGCAGGCTCAAACGCCAGGGTGCGCCATCGCTGACGAACGATTGCTCGTCCTGCAGCTTGTCGATGCGCCGCTGCATGCTCTTGGCCTTGCGCGCCATGCCGACGTTATCGTAGATCTTGCCCCACAGCGCCAGGCGGGTGCTGCTGACGGCCAGGCGGTCGATTTCCTTCTGTTCCGCCGCATGGCGGGCGGCAGCGGCCACATCGGCTTCGGCCAGCGCCGCCAGCGCGGGGCCGCACGGCAAGTCGAAGTCGTACAGGCGGCTATCGCGCAAGATCCAGCTGCGCGTGGCCACGTTGTCGAGCAGGCGCTGGTCGTGCGAGACGAGGATGAAGGCGCCGCGCCAGCGCAGCAGGAATTGCTCCAGCCACAGCAGGGACGGCAAATCCAGGTGATTGCTCGGTTCATCGAGCAGCAGCACGTTCGGCTCCTGCAGCAGGGCGCGCCCCAGCAGCAGCCGCGTGTGCTGGCCGCCGGACAGGGAATGCACGGGCACTTGCGCCGTCTCGTGCTCGAAGCCTAACTCGGCCAGCAGGCTGTCGACCCGCCAATGCAGCTCGGGCTGGTCCAGCACGGGCGCCAGCAAGGCGTCGTACAGGCTCAGGCTGGCAAGTTCAGCCGGCAAATGCTGCTCCACGTGCTGCAAGCGGCAGGCACGGGCATAGTGGATGGTGCCGGCAGTGGCTTCCCGCGTGCCGCTGAGCAAGCCCAGCAAGGTGGATTTGCCGCAGCCATTGTGGCCGATCAGGCCGATGCGGTCGCCCTGGCGCAAGGTAAAGGCGAGTTCATTGAAGAGGAAACCGTCGTGGGTATCCAGTTGTAAAGCTTGGGTAGAGATAAGGGTGGTCATGGCTCTTGTCTTTGTTCGGGATGCAAGCATCCGCGTTAACAGGAGCGCTAACGACAACGGAGTACCAGGAAAGGACTCGTAGAGGAGGGTAACTTTGCTCTGGCCAGGTTATCGCAGCGCGATAGAACGTGGGCAAGAGCTGGCAAATGCGCTAAATGAGCGTGCGCGCCACAAGGCGAGCAACAAGTTTTCTTCCATTATATTTTCCTCCTTTCTGGGCAAGTTAGTCAGAAAGGCAATATAGCATAGGTGGCACTGCGCCGACAGAACGGCGTATCAACCGCCGTGGCGCTTGTGCGTCAAAAACAGCACGATGCACACGCCCAGCGCGATCAGCAGCACTTGCGGGATGGTTTCACGCAAGGTGGCGCGGCGCTGCATCTGCGGCATCAGGTCGGACAAGGCAATATAGATGAAGCCGGACGAGGCGAACACGAGCACGTAAGGAATCAGATTGCTGGCGCGGTCCAGGGTGAAATAGCCGAGCAGGCCGCCCGCCACCGCCATCATGCTGCACAGCAAGTTGAACACATAGGCGCGCAGGCGCGAAAAACCGGCGTTGAGCAGCACGATGAAGTCGCCGATTTCCTGCGGGATTTCATGCGCGATGATGGCCAGGCCCGTCACCAGGCCCAGTTTCGGGTCGGCCAGGAAGGCGGCCGCGATCAAAATGCCGTCCGTAAAGTTGTGCATGCCGTCGCCGACCAGGATCATCCAGCCGGCCTTGCCCGCCTCGTGCTTGTCGTGGCCGTGCGCATGGTGGTGGCCATCGCCTTCGTGGTGGTGCGAATGGCGCAAAATCGCGAATTTTTCCAGCATGAAAAAGGCCAGCAAGCCCGCCAGCAGGGTGGCGAACAGGCTGCGCGGATCCGCCTGGGACTCGAACGCTTCCGGCAAGGCGTGCAGCAAGGACGTCGACAACATGATGCCGACGGACAAGCTGACCATGCGCTCGACCACCTTGGACAGGAATGCAAACGAAAAGATCGCCGCCGCGGTAATGCTCAACACGCCCGCGATCGTGGTCGCGAGCAAAATGGATATAAGGACGGGATCGATGATTTTCTTACCTCAAAATGGCGCCGGGTCATGGGCGCCCGCGATGCTGGCGTCTGGCCTGATGACTATTGCTTATTATTTACATTTGCGCGTCTGGCGGCAGCGTAGCGCGATGAAGATGCAATTGTACTGCATTTACACGAACCGGGCATTTTACAGCCCGGTGCGCTTCTCGCGGCAACTTCTGGAAAATGCAGCTATTTTCTGTTGCGGTATTACGCCACGCCGTGTGCCTTGAACCAGGCCAGGCAACGCGCATAGCCGTCCTTCGCATCGGCCGCCACATAGCTGGGGCGGTAATCGGCATTGAAGGCGTGGCCCGCATCGGGGTAGACGACGAATTCCGACTTGTTACCGGCCTTGGCCAGCGCGTCTTTCATTTTGCCGATCGATTCCTGCGTGATGCCCGTATCCTTGCCGCCATACAAGCCCAGCACAGGGACCTTCAAGGTGGCGGCGATGTCGATGGGGTTGCTCGGCTGCAAGGGAGTCGCTTCGCCCACGAGGCGGCCATACCAGGCCACGCCCGCCTTGACGGCCGGATTGTGCGCCGCGTACAGCCACGTGATGCGGCCGCCCCAGCAAAAACCCGTAATGCCCAGGCGGCTCGTGTCGCCGCCATTCTGTTTCGCCCACGCAACAACCGCATCGAGGTCCGCCATCACTTGCGCGTCCGGCGTCCTGGCGATGATGCTTTTCATCAATTCCGGAATGCTGGCCACCTTGGTGGGATCGCCCTGGCGCACGAACAGGTCGGGCGCCAGCGCCAGGTAGCCCTGCTTGGCGAAGCGGCGCGCCATGTCGGCGATATGTTCATGCACGCCAAAGATTTCCGAAATGACCAGTACCACGGGCAAACCCGTCTTGCCTTCCGGCTGGGCCGCGTACACGGGCACGGCCTGGCCATCGACCATCACCGACATGGTGCCCGTGACGAGGCCGGCGGAATCCGTCTTGATGACGTTTTGCGCCGCCACGGGCAGCACGGCCACGGCAAAGCCCGCCCCCAGCGCCGCCTTCAGGAAACCACGCCGGCCGTCCGGCCCGGACACGCTGCTCTGGCCCAGCAAACTTTCACAATCGGTGATCATGTCGCTCATGCGCTTCTCCTGAAAATGTTGCGTTTATAAATTAGTGCGCTTCGTCCCAGTTGCGTCCTACTCCCACCTCGGCCGTCAACGGCACTTTCAGCGCGGCCACGCCCGCCATCAGTTCCGGCAGCTTGCGCTTGACCAGTTCCAGTTCCGCGTCCGGCACTTCCAGCACCAGTTCGTCGTGCACCTGCATGATCATCTTCGTTTGCAAGCCATCCGTTTCCAGCCAGCCTTGCACGGCGATCATGGCCAGCTTGATCAGGTCGGCGGCCGTGCCCTGCATCGGCGCGTTGATCGCCGCCCGTTCCGCGCCCTGGCGGCGCGGGCCGTTCGGCGAATTGATTTCCGGCAACCACAAACGGCGGCCGAACACGGTTTCCACGTAGCCGCGCGCCTTCGCTTGCTGGCGCGTGTCTTCCATGTACTGTTTCACGCCGGAAAAACGGGCAAAGTAGCGGTCGATATAGCTTTGCGCGGCCGTGCGGTCCACGCCCAGATTACCGGCCAGGCCGAATGCGCTCATGCCGTAGATCAAACCAAAGTTGATCACTTTGGCATAGCGGCGCTGTTCGCTCTGCACTTCCGCGGCCGGCACGCCGAAGATCTCGGCGGCCGTGGCGCGATGAATGTCGATGCCGTCGGCAAACGCGCGCAGCATGGCTTCATCGCCCGAGATATGCGCCATGATGCGCAATTCGATCTGCGAATAGTCGGCCGAAACGATGTGGCTGCCCGGCGGCGCAATGAAGGCTTCGCGGATGCGGCGGCCTTCCGCGCTGCGGATGGGAATATTCTGCAAGTTCGGGTCGTTCGACGCCAAACGCCCCGTCACGGCCACGGCTTGCGCATAGTTCGTGTGCACGCGGCCCGTGGTGACGTTGATCATCTTCGGCAATTTGTCCGTGTAGGTCGACTTCAGCTTGGCCATGCCCCGGTATTCCAGCAGCACTTTGGGCAGCGGATAATCCTCGGCCAGCTTTTGCAGCACTTCCTCGTCCGTCGACGGCGCGCCCGTCGGGGTTTTCTTGACCACTGGCAACTTCAGCTTTTCAAAGAAGATTTCGCCGATCTGCTTGGGCGAGCCTAAATTAAACGGCTGCTCGGCCAGTTCATACGCCTTCTTTTCCAGCTCCAGGATTTTGACGGCCAGCTCGGCCGACTGGATGTTGAGCAATTCGTCATCGATCAGCACGCCGTTGCGCTCGATCTTTTGCAAGACCACGGCCGTCGGCATCTCGATCTTTTCATAGATGAAGGTGAGCTTTTCATCATTGGCCACATTGCCCCACATGGCATTGTGCAAACGCAAGGTCACGTCGGCATCCTCGGCCGCGTATTTCGCCGCCTGCTCCACCTCGACCTGATTGAAAGTGATCTGCTTGGCGCCCTTGCCGCACACGTCCTCGAACGGGATCGTCGTGTAGTTCAGGTGGCGCAGGGCCAGGCTGTCCATGTCGTGTTTCTTGTGCGATTCAAACACATACGATTCGAGCAAGGTATCGTGGGCGATGCCGCGCAGGGTCACGCCATGGTTGGCGAAGATGTGGCTGTCATACTTGAGGTTCTGGCCCAGCTTGGGCTTGTTCGCGTCTTCCAGCCACGGGCGCAATTTCGCCAGCACGTGTTCGCGCGTCAACTGCTCGGGCGCGCCCGCGTAGTCGTGCGCCAGCGGGATGTAGCAGGCGCTGTGTTCGGCGACCGAAAGGGAAATGCCGACCATTTGCGCCGTCATCGGTTCCAGCGAGGTGGTTTCCGTGTCGACGGCCGTCAGGGCAGCGGCATCGATCAGGGCGATCCATTTATCGAGCTGTTCATCCGTCAACACGGTTTCATACACGGCCTCGACTGCCGGGGCCGCGTCGGCAAACATGTCGCCCGTGGTGTTCGCAGTCGATGCGCCAGCCGTTGCAGGCGCGCCAACGGGCGACATCGGCGGCGGCGTGGCGCCCAGTTCGCGCAGCAGGGCCTTGAAGCCGTAGCGCTGAAAAAAGGCCAGCAAGGCTTCCTTGTCTTCGTGCTTCGCCACCAGCGAGTCGGCGATGGTCGTCATGTGTTGCGACAAATCGCAATCGGTCTTGACGGTGATCAAGGCGCGCGCCTGCGGCAACCATGGCAGGGCCGTGCGCAGGTTTTCCCCCACGGCGCCGCCCACATTGGCCGCGTTTTCCATCACGCCTTCCAGGCTGTCGTACAGGGTCAGCCATTTGACGGCCGTCTTCGGGCCGCATTTCGACACGCCGGGCACGTTGTCGACCGTATCGCCGATCAGCGACAGATAATCGATGATGCGGTTGGGCGGCACGCCGAACTTGGCCAGCACGGCCGCTTCGTCGAGCTTTTCATTGCTCATGGTATTGATCAGCATCACCTGGCTGTTGACCAGCTGCGCCAGATCCTTGTCGCCCGTCGACACCACCACGTTCATGCCGGCGGCGGCCGCCTGCACGGCCAGGGTGCCGATCACGTCGTCCGCTTCGACGCCGTCGACCATCAGGATCGGCCAGCCCATGGCGCGCACGGCTTCGTGGATCGGTTCGATCTGCAGGCGCAGGTCGTCCGGCATCGAGGCGCGCGTGGCTTTGTATTCAGGATACATATCATCGCGGAAAGTTTTACCCTTGGCGTCGAAGACGCAGGCGATGTAGGCGGCCGGGTAATCGGCGCGCAGGCGGCGCAGCATGTTGACCATGCCGTGCATGGCGCCTGTGGGATAGCCGTCCGGGCTGCGCAGGTCGGGCAGCGCATGGAAGGCGCGATAAAGGTAACTGGAACCGTCGACTAACAGCAGGGTGTTTTGCATAATGCCAATAAAATAAGGTGAGCGCGCCCGCCCAGGGAGCAGAGCGGCGGGCGGGTGGAAGTTCGCCCAATTATCGCAGAGTTTAGGGCCGCGCCACCGGCCGCAACGCGTGCCGTTCTTGCTGTTTTTGCCACCCTGGCGGCCCCGTGCGGGCGCGCGGGCAGCCGCTGCCAGCCATTTCGCCGCATTTAATCAGCCGTATTAAGCAGCATTGCCTACCAGTTTGTTACAATGCCTTATAGATAAATTGACGGCATTACACCACTGCACGCGCTGCAGTCCCACACATGGAAGCGAACCCATCATGATGCGTACATCGACACTCTGGACATTCCTCGCCCTGCCCCTGCTGGCATGTTCAGCCATTGCCAGCGCCCAGACGCCGGCCAAACCGAGCGACGCGCCACCCCAGCTCGAACGTATCGAGGAAATGGGCGAAGCGCCCATCACCGTGGCGCCGGCCGCCGCCAAGCAGCAGATTACCGAAAAACGCGAAGCGGGCGTCACCAGCGAGGTGAAAGTCACCAGCGGCGGCAGCACCTATTACATGAAGCCTGCCGCCGGCGCCGACCAGGCCCACGGCGGCGCCCTGCGCGGCCCACAATGGAAAGTGCTGGAATTTGATCTGGGCAAGAAGAAACAGAAGCAACGCGACGAAGAGGCCGCGGACGCGCCAGCGCCGCCCGCACCAGCGAAGTAAGCAGCCACTCTCTTCTGCCCTGCCCCGGCCATGCGCGGGGGCAGCCGGCTTTTTTTGACCTTTTAGACCATTCCCCTCTTTCCCATGGCAGTTTTTACCGCGCTACACCTGGACGATATCGGCCAGTGGATCACGCAGTTTCCACTCGGCAAACCTCTGGCGCTCAAGGGCATCGCGTCCGGCATCGAAAACAGCAATTTCTTCCTGAGCACGGAGCGCGGCGAGTATGTGCTGACGATCTTTGAAAACCTCAGCTTCGAGCAATTGCCGTTCTATCTGCAACTGATGCGCCATTTGGCGGACCGGGGCGTGCTGGTGCCCGCGCCGATCGCCAATGCGGACGGCGAACTGGTGACGGCCCTGCAAGGCAAGCCGGCCGCCATCGTCAGCAAACTCGACGGCAGCTCACAGATGGCGCCGCAAGCCGTGCATTGCGCCGCTGTCGGCGCCATGCTGGCGAAAATGCACCTGGCGGCGCAGGACTTCCCCCTGCAGCAGCCGAATTTGCGGGGCCTGGACTGGTGGAACAGCACCACGCCGCTGGTCTTGCACCACCTCGACGATGCCAAAGCGCATTTGCTGCGCGCGGAAATCCATTTCCAGGACGCCTTTGCTGCCTGCGATACCTATAAAGCCATCCCGCGCGGTCCCGTGCATGCCGACTTGTTCCGCAACAACGTCATGTTTGACGGCGAGCGCCTGACGGGCTTTTTCGACTTTTACTTTGCCGGCTGCGACACCTGGCTGTTCGACGTGGCCGTCACCGTCAACGACTGGTGCGTGGACCTGGCCACGGGCGTGCTCAACAAGGAAAGAGTGCGCGCCCTGCTCGACGCCTACCGGGCCGTGCGCCCGTTTACGCATGAAGAACAGACGGCATGGCAACCGATGCTGCGCGCTGCCGCGCTGCGCTTCTGGCTGTCGCGCCTGTACGATTATTACCAGCCGCGCGAAGCGGAAATGCTGACCCCGCACGATCCCACGCATTTCGAACGCATTCTGCGCGAACGTATCGCCACACCTGCCCCGGAACTGTTTTAAACATGGAAAAATTACCTGCAAGTACAGGTTGGCAATGGGTGAAACAGGGATTTTCCCTGTTTCGCCAGCAACCTGGCGGCATGTCGATGCTGTTTCTCGGCTATATGTTCTGCATGCTGGCCGTCAGCATCGTGCCCGTGCTCGGTCAAATGCTGCCCGTCATCCTGGTGCCCGTGTTTTCCGTCGCCTTCGTGCAAGGCTGCCTGAATATCGACCAGGGCAAGCGCGTCTTGCCCAGCCTCTTGATTTCGGGCTTCCGCAAGCCGGCCTTTCCTTCCCTGTTCGGCCTGGGCGTACTGTACATCCTGATGGCCATCGTTGCCATCGGCGCCTCGACCCTGGTCGATGATGGCTTGCTGTGGCAGCTTGTCACGGGCCAGCTGACGGAAGAAGCGGCGCGCGCCGCCATCCCCGAATCGCGCCTGGGTCTGGGCATCCTGCTGGCCATCGCGCTGTACGTGCCGGCAGCCATGGCCTTCTGCTTTGCCGCGCCGCTGATCTACTGGCGCCAAACCGGCCTGGGCAAGGCGCTGTTCTTCAGCTTTTTCGCCGTCTGGCGCTCGCTGTCGGCCTTCATCGTCTTCGCCGCCACCTGGTTCGCCATCAGCGTCGTCACCAGCCAGTTGCTGGCAGTCATCTTTGGCCGCACGCCGCTGATGATGCAGATGATGATGCCCCTGTCGATGATATTGACCATTATCATGCATTGCTCGTTCTACGCCGCCTACCGCCAGATCTTCGGCGTGCCCGTCGATGAGGGCAAGACGGTGTCGCTGGATAAGCCGAACGACTGATTTCGATTCTGCACAAAAAAAGGGCAGCCTGCGCAGGCTGCCCTTTTTTATTGCTGCTCTTATATCAACGCCCTAATCTCTCCAGCTTGGCAATCCCCAGGTCCAGCACCTTCATGCCGTGCTGGCCGAAGTTGATCTGCGCGCGCGCATTGCCGCCGCCGCCTTCGATATTGACGATCACGCCTTCGCCGAACTTGGCGTGCGCCACGGATTCGCCGATGCGCCAGCCGCCGCCCGTGGCTTTTTGCGCGATCTTTTGCGCTATCGCATTGTCCGAACCCAGGCTGGCCACCTTGGGCGCCTCGTCCCAGGCCGACTTGCGGTTGCCGAACCAGTTCGCCTGCACCTTCGGCGACAGCCATTTCAGCGATTCTTCCGGCAATTCGTCGAAGAAGCGCGACTTCATGTTGTAGCGCGTCTGGCCGTGCAGCATGCGCGTCTGCGAAAAGCTCATGTACAGCCGCTTGCGCGCGCGCGTGATGGCCACGTACATCAGCCGGCGTTCCTCTTCCACGCCGTTGTCTTCCTTCGAACTGCTTTCGTGCGGGAACAGGCCCTCTTCCAGGCCCGTAATGAAGACGTTGTCGAATTCCAGGCCCTTGGCCGAGTGCACGGTCATCATCTGCAGCGCATCCTGGCCCGCCTGCGCCTGGTTGTCGCCCGCTTCCAGCGACGCGTGCGATAAAAATGCGGAGAGCGGCGACATCACGGCCGGCAGCGGCGCG
The DNA here is from genome assembly GCF_020858115.1 of Janthinobacterium sp. FW305-129. GTDB lineage: Bacteria > Pseudomonadota > Gammaproteobacteria > Burkholderiales > Burkholderiaceae_D > Janthinobacterium. The sequence goes on from NZ_JACYMM010000011.1 coordinate 148,195, forward strand.
TCGGCATCCAGAATTTCGATGCCATCCTGGTTGACGACGGGTGCGCCCGACTGCGCCTGGGCGCTTGGGCCCAGGTGGGCCGGTGCGCCCTGTCCAAAACCTTCCTCGGAAATGAACTGGCTGGCCGCGCTGACCATCTGCTCCAGATTCTCGATGCGGTCGGCGCCTTCCTTTTCATTCTGATAATGCTGGAGCAAGGTACTCGCTTCCAGCACGACTCTGACCATTTCCGGCAGAGACAATTGCTGGGTTTCAAAGCGCACGCCTTCGATCAGCTTGACGAAGCCGGCCAGCACGCTGCCCGCCTTGCCCGCCACATACGGCACGGCCGCGTACAGCGAAATGCCGTACTGTTCCGACGCAGCCTGCAATTGCTCGATCGAGCGCATGCCGATGCCGCGCGTGGGAAAGTTGACCACGCGCAAGAAGGCCGAATCGTTGTGCGGATTGTCCATCAGTTGCAAATAAGCAATCGCGTGCTTGACCTCGGCGCGCTGGAAGTAGCGCTGGCCGCCATACACGTGGTACGGAATGCTGGCTGAAAACAGCGCGTGCTCGATCACGCGCGACTGCGCGTTCGAACGGTACAGAATCGCGATCTCGCTGCGCGAGGCGCCATCGGCGATCAAACTCTTCGCCTCGTCGATGATCCACTGCGCTTCCTGCAGGTCGGAACTGGCTTCATACACGCGCACCTGCTCGCCATGCCCCGCGTCCGTGCGCAAATTCTTGCCCAGGCGCTTGCTATTGTTCGCTATCAACACGTTGGCGCTGTCGAGGATGTGGCCGTGCGAGCGGTAGTTCTGCTCCAGCTTGATCAAGTTCTTGACCTGGAACTCGTGCTCGAAGGCGCTCATATTGCCGACATTCGCACCGCGGAAGGCGTAGATGCTCTGGTCATCGTCGCCGACGGCAAACAGGGCGCCGCCATCGCGGCTGCCGTGGCCGGCCAGCAACTTGAGCCAGTTGTATTGCAGGTTGTTCGTATCCTGGAACTCGTCCACGAGGATATGGCGGAAGCGCGCCTGGTAATGTTCGCGCAGGGGCTGGTTGCGGCTCAGTAATTCATACGTGCGCAGCAGCAATTCCGCAAAATCGACGACGCCTTCGCGCTGGCATTGGTCGTCGTACAGCTGGTACAGCTCGACCATCTTGCGCTCGTGCGCGTCGTACGCTTCCACGTCCGTGGCGCGCAAGCCCTGGTCCTTGGCGTTGTTGATGAAATACATCACCGTCTTCGGCGGGAATTTCTCATCATCAATGTTATTTGCCTTCAACAAACGCTTGATCACGGATAGCTGATCCTGCGAATCGAGGATCTGGAACGTCTGCGGCAGGGCCGCGTCGCGGTAGTGCGTGCGCAGCAGGCGGTTGCACAGGCCGTGGAAAGTGCCGATCCACATGCCGCGCGTATTGATCGGCAGCATGGCCGACAGGCGCGTGAGCATTTCCTTGGCGGCTTTATTGGTAAACGTCACGGCCAGGATGCCGGGCGGCGATACCTGCTGGGTCTGGATCAGCCACGCGATGCGGGTGGTCAGCACGCGGGTCTTGCCCGAACCGGCGCCGGCCAGGATCAGCGCATGCTGGGCCGGCAGGGTGACGGCAGCCAATTGTTCGGGATTGAGGTTGTGAAGAAGATTTTGCATCCCGTGATTATACCGGCATGGCTAAAAATACTGTGCATTTGTCCAGCGGTCGCGCCGGATTCGCCGCGTGCGCGCTACAATCGGCATCACTGCACAGCCGATGGAAACAACGCCCATGACACCTCCCAGCCACCTCGACGGCGCCCGCGTACTGGCCTGGGCCTGGTCCGACCTGCCCTTCGGCCACGTCGCCGATGCGCATGGCGCCGGCCCCGTCGCCATCCACGGCCTGGCCGTGTGCCGCTACGGCGACGAGGCGCAAGTCTACCGTTTCAGCTGCGATGCGCAATGGGAAACCGTGCAGGACGAGGTGTATGCCGGCGAAGACGAGGCCAGGAAGCAGCTGCCGGCACAATACCGCGCCGTGGCCGCCGCCTGGCATGGATCCTAGCGCACCAGTTTTGCCTTGCCCTCGCTGAGCGCCTGGGCGATCACCTGGCGCGTGGTCTTGTCGGCGATCTTGACGACGGCTTCCTGCTGGCGGCCCAGGTCGCCCATCTGCTTGCCCAGCGCATCCATCGGCTTGCTGCGCTGCTCCATCTGGCGCGATATCTGCTCCATTTTCTCCGCCTCGCGCTCATGCACGTCGGCGATGCGGTCGTTGACCTCTTCCATCTCTTCCTGCGCATCTTCCATCTGCTGCTGCAGGCGTTCCACATCGCGCTCGGCCGAGCGGCGCGCCGTGTCGCTCGTGGCCAGCGCCTGGCGGCGCGAGGCGTCACCGAGCTTGCGGCCCAGCTCCTGCTGCTGGCGCCCCAGCACGCGCAGCTGTTCCGACTCGCGCGAATTACCGTTCGCCAGGCTGCGGGCGCCCATCTTGCGGCCCATTTCGCCCATGGCCTTGCCATGCGCGCCCATTTGATCGCCGAGCGCGCCCATCTGCTTGCCGAGCTGTTTCGAGGGCTGCCATGCCGCCCGCACCTTGCCCAGCAAGTCAGCATCCTGCAGCACGTAAGCCTGCCCCTGGTCGCGGAACCACAGGAATGGCCCCTTGATCGTGCGCTTGAGCTTTTCCACCTGTTGCGAGTGCATATCGCTGTCGACGACGATGACACCCTCGCCATCCCTGGTGCCGTCGACCAGCGCATAGCTTTCGCCCTTGTCGAGCGAACGGCTGACCTGCACGCTGGGCGCGGCAGGCGGGGCCGGTGGCGCAGGAGGCTGCGGCGGCTGTACGGCCAGCGCGCTGCCGCCAAGCAGGATACCGGCCAGGCTGAGGATCAAACGGTGGGAAGTGGACATGGCTGCCTCGTCGCAAAAGTAGTGGAGCGTTGACTGTAGCGGCAAGCGGACCTGGCCTCCAGCGCGCTGCGACAGGCTGCAAAAAGACCCGACTGGATGGCAAACATGGGCGATGGATGGCAAGCGGGCAAAAAAACGGAGGCCTAAGCCTCCGCAAAAACGCCGTGGTACGGCGTAATTCGTAATTTATTAGTACAGCACGACGGAGCGGATCGATTCGCCGCTCTTCATCAGATCGAAACCTTGATTGATATCATCGAGCTTCAGCCTGTGTGTGATCAAATCGTCGATATTGAGCTTGCCTTCCATATACCAGTCGACGATCTTCGGCACGTCCGTGCGGCCGCGCGCGCCGCCGAAGGCGGAACCCTTCCACACGCGCCCCGTCACCAGCTGGAATGGACGGGTGGAAATTTCCTGGCCCGCCGCCGCCACGCCGATGATGATGGACTGGCCCCAGCCCTTGTGGCAGCACTCGAGCGACTGGCGCATGGTGGTGGTGTTGCCGATGCATTCGAACGAATAGTCGGCGCCGCCGTCCGTCAGCTGCACGATGGTGTCGACCACGTTTTCCACTTCGTTGGCATTGACGAAATGCGTCATGCCGAACTTGCGCGCGATGGCCTGGCGCGCCGGGTTGATGTCGACGCCGATGATTTTATCGGCACCGACCATCTTCGCCGCCTGGATCACGTTCAGGCCGATGCCGCCCAGGCCGAACACGACCACGTTGGCTCCCGCCTCGACCTTGGCCGTAAACAGCACGGCGCCCACGCCGGTGGTGACGCCGCAGCCGATGTAGCAGACCTTATCGAACGGTGCGTCTTCGCGGATCTTCGCCAGGGCGATTTCCGGCACGACGATGTAGTTCGAGAAGGTGGAGGTGCCCATGTAGTGGAAGATGGGCTTGCCGTCGATGGAGAAGCGCGAGGTGGCGTCCGGCATCAGGCCGCGCCCCTGCGTGGAGCGGATCGACTGGCACAAGTTCGTTTTTTGCGACAGGCAGAATTTGCACTGGCGGCATTCCGGCGTGTACAGGGGGATGACGTGGTCATCCTTCTTCAGGCTTTTCACGCCCGGGCCCACGTCGACGACGATGCCGGCGCCTTCATGTCCCAGAATGGACGGGAAGATGCCTTCCGGATCGGCGCCCGACAAGGTGTAGTAATCGGTATGGCAAATACCCGTGGCCTTGATCTCGACCAAGACCTCGCCCTCGCGCGGGCCGGCCAGGTCGACTTCTTCAATGGTCAACGGGGCGCCCGCCTTCCAGGCAATCGCTGCTTTGGTTTTCATGTGTGTCCTGTCAAAATTTTAAGGTGCGCTACAGCGCGCCAGCATTAACCATGATAGCAAGACAATTCGCCGATGACGAGTGCACGCCCGTTCGGAACGCCACGACGTCTGACAAAATCGTAGCGAGCGGATGTGAGTTGTGGCCGAGAAGCGCAGCTGTGCGCATGCACAGTGAGCATCGCCGGCCGCAAATCGCACCGCGCAGTAGATTTTCTCAGACGTTCTTCTTTGCCCGGTTCAAAAATGCACCGTGCAGGCCGTTCAGGGTTTCCTCGGCCAGCAGCAGCTGGCTGGCGATTTCATTGATCTTGCGGCGGCTGGAGCGGGCGTGGTCGCGCAGCACTTCGAACGCCGTGTTGCGGTCCGTCTGGAATTTGCCCATCAGCAAGCCCACGGCCAGGCTCGTTTCACGTCCCGCGGCCAGGGCCGCGTTCAGGTTCAGCTCGGTACGCCGCAGCTGGCGGATCTCGTCGGCACGCGCCAGGCCCGCTTCGAAGGCGGGCATCAAACGGCCTTCGTCGACGGGTTTTACCACGTAGCCGACGGCGCCGTAGGCGGCCGCCTGCTTGCCCGATTCGCTGTCGCCGCTGCCGGACAGGAACATGAAGGGCACGCCCGTCTCGCCATGCAGGCGCTTGGCCAATTCCAGGCCGGACATGCCCGGCATGTGGATGTCGAGCAAGGCCAGGTCCGGCTCGCGCTGGGCGATCAGCTGCAGCGCCACTTCGGCCGAATGGGCCAGGGCCGTCTCGTAGCCGGCATGGCGCAGGACTTCGCCGAGGAATTCCAACAGCAGCTGGTCATCGTCAACGATCAGGATAAGGCGTTTCGCGGCGGCTGGCTGACTCATGGGTGGGGGACCTCGGTAATGAATGATGCTCTTATTATATGCCGATTATTGCCCCAAATCAGCCCCACACTCCCATGCTCACGCCGCAAATAATTGATTGAATTGCTGCACTGCAACATCCACATCATCTGCCTCGTATCCATTGTTAAATACGCTGCTGATGGCCGCCACCATGTCGGCGCCGCGCGCCACCAGCGGCGCCGCGTTCTCCGGCGTCATGCCGCCGATCACCACGCAGGGCAAAACGATCTCGCGTTTGGCTTGCAGCACGATATCGAGTGGCGTGGTCACCGGATACTTTTTCACCAGCGAGGGATAAAATCCGCCGAAAGCCACATAGCTGGCGCCGCCGGCCTCGGCCGTCCTTGCCAGTGCCATGTCGCCATAGCAGGAAGCGCCGACGATCTTGTCCTTGCCCAGCCGCGCGCGCACCTGCGCCACGGACGCGTCCGTGCCGCCCACGTGCACGCCATCCGCGTCGAGCTCTTCGCACAGCTCAAGAAAATCGTTGATGATGAAGGGCACGCCATACTTGCGGGCCAGGGCCAGCAAGGCACCCGCCTGTTCGCGCCGCTGCTCCGCCTCGGCGCTCTTGTGACGGTATTGCAGCAGGGCCACGCCGCCGTGCAAAGCCTGTTCCGTGATATCGAGCAGGCGGTCGGTGTCATCCCAGTTCGGGGTGACCAGATACAGTCCACGCATGATGTTTTCCTTATGTAAAGAATCGTTGCGGCATGAGTTGACCTGGCGCAATCGCATACGCGCCGGCCAGGGCCGCATGGCAATAGGCTTGCGCCCGGTCAAGCGCTTCCGGCAGCGCCTGCCCCAGCGCCAGTTGCGCCGCAATGGCCGAGGCCAGGGTGCAGCCGCTGCCGTGAAACTCGCCGGGCAGCCGGGGCCAGCGCCACTCGCGCTCGCCGCCACCGGCGTCAAACCAGCGGTTGACGACCGTCGCGCCTTCGCCATGGCCGCCCGTCACCAGCACGTGCCGGCAGCCTTGCGCAAGCAGGTTGTCTGCTCCACCGAGGGCCGCCGCTTCCGGCCCGTTCGGCACCATCACGGTCGTCACCGGCAGCAAGGGCGCCAGCGCCAGCACGGCGTCGTCCCGGCTGAGCACGTCGCCATGGCCGCTAGCCAGCACGGGATCGAGCACCACGGGCAAGTCCGGCCGGGTTTGGCGCAGTTGCGCGATCAGTTGCACGATGACGGCCGCGTTCGCGGCGCTGCCGGGAATGCCGATTTTCACGGCATGAATCGCCATCTTGTCGATCAGCGCCTGCGCCTGGCGGCGCAGCAATTCCGGCGCCACAGGCTCGACAGCAAACACGCGGTCATTGTCCTGCACCGTCAACGCCGTCACGACGGGCAGCGCATGCGCGCCCTGCGCCGCAATGGCGACAATATCGGCGGCGATGCCGGCGCCGCCCGAAGGATCGACGCCGGCAAACACCAGCACCGTCGGCAACGTTGGCACCATCACGCCAGGCGGCCCGCCATCGGCGACGATGGGGAAGCGGCAAATTTGCGCGGCATACGCCCCGCCAGAAACGCTTCGCGCCCGGCCCGCACGGCCAGTTTCATGGCACGCGCCATGCGCACGGGGTCGCGCGCGCCGGCGATGGCCGTATTCATCAGCACGCCATCGCAACCGAGCTCCATTGCAATGGCCGCATCCGACGCCGTGCCCACGCCCGCGTCGACGAGCACGGGCACTTTTGCCTGGTCGATGATCAGCGACAAATTCCACGGATTCAGGATGCCCATGCCCGAGCCGATCAGCGAGGCCAGCGGCATGACGGCCACGCAGCCGATGTCTTCCAGGATTTTCGCCTGGATGGGGTCGTCGCTGCAGTAGACCATCACGTCAAAGCCATCCTTGACCAGCGCTTCGGCCGCAATTAACGTTTCCGGCATGTGCGGAAACAGGGTCTTTTCATCGCCCAGCACTTCCAGTTTCACCAGATTGCGCCCGCCCAGCAGCTCGCGCGCCAGCTGCAGGGTGTAGACGGCATCTTTCGCGTTGTAGCAGCCGGCCGTGTTCGGGAGTATCGTGTACTGGTCCGGCGGCACGAAGTCGAGCAGGCTGGGCGCATTCGGGTCCTGGCCAATGTTGACCCTGCGGATCGCCACCGTGATGATCTGCGCCTCGGCCGCATCCGTCGCTTCGCGCGTCTGCGGCAAATCCTTGTACTTGCCGCTGCCCACCAGCAAGCGCGACTGGTACTGCTTGCCTGCGATGGTCAGCAGGTCATTATTTGTTGCGGTATTCATGTGCTTTTCCTTGTCTATTCTCAACTCAGCCGCCGCCGATGGCGCGTACAATTTCCACTTGATCTTGCGTTTGCAAGACCTGTCCCGGCCACGCCTTGCGCGGCACGACGTTGCGGTTGACGGCCAGCGCCAGCGCCTGGTTTTCCAGCGACAGCGCGGCAATCAGTTGATCGAGGGTTTGCCCCGGCGGCACCTGGTGCGGTGCGCCGTTGAGCGTGATGGATATCAATGCAGGCATCACGCTCTCCTTCAGACCTTGCGGTACAGCTCGGCGCCGTTCTTGATGAATTCGATGGCCTTGATTTCCATGCCCTGCTTGAGCGCCTTGTCTTCCGCGATGCCCATGCCGGCCGCATATTCGCGCACTTCCTGCGTGATCTTCATCGAACAGAAATGGGGGCCGCACATGGAGCAGAAATGCGCCACCTTGGCCGAATCCTTGGGCAAGGTTTCATCGTGGAATTCGCGCGCCTTGTCCGGGTCCAGGCCGATGTTGAACTGGTCGTCCCAGCGGAATTCGAAGCGGGCTTTCGACAGGGCGTTGTCGCGGATTTGCGCGCCCGGATGGCCTTTCGCCAGGTCGGCCGCGTGCGCCGCGATCTTGTAGGTGATGATGCCGTCCTTGACGTCTGCCTTGTTGGGCAAGCCCAGGTGTTCCTTCGGCGTCACGTAGCACAGCATGGCCGTGCCGTACCAGCCGATCATGGCCGCGCCGATGCCCGAAGTGATGTGGTCGTAGCCGGGCGCGATGTCGGTGGTCAACGGTCCCAGGGTGTAGAACGGCGCTTCGCCGCACTGTTCCAGCTGCAAGTCCATGTTTTCTTTAATGAGTTGCATGGGTACGTGGCCCGGGCCTTCGATCATTACCTGTACATCGTGCTTCCAGGCAACCTGCGTCAGCTCGCCCAGGGTCTTCAGTTCGCCCAGCTGCGCTTCGTCATTGGCGTCGTAGATGGAGCCGGGGCGCAAGCCGTCGCCCAGCGAGAACGACACGTCGTAGGCCTTCATGATTTCGCAGATTTCTTCGAAATGCGTGTACAGGAACGATTCCTGGTGGTGCGCCAAACACCATTTCGCCATGATGGAGCCGCCGCGCGAGACGATACCCGTCAGCCGCTTGGCCGTCATCGGCACATAGCGCAGCAGCACGCCCGCGTGGATGGTGAAGTAATCGACGCCCTGCTCGGCCTGCTCGATCAAAGTGTCGCGGAAGATTTCCCACGTCAGATCCTCGGCCTTGCCGTTGACCTTTTCCAGCGCCTGGTAAATGGGCACGGTGCCGATGGGCACGGGGCTGTTGCGCACGATCCATTCGCGCGTTTCATGAATATGTTTGCCGGTGGACAAGTCCATCACGTTATCGCCGCCCCAGCGGATGGCCCAGGTCATCTTTTCCACTTCCTCGCCGATCGACGAGGTGACGGCCGAGTTGCCGATATTCGCGTTGATTTTCACGAGGAAATTGCGGCCGATGATCATCGGTTCGACTTCCGGGTGGTTGATGTTGGCGGGAATGATGGCGCGGCCGCGGGCGATTTCCTCGCGCACGAATTCCGGCGTGATTTCGGCCGGGATGCTGGCGCCGAACGACTGGCCCGGGTGCTGGCGGCCCATCAGGTCCGCCAGGCGCTCGCCCATGGGGCCGGAAGCTTTCAGTTCACGCAGATATTCCTGGCGGCGCATGTTTTCGCGGATGGCGACGAATTCCATTTCCGGCGTGATGATGCCCTGGCGCGCGTAATGCATCTGTGTAACATTCTTGCCGGCAATGGCGCGGCGCGGCTTGCGGTGCAGGTTGAAACGCAGCTCGGCCAGCTTCGGGTCCGCCAGGCGGGCGATGCCGTAGTCGGAGGTGGGGCCGGGCAACTCTTCCGTATCGGCCCGCTCCATGATCCATGGCAGGCGCGGCGTATCGAGGCCCGAGCGGATGTCGATCTGCACGTCCGGGTCCGTGTAAGGGCCGGAGGTATCGTAGACGTAGATCGGCGGATTCTTTTCGCCGCCGAACGACGCTTCCGTGTCGGACTGGCTGATTTCGCGCATGGGCACGCGGATGTCGGGACGGCTGCCTTCGACGTAGATCTTGCGCGAATTGGGCAGCGGCGCGATGGCAGCTTCGTCGACCGTGGCGGTGGCGGAGAGGAATTTCGGGTTGGCGTTCATTTTGGCTCCTTGGCTAGACTATTTTTAAGCCTGGAGCCAGCTAAGGAGGTTCGGAATTACGCACGCGGAAAAGCGGGGTGCGTTCATCCTAAAGCTTCCCTTCGCTGGCATTATCCAGATCAGGTTCGGAGGGTATTTCTCACCCGCGCTTGCACTGTGTTTCCACAGCGAAAGGCAGGACCCCTAGCGTTTGCCGCCTTGCGGCAGCGAGCCAATTATACGCGGTTCGCGCCGCGTGGCCAGATGATTTCTTGCCGGTGTCGTGTTTGCGCATCTGCTGCAATGCAGCAGATGCCGTCACGCTTATTTCTTCTTGCCCCAGCGCCAGCTGGTCGGTTCGCCCTTGCGCTGGCAGATGAAAATGAGCACGGCCACAATGGCCGCTTCATACACGATGTAAGCGACCAGCATGGTTTGCGGCGGGAACAGGAAGGCGCCGCAGGCGAACAGCGCCAGCGCGGCCAGGAACACCAGCCAGCCCTGCCAGGTGATGGGCAAGCCCCAGCCCCAGCCATAGGTCTTGGCGGGGAACCAGTAGGAGGGAGATTTGTCAGTCATGATTTTTCCTGGTCTGTATCGATGGCACCAAGTATAAATCAGGCGCTGCGATGGCGCTCCGTGACATCGAGGCCGATGCCGCGGTAGCCGATGAAGCGGCTGCCATTGTCGAACATCGGTTCGCCGCTGACCTGCAAATACTGCGTGCTGCCGTCCAGGTTGGCGCGGCTGTAGATGAAATCGAGAAACGGTTCGCGCGCGGCGATCTTGGCGTCGAGCAAGGCGCGCTCGGCGGCGTTCCAGCGCTGCGGCTCTTCTTCGCTGCCTATGCCCAGCATCTCGGCCACGGGGCCGGAAAAGCGCGTCAAATTGCCCTGCGCATCCTGCTCCCAGTACCAGTCGGACGACAGTTCCGTGAAGCGCTGGAAGCGCGCTTCGCTTTCGCGCAATTCCGCCGTGCGGTCTTCCACCATCTGTTCCAGCGACTTGTTGTATTCGGCCAGCTTCTGGTACAGCAAGCGCACTTCCAGCATGTTGTGGATGCGCGTCTTGACTTCCACCAGGTCGAAGGGCTTGCTGACGAAATCCTTGGCGCCCGCCTGCAGGGCGCGCAGCTTGTGGCCGGGCTGGGCCGTAATCACCAGCACGGGCAGGTAGCTGCCCGCCTCGAGGTCGCGCAAGCCTTCCATGACTTCGAAACCATCCATTTCCGGCATCTGCAAGTCGAGCAGGATCAGGTCGTAGCGGTGCTGCTGGTGCAGCGCGCGCACGGCTTGCGGGTCCATGGTGGACGTGATGCGCGTATAGCCGGCATTGCGCAGCACCTGTTCCAGCAGCATGACGTTGGCCTCCTGGTCATCGACGATGAGGATGCTGGCGTTCAGGATCTCGGTGGCTTGAAGCATGGCGGTATTCCTAAAAATAAATGCTGAATTAGCGTATTACGTGAGTGTCGTCGGCCAGGCCGTGCGCGGCTGCATGGTGCAGGGCCACGTCGAGCGCGTCCATGAATTCGACGACCTTGATCGGCTTGGTCAGATAGCGGAAGAAGCCCGCTTGCAAGCCTTTTTCGATGTCGCGCGGCACGGCGTTGGCCGACAGGGCCATGACGGGAATGTGGCTGGTGAGGGGATCATCATGCAGGATGTGCAGGGCGCCATAGCCGCTGATGCCGGGCAGGTTGATATCCATCAAGATCACGTCCGGCTGGTAGGTGCGCGCCAGGTCGATGCCCAGGTGCGCATCGATGGCCGTCAGCAACTTCAAGTCGCTGCGGCGGGCGATCAATTGCTCGACCAGCGCCAGGTTGGCGGGATTGTCTTCCACGTAGAGCAAGGTGCGCAGGCTTTCCTGCGGCTCCTGCACCTGCGGCAGCGCGTCGCCGTCGCCCAGCACCAGTTCCGGCGCACTGCTGGCGGCCAGCTCGAACCAGAACGTGGTGCCCACGCCGACGGCGCTGTCGACGCCGATAGTGCCGCCCATCAATTCGACCAGTTGCTTGGTAACGACGAGGCCGATGCCCGTGCCCTCTTCCGTGCTGTTTTCCTGTCCCAGGCGATTAAACGGCTGGAACAGCTGCGCCACCTGGGCCGCGTCGAGGCCGGCGCCGCTGTCGCGCACGCTCACGCGCACCTTGTCGCCATGCCCGCTGCATTCGACGGTGACGGCGCCGCCGCCCTGGTTGTACTTGATGGCGTTCGACAGCAGGTTGATCATCACCTGTTTCACGCGCGTGCGGTCCGCATGCACATAAAAGGCCTTGCCGCAGCGGGGGAAATGCATGCGGATGCCGCGCTTTTCCGCCTGCGGCGCGATCATGGCCTGGCAATCCTGCAGCACGTCGAGCAGCGACATCGCTTCCTGCGACAGGGTGACCTTGCCCGATTCGATCATGGCCAGGTCGAGGATTTCATTGATCAAACGCAAGAGATACCAGCCGCCCTTGAGGATTTGCTCGATCGAGCGCTGCTGCGGCGGGCTCGGCGGCGGCACGTCGGACGCCATCAGCTGGGCGAAACCCAGCACGGCGTTCAGGGGCGTGCGCAATTCATGGCTCATGCTCGACAAGAATTCGGACTTGGCGCGGTTGGCCTTTTCCGCCACCAGGCGCGCCTTCTTCAGCTCGGCATTGTTGGTCTCGACCAGCGAGCGCGTATACGCCTGCTGTTCGCGCAGGCGCTGGTCCAGCAGCGCCTGTTCCGCCTCGACTTGCTTGCGCACCGTGTTGTCGGTGCCGATCAGCAGATAGCCGATGACCTTGCTCTGCGCATCGCGCAAGGCCGTCACGGAGACGATGGCGGGAAAACGGCTGCCATCGTTGCGGATGTAGGTCAGCTCATAGATGTCTTCGATGCCGCGCGTGGCCTTGAACACGAGCGCTTCCACGCCCGGCGTGATGGGCGTGTCGAGTTCGGCGCTGAGGGCGGCCGCGCGGGCGACGATTTCTTGCGCGTCGGAAATACCGGCCGGCGTCAGCTTGTCCACCACGTCGCTGGCCGCATAGCCGAGCATGCGTTCGGCGCCCACGTTGAAAATCTGGATCACGCCCTGCGCATCGGTGGCGATGCACGAGAAATTGGCGCTGTTAAAAATCGCATCCTGCAGGGCGCCCGCCTTGAGCAACTGGCGCGGCAGGCTGGCCGCCACGGTGCGCCGGTACAGCGCCACGAGCAGCATCAGCAGCAGGAAGACCAGTGCGTCGATGACGCAGGCCGTCTCGAACGGCGCGCGCCAGGCCAGCGCGCCGACAGCCAGCAGGGCGATGGCGCTGAACGAAAACGCCAATGCCATGGGCCAGCGCGACGGGGCGCGGTTAGGGTTATTTTCAACTGAGTGCATGGGTAGCCTGGGCTATGACAACAATAAAGGAGACGGAAATGCGGCGCCTAGCGGCCTTGGCGCTGGCGCACGTCCGACAGCAGGCGCGCGAATTCCTTCTTCACCACGCCATAGCATTCGCACACATTGCCTTCGAGGCCGGCGCGGTCCTGCACCGTGATATGGCCGCGCCGATAACTGATGAGGCCGCGCTGCTGCAGGCGCCCCGCCGCTTCCGTCACGCCTTCGCGGCGCACGCCCAGCATGTTGGCGATCAGTTCCTGCGTCATGGTCAGCTCGCGGTTCGGCAGGCGGTCCATGGTCAGCAGCAGCCAGCGGCACAATTGCTGTTCCACCGTATGGTGGCGGTTGCATACGGCCGTCTGCGACATTTGCGTGATCAGGGCTTGCGTATAGCGCAGCAGCAAGCGCATGACGGGTCCGGCGCGGTCGAATTCTTCCATCAGCAGATGGGCCTTGAGCCGGTAGCCGACGCCGCCCGTCTGCACGACGGCACGGCTCGGCGTCGAGTTGCCGCCCATAAATAGCGACACGCCCACGATGCCCTCGTTGCCGACGCCGGCAATTTCCGACGAGCCGCCATTTTCCAGCAGGTAATGGATGGAAACGATGGCCGTGGTGGGAAAGTACACGTGCTGCAGCTTGTCGCCCGAGTCGTAGATCACGTCGCCCAGCAGCATGGAGACTTGCTCCAGATGGGGAGCCAGGCGCGCGAAATCGGCGTCGAGCATGGCGGCGAGCAAATGGTTTTGATTCGGGTTGTGCAGCTGGGCATGCGGACTCGACATGGGCAGGTTTCCTGGTTTCCAGTCGTCAGCTAGGGGGTGTATGAAAGGCGTCCGAACGAGGGTCGCCATGGTGTGCAGCGTAACACACTGCTTGCACGGTGGACCGACTATATTTCTTGCTGGCATGAATGTCCGTTCGGTAGCGAACGGACGCTGCATCGCTGCGCGCCCTACAGTCAATCACTGCCAGGGCTGCCCGATCACGGATCGGTGCCGGCGCTGCTTACCGGACGCCATCATGCAATCATTCTTCAAGCGCATCTCCATTTCCGTCTCCACCTCGGCCCTGATCACCCTGGCGGTCGGCCTGTGCCTGACGGCGCTGTGCTATGTCTCGGCGCGGCAGATCGAAGCGGAAAGCGCCAGGGTGCTGCTGCAATACCACGCCAGCGGCCATGCGCTGAGTGCGGCCATGCTGCCCGCGCATGGGCTGACCCTGGATGCGAACCGCCGCGGCTCGCTGTACGTGTTGCTGGGTGGAATATTATCGAGCCTGCTGGCCACGGCCTATGTGTACCAGCTGGTGTCGCGCAATTCCGTGATTGCCCGCATCACGGGCGAACGCACGGCGGCCTTGCAGTTTGCCAATTTGCGCCTGTCCGAGGATATCGCCGCGCGCATGCGCAATGAAAAGTCGCTGCGTTTGCGCGAACGCATCATCGAAGTCTCGGACAATGCCATCATCCTGTGCAGCGCCGACGCGCCCGGCTACCTGATCGAATACGTCAATCCCGCCTTCGAGCGCATCACGGGGTACGCGGCCGGCGAAGTCATCGGACAGCGACTGGAAGACCTGCAGGGGCCGGAACATGCGCGCCAGGACATGCATGCCATCAGCGCGGCCTTGAACGAACAGCGCGAAGGCAAGGCCATCGTACGCAATTTCCGCAAGGATGGCAGCACGTACTGGAGCGAGCTGTTTGTCGCGCCCGTGCGCGACGATGGCGATGGCGCCGTCAGTCACTTTGTCGTGGCGCAATATGACATCAGCACCGTCATGCGCTTCGAGCAGGAACTGGAATTCCAGTCGCGCCACGATATCCTCACGGGCCTGGCCAACCGTTTATTGCTGCGCGAGCGGCTGGAACAGGCGATGGCCGTGGCGCGCCGCAGCACCCTGCCCCTGTGGGTGGTCTTCATCGACCTCGACCGCTTTAAATTCGTCAACGACACCCTGGGCCACGACGCGGGCGATACCCTGCTGAAACTGATCGCCGACCGCCTGCGCGCCGCCACGCGCGAAGTCGATACGGTGGCGCGACTCGGCGGAGACGAATTCGTCCTGCTGCTGCCGCAACACGCCAACAGCGACCCGGGCCAGCTCATCCTGCAGCGCGTGCTGGACGCCGTGGCCCAGCCGCTGCTGGTGGGCGGCCATGAATTCTTTCTCACGTGCAGCATGGGCGTGGCCACCTATCCCGACGATGGCGACAGCGCGGAAACCCTGATCAAGCATGCCGACATCGCCATGTACCGGGCCAAGGAGCAAGGCCGCAACCACTGGCAAAGCTACGCGCCGGCCATGAATGCCAGCATGCTGGCCCGGCTGAACCTGGAAAGCGAGTTGCGCCATGCGCTCGAGCGTGGCCAGTTCCACCTCGTGTACCAGCCGCAGGTGGAGCTCGACAGTGGCAAGATCGTCGGCATGGAAGCGCTGCTGCGCTGGCGCCACCCCACCCTGGGCGCCATCGCGCCCGGCGAATTCATCCACCTGGCCGAAGAAATGGGCTTGATCGTGCCCATCGGCGCCTGGGTGCTGCACACGGCGTGCGCGCAAGCAAGGGCGTGGCAACGGGAGGGACTGGGCGGCTTGCGCCTGGCCGTCAATTTGTCTGCGCGGCAATTCCGGCAAAGCGGCTTGCTGCAATCGGTGCGGGAGATATTGGCCGTGACGGGCCTGGAAGCGCGTTTCCTGGAGCTGGAATTGACGGAAAGCATGATGATGCAGGATGTGGAACAGGCGATCGCCACCATGGGCAAGCTCAAGGCGCTGGGCTTGCAGCTGTCGATCGACGACTTCGGCACCGGCTATTCCAGCCTGGCCTACCTGCGCCGCTTCCCCATCGACGTATTAAAAATCGACAAATCCTTCGTCAGCGACCTCACGCACAGCGACGACGACGCGGCCATCGTGCAAGCCATCATCGCGCTGGCACACAGCCTGCGCCTGAAAGTGATTGCCGAAGGCGTGGAAACGGCGCAGCAGCTGGCCTTCCTGCGCCAGCACGGCTGCGACCAGATGCAGGGCTATCTGTTCAGCCGTCCGCTGGCCGCACCCGCCTTCGAGGAATTATTACGCCAGGGCAGCACCTTGCCTGCCCTGGCGATGGTTTGAGCAGGCCTTAAAACGCGTGGCGCAAGCCGATGTTGAAAGCGCGGTTGCCCGTGCCCACTTCCGTGGCGTTGCCCACCATGTAGGCGGCATCGTTGCGGTTGCGGATGTGCGCGTAAGCAACATACACCTTGCTGCGCTTGGACAAGGCGTACGTGGCGCCGATGGCCAGCTGCTGCGCGTCGCGGTTGGCCGCATCGCGGTCATCCTTGCGCACATACGAGGCCAGCAAGGTCGTCGCGCCGAGCGGCACGGACACGCCGACGATGGCGTCGCGGCTGTCGTTCGACGCGGTGGGCGCCTGCGCCGCGCCATATGGGTTTTCCGCGAAGAACATCGAGCTGCCCTCGCCCGTGTTGCGGCCATAGCCGGCAAACGCCGTGGCCACGCCGAAGTTGTAGTTACCCGCCAGAATGGTGTTGTTCGCGTCGGCCTTGCCCGGCTCGCCGGCACGGCTCTGGCGCGCCAGGCGCAGGGTCAAAGGACCGTTGACATAGCCCAGGGACAGGCCCAGCGAACGTTGATCTGCCACAACACCCGTATGTTCGCCAAAGCCGTACATCACCGTGGCGGTGACGCCGCGCAGCTCGGGCGAGGTGTAGCGCACGGTATTGTCGATGCGCGTGGCCGAGTAGCCGGCCAGGTTGGTCGCCGCGCCGGCAAAGCCGCCTTCGAAGGGGTCGGCCACGTCCGTCAGCGCCTGGCTTTGCAGGTTGTACTGGCGGCCCACGGTCAGCATGCCCAGCGGGCTATTGAGGCCGACAAAGGCCTGGCGGCCGAACAATTGGCCCGCCTGGTCCGAGCGGCCCGTGTCGCTCAGGACGCCCGCCTCCAGGGTGAACACGGCTTGCAAGCCATTGCCCAGCGCTTCCGTGCCGCGCAAGCCCAGGCGCGAACCGGCCGAGATGCCGCTGGTGAGCTTGCTGACGCCGCCTTCCTGCACCAGGCCCGCATCCATCAGGCCATACACTTCAACGGACGACTGGGCGTGGGCGGCAGGCAAGGCGCCCAGGGTGGTGGCAAGGCCGGCAACGATGGCGATTTTTTTCATGATGATTTCCTTGTAAAAGCGACACCAGGAAAGCGGCGGCCACGGCAAGGCCACAGGCGGCAAGGCGCCATGCGGGGGATGCCGTATCAAAAGACGACGCGCCGGACAACAAATCCTGGCTAAGCTGTGGCGGCAGCGGCGTGCAATGGAGGCGCCGCTTTGATTCCGCCGTGAATGGTGCACCGCTGGCGGTGCGCGTGGCTCAGGCGCCCGGCCCGGAGGGGACGCTCTGAAGGTGGCTGGCATCGCTGATGCGCTGGCCTTGAGACGCGGACGAGTGCTGGATATGAAACGTTATACAACCGCGTCTGCAGGCGCCGTCCGCAAGGGTGGGGCAGGAGGCGCCGAGGCCGGCATTGTAGCATCGGCAGCGCCCTTATTCCCGTTCTGTTGCAGGAAAACGACTCGCCAGGCCGCCAAAACACGGCCATTCCGCCGCGCAAGATGGCGCATGCCGTCCAGGCCAACACTGCGGCAGCGCCAGGCCGGCGGCCTTGCCCTGATCCTTGCAGGGCGGTGCGGCTGCCGGAATCTAGCGCGCCTTGGCTGCCGCCTTCAGCAAGGCCAGCACGGCCTTGCTTTCCGGTGTCGACGCCCGTTCCTGCGCCATCTTCAACACGGAAAATTCCCCGCCCTGCGGATCGGCGCCCAGGCTCAGCAACAGCTTGACCATCGCCGCGTCGCTATTTTCGACGGCCGCCAGCAAGGGCGGACGATAACCGTCGTTGACGATAGGCGCGCCCATCGCGGCCAGGCGGGCGACCCAGTCGTGCCGCTGGCTGCGCACCGCATGCCACAGCAGCGTCTCCTTTTCCAGACGCCGCGAATCGAGCGCCGCCTGCTGTCCCTGGTAAGACACTTCGGCGGCGGGGCCGACTTGCTGCCATGGCATGCCGGGCACCACCAGCTGGCGCAGCACGTCGTCGGACGCCGGCTGATGGTTGTACATGGCGCGCATCGCGGCGTCGAGCCAGCGATCCTCTCCCTTTGCATCATGCCGGGGCACGCGCTGCTTGAGCCAATCGAGCGCGCCGGCGTTGCCCGCTTCGGCGGCATAGGCGTACAGCGACTTGTCCTGCTCATCAACATTCGGCGTGGTGCCGGTGGCCAGCATTTTATCGAGCACTTCGGTGCCGCGCGTCAGGCGCAGCAAGCGCCCCCATATCAACGAATCGGCCAGCGGCCGTTCGGCTGGCTGCGCAGCCCCGCCTTTCTTGGCTTTTTTCTCTGCCAGATACTGGTCTACCAGCAAATATGGCCGGCCCGCGCCTGCGTCGAGCATGGCGATCATGCTGGCCGTCCGTTCATTCGCGTCTATCAATTCCGGCAAGATGCCCGCATCCTCTTGCTGCAAGGCGTATTCCAGCGGCGCCATCGTTTGGTTTTCGCCGCCGTATTGCCGCACATCGGCGCCATGCGCCAGCAACAGGCGCACCATCGCGGCATTGCCATACAGGGCAGCCAGATGCAGGGGCGCGGCGTGGTACAGCGTATCGCCTTCGCCGAGCGGCACGCCGCGTTGCAACAGCAGCGTCATCATGCGCAGCTTGGTGGGCAACAGCGCGGCGTGCCGCTCACGCAGCGCCTGGCGGCGGGCCGGCTGCGAGGCCTGCGCCAGTCGCTCCTGATCGTCGTCCCGCCACGTTTGCGCCTTCAGCCATGCCGCTTCGGCTTCGAACATGCTGGATGGAGGCAAGATCAAATAGTTCAGCAAGGGAAGCCTGTCGAGCGCATAGTTGCCCGGCTCGGCAACGCCGGCAAGCAGCTTGCCGAAAGCCGCTTCATCGCCCTCTCTGGCAGCCTTGAACAGCGCCGTCACCTCTGGCGTCGGCGGCAGCTTGTTGCGTGCCTCGTGCACATAATTGATCAAGCGTTCCATGCCGTGCACGGAGACCTGCGGCAACGGCATGCCCACCTTCCATGCCCGCGCCAGCTGATCCGCCTCGGCCTGTTGCGCCGCATTCAGTTTCTTTGCCCAGCGGGCCACGGCGTCGCCGGCCTCCGCCGCGCCGCCCGCCGCCGCCAACTGGCTCAGCATGGAAGCGAGCACATAGTCCTGCGGCACGCCCGCCTCCTCGCCATACAGCACGGCCAGCAGCAGCTGGGCCTTGGCAATGCCGCTTTCGGCGGCCTTACGCAGCCAGCGGGCGGCCTGCTTTTCATCCAGGCCGCCCGTGCCTTTCCAGCACAGCAAGCCCAGCTGGTAGGCGGCTTCCATGTCGCCGGCCTCGGCGGCGCGGCGGTACCAGTCCTGCGGCGAGCGCTGTCCCGTCAGCGACGTCGTCGGCAGGGGCGCGCCCCGCTTCCAGCTGGCAGCCAGGCGCACGGCTTCATCGACCTGGTCCGGCGACATCCTGCCACGCTGCGCCGGCAGGGACTTCTCCATCGCGGCCGCGCCGCTCCACTCCTTGTCTTGCTGCGCCAGCAGGTTGAGTGCATATGACAGCACCCGGTCGGCCGGCCCGCCTTCGCCCCGTTCATGCATTTGTGCCAGATCCTGCAGGGGCTTGCCTTCACCCTGCGCCGCCATGACGCCCAACCAGGGCCGCGCGCGCGATGGATTGCGCATGCGGCCCGGCGCGTATGCATACATGAAAACCAGCGCCTCCTGCGCGGCGCGATCGCCGCCCTTGGCCGCCAGCAGATACCAGCGCTCCGCTTCAGCCTCGCTGCGCTCCACGTCCCGGCATTCGCTCCGGCCCCCGTAGATATCGCCGAGGACTTTCTGCGCCTCCACATTGCCACCCTGCGCCGGTCCGCGCAATTGCGCCACGGCCTTGCTGCAGCGCCCATCCTGCAGAGCCTCCATCCCCTCCGGAACGCCGGCGCACGCGCCTCCGGCAGCCAATCCTGCGCCGAACACGGCCAATTGCCACAATTTTTTCATGATCGCCTGAATATTTAAATAATATTGCAAAGATGATAGCTTGAAAAAAATACAATGAGGCAATATTGCGCAATCGTGCGCGGCTTTTCGGGCCATCCAGGCCCGCTATTTGCTGCGCATGCTTTATGCACCCCTTATAATGGTTCCTTTTGCCAATCACACGCCAAATCATGGAATTAGCCAAGTCTTTCGAGCCCGCCGACATTGAACAATTCTGGCGCACCGAGTGGGAACAGCGCGGTTACTTTACCGCCACCCTCGATGCGGGAAAACCTTCCTTCAGCATCCAGTTGCCGCCGCCGAACGTCACCGGCACCCTGCACATGGGCCATGCGTTCAACCAGACCATCATGGATGGCCTGACCCGCTACCACCGCATGCTGGGCCACAACACGGCCTGGATACCGGGCACCGACCATGCGGGCATCGCCACGCAAATCGTCGTGCAGCGCCAGCTGGACGCGCAAAAGATTTCGCGCCATGACCTGGGCCGCGAGAAATTCGTGGAAAAAGTGTGGGAATGGAAAGAAAAATCCGGTTCCATCATCACCGGGCAAATGCGCCGCCTGGGCGCCTCGGCCGACTGGCAGCGCGAATACTTCACGATGGACGAGCCGCGCTCGAAAGTCGTCACCGACGTCTTCGTGCGCCTGTTCGAGCAGGGCCTGATCTACCGCGGCAAGCGCCTGGTCAACTGGGACCCCGTGCTGGGCACGGCCGTGTCCGACCTGGAAGTGGTGTCCGAGGAAGAAGACGGTTCCATGTGGTACATCAAATACCCGCTGGCCGACGGCAGCGGTTTCCTGACGGTGGCGACGACCCGTCCTGAAACCATGCTGGGCGACGTGGCCGTGGCCGTCGATCCGACGGACGAGCGCTACACGGCGCTGGTGGGCAAGATGCTGAAATTGCCGTTGACGGACCGCGAAATCCCCATCATCGCCGACGAATACGTCGACAAGGAATTCGGCACCGGCTGCGTCAAGATTACCCCGGCGCACGACATGAACGATTACGCCGTCGGCCAGCGCCACAAACTGGCGCAGATCGTCATCCTGACCCTGGACGCGAAGATCACGGACGACGCACCCGAAGCGTATCGCGGCATGGACCGCTTTGCCGCCCGCAAGCAGATCGTCGCCGACCTCGACGCGCAAGGCTTGCTGGAACAGGTCAAGCCGCATAAACTGATGGTGCCGCGCGGCGACCGCACGGGCGTCGTCATCGAGCCGATGCTGACCGACCAGTGGTTCGTCGCCATGAGCAAGCCGGCCCCGGAAGGCACTTTCTTCCCCGGTAAATCGATCGCGGAAACGGCGCTGGACAAGGTCGCCAACGGCGAAATCAAGTTCGTGCCGGAAAACTGGAGCACCACCTACAACCAGTGGCTCAACAACATCCAGGACTGGTGCATCTCGCGCCAGCTGTGGTGGGGCCATCAAATCCCGGCGTGGTACGACGACGCGGGCAATATCTTTGTTGCGAAAACGCAAGCCGAAGCGGAAGCCAAGGCGCTGGCCGCCGGCAGCACGGGTCCCTTGAAGCGCGACGACGACGTGCTCGACACGTGGTTCTCGTCGGCGCTGGTGCCGTTCTCGACGATGGGTTGGCCTGAAGAAACTCCGGACATGAAGGCCTTCCTGCCCTCGTCCGTGCTGGTCACGGGTTTCGACATCATCTTCTTCTGGGTCGCGCGCATGGTCATGATGACGGCGCACTTCACGGGCAAGGTGCCGTTTGAAACCGTTTACGTGCACGGCCTCGTGCGCGATTCGACGGGGCAAAAAATGTCGAAGTCGAAGGGCAACACCCTGGACCCGATCGACCTGATCGACGGCATCGACCTGGAAGGCTTGATCGTCAAGCGCACCACGGGCCTGATGAATCCGCGCGACGCGGAAAAGATCACCAAGGCGACGCGCAAGGAATTCCCGGAAGGCATTTCGGCCTACGGCACGGACGCCGTGCGCTTCACCATGGCCAGCTACGCCTCGCTGGGCCGCAACATCAATTTCGACCTGGGCCGCTGCGAAGGCTACCGCAACTTCTGCAACAAGATGTGGAACGCCACCCGTTTCGTCATGATGAACACGGAAGGCAAGGATTGCACGGCGAACGATGTTGATCTGTCGCAAGCGGACAAGTGGATTATCTCGCTGCTGCAAAAGGCGGAACTGGACGTGGCCAAGGGCTTTGAAGACTTCCGTTTCGACAATATCGCCGCATCGATCTACAAATTCGTGTGGGACGAGTATTGCGACTGGTACCTGGAAGTAGCCAAGGTGCAAGTACAGCAAGGTACGGAAGGCCAGCAGCGCGCCACCCGCCACACCCTGCTGCGCGTGCTGGAAGTGGTGCTGCGCCTGGCCCATCCGATCATCCCGTTCGTCACGGAAGCGCTGTGGCAAAGCGTTGCGCCGCTGGCCGGCAAGCTGCCGAAGGCCGACGGTGAGCCCAAGGGCGTGTCCATCATGATGCAGCCGTATCCGATCGCCAACACCGACAAGATCGATGAAAGCGCCGAAGCGTGGATGCAGCAGCTGAAAGCGTTGACGGATGCGACGCGCAACCTGCGCGGCGAAATGCAGATTTCGCCATCCGTGCGCGTGCCGCTGATCGTCGAAGCGGGCAATGCG
Organism: Janthinobacterium sp. FW305-129; assembly: GCF_020858115.1. Classification (GTDB taxonomy): domain Bacteria; phylum Pseudomonadota; class Gammaproteobacteria; order Burkholderiales; family Burkholderiaceae_D; genus Janthinobacterium. The sequence goes on from NZ_JACYMM010000011.1 coordinate 170,696, forward strand.
ACGGAAAAGGCCGCGCTGGCGTCGTACGCGCCGTACATCCAGTCGCTGGGCAAGCTGGCCGACGTGCAGATCGTCGACACGCTGCCGGACTCGCCTGCGGCCGTCGCCATCGTCGGCACCACCAAGCTGATGCTGAAAGTGGAGATCGACGTGGCGGCCGAACGCGAGCGCCTGGGCAAGGAAATCGCCCGCATCGAAGCGGAAATTGCCAAGGTCAACAGCAAGTTGGGCAATGAAAGCTTCGTCGCGCGCGCCCCTGCCGCCATCGTTGCGCAAGAAAACGAGCGTTTGCTCAGTTTTTCGGCGACAATTGAAAAACTGCGCGAACAGTTTGCTAAACTAGCCAGCGCATAAGGCAGGTTTGGAAGGATTGCGCGGCGTCATCCGTGACGCCGCGCAGCACCGCTGGTCTTGCCTTGGTATATAACTGTTCGTGACCCGATCAAAAAAACCATTGGAGACTAGCAATGCATAAAATTTTCAAAGCAAGCGTCACAGCAAGCATCATGATGGCCGCCCTGGCCATCGCCGGCAGCGCCGCCGCGCGCGACGGCAACTACACCCCTGTCGGCACGTGGAAAACCATCGACGACGCCAGCGGCAAGCCGAAATCCCTCGTCGTCATCACGGAAAACAACGGCGTCTTGCAAGGCAAGATCGACAAGCTGTTCCGTGGCCCGAACGAAGAGCAAAATCCCAAGTGCGACAAGTGCACGGGCGCCAACAAGGACCAGCCCATCATCGGCCTGGTGATCCTGTCCGGCCTGAAATATGACGGCAAGGAATGGACGGGCGGCGAAATCACGGACCCGGCCAGCGGCAAGGTCTACAAGAGCAAGGCCGAACTGATTGAAGGCGGCACCAAGCTGCAAGTGCGCGGCTATGTCGGCGTGCCGATGTTTGGCCGCTCGCAAACGTGGGTGCGCGAAGAGTAATCAACGCACGCCCTGCCCTGATGAAGCCGGCCATGCGCCGGCTTTTTTGCGTCCGCAAGCCCGCCCTGCTGTTGTTTTTCAGGCCGAATCGCTCCCTTTTGAACCTATCTGCAAGCGCCAGCAGCCTATGCGCGCCACCGAACATACTTGAAGTTTCCTAAATGAAATAGTGCATGCCTGTGACGCCATCGCCCTGTAGCGAAGGGCGGCATGGCTCTGCCGGATGACCTCATCCGCGGATGCCCGGCAATGATTGCCATGCACAAAGGAACTATATGAATCTCTTCAAGCGATTTTTGAGCCCGCTGCTCATCCCGGCCGGTTTGCTGGCCATGGCGGCCCTTGCCGGTTGCGGCGGCGGCGACCAGGGACGCGATCCCATCCTCGGCCTGCCGGCCGCCACCTTGTCCAGCCTGGCCGTCACGCCAGCCACGGCCACGGTCGCCATCGGCGCCGGCCAGCAATTCACGGCCATCGCCACGTATAGCGACGGTTCTTCGCAAGACGTCAGCGCCAAGGCGGCCTGGACGTCGGCCACGCCGGCCAGCGCGAGCGTCAATGCCGCCACGGGCTTGAGCACCGGCATCGTTGCCGGCGGCAGCAGCATCAGCGCCGCATTCGGCGGCAAGAGCGCGGCGGCCCAGTTGACCGTCTCGCCGGCGACCTTGCTGTCGATCGCCGTCACGCCGCAAAGCCCCGTCGTGCCAGTGGCCGCAACGCGCCAGCTGGCCGTCATTGCCACCTACTCGGACAACAGCACCGCTGACGTCACGGCCGGCAGCAGCTTCCTTGCCGCCACGCCCGCTTTCGCCACCGTCGCCAGCAATGGCCTCGTCACCGGCGTTGCCTTTGGTTCCAGCGTCATGAACGCCAGCTTCAACGGCAAGACGGCCAGCACCACCGTCACCGTGCCGGCCGCGACCATCGTCAGCATCGCCGTCACGCCGGCCACCGCCAGTGTCGCTGTCGGTGCCCAGCAGCAATTCGTTGCCACGGCAACGTATTCGGACAGCTCGAATGCCATCATCACCAACAGCGCCAGCTGGACTTCGGGCAGCGTCGCCAACGCCACGGTATTGAACACGGGCATCGCCACCGGCATCACGGCCGGCACCAGCAGCATCACGGCCACGGCCGGCGGCCAGTCAGGCAGCGCGCTGCTGACCGTCACGGCAGTGGCCATCCCGCCCGTCCTGAACCCGATCAATCTGGGCCGCGCGGCGCCGTTCGGCGTGCTGGCCGGCACTTCGATCACCAACAACTCGGGCGGCACCACGCTGATCACGGGCGACGTCGGTGCGCCTTCGCAGACCACCGATCCGACCCAGGCGGCCGGTTTTACCAATTACAAGTCGGGCGCCATCCTGGCCGGCGCCATGACGGATTTGCAAGCGGCGATCACGGACGGCAATAGCCGGACTTGCGACGTCAGCTTTGCCGGCGGCATCGACCTGGGCGGCCAGACCTTCGGTCCCGGCGTGTATTGCTATGCGGGCGCCATCAGCATCACGGGCACCCTGACCCTGAACGGTCCTGGCGTGTACATCTTCCGCACGGCATTGACGCTCGATTCGACCGTCAATTCGGTGGTGGCCCTGAACAATGGCGCCACGGCCGACAACGTCAGCTGGCTGCCCGTCGGCCCGACCACCCTGGCCGCGAACAGCGTCTTCAAGGGCAATATCCTGGGCCAGTCCGCCGCCATCACGGTGGGCGACAACACGACCCTGCTCAATGGCCGCGTGCTGACGGCTGCTGCCGTTACCCTGCGCAACAACCAGATCACCAAATAAACGGGACATGACCATGACTATCGCACACACACTGGGCGCGCTGAGCGTGATGGCCGGCGCCTTGCTGGCGGCACAATCGGCACAGGCGCAGGACAACACCTTCATCAACCCGGACTGGGCCAACAGCGCCTGGTACATCGGCGCGGGCGTGGGCCAGTCGCGCGCCACCATCGACGAGCCACGCCTGCGCGCCAGCCTGGCCGCCAACGGCGAGACGGTCACCGGTTTTACCAAGGACCAGCGCGACACCGGCTATAAATTGTTTGTTGGCCGGCAACTGAACCAGTATTTCGCTGTAGAAGCCGGTTACTTTGACCTGGGCAAGTTCGACTTCAAGTCGACCACCAGCGGCAACGGCGTACTCAACGGCGAAGCGGGCTTTCGCGGCGTGAACCTGGACTTGCTGGGCCAGCTGCCGCTGTCGCAGCGTTTGTCCCTGCTGGGCCGTGTCGGCATGCATTACACCAAGACGAACACGGAATTCAGCGGCAACCGCCTGCTGGGCTCGACCAATACGCATGCCAGCGAGCGCAAGCTCAACGCCAAGCTGGGCCTGGGCCTCGAATACAAGTTCAGCGAAGCGCTGGCCCTGCGCGGCGAAGTCGAGCGCTACCGCCTGAACGACGCCGTCGGCAACCGCGGCGATGCGGACCTGTATTCCGTCAGCCTCGTGTATAAACTGGGCCGCCCGGCCAGCGCCACGCCAGCCTACCAGCCGGTGCCGGTGGCATTGCCACCCATCAGCGAAACCATGCCGGCTCCTGCGGCCGAGGTGAAGCCGGCGCCCGTCTCGGAAAAAGTGTCGTTTGCTTCCGAAGCGCTGTTTGATTTCGATCAATCGACGCTCAAGCCGCAAGGCAAGGCGGCGCTGGACCAGTTGGTCGGCCAGCTGACCGGCATGGACCTGGAAGTGATCGTCACGGTCGGCCATACGGATGCCGTCGGTTCCGACGCCTACAACCAGAAACTGTCGCAGCGCCGCGCCGAAGCCGTCAAGGCTTACCTTGTGGCGCAAGGCGTGGAAACGAGCCGCGTCTACACGGAAGGCAAGGGAGAAACGCAGCCCGTGGCCGACAACACGAGTGCAGCCGGGCGCGCCAAGAACCGCCGCGTGACGGTGGAAGTCGTGGGGACACGCAAAGTCATGCGCTAGATCAAACTGGCGCGGAAAAAAACCGGCTTGCGCCGGTTTTTTTTCGTCCACCGATTATGGCGCTGGCGCCGGCTTGCGGTGATGCTTGCTCAGATGCCGGTCCAGGCTGTTGGCGAACTGTTGCCGGTCGGACTGGCTGAAGGCGGCCGGGCCGCCCGTGTCGACGCCGCCGCTGCGCAATTCCTCCATGAAGGCGCGCATCGTCAGTTGCTGGGCGATATTGTCTTTCGTATAAAACTCGCCACGCGGATTCAGCGCAAAACCGCCCTTGGTGAGCACGTCGGCGGCCAGCGGGATGTCGCCCGTGATGACGAGGTCGCCGGGATTCAACAGCCGCACGATTTCCTGGTCGGCCACGTCGGCGCCGGACGGCACTTGCACGGTACGGATGAAACGCGACGGTGGCACGCGCAAGCCCTGGTTGGCTACCAGGGTAAGCGGCAACTCCAGGCGGTCGGCCACGCGGTACAAGATTTCCTTGATGACCACGGGGCAGGCATCGGCGTCGATCCAGATCTGCATGCCCACGTTCGCTTGCACACCAGCTTCCGCCATCACAGTTCCCACGCTTCGCCGCCCGGGCCCATGCGCGGCGCGCTGACGCCGAAGTGCAGGTAGGCGGCCGGCGTGGCGACACGGCCGCGGGGCGTGCGCTGCAAAAAGCCTTGCTGGATCAGGTAAGGTTCCAGCACGTCTTCGATGGTATCGGCCGCCTCGCCGATGGCCGCCGCCAGATTCCCTATGCCGACGGGGCCGCCGCCGAACTTGAACAGCACGGCTTCGAGCAATTTACGATCCATCACGTCGAAACCGGCGGAATCGACGTCGAGCATGGCCAGCGCGCGGTCGGCCACCACCTTGGTGATCTCGCCATTGCTTTTGACTTCCGCGAAATCGCGCACGCGGCGCAACAGGCGGTTGGCGATGCGGGGCGTGCCACGGGCGCGCTGGGCGATTTCATGCGCGCCTTCCGGGTCGATCGGTGCCTTCAGCAAGGCGGCGCTGCGCGTGACGATTTTCGTCAATTCGCCCGTGTTGTAGAACTCCAGCCGGGCCACGATGCCGAAGCGGTCGCGCAGCGGATTGGTCAGCATGCCGGCGCGCGTGGTGGCGCCCACTAATGTAAACGGTTGCAGATCGAGTTTCACGGAACGGGCGGCCGGGCCTTCGCCGATCATGATGTCGATTTGATAATCCTCAAGCGCCGGATACAGAATCTCTTCCACCACGGGCGACAGGCGGTGGATTTCATCGATGAACAGGACGTCGTTCGCTTCCAGGTTCGTCAAAATCGCCGCCAGGTCGCCCGGGCGTTCGAGCACGGGGCCGGAGGTCTGGCGCAGATTGACGCCCATTTCGCGCGCGATGATGTGCGCCAGGGTCGTCTTGCCCAGGCCAGGCGGGCCGAACAGCAAAGTATGGTCGAGCGCTTCCTTGCGCTGGCGCGCGGCCGTGATGAAGATTTCCAGCTGGTCGCGGATCTTTTCCTGCCCCACGTACTCGTCGAGCTGCTTGGGCCGCAAGGCCCGTTCGATCGCTTCTTCGTTGTGCGAGATGGGCGCCGCGTCGATGATGCGCTGTTCCGTGAAGCTGTCGGTCTGGATACTCATGCCCTATCAGCCTTTCGACAGCGCTTTCAGCGCCAGTTTGATGCCGTCCGACACGCCGCTGCCGGCCGGCACGTTTTTCACGGCGGCCAGCGCTTCCTTGTCCGAATAGCCGAGCGCGACCAGCGCGTTCAAGATGTCCGATTGCGCATCGGGCGCCGCGTGCGCGCCACCGGCGCCGATATCGGCTCCCAGCTTGCCCTTCAATTCCAGTAATAAACGTTCCGCCGTCTTCTTGCCGATGCCCGGTACTTTGACCAGACGGCCGGAATCCTGCAAGGTGATCGCCTGCGCCAGGTCGGCAATCGTCATGCCGGACAGGATCGACAAGGCCATGCGCGCGCCCACGCCCGTGATCTTGATCAACTGGCGGAACACGGCCCGCTCGGCCGCATTGCCGAAACCAAACAGCAGGTGCGCATCTTCGCGGATGGCCTGGTGCGTAAACAGCACGACTTTTTCGCCCACGTGGGGCAAGTTGTAAAAAGTGCTCATCGGCACGTCGACTTCATAGCCGACGCCCTGGCAATCGACCAGCAATTGTGGCGGATTCTTTTCAAGCAAAATACCGGAGAGACGGCCTATCATCGCGTGTTCCTAATGTTGTGTATCGTAGTTTTTATTGATTATGAGGGCCATGCCGCAGTTAACCTACTAAACGGCCGCGCTTCATGCGCAAGCCCTGCAGCTGGGGCGCCAGCGCACCGATCATGGCCAGTGCATCGATGCTGTTGGCGTGGCAAATGGCCACGCCCAGGGCATCGGCCGCATCCGTGCCGGGCAAGCCGGGCAATGACAGCAGCCGCGACACCATCTCCTGCACCTGCTCCTTGGCCGCCTTGCCGTGGCCCGTGACGGCCTGCTTTACCTGCAGCGCCGTGTATTCGGCCACCGACAGGTCGGCGTGGACCAGCGCGCAAATGGCCGCGCCGCGCGCCTGGCCCAGCAGCAGGGTCGATTGGGGATTGACGTTGACAAACACTTTTTCGATGGCCGCGCAATCGGGCTGGTAGGTGCCGACGATTTCGCCCACGCCCTGCAGGATGATCTTCAGGCGCGGCGGCAATTCCCCTTCGGAACCCGTCTTGACGGTTCCCGACGCGATATAGCGCAGCTTGTTGCCGTGTTTTTCAATGACCCCAAAGCCGGTCGTGCGCAGGCCAGGATCGATGCCAAGAATAATCATCGCCAGATTCTATAATGAATACGGCAGGCACCGGTGAATAACCGGTGCCTGCCGCTGAGTTACTGCCGGCCGGGTATTGAATCCCGGCCTGTTCCATATCAATGACGGAAGTGACGCGTTCCGGTATACAACATGACAACACCGCGCTCGTCCGCCGCATCGATCACTTCCTGGTCGCGCATGGAGCCGCCCGGGTGGATGACGCAGGTCGCGCCCGCGTCAACGACGACGTCGAGGCCGTCGCGGAACGGGAAGAAGGCGTCCGACGCCACCACGGAACCGGTCAGCGACAGGCCCGCGTTCTGCGCCTTGATCGAGGCGATGCGGGCCGAATCGATACGGCTCATCTGGCCTGCGCCCACGCCCAGGGTCATGTTATTGCCGCAGAAGACGATGGCGTTCGACTTGACGAATTTCGCCACTTTCCAGGCAAACATCAGGTCGGACAATTGCTGCGGCGTTGGCTGCAGCTTGCTGACCACGCGCAAGTCGCCGATGCCGACGTTTTTCGCGTCAGGCGATTGCACCAGCAGACCGCCGCCGACGCGCTTGAAGTCCATGGCGTTGACGCCATTGCCCAGCGGAATTTCCAGCATGCGCACGTTTTGCTTGCTCGACAGAATTTGTTTCGCTTCGGCGGAGAACGACGGGGCGATCAGCACTTCGACGAACAGCTTGGCGATTTCGCCGGCGGTGGCGCCGTCCAGTTCGGTATTAAACGCGATGATGCCGCCGAATGCCGAGGTCGGGTCCGTCTGCAGGGCGCGCGCGTACGCTTCGGCCGCATTCTTGCCCAGCGCGACGCCGCATGGGTTCGCGTGCTTGACGATGACGCAAGCGGCGCTCTGCTCGAAGCCGCCCAGGCTCTTCACACATTCCCAGGCCGCATCGGCATCGGCGATGTTGTTGTACGACAATTCCTTGCCTTGCAGCTGGCGGTAGTTGGCCAGCGCGCCATCGGTGGTGACGAGATCGCGGTAGAAGGCGGCGCTCTGGTGCGGGTTTTCGCCGTAACGCATGTCTTGCACTTTCTCAAATGCAACGTTCAGGATTTGCGGATAGGCGCCGCGCTCGGCGTGCACCTTCGTCGGTCCCAGGCTGGTCAGGTAGTTGGTGATGGCGCCATCGTATTGCGCCGTGTGCGCAAAGACTTTTTTCGCCAGCATGAACTTGGTGTCATAGCTGACGTCGCCGGCCTTGCCGTCGGCCGAGCGGATTTCCGCCAGCACCGCGTCGTAGTCGGTCGGGTCGCAGATGACGACCACGTCCTTGTGATTCTTGGCCGCCGAACGCAGCATGGTCGGGCCGCCGATATCGATGTTTTCGATCGCGTCCTCCAGGGTGCAATCGGCCTTGGCGACCGTGCCCTGGAACGGGTACAGGTTGACCACCACCATGTCGATGGTCGGCATGTCGTGCTCGACCAGTTTCGACATGTGCTCAGGGAAATCGCGGCGCGCCAGGATACCGCCATGCACTTTCGGGTGCAGGGTCTTCACACGGCCATCGAGCATCTCCGGGAAACCCGTGTAATCGGCAACTTCCGTGACGGGAACACCATTGTCTGCCAGCAATTTGGCAGTGCCGCCGGTGGACAGGAGGTTGACGCCGAGGGCGGACAGGGCGCGGGCGAATTCGAGAACGCCGGTCTTGTCGGAAACGGAGAGGAGAGCTTGTTTGATCATGGCTGTGGCTAGGTGGTTAAGTGTTCTTGGCGAATGGCGCAGCGGTCAGCTCTCAGGCTGGGCCCGCTGCGGCGGATTCAAATCTTGGCGTCACTTGCATGCCGGCATTACAGCAAACCGTGCTCCTGCAATTTCTTGCGCAGGGTATTGCGGTTGATGCCCAGCATCTGCGCGGCGTGCGACTGGTTGCCATCGGCGCGTGTCATCACGACTTCCAGGATGGGCTTTTCCACGGTCAGCACGACCATGTCATAGATATTCGATGCTTGCTGTTCGCCCAGGTCATTGAAGTAATCTTCTAGACTTTTCTGTACGACTTCCTGAATGCTTTCTTTGCTCATTTTTATGCTTCAACCGGCTGAACACCTGGCCATCCGGCGCCGCGCCGCTCATGCGGTCCGCGTGCTGCCCTCTTGCCTCGGTGTTGTAATTAATATTGCATGACGCTCTGTATAGGCGCTCGCCCTTGTACTTCTGATCACTATTGCTTATAACTTATACAACTGCCTTGCTATCTGTTCATGCTACCGTGGCCGTTTCTATCAGGCCACTTTCACTGGATTCGGAGAGGCGGTATTGTAACCGCTCGCCAAATTTCCATTGCGACTCAAAAAATTGATCGACAGCCAGCAACTGCGCATCCGTCGACTCCAGCAAGTTCATTTCCTGGCGGAACGCTTCGCCGCCTTCCAGATCCTTCACATACCAGCCGATGTGCTTGCGCGCCGTGCGCACGCCGAGGAATTCCCCGTAAAACGCGTAATGGGCGCGCAAATGCTCGTCCATCAGGGTACGCACTTCATCCACATAGGGCGCCGGCAACAAGGTGCCGGTGCGCAAGAAATGGTCGATCTCACGGCAAATCCACGGCCGGCCCTGCGCCGCGCGGCCGATCATGACGGCATCGGCGCCTGTTTGATCCAGCACAAAGCGGGCCTTCTCAGGACTGGTAATGTCGCCATTGGCCACCACGGGGATGGCCACCGATGCTTTCACGGCGGCAATGGTTTCATATTCGGCATCGCCCTTGTAGCCATCGGCGCGCGTGCGGCCGTGCAAGGTCAGCATCTGGATGCCCGCTTGCTCGGCGATGCGGGCGATTTTCAGGGCATTCTTGTTGTCGCGGTTCCAGCCCGTGCGAAATTTCAGGGTGACGGGCACGTCGACGGCATTGACGACGGCGTGCAAAATCTTTTCGACCAGGCTTTCGTTTTGCAGCAGGGCCGAACCGCACCAGCTGTTGCACACCTTTTTGACGGGGCAGCCCATGTTGATGTCGATGATCTGCGCGCCCCGGTCCACGTTGAACCTGGCGCAGTCGGCCAGGTCTTGCGGGTCGGCGCCGGCGATCTGCACGGCTTTGGGTTCCATTTCGCCTGCGTGGTCCGTGCGGCGCGAACTTTTTTCCGTCGCCCACAGGCGCGGATTCGACGCCGCCATCTCCGACACGGCGTAACCGGCACCCAGCTGCTTGCACAACTGGCGGAAAGGCCGATCCGTCACGCCCGCCATGGGAGCGACGAAAACGTTGTTGCGCAGAATGTGAGGGCCGATTTGCACTGAAGAACCTGGAATGGACGGAGGAACCTGCTATTTTAACCGATTCCCTGCCTAATTAATAAGCACTATTTTTTTGGATCAGTGCGTCAGAGTGACAATGGGGCCGCTTAGCCCAGCTCGTCCATCGCGGGCGCGCTCAGGTGTTCGATATTTCCCCAGTGCACTAAATGCAGTTTGCCGTCGGCGTAAGAAAAACGGTTGACGCTGGCATTTTTGACCTGGAAGTCGCGCGGACTGTCGAGCGTCATGCCGACCGCCTCGCGGTAGGCGCACTCGAGCACGCCGCCGTGCGCCACGATGGCGATCGTCTGGCCGTCATAGCGTTCGGCCCAGCGGGCGATGGCGCCATTCGCGCGCGCATAGAACTGGCGGAAGCTCTCCGCCTGGCGCTCGCCCGACGGCATCACGGCGTCGATCTGGCGCGATTGCCACTGCGCATATTCATGCGGATAGCGCGCGGCGATATCCGCATACAGCAAGCCTTCGAAGGCGCCATAGCAGCGCTCGCGCAGCAAGGGATCCGTTTGCACGGGCAAATCTTTCAATTGAGCAACGGCTTGCGCCGTCTGCTGCGCGCGTTGCAGATCGCTGGCGAGGATGGCGGCCAGCGGCTCGTCCGCCAGCGCCTGCCCCAGCGCGGCCGCTTGCGCCAGGCCCGCCTCGTTGAGGGCGATGTCGATATGGCCCTGCAGGCGGCGGCCCGCATTCCAGGCCGTCTCGCCATGGCGTATCAGTAAAATCGTGGTGCTCATGCGTTATTTCTTCAGGGTAAGTGCCAGCTCGGGGTTGAGCGAGTAGGCGACGACGAGCTGGGCTTCGTCGAGGATGTGGCCGTAGAGCGCGGCATGCGCTTGCTGCCCCGTAAAACGCTCAGGCAGCTCCAGGCGCGGCACGTCGAGCGCATACAGGCGGAAAATGTAATGGTGGATGCGCTCGTCGTTCCACGGCGGGCATGGGCCATCATAGCCGTAATAATCGCCGGCCATGGCGGCATCGCCGGCAAACCAGCCCGTGTAGTCGTTGAGGCCCTGGCGCAGCCCAGTAGCTGCGGCCTTGCCGCGCGGCGTGATGCCGCTGGAAAATTCCCCGGCGGCAACGGAGCGCAGGGCGGGCGGCACGTCGAGCAAACTCCAGTGATAAAAGTCGCCGCGCGGCGCCGCCAGCGGCAAGACCTGGCCTTCAACATTGACCAGGCTGCCGTCCTGCGGCGCATCGGGGTCGATGCAGAACAAGGCCAGCGACTCGGTGCCGTTCGGTACCTCGTCCCAGGCCAGATGGGGATTGCGGTTGCCAGCGAGGCGCACGCGGCTGGCCGGATCGATCTCGGCAAAGGCTTGGTCGGCCGGCATCAGGCCGCCATCACGAAACGTCTCGCTCCACAATTTCATCGCTTGCTCCTCTTTATATTTTTTAGTTATTGCTTTGCGTTTACTTGTAGCCAGAAGGTGACAGGCCCGTCATTCGTCAGCGACACCTGCATGTCGGCGCCGAACTGTCCCGTTTGCACGGTCGCGTGGCGGCTGCGCGCCTGTTCCACGAAATGCGTGAACAGGCGCAAGCCGTCCTGCGGCGCGGCGGCCGGCGTAAACGACGGGCGCGTGCCGGACTTGGTGTCGGCCGCCAGCGTAAACTGCGGCACCAGCAGCAAGCCGCCGGCCACGTCCGTCACGCTGCGGTTCATCTTGCCTGCCTCGTCGGCAAACACGCGATAGCCGAGCAGCTTGGCCAGCAGGGCGTCCGCTTCTTTCTCCGTATCGCCCCGCTCGGCGCACACGAGCACCATCAGGCCGGCGTCGATGGCGCCGATGGTGGCGCCGGCAACGTCGACTTTCGCCTGCGTGACGCGCTGCAGCAGCGCGATCATGCCGTCAAGGTGACGCGCGCAAATTTGCGCTTGCCAACTTGCAACACGAATTCGCCAGCCGCCACTTGCAGGCCCTTGTCGCTGATGACGGTGCCGTCGATGCGCACGCCGCCCTGCTCGATCATGCGCATGGCTTCCGACGTCGACGGGCACAGGCCAGCCTGTTTCAGCAATTGCGGGATGCCCAGCGGCGCGCCAGCCAGGGTCACTGCCGGGATATCGTCGGGAATTCCGCCCTTCGAGCGGTTGACGAAGTCGGCCAGCGCATCTTCGGCCGCCTGCTGCGAATGGAAGCGGGCGACGATTTCTTGCGCCAGCGCAACCTTGGCGTCGCGCGGATTGCGGCCTTCTTCGACTTCGCGCTTCAGCTGGGCCAGTTCGGCGATCGAGCGCCACGACAGCAGCTCGTAGTAGCGCCACATCATCACGTCGGAAATGCTCATCAGCTTGGCGAACATGGTGTTGCCCGGTTCCGTGATGCCGATGTAGTTATTCTTCGACTTGGACATTTTTTCCACGCCGTCCAAACCTTCCAGCAGCGGCATGGTCAAAATACACTGCTGCTCCTGTCCATACTGCTTTTGCAGTTCGCGGCCCACCAGCAGGTTGAACTTCTGATCCGTGCCGCCCAGTTCCAGGTCCGATTTCAGGGCCACCGAGTCGTAACCCTGCATCAGCGGGTACAGGAATTCGTGGACGGAAATAGGAATGCCGCCCTGGAAGCGCTTGGTGAAGTCGTCGCGCTCGATCATGCGCGCCACCGTGTAGTGGGAAGCGAGCTGGATGATGCCGCGCGCGCCCAGCGGATCGCACCATTCGGAGTTATAGCGGATTTCCGTCTTGCTGGCGTCCAGCACTAAAGATGCTTGCGCGAAATACGTCATCGCGTTAATCTCGATCTGTTCCTTCGTCAGCGGCGGACGCGTGACGTTGCGGCCCGAAGGGTCGCCGATCATGGAAGTAAAGTCGCCGATGAGGAAAATGACTTGATGGCCGAGGTTTTGCAGCTGGCGCATCTTGTTCAGCACGACAGTGTGGCCCAGATGCAAGTCGGGTGCAGTCGGGTCCAGGCCCAGTTTGATGCGCAGTGGAACACCGGTTTTCTCGGAACGCGCTAATTTTTGCGCAAATTCGCTTTCGATCAAGAGTTCGTCGACGCCACGCTTGGTAATCGCGAGGGCTTCTTGTACTCTGTCCGACAGCACAAGCGCGGTCTGAGCGGCGTTAGCCTTTGTAGGCGATGCGGTGGTGTTGATTTCCATAAAATTTGACTATAAATCTCAAAATGGTAGTAGGTTTGCGGAGTTTGTTATAATGCTCGATCCCATCAATCTTGCCGTATGAGCGAACCAAAATAACAATAACAAAGAGCACTAGTTCACGAATCGTTCAAGGGCAAATTTTAACTGATTGCATGAACCCTATACATAAAATCACAGGCTCACGCTTGTACACACAGCTGACGACGACACGCAAGGCACGCATTATCGGCGCGTCGGCAGTGCTGCTCGCCGTGGCCGCCTTCGGCGCGGTCGCTGTGTCGCCCATGGCGCCCGATGCGTCCGACCTCCCGGTCACGTCCATCGCCCAGAACCTGGAAATGCCTGATCTCGCCTCGCAAATTTCCGCGATGGAACAGGTAGACCAGAATTTCACCCACGAAGAAAAAGTCCGCGCTGGCGATACCCTCGCCACCTTGCTGACCCGTCTCGGCGTGGATGATACGGCGGCGGCCAATTTCATCAAGACCGACAAGATCGCACGCGGCGTGATGTTGCTGAAATCGGGCAAGCGCGTGCAAGCGCAAACGTCCGAAACTGGCGAACTCAACTGGATGCGCGCCACCCTCGTCGACAGCAACGACAAGTCGGTCAAGAACATCCTGATCACCCGCAAGGGCGACAAGTTCGTGGCCACGGAAGTGGCAGCCCAGCTGGAACGCCGCGTTGAAATGCATGCGCGCAAGATTACTTCCACCCTGTTCGCCGCCACCGACTCCAGCCTGGACGGCACCCGCCTGCCAGACTCGATTTCCGCGCAAATCGTGGAAATGTTCTCCACCAATATCGACTTCCGTTCCGACCTGAAACGCGGCGACTCGTTTAATGTGGTCTACGAAACGTTCTGGCAAGATGGCGAATTTGTCCGAGCGGGCCGCATCCTGGCCGGTGAATTCACCAACCGCGGCACGACTTACCAGTCCGTTTGGTTCGAAGACCCAGCCAGCAAGCAAGGCGGCGGTTACTACAGTTTCGACGGCAAGTCCCTCAAAAAAGCCTTCCTGAAATCCCCCCTCGAATTCTCCCGCATCTCGTCCGGTTTCTCCATGCGCGTGCACCCGATTTCCGGCAACTGGAAAGCGCACAAGGGCATCGATTTTGCCGCGGCAACGGGCACGCCTATCCGCGCTTCCGGCGACGGCGTGGTCGATTCCGTCGGCAGCCAGAACGGCTACGGTAATGTTGTTGTTCTGAAACACTGGGCTAACTACACCACCGCCTACGCGCACATGAGCCGCTTCGCTTCGGGCCTGAAAAAAGGTCAAAAAGTGAGCCAGGGCGATGTGATCGGCTACGTCGGCACCACCGGCTGGTCCACGGGCGCCCATTTGCACTATGAATTCCGCGTCGGCGGCGTGGCGCAGGATCCAAGCAAGCTGAACGTCCAAGCCCAGGCGCCGCTGACGGCAGCCGAGCTGAGCCGCTTCCGCATGGTGTCGGCCGACATGATGCATCGCTTCACTCTGCTGCGTCCGAACGACACGGCACTGGCTTCGCGCTAAGCAACACTGCCTTCGGGCAACACATAAAGGCACCGCCCATGCAGATGGCCGGTGCCTTTGTTTTATGTGCGCGAGAAAATACGGCACAATGCATCCATCACTTACGCACGCGAGGAAACACCCATGCTGTATATCGGTTTGATGTCGGGCACCAGCCTGGACGGCGTTGACGGCGCGCTGGTCGACTTTGCCGACGATGGCGGCACACGCAGCCTGGGCGATGCCTACATTCCCTTTCCCGCCAGCCTGCGCGATGACCTGATGGCCTTGCAAAGTGCCGGCCAGAATGAAATCGAACGCGAAGCACTGGCGGCCAATCAACTCGTGCGCCATTACGCCGACTGCGTCGCCCGGCTATTGAGCGACGCGGGCATCGGCCCGGACGCCATCGCCGCCATCGGCGCGCACGGCCAGACCATCCGCCACCGCCCTGAACTGGGCTTTACGCGCCAGTTGAACAATCCGGCCCTGCTGGCGGAGCTGACGGGGATCGACGTCATCGCCGACTTGCGCAGCCGCGACGTGGCGGCCGGCGGCCAGGGCGCGCCGCTGGTGCCCGCTTTTCACCAGGCCATTTTCAATTTGCCCGGCCACACGCGCGTGCTGGCCAATATCGGCGGCATCAGCAACATCAGCGTGCTGCATGCGGACGGCGCGGTGACTGGCTACGACACGGGGCCCGGCAACGCGCTGATGGATGGCTGGGTCTTGCGGCACCTGGGCCAGCCCTACGACGCCAACGGCGCCTGGGCCGCCACGGGCCAGGTCTTGCCTGCCCTGCTGGCGGAATTGCTCCATGAGCCGTATTTTGACTTGCCGGCGCCGAAAAGCACGGGGCGCGACCTGTTCCACGCCGATTGGCTGAATAGCAAGCTGAGCAACTATCCGCTGGCCAACC
Source organism: Janthinobacterium sp. FW305-129 (assembly GCF_020858115.1). Classification (GTDB taxonomy): domain Bacteria; phylum Pseudomonadota; class Gammaproteobacteria; order Burkholderiales; family Burkholderiaceae_D; genus Janthinobacterium. The sequence continues at coordinate 186,159 of NZ_JACYMM010000011.1, forward strand.
CTGCCGACGTGCAGACGACCCTGACGCAGCTGACGGCCGCCAGCCTGGCGCACGCCATCGCGCGCGACGGGGCGCAGGCGGAAACGGTATATGTATGTGGCGGCGGCGCGCAGAACGCCACGCTGATGGCAGCCCTGGCCGCTGCATTGCCTGGCATGGCGGTGGCATCGACGGCAGCGCTGGGCGTGGCGCCCAGCCAGGTCGAAGCGCTGGCGTTTGCCTGGCTGGCATGGCGCTTTACGCAGCGCAAGCCGGGCAACTTGCCGGCCGTGACGGGGGCGCAGGGCTTACGGGTACTGGGCGCGCTGTACCCACGTTGATATGAAACAATTGCTCCAGAAACACAAATAGCGGATCGATGATCCGCTATTTTTATATTGCGCCTGTAATCCGGCGCGTCTGAAAAACGTTCAGGGCAAGGCGCATTGCCGAAGACAGTACGAATAGTACGGCGAGGCAATGCAACGCCGCCATGGACGTTTTCTCAGATGTGCCAGCTTAGACGGAGAAGGACGAACCGCAGCCGCAGGTAGACGTCGCTGTCGGATTCTTGATCACGAACTGCGCGCCTTCCAGGTCATCCTTGTAGTCGATTTCCGCGCCGACCAGATACTGGTAGCTCATGGAATCGATCAACAGCTGGACGCCGTTCTTGACCATGGTGGTGTCATCTTCGTTGACGATTTCGTCGAACGTAAAGCCGTACTGGAAGCCGGAACAGCCGCCGCCCTGCACGAAGACGCGCAATTTCAGGTCGGGATTGCCTTCTTCTTCGATCAGCTGCGCGACTTTTTCAGCGGCGCTATCGGTAAAGATAATAGGGGAAGGGATCACATCTTGCATTTCAGCGACGGCATTCATATCAGGCACTCCTCAGAAAACATTCGGTCATTATAGACTGTTGGCGCAACTCTCGCTCTGCCAGCCCTCGCCGCCAGCCGCCACTGTTGTTCCGGATCACATTTCCGACACGGCCAGGTGCAGCACGGGGTCGGCGCTGTCGTGGCGACTGAGCTTGCCTTGCACCAAGGCGCCGCTGTGCATTTCCAGCACCTTGTAATAGACCTCTCCTACAATGCGGGCTTTTGGCTGGATTTCAAGCATTTCGGACACGTACACGGGGCCATTGATCTCGCCGCTGACGACCAGGCTGGAGCAGCGCACTTCGCCATCGATGCGCCCTGCCTCGCCCAGCACCACATAAGTGGGGTCGCCCGGCTCGCCCGTGACGTTGCCGCGCACATGGCCATCGATGCGCAAGCCGCCGCAAAACAGCAAATCGCCCTCGATCCGCGTGGAAGCGCCGATCAGGGTGTCGATGGGGTTTTTCGTGTTGCGCTCGAACATGAACGTCATCCTGTCGGTGTACGTGGCAGTCCAATTTAGCACAGGTCCGGCAAAAAGGTGCCGGACCTGCGCAAGCTTGGTGCCTATTTTTACGGCAGCAGGGCGATATGTTGCAAACCGGCCGTTTCTTTCAAGCCAAACATCAAGTTCATGCATTGCACTGCCTGGCCCGAAGCGCCCTTGACCAGGTTGTCCTGCACCACCAGCACGATGACGGTATTGCCGCCTTCGGGACGGTGCAAGGCCAGGCGCAGCATGTTCGAGCCGCGCGTGGAGCGGGTTTCCGGGTGCGAACCGAACGGCATCACGTCGACGAAAGGCTCGTCCTTGTATTGCGCTTCGAACAAGGCTTGCAATTCTTCATTGCTGACGTCCTTGTTCAACTGCGCGTACAGGGTCGAATGCATGCCGCGAATCATCGGCACCAGGTGCGGCGTGAAGGTCAGCGCCACCTTGTCGTCCGTGAAACGCTGCAGCTGCGCCGTCGTTTCCGGCAAGTGGCGGTGACCGGCCACGCCATAGGCCTTGAAGCTGTCGCTGCTTTCCGAGAACAGGATGCCGATTTCCGCCTTGCGGCCGGCGCCGGACACGCCCGACTTGCAGTCGGCGATCAAGCCGCCCGCGTTGACCAGGCCCGCCTTCAGCAGCGGATAGAAGCCCAGCTGCATGGTGGTCGGGTAGCAGCCTGGATTGGCGATCAGCTTCGCCTGCTTGATGTCTTCACGGTTCAGTTCCGGCAAGCCGTACACGGCCTGTTCGATCAGCTCGGGTGCCGTGTGGGGAATCTTGTACCACTGCTCGAACTTGGCCTGGTCTTTCAGGCGGAAGTCGGCGGCCAGATCGATGACTTTCACGCCGGCGGCCAGCAGGGCTGGAGCTTGCGCCATCGCAACACCATGCGGGGTGGCAAAGAAGACCACATCGCATTGCTCCAGATTCGCCTTGTCCGGCGAGGAAAACGCCAGTTTCACGTGGCCGCGCAAGGAAGGATACATGTCAGCAACGGGCAAGCCATCTTCCTTGCGCGAGGTAATCGCCGTCAACTCGACATCTGGATGGGTAGCCAGCAAGCGCAACAACTCCACGCCCGTGTATCCAGTGCCGCCGACGATGCCAACTTTGATCATGTTCTTTCCTTGTGTATAGATTGCATAAAGATGAAGGGAAACGCTCCCCCTATGGGTTTTCCGCGTATTTTACAGCGCAACGCAGAGTCACGCTGAAATGCAAAAAAGCCGCGGGACCGAAGTCCAGCGGCTTTTCGACCAGCACCCCGGAAGGCGCTGTAGCGTAGAAATTAACGCTTCGAGAATTGCTTTGCGCGACGTGCTTTGCGCAGACCAACTTTTTTACGCTCGACTTCACGTGCATCGCGGGTCACGAAGCCGGCTTTCGCCAGTTCCGGTTTCAGCGCTGCATCGTAGTCGATCAGAGCGCGGGTGATGCCGTGACGAACTGCACCAGCCTGGCCCGACTCACCGCCGCCATGGACGTTGACTTTGATGTCGAAACGCTCGACATTGCCGGTCAGTTCCAGAGGTTGACGGATGACCATCAGACCCGTTTCGCGCGAAAAGTATTCGTTTGCTGGTTTGCCGTTAACAACGATCAAGCCTGTGCCAACTTTGATAAAAACCCGAGCCACTGCACTTTTGCGACGGCCGGTTCCATAATTGTAATTACCGATCATGTCAGTTCCTTAGAGAACAAGTGCTTTAGGTTGCTGAGCAGCGTGCGGATGGGAACCTTCCGCGTACACTTTCAGCTTCTTGATCATTGCGTAGCCGAGTGGGCCTTTAGGCAGCATGCCCTTGACCGCTTTCTCAAGCGCGCGACCTGGAAAACGCTGTTGCATTTTCTGGAAGTTGGTTTCGTAGATGCCGCCTGGATAACCAGAGTGACGGTAGTAAATTTTCTCAGTAGCTTTGGTACCGGTCACACGCAGTTTGCCTGCGTTGATGACGACGATGAAGTCGCCGGTATCGACGTGAGGAGTAAATTCTGGTTTGTGTTTGCCGCGCAGTCGGAGTGCCACTTCGCTGGCAACACGTCCGAGGACTTTGTCCGTCGCGTCAACCACGAACCAATCGCGCTGGACTTCATGTCCTTTAGCGGAAAATGTTTTCATGTTGACTTCCTAATAGATTACACGCTCAAATGGTGGTTCCGCCGATGTTGCTGTGCGGACTCTGCCTTATTTACTTTTCCTGAGCGAACGGAAAGCCGACAAGTATAAGCGGCTTTGCCCTGCCGCGTCAAGCCGCAATGCAGACCCGCTGCGGGCTGGCGGCCAGCACATGGACGGGCATTCCTCTATTACAATACAAAACGCTTACAATTTTCGGAGAGTACGATGGAATGCAAAGTCAGCTGGAATGGCCCGTCGGGCATGAGTTTTCGGGCAGAAACCGGTTCCGGCCACATGGTGAGCATGGATGGCGCGCCCGAAGGCGGCGGCCACAACCTGGCGCCACGCCCCATGGAAATGGTCTTGCTGGGCACGGGCGGCTGCACCGCCTATGACGTGGTGCTGATCCTGAAACGGGGACGCGAAGCCGTCAAGGGCTGCGAAGTGACCCTGAAGGCCGAACGCGCCGATACCGATCCGAAAGTATTTACCAAGATCCACTTCCACTTCACGGTGCGGGGCAAGGCCCTGAAACCGGCGGCCGTGGAACGGGCCGTGACTTTGTCGCACGACAAATATTGCTCGGCGTCGATCATGCTGGCGAAGACGGCGGAAATTACGCATTCCTTCGAGATCATCGAAGAAAGCGCCTGACCAAACCTACTGCGCGTCGGTATAGGCGGCCTGCGATGCTCACCGTGCTCCAGCACGGTTGCGCTTCTCGACCACCTCTCCCTTCCGCTCGCTACGGTTTTGCCTGGCGTTTCACGTCTCAGGCATGCATGAAAAAGGCGCTCTTCGGAGCGCCTTTGTTTTAAATATAATACGCCGTTTTTGTCATCACTTTCCCCATGATGCCCATCAACGCCTTCACGGGTGCCGGGGTGTCGATGGCGCCTAATCTCTGGGCAGCGGCGCCGTGTTCCACCTCGTCGATGGCCATCTGCTTGACGATGGCGCGCGATTTGGCGTCCTGCGGGGGCAATTCCTGCAAATGGCTGGCCAGGTGCGCTTCCACCTGGCGTTCCGTTTCCACCACAAAACCCAGGCTGCGGCCGTCGCCCATGCGCGCGGCGATGGTGCCCAGCGCAAACGAACCCGCATACCACAGGGGATTGAGCAGGCTCAGACGCGAGCCCAGCTCCGTCAGGCGCTGCGCCGTCCAAGCCAGGTGGTCTTCCTCTTCGCGGCCCGCCTCGTCGAACTGGGCGCGGATGGCCGGGCTGTGCGCATAGCGGGCCTGCGAGTTGTACAAGGCTTGCGCGCAGACTTCGCCCACATGGTTGACGCGCATCAAGCCGGCGCTGTGGCGCTGTTCGGCCGGGCTCAGTTGCGCATCGGGCGCGTGCGCGGCCGGCGTGGGGCGCGAGGCCGAGGCCACGCCCGCGATCACGCGCAAGGCCTTGTCGGCGCCGACAATCAAACGATCCAGGGGGTCAAAATGGCGGTTCGCGGTCATCGTGGCTATGCTCATGAGTAGTAAAACATGAATTATAGGACGATCAGGGCCGGCCGTACCCACGCCGCGCGCAGGGCGAACGGGGCTTTATTGACTTGTGCGCGCTTTTTCCTGCTCGATCCAGTCCACCACGGGGCCGACGGCATCGAGGCCGGACAGGCTTTTCGCCACGCCCAGGTTCAATGAAATCAGGAAGGAAATGCTGTCGACGGGAATGTCCGGGCAGTACTCGGCAAACGCGGCGCGAAAACGCTCCGATTGCAAGACACGCAAGACTTTCTCGCCGCTCATGAATTGCAGCACGCTGGCGATGCTGTGCCCGCCGCCTATCGAGTGATAGATAAAACGGTTGTACTGCGCGTCGATCTGCTTGAAATCGAGGGTTTCTTCCGTCATCAGGCCGGCCAGGTAGTACAGGCCCAGGCTGACGCGGAAGAAACCGATGGCTTCGGCGCTGGTCATGCCGGCGCGGGCCACGGCCAATACCTTGTCCTGCATCGCCTGATCGATCGTTTGCATTGCGCTCTCCCGCGCCGTCCGCCGGCGCCCACCGGGCCAGCTTGCATGAAGATGCTGTTTTTTTCAATAGACCAAACGATATTTCCACCTTGCAAGTTACATTTTTTGCATGCTACTCTTGTTTCTTCACCGTTGAATGGATGAAGCACATGATAGAGGTCAAGCACCTGGCAAAACGTTTCCGCATGCCGCCCCACAAGGGCAAGGGCGTGCACGTCAGCGATCCGCGCGAACACGAGGGCTGGTTTCATGCCGTGCGCGACGTCAGTTTCAGCTGCGCGCCCGGCGAAGTGCTGGGCCTGCTGGGCCCGAATGGCGCCGGCAAGACGACCACCCTGCGCCTGCTGTCGACGGCTTTGCAGGCGGACGCGGGCAGCGCCCTCGTCAACGGCGTCGACGTGCTGCAGCAACCGCTGGTGGCGCGCCAAAGCATCGGTTTCCTGTCCGGCTCGACAGGCTTGTATGGCCGCCTGACGGCGCGCGAGAATGTGGAATACTTTGGCCGCCTGCACGGCATGCCGGCCGACAAGCTGAAACGCCGCTGCGACGAGCTGTTTTCCCTGCTGCAGATGGAGGAATACGGCGGCAAACGGGCCGATCAGTTGTCGACGGGCATGAAACAGAAGTGTGCGATCGCCCGCACCGTCGTGCACGAGCCGCAAGTGGTCATCCTCGACGAGCCGACGACGGGTCTGGACGTGATGTCGGCCAAGATCCTGCTCGACTTCATCGCCAGCTACAAGGCACTGCGCGTGCCGCTGATCTTTTCCACGCACCACCTGCACGAGGTGGAAAAGCTGTGCGACCGCGTCTGCATCATCAACCGCGGCACCACCGCCTTCAACGGCACCGTCGACGAGCTGCGCCACCTGGGCGGCAGCGCGGACTTGTACGACGCCTTCGTCAGCGTCATCAACCGGGGAACCTGAGCCATGTGGACCATTTATCTGAAAGAGTTGCTGGAGCTCACGCGCGACCGCAAGACGCTGATCTTCACCATTCTGATCCCCATCTTTGCCATGCCGCTGATCTTTGGCGGCTTTGCCTATGTCTCGAACAATATGTTCAAGAACGCCAAGACGGCGGAAATGCGCTACGCCCTGTTCGGCAAGGACCATTCGCCGGGCTTGAGCACGCGTTTTGCCCAGCAGCACAACCTGCGCGAAGTGCCGCTGGCCAGCGAGGGGGAGATCCGCCGCGCCATCGGCGACGACACCATCAAGTTTGCCGTCGTCATCCCGCCCCGCTTTGAAGAGGCGCTGCAGCAACGGCAACAGGCCAAGGTGGTACTGCACTACAACAGCGCCAGCACGGTCGACGTGACCCAGCAGCGGGTGCGCGAGATCGTCGACACCTATAACGCCAGCCTGCGCGAAGGGGCGCTGTCGGCCCTGAACCTGAGTCCGGCCCAGCTGGCCTTTGCCCTCAATCCCATCGTGCTCGACAAGCAATCGACGGCCAACGAGCGCGAGCAGATGGGCGCCATCGTCGGCGGCATGCTGCCGTATCTGCTGCTGATGGTGTGCCTGACGGCGGCCATGTACCCGGCCATCGACCTGGGCGCCGGCGAAAAGGAACGGGGCACGCTGGAAACCCTGCTGCTGGCACCCGTGCCGCGCAGCGCCATCGTACTGGCCAAATTCCTCGTGCTGTTTACCGTCGGCATGACCTCGGCCGTGCTGATGGTGGGCAGCATGGGCGCCCTGCTGGCCATCTTCGGCAGTTCGCTGGAAGGCAACATGGCCGTCATGGTGCGCAGCATCGGCTTGCCCGACCTGGCCATGGTGACCCTGATGCTGGTGCCGACGGCCGCCATCTTCGCCTCGCTGCTGCTGTCGATCTCGATCTACGCGAAAAGCTACAAGGAAGCGGCCGGCATGATCACGCCATTGATGCTGTTCGTCATCCTGCCCACCGTGGCGGCCATGCTGCCCGGCGTCGAACTGAACTGGATGTGGGCCATGGTGCCGCTGACCAACGTGTCGCTGGCCATGAAGGAACTCGTGAAAGGCACCATGGATTACCGCATGTTCGGCGTGATCCTGGCCTCGACCACGGTCATCGCTGGCGCGCTGCTGATGCTGTGCCGCTGGTGGTTTAACCGGGAATCGGTATTGTTCCGCAACTGATACTCGCAGGGCGCGCCGGAAACAGCACCTCCGGCGCGCCGTCCACTCCCGCCAATTGCACTCTGGCCACGCGAAAATGCCGTGTATCGCATGCAACTGCCCAGTACGTCTTAAATTCAATACAATGCCAGCATAGAGAAGCCCTGCACCATCGGGCTGCAACGCATGAGTCAGGAGTTGTATGGAATTGCAGATTCGCAAATTATCGAAAACCTACGCGAATGGCGTGGTAGCGCTGGATAACGTGTCGCTGACGATACCGCCCGGGATGTTCGGCTTGCTGGGCCCGAACGGCGCCGGCAAGTCGACCCTGATGCGCACCCTGGCCACCCTGCAGGAATGCGATTCCGGCTCCATTTTCTTCGGCGACTACGACGTGCTCGACGACAAGGACGAGATCCGCCGCATGCTGGGCTACCTGCCACAGGACTTCGGCCTGTACCCGAAAGTGACGGCCTACGAGCTGCTCGACCACTTCGCCACCTTGAAAGGGCTGTCGCAGCGGGCGCGCCGGCGCGAAGTCGTCGATGGCCTGTTGCAGCAAACCAATTTGTTCGACGTGCGCCACCAGCGCCTGGGCAGCTTTTCCGGCGGCATGCGCCAGCGCTTCGGCATCGCGCAAGCCCTGCTGGGCGACCCGAAACTGATCATCGTCGACGAGCCGACGGCCGGCCTCGACCCGCAGGAGCGGGTCCGCTTCCATAATCTGCTGTCCGACATCGGCGAAGACAAGACGGTGATCCTGTCGACCCATATCGTCTCCGACGTGGCCGACCTGTGCGCCAACATGGCCATCATCAACAAGGGACATTTGCTGCTGTGCGGCAAGACCCAGGAACTGATCGACGAAGTCAGCTGCAAGATCTGGGCGCGTTTTGTCGAAAAGAAAGAACTGGCCAGCTTCCAGCAGCGCCACGCCGTCATTTCCACGCGCTTGCTGTCGGGCCGCACCCTGATCCACGTCTACAGCGACGACGACCCGGGCGACGGCTTCGAGGAAGCCATCGGCGACCTGGAAGACCTGTATTTCGCCACCATTGCCGGGCGCCACCGCGTCGCCCCGCAGTGCGACTGAGGGGGCCGCCATGTTTGCCATCGCCCGCTTTGAAGCGCGACAGCGGCTCAAGCTGCTGTCCACCTGGGTGTATTTCGCCATGTTTTTGGCGCTGGCCATGCTGTGGATGGCGGCCGCCGGCGGCGTCTTCAAGGAAGCGAGCATCAGTTTCGGCGGCAAGTTCCTGATCAACGCGCCCCGCTCGCTGGCGTTCACATGTAGCCTGCTGGGCTGCTTCGGCGCCGTGGTGGTGGCCGCCATGATGGGCCGCTCGGTGCAGCAGGATTTCGAGTACGGCATGCAGCATTTCTTCTTCAGCGCGCCGATCAAGAAATACCAGTACGTGTTCGGCCGCTTCCTCGGCGCCTGGCTGGTGCTGGCCGTGGTGTTTTCCAGCATCGTCATCGGCGCCTGGCTGGGCGCCTGGCTGCCCGGCATCGATCCCGAACGGCTGGGGCCGCAACGGGCGCTGGCCTACCTGATGCCCTACGTCTTTACCCTGCTGCCGAACCTGTTCATCTTCGGCGCCATCTTCTTCGTCATCGCGGCCCTGACGCGGCGCATGCTGCCCGTGTACATCAGCTCGGTAGTCATGCTGATCGGCTACCTGGTGGCGCCGTCGCTGGCGCGCGACCTCGACTACAAGACCCTGGCCGCCCTGATCGACCCGTTCGGCACCACGGCGCTGATACGCCTGACGGAATACTGGCCGAACGCGGAGCGCAACACGCGCCTGGTGACGCTGGAAGGCGTGTACCTGCTGAACCGCGCCATCTGGTCCGGCTTCGCCCTCGTGGCCTTGCTGCTCGGCTACTGGCGCTTCCAGTTCCATGCGACGACGGACGCGGGCGCCACCCGGCGCCGCAGCGACGGCGACGTCCCGCTGCGCCTGTCGAACGCTTCGCTGTCCACGCAGGAAACCCCGGACTTCGCGCAGCGCAACCTGGCTACCCTGCTCCTCAAGATGAGCTGGCTGAACCTGCGCGAAACCATCAAGAACATTTATTTTGTCGTCATCGTGCTGGCCGGCGTGCTGACCATGTATGCGGGCGCGCTGGACATGGGCTCCATCTACGGCACGAATACCTATCCCGTGACGGAAAAGGTGCTGGACATGGTCAGCGCCTCGTTCGCCCTGTTCATGCTGATCATTACCACCTTCTATGCGGGCGAACTGGTGTGGCGCGAACGCGAGGCGGGCACGTATCTGATGCTCGACGCCCTGCCCGTGCCGAACTGGCTGCCCCTGCTGTCGAAACTGTTCGCCCTGATCGGCCTGCAAGCCTTGCTGAGCCTGATCATCATGCTGTGCGGCATGTCGATCCAGGTCTTCAAGGGCTATTACCGCCTCGATCCGGGCCTGTACGTGGAATCGCTGTTCCTGTCGCACCTGCCCTATTACGCGCTGATCGCCGTGCTGGCCATTTTCTTGCAGGTATTGATCAATCACAAGTACCTGGCGTATTTCGCCATGATTCTGTACCACATCGCCAGCGTCAGCTTTGCTTCGCTGGGCCTGGGCGACCCGCTGCTGCTGTACGGCAGCACGCCTGACTTCGTGTATTCGGCCATGAACGGCGCCGGCCACTATGTGTTGCGCGAGCGCTGGTACTTGCTGTACTGGAGCGGCGCGGCCGTCATGCTGACGGTGCTGTCACTGCTGTTCTGGCCCCGCGGTGCGCAGGACAGCTGGCGCATCCGTCTGCGCCTGGCGCGCCACGGCCTGACGCAGGGCGTGCTGGCCAGCTTTGCCATCGGCGCTGTGGTCTTCGTCAGTAGCGGTGCCGTGCTGTTCTACGTCTTCCACGTGGCCAACGATTACAAGTCCGACTATGCGCGCGACGCGGACCGCGCCAGTATCGAGCGCCAGTACCGCAAGTTTGCCGCCACGCCGCAGCCGCGCATCACCGACGTGAAACTCGACGTGGCCATCTACCCGGCGCAGCGCACGCTCATCGTTACGGGCCGCTACATGCTGCAAAACAAGACCAGCCTGCCGATCAGCCACATTTTTGTGCAGCAAGACCCGACGGCTACCATGCGCCTGCGTTTCGATGCGCGCGTGCATCCCGGCCTCGATGACGGCAAGCTGGGCTTCTATAGCTACCGCCTGGCCGCGCCGCTGGCGCCGGGCGCCACCCTGGGCCTCGATTTCGACATCCGCTATGCGCCGCGCGGCATCTTCGGCCTGGGCCAGGACACGCCCGTGGTGGCCAACGGCACCTTCTTCACGAATGCCGTGCTGCCGCACATCGGCTACCAGCCGCAGCTGGAACTGACGGATCCGCGCGACCGCAAGAAACACGGCTTGCCCGCACGCGAACGGGCCTTGCCGCGCGACGATGCGAAGGGACTGGCCGACAACTACGTCAGCAACGACGCCGACCGCATCCGTTTTGATGCCACCGTCAGCACCGTGGACGGCCAGACGGCCATCGCGCCGGGCATGCTGGACAACGACTGGATCGCCAAGGGCCGCCATTACTTCCATTACACGATGGACCAGCCGATCCTGAACTTCTACTCGTTCCAGTCTGCCCACTACGCCGTCAGGCACGAGCGCTGGCAAGACGTGGCCATCGACGTGTATTACCACCCGGGCCATGAATACAACCTCGATCGTTTCGTGCGCGGCAGCAAGGAAGCGCTCGAGTACTACACGAAGAACTTCGGCCCCTACCAGCACAAGGTCTTGCGCATCGTCGAGTTCCCCCGCTATGCCACGTTTGCGCAATCGTTCCCGAACACGATTCCGTACTCGGAAGGCCTGGGCTTCATCGCCAGGGTGGACGACAAGAATCCGAAAGACCTCGATTATCCGTTCTACGTCACGGCGCATGAAGTGGCGCACCAGTGGTGGGCGCATCAATTGGTGGGCGGCAATACGCGGGGCGCCACCGTGCTCAGCGAAACCCTGGCCGAATACTCTGCCCTGATGGTGATGAAGAAAACCGCGGGGCCGGCCAAGATGCGCCGCTTCCTGCGCTATGACCTGAATCAATACCTGATGGGACGCAGCGAAGAGCGCAAGAAGGAACTGCCGCTGGCCGAGAATGAAAACCAGACTTACATCCATTACAACAAGGGCAGCCTGGCCATGTACTTGCTGCAGGACATGATCGGCGAAGACAAGGTCAACGGCGTGTTGCGCGAGCTGCTCAAGACCTATGGCCAGAAAGGCCCGCCGTATGCGAGCGTGACGGCGCTGATAACCGGCTTGCGCCAGGTCACGCCGCCCGAGCAGGCTTACCTGATCGACGACCTGTTCGAGAAAATCGTGCTGTTCGATAACCGCGCCCTGTCGGCCACGGCCGTCAAACGCAGCGACGGCAAGTACGCAGTCACCATCAAGGTGCAGGCAAGCAAATTGACGGCTGGCGAACAGGGCGAGGAACACGACGCTCCGCTGCACGACTGGATCGAGATCGGCGTCGACGACGCGAATGGCCATCCGCTGCTGCGCGAACGCCAGCGCATGACGGCACGCGAAGCGAGCTACACCGTCATCGTCGGCAGCCGGCCCGGCAAGGCGGGCATCGATCCCGACAACAAGTTGATCGACCGCAAGCCGGACGACAATATGGTCACCGTCGAACTCGACGAACCATGACGAAAAATGGCCACCCTGAACAGGTGGCCATTTTTTGTGTCACACGGGAATCAGGCTGCGGCGCAGCGCGTCACCAGGCTCAGGCTGATGCCCATTTCCGTCAGATGCTGCATATCGGCCAGGGTGAGGTCGAGCGGCGCGTCGACCGTGTCGTCGCCGCTCAGTTCCAGTTGCAGCTCGGCAACGATGCGCGGCATGGTGAAGCTGACGCCGCGCGAGCGGCATTCAGCCAGGTAGCTGCGTATGCGCGAGGGCAACACTTGCGACTTGGGCGCTTGCGCGATGAGTACTTCGAAGCCGGAATCGAGATGCACGCGGCCCGCCACGCCCTTCGCCTCGCCCTTGCGCCATTGCCGTTCCGGATCCGTGGGCAAGACTTCGAGAATGGATTTAAGCGTGGGGTCGTCCCCATGCACCGACAGCTTCGCCATATTCATATTGCAAGACTTTCTAGTCAGGACGCCGCCAGGGAGGCGGCGCGATCATCAGACCGACAAGTCTACGCATGGAAGGCAAATATGTCCATACGGCAATATTTGGCATCCAGCTCTAATAAACGCTCATTTGTGCTGCATCAAACAGGCGGAACAAGCTTGTTCCGCCTGCCACACACCATTACAGTGCCGCGCCGCGCGCCTGCAAGGCGGCCCGCACGCCGGCGCCGTAGGCGGGGTCGGCCCGGTCGAAGTGACCGAGCTGACGCTGCAAGGTTTCCGCACGTACCTGGCTCAACGGTCCTGCCAGGTTGTCGAACAGGTTTTGCTTCGCCTGGGCGGACATCAGGCGGAACAGATTGCCGGCCTGCGTGTAATCGTCTTCCACGCCGCGCCCATCGTAGCGCGCCGCGCCGCCGTCCAGCGCCAGCGCCGGCTCGCCATGGCCCAGCCCTTGCGGCGCGCTGCCTGCCGCCGCCACATTCGCGTAGTTCTGCGCCGAACTGCCATTGTGGATGGCCATGCCGCCGTCGCGCTGCTGGTTGTGGAAGGGGCAGCGGGCCGCATTCACGGGCAGATGCTGGTGGTTCGTGCCGACGCGGTACAGCTGGGCGTCGTGGTAGGCGAACAGCCGGCCTTGCAGCATCTTGTCCGGCGAGTACCCCATGCCGGGCACGGCATTGGCCGGCGAAAAGGCGGCTTGCTCGACTTCCGCGTGGTAATTGTCCGGGTTGCGGTTCAGCTCAAAAATACCGACCGGCAACAGCGGGAAGTCCCCATGCGGCCACACTTTCGTCAGGTCGAACGGATTCCAGCCCGTGCGCTGTTCCCATGCGTCGAGTTGCTCCTGCGTCGCCACCTGCAGCTTGACTTCCCACTGGGGGAAGTCGCCGCGCGCGATGGCGCCGAACAGGTCGCGCTGGGCGTAGTCGGGATCGGCCCCGGCCAGGCGGCCCGCTTCCGCCGCAGGTAAATTTTTGATGCCCTGGCGCGTCTTGAAGTGCCATTTCACGTACACGCGCTGGCCGTCGGCATTGATCAGGCTATACGTGTGGCTGCCGAAGCCATCCATGTGGCGGTAGCCGTCCGGCGTACCGCGGTCCGAGAACAGCATGGTGACCTGGTGCAAGCTTTCCGGCGCATGGCTCCAAAAGTCGAACATCATCTCGGCCGATTTCAGATTGCTTTGCGGATCGCGCTTTTGCGTATGGACAAAATCGGGGAACTTGATCGGGTCCTTGATGAAGAACATCGGCGTGTTGTTGCCAACGAGGTCCCAGTTGCCCTCTTCCGTGTAGAAGCGCACGGCGAAGCCGCGCGGGTCGCGTTCCGTGTCGGCACTGCCGCGTTCGCCGCCGACGGTGGAGAAGCGGGCGAAGGTGGCCGTCTGCTTGCCCACTTCGGCAAACAATTTGGCCTTGGTGTAGCGCGAGATGTCGTGCGTGACGGTAAAGGTGCCGTAGGCGCCCGAGCCTTTCGCGTGCACGACGCGCTCGGGGATGCGCTCGCGGTTGAAATGCTGGAGTTTTTCGATCAGGTGGAAGTCTTGCAACAGCAGGGGGCCGCGGGGGCCGGCGCTGATGGAATTCTGGTTGTCGGCGACGGGGATGCCCGAGGCGGTACTGAATGGTGGCTGTTGACTCATGGCTGCTTTTCCTTCGTTGTTGACTAATGAAACCAGTGTAACGAGGTCAACAACAAAGGAAAAGCTAATTGATTTTATCGATCCGATAGTTATTTACAATACGCAACCGTGGGCGTCGCACACGCCTCCGAGCTGTGCCTGCAACTTCGCCGGCTGGCCCAGGAAGCCGCCGATATCGATCACGGATAGCTTGCCGCTGCCATCGTCGAGCACGAACGTGGGAAAGCCCTGGCCGCCCACCTGCGCCAGCAAGGCGCGGCTGGCGTCGATGTGGCGCTGCGTGGCGGCGCCCGCCTGCCGCGCATATTCCCCCCCGAATGCGGCCCCGTCCATGCCCAGCTCTTGCGCCAAGGTCACCAGCACGGGCACGTCGGCGATGCGCAAGCCGTCCACGTAATGGGCGCGCTGCACGCGCTGCAGCATGTCCAGGCCCTTGCCGGCCAGCGATTCAGCCGCCAGGATGGCCGTGATCGGCGGCTCGGAATCCATCATGGCCGTGGTGTCGTTCAGCAAGCCGTTGATATAGGCGTCGCCGAAGGGCTGGCCCGACAATTGCTCGATGCGCCGGTCATGCGGCAGCACATAGCCGCGCCAGGCGGGCGTAATCTGGCGGCGATTGCTGCCCGTCATCATCCCGCCGCCGTGGAACGCCACCGTCAGGCCGGGCACGGCGCGCGCCGCCTCGACCAGCGGCGCGGCGCCGTAGCACCAGCCGCACAGCGGGTCGAAAATGTAGTGCAGTGTGGGCATGCCGGCCTTGCCGCTTACCATTTCATTTCGCCTTTTGCCACTTTGGCGCTGGTCTCCAAAGCACCATCGAGGCCCAGCTGCGGATAGCGCGTTTTCATCGCTTCGATCAGGGCGGCGGAATTGGCAGCCTTGGCCGTTTCCGCTGCGAACGTCACCAGGTAGTCGCGCGTAAAGCCGATGCTGTCGGGCGTCAGGGGCGAACCCACCTTGAAGTGGCCGGGCACGACGGTGACAGGTTTCAGGGCGGTGATGCCATCGAGCGTCTTGAGCCAGTCCTGGCGCGATTGCACGCTTTGCGTATCGGCCGTCCACACGTGCAAGTTGCCAAACAGCACCACGCCGCCGACGACGGCCTTGATCGATGGAATCCACACATAGGTGCGCGCTGGCGTCGGGCCGGCGATGTCCAGCGACTGGCCTTCCAGGCTGATGCGCTTGCCCTTCAAGGCTTCGGGGATGACGATGGCGTGCGGCGCATTGTCTTTCAAAATCGGGCCCCAGTAGGCGACCTTGGCGTCAGCCTTGCGGCGGATTTCCGCGACGGTTTCCGGCGTGGCAACGATTTTCGCCTGCGGGAACGCTGCCTTGATCACGTCGAGGCCGAAGTAAAAATCGGGATCGCTGTGGCTGATATAGACCGTCGTCAGTTTCTTGCCGCTGGCGCGGATCTTTTCTACCAGCTTTTGCGCTTCGGCGCGCGAAAACTGCGCGTCGATCAGCACGGCGTCATGCTTGCCCGCAACCAGCACGGAAGCGACGGGAAAGATGGCCGCTTCGCCCGGATTGAATACTTCCAGGCTCAGGGGAGCGCTGGCGGCGGCCGAGGCGGCGCCGGCGGCAAACAGGGTGGAAACAAGAACGCTGCTGATGGATTTGGAGAACATGATCTGCCTTCACAAGATGATTGGGATGAGGGCATCTTACGTTGCTTTATTCGGTAGAAAAACCCGTTAAAACGCAATAGTTTGTTGCTTATTTCGATTCAATCAGGCGTTGGCAAGCACGCCGCCGTGCGCACCGGCGTGGCCAAATGTGTCACAGCGTCATGATGGTGTCACATTGCATTGTTATCTTGCCAGCTCTTTCAAACCTAGCCGGATGAACCACATGACACGCAGAAAAATTTCCGTCGCTGGCTGCAGCGTCGCCATCACCCTGATGCTGGCCGCCTGCGGCAGCGATGCCAAAAAAGAAGAGGTAGTGGCTGAAGCGCCGCCGAAAAACGTCATCTTCTTCCTCGGCGATGGCATGGGCCTGACCACCATGACGGCCGCGCGCATCTATTCGGTGGGCGAAGAAGGTGCGCTGACCATGGACACCTTGCCGGAAACGGCCTTCGTGAAAACGTTCTCGAACGACGCGCAAGTGACGGACAGCGCGCCATCGATGGCCGCCTACATGACCGGCGTCAAGATGAACAATGAAGTCATCTCGATGTCGGCCAACACGCTCGCCATCGACCCGGGCACGGATGCGAACGGCAACAAGCTGGTCAACAAATGCGGCACCGGCAACGGCACGCCCGCCACCACCCTGCTGGAACTGGCCAAAGCCAAGGGCTTTGCCGCCGGCGTCGTCAGCACGGCGCGCGTGACGCACGCCACGCCGGCCGCGACCTATTCGCACATCTGCCACCGCGACCTGGAAAATGATATCGCCGCCGCCCTGGTACCGGGCGGCACGGGCTACAACAGCGCGCTGGGCACCACCGGCCTGGAAGTGGTCCTCGGTGGCGGCGCGCAATTCTTCAAGCCGTTCAAGGATGGCGGCAAGCGTTCCGACGGCCGCGACCTGGTCGCCGAACTGAAAGCGAAGAGCTACACGGTGGCCAACACGGGCGCCGACTTCAAGGCCGTCGATGCGGCCAAGACGGAGCGTTTGTTCGGCGTGTTCACGTCCAGCCACATGAGCTACGACCTGGACCGCGACGCAAGCAAGGAACCGAGCCTGGCGGAAATGACCACCAAGGCCATGGACGTGCTGGCCAAGAACAAGAAGGGTTACTTCCTGATGGTCGAAGGCGGCCGCATCGACCATGCGCTGCACGAAACGACGGCCAAGAAAGCGCTGCAAGACACGGTTGCTTTCGACAACGCCATCAAGGCCGCCATCGAGAAAGCCAAGCTGACCGACCCGACCCTGGCCAATACCCTGATCGTCGTCACGGCCGACCATGACCACACCCTGGTGCTGAACGGCTACGCCAAGCGCACGGGCAAGACGGCTGCCGGCAACCCTGGCGTGCTGGGCGTGGTGAAAAACTACGTCACCGGCGCGGTCGAGAAAGACCTCGATGGCGCACCGTACTCGATCATCGGCTTCGGCAATGGCGAAAACCGCACCCAATCGAGCCGCGCCGCCATGGCCAGCCTCGATGAAACCGTCACCAGCGCCAATATGTACCATCAGGAAGCGGTGATCCGCACTGCGATCGGCAATGAAACCCACGGCGGCACCGACGTCTTCCTGGGCGCCATCGGCAAGGGTTCGGAAACCTTCCTGGGCACCATCGACAACACCAAAGTATTCGGCCTGGTCAAGACCGCCGGCGGTCTGTAATCCCAAGAGACAAGAATTGGACAAGCACATGAAACTCGCATTGAAACCCGCCCTGAAACTCTCCCTGCTGACCACGCTCGTGGCCGCCAGCGTTGCCAGCGCCTACGCCGCCGACGCCAAGAACGTCATCTTCTTCCTCGGCGACGGCATGGGCCCGTCCGTCGTGACGGCGGCGCGCATCTACCAGTACAAGGAAGAAGGCAGCCTGACGATGGATACGCTGGAACGCACGGCGCGCATCAAGACGTACTCGCACGATGCGCAAACGACGGACAGCGCGCCATCGATGGCCGCCTACATGACCGGCGTCAAGATGAACAATGAAGTCATCTCGATGGCGCAGGACACGATCGCCAAAGAGCCCGGCCGCGACGCCAACGGCAACCTGGGCGTGGACAACTGCCCGGCCACCGACAAGAGCGTGCCGACCATCCTGGAACTGGCGAAAGCCAAGGGCAAGGCCGTGGGCGCCATCACCACCACGGAACTGACGCACGCCACGCCGGCGACGACTTTCTCGCACATCTGCAACCGCAATGCGCAATACGCGATCGCTGCACAAACGGTACCGGGCGGCACGGGCTACAACGCGGCCCTGGGCGATGGCGTCGACGTGCTGATGGGTGGCGGCCGCAACCACTTTACGCCTTGGTCGGCCAGCAACAAGTATGGCCGCGCCGATGGCCGCAACCTGTTGACGGAATTGGCCGCCAAGGGCTACACCGTGGCCGCCAACAAGGCGGAAATGGCGGCGGCGCAGAGCGGCAAGAAGTTCATCGGCCTGTACAGCACCCGCAGCCACCTGGAATATGAACTGGACCGCACGGCCACGCCGCCGCTGGGCGAAGGCGCGACCCAGCCTAGCCTGTCGGAAATGACGCTGAAAGCCATCGACTTGCTGTCGAAAAACGCGAACGGCTACTTCCTGATGGTCGAAGGCGGCCGCATCGACCACGCCTTGCATGGCACCAATGCCAAGCGCGCGCTGACGGATACCATCGCCTTCGACGACGCCATCAAGGCCGCCATCGACAAGATCAAGGAAACCGATCCCAAGCTGGAAAATACCCTGATCGTCGTCACGGCCGACCATGACCACACCCTGGCGTTCAACGGCTACGGCAAGCGCGGCAACCATATCCTCGACATCAACCGCGGCTACAAGGATAACCAGCCAAGCAAGGATGCGGACGGCAATACCTACACCACCCTGGTGTTCGGCAATGGCCCGAACCGCCCTGCCCTGCGCAGCAACGTCGACAGCGCCACGGCCCTGAAAGACAATTACCTGCAAGAAACAGGCGTGCGCCTGTCCAGCGAAACCCACGGCGGCGGCGACGTCAAGCTGCTGGCCACGGGCGCCGGCGCCAAGGCTTTCAAGGGCACCCTGGACAACACCAAGGTGTTTGACTTGCTGAAGGCGGCCTTCGGCTTCTGATCCACATCAACACGGTAACCCCACCGGGGCGGAAGGCAATCTTGCCCTCCGCCCCTCTGCACGTAAAGGCAACACCATGAAACCGACCCTGATCGCCATCCTCCTCGCCGCCGGCTTCGCGGGTACCGCGCAAGCGGCCGCCCCTGCCGACCTGGACCTGGGCATCACCTACTACAGCCGCGTGCTGACGCCGGAAGGCGTGACGCGCGAAAGCCGCTACGAAGAAAAGATGCTGCGCCGCCCCGGCCACGTGTGGGTCGAGCGCGTGCTGGCACCGGCGACGGACGCGCATGCCGGGCACAAGCATGGCGAAAACACCAAGGTGGCCCTGAAAACGTCGACTGCGGCCACGCAGCATGACCACAAGCACTTCAATCCCGTGCTGATACCGCGTCACGTGATGCTGGAAAAGAACACCGTGCGCGTGGAATACATCGATGCGCACGACAAGATCGTCGTCTCGATTCCGAAGGCCGAATATGAAAACGTCAATTTCGACGGTTCCTGGGAAAACAGTTTTTATCTGCTCGACCCGAAACTGGTGGCCGCCATGCCCCTGTCGAAGCAGGCATCGAACGTGACGGGCGCGCGCTGGCGCGAAGTGGAAAAGAATGGCGTGTTCCAGCGCATCCTGTGGGACGAGCAAAAACAGATTCCGCTGATCATCGAAAGCGGCGACCGCGCCAACACTTTTTATCGCCGGGTCGACGTCAAGCTGCAGCCGACCGTCAGCAAGGCGCAGCCGTGGGCGAATTTGCAGCATTACGCGCAGCGCGAATACTCGGACTACCTGGACTAAGCTTGACCACCCCATGCCCGCTCGCTAGTATCTGAACAGAGTATTCCACAGGGAGCGCGGCATGGATGAACAATTCGAGAATGGTTTGCGCATGCGCAAACAAGTGATGGGCGACGCCTTTGTCGAGCGCGCCTTTGCCCAGGTCGACGCCTTCACGGCGCCCTTGCAGGACTTCGTCACGCGCAACGCCTGGGGCACGACCTGGTGCCGCGATGGCCTGGATTTAAAGACGCGCAGCCTGGCGACGATCGCCATGCTGACGGCCCTCGGCCGCGCGCAGGAGCTGCGCGGCCACGTGCGCGGCGCCGTCAACAATGGCGCTTCCATGCAGGAAATCCAGGAAGTGCTGCTGCACTCGGCCGTGTATTGCGGCATGCCGCTGGCCATCGACGCCTTCCGCTCGGCGCATGACGTGCTGCGGGAAATGGGCCTGGTGGCGCCGGCCGCGCCGCCAGCCTGACCATTGCTCGATCAAATCGGGACGTAAAAAAAGCCAGGGAAATCCCTGGCTTTTTTCTGGCTGGCGCCGGATTACTCGGCCGCTGCCGCCTTCTTCGCCGGCGCCTTCTTGGCGGCCGGCTTTTTCACGGCCGTGGCCTTCTTCGCCGGCGCTTTCTTCACGGCAGCCTTCTTGACGGCAGTCTTCTTCGCTGGCGCCGCGCCTTCTTCGCCTTCGGCCTCAACGGCTGCCGCCTTCGCTTTGGCGCCCGGCTTGGCCTTGCGCTCTTCAAACTCGAAGCTCACCTTGCCATCCTTGCCCCGTACGAGGAAAGCCTTGAATGGACGGCGCGTGCGCTGCGAAACAAAGCCCGGCAGCAAGTCCGTCTTGCCATCGTTGAGCAGTTTCGCCATTTGTTCCGGCAAGATTTCCTGCTGCAAGATGATGCGGCCGCTGCGGAAGTCGCACGTCTTCGGCTTGGCAACGCTGTGTTCGCACACATAGGCCAGGCCCATTTCATACACGCCGGCATTGCACTTGGGGCAAGGTCCGACGGGCGTCTGGCCCGTGAAATCGACGCCTTCGCCATCTTCGCTCTCGTCGTTCTGGCCGAAATCGAATTCCAGCTTGAAATTTTTGATTTCTTCATCTCGCACGATGCGCAGGATGGCGGCGAACGGACGGCCCATCTTCGAGCGGAAGCCTTGCAGCGGGCCGATGGTGCGGTCCTTCAGCAATTGCTCCACTTCGGCGATTTCGAACTGGCGCGAACCCGGTGTCTTGCTCATCGAGAATTCGCACTTGGTGCAGGCGAAACGGCGGTAGTTTTCCTTCACCACGCCGCCGCAATTCGGGCATGGCGTTTCCAGGGTCGCGTAGTCGCCGGGAATCGTATCATTATCGTATTCCTTGGCGCGCTTGACGATGATTTGCGTCATCTGCGCGATTTCACGCATGAATTCTTCGCGCGAAATCTTGCCTTTTTCCATCTGCGACAGCTTGTATTCCCACTCGCCCGTCAGCTCCGGCGCCGTCAATTCATTGACGCCCAGGCCTTTGAGCAAAGTCATCAGCTGCGACGCCTTGGCCGTCGGAATCAGTTCGCGGCCTTCGCGGATCAGGTAGCGTTCCGTCAGCAAGCCCTCGATGGTGGCCGCGCGCGTGGCCGGGGTACCGAGGCCCTTGCCAGCCATCGCATCGCGCAGCTCGTCGTCGTCGATCAGCTTGCCGGCGCCTTCCATGGCCGACAGCAAGGTCGCTTCCGTGAAGCGCGCGGGCGGTTTCGTCACCAGGCCATTCGCGCTGACGCTTTCCGTCTGCACTTTTTCGCCCTTGGCGACGGGCACCAGGTTGCCGTTGCCATTGCTTTCCTTGTCGGCGTCCGTCGACGCTTCCTTGCCGTAGATGGCCAGCCAGCCCGGATTGGTCATGACCTTGCCTTCAGTCTTGAACTGATGGCCGGACACTTCCGTGTAGCGCGTGGTGACCTGGAATTCCGCCGGCGGGAAGAACACGGCCATGAAGCGGCGCGTGACCAGGTCGTACAGCTTCTGTTCCGGCTCGGACAAATTCTTTGGCGCAATCGTCGTCGGGATGATCGCGAAGTGATCCGAGATCTTCGTGTTGTCGAAGATGCGCTTGTTCGGCTTGACCCAGCCCTTGTCGATGATCTGCTTGGCGAACTGGTGGTAGTTGCTGTTGTCCTTGACCGTTTCCAGCGCCTGCAGCACGGTCGGCATGTAGTCTTCCGGCAGGTGGCGCGAATCGGTACGCGGATACGTCAATACCTTGTGCTTTTCGTACAGTGCCTGGGCCAGGCCCAGCGTGTTCTTGGCCGAGAAGCCGAAACGCGAGTTCGCTTCGCGCTGCAGGCTGGTCAGGTCGAACAGGCCCGGCGCCATCGAGGTGGTCGGTTTCGATTCTTCCGTGACGATGCCTTGGCGGCCGCGGCAGGCGGTGGCGATCGAGTCGGCAGCCGTCTTGCTCCACAGGCGCTCGGCGCGCTTCTCGGGATCGTTCTCGTCCTTCTTGAACTTCGTGTCGAGCCAGCGGCCTTCGTAGATGCCGGCCGCGCAAACAAATTCGGCGCGCACTTCCCAGAAGTCGCGCGGCACGAATTTTTTAATTTTATCTTCGCGTTCGACGACGATGGACAAGGTCGGCGTCTGCACGCGGCCCACGGTGGTCAGATAGAAGCCGCCTTCTTTCGAATTAAACGCCGTCATGGCACGCGTGCCATTGATGCCGATCAACCAATCGGCTTCCGAACGGCAGCGGGCAGCGTCGGCCAGCGGCAGCATTTCTTCATCGCTGCGCAGGTGCGCGAAACCGTCGCGGATGGCGCCCGGCGTCATCGACTGCAGCCACAGGCGCTTGACCGGTTGCTTGGCCTTGGCGTTTTGCGCGATCAGGCGGAAAATCAGCTCGCCTTCGCGCCCCGCATCGCATGCGTTGATGAGGGTGGTAACGTCTTTGCGTTTGATCAGCTTGTTTAATACTTTGAGGCGCGCTTCCGTCTTGGCGATCGGGTTCAGCGCGAAATACGGTGGAATCATCGGCAAGTGCGCGAAACTCCATTTGCCGCGCTTCACGTCGAATTCTTCCGGCACGGCGATCTCCAGCAAGTGGCCGACCGCCGACGACAGGACGTATTCATCCGATTCAAAGTACTCATCGTGCTTGGTAAAGCCGCCAAGCGTCTTCGCGATATCGTTCGCGACAGAAGGCTTCTCGGCGATGATGAGGGTTTTTGTCATATTTTTTAGTCTCGAAAAATGCTCTAGGATAGTTTCAGCATGCGCATCATACAGTGCATTGCCAGGCGCCGACGCTTTTGTCTGCGCAAGGCCTTGTGACTTGTGGTCTTGTCAAGCGGCCAATGATAAGCGCCTATTGAAGAATTCGGCAAGTTATCTGCAAGCAAGAATGCGCAGGCGCAAACACAATGGTCTGGCGTGCGCGGTGCCGCAGCATATAGTAAGGGAGATGGCGCGGCAGCGGCGCCAGGTGCGGCCAGGGGTGTTTGTATACTAGTGCAGCAGGCGCGGCGGGAGATCTTCGTCGTCGACAAACAAGTCGTCGAACATCAAGGCGTCCGGTTCCTTGCCCTGGCTCCACAGCAGCATCAGCACGATGACTTTCAGCTTGCCCAGGGATACGGGCGCCTCGTCGAGCGCCAGCGCCCGTTCGATGACGATTTCGCGCTGCAGCGGCGAAAGCACCTTGGCGCTTTCCAGAAACTGGATGAAGCCGATGGCGGCCGTGCCGAGCACGTCGCTTTCCTGCTGCACGTAGAAGCGCGTGCCGGTGGAACTGGCCGTCAGGGTTTGCTCGGCGCCGGCCATGGCGTTCAAGTCCGTCAGCCACACGAGCGCTTCGGAAATCTCCACGTCGTCGAAACCGACGGCCGACAGTTTGCGCGCCAGGACTGCCGGCTCGGGGCAGGCATCGGGGCGATAATAAGTCTCGTAGAGGTACACCAGGATATCGAACATGGCTCTACTCTAGCAGCTAAGTTCGCTAAGACACAAGGGCGCACACCGACAAAGCGCCCCCGTGCGGCAAGGCCGCCACACAAGTGACAAGCTGTCATTTGCAGCGTTGAAACAGTCCTCCCGGCAAGCGTTCCACCAGGCCGGCCAGCTCCAGCGCCAGCAATTCCCCCATCAGCGTGCCCATGGCCAGGCCGCTGCGCGCGGCCAGGGTATCGGCGTCGAGGGGATCGTGGCCCAGCGCGGCCAAGAGCGGCGGTTCGTCTGCCACCGCTGGCCGCACTGGAGAAACGCCGCCCAGCCACTGCAGCTCTTGCAGCACGTCATCGGCCGACTCGACCAGCTTGGCGCCCTGCTTGATGAGCGCATGACAACCCTTGGCCAAAGTCGCATGGATGGAGCCGGGCAAGGCATACACGTCGCGCCCCTGCTCGCCGGCCAGGCGCGCCGTGATCAGGGAACCCGATTGCGCCGCCGCCTCGATCACCAGCACGCCGCGCGCCAGGCCGCTGATCAGCCGGTTTCGACGCGGAAAGTTCCCCGGCATGGCCGGCAAGCCCAGCGCGTACTCGCTGACGATGCAGCCTTGTTCGGCGATTCTTTGCGCCAGATCAAGGTTACGTCGCGGGTACACCAGATCGGCGCCCGTGCCGATCACGGCGACGGTAGCGCCCGCGCCGCGCAAGCCGCCCTCGTGCGCGTGCGTGTCGATACCGAGCGCCAGCCCGGAAATGATGGTCAGGCCCGCGGCACTCAGCGCTTGGGCGAACGCAGCCGCATTCTGCATGCCTTGCGCGCTGGCATTGCGGCTGCCGATGATGGCCACGCCAGGGCGCGCCAGCAGTTCCGCGCGCCCCCGTACATATAACAAGAGCGGCGGATCGGCGATTTCCAGCAGCAGGGGCGGATACGCGGCATCGGCCAGGGTCAGCACGGCATTGCCGGGCCGCTGCAGCCATTGCAGGGTGAGCGCCAGCTGGCTGTTGGCCAGCGGCTTGGGCGCCTGCACGATGGCGCGCGCCACACCGGCCGGCACCACCTCGCGCAAGGCCTCGAACGGCGCGGCAAAGATATCCGGCGGCAAGCCGAAGCGGGCCAGCAAGGCGCGTGCCGCCACCGGGCCCACGCCGGGCAGATGCTGCAGGCGCAGCCAGCCCGCCAGTTCCGTGGCCGTATCCGCCGTCGTTGCAATTGCATGCATGACAACCTCGCTGTGTACTGTGCCATTCCATGCTAGCGCCATGGCAGGCGCGCGATGCCGACGCGCGCAAGGATGCGTGCAATGGCGGCGCAAAACGGCCCGTCATCCACAGGGCCATGGGCGTCTGTGATAAAATTTCCCTTTGCAGCAAACGAATAGCGCACTGGCAAACGCATCTGCCGCGCCGTTGCGCCATACGCGCCCGACCATAGCGTACTCAAAAATAAAATAGCCCTGCCATCGTCCGCATGGCCCAGGCATGAATAATCAGGCGCACCGGCGCCCACCTTAACCAGTCGAATCCGTATGTCCATATTAAATATCCTGCGTTACCCCGATCCTCGCCTGCACACGGTCGCCAAGCCCGTCACCGAATTTGACGCGCGCCTGCAAACCCTGATCGACGACATGGCCGAAACCATGTACGACGCCCCCGGCGTCGGCCTGGCCGCGTCGCAAGTGGACGAGCATATCCAGATGATGGTGATCGACATCACCGAAGAGAAAAACCAGCTGCAAGTGTTCATCAACCCGGAAATCACCTGGGCCAGCGAAGAAAAGCAGGTCTACGACGAAGGTTGTTTGTCCGTGCCTGGCGTCTACGATGGCGTCGAGCGCCCGGCCCGCATCAAGGTGCGCGCCCTGGACCGCCACGGCAAGCAGTTCGAGCTGGAAGCCGATGGCTTGCTGGCTGTCTGCATCCAGCATGAGATGGATCATCTGCTGGGCAAGGTATTCGTCGAATACCTGTCGCCGCTCAAGCGCAACCGCATCAAGACCAAGATGATCAAGGAAATCCGTGGTCTTGAGCGCGAAGCGAGCTTGCGTGCGCAGAACCGCCGTTTCTAAGCCGCTGCTGATAGACTAAGCAACAACAGTAGTCGTAACACCATGCCAGCCTGGCGCCTCCGGCGCGGGCCTGCGCACCTCACGTCAAGGAACCATATGAAAGTGATCTTCGCAGGCACGCCTGAATTCGCCGCCACGGCCCTGAAAGACTTGCACGAAGCGGGATTCGAGATTCCGCTGGTGCTGACCCAGCCAGACCGCCCAGCCGGACGCGGCATGCAGATGCACGCCTCGGCCGTCAAGCAATATGCATTGCAGCACGGCATCGAGGTACTGCAGCCCTTGTCGCTGCGCATGGACAGCAAGGACCCGCAGCGCGCCGCCGAGGCCAAGGCGGCCCACGAACGCCTGCTGGCCACGGATTACGACGTGATGGTGGTGGCGGCGTACGGCTTGATCTTGCCGCGCAGCACGCTCGACATCAAACCCTGCATTAATATCCACGGCTCATTGCTGCCGCGCTGGCGCGGTGCGGCACCGATTCACCGCGCCATCGAGGCGGGTGACGATGAAACGGGCGTGACCATCATGCAGATGGAAGAAGGCCTCGATACGGGCCCCATGCTGGCCATCGAGCGCACGCCCATCGAGGCGGGCGACTCCACCGCCACCCTGCACGACAAGCTGGCCAGACTGGGCGGCAAGATGATCGTCGAGACCCTGCGCAAGATGCAGCAGCAGCCGCTGGAAGCCGTGCCGCAGCCGGAAGCGGGCGTGACCTACGCGGCAAAAATCACCAAGGACGAGGCGGCGCTCGATTTCAGCTTGCCGGCGCTGGAACTGGGCCTGAAAATCCGCGCCTTCAATCCGTTTCCCGGCGCCTGCGGCCAGGTCGATGGCGTGACCATCAAGATCTGGGCCGCCGACGTGCTCGAAGCGGACAGCAAGGAAGCGCCAGGCCAGGTGCTGGCGGCCGACGCCCAGCACGGCATCGTCGTCGCTTGCGGCAATGGCTCGCTGCGCCTGACGGAACTGCAAAAACCGGGCGGCAAGCGCCTGCCCGCAGCCGAGTTCATCAAGGGCTTCCCGCTCGAAGGCAAGCGTTTCGTTTAAGAACCTGGCGCCATAAAAAAAGGGCTTGCCGCGGCAAGCCCTTTTTACATCCAGCCCGCTGGCTTAGCGGCGCTGCACCTTCATCAGGCGTGCGCCGACGGACGACGACAGGCTGACCTCGAAACGGCCGCCGGCCGGCAAGGCGCTGACGTCGACGCTGGCTTTGCCACCCGTCAAGTCACTGGCGACCACCGTCTTGCGGCCATCGGCGGCCACGTGCAGCACGGCGGCGTATGGTTCCGCATCGGCATTCCAGACCAGCGCCAGCTTGCCGCCGCTTTGTGTCGCATCGAACGTGGCATCGTTGGCGGCGGCCCTGCTGCGGCGCGCCGGGCGCTCCAGCTTGGCTAAAGCCTTACCATTTTGCAATACTTGCACGTCGCTGATGTCGCCCGGATTGGCAAAGCTGACGCGGAAATGGCTCATGGCATTGCCGCCATGATCAGCCACGGAGACGCCATCAAAAGGCAAGTCGATAGTCTGTCCCGACGCCGTCAGCACGCGCAGGGTATATGCCTGGCCGCTGCCGCTGGCCGCCGCACCGACGCGCGCGGACGAGGCAACGGCCGGGCGCAAGGCCACGCCGGCCGGCGTGATGCGGCCGGAAATGGTCAGGTAGCCATTCTCGGCCACGGACATGCTGGCGGCCAGCACATTGCTGCCCGTGATCTGCGTGCTGCGTTTGTCCAGGAATTGCTGCACCCGCGCATAGCTGTAGTCGGAGAACCAGGCGCCGCTGCAATAGCTCATCACATCCTTCATCGGCGTGCCGCCATACACTGCCTTGCTCAGCTGACCAATGCTGCCCGCATAGTCGCTGTTATACAGAGGCTGCGGGCCCAGATTGCCATCCGCATACGGGTAGTCGACGGCGGCGCCGGCCGGGCCGCCGCAGGCAACGTGCTGCAGCGAGTGGTTGTGGCCCAGCTCATGCACGAGCGTGGTCAGCCATTCAGGCCATTGGTTACCGAAGGGATCGACCGATGCGATGCTGTTGAACCGCGCATCCAGGCCGATGGCCGACGTGAAGTCGTTGCCGCTGCTGCGCTGGTTGATATAGGCCAGGCCGGCGGCGCGGGTGGCGGACATTCTCGGCACGAGACCATAATAATAGGCGCCGCTGTCTTCCAGCGCGCGCTTGCTTTCCAGTTTGCCCAGGGCATCGCTCCACCAGCTGTCGGCCGTGCTGCTGCCCGGCATGCTCAGGGCCGCGCGCGTCGTGATGCTGATGTTTTCCGTCGCATACGGATACACGCGCAGCAACGCGGCGCGGATCACCTCGGCGTCAGGCAGTTGCGCCACGCCATCATCGGTGCTCAGGGGCACGAGTACCAAACGGATTCTGGCCAGGCTGGCCACCACGGGCGCCGCTTCCTGGCTCACTTGCACGCCGTCATTGCCGATGGCCGTCACGCGCACGCGCACGCCGGGCAAGATCCAGCCAGCAGGCAGGACGGCACTGAAATTGCCGTTGAAACTGTAATCGCTTTTCGCCGTCGGCAAGAGCGCCGGCCCCGTCATCGCGATGCTGCCCAGGTTGCTGCCATTGGCGGCGGTCGCATTCAAGGTCACTGCCGGGCTGGCCAGGCCTGCTTGCGCGGCCAGCACGGACACGCGCACGGCGGCCGGCTTGCTGCGCGTCAAGCGCAAGGCCATATTGCTGGCGTTCAGGTTCATGACCTGCGCAAATTCAATGTTGCCCAGGGTAAAGGTCGACACCGTGCCCGCATTCACGGCGATGCGCGCAGCGGCCGACAGCATCACGTTACCCGTTGCCGAGGCTGGCGCAGACAGCAGCAGCTGGCTGGCACTGGCGCTGACGATGACGGCCGGCGTATTGCCTACCGTCGCCGAGCTGACCTGGTCGAGATTGCTGCCCTGCACCGTCACCGACAAGGTCGCGCCATTGACGGCCGACGTGATCGACGTCACCGCCACGCTGGCCAGGACCGTGTACGGGTCGCTGCTGGCCACATCGTTGTACGGACCGCGCACCGTCAGCGCGCCTGTCGCTGCGCCCGCAGGCACCACCACGGTCACGCTGCTGGCCGTCTGGCTTTGCGGCGCCGCCGCCGCGCCATTGCCGAACTGTACCGCCGTCACGGCGCCCATGCCGCCGCCCGCGATCGTCACGCTGGAACCGACGCCGCCTGTCAATGGCGCGACACTGCCCACGCTCAAGGGCAGGTACACATTGACGTTATAGCTGGTGGCCGCCGTGCCGCTGGCGCTGACCAGACTCAAGGCGCCCGTCACGGGCACGCCCGGCATGGCCAGGGTCACGCTGGTGTCGCTGGCGGCGCTGGTGGCAAGCGTCACGCCGCCCAGCTGGAAGGCCGTCACGCGGCTCAGATTCGTGCCCGTGACCACCAGACTGCCGCCGACGGCAACATTCGCCGCCGAAACGCTCGTCACGGCAGGAATCAGGGCGGGAGTGCCCGAGGTGGTCGCCACCACCGTGTCGCCACCACCACCGCCACCGCCGCCGCAGGCGGACAGGCCCAGCATGACAAACAATGCAACTAGCAAATGGTTTCTCATGGCTGGCAACCATGTTGGTGCAGCGCGGTGCCGGGGAGGACACGGAATAAATGTGACATATTGGTGACTTTTGGTGAGAATTTAATTTCGAAGAACCAATATTATGGGTTAATTCGATTCCTAAAGACAACTATTAATGCTTTTGATTCAATTGGTTTTGATAATAATTAAAATATCTGCTTGGCAAACTTTATTCTGCGCATTATTCCCTTCACTCTGTATTGGCTGAAATCAAAATTACTTTCCTTTGCAGCTATTGCCATTCGATTCATTAAAAAGATGCCGACATGGCGTAAATAATGTGGAAATTTTTCCACAGCCTAGACGCCATATCTTCCCGGCAACTTTGCTGGAGAAATTAACGTTTTGAGTAAGATTTTCAGGAATGTCATTTTCAGAAGCAGGCGTGGCGCAAGCCGATGTGTTGCAAGAAGGCCTGCCGTGGGGCGAACGGCCGCTTTTGCTTAAAACCAAAGCAGCCTGATGCCGTATAATTTTAGACCCGGTGAAATCAGGCGATTGCCACCTTCTGCCTGCCCTACCCGGCCGGCAACTCTCCGTCAGCTGATCCTGCTGGCCCGCAACCGCCTCGTAAAGTCTTGTCGCCGCGCCGCCGCCCGTTTGCCTATTGAAAGCATGAAATGAACGATACCGTGATCCCCGCCATGTCCCCGACCGAAGCCACCTTGCGCGCCATCCTGGCGCAGCGGATCATGATCCTCGACGGCGCCATGGGCACGATCATCCAGCAATACAAGCTCGACGAAGAAGCCTACCGTGGCGGCCCCGCCGGCCGCTTCATCGATTTCGCCGCGCCGGCCGACAGCGGGGCGCGCGAACTGTTTGTTAAAGGCAACAATGAGCTGCTGACCCTGACGCAGCCGCATATCATCCAGGAAATCCACGAGCGCTACCTGGCGGCTGGCGCCGACCTGATCGAAACGAATACCTTCGGCGCCACGACGATCGCGCAAGACGATTACCACATGGCCCACCTGGCCTATGAAATGAACGTGCAGGCGGCAAAACTGGCACGCGCCGCCTGCGACAAGTATTCCACCCCGGACAAGCCGCGCTTCGTCGCCGGCGCCCTGGGACCGACGCCAAAGACGGCATCGATCTCGCCCGACGTGAACGACCCGGCCGCGCGCAACGTGACCTTCGACCAGCTGGTGGCCGCCTACCTGCAGCAGACGCAGGGCCTGGTGGAAGGCGGCGCCGATGTGCTGCTGGTGGAAACCATTTTCGATACCCTCAACTGCAAGGCGGCCCTGTTCGCCATTGACCTGTACTACGAGCAAAACCCTGGCGTCGTGCGCCTGCCTTTGATGATTTCCGGCACCGTCACGGACGCCTCGGGCCGCATCTTGTCGGGCCAGACCGTGCCCGCCTTCTGGAATTCCGTGCGCCACGCGAAACCGCTGACCATCGGCCTGAACTGCGCGCTGGGCGCCGCCCTGATGCGTCCGTACGCGGAAGAGCTGGCCAAGATCGCCGACACCTTCGTTTGCATCTACCCGAACGCGGGCTTGCCCAACCCCATGAGCGACACGGGCTTCGACGAGTTGCCGGCCGATACGTCCGCCCTGCTGCGCGAATTTGCCGACGCGGGCTTCTTGAACATGGCGGGCGGCTGCTGCGGCACCACGCCCGAGCACATCGCCGCCATCGGCGAGTTGCTGTCGAAAAATACGCCGCGCACCGTGCCGGCCCCGTCGCACGACTTGCGCCTGGCGGGCCTGGAACCGTTCGTCGTCAATGACGAGTCGCTGTTCGTCAACGTGGGCGAGCGCACCAACGTCACGGGCTCGAAGGCGTTCGCGCGCATGATTCTCAACGAGCAATACGACGAAGCCTTGTCCGTTGCCCGCCAGCAAGTAGAAAACGGCGCGCAAGTGATCGACATCAACATGGATGAAGCGATGCTCGACTCGCTGGCCGCCATGACGCGCTTTTTGAACCTGATCGCCTCGGAACCCGATATTTCGCGCGTGCCCATCATGGTCGACTCGTCGAAATGGTCGGTCATCGAAGCGGGCTTGAAATGCGTGCAGGGCAAGGCTATCGTCAACTCGATTTCCATGAAGGAAGGCGAAGAAGAATTCCTGCGCCAGGCGAAACTGTGCCGCCGCTATGGCGCGGCCGTGATCGTCATGGCTTTCGATGAAAAAGGGCAAGCCGACACCTTCGAGCGCAAGATCGAGATTTGCGCCCGCGCCTACCATTTATTGATCGATGCCCTGGACTTCCCGCCGGAAGACATCATTTTCGATCCGAACATTTTTGCCGTAGCCACCGGCATCGAAGAGCACAACAACTACGCCGTCGACTTCATCAACGCCACGCGCTGGATCAAGGAAAACTTGCCGTACGCGAAGATTTCGGGCGGCGTGTCGAACGTGTCGTTCAGTTTCCGCGGCAACGATCCCGCCCGCGAAGCCATCCATACCGTCTTCCTGTACCACGCCATCAAGGCCGGCATGACCATGGGCATCGTCAACGCCGGCATGGTGGGCGTGTACGACAACCTGGACCCGGAACTGCGCGAGCGCGTGGAAGACGTGGTGCTGAACCGCCGCGAAGACTCGACCGAGCGCATGATCGAATTTGCCGGCACGCTGAAGGCGGGCGGCAAGGCCGAGGCGCAAACCCTGGCGTGGCGCGAAGGCACGGTGCAGGAGCGCCTGTCGCACGCGCTGGTGCACGGCATCACGCAATTCATCGTGGAAGACACGGAAGAAGCACGCCAGGAACTGCTGCACAATGGCGGGCGCCCCATCCACGTGATCGAGGGCCCGCTGATGGCCGGCATGGACGTGGTCGGCGACCTGTTTGGCCAAGGCAAGATGTTCCTGCCGCAAGTGGTGAAGTCGGCGCGCGTGATGAAGCAGGCCGTGGCCCATCTGATTCCATTCATCGAGGAAGAAAAGCTGCTGGAAGAAAAACGCACGGGCATCGTCGCCAAGCCGAAGGGCAAGATCATCATGGCGACCGTGAAAGGCGACGTGCATGACATCGGCAAGAATATCGTCACCGTCGTTCTGCAATGCAACAACTTCGAAGTGGTGAACATGGGCGTGATGGTGCCGTGCTCGGAAATCCTCGCGCGCGCCAAGGTGGAAAACGCCGACATCATCGGTCTGTCGGGCCTGATCACGCCGTCGCTGGAAGAAATGGCGTATGTCGCCAAGGAAATGCAGCGCGACGAACACTTCCGCATGCTCAAGATTCCCCTGCTGATCGGCGGCGCCACCACCAGCCGCGCCCACACGGCCGTGAAAATCGCGCACAACTATGAAGGTCCCGTCATCTACGTGCCGGACGCGTCTCGTTCCGTGTCCGTGGCGCAATCGCTGCTGACGCCGGAACAGCGCGACAAGTACGTGGAAGACATCGAACTCGACTATGCACGCATCCGCGAGCAGCACGCCAACAAGAAGGCCCTGCCCATATTGCCGCTGGCGCAGGCGCGCGCCAACAAGATGGTCGTGCCCTTCGATGGCGCCGGCAAGCCCGTGAAACCGAAGTTCATCGGCCGCCGCGTGTTTAAAAATGTCGACCTGGCCACCCTGGCCAACTATATCGACTGGGGCCCGTTCTTCCAGACCTGGGACCTGGCGGGCCCCTTCCCCGCCATCCTGACGGATGAAGTGGTGGGCGACGCGGCCACCAAGGTGTACGCGGAAGGCCAGGCCTTGCTGAAAAAACTCATCGACGGACGCTGGCTGACGGCCAATGGCGTCGTCTCCCTGCTGCCGGCGAACAGCGTCAATGACGACGATATCGAGGTGTACACGGACGATACGCGCAGTAGCGTGGCGTTCACGTATTACGGCATGCGCCAGCAGGGCGTAAAACCCGTGGTCGACGGCGTGCAGCGGCCGAACCAGTGCCTGGCCGATTTCATTGCCCCGAAGGAATCTGGCGTGAAGGATTACATCGGCATGTTTGCCGTGACGTCCGGCCTGGGCATCGAAAAGTATGAAAAGCGCTTCGAAGACGCGCACGACGATTACTCGTCCATCATGCTGAAATCGCTGGCGGACCGCCTGGCCGAGGCGTTTGCCGAATACCTGCACGAGCGCGTGCGCAAGGATTTGTGGGGCTACGTGCCCGATGAGCACTTGAGCAACGACGACATGATCGCCGAGAAATATGTCGGCATCCGTCCCGCGCCCGGCTACCCGGCCTGCCCCGAGCATACGGTCAAGAAAGAGATGTTCGAGGTCATGCAGGCCGAGGAAATCGGCATGCAGCTGACGGAATCGTATGCCATGTTCCCCGGCGCGGCCGTCTCCGGCTTCTATTTCGCCCATCCGGAGTCGAAATACTTCGTCGTCGGCAAGATCGGCATGGACCAGGTGGAAGACATGGCCAAGCGCCGCGGCGCCAAGGTCGAGGATGTGGAACGCTGGCTGGCGCCCAACCTGTCATGATAAGCACAAGGCGCGCGGAACTTATCGCGCGCCGCAGCGCACTAACGCAGTATGCCGGTCGGCATGCTGCATGCCCGCTCCGGCCCGTTCCCTAACTGGCTAAGGAGGTAATATGGCAACCAATTTCAAACTGAAACGCTGGCAAGATCAAGTGATCCTGCTGCTGGGCCTGTGGCTGGTCGTCTCGCCCTGGGCGTTTTCCTATCCCGAAGGCTCGCCGCAGATGATCAACGCCCTGGTCTCGGGCCTGGTAATCACCGTGCTGGCTGCCTTCGACCTGTACAAGACCTATTTTTGGGCCGTCGTCGTCAACCTGCTGGTAGGTGTCTGGGTCGCCGCCTCGCCATGGATCCTGCGGCTGGCCGATCAGCGCGTCGTCATGTGGAACGAGCTGATCGTCGGCATCGCCGTCGTCGTGCTGGCCCTGTGGGAACTGCGCACCGACCCCGAGCTGCACAAGCACTGGCCCGGCGCCGCCGCGTAGAGGCGCAAAAAAGCCCTGCCACGGCTAAGCCGTGCAGGGCTTTTTAAAATACGAACAGCACCGCAGATACGCGACGTCTCAGCACCTGACAAAACCGTAGCGAGCGGAAGGAAGAGGTGGCCGAGAAGCGGAGCCGTACTCTAGTACGGTGAGCATCGCAAGCCGCCTATGCCGACGCGCAGCAGGTTTGGTCAGGTGCCAACTACAGAGCGTAGCGGACTACGTTATCGCTCCATTCGTAGGCGGCCATTTCCAGCTCCACCAGGTCGTCCGGCGACATGGCCAGGTCGCGCAGGGTCGGCACGATCTCGCCTTCCATGTCTTCGATGCGCTCGATGCATTCGGCCAGGCGCAGCAGGTCGCCGTAGAAGCCCTCGCGCGACAGCAGCGCTTCGGCCACTTCGTCGATCACTTCGATCTGGCTGAGGATTTCCGACATCGGCA
Organism: Janthinobacterium sp. FW305-129; assembly: GCF_020858115.1. Taxonomy (GTDB): domain Bacteria; phylum Pseudomonadota; class Gammaproteobacteria; order Burkholderiales; family Burkholderiaceae_D; genus Janthinobacterium. Next base: position 220,968 of record NZ_JACYMM010000011.1, read on the forward strand.
CGCCGAACAGGGTATCCATCAGGGACATGATGCCGACCGTAAAGGCGATATCGGCCGCATGGGCGTGGTTCGGGCGCAGCTTATGCGCGAGCAATTCGAGCAAGCGGCCGCGCGTGGTGGCCAGCATCAGCAGCGGCGTCATGCTATGGCCGCGCTTGCTTGGCTCCGCGTACAGCATGATTTGCAGCCAGCGCTGCAATTGGCGGCGGCCCAGCACGGTCACGGCCTGGCTCAGCGAATCGATGCGCTGGCGCGCGCCCACGGCCGGCGTATTGACCAAACGCAAAAGGTTCAGGGCCAGCGAGACGTCGCGCTTGATGGCGCGCTCGATATCCATGTTGTCGGCGTCGGAGGTGACCAGGGTCATCAGCTCCATGACGGCCAGTTGCGATGGCGACAATTTCTTGCCCGTCATGATGGCGGGCTTGGCAAAGTAATACCCCTGGAAGTAATCGAAGCCCAGGTCCAGGCCCGACTTGAATTCTTCGCGCGTCTCGACCTTTTCCGCCACCAGTTTCTTGTTTTCCTGCTTGAAACGGGGCGCCAGCGCTGCCAGCACTTTCGGGTCGACCTTGCTCATGTCCATCTTGACATATTGCACCAACGGCAACAATTCCTGCACTTGCGCCGTATCCGACACCACGTTTTCCAGCGCGAAAGTGAAGCCGTGGCCCACCAGTTCGCTGATGCGCGCGCGCACTTCCGGCGTGACGGGCATCGATTCGACGATTTCCAGCACGACTTTTTCACGCGGCAGGAAGACGAAGATGTCGCTCATGATCACGTCGGCATCGACGTTGACGAAACCGAGCGCGTCGCCGATGACCTTTTCCATGCCCAGCTGGGAAGCGTGGGCGATCACGGAAGCCGTGGCGGACAGGTCGCTGGTAATGTTGGCGGGGCCGACCGGAGCGTTGCGGAATAGCAACTCATAGCCGAACAGGGCTTGATTGCGGTCAAGGATAGGTTGTCGCCCCAGATAGAACTCGCGCACGCGCAAGGGTTTCGGGGTGATGTCGTTGCTGGAAATATCGATCATTAACTCTTCATCAATCAGGTCGAGTGACACCGGCCGCGCCGCGCCCGCATCAAGGTTCACTATTGACAATACTTTAGCTGAATTTCGCCCGCGCTGTGGGTATTTTGGCAGCAATCCAGCGTATTGTCGTCAACAAATTAGGCCACTGGCGTCTCTTGCACCATCCCGTCGACAAATAATTTCAATTCGCCGGGCGCAAACGCCGTCCATTGTTCATTCGTCGTCAGCGGCTGGGTAACGATCACGGCCACGCGGTCCTGGAGCGTCGTCACCTGGGAAAAGTCCACGCTCAGGTCTTCATCGGAGAGTTTAGCAGTTGGAAACGGATGTTGTCGCACCAGATAGTGCAAGCTGGTCGAGCAATGGGCAAACAGCGCCTCCCCGCTCGACAGCATCATGTTGAAGGTGCCGTGGGCGGCGATGCCGGGCAACAACTCCGCCAGGGCCGCATGCAGCTGCGGCAAGGTCGGCGGGGCATCGCCAAAGCGCGCATGCAGCTCCTGCAGCAGATAGCAGAAAGCCAGTTCGCTGTCGGTGCAGCCGACGGGGCGGTAGCTGCCCGTCAGCACGGGGTTGAACTCCTTCAAATCGCCATTATGGGCAAAGACCCAGTAGCGGCCCCACAGTTCGCGCACGAAGGGGTGGCAGTTTTCCAGCGCCACCTGGCCCTGCGTGGCCTTGCGGATGTGCGCGATGACATTGCGCGACTTGATGGGATAACGCTTGATCAGTTCGGCCACGGGCGAGGCGATGGCCGCCTGGTGGTCGACGAAATGGCGCACGCCGGCGCCCTCGAAAAAGGCGATGCCCCAGCCGTCATGGTGGGTATCGGTATGGCCGCCGCGCATGGCGAAGCCGGTAAAACTAAAGACAATGTCCGTAGGGACATTGCAATTCATTCCGAGAAGTTGGCACATGGTCTGTTTGCAGCGAAGTAACCCGGCCACCATACCACGCCGCCAGGCGGATTGGTATGGTGGCGATGGCCATCAGACAGCCAGTATCAGTGCAACAGGACTGGCTGGCTCATGAGGGAATCATAGCTGCCCAAAAATTCATCGATCTCTTCCATGCTGGGTTCGCTGGCGATCAGTTCCGTGACGTCGCGGCGGAAATGCTGGGCCAGGACTCCCGCAATGAAAGTCTCGCGTTTGCCGCCCTTGTCGACGATTTCATAGCCGCCGAAGCGCAGGGCTTCCAGGTCGACGTCGGCGCCGAATTCCACAACGCTGTATTGTTCGCTGTTATAGATCAGGTTCATTTTGCATCCTTCGCTCAAGCAGGAGAAGCTCCTGCGGTTTCAGGACAGAGGTGGGGTTCCCACGCCGCCATTTCAAGCGGCCAGGCCACCCTGCGGGCTACAGAGTTGTAACGAGATGCAAACTGCGACTGCGGTAAGTCGATCGAAAAATCGTCAGGAAACGACGACGTCTGCTTGCAGCGCCAGCAAGGCATCGTAGGGACTGGCGGTGAGCCAGGTGCGCAATTGTTCGATGTGCGAGGCGTCGGCCAGGCTGATGAACAAGCGCGCGGGCGGATTGCGCAGCAGACGGTTCAATGTTACACGCAATACGAGATTGCCGCTGCAGCACAGGCAGCCGGGCGCGATGCGCAACAGTTGCAATGGAAACGATGGAGAAGGGGAAGCTTGCTCGGCCAGGTCGGCCAGGATGGCGTTGCCGTCAGCCAATCCTTCCAGGATCACGGCGGCCGGCTCGTCCGGCGCCAAAGCGTGCGCAATGGCCGCCTCGCGCTCGGCGGCGCGTCCACCGCTGACCAGGGTCAGCGGCGTCGGACGCCGCACGGCTGCCGTCACAGGCCTTTCTTGGCCAGCTTGCCCGGTTCGACGCCCAGCTGTTTCAGCTTGCGGTACAAATGGGTGCGCTCGAGGCCCGTTTTCTCCGCCACGCGCGTCATGCTGCCGCCTTCGCGGCCCAGGTGGTGTTCGAAATACATGCGCTCGAACGCGTCGCGCGCCTCGCGCAGCGGCAAGTCGAATGACAGGTTGTAGCCATGGCCTTCGGCCGCCGCCGGCACGGCGATGCCTGGGCGCACCATCAGCTGTTGCGGCGCGCTGCCGCCAAAGCTGGGCACGGGATGACTGCTTTCCTCGGCCACCACAGGTGCCGCCGGACGCGGCGCCACGCTCGGCGCGCGCACGGTTTCCTGTGCCCGCGTCAAGCCTTGCTGGACCGCTTTCAGCAGTTTTTGCAGGGCAATCGGTTTTTCCAGGAAGTTCATGGCACCGATGCGCGTCGCCTCGACAGCCGTATCGATGGTGGCGTGGCCCGACATCATGATCACCGGCATGGTCAGCAAGCCATCGCGCTGCCACTCCTTGAGCAAGGTGACGCCGTCCGTGTCGGGCATCCAGATATCGAGCAATACCAGATCCGGCGCACCGGCGGCACGCGCTTCACGCGCCTGCTGCGCATTTTCGGCCAGCTGGATAGCATGTCCTTCGTCGCCCAGAATTTCCGAGAGCAACTCACGGATACCCATTTCATCATCCACTACGAGTATGTTTGCCATTCGTGTCTTGCCTTCCTCATTTCGCCGGCCGTCGCGCACAAGATGCACGCGCGGACAACTATGATTTTATTAGTGTTTTAAATACTAAACCAGACCCTCACGCCAGGAATTCCTGGGCAGGAGCGTCGGGAGCTAACTTTAACAGCAAAATGACCACCGATGCGCCATTGCCGTCGACCCGGTTCTCGATATCGATGCGTCCGCCGTGTTCATCGATAATTTTCTTGACCATCGCCAGGCCCAATCCCGTGCCGCGCGCCTTCGAGGTCACATAGGGCTCGAAGGCCCGCGCCAGGATTTTTGGCGCGAAACCAGGGCCATTGTCGGTGATGGCCAGCCGCACGGCGATATTCACGCCGCCGTCCGCACTGCGATAATGAATTGCTTCTGTCCTTACGTCAATCCGCGGATGCGGCGAGTCCGGCGGCAAGTCGGCCATGGCGTCCTGCGCGTTCTGCAGCAGGTTATGGATCACCTGGCGCAACTGGGTCGGATCGCCCATCACCATCGGCAGGTTCGGCGCCAGCTGCGGGTGGATGATGTCGCCATCGTCGCCGCGCAGGTACAGGTTCAGTATTTCCTCAATCAGTTCGTTCAGGCGCAGCGGCACGAGCACGGCCGGCGGCGTGCGCGCATAGTCGCGGAAGTCGTCGACCATGCGCTTCATCGCATCGACCTGCTTGACGATGGTGGTGGTGGCACGGCTGAGCAGATCGGCATCGGGCTGCTCCAGCTTGCCTTCGAGCTTCATCTGCAGGCGCTCGGCCGATAACTGGATGGGCGTGAGCGGATTCTTGATTTCATGCGCCAGGCGGCGCGCCACCTCGCCCCAGGCGATCGAGCGCTGCGCGGAAATCACGTCGGAAATATCATCGAACACGACGATGTAGCCGCTGCCGGACTCCAGCGGCAGGCGCGAACCGCGCGCCAACAAGGTGATGTCATGCTCGTCGGCACTACTGCCCAGGCGGCGCGGAATCTCGATCTGCCGCTGCCAGTGCAGGCGCTGCTGGTTGCGGCCCGAGGCCGATTGCGCGCTTTGCGCCGTGAAGGCGCTGATGATGGCACCGCCAAATTCTTCCATTCCAGCAATATGCGCCAGCGGCTGGCCCACCATGCTCATGCCCGAATGCTGCAGGATGCGCTCGACCGATTCATTGCAGGTCACCAGCTTGAAGTCGCCATCGAGCACCATCACGCCGGCCGACATGTTCGCCAGCACCGATTCCAGGTGGGCCTTGGCGTTTTGCAGTGCGGCGCGGTTGCTTTCCACGGCCGTGCGCGCATCGAGCAGCTGGCGCGTCATGATGTTGAACGACTGCGTCAGGGTACCCAGTTCATCCTTGGTGGCCACGATGGGGCGCGGCGACAGGTCACCCTCGGCCACGGCGCGCGTGCCTTCGGCCAGCAGCAGCAAGGGCTGGGCCAGGTTGCCCGCGATCAGGAAGGCGCTGCCGATGGCGCCAAAAATGGCCAGCAGCAAGGTCAAGGTGAGGATTTCCATGTACATCTTGCGCAGCCCCACGCGCGCGACGAAACGTTCCTTGTATTCGCTGTAGGCGGCGCGCAGCACCTCGCCATTCGTCGCCAGCTTCGGCGGCACCGATTGCAGCAGTTGCAAATAGCGGGGCGAGACGGAAGGCCCCGGCACGGCCACCAGCACCCGCAGGCGCAGGCTGGCCGCCGTTTCCAGCGACGCTGGCAAGCCCGAGCGGAAACCGCCACCGCCCGACTCCGTGCCATCGTCGTGCAACTCCAGGCCCCCTTCGGCGGAGGCATAGCCGGCCGGCAAGGCCGCCTGCACCAGCATGGCCGGCGTCGGCAAGTCGGCCGCGCTGTGCGGCCCGGCGCTGGCCAGCAGCACGCCGTCGCCGCTGACGAGCATGGCATTTTGCATGCCCTCTTCGCGCAGCAGGCTGGTCAGCACGGCCTGGCCGGCCACGGGATCGGCACCCAGTTCCTCGACCGCCTTGTGGCCCCGGTGGTCGAGCTCGACCAGGGCCGCATCGAGGCCGGCACGCCCCAGCTCAATCCCCGATTCCAGCGCCGCTTCGATCTTGACGTTGAACCAGGACTCGATGGAGTGGGAGACGAATTGCACAGAAACAAGAAAAATCACCAGGCCCGGCAGGATGCCGACGGCGGCGAACAGCATCACCAGACGCGTCATCAGCTTGGAGCCGAACTTGCCGCTCTTGTAGCGCGCATACAGGCGGGCCAGGGAAATGCCCACCAGCGCCAGCAGGGACACGGCCACGGCCGCGTTCAGGCCCAGCAGCCAGGTGTAGTAACGGTCGAAGAAGCCGGAATTGTCGGAAGCCGACGCCAGCAGGAACAGCAGGATACTGACAATGCCGCCGCCCACCACCAGCAGATAGCGTAATGCTTGACTCACTACTCCGCCGTATACAAGAAGGTTTTTTTGTTCGAAGCCAGGCGCCAGTCGCTGTTATTGAAGGCGTTGACCTGTATCGGCTTGGGCAGGTAGTCGCGGTCCATGCCCATGCGCAAGGTGACGTTATACGTCTGCCCCACTTTCAGTTCGCCGCGCCGCGCCACCAGCCAGCGGCTGGGACGGCGGATCAGGAACAGCGCGTCGTCGAGGGTGGGGAAGCTTTGCTGCAAGCCGCCGCCCGACACATGGTACTGGCGCGTCAGCACGTTGTACGACAGCTTGCTGGTCTGGCGCGCCACGATGGCTTTTTCATCGAACCAATACCAGCGGGGCCGGGTCAGTTCGATTTCCGTCGTGAAATACAGCGGCACGCCATGCTGTACGGCATCATCAAGGTCGTGATTGAGCTCGAAGGAATACGTGGCGGCCAGCTTGTAGCCCTCTTCGCTAGCCTCGATGTAAGCACGCGTGATCTCGACCATATCGGCGGCATGCGCGCGTGGCATGGTACATGCCAGCATCAGCAGCAGGGCCAGGAGTCGGAAGAGTCGTGTTGTCACAAGTGTGCCGGTGTAGTCCGTAGGAAAAGGTTCGAGGAATCGCTCAAGCCGCATTTTTTTGGAATAGCGCATAGAACAAACCGTCATGGTCCTGCTCCGCGCTGCCAGTCGGCAACAGCTGGCCAGGCGCTGTCAATCGGGTCGCATTATTGCGCACCGCAAATGCCGCCGCCTGTGCCTCGGACTCTTGCGGCCACAATGAACATGTCACGAACAGCAATTTACCATCGGGGCGCAGCATCTGCCACAGGTTGTCCAGAATTTTGGAGGAAAGTGTTGCAAGTTGGAACGCATCTCCCTTGCGGCGCAACCAGCGAATATCGGGATGGCGGCGCACGATGCCCGAAGCCGTGCATGGCACGTCGGCCAGGATGCGGTCGTACTGCTGGCCGTCCCACCAGGCGCTCGATTGCGCATCTTGCGCCTTCAGGGTGGCTTCCAGTCCCAGGCGCTCGAGGTTTTCCGCGATGCGCGGCAGGCGCTTGGCGTCCGCATCGATGGCCGTCACCTGCACGTCGGCCAGCTCGAGGATGTGGCACGTCTTGCCGCCGGGTGCCGCGCAAGCGTCCAGCACGCGCATGCCATCCTGCAAGTCCAGCAACGGCGCGGCCAGTTGCGCGCCGGCATCTTGCACGGAGACGACGCCCTGCTCGAAGCCGGGGATCAGCGCCACGCCGATCGGCTTGTCCAGGCGCACGGCAAACGGTCCCACCTGGCGCGCGGCAATGCCCGCCTCAGCCAGCACGGCCAGATACGCCTCGACCGTGCTCTTGCGGCGATTCACGCGCAAGGTCAGTGGCGGCACAGCGTTGCCGGCCGTCAAAATGGCTTGCCAGTCGCGCGGGTAAGCCAGGCGCAGCGAGTCGATCCACCACTGTGGATAATTCCATTGCGCCAGAGGTTGCTGCAGGGCAGCTTCCAGCAAGGACTTGCGCTCGCGCAAGAAACGGCGCAAAACGGCGTTGACCATGCCCTTGGCGTGCGCCAGGTCAGGGTGCGAGGTGGCCACTGTGACAGCCTGGTCGACAACGGTGAATTCTTCGTACGGCTGTTCGCCTGGTTCGGCCGACATCAAGGACAGCGCGCAGCACAGCAGCGCAGCCAGCATCGGCGGCTCAGGCGCCTTCGACGTCATCAGGCCGACCAGGGTTTCGCTGCGGCCCAGCTGGCGCATGGTGCGATAGGAAATATCCTGGATGGCGCCGCGCGCCTGCGGGCTGGCGTTCGATTGCGCAAACACCTTGGCCAGCGCCTGCGGCAGGGCCGTGCCCGTGCGCACTTGCGCCACGGCATTGGCGGCGCCCAGCAGGCAAAACGCCAGCGAGTCGGTGCGCAAATCGGGTTGGAAGCCTGGCTGCAAGACCGGTTTCAGGTCAGGATGATAGCTGGGGCGCAATTTCGGTGCGGCAGGGGCAGAAGCCTGGCCTGGCGCCGGCTTGGTTCTCAATTTCAGCGTGGGGCGCTTGTTCATAGTTATCCGGTGTGGCTGCGCGCGGCGGGCTGCATGGTGGCAAAGTCGCGGCCGCGCGTCATCAATAAAGGGTCGATTGTAGCGTTTGTGGCGCCCTCTGACCCAAGCGATTGCAGCGATACCTGTAAATTGCGGCAAAAAACTGCATATATACAAGCAGAATGCGCCATGCTGATGTTTTCGTGCACAAACATGGGCATGCTGTCCTGATAATATCGTGAAATGCGCCGGCACGGGAAGCTTGGCGGCAAGCGTATTGTTCCCGGCGGCAAACCAGTATAATTAACGCAGTCTGGGCGGCGATGTCATGGCCGTCCGTTTTGCTTTTCGATACATTCTATTCATTCTTAACGCGGTTCCACCGCCATCCTGCTCATGCTCGCCCAACAGAAACAAGAAATCATCGCCCTGTTCCAGGCCGCCCTCGCTCCCGTCCTGGCCGGCACTTCGCTGACGCCATCCGTGGTGCTCGAGCGACCACGCGATGCATCGCATGGCGACGTCGCCTGCAACATCGCCATGCAACTGGCCAAGCAGCTGAAACAGAATCCGCGCGAACTGGCGCAAACCATCGTCACGGCCGTGCTGGCCAACCCGGCCGGCAAGGGATTGATCGAGGCAGTGGAAATCGCCGGTCCCGGCTTCATCAACGTGCGCGTGTCAAACACCGCCAAGCAGGCCGTGGTGAAAACCATCTTGAGCGAGGCCGACAGCTACGGCCGCAGCACGGCAGGCGCCGGCAAGCAAGTCATCCTGGAATTCGTCTCGGCCAACCCGACCGGCCCGCTGCACGTGGGCCACGGCCGCCAGGCGGCCCTGGGCGACGCCCTGTCGTCGCTGTTCGACGCGCAAGGCTACCAGGTGACGCGCGAGTTTTACTACAACGACGCGGGCGTGCAGATCCAGACCCTGGCCAATTCCGTGCAGGCGCGCGCGCGCGGCTTCAAGCCGGGCGACGCCGAATGGCCGGAGTCGGCCTACAACGGCGACTACATCGCCGACATCGCCAGCGACTTCAAGGCCGGCAAGACGGTCTCGGCAAGCGATGGCTTGCCCGCCACGGCCAATGGCAACGTCGACGACATCGATTCGATCCGCCCGTTCGCCGTCACCTACCTGCGCAACGAGCAGGACATCGACTTGCAGGCCTTCGGCGTGAAGTTCGACAATTACTACCTGGAATCGTCGCTGTACGCGGACGGCAAGGTCAACAGCGCCGTGGAAACCCTGATCAAGGCGGGCCATACGTACGAGCAGGACGGCGCGCTGTGGCTGCGCACCACCGACTTCGGCGACGACAAGGACCGCGTCATGCGCAAGACGGACGGTACCTACACGTATTTCGTGCCAGACGTGGCGTATCACCTGGTGAAATGGCAGCGCGGCTTCGTGCAGGCCATCAATATCCAGGGCAGCGACCACCACGGCACCATCGCGCGCGTGCGCGCCGGCCTGCAGGCGGTCGACATGGGCATCCCGCAAGGCTACCCCGACTACGTACTGCACAAGATGGTCACCGTCATGAAGGACGGCGAAGAAGTCAAGATTTCCAAGCGCGCCGGCTCCTACGTGACCGTGCGCGACCTGATCGAATGGTCGGGCGGCGGCGATATCGCCAAGGGCCGCGACGCCGTGCGCTTCTTCCTGATCTCGCGCAAGGCCGACACGGAATTCGTCTTCGACGTCGACGTGGCGCTGAAAACCACCGATGAAAACCCGGTCTATTACGTACAGTACGCGCATGCGCGCATCTGCCGCATCCTGGAAAACTGGGGCGGCGATGAAAGCACGGTCGCTGGCGTGGACTTGTCCCCGCTGACGGCACCGACCGAAGCGACCCTGCTGGCGACCCTGGCCGCCTACCCTGAAATGCTGGCGCGCGCGCAAGCCGAACTGGGACCGCATCAAGTCGCCTTCTACCTGCGCGACCTGGCCGCCAACCTGCACAGCTTCTACTTCGCCGAAAAAGTGCTGGTCGAGGACGAAGCCGTCAAGATGGCCCGCCTGGCCCTCGTCATCGCCGCGCGCCAGGTATTGCGCAACGGCCTGGCACTGATCGGCGTGTCCGCGCCAAACAAAATGTAATCGCGAAGGTCTAATCGTCAATGAATCATGCTTCCCGCTTCTCTTCGACCCGGCGCCAGCAGGGCAATACCCTGGTCGGCATCATCATCGGCCTGGTCATCGGCCTGGGCATCGCCGTGGTGGTCGCCCTGGTGATCAGCAAGGGCGCCTCGCCCTTCACCGACAAGTCGGGCAAGGCCGGCAAGTCGGCCGAACCGACGGCCGGCCAGATCGCCGATCCGAACAAGCCAATGTACGGCAACAAGGAAGCGGCCAAGGAAGCGGCGCGCGACTTCTCCAAAGAGCCGCGCGAGATCGTCACGCCGGCGCAACCTGCCGCGCCGGCACCCGCGCCCACCACCGCGCAGCAGCCGAAGGCGCCGCCGCCGGACGCGCTGCAGGAATTGATCGGCACATTGAAAGACAAACCGGCGCCGAAAACGCCGGCGGCAGCAGCGCCAGCGCCGCAAGCCAAGGCCGATGTGAAAGCCGAAGCCAAGGCCGATGCAGCCAGCGACAAATGGATTTATTATCTGCAGGCCGGCGCCTTCCATGACATGTCGGACGCCGAAAGCACGCGCGGCAAACTGGCGCTGCTCGGTTTCGAGGCGGCCATCAGCGACCGCAGCACCGATGCCGGCGTGCTGCACCGCGTGCGCATCGGACCGTTCAACCAGCTCGAAGCGATGAACCGCGCGCGCACCAAACTGTCTGAAAACGGTATCGATGTCGCCGTCGTCCGCAACCAAAAATAAGGAACCAGCATGCGTTTTCTGAAGAAGGTGTTGTTGGCCGCCGCCCTGTGCGGCGCCGCCATGGGCGCGTCGGCCTCGCCGGCCGAGCCGAAGAATGGCGTCGAATACGAAACCCTGGCCACGCCGCAGGCGACGGAATCGGGCAAGAAAATCGAAGTGACGGAATTCTTCGCCTATTACTGCCCGCATTGCAACGTGCTCGAACCGCAACTGGCGGCCTGGGTCAAGAAACAGGGCGACAACATCGTCTTCAAGCGCGTGCACGTGTCGCGCGATGACAGCGTGGCGCCGCAGCAGCGCCTGTTCTTCACCCTGCAAGCCATGGGCCTGGTCGACAAGCTGCACACCAGCGTCTTCCACGCCATGCACGTGGAGCGCAACCGCCTGGCCACCGACGATGCCGTCTTCGACTTCGTCGCCAAACAGGGCGTGGACCGCCAGAAATTCATCGACACCTACCGTTCGATGGGTATCTCGGCCCGCGTGCGCCGCGCGGACGCCATGATGCAGGGCTATAACGTCACGTTCTGGCCCATGATCGCCATCGATGGCCGCTACATCACCTCGCCTTCGCAGGCCGACCAGGGCAGCAAGTCGGCCAAGAACGAAGAGCAGCTGAACGCCCAGGCGCTCAGCGTGATGGACGTGCTGGTCGCGAAAGCCAAAGCGGAAAAGAAATAAGCATGGCCACTTCCCTGGCGCGCCCGGGCATCGCCTGATGCACAGCGTTTTCATCACGGGCGCGTCGAGCGGACTGGGTGCCGCCCTGGCGCTGCAGTACGCGCGCCAGGGCGCCCAACTGGGCTTGCTGGCCCGCCGCGGCGACACCCTGCAGCAACTGATCGCTTCCCTGCCCCACCCTGAACGCCACCGCGCCTACGCCGTCGATGTATGCGACCACGCCGCCCTGAAAAGCGCGGCAGGTGACTTCATCGCCCACGCCGGCCGCATCGACGTCGTCATCGCCAGCGCCGGCGTGTCCTACGGCACCCTGAGCGAACACGCGGAAGACCTCGACGCCTTCGCCCGTTTGATGGCCATCAACGTCACGGCCACCGTCGCCACCTTCGCGCCTTTCATCGCCGCCATGAAAAACCAGGGCAGCGGACGCCTGGTGGGCATCGGCAGCGTGGCCGGCATACGCGGCCTGCCCGGCGCCGAAGCCTACAGCGCCTCGAAGGCGGCCGTCATCAGCTACTGCGAATCGCTGCGCCTGGAATTGAAACCGGCGGGCATCAAGGTCGTCACCATCACGCCCGGCTACATCGACACGCCGATGACGCGCCATAACGCCTATCGCATGCCCTTCCTGATGCCGGCCGAAAAATTCGCCCTACGCGCCGCGCGCGCCATCGCCGACGGCGACAGCTACCGCGTGATCCCGTGGCAGATGAGCGTCGTCGCCAAGCTGCTGCGCGCGCTGCCCAATGCCATCTACGACCGGGCCTTCGCGAATGCGCCGCACAAGGCGCGCAACTGAACTGATCACCATGACGAAGCACTCAGACTTGAACAGCGCGGCCATCGCCGCCCATTGCGCCACGGGCGCTTCCCACGTTGCCATCGAAGTGGTCGACGAAACGGGATCGACCAACGCCGACCTGCTGGCGCGCTGCGCCACCCTGGCCGGCCCCACCCTGCGCATCGCCGGCCAGCAGACTGCCGGACGCGGGCGTGCCGGACGGCCGTGGGTGTCGCAGCCGGACGCCAGCCTGATGTTTTCGCTGGCCTGGCGCTTCAAGGGACCGCTGCACCGGCTGGTCGGCTTGCCGCTGGCCGTCGGCGTGGCGCTGGCCGAAAGCATGACGGCGCTGGGCGTGCCAGTGCAGCTGAAATGGCCGAACGATCTGCTCAAGGATGGCCACAAACTGGCGGGCATCCTCGTCGAGACGCAGCAGGCGCAGGGCAACGATAGTGGTGGCGTGTGGGCCGTCATCGGCTGCGGCATCAATCTCTTGATGCCCGATGCGCTGGAACGGCAGATCGGGCGCAGCGTCTCGGCCGTGCCCTGGCTGGCGCAGATGGAGCGCAATACCCTGGTGGCGGCCCTGCTCAGCCGCCTGGCCGGCGTGCTGGCCGAATTCGACGACACGGGCTTTGCGCCGTTTACGGAACGCTGGAACGCACTGCACGCATGGCAGGGCCAGCACGTGAAAATCCTCGACAACGGCCAGCTGCTGCAGCAAGGCGTGGCGGCCGGCGTGGATCACCTGGGCCGTTTGCTGCTGCGTACCGATGGCGGCCTGCAGGAAATCATGTCCGGCGACGTGTCCTTGCGCCTGGCCGGGGAGTAAGCGCATGCTGCTGCTGATCGACGCCGGCAATACGCGCATCAAATGGGCGCTCGTGGCCGCCGATAGTGCCGCCGGCGGCTGGCTGGCCAGCGGCGCCGTCACGCACACGCAGATCGATACCCTGGCCGCGCAGTGGGCGCCACTTGCCATCAGCGAGGCGCTGCTGTCGAACGTGGCGGGCGCCGTCATCGGCACGCGCCTGCGCGCCATGCTGCCGGTGGCCCCCGGCGATTTTGCCTCGCTGCCGCAACTGGCCGGACTGACGAACGGCTATCGCGTACCATCGCAGCTGGGCTGCGACCGCTTTGCCGCCGCCATCGGCGCGCACGCGCTGGCGCCAGGCCAGGCCGTCATCGTCGCCAATTGCGGCACCGCCACCACCATCGACGCCATCACGGCCGATGGCGTTTTCCTCGGCGGGATGATCTTGCCGGGACTGGGATTGATGGCCAGCTCGCTGGCGCGCAATACGGCGCAGCTGCCGCACATCGCCAGCGATGCCGTGCTGCCGGCCGGCTTTGCCGACAATACGGACGACGCCATCCTCTCCGGCTGCCTGGCGGCGCAGGCGGGCGCCATCGAAAGGGCCGTGCGCATGCACGGCGCCAGCGCCTGCCTGCTGTCGGGCGGCGCCGCAGCGCGCATTGCACCGGCCCTGGCGCTGGCGGTACCGCTGCACCTGGTGGACAATATCGTCATGCTCGGCCTGCAAGCGGCCGCGCGCGCCGGAGCCCCAGGAACACAAGGAAACCACGTATGCTGAAATTCGTCTTCTGGCTGCTGGCCGGCGTCAACCTGCTGGTGCTGGCCATCGGCCAGGGTTATCTGGGCAGTTTTCGCACGGAGACGCGCGAACCGGCGCGCCTGAAAAACCAGCTGCAGGCGGGCAAGCTCACCTTGCTGACGCAGGAGCAGGCCACGGCGCCCGCCGCGCCGCCGGCCGCCGAAGAGGCGGAGAAGCCGGTGGCGGCCGTGCCGGCACCGCCGACGACGTATGCCTGCACGGAAGTGGGCAATTTCCTGCTGGCCGACGGGCGCCGCTTCGAGGCGCAAGTGGCCGCGCTGGACCTGGGCGACCGCCAGTCGCGCCGCAACGTGGCCGGCCAGGACATTTCCAGCTACATGGTGTACATCCCGCCGCAGGGCAGCAAGGAAGGCGCCGACCGCAAGGCCGGCGAATTGAAGCAGCTGGGCGTGACGAATTACTTCATCATGAACGAAAGCAGCCCGCTGCGCTGGGGCATTTCACTGGGCGTATTCAAGTCGGAAAGCGGTGCGCAAAGCCAGCTGGCATCGCTCAACAAACAGGGCGTGCACAGCGCGCGCATCGCCCCCCGCTACAGCGCCAGCAAGCAGCTGGCCTACCAGTTCCGCGACCTCGACGCCGCCACGCGCACGCGCCTGGAGAAGATCAAGGCGCAGTTCCCGGAACAAGACCTGCGCAATTGTAAATAACTACCTTTGGATCACGATGGGCTTGATGCCCGTCGATTCCGGCAAATTCGCCGCCGCGCGTGCCGCCTCGGCGCGGCTGGAGAACGGTCCGCCGTACAGGCGGAACAGGTTACCGGCCTGCACCACGCCCAGGGTACCCAAGGCCGCCGCGTACGGCGCAAGGCGCGAACGCCCCGATTCCGCATTGTCGGCCCGCGAATAGGCGCCCAGCTGCAAATAGAAGCCGCTGGCCAGCGCTGCCGGGGCTGGCATGGCCACTGTCGCATCGACGGGCAGCATCTGCGACGATACTTCCGGCTGCACCACGGCACCCGTTTCCACGGGCGTGTCGATGGAGATGGCCACCACCGACGGCACCGGCTTTGGCGCCGCGCGGGCCGCGAGAATGGCATCAATATCGGCCGGCAGCAGGCGTTCGACGACCACCTGGTGGCTGCCCTTGCCGAGGAAGCCCAGTTTCAGCGCCGCCGTGTAGGACACGTCGATGACGCGCGTGGCGTGGAACGGGCCGCGGTCGTTGATGCGCACGATCACCTGCTCGCCGCTGTCGATGCTCGTCACGCGCGCATACGACGGGATCGGCAAGGTCGGATGGGCCGCCGTCATCTTGTACATATCGTAGATTTCGCCCGACGAGGTGCGCTGGCCATGGAATTTCTTGCCATACCAGGTGCCCGTGCCCTTCTGCGTAAACGGTTCGTTGTCGGTGATCGGCGTGTACGTCTTGCCAAAGACGACATACGGACGGTTCGAGCGCGTCGAATACGGCTCGTTGCGCACTTCCGCGTCGGGTACGTCGCGCAGGTTGGCCGGCGGATTGTCTCCCGGGCCATCGTCCTTGTAGTAGCCGCCACGGCCGGAACCGGCCGCCGGCAATACCGGCAAGGTGGGATCCTGGCGCACCGGCACCTTGACCTTGCCGCCGGACGGCAGCGGCACGTTGTTCGATGCGGGCTTGTGCGGCGTGGTGCCGCAGGCGGCCAGGGTCAGCAGGATCGTCAGGCTCAGCCCGCGCATGGCGAAGGTATCGAAAGGCGCCCGCATCAGGTTTGCACCAGCTTGCGGTGGCGCTGAATGCTCATCAGGATACCGGTGGCCACGCCCAGGGTCAGCAGCGCGGTGCCGCCATAGCTGAGGAATGGCAGGGGAACGCCGACCACCGGCACGATGCCGCTGACCATGCCCATGTTTACAAACGCATACGTAAAGAAAATCATTGTTATCGCTCCTGCCAGCAGGCGAGTGAAAAAACTGGGGGCATTGGCGGCGATCATCATCCCCCGTCCCACCAGCAGCAAATACATCAGCATCAGGATCAAGTTACCCACCAGGCCGAATTCCTCGGAATATACGGCAAAAATAAAATCGGTCGTGCGCTCCGGGACGAATTCCAGGTGGGCCTGCGTGCCGTGCGTCCAGCCCTTGCCCGTCATGCCGCCGGAACCGATGGCGATGATGGACTGGATGATATGGAAGCCCTTGCCCAGCGGATCCTTGGTCGGATCGATCAGCATCATCACGCGGTCGCGCTGGTAATCATGCAGGTGCGACCAGGCGATCGGCAGGCAAGAGACAAAGGTGATCAGCAAGCCGGCCAGCACCTTCCACGACAAGCCGGCCAGAAAGATGACGGTAAAGCCGGCCGCCACCACCAGCAGCGCCGTGCCCAGGTCGGGCTGGCGCGCGATCAGGTACACGGGCACCAGCAGCAGCACGGCCGCCATCAGGAACGACTTCCAGCGCAGGGCGCCCGCATTGTGCTGGAAGAACCAGGCCAGCATCAGCGGCGTGGCGATCTTCAGGAATTCGGACGGCTGGATGTCGATCACGCCGATATGCAGCCAGCGCCGCGCACCGAGCTTGATGGTGCCGAACAGCGCCACGGCCACCAGCAAGATCACCGATACCGTATACGCGGGCACGGCGATGCGCATCATCATCTGCGGCGTGACATTGGCCGCCACCCACATGACGAAAAAGCACAGCAGGATGTTGCGCAAGTGGTCCTCGATCTTGCCGGGGATGCCGATGCTGGCCGAATACAGGGTCAGCAGGCTGGTGCACAGCAGCATCAGGATGATGATCATCAGCGGCGGATCGAACACCGCCAGGTAGGGTTTGGCGCGCCGCCACAGCGAGCGCCTCTCGTTAATGGGCATGTGCTTCCTTATTGCCTGGCAGGCGGCGCCGGGGCGGCCTGCTCGTCGGTGATTTCTTCCAGGGTGCGCACTTCGTCGACATCTTCCTTGGGCACCTTGGTGGTGTCCTTTTCCTTGTCGCTCGGGCGCTTGCCCAGCAGGTAGTAGTCGAGCGCCTTGCGCGCGATCGGCGCGGCCACGCCGGCACCGAAGCCCGCGTTTTCCACCACGATGGCGATCGCGATACGCGGCTTGTCGGCCGGCGCGAATGCCGTAAACAGGGCATTGTCGCGCAGGCGTTCGGCCAGCAGCTTGGCGTTGTACTTCTCGTTTTTCTTGATGCCCACCACCTGCGCCGTACCCGTCTTGCCGCCCACCGTGTACTGCACGCCGGTGAAGATGCGCGCTGCCGTGCCGCCCTGTTCGCTGGTCACGCCCACCATGGCGCGCTTGATGATGTCGATGTTTTCCTGCTTGAGCGCGATGCGGTAGCTTTCCTTGGGCACCGTCAGGGTACGCGCGCGCGTGGCCGCGTCTTCGATGATTTTCACCAGATGCGGCTTCATCACCACGCCGTTATTGGCCAGGTTGGCCGTCGCGTGGGCGATCTGCAGCGGCGTGTAGGAATTGTAGCCGGAGCCGTTACTCACCGAAATCGTGTCGCCGCCCACCCATTTTTTCTGCTGCGGCGTCTTGAAGCGGTTGCGCTTCCATTCCGTCGACGGCAGCACGCCCGTCTTTTCATTATTCAGGTCGATGCCCGTCAGCTGGCCGAAGCCGAACGGCTTCATGAAGTCGTGGATGGCGTCGATGCCCATGTCGCGGCCCAGCTGGTAATAATAGGTGTTGCACGAGACGACGATGGACTTGTGCATGTCCACCGTGCCATGGCCACCCACCTTGTCGTCGCGGAAGGTGTGGCCGCCGAGGATGAAGAAGCCGGGATCGGAAATCGATTGGCTCGGCGTGCGCTTGCCCAGTTCCAGCGCGGCCAGCGCCATGAAGGGCTTGAAGGTCGAACCGGGCGCGTAGGTGCCGGACAGGGGACGGTTGACCATCGGCCGGTCCAGCGAGGTATTGAGTTCGTTCCAGCTTTGCTGGTCGATGCCGTCGACGAACAGGTTCGGATCGTAGCCTGGCTTGGAGATGTAGGCGAGGATGTCGCCCGTGGCCGGATCTATCGCCACGGCCGCGCCGCGCCATTCGCCGAACGCTTCCTCGACCACCTTCTGCAGCTCGATGTCGATCGACAGGATCAGGTTATTGCCGGGCGTGGCCGCCGTGCGCGACAGGGTGCGCATGGCGCGCCCGCCGGCCGACACTTCCACCTCTTCATAGCCGGTGGTGCCATGCAGCTGCTTTTCGTAGCTTTTTTCCAGGCCTTCCTTGCCGATATGGTCGGTGCCGTTGTAGTTGGCCGCGTCCTCGCCCTCTTCCAGCGCCTTGGCCTCATTGCGGTTGATGCGGCCGATGAAGCCCACCACGTGCGACGCCACCTCGCCCATCGGATACTGGCGGAACAGGCGCGCCTGCACCTCCACGCCGGGGAAACGGAAACGCTGCGCCGTGAAGCGCGCCACCTCCTCGTCCGTCAGGCGCGTGCGCAGCGGCACGCTGACGAAGTTCTTCGATTCTTCCAGCAGCTTCTTGAAGCGGCGGCGATCCTTGACGTCGATCTGCACCAGTGTCGACAGCTCATCGATCACCGAATCGAGGCTGGCGCTCAATTTCGACGGCGTGATTTCCAGCGTGTAGGCCGAGTAATTGCGCGCCAGGACCACGCCGTTGCGGTCGAGGATCAGGCCGCGCGTGGGCACGATGGGCACCACGGCGATGCGGTTGTCCTCGGCCTTGGTGGCGTAGTCCTCGTGCTTGATCACCTGCAGCCAGATGAAGCGCGCCAGCAGCAGCGAAAAGCAGACGAAGACGAGCGCGCCCAGGATGGTCAGGCGCATGCGGAAAAAATGCAGTTCGCGCTCGGTATTTTTCAGTTCGGTCATGGCAGGCGCCCGTCAGATCGGCCGGTTATGGTCGCGGTCCACGGCGCGGCGCTGCGGCGCCAGCAGGATCCACGTCACGAAAGGCCACAGGGCGACGGCGACGAAGCTCTCGATGAAATTGAGCCAGCCGGGGAAACGGCCCGAGACGATCAGCCGCGTCAGCAATTGCAGCGCCTGCGTCAGCAGCAGCAGCGGCAGTACGTGCAGCGCCTGCGTCAGGATGGGGAACCACAGCACGCGGCGGTGCATCATGATGGCGAAATACGACAGCAAGGTATAGGCCAGCGCATTCTCGCCCAGCAGGGTCGAGTCGTGCACGTCCATCATCAGGCCCATGAAGAACGCCACGCCGATGCCGACCTTGCGCGGCTGGTGTATGCCCCAGAAGACCAGCACCAGGGCGACGAAATCGGGCACGCCGACGAATTGCCCCCATGGCAGCAGATTCAGCAGAAAAGCGCACAGCAGGGAAAAACCGATGAACAGGGGGCTGACCGGCAGCAGGATGTAATGCGGGCGGTTCATCGTGTCGCTTCCTTCGGTGGCACGGCAGCAGGCGCTGGTGCAGGTCCTGCAGGCGCCGCGGGTTTCGGCGCGGGGGTGGCGGGCGGTTTCGCGGCCGGCGCTGTTGCGGCGGCGGCCGCAGGCTCCTTGGCCGGGTCCTTGATCGGCGCCATCTTGCCGGCGATCTTGCGGCCCGTCTTGACTTCTTCGGCCGGTGGGCGCGGCGGAATCTCGGGCGACGTCATCAGGATGAGCAGCTGAGTGTTGCGTTCGATGCCGGCCAGCGGCTGGCACACGACGCGGCCGAACGGGCCATGTGCATTGCGCTCTACCAGGGTCACGCGCGCCACGGCCAAGCCGGCCGGGTACAGGCCATCAAGGCCCGAGGTAATGACAATGTCGCCGATCTGGATGTCGGCGCTAGGGGCCGTGAAGCGCAACTCCATGGTGCCGGACTTGCCGCGGCCGATAGCCACGCTGCGCACGCCATTGCGCAGCAGTTGCACGGGGATGGCCTGCTCTTCGTCCGTCAGCAAGGTCACTTCGGAGGTGAACGGGAACACGCGCGTGACCTGCCCCACCACGCCCAGGTTGTCGATCACGGGGCGGCCCAGTTCCACGCCGTTCTGGATGCCGCGATCGAGCACGATCTTGCGCGAGGCCGAATCGCGCGTGTCGTACAGCACTTCGGCCATCATGGTCTTGACGGGCACGCGCTCGCGCGCTTCCATCAGCTTGCGCAAGTGGTTGTTTTCAACGATATTGAGCTGCGCCTGCTGCATGATCTGCGCCGAGGCGATCTGTTCGTGCTTCAGGTCGCGCACCTGTTTTTCCAGGGCGGACAGCGATGAAAAATAATTGCCGACGCCCAGCGCCACGTCGCGCGGCACCAGGGCCGCCATCTGCACCGGATACAGCACGGTGCCGACCGCCTGGCGCACGGCCGTCAGCGCGTGCATGCGCGAATCGACCAGCAACAGGGCGATAGAAATGCCGGCGAACACCATCATCTTGACGCGGGCGGAAGCGCCTTGTTTGAAAAGTGGCGGAGGACTGTATTCCATGACTTCCAATAATCAGGCCAGGCGCAGTGCGCCAACGTGCAGGCCCCGGTCAGACGCCGGCGCCAAAACCAAAAAAAGGCCGGAATGGTTTCCGGCCCTTCTGTCAGATTATTCGTAGGAGAAGATCGAGCCGAGCTTGTCCATACGTTCCAGGGCCATCCCGGAACCGCGCACCACGCAGGTGAGCGGGTCCTCGGCCACCAGCACCGGCAGGCCGGTTTCCTCCATCAGCAGGCGGTCCAGGTCGCGCAGCAGTGCGCCGCCGCCTGTCAGCATCATGCCTTTTTCGGCGATGTCGGCGCCCAGTTCCGGCGGCGTCTGTTCCAGCGCGTTTTTCACGGCCGAGACGATGTTGTTCAGCGGGTCGGTCAGCGCTTCGAGAATCTCGTTGCTGGAAATGGTGAACGAACGGGGGATGCCTTCGGACAGGTTGCGGCCCTTGACTTCCATTTCCTTCACTTCCGAACCTGGGAAGGCCGAACCGATGGCCTTCTTGATGGCTTCGGCCGTCTGTTCGCCGATCAGCATGCCGTAGTTGCGGCGGATGTAGTTGACGATGGCTTCATCGAACTTGTCGCCGCCGACGCGCACGGAACCCTTGTAGACCATGCCGCCCAGCGAAATGATGCCCACTTCGGTGGTGCCGCCGCCGATGTCGACCACCATCGAGCCGGTCGCTTCCGACACGGGCAGACCCGCGCCGATGGCCGCTGCCATCGGTTCCTCGATCAGGTACACCTGCGAGGCGCCGGCACCCAGGGCCGATTCGCGGATCGCGCGGCGCTCGACCTGGGTCGAACCGCACGGCACGCAAATGATGATGCGCGGCGATGGACGGAAGAATTTCGAGTCGTGCACCATGCGGATGAATTGCTTGAGCATCTGCTCGGTCACGGTGAAGTCGGCGATCACGCCATCTTTCATCGGACGAATCGCTTCGATATTGCCCGGCACCTTGCCCAGCATCTGCTTGGCTTCCTTGCCGACTGCCTGAATGGTCTTCTTGCCATTCGGACCGCCTTCCTGGCGGATGGCGACGACGGATGGCTCGTCCAGGACGATACCGAGGCCGCGCACATAAATAAGGGTGTTGGCCGTGCCCAAGTCAATGGCCAGATCGGTGGAGATATACCTGCGTAAAAAACCAAACATGAGTGTCCTGTAGCGCATCGAGCTGCGCAAAAGCTGTTTATGGGGAGTTTCAAAGCGGGCGCTTTCAGGCACCCTGAAAATCCATGAAGGCGATTTTTCCGGGTTTCGCTTGGCGCTTGCGCAATCTTTTCTATGCTGCGGCAGCGGTCCATCAGCGCCGGCAACGCATTAACCCGCCATTCTACCTTATAATTTGAATGCGATTTGCTCAAAAACCATGGAAAAGTGCGACTCTTGCAGCCGCGAGTTACGCGGCATTCCTCGATTTTTGTGAGCAAAATAGCAGTAAATACCCGCGTTTTATCAAAACGCCAACTTAATACTAATGCGCGGCACTCCGCGCCATTCGCCATGTCCCTGACACTCTCCGACGTAAAACGCATCGCCCACCTGGCCCAACTTGAAATGGCCGACGACCAGGCCGTCACGTCTTTGGCCCAATTGAACAAGATTTTTGCACTGGCCGAGCAAATGCAAGCCGTCAATACCGATGGCGTGGCGCCCCTGAGCCACCCGCTGGCCGCCCACATGGACAATATCGCCCTGCGCCTGCGCGAGGACGTCGCCACGGAAACGAATCGCCGCGACGCCTACCAGGCCGTGGCACCGAAGGTACAAGATGGACTCTACCTCGTGCCAAAAGTGATCGAATAAGCATCTTTCACGCCCTCGCCGAATACGCTTGTCTTCCGCCGAATAAAATCAACTAGAAACGCCATGCATACAAAATCCATCAAACAGCTGTCCACGCTTTTGCAGAACAAGGAAATTTCCGCCGTTTCACTGGCGACGCATTTCCTCGACCGCATCGAAGCGGACAACTCGAACGCCTTCCTGCACGTCGACCGTGCGCTGACCCTGGCGCAAGCTGCCGACGCCGATGCGCGCATCGCCGCCGGCACGGCCACGCCATTGACGGGCGTGCCGATCGCGCACAAGGACTTGTTCGTCACGAAAGGCTGGCGCACGACGGCCGGCTCGAAAATGCTGGCCAACTACGCCAGCCCGTTTGACGCCACCGTGGTGGAAAAATTCCAGGCGGCCGGCATGGTCACCCTGGGCAAGGTCAACTGCGATGAATTCGCCATGGGTTCCGGCAACGAGAACTCGGCCTTCGGCGCCGTGCGCAATCCGTGGGACAAGACGGCCGTGCCGGGCGGCTCCTCGGGCGGCTCGGCCGCCGCCGTCGCGGCCGGCCTGACGCCAGCGGCCACCGGCACCGATACGGGCGGCTCGATCCGCCAGCCGGCCGCCTTCTGCGGCATCACCGGCATCAAGCCAACCTACGGCCGCGTGTCGCGCTTCGGCATGATCGCCTTTGCCTCGTCGCTGGACCAGGGCGGCCCGATGGCCCGCTCGGCCGAAGACTGCGCCCTGCTGCTAACCGCCATGGCCGGCTTCGACGAGCGCGACTCGACCAGCCTGTCGCCGGAACAGGGCGGCGTGGCGGAAGATTTTTCGCGCGACCTGGAGCTCCCCCTGACGGGATTGCGCATCGGCGTGCCGCGCGAGTACTTCGGCGAGGGCCTGGCCAAAGATGTGGAAGCGGCCGTGCGCGGCGCGCTGGCGCAGTATGAAAAGCTGGGCGCCACCCTGGTCGACATCTCGCTGCCCAACACGGCCCTGTCGATTCCCGCCTACTACATGATCGCGCCAGCCGAAGCGTCGTCGAACCTGTCGCGCTACGACGGCGTACGCTACGGCCACCGCGCCACCGAGTACAAGGACTTGCAGGATATGTACAAGAAGTCGCGCGCGCAGGGCTTCGGCCCGGAAGTACAGCGCCGCATCATGGTCGGCACCTATGTGCTGTGCCACGGCTACTACGACGCCTACTACCTGAAGGCGCAAAAAATCCGCCGCCTGATCGCGCAGGATTTCGAGGCCGTGCTGAATGGCCCGAACGCCGTCTGCGACGTCATCATGGGCCCCGTCGCGCCGACCGTCGCGTGGGACCTGGGCGACAAGACGGACGACCCGGTAGCGAACTACCTGGCCGACATCTACACCCTGTCGACCAGCCTGGCCGGCCTGCCCGGCATGTCGATACCATGTGGTTTCGGCGCAGGAGAAAAGAATGGCAAGCGCCCTGTCGGCCTGCAAATCATCGGCAACTACTTTGGCGAAGCGAAGCTGCTGAACGTGGCCCACCAATTCCAGCAAGTGACGGACTGGCATACGCGTGCTCCAGGCAACGCAACGGCCGGCATCTAAGAACAAACGCGCCGCCACTGGCGGCGCCACCAAATTAAGCGAGAACACTATGCAATGGGAAGTCGTCATCGGTCTTGAGAACCACGTGCAGCTCACGACCGAATCCAAAATTTTCAGCGGTTCGCCGATCAAGTACGGCGCCGAAGCCAACACGCAGGCCAGCCCCGTCGATCTGGCGCTGCCCGGCGTGCTGCCGGTGATGAACAAGCAAGCCGTCGACCGCGCCATCCGCTTCGGCCTGGCCGTGGGCGCCACCGTGGCGCCGCACTCGGTCTTCGCGCGTAAAAACTATTTTTATCCCGATTCGCCCAAGGGCTACCAGATCAGCCAGTTCGAGGACCCCGTCGTCATCGGCGGCGCCCTGACCTTCGGCTATGAAAAGGATGGCGAATTCGTCACCAAGACGGTGAACCTGACACGCGCCCACCTGGAGGAAGACGCCGGCAAATCGCTGCACGAAGACTACGCGGGCATGAGCGGCATCGACTTGAACCGCGCCGGCACGCCGCTGCTGGAAATCGTCTCGGAGCCGGAAATCCGCAGCGCCGCCGAAGCCGTGGCCTACGCCAAGGCCCTGCACTCGCTGGTCATGTGGCTGGGCGTCTGCGACGGCAACATGCAGGAAGGCTCGTTCCGCTGCGACGTCAACGTTTCCGTGCGCCCCGTCGGCCAGAAGGAATTCGGCACCCGCTGCGAGATCAAGAACCTGAACTCCTTCCGCTTCATCGAAGAAGCCGTGCACGTCGAAGTGCGCCGCCAGATCGAGCTGATCGAAGACGGCGGCAAGGTCGTGCAGGCAACGCGTTTGTACGACCCGGACCGCAAGGAAACGCGCGAAATGCGCAGCAAGGAAGACGCCCAGGATTACCGCTACTTCCCGGACCCTGATCTGCCGCCGCTGGTCATCTCGCAAGCGTGGATCGATACCGTCAAGGCCTCGATGCCGGAACTGCCGGCCGCCATGCGCGCCCGTTTCATCAGCGAATACGCGCTGCCGGACTACGACGCGCTGGTGCTGACGCAGTCGAAAGCGATGGCCACCTACTTCGTCGCCGTGGTCGAGAAGGCCGGCAAGGAAAACGCCAAGGCCGCCGCCAACTGGCTGATGGGCGACGTATCGTCGACCCTGAACCGCGAAGGCGTGGACCTGGACGAGGCGCCCGTCTCCGCCGCGCAGCTGGCGGCCATGCTCAAGCGCATCGCCGACGGCACGATCTCGAACAAGGCGGCAAAAGAAGTCTTCGCCGGCATGTGGGAAGCGAAGTCCAGCGACGAGCACCTGGTCGACGCCATCATCGACGCCAAGGGCTTGAAGCAGATCTCGGACTCGGGCGCCCTGGAAGCCATCGTCGATGAAGTACTGGCGGCGAACGCCAAGTCGGTGGAGCAGTACCGCGCCGGCAAGGAAGCGGCGATCAACGCGCTGATCGGCCAGGCCATGAAAGCGTCCAAGGGCAAGGCCAATCCGGCCCAGCTGACGGAACTGCTGAAGGCCAAGCTGGCGGGATAATTTTCACTCGCCC
Source organism: Janthinobacterium sp. FW305-129 (assembly GCF_020858115.1). GTDB lineage: Bacteria > Pseudomonadota > Gammaproteobacteria > Burkholderiales > Burkholderiaceae_D > Janthinobacterium. The sequence continues at coordinate 246,128 of NZ_JACYMM010000011.1, forward strand.
CAAAAAAAAGACGCTGCGGCGTCTTTTTTTTCGTCTAAACGATCCGCGCATAAACAAGTTTGTCTAGCTTCTATCCCTTGCCTGAAAGACGTTTATGCGGCTTTGAAAATTAAAGTATACATTTTTGTCTACAAGGTTTAATCTAGCCTTATTGAATTTCAGGCAAGAGGAAAACAGCATGGCCAAGACGCACGACATCCCGAAACCGACGGCAGCCGAACTCGATCTGCTGCAGGCGCTGTGGCCGCTGGGCGCCGCCACGGCCAAGCAGGTGCACGAGGCGATGGCGCTGGCCAAGCCGGCCATCACGTATGGCACGGTGCTGCGCCTGATGCAGATCATGCACGGCAAGGGCTTGCTGATCCGCGACGAAAGCCAGCGTTCGCACGTGTATGCGCCGGCCCAGGCGCAGGACAGCCTGCAAACGAATTTGCTCAAGGAATTGATGCAGAAGGCCTTTGCCGGTTCGGCCAAGGCGCTGGTGCTGGCGGCGCTGCGCACGGGCGTGTCGCGCGCCGAACGCGAGGAAATCGAAAAAATGCTCAAGGACGATCTGTCATGAGCGGCTTCGTGCCGGCGCTCGGCTGGACCCTGCTGCACTTCCTGTGGCAAGGGCTGCTGATCGGCTGCGCCACGGCGCTGGCGTGGGGGGCCTTGCGCAATGCACGTCCGGAGGCGCGCTACGCCGTCGGTTGCGGCGCCCTGTTGGCCTGCCTGGCATGGCCGGCGGCGGGCTTGTATCTGCGCCTGGCCGGGGCCGATGCCACGGGCGCCCTGTTCTCCAGCGCCTTGCTGCCCGCCGCCCTGCTGGCACCCGACAGCCTGCCAGACCTGGACCTGCTGCTGCGCGCCGTCGTCGGTGCATGGGCCTTGTGCGCCGCCGTGCTGGCCGTGCGCATGGCACTGGGCATGCTGTGGATAGCGCGCAGCGCCAGCAAGAACGGGGCCACGCATGCCCTCTGGCAAACGCGCTTGTCGGGCATGGCGCACGATGCCGGCGTGACGCGGCCCGTGCGGCTGCGCGTGCTCGACAACATCGCCAGTCCGCTCACGGCCGGCATCTGGCGCCCCATGGTGCTGGTGCCCGCGGCGCTGCTCACCGGCATGCCGCCGCACCTGCTCGATGCGCTGCTGGCGCATGAACTGGCGCATATCCGGCGCCACGATTATCTGCTCAACCTGCTGCAAAACGCCATCGAGGCGCTGCTGTTCTTCCACCCGGCCGTCTGGTGGATTTCACGCGGCGTGCGCCTCGAACGCGAACACATTGCAGACGATTTCGCAGCAAGACAACTGGGCGAACCGCGGCGTCTGGCTCTTGCACTCTCGGAACTGGAACGTCTCCAGTTCTCAACCCACCACCTGGCCCAGGCGGCCAACGGAGGAGATCTCATGTCACGTATCAAACGATTGCTGCGCCCCGCACCACAAGCCCTGAACTGGAAGGCGGCGGTGCCGCTGCTGGCATTGGCCGGCGCCTGCCTCGGCATCTACGGCCAGGCCGTCGCCGCCGACAGCGCACCCGTGCTGGAGCGCCGCCCCGTCATCGACTTTGGCGTGTGCGGCAAACCGGTCTACCCGGCCGCATCGCTGCAGGCGAAGGAAACGGGCACGGTCGACATGTCCTTTGATGTCGACGCCACCGGCAAGGTCCAAGGGTCGAGCGTGGTCAAGAGCAGCGGCCATCCGGCCCTCGACGAAGCGGCGCGCACTGGCATCGCCAAGTGCACGTTCAAGCCGGCCCTCGCTGGCGGCAAGCCTGTCAGCGCCAGCGTCAAGGTGCAATACGTCTGGCGCCTGAACTAATGTCTGCGCGGCGGCAGGCAGCAGCGCTGCCGCCGCCGCTTGCGGGTATGATCATGGATTCTTCCACGCACCTGTGAACCCGCCATGAACAAGATCAAAACCGGCCTCGTCGGCTACGGCTTTGCCGGCTCCACCTTCCACGCTCCCGTCCTGTCCACCATCGATGCCCTGGAACTGGCGGCCGTCGCCTCCAGCAAGCCGGAGCTCGTGCACAAGGATTGGCCGCACGCGACCGTGTATGCGGATGCGGCGCAACTGTTTGCCGATCCGTCCATCGAGCTGGTCGTCATCGCCGCGCCCAACGAGGCGCATTTCAGCCTGGCGCAAGCGGCCCTGCAGGCGGGCAAACACGTGGTGGTCGACAAGCCCTTCACCATTTCCAGCGTTGAAGCACAGAGCCTGATCGCGCTGGCGAAAGAGCGCCAGCTGGTGCTCAGCGTGTATCACAACCGGCGCTGGGATGGCGACTTCCTGACCCTGAAAGCGCTGCTGGCACAAGGCACCCTGGGGCGCATCGCCAGCGTCGAATCGCACTTCGACCGTTTCCGCCCCGAGATCCGCCAGCGCTGGCGCGAATCCGGCGCGCCGGGCGGCGGCTTGCTGTACGACCTGGGGCCGCACATGCTGGACCAGGCCATGCAGCTGTTCGGCAAGCCGGAAAAGCTGTATGCCGATATCGTCCTGCAGCGCGATGGCGCGCAAGCCGTCGACTACATGCACATCGTTCTGTATTACGAGCGGCTGCGCGTGGTGCTGCAAGCCGGCTGCCTGGTGAAGGCGCCGACGGCGCGCTTCGCCGTGCATGGAGACCGGGGCAGCTTCGTGAAATTCGGCCTCGATCCGCAGGAAGATGCCCTGAAGGCGGGCGGCAGGCCGGGCCAGCCCGGCTGGGGCGTGGACCCCGTGCGCGGCGCGCTGCACCTGGGCACGCAGCCGGACGGCCATTGCGAACACCTCGAGATGCAGGCGGGCCGCTACCAGGACTTTTACCAGGGCATGGCCGACGCCATCCGCCATGGCGCAGCGGCGCCCGTGGCGGCCGAGGATGCGGCAGCGACGATACGCCTGATCGAACTGGCGCTGCAAAGCGCTGCCGAAGGGCGCGTGCTCGCGGTCAGCTGATCGGGCTGCCGTCGCCGCATCAAGGCCGGCCCTGGTTCGTTCCCGCCGGCCAGACCAGTTCCACGCGTGCGGAACTGCCCGCCTTGACCTGCACCTTGCGTTCCAGCGTCTTGCCGGCCAGGGTGGCGCGCAGGCTGTAGCTTCCCGGCGGCAGTTTCGCCAGCAGGAACGGGCCGCTGGCCGTCGTGTCCAGCACCGGAGCGCCCTTGGCGTCGCGTATGTCCAGCTTCACGTCGGAGGCAAATTCCGCCTTGCCCGCCGCTTGCACGGAAAACACCAGGCTCAAGGGCCAATGCCGGCTGGCGCTCTTGATGGCCGTCGACTCCTCGAGACCGATGCCGCCGCTCAGGTACTCCACCGCCCCGCTCTTCTGCACGGGCGGCAGTGCGCCGTCGGTTTGCGCCTGCGCCGCACTTCCCAGCAACAACCCGGCGGCCAGCATTGCCGCCGCCAGGGTCAAGGTACCGCGTCTGTCTGGTGCCATCTCACTCTCCTCGTGTTGGTTGAATCAAGATAGGAAGCGCAGCTTAGGCCAGCCTTAGCTTAGCGCCGGCGCATGGCCTCGGCGATCTTCTGGTCCGTCTTGAACTGGCTCAGCGAATACACGGCCCAGATCGTCGCTGGCAGCCAGCCGATCAAGGTAATCTGCAGTATCAGGCAAATGATGCCGGCAATGGGGCGGCCGATGGTAAAAAAGGTCAGCCACGGCAGTAACAGGGCAATCAGCAAGCGCATCGTTCGTTCCTTGAGTAAACCCCTGTGCCGCGGGGACCGGGCCGGCATGCGCCGACGGTAAATTCAGTGAATCCGATTATAGCGATACCTGGCCCTCAAGCCTGCACGGGTGCCAGCAGTTTCTCCATCCAGGCCAGGATGGCGGCAAAGATCGCCTCGCGGTTCACTTCATTGAAGTTCTCGTGATAGTTGGCCGGGTAAAAATGGTAGTCGAGCAAGCCATCGGGCACGCTGCGCAGCAGGCTTTCCGTGGCGCGGCTATCGGCCAGCTTGTCGTCGCCCGCCACCACGGCGAACAAGGGGAAACGCCAGCCCGACAAGCCGCCCGCCAGCGCCTTTTGCGCCGACGTCAGCGCATGGGCGAAGCGCACCGACGCGGCACTGGCACGGATGCCGTCGCGCTCATCCTGGAAGTGGCGCGCGGTGATGGTTTGATCGTGCGTGAGCAGCATGGTCAAGTTGCCCAATGGCACTTTCATCGTGGGGAAGCGCTGCGCCAGCCAGCCGGACAGCATCTGCAGCACCTTCGGCACGGGAATCGCATTCACATAATACGGCGATGAGATGATGAAGCCTTTGATCGCCGGGTCGCCCGCAAAACGGCGCAAGCCCAGGTGGGTGGCGATCAGGCCGCCCATGGAATGGCCCATGACGAAGATCGGTACGCCCGGATACGCCTGCTTGACCCAGGCGAGGAACAGTTCTTCATCGTCGAGGAAGGCCTCGAACGAGGGAATATCGACCTTGCGCTGGCCGTCGTGGCCCACCATGTCGAAGCTGACGGTGGCGATGCCGTGCTGGCGAAAATACAGCGCCGGCGTGACGTAGTCGCCCGCATGCGCCATGCCGCCGTGGATCGCCAGGATCACGGCGCGAGGATGCTCGGGCTGCCAGATGTGGATGGGCCGCTCGACCTGGTCGCTGCACCGCAGGCTGGCCATCTTGTCTTCTGAAAAACGCATCGCTGCTCCTGTCATGCCCTGTCACGCCTTCAGGTGATCGATCAACTGGCGCGCATACAGGGGTAATTCACTGAACTGGCGCACGCAAATCGTCAGATTGCGTACCGACCAGGGATCGGATAATTCCAGGCAGCGCAGCGCCATCGTCTGCTGGCAGCGGCTGGCAGCTGCCAACGGCACCACGCTGATGCCCACGCCGCTGGCCACCATGCGGCAGACGGCATCGAAGCTGCGCAGGCGCACGCGCACCTTCAACGGGCGGCCCAGGCGCGCGGCATGCATGCCCAGGTACTGCTGCATCGCGCTGTCGTCGGCCAGGCCGATGAAATCGTGATCCAGCACGCTGGCAAAGTCGACGACGCCGTCCTGGCCCAAGGCACGGTGGTGCACGCCGTCGGCCGCCGCGATCACCACCAGCCGGTCGGGGCGGAACAAAAACGTCTGCAAGCCGCGCATGTCGACCGAGTCGGAAACGATGCCCATGTCGGCCAGCCCTTCCGCGACGGCCTTGACGATATCGTAACTGAGACGCTCTTCCAGGTCGATGGTCAGGTTCGGGTGGCGGTCGAGAAAAGCACCGAGCGCCTCGGGCAGGAATTCGCTGAGCGCTGCCGTATTGCACAGCAGCCGCAACTGCCCTTTCAAGCCGCGCGCAAATTCACCCAGTTCGCCGCGCATTTTCTCCATTTGCAGCAATACCAGGCGCGCGTGATGCAGCAAAGTCTGTCCCACGGGGGTCGGTTCCACGCCGCGCCGGCCCCGCAGCAGCAAGGGCATGCCCAGCATCTCTTCCATGCCGCGCACGCGCGCGCTGCTGGAGGCCAAGGCGAGATGGCTGCGCGCGGCGCCCGCCGTCAGGCTGCCCGCCTCCACCACGTTGACGAACAGCTGCAAATCGACCAGATCAAAGCGCATGGCGGCTCTCCTTTTCGCCATCTTACCAGCCTTCGTATTTTACTGAGGCTGACTCAAAATAATCCACCTTGGCGAAACCGCCCAGCGCGCGCAGAATTCACGCAAAATCAGTGTGGAATAGAAAAATGGAGACGTCATACCTGCTGGCCGTCGGCGCCAGCTTCCTCGTCGCTGGCTTCGTCAAAGGCGTAGTCGGATTGGGCTTGCCGACGGTGGCCATGGGCACGCTCAGCCTCGTCATGCCGCCCGTGCAGGCGGCAGCCCTGCTGATCGTGCCGTCGATGGTGACGAATATCTGGCAACTGGCGGCCGGCCCCGGCCTGCGCGCGCTGCTGCGCCGTTTGTGGCCCATGCTGACCGCCGTCATGGCCGGCACCGTGGCGGGCGGCGCCCTGCTGCCGGCCGACAGCGGGACCTTGGCCGTCGTCGCGCTGGGCGTGGCGCTGATGCTGTATGCGCTGGCGGGCCTGTTCTCGCTGCAGTTGCGCGTGCCGGCGCGGCATGAAGCGTGGCTGGGGCTCATGGCAGGCGCGGTGACGGGCCTGGTGACGGCCGCCACGGGCGTGTTCGTGATCCCCGCCGTGCCGTATCTGCAGGGACTGGGGCTGGCGCGCGATGCGCTGGTGCAGGCCCTGGGCCTGGCGTTTACGGCATCGACCGTGGCGCTGGCGGCCAGCCTGGCCCTGCACGGCGACTTCAGCCTCGGTGCGGCCGGCGCATCGGCGTATGCGCTGCTGCCGGCGCTGGCCGGCATGCTGGCCGGTCAATGGCTGCGCGGGCGCATCGCGCAGCACGTGTTCAGGCGATGCTTTTTTGTCGGCCTGTTCGCCCTGGGCCTGCATGCGGCGCTCAAACCATGGCTGGCGTGATGCGGATAGACTGGCAAGGGGACGGCGCGCTGTGCGCGTGGATCGACGGCCAGCAGGTGGCCATGCTCGATATCAGCAGACATGCGGATGAAGTGACGGTGAACATGCTGTTCGTGAAACCGCCGTTCCGGCGGCGCGGCATCGGCGGCGCGCTGCTGCGCCAGCTGCTGCAATGCCACCCGCAAGCCGGCGCCGCCTGCAGCGACCCGCGGTTGCGGGCGCTGCTGGAAAAGACGACTTAAATACCGTAGCGCGTGCGGTACGCGGAAACGGCATCCTTATATTGGAGCAGTTCCGGATCGGCGCCAGCGCCGTTCAGATAGCCGAACAAGTCGTCCAGGTTGCCGATCGAGATGACGGGAATGCCGTACTGTTTCGACACTTCCTGCACCGCCGAACTTGGCGACAGCTGGCCGTCCGGGCCCGAACGCTCCATGCGGTCCAGGGCGATCAGCACGGCGCATGGCTCGGCGCCAGCGGCGCGGATCATGTCCACCGATTCGCGTACCGAGGTGCCGGCCGAGATCACATCGTCAATAATGACAACTTTGCCATGCAGCTTGGCGCCGACGATGGTGCCGCCTTCGCCATGGTCCTTGGCTTCCTTGCGGTTGAAGGCGAACGAGGTGTTGCGGCCCTTGCCGGCCAGCGCCACGGCGGTGGCCGACGCCAGGGTGATGCCCTTGTAGGCGGGCCCGAACAGCATGTCGAATTCGACGCCCGAGTCGAGCAGGGTCTGCGCGTAGAACTGCGCCAGCTCGGCCAGAGTGGCGCCGTCATGGAACAGGCCCGCATTGAAGAAGTACGGCGACTGGCGTCCGGCCTTGGTGGTGAACTCGCCAAACCGCAAGACTCCCTTGGATACTGAAAACGCGATAAACTGCTGGCGTAAATTATTCACATTAGCCTCATTTTTTAAAAGTGCCTGTATTTTAATCCGCGCGCAGCGGCGAGACAATCGCCATGCCGCGCCCGCCGGCCCCGTCCAGCGCCGCTGGCGCTCACCATTGACTCTCGACCTATGCCAAAAATTATCTCCGCCAACCTGAACGGCATCCGCTCCGCCGCCAAAAAAGGCTTTTTCAACTGGATGGGCACGCAAACGGCCGATTTCATCTGCGTGCAGGAATTGAAGGCGCAACTGCCCGACATGACGCCGGAATTCCTCAACCCGCACGGCTATCATGGCCATTTCCACTATGCCGAGAAAAAAGGCTATTCCGGCACGGGCGTGTACAGCAAGGTGGAGCCGGACGCCGTGCATATCGGCTTCGGCAGCCCTGAATTCGATGCCGAAGGACGCTATGTACGGTGTGATTTTGGCAACCTGTCCGTCATTTCCGTGTACTGCCCCTCCGGCTCGTCCGGCCCGGAGCGCCAGGAAGCCAAGTTCCGCTTCATGGAGCTGTTCCTGCCGCACCTGCTGGAATTGAAGGCGCTGGGCCGCGAAGTGGTCATCTGCGGCGACTGGAACATCGCCCACCACGAAATCGACCTGAAAAACTGGAAGGGCAACAAGAAGAATTCCGGCTTCCTGCCAGAGGAACGCGCATGGCTGACGCGCGTCTTCGATGAAGTGGGCTTCGTCGACGTGCACCGCGGCCTGGACAAGCGCGAAGACCAGTACACCTGGTGGAGCAACCGCGGACAAGCCTACGCGAAGAACGTGGGCTGGCGCATCGATTACCACGTCGCCACGCCAGGCATCGCCGCCCAGGCGCATACGGTCAGCGTCTACAAGGACGAGCGTTTTTCCGATCACGCGCCTTTGATCATCGATTACACGCTCAAGGCATAAGCACCGCTACAGGCTGCGCCGGCTTTCAAAGTGGCGCGGCTCGCCCGTCAATGGATCCGTGAAATCGATGGCGCGCGCCAGCAGCTGCAAGGGCTGCGACATGTCGTCTTCCTTGCACGGCAGCGCCACCGGGTAAAACGCATCGTTGACGATGGGGATGCCCAGCGAGGCCAGATGCACGCGCAGCTGGTGCTTGCGGCCCGTGTGCGGCTGCAGCCGGTACAAGACCACATCGCCGCGCTCTTCGATCACGTCGATGACGGTTTCCGAATTCGGCTCGCCCGCCTCCTCGCGCATGAGGAAAAACTGCTCGCCTTCAACCATGCGGCTGCGGTAGGTAAACGGGAAATCGCGGCCCGCCAGCACGGGCGCCAGCGCCTCGTACGTCTTGCGCACTTCGCGGCGCTGGAACAGCGTTTGATACGCGCCCCGGCTGGCTATCTGGCGCGAAAAAATCACCACGCCGGCCGTCTCGCGGTCAAGGCGGTGGATCGGCGTCAGGTCGGCGCAATCCAGTTTTTTCTTCAGGCGCGTCAGCAGGGTCTCCTGCACGAAGCGCCCGCCCGGCGTCATGGGCAGGAAATGCGGCTTGTCGACCACGACCAGATGCTCATCCTGGAACAGGATCTCTTCCTGGAAGGGGATCGGCGTCTCGCGCTCCAGCTCGCGGTAGTAAAAAATGCGCATGCCGCGCCGGTATGCGCTGTCGGGCCCCAGCGCGGCGCCGTCGCCATCGACCACTTCGCCGCGCGCCATGCGGTCCAGCCATTGCGCGGCACTGATCTGCGGATAGCGTTCGATCAGGAAGGTGAGCATGTCCGGCCACTGCCCCTCCGGCAACCACAGATAGCTGGGCGCCACGCCGTCGCGCATGGGCAAGGGAGCGGCGGCGTGACGGGACGACATCCTAGCGCTGCGCGATGGCGTTGCTGCGGTACGGCGGCAAGGCATCCACGCTGACGCCCTTGCTGCGCGCGTACAAGGGCAGCACTTGCGCCATGTGGCTGTTCATCTGCGAGATGCGGTCCTTGCCCGATGGGTGCGTCGAGAGGAATTCGGGCGGCGCGCCCGCGCTTACTGCCGCCATTTTCTGCCACAGCACCACGCCGGCGCGCGGGTCGAAACCGGCGCGCGCGGCCAGGTCCATGCCGATCAGGTCCGCCTCGCGTTCATCATCGCGCGAAAACTTCAGCATCACGCCCTTGGCCGCCATATTCGTGGCGGTGCTGGTCAGATTCGGATCGACGCCGAGCCAGGCCGACAGGCCCGCGCCGGCCAGCTTGGCGCCGACGGCGGCCAGGTTGCCCTTGCCGGCCTGCGCCTGCGAGTGTTCGCGCAAGGCGTGCGAAATTTCATGGCCCATGACGATGGCGACTTCGTCGTCCGTCAGATTCAGCTTGGTGATGATGCCGCTGTAAAAAGCGATCTGCCCGCCCGGCATGCAAAAGGCGTTGACCTCGTCCGAGTTGAGCAGGTTGACCTGCCAGTTCCAGCTGGCCGCCGCCTCGTTCCAGCGCGTCGCAAACGGGATGATGCGCTGGGCGATGGCGCGCAGGCGTTTGACCTGCGGATCTCTGTCGGGCACCAGCGCATTTTTTTCCTTCGCCTCGTTGACCAGCTGCGTATATTGCTGCTTCGACTGTGCATTGAAATCGGCGCCGCCGGCAAAGATGCGCGAAGTCGACAAGGGACGCACCTCGATGCCATCCTGTACCGTCGCCTGCTGGGCGTGGACGGACAGGGGCGCCAGCGCGGTGGCCGCGCACAGGCTGGCCAGGATGGTGTAACGTTTAAGGGATATTGGTGCCATTGGCAGACCTCCATGGAGCGATTTTAGGCAGCATCATCATGGCCGGGAAGGCCAGGAAGAAGCACACGATGAAAAACGAGAACCAGCCCAATTCCGCGACCAGAAAACCCACCGAGGCATTGATCAGGGTGCGCGGCACGGCGCTCAGGCTGGAAAACAGGGCATATTGCGTGGCCGTGTAGCGCGGGTCCGTGCTGCGCGACAGGAACGCGACAAAGGCGGCCGCGCCCAGGCCCAGGCTGGCGAACGCTTCAAAACCGATCACAGCACTCAATAACATGGTGTTCGGCCCCACCTGCGCCAGCCAGGCGAAACCGAGAATGGCGATCGCCTGCAGCGCGCCGAATACCCACAGGCCCCGGTTGATGCCCAGCTTGAGCATCCACACGCCACCCACCACGCCGCCGGCCAGGCTGGCCCAGAAACCCGTGGTATTGGCGGCCAGGCCGATCTGCGTCATGGAAAAACCCAGGTCCAGATAAAACTTCGTCGCCAGCGCCGTCGCCATGCTGTCGCCTATCTTGTAGAGTAATACGAAAGCGAGTATCCACATTGCGTTACGCCAACCATCGCGCGCGATGAATTCCTGGAACGGCAAAATAATCGCTTCGCGCATGGTCTTCGGCGGCGAGCCGTACACGGTGGGTTCCTTGATAAGCAAAGTGCACACGAGGCCCGGCAGCATGAAGGCGGCCGTGATCCAGAAGACGGGCTGCCACGGCATGCGGTCGGCCAGGATCAGCGACAGCGCGCCCGGCACCATGCCCGCCACTTTATACGCGTTGACGATGACGGCGGCGCCCAGGCCCTGCTCGTTATCGGACAGGATTTCGCGCCGGTAGGCGTCGATGACGATGTCCTGGCTGGCCGACAGAAAGGCGACCCCGCCGGCAGCGGCCGCGATCAGGCCGATCTGCGTGAGCGGGTCCAGCATGCCCATGCCGCCGATGGAAAAGAACAGCGCCACTTGCGTGGCCGCCATCCAGCCGCGCCGGCGCCCCAGTCCCAGGATGCGGTAGCGGTCCATCAGGGGCGCCCACAGGAATTTCCAGATGTAGGGGAACTGCACCAGGGCGAACAGCCCCAGCGCCTTGACGTTCAAGCCCGACTTGGCCAGCCATGCCTGCAGCAGGTACAGCAGAATGAACAGGGGCAGGCCGGAACTGAAGCCCAGCACCAGCACGGCCAGCATGCGGCCATTGGCATAGGAACGCCAGCCAGGCGCCGGGCTTGTGGTCATCAATGCACCGCTTTTTTACGCAGGCGGAAGACGGCCAGGTCGCCGCGCAGGTTCGGCAGCACGGAGACCATCTTGCCTTCGGCCAGGGCCACGCAGTCGATCACTTCCAGGCCGCATTCTTCGGCCAGTTCGCGGAAGTCGTTGATGGTGGCGCAGCGCACGTTGGGCGTGTCGTACCACTGGTAAGGCAGCGACTTCGACACGGGCATGCGGCCTTTCAGCAATGCCACGCGGTGCGGCCAGTAGGCGAAGTTGGGGAACGAGACGATGGCCTCGGCGCCCACGCGCACGATGTCGCGCAGCAGCGGCTCGACCTGCTTCATCATCTGCAGCGACGACAGGCACAACACCGTATCGAAACTGTTGTCGCCAAAGATGGCCAGGCCCTTTTCCATGTCCTGCTGGATCACATTGACGCCGCGCAAAGTACTGGCCAATACCTTGTCGTCGGCGATCTCGATGCCATAGCCGCTGCATTCCTTGTCGCTTTGCAGGTACTGCAGCATCACGCCTTCGCCGCAGCCCACGTCCAGCACATGCGCGTTCTTCGGCACCCAGTGGGCGATGAAGGCCAGGTCGGGGCGCAGCGCGCTCAATTCGTCAAAAGTCATGCTGTCTCCTTCGCGCCCTGGCGGACGGCGGTGTTCTTTACTGCGGCGGGCGCGCCCACGTTGATGTCATTCCATACCTGGCCATAATAAGCACGCACCATGTTCATATAGCGCGCATCTTCCAGCAGGAAGGCGTCGTGGCCGTGCGGCGCGTCGATTTCGGCATAGGTCACCTGGCGGCGGTTGCACACCAGCGCTTCGACGATTTCGCGGCTGCGCTCGGGCGAGAAGCGCCAGTCGGTGGAAAACGAGGCGAGGAAGAATTTGGCCTTGGTGCCCGACAGGGCCTTGGCCAGGTCGCCGCCATGCGCGCGCGCCGGGTCGAAGTAGTCGAGCGCCTTGGTAATGAGCAGATAGGTGTTCGCGTCGAAGTATTCGGAGAACTTGTCGCCCTGGTAGCGCAGATACGATTCGATCTCGAAATCGATGCCGAAGCCGAATTTGTAGTCGCCCGTCTGCGCCGCATCGCGCAGCTTGCGGCCGAATTTTTCGGCCATGTCATCGTTCGACAGATACGTGATGTGGCCCACCATGCGCGCCACGCGCAAACCGTTCTTCGGCACCACGCCGTGCGCATAAAAGTCGCCGCCACGATAATCGGGGTCGGACAGGATGGCCTGGCGCGCCACGTCGTTGAAGGCGATGTTTTGCGCCGACAGCTTGGCCGTCGAGGCGATCACCACGCAGTGGCGCAGCCGTTCTGGGAACATGATGCTCCACGCCAGCGCCTGCATGCCGCCCAAAGACCCCCCCATCACGGCGGCGAACTGGGCGATGCCCAGTTCATCGGCCAGGCGCGCCTGCGCGCTGACCCAGTCTTCCACCGTCACGACAGGAAAGCTGGCGCCATACGGCTTGCCGGTGGCGGGATTGGTGTGCATGGGGCCCGTCGAGCCGAAGCAGGAGCCAAGGTTGTTGACGCCGATGACGAAGAATTTGTCCGTGTCGAGCGGCTTGCCGGGACCGACCATATTGTCCCACCAGCCCGTGCTTTTCGGCTCGTCCGCGTAGACGCCGGCCACGTGGTGCGAGGCGTTCAGGGCGTGGCAGACCAGCACCGCGTTCGATTTGTCGGCGTTCAGGGTGCCGTAGGTTTCATACATCAACATATAGTCCCGCAGCGATGCGCCGCTTTGCAGCTGCAGGGGTTGCGCAAAACACATAGTTTGCGGCGAAACGATTCCAATGGATGACATGTGTGTCGGTTTATAAAAGGGAGGCGGCCCCACGGGCCATGGTCGATGCAGCACCGCGATGATAGGTGCTGCAACTTTAACATCAGGACACCTCTTGCCGCGCGCGAGGTGTCCTGATGCTTAAGGTGACAGTTTACATGAGCTGCAACTGTTGTACGGCTTCCGCGATCACATTTGGTTCCATCGAACGCATAATTTTGCGCATTTGTGGTGCGATCAGGCCCAGGTCGCTGTTGAGGATCTCTTGCTTGACCGCCAACAGTTGTGCCGGATGCATGGAAAACTCGCGCAAACCCATGCCCAGCAGCAAGCGCGTGAGCTTCACGTCGCCCGCCATCTCGCCGCAGACGGCCACGTCGATGCCCGCCTTGTGGCCGGCCGCGATCGTCATGGAGATCAGTTGCAGCACGGCCGGATGCAGCGGATTGTACAAATGCGCCACTTCGTAGTCGACCCGGTCGATGGCCAGGGTGTACTGGATCAGGTCATTCGTGCCGATCGACAGGAAATCCATGCGCTTGACGAACATCGGCAGCGCCAGCGCGGCGGCCGGAATCTCGATCATGGCGCCCACTTCCACGGCATCGTCGAACTTGACGCCCTCCTCGCGCAGGCTGGCCTTCGCTTGCGCGATCATGGCCAGCGACTGGTCGATCTCGAAGGCATGTGCCAGCATCGGGATCAGGATGCGCACCTTGCCAAAGGCGGAAGCGCGCAAAATCGCGCGCAGCTGCGTCAGGAACAATTGCGGCTCGGCCAGGCAGTAACGGATCGCGCGCAAGCCCAGGGCGGGATTCAAGGCCGTATGGTCGGACTGGTCGAGCGGCTTGTCGGCGCCGATGTCGAGCGTGCGGATGGTCACCACGCGCCCTTTCATCGACTGCACCGTGTTGCGGTAAGCCTCGAACTGCTCGTCCTCGGTGGGAATCTTGTGGGCGCGGCCCATGAACAGGAATTCGGAGCGGAACAGGCCCACGCCGCTGGCGCCCGACTCCAGCGCAAACGCGCAATCCTCGGGCAATTCGATATTCGCCAGCAGGGTGACGGGCGTGCCGCATTTGGTCACGGCCGGCGTCTTTTTCAGCTTGCCCAGCTTCTTGCGCGCGCGCTGCATGGCCACCTGGCGCTCGCGGTACTGCTCCAGCACCAGCGCGCTGGGGTTGGCGATGACCACGCCGGCGTCGCCATCGATGATCAGCCAGTCGTCCTGCTCGATCAGCATCGACGCCTGCGACATGCCGACGGCGGCGGGTATATCGAGGCTGCGCGCGACGATGGCTGTGTGCGAGTTCTGTCCGCCCACGTCGGTGATGAAGCCGATGAAGGAGCGGTCGCGAAATTGCAGCATGTCGGCCGGAGAGATGTCGTGCGCGACGACGATCATCTGCGCCACCAATTCATCCGCGGTGGCCGCCTTCGGCAGCAGCTGTTCCGTGCCCAGCAAGACCTTCAGCACGCGTTCCGCCACTTGCTGGATGTCGGCCTTGCGTTCGCGCAAATACGGGTCTTCGATTTCGTCGAACTGCGCCGATAATTCATCAATTTGCGTCAACAGCGCCCATTCGGCGTTGTAATGGCGCGAACGGATGATGTCGAGCGGCGCTTCGGCGATCATCGGGTCGGACAGGATCAGCGCATGCACGTCGATGAACGCGCCCAGTTCCGTGGGGGCATCCTTGGGCAGCTCGTTCCACAGGGTTTGCAGCTCCTTGTGGACGGTGGCGATGGCGTTTTGCAAACGCTGGACTTCGGCTTCGATCTGTTCCTGGGCGACCAGGTAGTGTTTGACGTCAAGGGCGGCCGGCGCCAGCAGATGCGCGCGGCCAATGGCGATACCGCGGGAAACCGGGATGCCGTGGAGCGTGAAAGATGCCATGGGGTGACCTGTCGGAATGCGGCTGCGGCTGCGTTCGGCGGGCATTACTCGCCTTCGCCAAACCTGTCATTAATCAGGGCGGTGAGCGCATCGACACATGCCTGCTCATCATCGCCCTCGGCTTCCAGGGTCACTTTCGCGCCCTTGCCGGCGGCCAGCATCATCACGCCCATGATGGACTTGGCGTTGATGCGGCGCGCGTTGCGGGTCAGCCAGACGTCGCTCTTGAACTTGGCGGCGAGCTGGGTAAATTTGGCGGAGGCGCGTGCGTGCAGTCCCAGCTTGTTGATGATTTCGAGTTCTTTTTGAATCATTTTTGTATGGTCTCTATCCCTGAATGCGCTACGCTGATGACAATCTTGGCCTATAAAACCCGCCGCCTTCAGGGCGGCGGCCATGCATTTCCTTATTCGCCCACGCGGATGCGGTTATCGACGCGCACGGCGCCGCTTTGCGCACCGGCCAGCGCCATCTCCACCACCACGTCGAGCGTGTCGCGGCGATACGTGATGGCGCGCAGCAACATCGGCAGACTGATGCCGGCGATGACTTCCACGCGGCCCGCATCGGCCAGCTTGTTGCAGCAGTTCGACGGCGTGCCGCCCTTCACGTCGGTAATCACCAGCACGCCGGAGCCGTCATCAAGGCGGCAGATGGCTTCGGAGGCCAGCTTTTGCACTTCCGCCAGGTCCTGGTCGGCGACGACGTCGATGGCTTCAAAACGTTCTGTTGGCCCGCGAAACACATGCGCGCAGGCGGCGATGAAGGCCTGTCCCAGCGGTGCATGTGTCATGAGCAAAATCCCTACCATAGTCATTTCACCTTCTAGCGCTGCTGCGCTTGCGCAACGCCATGCTCGACGGCATCGACAAACATGGCAGCCACGTCAAAACCTGTCTGCTGCATGATTTCCTGGAAGCAAGTCGGGCTGGTGACATTGACTTCCGTCAGATAGTCGCCGATCACGTCCAATCCTACCAGCATCAGGCCCCGCGCGGCCAGGATCGGGCCCAGCTTTTCTGCGATTTCCAGGTCGCGCGCCGTCAATGGCTGCGCCACGCCCGTGCCGCCGGCCGCCAGGTTGCCCCGTACTTCGCCCGCCTGCGGGATGCGCGCCAGCGAAAACGGCACCGGCTTGCCGCCGATGACGAGGATGCGCTTGTCGCCCTTGACGATGTCGGCGATGAAACGCTGCGCCATGATCGTCTGCGCGCCGTTTTCGCTCAAGGTCTCGATGATGGCGCCCAGGTTCAGTCCATCGGCCTTGACGCGGAAGATGCCCGTGCCGCCCATGCCGTCGAGCGGCTTGAAGATGACGTCCTGGTGCTTGGCGTGGAAGGCGCGCAGGCGCGCTTCATCCGACGTCACCAGGGTCGGCGAGGTGAATTCGGAAAACTGGGCAATGGCCAGCTTTTCATTGTTGTCGCGGATGGCGGACGGCTTGTTGAAGACGTGCGCGCCCTGCTTTTCCGCCAGTTCCAGCAAATACGTGCCGTACACATATTCCATGTCGAACGGCGGGTCCTTGCGCTCGATGATGGCGTCCAGGGCGGACAGGCGCACTTCCTCGGTGGAAACGACCTTGTACCAGTCGTGTTCGTCGCCAGTCAGCGCGATGTGTTTGACCCGTGCCGTGACGATGCCTTCTTCCAGCGCCATATCCTTCTGCTCGAAGGCGTACACGGCGTGGCCGCGTTTGGCCGCCTCGCGCATCATGGCGAAGGTGGAATCTTTGTAAGTCTTGAAGCCTGCCAGCGGGTCGGCAAGGAATGCAATTTTCATGGTGCGTCCAATCGGGGAGCCTGGATAAGGAATGCTTGATTCTAGCCGAGATCGCCAAGCGCAGTGGTCACCGCGCCCGGCGAGCCGCAGGGCGGGATCAATACACCTCGGGATTCGGGTCCGTGCGCTCCATTTCCAGCGACGCGGCCAGCAAGGCCAGGCGCGCCACCACGCCATACACATAGAAGCGGTTCGGCGCGGCCGTGCCCGGCTTGGCCTTCAAGTCCGGCACGGCATGCTGCTGGGCAAACGCCAGCGGCACGTACTGCGAGCCGGGCGCATTCAGGTTCTGGTCCACGCCCTTCTCCGCGTGCACGCGGTAGAAACCGCCCACCACATAGCGGTCGATCATGTAGACGACCGGCTCGGCGACGGCATCCTTGATGCTTTCAAACGTGGGCACGCCTTCCTGGATGATCACGTCCGTGACGACCTTGCCGTCCTTGACGATGGACATCCTGTCGCGCTGCTTGCGCGACAGGTCGCGCACTTCGCTGGCGTCGCGTACCGTCATGATACCCGTGCCATACGTGCCCGCATCGGGCTTGACGATGACGAAGGGCTTTTCCTTGATGCCATATTCCTTGTATTTCTTGCGTATCTTGGCCAGCAGCACGTCCACGCTGGCAGCCAGCGCGTCTTCGCCCTCGCCTTCCTGGAAGTTGACGTCGCTGCACTTGGCGTGGAAGGGATTGAGCATCCACGGATCGACATCGATCATCTTGCCGAATTTTTTCACCACTTCATCGTAAGCCGTGTAGTGGTTGCTCTTGCGGCGCAAGGCCCAGCCCGCATGCAAGGGCGGCAGCAAGCTTTGTTCATGGATGTTTTGCAAGATATCGGGGATGCCGTCTGACAAGTCGTTATTCAGCAAGATCGTGCACGGGTCGAAATCCTTCAAGCCCAGGCGGCGGCCATTGTTCAGGCGCACGAGGGGCTCGATGACGAGCATGTTGCCATCTGGCAACGCCAAGGGTGTCGGCTGGGTAATCTCGGGCGACCACGAACCGAAGCGCACGTGCAGCCCCGTCTGGCGGAAGATCTGCATCAGGCGCGCCACGTTCTGCAGGTATTGCGGCGTGGTGTTGTGCAATTCCGGCACGATCAGCAGGTTGCGGGCGTCCGGGCAATACTTGTCGATGGCGGCCATGGCCGCCTGCACGGACAGGGGCAGCATTTCCGTGGCCAGGTTATGAAAGCCGCCAGGGAACAGATTGGTATCGACGGGCGCCAGCTTGTAGCCGGCATTGCGCAAGTCTACCGAGCAATAGAAGGGCGGCGTGTGTTCTTGCCACTCCATGCGGAACCAGCGCTCAATGGCCGGCGTCGCGGCCAGAATCTTTTTTTCGAGGTCGAGCAGCGGTCCGGTCAGGGCCGTGACGAGATGGGGAACCATAGTTACATCCTTAAATTATGTGCAGTATTCAAAAAAGCACACAGAACTGCCGACTATATTACCGTGTAAGTACCCCAAATCGGGGCAAAAGCCTTGTTTTAAAGACCTTTTCCATTCCCACAACGAAAAAAAGGCACCTCAATGAGGCGCCTTTTCCAGCCGGACATGCCGCGCCGGGGCGCGGGCATGCCAGAACATTGCTATTTAGCCATGATATGCTTGCTCGCCATGGCTGGTGATGTCGAGGCCTTCGCGCTCTTCTTCTTCCGGTACGCGCAAGCCGATGACGATGTCGACCAGCTTATAGGCGACGATGGAGACCAGCGCCGACCACAGGATGGTAGTACCGACCGCTTGCGCCTGCACCCACACCTGATGAGCGATCGAATACGGGTCGGCCGACATCTTGTTGGTGACGTAGTCGAAGATGCCCTGGCCGCCCAGTTGCGGCGCCGCAAACACGCCCGTCAGCAAGGCGCCGAGGATACCGCCCACGCCATGCACGCCGAACACGTCGAGCGAATCGTCGGCGCCGATCAGGCGTTTCAGGCCATTCACGCCCCACAAGCAGACGATACCGGCCAGCAAGCCGATGACCAGGCCGCCCATCGGGCCGACAAAGCCGGCCGCCGGGGTGATCGCCACCAGGCCGGCCACGGCGCCCGATGCGCCACCGAGCATGGAAGGCTTGCCTTTGCTGATCCATTCGCCAAATACCCACGACAGGGTGGCGGCAGCAGTGGCCAGCAAGGTATTGACGAAAGCCAATGCCGCCACGTCGCCCGCTTCCAGCGAGGAACCCGCATTGAAGCCGAACCAGCCCACCCACAGCAGCGACGCACCGATCATGGTCATCGTCAGCGAGTGCGGCGCCATCGATTCGCGGCCGTAGCCGACGCGCTTGCCGATCATGATGGCGCCCACCAGGCCGGCGACGGCGGCATTGATGTGCACCACGGTGCCGCCGGCGAAGTCCAGCGCGCCTTTTTGCCAGATCCAGCCCGCTTTCAGGGCTTCGCTGGCCGAGGTGGCGGCGTTGGTGATCAGGTCAGGACCGGTCCAGAACCAGACCATGTGGGCGGCCGGCAGGTAGGCAAACGTGAACCACAGCACGACGAAGGCCAGCACGGCGGCAAACTTGGCGCGCTCGGCAAAGGCGCCGACGATCAGTGCGCAAGTGATGGCGGCAAACGTGCCCTGGAAGGCCACGAAGACGAACTCGGGAATGACGACGCCCTTGCTGAAGGTGGCGGCGGCGGCAAACGTGCCCTTGGCCGGGTCCCAGATACCGTTCAGGAACAGGCGGTCGAAGCCACCGAAGAAGGCGGTTTTTTCCGTGAAAGCGATCGAGTAGCCATAAATGCACCACAGCACGATCACCAGCGCGAACACCATGAACACTTGCATCAGCACCGACAGCATGTTTTTCGAGCGCACCAGGCCGCCGTAGAACAGGGCCAGGCCGGGGATGGTCATCAAAATCACCAGCAAGGTGCTGATCATCATGAAACTGGTGTCGCCCTTGTTGGCAACGGGCGCGGCGGCTGGCGCGGCAGCGGCCGGGGCCGGAGCGGCGGCAGCCGGCGCTGTTGCGTCAGGCACGGGCGTGACGGCGGGGGCGGCGACGGCCGACGTCGTGGCCGCCTCCGTCTTGGCGGGAGCATCGGCAAAGCTCGGCGTGGCGACGCCAAACGCACACAGACAGGCAAACCCAGCTAGCAATTTTGTTATATTTTTACGCATCGATATTCCCCTTAGAGCGCTTCGTTGCCGGTTTCACCGGTACGGATGCGGATGACCTGTTCCAGGTTGTAGACGAAAATCTTGCCATCGCCGATCTTACCGGTACGCGCGGCACCTTCGATCGCCTCGATGGCCTGGTCGACAATGGCGTCATCGACGGCCGCTTCAATCTTGGTTTTTGGCAAGAAATCGACGACATACTCGGCACCACGGTAGAGTTCCGTGTGGCCTTTCTGGCGGCCGAAGCCTTTGACTTCGGTGACGGTAATGCCTTGCACATTGATAGCCGACAAAGCTTCGCGTACTTCGTCCAGTTTGAACGGTTTAATGATTGCGGTAATCATTTTCATGGCAGTCTCGCTTAAAAGGTTTTGGACACGGTCAGCACGAGACCGGATTTCGCCAGATTCTTGCCATTCGGTGCCAGCGACGTGATGTTGGCTTTGACGGCCGCCAGGGAAACGGTCGCCATGCCGAAGTCCTTGGTCACGCCGATCTTGTAATCGTTATAGCTGAGGGCATCGTTGTGCTCGACTTTCTGGCGCCCCACATGCAGGTTCAGCATGTAGCCATCATGCACCTCGACGTTGGCGCCCACGTCGAGGTAGCCGCTGTTCTTGCTGTCGGCGACACCGAACAGATTCGTGGTCGAATGCGAGTACTTGATATACATCGGGCCGTAGCCCAGTTGGCCGTACAGCTCGAAGGTGTTCGCATTCGTGCTCAAGCCATTCGATGGATAGAAGTAATACAGGCCGCCCACGTCATAGGTGAAATCCTTGCTGAACTCGCCCCGCTTGCCGGCGTAGATATCCCATTCCAGGTTCGTATCGCCGCCGCCGTCCTTGATCCATTTGATGCTCGACAGCCAGGTGCCCACGTACAGGCCCGTCGGGTTATGGGTATAGTCGGCACCGCCGCTGATGGCCGGGTTCAGGCGGCTTTGCGAGATGCCGCGGTAACGGTAGTCGCTGGTCAGCGCCACGTTGTAGCTCACCACGTTATCAGGAACGGCTTCGGCCGCAGCAGGCGCCGCCACTGCATCCTGGGCCATGGCGCTACCGCTCAGGGCGGTCATGGCCAACGTCAATGCGGCTGCTAAAGTCATGTTCTTGGACAGATTCTTCATGGCGATTCCCTTTTATTGAACTTTTAAAGCGGTTGAGGTTTAAAATCTTGGCTGGAGATCACAAAGCGTTCATACCTTCTTTAGCAGAATACGTGCCAGCTACATTGCCACCTTGATAGGTGCATTTCCGTCCATACATACCCTGCAAGCCGCTGGGCATGCGGGAATACGCTGCTGGAGCGTTGTGGATTTGCCTATTTTCGCACCAGATTAACACTGCTGTGCACCGCAATGGTGCGATGCACATGCCGCACCATAAAAGGACTGACCATGGACATGAATACCTTCTTTAACGACTTGCAAGGCAAGATCCACCAAGCCATCGAGAACTCGCCGGCCAAGGATATCGAGAAAAACGTGAAATCGATGATGACCCAGGGTTTCGCCCGCCTGGACCTCGTCACGCGCGAAGAATTCGATATCCAGGCACAAGTGCTGGCCAAGACGCGCGCCAAGCTCGATGCACTGGAATTGCGCCTGATCGAACTGGAAACACGCCTGAACGACCCGAAGGCTTAATGCAGGGCAGGCAAGGCACCGCAATCGGCAGCCTTGCTGGCACACATCAAGCTTCAGACTGTTGCAAGGGCTAGACTGATACTGCCCGCGTTCGCGGTGCAGGGGGTCTGATGAGTCTGGCAGTCCTGAAAAGCCGCGCCCTGGCCGGCATGGAGGCGCCCGAGGTGAATGTCGAAGTCCACCTCGCCAATGGCTTGCCTTCTTTTACCATCGTCGGCCTGCCCGATACGGAAGTGAAAGAGTCGCGCGACCGCGTGCGGGCCGCGCTGCAAAACTGCGGCTTCGAGATGCCGGCGCGGCGCATTACGGCCAATCTGGCGCCGGCAGACTTGCCCAAGGAATCGGGCCGCTTCGACCTGCCCATCGCGCTGGGCATCCTGGCCGCCTCCGGCCAGTTGCCGGGCGACCAATTACATCACTACGAATTTGCCGGCGAATTGTCGTTGTCGGGCCAGTTGCGCCCGATTCGCGGCGCCCTGGCCATGACCTTTGCCATGCAACGCGGCAAGAGCGGCGTACCGCGCGCCTTCATCCTGCCGCAGGCGAACGCGGACGAGGCGGCGCTGGTCAGCGATGCCTGCATCTATCCCGCCCACAGCCTGCTCGAGGTCTGCGCGCACTTTGCCGCGCATGCCAGCCAGACAGCCCTGCAGCGCCACCAGCCCATGCTGACTGTCCCCGCTTTCCCGTATCCCGACTTTGCCGACGTACAAGGGCAGCAACAGGCGCGGCGGGCGCTGGAAGTGGCGGCAGCGGGCGGCCATAACGTCCTGATGGTGGGGCCGCCGGGCGCAGGCAAGACCATGCTGGCCAGCCGTTTTCCTGGCGTATTGCCACCCATGAGCGATGAAGAGGCACTGGAATCGGCCGCCGTGCATTCCCTGGGCGGCCACTTCAAGGTGGAACAGTGGAAGCGGCGGCCCTACCGCGCCCCGCACCAGACGGCATCGGGCGTGGCCCTGGTAGGCGGCGGCAACGTGCCGCGGCCTGGCGAAATCTCGCTGGCCCACTGTGGCGTGCTGTTTCTCGACGAAATCGCCGAATTCCAGCGCCGGGTGCTCGATGTGCTGCGCCAGCCCATGGAATCGGGCGTCATCAGCATTTCGCGCGCGGCCCGCCAGGCCGAGTTTCCTGCCCGCTTTCAGTTGATCGCTGCCATGAATCCCTGCCCGTGCGGCTATCTGGGCCACGCGTCCGGCCGTTGCCGCTGCACGCCGGACGCCGTGCTCCGTTATCACAATCGCCTGTCCGGCCCGCTACTCGACCGTATCGACCTGCAGATTGAAGTGGCCGCCATGCCGCCGGCGGCGCTGGGCCGCCAAGCCGGTGCCGGAGAATCCACGCAGCGGATCGCCACACGGGTAGCGGCAGCCTATGCCTTGCAACTGGCACGCCAGGGTAAAGCGAACCAGAGGCTGAGCAACACGGAAATCGAACAGCATTGCCGCCTGGAGCCACATGGCGAACAGTTGCTGCATGGCGCCATGACGCGCCTGCACTGGTCGGCGCGCACCTATCACCGGGTACTGCGCGTGGCGCGCAGTATCGCGGACCTGGCGGGCAGCCCTGCCATCACACAGCCGCATATTGCCGAAGCGATCCAGTACCGCCGCGTGCTGCGTGAAATATAAGGCTGCCAGTGAACGCCACACATGCGCGATTGCGCGCGATTGGCGGCGCTGCTACCATCTGCTGATGAAAAAAACATCACTTTCCCTCTTGCTGGCGACGCTGGCGGCCGCCAGCATCCTGTCCGCCTGCAGTCCGAAATTCGACTGGCGCGACTATCGCAGCCCTGACGCCCAGTTCACGGCCCTGTTTCCAGGCAAGCCGGCCGTGCTGACGCGCGAAATCGATCTCGATGGCAAGAAAGTCAGCCTGACCATGACGGCCAGCGAGGTCGATGGCGCTACCTTCGCCATCGGCAGTGCCATACTCGACAGCACGGAGCAGGCGCAAGCGGCCCTGCCCGCCATGAAGACGGCGCTGCTGAAAAATATCAATGGCGTCGTGCGCAGCGAAAAGCTGGCCTCGGCTGCCAGCAGCACGGCAGCCGGCAGCCATCAACGCAGCTCGCTGAGCGTCGAGGCGACGGGGACGCAGCAAGGCAAGCCTGTCCTGCTGGTCGGCCGTTTTGTGGCGCAGGACAAACGCATCTTCCAGATCATCATTCTCGGTGAAGAAAACAAACTGTCGCGTGAAACCATCGACACCTTCATGGACTCGGTGAAACTGGATTGAGACTTAATGATCGCTTAAATAGCTGCTTTCACGGTGAGCCAGCCCTTGTAAATACGTGCGTTGTCCAACAGATGACTCTATCCGGCTTGCAATTGTGCAATCCGGGCAATCGGACGGCCTGTGCGACATTTCAAGTCGTGATATTGTTTCGACACTAACAACAAGTTTCAGAAAGCGCTTATGTTGATCTCATTCAAATCCAAATCCTCCCCAGAAGTGCTGATGTACCAGGAACATGCCCAGCGCATCCTCGACATCCTGCACAAGAACCCCACGCGCGGCGTCATCACGCCAGCGGAAGCGGGCGATGCCCTGGCCCTGCTGGAAAAAGAAGTCGCGGAAAGCAAGTTACATCCGGAAAATGACATTGAACACGATGCGCATACGCCGGAAACCCTGGAAGATGGTGAAACGGGTGCCCATGCGCGCGCGCAAAAAGTGCATTTTTCGCAGCGCGCCTATCCTCTGATGGAGATGCTGCGCTCGGCCAAGGCGGAAGGCGAAAGCATCACCTGGGGCATCTAGTCCGATGAATGCCACAGACGAAAAAAAACCCCGCTGATGCGGGGTTTTTTTATATAACAAGCCTGACGATAACCTACTTTCACACTGGTTGCAGCACTATCATCGGCGCAAAGTTGTTTCACGGTCCTGTTCGGGATGGGAAGGGGTGGGACCAACTTGCTATGGTCATCAGGCATAACTTTTTCAACAGCCTGCTCCCGACGGGGCAGCAAACCATTAGATCTGAGGAGGCGAATTATATAGGAATTTGCCTGAAGATGGGAGTAAAAGTGGCGATTTTATGGCGAAAAACCACCAGACGAAAAAAAACCCGACCATTGCTGATCGGGTTTTTCTCTAGGTGGAACAGCCGGGGGCTGTTTCACCAAATA
>NZ_JACYMM010000012.1 GCF_020858115.1 Janthinobacterium sp. FW305-129
AACGATGCGGCCACCGCCTCGGTCAATGCGTCGAACAACGGCGGCCCGATCTACAACAACAATACCAGCGGCACGTCGTATGGTTTCCAGGTGGAAACTTGGTTTTAAGCCAGCTTAACGGCCGCAATTAAAAAGGGCGGAACCTCGGTTCCGCCCTTTTTACTTTACGACATCAACAACTTTACGGCAGCGCCACCGGCAATTCCGGATACTCTTGCGTCAGCGCATACTTGGTGCCGCCCACGGTGACCGTGTAGTTGGCCGGTCCCGAGATCGGCAAGCGGTAGTTCAGGGTCAGCGCCACGGAGCCGCCCGGCGCCAGCGATTGCCAGGCGGGAATCGCGAAACGGGCCCGGTTGTAGTTCTTCGTGAAGCCGCCGATATTGTTCGGCCCCGTGTAGCCGGCATTGATCACCGTCAAGCCGAAGCCGGACTGGTCGCTCATGTCCGACGGCGCCGAGACGGGATAATCGAACTCCACCACGGTGCCGCCCGGCAAGGTCGACGTGGTGTTGTTCTTCACCGTCATCACCGGGTTGATGGGGAAGTTGTTGTCGCCCAGCTTCCAGCCACCGAGGGTGATGCTGACGTTGGCCGCCGTGCCCGGCATGGCGATTTCGGCGCGTTTGTTGCCATACGCGCCAGCCGTGCGGAAAGCCTGGTACAGCACGTCCGTCAGGGTGGTGCCCATGAAATACTCGCCCTTGCCTCCATTGCGCGTGGCATCCCAGGCATAGTCGCCCGCCATTTCCCAGATCATCACGCCGCCGATATTGTTGTTGACGATGTATTGGGCCTTGGCCGCGATCGATTGCGTGGTTTCCGTGGAAATGAACACTTTTTTGGTCGCATTCCACAGCCACGGCGCCACCATGGTACTGCTGTAGTACGGCACATAGCTGCCCACCAGCGCCTTGTCCGTGACTTTATAGGCGTCCAGGTAGCTTGGAACGATGCCGTTTTGCAAGTTCAGCGCATGCCAGATGGGGTTGCCGCCGCCCGGCGTCGGCTTGCCTTGCGAATCGAGGTCGTACCACACGTTGTCGATGCCGGTCGCGCCCGTGCCGCATGTCTTGGTGCCGGCGCAAGTGACCGTGGAGCTGATCAGCGGCGTCGTGCCCCACAGGCCATTGGTGCCGCCCGTCACATCCTTCCAGCCCCGCGTGTAGAACGGCACGCCGATATTGATGCGTCCCGCCTGCATGGCGCCCCGGTAGTAGCGGTAGGCCCAGTCCGTGTTCAGGTAACCGATGTTCTGGTACTGGTAGGCATTGCCGGCACGCAACTCGCCATCGTTGCCGTCGTCAAACAGCGCCGCGTTCGGGCCCACGTACTGGTTCCACGCGCCGTGCAAGTCGTACGACATCAGGCTGGCGTAATCGAGATATTTCAATCCCGACATATTTTCCTCGCCGCGCAAGACCCAGCCCGAGGCGGAGCCGGCAATGGTCAGCAGATAGTATTTATTGTCCTGCACGGCCGCTTCGTCGAGCTTCTGGCGCAGCACCTTCAGCAGCACGTTGTAGCTCGTCATCAAGCCAGCCAGGCGCGGTTTCGACACGGCGAAGTCGTTCGGATTGCCCGCTTCATTGTTGGTGGTCGGGTGTTCGTAATCGACATCGACGCCATCGAAGAAGTTGTACTGGCGCACGAACGCCACCATCGAGTCGGCCAGGGTATTGATGCCGGCCGTATTGATGCTGCCGTCCGCATTCGTCGTGGCCGTGTAAAAGCCGCCGCTGCCGGCCCAGCCGCCCACGGAAATCATCAGTTTCACGCCTGGATACTTCTTCTTGTATTGCGCCAGCAAGTTGAAATGGCCCTTGTACGGCAAGGACGGGTCCATGGCCGCGGCCGGCACGTTGGGCCACGTCAGGCCCGTGTCCGGATTGGCCGCGCCGCTGCCGATGGCGATTTTCGACGTGGCCGGGTCGACGGAGGCGAACGCGTAGTTCAGGTGGGTGATCTTATCCCACGGCAGGTTATTCACCAGATACGTGGGACTGCCATCGACGCCCGTGCGCCAGCTGGCGAAGTAGCCGACGATGCGCCGGTTCAAGCCATTGCCCAGCACTTCGCGCCCATTCGCGTCATATACCTTGCAATACGGCACATTCGGCACGGCCGAAATCAGGCCGTCCGGGCGGCAAGCCGTGGGGGTCGGCGTTGGCGTCGGCGTTGGCGTCGGCGTCGGCGTTGGCGTCGGCGTCGGTGTCGGGGTTGGCGTCGGCGTCGGGGTCGGGGTCGGGGTCGGCGTTGGGGTATCGATCACAGCCCATGGCCCCCAGGTGTCGGTGGCGCTGGGGACATTACCCTGCGTCCACCACTTGGCCTTGTAGGTGACGCCCTGGTAGAGCACGCACTGGCCGCCCGTGTAGACGGTAGCGGCATCCCAGACGGCGCACGCTTCCACGGCGGCCAGCAGGGTGTTCGGCGTGGCGGTCGTGCCTTCCTGGCCGCCGCCGCAAGCGACGAGTACGCCGCTGAGCAGGGCCATCAATAATGCATTCGATTTCATGTGATTGTTGTCTCCGTTATGGTTGTACATCGAGAGCTGTTGCAGGCCCCTCAAGGGGCTCTTGTCAACTGTTATCCCTGGCCGGCTTTCCTGCATAGACTGCTACTGCAACTTCACATTCCAGTTGGCTTCCACGCATTTCACGTAGTTCCCGGCCAGCAAGGCGCTGTACGGGGTTTGATAGCTGACCAGCTGGCATTGGTTCTCGCCACCGGCGCTCCAGTTCTTTTCCCAGTAGATGTTGTAGGCAGCGGAACTGGCCGGGGTGAAGCGTTGCATGTTGGCGCAGGACAATTGTTCGCCGGAATAATCCCAGCCCATGTCGGCGGCAAATTGCTTGTAGTAATCGATACGGTTTTGCGCGGCCTGCTTTTCCGTGCCCTGCCCGCATTCGGCATTAATGATCATGATGGTGGTGGCGAAGTTATTGCCCGCGCCGGCTGCCGTATCGGCCGCGTTGGGCACCCACGTACCGTCGAGCACGTGCAACATCGATGGCTTCGGCGGTTGCGGATAGACAAAGAAGAACGTGGCCGAGGCCAGGTTCAGCCAGGTCGAGGCGACGAGGTCGGGATTTTTCAGCAGCACGGATTGATCGCCGTCATGCATGGCTTGCGAAAACGGCCCATAGTTGTAGTTGTAGGACAGCTGTTTGGCGCCGCGTCCAAAATACTTCTTGAAGCTGCCGTCGGCATTCTTGCCGCACGTCCATACCTTGTTGAAGACGGGATCCGCGCACTCGATGTTGTAGCCGCAGCCGGCGCCCGTCTCGTCGCAGCCCAGCTCGCGCAAATACTTCAAGCCCTGGCGCCATTGCGGCAGCGGGCTGCTGGCGTTGTGGTCGCCCGTTTCCTGCCCGAAATGGGCGAACATGGTGGCCAGGCTGTGGCGGCAGATGGCGTCCGCATTGCGCCCGTCGCCGTAGTCGTCGCACACGGCGGGGAACTTGGCCACGGCTTGCAGGAAGCGCTGGTAGGTGTAGCTGGCGTCGCGCGCGGCAAAATAATAATCCCACTTTGCCGCCGGCAGCAGGCGCTCGACGCGCTTGACGTTGAGCGGGTTGCCGGCCAGGCCAGGCTGCACGGCTTCGACGGCCGCATTGCCCAGGGTGCGGATCGAGGCCTTGACCTTGCGGAAGAAATCGTTATTCGTCAGCGCCGCCTCGTTGGCTTCGGCCTGGGCCCTGGTGGGCACGCCTGGCGTCGGTGTCGGTGTCGGTGTCGGTGTCGGTGTCGGTGTGGGCGTTGGCGTCGGAGTGGGCGTTGGCGTCGGGGTGGGCGTCGGCGTGCTGGTATCGAGGCTCCACGGTCCCCACTGGTCGTTGTTCGGCGCCGTGCCCTGCACCCACCATTTGGCCCGGTACACCTTGCCGTCGTAGACGGCGCACTGGCCCGCCGTATAGACGGCAGCGGCGCTCCAGGCAGCGCAACTGTCGCTGCCGGCGGTGGCGGCCAGCAGGGTCGACGGGGGTTCGGTGGTGGAATTGCCGCCGCAAGCGAGCAGCGCGCTGCCCAGCAGGCCTGCCATCAAGGGCGAGGCCAGCCGGCTGATTTGCCGTGTCTTCACATTGTCTCCTGAACGTTATACGAAAACTATCGAAGTAGCTTTTTATGTTGTACGTAAAGAAAGCGCAGCGAAGCATCGGCTTTCTGCACAGAGAATGCGACGCCCTAAATTGGTAGTCAAGTGGTTTTATACAACGGTGTTTTTTACAATACCAGTTGCATCAGCGCCGGTGCCCACGGCACCGTTGGCAAAGAATGAGCGGGAAAGATATGCGGCCGGCTCCAGCAATACCGCGCCGGCAGCGGTGCGGCAAGTGGTATCAGCACTGCCGCACGTATTTTCAGACGGATGGCGTTGCCACGCGCTGGTGTTGTGGATAATACAGCTCATAAAACCAGCCATACGCGCTTTCGATCTGCGCCTGGATACGCGGCGGTATCGCATGCGGCTTGGGCGCGCTGATCGTCGCCTGCTGGCGGTGCGTGTATTTCATGCGGTAATGGCTGTCGCTTTCCTGGATACCCACGGCAAGATCGTGCGGATCGATCTGGAACGGTGCCAGGCCCAGCCATGTATACAGGTGCGACATGCATTCCACCGGCCGCGCCATCAAATCCTCGAAACGCACGAAATACAGCTTTTGCTGCACCTCGACGGGCAGGTCCAGCACGGCATGCAGGGAACTCAAGGGAGCGCCGATGGTGCGGTCCTTGGCAAACAGCATGTCGGCACGGCCCAGGCGGTCGAAATCGGCCAGATGGTCGACAAAATCAAGCAGGATGGTGCGCTGGTGCTGCGCTTCGATGGAGCCGTAGACCTGGCCCAGTTCGCGCACGCAGACGATGATTTTCGCTTCCGGCGCCAGTTGCAGCAGCAGCTCCACGCAATGCAGCCAGGCGCGGTTCTTGTCCACCACGCCCTCCTTACCGCAATCCTGGTACCAGCCGCGCAGGAAACCCTGCATGGCCGTTTTCAGGTGGCCATAACTGGCATCGAAGGTGCTGTCGAGCTGCGACAGGAAAAACGCGTCGTCGCTGACCATGCGCCGCATGCCCAGCAAGGCGTTGCACAGGGGCGAGCTATTGCCTTCGCAATGCAGGTCGGGATGCTGCGCCAGCAGCTGGCACAGCAAGGTGGAACCGGCGCGTGGCAAGCCGGCCACGCCGATGAAATTGGATGTCATGCGATTGTACTTTCTGTTCAGCGCTGCTCTTCTGACGGAAATCAAGGATGGTGCCGCCATTATAAGAGCGCGGCAACGATGCACCGGTAAAAAAAATGCCGCTTCGAAACACGAAGCGGCACTCCGGCGCCACCATGCGGCGGCGCCGCTTGCTTTACTGGCTGTCCTGGCGCGTGTTGCCGCCAGCTTCGGCCGGCAGGCGCAGGCCGCTATCGACCACGCTCAGGCGCAGGCCTGGCAAGACATTGCCGACGACATTGCCGGCCAACTGCACGGCCGGCGCGCTGCCGGCGCTCCCCGTCTCTGCCTCGCGCGGCGCCTCCTGCGCGGCGGCAGGCTTGCCTGGCGCCGTCTCGCCACTGACGATCATGTCGGCCTGCACCATATTGCCCTGCGACGGGGCCACGGCGACGGCGGCGATCACGTTCGCCACTGCGCTTTGCAGCGCTTCCGTCGGCTTGACTGTCAGCACGCCATCCACATAGTTCAGGGCGTAGTTGTTCGACGCCTGGCCCGATGCCGATACCAGATAATTGCCAGCTGCGGAAGTCGTCGCCGCCGGCGTGCTGAACGCCAGGTTGCCGCTCACTTCAGCCGCCAGCGTATCGCCACCGAGCAAGCCGCTGTAGCTGGCGCGGAAGTCGGGATTGGCGCGTCCCTGGTCTTTTTCAGCGTTATCGACTTTCACCGTCAGCGCCGCCTGCGAGATCGTGGCCGTCGTGCTGGCGCTGCTGTTGACCACGTAATTGCCCGCATCCGCGCCGCTCAGGCGTATGCCGGCCACCGTCACCGTCTTGCCCGCGCCCGCATTCTTGTCGCTGAAGCTGGCGCCATCGCTGGCAATGCTCAGCTGATCATTGCCGAGACGGTTGTCGCGCAAGGAAACGACAGCATTCGTGGTGGCGTCATATACCTTGTTGACGCCGCTGGCGCTGACCGTCAGTGCCGCTGGCGTGATATCTGCCGTGGTGCTGGCCAGGCTGCTGGCCAGCACGTAGTTCGCCGCATCGGCGCCACCCAGGGCCAGGCCGCTGATGGTTACGGTCTTGCCCCTTGCCGCATTCTTGTCGCTGAACGCGCCAAGCACGGGGCCGCCAGCCAGGCTCAAGGCGTCGCCAGCCACCAGGCCATTGAAGGTGGCGCCAGCCAGGTTCAGGCTGGCCGCCGTGCCACCGTCGTACACTTTGTTCGCGGCCACGATACCGGCAATGGCGCTGATGGACGCTGGCGTGATGCTGGCCGTCAAGCCGGTCGGATTGGCCACCGTGTAGTTGCTGGCCGAACCAGTGCCGTCGAGCAAGGTGGTGCCGCTGACGGTCACGGCTTTCGCATTGCCCGCGTTCTTGTCGCTGAAGGCCGCCGTCTGGCCGCCGATGGCCAGGGTTTCATCGCCCACCAGGCCGGCCAGGCTGCCGCCGCTCAGTTGCGCCACCGCATTGCCATCGTAGACCTTGTTGCCGGCCACCTGGCCCGTCACCGTCAGGGCTTTCGGCGTGATATCGGCCGTGCCGCTGGATACATTACTGCCCAGGATATAGTTGCCAGCATCCGCACCAGCCAGCGTGATGCCGCTAACCATCGCAACCTTGGCCGTGCCAGCATTCTTGTCGCTGAACAAAGCAGAGCCTGCGACACTCAAGCTGTCGTTGCCAATAATGCCATCGAAGGTCGCCGTGCCATTCAAGGTGGCGGTTCTCAAGCCATCATAGGTCTTGTTGCTGACGCCCACGTTCGACACGCTGCCGATGCTGGCCTTGGCGATATCGGCCACGCCGCTGGACGTCGTGCTGCCCAGGAGGTAGTTGCCCGCATCCGCGCCAGCCAGGGTAATGTTGCTGACGTTCACCGTTTTGCCCGTGCCCGCATTCTTGTCGCTGAATTCGCCATTGCCCGCCACCGTCAGGCTGTCGTCGCCGAAGATGCCGGTGAAGGTCGCCGTGCCATTCAAGGTGGCCGTTTTCTGGCCATCATAGGTCTTGTTGTTGACGCCCACGTTCGACACGCCGCTGATGCTGGCCTTGGCGATATCGGCCACGCCGCTGGACGTCGTGCTGCCCAGGAGGTAGTTGCCCGCGTCCGCGCCGCCCAGGGTGATGTTGCTGACGTTCACCGTTTTGCCCGTGCCCGCGTTCTTGTCGCTGAAGGCGCCATTGCCCGCTACCGTCAGGCTGTCGCCATTGACCATGCCATTGAAGGTCGCCGCGCCGTTGAGCGTGGCCGTGGCTGAGGCATCGTAAGTCTTGTTGTTGACGCCCACGTTCGACACGCTGCCGATGCTGGCCTTGGCGATATCGGCCACGCCGCTGGACGTCGTGCTGCCCAGGAGGTAGTTGCCCGCATCCGCGCCACCCAGGGTGATGCCGCTGACGTTGACGGTCTTGCCCGTGCCCGCATTCTTGTCGCTGAATTCGCCATTGCCCGCCACCGTCAGGCTGTCGTCGCCGATGATGCCGGTGAAGGTCGCCGTGCCATTCAAGGTGGCCGTTTTCTGACCATCATAGGTCTTGTTGTTGACTCCCACGTTCGACACGCCGCTGATGCTGGCCTTGCTGATGTCGGCAGTCACGTTGCCCGGACTGGTGAAGGTGTAGTTGCTGGCCAGGCCAGTGCCATTCTGCAAGGTCGTGCCGCTGATCGCGACCACCTTGGCCGTGCCGGCGTTCTTGTCGCTGAAACTGCCCACGCCGCCGCTGAAGCTCAGCGTTTCACCCGCGACCATGCCGCTCAAGGTACCGCCCGACAAGACTGCCGCCGTCGTGCCATCATAGACTTTATTGTCGGCTGTCACACCGGAAAGCGTGACGGCCTTGGGCGTGATATTCGCCGTGGCAGTGGCCGTATTATTGCTAAAATTATAATTTCCCAGGTCGCTGCCGGACAAGGTGATATTGCTGATATTGACGGCCTTGTTGGTCCCAACGTTTTTATCCGTAAAGGCGCCGTTCGCACTGGACAATTGCACGTCGTCACCGGCAATCTTGCCATTGATCACAGCCAAGCCGGCACTGAGGCTGGCGCTGAGGTTGCCGTTATAGACCTTGTCCTCGGCGCTCAAGCCAGTAATGCCGGTAATCGTTGCTTTCGCAATATCGCCCGTCAAGCCGCCAGGCGCGCTCAGCGTGTAGTTGCCTGCCAGGCCGCTGCCATCGCTCAGGGTCACGCCGCCGATCGTAATGGCCTTGCCCGTGCCCGCGTTCTTGTCGCTGTAGCTGGCGCCCTGCACGGCAAAGCCCAGGGTTTCCGCATTGACCAAGCCATTCAAGGTGCCGCCGGTCAGGTTTGCATCGGCCGTGCCGTCGTAGACCTTATTGTTGCCGCTCAAGCCCGTCAGCGTCAGCGCCTTGGCAGTGATATCGGCTGTGCTGCCGGCCGTGCTGCTGGCCAGGTTGTAGTTGCCCGCGTCCGTGCCGCCCAGCACGATGCCGCTGATGCTGACCGCCTTGCCTGTGCCCGCATTCTTGTCGCTGAAACTGCCGCTGGCGGCCGACACGTTCAGGGTATCGCCGCCCACCATGCCCGCAAACGTGGCGCCCGCCGTGTTCAGGCCAGCCGTGGCAGTGCCGTCATACACTTTATTTCCAGCAACAATGCCGCTCACGCCGCTGATGGTGGCCTTGCTGATGTTGGCTGTGCTGCTGGCCAAAGTATTGGTGAAATTGTAATTGCCAGCATCCGTGCCGCCCAGGGTAATGCCGCTGATATTGACTGTCTTGCCATTGCTGGCGTTCTTGTCGGTAAAGCTGCCGCTGGCGCCCGAGACCGTCAAGCTGTCGCCACCGACCATGCCCGTAAACGAGGCCCCTGCCGTGTTCAGGCTGGCGGCCACACCGCCGTCGTACACTTTATTTCCAGCAACGATACCGGCCACGCCGGTGATGGTGGCCTTGCTGATATCGGCGGTGCTGCTGGCCGTGGCATTGGTCAAATTGTAGTTGCCGGCGTCCGTGCCGCCCAGCACGATGCCGCTGATGCTGACCGCCTTGCCGGTCGCGGCGTTCTTGTCGCCGAAGCTGCCGCTGGCGCCCGACACGCTCAGGCTGTCGCCGCCCACCATGCCCGCAAACGTGGCGCCCGCCGTGTTCAGGCTGGCCGTGGCAGTGCCGTCATACACTTTATTTCCAGCAACAATGCCGCTCACGCCGCTGATGGTGGCCTTGCTGATATTGCCCGTCAAGCCGTTCACGGGCGCCAGCGCATAGTTGCCCCCGGCGCTGCCGCCCAGGGCCGCGTTGACCGTCACGGCGATGCCGTTGCCCGCATTCTTGCTGGCGTACGTGCCATTTACGGTCGAACTGACATTGGCCAGGTCGCCCGCCAGCACGCCGTTCAGGGTGCCGCTGATGGCGGCCACGGTGGTGCCGTCGTACACCTTGTCGCCCACCGCCGCGCCGCTCAGGGTGACGGACTTGGGCGTGATCACCAGGCCGCCATCGATATAGCTGATGGCGTAGCCGGACTGGCCGCCCGACGAGTACAAGCCGCTGGCCGACACGCCATACGTGCCCGCATTCACGGCGCCCGCGGCATTGCCCGCATACACGGGCGTGCCCAGCAGGCTGGCGCCCGCCACCGTGTTCGAATACGTGACGCTATTGCTGCCGCCTGCGTAGGCCACGCCGTCATACACCTTGCTGTCGTAGGAAACGCGCACGGCGACCTGCTTCATGAACGAGCGC
Source organism: Janthinobacterium sp. FW305-129 (assembly GCF_020858115.1). Taxonomy (GTDB): domain Bacteria; phylum Pseudomonadota; class Gammaproteobacteria; order Burkholderiales; family Burkholderiaceae_D; genus Janthinobacterium. Next base: position 9,884 of record NZ_JACYMM010000012.1, read on the forward strand.
AGGAAAGGCGCGCTCTGGCCGTCGTAGACTACCCACATCTGCCCCAGCTCCCAGCCGGCGCCCGTGTAATTCGACAGGTTTTTCAGCTGCGCCGTCGTCTTGCCCGTCCCGCCCATACTATTCGCCTGGCCGCTGGCCACCGTGTCCCAATAGCTGCCCGTGACGCTGCCCGCATTGGCGCCCACCAGGCCGCCCACATTGCTGGTGCCGCTCACGCCGCCATTCGCATAGCTGTTGGCGATGCTGCCGCCATTGCTGCCGACCAGGCCGCCAACGGTGCTGGTGCCGCTCACGGTGCCGCTCGCATAGCTGTCCACCACCGTGCCCGTATTGCTGCCCACCAGGCCGCCTCCGGTGGACGTGCTCGTCACGCCGCTGGTGGCAAAGCTGCCGCTGATCGTGCCCGCATTGCTGCCGGCCAGCGCGCCCACATTGGTGCCGCCCGCCACGCTGCCGCCGGACAGACCCACGTTCGCCACCGCCCCGCCGCTGCCGATGGCGCCGAACAGGCCCACATCGCTCACGCCCGCCTTGGCGATATTCAAATTGGAAATGATATGGCCTGTGCCGTCCAGGCTGCCCGTAAAGGCCGAAGCCGCCGTGCCGACGGGGATGAAGCCCGTGCTGCCCCACACATCGTTGCCATTCGCCGCCGTGCCGGCCGCGCTGAAGCTGCTGCCCAAGGTGTAGCTGGCAGCCTTGTTCATCGCCATCAATTGCAACTGGTGCGTGGAATTGATGGTATTCGACCACTCCGACGCCAGCATCGGGCGCGTGCCGGCGGCCGCGCCATTGATCGAACCGTCGCCGCTGACGATGACCCAGTTGTTGCCCGTCGCACCTGCCGTACTGGTGAAATTGAATCCCGTGAAATTACTCCCTTGCAACATCTGCGCCGCACTCAAGCCCTGGGCCACGGTGCTTGCGCCATTGCTGACCACACCAACGGCGCTTAACCCCGAATTCAGGATGTTGTTGAAATAGGCATTGACGATGGAGCCACCATTGTGGTCGCCGACAATGGCGCCGTTATTGATGCCGGTCGTCGTGAGCTTGCCCGAATAATATGTATTGGTGAGGGCAACACCGATGTTGTAGCCCACCACGCCGCCCACGGTGGAGTTGCCCGTCACGTTGCCCGTCGCATAGCTGTTGCTTATCGGGCCAGCAGACACCCCGACCAGGCCGCCGAGATTATTCGTCCCGGTCACATTGCCAGTGGCATAGCTATTCGTTACCGCGCCGCTTTCTATCCGCCCCACCAAGCCACCCAGGCCGGAAGTTCCCGTGACATTGCCCGTCGCATAGCTGTTCGTGACCGTGCCGCCACCCGTGTTAATGGCTGCCAGGCCGCCGCCGTAGCTGCCGCCAGCACTGCCGACGCTGATGGCGCCCGTGGCGTAGCTGTCGCTGATCGTGCCGCGGTTGAATACGGCCAGGCCGCCTGCGAAATAGTTGGTAGAGGTGGTGGCCACGGCGCTGGAACTGCCCTTGATCAAGCCGCCGGCCGCATTCACGCCGACCAGGCCGCCGGCGGCGCCATACGCGCCGGCAACAACGGTGCCGGCGGCGCGGCTGTTGCTGAGCGTGCCGGCATTGGTGCCCACCAGCGCGCCCATGTTGATGTAGCCGGAACCATGCACGGCGCCGCTGCTGGACACATTTTCGATGGTGCCGTTATTGCGGCCCGCCAGCGCGCCGATGTCGGTATACGCGGCACCGTACGCGGCCTGCGAACCCGAAATATTGACATTGCTCAAGCTTAGGTTGCGCACGCTGCCAGCCACGCCAATATTGCCGAACATCGCCGCCGGCGTCTCGGGGCGGTTGATGGTCAAGCCATACAGTTCATGGCCCAGGCCGTCAAACTTGCCGGTAAACGGCGTCCCGGCGCTGCCGATCGGCACAAAGCCCTGGCCGCCGTCCCAGCCGGAGGTGCCGCGCGCGTCGATATTGCTACCCAGCACATAGTTGCCGGACAAATTGCCCTGCATGCCTTGCACGTCGCTGCCGGTCGTGCTGTTGAAGGCGCCCAGGCTGTTGATCACCTGATACACGACGACGCTGCCATTGCTGCCCAGCTTGGTGCTGAAGTTATTCCCCGATGGCAAATCCACTTCGGCCTTGACGTTGTACGTGGACAGATTGCCGGCGGCGAGCACGCTCTGGCCATATTCCAGCGCCAGGCTGGCCGTGCCCGCGCCGCGCATGGCCTTGTTGATATTGATATTGTTCTGTGCCGTCAGGGTCAGCTTGTTGGCCGTCCAGTTGACGTTGTCATTGACGTTGATGTTGCCCTGCGTGCCGCTGCCGCCCGACACGCTCTGGATCTGCACGTTGCCCGATTTCAAGGAGTTGCTGAGGAAGGCGCCCGTCATGTCGCCGCCGGAGACGGCGATATTGAAGTCGGTCGGGTCGATCAGCCAGGTGCCGGACAGGCCCTTGCTTGAGGCCGTCGTCACCTTCAGCGCATCGTCGATCTTCACGTGCGCGGCCGAGGTGTCGATGAAGCCGCCATTGCCTTCAGCGGGCGCGCTGGCGTCCAGGGTGCCGCCCGCGTGCACCGTGCCGCTTTGCATGTCACCCAGCAACTTGATCGTGCCGCCGCGCGTGTCTATCGTATGCGCCTCGATCACGCCCGTGTTGTTGACGACGGTTTTCAGCAAGTCGCCCGCCGCCTGCGCCGTCAGCACGACGCTGCCGCCGTCCGCCTTAATCATGCCGCCGTTATGCACCAGCGCACCCACGGCGCCCTGGTCCACCGCCACGTTCAGCAAGCCATCACCGGCCACATCCAGGGTGATGGCCCTGCCCGCCGCCAGCGCCACCGAACCCAGGCGTGCCTGGATCGTGCCTTCGTTCGAGACGTTGGCGCCCAGCAAGGCCACATAGCCGCCCGGCGCGCTGATCGAACCCTGGTTCAGCACCTTGCCGCTACCGTTGCCGCTAAATTTGTAATTGCCGGCCATGAAGTCGGCATTGGAAATATCCAGGGTCGAAGCGACCAGGCCCGCCGTGTTCACGGACGCGCCCCGGCCGAACAGCACGCCGTTCGGGTTGACGATGAACACCTTGCCATTGGCCGACAAGTTGCCCAGGATGGTCGTGCCGTCGCTGCCCAGCACGCGGTTCAGGGCCACCGCATTGCTGTTGGGCTGCTGGAACTGCACCGACTCGCCCTTGCCGATATTGAAACTGGCCCAGTTGATCACGGCATTCTGGCTGCCCTGCCGGATCACCGTCACGCCCGGCGCGCCGTTGATCGTTGCCTGCCCCGCCACCACCGTGCCGCCCGCCGGCCCCGCCAGTGCCAGCGAGCCATAGCCGAGCATCAGGGCCGCCGCCATGCCGGTCAAGGCAAAATGCGCCCCGCCACCGCTGCTGCCGGGCATCGAGCGCTTGCCGGCGGATTTGACGTTTTCGGAAACGGCGGCGTAGGCGCCGGTGGCCTGGTTCCAGATGGAGCGGTAGATGCGGTTCATGGCAATGTCCTGATGTTTTTATTGATGTAGTAATTTAGAAATATTTGATGGCTTGCAGCCAGAAACGGCCTGCCGCATCGGGTGCCGAGGTCGCCTTGGCATTGCCCAGCTTGTGCGCGTAATACGCCTTCAGCACGAGCGCATTGGCGCCCGTCCACGTCACGCCCACGCCGGCGCCGCTCAGGGTGCGGCGGTTGTCGCCGGCGCTCCAGGCATCGCGGTTCAGCTTGACGGTGCCCGTGTCGGCAAAGGCCAGCACCTGCAGCTGGCCCGGGAAGGCCGTGAACGCCGTCACGTTCTGGCGCAATTCCAGATTCAGCACGTAGCCCTGGTCGCCATACGCCTCGCCGCCCGGATAGGCGCGCACGCCGCCCACGCCGCCGATGCCCATCTTTTCCGAGACATCGAGGTTTTTCGATGCTGCCTGGCCACTGATGGTGCCGAACAGGCTCGTCTCGCCGCCCAGGCTTTGCACGCGCGCCCCGTTGAAGGCAAGCTTGTTGAAGTGGCCGTTGCTTTTCACCGTCAGCTGGTCGAGCAGCAAGGCATCGAGCGTCCCGATATCGATCTTGCCCGTGGTGTACGTGATGGAATAGGTGCTGACGCCACCGCCGCCCCAGCCGTCCTTGCCGTCGCCATTCAGGTTCAGCATCCACACCCTGGCCGTCTTGTCGTTGACGCTGCCCGTCGATTCCGTCCGGTCCTGGAAGGTCTTGTCGTCATAGCTGACCTGCGCATACAGGTTGTTGCTGCGCGAACGGATCAGCGGATAACTGCCGTAGGCGCTGGCGATCTTCGCCGTGCCCTTGGCGTCGAGCACGGCAAATTCCTTGCCCAGCTTGTAATCCATGTACGTGTAGGCGCCGCCCAGGCGCAGCAAGCCCGCCTGCCCCTGGTAGGCCAGGCGGCCATAGTTCAGGCCGTCAGCCGACGTGAAGGCGCGCACGGTGGCCACGTCGCCGATGCCAGCCAGTTCATTGATGTTCAGGGTGGCGCCGATGCGGTTGCGGCCCGTGTAGCGGTTGCCCTGGTTATCGACGTCGATGCTGCCGTTGAAGCGCGCGCCGGGCTGCACGTCGACGATGAGGTCGGACGCCCCCAGGGACGCCCCCGGCGCCAGGGTCGAGCTGACCTGCACGCCCGGCAAGTCCGACAGCAGCAGCAAGCGCCGCTCCAGTGGCGGCGTGGAAATCACCTGCCCATCCAGGCCGGCCAGCAGCGTGCCGGCCAGGCCGTCGGACAGATTGCTCTGGTTGCGCAGCTGCACTTGCCCATACCGGCCCGGCAGCACGTCGATGGCGACGACGCCATCGTGGATGTCTTGCGCGGGCAGATACGCCTGCGCCAGGAAATAACCGCGGTTCTGATAATAGCTGGCAATTTTGGACGCCATGGCGCGCAGCTCGCCCAGGGTCAGCTCGCTGCCGGGGACAAAACCCGTGGCGGCGACCAGTTCGCTCTCGGCAAACACGGGCGGCGCCGCGATACGCAGGCGCTGCACGCTGATGCGCGTGGTATCGCCCACCGTGGTGGCCGGCACGTTACCCTGCTGCACGCGGATGGCTGGCGGCACTTTCGGCAACTGTGGCGCGACGGGAATCTGCTGCAACTGGCTGCCGGCATTCGGGGGATCGACGGCCCAGGCGGTCTGGATCAGCGCCAGCAAGGTCAGTGGAAGTAATTTGGTATTCAAGGTCATCCTTTCAGGCGGCGCGCCCGCGCCAGGCACGCCGTTTCCGGCGGCACTGGCGGGGAATACAAGAGCGCGAAGAAAGATATTCTTTTGCTACCAATGTTAAATAAAATAGCAACGGAAGAATAAAATTCTCAACAGCAACATTGATCCATTTTAGCGCGCCATGAGAAGAGAAAATACTTGCCTGGGGGACTGATTCCCTACATTGGTGCAGCCCAAACACGAACATCGGCAAAATCCTCAAAGTCGCGGGAAAATGCACCTTTCCACCAAGAAATTCGTTGTCTTCATGCAACAAATCTTCCGCAACATGACTATCGACATGCTACTTTTCGCAGCACAAATAGTTGTTCCAATGACGACTTATTGATATTGTCGCAAGATAAAACAATGTTATTGTTTTGCATACACTGATTCTCTTTCCATGACGCAATTTCTTGCCCCACAAGAGCGTGTAACATTCTTGTAAAAATGAGTTATTAATGAATTAATTCCCGCCCTGGAATGCTTGAAAAATACAGGCGTGACAGCCAGCTGGCATGTCGGACACAAGACCGACCTACCGGCTGCGCGGAGGAAGAGAGGTGAAGTGCGCTGGCGTGCCGCGCTGGCCAGGCGCTACCTGGACAGCACGTATTTCGCCAGGGCCGCCGCATCGGCTACACTGAGCTGGCTGAACGGCGGCATGGGCACGGGCCCCCATTTGCCGGCGCCGCCGCTGCGGATATTCGCCGCCACGGCGGCAACGCCGTCCTTGCCCTTGTAGCGGGCGGCCACCTCGGCAAAGCCGGGGCCGACCACTTTCTGGTCGAGGGCGTGACAAGCCATGCAGCCATTTGCCGCCAGCAAGGTTTTCACATCCTTGCCGCCAGCGGCCGGGACAGCCGCTGCGGCGGGCTTCGTTGCGACGGCAGGCGCCGCGGCGCCCCGCTCCGCGCCATAGGTTTTCACCAGGTAGTCGACCATGGCCGGCATGTCCGCGTCGTCAAACTGGGCGCCGAACGGCTTCTTCATCTTCTTGACGGTCGCTTCCCAGTAGGCGCGCGGCGAAGCGGGCGGCTGGGTCGATGCGTACTGGGCCGCGTGGCACGTCATGCAGTTGCGCTGCACCAGCTGGTAGCCGGGCAATTCGCTGGGTTTATAGGCCGCCGTTTCCGGCGGCAAGTGGATGTCCAGCGCGCACGCGCTGCCCGCCGCCGACAGTGCCAGCGCGGCAAGTATTATCTTCATATGATTCTCCTCAGACTGCCTGAATGCGCGTGGTTTCCACCACATTGCGCATATAACCCATGGGATTCCACAGGGCTTTCATGGGCTGGCTCTGGCCGATGCGGTTGACGGCGCGCACCATCAGCACGTGCTTGCCCTTGCGCGGCGCCTTCATGACCATCGTCCACTCGCGGAACGAGAAGCGTCCCAGGTCCTTGCCCAGCGTTGCTTCCTGCCACGTCTGGCCGCCGTCCACCGACACGGTCACCTCGCTGATGCCCTGGCCGCCATCGAAGGCGATGCCGCGCAAGGCCAGGTCGTGCCCCGCCTTCACTCGCGCGCCATCTTGCACGCTGGTAATGAAGGAGCGCACGTTGAGGCGGCTGATCGGCGTCGTCTTGCCCACGGGCGTGCCCGGCTCGATGAAGCCGGAACCGTTGTCGGGGATGCGGTAACCCGTGCTCATCCAGAAGCCGTCAAACGGCTTGTCCAGCACCGTGATGTCGCTCAAGTGCTTGACCCAGTAAGTGCCATAGTAGCCCGGCACGATCAGGCGCAGCGGATAGCCGTTGAGGAAAGGAATGTCCTCGCCATTCATGGCCCAGGCCAGCAGCACGTCGCCGGCCATGATGTGCTCGACGGACAAGGCTTTCTGGAAGTCGGGGCCGTCGCCCACGGGCGGCGTTTCCAGGCCGTTGAAGGCCACCTGCACGGCATTGGCCGCGATGCCGGCTTTTTCCAGCACGGTTTTCAGGGGGATGCCCGTCCAGCGGGCATTGCCCATGGCGCCATTGCCCAGCTGCCCGCCGTTGGCGCGCGGGGCAAAGAAGCCGCGGCTGTTGCCCGAACATTGCGTCACGGCCACCACGTCGACGGGCTCGGCCAGCTGTTTCAGTTCCGCCAGCGACAGCTCCAGCGGCGTCTTGACGAGGCCGCCGATGCGCAAGCGGTAACTGCCGCCATCGATGCTGGTGGGCAAGCCGCTCCAGTGATAGCGCACGAAGAACGCGTCGTTGGGCGTGATGGCCCCCTCGTTGAACACGCTGAACGGCGTTTCCAGCTGGGGCGGGCGGCTGGTCAGCAGGATCAGCGGGCGCTTTTGCGGAAAGGCCACCAGTTCGCGCTCGCCGTTTTCAAACGGCAAGGTGACAGAGGCAGCCAGGGCCGACCCAGGCCCCGCCACGGCGGCGGCGCCCAGGGCGGCCGTCGTGCGCAGGAAGCGGCGCCGGCTGGCGGGCAACAAAGTCGTATCAGACATGTTTGAGCTCCACTTTGGTGTCGGCGGAGGCACCGCCGTTGCGGTCATCGTTGACCAGCTTCTTGATGTAGTACATGACGCTCATGATGACCACGCTCAACAAGCCGAACCAGAACGACACGCGCTGCTCCGTATCGGACGACACGCTCATGGCCCCCAGGATCACCAGCATGGCGATGATGGTGAAATACGTAAGATAGGGGAAAAGCCACATGCGCACCTTGATGCGTTCCGGGCATTCGCGTTCCAGGCGGCGGCGCAGGCGCAATTGAGATATCGCAATGAGCAGGTACACGAACAGGATCAGAATGCCGTAGGAATTGACGATGAAGGGGAAGACCAGGTCGGCCGACACATACGAGACGGCAATGGCAAAGTAGGCGAACAAGGTGCTGAACAAAATGGCGCGAATCGGCACGCCATTCTTGCTCAGCTTGACCAGGCCCGTGGGGGCATCGCCGCGGCGCGTCAGCGCAAAGATCATGCGCGACGAGGCGTACAGGCTGGAGTTCAGGGCCGACAGCACGGCCGTCAAAATGATGGCGTTCATGATGTGGGCCGCGTACGGGATATTCATGACGGTCAGGGCGCTGACGAAGGGCGTGGCGATGGCCGGCGAATCCCAGGGCACGATGCAGACGACGACGAACATGGAACCGACATAAAACATCAGCACGCGGGTGACGACGGAATTGGTGGCGCGGGCGATGGCCTTGGCCGGGTCCGACGTTTCGGCGGCGGCGATGGTGACGATTTCGGCGCCCGAATAAAAGGCCGTGGCGGCCACGGCGCCGCTCAGTACGGGGCCCCAGCCGTGCGGCATGAAGCCGCCATGGCTGGTCAAAAAGCCCAGGCTTGGGATGCTGTTGGGCAAGCTGCCCGTGAGGAAAAGCGCGCCGACGAACAGGAAGACGACGATGGCGACCACCTTGATCGAAGCGAACCAGAACTCGAATTCGCCGAACGCTTTCACCGAGAACAGGTTCAGCACCGTCATCGACACGAGCAAGACCAGACTGATGGACCACGATGGCACGTCGGGCAGCCAGAAGTTGACCAGCTTGGCGCCGGCGATGGCTTCCAGGGCCACGACGACGACCCAGAAATACCAGTACATCCAGCCGCTCATGAAGCCGAGGAATTTCGACACCTTCGGCTTGTCGTCGAAGGCCAGGCGCGCATATTCGTAAAAGGAGCCGACCACGGGCAGGGACGAAGCCAGCTCGCCCAGCATGCGCATGATCAGGACGACGAGGCCGCCCGTGAGCAAGAAGGATAGGATGGCGGCCGGGCCGGCAGCCTTGGCGATGACGCCGCTGCCAACGAAAAGGCCGGCGCCGATCACGCCGCCGATGGCGATCATGCTCATGTGGCGTTGCTTCAGCGAGTGCTGCAAGCCGGTACTGTTATGCGATTCGCTAATCATGTTTTGTCTCCTGAAAATCTCTGAAGCTCGGTGCGCCCTGCCTGCTGCGGCTTGCTCTTGCCGCGCGGCTTTGTTTTATTTAGGCAACACCGTCAAGCAGCATCGATACATCGTGTGAATCAGTCTGGTTGGCCGCATTCCATAAGTCAATCTGGAAATGCAGCGGCCCGGCGCGGCGCCCAAGGGGCAAGCGCGCTGGAGGGTAAGTACGGCTTATTGCGGATTAAAAAAAGGGAGCGGCGGCAACACTTGTGGCGTGCGCGCCACTCCCGGGAACGTCTTACACCTTGCCCTTCCATGGCACGAGGGTACGTTCGAGGTAGCGCATCATCAAATCAAACAGGAAAGCGAAGAAGCCGATCACGATGATGCCCATGATCACCACATCGCTGGCGAGGAACTCGGAAGCACTGAGCACCATGTAGCCGAGGCCGCGCGTGGCCGCCACCATCTCGCCCGCCACCAGGGTGGTCCAGCCCACGCCGATGCCGATGCGCATGCCGGTGAGGATTTCCGGAATCGCCGCGCGCAAAATTACGTGCACGATGACCTGGAAGCGGGTGGCGCCCATCGAGTACGCGGCGTGGATTTGCTCCAGCGACACGGAGCTGACGCCGGCGCGGGCCGCGATGGCCATCGGCGCGAAGATGGCCAGGAAGATCAGGTAGACCTTCGAAAACTCGCCGATGCCGAACCAGATGATGACCAGTGGCAAGTAAGCGAGGGGCGGCAGCGGGCGGTAGAACTCGATCAAGGGGTCGAAGATGCCGCGTGCCACGCGGTTCACGCCCATCATCACGCCGATGGGGATGGCAAAAAGGCAAGCCAGGCCGAAGGCGCCGAACACGCGCACCAGACTGGCGACCGTGTGTTCCCACAGGGTGGCGCCGCCGAACCCGGTGGTGGCCGCCATGATGAATTTTTCATACACGGCTTGCGGCGAAGGTAAAAACAAGGGTTTCACCATGCCGCTGGCCGTCACGCCAAACCACAGCAGCAGCACGGCGATGACGGTGACGGTGGCGATGCGGCTGGAATTGCCCTGCCCCGGCGCACCGAACGCTTCGCCGGGCATGGCGCAGCGGGGAGCGAACAGGCGGCCAAAAAAGCCGGCGCGCTTGGCGTTGGTGGGAGGAAATCCCACGGCGGATGGGCTATGCATGGGACACCTCCAGCTCTTTATTGACGGCGCGCTCGTCGCCATAAATGATGTTGAGTACTGTTTCGCGCATCTTGATGAAGTCCGGGCTCGATTTCACGGCGCGCGCATCGCGGCATTCGAGGAAGCGCTTGTTGAAATCGAGTTCATACGTGTGCGTGATGCGGCCCGGACGGGGCGACATGACGATCAGCCGGTTCGCCAGGAACAGCGCCTCGTCGACGCTGTGGGTAATGAAGAAGAACATGGTGCTGGACTTGGCCCAGATATCGAGCAGCAATTCCTGGATGGTTTCGCGCGTCAGCGCGTCGAGCGCCGCCATCGGTTCATCCATCAGCAGCATAGCGGGATTGCTGGTCAGGGCGCGGGCGATGCCCACCCTTTGCTGCATGCCGCCCGACAACTGGTAGATCATATTGTCGTGAAAGTCCTTCAAGCCGACCAGCGCCAGGTTTTTCGCCGCCTGTTCGCGCCGCACGGCTTTCGGCACGCCTTGCAGCTTCAGGCCGAATTCCACGTTTTCCATGACGTTCAGCCAAGGCAGCAAGGCATGTTTCTGGAACACGACGCCACGGTCGGCGCCCGGCCCTTCCACTTTATTGTCCCCGAGCATGATTTCACCCTTGGACGGGGCGATAAAGCCCGCCATCAGGCTCAGCAAGGTTGTCTTGCCACAACCGGAAGCACCGAGCGCGACGACGAAGTCGCCGCTATTGATGGTGAGATTGATATTATTTAAGGCATGTACGCGTTCACCGGCCGTCTTGCCCGGATAAATCACGCTGACATCCTTGACGTACAGATTTTCCATCGTGTCCCCACAGTTCTGTTCAACGCACTCTGTTCAGTCAGCGCGCCCGCAGGCGCGCCATCGCACAACGTTTACTTCAGCAGGCCGGCGGCCTGTGCATACCTGGGTGTCACATATTTGGCGTAGTCAGGGGCCAGCGTATCGATCTTGCCTTCGCCCTTCAAAAATTGCGCCGTGGCCAGCAAGGCTTGCGCCACGCCGCCCTTTGCGCCGCCACCGAGCCAGGCGGGCGAAGCCTGCTCCTGCAACGATGGATAGGCGTACAGGGCCACGGAAGCGGCCACGTCCTTGGCAGCTGCGCCCGAATGCTTGACGTTGGCTTTCACTTGCGGCGAATCGATGGTCCACGCCTTCGGATTGGCGCGGTAGTCGGCGTCGGCAGCGGCCATCACCTTGACGAACTTGGCCATGAAGTCCGCGTTCGCTTCGCCCCAGGCGCGCTCGACGGCCATGCCGTCAAACGTGGCCTTGCCCTTCTTGCTCAGTTCGCCGGAAGTGACGAGCACCTTGCCGTTTTGCTTGAGTTTGCTCAAGGCCGGATCCCACACGAAGGCGGCATCGATGTCGCCCCGCTCCCAGGCGGCGGCGATCTGGTTCGGCTGCATGTTGAGCAACTTCACTTCCGTGGGCTTGATGCCCCACGTTTCCAGCGCGAACATGGTGTGGAAGTGCGTGGTGGAAACAAATGGCACGGCGATCTTCTTGCCGCGCAAGTCGGCCGGTTTGGTGATGCCGGCGCCGTTGCGGGCCACCATCGCTTCCGCTTCATTGATGTCGTCGATGATCCAGAACAGCTGCAGGTCGACGCCGCGGCTGACGGCCGCCGTCAATGGGCTGGAACCGATGACGCCGATCTGCACGTCGCCCGATGCCATGCCCGTGGCTACCTTGGCGCCCGAGTCGAACTTGCGCCAGTTGATTTTATAGCCGGTGGTTTTTTCCACTTCGCCGCTGGCGATCGCCACCAGGAAGGGACCGTTGATTTCCTGATAGGCAATCGTCACTTCCTTGCCTTGCGCCAGGGCGGTACCGCTGGAAGCAAGGGCGACGCCCAGCACCAGGGTGCCGAGGACGGCGCGGCGCATCGTTGAAAAAACCGTTTTGCTCAGGGTTTTGCTCGGGGTTTTGCTCGTGTAGGTGTTCATGTCTCACTCCAAGTTATTGTTATGTGTGAACGTTCGGGCAATCTCATCCCTTTCGGGAGGCGCCGCTGTTTGCTCTTTGTCAACCATGCGGCGGCTTAGTACGGCTACTGCTATTACTATTTAAAAAACTTCATCCTTCAAGTGATACCAGCGGTACAGGAAGCGCTGGCCCAGGCGGCGGAACGGGGCGAACGCTTGCGACTCGACCAGTTCCATCATGTTGGGATACGGCAATTTCGAATTAAAGATCGGCAAGCCCGTGTCGCTGGCCTTGCCCGCGATGCGCTCGGCCATGCGCCGGCCCGCCTGCGCCGAATACATGACGCCGTTGCCGCCGTAACCGAGCGAATAGAAAATCGATTGCTTCGGGTCCGGTTGCACGATGCGCGGCATCATGTCGTGGCTGACGTCGACCCAGCCCCACCACGAATAATCGATGGGAATACCGGTCAGCGCGGGGAACTTGCGGTGCAGATCGTTGATCAAAAACTGTTTATATCTGTCGTCCGGCGCGTCGGCGCCCGTGATGGCGCTGCGGCTGCCGATCTGCACGCGGTTGTCCGGCATCAAGCGGTAGTAGTGGCGCAAGATGCGCGTATCCGTGATCACCTGGTGGGTGCGGAAATTGCACGCCTCGATTTCCGCCGGGGTCAACGGGCGCGTGACGATGGAATTCGACAAAATCGGCAGCAGCCGGTTTTTCACCTGCGGATGCAGGTGGGGCGAGGTGTAGCCGCCCGTGGCCACGGCCACGGAACGGGCACGCACCACGCCGCCCGGCGTTTGCAGATAATGCACGCCGTTGCGCGTTTCCCAGCCCATCACGGGGCTCGATGGATGTACCTTGGCGCCCAGCGCGCGCGCCTTGCGCAGGTAGCCGAAGGCCAGCTTGCCCGCGTGGATGCCGATGCCTTCCGGCTCGTGCAGCGCGCCCGCCGCTTCCTTGTCGTCGACGAATTCGCGCTTGACGGTGTCGGCGTCGAGGATGCGCGCGTCGTACTTGAAGATCTCGCGCATGACCTTGGCTTCTTTTTCCAGCGCGGGCATGGCTTTCGCCTTGTGGGCGATGTACAGGTGGCCGCCCGGCTGCGGGTCGCAATCGATGTCGGCCGTGATCTTCTTGAAGGTTTCCATGGCGTCGCACACTTCCGTGTGCAGTTTCAGGGCCGTGTCCATGCCGTAACGGGCGATCCACTGCGAGCGCTTCAGGCGGCCCGTCGTGCATTGCGCCTGGCCGCCGTTGCGCGTGCTGCAGCCCCAGCTGACCCGGTTCGCTTCCAGCACGGTGGCCTTGATGCCGTGTTCCTGAGCAAGAAAGATGGCGCAGGAGAGACCGGTAAAACCCGAGCCGATGATGGCCACGTCGACGTCGATGTCATGCGTGATGGGGCCGTCGTCGGCGGGCGGTTCGCCGGCCGTGCCGATCCAGTAGGTGGGCGCGTAGGCATTGCCGTGGCCGGGCCGCTGGGCCACGAGCGGATCGAAGGCGGGATCATAGGCCGTGCGGGCGGCGGTGCTGTTGCCCAGTACGTCAGATGGGGTGTCGACAGGTTTGTTCATGATCATTCCCGGTGAACGTACTGGCTCAAGCTTTGACGACGGGTGGGCGATCCTTGCGGAAGGCGTTCTTCACGGCAATCTTGCCGTCGCGGAAGGTGAAGATGTCGACCATGCGCGCCTCGATGCGCGTGCCATCCGCCTTGGTGCCGGCAAAGGTCGACTCCGTCACGCCGCGCTGGCCGCTGACGAAGTGCACGGGGTTGAGCCAGGCGGCGTCGGGAAAGGTTTGCCAGGCCAGCTCGAAACCGGCGCGCACGGCGTCGCGGCCGATAAAACTCTTGCCCAGCAAGTCAGGACCGGCGACGGCGTGGAATTCGCAGTCGTCAGCCATGGCGGCCATCAGGGCCTCGATATCGTGGCGGTTCCAGGCATCGCCGAACGCTTGCAGGAAGTCGATGGTGACGGCGTCGGTGTGCGGTACAGGGTGGTTCATGGTGGTCTCCGTAAATCGTTTTTGATACGCTACGTTCCGTTTTTTGTCTTTTATTGAATTTAAGCCTTAAGCATGGCCTTGTCAAATCAAATAATCCAAAAAACGGGACGCCTTGTATTCTTTAATGAAATTATGATGTTTTCGTGACAATCTGTGAGAATTTGGTCACAGGCCAGATCCTCACAGGGCCGCTGACTTAAACATAGTCTTTATATTTGTCCAGGTGACGAATCGGTTTGCTCAGCGCATCGCGGCGGAACGGGTCGCCCAGCTCGCGCGTGCACATGATTTCAATGATGGTGGTCTTGCCTTCATTCATCTGCATATCGATCGCCTTCTTCAGGGCAGGCCCCACGTCTTCCAGCTTGTCGACCGTGATGCCTTCGGCGCCCATGGCGCGCGCAATTTCCGCGAAGCTCTGGTTGTCGAGCTCGCCGGCAACGAAGCGGCGGTTGTAGAAATCGACCTGGTTCTTCTTTTCCGCGCCCCACTGGCGGTTGTGGAACACCACGGCCGTCACGGGAATGTTGTGGCGCACGCAGGTCATCGTTTCCATCAGGCTCATGCCCCAGGCGCCGTCGCCCGCATACGACACGGCCGGACGGTGCGGCGCGGCAACTTTCGCGCCGATGATGGTCGGGAACGCATAGCCGCAGTTGCCAAAGCTCATCGCCGCAAAGAAGCTGCGCGGCTTCTCGAAGCGCAGGTAGCTGTTCGCCACCGAGTTGATGTTGCCGATGTCGGTCGACACCATCACGTCTTCCGGCATGGCTTTTTCCAGCTCGCGCAGCACCTGGCGCGGGTGCAGGTAGTTGCCCGGCTCCTTCTTTTGCTCTTCGATCATGTCCAGGCTGTACGCATCCTTTTCGTGCGTCCAGTTGGTCAATTCCTCTTCCCACGCGGCCTTTTCCGCTTGCACGGTGGCATAGCGTTCCTCGCGCGTGGCGTCGCAGTCGAGCTGCTTGCCGTCCAGGCGGGCAAGAATCGCCTTGGCGGCCGCCTTGGCGTCGCCGCAGATGCCGACCGAAATCTTTTTGACCAGGCCCAGCATCTTGTTGTCCGCATCGATCTGGATGATCTTGGCGTTCTTCGGCCAGTAATCCATGCCGTGCTGCGGCAGGGTGCCGAACGGGCCCAGACGCGAACCGAGGGCGACGACGACGTCGGCCTGGGCGATCAGTTTCATGGCCGCCTTGGAACCCTGGTAGCCGAGCGGACCGCACCACAGCGGGTGGCTGGCGGGGAAGGAGTCGTTGTGCAGATAGCTGTTCACCACTGGCGCGCCCAGGCGCTCGGCCAGCGCCTTGCATTCCTCGATCGCCTCGCCCATGACGACGCCGCCGCCCGAGATGATCACGGGGAACTTGGCCTTGGCCAAGAGCTCGGCCGCATCGTTCAGGCTTTGCTCGCCGCCGGCGCCGCGGTCCAGGCGGTTCGGTTTCGGGATCTCGGCCTTGATTTCGCCATAAAAATAGTCGCGCGGGATGTTCAATTGCGTCGGACCCATTTCCGACATGGCGCGGTCGAAGCAGCGGCCCGTGAACTCCGCCATGCGGGCGGGATTCGTGACGTGGCCTTGATATTTCGTAAATTCCTCGAACATCGGCAACTGGTTCGCTTCCTGGAAGCCGCCCAGGCCCATACTCATCGTGCCCGTTTCCGGCGTGATGATGACGACGGGCGTGTGCGCCCAGTAGGCGGCGGCGATGGCCGTGACGCAATTGCTGATGCCGGGGCCGTTCTGGCCGATGACGACGCCATGGCGGCCCGAGACGCGGGCATAGCCGTCGGCCATGTGGCCGGCGCCCTGCTCGTGCACGACGGGGATCAGGCGGATGCCGGCGGGCGCAAAAATGTCCATCGGGTCCATGAAGGCCGAGCCCATGATGCCGAACATGTCGGTCACGCCATTGGCGGCCAGGGTTTCCACGAACGCTTCGGAAGGCGTCATCTTTTGCGGGCCGGTGGGGATGGCCGCTGCGGCGGCGGCTTTTTGCTCGGTCATGTCATTCATGGGTGTCTCCTGGTCTGTAGTGATGAACTTAAGCTAAATTATCAAAAAACGGTATATTTTGTTCCGAAATTTGATATACAATTCAATTTAAGCGTTCGGCAATCAAAAGTCAAACAGAATTTCGAGGAAACGGTACAATTTGAGTTCGAAAATGAAATAAGCTGATGTAACACTCAGATACCCAACCGAGGCCACCATGGACATGATTTCATCCCCAAAACTTGAGCCGGAAAAACTGGAAGGCGACACGCCCACGATGCGTTTGTTTGCCTTGCTGGAAGTGATTGCCGAAAAAGATCAACTGCTGTCGCTGCAAGCGCTGGTGGAAGAAACGGGGCTGCCGAAACCCACCCTGCACCGCATGCTGCAACAGCTGGAAAGCGTGGGCGTGCTGCAGCGCGAGAGCGACGGCCGCCACTACAGCACGGGCGTGCGCCTGCGCCGCCTGGCGTCGAACCTCTTGATTAACAACACTTTCCATGGCGCCCGCCGCATGGTCTTGCGCCAGCTGGTCGAGGAAGTGGGCGAAAGCTGCAACCTGACGGCCTTCAGCGGCAGCGAAGTGGTGTACCTGGACCGGGTGGAAACGGCGGCCCCGCTGCGCTTCTACCTGCATCCCGGTTCACGCGTGCCGGCCCACTGCTCGTCGAGCGGCAAGCTGTTCCTGGCGCAGATGACGCCCGTGCAGCGGCGCCGCCTGCTGGGCCACATGGAATTGACGCGCTTTACGGACAAGACGGAAACGGACCCCGCCAAGCTGGAACGCGAACTGGAACTGGTGCGCCGCAACGGCTACGCGCTGGACGACGAAGAATTCCTGCCCGGCCTGCTGTGCGTGGCCGTGCTGGTGCCGAACCCGAATGGCCGTTCGAACCTGGCCGTGGCGATCCAGGCGCCCATCATCCGTTTGACGCACGACAAGGCTTTACATTTCTTGCCAGCATTGCAACGCGCCGCGCAAGCCCTGGCCGCCATCGAATCGGAAACCATGCCGACGACGGGCGGGGACGACGACGCATTGCAATCAAGTAACTCCGCAGCTCACACATAACCGCCGTAGCGCCCATGCTGCGGTTTCACAGGAGAACAAGGTGCCAGATTCACGCCAACACCCCCCCGCCGCCGCAGCGCAAACCTTGCAGTCCGTGCGCAGCCTGTTCAACATCGACAGCGACCTGCTCGTGCCCGTCTTCACGGAACGCGACCCGCACGTGCCCGACATCGATCCCGCCTACCGCTTCAACAAGGACGTGACCCTGGCGATTCTGGCCGGCTTCACGCACAACCGCCGCGTGATGGTGCAGGGCTTGCACGGCACGGGCAAGTCCACGCACATCGAGCAAGTGGCGGCGCGCCTGAACTGGCCCTGCGTGCGCGTCAACCTGGACGGCCACATCAGCCGCCTGGACCTGGTGGGCAAGGATGCCATCGTGCTGCGCGAACAGCAGCAGGTGACGGAATTCCAGGAAGGCATCGTGCCCTGGTCCTTGCAACGCCCTGTGGCCCTGATCTTCGATGAATACGACGCGGGCCGCCCCGACGTGATGTTCGTCATCCAGCGCATTCTGGAACGCGACGGCAAGTTTACTTTGCTCGACCAGAACCGGGTCATCACGCCGCATCCCCACTTCCGTTTGTTCGCCACCTCGAACACGGTGGGCCTGGGCAACCTGAACGGCATGTACCACGGCACGCAAGTGCTCAATCACGCGCAGATCGACCGCTGGAACATCGTTGCCACCCTGAACTATTTGCCGCAGGACGAAGAAACGGACATCGTGCTGGCGCGAGTTCCCGCCATGAACGACGCGGCGGGCCGCCAGCTGGCAAGCAGCATGGTGGCCGTGGCCAGCCTGACGCGCCACGGCTATGCGGCGGGCGACCTGGCGTGCCTGATGTCGCCGCGCACGGTGATTACCTGGGCGGAGAATTGCCAGATCTTCCGCGACCCGGCCCTCGCCTTCCGCCTGTCCTTCCTCAACAAATGCGACGAGGCCGAGCGGCCCATGGTGGCCGAGTATTACCAGCGCTGTTTCAATGAGGAATTGCTGGCGAGCCAGGCATGAGCGCCGAAGTCACTGCTCCCGCCGCCTACACGCGCGAACAGCAGGAAACGGACGAGCTGTGCGCGGGCGCCATCCGCGCACTGAGCGGACAGGCGGCGATCCGCTACCGCGGACGGCGCCTGCACGACGGCCACCGTCCCCTGCCCATCCACGCCGCCCATCTGCAGCCCGATGCGGCGCTGCAGGATTTGCCGTCGCTGCGCGGCGCGGCCGACAGCGTGGCCCTGCGTTTGCTGCACACGGATGCGGCCCTGCACAAGTCGCTGTGCCCGCCCGAGCCCGTGGCGCGGCTCGTCTTCGAGCTGCTGGAACAGTTAAGGGTGGAAACGCTTGCGCCAGATCAACATGCGGGCGTCATCGCCAACCTGCGCCACCGTTTTACTGCCTGGTCGCACGCGTTCTACGATTCCGGCCTGGCCGAGGGCGCTTCCGGCTTGCTCTTGTATACGGTATTCCAGATGTGCTGGTCGCGCCTGACGGCCCGGCCCGTGCTGGAAAAGACGGAAGATTTCATCGAGGCGACGCGCTGGTCCGTTTCCTCGCAACTGAGCGGCGACCTGGCGGGCTTGCGCCGCCACCGCGCCGACCAGGCCGCCTTTGCCCGCCATGCGCTGGCCATCGCCCATGCCGTCGATGCCATGCTGAAAGAGGCACAAGCGGCGCGCGACGGCAGCCAGGACGAGGCCGGCGACGCGAAAGCGCAGGCGGCGTTCAAGCTGCTGCTCGATTTCGACAGCGATAACGACCACCTGCCCGACGCGGCGCCCTTGGGCGACAGCCGCGCGTTCAGCGATGGCGACGGCGGCTACAAGATTTACTGCACGGCATATGACCGCGAAGACAGGGCGGGCGAACTCGTGCGCCGCGCCCTGCTGCTCGACTACCGCGAACGCATGGATGCGCGCATCGCCAGCCTCGGCATCAACACGGCCCGCCTGGCCCGGCGCTTCACGCAATTGCTGGCCGTGCCCGAGCGCGACGGCTGGTCGTTCGGCGAGGAAGAGGGTTATATCGACGGCCGGCGCCTGGCCCAGCTGATCAGCTCACCTTCCGAACGCAGGCTGTTTCGCAAGGAACAATTTTTGCCGCAGGCCGATTGCCTGGTCACTTTTCTTGTCGATTGCTCCGGCTCCATGAAGACGCATGCGGAATCCGTGGCCGTGCTGCTGGACATATTGCTGCGCGCGCTGGACCAGGCCGGCATCACGACGGAATTGCTGGGCTTTACGACGGGCGCGTGGAATGGGGGCCGCGTCAAACGCGACTGGATGCGCGCCCGCTCGCCCGCCCATCCGGGCCGCTTGAACGAACTCGTGCACATGGTGTTCAAGGATGGCGGCACGAACTGGCGCCGCGCGCGGCCCGACATCGCAGCCCTGCTGAAGGCGGACCTGTACCGCGAAGGCGTCGATGGCGAAGCCGTGGACTGGGCGTGCAGCCGCATGCTGGCGCGGCCCGAGCGGCGGCGCATCCTGCTCGTCGTGTCAGACGGTTGTCCGATGGATACGGCCACGAATCTGGCCAACGACGAGTTTTATCTGGCGCAACATTTAAAGCAAGTGGTGGCGCGCCGCGAAGCACAGGGCGCCGTGGAAATTTGCGGGCTGGGCCTGGGCCTGGACCTGGGCGCCTACTACAGCCGCAGCCTGGCCACCACCCTGCCCGCCTCGCTGAACAATGAGCTGTTCAGCGAGATCGCGCAATTGCTGGGTGGCTTGAGGCGATAGGGCTTCAGGCCACTTCGTAGCGCACCGTGTGCGCCTCCATCGGCAGCGGGATTTCCCAGTTCCACAGCATCGCTTGCAACTTCTTGTTGCTGAGCGAGGTGTCGCGCTGGCCGTTGCGCCTGAGTAATTCCTTGCGCGGCTGCTCCAGGTACACGAGCTCCACCTGCGCATGGTATTTGTACAGCAGGTTGAGCGTCTTTTCACGCATCAGTTTGGACAGATGCGTGGCGTTCCACACGAACGGTTCGCCCTTGCGCAGCAGTTCCCGCGCCCGCTCTTCCGCATAGTCGCCCACCTGCCCCTCGTTCTTGCCGTGCTTCAAACCCAAGGCCGTCCGCGCATCGTCAAACGACACGACGGGCAAGCGCGGATGGTGCTTGTCCACCCACGTATTCTTGCCGGAAGCGGGCAAGCCCGACATGACGATCACGCGCGAACCCGGCTCCTGGAACAGCGAGTAATCGGGATGCGCCTCGGCGCCGCGAAAATATTTCACGCGCGTGTGATCGTCGACAAAGACCCTGCGCTGGCCATAGCAGCCTTCCTCGCGCGCCAGTTCGCGGAACAGCTCGATCGCGTCGAGAATGCGCTGCGGATCGGGGCAGATGCGGCCGCGGATATCGGCCTCGGCCAGCATGGCCAGCAGGCGGATATCGACTTGCCACGACAGTTCGCGCACGGTAAATTCCGGCGTGACGCCGCGCCGAGATTGTTCCAGCGCAAAGAACGGCACTTGATGTACGTTAATCAGGCGGCAGATTTCCTCGCGCGCGGCAAACGGCACGTCATAGTCCCACAGGGCGATGCGCGCATCGAGCGCGCCCTTGCGCGAGTGGCCCGGCTGGCCGATGGCGCCCGTCACCGGGTCGATCACCGTGGTGCTGCACTTGGCCACGTCGTGCAGCAAGGCGGCCAGGAACACGATTTCCTGCTGCGCCCGCGTGGCTTGCTGATATTCAGGCATGCCCAGCAGGGACTCCACCACCATCATCGTATGCGTCCACACATCGCCTTCCGCGTGGTAGACGGGGTTTTGCGGCGTCGTCTTCGCCAGTTCCAGTTGCGGGAAGGCGGCCAGGCAAGCGTTGAAATCGGGCGACCGGCCCGCTTGCGGCACCAGTTGCTGCAGGGTTTTCCAGTTCATCATTTTGTACTCCTTGAGAATGCTGCCAGTTCGTCGAGCGAGCTGCAGGTGTGTAAACCCAGGCTTTCCCACGTGACGAGCGGCTGCGGCGCGTACAGGTCGACGCCGTCCGCCAGCTGGTTCGGGATCAATGGCCGCGTGCTGTGGTGCGAGCCGCTGTCAAGGATGGTTTGCGTAAAGTCATGCCGCACCAGCTTGTAGCGGGCCAGCACTTGCTCGTCGTCTTCCACTTTCAGGTACAGGCCTTCCGCGTGGTCGGATTTGTCCGTCTGCTTCCAGCACAGGTCCAGCGGCAGGCGTTCGCGCGCCACCACGTTTTCAAAGGCGTCGCGCCACAACCGGGACTTGGCCAGCGAATGGCGCAGCAGCTGCCACAGCTGTTTCGGCGACGCGGGCATCAGGCCCGCATACAGCACAGGAACGGACAGCACGGGCGAGCCGGCCAGCATGGCGTGGCGGCGCGCCGTCGACAAAAACATCTGGCTGCGGCGGCAATACACGTCGAACTCGTTGAAATAATGGGGCAGCCGGTCGTAAAACACGGAATGCTTGCTGTAAGACCATTCGCCAAACAGCACAAATTGATCTTCAAGCATATGCAGCAAGGCGTGCTCATGCGCATGCGCCCACGGTTTCAAGAGGTTGAACTGGCGTTCGCTGCCGCCGCCCGCCAGGTAATGGCCGCGCGACTGCAGCAGCACCTCGCCCGCATCGCTGAACGACACGGCGGAGTTGGCGCCATCGATTTTTTCCTCGATGACGACGTACCGGCCGGCCAGCTTTTTCAGGGGCATCTGGTCGGAACCGTCGTCGCCGTCCTGCAGGCGCGAGCCTTCCAGGTGCGGCGTGCGCGGGTATTTAAATAAGGGCAAAGATTGTAAAAACATAGCGTCCCACGCCGCGTTCACCGGGGCGTGTCCATACAGGGTCAGGGGTGCTGACGACGTGTTCGGGCGTGGACGATCAGGACGGTGGTCCTGGATACGTGTGCGGAAAGAGCAAAAACAGTGCCGCAGCAATCGGGGGCGTCAACGCGCCGAACGATGCTGCAGAGAGCATTTCGTCAGCGTTAGCAGGTGATGGCGAAGAAGCGAGGCACTTTTGGCTCCAATAAGGAAGAGGTTCGAGAAAGAACCGCGAATATAAAGGCTGTTTGATTATTTTGCAAGTGGCTCATCCTATCGTGCGCATCCCTGGCTTTGCAATCCCCGTAAAATTTGCTAAGCTGGCGGCACTTCCTGTCGCTGCTGCGTGGAAAACAAACATGGCCCTTGCAAAAGGGCCGTGCATTCGTTATTTCCGGAGCAGAATCGTGTTTCCCATATCCAGATTACAAAAAGCCCTGCGCCGCCAGGGCATCGCCGTCGCCTATGCCGACGGCATTTATACGCTCAGCAATCCGCACGCCCAGGCGTCCGTGCTGCTGCCCCACAACTTTCCCCTCGAGGAAAAAGCCGTGCGCCAGCTGATGGAGTTTGCCGCCGTCGCCGTGCCGGGCCAGGATGGCCATGTGTGCAAGGCGTGCGCCACGCCCGACTTCCATCCGGGCAGCATCGCGCCCGTCGGCAGCATCGTCGCCACCAGCCCCGACATGGTGATCCCCGCCATCCCCGGCACGGACATCGCCTGCGGCATGCGCCTGATCACGACGGGCTTGACCCTGGCGCAGTTCGAAGCACGCAAGCCGCAGTTATTGAGCAAGCTCAAGCATGTGCTGCTGGAAGACGGCCGCAACGTGCCGCTGCGCTCGAAGGCGTTTGCCGCCCTGTTCGACGTGGGGCCGGAAGCGTTCATCGACAGCCTGCATGGCGATGGCTTGTGGCCCCGCGTCGACAAGCAGCGTTTGCTGCGCGAGCTCGACGCTTGCATCGCCCTGCGCGAACTGGGCGGCGGCTTGCGCCATGCACCCGAAGCGCTGGTCGGCACGCGCGAAGTGATACGCGACCCCAGCCTGGGCATGACGGGATCGGGCAACCATTTCGTGGAAATCCAGCTGGTCGATACGGTCATGGACCGCCACGCCGCGTACCGGCACGGGCTGGTGCCCGGCGAAGTGGTCGTCATGATCCACAGCGGTAGCCGCGACGTGGGTTTTTTTGTCGGCAGCCGCTGGATGGACCGCGCCAGGGAGGCGTGGCCGGCAGGCGTGCGCCACCCGCAGTCGGGCCTGTACGGCTTGACGGGCGAGCTGGCCGGCGAATACATGGACGCCATGGGCGTGGCCTCGCGCTACGCCTGGGTCAACCGCATGGTGCTGGCCGAACTGGTGCGCGACAGCCTGGCGCAAGTGTTTGCGCAGGATCAATCGCGCCTGGTGGTGGACGTGCCGCACAACGTTATCCTGCGCGAGCACGGCATGAACATCCACCGCAAGGGTGCCACGCCGGCGCGCTCAGGCGACCTGGCGCTGATCCCCGGCTCCATGGGCGATTATTCTTACGTGGCAACGGGGATGGGCAATCCCGACTGGCTGTGGTCGTGCTCGCACGGCGCGGGGCGCAGCATCCGCAGGCAAGCCATGCGCGCCATCCGGCCCACGGTGGGCGGCGACGAGATGGCGTTCCAGTGCGTGACCCTGCGCGAAGAACGCCGCGTCGAGGAAGCGCCGATGGCGTATAAAAAGATCGGTCCCGTCATCGCCGCGCAGGAGGAAGCGGGCTTGCTGCAATCGGTGGCGCGCTTGAAACCTTTATTGACGTTCAAGGCCTAGTGCAGCAATTGCGGCACGGCCGCCGCCATCAGCGAAAAGCCGATGGCCGTCAGCACGGCAAATGCGATGCGGCGCATGCCGCGCTGGGCGATCGGTGGCGGGTAGCGCTTGCCGGCCATGGTGGCCAGCACGCCGACAGGCAGGGCTAGCATGCACAAAAGTAACACTTTCGCATCGAGCTGGCCCTGGCTGCCCGCCATCAGCGAACGTCCGCCCGCGCTGATGGCGAACAGGAAGATCAGGCTGTAGCGGATGGTTTTTAAACTCATTTCCTGGCGGTAGAACTGGTACACGAGGGGCGGGCCCGCCAGCGAAAACAGGCCAGAAAACAGGCCGCCGCACACGCCGCTGATGAAAAAGCTGCGCTTGTCCGCCGCGCCCGGTCCCGGTGGCGCCTGCAGCAAAATGCTGACGCCGCCATACACGATGGCCGCGCCCAATAACAGTTTCAGGACGGGCGCATACGCCTGGTCCAGATATCCCAACAGCAACACACCGGCCGCCATGGCCGGCAGCAAGCCGATGCTGGCCGCGCGGATGGCGCGCCAGTCCAGGTGGTGCAAGGCGCCAGGCAATGCCACGAGGCAATTGGCCAGCGACAACAAACTGACGAGGGCCGCCAGCGCGGGCACGGGCGCCAGGCCCAGTCCGCTGGCCACGCCCATGACGATCATGCCCAGGCCAAAGCCCGTGACGGTCTGGAAATACGTGCCGGCCGCCACCACGCCCAGCAGCGCCAGCATGGGCAGGCTGAACAATTCAGCGTCCACCCTGGGCCTGCACGGCCGTCACGGCAATCACGTTGTACACGTCAATCGCGCTGCAGCCGCGCGACAAATCGTTGGCCGGCTTGTTCAAGCCTTGCAGCAAGGGGCCGATGGCGACGGCGCCGCCCATGCGCTCGGCCAGCTTGTAGCCGATATTGCCCGCGTCCAGGTTCGGGAACACCAGCACGTTGGCGCGGCCGTTGACGACGGAATCCTTGACTTTTCTCTGCGAAATCTCGGCCACGATGGCCGCGTCGAGCTGCACGTCGCCATCAATGGCCAGCAGCGGACGCTGGGCCTTGACCCGGTCCGTGGCCGCATGCACCTTGTCGACGGCCGCATGGTGGGCGCTGCCGCTGGTGGAAAACGACAGCATGGCGACCCGCGGCTCTTCCATCAGCAAGGCTTGCGCGCTGTCGGCGGCGGCCATGGCGATGTCCGCCAGCTCCTCGGCCTTCGGGTCGACCACCAGGGCGCAGTCGGAAAAGATGAAACCGCCCTTCAGGCTGTGAAACGGTTCGCACAGCATCATCAGGAAAAAGCTCGACACGAGCTTGAAGGCCGGATCGACGCCGATGATCTGGATGGCGCTGCGCACCACGTCGGCCGTCGTGTGCACGGCCCCCGCCACGCAGCCGTCGGCGTCGCCCAGGCGCACCATCAGGTTGGCGTAGCACAACGGGTCTTGCACGGCGATCCTCGCCTGCTCCACCGTCATGCCCTTGGCTTGACGCAGCACAAACAATTGCTGGGCATAGTGTTCCGACTCCTCGGACGTTGCCGGGTCGACCAGGCGCACGGCATCGAGGTCCAGCCCGTGCTCGTGCGCCAGGGCAAGGATGGCGGCCGGCTTGCCGACGAGGGTGATGTGCGCCAGCCCTTCGGCGGCGGCCCGCGCGGCCGCCTGCAGCACGCGCACGTCGCCGCCCTCGCACAAGACGATGTTTTTCGGCACGGCACGGGCTTGTTCGATGATGCGGTGCAGGGCTTTCATGGCGACTCCAATTCGGTAAAAAAAGTGCCGGAACCATGGAAGCATGAAGCAATGGCTCCGGCACATAAAACCCGGCGCAATGCCGGGGTCATACAAGGATCGGGCTGACTGATTACACGTAGTCTTTGTACTTGTCGAGGTGACGGATCGGTTTGCTCAGCGCATCGCGGCGGAACGGGTCGCCCAGCTCGCGCGTGCACATGATTTCGATGATGGTCGTCTTGCCTTCATTCATCTGCATGTCGATCGCCTTCTTCAGGGCCGGGCCCACGTCTTCCAGCTTGTCGACCGTGATGCCTTCGGCGCCCATGGCGCGCGCAATCTCCGCAAAGCTCTGGTTGTCGAGCTCGCCGGCAACGAAGCGGCGGTTGTAGAAATCGACCTGGTTCTTCTTTTCCGCGCCCCACTGGCGGTTGTGGAACACCACGGCCGTCACGGGAATGTTGTGGCGCACGCAAGTCATCGTTTCCATCAGGCTCATGCCCCAGGCGCCGTCGCCCGCATACGACACGGCCGGACGGTGCGGCGCGGCAACTTTCGCGCCGATAATCGTCGGAAACGCGTAACCGCAGTTGCCAAAGCTCATCGCCGCAAAGAAGCTGCGCGGCTTTTCGAAGCGCAGGTAACTGTTCGCCACCGAGTTGATGTTGCCGATGTCGGTCGACACCATCACGTCTTCCGGCATGGCTTTTTCCAGCTCGCGCAAGACCTGGCGCGGGTGCAGATAATTGCCTGGCTCTTTCTTTTGCTCTTCGATCATGTCCAGGCTGTACGCATCTTTTTCGTGCGTCCAGTTCGTCAATTCCTCTTCCCACGCGGCCTTTTCCGCTTGCACGGTGGCATAGCGCGCGTCGCGCGTGGCGTCGCAGTCGAGCGTCTTGCCATCCAGGCGGGCAAGAATCGCCTTGGCGGCCGCCTTGGCGTCGCCGCAGATGCCCACCGAAATCTTTTTGACCAGCCCCAGCATCTTGTTGTCGGCGTCGATCTGGATGATCTTGGCATTCTTCGGCCAGTAATCCATGCCGTGCTGCGGCAAGGTGCCGAACGGTCCCAGACGCGAACCGAGGGCGACGACGACGTCGGCCTGGGCGATCAGTTTCATCGCCGCCTTGGAACCCTGGTAGCCGAGCGGACCGCACCACAGCGGGTGGCTGGCGGGAAACGAGTCATTGTGCAGGTAGCTGTTCACCACGGGCGCGCCGAGGCGCTCGGCCAGGGCCTTGCATTCCTCGATCGCTTCGCCCATGACGACGCCGCCGCCCGAGATGATCACGGGGAACTTGGCCTTGGCCAGCAGTTCCGCCGCATCGTTCAGGCTTTGCTCGCCGCCGGCGCCGCGGTCCAGGCGGTTCGGTTTCGGGATCTCGGCCTTGATTTCGCCATAAAAATAGTCGCGCGGGATGTTCAGTTGCGTCGGACCCATTTCCGACATGGCGCGGTCGAAGCAGCGGCCCGTGAATTCCGCCATGCGAGCGGGATTCGTGACGTGGCCTTGATATTTCGTAAATTCCTCGAACATCGGCAACTGGTTCGCTTCCTGGAAGCCGCCCAGGCCCATGCTCATCGTGCCCGTTTCCGGCGTGATGATGACGACGGGCGTGTGCGCCCAGTAGGCGGCGGCAATGGCCGTGACGCAATTGCTGATGCCGGGGCCGTTCTGGCCGATGACGACGCCATGGCGGCCCGAGACGCGGGCATAGCCGTCGGCCATGTGGCCGGCGCCCTGCTCGTGCACGACGGGGATCAAACGGATGCCGGCCGGGGCAAAAATGTCCATCGGGTCCATGAAGGCCGAGCCCATGATGCCGAACATGTCGGTCACGCCATTGGCGGCCAGGGTTTCCACGAACGCTTCGGAAGGCGTCATCTTTTGCGGGCCAACGGGAACGGCAGCGGCGGCGGCTTTTTGGTCGGACAAATCGGTCATGGCTCAGTCTCCTTACGGTTTTATAAAAAATCGGTATATTTTGTTCCGATATTTGAAATACGTGTTCAATTTAACGGTTGCGAAATGCGCTGTCAATGAAAATTCATGAAAAATCGGACTGTTTCATTCCTGAATCCGGAATCTGTGACTTTGCCCCACTCCTGAAACAACAATGGCGGCTTATCCGCAACAGACAAGCCGCCATCGCTACCTGCACTGCCGCGTTTAGAACTTCAGGCGCATGCCGGCCGTGAAGGCGCTCGAGTTATGCCCAGGCAAGGGCACGCTGCCGCCGCTCGAGGCGTCGCCAACGAAGTTGGTGCCCGCGCCATCGTTGCTGATGCGCCCGTACGAGGTGTACAGGTTCGTGCGCTTGGACAAGGCATACGTGTAGCCGATGGCCAGCTGGCGCCCGCCGCGGCGCGCATTCGTGCGGTCATCCTTGCGGATGTACGACGCCATCACGCTGCCGGCCGCGCCCACGGGAGCCGACGCGCCCAGCATGTAGTTGCGGAAATCCGTGCCCGCATCGTCCTTGTCCGTTTCATACGCGGCATGCAGCTTGGCGGGGCCGAAGTCGTAAGTGCCGCCCAGCAAGGTCACTTTCGCCGTGTTCAGCGGCGTATCCTTGCGGTTGTCGTGCGCCAGGGTCAGCACGAGCGGGCCGTTGGCGTAGTCGATGGAAAAGTCGATGGTGCGGCCCAGGGTATTGCTGTCCGGCTTTTCACCGAGGCCATACATGATCGATGCCGACAGGCCCTTGACCTTGGGCGTCTCGTACATGATGGAATTTTTCGTGCGCAGGCTGGCCACGCTCATCAGGTTGATCGAGGCGCCCGTCAGGCCCGTCTCGAAGGGGTCGATATTGTCCAGCGCCGTGAACAGCGGGTTGTGCTGCAAGCCCAGATTCACGGTGCCGAAGTCGCCGGACAGGCCCACGTAGGCCTTGCGCCCGAACAAGGCGCCCTGGCGGTTGGCGCCCGTGTCCACGTCGAGGCCATTTTCCAGCAGGAAATTGGCTTTCAGATTGTTGCCCAGGTCTTCCGTACCCTTGAAGCCGATGCGGCTGCCCGACTGCACGCCGGTGGCCAGCTTGGTGACGGAACCGTCCGCGCCGCCGTGCTCGGACGTCAAGCCCGCGTCGAGCAAGCCGTACACGGTGACGGACGATTGGGCGCTGGCGTTGCCGGCGAAGAAGGAGGCCAGGATGGCTGCCGCTACGAGTGTGTGTTTCATGTCATCTCCAGGTATTGTGGTTTTTATGGGTGCTTCAAACAGAATCAACAACGGTGCTGCAAACTGCGGTAAATGCGGTAAATGCGGCAACTCAGGCGATCAGCCCGGCCATCGGCGACGAGGGCGAAGCGCTCATGACGCCCGCTCTCCGGGGCATGCGCCCGGCCAGATAGGCCTCGCGTCCGCCCTGCACTGCCAGTTTCATGGCGCGCGCCATGCGGATCGGCTCGCGCGCCGCCGCGATGGCGGTATTCATCAAGATGCCGTCGCAACCAAGTTCCATGGCGATGGCGGCGTCCGACGCCGTGCCCACGCCTGCGTCGACCAGCACGGGCACCTTGGCTTGCTCGATGATCAGCGACAGATTCCACGGATTCAAAATGCCCATGCCCGAGCCGATCAATGACGCGAGCGGCATGACGGCGATGCAGCCGATATCTTCCAGCATGCGCGCCTGGATAGGGTCGTCGCTGCAATACACCATCACCTGGAAGCCATCCTTCACCAGCTGCTCCGCCGCCTTTAACGTTTCCGGCATGTTCGGGAACAGGGTCTTTTCATCGCCGAGCACTTCCAGCTTGCACAACTGGTGGCCGCCCAGCAGCTCGCGCGCCAGCTGCAAGGTATAGACGGCGTCGCGCGCGTTGTAGCAGCCGCCCGTGTTGGGCAGGATCGTGTATTTCGACGGCGGAATGAAGTCGAGCAGGTTCGGCTCGCCCTTTTCCTGGCCGATATTTACGCGCCGTATCGTCACGGTGACGATCTCGGCGCCGCTTTCCTCGATGGCGAGGCGCGTTTCCTCGAAATCCTTGTATTTGCCGGTACCCACCAGCAGGCGCGACTGGTAGGTGGTGCCGGCCAGGGTCAGGCCGCCGGGGGTATGGCTGGGGATGGCGTCGTCTCTCATCGTGGTGCTCTCCTAAGTTGAACCAAAGCGGCCTCATGCCGGGGGGCTTCGCCGCAAAACGCAAAATCGACGTCGGGCCGCCGTCCCGACACGAGGTCGGCCAGCGCCCTGCCCGCGCCGCAGCCCATGGTCCAGCCCAGGGTGCCGTGGCCCGTGTTGAGGTAGAGCTGGCGGTAGCGCGTGGCGCCGATGTAGGGCACATTCGACGGCGTCAGGGGGCGCAAGCCGGCCCAGTAGACGGGGTCGCCGTAATCGCAGGCGTGGGGAAACAGGGCCTGCACGCGGCGTGTGATGGCGGCGCAGCGCACGGGGTTCAGTTCGCGCGTGTAGCCGTTCAG
Organism: Janthinobacterium sp. FW305-129; assembly: GCF_020858115.1. Taxonomy (GTDB): domain Bacteria; phylum Pseudomonadota; class Gammaproteobacteria; order Burkholderiales; family Burkholderiaceae_D; genus Janthinobacterium. The sequence continues at coordinate 39,893 of NZ_JACYMM010000012.1, forward strand.
CTCGCACGTGCCGGCCACGCGCAGGCGCGATCCCAGGCGCGAAAACACAAGCTTGTGGCCGTCGTCCGTCAGCGATACGCTCGGTGCGCTGACGGGGTCGATGATCGGATAGGTGGCGGAATAACCTTTGCCCGGATACAACATCAAGCGGATGCCCAGCGGCTGCAGCAAGGGCGCGGAAAAGCTGCCCATGGCCACCAGCACGGCGTCCGCATGCTCGATTCGGTGGCGGCCTTGCGCATCGATGCATTCCACGCCCGTGATGCGCTCGCCATCGGCCAGCAGGCGCGTCACCGTGGTGCCGTACTGGAAATCCACGCCGGCCGCCGCCGCGCGCGCGGCCAGCGCCGTGGTAAACAGATGCACGTCGCCCGATTCGTCGCTGGCCGTAAAATCGCCGCCGACGATGCGGCTGCGCGCGTGGCGCAAGGCTGGTTCCAGACGGATCACTTCATCGGCGCTGACGGTATTGCGCGGGCAGCCCAGTTCGCGCAGGAGCGCGGCGCCCGTTTGCGATTTATCAAACTCCTGCTGGTCCGTATAGAAATGCAAAATGCCCCGTTCCAGGTGATCGTAGGCGATGCCCGTCTCGCGGCGCAAGGCTTGCAGGCTCTGGCGGCTGTACTCGGCCAGGGCGACGATCTGGCGCATATTGCGCGCCACCCTGGCCGGCAGGCATTCGCGCAGGTAGTGCACGGCCCACTGCCATTGCAGCGGATCGAGGCGGGGACGAAACAGCAGCGGCGCGTCGTCCTTGCCCAGCCAGCGCACGACCTTGCGCAGGGTGGCGGGATTGGCCCACGGTTCCGCATGCGAGACGGAAATCTGCCCGCCGTTGCCGAAACTGGTTTCCTGCGCCGCGCCCGCCTGGCGTTCGAGCACGCGCACGTCGTGGCCCGCCTGGCGCAAGTACCAGGCCGATGCCGTGCCGACCACGCCGGCGCCGAGGACAAGGATCTTCATGGCGAATGGCCAGCGCTCAGCGCGTCAGCAGCACGGCGATGGCGACGAAGGCGGCGATCCACACCGTTTCCATCACCAGCATGATCACGGGACGCCAGCCCAGCGAGGCCAGCGACTGGAACGAGGTTTTCACGCCCAGGGCGGCAATCGCAATGACCAGGCAGGCGCGCGAGGCATTGTTGATCCAGCCATTCACTTCATGCGGGATCAGGCCCAGGCTGTTGGTGATGACGAGCCAGACAAAGCCGATCAGGAAGAACGGCACCAGCGGCGGCGCATCGACTTCGCTCTTGCCGTCCTTGCGCTTGAACATGATCGACAGGCCCAGCACGACGGGCACGAGGCAGGCCACGCGCGTCAGTTTCACGAAGGTGGCGACGTCGCCCGTATGGTTGCTGACCAGGTAGCCGGCGCCCACCACTTGCGCCACGTCATGGATGGTGCCGCCGATAAACACGCCCGCTTCCGTCGGGTCAAAGCCCAGCAGCTTGACCAGCAGCGGGTAGACGATCATGGCCAAGGTCGACAGCGACGTCACGCCGACCACCGTCAGCAAGGTGAACTTTTCGTTTTCCTTGGTTTGCGGCAGCACCGCCGAGATGGCCAGCGCGGCCGAGGCGCCGCAGATGGCCACGGAACCTCCCGACAGAATGCCTTCCGTAATCGGGCGTTTCAGCCACCTGGCCAGCAGGTAGCCGAAGCCCAAGGTGGCGATCAGGCCGCCCACGACGATCAGCAATGGCGTCACGCCGACCGAGGCGATCTGGTTGAAGGTGATGCGCGCGCCCAGCAGGGCCACGCCCGTACGCAGCAGCACCTTGCTGCAAAACTCGATGCCGGGCTTGCAGGTGGGGTCGGACGCGAGGAAGTGGAAGGCCAGGCCGAAGAACAGCGCATACAGCAGCTGGGGGCCGCCGTAATTGCTGGAAATAAAGGTGGCCGACAGGGCGATCACCAGCGCGATGGCCACGCCGGGCCAGCTGCGCAGCACGGCGCGGGGACGCCAGATGGCAACGGCGGAAGACACATAGGGGATGTTCTTGTCGACAACGCGTGTTATCGCTGAGGAGTTAGTTTTCATGCTGGTCCGCTCATAATGTTTTAAAAATTGGGACATTTCATCTCGTTTTTTAATAATACACGATGAGCTAGCGAAGTCCATGCTTTTCCATGAAAATCGAAACCAGATGTTCCGGAAACTGACGTTTTTTACTTTTCACCCCCGTAAACGACGAGCGGCGCGGCCCTGGGCAGGGACGCGCCGCTCTTTACTTAAGCGTTAAAAAGTTACTTTTTGTTCAGGCGGGTGATCAGGCTGGAGGTGTCGTAGCGGTTGCCGCCCGCCTGCTGCACTTCGCCATAGAACTGGTCCGTCAAGGTCGTCACGGGCAAGTCGCTGCCGTTGCGCTTGGCTTCGGCCAGGCAGATGCCGAGGTCCTTGCGCATCAGGTCGACGGCGAAACCGAAGTCGAACTTGCGCTCGATCATGGTCTTGCCCCGGTTTTCCAGCTGCCACGACTGCGCCGCGCCCTTGGAAATCACGTCCACCACCAGCGCCGCATCGAGGCCCGCGTTTTCCGCGAAGGCGATGCCCTCGCTCAAGGCTTGCACGAGGCCCGCGATGCAGATCTGGTTGACCATTTTTGTCAGCTGGCCGGAACCGGAAGCGCCCATATAGGTGACGGCGCGCGAGAACAGGGCGATGACGGGCTCGGCCCGTGCATACGCCTCTGCATCGCCGCCCACCATCACGGTCAGCTTGCCGTTTTCCGCTCCGGCCTGGCCGCCGGACACGGGCGCGTCGAGGAAGAATACGCCCTTCTCCTTCGCCGCCGCATGGATGGTGCGCGCCGCTTCGGCGGACGCCGTCGTATGGTCGATCAGGATGCTGCCCGGCGCCATGGCGGACAGCAAGCCGCCCTCTTCCAGGATGACTTGATACAGATCATTGTCGTTGCCGATGCAGGTGAAGACGAACTCGGCGCCGGCAGCGGCCGCGGCCGGCGTGGCGGCGCTGCTGCCCTTGTGCTGCTCCAGCCAGGCTGCCGCGCGGGCCGGGTTGCGGTTGTACACGGTGACGTCGTGCCCGCCCGCCGCCAGGTGACCTGCCATGGGGAAACCCATGACGCCCAAACCGATGAATGCCACTTTTGCCATTTTGTCCGTCCTGTCGATGTGTGAATCCGATTATTGTTGCACAAACAGTCGCCGCCGGCAGCATCAAGGCGCGGGAGCGCGCCGATAATACAGGTCGAACTCTTCCTCGCCATCCGGCACGAAGCCGTGACGCACATAGAAGCGGTTCGCCTCGCTGCCGCGCAAGGCGCCCACGCGCACGCTCTTGCGGGCCGCATCGGCCTCGGCAAACACGCGCGCCAGCACGGCCGCGCCCATGCCTTGGCGCTGGCATTCCGGCGCCAGGTAGAGGTGGTCGAGCAGCAAATAATCCGCTTGCGGGCGCAACACATAGAAGCCGGCCAGCGCGCCGCCGTGGCGCAACTGCCACGTGCAGGCGGGGTCGTAGGTGGCCAGGAAACGCTGGCGCGCCCGCTGCGGATCATAGCGGCCGATGCGCTCCAGGCTTTCGCGCATGGCGGCCACGCGCAGGCTGGCCAGCGCCTCGCCATCGGCGATGCTGGCAGGTACGAAGGTCAGCATGGCGTCACACCACTGCGCGCAATGCCGCCATCAGGGCCGCACATTCTGCCGGGTTGCCGATGCTGATGCGCAAATACTGGCTGATGCGCGGCGCATTGAAATGGCGCACGATCACCGATCTGGCGCGCAAGCCGGCCGCCAGTTGCGCCGCGTCATGCTGCGGGTGGCGGGCAAAGACGAAGTTGGCCACGGACGGCAGCACCTCGAAGCCCAGCGCCGCCAGGTCCGCCGTCAGCTGTTCGCGGCTGGCGATCACGGCCTGGCGCGTCTGCTGGAAATACGCTTCGTCATGCAGCGACGCGACGGCGCCGGCCAGCGCCAGCCGGTCCAGCGGATACGAGTTGAAACTGTTCTTCACCCGTTCCAGCGCCTCGATCAGGTCCGCATGGCCGAAGGCGCAGCCGACGCGCAAGCCGGCCAGCGAACGCGATTTCGAGAACGTCTGCACCACCAGCAAGTTCGGATAGCGGTCGAGCAGGGCCACGGCGCTCTCGCCGCCGAAATCCACATATGCTTCATCGACCACCACCACGGCGTCGGGATGATCGCGCAGCAAGGTTTCCACTCCGGCCAGCGGCAAGTCCACGCCCGTGGGCGCGTTGGGATTCGGGAAGATGATGGCGCCGCACGGCCCCCGGTAGTCTTCAGGACGGATGCGCATGGTGTCGTCGAGCGCGACCGTGCGGTAATCGATGCCGTACAGCTTGCAATACACGGGATAGAAGCTGTAGCTGATGTCCGGGAACAGCAAGGGCGCATCGTGCTTGAGCAAGGCCATGAAGGCCAGCGCCAGTACTTCGTCGGAACCATTGCCGACGAACACTTGCGCGCTGTTCAGGCCATGGTAGGCGGCCAGGGTTTGCTTCAGTTCGCTGGCGGTGGGATCGGGATACAGGCGCAGGCAGTCGTTGGCCGCTTCGCGCAGCGCGGCCAGCACCTGCGGCGACGGGCCGTAGGGGTTTTCGTTGGTGTTGAGTTTCACCAGGTCGGGCAGTTTCGGCTGCTCGCCGGGGACGTAGGGGGTCAGCTCGCTGACGATGTTGCTCCAGAATCGGCTCATTGCTTTCATTGGTGGGGTCGGGATGGGAGGGAGTAGATTAACATAGGCTGAGCTGGGTCAAGGTGGGGTGCATCGACAAGGGGTAGCGTGGACAGCAGCGGCATTGGCCCCAGACTGTAGAGGACGTGGCATGAACAGCATGCACAAGCTGAGCGATACGCGGGTGCGGCATGACGCGCTCACGCAACAGGCGCGCCAGCGCAAGATCGATGCGTGGCTGCAGGTCGCAGCCAGTCTCAGCGAACAGATCACCGTCGAATTGCAGACTGCCACGGAGCAGCTACAGGGCGAAGGAATGGCCGACTTGCAGCGCGTGACGGCACTGGCACAACGCCTGGCAAACAATAGCAAAGCCATGCGCGATACCCTCGGGACACTGTTTGACAGCGGTGAAAAAAGCGAGGAGCATGCAGTGACAAGCACGGAGGATTGCGCCATGGACGAGCAAGTCAACACACTGGGAAAAGACATGGCCGGCGTGAAACTGGACGTTGCTGATTTGAAGGTTGATGTGGCTGGCATCAAGGTGGATGTAGCTGGTCTGAAAACGGATGTGGCTGGCCTCAAAGTGGATGTGGCTGGTCTCAAGGTGGATGTGGCAGACCTGAAAACGGATGTCGCTGGTCTCAAGGTGGATGTGACAGACCTTAAAGTGGATGTCGCCGGCCTGAAAACGGATATCACTGTCCTCAAGACGGATGTCAGCAGCTTGAAACTGGACTTGGCGGTGGTGCGCTCCAATTACGCGACCAGGTCCGATGTGGCTGAGGCGAAGTCGGCTGTCATCCTGTCTTGCGTGGGGACGATGATTGCGCTGTCGAGTGTGGCGTTTGCGGTGGCGCGGCTGGTGCACTAGCTTGAGTTCGTGGCGGCGCTGGCAATTAGAGCTTGAATGGAGGAAAAAACGCCTTGCGCTGCGCGCTTTGGGCGGTTTTTCTACCTGCGTTGATGTGTCGCAAGCTTTTTGGCGTTCCCAATAAAAAAAGCTCCCTTGCGGGAGCTTTCTTATTTATTCTGGCGGAGAGGGTGGGATTCGAACCCACGGTACGATTTAACGTACGCTTGATTTCGAGTCAAGTACATTCGACCACTCTGCCACCTCTCCGTTTACTGCGGTCTATTCATTCAAACTGGCGTGCCTGTTTGAACGAGGCGCTATTTTAGCATGGGTGTTGTTGGGTTGGGTAGGGGTTTATTGGTGATTTGCAACTGAGGGCTGGCAAACCAAAACCTATCTGGGCGATTCGGGGAGCCTCGCGCGAGTACGCGCTCGTCTTCGAATCCCACGCGTACGCCCCGCAGGGGGCGTACTCCTTTCCGCCGCCACAAATAAAAAAAGCTCCCTTGCGGGAGCTTTCTCTATTTGTTCTGGCGGAGAGGGTGGGATTCGAACCCACGGTACGATTTAACGTACGCTTGATTTCGAGTCAAGTACATTCGACCACTCTGCCACCTCTCCATTTGCTGCGGTCTTTTCCCGCATTGCTGCGAGAAGGCAAGATTATAGCAGCCCGCGACAAAAAGAAAAGGACTATTTTAAGCCTTCAGATGCGTCAAGCCGCCCATGTACGGGCGCAGCACTGGCGGGATCTCGACGCTGCCGTCTGCCTGCTGGTAGTTTTCCAGCACCGCTACCAGGGTGCGGCCCACTGCCAGGCCGGAGCCGTTCAGGGTGTGCGCCAGTTCCGGCTTGCCGGCGGCGTTGCGGAAGCGCGCCTGCATGCGGCGGGCCTGGAAGGCTTCGCAGTTCGACAGGGACGAGATTTCGCGGTAGGTGTTTTGCGCCGGCAGCCACACTTCCAGGTCGAAGGTCTTGGTGGCGCCGAAACCCATGTCGCCCGTGCACAGCGACATCACGCGGTATGGCAGGCCCAGGCGTTGCAAGATGGCTTCCGCATGGCCGACCATTTCATCGAGCACCTGGTACGAGGTGTCCGGGTGCACCACTTGCACCATTTCCACCTTGTCGAACTGGTGCTGGCGGATCATGCCGCGCGTGTCGCGGCCGTAGCTGCCCGCTTCCGAACGGAAGCATGGCGTGTGGGCCGTCATTTTCAGGGGCAGTTGATCGAGCGCCAGGATTTCATCGCGCGCGATATTGGTCAGCGACACTTCCGACGTCGGGATCAGGTAGAAGGTCTCGCCCTCGCCTTCCGCGCCGCCTTTTTTCACCGAGAACAGGTCGGCTTCGAATTTCGGCAGCTGGCCCGTGCCGCGCAGGGAATCGGCGTTGACCATGTACGGCGTATAGCATTCCGTGTAGCCATGCTCGTCCACATGCGTGTTGAGCATGAATTGCGCCAGTGCGCGGTGCAGGCGGGCGATGCCGCCCTTCATGACGGAGAAGCGCGAACCGGTCAGCTTGGTGGCCACTTCGAAATCGAGGCCCAGCGGGCCGCCCACGTCGACGTGATCCTTGACTTCAAAGTCAAAAGTGCGTGGCGTGCCGACCTTGCGCACTTCCACGTTGCCCGACTCGTCCGTGCCCAGGGGCGACGATTCATGCGGCAAGTTCGGCACGGCCATGATGAAATCGCTCAGCTTGGCTTGCACTACGCTCAGGGCCGCTTCATCGGCTTTCAGCTCATCGCCCAGGCCGGCCACTTGCGCCATCACGGCCGAGGTGTCTTCCCCCTTGCCTTTCAACATGCCGATTTGCTTGGACAACGCATTGCGCTTGCCCTGCAGTTCCTCGGTGCGCGTCTGGATCGCCTTGCGTTCGGCTTCGAGGGCGGTAAAACCTGCCACGTCGAGCTGGAATTTGCGCGTCGCCAGGCGTTCTGCGACGGTGGCGATGTCTTTACGGAGAAGTTGGATATCTATCATGGGTGGATGGCGGTGCCGATGTATCGAAAGCACTCATTGTACCAAGACCCAGTTCACTTCGATGAGTTTTGCGCAAGGTCAACCATCGTCATGGCAGCCTGGCCGGGCACTCGCGCCCGCTTTACATTTTCTGCTTAGCTTATTGCTTAAATGAACGCGGCTTTTTCGGCAGCGGTCAGGCGGCGGGCGCTGACGGTCACGACAGGCATCGTGCTGTCGGCAGCCTGAGCGATCACGCTGCTGGCGCTCACTTCCACCGTGTTCGCGCCTGCGGTGGCGAAGCTGGCGCCGATGGCGATGATGGCGGCGGCGACAAAGGTGATTTCCATGTTTTTCAGTGCGTTCATGATGTGACTCCCGGTTAGTTTGTGTGTTTGACTGCTGCTGGTATGGTGGTACTTTAGCCAACGGCGGCAAACAAGGCCACCGGCTTGCGACCAGCGGCGAAAAACAGGGAGCGAACGGTGAAAATGCGGGACTGAAACGCAAAGAATAGTTACAAGGCCTCATGCACCAGGCGGCCCAGGCGGCCGATGGCCTGCTCGATGCGCGGCGTCCAGGCATTGCCGCAATTGAGGCGCAGATAATTGCCGAACTTGCCCGAGGCCGAGAACAGCCGGCCCGGCATGTAGGCCACGCCGTCCGCGATGGCGTGGCCGTGCAGGGCCAGCGCATCGACTTGCGGCGGCATCTGCACCCACAGCACGAAACCGCCCTGCGGCTCGGACAGCATGCAGTCCGCCGGAAAGCTGGCCGCCACGGCGTCGGACATCCGGGCGATGCGCTGCACCAGGGTGCGCCGCATCTTGCGCAGCTGCTGGTCGTAGCTGCTGCCTTCCAAAAAATCGGCCAGCACGGCCTGGAAGAAATGGCTGGTGGCGCCGCTCGACACGGTTTTCAGCAGGGCCACTTCCTGCGCGAAGCGCCCGGCCAGCACGTAACCGACGCGCGAGGCAGGCGTGATGGCCTTGGAAAACGAGGAGCACAGCAGCACATTGCCGCTCGTATCGTAAGCCTTCACGGGCCACGGGCGCTGCGGCGCAAAGCACAGGTCGCCATATACATCGTCTTCAACCAGCGGAATATTAAATTCCGACAGCAAGCCCGCCAAGCGCTTCTTGTTGGCCTCCGGCATGACGCAGCCGAGCGGGTTATTCGCGTTCGGCACGAACAAACACGCTTGCACGAGGCCGGCTCGCAGGGCCAGTTCCAGCGCATCGAGCGACGGCCCCGTCTTCGGGTCGGTGGGAATTTCCAACGCCTTCATGCCCAGGCTTTCGATCATCTGCAGCAGCACGAAATACGTGGCCGACTCGATGGCGATGGTGTCGCCCGGCCTGGCGACGGCGCGCAGGCACAGGCTGATCGCTTCCGTGCAGGAATTCGTCACGACGATCTCGTGCGGGTCCAGCTTGCCCCAATCCAGCGCGCGGCGCGTGACCTGGCGCAGAAAGTTGCTTTCGCTGACGTCGTAGCAGCTGACCTTGCTCAACAAAGCCGGTTCGCGCCGCGCCACCGCGCTGATGGTGCGCTGCATGCGCTTGATGGGCAAAATCTCGTCGGGCGGCCAGGCCGTGCCCAGCTGCACGATATCGGGCGCCTCGTTTTCCTTCAGCACGCGCATCAACAGATTGTTGATGCCGACAAAGGCCGGCTCCTTCAAGTGCTGGGCGTCGGCGCTGCAGGGCCTGCGGGGCGCCCGGTGGCGCACGAAATAGCCGGACTGGGGCCGCGCATCAACCTGCCCCCGGTCTTCCATCAGGCGCAAGGCTTGCATCACGGTGCTGACGGAAATGCGCTTTTGCTGCGCCAGGTGGCGGATCGACGGCAAGCGGTCGCCGGGCGCGAACACGCGCGCGTCGATCAAGGCACCCAGCTCGTTGGCCAGGTGCTCGTACAGATTCAAATGCGCGCTCATGTTCATCCCTTCAGTATGCGGCTGCCGCGCGCGGCACGCACAGATACAGTTGCCCGTTTTTTTGACAAGCACAGTGTACGATGAAGCGCACTGTATGCATGACAATTTCGTTTTCCTGCATCTGTCATGGTTCACCGCAAGCGCCTAAGCTGTTCCTGTCAGCACACCAACAGGAGCGATGCCATGCATACCGACCACGAATTACGCAGCGAACGGCCTTTGCGTCTGGAAAAAGCGCACGCCAGGGTCATCGAATGCCTGTCCGGCACGGCCTGGATCACGGCCTACGCCCAGTTCGAGGATTGCGTGCTGCGCAGCGGCGAACGCTACACGATCCCGAATGACGGCCTGGTGCTGGTCGAAGCCGTCGGCAGCGGACGCATCCGCGTGCATGGGACGGCCGCACCGCGCCCCGCCCTGCTGCGCTGGCTGAACCTGGCACTGCCTCACACCTTGAATATTAGGAATACATGACTCAAACACCACCACTGCGCGTCCTCGTCACGGGCGCCGCCGGCGTTATCGGCACCGTTTTCTGGAAGAGCCGGCACGGGGAATTCTCCCTGCGCCTGGCCGACCTGCACACAGGCAAGCTGGCCGAAGCGCCCTGCCCGTCCATGCAGCTCGACGTCAGCGACTACGCCGCCTGCCTGGCCGCCTGCACCGATATCGACGTGGTGCTGCACCTGGCCGGCGTGCCGCACGCCAGCGCCGATTTCGATACGCAATTGCTGCAGCCGAATATCGTCGGCACGCACAACATCTTCCGCGCGGCACAGGCGCAGGGGGTGAAAAGAGTGGTATTCGCCAGCAGCGCGCAAGCCATCGAAGGCTATCCGCTGGACGCGCAAGTGCACGAAAGCATGCCGGCGCGCCCGGCCAACATGTATGGCGCCAGCAAGGCCTTCGGCGAAGGCGTGGCCTCCGCATTCGCGCACCAGCATGGCATAACGGCAATCGCCGTGCGCATCGCCAACGTGGCCCGGTTTGCGCCAGGTCAACAACACAGCGCGCGCGACATCGCCGCCTTCATCAGCGAGCGCGACGTGGTGCAGCTGCTGGCCTGCTGCATCGCGGCGGACGTGCCGGCCGGCTACCACGTCGTGCATGGCGTGTCGGACAACCGCTACAAGCGGCTATCCATCGACGCGACGCGCCGGCTGGTCGGCTACGCGCCGCAGGACGACGGTTTTAGCTTGCTGGGACTGTAATTCAACCCTTGCCGGCCGGTTTTCCTGCTTTCCTGTCCAGCTCGCGCAGCCACGCCAGCTTGTCGGCGATTTTACTTTCCAGGCCGCGCGGCACGGGCTGGTACCAGCCCGGTTCGGCCATGCCATCCGGAAAATACGTTTCGCCGGCCGCGTAGGCATCGGGCTCGTCATGCGCATAACGGTAGGCATGGCCATAGCCGAGTTCCTTCATCAGCTTCGTCGGCGCATTGCGCAAGTGCACCGGCACTTCCTTCGACTTGTCTTTCTTGACGAACGCCATGGCGGTATTAAAAGCGTTGTAGCCGGCATTGCTCTTTGCCGCAATCGCCAGGTAGATCACGGCCTGGCCCAGGGCCAGCTCGCCTTCGGGCGAACCGAGGCGCTCGTACGTTTCCGCCGCATCATTGACCATGGTCAATGCACGGGGGTCGGCCAGGCCGATGTCTTCCCAGGCCATGCGCACGATGCGCCGCGACAGGTAGCGCGGGTCGGCGCCGCCGTCGATCATGCGGCAAAACCAGTACAGGGCCGCGTCCGGGTTGGAACCGCGCACGGACTTGTGCAGCGCGGAAATCTGGTCATAGAAATTATCGCCGCCCTTGTCGAAGCGGCGCGAATTTAATGTGAGCGCATTGTCGACGAAGGCCGCGTCGATGGCCGTCGTGCCCGTCGAGCTGGCGGCCGTCTCGGCCTGCTCCAGCAAGTTCAAGAAGCGGCGCGCATCGCCGTCCGCGTAGCCGATCAGGGTGTCGGCGGCGGCCTCGTCGAACGTCAGGTGCGTCAGCGCCGTGCTTTGCGCCTTGGCCAGCAACTGCTTCATCTCGTCTTCGTTGAGCGATTTCAATACATACACTTGCGCGCGCGACAGCAGCGCCGAGTTCACTTCGAAGCTGGGGTTTTCCGTCGTGGCGCCAATGAACGTCACCAGGCCCGATTCGACGAAGGGCAGCAAGGCATCCTGTTGCGATTTATTAAACCGGTGGATTTCGTCGACGAACAGCAAGGTGTGCTTGCCGAACTGGTCCAGGCTGTGGCGCGCCTGGTCCATGGCTGCGCGGATATCTTTCACCCCTGCAAACACGGCCGACAGGGCGATGAATTCGCTGTCGAACGCGTTCGCCATCAGACGCGCCAGGGTGGTCTTGCCCACGCCGGGCGGCCCCCATAAAATCATCGAATGGGCCTTGCCCGCCTCGAACGCGAGGCGCAGCGGCTTGCCTACGCCCAGCAGATGCGTCTGACCGATGACTTCGTTGAGGGTAGCAGGCCGCAAGGCTTCGGCCAGCGGCTGGCGCGGTGCGGTGGAAAAGAGATCCGCCATAATGAGGTACCTAACAAGAATGCAAAAGCCCCGCATTGCTGCGAGGCCGGCTCATACGCAAGGCGCGACAGTCTTAATTATTAATGACGTCGGCGCCCTTGGGCATGACAAATTTAAAGTGATTGGCAGATAAGGCCGGATTCTTCTGGAAATTCTTGAACGCCAGCACCGAGGTCTGCCCGAACGAGTCGCGCAATTCCATCGCTTCCGGCACGCCGTTGCGCAGGCCGATGGTGATTTCGTCGAACGTCGTGTCCTTCGCTTTCGGCGTCGCTTTCAGCCATTCCAGGCCATCGCGCGTGCCTGCTTCGGCCAACGTAAAATTCTTTTCCAGGTCGTTGCTGCCGAACAAGATGGCGGCCGGCGAGGAACCGAGCGCGTCGCCCAGTTTCTTGACCGTCACCTGGCTCAAGTCCTTGTCGTAGATATACAGCTTGTCGCCATCCGCTTGCAGCAGCTGCTCGTACGGTTTCAGATACGTCCAGATGAACTTGCCGGGACGGGCAAACTCGAACGTGCCACTGGCTGGCGTGGAAACTTTGGCCTTGCCGCTGGCGTCCGCCTTCTTGACCTGGCGCTGCACGAACTCGCCCTTGGCCGACTTGGTGCCGGCGGCAAAGCTCTTGAATTGTTCCAGCGCGCTGGCCGAGGCGCTGGCCGCGAACAGCAGGCTGCAGGCGACGCTGGCCGCGCCGATGATCATTTTTGCTGCGAAAGTCGTGTTCTTCATTCTGTTTACCCTTGTTCACTACTCGCCGCCGGCACCAGGATTTCCCGGTTGCCATTGGATTGCATGGTTGATACCACCCCGCTCTGCTCCATCTGTTCGAGCAGACGGGCGGCGCGGTTGTAGCCGATGCGCAAATGACGCTGCACCAGCGAAATCGAGGCGCGGCGGTTTTTCAGCACCACCGCCACCGCCTGGTCATACAGGGCATCGGCCTCGCCGCCGCCCTCGCCCGGCGCGCCGCCTTCGGCGCCGTCGCCTTCCAGGGTGCCGCCTTCGAGGATGCCCTCGATGTAATTCGGTTCGCCCTGCAGCTTCAAATGGCTGACGACCCTGTGAACTTCTTCATCCGACACGAACGCGCCGTGCACGCGCATCGGCAAGCCGGTGCCGGGCGGCATGTACAGCATGTCGCCCATGCCCAGCAGGGTTTCCGCGCCCATCTGGTCAAGAATGGTGCGCGAGTCGATCTTTGACGACACCTGGAAGGCGATACGCGTCGGGATGTTGGCTTTAATCAAACCCGTGATCACATCTACAGATGGGCGCTGCGTGGCCAGAATCAAGTGCAGACCGGCGGCGCGGGCCTTTTGCGCGATACGCGCGATCAATTCCTCGACTTTTTTGCCCACTACCATCATCAAATCGGCCAGCTCGTCGATGATGATGACGATGGTCGGCAGTTTTTCCAGCGGCTCGGGCGAGTCCGGCGTCAGGCTGAACGGATTCGGGATGTGTTCTTCGCGCTTTTTCGCGTCGGCAATCTTCGCGTTGTAGCCGGCCAGGTTACGCACGCCCATCTTGCTCATCAGCTTGTAGCGGCGTTCCATCTCGTTCACGGCCCAGTTCAGCGCGTGACCGGCCTGGCGCATGTCGGTGACGACGGGCGCCAGCAAGTGCGGAATGCCTTCATAGACGGACATTTCCAGCATCTTCGGATCGATCAGGATCAATCGCACGTCGAGCGGGTCGGATTTGTACAGCAGCGACAAAATCGTCGCATTGATGCCCACGGATTTACCGGAACCGGTCGTGCCGGCCACCAGCAAGTGGGGCATTTTCGCCAGGTCGGCCACGACGGGCTTGCCGGCGATATCCTTGCCCAAGGCAATCGTCAGGCTGGACACGCCATCGTTGTAGACCTTGGAGCCGAGGATTTCCGTCAGGCGCACGATCTGGCGCTTGGTGTTCGGCAATTCCAGGGCCATATAGTTCTTGCCGGGAATGGTTTCCACGACGCGGATCGAGGTGAGCGACAGCGAACGGGCCAGGTCGCGCGCCAGGCCCACGATCTGGCTACCCTTCACGCCCGTGGCCGGCTCGATTTCATAGCGCGTCACGACAGGGCCGGGGTAAGCGGCCACTACCTTGGCATCCACGCCAAAGTCCGACAATTTCTTTTCGATCAGGCGGCTCGTAAACTCCAGGGTTTCCACGGATACCGTTTCCACCACGGGCGGCGCTTCATCGAGCAAGGACAGCGGCGGCAGCTTGCCATCGCTCAAGTTCTCGAACAAATGCGCCTGGCGCTCCTTTTCCACGCGCTCCGATTTCACCACGGTCACGACTTGCGGCTCGATCTTGACGGGCGGCGCGGCCACGTGCTTTTCCACGTGCTTGGCCCGTTCGATGACCACCACTTCGTCGCGGCGCACGGCAGCCACTTCGCCCTGGCGGCGGTCTTCGCGATCCTGGTAGCGCAGCACGAACCAATTAAACGCGTCTTCGATAGCGCCGCCGATGCGTTCGGCCACTTGCAACCAAGAAACGTGGAAGAACAGACTAAAACCAAGGCCGAACAGCAGCAACAGTAATAAAGTGGCGCCCGTGAAGCCGAAAGCCACGTGGGCCGAATGCCCCACCAGCTGGCCCAGCACGCCGCCCGGGTCGCGCGGCAGCTGCACGTGCAGGCTTTTCGCCATGCGCAGGTATTCGAGGCCCATGCTGCCGATCAGCATGATGGAAAAGCCGACGATGCGGATCAGCATCTCGACATGGTGCTCGCGCTCCACGTCCTCTTCTTCCAGCAGGAAGCGCTTACTCAGGCGGCGGTAGCCATTCCACACGGTGCGCAGCAGCCACACGCACCACCACCAGGCGGAAAAACCGAAGATATACAACAACAAATCGGAAAAGGTCGCACCGAGCTTGCCGCCCAGGTTTGCCACCTTGTCGACGGACGTGGCATGCGACCAGCCCGGGTCGAGCTTGTTGAAGCTGGCCAGTATCAGCACGAAATACAGGGCAAACGCGGCCAGCGCGAACCAGCGCGCCTCGGACAGCAGCCGTACCAGCCGGTTGGGCAAGGGCCGGCGTTCGACCGGTTTTCGGGTGTAGCTATTTTGATTGGCCTGGGCTGGTTTAGTCATTCTGGGAAGCGCTGCAAGGTGAAAAATGTTTCTGAAAGGGAATTTCCCATAATAAGGAAGTATTCTAAGCCATATATGCCCCGGGCGGCCCCACGATTCGTCGCTACAGGCGGCTTGGTCTATAATCGAGGATTGCTTGCGCAAGCGCAATACGGCCTTGTTCTTCGCGCGTATGCCCCCAATTCGGATAGACCCCACTCATAGAGAAGCTTCCCATGACCACTACCAAACACGCCCGCGTTTTGATCCTCGGCTCCGGCCCAGCCGGCTACAGCGCCGCCGTCTACGCCGCCCGCGCCAACCTGAACCCGATGCTGGTCACCGGCGTGGAACAAGGCGGCCAGTTGATGACCACCACCGACGTGGAAAACTGGCCCGGCGACCCCATGGGCGTGCAAGGCCCGGACCTGATGCAGCGCTTGCTGCAGCACGCCGAGCGTTTCAATACGGAAATCGTGTTTGACCACATCCACACCACGTTCCTCAATGAAAAGCCGATCCGCCTGAAGGGCGACAGCCACGAATACACGTGCGACACGCTGATCATCGCCACGGGCGCATCCGCACAGTACCTGGGCCTGCCGTCGGAAGCGGAATTCATGGGCAAGGGCGTGTCCGCCTGCGCCACCTGCGATGGCTTCTTCTACCGCAACCAGGAAGTGGCAGTCGTCGGCGGCGGCAATACGGCCGTCGAAGAAGCGCTGTACCTGTCGAACATCGCCAATAAAGTCACCTTGATCCACCGCCGCGACAAGTTCCGCGCGGAAGCGATCCTGATCGACCGCCTGAATGCCAAGGTTGCCGAAGGCAAGATCGTGTTGAAATATAACCACACTCTGGACGAAGTGACGGGCAACGAAGGCGGCGTGACGGGCCTGAACATCAAGTCGACCATCGACGGCAAGGTCGAAGCATTGAGCGTGCATGGCGTCTTCATCGCCATCGGCCACAAGCCGAACACGGGCATCTTCGAAGGCCAGCTGGACATGCACAACGGCTACATCAAGACGAAAACCGGCCTGGAAGGCATGGCCACCGCCACCAGCGCGCCGGGCGTGTTCGCGGCCGGCGACGTGCAAGACCATATCTACCGCCAGGCCATCACCAGCGCCGGCACGGGTTGCATGGCAGCACTGGACGCCCAGCGCTACCTGGAAGGCCAGGAGTAAGCGTCGCATGGCGTCGATGAAAGACTTTGCCGACCTGAAAGCGGTCAGCAAGCAGCTCAAGGAGCAGGCGGACGCGCGCGCGCAAGCTGAAGCGGAGCGCGCCAAGCAGGTCAAGGTGCAGGCCGTGGAAAGCAATCTGTTCAAGGCCAGCATCGGCGGCGTCAAGCGCCTGCCCGAGTCGGACCGCTACGTGCCCAGCCTGCCCAAGGCGGGCACGGCCAGCGTCCAGCAGCCGGCGCGCAAATTGTCTCCGGAAGAGGACGATGCGGCCGTGCTGCGCGAGTCGCTGTCGGACTTGTTCGAAGTCGACCATTATCTGGAAAACGATCCGGCCCTGAACTACGCCCGCCCCGGCGTGGGGCCGGACGTGGTCAAGAAGATGCGCAAGGGCCACTGGCCCATCCAGGACGAGCTGGACTTGCACGGCTTGCGCCGCGACGACGCGCGCGACGGCATTGGCGCCTTTCTGAACCAGGCGACGCGGCGCAAGCTGCGCTGCGTGCGCGTGATCCACGGCAAGGGTTTCGGCTCGAAAGGCCAGGAACCGGTGTTGAAATCGATGGTGCACAGCTGGCTCGTGCAAAAGGATGAAGTCGTCGCCTTTTGCCAGGCGCGCCGCTCGGAAGGGGGCGATGGCGCCCTCGTCGTGCTGCTCTCGGCAGCGCTGCAGCCCATCCGCTAGCCCTAGCAGCAAGAAATTACAATTCAGTAACAAGTTACACCCCGCACACGGCCCCGTTTGTCACCATTCGGGGCCGTGTCATGTTAACCTGTGACAATTATTTCCTGCTTAGCGTCTCGTGCACGCGCTCCACCCATGATGCCACCCCAACTGCCACCTGGCTCGCTGATCAAGATCATTGAGGTCATCGCCATCCTGGTGGGCGCGTTTTCCGGCTTCATCGAAGCGCGCCGCAAGCGCATGGACCTGGTCGGCGTGTTCGTCGTGGCCTTCATCACGGCGTTCGGCGGGGGGACGTTGCGCGACATCCTGCTCGACAAGCGCCCTTTGTTCTGGGTTTCGCACCAGGAATACGCGATCCTGATCTTCGTGCTGGCCCTGACGGCCGCGCCGCTGATCCAGCATTTGCGCCAGATCGTCTCGGAACGCCTGATCGTCATCGCCGACGCCATCGGCCTGGGCATGTTCGCCATCGCCGGCGTGGCCGAAGCCATGCGCGCCGGCATGCCGATCTTTATTGCCTCGATGATGGGGGTGATTACGGGAATTTTCGGCGGCGTGATGCGCGACATCGTCTGCAACGAAGTGCCGATGGTGTTTCGTGACGGAAAACCCTACGCCATCTGCGCGTTTTTCGGCTGCTGGGCTTATTTATTGCAGATGCACTTCGGCGCCGAGCACGACTTCGCGCTGTGGACCAGCGCCAGCGGCATCACGATATTGCGCCTGATCTGCTGGAAATTCGACATGCGCCTGGGACGCTGAAGGTCAGCAGCCCAGGCAGAAACACTTACACTGCGTCAGGACCGGTCTCGCCGGTGCGGATGCGGATGACTTGCTCCACGTCGCGCACGAAGATCTTGCCGTCGCCGATCTTGCCCGTGCGGGCCGCCTTGATGATGGCGTCGACCACCAGTTCCGACACGCTGTCATCCACCACCACTTCGACTTTGACTTTCGGCAAGAAGTCGACCACGTACTCGGCGCCACGGTACAGCTCGGTATGGCCCTTCTGGCGGCCAAAGCCCTTCACTTCCGTCACGGTCAAGCCCGTCACGTTCACATCGGCCAGGGCCTCGCGCACTTCGTCGAGCTTGAATGGTTTGATGATGGCGGTAATCTGCTTCATGGCTACTCCTTAAAATTGTTGGATTGTGGGCTTTAGCTGCTTACTCAAAGAACTTGGAAGTGATGGGGTAGCGCCAGTCGCGGCCAAAGCCACGGTGCGTGACGCGGATGCCCACCGGCGACTGGCGACGCTTGTATTCATTGATCTTGATCAGGCGCGTGATTTTCGCCACGTCGGCCGGCGGGTAGCCAGCCTCGATAATGTCGGCGATCGGCCGGTTTTCTTCCATGTACATCTGCATGATGCCGTCGAGTATTTCATACGGCGGCAAGGAATCCTGGTCCAGCTGGTCGGCGCGCAGCTCGGCCGATGGCCCGCGCGTCAAAATACGCTCGGGAATCACGCTTGCGATGCTGTTGCGGTATGCACACAGGCGGTACACGAGCGTCTTGGCGATATCCTTGATCACGGCAAAGCCGCCCGCCATGTCGCCGTACAGGGTGCAATAGCCGACGGCCATCTCGCTCTTGTTGCCCGTCGTCAACACAATGCTGCCATGCTTGTTCGACAAGGCCATCAGCAAAGTGCCGCGGATGCGCGCCTGGATATTCTCTTCCGTCGCGTCTTCCGCCAGTCCCGCGAACTCCTCGGCCAGGGTGGCGCGGAAGGCGTCGAAAGTTTGCTTGATCGGAATTTCATCGTAGCGCACATTCAGACGTTTTACCATGTCGCGCGAGTCGATCCACGAGATATCGGCCGTAAATTGCGACGGCATCATGACGGCGCGCACCTTGTCGGCGCCCAGCGCATCAACGGCGATGGCCAGGGTCAGCGCGGAATCGACGCCGCCCGACATGCCGATCAACACGCCCGGGAAACCGTTCTTGCCGATATAGTCGCGCACGCCCAGCACCAGCGCCTGGTATACCTGCGCCTCGGTGGTCAGCGGCGTGGCCAGCGGCTGCGGCACGGGCGTGGCGCCGTCGAACTCGACCAGTTGCAGATCTTCCTCGAAATGGCGCAGCTGGGCGCAAATGGTGCCGGCCGCATCCATGACAAACGAGTCGCCGTCGAAGATCAGCTCATCCTGGCCGCCGACCAGGTTGGCGTACACGAGGGCCATGCCTTGCGCGCTGACGTTCTTGCGCATGGTTTCATAGCGCAAATGCTGCTTGTTCATGTGATAAGGCGAGCCGTTCGGCACCAGCAGCACTTGCGCGCCGGCCGCGCGGGCGCGCATCGGCGCGTGCTCGAACCACGTGTCTTCGCAGATATTGATGCCGAAGCGCACGCCCTTCACGCCAAACACGAAAGCCTGGTCCGACGACGTAAAGTAGCGTTTTTCATCGAACACGGTGGTATTCGGCAAGTCGTGCTTGCGGTAGGTGCCCAGCACTTCGCCATTGACCAGCACGGAGGCGGCATTGTGGCGCACGCCCTTCTCGTCCTGCAGCGGCAAGCCCACCACCACGTGCATATCCTTGAACTGGGCCAGGTCGGCCGCCAGCGCCGCAAACGCTTCCTGCGTTTTTGCGTAGAATGCATTGCGCAGCAACAGGTCCTCGGGTGGATAGCCAACCAGCGACAGTTCCGGCGTGAGCACGATATCGGCGCCCGCCTCGAACGCGCGGCGGGAAAGGTCGAAGATCTTGGCACGGTTGCCGGCCAGATCGCCGACCGTACTATTCATTTGAGCAATTGCGACTTTGACTGTCATGATGATGATGGATATTTTTCGTTCTATTAAACAAGACAGGGGCGCGCAGGCCGACGGTGGCGCCCCGAGAGTGATGAATGCACACTACAACAATGAATTATCGCACGGCTATCGTCACTACCCTGGCTGAAATTGGCGAAGCGGCCTGGTCAGAACTGCTGGCGCGCCAGGCGGACGCCAAGGCGGAGGCCACCCCCTTCCTCTCCTATGCCTTTTTGCATGCGCTGCACGAGTCCGGCTGCGCCAGCGCGGACACGGGCTGGCAACCGAATTACCTGGCGCTGTGGCAAGGCGACACGCTGGCCGCCGCCCTGCCCCTGTACCTGAAAACGCACTCGTACGGCGAATACGTGTTCGACTGGGCCTGGGCCGATGCCTATCAGCAACATGGCCTCGAATACTACCCGAAACTGCTGTCCGCTATCCCCTTTACGCCCGTCAGCGGCACGCGCCTGCTGGCCCGCGATGGCGAAGCGCGCGCCGCCCTGCTGGCCTTCCTGCAGGCCCAGCAGCAGGCCAGCGAGGTGTCGTCCTGCCACATCCTGTTCCCTCCGGAAAGCGAGGCACGCCAGTTGGCCGAGGCCGGCTACCTGCTGCGCAGCGGCGTGCAGTTTCACTGGCTCAATCCCGGCTACGCGGATTTCGAGCAATTTCTTGCCACCCTGGAGCACAAGAAACGCAAGAATATCCGCGCCGAGCGGCGCAAGGTGCGGGAAGCGGGCGTGACCATGCGCCAGGTGCGCGGCATGGACGCCACGGACGCGGACTGGAAACTGTTCCACCGCTGCTACAGCAATACCTATGCGGAACACCGCTCCTCGCCCTATCTGTCGCTGGACTTCTTCCGGCGCATAGGCGCGGCCATGCCGCAGAATATTTTATTGGTGATCGCCGAGCGCGAAGGCCGGGCCATTGCCGCCTCGCTGGTGATCCACACGGCCGACACACTGTATGGCCGCTACTGGGGCGCGCTCGAACACGTACCGTGCCTGCATTTCGAGACGGCGTATTACCAGCCGCTGGAATTTTGCATCGCCAACGGCATCGCCACTTTCGAGGGCGGCGCCCAGGGCGAGCACAAGATGGCGCGCGGCTTCCTGCCGCAAAAGACCTGGTCCGCCCACTGGCTGGCGCATCCGGCCTTTGCCGACGCCGTGCAGCGCTTCCTCGAACGGGAACGGGGCGGCATCGATGCCTATCTCGATGAATTGAACGAGCACAGCCCGTTTCGCGCATAAAAAAACGCTCCCGGCCATGACTGGCGGGGAGCGTTTTTTAACGGGTGACGTTAGGCTTTTGCAGCATCTGCCTTGTAGGCGGCAACGCCGCCCAGGATTTCTTCCTTGGCCACTTCAGGGCCATACCAGCCGTCGATCTTGACCCATTTTCCTTTTTCCAGATCTTTGTAGTGCTCGAAGAAATGCTGGATCTGGCGCAGGCGCAGTTCGTTCAGATCTTCCGGCTTTTGCCAGTGGCTGTAGATCGACAGGACCTTGTCGACTGGCACGGCCAGCACTTTTGCGTCTTCGCCCGACTCGTCGGTCATTTTCAGCACGCCGATAGGACGGCAGCGCACGACCACGCCCGGGATCAGCGGGAACGGGGTGATGACCAGCACGTCGACCGGGTCGCCGTCCGGCGACAGGGTGTTCGGCACGTAGCCGTAGTTGCACGGGTAATGCATGGCGGTACCCATGAAGCGATCGACGAAGATCGCGCCGCTTTCCTTGTCGACTTCGTACTTGATCGGATCGGCATTCATCGGGATTTCGATGACGACGTTGAAATCGTTCGGCAGGTCGCGGCCGGAAGAGACGTTATTCAAACTCATGGGGTTCCTCATTAGCGGATGGTGTTATAACCGCGCAATTATAGCGAAGTACAGGCAGCTTGTGCGATGCAGCAGCGGCCTGGCGGCGTTTTGCGCGTCCAGCCAGCAACAGTGGCATGCATGGCCCGCTGGCCCCCGCAGCCTGCCAGCGAAAGAATAAACAGGCGGCCCAAAATAATAAGTGAAAACACGTAAGTAATACTACGCTCACGCCTGAATTAATATCTGGAATATCTGCGTATTTTCATTTCAATATCACCATGCGGCAAACATGGTTATTATAATCGGCATTGCATTTATTGCAGCCACTTATAGCAACAATTTCATTATCATGCATCCGGCGATGCCTGCATATAATGACGCGGGCGTTTCAACATGCTTCGCCAAACGCCCATCCAGCCCCGCAATCTGCTCTTCCAGCATAATATTTGCTCTTATTTGAAGAGTTTATCTGATTCAAATGGCGACCCCGCCAAAAAATGGCACTACCGGAAGACAATCATCAATTCTGATAAACTGTCACATTCTGGTGATTCCAAACTTTGCATATTCTGCAATCGACGCCTTCCCTGAATTCAATATGGCGCATCACGCGCCACCGATAAATCCTTGCAAAAAGGAATATGATGATTCCCTCTTTCCGGCCCGGTCCTTTATTAAAGGTCACTGGCGTTATTTTCATTCTGTTCGGCCTCGCCCTGCTGGGCGGCGGCATCTGGCTGGCCACGCTCGGCGGCTCCTGGTACTACTTGCTGGCCGGCATAGGCATGCTGATCGCAGGCGCGCTCGTGTTCCAAGGCAAGCGCAGTGCGCAACCATTCATGGCGCTGCTGCTGCTCGCCACCCTGATCTGGTCCGTGATCGAAGTGAAATTTGACTGGTGGCAATTGCTGCCGCGCCTCGACATCTGGTTTGCCGCCGCCGTCTGGCTGCTGCTGCCCTTCGTCAGCCGCCGCCTGGCGCCACCCGCCGCGGAGAAACAGCCGCAATTGGGAAGGACGGCCCTGTCCGCCGCCGTGGCCCTGACCGTCATCGCCGGCGTCATCGCCCTGTTCCAGGACTACCATGACCTGCATGGCGACGTGCCGGCCGACAGCATGGCCGCCACGGCCAGCGGCGATTTCGCGCCCGGCGTCGAGCACAATGACTGGTCCGCGTATGGCCGCTCCGGCTATGGCGACCGCTACGCGCCGGCCGCGCAGATCACGCCGGCCAATATTTCCGGCCTGAAAGAAGCCTGGACTTACCACACGGGCGACTTCAAGGGGCCGAACGATCCGGGCGAGATCGCCAATGAAGTGACGCCGCTGAAGGTCAATGACATGCTGTATTTGTGCACGCCGCACAATATCGTCATCGCCCTGAACCCGGACACGGGCAAGGAAATCTGGCGCCACGATCCGAAGATCAACCGCGACGCGGCCAGCTACCAGCACATGATCTGCCGCGGCGTCGCCTACTGGGACGTCAACGCGGGCCGCGCGAAGAACAACCCGGCCCCTGAAGCGGCTGGCATGGAATGCCCGCGCCGCATCCTGGCGCCGACCATGGACGGCACCATGATCGCCGTCAATGCCGACACGGGCGAGTCGTGCAAGAGCTTTGGCAACAACGGCGTGGTCAACCTGTATAAAAACATGGCCATGATCAAACGCGGTTTCCTGATGCCAACTTCCCCGCCGGCCGTGGCGCAAAACGTGGCCGTGATCGCCGCCAGCGTGACGGACAACCATTCGACGGAAGAGCCATCGGGCGTGATCCGCGGCTACGATCCCGTCACGGGCAAGCTGCTGTGGAACTGGGACCCGGCCACGCCGGAAGATACCAAGCCCTTCCCTGAAGGCAAGAACTACACCAACAACTCGCCCAACTCGTGGGGCGTGGCCAGCATCGATGAAAAGCTGGGCATGGTCTACATTCCAATGGGCAATGAAACCCCCGACACCTGGGGCGGCAACCGCAACAAGAACGGCGAGAAATTCAACAGCGCCATCGTCGCGCTGGACCTGGCGACGGGTAAAGTGCGCTGGGTCTACCAGACCGTGCACCACGATATCTGGGACATGGACATCGGCGGCCAGCCTTCGCTGGTCGACATCGACACGCCGAAAGGCAAAGTGCCGTCCGTTGTCGCCACGACGAAACGCGGCGACATCTACGTGATCGACCGCCGCGACGGCAGCCTGGTCGTGCCGGCACCGGAAAAACCCGTGCCGACGAGCAATCCTGCCGCCGGCGACACCCTGTCGCCCACGCAGCCGTTCTCGGCCCTGACCTTCTTGCCTGAACGCAATATCAGCGAAGCGGACATGTGGGGCACGACGCCGTTCGACCAGCTCGCTTGCCGCATCATCTTCAAGGAACGCCGCTATGAAGGCCCGTTCACGCCGCAAACGGCCGGCAAGGGCGCCGTCATCTCGCCGGGCCCGCTCGGCATCTTCGAATGGGGCGGCGCGGCCATCGACCCCGTGCGTCAGTTGCTGATCGTCAACCCTGACTACATGGGCTTCCTGGAAAAACTCGTGCCGCGCGCGGAAACGACGGCCAAGGGCGGCACGGGTGGCGAAATGGGCTTGCAGCCGCAGACGGGCGTCCCGTTCGCCGTGGAAATCAAGGCCTTTTTGTCGCCGCTGGGCTTCCCGTGCCAGGCACCGCCGTGGGGCTATGTGGCCGCCGTCGACCTGCGCACCATGAAGAAAGTGTGGATGCACAAGAACGGCACCACGCGCGACAGCGGTCCCGTGCCGATTCCCTTGCCGCTGGGCGTGCCCAGCCTGGGCGGCATGGTCACCACCGGTGGCGGCGTGACTTTCCTCAGCAGCACGCTCGACTACTACATCCGCGGCTACGACGTCAGCAACGGTAAAGTGATCTGGAAAGCCCGTTTGCCAGCCGGCGGCCAGGCTACGCCGATGAGCTATGTGTCGAACAAGTCGGGACGCCAGTTCGTCGTCGTCATGGCCGGCGGCCACGGTTCGCTGGGCACCAAGATGAGCGACACCCTGGTCGCATATGCCTTGCCCGAAGGCACTGCGGTACCGAAGAAGTAATTAGCAACGCACTCCGCCCTGGAGTGCGCGCATAAAAAAAGCCGTTCAGTCTGCACTGAACGGCTTTTTTACGTCTGGGGAAACAGATTACAGGATGGTGGCCAGCGCGCATTGGCGGTAATGCGCGGCGGCCTGTTCCGTCTGCTGCAAGGCATCGTGCATCTGCGCCAGCTTCAGGTGGGCGTCGCGCACCATCTGCGGCTCGTTCGCGTCGGACAAAGCCTGCTCCAGGTGGCGCTGGGCCTTGCCCCACAGTTTTTGCTTGAGGCACAGGGTGCCCAGGGTCAGCGCCAGTTCCGCGTCCAGCGGGCGCTGTTTCATCCATTGCTCGCAATGCTCGATCTGCAGCAGCAGGGCCGGCGTGCCGGCCGGCGCCGCCGCTTCGCGGTAGGCGCGCACGACGCGCTCGTCCCAGTCGGCGGCCAGCGACTCTTCGCACACGAGGCGCGCTTCGTCGTGCAAGCCGCGCGCATTCAGGGCCGTGGCGGCGCGGCAGGCGATGTACGGCTTGACGCGGTCGGCGCTCGGCACGCTGGACCACACGCGCATCAGCGATTCGGCGTCATGCGATGGGTCGGACAGCAAATGGTCGTAGGCCAGCTCGCGCAGGCGCGACGACAGGGCCGGATGCAGGGCGCGGTGCTTGTCGAGCGAACGCACGAGGCGCAGCACTTCCGGCCAGTTCTTCGCCTGCTGCTCGGCCTTCAGCGACCATTGCAGCGCGTGGATGTGGCGCGTGCCGCTGGCGTTGAGTTCGCGCACGGCGGCCAGGGCCGCTTCCGGCTGGTGGTCGTCGACCAGCAATTCCGTCACGGTCATCAAACGGGCCGTTTTCAGGCTGGCATCGCCTTCGACGCGGGACAGCCAGCTGTCGCGGCGCTCGGACTGGCGCATGCGGTGCGCGGCGCGCGCGCCGATCAGCGCGGCCAGACCGGCGTTTTCTTCCAGCTCGGCGGCGCGCAGGGCAGCTTTTTCCGCATGGCCGAAACGGCCTTCGAACAGGGCCTTCAAGGCTTCGCGCAAGCCCTTGTTGCCATCGCGCTCACGCTTGCGCTGGCGGTAGGCCGCCACTTGCGCCGGCATGCGCACGGTGGCGCGCACCGCGCGCACCAGCAAATACAGCAGCACGAACAGCACGACCTGCAGCAGCAGGAAGAAGTTCAGCGACAAGTCGATGCGGTACGGCGGATAGAACAGCACCACGTTGCCGGGGTTGAAACGGGCCGTCACGGCGATACCGATCGCCGCGGCCATCAGGGCGAGTAACCAGAGAAATAGACGCATGGGCTCAGGACTTCGCTTTGTAGTTGCGCACAGCCGTCAGGCTGTCGGACAAGGTTGGCATTTCGATGGCCAGATTGCTGCCCTGCACCTGGCGCAGCAGGGCTTGCGCCGTCTGCGTGCCCTTGGCGCGGGTGTCGAAATACTTGGCCAGCGCATCCTGCGCGGCGATCAAGTCGTTGCGGAAAGCCGTTTCATTGCGCGACAACAAGGCCATGCGGGCATTCAGCAAGCGCAGCTTGACGTTTTCCCGCAAGAAATACGATTGCGTCGGCGACAGCATCAGCGCTTCCGGCGTATCGACGCGGCGGATGCGGATCAACTGGCGCACATCGGCCCACATGTCGCCGCTCCAGCTATTCCAGCCGTCGCGCACGGTTTGCAGCAGCGGTTCCGGCGCCGGCGGTCCCACCAGCTTGCCGCCGGCATCGCGCACGGCCTTGGCCTTGGCCTTGCCCGGCTTTTCCGGCGCGGCCGGCGAGGCCGGCGTTTCGTCGGACAGCATCGGCAACGAGTCGATCTGGGCGATCACGGCGTCGAGGCGCAGGGCCACGCCCGTCGAATCGACACTGGGCAGGGCCTTGAGTTTTTCCATGTCGCGCCCGATGGCGCGGCGGATGGTGATGAATTGCGGCTTGTCGGAACGCGACAGGCTGCGGTCCGCGTTTTGCAGGGCGATCAGCGCGCCCGGCACGTTGCCGGCCAGCTGCAGCTGCTGGCTGGCCGTCGACAGCACTTGCTCGATTTCCGTCAGCGCCCACTCGTCGCGGTTCTTCGACAAGTCGTTGTACAGTTGTTCCAGCGCAAGCTGCTGGCTCTGGGTTTCGCTCTGGCGGTTTTCCAGCGCGCCCACCTTGATTTGCAGCTCTTTCGTGCCTTCTTGCACGTTGCGCGCCAGCACGCCCGTTTCGGCATTGCTGACATCGCCCTTTTGCAGGCGCTTGGCCACCTCTTCGCGCAGGTTGCGGATCTGCTTGCTGGTCGACCAGCTTTGCGCCGCCAGCAGCACGGCCAGCACGATGACGGCGATGCTCATGGGCTTTTGCAGCTGCTCCAGCAGGGTCGGCGCGCGGCCGGCAGGTTGGTCGGCCGCCTGCGGCGCCGTCTTCACGGCGCTGCCAGGCGTTGCATTCGGTTCGGAGAGTGTAGGCATTTCGTTCATGGTCGTGATTGTAACGCGGCGAGCACGCCTGCGTCGCCTGAACCTGTCAGGGTGACGCGGGCAAAACCCAGGGCCGCCGCCGTTTGTGCAATGCGGGCGTGCGGCACGATCAGATGCTGCTGTTGCATTTTCACAACAGCCGTCTTTTCATCGCCCATTTCGCCCAGCAGCGCCAGCAAACCGCGCAGCGCTTCCGAGCTGGTGATGATCCAGTCATTATTATGCTGCAACAGGTTTTCCAGGGTCGCCCGCAAGGCCGGCGTCAGCCTGGGCACCTGGCGGCGGTAGGCTGTAACGAACTCGACTTCGGCGCCGGCCGCGCGCAAGCCGTCGGCCAGGTAATCGCGCCCGCCATCGCCGCGCACGATCAGCACGCGCTTGCCGCGCAGGGCCGGCAAGTCCAGCGCCAGCAACAAGTGTTCGGAATCGCTGCGCGCCGTGTCGAGCGGACTGGTGATACTGGCGTTGGCATCCGTGACGCCGTGCGCCGCCAAGGCCATCTTGCTGCCCTCGCCCACCACGGCCAGCGGCACGCCTGGCGGCCAGGCGGGCAAGTGCGCAAAGACGCAGTCGATGGCGTTGGGCGAAACAAACGCCACCAGGTCGTAAGCGGCCAGGCGCGCCAGCACGGCTTGCAGCTGCGCGCATTCCTGTTCACCGTCCAGCGCATGGATTTCCAGCAGCGGCAGCAGGGTCACGGGCCAGCCCAGCGCCGCGATCCTGGCGGCCAGCGGCCCCGCTTGCGCCGCGGGCCGCGTGATCACCACGCTGTCAGGCATGCGGCGCCAGGCCTTCATGGTTGTCGGGGGTAACGGCGCATGAGGCCAGGATGCCGGCGGCGTCCTGGCCGCGCAGCAGTTCGGCCACCTGTTCGCCCAGCAGTTCCGGCGCGCCGGCAGGGCCACTGACGTCGGCGCTGGCCATGCGCGCGCCGTCCGGCGTGGCGACCATGGCGCGCAAGCGCATCTGTTCGCCATCGACGGTGGCAAACGCGGCCAGGGGAATCTGGCAGCTGCCGCCGAAAATCTTCGATACCTTGCGCTCGGCCGTGACGGCTTGCGCCGTATCAACATGGTTCAGCGGCGCCAGCAGGCGCACCAGGTCGGCGCCGTCCGCGCGGCCGCTGCGGATCTCGATGGCCATGGCGCCCTGGCCTGCGGCCGGCAAGCTGTCTTCCGGCGCCAGCACGGCGCGGATGCGCGATGCCAGGCCCAGGCGTTTCAAGCCGGCGGCGGCCAGAATGATGGCGGCGTAGTCGCCACGGTCGAGCTTGCCCAAGCGCGTGTCGAGGTTGCCGCGCAGGGGCAGGATCGTCAGGTGCGGATAGCGCGCGGCGATCAGCGACTGGCGGCGCAGGCTGCTGGTGCCGACGACGGCGCCGTGCGGCAGCTCGGCCAGGCTGGCGTAATCGTTGGACACGAACGCGTCGCGCGGGTCTTCACGTTCGAGGATGGCGGCCAGGCTGTAGCCCTCTGGCAACTCCATCGGTACGTCTTTCAGCGAATGCACGGCCAGGTCGGCGCGGCCCTCTTCCATCGCCACTTCCAGCTCCTTGACGAACAGGCCCTTGCCGCCTACCTTGGACAGGGCGCGATCCAGAATCTGGTCGCCGCGTGTGGTCATGCCGAGAATTTCAACGCTACACTGCGGATACAGGGCGGCCAGGCGCGCACGCACGTGTTCTGCTTGCCACATGGCAAGACGGCTCTCGCGCGTGGCGATCACCAGGCGGGAAGGAATATTTTGGGTCAATTCAGATGCTTTCAAAACAAGTTCTTTCGCTGTGGCTGTCATTGTCGTTGCCAATTCGCCCGTCCGATATCAATTTGTATCGGAATGGCGCCCGGCGTCGCTATAATCGTTATCCCTTAGCCTAGAAGGCCAAGTCAGGCTAGCGTCCATGTTGAAGACCACAAATTTTATCATGCGCCCCCTCCCCTCTGCGGCCAAACGCCCGGTGCGATCCACATTCCCTTGCTTTTACACTTACTTTGGTTCTTTATTATGCTCAATGACGCAGTAGCACCAGAAATAGTCCCGGCGGCCGGCTCCGACAAGGATGCGCCGCTGAAAGAAGATATCCGCCTGCTGGGCCGCCTGCTGGGCGACGTGCTGCGCGAACAGGAAGGCGATGCCGTCTTCCATGTGGTGGAAACCATACGCCAGACGTCCGTGCGCTTCCGCCGCGAAGCGGACGCTGGCGCCGCGCTGGAACTCGACGCCATGCTCAAGGAACTGAGCCGCGAACAGACGATTTCCGTCGTGCGCGCCTTTTCCTACTTTTCGCACCTGGCCAACATTGCGGAAGACCAGCACCACATCCGCCGCCGCCGCGCCCACCTGCTGGCCGGCTCGCCGGCGCAAAAAGGCAGCGTCAGCTTCGCGCTGAGAAAACTGCGCCTGGCCGGCGTGCCCCGCAAGACCGTCGACACCTTCTTCCAGGACGCCCTGATCGCCCCCGTGCTGACGGCCCACCCGACGGAAGTGCAGCGCAAGAGCATCCTCGACGCCGAGCACGACATCGCCCGCCTGCTGGCCGAGCGCGACCTGCCGCAGACGCCGAAAGAGCGGCAAGCCAACATGCAGCTGCTGCGCTCGCGCGTCGCGACCCTGTGGCAGACGCGCATGCTGCGCTACTCGAAGCTGACGGTGGCCGACGAAATCGAAAACGCCCTGTCCTACTACCGCATCACCTTCCTGCGCGAACTGCCGGGCCTGTATGACGACATCGAGGACGATATCGCTGCCGAATACCCGAACGGCGACGGCACGATCGAACCGATCAATGCCGCCTACGTGCAGATGGGCAGCTGGATCGGCGGCGACCGCGACGGCAACCCGAACGTCAACGCGGGCACCATGCAGCATGCGCTGGCGCGCCACGCCACCACCATCCTCGACTTTTACCTCGATGAAGTGCACGCGCTGGGCGCGGAATTGTCCGTCTCGACCCTGATGGTGGGCGTCAGCGCGGAACTGCAGGCGCTGGCCGACCAGTCGCCGGATGCCTCGCCGCACCGCAGCGACGAGCCGTACCGCCGCGCCCTGATCGGCATCTATGCGCGCCTGGCCGCCACGGCCCGCGCCCTGGGCGCCACCAACATCCTGCGCAAGGAAGTGGGCGCGGCCGCCCCCTATCCGGACGCGACCGCCTTTGTGGCCGACTTGCGCACCATCATCGCCTCGCTCGAAGCGCACCACGGCGCGGCCCTCGTGCGCCCGCGCCTGGCCACCCTGGCGCGCGCGGCCGACATCTTCGGCTTCCACCTGGCGTCGCTCGACATGCGCCAGACCTCGGACGTGCACGAACGGGTGCTGGCCGACCTGTTCGCGCAAAGCGGCGTGGCCGCCGACTACGCGGCCCTGTCCGAGGAAGACAAGCAGGCGCTGCTGCTGAACGAACTGGCGCAGCCGCGCCTGCTGTACTCGCCCTACATCAGCTACGCCACGGAAACGGATTCCGAGCTGGCGATCCTGCGCGCCGCGCGCGACATCCGCCAGCGCTACGGCGCGCGGGCCATTCGCAATTACATCATTTCGCACACGGAAACCGTGTCCGACTTGCTGGAAGTGTTGCTGCTGCAAAAGGAAACGGGCTTGCTGCGCACCGACTGGAAGGCGGGAGGCGAAGGCGACAGCAGCTGCGAGCTGATGGTCATCCCCCTGTTCGAGACGATCCCCGACCTGCAGCGCGCGGCCGGCATCATGAGCCAGCTCATGGCCTTGCCTTTGGTCAAACAATTGATCACCAAGCAGGGACAGTTGCAGGAAGTCATGCTTGGCTATTCCGATTCGAACAAGGATGGCGGCTTCCTCACCTCGAACTGGGAACTGTACAAGGCGGAACTGGCGCTGGTGGCCGACTTCCGGAAGGCCGGCGTCAAGCTGCGCCTGTTCCACGGCCGCGGCGGCACCGTGGGCCGTGGCGGCGGACCCAGCTACGAAGCCATCCTGGCCCAGCCGCCGGGCACCGTCAACGGCCAGATCCGCCTGACGGAACAGGGCGAAATCATCGCCTCGAAGTTTTCCAACGCGGAAATCGGCCGGCGCAACCTGGAATTGCTGGTGGCCGCGACCCTGGAAGCGAGCCTGGCGCCGCAGGAAGCCAATCCGGCCCGCAACGGCCAGCTGGCGCAGTTCGAAGCCGTGATGGCGCAGCTGTCGGACCGCGCCTATCACGCCTACCGCCACCTCGTGTATGAAACGCCGGGCTTTACGGAATATTTCTTTTCAGCAACACCGATCGCGGAAATCGCCGAACTGAACCTCGGTTCGCGTCCCGCCTCGCGCAAGGCCAACCAGCGCATCGAAGACTTGCGCGCCATTCCCTGGGGCTTTTCCTGGGGCCAGTGCCGCTTGCTGCTGCCCGGCTGGTTCGGCTTCGGCAGCGCCATCGACGCCTGGATCAACGAGGCCGACGGCGCCGCGAAAGATGCAAAAATCGCCACCCTGCGCGCCATGTACGCCGAATGGCCCTTCTTTGCTACCCTGCTGTCGAACATGGACATGGTGCTGGCCAAGACGGACCTGGCGATCGCTTCGCGCTATGCGGAACTGGTGGCGGACCAGGACTTGCGCGAACGCATCTACAAGCGCATCACGGACGAGCATGGCACCACCCTGCGCTGCCTGGAGCTGATCACCGGCAACACCGAGCGCCTGGCGGGCAATCCGCTGCTGGCCCGCTCGATCCAGAACCGCTTCGCCTACCTCGATCCGCTGAACCACTTGCAAGTGGAATTGATCAAGCGCAACCGCGCCCTGTCGGCGGAAAGCCGCATCGATGAAAGGGTGCACCGCGGCATCCAGTTGTCGATCAACGGCGTGGCCGCCGGCCTGCGCAACACGGGCTGATCGCGCCGCATCGCCATCGGCACACAGGGGCCGGCGCCGCAAGGGCCGGCCCTTTTGCTTGCCTGATGGAAAAATATTCTCAATAAAGCAACATTTGGTATTACACTAGCGTCGGATACTTTTCCACTCCGGCGCCAGGCGCACGGCAGCGGCCAACCATGACGCCAGGGGCGCGGATGAGCAAATGGTCGATTGAAACCTTGAGTACGGCATGCGCCGCCCTCATCCTGATCATGCTGGGCTGGCTGGCGGGCGCAGCCTGGCAGGAACTCGACTTCTGGGAACATCTCTGGCTGTCGCTGCTGCTGGCGGTATCCGCCGGCACGGCCATGTGGCTGATGCGCGTGCTGCGCGCCCGCCTCGCCAGCACGCGCCTGCAGCTCGACGCCAGTGCCATGCGCTACCGCGACCTGAGCGAGACGGCGCAGGATGGCATGTGGCAAACGGATGCAAAAGGCACGATATTGCATGTCAACCAGCGCCTGAGCGACATGCTGGGCATCCCGGCGGAAAAGCTGCTGGGCCACAAGATGCGCGACTTCTATGACGAAGCGACCTTGCTGCGCCTGTGCCCGCTGATGCGCGCGCAGGAACACAGCTGCATGGGTGAACTGCAGTACTGGCACAGCGACGGCTCGGAACGCTGGGCGATGATCACCGGCCGCTGCCTGTACGACCAGCAGGGCAAGCTGACTGGCGCGCTCGTGCTGGCCAGCGACATCACGGAACACAAGCGGGCCGAACACGCGCTGAGCGTCGCCCATGCGGAGCTGGAAAGCCGCGTGGCCCTGCGCACGGCCCAGTTGCTCGATGTCAATCTCCAGCTGTCCGCCGAAATCGCCATGCGCGCGCAAACGGAAGCGGCCCTGGCGCGCAGCGAAGAGCGGCTGCAGGACATCATTTCCATGATGCCCCTGTCGCTGTTCCTGAAAGATGCCGATTCGCACATGCTGCTGATGAACCAGGCCTGCGAGCAGCAATGGGGCGTACGGTTCCAGGATATCGCCGAGGGACGCGACGTGCAGCACTTCCCCCCGGACCAGACGCAGGGATTCCACGCGGCGGACCAGGAAGCGTTTGCCAGCCGCCAGGTGGTGATCCGCGAAGAATTGGTATGGAATGCGCAGCTGCAGGAAAACCGCCTGCTGCAGACGCATAAAAAACCCATCTTCGACGCGCAAGGCCAGCCGCAGATGATCATCGCCATGGGCATCGACATCACGGAAAGCAAGCGCAACGAGGAGAACCTGCAGCGTACCCTGGCCCAGCTGCGCGAACTGACCGACCACCAGCAGACCATCAAGGAAGAGGAAAGGCGCCGCATCGCGCTCGACATCCACGACGACCTGGGGCAGAACCTGATGGTGCTGCGCATCGATGTCTCGCTGCTGCATGCGCGCACGGCCGGCAGCCATCCGCGCCTGCACAGCCATGCGCAACGCGTGCTCGACACCATCGACGCCACCATCCGCTCCGTGCGCACCATCATCAACGACTTGCATCCCAGCACCCTGGAGCTGGGACTCGGTCCGGCGGCCGAATGGCTGATACGCCAGATGCAGAGCCGCGGCGCCATCCGCTACCAGCTCTCGCTCGACAGCGAGGCGCCCGACCTGGGCCTGGACCAGCGCCAGACGTCGGCCATCTTCCGCGTGCTGCAAGAGTCGCTGTCGAACATCGTGCGCCATGCCCAGGCCAGCGAAGTGGAAGTGGCGCTGGCACAGGAGCAGGATGCCATCGTCGTGCGCATCAGCGACAACGGCATCGGCATGCAGCCGGGCGACGACGGCAAGCGGGCCGCCTTCGGCCTGAAAAGCATCCGCGAGCGCGTGCATGCGCTGGGCGGCGAGCTGCGCATCGACAGCCAGTCGGGCCAGGGCACGGCCCTGGCGATCCGTCTGCCACAGGCGTCCCCCAGCCACACCCAGGACAGGAAAGCCGAAAAGTTACCAAAAACAGTAGCAAATTAGGTATGTATTGACGACATACGAACGTATCGTAGGGTTTTTCTTTGAGGAAACTATCATGCCGCCACGGTTCTCCTGCTTTCCCGCCAATCCGCTGCCGCGCCTGGCGCTGCTGCTGTTGCTGTCCATAACGCCCCTTGCCGGCGCCAGCATCCATGCCGAACATGGCTTCGGCGAGAAAGGCGGCGATGGCAGCATCGCGTCCGACCTGAACCCGGCGGGCTTGGTCGCCGGCATCATCACGGAAGAGGAAGGCCGGCGCCGCGCCGTGGTCTACCAACATGGCCGCATCCGTGAACTGGGCACGCTCGGCGGCAATGAGGGTTTCACCAAGGCCATCAATGCCCACGGCGTGGTGGTCGGCTCCGCGCAGACGGCCAGCGGTACCTGGCACGCATTCCGCTACGAGGAAACGCTCGGCATGCGCGACCTGGGCACCCTGGGCGGCAACAGCAGCTATGCCACCGCCATCACGCGCGACGGCCGTGTGGCCGGCTATGCCGATACGAGCGGCGGCGACTTCCATGCGTTCGTCACGCAGGCCGACCACAGCCTGCAAGACCTGGGCACGCTGGGCGGCGCCAGCAGCTATGCCAGCGGCCTGAATGTGCATGGCGTGGTGGTGGGCACGGCACAGCGCAGCGACGGCTACCGCCGCGCGTTCGTCTACCGCCCCGGCGAGGGCATGCGGGAAATCGGCACGCTGCCAGGCGGACGCATCAGTTCCGCCACCGCCATCAATGATGCGGGTCTGATCGTGGGCGCGTCGGAAACGGAAAAACGCCGCTGGCATGCGTTCGCCTGGGATGGCAAGCGCATGCTCGACCTGGGCGCCATGATAGGCCAGGGCGACAGCTACGCTACCGCCGTCAATGCGGCCGGCCACATCGTTGGCAGCGTCGAGATCAATGGCTATGAGCCGATGACCTTTGTCTACAAGGAAGGCGTGATGACGGTGCGCCGCCGCGATGACGGCTTGTACCTGACCAACAAGATCACGGATGCCGGCCTGGTGGTGGGCGCCATCTACACCGGCCATAAATTCCAGGCTTTTGCCGTCTCGTCGCGCGCGGCGCCGCCGCCACAGCGCGGCAATCCGCTGGACTGGCTGCTGATCACCTTCGTCATCGGCGCCAGCGGCGTGGTGCTGTACAAGCTGCAGCGCAACTACCGCACGGGCGTGCAGGGGCATCGCACGCGTTTGCTGTAAGACAGCGACAGACGTAAAAAAAGAGGCTTTCGCCTCTTTTTTTTAATTACCTGCTGCTTAGTTTTGCGTCAGGAAAGTCTTCAATTTATCCGAACGCGAAGGCTGGCGCAGCTTGCTCATGGCTTTCGCCTCGATCTGGCGGATGCGCTCGCGGGTCACGTCGAACTGCTTGCCCACTTCTTCCAGGGTGTGGTCGTTCGACATTTCCACGCCATAACGCATGCGCAGCACTTTCGCTTCGCGCGGCGTCAGGGAATCGAGCACTTCCTTGATCACGTTGCGCATCGATGCGTGCAGCGCGGCGTCCAGCGGCGCCAACGTCGTGTTGTCTTCGATGAAGTCGCCCAGTTGCGAATCGCCATCTTCGCCCATCGGCGTTTCCATGGAAATCGGCTCTTTCGCGATCTTCATGATCTCGCGCACCTTGTTTTCCGGCATTTCCATCTTGACGGCCAGGGTCGCCAGGTCCGGCTCGCTGCCCGTTTCCTGCATGATCTGGCGCGAGATGCGGTTCATCTTGTTGATCGTTTCGATCATGTGCACCGGCACGCGGATGGTGCGGGCCATGTCGGCGATCGAACGCGTGATGGCCTGGCGGATCCACCAGGTGGCGTAGGTCGAGAACTTGTAGCCGCGGCGGTATTCGAATTTATCGACGGCCTTCAGCAAGCCGATGTTGCCTTCCTGGATCAGGTCGAGGAATTGCAAGCCGCGGTTGATGTATTTCTTGGCGATCGAAATGACCAGGCGCAAGTTGGCGACCGTCATTTCGCGTTTCGCGTGGCGCGCGCGCTTTTCGCCGGCCGCCATCTGCTTGTTGATCTTGCGCAAGTCCGCCAGCGGCAGGGCCACGCGCGCTTGCAGGTCGATCATCTTCTTTTGCAGTTCCTTGACGGCAGGCACGTTGCGGCTGAGGATGGCGCTGTACGGATACTTGCAATCGACTTCACGGTCGACCCATTCCAGGTCGCATTCATTGCCCGGGAACACCTTGATGAAGTGGGCGCGCGGCATGCCGCATTTGTTCACGCACAGTTCCAGCACGGCGCGCTCGATGTGGCGCACCTCTTCCATCTGGCCGCGCAGGGTGTCGCACAGCTTTTCCACGACCTTGGCCGTGAAGCGGATGCCCAGCAATTCCTGCGAAATGGCTTCCTGCGCCTTGATGTAGGCTTTCGAGTTGTAGCCCTCGGGCGCCTTGCGCATCTTGTCGTACTGCGTGGAAATGACGTTGAATTTCTCCAACGCATTCTTTTTCAGCTGGGCCAATTGTTCGCTGGAGAAACCGGCCGCGCCGCCATTGGCGTCGCCGTCTTCTTCCTCGGCTTCCTCTTCCTCTTCGTCCTCGTCGCTGGCAGCGGCGGGCGCGGCGGCAGCGGCAGGCGCCGGGGCATTGCTTTCGTTCAAGTCGACAAAGCCGTCGACCACTTCATCGACCTTGATTTCATCGCGCGCGATCTTTTGCGACAGCGCAACGATTTCGCCGATGGTGGTGGGGCAGGCGGAAATCGCCTGGATCATGTCCTTCAGGCCGCCTTCGATGCGCTTGGCGATCTCGATCTCGCCTTCGCGCGTCAGCAGCGCCACGGCGCCCATTTCACGCATGTACATGCGCACGGGGTCGGTGGTGCGGCCGAAGTCGGAGTCGACCGTCGACAGGGCGGTGGCGGCAGCCGCTTCCACTTCATCGTCGCTGGTGACGGTGGCGACGTTGTCGGTCAGCAACAGGCTTTCCGCGTCAGGGGCGCGCTCGTAGACGGCGATGCCCATGTCGTTGAAGGTGGCGATGATGCCTTCGATGGCTTCCGGATCGATGATGTTTTCCGGCAATTGGTCATTGATCTCGGCATAGGTGAGGAAACCGCGTTCCTTGCCCATGTTGATCAAGCCCGTGATCTGCTTGCGGCGGCGTTCCAGGTCCGCTGCCGACGCTTCCGGATCGCCCAGCGCATCGGCCAGGCCGCCCTTGGCCTTGCGGTCGCGCGCTTTCGACACGGCCTTCAGTTCGGCCCGCTCGACGGCGTTGAGTGCTGCCACTTCATCGTTTTCCGGCGTGAATTCGCTTGGTTTACGGCCACGGCGGCCTGGCACCTTGACGGTTGGCAAGAAGTAATTCGAGGTATCGATGGCGGCCAGGGCATCGGCGTCCGTGGTCTTGCTGACCACTTGCGCGCCGGTGATGATGGTCACGGGCGCCGCTTCAGGCTTGGCGCGCACGACTTTCGAACGGGCTGCTGTCACCACTTTGTTCGTGGCGGCGCTTTCGCTGACCTTGCGCGGCGCGGCCGGGGCCTTGGCGCCAGGGGCGATCTTTACGCTCGGCGTCTTGACCGGTGCAGCGTCGGCCGCTTCCGCGACTTCGGCAACGGCGTCGACAGCCGCCACGGGCGCTTCGGCAACCGGCTCGGCCGGCGGCACGGCGGCCAGGCGCGAGCGGCTTTTCTTCACCACGGTGACGACGGTGGGCGCCGTGGTGACGGTGGCTTCCGGATTCGCTTGCGCATTATCGATGAAGTAAGATAAAGTCGTTTTTGGTACGGCAAGCGGCGCCGCGGCTGGGCGTGGCGCCTTGGCAGACAACGTTAAAGTTTTTGGCGTATTCTTCATGAGATATCTCTTAATGCGAGACCAGATGGTGTCGGCGCGAAGTGAATGATTCCACCTAAGCCTGCGAAACCGGACTCGATGGAGCGTATTGTTGCGGCTGCCGTGTTAACGGCAGCGGCGCCTGTCTATCGGGACGTTCAAAGCCCGCGCA
The DNA here is from genome assembly GCF_020858115.1 of Janthinobacterium sp. FW305-129. Taxonomy (GTDB): domain Bacteria; phylum Pseudomonadota; class Gammaproteobacteria; order Burkholderiales; family Burkholderiaceae_D; genus Janthinobacterium. The sequence continues at coordinate 77,696 of NZ_JACYMM010000012.1, forward strand.
TCCAGCGGCGGCGGGGCCGAAGCCGGGTCAGATAAATAAGCGATGTACATTGCGGAATGAAAAAAAGCCCGTACCAGAACGGGCTTGAATCTATTGTTGTTCAGTGAAGACACAGCGGAGAGCAAGATTATGCACGAAGGCCAGTTATCTGGATAATTGATAAGCAAAATATCTGATATCAAAAATATTAATAATGATGGCCCTGCACCGCACTGCTCCTATCCCCTGCACACCTGAGCCAGACCGTCGAATACGGGGTCCAGTCATCAGCGCAAGCCGACATTATACACATTTCCCGCATTTCGCGCTGCGTCCGCTGTAGCACGGACCCGCCTATCTGTGCGCAAGTTGCCAAAAAAGACAATGCACTTGCCTGTGGCGCGTGCTATGCTCCCCTTTTATAGCCCAACCAATGATGTCGATGACCAGCTCCACGCCAGACCAGCAAGCCACCACTCCTGACACGCCAGTCGATGCAGCCCCAGCGGCCGCAGCGGCGACCACGCCGGCGCCTGCCGGCCTGACCGCGCGCGCCCTGCTGAAGCAGTTCCAGGAGCAATTCCCGCCATTCCGCGATTGCCTGCCCTTGTCCATCGGCATCGACAAGCAGATCCTGGCGCGCTTGCCGGACCTGGACCGCAAGCTGATGCGCACGGCGCTGGGCATCCACACGGGTTCGCTGCGCTACCTGCGCGTGATGGAAAAAGCCAAGGTACGCTACGACCTCGACGGCACGGCCGGCGCGGAAGTGACGCAAACCCACCGCGACCACGCCACGCAAGTGTTGCAGCAGCGCTTCAAGAAGGAAGCCGAGCGCAAGAAAGCCGAGCGCGACGCGGCCGCCGCCGAAGAAGCGAACCGCTTGCGCCTGGAAAAACTGAATCAGCTGACCGCGAAATTCTCGCGCAAAGGCTGATCCAGCTTCATGGACACAGCTGCCGCACCGCCACTGCCCCCCTATCAAGGCATCGCACTCGACCACGTCAAGCTGGTACGCACCAGCGACGATGCGCAAGCGGCCATGGCCGCCCTGCTGGCAGCGGATGCCATCGGCTTCGATACGGAATCGAAGCCGACGTTCGTCAAGGGCGAGTCTTCCACGGGACCGCATCTGATCCAGCTGGCCACCGACGACATCGCCTACCTGTTCCAGGTGGGCGCCACGCCGCCCCTGGCCGAACTCAAAGCCATCCTTGAATCGACCACCACCCTGAAGGTGGGCTTCGGCCTGTCCGACGACGTCAAGCGCCTGCGAAACAAGCTGGGTATTGCTCCAGCGCAAGTGCTCGACCTGTCCGTCGCCCTGCGCGGCGGCCAGCGCAACGACCTGGGCGCGAAGACGGCCGTGGCCAAGTTCTTCGGCCTGCACCTGCAGAAATCGAAAAAGATCTCCACCACCAACTGGGCCACCTCGCGCCTGACGGAAAAGCAGATCCTGTACGCGGCCGACGATGCGCAAGTGGCCCTGCGCGTGTACCGCCGCTGGATCGCCGACGGCGGCAAGGTGGCGCCGCAAAAAGCCCCGCGGGCCAGCACGCCGCCTGTCCCGCCGCCGGTCGCCGCCTGAGCCGGTGCGCCTTCCCGCAGCATGAGCAAGAGCAAGTCCATCGGTACCACGCCCGACGCGATCGCCGCCGCCGAACAGGCGCTGGGGCGAGCGCTGCCCGCTTCCTACGTGCAATGGTTATTGGTGAACAATGGCCGCGCGCTGGGCGCCTTGAGCGTATTTCCCGTCTACGACGCGGCCAATGCGCGCAAGACGTGGGAATCGATCGATCGCCATTACCGCACAGACTGGCAAGAGTGGCTGGAGAATGTGGATGGCGGCGCTGCCGCCGCCCTGCTGCCGTTTGCCCAGTTCGGCACGGGCGATTACTATTGTTTTGATTATGCGCAAACGGGACCGGCCGGTGAACCGGTGGTCGTGCTGTGGTCGCACGAAACAGGCGCCACCACGGCGGTGGCGCCCGACTTTGCGTCATTCCTGATACTGCCCGGCCGCCCGGGCTGAACCCGGCGGCCGAGTCAGCCTTATTTGACGAGGCGCAAGGTCAGGGGATAACGGTAAGTGATGCCATTGCTGGCCTTGACGGCCGCGACGATCGAGCACACCAGGTTGGCCAGCGCCACGATCCAGAACAGGAACAGGCCGATCAGCACGAACGACAGGATGAAGCAGGCGAAGTACCAGATGATCAGGGTGATCTGGAAATTCAGCGCTTCGCGGGCGTTCTCGGCCGAAAATTTATCCGCATCATCCTTCTTGATCAAATAAATGATCAGCGGCGCCACCCAGCTGGTGAACAGGCCGCCAACATGGGACAGAATGGCCATCGTCGTATCTGGCGTACGACCCACTTCCGGCTGCGTGTTATCCATTATCATTCCCATCATTAGTTATAGATACACCAATATAACAGTAATATTTCTTTTTGAAATGAAACACTTGCTGCCGCAAGGGACTTTTTTATGTACCGCTATGCCGCCGCCAGCGCCAGCCGCCCCAGCGCGGCGATGGCCGCTTCCAGCTGCGCGCTCCACGGGTGGCCGTAATTGAGGCGGATACAGTGGCGAAACGCGCGCGTGGCGGAAAAGATGGGACCGGGCGCGATGCTGATGCCGGCCGCCAGCGCGCTGCGGTGCAAGGCCAGCGCATCGACGCCCGCCGGCATCTCGACCCACACAAAATAGCCGCCCTGGGGCCGCGTCACCCGCGTCCCAGGCGGAAAATGCACGGCGATGGCTTGCAGCATGGTGTTTTGCTGCGCCGCCAGGGTCAGCCGCAGCTGGCGCAAATGGCGGTCATAGCCGCCGTGCGCCAGGTAATCGGCCAGCGCCATCTGCAGCGGTATCGGCGCCGACAGGCTGGTCGTCAGTTTCAAACGTTCCACCTGGCGCGCGTAGCGGCCCGCCACGGCCCAGCCCAGGCGAAAACCGGGCGCCAGCGTCTTCGAGAACGAGCTGCAATGCATGACGAGACCGGCGCTGTCGTAACTTTTCGTCAGGCCGGGGCGCTGTTTGCCAAAGTACAGCTCGCCATATACATCGTCCTCGATCAGCGGCACGCCATGGCGCGCCAGCAACTCCACCAGCGCGCGCTTCTTTTCCGGCGGCATCAGGCTGCCCAGCGGGTTCTGGAAGTTCGTCATCAGCCAGCACGCCTTGGGCCGGTGGCGCAGCAGCAATTCCTCAAGTGCCGCCAGATCGACGCCGTCGCGGGGGCTGGTGGCAATTTCCACCGCCTTGAGTTCCAGCCGCTCCAGCGCCTGCAGGCAGGCATAAAAGCTGGGCGACTCGATCAGCACCGTGTCGCCGGGCCGCGTGACGGCTTGCAGGCACAGGTTCAGCGCTTCCAGCGCGCCGTTCGTGATGACGATGTCGTCGCTGGACACGGGCACGCCATCGAGCTGGTAGCGCAAGGCGATCTGGCGGCGCAGCTCCGCATTGCCCAACGACAAATCCGTGACGGTGCTCCACGGGTCGAGGCGGCGCATGCTGGCCGACACGGCCCGCGCCAGCTTTTCCATCGGAAACAGGTGCGGGCTGGGAAACGCCGAGCCGAAGGGCACGATGTCGCGCGCGCCGACGGCGCCCAGCACCTCGAAGACGAGGTCGCTGACGTCGACGGTGGTGCTGGCGTCGAGCGGGCGCGAACTGTCCGGCTCGGGCGCCAGCGCGGCGCGCTGCGGCGCCACGTAATAGCCGGAGCGGGGGCGCGAGACGATCATGCCGCGCGCTTCGAGCAAATAATACGCCTGGAACACGGTCGACGGACTGACTCCCCTGCGCGCATGCTGCTGGCGCACGGAGGGCAATTTATCGCCAGGCAACAACAACTGCGTGGCTATCATGGCGGCGACTTCTTCCGCCAATTCCTCATATCGTTTCAACCCTGCTCCTCAAACTGATCCGTAGTTTTATTGCACAACTGATCCTGTCACAGTGACAGCACGCAGTATATGCTAGGGTAACAACATCCGGGCAGCAACACCGGGACATCATATCGACCGACGAGACAGGTTACTTCCCATGCGACTTTCCGTGCAACTGCATTCCCCCCTCGTGCTGGCACTGGCCATCGCGCTGCCCGGCATGGCGCTGGCCGCGCCGGCCGCGCTGCCAGCCGGCCACGACAGCCTGGAACAGCGCATCAAGGCGTGCACGGCCTGCCATGCGCCCAAGGAACGCCACGACGCCTTCTTTCCCCGCATCGCCGGCAAGCCGGCCGGCTACCTGTACAACCAGCTGCTGAACTTTCGCGAGGGACGGCGCCAGTATCCGATGATGAACTATATGGTGGAACACTTGCCGGACGATTACCTGCGCGAAATTGCCGACTATTTCGCGGCGCAGCACCCCGCCCCGCCGCCGGCCCAGCCCAGCAGCGCCGGCACGACGGCCCTGGCGCGGGGTAAACAATTGGTGCTGCATGGCGATGCCGGCAAGAAGATTCCAGCCTGTATCGCCTGCCACGGCCAGCAACTGGCCGGCGTGGCGCCCGCCATCCCCGGCTTGCTGGGCTTGCCGCGCGACTATATCAATGCCCAGCTGGGCGCCTGGAAGAACGGCATCCGCCGCGCCCACGCGCCCGACTGCATGGCGCAAGTGGCGCAGCGCCTGTCGGATGCGGACGTGGGCGCCGTCTCGGCCTGGCTGGGCACGCAAGTGGCCAGCGCCGATGCGCGCCCCGCCAGCGGCATCAGCGTGCCCCTGCCCCTGCATTGCGGCGGCGTGCCCGGTTCCAGCGCGCAGGTGGCGCCATGAAAAAATGGATGATCGCCGCCGCCATCGCGGCCCTCGGCGTGGCCGGCGCCCGGTTCGTGCTGTACCCGGGCGACGACATCGGCCCGCCCGCCGCCGCCAGCCCCCTGAGCCAGCAACAGCTGGTCGCGCGCGGCGCCTACCTGGCCAAGGCGGGCGATTGCATGGCTTGCCACACGACGCGCGGCGGCGTGCCCTACGCGGGCGGCCGGGCCTTGCAAACGCCGTTCGGCAAGGTGCTTTCGCCCAACATCACGGCCGACAAGGAAACGGGCATCGGCAGTTGGACGGCCGACGATTTCTGGCGCGCCATCCATAACGGCAAGTCAAAAGACGGCCGCTTGCTGTATCCCGCCTTTCCGTACACCAATTACACCAAGGTGCAGCGCGAGGACAGCGATGCCCTGTATGCGTACTTCCAGAGCGTGCCGCCGCACCGGCAGGAGAATACGCCGCACGCGCTGCGCTTCCCCTACAACCAGCAGATTGCGCTGGCCGCCTGGCGCGCCCTGTATTTCAAGCCGGGCGTGTACCAGCCGCTCACGGAAAAAAGCATGGAATGGAACCGCGGCGCCTACCTGGTGCAGGGCCTGGGCCACTGCAGCGCCTGCCATAGCAGCCGCACCACCCTGGGCGGCAGCGACGACGGCCTGTCGGGCGGCCTGATCCCCGTGCTGGGCTGGTATGCGCCGTCGCTGACGTCGGACGCGGAAGCGGGCCTGGGCGACTGGGACACGGCGCATATCGTGGAATTGCTGCAAACGGGCGTCTCGCCGCGCGCCACCGTCTTCGGCCCCATGGCCGAAGTGGTGCGGCAAAGCCTGCAGCACATGGGCACCGCCGACGTGCAGGCGATGGCCGTGTACCTGAAAAGCTTGCCCGGCCCAGCGCAAGCGGCGAAAAAGGTGCCGCGCGACACGTCGGAGCAAGCCCGGCAGCAACTGGCGCTGGGCGCGAAACTGTATGAGGCGCAATGCGCGAGCTGCCACCAGGCCGACGGCAAGGGCGTGCCGCCCGGCTACCCGCCCCTGGCCGGCAACCGCGCGCTGACGACGGATTCGGCCGTGAACGCCATCCGCCTCGTGCTCAACGGCGGCTTCGCGCCCGGCACCACCGGCAACCCGCGCCCCTACGGCATGCCGCCGTTCGGACCCGTCATGGATGACGCCGAAGTGGCCGCCGTGGTGACGTATCTGCGCGCGTCGTGGGGCAATGATGCGCCGGCGGTGTCGGCGCTGGAGGTGAATAAATACCGCAGCGTGCCGCTGGAGTAGCGCGCCTGAAAAACGTCCATGGCGGCGTTGCATCTCCTTGCCGTACTATTCGTACTGTCTGCGTCGATGCGCCTTGCCCTGAACGTTTTGCAGACACGCATATGAAGTAAAAAACCGGCTCGCGCCGGTTTTCAAGTCAGACAGCAGTTCTCAGCGGAACTTGCTCTTGTGCCCAGTCTTGAGGTCCAGCGCATAGCGCACGCCATTGTCCGTCAGCATGACTTCATCGGGCGGTTCCTCGCCGGCCAGGGCGCCGTCGATCAGGGGCAAGCCTTCGCCCTTGCGCATCAGGTCGTCGCAGCGCTCGTACACATTGGCGCAACCGGTGGACGCCATCAGCGATTGCACGATGGCCACTTTCCACGCGTCGACGCCGCCGGCGTTGAATTCGCAGATCAGATAGCCTTGCACGCCGCCGAACAGCTGCACCACCAGGCCCGGCAAGCCCTCGTCCTCGCCCTTGATCAGGGTCAACAGCTGGTTTTCGCCCGCCTTCTTGATGGCCGGCAGTTTTTTCTCGATGGCGGCCTTCACGCGGCGCTTGATCAGCGCGTGGTCGACCGGTTCGTCTTCCTTGAAGCTCCAGATGCGCGCGCGGATCTGCGACTTCGAATTGTAGGCGGCGCGGGCGATGAATTGCTTCGACGAACTCTGCACGATGGCCGTCGAGCCGGGCTTCATTTTTTCCTGCGGCTTGCCTTCGACTTTTTCAATCGCGGACGCGTAAATCCACGATTGGCCCAGCAAGCTCTTTTCCTTGCCCTGTTTGATGGTGATGATCAGCATGTAATTCCAGTAGTGTGAGCGGCGCGTGCCGCTCGTCGTATGTCCAATACCCGCATGATACCTCATGCCATCCTGTCGCATCCTCCTGCATTCCATGCCGCTGCCGGTGCAGTCTGTCGCAGCGCGGTACGCGGGCGCGGCCGGCTGGCATACCATGCACTTATACCAATTCAACACAGGGAGCAAGAATGACACAGCCACTTTTCCACCGCCGCCATGCCACCGCCCTGCTGCTGGCCGCCTGCGCGCTGGCCATCCCGGCCGCGCCGGCGCTGGCGTCGCCGCTCGACTGGATTTCCGGCAACAGCATCCAGGGCAGCGGCAAGCTGCAAAAGCAGACGCGCGAAGTAGGCAATTTCCATGCCGTGGCGCTGAACGTGCCGGGCACGGTCGAATTGCGCATTGGCAACACGGACAGCGTCACCATCGAGGCTGACGACAATATCCTGCCGCTGATCGACACGGCGGTGGAAAACGGCACCCTGCGCATCCGCCCCGCCAAGCGCAACGCCAACTTCCGCCAGAGCAGCCTGACCATCGTCATCCAGGCGCGCCAGGTGGAACGCATCAGCGTGGGCGGCTCGGGCAACATCACGGCAACGGGCTTGCGCGCGGAAAAGCTGCGCTTCGACGTGGGCGGTTCCGGCTCCATCGATGCGCGCGACCTCGACAGCCGCCAGGTTTCCATCGCCATCGGCGGCAGCGGCAACTTCAAGGCCAGCGGCAAGACGGAGCAGCTGACGGCCTCGATCGGCGGCTCGGGCAATATCCAGGCGGGCCGCCTGGCCGCGCGCGAAGTGCAGGTGAGCATCGGCGGCTCGGGCGAGGCGCAAGTGTGGGCCAAGGACGACCTGACCATCAGCATCGGCGGCTCGGGCGAAGTGAGCTACTACGGCGATCCGCGCATCAGCCGCAGCATGCAGCGCTCAAGCAGCATCAAGCGCCTGGGCGCCGCGCCGAATTAAGCCGTCAGGCCGGCCAGCACGGCGGCCAGCTCGCGCGTGGCCGCCTCGCCCAGCGGCTGCAGCGGCGCACGCGGCGTACCCACATCAAAGCCCCGCAGCGCCAGCCCCGCCTTGACGGTGGGCGGCAAGCCCCCTTTCATCAGGCATTGCAGCAATGGCAATTGCTGGAAGAACAGTTCACGCGCCCGCGCCAGGTCGCCCGCCTGCACGGCCGCATACAGGGCCAGCGGCAAGCCCGCATGCAGGTTGGGCGCGGCCGTGCACCAGCCGCGGGCTCCGGCCGCCAGCGCGGCAAAGGCCAGGGTATTGCTGCCGTTGTAGAACGGCAACTCTCCCCCGCTCAGCTGCGCCAGCCGGTGCATGCGCTGGATGTCGCCCGTGCTTTCCTTGACCATCGTCACATTCGGCACCTCGCGCCAGATGCGCACGATCAGCTCGGGCGACATATCGATACCGCTGGTGGCCGGATTGTTGTACAGCATGACCGGAATGCCCACGGCGTCGCCGATGCGCGCCACGTGGCGCACGATTTCTTCCTCGCTCAATTTCCAGTACGACACGGGCAAGACCATCACCGCGTCGGCGCCCTGCTTTTCCGCAAAGCGGGCGCGGCGCATGGCGCCCGCCGTGGTCAGGTCGGAAATGCCCACCACCGTGGGCACGCGCCTGGCGACGGCGGCCAGCGACGTGGCGGCAACGGCCTCCCACTCCGCGTCCTGCAGGTAGGCGCTCTCGCCCGTGCTGCCCAGCGGGGCGATGCTGTGCACGCCGTCGGCAATCAGGCGCTCGATCAGTTGCTGCAGGCGCGGCAGGTCGACGTCGCCGCCATCGGCCGTGAACGGGGTGACAGGGTAGGCAATGATGCCGTGAAATAAGGTTTGCATGATGTCGTGTTCTCCGGTGAGTGTCGTTATGCCAGGCAATCGGCGTGCTGGCGCAGGGCGCGCCGCGCGTAATAGGCGAAGGTCACCGTATCGCGCCGGGCCGTGGAAATCCAGTCGTGCGCCTCGCGCGCCAGGGCCGGCGGCAAGGGCAGGATGGCGCCCGCCGCCATGGCCAGCAGTTGCAGGCGGGCTGCCCGTTCCATCAGCAAGGCCAGCATGCACGCCTCTTCCACCGTGCGGCCCACCACCAGCTGGCCGTGATGGGCCAGCAGGATGGCGCGCTTGTCGCCCAGGGCGCCGGCGATGATCTCGCCTTCTTCATTTCCTACCGGCACGCCCGGCCACGAGGGCAGGAAGGCGCAATCGTCGAACAGGGGGCAGGTATCCATGTGCGACACCTGCAGCGGCTGCTCCAGCATCGACAGCGCCGCCACGTGCGTGGGATGCGTGTGGATGATGCAGGCCACGTCCGGGCGCTGGCGGTAGATCCAGCTGTGGAAACGGTTGGCCGGGTTGGGAATGCCCTCGCCATGCACCACGCGCAGGTCCTGGTCGACCTCGATCAGATTGCTGGCCGTGATTTCATCGAAGCCCAGGCCCAGCTGTTGCGTGTAGAACGTGCCGTCCTGGCTGCCACGGCAGCTGATCTGCCCTGCCAGGCCGGAATCATGCCCGCCATCGAACAGGATGCGGCAGGACAGCGCCAGGGTTTGCTGCGCCGACCAGGAGCTGTCCGGCGTGACGCTGGCCAGGCGCCGCTCGGCGATGGCCACCAGTGCGTCTTTCGACAAGGCCAGGCTGGCGCCCGGGGCGGCGACTTCATATGGAGTATTTTGCTGCATCGTCTTTCCTTCACTCATGCTGACTACGCTTCCCGGCATGCACGGCAGCAGCCGTGCAACCCAATCCGAGGAAACTGAGTGTATTTTAGGACACTTTGTGTCATGAGGTACAATAGTTTTTTTAAATCGACCGATGCAACCATGGCTATGCGTCTGAAACTGCTGAGAAAACACAAGGGCTGGACACTGGAACAGCTGGCGGAAAAAAGCGGCTTGACGAAGAGTTACCTGTCCAAGGTGGAGCGGGGCCTGAGCGTGCCCTCGATCGCCGTGGCGCTGAAACTGTCGCACGCGATGCAGGTGGACGTGGAGCAGCTGTTCAGCGACAGCCACCGGCAGGCGGCCGTGACCATCACGCGCGCCGGCGATCCGGGCAGCGCGGGCGCGACGCCGCCGCTGCCGCATTTCGCCAGCATCGCCGCCGGCGTGGCACCGAAGAAAATGCTGCCCTTCATGGTGTATCCGGCGCCCGATTTCGCTGCCTCCGCCTTCAAGGAACATGCGGGCGAGGAATTCCTGTTCGTGCACCAGGGCACGATTGAAATCGAATTCCCGCAGGAAACCGTGCAATTGCACACGGGCGACTCCGTGTATTTCAACGCCCTGATTCCGCACCGCACGCGCAGCATCGGCGCGCAGCAGGCGCAGCTGCTGGTGATCGTCAGCAACGACGAAGACGCGGCCCCGTAAAGCGGCGCCGCAATGCAAAAAGCCCGGAGCGATCCGGGCTTTTTGCGTTTCAGACAGTCAACTTCAGCGCGCCGGCTTCACCGGTTCGCGGTCGATCAGCACCGTGTTGACGCTGTCGGTCAGCCAGATCTGGCCATCCTGGATCGTGCATTGCAGCTGCATGCTGCGCTGCGCCAGCTTGCTCATCTCTTGCGCCGCGTCAGACGGCAGGTTGATCACGGTCAGGTTCTTCGCCCGTTCCAGTTTATTGGCGATCTGCTTCCACCAGATGTGGCTGGTTGCGCCATAGCTGTAGACGATCACCTGCTCCGAACGGCCGCACGCCTTCAGGATGCGTTTTTCATCGGGCTGGCCCACTTCGATCCACAGCTCGATGGCGCCCGTCAAGTCCTTCTGCCACAGGTCCGGCTCTTCCGTGTCGAACAGGCCTTTGGTAAAGGTCAGCGCCTCGTTGGCGTGGATGGCGAACGCCAGCAGGCGCACCATCATGCGCTCGTCCGTTTCGGACGGGTGGCGCGCCAGGGTCAGCGCGTGATCCTGGTAGTAATTGCGGTCCATGTCGGCGATCTGCAGATCGGCTTTGAAAATTGTTGCTTTGAGGGCCATCGTGTTTCTGTCTCGGTAAAGTGAATTGTGAAGTCGGTATCAGCGGAAAACCACCGTCTTGTCGCCATTTTTCAGGATACGGTGCTCGACGAACCATTTCACGGCGCGCGCCAGCACCACGCACTCGACGTCGCGGCCGATGGCCGTCAGGGTTTCCGCATCCATCGCATGGTCGACGCGCTCGACGTCCTGCTCGATGATCGGGCCTTCGTCCAGGTCGCCCGTGACGAAATGGGCCGTCGCGCCGATCAGCTTGACGCCGCGGTGATGCGCCTGCGCATACGGCTTGGCGCCCTTGAAGCTGGGCAGGAAGGAATGGTGGATATTGATGGCGCGGCCGTCGAGCGCCTGGCACAGGCCCGGCGACAGGATCTGCATATAGCGTGCCAGCACCACCAGGTCGATCTTGTGCGTGTCCATCAGGTCGAGGATCTTCGCTTCCTGCGCCAGCTTGGCCGCTTCCGGCGCGCCGGCCGCCAGCGGCAGGTGGTGGAAGGGAATATTGTAGCTGGCCGCCAACTGGTAGAACTCCATGTGGTTCGAGACGATGGCGGGAATTTCCACGTTCAGCAAGCCGCTCTTGTAGCGGAACAGCAAATCGTTGAGGCAATGGCCGATCTTCGACACCATCAGCATCACGCGCGGCTTGACGCGCGCATCGTGCAACTGGCCGTGGAAGGGGCCGTTTAGCTGCATGGCTTGCGACAGGGCGGCGAAGTCGCTGCGCAACTGGGCGTCGCTGACGGCGCCGTCTTCCAGCGCGAAATGCACGCGCATGAAGAACAGCTGGGATTCCTGGTCGCCGAACTGGGCGGAATCGAGGATGTTGCAGCCGCGTTCGGCCAGGAAGCCGGAAACGCGGTGCACGATGCCGCGCTGGTCCAGGCAGGACAGGGTCAGGATGTATTCGGGATGCGTCATGGTCGCGGAAATAGGTAAAAAAGTAAGGCGATGCTCGGCTCAGCCACGCGCGCCGGCCATCGGCTGCGCTGCCGCGAGCCGGCTATTGTCGCACGGCCGGGCCTGTAAACCTGCATTTTCCACACAAGCGGCATGGCGGCGGCGCGGCAAACCGATTGACGTTCATTTGATCTGGCACAAAGTCATCGCGTTTTTCTGGCGGCCAGCGGCCATTCTCGCGCCAAACGCCCATCCGCCATGGAACCTGGCACGCCATCCGGCGTCTATCCCTTTGCTTGTTTCACCATACGTCGCATCCGGTGCACCGGGTGTTTTCTGAATCAGCTTTTCATTGAGGTAGAACATGTTCACAAACAGTCTTTCCCCCAGTCTCAGCCCCGCCCTGAAGTCCCACCTGGAGGCCCAGTGCAATTTCGCCACGGAACTATCGCGCAAGCTGTTCGATACAGCGCAGCAACTGAGCGAACTCCATCTGCGGCTGGCGCAAGATCTGCTGCAGGAATGGAGCAACGCCAGCCAGCAGCTGCTGTCCGCGCGCGACACGGGCGAATTCATGTCGCTGGCGGCCGCGCAGCTGCAGCCCGGCAGCAACAAGCTGCAGCAGTACCAGCATCAGCTCGGCAACCTTATGGCCAACGCCAATGTCGAGATGAACCGCACGGCGGAAAACCACCTGCCCGAAGCGAGCCGCACGGCCGTGGCCTTCGCTGACGAAGTGGTGCGCAAGACGGCGGAAGAAACGGAAAAAGCCACGCAGCGCCAGCGTGAAATGATCGAAAAAATGCATGCCGCGGGCCGCAGCGACGGTGTGGCCCGCAGCCGCGATACCAGCCGGCAATCCGATCAGGCACATTGAACACCACCACTCGACAGCAAGGAGAGCGACATGGCTAGCAATCAAGGTAATGAACAGGGCAAAGGCGCTGGCAGCAGCCAGAAAGCCGGCGAAGCGGGCAGCACCAAAGGCACGAGCAAGCGCGGCTTCGCCGCCATGAACGAGGAGCAGCAGCGCGAAATCGCCAGCAAGGGCGGCCAGGCAGCCCATCAAAAGGGCACGGCGCATGAATTCGACTCGGAAGAAGCGCGCCGGGCCGGACAGAAAGGGGGCGAAGCCGTCAGCCGCAACCGCGAACACATGGCGGAAATCGGCCGCAAGGGCGGTGAAAGCCGGCAATCGGCCCAGCGCGCCAATGAAAGCCGCAGCAGCACGGCGGCACGCAGCGGCAGCACCGAGCAGCAATCGAAGACTGGCCGGCAGGGCAACAAGGACGAGGACGACAAGGGTTGACGGCTGGGCTGCCACCCGGCTTGACGACGGCACGGGGCGGCTGCAGCGGCCCCGTGCCGGGGCAGGCGCAGCACGCGGGGCGCGGCGGTATGGTACATTCTCGCCTTACCGACACCTCCGCGCCCCGCCCGCCCCCGCATGCAGCCATCCCTGAAATACCTGAGCGCCTATTCCGAACAAACGCAAACGCAAGTGCAGCAACTGATCGCGCAGGACAAGCTGGGAGAAGTGTTGTTAAAACGCTACCCGAACGCGCACGACGTGCGCAACGACAAGGCTTTATACCAGTACGTGCAGGATTTGAAGAATGAATTCCTGCGCAATGCCGAGCCCATCAACAAGGTGGCGTTCGACAGCAAGATCCATGTGATCCAGCATGCGCTGGGCTTGCATACCTCGATTTCGCGCGTGCAGGGTGGCAAACTCAAGGCCAAGCATGAAATCCGCGTGGCCACCATGTTCAAGGAAGTGCCGCTGGAATTCCTGCGCATGATCGCCGTGCACGAAGTGGCACACGTGAAGGAAAAGCAACACGACAAGGCTTTCTACAAGCTGTGCACGTATATGGAACCGCAATACCACCAGTACGAATTCGACGTGCGGCTGTACCTGACCCAGCTCGACCTGTCGGGCCAGCGCCTGTGGTCGTGACGGCCAGTGCCGGACAGCATGACAAAGCCGCCAAATGGCGGCTTTTTTTTTACGCGCGGACCGGCAAAGCCGGCGCCATGGTCAGGCTCAGGCCGCGTTCTTGCGGCGGCGCAAAAAGGCCAGCAGGCCCAGTCCACCCAGCAACATGCCATACGTGGCAGGTTCCGGCACGGCGCTCACGCTGGCGGCGATGTTATCGACCTGGAAGGTGTGGAAGGCACCTTCCTTCCACGATGCCGACAGCAGGTTGTTGAAGCCAGTGAACGTGTAATCGCTGAACGTGTGGCTGCCATCGAGGCTGAAGGTCTGCGTCACCGTGCCGCCGCCCACCTGGTGGCCGACGAACGTGACATCGTAGGAGCCTGGCAAGCTCACGAAGTCAGCCAGGCTGATCGAGCTGAGCGAAAAGGCCGCGCCATCGGTACGGCTCAAGGTTGTCGTCGTCAGCACCGTGGCGCCAAGGCCGGCCGAGCCCGCATAGGCGAAGTTGCTTTGATGGGCAGAACTCAACAGGCCCAGGAAGCTGCTGTCGAAATCGTAGCCCCCTTCGGAATAGGAGTTGAAGACGGAACCGAAGATACCGGGCTGCTCCAGCGCATCGAAGCCGATGGTGGTGCTTTGTGCGTGGGCACCGCCAGCGGCGAGGATGGCGGCGACGGCGGTCGCGCGCAAGAAGGTCATTGGTTTCAAAATAGCATCCTTTCAAGATGATGAAGTGGCGAGATTGTGGCAACTTGCAATTCCTGGGCGTCGCCGCGGGAACGCGGGAAGCGCTGCACCGGGCGTCCGGCGACCTGTCTTTTGAACAACGCCAGTAGAGCACATTCATATATAAAAAGCATCTTCATTTTCAAAAAAACATGCATACAAAGAAACATTCTGGACATATTTTTATTAATTGAATTGTTGAGCTCGATCAATTTTTCCGTGTAGAAATAAAAAAAGCCATGCACTTTTCAGGGCATGGCCGTATCGCATCGCACCGACAATACTAGGGCGCGCACTCCTTCAGGCGCTGCACCAGCGCTGCGGGATAGGCATCGGCGTTCAGGAAAGCGGCGTGCTGCGGACGGATGAAACCCTGCTCCTTGCCGTTTTGCACGAAGGCGATCAAGCCATCATAAAAACGGTCGACATTGAGCAAGCCGATGGGCTTGGCGTGCAAGCCCAGCTGGGCCCAGGTCAGCATCTCGAACAGCTCTTCCAGGGTGCCGTAGCCGCCGGGCATGGCGATGAAGGCATCGGACAGGCTGGCCATCATCGCCTTGCGCTCATGCATGTCCTTCACGATGAACTGGCGCGTCAAGCCCATGTGGCCCACTTCGCGCTCGACCAGCTGGGTCGGGATCACGCCCGTCACCTCGCCGCCCAGGCGCAGCACTTCGTCGGCGATCACGCCCATCAGGCCCACCTTGCCGCCGCCGTACACGAGCGAGATATTTTCCGCCACCAGCACGCGCGCCAGTTCGCGCGCCGCCACCGCATAGTCGGGCGAGACGCCCGCGTTGGCGCCGCAATACACACATAAAGCCTTGATCACAGTAATCCCTACCCTTTCAATTCATCGATCGCCGCCTCGACCTCGAGGCGCTCCTTGGCGTCCAGTGCCACGCACTGGGCCGCCTTTTCATACAGGGCCAGCGCTTCCGCCAGCTTTTTCTTTCCATCGAGCATATTCAACGCGCGCGCATATTCGCTGTGCGCCAGCGCCGAATACGGCGTCAGGGCCAGCGCCGTCTTGAAGTGCTGGTAGCCGTCTTCCTTGTTGGCGCCGTAGGTCAGGCTGCCGATCATGGCGCCGACCTTGTCGATAATTTCCGTATGATAAATCCCAAACGCGATATGCGCTTCCGCATGCATGGGCGCCACCGTCATCGTGCGGTCCAGGCTGTTTCGCACGCGCGCGCCCATGCCTTGCGCCAGGGCCTTGACGACGGAGGTGCCCAGCGCATAGCGGCCCAGGCTGTAGGCATGCCAGTAGTAGCCGGCCGGATTGTCCGGCTGCTCGCTCTGCTGGCGCTCGCAGCGCTCGGCCACTTCTTCGTACATGTCGAGTTTCTGGCTGTCGTCCACTTCCAGGTGCGTGGCATAGATGCAGGTCGCCTTATGCGCCACCGCATAGCCGGGCACGCCGATGGCCAGGCCCAGCTTCACGGCGCGCTCGAAGTCGCCCGCATGGAAGGCCAGCCAGGCTTGCACCAGCGCCGGGTGCGTGGGAAACGGTTCCACGTCGCCCGCATGCAGGCGCGCCCAAGCCGCTTCCAGGGTCTGCGGCGTGTAGACATATGCCTCGTCCGGATAGGGAAATTGTTTCCAAGCCATCGATCTCTCCTGTAAATGACGACGCGGCGCCAGCAGCCGCGTCAGTCGTTCTTGAGTTTGGTCACATACTCTTCCGACAGTTTGCGAAACAGCAAATGCGTTTCATTGCGCAAATACGGCCCGATCAGGGACAGCACCTGGTAGCAGCCGCGCGCCAGCGCATCGGACATCGATTGCTGCTCGCTGTACTTGCGCGGGTTGCGCACATACTCGTACGACAGCCAGTAGGTGGCAACGACCACCATATTCGTCGCCATGGCAGCCACTTCCATGTCCGACGCTTCGAGCGACTGTTCGCTGCGCAAGTCTTCGCACAGCTGCGTGGCCACCTTGATCTTGTGCGCCAGGATCAATTTGAAGTGCAATTCCAGCTTGCGGTTGCGCGAGAGCAAATCATTGAGGTCGCGGTAAAAAAAACGGTAGCGCCAGATCAGTTCGAACATCAGGTGCAGATACAGCCAGACATCCTCGATATTCGAGCGGCGCCCGTCAGGCACGGTCAGGATGCGTTCGATTTCCGCCTCGAACTGGACGAAGATCGAATTGACGATGTCGTCCTTGTTACGGAAGTGGTAATACAGGTTTCCCGGCGAAATGTTCATCTCTTCCGCGATCACGGTCGTCGTGATATTCGGCTCACCAAACTCGTTGAACAGGCGCAGCGACAACTCCAGGATGCGTTCGCGGGTACGGCGTGGTGCTTTTTGTAGCATGGCGGGCAATCTCTCTGTGTTCTGCCTCAAGCATACCACCTAAGATAGCCGTAATGAAACACTGCGCCCCACGGCGCCAGCGAAAACCGCAGGCAAAAAAAGCCTGCGCGAGCAGGCTGGAGGGATGTTGCGCCAGCTCAGGCGGCCGGTGCTTTTTTCTTCGCCGCCGGCCTGGCGGCGGGCTTGCCCACTGGCTTGCTTATTGGCTTGCTTATTGGCTTGGCTGCGGCGCGCGGCGCGGCCTTGGCTGCCGGCCTGGCCGGGGCCTTGACGACGGCCGCTTTCGGTGCCGCCTTCACGGCAGGCTTGGCCCCGGCCTTCGGCCTGGCCGCCGGCGCGGGCTTGGCGGACAGTGCCTCCACCTGCGTGCTCAAGGCATCGATCCTGGCGTGCAGCGCGGCGATGTCGTGCTGCATGGGCACGCCGATGGTGGCCAGGGCGCGCGCCACGCGCTCTTCGAACACTTGCTCCAGCTTGTCCCAGGAGCCGCTGGCCTGCTTGCCCACGCCATCGGCCAGCTTGCCGACGCTGTCGCTGACATCGGCCACCTTGTCTTCGGCACGCTTCTGGAATTCCGTGCCTTCCTTCACCAGCCTGGAAAACACGCGCCCGCCCTCTTCCTGCGCCTTGGCGAAGGCGCCCAGGCCCGCTTGCCAGATCTGCTGCGCGGACGAGCGCACGGCGTTCGCCAATTCCTTGTCTTCCGCCAGGTCCTTCAATTTCTTCACCATCGCCAGCTCCCGTCATGTGAAAGGCCATGCCACTCCATGGATGCTTTTTATTCTAGAGAGCAAAACTAGAGACGGGAGTCTAATTCGATAGCGAGCTGCGCCCCAAGGTGCGCCAGCGCACGCGGCAGTCCGTCGCTTGCACGCGGCCAGCGCCTATGCCGCCGCCTTCACCTGGCCATGCAGCAGCTTGTGCAGGCGGAAGCCTTCGCGGATATTCTCGCGCAGCACGGCGCCCTTCCACGGCTTGGTATAGAAGCGGTCGACGGCGCCGCGGTTGATGGCCGCCATGATGGGCGTCAGGTCGGCAAAGGCCGACAGCATGATGCGGAAGGTGTCGGGACACAGGTGCTTGACCCGCTCCATGAATTCGGTGCCGCTCATGAGCGGCATGCACTGGTCGCACAGGATCACCTGCACCTTGTGGCGCGCCAGGATGTCGAAGCCTTCGGCGGCCGTCTGCGCCGTGAGGATGCGGTAGCCGTCCTGCGCCAGGAAATCGCTGAGCACGTCGAGCATGAAGACATCGTCGTCGACGATCAGCAAGGTTTGCTGCTCTTCGCTATCGGTATCCTGCGGCGCCTGTAGCAACTTGCCACCCATCAACATCTGCTCGAATTCCTCGTGCGGCACGGGGCGGCTGAAATAATAGCCCTGCATCTCGTCACAGCCGTGGCGCCGCAGATAGGCCAGTTGCGCATCGTTTTCCACGCCTTCGGCGATCACTTCCAGCTTCATGCTGTGCGCCATGCTGATGATGGCCAGCACGATGGCCGCGTCGTCCGGATTGCTGGTCACTTCGCGCACGAAGGCGATGTCGATCTTCAGCTTGTCGATGGGGAAACGTTTCAGGTAGGCCAGACTGGAATAGCCGGTGCCGAAATCGTCGATGGAAATCTGGATGCCCAGCGCCTTGAGATTGCGCAATACGGAGATGGTTTCCTCGGCATTCGACATCAGCGAGCTTTCCGTCAGCTCCAGCTCCAGCAGCTCGGGCGCGATGTCGTACTTGCGGATCGCCTTGAGCACCTCCTCTTCCAGGCCGCCGACGAAAAACTGGATGCCCGACACGTTGACGGACAGGTGCACGGGCCCGATGCTGCTGGCGCCCCACTCGCTGATCTTCCTGCAGGCTTCGTCGAGCACCCAGTTACCGACGCGCACGATGAGGCCCGTTTCTTCCAGCAGGGGGATGAACAGGGCCGGCGAGACCATGCCGTGGCCGGGACGGCGCCAGCGTATCAGGGCTTCGGCGCCGCTGATGCGCCCCGAAATGATATTCACCTTGGGCTGGAAGAACAGCACGAATTCCTCGTTGTCGATGGCGCGCCGCAGGGCATTTTCCATGTCCAGCCGCGCCATCGATTGCGCGTTCATTTCCGCCGTGAAGAAGCGGAAGGCGTCGCGGCCCGCTTCCTTGGCGCGGTACATGGCCGTGTCGGCATATTGAATCAGGGTGTCGGCATCGACGCCATCTTCGGGGAACACGGAAATGCCGATGCTGACCGTCACCGTCACCTCGTGGCCCTGCAGGTCGAAGGGCTTGCGCATCGCCTCGCGGATCTTATCGACCACGCCCACGGCATGCTGGGCGCCTTCGGGCAGCACCAGGATGGTGGCAAATTCATCGCCGCCAAAGCGGCCGATGGTATCGCGCACGCGCAGGCAATCGACGAGGCGGCTGGAAAACTGGCGCAGCAGGTCGTCGCCGATGGTGTGGCCCAGGGTATCGTTGACGTTCTTGAAACGGTCGATATCCATGAACAGCACGGCCACGGCCCACTGGTGCTCGGCCGCCTGGGCCAGCGAATGGGTCAGCGAGGCGAAGAACTGGCTGCGGTTCGGCAAGCCCGTCAAGGTATCGAAATGGGCCAGCTTCATCAGGCGCTGCTCGGCATCCTTGCGCTCGGTGATGTCGCGCGCCACGGCCACCAGGATCCAGCTCTGCCCCGAGCGCAGGGTGCGCCGCTGCACTTCCACCGACAGCGGCGAGCCATCCTTGCGCTGCAGCTGCAATTCCGTCATCGGCCCGCCCTGGTCGCCGGCCAGCAGCTTGTTGTACAGCTCTTCCAGCTGGGCTTCGCCCTCGTGCGCGCGGCCCGGCCCCACGCGCAGGAAGTCCTCGCGTTCGAAACCGAGCATGCGGCAAGCCGTCTGGTTGACGTCGACGAAGCACATGCCGGCGCGGTCGACGAGGAAAATCGCGTCGGCCGTGGCGTCCATCGCCAGGCGGAAGCGGCGCAAGTCTTCATCGAGGCGGATGCGCGCCGCCATGTCCAGGGTCAGCTGCTCGTGGTGGCGCTTGATTTCGTCGTACAGCAGCAGGTTGTCGTAGGCGACGGCGATCTGCGCGGCCACCGTGGCGGCGACCCGCTCGTCGACTTCGGAAAACTCGTTCGCGCCCAGCTTGTCGACCAGGTACAGCCAGCCGTGGCTGCGCTCGCGCGAGGCGATGGCCACGCCCAGGAAGGAGTGCACGGGCGGGTGCGTGTCGGGCAGGCCCAGCGCGCCCGGGTCGCCCTTCAAGCCATTGACGCGGTAAGGCTGGCGCTGTTCCAGCAAGCGGTTCAGGATGCCCGTGCGCGGCGCGCTGGCGATGCGCTCGAGGTTTTTTTCGGCGCCGCACGAGGAAAAATAGCTGAGCTTGTCGGCGCCCTCTTCCAGCACGCCGATGCAGGCGTACCTGGAGACGCAGATATTCTGCGCCACCTTGCAGCCCGCCTCGATCAGGGCGCGCGGATCGCGTTCGGTGCCAAGCTCGATGCCGAGTTCGATCAGGGCCGTCAGGCGCAGGCTCACCGCCTGCAGGCTGGACAGCGAGCGCGACAGGCGCTCCGTCATGACGCCCAGGTCTTCGGGAAGGGCGGCGTGGCCCTCGCGCTGGCTGGCCAGCTGCGAAATCTGCTGGCTGCTGGACTCGAGCTCGTCGAGATAGCCGCTGACCTGGTGCTCGATGCCGGCCAGCTTGCCCGTGGCGGGAAGCACCGCACCGCCGCCCGCGCCCGGCGCCGCCGGCATCAAGCCCAGCGCCTCGTTGACGGTGCGCACGATGACTTCCGGGTCGGATGGCTTGGGCAGCACCCAGCGCACGCCGCACGCCTGCGCCAGCAGGATCGCTTCCTGCTCGCGGTAGGTGGCCGTATAAAAGATGATGGGCACGTCGGTCAGCGCGGGATCGGCATGCACGCGCGTGACGAATTCGTAGCCGTCCATGTTCGGCATGAGGATATCGGAAATGATCAGGTCCGGCCGCTCGGTGCGCAGTATTTCCAGCGCATCGGCGCCATTGGCCGCCTCCAGCAGGCGGTGGCCGCCGTAACCGAGCAATGCGGTCAGGAACTCGCGGTTCAGCACATGATCATCGACGATCAGGATGGTGGCTATGTCGTTTTTAACTGGCGTCGACGGCGCCCCGGGTAAAAAAGATTCCAGCTCCGCGACGAACAGGTCGGGCTCGATCGGCTTGCCGATATAGCCATTGAAGCCCGCTTCGAGCAGGCGCTCGCGGTCGCCCACCATGGCCAGCGCCGTCACGGCCAGGGCCGGGATCTTGCGCAGCAGCGGGTCTTTCTTCAGCTCCGCCACCACGCCATAGCCATCGAGCTTGGGCAAATGCACGTCGCAAATGATCAGGTCGGGCAATTCGCTGCGCGCCATGCGCACGCCCTCTTCACCGTCATAGGCGGCCAGCGGCGTGTACCCGAAGGCACGCAGCAAATACACCATCAATTCCATATTGGTGGCGTTATCTTCGATAATCAGGATACGTGCGGACAATTAGCGCCCCCAATAAAAACAGCATGGACTCATTTTCTGCCTGCGTTGATCTTTCCGCATGCGCGGGCTACATAACAATCCTACAACATCTTGCCATACATCCAGAAAAATATCTGGCCGCCGGATGCCTGCGGAAGGTCGGAAGCGGCCTCAAGAACGAATTTCCACCGACCGTCTTCCGACGTTAGCTTAATACACTACGCCAGTGGAAAACAGCATTATCTGCCCCTTGCGTTGTTAAACACGGGCAACAGCAGAGTCAAAAGAGACAGTCTTGCCATGCAGATAAAACACAACACGATTCAGGCGAAATGGGGGGCCGAAGGGGGCCGGGCGACTTCGTTCTTGATAGTGATTTCTGCCAGCACCAGGCGCAGCACGCGCGCATCGCTGGCCAGCGCCACGTGGCCGATGCCGCCGAAGGCCAGATTGCGCGCGCCGGGCAAGCGGGCGGAACTTTGCGGCGCGACAATATTATCGTGGTGCGAATACATCGACGTGATCAGGGCGCGCAGTTCCGGCGTCTCGCTGGCGGCCAGCTGCGCCAGCCAGCCGCTCGGTGCGCCACCGATACGGCTCATCTGCCGCGCATTCTTCCCCGCCGCCAGATTGGCCAGCGCCGTGCCGTGGTGCGGCGTGCCGATGGTGATGATGCGCGCCACGCGGGCCGCGCCGTAATGGCGCAGCCAGGCACGCGCCACCAGGCCGCCCATGCTGTGGGCCACCAGAATGACCTGCCCGCTGCCCGTGCGGGCGCACAGCGCCGCGATGGCTTGCTCCACCTGCGGCACGAACTCCTCGATGTTGGCACCTATCGGTTCCAGGTCGACGCCGTCATGCGCGATGCCTGCCCGCGCCAGCCGGCGGCTCAGCTGCGCCCAGTAGCCGCGGTTGCACACATAGCCGTGCACCAGCAGCACGGGCAGTCCCCGTCCCGGCGCGGTGATGTCAGCCGCCGCCAGGCGCGGACGCAGCATGTCCCACGACGAAGCCCGCAGGGTGGCGCGCAATTCGCCCAGAAACAGGCGCGCGGCGCCCCCGGCACCCAGCTGGTGTTCCGCCGGCACGGGGCTGCCCAGGCGCCGGCTGTCCCAGAAATTGCGCGCCACGAGCAGCGCGCGCACGGCCAGCAGCATGGCAGCTCCCAGCAGCAGGGCCGCGACGGGCGAGGCGACGCCCCACGCCTGCATGGCGAGGTACGCCACGCCCAGCACGGCCAGCACCTGCAGCAGCATCAGCCATTTGAGGATGCGCGCGATCATGCGGAAGCTGGGGCGGGCACGGGTGCCGGCTTGCCCGTCAGCTCCCGCGCCAGGCCGCTGGCCAGGCGCGCGGCCAGCGCATACAAGGTCAGTTGCGGATTGGCGCCTATCGAGGTGGGCAACAGCGAGCCGTCGTGCACGGACAGGTTGCGCACGCCGTGGTAGCGGCCGTCGGCCCCCGTCACGCCCAGGCGCGCATCGTCGGACATGGCGCAGCCGCCCATCACGTGGGCCGAGACCACCCTGGTCAGCAGCGCCTTCATCGGCAAATCGCCGATGGCCTGTTTCGCCTGGGCCCAGCTCGTGTAGTGGCTGGCCAGCTCGTGCACGGGATACACGCTCCGCGCGCCGGCCGCGAACTGGATTTCCGCCATCGACAGCAGCGCGCGCCGCGCGCCATCCCAGATGAAGGGCGTGAGCGGGTAGTCGAGCACGGGCGCGCCGAAGCTGTCGATGGACACGCTGCCGCCCGCCGAATCGTGGTGAAAGCCGTCGCGCAGCAGCGCCAGCAAGGCGTGCGCATGGGGAAATTCGCGCATGGTGCGCGCATGTTCCTCGCCGAAGCCGCCCATGGTGGTGGCCATCAGCAGCGGGTGCAAAGGCGGCGCTTCGAGCTTGTAGCCGATGGGGCCGTCGATGGGCGCCGTGTGCAGAAAATGGTCGGAATAAATCGTCTGCGGCGCGCCCGCATAGGCGTCGACGCGCTGCGGGAACAGGCCCGCCGACACCACGGTCGGGTGCAAAAAGGTGCGCCGGCCCAGCAAGCCGTGCGGGTCGGGCGCCTGCGAGCGCAGCAGCAGCGCCGGCGAGTTGATGGCGCCGCCGGCCAGCACAAAGTGTTTGGCGCGCAGCGTCAGGCGCACGCCCGTCGGCGCCTGGCCGGCCGCTTCCAGCGCCGTCACCTGCAGGCTGTCGATGCGCTCGCCCTTGAAAGTGAAACGCTCGGCGCGCGCATGCACGAGCAAACCCGCCCCCAGCGCCAGCGCGGCGGGGATCGTCGTCACCAGCATCGACTGCTTGGCGTTCGTCGGACAGCCCATGCCGCAGTAGCCGAGGTTCCAGCAGCCGTTCACATTGCGCCGGATGGCGGCCGTGGGGATGCCCAGCGCCGCGGCGCCACGGCGCAATAAGTCGTTGTTTTCATTGGGCGGCGCGGCCCAGTCGCTCACGTGCAGGCGTTTTTCCATCATGGCAAACCACGGCGCCATGGCGTCCACCGAATAGCCGGACAAGCCAAAATGCTGGCGCCAGTAGTCGAGGGTGCCGGGCGGCGTGCGAAAACTCGAGGTCCAGTTGACGGTGGTCGAACCGCCCACCGTGCGCCCCTGCAGGATATTGATGGCCTTGTCGCGCGTCTTGCGGGCGGCCGATTCCTGGTACAGCGCGGGATAGGCCTGCGCTTCGCGCATCTTGAAGTCTTGCGATGACTTCAAGCCGCCCTCCTCGACGATCAGCACTTTCAGGCCGGCCAGCGCGAGGATTTCCGCCGTCACGCCGCCGCCGGCGCCGCTGCCGATGACGACGACGTCCGCTTCGAAGCTGCGGTCGGCGGCCACGGTGCTGGCGTCGGTGACGTTCCAGCCGCCGGCCACGCCGATGGCGATGGGGTCAAGAATGGGGGATGTGCTCATGGATGGGATGCCTTATGCGCTCAGTTCGGGCAGCGGCCCCGGATAGCCGATGGCGGCCCAGTGGGCGGCATCGGCATACCAGGCGCCGAGGATCAGGTCGTGCAGGGCCAGGTACGCCGTCTGCAGGGTGGCCAGGCGGTGCGTGCGCCACGACTGCAGAAAGGCGGCCACCTGGGCCGGGTCGGCTTCGCGCCAGCCATCCTTGACGCCGGCGACGAAGCGCCGCGCGGGCGCCAGCGCCAGCAAACCAAACAAATCCTGCACTTCCTGCTGCGCCGCCAGGGGCAGACCATGGATGGCCGTCTCCGCGCCGGCGATGGCGCCATCGAGGGCCGCCGCCCGCGCGCCCGCATCCTGCGGCAGCGCGCTGCCCAGCATGGCCGGCACGATGGCCGCCAGCGCCGCGCGCGCTTCGCCATCGAGCACGAAACGGCCCGGCGGCGCCGGCCCGCGCACCAGCCGATACGCGGCGCCGCTGGCGGCCAGCGCGCAGGCGCCCAGCAAGCCCATTTTCAGAAACGATCTGCGTCGCATTCCCATGTCTCCCCTTGTTGTGTACCGCCTTTTGCAGGCCAGTGTACGCCAAAGGCAGTGGGCGTTTGAACGCAAAAACTAGAGCGGGCCATCTAGTTTGCGCGACTGGAAGCACAGCAGCAGCATGGCCAGCAGCGCCGCCAGCGCCCCGCCAATGGCGATGCCGGGCAAGCCAAACGCGACGATCAGCATGCCGCCCAGCGCCCCGCCAGCCGCCGTCCCCGCATTGAAGGCGGCGATATTCAGGCCCGCCGCCACGGCGTCGCTGCCAGGGCAATGCTGCTGCGCCAGGCGTAGCAGCCGCATGGTCGACAGGGTCACGAGGGCAAAGAACAGCAAGCCCAAAGTGCCGCACAGGGCCAGCATGGCAAACGGATGCGTGCGCAGCGCATAAAATCCCAGCAGGTTGAGCGCCAGCGCGGCCAGGGCCAGCACGGTGCAGCGCAGCGCGTGGGGGCGGTCCGCGCACCAGCCGCCCAGCAGGTTGCCGACGATGGCGCACGCGCCAAAGCACAGCATGGCGGCGCTGAGCCAGCCCGCATCGAGCCCGCCCAGCTGCAGCAGGAACGGCGAAACATACGTGAAAAAGCTGAAGGTGGCCACGCTGACCAGCGCCGCCACCCCGGCCGCCAGCAGCAGCGGCGGCTGCAGGATGGCGCGCAGGCTGGACAGGGCCGGCGTGGCAGCGGCCTGCCGGCGCGCGTCGGGCATGGCGCAGCGCAAACCGGCGCCGCCGCACAGGGCCAGCACGCCGATGGCCGTAAATACCCAGCGCCACGACGAGACGGCGCCCAGCCACGTCCCCAGCGGCACGCCGCCGGCCAGCGCCAGGGTCAGGCCCAGCCAGACGATGGACAGCGCCCTTCCCGCGCGGGACGGGTCGACCAGGCTGGTGGCCGCGTGCGAAGCCACGGCCATGAACACGCCATGCGCGAGGCCCACGGCAAAGCGCACACCGAGCAGCGCGCCCAGCGCCGGCGCGGCCGCCATGGCCACGCTGCCGGCCGCCAGCACGAGCATGGTGGCCACCAGCACCTGGCGCACGGGCCGGCGCGCCAACAGGGCCGTCAGCACGGGCGCGCCGATGGCCGCCCCCAGCGCATACGCGGCAATGGCGCCGCCGGCCGCCGCCACGCTGGCGTGCAAGTCGCGCGCCATGGGGGTCAGCAGCCCGGCGGCGATGAATTCAGACAAGCCGAAGGCAAAGCTGCACAAGGACAGCCAATAAATGGAAGGAGGCAGCGCGCGGCTGGGCGATGAAACGTTGGACATGGCATTCCCGGCAATCAAAACGCCATGCTGGCCCCTGGGCCATCATCTGTAAAATATCTTATTTATCTTGAAACGAGACGTTTAAAGTCTTATTGAACAGCGGACAGCCGCAGCTGCGCCAGCAGCCGCTCGCGCACGGCGCACGTGCGCTGCGGGTTCCACGCCATGTACAGGTCGAGCTGGCGCAAGGCCTCGGGCGCGCTGCTTGCCAGCGGCAGCATGACGACGCCGGCAGGCCTGGACGACGCCAGGCTGGCCGGCAGCAGGGCCACGCCGAAACCGGCCGCCACCAGGCCCAGCACCGTTTGCAAACGGCGCGCCTGCTGCGCCACCTGCGGCACGAAGCCCGCATGCAGGCACAGGCTGGCCAGCTGATCGTGGAAACCCTGGCCCAGCTCGCGCGGCGAGGCGACAAAATCGTCACCGGCCAGGTCCGCCAGGTCCACGCGCGCCTGCCCCGCGCAGCGGTGGTCCGACGGCAGCGCGATCACGATATCTTCGCCGGACAGGCGCTCGAAGCGCAGGCCCGGCGTGCTGCGCCCGGGCGCGCGCAGCAGCGCGATATCGACCTCGCCCCGCTCCAGCCACTCGACCTGCTGCTGCGTCGACGCTTCGCGCAAGGTGAATTGCACGGCGGGCGAGGCGGCGCGAAACGCGCGCAAGGCATTCAATACGTGGGCATACGGCGTGATGTGGATAAAGCTCAGGCGCAAGTGGCCCTCGATGCCCTGCGCCACGCGGCGCGTGGCCGCCACGCCCTCTTCCAGGCTGGCCAGCACCTGGCGCGCCGTGGCCAGGAAAGCCGTGCCCGCCGGCGTCAGGCTGACCTTGCGGTTCGTGCGCTCGAATACGGGGTAGCCGAGCGCTTCTTCCAGCCGCAAAATCGCCTGCGACAGCGGCGGCTGCGCCATATGCAGCCGTTCGGCCGCGCGCCGGAAATTGAGTTCCTCGGCGACGGCGATGAACTGGCGCAGCAGCCGGGTCTCTATCATGGGCCTTTTTTCGCCACCGCCAGGATATGCCGCGCGATGCCGCGCAGGATGTTGACTTCTTCCGTTTCCAGCCCCGTGCGCGAAAACAGGCGTTTCAAGCGGGGCATGAGCTTTTTCGGGTTATCCGCGTCGAGGAAATCGATGGCGACCAGCGCCTGTTCCAGGTGCGCATACATGCCGTCGACCTGCGCCAGGCTGGCCGCGTCGCCGTGGAATCCGACAGGACTGGCGATTTGCCCGTCGCCGAGGGCCGCCACGCGGCATTCATAGGCGACGACCTGCGCCGCCTGCGACAGGTTCAGCGACGAGTACTCGGGATTGGCGGGGATGTTGATCAGCACATTGCACTGCTCGACGATCTCGTTGGGCAAGCCGAAGCGCTCGTTGCCGAAGATGACGGCCGCATGCAAGTCTTCGCCGGCGGCCAGCTGGGCCGCGATGGCGCGCGGGGCCGTGACGGGCGGCGAGAACTCGCGCAGCCGGGCCGACACGGCCGCCGCGTAATTGCAGCCTTCGAGCGCCTCGGCGATCGAGCCGACGATGCGCGCACCGGACAGGATATCCTGCGCGCCGCTGGCGAAGGCCACCGCTTCCGCATCCGTCAAGGCATCGGGAAAACGGGGATTGACCAGCACCAGATCGGAAAAACCCATCGTTTTCATGGCGCGCGCGACGGCGCCAATGTTGCCAGAGCGACTAGTTTCGACAAGAATAAATCGCAGGCGTTTGAAAAGAGACGTGTTGATTTCGGGCAGATTCATTTAAAATAGCGCTATTGCGCGGTATCGATACAGGAAATTTCGGGAAACGGAGTCACAAAACGCTGACTCCAGGCCGGGATTTTAACCACTTCGGCACCGCTCCGCTCTTTAATTCATTCTTGCACTCTACCGTACCGGCGCCGCAAGGCGGCCATGGGCGGTCGCGTGCTTTTAACGGAAGCTCACATGCACCCAATGCTCAACACGGCGATCAAAGCCGCCCGCCGCGGCGCCGCCGTCATCAATCGCGCCTCTTTTGACCTCGACCGCGTCGTCGTCACGGAAAAACAACATAACGATTTCGTCACCGACGTCGACCAGGCGGCCGAACAAGCCATCATCGAGGTGCTGTCCAAAGCCTACCCGGACCACGCGTTCCTGGCTGAGGAATCGGGAGCTTCCGCCAACTCGCACGACGAGAATGAATATCAGTGGATCATCGATCCGCTGGACGGCACCACCAACTTTATCCACGGCTTCCCGCAATACTGCATCTCGATCGCCCTCGCGCATCGCGGCGTCGTCACGCAAGCCGTCATCTACGACCCGGTTCGCAACGACCTGTTCACGGCCACCAAGGGCGCCGGCGCCTACCTGAACGAAAAACGCATCCGCGTCACCAAGCTGGACCGGATCTCGAACGCCCTGCTGGGCACCGGCTACGTGGCCGGCAGCGCCCGCGCGCTGGACGAATACCTGAAGATGTACGCAATCATGGGCGAACGCAGCCAGGGCGTGCGCCGCGCTGGCTCGGCCGCGCTGGACCTGGCCTACGTCGCTTGCGGCCGCCTGGACGGCTTCTACGAAAAAGGCTTGAAGCCCTGGGATATCGCCGCCGGCGCCCTGATGATCACGGAATCGGGCGGCATCGTCGGTGAATTTTCCGGCGAATCGGACTACCTGTACAAGGGCGACGTCATCGCCGCCAGCCCGAAGATCTTTGGCCAGATGATCACCCTGCTGACGCCATTTGCCTGATTGCCGGGCAAGGGTTGAACTAAAAAAAGCTGCCGGAGGCGACTCCGGCAGCTTTTTTATTGCCCGCAGGTATAACAATCAGTCGCTGACGCCATACGTCGCCGACGTCACGATGCCATTCGGCGTGCGCACCGTCACCGTCAACAGGCCGTTGCGCACGCTGTTCGGCTGGCACGTGGTGCCGATCTGGGTCACGTCGCTGATCATCTGCACCGGATAGATCCAGTTCGCGGAACTGGCGCTGTCGATGCTCGGCACGACAAAGCTGGTGCCGCCGACGATGCTGCCATTGCTCGCCGAGAAGCTGATCGTCGTGCCCGCCGGCAACGGATTGCCGGGCAAATCCATCGCCAGCCCCGTCACGGCGGCACGATTCATGGCAAACACGGTGTCATTGCCGTCGCGGATGGCGAGCGGGAAGGTACGCACCCGGTTCTCGAACACGCTGCCATCGACGCACTTGTCCAGATCAACGGAAGCGGCGCCCAGGGGCGTGAAACGCGCCGTGCTGCCGGACAACACCTGCACCAGGGCCTGGCGTATGTGCACGGTGTTGGCGGCCGTGGCATTGGCGCTGGAGGCAGCGCGTCGGACGCCATTGTACTGTCCATC
Source organism: Janthinobacterium sp. FW305-129 (assembly GCF_020858115.1). GTDB lineage: Bacteria > Pseudomonadota > Gammaproteobacteria > Burkholderiales > Burkholderiaceae_D > Janthinobacterium. Next base: position 106,946 of record NZ_JACYMM010000012.1, read on the forward strand.
ACCCACCTGATCCCAGCTGCCGTTGCCATTCGAATCGATAGGCTTTTCATTGCCGGCAAGCACCGCATTGCCCGTGCTGTAGGCATCGTCCTTGAAGTTGGCATTGCTGCTGACGATGGCGCGGTCATTGCGGAACGGTTCGCCCAGGTCGACGTAGCTTTCGCCGGCATCAAACAAATTGTTGCCATTCGCATCGACAAAACTTTCCTCGCCCAGCGCATACGCCAGGATGGTCACGCGGCCGTCAAGCGGACGGGGATTGCCGGGGCAAAAACGCACGGAACAAGAACCCGGCACGCCTTTCTGCGTGATCACCGTGCCGTCCGTCAAGGTGGTGTTGACCAGGCCCGTCAGGCAGGATGCATCGACGGTGCCGCCTTCGGCCGTGAAGCTGACGGCCGTGCCATCGGGTACGGGATTGTGAAAGTGGTCGCCCAGGCGCGCCGTGATGGTGGCGCCCGTGGGCGCGGTGCAGCCGGCAAAATCGCTGCCTTCCGTATTGAACATGGACGTGGTCAAGGTAAAGCTGTCCTGCTCGGGTATGCCGGTGGACACCACCAGTTGGTCCGACACCGTCGACAGGCTGGTGCCCTGCAGCGTGGCCGTGACGCGGATCGGCGTGTTCACGGTGCCGGAAGCCACCGTGGTGCTGACGCTGCCGTCGGCGCCGCTGGTCGATTGCGCGGGATTGAGGCTCAGGCCGCCCGCCGTCGTATTGAGCACGAAATTGACCGCTTTGCCGCTGACGGGATTGCCATTCCTGTCGAGCACCTTGAAGGTGACGGTGGACGACTCTTGCCGCCCCGCCCCGCCCGTGCCTTTCAGGGCGATGTTTTGCGGCAGGGCCGAGACAAAGCCGATCTGGCCGGCATTGGCCGTCTGCACCGTCAGGGTGCCCGACTGGCTCAAGGTGGTGGCATTGAAGACGGTGCTGGCCGTGATCACGTCCGGCGCGCCGCAGCCCTTGTCGATGTACGAGGTGCTGGCCACGCCATTGACCGTATTCACGGGGCTGCTGATGGCCGCCTTGCCGGCGCTGGCGCAAGGCGAACTGAAGACGACCGACTGCACCGGCGCATACACGGCCGGGCCATTCATCAGCGTCACGCTCAGGCCGGCCGTGCCGCCCGCCGACAGGGTCGCCGGCACGACGCCCACGCCGCCCAGGGTCAGGGTCGGGTAGACCACGGTGTAATTGATACTCGACGTCAACACGCTGCCATTTACCGTGGCGCTGGCCGTCAGCGCAAAAGCACCGCTCTGGCTGCCCGCCGCGATGACGATGCTGGCCACGCCGTTCGCGTCCGTCAGGGCGCTGGCCGCGCCCGGGGTGAAACTGGCGCTCTTGTCGCTGCTGTTCAAGGTTAGCAAGACGCCCGGCAGCACCGCACCCTTGCCATCCTTCACGACGGCTTGCACGGTGGCGCTGTTGCCGGGGCTGACCGAGGTGGTCGCCTTGCCGCCCCCATCCTTCAGGCTCAGCGCCAGGGTTGCAGGCACGGGCACGACGGGCGTGACGGGAGCCACCGGCGTGACGGGCGGCACCACGCAGCCGGGCAGGTTCGGATTGCGGCCCGGGTCCAGGGTGCTGCAATCGCTGCCGCCGGAACCGCCGCCGCCACAGCCGGCCAGCAACGTTGCTGCCGTGCCGGCAGCCAGGCAATGCGCCCAGCGCGCCGGCCAAGCCCTACTCGTCAATCCATACATGCACTTCTCCCTGTTATTGTGATACTGATAATGTATTGCTGCCATCTTGTTCCAGTTAAGCCTGGTCGTGTCCCAGGATCAGGCGGATGCCGGCGCCACGCCCCAGGCTGGCGACGGCCACCAGTTGCACGGGCGGCCCCTGCTGCGCCAGGACTTGCCGCAAGGCATCGGCCTGGCGCGCATGGCCGGGGGCGTACAGGATCTGGCTATGTGCCTGGCGGAAACCGGGCTGATTCGCCAGGCGGCTGACCGCCATGCCATGCTCCCGCACGCGCTGGCGCACCTGCGCCGCCATGCCGCGGATGCCATTGCCATTGATGATTTTGATCCCGGCCAGCGCCGCCGGCGCGGCGGCCACGGCTGGTGCCGCCTGCATCGCTTGCGCCGCTTGCACCAGTTGCAGGTTATTGCGCGCCAGCGCCGTGCCGCCATCGCGCGCCACGGCCCGCCCGAGCATGCCCGACGCTTGCGCCAATTCCCCTTGCAGGTAGTAGACATAGCCGAGATTGTTCATGGGCTGGGCGGCCTCGGGATAGTCGCGCACCAGCGCCAGCAGCGCCGTGGCGGCCTGTTCAAGCCGGCCCTGGCGCGCATCGAGCACGGCTTGCGCATTGCGCGCGCCCAGTTGCCGCGGGTCGAGGGCAATCGAGGCGGCATAGGCGCCGGCCGCCAGCTCCAGCTGGCCCCGCTCCTGGTAAAACTTGCCCAGTTGCAAATACGTGGCGGCATTCTGGCCGGCGGAATGGCCGATGCGCTGCACGCCTTGCACCTGCCACTGTGGCGCGACGGGCGTGGCCGTACAGCCTTGCAGCAGGCACGCCAGCAGCCACCAGACAGGCATCCTGAACCAGCGCGGCATCACGCGCCCCCCATCGCCGGCAGCAGCGCGCGGCGGATCTGCAGCAGGGCGGGCCCCATGAGCACCACCAGCAGGGATGGGAAAATGAAAAAAATCAAGGGAAACAACAGCTTGAGCGCAATCTTGGCCGCCGTTTCCTCGGCGCGCTGGCGCCGTTTGGTGCGCAGCTCGTCCGACTGCACGCGCAAGGAAGCGGCGATGCTCGTGCCGAAGCGCTCTGCCTGTATCAGCAGGGTCACCAGGGCATCGACATCTTCCACGCCCGTGCGCAGGGCCAGGTTGCGCAAGGCCTTGTCCTTGGCGCTGCCGGCACGCAGTTCCAGCGTCACCAGTTGCAATTCCTCGGCCAGAATCAGGCTTTTCATGCCAATTTCCTGGGCCACGCGCGCCAGCGCGGCATCCATCGCCAGGCCCGCTTCGACGCAGACCGTCATCAAGTCCAGCGCATCGGGAAAGGTTTCGAAGATTTCGCGCTGCCGTTCTTTCAAGCAATGCTTGAGCCAGAAGTCCGGCAGATAATAGCCCAGGGCCGCGGCCAGCAGCAGCCACAGGAACAGGTTGTACTCGCCGTGCCGCAGCAGCAGATAAGCCAGCAGGGGGAACAGCAGCGCCAGACCCGTCTTGGCCGCGTAAAACAGCGCCGGCGCGGCGCTCTTGCGCCAGCCCGCATTGATGAAGCGGATGCGGATGGGCGATACTTCCCACCCCTCCTCGGGCAGCGACAGTCTGGCCAGCGGACGGGTCAGGCTGATCAGGTATCCCAGCCAGCGCTGGTTCATCCGGCGGGCCTTGCCCGTATCTATTTTCTGCACATCCAGGGTATCGAGCCGCACTTGCACCGCGTTGCCCGCAAACAACCGCGCCAGCACCAGGACGATGCCGAACACGATCAGGAACAGCACCACCAACAAGCCCATCTGCATGCCGCTCATCGTGCCACCTTGTATATGGTCAATTGCCTCATTTCACAGCCTCACACGCGAATCCGCACAATCTTGCGGATGACAAAGATGCCAATCACCAACATGCCGAAGGCCACTCCCACCATCTTGCGCCCGCCGCTATCCGTGTACAGCACGGAGAGGAACTCGGGGTTCGTCACCTGCATCATCAGCGCGGCGGCAAAGGGCAGCGAACCGAGCACCCAGGCCGACATGCGCCCTTCGGCCGACAGCACGCGCACCTGGCCCATCAATTTAAGGCGGTCGCGGATGATGGCACTGATGCTGCCAAGCAATTCCGTCAGATTGCCGCCCGTTTCGCGCTGGATCAGCACGGCGATGACGAAATAGCGCAAGTCCGTGCTCGGCACCCGCGCCGCCAGCCCCGACAAGGCATCGGACATCGACACGCCAAAATTGACTTCGTCAAACACGGCGCGGAATTCATCGGCCAGGGGCCCCGTCATCTCGTCGCCGACCATTTTCAGGGCCGTGGGAAAGGCATGGCCGGCACGCATGGCACGGCTCATCATGTCCAGTGCATCGGGCAATTGCAGTTCGATGCGCGCCTGCCGCCGGGCCTTGGCGCGCATCACGAGCAGGAGCGGCAGCGCCGCGCAGGCAAGACTGAGCAGCAGGCGCAGATACCAGGGCAAGGGGCTGATGCTGCCCAACAGCAAGCCCAGCAGCCAGGCCAGCAGGCTGTAGCCGAGCAGCTTGCCCACGTCCCAGTCCTTGCCCGACTGCAGCAGCAAGCGGTCCAGACCGGCCACGCCGGGCAGCCATTCCAGCAATCCCTGTATGCCCGCATGCGAGCTGAGCTGCCGGTTCTTGGTGATGGAGACGATTTTCTGCGCGTCGTCGCTGGCCGTATTCATGGCCCGCAAGCGGCGCGCCACGCGCCCGGCGCCTGCGCCGCGCGACTGCAGGTTGAAATACACGGCGCCGACCAGCAGCATGACCGCCAGGAAGATCAGCAGATACACCAGATACGAGAGATAGCCCATGCCGTGTCAGCGCCCGCTGCCGGTCGGCTCGAAGACCGCGCTGGAAATGCCGACGCCAAAACTCTTCAGGCGTTCCAGGAAATGGGGACGGATGCCGCTGGCCGAGAAATACCCGACGACGGCCCCGCTCTCCCCCACCCCCGTCTGCCTGAAGCTGAAGATTTCCTGCATCGTGATGACATCGCCTTCCATGCCCGTGATTTCCTGGATCGACGTGACCTTGCGCTTGCCGTCGATCAGGCGCGACACTTGCACCACCACCGATATGGCCGAGCTGATCTGCTGGCGGATGGCCTTGCTGGGCAGGTTGGCGGCCGCCATGCTGATCATGTTTTCCAGCCGCGTGATGGCGTCGCGCGGCGTATTGGCGTGGATGGTGGCCATCGAGCCTTCATGGCCCGTGTTCATCGCGCCCAGCATGTCGAGCGCCTCGGCGCCGCGCACCTCGCCCAGGATGATGCGGTCGGGGCGCATGCGCAGGGCATTGCGCACCAGCGCGCGCTGCGACACTTCCCCCTTGCCTTCGATATTCGGCGGGCGCGTTTCCAGGCGCACCACGTGCGGCTGCTGCAATTGCAGTTCGGCCGCGTCTTCCACCGTGACGATGCGTTCCGTATGGCTGATAAAGCCGGAAATCACGTTCAGCATGGTGGTCTTGCCGCTGCCCGTGCCGCCGGAAATGAGGATATTCATCTTCGCCTTGCCCAGGCCCTGCAGCACTTCGGCCATCTCGGCCGTCATGCTGGCATAGGAGACCAGGTCGGCCAGGCGCAGCGGGTCGACGGAAAAACGCCGGATCGACATCACGGGCCCGTCGATGGCCAGCGGCGGGATGATGGCGTTGACGCGCGAACCGTCGGGCAGGCGCGCATCGACCATGGGGCTCGATTCGTCGATGCGGCGGCCCACGCGCGAGACGATCTTGTCAATGATTTTCATCAAATGTGCATCGTCATTGAACACGACATCGGTCAATTCCAGCTTGCCGCGCCGTTCGACATATACTTGCTTGTGGCCATTGACGAGGATATCCGACACGCTCGGGTCCGACAGCAAGGTTTCCAGCGGGCCAAACCCCAGCATCTCGTTGCGGATGTCGCGCGTCAGGTTCTTGCGCTCGATATCGTTGATGACCACGGCTTCCTCGTCGAGCAGGCGCTCGACCAGGCTGCGCAACTCGTCGCGGATCTGATCCTGCGTCAGCCGCTGCATGCTTTCCAGGTCGACGCGCTCGAGCAGCAGCGTATGGATGCGCTGTTTCAGCTCGCGGTAGCTGCGGTTGTCGATCGAGGGCGCGCGCTGCGGCGTCAGGGTGGCGATCTTGCCATTGCCGAGACGCTCGCGGATCGACAGGCTGGAGACGGGGGAAGTTGCCATAAAAGAATTCCTGTTCGAATGGGGTTAGGCGCGCCGCAGCACGCGGTTCAGCCAGCCTTGCCGCGCGGGTTCGACGCTGGCGCCCGTCAGGCTGGCGGCAAACTCCTGCAGCGAGCGCGTGATGGGGCTGTTCTTGTCCAGCTGCAAGATCGGCATGCCCTGGTTGACCGATGCGGCGGCCGACGCATAATGATTCGGCACCGTGCGGTCGATCGTCGTGCCATATGCCGCCTCCAGATCCTGCAGGCGGATTTCGCCGCCCCTGTCGTGCCGGTTGACGATCAGGCGCACCTTGTCCTTGTCGTATTCCAGCGAGCGGAACATGCCCAGCAGGCGCTTGCCGTCGCGGATGTAGGGCAAGGTCGTTTGCAGGATGGGAAAGATCAGGTCGGCGTGGTCGAGCGCGCGCACGCTGACCGCATCGAGGTTGCGCCCCACGTCGAGCACCACGAAGTCGTACTGGCGCCGCGCCAGCTTGATGATGGCGTCGATATGCTCGGGCTGGACTTCGCTGGCATGGGCCGGGTCTTCCGGCGCCGCCAGGACGCTGAAATTGGGCAGCACATTGAGCATGCTCGAAGCGAGGAAGGACGGGTCCAGGCGGTGGATGTCGCGCGTGACGTCGGCCAGGGTAGCGAGCGGCTTGTTTTCGGAGACAAACAGCGAGGCATCGCCGAAGTGCAGGTTCAGGTCCAGCAAGGCAACACGCTTGTGGCCGCTTTCCGCCAGGGCATAGCCGAGGTTGGTGGCGATGAAGGTGGCGCCGCTGCCGCCCTTGCAGGAAATGAAGGCCAGCACCTTGCCATTGCCATTGTCGCGCCGCTCGAGTTTTTCCTCGATGCGTTCGAGGGCCGGGTAGACGCTGGCGGCGGCCGCCGGCGACGGCAACACTTCGCGCACGCCGGCACGCATGGCTTGCAGCAGGAAGTCGGGCGAATGCTGCGGGCACAGCAGGATCACGGCCAGACGCGGAAACTGATTGCTCAGGCGCTCGATGGCGGCCAGGTCGGCGCCATCGTTGCCGGGCCGGTCGAACATCAGCACGTCTGGCAGCTCTTGCGCCGCATACAGTTGCTCCAGCGGTCCGCTGCGGGCGTCGACGTCGTCCGCCGGATTACGGTTGCCGACCAGGCGGCCCAGCTCGGCCAATACTCTGTCATCCCGGGATATGATGGCGATTTTCACGATATGCCTTGCCTATTCTGTGGTAACGGTGACATCTTCATTGGCGTCCCAGGCTGATCGTCATGGCGCCCGACTGCGGCACGGGCGCGCTGAAAGTCTTCTCGTAGGCCTGGTATGCCGCCGCCGCCGACTTGCCGTCGAGGCCAGCCACCGGGTCGCGGTTCAGTCCCGCCTGCGGGTTGATCACTTGCTGGGCGCGCAGCAAACCGACGCTGCGGCCGAAGTTGCTGTCGAGGCGCGGCGTGGTGGCGCAGCCGCTGGCGGCGATCGATGCCAGCAGCACGCACAGCAGGGGAAGGAATGGAGGACGCTGCATGCTCACTCTCCTATTGAATGTCGAAGCCGGTCGCCGCTGGGGCGCCCGGTTGTTTGTCGGCCGCCGCCGGCGGCGGCGTGGCATCGCCTTCCATCTTTCCTTGCAGGAAAAATTGCGCGCGGCTGGGCGCCACATAGGCATCCGTCGGCAGCACGTAGTCGCCGGCCAGCGGCTTGACCAGGTGCGGCGTGATGATGAACACCAGCTCGGTGCGGTCGGTCTGGAAATCGCTGCTGCGGAACAAGGCGCCCAGCACGGGAATCTCGCCCAGCATCGGCAGCGCCTTGATATTCGTCGTCACATTGTTCTTGATCAAGCCGCCGATGGCAAAGCTCTGGCCATCGAACAATTGCACCGTGGTGGTGGCGCGCCGCGTGGTAAATGCCGGCAGGATGGCGCTGCCGGCCGTGCCGCCCGTGGTGATGCCGATGCCGTCCTTGTTGAGCTCCGACACTTCCGGCGCCACCTTCAGATTGATGCGTCCGCCGTCGAGCACGGTGGGCGTGAACTTGACGGCAATGCCGAATTCCTTTTCTTCCAGGGTGATCTTGTTGGTGGCGCTGTCTTGCGAGACGGGAATGTAGATCTTGCCGCCGGCCAGGAAGCTGGCCTCCTGGCCGCTGATGGCCATGATGTTCGGTTCGGCCAGCACTTTCACGAGGCCGTCGCGCTTTTGCGCATCGAGCGTGAGGAAGTTGCCGTTTTTACCATTAAAACCGTCGATCATGCTGGGGTTGCCGCTCAACAAGTTCGACAGGAAACTGTAAGTCCAGTTGCCGCTGCTGGCGCGCGCGCCGATGCTGGCGCCCAGCTGGTCGACGAGGGTTTTCGAGACTTCGGCGATCTTGACTTCCAGCATCACCTGCTGCGGCGCGGCGATGGTCAGCATATTGATCACGCTCACGCCGGAAGCGGCAGCGCCGGCCGGGCCGGCGACTGGCGCCATAGCGGCTCCTGCCGCTCCTGCGGCCGCCGGCGCCGCTTCGCCGCCTCCCCGCTGCGCGAACGCCGTGGCCATGGCCATGATCTGGCTGGCCTTGACGGCATCCGAAACCATGCCCGTCAGCACGATGGCGCCGCCGGCCGAACTGGCCTTGAGATCTGTTTCACGGGGAAACACATGCGCCAGCTGCGCCTGCAAGCCGTCGGCATCGATTCCGACTTCGATATCGACGATCACGGGACGATGCTCCTTGTCCCACAGAATCAGATTGGTACTGCCCGGGGCCAGGCCCCAGATATACAGCTCGCTGGAACTGCCCAGCAGCCTGGCACCCGCCACCTTCGGATCATTGACGGCGATCTGCGAGACGGCCCGCGTCAGGCTGCGCAAGGTCGACTTGCCGACGGACAAGCGGATCGGCGGCCCCAGCCGGGCGATATCGCCCCCCAGCGACAGGGGGGCGGCCTGGCTGGCGGCGTCCACCTTGCGCACGGCGGGCGCGGCGCTGGCGCCAGGCGGCCACAGCAAACTCGCCGTCAAGCCACTCAGGGCCAGGGCCAGGCGCAAGCGCGGCCTGGCGATACGGTTACAAAATGAGGTCATCGACTATCCCTGCTACTGGTATGGTTAGAATTGCTGGACGCGGGTATCCATGCCCGTGATCACTTTGACGCTCTCGGCCGGTGGCGCGGCGGGACGCGGCGCCTGGCGCGCCGGTGCAGCCGCGCGCGGCGCGGCGACGGGCAGCAGCGGCTTCAGTCCCAGCAGCGACTCCTTGGTGGCGCCGCCCGTGTTGACGGGCGCCGGGTCGATCTGGTTGCGCAGCACCAGCGACAAGGTGCCCACGCTGCGCGCCAGGTCGAGCTTTTCCACCTGGTCCGGCGTCAATTCCAGGGTGACGGCATTGACCACCTTGGGCTTGTTGTCGTCGCGGTTCGATTCCTGCGCCACGGCCAGCACCAGGATGCGCTCGAGCACGATCTTCGAAATGGCCAGCTCGGCGCCGCCGCTGGCCTTGGCCCGGTCGTCCTGGGTATTGACGAGGATGTCGACAAAGTTGCCAGGCAAGGCAAAGCCCGCCACCCCCACCACATCGTTGACGCGCACGGTCATGGCGCGCTTGCCATCGGCCACGATGGAGGACAGGCCGCCGCTCGTGCCCGGCGGCGCCAGTTTGCTTTCCAGCACCGGTTCACCGAGGCTGATGGCCGTGCGCGTGATGCGTCCGTCCAGCGCCTTGCTGTCGGTAAAGGCGCCGGGCGGCTGCGCGCCGGCGGGCCAGTCCATGCTGCGCAGCATGAGCGGACTGATCTTCGTGCCCACGCCGATATCGACCAGGGCCACGACGATCTGCTGGCTCGCGGGCGTACTCTGGCCGCCCATCCAGATCGCCGCCGTCAGCACGGCGGCACCGGCCAGCACGAGGGCCAGCAGCAACATAAGTAAAGCACGGGTATTTCGCATCGTTTTTCCTCTGACTTCAGCTTGATTTCTGTTCGCGCCGCTCTTGCACGGCCATGTCGTCCGCGCCCTGGCGCTGGTTCGCGCCGGCAAAATAATTGTTCCAGGCCCAGTCCAGCACCGTTGCACTCAGTTGCACCGGCGTGCCTTCGTAGCGGGCCAGGTCGCGCACCTGGCGCAGCAGGTCGCGCGGATAACAGGCCAGCAAGGGCGTCGCGCCGCGTGCATGGCGCTGCAGCAGGAAGGCAAAGGCCTCCGCGTCGAACGCCACGCCGCAGGTGGCGCAGGTCTGGCGAAACACGGTTTCGTAGTGCGCCGCGCTGAGCGCCGGCACTTCGATCTTGTAGCCCAGGCGGCGCAGGAAGGCCGCGTCCGACAGCCGCTCGGGCAGGAAATTCGAGGAAAACACCACCACCACGTCGAACGGCACCTGGAAGGTATGGCCGTTATGCAGCGACAGGTAATCGATGGCGCGGTCCATCGGCACGATCCAGCGGTTCATCAGTTCCAGCGGAGAACAGCGCTGGCGCCCCAGGTCGTCGATGATGAAAATCCCGTTGTTGGCCTTCAGGTGCGGCGGCGCGCGGTACAGCCGCGTTACGCCGTCGAAGCGCAGGTCCAGCATTTCCAGGGTCAGCTCGCCGCCGGTGAGCACGGCCGGGCGGCGCACGCCGCGCACCCAGCGCGCGTCGAGCTGCACGGCGCGCTCGATGCCGGCCGGCGCTTCCGCCTGCTGCGCCGCCGGCAGATGCAGCACCGGGTCATAGAAGGGCACGACTTCGCCATCGACCATGATGGCGTAAGGCAAGGCAATGTCCCCTTGCAGCAAGTCTTGCAGGCGTTCGGCCAGATACGTCTTGCCGCTGCCGGCGGCGCCGTAGATGAAAATGGCGCGCCCGGAATTCATGGCCGCGCCCAGCTGGTCGAGCACGGTCTGATTCACCACCACGCCGTCGAAGCTGGCCGCGACCTGCGGACGCGTGACATGCATGTTGGCAACACTTTGCGCCGATACCTGCGCGTTATAGGCGGCCAGCGGCACCGGGCATGGGCCCGCATAGGCATTGCGCGCCAGGCATTCGAGGGCGCGCTGGCGGCCGCTGTCCGTCAACTGATAGTGGAGGTCGGCATCGGTGCCGCTGGCGCCGCGGCGCATGACCTCGCACATTTTTTCCTGCCGCATGAAGACCATGACGGGGTCGATCACGCCCAGGCCCAGCTTGACGTAGCTGGCCAGCTCGGGCAGGTGCAGCTGCCCGCGCTGGAACAGCACCTTGACCAGCAGTTCGACCAGGAAGAAAAAGGGCAAGCCCGTCTCTTCGACGGTGCGCGGGGCACGCTGGGAAGCCGGTGCGGCAAGCAGATCAGCAGGCATGGGTACGGGTGCGGAAGACGCCAGCGGTCATGCGAAGAGTCCCAGCTGGCCGCCGGCGGCCAGGAGCAGGTAGAGCGCGGTGCCACTGGCGATGGCTATGGCATACGGCAACTTGCCGCTGGGCGCGACCGGCGCGTCGATATCGGGCCGTTGCGCCGCGATGGCACGCATGAAGCTGTTCAAGGCCATGTGATAGCTATTGCTGCCGACCTGGCGCAAGGTGCCGTGATAAGCGGCCACGGCCAGCGCCAGCACGCCGCCAGCGAGCAGGCTGGCCAGCAGGCAAAAGAAAACGGCGTGCGGACCGACAAAGGCCCCCACCATGGCCATCAATTTCACGTCGCCGGCGCCCAGCGCCTTGAGCGCATACATCGGCAGCAGCAACGCCAGGCCAAGGGCCAGGCCGCCCAGGGCCGGCCAGAAGCCGAGCGCGCCGGGCGTGGCCGACAACAGGCCTGCACCGGCCGGCAACGCTGCGTTGAGCAACAATCCTGCCAGCGCGCCTGAAAACACCAGGCGATTCGGGATGCGGCGGCTGCGCACGTCGTGGCACACGGCCAGCAGCAGCAAGCCGGCCAGCAGGACTGCCGGCGACCAGGTCAGGAAAAGAGCGGTATACATGGATTATCCGGCGCGGGAAAGACAAGGACTGGGGCAGAAACGACGATGGCCCGGCGCCATGCGGCTGATCCGGGCCACCATCGGCGCGCGCCCGGAGGGGCGCGCACTGCCATAGCACGCGTGGCGATTACTTGCCTGTCAAGTTCTTCGAAACGCTGGTAAATACGGCACCCAGATCGGTACCCACAGTTTTCACGACGCCAACGATCGCGACAGCGATCAGCGCGGCGATCAGGCCGTATTCGATTGCGGTAACGCCATCTTCTTCAGCGATAAAATTTTTGATGAAATTCATGATTAATCCATTCAGAGTAAGTTTTACAACGTCATGACAACTGCGGATACAGCCAGAAGTGGATCTATGCCACGGATCCTTGCATATGGGCGAAAGTACAAGCAGGCACGCCAAGGCGATCGGCGAGCATCGCCAGGCATAAGCGGAAAATGAATTGCTGCGCCAACCGCGCATTAAATACACGATGCCTGGCGTATCATTTTTTTCCGGACTTTCCTGCCCTTGGCCCTATTCGCAATATCAGTCTGACTAATTCAGCGGCATTTACCGATTGCCGATTCATATATTATAAATAAATAAATAGTGATATTAATCAGATAAAAGTAATTTTTTAACTGGTACAAAAGAGCTTTTTTCTTTTGCAATATCAGTACATTTGTACTGGATTCAGCATTCCTGGGGCCCCGCAAGGCCGTTCTTCAAGGCGTAGACATAGAGTTCCAGGCGGTTGGCCACGTCCAGCTTGCTGTAAATCGACGTCAAATGGTTGCGCAAGGTTTGCTCGGAAATGAAGGCGCGCTGCGCTATGGTTTTGTTGAGTGCGCCATTGCCTTCCACCATCATGGCAACGATCTTGCGTTCCTTGAGGGTCAGCAGGGCGATGCGCGCCGCCTCCGGATCGGGCGCCGCCGGTGCCGGGACCGGCTTGATCAGCGCTCCCAGCAGACTGCCCAGCAAAGCCTGGTCCAGGCAGAGTTCGCCGCGGTGCACGCGCGCGATGGCATCGATGAGCTGTTCCGCCGCCACTTCCTTGCCGATCACGCCGCGCGCACCGCTGCGCACGGCGCGGGCCAGCACTTCCTGGTCGCGCGTGCCGCTGAACATCAGCGCGCGCGTGACGCCGTTGGCCACCAGCGCCGGCACGGAATCGACGGCACACACGCCATCGAGATCGACGTCGAGTACGACGATATCGGGCTGCAAGCTGCCGGCCAGCGCCACGGCATCGCCAATATTGCTGACGCTGGCGACCACTGTCATCGCCGGGCACGCGTCCTCCAGCATTTTTTCCAGGCCCCACAACATGGTTTTATGATCGTCGACCAGCATGACGCGGATGGGATGCAGACTTGACATAGGCTTACCTTCAATGTGCCACGGCGCGCAGGGCCGGGCCCTTACACGGGAATTTCGATACGCACCGCCGTGGCGCCGCCAGCCGCCTGGCCAACCTGCACGGTGCCGCCCAGCGCCTGCGCGCGTTCAGCGATGGAAGCGGGCATGAACGGCACGCGCCCCGGTGCGCCGGACTCGGCGGCATTTTCGATCGAGATCGACACGGCATGCGTCCCGCAGGCCAGGCGCACGCAGCCCTCGCGGGCCGTGGTGTGCCTGCGGATGTTGCTCATGCCTTCATTGACGATCTGAAACACTTCCGCCGCCAGCCTGTCGCTGAGAAGGAACGTCCGGTCCGAGACAATCTCGATGTCGATGCCAAAGAATTTCTTCAACTGTTGCGCCTGGCGCCGCAGGGCCGCCAGCAGCTCCGGCTCGTCGTACCGCTCCTTGCCGCCGCGCACCGTCTGCGCCATCTGGCGCAAGTCGGCTATCACCTGGCCGCTCATGTCGATCAGCTTGTCGAGGTCGGCCAGCAGGGGACTGCCGGCGGCCACCTTGCCCCGCAAGGCGCTCAAGCCATGGCGCAGGCCGATGTAGGGCTGGATGGTCGAATCGTGCAAATCGCGGGCAATTTTCTGCCGTTCGCGGTAAGCGGCGCCGGAGGCGAGCTTGTCGAGAATGGCGATATTCTCCAGTTGGGGAAATACTTGTGCAACGATATGCGTCAAGAACATGGCGTCGGCCTTCGACAGCCGGGTTGTGGACGCCAGTACGTACAGCCGGCCCTGTCCCTTATGCAAAGGCAAGGGAACGCTGATGAAGGACCGCGCATCGAAGAGTTCCGTCAGCGCGGTGCCCTGCGTCGCGTCGATGTCGAGCCGCTGCCATCTGGCGCTGGCGCGTGCCTTGCCCTGCCAGGCATGCGCCAGCCCGAGGCGCGAACGCAGCGACGACGCGTACAGTACGCTCTGGCTGGCCTCGAACACCATCAGCGGCGCCACGGCCGCTTCGCTCATCTGGCTGACGCGCCCGCCATTTCCCCGGCTGTCGTCGAGCGCCGTGCGCAACTGCCAATGCGCGGCGCCGCCCTCGCGCATGACCAGGATGCAACTGCTGGCGCCAAAGAAGACGCGCGCCTTCTCCAGCATCGACGCCACCGTATGATCGACCCCGAAACGGGGATTCGATTGCTGGCCCACCTCGCGCAGCAAGGCCAGGCGGCGCTTGTGCTGCACGCTCAGGCCACCCCAGCAAGCGATCATGCAGCCCAGCGCCAGGACAAACGCCGTGCGCAAAAGCAGCTGCGGCAGATTCGGCTCCTGCTCCGACAGCACCGACGCCAGCACCAGCATGGCACAGGAAGCGAGCGTTATGCGGGCGCCTTCATCGTATCCCCGCTGGAACGAGGACGCCAGGATCGCAAAGAAAAACCCGGGGAAAAAGTAACTCTCGCCGCCGCCGGTGCACAACACGATCAGGCCGCACCAGCATACGTCGAGCCAATACACCAATTTGCCGCTGCCGCGATGAAAATGCAGCAAAACCAGCAATACCGCGCCATACAGCACATACAGGGGGAAAATTACCCAAGCCAATTGCCCGGACAAGCCCTGGCTGCCGGAATTGAGCATCAGTGCCAATAATGCCGTCACGGCCAAGAATAAGCGCATGCCTGAGATTATTTGCAAGTCAGCATGCTCCTCCGGCGGCAAGGCTGGCACGCCATTCTTTCCCCATTGCAATTGTTGCTGTTGCAGCATACTCATTTCATCTTTGCAAAAAGCACCATCGGTTCGGCATGCCGGAAATTGCTTAATTATTTTTTAATTTCCGTACGCTCCGCATATTACTCTCAGGAATACAAATTAGGAATGGGCAGCCCGCCATTGACTATGTAAATTATAATAAACTTGATTTCCGTGCATTTTAATGCGAACCTCACTCGCGCAAAGCGCGATAAAATGAGCTGAGGCAAATTGATTTGAATGCATTGCCATAAAACGCAGGCGCAAGCCTTTACCTGGATACCCGAAATGATGCTCAGCAAGGCTACGGCCCGCTTTTCCCGCCCTCCGCCACGCAGCATCCGGCAGGCTGGCGCCACCCTTGTCGAGTTTGCCATCATTGCCCCGGTCTTCCTGCTGCTGCTGATCGGCATGATCGAACTGAGCATGGCCTATTTCGCCAATCTCACCATGCAGCATGCGGTGCGAGAAGGCGCACGCTATGCCGTGACGGGCAACAAGGATCTCGATCCGGCCAGCAGCAACCAGCAGCGCTACCAGGCCGTCATTCAAAAGATGAAAGCCAGTTCCATGGGCATCTACGACAAAGTCAATCCCGTCATCACGGTCAATGGCACCAGCGGCACCAGCACCGGCATGTTCGGCAACAGCGGCGATATCGTCGTCATTTCCGTCGCATACAACTGGAAATTCGCCACGCCGCTGATGGCCGCCTTCTACAAGGACGGCAAATCGCCCTACGTCGTGGCCGCCACCATGCGCAATGAAAGCTTTGGCGGCCTGTGATGCGCTCCCGCCCTCTTGCGCGGCGCGCCGCGCGCGGCATCGCCGCCATCGAATTTGCCATCGTGCTGCCGCTGCTGGCGCTGCTGCTGTTCATGGTGGTCGACCTGTCGCGCGCCATCCAGGCCAAGATCATCCTGCTCAACATCAGCCGCGAAGGCGCCAACCTGGCCTCGCGCTCGACGTCCGACCTGAGCGGCTCAAGCCAGACCATCATGAATGCGCTGGCCGCCAGCACGCCGCCGCTGGACATGAACAGGCGCGGCATGATCTACGTCACCAAGATCATGGGCTACACGGCGAAGAGCGGCTTGCGCAATATCGTGCTGGAACAGTACCGCTGGGACGCCGGCGCCAAGGCCAGCGGCTACCTGCCCGCCAGCCAGGTGTGGCAATGCAGCAGCTGGAGCAATGGCACGTGCACCAGCATCGCCAAGGACGACTATGCTCCCACGGTGGCATTGATGCAGAACCAGCTGGCGGACGGCGAGCTGATCTACGCCGTGGAAACTTTCTACAATTTCGACATGCTTTTCGGCACCTTGAAAATTGGCAACAGCACGACGCCCATCCTGGGCCCCAACCTGACTTCGATGACGATATTCTGATGCGCATTCCACACAAGCGGCAAAGCGGCCAAGTGCTGATCATGGTGGCGCTGTCGGCCGTCGTCCTGATCGCCTCGGCGGGCCTGGCCATCGATTCGGCCCTCGGCTACTTCGTCAAGGCCAAGCTCAATGCGGCCGTCGACTCGGCCAGCCTGGCGGCGGCGCGCGGCGTTACTACAGGCAACTCGGAAGCGGAACAGCGAGCCAGCGCGCGCCAGTCGGCCAAGGAGTTTTTTGATATCAATTATCCGGATCAGTTCCTGCTCTCGACGCCGACCCTGAATCCCGTCGACGTCACGTTCGACAAGGGCACCGTCACCATCGACGTCTCGGCCACCGCCTCCCTGCCCGTCTCGCTGATGGGCATACTCGGCTTCAAGACCCTGAACGTGGCCGCCAGCGCGCAAACCATCCGCAAGGACCTGGATATGGTGCTGGTGATGGATACGTCGGGGTCGCTGAAAAACAATGCCGACGCCGTGCGGGCGGCGGGCATTTCCTTCCTGAATAAATTCAATTCCACCGTGGACCGCGTCGGCCTCCTGCATTTTGCCAGCGGCGCGCAACTCGATCTGCCGATCAAGACAAGCGATCGCGGCTTCAATCGCACGCAGGCTGGCAATGCCATCAATGGCTACAAGTTTGAAGGCGGCACGAATTATTCGGAAGGCATGTGGAATGCCCTTGATCAACTCAAGGGCATCAGCCAGGTCAATCGCTCCAGCCTGCGCGTCATCGTGTTCTTTTCCGACGGCTCGCCGTCCGCCTTTTCCTCTTACTTTTTTCCCGCTACCACGGGCAATTGCACGAAAGCGGGAGCGCTGGCCGTGTACGACGATTTACCATCGAGCGGTTTTGCGACAGATGGACTGTACCGTATCGATGCAACCAGCACCAAGCTCGCGCCCGAGACCTATTGCGCCAGAAACCTGATCAGTGAATTGCCGGCCTGGTATAACGCGCACAATCCTCCCGCCCAGGCCGACGATCCGACGGCACGCGAATTCCCTATCGTGACCACTGCGCCGCGTGCAGTGAGCAAAGATATGTCCACCAGAAAACTTCAGTGGACCAATATGCACCGTGCATCGCGCAACCTGGCAGAAGCGATGGCCAGCAAGGCGCGCCTGGAAAAAACCTACATCTTTACCCTGGGCATGGGCGCCGCGCTGAAGGGCATGGCAGGGCCGGACAATGAAATCGGCGAAGACTTGCTGCGCTGCATGGCCAACACGAGCGATGCGCCAACGCGTTGCCGCAAGCCGGCCGAACCCATGGGCCTGTACTGCTATGCGGCCACCGAAAGCGACCTGAGCCCTTGTTTCACGCGGCTCGCCTCGGCCATCCTGCGCCTTTCGAAATAAGGCCCGGCCGCCTAGAAGGCGAAGCAGCTGCAGCCCAGGGTGCCCCAGAAACCGGAAAAATCGCTGATCGGCACGGCCGACTTGCGCGCCCGGTCGTGCGCATGCGCATGCACGCCGCAGGCGCCCGCGCACTGGTGCGGCAGCATGGCTTGCGCTTGCGCCGGCCTGGCTGCGGGCCGGTAATGGCCGGGCACCGCGCGCACGGGCGACCACTCGGGCAGCACGGGGATGGCCGGCGGCGCCAGCGCCATGAATTCTCCCTGGGCGTAGACGACCTTGCCGCCCACCATGGTCAGCACGGATTCGATGGACTTGATCGCCTCTTCCGGCACCGTAAAGTAATCGGCCGACAGCACGGAAAGGTCGGCCAGCATGCCCTCGCGGATGCGCCCCTTCTTGCCTTGCTCGCTGGAAAACCAGGCGCTGCCCGCCGTCCACAGTTCCAGCGCCGTGTCGCGCGACAGGCGCCCCGCCGCATCCGTCAGGGCCAGGCCGCCCACGGTACGCCCGGAAACGAGCCAGTACAGCGCCGTCCACGGGTTGTAGCTGGCGACCCTGGTGGCATCCGTGCCGCCGCCCACGGGCACGCCCGCGTCCAGCATGCGCTGCACGGGCGGCGTGGCTTTGGCCGCCTCGGCCCCGTAACGCTCGACGAAATATTCGCCCTGGAAGGCCATGCGGTGCTGGATGGCCAGGCCGCCGCCCAGCGCTTTCACGCGGTCGATGTTTCTCGGGCTGATGGTTTCCGCGTGGTCGAACAGCCAGTGCAAGCCGCCGAACGGCGTGTCGCGGTTGACCTTTTCAAACACGTCGAGCATGCGGCCGATCGATTCGTCATAGGTGGCGTGCAGGCGGAACGGCCAGCGCTGCTCGACCAGGTGGCGCACGACCTTTTCCAGCTCGTCTTCCATGCCGGCCGCCAGCTCGGGGCGCGGCTCGAGGAAATCCTCGAAGTCTGCGGCGGAAAACACCAGCATTTCGCCGGCGCCGTTGTGCCGGTAGTAATCCGTGCCGTCGCCGGGCTTGATCATGCCCGTCCACTTCTGGAAGTCCTGCAATTCCGCGCCCTTGTTTTGCGTGAACAGGTTGTAGGCGATGCGTATCGTCAACTGCTCCTTTTGCGCCAGCTCATCGACGACAGCGTAGTCTTCGGGATAATTCTGGAAGCCGCCGCCGGCGTCGATGGCGCTGGTGATACCGAGGCGGTTGAGTTCGCGCATGAACTGGCGCGTGGAGTTCACTTGCAATTCCAGCGGCAGCTTCGGGCCTTTCGCCAGCGTGGCATACAGGATCATGGCGTTCGGCCGGGCGATCAGCAAGCCCGTCGGGTTGCCGGCCCCATCGCGCACGATCTCGCCGCCGGGCGGGTTCGGCGTATTTTTATCGTAGCCGACGGCGCGCAGGGCGGCGCGGTTGAGCAGGGCGCGGTCGTACAGGTGCAGGATGAAGACGGGCGTGTCGGGCGCGGCCGCGTTGATTTCATCGAGCGTCGGCATGCGCTTTTCCGCGAACTGGAATTCCGTCCAGCCGCCCACCACGCGCACCCATTGCGGGTTCGGCGTGCGCAAGGCTTGCTCCTTGAGCATGCGCAAGGCGTCGGCCAGCGACGGCACGCCTTCCCAGCGCAGTTCCAGGTTGTAGTTCAAGCCGCCCCGGATCAGGTGCAGATGCGAATCGTTCAGGCCGGGAATCACCGTACGGCCAGCCAGGTCGATCAGCTGCGTGGCGGGGCCGCGATGGCGCATCACGTCTTCGACGTCGCCGACGGCGAGGAACTTGCCGTCGGCGATGGCGACGGCGGACGCCAGCGGCTGCGCCCTGTCGACCGTGTGGAAACGGCCATTCAGTAAAATCGTGCTTGCGTGCATGGAAACTCCCGGTTCAGGTGAAGAATACCGCCCCGCCGGCGGGCGGCGCTGGCGCGATATCAATGAAAGCTCAATGACCTTCGCTGGCGTTGAACATGGATTTGGCGTAGATCAAGCCCAGGCCATAGCCGCCGCCGTGCGCCACGGCCGTCGCCACCGTTTCATTGTAGGTCTCGCCGCGGGCCCAGTCGCGCTGCAGTTCCAGCAAGTATTGCACGGACGTCATCGGCTGCGCGCCCGCCTGTATCATGCGCTGCATGGCCATCGCATGGGCTTCATCGGAGACGTCACCGCTGGCGTCGGCGATCACGTACACCTCAAAACCCTGCGCCAGCGCCGACAGGGCGGGGCCGACGATGCAGACGGAGGTCCACAGGCCGGCCAGCACGATCTTGCCCTTGCCGTAACCGTTCACCTTGTCGGCGATGCGCGCGTCTTCCCAGGTGTTCATGGTCGTGCGGTCGACCGGCGCCTGGTCGGGAAAGACGGACTGGATTTCGTCGAAGATGGGACCGGAGAACGACTTGGCCGCCACCGTCGTCAAAATCGTCGGCACATTGAATTGCGCCGCCGCCTTCGCCACCAGGGCCGCATTGTTGCGCAGCAAGGCCAGGTCGATCGAACGGGTGGCGAACGCCATCTGCGACTGGTGGTCGATCATGATCAGGGTATGATCGTCAGGGGTCAGCAGTTTTTGGGCGGCTTGGGCGGTGGCGATAGGCATGATGTTTTCCTTGGTGAAAATAATTGAATATAAAAAAAGGGATGTCGTTGTACGGTGCTTCTGCTCCTGCCCTTGCGTCACGCTGTGTGTGCCGGGCCAGTGCTATGCAGTATGGACGAGATACTTTGAAAACAAAAACGGAAAGAATGCCAAGCTATGTGCAATTTTTTCGATAATGAAAAATAGCCGCTGCGGCGGCCCGCAAATCAAGGAGAAAACATGGGATTTGAATTCAGGATCACGGCCAGCCTGACGCCGGAACAGCGCCAGCACCTCGCGCGGCTGCCAGAGTTGGCGGCGCCGGCGCCGCGCCCGCCCGGCAACGCCATGCCCGACACGGACGCCAGGCTGACGGCCGCCGGCCTGTATGTCTGCCAGCACCTGCGCCCGGACCCGTGGCACGGCCTGGACGCCGTGCGCGCCTGGCTCGATGCGCAGGGCATCGCTTACGTCGTCGCGGAGATCGACGACTGAACAAGGCCTACAAGGAGCCTTCGAGCATGACGCGCAGGGTGCGGTAGCTGCCCGTATCGACCGTGCGCAACAGGCTGCCGGCGCCATCCGCATACAGGCTGCGCGCGCGCTCAGGCTGCCGCAGCAGATTGGCGCCCGACACGCGCAGGCGCAGCTGGTCGCTGAACTTCCACAAGGCGTACAGGTCCAGTTCGCGGCGGGCGCCCTGCCAGGCCAGCAGCTGGCTTGACTCGCGCCACCGTCCGCCGCCCTGGTAATGCAGATTGCCGCCCACGGTCAAGGGCTTGCTGGACAGCCGGTAATCGGCGCCCAGGTTGGCGCTCCACGGCAGCTGGCCATCGAGGCGGTTGTCCGGGCCGGCGACGGCGTCCAGCGTCGACCAGTTGCGCGCCACGTTCGCCCGCAAGTCCAGCGCGGGGGCGCCCGCCCACAGCGCCGCCAACGGCAGCTTCGCTTCCAGTTCGATGCCGCGCACCTGCGCCCTGCCCTGATTGACGGGCGTGGCCACCCAGCGCCCGTGGTCCTGGTACAGGCGGTCCAGCATCACGTCGCCGATGCGCCGCAGCGAGGCGCTGGCGCCCAGCATGGCGCCCTGTGCCCCGCCTGCCGGATAGTATTCGTAGGCCGCATCGAGGCCCCACGCCAGCTCCGGGCGCAGCGCCGGGTTGCCCCGGTTGTCGGGATTCGCGGGGCTATTGCCGTTGTCGTTGAGGTAGGGCCGCGGGATCAGCTGGAAAATCTGCGGCGCCTTGTAGGTGCGCGTGACGGCCAGGCGCACCTGATCCTTGCCGGCCAGCTTCCACAGGCTGTGCAGCACGGGGCTCCACACTTGCGCGCGCACGTCGACGGCGTCCGCGCCACCGGTGGCGCTGGCCGTGCGCCAGGTTTCCCAGCGCAGCCCCAGAGACAGCGACCAGCGCGCGGAGATATCCCATTCATCCTGCGCAAACAGGGCCAGGCGCCGCAGCGTGGCCGCATAGTCTGCGTCCGGCAGCACGGGCGGCCCGCCCGGCGACAGCTGGCGCTCGCGGCGAAACTCGGCGCGCCGCCGGTGCCCCGCATCCCAGCCCGCCGCCAGCGCGTGCCCCGCGCCCAGCGTCCGGCGGTAGGTGCCGCTGGTCTGGGCGCCCAGCTCGTCCACGCCCGCATCGACGCGGCGCACATTCGCCGGCCCGGGCGCGGCACTGACGCCCTGGAACAGATAGTCGCTGCCACGGTGGTTGACATCGAGGCCCAGTTTCATATCGAGGCTGGCCCCTTGCCCCAGCTTGCGCAACCAGTGCAGATCGCTGCGCACGGTGCCGCTGTCCTGGCTGAAGGCGGCGTCGTTGTGCGGATAGTCGGTATGACCGCCCAGATAAGCCGTTTCCACCACCTGGCGGCGGCTGGCCACGCGGCGCAAGGTGACCAGGCTTTGCCAGGCCAGGCTGTCTTCGCCCGCCAGCGCCCATTGCAGGCGGGGCGCCAGCTCGAACGCATCGCTGGTCACGCGCTCCGTCAGCGGCATATGGCGCAGCACCGTGGGGCTGCCAGCGGCATCGTATGCGCGGTTCCATTCATCGAGCACGCCCCGGCGCCCCGTGTGCGCGAGCGTGCCGGCCAGCGCGTAGGACAGGTCCCCGTCCTTGTCCGACCACTGCACGGTGGCGCTGCCGGCGGGCATGCCATGGCTGCCGGACGCCCCCAGCTTGACAGTGCGCTCGCGCCGCTTGCCCGATTTTTTCAGCACAATATTGACGGAGCCGGCGATCGCCTGGGCGGAAAATTGCGCCGTGGCGGCGCGCATGATTTCCACGCGCTCGACCAGTTCCGGATCCAGGGAGTCGAGCGAAAAACCGGGCGGCACGGGCACGCCGTCGAGCATGACCAGGGTATAACCCTGACCCAGCCCGCGCAGCTGGATTTGCCCGCCAGCCGTGCCCGAAGCCGTGCCGCCGATGGTAACGCCGGGCAGGCGCTTCAGGGCGTCGGACAAGGTACGCTCGCCCTGGCGTATCAGTTCCTCGTGGCCGACGACGATGGCGGCGACGGTGTCGCTGCGGCGCTGGTCCACTTTGCCGGCAGTGACCGTCACGGAAGGGAGAACGTCCACGGCACGGACGTGCGCCGTCCACGGCAGCGCAAGGCTGCACAATACAATACTCAATCGCATGGGGAATCCTGAAAGGGTTGTGGTGGAGTCGACTGTGCGCTCGCGCGCTCACCCGACCCGCGGCCAGGTAACACTAGCGGCCGAACTGCTCCTTGCGCGTGCGCAGGGCGCGCGCGGTGGCGTTGGCATCGAGACCGGCCAGCCACTGTTGCGGGTCCTGCAAACGCCCGTTGCGGATCACCTCGAAATGCAGATGCGGTCCCGTCGCCAGGCCGGTGGCGCCCACGGTGCCGATGGCCTGCCCCGCCGTGACGGCCATGCCGGTGGTGAGCGTGACCCGGTCGAGATGGGCATACAGCGACTCGACGCCGCCGCCATGGTCGATGCGCACGGCCTTGCCGAGGCGCGCATCTTCGCTGACGCTGGCGATGCCGTCGGCCGCCGCATGCACGGGCGTGCCGCGCCTGGCGCCCAGATCGATGCCGCGATGGCCCCGCGGCGTCAGCTGGCGCACCACGCCAAAGAAGCCGGTCACGCGCATGGTATCGAGGGGATTGCGCCAGAGCGCTGGCGCCGTCGCCGTCGCAGCGGGCATGGTTGCCGGCGCGGCTGCCACGGCCCACGCCAGTGCCGGCTGCAGCGCAAGGCTGGCCGCGCCGATCGCGCACAGCAGCAGCGCCGTCAGCACCCGCAGGGCCGCAGGCGGGCGCTCCTGCCCGTCACGCATGCGCCGCAGGCGCTCGGCCATGCCGCCGCCGCCGAAGGCCAGCCCCGGCAGCGGCTGCGCCTGCAGTCCCAGCTGCCGGACCAGGGCGGCCGCATATTGCTGGTGCTGGCGCGCGGGGCGGCCCGCCAGAACCTGGCGGTCGCAACCGAGCTCTTGCGCCCAAGCCAGCTGGCCGGCCAGCCAGCGCGCGGCCGGATTGAACCACAGCAGCGCCTGCAGCAGATTGGCCAGCAGCAGGAGCACGGGATCGCGCCGGCGGGCATGGGTCAGCTCATGGGCAATCACCAGCTGCCGCTGTTCCGGCGTAAATTGCGCCAGGTGCGCCGGCAACAGCAAGCGCGGCCGCCACACGCCCACCAGCATCGGCGAGATCGGCGCGTCCACTTCCAGCACATCCATGCCAGGCAGGCGGCGGCGCCGCGCCAGTTGCAGCAAGGTGCGCAGCATGGCGTGGCCACGCCGCCAGCGCCAGACGGCGCAAGCGACGCCCAGCAAATAGATCAGGCCCCAGGCGGACGGCACCAGGGCCAGCCAGGAAGCAGCCGGTGGCAGCCCGGCAACCGGCGCCGCCATGGCCAGCGGCGCGCCGGGCGCCGTGCCGGCCAGGAAAACGGGCACGCTTACCTCGGGCACCACGCTCAGCTGCCGCGCGTCGGGCAGCAGCGGCAGCACAAACACGGCGGCCAGCACCAGCTGGGCGCCCAGCCACACGCTGCGCTGCGCCGCCAGCGCGGGCCAGCGCCGTTGCGCCAGGCTCAGCATTGCCCACAGCAGCGGGCCCGTCACGAGACAGGCGGCGCTGGCCTGCAACAGCGTGAGAGAAAACAGCAGCATCGCCTATTCCTTTCCCTCGAGCGGCCAGTCCTGCAGCAGCTGCTCCAGCGCCGCCAGCTCCTGCTGGTCCACCAGTTTGCTGCCCGTAAACATACTGACCGGCAAGGGACTATCGATTTCCATCACGCGCCGGCCAAAGTCGTGGGCAAACGCGGCCAGGGTAGCCACCTTGTCCACGTTCGCTTCATACACGAGCACGCCATGCACGCTGCGCTGCAGCAGCATGCCCTTGTCCAGCATGCGCTCGACCGTCTTGCGCGTGGACGAAAACGACCAGCCCAGCTCGTCTTCCACCCTGGCGTGCAATTCACGCGCGGACAGCGGGTGGTCTTTCCACAAGGCTTTCAATAACGACAATTCGGTGACGGAGGGCGTGCTCATGGTGCATCCTTTTAGTGACTATTGACACAATTATGCGACAACAGTCACATGCACGCAAGCGCTATTTTGCGACAACTGTCACATGCACTGCGACATTAAAACTCGTCCCACTCGTCTTCCCCCGGGCGCTGCTTGTCGGCCGGAACTTGCGGCGCATGGCGCGCCACGGGTTTACCGCTGAGGCGGGCAGGTGCGCGCGCCGCCTTGAGCGGCACGGGACGGCGCACGGCGGGCCGGGGTGACGGCGCCGCGACGGCGTCCACCTGCGCCGTCCTGAACACGGCCACCGCATCGGCCAGCCGCGCCGCCTGCTCCTGCATGGCTTCCGCCGCAGCGGCGGCCTCTTCCACCAAGGAAGCGTTTTGCTGGGTCACATGGTCCATTTCGCTGATCGCCTGGTTGACTTGCTCGATGCCGGCCCGCTGCTCATCGCTGGCGGCCGAGATATGCCCGACGATGCTGCTGACCTTGTGCACGCTGTCGACGATCTCGTGCATGGTGTGGCCCGCCTCGTCGACCAGGCGCGCGCCGCTCTCCACCTGCGCCACCGAGTCGTTGATCAGGGCCTTGATTTCCCTGGCGGCACCAGCCGAACGTTGTGCCAGGTTGCGCACTTCCGTGGCGACGACGGCAAAACCGCGCCCCTGCTCGCCCGCCCGGGCCGCCTCCACGGCCGCGTTCAAGGCCAGGATATTCGTCTGGAACGCGATACCGTCGATGACGGCGATGATGTCGACGATCTTGCGCGACGAGTCGTTGATCGAGCCCATGGTGTCGACCACCTGCGCCACCACGCTGCCGCCCTTGCCCGCCACGGCGGAGGCCGATGCGGCCAGGCCGTTGGCTTCATGGGCATTCTGCGCGTTCTGCTGCACCGTGCCGGTCAGTTCTTCCATCGACGAGGCCGTTTCCTCCAGCGAACTGGCCTGCTGTTCCGTGCGGGCCGACAGGTCGAGGTTGCCCGATGCGATCTGGCGCGAAGCCGTGGCGATGGCTTGCGTGCCGCCCCGCACCTCGGTGACGATGCGCAGCAGGCTGGCCGTCATGTCCTTCAATGCCTGCATCAGTTCGCCCGTCTCATCCTTCGAACGCACTTCCACCTGCACCGTCAGGTCGCCCTGCGCCACCTGCCTGGCCACGCCGATGGCCGAGCGCAGCGGCACGCTGATGTTGCGCGCCAGCCACCAGGCGATCAGGGCGGCCAGGAACAGCGCCGCCGCGCCGCCGCCCAGCAAGGTCCAGTGCGTGCGCGCCTGCAAGGCCGCCGCCGCTTCCGAGCGCTGCGCCAGCAACGCCGTTTCCGCCTGGCCGATCTCGCCCAGCAAGGTCCGCATGGCATCCATGGCCTGCTTGCCCCGTCCCTCCTTTTCCAGCGCCAGCACGGGCTCGATGGCCGCCGTGCCCTGCGCCACGGCGCGCCGCATGGCGATCACGGGTTCGAGCGCGCCGGCCAGCCAGGCTTGCTTGGCGGCATCGAGTTTTGCCAGGCGCTCCTGCTGGGCCGGATTGTCGCTGGTCAGGGCGCGCGCCTTGTCCAGGTGCGCGCCGAACGCGGCCTGACCCGCCTGGTACGGTTCCAGCGAGGCCTCCACGCCCGTGATCACATAGCCGCGCTGGCCCGTTTCCATATTGATCAGGCTTTCCAGGATGGCGCTGTTTTCGGCCAGTACCAGGTAGGTGTGGGTGTTGATGGCATTGGCGTCGGCCAGCCGCGCGACATTCAGCGTGGCGACGGTGACCAGGGCGGCCAGCAACAGGACGATGGTGGCAAAACCGCCATACAGGCGGGTGGCGATGCGAAGATCGGCAATACGCATGATAGTCCTCCGGGAGTGAACACCCCGGCGCCGCGCTGAGTCCCGCGAATGGAGTGCTACAGGCAATAATAATGAAAAACGGCATGAAAAGGCGCGCCCTGGCCATGTATTTCTTTTACCTGTGGCATTGCATACTTTAAACAAACTCGGCGGTTTTTTGCCATGCTGTTATACTTCGCGTGTGCGGCACATATGACCAGTCCCCTTGCCGCTGTCTTTCGACCCCTAATCTGATTGCCTGCGACTGGCGCCCCACGATGGCGACAGGCCGATCTCACAATAAAGTTACCATGTCCTTTTCCTCCCTCGGATTGTCCGACGCTATCGTACGTGCAGTTACCGAACACGGCTACACCGTGCCGACCCCGATCCAGTCGCAGGCGATTCCCGCCGTGCTCGCTGGCGGCGACTTGCTGGCCGGCGCACAGACCGGTACCGGCAAGACGGCCGGCTTCACCCTGCCCGTGCTGCACCGCCTGTCCACCGACGCGAATGGCGCTGCCATCACCAGCAACACCTCGACGCGCCCCATCCGCGCCCTGATCCTGGCCCCGACGCGCGAACTCGCCGCCCAGGTCGAGGAAAGCGTGCGCGCCTACAGCAAGTACACCAAGCTGAATTCGGCCGTGATCTTCGGCGGCGTCGGCATCAACCCGCAAATCAAGCAATTGAAGCATGGCGTCGACATCCTCGTCGCCACGCCGGGCCGCTTGCTCGACCACATGGGCCAGGGCACCGTCGACCTGTCGAAGGTGGAAATCCTGATCCTGGACGAAGCCGACCGCATGCTGGACATGGGCTTCATCCGCGACATCAAGAAAGTGCTGGCCGTGCTGCCGCCGAAACGCCAGAACCTGCTGTTCTCGGCCACGTTCTCGGAAGAGATCAAGGCCCTGGCCGACGGCTTGCTGAACAAGCCGGCCATGATCGAAGTGGCGCGCCGCAATTCGACCGTGGAAGTGATCAAGCAAAAGATCCATCCCGTCGACCGCGACAAGAAGCACCCGATGCTGTCCTACCTGATCAAGTCGAACAACTGGACGCAAGTGCTGGTGTTTACGCGCACCAAGCATGGCGCGAATAAACTGGTCGAGCAGCTGGGCGCGGACGGCATCGGCGCCCTGGCCATCCACGGCAACAAGAGCCAGTCGGCGCGCACGCGCGCCCTGTCGGAGTTCAAGGATGGCACCCTGCAAGTGCTGGTCGCCACCGACATCGCCGCGCGCGGCATCGACATCGACCAGTTGCCGCACGTCGTCAACTACGACTTGCCGAACATTCCGGAAGACTATGTGCACCGTATCGGCCGCACGGGCCGTGCCGGCGCCAAGGGCGAAGCCGTGTCGCTGGTCTGCGTGGATGAGCACGAAATGTTGAAAGACATCGAAAAGCTGATCAAGCAAACCCTGCCGCGCGAAGTCATCCCCGGCTTCGAGCCGGACCTGAACGCCCGCGCCCAGCCTGTGCAATTGCGCAGCGGCACCGGCGGCCACCGCAACAACAGCCGCGCGCCAGCCGGCGCCGTCGTGCGCGTGAAAACGGGCGGCAGCGGCGCCAAGCCACGCAGCGCCGGCCCGTCGGGCGGCGGCGGTGGCGGCAACCGTTCCGGCAATGCGCCGCGTTCGGCGGCGAATCACAGATCTGGTGGCCGCGGCCGATAATACCCGCTTGTAAGCGCGTATCGCAGCAATCAAAACCGTTCCAGGACTTGTTTCTGGAACGGTTTTTTCATGCACGCCACTGATTGGCAATTTGGGCTAGGATAGTATCCATCTTCCTCACCTGCGTGCTGCCATGCCGAACTTCGCTGCCAACCTCAGCATGATGTTTACCGAACTGCCCTTCCTGGACCGCTTTGCCGCCGCCAGGGAAGCGGGCTTCGATGCCGTCGAATTCCTGTTTCCCTATGCCGTCGAGGCGCGCCAGATTGCCATGCGGCTGGAACGCCACCATTTGCAGCTGGCCGTGTTCAACTTTCCGCCCGGCGACTGGGAGCACGGCGAGCGGGGCATCGCCTGCGATCCGCGCCGGGGCGAGGAATTCCGCACGAATGTGCAGCTGGCGCTCAACTACGCGCTGGCGCTGGGGGCGAAACAACTGCACTGCATGTCCGGCATCGTGCCGCCAGGCATGAGCCTGGAGCGGGCCCGGCAAAGCCTGATCGGCAACCTGCAACATGCGGCCGACGCCTGCCGGCCGCACGGCATCAACGTGCTGATCGAGCCGATCAACCGCTACGACATGCCCGGTTACTTTCTGAACCATAGCCAGCAAGCGGCCGACATCATCGCCGACTGTCAGCGCAGCAATATTTTCCTGCAATACGATATTTATCACATGCAGCGCATGGAAGGCGAGCTGAGCAACACCATCCGCGCCCTGCTGCCCCTGATCCGCCACATCCAGATCGCCGACACGCCGGGCCGCCATGAACCGGGCACGGGCGAGATCAACTACCGCCATCTGTTCAAGCTGCTCGACCAGATCGGCTACGCGGGCTGGGTCGGCTGCGAATACCGGCCCGCCAGCGACACCGTTGCCGGGCTGGGCTGGCGCGCGCAATTGACGGGCACAACGGGCACAACAGGCGCCTGATCGCAGCGCGCTTGCGCCCGCACAAGGCGGGCAGCGCTGGCCGGCACGACAATACCTTTCCATACAGTACTTACTGTCGAGAGGTGACGTGTCCACCCTGCCCGCCCGCCTTCGCCGCGCCCTTTGCCATAGCCTCGGCCTGCCCCTCTGCCTGGCCGTGCTGCTGTGCGGCTGCGCCAGCCCGCGCACCGACCTGGCGCAGGTGCGCGCCCTGGCCGCCGGCACCGATGCCTTGACTGCCTTCAACGAACTGTCGCAGCGCCACGTGGACAGCTACCAGCGCGCCCGCCCCTACCTGTCGCCGGCTGAAGACGCGCGCGAACGCCTGCTCGATGCGCAGCGCCGCGCCGCGCAGGCGGACGTCGCGCGCCTGGCGCAGGCCGTGCGCCTGTACCTGCAGGCGCTGGGCCGGCTGGCGAATGCCGATGCGTATGACGTGCAGCCGGAACTGGCCGGCGCCGGCGCCGCCATCCGCGCCTGGCCCGGCAGCGGCATCGACGACCGCCACGTCAGCGCCTACACCGTATTGCTGCAGCAACTGTCGCGCCTGGGCGGGGCGGCCAGCCAGCAGGCACACCTGGCGCAAGTGCTGCACGATGGCGACGCGCCGCTGCAAGCCTTGCTGGCGGCGCTCGACAGCTTGCTGGCGCTGTACGACAAAAGCGGAGATAACGAGCGCGACATGGTGCTCGGCTTGCTCGAGGTGGAAATCGCGTATGCCGACACGCCGCAGCAGCGGCTGCTGTCCGTGCTGGCGAAAAACATGCAACAAAGCAAAACCGAAGAATACCGGCTGCTTGGCCTGCGCCACACCCTGGCGCGCCGGCAACTGGCGGCACTGGCGCGCGGCCATGCCCAGCTCGCTGCCGCCCTCACCACCACGGAGGCAAGATGGACGGATCAGTAAGCAGGAGCAGCGAACGCCGCGAAGCGGCCCTGAGCAGCGCCATGCGCGTCGAGCAACTGGCCGACAGCCTGTCGCAGGCGGCCGTCACCCTGCATGGCGCCGTCATGCGCGCCATCCGCAAGCGCGCCAGCCAGGGAGAGAACGGCATCAGCCACAGCCAGGCACAGGCCGTCTTCGCCCTGGAAGTGGCCTTGCGCCAGCAAGCCAACCAGCTGTATGCCGATGCCGCCGGGCACACGGTGGCCGGCCTGGAAACGGCGCAGCGCCAGCTCAGCGGCCTGCTCGACACGGTGCGTTTGCGCATCGCCCGCAACGACGACGTGCGGCACTGGATCAGCCTGGCGACGAGCTTGTTGCACCTGGGCAGCGCCGTCCTCGCCGGCAATCCCGAGCGCATCCTCGGCACCCTGGGCAAGGTGCGTGAGCGGCTGCAAGAGATGACGCCGGAGTGATTGAAATCGGCCGGCGAACGCCTATACTGGGACGTCCCCGCCTGGCAATCGTGCCGGCGGAACCACCAGAGGAGGCCAATATGCGTATCGAACCGTATTTGCAATTCAATGGAAATTGCGCGCAAGCGCTGGAATATTACCGCCAGCACCTGCATGGCGACAACCTGTGCCTGATGCCGTACCGGGGCACGCCAGGCCAGGAGCAAGTCAAGGAAGACTGGTACGACAAGATCATGCACGGCTCCGTGCAGCTGGGGCCGACCATGCTGATGGGCTCGGACGGCGGCTGCGACGAGGGCGCCAAGGGCATGAGCGGCAGCTCGGTCTGCCTGACCGTCGACACGCCGGAAGAGGCGGAACGGGCGTTCGACGCGCTGGCGCGTGACGGCAACATCCAGATGCCCATGCAGGAAACGTTCTGGGCCAAGCGCTTCGGCATGCTGAAAGACCAGTTCGGCGTGGCCTGGATGGTCAACTGCCTGAAAGAGCCAGCATAGAACGGCCCGCGCCTGCCTGCGCCGCGTCAAACGCGGCGCGGGTAGTAGCGCAAGCAGAAGCGCCCATCCTGGACTACCATAGAGGAGAGACGCCTATCGGGGACAGCCATGAATGGATTGCCACAGGACCAGTTGCAGCGCCTGCAGGGCGTGCTGGAGCAACGCAAGCTGGCGTTGCTGGAACAGATCGAGAATGAAACGGCCGAGGCCGATGCGCGCGCCTCGCTGCTCAATGAAGTCGAAGCTTCGCCGGCCGACAATGCCAGCGTGCGCACCCTGAACGCCCTCGTCAGCGAAGCGGCCGAGCACAACCTGGCGCAACTGGCCATCATCAAGCACGCGCTGGCCAAGTTTGCCGACGGCAGCTACGGCCTGTGCGACAACTGCGGCGAAGCGATCGGCCTGTCGCGCCTGAACGCGCGCCCCGAAGCCCGGCTGTGCATCGATTGCCAGACGCGGCTGGAAAAAGCCCGGCGCCCGCTACCCTGATGGGAGCGTCACGGCGGCACGACAACAAAGGGCAAGGCATCGCTGCCCTGCCCCCTGTTTTCCCGCGTGACTACCATGCTGCCTGCCGTCCTCCGCCAGCGTCTATGCGCCGGCTGGGTGGACGGGTCTCCTCTACTGCCATTGCCCTGCTTCAAATATCCAGCTGCACGCCCGATCAACTCATGTGCTGTCCGCCATTGATGGCGATGTTCGCGCCCGTGACGAACGCCGCCTCGTCGGATGCCAGGTAAGCCACCAGGGCCGCCACCTCGTCCGGCTCGCCCAGGCGGCCCAGGGGAATCTGCGGCAGGATCTTCGTTTCCAGGATATCGGCCGGCACGGCCGTCACCATCTGCGTGCGCAAATAGCCGGGCGAAACCGTGTTGACGGTGATGCCGTGGCGCGCCACTTCCAGCGCCAGCGCCTTGCTGAAGCCATGCACGCCCGCCTTGGCGGCCGCATAGTTGCACTGGCCAAACGCGCCCTTCTGGCCATTCACGGACGAGATATTGATGATGCGGCCCCAGCGATTGGCCAGCATGGGTTCCAGCACCTGCTTGCTCATGTTGAACAGGCTGTCGAGATTGGTGCGCATGACCTCGGACCAGTGCGGCAATTCCATCTTGCGCATGCTCTGGTCGCGCGTGATGCCGGCGTTGTTGACCAGCACGTCGATGCGGCCGAACTGCGCCAGCACCCTGCCGACGGCTTCGCTGCAGGCAGCAAAGTCCGTCACGTCGAGCGCCAGCGGATGAAAATAATACTGCTGTGCCTGCTGCTCGTCGAGCCAGCTTTCCACCCGCGTGTTGCCCGGCGTATGCGCCGCCACGACGGCAAAGCCCGCCGCATGCAGGCGGCGGCACAAGGCCGTGCCCAGGCCGCCCATGCCCCCCGTCACCAGCGCTACCTTTTGTTCCTTCATTGCTGTCTCTCCCCGCTTGTTATGGTTGTTCTGCGTGGGATCAAGTGTAGGTGGCGCTTTTGAAGCGGACATTGCGCCAGATCAAAGGCCCGGTCTGCTTATTGCCGCGTTCGTCTGCGCTGTGTCCATATGCTAAAAATTATCAAAATCATACTCATCGGAGAGGTGATGGCACCTCGGCGGGCAAGGCAGATAATCCTTGCCTGATGGCATGATCCAAAGGAGAGCGCGATGGAAATCCAGGACGACACAGAAGCATTGAGGGACTTGTTCAACGACATCAATCCCGGCATGAGCGACGTGGAATCGGTGCATCAGGCGGAGCTCGATCCACAGCATGCGCTGGCCCTGATGGCCAATCCGAAGGCGGCGCTGAAGGCCATGGGCATCCCCGTCAGCGATGCCTCGCAAGTGCAGGTGACGATGAAGAACCGCGCCAGCCGCGCCATGCTGGAGGTGGCGCAAAAAGCGGCGCAATTGCGGCGCGTCATCGTCATCGTGATTCATTACCGCAACTGCGACGCCGACATCATCATCATCGCCATGAGCTGAAGCGGCAGGCGCCGGCCGCAGTCGTGCGCGGCAGGCGCCCCGGACTGTGCCAGAATGGCCACTACCGCACAGCGAGAGGCCAGGCCATGACGTACAAGACCGTATTGCTCCACATCGACGACAGCGCCGGACGCGCCGCCCGCATCGCAGCGGCCGCCAGCATCGCCCAGGCGTGCGGCGGCCACCTGACGGGCGTGGCCCTGACGGGCGTGTCGCGCCTGCTGTACCAGAACCAGCCCGACCTCGATGCCGACCCGAACCTGAGCTTGCATTTGAACTTCCTGCGCGAGCGGGCCACGCGCGCCCTCGACGGTTTCGAACAGCAGGTGCGCGCGGCCGGCGTCGTCTCGTACGAACCGCGCGTCGTCGACGACGAGGCGGCGGGCGGCATCAGCCTGCTGGCCCGCTATGCGGACCTGGTCGTCATCAGCCAATACAATGCCAAGGATAAATCGCCGTCCGTGATGCGCGACTTTCCCGCCTATGTGCTGCTGCATTCGGGCCGCCCCGTGCTGATCGTGCCGTATGCGCCGCCGCTGCCCCTGCTGGCGCCGCCGGCAGCGGCGCGCAATGTGCTCATTTCCTGGAACGCCAGCAAAGAAGCGAGCCGCGCCGTGAGCGCCGCCCTGCCCCTGCTGCAGCGCGCCGGGCAAGTCCACGTCGCCATCTTCGACGCCCAGGTACACGCGGCCGAGCACGGTGAACAGCCGGGCGCGGAATTGCTGCACTACCTGGCGCGCCACGGCGTGGAAGCGCGGCTGCATTTGCTCGATGGCGGGGGCGTGCGGCGCGGCGATATCGGCGAGGCCCTGCTGTCGCAGGCCGCCGACCTGTCGGCCGACTTGCTGGTGATGGGAGCGTATGGCCATTCGCGCCTGCGCGAAACCATCCTCGGCGGCGTCACGCGCACGATTCTGCAGAGCATGACGATTCCCGTGCTGATGGCGCACTAGCGCGCTGCAAAGACGGCAAGGCTAGCCGCCCTGCCAGGGCTGGCTGCGGATCTTCGCCACCTGGCGCTGCGCCAGCCACTGCCACAGCTGCAGCGCATCGTCCTGCGGCAGGGCCGACATGTGGCGCGGACTGGCCAGGGCGATTTCACAATCGCGGTCCGACCATTCCTCGAAAGTGACTTCGCCTCCGCTAGCGACTTCGACCTGATACATCAAGCCGTCGTCGTAGCCAAAGCGCAACAAGACGGCGGCCGGGCTGCCGTCCGGCGTGACGGCACCGCCCCGGTACACCTCGGCCAGCGCATCGGCCAGCTGTGCCGGCGAGGGCGCGCAGATGTCGCGCCCATCGGCCCGTGTCAGAATGAACCATGCCTGTGTCATGACGCGCCCTCCTATCCATACTCGTTAGCATGCGAGGCAAGTACTACGGGCAGTCACCTTGGTCCAGTGTCACTTCGGGCGCGCGGAAACTATCCCTGTCGGCATTGTTTACCAATAATTACTCATACTAACAAGGATCATACCTAAATTTCGTGCAGCGCGGAATTTATGCCTTTTGCACCACAGAGGCGGCGATTCACGCCACCAGCACGGGAATGCTGAGCGGGTCGAAGTCGAGCCAGTCGCCATTGGCGATCGTGCCTTCCGCTTCCTCGATATGCTCGGCGCCCAGCCGGTGCAGCGCCTCGAGCGCCCGTTCGCGTTCGTCGAGGCCGCCCAGCGCCACGGCGATCAGCATGCCCGGATGGCGCGGCTGGCGGCGGTTTTCGCCATTCCCGTCGCCGTTCTTCTCGGCTTCGCCCGCCTCCTTCATCTTGTTGAAACTGTAGAGCGAGCCCACGTGGGCGCCCACCAGCGCGCCCACGACGGGCCCCAGCGGCCCCGTCGCCAGGGTGGTGGCCGCGCCGATGCCCGCCCCGACGGCGGCCCCGACTGCCACGCCTTCCACCACGCCCGTGGGCGTCTCCCGGGCGCCGGGCGAGATGTCGCGGTCGCCGCCGAGCGCGTGCAGATCGTGCTGCCCTGGCTGGTTGACAAAGAACGCGCTGATGCGGCTATCGGAAAAGCCCGCCTGGTTCAGGGCGGCGCGCGCGGCGTCGACCTGTTCCTGCAACTGAAAATGACCTGCGATGATGCGTGACATGATCTGCCCTCCTGGTCGGCTGCTGGCGCACCGCGCGCCGCCTCGATAGCGTGCGCCGGACAACGCCGACAGACCGTTCGCTTACGCACACAGCCGCGTAATCGTCAGGCGGGAAGGCCCAGCGGGCTGCGGATATCGGCCAGGAATTGCCGTGCGCGCGCATGTTGCGGCCGCGCAAAGAAATCCTCGGGCGTGGCCCGCTCCAGCACTTGCCCGTGATCCATGAACCAGACGCGGTCCGCCACTTCGCGGGCAAAGCCCATCTCGTGCGTGACGCACACCATGGTCATGCCGCCCTGCGCCAGGTCGCGCATCACTTGCAGCACCTCGCCCACCATTTCCGGGTCCAGCGCGCTGGTCGGCTCGTCGAACAGGATCAGCGGCGGCTGCATGGCCAGCGCGCGGGCAATCGCCACGCGCTGCTGCTGGCCGCCCGACAGGGCCGCCGGCATGGCGCGCGCCTTGTGCGCGAGGCCCACCCGTTCCAGCAGGGCCAGCGCCCGCTCTTCCGCTTCCTTGCGGCTCAGGCCGCGCAAGCGCTGCGGCGCCAGCGCGCAATTGTCCAGCACCGATAAATGGGGAAACAGGTTGAATTGCTGGAAGACAAAACCGATATGCGAACGGAAGGCGTTCACGTCCAGCCCCGGCGCGTGGATATCCTGGCCCGCCACCGCGATGCGGCCCGAAGCGATCGGCTCCAGGCGGTTGATGGTGCGGATCAGGGTCGACTTGCCGGAGCCGGACGGCCCGCACACGACCAGCACCTCGCCCTTGGCCACGTGTTCATTGATCTCGCGCAAGGCGTGATACTCGCCATAGTATTTGTTGACGTTGTCAAAGGTAATCATCTAGCCGCTTTCAGGAGACGCGCCTGGCGCCGCTCGAGCCAGAAGGCGGCGCGCGACAGGCTGAAACACAAAACAAAATACGTCATGCCCAGCAAGAAATACACTTGCACGGGCTTGGTCAGCACCAGGCCATTGACTTGCGAAGCGATGAACGACACTTCGGCCAGGCCGATGATGTAACCGAGCGAGGTTTCCTTGATGGTCGAGACGAACTGGTTCACCAGCGAGGGCAGCATGTGGCGCAGCGCCTGCGGCAGCACCACCTGGCGCAGGCTGTCCAGATAGTTCAAACCCAGCGAACGGGCCGCCTCCACCTGCCCGCGCGGCACGGCTTGCACGCCGGCGCGCACGATTTCCGCCAGATAAATGCCGTCGAAAATGACGAGGGCGGCCAGCATGGTGCCAAATTGCCCGCTTTCATGCCCCGTGATGCTGGGCAGGAAGAAATACGCCCAGAAAATGACGAGCAGCAAGGGGATGCCCCGCACCACATGGATCAGCACGGCGACGGGCCAGCGCAGCAGGCGCCAGGGACTCAGGCGCGCCAGTCCCAACAGCAAGCCGAAGGGCAGGCTCAGCACCAGCGCCAGGCTGGCCAGCACGACCGTCAGCGCCAGGCCGCCCAGCGGCCCCTCGGGATAGCGTCCCACCAGAAAATACAGCCAGTAATCATGCAGCAGTTCCAGCATCAGGACACCTTCCTTTGCAGCAAGGCCGCCAGGCCCGCGATCAGCAGCGAGACGGCCAGGTAGGCCGCGCTGGCGAAGACGAAGGCCTCGACGCTGCGGAACGAGGCCGCTTCCACGCGCTGCGTCTGGTACATCAGCTCGGCTACGCCGATGACGGTGGCGATGCTGGTGTTTTGCCACAGGGTCAGGGTTTGCGACAGCAGCGGCGGCGCGGCCAGGCGCAGCGCCTGCGGCACGATGCACAGGCGCATGGTGGCGAGAAAACTGAAGCCCAGCGCCCGGCCCGCCTCGAATTGCTGGGCGGGAATGGCGCGGATGCCGCTGCGGATGTCTTCCGCCATGTAGGCGGCCGTATATAAAGTCAGGGCCGTGACGGCGCTGACGGCTTCAATATTGCCGGCATACAAGCGCTCCTTCCAAGAGTCGGGCAAGAGTTCGGGCGCGCCGAAATACCAGAACAGGAAATGGGCCAGCAACGGTACGTTGCGGATCAGCTCAACGTACGCCACGCCCAGCCCATTGAGCAGGCGCGACGGGGCGAGGCGCAGCATGGCCACGCCGCACGCCAGCGGCAGGGCCAGCAGCAAGGTAATGCCCATCAGTTGCAGGGACAGCAGCAAGCCGGAGACGAGCCAGTCGCGGTAGTCGCCGGCCAGCAAAAAGTTCAGATCAAACATGCGGAAGCGTCAGGCAAGGTTCAGGCGTCGATCTTGTCCGATTCGATCTTGAATGTGCGTTTTTCAAATTTCACATTGCTCGTCGGGCCATACCATTTGAAAAACAGTTTTTCCGCCTCGCCCGACTTTTCCAGCCCGCGCAGCACCTGGTCGACGGCCGTTTTCACGCCCTTCTCGCCTTTGCGGATACCGAAGGCAAACACTTCCTCGCTGATGTTTTGCGGCAGCACAATATAGTCCTTTTGCGCGGCGCCCAGCTTGGCGTAATTATTCAGCAGCGAGACTTCATCGTCGACATAGCCGACGCCCTTGCCCTGCTGCAAGCCCAAATACGCCTGGCCCGCCGTCTCGAACGTCACCACCTCCACGCCGGGCACGGCCTTGCGAATATTCGGTTCCTGCGTGCCACCCTTGACGGTCAGCACTTTCTTGCCGGCCAGTCCCGCGACCGTCGTGATATTGCTGCTTTTTTTCACCAGCACGCGCTGCCCCGTGTAGAACGTGGACAGCGAGAAATCGACGAGCGCTTCGCGTTCCTTGTTGTGCGTCAAGGATGCCGTCAGGATATCGATGCGGCCCTGCTGCAATTCGGGAATCCGGGCGGCCACGGCCAGCTGTTTGATCACCGGTTTGACGCCCAGGCCCTGGGCGATGGCGCGGCACAGGTCCACTTCATAGCCGACCAGCTGGCGCGACCTGGCGTCGATGAAACTGTTCGGCTCGTCCGTGCCCAGGGTGCCGCAGACCAGCTCGCCCTTCGCCTTGATGGCGGCCAGCTGGTCCGCTTGCGCCACCTGAGTGAAGGCGATGCTGGTGAATAACAGGGCGGCGAAATGAAGACGGGTCTGCATGGGATTCCTCTGGTGGATAACGAATGCCGCCATTAGACCGCAGCGTCCTTATTTCCAAAAAGGAATCTTTTCAGCCTTGCTTATGAAGAATTCATCTAAGGCATCAGTGAAGACCTCAGCTAAGGCGCCAGCGCCTTCGTCTCGCCGCCCAGGCGCAGGATCGCCGCCCTGGCCCCCACGGCGCCCGGATAGCGGGGGTCAAGCTGCAATGCCTGGCGGTAAGCCTCGACGGCCTGCGGGCGCAAGCCTTGCTCCACATAAAACTCGGCCAGACTGTCGTGCAGGTTCGCGTTCTGCGGATGCAGACTGACGGCCGCCTGCAGCACGGCCATGCCTTGCGCCACGGCGCCGCTGCCTTTCAATCGATACGCTTCCAGGTTCAGCGCCGCCGGGCTGGCCGCACCCAGCGGGTCGCGGGCCAGCGACACGCGCAGGGCGGCAAGGGCCGGTTCTGTCTTGCCGGCGCGCAGCAAGGTCAAGCCCTGCAGCGCATGCGCGCCGTCGCTGAGCGGATACAGTTCCACGGCCAGGCGGCCGGCCGCCAGCGCCGCCTCCGCTTCGCCGCGCGCGGCCGATGCTTGCGCCAGCTCAAGCAGCTCAGGCACGAAATCGGGATAGGCGCGCTGGCCGCGGAAGGCTGCGCGCAGCTGGCCATCGAGTGCGGCGATGGATACGGGGGCCTGCGGCCAGGCGATGGCGGCCGTGCGGTCCCAGCTGGCGGCCAGGGCCACGATGGCTTGCTCGAAGGCAGGATCGAAACGGGGCAAGGTGCCGGACGCTTTGCCTTGCGACAACAGAATATAGTCGCGCGCAAACGCCAGCGCGCCGCCGCGCGAATAGGTATTCAGGTCGGCGCCCGATTCGCGCAATGCCCCGGCCATGCTGGCGCCGGCCGTGAGAAACACGCGCCCTCCCGCGGGATGGCGGGCCATTTCGATGAAGGCGCGCGCGGCCGTGGCGTCGGGCGCCAGCGCTTGTTGGTTGATTTGCGCAAAGGCTGCCCGCGTGGCGGCCGCATCCGCATACGCTTGATCCGTGCGCTCGGCGTAGGCCCGGCCTTCCTCGAACAAGCCTTGCGCCACCTGGTAAGCGCGCTGCGCGCCCGCGTCGGCGATATACGTGTTCAGCTGCCAAGGTTCGCCCGTGACCACCTCGAACAGGCGCTGCACGAAGGCTTCCGGATTGACGCGCTCGAGATTGGACGCGACGGCAAGAGTGAGCTTGCGCGAGGGAAAGCTGTACAGATAGGTCACGGTTTCCGGCTGCTGGCCGCTGTGCGCAATGGCGTAGCGCCCGCCCGTCGGCAGGATTTCCCAGCCCATGCCGTAGTGCGTCAAGCGGCCCGCGCGCGTGGCCATCGGCTGCACCATGGCCGCCACGCTGGCCGCCGACAGAATCTTGCCTTCATGCACGCCCCGGCCGAAGGCCAGCATGTCGGGCACGCTGGCGCGCGTGCCGCCGGCGGAAAAGCGGCTGCTGATGTCGACGAATTCCGAATTCTTCAATGCCGTGCCGGCCAGCCGGTAGCCGCGCACGCGGTGGGCGATCACGGCGTCCGGGTCGTCCAGCACGGTGGTGTCCATGCCCAGCGGCCCCCACACGTGGCGCCGCATGTAGCCGCCATAGCTTTCGCCCGAGGCGCCCTCGATGACGGCGCCCAGCAAGTTATAGCCATAGCTCGTGTAGCGGAAGCGCGTGCCCGGTTCGGCCACCAGGTCGAACTGTTCGAAGACGGCGATGGACTGGCGCGTATCCTTGTGCTCCTTGAAATGCTGCTCCGCCTGGCTATTGCGGTAGGCGTCGATGCCGCCCAGGTGGCCCAGCAACTGGCGCACCGTGACAGTAAACGGTTTGACGGGGAAGTACGGCACATAGGTTTGCACGGGCGCATCGAGGTCGATCTTGCCCTGCTCGGCCAGTTGCAAAATGGCCACCGCCGTCATGGGCTTGGTGACGGACGCCAGCCGGTAGCTGGACCGGGCAGTGGCCGGCACGCGGTTTTCCAGGTCCGCATAGCCATAGCCTTTTACCCATTCCACGTCGCCCTGGCTGAACCCGACGGTCACGCCCGGGATGCGCTGCGCGGCCATGCGCCGGGCCACCCAGCCGTCGAAGTCCGCCAGGCGCGCGGCCAGCGCGGCGGAAGGAGCAGCGGGTGAAACAGAGGAAGGCGCGGGGGCGGCCTGCGCCACGCCGCACAACAGCGCCAGCGCGCCGGCGAAACCGTAGTATTTGCTGCTTTGCATAGTCATGATTCCATGGTGAGGGCCGCGTCCACCACGCGGCGCTGATGCATGATAAGCATCATGACAGCGCCATAGGCGGGCGATGCACGAAATGCACGCGGACTGCATGAACGGCACCGGGGAGCATGGAAATGTTGCAAAGGAGTAGCAAATGAGCAGCTACAATGCCCGCCATGCCCCCTTTCTTCCGCTACCTGTTGCTGTGCTGCCTGGCCTTGCCCTCTTTCGCCGGCGCCATGGATCGCCTGCCGCTGGACGAAGGCTGGCGCGCCTGCGGCAACACGCCCTCCGCGCCAGCCGCCGCGCTGCGGCAGTTGCTCCGGCCGGGCCAGCTGCTGTGCGTCGAGCGCGAACTGGTCCTGGCCGCCACGCCCTCGTCGACGCAGCTGCTGGTGCTGTCGGCGCTGGCTTCCAGCGAGCTGTGGCTCGATGGCAACTTGATCGGCAGCAATGGCCAGCCGGCCCGCCAGGTTGTCGATGAAAGGCCGGGCGACATCGATTTCGCCATCCACCTGACGCCGCAACAGTTGGCCGTGGGCAAGCACCACCTGCGCCTGCTGCTGTCGACGCAGCAGGCGCCGGCGCGCCTGGCGTCGCCATTCTATGCGCTGTATCTGGTCGACCGGCAAGATTACCGCGCGGCGCTGGCCTGGTACAGGCTGCCGCCGCTGCTGCTGGCGGGCGCGCTGGGCGCCGTCGCCCTGCTCTTCCTCGCCTTGACGGTGCTGTACCAGCGGCAGCGGCACTGGGCCATGTTTACCGCGCTGTGCCTGGCGGCGGCGCTGCTGCTGGTGGTGGAACTCTGGCGCAGCGTTACCGGCTATGCCTACCCCTGGCACTTGCCGCGCCTGTATGCCGTCAGCACCCTGACGTGGCTGTTTTCTGCCCTGCTGCCCCTGTATTTTTATACGGCGTACCGCCTGCCCCGTTGGCCGCTGGCGGCGGCGGTGTTGCTGGCGTGCAGCGCGCTGGCCGGCGCCTTGCCCGCGCATTTCGACGCCAGCTGCTGGCTGATGTTTATGACGGGTCTGGCGGCGAGCCTGCTGCTGAACCTGGGCGCCCTGTGGCGCCGCCTGCCGGGCAGCCGCGGCGGCACCTTGATCGCGCTGGCCTCGTGCACCCTGTTCCTGCTGACGGGCAGCCAGTTTGCCGAAGGCGGCTTCGCCCTCGTCGTGTGCTTCTTGCTGCTGCCCCTGTGCGCGCAATTGCTGGCCCAGCTGTTGAGCGAACGCGGCAAGGCGGCGCGCGCCCGGCAGCTGGAAAACCAGCTCTTGCGCAAAAGCATGCAGCCGCATTTCCTGATGAATTCCTTGAGCCTGATCAGCGAACTCAACGCTCAATCGCCGCAGGCGGCCGAAACCTTCATCGAGGCGCTGGGGGCCGAGTTGCGCATGCTCAATGAATTTGCCCAGCAGCCCAGCATCGCCCTGACGCAAGAACTGGCCCTGTGCCAGAACTACCTGAGCATCATGGGCACGCGGCTGCAGCAGCCGTGCAGCCTGCTGCTCGATGGCGACGCGGCGGGCATCGCCGTGCCGCCCGCCCTGTTGCTGACGGCGCTCGAAAACGCGTTCAGCCACAACCGCTACCGCCACGGTGCCCACTTCGTGCTGCGCAGCGCCAGGCTTGCGCAAACGCAAATACTTACGCTGGTCCTGCCCGAAGGCGAGACGCGCCCCCATGCGGGCGGCGGCGTGGGCGAACAGTACATCCGCGCCAGCCTGCATGCCGTGTTTGGCGATGCGGCCCACTATGCCAGCGAACAGCATCAGGCTGGCTGGCGTCTCACTTTTACCTTGCCGGCGGCCCCATGAACGTATTGATACTGGAAGATGAACCGCTGATCGCGCAAGGCCTGGAACGCGAAGTGCGCGCGCATTTCGGCGCGCGACTCAGCAATCTCGTGCTGCATGACAATGTCCCGCAAGCCCTGGCCGCCCTGGCGCAGAAGCAGGGGCAAGAGCAGGTCGACTTGCTGCTGCTGGATTTAAATTTGCACGGCGGGGATGGCTATGACCTGCTGCGCCTGGCCCAACAAGCCCCATTCCAGACCATCATCGTCTCGGCCCACGCGGAGCGC
The DNA here is from genome assembly GCF_020858115.1 of Janthinobacterium sp. FW305-129. Lineage (GTDB taxonomy): Bacteria > Pseudomonadota > Gammaproteobacteria > Burkholderiales > Burkholderiaceae_D > Janthinobacterium. The sequence continues at coordinate 149,411 of NZ_JACYMM010000012.1, forward strand.
TCGATCACGGCCTTCGAATTCGGCGTGCTCGACTTCGTCGCCAAGCCCTTCAGCCGCGAACGGCTGCACAAGGCGTTGCAGCGCTACACGGGGCGGCATACGCAAGCGGCCTCGCTGGCCGTCAAGAAACGGGGCGCGCTGGAATGGATCGCCATGGCCGACATCGATCACGTGCAAGCCGATGGCCACTACAGCAATATCGTGCTGCGCAGCGGCGAACAGTGTTTTCATGACTTGCCGATCGACAAGCTCATGGCCCTGCTGCCGCCCCACTTCGTGCGCGTGCACCGCTCCTACCTCGTCAACAGCCTGGGCTTCAAGCGGCTGCAGATCGCCGCGGGCGGCAAGTACGCACTCGACACGCAGACCAGCACGGGTATTCCCGTGTCGCGCAGCAGCTATCCCGCGCTGAAACGGCGGCTGCTGGGCTGAAGTCCCGTTTACCAGTGCGGCGCAAAGTTCGGGAATGGAGAGGCCATGTGTTCGGGTTCCACGGGCGGCGCCATCCAGTCGCGCGGGTCAACCTTGTAGTACTGCAAGAATTGCGCATACAGTTCTTCGTGGTGCTCGGCCATCTGGTACGGTTTTTCAAAGAAGGTTTCCGTGGCCACGGCAAAGAATTCGGCGGGATTCGTGGCGCCGTAGTGGTCCATCACGCTTTGCTGCTGATAGATGGCGTCGTGGCGCAGGTTGTCGAAGTCGCGCGACAGCACCGTGGCCCAGCTGCGGTAGCTCGACACGCTGGGCAGGTAGGGCGCGCCATTCGCGGCGCCCGATTCGCTGTCGAGCTGGTGGGCGAATTCATGCAGCACCACGTTGTGGCCATCGGTCCAGTCGGCCGCCCCGCGCTGCACGTGGTCCCAGGCCAGCACGACGCGGCCATCGCCCCAGGATTCGCCCAACAAGCCGTTGGCCGATGGCGTGACGACGCCGCCCGGCCCCACTTCATCGCGCGTGACGATGAATTCCGTGGGATACACGAGGATGGTATCGAGTTCCGGATACACCTGGGTCTGGCGATTGAGCAACAGCAAGCACGCCTGGCCGGCGATGGTGTAGCGCATCTCGTCCGTGATCTCCAGGCCGCCGCAACCGACGAATTTCTTCTGATACAAAAATTGCACGACCAGGCGGCGCAACTGTTCCTGCAGCGGCGCCGGCATATGCCGGTAGACGGGAATATTGCTTTCCAGCACGGCCAGGCCTTCGGCCGGCAAGGGTTTCGCCAGGGCCCGCTTCAGGCGCCAGCGGGGGAACCACAGCGAAAAGACGATGGCTGCCGTGACGAGGGCGATCCACAGCAGCGGGTTCATGCGGCGGCCCGCGTCAGGACAATGAAGGCATGGGGGCAGGAAAACACGGCGTAGGCAGACAAGGACAGCTCCTTCAAGTGAACCCGCGCGTTGCGGGCGGCAGTCCAGCCCACATGGGGTTGATTAATATCTTTTCAATCCGCCAAGGTCAAAGGGCTTGCCCCAACGCCAAAAGCCGGGTTGCAACCCGGCTTCTATTACGTCACAACGCCTGACAAAACCGATAGGTTTTACTCGGCCGACTTTTGCTGTGGCGCGCCAAACAAGGCGGCCACCAGCGGATCGCGCGTCACGGGACCGCGGTTGACGCGGATGGCGTAATGCGTGTCATCGGCCAGGATGTGGAAGTGGCGGCCGCTGCCTGCCATGCTTTGCTCGCGCAAGCCGGGACGGTCCTTGCGCGGTGGCGCGCCTTCGCGTTTCGGCTGGACGATGGCGGCCAGGAAGGCGCGCACGCGCTCAGGGTCCGGCGTCAGCTGGTACACTGCCTTGCCCAGGTAGGTGGCGGTGCCTTCGATGTAGCGGGCCAGTTCGATCACGCCCGCTTCGCGCAGGTCGCGGATGTATTTGCGGGCGCCCGATGGCGAAAACTTGAGGAACCAGGCGATTTCGTCGGCCAGCATCTCGTGCAGCGACAATTCACCGATCAGTTTTTGCATGTTTTCGATGCGGCGCAGGGTGGCCGACGTCGAACGCACGCGCTCGATCGGTGCCATGGAAATGGGATTCATGCGTTCCGGGGGGATGGGTGCTGCGCGTTCGACCATTTGCGAGCCTTTTTCGGGGCTACGAAGTTCCTGGTGCGCTGCCTTTAATTCGCTCTTCACGTGAGACTGAGTCATTGCATGCATTTGAATACTCCTTTTAAACGATTGCCGGTAGCCCGGATTGTTAAGTTCTTGGCAATTTTTATACCAGAACGCCACGAATCCTGAGCGTCTGGACACAGAATGCCTGTGCCGGCGGCGCTGGTCTGTGCGTTAACGAACATTAGAAGCAAGAAAGTGAAAAATATTTCCCTGTTGAATCATTTCTCTCGTGGCATCTAAAAAAGGCATCTAAAAAAACACTGTGTCTCATTCACTGTGTCCCATACATGGCACAAAGTGAAATAGCGAACAGAAGCAGAGTCGCCATTGCAATAAATTCAAGCTTCGCGCGCGGCGCCTGCCGCCCGCACCGCGATCCTTCGACTCTTGCAAAGGAAACATCATGAAAATGCCTGCCCTAATGCCTGCCCTGTGGGCCGCCGCCTTGCTCGTCACCTTGTCCGCCTGTAAAAAACCGGCCGAAGCGCCCCTGCCCGAAACGGCGCCGAATCCCGCCTCCACGCCACAAGTGATGCCTGCCCCCGTCACGCCAGCCATGCCGGAAGCGGGCCCCGGCAGCACGACGCCGCCTGCGCCGCTGACCGATCCCGCCACCGCGCCCGCCCTGCCGCCCGCCACGCCGAAATAAGGCGACAGACGAAGGCCTCCATCAGGCGCCCACGCGGCGCCATCCCTACTCCACGGGGGAGTTACGCGTTGCCAGCCGGTTTGCAACGCGTTTTTTTACGTTTGGAGTCGCCCGCGCCATGAAGGTTCACCCGCATCTGCGGCGCCGGCACGCCTCGCCAGCAGCGGCCGCAATGCGGCAATCCGCACAGTCTTTCCCCTCGCCGTGCGGAAAGGCGGAATCTCGCCATTTCCCATTTTCAATAGATTCAAATTAAGCCTTTATAAACAATCACTTGCAATAAACGCCAAAATGCGCTCCACTGGCACGGAAGATGCTTTTATATTTTCATAAGCGCCATCAGAGCGGCAGCCTCACCCAATATAAAAACCATCTACCTTTTTTGGAGACAACAGCATGGCACGCACCTTCCGCATCTCGTCCTTCCTCAACACCAAGGCACTGGCCGTGGCCGTCGCCCTGGCCGCGCAATTCCCGCTGGCCGCCCATGCGGCCGACCTGGTTCGCCTGGGCAACCTGAAATTCGCCCATTACGGCGCCGTTGCCTACATGAAGGAAATCGCGCCCAAATACGACTTGAAGATCGAGGAACGCATCTTCGCCAAGGGCCTCGACATCGTGCCGGCCATGATCGCCGGCGAAATCGACGTGTCCGCCAGCGCGCTGGAAGCGGCCATCACGGGCCGCGCCACGGGCTTGCCCGTGTATCTGGTGGGCGGCTTCGCCAAGGGCGGCGTGCAGATCGTCGCCCGGCCCGACCTGAACATCAAGGATATTGCTGGCTTGAAAGGCAAGAAAGTCGGCGTCACGCGCGGCGGCCCGCAGGAAATCCTGCTGTTTGCCGAACTGACCAAGGCCAAGCTGACCTGGTCCGACAAGCCGGGCAAGGACGTGCAGATCCTGTACATGGGCTACCCGGACCTGAACCAGGCGCTCTTGACCAAGGACATCGACGTCATGAGCCAGTCCGAACCGTACTCGACGCAGGCGATCCACAAGAAATATGGCGCGGCCGTCATCAAGCCCTACGACACGCCGCTGGGCGAGCCCGTGCGCGCCCTCGTGATGACGGAAAAGATGTACAAGGAAAAGCCGGCCGTGGCCCAGCGCTTCATGGATTGCTTCGTCGCCGCCACCCGCGCCTTCCTGGCCGACCCGAAACTGGCGGAAAAATACGTGCGCGAATCGATGTTCAAGAACCAGATCACGTCCGAGGATTACCGCGACGCCATCGACAACGCCATCTTCACGGAAGACATCACGCAAAGCCACGTGCAGCTGACCACCGACTACATGGTGAAATTCGGCGTGGGCCGCATGGCCAAGGCGCCTGCCGCCAAGGATTGGGTCAAGCTGGACCTGCTGGAAAAAGCCAAGAAGTCCTATGTCCCACGCTAACCACGACCTCGCTAATCTGAAAGTGTCACGATGAATATGCAAATGATGAAACGCTTCGCGCACGGCGCCGCCGTGCCCGTCGCCGTGCTGCTGCTGTGGCAAGCCATGTCGACCTTCGGCTGGATCAACCCGCAAATCCTGCCTTCGCCCGTGGCCGTGCTGGTGAAATGGTATGAATACCTGATCCCGATGCAAGCGTACACGCCCGAAGCGGGCAATTACCTGGTGTGGATGTTCTCCGGCGAACTGCCGCACGACGCCTGGGCCAGCCTGTCGCGCGTGCTGGGCGGCTTTGCCATCGGCGCCGGCCTGGCCTTGCCGCTGGGCTTGCTGATGGGCACCAACAAGACCATCTATAAACTGTTCGACCCGCTGGTGCAGGTGCTGCGCCCGATTCCGCCGATCGCCTACATTCCGCTGGCCATTTTATGGTTCGGCCTGGGCAACCCGCCCGCCTTCTTCCTGATCAGCATCGGTTCCTTCTTCCCCGTGCTGATGAATACCATCGCCGGCGTGCGCCAGGTCGACGGCATCTACATCCGCGCCGCGCGCAACCTGGGCGCCAGCCAGATGACCATGTTCCGCCGCGTCATCCTGCCGGCGGCCACGCCGTACATCCTGGCCGGCGCGCGCATCGGCATGGGCACGGCCTTCATCGTCGTGATCGTGGCGGAAATGATCGCCGTCAACAGCGGCCTCGGTTTCCGCATCCTGGAAGCGCGCGAATATTTCTGGTCTGACAAGATTATCGCCGGCATGTTTACCATCGGCCTGTTCGGCCTGGCCATCGACATGGCCATGAATGCCCTGAATAATCATTTGCTGCAGTGGCACCGCGGCCTGGAACACTGAGAGGAACGGCCATGACCACGATCAATATCAATGCAGTCAATAAAATCTTCACCACGGGCGGCGCGGACGTCATCGCCCTGAAGGATATCAACCTGGAAATCGCCAGCGGCGAGTTCATCTGCCTGCTGGGGCCGTCCGGCTGCGGCAAGTCGACCTTGCTGAACGCCATCGCCGGCTTTTCGCAGCCCACGTCGGGCCAGATCCTGGCCGGCGGCAAGCTGATCACCGAACCCGGCCCCGACCGCGGCATGGTGTTCCAGGAATATGCCTTGTTCCCATGGATGACCATCGAAAGCAATATCGCTTTCGGCCTGGAAATCGCCGGCAAGACGCCGGCCGAGATCAAGGAGCGGGTCGACATGCTGCTGAGCATGCTGGGCTTGACGGAATTCCGTACCCGCTACCCGAAAGACTTGTCCGGCGGCATGCGCCAGCGCGTGGCGATCGCCCGCGTGCTGGCCCTCGATTCGCCGATCATGCTGATGGATGAGCCGTTCGGCGCGCTGGACGCCTTGACGCGGCGCAACCTGCAAGATGAATTGCTGAAAATCTGGAAAGTCTTCGGCACCACCATCGTGTTTGTGACGCACTCGATCGAGGAATCGATCTACCTGGCCGACCGCACCATCGTCATGACCTACCGTCCCGGCACCATCAAGCGCGACGTGGCCATCGAGCTGCCCCGCCCGCGCGACCCGAGCGACCCCGAGTTCAACCGCCTCAAGCGCATGCTGGGCGAGATGGTGATGGAAGAGCAGCAAAGGCACCATAACGCGGAAACCATGGCCAGCACTGCTGATTAATCGCCGCGCAAGCTAATCCGAAAGCAAGTACCGGGGTCGGACCTTAAGGTCCGACCCCAGTCTTCGACTTGCGGGTTTCAGCTTTACAATATCGCTGTATTTAACCCGACACACGGAGCACCATGGCATTCGGCAAATGGCCCCTGAGACAGCTGCTTGCCCCCCTGCTGGCCGTGGGCTCGCTGGTCGTGCTGACGTGGGCCTCGTATGCCTGGGTCAAGCAGCGCCAGCTCGATGAATTGCACCGCACGCTAGATTCGCGCGCGGAACTGTATGCGGCGTCCATCGGCGGCGCCCTGAACAAGTACGAATTCCTGCCCCTGGCCGTGGCCCAGAGCGATGCGGTGGCGCAATTGCTGGAACAGCCCAGCGCCGACAGAGTGACGCAGATCAATGCCTACCTGGTCGACATGAACCGCCGCGCGGGCGCCTTTGCCGTCTACGTGCTCGACGACAAGGGCACGACCCTGGCGTCGAGCAACTGGCAAGACCGCAGCTCCTACGTGGGCGTCAACTACGGCTTCCGCCCGTATTTCAAGAACGCCATCGCGGGCGGCATCGGCCGCTTCTACGGCATCGGCTTTTCCACCTTCGAGGCCGGCTACTTCATTTCGCAGCCCGTGCAGCGCGACGGGCGCATCCTCGGCATCGTCGCCGCCAAGGTCAACCTGGACTGGATCGAGCAATCGTGGCGCACGCCCGGCGCCGGTGAACAGATCTGGGTCAAGGATGCGAATGGCGTGATCATCCTGGCCACCACCCCCGCCTTCAAGTTCAAGACGCTGGCGCCTTTGTCGCCGGCCGCCAAGAAAGACATCAGCGAACAGCGTCAGTTCCTGCAGGAAAATCTGCCCATCTTGCCGCACCGCGTCAGCCGCCAGTTCGCCGACGGCGCCAGCGTGATGACGCTGGAACGCCCGCAGACGAGCGACGCCCCCGCCCTGTCCGGCAATGCCGACAAGGCGGACTATCTGGCCGTGAACCGCGTGCTGGGCCCGCTGCAATGGCAAATCACCGTGCTGGCCGAGCTCGACCAGGTCGACGAGGCGGCGCGCAACGCGGCCATCGCCGCCGCGCTGGGCTGGGCCCTGCTGCTACTGGCCCTGATGTATGCGCGCCAGCGCCGGCGCCGCATCGCCGACAAGCTCAATGCGCAGCAAACCCTGGCCCGTGCCTATGAACAGCTGGAAATCAAGGTCGAGCAGCGCACGGCCGACCTCGTCCACGCGAACGGCCGCCTGCAGGCGGAAGTTGCCGAGCGCGAGCGGGCCGAGCAGACCTTGCGCTATGCCCAGGCGGAACTGGTGCAAAGCGGCAAGCTGGCAGCCATCGGCCAGATGGCGGCCGGCGTCACGCACGAACTGAACCAGCCGCTGGCCGCCCTGCAGACATTTTCCGACAATGCCAAGGTGTTTTTGGCACGCGGCCAGATCGACGACGCGCTCGACAACCTGTCGACCATTTCCGACCTCGTCAAGCGCCTCGGCTACGTGACGTCGCAACTGAAGGGCTTTGCGCGGCGCAGCGACGATGCCCGCAAACCCGTCAGCGTGCGCCAGGCGTTTGCGCAAACCATGCTGCAAATCCGCACGCGCAAGCATTCGCAGCGTTTGAGCCTGCATGAAAGCTGGCTGGAGGACGACATCATCGTGCTGTGCAACGCCATCGGCCTGGAACAGGTATTTACCAACCTGATCACGAATGCCATGGATGCCGTGCCGGAAAGCGAACCCGTGCAGATCTGGTTCCAGGTGCGCCGCGAAGGCAGCCTTGCCGTGCTGCATATCACCGATAATGGCCCCGGCATCCCGCTGGCCTCGCTCGACAAGATATTCGACCCCTTCTATACCACCAAGGAACACGGGCTGGGCTTGGGATTGTCGATCAGCGCTGGCATACTGCGCGCGGCCGGCAGCGCCCTGGCCGTGCGCAACCGCAGCGCGCAGGAAGGGGGCGGCGCACAATTTACCATCACCCTGAGCTGCGCCCCGGGGGAGAATAAGCTAGAGACGAAGGAATAGGGAATGCACGAGAATAATTTTGAAGGCATGCAAGTGCTGCTGGTGGAAGACGATGCTGTCGTGCGCAAGGGCGCCCGGCAATCGCTGGAACTGGCGGGTCTGCAAGTGACGGCCGTCGCCACGGCCGAGGAAGCGCTGCCTTACCTGGTGCCCGAATTTGCCGGCATTTTATTGAGCGATATCAAGCTGCCCGGCATGGATGGCTTGAAACTGCTCGATATCGCCGTGGCACAGGATGCCAGCCTGCCCGTCATCCTCGTGACCGGTCACGGCGACGTGTCGATGGCCGTGGGCGCCATGCGCCGGGGCGCCTACGATTTCATCGAAAAACCGTTTTCCGCCGACCTGCTGGTGGAAGTGTGCCGCCGCGCCCTGGATAAACGCCACCTGGTGCTGGAAAACATGAACTTGCGCCGCCAGCTCGAACAGCGGGTCGGCATCGAGGCGCGCATCGTGGGCCGCAGCGCCGCCATGGCCAAGGTGCGCCAGCTGGTGCTGAACCTGGCGCCGAAGTCGGCCGACATCATCATCCTGGGCGAAACGGGCACCGGCAAGGAACTCATCGCCCGCTGCCTGCACGACTTCAGCGAGCGGCGCGACCACCCTTTCGTGGCCATCAATTGCGGTGCCCTGCCCGAATCGATCTTCGAATCGGAACTGTTCGGCCACGAGGAAGGCGCGTTTACGGGCGCGCAGCGCCAGCGCATCGGCAAGATCGAATACGCGAACGGCGGCACCCTGTTCCTCGACGAAATCGAAAGCATGCCGCTGGCCCTGCAGGTAAAACTGCTGCGCGTGCTGCAGGAGCGCCAGGTGGAACGGCTCGGTTCCAACAAATTGATTTCCGTCAATTTCCGCGTGATTGCCGCCGCCAAGGAAGATTTGAATGTTCTGGCGGAACAGGGCAAGTTCCGGCCCGACCTGTATTACCGCCTGAACGTGGCCAGCCTCACCCTGCCCGCGCTGCGCAACCGGCGCGAGGATATCCCCCTGCTGTTCGAATTTTTCGTGCTGCAGGCGGCCCTGCGCTATGGCCAGCCGGCCGCCCTCGTCAGCGGCGAACTGATCGCCTCGCTGATGGCACAGCGCTGGGCCGGCAATGTGCGCGAGCTGCACAACGTGGCCGACCGCTTCGTGCTGGGCCTGCTGGACGATACCCTGAGCCCGGCCGGCTGCCGCGAGGCATCCTTGGCCGAACAGGTCGACACCTTCGAGATTTCCATCATCGAAGAAGCCTTGCGCCGCCACAATGGCAACGTCATCGATGCGGCCGCCTCGCTGAATATCCCGAAGAAAACCCTGTACGACAAGCTCAAGCGCTTTGACATCTCGACGGAGCAATTCCGATAAGCACTAGCAACTAGCCGACACAGCCATGCGGCGGCGTCCTACCCGTGCTGGCAGTCTCCTGTGTGAGAATGCCAGTTCTTACTCACTTCTGCACAGGACACCGCCATGAAAACCGCCGCTCTCTTGCTGGCCGCCACCCTGATGACCGTCGGCGGCGCCTGGGTGCAAGCCCAGTCGACGACGAACGTCAACCAGACGGGCAACCACACCAACAATGCCAACGATCCAGGCCAGCAATCGGACCAGTCCGACAAGCTCGACAACAAGGGCAGGCTGATCCACGACGCCAAGCCTGCCAAAACACGCACGGACAAGCGCACGCGGCGCGGCAAGCCGACGGCGCCGCCGGCGTCCACACCCGCTGTGCCCAGCATCCCCGTCGCCCCGGCGAAATAGGGTCAGCGCTGCGCCACATTGCTCCAGGGCACGCTATCATCACGCCTTTACAAGATAGCCGGGATGACAATGAAAGCAGCATGGCAAGTGTTGGTGGCGGCAGGCGTACTGGCGGCCGCGGGCGTACAGGCGGCGCCGACGGTGGGCGAGTGCATGGAATTGACGACGGGCGTCAAGTTCAGCAAGAACAATGGCGACGCGCAAGTCAACGTCGAGGAAGTCTTCGAAGGCAAGAAACTCAAGGGTATCCAGCTGATCCTCGACGGCGGCGTCTTGCTGGCCACGTCCTACCAGGACATCCGCGACGGCCAGGTCTTCCTGACGGGCACGGTCCATTACAACGAAGACGGCACTGTGCGCAGCAAGAACGTCTACGCGCCGCAGTCGGCCATCCCCGCCAGGATGCGCCCGGGCCAGGAAGTGCGCGTGCAATTCACGGACACGCAAACGAGCACCCACTACCCGCTGGCGGGACTGTCCGACAAGATCACCACCTCCACGCGCACCGATCAACGCGATTTCTCGATCACCTTCCTGGGCTGGGAACGCCTGGAACTGGGCGGGCGCCGCTTCCCCGACGCCTGCAAGTTCGAATTGCACGACGTGGGCGGCAAGAGCAAGGGCAAGAGCGGCGAATACGTGTGGTACGCGCAGGGTTTCGGCGTGATCATGACGGACAAGCTGGACCAGGATGGCGACGTGCAGCCCGCGTACCGCATCGCGCTGACGAAGATCATCAGCGCGCCGTAAGACCGCATTCTTTCCCGCAAAGTTTGCGTAATCGCAACTAATCCGCCATCGCGCCTCTCTACACTGTCCTGACTGGTCAGCATGGAGCGGCGATGGCGTATCCCAAACTTCCCTACACCAGCGGCAAGAGCAGCGCCCTGCTCCATTGCGGCCGCATGCAGGACGCCATCGTGCGCATCCGCCCTGAGCTGCCCGGCAACATCATCGTCATCCATGGCGTCAACGATGTGGGCACCAGTTTCGGCGCCGTGGAAAAGGGACTCTGCCAGGGACTCGATGCGCGCATGTATGGCGGCGGCCACGTGTTCACCCCGGCCGCCTACCGCATGCCGCAGGAATCCGACAAGCGTGAAGTGATCGCCGATCCGGACGCCATCTATTTCAAGCGCAAGCCTGACGATACGACGTACAGCCCCGTGATCCCGTTTTACTGGGGCTTTCGCGAACAAGGCAACGCCAGCAAAGTGGTCAACGGCCAGAACACGGACCGCTACGGCAACCGCCTGGACAAGGACATGTCGAAGAACGGCGGCCCGTTCGGCAATGCCACCAACACCCTGCCCGACATGTGGAACAAGGGCTTGTTCTCGCCCTACGACGTGGGCGGCGACCCCGTGCGGCCCCTGATGACGGCACCCGGGCGCATGTATATGGTGCTGGCGGCCAAGCGCCTGGCCGCACTCATCGCCATGATCCGCGACTACGACAGCAACGACGTGGTTTCCATCGTCGCGCACAGCCAGGGCTGTCTGATCTCGCTGCTGGCGCAGGCCTTCCTGCTCGACGAGGGCAAGCGCCCCGCCGACACCTTGATCCTCACGCACCCACCCTACAGCCTGGTGGAAGACACGTCCATGTTCTTCGGCGCGGCGGAATCGAGCCGCATCTTCGGCGGCGGCCAGGATGCGGTCATGCGCAAGCAGTACATGGCCATCAACGACCGCCAGACCTTCCATGCGCGCCTGCAAACGCTGGTGCAGATCGTGCAGGGCGTGGTGGCAAAAAAACATGCCACACCCGCCTTTGCGCAGATCAAGGATCACGCCGTCTGTCACGGCATGGCCGGCGCGGCATGGCGCGCGGAGGCGGACCGCGACAACCGGGGCAAGGTCTACCTGTACTTTTGTCCCGAAGACATGACGGTGGCGCTGGACAATATGCAAGGCATCGGCTGGCAGGGCGTGCCCGATCATCAGAATGGCCATGGCCTGTCGAAAACCGAGGGCAAGAAAGACGGAGGCATCTGGGGCGCCGGCCCTACTCAGTGGGACAAGCAATACCAGATGCGCAAGCCGCTGGCCGAGCTGGGCGCAGGATTTTACCAGCGGGTCTTTACCAACAAACAGCGGTCCGATGCAGCTGGAAAAAACAGCGGCCCGGTACTCGTCGGGCTGCCGCCGCACGACTTCGCCCTGCGCCTGGAAGACGAGGACGACCACGCCCACGTGGCCGGCGCCAACCGTGGCCATCGCGGCAACCATGACGAGGCACCATGGCCGCCCGTCAAACCCGGCAAATGGAATATCTTTTCCACGGAAGCGGGCCGGCGCGAAGGCTTGCGCACGATCAATGGCGAAGCGCTGCGCGCGCCCAGGGCGGCCGTACTCGACGGCGGCGAAGTCAAGCCGGCGCAATTCCCCAAGGATTCCGACCAGGCCAAGCTGCCGCGCGACCAGCAAGGACCGTGCGAAGAGGTCGATCCGATCGATGCGGCCATTGCCATTACCAGTAAAAAAGGCGTGCGAAAACTTCCGAGAGAAGTCGTCGACGATCCTCGCCCCCTGCACGACCGGAAATCGGAATACAACTATGGCCCCTTCAGTCCGTCCGCACTCAAACAGGTGGAGCAAGCTCTCAATCTGGGCAAAGAACCGGGAGACTGGCGCAAGCTGGAACGCGTGGCCCGCTACCCGCGCGGCGGTGACCTGCTATACATCGATCCGCTGGAAACCCCGAACCAGGCGCGCAAGCGCTGGCAGAACGAGGTCAGCCCCAAATCCTTCCACGGCGCCATCATCGGCAACGCGAAAAACCACCGCAATGTGACGGCGTATGACGTGGCCATCGGCAGCGGGAAGGCGAGCAGCGATCCGCAGTTTTACCGGTATTTGTGTGCGGTGGCGGATTGGCGGCTGCAACGAGATGCACTGATACCTCACCGGCCGTCTATTCGCAGATGGGAAGAGTTCCTGACGCAATTTGGCGTCTATTGGGCATCTGAATCCACGCAACGCAGACAAATTATCGAAGGTAATGCCCAATACTACAGTTCGGGAGTGCTACCGGCCTGGTTACCTGACCTGCAAGCTGGCCTGCCCTCCACCGTCGTGTGTGAAACCGTAACGGGCAGACGCACCGAATCGGTCATCACGCCAGTCGTTCACAAAGCCAGCGATGACATCCCAAAATGAACAACTTGCTTCCGCGCTTGACGTATCCGCTCATTGCTGGCCTTGGTGCACTGGCACTGCTACTGCTTTGGTCTGCACTGAGCAATCACTCACCTTTCTTGCTGGAGGCAACGATGAGCAGCAAAATATGGAAACACCTGAGATGGCTCTTGCTGATCCCGCCCATCGTGGCGGCCGCATTGCTTGGTGAACGCTGGCTGCACTCCTCCAAGCCTGTACCCATCGCAAAGCCGCAAGTGCAGCAGGCGGCGCCTACAGAGCAGGAAAAGCGGGAATATGTGCTGGAAGTGATCGGTCTTGGCGTCACCCTGGACAAGTATCGTCAGGACAAGCTTTGGGAAGCCCTGCAGAAGGGAAACGCCTATGCCAGCATCCGCGAACAGGACAAGGAAAAATATCCATGGGATGCCATGGAAAGATCGGGAATGTCGGGGGGCCGCAGTGGTGATGCGCTGGAAAATGGCGCAAAGTACATCCCCATGTATTTTGGTGTGCCCGTGTTTAACGCAGAACCACCGATCTTTAATTCACGCATGCTGGACCGCCCCGATGCGCCGGTAATAGGTTTGGCCGCTGGCGCCGCCCCCTCCGGCCTGCACTGGCATCTGTTCATTGCCGGTCCGCGCCGCTTCAGTGAGCATCCGGACCGCATCCTGGAAGACGTGTTCGCTTTTTTTGACGCCAACCCCGATGTACCCTACATCGTACTCAATTCCGAAGACAGCACGCCCACGCGCGATCTGTACCGGCCAATTGATTCGCCATCACTTGTGAAGGATGGGCGCTACATCCCCGAAATGCCCGACGCCTCCGCCCTGTTCGTGCTGGCCCGGCGCGAACGCATCGATGCCGTGCGCAAGTTTGCGTATGACGATGCGCCGCCCGAGGACAGCGTCGACGATTTGAATACCTACGGCGTGGCGCGGCGCTTGTACCTGGCCTACTATGATTTGATGGGCACCGTGCCACAGGCACGCCTGGAAACTGATCCCACAGCCATCACCCGGCGCCAGCCCAGCATCGCCGAATGGCTGCCCGTCGCCGCGCAATTCGCCCGGCGTCCCGACATCCGCGGCACGGGCAGCTTCAGCATGCTCGACAGGCTTCAGCACAAGACCTATCAGCCGCCGAAAGACTGGCAGCCCACGCCCTGGTTTCCCCTGCCGTTTAACAAGGAACAGCTGGCGCAGCTGGACCGCCTGCCCACCTTCGGCTTCCTCCACCGGCCCACTTTTATCAAATTGACGGATGAACACGGCAAGCCGCTCACGCGGCGCGACCAGCGCGAACACGCCCTGCAGGCGGGCTGGCAGCAAGCCTTGCGCAGCTTGCCGGAAGCCGAGCGGCCCGCCGCACCGGCGCGCCTGGTCGCGGCCACCGGCGGCAATCAGGCGCAGCTGCTGGCGCTGCACAAGACTTTGCTGAAACATGCGGAAGATGGCGGCACGGAACTCGACAGCGGCAACACGGCGCAATGGATCGATACGGACCGGCGCCTGGGCAACACGGGCGCGGCCACCCTGTTCGTGCAGATGGCCATCGGCGTGATGGGCAGCTACCGCGATGGCGGCGTCAGCGCGGTGGTGAACCTGCGCAATCCGGACGAGGCGACCATCGTGCTGGTCAGCCCGCCATCGGAAGAAAAACGCCGCACGCAAAAACACCCGCACGGCGGCGATGTGCTGCGGCACTACGTCACGCCGGCCATCGACCCGGCGAACTATCCATCGAATTGATTATTTTCCCTGTGCGGCCAGCTGCGCCAGGGCATTGCCCCGCACCTGGAATGCCACCTGCGCCACCGTCTTGCCAGCGTCATCGACGAGGGCCAGCGCATGCTTGCCGGGCACGGGGCGCCAGCTGATGCTCTCCGCTGCGCCGCCCATATCCTTGCCGTCGAGCACCCAGCGCAAGCCGTGGCTGCCTTGCGCCTGGAAGAACACGCGCTGCAGAGCGGGCGGGATGTCGGGGTCGATGGCGAGGATGCTGTCCTCGGCCGGATAGACGATGGCGGGCGGCTTCACGGTGTCGCCCAGCACGGCGATGACGGGGCTTTCCGTGCCGGCAATAAACCATTCGCGGCGCGGCGCTTCCAGCGCGGGCTGGTAGGCCACCATTTGCTGCAGCACGCCTGGCGGCGCTTTCGGGGCATGGCTGGGCACGTTCTTGTGCAGATAATCCATTACGTCGCGCCACACGGGCGCGGCGCCCGTCACGCCCGACACGTCCCACATGGGCTTGCCGTCAAAATTGCCCACCCACACGCCCACCGTGTAGCGTTCCGAGTAACCCATGCACCAGTTGTCGCGCATGTCCTTGCTCGTGCCCGTCTTGACGGCGCTCCAGAAATTCGTCCCCAGCTCGTTGCGCAAGCCAAAGGTCATGCTGCGCGCGGCACGGTCGGCCAGGATATCGCTCACGATGAAGGCGGCGCCCGCCTCCATCACGCGGCGCCGGTCCTTGCCAGCCTGCCCCGGCTGCAGGCTGGCCGTGCTGTACAGCCCGCCATTCGCCAGCGCGCGGTAGGCGTTGGCCAGTTCCAGCAGGGTTACTTCCGACGAGCCCAGCGCCAACGAAGGGCCGTAGTATTCGGCCGGTTCCGTCAGGCTGGACAAGCCCACGTCCTTGAGGCGGTTATAAAAACCGTCCTGCCCCGTCAGCAACACCGTGCGCACGGCGGGAATGTTCAGGGAACTGGCCAGGCTGGTGCGGGCGCTGACGTAGCCCTTGAAATTGCGGTCGTAGTTTTGCGGCGCATACATGCCGGACGCCGTGGCGACGTCCAGCGGCGAGTCGTCCATGACGGAGGCGGCCGTGATCAGGCGGCGCTCGATGGCCAGTTCATACAGGAAAGGCTTTAATGTGGAACCGGCCTGGCGCAAGGCAGTCACGCCATCGACGTGGCTGCCGCCCGCATTGCCCACATAGGCGAGGATCTCGCCGCTGCGGTTGTCCAGCACGATGATGGCGCCGTCGTTGACATTGCGCTCGCGCAAAGATCCCAGCTGCTGACGCAGGTTTTCCTGGGCGAAACGCTGCAGCGCACCGTCGAGCGTGCTGGCGACTTGCGCGCCCGGCTGCTTCAGCAGTTGCTGCGCCACTTGCGGCGCAGGCGCCAGGTCGGCGTACAGGGCCGTGCGCTGCAAGGCCGTTTGCACGCGCTGGCCGATCAACTGGCAACTGCTGTCCATGCGCCACTCCTTTGCCAGCGCGCAGGCACGGCGCGTGACGGCGGCCGGCGGCGCATTCGGCGCCCGCACGAGGCTGGCCAAAATGATGCCATCGGTCTGGTTCAGGCCCGACGGCGCCTTGCCGAACAGGCTGTACGAAGCGGAGGCGATGCCCTGCAGCTCTCCCCGGAACGATACGAGGTTCAGATAGGCCTCGAAAATCTGCGCCTTGCTCCAGCTATCCTCGATCGCCTGGGCGGCGCGCATCTGGTCCCATTTCTGGCGCAGGCTGCGTCCGCCCGCTTGCGCCTGCAAGTCAGCATCGAGCTGGCCCGCCAGCTGCATGGTGATGGTCGAGGCGCCACGGGCTTTCTTGGCAAACAGATTGTCCCAGGCGGCCGTGGCCAGCGCGGACACATCCACGCCGCCATGGCGCATGAAGCGCTGGTCTTCCGCCAGCAGCACGGCCTGCTGCAGGGCGGGAGAAATATCGGCCAGCGGCACCCACGGCAAGCGCCGTACCTTCATGTCCACGCGTAACGATTGCAAGGGCGCGCCGCTGCGGTCCAGCAACTGCGCTTCCGAACTGCGGTAAGCGGCCTGCACCTGGGCCGGCGTCAGGACCGCCTCGGCGAAGACCGGGCTGGCCAGCAGGCAGCCCATGATCAAGATCAACCGCTTCACTGGCCCACCTTGACATTCGCGTTCGGCGCTTCGCCAAACATCTCGGGCGAATACATGGCCTCGATGCGCGTGGCCGGCAGGCTGAAATCCCCGGCATTGTTCAGGCGCACCGTGTATTCCACGCTCCAGTTACCCTTCGGCACAAACGCGTAATAGGCGCGGAAGGCGTCGAACGCCCGTTCCTCGAACGTGGGCCAGACCCAGCCCGTGGATTTTTCACCGGCCGTCAGCAGCTGCGAATCGCGGCCCAGGCCATTGCCCAGCACGCTGGCGCTGGCCGGGATCGGGTCGTCGACCACCACCCAGCTCATATCCGCCTGCGCCGACAAGTCCAGGCGCACGCGGTAGACGTCGCCGCGCGACCAGGCGCCCGCCGTTTTCTGTTCCACGGGCGTAATGGTTTTCCTGATCGTGTAGCCGCTGGAGACGGGCGCCTTGAGCGGGATGGCCGCCAGGCTTTGCACGGTAGCCCACGGTTTACCGGTGCCGCTGTGCGCCAGGCCCAGGGTGTCCGTGCCCTTCGGCCACGCCTGCAGCACGGGTCCCACTTTCGCCGCGCCATTCCACACGAGCGCCTGCGTATCGCTGCCCAGCTTGACGGCGCTGGCGCCCGTCACTGGCGTGGACTCGAACTTGGCCGAGAATTTGGCAATCGCCAGGGTGCCCCAGGCGTTGGCCACCGTGGTATCCCAGCGGCCCTTCTTCTGGCGGCCCATGCTGCCGCGCACCAGGCGGCCGATATCGTCCTTCCACGCCGGGTTGTCCATCACGGCCAGTAATAAACGGTTGGCGTTGACGTCGCCGGAGACCATCAGCCACCACCAGTTATCCTTGCGCTCGGTGGAAAAGCCCATGGTCGTGCCCTGGAAATTCAGGCGCGAACGCAAAATCTGCTGCGTCTCGGCCAGCAGCGCATCGCGGCGCGCCAGGCTTGGCGTGCGTTGCAGTAACAAGCTCCAGTCGATGACGGCGGACGTCGGCCACAAATTCGGGCTGATGCTGATGCTCTCCAGCGCATCGGGCGGCACTTTATTCGAACGCGACAGCGCTTCCAGCGCAGCAAGCTTGCGCACGGCCAGGTCGGTCGTGGCCAGCGCGGAACGGCGCACGATCTTGCCCTGCACGAAGGCCGTCAAGGCTGCTTCCATGCGGTTCTTCGTCTGTTCCGGAATCGCGTAGCCCGCTTCCCTGGTGGCCGACAGCACGTAGGCCGTCAGGCTGTCGCTGCCCTGCTCCATGATGGGAAAGTATTTCAGCAAGCCGTCGCCATCGAGGTAGGCGGGCAGGCTGGCGGCCAGCCGGTTCCACGCCTCCTGGTCTTGCAGGGCGATGGCCTTCGACGTGTTTTGCTCGAAGCAGGTGTACGGGTAGGCGGCCATGTACTCGCGCACGCCGGGCAGCTCGCCGCCCAGCCTGGCGACAAAGCTCGTCTGCAGGCCGCCCCGGCCCGGCAAGGCGCCGGCCGGCATCTGCACGGACATATTGACGGGCTTGTCGATCTGCAGCAAGGTGGCTTGATACGTGCGCACGGGCGTGGCCTGGCCCACTTTTTGCGTGATTTTCAGTTTATCCGTATGGCTACCCGCCTTGGCGCTGATCTCCCACACGACAGTTTGCGCGCCGAGCGGCACCTGGTAATCCCAGCCCGTTTCGCGCGCTTCGCCCGCCGCCAGGGTCAAGCTCTGGCGCGGTAGCGCCTTGCCGGCCGCGCTGGCATTGAGTTCCACGCTCAGGGGGGCGGCCGAGGTGTTGCGCACAGTAAAGCCTGCGCGCAGCTGGTCGCCTTCGCGCACGAGGGTCGGCAAGCCCGACATCAAGATCAGGTCTTGCGAGCTGCGGATGTCCGTGCTGCCCGTGCCAAACAATTCCTTGCCCGCGCTGGCAATCGCAACGATGCGGAAGCCCGTCAAGGAATCGTTGAGCGGCACTTGCACGGTCGCTTCGCCCTTGGCGTCGAGCTTGACGGTGCCCTTCCAGAACAACAAAGTGTCGAACAGCTCGCGGCTGGCGCCCTTGCCGCCGCCCCCGCCGGCCGGGAAGGCCTTGCGGCCGAAATGGCGCTTGCCGATCACCTGCATCTGCGCCGTCGCCGTTTCCACCTGCAGGCTGCGCTGCGCCATCATGGTATCGAGCAACTTCCAGCTATCGTTGGGCATCAGTTCCAGCAAGCCCGTATCGACGGCCGCCAGCGCCACTTCGGCGCCCGCCGGCAGCGGCTTGCCGTCGGCGCGGCGCACGCGCACGGAGACTTCCGCCTTGTCGCGCGTTTTATAGACTTCCTTGTCGGACACGACCATGACATTCAGTTCATGCGCCTGCCAACCCACGTTCAGCGGCGCGATGCCCATCTTGTAGGCGGGCTTGCCCAGGTCGACCAGGGCCGTCGGCTGCACGCCATCCACCCTGCCCCGCACGACAAACACGGACACATACACATTCGGCGCGTAATTCGGTTTGACCGGGATGGTCACCACCGGTTCCCGGCCATTGAGCTGGCGCACATAGGTGTCGAGGATGCCTTCGCGCTCGACCGTGATCAGCGCCGTGCCCGAGCGGAACGGCATGCGCACCTGCAAGCTCGCCTCCTGACCCGGTTCATAGCGTTTCTTTTCAGGCAAGACGTCGATGCGGTCATTGTCGCTGGCGTTGAACCACCAGTCGCCGCTGCCGGCCACCCAGGTTTCGCGGTTGGCCACGGCCGCATTGCCGGACGCATCCTGCGTGCGGGCGCGAAGGATCAGATTGCCGCTGGCGGGCGCCTTCACGTCGCACATCAAGAGGCCCTTGCTGTCCGTCTTGCCCGAGCACGCCGGGCCCAGCTTGACGACTTCGCTGCTGTTTTCATACGCATAGAAGCCGCCGATCAGCCGCCGGCGGTGCGAATAGCTGTTGCGCTGGAAGAAATCGACGGCGACGGGCGCATTCGCCACGGGCTTGCCATTCGTGCCCAGCACGGCGACCGTGAACTTGAACGCATCCTTGCTCAGGGCCCAGGCGTCGGGCTTGATGCCGATCACATAGTTGGATGGCCACAGCGGCACGCGCGTGGCGACGGATGCCGTCTCGCCATTTGCATCCTGGAAAGCCATTTCCGCCACCAGGTCGCGCGGCACGGACAGTTGCGGCAGCTGGTCGATGACGATGCGCGCGCCGCCGGCCTTGTCCAGGCTCAAGCTTTGCGTGCGCGCGGCCGTCGCTCCGGCGCCGGAGGGGCCGCCACGGCCTTCGTCCTGCCACTCGCCTTCATCGTCGTCATAGCCCGTGCCCTGTTTCACCAGGCCTTCCTTCACGTCGCCATTGCTGAAGCTGAAATCAGGATAATCGGCAAACGTCACGCTCTTGTCTTGCAGCACCGTGCGCAGCTTGACGGGCGCATTCGTGGCGGCGCCGCCGGCCAGATACGTGATCTGCGCATCGAGGGCCACCTGCTTTGCCTGCACGGCGGGCGCTTTCGGCCCCTGCAGCACGGCTTTCATGGTCGGCACGCGGAAGGCTTCAACGCGGAAACTGCCGGAAGGACGGCCCGCCATGGTGACGCTGTACTCTCCCTGCTTGGCGTCGGCGGGAATGAGCCAGTCGCTTTCCGCCGTGCCGCTGGCGGACCAGCGCAGCGGCAACTGGTAATTCTGGTCGCTGCCCTGGTGCGTGATGACGATGGACGTGGCGCTGCCGGGGCCGTTGTTCTTGTCGACCAGGCTCATGCCCTCGCCCGTGTGCTTGCGTATAAAGTGCTTCATGTGCACGGTTTCGCCGGCGCGCAGCAAGGTGCGGTCGAATACGGTGGCCAGCAAGGTGTTGTCGGCGCGCGTGTCGTCCGTGGGCAGATTGAAACGCCAGGCTTCGATGCCGCCCACCCAGTCCGACAGGGTGAAGGTCATGTCGCCGCCGCTGCGCGCACTGATAAAGTAGCGGCCATTGTTCTTGCAGCTGGAAGCGGCCAGCTCGCCGGGGATGTGCGCCACGCCGTCCGCGCCCGTGGCGCCTTGCCACAGCAGCTTGCCGGCGCAGTCGCGCACGGCCACTTGCGCTTTCGCAACAGGCGCGCCCTTGTCCAGCGACGTCACCCACACGAGCGACGATTGCGCGCCATGCTTGAAGTGGGCCGCCAGGTTCGTCACCAGCGCGGCCGTGCGGATATACGCCGTCGTCGGTTTGCCCAGCAGCACCTTGCCCAGGATGGGACTGGCCAGCTCGACCACATAAAAGCCCGGCTTTAGCAGGGGGATGCCGATCACTTCAAAGGTTTTCTTGCCATCGGGACGCGGCAGGCTGATGGGGCGCGCGCCGGCGGCGTCGGCCAGCACGGATTTGCTCATGTTGCCCGCATACTGGGCGTACGGCTGCCAGTACTCGCCGCCGGCGCCATCGCCGGCCAGGCGCTGCATCCACTCGATGATGAACTTGTCGTCATTGTCGGGCACGCGCAAGGTGGCGCCCGTGGCGGCAGCGGATGGCTGGGCGACTTCCTTGCCTGACAGCACGGGCTCGATATTGCGCACGGTGACGGGCAGCAAGCCGTCGCCCTTCGCTTCGATGATGCCGAACGGGGCCGGGAACTTCAGCAGCGGCGGCTGTTCGCCCGTGCGCACCGTCATGGGGAAGCGCGCGCGGTTGAGCAAGGCGCGGCCCGCATCGTCTGTCAGCTTCGGCGGCAAGTTCAGCACGAAACTGGCTTGCACGGGGAAGGGGCCGTTGAAGGTGGCGCTATACAGGAACTCCGCCTTTTCTTCCTCTTTTGCAATCGTCGGCGCATACGTCTTGCCGCCGCCCTTCAGGGTCATGGCGCGCACCTGCGCCGCGCTCACGGGCGCGGAAAACTGCA
The DNA here is from genome assembly GCF_020858115.1 of Janthinobacterium sp. FW305-129. Lineage (GTDB taxonomy): Bacteria > Pseudomonadota > Gammaproteobacteria > Burkholderiales > Burkholderiaceae_D > Janthinobacterium. The sequence continues at coordinate 170,839 of NZ_JACYMM010000012.1, forward strand.
CGCGCATGGGCAGGAAGGGAATGCACTGCTCCTTCGGGTTGCTGCGCTCGCAGCTGAACTTGGCCGTGAAATCGGGCCGCGTCTTGTACTGCAGGGTTTGCGCCTTGTCCGTGGCGATGCCACTGGCGCTGGCAATGCCCTCGCCCCATACGAGCGACACCTTGGCGTTGGCCGGGAAGCTGCGCTTGCATTGCAGCACCGTGACGGGCAGCGGCGGCGCGCCCTTGCTGGCGACGGGCATGCCCACTTTCCACAGCGTGCCCCGCTTCTTGAAGTACACGGTCAGGTAGCGGTCGAGGAAGCTCTTGCGCAGGGTCAATACCTGCTCCAGTTCCTTGCCTTTGAGCAAGCGCACGGGAATCTTTTCATTGATGCCATCGGCGCGGCAATACGCGTTGGCGGCCACGCTGGCCTCGTTCGGCGCGGCGTCCAGGCCCAGCACGAAGATCTGGTTTTCATCGATATACGGCTGGCCGTCATACGGTACGGCCTCGACGATGGCCGGGCCGCCCGTGGAAAAGCGGTACGCCGCCGTGCCCTGCAAGGCCTGGCCCGCCAAGTCCTTCAGCCCTGGCTTCAAGGTGAAGCTGCAGGCCACGCCGGCCGGCAAGTCGCGCTCGAAATCGTAGTTCCAGTTGCGCTCATCTGCCCAGCGCCCCGCGCCCGCCACGACGCCAGGCTCGGCCTTGCCGCAATCGATGGCGAACGGCGCGGGCAAGCCCATGTCGCCGAACGGCACCATCGGCGTGGCGAACTGGGCCCGTACCTGGCGCACGGCCTTGACCGTGCCGCTCGGTGAAAACAAGGCTACGCCGCTATCGGCCCAGGCCGGCATAGCCAGGCCCAGCGACAACAGCAGACCCAGCGGGCCCAGCTTGCCAGACAGCGGGGAAGAAAAAATACGGGGACGATCATGCACGGGTAACTCCTTGATGAAAAGTGGCGGAGCTGGCTGCGGCGCGCAAAAGTTGCCCAATGGAATCTCGGCAAGGCAGCGCGGCAGGAATACAACAGTAATGTAATATTAGTTATCAAGCTCATCATTGTTGCTAATATACAGTGGCAAGCCAGCAGCAAGTCGTACGATTGCCTCTTGCGGCGACACCCGTCCGTTGGCGGTTGCCGCCAGTTTTTATCGAGGCAGATGAGTTTTTTTCAACAGCAAAGTATTTGTCGTGAATCTGCAACACCATTGATATACCGCAATGCTTTGTGCGCCAACGCACCGACCGGTTGAACGTGCAACCGTATTCTCTAGTCCAACAGCAGTGCATTTATCGCAAGAAAGCGCACCTGGAATTGTTGTCTATCTCTAGCAATAGCATGTCTGGCAGTTGTCGCATTGATGCAGTAGAGAAAATCTCTTATCAACGTTGGGAGTTACTTGTGAATAATCTAAAAAAAATCGCCGTTGCCGCCGCAGTACTGTGCTCCGCCCTCGGCGCACAGGCCCAGGAAATCAATCCTTCCTGGTACATTCAACCCAGCCTCAACGCACTCAAGCCAGATTCCGACTTCGCCACGGATAAAACCGGCTATGGCGCAGGCTTGCGTTTCGGCAAACCTGTTTCCCAGGACTGGGATATCCAGCTGGGCACCACGTATGCCCGCTCCAAGGATGGCCAACAGCGCTACCAGCAAAATACGCTGGGCGTAGACGGCCTGTACATGTTCTCGCGCAAAGCCTTCCGCCCCTTCCTGCTGGTCGGTGCCGGCATGCAGCGCGACAAGGACACCAGCTTTGCCTTCGGCGAACGCAGCAAGAGCTCGCCATACGCCAGCGTCGGTCTGGGCTTCCAGTCCACCATCAATGATCAATTGTCGTTCCAGGCTGACGTGCGCAATGTGCACGGTTTCCTGCGCGGCAATACCTTCGACCCGAGCAGCAAGTCGAACAACTACTACGTCACCGTGGGCCTGAACTTCGCGTTCGACAAACCGCCTGCACCGCCGCCACCACCGCCGCCGCCAGTGCGCGAGGAAGTCGTCGTGGTCGTGCCGCCACCACCACCGCCACCGCCGCCGGCACGCTTTGAAAAAGTGACGATGTCGGCAACGGAACTGTTCGCGTTCGACAGCGCCAAGCTGGGTCCGACACAGACCAAGCTCGACGAAATCGCCCGCGTGCTGAACGCAGCGCCGGACGTCAACAACGTCGTCATCAGCGGTTATGCCGACCGCATCGGTTCGCCCAAGTACAACCTGAAACTGTCGCAGCAGCGCGCTGACGCCGTCAAGGAATACCTGGTCGCCCATGGCGTCGCCGCCAACCGCCTGACGGCCGAAGGCAAAGGCTCCACCAATCCTGTCGTCACCTGCGATAACAAGAAACGTGCCGACCTGATCAAGTGCCTGGAACCGAACCGCCGCGTTGAAGTGGAACAGATCACCATCGAACGCCGCGTGCAGTAAGCTGAACGGTGGTACGCCACTTGTAAATAAAAAAAGGGGCTCGCGCCCCTTTTTTGCATTGAAAGCCATCATGAATTTTTCTACCCGCTATCCCAGGCTGGCCGGCCTGGCGCCGCTCAGCAAGCAGATGCGCAGCGTCATCGTCTGCTCCGTCACCGAATGGCTGGAACACCGCGCCTCGAGCAAGGGCGCGGCTCTCGCCTACTACACCTTGTTTTCCATCGCCCCCATCCTCGTGCTGGTGATCGCCATCGCCGGCTTTTTTTATGGCCCGGCCGCCGCGCGCGGCGAGCTGATGGGGCAACTGCAGGGTTTGCTGGGCACGCAGGGCGCCGAAGCCATCCAGCTGGTGCTGGCCGGCGCGAAGAACCATGAGCAAGGCCGCATCGCCACCCTCATCGCCAGCGCCCTGCTGCTGTTTGGCGCCACCAGCGTATTTGCGGAACTGAAGGCCAGCCTCGATGAAATCTGGCAAGTGCCGCCATTGAAAGAGGCGGGCGCCTGGGACATGCTGCGCACGCGTTTGCTGTCCTTCGGCCTCGTGCTGGTGCTGGCCTTTCTGCTGATGGTGTCGCTGGTGGTGAACGCGGCCATGGCCATCCTCGCCAACTTCTGGGAAGGCGTGTGGAAGGATACGGCCGTGCTGTTTACCATTTTGTCCAACCTGATCGGCTTTGCCGTCATCGCCAGCCTGTTTGCCGTCATCTATAAAATGCTGCCGCGCGTGCGCCTGTCCTGGCGCGACGTGCTGATCGGCGCCGTGGGCACGGCGTTCATGTTTTCACTGGGAAAATACGCGATTGGCGTGTACATCGGCAATAGCGGCGTGGCCAGCAGCTATGGCGCGGCCGGTTCGCTGGTGGCCCTGCTGCTGTGGGTGTATTACTCGGCGCAAATCTTCTTCCTGGGCGCCGAATTCACGCGCCAGTTCGCCCTGCAGCTGGGCAGCATGAAGGATATGCCGAAGACGGACGATGGCGACGTGCAAGTCAAGATATTGAAACGCCACCAGTCCTGAGCAGGCTGACGCATGTCAAAACGGCGCCCGCGGGCGCCGTTTTTCTTGCGCTGACGCAAACTATTCGCCCAGCAGCTCGGCCACCACTTCCATGCCCTGCACGCGCTCGGCCACGACCTTCACGATGACGATGATGGGCACGCCCAGCAGCAAGCCCCAGACGCCCCACAGCCAGCCCCAGAACAGCAGGCTGATGAAGACAGCCGTGGGATTCATGCGGGCGATGCGCCCCGTCATCCAGGTGGTCACAAAGGTACCCACCAGGGTGGCGATGGCCATCGACGTGCCCGTCACCAGCAAGACCATTTCCAGCGATTCGAACTGTAAAAAGGCGACCAGACCCGTGGCGATGGTGATGAGCAGCGGGCCGAAATACGGCATGATGTGCAGCAAGCCGGCCACGATGGCCCAGGCGCCCGCGTTTTCCAGGCCGATCACGCGCAGGGCGATCCACATCAGGACGGCCAGCAAGACATTCGTGACGAGCAGCATGAACATATAGTTCTGGATCGAGGTATTGATGTCTTCCAGGATGTGCACGGTGACCTTCTTGCGGCTCAGTGACGGCCCCGTCAGCTTGACGAGCTTGCGCTTGAAGGTGTCGCCCGACAGCAGCAGGAAAAACACGAGGAAGATGACCATGGTGGCCTGGCTGAGAAAGCCCACCAGGCCCAGCGAACCGGCCCAGACCCAGTCCATGATCTTGAAGTTGGGCGCCTCGGCGGCGGCGGCGCGGCGGTTGTTGCGGCGCGCTTCGGCGCCGGCGGCCACTTGCTCGATTTCATTGGCCACGGCCTGCATTTTCTGGAAGGTGCTGTTCTTGCCGCCCGTACTGGCGGCGATCAGCCGCGACAGTTTATGCGTGGCGGCCGGCAACTCTTCCACGATGGATTCGAATTCGCCCTGCACGCGCTCGACGACGACGATGGAGCCGAACAGGATCAGGGCCGTGACGGCCGTGGCGCCGATGGCGCGCGGCAGGCGCAGCTTTTCCAGCCAGGCGACGACGGGATTGAGGGTATAGGCAATGAAAATGCCGAAGATGACGGGAATGAGGAATTTCTGTGCCCACTGCAGCGCATAGATGAAGCTGACGGTGGCGATGATGCCCAGGGCCATGCCGCGCGCATGGACGTGCAGCGGCAAACGCAGGGATGCGTCTGGCTGCTCCACGGGCGCGCCGGGAGGTGGCCCGGCAGGCTCGGTGGAGGCAGCCGCCACCGGCTCGGGCGGGGTATCTGTAGGCTGGATATGCATGCGATTCCCGCGACGGTCGGTGGAGGGCCGCAGGGCCAGCCGTGGGGCTGGCCGCTGCGGCAGTTCATGCCATTACTTGACGCGGATGTCGTTTTTCACCGACTTCACGCCCTTGACGCCACGGGCAACTTCGCCCGCTTTGGCGGCATCGGCTGGCTGCGCAACGAAGCCGCTCAGCTGAACCACGCCCTTGAAGGTTTCAACGTTGATTTCCGTCGATTTCAGGGTCGGCTCATTGAAGATGCTGGCTTTTACCTTGGTGGTGATGGCCGCGTCGTCCAGGTACTCGCCCGTGCCTTCCTTGGTTGGGGTGGAAGCGCAACCTGCAACGGCGAACAGGGAAGCGACGAAAAGGCCAGTAGCGATCGATTTAGTGAATTTCATGGTGGTTTCCTTAGGAGTGGTCAATCAATGTGCTCACAATGAGCTTCTTATACCAGTGTGGTGACTGTGCGCCGGAGGGAGCTCAGTAGCCAAACTGGGTTTTTGCAGCCTTGATACAGTCATCCTTGGCTGCGCCGGCCAATGCATCGCATTTTTCTGTCGCGACCTTGTACTCGGCTTTTCTTTTTGCTTCACGCGCATCGCTGCGCGCTTCGATGACTTTCTTGTCCGCCTTGGCATCGGCCAGGGCCGCCACCTTGGTAGACTTGGCCAGCTTGACGCAGACATCCTTGTCGTTGCCCGTCAGCGCATTGCAGCGCGCCAGGTCGACGTCGTAGTTGCCATCGGCAATCTTGATGCGCGCCTTGGTGTAGGCACGCAGGGTATTCGTATATTGCGCCTGAGCAACTGCTTCATCATAGGCGCGCACGGCCTTCGCTTCGGCGATGCAGACGTCCTTCGGGTTGCCCGTGATTTTTTCGCATTCGGCGTGTGCCAGCTTGTAATTCAGGCCCGCCTGTTCATTGGCCGCCTTGTAGGCCGCTTTCGCTTCCGGCGTGGCAGCCACTGCCTGGCCGCCCCAGGCGGCGCACGCCAGGCTGACGACGATGGCGGTGAAAAGCTTGTTCTTGTTGTGCATGTATTTCTCCCTGGTGGTGACAAGCATGTCTGCTTGGCATGACTACCGTTTTACGTGGATCGCCGCCGCTCTTCTGTACGCTGCCGTACACAAGTAATTTATTTTGAAAGCGGAAGGCAGACAGGGAGAAATAACAACGTTTTGCCGGATAGCGCCAGCCAAAGATGTCATTTGAGCAGCAAATAGGTACGTGCGGCAGCGTACAGACCGGAGACACGGGCCTGACTAAGATGGCTCTACACCCTCACCTCGTCAGGAGAATAAAATGAAAACCAACGCCACCTTGGCTGCACTGATGCTCGCCGCCACCGCCGTACTCAGCGGTTGCGCCACCGGCCCTACCCAGTCACAACAGTATTACCCGGCCAACCAGCCTGAGTCCGCCATGTATGGCACTGTCGACTCCATCCAGATCGTGCAAGGCGGCGGACAGACCAGCGGCGCCGGCGCCGTGGTCGGCGGCATCGCCGGCGCCCTGCTGGGCAACACCATCGGCTCGGGCAGCGGCCGCACGGCCGCCACCGTGGCGGGCGCCGTCGCCGGCGGCGTGGTCGGCAACCAGGTGGAAGGCCGCAAGCAGCAAGCGCAGGCTTACCAGATCAGCGTACGCCTCGACAACGGCGAATACCGCACCGTGGTGCAGGACAACGCGAATGATTTGCGCCCGGGCAACCGCGTACGCGTCGTTGACGGCCGCGTCTACCGCTATTAATCCGCTGGCCGGGCTTGCCAGCAAGCCCGCGCCGGACCATGCACCAACAAGGAGATACCATGGGCACCATCATTCTGATCATCTTGATCCTGGCCCTGGTCGGCGTCCTGCCCACCTGGCCGCATAGCCGCAACTGGGGTTACGGCCCCAGCGGCATCGCCGGCCTGGTCGTAGTGATACTGATCCTGCTATTACTGACGGGCAGGTTGTAAAAAAAGGCGCTACGGCGCCTTTTTTATTTCAAGGAGGAAATATCATGACTATCCACAACACACTCTTGGCCACCCTGTTCGCTTGCAGCGTGGCACCATTGGCGCTGGCCCAGACGGCCACGCCGCAGCCGGGCGACCCGCAACGCTGGTATCAGGAAGACAGCACGGCGCAAGCCCAGCTGCGCACCCTGCGCAAGGAAATCAGCGCCGCCCTGGCCGAGGCCAAGAAAGCTTGTCGTCTGGAACCGTCCGCCGCGCGCGCCAGCTGCCTGAAGGAGGCGCAGGACACGTACCGGCAAGACATGGCGAATGCGGAAAAACTGCGCGAAGCGGCCCATCCGCAGTGATTTGCCGTTTCCGGCAAGGCCTGATCAGGCGGCGTCGCGTTCGTATGGCGGCAATTCGTGCACCACGAGCGGCGTGTCTTCCGTGACAAAGGCGAGCCAGCCGGCCGCCTTGATCGCGCGCAAGGCATCCTGGTAGCCCTGCTCCCAGCGCCACTCGATGGAGCCCTTGGAAAAGTTGATGTCCTTGGCCGCCATATGCCAGTCGCGCCCCGCGTACGGCAGGCGCACGATGTGCATGGTGCTGTCGCAGCCCAGCGCCGCCAGTTCTTCGGCCTGGCGGTGGCTGTGCGCGTCCTCGGGCAGGCGGGCGTACAGTTCCCGCAGCTTGTGCTGCAGGGTATGCGTGTTGACGTAATCCTCGATGTGGCGTTTCGAGCGCGACGCGAAGGTGACGTCCTTTTGCCGCGTCTGCACTTCATCGAGGGTCGTCGGTTCCGGCCCTTCCGAACTCCACAAATCGACCATGAAGACGAGCGTGTCGACGTGGGGCGTATCGTCGAGCACGGTTTCCAGCGGGGTGTTCGAGTACAGGCCGCCATCCCAATATAAATCGCCATCGATCCGCACACCGGCGAAGCCGGGCGGCAAGGCGCCGCTGGCGCGGATGTGGTCGGCCGTCAGCGCTTGCTGCTGGCTGTCGAAACTGGTGAGGCTGCCGCATTTGACGCGCAGGGCGTTGACCGTCAGGCGCATGCCGCCCGGCTGGTTCAGGTAATCGAAATCGACCAGTTCACCGAGCGTGCTGGCCAGCTCGCCCGTATCGTAGAAGCTCGCTTCTTCCGGCTTGACGGCAATTCCGGCGGGAAACAGGCTGAATGCGCGCGGCTTGAAGAAGCCGGGCACGCCGCGCAGCACCGTATCGAGCGTGGCCAGCCAGATGTTCGAGCGGCGTTGCTGGTCAGAAACAAGGTTCATGTCGATGCTGTCGCGGTGCGCCACGCGCTGCCAGAACTGTTTTAGGCGCACGAGGCGGTCTTCGTGCTTGTTGCCTGCCAGAATGGCGGCATTGATGGCGCCGATCGAGGTACCCACCACCCAGTCGGGCGCCAGGCCATGTTCGTGCAAGGCGTGGTAGACGCCGGCCTGATAGGCGCCCAGTGCGCCGCCGCCTTGCAGCACCAGCACGATGCGCAGGCGCGAAGGATTTAACTGATTGATCGGTGTCTTCGCATTCGTCATCAAGATGGCCCCTCTGTCCGCCGCGCGGAATGCGGCGTGAATCATTGTAAGGGATTGTGCGCGCTTTAAGGGATTGTGCGCGCTTGCGCGTGCGCGCGTCGGACGTTGCGTACAGGCAAAAAAAACGCCGTCGATGACGGCGTTCCTGTGCGGCTGGCGTTCAGCGCTTGCGGCGCAGCCAGCTGGCGGCCGCGGCGGCCACGGCCACGAGGACCAGGGCCGGCTTCACCAGCTTCTTGCGTCCGATAAACGATAGCGCCGTCAGCACATAGGGCATGGCACCTTGCAAACGCATGCCGCCCGGTGCCAGCAGGGATTCGACGCGGTGGCCGGCAAAGCCGACCGCCGTTTCGACCACGCCCTGCAGCATCGATTCGGGACGCAAGGCATAGCCCACGTTGGCGCGCGCATGCACGATGCCCACGCGATACATCTCGCCCTGGGCGATCAGCAGGCGCTTGCGGGCGGCTTGCGCCGCCAGTTTGTCGTTTTCCGACATGAATTCTCCTCGTAGGGCAGCTTACATCAGCATGTCGCGGTCGGCCTTCAATTCCGCCATGGTGGCGGGCATGGACAGCCGTCCTTGACGCAGCATGGCGCGCGCATACATGACCAGGCCGATGGCCAGCAGTACGAACACGACCGTCATGATCGCCAGGATCTTCCAGCCCAGGCTATCCCAGGCCAGGAAGACGATCAGCACGCTGCCGTAAGCGATGGCAAACAAGCCTGCCACCGTCGCCAGCGCGAAAATGACAATCAGCTGCAACACGTGATTGCGCACTTCCGACAGTTCGATGGTGGCCAGTTCCAGCCGCGACAACATCAGTCCGACGGCGTTCTTGGCCAGGCCGGCAACCGAACCGATCAATCCCGGCCCCTGGTGAGACGAAGCAGACTTGTCCATATCGCTCCTGAGTGGGATTACTTGCGGCCCAGGATGAAGCCGACCAGCACGCCGACGCCAGCGGCGACGGCCACCGTGCGCCATGGGTTTTCCTTGACATAACCGTCTGCCTGGGCAGCCATCTGCTTGGTGGCGACGATGGCCGACGCTTGCGCTTCGTGTGCCTTGGCCAGGGCGGCGTCCAGGGTTTTCATGCCCTTGATGCGCACTTCGTCGGCTTTTTCGCCCGTCAGGGCGGCAGCGGCGCTGAACAGGGCTTGCGCATCCTTGACCAGGGTTTTGACATCGTTATTGACGGTGGTGATATTGTTTTCCAACATGGTTTAGCTCCTTAGCTGTGGATGAATGTAGTTACTATACCTACTTTACTCAAAAACACTATTCCATTAGATCGCGCATATCATCGGCGTGCTCTTCCTCGACAGCCATGATTTTGATCAACAAATGGCGTGTCGTCGGGTCTTTGTCGCCAATTTTCACGATCATCTGGCGATACGACTCGATCGCTACCCGTTCCGCGATCAGATTGGCACGCACCATGCTTTGCACGTCTTCGGAGTCATCATACTCGGCATGGCTGCGCGCAAGCAATGTTGCAGGATTAAAATCTGGCTTGCCATTCAATTGCACGATGCGTTCGGCCAGCCAGTCGGCGTGCTCCTGCTCCTGTTGCGCATGCTCAAGGAACTCGGCCTTGATGGTGCCATTGTCGCGCCCGCTCACGGTGTAGTAATGGCGTTTATAGCGCGCAATACACACCAGTTCGGTGGCCAGCGCCCCATTCAACAGGGTGATCAACTCCTGGCGGTCGCCCTGGTAGCCGGCCGTCACGGCGCCGTCGTCCAGGTTTTTGGCGGCCGCGCGGATGGCGGCCGTATCGATGCCAGCTGGAATCTCAACAGATGTTTGGGTCATGATGCTTCCTTTCAAGTATTGCATGGGTATCCACCGGCCAGCATTCGGCAGGTGCTGCCTTTCTACTGCCGCGCCAGGCGGCGCAGCTCTTAACGGCGGGCAGGAATGGCCGTATTGTCTTCCGACAGAACAATCTCCACACGGCGATTCAGCTGGCGGTTCGCCGCCGTATCGTTGCCGGCGGCCGGATAGGCAGCGCCATAGCCTTTCGTGGCGATGCGGTCGCGGCTGATGCCTTGCTCCAGCAGCGCATTGCGCACGGATTCGGCACGGCGTTGCGACAGTTCCAGGTTGTGCGCGGATCCGCCCGTGCTATCCGTGAAGCCTTCGATCAGCACGGTGCGCTGCGGGTTGTTTTTCAGCACGTCGGCCAGCTTGCGCGCCGTATTCGCGCCATCGGCCGTCAGGTTCGCCTTGTCCGTGCCGAACAGCACGTCGCCCAGGGTAATGACCATGCCCCGTTCCGTTTTCTTGGCGGCCAGGTCGGCCAGCTGCGCTTCGAGTCCGGCGGCGCGGGCTTGCGCATCGCGGGCCGACGCTTCGGCCGCTTGCGCCTGAGCCTTGGCCGCTTCCGCATCGGCTTGCGCCGACTGGGCGCGGGCCGTGGCCTGGTCAGCCTGCTGCGTGCGGGCATCGAGGCGCAACTGGTCGCGCTGCTTGCCGGCGTTCGCGATATCGGCTTCGGCGGCTTTCTGCTTGGCGACTTCTTGCGCCGTGGCTATCTTTTGCTTGGCCAGGTAGGCCAGCTTATCGACTTTTTCGCTGTCATCCTGGCGCGTGGCGGCAGCGTTGGCCGCTTCCAGTGCAGCGCTCGCTTCGCGGAATTCGCGTGGCGCATAGGTCGACACCAGCGGGTTCGATTGCGCCGCCATGTAGTCGCCGCGCGTCTGGTCGAGCAGGCTGGTGGTAGTCGGTGCGGAGCTGCAAGCGGCAACGAGGGCGGCCATGGCCAGCAGGCCGGGAATGGTGGTGTAGGTAGCTTTTTTCATGATGGAATCCTGTTCTTCTTGTTAGTTATTGTTTCGGGGCTTGCTGGTTGGCACGGTCGAGTTCTTCGCGCATGACGCGGATGTTCTCGTTGATTTCATCGGCGGCGCTAGTGGCCTTGGCCGAGTTGGCCTTGCTTTGCGCCAGCTTGGCATCGGCTTGCGCCTGGTCGGCCAGGTCGCGCGCCAGCTTGTAGTCGCGGTCTTTCAGGGCTTGGTTGGCCATGCGCATTTTTTCGCGGGCCGAACGCATTTCATCGGGTGCCAGGTCGGCAGCGCCGGCGCTGGCAGCGTTATCGACTGCGGCGCGCGACACGGCGACGTCGGCCGTGGCCGGCGTTTTCAGGCTGGAACAGCCCGTCATCAGGACAACGGCGGTGAGGCAGGCGGCCAGAGCGGTCATGGGGGTGTTGATGAAATCTCGGTTTGTCATTTTTCTTCTCCTGGAGAATGTGATTGATGTGTAACAGGTGGAACGAATCAGGAACTGCGTTTGATGTATGACGTTATAGGCCCCGGCTCCCCGCATATCCGTTCGGTGCCGCACATAGAGTAGGAAATCGACAATACTTGCATCGGCAACGTGCGCCAGCGCACGCGCCGGGCCGCAAAAGCGAGAAACGGGCCCGGCTTGACAGCGATTCCTGTAGCATCGTGAATACTTGTCCAGAAAGAATCGTCGCCCATGCAACTGTCTCGCCGCCAGAAAATCGCCCTCGCCAGCACCGCCGTGCTCGTCGCCCTGCCCGTCACGGCGTCCATCGTCCTGCTGAACATGGACTGGAACCGCGCCAAGCCCTGGCTCAATGCGCGCGCCAGCGAAGCGCTGGGACGGCTGTTTGCCATCGAGGGCGACCTGGCGCTGACATGGCAGCAGCCAGGCAAGGCAGCAGGGAAAAAAACCTGGCGCGACTATCTGCCCTGGCCGCACCTGCAGGCCAAGGACGTGCGCCTGGGCAACCCGAGCACCATGGCCGGGACGGATGGCCAGGCGCAACTGGCCAGCGTGGGACAGCTGGCGTTCTCGCTCAATCCCCTGGCCTTGTTGGAGAAGAAGATCATCATCCCGCAATTGCGCTTCGACACGCCGCAGGTGCGCTTGCTGCGCAGCAAGGATGGCAAGAACAACTGGACCTTCGACAAGCAGGAACAGCCGTCGCCATGGCAGCTGGAGCTGCAAAGCGTGGTCTTCAGCAAGGGCAGCGTGACCTTGGACGACGGCGTCAGCAAAACGGCGATGCGCGCCGACGTCGACACCATCGCCGGCGATACCCGCTATGGCATCGCCTGGAAACTGTCCGGCACCTACCGCGGCGAAAGCGTCCAGGGCGGCGGCAAGGCGGGCGGCGTGCTGTCGCTGCAGCAGCAAGGCACGCCCTTCCCCATCCAGGCCGACATGCGCGCGGGCGGCAGCAGCGTAGCCATCGAAGGCACGCTGACGCGCCCCGCCGACCTGGCGGCGCTGGACGTGCGCCTGAAACTGTCCGGCCCCAGCATGGCCCGGCTGTATCCCTTGACGGGCGTGCTGCTGCCGGAAACGCCGCACTTCAGCACGGAGGGCCATTTGACGGGCACCCTGGCGCCGCGCGGCGGCGAATGGGTGTACGACAAGTTCAGCGGGAAGGTGGGGTCGAGCGACATCAGTGGCAAGCTGGCCTTTTCCGCCAGCACGCCGCGCAAGCGCCTGACGGGCGACGTCCACTCGCGCCTGCTGCAATTTTCCGACCTGGGTCCGCTGGTGGGCGCCGATTCCAGCGCCAGCAAGAAGGAACGGGGCGTGCCGTCGACGCAGCCGGCCGGCCGGGTCTTGCCGGTGGAAACCTTCAAGACGGAGCGCTGGACCAGCCTGGACGCCGACGTGCGCTATACGGCCGACAAGATCACGCGCGACGCCGAGTTGCCGATCAGCAAGCTCGACACGCACGTGGTGCTGACGGACGGCGTGCTGTCATTGACGCCGCTCAACTTCAACGTGGCGGGCGGCACCCTGACGTCGCAAATCAAGCTCGACGGCAGCGGCAAGGTCATCGCCAACGGCATCGCGGCCGAACTCAAGGCCAGCGCTCGCCATCTGCACTTCCAGCAACTGTTTCCCCGCTTGCCGGCCCTGCAAGCGAGCGTGGGCGAGATCAATGGCGACGCTTCGCTGTCGGCCACGGGCAATTCCGTCGCCAGCCTGCTGGGCAGCTCGAACGGCGAAGTGCGCGCGCTGATCAACCGGGGCAGCATCAGCAAGCTGCTGCTGGAAGAAATGGGCTTGAATATCGGCAGTGTCGTGCTGGCCAAGCTGGCTGGCGACAAGCAGGTCAAGCTCAATTGCATGGCCGCCGACTTCACCGTCACCAAGGGATTGATGCGCACGCGCCAGTTCATCGTCGACACGGATGACGCCATCCTGCATATCGACGGCACGGTGAACCTGGCCGATGAACGGCTGGACCTGACCCTGCGGCCCGACAGCAAAGGCTTGCGCATCTTTTCGCTGCGCTCGCCCCTGTATGTGCACGGCACCTTCAGCAAGCCCGACGTGAGCGTCGACAAGGGCGTGCTGGCCCTGCGCGCCGGCGGCGCCCTGGCGCTGGCCGTGGTGGCGCCCGTGGCGGCGCTGCTGCCGCTGGTCAATACCGGCCCCGTCGAGGACAGCGAATGCGCGGCCCTGCTGGCCCAGGCGCGCGTGAAACCGGTGGCGCCGAAACCGGGCAAGGCGCCGCGCAAAAACCGTTGAGAAATACGCAGCCGTGCACGATTACAATTGTTACACCCCTATGTGCGTTGCCGAACAGACCCTGCCTTGTCACAATCCTATTCTGTGATCGTGCCTGAAACACCCAAGACGTGGCGATACGAAGTCCCCCGGCCCATACCATGCCGGCGCCACGAGGTCCGAATTCATAGGAGAACTATCATGCAAATCATTAAAAAAATCGCCGCTACCACTTCCGTTGCCGCCCTGCTGCTGAGCCTGACCGCTTGCGCCAACATGTCCGGCCAGGATAAGAACACGGCCATCGGCGCTGGTATCGGCGCCGTTGCCGGCTCCGTGCTGACGGGCGGCAGCGCCGTCGGCGCAGTCGGCGGCGCCGCCGTCGGCGGCGTGATCGGCAACCAGGTCAAGCCGAAGTAATCGGCCATCCGAAAAGCGGGGTGGGCGCCCAGGCGCCTGCCCCGCTTTTTTGCGTCCGGCTTCCGTTGACGACATTGAAAAGTTATTCTGAGGAAATTAGACGAAGACGTTGGCCATGCCGATGGCGCCGCTATCCTTGACCAGCTCGTAGCAGCGGCAAGACACGGCTTCCAGGCCGGCCGAATCGAGGATCTCGATATTGCCGCGGCTGTAGGTGATGAGTTTTTGCTGTTGCAGCGCGCTGGCCGCCTTGGTCACGCCGACGCGCCGCACGCCCAGGGTATGGGCGAGGAATTCATGGGTCAGGTGAAATTTTTCGGATTGCAGGCGGTCGCGCGTGATCAGCAGCGAACGGGCCAGGCGCGCCTCGAGCACGTGGAAACGGCTGCACACAGCGATCTGGATGGCTTGCGCCAGCAAGGTGTCCGTGTAGCGGTACAGCAGGCGCTGCAGGGAATCGAGCTGGGCGAACTCGGCGCAGAAATCGGCCCGCGCGATGCGGCTGGCCGTGCCGGAACGTTGCACCACGGCACGCACTTGCGCCAGATCATGGCCCAGCGCGACGGAAGCGCCCAGCACGCCTTCGCGGCCGACGGAGCCCACTTCCAGGGTCATCCGGCCTTCCGCCACGGCCAGCAGCGAGATCAGGCAATCGCCTGGGAAATAAATGTGGCCGATAGGCTGGCCCGGTTCGTACAGCACCTCGCCCACCTCGACCGTGACGGTATGGAACAGCGCCGTCAGGTGCCGCAAGTCGTGCTCGGGCAGGCTGGCCAGCAAGCGGTTGCCTGCGTCAAGCGCGCCCGCAGGCGTGCCCAGGCCGGATCGGCCTGCGTCGCGGGACAGGGTCATGCTGGCAGTCGTTGGTGGCATTGCTTTTCCTTGGTGTCGTTACAACTCGACATAATTTTTACCTAGCCTACGGTGCCGTACCACCCCTGTATGTACGGTGACGCACGGAAGCGGGGCAAGCGGCGCAGCACACTGGCAATACACGCGAATCGCACGGATAACACGCACTACCCATTTCATTATTTATAAAAACCAAGGAGCTTTCCATGACCACCACCACCAAATCCCTCCATCCGCTGGTACTTGCCGCCGCCGTCGCCGTCCTGCTGTTTTGCGGCGTGGGCACGGCAGCCCTGATGGGCTGGCTGCCTTCGTCCCAGGGAGATAGCCAGCCCCTGGCGGCCAGCACCTCGGCCGAGCAAATGGCCAACCTGCAGGCAAACCAGCCGCCAGCGAACTTGCAACCGGCCGGCGCGCAGCCGCTGGCCGCCCTGCCGCCACAGCAGCAGCCCGTGCGCCAGCCGCAGCCGCAGCAGCCACCACCGCAGCAATACGCGGCGGCCCCGGCCCCGGCACCGCAGGTGTGCAGCAATTGCGGCGTGGTCGAAGCCATCCATGAAGTCAATACGCGCGCCGAAGGCAGCGGCGTGGGCGCGGCCGGCGGCGCCGTCGTCGGCGGCTTGCTGGGCAACCAGGTGGGCGGCGGCCATGGCAAGCAACTGGCCACCGTGCTGGGCGCCGTCGGCGGCGCCGTGGCCGGCAACCAGATCGAAGGCAGCGTGCGCGCCACGCGCAGCTACAACATCGTCGTGCGCCTCGATAACGGCAAGACGCGCACCGTGCACCAGAGCGCCGCGCCGAACTGGCGCCAGGGCGACCGCGTGCGCGTCGTCAACGGCGGCTTGCGCGCCATCGGCTAAGAGAAGCGCGGCGGCGCCGCTGCCGCGATGCGTGGCAAATCCAACACACGCCCGGCCTGTCCGGGCGTTTTCTTTTTGATAATGTTCGTTGGCGTACAGATGAGTTTGCCGTGACGCGAGATGATGCATTCAGGAAAGTTCAACGGATATTCCCCTCAAGGAGCGGCGATGCAAAACGACAAGACAGGCAGCAACAGGATCTGGCTGGGTTTTATCGGCGGCGGCATCCTGGCCACCGCGCTGGGCTTCTGCGCGCTGGACCTGGCGCCAGCGCAAGCGAGCGCCCCCGTGTTCGGCGTGATGCTGCTGCTCACCGGCGGCATGCTCAGCTGCCTGGCGGGCGCCGTCGGCATGGCCGGCATGCTGGCGTGGCTGCCGGGCATGGCCGACGAACATGCCGACCGGCCCCGATAGTTGAGACTTGTGTACGACAGCGTACAGAACGCAAGGGAAACAAAGTAGACACTAAGTCATGGCATCAGCGTTCAGCGAACCAATCGCCGCGCAATGACAAGAACCGATGACGGCGCCATGCGCCAGCGCCTTCCAGGCCTGGGCCGCCGCCGTCATCCACACATTACTCTCGGAGGACATATCATGTTGTATACAATCGCCGTCGTACTCATTATTCTTTGGCTGCTGGGCCTGGTAACTTCCTATACCATTGGCGGCTTCATCCACATTCTGCTGGTAGTCGCCGTGATCATGGTCCTGCTGCGCCTGATCAGCGGGCGCGGTTTATAGAGGCCTGTTTACTGGCCAGACAAGGCGGCGCGCGTGCAAACGGGCGCCGCTTTTTTTGCATACGGTGTGCGTGCTGGCAAGCAGCGCCATTTTGCAGTAACGTGTGCAGGTAATTCCTGGGTATGTCCCAATAACAAAACAAGGAGAAAATCCATGAAAGTAGCATTCAAAAAAGGCCCTGGCGCCAAATCCCTGATCGGCATGCTGGTGATCGCGCTGGCCGCCACCGGCTGCGCGGATATGTCCTCGACGCAACGTGGCACGGCCACGGGCGCGGGCATCGGCGCAGGCCTGGGCGCCCTGATCGGCGGCACCACCGGTGGCGGCAGCAGCGGCCGCACGGCCGGCGGCGCCCTGATCGGTGCCGCAGCTGGCGCCGTGGTCGGCAATATCTGGTCGAACCGCATGGAAAACCAGAAGCGCGCCATGGAGCAAGCCACGCAGGGTACGGGCGTGCAAGTGTCGCAGACGTCCGATAACCGCCTGAAAATGGAAATCCCGAGCGACATTTCCTTCGATACCAACCGCGCCGACATCAAGGGCAACTTCCGCCCGATTCTCGACCGCTTTGCCGCCACCCTGAATGAAAACCCGAACACGACGGTCAGCATCATCGGCCACACGGACAGCACGGGCAGCGATTCCATCAATGAACCGCTGTCGGTGGAACGCGCCGCCCACACGCGCGACTACCTGGCCATGCGCGGCGTCTCGCCGACGCGCGTCGTCACCGAAGGCCGCGGCGCCCGCGAGCCGATCGCCTCGAATGCGGATGCATCGGGACGCGCACGCAATCGCCGCGTGGAAATTTACGTCGCGGAATTAGCGCCGCGCTAAGTTGACTCGCATCAATAAAAAAACCCGCTGGCAATTACATTGCCAGCGGGTTTTTTTCCATCTAAAACAGCTTATTTCGACGTCGTTGCCTTCGCGCCGCTTTCACCCTCTTTCGCCACCTTGGCAAAATCGCCCGCCGTCACGACCGACACGGCCGCTGGCTTCAGGTACTCGCGCAAGCCCTGGTTCACTTGCGCCAGGGTCAGGGCCGCCACTTTCGCTTCCAGGTCCTTGTCGTAGGCCATGGTGCGGTCTTCGGCAAGGTAGCCGGCCAGTTCGCGCGCCAGGCCGCTGTCCTGCGTGCGGCCCACTTCCTGCGATTGCAGCCAGCCTTTCTTCGCTTCCGCCAGTTCCTCTTGCGTAAAGCCGTCGGCCAGCGCCTTGGCGATTTCCTCGCGCAGGGCCGCTTCCACCTTGACGGTGTTTTGCGGCGCGCTGATGGCGTAGGCCATCCAGTAGCCGGCCGGTTCGCGCGACGGCACGGACACTTGCGAGCCGACGCCGTACGACAGGCCTTCCTTCTGGCGGATGCGGTCGGCCAGGCGGCTGCGCAAGGCGCCGCCGCCGAGCATATGGTTAGCCATCAGCAAGGCAGGGTAGCTGGCGGCATCATCCTTGAGGGGAACCGGCTGAATGGCGAACAGCACGCTGTTGGCCTTGTCCGGCGTTTCCAGGGTGACTTTCTCGCCGCTGACGGGCTTGACGGCGTCGGGAATGCGCACGTAGGGCTGCTGCGCCTTCCAGCTGCCGTACAGGCTGGCCACTTGCGCCTTCAGCGCGGCCGGGTCAAAGTCGCCCACGGCGGCAAAGGTGGCATTCGACGCGCCATAGTAGGCGCCATGGAAGGCTTTCACATCGGAAACCTTGATGGCTTTCCATTGCGCCAGCTCCGCCGGCAAGGTAGCCACGTGGCGCACATGGCCTTCCGGCGTGGCGTCGAGCAGGCGGCGGAAGGCGTTCACGGCCAGCGGCTGCGGTTCAGGCAACTCCTGCTCGGCGCGACCGACGCGCTCGCGCTGCAATTCCAGGAATTCCGTCTCGTTCAGGGCCGGCTTTTGCAGCACTTGCGCCAGCAGGTCCATGGCGGCTGGCAAGTTCTCGCGCTTGCCCGTCAGCATGGCGGTCACGCCTTCGGCGCCACCGGAGATGGCCACTTGCATGCCCAGCTGGTCGAACTTGTCCTTCACTTCCTGGCGCGACAGTTTATCCGTGCCGCGCGACAACAAATTGGCCGTGTAGCTGCCCACTTGCCCCTTGCCGCGCAAGCTTTCTTCACTGCCGAGCTGCAATTTCAATACGACGCTGACGTTGCTGCCCTTGGTTTTCTTCGGCAGCAAGGCGCCCTTCAAGCCGTTCGGCAAGGTGAAGCGCGTGGTGCGCGCCTCGATATTGTCAGGGCTGGGGTCGAACGCTTCGCCCTGCGCCACCACGGCGCGGCCCGTGTAGCCGGCCAGCTGCGGCGCCACGTCGGCGTAGGCCGGCACGATGGTGCGGTCCGGCGCATCGGTGGGGATGAAACGGCCCAGGGTACGGTTCGAGCTCTTCAGGTATTTCTCGGCCGCCGCCTGCACTTGCGCCGTCGTCAGCTTGTCGAGCTGGTCGCGCTGCAGGAAGAACAGACGCCAGTCGCCGGCCGCCAGGGACTCCGTCAGGGCGATCGTCATGCGCGCCGTATTCGAGGTGATCAGTTCCACCTGCTTGTTCAGCTGCTGTTTCACGCGCGCCACTTCCGCATCCGTGATCGGCTGCGATTTCAGCTCTTCCAGCACTTTCAGCATGGCAGCTTGCGCTGCGTCAAGGTTGCCATCGACGGGCACGAGCGCGCCGAACAGGTTGTAGCCCGGTTCCAGGTTGCTCACCGAGTTGTATTCGATCTTGCTGGCCAGCTTGGTTTCCACCAGCGCCTTGTGCAGGCGGCCGGCGGGCGCATCGGTCAGCACGTGGCCCAGCACCTCGATGGCGACGGCGTCCGGGTTGCCGGACGGCGCCACGTGGTAGCCGGCGCCGACGAATTGCGTGCCGCCGCTGCGGCGCACCGTCACGGCGCGCTCGCCATCCTGCACGGGTTCGGCCGTGTAGGTCGGTTCGATCACGCGCGTCGGTTTCGGGATCTTGCCGAACAAATCATTGATCTGCTTCAAGACCTTGGCTTCATCGAAGCGGCCCGCCACCATCAGCACGGCGTTATCCGGCTGATAATATTTATGATAAAACGCGCGCAAGCGGGGAATATTCACCTGCTCGATGTCGGAGCGGGCGCCGATGGTCGACTTGCCATAGTTGTGCCAGTCGTAGGCGATGGCCTGGATGCGTTCGCTGGTCACGCCGATCGGATCGCTCTCGCCCATCTCGAACTCGTTGCGCACCACCGTCATTTCGCCTTTTTTCGTGACGGGGTTCCACAGGTCATTCTGGTCGATGGCCGCGTTGACCATGCGGTCCGCTTCCATGGCCAGCATCTGGCGCAGGTTGTCGTCGTTGGCGGGGAAAGTGGCGTAGTAATTGGTGCGGTCGTACCAGGTGGTGCCGTTGAACTGGGCGCCCGTCGAGTTCAGGATCTCGACGGGGGTTTTCGTGCCCTTCCTGACGCCAAAGTTGGCGCTGGGCTTGAACAGCAAGTGTTCGAGCAAGTGGGCCATGCCCGTTTCGCCATAGTTTTCATGGCGCGAGCCGACCAGGTAGACGATGTTGGTGGTGAGCGTAGGCTTGCTGGCGTCGGGGAACAGCAGCACGCGCAAGCCGTTGGCCAGGCGGTATTCGGTGATGCCTTCGACAGACGTGACCTTGACGGCGGCACGGTTGGGCGCAGCCTTGCCGGCTTTCTGGACCGGCGCCGCTTCCACTGGGGTGGCGGCAAGGATGAACGAAGGCGAGAGGATGCCGGCGGCAAGCAGGAGGGCGGTAATTGGTTTCAAGGCAAAGTCCTGGTAACACTACGTTATTAGACAAGCGCAAAAGCGGGCGCAATGGAATACAAGCGCAAGAATTGCCACAGGCCCGCGCTGCGTCTTCGCTGCCAGGGGAAATGATTGCTCTCGCAATTTACGGCATACTTATCAGTTACGCAAGTCCTGTCATCGAGCTGTTATTTTCCCGTGTTATACTCCACGGTTCCAGAACTATCTGCCTGTATATGAGACGAGCTCTCGTCCTGCTCTGCCTTTTTGTTTTCATTGCGTTACCCCAGGCGTTCGCCAGCATGGCTTACGCCAGTCCTTCCCCATTCCAGCACCTTGACGCCGCAGTCGCGGCCGCCGCTGCCGCCATGCCTGCCGCCGATTGCCTCGACCCCAGCGTCCATGCCGGCTTGCCCGGCGACAGCTGCGACGCCGACGAATGCGACAACGATCCCATCACGCTGTACCCGACCTCGCGCCAGGGCGCGCCGTTTTGCGCCATCATTTGGCAAGCGGGACCGGGGGCACTTGCCGAAGCGGACGCGCGGCAGGCCACCCGGCCGCCGCGCGTCCGCCATCACATCACACATTAGCAACATCATTCCCTGGGGCACTGGCCGCCAGGCAAGCTTTATTTTGATTTAACTTTACAAGGTTACACACATGGAATGGTTATTTGACCCGACAATCTGGGTCGGCCTGCTGACGCTGGTCGTACTGGAAATCGTACTGGGTATCGACAACCTGATTTTCATCGCCATCCTGGCCGAGAAACTGCCGCCGCACCAGCGCGACAAGGCGCGCGTGCTGGGCCTGACCTTGGCCCTCGTCATGCGCCTGGGCCTGCTTTCGCTGATTTCCTGGCTGGTCACGCTGACCACGCCACTCTTTTTTGTCTGGCAATTTTCGTTCTCGGGGCGCGACCTGATCCTGCTCGTCGGCGGCCTGTTCCTGCTGTTCAAGGCCACCACCGAGCTGCACGAACGCCTCGAAGGCGTCACGCACGCCCAGACGGGCCCGAAAGTCTACGCCGGCTTCGGCCTGGTGGTGGCGCAGATCGTCGTGCTCGACGCCGTCTTTTCGCTCGACGCCGTCATCACGGCCGTCGGCATGGTGGAAAACCTGTACGTGATGATGGCGGCCGTCGTCATTTCCATCGTCGTCATGATGCTGGCCTCGAAGGTACTGACGCGCTTCGTCAACGCCCACCCCACCGTCGTCGTGCTGTGCCTGAGCTTTTTGCTGATGATCGGCCTCTCCCTGGTAGCCGAAGGCCTGGGCTTCCACATTCCGAAGGGCTATCTGTACGCGGCTATCGGTTTCTCGATTGTCATCGAGTTCTTCAATCAGCTGGCGCGCCGCAATTTCCTCAAACTGCAGTCGAACGCGCCGCTGCGCGACCGCACGGCGCAAGCCGTCCTGAGCCTGCTGGGCGGGCGCAAGGGCCGCGAAGCCGTGGAAGAGCACGAAGTCAAGGAATTGCCCGACGTCTCCGCCTTCGGCGTGGAAGAGCGCAACATGGTCAGCGGCGTGCTGACCCTGGCCGAACGCTCGATCCGCTCCGTCATGACGCCGCGCGGCGACGTCTCGTGGGTCAACCTGAACGACAGCAGCGACAAAATGCTGCAATTGCTGCGCGAAACGCCGCACAGCATGATTCCTGTCTGCAAGGACGACCTCGACAACGTGGCCGGCATCGCGCGCAGCAAGGACCTGATCGAGGATCTCGTCTCGCGCGGCAAGATCGACCCGGTCAGCATGCGCGAAGCCGTCGTCGTGCCGGAAGCGGCCGGCGTCCTGAAAGCCATGGAAACATTAAAGCGCTCGCGCGGCCAGCTGGTGCTGGTGGTCGACGAGTTCGGCACCGTGCAAGGCGTGCTCACGCCGATCGACATCCTGGAAGCCATCGCCGGCGAATTCCCCGACGAGGACGAGCAGCCGGACGTGGAAGTGCTGGGCCCCGGCCACTGGCGCATCGACGGCGCGACGGACCTGCATTACCTGGAGCAAGTGTTCGAGACGGAAACCCTCGTCAGCGAAGACGGCGAGTACAACTCGCTGGCCGGCTTCCTGCTGGCGCATTTCGAGAACATGCCGGCCGTGGGCGAAGTGCTGGAGCTCGACGACTTGCGCTATGAAATCGTCGAAGCGGACGAGCGCCGCATCGCCTGCGTGGACGTGCGCCGCATCGAACCCGATCACAGTTTGTAACACAATGGCAAGCGTGCCCCGCTTGCCATGCCGTATGCTGGGGTCTGCCTTTTCCGGAGACGCCCACATGAAATCATCCCTGCTACGCCTGACCCTGCTCACTTGCGCCGCCCTGGGTACCCAGGCCGGCGCCCAGGCCGCCGCGCCATCGACCGCCATCAAACCGGGCCTGTGGCAAGTCGACAGCAAGATGGCCTCGCCCGACGCCGCCACCGACAACGCAATGTCCATGGTGCTGCAGCAACTGGGCAACCTTCCCCCCGATCAACGCAAGCAGCTGGAAAGCATGGCGGCCAGCCGCGGCATGGCCATGCCTACCGTGGGTGCCGACGGCGCCGTGCGCGTGACGGCCTGCGTGACGCCGGACATGGCGGCGCGCAAGCAGATTCCCACGGGCCAGCCCGGCGATTGCAAATCGAACAACACCGATATCGCAGGCGGCATGCAGGTGTCGTTCAGCTGCGCGAATCCGAAATCGAGCGGCGAAGGCAAGGTGCTGTTCACGGGCGATCAGGCGTTCAGCATGCAGCTGGCGGTGAGCACCAGCGCGCGCGGCACGCCGGAACAGGTGAATGTGACGAGCAACGGCAAGTGGCTGGGCGCAACGTGCCCTGCGCCATCCGCCGCCGCTCAGAAACCGTGACGGAAGCCCATATTAAAAGCCGCGTCGCCGCGGCCGGCATCGCTGGCATTGCCCACCGTGTAGCGGGCGCCGTTCCTGTTGTGGATCTTCGCGTAGGACGCATAGAAATCGCTGCGTCTTGACAGGGAATACGTGAGGCCGACGGCCACCTGGCTGGCGTCGCGGTTGGCCAGGTCGCGGTCATCCTTGCGCACCCAGGACGCCAGCAGCTTGAAGCCGCCCACGGGCACGGACACGCCCAGCAAGGTATCGCGGCTGTCCGACGACGACATCGACAGAGCCAGCGCGCTGTAGGCGTTGTTCGGGTCCCACGGCGAACTGCCATAGCCCTTGTTGACACCGACTGCGGCAAAGGCGGTCGCCACCTTCAGGTCGAGGTTGGCCGCGATCAGAGTGTTGCGGGCCGACATGTCGATGGCGGGCAAGGTGCCGGCAGCGAGGATCAGGCTATTCTTGCGCTGGTGCGACACACTGACATTCACGGCGCCGGCCGAATAGCCGAGCGTGGCGCCATACGCGCGGTTGTTGGCATTGCTGTAGGGCGACTCGCCAAAGCTGTAGATGGCGCTGGCGGACACGCCGCGCAAGGCGGGGGTTTCATATTTGATGGTGTTGTCGTAGCGTTTCACGCTGTAGCCGGCCAGGTTGCCGGCGCTGCCGGCCATGCCGCCCTTGAACGGGTCGGCCACGTCGGTCAGGGCCAGGTAATGCGGATTGTACTGGCGCCCCAGGGTCAGCGCGCCCAGGCGGCTGTCGAGGCCCACATAGGCCTGGCGGCCGAACAGCCGGCCCTCTTCCGACTGGCCCGTGTCGTTCTGGATGCCCGCTTCCAGCGTGAATACGGCGGACACGTCATTGCCCAGCGCTTCGCGGCCCCGCAGCCCCAGGCGCGAACCGGACGCGACGCCGCCCGAGACCTTGGTGCCGGCGCAATTGGCGGCACAGCCCCGTTCGGCCACGATGCCCGCGTCGAGCACGCCGTACACGGCAACGTTACTGGATGCGGCATTGCCTGCGCCATCGGCAGCCTGGGCCGGCCCAAACAGCAGCCACGGCCCCATCCCTATCACAGCAAGCGCAAAATACGAGGTCTGCATGATAAATATCTCGGTAACGTGAAAGAAACTTTCCGGTATTGATCAGGACGTGCGCTGTGTGTCACGTCCCAGTGTTACCTTATCCTCGCTTTTTGTCCAGCCATCCGTGCGTTGTACAACAGAAACTTCAGCTTAGTCCCGGGAAACACGTCGCACACTGACAACACGCAAGAGCAAGCATGATTGTCGCAATTTGCGGCAAAATGGCGTTAAAAGCAGGCCCTGCCGTGAAGCAATGTTCGGTGGCGAACGTTGCGCGATTTGACGCAGGCGGTACACTACTGGTTTTACCGACAGCGGCTCGCCCGTTTTTTTGCATGCTAGCTATCCTCGAACGCATTGACCCCAACTCCAGCAATATCGACTTGCTGGTGGAATTATTCAACTCACTGCGTCCCAAGCGCGCCCACGACAGCGCTACCGCGATCGCCAACGTGCGCACCCTGCGCCAGCTTCTCAAAGGTAATCCCGCGCAAGCGCGCGCCCTGCACGAATACGTGCTGCGCGTGCTGGCCGCGCGCCGCCACGCCAGCCTGTACACCGATATCGGCGTGCTGTCGAACAGCGGTTTCTTTACTGAATTGAAACGCCGCATCGCCTACCGCATGCTGCCGCCCGCCCTCGGCGACGAATACCTGAACGACGCGCTCGACCAGGTGCTGTACCTGAAGACCGATTATTTGTGGATCAGCAACGTCCCCGCCACGGACTGGCTGGAACTGTTCGACGTGCTCACCAGCGACGAGGTCGAACTGGCCGTCGGCGACGGCAACATCATGCTGCCGGGCCTGCTCGACGCCATCCGCACCCTGTCCTACCGCGTCTGCGCCATGGGCCTGGAGCCGGAACTGACGCGTTTCCACAGTGAAATTGAAGTGTTCCAGTCGCCGTTCATGGTGCAGAACACGGAAGTGAACGCCTACCTGGACGCCTATACGAGCCTGCTGCAGGGCGATATCGAGCACATCGAGGATGCGCGCCATTTGCTGGTGATGCTGGACCAGTGCGACGCCGTCATCGCCAAGATCCGCAAGAAGGCGCTGTACCAGGGCACCAGCATTCCCCTCACCTACCTGCTGGTGGCGCTGGCGCAAAGCATCGAGCGCCTGCGCAAGCTGTTGTTCCTCGTCGACACGAGCGGCGAGCTGCCCGCATCGAACAATGTGGACATCGCCGCCATCACGGTGGACGCCACGCAAGACTTGCTGCACCCGCAACCCGTCAGCCGCCGCCGCGCGGGCGCCGTCGGGCTGGCGCTGGAACTGATCCAGGCGCACAACAACAAATACAAGGTCAGCGACCTGTTTTCCGACAATATCAACTTGCTGGCGCGCAATGTGACGGAAAACGCCAGCCGCACGGGCGAGCACTACATCGCGGAAAACCGCCGCGAAATGGGCGCCATGTTCCTCTCGTCCGCGGGCGCGGGCGTGATCATCGGCTTCATGGCCCTGTTCAAGATATTGATGTCGTATCTGCGCTCGGCGCCGCTGGTCGAAGCGTTCATGTTCAGCATGAATTACTCCATCGGCTTCATGTTCATCCACTTGCTGCACTTCACGGTGGCCACCAAGCAGCCGGCCATGACGGCCTCGCGCATCGCCGCCGGCCTGCACAGCAAGGATGGCCGGAACATCGACCTCGACAGCATGGCGGAACTGATCAACAAGGTCTTCCGCACGCAAAACATGGCCGTGCTGGGCAACCTGGCGACGGCCATTCCCACGGCCTGGCTGATCGCGCTCGGCTACAAGGCGATCACGGGGCACAACCTGGTGACGCCGGAAAAAGCCATGCACTTGCTGCACGATATCGATCCCATCGGCAGCCCCGCCATCTTCTACGCCATGATCGCCGGCGTGTGCCTGTTCGTGGCGGGCCTGATTTCCGGCTACTACGACAACCAAGCCCTGTACACGCGCTGGGCGCAGCGCATCGCGCAATTGCGCGGCCTGGGCCGCGTTATCGGCCAGGAACGCTTGCAGCGGCTGGGCCTGTACCTGGAAAACAATCTGGGCGGGCTGATGGGTAACTTCTATTTCGGTATCCTGCTCGGCTCCATCGGCACCCTGGGTTTCCTGATCGGCTTGCCGATCGATATCCGCCACATCACCTTCTCTGCCGCCAACTTTGCGACAGCCCTGGTGGGACTCGATCACAATATGAGCTGGCAACTGGCCGTCAAGTCGCTGTCGGGCATCTTCGCCATCGGCACGGCCAACCTGCTCGTCAGCTTCGGCCTGGCCCTGTGGGTAGCCCTGCGTTCGCGCCAGGTGCGCTTCAAGCACGGCATGCAACTGTTGAAAATACTGGGCAAGCGCTTCCTGCGCTCGCCCATCGTCTTCTTCTTCGGCTCGAAAAACCCGCCACCACTGGCACTGGCCGATGACTCGGCAAACCTGTCACCCACGACCAAGGCTCAAAAATGACCGCCAGGCGCATGCAACCCTGTCTCACCGCCCTACTGCTGTGCTGGACCCTGGCTGCATGCGCCTCGCTGCCCAATGTCAAGAATCTCAATACCACCCTCGAACCAGTGGCCAAGCCCAATGTGATCACGGGCAAGGGCGCCTTGCTGAACGTCAACAGCCGGGCCGCCCTGCTCAACAAGCGCTGGGCCAAGTCCGGCATGGACTTGAAGACCCAGGCCGCGCTGGAAGAGGCGGCCACGGGCGTGCCTTTGATCAAGGGCAACAAGGTGACCCTGCTGTTTGACGGCCCGCAAACCATGGCCGCCATGTTCCAGGCCATCAGCGAAGCGAAGACCAGCATCAACCTGGAAACGTATATCTTCGACCAGGACCCGCTGGGTCTGAAATTCGCCGACATGCTGATCGAGAAGCAGCAAGCGGGCGTGACGGTCAACGTCATCTATGACAGCGTGGGCACGATCGGCGTGCCGCAAGCGTTTTTCGAACGCATGCGCGCGGCCGGCGTGCACCTGGTGGCCTTCAATCCCGTCAATCCCGCCAAGCTCAAGGGCGACGACTGGAAGATCAACAACCGCGACCACCGCAAGGTGCTGATCGTCGACGGCAAGACAGCGTTTACGGGCGGCATCAATATCAGCGATACCTATGCGAAAAGCTCGCTGTTCCGCTCGAAATCAAAGGCTACCGACAAGAAGGACGTGGGCTGGCGCGACACGCACGTGAAAGTGGAAGGCCCGGCCGTGGCCGCCTTCCAGTGGCTGTTCATCCGCACCTGGGCCCAGCAAGACCAGGCCGACTTGCCGGACGCCAATTATTTCCCCGTGCTGTCCGAAGTGGGCGACAAGCTGGTGCGCGTCGTGGCCAGCGAACCGGACGGCGGCTTTGAAATCTACAAGGCGTATATTTTAGCTATCCAGGAAGCCAAGAAATCCATCCACATCACCTCCGCCTATTTCGTGCCCGACCAGCAGACGGTCGACGCGCTGGTGGCGGCCGCCAAGCGGGGCGTGGACGTCACCGTGGTGCTGCCCGGCGTGTCCGACAGCGGACTCGTGTTTCATGCGGGACACGCGCTGTACGACCAATTGCTGGCCGGCGGCATCCGCATCTTCCACTTGAAACTGGCCGTGCTGCACGCCAAGACGGCCGTCATCGACGGCGCCTGGTCGACCGTCGGCTCGACCAACATCGACATGCGCAGCTTCCTGCACAACAGCGAGCTGAACGTGATCGTGCTGGGCGATAGCTTCGGCCGCGAAATGGAAAACGCCTTCCAGGAAGACTTGCGCGATTCGGAAGAAATCACCAAGGCGAAATGGGAAACGCGGCCCATTGCGGACCGCATGAAGGAGTGGGCGGCTCGTTTCATGAATTACTGGCTGTAAGCGCCTTGCAGGAACTGGATATTTGCATAGATATGCACTATATTGCACCAATAGTATGATGATCGTCGTACTACTCATCTCTGGAGCTGACCACCATGGGCACCGTGCGCAAGACCATTACCTTGACGGAGCAGCAGGACGACTGGATCAAGGCGCAAATTGACGCCGGGCGCTATACCAACGACAGCGAGTACATCCGAGACCTGATCCGGCGTGAACAGGAACGCAGCACCGAACTCGATGCGATCCGCGCGGCGCTGGTGGAAGGCGAGGCCAGCGGCGAACCCCAGCCTTTCGACGCCAGGGCTTTCAAGCAGAGAATGCTGGCAGCGCATGGCTGAATACCGGCTGACGCCCGCCGCCGAGCATGATCTTGAGGCGATCTGGGCGTATACGTCGCAGCGGTGGAGCGTGCAGCAGGCCAGTGCTTATCTTGACAACATGACGGCGGCCTTCGATGAGCTGGCGCGCACGCCCGAGACGGCACCGGCATGCGAGCAGATCCGGCCCGGCTACCGGCGCCGCAAAGTGGGACGGCACATGATTTATTTCCGCATCACTCACTATGGCATTGCCATCGTGCGCATTTTGCATGACCGCATGGATCCGGCACGCCATCTGTAGTCAATAATCCATCGCGCGCATGCGGCGCCTCACAGCGGCCGCAAACTGGCCCACACCCCGCCCTGGCGTTCAAACGCTTCCGTGCTGACCTTTTCAAAGTCGGCACTCTCGTCACTCCAGCTGTAGCGCTCGACCCGGATGCAGCTGTTTTCCACGCGCAGCACATTGAAGGAGTTCGACTCGCCCCTGCCCCGCGTCGACGTGGCCGTGCCCGCCTGCACCATCAGGGCGGCGTAGCCGGCGATCTTGTAGCGTTCGGCCGTGTTGCCCGCCACACTGGCGTGCAGATGGCCCGCCAGCAGCAGGTCGACCCCGCATTCGGAAAACATTTGCAGCGCCAGCGGCGCGCGGTCCACCAGGTCATCTTTGTCGAAATGCTCGGGCAAGTCAAACGGATGATGCGTGACGATGATGCGCGTCAAACCGGGCGGCAAACGGCCCAGCCGTTCGCGCAGGAAATCGATCTGCTCATGGCTGATGCGGCCATCCTTGAACGTCAATGAGCGGGCCGTATTGATGCCCAGCACGGCGATTTCCTCATCGATATATTCGGGCGTCAGGTCGTCCGTCACATGGCGCCGGTACTTCACCAGCGGCGTCAGGAAGCGGGAAAAGACGTTATACAGGGGCACGTCGTGGTTGCCTGGCACCACGATCTGCGGCCCCGGCAAGCTGTCAAGAAAGTGCCGCGCCTGCTGGAATTGCACGCTGCGGGCCCGCTGGGTAAGGTCGCCCGAGACGACGACCACGTCCGGTTCCAGGCGCTCGACCAGCGCGCGCAGGGGCGCCAGCAGGGCCGCATCGACCTTGCCGAAGTGTAAGTCAGATAAATGCACGAGGGTACGCATGGCCTACTCCTGGGCTGGCGCCGGCGCGGGAACGATCACATCCAGCGCGGCGGGACGGATGCGGTACTGCAGCGGCGTATTCATGACGGTCACTTCGCCATCGGTGGCCACGCGCAGGCGGCGGTGTCGCGTGGCGATTTCCAGGTCGGTGGCCGTCAGCACGTCGAAATCCTTGGCTTGCGACAACTTGCCGAACAGCGCGTGCAAGGCCAGCTTCAGCAAGCCCAGGCGGCCCGGACGCTGCGCCACGTACAGGCTCAACTGGCCTCCATCGAGCCGTTCGCGCTCGCCGATATTCAAGCCTTCCATCAGGTATTCATTATTGCCGATGAAGACAAAAGGCGTGCGCCGCGCATGCACGGCATCGTTGAGTTTCAATTGCACGCTGAGAAAGGGATAGCGGCGCAAGGCGGCCACCAGCGCCCAGCCGAACGCCAGCCATTTGCCCCGTCCCAGCCGGCGCTGCTGCTTTTCGCGGTCGCGCACGATATCGGGATACAAACCCAGGCTGGAATTGTTCAGAAAGATGCGGCCATTGACGTCGCCCACGTCGACCTGGTGTCGCACGCCCTGCGCCACATTGGCGATGGCCGCCTCCAGCGCGAGGGGAATATTCAGATCCTTGGCGAAATGGTTCAAGGTGCCTAGCGGCAAGACGCCAAACGGCGTGCCGCTGCCGACGACGACGGAGGCGACGGCATTGATGGTGCCATCGCCGCCGCCGGCCACGACAATGGGCGCGCCATCGCGCAAGGCTTGCTCGGCCGTGGCAATCATCTCGGCGCCGCTTTGCGCCAGGGTGATGGCGGCATCGAGGCCGACGGCGAGGAATTGCGCTTCCAGCTGCTGCGCCCAGTCGGGCGCATAGCCGCAGCCGGCGCCCGCATTGATGATGACTGCAATCTTGCTCAGGATCACTCCCCTTATCTGGTTTGCCGGATATGCCGGCGGCGGCGCAGGGTCGACACGCCGGCGATGCAGATGGCCAGCCAGCCATAGCTTTCCGCCATGGCCGCCAGCACATCGCTCAGGTAATGCGCGCCCAGGTAAATGCGGCTGAAGCCGACGAGCGCCGCCATCAGGAAGGATGCCAGCGCGATGGCGATGCGCTTGCCCCAGGCGCCCGGTGCCGTCTGGCAAATCAGGTAGGCGGCCAGCAGACCGTACAGGGCTGTCGACGTGGCCGTATGGCCGCTGGGAAAGCTGTACGTGCTCAAGGCCGTCTGCAGGATGGGCTCGTCAAAGCTGGGCCGCGCGCGGACAAAAATGTACTTTAACAGCAGGTTCAAAAACATGACGCCCGGCATGGTGATGACCAGGGTAAACAGCCAGTAATTGGCGCCCTTGCGGTGCAGATACCAGCCCAGCAAGGTAGCCAGGGTGATGGCGCCGATCACGCCATGCATATGCGTGACGACCAGCAGCACGCTGGTGATCCACGGCACGGCATGCTGGTTGAACCACTGCGCCACCTGCAAGTCGATCACGGTGATCCGGGCCATGCCCATCACGGCTTCGGCGATCTCGTGGAAGACCACGATGGCCACCAGCATCAGCGCCACGCCGACCGTCATGTGCAGTCCCAGCTCGCCCTCGGGCGACAGGCGCGCCTCGACGAAGCGCCGCAGTTTAAGGGCCCAGCCCGTGGTCATGCCCATGTCATTTTTCTCTTGCAAACTCATCTCTCTTTCATGTCCCTGGCGATGATCAAAAAAACCACACCAGTAAAAAAATACTGTTTATTCATACAGTAGCTGTGTTTTCATACAGTAGTTATGCTATTCTGATGACTCGTTCAACACATCTCCCTCAAAGGAATTGTCATGGCAACATTGAATAGCGGTTTTGGCTCACGGTTCGGCCTGGAATACGCCCCAAGCTCTTTCCTCGTCCGCATGGGCAAGCGCGAAATCCTCGTCTGCCGCGACTTCCGCAAGCGCTACTACACCGTCAATCCCTTGATCGAGTGCGGTACGGGCATCGAGCCGGGCTATGTTGAAGTGCTGCTGATGCGCCGTTGGCTCCTCATTTTATCCAAGGCGCATTAAGAATGACTTTAAAACAAGGTGTTCGCACCCTGTTATCAAGTCAGCTCCGTCCGGCCACGCCAGGAGCGCGCCAGTACCGGCCGGCGGCAACGCTGGCCGACCCCTCATTACTGCGTGCGTTCCGGTGCGGCCGGGCTGGCAGGTGTTTCGGCACTTGCGTCGGCAAGCGGGTTGGCAGGCGGCAGCTTGTCAAACACATTCGCTTCGTACCACAGCGTGACGAACAACACCATCACGACGGGGCCAATGAACAGGCCCACCAGGCCCAGGGTTTCCACGCCGCCCAGAATGCCAAACAGCACGGCCAGGAAGGGCAAGCGGGTGGCATTGCCGATCATGCCAGGGCGCACGAAATGGTCGGCCACGAACAGCACCACGGTGCCCCACGCGGCCACGCCGATGGCGGCGCCCACATTGCCCTGGAACACCAGCAAGGCGGCCGCGCACAGGTAAGCGAGCGGCGCGCCAAATGGGATGATGGCCAGGATGCCCGTGGCGAACGCCCACAGGGCCGGCGACGGCAAGCCGGCAATCGCATAGGCGAAGCCGATCAGCACGCCTTCGGCCAGCCCCACGAGCACCAGGCCGTTGACGGTAGCGCGGATGGCCGTCGGAATCTTTTGCGCATAGCGCCCCCACCGTTCGGGCCGCAGGAAATGGCTGCCGACGGCCGTGATCTGGCGCGTCAGCGCTTCGCCATCCTTGTAAAAGAAAAACAGGCATAAAAACGCCAGGCCGAAGTCGACGAGGCGGTGGAAGACGTCCGCACCGAGAACTTTCAGCATGTCGCGCGCGGAATGAAAGCCGCCCACGGCGCTGCCCGCAAAGAAGTGGCCGAGGCCGTGGGGCTGGCTCAGGGTGGCTTGCCACCAGTCGCCGATGGCGCTGCCCGCCAGCGGAATGTGCGCCACCCAGTCCGGCACGGGCAAGCCATCCGTATTCGCATGGACGACGAAATTGGCCAGCACGGGCACTTCGCGCGCCGCCTGCGCCACGCCGAACAGCACGGGAATGATGAAGATGCAGGCGAACGCCAGGGTCAGCACGGCTGCCGCGATGAGGGTGCGCTGGCCCAGCGCCGCGCGCACGCGCAGGTACAGGGGCCAGGTGGCCACGCACAGGATGCCGGCCCACACGAGGGGCAAAAAGAAACGCTGCATGACGAAGGCCGTCACGGCGATCAGGGCCAGGGAAAAGCCTGCGCTGACGATGTCGCGCTGGGTATCGGTCATACCACTCCATTCATGCCCAGCACACTGTAAAGGTGTACGGGCTTATAGCGCCTAACAAAACCGTAGCGAGCGGAAGGAAGTTGTGGCTGAGAAGCGCAACTGTACGAAGGTACAGTGAGCATCGCAGGCCGCAAATTACGACGCGCAGTAGGTTTTGATAGGTGCTAGGCTACGCGCCAGTTGCGCAGGCGTAGCGTAACACGGAGGTTCGCTGATTTACACGAGTCCCAGCTCCACCGGTTTGACGCCGGCAAACACGTGATCGAGTTGCGCCGGGGTCAAGCCGAAGGTGCGGCGCAGCAAGCCGCCCAGCACGGCCCGGTATTCATTCAGCACGGGCATGTCGCGGTTCTGGAACAGGTTCGCCTGCGAAATCGCCACCTGCTCGCCCGCCACCTGCTTGCCCTTGATCCCGCCGCCGAGCACCCAGAACACGCTGCCGTGGCCATGGTCCGTGCCGCGGTTGCCGTTTTCGCGGAAGGTGCGGCCAAATTCGCTGACCACCACCACCACGGCATTGCGCCAGGCGCTGCCCATTTCCTGCGAAAATGCGGCCAGGCCCCGCCCCAGTTCGTCGAAGCGCCCTGCCAGATAGCCGTTGGCGCCGCCCTGCCCCACGTGCGTATCCCAGCCGCCCACGTCGACGAAACCGAGGTTGTATTTGTCCTTCATCAAGCGGGCGATGCGCTGCGCTTCCAGTTCAAAACCCTTGGTACTGATGGCGTTGCGGTTGGCCGCCTGCATTTCTCCCGTCAATTCCCGGCTCACGTCCGCGCGCACGGCAAAGCCCGCGCTGACCGGTTGCTGCAAGGGCGTGCCCTGGTACATGGCGGCGATGAGCTGGCTTTGACGCGCATCAATACCGGACTTGCCCACCGAGCGCAGCCCCATGTTCGGCACTTGCACGCCGCCCTGGAAGATCAGCGGCAGCTGGTCCGTGAAGGAAATGGCTTGCTTGCTGCCATTGAGGCTTTGCGCCAGCCGGTTCAAGAAGCCCGAGCGGAAATCGCGCCGGCCGCCGATCTCCTGTCCCAGTTCGATGCTGTCCTGCGTCTCGAAATGGCTGCGCGTCAAATCCGTCGTGCCCGCAAACGGGATGAAGGCCGCCTCGCCGCCGGTGAACATGGGATAAATGCTCTCGCGCAAGGCCGGATGCAAGGCCCAGTCGGCGTTCAAGGCCAGCGCGCCGTTTTCCTCGCCGGGTTTCGCGATGGCAATATTCGGCCGCGCCGCATAGTAAAAATCGCTGCCGACCGGCACCAGCAGGTTATTCGCGTCATAGCCGCCGCGCAGGAAGACGAACAGCAGCTTCGCATCCGTGGCGGGCGCGGCCAGCAGGCTGCCCGCGTGAGTGAGCAAGGGCGCGGCGGCCAGGGCTTTCAACAGGTCACGACGGTTCATGGCAACTC
Source organism: Janthinobacterium sp. FW305-129 (assembly GCF_020858115.1). Lineage (GTDB taxonomy): Bacteria > Pseudomonadota > Gammaproteobacteria > Burkholderiales > Burkholderiaceae_D > Janthinobacterium. The sequence goes on from NZ_JACYMM010000012.1 coordinate 205,051, forward strand.
CTTTCAGTATTTAACGCGTGAACAAAACCGTAGCGAGCGGCAGTGAATTGTGGCCGAGACGCGGAACTGTGCGAATGCACAGTGAGCATCGCAGGCCGCAAGTCGCGACGCGCAGCAGGTTTTGGCAGGCGTTTTAGCGGTGCATCATTTCCGGCGAAGAGAGCAGAAATGTATTCCACTCCTGCGGCGAGGCGGCCTGGTCCAGGGCCTGGCGCGTGGCCGGACTCAGGCCTGGCTGCAGCGACTGGTAATACAGGGCGCTGGCCAGCTGGGGAAACGCGACTTTTTCCTGCGGCTGCGGCCCCTCCGTCCTGAACAGGCCGGCGCTGCCCGAACCGATGGTGCGGGCGATATCGAAGCGCGTCGTCATCTGGCCGGGGCTGGCCCAGGCAGCGTCCGTCAAGGGATAGCCATCGGGCGTCTGGCGCCCGTACAGGGGCTGGCCCATGCGCGCGAGCCAGCTCAGCATGGGGGCCGCGTTGAGGATGGGCCTGTCGTCATAGCTGAGGCGCACGGCCGACACCACATAATGCATGGGGTCCTTGAATTTCTTGCCCAGCGATTGCCTGAACTCGGGACTGCTGAACATGGTCTGCAGCACGTCGGCGATCATGCCGTCGCTGTGCCGGAAGGTGGCCGCCATGCGCGCCACCAGCGCTTCGGGCGGATTGTCGCCGACGAAATACTGGGCCAGCTTGCCGCTGATAAAGTGCGCGGTGGCGGGATTGCGGCTCAGGCGGTCCAGCGCTTCATCGAGCTCGGCCAGTCCCCTGCCCTTCACCGTTTGCCCCAGGAATTGTTTATCGCCGTAATCGTGACGGTTCGGATTGAATTCGAACAAGCCCTGGCGCACGTATTGCGATTGCAGCGCCGGTTTCACCTTCGGCGTATCCGTGCCCAGGTTGACGCCCACGCCCGTGAGGATACGCGCCAGTTCCTGCACGTCGGTCTGGCTGTAGCCGCCGTTCACGCCCAGGGTGTGCAGCTCCATCAGCTCGCGCGCATAGTTTTCATTGATGCGCTTGACGGCATTGGCTTCATTGTCCAGGTAGCGCAGCATGGCCGGATGGTGGACCGTGGCGCCCAGCAAGTCGCGAAATTTCCCCAAAGCATGCGGTGCGATGGCGTTCGCCTCGTAATCGCCGACCATGGCGCGCAGATTGTGCTTACCCTGGTGCACGCTGAAATGGTTGAGCCAGAACCAGCTCAGCTGCTGCTGCAACTGGTTAGTCGAATACACGTCGAGCAACAGCGAGCGCGTGGCCGCCTCGCGCGCCAGGCGATTGAGTTCCTGCTGATACTCCTTTTGCGCCTGCTGCTTCGCCATGTCGTCCATGACGCCGGCGGACGCCTTGCGCTTTTGCTCCACGGACATGACGAGCTGATCGAGCGGCACCTGGCTGATGGTCATGGCGTCGATCTGCGCCTGCACGGCGGGCGGCAGGCTGGCCTTGCCTGGATGCAACTGCGCCTGCAGCCAGGCATTCCAGCCTTGCTGCTGCAGCTGGCGCACGCTGTCCCCGTTCACGCCCCAGCTGACCCTTTGCAGCATGGCAATGTCCTGCGCGGCGCTGGCCGGCGCGCGATGATCGGCCTGGGCGGCAGGTTGCGTTGCGGTGCAGCCGGCCAGCAGCAGGGACATCAAAACCGTCGGCAATAATCGGTTGGGGGTCATGGCTATCCTTCAAGCGGTTTCATGCAGAATGCCTGAGGGTACGCCCAGCTTGACCCGCGCATGATTGCCATTTGCAACGAGTTGTAATTAATAATGCTATTTTATTAATTCCGCACACTTGTCGCGCAGGAAATCGCGCAGCTGCAGCACCAGCGGCGTCACTTGCGCCCGGTGCGTGCAGACCAGGTGCAAGGGCGTGGCCTCGCCCGCCACCTCGGGCAACAGCGCTTGCAGGCGCCCGGCGGCCAGGTCGCCTGCCACATCGAGCCGCGATTTGCAGGCGATACCGAGGCCCGCCACGGCCCAGCGCCGCACGAGGTCGGCGTCGTCGGCGCTGCGGTTGCCGCTGACGGACACCGTCACTTGCTCGCGCTGGGGCAGGCGGTAAAAGGTCCAGCGGTCGTGCAAGCCGTCTTCCAGCGCGAAGCGCAGGCAATTGCGCTGCGACAAGTCTTCCAGCGCCAGCAACGGGCCATGTTCGCGCAGGTAGGCGGGCGAGGCCACCAGCACGCGGTCGTTGGCGGGGGCGATCGGCATGGCGATCAGGCTCGAATCGTCTTGCTGGCCATAGCGGAGGGCCACGTCGACTTGCTGGCGCACCATGTCGGCCACCCGGTCGCTGACGCTGAGCTGGTAATGCAGCTTCGGATGGCGCAGCTGGAATTCGTCCAGCCAGCCCAGCATCAGGTTGCGGCCCAGGTCGGAAGGCATGGCAATTTTCAAGGTTCCGCCGAAACTGTCCTTGCCGGCCAGCAGAGCATCATGGCCTGCGCGCAGCAGGCGCAAGGCTTCGCGCGCATGTTCCAGGTATTGCGTGCCTTCCGGCGTCAGGCTCAGCGAACGGGTCGTGCGGGCCAGCAGGCGCAAGCCCAGCTCCCCTTCCAGGCGCTTGACGGCGGCGCTGGCCAGCGCGGGCGAGATGCCGATCTCGCGCGCGGCCGCCGACAAACTGCCCCGGTCGGCCGTGCGCACAAATACCTGCAAGTCATCGAGTCGCAGCAATTTTCAGCATTCCTTTGAAAGTGTTTCGGTACGCGCCCCCTTTTTCCAAGGCGACAATACGACCATCATACGGTATCCACTCAACGAGGAAGCACATGAAAGCCATCGCCTACCACCACAGCCTGCCCATCACGGATGCCGACGCCCTGCTCGACATCGAGCTGCCCGTGCCCGTCGCCACGGGGCGCGACCTGCTCGTCGCCGTCAAGGCCATCTCCGTCAATCCCGTCGACACCAAGGTGCGCAAGAACCGCGCGCCGAAAGACGGCCAGCCGGAAGTGCTGGGCTGGGATGCGGCCGGCGTCGTCACGGCCGTCGGCCCCGACGTCACCCTGTTCCAGGTGGGAGATAAGGTCTGGTACGCGGGCGCCATCAACCGCCCCGGCAGCAACAGCGAATTTCAATTAGTCGACGAGCGCATCGTCGGTCACATGCCGGCCAGCCTCGATTTCGCTGCGGCCGCCGCCCTGCCGCTCACGGCCATTACGGCCTGGGAACTGCTGTTCGACCGCCTGCAGCTCAGCCGCGACAAGAGCCTGACCGGCAAGTCGTTGCTGGTGATCGGCGCGGCCGGCGGCGTCGGTTCCGTGCTGGTGCAGCTGGCGCGGCAGTTGACAGGCGTCACCATCATCGGCACGGCTTCGCGCGCGGAAACGGCCGACTGGGTCAAGCAACTGGGCGCGCACCACGTGATCGACCACAGCCTGCCGCTGGCCGCCGAAATCACGCGCCTCGGTTTACCGCCCGTCGATTACGTCATCAGCCTGAACCAGACGGACAAGCATTTCGAACAGATCGTGGAACTGATCGCGCCGCAGGGGAAATTTGCCCTGATCGACGACCCCGAGCACATCGACGTGCGCAAGTTCAAGGGCAAGAGCGTGTCCCTGCACTGGGAACTGATGTTTACCCGTTCCCTGTTCCAGACGGCCGACATGGTCCAGCAGCATGCCTTGCTGGAAGAACTGGCGCAGCTGGTGGATGCGGGCATCATCAAGACCACCGTGGCCGAGCGCTTCGGCACGATCAATGCGGCGAATTTGAAACGCGCGCATGCCCTGCTGGAGAGCAATACGGCGAAGGGAAAAATCGTCCTGGAAGGTTTTAACTGATCAGGTAATCAGGATGGCCCGGAAATCATTGACATTCGTCAAGGTCGGGCCAGTGATCACGGCGTTTCCCAGCGCCTGGAAGAAGCCGTGGCCATCGTTGTTGTCGAGGCTATCGCGGGGCTTGATGCCCAGCGCCCAGGCACGCTGCAAAGTGTCGGGCGCCAGGAGCGCACCGGCGATCTCTTCCTGGCCGTCGACGCCATCCGTGTCGCCGGCCAGCGCATGGATGCCCGCTTGCCCATCGAGCGCGATGCCCAGCGCCAGCAAAAATTCCACGTTGCGCCCGCCGCGCCCATTGCCGCGCACGGTAACCGTCGTTTCACCGCCCGACAGCAGCACGCACGGGGCGGGAAACGGCTGGCCCCGTACCGCCGTTTGCAGCGCGATGCCGGCCATGACTTTGCCCACGTCGCGCGCCTCGCCTTCCAGGCTGTCGCCTAATATATACGGCGTGACGCCGGCCGCGCGCGCCACGGCGGCGGCCGCTTCCAGCGCCATCTGCGGCGTGGCGACCAGGGTCGTGCGCGTGCGCGCCAGGCGCGGGTCACCGGGTTTCACGGATTCGCCGCGCCCGCTTTCCAGCGTTTTTCTTATGCTGTCCGGCAAGTCCATGCCATAGCGGCGCACGATGGCCAGCGCATCCTCGCACGTCGTCGCGTCGCCCACCGTGGGGCCGGAGGCGATATCGCCCAGCTTGTCGCCAGGCACGTCGGAAATGGCCAGAGTGATGACTTGCGCCGGATGGCAGGCGGCCGCCAGCCGGCCGCCCTTGATGGCGGACAAATGGCGGCGCACGCAATTCATTTCGCCGATGGTGGCGCCCGACGCCAGCAGCGCGCGGTTCAACGCTTGCTTGTCGGCCAAGGTGATGCCGTCCAGCGGCAGGGCCAGCAGGGACGAGCCGCCGCCCGAGATCAGGCACAGCACCGTGTCGTCCGCCTGCAAGTTGGCAACTAATTCCAGCATGCGCTGCGCCGCCTGCATGCCGGCCGCATCCGGCACAGGGTGCGACGCTTCCACGATCTCGATGCGTTCACACGGCACGGCATAGCCGTAGCGCGTGACGACGAGGCCCGACAGCGGCCCCGGCCAGTGCCGCTCCACGGCTTGCGCCATGGCGGCCGAGGCCTTGCCGGCGCCGATGACGATCAGCCGTCCCTTGGGCGCGGGCGGCAGATGGGGCGGTATGCAGTGCGCTGGCTGCGCCGCCTCGATGGCGGCGTGGAACATTGCTTGCAGCAAGGCGCGCGGCACGGCGGTGGTCGTCATTGTCAATTCCTCCGGTTCGATGGCAGGTTCGTTTAACGGTTCACTTAGCGATTCACTTAGCGATTCACGATGCGCGCGGGAACGCGCAGCACCAGTATGGCGCCCAGCAGCATGACTGCGGAAAGAATATACAGGGCCACGTCGGTGCCGCCCGTCGCATCCTTGATCCAGCCGACGAGGAAGGGGCTGACGAAGCCGGCCACCTGGCCCAGCGAATTGATCAGCGCCAGGCCGCCGGCCGCCGCCGCGCTGCCGAGAAACGCCGTGGGCAGGGGCCAGAACATGGGCAGGCCAGACAGCGCGCCCATGGTCGCCAGCGACAGGCCGACGATGGCGACGACCACGTTGCCGTGCGCCTGGGTGGCCAGCAGCAAGCCGCACAGCGCCATCAGCAGGGGGCCGCTCAAATGCCAGCGGCGTTCCTTGTGCTTGTCGGCCGAACGGCCCACCCAGATCATGAAGATGCTGGCGCACAGGTAGGGAATGGCGCTGATCCAGCCCACGGCGACGGGGCTGGCAAAACCCAGCGACTTGACGATGGTGGGCAGCCAGAAGTTGATCGCATACACGCCCATCTGGATGCAGAAATACACGAGGCCCAGCATCCACACGTGCTTGTTGCGCAAGACGCTGGCGAAGGTGTCGGCCGTATTCGCGCCGTTGCGGCGCTGGCGTTCGTCCTCGTCGAGGTCGGCGCGCAGCAGCTGCTTTTCTTCCGTATTCAGCCACTTCGCCTGGGCGATGCCGTCGTTCAGCAGCACGTACACGAGAAAGCCCAGCAGCACGGTAGGGATGCCTTGCAGCAAGAACATCCATTGCCAGCCGGCCAGGCCGCCGTGGCCCGCGAACGATTGCATCATCCAGCCCGACAAGGGGCTGCCCAGCAAGCCGGAAATGGGAATGGCCGACATGAACAGGCCCATGATGCGGCCCCGGCGCGAAGCGGGATACCAGTTCGTAAAGTACAGCACGATGCCGGGGAAGAAGCCCGCCTCGAACACGCCCGTGATGAAGCGCAGCGAGTAGAACGCGGCCGGCGTGGTGACGAACATCAGGCAGGCCGAAGCGATGCCCCAGGCGATCATCAGGGTACCGATGACCTTGCGCGCGCCCAGGCGGTGCAGCAGCAGGTTGCTGGGCACGCCGCTGGCCACGTAGCCGATGAAGAAAATGCCCGCGCCCAGGCCGTACACGCTTTCGCTCCATTGCAGCGCATCGAGCATTTGCAGCTTGGCAAAGCCGACATTCACGCGGTCCAGGTAATTGAACAGGTAGCAAATGAAGATGAAGGGGATCAGATGCAAGGTGACCTTGCGGTAGGCGCCTTCGCGCACGCGGTCCTGCGCGGACGCGCCGGCGGGCAGGCTGGCGCCTGGTTGGGTGGTCATGGGTGTCTCCTGAGTATTTTTTTATGGGATACGAGCAACCCATCGTACAATCGCCGGCAGAAACAGTCATCGGGCGGATGCACGAAGAAATATAGTGTTTAATCCGATGATTCCATGCAAATGCACAAAACCATAAGGCGACCAGCCATGCCGAGCATCGATTTTCCCCTGGCGCAAGACATCGTCCGGCGCACCATGCACATCATTCCGTTCAGCGTCAACGTCATCGATGCGCGCGGCGTGATCCTGGCCAGCGGCGACCCGCAGCGCGTGGGCGACCTGCATCCGGGCGCGCAGCTGGCGCTCGCCCGGCGCGCCAGCGTGGAAATCGGCGCGGCCGACATGGCCAGGCTGCCCGGCACGCGGGCCGGCATCAACCTGCCCCTGACGGTGCGCGGCGAGATTTGCGGCGTGCTGGGCCTGACGGGCGAGCCCGATGCCGTGCGCCAGTTCGGCGAACTGGTGCGCGCCATGGCGGAAATGATGCTGGAGCAGGCGCGGCTGCTCAGCGAGTTGCAGCACGAAAAGCGCTACCGCGAGGAATTCGTGTTCCAGCTCGTCTACCGCACGGGCATTTCGGACGCCAGCATGCAGGCGTGGGCGGCGCGCCTGGCCGTCGATCTGCGCGTGCCGCGCGCCATGTTCGTGCTGGAAATACCCGATGCGGGAGAAGGCCCGGGCGAGCGGCTGGACCAGGTGCTGACGCAGCTGCAGCAAGTGCAGTCCGACCTGTCGGCGCGCTGGCCTGCCCTGCTGATGGCCGTCGTCTCGCCGGGCGAACTGGTATTGCTCGACGCCTTTCCCGCCAGTGGCCCGCAGCAGGCGCGCGCGGCGCAGGCCAGGCAGCGCCTGCTCGAACTGCACCAGGTGGCGCAGCAGGCGCTCGCGCCGGCCGCCACCCTGTCCATGGGCGTGGCCTTGCCGGGCCTCGACGGGGCGACGGCTTCATATGAATCGGCGAAGCAGACGGCCCGCGTGGGACGCGCCCGCGATGGCGCGCAAGCCACTTTTTCGTATCTGGAACTGAGCCTGCCCGTGCTGCTGTCCGGCCTGCAGGACGGTTGGCAGGCTGAGCAATTGCGCCAGACCCTGGCCCGCCTGCAGGCGCACGACCGCAAGGCGGGCACCCTGATGCGCACCCTGGCCGCCTGGTTCCGCCACCACAGCCACCCGATGGCCACGGCCAGGGCGCTGCACATCCACCGCAACACGCTCGATTACCGGCTGCAAAAGATCGCCGAACTGACGGGGCTGGACCTGGACGACACGGATGACCGCCTGCTGCTGTATGTTGCCCTGCAGCTCAATGAAGGTTCGCCCGGCTACAATGGCGGCCCGACTGAAAAAACAGGAATGCCATGAACGACGCCATCGAGTGGACCAGTCTTGCCCGCACTTTCGGGCTGTTTACCGTCACGGCCGTGGCTGAACTGCTGGGCTGCTACCTGCCCATGCTGTGGCTGAGCAACAAGGGCAGCGCCTGGCTGCTGTTGCCGGCCGCCGTCAGCCTCTTGCTCTTCGTGTGGCTGCTGACCCTGCACCCGGCCGCCAGCGGCAGGGTCTACGCCACGTATGGCGCCATCTACATCGCCACGGCGCTGGGATGGCTGTGGCTGGTGGACGGCGTCACGCCCGCCTGGACCGATGTGACGGGCGTGGGCCTGGCCCTGGCCGGCGCCGCCGTCATTGCCATGGGGCATAAGACGGCTTGATGTGCATCAAGCGGCATGCGCGCGGAAATTCGTTTCCGCCGACCATGCCGCGCTGGCGCGGGCCAGCAGCACGGCTTCGCCATCGGCCAGCCAGTCGTCCGCATCGGCGATCTTCCACATGGCCTGCAGCAGCTTGCGGCGCAAGTCCGGGTCCGTGATTTCATCGAGCAGGCTGTCGATCACGCCATGGGCCAGTTGCACGGCGCCATGCACGGTCGAGGTCAGCATGTCGTCGCACAGGTCTTGCAGCAATTGCTGGAAGGCGGCCGGTTCGAGGTCGATATGCTCAAGAATCTTGCTGCGGTGCATGGCCTGCAGCTCGGCGCTGGCCAGGTTGCCATCGACCACCATCATCAGGGCCAGAATACGTCCCGCTGCCTGGGGACTGTTCATTTCATAGGTACGCATAGTCTTTACTTTCCATTGTTGGTTTGAAAAGCGCGCCACCGCCGTGCGGGGCGCGCCGTACTGCTGTTTTACTAACTCGCTGTTTACTTCTTGTCGCTACGGGTGATGAACACGCTCGCCACGCAGCTCGATACGATCAGCACCGCCACCACCAGCAGCGACGCTTCCACCGGCACGTGGTACCACGGCATGACCAGCATCTTGGCGCCGATGAACACCAGCACCATCGCCAGGCCATACTTGAGCATGTGGAAGCGGTCCGCCACGTCCACCAGCAGGAAGTACAAGGCACGCAAGCCCATGATGGCGAACAGGTTCGACGTGAAGACGATGAACGGATCCGTCGTGATGGCGAAGATCGCCGGGATCGAGTCCACCGCAAACACCAGGTCCGTCACCTCGATCAGGATCAGCACGAGGAACAGGGGCGTGACATAGCGCAAACCGCCCTTTGCCACGAAGAAACGCTCGCCGTGGTCGCCGTCGGCCACCCGCAAGTGGCGGCGGGCAAAGCGCAGCACGGGGTTGTTCGCCACGTCCGGCTCCGCATCGGCCGCCACCAGCATGCGCATGCCGGTAATCAACAGGAAGGCGCCAAACAGGTACAGCACCCAGCTGAACTCGCTCACCACCCACGCGCCGGCCATGATCATCACGGCGCGCATGACGATCGCGCCCAGCACGCCGTAAATCAAGACGCGGCGCTGGTACTGGATCGGCACCTGGAAGGCGCTGAAGATCAGCAGGAAGACGAACACGTTATCGACCGACAGCGCTTTCTCGATCAGGTAACCGGAGAAAAACTCCAGCGCCTTCTGGTTGGCGATCTCGGGACCGGCCGTGCCGTTCAGATACCACCACAGGCCGCCGTTGAACAGCAGGGCCAGGCTGACCCACACGAGCGACCACGTCGCCGCTTCCTTGACGCCCACCTTGTGCGCCTTGTTGCCGCCGAAGACGAACAAGTCCAGCGCCAGCATCAGCAGGACGAAGGCGATGAAACCGGCCCACATGGGCGCCGTTGCAATGCTCTCCAGGCCGTTCATCGGCGGCCTCCGCAATAATCTGTCTGTATCCTGATGCCCATGGCATTCTCCTTGCATGAATTGAGCAGTCATCATAGGCTGAATATAAACATCGAACAAATCGAATATAATTTACGAATACATCGAAAAAGTCGATGCATTAATTTGCCGGGAACAAACATGTCGACACTCAACTTCAAGCACTTGCGCTATTTCTGGATGGTGGCCAAGACGGGCAGCATCGCCCGCGCGGCCGAGCAGCTGCACCTGACGCCGCAATCGATTTCGGGCCAGCTCAGCGACTTTGCCGACACCCTGGGCGTGGAACTGTTCCGCCGCAGCGGGCGCAAGCTGGAATTGACGGAGACGGGCAGGCGCATCCTCAGCCATGCGGAAGAGATTTTCAGCACGGGCGATGAATTGCTGGAAATCGTGCGCGACCAGTCGCGCACGGCGACGACCACGTTTCGCGTCGGTTGCGCCGATTCCGTGTCGAAACTGATCGCCTGCCGCCTCGTCGAACCGGCGCTGGGCCTGGCCGAACCGCTGCGCATGATCTGCCGCGAAGGCCGGCTGGCCAGCCTGCTGGCGGACCTGGCCGTTCACCGGCTGGACCTGATCATCGCCGATCGCCCCATGCCGTCCCATTTGAGCGTGCGCGGCTACAACCACCTGCTGGGCGAAAGCGGCATGACCCTGTTCGGCACGCCGGCGCTGGCCGCCACCCTGGCAGGCGGCTTTCCCCGCTGCCTCGACGGCGCGCCGCTGCTGCTGCCGGGCGAGGATTTCGCCATCTACGGCCGCCTGCTGCAATGGCTGGGCGAGCACAATCTGCACCCGCGCATCGTCGGCGAATTCGACGACAGCGCCATGATGCAAGCGTTCGGCCAGTCCGGCGCCGGCCTGTTCTTCGCCCCCACCGTGATCGCGCCCCAGGTCTGCGAACAGCATGGCGTGGTGGCGCTGGGGCGGGTCGACAGCCTCGTCGAGCAAGTGTATGCGATCACCACGGAACGCCGTTTGAGCCACCCGGCCACCGTCGCCATCAGCCAGAGCGCGCGGCGCGAACTGTTCGTGTAGCAGTTCCACAACTGAAGTTCCACAATTAAAACCCCGCAAATACATTTGATCAAATACATCTATATAATGGCAAGTCTCCCCGACGCCTTGCGCGCCCCTTCCAGGACTTGCCGCAATGAAGCACTTGCACGACATCCCCTCTGCCTTCAAGCATGAATTTGCCAACCCGCGCCTGTGGTGGTCGCGCGCCGTCGTCGTCGGCATGGCCGCCGTCGCGGGCCTCGTCGTCGTGGGTTTTACGTGGCTGGCGGAAACAGCGCTCGATTGTTTTCTCTTTTTTAACGGCAAGGCCTGGTGGTTCGCCCTGCTGTGGACGCCGGCCTGCGCCGCCCTGCTCGTCTGGCTGACGCGCCGCTACGCGATGGGCGCGGCCGGTTCCGGCATCCCGCAAGTGATGGCGGCACTGGACCCGGCCGTGGCGCCCGAGCAGCGCTCCTTGTTTGTCTCCCTGAAACTCAGCGCCGCGAAGATCGGCCTGACGGCGGGCGGCTTGCTGGGCGGCTTGTCGCTGGGACGCGAAGGGCCGTCCGTGCAGATCGCCGCCGGCGTGATGCTGGCCGCGCGGCGCTGGCTGCCCCGTCACTCGCAAGTGAGCGCCCACTCGCTGCTGGTGGCGGGCGGCGCGGCCGGCATCGCGGCCGCCTTCAACACGCCGCTGGCGGGCGTCATGTTTGCCATCGAGGAATTGTCGCGCTCGCCCGAGCAGCGCAACAGCGGCTTGATTGTCGCCGGCATCGTGCTGGCCGGCATGATGGCCGTGTCCATCCACGGCAATGCCACCCATTTCGGCATCATCCATCCGGGCCCCATCGGCCTGGCGCTGGCACTGCCAGGCTTATTGGTAACGTTGGTCGCGGGCGTGGCCGGCGGCCTGTTTGCGCGGCTGCTGCTGGCGTCCGCCCGGGGCAATCCGCTGGGGAAATTGTCCGCGTGGAGAACAGGCCGGCCCGTGCTGTTCGCCGCCGTCTGCGGTTTGCTGGTGGCGGCCATCGGCATCGCCAGCCACGGCGCCACGTTCGGCAGCGGCACCGTGGCCACGCGCGCCATGCTGGAAGGTTCCAGCGACGCGGCACCGGCCTTTGTGGCCTTCAAATATGTGGCGACGTGGCTGACCGTGTGGTCGGGCGTGCCGGCCGGCATCTTTGCACCATCCCTGGCCATCGGCGCCGGCATCGGGCATGACATTGCGCAATTGCTGCACTACCCGCACGCGCCCGCGCTGATCGCACTGGGCATGGTGGGTTTCCTGGCCGCCGCCACGCAGGCGCCGCTGACGGCGTTCATCATCGTCATGGAAATGGTCGACGGCCACGGCATGGTGCTGAGCCTGATGGCGTGCGCGGTGGTGGCCAGCACCGTCTCGCGCGTGCTCAGCGAACCGCTGTACGGCGCGCTGGCGCAGCTGCAGCTGCAGCGGCTGCCGGCGCCACCGAACTAAAAATGGCTGCAGGGGCGCAGCAAGCTGCCGTCCTGCCATGCGCAGACGGTGCGCGTGCCGTCCTCGGCCCAGTTGCGCTCCAGCCCGTGCTTTTCCCCATGCACGTAATGGAGGTGCGCCTTTTCGCGGCCGTCCGGCCACCAGGCCTCGTACAGGCCGGTGCGCTGACCCTCCAGGTACGTCCCGCGCTCGGCCAGCCGGCCATTCGGATGAAACGCCTCCGCCTGGCCCGACAGCACGCCATCGGCAAAATGGGCGCGGTTGCTGACCTGGCCATGCTCGTCAAAGCTCAGGTATTCGCCATCGGCAGGCTGGCCCGCCTGGTACCGCAATTCACGGCTCAGCTGGCCATTCGCATGGTAGTGGCTATGCAAGCCCTCGTACTCGCCGCCGCGGTAAGCCTTGCGGCTTTTTAGCGTGCCATCCGCATACCAGGCGACGTTCACGCCGTCGAAGTCGCCCTCGCCGTTGCGCTCTTCCAGCAGCGCCGGCTGGCCATCGGCGAAATACACGCTGCGCTGGTGGACGTAGTCGGGCGACTCCGGATCCGCGTCGCGCAGCCAGGCATCCATGTGCAGCTTGCCTGGCGGCTGCGCGAAATGCAGCTGCCAGTGCCAGGCCTGACGGCCCGCGTCGTGGCGCAGCGGCGCGCGCTGCTCGTACATGGCGGCGGCCCGCCCGGCAGGCTGATAATCCGCGTCGAAGTATCGGGTGGCCGACTCAGTGGCCATGGAAAGGGATGAACCGGCCAGGACGGTAGCCAGCAAAACGGGAATGACGATCTTCAAGGCATGCTTTCATCAACACTGCGACAGCGCCGATGATAAGGGCAAGCGGAGCGGCCCGGCCACACGCTTGCCGGCGACTACATGGTGAACGGAAACGGCTGCATGCCCGCCTGCCTGTCATCGGGGGCGACGACGGCCAGCAAGGCGCTCAAGCCCTGGTTCAGGTGCGCCAGGCTGGCGGCATCGAGCTGCGCCAGCGCACTGGGCAGCAAACCGCGCGCCGGCTGCGGCGCGCCGGCGATCACGGCATGCCCTTCCACCGTCAGGGTCAGCGTCACGACGCGCTGGTCGGGCTGGTCGCGCGCCTTGCGCACATAGGTTTTTTTCACCAGCGCCTCGACCAGGTTGCTGGCCGTCGTCTGGTGGATGGACATCTTGCTTGCCAGCTCGCCCATGCGCAGGCCTGGCCGCTCCAGCAATTCCTGCATCACCCACAATTGCGCGCCCGACACGCCGCATTGCTTTTCGACCTGTGCCGAATGCCGCTGCGCCGCGCGCATGACGACGCGCATGTTTTGCAAGGCCAGGCTTTGCGCCTTGGCCACCGCCGATACTTCCGCTTCCACCACCGTTGCCTCCAGTTATCCTGCCGGCTTCGCGCCTGCTGGCGGGCCGGAATCCCTGCATGATACCTGCAAAGACGGCCCTCCACTAACTGCTTGTTACAGGCTCCCCATGGCGCCAGGCCTGCTTCAGCACCAGCTTGCCGGACGGATCCCACTCGCGCTCGACGCCGTGCTTCTTGCCGTGTTCGTAGGGCACCAGTTGCCGCAGGCTGCCGTCGCCGTACCAGCTTTGCAGCAAGCCGTGGCGCTGGCCGTCGCGCATGGGAATGACCTGGGCGCGCACGCCGCTGTCATGCCACTGCGTCACGTCGCCCTGCTCGCGCCCTTGCGCATCCTGCTGCCAGGCAACGGTCGGCTGGCCATTGCTGCCCCACTTCTGCATGCGGAGCAACTTGCCCCTGCGGTACAGCGCTCTCTGCGCCAGCTGGCCATTGTCATGGCTGTCGAACGACCAGCCGTCGGGCTCGCCATTGCGCCATATCATGCTGGCGAGCACCTTGCCATCCTCGGCCAGGGTGACGGCCTCGCCATCGAGCCTGTCATGGATGAAATGGCTGCGCTGGAACAGCTTGCCGTCGGCGTAAAACAATTGCTGCAAGCCATGCATCCTGCCATCCTTCAGGAAGGCGCGGCTGCTGACCTTGCCATTCGGGCCATACGACACATACTCGCCATCGGCCATCCGCTGGCCGTGGTAAGTGATGCGGTTCATCAGCTGGCCATTCTCGTGGTAGGTCTCGGCAATGCGGTCGCGCCCGTTCGGCAGCAAGGTGACCTTTTGCTGGAGCCGGCCGCTGTCATAGAACGATGTGCCGCCAGCCGGCGCCTGCGCCTGCGCCGCCGGCGGCAACACCGTCATGAGCGCCGCCAGCAGGGCCAGGCGCATTTTCTGTCCGTACCGCATGCGATCCCCCCTATTTCGCGGCCACGGGCTGGCCAGCCTGCCACGTCTGTTCCAGCACCAGCTTGCCCGTCTTGTCCCACTGGCGCTCGATGCCGTGCTTCTTGCCGTGTTCATACGGCACGATCTGCCGCAGGCTGCCGTCGCTGTACCAGGTCTGCAGCAAGCCGTGGCGCTGGCCTTCGACAAACGGCGTCACGCTGGCGCGCACGCCGTTGGCATGCCAGTCCGTCGTGTCGCCATGGTCGCGCCCCTGCGCGTCTTTCTGCCACGCAAAATTGGGCCGGCCATTCGGCCCCCACGTTTGCAAGCTGAGCACGGCGCCTTTCCGGTACAGCGTCTTGTTCGACACGACGCCATTGCCATGGCTTTCAAACGACCATCCGTCGGGCTGGCCGTGCACCCAGACGGTCCTGGCCAGCACCTTGCCATCCTCGGCAAGCATGACAAACTCGCCCTCGCGCTGGCCATCGACGTGCCGTCCCCTTCGGAACAGCTTGCCATCGGCATAAAACGATTCCTCCAGGCCATCCATCTGGCCATTGCGCCGATACGAGCGGTTGCTGACGGCGCCATTCGCGCCATACGACACGTGCTCGCCATCGGCCATCTCGTCGCCGTGGTACAGCGTGCGGCTCATCAGCTGGCCGTTCTTGTGATACGTTTCCGAGATGCTGTCGCGTCCGTTCGGCAAGGCCGTGACCCGCTGCTGGACCTGGCCATTCTCGAAGTACACGCAGCCGCCCAGCAGCTCCTCGCCCTGGGCATTGAAGTAGGTTTCGCGCAGCAGCTGGCCATTCTCGTAGTAGTACTTGCGAAAACGCACGAACTTGATCTGGCTCAAGTCCAGATCCGTGGCATAGGTTTCAAAGGCCAGCACGCCCGGCGTGTCGGGAAATTCGAGCCGCACATGCCAGGCGCCCAGCGCCTCGTCGCGCTCCGGCGGCGTGCGCAGCGCATACACGGCGCGGCGTTGGTTGCTTGGCATGAAATTTTCATCCAGATACATGGTCTTGTCCTCTTCTTGCGCGTGATCGGAAGCCGTTGCCGGCAACGGCGCATCTTCCTGTGCCGCCAATGGCAGGGCTGCGCCCATGCCCAGCGCGGCGGCCAGCAGCCAGCGCAACGTCTGTTGATTCTTCATGTTGCTCCATTGCTCATGTTGCTTTACGGCCACTATCATAAAGGCAAGCGCCGTTCGCCATGGGCACGATTGCCGCCCCATAAAAAAAGGCCGGGACGAACCTGCTGGTCCGGCTCCGGCCCGGCGGATGCGCTGGCGCGCCACACATCAGCCCATGCCATCCTTGACGGGAGATAACTGGCTCGCATGCAGCCGTGCATACGCGCCGCCCTGCTGCAGCAAGGCGGCATGGCTGCCCGACTCGACCAGGCGGCCGCCCTGCATGACGACGATGCGGTCGGCGCTTTCGATGGTGGATAAGCGGTGGGCGATGACGATGGTGGTACGGTTGCGCATCAGCACTTCCAGCGCCGCCTGCACGGAGCGCTCCGATTCCGTGTCCAGCGCGCTGGTCGCTTCATCGAGCAGCAGGATCGGCGCATCCTTGTACAGCGCGCGGGCAATGGCCAGGCGCTGGCGTTGCCCGCCCGACAGGCGCGAACCGTTCTGCCCCGCCTGGGTCTCGTAGCCTTGCGGCAACTGCATGATGAAGTCGTGGGCGTAGGCGGCGCGCGCCGACGCTTCGATCCTGTCCTGGTCCGGGGCCGGGTCGCCATACGCGATATTCGCCGCCATCGTGTCGTTGAACAAAATCACATCCTGGCTGACGAGGGCGAACTGGCGCCGCAGGGCCAGCAAGGCGTAGTCGCGCACGTCGACGCCGTCGAGCAAAATCCGGCCGCCGCTGACGTCATAGAAGCGCGGCAGCAATCCCAGCAAGGTCGTCTTGCCGCCGCCGGAGCCGCCCACCAGGGCCACCGTTTCGCCGGCGCGGATGTCGAGCGTGATATCGCTCAAGGCCGTGGGCGCATCGGGATCGTCGCTGTTGTAGCGGAAGTGCACGTTCTGCAGGGACAGATTGCCTTGCACCGCGGCCGGGGCCACTGTGCCCGGGTCCGGTTCCAGCGGCGTGTCGATCAAGCCGAAGACGGATTCGGCCGCCGCCAGCCCCCGCTGCAGCGGCTCATTGATCTTCGTTAAATTCTTGATCGGCGACTGCATCGCCATCAGCGCGCCCATGAAAGCAACGAAGGCGCCCGGCGTGATGGCGCCGCTTTGCGCGCGCAGCATGGCGAAATAGATCACGGATGACAGGGTGATGCCGACGAGCATCATGATGAAGCCGGAATTCATGGCGGACGTGGCCGCATGCTTGACGGCCAGCTGGCGGTTGCGCTTGACGACGTCGACGAAGCGCGCCTGTTCATAATCCTGGCCGCCAAAGATTTTTACCACGCGCTGGCCGGCGATGCTTTCGTCGAGCACGGACGTCAGCTCGCCCACGGCTTGCTGCGAACTCTTGCTCAGGTGGCGCATGCGCCGTCCCGCCAGGGTCACGACGATGGCGACGATGGGCATCGAGGCCATGCAGAACAGGGCCAGTTTCACGTCGATGCTGAACAGCAGGACCAGGTAGCCGATGGTGGCGACGGAATCGCGCACCATCACGTTGAGCACGTTCAAGCCCGCCTGCGACACCTGGCTGGCGTCGAAGGCCACGCGCGACTGCGTCAGGCTGGTGGTGGTGGTGTCGAAAAAGCGGCTGGGCAAGCGCATGATGGTGGCGAACATCTTTTCGCGCAGATCGGCCTGCACCCGGCTCGATAGCCATACGGAACCGTAATCGCCGGCAAAGCTCGATACCATGCGCAGCACGGCCAGGCCCAGGATGGTGGCGGGAATCACCCACAAGTCCACCTGCCCCGCCTGTGCCGGCAAGAAACGGTCGACCCAGCCCTGCAGCATGCCCATCACGCCGGACGCGGGCGCGGCCTGCGTGCTGGCCGTCGCGCGCATGGCGTCGACGACGTTTTGCAATTGCCGAATCAACAATACATCGGTGGCGGACGCCACGCCCACGGCCAGCAAGGTGGCGGCAACGATGGCGCCATAGCGGCGAAACTGGCCGGCCAGGCGGAAGAACAGGAGGCGACTTTGCTGCATGCAGGTGACAAAAGTGAGGGTAAAGCGTGATTCTAACCGCTGCCAGACTTAGCTATGAGAAAGTCGTCACCTTGCCGGCGCAGGACCGGCAAGGGAATGCACGGACTGTCAGCTCTTCGCCACTTTCCACGCGGCCGTGCCGGTCTTGCACACTTTCAGCTTCAGGGTCTGTTCCTGGCCCTTGGCGTTCAAGCCCACCTGCACCTTGCGGCAGGTTTGCGCGTCCGTCTTTTCCGTGTCGCTGGCCGTGATGTCGGCGGCGATGCGCACGGAATTGCGCAAGCCTTCATTGCTCCATTGCACGGTTTCGCCATCCTTCTTGTCATTGAGCACGTCGGTGACGGTTTTCACGAAGACGGGCTTGTCGTTCTTGTTCAGGTAAGCCATCGGCGTATCTGCCAGGAAACCCAGGCCGACGGCGGAAGCGGAAGCGCTGAAGACGACGCTGCCCAGTATCAAGGTGGACAACAGTGTGGCGGGACGAATACGCATGGAAAACTCCTAGTTAAGTAAAAATAGGGACCGCCGGGGCGGCCCTTAGCCGGGATCCGCCGGCGAAATGCCCACGGCCAGCAAGGCGTCGATGCTGGGCACGAAATAGATCGCCGACGACAGCGCCGTGGAAAAATCCAGCAGCCTGTCCGTCTTGGTGACGCCATCATAGCCTACGCCGTACATTTGCCGCAGCATGCCCATGGTCACCGTGATGTCGCGGCTGAAACCGACAAACATGACGCCCGCCTCAGTTGCATTGGCGTAATTGGCATTGCGGCGCACGATATCGACTTCCTCGCCATCGCGGATGAACTGATTGCGGCCCACGTGGGAATCGACGGGCAGCGGCGACAATTCATGGCTGCCGGCCTTGGTGCGGCCCCACACCTGCTCCGCCGCGTGCACGGGCAAGGCGCGCAGGCGCTCCACGTCCATGCGCCATTTCTGCAGCAGCACGGTCGAGCCGCCCGCACCCGCCTCGCCGTCCGGAATGATGGCCACGCCATTGGCGCGGAACGGATTCGGGTTGGCGACGCCGTCGGCAAAGCCGTCGAAAGTCACATTGTTATGATACGGAAAACACACCTGTTCGCTGGCCAGCTCGGCATAAGGCCCCAGCAAGGTGAGCGTCGTGCGCATGCTGTCGTACAGGGTGGCCGCGTTCGACTGCGTGATCCAGACCCAGAAATCGTGCTGGGTGGCGGGCGCCGTCTTGCCGTTGGCGCCCACCAGGTCGTGCGCGAACGATGCCATGTTGTCCGGCACGCAGCCGGGACAGGCGGCGCGCCACAGCTCGGGCCGGAATCCCAGCACCACATTGGCCGTGCCGCCCGTCAACTGATGGTGGCGGTTCAGGGTGGGGTCCAGGATGCCCGTGACCCCGGATTCCCACAGTTTGCCCAGCACCCTGAACAGCTGCTCCGGTTCAACGCCGGCCTTCACATTGAACTGCAAATGCACTTCGTCGCGCGCGACGACGGACAGCATGCTTTGTGGAATTGCCATGACAGATGTTCCTTTTTCGTTTTCCAGGTGAATCTTAAACCAGAAGTGCCGGATGGCAGTTTCATTTAGGCAACATGCGATAATTGTAACTATAGGTCGTCATGAATTGGACGATAATGCAATGACGTAGAGCAAGAATCAAGAATGGATACCATTGCATGAAATTGTATGAAAAGCTCGTCGGCGACATCGAGCAACTGGTGGCCCAGGGCGTGCTCTTGCCCGGCGAACGCATTCCCTCCGTGCGCCAGACCAGCCAGCAGCACAAGCTGAGCATCACCACGGTGCTGCGCGCCTATGTCAAGCTGGAAGGCATGGGCGTGATCGAAAGCCGGCCCCAGTCCGGCTACTTCGTGCGGCCCCGCGCCGGCGGCGATGCGCAGCCGGCCGACCTGTGCATGCAGGCATCCCAGCCGAGCACCGTGCCGGCCGAAGTGCACGTCAGCCGCCTGGTGCTGTCGACCCTGCGCTCGATCGGCTTGCACGACGCCATCCCGCTGGGCTCGCCCTACCCCGATCCCGCGCTGTTTCCGTGGGAACGCATCAACCAGTACGCAAGCGCCGTGGCGCGCCGCAACCGTGACTGGAGCGTGACGGACGACCTGCCGCCGGGCAACCCGCAACTGATACGCGAAATCGCCCGCCGCTACCTGGAAAACGGCCTGGCCGTCGATCCCGACGAAATCATCGTCACCGTGGGCGCCACGGAAGCGATCAACCTGTGCCTGCAAGCCGTGGCCAGGCCGGGCGACACCATCGCCGTCGAATCGCCCACCTTCTATGCCATGCTGCTGGCCGTCGAGCGGCTGGGCATGAAGGTGGTGGAAGTGTCCACCGATCCGTATGACGGCATCAGCATTGAAGCGCTGGCCGACATCATGGCCCGGCAACCGATCGCCGCCGTCATGGTGATGCCGAACTTCCAGAATCCGCTGGGCTTCCAGATGTCGGACCAGCGCAAGCGGGCCCTGGTCCAGCTGCTGGAGCAGCACGACGTGCCCGCCATCGAAAACGGCGTCTACAACGAGCTGTATTACGGCGACGCCCACCCGTCCTCGCTCAAGTCCTACGACCGCAAGGGCCTGGTGCTGCACTGCTCCTCGTTTTCCAAGAGCCTCAGCGCCGCCCAGCGCGTGGGCTGGGCCCTGGCCGGACGTTACCGGGGCAAGGTGGAGGAACTCAAATTCCTCAACACGCTCACCACCTCGTCGTTCCCGCAACTGGCCATCGCCGAATACCTGCAAAACGACGGCTACGAACAGCATCTGCGCCGCACCCGCAAGGCCTACGCCCAGCAGGCGCGCATCATGGCCGCCGCCGTGCTGCGCTTCTTTCCCGCAGGCACCAAAGTCTCGCAACCGCAGGGCGGCTATGTGCTGTGGGTGGAGTTGCCGGGCAACGTGGACTCGATGCAACTGTACCGGCGCGCGCTGGAATGCAAGATCACGGTGGGCCCGGGACGCATGTTTTCCGTCAGCCAGGCTTACAAGCACTGCATCCGCCTCAACTACAGCTATCCGTGGAGCGCGGACGTGGAACAGGCGATCATCCTGCTGGGCAAACTGATCACCGAGTTCCTGTAAACCATTCACCCGCCCACCAGCGACATGCGCACGGTGGGATACTGCTTGCGCTGGGCGCCGCCGGCCTGGGCCAGGGCGCCGCGCACTTCCGAGTAGCGGTCGCCACGGCGCTGCCAGTGCCGGCGCAGCACGGTTTCCAGCCCTTGCGGGCCTTGCGCAGGATCAAGGTGGGGACGCAGGTCGAGGCCGTCATGGGCGAACAAACAAGTAAACAGCTTGCCATCGGACGAGACGCGCACGCGGCTGCAGTCGCCGCAGAACGGCTGCGACACGCTGGAAATGAAGCCCACTTCGCCGCCGCCATCGAGATAACTGTAGCGGCTGGCCGTCTCGTGCGAGATCGGCTTGCCTTCGCCCAGCGACACGAGGGGAAATTCCGCCGCGATCAGCGCGCGCGCCGCGTCCGACGTGACGACGTGCGTGCGCGACCAGGCGCCGATGCCGCCCACGTCCATGAATTCGATCAGGCGCAGCACCACGCCCGTGTGGCGGAAATGGCGCGCCAGCGGCACGATCTGGCTGTCGTTGACGCCTTTCTGCACGACCATGTTGACCTTCACGGGGTGCAAACCGACGGCTTGCGCTACCTCAATGCCGTGCAGCACTTTCTCGACGGGAAAATCGACGCCATTCATGCGCTGGAAGATGCCGTTATCCAGGCTGTCGAGGCTGACGGTGACCCGGTCCAGGCCCGCCTCCTTCAGCGAGCGCGCCTTGGCGGCCAGCAAGCTGCCATTCGTCGTCAGCGCGATGCTCACGGCGCGCCCGTCCGGCGTGGCGAGCCGCGCCAGGCGCTCGATCAGCCGTTCCAGGTTCTTGCGCAGCAGCGGCTCGCCGCCCGTGATGCGGATCTTATCCACGCCCAGGCGCACGAAGGCGCGCGCCATCGTTTCGATCTGCGCGAAAGACAGGCGCTCGCTCGATGGCAGAAACGGGTAATCGCTGGGGTACAGTTCGGCCGGCATGCAATAGGTGCAGCGGAAGTTGCACTGGTCAATGACGGAAATGCGCAAGTCCGTCAGGGGGCGGCCCAGCATGTCCACGCACGGCTCGCTATAGTCTGGCTGCCACAGTCCTGGCTGCGGATACATGATGGTGTTCATTGTTGCTTCCCCCTCGATAGGCATACGTCAGGATGTAGCATAAGACGAATGGGGGCAGGCAAAGAGGTACAGTCCGGCGCCAGCCGATAGAGTACAGATTCGGCTTTACTCTGCTGGAGGCGGCGCGAACACGCTGGCGCACAGCTGCGCGCCCGCCGCGCTCAGGAATGCGCTACCGCCGCCGCTCTCCGCCGTGACGACTGTCGCCAGGCCCGCGCTGGACAAGGCATTGAGCTGGCGCAGCAAGGTGCTCATCTGTACCCCTGTCCGCTTGGCCAGCTTGGCCAGCGACCACGGTTTCTCGGGCGCCTCCTGGCGCGCCTCCCACAGCAGCGCCAGCAGCGCTATCAGTGCTGTGTCGATTTCTTCTTCCTTGTGCATGTCTTTCTCCTTGTCCACATCATAAATCACGTCCGGCGCCGGCGCGGCCGGCATCGTCGTCTTGCCATCTGTACTCTGTTTTTTTGTCCGGAACTGTGCGCCTACGGGGCAGTCCGCCACCCCTACCATGTGATTGTCCCATCGCATATCACCAGGAGAGTCATCATGAGCAAGCCAAAGTCCGACGCGCGCATCGCGCCCTACACCCATGCCGCGGCCGGCTGGGGTGCCCTCAAGTACGTGGCCATCAATCTGTTCAAGGAAAAAGTCAGCGCGGGCAATTACCGCTCGCTGTTCGAGCAAAACCAGCCCGACGGCTTCGACTGCCCCGGCTGCGCCTGGCCCGACCGCGAACACGCGTCGACGTTCGAATTCTGCGAAAACGGCGTCAAGGCCGTGGCCGCCGAATCGACGAGCAAGCGCGTGCGCCCCGAGTTTTTCCAGGAACACACGGTCACGGCATTGATGGAGCAGTCGGACTATGATCTGGAACAACATGGCCGTTTGACGGATCCCATGGTGTACGACGCGGCCAGCGACAAATACCAGGCGATAGCCTGGGACGATGCGTTCGCCCTCGTGGCGCACCATTTGCACGCGCTGGACGACCCGAACCAGGCCGCCTTCTACACGTCGGGCCGCGCCAGCAACGAAGCGGCCTTTTTGTACCAGCTGTTCGTGCGCGCCTACGGCACCAACAACTTCCCCGACTGTTCGAACCTGTGCCACGAAGCGACGAGCCGTGGCTTGCCGGAAACAGTCGGCATCGGCAAGGGCACGGTGCTGCTTGACGACTTCGAACATGCGGACACCCTGCTGCTGTTCGGCCAGAACCCGGCCACCAACCACCCGCGCATGCTGGGCGAATTGCGCGAAGCGTCGCGCCGCGGCGCCACCATCGTCTCCATCAACCCGCTGCACGAGCGGGGCCTGGAGCGCTTCACCAGCCCCCAGCATCCGCTGGAAATGCTGACGGGCGGCAGCACGAACATTTGCTCGCTGTTCATCTGTCCCACCCTGGGCGGCGACTTCGCGCTGATCAAGGCCATGGCCAAGCGCGTCGTCGAGCTCGATGATGACGCCATCGCCCATGGCCAGGAGCGCGTGCTCGACTGCACCTTCATCGCCGAGCACACGAGCGGCTTCGAGGCCTTCGCGGCCGACCTGCGCGCGGAAAGCTGGGACTTGCTGCTGGCCGAATCGGGCGTGGCGCGCGACAAGATCGAAGAGTTGACGCAGATCTATGTCAAAGGCAAGGCCGTCATCGCCACCTGGGGCATGGGCGTGACGCAGCACAAGAATTCGCTGGCCACCGTGCAAATCCTGTCGAACTTGATGATGATGCGCGGCAATATCGGCAAGCGCGGCGCGGGCCTGTGCCCCGTGCGCGGCCACTCGAACGTGCAGGGCGACCGCACCATGGGCATCGAGGAACAGCCGACCAAGGAATTCCTCGACCGCCTGGGCCTGGTGTTCGGTTTTGAACCGCCGCGCCACCACGGCTATGACGCCGTCGGCACGATCGAAGCCATGCTGGAGAAAAAGGTCAAAGTGTTCGTCGCCCTGGGCGGCAATTTCTCGATGGCCACGCCGGACACGCCGCGCACCTGGGATGCGCTGCGGTCGTGCGACCTGACCGTGCACATCGCCACCAAGCTCAACCGCAGCCATCTCGTGCACGGCAAGGATGCGCTGATCCTGCCCACCCTGGGCCGCACGGAAATTGACTTGCAGCAAGGCGTGGCGCAAGGCGTGACGGTGGAAGACTCGATGAGCATGGTGCACATCTCGTTCGGCATGAACCAGCCCGCCTCGCCCAATCTGCGTTCGGAAATCGCCATCGTGGCCGGCATGGCGCAGGCGACCGTGGGCAGCGAGAAGATCGACTGGCTGCGCTTTTCCGGCAACTATGCGCTGCTGCGCGATTCCATCGAGCAAGTATTCGACGACTTTTTCGACTACAACTTGCGCGTGGCCAAACCGGGCGGTTTCCACCTGGAAATTGCCTCGCGCGAAAGAGTGTGGAAGACGGAAAGCGGCAAGGCGCAATTCCTCGTCAACGCCGTCGAGCTCGACACGCCGATCCACCGCGCGCGCCAGCAATATGGCGAGCGCCTGATGGTGCTGATGACCACGCGTTCGCACGACCAGTACAACACGACGATCTACGCCATGGACGACCGCTACCGTGGCGTGTTCGGCCAGCGCCGCGTCGTTTTCATCAACAAGGACGACCTGGCCATGCTGGGCTTTGCGGCCGGCGACTGGGTCGACCTGATCGGCGTGTGGCATGACGGCATCGAACGCCGCGCCGACCGCTTCCTGCTGGTCGAGTACGACATTCCGCGCGGCTGCATCGGCGCCTACTACCCGGAAACCAATCCGCTGGTGCCGCTGGACAGCGTGGGCCACGGTTCGCGCACGCCGACCTTCAAATCCATCCCCGTGCTGCTGGCGCCTTCGGCCGCCCTCAGTTGATCAGGAGAACGCCATGTTCGGTTTCGATACCCTGGACCTGTCGCGCGCGCAATTTGCGATGACGGCCATCTTCCACATCCTGTGGCCCATATTGACGATCAGCCTGTCGCTGTTCCTGTTCGTCGTCGAGGCGCTGTGGCTGCGCACCAGCGACCCCGTCTACTACCGCCACGCGCGCTTCTGGAGCAAGCTGCTGGTGCTTAACTTCGCCGTCGGCGTCGTCAGCGGGATTCCCCTGGAATTCCAGTTCGGCACCAACTGGGCGCCGTTCTCGCACCATTCAGGCCAGTTCATCGGCAACATCCTCGGTTTCGAGGGCGCCATGGCCTTCATGCTGGAAGCGGGCTTCATCGGCGTCATGATGTTCGGCTGGGGCCGCGTACCGAAGGGCGTGCACCTGTTTGCCACCGGCATGGTGGCGCTCGGTTCCAGCATTTCCTCGTTCTGGATCATGGTCGCCAATTCCTGGATGCAGACGCCGGCCGGCGTGCGCGTGGTGGACGGCAAGATCATCGTCACCGATTACGTGGCCGCCATCTTCAATCCCGACATGGCCTGGGCCGTGGGCCACATGTGGGTGGCCGCCGTGGAAACGGGCCTGTTCGTCATCGCCGGCATTTCCGCCTGGTATATGTTCAAGCGCCGCGAACCGGCCTTCTTCGCGCGCTCGTTCAAGCTGGCGCTGATGCTGCTGCTGGTGATTGCTCCGTTGCAAGTGTGGCTCGGCGATTCGAGCGGCGTCGATGTCTTCAAGACCCAGCCCGCCAAGGGCGCGGCCATCGAAGGCCACTGGCACACGAACCGCGATGGCGAAGGGGCGGCCTGGTCCCTGCTGGCCTGGCCCAACCAGGCGGAACAGAAGAACGACTGGTCGTTGGAAGTGCCCGGCATGCTCAGCGTGATCGCCACGCATAGCGCCACGGGCAAGATCACGGGCCTGGCCGACATCGCCCGCGCAGACCAGCCGCCCATGCTGCCGCTGCTGTACTACGCGTTCCGCGCCATGGCCGGCATCGGCATGTGGTTCGTGCTGCTGGCGTTCTGGACCTTCGTCGCCTGGCGCAAGGTGGGTGGGCGGGTGCAGGAATTCGTGCGCAACCGCAAGCTGCTGCTGGCCTGGGTGCTGACGATACCGCTGCCCTACATCGCCGTCGAGTGCGGCTGGATCGTGCGCGAAGTGGGACGCCAGCCGTGGGTCGTGTACGGCTTGCTGCGCACGCGCGACGCCGTTTCCGACGTGGCGGCCCACGCCGTGGCCGGCAGCATGCTGATGTTCTTCGTGTTTTACATCGTGTTGTTCGTCACTTTCTTTGTGTTTGCCAAGAAATGGCTGCAGCAAGGCCCGGACGTGGCGCTGCCGCTGCCGCTGCCGGACGCCGCCCATGCCGCGGGGTATTGAAATGCGCCCCCATCAATCAAGGAGTATGTAATGGATATCAATTCGCATGCCATGCTGGGCAATGCCTGGTTCGGCCTGATCGGCCTGATGCTGGTGTTTTACGTGGTCACGGACGGCTTCGATCTGGGCGTGGGCATCCTCAGCCTGTTCACCGGCCGCGAGCAGGAACGCAACCTGATCTTTCAATCCATCGAGCACGTGTGGGACGCCAATGAAACCTGGCTGGTGGTGGTGGGCGGCGCCCTGTTCGGCGCCTTTCCCAGCGCCTACGCCACCCTGCTGGAACAATTGTACATTCCCATCATGCTGCTGATCGCCAGCCTGATCATGCGCGGCGCCTCGATCGAGTTCCGCCATGCGGCCGGCAACAAGCGCCTGTGGGATGTGGTCTTCGGCGTGGGCAGCCTGCTGGCCGCCGTGGCGCAGGGCGTGGTGCTGGGCGAGGTCATCACGGGCTTGCAGCCGGGCTGGCTGAGCGGCATCTTCACGGCGTGCACGGCGCTGGGCGTGGTGGCCGGGTATTGCCTGCTGGGCAGCACTTATCTGATCAAGAAGACGGGCGGCCAGCTGGAAGCGGCCGCGCGCCGCTACGCCACCACCAGCGTGCTGGCGACGGTCGCCGCCGCCATCGTGCTGTCGGCCGGCACCATGGTCTTCAGCGCCATCGGCCACGACCGCTGGGCGCAGCCGGGCGTGTTCGGCGTGCTGCTGGCCCTGGCCGCCATCGCCGCCAGCGCTTTTATTTACATCCTGTGGGCCGTGCACGTGAACGGCGTGCGCGGCCCGTTCCGCGGTGCCATCGTGCTGTTCCTGGCGTCATTCGCGGGCCTGGCCATCAGTTTCTTCCCCGACCTCGTCCCGGGCAAGCTGAGCATCGCGGCGGCCGCATCGGACGAGCCGACCCTGATCTTCATGCTGATCGGCATGGGTTCCATGCTGCCGATCATGATCGGCTACAACCTGTTCCAATACTACGTCTTCGAGGGCAAAGTTGTGCCCCGCAAGCATTGATCGGCATCAAATCATGATCATTCGGCCTACCACCAACTGGTTCCGCATGCTGTTCGTCTGGAACGGCTCCGTGCTGCAAGCCATCATCCCGCAATTGCTGCTGATGCTGGTCGTCAGTTCGCTGGCCTTGCTGACGGATGGCCGTATCTTCGGCGTCAAGATTCCGCTCGATACGGCGCCGTTTCCCATGGTCGGCATCAGCCTGGCGATCTTCCTCGGCTTTCGCAACAACGCCAGCTATGCGCGCTTCGTCGAGGCGCGGCATATCTGGGGGCAATTGCTGATCGCCGCGCGGGCCCTCGCTTCGCAGGCGCTCACGTATCTGCCGCAGGAAACGAGCGGCCTGGACCACCAGTTGCTGCTGCGCCGCCTGATCGCCTTCGTCTACGCGCTCAAGCACCAGCTGCGCCAGACGGACCCGCAAGAAGACCTGGCGCGCTACCTGCCGGCCGGCGAAGTGCAGCAATTGCAGGGAGTCAACTTCAAGCCCGTCGCCGTGCTGCACACGGTGCGCGCCATGCTGCACGAGGCCGTGCAGCGCCAGCCGGGCCAGACGCAGCTGCTGTGGATGCTCGACACCCAGCTCAACGACCTGGCCGCCACCGTGGCCGGCTGCGAGCGCATCAAGAACACGCCGATTCCGTATCCGTATGGCGTGCTCGTGCACCGCACCGTCTACATGTACTGTTTTTTACTGCCGCTGGGACTGGTGGACGCCATCGGCGTGGCCACGCCCCTCATTTCCGTCTTCGTCGCCTACACCCTGTTTGCGCTGGAAGCCATCGCGCAGCAGATCGCCGAACCGTTCGGCCTGGCGCCCAACTGCCTGGCCCTGAACGCCATGACGCGGGAAACGGAACGCTCGCTGCTGGAATTGAACGGCGACCCGCTGCCGCCCTCGATACGGCCCTGCCCGCGCTATCAGATCGATTAACTGGAGGAAAAATCATGGAATGCGACATCGGCATCACCACCATCGAACGCGACGGTTTCCTGGAAGTCCCCATGGTGCGCCACCAAGGGGGCGTGGCCACGGCGGGCCGCGACATGGTGGCCGAGGAGTATCCCGTGGCCCTCGTCTACAACGGCATCGCGCATGCCGTGATGATGGCCACGCCGCGCGACCTCGAGGAATTCGCCGTCGGCTTCACCTTGACGGAGGGCATCGTCAGCAGCGTGCGCGACATCTATGACCTCGACGTGTGCTGCGGCGCGGACAGCGCGGAAGTGCGGCTGACCATCGCGCAGCCAGATTTGATCAAGCTCAAGGCCCGCCGCCGCGCGCTGACGGGGCGCACGGGTTGCGGCGTGTGCGGCATCGAAAGCCTGGCCCTGCTGGACCTGGTGCCGGAAAAGATTACGCGCCCCCTGCCGCCGCTGGTGGCCAGCAGCGCCATCCTCGGCCGGGCCGCGCGCGAACTGCTGCCCTACCAGGAACTGATGCACAAGACGGGCGGCGTGCATGCGGCCGCCTGGTGCACGGCCGAGGGCGCGGTGGTAAAAGTGTTCGAGGACGTGGGCCGGCATAACGGCCTCGATAAACTGATCGGCTACCTGGCGCTGCACCGCATCGCCATGCACGACGGCTTCGTCTTCCTGTCCAGCCGCGCCAGCTATGAACTGGTGCGCAAGTCGGCGCGCATGCATATCGGGCTCGTCGCCACCATCTCGGCGCCCACCTCGCTGGCCATCCGCATCGCGCGCCAGGCCGGCATGCAGCTGGCCAGCTTTTGCCGCCGCGACGGCTTTGTCGATTACACGGCGGGCGAAGGGGAAAATAGCGGCCAGCATGCACCTTGAACAGCCGATGCTACATTCTTTGCCGTAAAGCAAGTGCACGCTTGACTTGCCCCCGCTGGCGGCTTTCAATGGCAATAGTTTCTAATCATTAACTTTGCCTGCTGCCACGCTCCTGGCGCGGCAGCGATGAAAGGATGGCGCGATGGCCCTGGCACAAGAGCAGCATCTGATGGACACGTGGCAAACGGGCGGCTTGAAGCCGCGCGCCTGCGACTGCGGCGGCACCGTCTTCACCATCCTGCACCAGCGCGTGATGGCGGACATGCGGCGCCGGCAATTTCTCGGCGGCGCGGCCGCCATGCTGGCACCGTTCATCGGCCTCGGCCTGTCCACCGGCAATGCCATCGCCCAGCAGCCGCAAGCATCCGACCGCCCCATATTGCTGACCAATCTGCGCCTGTTCGACGGCACGGGCAAGGCGCCCCGCGCCGGCATCCACGTGCTGGTGACGGGGGCGACGATTACCGCCCTGCTGCCGGCCGGCGAAAAAGTCGAGGGCGCGCAAGTGATCGATTGCCAGGGCAAGCTGGTGATGCCGGGCCTGATCGACGCCCATTGGCACACCATGCTGGCCGCCATCAGCCAGGTGACGGCCATGACGTCCGATGTCGGCTATTTATATCTGGTGGCGGCGCAGGAAGCGCGGCGCACCCTGCTGCGGGGGTTCACGTCCGTGCGCGATCCTGGCGGCCCCGCGTTTGCATTGAAACGCGCCATCGATGAAGGCATCGTCGACGGTCCGCGCATCTTCCCGTCCGGCGCCATGATTTCGCAAACCTCGGGCCATGGCGACTTCCGTCTGCGCTCGGATATCCCGCGTGCGGCCAACGCGCCGCTGGGCATGGCGGAAACGGCGGGCATGGCCATGATCGCCGATGGCGAAGCGGAAGTGCTGCGCCGCGTGCGCGAGCAGCTGGTGCTGGGCGCGACGCAGATCAAGATGATGGCCGGCGGCGGCGTCGCGTCGATGTACGACCCGCTCGACAGCACCCAGTATTCGGAACGCGAACTGCGCGCCGGCGTGGAAGCGGCCACCGACTGGGGCACCTATGTGATGGCCCACGTCTACACGCCGAAAGGCATACAGCGGGCCATCCGCGCGGGCGTGCGCAGCATCGAGCACGGCCAGCTTGCCGATGACGAATCCGCGCGCATGATGCGCGACGCGGGCACGTGGTGGAGCCTGCAACCGTTCCTGCAGGATGCGGATGCGAATGTCTACCCCGATGCGGCGCGCAAGGCCGGCCAGGCCATCGTATCGGAAGGCACGGTGAAGGCGTATGCGCTGGCGCAAAAGTACGGCATCAGGACGGGCTGGGGCACGGATATTCTGTTCAACGCGAAAAACACGCCGACCCAGGGTCGCCAGCTGGCCAAGCTCACGCGCTTTTACGACCCGTTGACCCTGCTGGCGCAGGCGACGGGGCAGAATGGACAATTGCTGGCCCTGTCCGGCCAGCGCGCACCCTACCCGGGCACCCTGGGCCAACTGGCCGTGGGCGCGCTGGCCGACTTGCTGGTGGCCGATGGCGATCCCGCGAAGAACCTCGATTTCCTCGCCCAGCCTGAAGAAAAATTGCTGCTGATCATGAAGAACGGGCGCATCTACAAGGACAAATTGAGCGCTTCACTGGCAAGCTGAGGCCAGCGGCGTTGGCAAGCGGGCAAGGCTTGCCGCATAATGCGGGCATGTTCAAACTGACTTTTCTCGGCACGTCTTCCGGCGTGCCCACGCGCCACCGCAACGTCACGTCGCTGGCCCTGCACACCACGCACAACCGCGACTGGTGGATGATCGATTGCGGCGAAGCCACGCAGCACCGGCTGCAGCGCCTGCCCTTGTCCGTGCACGACCTGGTGGGCATCTGCATCACCCACGTGCATGGCGACCACAGCTATGGGCTGCCGGGCCTGCTGGCCAGCGCATCCATGACGGGACGCAAGAAGCCCTTGCTGCTGATCGCCCCGGCCGCCATCAAGGCGTGGATCGACGCGACCCTGCTGCACACGGAACTGTTTTTGACGTACCCGTTGATCCACATCGACGTGGACAGCGCGCCAGTCGTCCATAAAGAAGCGGGCTTGACCATTTCGCGCCACGCGCTGTCGCACCGCGCGCCGAGCGTCGCGTATCGTTTTGCGCTGGAAACGAGCAGGTGGAAACTGGACAAGGCCGCCCTGCAGGCGGCCGGCGTGCCGCCAGGCCCGGCCTGGGGTTTATTGCAGGCGGGCCAGGATGCGATCCTGGACGATGGCACGGTCTTGCGCGCCGCCGCTTTCCGCCAGACGGAAACGCAGCGCGCCACCGTGGTCATCGGCGGCGACAACGACACGCCGGGGCTGCTGACGGATGCCTGCACGGATGCGCAACTGCTCGTGCACGAAGCCACCTACACGGAAGCGATGCTGCAAAAGGTGGGCCCCGGCCCCACGCACAGTTCCGTGCAGCGCGTGGCGCAGTTCGCCGAAGCGGTGCGCTTGCCGAACCTGATCCTCACCCACTTCAGCGCCCGCTACCACAATGCGGACGGCATGGCCGAGCTGGAAGCGGAAGCCCGGCTGCATTACTCAGGTAAACTGTTCCTGGCGCGCGATTTCGACAGCTATGAACTCGATGCGGCCGGCGTGCTGACCAAGCTGCCGGGGAAGTCTAGTGGGGATTGACCCCGTACTGCGCTGCATACTCGGCGGCCAGCGCGCGCGCCGCCTGCTGCTGTGAGGGCGTGAGGATTTCCAGCAGCTGGTCGCGGTTCTTGACCGATTGCGCGCTGCCCGCCTCGGCCGGCATGGCGATCCACGCATACGCCTGCACGTAATCGAGCTCCACGCCCTGCCCTTGCGCGTACAGCAAGCCATATTCATTCTGTGCGGAAAGGGAGCCGGCTTCGGCCGCCTGCTTGTACCAGAACGCCGCCTCGGCATAGTCTTGCGGTACATCAATACCCTTGCGGTAAGCCTGCGCCAGATTGAATTGCGACTGGCCATCGCCCGCCTCGGCCGCCTGGCGCCCGTACGCGAGCGATTGCGCCATGTCTTGCGCGACGCCATCGCCGCTCGCATACATCAGGGCCAGGTTGGCCAGCGACGGCGGAAAGCCCGCTTGCGCTGCCGCCGTGAACAGTTCCACCGCTTTCGGCAAGTCTTGCGTCACGCCATGGCCCTGGTAATACAGGCTGGCCAATAAATGCTGGCCCGCGGGATCGCCGGTGCGCGCCGCGGCGTCGAATTGTTTAAAGGCCTCGGCATGATTGCCGTCGTTATAAGCGAGAATGCCCGCTTCATTCAAAGATTCGGGAGAGGATGTCATCAGAATTCCTTATCGGGGATTTTTTGGCATTGTACACAGCACTGTTCCACACAGAATGCACAATAGAAACCGTGTGGCGCATTGCCCAGATCATGCGTTATGATCATTCTCCACCTGATGCAATCGGGGCATTGTGCCCGAAGAATAACGCCATGAAATTGATTGTTCTGCTTTTATCCCTGATTGCCACGTCGGCTTATGGCGGCACCTTGCACCTGGGCAAAGCCTCGACAGGCAAAGTGCGCCAAGCGGCCGATATCCGCTATGTCAATCACGATGAAAAACAGACCTACCGTCTGAAAATCGGCAAGCAGTGGCTCAATGGCAGTTGCAGCAGCAGTGGTACGGGCAATTTGCACGCGCTGCTGCTGGACATGAATTTCGACGGCCATGCCGACCTGTGGGTCACCGGCTACACGGATAGCCAGGGGCGCATCCGCTGTTCCGATGTGTGGCTGTGGGATGCGCCAGCGCAGCAATACCGTTTCAATAAACCCTTGTCTGCCATTCCGAATCTGGATATCAGCATAAGCGATCAAAAAATCGAAGGCGGCATCGCCAATTGCGGCTGCGCGGCGCAATGTTTTTATGAAGACAGCTATGCGTGGCAGGCTGACAAATTAATCACCACCGCCCGGCGTGAACAGGATTGCGAGCGCTACAGGGAATACCGCCTCAATGATAAAAACGAGCTGGTCATCGTCAAGGATGAAAAGATCGATAGCGCCAATCCCGGCCAGCAAGCCATTGAAAATACAAAAGTAGTTGACTGGCAGCGCCACGCGCACATTATGCGCAAACCGTGGGAGTAAATCCTTCACTACCATCCAACAATTCACAACAATTCACGCACACATGACGACACATCCCGCATCGATTACTTTTCATGCCGCCAGGGCGGAAGATACCCCGGCCTTTATCGCCTTGCGCGGCAAGACGCGGCAAAACGCCGTTTCCAAGGAACGCCTGGCGGAAGTGGGCATCACGGCCGACACCTGGGCCGACATGATGCGCTCGGGCAGCCTGCCCGGCCAGGTCTGCCATCACGACGGCCAGCTGGCCGGCTACTGCTTTGGCGAGCGCGACACGGGCGAAATCATCGTCCTGGCGCTGCTGCCGCAATTCGAAGGTCTGGGCATCGGCAAGACCCTGCTGCAACTGGTGATGGCCGACCTGCGCGCCCGGGGCCACCAGCGGCTGTTCCTCGGCTGCTCCAGCGACCCCGCCTCGCGCTCCTACGGCTTTTACCGCTACCTGGGCTGGACGGCGACGGGCGAGACGGACAAGTATGGCGACGACGTGCTGGAGTTTCGCTGGACGGCCTAGCGCCTAGCCCGGCACGCGATTGGCATCCCACACGCGCAGGATCTGCGTAATGGCGGCGTCAAACACGGCGTAACCCACGCCGTCGCGGGCCTGGATAGCCACGCCCGATAAAAAACTGTCGAAGACGGCCGCCAGCGCCGCAGCATCCATACCCGCCGGCAACTCACCGCCGGCCATGCCCCGCTCGACGCAATGCACGAAACCGGCACGCGTGCGCGCGCGCGAAGCCGTCAACGGGGCTGCCACGGCCGCATGTTCGGCCGTCGGCGCGCTCATGCAGCCGAGCGCCACCATGCAGCCGGGCGGATGTCCCGCATCGGACTGCATGCGGGCCGACTGGCGCAAGGCCAGCTCGATGGCCGCGCGCGGCGCCAGGCCATCGTCCCACAAACACTCCGTCACGCGCGCAAAGGTGTCCAGATAGCATTGCGCCGCCTCGCGGAACAGCGCTTCCTTCGAGCCGAACGCCGCATAAAAGCTGGGCGCGGAAATGCCGCCGCCCAGGCTCGCCTTGAGCTGGCTCAAGGACGTCGATTCATATCCCTGTTGCCAGAATAAAAACATGGCCTGCTCGACGGCTGCCTGCCGGTCGAACGTACGCGGCCGTCCCATTTGCGCCATCCATCACTCCTTCTCATCTACGCACCACCACTTACATACTACTCGATACAGAAGTCATTGACAACGCGGCGCGCCATCGCCTATATTTATACCGATCGATACATATGTATCTCCGCGACGGCCGGGGGCACTCCCGCGCCTTGCCGCCCCGTCACATTTCCAAGGATAGCCGCTTTGAATCACGCCACGCTCACCACCGGAGCCAGCCCCGCGCTGGCCGACCGACTCCCCGTTTCAGGTTTATTGGCCCTGGCCATGACGGGTTTTATCTGCATCGTCACGGAAACCTTGCCCGCCGGCTTGTTGCCGCAGATCAGCGCGGGACTCGGCATCAGCGCCGCGCTGGCCGGGCAAATGGTCACGGCCTATGCGCTGGGCTCCCTGCTGGCGGCCATACCGCTGACCATCGCCACGCGCGGCTGGCGCCGCCGCAACGTGCTGCTGCTGACCATCATCGGCTTTCTCGTGTTCAATACCGTCACGGCGCTGTCGTCGCACTACTGGCTGACCCTGGCAGCCCGCTTCTTTGCCGGCATGGCGGCCGGACTGGCCTGGAGCTTGCTGGCCGGCTACGCGCGGCGCATGGTGGCGCCCCACCAGCAAGGCCGCGCCCTGGCGCTGGCCATGGTGGGCGCACCCGTCGCCCTGTCCTTGGGCGTGCCGCTGGGCACCCTGCTCGGTTCGCTGGTCGGCTGGCGCGCCGCGTTCTGGATCATTTCCGCGCTGACATTGGTCCTGATCGGGTGGGTGCTGGCGAAAGTGCCGGACTACCCTGGCCAGCGTGCGCATGAGCGCCTGCCCCTGCGCCGCGTCTTCACGACGCCGGGCGTGCGCCCCGTGCTGGCCGTCGTCATCGCCTGGATGCTGGCGCACAATATTCTCTACACCTACATCGCCCCGTTCGTGGCGCCGGCCGGATTGACGGGACGCATCGACCTGGTGCTGCTCGTCTTCGGCGCCGCGGCCATGGCCGGCATCTGGATCACGGGGAAATTGGTCGAGCGCCACCTGCGCGCCACCGTGCTGGCCAGCCTGGCGACCTTCGCCGTCACGGCCCTCGTGCTGGGCATGGCGTCGCAGTTTCCAACTGTCATCTATGTCGGCATGGCCGTCTGGGGTCTGAGCTTTGGCGGCGCGGCAACGCTGTTACAAACGGCATTGGCCGACACGGCCGGCAGCGGCGCCGACGTGGCCTTGTCGATGAACGTGGTGGCGTGGAATGGCGCGATTGCGGCCGCGGGCGTGGTGGGCGGCGCCTTGCTGGAAACCTGGGGCGCGGACGCTTTCCCCTGGGCCATGGTGGCTTTGCTCCTGCTGGCGTTCGCGCTCGCCTGGTCGGCCCGCGCGCACGGCTTCAAGCCGGGGCGGCGCAGTGGCGGCGCGCCCGTGGCCGGGCATTGAGCTTGTTTTATTGCGTTGCAGGCACCGTCACGATGCGGGGTACATGCCCCGTGTGCGCGAGGAAACGGACCAGGGTCGCATGCGACAGCGCCACTGTGGCCGTGTTGCGCAGCGGATGCGCTTGTATATGGCCGGCATCCCACACGGCCTGGTCCAGCACCAGCTCCACCGCCTGCGCGCTGTCGTGGATCAGCGCGAACAGGCTGACGGCTCCGGGCGTAATGCCCAGGTGCCGCAGCAGGCGCTCGGGCGAGGCCATGCTCAGCTTACTGGCCGGCAACAGCCGTCCCAGCGCCGCCAGGTCGATGCGCTTGTCGCAGGGCACGATGACGAGCAAATGCCGCCGGCCCTTCTCGTCGCGCACGAACAGGTTTTTCACCATCAGGCCGGGCATGGCGGGCACGTGAATCAGCGCTTCATCGATGGTGTGGACGGCCGGGTGTTCGACCATGGCGTAATCGCCGGCGCTGCTTGCCAGCCAGCGGGACAGGATCTCTTGCATGGGCATTTCCTCAACGCGAGTGCGATGGGAAATTGTAGCGGATCGGGGCGCTGTCACCGCTACGGTTTTTTCTCCGCCTCGGCTTGATCGGCGGCCGCCAGCCCCCAGTCATTCCAGCCTTCGCCAAACAGCTCGATGGGATGCTGCGTGCGTTCGGAACCATTGCCGCAGCGCATGGCATTCGGTGGACAATACTTGTCGCAGCCCCAGCAGATGCGTTCGGGATTCTTGGGATTCAAGGGAAAGGGCTTGGCCATGGGGGGCGATGGGGTCGGTTGAGGTCTCTTCGACGACTGTAGACCTGGCGCGGGAGGCGGTCAAACGAATTTCTGTGGGGAATTTGCTTAGGTCAAGTTTGCGCATATTGCTGTGGTGGCAGCTTGCGCTCTACGTTCACCAGCAAGACCAGCGTATGTCATTCCCTCTCATAACTGGTCACCGCATCATTAGCATGACTCTTGATGACCTTCATTATTTTGGCATTGCCTTGATATTTCACCTCAAGAATTCTCAGCTGATTTTGCGCCACCTTGCAGTATTTATGTATATTCTTGAGGATAGCATCCTGCTGCCGCTTAGGTAGCTCCCCATCAAATTCTCCCGCCAAGTGCTCACATGCTTCTGCGTTATAGATAAACCTGCTGACATCCTGAGGGAGTGGCTGGGCTGAAAAGGCAAAAGGAAGAACAAAGTAAATGGCTACTATCAGAAAAAACATTCGCATGATTTTCCTTTAATAACCGTTATTGGACCAGTGTGACCGGTCGCTTCCAGGCCCGTTGTATTTCTTTACTCCATATGTTGCAGCGACCGCGATAAGTTGCCTGTTCATGCCGTTTCTCGGCAAAGTGGCAATCTTCACCATATTACCGCTCGCATCTTTCACCTCAACCGTTCCGCTCCACACCAAATCCATATCAATCGCAAGACCAGAATTATGTTGCGAGCGCAGTGCGGGCTTGATGGGTAAATGATTAATCTGCAAGACGGTCAACATCGCTTTTGCAGCCTTGACAGATGCGTCAATTTCACCGTGATCCCATGCGATATTCACACCCGCCATTTTTGGGATGTGTGGGGGATCAAGCTGTTTTCTTGCGAGTCTCCACGCATAATGCATCAGGTAGGAGCGCTGCGGCGGTCTGTAGGTGGCATTGATTGCAACCCTGATCCCCGCCTCTTTCATTGCATATAGAAAATCTTCCACTGCCAAACGAAAATTTCCTGACAAATCCCTCGTGTTGGTGCTGCCTGGAAATTTTCGCCCCCATGTTTCACCACTGAGTTCGTCATCCATCTCGCCTCCATCATGAAGTATCCTTAATTTAATGCAAACCTGGAAGGATGGTGTTGACAGGGAACAGGAGGCTTATGGCAGCGGCATCAAGTGAATATAAGGCCTTATGCCGCAGAAACAGACACTTCCAGCACGATCCGCGCATAGTCGGCACCACCGTCCGCCGCCCGCGCCTTCAGCTCATCGAGCGCGTAGACCATCGTCACCGTGGCGCCTGGCACGAACAGCTTGATGTCCTGCCGGCGGTGCGTGTAGATGCTTTCATCGGCTGTCGAGCCATCGGCCAGGCGCAAAGTGAAGCTGTTGACTTCATCGCCACGCCGGCTGTCCTGGCCCGCGAAATACGTGCGCTCGATGATGCCCGTCAAGGTTTGCGTCTGCAGGCGCCTGGCCGCGATGTTTTGCCACCACGCTTCGGAGGCGAACAAGCCATGGCTGCCTTTCAGGCCCATGCGGGGCCTGGAACTGTCGAGGGTGAGCGCCTGGGTTTTGGCGACGCGGCCGGGGTCTTTTGCCAGGGCTTCGGCGAGGGTGTAGACGGGTTTCATAAGGCGGAGTTCCGGGAAGCGCGCGCTCAATGTTTGCGCCGGATCACATAGGCATTGCCGGCAGGCTCAAAACCGAGCGTCGGATAGTAGGACATGGCATCCGGAGCGGAAAGCAGTATCAGGGACACTTCATCGCCGATGATGGCTTGCGTGCGCTGGACCAGCTGCTTGCCGATACCCAGGCCCTGGTATTGCCTGTTGACGGCCAGATCCGACAGATAGCAGCAATACGCATGGTCGGTCAGCGACCTCGCCACCCCCACCAGCTCATTGTCTACCCAAGCCGACAGCAAGAGACAAGGCGCGGCGAACATGCGCGCGATTCTCGGCAGATTGCCGGTCGGCCGCTTGATTCCGGACTGATCGAAGACGCGCACGACGTCGAGCGGATCGAGGGGAAAGTTGTGACGATATTCTACGGTGATGTTTTTCATGGTTTCATAGGTGGAAGTGAATAGGAGCGTAGCTGGGGACGAGGGGATATTGCCATCCCCTCCACGCAGATAAAACTCATTCAACTGCCCGGAACTTCAGGAAACGCCGGCCGTCATACTCCACCTCGCAGTCAAAGGCGAAGCCGATTCGTGCAAGCCCCCTGACGCGCGTGCGGCTGGGCGGCAGCAGGAGACTTACAGCACCTATGCCCAGTTCCAGCCGGCGGCGCATGAAAGCGCGCACCAGCGCGGGTCCACATCCCCAGAATTCAGGAAGCAATACCAGTGCGAGATCCGCTTCGCGCCCTTCCTGCTGAAAACCGCCCCAGCCGGCAAAAGCACCATCGATCCGGATCGCCCACGGTCCATAGCCATGGGCCTGCCACTGCGCGTCCTTGCCTTTCGCCCATTCCACCACAGCCTGCTCAGTCCAGCTTTCGGTGGCGAGCGGCATGTGGCGGATGACGTCCGGGTGGTTCAGCAGAAGGAGCCAATCCGCGGGCAGGATAGCGGAAAACGGGTGGAGCGTGAAGGTCATGGTCGTCTTGTGGGGGCAATCGTGGGCAGAGAGAGGCCTGCGCCACGCATGGGGCAGATGGAGTCAGTTGGTGTCATGAAAGCATTGTAGCGTGTCGCAAACGTTCAAGACCTGCATCAGGTAGCAAGCGATACTGCCTTCATCGCATGCACACCGAAGGAGTTTCATGAACACCGCTGCCATGCCCGTCGCGCGCGGGATCGCCGACTTGCCAAGCTCGCCCGCCCTGCCGTTTCCCGGCAATGCGCAGCAGTTCAAGCCGCGCACTATCCACCAGGCCATGAAAAATTGGAGCGGGCACGACGGCCCGATATTCCTGGCACAGCTTCGGCCAGCGACTGGTGCCGCACCTGAAGAAGCGATGGCGCTCAGCATGGCGCCATGCGCAACACAGGAAACATCGAACTCACCCATGAATACCTATGTCAATTCGTAAATTTCACCGCCTGTCGGCCTGTGTCCTGGCGGTCTTTATATTGTTGCATCTTGGCAATCACCTGGCGGCCGTTGCCGGCCCCCATGCGCACATCGCCTTCATGGAGGCGATCCGGCCCCTGTATCGACATGCCGTGCTCGAGCCGGTGCTGCTGGCGTGCGTGCTGTTTCAATGTGGCAGCGGAACATGGATGGCGCTAAGGAGCTGGAAGAAACGCGACGGATTCGTAGCGTGGCTACAAGCCGGTTCGGGCATCTACCTGGCCCTGTTCCTGCTGTTTCATGTGGGTGCCGTCCTGTTCGGCCGCGCCGCGCTCAGGCTCGACACCAATTTTTACTATGCGGCAGCCGGTTTTGTCCTGATGCCATATGCATGGTTCTTTGCGCCGTACTACTTCCTCGCGGTGTTCGCCCTGTTTGCCCACCTGGGCTGTGCCGCCTACTGGCAAGTCCAGGCGCGCCCGCCCATGGTGCGCAGGCTCGCCATCGGCATTCCGGCGGGCGCCGGCCTGGTGCTCGCCCTGCTGATTGACCTGGCTCTGGCGGGCAGGCTCCACCCGCTCGACATTCCCGCGAAATACCTGCTCATTTACCAATAAGCAGGGTACGCCCGCGGTCGCGGTTGGGGAAGTTGTGGCGGGCAGGCGCCGTCCAGTCATCGTTGCCAGCAAATATCTGCGTACATTATCCATGCAAAAGAATTCCCGCCGTGGCTGCGCCCGATACGCTGCGGCACCCGGCAGAGAATCCCGGCAGATATAATGATGGAATGAGTAGCCGAGACAAATCCCCGACAAATAAAATCCGGGCCCTGCCCTCGATGCATATCTGACCGATACAACAAGACCACATGAAAATGAAAATATTATTCGCCGCTTCGCTGGGAATTCTGTCGCTGATGCAAACACCATTATCCTTCGCGGATAATATCAACGGAAAAAATCTTTATGTACAGAGATGTGCCGTGTGCCACGGAGCTGATATCAAAGGGACAGGAGCATTGGCAAATAAGAGCAATCCCCCAACGCCTGACCTGACGACATCCGCTTTCAAAAAACGACTGAAGGATTATCCTGGCGTTATTGTGTCATCAGTCATACTCCGCCCCAATGGCGACTTGATTCCAAAAACTTTGCGAGAAAATGGCGTGAAGATACCGCCGCATGCCTGGAAAGTTCAGGATTTTCGCGACTTGAATCAATATATGAGTGGGGTGATTTTAAAGAGTCGATGATGTAGGCAGGACATCAAGAAACTGAGCCTGTCATTTTTGCGCGGACTCTTGCTCGGAATCTCAAGAGCGCGATAAAAAAGCCAGTCAAATGACTGGCTTTTTTTATTATGTTGGATTTTCTTGAAACTGTTTTGCACCATCACAAATTTCATACCATGCCGGCTTGGAGCCAACATAAACATGAAATTGCATTCTTACCTCGGGGTCATCATCCAGGCAGTTAACGGCGATGGGAAATGAATCATTCTCCGAGCCAACTTCCCCCAAGGAAGTCCCGCAGTGTTTGCAAAAAGTTCTTGCATACTTAAAGGGAGGCTCTGGCTCATAGCGCTGAATACATTCTCGCCCCTCCAGCAAGGTAAATGAATTTTTATCCACGAAGACCAGGGCACTCGCTCCCGCCTTCCGGCAGCGGGAACAGTGGCACATGCCCATCATGCCTGGGGGTGAGGCCAATTCAAATTTTACTGCGCCACAGCAGCAACTGCCTTTGATCATGAGGTGTCCTTTTTGAACGTTGATACTGTATTTTTACACAGTATTTCAAAAAAAACAATGCGCGCATAAAGGAGTCTTTCAGAGCCCCCCTCTGCAGCATCCAACTATACATCGCGCGAAAGTGTGACTATTGGAGGGATTATCCACTGGTAACTTGCGTACAATTTGTACAGCAAACAAATATACCGAACACCACAAGAAATTCGAAAAGGTACCGCTATCCCTCCAGGGATGTGCAGTCCGCCAGCGTCCGACGTGCTCGACTTTCCACCTCGAAACCTTTGTTCTGCCGCAATCACACTGGCCTCAGATGTGACGAGGCGCAGCCTTGCCGTTACGTTAGCAAGCCACATGGAAATTTTTCTTGCGAAATGGGCACCTAATTTGAAAGCTCACCATGAATCTGAACGATGTATTGACCGCCGTGTCCGGCCTGACGGAAGCGAATCGCCCTATCCGCCTGCGCCTCTCACACGATAAGGGCGTCGCTGACGACCTGCTGCTGGTCAAACAGGTTAGCGGCGTCGAGACCCTGTGCGGAGGCCTGCAATATGAACTGCTATGCGTAGCATCCCAGGCCGACTTGCCCACCAAGCAATTCATAGCCATGCCCGCCGAATTGCAATTCGTCACAGACAAAGGCGAGTTGCGCTCGGTCTGCGGGATCGTCGACTCGGTGATTGCTGGCGAGGCCGATGGCGGCCTGGCCACGTATCAGCTAATCGTGCGCGACGCCCTGTCCATCATGGACAAGGGCTGTCATAGCCGGATTTTCCGTAACAAAAACGAAATTGAGATTACAGGCAAGATTCTCGACCACTGGCGTCAGAACAATCCTGTGTTGGCACGCGCCTTCGACCACGACCTGTCAAACCTGAAGACGAGCTACCCGCAGCGCGAATTCACCATGCAGCACAACGAATCGGATGCTGCGTTCTTACGCCGCCTCTGGCGCCGGCGCGGCTTGGCGTGGTTTTTCCAGGCGGGCCGCGCAAGCGCGGGCGGCAGCGACGAGACGCCGTCGCATACCTTGGTTCTGTTCGATGACGCCAATAGCCTGGCGCAAAACGCGGCTGGAAGCGTGCGTTTCCATCGCGACGACGGCACCGAGGCGCGCGACACCATCACCGCTTGGCAGGCTTTGCGACAACTCGTGCCAGGCAGCGTGAGCCGGCAGAGCTGGGACTACAAGACCGCGCGCGCATCCCGCTTCGCGACACCAGGCGGGGTCGAACAGGGCCCGATGGGCGCGAAATTCGCCTTGGGGCTGGAAGACTCCCTGATCGAAGCGCCCCACGCCGGCGACAACGATGAGGACTATGGCGACTTGGGCCTGCTGCGCATGCAGCGTCATGAATATGACGCCAAATGTTTTGAAGGCGAAAGCAGTGTGCGCGACCTGTGCATCGGTCAGTGGATTGGTGTAACCGGGCACGCCGGCATCGACGCGCATGCGGCAGACGAGCGCGAATTCATCATTACCGAACTGCGCGTAGAGGCTGAGAACAACCTGCCCAAGACGGTCGGTGAGCGCGTACAGCGCCTTTTTGCACTGAACCGCTGGGCGCAAGGGAGCGTCAGCCACGCCAGCGCACTGGCCGACGCCAATGCCGAGCGCGGGGCGCGCTACTCCAATTACTTCCGCTGCGTCAGGCGTGGCGTGCCGATTGTGCCATCGTACGATCCGCGGCGGGACTTGCCCGCTGTCGCACCGTTGAATGTGATGGTGATCGGTCCCCAGGGCGAGGAAGTCCATTGCGACGAGCTGGGCCGCGTGATGGTTCGCTTTCCTGGAGTCCGTCCTGATGAACTAGCTGGAGGGCGCGCGGCGAACGACGAAGTTACGCCGAACGATTCGGCGTGGGTGCGCGTAGCCACTTCCTGGGCCGGCGCACGATGGGGCGCCAACAGCTTGCCACGCGTGGGCACCTCCTGCCTGGTCGATTTTTTGGGTGGCGATCCGGACAAGCCCGTCATCACCGGTGCGGTGCATGGCGGCACCACGCCGCCACCAAGCTTTAGCCATGTCAGCAGCCTTCCAGGCGACCGCTACCTGTCGGGCATCGTCAGTCGCGAGATCGGCGGCCAGCGCGCCAACCAGCTTCGGCTGGACGACACGCCCGGCCAGATCAGCGCACAGCTCTCCAGCGACCACGCCGCCGCGCAACTTAACTTAGGGTATCTGACTGAGCCACGCAAGCAGGGCAAAGCCGCACCGCGCGGCGAGGGTTTCGAACTGCGCAGCGATGAGGGCGGCAGCATCCGCACCGCCAAAGCACTGCTGATTTCGGCCTGGAAGCGCCTGGACGCCGCCGGCAATCAGCTCAGCAACGAAGAGCATGTCGCGTTGATGCAAGACTGCCTGGATCTGTTCAAATCGCTTGGCCAATTCGCAGCCGAGCACCAGGCGCTGGCACTCGACGACGAGCCGGCCACCACGCTCAAGGAGGCAGTGGCCGGCGCGGCGGGCGGTAGCAATGTGTCACCGGGCGGGGTTCAAGGCGAACCGACCGTCAGCATCACGGCCCCGGCAGGAATCGCGGTGAGCACGCCGAAGACGATCGTCAGCTACGCCGGCGTGAACGTCGACACGGTGGCGCAGCAACACATGCAGCTGACCGCCGGGCAGCGCTTCAACCTGAACGCCGGCAAGGGTATCTCGCTGTTCGCGCACCAGGATGGAATCGTCCAGATCGCCCATTACGGCAAATTCAAGATGCAAAGCCAGCACGATGAAATGCTGCTGGACGCGGCCAAGGATATCAAGGCCACTGCTGGAACGCGTGTGGTCATCATGGCGCACGACGAAGTCACGCTAATGACAGGTGGCGGCGCCTATCTCAAGCTGGCGGGCGGAACGGTGGAGCTGGGCGGGCCAGGCGCGCTGACCGTCAAGACAAATGGCCACCACTGGAACGGTCCGGCCAGTTCGCCGGCGGAGCTGCCCAGCTTCGGCGAAGCCGATCTGGGCCGCACTCCACGGCTGCTAAGCCCCACCGATGGCAAACCGGTCGAAGGCATGCTGTTCCATGCCGAGCTACCAGGCGACGGCCCGATTTCGGGCACAAGTGGCGGCGATGGCAAGGTTAGTCCGATCACCTCCGGCCGGTTGCAACAAATCAAGGCATATTTCTTTGCGCCGCGTAAATGATGGGCGCCACGGCCATCGCACAATGCTGCCGCCATGCGAAACATTTATCTATCGTAATCGAGCAAGTTGAGGATGCATTATGAGTTATAGCAAACCAGCCCCACAGCCTGGCGGATCGTCGATTGCGGATGTCCAGGGCGACGCAGTTCTGGAGGAGCTGAAGGAAGGAAACACCCTGCTGGCATCCAAGAGCGGGGTATGTCTTTTTAACAAAGGTAATATGGACATGATCGCCCAGTTGCCGTTGCCCGGATTGGTAATCTTTGTCCACGGCGTCAATTCCGACGGCGAATGGTATGGCGAAGCCGAAGAGGGTCTTTGCGCCGGGCTGAACGAGCGGCTGCGCCGCCGCGATCAAGATCTGACTCACAAGGGCCCAGAAGCGGGACAGCTGTCGCCCACGACGTATCTCCCGGAGCTTAGCAATGACGGGTTTATCAATCCCGACATGAATCCGAAATCGTTCATGTCTGATGCCGACGCCTTTTCTCCTGTAATCCGCTTCCGGTGGGGCTACAAGGCCAGCAGCGACGAGCT
Source organism: Janthinobacterium sp. FW305-129 (assembly GCF_020858115.1). GTDB lineage: Bacteria > Pseudomonadota > Gammaproteobacteria > Burkholderiales > Burkholderiaceae_D > Janthinobacterium. Next base: position 249,626 of record NZ_JACYMM010000012.1, read on the forward strand.
GCAGGCGTATGGCGACAGCATTTATCTGAACGAGAACGATTATTGGGGCGGCGGCCCGTTCGCCAATGGCTGTACCTCGCTGCCCGACCTGTGGGGACAAGGCCTGTCGGACCATCTGTTTTTGTGGCTCCACATCCAGCACATGAACCCTACCAATGACCGACAAGTCTATAGTTGCCCGCCGCGGCCATATTACGTGCTGGCCGCGTTACGCCTTGCGAAGCTCGTGGAATCGTTACGTAAGCAGCAGGCGGATGTGCCGATCACCATCGTCTGCCATAGCCAAGGAAATATGGTCGGCATCGCCGCCGCCTTTCTCGGCGACCGAATCTCCGGGCAGCTTAACTGTGTGGCGGACTCGTACGTGCTATGCAACCCACCCTACAGCTTGGTGGACAGCAATTTTTCGGAGCATATGACCCAGGGCGACATGAAGGACCGCCAGGGCCGTACCGGACGCCAGACCTACAAAGCCCGGGTCGAGACAATGAAAGCGTTCTTTGAAATCATTCGTGGACAAAGATCGCGCAAACAAAGTGATGCGGCAGTCGATGCGCGTATGTCCAATTGCGCCCATGACTTCGATATCGCCACGGACCGCAAGCGCCACGGATACATGGACGCAACGTACGGCCGCGTGACGCTGTATTCCAACCCGCATGATCAAGTCATTTCATCGACTTCTGTCCAGGGGATCGGCTGGCGTGGCATGAACGCAGAAGAGATCGACGCTACCGGTGGTTTCGGTGTGTTCACCCAACGCGTGTTTGCGCAGGGATTCGAGGTGGGCACGCCGGGCGTGAAAAAATATGACAGCTGGGACAATCACTGGCGCAAACCGAAGAAAGGAAACAAGAGCTTCTGGTTTCCAGAGTCGCCACCGGCCGAGTATTCGCTGAGCAAAGGCCTGCCCACAAATTCGAGCGTGATCGGTTCGATCATGTCCGTCGTTACCTGGCCGATTTTTAAGATAGTGCTCGGCGTAAAGAAAGTGCCCATCAACGCCCTGCCCCCGGACAATTGGGTACTGCCGCTGGAGGCGCCAGCGCTGCCCGCGCCTTTCCATCCACAGTCCAAGCGTTTCGGCGCCAGCAGCCTGAAGTTCGACCAAGGCTTTGACGCGCAGGGTCAGTCACGCGACCATCAACGTGCGCGCGAGAATGGTGATCCGTACGGCCACGATAACCCGATTCCGAAAGGCGGTAGCCAGGGACCGCAAACCGAGCTGACCGATGCCGCGCTGGGTGACAACGGCAGCGAAGCATCGCTGCGCTATGAGCATCACGCTTATCTGCGCATGCAGGCCAAACGAGAAAAGCTGTATAAAAACGGGGACAAGGTCAAGATGGAGGACGAGCCAGAAAGTGCCGATGACAACTACGCGAAATGGCGCGGCAAACAAATCAAGACGCTGCTGGCAGCCACAGTGGATAGCCACGCAACGGATCACTCAACCATCATGACAAATAGCATGCATGCTCGAAACGCGCTGACCTATGACGTAGCGATAGGCTGCTGCAACATTTCGCCGGCAGCCTTGAGGACAGCGAGGAAAGCGGCGGATTGGCGATTTTTGAAAGGACTGGAGGATGATGACCCTAACAGAGTATTCGATGAGTATTTCCAGTCGGGCTTATTTATGGAAAAGTCTGTGTATGATTGGGCAACTACAACCCCAGACGGGGAAGGTAGCATGCCTGGCAAGATTTTCGACGAGCGCCAAAGTGCCGCCCGTCAGCAGCCAGAGGAGCGGCAATGGGCAAACTGACCGCCACTTGGCCTAGAAGACTTGGCTGGAGTGTACTTGGCTTTTTCCTGGCCGTCGCCAGCATGCTCTGGCTGACGCGGCATGCAAACGCCGCCGCTGCGCAATCCTTGACAGATGGAGAATTGATTATGCGTTTTTTAGGCTTTCCTACTTTGGCCGCGATAGCGATATTCGGCGCATTAACTGCTTGCGCGACCGCGCCCAGCTCCCGCTCGGCACCGGTCACAGCAACGCCGATGCAGGACCCGGCCGCCCCATTCGTCGCCCAGGTGGTCGGCGTACAGTGGCTCAACCCGCTGCAACGTCGCGATTATCCGACGGAGTGGCAGTTGTTGTGGACCTTGGGTCTGGCCAGGCCGAACGAAAATGACGACCAGGTCAGAACCAAGCCCAAGAAGTACTCCACGCTGCAGGCAATCGGTATCGTGGCGGATGGAAATGAGGGCAGAGAGTCGTTCGAGGGATATCACAAAAAATACGTGGAAGAATTGATGTATAAGTTTCGCGACATCTATTTTTCAAGCTCGCGCTATTTTTACAACGCCCATTCGCTCAAGGACAAGACGACGTGGCGTGAACTTGCCGGCATTCACGTGCAATATGCGCTTCCCCAAGGTCGCCTCGATCCGGTAACCGCGGCGGATTTCACTCGAAAAACAATTAGACGTGCGTTCGATATCGGCAACCCCAACTTTCCCAAAGCATGGTCGCGCAGCACGCCTCCCGATGTGCACGTCACGATGGG
>NZ_JACYMM010000013.1 GCF_020858115.1 Janthinobacterium sp. FW305-129
CGTGAGCGCTGCCGAGGTGGCCCTGTGCAGCGCGCCAGCCGCCACCCACCGTCCGGCGCGCCTGATCGAGCCATCGAGCATGACGCGCTCCGTGCGGGGCCAGGGCGCGAATACCCGCTACGTGTGCGACATCCTGCCGCAGACGGAGGAAGCAGACGGCTTGCTGGTGGTGGAAGTCGTCACGCCGTCCGGCCATTCGTCGAGCTATCCGCCGCACAAGCACGACAGCGACAATATTCCAACCGAAAGTTCTCTGGAAGAAACGTATTACCACCGCCTCAATCCCGAACAGGGCTTTGCCTACCAGCGCGTCTATACGGATGACCGCTCCATCGATGAAGCCATGGCCGTGGAAAACCACGACGTGGTGATGGTGCCCAGGGGCTACCACCCCGTCACCGTGCCGTATGGCTACGACGGCTATTACCTGAACGTGATGGCCGGCCCGAAACGCGTGTGGCACTTTAAAAACGACCCGGCCCATGACTGGCTGATGACGAAATAACCAAGGACAAGACAATGACGACCCCGATGATTGGCCACTTTATTGGTGGCAACCCCATGGCTTCGCGCTCGGAGCGCACGAGCGACGTTTTCAATCCCGCTACGGGCGCCGTGACGGCGAAGGTTTCCCTGGCCACTGCCGCCGAGCTGAACGCGGCCGTGGCCGCCGCCCATGCGGCGTTTCCCGCCTGGTCGCAGACCTCGCCATTGCGCCGCGCGCGGGTCATGTTCAAGTTCAAGGAATTGCTGGAGCAAAACGCCGACAGGCTGGCCGAGCTGATCACGCGTGAACACGGCAAAGTGTTTACGGATGCGAAAGGGGAAGTGACGCGCGGCATCGAAGTGGTGGAATTTGCCTGCGGCATCCCGCAAATGATGAAGGGCGAGTATTCGGAACAGGTGGCCGGCGGCATCGATGCCTGGTCGATCCGCCAGGCGCTCGGTGTCTGTGTCGGCATCACGCCGTTCAACTTTCCCGTGATGGTGCCGATGTGGATGTTCCCGATGGCCATTGCCTGCGGCAACACGTTCGTGCTGAAACCGTCGGAGCGCGACCCGTCGGCCAGCCTGCTGCTGGCGCAGCTGTTGACGGACGCGGGCTTGCCGGACGGCGTCTTCAACGTGGTGCAGGGAGATAAGGAAGCCGTGGATGGCTTGCTGCACCACCCGGACGTGCGCGCCGTCAGCTTCGTCGGTTCCACGCCGATCGCCGAATATATCTATGCGACCGGCTGCGCGCAGGGCAAGCGCGTGCAGGCACTCGGTGGCGCGAAAAACCACATGGTCGTCATGCCGGACGCGGACATTCCCCAGACGGTGGACGCCCTGATGGGTGCCGCCTTCGGTTCGGCCGGCGAGCGCTGCATGGCCATTTCCGTCGTCGTGGCGGTGGGTAATGTGGCGGACCAGCTGGTGGAAGCGCTGGTGCCCCGCATCGCGGCACTCAAGATTACGCAGGGCATGGATTTAGCAGCGGAAATGGGGCCCGTGGTGACGCAGGTACATAAGGACAAGATCGCCGGCTATATCGCTACGGGCGTCAAGGAAGGCGCCAAGCTCATCTGCGACGGGCGCGGCTTCGTCTTGCCCGGCCACGAGCACGGCTTTTTCCTCGGCGGCAGCCTGTTCGACCACGTCACGCCCGAGATGACGATTTATAAGGAAGAAATCTTCGGTCCCGTGCTGTGCATCGTGCGCGTGCCCGATTTTGCCACCGCGCTGGACCTCGTCAATGCGCATGAGTACGGCAACGGCACGGCGATTTATACGCGCGATGGCAACACGGCGCGCGAATACACGCACCGGGTGCAGGTGGGGATGGTGGGCGTGAATGTGCCGATCCCCGTGCCGATGGCCTTCCACAGCTTCGGCGGCTGGAAGCGCAGCCTGTTCGGCGACCACCATGCGCACGGCCCGGAATCCGTGCGTTTCTACACGAAACAGAAGGCCGTCACCCAGCGCTGGCCGGCCTCGACGGCTGCCGGGGCCGAGTTTGCCATGCCGACCCTGAAGTAATCCCGCTGTAAAACCCGCTGGTTCGCTTCTTGCTTGCTGCAATGGTTAACTATTTAGCCATTGCAGATCGCTCCCATGACGTCCAGCCGTACCCAGCCTTTGCGCATCGTTGTCGTCAACACTATTGTCGAGCATGGCGTGCACGAGAATGCGGCCTTGGCTGCCCAGGTGCAGCGCGGCAATGCCTTGCGCATCGGCTTGCTGGAATCTGGGTACGACATCGTCGCCTCGCTTCCAGCCGACCTCTACCTTCCCGAGCGCATCGCGCAGTTGCAGCCTGATCTCATCATCATCGACGCGGAATCGGATGCGCGCGACGTGCTCGAACACATCGTCATCGCCACGCGCGACGAGCGCCGCCCCATCGTCCTGTTCACGGAAGACGGCGCCACGGCCAGCATCGACGCGGCCATGGCGGCCGGCGTATCCGCCTATATCGTGGCCGGCTTGCAGGCCGAGCGCATTCAGCCGGTGCTGAACGTGGCGCTGGCGCGCTTTCGCCAGGAAGAAAAACTGCGCGCCGAATTGCTCGACACGCGGCACAAGTTGCTGGAACGCAAGGTCATCGAGCGGGCCAAGGGCTTGCTGATGACGCATCACGGCTTGACGGAAGAGCAGGCTTACCAGCGCTTGCGCAGCATGGCCATGAACAAGAAACTCAAGCTGGCCGACATCGCCCAGCGCATCCTCGACGTGGAGGACTTGCTGGGATGAATCGTTCATTTCCTGATACATGCTGGTGCAATGCACCATCGCGGTGCGTTTCCCGCCGCCATCAACCGGGCATGCACGGGCACGGTCCTTGCTGCTGGAACAGCATGACCTTGCCCATGGCGGCGCGGCAAAACAGTATTTATCAGCAAGGAATGGTATGACAGAGCAAATGGGCAAAGAGACAGGGCAGGGCGCGCAGGTGTTGCGGACCCTGCAGCCAGAAAAACAGACGATACGCATCGGCTACCTGCCGCTGACCGATTGCGCCTCGCTGGTGATGGCGTCGAAGCTGGGCCTGGATGAAAAATACGGCATCAAGATCGAACTGAGCCGCGAAATGTCGTGGGCCGGCGTGCGCGACAAGCTGAACAGTGGTGAACTCGATGCGGCCCACGTCTTGTACGGGCTCGTGTATGGCGTGCAGATGGGCATCGGCGGGCAGCGGCACGACATGGCCGTCTTGATGAACCTCAATCACAGCGGCCAGGCCGTGACCCTGTCGGCGGCGCTGGCGCGCGACGGCGCCCACGATGGCGATTCGCTGGCGCGCCACCTGCGGGCCGCATCGCGGCCGTTTGCGTTTGCGCATACTTTCCCGACCGGCAATCACGCGATGCTGCTGCAATACTGGCTGGCCGCGCATGGCATCGATCCGCTGCGCGACGCGCGCGTGCTGACGGTGCCGCCATCGCAGATGGTGGCGGCCTTGCGCACGGGCCAGATGGATGGCTTTTGCGCGGGCGAGCCGTGGGGCTACAAGGCCATCGTCGATGGCGTGGGCGTGACGGCCACCACCAGCGGCGCCATCTGGCCCGACCATCCGGGCAAGGTGCTGGGCACCAGCGCCGCGTTTGCGCACGCGCATCCGAACAGCTGCCGCGCCCTGATCGCCGCCGTGCTCGAGGCGGGCCGCTGGATCGACGCCAGCGATGCCAACCGGCTGGCCATGGCGGCCATCCTGGCCGAGCCCGCTTATCTGCATACGCCGCAGGAAATGCTGGCGCCGCGTGTTCTTGGCCATTACCAGGATGGCCTGGGCAAGACCTGGGACGAGGCGCACGGCTTGCAGTTTTACGGCGAAGGCGCCGTCAATTTTCCGTATCTGTCCGACGGCATGTGGTTCATGACCCAGCACCGGCGCTGGGGCTTGCTGCGCGACGAACCCGATTACCTGGCGGTGGCAAGGCAAGTCAACCGCATCGACCTGTACCGCCAGGCGGCGGAAATGACGGCCACGCCCGTACCAAAGGCCCCCATGCGCAGTTCGACCCTGTGCGACGGCGCCGTGTGGGACGGCAGCGCGCCGGAAGCGTATGCGGCATCGTTTGCCATCGGTCACTTTTTTTAATGGGAGATGTCATCATGGCGCAACTTGGAAGCGTAACCCTGGTGGGCGCCGGTCCCGGCGATCCGGACTTGCTGACGATCAAGGCGGTAAAAGCCATCGCGCGGGCCGACGTGGTGCTGATCGACGACCTCGTCAACCCGGCCATCCTCGCCCATGCGGCACAAGGCGTGCGCGTGGTCGAGGTGGGCAAGCGGGGCGGCTGCGCTTCCACGCCGCAAGCCTTCATCGAGCGCCTGATGCTGGCCGAGGCCCGCGCCGGCCTGCACGTGGTGCGCCTGAAAGGGGGCGACCCGTATTTGTTCGGCCGCGGCGGCGAAGAGCGCGCCTACCTGCGCAGCCACGGCGTGGCCGTCGACGTGATCCCCGGCATCAGCAGCGGCCTTGCCGCACCGTCCAGCATCGGCGTGCCGCTGACGCACCGCAGCTGGAGCCAGGGCGCGATCTTCGTTACCGGTCATGGCAAGGATAGCGCCTCGGAGCCGAACTGGCTTGCGCTGGCGCAAAGCGGCTTGACCCTGGTCATCTACATGGGCGTGGCCAGGGTGGCCGCCATCCAGGCGGGCTTGCTGGCCGGCGGCATGGCGCCCGGCACGCCCGTGGCCGTGGTGCAATCGGCCAGCTTGCCGGCGCAGCGCCAGTTGCTGAGCACCTTGCAGGAGCTGCCCGACCACTTGCAGGCCAGCGGCCTGGGCAGTCCCAGCATCATCGTCGTGGGCGATGTGGTGCGCTGCGCCGATGCCTGGGATGACCATGGCGCCTTGCTGGCCGCGGCCGTGTGATTTAGCGGATCGGCAGGGCCACGGGACGGATGGGCGCCGCGTCGCCGCCACGGAATTTCAAGGACGCGCCGATGAAGGCGAACTGGTAGACCTTGTCGCGCGACAAGCCTTCCAGGTCGACCAGCTCCAGGATGGGCGCGCCCTGCTGCGCCAGCAGATAGGTGTGCACAGGCAGGTAATTGCCCGCCACTTCGGAGGGAAACGCCTCGAAACTGAGGTTGTCCGCCCCCACCACCATGGCGCCGCCATCTTCCACGAGGAATTTCGCCGCATCGAGCGACAGGCCGGGCGGATTCGCCATGTAGGCTTGCGCCTGCTCATAGTGCTGCATGCGGCCCGTGCGTATCAGCACCACGTCGCCCTGTTCCAGCGTCACCTTCTGCTGCGCCAGTGCCGCGCGCAAATCTTGCCGCGTGACCCGGTAATTGTCGGGCAGCTGCTGGAGCCCCTTGGCCACGGCCACGTCGATCAGCACGCCGCGCGCGACGATGGGCGGCAGTTTCTCCGCGCCCGTCACGGTCCAGCCCCGGTCGCCCAGATGTTGCTCTTCCGTAAAACCGTTCCAGATCTTGCCGTTCAGGCCGAAGTGGTTGAGCGCGTCGATATGCGTGCCCATGTGCGCATACATGGACACGGCCGAGCCCGTGTAACTGACGTGGCGGTTCATCTGTTCGCCCACGTGCATGGAATCGGCCACCACGTTGCCCTTCGGCGTGTGCGTCATCCACATCTGGTAGGGCGGGTCGCCGGCCGCTTGCCAGCTGGGCATGCCGATATAGAAATCGACGGCCAGGTCGTAGCTCTTGCCGCCGTCGATGCGGGCCAGGATGGCGGCGCGCGAGGCCGCCGTCATCAGGTTCAGGCGGCCGATCTCGTCTTTCGGGCCCCAGGGGCTGATGCCCACTTCGGGCAGGGCGGCCTGCACTGTCCCTCCCAGCAGGGCCAGCAGCAGGGCAGTCAGGGTGGCGGATGGTTTGAACATGGGGTGCTCCTTGCGTGACATGAATGAAGAAGCCGTCATCATATTGTTTTCTATTTCAATGATAATCAGCGATAAAATAATAAGATATTCAACTGGAGGGAAAGAATGATGGATGTCCTGGCGCACATGCGCGTGTTTCGCAAGGTGGTCGAGCGCGACAGCTTCAGCAAGGCGGCGCTGGACTTGAACCAGTCGGCGGCGGCCATCAGCAAGCAGGTGCGCCAGCTGGAGGCGCATCTGGGCACCGTGCTGCTGGTGCGCACGACGCGGCGCATGAGCTTGTCTGACGGCGGGCGTGCCTACTATCTTGAATGCTGCCGCCTGCTCGATGAAATCGACGCGCTGGAACTGGCCACGCGCGGCTGCACCGGCAAGGTGGCGGGGCGGCTGCGCGTGAATGCGCCGCTGTCGTTTGGCCTGAAGGTGCTGTCGCCGCTGCTGCCGGACTTCATGGCCCGTTATCCGGACGTCAAGATCGAGATGACTCTGGACGACCGCCTGCGCGACGTGGTGGGCGAGGGCTATGACGTATCGCTGCGCATCCGTGCCGCGCTGGCCGATTCGTCCCTGGTGGCGCGCCGCCTGGGCGACGTCGAGCAAATGATCTGCGCAGCGCCCGCCTACCTGGCGCGGCGCGGCACGCCGGGCCAGGCGCAGGATCTGCACGGCCACGACTGCCTGGCCTACCGGCTGGCCGACAGTCCCGGCGTCTGGCAGCTGGCCGGCCCGGAAGGGGCGAGCAGCATCGTGCTGCCCGTGCGCTTTTCCGCCGACAGCAGCCTGCTGCTGGCCGACATGCTGGTGGCGGGCATCGGCGTGGGCGCGTTGCCGTCGTTCGTCGCCGCGCCGCTGCTGGCCAGCGGCGCCCTGGTGCGCGTGCTGCCGTCGCACGCCATGGCCAGGCGCGGCGTGTATGCCTTGATGCCCGATGGACGCCACGTGCAGGAAAAGGTGCGCGCCTTCTGCGACTTCCTGGCCGGGGCGCTGCAGGGGGCCTAGGCGCCAGGTGTTTTCCAGGGCAACCATCATGCGCGCTTTTTTTCATGCATAGATGCGTCTGGCAAGGGCTTTGATAGTATCCTCGTACTTGCTGGGCGGCGGGGCGCCGCACATTCGAGGAAACCGGAATAAGCGATCGACAATGCACACTTTGAGCAAGGGCGGGACGGCAGCGGGTATCAGAATCTGGGCGGGTGGCCTGCTGCTGGCCTTGGCGGTGGGCGGCGCGCTGTATGCGGGCGCGGCGCGCACGGTCAATGACGACGCCGAACAGCGTTTCGACAATCTCACGCATGGCGCCCAGCATAGCCTGATCACGCGCGTAAAAAGCTATTCCGACCTGCTGCGCGGCCTCGAAGCCCTGTTCCGCACCAGCGAGCATCTGACGCGCCGCCAGTTCCACGATTACGTGGCCGGCCTCGATATCGCGCGCCAGTTTCCCGCCATCGAATCGGTCAACTACGCGGTGGCCGTCCCGTCGGCGCAGCGCGCCGCCTTCATCGAGGCCGTGCGCCGCGACACCAGTCTGGCACCGCGCGGCTATCCCGATTTTACCCTCCGCCCGCCCGGCGAGCGGCCCGAATACACGGTGCTCACTTACCTGGAGCCCGATTCCCTGCTGGGCGAGCGCATGGGCGTCGATATCGGCGCCAACCCGCTGGTGGCCCAGTCCCTGGCGCAGGCGCGCGACAGCGGCGAGGTCAGCGCGTCGGGGCAGGTGATCATGATCAAGGGGCCGCCCGCGCACGTGGGCCTGGGCATGCGCCTGCCCGTGTACCGCAACGGCATGCCGCAGGGCAGCGTGGCCGAGCGCCGCGCCGCCTACCAGGGCTCCGTCGGCATCGGCTTCGGCGTGGCGCAGCTGGTGCACAGCGCGCTCGAACGCAGCGCCCTGGAACCGCTGCACCTGACCCTGTACAGCGCCGCCGACCCGTTGCCGGCCAGCGGGACCCTGGCCATTGCGCCGCAGGACCGGCTGCTGTTCAACGACGATGGCGACCTGGCGGCGGCGCCGCCGCAACCGGGCAGCGATGCCGCGTATTTCGACCAGGTGCTGCCCGTGGCTTACCAGGGCGGCCTGTGGAAAGCCCATTTCCGCGTGCGCAAGGCGGAGCTGTACAGCCCTTTCGACCGCTATTTCCCGTGGCTGGCGCTGGCCGTCGGCGTGGCCGGCACGCTGCTCGGTTATGGCTATATCTTTACCCTGTACCGTTCGCGCCGCAGCGCGGTGGCGCAGCGCACCCTGCTCGACACGGTGCTCGACAGCGTCGACGCCTATGTCTACATGAAGGACGCCGACCTGCGCTACCGCTACGTGAATGCGCGCACGGCGAAGATACTGGGCCGCCCGGCGGAGCAGCTGATCGGCCGCCAGGATGGTGAATTGATGCTCGGCGATGCGGCCGCCGCCGCGCAGCTGACCGAACGCCAGGTGTTCGACAGCGGCGCCAAGTTCGTCGGCGAGGAGCGCTTCGTCGATGCGCAGGGCCAGGTGCATCACCTGTGGAGCGTGAAGGTGCCGCTGGGCTTGCCCGGTCCCGTCACGGGCCTGATCGGCCTGTCCACCGACGTGACGGAACTGCACCGCCTGAAGGAGCAGGCCGACGCGGCCAGCCAGGCCAAGAGCGACTTCCTGTCGAACATGAGCCATGAAATCCGCACGCCGATGAACAGCATCATCGGCATGGCGCACCTGGCGCTGAAATCGGTGGCCGATGCGCGCCAGCGCGACTATCTGCAGAAAATCTTCCATTCGGGCCAGCACTTGCTGGGCCTGATCAATGACATCCTCGATTTTTCCAAGATCGAGGCGGGCAAGCTGGAGCTGGAGGTGCTGGACTTCCGTCTCGACACCCTGCTGGCGAACATCGCCAGCCAGCTCGGCGATGCGGCCGCCGTCAAAGGCCTGGCGCTGCAGTTCGATATCGCGCCGGAGCTGCCGCAGCGCTGGCGCGGCGACCCGCTGCGCCTGGAGCAGGTCTTGCTGAACCTGGCCAGCAACGCCATCAAGTTTTCCGACAATGGCAGCATCTTCGTGCGCGTGCGCCAGTCCGAGGAGCGCGCCAGCCACAGCATGCTGCGCTTCGAGGTGCAGGACCGGGGCATCGGCATGAACCAGGAAGAGGTGGCGCAGCTGTTCCGCTCCTTCCACCAGGCCGACCCGTCGACCACGCGCAAGTATGGCGGCAGCGGCCTGGGGCTGGTGATCAGCAAGCAGCTGGTGGAGTTGATGGGCGGCAAGGTGGGCGTGTACAGCCAGCCGGGCCTGGGCAGCACCTTCTGGTTCACGGCGCGCCTGGAGAAAAGCGCGCAGGCCAGCGACGAGCGCATCGCCGAGGTGGAGCCGGAAGTGCTGGGGGTGATACGCGGCGCGTCCATCCTGCTGGTGGAAGACAACGTCTTCAGCCAGCAGGTGGGCTGCGAATTGCTGGAAGACGCCGGCGCCACCGTTTGCGTCGCCTGCAATGGCCGCGAAGCGCTGGAATTGCTGGCCCATCGGCGCTACGATTGCGTGCTGATGGACGTGCAGATGCCGGAGATGGATGGCTTCGAGGCGACGCGCCGCATCCGCGCCGACCCGCAGCTAGCCGGCCTGCTGGTGATCGCCATGACGGCCAATGCCGGCAGCGAAGACCGCGCCCGCTGCCTGGCGGCGGGCATGGATGAATTCGTGACCAAGCCGATCGCTCCGAATCTGCTGTTTCACCTGCTGGCGAAATGGTTCCGTTTGCGTGGAGGCATCGGCCATGCGCGCGCGGGCGACAGGCTGGTGGCCGCGCCGAAAGCGCCGCCGTCGGACGCCTCGCCGGAGCCGCGCGACACGGCCATCCTCGACCTGGCCACCCTGGCGCTCACGTTCAGCAATGATGCCGTGAAGATGCGCAAGTACACCCAGCTGTTTCTCGACACGGCGCGCGACGGCATCGCCGAAATGGAGCAAGCCATGGCATTGGAAGACCTGGGACGGCTGGCCGACCTGGGCCACCGCAGCAAATCGTCGGCGCTGGCCGTGGGCGCCCATGCATTTGCCGGCCTGTGCATGTCGATCGAAGGCTTGCGCCGGGGCGGCGACCTGCAGCAGGCGCGCGCCTTGCTGACGGCGCTCGGGCCGGCGCTGGCGCAGGTGGCGGAACAAATTTCCATGGAATTTGCCGCCAGCGACGCCCCCTGACGCAGGCAGCGGCGATAATAGGCGTTTGACGTTTGCGGCCACCCGGCCGCAGGCGCGGCAACCCATCGGATCAGCATGCATACTCCCGTCACGCCCGGCCTCCTCATCCTGCATGGCAACCAGCTGGAACAGCTGCGCGCCGCCGTCTTCCAGTGGCTGCGCCAGCACCCGCTGGCACCGCTGGAAACGGATATCTTTCTGGTGCAGTCGAACGGCGTGGCCGAGTGGCTGAAGATCGCCCTGGCCGAGGAAATGGGCGTATGCGCCGCCACGCGCATCGCGCTGCCGGCGCGCCTGCTGTGGGAAAGCTACCGGGGCATGCTGGGGCGCGAGCGCGTCCCGCGCGTGTCGCCGTTCGATAAATCCCCGCTGACGTGGCGTTTGATGCGCCTGTTGCCGTCCTTGCTGTCCGACCCGGTCTTCGCGCCGCTGCGCTACTTCCTGGCCGATGGCGATAGCGAACGCCGGCTGCAGCTGGCCGAGCGCCTGGCCGACCTGTTCGACCAGTACCAGGTCTACCGCGCCGACTGGCTGGCCGACTGGGCGGCCGGGCGCGACCAGCTGCGCACGGCCCGCAATGAAGCCATCGCACTGAAGGAAGACCAGCGCTGGCAGGCGCAGTTGTGGCGCGCCGTGGCGGCCGATGTCGAGGCTTTGGAGCGCGACACGGGCCGCGCCGACATCCACGACGCCTTCCTGGCGGCGATCGCCGCCGGCGACGCCCCCGTTGGCAAGCTGCCGCGCAGGGTGGTGCTGTTCGGCGTGTCGGCCCTGCCGTACCAGACCTTGCAGGCGCTGGCTGCGCTGGCGCGCCACACGCAGGTGGTGCTGGCCGTGCCCAATCCATGCCAGTTCTACTGGGGCGACATCATCGACGGGCGCGACCTGCTGCGCGCGGAAAACAAGCGCCAGCGGCAGCGCAACGGCACCGACCTGGCGCAGATTCCGCTGGAAGAACTGCATGCGCACAGCCATCCGCTGCTGGCCAGCTGGGGCAGGCAAGGGCGCGACTTCATCCGCATGCTCGACGAATTCGACGAACACGCGCAAGCCGAAGGGCGCGACGACAGCCTGCGCATCGACCTGTTTGGCGAGGAAACGGGGGAAACCCTGCTGCAGCAGGTGCAGGTGGCCATCCGCGAACTGCGTCCGCTGGCCGAACATGAGCAAACGCCGCCCGGCGCCGGCGACCGCTCGATCGAATTTCACGTGGCGCACAGCGTGCAGCGCGAAGTGGAAGTGCTGCACGACCAGCTGCTGGCCATGTTCGCGCACAGCGCCGAGACGGGCTTGCGTCCGCGCGACGTGGTGGTGATGGTGCCCGACATCGACACCTTCACGGCCGCCATCCACGCCGTCTTCGGCCAGTACCGGCGCAACGACGAGCGTTTCATCCCGTTCGAGATCGGCGACGTGAAGGACCGCAGCGTCAACCCGCTGCTCGTCGCGCTCGAGTGGCTGCTGCAGCTGCCGCAGCAGCGCTGCCGCCAGAGCGAAGTGCGCGACCTGCTCGACGTGCCCGCGCTGGCCGCCCGCTTTGGCCTGCAGCCGGACGATCTGGCCACCCTGGGCGCCTGGATCGAAGGGGCGGGCGTGCGCTGGGGCCTGGACCAGGCGCACCGCGCCGGCCTGGGGCTGGGCGCGGCCGGGGAACAGAATGCGTGGATCTTCGGCGTGCGGCGCATGCTGCTTGGCTATGCCAGCGGCGATGGCGCCAGCTTTGGCGGCATCGAGCCGTATGCGGAAGTAGGCGGCCTCGATGCGGCGCTGGCGGGCTCGCTGGCGCAGCTGGTCGAGGCGCTGCTGCACTGGCGCACCGTGCTGGCCGGCGCGCGCACGCCCGCCGAATGGGGTGAACAGGCGCGCGCGCTGCTGGCGGCCTTCTTTGACGCCGACGACGAAGGCGACCGTTTGACCCTGGCGCAGCTGGAAGGCGCCTTGCAAGGCTGGCTGGAAACCTGCGAACACGCGGGCTTTGTCGAGCAGGTGCCCTTGTCGGTGCTGCGCGTGGCGTGGCTGGGCGCGCTGGACGAGCCGACCCTGAACCATCAATTCGTCTCCGGCGGCGTGACCTTCTGCACCCTGATGCCGATGCGCGCCGTGCCGTTCCGCGTGGTATGCCTGCTGGGCATGAACGATGGCGATTTCCCGCGCCGCGCGCCAAAGGCCGATTTCGACCTGCTGGCGCTGCCCGGCATGGCGCGCCCGGGCGACCGCTCGCGCCGCGACGACGACCGCTACTTGATGCTCGAAGCCTTGCTGGCCGCGCGCGACAAACTGTACGTGAGCTGGGTGGGGCGCAACGTGCGCGACAATTCCGAACAGCCGCCGTCCGTGCTGGTGTCGCAGCTGCGCGACTACCTGGCCGCCGGCTGGTCGCTGGACCGGCACCTGGCGTCGCTCACCACCGAACACGCGCTGCAGCCGTTCAGCCGCCGCTATTTCGAGGCGGGCGGCCTGCTCACCTATGCGCGCGAATGGCGCGTAGTCCATACCGATGCCGATGCGGCGGACGCGGAGACGCAGGCCGCCGTGCTGCCGCTGGGGCCCTACGAGCTCGATCCCGGCACGCGCCTGAAACTGGGCGAACTGGCCAGCTTTTTGCGCCAGCCCGTCAAGTACTTCTTTCGCCGCCGCCTGAGCGTGTATTTTGCCGATGCGGCCATGCTGGGCGAGGATGAGGAGCCGTTCGGCCTGAATGCGCTCGAGCGCTACCTGCTGGAAGACACCATGCTCGATGACGGCGGCGCCGTCGAAGCGCTGGACGACGTGCGCGCCAGCCTGGAAGCGCGCGCGCAGAAGCTGGCGCGCGAAGGCGTGCTGCCCATCGGCCTGATCGGCCGGCAAGTGCAGGCGCAGCTGGTCGAGGCGCTGGTGCCCGTGCGCAGCGCATGGCTGTCGCTGCGTGCCTCGTTCCCGTACGCGGCCGACAAGCGTGCCATCAATTTGCCGTTCGGCGAGCTGCAGATCGACGACTGGCTCGACAAATTGCGCAGCAACGGGCAGGAGACGGCCTGGCTGATGCAGATTTCCTCGAAGGTGACGGACAAGAACGGCCTGGCGCGCGGCGACAAGCTGATGCTGATGTGGCTGCGCCAGCTGGCCGCCGCCGCCCTCGGCTTCCCCGTCACCGGCTATCTGGTGGCGCGCGACGCCATCGTCAGCATGGCGCCGCTCGATCCGGCCAGTTCGCGCGACGCGCTGGCGACCCTGCTGGCACTGTGGCGCGAAGGCATGAACCATCCGCTGCCCACGGCGTGCAAGACGGGGCTGGCGCTGGTGCAGCAGGGCGACCCGCGCGCCGTGTATGACGGCGGTTTTGAACTGTCTGGCGAGCGCGATGAACTGTGCCTGGCGCGCCTGTGGCCCGAGTTTTCCGCGCTGGCCGCGGAGGAAGCGTGGCAGGACTGCACGCGCGAGCTGTATGGTCCGCTGGCCGACTGGCTGCAACAACACATTACGATCGACCCGATCAGCGCGCCCGATGACGGCGCGGGAGAAGAACAATGACGAGCCATCTGCTCAACCCCCTGGCGTTCCCCCTGCACGGCTCGCGCCTGATCGAGGCGTCCGCCGGCACCGGCAAGACCTGGACCATCGCCGCGCTGTACGTGCGCCTCGTACTTGGTCACGGCGTGGGCCACGGCGGCGAAGGCACGGCTTTTACCCGCCCGCTGCTGCCGGCCGACATCCTCGTGATGACGTTTACCCGCGCCGCCACGCGCGAATTGTCGAACCGCGTGCGCGAACGCCTGATCGAGGCGGCCGCCTATTTTCGGCACGAATCTGGCATTGAATCCGGCGGCGGCGACCCGTTTCTCGACGCCTTGCTCGAATCCTATCCTGACGAGAGCGAACGGCAAAAGGCCGCGCACCGGCTGATGCTGGCCGCCGAGACGATGGATGAAGCGGCCATCTTCACCATCGACGCCTGGTGCCAGCGCATGCTGCGCGAGCACGCCTTCGACAGCGGCAGCCTGTTCGACGAAGAACTGGTCAGCGACGAACAAGCCCTGTTCGAGGATGCGGCCCACGATTACTGGCGCCAGCAAGTCTATCCGCTGGCACCGCAGGCGCTCGACGTGCTGCTGGCCTGCTGGCCCGACGTCGGGGCGTTGAAGAAGGGCGCGCGCGAACTGGCGCGCCGCGCCGGCAGCGTGCAGATGGCCGACGATGAGCCCTTATCGGCCCTGATCGCGCGCGAACAGCGGGCGCTGGCCGCGCAGCTGGCCACCCTGAAGGCGGGCTGGGTCGAGCGCACGGAGCAGATGGCCGTGTGGATCAACGACCACCGCGCCGCCAATCCCAAGTGTTTTAACGGCGTCAAGATGAAACCGGAGAACCTGGCAAAGTGGTTCGACGGCTTGCGCCGCTGGGCGCAGGATCCGCTGTTGCTGCTGCCCGCCATCACGGCCAAGGCGTGGGAGCGCCTGACGCCGTTCGGCATCGAGGATGCGTTCGCCAAGAGTTTCACGGCGCAAGTGCCCGAGTGCTTCGAACATACGGAAGCGCTGGGGACGGCCCTGGCGGCCATCACGCCGCTGGCGCACAAGCTGCATCTGCATGCGGCGGCGGCCATCGCGCGGCGCATGGATCAGTTAAAACGCCAGTCGCGCCAGTTCGGCTTTGCCGACATGCTGCAGCGCCTGCACGATGCGCTGGCCGGCGAGAATGGCGCAGCGCTGCGCCAGCGCATCGTCGACCAGTACCCGCTGGCCATGGTCGATGAATTCCAGGATACGGCCCCTGCACAGTATCAGATCTTCAATTTGCTGTACCGCATTGCGGAGAATGATCCCGCGCAAGGATTGTTCCTGATCGGCGATCCGAAACAGTCGATCTACGGCTTTCGCGGCGCCGATATCCAGAGCTACCTGGCGGCGCGGCGCGCCACCACGGGCCGCCACTACCAGCTGGGCACCAATTACCGCTCGACGGCGCCCTTGGTGGCGGCCGTCAACCAGCTGTTCCTGCACGCCGAGCGCGCCGAAGTGCCGGCCGGCGCCTTCCGCTACCGCAAAAACGGCGAGAATCCGCTGCCGTTCGAGGCCGTCGACGCCAAGGGCCGCGACGAATGGCTGGTGAACGCCGGCGGCCCGCTGCCGGCGCTGCTGGCCGCCTGCGCCAGCGATGAAGGGCTGCGCGGCGACGGCTACCGCGAGTATTTCGCGCAGCATTGCGCCGAACATATCGTCGCCATGCTGGGCGATGCGCAAGCCGGTTTCGACGGCCCCGACGGTTTTACGCGCCTGCAGCCGGCCGACGTCGCCATCCTCGTGCGCGACCGCAAGGAAGCTGCCGCCATCCGCCGCGCGCTGGCGCGCCGCCGGGTCGCCAGCGTCTACCTGTCCGACAAGGATTCCGTCGTCGACAGCGAGGAAGCTCAAGACGTGCTGCGCTGGCTGGCGGCGCTGGCCAACCCGCTCGACGGCGGCCTGGCGCGCGCCGCGTTTGCCACGCGCACCATCGGCCTGTCGCTGGGCGAGCTGGCGCGCCTGTCCAGCGATGAACTGGAGTGGGAGCGCCGGGTCGAGCAATTGAAGGCCCTGCACCTGATCTGGCAGCGCCAGGGCGTGCTGGCCATGCTGCGCCGCTTCATCCACGAACTGCAATTGCCCGCCATGCTGCTGCAGCAGACGGGCGGCGAACGGCGCCTGACGAATCTGCTGCACCTGGCCGAATTGCTGCAATCGGCCAGCCGCCAGCTCGATGGCGAGCAGGCGCTGATACGCTGGCTGGCCGAGCAGATCGCCGGCGAAGGCGAGGGCGGCGACGAGCGCGTGCTGCGCCTGGAAAGCGATGCGGAGCTGGTGAAAGTCATCACCGTGCACAAATCCAAGGGCCTCGAATACCCGCTCGTGTATCTGCCGTTCGCCGTCACGGCGCGCAAGGTGGATAAACGCAACCGCAGCTTCTTCGAGTATGCGGGCGAGGATGGCGAACGCCGCCTCGACCTGTCCTTGTCCGACGAAGCCATGGCGGCGGTCGAAGAGGCGCGCATCGAGGAAGACCTGCGCCTCCTGTACGTGGCCCTGACGCGCGCGCGCCACTTTTTGTGGCTGGGCGTGGCCGCCCAGGCGGCGCGCAAGGCGGGCGAGAACACCCTGCACGAATCGGCGCTCGGCTATTTGCTGACGGGCGGCGACAAGCTGCCGGCGGAGCAGCTGCTGCTGCGCTGGCAGCAGGTGGCGGGCGATTGCGACGCCATCTACGTGAGTTCCCTGGCGCAGCCCGATGCCTGCACGGTGCTCGACCGCATCGAGCGGCGTCCCGAGCTGCGTCCCGCGCCCGTGTTCACGGGCGAATTCGAGCGCGACTGGTCGGTGGGCAGCTTTACCTCGCTGACGCGCCAGATCGGCGCCGTGGCGGCCGCGCACGTGCCGCAGCGGGCGCTGGAAGAGACCCTGCTGGAAGATGGCACGGCTGTGGCAGTGGCCGCGCCGACGCCTATGGGCGACGCGCCCTGGCACCGCTTCCCGCGCGGTTCCGTGCCCGGCAATTTCCTGCACGAGCAGCTCGAGTGGATGGGCAGCGAAGGCTTTGACGGCGTCCACGATGCCAATTTCGACATGCGCCTGGCCGCGCGCTGCGAACGGGCGGGCTGGGGCCACCGCCAGGAAGACGCCATCGCCTGGCTCCGGGAAATCGCCGTCACGCCGCTGCCGCTGCTCGATGCATCGCTGTCGCAACTGGACAGCACCCTGTCCGAGATGGAGTTCTGGTTCCCCAGCGAGCATTTGTCCACGGGCGCGCTCGACCAGCTGTGCACGCGCTTGCTGCTCGACGGCGCGCCGCGTCCCGTGCTGCCGCGGCGCCAGCTGCACGGCATGCTGAAAGGCTTTGCCGACCTGGTCATCGAAAGGGAGGGGCGCTACTGGGTGCTCGACTACAAGTCGAACGCGCTGGGCGCCAGCGACGCCGCCTACCACACGCAGGCGCTGGCGGCCGGCATGGCGCAGCACCGCTACGACATCCAGGGCGCCATCTACATGCTGGCCCTGCACCGGCTGCTGAAAAGCCGGCTTGGCGACGCCTACGACCCGGCCGAACACCTGGGCGGCGCCATTTTCCTGTTCCTGCGCGGCATAGCGAACGCGGATACGCACGGCTGCTACTGGCTGGCGCCGCAGCTGGAACTGCTGGACGGCCTCGATCAACTGTTAGAAGAAACGGAACACCATGCAGCATGACGCGCAGATGGACGCTTTGTTTACCCATGTCGACGGCATCGCCGGGGATGGCCATCTGCGCCGCCTGAGCGCCGCCTTTGCCCGCTTCATCGCCAGCCTGGACGAGGGGGCGCCGCATGCGCCCGCCGTGGCCGTCGCGTGCGTGGTGCTGTCCGAGCTGGAAGGACGGGGCCACAGCTGCCTGATGCTGGCGGACCTTGCCAGCGAACCGTCGCAGCTGCTGGGCTGGAGCGAGGAGCTGTGGCATGGGGTGCTGGCCGTTTCCGGCCCGCTGCCGGACAGCGCCGCCGGCTGGCGCGCGCTGCTGGCCGGCGCGCCGCAGGTGTGGCGGGTCGGTGCGGCCGACGTGAAACAGCCGCTGGTGCTCGACGGCGACCGCCTCTACCTGCGCCGCTACTGGCGCGACGAGACACTGGTCGGTGAAAAGATCGCCGTGCGGGCGCAGGATTTGACGAATCCGCCGCTGGCGCAGGTGCGGCAATGGCTCGATATCCTGTTCGACCAGCCCACGCAGGATGGTGGCCCGGACTGGCAAAAGGTGGCGTGCGCCGTCGCCCTGCGCGGCAAGGTGGCCATCATCACGGGCGGCCCGGGCACGGGCAAGACGTACACGGTGGCCAGTTTGCTGACTCTGCTGTTTGCCGTCTCGCCGCAGCCGGAGCAGCTGCGCATCGCGCTGGCCGCGCCGACGGGCAAGGCGGCCGCGCGATTAAAACAGTCGATCGACAAGGCGCTCGAAGGTCTGGCGGCCAAGGCGGGCGGCGCGCTGCCCCTGCTGGAACTGGCGCGGCGCATGGGCGCGGCGCGCACCCTGCATAGTTTGCTGGGCGCGCGGCCTGACACGCGCGCCTTTGCCCACCACGCGGGCAATCAGCTCGACGTCGACGTGCTGATCGTCGATGAAGCGTCGATGGTGCACCTGGAAATGATGGCCTCCGTGCTCGACGCCTTGCCGCCCACGGCGATCCTGATCCTGCTGGGCGACAAGGATCAATTGGCGTCCGTGGAAGCGGGCGCCGTGCTGGGCGACTTGTGCCACGACGCGCAGGCGGGCGGCTACACAGCCGACACCATCGCATATGCGCAGGCGGCCAGCGGCGTGGCCATTCCACCTGCCTTTGCGGGCGCGGCGGGCGCGCTGGCGCAGCAGACGGTGATGCTGCGCCACAGCCACCGTTTCAGCGGTCCGATCGGCGAACTGGCGCTGGCCGTGAATGGCGGCAGGCCCGATCTGGCCAAGGCGTGTTTTGCCGCCGACAGCGGCGGCCAGCTGGCGTGGAGCGTGCCGGCGCAGCAGGAAGACGTGCTGCGCCTGGCCTTGCGCGGACGTCCTGATGCGCCGGGCGGCTACCAGCCCTACCTGGCGCTGGTGAATGCCGGTGGCGAAGGTTACGCGCAACATGACGACTGGGTGCGCGCCGTGCTGCACGCTTTCGAGTCGTTCCGCATCCTGTGCGCCGTGCGCGAAGGCGAGTGGGGCGTGGCGGGCCTGAACACGGCCATTGAGCTGCGGCTGGAAAAGGAAGGGCTGATACGCCGCAGCGAGTGGTATGTGGGCCGTCCCGTGATGGTCACGCGCAACGACTACGGCACGGGCGTGTTCAATGGCGACATCGGCCTGACCTTGCACGACCCTGCGCGGCCGGGATCATTGCGCGTGTACTTCCTGGAAGGGGACAATGTGCGCAGCGTGCTGGCCACGCGCCTGCGCCACGTGGAGACGGCGTTTGCCATGACGGTGCACAAGTCGCAGGGCTCGGAATTCCGCCATACTGTGCTGGTGCTGCCGCAGGAGGGCGGCGCCATGCTGGCGCGCGAACTGGTCTACACGGGCATCACGCGCGCCCGCGATTTCTTCACCCTCGTTTCGCCCACGCAGGCGGTGCTGTTCGACGCGATCCTGCGCCGCACGCAGCGCGCCAGCGGGCTGCGGGGCTTGATCGGCTGATTTACTTCGCCAGCTTCGCCCTGGCCACCAGCGCCTGCACCACTTGCAGGGTGGCTTGCTCCACGTCCTGGCGCGGCAAGCCCGGGTTGGCGCCGGCGACCAGCGATGGATTGGTCAGGTAGCGCCCGCCCACGATCAGGGTGGGCGTGCTGTCGACCTGGTAGCCGGCGGCCAGGCGGGGCAGATTTTTCAGCCTGGTCTGCACGCCAAACGACTGGTAGGCGCCTTCGAAGGTCGCCTTGTCCAGGCCATTTTTCAGCGCCCAATCGAGGTTATCGCTGTCGCTGGCGAGGCGCTTGCGCTCCACATGCCAGGTATGCATGACTTGCGCGTGCAGCGCCTCTTCCTTCTTCAGCGCTTCCAGGGTCAGGAACAGATGCGCTTCCGGATCGTTTGCCGGCGTGTGCGGCAAATGGATGCGGCGGAACGACACCGTGGCGGCATTGTCCTTGAGCCAGCGCGCCAGGCCCGGCTCCAGCGCGTTGCAGGCGGGGCAGTGGTACATGAAAAACTCGATCACTTCCACCTTGCCTGGCGCCGCCTGCACGGGCTGCGGCGTGGCCAGCACCTGGTACTCCTTGCCCGGCACGGGCGCTTGCGGCGAGGCGAAGGCGCTGGAGATGGCGAAGCTGGCGCAGGCCAGGACGACGTGGTGCAAACGCATGGAAGCTCCTTTGAAAAGATTGACTATGAGGCAATCATTGTAGGGAGTCAACGTCTGATGGTGTTGCTTTGATGTAATAAACATTTATTATTCCGAATATTGAATAATATCGTTCCAATTTTTGTGTGAAAATGGCAGCAGAGTGTGCGTGGCAAGGCCGCTGATTCACACCATAAAAACCACCACAAAGGAGTACACCATGTTTTCATCGTTGCGCACGCGTCTGGTGCTGATTTGCGTCTCCATCGTCGTCCTGTCCATGCTGGCCTTGTCGGTCGCCAATTACGTCACTACGCGCAACAGCATGCTGGCGTCGGCCGACCAGCAGATGCAGCAGCTGCTGCAAAGCCAGTCGGCCGTGCTGGCGCAATGGGTCGACGGCAAGAAAAAGGTCATGGCCTCCGTCGTCATGTCGGCCGAGACGCCCGATCCCCTGCGCGCCTTCCAGATCGCGGAAAAGGCCGGCGATTTTGCCGAAGTGTTCATCGGCTACGCGGACAAGCGCTCCGTGTTTACCCATCCGGGCCGTCCGGCCGATTTCGATCCCACGGCGCGTGCCTGGTACACGGACACCGTCAAGGCGGGCGTGCCGATGCTGACGCCGCCGTACGTGGACGCGGCCAGCCACAAGCTGGTGGTGTCGTTTACGGCGCCCGTCGGGCCGAAAGAGGCGCTGCTGGGCGTGGCGGGCGCGGACGTGCTGCTCGATACGGTGATCGCCAACGTGGTGGCGATCAAGCCGACGCCGCACAGCTTTGCCTTCCTCGTCGACCAGAGCGGCACCATCATCGCCCATGCGGACAAGGAACTGAGCCTGCAGCCGGTGGCGAAACTCGACGCGGCGCTGTCGGCCGCGCAGGTGAACCGCCTGGAAAGCACGCGCGCGAGCGAGGCCGTGCGCCTGAATGACCGCGACGGCAAGCTGTACGTCACGCGCGTGGCGGGCACGGACTGGCTGCTGGCCGTGGTGCTGGACCAGCAGGAAGCCATGCAAGCCTTGCAGACGATGCTGACGACGGCCACCGTCACGGCCGTGCTGCTGACGGGGTTGGCCGCGGTGCTGCTGTCGCTGCTGGTCTTTAAAATGCTCAAGCGCCTGGAACTGGTGCGCGACGCGCTCGACGACATCGCCTCGGGCGAGGGCGACCTGACGCGCCGCCTCGACGCTTCCGGCGTGGATGAACTGGCGCAGATCGCGGATGCCTTCAACCGCTTCATCGACAAGATCGCCGCCGTGCTCGTGAAAATCCGCACGGCCAGCGAATCGGTCAAGGTATCGTCGTCGGAAATCGCCGCCGGCAACCAGGACCTGTCGTCGCGCACGGAACAGCAAGCGAGCTCGCTGGAAGAGACGGCCGCCTCGATGGAAGAGCTGACGTCCACCGTGAAACAGAACGCGGACAATGCGCGCCAGGCCAACCAGATGGCGCAATCGGCGTCCGGCGTGGCCAGCAAGGGCGGGCAGGTGGTGGCGCAGGTGGTCGACACCATGGCCTCGATCAATGACTCGTCGAAGAAGATCGTCGACATCATCAGCGTCATCGACGGCATCGCCTTCCAGACGAATATCCTGGCCCTGAATGCGGCCGTGGAAGCGGCGCGCGCGGGCGAGCAGGGACGCGGCTTTGCCGTGGTGGCGACGGAAGTGCGCAGCCTCGCCCAGCGCTCCGCGGGGGCGGCAAAGGAAATCAAGCTGCTGATCGACGATTCGGTGGGCAAGGTCGATTCGGGCGCGCGCCTGGTCGACGAGGCGGGGGCGACGATGCAGGAAATCGTCGACAGCGTGCGCCGCGTGACCGACATCATGGGCGAGATCACGGCCGCCAGCGTCGAGCAAAGCTCGGGCATCGAACAGGTGAACCAGGCGATCGCGCAAATGGACCAGGTGACGCAGCAGAACGCGGCCCTGGTGGAAGAGGCCGCCGCCGCGGCGGAAAGCCTGCAAGACCAGGCCAGCACCCTGGCGCAGGTGGTGGGCGTGTTCAAGCTCGATGACGGGCAGGCTCCGGCGGCCGTGCCGCATGCCGCAAGGCCCGTGGCGCGCGCGCCGGCTCCGGCGCGCATCGCGCAGGCGCCAGCGTCCAGGGCCGCGGCGCAGCGCAAGCCGGAAGCGAGCGAGGAGTGGGAAACCTTTTAAGCAGCGTTCAGGCGCGCCGGGGCGCCAGGGTCGGCGCCATCTGCTTCGCCACCTCGAAAAAGGCGTTGGTGGCCGGCGTGTTCTGGCGCCGGTCGCGCACGGCCAGGCCCACCTTGCGGCTGACGGGCGGATTTAACGGCAGGGCCACCAGCTCCGGATACTGTTCGCGCAGCCGCTGCGGCAGGGCCAGTTCGGCCACGATGGAGACGCCGTCGCCGCGGCTGACCATGTCGAGGATGGTAATCACCTGGCTGATGCGGTAGGGGACATTGGGCTGCAGCCCCGCGTTGGCGAACAGCGGTTCGATCAGGCAGGCGCAGCCCGCCTCGGACATGATGAACGGCCCTTCGCACAGCTGCGCCAGGGTGATGGCCGTTTCGCTGGCCAGCGGGTGGCTGCGCGGCAGCAGCGCCATCATCTGGTCTTCCACCAGCGGCGCCGTATCGAAACGCTCGTCGGGCAGCACGACGAAGCCGACATCCACGCGGCGTTCGCGTATCCACTGCATCACTTCATGGTCGGCGCCTTCGTCGATGCGCAGGGCGATGCCCGGATAGCGCAGGCGGAACTGCGCCGTGATGGCCGGCAGCAGATTCAACGACGAAGTGGGGCCGAAGGAGCCGATGCGCAGGCTGCCCTGGCGCTGGCCCAGCACGTCGGCCGCTTCCTGGCGCATGGCTTCGGATAGCCCCAGGATTTCGCGCGCCCGCACCAGCAGCTGGCGCCCCACTTCCGTCAGCTCGGCCGACGCCTGGTGGCGCACGATCAGGTCCACGCCCATCTCCCTTTCCAGCGCTTTTAACGCGTGCGAGACGGCCGACTGGCTGATGCCCAGCTGCGCGGCGGCGGCGGAGAAGCCGTGCAGCTCGGCCACCAGGGTAAAGATTTCCAGTTGCGTGAAGGTCATCTGTGGTTTTCCTGTGCTATGAGTTTTTGCTCATTATTTCATGAGTTGATATTAGTATTAATATATAAGTGTACACCACCCGCCGCGCAAACGGCCTCACAGGAAATTCCATGTCTTCATCCGCCTTGCCCTCTGCCGCCTTGCCTGCCGCGCAATCGCCGCTCGTCTACCTCAAACTGATTTTCGTCGCCCTGTTCTGGGGCGGCACTTTTATCGCGGGCCGCGTGCTGGCGCAGCAGATGCCGCCCATGACGGCTGCCAGCGGGCGCTTCGGCGTGGCCGTGCTGCTGCTCGTCGTGCTGGCGTGGAAACTGGAAGGGGGCTTGCCGCGCCTGGACCGCAAGCAGCTGGCAACGACGGCCGCGCTGGGCCTGACGGGCATCTTCTTATACAACCTGTGCTTCCTGGCGGCGCTGTCGCGCATGCCGGCCGGGCGCACGGCCCTGTTCGTGGCCCTGAACCCCATCGTCACGGCGCTGGCCTCGGCCATGCTGTTCCGCGAACGGCTGGGATCGTTCAAGTGGCTGGGCATCATGCTGGCGTTTTGCGGCACGGCCATCGTCATCACGCGCGGCGATCTGGCCGGCGTGCTGCACGGCACGGGCGGCGGCATCGGCATGGGCGAAGTGTTCATGTTTTGCGGCATTTCCAGCTGGGCCGCCTATACCCTGATCGGCAGAGTGGCGCTGAAGGGCCTCTCGCCCATTGCCGCCACCACGTACGCGTCGATGTGGGGCCTGGCCTTCTTGCTGGTGGGGGCGGTGGTGGAATTCCCGACGGTGCCGTGGCACAGCTTCGGCTGGCAAGTGTGGGCCGCCATCGGCTATCTGGGCGTGTTCGGCACGGTGATCGGCTTTGTCTGGTATTACGAAGGCGTGAAGGCGCTGGGCCCGTCGCGCACGGCCGTGTTCAACAACCTCGTGCCCGTGTTCGGCATCGTGCTGGCGGCGGGGCTGCTGGGCGAGCCGGTGCTGGCGTCGATGCTGGTGGGCGGCGCGGTGACGATAGCCGGCGTGGTGATGACCAACCGGCAAGCGAAGTAATTATTTGGCGCGGCGGCGCTTCGAAGGCTTCGCCGGCGCTTTTTTATGCCGGCTGACGGAAGCGCGCATCACTTTCGGCTCTTCGATGCCGTTTTCGGCCGCCAGCATGCGGCGGATGTTGACGGCATCCATGGCGCGCACGGAATTGGCGCGCGCGTTGAGCAGGATCATGGTGGCGAACTTGCCGGCCGACTTGATGCGCATGATCAGGCAGCGGCCCGCTTCATTCGTGTAGCCCGTCTTCGACAGGCCGATATCCCAGCCCTTGGCGCCCACCAGGCGGTTCGTGTTGTGGTATTCCACGTCGCGGCCCTTGATCTGGATCACGTCCTTCGAATCGGTGGTGATGCGGCTGATTTCCGGGTAGCGCGAGGCGGCCACGGCCATCTTGACGAGGTCCGCCGCCGTCGACTGGTTGTTCGGCGACAAGCCCGTCGGCTCTTCGATCACGGTCTGGCGCATGCCCAGTGCCTTGATCTTGGCGTTGACGGCCACGGCAAACGCCGTCGGGCCGCCGGGGAAGGTGCGCGCCAGCGAGGCGGCGGCGCGGTTGTCGGACGACATCAGCGCCAGTTGCAGCACGTCGTGGCGGCTCAGGGTGGCACCCACTGGCACGCGCGAAGTGCTGTGTTTCAAGATATCGACGTCCTCGCGGTCGATGCTGATCTCTTCCTGCATATTCGCCTTGGAGTCGAGCACGACCATGGCTGTCATGAGTTTGGTCAGCGAGGCGATGGGCACTACCACGTTGGAATTTTTTTCAAGCAAGACTTTGCCTGTGCCGTCTTCGACCACCAGAATCGACTGTGAACCGAAGGGCACGGCGATGGCCGCTGTCGAAAGCGTCATCAGCACCGCGGCGAACATTTTTTTGAGCATGGGATTGTATGTGGGAAAGCAGTTTTGGGGCGCCATCGTGGGCGCTGCGCGCAAATCCGGAAGCGGGCCGCGCGGGGACGCGGCGTGTATCTCGGAGGCAATATTTGCCAAGCTTAAACAATACCATTAAAGATCAAGCGATGTCTACGGAATCAGGGCGCCACAGGCGGCGTTGCGGCCAATTTGGCAAATAAATGGGGCTATTCTTGCCGTAGTGAAAATTGTTGCGCAATTGTTGATTTCATCTTGGAAACTTCGTATGATTTCAGCAAGATTGGCAGCCTTGGCCGGGCAGGCACGGCGCGCGTCGTCGTTGATGCCTGCCGCTTCGTGCTTCGTCGCCCCGCGCTAGGTCCCGCAACCGGGGCGCCGTAGACTGCGTTCATGCCTGATTGATACGACAAGGAGAACGCAGCATGTGGAAAAAATTTGCCGGATGGTATCGCTGTTACGACGATGAAACCCTCAGGGTGCTTGCGCATCCGGACACGGCGGCCCAGTTGCCGCAGGGCTGGCGGCGCTGGGTGGCGTTGCGGCTGGCCACGCTGACGCCGATCGAGCGCCAGCAATTCCACGCCTTCATGCTCAAGTACCGGGGCGCCGGCTTTTACCTGGCTGCGGTCAGGCTGGTGCTGTTGTTTAGCATTCTCGGCGTCGCGCTGCACCTGCTGCTGCCGGACAGGGTAGGCTGGAGCAAGGCCTTGGTGCTCAGCAATATTCTCGGCCTGGCGATGGCCTGGGGCGTGCTGGGGGTCTGGTTCAATTACCGCAAGCTGGCGAAAAAGAAATTCAAGGTGCTGTTACTGCTGCTGGTGCCCGCCCTGGCAGGTGTGGCGATTGGCGTCCTGCGCGCCATGCTGGAAGGTGATAGTTCCATCGGTCCGGCGCTGGAGCACGGCGTGCGCGTGGGCGGCTGGGCCGCGCTGACGACAGGGCTGGTCTACATGGTGCCGATGACCATCGTCGTTCTCTGGCGCAACCGCCAGTACGAAGCGCTGACCCTGCAGTTGCAGCAAGATGCCGAGCGCGACCGCCTGGCGCGCGAGCTGAGCGAATCGCAGCTGCGCCTGCTGCGCGCGCAGATCGAGCCGCATTTCCTGTTCAACACCCTGGGCGCCGTGCAGCAGCTGGCCGAGCAGGGCGCGCCCAGGGCCGCGGCGCTGACGTCCGACCTGATCGCCTTCCTGCGCGCCAGTCTGGCGGAAATGCGCAGCGAGCACGTGCCCTTGCAAAGCGAATTCGAGATGGTGGCCGCCTACCTGCGCGTGATGCAGGCGCGCCTGGGCTCGCGCTTGCGCTTCAGCCTGGACTTGCCGGCAGAGCTGGCGCAGGCGACGATACCGAGCATGATCTTGCTGACCCTGGCGGAAAACGCCATCAAGCACGGTATCGAGCCATCGTTGCGTGGCGGCGAGATCGGTATGTCGGCCGCGCTCGCCGGCGATGGCAGGCTGCGCCTGCGCGTGCAGGACAGCGGCATGGGCTTGCCGGAAGACGGCGTGGGCAGCGCGCCCGGAGGCGGCCTGGGCCTGGAAAACGTGCGCAGCCGGCTGTTGCTGTCCGATCCGTCCGCCAGCTTGAGCCTGCGCGGCGGCGAAGAGGGCGGCGTGATCGCTGAAATAGTGTTGCCCATCAAAATTGCATCCAGCCTGAAAGACTCCGCCGCATGAACGCCACCATCCTGATCGCCGAAGACGAACCGCTGATGCGCGAGCGCCTGCAAATGCTGCTGGCGCAAGCCTGGCCCGAGGCGCGCGTCGTGCTGGTGGCGGAAAACGGCAACGATGCCTGGGACGGTTTCCTCGAGCATGAGCCGGACGTGGTCTTCCTCGACATCCGCATGCCGGGCCTGTCGGGCCTGGAAGTGGCCGAGCGCATCGGCACGCGGGCCCACGTGGTATTCGTCACGGCCTACGACCAGTACGCCGTCGACGCGTTCGACGCGGGCGCCGTCGACTACCTGTTGAAACCCGTGCAGGGCGAACGGCTGGCGCGGGCGCTGGCCCGCCTGCGCGACAAACTCGGCGCCCAGCCGGCCGACATGGCCCATTTGCTGCAGTCGCTGCGCGCCGCCTTGCCGGCGCCGCCGCGCGAAAAACTGAAATGGATCAAGGCCAGCGTGGGCAAGCAGATCCGCCTGATCGACATCGACGACGTGCTGTTCTTCCAGGCGGACACCAAGTACACGCGCGTGGTGCTGGCCGGCTCGGAAGCGCTGGTGCGCACGCCGCTGAAGGATTTATTGGGGGGACTTGATCCGGAACAGTTCTGGCAAATTCACCGCGGCACCATGGTCAACGTGAAAGCCATCGAAGCGGCCGAGCGCATCGACGCCGAGCGCATGCAGGTACTGCTGCGCGGCAGCACGGAAAAGCTGCCCGTCAGCCGCACGTTTACGCATTTGTTTCGCGACTAGCCCGCAAGGCAAACGCCCCGCATCTGGGGGCGGGGCGGGGGTGGTGATGGAGGCGGCGCCGCGCCTACTGGATCTTGGCGATCGACACTTCCGTCGATTTGACCAGCGCGATGACTTCGCTGCCCACTTTCAGGTCCAGGTCCTTGATCGAGCGCGAGGTGATGACCGAGGTGACGATGCCGTGCGGCGTTTCCACGTCCACTTCGGACACCACGGGGCCAAAGATGATTTCCTTGATCTTGCCGCGAAACTGGTTGCGTACATTCACTTCCGAGATAGCCATGATGTTTCCTTTGTGCCCGTAATACGCCGTGCGGCGCGACATGGCCAGAGTACGGCGCGCGCGTGGTTTTGACCACGAATCGATGCGCATATCGATATGCGCAAAGTGTGCGGCAGCGCTGGCGCAAGCATATTATTCGCCTATACTCGTTTGCATTGACCAGGAGGTTTGCCATGCGCCCATTGCCCTTGCTGCTGCTGTTGCCCTCATTTGCCGTGCTGGCGCAACCGGTCGCTGCCCTGCAGCCGATGGCTTTCCTGGCCGGGCATTGCTGGAAGGGAGAGTTCCCTGGTGGCAAGCAGACGGATGAGCACTGTTTCCAGTGGCTGTATGGCGGCCGGATGCTGCGCGACGTGCACACGGTGCGCAGCCCCGGCAAGCCCGATTACGTGGGCGAAACCACGTATTACCACGATGCCGCCGAAGGCAAGGTAGCCTTCCTGTATGTGGAAAGCAGCGGCGGCCATAGCCGCGGCACGATGTTGCCGGCGGACGGCGGCCTCGACTTTCCCGCCACGCAGTACGTGGGTGCCAGCGGCAAGGCGCTGACCTACCGCGTGCGCTGGACGCCGTCGGGCGATGCCTACGAGGCGGCCAGCGAGATGCAGGTGGACGGGCGCTGGCTGCCGCAATTCAAGCTGCTGCTGAAAAAGCAGTGACGCGGCGGCAATAAAAAACCGGGACTCATCCCGGTTTTTTATTGATGTGGCGCAAGCTTATTTCTGATAAATCTTGTCGAACTCGCCGCCATCGTCAAAATGTTTCTTTTGCGCTTGTTTCCAGCCGCCAAACACGTCATCGATGGTGAACAGGGTGATCGGCTTGAAGCTGGCCGCGTATTTCTTCGCTACTGCGGCCGAACGGGGGCGCAAATAGTGCTTGGCGACCAGTTCCTGACCTGGCTCCGAGTACAGGTATTGCAGATAGGCCGTGGCTTCCTTGCGGATGCCGCGGCGGTCGACCACCTTGTCGACGACGGCCACCGGCGACTCGGCCAGGATGGAGATGCTTGGATACACGACTTCGAAGTTGTCGCCGAATTCGGCGCGCACCAGTTGCACTTCGTTTTCAAACGTCACCAGCACGTCGCCGATTTCGCGCTGCGTAAAAGTGGTGGTGGCGCCGCGGCCGCCGCCGTCGAGCACGGGCACGTTCTTGAACAGCTTGGTCACCAGCTCGCGCGCCTGCGCTTCGCTGCCGCCTTTTTTCACGGCATAGCCCCAGGCTGCCAGGTAGGTGTAGCGGCCGTTGCCCGAGGTTTTCGGGTTCGGCACGATGACCTTGATGCCCGGCTTGGCCAGGTCGTCCCAATCCTTGATGTGTTTAGGGTTGCCTTTGCGCACCAGGTACACCATGGTCGAATAAAACGGCGCCGCATTGTTCGGGAATTTCTTGGCCCAGTCGGCCACCACGAGGCCGCGGTCGACGAGGATGTCGATGTCATTCGCCTGGTTCATGGTCACGACGGACGCTTCCAGGCCATCGGCGACGGAGCGCGCCTGCTTGCTGGAACCGCCGTGCGATTGCTTGATGGTAATGGTTTCGCCCGTCTTGGCTTTCCAATCAGCAACAAATGCGGGATTCACATCCTTGAACAGTTCGCGCATCACGTCGTACGAGGCGTTCAGCAAGACCACAGGTTCGGCGGCGCTGGCGGCCATCGGCAGGCTCATGGCGGCAGCGGAAGCGGCCAGGGCGCTGGCCAGGAACCAGCGGCGCGAGCGTTGGGTGAGTGTCGCTGCGGCAGTCGATACGGCGTTGGAATGGGTCATGTTGAACTCTTGTTGTGAGAATAGACAGTCATAGTCTAAAATTCCGGCCGGAAAAGAAACGAATTTTTCGTAATATGCTTAGATCCGATTCCCGTTTGCGCTAAAAAACAGATATCGATTTCTGGAAACATTCGTGGGCAAGATGCGCATCAGCACTTAGTCTGCAGGCAGGGCGCCATAGGCAAATCCGCCCCGTGGCGTGGCGCGAAAAAACCCGATTGCGCCGCTTGGTGTATAGTCGAATCGCGCGATACAGGGGTAAAACCGCCTGCATCGGCAACTGGAATATTTTGTGAGCGTACATGAGTCTTGAAATTCGTATTGCAACATCGACCGACGCTTTCGAGGCGTGCAATGTATTACGACGCTCCATCGTCGAATGCTGCAGCCTCGATCATCGGGACGATCCGGCCATCCTGGAAGCCTGGCTGGGCAATAAAACACCGCAGATGGTGGCGTGCTGGTTTGCGTCGCCTACCAATTTTTCGCTGGTCGCAGTCGAGCAGGGCGCCGTCGTCGGCGTCGGCCTGCTGACGCGCGCCGGCAAGCTGGCCCTGTGCTACCTGCTGCCCGAGGCGCAAGGCCGGGGCGCCGGCAAGGCGCTGGTGGCGCAGCTGGAAGCGCAGGCGCGCGAATGGGGCATCAAGGCCCTGCAACTGCACAGCACGGCCAGCAGCCAGGCCTTTTTCGTCAAGCAGGGCTATATCGAGGCGGGCAATGTGCGCTCGCCGTATGGCGTGGAAACGATTTTTTGCTGGAAACAGATTGATCCCGCAGGTATCTCCAGCGGCGACCCCAAGCGCAAGCGTTTTTGCAACTGCAATTCGGCCTGACGGCTTTTCTGCACTTCAGCCCGCCCATCCGGCGGCGGGCCATTTCCTTCCTTTGAATATTTCCCTTCAGTAACTGATCTGGATATACACGCCTTGTTGCGCGCCATCGCTCGCCTGCAGCAAGGTGCCGTTCGCAAACAGTTTCAGTTCGCCGGGCGCGAATGCCAGCCAGTCCTCGTTTTGCGTCAGCGGATGCGTGGCGATGACGGCGATACGGTCGTCCAGGTGGTTGTGCTGGCGAAAATCGATGCTGCGCTCGCAGTCGATCAGTTGCGCCACGGAAAACGGGTATTCGCGTATCACATAGTGCAGATGCGTGGAACAGTGGGCAAACAGCAGTTCGCCGTCCGACAGGATGAAATTGAACGTGCCGTGCGCGGCGATTTCCGTGGCGACCTCGGCGATGGCGGCGCGCAGCGCGGCGCGCGCGGGTTCGCCGGCGGGAAACTGCGCGCGCAAGCGGGCCAGCAGGTGGCAGAAGGCCTGCTCGCTGTCCGTGTCGCCGCTGGCGCGGTAGTGGGCATTGGCGGGGGCGCGCCACGTCTTGAGGTCGCCGTTGTGGGCGAAGGACCAGGTCTTGCCCCACAGTTCGCGGGCGAACGGGTGGGTATTTTCCGGCGCGATGCGGCCCTGCGTGGCCTTGCGGATGTGGGCGACGATGTTTTTCGCCTTCACAGGATGCCGCTGCACCGTGGCGGCCAGCGGCGAATCGATGGCCGCCAGGTGATCCGTCAGCAAGGTGCAGCCGCTACTGGAATGATAGGCGATGCCCCAGCCGTCGCGGTGCTCGTCCGTGCGTCCGCCCCGCTCGGCAAAGCCGGCAAAGGAAAAGCCCAGCGCGGCCGGCTTGCTGCTGTTCATTGCGAGTAACTGGCACATGGCGGCCCTTCCTGATGGTATCGGTACACGCCCACAGTAAAGGCCGGGGCAGGGCGCTGGAACGAATGTTTCCGACTATTGATATGCGCTGGCCGTTGCCGTGACCTTATTCGCTGGACGCATATCAAATGGTGAAACCATTCGTTCTCCTTTGGTTCGACCTGCCTTAGTCTGCACACTTTGGCGCCGCCTGCCCCACGAGAGCCGGCGGCGCAGCCCGATGAAGGAGCACGTATGCCATTTCCCGTCCTGAAAAACTACCTGGCCCGTTTGTCGCATCAGACACAGGCCGGCACCAGCGTCTGGCTCGACGGCGAGGGCAGGGCGCTGGGGCGTTTTTTCAATTGCACCATGACCAGCGCCTTCCAGCCGCTGCGCGAACTCGACAGCGGCAAGCTGGTGGCGTTCGAGGGGCTGGCGCGCAGCGTGTCGAAGGCGGACGAGGGCTTGTCGCTGTGGCGCCTGCTCGATCACGCGGCCAGCGACGACGAATCCGTGGAGCTGGACCGCCTGTGCCGCATGTTGCACGCCATAAATTTTTTTCGCCAGGGCGAAGCGGAGCAGTCCGACCTGTACCTGAACGTGCACGACCGCCTGCTCAGTGCCGTCAGCAGCAATCACGGGCACGCCTTCCAGCGCATCCTCGACGCGCTGGGCTTGCCCATCGAGCGCATCGTGCTGCAATTGCCGACGGTCACGCCGAACCAGGGCTGGCTGCTCAACTACGTGGCCGACAATTACCGGCGCAACGGTTTCCGCCTGGCCATCAACGTGGCCAGCGTGCAGGAGGCCACGGGCATGCTGGAGCGCCTGCACCCGCATGCGTTCAAGCTTGACGCGGGCAACCTCAGCGACGAGCAAGCCGTTGCCAGCTTCGTCACGGTGTGCCATGCGGCGAAGATCCGCGTCGTCTTCAAGCGCCTCGACACGCCGGCCGCGCTGGCCGCGCTGCAGCGCGTCGCCGCCATCACGGGCTTGCCCATCGTGGCCCAGGGTTATCTGCTCGACAAGCCTTTGACGGCGCTGGCGCAGGCAAATCGGGACGTTGCCGCCACCGCCTAGGGGGCCAGATGTCGAAATGAGGGCGGCACGATAGGCATTGAGGGTTTTTCTTCGCAGCACAATACGCTATAGTATTCCCATCGTTACATTGGACTGACTATGGCATCGCGCAGAAATTTTCTACACCACGGTATGGGCCTGGCCGCGCTGGGCCTGGTAGCCACCCCGCTCATCGGCTGCGCCTCGCGCACGGCCGCTCCCGCCTCGGCTTCGGCCAGCGCCAAGCCGCGCGCTCCGCGCACGGGCGTGCCGCCCCAGCCCACGCAGCTGGCCAGCGTCGACCGCTCGATCACCTCGCAGTCGCGCCAGGCGATCACGGAAATGGAACCGCCACCCGACATCTTCGATGCCCAGGCGCTGGACCTGGAATTCTGGCTCAAGCCCCGCACCCTGGAAGTGGTGCGCCCGGCCAGCAATGAAAAAGCGAAATTGCTGTACTGGAAAGATGGCGAAGTCATCGATTCGGCCTACCAGGAACTGTGCCACTTGCTGCGCGACGTGAACGGCAAGAAGACGGCCCCCATCGACCCGAAACTGCTGGAAACCCTGTGGGGCACGCAAGCGTTCGTGGCCCGCTATGGCATCGAGCAGCCGCTGGAAATCCTGTCGGGCTACCGCACGGCCGAATCGAACGGCAAGCTGCGCGAAGCGGGCGTGCCGGCCGCGCGCCAGTCGCTGCACATCTCGGGCCGCGCCGCCGACATCCGCGTGGCGAATCTGAACGCGGAAGTGCTCGGTTCGCTCGTGCGCAGCTTCAAGCAGGGCGGCGTGGGCTTCTATTACCGCTCCGGCCCCCGTGGCGGCTGGATACATGCCGATACGGGATTGCAGCGCGTCTGGAAAGGTTAAACACCTGACCAAACCTCGCTTGGCGTGCTTTGCGGCTTGCGATGCTCGCTGTGCTATAGCACAGCTGCGCGTCTCGACCACAAATCACTGTCGCTCGCTACGGTTTTGCCAGGCGTTTGTTTGATCAGTCATAGTGATACGGCGGCTCCGGCACGCTATCGGTGCCGGCGCGCCGCCATGCGTCGAAATTCACGGGGCGCTCCCAGAAAATGCGCCAGCCCAGGCGCTGGCTGGCCTGCACCTCCGGGTGCGCCTGCAGATAGCCGTCGATAAAGCGCGTAAAGTCCGATACATAACCGCTGCGGCGGTAGGGAAGTCGATGCGGCATGGCTGCTCCTTTCTTGCCTGGCCTGGCTTTTGACCTCTGGCGCACGCAAAAGTGCCGCGCTCTCTTCCATGAAACTCTCCAGCCATAACATCGAACTGTTTCTGGCCGTCATCGACGGCGGCTCGTTCTCGGCCGCCGCGCGCGCCTTGCGCCGGGCGCCGTCGGCCGTCAGCATGGCGATGGCCAACATCGAGGCGGAACTGGGTATCGCCCTGTTCGACCGGGGCGCGCGCGAAGCCGTGCCCACGCCGGCCGCGATGGCGCTGCTGCCCCACGCGCGCCTGATCGCCGAGCAGTTGAAACAGTTGCACCTGCACGTGCAGGAATTGTCGCAGGGGCTGGAAAGCCGCATTTCGCTGGGCATCGCGGCCGAACTCGACCATACGCCCTTCCTCGCTGCCGTGCGGGCGCTGTCGCAGCGCCATCCGCTGCTCGACATCGAAGTGCTGACGGCGCCGCAGGACGACGTGCTCGACATGCTGCACCGGGGCCGCATCAGCGCCTGCATGGCCTTCGCTGGCGGGCGCATCAATCACGAGGAACAGTTCCAACTGGTGGGCAGCGATGCCTTGCTGGCGATTATTTCCACCCAGCATCCGCCCGACGCGGCGGGCCGGCCCCTGTATATCGAGGAATTGGTGAATTTGCGCCAGATCATCGTCGCCAGCCGCGAACTCGACCTGGCCGATGCGCGCCCCGTGGTGGGGCTGTCCTACTGGCGCACGGACAGCTTGCCGATGGCGCTGGCGATGGTGGAAGCAGGTTTGGGCTGGGGCAACTTTGCCGCCTCGGCCATCGCCCATTCTCTGGCGGCGGGGCGGGTGCGCCGCGTGGCGTTCAAGAATACGGGCAATGGCCTGGTCGTGCCCATCCACCTGGTGTGGATGAAGGACCGGCCGCTGGGCATGGCGGCGCGGTCCTTTCTTCAGTTGCTCAGCGAAGCGGCCTGAACGTCTGCAGGCTCTTCCTTCGGCTGCTGCGCCGACAGGGGCACGCCGAACAGGCCGTCGAAGAAGTAGTTGAAGATGAAGCTGTAGCAGGGAATGATCAGCATCAGCGCGAAATCCAGCACGAAGGCTTGCCACAGGCTGATGTCGAGCCACCAGGCGATCAGCGGGATCAGGTAGATGACGAGGGTGATCTGGAAGCCGATCGCATGCAGGATGCGGCGCCAGACCGTGCGCGTGCGCGACACTTGCCGGATTTCCCAATATTCGAAAGCCGT
Source organism: Janthinobacterium sp. FW305-129 (assembly GCF_020858115.1). Taxonomy (GTDB): domain Bacteria; phylum Pseudomonadota; class Gammaproteobacteria; order Burkholderiales; family Burkholderiaceae_D; genus Janthinobacterium. The sequence continues at coordinate 34,429 of NZ_JACYMM010000013.1, forward strand.
GTTGTAGAGCAGATTCCAGATCACGGCGATGGTGGTGATCATGATGGCCAGCGGGCCCGTGCTGGTGGGCGATTCGCCCGAAAGCAGGGTCAGCCAGGCCGTGGAAATGGCCATGCCGATGATTTCAAAGGCCGTGACGTAGACGATTTTGCGTTTGATGCCTTGCATGTAAAACCTGTAAAGAAGAGATGGCGCGTATTTTAAGTCAGTCATGCTGATGTTAAAAGTTAATAGCTGTCAGTTTTTCTGATGCATTGATGCGCATAATCGCATGTTGCCCGGGAACGGGGGATAATGGCGGCTGGCGGGCGAACGCTCCCCTGCATCACCGCAGAACATCACCACAGAACATCACCGCAGAAAAGGCAACGAGCATGCAAGGCGCAGCAGACAGCAACATCCCCGACACCCCCGCCAGCGCGGACGAACGTCCCCGTTTCCGCCCCCGTCCGTGGGAACACCTGGAAACGCCGTACGACGTGGAAGTGTGGATCGAAGAACATAACCGCAGCATGCAGGACAATATCCGAGCCACGGAAACGGGCGTGGGCATCTGCTTTACCCTGGCAGAAGGGGGCGATATCTATATGCAGACCAGCGCCGACGGCGCCGTCGTGCTCGACGTGACGCCGGACGCGGCCTGGGTCGCTCCCCTGATCAGCGCGGCCACGGGCTGCGAGACGCCGGACTCGTCACTGTGGATATTGCCTGACGATAAGCTGATTCAGCTCATCGTGGGACTGTCCAGCCTGGTCGCCAGCACTTTGCTGGTGGTCGGCCATGATTTCGGCTTGCGCCGGCGCGGCATGGGGCTGGGCCGCTGAGCGGCTTGTTGCAGAACAGTTATCCATGGCTCGACACTGCGCGTGGCGCGTGCTAGTCTCGCTACTGCACCCACCTTGTTGCCTGGGCGGCGGTGCAAAGGACAGCCATGGACACACCACCGCTAGCGGTACCTGCTCCGGATTCCTCCCCGCGCGTCCACGACGGCGTGCCGCGGCATGCCGCGCCCCTGCTTGATGATGGCGTCTTCAGCCCGGAGCGGGTGAAGGCCGAACGCGAGCAAGCCTATTTCAACGATTTATACCTGCTGGCGCCCGTCGCCTATTTCGTGCTCGGCCTCGATGGCGCGATCGTGCAAGTCAACCTGGTGGCGGCCGAGCTGTTCGGCCTGGCGCGCGAGCGCCTTGGCCACGTGCTGTTCCGTTCCTATGTGCACGAAGCCTTCCGCCACGATTACGAGCGGTTCGTGCAGCGCGTGCTTAATAGCAGCGAGCCCGAGCGCATCCAGCTGCAGGTGCAGCTGCCGCCGCCGCGTCCCGGCGCGCGCGAGGCCGGCTTGCCCGTCAGCCTGCTGGGCAGCGCCGATCCGAATGGCCAGGCGCTGCGCCTGGTGCTGGAGCAGGCCGAGGGGAAGCTGGCCGTGCTCGAACGCAGCGAAGAGCGTTTCCGGCGTATCGTGCACAGCGCCGAGGAAGGCATCTGGGAAATCGATGCGCAGGCGCTGACCAGCTTTGTCAATCCGAAGATGGCGCACATGCTCGGTTGCCGGATCGAGGATATGCTGGGCCAGCCGCTGGCTGCCTTCATGGATGAGGAGGGGCGCGCCATCCTGGAGCGCAACATTGCGCGGCGCCAGGATGGCATTGTCGAGCGGCACGAATTCAAGTTCCTGCGGCGTGACGGCAGCACCCTGTGGGCCACCCTGGCCACCAATCCCATCTTCGACTCCGGCGGCAGCTATCTGGGCGCGCTGGCGCTGGTCAGCGACATCACGGCGCAGCGCGCGGCGTCCGAGCGCATCTGGCGGCAAGCCAATTTCGACCAGCTGACGGGCTTGCCGAACCGCCACATGTTTCTCGACCGCTTGCAGCACGAGGCGGCCCATGCCAAACGCGAGGGCGGGTGCCTTGCCCTGCTGTTCATCGACCTCGACCATTTCAAGCAGGTGAATGACCGCCTGGGCCACGAGAAGGGCGACATGCTGCTGCGCCAGGCGGCACGGCGCATCAGCGAGCACGTGCGCGCCACCGATACGGTAGCGCGCCTGGGCGGCGACGAATTCACCGTCATCCTGGCCGGCGTGGGGCAGCTGGGCGGCATTGAGCGCGTGCTGCAGGAGCTGACGGCCGCGCTGGCCCTGCCTTTCCTGCTTGACGGCGACACGGCGCAAGTGTCGGCCAGCGTGGGCGTGGCACTGTATCCGGCCGACGCCGAGGTGCCGGACGCCTTGCTGCGGCATGCCGACCAGGCCATGTATGCGGCCAAGAGCGGGGGGCGCAACGGCTACCGCTATTTCACGCCAGCCTTGCAGCAGGCTGCCGAACTGCGCCGCAACATGGTGCGCGAGATGCGCCTGGCGCTGGCGCAAGACCAGTTCGAAGTGCATTACCAGCCCATCATCCGCCTGCGCGATGGCGCCATCGAGCGGGCTGAAGCGCTGCTGCGCTGGCGCCATCCGCTGCGCGGCTTGCTGGTGCCCGCCGACTTCATCGCCTTTGCCGAGGCGAACGGCCTGATCGTCGATATCGGCGAGTGGGTGTTTCGCCAGGTCGTGCGCCAGGCGCGGCAGTGGCAGGACGAGCTAGGCGCCGTATTTCAGATATCGATCAACAAGTCGGCCGTGGAGTTCCGCTGCGATGCCGCGCTGTACCAGGACTGGGGCAATGCCCTGGCGCGGGCGGGCCTGGCGCCGGGCGCCATCGTCATCGAAACCACGGAAGCGGTGCTGCTCGACGAGGCGCGCCAGGTGGCCGACCGCCTGCGCCAGTTCCGCGCCATGGGCCTGGCCCTGGCGCTCGACGATTTCGGCAGCGGCCAGGTGTCGCTCGCGTGCATCAAGAAGGCCGATATCGACTTTCTCAAGATCGACCGCTCGCTGGTCGCCGAACTGGGCCGCGACGGCGCCGGGCAGGGGCTGTGCGAAGCGATCATTGCACTGGCGCATCGGCTGGGGCTGAAAGTCGTGGCCGAAGGCGTGGAGACGGCGCCGCAGCGCGATGTGCTGCGCGCCGCCGGCTGCGATTATGCGCAGGGATACTTCTTTTCCCGCGCGCTGCCGGCGCAGCAACTGGCCGCCTTGATCGCGGCCTGACAAGGGATGCTCAAGGCACGGGGGATGCTCAGGACACGGCGGCGCGGCCCAGGCCCATCCTCAGCTTGTTGCGCCAGGCACGCACGGTGCGGCTGACGGTCTGTTTCACGTCAAAGGCGATACTGCCGCCCAGCACCTGGCGCAATTGCCTTGCCTGCTTCTTGCGGAACTCGCTGCGTTCCTGTGCCGCGGCGGCATCGCGCCCGCCCTGGCTGTCCCGGGGGAGCGGCATGGCCGCCAGCACGTCCTGCCAAGGATGGAAGAGCGCCCCCAGCAAGGTCGCCCGGATTTCCTTGCGCAGCCGGCGGCCCTGCAGCAATGGCAGATTGTAGGTGTCCTTGACGATCCCGATGAAGACGTGGCACAGCGCCACGTCGAAATACAGGCGGCTGCCGGCGTTCAGGCCGCTCTCGGCAAAGTGGCGGCGCGCCGGCAGCAGGGCGGTGGACAGTTCGCGGAACGACTTGACGCTGCTTGTCTTGCTGATGCTGCCGTCGCGCTGGCGGTAGTTGATTATGCAATGCGGCAAATAATACAGGTTGTCGCAGCTGTCGAGCAGTTGCGGCAACGCAGTCACATCTTCATAGACGCGCCCTTGTGGAAAGACGGGGGCCGTCTGCCGCAAGTAAATTTCGCGTCGGAAAATCTTCGACCAGACGAACATATGACATTCGTCAAAATAGGTATTGAGTATTTCGTCTTTACTTGTCGTCAAGACATGCGGCGCAAAGGCCGTGGTGATCCGCTTGTTTTTCGACTCGCGTTGCGGATACCAGAATTGCAGGTCGCAGGCGATGACATCGGGGCGCGCTTGACGTATCACGTCATCGAGGGCATCGAGGGAAGCGGGCAGCAGGATGTCATCGCTGTCGACGAAGGCGATATAGTCGCCGCGTGCCAGCGCCAGGCCCTGATTGCGGGCCGCTGCGACCCCCTGGTTGCTTTGCTCGAAGATAGTGATGCGCAAGTGTTCGAACTCTTGCTGCAAGCGCCGCAGCTCTGCCAGCGTACTGTCGCTGGAGCCATCATCAATGACGATCAGCTCATGGCATGGCCGCATTTGCGTGGCAATGGCCACGATGCTGGCGCGAATATAGTCTTGGACATTGTATGCAGGAACAATGAGGCTTAGCGAGATGGTGTCGGTCATGGATAGGTGCGCAATGGAAGTGGCGCTATCTTGACTGAATTTCTTGTTTTTGTGAAATGAAATTTCCTGCCGTAACTATTATGCCGCATGCGTCCGGCAATTGCGCCGCCGGACCAGGCTTATTCCAGGCCCAGCAGGGCGACGACTCGTTCGCGGCTGATGCCTACCAATGCCGAGCTGATCGCCAGCAGCGATTCATAGCCGGGCTGGCTGGCCTTTTCCGTGAAGTTTTCCGCCAGGGTATCCATGCTGACGGCCACTTGCACCGGTTGTGCGCGGGCAACCCTTCCCGTGGCTTGCGCCAGGGCCAGGCTGACGGCGCTGCGCGCCGCCTGCAACTGCGCCAGCGCCTGCACCACTTGCTGCAAGGTGGCGCGCAGGGCTTCCGTGTCGCCCGTATGCCATTCTTCCGGGGCGATGGCGGCTGGCTCCACATCCGTGCGCACGCGGCTCATCTGGCCCGTCGGATAGCGGATGCCGTTGCCGCGCACGGACAGGCTGTCGCGCACGTTGGCCCAGGCGGCTTCCGAGGTGCTGAACACCAGCTCGCCATTCTCGCCCAGCTTCACGCCTATGCCTGAGGGCATCAGTGCGCGGTCGAAGCGGGAGACGATGTCGTTCGCGCTCAGGCCAGGTTCGATATTCACCGAGCGCAAGGCCTGGTTCGCGCCGCCGACGGAAAAGGCCAGCACTTCCTGCGGGCCTTCCTGCAGGCTGGCCATGGTCAGGCCGCGGATGCTGAAGTTCTGCTGTGCCGCCTGCGGGCTGGTATAGCTGAGCTGCGCGTCGAGCGTGCCGCCCGAGGCGCTGGCGCGCTGGCGCCAGGTATTGCTGAACTGGCGTACTCTTGCCTCGACCTGCCCCTCGCGGCCCTGGCGCGCGGCCAGCTTGGCCGCCAGTTCGCTTTTCAGCGCTTGCAGCTGGCTGCTGCTGCGTTCCAGGTAGTCGAGGGTTTGTTGCGCGTTGGAAATTTCCCCCTGCAACTGGTGATCCCAGTTGCTCAGGCCACGCTGCAGGCTCGCCGTCGAACTCCTCGCTGCCGGCGCCTCGCTGCGCGCGCTGGCGCTGCCTTTGACCGCGGCGGACGCGTCATCGACGACGCGGGCGGTGCCGGCGCCTTTGGCGGCAACGCCGGAAGAGGAGGAGGTCTGAACGATTTGCATGATGGTCAGAGAAGATCAAACAGGGAAATGGTGCCAACCTTGGCGTAAGCCTTGTATGTTGCCTGCAGGGCCGTCTGGTAGCCGGTCAGGTCGATGGCGGCCGCGCCCATGTCGGTCTTTTTCAGGTCCAGCAGGGCCGAATTGTTCGACAGCGAGACATTGGCCAGGTTGCCGGAGAGCGTAGTGAGGATGTTTTGCGCGCCGCCGAAGATGGCGATCTTGCCGGAAAGCAAATCCATGCCATCATCGGTGCCGCCGAGGCCGTCGCTGACGATGGCGCGCACGGCAGGGTCGTTGGGATTGACGCCCGGCGCGCTGAGGGTGGCGATGACCTTATCGATCTTGTTCAGCCACACCTCCAGGTTCTTCACGTCGACGTTGGCCGCCTGCGACACGCCGTTGCCCACCACCACGGTTTGCGTGTCGGTATTGCCGATGTAGCTGTAGCGCGAACCGGCGTTTGCCGCCGAGTCGTATTTGATCGCGGGCTGGTCGGTAGCGGTGCCGGAAAACATGTAGCGGCCTTCCTGGTCCTTCAGGTTGGCCGTGTACAGCACGCTGTCGCGCATGGCGGTCAGCGATTGCGTCATCGCATTCAGGTCGCCGGGCGTGTTGCTGCCGTCGGCGGCCCACACCAGCAGGTCGCGCGCCTCGCCCATGTCGGTGACCATGCTCGACAGGTAGTTTTCGTTTTTCAGCAGGCGCACTTTGACCGTGGCGATATTGTCCTGGTACTGGGTCACCATGGCTTGCTCGCGCGTCAGGCGCGAAATGCGCACGTTGCCGATCGGATCGTCCGATGGCAGCTGGATGCGCAAGCCCGACGACATCTGCTGCGTCAGGAAGTTGATGCGTTCTTGGTTTTGCTGAAGCGAAATATTGATCAGCGATTGGTACTGGCTGCTGGCGACACGCATGATCTTCTCCTTAACCCATCATTTGCAAAGTGGCATCAAACAAGGTATTTGCCACGGAAATGACTTTCATGTTTGCCTGGTACATATTCTGGAATTCGACCAGGTTCATCGCTTCCTCGTCCTTGTTTACGCCGCTGGTGGATTTCCAGTCGTCGATGGCTTGCGCGCGCACCGTGGTGGCCGTTTTCAGCAAGGCCTGGTTCTGCTGGCTGTAGATGCCCAGCTTGCCGACCAGCTGCGTATCCGCGTCGCTCATCAAAACATCACCCACCCAGCTGACGTTGATCGACTGATTCTTGATATCGATCAATTTTTGCAAGTTGCCGCTGTCGCCGGCGGCGCCCGTCAACGACAGGGCCAGATCCTTGGCGTTGAAGCCTGGAGTAATGCTCAGCTTGCCATTCGCGTAGGCCAGCAGTGGACCACCGGGGGTACCGGCCATGGTTTTTCCCAGTGCCAGCTGTGCGTTGACCTTGCTGGTCAGCTGGGTGGCCATGTCTTGCAGCGACTGTTGCAGCGGTTTCAGGGTATTTTTTTCGAATTCGCCCAGGCCGCCCATCTGCCCGCCGATGGCTGCCAGATCGAGGGTGTACGTCGACTTGGCGAAATCAAGGCTCAGGGTTTGCTCGCCCGAGTTCGTCATGGTGCTGGTCAAGGTGCCGGCCAGGCTGCCGATGACCAGCGGCTGGCCCGACTTCAGCGAGACATTGCGCGAGCCGTCCGGCTGGTCGAGCACGTCGATGCCCATTTGCGAGGCCAGGCCATCGATCAGCTGGTCGCGTGCATCCATCAGCGACGACACGTTCGTGCCCGAGGCCGTGGAGGCGCTGATGCGCTGGTTCAGTGCGGCGATATTGGCCAGGGCAGTATTGGCTTGCGGCACGATCGCTGCGCGTTGTTGCTGCACCGACAGCAACTGGTTGCCCATGACGGTGCTGATGCTGTTGAAGCGCTGCGCCATGGCGTCGGCGGAGGTGATGATCTGCTGGCGCAGCGGCGTCGAGGTCGGGTCGACGGCCGAGGCGTTGAGGGCGGCGAAAAAGCCGTCGATGCCGTTGCTGATGCTGGAGGCATCGTCGCCCATCACGCGTTCGAGCTGCGTCAGATAAGGCTGGGTCTGCGAACGGGCGCCCTGGTCGGACGCGGCGCGCCACATTTGCTGGCTTTTATAAGCATCGGCAAAGCGCAGCAGGGCGGACACTTCCACGCCATTGCCGGCCGAGCGTACGCCGGCGCTAGCGCCAAGCGAGGACAACAGCACGCCTTGACGGGTATAGCCCGCCGTTTGCAGGTTGGCGATGTTCTGGCTGGCCGCATTGAGTGCGGCCTGGGCGGCGATGCTGCCTGACAATGCATTGCTGATGATGCTCATTGGGCAAGTTTCTTTCGTGAAGAGTGTGGCGCATGCGGGTGGGCAGGCATTGAATCGTTGTTACCTTGTACAGGCGACGCTTCAGGCCGATTTATTAAGCGGCGCTGCAATATTGTCGGTTTTGATAGCGCTTTTGCCAGTGACGTTGGCCGAAACGGGTGCGCTGGCCGCCGGCAGCAGCTGGCGCAGGATGGCGTCGGCGATGCCGAAGGCGCGCTGGCCGGCCATCTTGTCGGCCACCAGGTTGTCGGCCATTTCCAGCATGTCGCTGTTGATGGGGTCCTTGAAGACGCTGTCCTCGCCCGCCATCTCGCGCGTGCCTGAACGCATCTGGCGCAGCATGTGCGAGATGAAGAAGGCTTCGAACTTGACGGCCGCCTCGGTGGCCTTGGCCGCATAGCGGGGATCAGCCGGCGTGGCGGCGGCGGGGGTCTTGTCGTCGAGCGCCGAAGGCAGGGCGCTGCTGCTGTCATTTATATTAAGCATCAGATAACCACCAGTTCGCCTTCGATGGCCCCGGCCTGGTCGAGGGCTTGTAAAATTGCCATGATGTCATCGGGCGAAGCGCCCAGGCTGTTGACCACGTCGATGATCGATTGCAGCTTGGCGCCGGCCGGCCATTTGAACATATTGCCGTTGCCCTGGTCGACGGACACCTTCGATTGCGGCGTGACGGTGGTCTGGCCACGGCCGAACGGCGCCGGCTGGCTGACGGCCGAACTCTCGGAAATGACCACTTTCAGCGAGCCGTGCGTGACGGCGGCCGCTTTCACGCGCAAGCCTTCGGCGATGACCACGGTGCCGGTGCGCGAATTGAAGACCACTTTCGGCGTGTCGACGCCCACATCGACGCTCAAGGCTTCCAGCTTGGCCATGAACGCCACGCGCTGGGTCGGGTTTTCCGGCGCCAGCACGTCCACGCTGGTGGCGTCGCGCGTGGTGGCGACGGCGCCGAAGCGGCGGTTCACGGCTTCGACGATATTGATGGCCGTCTCGAAATGCGGGTGGCGCAGGTTCAGGGTGACGGAAGGCTTGGTGGAAAAGTCGCTGAGAATCTCGCGCTCGATGTTGGCGCCGTTGGGAATGCGGCCCGAGGTGGGCGTATTCACGGTGACGGACGAGCCGCTCTTGCCGGTGGCGTTGAGGCCGCCGACGACCACGTTGCCTTGCGCCAGCGCATACGTTTCATTGTCGGCCGCGCGCAGTTGCGTCAGCAGCAAGGTGCCGCCGCGCAAGCTTTTCGCATCGCCCAGCGAGGAGACGGTGACGTCGATGGACTGGCCACGGCGGTATCCAGGCGGAAACACGGCGCTGACCATGACGGTGGCGACGTTCTTGCTTTTCGCTTCGGCGCCGTCCGGCATCTTCACGCCGAACTGCTTGAGCATGTTGACCACGGACTGGCTGGAAAACTTCACCTGGGTGGTGTCGCCGCTGCCGTTCAGGCCCACGACGAGGCCATAGCCGACCAGCGGGTTGTCGCGCACGCCCTCGATGCTGACCAGGTTGCGCAGCACTTGCGCGGCGCTGGCGGGCAGGGCTAAGCCGGAGAGCACGGCCAGCATGGCTGCCAGGGGCAGGGCGGAACGAAATTTCATGAGGTCACCTTAAAACGGCATCCATGGGCCGACGAAGAAGCGCGTCAGCCAGCCTGGTGTATTGGCTTCGGCCAGGGTGCCCTGGCCGGAATAGGCGATTTGCGCATTGGCGATGCGCAAGGACGATACCTGGTTGTTGGAATCGATGTCGGCTGCGCGCAGGTAGCCGCGCAGGCGCACGAATTCCTCGCCCTGGTTCAGGGTCAGCGTTTTTTCGCCCTGTACGCGCAGCAAGCCGTTCGGCAGCACTTCCTGCACGATCACGGTGATGGCGCCGGACAGCGCATTTTGCTGCGTGCTGGTCGAGTCGCCGGCGAAGTTGCGGTCGGCCGACAGGTCGATGCCCGTCTTGGGGAAGGTCTTGCCGAGGATGTTGGCCGCATTCACGCCGACGGACGCCCCCTTGTTGAACGACGTGCCGGCCTTCTTGCTCGCTTGCGTGGTTTCCTGCAGGGCCACCGTGACGACGTCGCCCACGCGGAAGGCGCGGCTGTCCGAGATCAGGTCCAGTCCCGCATCGGGATTGAAGACGCCGCCGCCCACGCCGCCGCGCGCAGCGCTGCGCGGCGCCACGGGCAGCGGCGTATCGGAAAAGCTGGGCGCCACTGGTGCGGCCGGCTGGCTGGCGCAACCGGCGATCGACACCAGCAGCAGGGCCGCCGTGGCTTTCATGGCGACCGTCATCAGCGTGCCGCTTGCGCCAGGTATTGCAGCATATTGTCGGCGGCCGACAACACCTTGGTATTCATTTCATAGGTGCGCTGGGCAGCGATCATGTCGACCATTTCTTCCACCACCTGCACGTTCGAGCCTTCCAGCGCGAACTGTTTCAGCTTGCCCAGTGCGCCTTCGCCGGGACGGCCTTCCGTCGGCGTACCGCTCGATGCCGTTTCCTGGAACAGGTTTTCACCGAGTGCCAGCAAGCCCGTCGGATTGACGAAGCTGGTCAGGTTCAGCTGGCCCAGCTGGGTGCCGTTGACATTGCCCGGCACGGTGGCCGTAACCATGCCATTTTCGCCGATGGTGATCGCCGTGGCATTGTTCGGTACGGTGATCTGCGGCACCAGCGGCAAGCCCTGGGCGTTGACCATCACGCCGTTTTCATTGATGCCCAGCTGGCCGGCGCGCGTGTAGGCCGCTTCACCGTTCGGGCGCAGCACTTGCAAAAAGCCGTTGCCGGTGATGGCGACGTCGAATTCGCGGCTCGTCGTTTGCAGGCTGCCCGTGGTAAACACCTTTTGCGTGCCCACCATGTGCGTGCCGTTGCCCAGCTGTACGCCCGACGGCGACAGGGTATTGTCGGCGCGCTGCGTGCCCGGCTGCTGCTCGACCTGGTAGAACAGGTCTTCGAAGACGACGCGGTCGCGCTTGAAACCAACGGTATTGACGTTGGCCAGGTTGTTCGCGATGGCTTGCAGTTTGGCATCTTGCGCCTGCACGCCGGTCTTGCTGATCCACATTGCTGGATTCATGATTTACTCCTGGTAATTGGTTGGCGTGGGGCTTAGGCGCCCAGCAGGCGGTTTCCCGATTCCGTCATGGAATCGCTGGCCTTGAATACTTTCATTTGCATCTCGAAACTGCGGTTCAGGCTCATGGTGGCGACCATTTCCTCGACGGCAGAGACGTTGCTGCCTTCCAGGTGGCGGTCGCGCAGGCGTACCGTCGGATCGGCCTGCAAGTCTTCGCCGCCGCGCGCCACGATCAGGCCCGCCTCGTTCTTCGTCAGCTCGCCCGCTTCGGCATTGACCAGCTTGAGCTTGTCGACCGTCTGCATTTGCGCGGTGCCCGGCACCTGGATGGAAATCGTGCCATCGGCGCCGATCGACAGGCTGGTGTGTTCGGGAATCGTGATGGGGCCGCCTTCGCCCAGCACGGGCCGGCCGTTGATGGTCAGCGCGCCCGTTTCATCGAGGTCCATGGCGCCGGCGCGCGTGTAGGCTTCGCCGTTTTGCCACTGCACCGCGAGAAAGCCGTTGCCCGTGATGGCCACGTCGAGTTCGCGTCCCGTCTCCTTGATGGCGCCGGTGCGCGTGCCGACGGCGCTCGACTGCGTCTGCGTCATGTGGCGGTCGTCGTAGCCATAGCCGTTCTGCAACGGCTGGGCCGTCGATACCTCGAGATTGGCGCGGAAGCCGCCCGTTTCGATGTTGGCCAGGTTGTTGGCGTGTACCTGCTGTGCCCGCAGGGCACGGTCGGCCCCGCTCATGGCGGTATAAATCAGCGCATCCATTGCTCTTTACCTTTGCGTATCGTGGATTACAGCGCTTGCATCAGCGATTGCAGCATGGCGTTCTCGGTCGAGATGACCTTCGAGTTCGCCTGGTAATTGCGCTGCGACGTCATCAGGCCCACCAGTTCGGAAGTGATGTCGACGTTCGACTGTTCCAGCGAGCTCGTCACCAGTTTGCCGGCCATGCCCACGCCCGGACGGTCATACATGGCGGTACCGGAGGTGGTCGAGGCGACCCAGCTGGTATCGTTGACGGCCGTCAAGGCGCCTTCGTCGGGGAAGGTTGCCAGGGCGATCACGCCGATGCTTTGTTTCTGGCCATTCGTGTATTTCGCCACGACGGAGCCGTCATCGGCCAGTTCCACGCCCATGTAGGTGCCCGAGGCATAGCCGTCGGCGCGGTCGGTCGAGGTCGTGGCTTCACCGGCGAACTGGGTGGTGCCCGCGTAGTCGATGGCGACCGTCATCGGCGCGGCGCCAGCCGGCGTCGGCAGCACTGGCGACGCGGTCGTGCCCGTCAACAGCTTGCCGTTCGTGTCGAAGGTCATGCTCGTCACCGGCGTCACATCGGCGTTGTCGAAGGTGTAGTGCACGTCCACGCCCGTTGCCGTCTTGACGAAGTACTGGCCCAGCGAGTGCTTGGCGCCCAGCGAGTCGTAGACGATCGAGGACTTGGCGCTGTTGTAGCTCAGTTCGTTGGTCTTGCTGAACGGCGGGGTTTTCACGGTCCATTCGGACGACATGTTGGCGGCATACGCCAGCTTGGTCGTTGCCACGGCGGGAATCTGGCCCGTCGGAATGTTCATGTCGCCCATGGTGCCCAGAGTGGTGCTGCCCTTGACGGCGGCGTAGCCCTGCACCAGGCGGCCGTTCGAGTCGATCAGCTTGCCATCATTGCTGGCCGAAAAGATGCCGACGCGGCTGTAGATCATGGTGTTCTGTGCATCGCGCGTGACGAAGTAGCCGCGGCCGTCGATGGCCGCGTCGAGCGCGCGGCCCGTGTTGAGCACGCCGCCATTGAGCGACATGCTTTGCGTCAGCGACCCGATTTCCGTGCCCGTGGCGCGCGACCCGGCGTACATGGCCGAAAAGTTGGCGCGGCTGCTCTTGAAACCGTAGGTGCCGGCATTGGCGATATTGTTACTGGTGCTGTTCAACTGTTGGTTGATGGACTGGATACCGGACAGGGCGATGTCGAAACTCATGTTGACTTCCTTTAGTGAAGGAGGAGATTAGTGTTCAGGAACGAAGGGGAGAGCGGATCAGGCCGTCTTACCGTTAAAGCCGGTGATCGCGCCAGGGTTGACTTCGCCCAGGTTCGACACGCTCAGAATCATGCTGCCGCCGGCCGACAGGCGCACGCTGTTCAGCTTGCCCGCGATATCGACCGTCGGCTTTTCGGTGCCATTGGTGGTGACCTTCATGCTGTAGGTGCCAGCAGGCAAGCCCAGGGCGACGGGATCGATGGTGAACGGCACCGTGCCGGCCGCCTTGGCGCCCAGTTCGATCTTGTATTCCTTGTCGTCGATGCCTTTCAGGGTCACGGTGGTCTTGGTGGTGCCGGACGCCAGCGCGATGCTGCCGCTGACCTTGCTCTTGTCGAGCTGCACCGTTTCGCTGTTGACCATGACTTCGGAACCGACTTGCGCGCCCAGGGCCAGCACTTGCATCGATTGCAGCACGCTGGCATTGGCGCTGGTCAGCGCCGACAGGTTCTGCATCGCTTCCGTCTGCGCCTGCTGCGTCAATTGATTGACGAACTGGCTCGGATCGGTCGGCGCGAGGGGATCCTGGTTCTTGATCTGCGCGACCAGCAATTTGGTGAACATATCCTGGGTGGCATTGCTTTGCGACTTGACGGCATTGCTGTTGCTGCCGCTGCCGCTGGTGTTGTTTGTAAAGAGATTGGTTTCCATGGATTATGCTTCACCTAATTTGAGGAGCGATTGCTGCATCGACTTGATGCGGCCCAGAACTTCGACATTGGTTTCAAACGCGCGCGAGGCCGACATCATGTCGGTCATCTCGGCGACCTGGTTGACGTTGGGGTAGAACACCATGCCATCGGCATTGGCCATCGGATGGCCCGGTTCATACACCTTGCGCAGCGGCTCATCGCTTTGCACCACGTCGAGTACTTGAACTCGTCCGCCGGCGCCGCTGGCACCGGGGCCATCCATCACGGCCGCAAACACCGGCTTGCGCGCGCGGTAGGTTTCGCCTTCGGAACCGGCCACGGAATCGGCATTGGCCAGGTTGCTGGCGATGGTATTGAGGCGCACGGTTTGCGCCGCCATCGCCGAACCGGCGATCTTGGAAATATCCTGGAAGCTCATGTGATCCTTATTGTCCGGAAATGGCCTTGGACAGACCCTTCAGTTTCATGTTGACGAAAGTGAGGCTGGTCTGGAAGTCGGTGGCATTCTGCGAGAACGCCGCCTGCTCCACGCCGATTTCGACGGTGTTGCCGTCGCGGCTGGGGTGGTAGGGGACGCGGTACAGGGCGCTGGCATCGTCATCGGTCGACAGCAGGCCGGCCTCGTTATCCTGCAACTGCTGCAGGGCGCTGCCGAAATCCATGTCCATGGCCTGGAAGCCTGGCGTGTTTTCATTGGCGATGTTGGCCGCCAGCACGCGTGTACGGTCGGCGCGCAGCGCGAGCGCATCGGCGTGCACGCCCAGCGCATCCTTGAAATTAATCCCCATGGTCATCCTTTGTATTGAATTCGATCGTGCTTTTTGCGGTTCGGGCTAGAAAATAGATGGTGCAGAGGTAAAATCCCAGCCTGGTCATGTTGACGCATGGTAAGGTCATGCCGCTTCAGTATCTTTGATTAAGGTTAGCAATGATTTATTTTGAGAACTATTCCATGATGTGGAACAAGGCGCAAGGTCGTCACATACTATTGCCAAGCCTATTTTTACTGACCAGCCTATATAGTAGTGCAGGACGCGCAGAATTGCCAGCCGACAATATATTTTCGCGTGTGGAACAATTGGCGCGCGAGCAATTGGCACAGCAGGCAGCCTCGGCGGGATTGCTGGAGCCGCAGTTCCAGGTGGCCGTGGTGAAAAGCACGCGCCCCATGCCGGCGTGCGCGGCGCCCGTCGCGCTGGAAACGGCGGACAGCCGTTCGGCGCAGCGCATGCGCTTTGTTGCAGTGTGTCCTGGGAGCAACGGTTGGCGCTATGAAATGCTGGCGCGCGGCAGCATCACGGCCCAGGTGGCGGTGACGAGCGCCCCCGTCACGGCGAATACGCCCTTGCAGGCGGGCGACGTGACGATGGCGCGGCGCGACGTGACGATGGTGCCCGACAGCATTGCCTCCTTGCCCGGCGCCGTTGGCCTGTCGAGCCGGCGCAGCTTGCGTGCCGGCGAAGTGTTGCGGCAAGGACAACTGGCCTCGCCCGTGTTGATCAAGCGGGGCAGTGCGGTGAATATCGTGGCGCGCAAGGAGCAGGTGGAGGTGAGCATGGCCGGCGAAGCGCTGGATCCGGGCGCGCTGGGCGAGGTGATTCGCGTGCGCAACGCCACCAGCGGCACGGTGATACGTGCCAGGGTGGTCGATGCGGGTGTGGTGGAGCCGGCCGATATTGCTGGCCGTTAAGAAAAATCAGTCGGCGGCGGCCGTGCGCTGCAGCCGCGTCGCCAGCTGCGTCAGCTTGGCGGCGTAGTTGGGGTCGGTGGCATAGCCGCCGCGCGCCAGGCCTTGCGCGAAGGCGCCCGCGTCGGCGCCCGTGTTCAGGGCGGCGCGGTAGCGCGGGTTGTCGAGCAGCACTTGCGCATAGTCGCGGAAGGCGCTGGCCTGATCCGGGTAGCTGCGGAAGCGTTCCGTTTTTTTCAGGGCCGTAGCGCTGCCCGCCTCGTATTCGGTGGTGACATTGCTGGCCACGTCGCCCTGCCATTTGCCGCCGGCCTTGATGCCGAACAAATTATTCGTGTCCGCGCCCGTGCCCTGGCGCAGCGGACGCTGGCCCCAGCCCGATTCCAGCGCCGCGTGGGCGGCGACGATTTCCGGCGCCACGCCAAGGCGCGCGCCTGTTTCTTCCGTCCACGGCTTGATCGAGGCGAGGAATTGCTGCTGCGTTTCGCCGATCTCGCCGCCCTGGTTGATGCTGCCCAGGACGTTGACAGGCTGGCTTTGCTCCAGGTAGGCGCGGCCCTGCGGGCTCAGGCTGGTGGCATTGCCGCCGCCCTGTTCGATGAAGCGGGCCACTTCGCCCTGCACTTGCCGGAACACGCTGCCAAAGCTGCCGCCGGAGACAGTGGCGCCAGTGGCGTCGGTGGCGCGCATATTGCTTTGCACGGCATGGGTCGCCGCCGTCGATGGCGTCGCCGCCGTGGCGCGGGTGGTCAGGAAATCAGCCTGGCGCATACGTATCTTCCTCGCCATGCAGCACGCGCTGCATGATGCTGTACTGCTCTGTTAATAAATCGCTGTTGCGGGCATTCAGGCGCTTGCATTCAAGCACCATCTGTTCCAGCAAGGCCCAATCAGCCTGGGCCTTGCTGCGCGCGTCTTCTTGTAATAACGCAAACAATTGCGGCATATCGCCTTGCGGGCCCAGCAGGGCAGTGACGAGGCTGACCCGCTGGCGGCGGCGCGCATCGAGTGGCTCGACGGCGGCGACGACCTGGTCGGCCAGCGCCGTCAGCTGCGCGCTCTGGTGGTGCAGGGTGGCCTGAAATTGTTCTTCCAGCAAGGTTTGCAGGGCGGCGTAGCCGGCGCGGTCGTCCGTCATGCCTTGCAGCACGCGGCGCATGGCTTCCTGGCGCGTGATGCCCTTGCGCGGCGCGGTCACGATTCGCCGCCGTGGAAACGCTGGATCAGACCAGCCAGTTTCGACGGATCGAACGGCAATTCGCCCTTGGCCAGCGCATCGCGCAGCATGGCCACGCGCTCGTGATCGATCTCGGGCATGGCGCGCAGGGCGGCCATGGCCGGTTGCAGCACGGCCGATTGCAGTTCCGCCCCGGCCGACGAGCCGCCCATGGCGCCTGCGGCACCCGCGTGCTCGGCGATCGCCTCGGCCGGCGCCACGGCGCTGCTGCGCACGGCAGCGCCGGTATTGCCGGAGGAGATTTTCATACGTTGTTTGCCTTTAATTTGCATGCTCGTCCCGTTCCTTCTTTGCGGGCAGGCCCAGCTTATCACGCAGGCGCTGCAAGGTGCCCGAGTCCGGTTCACCCACTTGCAACTCTTCGCCTTGCGGCTTTTGCCCGGCCATGCCGAACATGGCGGCGATGCTGTCGGCCTGGCCACGCGTCAATATTAACAGTTCGATGCGGCGGTTGATGCCGGCGCTGGCATTTTTCACGTCCAGCGGCGCGCGGTCGGCCATGCCCACCACTTGCAGCACGCTGTCCGGACTCATGCTGCCGATCAATAATTGCGCGCGCGCCGACATGGCGCGGTTGGCCGACAGGGTCCAGTTCGAAAAGCCTTCATAGCCGGTATTGGCGTATTGCATCGAATCGGTATGGCCGACGATCAGCATCTGGTTGTCCATCTGGGCAAAAACAGGGCCCATCTGGCGCAGCAGCTTGCGGAAGCGGTCGGTCGGCACGGCGCTGCCGCGCACGAACATGCCTTGCTTGTCCGTATCGTGCAGCATGACGCGCAAGCCGTAGGGCGTGATCACCGATTGCAAGTTGCTTTTCAATCCAGCTTCATCGCTGAGCTTGTCGAGCGCGCGCGACAGGCTCAGCAGGTCTTCCGGCGACTGGTAGCTGATCTTGGTCTGGTTTTGCGGCGCGGCGCCAGCCTTGCCATCCTGCATCTGCTTGCCTTCCGTGCGCGTGTCGCCCGTGCCCTTGCGGGGCATGGGGAAGCGCTCGATCAGGCTGCCACGGGGGCCGCCTTTCTGTTCCGGCATGACGCCCTGGCCTTCGCCCTGGCGGCTGCCGGCGCTGGCATCCATCATGATTTCCTTCATCGCCTGCTGCTCGCGCGCGGCCATCAGCCACAGCACGAGGAAGAGCGACAGCAGGGCCAGGCAAAAGTCGGCAAACGCTACTTTCCAGGCGCCGCCGTGGCCGTCGTCGTCGTGCTTGCGGCCAGCCCGCTTGATGATGGCCTGTTCATGTTTCTCATGCGGCTTTAGCACGGCGGCCTCCCCGGCCTTGGCCTTGCTCTTGTTCGGCGCCGCCATCTTCCAGCGCATTGATCCAGCTTTCCAGCTGGGCGAAGCTTGGCTTGATGTTCAACTGCACCAGGCGGCGGCCCGCATCGATGGCCAGCAGAGGCGGTTTGCCCGCCACGTGCGTGACCAGCACGACCTTCACGCATTCCATGGTCGAGCCTTCCTCGCCCACCAGCTGTTTCATCATGTTGCACATCGGATCGAGCACGCCGTAGCAAAAGAAGATGCCGATGAAGGTACCGACCATGGCGGCGCCCACTTTTTCCGAAATTTCCGCCGCATCGGCGCCGTCGGCCACGGAATTCATGGCCATCACGATACCGAGCACGGCGGCCAGAATACCGAAGCCGGGCATGGCTTCGGCGATCTTGTGCAGCGACTTCGACGGTTGCAGCAATTCGTCGTGGATGGCTTCCAGTTCCTGTTCCAGCACACCTTCGAGCTCATGCGCGTTGATCTTGCCCATCGCCATCAAACGGAAGTTGTCGACGATGAAAGCGAGCAGCTTCGGCTCTTCCAGCACCAGCGGATAGCGCTGGAACAGGGCGCTTTCGCGCGGTGCCTCGACGTGGGCATCGAGCGCCTTCAGGCCGCCGGCGGCCGTTTGCAGCAGTTCGTACATCAGCAGCAGCAACTGGCGCTGGAATTCCGAGCCTTGCTTCTTGTGCGTGACGATCTTGCGCATCTGGTGCAGCATTTCACCGAGTACATGCTTGGGGTTGCCCAGCACCAGGGCGCCGACGGCGGCGCCGATGATGATGATCAACTCGACCGGTTGCCAGATCGCGTGGACGGTGCCGCCCATCAGGGCGAAGCCTCCGAATACACACCCCATCACGATTAAGATACCGATAATTACCATGTCAACTGCCTTTCTGCGTCATTGTGCTGCGTCAATTTGATGGATAGTGCTGAAACTTATGCGTCTTGCAGCATGGCTTTCATCTTGCCCAGTGCCGTCTTGTTGAGCTGGCAGACGCGGGCGTCGCTCAGGTCAAGCACGGCGGCTATTTCTTTGTAGCTCAGTTCGAATTCGTAATACATCTGGATCACGCGCTGCTCGCGTTCGTCCAGCGCGCGCAACGCTTGCTCCAGGCTGCGGCGCACCATCAATTGCTCTTCCGGGCTCGGTGCGCTGTCGGCCTGTCCCAGGCTTTCCTGCAGCACTTCGTCGAAACTGGCGATCAGCTCGGCGTTTTCAGCCAATTGATATTCCTGGAAGGCTTCCGGCGTCAGCTTCAGGGCCGCCATGATTTCCGCCTCCTGCGGCTCGCGTCCCAGGCGCCGGGTCAGGGCGCGCACGCTGTCGCGCAGGCGGTGGCTTTCCTGGCGCACGGCGCGCGGGCGCCAGTCCTGGCGCCGCAGTTCATCGAGGATGGCGCCACGGATGCGCAGGCTGGCATAGCTGCCGAAAGACTGATCCGGCACGCCGTAGCGGCGCAAGGCTTCGAGCAAACCCATCAGGCCAATCTGCTCCATGTCGTCGCGGTCGATGGCGCCCGATACCTGCGAATTGAGCTGGCGCACGATGCGTTTCACCAAAGGGGCGTACGCCACCAGATGTTGTTGCTCTTCAGCAACGCTGAGCACGGCCGCGCAAGCGCTGGCGGCCGCATATTCTCCGGCGCCATACGCTTCCTGGTATTGCTCTGCATAAGCCACAGGGTCTCCCACTAGGTCGGCTGGCGTGTTGGCTTATTCAATGATCAGCTTGCCGACCATGACTTCGGTGAACGGCTTTTCCATCTGCTCGCGTTCATAGCTGACATTGAATGCCTTGTTGATCTGCTCGGCATACTGGTCCACGGTCATGGTTTGCGCCTTGTCCAGTGGAAAGCTCGACAGGGTGCTGACGGCGATCGAGCGCATCAGCGGCAAGTGGTCCTTGGTCAGCTTTTCCTTTTCTTCGGTGGTGGCGATCACCAGGTCGGCCGACAGGTAATGCGTTTCGCCTTCGCCGGGAGCGCGGCGCAGCATCACGATGACCTTGTCAAGCGTAATGAATTTGCGCGCCTTCTTGCCCGTGGCGGGCGGTGGCGGGGCTTTCGCTTCGGCAACATCGGCATGGCCGGCGACCGGCTTGGCCAGGTACCACATGGCGCCGCCTGCCGCGCCGGCGGCCAGCACCGCCACGGCGATAAAGCCGCCTATCAGTTTCATTTTCATAGTCATCAGGTGGTTTCTCGCTCATGCATGGCGTACGTGGTGCTGGAGGCTGTGCCATCGGACAGGGCGCGGCCCGGTTCGGCATCGTCCTGCTGGCGGCCCGGTTGACGCTGGCCGCGCGCATCGCCTTCGGCAAATGCCTGGGCGGCGGGGCTGCGCGGGGTGGCGCTGATATTGACGGCCACCTCGGTGTACTGGCGCTGCGCCAGGTCGCTGCGCATGTTTTCGCCGATGCCTTGCAACTGGCGCAACACTTCCGAGTTCGATGCCGTGACGTTCACCTGCAGCGCGCCGGCCGTATGGCGGATGGAGATCTCAATGCGGCCCAGCATGGGCGGGTCGAGGCGGATCGTCGCGTGTTCGCTGTTGCGGCCGAGCTGCGTCTGCAGGCGTTCGCCCAGCGCTTCGCGCAGCGGTTCCTGCCATTGCTGGGCAGGGCCGTTGAGCTTGATGGTATCGCCG
Organism: Janthinobacterium sp. FW305-129; assembly: GCF_020858115.1. Classification (GTDB taxonomy): domain Bacteria; phylum Pseudomonadota; class Gammaproteobacteria; order Burkholderiales; family Burkholderiaceae_D; genus Janthinobacterium. The sequence continues at coordinate 54,728 of NZ_JACYMM010000013.1, forward strand.
GCCGGGGCCGCCGTGGCGGCATTGCCGACCGCGCCCGCCAGGCCCAGATTGGGTGGCGTTGGCGTTGCAGCGCCGCGTTCGCCTTCGCGCGCCGCAGCGGCAGGAGTGGCGGCCGTCACCGGCGTGCCTTGCTGCAATAGCGACTCGAAAGGCTGGGCCGGCGCGCTGCCCTTGGCGGCGCTCGCCGGGATGGCTGCTGCCAGCGGTTCGCGCGTATCGCGGCCTGCCGGCTGCGCCGTTCCCTGTGCGCTGAGGCTGATCGCCGCCGGATGCAGGCTGATGTTGAGTGCCGGGTTGGCTTGCGCCACATTCGCCTGCGCGGGTGTCTGTGCCTGTGCCTGCGCGGCGGCGCGCGCCTCGGCTGCGGCCGCGTCCGTTTGCGGCAGCATCGTCAGCGGCAAGCCGATGACAGGGGCGGCCATGGCGGGCAGGCCGCTGTCGGCCTGGCTGTCGCTGTCGCCATCCTTGGCGGGCGCGGGCGTATCGCCATCGGCCGTCTGCGTGCCTGTCACATCGAGCACCTGCGCAAACAGGGGCAGGGCGGAGGGCGCGGCACCGTTGCTGCCATAGCCTGGCGTGCCGGGCAAGGCGGCCGCCTGTGCCGGCGCTGGCGCCGAGGCTGGTGCCGGTGCCGCATTGGCCGTCGCTGCCGGAGCGGCCGGCGCCTTGTTGAAGTTCATGATCATGCTTGATTCCCGTCCGAGTCGTATTCGCCGAGTGCGGCGTAGGCGACCCAACCTTCCTTATTTGCCTGTAATGCACCCAGGTGTTGACCCAGGCGTTCTTTTTCCGCAGAGCAAATTTTAACCGCTTGCGCGTGAATTTTGCGCAATTGCAACAATTCTGTTTGTTCCAGCGCATTCCATGCGCCGCGTTCGGCCAGCAGCGGGATGTTTTTCGCCAGGCTGGCCGAGATTTGTTCCATCGCCTCCCAGTCTGCCTGGGCGACAGCCGCGCTCAAATGCCGGCTCAGCTGCTGCAGCGCAGCGCGCCTAGGCATTATTGGCCTGGACGCCCACCCAGCCGCGCTTGATGGTGGTCATCAAGGTAGTCACTTCATCGATCAGCGTCGGGTCGAGCTTGATGCCGGCCGTGTACAGGCGCGCCACGCAATAGTCGTACAGGCGCGCCAGGTTGACCACCACTTCGCCGCCATTGTCGAAATCGAGCGAGCTCGACAGACCGTTGATGATCTGCGTGCATTTATCCAGGCTGATGGCCTTTTGCTCGTAGCGCTTGCCCACGATATGCCCGCGCGCGCGCGCCAGTTCTTCCAGCAAGCCGTCCGTCAGCACCAGTACCAGCTCGACCGGTGTGGCGCGGGCGGTCTGGGAATCGAGGTTGACGGCGTGGTAGTTGCCGTAAGCTTCATTGTTCAACATTATTATCTTCTCGCTATGTTAACTGTGGCGGCGCGGCTGGCACGTCCGCCTTAGGATTTGCTGCTATTAAACATGGCATCGAACATGTCGGAATTCCTGGTCATTTGCTCCTGCAATACTTGCAGTCGGGAATACTGATCCAGGAAGCGGCTGTACGCCGTGTTGTACTGGTTGGTCAGACGCTCGCTGCTCTTGACCAGGCTCTTCTGCAACTTGTCCGTCGCTGCCATGCGTTGGGTGATCTGGCCCTTGGTGACATTGCTCCACTGGCCCAGCACCTTGTCCAGGCCGCCGAGCACGCCGGCAGGTGCCGACAGGCTGTTATTGCCGAACAGTTTGTCCAGGCCGCCAGGATTGTCTGCCAGTTTGGCCGTCAGTTTGGCGGAATTCAGGCTGATCGTGCCATCGCGCTGGGCCGTAATGCCATACGCCACCAGCGACACGCCATCGACGGTCAGGCGCAAGGCATCGCCCATGCTGGAGCGCAGGGCGTTCAGGCCGGAATCGTGGGCAAAGATGCCGGCAGCGATATTTTTCTCCGGGTTGCCGGGATTGGCCAGGCCATCCATCACGCTTTTCAGCTTGTTGTAGGCGTCGACGAAGGCTTGCACATTGGCAATGGTGCCGGCGCTATCCGTCCCGACGGTCACGGTAAGCGGATTTTCGCCCGCCGTCATGGCCTTGGTGAATGTCATTTTCACGTCGGGCACGTTGGTAAACGTGTTCGATGCCTGCGTGATTTTGGTGCCGGAGCCCTGGGCTCCCAGCCAGACGATGGCATCCTTGGGCGCCACGAGGGCTTTCTTGTCGCTCTGCAGCGCTGTCTGCAGCGCCGGATCCGTCACACTGTTGGTGTCGATCGAGACGGCATTGGCCAGGCCGGTGAGATTCGATGTCAGCACCAATTGCGCCTGGTTGCCGATATTGATGACGGAAGCGGTGACGCGCGCATTATTCTTGCTGTTGCCATTGATGGCGGCGGCGATTTCCTGCGGCGTCAGGTAGGGGTCGCCATCCTTGTTGGCGGCGGCCAGGTCGATGTCGAAGGCATTGTCGGCCGTGGCAGCGGCTGCCGGGTCGCCGATGCGGATGGTCATGTTGCCGCCGTTGGCGGGCGTGGTGCTGCTCAAGCCGCCATACGACGTCTGGCTGGCCGTGGCCAGTTGTTCCACAAAGAACGCGTAGCTGCCCGGCGCCGCCTTGATGCCGGCCGTGGCCGTGCCATACGCGGTATTGCTGAAGGTGGCGGACTGGTTCAGCACGGATTTGCTGGACGTCATTGCCGACATCGCCAGCTGGAATGCCGAGATGGCCGATTTCAGGTTGCCCAGCGCGCTGGAGGTGTTGTTGGCAAGCGTACTCTGAGCCTCCAGGGCCGCCTTTTGCGCAGCCACCGATTTGGTAGCCAGTTGTTGTGCTGTGACGAGTGGATCGTATCGTGGTGCGGTAATTGCGTTTGCCATGCCAGACTCCTGAATAAAGGGTTATACCGGTACAAGGCGACCCCCATTCCCGTTTCGTGAAGTTTTCCTGAAAGAAACTTACACAAACTTCATTTTACCTGCCCGCGGAACCAGAATTGCGTCGCCAGCTCGTCTTGCCGCTTCGCATCAACTCGTTGTTGCTCATTTGCAACATGCTTCTGTTTTTGCGTCAGCACCTGGTCCAGCACTTCGCGCTTGGCCCAGGCCGTGTTCAGTGCGCGTTGCGACACGGCCATGTTGGCTTCGTGCAGGTGCAAATCGGTGCGGTGCTGGTCGGCCATCTGCATCACGGCTTGCTTGAAGTTGCCGCAGTTGACGGACAGCGCCAGGGGCAGGGCGCCGCTGGGGCCGCTATCCGTGTACAGGCCCGTCAGGCGCTCCAGGTTTTTCTGGTAGCGCTCGCGCACGGCCGTCTGCGCCGCCATTTCGCCTTGCAGGCGTTCCACTTCGGTGCTGCGCAGGCCGACCAGGGTGGTCAGATTGCGGATGGTATGCGCGTCGCTCACATATGCTCCTAGGCCATGATCTGTTCAAGTTGTTCGATGCACGGCCCCATCGGCGCCTCTTCCTTGGTGCCCTGGCACAGGAAGGCTTCGATGGGCGCGTGCAGCTGCACGGCGCGGTCGGTGATCGGGTCGGCACCGGGCACGTAGGCGCCCAGCGGGATCAGGTCGCGCACGCGCGCGTGGCGCGCCATCGACGCCTTCAGCGCGCGCGCCGCCTGCATGTGCTCGGGCGTGATCACCTGCGCCATGCAGCGGCTGATCGAGGCGGCGATGTCGATGGCGGGGTAGTGGCCCCGCTCGGCCAGTTCGCGCGTGAGCACGATGTGGCCGTCGAGAATCGCGCGCGCCGTGTCGACCACGGGATCCTGCTGGTCGTCGCCCTCGGCCAGCACCGTGTAGATGGCGCTCATGCTGCCGTCCGGGTGGGCGCCGTTGCCGGCGCTTTCCACCAGTTGCGGCAGGTTCGAAAAGACGGATGGCGGATAGCCGCGCGTGGCGGGCGGCTCGCCCAGGGCCAGCGCCACTTCGCGCAAGGCCATGGCATAGCGCGTGAGCGAATCGACCAGCAGCAGCACGTGCTTGCCCTGGTCGCGGTAGTGCGCGGCGATGGAATGGCACAGCTCGGTGGCCATGATGCGCATCAAGGGCGATTCGTCGGCCGGTGCGATCACCAGCACGGCTTTTTTCAAGCCTTCGGCGCCGAGCGACTTTTCGACGAATTCGCGCACTTCGCGGCCCCGTTCGCCGATCAGGCCGACGACGACGACATCGGCCACCGTCTGGCGCGTGATCAGGCCCAGCAGCACGCTCTTGCCGACGCCGGAACCGGCCATCAGGCCCACGCGCTGGCCCTTGCCCAAGGTCAACATGCTGTTGATGGCCCGCACGCCCACGTCCAGCGGTTCGACCACCGGTTGTTTCTTCAGGGGATTGATTTTTGGTGGCGTGACTTCCAGGATGTGTTCGCCGCCGAGGCGGCCCAGGTCGTCGATCGGCTCGCCCAGGCCATTCACCATGCGGCCCAGCCACGAGGGGCCGATCTGCAGGCTGGCCTTGTCGGGCAGGGGCAGGACCCTGGCGCCCGTGGTCAGGCCCGTGGCCTTCTTGAACGGCATCAGGTAAGACAGTTTTTCGCGGAAGCCGACGACTTGCGCATCGAGCCACTCGCCGCTGACAGTTTCAATTTGACAACGCTGGCCCGTGTGCAGGCGGCAGCCGGCGCTTTCCAGCAGCAGGCCGGAAGCGCCGACCAGGCGGCCGGTGGGTGTCGCGACCGGGATATCGCCGATCTCGAAACTGCGCAGCGTGTCGGCGATCATGCAGGCGCGCCCTGGTCAGCGTGTTCGGCGGCCAGCGCCAGGTGGCTGCTGACTTGCTCCATGCAGGCCGACAGGCGCTGATGGCAGCCCGCGTCGACTTCATTGTCGCCCGCCTTGATGCGGCATTCGCCCGCGTCGAGGCGAGCGTCGGCGATCAGGTTCCAGCGCTTGGCGCGCTTCGGATCGAGTTCGCTGATGCGTTTGAGTTCTTCCGGATTGAGGAAAACGTCGATTTCCTCGCGCGTGGGCGGCATCGAGGCCAGAGTCTCGTCGACCAGGGCCAGCAATTGCACCGGCTGCAGCGCCAGTTCCGCGCGGATCACCTGGCGCGCCACCTTGGCCACCAGGTCGACCACTTCCTTGCGCTGCGCTTCGCGGTAATCGGCGCGCACTTTCTTCAGGTCGCGCAGGATGGCGTCGACGGGGCGGGCCAGGCGGTCCAGCGCCACCAGGGTTTCATTGCGGCCTTCTTCGCGGCCCTGCGCCACGCCGTCGCTGCGCCCGGCGTCGTAGCCGTCCTGCTGGCCTTGCACCAGGCCCACTTCGTAGCCGTCGCGCTGGCCCTGCTCGAAGCCTTCCGAGACGGACGCCTGCCACTGGCCGTCCGTGTCCTCGCTGGCGGCGCGCTGGCCGGCGGCGATGAATTGCGACAGGGGCGGGAAACGATACGAGCGGAAGTGTTTCATTCGATCACCGCTTCGGCAAACAGTTGCACTTCGATCTCGCCCGCATCGGCGAGGCCCTTGACGGTGGCCATGATTTCCTGGCGCGTCTGTTCGATGCGGCTCAAAGGCACGGGGCCGGAACGGCGCATCATGTCTTCGAAGCTCTGTGCCTGGCGGCGCGGCATGGTTTTCAGCACGGCGTCGCGGATCGACGGTTCCGCGCCCTTCAGGGCGATGGCCCACTGTTCCATCGGCACGTCTTCCAGGATGCGCGTGAGCGTGACATCGCTCTGCGTGGCCAGGATCAGGAAGTCGTACATGCTCAGTTCGATTTCCGAGACGACGTCCGGGTCGTGCGCGCGCAGCAGTTCGACCAGCGCGGCACGGTTGCCCGGCATGCGGTTGAGAATCTCTGCCGCCTGGCGGATGCCTTCCACGCTGGTGCTTTGCGTGTCGAGCGTGCCCAGGCAGCGGCCCACCAGTTCGTCGAGCTCGACCAGCAGGTCGCGGTCGATCTCGTCCAGGCGGGCCAGGTTCAGCAAGACCAGGTCGCGGCCTTCGACGGGCAGGGCGTCGAGGATCTGGCCGGCCAGCGCGGGCGGCAGGAAGGCCAGGAACACGGCTTGCATCTGCACGTGCTCGTTGACGATGTATTCGGCCAGCCATTTTGGCGAGGCCCATTGCAGGCGCGCCATTTTCGGACGGATGGCGTCGCCGTAAATGTTGTTCAGCACGCTGTTCGCGATATCGCTGCCCAGCGCCATGTCCAGCGAGCGCTTCAGGTAGCTGCGCGAGGCGCCGTGCACGCCGCTTTGCTGGCGGTAGTCGTCGAAGAAGGTCTGCATGGCCGTTTTCACGGATTCGACCTTGATGCCGCTCATGCGCGACATCACCTGCGTGACTTCCAGCAATTCTTCACGCGACAGGCAGCGCAGCACATTGGCGGCCTGTTCTTCGCCTATGCTCAGCAGCACGATGGCAGCCTGTTCCACAGGGCTCAGGCTGACGTTCTCGACATCTGCGTCGTCAGGGAAATTATTGTTGTTGAGTTCGGCCATTTTTCTGCATCCATTGTTTGACGACTTCGGCGACACGCTCGGGTTCTTTTTCCGCCAGCACTTTCAGGTGGTCGACCATCACGTCGACCGCCGAGCCGGGTGGCGGCAAGTCATAGTTTTCCAGCAGCGGCACGACCGGCATGCTGCCGCCGGCGGCAGCTTCGCCTTCGAGCGCCAGCGGGCTGCCATTCACGCCCAGGGCCGGCGCGCCGGCGGCGGCGGTGGCGCCAGTGGCGCCGGCCGTGCTGCTGCCGGCCAGGGCCATGGCGGGATCGATCTGTTTGAGTGCCGGCGGCGCCAGGCGCGTGGTCAGCAGGCGCAGCAGCGGACGCAGGATCAGGAAGTAGCCGAGTACGGCGCCCAGGGCGTACAGCAGCCAGCTGCTGAAATCGACGACGGTGTCGCGCTCTTCCCACCACTGCGCCACGGGCGGCTTGGCCGGGAAGGCCAGCGCCGTCAGGCTCAGGCTGTCGCCGCGCTGGGCGTTGATGCCCAGGCCGCTGTTGAGCATTTTTTCAATATTGCCCAGTTCGGCAGGGGTCCAGCCCGTTTTCGGGTTCGGTGCGGCGGCGCTGTTGAGGACCACGGCGACGCTGAGTTTTTCCAGGCGGCCGCGGCTGCGCTTGATCTGCGTGATGCTGCGGTCGTAGGCATACTGGCGCGTGGTGGCGTTCTTGCGGGCCGTGCCGTCGTCGGACGGCTTCGGCGCGCCATCGGCGGGCGCGGCGCCGGCGGCGTCGGCCGGTGCCGGCACGGCGGCCGCTGGCGGACGGTTCGACAGGCTGCCGGGAATGCCGGCCACGGTGCGGTTGCGTTCCTGCTCTTCGCGCATCGCTTCGCTCGTCACTTTCGGGGCTTCGCCGTATTTTTCCAGCGTTTCGTCCACGCGGTCGTTGTTCACGGCGGCCGTCACGCTGAGCTTGAAGTTGTCTTCGCCGATGACGGGGCCGAGCAAGCCCGTGACGTTGCGGCGGATTTCATCCTGGAAACGTTTCGCGCCTTCATTGCCGGCGGCCGAGGCATCGAAACCGTCCGTCAGGTCGACGTGCGAGGACAGCAGGTTGCCGCCCTGGTCGACCAGGCTCACGCGCGTGGGCGCCAGGCTGGCGACGCTGCCGGACACCATGTTGATGATCGCGGCGATCTGTTCCGGCGCCAGGGTGCGGCCCGGTTTCAGCGCCACCACCACGGAGGCGGACGATTTGTCGCCGTCGCTGGCGACAAACGACGTCGATTTGGCAATCGACAGATGGACGCGCGCCGAAGCGATCGCGTCCATCGTCATGATGCTTTGCGCCAGTTCGCCTTCCAGGCCGCGGCGGAAGCGCACGTCCTGCACGAATTGGGAGACGCCCAGCGGGTCATTCTTGTCCATCAGCTCCAGGCCGGCCGGCAGCTGCGCCGTCACGCCCTTCGAGGCCAGCAGCATGCGCACCTTGCCCAGCATGGCGTCGGGCACCAGCACCTGGCCGCTGTCCGGATGCAAACGGTAGGGGATGTGCTCGGCGTCCAGGGTGGCCATCATGTCCGTCACGGCCACTTTTTCGCGCGCGCCAAACACCGGCTTGTAGTTGGCCTGGTCGCGCCAGGCATACATGGTCACCATGGCGGTGATGCCGATGGCCAGCACGACGATGGGAACCAGGTTTTTCAGCAGGGCGGGCGGGATGGCGGGCTGGGCGCCAAGGCGCCAGCGCGCAAATGCGGACTTCATGGGGGTAATCACTTGGGGTAACTTTCGCTGGGAGGCTGGGCGTGGATCAGGACGTGAAGATTACAGAGGCAGTTTGATGAGTTCGTCGACGGCGCCCATGACCTTGTTGCGCACTTGCATCAACATGGAGAAGGACAGGCTCGCTTCCTGGCTGGCCAGCATGGCGCCGACCATGTCGTCGCTCTTGCCGCTGTCGACGTCGCTCATTTTCTGCGCTGCCATGCGGTCGTCGCCGTTGACCTTGCCGATGGCGTCTTTCATGCTTTGCGCAAAGGAGAAGCCGGACTGTTCCGGCGCGCCGAACTGGGCGGCGGGCGCGATGCTGGCGCCCAGGGCGCGCGCGTCATTGCTCAGTGCTGCCAGATCGGCCTTGATCAGACCTGCGAGTTCGTTGCTCATCTTGCCCTCTACTTTCAATATGCGGTGACGTATCAATCAGAAATTACTGGTGTTGCCATTCCGGCAGGCATTACATCCAATGCCATCCTGCCCGGTCCGAGTTGCAGGACCCATCAGTTTTATCAGTTGCCACACCATCCGCTCAAGCAGACTCAAACAAACCCAGCAAACCCACGCCGACATGATTTACATGGCCATGATAACTAATATTTATCTGATAAGAGTTTCTGCTGGTGGCAATAATAAAACTGGAAACTGCCATAAAAACCGGAATCAGGTAAGGGGAATGGCGCACTGCAAATCACTATTTTCTCGCCATAAGCTTACCCGCAGGCAACTATAAAGTAAAGAGAGGATTGTCTCAAGGAATATTGATACATGGCAATATTTGGCGTTTTCATGTATTGTTCAGCACCGTAGTCATCTAGCATGCGATACGATGCGCAATCGTTTGCTTGCATACCGGTAGGCAAGGTCAAGATGATGCTGTATTTAATTTCGGGCGATCCGTATAATTTGTTCTGCCACCGCAATACCGACATGACCACTACATGACAATCATTACCAAGACAGATCAAGCTGCGCGCCATCAAGTCCTCGATTCCTGTCTGCTTGGACGTCCTGTCCATTTGCTGCATGTATTCGGCGCCCAGCTGCGCGACGACCTGGCAGTGGCCTTGCGCCAACCCATGAGCCGTCGCTACTGGGGTAATTTCCAGATCGATGCCGTGAATTTGTCGCGCGTGGAAAACGAGGACAGCGTGAATCGCTGGCTGAGTTTTTCCACGCCGGCCAGCCAGACGGGCTTTGCCCTCGAACGGCAGATCCTCTTGAGCGTGCTGAACTATCGCTATGGTAGTGCCGGCGCCAAGGGCGTGCTGCCCGATCCGGCGCAGGTGCGCGTGACGGCCACCGAGGAGCGCCTCGCTGTGGTGCTGGGACAACAGTTGGTGAACAGCTTGTTTACCCGTATCCACAAGAATCTGCAAACGCTGGGCAAAAGCAGCGGCATCGACACCAGTGCCGAGTTCGCCGTGCAGTCGGGCGTGCATCCGGCGCGCGGCAGCTGGATCGTCAGCGTGGCGCTCAGCGACGTCGAGGCAGGGCAGAGCGGCCACTTCTGGTTCTCGCTGGACAAGCGCCTGATGGCCGACGTGCTGCGCGGCCTGCTGCCCGAACGCGCGCAAGCGAAGAAGGCCTTGCGTGGCAGCGTGCGTCCGCTCGCTTCGCGCCTGCAAGTGACGCTGGAAGGCCGCCTCGTCAGCAAGCAGATGCAACTGGGCGCCTTGTTCGACCTGCGCGTGGGCGACGTGATTCCCGTCAGCCTGAGCCGTACTGACGTCATGCTGGACGACTCCCGTTTATTTACAGCTGCTGTTTCCGAACACAAGGGCAAGCTCTGTTTAACCTCATTTGAAGATGTCGAATAATATGAATATGAACGATACCAACCAGAGCGAAACCCTGCTGGAAGACCTGGGCGATGACATGATCATCGACCAGGGCGACGTGTCCGACGTGCCCAGCGGCCGCGCGCGGCGCGACATTCCGCAGATGATGCGCAAGATTCCCGTCACCCTGACCCTGGAAGTGGGCTCGGCCCGCATTTCGCTGGAAGAACTGATGGCCATCGGCCCGGAAAGCGTGATCGAACTCGACATGCTGGCCGGCGAACCGCTGGTGATCAAGGTCAATGGCACGCCGATCGGCCGTGCCGAAGTGGTAGTTGCTGGCGAGAACTATGGCCTCAAGGTCATCGACCTCGACGGCCTCAATCTCGACCTGATGACAGCATGAAGCTGGCGGTACCCGGTTTGAGCCGGCGCCGCGGTGCGCTGGCTGCCGCGCTGGCTGTTCCCGTTCTGATGCTGTGTTGCGCCGCTGCCGGCGCGCAGGACCTGCTTGCCGGCGTGGTGCCGGGCGCGAAGACCGACCTGTCGGTCAAGATGCAGATCCTGGTCGTCATGACCCTGCTCGGGCTGCTGCCCGTGATGGTCATGATGATGACCAGCTTTACCCGCTTCGTCATCGTGCTGTCCCTGCTGCGCCAGGCCCTGGGCCTGCAGCAGGGCTTGCCCAACCGCATCGTCACCGGCATCGCCCTGATCCTGACCCTGCTGGTCATGCGCCCCATCGGCGACCAGGTGTGGAAGGAAGCGTTCGTGCCGTACGACCGCGACCAGATCGGCATGCAGGAAGCCCTGAAGATCGCCGAAGTGCCGATTTCGCGCTTCATGCTGGCGCAGACGAGCAAGGCCGCGCTGGCGCAGATCGCGCACCTGGCCGGCGAGCCGTCGAGCATGCGCCCGCAAGACCACAGCTTCACGGTCAAGCTGGCTGCGTTTGTCTTGTCCGAACTCAAGACGGCTTTCCAGATCGGCTGCATGCTGTTCATACCGTTCCTCATCATCGATCTGGTGGTGGCGTCCGTGCTGATGGCGATGGGCATGATGATGCTGTCGCCGCTGGTGATTTCGCTGCCGTTCAAGCTGCTGCTGTTCGTGCTGGTCGACGGCTGGACCCTGACCGTCAACACGCTGGTTACCAGCATACAGGGCTATTGATCCATGTTTACCCCTGAAGTCGCCGTCGACCTGATCATCGAGGCCTTGCATGTCGTGATGTTGCTGGTGGTAATCCTGGTCGTCCCGGGTTTGCTCATGGGCTTGCTGGTCGCGCTGGTGCAGGCGGCCACCTCGATCAATGAGCAGACCATGAGTTTCCTGCCGCGCCTGCTGGTCACCCTGCTGGCCCTGATCCTGGCCGGACGCTGGATGGCCGGTTACCTGATGGATTATTGCGTGTCCATTTTTCAGCGCGCCGCCACCCTGGTCGGATAGCGCCACGCGCCATGGATCAGATTTTCAATCAGGTGCTGCCGTTTCTGCTGGCCGTGTGGTGGCCGTTCTGCCGCATCCTGGCCATGCTCAGCGCCTCGCCCGTGATCGGCGACGCCATGGTGCCCGTCCCCGTGCGGGTGCTGCTGTCGCTGGTGCTGGCGATCCTGATGCTGCCCGTGATGCAGGCGTCGGGCGTCTCGCAGGAACTGCTGAAAATCGATCCGTTTTCCCTGCACGCCCTCGTCGCCACCCTGGAGCAGGCCATCGTCGGCTTCGTCCTCGGTCTGGCTTTTCACTTCGCCATGTCCGTCATGTCGGTGCTCGGCTATCTGGTGTCGAGCCAGGTGGGCTTTTCCATGGCCGTCATGAACGATCCGCTCAACGGCACCTCGTCGGACGTGATCACGGGTTTGCTCACCATCATGTGCATGATCGTGTTTTTCGCCATTGACGGCCACCTCGTGCTGACGGGCGTGATCGGCGCCAGTTTCACGGCCTGGCCCGTGGGGCAGGGCTACGGCCCGCTGCTGCTGCAGACGGTGGCGTATAACGTGGCGTGGATCTTTGCCGCCGCCATATTGCTGGCCTTGCCCATCGTCTTTTCCACCATGGTGGTGCAGCTCGGTTTTGGCTTCCTGAACCGCGTGGCGCCGTCGCTGAACCTGTTTTCGCTGGGTTTTTCCATGATTACCATGTTCGGCCTGCTGATGCTGACGCAGATCGTGCGCTTTATCCCGGAACACTATGTCGCCATGACCAACCGCGTGCTCGATATGATTCAGGAACAGATGCGGGTGGCCCATGGATAGCGCACGTGCCAACAAGCTACTGCGCAGTCCACTTCCGGGCATCCGTTGCTCGCTGTACCTCCGTACAGCTGCGCTACTCAACCCGGCATTGAACTTGCTCGCTACGCTTGTAGGGCACGTGCGGAAAGGTGTGACGCATGGCGGATAGCAGCACGGGCGACAAGACAGAAAAGGCGTCAGCCCAGAAGCTGAAGAAATCGCGCCAGGAAGGGCAGGTGGTGCGTTCGCGCGACCTGTCGACGGCGCTGGGCATCCTGATCAGCATGAAGGTCTTCATTTATTTGCTGCCGAGCTATCTGGCGAGCTTTCGCGAGCTGTTCGCCATGGCTTTCATGCCGCTCGACAGCAAGGGCGCGCTGGAGAATGCCATGTCGATGGCGTTTACGACGTCGGTGGGCTTGCTGATCAAGATGATCGTGCCGCTGTTCTGCGTGCCGTTGTTTGTCGTGCTCGGCTCATTGATCCCTGGCGGCTGGGTCGTCAGCACGAAGAACTGGATGCCGAAGATGGAGCGCCTGAGCCCGGCCAAGAACCTGGGGCGCCTGGTGTCGCCCAAGCATGGCTTTGAATTCGGCTTGTCCATCGCCAAGGCCGCCGTGCTGGGCATGGTGCTGGTGCACGTCAGCCGCTCCAGCCTGATGCAGTACGTGGACCTGCAACACCGGCCCCTGCAGCAAGCCATGCTCGATGGTTCCGCGCTGATGCTCGACGGCCTGATGGCGCTCATTTCCGTCTTTGTCCTGTTTGCCATCATCGACGTGCCGGCGCAGGCGTTTTTCTTTGCCCGCAACCAGCGCATGAGCAAGCAGGACGTCAAGGAAGAGCATAAAAGCAGTGAAGGGCGGCCCGAAGTGCGCCAGCGCATCCGCCAGCTGCAGCAGCAGATCGGCCGGCGCAGCGTGCGCAAGACCGTGCCCGACGCCGACGTGGTGATCGTCAATCCCGAGCATTACGCCGTCGCATTGAAGTATGACCAGGACCGCGCCGAGGCGCCGTTTGTCGTTGCCAAGGGCGTCGACGAGATGGCGCTGTATATCCGGCAAGTGGCGAAGGAACACCATATTGAAACGCTGGAGTTGCCGCCGCTGGCGCGCGCCATCTACAACACCAGCCAGGTGCAGCAGCAGATTCCCGTGCAGCTGTACCAGGCCGTGTCGCAGGTACTCAACTACATCCTGCAATTGAAAGCATTCCGGTCCGGGCAGCGTGCTGCCCAGCCCGTATTACCCACCGAGATGGCCGTGCCATCTCATCTGAGCGAGGTCGTACCGCCATGAATTTCCTGAACCGGTTGGTTGCCGAAATGCGCCGCCACAAGTTCGCCACGCCGCTGTTCCTGCTGGTGATCCTGGCAATGATCATCCTGCCGCTGCCGCCCGTGCTGCTCGATATCTTGTTCACTTTCAATATCGTGCTGGCACTGATCGTCATCCTCGTCAGCGTGTCGGCCAAGCGGCCGCTCGATTTCTCCGTCTTCCCGACGGTGATCCTGGCCACCACCATGCTCAGGCTGACCCTCAACGTGGCGTCGACGCGCGTGGTGTTGCTGCACGGCCATACGGGCGCGGACGCGGCCGGTAAGGTGATCGAGGCCTTCGGTAACGTGGTGATCGGTGGTAACTTCGTCGTCGGTATCGTGGTCTTCGTGATCTTGATGATCATCAACTTCGCCGTCGTCACCAAGGGTGCCGAGCGCATTTCGGAAGTGTCCGCGCGCTTTACCCTCGATGCCTTGCCGGGCAAGCAGATGGCCATCGATGCCGACCTGAACGCCGGCCTGATCAACCAGGAAAAAGCCCAGATCCGTCGCAAGGACGTGGCCGCCGAAGCGGATTTCTACGGCGCCATGGACGGCGCGTCGAAGTTCGTGCGCGGCGATGCCGTCGCCAGTATCTTGATTTTGATCATCAATATGGTCGGTGGCGTGGCCATCGGCTCGCTGATGCACGACCTGTCGTTCGGCGATGCTTTCCGTCAATATGCACTGCTGACCATCGGCGATGGCCTGGTGGCGCAGATTCCGGCGCTGCTGCTGTCGGCCGCGGCCGCCATCCTGGTGACCCGCATCAGCGATTCGGGCGACTTCGAACAGCAGGTGGCGGGCCAGGTGCTGACTTCGCCAACGGTGATCTTCAGCGCGGCCGGCATGATGGTGGCGCTGGCCCTGATCCCGGGCATGCCGTGGTTCATGTTCATGACCTTCGCGGCCGTGCTGGCCTTCGTGGCCTGGCGCTTGACCAAGCGCGTGAAGGGACCGGACGCGGCCGGCATGGCGGCCATCGAGGCGGCCTTGCGCGACGAGCGCCCGGCAGAGCTGGAATGGCAGCAGCTGCCGGCCGTGCAGCCGCTGATGGTGATGCTCGGCTATAAGCTGGTGGGCATGGTTGATAAAACGCAAGGCGAACCATTGAACAAGCGCGTCAAGGGCGTGCGCCAGAGCCTGTCCGAGGCGATGGGCTTGCTGCTGCCGAACATCGGCGTGCGCGACGACCTGGCCTTGAAGCCATCGCAATACGCGATCGTGCTGTCGGGCACGGTGGTGGCGCAGGCGGAAGTGCAGGCCGACCGCCTGATGGCGATTCCGTCGCCGAACGTGTATGGCCAGCTCGACGGCATTCCCGGCATCGAGCCCGCCTACGGCATGCCCGTCACGTGGATCGAACCGGGCGAAAAGGCGCATGCGCTGGGCCTCGGCTACCAGGTCATCGAGGCGCCCAGCGTGATCGCCACGCACTTGTCGAAAATGGTGCGCGAATACCTGCCGGAACTGTTCCGCCACGAAGACGTCTCGAACCTGATGGAGCGCCTGACGGCCCTGTCGCCGAAGCTGGCCGGCGCGCTGGACAAGGCGCTGACGCACACGCAGATGCTGCGCGTATTCCGTGTCTTGCTGGCGGAAAATGTGTCACTGAAGGATATCGTGCCCATCGCCACCACCTTGCTCGACAGTTCGGAAACCACCAAGGATCCGATTTTGCTGGCGGCCGAGGTGCGCTGCGCGCTGCGGCGCCAGATCGTCAGCGGCCTGTTTGGACAGAAGATGGAAATGCAGGCATTTAACCTGGGCGGCGAACTGGAAAACATGCTGCTCGGTTCGCTGAACCAGGCGCGCCAGTCGGGCAAGGTAACATTGGATAATTATCCGATCGACCCGCATCTGTTGTCGCAGTTGCAAGTGAACATGCCGGTGGCGCGCGAGCAGATGAAGCAGCAGGCCACGCCGCCGCTGCTGCTGGTGCTGCCGCAGATCCGTCCGCTGCTGGCCCGCTACGCGCGCCTGTTCGCGCCGGGCCTGCATGTGCTGTCGTATAACGAAATTCCGGAAAACCGCGAAGTGAGCATCATCGGCACGGTGGGATAAACCGGGGCAATAACAAAAACGGCGCTTCGGGCGCCGTTTTTGTTGTGCTGTATCAATCCTGCTCGTCGATGGGCGGCAGCAAATCCTGCTCCGGCGCTGCCGGCCCGGCCAGCAGCAGCACTTCATTTTCCTGGCTGTCCGCCGCCGCGTCGCCATAGTCGTAGCCGAGCGGCGCCGCCACTTCCTTCGAGACGATGATGGTTTCCTCTTCGGCCATGTCCGCGGGGGCTGCGGGCGCATCGGGATCGGCTGCCGCTTCCGCTTCCGGCTGCGTCAGCAGCAGCGCCACTTCGGCCATGGCGCGGAACAGGGCCAGCGACAGCGCAGCGGCGCCCGCCTGCATCGGGTAATTGCCGTGCATGCGCTGCGCATGCAGCTGGCGGTTCAGGCGGCAGCGCACCACGCGCAGGCCGGCGCGCCGCACGGCGTCGGCGATCCCGGGCAGGGCCAGGCGCAGATGGCGCAAGGCGGCTTCTTCGTCGGCGGCCAGCTCCAGCAGCACGCCGTCGCCGGATGGCTCCATCTGGATCACGACCCGGCCGATGCCGATGATGATCAGTTCGACGCGCAGCGCCACCTTGCCGCGCCGCCTCGGCGTTGCGTCCTCATCCTCGTCGCTGGCCAGCACGCGCAGCAGCAGGCGCTGGCCGCCCCAGCCATACACGGCAAAGCGCCACGCTTCGCTGTCGACCGTCAACGGTGGACGGGCGCCTTCGCGCAGCAGGGCCGGTTGCTGCTCGGCCATGAAGAGGTTGCCCGGCACGTGCTGGCCGCGCGCCTGTTCCTGCAGGGCGGCATATTGCTCGCCATACGTCTTGACCATCACGCGCCACGAGGCGGCCAGCTGCGCCGCGTCGGGCGGCTGCCAGACCAGCTGGCGCGTGAAGAACAGTTGATTGACCTGCATGGCGCTGCTGTCGCGCGGCATGGCGCCGCCCGTACCGTCGGCGTTCGGCTTGATGAGGGACGCCAGGCTGTCCTGGCCCGGCTGTTGCAGCTGGGCGGGCAGGGTGCCGGCGTCGGGCGCGGGCGCCATGTAGGGGCCGATGGGCACCAGCGGCTGCACCACGCCAGGCGTCATCGGTGTCGCCGGGCTGACGTCAAGGCGCTGGGTAATCAGGGGCACAGGATTGCCCGATGAAATGCGGTCTATCGCCATGCCATTGCTTCCTGCTCATACATATTCATCCGATCCGCCATCGCGCCCTGCCAGTAACTATTGTAGTAAAGAAAGAATCAGCTTGCTCATGCTCTGGCTTTGCTTGAGCATTGCCGTGCTCGCTTGCAGCAGCATTTGCGCCGAGGTCATGTTGGCGCTTTCAGCCGCGTAATCGACATCCATGATGCGGCCGATGGCGGACCTGGTGTGGGTGATCATGTTGGACAGGTTATTGTAGACGTGGCCGAGCCGGTTCGCGGTGGCGCCCAGCGCCGAGCGCACGCTGCCCACCTTGTCGACGGCCGCTGCCAGCAGGTCGATCATGCCGTTGGCACTGTTGTTGCTGGCAAATTCGCTGCCGGGCGTGGCGCCGGGCGCGAAATTGGCCGAGATCGCCTGCAATGCCGCATCCAGGCTGCTCATGTCGCCCGCCACGCTGAACTGCATGGTCTCGCTGCCGGTGGCGCCGATCTGGAACGTCATGGCTTGCGACAGGGTGCCCTTGCCGGCGCTGCCGTTGCCCAGCAATAAAGTGCCGCCGTAGCGGGTATTCGTCATCACGTTGTACAGTTCGGCGCCCAGCGCATCGTATTCGCCCTGCATGGCGTCGCGGTCTTTCTGGTTCGACGAGGCGTCCGCTGCCTGGGTGGCCAGGTCTTTCATGCGCACCAGCATGGTGGTGACTTCGCCAAACGCGCCTTCGGCCGTTTGCAGCAGCGAGGTGCTGTTTTGCGTGTTGCGCATGGCCACCGCCATGCCGCTGGTCTGGGCGCTCAGCCTGGTGGCGATCTGCAAGCCGGCCGCGTCGTCCATGGCCGAGTTGATGCGAAAGCCCGTGGAGAGGCGCGTCATCGAGGTCGACAGCATTTGCTGCGCCCAGCCCATGGCCCGCTGGGCAGACAGTGCGGCAGTATTGGTATGAATGCTCAGCACGTGGCGGCTCCGGTAGGCGATTGTTCGGTGTTCTACCTTGTACAGGCGACTATGCCGGCAACATCGTTAAATATAATGGCAATTTAGTCAAATATGCCGGGAATGCATGCAACCGCAGGCGAAAAAAAAGCCAGACCGGAGTCTGGCTTCGATAGATAGGCCGCGAGCGGCCAGGTCCATATTATTGCAGCAGGGACATGACCATCGAGGACATGCTGTTGCTTTGTTTCAGCATCGCGGTGCCAGCTTGCAGCAGCATTTGCGACGACGTCATGTTCGAGCTTTCGGTAGCGAAGTCGGTGTCCATGATGCGGCCGGTAGCGGCTTTGGTGTTGGTGGCGATGTTCGACAAGTTGGTGTTGACGTGGTCCAGACGGTTAGCCGTCGCGCCCAGTGCCGAACGCAGCGTGCTGACGCTGTCGATGGCGGTAGCCAGCAGGCCGATGTTGGCGTTGGCGTTGGACGTCAGTTCCGTTGCGCCTGTCGCAGCGGCGCTCGAGAAGTTCGCGCTCAGGCCGGTCAGGGCTGCGTTCAGCGTGCTCAGATTGCCGGAAACGTCGAAAGTCATTTTTTCGGTCGAGCTTGCACCGATCTGGAAGGTCATCGAGGTCGACAGCGTGCCGTCAGCTGCAGCGCTACCTTTGCCCAGCAACTTGGTGCCGCCGAACGTGGTGTTGGTCATGACGTTGTACAGCTCTTGGCCCAATGCATTATATTCAGCTTGCATTGCGGTCTTGTCGTTTGCGGTCGACGAAGCATCGGCTGCCTGGGTGGCCAGATCTTTCATGCGCACCAGCATGTTGGTCACTTCGGCGAATGCGCCTTCGGCCGTTTGCAGCATCGAGGTGCTGTTTTGCGTGTTGTTCATCGCAACGGTCATGCCGCTGGTTTGTGCTTTCAGGCGGGTTGCGATTTGCAGGCCGGCAGCGTCATCCATTGCCGAATTGATGCGGAAGCCGGTGCTCAGGCGCGTCATCGAAGTCGACAGCTTGGATTGGGTATTCGTGATCGAATTTTGTGCCGACAGGGAAGCAGCGTTGGTGTGAAGGCTCAGCATGGTGTCATTCCTAATTTAGTGGTTACGGTGAGGAGCGACGTTTATCTGCTCCTATCAGTACAAGACGACCGTCCAGGCAGCTTAATTAAATGCTTTAAGGAAATTTTTGAAAATATTTTCAAAAATAGTGCGGTACAGGCTATTTTCCAGCGATTGCGCCGCAAACTCGATGCGAGCTGACTGGGTGTATCGCTCAATCGCCTGCGGCGGCAAGCAGGCAGGCGCGGAAATGCGCGATTTTCTCTTCATCGCTGGACAGGATGCCAAAGCGCGTGTTGTCGGCGGCATCTTTGGCGATGCGCTTGCAGATGGCATGATCTTCATCAAATACCTGCCGGTTCATGCGCGCGCTGGAATCGAAAAAATTTTGCAGCGCGGCCGCACTGGATGGATTGACGGCGCCATTGAGCAGGCGGCTGGAAAAGTGTGTGCGCCACGGCTGCGCGGACGGGAAGAAGTGCTGCAGCGAGTAGGAATACGAGTAGGTCGACGAGAGCATGGTAAATGGAAACAGATACAGGCTCTGGTAGCCTTCGTATTGCTGGTCCAGCTGGAACAGGCGTTTGATGGAGCGCAACTTTTTCGCCATGGGGGCGTTGCCCAGTTCCGCCTGCCACACGGAAGTCCACGGCGTAAAGTGGTTGCTGCCATCGCCGAGTTGCAATTCCGCCAGTGATTCGGGATGGACGAAAGGCACGTGCAGCGGTTCCAGCGCATTTTCCAGCGCGATGCGCCAGTCGCACTCATATATATAGGCGTTCACGTCGCTGCGGCCCGCGATGTTGAAGGAAATATCGGCCAGCAGCGCGTAGGTGTCGCCCAGCTGTTCGTCCAGCGTCATGCGCGGCGCGGGGGCGGCGAACAGGAAGTCGGCGCACCAGTCCAGTTGCAGCGTGTGCAGCTTTGCGTTGTCCAGTTCGTTTTGCGCATAGCGTTCGCGGCAGGGAATATGCATGGCGCCGGCGCGGTAGGACCAGCCGTGGTAGGGGCAGGCCAGCGGCGCGTTGCCATGCGTTTCCGTGAAAAAACGCGTGCCGCGGTGCGGGCACAAATTGTCGAAGGCCAGCAGATTGCCCTGGTCGTTATACACGACCACTTCTTCGCCCAGCCATTCGAGTTTGAGATAGTCGCCGCTGGACGGCAGTTCGCTGCGATGGCACAGCAGGTGCCAGAAGCCGTCGCGTAATTGTTGTGCTTGTTGCATGGGATTCATAAGGTCTTGGCCGGTTGGGCATATACGGTGGCGCCATCGGCGACGCGGCGCATCACCACGGCGCCAGCGCCGACGGTGGCGCGTTCGCCGACGGCGACGCGCGGCAGGACGGAGGCGCCCGAACCCACCATCACTGCCGCGCCCAGGCGCACGGCGCCCGTGATGTCAACGTGCGAACTGAGCGTGCAGCCCTTGCCCAGCACGGCGTCATGGCCGACGCTGGAGTAGCTGTTGATGGTGACGAAGTCGCCCACGTCGCTGCCGGCCGAGACCAGGGCGAATGGGCACACGACCACGCCCTGTCCCAGGCGGGCCGTGCGCGCCACGATGGCGCTCGGGTGGATCAGCGTGTGGAAGCGCGCGCCGCGCGCCGCCAGTTCTTCCGCGATGCGCAGCTTGGCTTGCGGCGCGCCGATCGCCAGCAGCAACGCGTCGCCGGGGGCCGGTTGATATTGCTGAATGCTGCCGAGCACAGGATAAGCATAGTCGGCGTCCAGCGCGGGCATGGCGGGCATGGTGTCGTCCAGCAAGCCGGCGATGCGCTCGCTGGCGGGATCGAGACTGTCTTCCAGCCAGCACAGCAGTTCACGGGCAAAGCGGCCGGCGCCGACGACGATGATGTTTTTCATGTAATTTCCAGTAGATGATCGGGCAGATGGACGTGTCGCTTTAGCGCGCCAGGTAGCCGCCGTCGACGGCCCAGGTGGCGCCGCTGACCCAGCGTCCCGCCGGCGACAGCAGGAAGGCCGCCGTTTGCGCGATATCATCGCTGTTGCCGAAACCCAAGGGGTGGCGCTGCTGGTAAGCTTGCATCGCTTCATCGGGCAAGCCGCGCGTCAGGCGCGCATGCATTTCAGTGGCGACGGCGCCGGCGGCAATGCTGTTGACGCGCATCGCGCGCGGTGCCAGTTCCACGGCCAGTGCGCGCACGAGGCCGTCGATGGCGGCCTTGGCCGCCGAATACACGCTCATGCCCGACTGGCCGCTCTGGCCCGCCACCGACGACATGAACAACAGCGCCGCGCCATCGCGCATCACGCCGCGCAGGGCGGCCGCGCGCGCCAGCGCCAGCGCCGTCTTCACGCTGGAATCGAAGACGTCGTCAAATTGTTGCTCCTTCGATAGCTTTACGGGGCGCAGCAGTTCCACGCCCGCGGCGTGGAAGAGGCCGGAAAACGGCCGCTCTTCGCTGACCCGTTTCATGAAGTCGACGATGTGGTCGCCGCCATCGAGCGTCAGCGTTTCGGCCACGTGGCCGTCGCCGGGCAGCGCCTGCAAGGTCTGCTCCAGGCGCTGTGCGTCGCGGCCCGTGATCAGCAACTGGGCGCCGCAGCGCGCCAGCAGCAGCGCCGTATCGCGGCCGATGCCGGACGACGCGCCGGTGACGAGAATACGCTGGCCGGCGAGCATGTCGGAAGTAAATATCATGGGATCAGATTTCTATCAGGCGGTTGACGCGCAGCGACCCGAGATTGAGCAGGGCGGCCGACCAGGAATAGCCGACGCCGAAGCCGAACATGGCCACGTTCTTGCCTTGCGCGTGTGCTCCGAGGCTGGTGCAGATCAGCAGCGGAATCGAGGCGCTCGAGGTATTGCCATAGCGGTCCATATTGATGGGCGCGCGTTCGGGCGGCAGCCTGGTCTTCTTGATAATGTGCTTGAGCATGAAGGTATTGGCCTGGTGGAACAGGAAAGCATCGATCTGTTCCGCCTGGCGTCCGGAAAAATGCAGCAGGTCGGCTACCAGCGGCGGGATGTTCTTCAGCGTGAAATTGAAGATTTCGCCGCCATCCATGTACAGCTTGGCCGCATCGCGCTGCGCCAGGCGCGCATCGTCGCCGAGGTAGGGGCGGCAGGCGCTGGCGGCCATCATCAGGTGGCGCTCGCCGCTGCCGTCGCTGCCGAGGATGAAGTGGCTGGGCGTCGCCGCGGGGTCGAATTCCAGCGCGCTGGCCGTGCCTGCGTCGCCAAACAGCAGCGCCGTGGCGCGGTCGCTGTCGTCGACCGTCTTGCTGATGGTGTCGCCCACCAGCAGCAGCACGCGCCCGATGGCCTGGCCGTCGAGCATCCGCGATGCCAGCCACAGGCCGTAAGCGTAGGCCGAGCAGCCCAGGTTGACGTCGAACGCCACGCAAGCCTTGTGCAGGCCCAGACGGCCATGCAGCGCGCAGGCGGTAGCCGGCAGCACATAATCGGGGGTTTGCGAGATGAAAATCAGCGCATCGACGCTGTCGCGTTCCCAGCCCAGGTCGGCCAGCAGGGTTTCCGCCGCCGCCTGGCACAGGTCGGCCGTGGTCTGTCCTTCCGGCGCGCGGCGGCGCGACTGCACGCCGATCATCTTGCTCACGTCGGCCACGCCGGCGGCGCCAAAGCGCTCCTCGAACGCGGCATTGTGGATTTCCGTGCGCGGCAAGGCGCAGACGACGCCGCGCAAGGCAAGGTGCGCGGCGGTAAACGGCAAGCCCGAAGCGAGGCGCAGGCTGGACATGTTCAGGCCTTGACGGTGATCAATGCCAGCACGTCGGCCATGGTAACGCACTGCGCCAGGGCCTGGCCATCGAGCATCTGGTCGAACAGGTCGTCAACCAGTGCGATGGTGGAAATGATGGCCAGCGAATCCCAGGCATAGTCGCCCAGGTTCAGCTGCGGGCCGATCTTGTCGGCGTCGATTTCCAGGATGTCGGCCATGCCGTTGAAAAATTCTTGCATAATCATTTCTTTCGGAATAAGTAACAGGTCAGTGAGCAGGGGGTTCTCGGCGTCGCGCCGTCAGTGGGGGCATCCTACAGGCGCGCCAGGGTGCCAGCCCAAGAATAGCCGACGCCAAAGCCCAGCAGCAGGGCGGTGTCGCCGGGACGGATGCGGCCCGACTGGCGCGCCCGCGCGATGGCGATCGGTATGGTCGAGGAGACAGTATTGCCGACGGTATCGATTTCAATCACGAATTTGGCTTCCGGGATGCGGATCTTTCGGCGCAGGGCGTCGAGCATGAATTTATTGGCCTGATGGAAGATCACGTGGTCGATATCGTCCAGCGTCTTGCCGGCGGCGTCGAGCAATTCCCGCATTGTACGCGGCACCGCGCCCAGTGTGAACTGGACGATCTCGGCGCCGTCCATGAACAGGTCGTCCTGGCTGCGCCAGTTTCCCGAGGCATCTTCTTTTTCTACCGCCGTGTCCGCGCTGCGCGGCAGGCGCATGGCGCCGGCCGGGACGATCAGGTTCTGCGCGCCGCTGCCGTCCGTGCCCAGCACGAAAGGCCCCAGCCCCTGCTGCGCCGCGCCGCCCGTCACCAGGCTGGCCGCCGCCGCGTCGCCAAACAGGGTGCGCACGCTGCGGTCGCGCGGATTGATGAACTTGGAATACGTATCGGCCGTCAGGATCAGCACCTGCTTGCGGATGCCGGCCTCGATCAGGCCCTTGGCCATCGCCAGTGCGTACACATAGCCGGAGCAGCCGAGGTTGATATCCAGCGCGCCGCACGAGGTGGGCAAGCCCAGGCGCTGCTGCAGAACGCAGGAGCTGCTGGGCAGCAAATGGTCGGGCGCCTGTGTGCACAGGATCAGGAAGTCGATGCCGGCGCGCGCGATGTCGTGGCTGGCGAACAGTTTTTCCGCCGCATGGTAGGCCAGGTCGCTGGCCGTTTCATCGGGTGCGGCGATATGCCGCTCGGCAATGCCAGTCTTGTCGAAGATCTTTTGCACCGACCAGTCGTCCAATTCCTGCGCCAGGGCGTCGTTGGTCAGCGTGGCCAGTGGCAGATGATAGGCGACGGCGGTAAGTTGGGCGTGGTTCTGCATGCGGGGCCGTTGGGTCAGTTGTCAGTGGAGTCAGGGGAGAGGGGGAGTTGGCGATCCTCAGGCGGATACCGTACCGTGCTCCCGCTCCCATTCCCGACGGCTGTTTTTAAGGATGTCGACGATCAGCAGGGCTTTTGCCTCGTCCGTGCACATGTCTTCCAGGAACATGGCATTGTTGTCGCGAACCCAGGGCAGCGGCATTTCCCACCACGCCAGTTCCAACAATGCGGCACGGACTTTTTCCGTGAAGCGGTGGCGGATCAGGCGCGCGGGCGAGCCGGCATAAATGCCATACGGTTCCGAGCGGAAATTGGGCGGCAGCAGCGAGCGCGCGCCGATGACGCAGCCGTTCTCGATCACGCTGCCGCCCAGCACCATCACTTCGTCGCCGATCCACACATCGTTCCTGATCACCGTGTCGGCATACTGGGGCGGCGGCGCATTCTTCAATCCGCCGCCGAGGATCGACAGCATGTACGTGGAGATGGTGCGCATCTCGTGCTGGCCATTGAGCAGGAAGCGCAGGCGCGAGCCGCCGGCCACATACCGCCCCACGCACAGGCTTTGCTGCCCGCTGTCGTATTTCACCAGAGAGCCAACGCCAAAGCCGGAGCCGCGTCCGATGTAGAAGTGCCCGCTTGTCGGTTCCTGGTCCAGCCAGTCGCGGAAAAATTGATGGGGCAGGGTGCTGATGGCCCCATCGTCGTAGCCCAGTACCGTGAATTGGGCCGACCAAGGATGGTTCTCCGCCACGCCGGAAAAATTGGTTTCGGTAGAAATGTGCATCAGGCTATGTTCCGTATCAATTCGTGTTGCCGTGCGGGGGCGGCGATCATGGCGATAATGGCATCCACGCTGGCCATCTCCAGGTCCGGATAGATGGGCAGGCAGATCACCTGCGACGACGCCAGCCGCGCCACGGGCAGATTGGCGTGCCCGGCCGACGGAATGCCGCGGTACATGGGGAAGTCGCTGATCAAAGGGTAAAAGTAACGGCGCGCGTAGATTTCTTGGTCGCGCAGCAGCTGGAACAGGGCGTCGCGCGACAGCGGGTAGCCGGGGCCCACCAGGATCGGGAAATACGCGTGGTTGGCTGCCTCGCCTTCGCTCTGCTGCAGGCAGGTGATGCCGTCGATGCCGGCCAGCTGCTGGCGGTAATGCGCATCGATGGCCTTGCGCTTTTGGCGCGCGCCGTCGATGCCCTTGAGCTGCAGCAAGCCGAAGGCGGCATTGATCTCGCTCATCTTGCCATTGATGCCCGCGGCCACGACGGTGACTTCATCGACGAAGCCGAAGTTTTTCAGATGGTCGATGCGCTGCTTGGTCTTGGCGTCCGGGCAGACGATGGCGCCGCCTTCGAAGGTGTTGAAAATCTTGGTGGCGTGAAAGCTGATCACGGAAAGGTCGCCGTGATTGAGCACGCTGCCACCGCGGTGGCGCACGCCGAACGCATGCGCCGCATCGTAGATCACCTTCAGGTTGTAGTTGTCGGCAATTTTCTCGATGGCTTCGATATCGCATGGGCGGCCGTAGCAATGCACGGGCATGATGGCGGTGGTCTGCGGCGTGATGGCCGCCTCTATCTTGCTCGGGTCGAGGTTCAGGCTGTGCGGCTCGATGTCGGCAAACACGGGCTTGATGTTGTTCCACAGCAAAGAGTGGGCGGTGGCGACAAACGAATACGGCGTCGTGATGACTTCGCCGTTGATGCGCAGCGCCTGCAAGGCCGTCATCAGCGCCAGCGTGCCGTTGGCGAACAGGCAGATGTGCTTGACGCCCAGGTAGTCGCACAGCGCCTGCTCGAGCTGCTGGTGGAACGGGCCGCCATTGGTCAGGATCTTGTTGTCCCAGATCGTTTCCAGATAAGGCAGGAAGTCTTCCAGCGGCGGCAGCAGGGGCTGGGTGACATACACCGGCTTGTTTTTTTGAGTGCTCATCATAATCCGATCGGCGGGTTGGGCACGGCCACGGGGGCTTCGAACGAGACAGGAGGCAAGCCTTCGCACCAGCGCTGCCAGGCGATGCGCAGGGCGTTTTCGAAGCCTTCCGCGATCAGTTGCGGCTTGCCCATGGTCGAGCGTTCCAGACGGTGCCGCGCACTGAAGCGATACGCTCCCAGCAGCAATGGATTGGCCGCAATGGCCATACCCTTGCGCACGAAATCCTCGTCGTCGCTGGCGATGAACTCTTCCAGCTCGACCTGGCGCAGGATGGACGTACCGGCACAGCTGGGCAACGTCGGTCCGGCCACAGTGAGCGTCGGCACGCCCATCCACAGCGCATGGAAGGTGGTCGTGCCGCCGCCATACGGGAAGGTGTCGAGGCACAGGTCGACGCGGTGGTGCATGGCCATGAATTGGCTCATGCCGGTGCGCCCTTCAAAGGTGAGGCGCTCCAGCGCGATGCCTTCCTCTTCGAACCACTCCTTGAGCTGCGCGGGCGCTTCCGACTTGGGCATCGCGGCCAGCAACATCTTCGAATCGGGCAGCGCGCGCAGCAGCCTGGACCAGCGCGCGACTACCTGGCGGTTGATTTTATTGAGGCGATTGAAGCTGCCAAACGTGATATATCCATTCGTCAATGCGGGTGCAGCTTGAATGCCGGGTGCATAGTGCGATGGCAGGAAAGGAGCGCAGGCTGGCAGCAACAGCAGTTTCTCGGTGAACTGGCTGTCGAATTTGCCGGGCGGCGAAAAGAATGGATCGCTCAGGTAGTAATCTATCGCCTTCAGGCCCGTGGTGAGTGGGTAGCCTATCCAGCTTGCCTGGACAGGCGCCGGCTTGGCGGCAAACATCAGCAGGCGATTCTTGCCCGAGTGGCCGGACAGGTCGATCAGAATATCGATGCCGTCGTCGCGGATATGTTGCGCCAGTTCCAAATCGGACATGCGCTCCACCTGGCGCCAGTGAGGAATGAGTTCACGCAGGCGCTGCGTGACGTCGTCGTTCTCCTGATTGTTGTGATAGGCATACAACGACAGGCTGGCGCCATCGACGATATTTTCCAGTATCGGGATAATGAAATGCGGGATCGGATGGTTGAGCAGGTCGCCAGATACAAGGCCAACTTTTAGCGTACGCAGCGGCTCTCGGGTATTGCTGTGCGCCGTGCGACTTTTTTCGATATGCGTCTCGAAGGTGTCGCTGAAGCGCTGGTGCTCGGCAAACAGCGTCTCGGCGTCGATGTCGGCGCTATGCGAGAGCAGGAACAGGTAGTTGCTGAACAGGGTTTCCCATAGCGGACAGATGGCCAGGCCCTTGCGGCAGGTTGCGATGGCTTCGTCTATCCGGCCGATATTGCTGAAGGTAGCGCTTATATTGAGGTAGGCATCCCGGTATTTCGGATTCATTGCCAGCGTCTTGTGATAGCACTCCAGGGCCAGCAGGGGCTCCTTCATGAGCACGTAGCAATTGCCGAGCGCAAATTGAGCGCGCTCGAATTTGGGGTCGATAGCGAGCGCGGCCAGATAAGTCTGCTTGGCTTGTTGCAATTGATTCTGCGCCTGCTGTGTCGATCCCAGGTTGCATAGCGCCGAGGTGTTTTCCGGCTTCAATTCCAGCGCGCGCAGGTAGGCTGCGGTCGCTTCGTCGAACGCCTTCAATTCCTGCAAGACGACCCCAAGGTTGTTATACGTATCACTATTGTCGGATTCGTATTCAAGTGCTCGACGGTAAGACGCTACGGCTTGCTCGAAGCGCTTGATCGTGTTGTAGTAATCGCCCAGATGTTTGTGCGTTGTGGCGTTGTCAGGCGCCATATCGATAGCTTGCTGAAAGTACTTCAGTGCATTGTCCCTGTCCTCGGCGGCACCGTAAGCGATGGCGAGCTGGGCGCAGGCTTGCGCATCGTCTGGCTGAAGACGATGCGCGCGCGTGCAATGTTCAATGGCTGCAGCGTACTTCTCTTGTTTGCATAGTAGCAACCCCAGATTGCTCAGCGCCTGGGGGAAATCCCCATCGAGTGCGACCGCCTGTTCGTAGGCGGCCATGGCTTGCTCTGTTTGTCCCAGCGCCTGAAGCGCGCGTCCCAGGTTGTTGTGCAGCTTTGCGTCGTTTGCATGTAATTTGATGCCAGACTGGCAAGCGGCTACTGCGGCGTCGTATTCTTCGGCCTCGTGCAGTGCCGCCGCAAGATTGGCATGCGCCGCCGTGGTGTGGGGTGCCAGTTGCAGCACGGCCCGGTAGCTGACGATGGCCGCTTGCCATTGCTGCAGGTCTTGCTGTGCGTTGCCCAGGTTCAGGTAGATTTCAGCGTCGCCCGGCTGCAGGGCCAGTGCGCGCTGATAGCAGGCGACGGCTTCGGCACTGCGCTGCATCGCTTTCAATGTGTTGCCTAAATTAAAATGTCCTTTGGCATAGTCGGGGCGCAGCGCCAGGGCCTGCCGGTATGCCTGCTCGGCCTGTTCCAACTTGCCTTGCGCCTGCAGCGCCGCCGCCAGGTTGCCGTACGCCTCGACAAAGTCCGGATTCAGTTCCAGCGCCCGCGTATAGCTGTCGACGGCTTGCGTGTACATGCCCCGTTCCTGCCATGCGGTGCCCAGATTGCCGTGCGCCTCGGCATCGTTGGGTGCCAGTTGCACGGTTTTTTGCAGTGCCTCGAAGGCATCCTTGCCCTGTAATTGCAAGGCAGTGCCCAGTACGCTCCAGGCAAAGTCCGAGTCGGGATAGCGCTGCGTCAGGGCGTGGCTGGCCGCTTCCAGTTCGGCATGGTGGCCGGCTTGATACAGATCAATGACGTGCTGCGTTTCCTGCGCTGTCGGGGTGCTGGCGATGGCCGTTTCGATGCGGCTGCGCAAGCCTTGCGATTGTTCGTTGTCGAGACCGCGCGCGATGGCCGCCGTGACGATCTCCAGCGCCTGTTCGCGGTCGCCCGCCTTGAGCAAACCATCCGCATACGACAGCCAGAACTGGCCTTCGTCGGGGTTGACCGACAAGGCCTTGTGCAGATATGGCAAGCCAGCCTGGTATTGCCCGACTTGTCCAGCCAGCAAACCCATATTGTGGTTGGCAATGGCGTGGTATGGCTGCGCCTGCAAAATCGCCAGGTAAAGCTCTTCCGCCTCGGCGTACCGGCCAGCCTGGTGTTCGGTGATTGCCTGTTGCAATTCGGCGTCGAGGGGCACAGCTGGAAGGGCGTTTGCGTTCATGGGCGGGTGGAAGGTGAAATATTTAGCAGTGGGAATTGTAACTGCTGGAAGTGCTTCTGAGAAACTTTCCGGGTGGAATTTATCCGGGAATGCTGTCGCAATGCAAACTTGGTGTTGCTGGCGGGTCAAAGCGTGGGGAAATATGATGCTTTTAATAAAAAACAGCGCGCTACCGTGGGGTAGGGCGCTGTCTTTCTGCCAGCTGGCGACCTTGTCGCCATGCGTGGGTGCTGCCGTTTACATGTTTGGATAGTTCGGCCCGCCGCCGCCTTCCGGCGTCACCCACACGATGTTCTGCGTCGGATCCTTGATGTCGCAGGTCTTGCAGTGCACGCAGTTTTGCGCATTGATCTGCAGGCGCTCGGCGCCGTCGTCGTTCTTCACGAATTCGTACACGCCGGCGGGACAGTAGCGCGCTTCCGGACCCGCATATGTGGCCAGGTTGACGTCGACGGGCACGCTGGCGTTCTTCAGCGTCAGGTGGATGGGCTGGTCTTCCGCGTGGTTCGTGTTCGAGATGAAGACGGACGACATCTTGTCGAAGGTCAGCTTGCCATCGGGTTTCGGATACACGATCTTTTTCGACTGGGCCGCCGGTTTCAGGCATTCGTGGTCGCCATGCGTGTGGTGCAGGGTCCATGGCGCCTTGCCGCGGAAGATGATCTGGTCGATGCCAGTCATCAGGCTGCCCAGGTACAGGCCTTTCGACAGCCATGGCTTGACGTTGCGCGCCACGTGCAGCTCTTCGTGCAGCCAGGATTGCTCGAAAGCAACTGGGTAGCTCGTCAGTTCGTCGTGCTGGCGCGATTCGCCCAGCGCGCCGAAGGCCGCTTCGGCCGCCAGCATGCCGCTCTTGATGGCCGCGTGGCTGCCCTTGATGCGGCTCATGTTCAGGAAGCCCGCGTCGCAGCCGATCAGCGCGCCACCGGCGAACACCAGTTTCGGCAGCGATTGCAGGCCGCCGGCCGTGATCGCCCGCGCGCCGTAGGAGATGCGCTTGCCGCCTTCGAAGAATTTGCGGATTTCCGGATGCGTCTTGTAGCGCTGGAATTCCTCGTACGGCGACAGGTAGGGGTTTTCGTAGGCCAGGCCGACCACGTAGCCGACCATGACCTGGTTGTTTTCCAGGTGGTACAGGAAGGAGCCGCCGTAGGTTTTCGCGTCCAGCGGCCAGCCCGTCGAGTGGATCACCAGGCCAGGCTGGTGCAGGGCGGGGTCGATTTCCCACAATTCCTTGATGCCGATGCCGTACGATTGGGGATCCTTGCCGGCGTTCAAGTCATACCTGGCCATCAATTGCTTGCCCAGGTGGCCGCGCGCGCCCTCGGCGAACAGGGTGTACTTGGCGTGCAGTTCCATGCCCAGCTGGAAGTCGGGACCGGGTTCGCCGTCGCGCTTGACGCCCATGTTGCCGGTCGCCACGCCTTTGACGGAGCCGTCGTCGTTGTAGAGGATTTCCGCGGCCGGGAAGCCGGGGAAGATTTCCACGCCCAGGTTTTCCGCCTGCTGGCCCATCCAGCGCACCACATTGCCCAGCGAGACGATGTAGTTGCCGTGGTTTTCAAAGCAGGCCGGCACGGCGAAGTTCGGCGTCTTGTATGCCTTGGTTTCGGTCAGGAACAGGATGCGGTCTTCCGTCACTGCCGTGTTCAGAGGCGCGCCCAGTTCTTTCCAGTTCGGAATCAGTTCCGTCAGCGCTTTCGGGTCCATGATGGCGCCCGACAGGATATGCGCGCCCAGCTCGCCGCCTTTTTCCAGCACGCAGACGGACACTTCCTGGCTCTTTTCAGCGGCCAGCTGCTTCAGGCGGATCGCCGCGGCCAGGCCTGCGGGGCCACCGCCGACGATCACCACATCATACTCCATGGTCTCGCGCGGTCCGTACTGTTCAACTAAGTTATTAGGCTGTGTCATGGTCTCGATTGTTAGTCACTAAATGGGTGGGTGAGGAATCTTCGAATAAATTTAAGCACGAGTGTGCTTGTTTTTGGCGAGGATTGCAACTTTGGCGCCATTTTGCGTGACATTGCCCCTCGCCGCAATCTAAATCCGGCCATTTTGTGTAATGATGGCGTTTACCTTTGCTCAAGTACGGCGCACGGTATTTTGCCCCGGTGCAATCGGCACGGCGTAAAGTGTTATCTAAAATAAAACAGGAGCAGCTCGTGGGCATAGAAGTCAATTTCGAGGGCAAGATTGCCCTGATTACCGGCGCATCGAGCGGCCTTGGCGCGCGCTTTGCGAAAGTGCTGGCCCAGGCCGGCGCGCAGGTCGTGCTGGCGTCGCGCCGCACCGAACGGCTGAAGGAATTGCGCGCCGAAATCGAAGCGGACGGCGGCGCCGCGCACGTGGTGTCGCTCGACGTGACCGACTTTGCCAGCATCAAGTCGGCCATTGCGCATGCGGAAACGGAAGCCGGCCCCATCGATATCCTCGTCAACAATTCAGGTGTCTCCACCACGCAACGCCTGGTCGACGTCACGCCCGAGGATTACGCGTTCGTGATGGACACCAACCTGCGCGGTTCGTTCTTCGTGGCCCAGCAGACGGCCAAACGCATGATCGCGCGCGCCAAGGGCGACCCGAAGAAACAGCACCGCATCATCAATATCGCCTCGATGGCGGGTTTGCAGGTGCTGCCGCAGATCGGCGTGTACTGCATGAGCAAGGCGGGCATGGTGCACATGACGCGCGCCATGGCCGTGGAATGGGGTAAATATGGCATCAACACCAACGCCATCTGCCCCGGCTACATTTCCACGGAAATCAACGAAGATTATTTCGCCACCGAGCAGGGCAAGAAACTGATCGAAATGCTGCCGAACAAGCGTCCGGGCAAGCCGGAAGACCTCGATGGCCTGTTGCTGTTGCTGGCGGGCGAGGATTCGCATTTCATCAATGGCGCCATCATTTCCGCAGACGGTGGAATGAGTACCTTCTAGCGCTGCAGCTGCAAGCCCACCAGCTTGTGCACCAGCTCGGACGACGTCGAGGCGGCAAACTTGCGCATCAGCTTGGCGCGGTGCATTTCCACCGTGCGGGGGCTGAGGTCGATCTGGCGGGCGATGACCTTGCTGGTCTTGCCTTCCACCAGCAGGGCGGCGATTTCGCGCTCGCGCGGGGTCAGCTCCGCCGTCACGGGGCGTTTCTCGCTGACATCCTCGAACGTCCAGATGCCCGCTCCCAGCGGTTGGTTCGGCAGCATGGCGTGGCCCGTGACGTGGCACCAGAACAATTCTCCATTGCTGCGGCGCATGATGCGCTCGTCCGAATAGCGGCCCCTGGCATTCATG
This sequence comes from Janthinobacterium sp. FW305-129, assembly GCF_020858115.1. Taxonomy (GTDB): domain Bacteria; phylum Pseudomonadota; class Gammaproteobacteria; order Burkholderiales; family Burkholderiaceae_D; genus Janthinobacterium. The sequence continues at coordinate 86,866 of NZ_JACYMM010000013.1, forward strand.
ATGGGGATGATGCGGTCACCCGTGCGCAGGAATTCGTCGTGCGTGGGGTAGAGTACTTCGAAGGACTGGTCGTCGAGCTGGGCGCGCGCGTAGCCGAACATGGCTGCCAGCGCTTCGTTGCAGCTGCGCATGATGCGGTTTTCCGACATGCACATGCCCACGGGCGCGTGCAGGAAGATGCTTTCATAATCGATGGCTGACGCGGCGTTCATCTGATACGTATCACTCTCACAGGGGGATTGCAGGCACGGCGCCGGTAGTTCTACGGTATTGTACTTTCCACTCGCGTATTTTATGCTGAGTCGCTGCCTGAGTCATGGACTCAAGACCAAAGCTTAACAAAAGATAGAGGGACACTCATGAATAAAGTTTATCCTGACGCCGCCTCGGCGCTGGCCGGTATCGTCCAAGATGGCCAGACCATCGCCGTCGGCGGCTTCGGCCTGTGCGGCATTCCCGAAGCCCTGATCGGCGCCTTGCGCGATTCGGGCGTGACGGGCCTGACGGCCATTTCCAACAACGCCGGCGTGGATGGCTTCGGCCTGGGCCAGCTGCTCACCACGCGCCAGATCAAGAAAATGATCGCCTCCTACGTGGGTGAGAACAAGGAGTTCGCGCGCCAGTACCTGGCCGGCGAACTGGAACTGGAATTCACGCCGCAAGGCACCTTGGCCGAGAAACTGCGCGCCGGCGGCGCCGGCATCCCCGCCTTCTTCACCAAGACGGGCGTGGGCACCATCGTTGCCGACGGCAAGGAAATCCGCGAATTCGACGGCGAACAATACGTGATGGAACGCAGCCTCGTGGCCGACGTGGCGCTCGTCAAAGCCTACATGGCCGACCGCGCCGGCAACCTGATCTATCGCAAGACGGCGCGCAATTTCAACCCGAACGTGGCCATGGCCGGCAAGATCACCATCGTCGAAGTGGAAAAACTGGTCGAAGTGGGCGAGATCGACCCGGACCAGGTGCATACGCCGAGCATCTTCGTGCACCGCATCGTGGTCAACGCGAACCCGGAAAAACGCATCGAGCAGCGCACCGTGCGCACTGAAGCATAAAAGAATACGGAGATTATTATGGCTTGGACACGTGACGAAATGGCCGCGCGCGCGGCAAAGGAATTGCAGGATGGCTTTTATGTGAACCTGGGCATCGGCTTGCCGACCCTGGTGGCCAACTATGTGCCGGACAACATGGAAGTATTCCTGCAGTCGGAAAACGGCTTGCTGGGCATCGGCCCGTTTCCCACCGAGGATGAGGTCGATGCCGACCTGATCAACGCGGGCAAGCAGACGGTGACGGCCTTGCCCGGCGCCGCCTACTTCAGCTCGGCCGATTCGTTCGGTATGATTCGTGGCGGCAAGATCAACCTGGCCATCCTGGGCGCCATGCAAGTGTCGGAAAAGGGCGACCTGGCGAACTGGATGATTCCAGGCAAGATGGTCAAGGGCATGGGCGGCGCGATGGATCTCGTCGCCGGCGTCAAGCGCGTCGTCGTGCTGATGGAACACGTGGCCACGGCCAAGGATGGCACGACGTCGCACAAGCTGCTGAAACAATGCGACTTGCCGCTGACGGGCGTGGGCGTGGTCGACGTCATCATCAGCGACCTGGGCGTCATCGACGTGACGGAAAACGGTTTGAAACTGGTGGAACTGGCGCCGGGCGTGACCAAGGAACAGGTGCAGGCGGCCACGGGCGCTGAGCTGGACGTTTCCGCCGTATAAACGGTTTGTAGTCTGAAATAGAAGGGCGGACAGCGATGTCCGCCCTTTTTTTATGCGCCCGCCTTGCCGCGCAAGCCGTCGAGGCTGTAGGCGCCGGCGCCCGCTGCCGCGAAGTACAGGAAGGTGAAACAGTACATCACGGCCATTTCGCCGCCGTTCAGGATCGGCAAAAAGCCGGCCGGCGCATGCGCGATGAAATAGGCGGCCGCCATCTGGCCCGACAGGATGAAGGCGACGGGGCGCGTGAACAGGCCGAGCAGCAGCAGGGTGCCGCCCACCAGCTCGATGACGCCGGCCGCGCCCATCAGGGAAAACAGTTGCAAGCCGTCGAACATGGCCACGTGCGGCGCGCCGAACAGCTTGGCCGTGCCGTGCTGCAGGAAGAGGAAACCGAGGATGATGCGAAGCAGGCCCAGCAAACGTGGGGACCAGGTGGCGTAGAGTGCGGGCGAGAGGGACATGGGTTACTCCATTCAAAGGTGGATGGTTCGGTGTCAGGCTTGCATTAACGCAATGTCATTATGCGGGAGCCTGGCGGCGAACAGTAAGCAGTACTGTAATGGTTTTGCATTCATTGATCATCATGATAAATATTGATGGATGATTTACTGTGGGTTGATGATGCGTTAAAACCCGCGCGCAATGAAAAAAGCCCCGCGGATCGCTCCGCAGGGCTTTTCAATGTTGAGTACCGTTTACTTGACGATGTTGACGCTCGGCGCAACGTAGGCGTCCTCGGTCGGGTGGGTGGGATGGGCCAGCTCGCTGTGCAGCTTGTCCATGTCCAGTTCTTTTTCCCATTTCGATACGACGATGGTGGCCACGCCGTTACCGACGAAGTTGGTCAGCGCGCGGCATTCGCTCATGAAGCGGTCGATGCCCAGGATCAGCGCCATGCCGGCCACGGGAATCGTCGGCACCACGGCCAGGGTGGCGGCCAGGGTGATGAAGCCGGCGCCCGTGATGCCGGACGCGCCTTTCGATGTCAGCATCGCCACGCCCAGGATGGTGAGCTCTTGCCAGATCGTCAGGTCCGTGTTGGTGGCTTGCGCCACGAACAGGGCGGCCATGGTCATGTAGATATTGGTGCCGTCCAGGTTGAACGAGTAACCGGTCGGTACGACCAGGCCGACGACTGGCTTGGAGCAGCCCAGGCGCTCGAGTTTCTTCATCAGGGCCGGCAGCGCCGATTCCGACGAGCTCGTGCCCAGCACGATCAGCAGTTCTTCCTTGATGTACAGCAAGAAGCGGCCGATGGAGAAGCCCGTGTACTTGGCGATCAGGCCCAGCACGACGAAGACGAACAGGAAGCAGGTCAGGTAGAACGAACCCATCAGTTTAGCCAGCGGGATCAGCGAAGCCAGGCCGTATTTACCGATGGTAAAGGCCATTGCGCCGAACGCGCCGATCGGAGCGACTTTCATGATGATGTTGACCATGCCGAAGATGGCATGCGACAGCTCGTCGATCAGCTTGGTGACGGGACGGCCGCGCTCGCCCAGCAGGGACAGCGAAAAGCCGAACAGGATGGCGATCAACAGCACTTGCAGGATGTCGCCCTTGGCGAAGGCGTCGACGAAGGTCTTCGGGATGATGTTCATCAGGAAGTCGACGGTGCTCATGCCTTCGGCGTGCGTGTATTGCGCGATCGACTTGGCATCGAGGTGGGCCGGATCGGCGTTGAAGCCGGCGCCCGGTTTCAGGATGTTCGCAACCAGCAAGCCGATGGCCAGCGCGAAGGTGGAGACCACTTCGAAGTACAGCAGCGCCTTGCCGCCCACGCGGCCGATCTTCTTGACGTCCTGCATGCCGGCGATGCCGGAGACCACGGTACAGAAGATCACGGGGGCGATGATCATCTTGATCAGTTTGATAAAGCCGTCGCCCAGCGGTTTCATGTCGACGGCGTTCGATGGGTAGAACACCCCCAGCAGCACGCCAGCCACGATGGCGAACAGCACCTGCACGTACAGGATTTTATAGAATGGTTTTTTCACGAGCGGTCTCCTCTTGCGGGTTGATGCTGCGATCATCCGCCCATTGCCGGGCCGGCTCAATTGTGGATAACCGCAGATATGCAGTTTCGCTATATCGGGTATTGCGCCATGGCGAGCGTGCCAGTGCAATGCTGCGGCGCAGCATTTCAGCCGCGCGCTTGGAGCATTGCCCGCGCTGCGCTACACTGCCGTAGCGTCGCGCGCGGGACATCCCTTGGCAGGCAGAAAGCGGTGCTCTTTTTATATCGAATAAGGAAATCGAATGATCGAAGCGAGCATCAAATCCGTCCAGTGCATCTCCCCCGCAGGCCTGCACACCATGTCGTACAAGGAGTGGGGCGCACCCGACAATCCGAACGTGCTCGTCTGCGCCCATGGCGTGACGCGCGTGGCGGACGACTTCGACAACCTGGCGCGCGCCATGGCCAGCGATTACCGCGTGATCTGCCCCGACGTGGTGGGGCGCGGGCGCTCGGGCTGGCTGGCCAACCCCCAGTTTTACCGCGTGCCGCAATATGTGAGCGACATGGTGACGCTGCTGGCGCGCGTGCTGGCCAACGGCGAGCGCCAGACGGTGGACTGGTTCGGCACCTCGATGGGCGGCTTGATTGGCCTGGGCCTGGCTTCGTTGCCCAACAGCCCGATCAGCAAGCTGGTCCTGAACGATATCGGCCCGACCCTGGCGCCGGAAGCCTTGCAGCGCATCGGCGACTACATCGGCCAGGACTTGCGTTTCGAAACCTTCGAGCAGGGCGCCAAATTTGTGCGTGACGTGTCCGCCAGCTTCGGCCCGCACACGGATGCGGAATGGCATAAACTGGCGGTGGATGTGTTGCGGCAAGACAAGGATGGCCATTGGCGCCGCCACTATGATATGGGACTGGCTATGCCGTTCCGCTCGGCAACGCCGGAATCGGCGGCCAGCGACGAAGCCATGCTGTGGGCCGCGTATGATGCCGTGCGCTGCCCCACCTTGCTGGTGCGCGGCTCGGAATCCGATCTGCTGTCGCACGCGACGGCGCAGATCATGCTGGGCCGTGGGCCGAAGGCGGAACTGGTGGAAATCGAAGGCGTGGGCCATGCGCCCACTTTCGTTCACGACGACCAGATCGCCATCGCGCGCAAGTTTTTGCTGGGCAAGTAATCACATATCAAGCGATACCGCTGTACAGATTTTGAAACAACCGAAAGAAGAAGCATGGAAATTACACGATTGCACGTAGGCAAACGCCTCTCCGAAGTAGCGATACACAACAACACCATCTACCTGGCGGGCCAGATCGCGGAAGACACCACCCAGGGCATCGTCGGCCAGACGCGCGAAGTGCTGGGCCACGTCGACCGTTTGCTGATGGAAGCGGGCAGCGACAAGACCTGCATCCTGTCGTGCCAGATCTACATCGCCGACATGAAGGATTTCGACGGCATGAATGAAGTGTGGGACGACTGGGTCGCCTCCGGCCACACGCCGCCGCGCGCCACGGTGGAAGCGAAACTGGCCAATCCGGCTTGCCTGGTGGAAATTGTCATCATCGCTGCAGAACGCTAAGTTATTCAGTTATTGAGTTGTTAAGTTTATAAGGTATCACATGGTTTCCATCTCGGCCCCGAATAGCGCCACCTCGGAACAACTGGTAGAGGGCTTGAGTGCGCCGGACAGCGCGCGCGTGCTGGATGCGCTCGCGTATGCCACCGCGGCGTATGGCGACAAGCAGACCTTTGCCGGCCGCTCCGCGCTGGAGTTCGCCATCGGCGTGGCCACCACCCTGGCGTTCCTGCGCAGCGATGCGGAAACACGCATCGCCGGCCTGATGTTCGAGCTGACCTTGCTGGAACCGGACACGGCGGCCGACATCGAACCGCGCTTCGGCAAGCAGGTGTGCGACCTGGCAACAGGCGTGCGCCAGCTGATCCGTTTGCGCGCGCTGACCCAGGCGCAGCACGGCGGCGCTGGAGGTCGCGGCAAGAATGCGGCGCAGCAAGCCGTGGCCCAGGTGGAAACCTTGCGCAAGATGCTGCTGGCGATGGCGTCCGACATGCGTGTCGTGCTGGTGCGCCTGGCCGCCTGCGTGACGACCTTGCGTTACTTTGCCGACTTGAAGCTGTTCAATGAAATGACGCGCGAATACGGCAAGGAAACCCTGGATTTGTACGCGCCGCTGGCCAACCGCCTCGGCATCTGGCAATTGAAGTGGGAACTGGAAGATTTGTCGTTCCGCTTCATCGAACCGGAAGCGTATAAACGCATCGCCAAGATGCTGGAAGAAAAGCGCATGATGCGCGAGGGCTTCGTGTCCTCGGCGATTTTGCGCCTGCAGACGGAACTGGCTTCGGCCGGTATCCAGGCGGAAGTATTTGGCCGCCCGAAACACATTTACAGCATCTGGAACAAGATGCGCGGCAAGGAGCTGGACTTTACGGCCCTGTACGACGTGCGCGCCTTCCGCGTCATCGTTGCCGACGTGAAAACTTGCTACACGGTGCTGGGCGTGGTCCACAATATCTGGACCCCCATCCCGAAAGAATTCGACGATTACATTTCGCGCCCGAAACCGAACGGTTACCAGTCGCTGCACACGGTGGTGACGGCCGAGGATGGCCGCCCGCTGGAAGTGCAAATCCGCACGAATGAAATGCACAGCTTTGCCGAATACGGCGTGGCTGCGCACTGGCGCTACAAGGAAGAGGGCGGCTCGAACTTTGCCGGCCAGAAATACGACGAAAAGATCGCCTGGCTGCGCCAGTTGCTGGCGTGGAAAACGGAAGTGGCCGACGCCGTCGTGGGCCAGGAAGAAATCCAGCGCGAATGGGTGGAAAAGCTGAAATCGGCCACCCTGGACGACCGCATCTTCGTCATGACGCCGCAGGCGCGCGTGCTGGAATTGCCCGTGGGCGCCACGCCCGTCGATTTTGCGTACCACCTGCACACGGACGTGGGCCATCGCTGCCGCGGCGCCAAGGTCGACGGCATCATGGTGCCCCTGAATACGCAATTGAAGAACGGCCAGACCTGCGAAATCATCACGGCCAAGGGTGCACCGGGCACGGCCGGGCCGTCGCGCGACTGGCTCAGCGCCGGCTATGCCGTCAGCACGCGCACGCGCTCGAAAATCCGCGCCTGGTTCCACGCCATCGACATGCAGGAAACCCTGGCCCACGGCCGCGCGCTGGTGGAAAAGTCGCTGCAGCGCGAAGGCAAGACGGCCGTCAACCTCGAAGCGCTGGCACAAAAGCTGGGCTTTGCGAAAGTTGACGAACTTTTCTTGTCTGTCGGCAAGGATGAATTCAGTCTGCGCCACGTGGAGCAGGCGCTGCACGACAATGGCGAAGTGGTGGTGCCGGAAGACGCCGTGCTGGTGGGCAAGAGCCGCGCTTCCAGCGTGGAACAGGGCGCCAAGTCCGGCGTGCTGGTGGTCGGTACCGAGGGCTTGATGACGGTGCTGGCCAAGTGCTGCAAGCCGGCGCCGCCGGACAGCATCGTCGGCTTTGTGACGCGCGGCAAGGGCGTCTCCATCCACCGCGCCACGTGTAAAAACTTCGAGGAAATGCGCGCCAAGTCGCCCGAACGCGTGATTTTTACCGAGTGGGGCAGCACGGGCGGCCACGACACCGTGTATCCGGTCGACATTTTTATCCTGGCTGGCGACCGCCAGGGCTTGCTGCGCGACATCTCCGAAATCTTTTCGCGAGAGAAGATCAACGTGATCGGCGTCAACACCCAAAGCGCCAAGGGCCAGGCCCGCATGACGTTTACGGCCGAGATCAGCTCGACGGCGCAGTTGTTAAAAGCCTTGAATGTGATCAAGGATGTGAGTGGCGTGCTGGAGGCCCGTCGCAGCTAGCGCTTTTGGGGGGTGTCCAGAGTAACAACACCTGATAAAACCGTAGCGAGCGTCAGTGATTTGTGGCCGAGAAGCGCAACCGTGCTGAAGCACGGTGAGCATCGCCGGCCGCAAAGCGCGACGCGCAGTAGGTTTGATCAGGTGTTTTCGTGCAAGCCCGCCATCGTGGCCGTCTCCGGCTGCAGGGTGATGTGGTCGATGCCATGCTTGGCCAGCAGCATCTTCTTGATCGCGCGCAATACCTTTGGCCAATGGTCGAGGTGCTCGATCTCCACGTGGCCGATCAGGGCCGGCTGGCCCGGCGACATGTCCCACACATGCAGATCGTGCACGGCGATCACGCCGTCCACTTGCTCCACGTCCGCGCCCACTTCGATGTAGTCGATATGCAGGGGCACGCCTTCCATCAGGAAGTGGTAAGACTCCTTCAAGACCCCGAAGGTGGATTTCAGGATCAGCAGCGATACCAGCACGGACAGCAGCGGGTCGATCTGCATCCAGCCCGTAAAGTAAATCACGGCGCCCGCGACGATGGCGGCGACGGAGCCGAGCAAATCGCCCATCACGTGCACGAGGGCGGCGCGCGTATTCACGCTTTGCTTGTCCTTGGACAATACCCACGCCACCACCACGTTGATCGCCAGGCCGATGAAGGCGACGATGAAGACCATGCCGCCCTTGACGGGTTGCGGGGCGGAAAAACGCAGCACGGCTTCATAGCAGATCCAGCCCACCACGCACAGCATGGCCAGGCCGTTGACGAAGGCGGCCAGCGCCTCGGCGCGGCCGAAGCCGAATGAGTGGCGCGGCGAGGGCGGGCGGCGCGCGATCAGTTGCGCCAGCAGGGCCAGGCCCAGCGCGGCCGCGTCCGTGACCATGTGGCCCGCGTCGGAAATCAGCGCAAGCGAATTGGAAAGGAAGCCGGCCGCCACCTCGATGCCGGCAAACGACAGGGTCAGCCCCAGCGCCCACGCAAGGATGCTCTGGCTGCGCCCCTCGAACGAGTGTGTGTGCTTGGCGTCGCCCTTCAGGTGGGCGTGCAAATGGGTGGCGTCGTGATCGGTGTGCGTCGGCTGCATGGAATGCTTTGTGGAATGAGGTTGCCGTCAGTGTAATTGAAAAGCAACAACATAGGCGGCACGACAAAAAACCTGCAGGCCCGGAGGCGCTGCAGGTTTTTGCTGGTACACGTCAGTTACTGCGCGGCAGTCTCGCCAAACTTGCCTTCGCGGAAATCCTGTACGGCCTGGAATACTTCCGCCTGGGTATTCATGACAAACGGGCCATACTGCGCGATGGGCTCGTTCAAGGGCTGGCCGGCGACGAGGATCACGCGGCCGCCTTCCGGTGCTTCGATGCGCACGCCGTCGCTGCCTGGCGTATTGGCGAAGATGGCCATGCGCAGGGCGGGCACGGCCTTGCCGTCCACCTGCACCTCGCCACGGAAGGTGTACAGGAAGGCGTTATGGCCTGGCGGCAAGGGCTGCTCGAAGCTGCTGCCTGCCGGCAAGTCGATATCGAGATACAGCGGTTCCGTCAGCTCGCGCTGCACGGCGCCCTTCACGCCATGGCTGGTCCCCGCGATCACTTGCACGGCCACGCCCGCGTCCGTCGTGTAGCGGGGAATTTCGCTGCTCGTGAAATCGCGGTACCACGGCGTGCGCATCTTGTCGCGCGCGGGCAGGTTCAGCCACAGCTGAAAACCTTCCATTACGCCTTCTTCCTGCTCCGGCATTTCCGAGTGGATCACGCCGCTGCCGGCCGTCATCCATTGCACGCCGCCCGAGGTCAGCAAGCCTTCGTGGCCCGCGCTGTCCTTGTGGCGCATGCGCCCCGTGATCATGTACGAGACCGTCTCGAAACCGCGGTGCGGGTGTTCGGGGAAGCCGGCGATATAGTCGTTCGGCTTGTCGCTGGCAAAGTTGTCGAGCATCAAAAACGGGTCAAGGCGGCGCTGCAGCTGCTGCGTCAATACGCGGTTGATCTTCACGCCGGCGCCATCCATGACGGCCTGGCCGGCGATCACGCGCTCGACGGCGCGCGGTTTGTTGACGGTGGTGATGTCGCTCATTGTTCTCTCCTCTAGGCCAGGACGGCGCCAGTGCGCCGCCCCTTTCACTGCTGGGAATTACACCAGGATCGCGTTGATCTCGGCATCGGCTTGCGCCTGCGCCTTGGCCACGGCTTCCGGACCCATGCCCATGCCTTCCGAATACACGTATTGCACGTCGGTCATGCCCAGGAAGCCGAACATGGTGTTCAGGTAGGGCACCTGGCTGTCGTTGGCGCTGTCGCGGTGCAAGCCGCCGCGGGACAGGCCCACGTAGACTTTCTTGCCGGTCAAGAGGCCAACCGGGCCGTTTTCCGTGTACTTGAAGGTGACGTTGGCGCGGGCAATCGCGTCGAACCAGCTTTTCAGCTGCACGGTGATGCCGAAGTTGTACATGGGCGCGCCGATGACGATGACGTCGGCGGCCTGCACTTGCGCAATCAGCGCGTCGTCGAGGGCGATGCGCGCCGCCTGTTCCGGCGTACGCTTGTCGGCCGGGGTGAACAGCGCTTGCAGGGTCGGCTCGTCGAGCACGGGGTGCGGCTGGGCAGCCAGGTCGCGGCGCGCCACGGTGGCGCCAGGGTTGGCGGCTTGCACGCGGGCAACGATGGCGTCAGCCAGGCGGGTCGAGGCGGAACCGGTGCTGCGGGCGCTGGAATTGATTTGCAGGATGTTCATCTTGTTTTCTCCGTTGTGAGGTGTCTTGCGATGGATGAACTATAGCAATTCCAAAATTGATGCGGAAGCCGTTAAAATGGATAACATTAATCCACTCATGGAACAATTGAGTTTACAGGTAAATATATGGATATCGATCCCGGAGATTTGCTGCTGTTCGCGCGCGTCGTCGAGTGCGGCAGTTTTTCGCGCGCTGCCGTGCGCGTGGACTTGCCCAAGTCGACCCTGTCGCGCCGCATCTCGCAGCTGGAAGCGAAGCTGGGCGAACGGCTGCTGCTGCGCACTACGCGCAAACTGGCGCTAACGGAGTTTGGCGCCAGCCTGCTTGAGCACGCGCGCAAGGTGGTCGAGGAAACGGAAGCGGCCGGCGCGCTGGCCCAGCACCGCCAGGCGGGACCCAGCGGCTTGCTGCGCATTTCCATGCCGGCCGACTTCGGCGACGCGCTGATGCGCCAGGTGCTGGCCGAATTCGTGCGCCGCTATCCGGCCATTTCGCTGGAACTGGACTTGTCGGCGCGCCGCGTGGATTTGCTGGAAGAAAATTTCGACCTGGCCATCCGCATGGGCAACTTGCCCGACGATGCCAGCCTGGCGGCGCGCCGCGTGGCCTTCAGCACCCTGGCGCTGTACGCCTCGCCGCAATACACGAGCGTGCACGGCTTGCCCGAGCATCCCGACGATTTATATGGCCATGATCTGCTCAGCTTGCCACGGGCCGTGCATGGCCTCGTGCACTGGACTTTGATCCGCGGCAAGACGACGTGGGAGCGCGACTTGCCCGTGCGCCTGCTGGCGAACTCGCCGGAATTGCTGGTGCGCATGGCTTGCACGGGCGTGGGCATCGCGGCCAGCACGGACCGCTTTGCCAAGGCGTATGTGGCGACGGGGGAACTGGTGCGCGTGCTGCCGGAATGGAGTTTCCCGCTGGTCACGGGCTGGGCCGTGTTTCCCGGCCGGCGCCTGATGCCGGCCAAGACGCGGGCTTTCCTGGACTTGATGGAAGAGATGTACCGCACGGATGCGCCCGTGTAGGCGCGCATCCTGTTGGCTTACCTGGGCACGTTGCCCATGACCTCGCCCAGCTGCACGGGGCCGGCCGGTTGCCAGTTGGCGTTGAATTGCACGGTGTCTTTCGGGAACAGCATCACGACGGTGGAACCGAGCAGGAAGCGGCCCAGCTCTTCGCCCTGTTTCAGCACCACATTGTCGTTGGCATAGCTCCAGTCGCGGATCTCGCCCGTGCGGGGCGGGTTGACGAGGCCGTGCCAGACGGTGGCCATGCTGCCGACGATGGTGGCGCCCACCAGGGTCATGACGAAGGGGCCGTTGGCCGTGTCGAACACGCAGACGACGCGCTCGTTGCGGGCGAACAGGCCGGGAATGCCGCGCGCCGTCGTCGGATTGACGGAAAATAGTTCACCGGGAACATAAATCATGCGCGTCAAGCGGCCGTCGCAGGGCATGTGGATGCGGTGGTAGTCGCGCGGGCTCAGGTACAGGTTGGCGAAGCTGCCGTATTCGAACTGCGCCGCCAGGGCTGCATCGCCGCCCACCAGGGCCGTGGTGCTGAAGTTGTGGCCCTTGGCCTGGAAGATCTGGTCCTTGTCGATCGCGCCGAACTGGCTGATGCGGCCATCGACGGGGCAGACGTAGTCGGCCTTGGCCAGCGGCCGCGCGTCGGGGCGCAGCGCGCGCGTGAAAAAGGCGTTGAAGCTGGCGTAGTGCGTGATGTCCGGGTCCAGCGCCTCATCCATGTTGACGTTGTAGCGGCCGACGAACCAGCGGATCAAACGCGTCGTCATGGCGCCGCCCTTGGCGCCGGCGATGCGTCCGGCAAAGTTGGTCAACGCCCCCTTGGGCAGCAGATATTGAGGCAAAACGGCAAGACGGTCAGACACGATGGGAAGCCTTTGACGGGGTGATCGGAATAATGGCGAAAACGCATTATAGCGGCGATGTGGTGCGCAATGATATGCGCCGTATGCAAGGGTGCGTATCGCAGTCTGCCACCGAATTTAATTTGCCATAGGAAATATTTTCAGGAAACTGTGCCACTCGGAAAAAATTACAGCACAATACAGCGGCCTGTTTTTTAGCTTTTAGCCATTTTTATTCAGCCAACTTTTTTCAGCCAGGTCATGATGCCACGCCGTTGCCTCCGCCTTACCGTTGTTTGTTCAGCTGTCCTGTTTGCCTGGAATGCCCAGGCCCAGCAATCCGAAACGCGCGCCGCCACCGACCCTGCCGGCGCGCCGCTGAAGGTTGAAAAGCCCGCCGCGCCCGCCATGCAAACCGTGGAGGTCAAGGGCAGCGGCTACGATCCGCGCCGCGACGATACGGCCAGCAAGATGGTCGTGAGCAGCGAAGAAATCCTCAAGTATGGCGACAGCAATGTCACCGACGTGCTCAAGCGCCTGCCCGGCATTACCGTGTCCGGCGCGGCCGGGCGCACGGGCGGCGAAATCCGCATGCGCGGGCTGGGCAGCGGCTACACGCAGATATTGCTCAATGGCGAGCGGGCGCCGGCCGGTTTTTCGCTCGACACCCTGTCGCCCGACGTCATCGAGCGCATCGAGATTTTGCACGCGGCCAGTGCCGAATACAGCACGCAGTCGATTGCCGGCACCATCAACGTGGTGCTGAAAAAGGCCGTCAAGACGGCGCAGCGCGAACTCAAGCTGGGCGTGCAGGGCAGCGACGTGAGTTTTTCGCCTAGCGTAAACCTGCAACTGTCCGACCGCGACGGCAATTTCTCGTATTCGCTGGCCGCTTCGCTGTTCCGCTACGATTATCATTACGACAATCCCGGACTGGAACTGGGCTACGCGCCCGATGGCCGGCAAAACCTGCTGCGCCGCACGAATGGCACGGGCGATGGCCGTCCGGAAGGCATCAATCTGTCGCCGCGCCTGAACTGGGTGCTGGCCAACGGCGACAACGTGACGGCGCAATTCTTTTTCAATGGCGGGCGCTCGAACCACCGCAATTTCAGCCGCGCGGAAACAGAACTGGGCTTGCGCCCCGATTACGACACGAATACGGGCAGTTCCAGCAACCACAACGCCTTTGGCCGCAGCGACCTGACGTGGATGCACAAGCTGGCCGGCGGCGCCAAACTGGAACTGAAGATCGGCGCCTCGGCCGCCCGCAATACGTCCGACAGCCTGCAGCAGGGCTTTATCGACGGCAGCGGCCTGGCGCTCGAGCGCAAGGTGGGCGTGAAGGCGACGGAAAACGGCGTCAGTTCCACCGGCAAGTATTCCGCGCCCTTGCTGCCCGGCCATGCCCTGTCGATGGGCTGGGATGGCGCCTACACGGAGCGCGAGGAAACGCGCCGCCAGCGCGAAGCGGCCCTGGGCGTGCGTCCGCTCGTCAACAGCGACGAGGGTTTCGACGCCACCATCCAGCGCCTGGCCCTGTTCGTGCAGGACGACTGGGAAATCACGCCGCGCTGGTCGATGTATGCGGGCGTGCGCTGGGAAGGGATCGATACGCGCAGCGCGGGCGATACCTATGACGAAGTGAATCAGCGCACCAGCGTGTGGAGCCCGCTGCTGCAAACCCTGTGGAAGTTGCCAGATACCAAGGGCGACCAGGTGCGCCTGGCCCTGACGCGCACCTACAAGGCGCAACCCACGTCGAGCCTGATTCCGCGCCGCAATACCTCGACCAACAATAGCCAGACGGACCCCGACCGCGAAGGCAATCCCTACCTGAAACCGGAGCTGGCGCTCGGTATCGACGCTTCCTACGAGCATTACTGGGCCGAAGGCGCCTTGCTCAGCGCGCGCGCCTCGGCCCGCCGCATCGACGGCTATACGCGCCAGGGCTTGCTGTTTATCAATGACCGCTGGGTATCGACGCCCGTCAACGATGGCCGCGCGAATACGCAGACACTGGAACTGGAAGCGAAGTTCCCGCTGCGCGCCGTGCTGGCCGCGCCCGTGCCGGCCATCGACCTGCGCGCCAGCGTCAGCCGCAACTGGTCGCAAGTGGAGCAGGTGCCGGGGCCAAACAACCGGCTCGACCAGCAAACGCCCGTCAGCGGCAATTTCGGTCTCGACTACAAGACGCCGGACGGCGTCTTGACCACGGGCGGCAGCTTCAATTTCCGCAATGGCGGCCCCGTGCGCATCACCGAGCGCCAGAGCGCCTACACGTCGCCGCGGCGAGACCTCGACATTTATGCGCTGTGGAAATTCGATGCGAAGAACCAGCTGCGCCTGGCCGTGTCCAACTTGCTGGCGCAAGACTTCGAAAACACCACCACGTATGCGGACGCCAGCGGCACCATCGTGCGCAACAGCATTTCGCCGAGCTCGCCGCAGGCGCGCGCGACCCTGGAAATGAAGTTCTGATCGTGCTGTTTTCGCGGTGAAACCCCGGCCGGCATCCCCGCTGGCCTATAATCTCGGCAATCGCGCGCACGGCCAGCCCGTGCGCGCCGCCTTTTACTTTGCCAAGATTGCTTTCCCCATGACGTTTTCCTCCCTCGGCCTGATCGATCCCCTGGTCCGCAAACTTGACGAGCTCGGCTATGCCAAGCCCACGCCGGTGCAGGCGCAAGCGATTCCTGCCGTGCTGGCCGGACGCGACCTGATGGCCGCCGCCCAGACGGGCACGGGCAAGACGGCTGGCTTTGCCGTGCCGCTGCTGCAGCGCCTGACCCTGGAAGGCGTGGTGGCGCCCCAGTGCGTGCGCGTGCTGGTGCTGGTGCCCACGCGCGAACTGGCCGAGCAAGTCTATGCCAGCTTCCGCAGCTATGGCGGTAACTTGCCGCTGCGCAGCTTCGTCGCCTATGGCGGCGTGCCCATCGAGCCGCAGATCAGCAAGCTGCGCAAGGGCCTCGACGTGCTGGTGGCCACGCCGGGCCGCTTGCTGGACTTGCAGACGCAGGGCGCCGTCAAGTTCGAGCAAGTGCAGACGCTGGTGCTGGACGAGGCGGACCGCATGCTGGACCTCGGTTTCGAGCGCGAGCTCGATATATTGCTGATGAGCATGCCCAAGCAGCGCCAGACCCTGCTGTTCTCGGCCACCTTCTCGGACGCCATCCGCGCCATGGCGAAAACCATGCTGAAAGACCCCGTCTCGGTGGAGGTCAGCGCGCGCAACAGCACGGTGAAAGCCGTCAAGCAGTCGGTGATCGTGTGCGACAAGAAACGCAAGCCGGAACTGTTCCTGCACTTGCTGAAGAAAAAGCGCTGGGGCCAGGTATTGGTCTTCGTCAAGACGCGCAAGGGTGTCGAGCTGCTGGTGAACACCTTGCTGGAGCAGGGCGTGCGCGCCGATTCCATCCACGGCGACAAGACCCAGCCGAACCGTTTGCGCGCGCTGGCCCGCTTCAAATCTGCCGAGGTGCAAGTGCTGGTGGCTACCGACGTGGCCGCCCGTGGCCTTGACATTGATCAATTGCCCGTCGTCGTCAATTTCGACTTGCCGACGGTCGCCGAAGACTATATCCACCGCATCGGCCGCACTGGCCGCGCGGGCGCCTCGGGCGAGGCCATTTCCCTCGTCTGCGCCGATGAAGTCGAATTGCTGTCGGCGGTGGAAGCGCTGACGCGGCAAACCCTGAAACGCAACGAGGAGCCCGGTTTCGAGGCCGAGCACCGCGTGCCGGGCACGTCCGCCGGCGGCACCATCCAGAAAAAGGCGGTGAAAGTGCTGGCGCCGAAGGCGGCGGAGCGGGCGAAAAAGCGCCGTTTTTATAAGTAAAGGACGCACAAGGCGCGCAGCACGGATATCGCATTCGTGCCATCATGCGCCATGACCTCGATACCTTTGTTCCCGCTCAATACGGTGCTGTATCCCGATGGCTATCTGCCCCTGCAGATCTTCGAGGTGCGCTACCTGGACATGATACGTCAGTGCATCATGGGCGAGCAGCCGTTCGGCGTGGTGCAGTTGCTGGACGGCGCCGAAGTGCGCAAGCCGGGCCAGCTGGAAACCCTGGCGCCCGTGGGCACCCTGGCGCGCATCATCGACTGGGCCGCGCCCCTGTCCGGCTTGCTGCAAATCAAATGCATGGGCATGCAGCGCTTCCACATCGTCTCCAGCGAACAGCTGAAAAATGGCTTGTGGATGGCGCAAATTGAAACCTTGCCGCCCGACAAGGCCATTCCCATCCCCCAGGAGCAGCAGAACGTGGCCGACGCGCTCGGTGCCCTGATCCGCACCTTGCAGGAACAAAAGATTCCGCCCGAGCAAATGCCCCTGCAGCCCCCATACCGCCTCGACGAGTGCGGCTGGGTGGCGAACCGCTGGTGCGAGCTGCTGTCGCTGAGCGCCATGCAAAAGCAATTGCTGCTGAGCCAGGACAATCCCGTGCTGCGCCTGGAACTGGTACAGGATATGCTCACGGAAAACGGCTTGCTGGAAGAGTAAAACACGCCAGGCCGCATGTTTTCTCGCGCTTCCGTTGTGCAATTGCAATTACTATTGAGAAATACTTTACGCTTTGCCGCCGCTGGCATAAGATAATGCCCCTGGGCAAGATTGCCCTGGGCAACATTCAAGAGCAGACGACATGGCAAAAGTAAGCGCGGAACAGATCAATGCGGCAATGGAAGCGATGGCCGGCGAAGGCCAGGCCATCACGGTGCGCGCCTTGCGCGAACGGCTGGGTAACGGGGCTTGCCTGGGCACCATCAGCAAGCTCTTGCAGCGCCGCAAGGCGGGCGCGCAGCGCCAGATCGCTGCGGCCGCCGAGCTGTCGCCCGTGCTGCAGCAAGCCATCCTCGATTATGTAGGACAGGAATTAAGCGCCAGCCACAGCGCGCATGAAGCCGAGATGAACGACAATCAACAGGAATTGATGGACCTGGCCAGCGAAAACGAGCGCCAGCAAGAGTTGCTCGACCTGCAGGCGGGCGAGCTGGAAACCTTGCGCGAGGAACTCGAACGCGAGCGGCAAGTGGCGAACCAGGCTAGAACGGACCTGGCCAAGGCGCAGCTGCGCCTGGAAGGCTTGCCGCGCCTGGAAGAGGCGGCCGAGCAGGCCCGCATGGATCTGGCCAAGGCGCAATTCAAGCTCGAAGGCATCCCACGCCTGGAAGAGGCCGCCGAAGCGGCGCGCGCGGAACTGATCCAGGCCCAGCTGAAGCTGGAAAGCCTGACGCGCGTGGAAACGGAACTGGCCGCCGCGCGCCTGGAACTGGAAGCGGAACGCGAAGAGCTGGGTGAAACGCGCGCCGAGCTGGACGAAGAGCGCACCCTGCGCATCAAGGCGCAGCAGTTTATCGTCGATCCCATCTTCAAAACGCCTGTCTGAGGACGCCCGGCATAAGCTGCTGCGCGTCGGTATAGGAGGCTTGCGATGCTCACCGCACCGCAGTGCGGTTGCGCTTCTCGGCCGCCTCTCCCTTCCGCTCGCGACGCTTTTGCCAGGCGTCGATGCGTCGTGCTGCCTTGGGTTAAACGGCGCACGGAATCATGATGCAAGGCGCAGCAGAATCCATGCTGGACTTGGGCGTAAGGGCCTGGCATGGAAACGCTGATCGTCATGGGGGCTTCCGTGGGCGGCGTGGCTGCGCTGTCCACCATCTTCGCGGCCTTGCCGGCGGGTTTTCCTGCGGCCATTCTGGCCGTCATGCACGTGGGGGCGCGCAAGAGCGTGCTGCCCGACATTCTCGATAAAGTATCCGCCTTGCCCGTGCGCTTTGCCGCAACGGGCGAAGCCGTGCGCGCCGGCTGCATCCTGCTGGCGCCGCCAGACCGGCATATGCTGGTCGCCATCGCGGCGGGCCAGGCGACGGTCGAGCTGACCCGTGGTCCCAGGGAACATTACACGCGTCCCGCCATCGACCCGCTGTTTCGCAGCGCGGCCGCCGTTTTCGGGCCGAAAGTGGCGGGCGTGATCCTCAGCGGTTATCTCGACGATGGCACGGCCGGTTTGCGGGCGATCAAGGCTTGCGGCGGCAAGGCGCTGGTGCAGGAGCCACGGGAGGCGCAAGCGCCATCGATGCCGCAAAGCGCGCTGGCCCATGTGGACGTGGACTGGCGCCTGCCCGTGGCCGGCATCGCTCCCGTCCTGCTGGCGCTGGCCGGCACCGGCCGGGTCGCATTCGCTTAAAATAGCGCACGCCTGGCCGCTGCCGCGCAAGGCATCGATAGCAAAGAAGGTTTATGTCAGTAGAGAAAAATTCATCGGCCCCCGGGCAAATGCCGCCATCCACGGCGCCGCGCGCGCTGCCGCCGCGCCCGCCTGCCGAATTCAGTTCTGCCGCGACAGCTCTTGCGCATAAGCACGCGCGCGAAGAGAAGGATGCGCAGGTGCGCGGCGTCACCTCCATCGACGCCATGCGCGAGGCCATCAAGCGGGCGGCGCGCGGCTTGCCCGCCATCACCGAGGTGCCGCGCCTGGGCATGCTTGGCGCCGCCGCCTTCCGCGCGCGCGCCGCGCAAGGCTTGCCCTTCCTGATGCGCGGGCTGGTGCAGCGCTGGCCCTTGTCGGCATTGGGGCCAGAGGTCTTGCGCGAGCAGTTCAGCCACGTGCCCGTGCGGGCGCGGGTGGGCGACTACATCAACACGGCGTTCGCGGCCGACCGCGCCATGCAGGACATGTCGATGGGGCAATACCTGGATCTGGTGGCAGAGGGCGAGTACGTGCTGCCGCCGTACCTGGGCAACCTGGAATTGCGCGAGCTGAACCGCCTGTGCCACTGGCCCACGTATTTCGACAAGATGGGTCCGCCCCGTTTCTGGGTGGGACCGGCCGGCACGGTGACGCCCCTGCATTGCGATTACGACGACAATATCTTCGCGCAAGTGTGGGGCCGCAAGCGCATCTTCCTGTCGCCGCCGCACCACGATGCCTTCCTGTATCCCAGCGAGGCGAACGCCATCCTGTTCGGCTCGCCGTTCGACCCGGAAGCGCCCGATTTCCAGCGTTTCCCCCTGGCAAGCCAGGCGGCCATGATCGAATGCCTCGTCGAGCCGGGCGACATGCTGTACGTGCCCGCCGGCTGGTATCACCAGGTGCGCGCGCTGACGTTTTCGCTGTCGTCGAACCGCTGGGCCAGGGCCGTGCCGCTGGCGCTGCATGGGGATATGGCGCTGCGGCGTGGCGTGGCGTAATTATTGCTCGATGGGTTTGCCATCGGCGCGCAGACGCCTGGGGCGCCACTCGCTGAGGATGCCCGCGCAAATGATCAATATGCCCCCCACGATGGCCAGTGCGGGCAGGCGTTCGCCGGCGATGCGGCCGATCACGCCGGCCCACACGGGCTCGCCCGCGTAGATCAAGGTGGCTTTCGTGGCGGAAATGCGCTTTTGCGCCCAGTTCATCACATATTGAATCAGCGCGCTGGCGCAGCCCAGGGCCAGCACGCTGAGGATGAAGGTCTTGCCGAGCACCGGCGGCGCTTCGCCCATGACGGGCATCAGCAGCAGGGCGATCAATGACGCCGTGGCCAGCTGCACGATGGTCACGCGCAAGATGTTCAATTGCGGCGAGACGCGGCTGATCAGAATAATTTCCAGGGCGATCGCGATGGCGCCCACGGCTGTCATCAGTTCGCCCTTGCCCAGGCCCATGCTCAAGCCATCCGTGCCCGTGAGCAACAATAATCCCACGAACGCCAGCACCACGGCCGCCCACACGGCAGGGCGGGGCCGCTGCTTGAACACCAGCCACTGCACCAGCGGCACGATGGGCACATAGAAGGCCGTGATGAAGGCCGATTTGCTGCTCGTGATATGCATCAAGCCATAGGTTTGCAGCGCGTAGCCGCCAAAGATGCTCACGCCGATGGCCATGCCCGTCAACAACTCGGCCTTCGTCAACTGGCGCAGCTGGCCCCGGCAAATCAGGGCGCCGATGCTGGCGGCGACGGCAAAGCGGGCGGCAACGAAGGCCAGCGGGCCGCTGACCGTCACGGCATGCTGCACGATGAGAAACGTGCCGCCCCAGATGAAGGTGATGGCGATCAGGGCCAGTTCGGGCAGGCCGAGGGCGGGCGGGGGACTTGCGTGTGTTTTCATGGGAGGCTATGCTATGAGCAAAATATTTCCCATCATCATAGGAGCAATATATTGCGCAGTCAAGCCGAGGCCGGTGGCGTGCTGGCACACCTGGCCACCAATCTGCGGCGCTTGCGCCTCGCTGCCGGCCTCAGCCAGGAGGAACTGGCGCGCCGGTCCGGCCTGAGCCGGCGCATGGTCAATGGCGTCGAGGCGGGCGGCACCAACATCAGCCTGGCCAATCTCGACCATGTGGCGGCGGCGCTGGGAGTCGCCTTTGTCGACTTGGTGCAGCCGCCGCGGCAACCGCACGACAGCCTGCGCGTGCTGATGTGGCAAAGCGCATCGCAGGCGAGCCAGGCCGTGCTGCTGGGCGCCGCGCCCGCCAGCCGCCAGGTGGAACTGTGGTCATGGATCCTGGCGCCGGGCGAGCGCTACGATGCCGAGGCCGATCCGGCCGGCTTCAGCGAAATGCTCTACGTGCTGGAGGGTGAATTGCAGCTGGTGCTGGCGGCGGAAACCAGGCAACTGGCCACGGGCGACTTTTTCGTCTTCAGCAGCGCGCAAGCGTATAGCTATGTCAATGCGGGTGAGTCCACTGTGCGCTTTACGCGCAATGTAGCCAGCTAGGAATCAAGGAGGAATCATGCTGACGTCAACTTTTTACAAGCCAACCTTGCACAACCGTTATATGGGCGCCTTGCTGGGACTTGCCTGCGGCGATGCCGTCGGCACCACCGTGGAATTTTCTCCGCGCGGCAGCTTTGCGCCCGTGACGGGCATGCAGGGCGGCGGACCGTTCGGCCTGCAGCCGGGACAATGGACGGACGATACCTCGATGGCGCTATGCCTGGCCGAGAGCCTGATATCGAAAGGGGCATTCGATCCGGCGGACCAGATGGTACGGTATCTGAACTGGTGGCAATGGGGCTACCTGAGCTCCACCGGCACCTGCTTCGATATCGGTGGCACGGTAAGGAGCGCGCTGGCCAGCTTCCAGGAGACGGGCAATCCCTGGAGCGGCTCCGCCGCGCCTGACACGGCGGGCAATGGTTCGCTCATGCGCCTGGCCCCCGTCGTGCTGTTTGCCTATCCCGATGCCGACGCGGCCCTGGCCTGCGCCGCCGATAGTTCGCGCACCACCCACGCGGCGGCGGAAGCCGTCGAAAGCTGCCAGTTGTTTGCCGCCTTGCTGTGCAGCGCGCTGGCGGGCACGGCAAAAGAAGAGCTGCTGGGCAGCATCGCATACCGGCCTGCCGAACCGAAGCTGGTGGAGCTGGCCAGCGGCAGTTTTCTCGCCAGGACGGAGCAGCAGATACGCGGCACCGGTTATTGCGTGGAATCGCTGGAAGCGGCGCTCTGGTGCTTCTTCCATACCGATTCACTGGAAGCGGCCGTGTTGCGCGCCGTCAACCTGGGCGAGGATGCGGATACGACCGGCGCCATCGTCGGCCAGCTTGCCGGCGCGTATTATGGCGCGCAGGCGATTCCGCCGCTGTGGCTGGAAGCGCTGGCCATGCGCGCCGATATCGAAGAGCTGGCGGCCAAATTGTTCGAGCGGACCCGGGACTAGCGCCGACCGCAGCCCACCAGCAGCAGCATCGGCCGTTCGCGCTCTTCCGCCAGGGCCGGCTGCTGCGCGATCTGCTCGTCAGTGGGGCCCCATTCTTCCACATGTTCCAGCTGGAAACCGGCGCGCAGCAGCGCATTGATGGTCGTGCCCAGGGTGCGGTGCTGCTTGATGACGCCGGGCGCCAGCCAGTCCGACACGCGCGGGCCTTGCTGCTGGTAGCTGTCGACGGGCCAGCGCTTGCGGCCTTGGCCATTCGTCAGCCAGCCGGGCTGGCGCGGCGCCATGAAGATCGGGTGCTCGATGGAAAACACCAGCTTGCCGCCCGGCTTCAAGCCTTCGCGGATGGCGGCCAGCAAGGTGGCGAAACCTTCGACGTAGTGGAAGGCGAGCGAGCTGTAAATCAGATCATAGCTGGCGGGCGGCAAGGCCATTTGTTCCAGATCAAGCCGCGCATAGCTGACGGCCGCGTGCGTCCCCATGGCATTCGCCTGCGCCAGCATCTTTTCCGACACGTCCACGCCCTGCACCCGCGCCGCGCCCTGTTCTGCCGCCCAGCGGCAAAACCAGCCATAGCCGCAGCCCAGGTCGAGCACGCTTTTTCCCCGCAGCTCAGGCAGCATGGCGCGCAGGGCCGGCCATTCGGGGGCGCTGTCGAGGCCGCCGACGGAGCGCGGCAGCTGGCTGTAGGCCGTGAAGAAGGCGTCGTTGTCGTAGATGTTCTGTGTCATGTGTCGAGATCCTTGGCAGGATGGCGTTTGGCGTGGCCGCCCCGCTGCGCCCGGTAAATGCCCGCGTGGCCGGAAAACAGGTAGGCGACGACGCAGGCAATGGCCGCGTACACGCCGATGTCCGCGCCGAACAGTTCCATCGCCATCAGGGTCGAGGCAATCGGCGTGTTGGCCGCGCCCGCAAATACGGCGACGAAGCCGATGGCGGCCAGCAGGGCGACGGGCTGGTGCAGCACAGGCCCCAGTGCATTGCCCAGGGTGGCGCCGATGAAGAACAAAGGCGTCACTTCGCCGCCCTTGAATCCCGTGCCCAGCGACACAATGGTGAACGCCATCTTGCCCAGAAAATCGTATGCGGGCAGCGGCTGCTTGAGCGCGTCGACGATGGTGGGGATGCCCAGGCCGATATATTTGTCGGTGCCCAGCAGCCATACGGTGACGGCGACGGCGAGGCCGCCTGTCAGCGGACGCAGCGGGGCGTAGGCAATCTTGCGCTTCATCAACCCGCTCAAGCCGTGCGTGGCTTGCGCAAACAGTTTGCCGGTTACGCCGAACAGCACGCCCGCGATCACCATGGCGGATAAGGTCCAGGCGGAGAGGGCGGGAATCAAGGGCACGGCGTAATGCGTATGGCCAATGTGCAAAAACGGCCCCAGCAGCAGGACCACCTGGTCGGCGATGACGGCGGCAGCCAGGCAGGGCAGCATGGCCTCGTAGCGCAGGCGGCCGATGGCCAGCACTTCCAGGCCGAAGATGGCGCCTGCCAGCGGCGTGCCGAAGACGGAGGCAAAGCCGGCGCTGATGCCGGCCATCAGGATGATGCGGCGGTCTTCATTGTTCAAACGAAACAGGCGCGTGAGCTGGTCGGCCAGCGCGCCGCCCATCTGCACGGCCGTGCCTTCGCGTCCGACGGAAGCGCCGAACAGATGCGAGATGACGGTGCCGCCCAGCACCAGCGGCGCCATGCGCAGCGGAATGATTTTTTTCGGATCGTGGATTTCATCGATGAGCAGGTTTGCGCCGCCCTCGACACTGCTGCCGTAGCGCAAATACAGCCAGCCGACGGCAAAGCCCGCCACGGGCAGCAGCCAGATCAGCCAGGCGTGCGCCAGGCGCGTCGCGGTCGCCCGGTCGAGGGCGTACAGGAAGCCGGCCGAGGCCGACCCCGCCAGCACGGCCACGACAAAGGCCAGCAGCAGCCATTTCAACAGATGCTTGAATAGATCGGTGAGGGCGCTCAGGCGGTGCATCGGGCATCCAGTCAAGGCTGATGGGTGGGGGATTCCTTACAGGCCCAGTTCCGCCACCAGCGCCTGGCCGATGGCCCGCTGTTCGGCCAAAATGGCGCGCAGGTGGTGGGGGCGCGTCTTGACATTCGTCATGACCACGCGCAATACATTCGTGGGGCCAGGGTAGCGCGTCGATTCGAGCACTGTGCGCGAGACAAAGCTGTGGCCTTCGGCCTTTTGCCGGTTTTGCAGCTTGGCGGTCAATGTGTTCAGTTGCTTGTTCAGCTCGGTCGCCGCGTCCATCTGGCCGCCGGCCAGCAAGCTGTCCATGCGCTGGCGCAAGTGCGCGGGCACGTAGCGGTAGGTCAGAATGAAGGTGTCCGAGCGCGTGACGAGCTCGAAATCCTGCTGGTCTGCCAGCAAGTCCTGCAACTGGCCGGACAGGGTGGCCGCCTGCTGCAGCAAGGTCGTGTAGCCGGACACGCCCAGCACCTTGAACGAGGTCCACAGTTTCAAGGCGTCGAAGCGGCGCGAGCCTTCCAGCGAGGTCTGGCCCAGGTCGCCCGAGTTGTCGCGCAAGATGTAGTTGGCATTGTGTTTGAGCAAGTTCAGGCTGGCGCCATCCTTGAACAGCACCATGCTTTGCGCCATCGGCACCCACAGCAATTTATGCCCGTCGATGACGACGGAGTCGGCCAGGGCGATGCCGTCGTACAGCGGGCGGTACTGTTCGGCAATCAACAGGGCGCCGCCCCAGGCCGCATCCACGTGGAACCAGATGGATTCGCGCGCGGCAATCGCCGCCATGGCGGCCAGCGGGTCGATGGCGCCCGTTTCCGTCGTGCCGGCGATGCCGATCATGGCGACGACCTTGATCTTGCGCAAGTTTAAATCGGCAATCGTCGCTTCCAGCGCGGCGATGTCGATGCGGTTGTCGCGGTCGACGGCCACCAGGTGCAGGGCGTTTTCGCCCAGGCCCAGGGTCGCCAGCGCCTTTTTCACGGAATAATGGCTGCGGGCCGAACCGATCACGGCCAGTCCCGCGTAGCCGGATTCTTGCATGGCGGCAAACAAACCGCGCTTGCGCGTGCCGGGCAATTGTTTTTCCAGCGCCACCGCCAGTGCCGTCAGGTTGCCCATGGTGCCGCCATTGACGACATTGCCCAGCGCGCCGCTGGTGGCGGCCATCGCCTGCGCGTAGACGGTGTCCGGCTGCTGGTAGACCTGGCGGTGCAGCCAGCCCAGGATCTGTTTTTCGATCAGGGTCGACACATACGCCGTCTCGATCTTGACCTGGTTCTGGTTCAGGGTGGCCGTAAACGCTTCGGCCAGCACGCTGATCCAGGGCAAGGCCTGCGTCATGTGGCCGATGTATTGCGGATGGTTCAGCTGCGCCGTGTTGGCCAGCACGGTGGTATCGAGTTCTTGCAGGAAATCTGCGACGGGCATGCCATGCGCGGGCAGGCAAGTGTCGGACAGCTGTGTCAGCAGTTCCGCGTACGGCGTGTGCGGGTATGGTGTGTCGCGTTCGGCGGCCAGCCAGCCGCCCAGCATGCGCAGCGCCTGCTGCAGGGGCGCAGGCTCCTGTTGCAGCGCATCGATGGAAAAATGCTGCTGCAGCAGCTGTTCGATAGGGGTATCGGTCATTGCGCGGTTGTCTTCTCTACTGATTGCTGATGTCACGGTGCCAAATGCATTGCGCCCTGGAGGAAGCGGGATTTTACCCGACTCCGCCAAGGCGCATCAGTTTGCTATTTGTAAATGGTAATCAGAAGTAATTCAGGCCCAGCGCCGACTTGACTTCATCGGCCGT
The DNA here is from genome assembly GCF_020858115.1 of Janthinobacterium sp. FW305-129. GTDB lineage: Bacteria > Pseudomonadota > Gammaproteobacteria > Burkholderiales > Burkholderiaceae_D > Janthinobacterium. The sequence goes on from NZ_JACYMM010000013.1 coordinate 112,466, forward strand.
GCGGGCCGCCACTTCGCGCGCCTTGAAGGTGCCTTCCTTCAGCATCTGGATGACCTGGCCCTTGTCCTTGGCGAACTCTTCGCGGCGGGCGCGGATCGGCGCCAGCATTTCCTGCAAGACCAGGTCCAGGCGCTTCTTGACGATGCTGTCGCCCAGGCCGCCGCGCACGTAATGGGCCTTCATTTCGGCCAGCGCGGCTTTTTCCGGATCGAACGCGTCCAGGTACGTAAAGGCGATGTTGCCTTCCAGGTGGCCCGGGTCTTCCACGCGCAGGTGCAGCGGGTCCGTATAGACTTTTTTCACGGCGGCCGTGATTTCGGCCGGGGTCGCGCCCAGGTTGATGGTGTTGCCCAGCGACTTGCTCATCTTCGCCTTGCCGTCGATGCCGGGCAGGCGGCCGATATCGGGTACCAGCGCCTTGCATTCCATCAATACTTCACGGTTGTACATGCGGTTGAAGCGGCGCACGATTTCATTCGTTTGCTCGATCATCGGGATCTGGTCTTCGCCCACGGGCACCACGCCCGCCTTGAAGGCCGTGATGTCGGCCGCCTGGCTGGCCGGGTAGGTCAGGAAGCCGGCCGGAATGTCGCGTTCGAAGCCGCGCAGGCGGATTTCTTCCTTGACGGTGGGATTGCGCTCGAGGCGCGCCACGGTGACGATGTTCAGGTAGTAAAAGGTCAGCTCGGCCAGTTCCGGAATCTGCGACTGGATGAAGACCGTAGTCTTGCTCGGGTCGATGCCGACGGCCAGGTAGTCGAGCGCCACTTCGACGACGTTGCGGTGCACCTTGTCGATGTCGTCCATATTGTCCGTCAGCGCCTGCGCGTCGGCCAGCATGATGAATTGCTTGTAGCTGTTCTGGTACGCGACGCGGTCGCGCAGGCTGCCCACATAGTGGCCCAGGTGCAGGGGGCCGGTCGGGCGGTCGCCCGTCAGGATCACGGATTGCGAAGCGATGGCGGCGGCGGACAGCGGTGCGGCCGGGGCGTTGTCGGTGTCGGGAGTATCGGGAGTGTTAGGCAAGCTCATCAAGTTTCCTTTTGAGCCGCCTGCATCGGGGATGATCCAGGCTGAGCCTGTTACGCCACCGATCGAGGCGGCGTGGATCAAATTCACATCACTATGCAGTGGCCGCGCGAAAGTGAGCGGGACCACCAATTCAAGCAAGCGCGTTGTGACGGGATAAATTTCATGGCGTTATGGTTGCAGTTCGTGCGCGTTCTGTCAAGTTGCGGCCCCGATTTATCTGCTGCGCCGCGTCAGAGGCTTGCCTTATGCAAAACTTGCTTTCCGAGTACTATTGCCGTTCGGCCACTTTTGCGTGGCATGAATCATTGGAGAACAGTATGCGCGTGTCGTCCCCCGTCCGGCTCACCGGCCTGGCCCTGCTTGTCAGTACCTTGTTCAGCGCTCCCTTGCTGGCGCAAACCCGGCAAACCCCGCAAACGCCGCCGATGACGCCCGATATCGGCGCCAAACTGGTGGTGCCCGATATGAATGATTACGTCAAGCGCGTGGTGATGATCCCCATGCGCGATGGCGTCAAGCTGTACACGGTGATCGTCGTGCCGAAGGGCGCCAGCCGCGCGCCGATCATGCTCACGCGCACGCCCTATAACGCTGCCCGCCGCGCCCAGCGCGCGGCCAGCCCCAGCATGCTGGCCACCTTGCCGCAGGGCGACGATACCCTGGTGGAAAACGGCTACATCCGCGTGTTCCAGGACGTGCGCGGCAAGCATGGCTCGGAAGGCGATTACGTGATGACGCGCCCCGTGCGCGGTCCGCTGAACCATACCAAGGTCGATAATGTCACCGATGCGTGGGACACCATCGACTGGCTGTCGAAGAATATTCCGGAAAGCAATGGCAAGGTGGGCATGCTGGGTTCCTCGTACGAGGGCCATACGGTGCTGATGGCCCTGGTCGACCCGCATCCGGCGCTGAAGGTGGCCATCCCCATGAGCGCCATGGTCGACGGCTGGCGCGGCGACGACTGGTTCCACAACGGCGCCTTCCGCATGCCCAGCTTGTCCTACCTGGCGTGGCAGACGAGCGCGCGCGGCAGTGGCGAGGCGCCCGTGCTGGGCGTCTACGACGATTACGACGCGTATCTGCGCATCGGCTCGGCCGGTGATTTCGCGAAAAAATTCGGCATCGACAAGCTGACGTACACGAAAAAGCTGTTCGAGCATCCGGCCTACGACAGTTACTGGCAGGAACAGGCGCTCGATAAAATCCTGGCCAAGCGTCCGCTGATCGTGCCCACCATGCACGTGGTGGGGCAGTGGGACCAGGAAGACATCTATGGTCCCTACGCCAGCTATACGGCGATGGAAGGGCGCGACAAGCGCAACAACCTCAATTACCTGGCCATCGGCCCGTGGCGTCATAGCGGCGTCAACTATGACGGTTCCAGCCTGGGCGCACTGAAGTTCGACGGCGATACGGCGCGCCAGTTCCGCGAAAAAGTCATGCAGCCATTCCTGAACCAGTACCTGAAGGATGGCGCGCCGGAGGCGAACACGGCGCCCGTCGTGTCCTACCAGAGCGGCACGAACCAGTGGCAGCGCCTGCAACAGTGGCCGCTGGCTTGCGAGACCTGCGACACCAAGCTGACGCCGATCTACCTGCAGGATGGTTCCAGGCTGGGTTTTGCGGCGCCAGCGGGCGCTGCGGATGCGGCGGAAGGCGCTTTCGACGAATACGTGGCCGATCCCGCCAAGCCCGTGCCTTTCGTGCCCCGTCCCGTGCGCCTCAATGACGCCGACGTGTGGAAGCCATGGCTGGTCAGCGACCAGCGCGGCTATGCCGACCGCACGGACGTGCTCAGCTATGTTTCGGAACCGTTGAAAACGGCCGTGCGCATCGCCGGCGCGCCGATGGTCAACCTGTTCGCCTCCACCAGCGGCACGGATGCCGACTGGGTGGTAAAGCTGATCGACGTGTATCCGGACGAAGTGCCGTCGCAGCCGGCCATGGGCGGCTACCAGCTGGGCGTGGCGATGGATATCTTCCGCGGGCGCTACCGCGACAGCTTCGAGCACCCGACGCCGATTCCGGCGGGCAAAGTGGAGCGCTACCGCTTCGCTCTGCCGAACGCGAATCACGTCTTCCTGCCCGGTCACCGCATCGCCGTGCAAGTGCAGTCGAGCTGGTTCCCCCTGTACGACCGCAACCCGCAAAACTACGTGCCGAACATCTTCCTGGCCGACCCGGGCCATTATAGAAAGGCCACGCAGCGCGTGTACCACGCGGCAGGGGCGGCCAGCGCCATCGAATTGCCGATCGCGCCGCTGGACGCCCGCTAGGCGATTCGCATCAAGACCGCTCCCGCCGCGATCAGGCCGATGGCCACACAGCGGCGGGGGCTGATTTTTTCGCGCAGGAACAGGGCGGCCAGCGCGATGGCGAACAGGATCGACGTCTCGCGCAGGGCCGCGATGGCGGCCACGGGCGCCTGCGTCATGGCCCACAGGGCCAGGCCATATGACGCCAGGGTGCCGAAACCGCCCAGGGCGGCCAGGTGCCATTGCGTTTGCGCATACGCAAACAAATCGGCCGGACGGCGCAAGGCCGTCCACAGCAGCAGTCCGGCGCCGTTCAGCACAAAAATCCACATCGTGTAGGCGGCCGGCGCGCCGGACAGGCGCACGCCGATGCCGTCGATCAGGGTATAGCTGGCGATGACGCAGGCGTTGCCTAGCGCAAAGGCCGTGGCGCGCCCCGTGTTTGTCGCGGCGCCGGCCGCGGCGGGCAGGCGCGCGGCGAAATACAGGCCGAAGATGCCCGCGCTGATGCAGGCGACGGCGCCCATCTGCATGGACGACAGGCGCTCGCCGATCAGCGGCCAGCTGGCCAGCGCCACGAGCAATGGCGCGCTGCCGCGCATCAATGGATAGGCATGGCTCATGTCGCCCGCCTTGTAGGCGGCCGCCAGCAGCGAATAATAGGCGAGCTGGGCCACGGCCGAGGCGGCCAGGTAAGGCCAGCTGGCGGGGGCGGGAGCATTGACGAAAGGCAATGCGAGGAGGGAAATCAGCGCCGCGCCCACGGAGACGAGCACGGTCGTGAGAAAGGTATCCTTGCCCGACTTGACGATGGCGTTCCAGCTGGCGTGCAGCAGGGCGGCAAACAGGACGACGGCGACGACGAGGCCGGACATGCAGGCCTTAGCGCGGGCGTATGCTCAGCGACAACAGTTCCTGGCGGTGATGGCGCTGGAAGCCGTCCATCAGGGAGCCCGAGCGGCCCGCCTTGTCCAGCAGTTCGCGCAGGGTCGCCTGGTCTTCCGCCGTCAGCGACTTGCGCGACAGGTAGACGCCGCTCATGCCCCAAGGCAATTCCGGCAAGGCTTCCAGGCGCAAGCGGTCGGCCAGGCCGTACACGCGCGCATCGTTCTGCGCCACGCCGGCGAGGATGGTGGGGGCCATGATGGTGGCGTCGATGAAGCCGCTTTGCATCAAACGCGCCACGGACAGCGCGTCGACTTCGTAGAACAGGCGGCCCTGGCTGCTCAGCTCCTTGGCCAGCGCCTGGTACGGCGCGCCATAGTCGTAGCCGCGCACGAGCGCCACGCGCAATTCGCGCCGCTCGATCAGTTCCTGCATGGTGTTGATGGGCGTGCGCGCGCCCTGTAGCGAGATCAGCAGGGGGCGGCTGCCCAGCATGGGGATGAACAGGCCATGCTGGTCGCGCCGCGGCGTGCTGCTGGCGGGGATCAGCAGGTCGGCCTTGCCCGTCTCGAACATCGCTTCCAGGCGCGCGCGGGGCACGGCCGTAAAGATGAAATTGCAGCCGAGCTTGGCGCCCATGCTGCGCAGCAAGTCGGGATAGATGCCGCCGATGGTGGCGCCATTGACCACCACGCTGGCGCCGATGGCCGAGACGGGCACCTGGATGTCGCGCGAGCACTGCGCACCCGCCAGCGAGGGCAGCGCCAGCGCCAGCATGGCCACGGTCCGGCGCCAGGCGCTGGAATAAAAGTCAGTCATACCCATCCTTGCTCACCATCGTAGCGCGGGCGTCGGCAACGTCCGCTTGATTATCCCATTCTCGCCTATTTATTTCTCAAATGCAATATTATCCCGCCGACTACTTTGTGGTGGAAACCGCAAGTCTTGCCTGGCGCTGTGCCTGGAAGTAGCGCCAGGCCACCACGATGCCCAGGGTTTGCATGATGGCGCACAGGTAGAAGGTGCTGCCGATGCGCCAGTCTTGCGGCGGCAAGTGGCTCACTTCGCCAAGGATCATGCTGCCGAGCAAAGGCATGATGATGATGCCCAGGCTGCTGATCGATTGCAGGGAGCCCATCAGTTCGCCCTGTTCGCCGGCGTTCGATGATTTCGAGATGATGCCCTGCAGGGCCGGCCCGGCGGCAAAGGCCAGCAGGTTGCACAAAATCAAGGCGTACATCATCCAGCCCTGCGTGGCCAGGCCGTACAGCAGGTAGGTGAGGGCGCCCGAAGCCATGCCCAGCAGGGACAGGCGCACTTCGCCAAAGCGCTTGATGAGGATGCCCAGCAAGCCCGCCTGCACGACGGCCGCGCACAGGCCCACGCAGAACAGGGCGATGCCGTTCTGGCGCGGCGTCCAGTCGAAGCGGAAGTGCGTGTACAGCACCCAGGTGGTGTTGAGCATCATTTGCGCAAAGGTCATCAGGCCGGAGGCCAGCACCAGGCCGCGGATTTCCACGCGGCGCACCAGTTTCATCAGGGCGGCGAACGGATTGATGCGCGCCCAGGTAAATGGCGCGCGGGGACCGGGCCGCAGCGATTCGGGCACGCAGAAATAGCCGTAGATGAAATTGGCCGCCGACAGGCCCGCCGCCACGTAGAACGGCAGGTGCAGGTTGATCTCGCCCAGCAGGCCGCCCAGCATGGGGCCGCAGATGAAGCCCAGGCCAAAGGCGGCGCCGATCTTGCCGAAGCTCTTGGCGCGGTTGTCCGGCGTCGACACGTCGGACGCATAGGCGGACGCGACCGACATGCTGGCCGACGAGACGCCGCCGATGATGCGGCCGATGAACAGGCAAGCCAGGTTCGGCGCCCAGCCCGTGGCCAGGAAATTGATGCCCATGCCGGCCATCGAGTACAGCAGCACGGGACGGCGGCCCACGCGGTCGCTGATGGCGCCCAGCATGGGCATGAAGATGAACTGCAGCAAGCCGAAGACGGCCGCCATGATGCCGTACCAGAATGCCTGCGCATCCTTGCCGTCGACAAAATCGCCGATCAGGATGGGCAGCACGGGCACTACCAGGCCGATGCCCAGCATGTCGATGAAGACGCAGACGAGGATGAAATTGAGATTGGCGGCGCTCTTTGGGGCGGGGGATGACGGGGAATGGCTATCGGGGCGGGTTTTATCGGACATGCATGCTTTCGGCGCGTTGGCAAAGCGCCGGCGCGTGGCAGTGTTCTGCTGGCGCGCGGCGCGATCGCTGAGCCTTGCATTATAGACAGCATGCGCGCTGCTGGCTATCGCCACCCATGCTATGCGGCAATTCCCCACTCGTCCGCAAAGGCGGCGCGGAAATCCGTCAGCACGGCCAGGCGCTGTTCGGCCAGGGCGCGGCCCGCCGCCGTCTGCATTTTGCCAGGTAGTTTATCGAGCTTGGTGACGATATGGTCGAGCGCGTATGCCTTGTCGTCGAGTTCGCGATGCCTGGCCAGCGGATCCGCGCCATGCGCCAGCGCGCTGTCCATGCGCGCCGCCGTGTAGAACAGGCGCGCCAGTCCCACGGCGCCCAGCGCGTCGATGCGGTCGGCATCCTGCACGATCTGCGCTTCAAGCGTGTGCGGCGGCAGGTTGGCGGAAAAACTGTGCGTCTCGATGGCGTGGGCCACGCCGGCCAGTTTTTCTGCCGGGAATTCCAGTTCGGCCAGCTGGCGGCAAGCCAGGGCGGCCGCCTGGCGCGAGGCCAGGTGCCGTTCGGGGTGATTTTTCGGCAGGTTGACGAGGTCGTGCAGATAGCAGGCGGCCATCACGGTGAGGGCATCCGCTTGCGCATGGTCCTGCAGCAGGACGCTGGCGTTGCGCCAGACGCGGTGCAGGTGGTTGATGTCGTGGGCGCCGTCATCGCCCAGGCCGGCCGTGGCCAGCGCCAGCAGGCGTGGCTGCCATTGAGAAAGCAAAGAATCCATGGTTCAAAGTCGTAAAAAGCAGGGGCCGCCAGTGTGGCATAAAACGCCGCCGCGTGCGGCGGCCGGCCAAGTGCGCCGGCGTACTGTATTTGCCACAGTAATTGCATTTTGGAAAATATTCAAACCGCCGAGTGCTCTTTTTTAGTGCATGTAAAATTTACATGGGGTAACATTGCCGCACGGAAATTAGAAGCATAAGCTAATTGCGAGAAAGTATTTGCAAAAAAACCTACAAGTGGCAGCCATTCCCTCGTGGATGGATTTTGTCACGTCCAAGGCTTGCGCGCAGCGTGCCTTGGCCTGCGCCCCAGGCGAGTTAACGAAAGGATTATCATGAACACCAATTCCAGCGACACTGGCACTACCGTTGCCAAGGCTGCCGAATACCTGGCCTTTACCCTGGGCCAGGAAGAGTATGGCATCGACATCCAGAAAGTCAGCGAAATCCGCAGCTATGAAACGCCGACCCGCATCGCCAACGCCCCCGAGTTCGTCAAGGGCGTGGTCAACCTGCGCGGCATCATCGTGCCCATCGTCGACATGCGCATCAAGTTCAACCTGGGTACGCCCAGCTACGACCAGTTTACCGTCGTCATCATCCTCAACATCGGCAACCGCGTCGTCGGCATGGTCGTCGACCGCGTCTCCGACGTCACCACCCTGATGCCGGAACAGATCAAGCCCGCGCCGGACATGGGCCGCTCGATCGACACGGAATACGTGATCGGCCTGGGCACCATCGACGAGCGCATGCTGATCCTGGTCGATATCGACCAGCTGATGTCCAGCGCCGACATGGGCTTGATCGAGAAACTGGCGGCGTAATGCCGTAGTGAACAGAATTTCCCTCCATATTGTCAAAAACTATTGACATTAAGTATTGCATATCGTTTCCGCAGGGAGCACGCTAGCGCATTTTCCTGGCGCACGGTTCAACCGAACCGTGCGCCAGTTTACTTGTCAGGACAGATTTGGCGGCGTCCGCCACGCTGCCCTTGGCGCGGGCTGCAGGGCGCGTCTTCAGGATATTAGGATGGTTCACATGAATTTGTTAAGAAACGTCAGCATCGGGGTGCGTCTGGGATTGGGTTTTGCCGTCATTTTGCTGTTTTCCATGCTTATTACCGGCATCAGCGTCTGGCGTTTGCATGACGTGGCCAGCGCCACGCGCACGATGATGGAAGAGCCACTGGCCAAGGAACGTTATATTTCCGACTGGTATACGCGCATCGACAGCGCCGTGCGGCGCACGATCGCCATCGCCCGCAGCAGCGACACGTCGCTGAGCGGCTTTTTTGCCGAAGAGTCGAAAGCATCGACCGCCAGCTCGGCGGTCCTGCAAAAGAAGATCGCGGCGCTGCTCAAGGATCCGCAAGAGCAGGCCATGTTCGCCGGCCTGCTGGAATTGCGCGAAGTCTATGTCGGCTCGCGCGACCAGGTCTACAAGCTCAAGGGCGAGTCCCAGGTCGAGGCCGCCAACGAAGTGTTTGAAAAGACCTTCGTGCCTGCCGCCGCCAAATACCAGAAGATGGTCTACGGCTTGCTGGAACACCAGCGCGCCACCATCGACGCCACGGCGCGCCAGATCGATGACATCGCCATTACCAGCCGCAAGCTGCTGCTGTTGCTGTCGGCCCTGGCGCTGGCCTTCGGCATCGTGTGCGCCTGGCTGTTGATGACGGGCATCGTGCGCCCCCTGCGCACGGCCGTGGAGATTGCCCGCAAGGTGGCCGATGGCGACTTGACGGCGCAAATCGATGCCAGCGCCAAGGATGAAACGGGCCAATTGCTGCAAGCGCTCAAGGATATGAATACCGGCCTGCTCAATATCGTGGGTGAAGTGCGCAGCGGCACGGACAGCATCGCCACGTCCTCGACGCAAATCGCTGCCGGCAACCAGGATCTGTCTTCCCGTACGGAAGAACAGGCAGGGTCCCTGGAGGAAACAGCCTCGTCGATGGAAGAGCTGACCAGTACCGTGAAACAGAATGCGGACAATGCGCGCCAGGCGAACCAGTTGGCGGCCTCGGCGGCGCAAGTGGCCGTCAAGGGCGGCGAGGTGGTGGCGCAGGTGGTGGGTACGATGGAATCGATCAATGCGTCGTCGAACAAGATTGTCGACATCATCAGCGTGATCGACGGCATCGCCTTTCAGACGAACATTCTGGCCCTGAACGCGGCCGTGGAAGCGGCGCGCGCCGGTGAGCAGGGCCGCGGCTTTGCCGTGGTGGCGTCCGAAGTGCGCAATCTGGCCCAGCGTTCGGCGTCGGCGGCGAAGGAAATCAAGACCCTGATCGGCGCGTCGGTCGAGCAAGTCAATGCGGGCAGCATGCTGGTGGCGCAAGCCGGTTCGACCATGAACGACATCGTCGACAGCGTGCAGCGCGTGAGCGACATCATCACGGAAATCACGGCGGCCAGCAGCGAGCAAAGCGTGGGCATCGACGAGATCAACCGCGCCATCGGCCAGATGGATGCTGTGACGCAACAAAATGCAGCCTTGGTGGAAGAGTCGGCCGCCGCCGCCGAATCCATGCAGCACCAGGCGCACAAGCTGGCGCAAGTGGTCAGCGTGTTCAAATTGAATGGCCAGCGGGCCGGCGGCAGCGGGGCGAAGGATGTAGCACCTGCGCAAAAACGCCCGGCAGCGCCGCAAACCGCCTTGCGCATCGGCAAACGCTGACGCTGGCGCGGCTGCCCCGTGCAGCCGCTTTCTGCTGTCTCCTTTTATATAGTCTGGTTCCGCTCTTTCAGGATATTCACATGAATTTGTTAAGAAACGTCAGTATTGGTGTGCGCCTCGGCCTGGGTTTTGCCGTGATTTTGCTGTTTTCCATGGTCATCACGGGCATCAGCGTGTGGCGCTTGCACGATGTGGCGACGGCCACGCGCACCATGATGGAGCAGCCGCTGGCCAAGGAACGTTATATTTCCGACTGGTACAGCAAGATCGACAGCGGCATCCGCCGCACCACGGCCATCGTGCGCAGCGCCGACACCTCGCTGGGGCCGTATTTTGCGGAAGAAGCGAAACAGTCGTCCGTTGTCTCGAGTGAACTGCAAAAGAAGATCGAAGCCCTGATTTCCGGCCCGCAAGAAACGGAACTGTTCCGCCAGGTCAGCGAAATGCGCAAGGTGTATCTGGATGCCCGTGAGCAAGTATCGAAGCTGAAGGCGGCCGGCCAGACGGAAGAAGCGGAAAAGGCCTTCCAGGCCGTGTTCGTGCCCGGTTCGACGAAATACCAGAAAGTCATCATGAACATGCTGGAACACCAGCGTGCCAGTATCGACGCCACGGCGCGCGATATCGACGAAGTGGCCAAGACCAGCCGCAACCTGATGCTGGCGCTGGCCGCGCTGGCGCTGATCTTTGGCGTCGTCTGCGCGTGGGTCTTGACCATGGGCATCGTGCGCCCCCTGCGCACGGCCGTGGAGATTGCCCGCAAGGTGGCCGATGGCGACTTGACGGCACAGATCGATGCCAGTGCCAAGGATGAAACGGGCCAACTGCTGCAAGCGCTCAAGGATATGAACACCAGCCTGCTCAATATCGTCAGCGAAGTGCGTACGGGCACGGACAGCATCGCCACGTCGTCGACGGAAATTGCTGCAGGGAATCAAGATCTGTCTTCCCGCACGGAAGAGCAGGCCGGTTCCCTGGAGGAAACAGCTTCGTCGATGGAAGAGCTGACCAGTACCGTGAAACAGAATGCGGACAATGCGCGCCAGGCGAACCAGTTGGCGGCCTCGGCGGCGCAAGTGGCCGTCAAGGGCGGCGAGGTGGTGGCGCAGGTGGTGGGTACGATGGAATCGATCAATGCGTCGTCGAACAAGATTGTCGACATCATCAGCGTGATCGACGGCATCGCCTTTCAGACGAACATTCTGGCCCTGAACGCGGCCGTGGAAGCGGCGCGCGCCGGTGAGCAGGGCCGCGGCTTTGCCGTGGTGGCGTCCGAAGTGCGCAATCTGGCCCAGCGTTCGGCGTCGGCGGCGAAGGAAATCAAGACCCTGATCGGCGCGTCGGTCGAGCAAGTCAATGCGGGCAGCATGCTGGTGGCGCAAGCCGGTTCGACCATGAACGACATCGTCGACAGCGTGCAGCGCGTGAGCGACATCATCACGGAAATCACGGCGGCCAGCAGCGAGCAAAGCGTGGGCATCGACGAAATCAACCGCGCCATCGGCCAGATGGATGCCGTGACGCAACAAAATGCGGCCCTGGTGGAAGAATCGGCGGCGGCCGCCGAATCGATGCAGCACCAGGCGCATAACCTGGCGCAGGTCGTCAGCGTGTTCAAGCTCAATGCCCAGCAGGCCAGCGTCAGCGGTTTGAAGGGGATGAAACGCCCGGCGGCCAAGGCACCGCAAGATACCTTGCGGATCGGCCGCGCCGCTTAATCTTTCTCCATCCAGCCGGCGATCGCCAGTTGCGACAGCCGGTCCGCCTCGCCATTCCGGTGGCGCGGCAGCCAGCGCAAGCTCACATCAGTAAATTGTTCCAGCAGGGCCACTACGGTGGCCCTTTGCGTTTCCAGCCCCTTGGCGCCCACGGGCGTCGTTCCCAGCACGTCATTGATCACCACCTGGCTGTCGCCGTACAGCAGCAGTTGCACGGGTGGCGGGCGCACGGCCAGTGCCGCCTGCAGCACGGCCGTCAGGGCCGCGTATTCCGCGTCGCTGCTGCTGCCATGGCCGGCCGCCTCGCTCACTTCGATGCGCTCGCCGTTCGGCCCCAGCAGCAGGGCGCCTATGCCCAGCTTGCCAGGGTTCGGGTGGGCGGAACCGTCGAACCAGCCGCGCCAGGCCAGCGGCCCGCCATGGTCCTGCCGCTTGAGCGCCAGCTGCGCGCGGCGCGCCTGCATCTTCGCTTCCTTGCGCAGTTTGCGCGCCTCTGCTTCCGCCGTCATGGTTTGAGGAACCATGTATCGATGAGGCTGCCTATCCAGCACGCCACCAGCACACCCACGGCCACCGTCATGGCGGGGCCGTCATTGGCGGAGAGCGCCTCCACTTTTTCCATGATCAGCTGCACGTCCAGGGGCAGGGCGCCGCTGTCGATCTGTGCCATAACCTGATCCAGTCGTGCCATGATCTGGCGCAATACGATCGCCAGCGCGACCAGGGCCGGCACGAGGAACAGGCAGCCGCGCGCCTTGCGTTTTAGTAAGAAATGCCCGCTGCCGGGAAACACGAGGGCCGACAGCAGCAGGGCGAGATGACGTTTGGGAAGGGGGGAGCCGCTCATGCGCGCCTTTTGTAAGGGAAAGAGCGGCCCATCATACTATTGCCAGCCGAATTTGCGCAGATACACGCGTTTCATGAACGTCGTCAGCACCGTATAGCAGATGAGGATGCCCAGCAGCCAGGGGAAGTAGCCCAACGGCAAGGCTTGCAGCTTGAAGTAAGTTGCCAGCGGTCCCATCGGCAGGAACACGCCCACGGCCATGATGAGGGTCGTGGCCACCAGCAGGGGCACGGACGCGATGCTGTCGATGAAGGGCAGCTTCGGCGTGCGGATCAGGTGCACGATCAGCGTCTGCGTCAACAGCCCCACGACGAACCAGCCGGACTGGAACAGGGTTTGCTGCTCCGGCGTATTCGCGCCAAACACATGCCACATCAGGATAAACGTGCTGATGTCGAAGATCGAGCTGATGGGGCCGAAAAACACCATGAAGCGGCCGATGTCGCGCGGGTTCCAGGTCAAAGGCTGCTGGATCAGTTCGGCGTCGACATTGTCGAACGGGATGGCGATCTGCGACACGTCATACAGCAGGTTTTGCACCAGCAAGTGCAGCGGCAGCATGGGCAAGAACGGCAAAAAGGCGCTGGCCACCAGCACGGAAAACACATTGCCGAAGTTCGAGCTGGCCGTCATGCGGATGTATTTGAGCATGTTGCTGAAGGTGCGGCGGCCTTCCAGCACGCCTTCTTCCAGCACCATCAGGCTTTTTTCCAGCAGGATGATGTCGGCCGCTTCCTTGGCGATATCGACGGCCGAATCGACGGAAATGCCGATGTCGGCCGCGCGCAGGGCGGGCGCGTCGTTGATGCCGTCGCCCATGAAGCCAACGATATGGCCATTGCCGCGCAGGGCGCGCACGAGGCGCTCCTTGTGCAGCGGGCTGAGCTTGGCAAACACGGTGTTGTCCTCGGCCGCCCTGGCCAGGGTGGCATCGTCCATCTCGTCCAGCTGCGGGCCTTGCAGCACGCCATGCACGGCCAGGCCCACTTCGCGGCAAATCTTCGCCGTCACCAGGTGGTTGTCCCCCGTCAATACTTTCACGGTGACGCCATGTTCCGCCAGCGCGCGCAGGGCGGGCGCCGTCGATTCCTTCGGCGGATCGAGAAAGGCGACATAGCCGATCAGGGTCAGCGCCATTTCATCGGCCACGCCGTACACGGTCTTATGGGGCGGCACTTCCTTGACGGCCACGGCCACTACGCGCAAACCTTCCGCGTTGAGGCCGTGCGTGGTTTCCAGCACCTTGTCCAGCAGCGCGGCGTCGAGCGGCACGTTGACGCCGTTCAGACGCAGATGGCTGCAGGCAGCGAGGATTTCCTCGACGGCGCCCTTGCAGATCAGTTCATGGTGATCATTCTTTTCGGAAACGACGACGGACATGCGGCGGCGCACGAAATCGAACGGGATTTCATCTACCTTGACGTAATCGCGGGCCAGCTGCATTTCCGTCTGCAATTCCACGTGGTCGAGCACGGCGCGGTCCAGCAGGTTTTTCAGGCCCGTCTGGTAGTGGCTGTTCAGGTAGGCAAATTGCAGCACTTCATCGGACGGCTGGCCGAACACGTCCGTATGGCGTTCCAGCACGATCTTGTCCTGCGTCAAGGTGCCTGTCTTGTCCGTGCACAACACGTCCATGGCGCCGAAGTTCTGGATCGCGTCCAGGCGTTTCACGACGACCTTCTTTTTCGACAACTTTACGGCGCCCTTGGCCAGGGTGCTGGTGACGATCATGGGCAGCATTTCCGGCGTCAGGCCCACGGCGACGGACAGGGCGAACAGGAACGCTTCCATCCAGTCGCCCTTGGTCCAGCCATTGATGAGGAACACCAGCGGCGCCATCACGAGGGCGAAGCGGATCAGGAGCCAGCTGACGCTGTTCACGCCCGCCTCGAACGCCGTCGGCGTGCGCTCGGTGGCCGTCACGCGCGTGGCGATGGTGCCGAAATACGTGCGGTTGCCCGTGGCCAATACCAGCGCCGTGGCCGCGCCGGAAATCACGTTGGTGCCCATGAACAGCAGATTGGCCAGTTCCATCGGGTCTTTGCCATGGGCGTCGGCCAGCTCGGCCATCTTTTCCACGGGCAAGGATTCGCCCGTCATGGCCGCCTGGCTGACGAACAGGTCTTTGGCGGACAGCAAGCGGCAATCGGCGGGGATCATGTCGCCTGCCGACAGCACGATGATGTCGCCCTGCACCAGCTGGCGGATCGGCAATTCCGTCTGCTGGCCATTGCGCAGCACGGTGGCCGTGTTGCTGACCATGGCTTTCAGGCGCTCGGCGGCCCGGTTCGAGCGGCCTTCCTGCACGAAGCGCAGCAGGGTCGACAAAATCACCATGGTGCCGATGACGATGGTCGCTTTCGGATCTTCCGTCAGGTAGGAAACGATGGCCAGCACGGTGAGCAGCAAGTTGAACGGATTCTTGTAGCACAGCCACAGGTGCTGGTACCAGGCCAGCGGCTTTTCATGCTCGACCTCGTTCGGCCCCGTTTGCGCGCCGATCACTTGCGCCTCGGCATCGCGCAAGCCTTCCAGGCGCGTGTGCAGGCGGTTCAGGGCGCTGTCCAGGTCTTCATGGGCGGCGGCCAGCAACTGGCGCGCCAGATGGTCGGGCACGGGGCGGGCCGTGCTGTTTTCCAGCGGCATGGCGCGGCGGCGGAAGTTGCCGGCCGTATGGCGCTTGCGCAGGAACGATTCGAATAAGCGGGTGAAGAGGTTCATGGCTCTTCCTTTCACGACGAGGTGTTGACGGGCGGCGCAGCCGCAGGCAAGACTTGCGTGCCGCCAGGACACAATAGTGCTGGCGGGCAATCCGGGTCAGTAGCCGGTCGCGATCGGAAAGAGGGAGGGAGAGGCGCGCAGCCGGACTGGCCGCGCGAGACACCGCACCTTGCTCAGCAAGGCACGGAGAAAACGGAATTCCGCGTTGCTTGCTGTTTAGCTGCCGAGGCAATCACCGATACAGGATCGGCTACTGTCACTAGAACAAGTACCCACGTGGGACTCCGTAAAATGAATAATGCAGGGATGATAAAAGTGCATGCAGACAAGGTCAAGCAAAGATCGTCAACATTACCGAAGCGTAATGTTGACCGGGTCTTGGCCAGCGCTTTTCTGCTGGCGTTCGTCCTGGCCGCGATTGTTATAATCGGGGCAAACCGTCATGTTCGACGAAAAGGCAGGCAAGACAGGCCCATGAAAGGCATTGGTCATATGGCAAGACTCAAAGAGATCAGGGTGGTGGAAACACCAATCAGCTATTCCAACCAGCACGCCTGGTCTTTTCATCCGGGCGCGCATCATGTGCGGCAGTTGCTGATGCATTTTTTGCCGTCCGATTTCGTCCTTGATGGCTCTTCGCTCCTGTCCGTCATCTTCGGCGAAAAACCGGCCGGCGAGGCGCAGTGCAGCCAGGTGCTGGGCTGCACCAGCTATTATGTGGAAGACTTCGATATCGGCGCCTACATGGCCTGTTCCCCGTCCGCACAACAGGAGCGCATGCTGCTGGAACTGACGGCGGTGCTGGTCCGGCTGGCCAGTGGTGCCGAGGCCGAGGCCGTCAATCAGGCGGCACGCCGTGTGCGCGACTGCGCGTTTACACTCCGCATCCCGGTGCGCAAATTATGGCGTTCGTCGCCGGACAAACAATATCGCGTCGAAGTTTACCGGTGCCTTGGCCCGGCCATCGGCGAGGTGTGGCAAGCTCACCTCGTCGACAAAGCCGGAAAACCATTGGCTGTCGACGGCATCACCGGCACGCCAGGCTACCTGGACCGTACCTCCCACTTCAGCAAGTCCCGCTGGGACGGCGCGTTGTTTCAGATCGTGCACACCACGCTCAATTCCGTCGTGTATAGCCTCGATACGGCAAGGTGCTATACGTAATGGTTGCTGTGGAAAACTATTTTGAAGCGGAATTATTGAAGCATTTGCAAGGCGCGTGGTGCCTGGTACTGGCAATGCCGGCACCCGCTTGTGCACGCTTATCTGAGCGGAACCGGCAAGCGCCGGGTCAGCGGACGCATGCTTTGACGATCCGTCCATAGACCGGGAAAGACTTCGAACTTCAAATCGTCACGGTTGACGCCGGTATCGAAATAGCGGCACAGCCTGTCGCTGAGGTCTGCATCGCCCCACATATTGGTCAGCTCATGGCGTTCGATCAGGTCGCGGCTTGCGGGCAGTGCCAGTTCTTCTTTCAGCGCGGGTATCACGCTGTAGTCGAGGGCACAGTCAGCACCCAGATCGACCAGATCGGCACCGCGAAACGGGAAGCCTCCCTCGAAATTGACAAGCGGCCTCAACCAATAGCGTTCATGGTCGCCGACAATCAGAGGGCTACCCGCTGGGATTTGCTCGACGGCAAGCTGTCGCAAGACGATTTTCCCGACAAAGCCGCTGAAAAGGACCGGTGTCGTATCGAGCGTCAGGCCGCTCCAGTCACCGGTGGCGCTGCTGGCAGCGTAAAAGCGCATGATCGAGTTCCTGGTCATCTGTGCCAGCGCATATAAATTCTCGCGCAGCTTGAGGCTGACCAGGTCGCCTTCCTTCCAGACGATACGCTTTACCATGGGATACTCCTTGTCGGTGACGGTGTTGAACAGCAGACGGTCAGGCAGGTTCGATTTCAGGAGGGCTTACAGGTGCTTAAGGAAAGTGAATCGGCCAGGATGTGCCACAGCGCCGCGTGGCGCTGCTGCAGCGCGGCGCCGCCAGCGTAAATGAGTTCCACGTGCAGGCTGTCGACGATGCCCAGGTAGGCTTGCGCATACAGGTCGATGCGTTGCGGCGGCAGGGCGGGCGCCAATCGCCCCAGGCTGGCCACGTAGTGCCGCTGCAATTGCGCCAGCAACGCTTCATAGCCCGTGCCCACTTCCACGCGCAGGGGCGCGGGCGGCAGGTACGCCGTGCGCAGCAAAAAGCGCAAGTGGGCCGAATCGGCATAGCGCTGTGCCATGCGGTCGCAGTACAGGGAACCGGCCAGCTGGCCGCCCGGTGCCGCCAGCGCCGCCTCGTCGGCGAAGCAGGCGTCCATGAAGGCTTGCTCTTCGGCCAGTGCGTCGGCAAACACGTCCAGAAACAGGGCGTCCTTGCCGGCGAAGTGGGAGTACAGCGAGGCCTTGCGCATGCCCGCCTGCGCGGCGATGTCGCTGAGGGACGAGGCGTCGTAGCCGTGTTCGGAAAAGTGCACGACGGCGACGGTGCAGATGTTATCGGCCGAGGCCGAGCGTTTCTTCATATGAGGGTAGTAGTTGGGTGAAGCGTCAGTGCGCGCCCAGGCTGCTGGCGTGTGCCGGATGGATGCGCGCAGCGGCCAGGGTCAGCCATGATACCAGCAGGCCGGCCGCGGTCAAGAACAGCAGCCACGGCAGCGGTCCCCGCTCGGACAGGCCGGCCGCCAGCGGCGTGGCCAGCGACGATAAGCTCATCTGTATGGCGCCCAGCAATGCCGCCGTGGAGCCGAGCGCGCGCTGTTGCGAACCCATGGCCATGGCCATCAGCGCCGCTTCCGCGATGCCCAGGCCAAACAGGGCCACGAACATGCCGGGGACGACGGCCATGATTCCCCCTCCGGCCCAGGCGCCGAGCAGGGCCAGTGCCGCGCCGCCCAGCATGGCCAGGCTGCCCGCCACGCAGAGACGCGCCACGCCCTGCGTTTCCACCAGCCGGCCGCTGGCCATGGCGCCGAGCAGCACGGCCACGCCCGTGGCGCCGAACACGAGGCCGAAGCTGCCGGCGGACAGGCCGAAATCGCGCTGGTAGACCAGTGACGCACCGCCGATATACGCAAACAGGAAAAAGAACGCGGCCGACAGGGCCAGCGCGGGCAGCAGGAAGGCGCGGTCGAGCGCGATGCGCGCATACGTGCGGTGCATGCCGCGCGGCGAGACCCGCTTGGCGACGGGTAAGGTTTCCGGCAGGAACAGCGCGCTATTGAGCAGGGTCAAGGCGCCCAGCGCGGCCAGGGCCAGCATCACGGCGCGCCAGCCGTAATGGGCGTCGAGCAAGCCGCCCACGGCGGGCGCCAGCACGGGAGCCAGGCCCACGATGGTCATCAACAGGGCAAACAGCTGCGCCGCTGTGACGCCATCGGCCACGTCGCGCACCATGCTCATCACCACGACCAGGGTCAGTGCCGCGCCCAGGCCTTGCAGCGTGCGCGCCAGCAGCAGGGTGGTCAATTGTTCCGCCTGCGAGGCCCACACGGCCGCCACGATGTAGACGGCGATGCCGGCCAGCAACGGGCGGCGCCGTCCCAGCATGTCCGTCAGCGGCCCGCACAGCAGCTGCCCAGCGCCCAGGGCCAGCAGGAAAACGGTCAGGCTCAGTTGTACGTTCGCATACGAGGTGTGCAGCTCGCGCGCCATGGCGGGCATCGAGGCCAGGTACATGTCGATGCCGGCCGGGCCGAGCACGGCCACCAGGGCCAGGGAAGCCGCCAGCCCGAGACTGGCGGCGGGGAGAGTGGTTTGCTGCTGCATTGCGCTTCCTTTGTATCGTCAAAAAACACGGCATGGACACTGCCGTCTTTTTTATTGTACACTGGCTACCTACCGATAGGTAGCTTGCTCAGTCAATGAAAGGATGAGAACGATGAATGAAGAAACTATGATGGGAGAGACGGCATGACGGAAGTGGGAATCTCGCTCAGCGGCGTGGCCGTGGCGCTGCTGTTTGCCGCCTGGAGCTCGCACCGCACCCGCTGCGAGCGGCGCGATGTCATGTTGCTGACGATACTGGGCACCGTGCTGGGGCTGCCGGGCGCCGTCTTGCTGGCGCTGTAGAGCGCGCATAAAAAAACGGCAGACCTTGCGGCCTGCCGTTCTGTTTTAATTTAATACTCCCGGCTTTTGCCGGGATTTTATTTCTAGATTGCTGAGTTTCGACGCCTGACAAAACCGTAGCGAGCGTCAGTGATTTGTGGCCGAGAAGCGCAACCGTACTTGAGTACGGTGAGCATCGCCGGCCGCAAAGCGCGACGCGCAGTAGGTTTGGTCTGGCGTCATTCCTCTTCGTAGGAGCTGATCGGTGCGCAGCCGCAGAACAGATTGCGGTCGCCGTACACGTTGTCGGCGCGGCCGACCGGTGGCCAGTATTTGCGCTGGCGCAAGGAAGCGACGGGGTAGGCCGCGATTTCACGGCTGTACTTGCGTTCCCAGTTGTCCGACATCAATACCTGTGCCGTGTGCGGCGCGTTTTTCAACGGGTTGTCGTCGTGGTCGAATTCACCGCTGGCGACCTTGGCGATTTCCGCGCGGATGGCGATCATGGCGTCGATGAAGCGGTCGATTTCCACTTTCGATTCGCTTTCCGTCGGTTCGATCATCAAGGTGCCCGGCACGGGGAAGCTCATGGTCGGCGCATGGAAACCGAAGTCCATCAGGCGCTTGGCCACGTCTTCGTTGCTGATGCCGGTGGCGTCCGTGATCGGGCGCAGGTCCAGGATGCACTCGTGCGCGACCAGGCCGTCGTGGCCCGAGTACAGCACAGGGTAGTGCGGCGCCAGGCGGCGCGCGATGTAGTTTGCCGCCAGGATCGCCGTCTCGGTCGCTGCCGTCAAGCCTTCCGCGCCCATCATGGCGATGTACATCCACGAAATCGGCAGGATGCTGGCCGAGCCGAATGGCGCGGCGCTGACGGCGCCGATGCCGGCGACGTCGCGCTGGTAGCCCGACGAACGCTGGTTCGGCAGGAATTTCGCAAGGTGGGCGCCCACGCCGATCGGGCCGACGCCTGGGCCGCCGCCGCCGTGCGGGATGCAGAAGGTTTTATGCAGGTTCAGGTGCGATACGTCGCCGCCAAACGAGCCGGGAGCGGCCACGCCGACCAGCGCATTCATGTTGGCGCCGTCGATGTAGACCTGGCCGCCGTGCGAGTGGATGATCTCGCACAGTTCCTGGATGCCTTCTTCAAACACGCCGTGGGTGGATGGGTAGGTGACCATCACGCACGCCAGGTTGGCGCTGTGCTTTTCCGCTTTCGCCTTCAGGTCGGCCAGATCCACGTTGCCGTTGGCGTCACAGCTGGTGACGACGACCTGCATGCCGACCATGTTGGCCGAGGCAGGGTTGGTGCCGTGCGCCGACGATGGAATCAGACAGATGTTGCGGTGGCCTTCGCCGCGCGATTCGTGGTACGCCTTGATCACCAGCAGACCCGCGTATTCGCCCTGCGAGCCGGCGTTCGGCTGCAGCGAGACGGCCGCGTAGCCCGTCAGCGCGCACAGCATCTCTTCCAGCTGCGCGATCATTTCGCGGTAGCCGACCGTTTGCGCATCGGGAGCGAACGGGTGGATGTTCGAGAACTCGGGCCAGGTGACGGGGATCATCTCGCTCGTCGCGTTCAGCTTCATGGTGCACGAACCGAGCGGGATCATGGTGCGGTCCAGCGCCAGGTCCTTGTCGGCCAGGCTGCGCAGGTAGCGCAGCATTTCGTGTTCCGAGTGGTAGCTGTTGAAGACCGGGTGGGTCAGGTAGGCGCTCTCGCGCGCCAGCTGCGCCGGCAGGGCGCTGGTGACGCCCGCTTCAACCGCATCCAGGTCCGGTGCGGCAGGCGCGTTTGCGACGCCGTCGGCGAAGACGTTCCACAGCAGCGCGATATCGTCGCGCGTCGTGGTTTCATCGAGCGACACGCCGACGTGGGTGGCGTCGACCTTGCGCAGGTTGACGCCGTGCTTCAGTGCCGCCGCGTGCAGTTTTTCCGCATCGGCGACCTGGATGGTCAGGGTGTCGAAATAGGTGGTGTTGACGACCTTGTGGCCCAGGGTCTTCAGGTTGGCGGCCAGCACGCCCGTAAAGCGGTGCACGCGCTGGGCGATCTGCAGCAGGCCGGCAGGGCCGTGGTAGACGGCGTACATCGAGGCCATCACGGCCAGCAGCACTTGCGCCGTGCAGATGTTCGACGTCGCTTTTTCGCGGCGGATGTGCTGTTCGCGCGTTTGCAGGGCCAGGCGGTACGCCTTGTTGCCTTGCGCATCGACGGTCACGCCCACCAGGCGGCCCGACATATTGCGCTTGAACTCATCGCGCGTGGACAGGTAGCCCGCGTGCGGGCCGCCGAAACCGAGCGGCACGCCGAAGCGCTGGCTGTTGCCGACGACGACGTCGGCGCCCCATTCGCCAGGCGGCGTGAGCATGGTCAGGGCCAGCAGGTCGGCCGCGACGATGACCATGGCGCCATTCGCGTGCAGTTTTTCCACGCCGGTGCGGTAGTCGCGGACTAAGCCGTTTACGCCAGGGTATTGCAGCAGCACGCCGAAGCAGGCGTCCAGCGACTCGATTTCAGCCGGGTCGAAGGTGCGCACTTCGATGCCGATCGGCTGGGCGCGCGTCTGCACCACTTCCAGCGTTTGCGGCAGCACGTCATTGGCGACGTACAGCACGTTCGACTTCGACTTGCCCACGCGCTGGATCAATGTCATCGCTTCGGCGGCGGCCGTGCCTTCGTCCAGCATCGAGGCGTTCGAGATGCCCATGCCGGTCAGGTCGGTGATCACTTGCTGGAAATTCAAGATCGCTTCCAGGCGGCCTTGCGAAATCTCAGGCTGGTAAGGCGTGTAGGCCGTGTACCAGGCGGGATTTTCAAAGATGTTGCGCAAAACGACACCGGGGGTGAAGGTGTTGTAATAGCCTTGGCCAATCAGGGATTTGAGTACCTGGTTCTTGCCGGCGATGGCTTTCAGGCGCGACAGGGCTTCCTGTTCCGGCATCGGCTGCGAGTAGGCGCCCAGGGGCAGGGCGCCCTTGTTGCGGATGTTGCTTGGCACCAGGGCGTCGATCAGCGCGGCGCGCGATGGATAGCCGAGGGTCGCCAGCATGGCTTGCTGTTCGGTGGAAGAGGGGCCGATGTGGCGGGCGATGAAGGCATCGCGTGCTTCGAGTTGGGTCAGGCTGGTGCGGGTCATGATATAGAGGCCAAAAAAGACTGAAAAACCGGGAGGCGGCGCGCGGGCGCAGCGCAGAAAAAAAGCAAACGGGCCGCAATTGCGGCCCGTGAATCAAACGCGATTACGCGCTGGTGGTGGCGCCATAGGCGGCAGCGTCGAGCAAGCCGTCCAGGGCCGACACGTCGGCTGGCTTGATCTTGAACAGCCAGTTGGCGTAGGCGTCGGCATTGATCGACTCAGGCGAGTTGACCACGTCGTCGTTGACGGCCACGACTTCGCCGGCCACTGGCGCGTAGATGTCGCTCGCTGCCTTGACCGATTCCACCACGGCGGCATCGTCGCCGGCGCCATAGGTATTGCCCACGGTTGGCAGTTCGACGAAGACGATGTCGCCCAGGGCGTCCTGCGCGTATTCGGTGATGCCGACGGTGACGGTGCCGTCGCCTTCAAGGCGTACCCATTCGTGGGAAGCGGTGTACTTCAGGTCTGCAGGAATGTTCATGTGTGGCTCCAGATGGTAAATGTTCGTTATTGATTATGGTTGTACGGTCTTGCGGGCGGCTCTATAAAACCTTACGCAGCCAGGATTTTACCGTTACGCACGAAAGGCAGCTTGACGACGGAAGCGGCCAGCTGCTTGCCGCGGATTTCCACGTGCACGGTGTCGCCCACGGCGACGCCGTTCGGCACGCGCGCCAGCGCGATCGCTTCCTGCATGGTGGGGCTGAAGGTGCCGCTGGTGATTTCGCCCGTGGCGTCGCTGCCGGCGATGATGACTTTTTGATGGGCGCGCAGCACGCCGCCTTTTTCGCGCAGGATCAGGCCGACGAATTGCGCGTTCTGGCCTTTCGCCAGCAGGGCCGCCTTGCCGATGAAGTCGCGCTCGCTGACGAGGTCGATGGTCCACGCCAGGCCCGCGTCGAGCGGGTTGACGGTTTCGTCCATGTCCTGGCCGTACAGATTCATGCCCGCTTCCAGGCGCAGGGTGTCGCGCGCGCCGAGGCCGGCGGGCTTGACGCCGGCGGCGGCCAGGGCGTTCCACAGCGCTTCCACCTGGGTGGCGGCCACGCCGATTTCAAAGCCGTCTTCGCCCGTGTAGCCGGTACGCGCCAGCATGACTTCGCCGAAGGCCGTGTCCTTGACGATGACGACGTTGAACGGCTTGATGGCTTCGGAAGCGGCTTGCGTTTCCGGCAGCACTTGCCACACCTTGGCGCGCGCGTTCGGGCCTTGCACGGCCACCAGGGCCATCGGATTGTTGGCATTGCGGCGCTCGGTAATCGTCAGGCCGCTGTTGGTGGCCGTATTTTGCTGCTGCATCCAGGCCACGTCTTTTTCAGCCGTGCCCGCGTTGACGACGAGGCGGAACCAGTTTTCGTTGAAGAAGTAGACGATCAGGTCATCGATGACGGTGCCTTCGGCATTCAACATGCACGAGTACAGCGCCTTGCCCGACACTTGCAGCTTGTCGACGTTATTGGCCAGCAAGCCGCGCAGGAAGGCGCGCACGTTCGGGCCTTCGATATCGACCACGCACATATGCGACACGTCGAACATGCCGGCGTCGCCGCGCACGGCATTGTGTTCTTCGATTTGCGAGCCGTAGTTGACGGGCATGTCCCAGCCGCCGAAATCGACCATGCGGGCGCCGAGGGCACGGTGGGCGTTGTTGAGTGGGGTCGCTTTGAGCGTCATGGATTCCTCGGGACGAAGGTAAAAGGGGAGTTAACAAAACATAGAATAGCCAAACACGGCTTTCCAGCGTGATCACTGACCCCCCTGTCCTTTGTACCTGAGAGATTACGGGGGCTTGCCCCGTGCGCCCCTTCGGTGGGCCGCCGGCATGTGCCGCGGCCGCTCTCCAGAGTTGAGCTAAAACGTGTCGCCAAAGCAACAGCTTCAGTCCGCCTGATCGGTCCTTTTGCCTGAGAGTTTTTGGGTAGTGCCCCTTCGGCGGCAACGCTGGATTGCCCTCTCCCGATCAAGTGGGAGGAATATATGCCAGCAGGGTGTTTCTGTCAATCTGTAAAGACGTTGCCAAATTGCAGCAAAAGCCCCGGTTTGCGGGGCTGGCAGAGGGCCTGGCCTGGCGCAAAAGGGCGCCCTGCCGCGCGCGAATGGACTATGATGAAGTTCTGGCTTTCTTGCGGGTGGCTGCCATGAATACGACACAAAGCGGGACACAACACGAGACACAAAACAACACCGAGCAGCACGGTTACTTTACCCTCTCGGGCGACGTCAACAGCGACATGGTGCGGCGCGTCTTCAACGCCGTGTCCGACATCACGGAAGACAAGCTCACCACCGCGCACATTTTGATCCAGTCGAACGGCGGCTATGTCAGCGACGGCATCTGTCTGTACAACTTCCTCAGCAAGTTGCCGCTCGACATCATTACCTACAACGCGGGCGCCGTGGCGTCCATTGCCGTGACCCTGTTCCTGGCGGGGCGGCACCGCCACGCCAGCGACACGGCCCGCTTCATGGTGCACAAGTCGCATGCGACGGCCTCGCCCGGTTCCCGCCCCGATGCGCTGAGCATCATCGTCGAAGGCTTGCGCGCCGACGACATGCGCACCGAGCGCATCCTGCGCGGCCACGTCAAGCTGACGGAAGAGCAGTGGCAGGTGCACGCGTATTCCGACCTGCACCTGACGGCCGACCAGGCGCTGGAAGTGGGCATGGTCGAATCGATCCGCGACTTTTCGCCACCCAAGGGCAAGCGCCTGACGAATATCTGACCCTTCGCCCATGCGGCTGCCGCGAAAACATTTTCATATGGCAATTTTCGAGGTGAAAATTGTAATGGGATGTAATTCTTGCCTGCAGTTGATGAAAACCGGGGCGCAAGCAGGGCCAGTCGTGGCATAGTGCACGCTGATCATGAAATAAGTGCAGGCACGATGACTTGGTGGAATGGGATTTCTTTTGCGGCCGATATGTCGGTGATGGGGCCGGCTGGCGTGGCGATTGCCCTGTGGCTGCTCGTCTCGCGTCAATGGCGCCTGGTGCTCAGCTGGAGCTTGTGGTACGGCGGCGGGCTGGCCCTCGTGGTGCTGTCGAAGCTGGCTTTCATGAGCTGGGGAGTGGGCAGCAGCGCGCTCGATTTCACGGGTTTCAGCGGCCACGCCATGCGCGCCGGCGCCGTGTTTCCCGTGCTGATGTATGTGCTGCTGCAGCGGGCCGAGCCGCGCTGGCGCCATGCCGCCGTGCTCGTCGGCGTGGCTTTTGCCGTGCTGGTGGCCATTTCGCGCGTGGTTGTGCATGCGCACAGCGTGTCGGAAGCCGTCAGCGGCTGCGTGCTGGGCCTGGCGTTGGCGCTGGGTTTCATGTGGAGCGCCCGTGGCGCCGTGAATATCGCCGTCAGCCATGCGCTGGCGCTGGCCAGCCTGGTGCTGATGGTGGTGCTGAGCTTCAAGGCGGAACCGATGCCGACCGAGCAGTGGCTGCAAAAACTGGCCCTGGTACTGTCCGGCCATGAGCGCGTTTTTTCCCGCGAAGACTGGAAACTGGCGCAGGATGGCCGCCCAGCCCCGTGATGCGGGGCAGGCTGGCGCCTGGCGCTACGGTTTTTTGGCCAGAAAAGCATCAGGAAATGGTATGATGAACCACTTTTTTTGCGGTGAATGGCCAGACAGCCGTCGCGATGGTGCATCTGAACTGAATATGAACCGGGTTCACCCATAATATAACCGCCAGCATAGGCCAGGAACTCTAAAACACGTGCGTCTCTCTTCCATCAAGTTGTCGGGATTTAAGTCTTTCGTCGATCCCACCAATTTCCAGGTGCCAGGCCAGCTCGTGGGCGTGGTCGGGCCGAATGGCTGCGGCAAGTCGAACATCATCGACGCCGTGCGCTGGGTGCTGGGCGAATCGAAAGCGTCGGAGTTGCGCGGCGAATCGATGCAGGACGTCATTTTCAACGGCTCCACGCACCGCAAGCCCGCCGGGCGCGCCTCGGTCGAGCTGGTGTTCGATAACAACGATGGCAAGGCCTCGGGCCAGTGGGGCCAGTACGCCGAGATCGCCGTCAAGCGCACCCTGACGCGCGACGGCACGTCCACCTATTACATCAATGGCCAGCCCGTGCGCCGGCGCGACATCCAGGATATCTTCCTCGGCACGGGCCTCGGCCCGCGCGCCTACGCCATCATCGGCCAGGGCATGATTTCGCGCATCATCGAATCGCGCCCTGAGGAATTGCGCGTCTTCCTCGAAGAAGCGGCCGGTGTCTCCAAATACAAGGAACGCCGCCGCGAGACGGAAAACCGCTTGCAGGACACGCGCGAGAATTTGCTGCGCGTGGAAGACATCTTGCGCGAACTCAATGCCAACCTGGAAAAGCTGGAAGCGCAGGCCGCTGTCGCCACGCGTTTTCACGCCTTGCAGGCGGACCAGGAAGAAAAGCAGAAACTGTTGTGGCTGCTGCGCAAGAACGAGGCGCACAACGAGCAGACGCGCTATTTCCGCGAAGTGGAGCAGGCGCAGACGGACCTGGAAGAGCAGACGGCCAAGCTGCGCAACGTGGAACTGACCCTGGAGCAGATGCGCCAGGCGCACTTTGCCGTGGGCGACCGTTTGCATACGGCGCAAGGCCATCTGTACCAGACGAATGCGGAAATCGGCAGCCTGGAAGCGCAGATCAAGTTCGTCATCGAATCGCGCGCCCGCCTGCAGGCGCAGCTGGCCACCCTGACGGCCCAGCGCGACCAGTGGACCAGCCAGGGCGGCGAATACCAGGAACAGATCGAAGAGGCGGAATTCCACCTCGAGGAACTGGCGGCCAAGGTCGAGCAATCGCAAATGATGGCCGAGCAGAAGGGCGAGCAATTGCCCGAGCTGGACGCCGCCTGGCGCGCCGCGCAAAACAAGAGCACGGAATCGCGCGCCCGGATCATGCAGGCGCAGCAGCAGCTGGAACTGGAATCGGCGCACCAGCGCAACGCCTCCAACATCCTGGCCAGCCTGTTGACGCGCCGCGAGCGCTTGCAGCAGGAAAAGAACAGCCTCAGTTTGCCTGACAGCAGCCATCTGGAAAACCTGAAGCTCCAATTGGAAGAAAAGCAGCAAACCCTGGAAGAACAGGGTTTCTACCTGGAAGAAGCGCTGGAGCAGCAGCCCAAGCTGGAGCAGGAGCGGGCCGAGGCGCAGGCGCAGGTGAATGCCGAAACGGCCGCCAACGCCCAGCTGGAAGCGCGTCTTTCCGCTTTGAAACAACTGCAGGAACGGGTGCAGACCCAGGGCAAGGTTCAGCCATGGCTGAAAAAGCACGAGCTCGACACCTTGCCCCGTCTGTGGCAAAAGCTGCAGATCGAGGCGGGCTGGGAAGCGGCCATGGAATCGATCTTGCGCGAGCGCACGTCGGCCCTGCAACTGTCGAATATCGACTGGGCCAAGGCCTTCTTTGCGGACGCGCCGCCGGCCAAGCTGGCCTTGTACGCGCCATCGACGGTGGCGCCGCTGCCCGTGCCGGACGTGCCTGGCCTGAAACCGTTTTTGAACTTGTTGAAACTCAACGATCCGGGCTTGCGAGGCTTGCTGCAGGATTGGCTGTACAACGCCTACGCCGTGGAAGACGCGGCCGAAGCGCTGGCCGAGCGCGGCAAGTTGCCGCCGGGCGGCTATTTCGTCACGCGCGCGGGCCACGTGGTGACGGCCACCAGCGTGCGCTTCTATGCGGCCGATTCGGAGCAGGAAGGCATGCTGGGCCGCCAGCAGGAAATCGACAATATCGGCAAGCAGCTGCGCGCCCAGCAATTGCTGGCCGAAGAGGCGCGCGCCCGTTCCGTGCGGGCCGACGCGGCCGTGGCGACGCTCACGCGCAACCTGTCCGACTTGCGCTTGCGCATACAGCAGCTGACGTCTTCCGTGCATACTCTGCAACTGGATGTGGTGAAACTGTCGGAAGTGGAAGCGCGTTTCAACCAGCGCAGCACGCAGATCGGCGCCGACCTGGCGGAAATTGCCGCGCAAGAAGCCGAACAGATGCAGACCAAGCTGGAATCGGAAGAGAAATTCGAACAGCTGGACATGGAACTGGGCAACTTGCAGGAAGCGCACGAAGACGGCCATACCGACTTCTTGCAGAAAGAGCAGCGCCTGGCCGAAGCGCGCGAAGCCTTGCGCGACCTGGAGCGGGCCGCCAAGGATACGGAATACGCGGAAAAAGCCCACCGCGCGAAGATCGAGGAATTGCGCCGCAATATCGCCACGGCCAGTACGCAGGCCCAGCAAGTGACGGAAAGCCTGCAGGCGGGCGAACTGGAACTGGCCAACCTGGAAAGCGGCGCGGCCGCCGACGGCTTGCAGGATCTGCTTGAGCGCCGCACCACGCAGGAGCGGGCGCTGGCCGACGCGCGCCATGAACTGGACCAGATCACGCAGCAGCTGCGCCTGTCCGAAGATGCGCGCACGCAATCGGAACGCAGCTTGCAGCCGCAGCGCGACAAGATCATGGAAATGCAGCTCAAGGAGCAAGCCGCGCGCCTGAACCAGGAGCAATTCGCCCAGCAATTGCTGGAATCGGGCGCCGACGAGGCCGCCTTGACGGAAAAATTGCATCCGGACATGCGTCCGTCGTATCTGCAGGGCGAAGTCACGCGTTTGACCAACGCCATCACCTCGCTGGGCGCCGTCAACCTGGCCGCGCTGGACGAACTGGCGCAGGCATCCGAGCGCAAGAATTTCCTCGACGCCCAGAATGCCGACCTGACGGAAGCGATCAATACGCTGGAAGACGCGATCCACAAGATCGACAAGGAAACGCGCGACTTGCTGCAAGACACGTTCGACAAGGTCAACCACCACTTTTCCGAGCTGTTCCCTATTTTGTTTGGCGGGGGCCAGGCCAGGCTGACCATGACGGGCGACGAGATTCTCGATTCCGGTGTACAAGTCATGGCGCAGCCTCCCGGCAAGAAAAATGCCACCATCCACCTGTTGTCCGGTGGAGAGAAGGCGCTGACCGCGACCGCATTGGTGTTTTCCATGTTCCGCCTGAATCCGGCGCCGTTCTGCCTGCTCGACGAAGTCGATGCGCCGCTGGACGATTCGAACACGGAACGCTTTTGCCGCATGGTCAAGCGCATGTCCGACCAGACCCAATTCCTTTTCATTTCGCATAACAAGATTGCGATGGAAATGGCCCATCAATTGATCGGTGTGACGATGCAGGAGCAGGGCGTATCGCGCATCGTGGCGGTGGACATGGAGTCCGCCGCAAATTTTGCAACCGAGGCACAAGCAGCATGACAGACCTTCAAATTACCTTGTTCGGCGCCGGCGGCGTCTTTATCGTCGGCGTTTTCTCGTACAACAAATGGCAGGAATACAAGGCCAAGAAAAGCGTGGAACGGGCTTTTTCCACCGACCACGATGACGTGCTGATGCGCGAGGGCGACGCTCCTGCGGTGGAAGCCCAGGAACCTGTCTTGCGCCAGGAACCGCGCTTCGACGCCGCGCCTGCCGCCAAGGCGGAACCGTCGTTCGGCGCGCCGCCGGCCGCCGTTGTGCCGGACGCGCCCGTGCATGCGGAACCGTCATTGGGCGATACCGCTGCCGAACCGGCTCCTGCCGCCGCTGCGCCCGCCGCGCCCGTGCAGGAAGTGAGCGCGGCCAGCGAACAGGCGACCAGCCTGGTCGACCCGCTGATCGATTGCCTGCTGCCCCTGTCGCTGGAAGCGCCCGTGCGTGGCGACAAGATCCTGCCCGTGCTGCAAACCCTGCGCCTGGTGGGCAACAAACCCGTCCATTTCATCGGTTTGCACGTGAATGGCGACTGGGAACCGATCACGCATGGCGGTGTCTACACGAAGATGCAGGGCGGCGTGCAGCTGGCCAGCCGCAGCACGGCCCTGAATGAACTCGAATACTCGGAACTGGTCACTCGGCTGCGCGGCGTCGCCGACGAGATCGGCGCCGAGCCGGAAGTGCCCGACATGATGGAAGTGATGGCCGAAGCGCGCACCTTGCACCGCTTCGTTGCCGGCCACGACGCCCAGCTGGGCGTGAACCTGCACACGAATGGCGCGCCATGGGCCATTTCCACCTTGCTCGTTGCACTGGAGAAGCAAGGCTTCGACGTGCGTCCGGACGGCCGTTTCGTCATGCCGGACGGCGACGGCGGCCATCTGTTCTCGCTGTCGACGAACGTCACCCTGGCCGAGGAAACGACGCCCCGCCTGACCCTGCTGCTGGACGTGCCGTGCGTGGCACCGGCGCGCGACGGTTTCGGCGCCATGGTCGCCTGCGCCAAGGCGCTGGTGGGCCGCCTCGACGCCACCATCGTCGACGATTACAACCAGGCCCTGTCCGATGCGGCATTGGCCGAGATCGCCGGCCAGGTGCAAGAGTTTTACCAGGAAATGGACGCGGCCGACATCCCGGCCGGTTCCACCCGCGCCCTGCGTTTATTTAGCTGAAGAATCCCGCAACAATGACCGATCCGATCAACCAGGATGCGCAAGCGCGCGTCCTGGCACTTACTGCCGAACTGAACCGGCATTTGCACGCCTACCACGTGCTTGACAATCCCACCATTCCCGACGCCGAATACGACAAGCTGTTCGTCGAACTGCAGGCGCTGGAAGCGGCCCATCCCGACTTGCGCGCGCCCGATTCGCCCACCTTGCGCGTGGGCGCGGCACCGCTGCCGCAATTCGAGCAAGTCACGCACACGGTGCCGATGTTGTCGCTGAACAATGGTTTCACCGACGACGATATCGTCAATTTCGACCGCCGCGTGCGCGAGGGCCTGGAACTGGACGGTGCAGAAGTCGACTATGCTGCCGAAGTGAAATTCGACGGCCTGGCCATCAACCTGCGCTATGAACACGGCCTGTTCGTGCAGGCGGCTACGCGCGGCGATGGCGCCACGGGCGAAGATGTGACGGCGAATATCCGCACCATTTCCGGCATCCCTTTGCGCCTGCATGGCGGCAAGATACCGGCCGTGCTCGACGTGCGCGGCGAAGTAATGATGTTCAAGGCCGATTTTGCCCGCCTGAACGAACGCCAGCGCGAAGCGGGCCAGAAAGAATTCGCCAATCCCCGCAATGCGGCGGCCGGCAGCCTGCGCCAGCTCGATTCGCGCATCACGGCGCAGCGCAAGCTGCGCTTCTATGCCTATGGCATCGGCGCCCTCGATGGCGCCGCCATGCCGGTGTCGCATTCGGCCTTGCTGGACTGGTACGAGACCCTGGGCATCCCCGTGTCCAAGGAGCGCCGTGTGGTGCAGGGCGCGCAAGGCTTGCTGGCCTACTATGCCGACATCGGCGCGCGCCGCCCGGCCTTGCCGTATGAAATCGACGGCGTCGTCTACAAGGTGAACGCGACGGAAGACCAGCAGCAGCTGGGCTTTGTGTCGCGCGCGCCGCGTTTTGCGCTGGCGCACAAGTTTCCGGCAGAAGAAGCGCTGACGCAGGTGCTGGGCATCGATATCCAGGTGGGCCGCACGGGCGCCATGACGCCCGTGGCGCGCCTGGCGCCCGTGTCCGTGGGCGGCGTGACGGTGACCAACGCCACCTTGCACAATGAAGATGAAGTGCTGCGCAAGGACGTGCGCGTGGGTGACACCGTCGTCGTGCGCCGCGCCGGCGACGTGATTCCCGAAGTACTGTCCGTGGTGCTGGAGAAGCGCCCGGAACCGGCGCCGCCGCCGTTCAGGATGCTGGAAGCGTGCCCCGTCTGCGGCTCGCACGTGGTGCGCGAAGAGGGCGAGGCGATTGCCCGCTGCTCGGGCGGCCTGTTCTGCTCGGCGCAGCGCAAGGAAGCGTTCCGCCATTTCGCGGGCCGGCGCATGATGGATATCGAGGGACTGGGGGAACGTTATATCGATACTCTGGTCGAACTGGAATACGTGCATGGCCTGGCCGACCTGTACAGCCTGACCCTGGACAAATTGCTGGAAATGAAGCTGCGCGCCGATGAGCGCGATGGTTCCACGCCGGAAACAGTGCAACAAGGCAAGATTCCCACCAAGTGGGCGGAAAACTTGCTGGCTGGCATAGAAGCGAGCAAGCGTCCGCCGCTTGAGCGCTTCCTGTTTGCGCTGGGCATCCGCCATGTAGGCGAATCGACGGCCAAGACCCTGGCCGAATGGCTGGGCAGTTTGCACTACGTGCGGCGGGCGCCGGCGGCCTTGCTGCGCGTGCTGCCCGATATCGGCGGCACCGTGGCCGAGTCGATTGCAGGCTTCTTTGCCGAAGAAAAGAACCAGCAGGCGCTGCAGGCATTGCTGGACGCTGGCGTCGCGCCGCAGGGCGAACACGCGCCCAGCGCCAAGCTGCGCGCGCAACTGGAGCAAACCAAGCTGCTCGCCGCGCTTGGCATTCCGAAGCTGACGGAGCCGCGCAGCAAGCAGCTGGTGGAGCGGGGCGTGACGCTGGCCAGCCTGGCGGCGCAGGGCGCCAGCTTCCACGCAGGCTTGCCCGCCGCCGTGGCCGAAGCGCTGGCGCAATGGCTGGCCGATGAAGACCATGTCAAGCTGCTTGGTCAACTGGACGCCCTGCGCAGTGAATTACTGTCACAATTGCCTGAAATGTCAGCCGCTGGCGGCAAGCTGGACGGCAAGACCTTCGTCCTGACAGGCACCTTGCCCAATATGAGCCGCGACGAGGCCGCTGAGTTGATCGAGGCGGCCGGTGGCAAGGTCAGCGGTTCCGTGTCGAAGAAGACAGGATATGTCGTGGCGGGTTCTGACGCTGGCAGCAAGCTGGCCAAGGCGCAGGAACTGGGTGTGGCCATACTTGACGAGGCCGGTTTGCTGGCCTTGCTCGCGCAAGACTAATTATTCAATATCTTACAGAAGACCCATGAAAAAAATCAGAAAAGCAGTCTTTCCCGTCGCCGGCCTGGGCAGCCGTTTCTTGCCTGCGACCAAGGCGCAACCGAAGGAAATGTTGCCCATCGTCGACAAGCCCCTGATCCAGTACGCGGTGGAAGAAGCCGTGGCAGCAGGCATCACGGAAATGATCTTCATCACGGGCCGCAACAAGCGCGCTATCGAAGACCATTTCGATACGGCCTATGAACTGGAATCGGAGCTGGAAGCGGCCGGCAAGCGCCAATTGCTGGAAATGGTGCAAAACGTCATTCCCAAGCACATCAATTGCATTTACATCCGCCAGTCGGCGCCGCTGGGTCTGGGACATGCCGTGCTGTGCGCCCGTCCCGTGATCGGCGACGAGCCGTTTGCCGTCTTGCTGGCCGACGATTTCATGGATGTGGAAGAGGGCGTGCGCCCCGTGCTGGCGCAGATGACCGATGTCTTCCAGTATGAAAATTGCTCGCTGCTGGCGGTACAGGATGTGCCGCGCGCGGAAACCAGGCAGTACGGTATTGTGTCGGCAAAGAATTATCAGCCTGACCTGGAAGTGGTCTCGGCCATCGTGGAAAAGCCTGCGCCGGAAGAGGCGCCATCGACCCTGGCCGTGGTGGGCCGTTATGTGCTGACCAGCCGCATCTTCGGTCACCTGGAAAACCTGGGCACGGGCGCCGGCGGCGAAATCCAGTTGACGGACGGCATAGCCGCCCTGATGCGCGAAGAGCGCGTGCTGGCATACCGCTATCAGGGGCAGCGCTATGACTGCGGCTCCAAGCTCGGTTATCTGAAGGCAACGACGGCGATGGGCATGAAACATCCGGAAACGGGCGCGGCCTTCCGTACTTACTTGCAAGAATTGCAATCGACACTGGAAGCAAAATGACCGTACGCGAGATTCTGAAGATGGGCGATCCGCGTTTGCTGCGGATGGCCGAGCCCGTGCGTGAATTCGATACGCCCGAGTTGCACGCCTTGATCGCCGACATGTTCGACACCATGCATGCGGCTAATGGCGCCGGCCTGGCAGCGCCGCAGATCGGCGTCAACCTGCAGCTGGTGATCTACGGCTTCAAGCAGAATCTGCGCTATCCCGACGCGCCGCAAGTGCCGGAAACCGTGCTGATCAACCCGCTGCTGACACCTTTGTCGGAACGCAAGGAAGAGGGCTTCGAAGGTTGCCTGTCCGTGCCCGGCCTGCGCGGCAGCGTGCCGCGCTGGAGCGAGCTGCATTACGAAGGCGTCGACCAGTTCGGCCAGCCCATCAGCCGCGACTGCGACGGCTTCCATGCCCGCGTGGTGCAGCATGAAGTGGACCACCTGCACGGCATTCTGTATCCGATGCGTATCGTTGATTTTACGCAATTCGGCTATACCGAGGTCATGTTCCCCGACCTGGATCCGAACGACGACGATTGATCGGCTCCTGAGAAAACGTCCATGGCGGCGTTGCCTTGCCCTGAACGTTTTTCAGGCGCCTCGTGACTTTGGCTGTCAAACAAAAAATGGCCGCGCAGCATCAGCTGGGCGGCCATTTTTTATGCCTGAAGCAATCCTAGCGCACCTTGCGGCTGCTGCCCAGGTTGTCGAGCAAGGTTTTCAGTTCATCCTGCATGGCCTCCGTCAGGTTCAGGAAGCGGCAGCCGATCTGCACCTGCTCGCCCAGCAGGAAGGAGCGGAAGGTGCGCGACAGGCGGATTTCCAGGTCGGCGATCATGACCTTGTCCGGCCCCAGTTCCAGGCGCACGCGCGACAGCTTGCGCCCCACGTACAGGCCCACCGTGTCGCGCGGGTGGGCGCGCATGCCGATGCCGCCGGCGGAGAAATCATACAGCTGCAATTCATACGGACGGCCCTCGAGCACGAAGGCGGCCAGGTAGTACACGCCCAGCGGCGTTTCCAGGCGCGCCGATTCGCGCCGCTCCAGCACCAGGCAATGGCTGGGGAAGTTGGTCAGGTAGACGTTTGGCCGCTCGGGATACGCCTCCCATTCGCCATTGATGGTAAATTGCAGTTTGGCGCTTTGCACCCACGACACAAACGTGGCGCCGCCTTCGGGCAGGGTCGCGCCTTCGTTGAGTTCCAGCACGAATTGCGGCAAGTCGTCGTCGACGGACAGGACGCGCGCCATGATGACGTCTTCGCCGCCCGTCGGGTAGATGGAAATGGCGTCGCCGTTATCAGCCAGGCTGCACAGGGTTTCGCCGATATCCCACGGATCGCTCATATGGTGCGGCTTGGTGCCTGGCTCCATCGGCTCGGCCACGTCAGCCAGACTGGGGGCGCCTTTGCGCAGGGGATTAGGAATGGGATCGTTCACGACGGCGTATCTCTTGTAATTTCTAATGGGGAATAGTGTATAGGTTCAGGGCAATATTTGCTAACCAAATCACAATAATTGCCTTTGTTGCACTATTCTTGTTGCCTTCTGGATATAGATCCCGGCAAGCTTAAAACTGCTCGTCCGCGCTCAGGTAGCGCCATTGGCCCGTCGGCAAATCGCCCAGCTTGACCTTGCCGATGCGCACGCGTTTCAGTCCCAGTACTTTCAGGCCGACGGCTTCGCACATGCGGCGGATCTGGCGTTTCTTGCCTTCGCGCAAGGTAAAGCTCAGCTGGTCTTCATTTTGCCAGCGCACCTTGGCCGGCAGCAGCGGCTTGCCGTCCAGCCACAGGCCATGGTTGAGTTTTTTCAGCTCGCTGTCGGGCAGGGTGCCGCCCTTGGTGTAGCTCACGCGTACCAGGTATTCCTTGTCGATATCGGTATCGTGGCCGATCAGCTGCTTGGCCACGCGCCCATCCTGCGTCAGGACCAGCAAGCCGACGGAATCGATGTCCAGGCGGCCGGCCGCCACCAGGCTGCGCAGCTGGGTTGGGTGGAACTGTTCCGGGCTGCGGTCTTCCGCCCAGCGGTTTTCCGCCTTGATCAGGGCCACGGCGGGCGTGTAGCCGTCTTCGGCCTGGCCGCTGACATAGCCGACGGGTTTGTTGATGAGCACGGTGACGCGCTTCGATTGCTCGGCTGCCGCCTGGCGTTCCACGGTGACGCGCTGGCTCGGGAAGACTTTGCTGCCCAGCTCGGACACCACCTTGCCATCCACGCGGACCCAGCCGCGCGCGATCCATTCATCGGCTTCGCGGCGGGAGCACAGCCCCAGTTCGGACATGCGTTTGGACAAGCGTAATAATTCTTCGGTCATGTTGTTTCAGTTTCAGTAAGGGTAGGCGCTGCGCGGAAAGCTTACACTTTCAGCGCATCGAGTAAATCGGTTTCCAGCAATATCTGGTTGCGGGCATTGTTGAGCGCGGGACCGTCGACGAGGAAAACGTCTTCGACCCGCTCGCCCAGGGTCATGATCTTGGCCGTGTGCAAGTTGATGCGGTACTTGGTCAGCACGTTGGCGATCGCGTACAGCAGGCCCGTGCGGTCGTTGGCGGCCACCGACAGCAGGTAGTACTGGCCTTTTTCATCGGGCCGCAAGTCCACCGTCGGCTGGAAGGGGAAGGTGCGCGACAGGCGCGACAGCCGTCCCTTGCCCGGCGGCGGCAGCGGCGTCTGCGACTGCAGCAGCTCGCCCAGCTCATGCTCGATCAGGCTGATGATGTCGCGGTAGCTCTTGGCGAAGTTTTGCTCGGTGACGAGGAAGGTGTCGAGCGCATAGCCATTTTTCGTCGTGTGGATCTTCGCGTCGAGGATGCTGAAATTCTTGCGGTCGAAATAGCTGCAGATGCGCGCGAACAGGTCCGGCTGGTCGGGAATGTACACGGCCACCTGCAAGCCTTCGCCGATGGGCGCCAGCCGGCATTTTACCACCGGCAACTTGCTGTCGAGCTTGTCATACAGCGAGCGCGTCTGCCAGGCGATGTCCGAGGCGTCGTGGCGCAGGAAATACGCCACGTCCAGCTGCTGCCACAGCTTTACATGCGCATCGGGCGGCAAGCCGTACAGGCGCAGTGTGGCCAGCGCTTCCTGCTGGCGGTTCTTCAGTTCGCGGTCAGCCGTGTGCGGCTCGCCGCCCAGCACGCGCAGGGTGATCTTGTACAGGTCTTCCAGCAGCTTGCCTTTCCAGGCATTCCACACTTTCGGACTGGTGCCGCGGATGTCGGCCACCGTCAGCAGGTACAGGCCCGTCAGGTGGCGCTCGTCCTTGACCACTTTCGCAAAGGCGGCGATGACGTCCGGGTCGGACAGATCTTGCTTTTGTGCAACTTGTGACATGGTCAGGTGATTTTCCACCAAGAAAGCCACCAGTTCCGTGTCATCAAACGACAGGCCGTGGTCCTGGCAGAACTGGGTGGCGTCGGCCACGCCCAGCTTCGAGTGGTCGCCGCCGCGGCCCTTGGCGATGTCGTGGAACAGGGCCGCCACGTACAGCAGCCACGATTGCGAGAAATCGGCCATCAGCTGGCTGCAGAACGGGTACTCGTGCGCATGTTCGCTCATGGTGAAGCGGCGCATGTTGCGCACCACCATCAAAATGTGCTGGTCGACCGTGTACA
Source organism: Janthinobacterium sp. FW305-129 (assembly GCF_020858115.1). Taxonomy (GTDB): domain Bacteria; phylum Pseudomonadota; class Gammaproteobacteria; order Burkholderiales; family Burkholderiaceae_D; genus Janthinobacterium. The sequence goes on from NZ_JACYMM010000013.1 coordinate 150,067, forward strand.
CGTGGAACAGGTCGTGCTGCATCTGGCCCACGATGCGGCGGAAATTCGGCAGGTAGCGCCCCAGGATGCTCATCTCGTTCATGCGCCGCAGCGCATGGATGATGCCGACCGGGGCTTGCATGATGCGCAGGAAGAGGGCGCGGTTGACGGGGTCCTGGCGGAAGGCGGCGTCGATCTTGAAGCGCGCGTGCCACAGGGCCCGCGTGGCGCGCGAGGTCATGCCCTTCAGGGCCGGGCGCTCCGTCATCAGCACGAAGATTTCCAGCATGGCCGAAGGATATTGCTCGAACGTATCGTCGGCGCTGATGTCGATCAGGCTGTTGACTTCATTGAAGCGTTCGTTGATGGGCACGGCCACGTCGTCCTGCGGAAACAGCCGCGCCTCGATGTTTTGCAGCAGAATCGTGTTGAGCTGGGTCACGGTCTTGGCGGCCCAGTAATAGCGCTGCATGAGGAATTCGCTGGCGCGGCGCATGTGCGGCCCGCTGCCCGTCGCCTGCAAGCCCAGCGATTCGGCGATGGCCGTCTGCACGTCGAACACGAGGCGGTCTTCGCGCCGCCCAGCATGCAGGTGCAGGCGCACGCGGATATCCTTGAAGGCGCGTTCCTTTTCCATCAGCTGGCGCGCTTCCGTCAGGGTGATCAGGCCGCCAGTTGCCAGCGTGCGCCACGAGTTCGCCAGGCCGGCCGCCTTGGCCACCCACAAAATCACCTGCAGGTCGCGCAGGCCGCCCGGGCTTTCCTTGCAATTCGGTTCCAGGCTGAAGGCCGTGTCTTCATATTTGGCATGGCGCTGGCGCATTTCAGCCGTTTTTGCCTGGAAAAATGCCTGCGGATCCATCGCCGCATCGTAGCGCTGCTGCAATTGCGCGAACAGGTCCGCATTGCCGCACACAAGGCGCGCTTCGAGCAAGCTCGTTTGCACGGTGATGTCGGCCTTCGATTCGACCAGGCACTCGTCGACCGTGCGGATGCTGTGGCCGATTTCCAGCCCCAGGTCCCACAGCAGCTGCACCAGTTCTTCCAGTTTTTCCTGCGCGGCCGCGTCCGGCGCCTGTTGCAGCAGGATCAGCAGGTCGACGTCGGAATACGGAAACAGTTCGCCGCGGCCATAGCCGCCCACGCCCACCAGGGAAGTGCCTGGCGGCAAGCCCGCTTCCTGCCAGGCGCGCGCCAGCACCCCGTCGACGCTGTGGCGCAGGCTGCGCAGCAGTTTTTCAGGCTTGCCGTCGGCCTGGAAGGCCGCAATGACGACCTGGCGGTCGGCTTTCAGTTGCTGTTTCAGCTGTTCCCGAACTTGCTTTTTCATCTGGGCCCTGGGTGGCGGTGCGTGGGATGGAAGAATCAGGCTTTGTTCAGGATCAAGGCGGGCGGTGGCGGCATGCCGGGCGAGACGGTCAGCACTTCATAGCCCGTTTCCGTCACCAGCACCGTGTGTTCCCATTGCGCCGACAGGCTGCGGTCCTTGGTTTTGATGGTCCAGCCATCGTTCATTTCGCGGATTTCGCGGCGGCCCGAGTTGATCATCGGTTCCACGGTGAAAATCATGCCCGCTTCCAGGCGTTCCAGGGTGCCTGGCTTGCCGTAATGCAACACTTGCGGTTCTTCGTGGAAGACTTTGCCGATGCCATGGCCGCAGAATTCGCGCACCACGCTGTAGCCGGCTTTTTCCGCGTGCTGCTGGATGGCGTGGCCGATATCGCCCAGGTGGGCGCCCGGCTTGATCTGGTCGATTCCCAGCCACATGCATTCATAGGTGATTTCCGACAGGCGCTTGGCCAGGATGGTGGGCGTGCCGACGAGGAACATGCGGCTGTTGTCGCCGTGGTAGCCATCCTTGATGACGGTGATGTCGAGGTTGACGGAATCGCCGCTTTTCAAGACCTTGTCGCCAGGAATGCCGTGGCAGATGACGTCGTTGACGGAGGTGCAGATGGCTTTCGGGTAGGGGGTGTAGCCGGGCGGACAGTAGTTCAGCGGGGCAGGGATGGTGCCCTGCACGTTGACCATGTATTCGTGGCACAGGCGATCGAGCTCGCCCGTGGTGACGCCCACCTTGACGAAGGGCGTGATGTAGTCGAGTACTTCGGCGCCGAGCTTGCCGGCGATGCGCATGCCTTCGATGTCGGCGGGGGTATTGATACGGATGGTGGACATGGTGTAATTCGCAATCTGCAAGAATTCAGGTGAAAAGCACAGACCATTCCTGCCAGATGGGGAAAAGTCTGCAAATATGTCGAAATTATAAACGAGGCGCCCTGAATCCGCCGCCTCCTTCCTATGGCTGAGGCGGGGATTTGTGGGGGAAACGGCGCTCTATCGGCGGTGGCGCCACGTCTTGCACCAAGGTGGTGCGTTGAGTGTTTCCGCAGGGCCGGCGTTTTGCAGTGCGGACTTGATGCGGCGGTCATTTCAGTGTAGAATCCCGGGTTGCTTGAATTCTCTTTTGAGCAATGCAGTAAATAGTGTCTTTAATTTATATAAACACGCGAATCCGGTCGACAAGGGTGCCTGTATGGTGACTGATCGGATTCCAGACCCAACCCTGGAGTTAATAATGTCCGTAACAATGCGCGAAATGCTGGAAGCCGGTGTCCACTTTGGTCACCAAACCCGTTTTTGGAACCCAAAAATGGCACCGTTCATCTTCGGCCATCGCAACAAGATCCACATCATCAACCTGGAAAAAACCATGGCGATGTACCAGGACGCAATGAAGCACGTGCGTCAACTGGCTGCAAACCGTGGCACCATCCTGATGGTTGGCACCAAGCGTCAAGCTCGCGAAATCATCGCTGCTGAAGCACAACGCGCTGGCGTGCCTTTCGTTGATCAACGTTGGTTGGGCGGTATGCTGACCAACTTCAAAACGATCAAAACCTCGATCAAGCGCCTGAAGGACATGGAAGCGATGATCGAAGACGGTTCGATCGAGAAGCTGTCGAAAAAAGAAGCGCTGATGTTCTCCCGCGAAATGATCAAGCTGCAAAAATCGATCGGCGGCATCAAGGACATGGGCGGCATTCCTGACGCAATCTTCGTCGTCGACGTCGGCTACCACAAAGGCGCGATCACCGAAGCAGCTAAACTGGGTATCCCGGTCATCGGCGTTGTCGATACCAACCACTCCCCAGAAGGCGTGAACTTCGTGATCCCAGGTAACGATGACTCCTCGAAAGCCATCATGTTGTACGCTCGCGGTGTTGCTGACGCAATTATCGAAGGCCGTGCAGCTGCCGGTAACGAAGTTGTTGAAATGGTTAAAGCAGCCGCTGGCGACGAATTCGTCGAAGTAAACGAACAGGCTTAATGGCCAGGCTATCGCAGGATAGCCGTTTGTAAGCACAGCAGTAAGGGAAAAGGGGTGGCAGCAGCTCCCCCTTTTTTTTAACAAAAAAACGATAGTGACCGCTGGCGAGGCATGCATGCCCGGCCGCGACTATCGACTCACCGAATCAGGAGAAACACATGGCAGCGATTACAGCAGCGATGGTAGGCGAATTGCGCGGCAAAACCGACGCACCAATGATGGAATGCAAAAAAGCACTGACCGAAGCCGAAGGCGACATGGCGCGTGCGGAAGAGATCCTGCGCGTCAAACTGGGCGGCAAGGCATCGAAAGCATCGGCGCGCATCACCGCTGAAGGCGTCGTGGCAACCTACATCGCCAACGGCGTAGGCGCCCTGGTCGAAGTGAACTCGGAAACCGACTTCGTTGCGAAAAACGACGATTTCCTGGCACTGGCCAACAACGCTGCCCGCCTGGTAGCAGAACACAACCCGGCTGACGTGGCTGCCCTGCTGGCCCTGCCACTCGACGGCAAGACCCTGGACGAAGTGCGCGCTGCCCTGATCGGCAAAATCGGCGAAAACATGACCATCCGCCGCTTCCAGCGTTTCGAAACCAGCGCCAAGCTGGCTTCGTACCTGCACGGTTCGCGCATTGGCGTGATCGTCGAATTCGACGGTGCCGATGAGCAAGTAGGCAAGGACGTGGCCATGCACATCGCTGCCATGAAGCCAGTATCGCTGTCGTCGAACGAAGTTCCTGCGGAACTGATCGAAAAAGAGCGTTCGGTTGCACAACTGAAAGCCGAAGAAGACGCAGCCAAAGCGGCCGCCGAAGGCAAGCCAGCGCAATCGCCGGAAATCCTGGCCAAGCGCCTGGAAGGTTCCGTACAGAAGTTCCTGAAAGAAGTATCGCTGCTGAACCAGGCTTTCGTGAAAAACGACAAGCTGTCGGTTGAGCAAATGCTGAAGGCGGCTAACACCAGCGTCAAAGGTTTCGCCATGTACGTAGTGGGCGAGGGCATCGAGAAGAAGCAAGACGACTTCGCAGCAGAAGTCGCAGCACAGATGGCTGCCTCCCAGGGAGCGTAAGTAAAGCGGGCCGAGAGGCCCGTTTTTTTGGCCCGCCCGCACCTGCCGTGCCGGGCGGCGGCATGGGCAGTCCCGCGCGCCTATCCGGCGCTGCAAGGCGCTGCGCCATGTCATACTCGAATAACCTCATTTATGGAGCCCCAGCTCATGTCAAAACCAGCCTACAAGCGCGTCCTCCTCAAGTTGTCCGGCGAAGCCCTGATGGGTGATGATCCCTACGGCATCAACCGCGCCACGATCGAGCGCATGGTGGCCGATGTGGCCGAGGTGGCGAAGTTGGGTGTGGAACTGGCAATCGTGATTGGCGGCGGCAATATCTTCCGCGGCGTCGCGCCCGGCGCGCAAGGCATGGACCGTGCCACCGCCGACTACATGGGCATGCTGGCCACGGTGATGAACGCACTGGCCCTGGCCGATGCCATGCGCCACGTGGGCATCACCGCGCGCGTCATGTCGGCCATCGGCATCGAACAAGTCGTCGAGCCGTACGTCCGCCCGAAAGCCCTGCAATACCTGGAAGAAGGTAAAGTAGTGGTCTTCGCCGCCGGCACCGGCAATCCGTTCTTCACCACCGACACGGCAGCCGCCCTGCGCGGTTCCGAGATCAGCGCCGAGATCGTCCTGAAGGCCACCAAGGTCGACGGCGTCTACACGGCCGATCCGAAGAAGGATCCGAACGCCACCCTGTTCCACACGATTACGTTCGACGACGCCATCGCCAAGCACCTGCAAGTGATGGATGCCACCGCATTCGCCCTGTGCCGCGACCAGAAACTGCCAATTAAAGTGTTTTCGATCACCAAGCCAGGCGCGCTGATGCGCGTCATCATGGGCGAAGATGAAGGCACCTTGGTTCACGTATAAGGGAAGCGGAGCGCCGAGAAACCGTCCATGGCTGCGTTGCAGTGCCTTGCCGTACATTCGTACTGTCTTCGGCGCTGCGCCTTGCCCTGAACGGTTTTCGGCACTCCCGACTGCGCTGGTGTTTTCATCGCAAGCGAAGTAGCAATATTCATTATTATCAAGACAAGGAGTACAGCAATGTCCTTAGCTGACGTTAAAAAGAACACCCAGGAACGCATGACGAAGTCGCTGGAAACACTGCGGGCCGACCTGGCCAAAGTGCGTACCGGCCGTGCCCATACGGGTATCCTGGACCACGTGATGGTCGACTACTATGGTTCGCCGACGGCGCTGACCCAGGTCGCCAACGTGACCCTGATTGACGCGCGCACCATCGGCGTGCAGCCGTACGAGAAGAAGATGGCCAACACCATCGAAAAAGCCATCCGCGACGCCGACCTGGGCTTGAATCCATCGGCACAGGGCGACCTGATCCGCGTCCCGACGCCGCCGCTGACGGAAGAGCGCCGCAAGGAAATGGTCAAGCTGGTCAAGAGCGAAGCGGAAGACGCGAAGATTGCCGTGCGTAACATTCGTCGCGATGCGAACGAGTCGCTGAAGAAACTGGTCAAGGAAAAAGCCTGCTCCGAGGACGATGAGCGCCGCTCGTCGGAAGAAGTGCAGAAACTGACCGACAAGTTTATTGCCGACATCGACAAGATGGTTGTCGACAAAGAAAAAGAAGTGCTGACGGTCTAGTTTTCAGTCCTTTTGACGCTGCCCGGGAAAGCATGGCTTTTCCGGGCAGTGCTATTTGGCGCATAATAGCTATCTTTTATTTTTGGTATTCGTGTTTTCATGATCTATTCGAGTTCGACAACGGCAGTACCTGAGGTTGGCACGGTGCCGCGCCATGTAGCAATCATTATGGATGGCAATGGCCGCTGGGCAACCAAGCGCTTCCTGCCCCGCGTGGCTGGCCACGTCAAGGGCGCCGACGCCGTGCGCGGCATCGTCGAGAGTTGCCTCAACCGCGGTGTCGAATATCTGACCCTGTTTGCCTTCAGTTCGGAAAACTGGCGCCGCCCGGAAGAAGAGGTGTCGATGCTGATGCGCCTGTTCGTTACCATGCTGGAACGCGAAGTGGTCAAGATGCATGCCAGCGACATCCGCCTGAAGGTGGTGGGCGACCTGTCGCGCTTCAATGGGGAGCTGCAAACCCTGATCGCCAATGCGGAACGCAAGACGGCCAACAACACGCGCCTGACGGTGTCCATCTGCGCCAATTACGGCGGCCGCTGGGATATTATGCAGGCAGTCAATAAAATGACGGCCGAGGCGGCAGCCAATGGCCAGCCCGCTGGCCACGCCTACACGGAAGAGCAACTGGCGCCGCAACTGGCCATGGCCTACGCACCCGAGCCTGACCTGTTCATCCGCACGGGCGGCGAGCAGCGCATTTCCAATTTCCTCCTGTGGCAACTGGCGTACACTGAGTTGTTTTTCACCGAGACTTTCTGGCCCGACTTCGATGACGAGTGCCTCGACGCGGCAATCGCGTCTTACCAGCAGCGCGAACGGCGCTTTGGCCGTACCAGCGCGCAATTAACTGAAAAGACAAACTGATGCTGAAAACACGGATAATCACCGCCCTGGTCTTGTTGGCGGTCTTGCTGCCGGTTCTGTATCTGAATTATTTCCCCGCCTTCGCCGTGATCGCCACGGCGTTCTTTGGCGCCGCCGTCTGGGAAAGCTTTCGTATCTTCAAAAATCGCCAGGCGCTGCTGATCGCCGCCGTCTGGACTGCCGCCTTCGCGTATACGTTTTTTGTCGGTAACGGCATGGCGCAGCTCAATTTCTGGTTCGCCCTGTGCGTGGCCATCTGGCTGATCCGCTTCGTGCCTTCGCTGGCGACGGGCTTGCCGCCCACCGAAGGCCTGGGCAATACCTTGCTCAGCCTGGTGTACCCGGTGACCATCGTCGGCTGCTTCGTCGCCATCATCGCCTTGTTCCTGCATAGCCCTTTGTACCTGCTGTCCGTCATGGCTCTCGTGTGGATCGCCGACATCGGCGCCTATTTCTCGGGCAAGGCTTTCGGCAAGCGCAAGCTGGCGCCAAGCATTTCCCCAGGAAAATCTTGGGAGGGCGCCATCGGCGGCGGCATCGCCGTGCTGGTCATCGCCGCCATCACCATCGTTGCCGCGCCATCGCTGCCGGTCTTGCAAGATACCTTTGCCGTGCAGCTGCAGTTGCGCCGCGGCTGGCTGGTGGCCTTGCTGGTACTGCTGCTGATCGTCGCCGCCAGCATCGTCGGCGACCTGTTCGAATCCCAATTGAAGCGCCGCGCCGGCATCAAGGACAGCAGCAACCTGCTGCCTGGCCATGGCGGCGTACTCGACCGTATCGACGCGTTGATCCCGGTCCTGCCATTTGCCGCCCTCGTGGCCAGCTGGCTTTAAGGAAACTCATGCAATACATCACCATTCTAGGCGCGACCGGCTCGATCGGCGTGTCCACCCTGGACGTGCTGGCGCGCCATCCGGAGCAATACAGCGTGTATGCGCTGAGCGCCCACAGCCGTGTGGCCGAACTGGCCGCCCAGTGTCTGCAATTCCGTCCGCAGCGCGCCGTCGTCGGCACGGCGGATGCCGCCCTTGAACTGACGCGTTTGCTGCGCGGGCAGGGCGCCGATACGCAAGTCGAGTACGGCGAGGAAGCCCTGTGCGCCATCGCCAGCGCACCGCAAGTGACGGGCGTGATGGCGGCCATCGTCGGCGCCGCCGGCCTGGCGCCCACCCTGGCGGCCGCACGTGCTGGCAAGAAAGTATTGCTGGCCAATAAAGAAGCGCTGGTCATGTCGGGCCAGCTGTTCATCGATGCCGTGCATGACAACGGTGCCGTGCTGCTGCCGATCGACAGCGAACATAACGCCATCTTCCAATGCATGCCGCACGCCCATGGCCGCGCGCCTGGCGCCGCCGGCGTGGCAAAAATCGTGCTGACTGCTTCCGGCGGCCCCTTCCTCACGCGCGACGTCGAGACGCTCGATAGCGTGACGCCGGACCAGGCGTGCAAGCATCCGACGTGGGCCATGGGGCGCAAGATTTCCGTCGATTCGGCCACCATGATGAACAAGGGCCTGGAAGTGATCGAGGCGCACTGGCTGTTCGGCGCCCCTGCCGACCAGATCGAGGTGCTGATCCACCCGCAAAGCGTGATCCATTCGATGGTGTCGTATATCGACGGTTCCGTGCTGGCCCAGCTGGGCAATCCGGACATGCGCACGCCCATCGCGCATGCGCTGGCGTATCCGCAGCGTATCAATTCTGGCGTAGCGCAGCTTGACCTGGCACAAGTTGCCACCTTGCAGTTCGAACGTCCCGACTTCCGCCGTTTTCCTTGCCTGGCGCTGGCCTTCGACGCCCTGCGCGCGGGCGGCACGGCGCCGGCCCTGCTGAACGCGGCCAATGAAGTGGCCGTGCAAGCGTTTCTTGATGAACAGATCGGCTTCCGCCAGATCGACCGGGTCATCGCCCACGTCATTGAGACGGTGCCGCATGGCGCCGCTTCCAGCATCGAGGCCGTGATGGAGCAGGATCGGCTGGCCAGAGCGGCCGCGCACGCGTACATCGCCCACAGGCTGGCCGCATGACCTTGATTACCACCTTGCTGGCGTTTATCGTCGCGCTGGGCTCGCTGATCACCTTGCACGAACTGGGCCACTATCTGGTGGCGCGCTGGTGCGGCGTGAAAGTGCTGCGTTTCTCGATTGGCATGGGGAAAGTGGTGTATTCGCGCAAGTTTGGCAAGGATCAGACGGAGTGGGCGATTTCCGCGCTGCCGCTGGGCGGCTATGTGAGCATGCTCGACAGCCGCGCGCAAGACCTCAGCGACTTGCCGGAAAGCGAATTGCGCCGCGAATTCACGCGCCAGAGCGTGTGGCGCCGCATCGCCATCGTGGCCGCCGGCCCGCTGGCCAATTTCCTCGTAGCCATCGTGCTGTATGCGGGGCTGTTCATGCATGGCATCGAAGAGCCGTCCAGCAAGCTCGGTCCCGTGGCCGAACAGACGGCCGCCTATGCGGCCGGCTTGCGCAGCGGCGATACGGTCGAGTCGGTGAATGGCAAGGCCGTGGCCAGCTGGTCCGAGCTGCGCTGGGAGCTGATCCAGGCTACCCTCGACAAGCTGCCGGCGCGCATCGAGGTGCGCCGCCCCGACCGTGGCCAGCAGGAAGCGACCTTGCCGACGGCCAGCCTGACGGAAACGGACCTGGAAGGCGACGTGCTGGGCAAGCTGGGCCTGACTATGGCCCGTTCCGCGCCCACCTTGATGGAAATCATGCCCGATGGCGCCGCCGCGCGCGCCGGCCTGCAGAAAAACGACCAGATCCTCGCCATCGACGAGCAGCCCGTGCACGACGTGGCGGCCGTCATCGCCACCCTGAGCCAGGCGCCGGGCCGGACCTTGCAGTTGCAGCTTTTGCGACAGGGGCAGGATCTGACCCTGTCCATTACGCCGGAAGCTGTCAAGGCTGGCACGGCAGAGGGAGCTGTAACAGTTGGTAAGATCCAGGCAAAGCTGGGGCAGGTGCCGGATATGATCACCGTGGCATCGGGACCGTTCGCCGCCGTGGGCAAGGCGTCAGCCAAGGTCTGGGATACCAGTGTCATGAGCCTGAAAATGCTGGGTAAAATGATCACCGGCCAGGTCTCGCTGAAGAATGTGACGGGGCCCATTACCATCGCCGATTACGCGGGCCAGACGGCGCGCATCGGTCTGGTAAGCTATCTGAGCTTCATTGCCTTCATCAGTATCAGTCTGGGCGTGATGAATTTGCTACCCATTCCTGTTCTGGATGGCGGGCATTTGCTGTATTATTCGCTGGAAGTTTTGACCGGACGCCCCTTGCCGGAGCGCGTAGGCGAGATTGCCCAGCGCCTGGGGATCGGTTTGTTGCTGACCTTGATGGTGCTTGCCGTCTTTAATGACGTGTTGCGATTGCTGAATTAGGGCGGTGGTTGATGCCATTGCGTGAGTCGCACAAGCAATCTTTTGTGTATGTTGTCCATTGATTTACCCATTGAATAACCCCAATGAAATTACATTCTGCTCGTTTTGCCTTGCCTTCCTTTCGTCGCAGCCTGATCGGCGCCGCCGTCATGGCCTTCTGTGCCGGCCATGCGCTGGCCGTCCAGCCATTCACTGTCAAGGACATCCGGGTCGAAGGGATCCAGCGTACTGAAGCGGGCACTGTTTTCAGCTATCTGCCGGTGCGCGTCGGCGAGACGTTCTCCGACGAAAAGAGTATCGCCGCCATCAAGGCCCTGTATGCGACGGGTTTCTTCAAGGACGTGCGCCTGGAAGTCGATGGCGACGTGCTGGTGGTGCTGGTCGAGGAACGCCCGGCCATCGCGGCCGTGGAATTTACGGGCACCAAGGAATTTGAAAAAGACGTGCTGGTCAAGGCCCTGAAGGAAATCGGCGTCGGTGAAGCCAAGATTTTCGACAAGGCGTCCGTCGACCGCGCGGAACAGGAACTCAAGCGTCAGTACCTGTCGCATGGCCTGTACGGCGTGAAGATCACTACCACCGTCACGCCGATCGAGCGCAACCGCGTCAACGTGGTGTTCGCCGTCGACGAGGGCGACGTGGCCCGCATCAAGCAGATCAACATCGTCGGCAACAAGGCTTTCACGGACAAGGAACTGCGCGAACAGCTGGCCCTGAACACGGGCGGCTGGTTCAGCTGGTACACCAAGGCCGACCAGTATTCGAAAACCAAGCTGACGGGCGACATCGAGTCGCTCAAGTCCTACTATCTGGACCGCGGCTATATCGAGATGCAGGTCGACTCCACGCAAGTGTCGATCACGCCCGATAAAAAAGACATCTACCTGACGATCAACATCACCGAAGGCGAGAAGTACAAGATCGCCGGCACCAAGTTCGAAGGCGAAATGTTCGGCCGCGAAGAGGAGCTCAAAGCGCTGAACCTGATGCGCGAAGGCGAGATCTACTCGGGCGCGCGCCTGACGGCGACGAACAAGCGCATCCAGGACCGCCTGGCTACCTTTGGTTATGCCTTTGCCAACGTCAATGCGAATCCGGAAATCAACCGCGAGAAGCATGAAGTCGGTTTCACCTTCTTCATCGATCCGGGCAAGCGCGTATACGTGCGCCACATGAATATCGCCGGCAACACCACCACGCGCGATGAAGTCATCCGCCGCGAATTCCGCCAGTTCGAATCATCCTGGTACGACAGCAACAAGATCAAGCTGTCGCGCGACCGTGTCGACCGCCTCGGCTACTTCAAGGACGTGACCATCGACACGCCGGAAGCGCAGGGCACGACCGACCAGGTCGACGTCAACGTGACGGTGGTGGAAAAGCCAACGGGTAACTTCCTGATCGGCGGCGCCTTCTCGCAATCGGAAAAATTCACCCTGTCGGCGTCGATTTCGCAAGCCAACTTTGCCGGTAGCGGCAACACGGTCGGCATCGAACTCAATACCAGCCATTACAGCCGCACGATTGCGTTTTCGCAAACCAATCCGTATTTTACGGACGATGGCATTTCGCGCAGCTTCGAAGTCTACCTGCGCACGACGGAGCCGCCGGCGCTGAATATCGGCAGCTACAAGATCAAGCAGACCGGTGGCCGCGTCAGTTTCGGCGTGCCGTTTTCGGAAGTCGACACCGTCTTCTTCGGCATCGGCGCCGAGCGCTCGCGTATCGAAACCGACATCACCAGCCCGATTCGCTTCAAGCAGTATGTGGTCGACAACGGCGGCCCGTCCGACGGTATCGGTTCGGCCACCACGAATTCCATCCCGCTGACGGCGGCATGGCAGCGCGACAGCCGCGACAGCGCCCTGACGCCATCGATCGGCCGCTACCAGCGCGTCAACCTGGAGGCTGACCTGATCGGCGACCAGAAATACTTCCGTGCCATCTATGAGCACCAGTATTTCCGTCCGCTGTTCAGCAAGGTCACCTTGGCGCTGAAGGGCGAGCTCGATTACGGCCACGGCATCGGCAAGCACGTCTATCCCGTCTTCAAGAACTTCTACGGCGGTGGCATCGGTTCGGTGCGCGGCTACCTGAGTTCCTCGCTGGGCGCGGTCGAACCGAGCACCAACGATGCCTTGGGCGGCGCCTCGCGCCTGATCGGTAACGCGGAACTGCAGATGCCATTCCCCGGTTCGGGCAATGACCGCAGCTTGCGCTGGTTCGGTTTCCTCGACGGCGGCCAGGTCTACCAGGAAGGCGAAAAAATGCGGCTCTCGCAATTGCGCTATTCTGCAGGCTTGGGCATCAGCTGGATTTCACCGGTGGGCCCGCTCAAGCTGAGCTATGCCAAACCGCTGAACGCCAAGCCGACGGACCGCCTGGAGCGCTTCCAGTTCCAGATGGGCACCGGTTTCTGACCGGCCATCTGAATCGGGGCGATAGCTTTTACTTTTTGACCATGGAGTATCATGAACACCGCATCCGCCACCCTGCCCAAGTCCCTTGCCATGATTGCATTGTGCTGGAGTTCGCTGTTGCCGGTGCAGGCGCAGGCTCAGGAGTCGAAGATCGCCTGGATCAGCAGCGAACGTATTTATAACGAATCGAGGCTGGCCAAGCTGGCCAGCGCCAAGCTGGCCGAAGAGTTCCGCTCGCGCGAAAAAGCCGTGCAGGAACTGGCGGCCCGCTTCAAGGTCGCCAATGAAGCCCTGGAAAAGGACATGCCGACCTTGAGCGAGCCGGAGCGGGCCAAGCGCCAGCGCGAGTTTTTCGAGCTGGACAAGGAACTGCAGCGTCGCCAGCGCGAGTTCCGCGAAGACCTGAGCCAGCGCACGAACGAAGAGCGCAGCGCCATCGCGGAGAAAGCCAATACCATCATCCAGCAGATGGCGCATATCGAAGGATATGACATCGTGCTGCAGGAAGCCCTGTGGGCCAGCCCGCGCATCGACATCACCGACAAGGTCCTGAAGGCGCTGGACAAGTAACATTAGAATAGAGGTAAATAGATGGGCACTCGACTAGGAGAATTGGTCGAACGCTTCGGTGGTCAATTAGCGGGCGATCCGAACCTGGAAGTCACAGGGATCGCACCGCTGGCCGACGCCGGCGCTTCGCACATCAGCTTTCTCAGCAATAGCAAATTCCGCGCACAGGCGGCCCAGAGCGGCGCAGCGGCGCTGATCCTCACGCCGGCCGACGACGCGCTGATCGGCGTTGAATACGCCGGCGCGCGCATCGTCACACCGAATCCCTATGTGTATTTCGCGCGCGCGGCGCAGTATTTCGCCGCCCTGCACGAGATCAAGGCGCCGGCCGGCATTCATCCGGGCGCCTTTGTCGACGCCAGTGCGCAGGTTGATCCGACCGCATCGGTCGGGCCGCGCGCCGTGATCGAGGCGGGCGCCGTGATTGGCCCTGCATGCGTGATCGGCGCTGGCTGCGTGATTGGCCGCGACGCCGTCATCGGCGCCGGCACCCAGCTGTTCGCCAACGTGACCTTCCACGCGCGCTGCGTGATCGGCCAGCGCGGCATCATCCATTCGGGCGCCGTGATCGGCACCGACGGATTCGGCTTCGCCAACGAAGGCGGCGTGTACATCAAGATTCCGCAGACGGGCAGGGTGGTGATCGGCGACGATGTCGATATCGGCGCCAACACCACCATCGACCGTGGCGCGCTGGCCGACACCATCATCGAAGACGGCGTCAAGCTCGATAACCAGATCCAGATCGGCCACAACTGCCACATTGGCGCGCACACGGCCATGGCCGGCTGCGTCGGCGTGGCCGGCAGCGCCATCATCGGCAAATACTGCACCTTTGGCGGCGCCGCCATGGTGCTGGGCCACCTGACCATTGCCGACCGCGTCCACGTGGGCTCGGGCAGCATGGTGTCGCGTTCGATCGCCGAGCCGGGCCAGTACACGGGTTTTTATCCGCTGGCCAAGAACGCCGACTGGGAAAAGAGCGCCGCCATCGTGCGCAACCTGTCAAGCATGCGCGAGAAGATCCGCGCGCTTGAAAAAACAATTAAAACACTGACCACGCAAGACGAAAAATGACTACTGAAAAAAAGACCCTCGACATCCTGGCCATCAAATCGCTGCTGCCGCACCGCTACCCGCTGCTGCTGGTTGACCGCGTGCTGGACTGGGAAGCGAACAAAACCATCACCGCCATCAAGAACGTGACGGTCAACGAAGAGTTCTTCCAGGGCCATTTCCCGCACAAACCGGTCATGCCAGGCGTGCTGATGATCGAAGCGCTGGCGCAAACGGCGGCCCTGCTGTCGTTCCTGTCGATGGGCGTCAAGCCTGATGAAAATTCGGTGGTGTACTTTGTCGGCATCGACAATGCGCGCTTCAAGCGTCCTGTCGAACCGGGCGACCAGCTGAAGATGGACGTCGAAATCCTGCGCGTCTCGCGCGGCATCTGGAAATACAAGGCTGTCGGTACGGTCGACGGCAAGGTCGCGCTGGAAGCGGAACTGATGTGCACCATCCGCAGCGCGCAGGATGCGAGCCAGTCTGCGAGCCAGCCAGCGGGGCAGTAACATGGCGGCCATCCACTCTACCGCAGTGATCGACCCGAAGGCCGAGCTCGACAGCTCGGTCGAGGTGGGTCCGTACACCATCATCGGTCCGCACGTGCGCATCGGCGCTGGCACCAGGGTCGGCCCGCACGTGGTGATCGACGGCCACACGACGATCGGCAGCGACAACCACCTGTTCCAGTTTTCTTCCATCGGCGCGCAGCCGCAGGATAAAAAATGGGCAGGCGAGGCGACGCGCCTGGAAATCGGCGACCGCAACACCATCCGCGAATTCTGCACCTTCAACACGGGCACCGTGCAGGGTGGCGGCGTGACGCGCCTGGGCAACGACAACTGGATTTCGGCATATGTGCACCTGGC
Organism: Janthinobacterium sp. FW305-129; assembly: GCF_020858115.1. GTDB lineage: Bacteria > Pseudomonadota > Gammaproteobacteria > Burkholderiales > Burkholderiaceae_D > Janthinobacterium. Next base: position 165,218 of record NZ_JACYMM010000013.1, read on the forward strand.
GCACGACTGCCTGGTGGGCAACAACACGATTTTTTCGAACAACGCGCAACTGGCGGGCCACGTGGAAATCGGCGACTGGGTCATCATGAGCGGTTTCGCCAACGTGCACCAGTTCTGCAAGATCGGCGCGCACGCCTTTGTCGGCATGAGCACCAGCCTGACGCAGGACGTGCCGCCGTTCGTGCTCCTGAACGGCAATCCGGCGCAGGCGCATGGCGTGAATATCGAGGGCTTGAAACGCCGCGGCTTTACGCGCGAGCAGATCAACGGCATCCGCGCCGCGTATAAGCTCATCTATCGCTCGGGACTGACCCTGGAAGAATCCAAGGCGGCCCTGTTCGAAGAAGAAGCGGCGTCGTCGCCCGAGGTGGCGCAACACATTCGCGCCATGCGCGAATTCCTTGGCGTCGCGTCGCGTGGCATCGTCCGCTGACCAGGCCAGCGGCCTGTCGGTCGCCATCGTCGCCGGCGAGGTGTCGGGCGACCTGCTGGCCAGCCGCCTGCTGTCCGGCCTGGTGCCGCAGCTGCCCGGTGCCCGCTTCCACGGCATCGGCGGCGAGCACATGGCCCAGCAGGGCTTTGTGTCCGACTGGCCGCTCGACAAGCTGACGGTGCGCGGCCTGTTCGAGATCATTCCCCGCTACCGCGAAATCAAGGGCATCCAGAACGCGCTGCGCGACCAGCTGCTGGCGGAGCGGCCCGCCGTCTTCATCGGCGCCGATTATCCGGGCTTTAACCTGGGCCTCGAGCAGCAGCTCAAGGAAGGCGGCATTCCCACCGTGCACTACATCGGGCCGCAGATCTGGGCCTGGCGCGGTGGACGCATCAAGAAAATCATCAAGGCCGTCTCGCACATGCTGGTGATCTTCCCGTTCGAGGAAGAAATCTACCGCAAGGCGGGGGTGCCAGTTACCTATGTCGGCCATCCGCTGGCCGAGATGATCCCGCTGCAGCCCGACGAAGCGGCCGCGCGCCGCGCCCTGGGCTTGCCGCAGGACGCGAATGTCGTGACCCTGATGCCGGGCAGCCGCATGGGCGAACTCAAATACAATGCGGTGGCGTTTGTCAGCGCCTGCAAGCTGCTGCTGGCGCGCGACCGCTCCTTGCGTTTTGTCGCGCCCATGGCCGGCGAAAAGCAGCGCCAGTACTTCCTGCAGCTGATCCGTGAGGCGGGCTTGCAGGACGTCGAGATACTGCTCACCGATGGCGGCTCGCACACGGCCATCTGCGCCGCCGATGCGGTATTGGTGGCCTCCGGCACGGCCTCGCTGGAAGTGGCGCTGTACAAGAAGCCCATGGTCATCGCCTACAAGATGATGCGCGCGTCGTGGGAAATCATGCGCCACATGGGCTACCAGCCGTGGATTGGTTTGCCGAACATCCTGGCGCGCGATTACCTGGTGCCCGAGCTGCTGCAGAACGCGGCCAGCCCGCAAGCGCTGGCCGAGGCCATGTGGCAGCAGTTGAGCGATGTACCTGGCCGCTTGCGCCTGGTGCAGCGCTTCACGGACATGCACCACAGCCTGCTGCGCGACAGCGCGCGCGAAAGCGCCAGCGCCGTCATGCAGGTCATCGCCGCCAACCGCAAGTAACGCCCGATCACCGCTTCAACCGCAGTACCAACCAAAGATTCAACGTGAAAAATATCTATCCCGGCCTGTTTGACGACTTGCCATTCTCGCTCGATGAAATCATCTGCGGCGTCGACGAGGCAGGGCGCGGTCCGCTGGCCGGTCCCGTGTTTGCCGCCGCCGTGATCCTCGACCCGAACCAGCCCATCGACGGCTTGCGCGACTCGAAAAAGCTCACCGAAGCCAAACGCGACCTGCTGGCGCCGCAGATCAAGGCCAAGGCCCTGGCCTGGGCCATCGCCGAAGCGTCGGAAGAGGAAATCGACCGACTGAACATCCTGCAGGCGTCGATGCTTGCCATGCGCCGCGCCGTCGAGGCTTTGGCCACCGTGCCGACCCTGGCCCTGATCGATGGCAACCGCTGTCCCGTGATGCCGATACGCGGCATGGCCATCATCGGTGGCGACGACAAGGTCGATTCGATTTCCGCCGCCTCGATCCTGGCCAAGACGGCGCGCGACGCGGCCCTCGTGCACCTGCATGCGGCCTATCCCGAGTATTGCTTTGACCAGCACAAGGGCTATGGCACGAAATTGCACCTGGAGCGTCTGCATCTGCACGGCGCCTCGCCCGTGCACCGCCGCTCGTTCGCGCCCGTGCGCAACGTGATCGCCCTGTTCGGTGGACAAGAGGTGGCGGCATGAAGACGATTACCTCGCGCGACAATGCGCAATACAAGGAGCTGCTGAAGCTGGCGGGCAGTTCGCAGGCGCGTCGCAAGTCGGGCCGCACCCTGCTCGACGGCGTGCACCTGTGCCAATCCTACCTGCAGCTGCGCGGCATGCCGGAGCAGTGCATCGTCAGCGAAAGCGCCTTGCGCAATCCTGAAGTGATGGAGATCGTCGGCCAGCTGGAAAGCCAGCGCGCACACGTATTAGGCTTGCCCGATGCGCTGTACCACGCGGTGAGCCAGGTCGAGCACGGCGTGGGCGTGATGTTCCTCATCGAAACGCCGGAACGGGCCGTCACGCAGCCGCTGAGCGTGTCGGCCGTGCTGCTCGATAACCTGCAAGACCCGGGCAACGTGGGTTCCATCTTGCGCAGCGCGGCCGCAGCCGGCATCACGCAGGTGTACTGCAGCGCTGGCACGGCCTTCTGCTGGTCACCCAAGGTGCTGCGCGCGGCGATGGGCGCGCACTTCGTGCTCGACATCTTTGAAAACGTCGACCTGGCGGCGCTCGTATCGAGCGCCCAGGTGGCGACCCTCGCCACCAGCGGCTACGCCACGCAGCGCCTGTACGACGTCAACCTGCGCCAGCCCGTCGCCTGGCTGTTCGGCCATGAAGGGCAGGGCGTCGCCGACGACCTGCTGTCGATGGCGACGCACCAGGTGGTCATTCCCCACCTGGGCCAGATCGAATCGCTGAACGTGGCTGCCTGCGCCGCCGTCTGCTTCTTCGAGCAGCTGCGCCAGGGCCAGTCCTGAACAGGGTCGCCATGTCTTTGCCTGTGCTTGCCGACGGTGCGGCTCGTGACGAGGCCTGGTGGCGCCAGGTGGCCGCGTTTTATCCCGCGCCGCCGGACGCCATCGTCAATCTCGAACACGGCTATTTCGGCGCCATGGCCGCGCCCGTGCAAGCGGCCTTCGAGCAGGCCGTTCGCTACACCAATGAGCAGCTGAGTCCTTTCGTGCGCGGCGAGTTTACGCGCACGCATGTGGATATCCTGCGCCAGCGCGTCGCCGCGCTGATCCACGCCGAGCCGCACGAGATACTGCTGACACGCAGCGGTACCGAGTCCATGCAGGTGCTGATCACGCAATACCACAGCCTGGCGCCAGGCGATACGGTACTGTGGAGTAATCTCGACTATCCGGCCATGCGCACGGCCATGCGCTGGCTGGCGCAGCTCCGTGGCGTCACCAGCACGCAAGTCACATTGGGCCTGCCCATCGGCGATGACGAAATCATCGCCCGTTACGCGCAAGCCATGCGCCAGGCCGTCAAGCCCAGATTGCTGCTGCTGTCGCAGGTGACGCCGGCCAACGGCCAGCAACTGCCTGTGAAGGAAATCATGGCGCTGGCGCGCGAACGCGGCATCGACGTGCTGCTCGACAGCGCCCATGCGCTGGGGCAGGTCGACGTGGACGTGCAGGCCATGGGCGTCGATTTCGCCGGTTTCAATCTGCACAAATGGCTGGGGGCGCCGGCGGGACTCGGTGTCGTGTATATCCGCGCATCGCAATTGCACAAGATCGAGCCGCATTTTGGCGACGACGATTATCCGCTTGACGATATCCGCAGCCGCCTGCACATGGGCATGCCGCCGATCGGCGCCATCCTGGCCGCGCCCGCGGCGCTCGATTTTCATGAACGCCTGGGCGGCACGCCAGCCAAGAGGGAACGCCTGGCCTGGCTGCGCAATTACTGGATCGAGCGGGTGGCGCGGCTGCACGGTGTGCGCATTCTGTCGCCGCTCGATGCGCTGCGTGGCACGGCGCTGGTTGCCTTTGCCGTCGATGGCATGAGCGCGCACGATCTGCAGCAAGCCTTGCTGCAGCGTTTTGGCATATTTACCGTGCAGCGCAATATCGGCGACATGGACGTCGTGCGCGCCACGGTGGCCATCACCACCACCACTGCTGAACTCGATCAACTGGTGGCGGCGCTGACGGTGCTTTCGAGAGAAACGAACACCTGACAAAACCGACGCGCAGCAGGTTTGGTCAGGCGTTCTAGTACTCGCGGCGGTTCGGCTTGATCTCTTGCAGGATCGTCGTGGAGATCTCTTCGATCGACTTGGTGGTCGAGGACAGCCAGCGTATGCCTTCGCGTTTCATCATCTTTTCCGCTTCGTTGACCTCGTAACGGCAATTTTCGATGGCCGCATACTTGCTTCCAGCGCGTCTTTCGTTGCGTATTTCCGACAAACGTTCGGGCGTAATGCTCAATCCGAAAATTTTATTCTTAAATTCCAGCAGGGCCGATGGCAGCTTGTCGCGCTCGAAATCGTCGGGAATCAGCGGATAATTGGCCGCCTTGATACCGTATTGCATGGCCAGATACAGGCTGGTCGGGGTCTTGCCAGAGCGCGAAACACCCACCAGAATGACATCGGCCGAGGACAGGTTCTTGTGCGACTGGCCATCGTCGTGCGCCAGCGAATAGTTGATCGCCTCGATGCGGTTCTTGTATTCCTCGCTGTCGACGATGTTGTGCGAACGCCCGATGGTGTGGGTCGACATCACGCCCAGTTCCTGCTCCAGCGGGGCGACGAAGGTCTGGATCAGGTCCATGTGCATGCCGCTGGACTTGCGGATCACGGCCGACAGGTCGTTCTTCACCAGAGTGGAGAAAATGATGGGGCGCTGGCCATCGGCGGTGAAGGCTTCGTTGATCTTGCGCGCCGCCTCGTAGGCCTTGTCCATGGTGTCGATGAAGGGCAGGCGGATCTGGCGGAAACGCAGGTCGAACTGCGTCAGCACCGAATGGCCGAAGGTCTCGGCGGTGATGCCGGTGCCGTCGGAAACAAAGAAAACGGTGCGGGCCGCGGAGGGCAGAGGGGGGCGTAGTTCTTGTGTCATGGGTTTTCGGATCAAGATTGTGCGTCGTCAATTTGCGCCGCACAAGGTAAAATGGCTGTAACGGTATGATTGTGCTGCACGACGCCAAGAATAACAAGAAGACTGTCCGTGCGCCGCGCGTAAAGATTTCTATCATCAGTAAGGGTGTCATTATGACCAACGCAGTATCGCAACAGCAGGAAGACAAGGACGCGGTGTATGTTGCCTCGTTCGAGCATTTGCGCATGACGGATGTCGAATCCGTCGGCGGAAAGAACGCCTCCCTGGGCGAAATGATCAGCCAGCTGGCGGAAGCCGGCGTGCGCGTGCCCGGTGGCTTTGCCACCACGGCGCAGGCATTCCGCGATTTCCTCTCGTATAGCGCCAACGGCGGCTTGCCGCTGGCCGAACGCATCGCCCAGCGCCTCGAAGGGCTGAACATCGATGACGTGCGCGCGCTGGCGCAAGCCGGCGCCGAGATCCGTCAATGGATCGTGGAAACGCCGTTCCAGCCGCGCCTGGCCGCTGAAATCGACCAGTTCTACGCCAAGCTGGTAGCCGATTCCGACACGGAAATGTCGTTTGCCGTGCGTTCCTCGGCGACGGCGGAAGACTTGCCGGATGCTTCTTTTGCTGGCCAGCAAGAAACCTTCCTGAACGTGGTCGGCATCGACAACGTGCTCGAAGCCATGAAGCAGGTATTCGCCTCGCTGTACAACGACCGCGCCATCTCCTACCGCGTGCACAAGGGCTTTACGCACGCTGAAGTGGCCTTGTCGGCCGGCGTGCAGCGCATGGTGCGTTCCGACCTGGGCGCGGCCGGCGTGATGTTTACCATCGACACGGAATCGGGCTTCAAGGACGTGGTGTTCGTCACCTCCAGCTATGGTCTGGGTGAAACCGTGGTGCAGGGTGCCGTCAACCCCGACGAATTCTATGTGCACAAGCCGATGCTGGAAAAAGGCAAGTCGCCCGTGATCCGCCGCAATATCGGTTCGAAGCTGCTGAAGATGGAATTTACGAACGAAGCGAAAGCTGGCCGTTCCGTGAAAACCGTCGACGTGCCCGTCGAAATGCGCAACCGCTACTCGCTGAACGACAGCGAAGTGGTGGAACTGGCGAAATACGCCGTCATCATCGAAAACCACTACGGCCGTCCGATGGACATCGAGTGGGGCAAGGATGGCCGCGACGGCAAGCTGTACATCCTGCAGGCGCGTCCTGAAACCGTCAAGTCGCAGCAAAAGGCGACCGACGTGCAGGAACGCTTCAAGCTGAAGAGCACCGGCACCGTGCTGACGTCCGGCCGCGCCATCGGCCAGAAGATCGGCGCCGGCCCCGTGCGCGTGATCCACGACCCGGCCGACATGGAGCGCGTGCAGCCAGGCGACGTGCTCGTTGCCGACATGACGGACCCGAACTGGGAACCGGTCATGAAGCGCGCTTCGGCCATCGTCACCAACCGTGGCGGTCGTACTTGCCACGCAGCAATTATCGCCCGTGAACTCGGCGTGCCGGCCGTCGTCGGCTGCGGCGACGCGACCGACGTGCTGAAAGACGGCACCTTCGTCACCGTGGTCTGCTCGGAAGGCGACGAAGGCAAGATCTACGATGGCTTGCTGGAAACGGAAGTGTCGGAAGTATCGCGCGGCGAATTGCCGAAGCTCGATACCAAGATCATGCTCAACGTGGGCAATCCGCAGCTGGCGTTCGACTTCCAGTCCGTGCCGAATGCCGGCGTGGGGCTGGCGCGCCTGGAATTCATCATTAATAACAATATTGGTGTGCATCCGCGCGCGATCCTCGAATACCCGAACATCGATGCCGACCTGAAAAAGGCCGTGGAATCCGTGGCGCGCGGCCACGCTTCGCCAAAGGCGTTCTATATCGACAAGCTGGCCGAAGGCATCGCCACCATCGCCGCCGCGTTCTGGCCGAAAAAAGTCATCGTGCGCCTGTCCGACTTCAAGTCGAACGAGTACAAGAAGCTGATCGGCGGTTCGCGCTACGAGCCGGACGAGGAAAACCCGATGCTGGGCTTCCGCGGCGCGGCGCGCTACCTGTCGGCTGACTTCTCCGAAGCGTTCAACATGGAATGCGAAGCGATGAAGCGCGTGCGCAATGACATGGGCCTGACGAACGTGGAAATCATGGTGCCATTCGTGCGCACCCTGGGCCAGGCCGAGAAAGTCATCGACTTGCTGGCAAAGAACGGCCTGAAGCGCGGCGAGAACGACTTGCGCGTCATCATGATGTGCGAAGTGCCGTCGAACGCCATCCTGGCCGACCAGTTCCTCGACCATTTCGACGGTTTCTCGATCGGTTCGAACGACCTGACCCAGCTGACCCTGGGCCTGGACCGCGATTCCGGCATGGAATTGCTGGCCGCCGACTTCGACGAGCGCGATCCTGCCGTGAAAGCCCTGCTGGCCCTGGCCATCAAGGCTTGCCTGGCACGCGGCAAGTACATCGGCATTTGCGGCCAGGGTCCTTCCGACCATCCGGACTTCGCCGTCTGGCTGATGGAGCAGGGCATTGAATCGATGTCCCTGAATCCTGACTCGGTGATCGACACCTGGCAAAAGCTGGCTGCGCTGAAAGCGTAAGCCTCTTTATTGCCCCTTGAAAACCCGCTGCCACTGACCTGGCAGCGGGTTTTTTTATGCCTGCCATGCTGCGCACGGCAGTATTTGATGGGCTTGCGCCAGATCAGCTAAAATGATTCCACCAATACATTGAAACGGGAGTTCTCATGGCAAGCAAGAAACCGAGCAAGGCTGCAAAGATCGATATCGGCATTTCCGAGGCGGACCGCGCGAAGATCGCGGAAGGCCTGTCCGGCCTGCTGGCCGACAGCTACACCTTGTACTTGATGACCCACAATTTCCACTGGAACGTGAAGGGGCCGATGTTCAACACCCTGCACCTGATGTTCATGACGCAGTACACGGAACAATGGGGCGCGCTGGACCTGATCGCCGAGCGTATCCGCGCCCTCGGCTATCCGGCACCCGGCACCTACAAGGAATTCGTCAAGCTGGCCTCGATCAAGGAAATCGACGGCGTGCCGCCGGCGCTGGACATGGTCAGCCATCTGGTGGCGGCGCAGGAAGCGACCGCGCGCACGGCGCGCCGCCTGTTCCCATTGCTGGAAAAAGCCAATGACCAGCCGACGGCCGACCTGATCACGCAGCGCCTGGATTTGCATGAAAAGACGGCATGGATGCTGCGCAGCCTGCTGGAGGAATAATTGGCTGGTCCGGTGGCGCTAATTCGCCCCCGGCTATTGACGTCATCCGGAATTGCGTTAGACTGCTTGTATATAGGTGTATGGCAAGAATAATATCAGGCAGTATTGCGCATCAAACCCCGTCGCTTATATAGGCCGCGGGGTTTTTTATTTTTTGGATTCAAATGGATGGAGGCATCATGGCTGAATGGGTGGGCTGGTTTGTGGCGGCAGGTGTGGTATTGATCCTGGAATTGTTCACGGGCACCTTTTATCTGCTGATGATCGCCATCGGGGTCGGCGCTGGCGGATTGGTGGCGCTGGCGGGCGGTAATGGCAGCTGGCAGGCCGTGACGGCGGCAATTGTCGGCGTGGCGGCCACCTTGTTATTGCGGCGCGCCCGTTTTGGCAAGGCGTCGCGGCGCGATGCGGCCCAGGATCCGAATGTGAATCTCGATATCGGCCAAAGCGTGGCCGTGGCGCATTGGGTCGATGGCGTGGCGCGCGTCATGTATCGCGGCGCCTTGTGGGATGTGGAATTGATACCCGGCAGCGATACGCAGGCCGGTCATTACACCATACGTGCCGTGCGCGGCAGCCGTTTGATTGTTGGATAACCTGGAGAGTAGATTATGGAAGTAAACATCGGAAGCGTGTCGCTTATCTTGTTATTGCTGGCATTGGTATTTGTCTTCAAGACGGTCAATGTGGTGCCGCAGCAGCATGCCTGGGTGGTTGAACGCCTGGGTAAATTCCATGCCGTATTGGGTCCCGGCTTGAATATCGTCGTGCCGTTTGTCGACCGCATCGCCTACAAGCACGTACTCAAGGAAATTCCGCTCGACGTGCCGCCGCAGGTGTGCATTACGCGTGATAACACCCAATTGCAGGTCGACGGTATTCTGTATTTCCAGATTACCGACGCCATGCGTGCTTCGTATGGCTCGTCGAATTATATCGCCGCCATTACGCAACTGGCGCAAACGACCCTGCGTTCGGTGATCGGGAAAATGGAACTCGACAAGACATTTGAAGAGCGCGACCATATCAATACGGCCATCGTGAATGCCATTGATGAATCGGCGGCGAATTGGGGTGTCAAGGTATTACGTTATGAAATCAAGGATTTGACGCCGCCGAAGGAAATCCTGCATGCAATGCAGGCGCAGATTACGGCTGAGCGCGAGAAGCGCGCCCTGATTGCCGCTTCGGAAGGGCGTAAGCAAGAGCAGATCAATATCGCCAGCGGCGAGCGCGAAGCGGCCATTGCCCGCTCCGAAGGCGAAAAGCAGGCGTCGATCAACCGCGCCGAAGGCCAGGCGACGGCCATCGTCGCGTTGGCGCAGGCCAGTGCAGAAGCGCTGCGCCAGGTGGGTGCGGCCATACGCGAGCCAGGCGGTGAAGATGCCGTCAATCTGAAAGTGGCCGAGCAGTATGTGGGCGCGTTCGCGCAATTGGCGAAAACAAATAACTCGATTATCGTGCCAGCCAATCTGGGCGATATGAGCAGTTTGATCGCCACGGCGATGCAGGTGGTGAAAACGCAGAAGCCGAAAGGCGGCGTGGCTATTCCCTGATTGCCTGGCTTGCCCGGTGAATAGCAAACTCATAGCAAGTTTGTCGTCAATACTGCCCGCCGTTTCGCGGGCAGTTTTCATTTGTGCTACTGGAATATATGGTGAGAGCAGGGCTGGAGTATCTGTGTTTGAATCATTAGCGTTGAAAATCTTTTCTTTATGCTATGCTGTGCGCACTTTCGGGATTATATGCTGGCGTGCGCCGCTTATCTTTTTAATTGAAGTAAAATCTGCCGCGCATGCGTGGCGATGATTGCGCCGAAATCCGTAACGGATACATGGGTGGTGTCTGGGTAGATGATGCGCAATTGCCGATAGTATTGCTCCCATGTATATTTTGAATTGCTATTTGTAATTACTATAAATTGCAATGAAACAGAAAGTACTGCAAAATAAATACTGCCGATGGCGCTGTATCGAATCGCAGGCGTACAAAGCGGAGGCGACTGCGCAGACTGTCCATGCGCGATGGCTGTTCCCGGGATTGAAGACTTGCAGCGCTTGGAAGCCAGGGAAGTCGAGGTTTTTTGGTGAAAGAATTGTAAAAAACAATCAAATCTCAAGAAAAATCACCTCAGTCGCGTTACAATTGGATAGAATTTAACTGTTCAGTTATATTTTTCAACTCACACAAGGAAATATCATGGATCTGTCCAGCTTATCCCTGTCCGAACTGCGTACCTTGCAGGACGACATCAAGAAGCAAATGAAGAAGCGCGAACAGGACGATCTGTCCAAAGCGCGCGAGCAAATCCTGGCAATCGCCCAGAGCGTCGGCGTTTCCGTAAAAGATCTGGTTGGTACGGGTATCCGCGCTAAAACCGGCACGGTCGCGGTACGCTATCGCAATCCGGATGACGCGACGCAGCAATGGACTGGCCGTGGCCGTCAACCGAAATGGGTCAAAGAGTGGACCGATTCGGGCAAGTCGCGTGATCTGCTGAAGGTTTAACAAACCGTTCATTCGGATGCTTGTCCTGTGGAGTGGCAGGTGGAGTACAAGGCAGCATGCAAGCATCCGGAACTTTCTTGATTTATCGTCGTTGGCCAGGCAGGCCTGTTTGTCTCTCTGCTGCTTATCTCCATGGTATTTTTCTAAATGCCAGTCTTTTTTCCCGCCTTATCTCATTTCCTCCCTGTTTTAGTTCTGCTGCGCCGCGCTTTTTTCCGTTTGCCGTAGATGGTGGCAAAATAAAACCCGGCATATAGCCGGGCCTATTTGTGTGAACGCAGCATGCTGCGCGCGGTGGCGGATCAGCGGCGGTGCGACTTCATTGCTGCCTGCACTTCCCGTGCACCATCGCGGTCACGTTCGGCAGCCCGCTTGTCGTGCTGTTTCTTGCCCTTGGCCAGACCGATTTCGCATTTCACGCGGCCGCCCTTGTAATGCAGGTTGAGCGGTACCAGCGTATAGCCGGAGCGTTCCACCTTGCCGATCAGTTTATCCATTTCCGCACGGTGCAGCAGCAGCTTGCGCGTGCGTACGGCTTCCGGATGAATGTGGGTAGAGGCGGTCGGCAGGGCGCTGATATGCGCACCGAACAGGAAGAGTTCATCGCCGCGGACGACGACGTAGGCTTCCTTGATTTGTACGCGGGCGTCGCGGATGGCTTTGACTTCCCAGCCTTCCAGCACGATGCCCGCTTCGTAGCGATCCTCGATAAAGTAGTCGTGGAAGGCTTTTCTGTTGTCTGCTATGGTCATGAGATGGTAAATGTGCGCGGGTCGGTTAAACTACTGTCTCGCGCAAGCGCGATAAAATCAAATGTATCCAACATCATAGCAAATGGTTCTTCAATGGCAGTAGTACATAAATCAGTTTTTCTCGGCTATAGCGCCGAACAAATGTTCGCGCTGGTGGCGGCGGTGGAGGATTATCCCAAATTCCTGCCCTGGTGCGGTGCGGTCGAGATTCGCGAGCGGGGAGAGAACACGGTCGTCGCCAGCGTGGGCATACATTACCACGGCGTGCGCCAAAGCTTCACCACATCCAACGAGAACGTGCCCCCGACTTCCATCAAGATGAAGCTGGTAGACGGTCCTTTCAAGACCCTCGACGGCGTGTGGACCTTCAAGGCCCTGCGCGAAGATGCATGCAAGATCGAACTGGACCTGCATTACGAGTTCTCCAGCCGCGTACTGGAGCAGATCATTGGCCCTGTCTTCGGCATGATCGCCAATAGCATGGTCGATTCCTTCTGCAAGCGCGCGGAGACGGTGTATGGCTGACGATATTCAGGTGCAGGTGTGCCACGCCTTGCCCGATAGCAGCTTTCTGCATGCATTGAAGGTGCCTGCAGGCACCACCATCGGGCAGGCGGTGGCGCTGAGCGGCTTGCTGCAGAAAATCCCCGGCATCGACCTGGCCGTCAACATGGTCGGCATCTATGGCAAGAAGAAGCCTTTGGATACCGTATTGCGCGAGCATGACAGGGTGGAGGTGTATCGTCCCCTGCAGGCGGACCCGAAAGAAGCGCGCCGGCGCCGCGCCGGCAGCAAGCCTGCCAAAGGCTGAGCGGGCAGGGCGGTGCTAGCCCGTCCGCTGCGTGGCAGCCGCCATTTTTTGCTATTTTCAAATATCTTTTCTATGCTGCAAGGACGGAGGGCACTTTTTTCTGTATAATCTGCTTTTGCGCCAATAGGAAATGCTATGCGTCTACTTCAAAAAGCACTCACATTCGATGACGTGCTGCTCGTCCCAGCCTACTCCAACGTTCTGCCCGCCGATACGTCCCTTAAAACTCGCCTGACCCGCAATATCACCCTGAATATTCCCTTGCTGTCCGCAGCCATGGATACGGTGACGGAAGCCCGCCTCGCGATCGCGATGGCCCAGGAAGGCGGCATCGGCATTATCCACAAGAATTTGAATCCGAAAGACCAGGCACGTGAAGTGGCCCGCGTAAAGCGTTTCGAAGCAGGCGTACTGCGCGATCCGATCACGATTCCGCCGGACATGAAGATCCGCGACGTGATCGCGCTGACGGAACAATACGGCATCAGCGGTTTCCCGGTTGTCAAGGGCAAGGAAGTCGTTGGCATCATCACCAACCGCGACTTGCGCTTTGAACAGGAACTCGACGCGGAAGCGTCCGCCAAGATGACCCCGCGCGAAAAGCTGGTGGTCGTCAAGGAAGACGCCGATACGGCCGAAGCCAAGCGCCTGATGAACAAGCACCGCCTCGAGCGCGTGCTGGTCGTCAACGACGCATTCGAATTGCGCGGCCTGATCACCGTCAAGGATATCCAGAAGTCGACTTCCCACCCGTTCGCGTCGAAAGACAGCCAGGGCAAACTGCTGGTCGGCGCTGCCGTCGGCGTGGGTGCCAAGGATGAAGAGCGCATCGACCTGCTGGTCGCCGCCGGCGTCGACGTGCTGGTGGTCGACACGGCCCACGGCCACTCGCAAGGCATCCTCGACCGCGTGAAGTGGATCAAGACCAAGTATCCGCAAGTGGAAGTGATCGGCGGCAACATCGCTACCGCCGCTGCCGCCAAGGCGCTGGTGGAATACGGCGCCGATGCGGTCAAGGTTGGCATCGGCCCTGGCTCCATCTGCACCACGCGTATCGTCGCCGGTGTGGGCGTGCCGCAAATCACGGCCATTTCGAATGTGGCTGAAGCACTGGAAGGCACGGGCGTGCCATGTATCGCCGACGGCGGTATCCGCTTCTCGGGTGATATCTCGAAAGCGCTGGCCGCTGGCGCCTCGACCGTCATGATGGGTTCGATGTTTGCCGGTACGGAAGAAGCGCCAGGCGAAGTGATCCTGTACCAGGGCCGCAGCTACAAGTCGTACCGCGGCATGGGTTCGCTGGGCGCGATGTCCGACGGTTCGGCTGACCGTTATTTCCAGGACGCCACCATGAAGGCCGACAAGTTCGTGCCTGAAGGTATTGAAGGCCGTGTCGCCTACAAGGGCAGCGTGCTGGCGATCATCTTCCAGCTGGTGGGCGGCGTGCGTCAATCGATGGGTTACTGCGGTTGCGCCACCATCGACGAACTGCGCGAAAAAGCGGAATTCGTGGAAATCACCTCGGCCGGCATGCGCGAGTCGCATGTCCATGATGTGCAGATCACGAAAGAAGCCCCTAACTACCGTTCAGAGTAAGCGTACTGGAGAAACTGTCCATGACTGCGTTCCAGTGCCTCGCCGTACTATTCGTACTGTCTTCGGCACTGCGCCTTGCCCTGAACAGTTTTCCAGCTACGCTATTGTGGTAGCGACAGACCAGACCGGCGCCTAGTGCGCCGGTTTTGTAATGACCTCAGATAAAGTCCCCATCATGCATTCTAAAATCCTCATTCTCGATTTCGGTTCCCAAGTCACCCAGTTGATCGCCCGCCGCGTGCGCGACTCCGGCGTGTTTTCCGAAGTCTTCCCGTATGACGTCAGCGACGAATTCGTGCGCAACTATGGCGCCGCCGGCGTGATCCTGTCGGGCAGCCACAATTCCACGCTGGACGGCGACTCGCCGCGCGCACCGCAAGCCGTGTTCGAGCTGGGCGTGCCCGTGCTGGGCATCTGCTACGGCATGCAAACCATGGCGGCCCAGCTGGGCGGCAAGGTGGAAAACGGCCTGGTGCGCGAATTCGGCTACGCCGAAGTGCGCGCCCGCAGCCATACCAAGTTGCTCAACGGCATCGCCGACTTCGTCACCGACGAAGGCCACGGCATGCTGAAAGTATGGATGAGCCACGGCGATAAAGTGCTGGAAATGCCGCCGGGCTTCAAACTGATGGGCAACACCCCGAGCTGCCCGATTGCCGCCATGGCTGACGAAGAGCGCCAGTTCTACGGTGTGCAATTCCACCCGGAAGTAACGCACACGGTGCAGGGCAAGGCCATGATCGGCCGCTTCGTGCATGAAATCTGCGGCTGCAAATCGGACTGGAACATGCCCGACTACATCAGTGAAGCGGTGGAAAAGATCCGCGCGCAGGTCGGTACCGATGACGTCATCCTGGGCCTGTCCGGCGGCGTCGATTCCTCCGTGGCCGCTGCCCTGATCCACCGCGCCATCGGCGACCAGCTGACCTGTGTGTTTGTCGACCACGGCCTGCTGCGTCTGGACGAAGGCAAGATGGTGATGGACATGTTCGCCAAGAACCTGGGCGTGAAAGTCATCCGCGTCGATGCGGAAGACCAGTTCATGGGCCACCTGGCCGGCGTCACCGATCCTGAGCAGAAGCGCAAGATCATCGGCCGCGAATTCGTCGAAGTCTTCCAGGTTGAATCGGGCAAGCTGGTCAACGCCAAATGGCTGGCGCAAGGCACGATTTACCCGGACGTCATCGAATCGGCCGGCAAAGGCAAGAAGGGCCAGACCATCAAGAGCCACCACAATGTGGGCGGCTTGCCGGATACCATGAAGCTCAAGTTGCTGGAACCTTTGCGCGAACTGTTCAAGGACGAAGTGCGCAAACTGGGCGTGGCCCTGGGCTTGCCGCATGACATGGTCTACCGCCACCCGTTCCCGGGCCCGGGCCTGGGCGTGCGCATCCTCGGCGAAGTCAAGAAGGACTACGCCGACCTGCTGCGCCGCGCCGACGCCATCTTCATCGAAGAACTGCGCAACACGCCGTATGAACCAGTCGTGGTTCCTGGTTTCGACCAGGATAGCGTGCCGACCAACTGGTACGAAGCGACGAGCCAGGCTTTCGCCGTGTTCCTGCCCGTCAAATCGGTGGGCGTGATGGGCGACGGCCGCACCTACGAATACGTGGTGGCCCTGCGCGCCGTGCAGACGCAAGACTTCATGACGGCCCACTGGGCACACCTGCCGCACAGTCTGCTGGGCAAGGTGTCGAACCGCATCATCAACGAAGTGCGCGGCATCAACCGCGTCGTCTACGATATCTCGGGCAAGCCGCCGGCGACCATCGAGTGGGAATAAATTTCCCTTTGGAAATTTTGCATGTCGAAATGACTGAGTAAGCGAAAGCCCTGTTTTTACAGGGCTTTTTTTATGGCACCTGTTGTGGATGCGATTATCTGATTTCTTGCCATGACGCGGTAAGCTTGTTTACTAGTGGTAATTCGATAGTTAAAAGGCAGTTAGCAAAGAGGAAAAGTTCTCAAGAAATAAATATAGTTGCCATATAGAAATAGTTATTTTATAATTTCCTTACGTAAATAATTATTTGAGGCAACTATGCACCTGCGCTTGACGCCATGGTGCGGTGTATTTTTGTTTAGCAGCACCTTGTGTGCCGCCGTGTCCGCGCAGACCCGTCCCGAAATCGCGCCGCCCCTTCCCACTACGCCTGGCCTCGGCCAGCGCGACGATGCCAGCCAAGAATTGATACGCCAGCAAGAACGCGAGCGCCTCCTGCGCCAGCAGCAGGAACGCACGCCCGACGTGCGCCTGCTTGAGGCGCCCGCGGCCGCCTCCGCCAACCGCCTGCCCGCAGGCGAATCGCCGTGCTTTACCATCGATCATCTGCAATTGCGGGGCGAGGACGCCGCCCAGTTCCAGTGGGCGCTGGCCGCCGCCGCGCGTGACGACCTGGGAGCGCCGGATTCGCCGCTGGGGCGCTGCCTGGGCACGCAGGCCATCAATGTGCTGATGGGGCGGCTGCAGAACGCCATCATCGCGCGCGGCTATGTCACGACGCGCGTGCTGGCCGAACCGCAGGATTTGAGCAAGGGGACGCTGGCCTTGAGCGTGATACCGGGGCGCATCCGCCAGATCGGCTTTGCACCGGGTACCAATCCCCGCGCCACCTGGTGGAATGCCGTGCCGGCGCGCCCGGGCGACTTGCTCAATGTGCGCGATACGGAGCAGGCGCTGGAAAACTTCAAGCGCGTGCCGACGGCCGAGGCCGATATCCAGATCATGCCGGCCGAGGGCGGCAATGCGAAACCGGGCGAGAGCGACCTGCAGATCCAGTGGAAGCAGGGCTTGCCATTCCGCCTGGCGCTGGGCCTCGACGATGGCGGTTCGCGCTCGACCGGCAAACTGCAGGGCAGCGTGACCCTGTCGTATGACCACTGGCTGACCCTGAACGACCTGTTTTACCTGAGCCTGTACCAGAACGTCGACGGCAACCGCAACGGTCCGCGCGGCACGGGCGGCATGGTGGCCCACTATTCGATTCCCTACGCCTACTGGCTGCTGGCCTTTACGGTCAGCGACAGCCATTACCACCAGTCCGTGGCCGGCATCAGCCAGGACTACAACTACAGCGGCGCCAGCCAGAATCGCGAAGTCAAGTTGTCGCGCCTGGTGTACCGCGACGCGTCGCGCAAGACGACGCTGTCCCTGCGCGGCTGGCAGCGCGCCGCGCAAAACTTCATCGACGACACGGAAGTGGAAGTGCAGCGCCGCCGCATGGCCGGCTGGGAACTGGGCCTTGGCCACCGTGAATTCATGGGACAGGCCACCCTGGACCTGAACCTGCAATACCGGCGCGGCACGGGCGCGATGGATGCATTGGCCGCGCCCGAGGAAGCGTTTGGCGAAGGCACGTCGCGTTTCAAGCTCATCCTGGCCGACGCGGCCCTGTCGGCACCGTTCACGCTGGCCGGCCAGCCGCTGCGCTACGCGGGCAGCTGGCGCACGCAGCACAATCGCACGCCGCTGGTGCCGCAAGACCGCTTCGCCATCGGCGGGCGCTACACGGTGCGCGGCTATGACGGCGAAAGCAGCCTCTCGGCCGAACGGGGCTGGCTGCTGCGCAACGAAGTCGGCGTGCCGCTGGGCAACAGCGGCCAGGAAGCGTATGCGGGCCTGGACCATGGCGAAGTATCGGGACCGTCCGCCGAATGGCTGATCGCGCGCCGCCTGACGGGCGGCTTCGTCGGCTTGCGCGGCCAGTGGCTGGGGGTGCAGTACGACGCCTTTGTCGGCTGGCCCGTGCGCAAACCTGAGCTGTTTCGCACGGCCAGCCATACGGCCGGCTTCAGCCTGAACGCCAGTTACTGAGACTGAGACGCCGCAACCAGCCAGCGTTCTCCCCCTTGATCGCATCATTTAATTGTCATTAGGACATTTCATGAACAAGAACCTGTACCGCATCATCTTCAATAAACGCCGTGGCCAATTGATGGTCGTCGCTGAAAATGCTTCCTCGCAAGGCAAGGCTGCCAAGGGGGAGGGGGGCCTGGACAGCGGCGTATTTGAGGGCGATGGCGGTGGCGGGATCAATGGCAAGTTGCGGCCGCTGGCCTTGGCGATATTTGGCGCGCTGGGCATGGTGAGCTTTGTGGCGGGACCGGCCATGGGGCAGATTGTGGCCGACCCAAACGCGCCGGGCCGCCAGCGTCCGACCGTGGTGCAGAGCGCCAATGGTGTGACACAGGTGAATATCCAGACGCCGAGCGCGGCCGGCGTGTCGCGCAATACCTACAGCCAGTTCGACGTGACGGCGAATGGCGCCATCCTCAACAACAGCCGCGGCAACGTGCAGACGCAGACGGGCGGCTGGGTGCAGGGCAATCCATGGCTGGCGGGCGGCAGCGCGCGCGTGATCCTCAACGAAGTCAATTCGGCCAACCCGAGCCAGTTGCGCGGCTATGTCGAGGTGGCGGGCCAGCGGGCCGAGGTCGTCATCGCCAATCCGGCCGGCGTGGCCGTCGACGGCGGCGGTTTTATTAACGCCAGTCGGGTCACACTGACGACGGGCACGCCTATCCTCAACGGCGGTAACCTGGATGGCTACATGGTGCAGCGCGGGGTGGTCAGCATCAACGGACGGGGCCTCGACACGTCGCTGAGCGACTACACGGCGATCCTGGCGCGCGCCGCGCAGATCAATGGCGGCATCTGGGCGCAGGAATTGAAAGTGGTGACGGGAACTAACCAGATCGATGCGGCGCATGGCGTGGGCGCTGGCGTCGCCGCTGCGGGCTCCGTCCCAGCCTACGCACTGGACGTGGCGCAGCTGGGCGGCATGTATGCGGGCAAGATCACCCTGATCGGTACGGAAGCGGGCCTGGGCGTGCGCAACGCGGGCGTTTTGGCGGCCACGGCCGGCAACCTGGTGCTGCAATCGAATGGCTGGCTGAGCAATAGCGGCAATATCCAGTCTGCCGGCGCCGGCAGCCAGACAAGCATTGCCGTCGCGGGCGACGTGGCCAACAGCGGCACCGTGTATGCGGGCGGCGACAGCCAGGTGCAGGCCCAGGGCAATATCGCCAACAGCGGCGTGATCGCGGCCCAGGGCAATGCCAGCGTGCAAGCCACGGGCGCGGCAGCGCGCATCGATGCCACTGCTGGCTCGGTGCTGGCGGCTGGCTTGAATCTGGATAATACCTTGGCCGCCAGCGGCAAGCTGAACGTTTCTGCTGGCGATACCATTGCCGTGCATGGCACGGCCGTGGCAGGCGGAGACAGCAGCCTGGCGGCGCGCCAGCTGGACATTACTGGGGCGCAAGTGTCGGGCGGCAACGTCAGCCTGGGCGCCAGCGCCGGCGACCTTGACGCCAGCCGCGCGCAGGTCAGTGCCCGCGACCGCCTGCAGCTGGACGCGGCGCGCACCGTGCGCAGCGATGCGGCGCAGCTGACGGGCCAACAACTGGGCGTGCAGGCGCATGACCTGTCGAACGTGGACGGCCAGATTATGCAACTGGGCGCCGGCGACCTGGCGATTCAATTGCCTGGAAGCCTGGACAACACGCGCGGCGTCATTGCCACGAATAGCCAGGCCTTGCGCCTGCAGGCAGGCAGCCTGAGCAATCAGGACGGAACCATCCAGCATGCGGGCACGGGCGCGCTGGAGATCGGCGCGGCGCAGATCAACTTGCAGCGCGGCAGCATCGTCAGCAATGGCGCCATGGCGCTGAGCGGCGAACACATCGACCATCGCGATGCCCGCACGGTGGCGGGGCAGCTCAACATCGACGCCGGGACCCTGGACAACCGGGGCGGTAGCCTGGCACAAAGCGGCCAGGGCACGACCGGCGTGCAGGTGCGCGGCGGACTGGACAACCGCGGCGGCGCGCTGGAGAGCAATGGCGCGTTGACTGTGCAGGCAAGCAATGTGCACAACCAGAAGGGGCGCATCGTCGCCAGCGGCGATCTGGCGCTGTCGACAGGCGCGCTGGACAACACCGAAGCGACCCTGGCGGCGGGCCGTACACTGCGCCTGGACAGTGGCGACATCGACAATACGCGCGGACAGATCCAGACGGTAGCGGGTGATGCGGCCTTGACGGTCGCAAAGCTGAACAATACGGCCGGCAGCGTGTTTGCCGGTGGCAACCTTGCCACCCGGGCCAGCGAAGTGCTCAACAGCGGCAACCTGTATGCGGCCGGCAGCCAGGCGCTGCAGGTGAGTGGCGCCGTCAGCAACAGCGGCGTCATCGCCGCCCAGGGCGACAACCGCATCGATGCCAGCCGCATCGACAGCACGGCCGGCAGCCTGCTGGGTGCCGGCATCCGCGCCGACGGCAGCCTGGCCGGCAGCGGCCAGCTGCAGCTGACGGCTGCGCAAGCGATCAGTGCGCATGGCCAAAACCTGGCCGCCGGCAAGACCAGCCTGCACGCTGCCAGCATCGACCTGAGCGGCAGCCAGACGGGCGGCGCGGCTATCGCGCTGAACGCCAGCGCCGGCAACGTCGTCACCGACAAAGCGCTGGTGACGACCACGGGCCTGCTGTCCGTGGCGGCAGCAGCCAGCGGCCAGGCTTTGTCCAACGTGCGCGGCACGCTGAGCGCCGGCCAGTTGGATATCCAGACGGGATCGCTCGACAACCGCAGCGGCACCATCATCCAGACGGGCAGTGGCGACACGGCATTGCAAGGCAGCACCCTGGACAACACGGGCGGGCGCATCGCCGTCAACAGCGCCAACTTGACAGTGCTTGCGGATAAGGTGACTAACCGCGACGGCAGCATCGAGCACGCGGGCACGGGCCGCCTGAACATCGACGCGGTGCGCTTCGATGACGAACGGGGCAAGGTGACGGGCAATGGTTTAGTTGATATCCAGGCGGAAACGGTCGATCACCGTCATGCCGTCACGTCGGGGCAGCAAGTCACCGTGCAAGCTGGCCAGCTGGACAACAGCGACGGTACCCTGCAGCAGACGGGGCCAGGACAGATGCGCGTGGACGTGGCGCAGACCCTGGACAATACCCGCGGCAGCATCGCCGGCAATGGCAGCCTGCAACTGCAGGCGGGTGTGCTGGACAATAGCAAGGGCCGCATCACGTCCGCTGCCTCGGCGGATATCGCCAGCAAGGGTGCGCTGAAGAATACGGACGGCGTGATGGCTGCGACCACTGATTTGAAGGTCGGCGGTATCGCACTGGACAACACGCGCGGCGTGTTACAGGCGGACACTTTGCGTCTGGATGCGGCGGCCTTGCTGAACCAGCAGGGGACGGTGAGCGCCGGTTCGGACCTGACGGCGCGGATCAGCGCAGACTTGAGCAATACCGGCTTGCTGTATGCGGGCCGCAACCAGCAACTGACGGTGGGGGGATTGCTGAACAACAGCGGTTCCATCGCCTCCGTTGGCAACACCAATATTTCCGCTAGTAAAGTGACCAGCAGCGGCTTGCTGGGTGCCGGGGTGAAAGCGGACGGCAGCCTGGGTATGGCGGGCGATCTGACCATCAATAGCGATGGCGTGCTGCAAGCGAGCGGGCAGAACCTGGCGGCGGGCAGCGCGGTGTTGACGGGGGACAATGTGGACCTGTCGGGTAGCCAGACAGGTGCGGCGCACATCGCCATCACGGC
>NZ_JACYMM010000014.1 GCF_020858115.1 Janthinobacterium sp. FW305-129
CGGGTTCGAGTCCCGTCCGCTCCGCCAATAAAAGAAAAGCCCTTTGGTTCCTGGAACCGAAGGGCTTTTCCCATTTCCGGGCAGCAAATGCACTAGAATCAGCGCTACCCTGACTCAGTCCACGCCTTGATGCGCCTGCCCTGCAGCTTTTCCCCCTACCTCGCCCTGCGCTTGCGCCTGGCCCATCATGCTTTGCTGCAATTTGCCGCCAGCGTGACCAGTTCCGTGGAAATCTTCTTTTTCCTGGCCGGTCCCGTCCTGCTGGGCCTGCTCAGCGTCATCGCCCTGCCCGGCTTTCTCGCCGTGAACAAGCCCTGGCCCGCCGCCCTGGCCATCATCGGCACGCAAGCCCTGCTCACTTGCCTGCCCGCCTGGCTGCTGCGCAAGCGATTGCTGCCGGCGCATACCGCCGCCTGGCTGCGCCAACTGCCCTTGCCGCCGCGCCTGCGCTGGCAAGCCGATATCGCCGTGGCCGGCCTGCTGATGCTGCCGCTGGGCCTTGCCTATGCCGTCTCGGCCGCCATCTGGCTGCTGCAGTCGCCTCCCTGGCTGCGCCCGGTTGCCGCGCCAGGCACTATTGCCACCATTGGCGCATGGCTGCTGGCCTGGCTGCTGACGACGCTCATCGTGGCCCGGCGCCTGCGCGCGCCACGCCCCGCACAAACGGCGCGCCCGGCCACGATGAGTACCTATGTGCCGCAGCAGCCCCGCTGGCGCAGCGTCTTCCTGTGGCGCCAGCTGTTCTGGCTGCCGTTCTGGCGCAACGAGAATGTGATCGGCCTGCAGCAAAGCGTGCTACTGGCCACGGCCGGCGCCAGCATGCTGGCCTGGCTGCTGCGCATGCCCCTCGTGCCCGCGCCGCTGCTGGGCTTGCTGGCCAGCGCCAGCCTGGTCATCGTGACGGACCGCGGCGACAAGGCCGTGCGCGAGCAGATCGCCGTGCTGCGCCCCGTACTGAACGCCTGGCCCCTGGCCAGCACGGCCCTGACGCGCCTGGCCTGCGCGGCCAGCCTGCTGCCGGCGTTTGCCGTGCTGCTGGGCGCGGGCGCCTTGCTGTACGCCACCGATCCCGCCGCCCTGCAGCAGCGCGTGACCACGGTGTACGCCCTCACGGCCAGCGTCGCCCTGCTGGCCATCGTCGGCCTGCCCCGCCTGACGGCACGCGGCAGGGTCGCCCTCGTCGTCCTGTCCATCCTTGCCTTGAGCGCCATCGGAAGCGAATTATGGAATTGAATGCCTGTTCTCCCACCCTGCACATCGAGCACCTCGATTTTCACTTCCCCACGCACAGCGTCTTCCAGGGGTTCAAGCAGCAATTCGGTCCCGGCATCACCTGGCTGCGCGGCGCGAACGGGGCCGGCAAGACGACCCTGCTGAAGCTGGCGGGCGGAGCCCTGCTGCCTGCGCGCGGCAGCATCCGCCTGGACGACATCGACAGCGCTCGCATGCCGCTGGCCTACCGCGCGCGCACGTTCTATTGCGGCGGCGATGCGCCCGCCCTGCCCTGGCTGCAGGTGCACGAATTTCTCGACCTGCACCTGGCCCTGTACCCGGGCAGCGACCAGGCCCTGCTGAACGATGAGCTGAGCGCGTTTGCCCTGCTGCAGACCTTACAACAAAGCATCAACGCCCTCTCGCTGGGCCAGCATAAAAAACTGCAACTGGCACTGGCGCTGGCCTTGCCCGTGCGCCTGCTGCTGATCGACGAGCCGTTCAACGGCCTCGACGCGGCCGCCATGGCGTACTTGCGCCAGCGACTGGCCGAACCATCCCGCCTGGCGCGCCAGTGCATCGTGCTGACCAGCCACCTGGCGCCGGACGTGCCGCTGGCGGCGACGGTGGAAATATAGACAGGAAATACAGCTTTGCAGATCGGCCAAGGACAGCTTACGATGCCGTGTTGCAAAAACCGGCGATCCCGGTGCAGCCACGACGACAACATGGCGCGGTTACTCGCCGCGCCAGGCTTATTCTTGGAGATTACTATGTTGAACACCCACCGCAGCGCCCTGGCCATCCTGTGCGCCGCTATCACCACCTGTGCCGCCTCGGCCCTCGCCGCCGGTCCCACGGGCACGGCCGCCGACTATGGCAGCAGCGCGCCCCACGCCGCCGCCCAGCGCAGCATCGAACTGCAGGCCGATACCCGCCACATCAACGTCACGCGCGGCGAAACCGTCACCATCGCGCGCGCCGGCCAGCGTTTTACGTGGCACGTGCAGACTTTTAACAACAGGACCGCCTTTGCCCTGAGCGACATCGCGCCGAAGGACATGCCCGTTGACGGCATTCAAGTCTATGTGGCCGCCAATCCCCTGTACGCGGGCAGTTAAGTTTCCTGCGCGCATAAAAAAACCGGAACCACCTTGCGGCAGTTCCGGTTTTTTCTTGATAAGGCTCAATAGTTAGGCCGTCAGCGCTTCTTTCGCTGCGGACTCGTCGACCACTTCCTCGTCGTCCGAGCGGATCAGGTGGTCAAAGGCGGACAGGGCTGCCTTGGCGCCTTCGCCGGTGGCGATGATGATCTGCTTGTACGGCACCGTGGTGACGTCGCCGGCCGCAAACACGCCGGGGATCGAGGTCTGGCCGCGTGCGTCCACTTCGATTTCGCCGTGGCGCGACAGGGCTACCGTGCCTTTCAGCCATTCCGTGTTCGGCACCAGGCCGATTTGCACGAAAACGCCTTCCAGCTCGACCTTTTTCGACTCGCCGCTGACCCGGTCCGTGTAGCTGAGGCCATTGACGATCTTGCCGTCGCCGTGGATCTCGGTGGTTTGCGCCGACGTGATCACGGTCACGTTGGGCAGGCTGTGCAGCTTGCGCTGCAGCACCGCATCGGCGCGCAGTTCCGCGCCGAACTCGATCAGGGTCACGTGTTTCACCAGGCCGGCCAGGTCGATCGCCGCTTCCACCCCCGAGTTGCCGCCGCCGATCACGGCCACGCGCTTGCCCTTGAACAAAGGACCGTCGCAGTGCGGGCAGTAGGCGACACCGTGGTTGCGGTATTCCTTCTCGCCCGGCACGTTGATTTCGCGCCAGCGGGCGCCGGTGGCCAGGATGACGGTCTTGGCTTTCAGCACGGCGCCATTCGCCGTTTCAATTTCGATCAGCTTGCCTGGCGTCAATTTCGCGGCGCGCTGCGTGTTCATGATGTCGACGTCGTATTCCTTGACGTGCTGTTCCAGCGCCACGGCGAACTTCGGACCGTCCGTTTCCTTGACGGAAATAAAGTTTTCGATAGCCAGGGTATCGAGCACCTGGCCGCCGAAACGCTCGGCCAGCACGCCCGTGTTGATGCCCTTGCGGGCCGCGTAGATGGCCGCTGCCGCGCCGGCCGGGCCGCCGCCGACGATCAGCACATCAAACACGTCTTTCTTGTTCAACGCTGCCGCCTGGCGGGCGCCGGCGTTGGTGTCGAGCTTGGCGAGGATTTCCTCGACATTCGTGCGTCCCTGGCCAAAGTGCTGGCCATTCAGGAACATCATGGGCACGGCCATGATCTGGCGTTCTTCCACTTCCTTCGGGAACACGCCGCCATCGATGGTGGTGACCTTGATGCGCGGGTTGATCACGGCCATGGCATTCAAGGCCTGCACCACTTCCGGGCAGTTATGGCAGGAAAGCGAAATAAACGTTTCAAATTCGTAATCGCCGTCGAGGTTGCGGATCTGCTCGATCACGGCATCGTCGAACTTGATGGTGTGGCCGCCCACTTGCAGCAGCGCCAGCACCAGCGAGGTAAATTCGTGGCCCAGCGGCACACCGGCGAAACGCACGCCGATGTCGGAGCCGGTACGGTTGATGCTGAACGACGGAACCCGTACGCCAGCGTCAAGGCGCTCGACCAGCGTGATCTTGTCGCTCAACAGGACTATCTCCTGGAGCAATTCCTTCATCTCGCGGGCTTTTGCGCTGTCATCGAGAGAAGCGACCAGCTCAAGCGGATACACCACTTTTTCCAGGTAGGATTTCAGTTGGGTTTTGAGGGTTGCATCTAACATGATTTTTTCTTCCTTTACAAATATTTAGGCGAATGCCGGGCCGGACGCCCGGTCCGGCATCGCGGTAACTACTTGTTTGCTACATCGTGCATCGAGACTTAGATCTTGCCGACCAGGTCCAGCGATGGGGTCAGCGTTGCTGCGCCTTCCGTCCATTTTGCCGGGCACACTTCGCCTGGGTGGGAAGCCACGTACTGGGCGGCTTTGACTTTGCGCAACAGTTCTGCGGCGTCACGGCCGATGCCGTTGTCATGCACTTCCAGCACTTTGATGAAGCCGTCCGGATTGATGACGAAGGTGCCGCGCAGTGCCAGGCCTTCTTCTTCGATCATGACTTCGAAGTTGCGCGACAGGGCGCCCGTTGGGTCGCCGATCAGTGCGTATTGCACTTTCTTGATCGCGTCCGAGGTGTCGTGCCATGCTTTGTGCGCGAAGTGGGTATCGGTCGAGATACCGTACACGTCGACGCCCAGCTTCTGGAACTCGGCGTGGTGATCGGCCAGATCTTCCAGTTCGGTTGGGCAAACGAAGGTGAAGTCGGCTGGGTAGAAGACGAATACCGACCACTTGCCTTTCAGCGACGCTTCCGTCAGATCGACGAATTTGCCATTGTGGTATGCGGTTGCCTTGAATGGTTTAACTTGGGTATTGATCAGCGACATAGTCATTTCCTCTCGTGTGGTGAATCAGTAAGACTCTAGTGTAAGGGGTTTTAACCCATATGCAAAATTGATTGTAACAATAGTTTCAATTGGTTTTAACTATCATGACGCCATGGGAACTCCATGATAGGCAGTTCCCACGGGATTGAACAGCGACAACAAGGGTTTCCCTTCCTGCCGCCGGGTCTTTAATTTTTGAGTTCTTCCGGTACTTTGCCGCCGTTTTCCGCCAGCTTGATCATCACCTGGCGATGCAGCCAGATATTCATGCTGGCCGAATCATTGGTGTCGCCCGTGAAGTGCAGCTCTTGCGCCAGTTCCTTGCGCGACGCCAGGCTGCTGTCAAGTTGAAGCAATTTCATCAGGTCGACGATGGACGTGCGCCAATTGAGTTTTTCCGCGTTTTTACTGGCCAGGTCGACCAGCACCACTTCCACGTCCACCACCGGCACGGCAGCGGCAGGTGCGGCCGCCGGTGCGGCTGCCGCTGGCGCGTCGGTGGCGGCAGCTGGCGTGGCTGCCGGGGCAGCGTCGGACGAATGGTGGAAGATCTTGTTGTAGATATTGCTGAAAATGCCCATGAGGTCACCTCGAGTTGAGTGAATGGAAGAAGAGTTGCCTGCGCGCCCGGTTCACATGACGCGAACCGGTGACAGCTGGAGCCGGGCGCAGGCGCCAGCCCATCGAGTATAAGCCCGTTCGGGCCGGGAGCCCTGTCCCGCAGGCTTGCGTCAAATCTGGTGGCGGGCTACGTCTGTTTCAAGGGTGCAAGGGCCGCCGGGCATGCAGCAGCGCATCGAACGCTTCGATGGCCAGCGGCGGCGCAAACAGATCGCCTTGCGCAAAATCGCAGCCGATGTCCTGCAGCAGCACGCGCTGCTCCGGCGTCTCCACCCCTTCGGCAATCACCTGCAAACCCAGCTTGTGCGCCATGGTGACGATGGCTTCGCACAGCGCCAGCTCGCTGGCGCCGGGGGCCAGCTTGCGCACCAGCACGCCGTCGAGCTTCAGGTAATCGATGCCGCAATGCTGCAATTGCGTCAGCGAAGCCTGGCCGCTGCCAAAGTCGTCGAGGGCGATCTGCAAGCCCACCTCGCGCAGGTGCTGCAGGCGGGGCGCCATGCCGCTGGCCGGTCCCAGCAGCGCATCTTCGCGCATGTCGAGCACAATGGCCGAAGGCGGCACATCGAGCGCCAGCAGCTGGCGCAGCCAGGTGCCGGGCGCCTCCGCTTCGCGCTGCAGCTCCAGCGGCGACTGGTTCAGGCACAGTTGCAGCCCCGGCAAGCCGATGGCCTGGCCCTGCGCGCGCCAGCGCAGCAATTGCGCGGCCGCCGTGCGCAGCACCCAGTCGCCGATGTCGACGATCAGCCCGCTGCTTTCGGCCAGCGCCAGGAAATCGGATGGACAGATGATGCCCCGCTGCGGATGGTGCCAGCGCAGCAAGGCTTCCACTTTGGCAATATTGCCGCTATGCAGCTCGACGATGGGCTGGTAATGCAGCCGCATCTGCTGTTCGCGCAGGGCCGTGCGCAAGTCCGCCCCCATGCGCATGCGGTTGACGGCCGCCACCTGCATGGCGGGCGTGAAATAACTGTAGCGGTTGCGCCCCGCGCCCTTCGAGACATACATGGCCTGGTCCGCATGCTTGAGCAAGTCTTCGATATTGCCCGCGTCGTCAGGGTACAGGGTGATGCCGATCGAGGCGGAGACGAAGGCCTGCTCCTGGCCCAGCAGGAACGGCGCCAGCAAGCCGTCGAGTATCTGCCGCGCGATGCGGTCGACTTGCTGCAGATCATCAAGGTCGGACAGGATTACCGTGAATTCATCGCCGCCCAGGCGCGCCACCGTGTCCGTTTCGCGCACGCCCACGCGGATGCGCCGCGCCGCCTCGATCAGCAGGATATCACCCTGGTGGTGGCCCAGGGTGTCGTTGACTTCCTTGAAATGGTCGAGGTCGATGAACAGGATGGCCACGCGGCTCGTATCGCGCCGGCCCTGGGCCAGCGCCAGGCGCAGGCGCTCGTGGAACATGCGGCGGTTCGGCAATTGCGTCAGGGTATCGAAATTGGCTTGCTGCCAGATCAGCGCTTCCGTTTGCCGCTTGTCCGTCACGTCTTCCAGCATGCACAGGTGGTGCGGGCCACGGTGGCGCGCCGTGTCGATGGCCGTCACCGAGGCATCGACCCACACCACGCCGCCATCGGGCCGCACGATGCGTTTCGAGTGGCGAAAGCCGGGCAGGCTGCGTGCCAGCAATTGCGCCACCTGTTCCTGCTCGCCCGCCACGTCGTCGGGATGGCTGATCTCCATCCAGCTCGATTGCTTCATGTGCTCCAGGCTGCGGCCGCTGATGGCCAGGTAGCGGGGATTGATATCGAGAAAACGCCCGCTCAGGGTATCGATCAGGGCGATGCCCATGGGCGCTTCCTCGAACATGGTGCGAAAGCGCAATTCTCCCTGGCGGATGGTTTCTTCCGTGCGGCGGCGCTCGCGCGCCAGATTGCTGAAGTGAAAGGCCGCCGACACGGCCAGCAGGCTGCCCGCCACGCCCAGCGACAGGTACAGCCAGCCGAGATCCGCGCCCGGCACGGGGCGATACAAAAAGCCCTGGTAGGCGCGGCTGTCCGTGGCATTGCGCGGCAGCACGCCCATGGCCGCATAGGTATCGGCGATATGCTGCCAGCGCTGGGGATTCATGTAGCCCGGTTCCACCAGTGTGGGCTGCAGCAGCAACTCCATCTGCTGCGCCTCGTACAGCAGATGGGCATGGTCGTGGCGCTGGCTGTATTTGACGTGGATCAGCTGCGCCATTTCCTCGCGGTGCGCCATTGCGTATTGCCAGCCGCGCAGGCTGGCCGCGCGGAATGCTTTCACGCGCTCGGGATGGCGGCGCAGTTCGTGCTCGCTGGTAAACAGGTTGTCGCCGTAAAAATCGATGCCGGCCGTGCGCGGCGTAAACTGGTAATAGGGAAATCCCGCCCGGTCCAGGTAATCGGGTTCGTTGGTGGAATACGCGGCAATCGCATCGACCTTGCCATTGATCAAATCCTCGATCCTGTAGCTGGGCGGCAAGTGGCGCATCTGCTGCGGCGCGACACCCATTTTCCGCAGGAACAGCGACACTTCATCGGATGCGGCCGCCACGTCGGTGGGCGCGCCTATCATCACGGGCGCCCCCACCAGCTTGCGCACGTCGGGCGCGCCGCCTTGCTGGCGCATCAGCAGCACGCTGGGCGAATGCTGGAACACGACGGCCAGCACCACCAGGGGTTTGCCGGCCAGGCGACTGAGCAGCAGGGTGCTGTTGCCCACGCCATACTCGGCCTGACCCGCCAGCACGGCCGCCTCGGCGCGCGGCGCGCCGCTGCCTTCGAGCAGCGTCACGTCGAGGCCCGCCTCGCGGTAATAACCCTGCTCGATGGCCGCGTAATAGCCGGCGAACTGGAACTGGTGCGTGAAATTGAGCTGCAGGGAGACGGGCTCCAGCGCGTGCGCCGGCGTGGCCAGGCACAGCAGCAGGAAGAACAGGCCGCGCCAGCCGCGCGCCAGCCTGCCGGCGAGCGGCAAGACAAAGCGGAAAGCGTCGCGGGCTTTCATCGGCATGGCGGCACACCACAGGAAGCTGCCGGGCTGGCAGGGATACGGCTATTGTAGCCGCCCCTTTTGCCGAAGGATAACTATTTCAGTGAGGACAATAGCGTTAATGTTTTTGGCAAACAATCTGGCGTTTGTTTGCGCTAGAACACGACGCCGGCCACCAAAATGATGTTGGCATACGGACTGCACTCGCCCGTGCGCACGATGGCGCGCGCGCCCTTGCTCAATTGCTTGAACTCATCATGCGTCACCTGGCGCGCATCGGGCAAGGCCAGGGCCGCCACCTGCGCCGCCATGGCCGGATTGTGCTGCGGCAACTCGCTGGCGAGCAAATGGTATTCCACCTGCATTTCGCTCAGTACCGTGTTCACGGTATCGATGAAGCCGGGAATGCCGCGCGTCAGGGCCAGGTCGATCAGAGGCACGCCCGGCTGCGACGGCAAGCCCGCGTCGCCGATGACGAGCATGTCGCCATGCCCCAGCGAGGCGATCAGTTGCGACAGTGCGATATTCAGCAGCGGTGATTTTTTCATGGTCTCAGAACAACTCGTGCAAGTGGGGGATCGAGGTTTGCGCGCCGGGCTTGGTGACGCTCCAGGCAGCCGCGCGCTGGCCTTGACCTATCGCTTCCGCCTCGTCCATGCCGGACGCCAGGCCCGCCACAAAACCGCCGATGAAAGTGTCGCCGGCGGCCGTCGTGTCGACCGCTTGCACCGCTTCGGCCGGAAACGTGTAATCGCCGCCATACAGGGCCGCGTGCACGCCCTTGGAGCCGAGGGTGATGATGACGTTGTCGCTGCCCAGCTTTTGCAGCGCCGCCGCCAGCGCCTTGGCATCCGCGCCTTCCGGGCTGACGCCGGCCAGCATGGCCGCCTCGATTTCGTTGGGAATCAGGTAGTCGACCAGTTCCAGCACGCCTTCCGGCAAGCTGGCGGCCGGCGCCGGGTTCAGCACCACGGTCTTGCCCAGCGAGCGGGCCAGCTTGATGGCGTGCACGACGGTGGCCATCGGCGTTTCCAGCTGCAGCACGACGATATCGGCCTGCTCGATCAAACCTTGCGCAGCGTCAATGTGCGCGGGGCTCAACAGATCGTTGGCGCCGCCGGCGATCACGATGCTGTTCTGGCCATGGTCGTCGACGAGGATGGAAGCGATGCCGGACGCCACGCCCGGCAAGGTGGTGATGTGGCTGTCGATGATGCCGTCGCCCACCAGCGCCGCGCGCAAGGTGGCGCCGAACGCGTCGTCGCCCACGCAGCCGACCATGGCCACTTGCTGGGCGCCCGCCACTTTGCCGCTCAGGCGCGCGCAGGCCACGGCCTGGTTGGCGCCCTTGCCGCCAGGAATGGTGCGGAAAGCGCCGCCCGTCAGGGTTTCGCCGGGGAGGGGCATGCGCGGCACGCGCAAGACCAGGTCCATATTGATACTGCCGATAACCACGATCATGATGTCATTCCCATCAGTTCAGTTGCAGGAGAAGAAGTAGGTACAGCAGAAGGTACGGTGGCGGCCACGCTGGAGCCGCGCACGTGCAGCTCGGGGGCAATGCTGCGCTGCTGGCGCGGCAAGGCGGGGTCGGCGATGCGCGCCAGCAGGCAGGCGGCCGTGATGCGGCCCAGCTCGCGCGTATTCTGCGCCACGCTGCTCAGGGCCGGATGCACGAAGCTGGCCAGGTCGATATCGTCGAAGCCGACGACGGCCAGTTCCGCCGGCACGGCAATGCCGCGCTCGGCGGCGGCGCGCAGGGCGCCAAAAGCCATCAAATCATTGCAGCAGAACAAGGCGTCCGGACGCTGGCCCTGGGGCAGCGCCAGCAAGTCCAGCGCGGCCGCATAACCGCCCGCGCTCGTAAAATCGCCATGCACGCACAGGGCGTCGGCCAGGGTCACGCCCGCGTCCGCCATGGCGCTGCGCGCGCCGGCGATGCGCTCATTGGAAATGCTCACTTCGCGGGGACCGGCGATGCAGGCGAGGCGCCGGCGTCCCAGTCCCAGCAGATGGCGCGCGGCCAGGGCTCCGCCGGCGCGGTTGTCGACGGCCACCGCATCGATGGCCAGGTCGCTGGGCGCGCGGTCGAGCAGCACGGCCGGCACCTTCATCTTGCGCAGCAGTTCGCCGTCGCTGTCGGCCAGCGCGGACAAAATCAGGCCGTCGCAGCGCTTGGTCAGCAGCACGTTCAGGTAATCGCGCTGCTTGACGGGGTCGTCATCGGAATTGCACAAAATCACGCTGTAGCCGGCCGCGTAGCAGCTGTCCTCGATGCCGCGCGCCACTTCCGAGAAATACGGGTTCGTATTGTTCGGAATGATCAGGCCGATGGTGCCCGTGCTGCGGCTGCGCAGGGAACGCGCCAGCGCGCTGGGCACGTAATGCAGTGCCTCCGCCGCCGCCAGCACGGCGCGGCGCGCCTCGTTGCTGACGGGGCGGGTATTGTTGAGGACGTGCGACACGGTGGTAAACGATACCCCCGCCGCCTGCGCCACTTGCTTGATGGTTGCCATGGGCGAGTATTATGAACGCTCGCCGCGGCGGCGGTAGGTGTCGAGCACGACGGCGGCAACGATCACCAGGCCCGTGACGATGCGTTTCACGGGTTCGGACACGCCCACTTGCGCCAGGCCCGCTTCCAGCACGGAAATGATCAACACGCCGATAAACGTGCTGATGACGGAACCGCGCCCGCCCATCAGGCTCGTGCCGCCGATCACGACGGCAGCGATCACTTGCAACTCCATGCCCACGCCGCCATTCGGGTCGGCCGCTTCCAGGCGCGACACCTGGAACAGGGCGCCCACGCCGGCCAGAAAGCCCATCAAGGCAAACACCAGCACCTTCGACGGTTTTGTATTGATGCCGGACAAACGCACGGCTTCTTCATTCGTGCCGATGCCGATCCAGTGGCGTCCCAGCACCGTGCGCGTGAGCACCAGGTGGCCGATGACGACGATGGCGATCGAGGCGATGAAGGCAGGCGACAGGCCAAAGGCGATGGGCGAGCTGATGCCGTCCACGGCGCTGCCGATGTATTCCGTGCGCGAGTTCGTCACTTGATACGCCATGCCGCGCGCCATTTCCAGCACGCCCAGCGAGACGATGAACGAGGGAATGCGCCAGCCGACGGAAATGAGGCCCGTCGTGGCGCCGCACAGGGCGGCGACGAACATGCCCAGCAGGGCCGCGCTCCACACGGGCCAGCCCCAGTGCACGACGGCCAGCGACAGCACGGAAGCGGCCAGCGCCATCACGGAGCCGACGGACAAATCGATGCCGCCGATGATCAGGACAAACGTCATGCCGACGGCCATCACGACCAGGGTCGGGATGTTGTTCGACAGGGTACTCAAGGTCGCCAAAGTAAAAAAGTTTTCGCTGGCAAACGAGAACAGCACGCACATGGCCAGCAAGGCGCCGATCAGGCCCGCATAGTTTTTCAGGTCGGCCAGGCTGCGCTGCAGATACGAAGGAGAGGAGTTGGAGGTCATGGGAATCTTTCCGGCGGATCAGGCCGCAGCTGGAGTGGAGTTGGGGGTCAAATAGCCGGAGAAGGCGGCCGACAGCAGCGCGTCCTGGCTCCAGGCGCCGCGCTCGAAGGTGTCGACGATGCTGCCCGCGCTCATGACGGCGATGCGGTCGCAGATCAGCATCAGTTCGCGCAAATCGCTCGACACGATGACGAGGCCCTTGCCCTGGCGCGCCTGTTCGGCCAGCACCTGATAAATATCAAACTTGGCGCCGATATCGATGCCGCGCGTGGGCTCGTCGAACAGCATCACGGGGCAGTCGCGGTACAGCCAGCGGGCGATCACCACCTTTTGCTGGTTGCCGCCGGACAACTCCGCCACCGTTTGCGCGCTGTTGCGCGAGCGGATGCCCAGGCGCTGAATGTAATCGTCGGCCACCGTCGCTTCGGCCGCGTCGTTGAGCCAGCCGGCGCCACTGACGGTATCGAGCGAAGCCAGGGTCGTGTTGACGGCGATGGACTGGCGCAACAACAAACCTTGTCCCTTGCGGTCTTCCGTGATCATGGCGATGCCCGCTTTCACGGCCGCCTGCGGCGAGTGCAAGGCGGCGGGTATTTCGCTGTCGCCGAGGAACACGTCACCGGCGTCGGCGCGGTCGGCGCCAAAGATCAGGCGCAGCAATTCCGTGCGGCCCGAGCCGATCAGGCCGGCGATGCCGAGGATTTCGCCGGCGCGCAAGTCAAACGAGGTCGGATTGACCACCTTGCCGCGCGCCAGGCCCCGCACGCGCAGCAGCGGCGCGCCGATGGTCCGCCCGCTCAGGTCGACGGCGTCGTCGGCCGAACGGCCCACCATCAGGCTGACCAGGTCGGCGGCGGAATGGCCCGCGATGTCGTCGTCGCACACCAGCTGGCCGTCGCGCAGCACGGCGATGCGGTCGGCCACGCGCTTGAGTTCTTCCAGGCGGTGGGAAATATAGATGATGCACACGCCGTCGGCTTTCAGGCGTTCGATCTGCAGGAACAGCAATTCCACTTCGCGGTGCGTCAGCATGGCCGTCGGCTCATCTAACACCAGCAGGCGGCAGGCGCCGATCAGGTTGCGCGCGATTTCGATCATTTGCTGGTGGCCGATGCCCAGTTCGCCGACCAGGGTCCACGGGTCGAGGCCGCCCAGGCCCACTTTCTCCATCTGTTCGCGCGCATCGCGCTCGAGACGGGTGCGGTCGATGAAGCCGAAGCGCTGCGGCAAATTTTTCAAATACAGGTTTTCCGCGATCGACAGGGTGGGAATCAAATTCAATTCCTGCATCACCATGCGGATGCCCAGCGCCTCGGCGGCGCCGCGCGAGGCGGGCTGGTAGGGCTTGCCGTCAAGCAGCATCGTGCCCGTGGTGGCTTGCTCCAGGCCGCAGATGATCTTCGACAGGGTACTCTTGCCCGCGCCGTTCTCTCCCGTCAGCGCCAGCACCTGGCCAGGGGCGAAGCGCAAGCCCACGCCGCCCAGCACGGGGCCGACATAGGACTTGCCGATGTTGTCCAGGGTCAATAGAGGGATGGCGGCTGATGGCGCCGGGGGGATGTCGGTAGGCATGATAAAACTCCGCGGAAAAAGGCGGCGGGGCCGGCGCCGCAGTCTCAGGCAGAGACGCGGACGCTGGCCCCGGCGGGATCAGACGATCAGGACTTGGCGCCCTTGGCGACCAGTTCGACCTTGGTTTCGATGACGCCGCCGAGATCGGCCTGTTTCTTCTTCTGCGCCAGGGCTTTCAGCACGGTCTCGATGCCGAACACGGCTTGCTGCGAACCGAACTGGTCGGCGGTGGCCAGCACGCGGCCATCGGCCAGCATCGGCTTGATGGCGTTGATGTTGTCGTAGCCGACGACGAGCACTTTGCCCGTCTTGCCGGCCGCCTTGATGGCGGACACGGCGCCGATGGCCATGTTGTCGTTACCGCACAGCAAGGCCTTGATATTCGGGTTGGCATTCAGCATGGCGGCCGCCACCGTATTGGCGGGGGCGATTTCCCACTGGCCCGACTGTACGCTGACCACTTTCGCACCGGCCGCGCTCATGGCGTCCTGGAAGCCCAGGGTGCGCTGCTGCGCGTTGTAGGTGGTGGACACGCCTTCGATGATGCCGACGGGGTCGCCCTTCTTGATCTGCTTGGCCAGGAAGTCGCCGACGACCTTGGCGCCCTTGCGGTTGTCCGGACCGACGAAGGGCACGGTGATGCCCTTCTCTTTCAGGGCGCCATCGTCGAGCTTGTTGTCGATATTGACGACGATGATGCCCGCGTCGATGGCTTTTTTCAGCACCGGCACCAGCGCCTTCGAGTCGGCCGGGGCAATCACCAGCGCGTTGACGCGCGAGACGATCATTTGCTCGACCAGCTTGATCTGGCTCGACGTATCCGTTTCATCCTTGATGCCGTTCGACAGCAGGTCGTACTTGGCGGCATTGGCCTTCTGATGCGCCTTGGCGCCATTTTCCATGGTCAGGAAAAATTCATTGGCGAGCGACTTCATCACCAATGCCACCTTTGGTTTGGCTGGCGTCTGCGCCATCGCCGGCACGGCGGGCAAGGCACACGCGAGGACAGCGGCGGCAATCATTTTCAGGCGAATACGGGATGTCATGGGCGTCTCCAGAGTGGTTGGTCAAGCACGTGTACTGCATGCTTTTTAGGAAATTCGTTGCGCGCAAACGTTTGCGCGAAGCGAATAGTGCCTCAATGCCCCATATCAGTGCAAGTAAAACTGTATGTGCGGTGCAGCAAAAAGGGCACGCCCAGAGGGAAACGGGCAGGCCGGTATGATCAGCCTGCCGAGGGGAAATACGCGCAAGTCAGGACTTTGTTGCGGCCCACTGCACGGCCAGCACGCTGGCCAGCACCAGCAGCAAGCCCAGCATCGACCAGCCCGTCATGGCCTGGCCCAGCAAGGCCCAGCCCAGGACGACGGCCATCAGGGGACTGAGCAGGCCCAGCGAGGAGACGGCCACGGGCGACAGGCGGCTGATGCCGCGGAACCACAGGGCATAGGCCAGCAGCGCGCCGGCCAGGCACAGGTAGGCGTAAGCCAATACTTGCTGCAGGGACAGCGGCGGCAACGGCGCATCGGCCAGCCAGGCGACGGGCGCCAGCA
This sequence comes from Janthinobacterium sp. FW305-129, assembly GCF_020858115.1. Lineage (GTDB taxonomy): Bacteria > Pseudomonadota > Gammaproteobacteria > Burkholderiales > Burkholderiaceae_D > Janthinobacterium. The sequence continues at coordinate 14,868 of NZ_JACYMM010000014.1, forward strand.
TCAGGCCGCCGAGCAGCAATTGCCAGCCCGTCAGCGCCAGCACGGGCAAGTCCGGCTTCCAGCGCCGCGTCAGATAGGTGCCGGCCGCCATGCACGCCGTGCCGCCCAGCGCGGCCGCGATGCCGACGGGTTCCCACACGGTGCGCGGCGACAACAGCAACACGCCCATGCCGGCCACGCCCAGCACGCTGGCGCCCAGGGCCAGGCGGGCCGGACGGCGCCCTTCCACGCCCCAGGCCAGGCCCATCACCAAGAGCGGCTGGATGGCGCCCACTACGGCCGCCAAGCCGCCCGGCAAACGGTAGGCGGCCACGAACAGCAGGGCCTGGAACACGCCGATATTCAGCGCGGAAAGAATCAGCACGCGGCCCCAGTCGCGCCGCGCGGGCAGGCGCCGCATGATCAGCAGCAACAGCAGGCCGGCCGGCAGCACGCGGATCAGGGCCGCCGTGTAGGGCCGGTGCGGCGGCAGCAGTTCGGACGTGACGATGTAGGTGGAACCCCAGATCAGGGGCGCCAGCGCCGTGAGCACGATATCGCCCCAGGCGGGACGGAGAATGGAGGTGGACATGAACTATCTCGACGTTAAGATAATTCCAGTGTGGGCGCGAACTATCTTGATGTCAAGATAAATTGGCGGACGTGCCGCTGCGTGCGGGCGTAAAAAAACCCGGCATGGCCGGGCTTCGGGAATGAGGCAAGGCGGCAAGTTGCACCGCCTGGCTCTCCGCCTAATCGCGCACGCGCCGCAGGGTTGTCACCCGCATGCCGCCCATGCTGATCTGCGCCGTGCTGCCATCGTCGCTGACGATAATGTCCATGGCCGCTTCGCCCGCGCCTTCCGGCGCGATCGTCACGGTATTGCCGTTGGTGGTGAAGGTGGCCTTGGTCGAGGTTCCGTTATTGATCACGCTGTCGCGTGTAAATTCCAGGACATTGCCCATCGCCGCCTGCCATTTCCCCACCGCCGGGTGACCGCCAAAGCTGAACACGCTTTTCAGCTTGTCCAGCAGGCCCGCGCCCTGCACGGCCGGCGATCTGCCCATCGCAGCGGCCACGCCCCCCAGGCTCATCTGCTCTTGATCGATGACTTGCCATCGCTTGTCGACCAGCGCCAGCGGCAGCCGTACTTCCAGGTCGCCGTCCGGCAAGCGTTGCAGGATCAGCGCGCGGTCCGGCGATTTGGCGAACCACGCCGCCTCATCGGTCAGCGTCAAGGTAGCCTTGGCCATCGCCACTTGCTGTGCACCCAGGTCGCGCACCTGATCATAGCCGCTGACCTTGGCCACTTTCACGCCCGTGGCCACGCACAGCTTGTCGCCGCGCAAGGCCGCCTTGCCCGGCGCGGCCAGCGCGTAGACAAATTGCGATTGCGCAACCCAACCGCCGCTGCCTTGTTCCACGGGGGCGGCGTACAGTCCGCTACGCACGAGGATATCCAGCCATTGCCGAGTGGAACTGTCGTACGAGGCCACGCGGATCTCTTCCTTCTGGTACGGCAAGTTGCTCAAGCAGAGCAACTTGTCGCGTGCCGCCTCGTCGGCCGCCAGGTGGGCATCGATGGCGCGGCTGAAACTGCTGGCCGAGGCCGCCTCTGGCGCCAGCAGCCACGCCAGGGCGCCGCCTGCCACGATGAGCACCGCCAGCGCGCTGCCGGCGATGATGACGTGGCGCCGCTTCACGCGGGACGGCGCCGGCGTCGCGGCTGGTGCAGATGCCGGTACAGGTGCCGGTGCCACGTTGACGGCCTTGCCGCATTCATCGCAGAAGCGCGCGTCGGGCGTATGGGCGGTGCCGCATTGGGTGCAGAAGTGAGCCATGGTCAGCCTTATTTGAGTTTATGCGCGCATTCGCCGCAGAACACGTCATCGGACGCAACCGGTGCCTTGCAGCTGGGGCAGTGCAGATTTTCAGCTGCCGCTGCCGGGGCGGCGGGAGCGGCGGGTGCCGCCGCCTGCTCGGCCAGGGCACGCGCGCGTTCGCGCGCTTCTTCGGCTTTCTTCTTGACCGTGGCCAGGCCGTCGTTCAGGCTCGCTTCCGACGCGCTGAAATCGACGTTGCGCGTGGCGTTCAGGTAAATGATGCATACGCCCTTGGTAAAGATCAAACTTGGCACCACGGCCGCGGCCGCCATCAGCAAGCCGCCGCCCAGGCCGGCAGCGATGATGTAGCCGGAACCGCCGCCCAGGCCCGAGGCCAGGGAATACATGTTCAGCTGGCTACCCAGGCCGAGTATGGTGGCCGACATGCCCGTCGTCAGCGACACGCCCGTGCCGACGACGCCAAAGATCAGCAGCGTCACAAACGCGGTGATCAGGAACAGCAGCACTTCCAGCAGGATCACCGACACCAGCTTGGTGCGCACGATCTGGTTCAGGCGGGCAATGATCTGGAACACGGTGGCGCCCGACCAGGCGGCAGGGCCGGCCAGCGGCAGCATCACGTAAAACAACGCAAACACCAGCACGCCCAGCACGATGGCCGACAGCGGGAAGACCACCGTGTACAGCACGGGGCCCAACACGGGAATCTTGCAGACGAACAAGATAATGGCGATGGCGATCATGGCCGCCAGCACGATCAAAAATTCAAGGAAGACCACCGCGATCAGGCGGTGGCTTGTGACCAGCGAAACGAGCACGGCATCAACCAGACTCATGCCAGGCTGGCCCTGCGCATCGCGCATCAGCATGATGCCCACGGCGTTGGAACCGTAAAACATCACGAGGAAAGCCATCAGGCCGCCCAGGAAGACCAGCACGACACTTTTCATGCTGCCGGCGAGCACGGTCAGCACGCCGCCGACGAGCACGGCGCCGATGAAGGTCAGGGCCAGCAGGGCAATCGCGCGGAAGTTCCTGATGGCGTCGGTCGCTTCGATCAGCGAGCCCACGGCGGAGGAAAAGGGAAGAGGTTTTGCTGCTTCAGTGGAAATGGTCATGTCTAGCCTGGATGGGGGTAAATCGGGGAACGGAACGGCCGGCATGGCCGCCCCGTGGTAATCAATGTCAGTAAGCGCGGGCCAGCTGCAGGTCGGACGCGGGCGCCTGGCGCTGGACGATCTGCAGCTTGACGTCCTGGCCGCCGACGCGCTTGCTATTCAGGTACAGGGCCGTGCGCACCGGGTAAATGCCCTGCGGCACGCCTTCCGGCATGGGAATCGAGAAGCCGCCTTTGTAGGCGCCGCTGCCGTTATTGCTGCTGACCACCTTGCGCACCGTCTTGATCAAGTCGCCATTCGGCTTGTACAGGCTCAATTCCTCTTCCACCAGCGGGTTCGGATCGCGCGTGCCGGCCGCCACTTCGATATACGAATTGGTCTGCGCCTTCTGGCCCGGACGCACGGAGGATGGCGTAAAGCCCGTCTCGTACTTCACCAGGGTCGACTGCTCGGGCAGCTTGCCCTTGTTGGCCACCTTGTAGTCGGTCTGCACCTGCTGCGCCGTCTTGACTTGCTGGCTTTGATAATTCAGGGCCACGCAGGCGAGCGCGCCCAGGCTGGCGCCCAGGGCCGCGCCGCGCACCGTGTTGTTGCCGCCGCCCAGCAAGCCGCCGACGACGGCGCCAATGCCGGCCAGCATGGCCGTGTTGCATTCGCCGCTGGCCGCTTCCGTGCCGGCGGTATTGGTGCCGGTGGCGCCAGGGCCGCCCGGCGCGGCACAGCCGGCCAGCATCGAGGACACGACCAGCAGCGCCACCATGGGCTTGGCAATTTGTTTCATTTTTTTCACGTTATTCTCCAGGAAGATCAAAATAGGGGGAAGGCCAGCCGCGCGGCTTACTCGATCTGGATTTGCGACAGCGCCTTGTCTTGCGCTTCCTTCGCCTTGCGCTTGATGTCCTGCGCATGGCGGTTGCCCGTATCCATGCGCAACACGGCATTCGCGTTGGCGATGGCGCAGTCGTATTTGCGCTGGCTCATGCAATGGCTCGCTTCCGACAGGCTCTCCGTGATCACGCTTTCCAGGCCGGTAGTCTGTTTGACAGGCGCCGGTGGCGGCGGTGCCGCCTTGACGGGCTTGGCGGGTTTTTCCGCGACAGGTGCCGGTGCCGGTGCAGGTGCCGGCGCAGGTGCAGGAGCTGCCGCTGGCACTGGCTCAGGCTCAGGCTCGGCAGCAGGTGTCGCGGCCAGGTCGGCCGACGTGCCGCCATCGAGCGCAGGGTCGCTGATGGCCAGCGGCTGCTCGGCGGCAACCGTCTCCTCGGCAGGAACCGTCGGTGCGGAGACTGGCGCTGGCACGGCAGGCTTGCCTGACAGGTAATAGTATCCCCCTGCCGCACCCACTACCACTACTGCCGCGACGGCCGCGGCGATCAATTTCATGCGGCTGCTACCGGTCGGGCCGTCGGATGGCGTTTCCGGCACGCCGGCGGGTGCCGGAGCAGGTTCTGGCGCCGGTGCAGGTGCCGGTGCGGGATCGGCACGGCGCTTTTCCAGCACGGGCGGCGGCGCAGGTGGCGCGACCGGTTCCGCCACCGGTGCCGGGACAGGCTCAGGCACGGGTTCAATGACAGGCTCAATCATCGGCTCGATAACCGGCTCCGGCAGCGGCGGCGGCACCGCTGCGGCAAGGGGTACCACGGCAAAGCTGAACGCGCACTTGGGGCAGAACCTGGCATCGGGCTTGCAATCATGGCCGCACTGGCCGCAGGTCTTGCCTGGCACCGGGGGGGCGGCGGCAGGCGCAATAGCAAACGTGGTGCCGCAGGAGGAACAGAATTTGGCGCCCGGCTTATTCTCGGCCTGGCAGGAAAGGCATTTCAATTGGCATCTCTTTTCATATCAACGCAGGGAGTCGCGTACGCTGGCGATTGCCAGAAAGGCAGCTTTGTTGCCGTACGGCTAAATATCCGACGAGTATATTTTCAAACACCAAGTTGCCACAAGGGAAAATTGCCTTTTGCTCTATTCAATTTTTAAATATTGGTAAAAATTATGCCGCCATGGCGGGCCATGCCCCATGTTGGTGCGCCAATAACAAAAAACCCGGCAACGCTGTCTGCGTTGCCGGGTTTTCAGGCTATGCCCGGGAGCCGAAGACCGTTTACTTGCGTCCGCCCCGTGCCGGCGCGGCATGGCCGCCCTTGGCTGGCGGCTTGCCGCCACGGCCCATCGGCACGGCGGCCGGCTTAGCCTTGGTCTTGATGGTCGACAAGATTGACGGACGCACTTTCGACTCGACCGCCGTCGCCTTCGGCGCCGCTGCCGTGCCGCCCAGGGCGATGCGGTTCTTGCCCGGCGTGACCTTGAACTTGTCCGGCGTGCCGGCGCCATGCGTCTGGCGGCTGCGTTCGCCGGCGGCCAGGCCGCCCGACTCGGATGACGTCCAGGCGGGGATCAAATGCTTGTCGCCATTGCCGATCAAGTCGCCTCGGCCCATGTTGACCAGCGCTTCGCGCAAAATCGGCCAGTTGGCCGGGTCCTGGTAGCGCAGGAACGCTTTATGGGTGCGGCGGATCTTGCCGCTGCGGGCCGTTTCCACCACTTCCGAGTCTGCCGTGACCTTGCGCAAAGGATTCTTGCGCGTGTGATACATGGTCGTCGCCATCGCCATCGGCGTGGGCATGAAGGTTTGCACCTGGTCCAGCTTGAAATTGTTCTTCTTCAGCCACAGTGCCAGGTTCAGCATGTCCGTGTCCGTCGTGCCCGGATGGGCGGCGATGAAGTACGGGATCAGGTATTGCTTCTTGCCCGCTTCCAGCGAGAAACGGTCGAACATTTCCTTGAACTCGTCATACGCGCCGATGCCGGGCTTCATCATCTTCGATAACGTCCCCTCTTCCGTGTGCTCGGGCGCGATTTTCAGCAAGCCACCCACGTGGTGCGTCACCAGTTCCTTGACGTACTCGGGGGACCGCACGGCCAGGTCGTAGCGCAAGCCCGAGCTGATCAAGACTTTCTTGATGCCGGGAATGGCGCGCGCCTTGCGGTACAGGGAAATAAGCTTGCTGTGGTCCGTGCCCAGGTTCACGCAGATGGACGGGTACACGCACGACAGGCGGCGGCACGACACTTCGATCTCTTTTTCCTTGCAGGCCAGGCGGTACATATTCGCCGTCGGACCGCCCATATCGGAAATGGTGCCCGTAAAGCCTTTGGTTTTATCGCGGATATGCTCGATTTCGCGCAGGATCGACGGTTCCGAACGGCTCTGGATGATGCGTCCTTCATGCTCCGTGATCGAGCAGAAGGTGCAGCCGCCGAAGCAGCCGCGCATGATGTTGACGGAAAAGCGGATCATTTCCCACGCGGGGATATGCGCCTTGCCATAGCTCGGATGCGGGGCGCGCGCGTAGTTCATGTCGTACACGCCATCCATCTCGTCCATGGCCAGCGGCAGCGGCGGCGGATTGAGCCACACATCGCGTTCGCCGTGCGCCTGCACCATGGCGCGCGCATTGCCGGGATTCGATTCCAGGTGGAACACGCGCGAAGCGTGTGCATACATGACGGGGTCATCCTTGACGACGTCGTAGGCGGGCAGGCGCACCACCGTCTTGTCGTGCTTTTCCTTGGCCATGGCCAGGCGCTCTTCGCGGCTCATGATGCGGATCGGCTTGATGACTTCGGCCGATTTCGACGCATTTTCCGTGGCGCAGGCGGTCTTGTCTTCCTGCACCATTTCGTAGGGGCTGTAGTGCGGATCGATCTTGCCGGGCACGTCGACGCGGGTGGAATTGTGCACGCCCCAGTCGTCACCGGGCAGCCAGCCGGCCGGCACCATGAAGGCCGTGCCGCGCAAGTCGCGGATATCCTTGATGTTTTCGCCGGCGGCCAGACGGTGGGTCAGGTCGACCAGCGCGCGCTCGGCATTGCCGAAAATCAACAAATCGGCCTTGGAATCGGGCAAGACGGAACGGCGGACCTTGTCCGACCAGTAATCGTAATGGGCGATGCGGCGCAGGGACGCCTCGATGCTGCCGATGACGATGGGCACGTCGGAATACGCTTCGCGCGCGCGCTGGGCGTACACGGTGACGGCGCGGTCCGGGCGTTTATTTGGTTCGGCATTGGCCGTGTAGGCATCGTCGGAGCGGATCTTGCGGTCGGCCGTGTACTGGTTGACCATGGAATCCATGTTGCCGGCGGTAATGCCGTAGTACAAACGCGGCTTGCCGAGGATGCGGAAGGCGTCGGCCGACAGCCAGTCGGGCTGGCTGATGATGCCGACGCGGTAACCTTGCGCTTCGAGCAGGCGGCCGACCAGGGCCATGCCGAAGCTCGGATGGTCGATGTAGGCGTCGCCCGTGACGAGGATGACGTCGCACTGGTCCCAGCCCAGCGCGTCCATCTCGGCACGCGACATCGGCAGGAAAGGCGCCACGGCAGCGCGGGCAGACCGCTTGGGAACGGTCGCAAATAAATTGGTAGGGGAGCTCATAGGGTACGGATTGTACCGGAATTGGCCATTTCCAACCTGACGGCCTGCTTTTTACTGTTGGATTTCAGTACAAAAAACGTTTAATTTTCAAACACTTGGGGAAAGAAGGCCCGTCCCGGCAGGGCCAGGCCCAGCATTTCCCACAACTTGCTTAAATGCCCATATTGGCTAGAATCTCACCCAGTTCCCGCAAAGCTGGCTCCAGTTTCGGATGCTTGACGGCAAACTTGGCCGACAATTCCTGGCTGCGCTCGGCCAGTCCATACGTGGTCGACTCTTCTTCCTGTTCCTGCGCGGCGCGCTTTTCCATCAGCAACTTGATGTCGACATCGAGTTTTTGCAGCAAACCATGCAGTTCTTCATCGACGGGGCCGCTGCTTGCGAGGGTCGAATGCAGCTGTTGCAGCGATTCCTTGAGTTTGCTATCCATGTTTTTTCCTGTCAGTCAGTAAATTGCGTGTCCAGGAACAATTGTTCCACCTTGCTCCTGGCCCACGGGGTCTTGCGCAAAAACTTCAGGCTCGACTTGATGCTGGGATCGCTGATGAAGCAATTGATATCGATGTGCTTGGCCAGGCCGTCCCAGCCGTAGTGGGCGTGCAGGCGCGTCACGATACCTTCCAGGGTAATGCCATTCAAATCTTGCTGACTCATATACTCTTTCGACTGCCTTGGTTACGTCTTCATTTACATCTTACTCAATTCTACGCCGCCGGCACAGAAAGCTTGCGTGCGCCAGGTCAACGCAACGCAAGCTTCTGATGAGAACGGCTTACTTCGCGTTCAAGCCGCGGCGTTCCAGCAGCGGTTCCACGGTGGCATCGCGGCCGCGGAAGTCGCGGAACAGCTGCAGCGCATCGACGCTGCCGCCGCGCGACAGCAATTTGCTGCGGAACCAGTCGCCATTCTTGCGCGTCAGGCCGCCGTTTTCCTTGAACCAGTTGACCGATTCCGCGTCCAGCTTTTCCGACCACAGGTAGGCGTAATACGCCGCCGAGTAGCCGCCCGAGAAGCTGTGCGAGAAATACGTGGTGCGGTAGCGCGGCGGCACGGGCGCGTAATCGACGCCCGCATCTTTCAGCGATGCCGCTTCAAAGGCCAGCACGTCCGTCGGAATCTGGCTCGGCGCCAGCTGGTGCCAGCGCTGGTCCAGCAGGGCCGCCGACAGGTATTCCGTCGTCATGAAGCCCTGGTTGAATTTCTTCGCCGCCGTGACCTTGTCGAGCAATTCCTGCGGCATGGCCGCACCGCTCTGGTAGTGCTTGGCATAGTTTTGCAGCACTTCCGGCCAGACGGCCCACATTTCATTGACTTGCGATGGATACTCGACGAAGTCGCTCGGCACGCTGGTGCCGGCAAAGCGCGGATATTTCACGTTCGAAAACATGCCGTGCAGTGCATGGCCGAATTCGTGGAACATGGTCGTCACTTCATCGAACGTCAGCAAGGTCGGCTGGCCGGCGGGCGGCTTCGGAATGTTCAATTGGTTGGCGACGACGGGATGCGTGCCCATCAGCGATGATTGCGACACATATTCATTCATCCACGCGCCGCCATGCTTGTTGCCGCGCGCATAGAAATCGGCAATGAACAGGGCCAGCGGCTTGCCGTTGGCATCCAGAACGTCGTAGACGCGCACGTCCGGGTTGTACACCGGCAAGTCCTTCCGTTCCTTGAAGCTGATGCCATACAGTTTATTGGCGGCAAAGAAGACGCCGTTGTTCAGCACACTATTCAGTTCCAAATACGGTTTCAGCTCGTTTTCATCGAAATTGAAACGCTGCTTGCGCAGCTTGTCCGTGTAGATGGCCCAGTCGGCCGCCGCTACCTGGAAACCGCCTTTTTCCGCATCGACCACTTGCTGCAGGTCGGCCGCTTCGCGGCGCGCGTTGGCGACGGCCGGTTTCGCCAGTTCCGACAGCAGGGTGTTGACGGCCGTGGTGGTCTTGGCCGTCTGGTCTTCCAGCGAATACGCGGCGTAGTTGGCGTAACCGAGCAAAGTCGCCCGTTCGGCGCGCAGTTTGGCCAGCTTCAGCACGATGGCGCGGTTGTCGAACTCGCCGCCCTGGCTGCCGCGGTTCAGCGACGCATCCATCAGGCGCTGACGCGTCTTGCGATCCGTCAATACGGCCAATGGCGGCTGGCCGCTGGTGTTCACCAGGGCAATGACGAACTTGCCCGTCAAGCCCCGTTCCTTGGCTGCCGTGGCGGCCGTATCGATATCGCTGTCCGTCATGCCGGCCAGCTCAAGACGCGTGTCGACGACGATGCTCTTGGCATTCGTTTCCTTCAGCACGTTTTGCGCGAAGGCCGTTTCCAGGCCCGCCTGCTCGGCGTTATAGGCTTTCAGTTTTTCCTTGTCCGCATCGGACAGCTTGGCGCCGGCGCGCACGAAATCCGTGTGATAGCGCTCGAGCAGGCGCAGGGATTCCGCATCGAGGCCCAGCTTGTCGCGCTTGGCATACAGGGTGTCGATGCGGGTAAACAATTTCGGGTTCAGGGTGATGGCATCGCCATGCGCGGCCAGTTTCGGCGACACGTCCACTTCCACCGCTTCCAGCACGCTGTTCGTGTTGGTCGACGTCATGTTGCTGAAGATGCTTTGTACGCGGTGCAGCAGCTGTCCCGTGCGCTCCAGGGCCACGATGGTGTTCTCGAACGTGGCCGGCTGGCGGTTGCTGGCGATCGCGTTGACTTCGGCCAGCTGGCGTTTCATGCCTTCGGCAAACGCCGGCGCGTAGTGCGCATCCTTGATCAGGCCGAATTGCGGCATCTGGAACGGCAGCGGACTGACTTTCAACAGGGGATTCTGGGCGCTGACGGCGGCGGCAGGCGCGGATTTTGCGGTGGCGGCAGCCATGGCGGAAGGAACGGCGTGGGCCAGCATGACGCTGGCGGCGATGACGAGCAGTTGTGGACGGATCATGACATCTTTCAGGAAGCGCGGGAAGAACCGCGATCGCGTCGCGGGCCAGTGGCAGATCATAGCAGCCTGTCACACAGGCGTCATCCAACATGGGCGATCCTGTGGTGCAGCACGCCAAATGCGCGGTTTACCACGGCGTACAGTCAAAATCCCCAAATAAAAATGGCCGCCCATTGCCGGGCGGCCATTGATGTTCAGTACAGACGAGGCCGGTACTGGGGAGAAATTACTTGCCGTTCAAGCCACGGCGTTCCAGCAGCGGTTCGATCTTCGCATCGCGGCCGCGGAAGTTGCGGTAGATGTCGAGCGCATCGGCGCTGCCGCCGCGCGACAGCAGTTTCTGACGGAACCAGTCGCCGTTCTTGCGCGTCAGGCCGCCGTTTTCCTTGAACCACTCGACCGTGTCGGCGTCGAGCTTTTCCGACCACAGGTAGGCGTAGTAGCCGGCCGAATAGCCGCCCGCGAACGCGTGCGAGAAATACGTGGTGCGGTAGCGCGGCGGCGCCGGGGCGAAATCGACGCCCGCGTCCGTCAACGCGGCCTTTTCAAACGCCAGCACGTCGGTCGGGATCTGTGCCGGGGTCAGCTGGTGCCAGCGCTGGTCCAGCAAGGCCGATGCCAGGTATTCCGTGGTCTTGTAGCCCTGGTTGAAATTGTCGGCCGCCGTCACCTTGGCCAGCAGTTCGGCCGGAATGGCCGCGCCCGTCTGGTAGTGCTTGGCGTAGTTTTGCAGCACTTCCGGCCACAGCGCCCACATTTCATTGACTTGCGACGGGTATTCGACGAAGTCGCGCGGCACGCTGGTGCCGGCAAAGCGCGGGTACTTCACGTTCGAAAACATGCCGTGCAGCGCATGGCCGAATTCGTGGAACATGGTGTTGACTTCGTCAAACGTCATCAGGGTCGGCTGGCCCGCTTCCGGCTTCGGAATGTTCAGGTTATTCGCGATCACCGGCTTGCGGTTCAGCAAGCTCGACTGGCCCACGTAGGCATTCGCCCAGGCGCCGCCGCGCTTGTTGCTGCGCGCGTAAGGGTCGAGCGTAAAGATGGCCAGCTGCGTGCCGTCTTCATTGAAGACGTCGTACACCAGCATGTCGGTGTTGTAGACGGGCAAGTCGGTGCGCTGCTTGAAGGTCAAGCCATACAACTTGCCAGCAGCAAAGAACACGCCACGGGTCAATACGCTGTGCATCTCAAAGTACGGTTTGAGTTGCGTTTCGTCAAAGTTGTAGCGTTCGGCGCGCACCTTGTCGCTGTAGAAGGCCCAGTCGGCGGCGCCTACCTTGAAGCCGCCTTTGCCCGCATCGATGACCTTCTGGATGTCGTCCGCTTCACGGCGCGCATTGACGACGGCCGGCTTCGCCAATTCGCCCAGCAGGGCGTTCACGGCGGTGGTGTCGTGCGCCGTCTGGTCTTCCAGCGAGTAGGCCGCGTAGTTCGGGTAACCCATCAGCGCGGCACGTTCGGCGCGCAGCTTGGCCAGTTCCAGCACTTCCTGGGTGTTGTCGAACTCGCCGCCACGGCTGCCGCGCGCTTGCGAAGCGGCCATGATGCGTTCGCGCACGGCGCGGTTGGTCAGCAGCGACAGCGGCGCCTGGCCCGTCGTGTTGACGAGGGCGATCACGTACTTGCCGTCCAGGCCGCGCTTCTTGGCCAGGCCGGCGGCCACTTCGATGGCGGCCGGCGACAGGCCGTCCAGCTCTTCGCGCGTATCGACGACGACAGCCGAGGCGTTCAATTCCTTCAGCACGTTCTGCGCGAACTTGGTCGACAGGGCAGCCAGCTGGCCATTGTAGGCGCGCAGCTTTTGCTTGTCGGCCGCCGACAGCTTGGCGCCGGCGCGGACAAAATCGGTGTGATAGCGTTCCAGCAAGCGTTTCGATTCGGCATCCAGGCCCAGCTTGTCGCGCTTGGCGTACAGGGCGTCGATGCGCTTGAAAAGCTTGTCGTTGAGCATGATGGCGTCGCTGTGGGCCGCCATTTTCGGCGCCAGTTCGCGTTCCAGGCCCTGGATCGTCTCATTCGTGTTGGAGCCGGACATCACGGAAAACACGGTGCGCACGCGGCTCAGCAGCTGGCCCGAGCGTTCCATGGCCACGATGGTGTTGTCGAAGGTCGCTGGCTGCTTGTTATTCGCAATCGCGTCGATTTCCGCCAGGTTGGCGGCCATGCCTGCCGTAAAGGCGGGCGCGTAGTCGGCATCCTGCACCTTGTCGAACGGCGGATAGTGGAAGGGCAGGCTGCTGGCCTGCGCAAACGGGTTCGAAGCAGGCAGCGCTGCGGCCGCGGTGGCGGCAAAAGCGGCGGCGGCTGGCGCCAGCATCAGGCTGGCGGCGATGACGAGCATTGTTGGACGGGTCATGTCTTCTTTCAAGGAACGCAAGAGAGCCGCGATTGTGTCGCGGGCCAGCCTGAAATAATAACAGCCAGAAACACTTGCGTCACCCGCAACTACCGATGGTAGCGATACGCCCGTACAGCGTTAGTAATGCGGCGGACGTTCGTTGACCAGCCCGCCATTCGCCTGCTGCGCCCCGTCGCGCACGTGCTCGCCCAGCTTGTGCAGCATCGCTTCCAATTGATCGATGCGCTTGCCCTGCTGGTACACCATCTGGTTCAGCGACTCGACCAGGTCTTCCTGCTGCGCCAGCTTGATTTCGATATCGACGAAACGTGTTTCCATCTGTTCTGCATTGTCCATGGTGCTCTCGGTGATTCCTGACTGAAAGGGGGCATTCTACCGCCGCAGCGGCGTGAGCCAGGACAAACTCCCTTCATTCCCCGCCGGACGGGCTGCGATTTCTGTTTATTCTTCCTGTATGGGCTCAAACCGCTTGACGAATGAGAACAAACGATTACAATGAACACACCAACGCCGCCCGAACCAGTACTCATCGATACGCGCAAGACGGCCGAATACCGGCGCTGGGAAGATGGTTTGCACGATGTGGCGGCCGCCGCCATCGATGCCCGCATCAAGCATTTGCAGCACGGTAAGAAGGGCGACTGGCGCCCTGTGGGCGAAGGCGTGTGCGAACTGCGCTTTTTACAGACGGGGCCGGGCTGGCGCGTGTATTTTCATGAAACGAATCGGGGCACCCTGATCTTGCTGCTGCTCGGTGGCAACAAATCCAGCCAGCAACGCGACATCAAGCAGGCGCAAGCGATCCTCAGCGAGCTGAAAGCCCGGCAGGCGGCCATCCGGAAAGCGGCGGCATCCACAGGAGCACGAAAGCAATGAACCAACATATCGACCACGACACCTTCGACCTCGACGACCTGGAAGCATTAGGCCTGAGCAAATTTGACCCAACGCAACATCTGACCAGCAAGGCCGCCGTGGCCGCCTACATGAGCGAAATCGTCGCCACCGGCAACGCGGAACTGTTCCAGTCCGCCATGAACGACGTGGTGCGCGCCTACGGCATGGGCAAGGTGGCGGCCAGGGCCGACATCACGCGCGAAGGCGCATATAAAGCCTTGCGCGAAGGCAGCAAGCCGCGCTTTGAAACCATTTTAAAGATGCTCGATGCGCTGGGCATGCAGCTGGCCATCGTGCCGAAAACCACGCCCGACGGCGCAGTGGAAGCGTGAACGCTGCTTAAGCCTTCGGCGCGGCCAGCAAGGCCTTCATGCGCGCCAGACGTTCTTTCGGCGAAATCACTTCCGCTTCCGTCGGCACGGCGTCGCCCACGTCGAGTTGCATTTCCTTGATGAAACGCGACGGATCGCAATGGACTTGCTCGCCCGCCCGCTTGCGCTTCTTGCACCAGGTGACGTGCAAGGTGCGCTGGGCGCGCGTAATGCCCACATACATCAGCCGCCGCTCTTCCTGGATGCGCGCGGCGATGGTTTCGGCGGGCGCGTCCGCGTCGCCCTTATGCGGCAAGATCCCCTCTTCCACGCCGACCAGGAACACGTGCGGAAACTCCAGGCCTTTCGACGCGTGCAGGGTGGACATGCGCACGGCGTCCTGCTCCTCGTCCTTGCCTTCCAGCATGGTCATCAGGGCCACCATCTGCGTCAGTTCCAGCACGTTCTTTTCTTCGCCATCGCGGTCCTTGCCGCCCCGGCCCCGCTCCTTGAGCCAGTTGACGAATTCGAGCACGTTCTGCCACTTGCTTTGCGCTTGCCGTTCCTCGAAGGCATCGTACAGATACGATTCGTAGTGGATTTCCTTCATCATGTCGTCCAGCACTTCGGCCGCGTTGTCGCCGCTGCCGGCCGCGCCGGGGCGGCTGGCGCGCGATTCGAGGTCGTTGATGAAGTTGCAGAAGTCGCGCAGCGGTCCCAGCTGGCGGTCCGTCAGCTTGGCCTCGATGCCGCCTTTAAAGACGGCCTGGAACAGCGAGCACTGCCACTGCCCCGAAAACGCGCCCAGCACTTCCAGGGTCGACTGCCCCACGCCGCGGCGCGGCGTCGTCACGGCGCGAATGAAGGCCGGGTCGTCGTCTTCGTTGGCCAGCAAACGCAGGTAGCTGATAATGTCCTTGATCTCGGCCTTATCAAAAAAACTCTGGCCGCCCGAAATCGTGTACGGAATGCGTTCCTTGCGCAGACATTGCTCGATGATCCGTGCCTGGTGGTTGCCCCGGTACAGAATCGCGTAATCGGAAAATTTGTTCTTGCGCTCGAAATGGTCGGCCGAGATCATGATGGCGACCTGCTCCGCCTCCTGCTCGTCCGTCTGCATGCCCAGCACCTTGATCGGCTCGCCCAGGCCGTGCTCCGACCACAGCGACTTTTCGAACAATTTCGGATTATTGCCGATGACGGCATTGGCCGCATTGAGCACGCGCATGGTGGAGCGGTAATTCTGCTCCAGTTTGATCACGCGCAAATCGGGGAAATCCGTTTCCAGCGTTTTCAGATTTTCCACCGTGGCGCCGCGCCACGCATAGATCGCCTGGTCGTCGTCGCCCACGGCCGTAAACATCGGTTTCTTGCCGATACCCGTCACCATCAGTTTCACCAGTTCGTACTGGCAGGTATTCGTATCCTGGTATTCATCGACGAGCAGGTAGCGCAAACGCCGCTGCCACTTGTCGCGCACGGGGCCATTGTTGCGGAACAATTCCACGGGCAAGCGGATCAGATCGTCGAAATCGACGGCCTGGTAGGCGGACAGCGTGGCCACATAGCTGCGGTAGATGCGCGCCGCGTTCGCTTCATCTTCATCCTTGGCTTGCGCCAGGGCCATGTCCGGGTCGATCAGGCCATTTTTCCACAGCGACATGGCATTCTGGATGCCGCGGATCACCTGTTTATCGGTGGTAATGGCGAGGTCTTGCACCAAGGAAAAACAATCGTCGCTATCCATGATGGAAAAGCGGTCTTTCAAGCCCACGCCATTGGCTTCCTGGCGCAGGATTTTCACGCCCAGCGAGTGGAAGGTCGACACCGTCAACTGCTTGGCCTGGCGCGGCTGCTTCAAGAGCTTGGCGATGCGTTCCTGCATTTCCAGCGCCGCCTTGTTGGTGAAGGTCAGCGCGGCGATGGTGCGCGGGTCGTAGCCCCGGTCTTCGATCAGATGGGCGATCTTTTGCGTGATCACGCGCGTCTTGCCCGAACCGGCGCCCGCCAGCACGAGACAAGGGCCGTCGAGGTAGGTAACCGCTTCGCTTTGGGGCGCATTCAGACCGAACTGTGGTGCTTTGGACATCAGGGTATTTCCGCAGGGAACAGCAGCCCATTGTAACAGCGTCGCGCCCGCCATTTGCACGGCGAGATCTGCATGAAAAACAGGCAACGGCATTGATATATCGCCATATGCAGCCATCTTGGCCGCTGCAATGCGTGCGGCGCGGCCACGCCTGGAGTACCATTCCGCCTATATCGCCCGCGCGCGCCCACTTACCGAATGGCAGTCCCATGAAATTTGAACACCTGATTGAAATCAACGATCCTTTGAACCCGCTGATCGACACCCTGACCCTGGAACAGGTCTGGCGCGGCCTCGTCTTGCGCGCCGAGTCGCCCAAGCTGTTCGTGCCGCACCTCGATGAATGCCGGATCAGCGAGCGCTGCGATGCCGGTTTCGCGCGCAGCCTGCGCTATGGCGAGCTGGTCATCAACGACAAGGTGGTGCTGGTGCCGCAACTGCAGGTGCGCTACGAAGTGCCGGCGCAGAAAGACATCAGCGCCTCCTCGCTGGTGATGACCATCGAGATGCCCGACGAAGCGAGCCTGTGGGTGCGCTTCCAGTACGACGACGGCCACGACGCGGCCACCGATGCGGCCAACGCCCTGTACGACGACTTCCGCCGCTCCGCCTACAAGGAGTCCGACATCGACACCGTGCGCATCATGCGCGAGCTGGCGCTTGAGGGACGGCTGGATGCGGGTCTGCTGAATTAACCTCCCGCGCTAAATTCTTGCGCTGCGGCCCCATAACTGGTCGGGGCGAAATTGCAGTCCCGCCTGCTCCGCGCTGAGCACTTCGCGGATGGCGTGCAAGTCCACGCGCGTGTCGCGCCGCAGCGGCACGTCCAGGCGCGCGCCGCGGGGGCCGATCAGCGATTGCACGTGCGGCGTGGTGGCATTCAAGCCCTTGCGCGTGACGACGCCGATTTCGCCATTCAACAGCTTGACGAAGGTGCCGACGGGGTAGATGCCCAGCTCGCGTACCAGCAAGGATGCCAGCGGCGCATCCAGCGTGGCCTTGTCGGCCATCAACATTTCGCGCAGGGCCACGTTCGGCAGCAAAGGCTGGCGGTAGCTGCGCTTCGAGACGCGCGCGCAATAGCGGTCGGCCAGCATGATCAGGCGGGCGCCGATGCCGATCGCCTCGCCTTGCGTGCCCAGCGGATAGCCGCTGCCATCGATATTTTCATGATGCTGCAGCACGGCTTGCAGCCAGACGGCGTCCGTCACGCCCGCCGCACGCAGCAAGTCGACACCCGCTTGCGGATGGGCGCGCAAATAGGCGCGTTCCTGCGCATCCAGCGGGCCCGCCTTGTGCTGGAAATCCGCATGGCGTTCCAGCATGCCCACATTCATGCTCAGCGCGGCCAGCACCACGCTGCGGATCACATCGTCACCGAGTTTCAGGGCGCGCGCCAGCAGGGCCGCGATGACGGCCGTATCGACGCTGTGCCGCACGGCAAAGTCGCCCGCGCCCTGGTTGTGCAGGATGCAGGCCAGCGCCACGTCGGCGTCCAGAACAACGGCCTCTTCCACCAGCTGCGCCAGCGCGGCCAGCGGTGCGTGGCTGCCCGCTTGCCCGGCCGCGATGGATGGCAAGACGAGGGCCAGGCCCGCCGTGACGAGGTTCAGCATGCGCAGGGCCGACGGCGCTTCCGTGGCCGTGCGCGGCACGTCGGCGCTGGTATCGGCGATGACGCCGCGCGCCAGCAGCAATGCGATCTGGTTCTCGCTGCTGATGACATGGCCCAGCCTGGCCAGCAAGCCGCCCGTTTCACTGTGCACGTCCCAGGGCAGGGCCACGCCCAGCGCGAGTTCTCCCGCGTAAATGCGCCGAATTTTCACATCGTCTCCATCATCGCCTGCACCCGCTTGTTTTTACCATCGTGGCATCAGCGGCATGTACCAATTGAAATGTTTTTTGCTTTTAATCAATATTTCAATGTGGCAGCGATGATCGCGCAATCATGTGCGCTTGTCTACAAAATTGTGTAAATATCAAAATTGCATCAGACGCCAGGCGAGCAGTCGGCGCAGCCGGGCGCGTGTTCCGGGTCTTTTTCCAGGTGCAGGGCCAGTTCGCGCAAGGCCGTGCGCACGCCTTCCTCGATGACGGGGTGGTAGAACGGCATGTCGAGCATGGCGGGCACCGTCAGCTGCGCCTGGCATGCCCACGCCAGCAAATGGCCCAGGTGTTCCGCCCGCGGGCCGATCAGCTCGGCGCCAAGAAAGCGCTTGCTGCCGAATTCCGCATACACGCGCAGCAAGCCCTGGTTTTGCAGCATCACGCGGCTGCGGCCCTGGTTGCCGAACGACACGGCGCCGACGGCGAAGCGGCCCGCGTGGCTCACGCACAGCTGCTGGTAGGTGGCGCCCACGGTGGCGATCTGCGGCTCCGTGAAGGCGATCGCCAGCGGCGTGCGGCGCAAGCCAGGCTTGACGTCAGGAAAGCGCGCCGCGTTGTCGCCCGCGATGCGGCCCTCGTCGGCCGCTTCGGGCAGCAGCGGCAAGGCGTTGTCGGCATCGCCCGCGATGAAGATGGCGCTCTTGCCGCACTGCATGGTGTGCGGGTCATGCAGGGGGATGCCGTGACGGTCGAGCTCGATTTGCGCCGTTTCCAGGCCGATGTGATCTACGTTCGGACGGCGGCCGATGGCGGCCAGCACATACTCGAACTGCTCGGTTTTTTCCGCGCCCGCGTCGTCGCGGCTGGTCAGCAGGATGCCGCCGCCGTCCGGCGTTGTTGCCATGTGCGCGACCTGGGTCATGAAACGGATATCGAGTTCGCGCGCCAGCACGGCGTCGGCCTCCCGCAGCACCAGCGGATCCGTCAGCTGGGCGACTTTATTGCCGCGCGCAAACACCGTCACGCGCACGCCCAGCCGCGCCAGCGCCTGTCCCAGTTCCAGGCCGATGACGCCGCTGCCGACCACGGCGACCGATTGCGGCAAGTCCGTCCATTCGAACACGGCGTCGCTGGTGATGACGCGCTGGCCCGCCGATTGCCACTCGGGCGGCACGATGGGCGTGGAACCGGTGGCGATGACGACGCTGGCGGCTTCGACAATCGTGTGTTCATCGACCTGCAATTTTCCGGGGGAAATAAACCGCGCGTGGCCGCGCAGCTTTTCTTCGTCGGGTATGGCGTTGACGCCGTCGAGCACGAAGCCGACAAAGCGGTCGCGCTCGCTGCGCACCCTGGCCATCACTTGCCGGCCGTCGATGCGCACGGGACCGGGATGCACGCCAAAAGCGGGCGCGGCGGCCACCGCATGGGCCGCCTCGGCCGCCGCGATCAAGAGTTTGCTGGGCATGCAGCCGACCCTGGCGCAGGTCGTGCCGTACGGCCCGCTTTCGATCATCAGCACGCGCTTGCCCTGCATGCTCGCAGCCTTGCGCGCCGTCATGCCGGCCGTGCCGCCGCCGATCACGGCCACATCCACTTGTATCGTCTTCATGGTGCTGTCCATCCCACTGAGGTTGCTCACAGTGTTCGATACTACCCGTTTGCCGAAAATAAGGTTTTACTTTGCAGCAATATATGCATTAGTATAACTAATCGTTTTCAAAATTTATAAGCTGAGCTAATGGGATCACTCGATTATCGCGCGCTGGCCGTGCTGGACGCCGTCGCCAGCCATGGCAGTTTCGACAAGGCCGCCCTGGCGCTGGGCATCACCCAGTCGGCCGTCTCGCAGCGCATCAAGGCGCTGGAAGACGCCAGCGGACGCTTGCTGATCATCCGTGGCCAGCCGGCCGTGCCGACGGGCCTGGGCCAGCGATTGATCGTGCATCACCGCAACGTCAAGCTGATGGAAGCGTCGCTCGACATCGACCTGGGCAACAGCGTCAGCATGCCGGAAATCGCCATCGCCATCGATGCCGACAGCCTGGCCACGTGGTTTCCCGACACCTTGTCCGCCCTGCTGGCGCCGCCCCGCTGCCAGCTCGACGTGCGCCTGGCCGACAGCGACAGCGCCTTGCAGATGGTGCGCGACGGCTCCGTGTTCGGCTGCGTGGCGGCAGAGTCCGGCACGGCGATCGACGCGGCGGCCGCCACCAGCGTCACGCCGCTGGGCACCTTGCGCTATGTCTGCGTGGCCACGCCCGTGTTTGCCGGGCACTGGTTCGGCGATGGTTTTATTGCCGAGGCGGTACAACTGGCGCCGGCCGTGGTGGGCCAGCACGGCTTGCTGGCGCGTTTCCTCGCGGAACAATTGAGCATGCGCGAACCGTTTCCGCACCACACCTTGCCCGTGGAAGCGGCGCGCCGCGCCTGCGTCCAGGATGGCCTGGCCTACGGCCTGATGCCGCAGCGCCTGGCCGCGCAGGCGCTGGCGACGGACCGTCTCGTCGATCTGATGCCGGGCAGCACCCTGGACGTACCGCTGAGCTGGCATGCGTGGACCCTGGACACGCCGTTTACCAAGCTGTTGTCGGAACAGATCGTCAAAGCCGGGCGCGACTACCTGGCTTAAATATCGAGCGGATCCACTTCCAGCGACCATTTCACGCGCGTCTTCATGGCGCGCAATTCCATCAGCCATTCCTTCAGGAACGCCTGCAGGGCGGGCCGCGAGGGCGATTCCAGCAGCAGCTGGGCGCGGTCCACGTTGTAGACGCGCGTCATGCTCATGGGAATCGGGTCATTGATGGTCACTTGCGGGTGTTCCATGCACTCTTTCGCCGCCTGCAGGAATTCGATGGCCGTCGCCAGCTCCGGGGCTTCGGCGCGCAGCAGGGCCTGGAACAGGTAGGGCGGCAGCGCCGCCTGGGCCCGCTCTTCCAGCAAGGTGGTGGCGAAATGGTCGTAATCGTGGTTGACGACGGCGTCGTACAGCGGATGGCGCGCATAGCGCGTCTGGATCAGCACTTCACTGACGCTGCCGCCTTGCGTCTGCGCAGCCCGCCCGGCCCGGCCCGCCACCTGCATCAATTGCGCGAACAGGCGTTCGCTGGCCCGGTAATCCTGCGAAAACAGGGCCGTGTCCGGATTCAAAATGCCGACCAGGGTCAGTTTTTTGAAATCGTGGCCCTTGGCCACCATCTGCGTGCCGATCAGAATATCCACTTCGCCCCGGTGCACGGTATCGAACGCTTCCTGCGCGCTGCCCTTCTTGCGCGTGGAATCGGCATCGATGCGCAAGATGCGCGCCTCGGGAAACAATTGCTGCAAGCCCTCTTCCACGCGCTGCGTGCCACGTCCCAGCGGCTGCAGGTCGACGTTGCCGCACGTGGGGCAATGGCGGGGAATGCGCAGTTCCAGGCTGCAATGGTGGCAGCGCAGCCGGTGCTCGGGCTTGTGCAGCACCATGAACGAGGTGCAGCGCGTGCAATTGCTGATCCAGCCGCACGATTCGCAGCAGATGACGGGCGAATAGCCGCGCCGGTTCAAGAACAGCAGCGACTGCTCGCCGCGCTCCATGCGCAGTTTTAATGCCGCCACCAGGTGCGACGTCAAGCCATCCTTCGGCTTGTCGCGCTCCATGTCGAGGATCTTGACGCGCGGCAACACCGCATTCTTGACGGCCCGTTCGCGCAATTCCAGCTTGCGGTAGCGCCCCGTCTGCGCGTGGTGCCAGCTTTCCAGCGACGGTGTGGCCGAACCGAGCACGATGGGGATCTGCAATTGCCAAGCGCGCCACACGGCCAGGTCGCGCGCCGAATAGCGCAAGCCTTCCTGCTGCTTGTAGGAAGGATCGTGCTCCTCGTCGATGACGATCAGTTTCAATTTCGGCAAGGACGCCAGGATGGCCAAGCGCGTGCCGAGCACGATGCGCGCCTGGCCCTGGTGCGCGGCCAGCCAGTGCAGCATGCGCTCGCCTTCGGACAGGCTGCTGTGCAGGGTCGCCAGCATGACGCCGGGAAAACGCGCGCGGATATTGCCTTCCAGCTGGGGCGTCAAATTGATTTCCGGCACCAGGATCAGGATTTGCGCATCGTCCTCGCGCGCCAGCACCTGGGCGCAGGCTTGCAGATACACTTCCGTCTTGCCGCTGCCCGTCACGCCGTACAGCAGGGTCGGCTTGAAACCCTGGGCGCCGCCGATGGCGTCCGCCGCCTCTTGCTGCGCGGCATTCAGGGCCGGCATGTTCAGCGGCGTGCCGTCGTGCGCGTCGGCCAGCTTGGCCAGCTTCTTGATGGCGCGGTCGAGCGCCACGGTGGTCAGCACGCGCAAATTCTTCGGCAAGCCCGGCAAGGCCACCTCACCGAGCGGGCGCTGGTAGTAATCGGCGGCGAAGGCGGCCAGCGCCAGCCACTGCTCCGACAGGGGCGCCAGCTGGCTGCGCACGGCCAGCACGTCCTTCAATTTCGCGGCAGGCACGTCGGTGCTGTCGGACACGCCGACGATCAGCCCCATCACTTCGCGCCGGCCGAACGGCACCAGCGCCAGCTGCCCCACTTGCGGCAGCGGCGCGTCCGCGACGCCGTCCGCCGCCGCCCCGTTCCAGCGGTAGTCGAACAGGGCGTTCAGGGGCGTGTCGAGCGCGATTTTCAGGATGCACGGCGTCAAAAGGCACTGCGGCATGGGGGTATGGCCTATCTCAATAAAAAAGCGCGCCGCAGGGTCGATGGCGCGGCGGGATGTCAGGCGTCAAGCCAGCGGGCCATGATACTTGTTTCGTCCGTCAAACGCCTAACGGCAGACAGCACGGCCTGTCCTCGTGCCAGAAGAAAATTCTGTGGATAACTTTGTGGACAAAGCAAAATTAACTTTCAGAAAAATGTGGATAGAAAATTTCGTTCGCCGTCAAGAGCGGCACGCAAGAAAAATAAAGCATTTAAAATCAATGGCTTAAAAATTGATGCCCGGGAGGCTAGAAATCCACAGCACATTTCCGCCGCTGTGCATAACTGAACCATTTGTAATTTATTTATACAGAAATCCGCACCATTTTGATGCGCCAGATTCGGAAAAACACGGGCGGCACGCGGCAAAATTGACAATTGCCGGGCAAGCGTTCGCTTTTGCCTGACGGGCGGCGAAACATTGTTCAATTATCATGCACTGCAACATGCACTTCAGGTGAAACCTGAACATCGGCGCTAAGTATCGGTTAACAAATTACTTTTCAATTTTATCCACAGAATCTGTTGATAACTTTGTGGACAATGAAGGAATAAGGCGAGCGGACGAAAGAATAACCTTATCAATTGCAACAAAGTCCGCCAAACAAGGCATTTTTTATTTCTTAATAATCAAGCACTTGCAAAGCGCCCCCGGGCATGGCTTTGACACTGCCTCTTATTTCCGCAGCAAAAAAAATTGTGCATAAGTCGGTATTTCTTGCTAAGGCGCAGCAAAGAAAAAGGCAGGCTTCCGCTGGAAAGCCTGCCTTATCTACCCCTGCGCCAGGGGAAAACGAATACTTACTGGCCGCTGCGCATGGCGCGGCTCATGCTGTGCACGGCTTCCACCATCGCTTCGACCGATTCCGGCGGCGTGAACTGGGAAATGCCATGGCCCAGGTTGAACACGTGGCCCGTGCCGGCCGATGGCGCGCCAAAGGCGTTGAGCACTTTCGCCACTTCGGCGCGGATCTGCTCGGGGCTGGCGAACAGGATGGCGGGGTCGAGATTGCCCTGCAAGCCCACTTTATGCCCCACCAGCTGGCGCGCGCGCGTCAGGTTGACGGTCCAGTCCAGGCCCACGGCATCGGCGCCGATGTCGGCGATCTGCTCGATCCACTGGCCGCCGCCCTTGGTAAACACGATGGCGGGAATCTTCACGCCATCCTTGTCGCGTTTCAGCTGCGCCACCACTTGCTGCATGTAGGCCAGCGAGAATTCCTGGTAGGCGCCATCGGCCAGCGCACCGCCCCAGGAATCGAAAATCATCACGGCTTGCGCGCCGGCATCGATCTGCGCATTCAGGTACTGCGCCACGGAAGTGGCGTTAATCGCCAGGATGTGGTGCATCAGGTCGGGGCGGTTGTACAGCATCTTCTTGATGGTGTGGAACTCTTTCGAGCCGCCGCCTTCCACCATGTAGCACGCCAGGGTCCACGGGCTGCCGGAAAAACCGATCAGCGGCACGCGGCCATTGAGTTCCGTGCGGATCTGCGTGACGGCCTTGAAGACGTAGTCGAGCGATTCCAGGTCCGGCACTTGCAACGCCTTCACATCCTGTTCCGTGCGCAGCGGACGCTCGAACTTCGGGCCTTCGCCATCGGCGAAATACAGGCCCAGGCCCATCGCGTCAGGCACCGTCAGGATGTCGGAAAACAAAATCGCCGCGTCGAGCGGGAAGCGCTCCAGGGGCTGCAAGGTCACTTCGGTGGCGTAATCGGGATTCTTTGCCAGGCCCAGGAAGGAGCCGGCCCGCTCGCGCGTGGCGCGGTATTCGGGCAGGTAGCGGCCCGCCTGGCGCATCAGCCAGACAGGGGTGTGCTCGGTCGGCTGGCGCAGCAGGGCGCGCAGGAAAGTGTCGTTCTGGAGCGGAGCAAATTGTGGCATGGAAGGCAATCAATAGCTTGGAGAAGCGGTATTATCGCATCCAATCGCCGCCATTTCATTGATTCCGGTGCCGCTTTGCAGCATTTGCCACGCACAGCGATGACTTTCGTTGTGCCTGCCCTTCCATTATGATGATGAACGCCGCCGCGCTGCCTGACGCCGCCTGGAGGCCCCCTCTTTCCACCACGACACGGAGCCCGCATGACCTCGACCGCATCCAGCACCCCTTATGGCATCTGGCCATCGCCGATCAGCGCGGCCCTCGTCGCCGCCGGCGCCTCGCCGCTGACGCAGCTGGCCCTGGGCGACGCGGATGGCAGCGATGTGTACTGGCTGGCCGGACGCGCCAGCGAGGCGGGCCGCAACACCCTGCTGCGCCAGCGCGGCGCGCGTGTCGATGAACTGACGCCGGCACCGTTCAATGTGCGCAGCCGCGTGCATGAATACGGCGGCGGCGCCTATGCCGTGGCCGGCGATAGCGTGTATTTCTCGCATTTCGCCGACAATTGCCTGTACCGCGTGAGCGGCGACGGCGCGCCCGAAGCCTTCACCACGGGCGGCAACACGCGCCACGCGGACTTCGTCGTCGATGCGGCCCGTGCCCGCCTGATCGCCGTGCGCGAACAGCACCCGGAGCAAGGCCACGCGCAGCCGGAAAACTGCCTGGCCGCCGTCGGCTTCGACGGGCGCGAAACGGTGCTGGCACGGGGCCACGATTTTTATGCGGCGCCGCGCCTGTCGCCGGACGGCAGCCAGCTGGCCTGGATCAGCTGGGACCACCCGCGCCTGCCGTGGCAAGGCACGGAACTGTGGCTGGCCGACGTGCACGCGGACGGCACGCTGGGCTCTCCGCGCCTGATCGCCGGCGGCGCGCGCGAATCGATTTGCCAGCCGGAATGGTCGCCGAACGGCTTGCTGCACTTCGTTTCCGACAGCAGCGGCTGGTGGAATTTGTACCGCCTGCACGGCGCCGATATCGAGGCGCTGTGCCCGATGGAAGCGGAATTTGCCACGCCGCACTGGACTTTCGGCGGCAGCATGTACGGTTTCCTGTCCGACGACGAGATCGTCTGCACGTACATCCAGGCCGGCGTCAGCTACCTGGCGCAGCTGAGCGTGGCGGCGGCCAAGCTGGAACCGATCCCCCACCCGTACCAGGAAATCCGCGAACTGCGCGTGGGCCCCGGCTTCGTCGCGCTGCTCGGCGGCAGCCCCACCATCGCGCTGGAACTGGCGCGCATCGATTTGGCTAACCATGAGCTGGAAGTGCTGGCGCAGTCGATCACGGCCTTGCCCGCGCTCGACTACCTGTCCGTGCCGCGCAGCTTGAGTTTTACCAGCAGCAATGGCCGCACGGCGCACGCCTTCTTTTATGCGCCCACCAATGGCGACGTGCAGGCGCCGGCGGGAACCTTGCCGCCCGTCATCGTCATCAGCCATGGCGGCCCCACCAGCATGGCCAGCAATACCTTGAAACTGGCGACGCAGTACTGGACCAGCCGCGGCATCGGCGTGCTCGACGTCAATTATGGCGGCAGCAGCGGCTTCGGCCGCGAATACCGCGACGCGCTGCGCGGACAATGGGGCATCGTCGACGTGGAAGACTGCATCGCCGGCGCCCGCTACCTGGCCGCCAACGGCCTGGCCGACCCCGAGCGCCTGATCGTGCGCGGCGGCAGCGCGGGCGGCCTGACGACCCTGTGCGCATTGACGTTCCACGACGTCTTCAAGGCCGGCGCCAGCTACTATGGCGTGTCCGACCTGAAGGGCCTGGACGACGATTCGCACAAGTTCGAATCGCGCTACACCGACTACCTGATCGCCCCGCAGCCGCAAGCCGAGGCGCTGTACCTTGAGCGCTCGCCCATCCACCACACGGATAAACTGTCGCGCCCGATGATCTTCTTCCAGGGCCTCGATGACAAGGTGGTGCCGCCGCAGCAGTCGCAGCTGATGGTCGACGCCCTGCAGGCGCGCGGCGTGCCCGTCGCCTACGTGCCGCTCGAAGGCGAGGGACACGGCTTCCGCAAGGCGGAAAACATCGTGCGCACGCTGGACGCGGAACTGTATTTCTACCAGCGCGTATTCGGCCTGCCCGTGGCGGCCGGCGAACCGCCCGTGCATATCGCCAACTTGCCCGCATGACCGATCCGCATGCAGACCAGCGCTTGCTGGACGAATTCGCCGCCCTGGAACAGCACGAACAGATGATCCTGGCCTTGCTGGCCATCGCGGGCGAACCGGTGGGCAAGCATGCCGTGTACGAACACTTGCAGCGCGCCAACGTCGTCGAGCCGGACGGCACGCCGTTTTCCCTGTTGGTAGTGACCAACATGTTGCAACGGCTGACGCGTCTGGCGCTGGCCAGCGAGGTGGTGGGACGGGGCTATGCCTGCGAAGCCAGGCTGCGCTGGCCCGCCATGCGCGCCGCCATCGAGCACCTGGTGTTCCGCGACCTGTGCCAGGCCATCGAGCTGATCAACCCCGTGCGCCGCAACTGGGATGGCTATGTGGAATTGCGCAGCTACCGCCAGGGCGTGGCGCGCCTGCGCATCGCCCTGTTGCGCAATGACGAAGTGCGCCAGGTGGCCGCCATCCTGGCCGCCTGCATGGCCTGCTATGAAGCGCAGCAGCTGCATCCGCTGATCGAGATCTTCGGCCGCCCGTTCGAGCCGGAAATGTTGTCTTTCGTCATGCCGCAATTGCAGGATGACATCCTCGCCGTGCTGCTGGGCAACGCCCCGCGCGAGCCGGCCACGGCGCACGCCATCCGCGCGTACGCGCGCGCGCATCACGCGCGCCAGGCGGCCGCCGGCGACCACATCGGCGCCGCCCTGCCGCTGGCCCTGGCCGAGGACGCGCTGCTGTGCGGCGAACTCGACACGGCCGCGCGCTACCTGGCGGGCCAGCAGGGGCCGCAGGCGCTGTTTGTCGACAGCAGCATCGCCCTGTTGCGCGGCGAACATGCGCACGCCGTGGCGGGCTTCGAAACGGCCTTGAAGGGCTTGCGCAAGGAAACGGGCAAGCGCAAGCTCTGCTTTACGGGCATCGGCGGCCACCTGTACGTGCTGGCCCTGCTGCGCGGCAACGACGCCAAGCTGCTGAAGAGCGCGGAAACCTATCTCGATATCGCCCTGCACGCGCAGCCGAATCACGACAGCATCGTCTACCAGCAATTGAATACCTTGCGCCTGGTGCGCGCCGGCGTGCAGCAGGCGGAAAGCATCCCTACGCGCAACTGGGAAACGGCACTGCAGGCGCAGCTGTTCCAGGCCTTGCTGTACTACTGGCTGGCGCTACCGCAATTGAGCGAACGCAAGGACCAGCTGCGATCGCTGGTGCAGCAAGCGGACGCGGCCGGCTACGACCTGATCGCCGCGCAGGCGGCCGGCTTGCTGGGCTTGCTGGGCGAGCCGCAGCAGGAGCGCTATGCCACCTCAAAACGGGCGCAGCATGGCCTGACGGACATGGCGCCGTGGTTCGAGCGCCAGGAAGCGTGGCAGCGCCAGCTGAGCGCGCTGATCAACCTGCAGCAGAACGCGCCCGCCGAAGCGCTGGGCGGCGTCTCGCGCCTCGTGTGGCTGGTGGCGTTCGACCCGCGCTTCGGCTTGACGGCCGTGGAAGTGCGCGAGCAGAAGCGCGACGCGCGCGGCGGCTGGAGCAAGGGCCGCGCCATGGGATTGAAACGCCTGGCCGAAGAGGCGGGCGACATCGATTTCCTCACGCCGCAGGACGCCCGCGCGGCGGGCAGCATCGCGCCTTTTAAACAATATTATTCGTCGGCGCCGCGCTATGAAGTCGAACTGGACAAGGCCGCCGTGCTGCTGGTGGGCCACCCGCTCGTCTTCTGGCTGGATGCGCCCGAGACGCGCGTGGAACTGATCGCCGGCGCGCCCGAGCTCCTGATCAAGTCGCACGAGGGGCAGCTGTGGCTGGGCATGCAGCCGCCCTTGCCCGACAACGGCGGCAACGTCGTGGTGCAGAGGGAGACGCCGACGCGCCTGCGCGTGGTGCACATCCTCGACGAGCACCGGCGCATCGGCGCCATCGTGGGCCTGGGCCTGTCCGTGCCGCTGCATGCGGAAAAACAGGTGATGCAGGCCATCGGCGCCATCTCGTCCATGGTCACCGTGCAGTCCGACATCGGCGGCGGCGCGGGCGACGCGGAAGCGATCACGGCCGACCACCGCCTGCACGTACACCTGCTGCCCTACCAGCAGGGCTTGAAAATGCAGATTCTGGTCCGGCCGCTGCTCGACAACGGCGCCTATTACGCGCCGGGCAGCGGCGCCGAAAGCGTGTTTGCCGATGTGGCGGGCCGGGCCGTGCAAGCGCGGCGCGACCTGAACGCGGAACGCGAAGCGCAGCGCCAGCTCATTGGAAAATGCCTGGTGCTGGAAGAGGCGGAAGAAGAGCATGGCGAGTGGCTGCTGGGCCAGCCTGCGCTGGGCTTGCAACTGCTGGTGGAATTGCAGGCGCTCGATCCCGCCGGCATGGTATTGGCGTGGCCGGAAGGCGAAACCATGCGCGTGTCGAAGCGCATCGACAGCGGCCAGATGCGCCTGAATATCAAGAGCGAAAAAGACTGGTTTGCCGCCAGCGGCGAAGTGCAGATCGACGAAGACAAGGTGATGGATTTGCGCGCCCTGCTCGATTTGATGCAAAACAATAAAAGCCGCTTCGTGGCCCTGGGCGATAACCAGTTCCTCGCGCTCAGCGACGAGCTGCACCGCCGCCTGTCCGAGTTGGCCGCGTATGGCGAAGCGCATGCCGATGGCGTGCACATCCACCCGCTGGCCGCGTTTGCGCTGGAAGAGCTCGCCAACGATGCGGGCGGCGTGAAGGCCGACAAACTATGGCGCGAACACTTGCTGCGCCTGCGCGCCCTCGACGACTATCAGCCGCAGCTGCCCAGCACCCTGCAGGCCGACCTGCGCGACTACCAGCTGGCCGGCTACGAATGGCTGGCACGATTGGCGCACTGGGGCGTGGGCGCCTGCCTGGCCGACGACATGGGACTCGGCAAGACCTTGCAGGCGCTGGCCCTGATCCTGGCGCGCGCGCCGAACGGTCCCACCCTCGTCGTCGCGCCCACCTCCGTGTGCATGAACTGGATCAGCGAGGCGCAGCGCTTCGCGCCGACGTTGAACATCAAACTGTTCGGCAGCGGCGACCGCGCCGACATGCTCGACACCTTGCAGCCGTTCGACGTGGTGGTGGCCAGCTATGGCTTGCTGCAGCAGGAAGCCACCATGTTTGCCGGCGTGCGCTGGCATACGATCGTGCTCGACGAAGCGCAGGCGATCAAGAATGGCGCCACCAAGCGCTCGCAAGCCGTGATGGCCTTGCAAGGCGATTTCCGCATGGTGGCCAGCGGTACGCCGCTGGAAAACCATCTGGGCGAATTGTGGAATCTGTTCCGCTTCATCAACCCGGGTTTGCTGGGTACCCTCGACCAGTTTAATTTGCGCTTTGCCGGCCCCATTGAGAAAGATCAGGACAAGCGGGCGGCGGCCGGCGCGCGCTTGCGCCTGCGCCGCCTGATCGCGCCATTCATCTTGCGCCGGACGAAGACGCAAGTGCTGTCGGAATTACCGTCGCGCACGGAAATCGTGCTGGAGGTGGAACTGTCGCCGCAGGAAACGGCGCTGTACGAATCCCTGCGCCGCGAAGCGCTGGAAAAGCTGGCCATGGTGGAAGGGCCGGCGTCAAAGAAAGCCATCCAGATCCTGGCAGAAATCATGAAACTGCGCCGCGCCTGCTGCAATCCGCAGTTGGTGGCGCCCGAGCTGGGCTTGGCCAGCAGCAAGCTGGCGGCCTTCGCCGAACTGCTGTCGGGCTTGCTGGAAAACCGCCACAAGGTGCTCGTCTTCAGCCAGTTCGTCGACCATTTGACCCTCATCCGCAAGCACCTGGAACAGCATGGCGTGGCCTATCAATATCTCGATGGCAGCACGCCCATGCAGGAGCGCAAGCGCCGCGTGGATGCCTTCCAGGCGGGAGAGGGCGATGTTTTCCTGATCAGCCTGAAGGCGGGCGGCATGGGCATCAACCTGACGGCGGCCGATTACGTGATCCACATGGACCCATGGTGGAATCCGGCCGTGGAAGACCAGGCCTCGGACCGCGCCCACCGCATGGGGCAACTGCGCCCCGTCACCATTTACCGGCTGGTGGCGAAGCACACGATCGAGGAAGGCATCGTCGAATTGCACCAGCACAAGCGCGACCTGGCCGACAGTCTGCTGGAAGGCAGCGACGCGGCGGCGCGCATGTCGGCGGGCGACATGCTGGACATGCTGCAAGAGGGGTTGAAGCGATGAGTTTGAAAAAATGAACAGCTAGCCCCGTTCCATGCGATTATTCCTGTTTCTTCGCCCTCCTTGCTCATGACCGACTTCATCGCCACCAGCGCAGGCCAGCGCGCCACCTTTTTGTGCGGCAAATCCTGGACGGCTTACGTCAGCACCTTCCTCATCGCCGTGCTGCTGTTCTTTGCCGCCCTGCCGCTGGCCTTCAAGTACAACACGCGGGCCGCCTTCGTGGTGCTGCTCGGCTCGGCCCTGATCGTCGGCTACCGCCTGCTGACCATCCGCAGCTACCAGCTATATTGCGACGAGGCAGGCGTGTGGCTGGCATCCGGCATCTTGCCGTGGAAAAAGAAACTGACGGGCGTGAAATGGCGCGACATGGATGAAGCCGTCTATGAAACGAACTTCTGGAGCTGGCTGTTCCAGTCCTACACGGTGCGCGTCAGCCAGCGCTACACGCAGGAAACGGAAATCCACGCCACCGGCATGGCGCGCGGCAAGGATGCCGTGGCGGCCATCAATACGCGCCACCAGGAACAGCTGCACGGCAGCGCCATCGTCGTCTAGCCCGGCGGACGGGCGGCAAAAAACTGCGCAAGCGCGGCAATTAATGCTAATCTTTGGGCCGCCCAGGCAAGCAAGGCCAACCTTTCAATAGTTGTTTGTTACTTACATTATCAGTTTATTATTTAGTGATTTTAACAAACAGCCAGATATTCAAGAGATTAACTATGCTGACAAGAAACAAAATTGCGCTCGCCGCATTGATGATGGCATTTACCCTGACGCCGGCCAGCGCCGCCAAGAAACCGCAAAAAAGCGGCAAGGCCGGCACCAGCAGCAGCAAGAAAAAAACCGTCGCAAAAAAGGCGGCCGTCGTCACGGCGGCCACGGCAGCCACGGTCGCCGCCGTCGCCAGCGAGAACAGCAGCGACCGCTCCATGAATAACCTCAGCGGCCAGTTCCTCACGGCCCTGTGGCGCCTGGACCCGGAAAGCGCGATTTCCGTCGGCAAGTATGATGGCGCCGCCAACCTGAGCATTCCCGACGCGGCCAGCCGCCAGAAACAGCTGGCCTTCATCGAGGAATGGCTTGGCAAGTTCGGCAAGCTGAATGCCAGCAAAATGTCGGACAAGCAACGCACCGACCTGGCCTTGCTGACGAACAAGCTGCAATCGGACCGCTGGTATCTGACCACCTTCCGCGAATTCGAATGGAACCCCGCCCAGTACAACGTGGCCGGCTCCATCGATTTCATCCTGAACACGGAGTACGCCTCGCAGCCGCAGCGCCTGCGCACCTTGCTCAAGCGCATCGCCAGCGTGCCGCAATACTACGCGGCCGCCCGCGCCAGCATCGTCAACCCCACGCGCGAACACACGCAGCTGGCCATCGCCCAGAGCGCCGGCGTGCTCAGCGTGCTCGATGACCTGAACAAGACGGCACAGGGCTCCATCCTGACACCAGTGGAAAAGCAGCTGTACAACGCCCGCATCGCCGCCGCCCGCACGGCCGTGCAAGGCTATGCGGCCTGGCTGACGGAGCAGGATGCCGCGCTGGCGCAGAACGGCAATGCGCGCTCCTTCCGCATCGGCAAGGATTTATATGAACAGAAATTCGCCTACGATATCCAGGCCAGCGTCAGCGCCGAGCAGATGTACCAGAAAGCCCTGGCCGCGCGCGAAAAGCTGCTTGAGCACATGGACAGCCTGTCCGACGAGCTGTGGAGCAAAACCATGGGCAACACGGCCAAGCCGGCGGACCGCACGGCGAAGATCGGCATGGTGATCGACAAGCTGTCGAGCAACCACGTGGCGCCCGCCAATTTCGTGCCGGAAATCCGCCGCCAGATCCCGGAATTGCAGGAATGGGTGACCAGCCACAACCTGCTGACCATGGACCCGAAAAAGCCCCTGGTCGTGCGTGAAACGCCCGCCTACCAGCGCGGCGTGGCCGGCGCCAGCATCGAGGCGCCCGGCCCCTACCGCCCGCAGGACCGCACGTATTACAACGTGACGCCGCTCGACGGCGAAACGCCGGAACAGGCGGAAAGCAGCTTGCGCGAGTACAACCACTGGATCTTGCAGATCCTGAACATCCACGAAGCCATCCCCGGCCACTACACGCAGCTCGTGTACGCCAACAAGTCGCCGTCGCTGGTCAAGTCCATCTTCGGCAACGGCGCCATGATCGAAGGCTGGGCCGTGTACGGCGAGCGCATGATGCTCGAATCGGGTTATGGCAACAACGCGCCGGAAATGTGGCTGATGTATTCGAAGTGGAACTTGCGCAGCGTCACCAATACCATCCTCGACTACAGCGTGCACGTGCTGGGCATGACGGAAGCGCAAGCGCTCGACCTGCTGACGCGCCAGGCTTTCCAGACCAAGCGCGAAGCCACGGAAAAATGGCGCCGCGTGCAGTTGAGCTCGGTTCAGCTGACCAGCTATTTCAGCGGCTACAGCGAAATCATGGACTTGCGCGAACAGCGCAAGCAGGCGCTGGGCAACAAATTCGTGCTGAAGGATTTCCACGAGCAATTCCTCAGCTACGGCAGCGCACCCGTGAAAGTCATCAAGGAACTGATGAATTAAGCGACGTTCACCGTCAGCTTGCAAAGGGCGCCGCGGCGCCCTTTTTGCATGCGTTTGCGCTGCCGCAAACCACCGGCTTGCCGATCCATTAAGCTCATGGGAAGGCAGGCGCCACCGCACTCCTCACTGGCAATTGCCGATTTTCCTGCTAGGCTGGATATAGGAGCGTCCATGCATATGCCCATCCAGTTCGACACCCTCGATTACGCCAAACGCCTCGCCTCGGCCGGCGTGCCCACACAGCAGGCGGAGGCCCATGCGATGGCGCTGGGCGAAGTGCTGGGCTCGGCCGTCGTCGTGCATGGCGAACTGGCGGCGCTGGAGCGCAATGTACTGGGGGAAATCAAGCTGGTGTCGCAACAGGTCGATACCAAGCTGGGCGCCCTGGAGTTGAAGATCGATGCGCTGGAACTCAGGCTCGACACCAAAATAGACGCCCTGGAGCACAAATTCGACGCCCGCCTGGAACGCCTGGACTTGCGCCATGGCGCAGACATGAAACACGTGTACTGGATGATGAGCACTTTGATCCTGCTCAACCTGGGCATCCTCAGTAAACTGATGCTGCAGTAAGCGCACACTAACTTTCCTAGCAACAAAAAAGCCGCTGCTCCCGGGGGAGCTCAGCGGCTTTTGCCTGTGCGTCTTGCTTACGTCTAGGACGCTTCTTCCGGCGCCTGCGTGGCCTTGACGAAGATGGGCGCCACCAGCAAGCCCAGCTCGAACAGCAGGCACATCGGGATGGCCAGCGAGAACTGGCTGACGACGTCCGGCGGCGTGACGATGGCGGCAATCACGAAGGCGCCGACGATGATGTAGGGACGCACTTCCTTGAGTTTCGCGATGGAAACCAGTCCCATGCGCACGAGGATCACCACCACCACCGGCACTTCGAAGGTGGCGCCAAAGGCCAGGCACATCGACATGACGAATTCGAGATAATTTTCGATATCGGGCATGAGGGTGATGCTGTCGGGCGAGAACTGGTTGATGAAGTGAAATACCCTGCCAAAGACAAAGAAATAACAGAAGGCAACTCCACTCATGAACAATAATGATGAGGAAATCACCAGTGGCGCGATCAGGCGTTTTTCATGCGCGTACAGGCCTGGTGCGATAAACGCCCACAGCTGGTACAGCACCCAGGGCAAGGAGATGACAAAGGCCACCAGCAGGGTCACCTTCATCGGTATCAGGAACGGCGAAATGACGCCGGTGGCAATCATTTTGGAATCTTTGCCGGTCAGCGAACTGAGCATCGGCTGGGCGATGATGTCGTAGACTTTATCCGGGCCAGGCCACCAGAACAGCAACGCGCACACCACGGCAATGCCGATCGAGGCCTTGACCAGGCGGTTGCGCAGCTCGACCAGATGCGAGATAAAGGTTTCTTCCACGGGGGATTTGCTACTCATGAGTAAAAGGAGGAGGAACTGGCGCGCGGACGGAAACGCGCCACGCGGG
Source organism: Janthinobacterium sp. FW305-129 (assembly GCF_020858115.1). Taxonomy (GTDB): domain Bacteria; phylum Pseudomonadota; class Gammaproteobacteria; order Burkholderiales; family Burkholderiaceae_D; genus Janthinobacterium. The sequence goes on from NZ_JACYMM010000014.1 coordinate 49,645, forward strand.
CGGCCGCCGACTGCACGTGCTGCTTGCCGCCATGGCGCTGCTTGTACCAGCCAGGAACGGCGGAATTGCGCACCAGCTTCTTGCGGCGAAATTCGCGCGCCTTGCGGGCCAGGTCATCGTTGGTGGCGCGCAGCATGGCTTCATGGGCATCGTGATGCCCATCATATGCACTGGAATCACCGCGCCAGGCGTTTTCCACCTCGGCCAGGTTGCCGGAGATCGAGTTTTCCACGCCATGCATGGATTTCTCCACGCTTTGCTTGACGGAATGGCCTGCCTCCTGCACTTCCTTCTGCAGGTTTTTCAGCTCTTCCATTTCGATTTCGCGCGAAACTTCGGATTTCACCTGATTCAGATAGCGTTGCGCGCGGCCGTACAGGGTGCCGGCCATGCGCGCCACTCTCGGCAACTTTTCAGGGCCGATGACTATCAACGCAACCACGCCGATGATGGCGATTTTAGAGAGACCGAGATCGATCATAAGCGGACAAGGGCTGTTACCGGACGAGGCAAGGGCCCCGCCACGCTATCAGGACTTGCTTTTCTCTTTCGTTTCGACGTCGATGGTGCTTTTGTCGGCCACTTGCGATGGCGCAGCAGGAGGGGTGCTGGCTGCCGGAGCGTCATCGTCGCCCTTGACGCCATCCTTGAAGCCTTTGACGGCCTTGCCGATATCACCGCCGATATTGCCCAGTTTCTTGGTGCCGAAGACCAGCATCACGATAACCAGAACGATCACCCAGTGCCAAATACTCAATGAACCCATCACATTCTCCTTGCGGGACGGTGCCCGAATAGCGTCAACCAATGCCGGTAGTATACACGCGAACCCGGCGCACGGCGAAATCAGTGCTGGCCGCGCCAGGGACGGGGACCGCCGTACACATGCATGTGCAGGTGATACACCTCTTGCCCGCCGTTCGGGCCGCTGTTGATCATGGTCTTGAAGCCGCCGGACGGCACCCCATCGGCGTCATAGCTGACGGCGCAGCCGAACTCGGCAGCGAGTTTCGGCGCCAGGCGCAGCAGCTTGCCCAGTATTTCCGTATGGCTATCGTCGCAGTCGGACAGGCTGGCCACGTGGCGCTTCGGGATCAGCAGCAGGTGCACGGGGGCGGCCGGGTTGATGTCCTTGAAGGCCAGCAAGTCGTCGTCTTCATACACGATGGAAGAAGGAATTTGTTTCGCAGCAATCTTGCAAAAAATACAGTTATCCACGCACGCTCCAGTAGGTCAGTGTTTGTCTGTTTCGCCAGCGTCGCGCAATTCATCCTTGCGCGCCGCCTTTTCTTCCAGGCCGGACAAGCCTTCGCGGCGCGCCAGCTCGTCGAGCACCTGCTGCGGCGTCAGGTCGAACTGCGCCAGCATCACCAGGCTGTGAAACCACAGGTCGGCGCACTCGTACAGCACTTTCGACGGGTCGTTGTCGCGGCGCGCATCCTTGGCGGCCATCACGGTTTCCGTCGCTTCCTCGCCGATTTTTTTCAGAATCGCATCATCGCCCTTGGCAAACAGGCGCGCGACATACGAGGTGGCGGGGTCGCCGCCATTGGACAGCTTGCGCGATTCAATCACGGCGGCCAGGCGTTTTAACGTTTCGCTCATTTGCTCTTGCTTTCCGCGTAAATCGCCTCAGGGTCTTTCAGGACGGGGTCGGTGACTTGCCATTCGCCTGTTTTTTCGTCGCCTTCGAACTTCTGGAAGAAGCACGAGTGGCGGCCCGTATGGCAGGCGATGCCGCCGGCTTGCTCGATTTTCAGCAAGACCACGTCTTCGTCGCAATCGAGGCGGATTTCCAGCACCTTTTGCGTGTGGCCCGACTCTTCGCCCTTGTGCCACAGTTTCTTGCGCGAACGGCTCCAGTACACGGCTTCGCCCAGCTCCACCGTGCGCGCCAGCGCGTCGCGGTTCATCCAGGCGAACATCAGCACGTCATTGCTGCCCGCTTCCTGCGCGATCACGGGCACCAGGCCGTGCTCGTCCCATTTGACCTTTTTCAGCCACTTGGCATTGCTTGCTACGATGGTTCCGTTTTGCATGTTCTTCTATCCTGCTTGTATGTACTTTACGCCAGGCGCATGGGAATGCCCTGCTGCGCCATGAACTGCTTGGCTTCCTGCACCGTGTGCTGGCCATAGTGGAAGATGCTGGCGGCCAGCACGGCATCCGCGCGCCCCACCTTGATGCCATCGACCAGGTCTTGCAAGCCGCCCACGCCGCCCGAGGCGATGACGGGGATGCTGACGGCATCGGACACGCCGCGCGTCAGGCCCAGGTCGAAGCCCACCTTGGTGCCGTCGCGGTCCATGCTGGTGAGCAAGATTTCTCCGGCGCCCAGGCTTTCCATTTTACGCGCCCACTCGAATGCGTCCAGGCCCGTGGCCGTGCGTCCGCCATGGGTAAACACTTCCCACTTGCCGGGCGACACCTGCTTGGCGTCGATGGCGACGACGATGCATTGCGAGCCGTGCTTTTGCGATGCCTCAAACACCAGCTGCGGGTTCGTCACGGCCGACGTGTTGATGCTGACCTTGTCGGCGCCCGCGTTGAGCAGGCGGCGCACATCTTCCACCACGCGCACGCCGCCGCCCACGGTCAGCGGAATGAATACTTGCGATGCCACGGCTTCGATGATGTCGAAGATCAAGCCGCGGTTGTCGCTCGAGGCGGTAATATCGAGGAAAGTGATTTCGTCGGCGCCCTGCTCGTCATAACGGCGGGCAATTTCCACGGGGTCGCCCGCGTCGCGCAATTCCGTGAAATTGACGCCTTTGACGACGCGGCCATTCGTCACGTCGAGGCAGGGGATGATACGTTTTGCAAGCATGATGGGTTCCAGATTGTCGCCAGGCCAGGACACGCACAGGCGCGCCCTGGCCGGGCAGGCTTAAACGGCGGCGTCGGTCAGTTCGTCGGCGCGTTCCTGCGCCTGCGCCAGGTCGATCGTGCCTTCATAGATGGAACGGCCGCAGATCACGCCTTCGATGCCTTCGGCCTGGACCGCGCACAGCGCTTCCACGTCGCCGATATTGTGCAGGCCGCCCGAGGCGATGACGGGGATCTTGACGGCTTGCGCCAGCTTGACGGTGGCGTCGATATTGATGCCGCCCATCATGCCGTCGCGGCCGATGTCCGTGTAGATGATCGACTCGACGCCGTAGGCTTCGAATTTTTTCGCCAGGTCGATCACTTCGTGGCCCGACATCTTGCTCCAGCCATCCGTTGCCACTTTGCCATCCTTGGCATCGAGGCCGACGATGATGTGGCCCGGGAAGGCGCCGCAGGCGTCGTGCAGGAAGCCGGGGCTTTTCACGGCCGCCGTGCCGATGATGATGTAGGTGATGCCGGCGTCGAGGTAGCGCTCGATGGTGTCGAGGTCGCGGATGCCGCCGCCCAGCTGCACGGGGATTTCCTCGATGTCGTTTTCCACGGCGAAATCCTGCACCGCCTTCAGGATGGCTTTCACGGCGCCCTCGTTCTTCGGCTTGCCGGCAAAGGCGCCGTTCAGGTCGACCAGGTGCAGCCGGCGCGCGCCTTGCATCAGCCAATGGCGGGCCATCTCGGCCGGGTCTTCGGAAAATACGGTGGCAAGTTCCATATCGCCTTGTTTCAGGCGTACGCAGTGACCGTCTTTCAGGTCGATGGCGGGAATAAGCAGCATGGTCAGTGTGATTTAAAAGTGAGTGAGAGGCGGAAAAAAAGCCGGAGAGCCAACGTTAAGGTTGCCAGTGAACGAAGTTCTTGTACAGCTGCAAGCCAGCGGCAGCACTTTTTTCAGGGTGAAACTGTGTCGCGAAAATATTATCACGGGCGACGGCGCAAGCGAACGGCGCGCCATAGATAGTCTCGCCCACCGTGTGCGCCGCTTCTTGAGGTTGAGCAAAATAGCTGTGCACAAAGTAAAAATAGGCGTTGTCGGCAATGCCATCCCACATGACATGGGACGCCGTTTGCCGCACTTGGTTCCAGCCCATTTGCGGCACCTTGAAGCGCGAGCCGTCTTCCTGCACCTGGCCGTCGAGCTGGAAGCGCACGACTTTGCCTGGAAGCAAGCCCAAACCGGCCGCATCGCCCTCTTCGCTGCCGTCGAACAGCATTTGCTCGCCGATGCACACGCCCAGCACGGGCTTGCTGTCGGCGGCGCGCAGCAGCGCCTCCAATACGCCCGATTCGCGCAGGCTGCGCATGCAGTCGGGCATGGCGCCCTGGCCCGGCAAGACGATGCGGTCGGCGCTGTCGATGTCGGCAGCGACACCGGAAATGCGCACGTCGGCTTCCGGCGCCACGGCACGCAGCGCCTGCGCCACCGAGCGCAAATTGCCCATGCCGTAATCCACCACCACAATTTTATTCATGTTTGATCCCGGAATCTACAATATAGCGAGAGCGGCGCTCACAGGCTGCCCTTGGTCGATGGAATGATGCCGGCCGCGCGCTCGTCGAGCTCGGCAGCCATGCGCAGCGCGCGGCCAAAGGCCTTGAACACGGTTTCGCATTGGTGGTGGGCATTCGTGCCGCGCAGGTTGTCGATATGCAATGTCACGCCCGCATGGTTGACGAAGCCGCGGAAAAATTCCAGGGTCAGGTCGACGTCGAAGCCGGCGATCATGGCGCGCGTAAACGGGATGTGGTATTCGATGCCAGGGCGGCCCGAGAAATCGAGCACCACGCGCGACAGCGCCTCGTCCAGCGGCACGTACGCATGGCCGTAGCGGCGGATGCCCTTCTTGTCGCCGATGGCCTTGGCCACGGCCATGCCCAGGGTGATGCCCACGTCTTCCACCGTATGGTGGTTGTCGATATGCACGTCGCCCGTCGCTTCGATATCGAGGTCGATCAAGCCGTGGCGGGCGATCTGGTCCAGCATATGGTCGAGGAAGGGCACGCCGGTATTGAGCTTTTGCTGGCCCGTGCCGTCCAGGTTGAGGGCGACGCGAACTTGCGTCTCATTGGTGTTGCGCGTGATTTCTGCGGTGCGGTTCATGGGAGGCTCTGGCGATTAGCTAAACGAGGGATGCCTTGAAGGCATCGTAAAAAAGGGAATTTTCTTCCGGGGTGCTGACGCTGATGCGCAGGCAATTGGCCAGCGCAGCATGCATTTTACTCATATTTTTAATTAAAACCCTGCGGGCAAGCAGTTTTGCGCAAACATCGTCGGAATCTGCCACACGAATCAGAAGAAAATTTGCCTTCGAAGGGAACACGGTCACGCCGGGCAGCTCTGCCAGGCGTCGAGCCAGCGCATCGCGCGCGCTGTTGAGCAAGTCCGCCTGCGCGTTGAGCACGTCGAGGTGCTCGAGCGCGAATTCGGCCGCCGCCTGCGTCAGCACATTCACGTTATACGGCGGGCGCACTTTCTCGAATTGCGCCAGCAGGGCCGGCGCGGCCGACATGTAGCCGAGGCGGATGCCGGCCAGGCCCAGCTTCGACACGGTGCGCATCACCACCAGGTTCTCGAATTCGGGCAGGCGGCCCATGAAACTGTGCTGCGCGAACGGCTCATACGCTTCGTCGACGACAGCGATGCCCGTGTCGCCGAGGGCGGCGAGGATGCGTTCGATGTCGGCAGTGGCAAACAGGTTGCCCGTCGGGTTGTTCGGGTACGCGAGGAAGACCAGCGCCGGGCGGTGCGCTTCGATGGCCGCCAGCATGGCCGGCATGTCCAGGCTGAAGTCCGGGTTCAACGGCACGCCGACGAAATCCATGCCGGCAAACTGCGCCGAACGGGCATACATGACGAAGGCGGGCACGGGCGCCAGCAGCACGGCGCGCTGGCCCGGCTCCTGGCGCGCGCACGCCATGGCCAGGATGGAAATGAGCTCATCGGAGCCGTTACCCAGCATGACGTCGAAGCCGGCGGGCACGCCCAGATTGGCGCAAATGGCTTGTTGCAGGCTGGCGTACGACGGCGGATAGCGGTTCAGCGCCACGCCGGCCAGGCGCGCGCCCAGTTCCTCGCGCAGCTGCTGCGGCAGCGGATACGGGTTTTCCATCGCATCGAGCTTGATGTAACCGCTGGCATCGGCGACCTGGTAGCTTTTGACGGCGCGCACATCGGCGCGCACGGTGTTGCTGATTAACTGATCGAGGAAAGACATGCTGCAAACACTCCTGATGGAATTAAAGGGAGACTAAACGACGACGTCTTCCGGCACGCTGGCGCTGCGCGCCTTGCGGGACGGTGCTTTTTTCACGGCAGCCGGTTTTTTGACCGCCGCCGGCTTTTTCACCGCCTTGGCGGGTTTCGCCGCGGCGCCTGTCGCTGCGGCACGGCGCTTGGCCGGCGCCTTTTTCTCAGGCTGCGGCGCGGCCGGCGCGGCCAGCTCCTGGGCCAATGCCGCCAATCGCTGTTCGATGATGGCGCAGTAGTCGGGGTTCAGTTCGAAGCCGACGAAATCGCGCCCGCAGCGCTTGGCCGCCAGGGCCGTGGTGCCGCTGCCCATGAACAGGTCGAGCACCACGCCGCCGGGCGGGCACGAGGCCTTGAGCATGCGCTCGATGATTTCCAGCGGCTTTTGCGTCGGGTGGTCGGCCCGTTCCGGGTGTTCCTTGTGCAGGCGCGACACGCTCCACAAGTCTTTCGGGTTGTAGCCCACTTCCAGCCATTTCGCGCCGATGAAGATCGAGCGCGAACGGGCTTTCTTGGTGGCCGCGTCGTAGGCGATGCGCACCGCGTCAAGGTCGAAGTAGTAATCCTTGCGCTTGACGAAGAAGCCGATGGTGTCGTGCACCGATGAAAAGCTGCGCACGCTGCCGCCCATGGACGGCACGCGGCGATCCCAGATGATTTCATTCATCATCGCCATGCGCTGTTTCAGCATGACGAAGATCTCCGGCGAATAGCGCCAGGTGAGGAAGATATACAGGCTGCCGTTGGCTTTCAGCTTGGGCAGCGCCGCATCGATCCACTGCTCGGTCCAGCGCAGGTAGTCGGCCACCGACTGCTGGTCCGAGGCATTGCCGTAATCCTTGCCCAGGTTGTACGGCGGGTCCGTCAGGATCAGGTCCACGGAGCCATCGGGAATGCGCGCCAGGCCTGCCAGCGCATCTTCGCAATAGACCCGGTTGACCCAGTCCGGCTGGTCCGCCATCGTCGTCATGGCTGCGGCTTCAGACGCAGTTCGGCGCTGCGCGCGTGCGCCTGCAAGCCTTCGCCATACGCCAGGGTGGCGGCGACACGGCCCAGGGTTTGCGCGCCCGCTTCGCTGACGTGGATGATGGACGAGCGCTTCTGGAAGTCGTACACGCCCAGCGGCGACGAAAAGCGCGCCGTGCGCGAGGTCGGCAGCACGTGATTGGGACCGCAGCAATAGTCGCCCAGCGATTCGGACGAAAAACGGCCCAGGAACATGGCGCCCGCGTGGCGGATCTGCTCGGCCCACTGCTGCGGGTTGTCCGCCGAGATTTCCAGGTGCTCCGCCGCGATGCTGTTGGCGATTTCGCACGCCTCTGCCATGCTGCGCACCTTGATCAGCGCGCCGCGGTCGGCCAGCGAGGTGCTGATGGTGGCCTGGCGCGGCATCGTCGGCAGCAGCCTGGCGATGCTCTCCTCGACTTTCGCGATGTAGTCTGCGTCGGGGCACAGCAAAATGGCCTGCGCCAGTTCGTCGTGCTCGGCCTGCGAAAACAGGTCCATCGCGACCCAGTCGGGGTCCGTCGTGCCGTCGCACAGCACGAGGATTTCGGAAGGCCCCGCGATCATGTCGATGCCGACGATGCCGAACACGCGGCGCTTGGCGGCGGCCACATAGGCGTTGCCGGGGCCGACGATTTTATCCACGGCGGCGATCGTCTGCGTGCCGTAGGCCAGTGCGCCGACGGCCTGCGCGCCGCCGATGGTGATCACGCGCGTCACGCCGGCGATCGCGGCAGCGGCCAGCACCATCTGGTTTTTCACGCCATCGGGCGTCGGCACCACCATGGTGATCTCGCCCACGCCCGCCACGTGCGCGGGAATCGCGTTCATCAGCACGGACGACGGATACGCCGCCTTGCCGCCCGGGACGTAGATGCCGACCCGGTCCAGCGGCGTGATCTTTTGCCCCAGCACCGTGCCATCGGGCTCGGTGTAGCTAAAACCGCGCAATTCCTCGCGCTGGCGTTCGTGGAAGGCGCGGATGCGCTGGGCGGCGATCTGCAGCGCCTCGCGCTGCGCCGACGGCAAGCCGTTCAGGGCCGCCTGCAGTTCGGCTTGCGAAATATCAAACGCCGCCATTTCCGCCGCGCCGCCATGCGGGATGCGGTCGAAACGGTTGGTGTATTCCAGTACGGCGGCATCGCCGCGCGTTTTTACGTCGGCCAGGATTTTTGCGACCGACGTTTCAATCGCTGCATCGGTGCCCGCCTCGAACGCCAGCAGCGTATCGAGCGATTGTTGGAAACCATCCTGGCTTGAATCGAGCTTGCGTATCTGTATCGGCATAATCGGCTTTCTGCTACTGAATGTGTTGTCTAGGCTTGCGAGGCAGTTTGCGAAGCGCGCTCAAATGCCTCGATAATCGGCTGCAAGCGCTCGCGCTTGAGCTTTAATGCCGCCTGGTTGACCACCAGGCGCGATGAAATTTCCATGATGTGCTCGACCTCGACGAGGTTGTTCGCGCGCAAGGTGCTGCCCGTGCTGACCAGGTCGACGATGGCGTCGGACAGGCCGACCAAAGGCGCCAGCTCCATCGAGCCATACAGCTTGATCAGGTCGACGTGCACGCCCTTGGCGGCGAAATGCTCGCGCGCCGTGTGCACGAACTTGGTGGCCACGCGCAAGCGCGCGCCCTGGTGCACGGCTTTTTCATAGTCGAAGCCGGCCTGCACCGCCACCGACATGCGGCAGGAGGCGATATTCAGGTCGATCGGCTGGTACAGGCCTTCGCCGCCGTGTTCCAGCAGCACGTCCTTGCCCGCCACGCCGAAATCGGCCGCGCCGTACTGCACGTAGGTCGGCACGTCGCTGGCGCGCACGATGATGACGCGCACGTTCGGATCGTTGGTGGCCAAAATCAGCTTGCGCGAGGTCTCCGGGTTTTCCAGCACCTTGATGCCGGCCGCTTCCAGCAGCGGCATGGTGTCCTCAAAAATGCGGCCTTTTGACAGCGCCAGGATCAGCTGGGAGCTGTCGCCGTTGTTCGATCCGTTCATGCTCGTTCCTTGTTATTTAATACGTACGATGTTCGCGCCGACGGCCGACAATTTGACTTCCATGCGGTCGTAGCCGCGGTCGAGGTGATAGATGCGGTCGATCAGCGTTTCGCCGTCGGCCGCCAGGGCGGCGATCACCAGCGACGCCGAAGCGCGCAGGTCGGTCGCCATCACGGGCGCGCCGCGCAGCTGCTTGACGCCGGCGATGATGGCCGTGTTGCCCTCGATGGTGATGTCGGCGCCCAGGCGGTTCATTTCCTGCACGTGCATGAAGCGGTTCTCGAAAATCGTCTCGGTGACGCGGCTGGCGCCATTCGCAATCGTGTTGACGGCCATGAACTGCGCCTGCATGTCGGTCGGGAAGCCCGGGTATTCCGTGGTGCGGAAGCTGACGGGGTTCGGACGGGCCGACATCTCGGCGCGGATCCAGTCGGCGCCGAAGGTCATCGTCAGGCCCATGGCGCGCAGCTTGTCGAGCGCCGCGTCGAGAATATCGGTGCGCACGTTGCGCAAGGTGATGTCGCCGCCGGTGGCCGCCACGGCGCACAGGAAGGTACCCGTTTCGATACGGTCGGCGATCACCGCGTGCGAAGCGCCGTGCAGGGCGTCGACGCCCTGGATCACCAGGCGGCTGGTGCCGATGCCGTCGATCTTCGCGCCCATGGCCACCAGCAGGTGCGCCAGGTCGGTTACTTCCGGTTCGCAGGCGGCGTTTTCCAGGATGGTCTCGCCTTCGGCCAGGGTCGCGGCCATCAGCAGATTCTCGGTGCCGGTGACGGTGATCATGTCGGTGACGATGCGCGCGCCTTTCAGCTTGGCGCACTTGGCGTAGATGTAGCCCGCTTCGATGCGGATCTCGGCGCCCAGCGCTTCCAGGCCCTTGATGTGCTGGTCGACGGGGCGCGAACCGATGGCGCAGCCGCCCGGCAAGGACACCTTGGCTTCGCCGAAGCGCGCCAGCATGGGGCCCAGCACGAGGATCGAGGCGCGCATGGTTTTCACCAGTTCATACGGCGCTTCCAGGGTGTCGATGGCGCTGCCATTCAAGACCACGCGGTCGCCGTCCTGCTGCACTTTCAGGCCCGTCTGGCCCAGCAATTTGAGCATGGTGGCCACGTCGTGCAAATGCGGCACGTTGGTCAGGTCCAGGTCGCCCGCGGTCAGCAGGCCCGCGCACAGGATGGGCAGGGCGGCGTTTTTCGCGCCGGAGATGGCGATGTCGCCGTTCAGGCGGTTGCCGCCGTTGATGAGGAGCTTGTCCATGTGCTTATCCTTGGAATTCTTCAGGTGTCAGGGTTTTCATCGACAGCGCGTGGATTTCTTCGCGCATGCGGTCGCCCAGCGCCGCGTAGACGATCTGGTGACGCTGGATCAGGCGCTTGCCGGCAAACGCGGGCGAAACGATCACGGCCTGGAAGTGCTGGCCATCGCCCTCCACTTCGAGGTGCGTGCATTCGAGGCCGGCCGACAGGTAGCCGTGGATCAGTTCTGGAGTGGTGGTCACGATAAGTCCTTGATATTGAATAATGTAGTGATGTGATGTGCCGCAATCAATGGCGCAATTAGTGTCGCAGTCTGTAGCCGCTTTTCAGCAGGCGGATCGATGCCAGCGCCAGGATCACGAGGAAGCCGGCGACGATGGAAAGACTGAGCCATGGGCTGACGTCGGACGTGCCGAAGAAGCCGTAGCGGAAGCCGTCGATCATGTAAAAGAAAGGGTTCAGGTGCGATACCGTCTGCCAGAAGGCGGGCAGCGAGTGGATCGAATAGAACACGCCCGACAAGAAGGTGGCCGGCATGATCAGGAAATTTTGGAAGGCGGCCAGCTGGTCGAATTTTTCGGCCCAGATGCCGGCGATCAGGCCCATGGTGCCCAGCATGGCGGCGCCGAGAAACGCGAAGATGACGATCCACAGCGGGGCGACAAACGACAGGTCGGCGAACCAGCAGGTGATGGCAAACACGCCAAAGCCCACGGCCAGGCCGCGCGCGACGGAAGCGAGTACATACGCCGAGAAGATTTCCCAGTGCGACAGGGGCGTGAGCAGCACGAACACCAGGTTGCCCGTGATCTTAGACTGGATCAGCGAGGACGAGGAGTTGGCAAACGCGTTTTGCAGCACGCTCATCATCACCAGGCCGGGAATCAGGAAGGCCGTATAGCTGACGCCGGGGCTAGGCTCGACGCGGCCGTCGAGCACATGGCCGAACACCAGCAGGTACAGCATCGACGTGAGCACGGGCGCGGCCACGGTTTGCGTCGCCACTTTCCAGAAGCGCAGCGTCTCTTTGTAGACGAGGGTGCGAAATCCTGTCGAAATCATACGGTACCTTTATCCATGATCTGCAAGAAGATATCTTCCAGGTCGGCTTGTTGCAATTGCATTTCATCGATTTCGACGCCCGCCTCGCGCAGGCGGGCGAGGATTTTCTCGACTTCGCTGTATTCGTTGACGCGCAGGCTGAATTTGTTCGGCGCCTGCTGTTCTTCCGGGTGCAGCACCAGGTGCCGCAGGTCGGCCGGCAAGGCGCCGTGTTTCAGGTGCAGCTGCAGCTGCGAGCCGGCGATGCGGCGGATCAGGGCCGACATGGTGTCGAGCGCCACCACCTTGCCGGTTTTCAGCATGGCCACGCGCTGGCACATGGCTTGCGCCTCTTCCAGGTAGTGGGTGGTCAGCACCACCGTGTGGCCGCCTTCGCGGTTCAGGCGCGAGATGAACTTCCACAGGGTCTGGCGCAGTTCCACGTCGACGCCGGCCGTCGGCTCATCGAGCACGATGACGGGCGGCTTGTGCACCAGCGCCTGGGCCACCAGCACGCGGCGCTTCATGCCGCCGGACAGGGCGCGCATATTGGTGTCGGCCTTGCCGGTCAGGTCGAGGTTTTCCATGACCTCGTCGATCCACTTGTCGTTGTTCGGCAGGCCGAAATAGCCGGACTGCAGGCGCAGGGTTTCGCGCACAGTGAAGAACGGGTCGAACACCAGCTCCTGCGGCACCACGCCCAGGTTGCGGCGCGCGTTGCGGAAGTCCGTGACCACGTCGTGGCCATGGATCTTGACGGTGCCCGCGTCGGGGCGTATCAGGCCGGCGATGATGGAAATGAGGGTGGTCTTGCCGGCGCCATTCGGGCCGAGCAAGCCGAAAAACTCGCCTTCCTCGATGGCCAGCGACACGCCGCCCAGCGCCTTGAGCGATTTATAGCTCTTTTCTACATTCGTGATTTGAATTGCGGTCATGTGCTTGTTTCAAGTGTAATGCGTCTGGTGTGATGCGCCGGCTGCCGGGGAAAGCCAGGCTGGCAGGCCGGCGCAGGGCGCCCCTTCCGTGGAGGGTGGCGCAACAGTCAATTATAGTTGGAAACTTCGTGGAACACTTGGAGATCAATCCGGCGGCGCTGCTGGCCTGCCGGCTTGAAAGCTACTGCTGATGCGGGGAGTGGGACAGGATCAATGATGATGCAGGTCGGACGGGCTGCGCTCGGCGTGGCCGCCGGCGCTGGCGCAGTCGTCGGCCGTCAGGGTGCTCGACACGAGCGAACAGACGCCATACAGCTTGGTGAGGTTTTTCAGGTTGTTCGGCAGGTTTTTCAGCTCCAGCACGCCGCCCGCTTCCTGCGCGGCGCGCTGCCACGTCAGCATGACGGAAACGGCGGCCGAATCGACGGCCTTGACGTTGCGCAAGTCGAACTTCGTCTGACCCGAGCGGATGGCGTCCAGACCCTGCTCCAAGGCCGAAGTGGCATTGTGCACGGTCAGGGAAGTCAGGGACTGCAAGGTGTCGAGAGAGTCGGGCATGGCGTCGGGCTGCGCTGGTCTGGAGCTGGGTCAGGAGCTATATGATAGCCGATTATTTGGCTTTGGCGGCGGGACGGCTGGCCAGGGCCTTGTTTTTTGCCTGCAAGGTCTTGATCAGGCCATCGATGCCGCCCTTGCTGATCTCGCTGGCGAAGCTGCTTTTGTACGTTTCCACCAGCCACGCGCCCAGCACGTTGATGTCATAGATCTTCCAGCCGGACGGGGTTTTCGCCACGCGGTAGTTCAGGGGCACGGGTTCGCCGCGCGCCACATTCACTTGCGAGCGCACTTCCACTTCCGTGTCGGCCGGGTCGGCGCGCAGCGGCTTGAATTCCACGGTTTCGTTCTTGATCTGCGACAAGGCGCCCGAATACGTGTAGATCAGCAAGGTGCGGAATTCCGCGGCCAGCTGCTTTTGCTGGTCGGGCGTAGCGTCGCGCCAGTGGCGGCCGGCGGCCAGCGAGGTCATGCGCTGGAAATCCACGTACGGCAAGATCTTGCTTTCCACCAATTCGGTAACGCGCTTGATATCGCCAGCCTGGATGGCCTTGTCGGCCTTGGCCGTGTCGATCACGTCCTGGCTGATGCGTTTGACCAGGGCATCCGGCGCTTCGGCAGCGGGTGCGGCCTGGGCCGCGGTGGCAAAGGCGATGGTCGCCATCGCCAGCAGTTGTTTCATCAATTTCATGGTTCTACCTTTCATGGTGTTGCTATGCACCGGCTGGCGTTGATCGCAGCCGTGGTGTTCTTGTACCGGAGTTTACTCCTGAGGCCTGGCCTCGGAGGCAACGGTATTGCTACCAGATGTTACGAGGTCCGCTGGCGCCACCTCGGCGGCGGCCGTGGCCGCAGGCGCGTCATTGGCAGGCTGCGGTTTGGCCTCGTACTCCGGCTCGTAATCGCTGGTGTCGTTTTTTGGCACTTTGCGGTCGCGGCGGTCCGTATCGCCATCGAAGACCTTGCTTTCGCGCGCTTGCAGGAAGCCGTCGCGGATGAATTCATAACGGTCCAGCGCGGCCGCTTCCATCAGATTGGTCGCGTCGAGCAGCGCGGCGCGCTTGTCGACCACGCGCGTCACCGTGCCGATATTGCGCACCGAGACAGGATCCTTGTAGCGCCATGGGTCGCCCGTGATATCGAGCGGCAGGGCTACCGTGTCGCGCACGGTCGATGGGCCCAGCAGCGGCAGCATCACGTACGGACCAGGCTGCACGCCATACCAGCCCAGGGTCTGGCCAAAGTCTTCGCTGTGCTTGGGAATGCCGGCCTGCGAGGCGATGTCGATCAGGCCGAAGATGCCGAAGGTCGAGTTCATGCTGACGCGCACGACGTCTTGCAAGCCCGCTTCGCCCTTGCCTTGCAGCAAGTTGTTCACGGCGCTCCACACGTCGGACAAGTTGCCGAAGAAGTTGCCCACGCCCGTTTGCACGAACGATGGCGTGACCGTCTTGTAGGCCGTGGCGACCGGTTTCAGGGCCACCTGGTCGACGGTATCGTTGAACTTGAACATCGCGCGGTTGTAACCCTCGAGCGGGTCGCGCGGATTGGTGCCGGTGGCGCAGGCGCTCACGCTGGCGGCGATGGCCAGGGCCAGGCCGATACGCGCCAGGCTGCCTTGGGATTGTTTGGTCGACTCGCTCATTTGCTGTCCTTTCCTTCCGCTGCCTTGCTGTAGATGAACTGATTGATCAGGTCTTCCAGCACTGTGGCCGATTGAGTACGGGCGATCTTGTCGCCCTCTGCCAGGTTCGCCAGATCGCCGCCTGCTTCCAGGCCGATATATTGCTCACCCAGCAAACCGGCCGTCAGAATCTTGGCCGAGCTGTCTTTCGGAAATTTGTAGCCATCTTCGATGTCGAGTTTCACCAGCGCCTGGTAGGTCTTGTCGTCAAAGCGGATCTCCGCCACGCGCCCCACCACCACGCCGGCGCCCTTGACGGGCGCCTGCGGCTTGAGGCCGCCAATATTGTCGAACTTGGCCGTAATGGTATACGTCTTGCTGAAAGACAGCGAGCTCATATTGCCGGCCTTGAGCGCCAGAAACATCAATGCCGCTACACCGAGCAAGACGAACAAGCCGACCCAGACATCCAAAGATTTACGTTGCATAAACAATCCTAAATAATTTTTACTTGTTGCCGCCTGCGCAATATCCTGCCCAGGCCCGCTGTTTGTCGCTGATGAGCAATTACTTGCTAAACATCAACGCTGTCATCATGAAATCGAGCCACCACACCATCAACGACGAAATCACCACCGTGCGCGTAGTGGCGCCGGAGACGTCTTCCGGCGTCGGCTGCGCCTGGTAACCCTGGAACAGCGCGATGAAGGTCACCGCGATGCCGAACACCAGGCTCTTGATGGTGCCGTTGCCGACCTCTTTCCAGACATCCACGCCGCCTTGCATCTGCGACCAGAACGAGCCTTCATCGACGCCGATCAGCACCACGCCGACCAGGTAGCTGCCGACGATGCCGACGGCCGTGAAGATGGCGCCCAGGATAGGCATGGCGATCACGCCGGCCCAGAAACGGGGCGCCAGCACGCGCTGGATCGGGTTCACGGCCATCATTTCCATGGCCGACAATTGCTCGCCCGCCTTCATCAGGCCGATTTCCGCCGTCAGCGAGGTGCCAGCGCGGCCCGCGAACAGCAAAGCCGTCACGACGGGGCCCAGTTCGCGCGTCAGCGACAGCGCCACCAGCAAGCCCAGCGACTGCTCGGCGCCATACGTGGTCAAGGTGTAATAGCCTTGCAAACCCAGCACCATGCCGACAAACAGGCCGGAGACGGCGGTAATCACCAGCGAGCGGTTACCGATAAAAAACAGTTGCTCGATCACCAGGCGCGGACGGCGCCACAGGCCGCCCGACGAGGCGATGATGATAAAGAACGAACGCACGGCAAAGCCGAGATCTTGTACCGCATTGCGCAACCATGCTCCGATCGCCGCCAGGAAACGCGCGATCATCGGCCGCCCCCCGCGTGCAGACCCAGGTCATCGGCCAGCGACTTGCCCGGATAATGGAACGGTACGGGGCCATCGGCCTCGGCATTGACGAACTGCTTGACGTAAGGATGCGTCGACACGGCCATCTCGGCCGGCGTGCCGTGCGCCACGATCTTGCCCGATGACAGAAAATAGACATAATCAGCGATGGCGAAACACTCCTTCACATCGTGCGATACCAGGATAGACGTGGAGCCCAGCGCATCGTTCAGATTGCGGATCAAATTGGCCGTCACGCCCATGGAAATCGGGTCCAGGCCGGCGAACGGCTCGTCGTACATGATCAATTCGGGGTCGAGCGCGATGGCGCGCGCCAGCGCGACGCGGCGGCCCATGCCGCCCGAAATCTCGGCCGGCTTCAATTGCGCCGCATTGCGCAAGCCCACGGCGTGCAGCTTCATCAGCACCAGGGTGCGGATCAGCTCTTCATTCAAGTCCGTGTGTTCGCGCAGGGGGAAGGCCACGTTCTCGAACGCCGTCAAGTCCGTAAACAGCGCGCCGTGCTGGAACAGCATGCCCATCTTGCGGCGCAGCTGATACAGCTCGTCGGTGCCCAGCGTATGCACGATCTGGCCGTCCACATTCACGGAACCGGAACTGGGACGCAGCTGCCCGCCGATCAGGCGCAGTACGGTCGTCTTGCCACTGCCGGAGCCACCCATGACGGCCACAACTTTTCCACGTGGGAAATCCATTTGAAGGCCCGATAAAATCGAACGTTCTCCATAGGCAAAGTGTAAATCACGGATCTCAACAAGATTTGGCACGACGAAGCTCACTATTTTAATGGCGTATTGTAGTGCAGAAACGCCAACCTCTGCTGAGACACCCCTTGGGACAGCCCCGTAAAGGGGAAGAATACAACACTAATGAATCGAAAGTCAGATATTGTAGTGGAAATTTGACCTGCGCATCGCGCACCCATCCGATGGCACTCACGGCTGTCGACTTGACAAGTAAAAATAAGAAAGGCCACGGCGCGCTCCGCGCCGTGGCCCTGTCAAAAAACGAACAATTGCTCGTTAATTAGCGCGGCAGCAGGGATGCCCCCATCAGGAACTCATCGACGGCACGCGCGCACTGGCGCCCTTCGCGGATGGCCCACACCACCAGCGACTGGCCACGGCGCATGTCGCCGGCCGCAAAGACTTTCGGCACCGAGGTCTGGTAGCAGCCGGCGCCATCTGTTGTCGCCTTGACATTGCCGCGCGCATCCGTATCGACGCCGAACGCTTCCAGCACTTGTTGCACTGGGGAAACAAAACCCATGGCCAGGAAGACCAGGTCCGCTTTCATCTCGAATTCCGAGTTCGGCACTTCGCTCATCTTGCCGTCTTTCCATTCGACTCTGCAGGCGATCAGCTTTTCCACCTTGCCGCCCTTGCCTTCGAAACGCTTGGTGGCCACGGCCCAGTCGCGCTCGCAGCCTTCCTCGTGCGAGGACGAGGTGCGCAGCTTGGTCGGCCAGTAGGGCCAGACGAGCGGCTTGTTTTCCTGTTCCGGCGGCTGCGGCATCAGTTCGAACTGGGCCACGGAGGCGGCGCCATGGCGGTTCGAGGTGCCGACGCAGTCGGAACCCGTGTCGCCGCCGCCGATCACCACCACGTGCTTGCCCGTGGCCTTGATCTGGTCCTTGAGCTTGTCGCCCGCGTTGACCTTGTTTTGCAGCGGCAGGAAATCCATGGCGAAGTGCACGCCTTTCAAGTCGCGGCCCGGCACGGGCAAATCGCGCGGCTGCTCGGCGCCGCCGGCCATGATGACGGCGTCGAATTCCTTTTCCAGGTCTTCCGGGAAAATGGTTTCCTTGGCCCAGTTGTTGACATGGGCAGGGAAGTCCTTGCCGACCAGCACGCTGGTGCGGAAGACGACGCCTTCGGCTTCCATCTGTTTTACGCGCAGGTCGATGTGCGACTTTTCCATCTTGAAGTCGGGGATGCCATAACGCAACAAGCCACCGACCCGGTCGCTCTTCTCGAACACGGTGACGGCATGGCCGGCGCGCGCCAGCTGCTGCGCCGCCGCCAGGCCGGCGGGGCCGGAACCGACGATGGCGACTTTCTTGCCGGTGCTAAAACCCGCCGGCTGCGGCGTGACCCAGCCGTGCTCCCAGCCCATGTCGATGATCTTGTGTTCGATGGACTTGATGCCGACCGGATCTTCGTGGATGCCCAGGGTGCAGGCCGACTCGCACGGCGCCGGGCAAATGCGGCCCGTAAATTCCGGGAAGTTATTCGTCGAATGCAAGATGTCGAGGGCTTCGCGGTAGGCGCCGCGGTACACCAGGTCATTCCAGTCGGGAATGATGTTATTCACGGGACAACCCGTGGTGCAGAAGGGGATGCCGCAATCCATGCAGCGCGCACCTTGCACGGTCGCTTGCGCATCCGACAGGTGCAGCACGAATTCCTTGTAGTTCTTCAGACGCGCGGCAGGCTCCAGATAGTGTTCGTCCTGGCGCTTGAATTCCATGAAGCCGGTAATTTTACCCACGATGTTTCCTTTGTATTTGGCTGGCGGGGAGCGGCCTGGCCGCTCCCGTATCATTGTTCTAGCTGGCTCAGGCGGCGACGGCTTGCACTTCCATGGCGGCGTCAGCCGCCATTTCGATCAGTGCGCGCTTGTATTCGTTCGGGAAGACTTTCACGAACTTGCCGCGCGCCGCGGCCCAGTCGTCGAGCAGGACGCGGGCGCGGGTGCTGCCCGTGTGCTTGAAGTGACGCTCGATCAGGCGCTTGAGGATGACTTCGTCCGCTTCCGGCACGCCATCGCGGTGCTGCGTATGCCAGGCATCGCGGTCCAGATGCTGTTCCGCCGCCGACACGACCTTGTCCAGGCTGACCATGGCCGTGTTGCACTTGCTGGCAAAGTCGCCGGCCGGGTCATACACATAGGCGATGCCGCCCGACATGCCGGCCGCGAAGTTGCGTCCCGTGTTGCCCAGTACCACCACCGTGCCGCCCGTCATGTATTCGCAGCCATGGTCGCCCAGGCCCTCGACCACCGTGGTGGCGCCCGAGTTGCGCACGGCAAAGCGTTCGCCGGCCACGCCGTTGAAGAAGGCTTCGCCGGCAATGGCGCCGTACAGCACCGTGTTGCCGATGATGATGTTGTCCACGGCCCAGCCACGGAATTCCGTATTCGGCCGCACGATGATGCGCCCGCCCGACAATCCTTTACCCACGTAATCGTTGCCCTCGCCCACCAGGTCGATCGTGATGCCGTGCGCCAGGAAGGCGCAGGCCGACTGGCCCGCCGTGCCTTGCAGCTGGATGTGGATGGTGTCGTCCGGCAAGCCGGCGTGGCCGTATTTCTTCGCCACTTCGCCGGACAGCATGGTGCCCACCGTGCGGTTCAGGTTGCGCACGGGCGAGATGAAGGAGACGCGCTCGCCCTTTTCCAGCGCCGCGCGCGCTTGCGCGATCAGCTTGTGGTCGAGCGCCTTTTCCAGCGCATGGTCCTGGAATTCCACGTGGCGGCAAGCCTGGCCATCCGGGGTTTCCGGCTTGTAGAAGATGGACGAGAAGTCCAGCCCCTGCGCCTTCCAGTGCGCAATCGCCTTCGATTTGTCGAGCAAGTCCACGCGGCCGATCAGCTCGTCATACGTGCGGATGCCCAGCTGCGCCATCAATTGGCGGGCTTCTTCGGCCACGAAGAAGAAGTAATTGACGACATACTCGGGCTTGCCCGAGAACTTGGCGCGCAGGACCGGATCTTGCGTAGCCACGCCCACAGGGCACGTGTTCAAGTGGCATTTGCGCATCATGATGCAGCCCTCGACCACCAGCGGCGCCGTGGCGAAACCGATCTCGTCGGCGCCCAGCAAGGCGGCGATGACCACGTCGCGGCCCGTCTTCATCTGGCCGTCGGCCTGCACGCGGATACGGCTGCGCAAGCCGTTCAAGACCAGGGTTTGTTGCGTTTCAGCAAGGCCCAACTCCCACGGCGTGCCCGCATGTTTTACGGACGACAATGGCGAAGCGCCCGTGCCGCCGTCATGGCCGGCGACGACCACGTGGTCGGCCTTGGCCTTGGTGACGCCGGCGGCGACCGTGCCGATGCCCACTTCCGACACCAGCTTCACGGAAATCGACGCGCGCGGATTGGCGTTCTTCAAGTCATGGATCAGCTGCGCCAGGTCTTCGATGGAATAAATGTCGTGGTGCGGCGGCGGCGAAATCAGGCCCACGCCCGGCACGGAAAAGCGCAGGCTGGCGATGTATTCGGACACCTTATGGCCCGGCAACTGGCCGCCCTCGCCCGGTTTGGCGCCCTGCGCCATCTTGATCTGGATCTGGTCGGCCGAGTTCAGGTAGGCGGCCGTGACGCCGAAACGTCCCGACGCCACCTGCTTGATGCGCGAGCGCATGGAATCGCCTTCCTGCAGCGGAATATCGACGACGATCTGCTCGGCGCCCACCACCGACGCCATGGTGTCGCCCTGGCGGATCGGGATGCCCTTCAATTCCTGCGTGTAGCGGTTCGGATCTTCGCCGCCCTCGCCCGTGTTCGACTTGCCGCCGATGCGGTTCATGGCGACCGCAAGCGTTGCGTGCGCTTCCGTGCTGATCGAACCGAGCGACATGGCGCCCGTGGCGAAACGCTTGACGATTTCCTTGGCCGGTTCCACTTCGTCGAGCGGGATGGCCTTGGTCGGGTCGAGCTTGAACTCGAACAGGCCGCGCAGGGTCAGGTGGCGACGGCTCTGGTCGTTGATGATTTGCGCGTACTCCTTATAGCTGGAGAAATTGTTGCTGCGCGTGGAGTGCTGCAGCTTGGCAATCGCGTCCGGCGTCCACATATGGTCTTCGCCGCGCACGCGGAATGCGTATTCGCCGCCCGCGTCAAGCTTATCCGCCAGCACGGGATCGTTGCCGAAGGCCAGCGCGTGCAGGCGCAGCGCTTCTTCCGCCACTTCAAACACGCCGATGCCTTCCACGTTCGAGGCCGTGCCCTTGAAGTATTTGTCCACCAGCGACTTGTTCAGGCCGATGGCTTCGAAGATTTGCGCGCCGCAGTACGACATATACGTCGAAATGCCCATCTTCGACATGACTTTCATCAAGCCTTTGCCGACCGCCTTGGTGTAATTGTAGATGGCTTTGTCCGCCGACAAGTCGCCGGGCAAACCGTGCGCCATCTCGGCCAGGGTTTCCATGGCCAGATACGGGTGGACGGCTTCCGCGCCATAGCCTGCCAGCAAGGCGAAGTGGTGCGTTTCGCGGGCCGAGCCCGTTTCCACGACGAGGCCGGTTGAGGCGCGCAAACCCTTGCTCACCAGGTGCTGGTGCACGGTGGAGGTGGCCAGCAGCGCGGGGATCGCCACCTGGTCGGCGCAAATGGCGCGGTCCGAGACGATCAAAATGTTGTGGCCGGATTTCACGGCGTCGACGGCTTCCGCGCACAGCGAGGCCAGGCACGCTTCCACGCCTTCCTTGCCCCAGGCCAGCGGGTAGCAGATGTCCAGTTCGTACGACTTGAACTTGCCGCCCGTGTGGGCGCTGATGTTGCGCAAGCGGGCCATGTCGTCAAAGCCCAGCACGGGCTGCGCCACTTCCAGGCGCATCGGCGGGTTGACGTTATTGGTATCGAGCAAGTTCGGTTTCGGGCCGATGAAGGACACGAGCGACATCACCATCGCTTCGCGGATCGGGTCGATCGGCGGATTCGTCACTTGCGCGAACAATTGCTTGAAGTAGTTATACAGCGGCTTGAGCTTGTTCGACATGACGGCCAGCGGCGAATCATTGCCCATCGAGCCCGTCGCCTCTTCGCCGGCCAGTGCCATCGGCGCCATGAGGAATTTCAAGTCTTCCTGCGTATAGCCGAACGCCTGCTGGCGGTCCAGCAGCGACGGCTGAGCTTTTTCGCCCTGGGCGCGGTCCTGTTTCGCTTGTCCTTCGGCCAGCTTGATCTCGTCGAGCTTGATGCGCACCGAGTTGATCCACGCTTTATAGGGCTTGGCGTTCGCGTAGGTGTTTTTCAATTCCTGGTCGTCGATGATGCGGCCCGCTTCCAGGTCGATCAGGAACATCTTACCGGGCTGCAAGCGCCATTTCTGGATGATTTTCGACTCGGGAATCGGCAGCACGCCCGATTCCGACGCCATCACCACCAGGTCGTCGTCCGTGACGATGTAGCGGGCCGGACGCAAGCCATTGCGGTCCAGCGTGCCGCCGATGTGGCGGCCATCCGTGAATGCCATGGCGGCGGGGCCGTCCCACGGTTCCATCATGGCCGCGTGGTATTCATAGAAGGCGCGGCGGTTGTCATCCATCGTCGTGTGGTTTTCCCACGCTTCCGGAATCATCATCATCATCGCCTGGGCGATCGGGTAGCCGGCCATCAGCAGCAGTTCCAGCGCATTGTCGAAGCACGCCGTGTCGGACTGGCCTTCATAGATCAGCGGGAACAGTTTCTGCAGGTCGTCGCCCAGCACGGCCGACTTCATCACGCCTTCGCGCGCGCGCATCCAGTTGAAGTTGCCTTTCACCGTGTTGATCTCGCCATTGTGCGCGATCAAACGGTAGGGGTGGGCCAGCGGCCATTCGGGGAAGGTATTCGTCGAGAAACGCTGGTGCACCAAGGCCAGGGCCGAGATGCAGCGCGCGTCCTGCAAGTCCTTGTAGTACACGCCCACCTGGTCGGCCAGCAGCAAGCCTTTATAGACAATCGTGCGCGCCGACATCGACGGCACGAAGAATTCCTTGCCGTGCAGCAGTTTCAAGGCCTGGATGGCGTGGCCCGACGATTTGCGGATCACATACAGTTTGCGCTCGAGCGCGTCGGTAACCATGATGTCCGGGCCGCGGCCGATGAAGATCTGGCGGATGACCGGTTCCTTGGCGCGCACGGTGGGCGACATCGGCATGTCCGTATCGATGGGCACGTTGCGCCAGCCCAGCACGACCTGGCCCTCGATGCGCACGGCCCGTTCGATTTCCTGTTCGCAAGCGATGCGCGAGGCGTGTTCCTTCGGCAGGAAGACCATGCCCACGCCGTATTCGCCAGGCGGCGGCAATTCCACGCCCTGCTTGGCCATTTCTTCGCGGTAGTACTGGTCGGGAATCTGGATCAGGATGCCGGCGCCATCGCCCATCAGCGCATCGGCGCCCACGGCGCCCCGGTGATCGAGGTTTTTCAGAATCAGCAAGCCCTGTTCGACGATCGAATGGGTCTTGTTGCCCTTGATATGGGCGACGAAACCGACGCCGCAGGCATCGTGTTCATTGGCTGGGTCGTACAGGCCTTGCGCTTTCATGGGCTTCTCCGCTGCATATGACTATCGAAAAACTAGAGTAGTGCAACGCAACAAAAAACTCAACTAGAACAATTAGGGTCGGAGTCGAATTAAATTCTATTCCGTCGCTCTAAAAATTTAATAGGGACATAGTCGAAGCCATTTCAATAAAACGTCAGAAAGAAACCATTTTTTGTTTTAAATGCGAATGCCTTTCAATTGGCGTCCGGCTCGGCGACGATTTTGCGGGGACGGCCCCGCTTGGCGGGCAGCACTTGCCGCTGCATTTTTTGCTCCAGCGCCTGCTTGAAAGCGTCGGAACCCAGCGGCCAGCCCTTCAACACGGCCTGTTCCACGGTTTTCACCTGGCTGCTGCCCAGGCCTTGCTCGAACAGGCGCAAATACGCCGCCTCGCGGTCGAACGGCGTATTGCCCAGCGCCCAGTACAAGGCATGGTCGGTGATGACGGCATCGGGCCGCACGCCCGCATGGTGGGCATAGCTGGACCAGCTGTAATCGAGCGCCTGGCCCGCCAGGCCCGTCTGCACGGGCACGCATTCCAGGTAGCGGCAGCAAGTAAGGAAGAAATTGTCGGGATCGATGACGGAGGTTTTGTAGCGTCCCTGCCACAAGGCCCCTTCGCGGCCGTATTTCTGGTTGAAATACGGCACGTAATAGCGCCCCAGCCACTGCATCAGCTGCCCCAGGCCCGTCGCATCGGCTGGCGTCGCCAATAAATGTAATTGATCTGGCAATAAAACGTAGGCGTGGATGGCCACCTTGAACATTTTCGCGCCCGTTTTCAGCCAGGACAGGAATTGCGCGTAGTCCGCCGCGTCCTGGAACACGGGCTGGCGGTTGCTGCCGCGCTGGATCACGTAATGGGGCAGTGCGGGAATGATGAGGCGGGGCAAACGGGCCATGGGGAAAGTCGTAAAATGAAGGCTAAGGCCTTGATTTTACACACTCCGGGGTGCAGACGCGACTCTGACCCTGTTTTATTTGAAATGCTGAAAAAAGCGGTTGACTCTGTCCCTTTTATGCTGCCGCCCGCTCGCGGGCGGCGCAATATGCACGATCAGGACAGATTGAAACTGGCCGACAGGCTGTAGCCCTCGCCATACGCACTGCGCAGCGGCAAGTCCTGGCCCAGGCCCGTCTTGGCTTTCTTGCGCAGCCGATACACGAGCATGTCGACGCGGCGGCCCGCATCGGGGTCTTCGCCACCCATGCCGGCCACGATGACGTCGCGCGGCACGGGACGGGTGTTGATGGTCAGCAAGTGCAGGAAGTTGAATTCCTTTTCCGTCAGGGCGATCACGGCGCCCATCAGCTCGAGTTGGCGAGCGCTTACTTTCAAGGTCCACTTGCCTGGCTCGGGCACGGGGTCTTGCGGCCCCACGCGGCGGTCGAGCGCCTCGATGTGGGCGGCCAGTTCGGGGAACTTGATCGGCTTGGTCAGATAGTGGTCGGCGCCCAGGCGCAAGCCGAGGATGCGGCTGTCGAAGGCGACACGCCCCGTCAGCACCAGCACGCCGATTTGCGGATACAGCTGGCGCATGCGGGGGATGACGTTGAAGCCGTCTTCATCGGGCAAGCCCAGATCCAGCACCACCACGCCGACATTACCATGGCTCAATGCAGTCCACATGCCGCCAGCGGAGCTGGTGATATGGACTTCGTGCTCGAGCTCAACGAGGAATTCCGCCATGTCTTCGGCGTAGTCCAGATTGTCTTCGACGATCAATATTTTCGTCATTGCTACGCCATTCTTTGTTAGTAAGCAAACCGTGGGCAAACCATGCCATTCACTTCTGCACCATGATGGACGGGCTGATAGGTTTACGTCAAGGAATTATCACGGTTGACTTCAGCGGAAGCAAGGCTTTTCCTTGTCTAGACAGGAAGCGGCAGCCAAATCCGAAAAACTGCCCCGCCTTCGGGCAGATTATGCCCCTGCAAACTCCCGCCATGCACGTCCACGACGGCGCGCGCCATGTACAGTCCCAGGCCCGCGCCCGCATGCGTGGCATGGGTTCCACGGAAACTTTTTTCGAAGATATGCGCCAGTTCCGCCTCCGGCACGCCGGTACCTTGGTCGCGCACGCACAGCTCCACGCCGCCGCCGCTGGCCCGCCGTCCCGCCACGGTGATGCTGCTGCCGGCCGGGCTGAACTTGACGGCGTTGTCCAGCAGGATTTTCAGGCACAGGGCCATGCCGGGCACGTCGCAGCGCAGCCGGGCAGGCAAGTCTTCGTCGAGTTCCAGCCGCACGCGGTGGCTGGCGGGCACGCCGGCGGCTGCCTGCTGCAGCAAGGCCAGCGGCGCGATGCCGTCGGCGGCCCGCTCACGGCCGATGGCCGCCATGCGTTCAGGTGACAGATAGTCGTCGATCATGGCCAACAAACGGTCGACGGCCGTCTGGATCTTCACATAGCGCTTGCGCGTGGCCTCGTCGGCGTCACCGGAGGTCGAGACGAGGCGCTGGATGGCGCCGTCGATGGTGGCCAGCGGCGAGCGGAATTCATGCGACAGCATCGAGGCGAAGCGCTTCTGCTCCTTTTCCCGCTCGGCTTCCTGGGCCTGGGCAGCGCTGACGTCGCGCACCGTGCCCGCCACGGTGACGCCGCGCCCTTGCGCGGCAGGCACGATGGTCGAGCTGATTTCCAGCGCCAGCAGGTGCCCGTCGGCATGCGCCAATTCCGCTTCGCGCAGCAGGGTCAAACGGCTCGTATCGCCATCGCGCCAGCGCTGCAGCCGGGCCGGCACGTCGGCCGCCAGCTGCGCCGCGTGTGCGCGCAGGGCAGGCAGGTCGTAACCGGTCATGCGCTGCGCGGCGGGGCTGATGTAGAGTAATTCGAGGGTAGCGGCGTCGAGCAGAAAGGCCGTATCGCGGCTGTGTTCAAGCAGCAGGCGGAACTGCTGTTCGCCCGCGCGCGCGCGCAGCAGGGCGCGGCGCAACTGGACGAAACGCAGCGCCATGAGGATGGCGCCGGCAAGCAGCAGGAGGAAAATGGGCAGCATGCTTTATACCTGGCGTGAATGGAATGCGCCAAGTATAAGCGTGCTGCTGCGTTAATCTTCCAGCGGGGCGAAAATCTGCTGCAAGTCTTCCTGCGTGAGGGCCATCTTCTGCGATTCGCCTTCGGCCAGGATCGATTGCGCCAGCTCCGATTTCTTTTGCTGCAGCAACTGGATTTTTTCTTCCAGGGTGCCCTTCGCGATCAGTTTATACACGAAGACTGGCTTGTCCTGGCCGATGCGCCAGGCGCGGTCCGTGGCCTGGTTTTCCGCCGCCGGATTCCACCACGGGTCGTAGTGAATGACCGTGTCGGCCGCCGTCAGGTTCAAGCCCACGCCGCCCGCTTTCAGGCTGATCAGGAAGATCGGCACGGCGCCCTGCTGGAAGGCCGCCACTTGCGCGCCCCGGTCCTTCGTTTCGCCCGTCAGCAAGGCGTAGGGAATGTCGCGCGATTCCAGCTCTTCCTCGATCAGCTCCAGCATGCTGGTAAATTGTGAGAAGACAAGGATCTTGCGCCCTTCGTCGAGCAAGTCTTCCACCATCTGCATCAGGTCGAGCAGCTTGGCCGAACCGGCCGACTGCTTCTTCGCCGGCAAGGATTTCACGAGGCGGGGGTCGCAGCACACTTGCCGCAGTTTCAGCAGCGCTTCGAGGATGACGATCTGGCTACGCGCCACGCCCTTCTTGTCGATTTCTTCGCGTACTTTTTGATCCATCGCAAGACGCACGGTTTCATACAGGTCGCGCTGCGGTCCCGTGAGCTCCACCTTGCGCACCATTTCCGTCTTCGGCGGCAATTCCTTGGCGACATTGTCCTTCGTGCGGCGCAGCAGGAACGGCTTGATGCGGCGGTTCAGCAGCATGCGGCGCAGCGGATCGTCCTGGCGCTCGATCGGATGGCGGAACTGGGTATTGAAGGTCTTTTCGTCGCCCAGCAAGCCCGGCAGCAGGAAGTGGAATTGCGACCACAGTTCGCCCAAATGATTTTCCAGCGGCGTGCCGGACAGGCACAGGCGGTGGCGCGCGCGCAGCAGGCCCGCGCTTTGCGCCGCCTTGCTGCGCGTATTCTTGATGTAGTGCGATTCGTCGAGGATGACCAGGTGGAAATCATGCTCGCGCAAGGTTTCCTCGTCGCGCGGCAACAGCGCGTACGTTGTCAGCACCAGGTCGCACTGGTCGATCTGGTCGAATTGCTGGGCGCGGTCCTTGCCTTGCAGCAGCAATACCTTCAGGCTGGGCGCGAACTTGGCCGCCTCGTCCTGCCAGTTGCCCATCAAACTCGTTGGTGCGATGACGAGGGCCGGATGCGTGAGGCGGCCCGCTTCCTTTTCCACCAGGATATGCGCCAGGGTTTGCACGGTCTTGCCGAGGCCCATGTCATCGGCCAAAATCCCCGCCAGGTCATGGTCGCGCAGGAATTGCATCCACGCCAGGCCATCGGCCTGGTAATCGCGCAGGGTGGCCTGCAGGCCGGCGGGCGCCGCCACTTTTTGCACGGAACCGAACTGGCTCAGCTTGCGGCCCATGGCGCGCAGCTGCTCGCCGCCCGTCCACTGCATCTCCAGGCCCCGCGCCAGCTCTTCCAGGCGCGCCGCATCCAGCGTCGACATGCGCACGGCATGCCTGATCTTGTCGCCGAAATACAGTTCGCCCAGGGTGTTCAAAATCGGGCGCACGCGGCCCCACGGCAGGGCCACGCGCGTGCCGTCCGGCAAGGTCGCCAGCATCTGGTCATCGTCGGCATGCGCTTCGATGACTTTCGGGTTGAAATCGTTGGGCGCGTTGCGGATCAGCTGCACCAGCACGGGCAGCAGCGGCACGCGCTCGTGGTTGACGACGATGCCCAGTTCCAGTTCGAACCAGGCGTTGCCGCTGTCCGGGTCCTGGTCGTCGATTTCCGCGTACCAGTCGCCCACGTCGCTCACGTCGTAGCGGTACTTGGCCGTCTTTTCCACGATCCAGCCCTGCGCCAGCAAGGTATCGATGCCGGACTCGGCAAAACGCAGCCATTCCGCCTGGGAAGGCAGCAGCAAGGCGCCTTTCAGCCCGCTCAGGGGGGCGGAACCGGGCTTCTTGAATTGCAGCTCGGCCAATGTTGCCAGCGCGCGCGCTTCGTCGACCGTGTTTCGCTGGATAATTTCCGTCACCTCGCCCACTTGCCGCACCACGCGCTGCGACGGGTCGAACGAGACCCTTTCGCCATCGTAATCGTAGGACAGCACGGCGAAGTCGCTCCAGCGCTGCGCACTGCCATCGGCCAGCATGGCGCTATCGAGCAGCAAGACCGGTTGCGCCGGCACATCCTTGCGCAAGCGCTGCGGCAACGGCTGCGGCAGCGGCATCAAATGCTGCAAGCCTTGCGCCAGCAGCAGTTGCGACACGCGCACCTTGTCGTTCGCGTTCAACGGCGGCGCCTGCGCCACCAGGGCCTGCAAATCGGCCAGGGAAATGTCGGAGCCGCCCTGGTTCAGTTCCAGCACGCCGCACGACAGATTGTCGATATACCACGGCGGATCGGTGGGCAGCATGTAGTCGATCTGGTCGGCGCCATGGTGCTTCGCGCCTTCCGGCGGGTCCACCTGCCAGCCCAGGCGCATGGTCTTGCCCTCGTCGCGCCAGAACAGGCGGGCGGGACGCACGGGACCTTCCTTCAATGGATACACGAGACCATTGCCGACGTCGGCCCAGGAATTGGCCCACAGCAATTTATCCTGCTCTGCCAGCATTTTCAGCAGGGCCGCGCCCACCTTGCCCTTCGGCTCCGTGGCGCTGCCCGTCTGCGAATTCTGTCCGCTGCGCATGGCCACGAAGAAACGCACGAGGTCTTCGTCGGCCGGCGTCAAGAACGTGGGCGGCGCCGACAGCAGGGAAAAGATTTCGCTGATGGGGGACGCCGCCGCCACGTCGCCATTCGGCCGCAGCCGCGCCTTGTACAGGCACAGGGCCACGTGGCGGCCGCCGCTGGTGGGCGCCAGCACGTAGATCAGGCGATGCTGGTTGAGTTTGGGATCGGGCTCGGCAATCGTCAGCACGGCCTTCGGATGGGCGGCAGCCTCCACCCGCTGCAGCCAGGTGGCGACGGCGTACGGCAAA
The DNA here is from genome assembly GCF_020858115.1 of Janthinobacterium sp. FW305-129. Classification (GTDB taxonomy): domain Bacteria; phylum Pseudomonadota; class Gammaproteobacteria; order Burkholderiales; family Burkholderiaceae_D; genus Janthinobacterium. Next base: position 78,935 of record NZ_JACYMM010000014.1, read on the forward strand.
GGCGCTCCCGGCGCGCTGGCCGGGGCAACTGGGGTTTCACTGGTTTCGTCGCGGGTAAAATCCATGGGGCGCATTTTTGTGTAAAGGTCGTATCCAAATCGGCAACAGGCAATATTATCCGCCATACAGCCGTTGCTGGCTTGATTCACACACGCTCTTTGAGCAGTTTTAATGCGCGATGCCTAAAAAATAAGTATTTAATACGACACTTGGGGTTCGCTGACGGCAAAAAAGGCCCGTCATGGGCCTTTTTTCGCCGCCTGTGGATCGATTATCAGGCCGGCACAGTTTCTTCTTCGGCCACGCTGGCGGCCTCGACTACCGGTGCGGTGCTCGTATCGGCCGGGGTAAAGTTGCGCAAGAACAAGAAAAACTGGCCCATCATCTGCGTCCACAATTGCAGATTGATATTCAGGTACTCGCGGCTGACGCCGCCGGCGACGAGCACATCCATTTCCAGCACGACGAAATCGCCATGCTGGGCCACGCGGGCGAAGCGCTTGCTGCGGTGCCATTCGGCCAGCAAGCCGACCGGCAAGTCGCCGCCCTGCACGCGCAGCGGGCAGCTCAGGGTCAGGTCGGCGTACTGGCCCGGCGCAGCTTCATTGCCCCACAGCACCTGAAAGCCGATGCCATGGCTGGCGCTATGCAGGCGCACGACGCCGTCGTGCTCGATGCTGGTAACGGCGCAGCCGGCCGCCTTGATGGCCTCGGCCGTTTGTTCCGCATTCAGGGTGGTCAGCAAGCTATTCGTGTTTTCCATCGTCATTCCATTCATTTCAAAAAGTAAAATTATTGGGGGGCCGGTGCGGGGGCGGCCGGCGTTGCTGCCGCGTCGGTTTGACGCGCATCAAAGCGGCCCTGGTACAGCTGGTCGCCGTACTGCTGGGCAATCTGTTCGAGTTTCACCCGGCTTTGCGCGGCGAACGGCTGGCGCGCCTTCATGACGTCCAGCACGTCGAGGCCTTCATACGCTTGCAGGATTTCCTGCCCGGCCGCATACAGCTGGGCATTCTTGCTCTCGCAGCGCGCCAGGGCGCCGCGCTGCGCTGCCACTTCGCCGTCCAGGCGCGCACGCTCCGCTGCCAGCTGCTTGCCCGTGGCGGCCAGCTGTTCGCCGGTCTGGCGGTACTGGGCCAGACTGGCGCTGGCCTCTTGCGCGGCGGCGGCGCCGCGCTGTTGCTCGGCTGCCAGTTTTTCCCGCTGCGCGCGTTCCTGCGCCAGTTGCGACTGGCTGCGCGCCAGCTCCTTCTTCAAGCCATCGCTGGCGGGCGCGGCGACTGGTGCGGCCGTGGCGACCGGCGTGCCCTTGGCTTTGAGCAATTCCAGCTCGCCGCGCGTCTGCTGCAACTGCGCCGTGACATTGCGCAACTCGGCGCGCAAGCGCTCTTCCATGCTTTGCCCCTTCTGTCCCTGCGCCTGGGCGATGCCGGCGGCCAGCAAGCTCAGCAGCAGTAGCGGCAAGCGCATTTTGTTGGATATCAACATCATGGCTCCTTAAAAACGCGCGTTCAATTCGATTTGCAGGGTGTCGATCGACAGTGCCGAACCGAACACTTCGCGGCTCGACGTCCAGCGGCCATTGAGCCAGGTATTCTTGTCGAGCGCATACGCGCCACCAAGGTAGTAGCCGCGCGCATTCGTGCCGCCCAGGTGGAAGGTGGAATCGTTGTAGGCGTCAGGCAAGGCATCCGGTTCGATGCGCTTGTAGCCAAGCAGCACGTTCCAGTCGCCGCGCGCTTGCGTATTCGCCTTGCCCAGGGTCGCCTGCAGCATGTAGGCGTTGCCGCCGCTCCTGAAATCGGCTTGCGAGACGCCGCCCGTGCCGCCGAAGTTGTTCATGATGCCGCCCTTGGCGCGCGCCCACATTTCATTCTTGTCGTAGGCCATGTTGCGCACATAATCGCCTTCGATGCGCAAGTCCGTGCCGCCGGCCACCTTGCTATCCCAGCGCGCATTCAGGTTGGCCAGGCGGAACTTCGACGCCAGGCCCACGAATTGCGGCTGCGGCGTATTCGCCGGGTCCAGCGGGTTCAGGGCGATATTGCGCAGCAACATCAAGCTATTGCCCTTTTGCATGCTCGATGGACGCGACCAGTCCGTGCTGCAGCCATCGGCGCCCGCGTACAGGGCGCACGGCTGCGAATACTCGCCGTTGATGTTGCGGAAGTTGTAGTAGGCCACGGCGCCGCGCAATTGGTGGTCGCTATTGATCTTCCACGACGCGCCCACTTGTGCACCGAGCAGCCATTTGTTTTCGCTCGACATTTTTGCCTGGCTGCGGCTAGGCGCGTTGTCGGACGAATACTCGAGCGGAATCAGGCCCAGGGTACCGAATACGGTGACGTCCTTGCTCGCGCCGACGGGCTGCTGCACCTTGGCGGCGATGCCGTCGAAATTGAGTTCGCTGGAAAACAGTTCATCGCTGGAAACAAACGGGTTATCGAAGCGGCCCGCAGTCAGTTTCAGCCAGGAAGCGGGCTGGTAGGACAGCCAGGCCTGGTCCAGCCAGATGTTTTTCTTGCCCAGGCCGCCGCCCAGGGTTTGCGTGGTCGAGACCGGGCTGTCGTCGTTGCCGCTGGCCAGGCGGATGCCAGCTTGCGTGCTGTCGGAAATGTCGGCCAGGATGCCCAGGCGGGCACGCGCGCGCAGCAAGTGCTTGCGGTCTTCGCGCGTGTTGAGCAGCGCCGGCAGGGCCAGATTGGTGTTGGAATTGACGTCGTAGCCGCTGCCGCTGTTGAGCGAGCGCCAGTCGATCTCGATATTGCTGTTGGCCATGTCGTAGTAGCGCGATTCGTAGCGCGCGCGCACGTCGCCTTCCAGGCGGATGCGCTTGGTCCAGGCCGGCGTTTCATTCGGCGCCGCCCAGCCGCCCGCCTTGGCCTCGGCCAGCACTTGTCCCTTGATTTCGTCGCGGATCTGCTCGCGCACGGTTTGCGAAATATACGGCACGCGCACGTCGCCCGGCTGCACCTGCGCCAGGGCGGCCGGCGCGGCGGCCGGACGGGCTTGCGCCGCGGCCAGCGCTTCGCTCTGCGCCTGCGCCAGCAAGGCTTCGCCGGCATCCTTGTTCAGGGCGCCGCTCTGGATCAGGCCGCGAATCAGCTTGACCATGGTGCTGTCGGCCGGCGCTTGCGCCTGTACCGCGCCTGCCGCCACGCTCAAGGCCAGGGCAGCGAGCGCCAGCGGAAGGCGGCGCAGGCGCTGTGGGGAAGAAAATATGAGGTTCATCGCTTCTTTCGGTAAAAATTAATATGAATTAAGGACGCTATGGCCGGCGGCCTTTAATGGATACGCGGGCCGGGAAACGCAGGGACGCGGGCGGGCGCTCATCGGCGCGGAAATCGCGCACCATGGCCAGCACTTGCTCATCCGTCTGCGCATTGCCCGTGCCCTGCACCAGCAGCACCTTCGTCGTCTTGCCTTCCGCATCGAGCCACAGGTCGACGCGGATGTCGGCAAACGCCAGCTGGCGCGTGCGCGGGTCGCGGGCAAAGGCCATCTGCAGAGCGTTGGCCACATAGCGGCCATACGATCCCGCACCGAGGCCGCCGCCACCGCCGCCGCCCGTCATGCCGCCGCCGCGCCCGGCCTGGATGCCGAACGCATCGCTGCCGGCCTGCGCCGCGCCGTCGATGGTGACGGGGTCGCCCTTGTCCGGCGACGGGCTTTCCGGCGCGTCATCCATCGGTTTATCGGCCGGCGTCGGTTCCGGCTCCGACACTTCCGGCACCACCTTGTCGGGCGTCGGTTCCGGCAGCTTTTCCGGTTCCGGCGGCGGCGGGGGCGGCGGGGGCAGCATCAGCATCGGCGGGGCCGCCACTTCGCGCTTGGTGGCCGCCGTGTCCGACAGCAAATACCAGACCAGCGCGGCCAGACCAGCGGCCAGCAGCGCGCCGCCGGCCACGCCGCCCCAGCGGCGCCACCACTGCGCCGCGCCCGACGGTTCCGAGGCGGCCATCTTCATCATGTCGTCACGCTTCACCTTGTGCTCCTCATGCCGGCTTGCCGGTCACCAGGCCCACCTGGTTCAGGTCGATGCGGCGCAGCAAGTCGAGCACTTCGACCACTTTCGCGTATTGCACGGCGGCATCGCCGCGCACGATCACGGGAAAATCGGGCGTCAGGGCCTTTTCCGTGCGCAAGCGCTCTTCCAGCTCGGGCAGGGTGACGGGATAGGCGTCGAGGAAGACCTGGCCCGCGTTGTCGATGGTGATGGCCTTGGTCTTCGGTTTTTCCAGCGCCATGGCCGAACTGGCCTTGGGCAGGTCGACCTTGATGCCCGGAATGCTGGCATTGCTGGTCAAGATGAAGATCACCAGCACCACCAGCAGCACGTCGACGAAGGGCGTGATGTTGATGCCGCCGCTACGCTTGCGGGGGGTAAACTTGGCGGAGGTGGCCATGGTTATGCGCCCCTCACGCCTGTTGCAGCACGGGACGCATCTGGCGTCCGTCGCCCTGCTCTTCAGCCAGGCGCGTGGCAAATTCATCGACGAAGACGGCCATATCAGCGACGATAGCGTCAGAACGCGACGACAGCCAGTTGTAGCCGAACAGCGCGGGAATCGCCACGCCCAGGCCCGCAGCCGTACACAGCAGCGCTGCCGCCATGCCCGGCGCCACCGAGTTGATGTCCACGGCGCCGGCCATGGCCGCCACGACGAACACCAGCATGATGCCGATCACGGTGCCGAACAGGCCGACATACGGCGCGCCTTCGATGGTGGTCGACAGCCAGATCATGCGCTTCGACATGCGCTCGCTTTCGCGCACCATCACGCCATCCATGGCGGCGCGGATGGCGCCGATGGTGGCGTTCGAAACGGCGTTCAGGTCGTAGCCGCGGTCGTGGCGGCGGCGCATCTCGTCGATGGCCACGTCATACAGGCGCCACAGCGAGGAATCCGTCTTCACGGAAGCGCTCAGCTTGCCGTTGCGCGCCAGGTGGTCCAGCGGTGCGCCGGCCGCTTCGTGGAACGATTGCATGAATTGCGCATTGGCGCGCGAGATGGCTCCATAGCTGCGGCCCTTGCCGATCATGATGATCCACGACAAGACCATCATCAGGCCCAGCACGCCGACGACGATCCAGGCGTCGAGCGGCATGGCGGCGATGATGAAGCCGAAATGGCTTTTGCCGGCCTGCTGTTCATCGGCGCCAAACACGGCCAGGCGCGATTCGGAACCTTGCGAGACGGCGTCGGCCAGCAGCAGGGCGTCGGGACGGGCCGTGCGCGACAGGCGCAGCTCGTCGATGGCGCCCGTGAAGTTGGCCAGGGTGGAAGTACCGGAAGCGACCGGCGGCGCATCGGCGCCCACCGAGGCCGCCGTGCTGAACGCCGGCAGGGCGGTGGCCAGCGAGACGGCCGGACGGCCGCCCACGTACAGGGCCACGTTGTTCTTGTCGGCCTTGACGGCCAGGTGCGACCATTGCGCGGCCTGGATAGGCTGGCCCGGCTTGCTGCGCTGGCCATTCACCTGCACGAAAGGCACGCCCTGGTCTACGCCGATCAGCAATTCACTGGCGCCATCGCGGCGCGCATACAGTACTTGCTGCGCGCCCAGGCTGTCCGGACGCACCCAGGCGGAAAAGGTGAATGGCGCACCGGCGGCCAGCGCCAGCGAAGGCGAGGCGGGCAGCATCAGGGGCGCCGTGCCCAGGCGGGCACCGGCGCCGATGACGGAACCGTCGAGTGCCGGCACGGCCGTCTGGGCATGGTTGCCGTAGGCGGTGCTGTCGCGCGAAGGCACGCCAGGCTCGCTGAAGTGGTACACCAGGCTGTAGTCGGGGTCAAACGTGCGCTGGCCGTTGCCGGAAGCGGGCGCCTTCGGATTGCCATAGTACATCCACAGCTGCTGCGGCGTACCGGCCGTCAGGGCCGGCACGTCGACCCAGATCAGGGCGATGCCCAGCAGCGGATTGAACTGTTCGATCTGGTGGTTCAGCACCGTTTTATCGTCGCCCGCCACGAAACGCAGGTCGGCGCCGTTGTCGCTGACGCCTTCGAAGTTGAAGTTGCCCGAATGCAAGCGCAGCAGCACGGGAATGCGGCCGGGATCGCCGCCCACGGCGCCCGCCTTCGGGCCGGCATCGACGGTGACGGGTTTGCGGTAAGCCCAGTCGGGCTGCCACCAGGCATGCGCCAGGCCGGGAACGAGCGTGCCCAGGATCGTGAGCAGAAAAAGAAAACGTTGCATGACAGTGATTCTCCGAAGAAAAGTCTAAAAAAGTGCAGTGCTGTTGAGCTGGCCCGTCAGTAGCTGGCCGACAGGTTGAAATTGATGCGGCGCACGTGTTTGTGCGTGCGCGGGCCATCGCGCAGCGGATACGAAAAGTCGATGCGGCCATTCAGGTAGCGCAGGAACTGGAAGCTGCTGCCCACGCCCACGGAGGCCAGGCCGAACAGGTCTTTCTGCTCGATCATCGGATCGCGCAGGCGCAGGCGCGCGCCATCGGCAAACGCATACAGGCGCCAGTTTTCCAGACGGCTGAAATACGTCAGCTGGGGCGTGCGCCATTCGACGGTGCCGGACACGCCGTAGTCGCCCGTCGCCTCGGCCGACAGATAGCCGCGCACGGAGTTGGCGCCGCCGGCGGCCATCTGCTCGCCCGATACGAGTGCCGCATCGGCCAGCTGGCCCGACATGCGCCCGTGCAGCTGCGCGCCGCTGCCCAGGGTGTAGGTGGCGTTGGCGTCGCCCTTCAGCACGAGGAAGCTGGGCGAGGCCTTGTAGCGCTTGTTGTCATAGGCGGCGCTGTCGCTACCGTAGCCGAATGAAGCGCGCGTGCCGGCCACCAGCGACAGGCCCAGGCCGTAGGTTGCCGCCTCCGTCTGCGCAAAGCCGTTGTACGACACGCTCAGGGGCACGTACTTGAGCGGAATATTGCTGCCCGTGCCATTGAGCTTGAGCGCTTCCTGGTTATCCTTGAAGTCGATGCCGGCGGAAAAGCTGTGCCACCAGATGCCGCTGTTGGGCACCGTATAGTTGACTTTCATGCCCAGCGCATGCCCCTTGCCCAGCACGCTGGTGCCGCCCGTGCTGGCCACGTTGCTGTTCGACTGGTAGCCGGTCGCTTCCACGCTCCAGCCCTGCGTGCCGATCGGCGCCACGTACGAGGCGGACCACACCTTGGTCTGGTTCAGGTCGCCCGGCGTGCCGAAAAAGCTGATGGTGGCGCTATGCCCGAGCTGCCACAGGTTGTCGTGGCCGACCGACATGCTGGTACGCAATTTCTTCGTATCGGCGCTGTAATCGTTGTTCAAGCCCACGCTGGCGCGCCACGGGCTGCTGTCGTCGACTTTCAAATCCACGTCCATGGTGCCGGGCAGGCTGCCTTGCTTGACCAGCGGCATCACCTGGCGCTTGGGACCGCGGTTCAGGGCCGTCAGTTCCACTTGCGCCTGGGTAAAGTCGGGCACCTTGCCTTCCGTCAGGGCCGGCACTTGCTGGCGCACGTCGAGCGGCGAGTTGTATTGCGCGCCGACCACGCGCAGGCGTCCCACCTTGGTTTCGCTCACCTGCAGCACCACCACGCCCTGCTCCACCTGCTGCTCGGGCAGGTCGACGTAGACGGACTGGTAGCCCCGGGCTTGATATGCCGCAACAAGGGCGTCGCGCGCCCCTTCCACGTCCTTCAAAGTGCGGCCCGGCCCCAGGAAGGGCGTGACCGCCGCTTCGATGGCGCGGGCGTCGAGCACGGTATTGCCGCGCACCAGGTATTCCTCGATCGTCACTTGCCGTTCCGGCGCGGCCACGGGGGCCGCCGCCGGGACGGCGTCCTGCGCGCGCGCCATGCCGGGCAGCGCCAGCATGGCCAGGCACAGCATCGTCAAGGCGGTCGCAGGCGCCGCTGGCGGCACGTCCCTGCCCTGTTTTTTCATCTCACGCATCTTCCATTCACCTTAAAATCAAACGGTTGCCCTGTGTTGCGGCGCTGGGCCGGCGTATTGTTTGTTGCTAATGCTGATCTACTGATGCCTAGACAGCCGCCGCGCGCGGCGACTGCCGAATGTCATCAAATGTTCATAAAACTCCGCTCAAGGCTGTAAACCGCGCCGTTCGTTCGGCGTGAGCGCCTGCAGCTGCGGCGCCGACAACGGTCCCGCGCCCAGCACCTGCACCACGCCGGCCGGCTGGTAGCTGGACGCCTGCGGCTCGCCGCCCTGGTGCTTGCCAACACCGGCCTCATCCGCCTGCTCGTTGCCGAAACCCAGCACCTTGACGGTGAACAACGATGGCTGCGCCTGGCGCGTGGCGGCCCGTTCGCGCTGCAGCACGTCCTGCGCCGCCGTCACGGCTTGCGAGGCGGCCGCGCTGGCATTGCTGAGCGCCCCCACGTTCACGGCGGCAATGGCCGGCATGCCCGTCGACTTGCCCTGCACCTGGATGTTTTCCGCGTTGACCACCTGCAAGGCCGCCAGGTTGACGTTGCCCGAGACGCGGATGCCCGCCTCGCCCGCGTCGATGCTGCCCAGCGGGGCGATCAGGTCGATGTCGCCGGGCGGCACCTCCGGGATCGGGTTCAGGGTGGCGATGCCGGCGCCCGTGTTCGGCGTGGTCGGCGACAAGGTCACCATGCCGATGTCGTCGTAGACCCGGCGCTGCGGCGTAAACACCACGGTGGACTTGGAGCCGCGCCCCGCATTGATGTCGCCCTGCGCCGACCAGGCCAGGATGTTGCCGCCGAAGGTGGTGAAGATGCGGCTCTGGCCCAGCAGGATGCTGTCCCGGGCGTAGATCTGGATTTCACCGGCGCCCTGCGTCAGCACGCCCGAGCCTTCGCCCGGCACGAAGCCGCCATCGACGCCGACCAGGGTCCGTCCGCCCGGCGTCAGGATGTCGATGTTGCCGCCGAAATCGGTGTGGATGCCGGCATCGGCCAGGTCGAACACCGGCGCGTGGGTGTCGCCCAAACGCACATACTGCTCACGCGTCAGGTAATTGACGCCCTTGCGCGGCCGCTTGGTGCTGCCGCCTGAGGCGCCGTCCAGATAGTAGGTGGCGCCGCTGAACATGGTCAGGTCGCCCGCATAGGTCACGGGCTTGCCCTGCGCATCCTTGCTCGGGAACAAGGTGGCGATGGCTTCGCGACCGCGCAGGTAGCTGCCTTCGCGCACGCCGCCCGCTGCCGTGTACTCGCGCCCGCCAGCCTTGAGTTCGGCGAAATACACGTTGCGCAGGAAGACGCGCTGCTGTTCGGCCGGCAAGGCCGCGAAAAACTTGCGCGCATCCATGCTGGCGGCATCGAAGGTCAGCCCGGCGCCGTTTCGCTGTCCGGCGCCGTAGCGGGTTTCCAGCCAGTTGACCAGGTGCAACTGGCTCGACAGGCCGTATTCGCGCTGCAGGTCGCGCCTGGCGCCGCCGCTGCTGGCCTGGAGAGACTTGTCGAGCTCGCCTTGGCGTGCGGCCAGGAAGGCGGGCGCGCCCGCCGCGTCGCCGCTGTAGCCAAATTCCGCGCGCAACCAGTCTGCCAGGCCCAGGCGGCCGCCATACACGGCCACCGCCTTGCCGGGCTGGTCGGCCAGCGGCTTGCCTGGATCGATCAGGTTGGCAGCGTCGAGATAGCGCGCGGCAAAGGCGTCATAGTTGGGGCCATGCGCCCCGACCCCGGCCGCCACCGCGATGCTGGCGCCGCTGCTGCGGTCGCCAGCCGTGATATGCGTCACCGCGCCGATACTCTTCAGCTCGGCCTTGTCGGCCATGTCGATATCGCGCCCGGCCGTCACTTCCAGCGTGCCCGGACCGCCCACGTAGAACGTGCCATAGCGGATGTCGCGGCCGGCACGCACGACCGATACCTCGTCCGGATTGTTGTGCAGTATCAAATTGCCGCGCGCCGAACCGACAAAGTTTTCCGTCGGCCGCAGCGGCAGCGACGGATTGGCGTACGCTATCTCCGACGTCCAGCCCAGCAATCCCTGTGGCGTGGCTTCGACCAGCCCCAGCGCCGTGCCGGAGTTGACGATGTCGCGGCCGGCACGGATATCGACCGGACCGGCGCCCTCGTACCAGGTACTGTGGCTGGCCGCATTGCCGCCGCCGCGCGTGATGATGGAACCGGTGCGCAGGCCGATGATGTCGCCTGCCAGCGCGTAGTAGCGCGCCGGCAACTGGTCTTGCACCGCGTAGCCCGAGGCGGTGGGCGGCGTCAGCGTGAACAGCGGATAACGCTGCGGTGAAGCGCCCGCTTCGCGCGACGCGAACAGCACGCTGGGCGCCTGTGCCTCCTGGTTGACGTTATGCGTGTACATGTCGCCATACGCGGTGGTGCCGGAAACGCCCGCGAAACCGGGATTGAATGGGCTCGGCAGCGCGGTCGGATCGGCGCCCGACGCCGTCACCGTATAGGCGCCGGCGTAGATCGAATCGGCGGCCAGCAATTCCAGCTGCCCCGGCGTGCGGCGGGTGAAATGCGCATTGACCGGCGATGGTGCCAGCAGCAGGCCGGTGGCCGGCCGCGCCGGCGCATTGGTGCTGGTGTCCATATCCCTCGCCCCTTGGGCGGAGTTGCCGACATACAGGCTGCCGCTGGCGGCCACGGCGCGCAATTGCGACGGCATCACGAAACGCCCGCCGCTGGAAGCCTGATTGCCGCTGGCGCGGTCGTCGCTCCAGGCCGTGGACGGCGTCAGGTTGCCGCCCGCGCTGAACAGGTCGATGGCGGTCGACGGCGTCCACAGCGAGAACCAGCTGTAGCCTTCGCCGTCCTGCGCCACGCCCTTCGCGGTGAACGGCGTGCCGTTGTTGATCTGGGTGACGCGGCCGGCGTCGCCCACGCCGCCCAGCACCAGGTCGCCGCGCGCATCGATGCGCACGCCGGAGTCGCCCGGCACCACCACCGGCCCGCCGCCCGCGATGGACGAGGTGGCCGTGTAGACCTGATAGGCGCGCGACTCCTGGCTGTCGCCCATGTCGAAGCGCAGCTCGATGCCGCCCACCGATCCCGCCTCCATGCGCAAGGCGCCGCGCAGGTTGACGAAGGTGCTATTGAGGTCGCCACGCGTGCCGGAAAAACGGGTATCCGGCGTGATCTCGCCGATCGTGTCGGCAAACGAGCGCACCTCGGCCACCGGATTGAGGCCGCCGCCAATGCGCACGTCGAGATCGCCGCCGCCGGTGAGCGTAAGCACGGAACCGTCGGCCGATACCCGGCCGGTGCTGGCCACCGCCAGGTTCAGGCCCTGGCTGCGCGAGACGAATTTCGCGCCTGGATCGGTACGCGGCGACAACATACCGGCGGCCCTGCCCGCCTCGAGTACCAGGTTGCCGCCGCCCAGGGTGCCGATGCCGGTAAAGCCGGTCATCACGGGCTGGGTCTCGTACAGGAAGTTCGTGCCAAGACCGCCAGCGACATAACTGCCAAAGTTGATCCACCAGGCGGTGGGCACGCCATCGCCCTGGGCGACCGCGCTGCCGGTGCCCTGGCGCCACAGCCAGGTGCCGACGGCGCTGCTGTCCTGCTGCGGACGCAAATAGCCCACATCGTCGGGACGACGCTCCGTGGTGTAGCCGCCCCCCACCAGGTCGCCGGTGACGTCGCCCTGCGCGCGCACCAGCACGTTGCCGCCATGCTCCGGATACCAGGCCTGGTACAGGCTTTGCGCACCACCATCGACGTAGGGCTTGAAGGCGTCGCCATCGGCGCCAAGGATGGAACCCTTGCGATCGGCCGCGCGCGGCAGCCGGTAAGCCGCCGCCACGTTGGCCGCCTGGGTACCGGCCGTGTACACGCCGTACGGCGAATTCTGGCTGAAGTTGCCGCCAGCAAGGAGGTCGAGGTCGCCCGTGCCCGTGCGCAGCACGCTGAACAGCTGTTGCCGCGCAGGCAGGGCTACCATCGGGAAACTGGCGCCTTCGGGCAGCCAGGTCACCAGATCGCCCACATCCGGGCCGAAATTATTGTATTCCAGCAAGGCTTCCACGCTAGTAAATTCGGCGAGATTAACCAGCGTGCCGGGAGGATAGCCGAACATCTCCGAGTTGCCCATCCAGTAGAAATTGCCCGCCACGCCGTCGATCGGCGGCGCCGCCACCTTCGGCAGACTGAGCCCCAGGACCGCGCCGTAGTGGTGGTCGGCCAGCAGCAGACTGCGGTTGTCGCCCATGGGGCGCAGCGCGCGGCTATCGGCCGCCTGCATATCGGCACCGGCCACCAGGCGCATCGACCACGACTGCGAACCGCTGGCCAGCATCGGCGCCAGCGCCCAGTTGCGGCCCTGGTTGCCGTCGGCATCGGCCGGACGCAGGGCCACCGAATCAGCGCCGCCAGGCAGCCGCACCCAGGTTTCGCTCGGCACCAGCGCGCCCTTGCGCAGCTGCAGTTCGCCGGCCAGCGCCACGCCATTGGCAGGCGTATCGGGGGTGCCATCGCCATCGTAGTCGGGGCTCGGCGTGTCCCTGACCGCGCCCACCGGGTACGGCAGCGGTACGCCGCCGGGCCAGGTCATGGCCGCCACGGACATTCCCACGGGCAAGCGGGTGCCGGCATCGAGCCGCGTGCCGCTGCCCAGCGTGACGGCCTTCGCCAGCACGGTGCCCGCCGCATACACGATATCGCCGGCGGCATTGCGCACGGCGCCGCCCAGCACCGTGCCGGCCGGCAATTCCACGGCGGCAGTCAGGGTGGCTTGCGACGGCAGCGCCGTGCCCGCCCGCAAGCTCATCGGTTTCATCGGCAGGTCGTAGTTCAGGGTGCGGCCGGACTGGAAGAAGGTGTCGTCGGCCAGCGTGACCAGCTGGCCATGCGGCACGATGACGTCGGCGCCGAACGGCACCCGGCCCTTGGCCAGCATCCAGCCCTTGTCGTCCGGCGTGACCGGCAAGGCCTTGCCATCGAAGCCGTCATTGATGCTGCCGAAGACGTTCAGGTTGCCGCCGGCGCGCAGCACCAGCGCGCCCGCTTCGCCGGAGCCGGCCACGCCGGTCTTCTGCGTGTGCGGATTGACGCTGGCGTAGCGGTGGCCCGACAGGTCGATGTCGCCATCGACATGCAGGTCGCCGTCCGGCGTGGCGCTGAGGATGGCCACGCCCGGACGCAGGTGGAAGGCGTCCTTGTCCTTGCGCAGGCCGGACAGGCGGCCGTTCATCAGCCCGTCATTCGCCAGGGCGCCCTTCATGAAATCGACGCTATCGTCGTGCTTGCGGTCCAGGTAAGCCTGGTCGATGACCTGGTAAGGGCGGCCGTCGGCCGTCATTTCCGTGCCCGGGCGGGCGTCCGTGTACGACCAGAAACCGTTGACCGTGATGGCGCGGGCGCCGTCGATGGCCAGCGGACCGGCCGCATCGATGGCGACGTCGTTGCCGCTGGCGCCGCCCAGGCGTTGCGCGCTCAGTTCCAGCGTGCCCAGCGAGGCGATGCGCTCGGCCTTGCCGGCCGTGCCGGCGCGCAAGTCCATGCGCGCGCCGGTATCGAGCACCAGGCGGCCGCTGCCGGCATCGATGTCGATCACGGCGCGGTTGGGCGCCTCGATCACCTGGCCGTAGCTGTCGACCCGCAGCACGCTGCCGTGGGCGTCGAGCAGCGCGCTGCCGGCCACGCTGACGCCGTCGCGCGCGGCCAGGCGGATGCTGCCCACCTGCTCTCCGCTGGCGTCGACGGTGCCGTTGACGGCCAGACGGCCGCCATCCACCGAAACCGTGATTTCGCGCGCCTTCAATTCATTCTCCAGCACCAGGTCGCCCTGCTTGAGCTGGAAGCTGCGGCTGCCGAACACGCCGCCCTTGCTCAGGCGCTGGTTCAAGCCCTTGAAATCCTCGATATGCTGGCCGCGTACGTCGAGGCCGCCCGCCGCGAACGGCACGTCGGTGCCGCCCGCGTCGTAGTGGCCGCTGCTGCCGCCGGTGATGCTGCCCAGCAACGCCACGCTGCCCGCCTGCGCGTCCAGCGCGGTGGCGGTGAGCTTGCCGGCGCGGTTGGAGACAGCCGAGAAATCGATGCTGGACGCGGCCGCCTGGCGCACGTCGCCGTGGCGGCTGTCGAGCACCACGTCGCCGCCCCAGCTGTACTTGGGCACGCCGTTGAAATCGATCTTGCGGCCGGCCAGGTCGAGCCGGGCACCGTCGCCCAGCACCACGTCTTGCTCAGCGGACACGCTGAGCTTGCCGCTTGGCAACAGCACGGCCGTGTCGAGCGTCACGCTGCGCCCGTCCAGCGCCACTTCGGCGCCCAGTGCGCCGGCCAGCGCGGCCGCATCCGGGGCGGTGGCGGCCGCGCCGGACGGCCTGGCGACATGGATGTCGCCGCCCGCCTTGATCTTGTTGACGGAGCCGGCGGCGCCCGTGAGCAGCGCCGTGTTCAGCGCCAGGTTGCCGCCGCTGCGCAGATAGCCCTTGCTGGCCGTATCCCAGCCGCTTTGCGACTGGTACACCGACAGCGAACCCGTATGGTTGGCGGTGATGCGCTCGCTGGCATTGATGGCGACATCGGCAAAGCCGAGGATCAGGCGGTCCATGCCGTGGATAGTGTCGGGCCGGCTGTTCGGACCATAGCCGAACTCGACCTGGCGGGCGTCGACCTGCAGGCGTCCGCTGCCGCCGCCGGCACCGCCGCTGGCGACCAGGCCGGGCGCCGTCGTGGCGCCGTTCCATACCAGCACATCGGTCTTGATGCGCGCCACGGCGTCGCTGCCGCCGGCGCCGTAGATCGCCGGGGTGCCGATCACCAGCCGTTCCAGCGACGATTTTCCCGTGCTCGCATTGATGGTCGACAATTCGACGCTGTCATAGAAATTGATGGCGTCGCGCGCCGTCAGCGCCAGGCTTTCCAGCGCCGGCGCGCCCGCGCTGGCGTCGCCGCGCAGCAGGCGGTCGAGGATGCCCTGGTTCAGGGTCAGTCCGGCCGGCAACGCGTCGCGCGCAGCCATGGCGGCCAGCGACGCTTCGCTGCCCACATTGATGCCGCCCACGGCCAGCACCAGGTTGCGCGTGCCGTAGGTGGTGGCGTCGCGCAAGTTGAAGCTCTGGTCGGTGGCGGCGACGATGCTGCCTTCCGAATACAGCGGCGTGCTGCCGCTGCACACGGCGCCCGCCGCGCAGGCGCCGATGTCGATGCGGCCCGGTCCGGATCGCGGATCGGTACTCACGCCGGGCGCCAGCATGTCCAGCCGGCCATTCGACACGGCCAGCACGCTGGACGTGCCCGGCGCATACACATAGCCATTGCCCGAATCCCAGGCGGCGGCGCCACGGCCCAGGGTATTGATGCCGCCCCCCTGCTCGATGACGATGCCGCCTGCCTTGCTATTGGTCACCAGGAATACTTCGCCAGCCTTGAGCACGGCGCCGTCGCGCACCACGATGTTATCGACGCCGCCCTGGAACTGGGCGATATTGGCTTGCTGGTTGCCGTTGGTGCTGCTGTAGTTGACGGTAGGCAAACCGCCGATGCCCAGGCGCGGGGCGCCGATGGCGTTCAGGGCGTCGACCCGCACCGACATGCCCTTGAAGTCGACGGTGGGCGCGCTGGCGCCGCCGATGATTTCGTAGTTCTTGCCGGAGCCGCCCAGCAGCAGCGCGCTGCCGCCGAAACCGTCCTTGCCTGGCGTGTAGTTGGTCGTGCCGGCAAAGCGCAGCGCATCTTGCATCACGCCCGTGCCGCCAGCACCCGCATTGGACTGCACCAGTTCAATGTGCAGCGCCTTGGCGTCGCGTTCGAGCAGCGGCCGCGGCACGCCGTCGCGCACCGCCTGCGCCAGCGCGAATGCGCCGTAGCTCGTTTCATTGTATTGCGAATAGCTGCGCAGCACGTCGGCCGGCGTCAATACCGCCTGCGATGGCAGCGCCGCGCGCCGGTCGGTATTGCTGGTGCCCAGCTGCACTGCGGTGGCAAACGAGCCGTTGCGCATGGCCGTGGCCGACCCGACGGGCAAGCCGCCGGCGGCCAGGCCGTTCAATTCCACCCGGAACGCGCCGGGCAGCAGCGCAAAGCTCGACGGCAGCAAGGTATAGGTGCCGGCGGCCAGGCCCGGCACGCCGGCGCCGATGGTGATCTGGCGCCCCAGCGCCGGATCGCCGGCGCCATTCTCGGCCACGATGGGCGCATACCCCGGCTGCGCGCCCGGAACGATGGCGTAGACGGGATTGGTGGCCAGGCCCGGCAGCACGAAGCTGCCTTTGCCGGACGTCTGCACCAGCGGGTTGAGGCGGGCGTCCGTCGAGCCGCCGCGTCCGGCCAGGAAGGCCGCGCCGGTCAGGGTGCCGCCGCCTGACAGGTCAAGCACGGCGCCGGCGCGCACATCGACGTGTTTGCCGGTGAGCACGACGGCCGGGTCATTGCCCACGCCCTTGTACACGACGTCGACGCCGTCCATCATGTAGCTCAGGCCATCGAGCGAGCCGCCGTACGGCATCACCAGGCCGTTGGCGCTGACCGACGTCACGCTGCCAGGCAGCAGATTGGTGTGGCCGGTCACTGCGCCATTTGTATTCTGGCCCAGCGTGATTTTGCCCAGCGGCGCGCGCACCACGCCCCCCTGGTTCACCGTGCCGGCACTCAGTTCAAGCGAACCGAATACCGAGTAGGGCAGGGCCGGCAACGGCGCGGCAGGGTCGCCGCTGCGCTCGATGGTCAGCCTGCGGGCCGGATCGAACTCGGTCGCCAATTGCCCGAATTCGTTGATCACGTTACGTTTGCCCACCTCCACCTTGCCGGTAGCGCCGCTCACCGGATAGATTTGCGCGCCCGCCAGGGTCAGATTGCCGGGCGTGTACAGCGCGGCCGCCGTGCGCATGCGGATGTCGCCGCTCGAACGCAGCGCCAGCTCGCCAAAGGCATCGCGCTTGACTTCCAGGTCGGCGGCGGCGTTTTGCCCGATCACGCCGTTGCTGCCGACATTGACGGCATTGGCGAGGTCGATCATCGCGGCATTCAGCGTCAGGCTGGCGTGGTCGTCCACGTTGGGCACGCCCAGCTTGCCAGCGCCGACGCCGCCGTTGCCGGAGCCGCGCACCGGATTGGGCATCAGGTGGTCGTCGCTCTGGGTGCGGCTGGTGCCGGCCAGGCGGATGTAGGGCGCCGCCAGCTTGACTTGCGCGCTGGCGCCGTCGGCATGCCCGGCCAGGGCCAATGCACTGGATGTCAGGCGCAGGCTCTGCCCCAGCGACAGGTCGAGGTTGCCATCAAAACTGATCAAGCCGTTCGACAGCAAGGCCAGGTGATCGAAGCCGCCGGCGGCCACGCGATCCGCACCGAGGCGGGCCACGCCGTAGCGCAGCGCAGGATCGCTGTCGCCCACCTGCAGGTCGGCGGCCAGGCTGCTTTCGCCCTGCAGGCGCGACAGCACCAGCTCGCGCGGCACGCGCACCGCGTCTTCCACGCCCAGGCCCTTCAAGTCGAGCTTGCCGACGATGCCGTAGTTCGGCGCTTCGAGGTTGAGCGCCAGCGTGCCGCCGGCAGCGCCTGTCCCGCCCGCTGCCGCATGCATGGTGCCGTCAAGCAACAAGCCGCGGAAGGAGCTCAGCGCGATGCTGCCGCCGTCGCTGGCCACCTGCACGCTGCCCTGACCGGGCAAGTCGAGCAAGGCGGCGGCGCCGGACGCTTCCAGGCGCGCGCCGGGGCGCACGATGACAAAGGCGTCGGCCGCCTCGACCTGGGTGGCGTCGAGGTTATGCCTGGCGCCGATCTCGATGGTGCCGCCGGCGCCCACATGGCCATACACGCCGCCCTGGGCGTCGGTGGCGGTGGCCGCCCGTCCGGCCACGTCGAGTACCGCGCGCTCGCCGATCCAGATCGACTGGGCATTGGCGCTGCCGTCTGGACGGTTGATCTCGCCACCGGTGATCAGCATGCCCGGCAACACGGAAATGCGGCCGCCGGCCGCGCTCAGCGTGCCTTCCACGGTGATCTGGCCATTGCCGGTCAGGCTGATGCTCTTGCCGTCATCCACGCGCAGCGTGGCGCCCTGGCCCACCACCAGCGGCGCCTTGGCGCTGCGGGTGCCGGCCGACAGCGCGATATCGGCGCCGGCGCGTTGCTTGAGCACGCCTTTTGCGGCATTTTCCTGCCACAGCGGGGCCAGCCACGGTTGCAGGACGGCGGCGGAATCGGCGCCGGTCGGCAATTGCGCCGCCAGCGCCAGGTCGGCGCGCAGCAAGGGCATGCTGACGTCGATGGTGGCGCCCTGCGCCACCTGCACGCCCTGCTGGCCGTTGATGTTGTAGTGCGCGAAGCCGCGCTGGAACAGCTCGTTGTCCAGCACCAGCAGCGGCTTGACCACCAGGTCCTGCGGCGCACGGTTGCCGGCCAGCAAGCGCTCGCCCGCCTGCAAGGTCACATCAAACGCGAACGCGGTACCGGCGGCCACCCTGGCGTTGAAAGCGGGCACCGGCATGCCGTTCGGGAAGGCGTTGGCCGGCACCAGGTAGCCGGAACCGAGCTTGCCGCGCGCGCCCGTGAGCGTGACGCCGGCCGGCACGGTCATGCCGCTGGTGTAGACGATGCCTTTGCTGTCGGTGATGAAGATGAATTCATAGCTGATCGAGGCGGGCGGCACCACCCAGGCGACCGGCAGGGTGTAGGGGCGCGCCGCGCTGAAATCCGGCAAGTCCAGCAAGGGCTGGCCGGCAGGGACCAGGGTACTCACATAGCTGAAGTCGGCATCGAGCACGGTGCCGGCCTTGATGGTGAATGCTTCCGCCAAGGTCAGGTGCACAGGGACGGACTGGCCTGCAAGCAACACGCCATTGCCGGCCAGCACGCCGCCGCCCAGCGCCACGCCGGTACCGCTGTCGATGGTCAGCGTGCCGCCGCCGTTGACGCCGTAGCCGCGCAGTTCGCCATCGAGCACCAGCGTCTCCGACTTGACGCCGTTGGGATCGTTCTGATTCGAGCGCAAGCTGATGTCGCCGCCGCGTCCGCCCTTCAGTTTGCCGTCGGCCAGCACGGCCGCGCCCGAGGACGTGTCGATCACGCTGCCGGCCGCCAGGTTGACGGTGCCGCTGCTGACCAGCGCCACCGCGCCGCCGTTGACATAGGGCAAGCCGGACGTGTTGCCCGGATCCAGCTTGAGCTGGCTCCACAGGCCGCGCGTGTCGAGCGTCACGCCGGCCGTCACCTCGATGCCCACCTTCGCTCCGGCCGCCGGCGTGGCGACCGGCGTATCGAGCCAGGCGGCGGTGCCGGTGGTCGGCTTGCTGACGATGTCGCCCAGCGCAATGCTGCCGCCGCGCGCCGTCAGCCCGGCGTTGACCTTGACCTGGGGCGCATGCAGCGCGATTTCGCCGCCCGGCGTGACCTGCACCGCCGCATCGACCTCGATGGCGCTGCCGGCGTAGGCCTTGATGCCGCCCAGGTGTTGTGCGTTGAGCCAGCCGGCGTCCAGGTAGGTCTTGCCGACCAGATTCTCGGGCAGCGCGTCTTCGCGCAGGAGATCGCCGGCGCTGGCGCCGCCGGCGCCGATATGGATGGCCTGCAGCAGCGCCGCGGGATTGTCGCGCAGCTGCGCGCTGGCGGCGTCATACACGGGCGCCAGCTGGCCCAGCACCAGCTGGCCGCTGCGGGCGGCGGCCAGTTGCGACTGGCGATAGCCGTCGAGGGTGGCGTCGCGCGCATCCTGCTGACGCTCGCCCTGGAATACGCTCGATTCGATCGCGCCTTCGAGCACGGCCGATGTGGTTCCCACCACTACGCGGCCCGCATCGCGGCCCACGGTATAGCCGTTTTCCAGCCGTTGCTGGGCGCCGATCAGGGGATTGGCGAAATTTTCCGTCGTTTCCGCGCCCCAGCGCTGGTGGTGCGCGGCGTAGCCTTGGTAGACGCCCGTATACAGCACGTCGCCGGGCGCCGTCGACAGCCTGTACAGCTGGCCATCCTTGCCGCTGAGCCAGCTCTGGCGAATCATGCCCGTCTGGACGTCGAAAGTGCCGCCGGACACGTTGAGCTTAGAGCCGGCCTGGGTCACCAGTTCGCCGCCCTGGAAGGCCACCGTGCCGCCCTGCGCCGCCCATTCGCCGATGCCGTGGCCGCTGGTGTTCAGATAGCCGCTCACTTCGAGCAAGCCGCCGCCCGTGTACCAGCGGTCGGTCGGATAACCGTTGGTGCCGGCCGCCACCCGCACCAGGTCGCGCCGGTCGACCCACAGGTCGGTGCTGTTGAGGGCCTTGCTGTCGCGGTTGCCCGGTGCGTCGCGCTGCTCGTTGCCCTGCGCATTGATCAGCACATTGTTCGAAGCCATCGCCACGTTCACGCCGACGGCGCCGGAGACGTCGATGCTGGCGCCGCGCGCCACTTGCGTGCGGCGCGTGGCCAGCGCATTCACCTGGCCGCCGGTGGCCAGGGTCAGCGAACCGGTATCGAAAGCGATGTCACGGCCGGAGGCGATCTGGATCAGCGACAGGTCGCGGCGGTTGTAGGCGCCGTCGCTGAGCAGCGCCGAATCCTTGATGAGCGCATCGCGCTGCACGTCCAGCGCGGTGGCGCCGCTGTCGTCAAGCAGCACCGTGGTGAGGCTGTCAGGGGCCAGCGTGACCAGGCCTTCGCTGCCGTCGGCCTTCAGGTGCACGGTGCCGCGTGTCGTCACGCTGGTGCTGCTGAGCAACACACCGGCCTGCTTCACGTCGCGGCCCGTCAGGGTGACGTCGCCGGTCAGCGCCTGCACCAGACCCGCATTCGTCACCTTGCCGGCGCCGCTTTGCGCATTGAACTTGACGTCGACCTCGTTGCCGCGGGTGCTAGAAGTCTGGTTGGCGTCCGTCCCCAGCCCCTTGCGGATAACGAAGCTGTCGCCGGCGGCCAGCGTGACTTGCCCGTTCGGCGCCGACAGGCTGCCGCCGTTATGCACTTCGCGGCCGGCCAGCAGCACGTAGCCGCCGCCCTCCGTCACCGTCTGCGGCTTGCGCGTGCCGATCTGCGCGCCGGCCTGCACCACCACGTCGGCCGTGGCGTTGGCGTGCGTGACCACGCTGCCGTTGAGCACCAGGTCATTGGCCAGCGTGGGCTTGAAGCCCGAGCCCTGCGTTTCGCTGTAGATGCCCTTGCGGAATTGACTGTCGCTCATGCCCACGGCGGCGGCCACCAGGCTGCGCGTGTCGACCTGGCTGCTGCCCGTAAACACGATGCCGTTGCGGTTGACCAGCATCACCGTGCCGTCGGCCTTGATCTGGCCACGCACCTGGCTGGGACGGGCCAGCGGATCGTTGACGCGGTTGAGTACAGACCAGTTCGCCAACTGGTCAAATTGCAGGGTGGTATTCTGGCCGATATTCAACGTTTCCCAGTTCAGGATCGCCTTGTCGGCCGTCTGCTTGACGGTGACCACGGTCTTGCCGTCGGCCTGCGCCTGCGTGGGGCCATTCGCATTGAACCAGCCGGCCGTCAGGCTGTTGCTGTCGACTTTCAAGCCGCCTTCGGCCAGGCCTTCCGGCACCTTCGAGCCGGCGGCGATGGCCGCCTGGCGCGCCGCCTGCTGGGCCGCCTGCTGCACGGCGATGGCGCGCGCGGCCAGTTGCAGATTGTTCAGCGAACTTTGCAGCTGCGCATTGGCTTTTTGCTGCTGCGCCTGCTTATTGTCCGTCGCGATGATCGGCTGGCCATTCGGCAAGCGTCCCGAACTGGCGGCAGCACCCTGGTTGGCGCCCTTGCCCGCAAACCAGGCGCCGCTGAACGGCTGCTGCGCCTGCGCGCCACCCGCCTGCAGCAGCACGGCGATGGCCAGCGCCAGCGGTTTCAATCGCACCGGGCGACCGCTCCGGTTGCCCGCCATGGCGGAGGAGGATGCGTGTTTCGTGACCGACTTGCTTCGCTGCATGGCGACATTCCCTTTTCATGTTCCGTTGCTGACCGATATCGCGAGGCGGCGCGCACCACGCACGAGGGCGGGCGGCAAGCACTGATTCGCGGCTTCCAGCAGCATTGACAGGGAACAAGGTCCGGGACTGCAAAAGGTCATCAAAATGTCATAATTGGCGAGATGCCATCGGCGTGCATCGCTAGCCAAACAGCACGATGCCGCCCGGCAAACGCGTCACGCGCGCGCCGTACGCGTCCTGGATCAGGGCGATCACGTCATCGAGGCGGTCGAGCGAAAAGCTCGCTTGCACACGCGTCAGTTTCAAGGCGTCGCCATTGAGGATCAGCTTGCCGGGACGGTAGCGGTTCACCTCGTCCACCACCTCGGCCAAAGTGCTTTGCTTGAACACCAGCAGCCGGTGGCGCCAGGCGCTGACGTCGCTTTTTGCCACCGCGCGGGCGATGCCGAAATGCTCGGGCCGGTAGCTCAGCTGCTGGCCGGCCGCCAGCTCCGCATCGTTGCCGGCCTGCGCCACGCGCAAGCGGCCCGCCAGGCACGTCACGCACACTTCCTGGCCAAACAGGCGGATATTGAAGCGCGCGCTGCCGGCCGACACGCTGCCATCGCCCGCCTGCACGCGCACGCGCGCCGCGCCGCGCAAGCCGGCCTGGAATTCCGCCTCGCCCGCCAGCAGCACCAGCGACGCGGCGCCGTCCTGCCCCTGCGCCGCATCGAGGCGCGTCTGCGTATTCATCTGCACCAGCACGCCGCCATCGAGCGCCACTTCGCGCTGCTCGCCCGTGCCCGTGGCATAGTCGGCGGCAAGACCCGCCACGGCTGGCCACAGGTCCGTCGGCGGGCGCAGCACCAGCAAGCCCAGCGAGGCTGCCACGGCGCCGCCCAGCCAGGCGCGCCGCGCCACGTTCACGGGCGCCTGCGCCCGCTTGACGGCGCGCGCGGCCGGCGCCATCGCGCCCCACACGGCGCGCGCCTCGGCAAAGGCATTGGCATGCCGGCGGCTGCGCGCGCACCAGTGGCGAAACACTTGCGCATCGCGCTCGCTAACCTGGCCCGAGGCCAGGCGCACGACCCACGCCTGCGCTTCCTTCTGGATGACACCCATGTCGTCTTCCGCTTGTTCAGTCATGATGTTTAGACGTTTTTCCCGCGCCGGGACCGAAGCGCTGGATGAAATCGCGTCCCATGCGCTCGCAGCAATGTTCGAGGCCGGCGCGCAATTCCTTCTCCACGGTGCGGGCGGAAATGCCGAAGCGCTCGGCGATGTCGCGGTGCGGCAACTGGTCGACGCGGGCGGCGATGACGATGGCGCGCCGGCGTTTCGGCAACTCCTGCAAGGCCCGCTCCAGTTCTTCCAGTTCGGCGCGCGCGCTGAAGGTGCGGGCCGGGTCGGCCAATTCGTCGGCCATCTCGTACAGATCGTCGATATCGGGCAGGCTGAGCAGGCGCGCATTGTCGCGGCGTTGATCTTCCGCAATATTGATGGCGATGCGCATCAAATACGCGGACGGATAGCTGATCGCTTCGGGCGCGTTCATCCGTTCCACGCGCAGATACGTTTCATGCAGCGCGTCATTGGCCAGGTCTTCCGAGCCCAGGCGGCGCTGCAGGTGGCGGCGAAACTGTCCGTAGCGTTCCAGGAACAGCTTGCGCAAGGAGGTTTTGAGCAATTCCGGCATGCTCAGGGCGCTCCGGCCAGCAGGTAGGGTGCGCAATCGGCATCCGGATCGGGCCGCGGCGTCAATAAAATCGTCAGCGGCTGCGGCAAGCCCGCCGGCGGCGCGCCATCCATCAGCAGGCTGCGCAAGCGCTGCACCACGGCGCGGTCGCGCTGTTCCACGCCGCTCGCTTCGAGCACGTGGACGGCGCGCACCTTGCCCCGTTCGTCGAGCCACAGCTGGAAAGCCAGGCGGTAGCGGCCGAAGGCGTCCGGATGCAGACGGCACAGGGCGCGCGTCAGCGAGCGCTGCAGGATGGCCGCATAGCCTTGCAATGGTGCGGTGGCGGGGGTAACTTCGGCCGGCGCGGGCGCCGGCGCCACGGGAGCGTCGGCCAGCGCCAGCAAGGTAAACGCATTGCTGCCGCTGAAGCGCGCGCCCAGCTGCGTGCCTGCCAGCAGGCGCTGCAGCGCCTCGGCCGGCGTGTAGTCGCCGCGCACGGGCGCCGCCGTGCGCCCCGCCGCCAGCTGGCTGCTGACGAGCACGGAATACCCGGTCACTTCGCCGAACGCCACCAGGGCCGCATCGAGCGGCTGGGCAGGCAAGTCGAAGCGCACGGTGGCCGGCGCGCCCGCATCATTACCGGCCGCGCCCGCCGCCGGCCGCATGAATGTCATGAATGTCATCAGCAAACAAGCGGACAGGGCCAGGGCATTGCCTGTTGCGGTGCGGCGGTGAGTTCGTGTCATTTTCCAGGGGAATCAACGAAAAATCCTGCTCATGAAGTGTCTTGACTGCAATGTTGTCTGCAGAATGGCAAGATGGTAGCTTCGTAAAATGACAACTGCATGACATCGGTCACATCGTTGGCGGGCTGGCGTGTCATCACTGCGACACATGGCTTTGCTATGCTGAACGCTTCCCCACCGCTCCGGGAGCCGCCATGGCACGCCTGTTCTTGCTGTTGCTGTTGATCTGCGCCGCCCTGCCCGCGCAGGCGGACGAGCACACCGTCGTCGTGACGGCCGCCGCACCGCAAAAGGGCTGCGTGGAAGTGGAAGTCGATGGCAAGCG
Source organism: Janthinobacterium sp. FW305-129 (assembly GCF_020858115.1). Taxonomy (GTDB): domain Bacteria; phylum Pseudomonadota; class Gammaproteobacteria; order Burkholderiales; family Burkholderiaceae_D; genus Janthinobacterium. Next base: position 103,413 of record NZ_JACYMM010000014.1, read on the forward strand.
CGCGCAATCAATGTCTTGCCTGAGCGAAAAATTACTGCCGCCGGCCAACGCCGCAGCGAGGCCGCCGCCCGCCCTGTCCGGTGCGGAAGCGACCATGCAGCGTCCGTCCAACCAGCTGGGCCTGTACAACCGCGCCGCCCTCGAACACCGCATGGGCAATGCCTTCGGCAAGTCCGTCACGCCGCAGAGGCCGGCACCGCCGCCGCCCGCCAGCCCGCTGCTGCCGCCCCGTTAAAGGTGTTGTCAACGCACAGTCCATTTGCGCTGTCAAGATTGCGCAATCGCGCCGATTGCGTATCATTCCAGGCTTGATCGCTCTGGAAACAACCATGCTGCCCACTATCGAACAACGCCTTGCCCTTGAACTTGCCGCCAAACCGGTGCAGGTTGCCGCCGCCATCGAACTGCTCGACGAAGGCGCCACCGTGCCCTTCATCGCCCGTTACCGCAAGGAAGCGACCGGCGGCCTCGACGATATCCAGCTGCGCCTGCTCGAAGAGCGTTTGCGCTACCTGCGCGAACTGGAAGAGCGGCGCGCCGCCATCGTGGCCTCGATCACGGAACAGAACAAGATGACGCCCGAGCTGCTCGACGCCGTCATGCACGCGGAAGACAAGACGCGCCTGGAAGACCTGTATTTGCCATATAAACAGAAGCGCCGCACGAAGGCGCAGATCGCCATCGAAGCGGGCCTGATGCCGCTGGCCGACGGTTTATTGGAGAACCCGGAACTGACGCCGGAAATGGAAGCGGGCAAGTTCCTGCGCGAGGCGTTTACGAGTGCCGACGGCAACAACCCGGGCGTGGCCGACACCAAGGCGGCCCTCGACGGCGCGCGCCAGATCCTGATGGAGCGCTTCGCCGAAGACGCGACCCTGCTGCAAACCTTGCGCGAATACGTGCAGGAACACGGCATCGTGGAATCGAAAGTGGTGGAAGGCAAGCAGGACGAAGGCGAAAAATTCGCCGATTATTTCGACTACTCGGAAACCATTTCCACCGTGCCATCTCACCGCGCGCTGGCGCTGCTGCGCGGCCGCCGCGAAGGCATCCTCGACGTCACCCTGCGCCTGGACACGGAAGCGGAAAAACCGAAATGGGATGCGCCGCACAACCCGTGCGAAGGCCGCATCGCCGCCCGCTTCGGCATCAAGCAACAAGGCCGTCCTGCCGACAAGTGGCTGGCGGACACGGCGCGCTGGACCTGGCGCGTGAAAAGCTTCATGCACCTGGAAACGGAACTGATGGGCGCGCTGCGCGAACGCTCGGAACTCGACGCGATCAACGTCTTCGCCACCAATCTGAAGGCGCTGCTGCTGGCCGCGCCGGCCGGCCAGCGCGCCACCATGGGCCTCGATCCCGGCCTGCGCACGGGCGTCAAGGTCGCCGTCGTCGATGCCACCGGTAAAGTGGTCGACACGGCCGTGATCTACCCGCACCAGCCGAAGAACGACTGGGATGGCTCCTTGCACACCCTGGGCCGTCTTGCTGCCAAGCACAATGTGTCGCTGATTTCGATTGGCAACGGCACCGCCTCGCGCGAGACGGACAAGTTGGCGCAAGACTTGATCAAGCAGCACCCGGAAGCGAAGATGACGAAGATCGTCGTCTCGGAAGCGGGCGCGTCGGTGTATTCGGCGTCCGAATTCGCTTCGAAAGAGTTGCCGGACATGGATGTGTCCCTGCGCGGCGCCGTGTCGATCGCGCGCCGCCTGCAAGACCCGCTGGCCGAACTGGTCAAGATTGACCCGAAATCGATCGGCGTGGGCCAGTATCAGCATGATGTAAGTCAAAGCCAGTTGGCCCGCTCGCTCGATGCCGTGGTGGAAGATTGCGTGAACGCCGTGGGCGTGGACGTGAACACGGCGTCCGCTCCCCTGCTGGCGCGCGTGTCCGGCCTGTCGGCCAGCGTGGCGCAAAGCATCGTCACCTACCGCGACATGAAGGGCGCGTTCACCTCGCGCGCGGCCTTGAAAGCCGTGCCGCGCCTGGGAGATAAAACGTACGAACAGGCGGCGGGCTTCCTGCGCGTGATGGGCGGCGAGAACCCGCTGGACGCCTCGGCCGTCCACCCGGAATCGTACCCGCTGGTGGAAAAGATTTTGGCGGACATCAAGAAGGATATCAAGGCCGTCATCGGCGAAACGGCGCTGCTGAAAACCCTCAGCCCGGCAAAGTACGCGGATGAAACCTTCGGTGTGCCGACCATTAGCGATATTCTGAAGGAACTGGAAAAGCCGGGCCGCGACCCGCGTCCGGAATTTACCACCGCCACCTTCAAGGAAGGCGTGGAAGAAATCCGCGACTTGCGCCCGGACATGATTTTAGAAGGCGTCGTCACCAACGTGGCCGCCTTTGGCGCCTTCGTCGACATCGGCGTGCACCAGGATGGCCTCGTGCACATCTCGGCCCTGTCGAACACCTTCGTCAAAGACCCGCACACGGTGGTCAAGGCCGGACAAGTCGTGCGCGTCAAAGTGCTGGAAGTCGACGAGAAGCGCAAACGCATCGCGCTGACCATGCGTTTGACGGACAGCGCGCCGCAGGCGGGCAGCAAGCCGGAGCAGCGTGGCGACCGCAACGACCGCCGCAGCATGGCGCAGCACCAGTCGCAGTCGCGCAACGCGCCGGAGCCGGCCGGCAGCATGGCCGCCGCCTTCGCCAAGCTGCGCGGCTAAGCCCATGGCCGCCGGGCATGACCTCGTCATCCTGGCGGTCGACGCCGCCAGCCCGGATGCCCGGCTGCTGCTCGACGCATTGTCGGACGCGCTGCTGTGCATCAATGGCGACAGCGGCCGCTCCTCCTTCGACGTGGAGGCGGCAACGCCGCGCGGCGGCTTTTATCTGGCCCGCGACAGCGCCGGCACCCTGCTCGGTTGCGCCGCCCTGCGGCCGCTGGGCGAAGCGGACAGCGCCATAGGCGAACTCAAGCGCATGTATGCGCGCCCCGGCAGCACCGGCGCGGGCGCGGCCCTGCTGGCCCATGTGGAGGCGCAGGCGCGTGGACATGGCTACCAGGCACTGCATTTGTCCACCCGCGTGGCGAATGGCCGCGCGGTGGCGTTTTATGCCAGGCACGGCTATACACCCGTCGTTGCCTGGGGCAAATACGTGGGCGCGGCACAATCGACCTGCCTGGGCAAGACCTTATAAGCGTCAACGTGGCTGACTTGCCCGATTTATGACCTGAGCGCATACCCGTGCCGTCGTTTTCTTATAAAATGACGGCATCTATTTATTTACCCATCAGAGGCAGCTATGAGCGACGTACAAACCTGGATCAAAGAAACCGTGACGAACACGCCAGTCGTGCTGTTCATGAAGGGCACGGCCCAGTTCCCGCAGTGCGGCTTTTCCGGCCGCGCCATCCAGATCCTGAAAGCATGCGGCGTAGAAAACATCGCCACCGTCAACGTGCTGGACGACCCGGAAGTGCGCCAGGGCATCAAGGATTACTCGAACTGGCCAACCATTCCACAGCTGTATGTCAAAGGCGAGTTCATCGGTGGTTCCGATATCATGAATGAAATGTTTGAATCGGGCGAACTGAAGTCCCTGCTGGATGCCTGATAGCCAAACGCAGCGGCCGCGCCGTATCGTCGTGGCCATCACGGGCGCCACGGGCGCCGTGTATGGCTTGCGGCTGCTGCAATTGCTCGGCGCCATCCCCGGCGTCGAGACGCATCTGATCCTGTCCGATGCCGCTGTTTTGACCCTGCACCAGGAAACGGGCGTGGGGCGCAAGGACATCGAAGCGCAGGCGCACGTCGTGCACAAGCTGCGCGATATCGGCGCGTCAATCGCCAGCGGCTCGTTTCAATCGGATGGCATGGTCGTCGCGCCGTGCTCGATGAAGACCCTGGCGGCCGTCGCGCATGGCTTGTCGGATAATCTGATCACGCGGGCAGCCGATGTGGTGCTCAAGGAGCGCCGGCGCCTGATCCTGATGGTGCGCGAAACGCCGTTCAACCTGGCGCACCTGCGCAATATGACGGCCGTGACCGAAATGGGCGGCATCATCTTCCCGCCATTACCGAGCTTTTATCACCACCCGCAGAGCATTGCGGACATGGTCGACCATACGGTGGCGAGGGTCATCGACCTGCTCGGCATCGAGCACGCCCTGGCACCACGGTGGAATGGCCTTAAAGCGTCAGAAACCTGACATCACCAACGCAATCAACTTATAAGCGGGGAAACCCCTGCCAAGTCACGATGCCTGACAAAAGCGTAGCGAGCGGCAGTGAGGCTCGCAGACTACCTATGCCGACGCGCAGCAGCTTTGGTCAGGCATCCACCACTCAGCGTTTTTCGAACTGAACGGCACTGGCCTGCTTCAAATCCCTGGCTTCTTCAACCATCCTGCGGTGGGCGATCCGTTTGCGCATCACTTCCGCATGTTGCGCGGCAGTCATGGGGGGCACGGTCATCAAGTCTTTCAGCTGCGCGGTATTGCTGTAGTTACTTTTCATAAGACGGCTCAAATGCTCGGCTCCGTAGTGGATGAACTGGCTGCTTCTGATGTGATTATGCGCTGGTATTGGCCGCTGCGCCGCTGCGTGCGGGATTATTGTCAAATAATTCCGCTGCAGCGCAACATGCGAGGTCTTATTGTGCGGCAAAATCATGTCTCCAGTATGACCTTGCGCAAATAAAAGAACAGGAAGAGCACCGTCAGCAAAAAGCGGACGGCGCCGGCCGGGGATGGCCTGAATGCTTACTTTTGGTAGTTGACTCTCACCAGCATGCGAATAAATTCTCGCGCGATTTGACGATGATGTTCATCTAATCTTTGCAAATCGGCAATTAATTTCACATCAGCGGACTCAAAACGCGACAAAGCGCTGCCCGCTTCGCCATTCGGCGTGGCGCTTTCCGGACCGCCAAAACGCAACCATTCCGCCGGAACGCCCAACCATTGGGCAATCATGCGCAATTTCTCTTGCGTGGGAATTGCTTCACCTACTAACCATTTCCTAGCTGCATGCACAGTAATCGGGCGTCCGTCGAAACGAATGTTGAATTCCCGGGCCAGTCTGGTCGGGCTGTCTGGAGAGTAATGGGCGTTTTTGAGAGCCAACTGAAGTCGCTGGCTGAAGCTTTCGCGTTCGTTAGAAGAATTCATAGGTGTACTATTTCATGTTGTAACATGAAAGTCAGTTTCTTGAATGACCATACAGATTGTTACATTTGAAAAGAGTATCAATTAACAATTAACACTCCGGCCGGCCTTTCCGGGTGAAAATGTGGGCCGAATTTTCTCTTGCGATTCTGTGTGGCTTCGGGTCAAATTCGCGGCTAGCCTTGATTTTCGCACTGCAGCACGATTCAAAGCCTCGGTTTGGCATTACAACGTACGGTATCGGATAATGCCCTCCTCTATCGATACGCGCAATGCCCATGCCATACAATTTCTTGTAGACAAAGTTTTCAGAAGGGCCATTTTGTTTTCAATATAGAAACAATCTGAACAGCGTGCTCATAGTGGAACGTTGTTTTTTGATCGTGCCTAATGGAAAGAATCTGCGCCAAAAAAATTTTACTGCCATCGTAGCGAAAAGAATGTCGCAGTTATGCCAGGAAAGCTCTTTTTGGTGTCATCTTGGCCACCAACTCTCGATCTTAAGCGCGTTTGCGCAAGAAGAATCAATTTATTTTCAGTAATTGTTGTCTTATTCGCCAAATAGCCCTCTCTGCGCCTTCTTTTGTTGCAGCACGGGCAGGGCACGCTACAATAGTATTGACGTTGACGTAAACGGCACTTTGCCCCCTTTTCTCGCAGTACCCATCGAGCTACCGATCACCCATGCAACCGACACCGCCCGCCCCCATGACGACCTATACCATCACCGAACTGGCGCGGGAATTCGACATCACGGCGCGCGCCATCCGTTTCTATGAAGACCAGGGCTTGCTCAGCCCGAAACGCGAAGGCGCGGGCGGACGCAGCCGCGTCTACACGCCGCGCGACCGCACCCGCCTGAAGCTGACCCTGCGCGGCAAGCGCCTGGGCCTGGCGTTGTCGGAGATCAAGAGCCTGGTCGACATGTACGAGTCGCCGAAGGACACGCGCGCGCAGATGGACCGCTTCCTGGGCGTCCTGGCGCAGCACCGCCAGACCCTGGAGCAGCAGCGCATCGATATCGAAATGGCACTGGCGGAAATCAGTGCGCATGAAGACGCGTGCGCGCGCATGCTGGCGGACTTGAACCTTGATAAGGCGCAAACAAACTAAAGACGCAGGCAGGTGACAGTTGCCGCGCGCAGCGCTTTACGTTTACGTAAACGTCACAACTGAGTATCATAGCTTCACTGACCCGGCACCCATGACCGCCACACTTATAACGACGACGAGGACGACATGCTCCATCTCCCAGGCTTGACCTTTGACCACGGCGACGACATCGCCTCGCTGCGCGAAGCGATCCAACAATTTGCCGCCGCCGAAATCGCGCCGCGCGCGGCCGAAATCGACCGCACCGACCAGTTCCCCATGGATCTGTGGCGCAAGATGGGCGACATGGGCTTGCTCGGCATCACCGTCAGCGAAGAATACGGCGGCGCCGGCATGGGCTACCTGGCGCACATCATTGCCATGGAAGAAATCTCGCGCGCCTCGGCTTCCGTCGGCCTGTCCTACGGCGCCCACTCGAACCTGTGCGTGAACCAGATCAAGCGCAACGGCACGGCCGAGCAAAAAGCCAAATACCTGCCGAAACTGATCACGGGCGAGCACATCGGTGCGCTGGCCATGTCCGAACCGAACGCCGGTTCCGACGTCGTCAGCATGAAGCTGCGCGCCGACTTCAAGGGCGACCGCTGGGTCTTGAACGGCACCAAGATGTGGATCACCAACGGCCCCGACGCGGACGTGCTGGTGGTGTACGCGAAGAACGACCTGGAAGCGGGCCCGCGCGGCATGACGGCCTTCCTGATCGAAAAGAATTTCAAGGGCTTTTCCATCGCGCAAAAGCTCGATAAGCTGGGCATGCGCGGTTCGCACACGGGCGAACTGGTGTTCCAGGATTGCGAAGTGCCGGCCGAAAACGTGCTGGGCGGCCTGGGCAAGGGCGTCAACGTGCTGATGTCGGGCCTCGACTTCGAACGCACCGTGCTGTCCGGCGGCCCGCTGGGCATCATGCAGGCCTGCATGGATCTGGTCGTGCCCTACGTGCATGACCGCAAGCAATTCGGCCAACCCATCGGCGAATTCCAGTTGATGCAAGGTAAGCTGGCCGATATGTATTCGACCATGATGGCCTGCAAGGCCTATGTGTATGCCGTGGGCCAGGCTTGCGACCGCGCCACCACGCCGGAAGCCGTGCGCCAGCTGCGCAAGGATGCGGCCGGCGCCATTCTGTATAGTGCGGAGAAGGCAACCTGGATGGCAGGCGAAGCGATCCAGGCCCTGGGCGGCAACGGCTACATCAACGAGTATCCGGCCGGCCGCCTGTGGCGCGATGCCAAGCTGTACGAAATCGGCGCCGGGACCAGCGAAATCCGCCGCATGCTGATCGGCCGCGAACTGTTTGCGGAAACAAAGTAAGCACGGGCGCGCGGCGATCGACTGGGTGAGGAGCCATTCATGCGAGCACAGCTATGACGCACATTGCCTTCCCCAAATTGCTTTCTTCCCAGATTGCATTCGATATCGCGCGCACCATCCGCGACGGCTTCGACAAGCATTACCGCCTGTTCCGCGAAACGAGCCAGCAAGCCAAGCAGTATTTCGAGCAAGGCGCCTGGAGCGCGGCACAGGCGGCGGCCCGCGAACGCATCGACTTTTATGACAAGCGCGTGCAGGAATGCGTGCAGATGCTCGAAGATGAGTACGAAGAGTCGGAGTTGAGCGACGAAGTATGGCGCGAACTCAAGCTGCACTACATCGGCATGCTGACGGAACACAAGCAGCCGGAACTGGCGGAAACCTTCTTCAATTCCGTCTGCTGCAATATCCTGCACCGCACGTATTTCAATAACGACTATATTTTCGTGCGCCCCGTCGTTTCCACGGAATACATCGAAACACAAGACCCCGCTCCTACTTACCGCGTGTATTACCCGGGCAAGGATGGCTTGCGCCACACCTTGCAGCGCATGGTGAGCAACTTCCAGCTGGACTGCGCATTTGCCAACCTGGAGCGCGACGTGGCCCAGGTGGAAGCGCGCCTGCAGCAGCTGTTCGGCAGCGACCGGCTGGAGCCGAACCACCAGCTCCAGGTACTGACCAGTTTGTTCTACCGCAACAAGGGCGCCTACCTGGTCGGCAAGGCCATCAACGGCAACCGCGAATACCCGTTCGTCGTGCCCATCCTGCACAACCGCCACGGCAAGCTGGTGCTCGACACGGTGCTGTTCGAGCAGCAGCAAATCGCCGTACTGTTTTCGTTTACGCGCGCGTATTTCCTGGTCGATATGGAAGTGCCGTCCGCCTACGTGCAATTTCTCCGAAGTTTGCTCCCGCGCAAGCCTCGCAGTGAGATTTATACGATACTGGGCTTGCAAAAGCAGGGCAAGACCTTGTTTTACCGCGACTACCTGCAGCATTTAAAACACTCGTCGGACCACTTCGAGAGCGCACCCGGCATTCGCGGCCTGGTGATGCTGGTGTTTGCCCTGCCGTCGTTTCCGTATGTCTTCAAGGTGATCAAGGATTTCTTTCCTCCTCCCAAGGAAACCACGCGCGCGCAAGTCCAGCAAAAGTATTTGCTGGTGAAACACCACGACCGCGTGGGCCGCATGGCCGACACGCTTGAGTATTCCAATGTGGCTTTTCCCCGCGCCCGTTTTGCCGCGGAACTGCTGGCCGAGCTGAAACAGTTCGCCCCCTCGCTGATCGAGGAAGAGCACGGGCAGATCATCATCCGCCACCTGTACATCGAGCGGCGCATGGTGCCGCTGAACATGTGGCTGAGCAATGCCGAGAAGGAAGGCCGCGACGACCTGGTCGAACACGCCATCGTCGAATACGGCAACGCCATCAAGGAGCTGGTGGCGGCAAATATTTTTCCGGGCGACATGCTGTACAAAAACTTTGGCGTGACCCGTCATCAGCGTGTCGTATTTTACGATTACGATGAAATCGAGTACATCACCGATTGCCAGTTCCGCGCCATCCCGCAAGCCCGCACGGAGGAGGAAGAAATGTCGGCCGAACCGTGGTATCCCATCGGCAAGCACGATGTGTTTCCCGAACAATTCGGCACCTTCCTGCTGGGTAATCCCCGCATCCGTAAATATTTCATGCAGCACCATGCCGACCTGCTGACGGCGCAATACTGGCAGGCGCGCAAGCAGCGCATCGAAGACGGCCATATCGAGGACGTCTTCCCGTATCCGCAGCACCTGCGTTTTTGTATGCAGTCACCTTCCCTACCCTCAACCGGAGATCCAACATGAATGATCCAGTCGTAATCGTCGGTGCCGCGCGCACCCCCATGGGCGCCTTCCAGGGCGATTTTGCCAACGTCACCGCCAGCGACCTGGGCGCCGTGGCCATCCGCGCCGCCGTCGAACGGTCCGGCGTGGCGCCGGATGCCGTGGAACACGTGTTTTTCGGCAATTGCCTGATGGCTGGCCAGGGCCAGGCGCCCGCGCGCCAGGCCTTGCGCAAGGCGGGCTTGCCCGATTCCACGGGCGCCGTGACCCTGTCGAAAATGTGCGGCTCGGCCATGCAGACGACCATGTTCGCGCACGACACCTTGCTCGCCGGCAGCGCCGACGTGGTGGTGGCGGGCGGCATGGAATCGATGACCAACGCCCCCTACCTGGTGCCGAAGGCGCGCGGCGGCTACCGCATCGGCCACGGCATGATCTATGACCACATGATGATGGATGGCCTGGAAGACGCCTACAGCCGCGATGAAAAGGGCAACGCCCGCTCGATGGGCACGTTTGCCGAAGAATGCGCCAGCCAATACAGCTTCACGCGCGAAGCGCAGGATGCGTTTGCCATCGAATCCGTGAAACGCGCGCAAGCGGCCACCAAGGATGGCAGTTTCGAATGGGAAATCGTGCCAGTCACCGTTTCCGGCCGCGGCGGCGACACCATCGTCAGCATCGATGAAGGCCCGCAAAAAGCCCGCCTGGAAAAAATCCCGACCTTGAAGGCGGCCTTCAAGAAGGACGGCACCATCACGGCCGCCTCGTCGTCGTCGATCAACGATGGCGCGGCCGCCCTGGTGCTGATGCGCGAATCGACGGCGAAAAAGCTCGGCTGCACCGTCATCGCGAAAATTCACGGCCACGCCACGCACGCGCAGGCGCCGAACGAGTTCACCACGGCCCCCATCGGCGCCGTCAAGAAACTCTACGCCAAGACGGGCTGGAGCAGCAGCAATGTGGACTTGTTCGAGATCAATGAAGCGTTCGCCGCCGTGCCCATGGCCGCCATGCACGACCTCGACATTCCACACAGCAAGATCAACATCCACGGCGGCGCCTGCGCGCTGGGCCACCCGATCGGCGCCTCGGGCGCGCGCATCATCGTCACCCTGCTGGGCGCCCTGAAAAAAACCGGCGGCAAGCGCGGCGTGGCGGCCCTGTGCATCGGCGGCGGCGAAGCGACGGCGATGGCGATCGAACTGGTATAAGCTCTTCCCGAGCACGGGCGCGCACGGCAGTTCACGGTGCGCGCCTTTTCATTTGACTACCAGGGAGAAAACATATGCCAACCGCATTGATCATCGGCGCCTCGCGCGGCATCGGCCACGAACTCGTCCGTCAATACCGCCACGACGGCTGGCGCGTGATCGCCACGGCGCGCACGCCGGACGCTTGCGAGGCCCTCAGGCAACTGGGCGCGGAAGCGCACCAGCTCGACGTGACGGATGTGGAAGGCTGTGCCGGCCTGGGCTGGAAGCTCGACGATGAAAAGCTCGACGTGGCGATCCTCAACGCGGGCGTGTACGGCCCCCGCCACGACGGTTTCCCTGCGCAAGCCGATTTCGACCTCGTCATGCACACCAACGTGCTGGCGGCCATGCGGCTGCTGCCGATCCTGGCGCCGCTGGTGGCGAATGCAAAAGGAAAACTCGCCGTGCTGTCCTCGCACATGGGCTCCCTGAGCGAACGGGGCAACCCCAGCGGTTCGCTGTACCGCGCCAGCAAGGCGGCCTTGAATTCCGTGCTGATCGATACGGCCCTCGTGCATGGCCCGCAAGGCGTCAGCTGCGTGGCCTTCCACCCGGGCTGGGTGCGCACGGACATGGGCGGCGCCGGCGCCGATATTTCCCCCGAGGAAAGCGCAGCCGGCATGCGCGCCACGCTGGCCAGCCTGCCGGCCACGGACAAGGCCGTGTTCCGCAACTACGACGGCAAGCCCATCGGCTGGTAATTCCCCACACACCATAAAAACAAACGAGACGACGTCCCATGATACTCAATGAAGAACAAACGATGATCCAGGAAGCGCTGCGCAGCTTTTCGCGCGAGCGCCTGGCGCCCAACGCGGCCCGCTGGGACAAGGAACATCATTTCCCGAAAGAAGAATTGCAGGAACTGGCCGCGCTGGGCGCCTTTGGCGTGGCCGTGCCGGAAGCGCTCGGTGGCGCCGGCCTCGACTACGTGTCCTTGGCCCTGGTGCTGGAAGAAATCGCCGCCGGTGATGGCGGCACGTCGACCATCATTTCCGTGAATAATTGCCCCGTGTGCAGCATCGCCATGATGTACGCCAACGATGCGCAAAAGGAACAATGGCTGCGTCCGCTGGCGCAAGGGACCATGCTGGGGGCGTTTTGCCTGACAGAACCGCACACGGGCAGCGACGCCTCGGCCCTGCGCACCACGGCCAGCCGCGACGGCAATGACTACGTGCTCAACGGCACGAAACAATTCATTACCAGCGGCAAGTATGCGGACGTGGCCATCGTCATTGCCGTCACCGACAAGGCGGCCGGCAAGCGCGGCATCAGCGCCTTCTGGGTGCCGACGAACACGCCAGGCTACATCGTGGCGGGACTGGAACAGAAGATGGGCCAGCACTCGTCGGACACGGCGCAAATCCTGTTCGAGAACTGCCGCATCCCCGCGGAAAATCTGATCGGCGAAGAAGGGCAAGGCTACAAGATCGCCCTGTCCGGCCTGGAAGGCGGACGCATCGGCATCGCTTCGCAAGCCGTGGGCATGGCGCGCGCCGCGTATGAAGCGGCCCTGAGCTATGCGCGCGAACGCGAGAGCTTTGGCAAACCCATTTATGAACACCAGGCCGTGCAATTCCGCCTGGCCGACATGGCCACGCAGATCGAAGCGGCGCGCCAGCTGATCCGCCACGCGGCGGCCATGAAGGATGCGGGCCTGCCCTGCCTGAAGGAAGCGGCCATGGCCAAGCTGTTTGCATCGGAAATGGCGGAAAAAGTGTGCTCGGACGCCATCCAGGTGCACGGCGGCTACGGTTATGTGTCCGATTTCCCCGTCGAGCGCATCTACCGCGACGTACGCGTATGCCAGATTTATGAGGGCACCAGCGATATCCAGAAGATTTTGATTGCCAGGGCTTTGTAAACCCGAGGCAGATGCTGGGGTCGTACCCTGCAGGGTACGACCCCGGGGTGAGGCCCTTGGGTTTTCAATGGACGAAAAAAAGCCCGCTAAAACGCGGGCTTGTTCCAATGTATTACCAATGCTTTAATCGTGTCATGGACGCCAGTGCTATCTGCAAAGTGCCTCCTGATTTTCGGACTCCCATGCTATCTGCATGGTGACTCCAAGTGTAAAATCGACCATCGTATCCGGAATTACAAAATCCATTTCTTCGCACTGTCACGCCATCGACATTACACCTGTCGGTCGCCGCGCTGAAACTGGATAGTGAGATGATTTGTTGCCAAATCTCAATCACTGAACGGAGTATAGCACAGCTTTTTGTGCGGTGCAACAACGAATTGAAACCATACCTTAAATCAAGTCCTTAGCGCCAGCGGCTTGTCTTCTTCGCCGCCACGGGCCACTCTTTCGTATTCGGAAATCACTTGCGCGCCCAGCAGCAGCAAGGTGGCGCCGATTTCCAGGCTGAACATGACGACGATGGCCGTCGTCATCGAGCCATACACGACATTGACCTGCGACAAGGTGGAAAAATACCAGACCAGCACGTGGCGCGCGATTTCCCACAGCAGGGCCGCCGTCACGCCGCCGATCAGCGCATGCGTGATCGACAAGCGTCCGACCGGCATGACCAGGTAAATCGAGCTGAGCACGAGAATCTCTCCCGCCAGCCCCAGCAGATACAACAGCACGCCGGAGACGCCTTCCAGGCCCCAGTCGTGGCGCAGGAAGCGCACGCTTTCCTCGCCCATCACCTGCAGGCTGCCCGCCACCAGGGTAATGAGCAAGATCCCCACGCCCAGGCACAGGATGTAGCAGTACGGCAGCACGGCGGAAATGAGGAAATGGCGGCGGCGGATGGCGACGCGGTGAACAAAGATCACGCTCATGGCGTTTTCCAGCACGGTAAACGCCAGCGAGCTGAAAAACAGCATGGTCAGCAACAGCAGCCAGCCGATCACGCCCCGGTTGTCGAGAAAATGCGCGATCTCGCCCACGATGGCCTTCGATTGCCCCGGCACCAGCCATTCCAGGTAATGGCCGATTGTCTGCAGCAATTCATCTTGCGCGATCACGTGCGACAGCGCCACCACCACCAGCATCAGCAGGGGCACGATGGACAGCAGCGAGTAATACGCGACGGCGCCCGCCAGCAGCAAGCCCTGGTTGGCGCGGAAACCCTTGAGCACCTGCAGCGCGAAGGCCAGCGGGTGGCTGAGGATGTAGGTACTGGCGTGGCGGTTGATCATGTCGGGAGCGGTGTAGAAGGCGGCGCGGCCTCGTGCCACGCCTTATCACACTAGCATACTGACAATCTCCCCGCTGCACCGTGCGCTAGCAGACGGCCGGCTCCAGCAGGGTCAAGGTTTGCCGGTCCGCATCCAGGGTCGCCAATATGCCCATCGGTAGCGTGAACTGGTGGCGGATGTGGCCAAACGAGTAGCCGCTGACGGCCGGCACGCGCAAAGGCTGCAGATGCTGATCCAGGGTGTCATTCAGGGTCAGCGCCGTGTCGCCCTCGGCCGCCTCGCAATGCTCGAAGATGCCCAGCATCAAGGCGGCCGCGTGCTTGAAACCGACGGACAGGTCGAGCTGGCACAGCATGCGGTCGATGCGGTACGGCACTTCATTGATTTCTTCGAGGAAAAGGATGCGCTCGCGGAAATCGGCCGCATACGGCGTGCCGGCCAGCGCGCTGACCAGGCACAAGTTGCCGCCCGTCAAGCGTCCCGTCGCCTGGCCGCCGTGCACGGTGCGGATGGCGAAATTCGGCTGCGTCTGCGCGCGGCGGTGGTTGTCCAGCGCCATCGGTATCGTGTAGCTGTCTTGCGGCGTCATCAGCACATTACGCAGCTGCGTCACCGTGTAATCGGAAAACGTGGATGAAGCCACGGGGCCGTGGAAAGTCACCAGGCCCGTCTGGCGGCCGATGGCCAGGTGCAGGGCCGTGATGTCGGAATAGCCGATCAGCACTTTCGGATTGCGCTGGATCAAGCCATAGTCGAGCAGCGCCAGCAGCGAAATGCAGCCGGAACCGCCGCGGATGGCCCAGATCGCCTTGACCTCGGGATCGGCGAACGCCGCGTGCAGATCGTCGAGGCGCTGCTGCACCGTGCCAGCATAGTTGCCGTGCACGGCGCGGATATTCGCGCCCAGGCTGGCGCGCAGTCCCAGCGATTCGATGTTGCGCTGGGCCCTGGCGATGGCCTCTTCATCCGTAAAACCGCCCGGCGCGATGATGGCCACCAGGTCGCCGTCGCGCAGGCGCGCCGGTTTGATCAATGCGTGGTGCTGTTGCATGTGTTTGCCCTTCCCTTGCGCGGCCGCCGCCCATGCCGGTGTGCCTGCCGCCCCCACGGTGGCGGCCAGCAAGCCGCCGAAACGGCGCCGGCTGAGATTGGTCTGACTGGACATGCGGCCCTTTCCTGGAATAAAAACGGCGACGCCAGGCGCCGCCGCACGAGGTTAGCATGCCAGCGGGATCACCGCCGGCAGCGCCGCCTTACATGAACTTGTACTTCAGCTGGAAGGTGAAGGCGCGGCCGCGCGGGTCAGCCACGCGCGGATCCCAGCCGGCGCCCACCACTTCATCCACGTTGTGCGCGGTGAACGGCGGATCGCGGTCGAACAGGTTCTGGATGCCCAGGGTCAAGGTGGTATTCTTGAAGCCCGTGTACGTGCCCGACAAGTTATACGTGGTGTAGCTGGATACGTCCGACTTGAAGCCCGGTGGCGGCGTGCCCTTGCCGTCATTCGGTACCTGGTCCTTGTAGCCGGAAGCAAAACTCTGGATCAGCAAGCCGCTCCAGTCGCCGCGCGACACGCCAAAGCTGGCATTGTGTTTCCAGCGTAAGTACAAATCACGCGTGTAGAAATTGCCAACCAGCTCCTTGTATTCTTGCCCCTTGTATTCGGCAAATTTGAAGCTGTCCATGTACGTGCCGTCCAGGGTCGCCGTCCATTTCACTTCCTGGACCTTGCCTTCGCCGCGCAAGCTCACGTCCAGGCCGCGCACGCGGCTGCCGCCCGCATTGAACCAGCCCGCCTGTACATAATCGATGGTGCCATCGGCCTTGCGGAAAATATACTGGTTCAGCGCCTGGTAATTGTCCAGCACGACTTTCGGCGTGCGTTTCAGGAGCTGGTCCTGGGTATTGATGGCCCAGTAATCGAACGAGGCGGAGTAACCCTTGACCGGTTCGATGACGATGCCAACGCTGCCCTGCTTCGACGTCTCCGGCTTCAGGTTCAGATTGCCGCCCGTCGTATAAATGAGGCGGGGAATGGAACAGTATTCGGTCACGCCAGGATGCTTGGCGCAGCCTTCCTGATCCTTCGCGCCATTTGGCAGCTCCTGCGTCAGCACGCCCGAATACAGCTGGTCGAAACTCGGTGCCAGGAAGCCCTTGCTGGCCGAGGCGCGGAACAGGATGAAGTCGGCCGGCTGGTAGCGCAAGGCAATCTTCGGATTCGTCGTGGCGCCCACCTGGCTGTAATCGTCGCGGCGCACGGCCAGCTGCATTTCCAGCTCTTTCATGATGGGCACCAGCAACTCGGCATACACGGCCTTGACGTTGCGGCTGACATCCTTCAATGCAGCATTTCCTGGCGCCAACAAAATCAGGTTGGCATCGACATCCTGCTCAAAGCTGTAGCCCTCGCGGCGCAAATCAAAACCGGCCGCCATCGCCACGGCACCAGCCGGCAGCTGGAACAGCTCGCCCGAGACGGAACCGTCGATCTGGGTGAGAGTCGTCTTGCCGTGCTGGAAGGCGCCACGGAACTTGGTCGACTCGATCAACTGTTTGGCCGCGTCCGTCTGGCTCTGGCCCGCGCCTACCCAGGGATTGATGATGCCTGTCCCCAGGGCCGCGTACAGCTTGTCCGTGTAGGAATAGCCGTCCGTCAGCTTGGTCTTGGTCGTGCTCTGCGCGTAGGAAACACCGGTCTTGTAATCCCATTTGCCGAAGTTGCCTTCAAAACCCAGCAGTACGCGGGCGTTATCGGTCGTATTTTCCTGCGTGCGGTTGCCCACGTCATTCGCGCGCCATTTGTAGGCAATCGGCTTGGTCTTGTCGAAAGACGGGATATAGGCCGACAAATCCTGGTAATACGCGCCACCCACGGGGTAGACGGCCTTGTTGGCGATGCTCGTCTGCACCTGCATCGGCGTCAAAATGGCCGTAGCCTTGGTGCGCGAACCGAGCGCCTCGACAAACATGCGGTGGTCGGGCGCCAGCTTGAACGTGCCGCGCGACAGGAAATTGGCCCGCTCGACGGGGAATTGCAGCACATAGTCGGCGCCGTAGTCATACGCACAGGAATGCGTGGTACTGCGCGGTGACGTCACGTCTTTCCACAGTGCCGTCTGATATTGCGACATGCCGGCGACGCTGTCGCACTTGCCCTGGAAGCTCAGCGGATTGGCTTGCAGGTATTGATTCGGGTCGCCAGGCAGCTGGAACGACGTACCCAGCGCCGTGCCGGCTCCCGCCATCTGGTTGGCAAACGGCGTGCCCGTGGTGTCGGGCGACAGGCCGCGGCCAGGCTGGTAGCCGTTGACGAAGGAGCGATCACGGCCATTGAGCTGTTGCGCTTTATCAACGGTCAGGCTGGCCATGAGGTTGTAGCCATCCTCTTCCAGCGAGCCCGTGCCGGCCAGGATGGAAGCGCGGCGCGTGGCGCCGCCGCCTGCCTGCGTATCGTTGGTGGAAACGGACGCTTCCACGCCGCTGTAATTGGTTTTCAGAATGAAATTGATCACGCCGCCGATGGCGTCCGTGCCATAGATGGCCGAGGCGCCATCCTTGAGGATTTCCACGCGTGAAATCGCCCCCAGCGGAATGGAATTCAAGTCGACGGCGCGGCCACTGGCACCATGCGTGGCCACGCGGCGGCCATTCAGCAGCACCAGGGTCGCGCCCGGTCCCAGCCCGCGCAGCGAGGCGAACGAGGCGCCGCCAGCCAGGCGGTCCGCATCGGCGCCAAACACGTTATTGCCCGAAGTCATGTTCTCTGCGCCCGTGCCATTCGCCGACAGGGTGCGCACCAATTGCTCGGCCGTCGTGATGCCCTGCTTTTCCATCTGGTCAAAGGTGATGACTTGCACCGGCAGCGCGCCTTCCTTGGCGACGCGCTTGATGCTGCTGCCCGTCACTTCGACCCGTTGCATTGCTGGCGGCGCCGCTTCCTGTGCCACTACCGGCCCCACTACCCCCATCAATGCCACCAACTGCGCTAGTTTCTTCAATTTCACTGGTCTCTCCTTGTTGGGCAATCGAAACTTGAGTTCTCAAGTCCAGGCTGTTTTGTAAGGTCGCGGCGTCTGTCTCGCGGTACATTTTTTTATGACGCCAGCGCTTTACTTTATTTGTTTTCATTTTCAGAGTAGCGCGATGCAACCAGGCCCAGCCAATGAAAAATGCTTTCCTAACCATAACTTTTTGGAATGAATGCCCTTTTCAGCGACGTGGTCACTTGCCTGCGGGGCGGCCCTTGGCGGGATCGACGTCCAGATAGCGCCAGGACGTGAATTCCACGGGGTGGCGCCTGTAGTTTTTTAGCCACGGTTGCTGCAGGTCGGCAGAGATGGGATGCGTCAGCAGCACCCACGGCGTGTAAGCGTGGATCAGCTGAAACAGGTCGAAGTACAGACTGCGTCGGCGCGGCGTATCGGATAGCAGGCGCGCCTCCTCATAGCGTTTATTGTAATCGGGCAAGTTGAAGCGGGCATAGTTGGCACGGCCAACGTTGCCACCATACAACAATTGCATAAAGTTATCGCCATCGGGGAAGTCGGCGATCCAGTTGGTCTCGAACATCTGCACCTTGCCCAAGCGCGAGGCCTTGATGATTTCCGTCTTCTTGTCGCTTTTAAATTCCACGCGCAGGCCGATGGCGTTCAGGTTACGCCGCCACAATTCGTCGCGCAGCCGCCCCACCGTGCTCGGTTCCGTATGCATGGTGAGCAGCAAGGGCGTGCCGTCCGGCTGCGTGCGGAAACCGTCGGGCCCCGCCTTGTAGCCGAAGCGCTCCAGCAGGGCGCGCGCCAGCACGGGATCGTAGCCGACGGGGCTGCGGTAGCTCTTGTCGTAACCGAGCACATTGGGCGGCAGCGGCGACTGCGCCGGCAAGGCCAGGCCTTTCTTTAATAGCGCGATATCTTCGCGGCTGTTGTAGCTGAGGGCGATGGCACGGCGCAGGGCCAGCTTGTCCTTGCTCGTGCCGCCCAGCACGGGATCGTCCATATTCATCCACATGTAATACGTCTGCAGCACGGGAAAGCGCGTCAGCTGCAAGCCCTTGGCGGCCAATGCCGGTTTCAGCGCGCCGTTTTCCAGCACCATGTCCGTCATCGATTCCGGCACTTGTTCCAGGTAATCGAATTCGCCTTTCAGAAAACCCAGCATGCGCGATTGATATTCCTCAACGATGCGCACCTCGATGCGCTCGACCAGCGGTAATTGCTTGCCTTCCAGCGCGGCGGCGACGGCGCGCGCATCGGCCGGCAAGGCGGCCAGCGCCTTGGTTTCCGTATGAAACACGGTAGGACGGAAAGTCGGGTTGGCTTGCAGCACGATCTTGTCGCTGCGCTTCCACTCTTTCACCAGGAACGGCCCCGTGCCCACGGGGTGGTTGCCGATCTGCCCTGCCGCCGGGTACGCTTCGGCCACTTCGCGCGCCACCACGGCGGTGGCCGGCATGGCCAGGTAAAACAGGAAATTCGGGTCGATGGCGTTCAGGCGGATGCGCAGGGTGTATTTATCCAGCGCCTGCAAACCGGCGATCGGCGTGTCGTAGCTGAATCTGGCTTTCAGGGCCGCATCACCGACCAGCTTGTCTTCCAGCAAGAACAGCCACGGCGACTTCAGGCTGGGGTCATACAGCCGCGTCAGGCTGTACACATAATCCTGCGCCGTCACTTCGCGCGGCTGGCCTTTGAAGGCAGGATCGGGCGTGAAGAAAATGCCGGGCTGCAAGTGAAAGAGATACGTGCGGCCGCCATCTTCCACCGTCGGCATGCCGCGCGCCGTATTGCCCTGCAGCTGCACCGGGCGCGCCAGGTAGTCATAGCGCAGCAGCGGGTCAAAGATGTTTTCCATCAAGTTCAGGCTGGCCAGGTCCGAGGCTACGGCCGGGTCCAGGCCCGTCTCGCTGGTGCTCAAAAACAGGTGCAGGGTCTTGTTCGCGCGGGCATCGGCGGCGGCGTGGGCCGGTACAGTGAACAGCGTCAACAGGGCCAGGCCGGCGGCGCAGGCGGTTTTACGTAACAACATCATCAGTGGTCCAGTGCAGACAAGGGTAAGGAACGGCGATAAGCGGCAGGCATCCCCCACACTACGCGGGCACGCGACGGGGCGCCAATGAAAACAGGCTGCCAGCTTATAACTTTTTGGCATGCGATTGCTGCATTCTTTCATCAACTCGTATCGGGCTGCCTCTATACTTTGCTTGCAGCACCTTTTCACCTCCCCGAAATACAGAACTGATCGCATATGGCACTTAATTACATCTGGTCCGGCTTTTTCCTCGTTGGCTTCCTGGCCGCAGTGCTGCAGTGGCTGTTTCTCGGCGATACCGATATCTTCAAGCGCATCATCGACGGCACGTTCGAAACGGCGCGCATGGGCGTGATGGATATCGCCCTGCCCTTGGCGGGCGTGATGACCTTGTGGCTCGGCATCATGAACATCGGTGAAAAGGCGGGCATCGTCGGCTGGCTGGCAAAAGTCATCGCGCCGTTCTTTTCGCGCATCTTCCCGGAAATTCCGAAAGACCATCCGGCCACGGGCCACATGGTGATGAATTTCTCGGCCAATCTGCTGGGCCTGGACAATGCGGCCACGCCGTTCGGTTTAAAGGCCATGGAAAGCCTGCAAACCTTGAACCCGAACAAGGAAGAAGCGACGAATGCGCAAATCATGTTCCTGGTGCTGCATACCTCGGGCCTGACCCTGATTCCGCTGGCCATCATGGCGCAGCGCTCGATTCTCGGCGCGGCCGACCCGTCCGACATCTTTATCCCCTGCATGATCGCCACCTACGTCGCCACCATGGTCGGCATCATCACGGTGTCCATCAAGCAACGCATCAACCTGCTCAACCGGGTCGTGCTGGGCTGGATGGGCGGCATGACGAGCGCCATCGTCGCCATGATCTGGTATTTCACGCAATACCTGACGAAACAGGAAATCGAACTGGTCTCGAAAGTGGTCAGCAATCTGGTGTTGATCAGCGTCATCGCCATTTTCATCATCGGCGCCCTGCGCAAGAAGGTGAACGTGTATGACGCCTTCATCGAAGGGGCAAAGGGCGGCATCCAGACCTCGATCACCGTGATTCCCTACCTGGTCGGCATGCTGGTGGCCATCAGCGTGATCCGCAATGCGGGCGTATTCAATTTCCTGATGAGCGGCATGAACTGGTTCTTCGCCAACCTGGGCATCAATACGGACTTCGTGCCCGCCCTGCCGACGGCCATGATGAAGCCGCTCAGCGGTTCCGGCTCGAAAGCCATGATGATCGATGCCATGAATACCTACGGCGTCGACTCGTTTGTCGGCCGCCTGGCCTGCGTCTTCCAGGGCTCGGCCGACACCACTTTCTATATCGTGGCCCTGTATTTCGGCTCGGTGGGCATCCGCAAGACGCGCTATGCCATTACGGCCGGCCTGATCGCCGATCTGGCCGGCGTGATCACCGCCGTGTTCGTCGCCTACGTCTTTTTCCACTAAGGAGAGCCATGTTCCGTCCCATCCTCATCGCCGCCTTGCTGGCGGGCATCGGCCTGTCGAATGCCCAGGCGCAATTGCCTGAATCCGTCAGCCTGCTGTTGCGCAGCGCGAATATCCCCGAAGACGCCATGGGCGCCATCGTCTTGCGCGGCAACACCACCGTGCTGTCGCATGGGGCGGAGCGCAGCATGCAACCCGCATCCACCATGAAGCTGGTGACGACGGCCGTGGGCCTGGAACAATTGGGCCCCATCTTCCGCGGCCGCACGGAACTGCGCACCAGCGCCGACGTCATCAATGGCGTGCTGAAAGGCGACCTGATCTTGCGCGGCGGTGCCGACACGGATTTCAATGCGGACGTGCTGGCACACATGCTGCAGACCCTGCGCAACCAGGGTATCGTGAAAATCAAGGGTGACCTGATCCTGGACCGCCAGCTGTTCCAGCCGGCCCGCCCCGATATCGGTACGCCGCCGTTCGATGAGTCGGCCGAGTTCCGCTACAACGTCATCCCCGATGCCTTGTTATTGAACACCAATTTGCTCGATATCAATATGAACTCGACGGACCGGCAATTGAGCATCCTGATGCAGCCGCCGCTCGAGAACGTCAGCATCACCAGCGACATGAAACTGGTCAAGGGCAGCTGCGCCAAATGGGAAGACGGCTGGCGTCCGCCCGAATACCGGCGCGATGCGAGCGGCAAGCTGCAGGTGATACTACACGGCACCTTCCCGCAAAATTGCAGCAAGGCCACCAGCATCAATGTGCTCGACCGCAATGATTATGCGGACCGCTTGTTCCGCGCCACCTGGAAACGCCTGGGCGGCACGATCACGGGCACCGTGCGCGAAGCGCCGTTGACGGGCTTGCCGCCGACGGCCGAACCGGTCGGCACGCGCATGCTGGCCGACCACGTGGCGCGCGCCTTGCCGGAGGTCTTGCGCGATATCAACAAGACTTCCGACAACACCCTGGCCCGCACCCTGTTCCTCAGCCTGGGCAGCCTGCAAAGCGATGGCTGGCTGGGCAGCCGCCCCGTCGCCATGGCCGCGCCGGAAGACACGGCCACGCGCGCGCGGCAAGTCATCCAGGAATGGTTCCAGCGGCACCATATCGACACCCAGGGCATGCTGGTCGACAACGGTTCCGGCTTGTCGCGCACGGGACGCATTGCGCCAGCGCAAATGGCCGGCGTGCTGCAGGCGATGCAGCAAAGTCCGTGGGCCCCCGAGTTCCAGTCCAGCCTGCCCATCGTGGCGCTGGACGGCACCATGCGCAAGCGCCTGCTGAACAGCCCCGCAGCCGCGCGGGCCCGCATCAAGACGGGAACATTAAAGAATGTGGTGGCCATTGCCGGCTACGTGCCTGACGCCAACAACCAGCTGTGCGTGGTGGTCGCCATGATCAATAGCGACCTGGTGGGTAATGGCAACGGCCGCGCCGCCGTCGATGCGCTGATCGAGTGGGTGGCCAGAAGCGGCGTCGCGCCGGTGGTCGCCGGTCAATAGACTAGTCCCGTGCCGTGCGTGGTGCGCTGGCAAACGCCAGGCGCAGCACGTAGGCTGCGACGGCGCCGATCAGCAAGACGGTCACCAGCGACGCTTCCACGCCGAAGGCGCCGCCCGTCAGCATGGCATTGCCCACCAGTTCCCCCCGCAGCAGGCCGTCCGTGGCCGCATGGCCCGATACCGTCGAGGAAAACACCTGGCTGACGCAATAATTCCAGCCGACATGCGTGCCAATGCAAACCCACAGGCGGCGCGTCTGCATGTACAGGGCGGCTTGCAACACGCCATACGCAGCAATCGCGGCGATGGCCAGCAGCGAAAATCCGGCATTGGGCAAATGGGCCAGGGCGAACACCAGCGATGAAATCACGATGGCGGCCTTGCTGCCCAGCGCACGTGCCGTCACGCCGAACACGATGCCGCGAAACATCATCTCCTCGGCCATGCCGACCAGCACGAGTTCAGCCAGCGGCAGCAGCAACATCAAGCTCAGGGCGTTGACGCCGCTAAACTGATATACCCCCAGCGCTGCCAGCACGACAAAGGTAAGAAAGACCAGTCCGGCGCCGAGCAGCAATCCGCGTCCCAGTTCAAGCGCCATGCCCGGCATTGCCAGTTCGGCCGGCTGGCGCTTTTCGATGCGCCGCACATAGAAACGGTAACCGAACCACACCAGTACCGCCGCCAGCAGCTGCGGCCACAGGACGCGGTAAGGCTTTTCCACCAGTTGGGAGGCAGTCCCCATCACCAGCGGCACCGCGGCAAAGGTCAGCACCATGCCCAGCACAATCTGCACCAGTGGATAGGCCATCAGGCGCGCCAGGGGGGATTTTTTCGTTGCCATGCTCAGGGTGTTGTCCATCATCGCTTTCCTCGTGGGTTGTCAGGGTATGGTTGCTAGTTGTTTCATACAGCGATAGTAGCAGTATTTATATAAGCACTTATATAAATATCGAAAGATGTTGTATTTTAAGCACCCGTGGGGAATGAGTGAAAGCGGGAAAAGGATGGCGAGGAATCAGCGGACGAAAAAAAACCCGACCATTTCTGATCGGGTTTTTCTCTAGGTGGAACAGCCGGGGGCTGTTTCACCAAATAACAAGCCTGACGATAACCTACTTTCA
>NZ_JACYMM010000015.1 GCF_020858115.1 Janthinobacterium sp. FW305-129
TTTCATTATTTCTTGTGAACATTTGATATTTTAAGTATGACGCCAATCCGAAGATCGGCGCTGCACTACATCAAATGCCCACACTTATCGACTGTTAATTGTTAAAGAACTGTATTCGGTTACTGCTTTCGCGCTATCGACAAAGCGTTGTGTTTGTCAGCTGCGAAGAAGGAAGAGTATGAAGCATTTCACTACATCCGTCAACTCCTTCTTTTTCCTCACTTTACGCTGCATTTGCATGCGTCGTTCAGCGAGGGGGCGAATTATAGCCAAGGCGCTGCGGCTCCGCAAGAGCCATTTATGGCAACACGAACGATTTCACCAAGGTCAGCTCGCCGGCGGCCCGCATCGGCACCTGGAAGCTCTGCAGCTTTTCCCGCGGCGTGCCTTCATTGGTGATGATCGATATGCGCGCGACAGTCAGCATGGCGGTGTTCTCGCCGCTGCCGTAGTAATTCACATAGACGTGATAGTTGCCCTTCACGGGCGCCGCGCTGGAAAAGATTTCCGGGCCATAGCCAGTGGTCACGTCCACATCCAGCGCGCCGCCATCTTTCAAGACGCGATTGCCATACCAGGCGTGGCCACCGTCCGGCGTGACCACGTGCATATCGAGGTCAGTGCCGGCGCTGTCCCACGACAGCACGATGCGCAAGCGCGCCTGCGTCTTGCCCTGGTAGCTGTCGACAAACTGGGTGCGCGCGCGGCTCCTGCCATCCGGCGAGCGTACTTCCACGCTATTCGAGCCGCTGCCGAATCCATACGGCCGCCCATAGCTGCCGTCCTCGCCCACTTCCATCGGCATCGCCACGCCGTTGACCACCAGGGTGGCGGGCTTGCCCTTGACGGCGCCCGCGATACGTCCCCGTATCTGCGCCGTTTCGGCCTGGCCCGGCTGCAGGTTGACCGAGGCGGCAGGGTAATTGACCGCCTGCGTATAGTCTTCGCGCGCGCCGGCCGAATTGCGCCAGCCGCCCTTCGGCGCATCGATGACGACCTGGGCCTGCGCCCAGAGTGGCAACAGCATCAGGGGAATCACGCAACGGATATAAAAACTCACAGGGCCTCCAGGTTAAGGTCGACGAGCCGGCGGGCCAGCCGCTCGACATATTCTTCGTCCTGGCCGCGCGGATGATGGCGCAGGCCAAGGTGTAAATATTCATGGGCCAAGGTGATGCGGTCTTCGCGCGAAGCCAGCGGGCGCATGAAGATGCGGTTGCGCGACTGCTCCGAATACGGCGCGCCGCTCTGCAGGGCGCAGACCAGCGGCGCTTGCGGCGGCGCCTCGTAGCCGGCCTCGCGCAGCAGCACGCGCTGCCAGCGCGGCACGGACCGCGCCAGCCAATCCTCGTTCTGCGCCAGGCGACGGCAACGCGCGCCGGTATTGCCAAAGGTACTCAGCGCGCCGCCGGGATAGGCCGCCGCCAGCAATTCATCATAGTGCTTGCCCTGTCTGGCCTGCCGCACCGCCTCGCTCCACGCCATCGTACCCTCGGACGACTGATTGCTGTGATAACGCACGGTGACGCCATCGACGATCAGCTGGTCGGTCCAGCGCGCAATCGCCAGCGCCGCCGGCGTGGCCGGGCTGGCACTGACGCGCTGGGTCGCGCTGCTATCGGCGATCTGCTGGCAGCCCGCCACGGTCACGGCGTTCTGCTGCAGATACGTGCGCGCGGCGATCGCCAGCGCCTTGGCCGCTTCCGGTTCATTCGTACTCGCTTCGCGATCGAGCACGCGCGCCACATATTCATTGACGCCGAAGCGGCCCCGCAATTGCGGGCGGCCGCCCTTCTCCTGCAACAGCATCAGTTCACCGGTGCTGCGCAAGGCCAGGTTCTGGCCATTCTCGAATTGCACATGGTAGCGGCCATTCAGCGGCCCGGGTCCAGCCACGCCACGCTCGCCGCGCACGGCACGAATCGGATAGCGCTTGAAGTAATCGACCACCACGCAGCCGCTATCGTCGGCCGCGCCGACTTTCGGCAAGCTGGCGGCCAGCCTGGGCGCCCACTGTTCAAAGACATTGCTGCTGCCGCCCGCGCCGCCAAACCAGATGGGCGTGCCATCGGCCAGCCAGCCGGCCGCGCCGCCGATACGTGCGTCTGCCCGGCGCTGCTCGTGCCAGGAATACGTTTTTACGCGCAACTGGCTGCCGAACCAGCGTGCCGTACCGGCGCCGCGCCCACTGCGTCCGTCCAGCACCACGCGCAGCAGCGCCGCTTCAGCATCCTGGCGGCTAGCGGCCGGGATGCTGCCCAACGCCCGCAGCAGGCTGTCCAGGCGCACCAGCCGCCCCGGCGCCAGCTGGGCGGGATCCGCCAGCCAGGCAAATTCGCCTGCCGGCGCGCTACCTAAACGGGCGGTCCAGTACTGGCGCCATGGCGCGGCCGTGATCATCAGGCGCCCGGGCGAGAAGAAGGGGCCGCACGATTGCGCCAGTGCCGCGTCGTGGCCGATGCTCTGGCCCGCATCGCAGCAATACACTTCTTCCGGATCACGGCCGCCGCAGCGGTAGTCGGGCATCGCCACCTTGTTATCGCTCGCATAGACATACACAAACAGCTTCCACAGGCTGGCCAGCGGCACTTGCCGCGCACCGTCGAACGGCGGCGAGAGTGGCAGCGTGGCGCCGCCCTGGCGCAACTGCCGCACTTCGGTCTTGCCATCCTTCCACCATGCTACGTCCAGCGACGCAGACCAGGCAGGTGCGGCCACCAGCAGGGCCGCCATCAATGCAGCACGTACCACGCGCATCACTCGACCTTCAGCGCGCGCGTGGTCTTGCCGCCGCCCTCGAAGGCTTTCTGCTCCGGCTGGTACATGCGGTAAAAGCGCGCTGGCGGCAGCACATAACTGCCCTTCTGCGCAAAGCGCAGCAGATGGCGTACGCTCACCTCGCCGGCCAAAGGCTCAATCGGCACGGCATAACCGTCGCGGCGCTCCGTGTGGCGCGCGCGTTCCAGCGCGGCCGGCTTGTCGCCCGCCATGACCATGCCCCAGGTCGTCGATTCGACCATGGCGCCCGGCGGCAGCGCCACTTCCAGCAAGCCAAAGCGGTGCTTCGCGCCCGGCGCCGCTTTCAAGGTGATTTCATCGAGGTACAACGCGTCCGTGCTGAGCGCCTCGCCCGGCTTGACCAGCTCCGTCGTGTAGCCGCCCTTGCCCGCCTTCATGCGCAGGATGCGCCGTTCGACGGCGACCGGCAAGGTTTGCGCTTCGGCCGCGTAGCTGTCGTACTGCACCACAGCCAACGTTCCAGCCGGCGCCGGGGCGGCGAGACGCAATTTATCAGGTACGCCCTTGGCATCGCTCCAGCGCCACAGCGGCTGGCCGCTGCGGCTGTCGCGTTTTTGCCAGGCGCCATCCAGCGCGACGGCCGGCCCCTTGCCGAACGATGCGCCACCCAGCTTCTTCTGCACCCACAACAAGGTCATCGCGCGGTCCAGGGTCGGCATTTCGGCGCGCACACCGGCCAGCACCGCGTCGGCCTGCGATGGCGGTACTTCGCCGGCCTGCATCAGCAAGGCTTGCGCCACTGGCGCCTTCGACGTGCGCAGTACCTGCCAGGAATCGGCGACCTGCTGCTGCAACGCCGAAGGCAGGGCGATACCATTCTGGCTGGCGACCAGCGCCACCAGGCCAAAGCTCATCGCCTGCGCTTCGCGGTCAAGGGCTCCGCCCAGCAGCAGGCTGCCGCTGTCGCCCGCCTGGCGCGGCTTGCCGCCCAAGGTGGCGCCAGCACTGTCGTCCACCAGCCCCGCTGCCAGCGTCTGCGTGGGCAAGCCCATCTCGCGCGCCATCCACAGCACCAGCGCGCGGTCGCCCATCGCATCCTTCAAGCCATGTTCGCTGTAGACGGCCAGCAGCTTGTTCCAGTGCTCGGGCGGCAGTTCGATATGCAGCGCACGCGCCGCGTACCAGTCGGCGTAATAGGCGTAGGCCGTCATCAAGGCATTGCCGGCCGTGGCGTTGCCCCACCAGCCGAAGACGGCGTTCGGACCGGCCATGGATACCAGGCGCAGGCGCTGCGCCGTCAGCAGCGTTTGCAGGGCGCCGGCGTCCGGCCCCAGGCTTTGCGTGGCCAGCGCCAGCGGAATCAAACGGCTCGCCGTCTGCTCCACGCAGCCATACGGATAGTCGATCAGGTCGTCGGCAATGCGCGCGAACTGGCTGGCTGCTCCTTGAGCGAACGAGACGCGGATATTGCGCGCGTCCGCCGGCAGCTTGAGCGGAATATCACCGGTGGCGCCATCGAGCGGCAGCGCCAGCGAACGCGGGCTGCTCCAGGCGGCGGGCAGCGTCTGCATAGCGGTATCGAGCGCATCGACCACTTTACCGTTCTGCTTCAGTTCCAGGCGCAGCGGCCCGCTAGCGCCAGCAGCGAGCGGAAATTCGACGTAGTTGACGCCCGGTTTGGCGGACAGCTTTTCCGTCTTCGGCTGCGCCCCGCCGGAAAGAACGACGTCGAGCGCCTGCTCCTTGCCCGTCTGGTTGAACACGGCCACCGAGGCGCGCGGCGCATCGCCGGCGCGCATCCAGTCGGGCGCAGTCCATTTGGCATAGAAATTCTTGTCCGACCGCAGATAGGCGGTGCGCTGGCCGACCCGTCCCTGTTCATCCATCGCGCGGCCCGTGATGCGCCAGCGCGTCAGCGCGTCGGGCATGGTGAAGCTCACGCGCGCATTGCCATTCGCGTCGGTTTTCAGCGACGGCGCCCAGTAGGCCGTGTCAATATTGTCGCGGCGCGGACGCTCCAGCACCTTGACGCCGCGCTCGTTGTAATTGTGGCGCGCGGGTGCGCCGGCAGTGCGGCCCTGCGCCATATCGTAGCTGATGAACGACAGGCTGGCCGTCGTGCGCACGTTGTTGCGGCGCGGGTGATAGAAGAAGTCGCCGATGTCGGGCGCGATTTCCGGCTGCAGCACATAGATCATTTCATCGACCACGCCCAGCGCCACCAGGGTGCTCAGGGGCTTGCCGTCCAACGTCGCCTTGACGTCCAGCGTGACCTTCTCGCCCGGCTGGTAGACTTCCTTGTCGCTTTTGAACTGCAGCGCGATACGCGGCTCGATCACTTGCAGGCCCGCGTTCTCGAACACGAAGTCGCCATTGCGCGTGTACGCCACCGAAAACGTCATGTTCGGGCCATGCTCCTCCTTGACGAGAATGCGCACTCGCCACTGCCGCGGCGCCACACGCTTCGCCTGGTACCAGTCAGCGGCGCCGGCCATCAAGCCATGGTGCTCCACCTTGTCACGCTCGAGCGTCAACAGGGCCTGGTCGACCTTGTCGGAGAAGGTGATCAAGGCCTCGGCGGTATCGCCCGGACGGTAGCGGGCGCGGTCCAGCACGATCTCGATGCTGCCCGGCGCCGTTTGCACGCCATCGCCGGCGACCCAGTGGCTGGCGGCGGCCAGCAGGTTGCCCCGTTCGTCGCGCAGCGCCAGCTGATACGAGCCGGAGGCCGGGAATGTCACGTCCCAGCCCTTGGCAGCCGGATCGAACGCGCCTTCGGTCTTGCTCTGTTTTTCCAGCTGCACCATCTCCCAGCGCACGGGCTTCGCCGCGCCCTGGCCATCGGCCAGCAAGTCGAAATGCACGTTTTGTCCCGGATCGGAAAACTGGCGCGTCGCCTTCAACTGATAGCTGCTGCTCGAACGCTCTATCATCAGCTCGCGCGTCGCCTTGACGCGGTAGGCCGCGCCATCGGTCGCCAGCACGGTCAAAATGTAGCGCGAGGGATCGGCGGCGGGCGGCAAGGTGAAGTCCACATTGCCGCTGCCGTCGCTCGTCACTTCCTCGGTCTTCAAGGCCACGGGGAACAGGCCGCTGTAACGCAGCTCGCCCTCGACCATGGTGTTTTGCTGGCCGCGCAAGGACAAGGTCATTTTCGCATTTTTTACGGGCTTGCCATCGGGGTAGCGCAGCGCGATGCTGCCCTTGACCGCCTCGCCCGTCTTGAATTCCGGTTTCGATGGCTGGACGTTGATTTCAAAGTGCGGCTTGACGTATTCGGCCACGCGGAAGGCCGCGCCATACACGCCATCCTTGTAATTGAAGCGCAGCTCATAGCCGCCGGCGGTGGCTTCCGTCGGCAGGCGGAAGCGCGTATCGGCGCCCGTATCGCCGGACAGCTGCAGCGTTTGCGTCAGCAGCGGCGTGCCGTTCGGATTGAGCACGGTCAAGCTGACCGGTGCTGCGCTTGCTGCCTGCGAGTTGCGCGCAGAAGTAAATTCGCGGCCCAGGAACTTGACGTTGACTTCATCGCCGGGCCGGTACAGGGGCCGGTCGGTCACCGCATAAATCTTGGTGTTATAGATTTCGCTGTCGTAGTAAAAATTCTCGGATACGAACACGCCGCCATCGCGGTCCTGGCCCAGCACATACGTATGTTCGGGGCTGCCGCGCTCGAGCGACGCTACGCCGTCGGCACCCGTGGTGGCCGACTGCAGCACGCCGGTGCCGTCCGTCCACGCCACGCTGGCGCCTGCCACGGCGGCGCTGGTATCGCGCCGCGCCGTCCATACCAGCATCTGGCCGGACGAGACCTTGGTGACGGCCACCGTGTCCGAGACGAACACCAGGGTGGTGGCGCGGTGCTCGCCGATGATCGCTTCGATCAGGTACAAGCCCGGCTTGCGCTTGCCCAGCGGGATCATCACGTTGCCGGCGCCGGCGACGATGAAGTCGCTGCTCGATCCATCGAGCTTGACGCCTTTCGGCGGCGCGATGGCCTTGGCTTGCCAGATCGGATAGCGGAAACTGTCGACCAGCTCCATGCCCTTGATCGGCTTGTACTGCGGGTGGTTGGCAAATACGGTCGGCTTGCGGATGGCGTCCTTCGTCGCCAGCTGCGGCTGTTCCTTCGTGACCGCGCGGCGCGCTTCGCCGGAAAACAGCTTGCGCCAGGCCAGGCGCGACTGCTTCCACCAGCTATCCCACAAAAAACTCAAGGTGTTGGCCAGGCCCTCGCCCTGGTAATTGCCCTCGACCTGGATGCGGTGCAGATTGCGCTGTTTTTTCAGGAATTCCATCGCTTCGGGAACGCGGTAGACGACGATATCGGCGCCCGAATACGCTTCCAGGTTCATGCGCCCCATGTCGCGCCCGGGCACTTCGAGGCGCACGCGCGCCTCGTCGACGCTGCCGTAGCTGGCGTCGGACAGCAAAAAGAAGGGCTCGCCCTTGAAGGTGCTGTAGTTGCTCGGTTCGCGTTCCTGCGCCCAGGCGCCGCCAATGAGGACCAAGGCCAGCAGGCTGGCAAAGAACAGCTTCATGACAAAAATCGGCTTCATGATAAAAACGCCAGCCGGAACACGCCGGCGAAATTCGGATTGTTGACCACAGGTTGCCACCGCGTGTCCTTCCAGCTTGTGAGTTCTTTGATATCGACGGTCCGCAGACCATTGTCGTCGGGGGTGACGGTGCCGGTGTGGTAGGCGATGCGCGCACCCATCCAGACCATCAGGTGCTGTTCGTCGCCCTGGTCGAAAAACAGCAGGTCGCCGGGCAGCGCCTGGCTGATTTCGCGGGCGATGAAACGGCTGTTGTGCTGCACCAGCGCCAGCGCCGTGACGAAGTGGCCGACCTTGCCATCCGTCTGCACCCAGCGGTTGCGCAGGGCCGCCTGGTTCGCGTCCAGTTCCAGTTCGGGCGGCAGGCGCCGGTCGCTGGCGATACCGTTCGCATGCAGCCACTTCGCGTCATGCACGGTGAGCGCTTCGTTGACGGCAAAGCGCACCAGGCCGGCGCAATCGCGGTGCGTCCAGCGCGGCGACGGTCCCCTTTCGATCTGCACGTTGACAATGCGCAACATCCAGGCCTGGAACGTGCGGCTCTGGGCTTGCGACAGCAGCACTTGCGGCCCGGCGGCCGCGCGCAGGGCCCAGGCATGAGGGAAGGCGACAGCGGCAGCCCCTCCCGCCAGCCAGCGCAAGGCGGCGCGGCGCACATGCCGCACCGTCATCGCGCCGTCTCCTGCCATTCCAGCGTTTCCCACGACGTGCCGCTGGCTGGCTGCCGCTTGAGCACCATGCGCAGCGGCGGATATTTTTTCAAGGCGTTCAGGCGCGGCACCAGGTGTTCGTTGGCGGCCGCGCGCAAGACCGGTTCATTATTCGCCGGCAGGGTATCGAAGGCTTCCAGCTGGATCAAGCGGGCCAGCGAGGCCGGTGCGATCAGGCCGATCGTGCGCGCGCCATCGGGCAGCAAATCGCTGGCGGCCGGCGCCTGCTTGCGGCGCACTGCCAGCACCTGGTCCACCAGCTTGCCGTCGGCGGAAAAGACAACCGTATTGCCGGCCACGGCCAGCGCCGGCGTGGATTGGCCCAGCGCCGTGGCGACGCTGCGCTCCCAGCGAATGGCGCCATCCTTGCCGGTGGTCTTGCGCACGGGACCCTTGCCGCCGATGGCTGCCGCGAACAGGCTGCCATAGACAGCGTCGTCGCCGGCCTGCGCACTGCGGGTGGCCACGAACACGGGCGTATGCAGGCGCGAATTGCCATACCAGCAGGCGGCGGCGGGACCTTGCAAGTGCCCGGCCAGCGGCGCCACCGGCTCGGACGTCTTGTCGCCCAGGCGCTTGAGCACGGGCTGCAGCGCGGCCCAGTCCACCGGCACGCTGAAGCAGGCGCTGGGGTTATGCGGCAGCACGGGCCACAGGGCGCTGCTGTCATAAGCACCGTTTTTCAGTTTATCGGCATTGAGCAGCACCTTCGATTGCCAGGCGCCCTGTTGAAAATCGAAGCGCAGCGCTTCGAGCGCGCCAAAGAAGGGCTGGTAGCCGAACGACAGGAAGTCGGCCTTGACGGCGATGCTGTGGCCCTCGGGCGCGGCTGGATCGAGATGGAATTGCGCATGAAAGACGTTTTGTTTCACCGGCTCCGGCGCCAGCAGGCTGGCCACGGTCTTTTCGGCCGTGCCATCGCCATGCTTGCCATCGCTGCCGCCATACAGCATGCCGGGATGGGACAGGATGACCAGACGCTGGCCGTGCGCGGCAAACAGCAAGGTGCGCTGGTAGGCATAGTTCAGCGCATACACGGGCACCTGGCCGCCATCGACGCGCAAGCTGCCGGCCACGCGCATCTGCGTATCCTTCAAGGCGATCTTGCCCGCCTCTTCCAGCAGGCGCGTCAGCTGGCTGCGCGAGACGGCAATGGCGAAATGCTTGAGCGAGCCGTCGGCATCGCGCCACAAGGCCACTTCCGCCGGCTGGTCCAGCACCATGCGCAACAGCTGGTCGCCCCAGCCCAATTCATGCTCGTAGGCGATGCGGCGCAGGCTGCCCTTGAGCCCCAGCCGGTCTTCGCTTTGCTCGTAATAGAACAGGAAATCCTCGCGCAGCACGTCGCGCGCGAGCGGCACCGTCAACAGGTCGCGCGGCAGGGCCGACAGGCTTTTCGTGCGGACCAGCGCGTCGGGCCGCGATAAATCCAGCTTCAGGCCATTGACCGGCCCCAGCATGCCCCAGCCGAAGACCCGGTAGCCGACCAGCGCGGCCGCCACCACGGCCACCCCGGCCAGCGCCCCGACCAGGATTTTTTTATTGAGTACTTTTTTCGCCAGCACCTTGTATCCCTTTACCCTGCCGTAGCATTGACAAGTTAGTAATTATTGACAAATGGTAACATGGCATTTGTGGCCGCAGCGCACAGCTGACGCGACAGCGTAAAATAGCGGTTTCGCCGATTCAAACGCCTCCCATGACCATCCTGCTCTCCACCCTGAACGCCCGCTATACCCACGCCTCGCTGGGATTGCGCTATCTGCTGGCCAATATGGGCCCGCTGCAGGCGCAGACGCGGCTGCAGGAATTCGTCATCGGCACGAAAACCACGGAACTGGTCGAGCGCATCCTCGTCAACAAGCCCCGCATCATCGGTTTTGGCGTATACATATGGAACGTCGAGGAAACGACGAAACTGGTGGCCATGCTCAAGCGCGTGGCGCCCGAAGTCATCATCGTGCTGGGCGGGCCGGAAGTGTCGCACGAGGCGGGCGAGCAGGAAATCGTCAAACTGGCCGACTACCTGATCACGGGCTGGGGCGACGTCACCTTCCCCAAGCTGTGCGGCGAGATCCTCCACGGCCCGAAACCGCTGATGAAGATCCATGCGGGCGTGCAAGCGCCGCTGGCGGAACTGCAGCTGCCCTACTCCTTGTATACAGACGACGATATCCGCCACCGCACGATTTACGTGGAAGCGTCGCGCGGCTGCCCGTTCAAGTGCGAATTCTGCCTGTCGGCGCTGGACAAGACGGCCTGGCCCTTCGCCCTGGAGAACTTCCTGGCCGAGATGGAGTCGCTGCATGCGCGCGGCGCCCGCCTGTTCAAGTTCGTCGACCGCACCTTCAACCTGAACATCAAGACCAGCTTGAAGATCATGCAGTTCTTTTTAGACAAGATCGAGGCGAATCCGGACGATCCCATCTACGCCCACTTCGAGCTGGTGCCCGATCACTTGCCCGACGCCTTGAAAGAAGGCATCAGCAAGTTCCCGCCCGGCGCGCTGCAGTTCGAGATCGGCATCCAGAGTTTCAATCCGGACGTGCAATCGCTGGTCAGCCGCAAGCAGGATAATCAAAAGGCGGCCGATAACATCCGCTGGCTTTGCGAAGAATCAAACGCCCACTTGCACGTGGACTTGATCGCCGGCTTGCCGGGCGAGGATGAAGCGAGCTTTGCGGCCGGATTCAACAAGCTGGTGGCCCTGAAACCGCATGAAATCCAGTTCGGCATCTTGAAGCGGCTGCGCGGCACGCCCATCATCCGCCATACGGAAAACTATGGCATGGTGTTCGACCCGCACCCGCCCTACACCATCCTGGCGAATAAACAGCTCGATTTCATGAGCATGCAGCGCCTCGTGCGCTTCGCCCGCTACTGGGACCTGGTGGCCAACTCGGGCCGCTTTGCCAATACCGTGCAATGGATGCTCGGCGATGCGCCGTTTGAAAACTTCATGGACTTTTCGAACTGGCTGTACGCCCACACGGACGCCACCCACCGCATCGCCATGGAACGCCTGGCCAAGCTGGTGGCGCAATGGCTGCAGACGCGCGGCATGAGCGCGGCCGAGGCCAACGCCCTCGTGGCCAGCGACTATGCGGGCGGCGCGCAGGCGGCCGCGCACGCCAAACCCGCCGAAACAAGCAAGGTGCGTCCGGACGTCGCCCTGCCGCAGCGGCAGGCGCGCCACCTGGCGTCCTGAGGGGCCGGCGATTGAACAGCGGTGGCGGTCTGCGCCATTCTCCCTTAAACTGGCGCGATGCCGACTGTACAATCGCCGAAACTGACCCTCTCCCAGACCAGCTCCCAACAGGGAGCCGTCGTCACTGCCAGCGGCACCTGGCAGGTGCACGCGCTGGCGCATGACAATGCCATCAAGGCCATCGAGGCCCAGCTCAAGCCCTTGCAGGGCGATACCAAGGTGCAATGGGACTTGTCGGCCATCGACAGCATGGACCATATCGGCGCCCAGCTGTTCTGGAATGCCTGGGGCAAGCAGCGCCCCGCGCAACTGACCCTGGCGCCATCGCTGGAAGAGTTTTTCCGGCGCATCGAAGAGACGGGACCGCTGCAAACGCCGCCCTCGCGCGCCAACCGCCTCACGCCCGTGATGAAGCTGGGCATGGCCATTTTGCTGTTTTTCGAACATTTGAAGGGCTTTATCGCCCTCGTCGGCCAGGTGACGCAGGATATCGGCCGCTTCGCGCGCCATCCCATGCGCGGGCCGTGGCGTGAAATTTCCGCCAATATCTTCCATGCGGGCTTCCAGGCGCTGGGCATCACGGCCCTGGTCGGCTTTCTGATCGGCGTCGTGCTGTCTTATCTTTCCGCGCAGCAACTGCGCGCCTTTGGCGGCGACATTTACCTGGTCAACCTGCTGGGCATGAGCGTCATCCGCGAACTGGGGCCGCTGTTGGCGGCCATCCTCGTGGCCGGGCGCTCCGGTTCGTCCATCACGGCCCAGCTGGGCGTCATGCGCGTCACGGAAGAGCTCGACGCCATGCTGGTGATGGGCATTTCGCACGGTTTTCGCCTGATCATGCCGAAAGTGCTGGCCCTGGCCATTTCCATGCCCCTGCTCGTCATCTGGACGGATACGGCCGCGCTGATCGGCGGCATGGTGGCGGCCAAGGTGGAATTGAACTTGTCGGCGCGCTACTTCATCCAGAAACTGCCCGATGCCGTACCGCTGGCCAACTACATGATCGGCCTGGGCAAGGGCGTGATTTTCGGCATGCTGATCGCCCTCGTCTCCTGCCACTTCGGCCTGCGCATCAAGGCGAATACGGAAAGCCTGGGGCGCGGCACCACCACCGCCGTCGTCACGGCCATCACCGTGGTGATCCTGGCCGACGCCGTGTTCGCCATCGTCTTCAATGGAGTGGGCTACTGATGGCGAACGACACCGATA
Organism: Janthinobacterium sp. FW305-129; assembly: GCF_020858115.1. Lineage (GTDB taxonomy): Bacteria > Pseudomonadota > Gammaproteobacteria > Burkholderiales > Burkholderiaceae_D > Janthinobacterium. The sequence goes on from NZ_JACYMM010000015.1 coordinate 12,426, forward strand.
TCGCTTGCGGCACCGGCAAGGAAGGCCAGTTCAACCTGCACGGCAGCGCGCCCGTGGTAGACATCACCAATCTGTGGACCAAGTTCGGCCGCACCGTCGTGCACCAGGACTTGAACCTGGAAATCGAGCGGGGCGAAATCCTTTCCATCGTGGGCGGCTCCGGCACGGGCAAGACGGTGCTGCTGCGCCAGATGCTGGGTCTGGAACATCCGGCGCGCGGCTGCGTCAAAGTCTTTGGCGAGGATATCAACAAGGCAAGTTCCGACCAGCTGCAACAGTTGCGCAACCACTGGGGCATGCTGTTCCAGCAAGGTGCCCTGTATTCGGCCCTGACCGTGTTCGACAACGTGGCCCAGCCCATGCGCGAATTGCGCGTGCTGCCCGAGGCGCTGGTGCACGACGCGGTATTATTAAAGATGAACATGGTGGGCCTGGGTCCGGAACATGCGCTGAAAATGCCGTCGGACTTGTCTGGCGGCATGATCAAGCGCGTGGCGCTGGCGCGCGCCCTGGCGCTGGAACCGAAGCTGCTGTTCCTCGACGAACCGACGGCGGGCCTGGATCCGGACCTGTCGGAAAGTTTTGTCTCGCTGATCCAGTCGCTGCACCGCGAGCTGGGCTTGACGGTCGTCATGGTCACGCATGACCTCGACACCTTGTTCGCCCTGTCCACGCGCATCGCCGTGCTGGCGGAAAAGCACGTGATCGCCATCGGCCCCACGCGCGAGGTGATCGAAGTGGACCACCCGTTCATCAAGCAATTTTTCCTTGGCGACCGCGGCAAGCGCGCACTGGCCGTCCTCGATGAAAAACAGGCGGCAGCCAAGGCCGCACAGCCAGGCGACGACGCCGGCACTGACAAGAAAGCGGAAAAGTAATGGAAAACAGATCACATGCCCTGATGACGGGATTTTTTACACTCACCCTGCTGGTGGCCGCCATTCTGTTCGGCGTCTGGTTCAACCGCGACCGCGTGGAGCGGGTGCCCTACCTGCTCGCCACCACCCTGTCCGTGCCGGGCCTGAACCCGCAGGCGACCGTGCGCTACCGGGGCCTGGAAGTGGGCAAGGTCGACGCCATCGATTTCGATACGCAAAAGGCGGGGCAAATCCTCGTGCACATCAGCGTGGCGCCCGACACCCCCGTCACCAACACCACCTTTGCCACCCTGGGCTACCAGGGCGTGACGGGCATCGCCTACATCCAGCTCGACGATGAACACGTGGGTTCGAAATTGCTGGGCACCAGCAAGGACAAGCCGTCGCTGATCCCCCTGCGCGCGGGCTTGCTGGACCAGCTGGAAAAACGCGGCAAGCGCATCCTCGACCAGGCCGAGCAGATCACCAACAAGGTGAATAATCTGCTCAGCCCGGAAAACCAGGCCGCCATGCTGGGCGCCTTCAATGAAGTGGGCAAGGCGGCCAAGGCCTTCGGCGCCATCCCGCAGCAGCTGGAACCGACCCTGACGCAATTGCCGCAGCTGACGGAACAAACGCGGCAAACCTTGACGGCCGTCAGTACGGCCAGCAAGAACGTGTCGGACTTGACGGCTACGTGGAAAAAACTCGGCAACGACATCCAGGCGCCCGGTGGCGTGCTCGAGAAGGTCAATGCCACGGTCGACCGGGTCGGCCATTCCGTGGAAACGGTGGCGAATGGCGTGTCGCTGGAAGTCTTGCCGCAGGTAATCGAGCTGAGCGGCGAGGCGCGTTCCTCGATGCGCGCCCTGAAAACCACCATGAGCACGCTCAATGAACAGCCGCAGAGCATCCTGTTCGGCGCCCCAGACATCCCGCCCGGCCCGGGCGAGCCCGGTTTTTCGGCGCCCGGCAAATAAGGAGAACACCGCATGCACATCCCCCGCCATCTCACCGCACTCATCGTCGCCGGCGCTTTCCTGCTGGGCGGCTGCGCCACGCGCGGCCCCGTCCCTACGTTCTATGATTTCGGCCCGGCCGCGCCACTGGCGGCAGCACCGGCGGCCGCGCCAGCCGTGCCCGTGCTGGTCATCGCCGACGCCAACGGCCCTTCGTGGCTGGACAGCCAGCGCATGTACTATCGTTTGCTGTACGCCGATGCGCAGCAATCGCGGCCGTACGCCTACAACCGCTGGAACACGCCGCCGCTGCAACTGTTGAGCCAGCGCCTGAAGACGCGCGTGGCGCAGAGCGGCGTGAAAGTGCTGTCGACCACGGACGCGGCCGCCGGCATGCCGCTGCTGCGCATCGACGTCGATGATTTTTCGCAAGCGTTTGACACGCAGACGCACAGCAGCGGCCATGTGTCGCTGCGCGCCTCGCTGTTCCGCGGCCACCGCCTGATCGACCAGAAAACCTTCAGCCGCAGCGGTCCGGCCGGCAGCGCCGATGCGCAAGGGGGCGCGCAGGCGCTGGCGGCGGCATCGGATGCCATCGCCGCCGACCTGCTCACCTGGCTGGGCACGCTGAATATCCCGAAAGAATGACCGAGCCCGCACCTTCCGCCAGCCCGGCGGCGCCGCTGCCGCCCGTCCGTTCCTCGCCCGTGTCGCGCGCGACCCTGCTCGCCTACGTCTTCCTGATCGTGTACGCGAGCTGGTTTCCGTTCACGGGCTGGCACAGCAATGGCCTGTCGCCGCTGACTTTCCTGGAAAACACGCGCATGCCCCGTTACTGGACGGGCTTCGATGTCGGCGTGAATATCGTCGGCTACATCCCGCTCGGTGCGCTGATCGTGTATTCGCTGTTTCCAAGGATTACTGGTTTCTTTGCCGTCATCGTCGCCAGCCTGTGCGGCATGTTGATTTCCGGCAGCATGGAAGCCGTGCAAACCTATTTGCCCAGCCGCGTATCGTCGAACCTGGACTTTTATACGAATGCGGCCGGCTGCTTTATCGGTTCCATCATCGGCGCCTTGACGGCGCGCAAGCTGCTCGACCATAGCCATTTGTACCGCTTGCGCCAGCGCTGGTTTGCCCAGCATGCCAGCCAGGGGCTGGTGCTGGTGGCCCTGTGGCCGCTGGCGCAGATCTATCCGCAAGGCTACCTGTTCGGCCTGGGCCAGTTGCTGCCCATCCTGTCGGACTGGCTGTCGCGCCTGGCGGGCATGGAGATCGACCTGGCCGCGTATCTGCGTCCCGACGTGATCTTAACTGTTGAGCAATATTGGCTTTCGGAAACCATCATCACGGCTTGCGGCATGACGGGCGCCGTGCTGACCTTGCTGTGCCTGCTGCGCCGCGCCGCGCCGCGCGCCATCCTGATGCTGACCCTGATCGCCGCCGCCCTGATCGTGCGCTCGATGGCCAGCGCGCTGCTGTTTTCGCCGGAAAACGCCTTCGTCTGGATCACGCCGGGCGCCCAGGGCGGCTTCTTGATCGGCCTGATCATGCTGGGCGGCCTGGCCTTCGCGCCGCACGTGGCGCAGCGCCGCATCGCGGCCGCCACCTTGCTGCTGAGCCTGGTGATGGTGAATACGACGCCGATCAACCCGTATTTCATGTCAACTTTGCAAGGTTGGGTACAAGGCAAGTTCCTCAATTTTAATGGCGCGGCGCAATTCTTGGCCTTGCTGTGGCCCTTCATGGCCCTGTGGTTCCTGTGCCTGCCCTCGCACCGCCTGAACCGGCAGGACGATGTGCAGCGCCAGCGTCGCGAAGACCACCCATAAGCGCTATCATGGCGCATTGATGAATCAGCAGGAGATCAGTATGAGCGACGCACCGTATTTTGAACGCCACGTTTTTTTCTGCATGAATAAACGTGAAGACGGCCGCAACAGTTGCGGCGACCATGGCGCGGAAGCGGCGCAAAAGCATTGCAAGCGCCGCATCAAGGAACTCGACATGAATGGCGCGGGCAAGATCCGCATCAACCAGGCCGGCTGCATGGACCGCTGCGAGGAAGGCCCGCTGCTGGTGATCTACCCGGAAGCGACCTGGTACACCTATGTCGACACCAGCGATATCGATGAAATCATCGATACCCACCTGGTCGGTGGAAAAATCGTCGAGCGCCTGAAGATTTAATGCCAATTTAAGAGATAGCCACCAGTATGAGCATCATGAACAGAAACTCGGAAAAATTTACCCTCGCCGGCCATGCGGGCAGCATGGAAGGCTTGCTCGATTTCCCGGCAGACACTCCGCGCGGCATTGCCCTCGTTGCCCATCCACACCCGCTGTATGGCGGCACGATGGATAACAAGGTCACGCAAACCCTGGCGCGCGCGTTTGTCGCCCTCGGTTACGTGGTGGCGCGCATCAACTTCCGCGGCGTTGGCGCTTCCGAAGGCGTGCACGACCATGGCGTGGGCGAGACGGACGACATGCAGTTGCTGTATGAACACATGGTCGGCCTGTACCCGGGCTTGCCCGTGGCCTTGTCCGGTTTCTCGTTCGGCACCTTCGTGCAATCGAAACTGCAGGAGCGCCTGGCTGCCGCCGGCACGCCGGCCGAGCGCCTGGCGCTGATCGGCAGCGCGGCCGGCAAGTGGGCCATGGCCGACATTCCGGCCGATACCATCCTGATCCACGGCGAACTGGACGACACCATTCCCCTGTCCGCCGTCTTCGACTGGGCCCGTCCACAAGACATCCCCGTGATCGTGATCCCCGGCGCCGACCACTTTTTCCACCGCAAGCTCAACCACATCAAGAACCTCGTGATTGCGCTGTGGCATGGTGACAAACCCGCAATAGCAGCAGATGATCATTGAAGTGTGGGCTTACTAGCGCCTCCACGGCTATAATTGATCCGTTTTTTCCACGCGGCCACGTACGCAGCAACTGCGTGGCCCTCAGCCTTCATCTTTTTCGCAGACCAGCCTCCATGAAAAAACTTTTAGCGGCACTGGCCTCCAGTGTACTTTTCCTATCCGCCGCCCACGCCCAGCACGTTCCTGCACCGAGCATCGCCGCCAAATCCTGGCTGCTGCTCGACGCCACCAGTGGCCAGATCATTGCTTCGCAAGATCCGGACGCCCGCATCGAGCCGGCATCGCTGACCAAGATCATGACGGCCTACCTGACGTTTGCCGCCATCCGCGAAAAGAAACTGGCGCTGGACCAGAAAGTGAACGTGTCCGTGCGCGCATGGAAAGTCGACTCGAGCAGCTCGAAGATGTTCATCGACCCGGCCACGCCCGTCTCGATCGACGACTTGCTGCACGGCCTGATGATTCAATCGGGTAACGACGCCGCCGTGGCGCTGGCTGAAGCCGTTGCCGGCGACGAAGGCACCTTCGTCGTGCTGATGAACCGCGAAGCCCAGCGCATGGGGATGAAAAACACGCGTTTTGCCAATCCGCATGGCTTGCCTAGCCCGGATAACTTTTCCACGGCACAAGATCTGTCCGTGCTGGCCCAGCGCGTGATCGCCGACTATCCTGAATTCTATAAAATCGACTCCATCAAGAGTTTTACCTACAACAAGATTACCCAGCCTAACCGCAACCGCCTGCTGTGGCTGGACCCAACCGTCGACGGCATGAAGACGGGCCACACGGAAGCGGCCGGCTATTGCATGATCGCCTCGGCCCGCCGTCCAGGCGGCACGGGCGAGCGCCGTTTGATCTCCGTCATGCTGGGTACCTCGTCCGACCAGGCACGCACGCAGGAAAGCCAGAAGCTGCTGAACTGGGGCTTCCAGAACTTCGATACGGTCAAGCTGTACTCGAAGGGCCAGGCCGTGGCCACGCCGGAAGTGTGGAAAGGCTCGAAAGGCACCGTGAAAATCGGTTTCGCCCGCGACGTGCTCGTCACCGTACCAAAAGGCACGGCGGCCAAGATGAAACCTGTGCTGGAACGCAAAGACCCGCTGGTCGCGCCGCTGGCTGAAAACGCCCCTGTCGGCAAGCTGAAAATGATGGTCGACGACAAGGTTCTGCTGGAACTGCCGGTCGTGGCGCTGGAAACCATCAACCAGGCCACGATCTTCGGCCGCGCCTGGGATTCGATGCGCCTGTGGTTGAAATAAGCAGTCGGCACTCCCCATAAAAAATGCCCGCAGATGCTGCGGGCATTTTTTTCGTCTTGCGCTACGTCAAACTACTTCAGCGGCGCATCCTTCAGGTGCGGCTGGCGCGCCACGGGCGGGAAGGTGCCGTGGCGGCCGGCGGCAAAGGTCGCTTCCGTCTGCGATGGCTCCACCGGCACGGACACCTTGCGCACCTTGGCCACCTGCGCCGCCGTCACGGGCGTGCCGCGGTTGCCCCAGCTGGTCTGGATGAAGGTCACCACCTGCGCGGTCTGCTCGTCATTGAAAATGTCGGCATACGGCGCCATCGTCAGCGCCGACGGCGCCGTGCGCGTGGCCGGCACGGCGCCGCCCGACAGCACGATGTTGATGGCCGAGGTGGGATCGTTCGTCTGCAGCACGGCATTGCCGGCCAGCGCAGGGAAAGCCTTGTCGTAGCCCTTGCCGTCGGAACGGTGGCAACCGGCGCAGCGGTCCAGGTACAGCTGCGCGCCCTGGGAGTTGACGATGCCGCTGAACAATTGCTTGCCCAGCTTGTCGTCGGCCACGAAGGCCGGCGTGCCTGGGTTCGATGGCGGCAGGGACTTCAGGTATTTCGCCATCGCCGCCAGGTCGCCATCCGTCATGTGCTGCATGGAATGGGCCACCACGTCGTTCATGGCGCCGAACGAGGCCGTATGGCTGTTGCGGCCCGTTTTCAGGAATTCGGCGATCTCGGCCGCGCTCCAGCGCGCCAGGCCGCCGCCATGTTCATTCCGCAGCGAAGGCACGGACCAGCCGTCGATCACGCCGCCGCCCGCCAGGAAGGTGGTATTGCCCGCGTCCGTCAGCGATTTTTCCTGCATGCCCACGCCGCGCGCCGTGTGGCAGGCGCCGCAGTGGCCCAGACCCTGCACCAGGTAAGCGCCGCGCAGCAATTGCGCATCGCCCGTCACTGGCACCTTGTAGGGCTGCGGCGTGGGGGCAAACGCCCAGCGCCAGATGGTCAGCGGAAAGCGCATCGACAATGGCCACGGGATGTCGGCCGCCTTGTTCGGCGTCGGGTCCGCCTTCACGCCATGCATGAAGTAGGCGTACAGCGCCTGCATGTCCGCCTCGCTCAGGCGCGAGTACGATGGATACGGCATGGCTGGATACACGGTATAGCCGTGTTTCGTCACGCCCGTGCGCATCAGCTTGTCGAAATCGGCAAAGCTCCAGTCGCCGATGCCGGCCTTCTTGTCGGGCGTGATGTTGGTGGAATACACCTTGCCGATCGGCGTTTCCATGCCCAGGCCGCCCGCGAACGGTTTACCCTGCGTGCCGGCCGTGTGGCAGGCGATGCAATCGCCGGCGCGGGCCAGGTATTCGCCCTGGCGTATCAGCTGGGCGTTCGGGGTGGTGGCGGTAGCCGACCAGGCAGTACTTGGGGTGATGGCGGCGAGCGCCAGCAGCAGCGCGCCCACTGTTTGGGTGAATGTGTTGTTCATCTTCTTGTTCTTTATCAAGCGACCAGGGGACGGGGATCTTGCAGGTATTGCTCGCGGATGGCCTTGGCCGACCAGTAGGTCAGCGCGCAGGCGAGGCCCGTCGGGTTGTAGCCGATGCCGACCGGGAACACGCTGGAGCCGACGGCAAACACGTTGTGCACGTCCCAGCTCTGCAGGTAGCGGTTGACGACGCTGGTCTTGCGGTCCGCGCCCATGGCCGTGCCGCCCGCCCAGTGCGTGGTCTGGTAGTTGCGCAAGTCGAGGTGGTCGCCCACGCTCTTGACGGAGACCTTGATCGATTCCGGATTCATGGCCTCGGCCACCTTCATCATCTTGTCGGTGACGAAACGGCTCATCTTGATGTCGTTTTCCTTCCAGTCGAAGGTAAAGCGCAGCAATTGCTGGCCATACTTGTCCGTGTAGGTGGGGTCGAGGTCGACATAGCAGTCGCGGTAAGTCATGTTGGCGCCGTGGCAATCGAACGAGACCGTGTTCAGATAGCTCTTCTTGACGGCCTTTTTCCAGGCCGAACCCCAGGCGGGCGTGCCGTCCGGCGTGGCGATGCCGGAAATGGGCTTCGAGCCGGCCGGGTTGCACCAGGCGGGAGAACCGCCGACAAAACCCAGCGGGCCATGGTCGAAATTGTCGCCATTCCAGTCATCGAGCGCAACACCGGTGCCGCCGGCGCCGATGAAGGGATTCGTGTTCGTGTCTTCCTTGAAAAAGGTCTGGATGGTGGACATCATCTGGTAAGCGATATTGCGCCCCACCACGCCCTCGTTGCTGACGGGGTCATACGGCTTGCCAATGCCCGACAGCAGGAACAGGTGCGCATTGTTGTAGGCAAACGCACTGGCGATGACCAGGTCGGCCGGCTGCTCGACGGCCTTGCCGTCCGCATTGATGTAGGTCACGCCCGTCGCGCGTTTTTTGCTGCCGTCGAGGTTGATGCGCACGACGTTGCAGTTGGCGCGCAATTCAAAGTTCGCCACCATGCGCAGGGCCGGCATGATGTTGACGTTGGGCGACGCCTTGGAATAGTTGTAGCAGGCGTAGCCGGAGCAGAAACCGCAGAAGTTGCACGGTCCCATCTGGCAGCCGTACGGGTTCGTGTACGGGCCGGACGCGTTCGACGAAGCGTTGACGAAGGGGTGGTAGCCGACGGCCTTGGCCGCGCGGCGGAACAGTTCGGCCGTATACGGCACTTTTTGCGGCGCCAGCGCGTAATTGTCGGAGCGGTCGCCCTCGAACACATTGCCGTCGCCGACGACGATGCCGTTGACCTTGTACGCCTGGCCCGAGGTGCCGAAGACTTTTTCCACAAAATCGAAGTGCGGCTCCAGCTCGGCGTAGGTCACGCCAAAATCCTGGATCGTCATGCCTTCGGGAATGAATTTCTTGCCGTAGCGGCGTTCGTAATGGCTGCGGATCTGCAGCTCTTCCGGCAAGACGCGCCAGTGCATGCCCGACCAGTGCAAGCCGGCGCCGCCCACGCCCGTGCCGGGCTTGAAGGCGCCGATCTGGCGGTACGGCACGGCCACGCCCGTGATGCTGTGGCGGAAGGTGAACGTGCTCTTCGACATATCCTGGAACAGCTTGCTGCGCTGGATATAGGTCAGCTCATCGAGGGTCTTAGGATAGGCGCCGTCGGGATAGGTGTCGCGGTACTCGCCGCGTTCCAGCGCGACCACGTTCAGGCCCGCTTCCGTCAATTCCTTGGCCATGATGGCGCCGGTCCAGCCGAAGCCGACAATCACGGCATCGACAGGCTTCATTGTTACATCGGGTTTGATATCACTCATGATGGTTTTTCTTTTTCTTTGATCGGGTACAAAAACGTTGCGGTTACAGGCTTAGGCAATCGACACAGGAGGAAGCGGGTATTTCTTGCCATACTGCTCGACCCAATCCATGTAGTCGGCGCGCGCGCCGGGGAAACCCACCATCTTCCAGGCCAGCATGTCCTTGTTGCCGCCGTGCACGGGGTCGCAGAAGTATCCTTCGCGCGTGTTCTGCAGCAGCTGGTTGAAGAAGACTTTCGACGGCACTGCGCCGATGTCCAGGGTCCCCTTTTGCAATTGCGTGATGACGGCGTCGCGCTCGGCCGCATTCAGCTGCACGAAAGGCTTGCCCGACTGTTTATTGACGGCTGCGTTGACGCCGGCCAGGGCGCTCTGGTACAGCTCGCGCGGCGCCATGTGGAACTGGTAGCCGAACTGTTCGATCGAGGGCACGAACGGCCCCTGCATGTACCACAGCGCGCCATACGCGTAAGGCGTGTTCATCTGCGCATCGATGAATTCATGCGCGCCCGCTTCCAGCGCGCCCGGCCCTTCGGCGTCGGCCGGGATCAGCCGGTCGACCAGCGCCGTCAGGGTGGCCCATTCGGTGGCGTCGAAAAAGCGCGGTTTGTAGGCAGGCTGGTCTTTGGAGACGGCCATGGCCAGGCCGCCGCCGGCGCCGGCCAGCAAGGCCACGGCAGGCGCGGCGCCGACGGCCTTGCGCAGGAAGTTACGCCGGTGGGGCGAAATCCCGATGATTTTCATAGGTTTTTCCTCAGGCGGCACGAGCCGCCACAGTGATGGATGTGGAAGTCAGAAAGAAAATGCGGACACGCGCCGCGCAGATGGCAGATTTCACGTAGAGATGGCTGGGGTATCGCGGCGCGGTGCATCCGCCTGCCGGTTAATTGATCAAGGTGATTGACAAGCAGTTGCTTTGCATTTACGGTGCGCATCGTACCATAATTAAAAGAAACATTCAGAGACAGGTTTAACGTGATCAAAAAAGAGGCAGCGGTGCGTGGCCGCCCGCGCAAGGCGGGCGTGGAAGATGCGGTACTGGAAGCGATCGTCACGCTGGTGCGCCAGCATGGACTGGAAGCGGTGACGATACAGATGGTGGCCGACGTGGCCGGCGTGGGGCGCCAGACGATCTACCGGCGCTGGCCGCGGCGCGAAGACATGCTGCTCGACGCGCTCGTCAAGCGCACAGCGGAAAAGCTGCAGCGCGCGCTCGACATGCCGGACGGCCAGGAAATCGAGGCGATCTGCGCCCGCATCTTCGACAACCTGAACGCCGACGGCCGCTTCACCTGCGATTTATTGGTGCTGATCCACAACGATGCGGCCGCGCAACTACGCTTTCGCGAGCAGATCGTCGCGCCGTGGATCAGCCTGGTGGTGCAGCGCCTGGTCAACATCGGCGTGCGCGCCGACCTCGACCTGCGCCTGTTCGCCTTCATGCTGCAATCGGCGCTCGTGTACCAGATGCAGCTGGGCGGCCAGCTCGACGATGCCCTGCAGGAGCGGTGCTGCCGCTTTATCCGCAGCATGCTCTAGCACTGGATATAATCGTGGCGTAACCTTCTACGCCACCACCAGAAAGCCAGCCCATGAGCCATGTATTTCCCGCCAGCCTGCAAGCGCCGCGCAGCCGTTTAAGCGGCAACGGTCCCGAACTGTCGCGCATCGTCGCCGGCATGTGGCGCATCGGCGAGTGGAATATGTCGGCGCAGCAACGCCTGGCCTTCATCGAGCAATGCCTGGCGCTGGGCGTATCGAGCTTCGACCATGCCGACATCTATGGCGATTACAGCGCCGAAGGCCTGTTCGGCGAAGCGCTGGCCCTGCAGCCGGGCTTGCGCGACAAGATGGAGCTGGTCAGCAAGTGCGGCATCAAGCTGCTGTCGCCGCACCGTCCCGGCCATGCCATCCAGCATTACGACACGAGCGCGGCGCACATCACCAGTTCCGTGGAACACACCTTGCGCCAGTTGCACACGGACCGCCTGGACTTGCTGCTGATCCACCGCCCCGACCCGCTGATGGATTTCGACGAGATCGCCGGTGCCTTCACGCAATTGAAAGCGGCGGGCAAGGTCTTGCACTTTGGCGTGTCGAATTTCAGCCGCCACCAGTTCGAGTGCCTGCACCGGCGTTTCCCGCTGGTAACGAACCAGGTGGAATTTTCGCCGCTGCACGTGGCGCCCCTGTTCGATGAAACCTTCGACGGCTTGCAGGACGTGGGAGTAGCGCCGATGATCTGGTCGCCGCTGGCGGGCGGCCGCCTGTTCCAGGGCGGCGACGCGAACGTGGAGAATTTGCGCAATGTCATCAAGCAGATCGCCGACCAGCTGCAGCGCCCGTTTGCAAGCGTGGTGTTTGCCTGGATCATGCAACTGCCTTGCCGCCCGCTGCCGCTGACGGGCACGGGCCGCATCGAAGCCGTGGGCGTGGCCGTGGAAGGCACGCAGTTTACGCTCAGCCGCAGCGACTGGTTCGCCATCCTGCGCGCCGCGCGCGGGCACGAAGTGGCTTAACGTTTAATCAATCTCGTCCGGGTCGTTGAACACTTGCGGTAGCGCAATGCCGCGCCAGCCCAGGTGCCACGCCAGGTTGAGCAGCAGGGTGGCGGCGATGTAGACGGCGAAGAACAGCGCGAAGAAGCTGGTCTTCAGCCACACCAGCAGGGCGATGGCGACGATCAGCACCAGCAGCGCGGCCAGGCTTTTCTTTTGCTTGGAGCTGGGGAAACGCAAGGTCGACACCATCAGGCTGCCCACGCCGACGAGCAGCAGCATCAGCAGATAGCTGTGCAGCATGGAATCGATGGGCGCCGGCCAGGCCACCACCACGGCCGCCACGCAGGCGGCACCGGCCGTGATCGGCATGCCGACGAAATACAGGGGGTCGGTATGCCCCACGTTCACATTGAAGCGCGCCAGGCGCATGGCACCGCAGGCGACAAAGAAGAAGCTGGCCATGCCGCCAAAGCGCAGCAGCAGCGGATCGTGCACGCCCATCTGCACAAAACCATAGCAATACAACAAGACGGCGGGGGCGCAGCCGAAATTCATCACGTCGGCGATGGAATCGAGCTGCACGCCGAACTGCGAACTGGTGTTCGTCAGGCGCGCCACATAGCCGTCGAGCGCATCGAACACGCCGGCCAGCACCAGCAGCGCTGCCGCCAGGCGGTAGGCATCGGCGTCGCCCACTGCGGCGTTATCGACGGAAATGACGATGCTGGCAAAACCGCAGGCTATCGACAGCAAAGTCACCATGCTGGGCAAGGCATACTTGGCGCGCTGCAGGCGCGACTTGGGCAATGTGTTCAAATGTATGGGCAATCAAAGTAGCAGGAATGAGGCAGCGCAGCGGCAAACGCTGCACTATGCGCATTCTACCCTGCGCAGCAGCGGCACCGTCTGCGCACGAGCGCGCGGCATATCTTTTCATGGATGCTCTATTGCGTATCAAAATACCTTAGAATCGTTTTACCGGGCAGCATGGCGCCCCCCCATCAGACAGGAGTCAGCTTGATTGCCTCGTTATCGCGTTGGACACACAGCCTCCCCACCCTCCTGATCGTAGCGCTGCTGAGCGCCTGCGGCGGCGGCGATAGCGGCGGCAATGCTTCGCCGGGCACCTCGACCCAGGCCGGACAGCTGACACAGGAGCCGGGCGCCCCGGTTCTCAGCAACAATATCGCCACCGATGGTTTCAACTGGATCAATTACCGGCGCAGCCAGATCGGCCTGGCGCCGCTGGTGCGCAATAGTCTGATCGACAACGCGGCAGTCGGCCACTCCAACTATCTGAACATCAATGGCGTGGTGGTGCACAATCAAGTTAAAGGCAAACCCGGCTTTACCGGCGAAACGCTGTATGACCGCCTGAGCGCGTCACACTATGCCGTCACTTCCGTCTGGGGCGAAGTCATCGCGGGCGTGGCCACCAACTCCGGTTTCTACATGGCGGAAAGCCTGATCACGGCCGTGTATCACCGCTTCCTCATCTTTGAACCGATGTTCAAGGAAGGCGGCGCCGGTGCGGCCGTCAACAACAGCGGCTATGCCTACTTCACCACCGACCTGGCCGGCAATAGCCGCTACGGTCTCGGTTTGCCGGCCGGACAGATCATCAGCTACCCTTTCAACGGACAGACCAAGGTCGCCACCAGTTTCTCCAGCAATGAAGAGGAGCCCGATCCCGTGCCCAACCAGGACGTGGTCGGCTACCCCATCAGCGTCCATGCGAATTTCGATGCCACCCTCAGCGTGACGGCGTTCACCGTGCGCCAGCATGGCGCAGCGACGGACCTGACGGTACGCTTGCTCAGCAAGGAGACCGATGCCAGCAATACTTCGCGCTCGGTGGCCGCCATCATCCCGCTGGCCCCGCTGCTGGCGGCCACTACCTATGACGTGAGTTTCATCGGCAAAGTCAATGGCGCGGACGTCACGCGCAGCTGGTCCTTCACGACGCGTTAGTCTGGCAGCGTCTGCCAAGCGGACGCAGTAGCGAGGGCAACTGGATGTAAAATGGTGGATATTGCATGAATGCAATTGACAAGTTTTGGGGCTCTCTGCACACCAGGCATGCTGAAACCACACGCCACTTGCGATGATGATGCCGCCGTCGCGGCATCCGACATGGTCCGGATTCTCGACGTCGAGAACGGACTGGGCCGCATCATGGGCGACCGCATCCTGTACCTGAAAATCCTGCGCCGCTTCCTGCATGACCATGGCACCACGCCGTGCCAGATCCGCGCCGAATTCGACGCGGGCAACTATAGCTCCGCGCGCCTGAAGGCGCATACCCTGAAAGGCGCCGCCGGCATGATCGGTGCGCGCCACGTGCATGGCCTGGCGACAACCCTGGAGTCGGCACTGCGTGCGCAGGCGCCCGACCTGGACCAGCAGATACTGCAGCTGGAACTGGCGCAGGATCAATTGCTCGGCGCCGTCAGCAGCATGCTGGGCACGCCGGAGACCTCCCACATGGCGGCGCAGGACATGGCACCCGATCCGGCCGCGCCCGCCATCCAGCTGCTGCTGGCGCGCCTGGCCAGCCATCTGCGCGAAGGCGACGGCGCGGCCATCGACATCCTCGAAAACTCCGCCAGCCTGCTGGCCGCCAGCCTGGGCGTGCACGTCTACCAGGAAGTGGCGGCCGCCGCGCACGAGTTCGATTTCGACGGCGCCCTCGCGGCGCTGCTGCGGCGCCGCTAGCAAGCACACACTCAAGGGTGGTATTGCGCCTCTTCCGCATATGCCACGCAACAACTCTTGCAACAGAAACGGCGCACGGCATCGAGCGGCTTGTCGCAGTACCAGCACGCGCCTTTCGGCGGCAAGGAGGCGATCAATTCCGGCATGGCAGGCAGTGGTCGCGCCACTACCTCATCCTCGCATTCCACGACATCCGGCTGTTTGCTGTCCATGGCGCTTCCTTTCCTAGCGGCACTTCAAGGCCGCTCAGCAAGATTACGTCAGCGCAGTTTGAAGCCCATGATATTTCTCAACGGCGGCCACGCTTGCCCCATCGGCACAGTGAAATTTCCAAACGACAATGTTGCCACTTAACACTACAATCAGTGTTCCATTCACTTGCGCGTTCGCCATGAAACACACTCCCCTGCTGTTCTCCTGCTTGCTGCTCAGCGCCTGCGCCACGCGCGCGCCCACCGCCTATACCCTCAATTCGGGCGCCGAACGCACGCCGGAACAATTGGCGGTGGTGTTCGAACACGCCGACCTGATCCTGCGCATCGATCCAGCCAGCCGCAGCATTGCCGGCGACGCGCGCCTGACCTTTCTGGCGACGCAGCCGATCTCGCGTTTCGCGCTGGACCTGGACCGCAACCTGCCCGTCGACGCCGTCGAAGTCGACGGCAAGGCGCTGCGGCCGCAGGACTATGCCAATCCTGACGGGCGCCTGAGCATGACCTTGCCGGCCACCCTCGCGGCAGGCGCGCGCACCACCATCCGCGTCGTCTACCACGGCGTGCCGCACGTCGCCGTGAAAGCGCCGTGGGATGGCGGCATGGTGTGGTCGAGCACGGCCGATGGCGCGCCGTGGGTCGCCAGCGCCGTGCAAGGTGAAGGCTGCGACCTGTTCTGGCCCTGCATCGACCACCCGATGGGCAAGGCGCAGCTGATCGACCAGCACATCCAGGTGCCGGCGCCGCTGGTGGCGGCCGGCAACGGCATCGCGCGCGGTATGGATGAGGCCGACGGCTGGCGCACCTGGCACTGGCGCGCCAAACACCCAAGCACCTATGGCATCGCCCTCAACGTGGCGCCCTACCGCAGCCTGCAGGGCGAATATGCGAGCCGCTACGGCAACCGCATCCCCCTGCAATTCTGGTACTTGCCGGAAAGCGAGGCCAAGGCCGGCGCCCTGTTCGCGGAATTGCCGCCCATGCTGGACTTTTTCGAAAGCGTCATTGGCCCCTACCCGTTTGGCGATGAAAAAGTCGGCATCGCCGAAACCCCGCACAAGGGCATGGAACACCAGACCATCAATGCCTATGGCAACAAATTCGCCAAAACCAGCTACGGCTACGACGAATTGCTGCAGCATGAATTTGCCCATGAATGGTTCGGCAACCAGTTGACCAACAGCAACTGGGACGATATGTGGCTGCACGAAGGCTTCGGCACGTATATGCAACCGCTGTACATGCAATATCTGCGGGGCGAGCAGGAATATTTTGCTTCGTTGCAACAAATACGCGCCGGCATCGTCAACAAGGCACCCATGGTCTCGGGCAAGCCGAAAACCGAAGAGGAAGTCTACGATCTGAAAAAGGGCGGGCCGGGCGGCGACATTTATGCGAAAGGGGCACTGGTGCTGCACACCTTGCGCGGCCTGATCGGCGACGACGCCTTCTTCCGCGCCGTGCGCCTGCTCGTCTACGGCACGGAGCGGCCGCAGCCGGGCCAATTCCAGCCGCGCTATGGCAGCACGCAGGAATTCATGGCCATCGTCAATAAAGTCACGGGCAGCAATTACGACTGGTTCTTCCAGGCCTATTTGTACCAGGCAGCGCTGCCGGAACTGTCCGCCGTGCGTGACGGCAACACCTTGCGCCTGCAATGGAAAACGCCGGCCGACATCGCCTTCCCGATGCCGGTGGAAGTGCGTATCGGCAAGGAAACCCATACCGTGCCCATGTCGCTGGGCTTCGGCGAACTGCCCCTGCCGGCCGGCGCCACGTACACGCTCGACCCGCACTCGCGCGTGCTGCGCCAGGCTGAGCATATCGAGGCGTTCCAGAAATTCAAGGAAGAACAGGCGAAGGGGAAGAAGGGGTAGCAAAACCTGGGGTCAGACCCCCTCGCACCTGAGCGATGACCTTTGTGTTAGCGGTATTGAGGGCCTGACCCCGGCCTTTCCGCCGTTCGGACTTATTTCCGAAAGCTCCTGACCGCATCATTGGCATTCTCGGCAATGACTTGTTGCAGCTTCGGCTGCCCCGCATACTTCACGCGCAGCCGTTTCCACTGCTTCTGCGCCTGGCCGCACGAGCTGGCCACGGCCTGCGTGATCTCGCGCTGGCGCGCCTTGTCGTTGTCATCCCATTCGCCGGCGAAGTGCTCGCACATCTGCGCATTTTCGACGAATTTCGCCACATCCTGCGGCAACTTTTCCTGCGCGCCAGCCAGCAGGGGGACGCAACCTAGCATGAAAGCGAGTACAAGCTTCATCGAAACCTTCCATTCTCGTTACGATGCAGAAACAGTGAGTTTAGTGCACACCCGCAAGAATAGGGAAGTTTCGCCTTGCAGCTCCTATCGGATGTACTTAAGCGTGTACTAAAACTAGAATTTCAAAATCGATGACTAGATTGAGTTACATTTCTTGTTTATAAGTTACTCCGGCCGCATCGGTCACAGTTATCGATGCCGTGATTGAAATCGTAATTGGACCCAGAGCTTGAGCGGTGGAAAGCGGATCAAATTTCGGATACAACTTAGTCATCGCAATGTAAAGACCTTCAATCAAGCCATGCATTGCAATTAAAGGAAATCTAATATCCCGAAAGCGCATTGCATTTCCGTCATCATCGAGAGCCAACACAATGGGACCGCTACCAACTTGACCGGACGCAATTTGGGTATGCATATGGTCATATTGATTTCGAAGCTTGAGAAGCCTATCGATTACTTCGGCAAACTCTTTACAAAAATTGTCAAAAGCCGGAACAGACTTGGACAACTGACGCATACACATACTTGCTCGGAACGCTGAGCTCATGCAGTCTTCCATATGCTCCGCAAAATCCAAGATGGGCAATGCACGCCCCTGGGATAACTCTGCAGGGGAGCGCCTAGCCTCTTCAATTTGCTGAATTATGGTGTCTCGCGCAGAGTTGTAGTGTCGCCCAGCTTTCAGTAGACAATGCATCACCCATGATTTCCACTTACGCTCCTCAACGCTTATCTGATCAGGAATAAAAACCCCGATCATGAATACATGATCTCTAAGTCCTTCAATATTACCAGTGAGAGGGGGCATTCCACAGTGAGTAGGGATTGTCATATTCTATGTTGAAATAAAGCTTGGCTGCAGACACTTCCGACTAACATGCTTTGAGGAAGCAACTTTTTTATATTTTGGCCATTAACAATGGTTTCTATTTGCCGATGCAGAAACGGCTGAAAATCACGCCCAGCAGATCATCAGGCGAGAACTCGCCCGTGATGCTCGACAGCTGCACCTGCGCCAGGCGCAGTTCTTCGGCGAACAGGTCCAGCGACTGGTCGTCCTGCGCCGCGTGTTCGGCGGCGATGTCCAGGTGCTTGCCAGCCGACTTGAGCGCGATCAAATGGCGCTCGCGCGCCAGGTACAGCGATTCGCCCGTCTGCTGCCAGCCGGCGATGCGCAGCAGCTCGGCGCGCAGCAGGTCGATGCCGATGTGCTCGTGGGCGGACAGGTACACGTGGGTGGCATCGGGCAGGCTATCCACGCCGGGCTTGTGGCCCGACAGGTCAATCTTGTTCCACACGCGCACCACGGGCACGCCTTCCGGGAAGGCGGCGACGATGGTTTCATCGGCCAAAGTCGGGCCATGATCTGCGTCAAGCAGGTGCAGGATCACGTCGGCCTTGCCGATCTCGCCCCACGTGCGCTCGATGCCGATGCGCTCGACGGCGTCGATGGTGTCGCCGGCGCTGCGGATGCCGGCCGTATCGATGATGTTGAGCGGAATGCCCTCGATCTGGATGGTTTCGCTGACCTTGTCGCGCGTGGTGCCGGCGATCGGCGTCACAATCGCCACATCGGCGCCCGCCAGCGCGTTCAGCAGCGACGATTTGCCCACGTTCGGCTGGCCCGCCAGCACCACGTTCAGGCCTTCGCGCAGCAGCGCGCCCTGCGCCGCCTGCGCAAACACTTTATGCAACGCTTCGATAACGGCTTTCAACTGGCCGCGCGCATTCGATTTTTCCAGGAAGTCGATTTCTTCTTCCGGAAAGTCCAGGGTCGCCTCAACCAGCATCCTTAAACCCGTCACCTGCTCCACCAGCGCGTGGATGGTGTTCGAGAACGCGCCCGACAGCGATTGCGAGGCGGACTTGGCGGCCGCTTCCGTCGAGGCGTCGATCAGGTCGGCCACGGCTTCGGCTTGCGCCAGATCAAGCTTGTCATTCAAAAACGCGCGGCGCGTGAATTCGCCCGGTTCTGCCAGGCGCAAGCCGCTGTCCTTGCCCGCTTCGAGCACGCGCGCCAGCAGCAGCTGCAGCACGATGGGGCCGCCATGGCCCTGCAATTCCAGCACGTCTTCGCCCGTGTACGAATGCGGGCCCTTGAAGTGGATGGCGATGCCCTGGTCGATGATGCTGCCATCGGCTTCCGTAAACGGCAGATAGGTGGCGTGGCGCGGTTTCAGCTGCTGCGCGCCGAACAGGGCCGTCATCACAGGAGCGAGGTTTTTGCCGGAGGCGCGTACCACGCCGATGCCGCCGCGCCCGGGGGCGGTGGCGATGGCGGCGATAGGGGAAGAGTCGAGTTTCATGGCGTAATTGTAGTGTATTCGGGGAAGGCTGCAGGGGCTACGCTATTGTCAGCGACAAACCGGTGCACATGAAGGGGGCGCTCAGTGGAAGTCCGACAAAACCCACTTTTTTTTGACATCGGACCCACTGGGTCCGATGTCAAAAAAAAGCCCGCGCTCGGCGGGCTTTCTGTTCGCTTGCCGGAATTACTTGACGGCTGGCGCGTATTTCTTGGTGATCACCCATTGCTGGCCGATCGACAGGACGTTGTTGACGACCCAGTAGAGTACCAGGCCCGACGGGAAGAAGAAGAACATCACCGAGAATGCCAATGGCATGAACAGCATCATCTTCGCTTGCATCGGATCGGCCGGGGCCGGGTTCAGCTTGGTCGTGATGAACATCGAGATCGCGTACAGCACGGGCAGGATGCACCATGGGTCATGCTGGGCCAGATCGGTGATCCAGCCGATCCATGGCGCGCCGCGGATTTCCACGGACGCGTTCAGCACCCAGTACAGGGCGATAAACACAGGCATCTGGATCAAAATCGGCAGGCAGCCGCCCAGCGGATTGATCTTTTCCGTCTTGTACAGCTCCATCGTCGCCTGGTTCATCTTTTGCGGATCACCCTTGAAGCGTTCGCGGATCGCCTGCATCTTCGGCGTGACCAGTTTCATCTTGGCCATGCTGCGGTAGCCGGCGGCCGACAGCGGGAAGAACAGCAGCTTGATCAGGATCGTGAAGGCGATGATGGTCCAGCCCCAGTTGCCGAGCACGCTGTGGATCTGTTCCATGACCCAGAACATCGGCTTGGCGATGATGGTCAGCCAGCCATAATCCTTGACCAGTTCCAGGCCAGGCGAGACGTTTTCCAGCAGGTGCGCGATTTGCGGACCCGAGTACAGCTTGCTGTCCATGCTGGCCGAGGCGCCTGGCGCCAGGGTCGGCAATGGCAGCACGTTGCCGATGGCGTACAGGTTGGGGCCGACCTTCTTCGTGAAGATGTCGCGCTTGGCGTTCTCAGGCGGCACGAAAGCCGACACGAAGAAGTGTTGCGAAATCGCAAACCAGCCGCCATTCGCCGTGGCCGGGTGCAGGCCCTTCATGGCGTTGTCGTTGCCCTTCTTCTCGTCTTCTGCCGCCGCTTTTTCGATTTTCTCGAACGTCAGCTTCTGGTACTTGTCTTGCGGCGTGTACAGGGTCGGGCCCGTAAAGCTGCTGTTGAAGAACGAATCGCCGACCGGCTTGTTGCCGTCATGCGTCAGTTGCAGGTACAGCTGCGGCGTGACAGGGGCTGCGCCCACGTTGGCCACGTCGTGGCGCACGTCGATGACGTAGTCGCCGCGCTTGAAGGTAAACGTCTTGGTCAGCTTGACGCCGCCTTCGACCGCTTCCATCACCAGTTGAATCTGCTTGCCATCGGTCAGGGTGCGTACGCCAGGCTGTACGGTGAAACCGCTCGCATGGGTAGGGAAAGGACCGCCGACCAGGCCCGATTGCGCCAGGTAAGTGTGGTTCGCGCCTTCGTCGAACAGCACTTCGTTTTGCTTGCCGTCGTCAGGCTGGCACCATTTGAACAGGCCGAAGCAGCCGCCAAACCAGCCCGGATTGCCCGCGCCCTTGAACTTCAGCAATTCCAGACGCTTGACCTGGCCGCCCAGGGTGTCGATGTCGACCTTGATGACGTCGGTGGTGATAGTAATCACTTCGCGCTTGAACGCGGCGGGATCGACCGCTTCACCCGGCAGGGCAGGCACGCCTGCCGCAGCTGGCAAGGCAGCCGTCTTGGCAGGGGTCGCAGGCGCCTTGGCGGTTTGTTCCGTGTTCGCGGAGAACATCGACGGCTTGCCGTTCGAGATCATCCATTCGTTCCAGAGGATTACCAGCGAGACGGAAAACACGATCCACAGGATGGTACGTTTATTGATATCCATTAGGGTATTTGTCAGGAGTGGTTGCAACCGCAAGCGGTCGTTGAAGATTGTTTGCCATCGGCCGGCGGCACCGGGTCGACGCCCCCTTCATTCCAGGGGTGGCAACGGCACAGGCGCTTGGCAGCCAGCAGGCTGCCCTTGGCCGTACCGTGCACGCGCAGCGCTTCCATCGCGTAATGCGAACAGCTCGGATAGAAACGGCAATTCTGTCCCAGCATGGGGCTGATCAGCAACTGATAAGCGCGCAGCAGGAACAGCAGCAGGGTTTTCATGGCGCGGATGGTGGTGGCGCAGCAACAGAACGGGCCTGGGCGGCGATTTGCGCCGCGAACAGGCGGCTCAACTCTTCACGCAGCTCGGCTTTGAGCTGGCTCGTGGTGGCCGGGCCATCCTTGCTGTTGACGGCGCGCGACAAACGCACCACGCAATCGACCGGCGGCATCGCGCTGTTGCGAAACAGCTCGCGCGTGACGCGCTTGATCGTGTTGCGGGTCGCCGCGCGCGGCGCGAAACGCTTGGCCACAACGACGCCCAGCCGCGCATGCGGCAATTGATTGTGTCGGGTGTACAGCACAAAATGCGCTGTTTTTTGCGAAGGGCGCAAACGAAAAACGGATGAAAATTCATCCGTTTTAACGATACGCCGAAAGCGCGCGAAGTCGTGTGAACCTTCGCGTTGATTGCCGACTGGAGTACAGCTAGCCACGCGATCAGCTGTCAACGACAAGCCTAGACGGCCAGACGTTTGCGGCCCTTTGCGCGACGTGCGTTGAGCACATCACGGCCACCACGGGTAGCCATACGAGCGCGGAAGCCGTGCGTACGCTTGCGGCGAACGACGGAAGGTTGGTAAGTACGTTTCATGTTGGTCTCGCTAAAAACAAAAAAAATGCAAAATCGGGTCTGACGTCCCGTCAGTTTTTGGTGCCAATGACAATCGCGCACTTATGCCAAGGCACAAGCTGGCCAATCTCATCGCCCGCTTAATCCACGCTTAGTCCATATTGTCGTTCCAAATGAATAAACACGGAATACGGGCGGGGAACCCTGAATTATTCAGCATATGCCCCCCTCTTGTCAAGGATTGCCGTGATCGCCTGGAAATTTGCGCGCCGCTCCCCATCTGCCGCCAAGCCCGCGCCAGCACTGCCTGTCACGGGATAACCGGGGGATAAGTCGCCTCTTATGCACATGGCGCCCCACCCCGCCACACAAAAATAAGCGTCGTGCCTGTGGATAACTTTGTCAGTCGGGAGTAGAATAGCGCGTTACGTGTGGCGAGCCCTCGCGCGACGCCGGCCTTGCAACACGGTGAACGCAGGGCAGAATCGATACGCCCTCCCACACCTTTTCACATAGACATACATGGATAATTTCTGGCAGGCCTGTTCCGCGCAGTTGGAACTGGAGCTGACACCGCAACAATTCAGTGCGTGGATCAAACCGCTTATCCCTCTCGATTACGAAGAGGGCAAGCTGCGCATTGCTGCGCCCAATCGCTTCAAGCTCGATTGGGTCAAGACCCAGTTCGCCAGCCGCATTACTGCCCTGGCCATTCAGTACTTCGAAGCGCCCACGGAAGTGCAGTTCGTGCTCGACCCGCGCCTGGCCCTGCCGAAAAAGCCAGTCACCGCCAGCACCCCGGCCAGCGATCCGAATGGCGGCGCGCCCAGCGCGCGCCCGGCGGAGCCGCAGCCGAGCGTGCCGGAACTGAGCATCGGCGCCGCGCCGCGCCGCGAGCAGAGCCGCATCAACACCGACCTGACCTTCGACAGTTTCGTGACCGGCAAGGCCAACCAGCTGGCGCGCGCCGCCGCCATCCAGGTGGCGAACAATCCGGGCGTGTCGTATAACCCGCTGTTCTTCTACGGCGGCGTCGGCCTCGGTAAAACCCACTTGATCCACGCCATCGGCAATCAGGTGATGGCCGACAATCCGGGCGCAAAAATCCGCTACATCCACGCGGAACAGTACGTCCGCGACGTAGTGACCGCTTACCAGCGCAAGGGTTTCGACGATTTCAAGCACTACTATCACTCGCTCGACATGCTGCTGATCGATGATATTCAGTTCTTTGGCGGCAAGAGCCGCACGCAGGAAGAGTTTTTCTATGCGTTCGAGGCATTAATTGCCGCGAAGAAACAGATCATCATCACCTCGGATACCTATCCGAAGGAAATCACGGGCATGGACGACCGTTTGATCTCGCGCTTCGACTCGGGCCTGACGGTGGCCATCGAACCGCCGGAACTGGAAATGCGCGTGGCGATTCTGTTGAAAAAAGCCAAGCAGGAAGGCGTGACCTTCTCCGACGACGTGGCCTTCTTTGTCGCCAAGCACCTGCGCTCGAACGTGCGCGAGCTGGAAGGCGCGCTGCGCAAGATTCTGGCGTATTCACGCTTCCATGGCAAAGATATAACGATTGATATCGTCAAGGAAGCCCTGAAGGACTTGCTGTCGGTGCAAAACCGCCAGATTTCCGTGGA
Source organism: Janthinobacterium sp. FW305-129 (assembly GCF_020858115.1). Taxonomy (GTDB): domain Bacteria; phylum Pseudomonadota; class Gammaproteobacteria; order Burkholderiales; family Burkholderiaceae_D; genus Janthinobacterium. The sequence goes on from NZ_JACYMM010000015.1 coordinate 36,060, forward strand.
AAACATCCAGAAAACGGTGGCTGACTTCTTCAATATCAAGGTTGCCGACATGTATTCGAAGCGCCGCCCCGCGAATATCGCCCGGCCACGCCAGATCGCCATGTACCTGGCCAAGGAATTGACGCAGAAGAGCCTGCCGGAAATCGGCGAGCTGTTCGGCGGCCGCGACCACACCACGGTGCTGCATGCCGTGCGCAAGATCGCGCTGGACCGCACCAAGAATCCGGAATGCAACCATGAATTGCATGTACTGGAACAAACCTTGAAGGGTTAAGAACACCTGACCAAACCTGCTGCGCGTCGCGCTTTGCGGCCTCCGATGCTCACTGTGCTAAAGCACAGCTCCGCGTCTCGGCCACAACTCACTGCCGCTCGCTACGGTTTTGTCAGGCGTTGCAAGCACGACTGGGCAAGGCTGGCTCAAAACGTGCTTTACCCTTATTATCTGGGAGGGCGCCGCAGCCGGTCTGTCGGGGCTCCCTATGGCAAGAATTGTTAAATTAATACGTTAAACGTCGTACTGTTCAACTTATACATTGAGGATAAATATGCAATTGGTCAAAACCACCCGAGATACCCTTCTCCGGCCACTGCAGATCGTGAGCGGTATTGTCGAGCGTCGGCACACTATGCCGATTCTGGCCAATATCCTCATCCGCAAAGACGGTGAAAATGTCTCCTTCCTGTCGACCGACACCGAAGTGCAGATCACCACGCACGCGGAAATCGGTTCCGGCGCGGACGTCACCGGCACCACCGTGGCCGCGCGCAAGCTGCTGGACATTTTGCGCGCCCTGCCCGAATCGGGCGACGTCACGATGACCCTGCTCAACAAGCGCCTGACCGTGCAAACGGGCAAGTCGCGCTTCGCGCTGCAAACCCTGGCGGCGGAAGAGTTTCCAACCGTGCAACAAGCGGAAAGCTACAACGCGTCCGTCACCCTGCCCCAGAAAACGCTGAAGCACCTGTTCAACATGGTGCATTTCTCGATGGCGCAGCAAGACATCCGCTATTACCTGAACGGCTTGCTGCTGGTTCTGGATGGCAATAATGTCATCGCCGTGGCCACCGACGGCCACCGCCTGGCGTTTTGCCAGGTGGCCACCGAGCAGACGTTTGCGCGCCAGGAAGTGATTATCCCGCGCAAGACCATCATCGAACTGCAGCGTCTGCTGGAAGAGAACGATGAGCCGGTGCAGCTGGACATCGCCGCCAACCAGGTGAAACTGACCTTTGCCGACATCGAGCTGATCTCGAAACTGGTGGAAGGCAAGTTCCCCGACTACACGCGCGTGATTCCCAAAGGCTACAAGAACGACTTCACCATCGGCCGCGATGAACTGCTGCGCTCGCTGCAACGTGCCGCCATCATGACCAGCGACAAGTTCAAGGGCGTGCGCTGCATCATCACCCCGGGCAGCATGAAGATCAGCTCGACCAATGCGGACCAGGAAGAAGCCGTCGAAGAGCTGGAAATCGACTACGGCGGCGACTCCGTCGACATCGGCTTCAACGTGACGTATCTGCTGGACGTGCTGAACAACCTGAAATGCGAATACGTCAACATCGCCCTGGGCGACTCGAACTCGTCCGCCCTGATCTCCATCCCTGACAATGCCGACTTCAAGTATGTCGTCATGCCGATGCGGATCTAAATCAGGGGTCCGACCCCAGCATTTCGTTGAGGTGAATGTAACGTCACCTAGAAGCCCAGTAAAAAACTGGGGTCAGACCCACCGGGTCTGACCCCGTAGTTAATTGAGAAAGCAGTCCATGTCCGAGAATCCACAAGACACCCCGATCCAGGCCAAAACGGAAGAATACGGCGCCTCCTCCATCCAGATCCTGGAAGGCCTGGAAGCCGTGCGCAAACGCCCGGGCATGTACATTGGCGACACCTCGGACGGCACCGGCTTGCACCACCTGGTTTTCGAAGTGCTGGACAACTCCATCGATGAATCGCTGGCCGGCCATTGCACGGAAATCCACGTCACCATCCACAGCGACAATTCGATCTCGATCACCGACAATGGCCGCGGCGTGCCGACCGGCCTGAAAATGGACGACAAGCACGATCCGAAGCGTTCGGCGGCGGAAATCGTCATGACCGAACTGCACGCGGGCGGCAAGTTCGACCAGAACTCGTATAAAGTATCGGGCGGTTTGCACGGCGTCGGTGTGTCCTGCGTCAATGGTTTGTCGAAATTGCTGAAACTGACCATCCGCCGCGATGGCAAAGTGCACCACATGGAATTCGTGCGCGGCGTGCCGCAAGACCGCCAGATCGTCATGGTCGGCGACGTCGCGACGTCCCCGATCAAGGTCATCGGCGAAACGGACAAGCGCGGCACCGACGTGCATTTCTGGGCCGACGAAGAGATTTTCACGCACGTGGAATTCCACTACGAAATCCTGGCCAAGCGCATCCGCGAACTGTCCTTCCTGAACAATGGCGTCAACATCAAGTTGTCGGACCAGCGCACGGGCAAGGAAGAAGTCTTCGCCTTCGAAGGCGGCACGCGCGGCTTCGTCGAATACATCAACAAGGCCAAGTCCGTCTTGCACCCGACCATTTTCCAGGCCACGGGCGAGCGCATGTCGGACCAGAACACGAACATCTCGGTCGACGTGTCGATGCAGTGGAACGATGCCTACAATGAACAGGTGTTGTGCTTTACGAATAACATCCCGCAACGCGACGGCGGCACCCACCTGACGGGCTTGCGCGCTGCCATGACGCGCGTGATCAACAAATACATCGATGAACACGAGTTCGCCAAGAAGGCGAAAGTGGAAATCAACGGCGACGACATGCGCGAAGGCCTGACCTGCGTCTTGTCCGTGAAAGTGCCGGAACCGAAATTCTCGTCGCAGACGAAAGACAAGCTGGTATCGAGCGAAGTGCGCGGCCCCGTCGAAGAGATCGTCGCCAAGACCCTGGCAGATTACCTGCAAGAAAAACCAAACGACGCCAAGATCATTTGCGGCAAGATCGTCGAAGCGGCACGCGCCCGTGAAGCGGCCCGCAAGGCCCGCGACTTGACGCGCCGCAAAGGCATCATGGACGGCCTGGGCCTGTCGGCCAAGCTGGCCGACTGCCAGGAAAAAGACCCCGCCCTGTCCGAACTGTACATCGTCGAGGGTGACTCGGCAGGTGGCTCGGCAAAACAGGGGCGCGACCGCAAGTTCCAGGCCATTTTGCCGCTGCGCGGTAAAGTCTTGAACGTGGAAAAAGCCCGTTTCGAGAAAATGCTGTCGTCGGAGCAGATCACCACCCTGATCGCCACCCTCGGCACCTCGATCGGACCAGACGAATTCAACGTCGAGAAACTGCGCTACCACCGCATCATCATCATGACCGATGCGGACGTCGACGGCGCCCACATCCGTACCCTGCTGCTGACCCTGTTCTACCGCCAGATGCCGCAACTGGTCGAGCGCGGCCACATCTACATCGCGCAACCGCCGCTGTACAAGGTGAAAGCGGGCCGCGACGAGCGCTATCTGAAAGATGACGCCGAAGAAGCAAGCTACATGATGACGGTGGCGCTGAACACGGCCGTGCTGGTGCCGCGCACAGGCGCGGAAGGCATTTCCGGCGACACCCTGACGGAACTGGTGCGCAAGTTCAACCTGTCGAACACCATCATGACGCGTCTGACGCGCGTCATCGACCGCGCCGCCCTGACGGCCATCATGACGGGCGTGCAGCTGGACCTGTCGACCTTGGACCTGGCGGAAACCTCCGCCCTGGCCCTGCAGACGGCCATCAACGACAGCGCCGTGCGCGTGCATGTGCGTTCCGACGACTTGTCGGAAAAACACAAGCTGCACATCGAACGCATGCACCACGGTAACGTCAAAGTCACGGCCATCGACGCCGACTTCGTGCAAGGCCCGGACTACGCCGTGCTGAGCAGCGGCGCCGCCACCTTCGAAGGCCTGATCGGCGAAGGCGCTTTCGTGCGCCGCGGCGAAGGCGAGCGCATGAAGGAAATCGCCGTGGTCGACTTCCACCAGGCCATGCAATGGCTGCGCGACGAAGCCGAACGCACCGTCTCGAAACAGCGCTACAAAGGTCTGGGCGAAATGAACCCGGACCAGCTGTGGGAAACGACGATGGACCCGACCGTACGCCGCCTGTTAAAAGTGCAGATCGAAGACGCCATTGCGGCAGATCAAATCTTCACGACCTTGATGGGTGACGACGTGGAACCACGCCGGGCGTTTATTGAAAATAATGCGTTGCGCGCGGGGAATATTGACGTTTAAGTACGCCATCGGACACCAATTTGCAACGGCCTCATCTGAGGCCGTTTTCTTTTGTAAACCGGTAGTAGACTCAGGAAAATACTCAAAATCCCCACATGCCACATCAAAAAATATCACTCAGATCTAATACCGTTTCTGAGTCATTGGTAAAATTAAATATAGTTGTTAATTTTAAAATTTTGATATATTGTAAGCAACAGCAACTGCAGTTGAGTCATCATAAGGTTCCACCGTAAGTTAATGGCCAACGGCTCTTCAGGCCCAATGCATCATTCCAAGAAAGAGTGACATGAAGCAATATTTGAATTTGGGTAGAGATTCCGGTGTGGCGGCATACGAAACGGGTGCAGGGTCGATAACTGTGCAATTTAAAACCGGCAAAACTTATCTATATACCAATAATAGTGCTGGCGCCGCCCATGTCACTACTATGCAGAAATTGGCAGAAAATGGCCGAGGACTCAACAGCTTCATCAGCCGTAACGTTCGATCAGGGTATGAGCGTAGCTGGTAGCACTACTTCTAAATTCACCTTTTAGGCGTATTTTTTTGTATTTTCGACAATTTTGCAAGATGTGAAGTGGCTTTTTTAAACATATGTCATTTAAGCCACTTGCTTTACTTCGCTTCAAATCCTTGTGGGACCCACGGCAGCACTGGTTTAACATACAGTATAATGTTAACCGCAGATTTCCTTGCACCATAGCTATCGTTGTACATAGCTATGAGCTGACAAGAAAATCCTAACGCCGCGCGCATATCCCAGAGAAGAGAAAACATGATTCCCATTAGTGATGAGCTTACCCTGCTAGAGCAGGTACTTGAAAGCTATGACCTAAAATACATCGCTGAACACCTAAATCAGGTATCCCCGGGCAGGTGGACACGTGAATTATTGAAGCGGTGGGTTGGTGCGAAAGAAGAACTTCGACTAAGTGAGGCAGAGTTCAATCATCTGCAAACACTCATTCCTGAAGCTCCGCGTCGTAAAAATCACGACTTCGACTTCATCGACCTCTTCGCTGGCATCGGTGGCATCCGCAAAGGCTTTGAAGAAGCGGGAGGTCGATGTGTTTTTACCAGCGAATGGAATCCTTACGCCGTTCGAACCTACAAAGCCAACCATTACAGTGACCCTCTAAATCATAAGTTCAACTCAGATATCCGTGAAGTGACGTTGAGCGCTAAACCAGATGTCACAGAGGCTGAAGCGTATCGATTTATCGAGGCTAACGTACCGGATCACGACGTACTACTGGCTGGCTTTCCATGTCAGCCATTCTCGATTGCTGGTGTATCCAAGAAAAATTCGCTAGGCCGCAAACATGGCTTCGAATGTGACACGCAAGGCACTCTCTTCTTCGATGTAGCGAGGATAATTGCAGCAAAGCGACCAGTCGCATTTGTACTTGAAAACGTAAAAAATCTGAAGAGCCATGACAAGGGCAATACCTTCCGTGTAATTATGAAGGCACTTGACGAACTCGGCTATTGGGTTGCGGACGCTGATAGCAGCAGCAATGAGGACTATAAAATCATCGACGGCAAACACTTCGTTCCCCAACATCGCGAGCGGATTGTGCTCGTAGGCTTCCGCAAAGACCTTAATGTACATGAGGGTTTTAGCCTCAAGGACGTTGCAAACCTGTATCCAAAAGTTAAGCCTACCTTGGGCGATATCCTTGAGAAGGAAGTTCAACCGAACTACATACTAACGCCAAAGCTGTGGCAGTATTTGTTCAACTACTCCATCAAGCACAAGGCCAAAGGTAATGGCTTCGGTTACGGACTTGTAAAGGCCCACGAAGTCACGCGTACATTGTCTGCTCGCTACTACAAAGATGGCTCTGAGATTCTTATTGATCGCGGCTTTGATCCTAAACTTGATCTCGAGCACAAAAAGAATCTTGAGAATCGTCCTCGCCGCCTAACACCTCGTGAGTGTGCTCGCCTCATGGGGTACGATGCTCCTGGAGAGTATGGTTTTCGCATTCCCGTATCTGACACTCAAGCCTATAAACAGTTCGGCAATTCCGTTGTCGTTCCTGTATTTGCGGCAGTTGCAAAACTAATGAAAGATCGAATCATTAGTGCAAAGATATTGGCAGCACAACAACCTCGTGATCGCAACAGGTTCGCGGCGTAAGCATGACTGACGTTCACAGCCTGGAGAGTCGCAGTAAGAACATGCGGGCGATCCGGGCGAAGAACACTACCCCAGAACTCACTCTTCGCAAAATACTCTTCGCCCGCGGCCTGCGCTTTCGCCTTCACGTGAATGCACTTCCGGGCAAACCAGACATCGTTCTACCCAAATACCGTGTAGCCATATTTGTCCATGGCTGCTTTTGGCATGGGCACAACTGTTATCTATTCAAACTTCCGAGAACCAGGCGAGAGTTCTGGGAAGCCAAAATCTCAAAAAATAAACAACGTGACATCCGCGATAACGAGGCTCTAGTGCGAGCGGGCTGGAGTGTGCTATGTGTATGGGAGTGTGCCCTGAAAGGCAGACTTAAATGGGATACAAACGAACTAGCTGATCGCATAACGACATGGATTTGCTCCAACTCTGGCAGAGAGAGCAAGACTGAAATAAAACACCAATAGCAAGAATACGATATTTCCCAAAAACAATACACGACCCGGGGTTGACCAGTAGCCTCCTAGTAAAAAATACGTAACACATTGAATATTAAGTGAAATATTTTTTTTCAGATGCAAATCACAATATTTTTAACAAAATAAATCTTCCTATCATCGTTTCCTTGTGGTATCTTTTGATCTTACACAGGAGAAACGATGAACATCCAGCTACCACCTTCAGCATCAGAATTCGAACATAATCCCAGTTCGATGCATGAACTAAGTGCCCTACTAGGCAACATTGGTGCGGATGTCGCCTTTCTGAAAGTTTTGCCGAAAAATGCAAATGATAAGAATCAGATCTACATAGCTTCCGACTTCGGGGTGATTTTTGACTTGTTCGATGTAACGCTGTCTGAACGCGGTGAAAGCACCAGCGCAACAAAAGATCGTTCGACCCCCGGCAAACGAATTCCTGAGGCAGTCTTCAACGATTTTGCGTGGCTGCGACGTGACCGTATAGAAGTCAAGGCGCGCCGTGTAAAGGCTATCATTTACACACAGTATCCTGAAGCAAGGTTATCCGGACTGCAAACGATAGACGGATCGATGCCGCCGTCGCTCTCTGTCAACTTCACAAAACTGAATCCAGATGCCAAACGACTTTTGGTACTAGCAAGACTGGCTCGCGGTAAGTGCGTGGGTCTTGTATGCGTCGGCATGAGTGCTGGCTTTGAAGCAGAAATCAAAGAGCTGCCTGGATTTGAACGTGCTCCAGCGTGCAAGCGCCTGACAATTGAACAGAATCGCAGCGCAGAACTTGAAGCGCGCCTTGCTTCAGTTGTAGGGAGACAACTTCTTGGTTGCCGACTTGATGCCTTTGGACAAACGCTACCGTTCTCTGGAACTCAGGTCTGCGGTTATACCCTAGAGCATGCACTCGGCATTGTTCCAAATTCAAACAAAGATGGCGACCTATTCGGTATCGAGCTCAAGACTCATACGAAACCGAAAGTAACACTATTTACCCCAGAGCCAGACGGAGGAGTTTATGCTAAAGACTTCACTACATTCATGAAAACGTATGGATATCTTGATGCCGACGGCGACTACCGAGTAACCGGCTTGCACCGCGCAAATGAAGTGTGCTCAAAATCAGGCCTCACTTTGCAGGTGCGCGAATGTCGCCAAGATTCTGATGGTGCAGTTTGCGCATATCCCTATAACCCCAAAACGCCGCTTACACCAAAACTCGACAGCATTGACGTCGCGCTAATCGGCCCAAAAGGCGAGGTTGCTGCCTCTTGGAGCCTGGAAAGGTTGATGAACTGCTGGGGCGCAAAGCATAATGAGGTTGTATATTTGACTGCATCAAAAAACACAAATCCAAATGTAAATGAACATGCTCAAGGATATGAACACCTAGTCACATTTGGCGAAAAAGTGATGTGGTGCAGAGACACTACTGCGGAAAAGTTACTCAACGCGATCAATAGCGGAGTTATCTATCTTGATCCTGCACCTAAACTACATGCAACTGACCCTGCAAAGAACAAACGCCGTGCACAATGGCGTGTCAACGATATCACCAAGGCAGCGCATGAGTTGTATCACCATGTTGAGTTCCGACAGATCACAACGATGGAAAATATGATCCAATTCAGAACACAACCTGAGATGCAAAAATCAGCTCATACACAAAGCATGCTATTCCCTGATGTCGAAGTAGAGATGGATGAAGTAAACGTAAAAATCTAACCTATGTGATAGAGGAAAATGATGAGACTCGGCTGTCTGATTGCATCGAATGATTGGGAAGCGCCATTTTTCAAGGTGCTTGCGAAGAATGATACTGGTGAGGGGAAAGGGCATCAGGCAGGAGTTCTGATACCAAAATCTCTCCGCCAATATTTTCCTCAGCTGAGCGGGGTGACCTCGTCTAGACAACCAACCATCGATCAGAGAGTCAATGCTGAACTATACGTTGGGGAACAGTTCCTATGCATTGTGGATACACGATATCAATATCAGTCATGGAGTGACACGCGATCACACGAGGCCCGTCTGACAGATCAACTTGGACCGATACATCGTATTGCTCAAAGAGGTGATGTTCTTATTATGCAGCGCAGTACTCTCACCGAAAATCTCTTCAGACTAACATTGGTGAAGAAGTCGGGCCAATATTTTGAGTTAGTTCGACCAGCAATTGGCCGCCGCCGCTGGGGGCCCCTTAAATAACCAGTCGCCGCGATATCAACTTCACTGATTCATGGCGATTCATAAGTCTTTATAATTAAAACAAAGTTTTCATTGGGGGCCTGCTTCCAAAAGGCATTTGCGCTGCACACTTCACTGCCCCCTAGCGCATCTTGCAGATCCATTTTTCATTGTGTCGAATAAAACAGTGTGTGGCGGCACGAGGACAGTCGCCGCCGTTTTCCCCGCCCGTCTCCCCACTGCCCCCAAGAAACCAGTACACTAGTTCCTGAGCGCAACTAATTTTGTACGCGCGCCATGCCGCCTGCCGTTGCCGGGAGGCGGCCCTGCCGTAAGGCGTGTTGTCTCTGGACAAATGCAATGTTCACTTCGCGCAGCCTGTCGCCTGCCTTCTATTACCTGTTCTTTTCAGGAGAACGGGAGCAGCAGCAGCGCTTTTTCACGGAACTGCGTTTCATTTCGATAGCCATCCTGACGTTTGGCCTGACTTGCTGGCTGGTCACCTTCAGCCTGACTCTGCCGCGCGCCGCGCTCGATCATGCGCAGGCGGCGCTGGGCGTGGCGGGCATGCTGGCCGGGCTGCTGCTGACCGTGTATGCGAGGTCGCTGCAGGCGATTATCGCCAGCGGCACCATCAGCGTGCTGTTCATTGCTTTCAGCTTCCGCGTGCTGATGCTGGGCACGGAAGACCCCGCTTTTTGGGTGTTGCCGCTGGGCGTGATGATCACGCTGACGACGGCGCCCATCTTCAGCGGCATCGCGTATTACCTGGGCGTATCGCTGTGCGTGTGGGCCATCCTGGGACTGGGGCAGTTTCCCGTGCATGCGGGCCAGGCCGACCAGCATTGGCCCGTGCTGGCCGTCACCATCAGCGTGATCATCGGCCTGGCGCTGAACATCTATTTTCTCGTCTTGCGCATCCACAACTACCGCGCCCAGCGCGAGCTGGCGACGATGGCCTACAAGGATGGCTTGACGGGGCTCAACAATCGCCGCATGTTCACGCAAGGCGCGCGCGCCCTGCAGCGTACGGCGCGCACGCCCGCGTATTTCCTGATGATCGACATCGACGACTTCAAGCAGATCAACGACGTGCATGGCCATGACGTGGGCGATGAAGTGCTGAAAAAGACGGCCGAGGTGATCGCCGGGCTGTCGGGCGAGCACCTGTGCGGCCGCCTGGGCGGCGAAGAGTTCGCCGTCATCTACGTGGGTGAAAAGAACGCGGCCTGCGCCTTTGCCGCGCAGCTGGTCGATGCCGTCGAGGCGGCTTTCGTGCCGGAACGCAAGGTATCCGTCAGCATCGGCGTCGCGGAACTGATCAAGGAAGCGGACTTGTCGCACAGCTACCGGCGCGCCGACGAGTCCTTGTACCAGGCCAAGAAAAACGGCAAGAACCGCTACGTGCTCAACGCCGCCTGAACGCCGCCGCCCGGCGTCGCATCGAGCAGCGCCAGCAGGGCTTGCGGCGCAATCTTCCACGGGTCGCGCTGCCCGGGATCCACCTCGTACCAGCTGTCCTGCGCGCCGATCTTGAGGATGGTCAAGGGAATGTCCTTGCTGTCAAAGAAGGCCAGCATGCGGCGGATCAAACGGCTCACCTTGGCGTGGTCTTCCTGGTACAAAGAACAGGTATAGAAGCAGCCCTTCTCTCCCATGCGCAATTTCCTGGCCGCGCCGACACGCGATTGGAGCACGTACTTGTGCAAGAACTCGGTCACGACCTCATCGTCAACGGGAATACTGCAGGAAATGGTGATCTTGGCCATGGCAAGCGGGACAGTGATTCAATAGCCAAGCTTAGCAGAAAGCATTTCATTCCTGAAATGCTAAGATCGCCCCGCGCGCATGCCGGCAAGCGGATCGGCATGGCGTCTCGACAAGGATTACCATTGAACCTACGCCTCATCCTGCCCCTGCTGCCGCTGTGCGCGGCCCTGGGTACGTCACCGTTTGCGCTGGCGCAAACGCCAGCGACTGAAGACGCCGCCTTCGTGGCTGCCACCGTGCCCGTGCCGTCGCCGCCGCTGCGCTTGAGCGAGCATCCGGAAATCCGCGCCGACATCTTCAAGCTGCTCGGCTATGCGCGTGGCAGCTATACGCGTGGGGATAGCCTGATCGCGCGCCAGGTGCTCGACAGCATGCGCTCGCTGTACGACATCCAGCGCACCATGCTGCCCGACGGACGCTCGGTGCTGGCGTCCATCAACCCGGCAGAACGTGGCGCGCAACGCGCCGCCCTGCTGTTCGATCCGCAACGCAAGTTGCTGGCGCTGGGCCTGGTCAACGGCCATTGCCAGGCCGCCATCGGCGACGCCGCGCCCGCCTGCTTGCCCGACACGCATGCCGTGCTGACGGTGTTCCTGCCACCGGGCGTCGAGGACGAGGTGGCCGCGCCATTGCTGGTATGGGCACGGCAGTTGCCGCGCCAGCTCACCTTCGCTGAAGCGGAACAGCGGCAAACCATTGCTGCGGTTGAATACATCACCACGCGCCCCGGCCAGCCCGGCTGGGAGCAGCGCGACGTGCCGCCCGGTTTTCCTCCCAGCTTGCTGCACCTGCTGTTGCCGGCCGCGGAATTGAACAGCAGCTCCAGCGGCGGCAAGCTCATCGAGCCAAAAGTCCTGGCCGGTTTGCCCATGCGCACGCCGACGGAAGCGGCCGAGGCCGGCGACGAGCCCATGCCTGACGCCCACATCACCCTGCACAGCTACGCCGATTTCCACTGGGTGCTCAACACCTATGCCAAACTGGCCAAGGGCGCGCAAGTGAAGGGCCATGACGAGAAGGTCGTGTTCAGCGGCAGCGATACGAGCGGCCGTTACACGGTGACCTTGCGCGAACAGGGCAGGGAGGACGGCGTCTTCATCACCGTGGCCAGCTGGCGGACAAAATAGGAGAAACAGGCGTTCGGACAGGGGAAAGCATTGCCATTACGCACAAGAGCATGGCATTTTGACATTTTGCGGTATGATTTCCGGCCGTGCGGCGCGGCCCGGTCCCTGCCTCGCCCACCCTGCCCTTCAAGCCAGCCACGCTTGCGTTGCATCCTGCCCTAAGGAGTCATATGTTCGGTTTTAACTTGCGCGTCGCCAAGATGGTATGGACGGCTTTCCTCATCGCCTTCCTGCTCTTCCTCACCTACAAGGTCTCCTCGACCCTGATCGTGGTGGTCTTTGCCATTTTCTTCAGCTACCTCGTGTATCCGCTGATCGGGCTGCTGGAACGCCATGGCCCGAAGCGCCTGCCGCGCACGGCCAATATCGGCATCGTCTTCCTGGTGGTGATCTTGCTGGTGGCGGTGCTGGGCTCCATCTTCGGCGCGCGCATCGAGGAAGAGGCGATCAAGCTCAGCGATCAATTGCCGACCCTGCTCAAGGGCAACAACTTTGCCGAACGCATACCTTTGCCGGAATTCATGGAACCCTTGCGCGCGCGCCTGCTGTCGTTCTTGCAGACGCAGCTGAGCAGCGGTACGGGCCAAGCCATGCCGCTGGCAAAAGAACTGGGCTTGACCGTCATGCATGCGGCCAGCAACCTGATCTATCTGGTGCTGGTGCCCGTGCTGAGTTTTTTGCTGATCAAGGAAGGCCCGGACATGCGCGACGGCTTGCTGTCCCTGCTGAACCGCCCGAACAAGAAGCTCTGGGGCGCCATCATCGATGACCTCGACATCTTGCTGTCGCGCTATGTGCGCGCCCTGCTGCTGTTGTCGATCGCCACGTTTGTCTCCTACAGCATCGCCTTTTCCCTGATGGGCGTGCCGTACAGCCTGCTGCTGGCCGGCGCCGCCGCCTTGCTGGAATTCATCCCGTTTGCCGGCCCGCTGGCGGCCGCCGTCATCGCCGTTGTCGTGGCCGGTTTCAGCGGCTTCGAGCACGTATTCTGGCTGATCGGCTTTATCGCCGCCTACCGTTTGTTCCAGGATTACGTGGTCAACCCGTATTTGATGAGCGAAGGCGTGGAAGTGAGCCCGCTGATGGTGATCGTCGGCTTGCTGGCAGGCGACCAGCTGGGGGGCGTGGTCGGCATCTTCCTGTCCGTGCCCGTGATGGCGGCCATCAAGATCGTCTTCGTGCGCGCGCGGGCGGCCTTGCAGGCGCGCCACGATGCACTGGAGAAAGCCGAACAGGCGGCGGAAGAAGCGCGCGCCCAGGCCCTGGCCGAGGCGGCGCTACTGCAGGAACAGGGCAGCAAGGTGGCCCTGGAACCCCGCTAGCTTAGAACTCTTCCCACTCGCCGCTGTTGTCCGCGGCGGGCTTGGCAGTACGCGGCTGGGCCGGGGCGGCGGCCGAGGCGGTGCGGCTTGGCGCCAGGCGCAAGGCCGGGCGTTTCAAGGCCGTGCTGGCGGCGGCCACGACAGGCTTGCGCAAGGCGGGCTTGGGCGCTGCCGGGCCGCTGTGGGCGGCGTCGAGTTTAAAAATGCTGACCATTTCGGCCAGCGCCGCCGCCTGCTCCTGCATCGATTCCGAGGCGGCTGCCGCTTCTTCCACCAGCGCCGCATTCTGTTGCGTCACGGTATCCATTTCCGCCACGGCTTGGTTGATCTGGCCGATGCCCAGTTCCTGCTCGCGGCCGGCCGCGCTGATTTCGCCCATGATGTCCGTCACGCGGCGGATACTGGAAACGATCTCGTCCATCGTCGTGCCCGTCTGGCTGACCAGCGCGCTGCCGGCGCCCACGTTCTGCACCGATGCTTCGATGAGCACCTTGATGTCCTTGGCGGCGGAAGCCGAGCGGTGCGCCAGGTTGCGCACTTCCGTGGCGACGACGGCAAAGCCACGGCCTTGCTCACCGGCACGCGCCGCTTCCACGGCCGCGTTCAGGGCCAAAATATTCGTCTGGAAGGCGATGCCGTCGATCACGCCGATGATGTCAGCGATCTTTTTCGACGATTCGCTGATGGTGCCCATGGTATCGACCACTTGCGCCACCAGTGCGCCACCTTTCACCGCCACGTCCGAAGCGGAAACGGCCAGCTGGTTCGCCTGGCGCGCATTGTCGGAATTCTGCTTGACGGTCGAGGTCAGCTCTTCCAGCGACGAGGCCGTTTCTTCCAGGCTGGACGCCTGCTGTTCCGTGCGGCTCGACAGGTCCAGGTTGCCCGAGGCGATTTCATTGCTGGCCGTGGCGATGGCGCCGCTGCCGTCGCGCACGCCGCGCACGGTGTTCGACAGGCGCTCCTGCATTTTCTGCAAGCCCGTCAGCAAGGCGCCCATCTCGTCGTTGCGCGTGATGACGATGTCGTTGGCCAGGTTGCCGTCGGAAATGGCGCCGAAATGACGCAGGGCCTGGTCCAGCGGATTAAAGATGGCGCGCAGCAGCAAGAAGCTGGAAATAATCGTCAGCAAGGCGCCGACGATCATGCCGGCGATGGCCATGGCCACCTGGGTGCGGAAGCTGGACTGGCTTTCCGCGTACATCCTGGCGGCCGAAGTGGCCTGGTATTGCGTCAAGGTTTCAGCGGCCTGGTCCAGGGTGCGGTACAGCGGTGACAGACCCGTCATCATCAGCTTGTCCGCCTGCTCGATATTGTTTTCGCGCAAAGCCTTGCCCATGGCCAGCACGCCATTATTGATATAGTCGCTGCGCTTCTTGTCCATGTCGTCGGACAGGCGCTTTTCGTCCGTGCTTTGCGGCAAGGCCAGGTACACCTTCCAGGACTTGTTCGACGCTTCCAGGAATTGTTCCGAGCGCGCCAGGGTATCCTTTGCATCAGGCGCATCCGGGTGCACCATCACACGGTCCATCGTAAACCGGGCGCGGCCCAGGGCAATTTGCGATTCGCCGATCGCTTGCGTCGACGCCAGCTGGTTGCTGTAGACCTCGTTGAGGCTGTTGTTGGCCGATTTCAGGCTGATGATGCTCATCACGCCCAGCAAGGCGATCAACACGCCCAGCACGCTCATGGTGGCGATCAGGCGCATTTTTATTGTTATATTCGACAGCATGCAGTTTTCCTTGGTAAGGGCGCGACCTTGCCACCGCCTGCCGGATGGGTAGCGGCAAACGCCAGATGGGCGGATCACGTGAATTGTTCAGGGCAGGTCGATACGGCGTGTGCGGCAGCAGGGGGGAAGGCGGCCCGCGCATATCGTCAGGAGTGCAAGACAGGGCAACGAGGTCGAGGTTTCCTGTACTTTTAATTTCCTGACTGCAAGATACAGGGAAAGATTACTAGTAGCAACATCCAGTATGGATTTTCACGATTTGTAACAAGTGGATGATGTTTTTTGCGCAGAACTGGCATTCCGCTGCCGTGCGCGGTCGCGCGGGAATGCCATTTATGCTAGCCAACTAGTTAATACATGGTTTCTTCGATGAGCTGGCCATCGTCGCGGAAATACTGGAAGCGGCCCGTTTTCCTGCCCATGTTATAGGCGCCTAGCTGCTTCGGTTTTCCGTTCTGGAAATTCTCGATGTTGACGCCATGCAGCACACCCTGGTTCCAGTTGCGGTGAAATTGCGGCAGTTCGCCATCGGGATAAAACAGGGTTTCCGCGCCATCGCGCTTGCCGTCGGCAAAGCTGCCCTGGTAGCGCCGCTTGCCATCCGGATAAAAACTTTCCATCGGCCCTTCGAGCTTGCCAAGACGATAATGTTCGACCAGCTGCAGCTGGCCATCGGCCGCGTATTGTTCCAGCTTGCCTTCCGGTTCGCCATTGAGCATGGTCAACACTTGCCAGCCGCCGTCCGGCGTCGATTTCTTCCATGGCCCCTGTTTGATGTCATCGACATAGTTGCCGCCACCGCCAGGTTCGACCCACTGGCCCTGCTTCTTGCCATTCACATAGTTGCCCTGCCATTGCACCACGCCACCAACGCGGCGTTCGCTGGGGCCGTCCAGGCGGTCTTTCAAAAAATGGTCGTAACCGGTGAAACTGTGCATGTCCGCTGCGCGCCATTCCTCCACACCCGGACGCACTTCCCAGCGGCCCGTGCGCTGGCCACGCTGCATCTGGCCCGTCGTCGTTTCATCGCCGCTTTCATACGTCCATGGTCCCTCCGCCTTGTCGTCGACAAAGGCGCCAGACGAACGGATGGTATTCGGCTCTTCGTAATGCCATACGCCGGTGCGCTTGCCCTGCGCATACAGGCCGCGGGCATAAACGCTGCCCACGCAGCAATTGACGTCGTACTCGATGAATGGCCCGTCCTGGCTGGCGGCAAAGCGCTGCGGCTGCGTTTCCCAGGTGATCCACTTGACGTGATAACTAGGCGCGCGGCCCCCTTCCCAGCCCTTGCCCAGCAGATATGTGACGGTCAGATAATGGCCATCCTTTTCCTGGTACGTCTTTTTATAGGCAAACGCGGGGGCGCCGGCCGGCTTGCCCGGCAATAACTCGCCATCGATATTGAAATAGCCGGCCAGGGTGCCGTGCGCATGCTCGATGGCGTCGAACTCGGCCACGCCCGAGGGCGCGTAGGCGATGCTGTAGTCGATCAGCTGCAAACGGGCCAGCGCGGCGCGCACCCGCGCTTCATCGATGGACTTGGCGCCGCGCACGATGGCATCCAGCGCAGGCTGCACGGCCGCCACCTTGAACATCTTGCCGCCGCTGCGCTCGTAGCGGTAGGCGTGCAGGCCAAAGGCTGCGCCACTGTTGGCACTGCGGCTGAGCACGAACGTGGTTTCGCCTTCGCTGTCGAGGTCGACCAGGAACACGGCCTCGATGCTGGCCTGGCCGTACCTGTCCAGGTTCATGCGTTTTTCACTGATGCCGTTGCACTGGCAATAGTAGCCGTTGACCTCGCCATTTTCCCGCAGGAAAGCCAGCACCACACCACCATCGCGGCGCTCGACGGCGCTGGCGTAGGCCATGGGCGCACCCTCATAAAAACGCGGCGCGGCCTGGGCCGGCACCAGGGCGCCCCAGGCCAGCGCCATGGCCATCGTGCTCATCCAAAATGTTTGCCGCATGTCAACTCCACTGCCGAAAACCGCCATTATGCATGGCCATTCAGGCAATCCCGGACACCTCAGGACGGTAGCGGCCAAACAGCGGCCGCTGCACCGTCTGCGCCAGCAGCACGCCCAGCAGCGAGATGCCGCCGCCAACCAGGTGATAGAGATGCATGCTTTCGTGCAGCCAGACGATGGCCAGCAAGGCTGTCAGCAGGGGCAGCAGGTTGACATAGATGCTGCAGCGGTTCGGCCCCAGCAGTTTCACGCCTTCGATCCACAGGTAGGACAGCACGATGGACGAGCCGATGCCCGCATAGCCGATCAGGGGCAAGGTGGTGGCATCGAGCCTGGCGCTGCCGGACGGCAACAACAGGAAAAACGGCAGCATGCAGGCCAGGGCCGCCAGCGCCTGGCAATAAATGGCTTGCCAGGCGGGAATCGTTAAACGCCAGCGGCGCAGCAGCACGCCATACAAAGCGAAGATCAGGCAAGCCAGCAGCATCAGCGCATCGCCCGCATGCACGCCCTGCTGCAGCAAGGCCAGCACGTCGCCGCGCCCCACCAGGTACAGCAAGCCGCCGAACGACAGCACGCCGCCGGTCGCCATGCCGACAGTCAATCGCTCGCCCAGCAGCAGCACGCTGAGCAGGGCCGTCATCAGCGGCGCCAGCGCCGTGACGATGGCCATGTTCGTCGCCGTCGTCGATTCGGCGGCGCGGTAGGACAGGCTCTGGAACAGCGCCATCGACATCAGGCCGCACAAGGCCAGCTGCCACCACTGGCGGCGGAGAGCTGCGCGGTTGCGCCACAGCGGGCGGGCGATAAACGGCGTCATCACCAGCAAGACGAGCACCAGGCGGTAAAACGTGATGGCCGTGGGGGCGATGCTGGACGCGGCCAGCTTCGAGACGACGACGTTGCCGGCCCACAGCAGCATGGCGAGAAACGGATACAGATAGGCGCGCACAGGCATGTATAGCTCCAGGAATAGTTGCGGGGAACCATCATGCCGCAGGCGCGCCGCGCTTTCTCGCGCTAAGATGTCCATACCTGTCGCAAAACTGACCTTCATATGGATTGTTCCTCGCCCGCCTTTCAGGAATTGCTGCCCGTCACGGCACGCGCCATGGCGCTGGCCGTCGACTATGCGCACGGCCACGTGATTTCCGTGCACCGCCACACGCATGCGCAATTGCTGTACGCCATCGAGGGCGTGATGACCATCGAGGCGCAGGGCGGGCGCTGGGTGGTGCCGCCCACGCGCGGCGTGTGGCTGCAGCCCGGCATCGCGCACCAGGTGCGCATGAGCGGCGCCGTGAAAATGCGCACGGTGTTCGTCAACTGCGCCAATTCTCCATTGCTGCCTGGCCACAGCTGCGTGCTCGACATCAGCCCCCTGCTGCGGCAACTGATCGTGGCGGCCGTCGACATCGCGCCCGATTTCGCGGAAGGCAGCCGCGACTGGCATCTGCTGCAATTGCTGTTGCACGAGCTGGGCAGCCTGCCCGTGCTGCCCCTGTATTTACCGTTGCCCGTGGATGCGCGCCTGCGCGGCATTTGCGCGCGGCTGATGGCGCAACCGGGCGAGCAACTGACGGTGGCGCACTGGGCGCGGGAACTGGCGATCACCGAGCGCAGCCTGCACCGCTTGTTCCAGAAACAGACGGGCATGCGCTTTGGCCAGTGGCGCCAGCAGGCGCGGCTGCTGCGGGCGCTGGAACAACTGGCGCGCGGCGGCAAGGTCATCGACGTGGCGATGGACAATGGCTATACGAGCCAGAGCGCCTTCACCGCCATGTTCAAAAAGCATTTCGGCACCACGCCGACGGCGTTTTACCAGGCCAAAGTCATCGCAGCGTAAAAAAAATGCTGCTATGCATCAATAATCATGGGCGATCGCCGCCTCTCTTGTTATCATCGCAAGCCTTATCGCACCGCGCCCATCCTGGCAGCGGTGTTGACCTCAATCACACCACCATGACACAGAATTTCTTCCAGACATTTATCCTGCTCTTGCTCGTCACCGATCCGTTCGGCAACGTTTCCCTGTTCGTCAATGCCCTGAAACGGGTACCCATCGAGCGGCGCTGGAAAGTCGTGGTGCGCGAATGCCTGATCGCTTTCGGCATCTTGCTGCTGTTTATGTTCTTCGGCCGCCATTTCCTGAACGCCTTGCAATTGTCGGAAGTGGCGCTGCGCATCGGCGGCGGCGTGATTTTGTTCCTGATCGCCATGCGCATGGTGTTTCCGCAGCCAAACGCGGGCAATAGCGACCACGAAATGGGCGGCGAACCGTTCATCGTGCCGCTGGCCATCCCCGCGCTGGCCGGCCCGTCGGCCCTGGCCACCGTGCTGCTGTTTTCCTCGCATGAAATGAACGAAGTCATCGCCCACGTGGCGGGCTTGACGGCCGTGGCCGTCGTCTGGCTGGCCGTCTTCCTGTGCGCCGAACGCTTGCAGCGGGCGCTCGGTCCAAGGGTCATGACGGCATTCGAACGCCTGATGGGCTTGATCCTGACGGCCATGGCCATTGAAATGTTGCTGGCCGGCATACGCGCATTTTTGAAGTCCGTTTAATATTGTCATTCATCCACTGAAGGAGTCCAGCATGAGCCGTTGCGCCCACATATGCCTGATGGCCGATTACAACCAGTGGATGAATGCCAAGGTCTACGCGGCGGCCGCCAGCCTGCCGCCCGGCGAGCTGCAGCGCGAGCGGGGCGCCTTCTTCGGCTCCCTGCTGGCCACCCTGAACCACGTGATGGTGGGCGACACCTTGTGGCTGCAGCGCTATGCGAAACATCCGGCCGGTTTCCCGCTGCTCGACCCCATCCGCGCCATCACGCCGCCCACGTCGCTGACGCAGCCGCTGTTCGCGGCCGACGATTTTGCCGCCATGCAGGCGCACCGGCTGTGGCTGGACCAGCTCATCGTCGACTGGGCCGCCTCCATCCGCGAAGAAGACCTGGACCATTTGCTCGATTACCGCAACAGCAAGGGGCCGAACCGGCGCGAGTTCTTCAGCCTGCTCATGCATTTCTTCAACCACCAGACGCACCACCGGGGCCAGGCCAGCACCTTGCTGTCGCAGGCGGGCGTGGACATCGGCGACACAGATTTACTGTTTCGCATCCCCAACCATATCGAGGACTGACACGAGGCGGTAGCGCCACGCCTTGATCCCGATCAAGGCCAGCGCCAGCGCCCCCAGCAGCGCGCCGCAAGCCAGCGCCCCCTGCATGCCGTAGGACTCGATGGCCAGGCCGCCGGCCAGCGCGCCCAGCGTCACGCCCAGGTTGATGGCGGCGATATACACGCCGATGGCGAACGCGGGCGCCTCGCGCGCTTCGCTGCTGAGCCACACTTGCGTGACGATCAGCCCGCTCGTATGCGCCGCGCCCCAGAACAGCAGCAACACGGCCAGCGCCGCCCAGCCGATGCTGCCGCCCGCATATTCATACAGCAGCCAGTACGCCAGCCCCAGCAGCACGGGCTGCAGCAGCACCGTACGCAACACGTGTGTGCCCAGCTGGCGCCCCGCGTACAGATTGCCCGCCACGCCACCGATACCAAACACCACCAGCGCCAGCCCCGTCTGGCGCGCCGACAAGCCCGCTTCCTGCTGCAGATACGCGGCCGCATACGCATACACGGCAAACATGGCGGCAAACACCAGCACGGCAGCGGCAATGGTGAACCACAGGGCGGGTTTGCGCAGCACGGCCAGCTGGCGGCCATACGCCAGCGGCGCCTCGCGCGGCGTGTCAGGCAGAAACAGATACAGCCCCAGCGCCGCCAGCGCATTGACGAGGGCGCAGGCGAGGAACGACGCCTCATAGCCAACTTGCGCGGCGATCCACGTGGTCAGCGGGATGCCCAGCACCATGCCCATGCTGGTGCCCGTGAATGCATGCGCGCCGGCCTTTGCCGCCTCGCGTGGCGGATACAGGGCGGCGGCGGCCACCATGGCCAGCGAGAAATACACGGGGTGGAACAGGGCCGGCACCACGCGCAGCGCCAGCAGCAGCCCGAAGCGCGGTGCATACGCCGAAGCCACGCTGGCCAGCGCGAACACGAGCAGCGAGACGATCAGCACCGGTTTGCGGCGCCAGCGCGTGGCCAGCAGCACGAGGAAGGGGCCGCCCACGGCGATCACCAGCGCGAACAGGCTCACCAGCGAACCGGCGTGCGCGGCCGTCACGCCGTAACGCTGCATGATCATCGGCAAGATGCCGACCACGCCAAACTCGATGCAATACACGCCGAACAGGCCCAGCGCGAGGAAGACGATGGGGTGCGGGCGCGTCATTGCCCTTGCTCCCCGCCATACACGGCCTGGCACAGCTCCGTCACGAACGGCCCCGCCATGCCCTCCAATGCCGTATTCGTGAACGCCACCACGGAGAGTTCTTGCGCAGGATCAACAAACCACGAGTGGCCATACGTGCCGCCCATGCGCCACGTGCCCACGGATTCCGGCGTGGCGGCGGCAAGCGGGTCCGTCAATACCGTAAAACCCAGGCCGAAGCCCCGTCCCGGCCAGAATGGCAAATCACAACCGCCCGTCTGGTTTGCTCCCATCTGGCGCGCCAGCGCCGGCGGCAGCAGCGGCGCGCCGCCCAGGCGCAAGGTTTCCAGCAGGCGCATGAAGTCGGGTGCCGAGCCGAGCATGCCGGCGCCGCCGGACGGGTACGCCTGCGCATCGCGGGCACGCGCCGGCGACAACACAAACCCTGCCATGCCTTCGAGAAACGGCAGATGGTCTTCCCCCGCATCAAGCAAACGGCGCGGCCGGGCTTCTCCCGCTGCACGGTCCGCATAGGCGACGGCAAGGCGCGCCGCGTCCGTGCTGATAAAACCCGTGTCGCGCATGGCCAGCGGCCCCGTCACCAGCTGTGCCACGGCCTGCGCCAGCGGCAGACCAGTCACCGCTTCGATCACGACGCCCAGCACGTCCGTGGCGATCGAATACGCCCAGCGTTCGCCCGGTGCATACGCGAGCGGCACCGTGGCCAGGCGGCGCAGATTGTCATCGAGGGAAATACGGGACGCATCCATGCCGTCGGACACGCCCGCCTGCGCATACGCGCCGCCCGGCGGCTGGAAAAAGCCGTAGTCGAGGCCGGCCGTGTGCGTGAGCAAGTGGCGCACGGTCATCGCCGCCACCGTGCCGTCCGGCTGGCGCGGCGTGAAATACGGCAGCCAGCGCGCCACCGGGTCGTCCAGGCCCAGGCGGTTCTGTCCCACCAGCGCCAGCGCGGCCGTGGAGACGATGGGTTTGCTGACGGACGCCAGGCGGAAGACGGCGTCTTCCACCATGGGCGTGCCCGCTTCGCGGTCCAGGTGGCCGGCGGCGCGGCGATAGATGTCCTGGCCACGCTGGCGCACCAGCACCACGGCGCCCGCCAGGCGCTGCTGTTCCAGCACGGCATCGAGCAAGGGATCGATACGGGCGGACAAGGCCGCGGGAGAGAAGTTGTACATCATGGCGTAGCCTTTCAAATGATCAGGCTGCCAAGGTAAGCCAGGCGCGATCAAAGAAAAACAGGCTATAGTTTCAGTCTGTGCGGACGTTGGCATCCGCAATCAAAAGGAAAACCATGGACAACCTGGCGGGATTCACGGCCTTCGTGCAGGCGGCGGAGCTGCGCAGTTTCGTCGCGGCGGGCCGGGTGCTCGGGATTTCAGCCTCGGCCGTGGGCAAGAGCATCGCGCGGCTGGAAGAACGCCTCGGTGTACGCCTGTTTCACCGCAGCACGCGCAGCATCGCACTGACCAGCGAAGGCACCGTGTTTCTCGAACGCTGCCGGCGCATCCTGGGAGAAATCGAAGCGGCCGAGCTGGAATTATCCAACAGCAAGAGCGCGCCCCAGGGCCGCTTGCGCGTCAGCCTGCCGCTGGTGGGCAGCCTGCTCAACCCCGTGCTGGCCGCGTTCGCGCGCGCCTATCCGCAGGTGGAACTCGACCTCGATTTCAGCGACCGCCGCGTCGACGTGATCGAGGAGGGATATGACGCCGTCGTGCGCGCGGGCGAAAGCGCCGACAGCCGTTTGATGAGCCGCCAGCTGGGCCAGTTCCAGCTGCAGCTGGTTGCCGCACCGGCCTATCTGGCGCGGCATGGCACGCCCGCGCGGCCGGCCGACCTGGCCCGCCACACTTGCCTGCTGTACAAGTTTCCCAGCAGCGGCAAGGTCGAGGCCTGGCCTCTGCCCGAGTGGCCTGCCTTGCACGCGGCCGGTTTGCCGACTGTGCTCAACTGCAACAATGTCGACACCCTGCTGCATTTTGCCGAAAGCGGCTTGGGCATCGCCGCCCTGCCCGACTTTGCCGTGCGCGCCGCGCTGGCGGCGGGCCGCTTGAAGCCCGTGCTGGACGCGCACCGCCGGCACGACGGGGCCTTCCGCATCCTGTGGCCCAGCAGCCGCCACCTGACGCCAAAACTGCGCGCCTTCATCGATTTCCTGGCCGTCCACGTGTTTGCGGAAAGCTGACGGCGCCTGCGGCACGGCGCTCGTTGTTTCCACACGACAACTTATTTAATTTGCTACCAATTTTTAAACTTTTCGCGGACTTGATACAAGTTTTTGTATTGCAGTGCGGAATTTTGAGGAACAATTACAGGCTGGCCGCCCTTACGTATTAACCCGTAGCCCCGGCCTGTCGACGTTTCCTCACCACACCGCAATACGAAAGCAATCATGTCACTCACACAATTCAAAATCGGCACCCGGCTCGGGATCGGGTTTGCTGTCGTCCTCGGCCTGCTGGTGGCCGTCTTGCTCGTCGGCCTGTATTCCATGGGGCAACTGAGTGCGCGCACCCACGACATCGTGGCCGACAAGAACGTCAAGATGGCGGCGGCCAACACCATGAGCGACAACGTGCGCAACATTACCCTGGCGATCACCAGCGTGGTGGTGGCGCCGACGGAAGCGCTGGTGCAGGCGGAACTGGCAAAGATCGGCGAAGCGCGCAAGAAATACGGCGCCGCCAAGGAAACCTTGCAAAAGAAAATCTCGACGGACAAGGAAACGGCCTTGATGGCCGAACTGGACGCGGCCCTGAAATCGGGCGCGCCGCTGAACAACAAGGTCATCGAGCTGCGCAATGCAGGCCAGACGGAAGAAGCGATCGCCTTTTTGACGCAACAGGCGGCACCGAGCCTGAAGATCGTGCTGGGCGCACTCGACAGTCTGGTCGCGTATGAAGCGCAGCAGGCCGCGCAGGCGGCAACGGACGCCGAAACGCTGAGCGCGAGCGCTCGCGCCTACATGATCATCCTGGGCAGCGTGGCCGTGCTGCTGGGCGCTTTTGTTGCCTGGATCATCACGCGCTCGATCACCCGCCCCATCAATGCGGCAGTGGGCGTGGCCGAAACCGTGGCCTCGGGCGATTTATCGTCGCACATCGTCGTCGATTCCAGCGATGAAACGGGCCGCCTGCTGGGCGCCCTGAAAGCCATGAACACCAGCTTGCTGGGCGTGGTGGCGCAAGTGCGCCACGGCACGGATGCGATTTCCACGGCATCGAGCGAAATTGCCGCCGGCAACCTCGACCTGTCGTCCCGCACGGAAGAGCAAGCCAGCTCGCTGGAAGAAACGGCGTCGGCCATGGAGGAGCTGACCTCGACCGTGAAGCAGAACGCGGACAATGCGCGCCAGGCCAACCAGCTGGCGAAAAGCGCGTCCGAGGTGGCCGTGCGCGGCGGCAGCATCGTCTCGCAAGTGGTCGACACCATGGGCACCATCAACGAGTCGTCGAAGAAAATCGTCGACATCATCGGCGTCATCGACGGCATCGCTTTCCAGACCAACATTCTTGCCCTGAACGCGGCCGTGGAAGCGGCGCGCGCGGGCGAACAGGGCCGCGGCTTCGCCGTCGTCGCCACGGAAGTGCGCAACCTGGCACACCGCTCAGCCTCGGCCGCCAAGGAAATCAAGGAGTTGATCGCCGCCTCGGTCGCCAACGTGGACACGGGTTCGCGCCTCGTCAATGAAGCGGGCCAGACCATGGGCGACATCGTCGACAGCATCGTGCGCGTGACCGACATCATGGGAGAAATCACCTCCGCCACGCACGAACAGACCATCGGCATCGAACAGATCAACATGGCCATTGCCCAGATGGATGAAGTGACGCAGCAAAACGCGGCCCTGGTGGAAGAAGCGGCGGCCGCTTCGCAAAGCATGCAGGAGCAGGCCGGCGAACTGGCGCACGTGGTGGGATTCTTTAAAACCGGCAACCATGTCGCCAGCGCCGCCAAGCCGAACCCGGTGCGGGCAGCACCGGCCGCGGCAAAAATCGCTCCTCCCGCCGCCCGGCCCGCGCCAGCGCGCAAGGCCGTCGCGGCCGCGCCGGCGCGCCGCAGCAATGCGGCTGCCGAGAGCGAATGGGAAGAGTTTTAACGAATAGCAACGTCCTCCCCACGGGAAAGCCAGGCAGGAAGTTGCTGCCTGGCTTTTTTTCGTCCGCCAATACCACTTTTTTTGCGGCAAAGCCCGCGCAATAGGCAAAAGTGCAAAACGTGCAGCGTGCATACGCTTTACAATCCTCGCTCGCTTTACAAAATATTGGTCATCATGAATCAGGCAGAACAGCAGCGCCTCCTGGCTATCCTGGAGTATTGGCACAAGATCGAATTCTTTATCCCGTTTGACCTGAATCAAATCACGGACGTTGAAGACCAGTCCACCGTGCGTCTCCTTCAGCGCGAACAGCTGGCGCAATTGCCGCTGCAGTTCGCCACGCAATGGCCAGTGCCTTCCGACCGCGAGATCGACGGCTTCTCATTGTTCCTCGGCGTCTTCGACAAGGCCGAAATCAACAAGGCGTGCCCGTCGGCCAACGGCCCGGAAAACATTGCCGAAACAGAAAAAACAGAACTGCTGGGACGCTCGTGCTTTGCCCGCCTGAACCTCAATGCGCTGGGCGAGCCGCAGTTCGATCCTGTCTCCGTGTCAACCTTGCCGTGGGCCCTGGGGCGCGCACGCACGCCGGACTGGTCGGGCCTGAGCCTGGACGCCTTCAGCGACAGCCAGCTGGTGCTGCAAGACAGCCTGCGCAACTTCGCGGCCAGCCGCGTATCGCAGCAAGTAGCGGATGAAGCGGGTAATGTCTCATCGCCCCTGTCCGGCATGGAAATCGCGGCCCTGGCCGACCTGCTCATCGACTGGGCCGGTTTCCGCCCAACCGCCGGCCAGCCGCTGGCCGTGCTGGAATTGCGTACGCGCAAGAAACGCGCGGCCGTGGCGGCAGGCGACCTGGCTGAGACCAGCCAGAACCGCAGCCTGGACTTCGGCGACGCGGTGGAACCCAGCATCGATATTCTCAACAGTTTTTACCTCGATGACCTGGAACAGATCATCCGCACCTTGCGTGGCGGCAAGTTGCCCGCCACCGTCGCCGCCTACCTGACGCCGCTGGCGCAGGACGAGCGCATCGACTTGTACAGCCCGGCCGGACGCCAGGCGCTGGCCGCCATGCTCAATCCGGCCAATATGAACCGGGGCCACTGGCTGGAAGACGCCAGCTACGCCATGAGCCTGATGCAGCAATTCGCCATCCACGGCGCGCGCACGGGCTTGAGCGAGCGCGGCATCTTTTCCGTCAACGGCCCACCGGGCACGGGCAAGACGACCTTGCTGCGCGAATTGTTTGCCGACAACATCGTGCGCCGCGCGGCCGTGCTGTCCTGCCTGGACCGCGCCGGCGACGCCTTCATCGGCAAGGTGGCCGTGGCCTTCGAAGGCGTGCGCGACCCGATCACGATTGCCCGCTTGCGGCCGGAACTGACAGGCTTTGAAATGGTCGTCGCCTCGTCGAACAATGCGGCGGTGGAAAACATTTCCGGCGACCTCCCAAAACCAAAACAGCTGGGCAAGGAATGGGCGCGCACGCGTTACTTTGAAAGCGTGGCGCGCCGGGTGGTGGCCGACGGCAATGGCGCCAACCGCGCCTTGACCGAAACGGAAGCGCCGTGGGGCTTGATGTCCTGTGCGCTGGGCAATAGCGCCAACCGCCGCCGCTTCGTCAGCAATTTTTATGACGACGACTGGGATAAAACGACGGCGCGCAAGACGCCGAACGCACAGAATATCCGCCAATGGCTGGCCAGCTACCAGGGCGTCAGCTTCGCCCAGGCCGCGCGCGAGTTCCGCGAGACGGAACACGTGGTGGAAAAGGCCCTGGCCGAGCACGCGCAATATGCTGCCCTGTGGCAAGCCGTGGGCACGTGCACGGAAGCCGATTTCATTGAGGCCAGCCAGCAGGCGTTGATTGCAGCCGAACAAGAAATGGATGCGGCCAACGGCGCCCTGTCCGGCGCGCTGGCGCAGCAGGACACCTTGCTCGCCAGCAAGAAGGAATTGCTGGAAGAGGAACGCCTGGTGGCGCTGACGCAGCCCGGCTTCTTTGCCCGGCTGTTCCGCACGGCCCCGGCGCGCGCCTACAAGGAAGCCGTCGTCGCCAATGCCGAGGCGCAGCGCCAGGCGGCGCGCGACATCTCCGCCATCAAGCTGCTCTTGAAGGGCGAACTGGAGCCACGCTGCGAACGCGCCCGCCATGGCCTGCACATCGCCCTGCGCACGGCGCAATCGCGCCAGCGCGAATGGGATGACAGCACGGAATTGCTGCGCCGCGCGCGCATGCGCTTCCCCACCATCCTCGCGCCGGCCACCCTGGACGAGCTGGACGGCGACGCCCTGCAAATCGGCGGCTTGTGGCATGAACCGGCGCTGGCGCGCCTGCGCTCGCGCCTGTTCGCCAAGGCCCTGGCCCTGCACGAAGCCTGGCTGGCGGAAGTGGCAAAAAAAGGTGGCCCCGGCTTTGGCGGCAACTTGCTGGCCGTGTCGAAATTGCTCAAAAACAAGCGCGCCTACGACCAGTCGCATATCGCCATGGTGTGGCACAGCCTGTTCATGGTCGTGCCTGTCGTATCGACCACGTTCGCCTCGTTCGCGCGCCAGTTCCAGGGCATGGGTCCCGAATCGCTGGGCTGGCTGTTCATCGATGAAGCGGGCCAGGCCGTGCCGCAAGCGGCGCTGGGCAGCCTGTGGCGCGCCAAACGCGCCGTCGTCGTGGGCGACCCGCTGCAGATCGAACCCGTGTTCACGGTGCCGGGCCGCCTCGTGCAAACCCTGTCGGCCCTGTCGCCGCATACGCAGGATGGCAGTTACGCGCCGACTTCCGTTTCCGTGCAGACCCTTGCCGACAAGGCCAACCGCTATGGCGCCGTCGTCGGCGCCGGCAGCGCACAGCCCTTGTGGATCGGCAGCCCCCTGCGCGTGCACCGCCGCTGCGTGGAACCGATGTTCTCGCTGGCCAACAGCATCGCCTATGAAGACAAGATGGTCTACGGGCTGGCCGAGCGCACGCCGCCGGCCGGCGCGCGCGGCCTGACGCGGGGCCCCAGCCGCTGGATCGACGCCGTCGGCCCCGTCAGCTACAAGCAGGTAGTGCCCGTGCAGCTCGATTTCGTGCTGGAAGTGTTATTGAAACTGTATCGCCGCGACGGCAAGCTGCCGGACATGTATGTGATCACGCCCTTCAAGGCCGTGCGCAACGAATTACGTTCGCGCATCGTCGACATGGACTGGGACCGCCGCCTCGGCTATGGCAAGGCGCCGACGGCGCGCGAATTGCGCCAATGGAGCAGCCAGATGGTGGGCACCGTGCACACCTTCCAGGGCAAGGAGCAAAGCGTGGTGATGCTGGTCCTCGGTGCCGACGACAGCACGGCCGGCGCCGCGCAATGGGCGGCAAGTACGCCGAACCTGCTCAACGTGGCGCTGACGCGCGCGCAGCACTATGTGTACATCGTCGGCAATCCGCTGCTGTGGGGACAGTTGCCGCACTTTGCGCCAGCGTGTGCGCAGTTGGCGCATACGGGCATGCATGAGTTTTTGGTGGAAATGGGGTAGAACACCTGATCAAACCTACTGCGCGTCGGTATAGGTGGTCTGCGATGCTCACTGCCTCGGCGGCCCCGTGCAAAGCACAGTTCCGCTTCTCAACCACCTCTCCCTTCCGCTCGCTACGGTTTTATCAGGCGTTCTCAACGGGGAAAACAAGAGTAAACGTCGTGGCGGCCGCGTCCGATGCGACCGTCGCGCTGCCGCCATGCAACTGCATGATGGCCGTGACGATGGCCAGCCCTAATCCTGTGGAGGCGGCCGAGTCGCTGCGGGCCGGGTCGGCGCGGTAAAAGCGCTCGAACAGGTGGGGCAAGTGGCGCGCGGGGATGGCGGGCCCCAGGTTGCTTACGCTCAATTCCACGCCCTCGTTCGTCGCGTGCGAACGCAGCAGTATCGTGCTGCCCGGCGCCGCGTGGCGGATGGCGTTTGACAGCAGGTTACCGAGCGCGCGGCGCAGCAGTTGCGGCTCCGCCGTCACCGTGCCGCTGCCGTGGCAAGCCAGCGCCAGCCCCCGTTCTTCGGCCAGGCCTTCGAAGAAATCGGCCAGGCGCAAGAACTCGTCCTGCACGGGCAAGGCTTGCTTGATCAGGATCATTTCGTCCTGCTGCGCGCGCGCCAGAAACAGCATGCTGTCGATCATGCGCGACAGCCGCTCCAGCTCTTCCACGTTCGACGACACCAGCTGTTCATACTCATGCGCACTGCGGGGACGCGCCAGCATGACCTGGCTTTGTCCCAGCAGATTGGTGACGGGCGTGCGGAATTCATGCGCCAGATCGGCGGAAAACTGCGACAGCCGCGCGTATCCCTCCTGCAGGCGCGCCAGCATGGCGTTCAAGGCCTGAATCAAGGGCAGCAATTCCGTCGGCGCACCGCGCGCTTCCAACTGCTGCCCCAGCTTGCCCGGCCGCACCAAGGCCGCGTGGGCGGCGATATTGCGCAGCGGCCGCAATCCCCGCAGCAGCATCACGCTGGCCAGTATCGCCGCCACCAGCGCGCTGACGGCGACGGAAACGACGATCTGCCAGCGGTAGGCGGCGAACATGGCCGTGCGGTCACCGTAGACCCGGGCGACGGCAATGTCAGCCATCTGCGCGGGATCGCCGATGCGCGCGCTGGCAGCCACGACCCTGGCCGGATAGCCGTCGCGGCTGACCCAGCTGACGATGTCGGCAGCCGTCACGGGCGCATCGACGGCCACGGGAACAGCATGCACGACGTTCTCGCCGTTCGGATTGACATCGATCAAACGCGTGCCATCGGCGCGCACGATGCGCACCAGGGAATTTTCCTGGCCGCTCATGGTGTCACGGAAATACTGGGGCCGCTCGCGGATGATATCGAGGGTGCCCGCATTACCGAGTAGCTGCTGGATCTGCCGCAATTTGCCCAGCAATAAAATATCGTCGCGGCGCTCGATTTCCGCCACAAATGAACGGTACAGATGCATGCCCAGCCCGGCCGAGACGAGCGCCACGATCAATACAAAGACGAGCGTGACGCGCAGGGTCAGCGAGCGCCGCAGTTCTGCCAGTTTCATTGAACGGCGCCGTTGTCTGAAGCGGCAGGCGCGCGCAATTCGCAGACATAGCCCATGCCCCGCAAGGTGTGGATCAGCTTGGGTTCGAACGGATCGTCGAGCTTGCTGCGCAGGCGGCGGATGGCCGCGTCGATGACGTTGGTGTCGCTCTCGAAATTGATGTCCCACACTTGCGAAGCGATGATGGAGCGCGACAGCACTTCGCCCTGGCGCCGCGCCAATAAATGCAGCAAGCCGAATTCCTTGGCCGTCAGGGCGATGCGCTGGCCTTGCCGGCTGACCTTGCGTTTCATCACATCGATTTCCATGTCGCCGATGCGGATGACGTCGTCTTCTCGGGGCGGCCCCCGCCGCAGCAGGGTGCGGATGCGCGCCACCAGTTCGGCAAAGGCGAACGGTTTCACCAGGTAATCGTCGGCACCCAGTTCCAGCCCTTTCACGCGGTCCTGCACTTCGTCGCGCGCCGTCAGAAAAATCACGGGCACGTCCGCGCCGCCCTCTTGCAGGCGCAGCGCGCGCAAGACTTGCCAGCCATCCATGATGGGCAGCATGACGTCGAGCACGATCAGATCGGGCGCTTGCGTGCCGGCCATGTGCAGGCCGTCGCGGCCATTGCGCGCCAGGCTCACCGTGAAGCCGGACTCGGCCAGGCCGCGCAGCAGATAGTCGCCCGTCTTCGGTTCGTCTTCGATTACCAGGATGCGCATGGCGGCTTTCTAAGGGAAATATAAAGCCATTTTACGCCGCGCGCCGGGCGCCGCGGATGATAAAAATGTCATGCGGCGATCATCTTCTCGTAGGGCAACACTTGCCATACTGGCGCCATTCTTTTCCATGGAGGCCAGATGAAAACCCTGATGTTCGGCAGTGCCCTGCTGTGCCTGCTGGCCAGTCCCGCCCACGCGCAATTGCGCACGGTCAATGACCTGTCGCTGGCGGCGGCCAACAAGCTGGCCGATGCGGCCATGGCCGCGTGCCAGGCGCAAGGGCGGCATATCGTCGTCACTGTGCTGGATCGTGGCGGAAATATTGTCGCCGTGCAGCGCGCCGATGGCGTCGGCCCGCACAACACGGAAGCGAGCCGGCGCAAGGCATACACGGCCTTGTCCACCAAAAGCGACACCTACACGCTGGCCGTGGCAGCGAACGCCAACCCGGACATGCGCAACCTGGCCACCGTGCCGGAACTGTTGCTGCTGGGCGGCGGCCTGCCCTTGCGCGCCAGGGGCGAAGTCGTCGGCGCCATCGGCGTGGCCGGCGGCGGCGGCGCCCTGCCAGACCGGGCCTGCGCCCAGGCCGCCCTGGCAGCCATCCCCGAACTCGATTCCCCCACCCCTTGAAAGCAACAACGATGAGCTATCTGAAAAAAACCGCTGCCGCCCTGGCCTTCGCCAGCCTGTCCGGCATGGCGCTGGCCGCCAATCCCTTGAGCGTGCACATCCTCGACTTGCAGAGCGGCCAGCCGACGGCGGGCGTGACGGTGACCCTGGAGCAGAAAAAAGATGACGTTTGGAAACAATTAAGCAGCGCCGTGACGAATGCGCAGGGGCGCATCGCGGCCATGTATCCGGAAAATCAACCGTTGCAGGCGGGCGACTACCGCATCGTGTTCAAGACGGGCGAACACTATGCGCGGCTGAAACAGGAAACATTCTTCCCGGAAATTCCCGTGCAATTCCACGTGGAAAAGACCGAGCAGCACTATCACATACCGCTGCTGCTCAGCCCTTTCGGTTTCTCCACGTATCGGGGCAACTGAGGGGAACTAAGCTTAGCCGAGCGTCTTCGCCGTCTGCCCGAACAGCACGCTTTTCGCGTCGCCGCTGACGGTCGGCTGCACATTGATCTCGGCCGCCCGCGCATACGCGCGCACGGTGGCGGGACGGGCGGCGATGGCTGCGAACCAGCGCGCCAGGTGCGGGAAATCTTCCAGCTTCTGGCGCTGGCGCGCGTGCGGCACGATCCATGGATAGATCGCCATGTCGGCGATGGAATAGTTGTCGCCGGCAACGAATGCGCGGTCGGCCAAACGCTTGTTCAGTACGCCGTATAGCCGGTTCGTTTCGTTGACATAGCGCGTGATCGCGTAATCGATGGGCTCGGGCGCGTATTGCACGAAATGGTGGTTTTGCCCGGCCATGGGGCCCAATCCCCCCATTTGCCAGAACAGCCATTGCATCACCTCGGCGCGCCCGCGCACATCGTCCGGCAGGAATTGCCCGCTTTTCTCGGCCAGGTATTGCAGAATCGCGCCCGACTCGAACAGCGACAAGGGCGCGCCGCCATCTGCCGGCGCCTGGTCGACGATGGCGGGAATGCGGTTGTTCGGCGCGATGGCGAGAAACTCGGGCTTGAACTGCTCGCCCTTGCCGATATGCACGGGAATGATGTTGTAGGGAATGCCCGCTTCTTCCAGGAACATTGTCACCTTGTGCCCGTTGGGCGTGGTCCAGTAATACAGGTCGATCATCGTCGTCTTTCAGGTCGTTGGCATGGGTGGGCGTAACTATTGTCGCGCCGCAACTGGTGTGCATGGATATAATGCCACGTAAGCGAAAAACAAGACGGCGCGTGCCCCGCTTGCCACGCAAGCAAGCACCCACTCTCGCCGCAAGAATCGAATTCCGCCATTCCCGAGAACCATCAAAGAAAGCAGACCATGCGCAAACTCCTGATCGTCACGCTGTCCGTCCTGCTGTCAGGCTGTGTCCAGGACTTCGCCATCTATATGTTCGATGGCCAGGACCATTCCCTGACCGTGCGCCGCCAGCAACGTTATTTTTGGCAAGATACGGTGGAAGTGCAGCTGATGGCGACCAATTTGCCGCAATGCCAGCGCCTGCATACGCTGTCGACGGATGCGCCGGCCGACATCACCGTCGAGCTGTTCGCGGCCGGCGATGGCATATGGAATATCCGCATGGGCAAGCAGCTGTGGCAGGCGGAAACGAATACCTGCAATGAGCTGACGGAAATGGAAAACGACCCGAAAGCCGACCTGGGCCAGCCGATCGGGCAATTCGTGGTCGTCGATGACAAGCTGGAATTCGAGCCGGCGCCGCCAGCGGCGGCGCCAGCCCGGTAAATCAGCGCGCCGCCAGGCTGCGCAGCGGCTTTTTCGCCACGGCGCGTGGCGCGGCCGAGCTTGCCGCCAGGCGCGGCGCCGCCCCCGGTTCCTGCGCCGACAGTTTGAAGCGCGAGACCAGCTGCGCCAGCACGGCCGCCTGGTCCTGCATGCTCGACGCCGCTGCCGCCGCCTCTTCCACCAAGGCCGCATTTTGCTGCGTCACGCTGTCCATCTCCGTGATCGCCTGGTTGACGTGGCCGATGCCCGTGCTTTGCTCGTGCGAGGCGGCCGTGATGTCGGCCATGATGTCGGTCACGCGCGACACGCTGGCCACCACCTGATCCATGGTCGTGCCCGCCTGTGCGACAAGGGTACTGCCGGCCGCGATGCTGTCGACGGAGGCGCCGATCAGTTCCTTGATTTCCTTCGCCGCGCCGGCGGACCGTTGCGCCAGATTGCGCACTTCGGACGCCACGACGGCAAAGCCGCGTCCCTGCTCGCCCGCGCGCGCCGCTTCCACGGCGGCGTTCAATGCCAGGATATTCGTCTGGAAGGCGATGCCGTCGATGACGCCGATGATGTCGACGATCTTGCGCGACGAAGCGTTGATGGTGTCCATGGTGCCGATCACTTGCGCCACCACGGCGCCGCCCTGGCGCGCCACGGCGGAAGCGGATTGCGCCAGTTCATTTGCCTGCACGGCATTGCCCGCGTTTTGCGTCACGGTCGAGGTCAATTCTTCCATCGATGCGGCCGTTTCTTCCAGCGAACTGGCTTGCATTTCCGTGCGCGCCGACAAGTCCATATTGCCGCTGGCAATCTCGCTCGACGCCGTGGCGATCGTCTCGGCGCTATGGCGGATTTCGCTGATCGCGTCGACCAGGTTGGTCTGCATGGTCTTCATCGCGTACAGCACGCTGTGACGGTCGTTGGCATGCGTGCGCACGGCGCCGCTCAGATCGTTATTCGCGATCTGAGCAGCCACGTCGGCCGCATATTCGGGATCGCCGCCCAGCGCATGGCGCAAGCTGCGGTTGATCGCCACGACGACGGCGGCCAGCAAGCCGCACACCAGCAGCAGCACGCCCAGCGAAGTGATCAGCGACTGGCGGAAAGCCGCGTCGATATCGTCCATGTACACGCCCACCACGATGGTCCAGCTCCACGGCTTGTAAGCGACCACGCGGCTCATCTTCGGTTCGGCGTTCTTCTGGCCGGGACGGGGGAAATAATAATGCACGAAACCCTTGCCCGCATCGCTCTTGCCGACGGCAACGATGTCGCGGTACAGATAGGTGCCGTTGGCATCCTTGAAATCCGACATGTTCTTGCCATTGGTTTGCGGCGCGGCAGGATTCATCACGACGACGGCATCGAGGTTGATGATGGACAAATAGCCGGTCTCGCCGAAGCGCATGCTCTTGATGACGGCGGTCGCCTGCTTTTGCGCTTCTTCCTGCGTCAGGGCGCCGCTGGCGGCCAGCTCGCCGAACATCTTGACGGCGCCCAGGCCCAGGTCGGCGGCATTGCTCAGGTCGGCGCTACGCTCTTCGATGCGGATCTTGCGAATTTCCAGGGCGTTATAGACAAAAATAACGGTGATGCACAACAGGCTGCAAATCAGGGGAATCCATAACTTCTGCTGGAACGTCAATTTCTTCATGCTGTGTCTCCAACTCTCTATTGTGCGGCGATGGGGCGTGTCCCGCTTCCAGCGCGGCAGGCCAGGAATGCGGCGGCGACGGTGCTCTGGCGGCACCGTTCAGACGACACCAGCATACGCTC
This sequence comes from Janthinobacterium sp. FW305-129, assembly GCF_020858115.1. Lineage (GTDB taxonomy): Bacteria > Pseudomonadota > Gammaproteobacteria > Burkholderiales > Burkholderiaceae_D > Janthinobacterium. The sequence continues at coordinate 71,348 of NZ_JACYMM010000015.1, forward strand.
GAACGACCGATATTTACAATGCTGGAAAGCAATGAATTTTGCCCGGTGTTGTTAATGCGTTGCGACAATTGATGAGAATTGATGCTGCATTGCAGTAAAAAAGCACGCAGATAGGCGGTGGCAAGGCAGGCGGGGGTGGCGGGCATGTGTCAAAATGCACGCCGGATAGAATGAATCACGAAAGAACAGCATGACCAAGAATGAAGCCATGAAACGCATCAACGACCGCCTGGGCAAACCCACGCTGACGGACAAGAACACGCACTTTGCCAGCGTCGCCAGCTATGGCACGGACGAAGGCTGGTGGCTGAAGATCCCCTTCCTGACCTTCAAGCAGGAATTGCACTTCATCCTCAACAATGAAAAGACAAAAAGCTTCCAGCACCTGAAAATCGGCGCCAACCAGATCCTCAGCCCGGGCATGAAGTTCCGCAGCACGGGCGGCGCGGCCGACGCCTTCATGTCGGCCTCGGCACCGAAACGCCTGGTCGACCTGCTCGACGGCGGCAGCAAGTACAACTTCACCAAGCACTTCATTAACGACTATCGCTACTAGTCCCACCTGACCCAACCTGCTGCGCGTCGGTTTGGTCAGGCGTCGTGACGCCTTGTCGGATCATTGTGGGGCGGCAGCCACACCTTGATCAAATGCCGGGCGATGTCGAGCGCGTCGTCGCGGCTGGTGCCGAAATGCAGGGGGTAGCCCCAGAACTGGCCGAACATGACGGCGAAGGCCTTACCGGCCAGGCGCTTGGCGGCGCTCGGTTCGACCAGCACCATGCCCTGGATATACGCGCGCAGGGCAGCCTTGTGCCGTTTCATCCACAGCACGGCACGCTTGCGCGCCTCCTGCGGATGGTCATGCCCATCCTCGTCCAGGCCTTCTTCGCTGAGGATGACGAACGCCTGCTGGCGCGCCAGCAAGTCCTCGAACTGGGCGAACAAGGCATCGTCGGGGCTGCTGGCGGCGTTGTCGCGGCGCATCCAGACGAGGGGGAAATCGGTGATATCGAGTTGCATGGGAGACTCCTTCAAGGGGGTTGCCGTTCCTCCTGGCCTTCATCAGAACACGGGCGGCGGCGGTTGCCGTTGAAGCGGGGCTGCGGATAAGCATACGATACCGATGACGGCGCCCGGCGTCATTGCATACAATAGCCACAATATTATTCAATCCAGCCAAAATCGTCCCATGCCCCATCCCCTCTTGCCCAGCATGCTGACGGCCCACCTGGGTCTGGACGATGACGCCTCCATCCTCGATTTCGACGTCGATGGCGTGCTGCGTCCCTTGCTGGCCGTGGGCCTGGCCAGCGTGCGCGAGGATGCGGAACAGGCGCCGCACCAGCACCGCAAGGGGCAGCTGCTGTACGCCACGCGGGGCGTGATTCATTGCGAGGTGGAAAGCGGCGTGTGGATCGTGCCGCCCCATTGCGCCGTGTGGATACCGGGCGGCCTGATGCATGCAGCCCAGGGCGTGGGCGAGGCCGAGTGCTATTGCCTGTTTGTCGAGCCGGCCATGGCGCCGGCCTTGCCCGCCGTCTGCTGCACCGTGGCCGTCTCGCCGCTGCTGCGCGAACTGATCGCCAAGGCGGCCGGTTTTCCCACCCTGGCTGCGCTGCATGGCGCGCAGGAACGCCTGGTGGCCACCCTGCTCGATGAATTGGCGGCCGCGCCCGTGGAAGACTTGCATCTGCCGATGCCGCGCGATGCACGGCTGCGCCGCCTGGCCGCCCTGCTGCTGGCGCAGCCCGCCGATAAAAGCACCCTGGCCGAATGGGCCAGCCGCATCGGCATGAGCGAGCGCAGCATGACCCGGCTGTCATTGGAGGAAATGGGCATGAGCGTGGGCCGCTGGCGCCGGCAATTGCACGTCATCCTGGCCTTGCAACGGCTGGCGCAAGGCCACAGCGTGAAAGCGGTGGCGCTGGAACTCGGTTATGAAAACACCAGCGGTTTTGTCACCATGTTCCGCAAGGCGGTGGGCAAGCCGCCGGCGCGCTACCTTGCGGAACGGGAAGCCCATTAAAAAAGGCGGCATATGCCGCCTTCATCCCGCATCGTCGCCGAAAAATCAGCTTTCGCGCGCCAAGGCCAGAAATTCCGTGCGCAGCGCCAGGTTCGGCTGCATCTCGCCCAGCATGGCCGAAGTGATGGTTTCTTCGCCCGGCGTGCGGATGCCGCGGCTTTCCATGCACAGGTGGCGGCAGCGCACGACCACGCCCACCGACTTCGGTTCCAGCACTTCCATCAGCGCGTTGGCGATCTGCATCGTCATGCGTTCCTGCACTTGCAGGCGCTTGGAGAAGCAATCGACGAGGCGCGTCAGTTTCGACAGGCCGACGATCTTGCCGTTGGGCACGTAACCGATGGTGGCCTTGCCGAAGAACGGCGCCAGGTGGTGTTCGCAATGGCTGTAGACGGGGATGCCGCGCACGACGATCAGCTCGTTGTACTGTTCCGCGCCATCTTCAAAGGCTTTCAGCAAGTCCACCGGATCCTGGCCATAGCCCGACGTCCAGTGCTTCCACGCCTTGGCCACGCGCGCCGGCGTTTCCAGCAAGCCAGGACGCTGCGGATCTTCGCCAAAGCTGCTGATCAGCCGGCGCCAGTCGTTTTCGGAGAATTCTTCTTGAGACATGCTAAACCACCCTAAAATTTTCAATTGCCGCCAGTATATAGAAAATGCGGCAAGCTGCCTGAGCAGCCCCTGCTTTTCCCGCTACGCCGGCGGACGGTGCGCGCCGACCAGCAACGCGGAGATCGACACGCTCGAACTCGCCTCCGGCCACGCATCGCCGGGGCCGAACCAGCGCGCCTCGGCGATCTCGTTCTCGTCGAGGCGAATTTCGCCATCGAGGTAGTCGGCCGTAAATGCGATCATCAGCGAATGGGGAAACGGCCAGGACTGGCTCATGAAGTATTGCAGGTTGTGCACGCGCAAGCCCACCTCTTCCATCACTTCGCGGTGCACGGCTTCCTCGATCGATTCGCCCGCTTCCAGGAAACCGGCCAGCGGGCTGAAACGCTGCGATGGCGAGTTTTTATGCATGGCCAGCAGCACCTGCTCGCCCTTGCGTATCAGCACCATCATGGCCGGCGAAATGCGCGGATACGCGAGCATGCCGCAGGCGGCGCAGGTAAAGCAGCGTTCGCCGCACGTGCGCTGCATGGGCGTGGCGCACACGCCGCAATGGCGGTGCGTGCGCGCCCACTCGGCCAGCTGTACGGCGCGGCTGGCCAGGCCCAGAAAGTCATCGTCGACGGCGTTGAACAGCGAGCGCATGCCGTGCCAGGCCAGGCCTGCACCCGGTGGCAACTCTTCGTCGGCCCAGACGGTCTGGCAATAGCGGCCTTGCCACAGCCCCACGGGCTGGGCGCGGCTCAGGTCGATATCGAGCGCGGCGGCCTCGGCGGCAGTGGGCAGGGTCAGCCCGGGCGTACGCAACAGCAGGCGCCCGCGGTGAAAGACGAATGTGAGCGTCTGCTCGGCGGCCGGGGCCGGTTCGGGAGGATCGATCAGGGGGACAAAGGCAGCGGGTGTGTGCAGCATGCTTGGAGGAAATTTGTAAAGGTTGCTCATCATACTCCCGCCGCCGGACGCCTGCGCGCATAGCAGCGGGCGGAGCGCAAAGCAAGCATTCATGGGCCGTGACAGTGTTTTTTTTGCGATACGCCTAATTCGTTGTGTAAACGAGACTGATAACGATTCTCATTTACGGATTACTGCCCAATAATTACAATACGGCCTTCCGTCTCCATCGCCAGCCACTTGCCCGCGTGCCAACGCACAGCGGGGCAGAGCCAGCCAGGAACCACTACCCTGACCTTATCGAGAGAGCAAGATGGCAATCAAGAGCCGCAAACACGCCCCAACCCGTTTCAACCAGCACATCGGCGCCGCCCTGGCCGTGATGCTGCTGCCCGTCGCCGCCCAGGCGGCCGACCCGGCCGGCCAAAGCGCCCCGGCATCGCAGCAAACCCTGAACGAAATCAAGGTCGTGGGCTCGAAGGAAAATGATTTCAAGGCCGAAAAAGCCTCGTCGCCGAAGTACACGGAAGAACTGGTCAATACGCCGCAAACCATCGTCGTGATCAAGAAGGAATTGATCGAACAGCAAGGTGCGCTGACCCTGACGGACGCGCTGCGCAACACGCCTGGCGTCGGTACCTTCTTCCTCGGGGAAAACGGCAACACGAACACGGGCGACGCCGTCTACATGCGCGGTTTCGATTCGTCGGGCAGCATCTATGTCGATGGCGTGCGCGACGTGGGTTCCATCTCGCGCGACGTCTTCAACATCGAACAGATCGACGTATTGAAGGGCCCGGCGGGCACGGACAGCGGCCGCGGCTCGCCCACCGGTTCGATCAACCTGGTCAGCAAGACGGCCACCATGGAAAACAAATTCAATTCCCTGCTGACGGCCGGCAGCGGCAAGCAGAAACGCGCCACGGCCGACTGGAACCGCATCCTCGACAGCGATACCGGCACGGCAATGCGCCTGAACCTGATGACGCAGGACAGCGGCAACCCGGCGCGCGATGAAGTCAAGAACAAGCGCTGGGCCTTCGCGCCCACCGTCACCTTCGGCCTCGGCAAACCGACGCGCATCACGGCCAGCTACCTGCACGTGGACCAGAACAACGTGCCCGACGGCGGCGTGCCGACCATCGGCTTGCCAGGCTACTCGACGCCGGACGTCGCCACGAAGGACCAACCAATCATCCGCAGCTTCCTGAACGGCGCCGCCAGGGTCGATCCGAAGAATTTCTACGGCTCCACCTCGGACTACGACAAGGTCAAGGCCGACATGGGCACCTTGCGCATCGACCATGATTTCTCGCCCAACGTGCAGATCCAGAACACCACGCGCTACGGCAAGACCCAGCAGGATTACCTGCTGACGGCCTTCATGGGCAGCATGGGCAACCTGAAGACACCGGTCCCCACCGATCCGTCGACCTGGACCCTGGCGCGCTCGCTGCGCACCGTCAAGGATCAGGAAAACACGATCCTGACCAACCAGACCGTCGTCAGCGCGCAATTCGACACGGGCGTGCTGAAGCACTCCGTGGTGGCCGGCGCCGAGTTCACCAGCGAAAAACAGACCAACTACAGCTATGTGCCAGCCAGCCTGGGCACCTTGCCGGCAGCGAACCTGTACCACCCGAATCCACGCGACACCGTCACCGGCCACAACCCCGTGCGCAGCGGCGCCTTCAGCGAACGCGAAGTCAACACGCAAAGCCTGTATGTGTTCGACACCGTCAAGTTTGGCGACAAGTGGATCTTCAACGGCGGCGTGCGCTTCGACCATTTCAACACCACCAATGACGCCGTCACCCTGCAAGGGGCCGTGACTGCGCCCGCGGTACAGCCATTGCCAGTGGGCACACCGATTCCGACTCACCTGACCCTGAGCGACACCCTGGCCAACGGCAAGATCTCGGCCATGTACAAGCCGACGCCGGACAGCAGCGTATATGCCTTGCTGGCCACCTCAAAGGCGCCGCCGGGCACTAACAGTGACCTCAGCACCGCCGCCAGCAGCGCGCAAAACCCGAAGTATGACCCACAGGAAACCATCACCAAGGAAATCGGCACCAAGTGGGACTTCCTGAAGCAAAAACTGTCGCTGTCGGCCGCCGTCTACCAGACCACCGTCAAGAATGAAGTGGAGCAAGATCCGGTGATCTCGACCATTTATTATCAGACCGGCAAGAAGCGCGTGCAAGGCCTGGAACTGGGCGTGGTGGGCGAGATCATGCCGAACTGGCTGGTCAGCGCCGGCTATACGCGCATGAATACCAAGGTCGAGTCGAACAAGGTCTTCACGGCCAGCGGCGAGAAGATCCTCACCTACACGCCAAAACAGGCGTTCACCAGCTGGACTTCGTACACCCTGCCGTTCGGCCTGAAGATCGGCGGCGGCGCGCGTTACGTGGGTGAAATGCTGCGCGGCACCGATGGCGCCGTCGGCACGCCGGCCCGCGTGGATGCCTACTGGGTCTTCGACGCCATGGCAACCTATACCGTCAACAAGAACCTCGACTTGCAGTTAAACGCCTACAACCTGGCCGACAAGACCTATGTGGCGGCCATCAACAAATCCGGCTTCCGCTACACCCCGGGCCAGCCTCGTTCGTTCAGCCTGACGGCGAATATCAAGTTCTAAACACGCATTGCGCCACATCAAGCCCCTCTTCGGAGGGGCTTTTTTATTGTCCTGATAATCTTGCCTTTTTGGCGTACCGCCACCCTGCCGTGACTAGCGTATGAAAAGTCATACAGCGATGGCCTGCCGCGTCCAATATTTCGCGCAAGCGTGCAAAGTTGCGACATCTAAGCAACAAAAAAGCTTCCTCAAATCAACAACTTAAGAAGTTAGGTCCCAAATTCCCATTTCAGGCATATCCTTTGCTATGTACAGGTTTTGCTGCAAATAATCGCTGGCACGCAAGGGCTTGTTTTTGAGAAATATTGACTCCAAGCTTGAGTTGCTCGCAATCAATAATCCGCTCACAGCGGCGTTTCACCGGAGGAGTCATAATGAAAAAGAAACGGCCATTAACCCTGTACATCCTGATTGCCATGATCCTCGGCATTGCCGTCGGTTATGGATGCCATTCCGCTTTCCCCGATGCGGACATGAGCAAGCAAATCGCTGGCAATATTTCCATCGTCACCGACGTCTTCTTGCGCCTGATCAAGATGATCATTGCGCTGCTGGTGTTCTCCACCCTGACGGTCGGCATCGCCCACATGGGCGACGGCAAGACGGCCGGCCGCATCGGCCTGAAAGCCATGTGCTGGTTCGTCGTCGCCTCGCTGGTCTCGCTGGCGCTGGGTATGGTGCTGTCGAACCTGATGCAGCTGGGTACCAACCTCGGCTTGCCATTGCCGGACGTACACGCTTCAACGAATCTGAAAACGGCCGCCTTCACCTTGAAAGATTTCTTCACGCACCTGGTGCCGAAGTCGCCGATCGAGGCCATGGCCAACAATGAAATCCTGCAAGTGCTGGTGTTCTCGATCTTCTTCGGCGGCGCACTGGCCGGCCTGGGCGAATCGGGCAAGACCCTGACGGCCGTCGTCGACCAGCTGGCGCAAGTCATGCTGCGCATCACCGGCACCATCATGAACCTGGCCCCGCTGGCCGTGTTCGCCGCGATGGCCTCCGTCATCACCACCCACGGCCTGGGCGTGCTGGTCACGTTTGCCAAGTTCATGGGCGGCTTCTACGTGGGCCTGCTGTGCCTGTGGGCCCTGCTGATCGGCGCCGGCTTCGTCGTCATCGGCCCGCGCATCTTCAAACTCGTCGGCCTGATCCGCGAACCTTTCCTGCTGGCATTTTCGACGGCCAGCTCGGAAGCGGCGTATCCAAAACTGCTGACGGCGCTCGACCAGTTCGGCGTGGACCGCAAGATTTCCAGCTTTGTGTTGCCAATGGGCTACTCCTTCAATCTCGACGGCTCGATGATGTACTGCACCTTTGCCGTGCTGTTCATCGCGCAAGCCTATGGCATCGACCTGTCGATCGGCACGCAGATCACCATGCTGCTGCTGCTGATGCTGACCTCGAAAGGCATGGCCGGCGTGCCGCGCGCCTCGCTGGTGGTGATTGCCGCTACCCTGAACCAGTTCAATATTCCGGAAGCGGGCTTGCTGCTGCTGATGGGCGTCGACCAATTCCTCGACATGGGCCGTTCGGCCACCAACGCGGTCGGCAATGCCGTCGCCACGGCCGTCGTCGCCAAGTGGGAAGGTGGCCTGGCCACCGAGGAAGAAGCAGCCGCGGCCAATGCGGCCAACCAGAACACGGAAAGCCATTGGGGCGAAGCGGATCACGCTAGCAAAGCCTGATAGCGCCATGGCCCGCCACAAGCGGGCCATTTATTTGTTGTCGATGTTGAGTAACAAGCAGTCAGGTAGTGCGATCAGTAGTCATTCCAACTTATTAGAGAGATTTTCATGAAAAAAGTCCTGTTTACCCTGCTGACCCTCGGCGCAGCCTCCACCGGCGCCATGGCCCAATCGAGCGTCACCATGTACGGCGTGGCTGACGCCGGACTGGTGTTCGACAAGGATGCGGCTGGAGACCGCCTGAACCGCGTCGCTTCCGGCGTGGCCTCGGGCTCGCGCATCGGCTTCAAGGGCAAGGAAGACCTCGGTGGTGGCCTGGCCGCCATTTTCGTGCTGGAAAGCGGTTTCAATATCGATACCGGCACCTCGGGCCAGGGAGGCCGGCTGTTCGGCCGCCAGTCGTACGTCGGCCTGACCGGCAGCGCCGGCGCCGTCACCCTGGGCCGCCAATACACGCCGTATTACCTGGCCCTGCGCGATGTGGCAGATCCGTTCGTCATCGGCCTGGCCGGCACGGCGTCGAACATCATGACGCCGAATTACCGCATCGATAATATGGTGCAATACAGCACGCCGACCTGGAGCAAGCTGTCGGCCGACCTGGCGTATGGCTTTGGCGAAGTGGCCGGCGACAATGCGAAAAACCGCAGCATGGGCGGTGCCGTGCATTACATCGACGGCCCGCTGAACGTGACCCTGACGCATCACCGCCAGGAAAATCCGCTGGCGACCCAGCAAAGCCGCAACACCCTGCTGGCCACGCGCTACGACTTCGGCGTGCTGCAAGGCAACTTCGGCTACGCCGACAACCGCGCCATGAACGACAGCAAGAGCAACGACATCCTGGTCGGCTTCAGCGCCCCGTTCGGCGCCACCAAGCTGGTCGCGTCGTACATCCGCCACAACGACAAGAGCAACGCCAACCGTGACGCCCAACAGTGGGCCATCGGCGCCTTCTATGCCCTGTCCAAGCGCAGCGACCTGTACACCGGTTACGGCCACATCAGCAACAAGAACGGCGCGACCTACAAGGTCGGCAATGCCACCGACGACGGCACCGGCACCAGCGGCTTTAACCTGGGCATGCGCCACACGTTCTAAGGACGTTGAACTGTCCGTGACATAAAAGCGTGAGCCGCCGGATGCATATCCGGCGGCTTTTTCTTTTTACGCAATATTTAAATGCGATACTGTGGGTTCTTGCAAGTTGGCAGCTGATTTTATGAATAGCAGTACTACCAAACCCTCCCTTTCCTGGCGCCAGCGCCTGTCGCAGCGGTCGGGCCGCGAAACGCTGGCCTGGGGCGTGGTGCTGGCCGCCTGCCTGGCCACCGTCTGGCTCGTGTATTTCTGGACCGAACGCATCGCCATCGGCAAGCTGCAGGCCAGCGGCGCGCAGCGCCTCGAAGTGTATGTGAGTAGCCTGGAAAATGCGCTGGAGAAATATGACTTCCTGCCCAAGACGCTGGAGCTGAACCGCGACGTCATCCGTTTGCTGCAGCACCCGGAAGACCCGGTGCTGGTCGACACCGTCAACCATTACCTGGAGCAGATGAACGCCCAGGCGAAATCGTCGACCATTTTCATCAGCAACCTCGACGGCAACACGCGGGCCGCCAGCAACTGGCAGGGACCGGACAGCTTTATTGGCGACAATATCTCGTTCCGCCCCTACGCCCAGGATGCGCTGCGCGGCACGCCGGGGCGTTTTTATGGCGTCGGCACGACGCGGCTCGAGCCCGGCTATTTCTTTGCCCACGGCATCTACCAGAATGGCCACATGCTGGGCCTGGCAACGGTCAAGGTGAACCTGGAAACCCTGGAAAAACGCTGGGTGCAGGGCGCCGACAAGGTGATGCTGGCCGATGAGCACGGCGTGATCTTCCTCAGTTCCATGGCGGACTGGAAGTACAAGACCCTGGCGCCCCTGTCGCCCGCCATCGTCGAAGAACTCAACCGCACGCGCCAGTACTATTCGAAGCAGCTGGAAGCCATCCCTTTCGTCTCCGACCGCCAACTGGGCAATGGCGCCCGCGTGATCAGCGTGCGCGAGCAGGAACACGCCGACACGCCGCCGAAGATCAGCTCCAGCGTGATGACGCAGATCAAGCTCAAGTCGCCGCAAGGCTGGACTTTCATTTACCTGTCCGACCTGGCGCAGGCGAAGGCCAGCGCGCGCGCGGCGGCCGCCTTCTCCTGCGTGCTGCTGGGCTTTTTCATGCTGCTGTTCTTTTACCTGCGCCAGCGCCGCGCGGCCGTGGCGCAAAAGCTGCGCGCCCGCGAAGACCTGCAGCATGCCTACGACAACCTGGAAGCCATGGTCGAGGAACGCACCTCGGAACTCAATGCCATGACGCAAAGCCTGAGCCAGGAAATCGAGGTGCGCAGCAAGGCCGAGCAAAAGCTGCACATCACGCAAAATGAACTGTTTCAAGCCGGCAAGATGGCCGTGCTGGGACAGATGTCGGCCAGCATCACGCATGAACTCAACCAGCCGTTGACGGCGCTGCGCACCATGTCCGACAATGCCGTCATCCTGCTGGAACGGGGACGGCTCGACGATGCGCGGCGCAACCTGGCGAAGATCTCGCAAATTGCGGCCCGGATGGGAACCATTACGGGCCAATTGAAGATCTTTGCGCGCAAATCGACGACCAGCCTGACTTCCGTCTCGATCCCCACGGCGATCAGCAACGCCCTGTTCCTCGTCGAGCGCCGCCTGCAGGTGGAAAATGTGCGTTTTACTTTGCAACTGCCGCCCGACGACATCTTCGCCATGTGCGAAAGCAACCGCCTGGAGCAGGTGCTGGTGAACCTGTACGCGAATGCGCTCGATGCCATGAACGGCAGCGACGTGCGCAGCCTGCGCGTGGCCGTCGAATGCACGCCGGAGCACGTGCTGATCCACGTGGCCGATACGGGCCCCGGCCTGTCGACGGAAGTGTATGAACACCTGTTCGAGCCGTTCTTCACGACCAAACCGCAAGGACTGGGCCTGGGCCTGGGCCTGGCCATCTCCGAACAGATCACGCGCCAGTTCGGCGGCGTGCTGCGCGCCGAAAACGCCCCCGGCGGCGGCGCCGTCTTCACCATCGAACTACAGATTGCAACGCAGGAGGAAAAACATGTTTGACGGCTTGAAGGTCTTGCTGGTCGAGGACGACCCCACCGTACGCGAGGGCAGCGAGCAGGCATTGCAACTGGCCGGCCTGGACGTGCTGGCGTTTCACTCGGCCGAACTGGCCTATAAACTGCTGACGCCGGACTTTCCCGGCATCATCGTCAGCGACGTGCGCCTGCCCGGCATGAGCGGCCTGGAGCTGCTGCAAGCCGTCAAGACGCTGGACCCGCACCTGCCCGTGATCCTCGTCACGGGCCATGGCGACATCACGATGGCCGTGCACGCCATGCGCACGGGCGCCTACGATTTCATCGAAAAGCCGTATTCGTCCGACCAGCTGGTCGACGTCATCCTGCGCGCGCTGGAAACGCGCAGACTCATGCTGGAAGTGCACAGCCTGCGCCGCCAGCTCGAGGACGGCGGCGGCATCGAGGCACGCCTACTGGGCAATTCCGTGGCGATGCGCGACATACGGCGCCTGATACTCGACGTAGCCGACGAACCGGCCGACGTGCTGATCTATGGCGACACGGGCACGGGCAAGGAAATGGTGGCCCGCTGCCTGCACGACTTCAGCCACCGCCGCAAGCATAACTTTGTCGCCGTCAACTGCGGCGCGATTCCCGAAAGCATCTTCGAAAGCGAAGTCTTCGGCCATGAACCGGGCGCATTCACGGGCGCGGCCAAGCGGCAGGTGGGCAAGATCGAACATGCGGACCACGGCACTTTCTTCCTCGATGAAATCGAATCGCTGCCCCTGTCGCTGCAAGTCAAATTGCTGCGCGTGCTGCAGGAACGCTATATCGAGCGCCTGGGCTCGAACGTGCCCACCCCCGTCGACGTGCGCGTCATCGCGGCGGCCAAGCTGGACCTGGAAGACTTGTCGCAGCAGCAGAAATTCCGCAGCGACCTGTACTACCGCCTGAACCTGATCGTGCTGCATCTGCCGCCGTTGCGCGAACGGCGCGAAGACATTCCCATCCTGTTCGAACACTTCGTGCTGGCCGCCGCCACCCGCTACAACCGCGCCGCGCCCGTGGTCTCCAGCGCGCAGATGCGCAACCTGATGGCCCATTCCTGGCCCGGCAATGTGCGCGAATTGCGCAATATCGCCGACCGCTTCGTGCTCGGTATCGCCGGCGGCGCCTCGAGCCTGCTGGCGGCCGGACTGGCCAGCCCGCTGTCGCTGGCGGAGCAAGTGAACGGCTTCGAACGCGCCCTGATCGAACAGGAACTGCGCACATATTCGGGTAACGTCAGCGAAGTGAGCACGGTGCTCGGTTTGCCGAAGCAAACCCTGTATCACAAGATGCAGAAGTACAACCTCGTCGCCGAAGAGTTCAGGTAAGCACGCCGACCCGGCCCGTGCGCAAGGGCGCGACCCAGTCGGGCCGCCCGTTGGCCAGCGCCAGCCGGGCCGCCGTTTCCCAGTCGTATGCGACGGCGTGAAAGTGCGCCGTCCAGGCGCCGTCCGCGCCCTGTTCCGCGATGGCATAGCGCGCATGCGGCGTGCCGTTTTCCATCACGTGCGGATAGCCGTGGTCATCGTCGTACGCCTGCAAGCCCACGCTGCCCGGATTGACGATCAGCCGGCCATCGGCCAGGCGCACCTGGCGCGGCATGTGCGTGTGGCCGCACAGGATCAGGGCCGCGTCCGCCGGCCCGGCCCGTTCTGCCACTTCAGCCGGCGTGGCGGCGCGGCTGCCTTGCGGCGTGACGCTATCGAGAAAATACACGAGGTCGCTTGTCGGCGTGCCATGCACGAGCAGCACGTCCTTGCGCAAGCGCAAGGTGGCGGGCAACGCGGCTATCCAGTCCAGTTGCTCCGGTAGCAGTTGCGCGCGCGCAAAAGCGTCCGACACGCCCATGCGGGCCGGGTCGCCGAACAATTGGCGCTCGTGGTTGCCGCGGATCGTGGGCAGGTCCAGCGCCATCAGGCGCGCCGCCGTGGCGCGCGGTTGCAGATGGCCCGAAACGATATCGCCCAGGTTGACGGTCACGTCCACGTTACGCCGGGCGATGTCGGCCAGCACGGCGTCCAGCGCATCCAGGTTGCCGTGGATATCGGAAATGGCGGCGATTCTCATGCGGTGTTTCCTCCTCGTGCGCACCATTTTGCACGCGTGTCCCGTTGCAGGCAATGGCGGCACATCCGCCTGCCTACCGGCTGTTACATACGGTAGGACAAATCCGACGGTAAGTTGCGCCGTGCGGCTACGTAATCCAAAAGTAACAATTGCTACCATTTCCTCATTGCATTGCCGCATGACACCAGCCACCCCGACGTCGCGGCCGTTTTCACTTATATTTTGAGGAGTAGTCCCATGTTTGCCACGCCCGTCCCCGCCCGCCTGTCGCCCCCCCGTTTGCGCCATCTTGCCTTGCGCAGCGCCATGATGCTGGGCGTACTGGGCATTGCGACGGCCGCCGCCGCGGCGCGGGCGGAACCGTCGCCCACCCTGGACCGCGTCAGCATTTCGCTGGGCGCCTTTTCCGCCGATCCGCGCATCAATATCGGCGCCGACACTGAATTTGGCCGTATCGACGCGCCCGAATCGAAGCCAAGCCACACCACCATCCCGCGCGTGAAAGCGGACTTGCTGATCGGCGACCGCCACGGCCTGGCATTCGACTACTACCGCTACGACAAATCCTACACGCCAAGCCTGACGGGCGACACCATCATCAATGGCCAGCCCGTCACGGGCACGGCGACGGCGAATGCCGATCTGAAGCTGGACCTGGCCAAGCTGGCCTACAAATGGTGGCTGGGCAGCGGCAACGACACCTTCGGCATCGGCCTGGGCGCCGCCTACTACCATGCCAACCTGAACGGCACGGCCACGGGCGTCGTCAATGGCGAGACGGCCACGGCACGCGATTCCATCAGCGAGCACGCGTTCGCGCCGCTGCTGGAGGTGGGCTGGCGCCACGCCTTCACGCCGGACTTGCGCATGTATGCGGAAGCGTCGGGCATCAAGAAAAATGGCGGGCGCATCAACGGCCACATCTACGGCGGCAATATCGGCGTGGAATGGTTTCCATTCAAGAATATCGGTTTCGTGGCCGACTACGGCATCTCGAAAATCAAGCTGCACCGCGACAGCGAACGCGATGCCGACCTGAACATCCGCCTGACGGGACCGTCGGCGTATGTGAAAGTGCGCTTTTAAGCGAGCGCCGCCGGTTTCAGCAAATAGAGCTGAAACTGCGGCAATTCCGGATCGTCATACGCCTCGACCCTGGCAAACGGCAGGCGCGCAAACGCCTGCCGCCAGAACGCATTCGCCTGCGCATCGGCGCGGAACGTCGCCACCAGCCACGTCTGCTCGCCATCGAGCAGCACGCGCCGCACCACTTCCAGCGCCAGCCCCCGGCGCCGGTATTTCTGCAAGATGAACAAGTCGCTGAACTCCCGGACCGGCAGCGCGCCCGCCATGCCGGGTTCCGTGACGAAGAAGCCCGCCAGCGCGCCATCGACCTCGATCCAGACGGCCGTATGTCCGGGCGCATGCACATACTCGGCCAGTCCGGCATCGCACACATCGTAGCGGCCGTCGGCCAGCACGTCTTCGCCGCTCCAGGCCGTATTCTCGTAGCAGTACAGCTGGAACAGCCGCGCCAGCGCCCCTGCTTCCCCCGGCGCAACGGCGCGCAATGTCATGTTCTGTGTTTCCGGCATGGTCCCGTCTTTCCGCCGCCTGGCGTCGCTGAAACTGGCGAGTGTAGCACCACGTCGTTCATCCTCCCCTCCCGCATTTCAGCCCCGCATTTCCACCCCTGGTCGCAAAAACATTAATTTTCTTCCAATTGGCTATATATTATTGTTTTTGAGTAACATCCGCCATCGCGGTTGTCACAAAACAAGGGTGATCCCCTGACACAGACCGGCAGACAGGAATCTGCCGGCTTTCATACCCAAGCTCTGGAGAGTGCTGCACATGCTATCGATCAAACAGCTGAACAAAACGTATGCCAATGGCGTCAAGGCCATCAACAATGTCAGCCTGGAGATTCCCAACGGAATGTTCGGCTTGCTGGGTCCGAATGGCGCAGGCAAGTCCTCACTCATGCGTACCATTGCCACCTTGCAAGATCCCGATAGCGGCAGCATCCATTTCGATGGCGTCGACGTGCTGCAGGACAAGGCCGGCCTGCGCCGCCAGCTCGGCTATCTGCCGCAGGATTTCGGCGTGTATCCGAAGGTCAGCGCGGAAACCCTGCTCAACCACTTTGCCGTCTTGAAAGGCTTGACGGAGAAGGGCCCGCGCAAGGAAGCCGTGGAAGCCTTGCTGCAGCAAACCAATCTGTGGGAAGCGCGCAAGCGCAACCTGGGCACGTATTCGGGCGGCATGCGCCAGCGCTTCGGCATCGCCCAGGCGCTGCTGGGCGCGCCGCGCCTGGTGATCGTCGATGAACCGACGGCCGGCCTGGATCCGGACGAGCGCAACCGCTTCCTGAACCTGCTGGCGAAGATCGGCGAGCAGGTGGTGGTGATCCTGTCGACCCACATCGTCGACGACGTGACGGACCTGTGCCCGCGCATGGCCATGATCGTCAAGGGGCAAGTGCTGGTGCAGGGCGAACCGCAGGCGGCCATCGACACCCTGCTCGGCAAGGTCTGGCGCCGCAGCGTCAGCATGGACGAGCTGGCGCAGTACCAGCAGTCGCACAATGTGCTGTCGACGCGCCTGGTGGGCGGCAAGCCGCAGATCAATGTGTTTGCCGACAGCCAGCCCGACAGCGGTTTCGTGCAGATCGCGCCGGACCTGGAAGACGTGTACTTCCTGCATGTGCGCAACGCCGCCCGCAGCGGCGTCGCCGCGTAAGGGGCCGCCATGTGGAAGGAATTTTTCAAGTTTGACCTCGGCTACCAGCTGAAACAGCCGCTGCTGTGGGTATTTGCCGCCATCCTGGCCCTGATGGCCTTTGGCGCCAGCAGCAGCGATTCGATCCAGATCGGCGGCGCCATCGGCAACATCAACCGCAATGCGCCCACCGTGGTGGCGCAGCTGCTGACGATGTTCAGCCTGCTGTCGATGTTGCTTATCACCATCTTCATCGCGGGCGCCGTGCTGCGCGACAGCGAAGTGGGCATGGCCGACATGCTGTTCGCCACGCCCATGCGCAAGTGGGACTACCTGTTCGGCCGCTTCGCCGCCGGCTTCGTCGCCTGCCTGGTGATCTTTGCCGCCATTGCCCTGGCGCTCATGCTCGGTCCCCTCATGCCCTGGGTCGACCCGCAGCGCGTCGGCGCGTTCTCGCTGCATGCGTATGCGTGGAGCTTCGGCGTGATGGTGATCCCCAACCTGCTCTTCATCGGCGCCCTGCTGATGCTGCTGGCGGCCACCACGCGCTCGATGCTGCTCGTCTACGTGGGCGTACTGGGCTTTTTCGTGCTGTGGGGCATGGCTGGCGCCTTGACGCGCGATATCAACAACGAATGGGTCGCCGTTCTGCTCGACCCCTTCGGCATGCGCGCCCTGGGCCGCATGACGCGCTACTTCACGTCCGCCGAAGCGAACGCGGGCCTGCCGCCCCTGTCCGGCTTCCTGCTGGCCAACCGCCTGCTGTGGCTGGGCATTGCGGCCCTGCTGTTCGCCGCCACCGTGGTCCTGTTCAAGCCGCAGCGCACGGGCACGGGAAAACGCCTGTTCGGCAAGCACAAGGCCGAGGCAGCCGCACCGGCCGTGACGGCGCCGCTGCACCTGCCGCGCACCCTTCCCACCTTTACCCCGGCGACGGCCTGGCGCCAATGGTGGCAAATCCTGCGCTTCGACGCCGCCGGCGTCTTCAAGAGCGTGCCCTTCCTCGTCATGCTGCTGTTCGGCGTCATCAACCTGCTCGCCAGCTCCAGCATGGCCAAGAACATGTATGGCACGGCCGTGTATCCGATGACCCATTTGATGCTGCAAAGTATCAACAACAGCTTCAGCTTCATGCTGATCATCATCGTCACCTTTTATGCGGGTGAGCTGATCTTCAAGGAGCGCCAGGTGAGGATCGCCGACGTCAGCGACGCCATGCCCGTGCCCGGCTGGGTGCCCCTGCTGGCCAAGTGCACGGCCCTGATCGGCGTCATCGCCGGCTACCTGCTGGTGGGCGTCCTCGCGGCCATCGGTTTTCAGCTCTACAAGGGCGGCGCGCCCGTGGAACTGGGGCTGTACCTGAAAGGCAGCTTGCTCGGTTCCCTCTTCTTCGTGCTGATGGGCTTGTGCGCGCTCACCCTGCAAGTGTTGTCCAACAACAAGTTCATCGGCTACCTGCTGGTGATCCTGCTGATGGTGGCGCAAATGGTGCTGGGCATGCTGCACCTGGAACACAATCTGTATGCCTTCGGCGGCACGCCAGCCATCAAGTATTCGGACATGAATGGCTATGGCCACTTCCTGACAGGCTGGGCCTGGTTTGCCGTGTACTGGAGCCTGTTTACCGTGGCGCTCGTCATGCTGGCCCGCGCGTTCTGGGTGCGCGGCCTGGCCGCCGGCTGGCGTGCGCGCCTGCGCCTGGCCCGCCAGCGCCTGCAAGGCCGCGCCGGCGCCGCGCTGGCCGTGGTGCTGCTGTGCTGGGTGGGCACGGGCGGCTGGATCTTCTACAACACGAATGTGCTGAACCAATACGAGACGGCGGACATCGGCATGGACAAGCAAGCCCGCTACGAGAAATTGTACAAACAATACAAGGACTTGCCGCAGCTAAAGATCACCGACATCCAGGCCGATGTGGATATTTATCCTGAGCAACGTAAAGTCTTGATCAAGGGCCACTACGTGCTGCAAAACAAGACCACGCAAGCACTCGACACCCTGCGCATCCAGCTTAACCCGGACCTGGAAACACGGTGGTTGAACTTGCCGGCGCACAAGATCGTGCTCGATGACAAGGAGCTCGGCTTCAGCATCCTCAAGCTGGCCCAGCCACTGGCGCCGGGCGCCACCCTGCCGCTGGACTTCACGGTGGCCGTCACGCATGAGGGCTTCACCAACAGCGGCGCGCCGGACCAGGTCAACCTGAACGGCAGCTTCTTCAACAACCAGAGCTTCTTCCCCCACTTCGGCTATGCGCAGCACATGGAGTTGACGGACCGCAATGAGCGCCGCAAGCGTGGCCTGGGCGAACCGCAGCGCATGGCCAAGCTGGAAGACAGCTCCGCGTATGGCAATACGGTGCTGGGCGGCGATGCCGATTGGATCCATTTCGACACCACCGTCTCCACCAGCGGCGAGCAGACCGCCCTGGCGCCCGGCTACCTGCAGGCCAGCTGGGAAAAGGATGGCCGCCGCTATTACCGCTACAAGATGGACCAGCCGATGATGCCGTTCTTTGCCTACCTGTCGGCGCGCTGGGACGTCAAAAAGGGCGACTGGCACGGCGTGCCGATCGAGATTTATGTCGACAAGAAGCACGGCTACAACACGGATCGCATGATTACCTCCGTGCAAAAGTCGCTCGACTATTACACCACCCGCTTCACGCCCTACCAGCACAAGCAGGTGCGCATCCTGGAATTCCCCGGCTACCAGAGCTTTGCGCAGTCGTTTGCCAACACGATCCCGTATTCGGAAGACATCGGTTTCATCGCCGACCTGCGCGACAAGGATGACATCGACTATGTGTTTTACGTCACGGCGCATGAAATGGCGCACCAGTGGTGGGGCCACCAGGTGATCGGCGCGAATGTGCAGGGCGCCACCATGCTGATGGAATCGCTGTCGCAGTACTCGGCCCTGATGGTGATGGAAAAGGAATACGGCCGCGAGAAAATGCGCCGCTTCCTGCGCTATGAGCTTGACCGCTACCTGAGCGGACGCGGCGGCGAGGCCATCGAGGAATTGCCGCTGGCGCGCGTGGAAGGACAGCAATACATCCACTACAACAAGGGCAGCCTGGTGTTCTACCGCCTGCGCGACGAGATCGGAGAGGAAGCGCTGAACCGTGCTCTGAAACGCTATCTGCAGGACAAGGGCTACC
The DNA here is from genome assembly GCF_020858115.1 of Janthinobacterium sp. FW305-129. Classification (GTDB taxonomy): domain Bacteria; phylum Pseudomonadota; class Gammaproteobacteria; order Burkholderiales; family Burkholderiaceae_D; genus Janthinobacterium. The sequence goes on from NZ_JACYMM010000015.1 coordinate 90,304, forward strand.
AGCAGGCGCCGTTCACCACCACCCTGGAACTGCTGGCCTACATCCGCGCCGAAGCGCCGCAGGACAAGCAGGCGCTGATCACCGACCTGTTCGAGAAGATCGTCTTCTACGACAACCGCGTGACGCAAGCGTCGGCCGTGCAGCGCAAGGATGGCCAGTGGGATGTCACCATGCAGCTGCACCTGGCCAAGCTCGAATCCGACGGCAAGGGCAAGGAAAGCCCGCGCGCCTATGACGAGCCGGTGGAAATCGCCATCTTCGCGCGCCCCGCGGGCGGCAAGGAAAAGGATGAACGAGTCCTGTACACCGCCAGGCGCATGCTGTCGGGCAGCGACCCGGTGCTCACCATCACGGTGAAGGACAAACCGTTCGAAGTGGGCGTCGATCCGTATAACAAAATGATCGACCGGGTCTCGCGCGATAACCGCAAGGAAGTGAGCATCAATTAATCCTTGATGCAACGCAAACAGGCCACGCTGTCACCGACAGCGTGGCCTGTTTTTTTATGCCTGATCAATGCATCAACGGTACACAAGGCCACCATCGATCAAGGGCGCCTGGCCCGTCATGTAATCGGCATCCGGTCCCGCCAGGAAGGAGACGAGTCCCGCCACATCTTCCGGCGTCTCCGCACGTCCCAGCGCGATGCCGTCCACGTACTTCTTGTATGTCGCGCCCAGCTCGGCGCCCGTCACCTCGGCCATGCGCTTGTCGATCTCGACCCACATGTCGGTGCCGACGACGCCGGGGCAATACGCGTTGACGGTGATGCCGTCGGCCGCCAGTTCCCTGGCCGCCGCCTGCGTCAGCGCGCGCACGGCGAACTTGGTGGCCGAGTACACGCCCAGCAAGGCGAAGCCGTCATGCCCGGCGATGGAGCAGGCATTGATGATCTTGCCCTTCTGCTGGCGCCGCTTGAAGGTCTTGGCGGCCGCCTGGATGCCCCAGAGCGTCCCTTGCACATTGATGCGCATGATGCGGTCGACCTCTTCCGGCGTGACATCGAGCAGCGGCTGCACCTGCGCGATGCCGGCGTTGTTGACGATGATGTCGAAGCCGCCCAGTTCCCGCTCGGCAAACGCCACCGCCTCCGTGACTTGCTGCAATTGCGACACGTCGGCAATGCAGGTGACGGCGCGGCGCCCCAGCGCGCGCACTTCGGCGGCGACGGCGTCCAGTTTCTCCTGGTTCAGGTCCACCAGCGCGATATCGGCGCCATCCTTGGCCAGGCGCAAGGCGATGGCCTTGCCGATGCCTTGCGCGGCACCCGTGACCAGCGCGACTTTTCCGGAAATACCCATGTTGCTTTCCTTTCAGTACAGGGAGAGGAGCTGCAGCCTACCTGAAATTCTTAATCCGCCGCATCCTGAAACGTGCGTGCCCGGAAAAAGCGCGCAGGTCAAGAAAGGCGGAAAAAATGGCGTTTCAGCATGCCATGCGCGCGCTGCCGTACAGGCGCCTGGCGCCAGCTGGCGTAAGATGGATGGCATCGCAATTGCCTCGTTGCAATCTACTTTCCAAGGAAAATTCCTATGCCGCATCGCCACTTGCCCATCCGCGCCAGCCTGCTGCTGGCGGCCCTCGTTTTCACGACGCCCGCCTGGAGCGCCGATCCCGTCCACAAGGAAAGCGTGGCATTGACGGCGAACCAGGCCACGCATACGGTCAAAGGCAAGATCAAGGGTTACGCCACGGCCGAATACACGCTGACGGGCAAGGCGGGCCAGACCCTCAGCGTCAAGCTCAAGACCAATCAAACGTCAAATTACTTCAACATCCGCCAGGCCGGCCAGGAGGAAGCCCTGTTCATCGGCTCGACCAGCGGCAACACTTACCAAGCGGCACTGCCGGCCGATGGCGAGTACACGGTGCAGGTATATTTGATGCGCAATGCGGCGCGCAGGAATGCGGTGGCGAATTACAGCCTGGAAATGGGCATAAAAGAAGCCGCATCGCATTGATCCGCGTCATGCCGGCTTGCTGCCAGCCGAGTATTTGCTGGCGGCAAGCGCCAGGCAGGCGGCCAGCAAGAGCATGGCGGCCAGGATAAATGCCGCACCGCTGTCGTGGCTGGCAGGATCAACGGCGACCAGCATGGCGAACAGTGCCGGTGTCGCCAGGCCCGCCAGGCTGCCGGCACTCTTGACGGCGCCCTGCAGCCAGCCCTGCTGCCGCGCCGATACGGCGCTGGTGAGCAGACCCTGCAGTGCCGGATTGGCCATTTCTCCCACGCCGAGCAAAAAAATGGCCACATATGCCCCCGCCGACTGGCGCGACAGGGCAAGGCACAAGAAGCCGGCACAGCAGCCGGCATAGGCCAGCATGGCCGTGCGCCGCGGGCCGTATCGTGTCATCAGAAACGGTGCACATTTCATCTGCGCCACGCCGCCCCAGCCTGCCAGCACGGCAAGCATCAAGCCGACCTGGGTGGAGTCCCAGCCATACCGCTGTTGCGTGTAAAACACGAACGCCACGGAAATCGACCAGTGCGCGCTGGCCACCAGCAGATACGCGAGGGTCAGGAAACGCAGTTCGGGACGCCTGGCCAACTCGAACACGGCGCCAAATGGATTGCTCATGCGCCAGCTGACGGGGACGCGCTTGTCCGGCGGCAAAGATTCGGGCAAGACCAGTACGCCGTACAGGAGATTGCCGAGCGACAAATAGCCGGCAAGGTAGAAGGGCAACCGCACGTCGATATTGCCCAGCCAGCCGCCCAGGGCCGGCCCCGCCACCAGTCCCATGCTGTACGCCGCGCCCATCGAGGCAAAGGCGCGGTTGCGCGCAGCCCCCTCGGAACAGTCCGCAATAAATGCATAGGCGATGCCAAAGCTGGAAGCGGTGATGCCGCACAAGATACGCCCCAGCACCAATTGGCCCAGCGTTTCAGTGTCCGCCAGACAGAAAAAATACACTGCCACGCCCAGGTTCGACAGCAGCAGCAGGGGGCGCCGGCCAAAGCGGTCCGACAATGCCCCCAGCAGTGGCAAGGCAAACATTTGCGACAGCGAAAACAACATCCCCAGATAACCGAGCCATAGCACGGGCTGGGCGGGACTGTCCGTCAATTGCAGCAACAGGCGCGGCAAGACGGGGGCCACCAGTCCCGCGCACAGGACGTCGATCAGGACGGTCATGAAGACCAGCGGAAAACCGAATAGCTGTACCGGCCGGCCCTGCACCGTGCGCATCAACACAGTGCCAGCCGTCTCAGGCGGCAAGCGCTGGCGTGTCACTCTTCCATTCCGCCGGCGCATGCAGGGCATACCCGTCGAGCAAGGGCCCGCCATACGGCTGCAGCGCACGCGCGGCCAGGCCGCCAAACGCCTGCTTGCCGGCGGGTGGGTCGAGCAGGATCGCGCGCATGGCGGCATGCAGCTCATCCGCAATCGATGGGCTATGTGCCCTGAGCCGGCGCGCCAGATGCTTGCCGACGCCGCTCCACGCGCCCCCGGCCCGCAGCACGAAATTGGCCAGCACGTCATACAGCCTGGTGGCGATCGCCAGTGTTTCCTCGGCCACCGTGCTGTCGACCAGGTCTTCCAGCAAGGTCGTGATCTCGTAGCGGCGGCTGGCCAGGGCATCGCCTGTCAGCGCTGGCGGACCTGCGTCGTAGATCGCCTGCGCCAGCTGGTACAGGGCGACGGATGTGTTTGTCTGTGGCAAGAGATTCCTGCCCTCGATAACCATCATCGCCATCGGAATCCGGCCGCCGGGACGGTCCATCTTGCGGCAAAAGTAATCGAAGGAGCGCAAGTCATGGCCATACAATTCCACCGTCTGCTGGCCCAGCTTGCGCGTCTCGCGCCAGGCATGCGGCACGTTCTCGAACAGGAGCAGAAGGTCGATATCCGAGGTGGCCGTTCCCTGGCCGCGCGCGATGGAACCGCCGATGATCGCCGCCAGGACATGCGGATAGGCGGGCAGGATGTGTTGTTCCACCAACTGGCGGGCTGCGTCGAAATTCATTCCATCATCCCCTGCAGGTCAGGTAACTCCACCGGTTGAGAACGGCCCCGCTGGCGTTCGATTTCCGTCGCGCTGAAACCGACATACTGGCGCGCGGCGGCATTGAAAAATCGCCCGCCGACCACGCTCACCTTGGAAGACTCTTCCAGCGTGCGCAGGCGCTGCACGGCTTGCGCGCCGAGCAGGGTGTGAAAACTGGCCAGACCATTCTTCACGTGGTTGACCTCGTCGATATAAATGCATTCATGCAGCAGGGAAATATCAGCGCGCCCGATGGCACGGTACAGCTCCGCATAGTACAGGTCGGCGCCCAGCGAAAAGCCTTCGCCGATCACTTGCTCGAGGCCGATGCAGTCTGCCGCATTCTGCGCCGCCCGGCAACTTTTCCAGATACCCAGGGACACCGGCGTTTCGCCGATGCGGCCCCCTTCGTTCGCCAATGCGCCCAGCAGCAGCTGCGCGTGGCGGAATTCTTCCGCGCACTGCAAGGTCAGCGATTCGGCCACGTCGCCCGGCAACTCCGGGAATCGCAGCACCAGCATGGCGCACACTTCGCCGGCGCACACTTCCACATTAAAAATCTGCTGGTGCAATTTCCTGCGCGGATAATCGCGGTCCAGCTCATAGCGCACGTAGTCGACGATCTCCAGCTGCTCGGGGCGCCCGGGCAGCTCGGGACAATCCCACTGCGCCGGCAGCACCTGCCCTTCGAGGCGCTGGCAGCCGCTCTGCATGGCAGGCAGTAACCACAGCACTTTCTGTGCCGCCAGCTCGCTCTTGGCCCACAAGCCGAACGAGGCGAGCGCCTGCATGCTGTGCCGGAGGGTGGCGAAATGCGCGTCGATGTGCACGCCCTCGTCCGCGCAAGGCGGGGCGCCAGGCGCTTCGCCCAGGGCAAAGCTCCGGCAGCAATCCTGTACCGTCGACAGTGCCTGCTGCGCCGCATGCAAGGTCATGGACCACGCGATCTTGCCAGCCACCTCGCGTTCCGTAATCAACGCGTGCGCCGCAGCGTTCCGGATGGCCTCAAGGGCGTGGGCGGCAGCAGCCAGGTGTGCCGTGTGTTCTTTGATGACGGACATATCATTCCCAACGATAGCTAATGGAGTATCAACCGCATCGGAACAACCGTGGCGCGCGGCAATGCGAAGGATGCCCAGGGCAAGGCGCGCCAGCGGTTGTCCGGCAGGCTAGGCGGTGGTGCGCAACATCCTGAGGAAGCGTTCCCTCAGTGCCCAGTTCACGGGCTCGAGCGTCTCATAGCCCAGCACCTCATCCACAGGGAACACCGTCTCCCCGGCAGAACCTTCCTTTGCCGCCCAGCGCAACATTTTCTCGGGCAAGCCAGGAAACGCCGACGCCATCCAGTACGCCATCGAATAGTATGCGTTGCGTCCCTCCGCATAGCCGGGATAACGGTCTGCGTAATTCGAAAACGAATACTTGGGGAAGCAGCCATCGATAATTTTCTTGGGCGTCATCCACAGGGGATAGACGAGAGTGACGTCGCCGATCGGGCGGGCCGGCAGGGGCAATAATCGGCGCTCGGTCGCCATGATCGCGAACATCTCGCCCAGCAAGTCTTCGAAATTCAGGCCGGTGGCGATAAATTTCGCATCGAGCGATTTGGCCACGCTCGTCAGTACGCGCCGGATGATCAGGGTGCCGAGGAATTCGAAGTCATCGTCGGGAAATTCCCGGGCAAAACGGTCGGTGATGCCCAGGCCGCCAGCGCTGGCGCCGAGTATCGCTTTCGATTCTTCTTCCGATACCACGGTCAGCGGCAGATGGTAGGCCTGTGCCAGCTCGCGCGCGCGCGGAACGCCGGAATTCCACTCGCCCGGTCCTTCGATAATGACTGGATGGATGTCGATCGGGAACTCGTCAAATTGCGACAAGGCATACAGCAAGGCATTGCTGTCGCCTCCGCCACTCACGCCGACCACCAGCTTGTCGCCAGGCGACAGGGTGTCGCGCAGCGTTTGTGCCACGGCATCGCGCACGGCCAGCTTGCACTCGTTCGACGAGAGGCGTTTCAGGATATTCGGACCGCCCTTTGCCGCGCCGTTGGCGTAGATATATTCGGCAACGGCTTCTTCATTGTTGGCGGGTGGGGAAACCTGCAAGGTATTGTTGGTGTGCAGGAAAGGATCAATATTTCTTTGAAAAAATGCATAGACTTGCCGGTCCGGCGGAATCGCGCTGCCTGTTTCACTCAAGCAAGGAAAAAGGCTATAGGCGCCAGACGGATCGCGCAGGTAGGTCGCCACCGCCGTCCAGGGCACATGATTGCGCGCCAGGGCATCGAGCACGCGCTCATCCTCGCCGATGTCAAAACTGGATGTTCCATGGGTCGTTACTACAATTAATTCTCGATTCATTGAGCCTCCCTCGGATAAAGCCCAAGGTGGGCTAGGGCTAGCACCACCTTGGGCACAGTCAGTAATTACATCGACGACAGCACGGTGCTCGGGCCGACGATGCACTCGAGGTTATTGCGCGAGCATTTCGGAGCGGCGCCGTGCATGCGGCTGTTTTCCAGCGCGGCAATATCCAGCGCGGCCACGGCGACGTTGCTGGCAGCAGCGATGTCACGGTTGGCGCGTTTCAGGGAATAGCCAGAGGTGTTGAAAGAACCGGTACCATGAACCACTTGGGTATTACTAATCATAAGTTTCTCCTTGAGTGATGGACCTGCGCTCGGAACCGCAAAAAATACACAATTCCGGCCACCGGCAAAGGGTGGCGTAGATTATTTTATAAGGTTTCATCTACGACATTCTCTCGTTTTGTCACCACTGGACAGTAAACTGTATCGGCAATGGTCTTTTGTTACTCCTAGAAAATATTACGCTGCAGCTTGCGCGCAGGACATGCCCACCTCATGGCGTGGCAGCCCATCGCAGGCGCCGCAAAAGAAAAATGCCCTGCACATCCAGGATGTGCAGGGCATTGCTGATGAAATGATGTATTCCGATCAGAACGGGATGTCGTCATCCATGTCCGAGAAGTTCGGTGCTGGCTTCGGTGCCGGACGTGGTGCCGGTGCCGGGGCTGGACGCGGGGCTGGTGCCTGGCGCGGGGCCGGTGCTTCGTAGCCGCCGCCACCGCCGTAGCTGTCATCGCCACCGCCGGCGTCGCCGCCCATGCCGGAACGGCCGCCCAGCATTTGCATCTGTTCCGCGATGATGTCGGTTGCGTACTTCTCGACGCCGTCCTTGTCCGTGTATTTACGGGTTTGCAGGCGGCCTTCGACGTAGACGGACGAGCCTTTTTTCAGGTATTGGCCGACGATTTCCGCCAGGCGGCCGAAGAACGAGATGCGGTGCCATTCTGTCAATTCTTTTTGTTCGCCCGTGTTGCGGTCCTTCGATTTGTACGAAGTGGCCACGGCGATGTTGGCGATCGCGTCGCCGCTAGGCATGTAGCGGATTTCCGGGTCACGGCCCAGATTGCCGACGATGATGACTTTGTTGACTGATGCCATGAATAACTCCTGATGAATCGCTGCGGGAGCCGGTAGCCCCGCGCGTGAGATTTTTTACCAAACGACGATTATAAGCGACCATGCGGCGCAAAGCATCCGCTTTCTAACGGACGCTAGCGACCATGCGGCAGCACGTTTTTTTCACGGCAAGGGAAAACAAGAAACTTGAATACTGGTATTATATACAGTGTTTGAACGTCAGCACGCATCTGTATCAAACTTTGCCGGGGCACCTACGCGGGGCGGCGCAATCCGCCCGTGACTGCCTCAGGCATGCAGAGCAAAACCCGGCTATAGTAACAGGTTGACCCGTTGTGGCTGCCTCATCTGGCAGTTCCCGCAATGCGCCGGCCGCACCACTCACTGAAAGCAAGGCAATCACATGGAACAGATCCGCATTCGCGGCGCTCGCACGCATAACCTCAAGAATATCAATCTCGATTTGCCGCGCAATAAGCTGATCGTGATTACCGGCCTGTCCGGTTCCGGCAAATCGTCGCTGGCCTTCGACACCCTGTACGCGGAAGGCCAGCGCCGCTATGTCGAGTCGCTGTCGGCCTATGCGCGCCAGTTCCTGCAGCTGATGGAAAAACCGGATGTCGACCTGATCGAGGGATTATCTCCCGCCATTTCCATCGAACAGAAGGCAACGTCGCACAACCCGCGCTCGACCGTGGGCACCGTGACGGAAATCCACGATTATTTGCGCCTGCTGTATGCGCGCGTCGGCACGCCGTACTGCCCCGACCATCCGGAAAACGCGCTGGCCGCCCAATCCGTGTCGCAAATGGTCGATGCCGTGCTGGCCATGCCGGAAGACACCAAGCTGATGATACTCGCGCCCGTCGTCGCCAACCGCAAGGGCGAACACGTCGACCTGTTCGAGCAGATGCAGGCGCAGGGCTTCGTGCGCTTCCGCGTGCAGAGCGGCACGCATGCCGCCAAGATCTATGAAGTCGATGACCTCCCGAAATTAAAGAAAACGGAAAAACACACAATCGACGTCGTCATCGACCGGGTCAAGGTGAACCAGGACATCAAGCAGCGCCTGGCGGAAAGTTTCGAAACAGCCCTGCGGCTGGCCGACGGCCGCGCCATCGCCTACGAAATGGATACCGCCCAGGAACATGTGTACTCCAACAAGTTCGCCTGCAATGTGTGTGGCTATTCCCTGCAGGAACTGGAACCGCGTCTGTTCTCTTTCAACAACCCGATGGGCGCCTGCCCCGAATGCGACGGCTTGGGACACATTGAATTCTTTGACCCGAAACGCATCGTCGCGTTCCCGAATCTGTCGCTGGCGTCGGGCGCCGTCAAGGGCTGGGACCGCCGCAACCAGTTTTACTTCCAGATGCTGTCGAACCTGGCCGCCTACTACGAGTTCGACCTGGACATGCCGTTCGAGCAGCTGGACCTGAATTCACAGCAAGCCGTGCTGTACGGTTCCGGCAAGCAAGTCATTCCGTTTAGCTATGTCAACGAACGGGGCCGCACCGTCATCAAGGAACACACGTTCGAAGGCGTGGTCAACAATCTGCAGCGCCGCTACCGCGAAACGGATTCGATGGCCGTCAAGGAAGAATTGGCCAAGTTCATCAATGAAAAATGCTGCCCGTCCTGCGATGGCGCGCGCCTGCGCGTGGAAGCGCGCTTCGTCAAGGTGGGCACCGGCAAGCAGCAGCGCGCCATCTATGAAGTGGCGGGCAAACCGCTGCGCGAGACGCTGGAATTCTTTGAAAAACTGAAATTGACGGGCGCCAAGAAAGAGATCGCCGACCGTGTGGTCAAGGAAATCATTTCGCGCCTGAAATTCCTTAACAATGTGGGCCTCGATTACCTGTCGCTGGACCGCAGCGCCGATACGCTGTCCGGCGGCGAAGCACAGCGCATCCGTTTGGCATCGCAGATCGGCTCCGGTTTGACGGGCGTCATGTATGTGCTCGATGAACCGTCGATCGGCTTGCATCAGCGCGATAATGACCGCTTGATCGAAACCTTGAAACATTTGCGCGACATCGGCAACAGCGTGCTGGTCGTCGAGCATGATGAAGACGCGATCCGCACGGCCGACTACATCGTCGACATGGGTATCGGCGCGGGCGTGCACGGCGGCGAGATCATCGCCGAAGGCAGCCTGCAAGACATTTTGAAAAACAAGAAGTCGCTGACGGCGCAATACCTGAACGGCAAGCTGAAAATCGCCGTGCCGGCCAAGCGCCACGCCAGCAATCCGGAAAAGCAGCTGGTCATTACCGGCGCGACGGGCAACAACCTGAAGAAAGTGTCGCTGAGCTTGCCGGTGGGCCTGATGACGTGCGTCACGGGCGTGTCCGGCTCGGGCAAGTCCTCGCTCGTCAACGACACCCTGTATCCGGCCCTGTCGCGCCATTTGTACGGTTCGCAGACGGAACCGGCGCCGCACGAATCGATCAGCGGCCTGGAGCATTTCGACAAGGTCATTTCCGTCGACCAGGCACCGATCGGCCGCACACCGCGCTCGAATCCCGCCACTTATACCGGCTTGTTTACGCCGATCCGCGACCTGTTCTCCACCGTGCCGACGGCCAAGGAACGGGGCTACAGCGCGGGGCGCTTCTCGTTCAACGTGAAGGGCGGGCGCTGCGAGGCGTGCCAGGGCGATGGCGTGATCAAGGTCGAGATGCATTTCCTGCCCGACGTCTACGTGCCGTGCGACGTCTGCCACGGCAAGCGCTACAACCGCGAAACGCTGGAAGTGCAATACAAGGGCAAGAACATCACGGAAGTGCTGGGCATGACGGTGGAAGAGGCGCATGAATTCTTCAAACCCGTCCCCTTGATCGCGCGCAAGCTGCAAACCCTGCTCGACGTGGGCCTCGGTTACATCAAGCTGGGCCAGAGCGCCACCACCCTGTCCGGCGGCGAAGCGCAGCGCGTGAAATTGTCGCTGGAATTGTCCAAGCGCGACACGGGCCGCACCCTGTACATCCTCGACGAGCCGACGACGGGCTTGCACTTCCACGATATCGACTTGCTGCTGAAAGTCATCCACCGCCTGCGCGACCAGGGCAACACCCTCGTCATCATCGAGCACAACCTGGACGTCATCAAGACGGCCGACTGGATCGTCGACCTGGGCCCCGAAGGCGGCGCCGGCGGCGGGCAGATCATCGCCACGGGCACGCCGGAAGACGTGGCCGTCAACCCGGCCAGCGTGACGGGCAAGTACCTGGGGCCGCTGCTGAAGCAATAAACGGCGTCTCCCTCTCAATCCCCCGGCCAGTTGTCTTGCCCGGGGGATTTTTCTATGGGAAACTGTTCTCCCGGCCCTGTGGCCACTTTCATACCGAGGGCCATTTGTCGCTTGCATCATCACTTGCAATATTGGCGCGCCGCAGCATCGCCATTGCATTGGCTGGCGCCACGCTGCCCGCATGGGCCTGTTTTTGCCCGCCAGACGCATCCGGGGAATTCCTGCACCTTGCGCAGGCCGAGGGCAAGCGTCCGCCGTCCGTCACCTTGCCCGCCAATGCACGCGGCATCCTGTTTCTTCCCGGGCAGTATCCCGATACCCTGGCCAGCGATGAGGACGGCTATTCGATCGTCGCTCCGCCTGTCGCCCTCTCCGCGAAGCGCTTCTATATCCAGGAGCGCGGCACGGGCCGCAAGCTGACACCGGTAGTGGTGCGGCTGCATGTGGAAAAGCAGATGGGCGTGCAAGATAAGGCCAGCTTTCTGGCTAATACCGAAATGCAACAATGCGCAAAGCAAGAACAGCCGCTCACGCCACTCTGCCGCACCCTGATATCGTTGAAATGGGACTGGTCAAAACAGGAACAGGACGGCCCCAGCGACAAGGTGAAGCGATTTGCCTTACAGAATGGCTTGCGCGATGTCAGCGAAGAAGTCGATGCAGCCTACGGCCTGTACCGGATCGAGGCACGTGAAGGATTCAAGCCTGGCAAGGTGTACGATATTGTCTATCGCGACGGCGGGCGGCGCGTGAAGGCCGAGCTGCGCATGGCAAGAACGTCGCTGAATCTGGACGGCCAGACACCCTTCACGGTCGGCGCGGACGGTGCCGCCAGGCGCGAAAAGCTCCGCATGGCCCGCGGCGGCAGTTGCGACATTCTGATCACGCTGGCCAGCCAGCCATTGCGCCTGGCGCTGCCTCCGGCGTACGAGGCCTATCCAGCACTGCTGATGTACTTCATGCAGGAAAAACTGGAGCAGCGGGACCAGCAGCAATTCTCTGCGACACAAGGTTTTACGGCATTCCGCTATTGGCCGACAGTCTGCACCAAGATTCCCTATGGCAGCAGTTTCCATGGCCAGGGACGCGAACTGGCGATCGGCGATTGCCAGGCGCCGGCACCACGCCAGGTCAAGGCGTACGCAGGCGTACTGGAAGTGGAAGACAACCTGCATGAGACGGCGCCGCTGGCCATTACCTTTCCCGCAGAAAAGCCTGGGCAATGTCCCAAAATGATGGACAGGGTCTACCCTATTTATGTCGTGCCGGCCAAGGCCGGCTAGACACATCGTACTCGCCATAAAAAACGGCGCGGATTGCTCATGCAATCCGCGCCGTTTCTCTTTTTGCTAGCACCCCAGTCATTGCCGGCGTGTCATTTATCGCACGCCAGTCTTTGCCGGCGTGTTCTCCCCCACTACTAAACCTTATGCACTCAGCCGCTTTTCCAGCGCAGCCTTGTGACCTGCCAATTCCTGCGGCAGATGATACGCGAGTTTTTCAAACAACTCCGTATGCAATTTCAATTCTTCCACCCACGCGGCCTTGTCGATCGAGGTGATGGTGTCGAACTGTTCTTGTGTGAATGGCAAGCCATCCCAGTTCAGGTCGCCATACTGCGGCGTCGTGCCGAACAGGTTTTCCACGCCGCCCGCCTTGCCTTCGATACGCTCCAGCATCCACTTGAGCACGCGCATGTTGTCGCCGAAGCCAGGCCAGACGAATTTGCCAGCCTCGTCCGTACGGAACCAGTTGACGCAATAGATCTTCGGCAGGGCAGCCGGGTTGACCTTGCCCACCTTGACGCCCATGTCCAGCCAGTGCTGGAAGTAATCGCTCATGTTATAGCCGATAAACGGCAACATGGCAAATGGATCGCGGCGCACGACGCCCATCTGGCCCACGGCGGCGGCCGTCGTTTCGGAACCCATGGTGGCGGCCATGTAGACGCCTTCGACCCAGTTGCGCGCTTCGGTCACCAATGGCACGGTGGTCGAGCGGCGGCCGCCGAAGATGAAGGCCGAGATCGGCACGCCGGCCGGATCGTCCCAGGCAGAGTCGATCACGGGGTTTTGCGTAGCAGCAACAGTGAAGCGCGCGTTCGGATGCGCCGCCTTGGTGCCGGACGCCGGCGTCCAGTCCTTGCCCTGCCAGTCGATCAGGTGGCTTGGCGCTTCCTTGGTCAAACCTTCCCACCAGACGTCGCCATCGTCCGTCAGCGCCACGTTGGTGAAAATCGTGTTGTCGCGCATGGACGCCATGCAGTTGTAATTGGTTTTTTCGTTGGTGCCCGGCGCCACGCCAAAATAACCGGCTTCCGGGTTGATGGCGTACAGACGGCCGTCGGCACCGGGTTTGATCCAGGCGATATCGTCGCCGATGGTGGTCACTTTCCAGCCGTTAAAACTTGCCGGCGGGATCAGCATGGCGAAGTTGGTCTTGCCGCAAGCGGACGGGAACGCTGCCGCCACGTAGTGTTTCTTGCCTTCCGGAGATTCCACGCCGAGGATCAGCATGTGTTCGGCCAGCCAGCCCGGGTTGTTGTCCGAGGCTTGCGCTTCCTGGTAGCCCATGTTCGAGGCGATGCGCAGGGCGAAACATTTCTTGCCCAGCAAGGCGTTGCCGCCGTAGCCGGAACCGAAAGACCAGATTTCGCGCGTTTCCGGGAAATGCACGATGTATTTAGTGCTGTTGCACGGCCATTTCACATCTTGCTGGCCGGCGGCCAGCGGCGCGCCCACGCTGTGCACGCACGGCACGAACTCGCCATCGGTGCCCAGCACGTCGTACACGGCACGGCCCATGCGGGTCATGATCTTCATGTTGACGGCGACATACGGCGAATCGGACAGTTCCACGCCGATGTGCGCGATCGGCGAACCCAGCGGACCCATCGAGAATGGCACCACGTACATGGTGCGGCCGCGCATGCAGCCGTCGAACAGACCGTTCAGGGTGTGGCGCATCTCGCCAGGCTCGGTCCAGTTATTCGTCGGGCCGGCCGCTTCTTTCGTTGCCGAGCAGATATACGTGCGGTCTTCGACGCGGGCCACGTCGCTCGGATCGGAGCAGGCCAGGTAGGAATTCGGGCGCTTTTCGGCATTCAGTTTTTTCATGGTGCCGCTGGCAACCATTTCAGCGCACAGGCGCTCGTACTCTTCTTGCGAGCCATCGCACCAGTAGATGCGGTCTGGCTTGGTCAGCGCGGCAATATCGGCCACCCAGTTGATCAGTTTCTGTTGTTTAATATAAGCTGGGACGTTGAGTGCGGCGACGCCACCCATGACGGGCTGATTCATATTACCTCCAATACCAATAAAAGAAATTCTGGTCATTCCGGCAAGACAGGCAGCATCGTTGAGAGGTGGCTGCGGCTCACTGCGGGCGGGGTGCTCACGCGGGCAGGGCTCTGGCGTCGTTTACCTGGATCATGCACCCAGGCTGCAGGAACAGTTTGCGCTATAACTATAATCAGGAAGCTTTAAAAGTGCCGGCGATTGTACACCCGCCTAACGGCTATTCTCGCAAAAATGTAGGAGAATAGCTTGACTAATGTAGTAGGCTATTCAGCATTTCCCGTATCCTGTTATTTCCCTACCAAATCTTCACTAAAATCGGCCATCCACCATGAAAATTGCCATACTCGATGATTACCAGGATGCCGTGCGCGGCCTCGATTGCTTCAAATTGCTCGATGGCCACGAGGTCAAAGTGTTCAGCAACACGGCGCGGGGACTGGGCCAGCTGGCCATCCGCCTGGCGCCGTTCGACGCGCTGGTGCTGATCCGCGAACGCAGCAGTTTCAACCGGGCCTTGCTGTCGAAATTGCCGAACCTGAAACTGATTTCGCAAACGGGCAAGGTCAGCGGACACATCGATGTGGCGGCCGCCACGGAACTGGGCATCGCCATCGCGGAAGGCATTGGCTCGCCCACGGCGCCGGCCGAACTGACGTGGGCGCTGATCATGGCGGCGCAGCGCAAGATCGTGCCGTACGCGCAACATTTACAGGAAGGGCTGTGGCAAACGTCGTCAATCGAGCCGGCGCGCAACACGCTCGGTACGGTATTGAAAGGGCGCACCCTGGCGATCTGGGGCTACGGCAAGATCGGCCAATTGATCGCCGGCTATGGCCGCGCCTTCGGCATGACCATCCTCGTGTGGGGCAGCGAAGCGAGCCGCGCCGCGGCCGTGGCGGCCGGCGACACGGCCGCGCCATCGCGCGAGGCATTTTTTGAACAGGCCGACGTGCTGACCTTGCACCTGCGTCTGTCCGACGCCACGCGGGGCCTGGTAACGGCAGAAGACCTGGCGCGCATGAAACCAACGTCCCTGTTCGTCAACACCAGCCGCGCCGAGCTGGTGGCCGATGGCGCGCTGGAAGCGGCGCTGCCCCAGGGGCGCCCGGGCGCCGCCGCGCTGGACGTGTTTACGGATGAACCCTTGCCGCCCGGCTCGCCATTGCTGCTGCTGCCGAACGTGCTGGCCACGCCGCACCTGGGCTACGTCGAGCGTGACAGCTATGAACTGTATTTCCGCTACGCCTTGCAAAACATCGTTGATTTTGCGCAAGGTCAATGCACGCGCCTGCTCAATCCCGAGGCATTGCAGCATGCACGCCAAGCCCCTCAGGAGCGCTGAAAGCCCTTGATCAGGTCGGGCTCGCCCGTGAGGCGGATGGCGGGCGCGGGCAGCACGTGCCTGCCGCGCCACAGGCCGGCCCAGCCGGGCGGCCAGGCGATGTCCTGGCCGGCATACGGCGCCACGCCAGCGCGCACGGCCACGACCGGCACCGGCGGCATGTCGGGCAAGGGCTCGCCCGGGGTGCGCGGCATGTCCAGGCTGTACATGTAATTGGGCAACAAGGCGTCGCAGACGCGGCCAAACCAGTCGGTGTGGTCGTCGTCGCGCCCCAGCGCCTGCGCCAGGCCTTGCGGATCGAAACGGGCCAGGGCATCGATCAGCTCGCCAGTGGTGGCGCCGGGCGTGTCGCCCCAGCCCATCACCGGGTTGACGTTGTAATCAGCGCCCGAACCGTACCAGCCTTCGCGCCACGGCCGCTGCATCCAGTCGCGCGGTCCCGTAAACAAATGCCAGCGCCAGTGCAGGCCGGACGGTTTCGGCCAGGAATACAGATACAGTTTCTGATAGCCGGCCTGGTGCAGCTCGCGCACCATGGCCATCAGGCGCGCGTGCGGCATGCGGTCGGGCGGCGCGCGCCGAAACAGGATCGCTTCGCCGTCGGCAAACTGCACGTCGTCGGTCGACAGGTTCAGGTCCAGGGTGCGCGCTTCGCTGCCGAAACGGGCGGCGATCCAGCCCGTCAGCAAATTGACGGACGTGATCACCCCGTAACCGCGGTGGCGGTGAAAAATGACGGTGCCGGGAGCGAGCGCTTTCATACGGAGTCGGGGTGGCAGGCAAACAAAGAAACCAGTGTACTCACAGATGGCCAAATTTTCCAGATGCGATCCGCAACGGCCCGCAGCGAGCCCGCCATTCACGCAAGGCACACAATCCACGCTATCATGCGCGTCATTCTCCACTGACATCGTGACCACATCATGACTTTGCGCATACTCGCCACTGGCGGCACTTTCGACAAACACTACAACGAATTGAACGGTACCCTGGGCTTTTCCGACAGTCATTTGCCGGCAGCGATTGCCCGCGCACGCATGACGGCGCCCGTAGCGCTGGAGCAATTGCCCCTGCTCGACTCGCTCGACATGCAGGATGCGGACCGCCAGCGCGTGCTGGCCTCGTGCCGTGCGGCACAGGAAAAAGCCATCGTCATCATCCACGGCACCGACACCATGCGCGAAACGGCGCAGGTGCTGGGCGCGGCGAACCTGCAGCAAACGGTGATTCTCACGGGCGCCATGATTCCCTACGAAATCGACAACTCCGATGCCCTGTTCAACCTGGGCTTTGCCTGCGGCGTGGCGCAAACCTTGCCAGCGGGCGTGTACGTGGCCATGAATGGCCAGATTTTTGCCTGGGACAATGTGCAAAAGAACCGCGCCGCCGGCGTGTTCCAGCCCTTGTAAGGGAGCCGATGGCGGGCAGGGTGCGCACAACAGACCGGGAAGCGGTCGACTGACACTCTGTCACAATTCTAGCAGCCCGCTTTAGCGGGCTTTTTTTACGTTTTTTGACCTTTCATAAATTCTGCAAAGCGACAGTTTTTCTCGAATTATTGTAGGTAAAACATCGAATTGCCAATAGAATAATTTTATGTTGTAAAAAAACGCCATCTATCATTTTTAAAAACACCGATATTGTTGAATATAAAACTGCAATTTAACAATTAATTTAAACATTCTTCTGTATCCACAATTTATTGCCAAATCCGACACGGTTGACATGCATTTTTTCTTGCTGAGACGACATAATGTTCGCCTCGACAAGTTATAAGTGCATTTATAACAATATTGCGCTAAGTAGTCTTCCACCTCCCACCGACGTGGTTCCGCCTACCGTACACGAGCACCGCAAGCCGTCTATCCGATAGCTTGCGCGGTGCTCGTGTACCGCTTGTCGTTATTAAAACTACTACGGAGTAATTGTTACAATGGCATTTAAAGAAAAAATTGGCGTGCGCAGCGTACGCCTGGCCCTGACCGTCCTGGCAGGCAGCGTCTTGTTCTCTGGCCAATCCATGGCGGACGAAGCAATTCAAAAAGTTGAAATTACCGGTTCGAGCATCAAGCGTATCGCCGTCGAAGGCGCCTTGCCTGTGCAGCGCCTGTCGCTCGAAGCGATCGCCAAGACCGGCGCCACCACAATTGCCGACCTGGTACAGAATCTGCCCGCCATGCAAGGTTTCCAGATCGGCGCCACGGCAGCCGGTTCCGATTCCGGTGGCCGTACCAGCGCCTCGATCCATGACATCGGCGAAAGCTATACCCTGGTCCTGCTGAACGGCCGCCGCATTGCGCCGCAAGGCGCCGACAATACGGTCAACCTGAACGCCATCCCGATGAGCGCGGTTGAACGTGTCGAAATCCTGACCGACGGCGCTTCGGCCCTGTACGGCTCGGACGCCATTGCCGGCGTGATTAACTTCATCCTGAAGAAGAACATGCAAGGCGGCAACGTCGAAGCCACCTACACCGCGCCAGAACACAGCGGCGGCGGCAATAGCTGGAATACCAACATCACCTACGGTTTCGGCAATCTGGACGAAGACCGCTACAACGTGATGGTCAGCTATCGTCACGACGAGCAAGAGAAAGTGCGCGCCACCGACCGTTCGTTCGCCCGCAGCGGCTACATTCCGTTCAGCCGCAACGGCAAAAACTACGTCTACAACAACACCAGCACGTCCGCAGCTCCAGCCAACGTCGCGCTGTCCTTCAAGGACAACAACCCGACCAAGGGCTATACCTACAATCCCTACAAACAGGCCAACGGTGATTGCGCACCGCAAAGCTATGTCTTGCAGACGAATACCAATGCGTGCGGCTTCGACGGCGCCTCAATGGTGGAAATCGTGCCGCAATCGAAGCGCGATAGCCTGTTTACCCGCGCCAGCTACAAGGTCTCGGACGACATGACGGCCTTTGCCGAAGTGGCGCTGTCGCACTATGACCTGACGGCGCGTATCGCCGCCAATCCGGTGCCGATCACACTGTTCAACCGCGATGAAAAGACTGGCAAGATCACGCAATTGCCTGGCTACAGCCAATACATTCAGCCTGGCCTGACGACGGCCCAGCAAGACGGTCTGTCGTCGGTCATCGCCAACTACCGCCTCGTCGACTGGGGCCCGCGTGCCAGCCAGTCGATTACCGACACCAAGCATCTGGTGGTGGGCGTCGAAGGCGAGTTCGCCGGCTGGAACTACAGCAGTGGCCTGACCTGGTCGAAAAACGCGATCAACGAGCGCTACGTCGGCGGCTATGCCAAACGCGACAACCTCCTGTCCTTGCTCAACAACAAGGATTTCAATCCCTTGGCGTTACCAGGCCAGCAATCGGCCGCGATTCAGCAACTGATCGGCGAATCGCAATTCAGCGGTTCCGTGCGTACTGCATCGACCACCCTGCGCGGCGTAGATGCGCATGGTTCGCGTGAAGTGTTTAGCTTGCCAGGCGGTATGGCCAACATCGGCATCGGCGGCGACTACCGCGAATACAGCTACGAGCAAACGCCAGATGCCGGTGCCACCAAGGACACCATCTATGGCTTTGAAAGCAAGAAGGCTTATGACCTGAGCCGCAAGACGTATGGCGTCTTCGCCGAATTGCTGGCCCCTGTCACCAAGACCGTGGAAGTGACCATCGGTGCGCGTCTGGACAATGTGTCGGCAGTCGACAATGGCTTGACCCACACCACCACCGGCAAGAGCGAAAGCGCGTCGACCTACAAGGTGTCGGCACGCTGGCAGCCAGTGCAATCGTTGTTGATCCGCGGCTCCTACGGCACGGGCTTCAAGGCGCCAAGCATGCTGGACCTGGGTCAGCCACTGGTCAGCTCCGGTTTCACCTCCACCTCGTATGACTGCCCATTCCCGGGCACCCCAGGCTGCCAAGACAGCAAAAAGCAATACAACCGCTTGTCTGGTGGCAATCCGGACCTGAAATCGGAAACGTCGAAGCAATTCACGGCCGGTTTCCGCGTTGAGCCTAACTCGAGCTTCTCGTTCGGTGCCGACCTGTGGGATGTGAAAATCTTTGACGCCGTATCGTCGGTGGCCGAATCGCTGGCCTTCTCGAATCCGGAGAAATACAAGGATTACTTCGTCATGTTCACGCCGGCGGAAAGCCCGAAGGCATTCTATGCATTCAAGTCGCTGGCCATGAACATCGGCCAAATGCATAACCGTGGTATCGACTGGGATATGACGGCACGCAAGAAGCTGGACTTCGGCAACCTGACCGTGAACCTGAACGGCACCCACATGCTCAAGGCAGACTACACCGTGCCAGGTACGCGTAACGACTGGACCAGCAGCCTGAACATCTATGGCATCAACCAGGCCGTGACGTTCCGCGATCTGATCAAACTGACCGCCACCCTGGATACGGGCAAGCTGAGCAACACGATGGTGGTGAACTATCGCAATGGCTACACCGACGCCCTGACCGAGGTATACAACGTCGACACCAAAGGCATCGAAAAGATCCGCCTGGACGTGCCGTCGCACATCACCTTCGATTGGCAAGGCCGCTACGCGATCAACAACAAAACGTCGATCCGTGCCGGTATCAAGAACCTGTTTGACCGCAATCCACCGCTGTCGCTGCGTGCGTCGTCCGGCCACCAGGTCGGCTTCGATCCGCGTTACGCTGATCCGATGCTGCGCACGTTCTACATCACCGGTTCGTACAAGTTCTAATATAAAAACTTGAATTAGCCTGTCTGAAAAGCGCCTTGCACTTCACCGTGCCAGGCGCTTTTTTTATGCGCCCACAGATTGCCCAGGCGAAAAAAAGGAGCCGCAGCTCCTTTTTCGTACCGATATATCTGCTTTTATGCAGTCGCTTCGCCGCCCAATGCCTCGACCACGTCGGCCATCAGCTTGGAGAGCTCGCCCGTCATCAGCATCACGTCGCCGTCGAAACGTTCTTCGTCGTTCTTCGTGCTCGATTCCGTTTCCTTGATCACGTCCAGCGGCTTGACGCTCTTGATGGCCAGGGACTCCGTCAGCACGAACGAGATCTTGTCGTTCCACGTCATGGCCAGGCGCGTGCACTGCTTGCCGGCCGCGATGTGGCGGCGCACGTCGTCCGCTTCCAGCGTGTGGCGCACATAGCGCACGGTGGCCTTGCTTTCGCCCGTGGCGCGCAATTCCGTGTCCATGTCGACCGTGAAGCCGGCAGGCGCATCGTCGGCCTGCAGCCATTCCGTCATCACCGCCACGGGCGAGCGCTGCACGCGCAGGCTTTCCAGCGGTAATTTATCCACGGCTTTGAGCAGCAGCTTGATCACTTCATCGGCTTTCGCCGGGCTGGCCGCATCGACCACCAGCCAGCCATTGACGGGATCGATCCACGTCCAGACGTTGCTGCGGATGCTGAAGGCGCGCGGCAGCAGTTCGTCGGCCACGCGCTCCTTCAATTCCTTCATGGCCTTCTTACCAGGCGCAAAGCCTTGCGCTTCTTCCATCTCGGCGGCGCGGGCCTTGGCCACCTGGTTGATGACGGTCGCTGGCAGCAATTTCTTTTCCGTGCCCAGCAAGATCAGCATTTGCTTGTTGACAACATGGACCAGGCCGCCGTTCGGGCGCGGCGTATCCCAGCCCTGGCGCATCAGATCCATGCTGGTCGCCGGCGTAAATTTGTTCGAGGACAAGGCCTCTTCCAGTTGTTCTGGCGTATAGGCCCATGGTGCGGGCAGGCGGTAAATCTGAAGATTCTTGAACCACATAGTTTTTGTCTTCCGTTTGTTTCAGTAGTGCCAGGGGAACGCCATTCTACACTTTCGACATGAAAATGCCGTCAAAAGCGCGGTCTGGCGCGGTATGTATCTTGTAGGAAACGCCGCTACAGGGCGGGAAACAGCTCCGCCTGGGCGGGTATCTGCCGCGTCACGACGGCCGGATCGGACAAGGTCGAGATGCGCACGCCCAGCAGGCGGATTTTTTTCTCGAACGGCACGCGCCGCAAGCAGTCGCGGCTGGCGCGCAGGATGGCGGCCGCGTCCGCCGTGGCGCTGGGCAGGGTGACGTCGCGCGTGACGGTGCTGAAATCCTCGAAGCGCAGCTTGATGCCCACCGTGCGCCCCGCCAGCGACTGTTTATCGAGGTCGCCCGCCACGCGCGTGCACAGGCTTTCCAGCTTTTCCGACAGGGTGGCGCGGTCGCGCACCACCTGCAAGTCGCGCTCGAACGTCGTTTCGCGGCTGACGGATTTGGTTTCCCGGCTCGTCTGCACGGGCCGCTCGTCGATGCCCAGCGCCGCCTGGCGCAGCCAGCCCGTGTACAGGTCGCCGAACTGCGTGCGCAGCATGGCCATGTCGGCTTGCGCCAGCTCGCCGATGGTATTGACACCCAAGGCTTCCAGCTTGGCCGTCGCCTTCGGGCCGATACCGTTGATCTTTTTTGCCGGCAAGGGCCACACGCGCGTTTCAATGTCCTCGGGCGACAAAATGGTCAGACCGTCGGGTTTTTCCAGGTCGGAACAAATTTTCGCCAGCAATTTGTTCGGCGCCAGGCCGATCGAGCATGACAGGCCCGTCGCCTCGGACACGGCCGCCTTCAGGCGCGCCGCCATGGCCGGCGCCTGCTCGCCGTATTCCGTCAGGTCGACATAGATTTCATCGATGCCCACGTTCTGGATGATGGGACACAACTGCGCCACGGCTTGCTTGAAGCGGGCGGAATACTCGCGGTAAGCCTCGAAATCGGCGGGCAGCAGGATGCTGTCGGGCGCCAGTTTCGCCGCCTTCATGATGCCCATGGCGGAAAACACGCCAAACGTGCGC
The DNA here is from genome assembly GCF_020858115.1 of Janthinobacterium sp. FW305-129. Taxonomy (GTDB): domain Bacteria; phylum Pseudomonadota; class Gammaproteobacteria; order Burkholderiales; family Burkholderiaceae_D; genus Janthinobacterium. The sequence goes on from NZ_JACYMM010000015.1 coordinate 112,422, forward strand.
GCCGCATAGGTCGACGTGGTGACGACGCCGCGCCCCACGTAGTCGCGCATGCGCGCAAATTGCCGCGTGCCGTCTTCCTGCAGCACGGGCTGCTGCAGCCGGCCGCCGCCGATCACCACCGGCTCGCCGCGCAATTCGGGATATTTCAGCAATTCCACGGAGGCAAAGAAGGCGTCCATGTCCAGGTGGGCTATCCAGCGGCGGGCGGGCGGCTCGAGAAGGGAGGAGGCAGATGTGGTCAAGGGCACCTCGCGGCGGAATGCAGTTAAATACTGTTGTTATATACAGTATCGCTGGAAATGCCCGTGGATGCAAGTACCGCGCCGTGTTGACTGAAATCATGATTGGCTTTTCTATTTAGCAAGAATAGAATTGCTGCACAACAACGAACCGAAGGAGTTGCCTTGTCCACAGCACATCACGCCTTGCGCCGCATTGCCGCCTGCTCATCCATCGTGCCGGCCCTGCTGCTGTCCACACTGGCGCCATCCGCGCTGGCCGCCGACGCCACCGCTGCCACCGCGCCCGTCGCCGCCAGGACGGCCTGGCAGGAAACGCGCCACGGCACGGTCGTCACGGACGACTACCGCTGGCTGCAAAAGAAGACCGACCCTGCCGTGATCGATTACCTGAATGCGGAAAACGCCTATACGGCCGCCGTCACGGCCCCGATCCAGCCGCTGGCCGACAAGGTGTATGCGGAAATCAAGGGCCGCATGCAGGAAGTGGACCTGTCCGTTCCCGCACGCCAGGGCAATTTCTACTATTACACGCGCGTGGAAGCGGGCAAGCAATATCCGATTCATTGCCGCCGCCCCGTGGGCGCGAAGGGCGCGTATGACGCCCAGGCGGTCGAAGAGATTTTGCTTGACCAGAATCAACTGGCCGAAGGCCACAAATTCTTTGCCGTGCGCGCCTTCAGCGTCAGCCCGAATGAACAATTGCTGGCCTACACCACGGACACGACGGGTTTCCGCCAGTACGAGCTGCATGTCAAGGATTTGAAGACGGGCAAGTTGCTCTCGGACAGCATGCCGCGCGTGACCTCGCTGGCCTGGGCGGCGGACAATGCCACCCTGATGCTGACGCAGGAAGACGCCACCACCAAGCGCGCTGACCGCTTGTTCCGCCTGGCGCTGGGCGGTGCGCCGCAGCAGGTCTACCACGAGCCGGTGGAGCAATTCGCCATCGGCGTGAGCCGCACGCGCGACCAGCGCTACTTTGTGCTCACGGCGCGCAGCACGGACACGAGCGAAGTCCTGCTGTTGCCAACGAACAAGCCGGAAGGCAGTTTCCAGAGCGTGCTGCCACGCGAGAAGGGCCACCGCTACGGCATCGAACACCGCGACGGCCAGCTGTATATTCTGACCAACAAGGATGCGAAGAATTTCCGCGTCGTCAGCGCGCCGGTCGCCGCGCCGCAGCCGAAGCACTGGAAACCCGTCGTGCCGCACAACAAGGACGCCGTGATCCAGTCCATCGACGTCTTCCAGGGCTACCTGGTGGTGATGGAAAAGGCGCGCGCCCTGAACCGCGCGCGCATCCTTGATTTTGCGCAAAAGAACTGGAAAACCGTGCAGTTCGACGACCCCGTCTACCTGGCGACATCCGTCGGTACGCCGGAATTTTCCGCCACACAATTTCGCATGTCCTACCAGTCGCCCGTCACGCCGCCCACCGTCATCGACGTCAGCATGCAGGATGGCAAGCGCACGGTGCTGAAACAGCAGGAAATCGTCGGCGGCTTTGACGGCAGCCGCTACACGACGCAGCGCCTGTGGGTGAAGGCGCGCGACGGCGTGCAAGTGCCGCTGTGGATCGTCTACAAGAAGGGCGTCAAGCTCGACGGTTCCGCGCCGCTGCTGCTGTATTCATATGGTTCCTACGGCATCTCGACTGAAGCCAGTTTTGCCATCAGCCGCATCAGCCTGCTGGAGCGGGGCGTCATCTACGCGCAGGCGCACATCCGCGGCGGCACGGACATGGGCGAAGCGTGGCATGAAGACGGCATGCTGATGAAGAAGAAAAACACCTTCAACGACTTCATCGACAGCGCCGACTACCTGGTGCGCGAAAAATGGACGAGTCCGAACCGCCTGATCATCCAGGGCGGCAGCGCGGGCGGCCTGCTGATGGGCGCCGTCGTCAACATGCGCCCCGAGCTGTTCCACGCCGTGCACGCGGCCGTGCCGTTTGTCGACGTGATGAACACCATGATGGACGCCAGCCTGCCGCTGACGACGGGAGAGTACCTGGAATGGGGCGACCCGAACCAGAAGGCGGCCTACGACTACATGCTCAGCTACTCGCCCTACGACAACATTGCCCGCAAGAATTACCCGGCCATGCTGGTGACGACGGGCCTGAACGACAGCCAGGTCATGTACTGGGAACCGGCCAAGTACGTGGCCAAGCTGCGCGCGCATAAAACGGACGGCAATCCCTTGCTGCTGAAAACGAATATGGGCGCCGGCCACGGCGGCGCGTCGGGCCGCTATAACGCCATCGCCGAGAACGCGTTTAATATGGCGTGGATGCTGTCGCAGTGGAATATCACGGAATAATGTGAAAAAGCGCTTGCAGAAGGATTTTAGCCATCCTATAATAGCGCCTCTTCCAGACGTGGTGACAAACGTCGGGATGGTTTTCTGAGACAAGCAACGGGTGCTTAGCTCAGTTGGTAGAGCGGCGCCCTTACAAGGCGTAGGTCGGGAGTTCGAGCCTCTCAGCACCCACCAAATCAGAAAACTGTCCAGTGCTTCATGGATCAGCAATACAGATCATACGAGCTTGGAGTGGTAGTTCAGTTGGTTAGAATACCGGCCTGTCACGTCGGGGGTCGCGGGTTCGAGTCCCGTCCGCTCCGCCAATAAAAGAAAAGCCCTTTGGTTCCTGGAACCGAAGGGCTTTTCCCATTTCAGCAGCCAAAAACACGCCAGCTCCCCCTCCTTTGAGCATTTTTGCGCTTTTCAGCAAAAAAACTGCTTTTATCCCATAAGAATAGTTGCACAAGCGGGAAAGCGCCCCCTATAATAGTGCCTCTTCCAGACGTGGTGACAAACGTCGGGATAGTTTTCTGGGTATGCGGGTGCTTAGCTCAGTTGGTAGAGCGGCGCCCTTACAAGGCGTAGGTCGGGAGTTCGAGCCTCTCAGCACCCACCAAA
>NZ_JACYMM010000016.1 GCF_020858115.1 Janthinobacterium sp. FW305-129
CCGACCTGGACTCGAACCAGGGACCTGCGGATTAACAGTCCGTCGCTCTACCAACTGAGCTATCAGGGAAAAGAGGCAATATTATATGTCGCTTGTTTCATATTTGCAAGACTGATACTGCATCATCACAAACACGGCCATCGCCGACTTTCTACTGCCATCAGCGCCGCACTTGCATGCAGCGCCGAAGAAGCAAGATCTTAAAGCACTTTGGCGATCGCGTCAATAACGATGTCGATATTGCGCGAATTCAATGCTGCCACGCAGATACGGCCCGTGTCGACGGCGTAGATCGACTGCTCGCGCAGCGACGCCACCTGCTCCTTGGTGAGACCGGAGTACGAGAACATGCCGATTTGCTGGCGCACGAATTCGAAGTCGTGGCCTGGCGCCTTGGCTTTCAGTTTTTCCACGAAGGCATTGCGCATTTCGCGGATGCGCACGCGCATGCCGGCCAGTTCTTCTTCCCACAGCTGGCGCAGTTCCGGCGTGGCCAGGACGGTGGCGACCACCTTGCCGCCATGGACTGGCGGGTTCGAGTAGTTGGTGCGCACGACGCGCTTCAGCTGCGACAGCAGACGGGCAGCTTCATCGGCGCTGGCGGCGACGACGCTCAGGGCGCCCACGCGCTCGCCGTACAGCGAGAACGATTTCGAGAACGAGTTCGACACCAGCAGCGGGCCGCCCGCGTCGGCAAAGCGGCGCACCACGGCGCCGTCTTCGGCGATGCCGTTGGCGAAACCTTGATAAGCCATGTCCAGGAACGGCACCAGGCCGCGCGCGGTGACGACGGCGATGATCTGATCCCACTGGGCCACACTCAGGTCGGCGCCGGTCGGGTTGTGGCAGCAAGCGTGCAGCACGACGATGGAACCGGCTGGCATGGCGTTCAGGCTGGCCAGCATGCCGTCAAAGTTCACGCCATGGGTGGCGGCATCGTAGTACGTGTAGTTATTCACGACGAAACCGGCGTTTTCGAACAGCGCGCGGTGGTTTTCCCAGCTCGGGTCGCTGATGTAGACCTGGGCACCCGGCGCGAAGCGCTGCAGGAAGTCGGCACCGATCTTCAGTGCGCCCGTGCCGCCGATGGCTTGCACGGTGACGGCGCGGCGCTCTTGAATTACGGCGCTGTCGGCGCCAAATACGAGTTCCTGCACCGCCTTGTCGTAGGCAGCCAGGCCTTCGATCGGCAGATAGGTGCGTGGCGCAGCCTGTTCGATCAGGATGGCTTCCGCCTTGCGTACGCAAGCTAACAGAGGCACCTTGCCGTTGTCGTCATAATAGACGCCAACGCCCAGATTGATTTTGGCGGGATTCTGGTCCGCGTTAAATGCTTCGGTGATGCCCAGGATCGGGTCGCGTGGGGCCATCTCGATGGCGCTAAACAGACTGGCAGAAACAGTTGGGTTCGTCATGATAAGATTGGATTCGATTGGAAGCAGGTTCACAGCGGAGTTGTAGACAGCGCCCCAAAATACAACGCCAGGGCCGCCAGCAGAGCACTATTCTAACAAAGGTCTGATTCACATGCCCGAATTATCTACCGCCAGCGAGGCGGAAAGCGCAATTATCTCTTTCCCGGACTCCCCCTTCAAGCTGCACCAGCCCTTCCCTCCGGCCGGCGATCAGCCCACGGCGATCGCCCAGTTATCCGAGGGGATTGCCGACGGGCTGGCCTTCCAGACCCTGCTGGGCGTGACCGGTTCGGGCAAGACTTACACCATGGCCAACGTCATCGCGCGCATGGGCCGGCCCGCCATCGTCTTCGCGCCGAACAAGACCCTGGCGGCGCAGCTGTACAGCGAGTTCCGCGACTTTTTCCCGCAAAACGCCGTCGAATACTTCGTCAGCTACTACGATTACTACCAGCCCGAAGCCTACGTGCCGCAGCGCGACCTGTTCATCGAAAAGGATTCGTCGATCAACGAACATATCGAGCAGATGCGCCTGTCGTGCACCAAGTCGCTGATGGAGCGGCGCGACGTCATCATCGTCGCCACCGTCTCGGCCATCTACGGTATCGGCAATCCGAACGAATACCACCAGATGATCCTGACCCTGCGCGTGAAGGACAGGGTCGCCCAGCGCGACGTCATTGCGCGCCTGATCCAGATGCAGTACACGCGCAACGAGGTCGATTTCGGCCGCGGCACCTTCCGCGTGCGCGGCGACACCATCGACATCTTCCCCGCCGAGCATGCGGAACTGGCCGTGCGCCTGGAAATGTTCGACGATGAGATCGAGTCGATCCAGCTGTTCGACCCGCTGACGGGCCGCGTGCGGCAAAAAATCCCCCGCTTCACCGTGTACCCGGGTTCGCACTATGTGACGCCGCGCTCCACCGTGCTGCGCGCCGTCGAAACCATCAAGGACGAGCTGCGCGAGCGTCTGGAGTTCTTCCGCAAGGAGAATAAGCTGATCGAGGAACAGCGGCTGGAACAGCGCACGCGCTTCGACCTGGAAATGATGGCGGAAATCGGTTTCACCAAGGGTATCGAGAACTATTCGCGCCATTTGAGCGGCGCGCTGCCGGGCGAACCGCCGCCAACGCTGGTCGATTATCTGCCGCCCGACGCCCTGATGTTCCTCGACGAGTCGCACGTGCTGACGGGCCAGCTGAGCGCCATGTACAACGGCGACCGCTCGCGCAAGACCAACCTGGTCGACTACGGCTTCCGCCTGCCGTCCGCGCTCGACAACCGGCCCTTGAAATTCGAGGAATTCGAACAGAAGATGCGCCAGACCGTGTTCGTCTCGGCCACCCCGGCAGACTACGAAAAGAACCACTCCGACCAGGTGGTCGAACAGGTGGTGCGCCCCACGGGCCTGGTCGACCCGCAGATCATCGTGCGCCCCGCCAGCAGCCAGGTGGACGACCTGATGTCGGAAATCGTCGAGCGCATCAAGAAGGACGAGCGCGTGCTGGTGACGACTTTAACCAAGCGCATGTCGGAGCAATTGACGGAATACCTGGGCGACCATGGCATCAAGGTGCGCTATCTGCACAGCGATATCGAGACGGTGGAGCGCGTGGAAATCCTGCGCGACCTGCGCCTGGGCACCTTCGACGTGCTGGTGGGGATCAACCTGCTGCGCGAGGGCCTGGACTTGCCGGAAGTGTCGCTGGTCGCCATCCTCGACGCGGACAAGGAAGGCTTTTTGCGTTCCGAGCGCAGCCTGATCCAGACCATCGGCCGCGCCGCGCGCAACCTGAATGGCACGGCGATCCTGTACGGCGACCGCATCACGGACTCCATGCGCCGCGCCATCGATGAAACGGAACGCCGCCGCGCCAAGCAGATCGCTTTCAATACGGCCAACAACATCGTGCCGATCGGCGTGAAAAAATCGATCCGCGAAATGATCGACGGCGTCTACAGCCCGCAGGAAGCGCGCGAAACGCTGCAAGTGGCGCAGGAAGCGGCGAAGTTCGAAGCCATGAGCGAAAAGCAGGTGAGCAAGGAAATCAAGCGCCTGGAAAAGCTGATGGTCGACCACGCCAAGAACCTGGAGTTCGAAAAGGCGGCGCAGGTGCGCGACCAGCTGCATGTCCTCAAGCAGCAGCTGTTCGGCGCGCCCGGCACCGACAACGTGGCGTCGATCCTGGGCAAATAAACGGCCGGGCGCTTCGCCCAGCACCAGCCAGCTGCCGACGCCATCCCCATTGAGTCCCGGCAGCTCGACGATCCGCGTGCGCAGGCATTCGAAGTCCACGCGCCGCACTTCCTGTCGACGATGGCCTGAGGCCGGATAGGACAGCTTGACAAAATCACCGCGCGGGCGCGTTTTCCGGCACCTCGGGGAGCGCCGGCTGCATACTTTGCGAAAGCTGTTTACAGTACTGTTGCAAATTTGCATACTAGTGCCATCTTACTCCTGGGAAACATGAACAGATGAGCACCGTCCCTGCGCAGCACCGCCTGGCTTTCCGCCCGCGCCGTCAAGGCTGGGCCGTCGCAGCCGTTGCCGTCTTGCACCTGGCCTTGCTCTGGGCGGTCATGCGGCCAGTCCACAGGAGCGTGGAGCACGATGAGCGCGTCTGGCTGCAGCTGATGCCGCCATTGCCAGCGCCACGGGGATTCGTTGCGCCTGTCGAGCCTGAGCCTGCGCCGCCACGCCCGCAGGCGCTTCCTGCCGATCCGGCAATAGCCACATCGCCACCCAAGGCAACGCCTGCCACCACGCCGCCAGAACAGCCGCCAGACGCGCCCAAGGCTGGCGCCCTCACCCTGGCGCAACGGGCCCTGCAAGCGGCCGGCGCCATCGACCGCCAGCTGCGCGCCGAGCATCCGCAGGAATTTGTAGCGCCGCCCGATACGGCGCAGACGCGCCTGGCGAAAGGCTTTGCGGAAGCGCATGCGGCGGTCAAGCCGAAGTGGTTCGAAGCGGCCCGCATCGAATTGTGGAGCGCGCCGAACGACCCCAAGCGCATTTACCGCATCATCACGGCGACCGGAGAATATTGCATCTACATGCCGGACAAGGGCAACATGACGCTGAACCTCAGCGCACGGTCCGGCTATGCCGGTTTTGGCGAAGGGACTGCGGCACCTTGTCCGATACGGTTCTAGGGCGCAGAAAGCGAGGCGCCGTCCCCTCATGCCAAAATAACAGCCCCGGAACCTGGCGCCGCCAGCGGTGCCACTTGCGCTTCCAGAAACAGGCCGGCACTGCCTGGCAGCAGAGCGCAGACCGGCGTCAAGCAGCCTCAGCAACTATCCACATGAGACCGCATTTCACATCATTATCATGATGCAATAGTGCGTATTTAGCAACAAGTGTAAAAATATAGTTTTTGACGCAGTTGGCGCCACGGCGTAGTGTCGGTCGTCCCGACAACCACGTAATGAGGAGCCTCCCATGGCAAATCCACTGTGCTTAATGATGCCGGTACTACCCGGCACCAATCCGACCGCCATCGCCGCAACATTGGTGGAATACCAGGCGAAGATCAATGCCGCCCTCACCGATATCGGTACCGTGCACTTTGCCCGCTTCACCCTGTTCGACCGCTCCCAGCCCAATCTGCTGCCCAACCTTCAATCGACGGGTACTTCCGATACCCTGATCATCGGCGTGATCACCGAGTATGACGGCAGCTTCAACGACTACATCGAAGATTTCGTGGACCAGCTTGGCGACGTATTCGACGCACTGCTGCAGTTTGTCGTGGGTGGCAAGGCGCTGATGCCCGTTGCCACGCACGTGACCGCATTTGAGGCCTTCATCACGGCCAACGACGCCGCGCAGCACGTGCCCAATACCGGCCTGTATAGCGCCTATCCGCAGACCGTCCAGAAAATCCTCGCCTCGGTCTGAACCGAACACCACGCCGGGGCTGCGCAAGCGGCCCCACCACCCTGCCAGCCACCACCCCAGCCCCCGGAGACAGCATGGCCGATCCCACCATCGATTACGACGACGTGCAAGGCACGATCTTGCGCGGCTACCGCGTCAACCTGGCGCGCCATTTCATCTTCAGCATCACGGATGCGGCGCAGGCACGGCGCATCATCACGGCCCTGCTCGACGGCAGCGACGGCCTGCCATCCATTACCACCGCGCGCCATATCCACCCTAAGCCGCCCTGCTTCCTGAACCTCAGCTTTACCGCTCCCGGCCTGTCGGCGCTGGGCGTTGCCGCGACCGACCTGGCCACCTTTGACCAGGCATTTCAACGGGGCGCCGCCGACCCGGCCAGCGTGAAAGCCGTGGGCGACGTGGGCGACAGCGCCCCCGAACACTGGCTCGGCAACCTGGGACCGGCGACCGAGGCCGGCCAGGTGCATGCGCTGCTGAGCCTATGGGTCAGCGAATCGGCGGAAGTGCTGCAGGCGACCTCGGTCAAGCTACGCCGCGCCTTTGCCGCCGGCTGGCGTGAACTGTATGCGCATGATGGCGTGGCCCTGCCAGGCAACCGCGTGCATTTCGGCTACCGCGACAGCATCGCCCAGCCGGACGTCGATGGCGCCCCGCAGCGCAAGCGCGAGCATGACCCTGATCCGCTCAACAGCGTCATGACGGGGGAATTCCTGCTCGGCTATCAGAATGAGAACGGCGGCACCTACCAGGTGCAGCCGCCGCAGCTGTCCACCAATGGCAGCTATGCCGCCTTCCGCATCCTGGAGCAGGACGTGCCCCTGTTCGACAGCATCCTGAGCCAGGGCGCGGCCAGTTCCGGGCTCAGCACCGAAATGGTGGCCGCCAAGATGTGCGGGCGCTGGCGCAATGGCAATCCGCTCGTGCTCAGGCCGGACGAGGCCGGCCCCGTGCTGCCGGACGCCAGCCTGAACCGCTTTCACTATGTCGATGGGCAACCGGAACTGGATGACACGCTGGGCCTGAAATGCCCGATCGGCGCGCATATCCGCCGCAACAATCCGCGCGACGAAGCCGTCGTGGGCGCCTCCGCCCGCCACCACCGCATCGTGCGGCGCGCCATGCCCTACGGTAGCGAATATGATCCGGCCACCCCCATCGCAGAGCAGCGCGGCCTGGTCGGCTATTTCATCAATGCCAGCCTGCGCAATCAGTTCGAATTCCTGATGAAGCAATGGAACAATGATGATACTTTCGTCAAATCGGCCGTCGGTCCAGCCGGTCCCGAGGCGGGCAATGCCACGCTCAACATCAGCGGCCAGGACGTGTTTCTGGGTGTCAACGACCCGGCCGTCAGTTCCTTCACCTTGCCCGGCGTGGGCCCCAAGGGCAGCGGCAACACGGAACTGCAACATTTCTCGCGCAGCGTCATCACGCGTGGCGGCGTGTATTGCTTTTTCCCCAGCATTACGGGACTGCGCTATCTGGCGAGCCTGGGCTAAGGTGCGGCTGCAAGCGAAACGGCCGCGCGCGAACGGCCAGGTTCGCTTGCACTGATACGGTCATTGCACTATCGTTGCAGCACGCGCGTGTTGCCAACCTGAAAATGTGATGGACGCCGGGGATCGGACACGGGGAACGACAGCTTGCCGGCATTGCCGCCAGCGCATTGCCCCCCCCCGGCGCGCCAGGTGCGCTCGCGCACGCAGCGCGACAATTGTATGGCGCAGCGCGCCACGCCTCGCTTATGATGGGCCAACTCAACCCCTATCATAGCGCTACCGCCCATGCAAACCCTCACGCTGCACCAGAAAGTGTTCTTGCTCCTCTTGAGCATCGTTACCATCGGCTTTGGCTGGATACTGGCGCCGTATGCGGGCGCCATCTTCTGGGGCGTCATCCTGGCGATCCTGTTCGCGCCCGTGTACCGCTGGCTGCTGGCCAAAACCAAGGGGCGCGCCGCCCTCGCGTCGCTGCTGACCTTGCTGCTGATCATCGTCATCGTCATCCTGCCGCTGTCGCTCATTTCCGTGTCGCTCGTGAACCAGGCAGCCAGCGTCGTGGAAATGGTACGTTCGGGCGAGATCACGGTCGGCATGTTCTTCAATAAAATCATGGCAGTGCTGCCGCAATGGCTGATCAACCTGCTCGACCGCTTCAACCTGACCAGCCTGGCCAGCCTGCAGGACAAGCTGGCCGAGGGTGCAACGCAGGTGAGCCAGGTGGTGGCAGTAAAAGCCATCAATGTGGGCCTGTACACCTTCGAATTTCTCACCAGCCTGTGCATCATGCTGTATCTGCTGTTTTTCCTCATGCGCGATGGCTCCGCCCTGTCGGCCCGCATCAAGAACGCCGTACCGCTGAGCCGCAAGTACAAGCAGCGCCTGTTCACCAATTTCACCACGGTGATCCGCGCCACCGTGAAGGGCAACATCCTCGTTGCAATCGCCCAGGGCGCCCTCGGCGGCCTGGCGTTCTGGTTCCTCGACGTGCCCGCGCCCCTGCTGTGGGCCGTGCTGATGGCCTTCCTGTCGCTGCTGCCGGCCGTCGGCGCCGCCCTCGTCTGGGCGCCGGTGGCCGCCTACTTCCTGGCCACGGGCGCCATCTGGCAAGGCGCGGGCCTGGCCGCCTTCGGCGTCTTCGTCATCGGCCTGGTCGACAACGTGCTGCGCCCCATCCTGGTGGGCAAGGATACCAAGATGCCCGACTACGTGGTGCTGCTGTCGACCGTGGGCGGCATGGCCCTGTTCGGCCTGAACGGCTTTGTCATCGGCCCCGTGGTGGCGGCCCTGTTCATCGCCTCGTGGGACCTGTTCGTCTCGGCCAAAGAGTTCCAGGCCGAGGATTGAGACCTGGCACTGGGGAGCGGGCAATGCCACGCCCGACATCAGCATGACCCGGAGCGCTTGCATTGATACGGTCATTGCACTATCGTTGCTGCACGCGCGTGTTGCCAACCCTTTCGCAATGACAGGAGATCCCATCGTGTCGCTGATCCTCTACGGCCATCCCTTTTCCTCGTACACGCAGAAGGTGCTCATCGCCCTGTACGAAAACGCCATACCTTTCGACTTCCGCTGCCTGGCGCCGGACATGCCCCGGCACCTTCAGGAATGGCTGGAGCGCTGGCCGCTGCGCAAGTTTCCCCTGCTGGTGGACGGAGAGCGCAACGTCGCCGAGACCAGCATCATCATCGAATACCTGCAACTGGCCCATCCCGGCCCGCTGCGCCTGCTGCCGGACGAGCCCATGCAGGCGCTGGACGTGCGTTTTCTCGACCGCTATTTCGACCTGCACGTCATGACGCCCGTGCAGCATGCCGTCGGCGCCGCCCTGACCGGCGACCCGGCAAAGACCCGTGAAGGCCGCGCGTTTGCCGGCGAAAAGCTGAACCTCGCCTACGCCTGGCTGGAAAATCACCTGGCCGGCAGGACGTGGGCCGCCGGCGACCACTTCAGCCTGGCCGACTGCGCCGCTGCCCCATCGCTGTTCTATGCGGACTGGACGCAGCCGATTCCCGCCACCTTGCCCCTGCTGCGCGCCTACCGCGCCCGCCTGCTGGCCCGTCCATCGTTCGCCCGCGCGGTAGAAGAGGCACGCCCGTACCGCCACCTCTTCCCCCTGGGCGCGCCGCAGCGCGATTGAGGCAGATCAAGCAAACACAGGCCTGAAAAAACTGCGCTCGTAGCTGACGATGCAGCGCGTCTCTTCTGCATAGCGGAAAGCGGCCTGGCATTCGGCGTCCTGCATCGAGTCGCTGCGGTACTGCTCGTACAGGGCCAGGCTGGGAAACGAGAACATGGCCAGCGCCACGTTGCTGGCCCCCTCGGATGGCAAAAAATAGCCGTGGTGCTGGCCGCCGAAGCGCTCGACCAGCGGTATCCACAGCTTGCCGTAGGCTTCGAATTCCCGCAATTTGTACGGGTCGATGATGTAGCGCAAATAACAGGTGATCATGCGGTTTCCTCGTGAATGTTCAACTCCATCAGCATGCCGGATTCCCAGGAGCCGATGGCGGCCAATGGCGAGCCGGGCAAAAAATCCAGCGCGCAGGGATACATCAAAGCGTGTTGTGTCAGCACGTCGAGGCCCGGCCAGCAATAAAACAGCAGCTTGCCCTTGCCGATGCGTCCCAGCGCGCTGCCGTCGGGTAGCCAGTGCAGGGCGTCGCCCGTGCCGCCGCCCGCCTCCACCGGCACCCTGGCCAGACAGCTCCCATCGGCCAGCGCATACATCGACAGATACTGCGCGCCGCCCGTGTGGTGCAGCACGGCCAGAAATTCGCCGTCCGGCGACGGCGCACATGACATCATGCCCGGCAGCGACAGCGCCACCGTCCCTCCTCCCGCCTGCAGGGGCCAGTCCCACACGCTGCAGTAGTCGGGCGGCTGCACCTGCCCTTCGTCCACCGACTTGACGCCGTGCTGAACCAGCAAACGCCGCCCGCCATCGATGGCGTCGATCGTGTGCATGGCGCGCAGCATCTGGCCCGGGTGCTCCTGCATGAAAAGCACCTCGCCCGTCTGCGCGTCGCGCACGCGCAGGCGGCCATCCCAGCCGCCGTCGGCAAGATACCGGCCGCAGGGTGACCACGCGGGGCCGCAGCCTTCGCCATCCTTCTTGTTCTGGAAGTTCACCAGCAACTGGCCCGCCTCGGCATCCACCACGGCCATCTGGCCCGTCGTGCTCTTGATGGCCAGCCGGCCACCGTCGGGCGAAAACGCCATGCCCGACATGTGCGCGATGAATTTGCCGCGCCACAGCTTCTGGCGCGCCGCCACGTCCCACAGCACCAGGTCGCGCCCCAGCACGGCCAGATGCGCGCCATCGGGCGAGAACCGCACGCCGTAGCTGCAGCCCAGCTTCAAGGGCTTGCGCGTCGCCGTCATGGACGCGCCAGGCGGTACACCACGCTGTCGATATCGTAATGGCGTTCCATGCCCACGTATTGCATGCCCAGGCGCGTCATGACCTTGATCGAGGCGGCGTTGCCGGGATGGGCCACGGCCACCACTTCGGGCGCGCCGACGACGTCGAACGCATGCGCGACGATGGCATTGGCCGCCTCGCTGGCGTAGCCCTGGCCCCAGCTGGTCCGCGCCAGGCGCCAGCCGATTTCAAGGGGGTTGGCCCTGTCGCCGGAGAGGTGCTGCAGGCACGCCATGCCCACCAGCTCACCGTCATCGAGGCGTATCAGCGCCCACCACGAATAGCCCCATTCGGCCCAGCGGCCCATGGTGCGGGCGATGGCCGCGCGCGTCACCTCTTCCGACTCGGGCTGGCCCGCGTTCAGGTAAGTCATCACCTCGGGATCGGTGTTGAGCGTGCGCATGCGCTCGTAGTGGCTCTCGTTGATCGGTTCCAGGCGCAGGCGCGCCGTCGTCAGTATGGTCATCGCATTTCCTTGGACGAAAAAAAAGACGATACACGATCGTCTTTTTTTTGCAAGCGCGCACGCAATTACTTGCCTGCTTCGCCCTTCTTGATCCACGCCGCCAGCTGGTGCGGACGCAGGCCGTCGTAGTCTTCGAACGGCTGATGGATCCACGGATTGTGCGGCAGTTCGTCGAGGAAGTAGTCGGGACGCACGACGGAGCAGCCTTTGAGCCAGATCACGGCCGATTTGACTTCGGTCACGTCAGGGAAGTTTTCCTTCAGGTGACGCGTGACCTTGTCCAGCGTGACGCCCGAATCGGCCAGGTCGTCAACCAGCAGGATGCGGCCGGCCAGCGGGCCCTTGGTCATGGTCATGTACTTGGCGATATCGAGGTCGCCGCGCACCGTGCCCGCGTCTTCGCGGTAGGAGCTGGTCGACAGGATGGCCAACGGCAAATCAAAGATGCGCGAGAACACGTCGCCGGGACGCACGCCGCCGCGCGCCAGGCACAATACCTGGTCGAATTTCCAGCCCGATTCGTAGACCTTGAGCGCCAGGCGCTCGATCAGGCGGTGGTACTCTTCCCAGTTGACCCAGAGATGTTGATCGTTCGATTGTGGGGTAGTCATGATAGTGAAATCTTATTATTAGCGTGATTAAAAAAATCCGCCTTGCGGCGGATTGTGTCCAGCAGCTTACTCGAATGGGTGGCGCAGCACGATCGTTTCTTCACGATCCGGGCCGGTCGAAACCATGTCCACCGGTACGCCGACCAGTTCTTCGATGCGCTTGATGTAAGCGCGCGCCGTGGCCGGCAGGGCCGCCAGCGATTTCGCGCCGACCGTGCTTTCCGTCCAGCCCGGCATCTCTTCGTACACCGGTACGCAACGGGCGGCTTCTTCAGCGCCCGATGGGAAGATGTCCGTGGCGACGCCGTCGATGGTGTAGCCGGTGCACAGTTTCAGCGTTTCGATACCGTCCAGCACGTCCAGCTTGGTCAGGCACATGCCCGTCACGCCGTTGATCTGCACGGAGCGGCGCAGCAAGGCGGCGTCGAACCAGCCGCAGCGGCGGGCACGGCCCGTCACGGTGCCGAATTCATGGCCGACTTGTGCCAGGTGGTGGCCGACGCCCGCATCCGTTGGCAGTTCCGAAGGGAACGGGCCGGAACCGACGCGCGTCGTGTAAGCCTTGGTGATGCCCATGATGTAGTGCAGCATGCCAGGACCGACACCCGAACCGGCGGCGGCATTGCCGGCCACGCAGTTCGACGAGGTGACGAACGGATAGGTGCCGTGGTCGACGTCGAGCAGGGAACCCTGCGCGCCTTCGAACAGCAGGTTCGCGCCGGCCTTGTGCGCCTTGTACAGCGCGCTCGATACGTCGGTGACCATCGGACGCAGACGCGGCACATAGGCCAGCGCGTCGTCGAGGGTCTTCTGATAGTCGACTTTCGGCGCCTTCAGGTAGTTTTCCAGCACGAAGTTGTGGTAATCGAGGTTTTCGGCCAGCTTTTCGGCAAAGCGCTTCTCGTTCAGCAGGTCGGCGATACGGATCGCGCGGCGCGCCACCTTGTCTTCGTAGGCCGGGCCGATGCCCTTGCCGGTGGTGCCGATCTTCGCATCGCCACGCTTGGCTTCACGCGCCAGGTCGATCGCGGTGTGGTAAGGCAGGATCACAGGCGCCGCGTCCGACACTTTCAGGCGCGAGGCGACTTCGACGCCGACCGCTTCGAGCTTGTCGATTTCGCGCAGCACGTCCGGCACGGAAACGACTACGCCGTTACCGATGTAGCAGGCAACGCCTGGACGCATGATGCCCGACGGGATCAGCTGCAGCGCGGTTTTCACGCCGCCGATGACCAGCGTGTGGCCTGCATTGTGGCCGCCCTGGAAGCGCACCACGCCTTGGGCGTGATCGGTCAACCAATCGACGATCTTGCCTTTACCTTCATCGCCCCATTGGGTGCCGATGACAACAACGTTCTTTGCCATAATTTTCTTTGACATCACTCAACCTAAGTTTTTAAGAATCCAGCTACTACCATTATCGGCAAGTACCAGCACGCGATCGCACTCGAACTCGTCTTGTTCATTACTGTGACCCGGCATGCTCTGGATCACGACCTCGCCCGCCTTGCGCAACTCGGCGATTTTTTCCTTCAATTCTGGCGCACTGCCCCACGGCGCGCGGATCGAATGCTTCCGTTCCGCGGTCGGCAACAGGCGCGCCAGTTCGCGCAAATCGAGCGAGAAGCCGGTCGCGGGACGTGCCCGGCCGAACGCTTCGCCGACGTGGTCATAACGGCCGCCGCGCGCAACCGCGTTCGGCAAGCCAGGTACATACAGCGCAAACATCGCGCCACTTTCATATTGGTAGCCGCGCAGGTCGGCCAGGTCAATCGCCACTTCGGCGCGGCCCAGGGCCGATCCTGCCAGCGCGGCCAGTTCGGCCAGCGCTTTCAGCACGCCCGGCAGCGGCGGCAGCACTTCGCGCGCACGTGCCAGCACGTCGATGTCGCCGTACAGGTTCGGCAAGGCCAGCAGCGCATCGCGCGTGACGGCGTCGTAACCGGCAGTCAGGGCGCGCAGGCCAGGCGCATCTTTCGCGCGCAGCAGGCTGTACAGCGCAGCTTCGTCGCGCACGGCGTTCGCGTCTTGCGCAATGATAGCGCGCAACAGGCCGACGTGCGACAAATCCAGGCGCACGCTGTCGAAACCGGCCAGCGCCAGCGACGCGAGCGCCAGTTCCTGGATCTCGGCATCCGCTTCCAGGCCGGCGTGGCCATAGATTTCGGCGCCGATCTGCAGCGGTTCGCGGGTGGAGTGCAGGCCCGACGGACGGGTATGCAGCACGCTGCCGGCATAGCACAGGCGGGTGACGGTGGCACGGTTGAGCAGGTGCGCGTCGATGCGCGCCACTTGCGTCGTCATGTCGGCGCGCAGGCCGAGCATGCGGCCCGACAGCTGGTCGACCAGTTTGAACGTGCGCAGGTCGGTATCCTTGCCAGCGCCGGTCATCAGCGATTCCAGATACTCGAGCAGCGGCGGCATCACCAGTTCATATCCGTACAGACGGAAATTATCCAGCATGAGGCGGCGCAGCTCTTCGATCTTGCGCGCTTCCGACGGCAGAACATCGGCAATATTTTCGGGCAAAAGCCAATTCGGCATGAGGGAGCGAGATACGGAAGAAAGTTGAAAAAATGCATCATGCGAGGCAGCGGCGGGCGCGCCAGGCAAGAGGCCGAACCTGATATTTTACGCGAAAACACGGGCCTTTAGGGATAAGTTGTCCGAATCGCTGCCGCACAGCCCTAAAAACACCGCATTTTACGCCTTCCCGCAACAGCTTGGCAGGCACAAAAAAAACGGGGCCGGCATCGATGCCGGCCCCGCTGCTGCCGCCCCCGTCCTTGCGGCCCGGTGCAGTGCGATGCTGCCTTACTTCTTGGACGGAGCGGCCGTGCCGTTACCCTTGAAGTACTTGAAGAATTCCGAGCTCGGATCGACCACCATCACGTCACCCTTGTCCTTGAAGGTGGCGCGGTAGGCTTCCAGGCTGCGGTAGAACTTGTAGAACTCCGGATTCTTGCCAAACGCTTCCGCATAGATCTGCGACGCCTTGGCATCGCCCTCGCCGCGGATCTTCTCGGCTTCGCGGTAGGCTTCGGCCAGGATCACCGTGCGCTGCTTGTCGGCGTCGGCGCGGATTTTCTCGGAGTCGGCCGAACCGGTCGAACGCAGTTCATTCGCCACACGCACGCGCTCGGACTTCATGCGCTCGTACACGGAGTTGTTGATCTGCTCGACGTAGTCGACGCGTTTCAGGCGCACGTCGACGATGCCCACGCCGATGGCCTCGGCCTCGGCCGCCACCTTGGCCTTGATCGCCTGCATCACCTTGCCACGCTCGCCCGAGATCACTTCGCGCACCGTGCGCTTGGTGATTTCATCGTTCAGCGCGGCCTTGACGATTTGCGACATGCGGTTGCGGGCGCGGCTTTCATCGCCGCCGAAGCTGCGGAAATAGGTCTTCGGATTGACGATGCGCCACTTCACATACGCGTCGACGAGGATGTTCTTCTTCTCGGCCGTGATGAAGCGTTCCGGCTCCGGCGTGTCCAGGGTCAGGATGCGCTTGTCCAGGTAGATGACGTTCTGGAACGGCGGCGGCAGCTTGAAATACAGGCCCGGCGCGCTGATGACTTCCTTGACTTCACCGAGGGCGAAGACGACCGCGTATTTACGCTGATCGACGACGAACACGGTCGAGGACAAGAGCATGATCGCGATAAAGCCCGCGATCAGGGCGGCGACGATACGGTTCATTAGCGGCTCTCCCGTTCACGCGAAGAGCGGCTGTCGCGACGCGAATTGACTTCTACTGTCTGCATGGCTTCCTGTGGCATTACGGTATTGGCTGCGGGTGCGGCCGCTGCGGCGCGCGCTGCCGCGGCCGAGGCGTCCGACGCCGCCTGCTGGGCGATCAACTTGTCGAGCGGCAGGTACAGCAGATTGCTGCCCGTCTTCGCGTCGACCATGACCTTGCTGGCGCTGCTGAACACTTGCTGCATCGTTTCCAGGTACATGCGGTCGCGCGTGACGGCCGGCGCCTTCTGGTATTCGACCAGCACCTGCTTGAAGCGCGACGCATTACCTTCGGAGTTCTCAGTCACCATGGCCCGGTAGGCCTCGGCTTCCTGCAGCAGGCGGAATGCTGAGCCGCGTGCTTTTGGAATGACGTCATTGGCGTAGGCCTGGCCTTCATTCTTCTGGCGCTCACGGTCCTGGCCTGCCTTGACGGCATCGTCGAAGGCGGCTTGCACCTGCTCCGGCGGCTGCACGGCCTGCATCGTCACATTGTTAATCAACACGCCAGCCTTGTAACCATCAAGAATCTGCTGCATCAATTTCTGCGTGTCAAAGGCCACTTTCTCGCGACCTTCATACAGCACGAAGTCCATCTTGCTGCGGCCGACCACTTCGCGGATCGCCGTCTCGGCGACCTGGCGCAGGGTGTCTTCCTGGTCGCGCACGCTGAACAGCCATTCCACCGGATCTTTCAAGGTGTACTGCACCGCGAACTGGATATCGATGATGTTTTCATCATCCGTCAGCATCAGCGACTCGCTGGCCTGCTTGTTGCGCAGCGACTGGCGGTAACCCACTTCCACCGTGCGCACCTGCGACACGTTGACGGTTTCATCGGTCTGGAACGGATACGGCCAGCGCCAGTTGAGACCGGCCGGCGCCGTGCGCGTGTATTGGCCAAACGTCAGCACCACGCCGCTCTGGCCCTCTTGCACGATAAAGGCGCCGCTGGCGAGCCAGATGAAGACGGCGATCACGCCGACCACGCCGGCGGTGATGCCGGCGCCCTTCATGTCGGGACGCGGGCCGCTGCCGCCACCGTTGTTATTGCCGCCGTTGTCGGGACGGTTCTTCTGTCCGAAAAACGCGTTCAGGCGCTGATTGAAATCGCGCCACAGCTGATCGAGGTCCGGCGGACCTTCGCCGGGCTTTTTGCCTTCTTGGGCTTTCTTGCCGTCGTCCTTGCGATTGCCCCAGCGGGGATCGTTCAGGGACAACTTCAAGCCTGTTTTTTTGAGTAGGGAGACAAGCATAACTATCGTGTTCCGACTTGGGAGTGGGTGGAAATCCTATCGTCCTCGCCAGGCTCTTCGTCCTGGTCCGGGGCGGCGCCATCGTGCTGGTCGTACTGACCGTCAAACTGATCTTCCTGTGCTTCATCGTTCTGGTACAGATGGGCCGAACCGGGCGCCTTCCTGGCCATCTCGACGATCGCATCGCGCAGCAGGTCGAGCCCGCTACCCTTCTGCGCACTGACGAACACGCGACTGATCGTAGCATATTCGTCGCGCTCCACCGAAGGCTCCAGCCCGGCCGCATCGATCTTGTTCCACACGAGGATTTGCGGAATATGATCGGCGCCGATCTCTTTCAAGACCAGGTTGACCTGCTCGATCTGCTCCATGCGCACCGGCGACGCGGCGTCGACGACGTGCAGCAGCAGATCGGCATGGATGGTTTCTTCGAGCGTGGCGCGGAAAGCAGCCACCAGCTGATGCGGCAATTCGCGCACGAAGCCGACCGTGTCGGAGATCACCACATTGCCCACTTCCTGGCCCAGGTAAACCCGGCGCGAGGTGGTGTCCAGGGTGGCGAACAGCTGGTCGGCGACGTACACGCCGGCCTTGGTCACGGCATTGAACAGGGTCGACTTGCCGGCATTGGTATAGCCGACGAGGGACACGGAGAATGTGTGATTGCGGCCGCGCGCGCGGCGCTGCGTTTCGCGCTGCTTGTGCAGCTTTTCCAGACGGGCGCGCAAGGACTTGACGCGCTCGCCGATCAGCCGGCGGTCGGTCTCGAGCTGCGTCTCGCCGGGACCGCGCAAGCCGATACCGCCCTTTTGCCGTTCCAGGTGGGTCCAGCCGCGGATCAGGCGCGTGGCCAGATGCTGCAGCTGGGCCAGCTCGACCTGCAGCTTGCCCTCGTGGCTCTTGGCGCGCTGCGCGAAGATGTCGAGGATCAGGCTGGTACGGTCGAGCACGCGCACATTCAGGCGCTTTTCCAGATTGCGCTGCTGGGCGGGCGAGAGGGCGTGATTGAAGATGACGATTTCCAGGCCATCGTTGACGACGGCGTCGCCAATTTCATCGGCCTTGCCGCTGCCGACGAAATACGCGGAATCGGGACTGGAACGCTTGGCCGTGATGGTGGAAATCGGATCCGCACCAGCCGAACGCGACAACAGCATGAGTTCCTCCATGCTGGCGGCGAAGTCGCTGTGACCGAAGTCAACCCCGACTAGTGCCGCGCGCATGATGGCATCTGATGAGTTGCGGCGGACGCCGACGCCGATGCAAACGCATCAGCGCCGCTGGCGCGGACGGGGGCGATGGAGGGTGAAAGGCGCTGGGCCGTCAAGCTCAACGCTTTACTCCGCTTCAGATTCAATATTGAGATTGACGGCACGGGCCGGCACCACTGTCGAGATGGCATGCTTGTACACCATCTGCGTAACCGTATTGCGCAGCAATACGACATATTGATCGAACGATTCGATATGGCCCTGCAATTTAATGCCATTGACCAGGTAGATCGAGACAGGAACATGCTCTTTGCGTAATGCATTGAGGAATGGGTCTTGTAACAGTTGCCCTTTGTTGCTCATAACAGCTCCGTTGTTTATGTTGTTGTGTAAGAATTGGAGGCGACTCGCTTGATTTCAAGTGCTCTCACACCTTTCAAAGAAAGAAAGATGCGTCATAGCTACTGTAACCTGTTTTCGCGATCGCTGTCGCGCATGGCGCATTAACACTTTATTATTTCCGTGCAAAAGCCATTGAATTGGCTGTCGGCGCCGCATTATCTCTGCGGCGCCTTAATATGCACTTAATTTTACTTGCTTGGCGTGCGTGCAAACGGATTTTTACCCGTACGCAGTTCGATGCGCAGCGGCGTGCCGACCAGGGCAAACGTATCGCGGAAATGCTTTTCCAGATAACGCTTGTACGGATCGCCAACGGCGTCGAGCGCATTGCCGTGAATAACGATCACAGGCGGGTTCATGCCGCCCTGGTGGGCATAGCGCAGCTTCGGACGGATCGAGCCCTTGCGGCGCGGTTCCTGCTTCTCCACGGCCTCGATCAGGGCGCGCGTCAGCTTCGGTGTCGACAGGTCGCACATGGCGGCCGCGTAGGCGGCGTTGAGCGATTTCATCAGTGGACCGATGTTGGTGCCTTTCAGCGCCGAAATGAAATGCATCTGCGCGAACGACAGGAAATCGAGCTTGCGGTCGATATCGATCTTGATTTCATCGCGCTGGTGCGATTGCAAACCATCCCATTTGTTCACGGCCACGACCAGCGCGCGGCCCGATTCCAGGATGAAGCCGGCGATATGCGCGTCCTGCTCGGAAATATCCTGCTGCGCGTCGAGCATCAGCACGACCACGTTGGCTTCGGAAATCGACTGCAGCGTTTTCACCACCGAGAATTTCTCGATCGCTTCAAACACCTTGCCGCGGCGGCGGATACCGGCCGTGTCGATCAAGGTGTATTGCTGGCCATCGCGCTCGAACGGAATCTCGATCGAGTCGCGCGTCGTGCCCGGCATGTCGAAGGCGATCACGCGCTCTTCGCCCAGCAGGGTGTTGATCAAGGTCGACTTGCCCACGTTCGGACGGCCGACGAGGGCGATCTTGATGCCGCGGTCGGTCTTTTCCAGCTCTTCAGGCTCATCCGGACGCTGCGCGAACGCCAGGTCCAGCATCACTTCGACGAGGTCGTTGACGCCGTCGCCGTGCGCCGACGAGATCGCATACGGATCGCCCATGCCCAATTCATAGAATTCGGACACGACGGCCGTGTAGCGCATGCCTTCGCTTTTATTAACCACCAGCAAGACCGGACGGCCGCTCTTGCGCAGGAAGTCGACGATGGTCTTGTCATGCGGGGTCAGGCCCTGACGGCCGTCCACGATGAACACCACCACGTCGGCCTCGGCCACGGCCTGCTTGGTCTGCAGTGCCATCTGGTGCATGATGCCTTCCTTGGCGACGGGTTCGAAACCACCCGTATCGATGACCAGGAAGGGACGTTCGCCGACACGGCCTTCACCATAGTGACGATCGCGCGTCAACCCAGGCAAATCCGCCACCAGCGCATCGCGCGAGCGGGTCAGACGATTGAATAAAGTCGATTTCCCAACATTGGGTCGACCTACTAGTGCAATTACCGGCTTCATTGTATTACTCGACCGCGAGAGCGGTCACTGTCCCTGATTGGGTTTGAAAAATCAAATTCGAACCGGCAACAACAGGAGCCGAAACAATCGGGCTACCGTCGGTGCTGACACGACCTATTAATGCGCCATCTTCCCGTGACAGGAAGTGGATATAACCTTGATAGTCGCCGACGGCGACGCTGCGGCCGTAGGAGGCCGGCGTCGACAGGCGGCGGCGCGCCAGCGCCTCATTCTTCCAGGCGCTCTGGCCGCCTTCGCGGCTGAACGCCACCACGGCGCCCTGGGCGTCGGCGACGAACACGAAACGCTGGTCGACGGCCACGCCCACATCGGACGAAACCGGCTTGGTCCAGCGCGGCACGCCCGTGGCGGCATCGAAGCAGCCCGCCTTGCCCTGGTAGGTGACGGCGCACACTTCGCCTTCGAACACCACCGGCGCGCCGGCGATGTCGGAGACGCGCTCCAGTTCGGTAGCGCCGCGCGGTTCGCTGACGACGATCTCCCAGCGTACCACACCGGTGGCCGCCGTCAGTGCCAGCAGCTTGCCGCCCGGCTGGGCCACATAGATATTCGCGCCGCCCAGCACCATGCCCGGCGCATTGCGCAAGGTCAATGCTGGCGTGGCGCGCTGCACCGTCCACTTGCGTTCGCCCGTCTTGGCGTCGAAGCCGACGATGCGGTTGTCCACGCTGCGCACCACGACCACGCCCTGCCCCACGACGGGCGCCGTCAATACTTCGCTGGAGGCCTGTGCCTTCCACAACTGTTTGCCATCGGCGTCAAACGCCAGCACGGCGCCCTTGGCGGCGCCCACGGCCACCACACTGCCATCGCTGCCAGCGCTCGACGTGATGTCGCTGCCGGCCTTGATGCGCCACGTTTCACGGCCGCTGGCCGCATCCAGGCGCGCCAGCGCGCCATCGGCGTTGACCACGTACAGGCTGTTGCCGGCCAGCGCAGGCGTAAACGCGTACACGCCGGCCTTGCCGATCGAATACTTCCAGGCGTCGCGCACGGCAATGCTCGATTTTAACTCGACCAGCTTGGCCGGTTCGGCTTTCGGATCTTTCGAGGCGAACGGGTTCCAGGACGAGCAACCGGCCATCAGGGCCAACAGACTTGCAGCTACCAGCTTTTCAGTGACACGCATAAGTGTTATCCAACCTTTTTCTTGTACTTGTAAGGGCACGGCAGGCGGCGCACAACGCCGCGCGGCCGCACCATCAGTGTTCCTGTCAGGCGGCGGCCTTGTCAGCCTTGGCCTTGTCTTCCGGCACCGTACCGCCGATCGCTTCCAGTTTGACCTGGATCAATTGACGGCCTGGATTGTTCTTGTCCGTCGCGGCTATCGCGGCCAGGTAGGCCGTGCGGGCATCGGCCAGCTTGTTTTGCGCCACCAGGATGTCGCCCTTGCGGTCGGCCACGGCGCCGGCAAATTGCGCCACGGATGCCGTCGCCAGCACTTTCAACGCTTCATCGTAGGCTTTTTCGTCCAGCAAGACACCGGCCAGGCGCAGCTTGGCGATGGCCTTGTACTCTTCCGTGCCATGCTCGGCCACCCATTGCAGCTGGGTCTTCGCTGTTTTCAGGTCGTTCGCGTCGAACGCCACCTTGGCCGCAGCCAGGGCGCTCATCTGCGCATATGCCGTGCCGCTGAAGCGCGATTGCATGTCGCCAGCCGCGCGCATCACCTTGGCCGTGTCCTTGGCGGCGATGGCGTTTTGCAGTTCGTCGTACAACTGGCCCGCCTGCGCCGCCTGCGTGCGCTGGTAATACTGCCAGCCAGCCCAGCCGCTGTAGCCGGCCAGCGCCACGATCAGGACCCAGGAGGTCAGATTGCCATTGCGCTGCCACCAGGCCTTGAGGGTTGCCAGTTGTTCTTGTTCTTCGTGATCGTATGCCATGGGTCGTCAGTTTGAATGAGTAGTTGATCGAGGGTAGTACGGTCTTGCTGCAAATTAATGGTGGTGATGCACGTGGCCGCCAGGACCATGGTCGTGGCCGCAATCGTGGTCGCCGATGATCTGGTCCACCACGTAATCGACGACATCGTCGAACGGCACCGTGTTCTGCTGCGCGCCCGCATCGGCTTCGCGCATGGCTTTCACCGTGGCAACATTGTTGGCGATTTCATCGTCGCCCAGGATCACGGCAAACGCCGCGCCGCTGGCATCGGCTTTTTTCATTTGCGTCTTGAAGCTGCCGCCGCCGTTGCTCGCTGCGCAATGTAGCACAACGTCCAGGCCCGCATCGCGAATCCGCTCGGCCAGCACGAACGCTTGCAAGCCAGCCTGCTCGCCCTGGTGCACCAGGTACACGTCGCACTGGGCCGGGGCTTCCGGTTCAGCCGCATCCTTCATCAGCAGCACCAGGCGTTCCACGCCCATGCCGAAACCGACGGCGGGCGTCGATTTGCCGCCGAACATTTCCACCATGCCATCATAGCGGCCGCCGGCGCAGACCGTGCCTTGCGCGCCGAGCTTGTCGCTGACCCACTCGAACACCGTGCGGTTGTAGTAATCGAGGCCGCGCACCAGGCGTGGATTGATGGTGAACGGGATATTATTGTGGTTCAAGATCTTCTGCACGCCGTGGAAGTGGGCCAGCGATTCTTCGCCCAGGTAGTCCAGCAGCTTTGGCGCGCCATTGACCAGGTCCTGCATGGCAGGATTCTTGGTATCGAGGATGCGCAGCGGATTGCTGTGCAGGCGGCGCTTGGCTTCTTCGTCGAGCAGCTCGCTGTGGCTTTCCAGGTAGGCGATCAGGTCGGCGCGGTGGCGCAGGCGCTCGGCCGCGTCGCCGATCGAGTTCAGTTCCAGGCGGATGCCTTCCAGGCCCAGGTCATCCCACAGGCGGCGCGACAGCATGATGATCTCGGCGTCGATATCAGGGCCCGTGAAACCGATGGCTTCCACGCCGAACTGGTGGAACTGGCGGTAGCGGCCCTTTTGCGGACGCTCGTGGCGGAACATCTGGCCCTTGTACCACAGGCGTTTCGGGCCTTCGTACACGAGGTTGTGTTCGACCACGGCGCGCACCACGCCGGCCGTGCCTTCAGGACGCAGGGTCAGGTTGTCGCCGTTCATCGAGTCGGTGAACGAATACATTTCCTTTTCCACGATATCGGTGACGGCGCCGATGGCGCGCGCGAACAATTTCGTCTCTTCCACGATCGGCGTGCGGATCTGCTGGAAACCGTAGCTTTGCAGCACGGATTGCGCCGTGTTTTCAAACAATTCCCACAGCGGGGCGTCGGCGGGCAGGATATCGTTCATACCTTTGACGGCAGTGATCTTATCGAGTTTTTTATTTTCGGACATAGTGTTCTTCTTTACTTTTTTATCGGATCAGGCTCAGACGGCAACCGTGTTTCCATAGTGACTCTGTACATACTTCAAGACGATGTCCTGGAATTCCTCGACGATGCGTTCGCCGCGCAGGGTGACGACTTTTTCGCCATCCACAAACACGGGGGCGGCCGGCGACTCGCCCGTGCCGGGCAGGCTGATGCCGATGTTCGCATGCTTCGATTCGCCGGGACCGTTGACGATGCAGCCCATCACGGCCACGTTCATCGCTTCCACGCCCGGATACGACTTTTTCCACTCCGGCATCTGCTCGCGCAGATACGTCTGGATATTGTCGGCCAGTTCCTGGAAGGTGGTCGACGTCGTCCGCCCGCAGCCTGGGCAGGCGATCACCATGGGCGCGAACTTGCGCAAGCCCATGGTTTGCAGGATTTCCTGGCCGACGATGACTTCGCGCGTGCGGTCGCCGCCCGGTTCGGGCGTGAGCGAAATGCGGATGGTGTCGCCGATGCCCTCTTGCAGCAGCACGGCCAGGGCCGCAGTGGACGCCACGATGCCCTTGCTGCCCATGCCCGCTTCCGTCAGGCCCAGGTGCAGCGGATAGTCGCAGCGCTGCGCCAGTTCGCGGTACACGGCGATCAGGTCTTGCACACCAGAAACTTTGCACGACAGGATGATCTTGTCGCGCCCCAGGCCCAGCTCTTCGGCGCGCACGGCGTTTTCAATCGCCGACGTCACCAGCGCCTCGTACATGACGGCTTGCGCCGGCCATGGCTCGGCGCGGCCCGCGTTTTCGTCCATGATGCGTGCCAGCAAGGCTTGATCCAGGCTGCCCCAGTTCACGCCGATGCGCACCGGCTTGTCGTACTTGCAAGCCGCTTCGATCATTTGCGCAAATTGCGTGTCGCGCTTGGCGCCCTTGCCCACGTTGCCCGGATTGATGCGGTACTTCGACAGCGCGCGCGCGCAATCGGGATAATCGTTGAGCAGGGTATGGCCGTTGTAGTGGAAATCGCCCACCAGCGGCACGTCGATGTCCATCTTGTCGAGCTGCTCGCGGATGTAGGGGACGGCCGCGGCCGCTTCCGGACGGTCCACCGTCAGGCGCACCAGTTCCGAACCGGCACGCGCCAGTTCCTTGATCTGGATCGCCGTGCCGATGGCGTCGGCCGTATCCGTGTTCGTCATCGACTGCACCACCACGGGGGCGTCGCCGCCCACCCAGATCTGGCGCTGGCCATGCGAGATCAGTACCTTGCGGCTGTCGCGGCGGCCGGAAGGGCCGGAGCCGATCGCTGTTTTCGAGGTAGCCATAATATTATCTTGTGAGTTTGCTTATTTAAACTACTTGCTTAAACGACTGATTTCAATACCTGATTGATGCTTGTTTGATAATTATTTAATGCTCACGCGCGAAATCGTACCGCCCGCCACGGTCGGCAAGTCCAGCTTGGCGCCGCGCAAAGTTGCCTGCACGACACCCGGCTTGCCCACCACCAAGGTGGCTGGGCCCGTGATATCGAATGTTTCCGTGCTGCCCGCCTTGACCATGCGCGAAATCAGCGGCGAAGCGCCGGGACGGCGGATCTCGACCCAGGAATCCTGCTCCACTTTCAGCACCAGCGCATTCGCGCCCACGGCAGGGGCGGCGGCGGCGGCGGGCGGCGTGACGGCGGCCGTCGCCGCTGGCGGCGTTGCCGGCGCAGCTGCTGGCGGCACGGCGGCGGCCGGCGCCGAAGCGGCGGCGGAGGCCGGTGCGCCCGTCTGCGTATCGTTGCCCGGCGGCGGCGGCACGGAAATCAGGGGTACGGATGGCGTCTGCACAGGCGTCAAATCCTGGCCCGGCTTGATCAGGGTCGTTTCCACGGGGCCCACGTCCGCATGCGCCGTTTCTTTCCCGGCCTGCGAGGACAGCAGGCTGGCCGGCACATAGCCGAGTTTATAGGCGCCAAAGGCGGCCGCCACGACGACGGCCACGGCGCCGGCAATCCAGAGGGGAGTCTGGTTCGACGAGCGCTGCGTCATCGACGGGAAGCGCGATTCCGAGAACGTGGCGGAAATCTCGCGCCGTACGGGCGCGGCCGGGTCTTGCGCCGGCGCCGGGTGGACTTCGATCATGGCCACCAGCGGCGCCGCGTCGAGACGCACCACCTTGGCATAGGCGCGCACGAAACCGCGCACCACGGCCACGTTCGGCAAGGCCGCCATGTCGCCCTCTTCCAGCGCGATCACCTGGCGCGGCGCCAGCTTGAGCTGGTCGGCCACCTGTTCCACGGGCCAGCCCAGCGCTTCGCGCTGCGCCTTTAATTGTGCACCTGCCAACGCAAGATTGCCCTGGGGCTGCTGCTGAGGCGTTTCTGCCCACTCTGAATTCATTGGTATCCCTGTCTCACTCATCAAACGCCCCATTTTGATAAGCAGCATATTCGGGGGAGGCGGAATGGTGGTTGCGCAAATGCGCCCCCAGGCCAGCTTCCGCACCCGCATCCCCGAGCTTATGCTGCACCTTGATCCCGAGCCACAGCACATCGGCCGTCTGGCTCTCCATTGTCGCTACTTTACCGAGCCGCTCAAGGTAATGAGCCGCTTGCCGGTAATCCTGCTGTTGGTAATACACGCGCACCAGGCCGGCATAGGTCATTGCCGCGCCAGGTGCGATGCGCTCCGCCTTGAGCCAGTAGCTGGCGGCGCGCGGGTAATCTTTCATGAGCAGGCTGCACGCGGCCGCATTATGCAGCGCAAGTTCAGGCGTGCCATAGGCGGCATCTTGCAATGCGGCATCAAAATACGCCAGCGACTGCGCCGCGTGCCCGGTCTGGCACAGAAACAGGCCATAATTATTGCTCAACTCGGGATTGTGGGGCGCGAGGCGCAATGCGTAAAGAAAATCTTTTTCAGCAGCCACAGGTTGACGCATGGCAGCAAAAATCAGGGCGCGCATGCCGCGCACCTGGGCATTGTCCGGCACCAGCTGCACCGCCTGCTCCGCTTCGGCCAACGCCACCGCAAACTGGTCTTGCATATAATAGGCGCTGGCCAGCTGCAAGCGCAAGGCGGCGCGCTGCTCGACAGAGGCAGCTTGCTCCTTGTCCACGGTGGAAGCACAGCCGGCCAGCAGCACGCCCAGGCTGACAACAGCCGCGGCAAGTACGCCAGGATAAGCCATGCTTCCCCGCATCAGGAGCGGATCTCCACGATCTTGCCGAAGTTGGCGCCAAATTTCTGTTGATACTCAGTCATCTTTTCCATGCGTTCCTGCACCCGCGTGCGGTCCTTGACTTCGCCGGCCAGCTGGCCGCAGGCCGCATCGATATCGTCGCCGCGCGTCTTGCGCACGGTGGTGATGATGCCGCCATCCATCAGCACCTGGGCAAACGCCTTGATGCGCGGGTTTTTCGAGCGGAACAGGCCCGACTCGGGGAAGGGATTGAACGGGATCAGGTTGAACTTGCAGTTCACGCCGAACTCGCGGTCTTGCACCAGCGCCAGCAGTTCGCGCGCGTGCTCGTCGCTGTCGTTGACGCCGTCGAGCATGCAGTATTCGAAGGTGATGAAATCGCGCGGGGCGAATTCCAGATAGCGTTTACAGGCCGCCATCAATTCCTTCAGCGGGTATTTCTTGTTCAGTGGAATCAGCCCGTCGCGCAAGGCATCGTTCGAGGCGTGCAGCGAGACGGCCAGGGCCACCGGCACTTCCTGCGACAGCTTGTCCATCATCGGCACCACGCCCGAGGTCGACAAGGTTACGCGGCGGCGCGACAGCCCGTAGGCGTTGTCGTCGAGCATCAATTTCAGGGCCGTGACGGTCGGCTCAAAGTTCAGCAGGGGCTCGCCCATGCCCATCATCACCACGTTGGTGATCTGGCGCTCGCCTTTCGGGCCTGGCTCAATGCCCTTGGTACGGCGCAATTCGAATTCCGCCATCCACAGCTGGCCGATGATTTCGCCAACGCGGAGGTTGCGGTTGAAGCCTTGCTTGCCCGTCGAGCAGAAGCGGCAATTCACGGCGCAGCCGGCCTGGGTCGAGATGCACAGGGTGCCGCGGTTTTCTTCCGGGATGAACACGGTTTCCACGGCATTGCCATTGCCCACGTCAACGAGCCACTTGCGCGTGCCGTCCGTCGACGTATGGTCGCTGATGATGGCCGGGGCGCGCACTTCGGCGCGCGTGGCCAGCTTGTCGCGCAGCGACTTGGCCAGATCCGTCATGGCGTCGAAATCGGAAGCGCCGAACTGGTGTATCCAACGTTGCAATTGTTTCGCACGAAACGGTTTCTCTCCCAACTCGGCGCAGTAGGCGATGAGTTGCGCGGGATCAAGGTCCAGCAAGTTGGTGAGGGTCGTCGTATTCATGATCTTGTCTATTCTAAAAATCCGTCCCCGCGCGCATCAGGGGCAAAGCACCACAGCGCAGCGGGAACAGGGGGTGATAAGTTATTTCACAGATAACGCCAGGAAATAACGTTATCTAAGGCAATTAAGCCTTCAGTTCTGGGAAGAAGTAAGCGATTTCCACTTTAGCAGCTTCGACAGCGTCGGAACCGTGTACGGCGTTGGCGTCGATCGAATCGGCGAAATCGGCGCGGATCGTGCCTTTTTCTGCTTTCTTCGGATCGGTCGCGCCCATCAGGTCACGGTGGGCCAGAACGGCGTTTTCGCCTTCCAGGGCTTGGATCATGACTGGACCGGAAACCATGAAGTCGACCAGATCCTTGAAGAAGCCGCGCTCTTTGTGCGCTGCGTAGAAACCTTCAGCTTGTTCGCGCGACAGTTGGGTCATGCGTGCTGCAACGATTTTCAGGCCAGCGTTTTCAAAACGGGTGTAGATTTGACCGATTACGTTTTTTGCAACTGCGTCTGGTTTGATGATCGACAGGGTGCGTTCGATTGCCATGTGTGAAAACTCCAATAAAAAGAAAGGTTTAAAACGGTAAATTGATAACTCAATCAACCTTTGATTTTACCATACTCCACCCCATATCACCCAGACAGGCAGGGGGCATCCTTCCCTGCCGCTTGAGTTTAATGAAATCTTAAGCTGCTTTTTTGGCAAATTCCGGCCCTCATGCTATCCTTGGGCAAAGCAGTAATTTGAATTGACAACACGGAGGCACTATGAATCAGAACATGCAACGCACCTTTGACCTGTCGGGGGGCATGCAGCAAGTCCGCCATCAGGTCTTGCGCAACACTTACTGGCTGCTGGCACTGTCCATGATACCGACCGTGCTGGGCGCCTTCATCGGCGTGCAGATGCACTTGCCGATGCTGACCGGCGGCATGGGCTTCATCATCTTCATGGCCGTCGCATTCGGTTTCATGTACGCGATCGAAAAAACCAAGAACTCGGGCCTGGGCGTTGCCGTCCTGCTGGGCTTTACCTTCTTCATGGGCCTGATGCTCACGCCTATCCTGACGCGCACGCTCGGCTACTCGAACGGCGGCATGCTGATCATGACGGCATTCGGCGGCACGGCCACCATCCTGGCCGTGATGGCGACGATCGCCACGGTGTCGAAGCGCGACTTCTCGGCCATGGGCAAATGGCTGTTCGCCGGCGTGATCGTGCTGATCCTGGCATCGGTGGCGAACATCTTCCTGGGCCTGTCGGCACTGTCGATCGTGATCTCCATGGTCGCCATCGCCATCTTCTCGGCCTACATCCTGTATGACGTGCAGCAAATCATCAACGGCGGCGAGACCAACTACATCTCGGCCACCCTGCGCATCTACCTGGACGTGTACAACATCTTCACCAGCCTGCTGTCACTTTTAGGTTTCGCTGGCGGCAGCCGCGACTAAGCGCTGCGATTGAAACAGCAAAAAGCCGACCCGCGGGTCGGCTTTTTTACGTCTGTTTAAACTACTTGATCTTCTCCGCCACCTCCAGCAGGCAGGCGCGGGCGCGGTCCAGGGTCGGGTTGTCGCGCTGGGCCGCATACACGGCATAGGCGGAATGCGAGAATTCGGGCGCGTCGCGCACGCGGTACAGCAAGCCCCCGTCGAGATAAGGCTGCGCGCTGCCGATACGAAAGTAACTGGCACCGCCCACTTCCAGCAGGTAGACGAGGGCCAGCGGCCCCAGCGAAATCGACACGGGCGGGCTGCTCAGCTCCGGATACGCCGCCTGGTGGTTGGCCGCAAAGCTGGGTCCCCAGTCCACGTACACGTACTTATCGGCAAGCATCTGCCCGTCCGCGCGCGTGGTCACCATCACCAGTTTTTCCTCGGCCAGCAACTCGCTGACGAGGCCCGGACGCTGCGGCGGGTTGTACAGCACGGCCAGATCCAGCGAGCCGTCGTGCACGGCGTCGAGCAGGCGCGCGGGGCTGTCGACTTCGGCGCGCAAGGCGATCTCGGGGCAGTCGCGGCTCATGCGTATCAACCAGTCGCCGAGCAGCGGCTGCCACAGGCTCAGCTCGCAGCCGATGCTGACGGCGTCGTCGCGCCCCGGCGGCAAGGCCACCTGGTGGCGCGCCCGCTCCCACACCTGCACCATGGTGGCAGCATGGCGCATGAAGCGTTCGCCGGCTGGCGTCAGGCGCGCGCCCGCCTTGTTGCGCACGAATAGCTGGCGCCCCAGCTGCTGCTCCAGCGTGCGGATGCGGGCGCTGACGGCCGTCTGCGTCACGTGCATGCGTTCGGCAGCCATGATGAAACTGCCGCAGGAAGCCACTTCCAGGAAGGTACGCGCTTGATTGATATCCATCAATCCATCATATCAGGTGCCGCACATCTCAACTCACGCGCTCGTAGCCACCGAGCACGCCCTGCTTCGACAACACCCATTGCCACAGCTGCAAGTCGCGCGCGCGGAAGGCGCCCGCGCACGACAGCAGATAATATGACCACATGCGGTGGAAGCGCTCGCCCAGCTGGGCGGCAAAGCGCGGCCACGCCTGTTCAACATTCGCATGCCAGGCCATCAGAGTCTTGTCGTAGTCGGCGCCGAAGTTATGCAAGTCTTCGGCGACAAACAGGTCGTCGATGGCGTCGCCGATCTGGCCGATAGACGGCAAGTCGCCATTCGGGAAGATGTATTTGTCGATCCACGGGTCGCACGTGGAATGGCGTTTATTTTTGCCGATCGTGTGCAGCAGGAACAGGCCGTCGTCCTCCAGGCAGCGGTGCGCCACTTCCATGAAGGTGCGGTGATTCTTGTGTCCCACGTGCTCGAACATGCCGATGCTGACGATGCGGTCAAATTTTTCATCGGTGTCGCGGTAATCCTGCAGGCGGAAATCCAGCTTTTCGCCGCCCGGCATGCCGCGCGCATACGCAACCTGCTCTTGCGAAATCGTCACGCCCACGCACTGCACCCCGTATTTCTCCGCCGCATAGCGCATGAAACTGCCCCAGCCGCAGCCGATGTCGAGCACGCGCATGCCTGGCTCCAGGCGCAGCTTGCGGCAGACCAGATCGAGCTTGGCTTCCTGCGCCTCGGCCAGATTATTCGCATCCTTCCAGTAGCCGCACGTATACGTCATGCGCGGATCGAGCATGGCCGCATAGAAGGCGTTGCCCAGGTCGTAATGCTCCTTGCCCACCATCCACGCGCGGCGCTCCGTCTGCAGGTTGAACAGGCGCGCATACAGCGCGTGGAAGGCCAGGCGCATGGGGCGCACGTCGTCGGCCACGCGGGCGCGCAGCAGATGGCAAAAGAATTCATCGAGCTGCTGCGCATCCCAGTCGCCATCCATGTAGGCTTCACCGAGGCCCAGGTTGCCGCGGGCAAAAGCCCGCTCGGGCACGCCCGGCTTGCGCAACTGCATGTCCCAGGCGGCGCGGCCATTCAGGCGGATGTCGGCGCGGGCCAGCAATTGCGCCGCTTCGCGGGTGAGGCGCGTGTCGCGCTGGAGTTCAGTATTACTTGCCGGTGCTTGCTGTAACTGTGTCATTTGCTGCGTGTTCATGCCCTGCCGCCTCCAGATGGTTGTCGGTGCCGGCGCGCGCCGACAAGTCCACTCAGAGGCCCGGCGGCACACCAGCCATCAAATTATCCGCCCGCCATGACCATCTGGATAATGAAACATCATGGCCATTCATATCAAAATAATTGCTGCAAAATGATTTCAATCAATTATTTTATGGAAATATCTTATACAAGAAGCGCACCGTAGCATGAAAAAAGCCGCCTGTTCGGCGGCCATTCCCTGCGCGTTCGAGGCAATCCGGATGACGATCAAAAGTCGTGATTCGGTGGATACTTGCTGTAAAAATCGTTATCCCATTTGAAGTTGGTAAACGCCACCGTCATCGATACATCGAGCGCTTCGACGAAATGCCAGCAGCCGACGGGCAGGAACAGGATCTCGCCCGGCGCCAGCACGCATTCGCGCACCTGCACGTCGGCCATCAGCGGATAGCGCCGCACATCGATGTCGCGTCCGTCGACGGGCGTAAAACAGTGGCGCTGGTTGTACACGCGCGCCACTTCGCAGGCGGCCATGATGCGCAGGCGCTTGCGCCCCTTGACTTGCGCCATGAAATTGTTCGTCAGGTCGTGGTGGAACGGCGTCACCGTGCCGGCCGGGCCAAACCATAAAAAACCCGTCGGGCCGCCACTCTGCTCCAGATACTCGGGCAGCTGGCCGATATCGTCCCACAGCTCGCGCAAGGCTTGCCGGTTCTGCGAATTGTTATTCGCCGTCATATAGAAATCATTGGTCGCGCCGCTGTTCTCGACCAGGCTGGCGTACTCGCCGAACGCCATCTTGCGCTTGTGGGCCACGCTGTTCATTTCATACTGGGCGTCCGCTTCGCGGCCGAACTGCACTTCCACTTCGCGCTGCGCGTAATGTTCGCGGAAATACGCCGGACTCCATTTACTCAAGGCGGGCCAGTCGTCCAGCATGCCCGTGATGATGACGGGCTGGTTGGTCGAATAGTATTCGTCGAGGAATTCCTGCGCGGAAAGCCTCTCGCGGCGCGGTATCTCGGGCGGGCGCAGCTGGTTCAGCTTGCGCTGGATGTCGATCACCCAATCGCGCTTGGCCAGGCGGTTCGACAGGCGCACGGCGCCGGCCAGGTAGGGACTCTGCAGCGCCAGCTCCACTTCGCGGCGCGCCAGGGGCTCGGCGATGCCGGCCTGCTGCAGCACCGGCATCAGCGCCGACGGGTGGCTGCCCAGCATGAGGTTTTCCGCGATCCAGCCGCGCCACTCGCGGCTCAGTTCCTGTTCCTGCTGCAGCTCGTGCTGCTTGACTCCGAATGCCGATACCGCCGCCATCGCCCGCCTCCTGTGTTGTGTGTGACCAAACGCGACTAAACGGCCGGACAGCATGGCTATCCGGCCGCGTCTTACGCTACATCAACATTACCGCACTTTCCACACCTCGGTCGCCAGCACGCCATTCGCGTCGCCATCGAGTTCCCACGAGAACGCGCCGCGCAAGCCCTGGTCCTTGACGTATTTCACCTTGGTGCCGATGACGGTCGGATCGTCATAGCTCCACCACTGGCCGCCCGCACCCGTGTACAGGTACAGCTGCTTGGTCACGGGGTGGTAGTAGCGCGTGCCGGACTTGGCGACGAGGATTTTATAGTCCTCGATGCCCGACTCGTAGGTGCCCGGCGCCGTGCCCGTGGCCGCCTGATACAGGCCATCGCCGTTCGGACCCGGCGCCACGCCCGTCCAGCCGCGGCCATAGAACGGTATGCCCAGCAGCAGCTTGTCGCGCGGCACGCCGGCGGCAATCATGTACTGCACCGCCTTGTCGCCCACATATTCGCGCGCCATGCCCGTCGACGGATCGGCAGGGTCGGCATACAGCTGGGCGTTGAAGTTGGTGCTGTTTTCCCAGCCGCCGTGGAAGTCGTACGTCATCAGGTTGATCCAGTCCATGTACTGCGAGTACAGGGCCGGTTCCGTGTTGTCGATCTTGTCCTTGCCGGCACCGACGGCGGCCGTCAACAGGTAGCGCTTGCCGTTGGCGGCGCCCAGCGCATCGAGCTGGCTGCGGAATTCCGCCATCAGCAAGGTGAAGTTGCGCTTGTCGTTGGGGCTGACCGTGTTGTACGGCTGGCCGCCGCCGACCGGGTATTCCCAGTCGATGTCGATACCGTCAAAGATGTTGGCCGCCGCACCCGCGCCGCCGCGACCGCCCTGCACCGGCAAATTGCCCTTGATGTAGATATCGATACACGAGCGCACCATCTGCTTGCGCAACGCATCGGTGGCAGAACCGACGGAGAAGTTCTTCGACCAGCTCCAGCCGCCCAGCGAGATGAACAATTTCAGGTTCGGGTGCGCCGCCTTGAGCTTTTTCAACTGCAGGAAGTTGCCCGACAATGGAGCATCCCACGGAATGGCCTGGCCATCGACGGTGCGCTTCGGCGTGCGGATGTAGTCGGCTTCGGCATCGCCGCCCGTGCCCGCGTCCGGCGAATTCGGATTCGTCGCACCCGGCTCCGTCTTGGTGATCATGCCGCATTCGTAGCCGCCGTTTTTCGGATAGATATTACCGAAGGCATAGTTGATGAAGGTCAACTTATCGGCCACGCCGCTGGAATGCACGTTCGCCACTTCGTAATCGCGGCCATACACGCCCCATTGGGCGAAATAGGAACCGACTTCGCGGCCGGTCGGCGTTGGCGTTGGTGTCGGGGTAGGTGTCGGCGTTGGTGTCGGGGTAGGTGTCGGTGTTGGAGTAGGCGTTGGCGTTGGGGTAGGTGTCGGCGTTGGGGTAGGCGTCGGCGTCGGCGTGGTGCTGCATATCTCCAGGCTGGTCCATGGCTTGCCCGTGCCGGCGGCACCGCTGCTGGTCGACGGGTTGTCGCCCTGCGTCCAGTAGTTGGCGCGGTAATTCGTGCCCGCATAGCTGACGGTGGCGCCCGCGCTGTAGGCCGTGCCGGCCACCCACGCCAGTGCGCACGTGCCGCCGGTTGGCGTCGGCGTCGGGGTAGGCGTCGGGTTCGGCGTTGGCGCCGGAGTCGGTGTGGGCGTCGGGGTTGGCGTCGGAGTAGGTGTTGGTGTCGGCGTGGTGCCGCCGTCGCAGGTTCCGCCGGCACTCCACAGGCTCGGCGTGGCAACGGGATTCCAGCCCGAGCCCACGTGATCGGTCTGCGTCACCAGGGCCGTGTAGTTGGCGCCCAGGTAAGTAACCACCGTGCCGGCGTTATACGTGCCGCCCTCCTGCCACGGCACGCAAGCGACCACCGTGCTGGCCGCCAGCAATTGCGAGCCAGCCGGTGCGCTGGCATCGCCGCCACCGCCGCAAGCCGCCAGCACGCCACCACTGGCCAGACATACCATCATGTTCCTGATTGTTTTTTTGAGTATTAAATTTTCCACGCTGTCTCCTGTTCAGGTTTGCGGAAATACCACTCTGCGTCAATAAAAAGCTACCCTGTGATCTTGTTTTTTTGCAGTTGCAAGAACAGCATGCTGCTGAAAAAATAGGCGGTCAAGTGGTTTTGAAGTGGCCTCAAAGTGAGCAATACCACTTTGTGCAGAAAGCGCAGCGGCTTATGCGAACGGCGTGTTGTCCTACTGGACAATGAAAAAAACGGCAGAGGGAGGATGAAAAAAGACGCTGGATCGGGAAAAGACAGACCAGTTTTTTAATACACTGTAAGTGGTATTGCGCTTGCTTGCTACGCCGTTGAATACGGCAGCGGCGGGTGCCTGCCTGGCCACCCGCCGCGTCAGACAGACTTACTGAGGTAAATCAAATACCGCCATCGACTCGACGTGCGACGTATGCGGGAACATGTTCACCACGCCCGCCTTGCTCAATACATAACCCGCTTCCAGCGCCAGGATGCCGGCGTCGCGCGCCAGGGTGGACGGACTGCACGACACGTACACAATGCGCTTGGGCAGCAGGTCGGGACGCACTTGCGACAGGCCGACCAGCGCCTGGCACAGGGCCATGGCGCCATCGCGCGGCGGGTCGACGAGGATACGGTCGAACTTGCCCAGCGCGATCAGGTCATCCGTCGTGACTTCGAACAGGTTGCGCGTCGAGAACGAGGTTTTTTCCGCCAGGCCATTGGCCAGCGCGTTTTCCAGCGCCCGCTCCGTCAGGGTCGTGCTGCCTTCGATGCCCACCACTGCGCTGCCTTGCGTGGCCAGCGGCAAAGTAAAATTGCCCAGGCCGCAGAACAGGTCGGCTACACGGTCCGTCGGCTGCACTTCCAGCAGGCGCAGGGCTTTAGATACGAGCACGCGGTTGATGTGGTGGTTCACTTGCGTAAAATCAACAGGCTTGAACGGCATCTTGACGCCGAATTCTGGCAGCAGATAATGCAATTGCTTGTCCAGCGGGTAGAACGGCACGGCCGTTTCCGGACCCTTCACCTGCAGCCACCATTGCACGCCGTACTCGTCGGCAAAAGCCTTCAGTTTCGTTTCGTCATCCGCCGTCAACGGCGCCATGATGCGCAAGACCATGGCCGTGACGTCTTCGCCCACGGCCAGCTCGATCTGCGGCATCTGGTCGAAGATGGACAGCGAAGCAATCAATCCGCGCAGCGGCAGCAGCATGGCGGAGATGTGCGGCGGCAAGATTTCGCAGCTATCCATGTCGGCAACAAACGCCGATTTCTTTTCATGGAAGCCCACCAGCACGGCATCCTTCTTCTTGACGTGGCGCACGGACAGGCGCGCGCGGTAGCGGTAGCCCCAGGTCGGGCCATACATGGGGCGCATGATGCTTTGCGGACGTACCTTACCGATATGCCACAGGTTGTCTTCCAGCACGCGCTGCTTGATGGCCACCTGGGCCGACGGCTCCAGGTGCTGCATGGAGCAGCCGCCGCAGTTGTCGAAATGCTTGCACTTGGGCGTCACGCGCATCGATGACTCGCGGTGCAGCGCCGTCATGCGGGCCATTTCCCAGTTTTTCTTCTTCTTGAACGTCACAAAGCTGACGCGCTCGCCCGGCAACGCGCCTTCGACAAACACGACCTTGCCCGGCGAGCCGTCTTCGTTCTCAATATGGCCAACGCCACGGGCGTCCATGTCGAGCGATTTGATTTCGATGATATTTTCTTGCATAGCGATCAATAGGTAAGAGTGGGCCAGGACGCAGGGCCGCGCTGGAACTTGCAAACAATGGGGGAAAGGTCAGGCGCCGCGAGCGGGGCGTATGATAGCAGATGCGGCCCCGGAAATACCGGGACCGGGCGTCCTAGAGCAGAGAGTCGCGCACGACGCCGCGCGCCGCCATGGCCCGTTTGAGCTTGATCAAGGCTTCCTGCTGGATCTGGCGTACTCTTTCGCGCGTGACGCCCATTTCCTCGGCCAGGGTTTCCAGGGTGGCGGGATCGTCATTGTCGAGGCCGAAGCGGCGCATGATCACCACGCGCTGCTTGTCGGGCAGCTTGGTCAGCCAGTCGCGCACCAGCACCGTCATTTCATGGTGTTCCGCGCGCGCGTCGGGGCTGTCTTCGCTGGCGCCCGGCAGCATGTCCATCAAGGACGATTGCGGGTCGTTGTCGAGCGGCGCGTCGAGCGAAGTAGCGTGTTCGGACAGGGCCAGGATATCCTGCACCTCTTCCACGGGACGGCCCACCAGGTGGGCGATGTCTTCCGCGGTGGCATCCTTGCCATCGTGGTGCTGGGCTTCCAGGTGGTACTTGCCGCGCAGAATTTGATTCAGTTCGCGCACCATGTGCACGGGCAGGCGCACCGTGCGCGCCTGGTTCATGATGGCGCGCTCGATGCTCTGGCGTATCCACCAGGTCGCATAGGTAGAAAAACGGAAACCGCGCTCGGGTTCGAACTTGTCGATGGCGCGCATCAGGCCGATGTTGCCCTCCTCGATCATGTCGAGCAAGACCACGCCGCGGTTGATGTAATGCTTGGCGATCGACACGACCAGGCGCAGGTTATGCTCGATCATGGTTTGCCGGGCTTCGAAGTTGCCCTGCTTGGCCAGGGTGGCGTAATGCACCTCTTGCGCCGCCGTCAGCAGGGGCCGCGTGCCGATCTGGTTCAGGTAGTGCTGCGTGGTATCGGTCGACAGCTCGGCCGCCAGCACTTTTTTCAGTTCATCGACACTTTCGACCAGCACGCTGACGCTGGCCACTTCGCCGCCCTCGCCCGCGTCGACGGCGTCAATGCCGTCGAGTTCGCCGGCATCGTCCGTCACGACTTCGTCTGCTCCGTCTTCCGGCAGTTCCGGGTCATCGTCCAGCTGGTCGTGCGGCGCGTGTGTCATTGCTTTACCTAACGGTTAGGCAGGAATTTCGAAGGGTCGACAGGCTTGCCCTGCTGGCGGATTTCAAAGTGCAGCTTCACGCGGTCGGCATCGGAATCGCCCATTTCGGCGATGGCCTGGCCTTTGTTGACGTTCTGCCCTTCCTTCACCAGGATGCTGCGGTTATGCGCATACGCCGACAATAAACTATTACTGTGCTTCACGATGACAAGATTACCATAACCACGGATTCCGCTCCCGGCATACATGACTTTTCCCGCGCCGGCGGCCACCACTTGCTGGCCCGCCTTGCCGGCGATATCGACGCCCTTGTTCTTGCCTTCGTCGAAAGTGCCGATGACCTTGCCTTCGGAAGGCCACATCCAGCTGATCTTCTCGTCGCCAGGCGCCGATGCCGCAGGGGCTGCCGCGGCGGCCGGTGCAGTGGTGACGGCCGGGGCCGGCGCTGGCGCGGGTTTGACGTCGCCGTTGCCGCCATCGGCGCGCAGCTCGGCCAGGGTGGCGTCGGAATACGCGCGCTTCTCGCCGCGCGGGCCCGTTTTCTTCGGCACGGCAGGTGCGGCCGGCTTGACTTCCGTCACCGGCGGCATGACGATGGCCGACGTCTGCGCGCCGCCCGTATCGCCATTCGGCGGCAGCACGCGCAGCACCTGGTCGACCTTGATGTCGTTCGGGTTGCTCAAGTCATTCCAGGCCACCAGGTCGCGGTAATTCTGGCCATGTTCGAGGGCAATGCGCAACAGGGTGTCGCCGCGCTTGACCGTGTAATAGGCTGGGTCGCGGTCGCGCGGATCGCTGGCGGCGGCGCTGCTGCCCGATGGATGGCGCTCGACGACGGGTGCCTGGACGCCCGTCGTGCCGCAGCCGCTCAACAGCGCGGCCAAGGTGATGCTACATAGAAGTATGTTACTTTTCTTAATCATTCGCATGTAATTGTATGTCCTGCTTGCTAGCTGATCCGGGGATCATATGGTGCCCGGGCGCAAAGGCACGAAATGGCAATCTTCCAGGGTTTGGCTAGTCCATTCCATTTTCCCCACCCGGGTAATGAGTTGTAAGTGTTGCAATTTAGCCCCCACCGGCGCAACCAGACGCCCGCCGGGCGCCAGCTGTTCCAGCAGGGCTTGCGGGACTTCCAGGCCGGCTGCGGCAAGGATGATCCCGTCGAAGGGCGCCGCCTGCGGCAGGCCAAGCATACCATCTCCGTACTGCAAGCGCAGATTCGACACGCGCAGCGGGCGCAGATTGGCCTTCGCCAGCTCGTGCAGGGGCCGGATGCGCTCGATCGAATACACCTCTTTCGCCACCAGCGACAGCACCGCCGCCTGGTAGCCGCAGCCCGTGCCGATTTCCAGCACGCGCTGCAAGCTGCCGCCCTGGCGCATCACTTCGATCATGCGCGCCACGATGTACGGCTGCGAAATGGTCTGGTGGTGGCCGATGGGCAAGGAGGCGTCGATATACGCCTGCGACGCCAGCGCCTCGTCCATGAACATGTGGCGCGGCACGGCCTGCATGGCGTCGAGCACCAGCTGATCCTTGACGCCCTGTTTCGCGATGCGCGCCACCATGGCACGGCGCACGGCCTCCGAGACGAGGGGATTTTGCCGCGGCGGCGGCACCACCGCCGGCTGCGCCCGCTCATTGGCGATGGCTTGCGCGCGCGACGGCGCGATGGGCGCCGTTGCGCCATGGTGCGGCGCCCCGCCCCGCGCCGCGTTCTGAGCCGCATTCTGCGTGGCCGTCTGCGGCGTGGCAATGCGCGACTGGGCCAGCGACTGGCCCCCGCCCTGCCTGGCGGGCTTGCCGGCCAGCGAATCGAGGGTAAGGGGGAAGGTACGCGGCTTGTCAGTCATAGTGGGCGGTCATGCCAGGCCTTTTGCCAGTGCATCGAGTTGGGTGGTATGGGTCAGGTCGATCTGCAGCGGCGTGATCGATACTTGTCCATGTTCAACGGCGTAAAAGTCCGTGCCGGGACCGCCTTCCTTGGCAGCGCCGGCGGGGCCGATCCAGAAGATTTCACGGCCACGGGGATCGAGCGCGCGGATCACGGGTTCGGCCGAGTGGCGCTTGCCCAGGCGCGTGGCCGCCATGCCTTGCAACTGCTCGTAAGGGATAGCGGGTATGTTCACATTCAGCAAATACGGTTTCTGCAGGGCGTCGAACTGGCGCTCGACGATTTCCCTGGCCACGCGGGCGGCCGCGTCCAGGTTGGCCCAGCCAAACTGCGACTGGGAAAAGGCGATGGCGGGAATGCCGAACAGATAGCCTTCCGTGGCGGCGGCCACCGTGCCCGAATACAGGGTGTCGTCACCCATGTTGGGGCCGTTGTTGATGCCGGACACCACCAGGTCGGGGCGCTCGATGAGCATGCCCGTCAGCGCCACGTGCACGCAGTCGGTGGGCGTGCCGTTGACAAAATAAAAACCGTTGGCGGCCTTGTGCACGGACAAAGGCCGGTCCAGCGACAGCGAATTGGATGCGCCCGAGCGGTTGCTGTCGGGCGCCACCACGACGATCTCCGCAATGGGTGCGAGCGCGTCAGCCAGTGCCGCCAGGCCTGGCGCCAGGTAACCGTCGTCGTTACTGATAAGAATTCTCATAACGAGATTTTACCTGAAGCAATGCCAACACTGCGCGTGCCGCACGCCGATAGACAGCATTATTTGTGCCGCCGCGCTGACATGGCGCAAGGCGTCAGCGCTGCTCGGTGCGTGCCTCGGACAGCGCCCCCTCCAGCGCCTGCACTTCATCCTCTTGCAAGGCCAGCAAGGCATTCAAATCTCCTTGCAATTTGTACATTCTTTTCAGCTGCGCCATGCCGCGCCTGCGCAGCTTGCCCGGCACGCCCGGGCGAAGCAGGCAAGACTTCAAATGTTCGGCCAGTTCGCCCGCCTGCGCATACTGTTCACGCTCTATCATGCCTTGCAACATCGCGATCATGCTGGCCAGCGTATCCGGCTCGGCCCCTTCGTGCCCGTTGGCACGGCCGGCCAGGATGGTTTCCTGCAAATGCCGCGCGCCGTCGAGCACGCTATCCGCATGCCCCGTGACGGGGGCGTTCAACAGCCGGTCGCTGCCGCTGAGCACGGCGTCTTCCAGCAGGCGCGCCGCCTCGCTGTCGCC
Source organism: Janthinobacterium sp. FW305-129 (assembly GCF_020858115.1). GTDB lineage: Bacteria > Pseudomonadota > Gammaproteobacteria > Burkholderiales > Burkholderiaceae_D > Janthinobacterium. Next base: position 40,070 of record NZ_JACYMM010000016.1, read on the forward strand.
CTGCTGCTGCAAGGTGCCGGCCAGTTGCGTCTTGCTGTGCAAGGTATCGAGGTGGTCTTCGCCCAGCAGGCGCGCGTGCACTTCCAGCACCTGTTCCTGCACGCTGCGCGCCGCATCGAGTTCGCCGCGCCGCAGCAGCGCTTCGGCCAGCTTGCGCTGGCTCATCAGGGTTTCCGGATGGTCGAGTCCATGCGTGCGCTCGCGCGCCGCCACCTGGTCTTCGTGCAACTGGCGCGCGCCGGCCCAGTCGCCCTGCCCCGCCACGATATCGGCCAGCAAGTCGCGCGTGGCCAGGGTGGCCGCATGGTCGCTGCCCAGGCGCCGCTCCTGCGCCTGCAGGACGGCAGCGAGCAGGCGCCGCGCGCCGTCCAGGTCGCCTTCGCGCCCCAGCGCCTGCGCCAGGGCCAGCTTGCTGCGCAAGGTATCGCCATGCTCGGCGCCAAACAGGCGCTCGCGCGCCGCCACCACCGTGGCCAGCACTTGCCGCGCCTGCGCCAGCCGGCCCATGCGCAGCAAGGTGGCGGCGCGCCCATTCATCGCTTCCAGGGTCAGCGGATGCTCGCCGCCCAACTGGCGCACGTAGGCGGCCAGCACGGCATCCTGCAGCAGCAGCGCCGTCGCCAGCTCGCCCTGCAGCAACAGGGTTTGCGCCAGGCAAGCTCTGGCTGCCAGGGTATCGGGATGTTCGCCGCCCAGCACGCGCTCGCGCACGTCGACCACGTCTTCTTCCAGGAAACGGGCTTCCTCGAGCTTGCCCAGCTGGCGCAGCAGGCGCGCCATGCCGCTCTTGCACGCCAGGCTGTCGGGATGCTCCTCGCCCAGCAGGCGCACGCGGATCTCGACGCTCTGGCGAAAGGCCTCGAGCGCCTGCGCGCTGCGGCCGTCCTTGCGATACAGTTCGCCCAGGCGCGCCAGGTCGCGTGCCAGCGGCAGCGCCACGGCGCGGGCCGGCTCGGCCAGCAAGGCCTGGCGCGCTTCGCCGATGGCGCCCAGCAAGGCGATTTCGCGGCCCGATTGCCACGGAAAGTAGCCGCCCGTCATCCAGTGCAGGAAGGCTTCGAAGGTGCGCGTGAGGGAAAAGCGGTCGCCGCCCTGGTCGATGCGCACGGCCAGCTGCTCGCCATAGGCAAAGGTTTTCGTCTGCTGCAGCTGGACTTCGTCAAAATAGCTGTCGAGGGAGATTTGCGGCAAGCCGTAGGAAGTGCGCAGCAGGCGCTCGAACATGGGCTGGAAGCCGGCGATGCCCTTGTGCGCGTCGCCGCGGCGCCACTCGGCCCGCTGCGCGCCGTCGCCCATTTCTATGCGCGAGGGCAAGGGATACACGAGCAGCGGACGCTGTTCGTCCTCATGGCTGCGGCGGTATTCGATGGCCCGCGTGACGAGCGCATCGACGCCTTCCAGGCTTTGCCGGTTCGGCGTGAAGACCACTACCAGCTTTTTCGGCAGCAAGGTGGTGCAGATGCCGGCGCTGTCCGTGCGCCCCGTGCGCGAATCGACCAGCACGTAGCGGAAGTGCTGGGCCAGGGTATCGGCAAAGCAGCGGAACAGGGCCGGGCAGGTATCGAACAGCTGGTCCCAGCGCATCTGCGCCAGGCGCTCGCTGTAGCTGGCGTCGAAGCGCCCCGCGCGCATCAGGTACAGGGGACTGCCCTGGTCGACGCGCACCACGTACTGCTGCCAGTCGATGGCGTCGAGCACGCGCTGGGCCAGCGCCGCATCGTCGCGGCCTGCGCCCTGCCCGCCGCCGCCTTCCAGGCTGAAGCGTTCTAGCTGCTGGCGGCAGGCCTCGAAGAATTCCAGTACGCCCGGACGCTCCTCGTGCTGCTCGAAATAATGGTGCAGGCCCGGCGCCTCCATGTCCCAGTCCAGCATCAGCACGGGCACGCTGGCGTTTTCGCGGCGCGCCAGCAAAACGGCGATGTTCGACAGGGCCATGGTGCGGCCGGTACCGCCCTTGTAGGAATAGAAGGTGACGACTTCGCCAGGGGCGCTCAAAGGTGGCAGGGAGAGGCGTTGGCATTCCATGACTGTACCTTTTACGTGATTAACGTGGAAAGTGGGGAGGCGGAATGGTGCGCCATTCCGGTGGAATGGCGGGCAACACGAAACGGCTGCAATCGTGGCCGGGCGGTGTTGACCGCTTGAGCAAGTGGTAATGCGTGGCGATGCGCTGCACGATGCGTTCGATGTCGGGCAGGTATTGCGGATTCGATTTCAGGTCGCCGCTGGCCAGGGTGTAGCCGGAGAAATCGACGTACAGCCCCGACTCCGTGATTTGCGGCGGCAAACCGTCCGGATGGCGTGTCATGATGATGGGGATGATCAGGTGACTGGGCAGCTCATACCAGGCGCGCCGCTCCTGCTCGATTAGTTGCATGGCGGCAAATTCGCGCCGCGTGTAGCCGTGCGCTTCATATTTCGGCGTGTACAGCACGATCATGCAGACGCTCTGGCACATGGCGCGCGCCACGCGCAGGTCGATATCGTCGCCGCCCCCCAGTTGCTCGCTGTCGATGAACAACACTTCCTCGCGATCGAGGTGCGGCTCCAGATAGCACGCCAGCGCCTCGATCAGGTCATTCTTGAACTTGTTCATGAACGCATATTGGCCGTGTGCATAGCTCAAGAAACAGCCGTAGCGGATCTCCATGGCATCCCCCTGTTCCCCGTGCGGCCCTGCCATCGCCGCGCCTTCATCCTGCAAGGCATGAGTTCACTGTAGACCGCCCGGCAACAACCCTGTTTGCGCTGGCGCAAAGATGTGTCTGGCGTCCTGGACATGAAGGAAAAAGCCAGAAACTGGCGCGATCGCGCCCATTCCTGGCATGCCAGGCGCGCAGGCAGGCGCCGCGCGAAAAACGCTACTCGCCTGATAACAAAGGGAAATATGCCGACGCGCGGATGGCGCCGGCTGGGTGGACTAGATGCCCTTGGCGGGCAGGTTGCGGAAGAACTCGACCACTTCGGCGGTATCGCGCGTGCGCTTGAACGGCGGCAGGCTTTGCCAGATGCGCTTGCCGTACGGCTTGGAAATGAGACGGGGATCGCAGATCATCAGCACGCCGCGGTCGCCCTCGTCGCGGATCAGCCGTCCGGCGCCCTGCTTCAGGTTGATGATGGCTTCCGGCAGCGAGTGGTGCATGAAGCCGTTCTTGCCCTGCTTTTCCATCACTTCGATGCGCGCGGCCAATACCGGATCGTCGGGCGGCGCGAACGGCAGCTTGTCGATGATGACGAGGGACAGCGCATCGCCGCGCACGTCGACGCCTTCCCAGAAGCTCTGGCTGCCGATCAGCACGCCGTTGCCGGCGGCGCGGAACTGGTCGAGCAATTCCGTGCGGCCCTTTTCTCCCTGCACGAACAGGGGGAAGTTCAGGCCGCGCTGCCTGAATTCGTCGGCCAGGCGCTCGGCCGCCCGCTTGACGGCGCGCAAGGTGGTGCACAGGAAGAAGGTGCGCCCGCCCGCCGCCTCGATGATGGGCAGGGCGCAGTCGATGACGGCGTCCGTGTAGCCCAGCGAGTTCGGCTGCGGCAGATTTTGCGGCACGAACAGCAAGCCCTGCTGGCCATAGTCGAACGGGCTCGGCCACGTGTGCGACGGTTCGCCCGTCAAGCCCATCTGTTCGGAAAAATGCTTGAAATCGTTTTTCACGGCCAGGGTGGCGGACGTGAAGATCCAGCTGCGCGGCGTGCCTTCGCGCTGGTTGTTGAAGATCGGCGCGATCGACAATGGCGTTTTATGCAATTGCAGGGAGCTGGAAAACGCTTCCACCCAGAACACGGCTTCTTCGCCGGCCGCCACTTTGGCTTTCGGATCGAACTTCCAGCCGCTCAGCTGCTGCGCCAGTTCGACGCCGCGCACGCGGCACTGTTCCAGGGTTTCCGCCCGCTCCGCCTGGGTTTCCAAGACGGCCACCATGCCGTCGAGCTCATCCTTGAGGGTGTCGAGCGCGGGGAAGAAATCGCTGGACGGGGCGATCTGCGGCAAGGACAGGCGCACGATATCCTGCGGGAACGTCAGGCGCAGGTCGCGCGCCGCCTTTTCCACCACCGTGACCGTCTTGGCCCAGTCGATGCCGCGCGCATGCGCGAGGCCCTCGGCCAGCACGTCGCGGCACAGTTCCAGGATTTGCGAGGTGGACACTGTGTTGCCAAAGAACAAGGTGGCCGTATCGGGCAGCTGATGTGCCTCATCGAAGATGATGGTATTGGCCGACGGCAGCAATTCCGCCACGCCCGTGTCCTTCAGGGCCACGTCGGCAAAGAATAGATGATGGTTGACCACCACCACGTCGGCCTGCTGGGCTTCCTTGCGGGCCTTCATCACGAAGCAATCCTGGTAATACTGGCATTCGGCGCCCATGCAGGTGTCGCGCGTGGACGTCACCAGATTCCAGATCATGGCGTTTTCCGGCACCTTGGCCAGTTCCGCCTTGTCGCCCGAGCTCGTCATCTTGATGAAGCGCGAGATTTCGCGCAGGTGGCCCACGTCGTCGCGCGACGTCATGCGGCCGTTCTGCAAGGTGCGTTCCAGGTGATAGTGGCAAACGTAGTTCGAGCGGCCTTTCAGCAAGGCGACGGAGACAGGCGCCTGCAGCGCGGCGCGCACGGTGGGGATATCGCGCAGGAACAATTGATCCTGCAAGTTCTTCGTGCCGGTGGAAACAATGGTCTTGCCGCCCCACATCAGGGCCGGCACCAGGTAGGCAAACGTTTTACCTGTGCCCGTGCCCGCCTCGGCGATCAGGGTCGTCTGGCTGTCGATGGCGCTGGCGATGGCCTTGGCCATTTCCGTTTGCGAACGGCGCGGCTTGTAGCTGCCCACGGCCGGACCGAGCGGGCCGCCGGCGCCGAACAGGCGCTCGATGTCGGCATCGTGCTTGCCAGGCGCCGCCTGCGGTTCGGCTGGCAGACTGGCTTGCGGATCGGCAGGCTGGCCATCTGGGTTTACTGGCAATAAATTGTGATCGGTCAAAATATACTTAGGTGAAGACTGGACTGGACGCTACTGGCGCCCCTCAGGCGGGAACGTCGGGCACCAACTGCATTTTCAGCAAGGTGATGTGATCCTTCAATTGCAATTTGCGCTTTTTCAGGCGGCGCAGTTGCAGCTCGTCATGGTGGCCATCGAGTATCAGCAACTCGATGACGGCATCGAGGTCGCGGTGTTCCACGTTGAGTTCAATCAGGCGCCGCTCTATTTGCTGTGCATCGCTCATGTGTTGCGTTCCAGGCAGTGTTGGTAACAGTGTTGGGAAACCGGCGCGCGCAGCATACGCAGGCAGCCATGGTGCATAGTTTAACCTGCCGCGCGCGTTAGGGCACGCCATTTCCGGCATGCCCCATGCGCGGCGGCGTTATTTGGCCGGCGGCACGGGCACTGGAACAGGGACAGCAGCGGCCGGCGTGCCGGCAGCCTCCGCGGCGGCCTTGGCAGCCTTGGCCTGCGCTTCGGCCTGGCGCTCGGCCAGCCGTTGCGCCACTCTTTGCTGGCGTGCCACGGCGTCAGCCTGTTTTTTCGCATACGCCGCTTCGCGGGCCGCGCGGCGCGGCGCGTCGGCGGCATCGGCGGCAGCCTGTTTCGCCACCTTCGCCGCTTGCGCAGCTTCGCGCTCGGCAACGCTCTTGCCTTCCGGCTTGGGCGGCGCCGGCTCGGGCGTGACCACTTTCACGGGCTTGGGCGGAGCCGCGGCCCGCTGCTCGGCGTCCAGGCGCGCATCTTCCTGGGTCCGGGCCAGGTCGATATCGCGCAGGCGCACGGATTCGGCGCGCTTGAAGTAATTCGCTTCCGCTTCGACGGCGCGCAGGCGCACGAGGATCAGGCGGCGCTTTTCCTTGGCCTTGTCCAGGCAATTGTTCACGAAGAACTTGTCGTAGCACTCCAGTTCGCGCGCGGCGAACTCGTTTTCCGCGGCCTCGCGCTCGCTGGCGACCTGCTTCAGCTTGGCGTCCGCTTCGTCCACCGACAAGGTGGCGGGCACCTGCGGTACACCGACCTCATCCAACGCGGCACCGCCCTGGTGCGCGCAGCCGGATAATGCCAGGACCAGGCCCAGCGCCGCACCCAGCTTGTATAGTGTATTTGCCATCATCTTCCTTATCCCTGCCTCAAACGATCGCGTCGGCCGCGCCGCGCTGTTCTTTTTCCATGTATTCGCGCGATTGCATCTCGATGATACGCGAAACGGTGCGGTGAAACTCGTTGGCCAGCGTGCCGTTCGTGTACAGCTGCTCGGGCGCCACTTCGGCCGACATGATCAGCTTGACTTTCTGATCATAAAACACGTCGATCAGCCAGGTAAAGCGGCGCGCTTCGGACGACTGCGCCGCCGACATGGCCGGTATCCCGGACAATATCACCGTATGGAAGCGGCTGGCGATTTCCAGGTAATCATTTTGCGAGCGGGGCCCGCCGCACAGGGTGGCGAAATCGAACCAGATGATGCCGCCGGCGCGGCGCAGGCAATGGATTTCGCGGCTCTCGATGCGGATGCGCGCATCTTCGTCGGCCGTCTCGGCGATGCGCGTGTAGGCGTCGCGCAGGGAGCGGTCCGTGTCCGCACCGAGCGGGGTATAGTAACTTTCCACCTGTTCCAGGGCGCGGCCGCGGTAATCGACGCCGGCGTCGACGTTCATCACGTCGAGCTTGTCCTTCAGCAGCGCGATGGTCGGCAGCATGCGGTCGCGGTGCAGGCCGTCCGGATACAGCAGGTCGGGGTCGTAATTCGAGGTCATGATGAAGGACACGCCATTGGCGAACAGGGCCGACAGCAGGTTGTACAGGATCATCGCGTCGGCGATGTCGGAGACGTGGAATTCATCGAAACAGATGAGGCGGTATTTCTTGGCGATGCGCTTGGCCACCTCGTCGAGCGGGTCGGCCACGCCTTTCAATTCGTCGAGCTGCTGGTGCACGCCGCGCATGAATTCGTGGAAGTGCAATCGCGTCTTGCGCACCAGGGGCACGACCGAATAAAAGCTGTCCATCAGGAACGATTTGCCGCGCCCTACCCCGCCCCACATGTACACGCCTTTCGGCACGGCGGGACGGTTGATCAGGCGCTTGAAGGTGCTCGAACGCTGGCCCTTGTAAGCCACCCACTCGTCATAGCACAGCTGCAGGCGGTCGACCGCGCGCCGCTGGGCGGCATCGGCCTTGAAATCACGCTTCTGCAGCGCGTGCTGGTAAAACTCTTCTACGTTCATGGGATTCGCTTTAACGCACAAGGGCGCCGGCGGAAAAAATCCGCGAGCGCCCCTGCTGGACTAACTACAATTAAAAGTTCAACGTACGCTTGTCAACCGCCAGTGCCGCTTCCTTGGTCGCTTCCGACAGGGATGGGTGAGCGTGGCAGATGCGCGCGATGTCTTCGGCCGAAGCCTTGAATTCCATCGCCACGACGGCTTCGGAAATCAGTTCGGAGGCCATCGGGCCGACGATGTGCACGCCGAGGATTTCATCGGTGGTCGCATCGGCCAGGAATTTCACCATGCCCGAGGTGTCGCCCAGCGCGCGCGCACGGCCGTTGGCCATGAACGGGAAGGTACCGGCCTTGTAGGCGATGCCTTCGGCCTTCAGGGTTTGCTCGGTCTTGCCGACCCACGCGATTTCCGGCGAGGTGTAGATCACCCAAGGAATCGTGTTGAAGTTGGTGTGGCCATGCTGGCCGGCGATACGCTCGGCCACGGCAACGCCTTCTTCTTCGGCCTTGTGCGCCAGCATCGGGCCACGCACGACGTCGCCCACCGCCCACACGTTCGGCAGGTTGGTCTTGCAGTCGCCGTCGACGGCGATGAAGCCGCGCTCGTCCAGCTGCAGGCCGACCTTGTCGGCGCCCAGGCCGTTCGTGTTCGGCGTGCGGCCGATCGAGATGATGAGCTTGTCGAACACGGCTTTTTGCGCTTCGCCCTTGGCGTCCACGAATTCCACGGTGACGTCTTTCTTGCCTGGCGTGATCGCACCGATCTTGCAACCGAGGTTGATCTTCAAGCCTTGCTTGGTGAACAGCTTCGACGCTTCCTTGGCGATCTGCTCGTCGACGGCGCCCAGGAAGACCGGCAGGCCTTCCAGCACGGTGACGTCGGAACCCAGGCGGCGCCAGACGCTGCCCATTTCCAGGCCGATCACGCCGGCGCCGATGACGCCCAGCTTGGCGGGTACGGCGTCGATGGCCAGTGCGCCCGTGTTCGACAGGATCAGTTTCTCGTCGAAAGGTGCGCCCGGCAGTTCGCGCGCGTTCGAACCCGTGGCGATGACCACGTGCTTGGCGCTCAGGGTTTCGTTGGCTTCGCCCGTCACGCTGATGTCATACGTGCCAGCGGCGGCGGCAGCGAAAGCGGCGCGGCCGTGGAAGAAGGCGATCTTGTTCTTCTTGAACAGGTACAGGATGCCGTCGTTGTTTTGCTTGACGACGGTGTCCTTGCGCTTGAGCATCTGGCCCAGGTTCAGCTTCAGGCCGGCGACGTCGATGCCGTGCTCGGCGAAGCTGTGGCCCGCGTGTTCGAAATGCTCGGACGATTGCAGCAGTGCTTTCGACGGGATGCAGCCGACGTTGGTGCAGGTACCGCCAGGCGCGGCGCCGCCCTTGGCGTTCGACCACTCGTCGACGCAAGCGACGGAAAAGCCCAGCTGCGCTGCGCGGATGGCGGCGATGTAGCCGCCAGGGCCCGCACCGATGACAACTACGTCAAATTGTTTAGTACTCATGTTTTGTTATTCCAATCTCTTCGTCTGGTACGAAAATCCACAATAGAAGGTAAATCACCACGCCAAAGCCGAAGGTCAATGTAAACAGGACGAAGACGAGGCGCCAGATCCACGCTTCCATGCCGGAAGCGCGGCCCAGGCCGCCGCACACACCGCCGAACCAGCGGTCGTTGCGCGAACGGCGCAGGCGGTTGAATTCCTGCACCAGGTCGTTCGCCGGGCCGGAGCCGGCAGCGGCGCCGGACGCGTTGTCCGGCTTGTCCAGGTTGATATTGCTCAAGAGCTTGGCTTTCGCTTGCGCGAATTCCGCGTCGCTCAGGGCGCCCGCCAGGTGCAACTCGTGCAGACGCTTGATTTCTTCAGAGACGTTCATGGGAATCCTCTTTCATTGAGATCAGCCAGCTGCGTCTTCTGGCAAGGGGTATCAGCTACATTGCCCCGGCGGCTAAGCCGGGGGACTACAGTGCTTACAGGTCCAGCAGCAGGCGTGCAGGATCTTCCAGCGCTTCTTTCATCGCCACCAGGCCCAGGACGGCTTCGCGGCCGTCGATGATGCGGTGGTCGTAGGACATGGCCAGGTAGTTCATCGGACGCACCACGATCTGGCCGTTTTCCACGACAGCGCGGTCCTTGGTCGCATGCACGCCCAGGATCGCCGATTGCGGCGGGTTGATGATCGGGGTCGACAGCATGGAGCCGAAGGTGCCGCCGTTCGAGATCGAGAACGTGCCGCCCGTCAGGTCGTCCAGGGTCAGCTTGCCTTCCTTGGCTTTCGCGCCGAATTCACCGATTTTTTTCTCGATGTCGGCGATCGACAGCTGGTCCGCGTTGCGGATGATAGGCACGACCAGGCCGCGTGGCGAACCGACAGCGATGCCGATGTCGAAGTAGCCGTGGTAGACGATGTCGTTGCCGTCAACGGAAGCGTTGATGATCGGGTACTTTTTCAGGGCAGCGACGGCGGCCTTGACGAAGAAGGACATGAAGCCCAGCTTGACGCCGTGCTCTTTCTCGAACTTGTCCTTGTACTTGTTGCGCAGGTCGATGACCGGCTGCATGTTCACTTCATTGAACGTGGTCAGGATGGCGTTCGTCGATTGCGATTGCAGCAGGCGCTCGGCGATACGTGCGCGCAGGCGGCTCATCGGCACGCGCTCTTCAGGGCGGTCGCCCAGGCTGGCGGCCGACGGCGTGGCAACTTGCTGCAGCGCTGGCTTGGCAGCGGCTGGCGCCAGTGGCGCGACAGCTGGCTTGGCGGAAGCGGCCAGGGCGTCGCCCTTGGTCACGCGGCCGTCTTTGCCCGAACCGGCGACGTCGCCAGCGGACAGGCCTTTTTCGGACAGGATCTTGGCGGCGGCAGGCATGGCGACATCGCCTTTGGTCGCAGCGGCTGGCGCGGACGCGGTAGCGGCGTCTTGTGCGGCGGCAGCCAGGGCTGGTGCAGGCACGGCGGACACTTCCATCGGGCTGACCTTGGCCGAGCCGTCGGTGTCGATGATGGCGATGACTTCGCCGGCGACGACGGTGGCGCCGTCAGCCTTGATGATTTGAACGATCACGCCGGCGGCGGGCGCCGGCAGTTCCAGCACTACTTTGTCGGTTTCGATATCGATCATGTTTTCGTCGCGCGCAACTGCTTCGCCGACTTTCTTGTGCCATGCCAGCAGGGTCGCTTCCGCAACCGATTCCGACAACTGGGGAACTTTGACTTCGATTTGTGCCATGTAAAACTCCGTTTATTTTGTTATTGCGGCGCCGACCCTGCGTAGCAAGGACGGCGCTCCGTCATCATCTTGATCAGGCGCAATGCGCATCGCACGGCGCCCGTTATCCTTACTTGGTCAGGATAAAACCCTTCAGCTTCGAGAATGCCGTTTCCAGCAGGTCTTTTTGCTGGGCGTAGTGCTTGTCATAGTAACCGACAGCAGGCGACGCCGAAGCAGGACGGCCGGCGTAGGCCAGACGCTGACCCGATTCCAGGCCTTCGAAGATGTTGTGCTGGATCTGGAACCAGGCACCCTGGTTTTGCGGCTCGTCCTGTGCCCAGACGACTTCGACCAGGTTCGGGAACTTCTTCAGTTCAGCAGCGAACGACTTGTGCGGGAACGGATACAGCTGTTCCAGGCGCACGATGGCCGTGTCGGTCTGGCCGCGGGTCTTGCGTGCGTTGACCAGGTCGTAGTAGACCTTGCCCGAGCAGGCGACCACGCGCTTGACTTTCTTGGCATCGATTTTGTCGTCGACTTCGCCGATGACGGTCTGGAAACCGCCCTTGGCCAGGTCGGTCAGCGGCGAACCGGCATCCTTGTTGCGCAGCAGCGACTTCGGCGTCAGGATGACCAGCGGCTTGCGGAACTGGCGCACCATCTGGCGGCGCAGCAAATGGAAGATCTGCGAAGCCGTCGTCGGCTGCACCACTTGCATGTTGTTGTCTGCGCACAGCTGCAGGAAACGCTCGGGACGCGCGGACGAGTGCTCAGGACCCTGGCCTTCGTAACCGTGCGGCAGCATCATGACCAGGCCCGAAGCGCGGCCCCACTTCACTTCGCCGGAGCTGATGAATTGGTCGATCACCACTTGCGCGCCGTTGGCGAAGTCGCCGAACTGGGCTTCCCAGATCGTCAGGGTGTTCGGTTCAGCGGTCGAGTAGCCGTATTCGAAGGCCAGTACGGCTTCTTCGGACAGCACCGAGTCGATGACGGTGAACGGCGCCTGGTTTTCCGACACGTTTTGCAGCGGAATGTAGGTACCGGCATCCCAGCGCTCGCGGTTCTGGTCATGCAGCACGGCGTGGCGGTGCACGAAGGTGCCGCGGCCAGCATCCTGGCCCGTCAGGCGGATGGCGTAGCCGGACGACACCAGCGAAGCGTAGGCCAGATGTTCGCCCATGCCCCAGTCCAGGTTCATTTCGCCGCGGCCCATGGTGGCGCGGTCGCCCAGGACTTTCTCGACCAGCGAGTGGACCTTGAACTGTTCCGGCACGGTGGTGATGCGCGCGGCCAGGCGTTTCAGTTCCGTCATCGGCACGGCCGTGTCGGCCGAGTCGGTCCATTTCTTGTTCAGGAACGGCAGCCAGTCGACGGCGTACTTGTTCTTGAAGTTCGAGATGACCGGATCGACGGTGTGCTTGCCGGCGTCCATGGCGTCGCGGAAGGCGGCCACCATCTTGTCGCCGCCATCGGCAGGGATCACGCCTTGCGCAACCAGCTTGTCCGCGTACAGCTTGCGGGTGCCTGGATGCTGGCCGATGCGCTTGTACATCAGCGGCTGCGTCAGCGCTGGCGTATCCTGCTCGTTGTGGCCCAGCTTGCGGTAGCAGATGATGTCGAGGACGATGTCCTTCTTGAATTCCATGCGGTAGTCGAGCGCGATCTGCGTCGCCAGCACCACGGCTTCCGGATCATCGGCGTTGATGTGCAGGACCGGCGCTTCGATCATCTTGACGACGTCCGAGCAGTACAGGGTCGAGCGCGAGTCGCGCGGGTCCGAGGTGGTGAAACCGATCTGGTTGTTGATCACGATATGCACCGTGCCGCCCGTGCCGTAGCCGCGGGTCTGCGCCAGATTCAGGGTTTCCATGACCACGCCCTGGCCGGCAAAAGCGGCATCGCCGTGCACCAGGATAGGCAGCACTTGCGCGCCATGCACGTCGCCGCGGCGATCCATGCGGGCCTTGACGGAACCTTCGACCACAGGGTTGACGATTTCCAGGTGCGACGGGTTGAACGCCAGCGACAGGTGGACCGGGCCGCCCGCGGTGGAGATGTCCGACGAGAAGCCTTGATGGTACTTCACGTCGCCGGCAGGCAGGTCGTCGCCATGCTTGCCTTCGAATTCTTCGAACAGTTCCTGCGGCGCCTTGCCCAGGGTGTTCACCAGTACGTTCAGACGGCCGCGGTGGGCCATGCCGATGACGATTTCCTGCACGCCTTTTTCGCCGGCGCGCTGGATGGTTTCATCCATCGAGGCGATGAACGTTTCTCCGCCTTCCAGGGAGAAGCGCTTCTGGCCCACGTAGCGGGTATGCAGATAGCGTTCCAGGCCTTCAGCCGCGGTCAGGCGGTCGAGGATGTGGATTTTTTTCTCTGGGGTGAAATTCGGGGTGGAGCGGATCGATTCCAGTTTCTCTTGCAGCCAGCGCTTTTCGGCCGGGTCGGAGATGTACATGAATTCGGCGCCGATCGAACGCGTGTAGGTATCGCGCAGATAGTTCAGCAGATCGCGCAGGGTGGCGGTCTCGGGGCCAAAATAGGTATTGCTGATGTTGAACACGGTGTCCATGTCCGCGTCGGTGAAACCGTAGAAGCTCGGCTCCAGTTCCGGGATCATCGGACGTTCCTGGCGTTGCAGCGGGTCCAGATTGGCCCAATGCGAACCGAGGTAGCGGTAAGCGGCGATCAGTTGCGTGGCGGCGACGCGCTTGCGGCCCATTTCAGCATCGAAGGAAGCGGTCACTGTGCGGATCGGACCTGCTTTTGCGCGCTCGGCGAACGAGGCGACGACGGAGGCATGCGCCACGTCAGGCTTGTTGGTGCCGTCGACGGCAGGCACGTGCTGCATGGCGTCGAAGTAGGAACGCCAGTTATCGGGTACCGAGCCTGGATTGTTCAGATACGCCTCGTACAGGTCTTCCACGTACGGAGCATTCCCACCGAACAGGTAGGAGTTGGTCGTTAATTGCTGCATATATTGCTCACCTTTCTTCGCGCTTCGCGAGGAATTAGCGGGTTAATCTAACCTTCCGCGACACGGCCTGACCGGTTAGCGGATTGCACATCAAGTTGTGGGGAAGGGCTTTTTTATTGCACCAGCATTCTGCATACCGTCATTTAGAATAGCACGCGGTATTGTAACGCAACAACTGCAAGTTGAATTTTATTTGGCAAGCAAATGTAAGCTGTGTTGTTGATTTTCCCGGGCTTGCAAGCCTGTCACTGTTATGCTTACAACACATCGGCGGCCCTGCCAGCGTGCCGCCTGCGACCAACTGGTCTGCCTGGCAACGGCGGCGCGATGGCTGCCAGCCAATCGGCATCGCCGGCAAACCACTCCACCAGGAAGTCGAGCATGGTGCGCAGCAGCGGCGACATATGCTGGCGCGAGGTATAGACACCGTAGATGCCCATGTCCTGCGGCTGGTAGGCGGGCAGCAGTTCCACCAGCTGGCCGCTGGCGATCAGCGGCGCGGCCGAATAGCGCGGCTGCATGGCGATGCCCGCCCCCGCCACCGTGGCCACCAGCAGCACCAGAGACTCATTCGCCGACAGGCGGCCGCTGACGGGCACAGTGAGCGCTTCCCCATGAAGAGTGAACTGCCACAGACTCTTGCCGAAATACGTGTACGTCAGGCAGTTGTGCAGGGCCAGGTCTTCCGCCCGGCGCGGCGTGCCGTGCGCGGCCAGATACGATGGTGCGGCGCACACCACCGAGGCGCAACTGGCCAGCTGGCGCGCGATCAGGTTCGGTTCGAGCGCGTTCGTGATGCGGATCGCCAGGTCGATGCGCTGCTCTACCAGATTGACGGCGCGGTTCTCCATCTGCAGGTCGACGGCGGCGCGCGGGTAGCGCCGCAGGTAAGCGGTCACTGCGCCAGCGAGCGCCGTCTGCGCCAGGGATTGCGAACAGGTGATGCGCAGCAAGCCGTGCGGCGTATCAAGACCCTCGGGCGACGTGACGGCCATGGCGCCGGCCACTTCCAGCATCTGCCGGCAGCGCGCCAGCGTCGCGTCGCCCGCATCCGTCAGACTCAAACGCCGCGTGGTGCGGTGCAACAGGCGCGCCCCCGCCCACTGCTCCATCTCGGCCAGGTAGCGCGTCACCATGGCGCGCGACATGTCGAGCGCCTCGCTGGCGGCCACCATGCTGCCCCGCTCGGCGATGGCGACGAATACTTGTGCGGCGGTGATACGGTCCATCTGCAACCCTCCCTTGATTCATCCGATCCATGCAACTAAGTATTGCAATCTACCCTATTTGTCGCGCCTGGTCGAAAGGATAATATGCGACAAGAGTATCTGATATCGAAAGAATAATATGCTTGCATGCGCCGCCCGCCTCTCCCGCACCCTGGAAACCTTCCGCCTCGATGTGCTGGGCCGCGCACCGTCCACTTCGTTGCTGCTGAGCGGCGCGGCCGATGTCATCCTCGTCAATGCCCAGTTCCTGCGCGACGATGCGGCGCAGTTAGCGCACACCATCGCCGCCAGCGGCAAGCGCCTGACCACCATCTATATCAGCGCGGCCGAACCGCAAGCGTATTTCGGCCTGGGCGTGCTGCGGCAAGCCTTTCCGCAAGCCCGCATCCTCGCCAGCGGCGCGACGGTCGAGGCGATCCGTCGCCAGGCCGGCGCCAGGGTTGCCCACTGGGGCGGCATCCTCAAGCACAATGCGCCGCGCTGCATCGTCCTGCCGCACATTCACGATGGCGCCAGCCTGCAACTCGAAGGCGGCAGCGTTTGCCTGCAGTCGCTGCTGGCGGCGCTCGACTAAGTCATGCCTCTTCCGCGCGCATAAAAAAACGGGCCGAAGCCCGTTTTTTTGTTTGCTCAATACCGCTCTGGATTAACGCTTGTCCAGTGGCAGTACTTCACGCGTGGTCGAACCGACGAACAGCTGGCGCGGACGGCCGATTTTTTGCTCTGGGTCGGCGATCATTTCGTTCCACTGGGCGATCCAGCCGATCGTACGGGCCATAGCGAAGATACCGGTGAACAGCGACACAGGGATGCCCAGCGCCGATTGCACGATGCCCGAATAGAAGTCGACGTTCGGGTACAGTTTGCGCGACACGAAGTACTCGTCGTTCAGCGCAATCTTTTCCAGTTCCATCGCCAGCTTGAACAGCGGGTCGTCTTGCAGACCCAGTTCTTGCAGCACTTCGTAGCAGGTTTCACGCATCAGCTTGGCGCGTGGGTCGAAGTTCTTGTACACGCGGTGGCCAAAGCCCATCAGCTTGACGCCCGAGTTCTTGTCCTTGACTTGCGCGATGAAGGCAGGGATGTTCTCGACGGTGCCGATTTCCTTCAGCATGTTGAGTGCCGCTTCGTTGGCGCCGCCGTGGGCAGGACCCCACAGGCAGGCGATACCGGCAGCGATACAGGCGAACGGGTTGGCGCCCGACGAACCGGCCAGACGGACGGTCGAAGTCGATGCGTTCTGCTCGTGGTCCGCGTGCAGGATCAGGATGCGGTCCAGGGCGCGCACCAGCACGTCGTTGACCTTGTACTCTTCGCACGGGTTGGCGAACATCATGTGCATGAAGTTGGCGCTGTACGACAGGTCGTTGCGTGGGTACACGAACGGCTGGCCGACCGAGTACTTGTAGGTCATGGCGACCAGGGTTGGCATCTTCGCGATCAGGCGGATGGCCGACACTTCGCGGTGACGCGGGTCGTTGATGTCCAGCGAGTCATGGTAGAACGATGCCAGCGCGCCGACGGTGCCCACCAGGACCGACATCGGATGCGCGTCGCGGCGGAAGCCGCGGAAGAAGAATTGCATCTGTTCGTGCACCATCGTGTGCTTGGTGACGGTGTCGACGAACTTGGCTTTCTGCGCCGCGTTCGGCAATTCGCCGTTCAGCAGCAGGTAGCACGATTCCATGAAGTCGGCGTTGACGGCCAACTGTTCGATCGGGTAACCACGGTACAGCAGCTCGCCCTTGTCGCCGTCGATGTAGGTGATCGACGAGTTGCAGGCGGCCGTCGACATAAAGCCTGGGTCGTAGGTGAACTTGCCGCTACCGGCGTACAGTTTGCGGATGTCGATGACGTCCGGGCCAACCGTGCCTTTGTAGATTGGAAATTCAAGCGATGGGCTGCCATCGGAGAACGACAGGGTAGCTTTTGTGTCAGAGATATTCATGGGCTCTTCCTTCTCGGGAGTGAGTCGAAATTAAAATCAAAAATTCTGGCTGCAATTCGCACCGCACTCGGCAGTGCTACAGCGCGCCACTCGCACCGTTTGCAATATATCGCCCAGGCGTCTAGGCAATGCGCAGTCGTTGCAGCAGTGCGCGCACATGCGGCAGATCGACTTCGCCTTCCGGCTCTTTACGGGCCAGTACCAGATCCATTAACGCATTGTCCGACAAATCCAGCAAACGCGTCAGCGCGTCAACTTCTTCATCGGTCAATTCGGTTTCATACGCATCGAGAAAACGGGTCAGGATAATGTCGTTTTCCAGCAGGCCACGGCGTGAACGCCAGCGCAGGCGGGCGCGGTTGGCCGGGTCGGCCTGATGCGAGGACAAAATTGATTCTGTCATTTGGTTTACCACTTTACGTGTGCCTTGCGGCACGATGCTGCTTTGCAGGCGCCGCCTGCAGGCAAGAGAGGATACCCTCTTCCCGCAAACGGCGCCCGGCGGACGCGATCACGAGGATCAGATCGCGCGGCGGACCATCAATTCCTTGATCTTGCCGATCGCCTTGTTCGGGTTCAACCCTTTCGGGCAGACATCGACGCAGTTCATGATCGAATGGCAGCGGAACAGGCGGTACGGGTCTTCCAGGTTGTCCAGACGCGCGCCCGTGGCTTCGTCGCGCGAATCGGCGATGAAGCGGTAGGCTTGCAGCAGGCCGGCCGGGCCGACGAACTTGTCCGGATTCCACCAGAACGACGGGCACGACGTGGAGCAGCATGCGCACAGGATGCACTCGTACAGGCCATCGAGTTCTTCGCGCTGTTCCGGCGACTGCAGGCGTTCTTTTTCAGGCGGGATCGAATCGTTGATCAGGAAAGGCTTGATCGAATCGTACTGCTTGAAAAATTGCGTCATGTCGACGATCAGGTCGCGGATGACCGGCAAGCCTGGCAACGGACGCAGCACGATAGGCTCCGACAGTTCGTTCAGGTTGGTGGTGCATGCCAGGCCGTTCTTGCCGTTGATGTTCATCGCGTCCGAACCGCACACGCCTTCGCGGCACGAGCGGCGCAGGGCCAGCGAGTCATCGACGTCCGCCTTGATGCGCTGCAATGCATCGAGCAGCATCTTGTCGGTGTCTTTCAGTTCGACCGTCAGGTCTTGCATGTACGGCTTGGCATCCTGGTCAGGATCGTAGCGGTAGATTTTGAATTTAAGAGTGCGTGCCATGGTATAGCCTTAGAAAGTACGTGGTTTCGGTTTGAAGGTATCAACCGTCAGCGGCTTGGTCACGACTGGCTTGTATTCCAGTCGGTTGCCTTCCGAATACCACAGAGTGTGCTTCATCCAGTTGTCGTCGTCACGTTGCGGATGGTCGTCCTGGGCGTGGGCGCCGCGCGATTCCTTGCGCGCTGCCGCCGAAACGATGGTCGCTTTCGCCGTTTCGATCAGGTTGTCCAGCTCCAGCGCTTCCACGCGGGCCGTGTTGAAGACCATCGATTTATCCTTGAAGGAGACGTGCTTGCGGCGCTCGTCGAGCTTCATGATTTCTTCGACGCCCTTGTTCAGCATCTCGTCGGTACGGAACACGCCGCAGTACTTCTGCATCGTTGCGCGGATGTCGTTGGCCACGCCCTGCACGGTTTCCGTGCCGGTCGAGTTTTCCAGGCGCTGCAGACGGCCCATGGCGAAATCGGCAGCATCGGCTGGCAAAGGCTTGTTTTCCTTGGCTTTCAGGCCGCTGTTGACGATGTGGTTGCCGGCCGCGCGGCCGAAGACCACCAGGTCGAGCAGCGAGTTCGTACCCAGGCGGTTGGCGCCGTGCACGGAAACGCAGGCGCATTCGCCGATCGCGTACAGGCCGTTGACGACTTTCGCCGAATTGTCCGGGCCGGTCGGGGTGACGACCTGGCCGTGGATGTTCGTCGGGATGCCGCCCATCTGGTAGTGAATCGTCGGCACGACAGGAATCGGTTCCTTGGTGGCGTCGACGTTGGCGAACTTGTGGCCGATTTCCAGGATCGACGGCAGGCGCTTGGCGATGGTGTCGGCGCCGATATGGCGCAGGTCCAGCATCACGTGGTCCTTGTTCGGACCGCAGCCGCGGCCTTCCTTGATTTCCTGGTCCATCGAACGCGAGACGAAGTCGCGCGGCGCCAGATCCTTCAGGGTCGGCGCATAGCGCTCCATGAAGCGTTCGCCTTCGCTATTGATCAGGATGCCGCCTTCGCCGCGCACGCCTTCGGTGATCAATACGCCCGCGCCGGCCACGCCGGTCGGGTGGAATTGCCAGAATTCCATGTCTTGCAGCGGCAGGCCGGCGCGTGCCGCCATGCCCATGCCGTCGCCGGTATTAATGAACGCATTCGTCGACGCGGCGAAGATGCGGCCTGCGCCGCCCGTTGCCATGACCGTCGTCTTTGCTTCCAGAATCATGCATTCGCCGGTTTCCATTTCCAGCGCGACAACACCGATCACGTCGCCTTCGGCGTCACGGATCAGGTCGAGTGCCATCCATTCGACGAAGAAGTGCGTACGGGCGCGCACGTTGCGCTGGTACAAGGTGTGCAGCAGGGCGTGACCGGTACGGTCGGCTGCCGCGCAGGCGCGCTGCACCGGCTTCTCGCCGAAGTGGGCCGTGTGGCCGCCGAACGGACGCTGATAGATGGTGCCGTCAGGGTTGCGGTCGAACGGCATGCCGAAGTGTTCCAGTTCGTACACGACTTTCGGTGCTTCGCGGCACATGAATTCGATGGCATCCTGGTCGCCCAGATAGTCGCCGCCCTTGACGGTGTCGAACATGTGCCAGAACCAGTTGTCTTCGGCCATGTTGCCGAGCGACGCGCCGATACCGCCCTGCGCCGCCACGGTGTGCGAGCGGGTCGGGAAAACTTTCGACAAAACAGCGACGTTCAGGCCGGCTTCAGCCAGCTGCAACGACGCGCGCATGCCGGAACCGCCGGCGCCAACGATGACCGCGTCAAAGCGGCGGGTAGGGATTGCAGATTTATATGCTGCCACGATTACACACTCCAGAGTATCTGTACCGTCCAGCCGGCACAAGCGATCAACCACAGCATGGTGGCAATTTGCAGGGTCAGACGGAGGCCAGCGCTTTTCACGTAGTCCATCCAGATGTCGCGTACGCCGACCCATGCGTGGTAGAACAGGGCGACGAAGGTCACCAGACTGAACAATTTAAACCACTGCTGTGCGAACAGACCAGCCCAGCCTTCATAGCTGAAGTTGCTGCCAGTCAAGAAAGAAATAAGCAGGATGGCAACATATGCCACCATGACGATGGCGGTGACGCGTTGCGCCAGCCAGTCGCGCAAGCCGTAATGGGCACCGACGACGAGGCGTTTCGGTCCGATATTATTGTCTGCCATGTTTAAAATACTCCAAACAGTTTCAAAGCGACCAGAGCCGTCAACACCAGGCTCACGACCAGCACGGACGACGCGGTCTTGCGTGCCGAATCTTTCTCGATGGCAACGTGCACATCCATGAACAGGTGACGGATACCGGCGCAGAAGTGGTGCAGGAAAGCCCAGACCAGGCCCAGGGTGATCAGCTTGACGAACCAGTGCGAGGCGATGCCCTGGAAGTAGGCGTAGGACATTTCGGAACGCAGGCTCAGTTCCAGCATGTACAGGATGCACGGCAGCAAGGCGAAAATGATGAAACCGCTGATGCGATGCAGGATCGAGACGATGGCGCCGACAGCCATGCGGTAGTTCGACAATTCGGTAACATGAATGTTACGGAATTGCGGCCGTTCTTTTTTTGGTACTTCTCTTACGGCTTCAGACATAACAAAAACCTCCCCTTTGAATTTCAACTAAATATTGAAGCCGCGATTTTCGCCGATTTTCGCAACCCATACCAATATCTATTGTTACATATAACCAAAATGGTTTTTTACTACAAAATACCGCGCTACTTTCCGTAGTTCACGTAATTTAATTACAGAATCGCCGGCAAAGCACGGCCCGCCGGGGCCGGCCATGCTTTAGCTGCGCTTTCTGTTGTCTCCGTTGCCCGCCTTGCGACAGGCATCTTGCAAGCGATGCACTTCAGCCTTGCCGCTTCTCCGGATGCCCGCAGGCATCCCGCTGCTTCAGCTGAGTTCATTCTGATAATGGTGGCGACTGGTCAGGTACAAGCCCCGGCGCAGTTCGACCGGCTTGTCGCCGTAGGTAAACGACACGCGCTCGGAACTGAGCAAAGGCGTGCCGAGGTCGATATTTAACAATTGCGCGGCGCCCGCGTCGGCGCACACGGCGCGGATCTGCTCGGACGCGCGTATCATGCGCGTGCCAAATTCCGTTTCGAACAGGCCGTACATGGGGCCCTTGTATTCCACCAGGCGCTCGGCCGTCAGGCCCTTGAAGATCAGGCCGGGCAGCCACAGCTCTTCGACGATGGTCGGCACGCCGTCGAAATACTGCACGCGCTTGATGAAGATCACGGCGTCGCCGGACTTCAGATCCATCAGGCGCGCCACGTCGGCCGGCGCGCGCACGCGCTTGACTTCGATAAACTTGCTTTCGGGATAATGCGGCACGCCTTCGTCCGGCACCAGGCGCAGGAAGCGGAAATGCGCGCGCGCCTCATGGTGGGTGGAAACGAAAGTGCCCTTGCCCTGGCGGCGCATGACGAGGTTCTCGGCGGCCAGTTCATCGATGGCCTTGCGCACCGTGCCCTGGCTGACCTTGAAGCGCCCTGCCAGCTCGACTTCGCTGGGAATGAGCTCGCCCGGCTTCCATTCGCCCGATTGCAGGCTCTGCGTAATGAGCGCCTTGATCTGCTGGTACAGGGGACTGAAGGTGGGCGATGCAGTGACTGCAGGCACGGCGGGCGCAGTGGTATTGCTGCTGGCCGTCACGGTGACTGGGGTACTGGCCGCCGCAGCGACGGGCGTGGCCGGGGTGCCCGCGGTCGGACTGACCGCCCCGCTTGCAGCAGTGGCATTGTTGGTCAGATTGGACGAGGCGGAATTCATAGTCCGACATTTCAACACAAATCACTGCCCGCGTCCAGTAAAACACTCGTAGTTATCTGTCTTATATAAGACATAAGATATGATTGACAGATACAGATCAGAGGCCTAAACTGCCTTCGATAAAACTTGTGAGCCAGCGTTTTATGTTGTCGGCCAGCCACTCTGGCCTCGTGCAGCACAAGCGTGACGGCGGCGTACACCAGCAATTCGGTGGCGCGGGCCGGTTTTGGTATCATTATAGTTTTTCCGGATAAGCGTAAGCCCAGCTTCAAGCCCGTTTTCTTTCCCATTTTTGGAGATTCATCATGGCTAAAACCCCAATGCGTGTTGCAGTGACCGGCGCCGCCGGCCAGATCGGCTACGCCCTGTTGTTCCGCATCGCCAATGGCGACATGCTCGGCAAAGACCAGCCTGTCATCTTGCAACTGCTTGAAATCCCGGACGAAAAAGCCCAGAAGGCGCTCAAGGGCGTGATGATGGAAATCGACGATTGCGCATTCCCGCTGCTGACGGAAATGACCGCCCACTCCGATCCGCTGACGGCATTCAAGGATGTCGACGTGGCCGTACTGGTTGGCGCGCGTCCACGCGGCCCAGGCATGGAACGCAAGGACCTGCTGGAAGCGAACGCGCAGATCTTCACGGTGCAAGGCAAGGCGCTCGACGCCGTCGCTTCGCGCAATGTCAAAGTGCTGGTGGTCGGCAACCCTGCCAATACCAACGCCTACATCGCCATGAAATCGGCACCATCGCTGCCGGCGAAAAACTTCACCGCCATGCTGCGCCTGGACCACAACCGCGCGCTGTCGCAAGTCGCTGCCAAGACCGGCACCGCCGTGAAAGATATCGAGAAGCTGACCGTCTGGGGCAACCACTCGCCAACCATGTACGCCGACTACCGCTTCGCCACCGTCAACGGCAAGGCTGTCAAGGACCTGATCAACGACCAGGAATGGAACGCCAACACCTTCCTGCCGACCGTCGGCAAGCGCGGCGCGGCCATCATCGAAGCGCGCGGCCTGTCGTCGGCAGCGTCGGCAGCGAACGCCGCCATCGACCACATCCATGACTGGATGCTGGGCACCAACGGCAAGTGGACCACCATGGGCGTGCCTTCGGATGGTTCGTACGGCATCCCTGAAGGCACCGTGTTCGGCTTCCCGGTCACCACCGACAACGGTGAGTACACCATCGTTCAAGGTCTGGAAATCGATGCATTCTCGCAAGAGCGCATCAACCTGACCCTGAAAGAACTGACCGAAGAGCGCGAAGGCGTGAAACACCTGCTGGCCTAAGTCCAGTTCTGGCGGCGCGGCGCAAACGTGCCGCCCGCCACGCAGGCCGCGCCGCGAAATTCGCGGCGCGTCCTGCGCGGCCCGACTGTTTATCAAGTAGTTTTTACCTGCAGAAATGCCTTAAGCATGCACCCTTCCGAGGTTTTATTCCAAGGCAAACGCCAGCCGCTGTTGCTCGCCGCTTGCGACCACTACGCCGGCTCCGAAAAGCTGATGCGTAAATCGATTGCTTTGCAACAAGAGCTTGGGCCCCTGTTCGACATCACGTTCGACTGCGAAGACGGCGCCAGCGCCGGCAATGAAGAGTCCCACGCCCACATGATCGCCGGCCTGCTGGCCAGCGACGACAACCAGTTCAACCGCATCGGCGTGCGCGTGCACGACGTCGACAGCCCGTTTTTCGCGCGCGACGTGGAAATCATCTGCAGCGCCGCATCGCGCCTGGCCTACATCGCCGTACCCAAGGTGGGCGGCGTGCAGGATGCCATGCTGGCCATCGACCTGATCAACCTGCACGCGCGCCGCGCCGGCCGCGACAACCTGCCCGTGCACATCCTGATCGAGACGCACGGCGCGCTGCGCGACGCCTATGCGATCGCCGCCCTGCCCCAGGTCGAATGCTTGTCGTTCGGCATCATGGATTTCGTCTCGGCCCACTACGGCGCCATTCCCGCCGCCGCCATGCGCACGCCAGGCCAGTTCACGCACCCGCTGGTGGTGCGCGCCAAGCTGGAAGTGGCCGCCGCCTGCCATGCGCACGGCAAGGTGCCGTCGCACAACGTGACGACCGACGTGCGCGATTCGGCCGTGGTGGCGAATGACGCCCAGCGCGCTACGGCCGAGTTCGGCTATACGCGCATGTGGAGCATCCACCCGGACCAGATCAAGCCCATCATCAAGGCCTTCACGCCGCGCCTGTCCGAAGTCAACGAGGCTAGCAACATCCTCAATGAAGCGCTGCGCGCCAACTGGGGACCGATTGCGCAAAATGGCCGCTTGCACGACCGCGCCAGCTACCGATATTATTGGACCGTTTTGCAACGCGCCAAACTGGCAGGCCTCGGCCTGCCCGAGGCGGCCGCTGCATTGCTTAACGCCCCCTCTTCCAGCACCACTGAAAACTGACAGGAATTACACGATGTCCCTCTCCAAATTAGCCATTGCCTGCAGCGTCGCGCTGGGCGCCATGACCCTCACGCTGGCGCCAGCCAGCTTCGCCGCCACGGACACCAAGGAAGCGGCAAACGCCAAGGCGGTCAAAGCCAAGGCCAAGCCGAAGGCCAAGGCCACCAAGGCCGCCGCCAAGGAAGCGCATCCGCTCGCCATGTCCGTGGTCGACAAGGAAGAATCCGACGAACCGGACACCGCTGGCTCGGCTTCCACCGATTTCAATTGTGAACTTGGTAATAAAATTACCATCTACACCAATGCGACCGACGACAAACACATCGCCCTGCGCTGGAAGAAGCGCCTGCACCGCCTGAGCCGCGTTGGCACCACCACCGGCGCCAACCGCTTCGAGAACCGTTTGTATGGTCTCGTCTGGATCGGCATCCCGGCCAAGGGCATGCTGCTCGATTCCAAGCAGGGCCGCCAACTGGCCAATGAATGCAAGGATGCGGAGCAAGCCAAGCCGGCGGCAGTGGTGGAAGCCGCGCCATCGCTGGGCGTGCTGCCGGCGACCGGCGGCTGATGTGAGCAGCAAGGGCCTCTTCGGGGGCTCAGTCATGTTTTGTAATTTGAATAATCAATAAATAGACGATACCCAACAAGGAGAGGTCATGTCCCGCAACACTCTGAACACGCTCAAGGACTTTAATATTTCGGATAGCAAGAAGGGCAAGCTGTACTCCCTGCCTGCGCTGGAAAAAAGCCTGGGCATCAATGTCTCCCGCCTGCCAGTGTCGATTCGCATCGTGCTCGAATCGGTATTGCGCAACTGCGACGGCAAGAAAGTCACCGAAGAACACGTCAAGCAATTGGCGAGCTGGGGCCCGACCGCCGAGCGCACCGACGAGATCCCGTTCGTAGTGGCGCGCGTCGTGCTGCAAGATTTCACCGGCGTACCTTTGCTGGCCGACCTGGCCGCCATGCGCAACGTGGCCGCCAAGATGGGCATCAACGCCAAGAAGATCGAACCGCTGGTACCGGTCGACCTGGTGGTCGACCACTCGGTCACCATCGATCACTACCGCGAAAAGAAAGCGCTGGACCTGAACATGAAACTGGAATTCTCGCGTAACAACGAGCGCTACCAGTTCATGAAATGGGGCATGCAGGCATTCGACACCTTCGGCGTCGTGCCACCAGGCTTCGGCATCGTCCACCAGGTGAACCTGGAATACCTGGCACGTGGCGTGCACCACGCAGGCAAGAAAGCCGGCGACGTGTACTACCCTGACACCCTGGTCGGCACCGACTCGCACACCACCATGATCAACGGCATCGGCGTGGTCGGCTGGGGCGTGGGCGGCATCGAGGCGGAAGCCGGCATGCTGGGCCAACCGGTCTACTTCCTGACGCCAGACGTCATCGGCGTGAACCTGTCGGGCGCGCTGCGCGAAGGCTGCACCGCCACCGACCTGGTCCTGACCATCACCGAATTGCTGCGCAAAGAAAAAGTCGTCGGCAAGTTCGTCGAATTCTTCGGCGAAGGCACTGAGTCCTTGACCCTGACGGACCGCGCGACAATCGCCAACATGGCACCGGAATACGGCGCGACCATGGGCTTCTTCCCTGTCGACGAAGCGACCATCGATTACTTCAAGGGCACCGGCCGCAGCAAGGCTGAAATCGCCGCGTTCGAAGGCTACTTCAAGGCGCAAAACCTGTTCGGCGTACCAAAAGCGGGCGACATCGACTACACCCGCGTGGTGGAACTGGACCTGGCATCGGTTGCTCCGTCGCTGGCCGGCCCGAAACGCCCGCAAGACCGCATCGAAATCGGCAACGTCAAGGCCAACTTCGCCGAGCTGTTCGCCAAGCCGACGACCGAAAACGGCTTCAACAAGAATCCAGCCGACCTGGCTGCCGTGTACGAAACGACGAACGGCGTGAAAGTGTCGAACGGCGACGTGCTGATCGCTGCGATCACCTCGTGCACCAACACCTCGAACCCGAGCGTGATGCTGGCTGCCGGCCTGCTGGCCAAGAAAGCCGTGGAAGCCGGCCTGAAGGTCGCGCCGCACATCAAGACCTCGCTGGCCCCTGGCTCGCGCGTCGTGACCGAGTACCTGACCGCTGCCGGCCTGCTGCCGTACCTGGAAAAACTGGGCTTCGGCGTGACCGCCTACGGCTGCACCACCTGTATCGGCAATGCGGGCGACCTGACGCCTGAGCTGAACGCAGCCATTGCCACGCACGACATCGTCGCGTCGGCCGTACTGTCGGGCAACCGCAACTTCGAAGCACGCATCCACCCGAACATCCGCTCGAACTTCCTGGCTTCGCCACCGCTGGTCGTCGCCTACGCCATCGCCGGCAACATGACGCGCGACCTGATGACGGAACCAGTCGGCAAGGGCAAGGGCGGCAAGGACATCTACCTGGGCGACATCTGGCCGACCTCGGCTGAAGTGTCGGCCATGATGAAGTTCGCCATGAACGCCAAGGTGTTCAAGGACAACTACGCCGACGTCAAGGGCGCGCCAGGCAAGCTGTGGGAAAAAGTCACCACCGTCTCCGGCCAAGTCTACAACTGGCCGAAATCGACCTACATCGCGGAACCACCGTTCTTCGACAACTTCTCGATGACGCCAGCCGCAGTGGCCACCGGCATCGAAGGCGCGCGCGCACTGGGCGTGTTCGGCGATTCCATCACCACCGACCACATCTCGCCAGCCGGCTCGATCCAGGAAAACGGTCCTGCAGGCAAATGGCTGAAGGAAAACGGCGTCCTGAAAGCGGACTTCAACTCCTACGGCTCGCGTCGCGGCAACCATGAAATCATGATGCGCGGCACGTTCGCCAACGTGCGCATCAAGAACCGCATGATCCCTGCCAAGGCAGACGGTTCGGCGGTCGAAGGCGGCATCACGATCCACCAGCCTTCCGGCGAGCAAATGTCGATCTACGACGCAGCGATGAAATATGTTGCTGAAGGCACGCCAACCATGGTCTTCGGCGGCGAAGAGTACGGCACGGGCTCGTCGCGCGACTGGGCAGCCAAGGGCACCCAGCTGCTGGGCGTGAAAGCCGTGATCACCCGTTCGTTCGAGCGCATCCACCGCTCGAACCTGGTGGGCATGGGCGTGCTGCCGCTGCAATTCATCGGCGACGACAGCGTGCAGACGCTGGGCATCACCGGCAATGAAACCTTCGACCTGAAAGGCCTCGAAGGCGAAATCAAGCCACAGCAACTGGCCACCCTGGTGATCCACCGCGCCGACGGCAGCAGCCAGGAAGTCAAAGTCCTGCTGCGCATCGATACGCCGATCGAAGTCGATTACTACAAGCATGGCGGTATCCTGCCATTCGTGCTGCGTCAACTGCTGGCCGAGTAATCAGCCCAGCTGTGAGGTAAGATAAAAGCGCCGGTTCCGACCGGCGCTTTTTTTCGTCCGCAGCATCCGTTTTTCCTTGAAATTTCGACTATTGGCATGATCTAAGGACAGCTTACGTATTGCGTGCGGCTGAATCCTCTACAATACGGTTATAAGGGTTTATCATTGTTTGACTGATCCATTTTTTTCACTTTCCGAGACTCTTATCCCGCTATGCGTCGTCCTTCCAAAGATTCATCCCATAAACTGACTGCCGACAGCCAGCGCCTGGTCACCTTTGCCCAGGCGATCGTACAGGCAGCCAGCCGTCTCGAAGAGCGGTCCTGGGAACACAGCCTGGATACGCAGCTCCAGAAATTACTCAAAACCGGCCACCAGGACACCATCGACAACACCCTGGGCAGCCTGTTCAAGGAAGACTTGAACGCCTACGACGTGCTGATGGACTGCGTTGAAGCCGTCAGCGAATCGACCGTCATCACGCATGAAGACGTGCGCTACGACGCCCTGCTGGTCGCCGTGCCCATCCTCGCGTGGACGCGCTTTTCCATCGCTTCCGGCCCCATGGCCGGCGACGCGCACGGCGTGCTGTCGGCGCATTTCGCCGCCCACCTGCTGGCCGATGGCACGAAGATGGCCATGGCGCCGACCCTGTACTCGATCGACCAGTTGCCGCGCAGCCACGTCGAAACCTATGCCAAGACGCAGAAGCTGGCGCAAGCCGCGCTGAAAGGCACGGCCGTCAAGCCCTCCAGCAAAGAGGCGGAAACGGCGCCATTCCTGGCCGACACGCGCTACCTGCTGGTCGCCGTGGTGGCGCCAGCCGGCGCCCCGCTGTTCCGCTGGCAGACGCCGGCCAGCCAGCTCGACTTCATCGCCGAGCGCAGCGCCGCCCTGGAACAATGGCGCACGCAAGCGACGCCGACCATCGCCCGTCTGCTGCCCGGCTGCGGCCTGGAATTGCTGCTGCCGGAAGCGTATTACGTGGCCTGCCGCGAAGCGGACAAGCTGATCCGTCCCGTCTCCGTGCGCGCCGCCGTGCACTACCTGACGCACACGCTGGCCATCGAGCCGTCCGAATTGCGCGCCGTCATCGCCGGCTTCGGCGAGGAAGCGGCCGATGGCCAGGTGGACGAGTACCGCATCGCCTTCACCCTGCGCCAGGCGCCGGACGTCATCTACGGCATCGTCTGGCCCCTGTACGGCCAGGAAGACGAGGATGGCACGCCGATCGAAGGCCTGATCCAGGTCGGCATCGCCGCGCTGGACAAGCAAAAGACACCGGTCGATGAGATTATCGAGCATCTGAACGCTGCTGGCGTGACGCAGATCAAGCGCCATGCGGAACGTTTTGTCGGAGAGTATTGCGACGACTGCGGCGCACCGCTGTTTGCCGACCCGGTCGGCGAGCTGGCGCATGCGGAAATGCCGGAAGACACGCCGCAGGGCACCGAGCACTTCCATTAATTGATGACGCATCGGGCCGGAAGCTTTCTTCCGGCCTTTTTTTTGCCCCGGCCGCCGATGCATTCCAGCCCAGCCTCGCTCTCTCCCTTGCGGCCAGCATTGCTGGCGCTGTCGTTCCCCATGCTGGCAATGCTGCTGGCGGGCACATTCATCGCCATGCGCGTCATGGGCACGCTGGGACCATTGAGTTTGTTCTGGATGCTGCCGCTGAGTTTTTGCGTGATGGCGGCCTTGCCATGGATCTTGCTGTCGCCGCACGGGCGCCGCAGCATCGGCCTGCAAGCGCCCTCGGGCAAGGCGCCCTATGCCGTGGCGCTGGCCTGCGGCGTGGCAGCCGCCCTTCTATGCTTTACGCTGGGCATGCTGCTGTATGGCGCCACGCCGGACAACTGGTTTGTCAGCATTGCAAGCAGCTTTCGCCGTACGGCACCCACGGCCGGGCTGAACGTCTGGATGCTGCACTTGATGATTACCGTGCCGGCCTGCATCTTCAGCCCGATCGGTGAGGAAATCTTCTTTCGCGGCGTGCTGCAAAATGCGCTGGAGGAAAAACTGTCCGTGCGCGTCAGCACCTGCATTGAAGCAGGGCTGTTCGGCCTGGCACACCTGTGCCATCATGGCTTGAGCATGACGGCTGCCGGCCTGTCGCTGAATGTGGTCTCGGCGGCAGTATGGGTGGCGCTGATGTTTGCCACAGCCTGCCTGTTCGCGTGGCTGCGGCGCCGCCACGCTTCGCTACGGCCAGCAATGGCGGCGCACGCGGCATTCAATCTGACGATGAATGCCGTGATTTTCCAGTTTCTGTGGCCAACATCACCACTGTGAAAACGGGTGGCGGATCAGATTCGCGTTGTAATAGCGTGCATCGCCCGACACTTCCGCGCCTATCCATTCCGGCTTCTCGAATGGCTGGTCTTCCGACGCCAGTTCGATCTCGGCCACGAGCAAGCCCGCGTTGGCGCCAAGAAACTCGTCGACTTCCCACACCATGCCCGCGTGTTCGATGCGGTGGCGGTATTTTTCGATCAGCGGCTGTTCGCACAGGCCGTCGAGCAATTCGACGGCGTCGGCCAGCGGAATCGGATACTCCCACTCGCCGCGCGACGCGCCCACGTTGGCGCCCTTGATGGTCAGCATCGCCTGTTCGCCTTCGATGCGCACGCGCACCACGCGCTCGCGCGCCGACGACAGATAGCCCTGGCGCAGCAGTACAGCCTGCCCTAGGCCACGCCAGGCGTCGCCGGCCAGCAGGAATTTACGCTCGATCTCGATTCCCATGAACAACGCCGATCAATCGAGCGACAGCAGGATAGGCTGCAGCATGGCCGCACCCAGGGCCGCGCTGCGCGCGCCGTTCCAGCCCACGGCCGGATCGGGCAAGTCGGCGTTTTCCTTGAACGGCATTTCCAGCGTCAAGGCCAGGCAGCCGAAGTGGTGGCCGATGTATTTCGACGCCAGGGTCAGCATGTCCGACTTGTACTTGCTGGCCGCATAGCCGAACTTGTCCTGGAAGTCGGGGCTGGCCTGCTTGTAGCGCTCGATGAAGGCCTTCTGGTGCGCCGCTTGCGCCGGCGTGAAGTTTTCCAGCATTTCGTTGCCGGCCACAAAGTTGTACGGCAGCGCTTCATCGCCGTGGATGTCGAAGAACATGTCGACGCCCGTTTCGTGGATCTTGTTCTTCACGCACAGCACTTCCGGGCTGGACTCCAGCGATGGCGTCATCCATTCGCGGTTCAGGTTGGCGCCTGCCGCATTCGTGCGCAGGTTGCCGCGAATCGAGCCGTCCGGGTTCATGTTCGGCACGATGTGGAACACGGCGCGCTGCAGCAGTTTGCGCGCGATCGGGTTGGCATCGTCCAGCAGCGAGTCGATCAGGCCTTCGACGAACCATTCGGCCATCGATTCGCCCGGATGCTGGCGCGCGATGACCCAGATTTTCTTTTCCGCCTGCGGGTTGCCGATGGTCACCATGTTCATGTCGCGGCCGTCGACCGTGCTGCCCAGGTCGGACACGCGCGCCAGCGGGTGCTCGGCCACTTCGCCCAGCAGGCGCAGATGGCGTTCCCATGAATACGGCTCGAAATAGGCGTAGTACACGCTGTCGAGTTCCGGCGTGTGCGAGATCGTCATAACCTGGCCGTCGAACGCCGTCGGCACGCGAAACCAGTTTTCGCTGTCGTAGCTGGCCACGGCCTGGTAGTCTTCATAGCCGGCCGGATAGGTGGCCTGGCCCGCGTTCAGGAAGCGCATCGTGCACGCCTGGCCACGCGCGCCCTGCAGGCGGAAGTGGAACCACTGGTGGATGTCGGCGTGGCTATCCTTGCGCAAGTTCAGGTCGATGGCGCCGGCACTGGTGGCGTTCACCACGTCGATGGCGCCCGAGTCGAAGTTCTGGCTGATTTTAATGGTCATGTAATGATCCCGTCCGAATGTAAGTGTTCCGGCGTTGCCTCGTGGGCCACCGCCGTCGCGCTAAAAAACGCAGTGTAAGCTATCCCGCTATTTTCCGCCCTTTGGCCCCATTCGCAAAGCCTGGTCCGGCGATTTATGCACCAATCCGGGGCATCGATGGAAAAGTGCCGGGCAAAAGCGCGAAAAATCGGTCAGCTGTTGCATCTGCCGGACAAAAAACTGAATTGTAACAATGCCTGACACATTGGCAGCGCATCGCCA
The DNA here is from genome assembly GCF_020858115.1 of Janthinobacterium sp. FW305-129. Lineage (GTDB taxonomy): Bacteria > Pseudomonadota > Gammaproteobacteria > Burkholderiales > Burkholderiaceae_D > Janthinobacterium. Next base: position 71,583 of record NZ_JACYMM010000016.1, read on the forward strand.
CCCTATAATTCTTGCTTTCATAGAGTCGCCAGGAAAGAGTCGTGGACAAGAAGTTAACTAACATCCAGGAAAGAAAGTTACGCGAGGCTCAGGCGCGGCGCGAGCACATCATCGACGTCGTCAAGGATCTCATCAAGAAGGGCGGCGCGCGCGCCGTTTCCATCCGCAAGGTGGCCGAGGCGGCCGGCTTTTCCACCACCGTCGTCTACGCGCTGTTCCGCGACAAGGCCACCCTGATCGCCCAGGCCATGGACAAGGACTTGCTGGAACTGGTACGCGCCATGCGCACGGCCTGCGCCGGCAGCGACGACCCGTGGCAGCGCATCGCCCTGGTCGGCCGCGCCTACATCGAGTACGGTTTCCAGCACCCGGACGAGTACTCGCTGATCTTCATGGAGCTGCGCCCGCACGCCGAGCTCGACGCCGTGGAAGTCGAACACGGCAATATCGAGCAGGATCCATATGCCTACGCGCTGCACCTGTTCGGCGAGCTGGCGCAAACGGGCCAGGTACGCCACGACGAGCCGGCGCTGCATACGATGACGCAGATCTTCTGGCAATCGCTGCACGGCCTCGTGTCGCTGCGCATCGTCATGGATGCGGGCGACCCATGGACGCCACACCCGGAAATGAACGCGCATATCGACGACTTGCTGGCCGTCGTCACGGCAGGCATCCGGCTGCGCTTTGCACCGGTTTCCTGACGTTTGATCCAGCGCAAACCGCCCGGACAGAAAAGGCGGACAGTGGAGTGAAGCCGCCTGCGCTGGTGCAGCGCGGCTCGCGCGAAGGAGTGCGAGATGAACGATGCCTATGCCACGGACCGGCTTGACAAACAGCAAAGCGCGAACAATGCTGTACGCATGGAAGCGCGCCTGACAAAACTGGAAACGGACCGGGAACATGACCGGCAATGGTTCAAGACCCTGGAACAGCGTCTTGGCGATGGCCTCGACAAGGTGCGCACGGAGTTGCGCGACGAATCGCAGTTGCTGCGCGCCGACCTGACGCAATTTCGCGGCGACCTGCGCGGCGACTGTCACGCCTTGCGCACGGAACTGGGCGACATCCGCAAGCATATGCATACCCACTTCCTGTGGTTCATGGGTATACAGGCCACCACCACGTTTGCCCTGCTGGGCCTGGGCGCCAAGGCGCTGCATATGTATTGAATAGTGAATAGTGAAAAAGGCAGGCGCGGTGCTGCACCGCCCTGCCCTGTGTTTGCGCTGACGCAAACTTACTGCGCTGCCAGCATGCTCTGCGTTTCCTGATAGCGCGTATGCCACGACAGCGCCTGTTCCAGGAGGTGCGGCGTATGGCCGCCGCGTTGGCATGCCGCGTCGTAATACGCGCGCAATTGCTCACGGTAGTCGGGATGCGTACAGCGCTCGATGATCAGCGGCGCCCGTTCGCGCGGCGCCAGGCCGCGCAAGTCCGCATAGCCCCACTCCGTCACCAGCACGTCGACGTCGTGTTCCGTATGGTCCACATGCGACACCATCGGCACGACGCTGGAGATGCGCCCGCCCTTGGCCGCCGATTTCGACACGAACATCGACACTTGCCCGTTGCGCGCAAAGTCGCCCGAGCCGCCGATGCCGTTCATCATATGCGTGCCGCACACGTGCGTGGAATTGACGTTGCCGTAGATATCGAACTCGAGCGCCGTGTTCAGGGCGATGATGCCCAGGCGGCGCACGATTTCCGGGTGGTTGCTGATCTCTTGCGGGCGCAGCACGATTTTCGAGCGGTAATGGTCGATATTGTCCATCAGCTTTTGATGCACGGCAGCCGACAGGGTGATCGACGAGGCCGAGGCAAACGCCAGCTGGCCCGAGTCGAGCAACTCGATGGCGCTGTCCTGCAGTACTTCCGAATACATCGTCATGTTCTGGAAGGGCGAACCGATCAGCCCATGCAGCACGGCGTTGGCGATGGTGCCGATGCCCGCCTGCAGGGGCAGCAATTCCGGCCCCATGCGCCCGGCCGCCACTTCGCCTTCGAGGAAAGCGATCACGTGGCCGGCGATCGCCTGCGTTTCCGCGTCGGGCGGCAAGGCGTTCGACGGGCTGTCGGGGCTGTCCGTGATGACGATGGCGGCGATGCGGGCCGGATCGATGGCAATGGCCGTGCTGCCCAGGCGCTGGTCCACGCGCGTGAGGGGTATCGGTTCGCGGCCCGGCAGGGTGTGCGGAATATAAATGTCGTGCAAGCCTTCCAGCGCCAGCGGCGTGGACAGGTTGATTTCAACGATCACCTGCGTTGCCTGCTGGGCGAACGCGGCGGAGTTGCCCACCGACATGGTCGGGATGATGGCGCCGGCCGCCGTGATGGCCGTCGCTTCGATGACGGCGATATCGACGGCAGCGAGGTTACCCGAACGCAACTGCTCGGCCGTTTCCGACAGATGCTGGTCGATGAACATGACTTCGCCGTTGTTGATCTTGCCGCGCAGAACCGGGTCGACCTGGAACGGCATGCGGCGCGCCAGCACGCCCGCTTCGGCCATCAGGCCGTCGCTGCCGTTGCCCAGCGAAGCGCCCGTGATCAGGGTCAGGCTCAGCGGATCTTGCAAAGCGCGCTCGGCCAGTGCGCGCGGCAGGGCCTTGGCGTCGCCAGCACGGGTAAAGCCGCTCATGCCGACACGCATGCCGTTGTGGAACAATTTGGCTGCCTCATCGGCGCTCATGATTTTGCTGAGCAGGCCTGGGTGGCGGATACGGTCCTCGTACATCGTGATGCTCCTGATATTCTTAATATTCTCAAACTGGATGGCTGTCATACACCAACCCCATAAGTGGATTCAGTATAAAATCCCGGCCATATGCATGGCATGAATTAATTTCGCCACATCCAGTCGATATTTTCATGCCGCGCCACTGCCGAGCACCCTCTTGGATATCCGTTCCCTGCGCTATTTCGTCGAAACCGTGCGCCTGTCGAGCTTTACGCAGGCGGCCGAATCGCTGCACCTGACCCAGTCGACCATCAGCAAGATGGTGCGCCAGCTGGAAGACGAGGTGGGCGCGCAGCTGCTGGTGCGCGATGGGCGCAAGCTGACCCTGACGGACACGGGCCGCATCGTCTACCAGCACGGCCAGGAAATGCTGGCAAACATGCGCCAGCTGACCCTGGAAGTGCGCGACACCCAGGCCTTGCAGCGCGGCAGCCTGACGGTGGGCATCCCGCCCATGATCAATGTGCTGTTTACGCCCGTATTAAAGGCCTTTCGAGCGCGCCATCCGCACATCAGCCTGACCCTGCAGGAAGACACGGGCCAGCAGATCGAGCGCAAGGTGGCGGCCGGCGAGCTGGAAATCGGCATGACGGTGCTGCCGGCCGACCCGGAACTCGACCTCGTGGCCGTGGAAGTGGCCAGCTACCCGATCTGGGCCCTGGCCGAACCGGGCACGTTCCAGAAAAACCGCACGACACTGCCCTTCAAGGCGCTGGCAGACTTGCCGCTGGTGTTATTGAAAGATGACTTCGCGCTCACGCGCAGCCTGCGCCAGCATTTCGCGCAGGCCGGCTTCGCGCCAACCATCGCGGCACAGAGCGGCCAGTGGGACTGGCTGGTGGCGATGGCCTCAGCGGGCCTGGGCGTGGCCCTGCTGCCCGAGCCGTTCATCCACCGCCTGGCCGGCGAACCGTTGGAGACGGTGCGCATCGTCGAGCCGGAAGTGGCATGGCAGGTGGCGCACGTCTGGAGCGGGCGCTATCTGTCGCACGCGGCGCGCGCCTGGCTCGAAGTGTGCCAGGACGTGCTGGGCACGCAATTCGCGCACTGACGCACGCACTGACGTAAAAAAAGGGTGGCCGAGGCCACCCTTTTGCTTGATCGCGACAGCGCGGCTTATTTGGCGTCGTCGTTGTACATGCTGGCGTATTTCCAGCCGAAGTACAAAATGAAGGTGTAGCACAGGGCCGGCACGAGGAAGGACAGCTGCAGGTTGATATGGTCGGCCAGGAAGCCCTGGATGAACGGCACGATGGCGCCGCCGACGATGGCCATGCACAGGATGCCCGAACCTTGGCCCGTTTGCGCGCCCAGCTTGTTCAGAGCCATGCTGAAGATGGTCGGGAACATGATGGAGTTGAACAGGCCGACGGCGATCAATGCCCACATGGCCGTATGACCGCTGGAGAACACGGCGACAAGGATCAGCGCGATGACGACGGCGGCGTTGAAGGCCAGCGTCTTGCCCGGGCTGACATAGCGCATCACGGCAAAGCCGACGAAGCGGCCCAGCATGGCGCCGCCCCAGTAATAGCTGACGAAATAGGCGGCGTCGGCGTGGCTGAGGCCCGCGATATGGCTCTCGCCCAGGAAGTTGATCAGGAAGCTGCCGATGCTCACTTCTCCGCCCACGTACAGGAAGATGGCCAGCGCGCCCAGCACCAGGTGGCGGTGCGACCAGATCGAGACCTTGTGGCCATCCTGCGCCAGGGCGGCCGCATCGTCCGCATGCGAAATCTTCGGCAGCTTGGCCAGCGCGAACAGCACGGCCAGGATCACCAGGGTGGCGGCCAGCACCAGATACGGGCCCTGCACGGAAGCGGCTTCCTTGGCGCGGTAGGCCAGTTGCTCGGCCGCCGGCAGCAGGTCGAACTGCTGCACCGTCAGCACGGTGCCGGACAAAATCAGCATGCCGCCCAGGGCCGGTGCCACGGTGGTGCCCAGCGCATTGAAGGCCTGGGTCAGGGTCAGACGGCTCGACGCCGTCTGCGGGTCGCCCAGTTCCGTCACGTACGGGTTGGCCGCCACCTGCAGCACGGTGATGCCGGCCGCCAGGATGAAGAAGGACAGCAGGAACAGCGCATAGCTGCCGGTGGACGCCGGGTAGAACATGGCGCAGCCGGCCGCCGCGATCAGCAGGCCGGCAACGACGCCGCGCTGGTAGCCGATTTTCTTGATCAGCATGCCGGCGGGCAGCGAGACGATGGCGTAGGCGCCAAAGAAGCAGAACTGCACCAGCATCGCCTGGACATAGGTCAAGGTGTAGATCGAGCGCAGATGGGGAATCAGCACATCATTGAGCGAGGTCAGCAGTCCCCACATGAAAAACAGCACCGTGACAATGATCAGGGCGCCTGTATTGTTTTGCGTGCCGGCCTGCGCGGACTGGACGCCCTGGCCTTGCTTTACGTATTCCATACCTTCTCCATTTTTCAATTCCAAGTTGATCTTGCCAGGCATGGAAACGTTTCCATCCAGGCAGCACCAGGACGCGCAAGCGCCACGCAGATATCAGCGTGGGCCATGACTGCCATCAGCGATACGGGGGCAGGCATGGCAATCTTGCGCGCGGCAGGCGCACGGCCGACCGTTTCTCGTCAGAACGATGTCTTGTGGGCGCGGCACGCCTGCGGGCTGCGTTTGAAAACAACATCCAGGACAAAACAGTCTTGTAGTAAAACTACGATACTGCGCCGGCATTATGCCTTAAAGCCCCGTATTGCGCAGCTTTCCCGCCAGTTATCTCAAAAATGAATAGCTGACATTTGAAATCAAAAGTAGCCTTATAACTTGGAATTGGTATACTTGTGTTGCAGTGCAGCACAACGCGGCACGCCACACAAGGAGTCTGCCATGTCTACCGCATTTACCTACCACACCACGCAAAGCAGCAATATCGTCGCCACCCTGGTGCACGCCGCCAAACGTCTTGGCGCCTGGCTGAACCAAAGCAGCGACCGCCGCGAACGCGCTTACGAAGAAGCCTATCTGGCCGAATCGACCGACCGTTACGATCTGGAATACCGCATGCGCGAACTGGCCCGTGCCAACCCGCAGCCAAGCTGGATGAGCGGCCTGAGCCGTTAATGTTGAGCAAGAAGTAAGCAGCGCCAGCAAGACCATCGCCAGCCCCATCCTGCTCGCCCCGCGCTTGAGCACAGGATGGGTAAGCGGCAGCAGGCGGCCGCCCGGCATGACGCCGGGAAGCGCCACGATGCTGCAGTGCATCAGGTCATTTTCATGACCCTCTGCACGTTTTACTATCAATTCATCTAGTTTTACTACGTACTTCTACGGACCGCTCAATGCGGAATCATGCCGGTGAACACGTACGCCTGCAGCATGGTGATGATGCCGATGATGACGGCAAACAACAGGCTGTGCTTCAAGGTGAAGCGGAACAAGTCCGATTCCTTGCCAACCAGGCCCGTTGCCGCGCAGGCGACGGCGATCGACTGGGGCGAGATCATCTTCGCCGTCACGCCGCCCGTCGTATTGGCCGCCACCATCAAGGTGTCGGACACGCCGATCTGGTGCGCCGTGGTGTTTTGCAGTGAACAGAACAGGGCATTCGACGAGGTGTCGGACCCCGTCAGGAAGACACCCAGCCAGCCCAGGAATGGCGAGAAGAACGGGAAGGCGGCGCCGCTGCCGGCCAGCAGCAGGGCCAGGGTGGACGACATGCCCGAGTAATTGGCAACAAAGGCAAACGCCAGCACCAGGCCGATCGACAGCACGGGACGGCGCAATTCCACCACGGTTTCCACGAAGGCCTTCACGCCATCGCGCGGCTTCATGCGCAGCATCAGCATCGACAGCACGGCCGTCAGCAAGATCGCCGTGCCCACGGCCGACAGCAGATCGAGCTTGAACACGGCGTCATACGCCTTCGGCTCCGCCACGATGGGCATCGTCTTCATCACCAGCTTATCGAGATAGGGCACGTGGATCTTGATGACCAGGCCAGACAAGGCGCCGCCGGCGGCAAACAGGGCCTTGAAGCCGGGCAGGCTCCATACGGTGACGATGGCCGTCAGCAGGCCGAACGGCGCCCAGGCGCGCATGGTCTGCGCCGTCGTGTAGGGCGAAGCGGCGCGGTTGCCGCCGCCGCGCAGGTCCGCAGCACCGCCCGCGCCGCCAAAACCGGACAGCGCAGCCGTGCCGCCGCCGACGGCATGGGCCACTTTCGCATTCTTCGGCTGCCACACTTTCAGGAACAGGGTCAGCGACACCAGGCTGACGAGGGCCGAGGTGATGTCCGGCAGTTCAGGGCCGATATGGTTCGAAGTGAAATACTGGGTGACGGCAAAGCTCAAACCCGTCACCAGCGCGGCCGGCCACACTTCGCGCACGCCGCGGAAACCATCCATCATGAAGACCAGCCAGAACGGCACCAGCAGCGACAGCAGCGGCAGCTGGCGGCCCGCCATCGCGCCGATCAGGAAGGGGTCGATGCCCGTCACCTGGCCCGCCACGATGATGGGAATGCCCATGGCGCCAAAGGCCACGGGGGCCGTATTGGCGATCAGGCACAGGCCCGCCGCGTACAGCGGGTTGAAGCCCAGGCCCACCAGCAGCGCCGACGTGATCGCCACGGGCGCGCCGAAACCGGCCGCCCCTTCCAGGAAGGCGCCGAAAGCAAAGCCGATCAAGAGCACCTGCAGGCGCTGGTCGTCCGTCACCGACAAGACGGAGGCGCGGATGATCTCGATCTGCCCCGTCTTGACGACGATTTTATACAGGAAGACGGCCGTGACGATGATCCACGCGATGGGCCACAAACCGTACGCAAAACCGTAGCCGGCCGCCGCGAGCGCCTGCGGCACGGGCATGCCGTAGGCGAAAATCGCCACGGCCAGCGCCAGCGCCAGGGTGACGGCGGCCGCCACGTGCCCCTTGATGCGCAGCGCCGCCAGGGCGATGAAGAAGAAAATGATGGGCACGGCTGCCGCCAGCGACGACAGCCACAGGCTGCCGAGCGGTGTATAAAGTTGGGTCCAGGTTTGCATGTCGGGTCTCCTCCGGTGGATGCGGGTTGAGTGAAAAAACGGCTTTTGATGTAATTGTGTGCAGCGTGTTTTTTGCGGTGTGGCGGGGCGTCGCTATTCTTCCTGCCCCCGTGCGTTGAGCAGGTCGGCCAGGCTGCGCGGCGCCGGTTGTAAAGGCTTGCGGTGCTGCGTCCAGCCCAGCTGCGCGCGCGGCGTCAGCATCCGCAGCCGTGTGGCGGCCCAGCGGAACAGGCGGTAGCTGGCGGGGCGCGCGAAGGCGCCGCTCCAGAAACGCCAGATCAGGCTTTCGCCGCGGCTGAACTTGGCCCCCTGGCCGCGCAGCGGATGCGCCACCTGTTCATCCGGATTGCGGTTCGCCTCCGTGCGCAGGCGCACCAGCAGCTGCGGAATCGGGATGCGCACGGGGCACACCTCGCCGCAGGCGCCGCACAGGCTCGACGCGGTGGCCAGGTCGGCCGTCGCGTCCAGCCCCAGCAAGTGGGGCGAGATGATCTTGCCGATCGGCCCCGGATACGTGGTGCCATAGGCGTGGCCGCCGATGCGCGTATAGACGGGGCAGTGGTTCATGCAGGCGCCGCAGCGTATGCATTGCAGGGTGGCGCGCAGCTGCTCGTCGGCGTAAGCCTGGCTGCGGCCGTTATCGAGCAAGACCAGGTGCACTTCGCGCGGCCCATCGAGCTCGCCGGCGCGGCGCGGGCCGGAAATCAGGTTGAAATACGTGGTGATGGCCTGTCCGGTGGCAGAACGCGTCAGCAGGCTGGCCAGCGGCACGATGTGTTCCAGCTTGGCGACCACCTTTTCCATGCCCATGATGGCGATGTGCACCTCCGGCACGGACGTCGTCAGGCGGCCATTGCCCTCGTTTTCCACCAGCCACAGGGTGCCCGTGTCGGCCGCCGCGAAGTTCACGCCCGACAGGCCGATGTCGGCCTCGACGAAAGCCTGGCGCAGGGCACGCCGGCCCGTCTGGATCAGGCTGTCGACGTCTTCCGTGTAGGGCGCGTCGGGAATGTGCTCGGCGAACAGGCCGGCGATGTCGGCCTTGGTCTTGTGAATCGCCGGCATGACGATGTGCGACGGCTTTTCGCCGGCCAGCTGGACGATGTACTCGCCCATGTCCGACTCCAGGCACGTCATGCCGCGCCCTTCCAGGTAGTGATTGAGCTCGATTTCCTCGCTGGCCATCGACTTGCCCTTGATGAAGCGCGTCGCCTGGGCCTTTTGCGCGATGGCGTGGATGATGGCGTTGGCCTGCTCGCCATCCTCGGCCCAGTGCACCTGCACCCCGGCCGCCGTCAGCTTGTCTTCCAGCTGCACCAGCAGGTCGGGCAGGCGCGCCAGCGCGTGCTGGCGCACGGCTTCGCCGATGTCGCGCAGGCGTTCCAGCTCGTCGCCGTCGGGGAATTGCGCCGTGCGCTTGTCCTGCAAAAAATCCATGGCGCCGCGAAAGCTCTGGCGCAGTTTCGGGTCGTCGAGCGCGGCGCGGGCGCGCGCGTGAAAGTCTGCAGGTTTGACAAATTGCAAGGGCTTGGCGTTCATGGCTGGCCTCCTTCGTGGGCTGACAGGTCGTCGATGATCAATACCCACAGCCAGCGCGGGCCGTGCGCGCCATACGCGAGCGTTTGCTGGATGTCCGACGTTTTCGAGGGGCCCGACACCAGCACCAGGTTGGACGGCATGCCGTCCGACCAGCGCTCGGCGCGCGCCGCCGCGTGCAAGTCCACGTGCAGGCTGCTCGCATACACGAGGCAGATGTGCAGGGGCGGCGCCAGGGACACCGTGCGCGGCGCGGCCGCGTCGGGCGCGATGACCAGCGTGCCCGTGGTGGCGATGCCGGAACGGGCGACGGTAAACCCGGCGTCGACCGTGTCGAACAATTCGCCCTTCCACTGCGCCAGCGGACGCTCAAAAGACAGCGCTGCCACGCCCTGCGGCAAGGCGGCGCGCAAGGCCTGTCCTTCGGCGCTGCCGGCATCGAGCAGCAAACGGCGCACGCCGTGTTCACCGAGGCGCTGCGCCAGCAGGGCCGGCCAGGCGTCCACGCTCACGCAGTCGACCTGCGCGTGCGCAGCGCGCAAGGCTGCCTGTATGGCGCTTATCCTGTGCCGTGCCGGCAGCGGCGCGGCAGCGCGACGGGCCTGGTAGTGATTGTCGATGGCGGTATCGATGGTATCCACCGCTTCGGGCGCGGAGGGTGCGGCGGCGCGCAGCCGGCCCAGCATGCGTTCGCGGGCAGTCAATGCCGTACTCATGCCGCACCTCCCGTGCGGCGCCACAAAAAGCTGGCCAGGTGCTCGACGGGCAGCGGCGCGCCCTGGTGCTGCGCGGCGTGGCCGATGTTGAGCAGGCAGCCGCAGTCGGCCGAGACGAGCCGGTCGCAGTCCGTGGCGCAGGCCGAGGCGATCTTGTCGCTGACCATGGCGCCGGAAATGTCCGGATGTTTTAGTGAAAACGTGCCGCCGAAGCCGCAACATTCCGATTCGCGCTGGTGTTCGATGCGCGTCACACCGGGCAAGGCGTCGAGCAGGGCCACGCCGTGGGTGCGCGTGCCCATTTCGCGGCGCGCGCCGCACGAGGTGTGCAGCACCACGTTTTCATCGGCCTGCCCGGCGCCAGAAAGGCTGGCCAGGTCGAGTTTGAGCACGCAGACGAGAAATTCGCTCAGTTCATACACGCGTCCGGCCAGTTCTTGCGCCTTGGGGCCGGCCACGGGGTCGTCCTGGAACAGTTGCGGCCAGTGGTGGCGCATCATGCCGGCACAGGAACCGGACGGCACGATCACGGGCCACGGCTGCGCAAACAGGTCGAGCTGGGCGCGCGCCACGGCACGCGCCTGCTCCGGGTTGCCGCTGCTGTAGGCAGGCTGGCCGCAGCAGCTCTGGCCGCGCGGATAGTGCACCAGCAAGCCTTCGCGCTCCAGCAGGCGCACCGCGTCGAGCCCCGCCTGCGGCACGAACAGGTCGACCAGGCAGGTGGCGAACAGGTACACCTGGAGCGGTGCGGGCGGGTAAAGGCGTGGCTGGCGCGGGTCTGGCTGCATGAGTGTGTCTCCCCGGCGCTCTGTGTGTTGCTGCGGCGCCGCTGTGTGTTGTTAAGAATGACTGGTTCACGCATAATTCCAGCTTCCGAGAACCACTTCAAATTGCTCGGACCACTTTAAAACAACACCGGAAGACAGCGATGGCGACAGGCATGCAGACGCGGGGCAGGGTCGAGATGGTGATGCGCAGGCTGGAAACCGCCCTGCTGGACGGCAGCTTGCCGGCGGGCGCGCAATTGCCGGCCGAACGCCTGCTGGCGCAGCAATATGCGGTCTCGCGCAATACCGTGCGCGAAGCGGTGCAGCGGCTGGCGGCACGGGGCCTGGTGCGCAGCCGGCGCGGCGCCGGCGTCTTCGTGACGGATCAATTGCGCACCGGCATGGCGTCGCCGTGGAGCCAGCTGGTGGCCGACCACCCCGCCCTGCGCGACGACATCCTGGAGTTTCGCCGCGTGCTGGAAGGGGCGACGGCCTATTTTGCGGCGCAACGGGCCAGCGGCGGCGAGCGCGCGCAGATCATGGCCCTGCTGGCCGAGCTGGAACAGGCACGCGCCAGCGACGACAAGCACGGCGAGGCGCAAGCCGACGCGCGGCTGCATGAAGTCATCGCGCAAGCGTCGCACAACACCATGTTCTTGCACTTGCACACCAGCATCATCGGCATGCTGCGCGAACACATCACCATCAATGGCACGGGCTTGCGCCAGCAGGACGAGGCCACCTCGCTGCAGCTGCTGTCGCAGCACCGCACGCTGTGCGAGGCCATCTGCTCCAGCCAGCCCGAGGAAGCGCGCACGGCCATGCAAGGCCACATCGATTTCGTGCGCACGCGCGTCACCAGCGACGAATAAGGTCCACTGGTAGGACCAATCCAACAGGCAGCATGGCGGCGCGATGCGTCGCGGCTTGTCGCAGGGCCGGGCAAGAATGGGGTCCCGATTCGCTATCCGACAGGTTTCCATGCATTTGCACCATGCAACTGACGATATCCGCAAGCCGGCGCCGCCTCCCTTGCCGGCGCGCTTGCACGATCCGCAACAGGAAGCGGCGCCTCCGCGCCCGGCTTCCGCCTGCGGGACGCACGCCTGGCCCTTGCTGGTCCTGCATGCCGGCGCCAGCGCCATCTTTGCCGCCGCGCTGTTGCCGCCCGCCGGCTGGCCGCTGGCCCTGGCCTGCTGCCTGGTCATCCTGGCCATGCTGTTGCGCGCCTTGCGCCCGCCTGGCGCACAGCCTGGCCGCGCCGCCTCCGGCACCGCGCTGCTGGCGCTGGACCTGCTCGTCTTCCTGCTCTGCTATGCACTGCGCGAAACCGACGCCGGCTGGCACGCGACCGCCTTTTGCCTCCTGCTCGCCGCACCCTATGCGGGCATCACGCGGCACCTGCTGGGCGGCGCCGGCCTGGCCGTCGTGGCAAGCCTGGCCTGGCTCGGCCTGCAGGACGAGCTCCAGGCCGGCAGCGCCGCCACCTTGATGCTGCTCAACCTGACCGGCCTCTGTGCCGGCCATGGCCAGCAGCGCCAGCGCCGCGCGCACGTCCTGCAGCACGCCATGCTCACCGAGCAAGCCATGCGCGACCACCTGACCGGCTGCTACAACCGCCGCTACCTCGATGAGCACCTGCTGGGCGCCGAACTTGCGCGTTCACGACGCCATGGCCTTTGCCTGACGGCCATCCTGTGCGATCTCGATCACTTCAAGCGCGTCAACGACGCCCACGGCCATGCCGCAGGCGATGACGTGCTGCGCACCTTTGCTGCCCTGCTCGGCAACGCCACGCGCCGCGGCATCGACAGCGTGGTCCGCCACGGCGGCGAGGAGTTCCTGCTGATCCTGCCTGAAACGGACCTGGCAGGCGGCGTGCGCCTGGCCGAGCGCCTGCGCGCCGGCCTGGTGCAGCACATCGGGACGACGGCCAGCTTCGGCGTGGCGTCCGTCGCGTGCGCACCCGGCCGCCAGGCGCCCGGCGCTGCCGCCCTGGTCGCTGCCGCCGACCGCCTGCTGTACCAGGCCAAGCACGCGGGGCGCAATTGCGTCAGGGCCGCCATGCTGGACGCCCTGTAATTGTCATCGAATCAATGTTACCATTCGTTAACTTATGTACTCATCAGTACACATCCTGCCATTCAATAGAACGGAACCACCATGTCTGAACACGCGCCCCGTCCCTCCACCATCATGCGCCAATGGCAAATGCTGCGCCTGATACCTCCGGCGCCTCGCACCATCACCGCCAACGAGTTGCACGACAAGCTCAAGGCCATCGACTTTGCCATCGGCCTGCGCACCATCCAGCGCGACTTGCTGGACCTGGCCGAGATTTTTCCGCTGACCAACCCAGCCGACAGCAAGCCGTTTGGCTGGTGCTGGATGGAAAACGCGGCGCGCATGGACATGCCGGGCCTGTCGACGCCTGCCGCGCTGACCCTGGCCCTGATGGAACAGCACATGCGCCATGCGCTGCCGCCGTCCACCCTCGACAGCATGCAGCCATATTTCAGCGCGGCGCGCCAGACCCTGAGCGCCACCAGCGAGCGTGCCAACTCGTCCGCCTGGCTGGGCAAGATACGCGTCATCGCCCCCATGCAGCGTCTGCTCGCGCCCGTCATCGACGAAGCTTGCCAGCGCACCGTGTATGAAGCGCTGATGCAGAACCGCCAGCTCAAGCTCAGCTACAAGAAGCGCGACAACGACAATCCCGTCAGCTATGATGCCGTCCATCCGCTGGCCATCGTGCAACGCGGTCAGTTGCTCTATCTGGTATGCCTGTTCGCCGGGTACAACGATGTGCGCACCCTGGCCCTGCACCGCGTGCAGCAGGCGGAAATGCTCTACCTGCCCGCGCGCGAACAGCCCGGCTTCGACATCGACGCGTATATCGCCTCAGGCGCCATGGGCATCCGCGATGGCGAACCGCTGCTGCTCGAAGCCGTGTTTGCCCGCCGCAGCGGCGAACACCTGTACGAGACGCCGCTGAGCACGGATCAGCAATTGCAGGAACGCGAGGACGGCTCGCTGCACCTGAGCGCCACCGTGCCCAACACGCGCGAACTGCAATGGTGGCTGCTGGGCCTGGGCGATGGCGTGGAAGTGCTGGCACCGGCCGCGCTGCGCGAACAGATGAAAAGCACCATCACCAGCATGGCCAGCCGCTACGCCGCCTGACGGCGGCCCCCGGCGGCGGCGAAAACTGCTACCATCGCGCGCCGCCACTCCTTTCGTCCGCACATGACCGTCCTCAGCCATACTCATCCGCTGGTGCGCCAGCTGGAAAACGACTTGCTGCCCCTGTTCCGCGCCGCCCTGCCGCCACTGGCGGCCGCGGCGCCACGGGTGCTCGCCTCCGTCTTCGCCTTTTCCAGCGGCACGGCCAGCGCCTTCCAGGATTATCACTTCGGCATTTCCTGCCTGCTCGAGGACGTGCCCGAGGATGCCCCGGAAGAAGTCGCCCTGCTGGTCAGCGTCACGGGACTCGACGCCAGCGCCCGGCTGAGCGCCAAGATCGTCTGGGGCCAGCCATCTAGCTTGGTGGAAACGCAGGCCGAGCTGCCGGCGGCCGACTTGCCGGCCTTGCACGCGGCCCTGCCCGGCTTGCTGGCCCGCCTGCAACAGGCAGCCAGCCGTGGCAGACCGGGAATCGAACAGGCGCATGAAAAAGTGCCGAGAAACAACAACTTACGATTTCCATAGCGCAACTTTGTTGACTTCCACTAGCCCCACCCCCTATCCTTTCAGTTACGTTTGGTGAGAATGTGTGCATGTTCGCGCGAGCATGCTGACGGCATCGCCTTGCTCCCAATAAAGTCCTTTCCGCATTTTTATCGCAACCATCAGGGCAACGCGCCTGGACGGCCGCTGCCTGCAAATACGGAGCCGACTGCCATGCCATCGTACCGCCATTTTCCTCGAACATCCCTGCTGGGCTGCGTCTTCCTGCTGGCCAGCGTGCCCGTGCAGGCGCAGACCGCGGACAGCACTGCCGCCACCTTCAGCGCCAATGCCAGCCTGACCTCGCAATACATCTCGCGCGGCTTTCGCCAGACCTGGGGCAAACCAGCCCTGCAGGCGGGCCTCGACTATGCGCACCCCAGCGGCTGGTCGCTCGGCACCTGGGCTTCCACCGTCAGCGACCGCTATATCCAGGACGCCACGGTCGAATGGGACCTGTACGGCGGCTACGGCGGCACGGTGGGCGAACTGGGCTACAGCGTGCTCGCGTATTACTACAAGTATCCGGGCGCCGTCTACCGCGCCACTGGTGTCAAGTACGACTATGGCGAGCTGTCGCTGGGCCTCAGCTACAAGATGCTGTACGCCAAGTACAACCGCACCGTCACGCGCGACTTCTTCGGCATCACCAATGCGCGCGGCACGGGCTACCTGGACGTGGGCGCGAATGTCGACCTGGGCCATGCCTGGACCTTGAACCTGCACGCCGGCAATGGCCGTGTGGCGGGCACGGGCAATGGCATGTGGAACTGGCGCGACGCCAAGGCCGGCGTCACCAAAACCTTCGACGGCGGCTGGAGCGCCAGCGCCGCCCTCACGCGCGCCTGGGGCGCCACCGACGCCTATGACCATTACACCCTGGGCATCCCGGATGCGGCCGGCCGGTTCGACACCTCGAACCCGGCCGCGGCCACCTTCGTGCTGGCCATCAGCAAGACTTTCTAGGCGCGCTACCCGCGACGCCCGAGACACCGATACATCTCCCCACCAAGGAACAGCATCATGCAACTATCACTGAACAGTAAAATCTGCGTCGCCGCCACCGCGCTCGCCGTCCTCAGCCTGGGCGTCACGGCGGCGGTGATCGGCTACAAGAGCAGCGCCAGCGCCGAAGCGGCCGCCCTGGAACTGGCGCGCACGTCGGCACGCGAAGTGGCCGGCGCGCTGCAGGCGCGCATCGCCAGCAACCTGTCGAGCGTCTCCAGCCTGGCCGGCGCCATGCGCGGCACCAAAAGCGCGAATTTGCCCCTGCAGCGCGAGCAGATCAACGAACTGACCAAGGCGACGCTGACCAGCTCGGAAGACTTGCTGGGCGCGGCCGTGACGTGGGAAGCGAACGCGCTCGACGGCAAGGATGCGGAATTTGCCAATCAAAAGCCGAACTATGACGCCAGCGGCCGCTTCATGCCCTACTGGACGCGGGGCGCCGGCGGCAAGCTGCAAGTCGAACCCATCGTCTTCGACCCGAAACCGGGCGCCAACGACTGGTACGACGTGCCCAAGCGCACGGGCAAGACTTTCTTTACGGAACCGTACATCTACCCCGTCGACGGCAAGGATGTGCTGATGGCTTCGCTTGTCGCGCCCATCATGATCGATGGCAGCTTCAAGGGCACGGCCAGCGCCGACTTCATGCTCACGCGCCTGGCGAAAATCCTGGCCGGCCTGAAAGTGATCGAGGGCGGCAAGCTGGCCCTGATCTCGAACGGCGGCCTGTACGCCAGCCACCCCGTGCCTGAACGGCTGGGCAAGAAGGCGGACGACGTGCCGGCCGCCGGCCTGGAAAAGGTGCGCCAGGGCCAGGCGTATGAATACGAGGACGACAAGGGCTATATCCATTTGCTGCAGCCGCTGCAGATCCACCCCGATATCGCGCCGTGGAGCGTGGAGCTGAACTTCCCGAAAAGCGTGGCCACCGCCTCGGCGCGCGACCTGATGATCTACACGCTGATCGTCGCCCTGCTGTGCGCAGCGGCCACGGCCGGCATTTTGATCCTCGTCGTCAACCAGCTGACGCGCCCGCTGCGCACCCTGGGCCGCACCATGACGGACCTGTCCAGCGGCGACGCCGACCTGCGCGTCAAGCTGGAAGTCAAGGGCACCGACGAGCTGGCCGTCATCGGCAAGGGCTTCAACGCCTTCGTGGAAAAAATCCACGCCGTGCTGCTGCAAGTGCAAGCCAGTGCCGACAACGTGGCCCGCGCCAGCGCGGAAATTGCGCAAGGCAATAATGACCTGTCGGCCCGCACGGAACAGCAAGCCAGTTCGCTGGAAGAAACGGCCGCCTCGGTGGAAGAGCTGACGGGTACCGTCAAGGAAAACGCCGACCACGCGCGCCAGGCCAATCAACTGGCCGCCTCCGCATCGAGTGTGGCACAGAAGAGCGGCGAAGTGGTTGGCAAGGTCATAGAGACCATGACGTCGATCAATGACTCGTCCAATAAAATTGTCGACATCATTTCCGTCATCGATGGCATCGCCTTCCAGACGAATATCCTGGCCCTGAACGCGGCCGTGGAAGCGGCGCGCGCGGGCGAACAGGGGCGCGGCTTCGCCGTCGTCGCCACGGAAGTGCGCAACCTGGCGCAACGCTCGGCCGCCGCGGCCAAGGAAATCAAGCTGCTGATCGACGATTCCGTGGGCAAGGTGGCGGCCGGAAGCAAGCTCGTCGATGAGGCGGGCGCCACCATGGAGCAGGTGGTCGACAGCGTGCGCAAGGTGACCGCCATCATGGCCGACATCAGCGTCGCCACCACCGAGCAAAGCGACGGCATCGCCCAGGTCAACCAGGCGCTGGCGCAAATGGATGGCGTGACGCAGCAAAACGCGGCCCTGGTCGAGGAAGCGGCGGCGGCCGCCGAAAGCCTGCAAGACCAGGCCAGCCACCTGGCCGAGGTGGTCAGCGTGTTCAAGCTGGGCGAGCAGCAGCGCCAGGTGGCGCCGACAGCAACGCCGGCGGCAGCCGTGGCAACGCCGCGCGCCGCGCCGCAAAAGACGGCGCCACCGGCCCAGCGCCTGGCCGCTGCCAAGCCGCACGCGGCGCAGCATGCGCCGGCCAAGGCACCGGCAGGCGATGACTGGGAAGAGTTTTAAGCCGGCCATCTCTGGCGGCGGCCGGCGCCATTCTCAGGCGCCGGTACTATCTGCACCCGCCGCATTCGCAATGGCAATAACGTTCTTTATATGCCGCCATATAAATACATGCTTCATTCATGATTATGTGCGGCGCCCGCCTGTTTCTTCTCGCCGCCATTCAATGGCCGCACTTTCAATACAAGCATTGCAGCCAATTTCAGATTTCAATAAAAATAAGATACGCATTTCCTTTATAATATCGCCGCGCATACGGCACGGCCTCCAGCCGGCTGATAATTTATAGGAATTACGCATGAAAAAAATTTGGACTGTATTAATGGTATCGGGCACAGTGGCATTGGCTGGCTGCGGTGGTGGTGGTGGTGGTAGCGATAGTGGTAACGGCAGCAGCAGCGGTAGTGTTGCCGTAGCTGTACCGCCAGTGGTGGTCGCGCCCCCGCCTCCACCGGCACTGGCCGCTTATGTTGGTACTTGGCAACCCGCTTGTGAAGACCAAGCGCGCCAGCGCCTCGTCGTGGCCCTCAAAAGCGATGGCAGCGGCGCCTTGGAAATGTCGACCTACGACGAAACCTTCGGCACTCCAGATTGCAGCGGTCCCGTGCAATTCACGGAAACGACGAGCGAGAAAATTACCGCAACGCCAGACGGTACTGGCAATATTCAGCTCAAGCTGGCAGCGGACAGCCCGGCCTCGGACATCCGCATCGACAAGGTCGTATCGTCGCTGCCAGCCCACACCATCCAGTTTACGGGCCCGGCCGTCACCACGGTGATGGTCGACGGCAAACCCCATTGGCGCATCACTGATGGCAGTGGCGACACCACGGACATCGCGGATACCGGCATACAACAGGCAGTAAGTGGCAAGGGCGGCTTTTATTTGCGCGGTAACGAATTGTTTACCGTGATGGAAAAAGACGGTGCTTATGTGCTCGATATGCACTATGTAAAACAATAAATCAGCCGATAATCAGCCATTGCGCCGCGTGAACGGCGCAATGCGCACCAGTTACACCACATCCTCCCATCATTCCCTCAAACCATTTCAGTGCATCGCCGCGACATGATCTAAATCAAGTCGGCGATAGATTCAGTGAGAATTGCCGCCCATTAAGACTTCTATAATGAGGCCGCGTTTACGGCACGCACCGCTGCCGGATAAAAAGGACTCTGCATGAAAAAACTATTGGCAGTATTGGCCGGCTCGGCGGCGGCACTCCTGAGCGGCTGCGGTGGCGGTGGCGGCAGCACGACACAGCAGCTTGCCGGCGATTCCGGCAGCACCTCGCCACTGGCCGCGTATATCGGCACGTGGCAATCCGCGTGCGACGATCACGACCGTCAAGTGCTCGTCATCGCGTTCAAGAGCGACGGCAGCGGTTCGCTGGAACTGACGCCGACCGGCGAAACTTACTTCAAGGCCGATTGCTCCGGCCCCGTGGTCGCGACGGACGCCATGAGCGCGAAGATCACCGGCAAGCCGGACGGTACGGCCGACATGCTGATCAAGCTGGCGGAAAATGCCGCGGCAACAAGCTTACGCGTCGACAAGATCACCTCGTCGGTTCCGGCCTATACCTTCCAGCGCAGCGGCACCAGCGTGCAATATGTGCTGCGAGACAACATACAGCAGTGGTGCGTCAATGTCGACAATGGCGAATCGTGCATGTGGGATGAAGGCATGCAGCCGGCGCTAAGCGTCCCCGGCGGCCTGTCCTTGCGCGGCAACGACCTGTACTCGGTAGTGCTGGACCCGAAAAAAGGCGTGTATGTCCTGGACTTGCACTACGTGAAAAAGTAAATGCATGATTTGCTGCGGCCACGTCATGGAATCGTGGCCGTTCGCGGCTGCCTGTGTAAAATCAAACAGACATTGCAAAAATAAAAAGCTATCCTGTTAAAAAACAGGAGCTTGCCATGTCGAAGCATACCTTCTCCCTGCCCTCCCACGCCACGCTGGATGCCCTGCTGCAGCCGCAGGACGGCACTTTCCACCCCATCGAAGGTTTAAGCCGGCTGCGCGACGCGGGACTGGACCAGCTGCCCCCGCCCGGCCACGGCGCCACCCTGCAGCGCTGGCAAATGCTGGCCGCCATCGCCGCCGTCGACCTCTCCCTGCTCAAGCTGTATGAAGGCCATACCGATGCGCTCGCCATCCTGGCGGAGATCGGCGGCTCCAGCGTGCCGGCCGGCAGCAGCTGGGGCGTCTGGTGCGCGGATCTGCCGGGCGCGCGCGTCCGCTTGCGGCAGACGGCCGATGGCCGCCATGTGCTCGACGGCCGCAAGGCCTGGTGTGCCGGGGCGCAGGGCCTCAGCCATGCCTTGCTCAGTTGCTGGAACGACGAGCACCAGGCCTGCCTCGCCTCGGTGGCCTTGGCGCAGCCCGGCGTGCACGTCACGGACGAAGGCTGGCAAGCCGTCGGCATGCATGCCTGCGCCAGCGTCGACGTGACTTTTTCTGCCGCGCGCGCCTTTCCCGTGGGCGCGCCGGGCGCGTACCTGGCCCGCCCCGGCTTCTGGCACGGCAACGCCGGCATCGCGGCCGCCTGGTATGGCGCGGCCTGCGCCGTCGCCAGCCACCTGCATGCGCGCGCGCAGCACGCCACCCCCGACCCCGTCCGCCTGGCGCAACTGGGGCAGATCGACTGCGCGCTGCGCGCCGTGGGCGCCCTGCTGCGCGAAGGCGCCGCCGAGATCGACCGGCACCCGCAAAGCGATGCGATGGCCCTGGCCCTGCGCCTGCGCCTGGCGGTGGAAGATGCCGCCACCCTGGTGCTGCACCTGGCCACGCGTGCGCTGGGCGCCGGCCCCCTGTGCCGCGACGCCCGCTTCGCGCGCCTGGCGGCCGACCTGCCCGTGTTCCTGCGCCAAAGCCATGCCGAACGCGACCAGGCCGTGCTGGGCGGCATCGTCGCCGGCGCAGAAGACCATCCCTGGACGCTGTGACAAAAAAAATCGCCGGACCGGATGGACTCCGGGCCGACGATCAGGGCTAGCCTGAAGGCCGACTGATTACCTGAGCGGCATGGCGATCCCGAACATCACCGACTGGGTACGCCCGCTATCGATATTCAGATTGCTGTTGTAGTCCAGCGTGATGGTCATGCCGTTCGACAGCAGCAATTTCACGCCCAGCCCCGCCGTCCAGTTGCCCGTCTGCTGCGGCACCGTGCGGATCACGTACACGGGACCGTCGGCCACCAGGTCGGCATACGCCAGGCGCGCATTATCGGCGCCCTGGAACTGGTGCCGGTACTCGAGCCGCGCGCGCGGGAACCATGTGCCCAGGCCGCCCACATAGATGCCCTCGGCCCGCACCCCCAGCGCGCCGATGCGCGAACGCACCGTCTGCTTGAAGTAGCTCAGGGCGTT
>NZ_JACYMM010000017.1 GCF_020858115.1 Janthinobacterium sp. FW305-129
AGCGGGATCGAACCGCTGACCTCTTGCATGCCATGCAAGCGCTCTCCCAGCTGAGCTATACCCCCCGGGCGCAGAAATAATAAAAGCCGCACTTGGCGACTTTGTTCCACTACTTGCTTTCCATCCAGATTCCGCTTTTTACGGGCCTGAACTTACAACAATCAGTACAAACAACTGCCACTACTATACCACAACTACTTGGCGTCCCCAAGGGGATTCGAACCCCTGTACTCACCGTGAAAGGGTGATGTCCTAGGCCTCTAGACGATGGGGACCGCGGAACTTCCAAACAACAACTGCACCACTTCAACGACTAACAAAACCTGACTGCGATTTTGCTGCTGGTGGAGGTAAGCGGGATCGAACCGCTGACCTCTTGCATGCCATGCAAGCGCTCTCCCAGCTGAGCTATACCCCCGTTGGTGCAGAAACAAGAGTATAGCAAAGAAGTTTCACTCTGCAAATACCCTTTTTCGTCTATGAGCAACTTTTCATAGGGGCGGTTTCCGCACGCTGTTTCTGCGACTATTTCAGCGCTTATTTCAGAGCGCCGCTTACAGCCACTTTGCCAGGCGCGCCAGCACGGTGTCGCGGCCGAACATCACCACCACCTGGTCGATGGCCGGCGTCTGCAACTGGCCCGTCAGAATCAGGCGCAAAGGCATGGCCAGCAGCGGCATCTTGATGGCGTGGGCTGCCAGCACTTCCTTGATCATGGCGGCCACGGCTTCCTTGCTCCACTCCACCGTGGCGATGCGCTCGGCAAACTGCGCCAGCACGGGCTTGATCGCATCCGTGATGTGCTGCGTTGCCAGCTCCGCTTCCGGCTGCGGCTCGCGGAAGAACAGCATCGAGCCGGCAGCCAGTTCATTGACGGTATTGGCGCGCTCTTTCATCATGCCCAGCACTTGCGCCAGATCAGGCGCGCCTTCGAAGACGGCGCCGGCTTCCAGCATCTGCGGGCGGGCCAGGTCGGCCAGGCGGGTGTTATCGGCCTGCTTGATGTACTGGTTATTGAGCCACTTGAGCTTTTCCAGGTCGAACTGCGCGGCCGACTTGGTCAGGTGGTCGAGGTTGAACCACTCGCAGAACTGCTCCACCGAAAATACTTCATCGTCGCCATGGCTCCAGCCCAGGCGCGCCAGGTAGTTCAGCATCGATTCCGGCAGGAAGCCCTGCGCCGGGTAATCCATCACGCTGACGGCATCGCGGCGCTTCGACATCTTCTGGCCGTCCGAACCCAGAATCATCGGCAGGTGGCCGTACAGCGGCAGCGGCGCACCGATGGCGCGCAGGATGTTGATCTGGCGCGGGGTATTGTTGACGTGGTCATCGCCGCGCAGCACGTGGGTGATGCCCATGTCCCAGTCATCGACGGCCACGCAGAAGTTATACGTGGGCGTGCCGTCCGGACGGGCGATCACCAGGTCGTCCAGCTCGCGGTTCGAGATCGTGATCGTGCCCTTGACCACGTCGTCCCACGTCACGTCGCCATCGAGCGGATTCTTGAAGCGCACGACGGGCTTGCGGTCGGCAGGGATGGCAGGCAGGGTCTTGCCCGGCTCCGGACGCCAGGTGCCGTCGTAGCGCGGCTTTTCGCCGGCCGCGCGCATGCGCTCGCGCATCGCTTCGACTTCGTCGGGCGACGAGTAGCAATGGTAGGCAGTACCCTCGGCCAGCATCTGTGCCACCACTTCGCGGTAGCGGTCCATGCGCTGCATTTGGTAGAACGGGCCTTCGTCGTGGTCCAGGCCGAGCCACTGCATGCCTTCAATGATGGCTTGCACGGCTTCCGGCGTGGAACGCTCCACGTCCGTGTCTTCGATGCGCAGCACGAAGGTGCCGCCGAAGTGGCGGGCGTACGCCCAGCTGTACAAGGCTGTGCGGGCGCCGCCCAGGTGCAGATAGCCGGTCGGGCTGGGAGCGAAACGGGTGCGGACGGGAGTAGCGGTTGTGGTCATCGAAGTAATCAGGCCTGAATAAGTAAAACGCCATTTTACTCTGTTGACCGCCGCCGCTCCACAAGCGCCGTCACAGCTGCAGCAAGCGCCTTTTCACCTCGTCCGCCTGCGCATGCAGCGCCTGCTCGAACAGCGCGACCAGTTGCGACAGGGGCCGGTGCAAGGGTTTCACGAGATTCACCGTGAACGGGAGGGACACGGCAAAGCGGCGGATCTGCAAGCCCTGCCCCGCATAATCGAGTGCGGTGAGCGGATTGACGATGGCCAGCCCCACGCCTTCGCGCACCATGGCGCACACGGAGGCGGCGCTGTGCGTGTCGAGCGCCATGCGCCGCTCCACGCCCGCCTGCGCGAAGATGGCGTCGATCTGCTGGCGGTAGGGGTCGACGGCGGCCAGGCTGATGAAAGGCTGGCCCGCAAAGTCCGCCGGCTGCAGCACGGCCTTGCCAGCCAGCACATGGCCGTCGGGCAGCACGCACACTTCATCGACGGACATCAAGGTGGCCAGCGCGGTGCCGGGCGGCGCATTGTCCACTTCCGTCAGGCCGATATCGTGGCGCTGCGCCGACAGCCACTCTTCCAGCAGCGGCGACTCCTGCGGGGTGATGCTGATGCTCACCTTGGGAAAATCGGCGACGAAGCGCTTGCACGCCTGCGGCAGCAAGGACTGTGAAAACACGGGCAGGCAGGCGATCGACAGCTGCCCCTGGTCGAACTGGCGCAGGGCCGCCGCCGTGCTGACGATGCGTTCCAGGCCAAAGTACGCGCGCTGCACTTCCTCGAACAGCTGCAGCGCCTGGGCCGTGGGGCGCAGCCGCCCCCGTTCGCGCTCGAACAGGGTCAATCCCGTCAAGTGCTCGAGGCGCGCCAGCTCGCGGCTGACGGTGGGCTGCGAGGTGTGCAGCATGGCGGCGGCGGCCGTCACGCTGCCGGTCGTCATGATGGCGCGGAACACTTCGATATGGCGCAGGGAGATAGTCATGCCCATATCATAAATGAATAAGGTAGCCTCAAATGGATATTTTATGTTTACACAGAAAACCCGCATCATGACCAGCATCGTAGGATTAGCGGGCAAAGCCCGCGCAATCCGACACCACCTCCGACGCCACCCATCACATAATAAAGACCACCGCCATGAAACCAGTGCCAGACGCCACCCTCGCCCAACTCGCCCAGGAACACGGCACGCCCCTGTGGGTGTATGACGCGGCCACCATCCGCGCGCGCATTTCCCAACTGGCGCAGTTCGACACGGTGCGCTTCGCGCAAAAGGCCAACTCGAACATCCATCTGCTCACCGTGATGCGCGAAGCGGGCGTGCACGTGGACGCCGTCTCGCTGGGCGAGATCGAGCGCGCGCTGCAGGCGGGCTTTGCGCCAGCGCAAACGAATGGCGCCGCCGGCCTGGTGTTTACCTGCGACCTGTTCGACCGCGCCACCCTGGCGCGCGTGGTGGAAGCGAAGATCGAGGTCAATTGCGGCTCGGTCGACATGCTGCGCCAGCTGGGCCCCGTGTCGCCCGGCCACCGCGTCTGGCTGCGCATCAATCCCGGCTACGGCCATGGCCACAGCAACAAGACGAATACGGGCGGTGAAAACAGCAAGCATGGCATCTGGCACGAAGAGCTGCCAGAGGCGCTGGCCGTCATCCGCGCGCATGGCCTGCACCTGGTGGGCCTGCACATGCACATCGGCTCCGGCGTCGATTACAGCCACCTGGAAACCGTCTGCGGCACCATGGTCGACCTGGTCAAGAGCATGGGCCACGACCTGGAAGCCATTTCCACGGGCGGCGGCCTGTCCGTGCCATACCGCGAAGGCGAGCAACCCGTCGATACGGACCATTACTTCCAGCTGTGGGATGCGGCGCGCAAGCAGATCGAGGCGCACCTGGGCCATCCCGTGCACCTGGAAATCGAACCGGGCCGCTTCCTGGTGGCCGACGCGGGCCTGCTCGTGGCCGAAGTGCGCGCCACCAAGCAAATGGGCGGCAACCACTTCACCTTGCTCGATACGGGTTTCAATGAACTGATGCGCCCCGCCATGTACGGCAGCTACCATGAAATGTCGGTGATCGCGCACGACGGCCGCGCCCTCGACGCCCAGCGTGCCACCGTGGTCGGCGGTCCCCTGTGCGAATCGGGCGACGTGTTCACCCAGCGCGACGGCGGCGTGGTGGAAACCCGCCTGCTACCTGCAGCGCAGGTGGGCGACTACGTCGTCTTCGAAGGCGCGGGCGCGTATGGCGCGTCGATGTCGTCGAACTACAACAGCCGCCCCCATGCGGCTGAATACCTGGTCGATGGGGCGCAATCCCGTTTGATCCGCCGCCGCCAGACGGTGGCCGAGCTGATTGCGCTGGAACAACTGTAAATCCTCGCCCGCGTGCGGGCATGCGCATCTGCTAACATCGGGGCAACTCGATGAAAGCCCGCCATGCCCGCCCAAGCACTTCCCTTCCGCAGCGCCACCCGGCTGCTGCTGTCCCTGCTGCTGTCCGCCATCCTCGCCGGCTGCGCTACCCTGCCTTCGCTGGACAGCCGCATCCCCTCCACCGTCCTCACCGATACGGCCGATACCCGGCTGGCCATGGCCATTGCGCCCATGGCGGCGCAGCATCCCGGCGTGTCCGGCATCTACCCGCTGGTCGACGGGCGCGACGCCTTTGCCGCGCGCGCCCTGCTGGCCGCCGCCGCCCAGCGCAGCCTGGACGTGCAGTACTACATCTGGCACAAGGACATCACGGGCACCTTGCTGTTCGATGCCTTGCGCCAGGCGGCCGAACGGGGCGTGCGCGTGCGCCTGCTGCTCGACGATAACAACACGGCGGGCCTGGACCAGACCCTGTCCATGCTGGGCAAGCAGCGGAACCTGGAAATCCGCCTGTTCAATCCCTTCGTGCCCCGCGCGCCGCGCGCGCTGGCCTTCGTCACCGATTTTTCGCGCCTCAACCGGCGCATGCACAACAAATCGTTCACGGCCGACAACCACGCCACCATCGTGGGCGGGCGCAACGTGGGCGATGAATACTTCGGCGCGGCCGGCGATGTGCTGTTTGCCGACCTGGACGTGCTGGCCATCGGCCCCGTCGTCGAGGATGTCTCGCACGATTTCGACCGCTACTGGAACAGCGCTTCGGCCTACCCGGCCAGCCTGCTGCTGACCCGCCCAGTCGACGGCGACGCAGCCACCATCGCCGCCGAGGCGGACCGCATCGACGATACCAGGGCCGCCGAGGAATACGTGCAGGCGCTGCGCACCTCGCCCTTCGTCAAGCAGATGATGGAACGCACCCTGCCCTTCGAATGGGCGCGCACGCGCATGGTCAGCGACGACCCGGCAAAGGTGCTGGACCAGGCCCGGCCAGGCACGGGCGTGGCGGACAAGCTGCAAAACCTGCTCGGTGTGCCGGAAAAGGAAGTGGATCTGGTGTCGCCGTATTTCGTGCCCGGCAAGGCCGGCACGCAA
Organism: Janthinobacterium sp. FW305-129; assembly: GCF_020858115.1. Taxonomy (GTDB): domain Bacteria; phylum Pseudomonadota; class Gammaproteobacteria; order Burkholderiales; family Burkholderiaceae_D; genus Janthinobacterium. Next base: position 5,433 of record NZ_JACYMM010000017.1, read on the forward strand.
GCCTTTGCCGACCTGGCCAGCAAAGGCGTGGGCGTGCGCATCCTGACGAATGCGCTGGAAGCGACCGACGTGGCGGCCGTGCATGCGGGCTATGCAAAGTGGAGGAAACCGCTGCTGGAAGCGGGCGTGCTGCTGTACGAGTCGCGCCGCTCGTGGGAAGCGGGCGACGCGCGCGAGCAGCCGGGCCGCTTCGGCAGCTCCGCATCGAGCCTGCACGCGAAAACCTTTGCCGTCGACGACCGGCGCATCTTCGTCGGCTCCTTCAATTTCGATCCGCGCTCGATCGACTTGAACACGGAAATGGGCCTCGTCATCGATAGCCCCGTGCTGGCCAGCCAGCTGGGGCAAGCCATGCGCACGGCCATCCCGCAGCGCGCCTACCAGGTACTGCTGAACCCCGACGGTTCGCTGTACTGGCTCGCCCGCGACGCCAGCGGCGCCACCACGCGCTACGACACGGAACCTGGCGCCAGCGTGTGGAAGCGCATGGGGGTGGCGATTCTGTCGGTGCTGCCGATAGACTGGCTGCTGTAAACACCATGAACCTCCACGGTAAGCGCGAAATGAACCTGTTCAATCTGCTGTCATGCAAGCTTGAAAATTTCATCAACATCCGGCCAGCTGCGTGCGCAACAGGGCCTGTTTTTTACCAGGAAAACGAGGTATCGCTGCTCTGCGTCGCCGCCAGAAAACGCAATGGCGCAATTTGCTACGCAAGCCGCTGGCACGATCTGTTTTCTGTCGGCGCTTTTGAAAAGACCATGTCGAAGCAAGGCTATACGGAAGCGGATTGCCATGCGCTGCTGCTGTTGCTGGGACGGTTCGGCTTGCTGCTCGAAATCGACAACCGTCAACGCAGCAACAAGGAATATTTTATTTTTTTCTATCTGATCCAGCTGATCAGCCTGAAAAACAGCCATTGCGACGCCGATGCACGGTGGCGTAACCACATGCTGCGCTTCCTGCTTTTTGAATTAAGCATGGACGACGAAGCCTATCGTCGCTTCAGCATCCGCGACCAGCAGCTGCTCATGTCCACCGATTGCCAGGGACAAGTGACTGTACTGGACATGATCGAGGTGGCATACAAAGCGATCAGGGCGGATGACAGAAAGGAGCATGCAATACTGAGTACCCTGAAAAGTTATCAGACAGGCGTAGTCAAGCTATTGACGCAAGCTGATGACACGAGGTACCGCTTCAGCCTTGACGACAGGTATAGCGAATTGATGTACCCCGACGTCTTCCTGCATGCCTACGCTCATGACCGGCCCCTGGTATTTGCGGCCTTGCAGGACACCGTCAACCCGCTTCAATCGACGGAAAACCTGTTCGTTTCCAATATCCTGCTGATGAATTACGCGTTTTATATTTTGAAAAACAATCCTCGCGATATTCTGGCATTGAAAAAATACGTAAATGACCAAGTGGTGTTCGGAAAACTGCTGGAGGCAATCATCAAGCGCCGCATGGCGGTCGGCAAAGCGTCGTTTGAAAAGATCGCCATCGGCCACGACTTATCCCTGATCGCTGAACCTCCGGGCGCGTTCTACAATATTCTGTATACCCTGTAACCGGACACCAGCACCGGCAATGCCAACACTGTTGCCGGATGACGGGGGGCTACCGGACTGCCTCGGTCAAAATACGCCCCTCCGACGCCGACGGCTGGCGTATGCGCAGCAAATGGGCCAGCGTAGGCGCGATATCGACCACTTCCGCGTACTGGCCATAGGCGCCCGGCTTGATCCAGCGGGGGCCGAAGACCATCAGCGGCACGTTGGTGTCGTACGTGTACGGCGTGCCGTGCGAGGTGCCGCCGCTGCCCTTGCCGAAGTACCAGGCCGGCTTTGTGACGACCATCAGGTCGCCCGACAGCTGGCGGTTCCAGGCGCGGCGCATCAAGGTATCCATGCGCGTGGCCACCGCCCCTGTTTCCATCTGCGTGCGCGTGTAGACTTGCGCCAGGCCGTCCTGCTGCAGCAGGAAGCGGGCCGCCGCGTCTTCCAGGGCCGCGCGATGGACGCCGCTCTTTTCCGCCAGCGCGTAATCGAGGTAGATGTTCGGCAGCGACGACGTCGTCACCAGTTTATCGATGCCCAGGCTGGTCGCCAGGTGCTGGTTCAAGGCATCGACCAGCTTGGCGCCATCGATGCGCCTGGCCGAGAAGCCGCGCGTTTCGGCGAATTCCGGCACGTTGGCAAAGCCATGGTCGGCCGTCAGCACCACCAGCACGTTGTCCATGCCGACTTTTTTATCGAGATCGGCAAAGAAGCCGGCCAGCATGCGGTCCAGGCGCTGCAGGTGGTCATGCGACATCTTGCTTTCCGGGCCGTAGGCATGGTTCACATAGTCGTGCGCGGACAGGCTCACGCCGAGGATGTCGGGCACGCCGGCCGGGTTGCGGCCCAGGTTTTCGCCATCGATGGCGGCGCGGGCGAATTCCAGCGTCAGCTCGTCGAGGAAGGGACCGGACTTCAACCGGCTGTAGTACTCGCCATCGAGCTTGCCGCTGTCGCTGTAATAGGCGAACGGGAAGGTGTTGCGCGTGCCCGGCTTGGCCGCCACCAGATCGTCACGGGCGTCGCGCGCATAGGCTGAATCGGCCAGCAGCGGCGTCCAGCTCTTGCCATAATAACGGTCCTGCGGTTTGGCAGCCTGGTAGCGCTGCACCCATTGCGGATGCTGCTGCATGTAATAGGTGCTGCTGGCGAAATTGCCCGTCTTTTCCATGTACATATAGGCAGTGCCCGTTTTCCCGGCCAGCAAGATGGCGCCCCGGTCCTTGCCCGACACGGTGACGACCTTGGCCTGGTCGCCCGTGGAATAGCGCAGCTCGTCGCCCAGGGTGCTCACGCGCAGTTTGGTCGGCGCCGTGCCGTCGTCGGGCTGCGTTGTTTCGCCGATGTAATGGAAATTGCCGTCCTCGGTGCAGTACACGGATTTTTTCGTGACGGGATCGATCCAGTTATTGCCGATCACGCCATGCTGATAAGGATAGGCGCCCGACAGCACGGCCGAGTGGCCGATGGCGGTCACCGTGATGCCATGCGCCTGGTGCGCATCGCTGAACCACGCGCCCTGCTCCAGCAGGCGGCGGAAGCCGCCCTGGCCGAACTGGTCGCGGTAGCGCGTTACCTGTTCCTGCGGCAAGCCGTCGACCACCAGCACCACGACCAGCTTCGGCTGCGCCGCAGCATTGGGAACAGCCTTGGCCGCGTGCGCCTGGCACGCCGCCACGCTAGTCACCAGCAGCAGCGCCTGCGCCAGTTGCCGGGAAAGGGAGAAATGTTTCGTCATATCCGCTCATCAAAAGTTAGGCCACCGGCCAGCATACGCCGACTATATGACACAATAATGACAAGAGGCAACAATATGAAAAAGGCCAGACTCCATCGCTGGAATCTGGCCCCATGCCTAAACAAATGAATATGCCCGAGTTACTTGACCGTCACTTTGATGCTTTTGCTCAACTCCGGCCCATACGACTGGTGCGCGCCGTTGGCGAACTGCATCGTCAGGGTGTACTGGCCCGGCGGCAAGGTGACGTCCGTTTCCGTTTGACCTTTGCCAAAATGCAAATGTTTGTCATCCATGGGTATCATCTCGCCCGCCTTCATCGGCCCCGTATTGATGAGCAGATGATGGTGGCCCGTCTTGACCGTCATGTCACCGGCCGGCTTGACGTCCATGCCGCTGACGGCAAATTTCACTTTGAACGGGCTCGTCACCGTCGCACCATCGACTGGCTCGACGAACGACACGGATTGGGCGAAGGCGCTGGCGGCCAGCAGGCTGCCGGCAACCAGGACTGCGGCCTGGCGCAGGAATACGGTGGTCAATTGCATGATGTCTCCTCTTGTTTAATAACAACACGGACTGCATGAAACCATATTCCTGCCGGCAGTGGCGCATAGGAGCGCCAAGTCCAGCCGCTAGTCGTTCTTGATGACGATCGACGGGAATTTACTTGTCATATCCTTCGTCTTTTCCGCCACCTTGATGGCGATGGTGCGGGCGATCTGCTTGTAGATGACGGCGACGGGGCCTTCCGGCTCGGCCACGACTGTCGGCGTGCCCGAGTCCGTCTGCTGGCGAATCGCCATGGTCAGCGGCAAGGCGCCGAGGAATTCCACGCCAAAGTCCGCACACATCTTCGCGCCGCCGCCGGCGCCGAAGATTTCTTCCGCATGGCCGCAGTTCGAGCAGATGTGCGTGCTCATGTTTTCCACCACGCCCAAAATCGGAATGCCGACTTTCTCGAACATTTTCAAGCCCTTGCGCGCGTCCAGCAGCGCGATGTCCTGCGGCGTCGTGACGATCACGGCACCCGTGACGGGCACTTTTTGCGACAGGGTCAGCTGGATATCGCCCGTGCCTGGCGGCATGTCGACGATCAGATAATCGAGGTCGCGCCAGTTGGTCTGGTCCAGCAGTTGCTGCAAGGCTTGCGTGACCATCGGGCCGCGCCACACCATCGGCTCGTCCGGATCGATCATGAAGCCGATTGACGACACTTGCAGGCCGTGGTTTTCCATCGGCTCCATGCTCTTGCCGTCCAGCGTCTTCGGCTGGCCGCTGATGCCCAGCATCATCGGCTGCGACGGGCCATAGATATCGGCGTCCAGCATGCCGACGGTGGCGCCTTCAGCAGCCAGGGCCAGGGCCAGGTTGACGGCCGTGGTCGATTTGCCAACGCCGCCCTTGCCGGAAGCGACAGCAATGATGTTTTTCACGTTGCTCATCGGCTTCAAGCCGCGCTGCACCGTGTGCGAAATGATCTTCGACGACACGCCCACGCTGACGTTGCCCACGCCCGGCAGCACGCGCAGGGCGGCCAGCACGGACTTGCGGATCAGGTCAATCTGGCTCTTGGCGGGGTAGCCCAGCTCGATGTCGAGGGAAATATCAGCGCCATCGACCTTCAGATTCTTGACGGTTTTGCTGGAAACGAAATCTTTATGTGTATTTGGATCAATAACCTGGGCCAGCGCGGCCTTGACGTCTTCTACTGTGATGCTCATGTAAATCTCCGTGTGTACTACATATGTGCAATACGCGCAGTCTAGCGCAAATTTGCATGGCGCGATGGCGGCAAAAGCATCACTTGCCGGCGCTGCATCTGCTCATATTGCCTTTCCGCTGTTAAAATGTCCTATTATCCATCCCAAAAGTGCATCAATCATGACTCGCAAGCTGTTCGTCACCACTGCCCTGCCTTACGCAAACGCCGCTTTTCACATTGGCCACATCATGGAATACATCCAGGCTGATATCTGGGTCCGGTTCCAGCGAATGCAACGCGATGGCGCAGCCGGCCGTGAAGTGCACTTTGTGGGCGCCGACGATACGCATGGCACACCCATCATGATCGCCGCCGAAAAGGAAGGCATTACGCCGCAGCAATTCGTCGCCAACATCGCCGCCGGCCGCGCCCAGTACCTCGATGGCTTCCACATCGCCTTCGACAACTGGTATTCGACCGATTCGCCGGAAAACGTTGATCTGTCGCAATCGATCTACCGCAAACTGCGCGATACGGGCCTGATCGTCACGAAAACCGTCGACCGCTTCTTCGACCCGGTCAAAGGCATGTTCCTGGCCGACCGCAACATCAAGGGCGAATGCCCGAAATGCGGCGCCAAGAACCAGTACGGCGACAATTGCGAAGTGTGCGGCGCCGCTTACCAGCCGACCGACCTGGTCAACCCGTTCTCCGTGTTTACCAACGCGACGCCCGTGATGAAGCCGTCGGAACAGTATTTCTTCAAGCTGTCCGACCCGCGCTGCTTCGAATTCCTCAAGGATTGGCTGAATACGCCAGGCCGCTTGCAGCCGGAAATGGTCAACAAGGTCAGCGAGTGGCTGGGCGAGGCGGGCGAAAAGCTGGCCGACTGGGACATCTCGCGCGATGCGCCCTATTTCGGCATCCCGATTCCCGATGCGCCGGGCAAGTTCTTCTATGTGTGGATGGATGCGCCCGTCGGCTACCTGGCCAGCCTGAAAAACTATTGCGACAAGAAAGGCATCGATTTCGACGCCTTCCTGAACGACCCGACGACGGAACAGATCCATTTCATCGGCAAGGACATCGTCTCGTTCCACCTGCTGTTCTGGCCTGCCATGCTGAAATTTGCCAATCACCCGGTGATCGACAAACTGAAAGTTAATGTTCACGGCTTCCTGACGGTCAACAACGAAAAAATGTCGAAGTCGCGCGGCACGGGCATCTCGCCGCTGCGCTACCTGGACCTGGGCATGAACCCGGAATGGCTGCGCTACTACATCGCGTTCAAGCTGAACTCGAAAGTGGAAGACCTGGACTTCAACGGCGAAGATTTCGTGGCCCGCGTGAACAGCGACCTGATCGGCAAATACGTGAACATCGCCAGCCGCTGCGCCGGCTTCATCGCCAAGCGTTTCGACGGCAAGCTGGCATCGACGCTGTCGGAAGGCGCGCAAAGCTGGATCAACCGCGCGTTGACGGTGGACGTCAACGGCGTCATCGTCGAGCGCCAGGCCAGCATCGCCGCGCATTTTGAAAACCGCGAATTCGGCAAGGCCTTGCGCGAAATCATGGAAATCGCCGATATCACCAACCAGTATGTCGATGAAAACAAACCGTGGATCCTCGCCAAGGACGTCGAAAAGACGGCCGAACTGCACGACGTGTGCACGACGGCCCTGATCCTGTTCCGCCAGCTGACGATTTTGCTGTCGCCGGTGCTGCCGGGCGTGGCCAAGAACGTGGCATCGTTCCTCAACGACGCCGAGTTCACTTGGGCGGATACGCAAGTGTTCGGCGACGCCGTCTCGAACAGCATGCTGGGCCGCACCATCGGCGCCTACAGCCACTTGATGACGCGCATGGATGCGAAGATGATCGAAGCGCTGTTTGACGCGCCGCAAGCGGCCCCCGCCATCGCGGCACCGGCCGGCGACGCCGCCAACGACGCCGCAGCAGCCCCTGCCGCTGCAGCCATCGAGGAACTGGCGCCCGAAATCAAGATCGACGACTTCCTCAAGGTCGACCTGCGCATCGCCAAAATCGTCAACTGCGAACTGGTCGACGGTTCCGACAAGCTGCTGCGCCTGACCCTGGACGCGGGCGAAGGCCGCTTGCGCAATGTCTTCTCCGGCATCCGTTCGGCGTACCAGCCGGAAGAACTGATCGGCAAGCTGACGGTGCTGGTGGCCAATTTGGCGCCGCGCAAGATGAAGTTCGGCATTTCGGAAGGCATGGTCATGGCCGCCTCCGCCGCCGACGAGAAGGCCAATCCGGGCATCTACATCCTGAACCCATGGCCGGGCGCCGAACCTGGCATGCGCATCCGTTAAGCCACCACAAGGACCGATGATGAATATCGTGGTGCGCGAAGCAACGAATGCCGATGCACAACTGATCGCCGAGCTGACCCGCGCCGCGTGGGCCGGCAAGGTGGCGGCCTCGTCCAGTGGACACCACGAGACGGCGCAGCAGGTGGAAGCGCAACTGCGCCACGGCGGCGGTTTTCTGTTGCTGATCGACGACATTCCAGCCGGTTCGCTGCGCTGGATGCCGCTCGACAGCGATCCCGCCATCTGGAAGATTTCGCGCATGGGCGTGCTGCCCGCCTACCGGGGCAGCCACGTCTCGCAACATTTGCTGGAAGCCATCATTCATCATGGCCTGTCGTGCCAGGCCGAGGAATTGCGTCTGGCCGTGCGGCGCGACCAGCGCAAGCTGATCGATTTTTATGCGGCCTTCGAATTCGACCTGGCCGAAGAACTGGAATATTCGCACGCCAACCCCGCCGAACCGGCGCCGATGGTGATGCGGCGCTTGTTACGTTATTGATTGCGTTATTGATTTTTAGCAATTTCGCCCCGGACTTGCCGATACGACAACCCGCCAAGCGGCACGGCGCGGTAAAATACGGCCGGCTGACCTTACCCATAAGACACTCAGAAGAGAATATGAAACTGCCTGCAAAACACAACAACTACGTATCCGACCACACCTTGTTCATCGCCGAACTGAAGGCCAAGAATCCTGGCATGGAAGCGGGCCAGCAAGCGGGCCGCGCCCTGCTGTGGGACAAGCCGGCCATCAGCATCGATGAGCAGGAGCGCCAGCTGGCGTCGGCCGTCAAGCAACAGGCTTACGTTTACCAGAACAAGAACTAAGATCTGGAACCGGTACGATGTTGCCTGAAGAGTCTGCAGTCACGCCGGAAGCCGACGCTTCCGGTGCCGGCGCAGTCATCGAGTCGCCCGAACCTGTCGCTGACGGCGACGGCAGCGGCGACCCTGCAGCATCCGCCACGGCAGTAACGGACGCGGCGCCCGCCGCCGACCCGCTGGGCATCGCCCGCCTGTACGGCGAGCCGATGATGCGCATGCCGACGGATTTGTACATTCCGCCGGACGCGCTGGAAATCTTTCTCGAAGCCTTCGAAGGCCCGCTCGACTTGCTGCTCTACCTGATCCGCAAGCAAAACTTCAACATTCTCGATATCCCGATGGCGCAGGTGACCCTGCAATATCTGAAATATGTCGACCAGATCCGCGTGCGCAACCTGGAACTGGCCGCCGAGTATTTGTTGATGGCTGCCATGTTGATCGAGATCAAGTCGCGCATGCTTTTGCCATCGCGCAAGAGCGACGTCGAGGAAGATGGCGGCGACCCCCGTGCCGAACTGGTGCGCCGCCTGCTCGAGTACGAACAGATCAAGCTGGCCGCCTACGACCTGAACGCCATTCCCCAGTTCGAGCGCGATTTCGTGCGCACGCAGATTTTCATCGAGCAAAGCCTGACGCCCACCTGGCCCGACGTGGAACCGGTGGACTTGCAGCAGGCGTGGCTCGACGTGCTGAAACGCGCCAAGCTGACTCAGCATCACCGCATCAGCCGCCAGGAACTGTCCGTGCGCGAGCACATGTCGAGCATCCTGCGCCACTTGCAGTCGTCGCGCTTCGTCGAGTTCAGCGAGCTGTTCGACATTGCCGGCGGCGTGCCCGTGGTGGTGGTCAACTTCGTGGCCTTGCTGGAACTGGCCAAGGAAACCCTGATCGAAATCACGCAGGCAGAACCGTTTGCCCCCATCTACGTCCGGCTGGCGTATTCGCCCGCCTGATCCCTTCCCTTTGTCACTGACCACCGTACAACGGGGTTTTAGCGAAAGCAATCCATGAAAATTATTTCCGACATTGAAGAATTGCGCGACCAGCTCAGCGGACAGCTGCGCACGGCGTTCGTCCCCACCATGGGCAACCTGCACGAAGGCCATCTGTCGCTGATGCGCCTGGCGCGCAAGCATGGCGACCCCGTCGTCGCCTCGATCTTCGTGAACCGCCTGCAATTCGGCCCGAACGAGGATTTCGAGAAATATCCGCGCACCATGGCGGCCGACATCGCCAAGCTGGAAAAGGAAGGCGTGTACGTGCTGTTCGCGCCGACGGAAAAGGAACTGTATCCGGAGCCGCAGGAATACCGCGTGCGCCCGCCCGATGACCTGGGCAATACCCTGGAAGGCGAATTCCGCCCCGGCTTCTTCGAAGGCGTGTGCACGGTCGTCACCAAGCTGTTCTCGTGCGTGGGTCCCCGCGTGGCCGTGTTCGGCAAGAAGGATTACCAGCAATTGATGATCATCCGCAACATGGCGCGCCAATTCGCGCTGCCGACGGAAATCATCGCCGCCGAAACCTACCGTGCAGAAGATGGCCTGGCCTTGTCTTCGCGCAATATGTATCTGTCGGAAAGCGAACGGGCGGAAGCGCCGGAACTGTTCAAGGGCCTGAATTTCGTGGCCGAGGAAGTGCGCAAGGGCAACCTGGCCGTGGGCGAACTGGAACAGGCCAGCATGCAGTTATTGAACAGCCGCGGCTGGAAGTCGGACTACATCGCCGTGCGCAAGCGCGCCAACCTGCAAGCGCCAAGCGCCGCCGAACTGGCCGCCGGCGAACCGCTGGTGGTGCTGGCCGCCGCCAAGCTGGGGCAGACTCGACTCATCGACAACCTGGAAATTTAAACGCAGTCACAGCGGGGCCGTTCGGCCCCGTTTCTTTTATTACTTCTCCATCCCCACCAGCTTGAGTTCGGCAAATAGCGGCTTGTTGCTGCCGCGCGCCGCTTGCAACAGCTCATAGCTGGCCGCATCGAGCGCGATTTCCTCCCCCGCCCACAGCTTGCGCTGGTTCGCCGGCAGCCTCAGGCTGCGCAGGATGGCCCGCACCTGGGCCGGATCGGCTGCCAGCAGGCGGATGGCGTGCGCATGGCGCTGCGTCCCCGTGAGTATCGGCAAGCCGCCCTCGGGACCATGCTGGCTCAGGCTGACATAGTCGCGGCCTCCCACGCGGTGCAGATAAGCATGCCGGCCATCAGCTTCGGCAGGCAACTGCGCGGCCGGCTCCTGCATCTCGACGACGGTAGCCGCGACAGGTGCGACGCTGGTTTGTTCAAGGCTCACGCCGCAAGCTGCCAGCAAGGCCGTGCTCAGGGCAAAAAATAATACGGGTGCTCGGCGCATGTTGCGCTCCTTCTTGTCGGGGTCGGGGACAAAGGGAATAGTGCAGCGATCATGGGCCAAATTATTTGACGTGTAAAGTTAACTTTGGGAAATATTTCATTCCCTTGCGCAATGACTTGCGGTCAGCGGCACCACGCCTGTCCATACCAGCCAGACCGGCAATCATTGTTAATCCAATTTGCACATTGAAATCAAGATCCCTATCTTTATCCATGGATCAATAAAGATCACAATGGCTGCACTGGCCCATGCGGGCCGCCACCACGACAGGAGAAGACCATGAATACCGCATCCACCCCAGCCAAAGTTGCCATCGTCACGGGCGCCTCGCGCGGCATCGGCGCGGCCATCACCCGCCGCCTGGCGCGTGACGGCATGCAGGTCGTCGTCAATTACTCCAGCGGCAAGGAGGCGGCGGACGCGCTGGTGGCGGCCATCGCGGCCAGCGGCGGTGCCGCCATCGCCGTCAAGGCCAACGTGGCCGATGCGGGCGAGGTGCAAGTGCTGTTCGATGCGGCCGAAGCGGCCTTCGGCGGCGTCGACGTGCTGGTCAACAACGCCGGCATCATGCCGCCCGCGCTGCCGTCCCTGGCCGACACGGACGACGCCACCTTCGACAGCCTGTTCGCCATCAACGTCAAGGGCAGCTTCAACACCATGCGCCAGGCGGCGACGCGCTTGCGCCACGGCGGCAGCGTGCTCAACTTCTCGACCAGCGTGATTGGCCTGGCCCTGCCCGGCTATGCCGTCTACGGCGCCACCAAGGCGGCCATCGAGACGATGACGGCTATCTTCGCCAAGGAATTGCGCGGCAAGAACATCACCGTCAACGCCGTCGCTCCCGGCCCCACGGCCACGGCCCTGTTCTTGAACGGCAAGACGGAAGAAACGATAGAACGCATGGGCAAGATGGCGCCGCTGGAGCGCCTGGGCACGCCGGAAGACATCGCCGCCGCAGTCGCCTTCCTGTGCGGCCCCGATGGCCGCTGGATCAACGGCCAGACCCTGCGCGCGAATGGCGGCCTGGTATAAGCGAGTTCAGCCGACGAAAAAAAACGCTGCCTGTTTGCACAGGCAGCGTTTTTCTTGATCGGTATCAAACCGTGATCAGGCGCCGGCTTTTTCCAGCTTCTCGAAAATCTTGTTCAGCTTTTCATCGAGGGTCGCGGCCGTGAACGGCTTGACGACATAACCGCTGGCGCCAGCCTGGGCGGCGGCGATGATATTTTCTTTTTTCGCTTCGGCGGTGACCATCAGCACAGGCAGCTTGGCCAGTGCGGGATCAGCGCGGATATGCTGCAGCATCGTCAGGCCATCCATGTTTGGCATGTTCCAGTCCGAGACGACGAAATCATACGATTCCGCGCGCAGCTTGGCCAGGCCCATCACGCCGTCTTCCGCCTCATCGACGTTGGCATAACCCAGTTCCTTCAACAGATTCCGGACAATGCGGCGCATCGTCGAAAAATCGTCAACGACTAAAAATTTCATCTTTGGATCAGCCATGAATAACTCCGTTGTTTCTGTAGCGGTTTGTTAATAATATCGACATGAATGCCGACATTATGGTCGACACTACGGCAGCAAGTTGTAGGATAGCATTTTCGTTGCTTTTAGGCGAACAAACTTGCCTCAGATCATATAAAACGTGGCTTACACGCGCAAAGCACGCATGCCGTGCGCAGCCAGGTGTCCCAGCACCATGCCAGGCAGCGCCGTCAGAGCGCCGACCTCATGCGTAGCACCGATGGCGATCGCCTCGCGCGGCATGCCGAACACCACGCAACTGGCTTCATCCTGCGCAAAATTATACGCTCCTGCGGCCTTCATCTCCAACATGCCTTGTGCGCCATCCTTGCCCATGCCGGTAAGGATCACGCCGACGGCATTTTTACCGGCCGATTGCGCTGCCGAACGGAACAGCACGTCAACCGAGGGGCGGTGGCGGTTGACCGGCTCTCCCTGGTCGATTTTGGTCATGTAGTTGGCGCCGCTGCGCGTCAGGGTCAGGTGCGAATGGCCGGGCGCGATGTAGGCATGGCCGGGCAGCACGCGTTCGCCGCCTGCCGCTTCCTGCACCGAGATCTTGCACAGCGAATCGAGACGGCGCGCAAACGAGCGCGTAAAGCCTTCCGGCATGTGCTGCGTGATCAGGATGCCGGGGCAATCGGACGGCATCTGCATGAGGAATTCGCGGATCGCTTCCGTGCCGCCCGTGGAGGCGCCCACGATGATCAGCTTTTCGCTCGACGTCAAGGGGCTGCGCAGCGCAGGCAGCGGAGCGGCCACCTTGTCGCCGGCAGACGGCAGGGTACGCGCGCGGATGCGTGCCTTCGAGGCGGCGCGGATCTTGTCGGCGATCATGTCGGTGTACTCGCGCATGCCGCTCTGGATGGAAATTTTCGGCTTGGTGACGAAATCGACGGCGCCCAGTTCCAGCGCGCGCATGGTGATTTCCGAACCGCGCTCGGTCAGGGACGACACCATCAGCACCGGCATCGGGCGCAAGCGCATCAGCTTTTCCAGGAAGTCCAGGCCATCCATCTTCGGCATCTCGACGTCGAGGGTCAGCACGTCGGGGTTGGTCTGCTTGATCATCTCGCGCGCCACCAGCGGATCGGGCGCCGCCCCCACCACTTCCATGTCGGGCTGGCTGTTCACGATTTCCGTCATGACGCTGCGAATCAGCGCCGAATCATCCACGATCAATACCTTGATCTTCATAAATATCCTTCCAGGCCTTGCGGCCCTTGTATCTTATTAAATTAGTACCCCGGACCACACCGCCGCACGCCGCACAAGGCGACGCGCAGCAAGTTTGGTCCGCTGTCACTAGAACAGTTCGACCTCGCCACCCACCGGCGCGACCTTGAGGCGGCTGGCGTAATCGAGTTCGCGGCGCACCAGCGTATCGTTATGCGTCTGCATCAGCTTTTTCACCAGCACCTTGCCGCTGCGGGGGAAAAAATACACCTTGCGCGGGTGGATGTCGTTGAGGTCTTCGGCCACCACGCGCATCTTTTCCGCCTTCAGGTAATTAATGACGAAGGCCGCATTGCGCTCGCCCACGTTGATCGCCGTGAAGCCGCGCAGCACGGCGCCGCCGCCGAACACTTTCGCTTCCATGTTCTCGCGCCGCGCGCCAGCCTTCAGCAAGTCGTTGATCAATATCTCCATGGCGTAGGTGCCATAGCGCATCGATGCGGAAATCGGGCTGTTCGGATCGCTGCCGCCGTCGGGCAGCATGAAATGGTTCATGCCGCCCAGGCCCGTGACGCGGTCGCGGATGCAGGCCGAGACGCAGGAGCCGAGCACGGTGACGATCAGCATGTCCTTGTTGGTAAAGTAATACTCACCAGGCAAGATCTTGGCGGCGTCACAATTGAACGTCCTGTCGTAATAGACGTTAGTGGCGAATTGCTCTTTGGATTCCAGGCTCATATTTCACTCTCATGTACGATGCGACGATGCCTTGGGCGCGGCGCCCCGAGGCTGATCGAGCTCATAGACTGTTTTACCGCGCAGCTTCAATGAATCCGACACGTACAGAAAATTCTCCGAATGGCCCGCAAACAGCAGGGCATCGGACTTCATCAATGGCACAAAGCGCGACAGGATCTTGCGCTGCGTCGCCTTGTCAAAATAAATCATCACGTTACGGCAAAAGATGACGTCGAACTGCCCCGTCAATGGCCAGCTGTCGGCCAGCAGGTTGAGCGGCTTGAAGGTGATCATCTGGCGCAGTTCCGGGCGCACCCGCACCTGCCCTTCGCGGTCGCCCTTGCCGCGCAAGAAAAAGCGCCGCGCACGGTCGGCCGGCATCTTGTCGAGCCGGTCCAGGTTGTAGACGCCATTGGCGGCCGTGGCCAGCACATTCGTGTCGATGTCCGTGGCGATGATGGTGACGGGCGGCGTGAGCGTATTGAACGCCTCGCACACCGTCATGGCGATCGAATACGGCTCTTCGCCGGTGGAGCTGGCCGAACACCAGATGGTGATCGGCCCGCTCAGTTTTTTCACATGCTCGGCCAGCAGCGGGAAGTGATGCGCCTCGCGGAAGAACGACGTCAGGTTGGTCGTCAGCGCATTCGTGAACGCTTCCCACTCGTCGCCCATGCGGCCCGCTTCCAGGTCGTCCAGGTAGCGGACGAACGAGGAGATGCCGGTCGCGCGCAGGCGCCGCGCCAGGCGGCTGTAGACCATCTCCTGCTTGCTGTCGGCCAGCGCGATGCCGGCCCGCTTGTAAATCATGGCGCGGACCCGTTCGAAGTCCTTGCCAGTGAAATCAAATTCCTTGACCGAATCCGTTTTAGTTTGCGGCATTTTGTTTTTACCTCTCTATGACTACTCTGACCAATGCCTTTGCAAGTATAACTAGCGGGACCGGGTTGGCGTCAGAACTCTTCCCAATCGTCGCCGCCGGCCGCCGCCAGCTTTTTCGCGGGCGGTGGCGTGCCGGCTTGCGCCGTCTTTGCCAACCGCCGTGTAGTTGCCGCCACTGCAGGCGCCGGCCGTGCCGCCGCCTTTACCGGCACGGGAGCGGGTGTGGCCGCTGGCGCAACGCTCTCGCCACCCAGCTTGAAGATGCTGACGGCGTCGGCCAGTTTCTGCGCCTGGTCCTGCATGCTTTCGGCCGCCGCCGCCGCTTCCTCGACCAGCGCCGCATTTTGCTGCGTCATCTGGTCCATTTGCGCGATGGCCTGGTTCACTTCCTCGATGCCATGGCTCTGTTCCTGCGTTGCCGCCGTGATCTCGCCCATGATGTCGGCCACCTGCCGGATCGACGTGACGATCAGGCCCATGGTCTGCCCCGCCTCGTCCACCAGGCGGCTGCCAGCATCGACCTTGTCGACCGAGTCGCCGATCAGGCCCTTGATCTCTTTCGCCGCGCCGGCGGATCGTTGGGCCAGATTGCGCACTTCCGACGCCACCACCGCAAAACCGCGCCCCTGCTCGCCTGCGCGCGCCGCCTCGACGGCCGCATTCAGCGCCAGGATATTCGTCTGGAACGCAATGCCGTCTATGACGCCGATGATATCGACGATCTTGCGCGAGCTGTCCTTGATGGAACCCATGGTGTCGACCACTTGCGCCACCACCTTGCCGCCCTGCTCCGCCACCGACGATGCCGACACGGCCAGCTGGTTGGCCTGGCGCGCGTTGTCCGCATTCTGCTTCACGGTCGACGTCAGCTCTTCCATCGACGATGCCGTCTCTTCGAGCGAACTGGCCTGCGTTTCCGTGCGCGCCGACAGGTCCGCATTGCCGCTGGCGATCTCGCGCGACGCCACGGTGATGGTGTCCGTCCCATTGCGCACGTCGCTGACCGTCTGCACCAGGCTCTCGTTCATGTCCTTGAGTGCCTGCTGCAAGGCGCTCGTTTCATCCTTGCCTTCAACCACCACGCGCGCCGTCAGCTCGCCGGCAGCCACCTTCTGCGCCACCGCCAGGGCGCCCGACAGCGGTACCGTGATCGAGCGCGTGATGAAGATGGCGCACCAGGCGCCGATCGCCACCGCCGCGCCGCCCAGGATGAACAATACCGTCATCAGGCGCGCATCGGCCGCCAGCGAATCGTCCATGAAGCTTTGCTGCGCCACGTGCTGCAAGTCGAGCAGCTTGTTGATATCGGCCAGGGTCGTCTTGTTCAAGGGATCGATGCGGGTGGCAATCACCTTCGCCGCGCCCTCGCTGTTAAACGCCAGCACCTGCCCCATCGCTTCCTTGAAGGCTGCATCAACTTCGCCGTCAGCCTTGGCGATATTGGCCAGCAGCGCCTTCTCGCCCTCGGACAGGCCCAAGGTGGCCAGCTTGCCGCGCGCACCGTCATACAGCTTGCGCTGCTCGCGCACCTTGCCCTCTTCCACCTGCATCAGGCCCACATCGCCCTGCAAGCCGATATTGCGCATGGCGATACCGGTTTCCAGCATCGCGCTTTTCATCAGCGACGCCTGCGTATTCTTTTCGCTGGCCACAGCCAGACCCGTGAGCAACTGGGCCTTGTTACGGTAATTCAGCGCATTCGCCGAAACGATCACCACCACCAGGATGGCCAGGATGCTGCCGAAGCCTATCCCCAGCCGGGTGCCTATCTTGATATCGCGCAAACTCATTACAGTCTCCAATATTTATGTGAACGGCGCCCGTTCAACCGGACGGCGCCGTGTTGTGGCCGGGTCTCTGACGGACCTTGCAGCCTGCCGGCGCGCCTCTGGCTGATGCCCGCGCCGGTACATGCATATCTGTAGTGATTCTTTGCGTGGCCATACGGCGGCGCACCGGGCGCCGCCTTGCTGCCGCTTACGCCGCCAGCTTGTCGATCAGGCCCATCTCGCTGCTTGACATCAGCTTGTCGATGTCGACCAGGATCAGCATGCGCTCGTCGATGGTGCCCAGGCCGATCATGTAGTCGGTCGAGAAGGCGGTGCCCATTTCTGGCGCCGGCTTCACCTGCTCCGGCGTCAGGGTGGTGACGTCGGAAACGCTGTCGACCACCATGCCGACGATGCGGCCGCCGATGTTCAGGATGATCACCACCGTGAACTGGTCGTATACGGGCGTGCCCAGGTTGAACTTGATGCGCATGTCGACCACGGGAATGATGATGCCGCGCAGGTTGATCACGCCCTTGATGAATTCAGGCGCATTGGCGATGCGGGTAACCGCTTCGTAACCACGGATCTCCTGGACCTTCAGGATATCGATGCCGTACTCTTCGGAGCCCAGTGTGAAGGCCAGGAATTCACGGCCGGCGATGTCCTTGCCGTCGCCCGCATTGCTTCCGGATGTTTGTTGAGTATCTGACATGGTGCGTTTTCCTATCTTTTATCTATCGGTATTACGAAAAAATGGACTCGTCGGCCAGCTGGCGAGAGGAACGGATCAGGGCGGCGACATCGAGAATCAGCGACACGCCGCCATCGCCCAGGATGGTGGCGCCGGAAATGCCCACCACCTTGCGGTAGTTCGATTCGAGGTTTTTCACCACGACCTGCTGCTGCCCCACCAGGTCGTCGACAAACAGGGCCGCCTTGCGCCCTTCCGTCTCGAGGATCACGCAGATGCCTTCCGAGGGACTGGTAAAGCGCGGCGCAATGTCGAACATCTGGTACAGCGGAATCAACGGCAGGTATTCGCCGCGCACTTTCACCACTTGCCCCTTCCCGCTGATGTCCTTGACATCCTCAACGGCTGGCTGCAGGGATTCGATGACAAAGCCCAGCGGTAAAATATACACTTCGTCGCCGACGCGGATCGACATGCCGTCCAGGATGGCCAGGGTCAGCGGCAGCGAGATCGAAATCGTCGTGCCGAAACCCTTGGCCGAACGGATGTCGACGACGCCGCCCATGGCGCTGATATTGCGCTTGACGACATCCATGCCCACGCCGCGGCCCGACACGTCGGTGACCGCTTCTGCCGTGGAAAAGCCTGGCGCGAAAATCAGCTGCCACACGTCGGCGTCGCTCATCGACTCGGACACGTCCAGGCCTTGCTGCGCGGCCTTGGCCAGGATGCGCTCGCGGTTCAGGCCAGCGCCGTCGTCGGACACTTCGATGATGATGTTGCCGCCCTGGTGGCTGGCCGAGAGGAACAAACGGCCCGCCTCGGTCTTGCCGGCGGCCACGCGGGCGGCCGGCATTTCCACGCCATGGTCGATGCTGTTGCGCACCAGGTGCGTCAGCGGATCGACGATGCGCTCGATGAGGCCCTTGTCCAGTTCCGTGGCGGCGCCATTCGTGATGAAATCGACCTTCTTGCCTAGTTTCGTCGCCAGGTCGCGCACCATGCGCGGGAAGCGCGAGAAGACGAAATCCATCGGCATCATGCGGATCGACATCACCGCTTCCTGCAAGTCGCGCGTATTGCGCGTCAGGTGGCTGACGCTGTCGAGCAGTTTTTCATGCAGCATCGGGTCGAGCGCGCTGGCGCGCTGCTCGATCATCGCCTGCGTGATCACCAGTTCGCCCACCAGATTGATCAGCTGGTCGACTTTTTCGATCGAGACGCGGATCGACGACGATTCGGCGCCGGCCTTGTCGCCCTCTTTCTTGGCCGGTTTCTTTTCCTGCTCCGTTTCGGCCACGGCACTCGCCACGGCCGGCGCGGCGGCGGCGCTGGCGTTGCCCGCCTTGGCCGCGTCGGCGCGAATCTGTTCGAGCGGCTGGAAGAAACCGTAGCCCTGTTCGGCCTCGCTCTGCACGCCGGCGGCGGCGCGGATGTCCTCGATCGGCTGGAAGAAGCCATAGCCGGGATCGGCCGCGCCCTGTGCGGCAGGCGCGCCTGGCAGCGGGTCGAAGAAGCCGTAGCCCTGGGCCTTTTCCTGCGCCGCGCGGGCCGCATCGGCTTCGCCCGGCGCCAGTGGCGGCGCCTGCGTGATCACCATGTCGTCGGGATTGAGCACGAACGAGCAGATGGCCAGGATATCGTCCAGGCTTTCATGCGTCGTCACTTCCAGCACCTTGCGCGCGTCGGGCAAGCTCGATACGGCGACGTCGCCCAGCAAGCCCAGTTCGGCCGCCAGCGCATCGACTTCGCGCTCTTCCATCTTCGGCAGTTCCAGGCGGATGCGATGTCCGCCGGCATGGCTGACGGCGGCCTTTTCCGCCGTATGGAAGGCTGGCGCGACGGGCGTGAGCGCCGCCACGGGCACGTCTTGCGAGAACGACTGCAGCATCATGCGCACATTGGCCACGGCATCCTGGTCGACGGCGCTGCCCAGGCGATGGCCGTCGAGCTGCATCTTGAGGATATCCTTGGCCGCCAAAAAGGCGTCGACGTGTTCCGCCGTCAGGGCCATCTGGCCCTGGCGAATGCGGTCGAGCAGCGACTCGAGGATGTGCGTCACCTCGCTCATGTCGGAGAGGCCGAACGTCGATGCGCCGCCCTTGATCGAATGGGCGGTGCGGAAAATGGCATTCAGGTCTTCGGCGTCGGGCGCCGCAATATCGACGGCCAGCAGCAGCCGTTCTTTTTCAGCCAGCAGTTCTTCGGCCTCATCGAAAAAGACCTGAAAAAACTGGCTAATATCGATGGTCATAGGGTGACTCCGTCATTTGCATCGTTGCGCTGCGCGGCTGGCATCAGCCGATCACCTTCTTGACCACTTCGATCAGGCGTTGCGGGTCGAACGGCTTGACCAGCCAGCCATTGGCGCCGGCGGCACGTCCTTTCGATTTCATCTCGTCCGACGACTCCGTCGTCAGCATCAGGATGGGCACCTTCTGGTAGGTCGGCAGTTCGCGCAGCAGCTTGATCAGCTCCAGGCCATCCATGCGCGGCATGTTCTGGTCCGTCAGGACCAGGTCCACGGTTTGCAGTTTGGCTTTTTCCAGTCCGTCCTGGCCGTCGACGGCCTCCACCACCTGGTAACCGGCGGCTTTCAGACTGAACGCCACCATCTGGCGCAATGAGCTGGAATCGTCCACTGCAAGTATCGTTTTGGCCATCTTTGCTCCCACTTATTCCGGGCATCCTGCCCGAGTATTTGATTAATCAATCCATGCAACCACAAGCATTCCGCACTGGCATGCTAGAACAGCTCGATGTCGCCACTTTCCAAATGCTGTTGACTGACAGCCTTGCGCAGCACGCTGCGCAACTCCAGGCTTTGAATCGCCAGCGCCATGCTGACCCGCCCCAGCAGGGCGACAATTTCTTCATTGTCGCTCTCCGGCAACATCTCCGCGCCATGCGAACCCAGGGTGCCGAGGAACTCGCGCAAGCCCGTCACGCGCTTCAGGGTGCGCTCGATCAGCTGGCTGGTCATATCCTGGAACTGCAGGCTGGTGATGGCCGCATTCACGTAGCCGCCCACTTCATCCTGCAACGCCAGCAGTTTTTCCCGCTGCTGTTCGGCCGGAATACCGCCGTCGAGCAGCAGGGCGATGGTATCTTGCTGCGCTGCGACGGCTGCGTGTATCGCCATGAAATTGAAGGACAGCTTCTCGATCGCCTCTTCCAGCAAGATGCCGGTCTGCACCAGGTCGGTTTCCACCTCCGTCAAGTGCTTGCGGCCATGGTCCGACACGCCAGACAGCAGGCGCTTTACATGCGAGCCAAGTATTTTCTTTCTTGTCATAAAGGTCTCATTGTTTCAATACACCACGCGTTGACAGCCTTGCGTGTTACTTTTTCGCCGCTGCCGGGCCGGTGGCTGGCGCCGCCGCGGGCGGCGCACCGGCCGCCAGCCCCGACGCCACGGCGGCGGAAGCGGCATCGGTCACCGGCAGTTCGATCGCCGCCCCATCGCGCAAGACATTTTCTTCCGTGCGCTTGTTCATGACGATGATGCTGATGCGCCGGTTGATCGGATTGAAGGGGTCGAGCTTGTCCAGGTGGGCGGCCGAGCCCAGCCCCACCACGCGCAAGACTTTTTCTTCCTTCATGCCGCCAATCACCAGTTCGCGCCGCGACGCATTCGCGCGGTCGGCCGACAATTCCCAGTTGCTGTAGCCGGCATCGCTCATATAGGGCGTCGAATCCGTATGGCCGGACAGGCCGATGCGGTTCGGCACTTCATTGAGCACGAAGCCGATGGCGTGCAGGATTTCCTTGGTGTACGGCTGCAGATTCGCATTAGCGAGCGCAAACATCGGACGGTTCTGCTCGTCAACGATCTGGATGCGCAAGCCTTCGCTGGTGATATCGAGCAGCAGCTGGTTCTTGTACTTTTTCAGCAGGGGATTGGCATCGATGGTTGCCTCGATGCGCGCCTTGAGCGCTTGCAGGCGCTTGCCCTCTTCGCGTTCGAGCGCGGCCTTGGCGGAATTGAGGTCGAAGGACTTGCGCTGCTGCTCTTCCTGCGCCTTGCGCACCTGCCCATCCTGGCGCGACAGATCCTGGCCGCCACCCTGGATCACGGAATTGCTCTCGCCGCTGCCGGAGCCGCCCGCCATGGCCACTTTCAACGGCGTCTTGAAGAACTCGGAAATGCCGTTCAAGTCGCCTTTCGAGGTGGAACCGAGCAGCCACATCAGCAGGAAGAAGGCCATCATGGCCGTGACAAAGTCGGCGTAGGCGATTTTCCACGCCCCGCCATGGTGCCCGCCAGCCGTCTTCTTGATACGCTTGACGATAATCGGGCGCATGCCTTCATCGGCCATGGCGTCCCCCTTCCGTGTGCTGCAAATGACTCATGGTGTCCAGGCGTATATTCACTGCTTACTTCGTTTTCGATTTCTTGATGTGGTCTTCCAGCTCATTGAACGTCGGACGCTCGGTCGAGAACAGCACCTTGCGGCCGAACTCCACGGCCAGCGCCGGCGCATAGCCGTTCAGGCTGGCCAGCAGCGTCACTTTCACGCACTGGAACATCTTGCTCGACTCTTCCAGCTTCTGCTCCAGCAGGCTGGCCAGCGGGCCGACGAAGCCATACGCCAGCAAAATGCCGAGGAAGGTGCCGACCAGCGCGTGCGCGATCAGCATGCCCAGCTCAGCCGGCGGGATGCCCACCGACTCCATCGTGTGCACCACGCCCATGACGGCGGCGACGATACCGAACGCGGGCAAGCCGTCGCCCACCTTGGCGATCACGTGGGCCGGCACGGCGCCTTCGTGATGGTGCGTCTCGATCTCATTATCCATCAGGTTTTCGATCTGGAAGGCATCCATATTGCCCGACACCATCAGGCGCAGGTAATCGGTCATGAATTCGACGATATGGTGGTCGGCCAGCACGGCCGGATACTTGGAAAACAGCGGACTCTCTTCCGGCTTGTCGATATCGCCTTCGATCGACATCAAGCCTTCCTTGCGCACCTTGCTGAGCACTTCGAACAACAGCGACATCAGTTCCATGTACAGCTCTTTGGTATAACGCGAACCCTTGAACAGGCTCGGCAAGGCGGCGATCGTCGCCTTGATGGCCTTGTTATTGTTACCAACAAGGAAGGCGCCCAGGGCGGCGCCGCCGATCATCAGCAACTCCAGCGGCTGGAACAGCGCCGCCAGATGGCCGCCGGCCATTGCGAAGCCGCCAAAGACCGAGGCGCAGACGATGATGTATCCGATTATGACTAACAAGTGCCCTGACTCCCAATAATGGCCGGGGCTGTGTGCCCGGCATGTTCAAACCTGTTTCTGTCTTCTGGCGGCTGCGCCGCCGGCAAAGACAGCGGCAAAAAAAGCAACCGGAAGTTAATTGAAATGCGTTGCTTTTCAATGCAATTCCGAGAAAATGCCGTGTGGAACTACAATAACGTGAGATTGCCCTACGGGCAAGCAAATAACGCAGACAATTGCTTAAAAGCACCATATGTAAAGTAAAGGGCCACCCTCTGTGGCGGCGATGGTCTTATCGGGCTCGCGTGCCGCAATCTGGAATTCGTAACTAAGAAGCATGCTACCGGGCAACATTTCCTTTTCCGCCTTGCTCCACAGGGCCGCCATCGCCGCCGGCGACAGGTAGGCAAACACGGCATCATAGCGGCCGAAATCGAGTGCCGCGTAGTCGCCGCGCAGGAAGCGCGCGCGGCTTCCCGCCAGCCGCGCGCGCAAGCGGCTGACCAGCCACGGCAACGGCGCCAGCTCGATGCCGGAAAACTGTCCATCGGGCCGGCGCCGCGCCAGTTCCAGCACCAGGCCGCCCAGGCCGCTGCCGATATCGACCAGCCGCACGCCGGGCCTGTCCGCGATCAGCCCGGCCACCGCCTGCCACACCTTCGGCCCCGACGGGTAAAACGGCACTTGCGTGCGGAACGTGGACCAGTACAGGCTGAGCAGGAAAACAAAGGCGGCAAGGAACACGGCCGGGGGCAAATCGAGCAGGCTGGCGCCCAGCAAGGCGGGCGCAAACAGCAAGCCGATGGCGCACCACCAGCGCGCCAGACCCGCGCGCCACGTGATGAGCGCCGCCAGCCCGCCCTGCAGAACGGCCACGGCCGGCAGCGACATGGCCGCGCCGGCGCGCGCCAGAGCATATACCAATAGCAACATCAAGGGAAAAGCCAGCATCTGGATCAGGATGGCCTTGAGCGCGGGCGCACGCAGGATTTGTTGCAGCATGGGATGATCGAAGGAGGAAAACGCCAGTGTAAGCGAAAGCAGCGGCAAAAAGCCGGAGTCCGGTCTGGCGACCGCTCCGGCTTTCACTGAGATACTTATCGGGGCAGGATCAGGCGACGATGCCCGGCGGCGCGACGGCGGCCGCTTCATCGCGCGCCTTCTTGGTCTTGCCGGCGCGCGAAGGCATGTGGCACAGGCCGCACACATAATCGGCGTTCAGGTCGAGGCAGTTGACGACAAACTTGCCGCCGCATTTGCCGCAGGGCGCCATGTCCAGCATCTTGCTGCTGAAAAAGCGCACCAGGGTCCAGGCCCGCGTCAGCGACAGCAGCGGCTCTTCGCCCGCTTCGGGCGGCATCTGTTCCAGATACAGCTTATAGGCCTTCATCACCGCTTCGATACCGGTGGCGCCCGCGTGGTCAACGAGGAATTTGTGGATATTGATGAACAGCGAGGAATGGATATTCGGTTGCCAGGTAAGGAACCAGTCGGTGGAAAACGGCAGCATGCCCTTGGGCGGCGAGACGCCCTTCAATTCCTTATACAGGTTCAGCAGGCGTTCGCGCGACAGCGACACTTCCGTCTCCAGCAGTTGCAGGCGTGCGCCCAGCTGTATCAGTTCGATGGCCAGCTGGATTTCCTGCGCTTCCGATACGACACTTTTCTTGGCCATGCTGTGCGCTCCGCAACTGACTGATACTGACTGACTGACTGACTGATACTAACTAAAAGATTGCCAGAAAAATGTTCAGGGCAATGCAACGCCGCCATGGACGTTTTAATGGGAAGCTTAAGCGATTTCTTCGACGCCCTGGCCGGCCATGAGGATGGCAGCGTGCGACTGGGCCAGCGAGCGGTCTTTATTGTAGTTCGTCAGCATGCCCAGGATGGCGCTGTCGTCGAAGCGGAAGCGTGCCAGCATCATGTTGCCGCCAGCCAGTTTCAGGATCTGCGCATTGCTCATGCCTTCGATGAGCTCGGCGATGTCGGCGGCAATGCCCAAACGGAAGATGGCCGTTACCTTGTCCGCACGAATCATTTGCTGGGCCAGCATCAGGTAGCTCAGGTTAGCGTCGCGAATCTCAGCCATCATGTCGTTAGCAGTCATTTCCATCTCCTCAATCCGTTGAATTCAGCTGGCGTTGTGTGTTGCCAGTGAGATACATTCTGCAGGAGCAACATCAAACGCAACAGAGGCGTAGCGCTGTATTTTTGGTCGGGGAATAGCGGATGGGGCCGTAGGTGTTTGTCTGACAAACACCGCTCGACCATGGTCGCACGCCAGCAACGGCGCGGATTCTTGAGATACGCAAGGAGCCAGATTTGCCTGACTTTCCGCTTGCAATGAAATCACTTTTTTACAACAACTTGACCTTAATCAAGCCATCTAACTGAGGTAACGGCAGCTTCGACGGGAACTTTAGGCTTATTTTTAAAAATATTTAAAAAATTTAGGACGCCTGCCTGACCGATTACCGCCGTTCATGTATTTGTTGACGGCGCCATATCGCAGAACTTTAGGGGTTCTTGAAAATATTTTTTAAAATCGTGATTTTTTTCGTTGACGCCCCGCAAGCGGGTATTTTTTCGCCGCTTTTCCATGCCGGGAATCGCGCTTTGCGGCAGGGATTTGCTACACTGCCACTTCCGCATGATACTTTAAGCCTCAAGCAATATCATGCCATCCAGACAAGTATCAACATGAAAGCCACCATGATTTCTCGACATGACTGCAGTGCGCGCGACCTCGACGATCCCCTGGCGCCCCTGCGCCAGCAATTCGACTTGCCGCAAGGCGTGATTTACCTCGATGGCAATTCCCTGGGCGCGCGGCCGAAGGCGGCCCTGGCCCGCGCCCAGCACGTCATCACGGCCGAATGGGGCACGGACCTGATCCGCAGCTGGAATACGGCGGGCTGGTTCGACCTGCCCAAACGCCTCGGCGACCGCCTGGCACCGCTGCTGGGCGCCGGCACGGGCGAAGTGGTGATCACCGACACCACCTCCATCAACCTGTTCAAGGCCCTGGCCGCCGCCCTGCAGATGCAGGCCAGCGATCCCGCGCAGGCCGCGCGGCGCGTCATCGTCAGCGAACGCAGCAACTTCCCCACCGACCTGTACATGGCGCAAGGCCTGGCCGCCTGGCTCGACCGCGGCTACCAGCTGCGCCTGGTCGACAGTCCCGAAGAACTGGCGCAAGCCATCGACGCCGATTGCGCCATCGCCATGCTCACGCACGTCAACTACCGCACCGGCTACCAACACGACATGGCCGCCATCAGCAGCCATTGCCACGCGCAGGGCGCGCTAGCGCTGTGGGACCTGGCCCATTCGGCCGGCGCCGTGCCGCTGGACCTGAACGGCGCCGGCGCCGACCTGGCCGTCGGCTGCACCTATAAATACCTGAACGGCGGCCCCGGCTCGCCCGCCTTCATCTGGGTGCCGGCAAGACACCAGGCGCGCTTCCGCCAGCCGCTGTCCGGATGGTGGGGCCACGCCACGCCGTTCGCCATGGACCCGGGTTTCGCGCCCGCCGACGGCATCGCCCGCGCCCTGTGCGGCACGCAGCCGATTCTCTCGCTGGCCCTGGTCGAATGCGGCCTCGATATCTTTGCGCAAACGAGCATGGAAGCCATTCGCCGCAAGTCGCTGGCCCTGACCGATTTGTTCATCGCGCTGGTGGAACAGCGCTGCGCCAGCCATCCGCTGGGCCTCGTCACGCCGCGCGAGCATGCGCGGCGCGGCAGCCAGGTCAGCTTCACGCACCCGCACGGCTATGCCGTGATGCAGGCGCTGATCGCGCGCGGCGTGATCGGCGACTACCGCGAGCCGGCCATCATGCGCTTCGGCTTCACGCCCCTGTACACGAGCTTTGCCGACGTGTGGGATGCCGTGGAAATCCTGCGCGACATTCTCGACACCCAAGCCTACGACATCGCCGCCAGGCGCGATGCCGTCACCTGAACCATCCCATGAGCGACGACAAGAATATGAACAAGGAAAACACCAGCGGCTGCCCCATGCATGCGGGCGCCCAGGATGCGCAGTGGCATGGCGCGCAGATGGATTTCAGCGAATCGATGAGCTACGGTAACTACCTGGCGCTGGACCGCATCCTGACGGCCCAGCATCCGCTCTCCCCCAACCACAACGAGATGCTGTTCATCGTGCAGCACCAGACGAGTGAATTGTGGATGAAGCTGATGCTGCACGAAATGCACGCCGTGCGTGCCAACCTGCAAAGCGGCGACCTGGCGCCCGCGTTTAAAATGCTGGCCCGCGTGGCGCGCATCATGGATCAATTGGTGCATGCCTGGGACGTGCTGGCCACCATGACGCCGCCCGAATACACGGCTATCCGGCCCTACCTGGGCGCCTCGTCCGGCTTCCAGTCCTTCCAGTACCGCGAAATCGAATTCATCCTGGGGAACAAGAACGCCGCCCTGCTCAACGTGCATACCACGGCCCCCGACACCTACAAGACGCTCGACGCCGCCCTGCGCGCGCCGTCCGTCTACGACGAAGCCATCAAGCTGCTGGCACGCAGCGGTCTGCCCATCGCCCCCGAGCGCCTGGCCGCCGACTGGACCCTGCCGACCGCCGCCGACGCCTCCGTCAAGGCGGCCTGGCTGGAAGTCTACCGCGACCCGTCGAAACACTGGGCCCTGTACGAGCTGGCCGAAAAACTGGTGGATCTGGAAACGGCCTTCCGCTTCTGGCGCTTCCGCCATGTGACGACGGTGGAGCGCATCATCGGCTTCAAGACGGGCACGGGCGGCACGGCGGGCGTGAGTTATTTGCGCAAGATGCTCGACGTGGTATTGTTCCCTGAATTATTTGCCCTGCGCACGGAGTTGTAACCTCAAGGAGCATCGATGTCGCCTCTCGTACTGACCCTGGCCGGCCTGTGGAATTCCGGGCCGCAGCATTGGCAAACCCATTGGGAAGCGCGCCACCCGCAATGGTCGCGCGTGCCGCACGGGGAATGGCAGACGCCGGACAAGGAAGAATGGGTGGCGGAGCTCGACCGCGCCATCGCCGCCTGCGAGCGCCCGCCCGTGCTGGCGGCGCACAGCCTGGCCTGCACGCTGGTGGCCCACTGGGCGGCCAGCGGTTCGCCGCACAGGATCGCCGGCGCCTTCCTCGTCGCCCCCAGCGATGTGGACGCGCCCTCCTACCCGTCCGGCACCACGGGTTTCTCTCCCATGCCGCTGCAAGCCTTGCCCTTTCCGACCCTGGTGGTGGCCAGCGGCGATGATCCCTATGTCAGCTTCGCGCGGGCGCGCGCGTTCGCCGCCGCCTGGGGCAGCGATTTCACCATGATCGGCGACGCCGGCCATATCAACGGCGATGCCGGCTACGGCCCGTGGCCGGACGGCGAACAGCTGCTGCTGGACTTCTGCGCCGCCCACCAGCCCTGAACCGGGGTGCGCACACGATAGACGCGCGCGCATTTGCCCACAAGTAAGAACGCAGGCAGAATCGTGGCCTTTCCATTGCGGCGCCCCGGTGCCAGCCTTACGATGAAACGTCCGTTCTTGCCCGTTCTCCTGCCCTTGCTCCTCTGTTCCGCGCTGGCCCACGGCGCGCCCTTCTACGAAGGCAAGAGCCTCGCCCATCCCGCCATCAGCGCCTCGCAGGATAGCGGCCTCGACATCGCCTTCCTCAAGGAAAAAGACGGCGTCAACGGCTATTACTGCGAGTGCACGAACAGCGCTTCGAAAACCTTCCTGCTCGACCAGTTCGGCAACGCCGTCATCCGCTCCGTCTTCTACGCGTCACTGGACAAGGAATCGGACAGCAGCGTGCAAACCATGCTGGTGCTGTTCCGCCAGGGCGACAGGAGCGGCCTGCGCGCCTACCGCTACCACCGCAGTTCCGGCAAGTACCGGCGCCTCGACGGCTTGCAGCCGGCACTAAACCGCATCGCCGCGCAAACCACCTTGCCCAATGCGGGCCAGGTCAAGGCGGCACT
This sequence comes from Janthinobacterium sp. FW305-129, assembly GCF_020858115.1. GTDB lineage: Bacteria > Pseudomonadota > Gammaproteobacteria > Burkholderiales > Burkholderiaceae_D > Janthinobacterium. The sequence continues at coordinate 33,921 of NZ_JACYMM010000017.1, forward strand.
GGCGAAACTGGCGCCGATGGACTACAGCGTCGCGCGCGGCAAAAGCGGCAATGCAGACTTCGACGCCATCGACCATACGCAAGGCACCGTCGTCGGCTACTACAGCGACGACGGCAAGCCTGTGGCGTCCGACAGCAAGGACGCCATCACCTACAAGAAAACCTTCCAGAAAAAGGGCGAGCGTTTTCTCACGGCCAGCTACACGCTGTACAGCGATGCGGGCGCCGGCATCCTGCCCAATTACCGCCTGTGGCAAGTGACGTGGGAAACGGCGCCGAAACAGTTTACGGGCAGCGAAGACGGCCCGTCCGTCATCTACAGCCTGGCCTGGGACGACGGTTCGGTGGTCGAGCGGGGCCAGTACGCGAAAGGCAAGCGCCAGGGCCTGTGGGTGCGCGAGGGCATGCACGAAGGCAGCGAAAAAGGCCATTTCGTCGACGGCCTGCAAGAAGGCCTGTGGTCCTTCAACTATCCCAAGCAGAGCGAGAGCGGCATGTACCGGGCCGGCAAGCGCGAAGGCCGCTGGACGGTCGTCAACTATGCCGATGAAGAGGAAGTGACGGGCTTCGACACCTACGCGGGCGGCCAGCTGAACGGCCCGCACGAACGCCGCATGGGCGGCAAGCTGCAAACGCGCGGCAACTACGTCAACGGCACACGCCATGGGCAGTGGATCACGGAAGACGGCGACGGCAGCTTTATCGACGGCTTGCGCGACGGCCCGTGGAAGCTCAAGCTCAAGGACAAGGGCACGCAAAGCGTCGCTTTTGTGAAAGGCAAAAAACAGGGCGAGGCCCTGGACACGGATGCGCAGGGCGCGCTGCGCCAGCGCGACCATTACCAGGCGGGCGTGCTCGATGGCAGCCGCACGCGCTACCTGGGCCCGGCCGGCAAGGAATACGTGGTCTACACGGCCACCTACCGCAACGGCCAGCTCGATGGACGCGAACAGGCGTTCGACGACAGCGGCAAGATCCTGCGCCTCGACACCTTATGGGACAACGGCAAGAAGCAGGGTCTCGATGCGCGCTACTACCCAAACGGCAAGCCGGAACGCCTGGCCGTCATCGACCAGGGCCGCCTGCTCACGCACCTGCGCGAATACTATGAAGACGGCCAGCTGCTCAACGACATCCACCGCTGCACCTTCAAGGAGTACGGCAGCACGCGCGACGACGTGTGCGAGTACCACCACATGTACTACCCGGACGGCAAGCCGCAGTATTACTATGCCTTCCAGTATGGCCAGCGCCAGGAAGGCTATTCGAACTACCCGAACGGCAAGCGCAAGGACGAACTGCTGGTCGACCGCGCCGCCGACACCTCCGTCGTCAACGCGTATTACGAAAGCGGCCAGCTCAAATGCACGGAGCCGCGCAGCGGCCACAGCACGCGCACGGTCAACGGCGAAACCATGATCAGCTACGCTTCGGCCGACCGCGATGGCGACAATATCTGCTACCACCCGAACGGCAAGGTGGCCAGCATTTACACCTTCCGCAAGCGCGTGCTCGTCGAATGCGGCAAGCGCTACGATGACACGGGCAAGCAGACGTTTCCCGGCCCGGAGGGCTGCCCGCCCCCCAGGAAAGTCGACTACCCGATAGGACTGTGACGATGACGCAAACAAGACAGCCGCAGCGCATCCAGAATCCCGAGCGCATCGATGCCGGGGCGATCCGCGCCGCCATCGCGGGCGGTCAAGAGGTGCTGGTGCAGTTCAATACCCTGGCCGAGCCGGCGCCGCTGCTGGCCGACCTCGACGCCCTGGCCGCAACCTGCGGTACGGCGCTGACCATCCGCATCTACGGCTACGACCCGAGGGTGTTCGATGCCCGCATCCTGCGCGCGCTGCCGCATGTCGCCAGCCTGTCCATCGATTGCCACCGGCAAGCCATCCATCTGGAAGCGCTGGGCGAGCTGCGGCACCTGAAGCGCCTGAGCCTGGGCGTGTACGAGCTGGCGCAAGGCGACATCTTGCAACTGGAGAATTTGCGCGCCCTCGAATACCTGAACCTGGGCGAATCGGCCAGGAACAATATCGACCTGGCGCCCCTGCGCCAGTATGCGCACCTGGCCAGCCTCGTCATCGAGGGCCACAGCCAGCACATCGAAACCCTGGCCAGCCTGCCGGCGCTGCACGAGCTGTCGCTGTACCGCATCAAGAACAAGGTGGCGCTCGATTTCATCTCGGAGATGAACCGCCTGGACAGGCTGCTGTTGCAGCTGGGCGGCCGCGAATCAATCGCGGACATCGAGGCGCCGCTGCTGAGGAAACTGGAAGTGATACGCGTGCGCGGCCTGGAAACGCTGGGCGATATCGGCCGTTTCCCGCTGTTGCAGGCGCTATGGGTGGAAGACCAGATCAAGCTGCGGCAGATCGCGCTGGGGCCCAATTCCGTGCTCGAACGCCTGAACCTGCACACCTGCAAGACGCTCGACAGCCTGCCCGGCCTGGCCACCCTGCCTGCCCTGCGCCAGCTGTCGGCATCGGAAACCCTGCTCGACGTGGACGCACTGCTGCAGGATCTGCCCGCGTCGCTGACGCACGTGCGTCTGCGCACGGGCAAAAAAACACGCGACGACGCCATCGCGGCGCAACTGGCGGAGCGCGGCTACGCCACGCCACGCCAGTAAGCAGCATTCCATTCACCTCCCGGAACCCGCCCATGTACCAGCCACCAGTGCAGGAACGCATCCATCAACCGGTCCACATCGATGCCGCCGCCGTCCGCGCGTGCATAGACCAGGGCGAACAGGTGGTCATTCAATTCACGCAGGACCGCCTGCCGGCGCCGCTGCTGGCCAGCCTCGATGCACTGGCCTCCACTTGCGGAACGGCGCTGGAGATCCGCTTCTTCGGCGCCAGTACCCGGCCTTTCGACGCCCGCGTGCTGCGCGCGCTGCCGCATGCCGTCAACCTGTCGCTCGACTGCCACATGCGCGCCATCCACCTGGAGCAGCTGGGCGGCCTGAGCCACTTGAAGCGCCTGTGCCTGGGCGTGCATCACCTGGCCGAAGGCGACATCCTGGCGCTGGACAACCTGCGCGGCCTGGAAGCACTGAGCCTGGAGCCAACGGCCAGGGCGCATATCGACCTGGCGCCGCTGCGGCACTGGAAGCGGCTGACGCAGCTGCATACTGCCGGCCACGCGAAAAACATCGAGGCAATCACCGCCGTGCCAACGCTGGCAAAGTTGACGCTGGCGCAGATCAAAAGCAAGGATGACGTGGACTTCATCGGCGCAATGCCGGCGCTGGAGCGGCTGTGCTTTATCCTGGGAGGGCGGACATCGATCGCCCACGTCACGGCGCCGCGGCTGCGGGAGCTTGAAGTGGCGCGCGTGCGCGGACTGGAAGACCTGGGCGACATCGGCCGCTTTCCGCACCTGGAGCGGCTGTCGGTGGAAGACCAGAGTCAGGTGAAGGAAGTACGGCTGGGCGCCAACCCGGCGCTGGCATGGCTGGTTCTGCGCAATTGCAAGGCCATCGAGCACCTGAGCGGCCTCCCGGGCTTGCCTGCGCTACAGGCGCTGGCCGTGCACATGACGCGGCTCGATATCGATGCGCTGCTGGCCGCGAGCATGCCGGCCGCATTAAAGCAGCTGAGTTTTTCGACGGGAGCAAAAAAACGCGACGACGCAATCCGCGCGCAATTGACGCAACTCGGTTACGCCATGGCGCCCTACTATTGACAACAGCTCTGACAGCAACGCTGAAATCAGCGGCTGGCCGCCAGCTTGCGCTGCCATAGCGCCACGTCGATCATCACGCCGTCCGCGCCCGTGTTGCGGATGTAGACGCGGTAGCTGCCCTGTCCCATGTCGCCATCAAGGTAAGCCGTGCGCTCGTTGCGCTGCAGCCTGGCGCCCTTGGCCAGTTGGCGGTAGCGCTCGACCACCGTGTCGAAACTGGCATAGCTGCGCAGCGCCACTTCCAGGTCGCGCGGCGGGCGGCCTTCGGCATGGTCCAGCACATTGGTCTGTTTCTTGCCCTTGAGCGTGAGCGGATAGGCAAACACGCCGGCGCCGGCCGACGTCAGCACCGTCGATTTATCGAGCAGCAGCGGCAGCAGCGCCGGCGGGTAGGCGGGCGGCAGCTGGGCACGGTTCCAGCCCGGCAGGGCCGGCTGCGCCAGCACGTATTCGACGCTGGCGATCTTCTGTCCGTCGGCGCCCGCTTCCTTGTCGCCCGCGATCAGCGCCAGCATGGGCGGCAATTGCCTGGCCCAGGCCAGCAAGGGCGCCGCATCTCCAACCAGCATGCCCTTGCGGTGGAACACCGTCAGCACGGCATTCGGATCGGGATTGCAGACTTTCGCCAGCGGCTGGCCCTCCAGGCGGCAATGTCCGTTGACCAGGCCAAAGGCGATGATGACGCCGCGCTTGTCGAGCAGCATGGCGCCCCGTTCGCGCCCCTGCTTGCGGTCATTCATCGACGCCAGCAACTGGCGGCCATCGGCCAGCACGGTGCGCGTGGCGTCGCGCTTTTCGCTGATCGCCTCGAGCGCCTGCGCCAGCAGCAATTCATCGTCTTCCGTGTAGCTGCCGCGCGCGTAGCCGAAGAAATCGAACAGGGCCGCGCGCACTTGCGGGTCTTCGCTCAGGCGCGGCAAGGGACCGCCGGCCAGCAGGGAGGACAGGCTTTTCCCGGCCGGCGCCGAAGGTGCCGCCGTGGCGCGGGCGGGCTGGGAAAGGACGCAGGCCGCTGCCAGCAAGGCGCCGCCCAGGGTGCGGTAATTCGAAAAGATGATATGCATGATTCTGTCTGTCGGGGGATTTGGCCGCCACCAGTGGCCGCTGGCCACGCATGACGCGCCGCCGATTCTAGCATGGCGCCAGCCCCCATGCGGTGCGGCAGGCGGACGGCGCGCGCATCGGCGGGCTGGTATGATGGCCGCAATGACGATCTCTCACCCCGCCTCGCCACTGCTTGTCCTCCTGCCCGGCATGGATGGCACGGCCCGGCTCTTCCACCGCTTTGACGCCGCCTTGCGCGCGCAGAGCGCCATCGCCACCCAGGCCATCGCTTATCCCGCTGCACCGCTCGACTACGCGGCACTCGAAGCGTTCGTGCGCGAACGCCTGCCGCAGGACCGTCCCTTCGTCGTGCTGGCCGAATCGTTTTCGGGACCGCTGGGGGCCGCCCTGCGCGCCGATCCGCCGCCCGGCATGCGCGCCCTGGTCCTGTGCTGTTCGTTTGTGCGCAATCCGCGCCCGATGCTGGCGCCGCTGCGCCACCTGCTGGGCTGTGTGCCCTTCGGCGCCCTGCCCGGCTTCGCCCTGCGCCAGGCGCTGCTGGCGCCCTGCGCCACGCCGGAACTGCAGGCGGAACTGGCGGCGGCACTGGCGCAAGTGCCGCCTGCCGTGCTGCGCCAGCGCCTGCGCGCCGTGCTGGAAACCGACGCCTCGCGCAGCTTCGCGCGCGGCAGCCTGCCCGTGCTGTATCTGCGTGGCCGCCACGACCGCCTGGTGCCACCGGCGAACGCCGTGCAGATACTGCGCCTGGCACCGGGCGCGCAACTGGCCGACATCGCCGCGCCGCACATGCTGCTGCAGGCGGCGCCGGAAGCGGCCGCCGACGCCGTCGCTGCTTTTATTACAAGCCTGTCAACCCCGCAAATACCCGCTTAAACGCGCGCTGGCCAGCACGGCCAGCCAGCTCAAGCCGCCCGACAGCACGCTGAAGTAGATGGCCCGCAGCGGATGCTGCGGCAGCAGATACGCCAGCACGGCTACGCCCAGCAAGCCGCACAGCGCAGGCTTCCACCAGCCGGGCGGCAGCAGCGCCAGCAGCAGATTCGTGCCCGCATACACGTAAAACACGAGCAGCAGGGCCAGGCCACCCGCCACGCCGCGCGAGCCGAGGCTGCCGAACAGCTGCGTGTACAAATAAAACCCCAGCCAGCTCAATGCGATAAACAGCAGGCAGCCCAGCGCATGCGCACCCAGGCCCGCCATCAGGCGAATTTTCACGGTTGCTTGAGTACGGGAATGAAGCGGTGGCCGCAGGCATGGCACATGAAGGTACGCGCATACTTGTCCTGCAAGGCGGCGGCCTCCTTGTCCCAATTGGCGACGAAGGACGTTTGCGACAAGGCGACGGAGACGACACCCCCTGCCACGAAGATCCAGAACAGGCCATTTGCGCCAGCCTGGTAAAAGATGACGGCGGCGATGACAAAAATGATCACGCCCAACACGATCAGCCCCACCTTCTGGTGGGTCTGCATCGTCGGCCCGGCGGCCTGGCGCGACAACAAGGTCTGGCTGCGCGTATGCGCATGACCGTGGATGAAATCACCATCGATCCTGCCCGAGATATGGGTAGAGGTGCCGGAAATGCCGGAGGCATGCACCATGGAGAGACGTTGAATGTTGGAACTGTCACATGCCGGGCAATGCGCCATTGCTATTTCCATAAAATAAAATAATCGCGCACTGTAGCATAAAAAAGCCGGCCCTTTCACGAGGAAAGGGCCGGCTCGCTGACGTTTGCAGTCAGGTGATTACTTCGCAGAATTGAGCAGCAATTCGTTCAGGCGCTTGACGAAGCTGGCTGGATCGGCCAGCGATCCGCCTTCGGCCAGCATGGCCTGGTCGAACAGGATGTTGGCCCAGTCGCCGAACTTGCCGCCTTCCGCATCTTCATACTTCAAACGCGTCACCAGCGGGTGGTTCGGGTTGATTTCCAAAATCGGCTTCGATTCCGGCGCGCTCTGGCCCGCCGCCTTCAGCATGCGCAGCAGGTTGCCCGACAATTCGTTTTCATCGGCCACCAGGCAGGCTGGCGAATCGGTCAGGCGGAACGTGACGCGCACGTCCTTGGCCTTGTCGGCCAGCACGGTCTTCATCTTGCCCACCAGGTCGGCGTACGAGGTTTCCGTTTCTTCGTGCTCTTTCTTTTCCGCTTCGTCTTCCAGCGCGCCCAGGTCCAGGCCGCCCTTGGCGACGGAGACCAGCTCCTTGCCTTCGAAATCCTGCAGGAAGGACAGCATCCATTCATCGACGCGGTCCGTCAGCAGCAGCACTTCGACGCCCTTCTTGCGGAAGATTTCCAGGTGCGGGCTGTTCTTGGCGGCGGCGTAATTGTCGGCCGTGACGTAATAGATCTTGTCCTGGCCTTCCTTCATGCGCGCCACGTAGTCGGCGAAAGACGTGATTTGCTCGTCGCTGTCGTTGGCCGTCGAGGCAAAGCGCAGCAGCTTGGCCAGGCGTTCCTTGTTGGCCGCGTCCTCGCCGATGCCTTCCTTCAGCACCTGGCCGAATTCCTTCCAGAAGACGGCGTACTTGTCTTTTTTATCTTGCTCGTCCGCGTTCGCCAGTTCTTCCAGCATGCCCAGCACGCGCTTGGTCGAGCCTTCGCGGATCACCTTGACGTCGCGCGATTCCTGCAGGATTTCACGCGATACGTTCAGCGGCAGGTCGGCAGAGTCGATCACCCCGCGCACGAAGCGCAGATAGGTTGGCATCAGCTGCTCGGCATCGTCCATGATGAAGACGCGCTTGACGTACAGCTTGATGCCGCCGCGCTTGTTGCGGTCCCACATGTCGAACGGCGCCTTGGCCGGGATGTACAGCAGCTGCGTGTACTCGCTGCGGCCTTCCACGCGGTTATGCGTGTGCGTCAGCGGCGACTGGAAGTCGTGCGACACGTGCTTGTAGAATTCGTCGTACTGTTCCGGCGTGATGTCGGCCTTGTTGCGGGCCCACAGGGCGCTGGCCTGGTTGACGGTTTCGAATTCGTCCTTCAGAACGGTTTCTTTTTTCTCATCGTCCCACTCTTCCTTCTGCATCACGATCGGCAGCGAGATATGGTCCGAATATTTGCGGATGATGGACTTGATCTTCCAGCTCGACAGCAATTCGTCCTCGCCTTCGCGCAGGTGCAGGATGATGTCCGTGCCGCGCGACGGCTTGTCGATCGATTCGATGCTGTAATCGCCTTCGCCCGCCGATTCCCAGCGCACGCCTTCCGAGGCGTCCACGCCGGCGCGGCGCGTTTCGACGGTGATCTTGTCGGCGACGATGAAGCCGGAATAGAAGCCCACGCCGAACTGGCCGATCAGGGCCGCGTCCTGCTGCTGGTCGCCCGACAGCTTGCCGAAGAATTCCTTGGTGCCCGACTTGGCGATGGTGCCCAGGTGCGAGATCGCCTCGTCACGGGTCATGCCGATGCCGTTGTCGGAAATGGTGATGGTGCGCGCATCCTTGTCGAAGCTGACCTTGATCTTCAATTCGTGATCGTTGCCGTACAGGGCGTCGTTATCGATCGCTTCGAAGCGCAATTTGTCGGCCGCGTCGGACGCGTTCGAGATCAGTTCGCGCAGGAAGATTTCCTTGTTCGAGTACAGGGAATGGATCATCAGGTGCAGCATTTGCTTCACTTCGGTCTGAAAACCCAGGGTTTGCTTTTCGGAGACAGCCATTTTTACCTCATAGTCTTGTGGATGGGACGAGTGTCAGCTAATTGGAGATGATGGCAGCGATTTCAAGATGCCAGCAAGCAAATTTTTCCATCCTTTCCAAGCCAGGACAGTCACTGTCCTGGCGGGCATGGATGAAACTGATACTGGCCATGTACGAGAACTGCATGACGGTTGATGTAACGATTAGATTTTTATCCGGGGAAGTGCTGAACAATTCGTTTTCTTCGCGAAACTGGCATCCGAAATAAATAAAACGAGAGACGATAAGCGCATTTCCGCTTTTTCTGACGCGATGTCTCAAGCCCTTTGCTCACAAGGAGATGATTACGAAATCGGTAATTGCAAAGCTCATACAGACAAGCACCATGTTGGCGAAAGCAAACGAAGATCAACAAAGATAGGGTGTCCTTCACCAAAGAGCGCAGCACCCCACGCTTTTTCAGTATTCCCGGCAAGAAGAAGGAAAAAACTCTGGCTATTTTCGCGGATAAATTCTAGAAATTAATTCTTTGTCGCTGGCAGATAATTCCGTTCCAGCTGGTATTTCCTGCCCACCGGTGTAGGCTGCCGGAAGTGACATAGCCATGATCGAATACCGGTCAAATTTTCGATATTCACCAACCTCTTCCCTCGTCGCCTTCCTTAGTATACGGGTTTGTATCATTTCTTCCGACCAGTTATTCGGCGGGCCGCCCAATTCACTACGGAGCAGTTCCACATCCCATTGTATATTAGCTTCTGGATTTTGCAGCTCTTCGATCAATCCCATAACATGACCAAATTCATGCAAAATATAGTTTTTTTTCATCCAGGCAAGATTTATTGTTGGTGCTGTTTTTGGCAGACCTAAGGCATCGGTTCCCTGATATGACCAAGAACCTCTATTTGGATCAAATCCTACACGAACATCGCTTTCTTCCAGCAACGGTGTAAAAATAAACGATAAACTTGTATTTCTGGTCCACTCTGGCGCAATACTTTCAACCATTTTTCTTTGTTCAGCAGTACCACCGATGAATCCTATACGTATAGTTGCCCCCGCAGCCCAATATTTTCTGTTGCCACTTGCCTTATCAGGATACGCAGACTTTGCCTGAATCGCCATATCTTGTTGCTTCGGCGATAGCGATTTCATGAACGTTACTTGGGCTATTGCCATTTTTCCTTGCTCGCCGATTTCCCCCAGTATTGCTTTTGCATTTGCCAGTACGTTTTCAACTTCTGTCCTTAAAGTGTTGACTGTCGCCTGTGCCTTCTGAAGTTCAAGTTGTGAAGTCTTCAGTGCATTGGAGGCCACATCCACTTCTTTCTGTATCGCAATAACTTTCTCAACTGATTTTTCCAGATTATACCCATACAGCGTCGCACCAACCACCAGAAAAACTGCAAGGATAGACAGACTAAACTTGGCATAACGCACCAGATCATTGTCAACTACATATATAACCTGCTGCTCCCTGTTGATGATTGGAATTGATTGCTGACCATCCAAATTCGATTGGCAATATCGACATTTTATTGCCTCCCCCTGCACTTGCTCTTTGCAATACGGGCATGTTTTCATGGCAAAAGATAGAGAGAACTTTACAGGATTTCTGGTCAATACTGGAATTTCAAAAACCGAAATCCCAGCCACAATTGATCATACTTCAAATTTTTCGGGTTTTTTTAAAGAATTCCATTTTGAAGATTTAGATCAAAAAATATATTAATTAAAGAAATTTCTATTTTTTAATGTCGCCGCAAGATCGTGAATTTACAACAGCATCTACGAGACATCAACAATGGCACGTCAAACTCTCTTCTCAAGCGCTTTGCACAATCAGCCAAATCAAGTACAAACATCTTGACACAGTGGCTGCATTTTTTTGCAGACCCTTATCCGCCCAGCGCGCGGTCGAAAAAGTCCCATACCCGCCCGTCCTGCACCGTGGCCAGGTTCAGGCGCATGCAGGTCGACGGCAGCTGGCGCGGCGAAAACAGGCTGCCCGGCCCCAGCACCAGGCCTTCGGCCAGCGCCTTTTCGGCCAGCACATTGGTGTCGCAGCCCGCATCGGCCCAGATGAACATGCCGGCCGGTGCGGGATCGAAGCGCAGGCCGGCCCGCTCGGCGCGGCGGTACGTGCCCTCGCGCACCTTGTCGAGCCGCGCGCGCAGCCGCTCCGCATGTTTGCGGTACAGGCCTTGCGATAGGATTTTATATACGACCCGCTCGCCGATGTCGCTGGTGGTCAGGGTGGCCAGCATCTTGCGGTCGGCCAGCCGCTGCGCCCATTCAGGCGAGGTGGCGATGAAGCCCACGCGCAGGTTGGCCGACAGGCTCTTGGAAAAGCCGCCCAGGTAAATCACACGGCGCAGCTGGTCCAGCGCGGCCAGACGGGTGGCCGCCTGCACGTCGCCGCCCGGGTGCATGTCGCAATAGATATCGTCTTCGACGACGAGGAAATCGTGCTGTTCGGCCAGGCGCAGCACCTGAAACGCCTTGGCGGCCGACAGCGACGTCGAGCTGGGGTTGTGCAGCACCGAATTGATCACGTACAGCTTGGGGCGGTGCAGCGCCGCCAGCTCGGCCAGCACGGCGATATCGGGGCCGTCTTTCAAGCGCGGGATGCCGATGACGTTCATGCCCATCGCGGCAAAGGCGCCAAACATCAGCCAATACGCGGGATCGTCGACGAAAATGGTATCGCCGGGACGGGCAAACTCGCGCGCCACCAGGTCCAGCGCCTGCATCACGCCCACCGTGGTGACGATCTGCTCGGGCGGACAGGCGATTTCCATGCCCGCCAGTTTCAGCTGCAACTGCTGGCGCAGCGGCAGGAAGCCCTGCGGCGATCCATAACCGAGCAGCAGACTGCCAGGCTGGCGGCTGACGTCGCGCAGGGCGCGCGCGACCAGGTCGCCATCGAGCCACTCGGCGGGCAGCATGCCGGTGCCGGGCGCGGGGATGGCCGGCGTCTGGCGGAACATGTTACGGATCAGCCAGACGACGTCCATCGGCTGCGCCGCCGCGTCCTGCGCGCCGGCGAGCGGCGCCGGCGTGTTCAGCGGCGAGCGCTCGCGCACGAAAAAGCCGGCGCCGCGCCGCGATTCCAGGTAGCCGCGCGCCACCAGCTTGTCGTAGCTGGCCACCACCGTGGCGCACGACACCTCCAGGCTGGCGGCGCACTGGCGGATTGAGGGCATGCGCGCGCCGCCGCGCAGCAGCTTGTCGTCGATGCGCGCCGCCAGCGAGCGCGCGATCTGGTCGATCAGGGTTTCGCCCGAGGCGCGCGACAGCAAGGGCAGGGACGGCAAGGCGGGTGTATTGCTCATATGACCATCACAGTATGTGAAATTATGCGTGAAAGTGTATTTGTACTGTATTGCTATTCAGCTCTAGGATAGCAGTACGGGGCGGATTGTTCCACCCCATCTTATTTACCCATGCAACCCGCACCAGGACAGCCATGCCATCGCACGCCACCACTTCCCCCAGTCACCCCCTGCGCCTCGCCGACGACCGTAAAGGCCTGCTGCTGGGCCTCATCGCCGTCGTCCTCTTCAGCCTGACCCTGCCCTTTACGCGCCTGGCGGTGGCCGAACTCGATCCCACCTTTGTCGCCCTGGGCCGTGCCCTGGTGGCCGCCGGCCTGGCCGGCCTGTGGCTATGGCAGCAGCGGGCGCCGCTGCCGCGCCGCGAACAATGGCTGCCGCTGGCGCTCGTGTCGCTGGGCTGCGTGCTGGGCTTCCCCTGGCTGACGTCGATCGCCATGCGCAGCCTGCCCGCCTCGCACGGCGCCGTGCTGGTCGGCATCCTGCCACTGGCGACCGCCGTGTTTGCCGTCATGCGCGGCAAGGAACGCCCTTCCCCGGGCTTCTGGCTGATGGCCCTGCTCGGCACGGCGCTGGTGGTGGCCTTCGCGCTGCGCCAGGGCGGCGGCAGCTTCCACCTGGCCGACTGGCTGATGTTCGCCGCCGTGCTGCTGGGCGCCCTCGGCTATGCGGAAGGCGGGCGCCTGGCGCAAGCCATGCCGGGCCAGCACGTGATTTCCTGGGCCTTGCTGCTGGCCGTGCCGTTTGTCTTGCCCGCGGTGCTGTGGAACGCCTGGCCGCAGCGCGCGCTGATGGCGCAGGCCAGCGCCGCCGCCTGGCTGGGCTTTGCGTACATTTCCGTGTTTTCCATGTTTATCGCCTTCTTTTTCTGGTACAGGGGCATGGCGCTGGGCGGCGTGGCCCGCGTGGGACAGACGCAGCTGCTGCAACCGTTCCTCACCTTGCTGGGCGCGGCCGTGCTGCTGCACGAGCCCTTGACGGGCGAAAGCCTGCTGTTTGCCGGCGCCGTGATCGCCGTCGTGGCCATCGGACGCAAGCTGAAGTAAGGCTCCCTGACGCCCATTTGCAACGCCGTTGCGCGTGCGGATGGGCAGAGCGGCGTGCAAGCCGTACAATACCGCAGCACCATGGCGACGCCTATCCGGCGCCGCTTGCGCACGCACCGCCACAAGCGGGCCAACAAATCCAGCCGGCGCAGCTCGGCATCTTCTGTGAGACTCGTATGAAAATTGAAAATCCGAATCCGATCCAATGGCGCTTTGCCGAACGCGCGGAACAGCTGCAAAGCTCGTTCATCCGCGAAATCCTGAAGATCACGCAGCGTCCCGAGATCATCTCGTTTGCCGGCGGCCTGCCCTCGCCCGCCACCTTCCCCGTGGAAGAAATGAAGACCGCCTTCGACAAGGTCTTGTCGAACAATGGCAAGGTGGCCCTGCAATACGGCCCCACCGACGGCTACCTGCCGCTGCGCCAGTGGATCGCCGACTCGCTCTCCAGCAATGGCAGCACCATCATGCCGGAACAAGTGCTGATGACGTCCGGCTCGCAGCAGGCGCTGGACTTGCTGGGCAAGGTGCTGATCGACGAAGGAAGCCGCGTGCTGGTGGAAACCCCCAGCTACCTGGGCGCCCTGCAGGCGTTTTCCGTCTACCGTCCCGAATTCGTTTCCGTCGATACCGATGACGAAGGCCTGGTGCCGTCGTCGATCGACCCCGTCGCCGATGGCGCGCGCCTGTTGTACGCGCTGCCGAACTTCCAGAACCCGACGGGCCGCAGCCTGTCCGTGGCGCGCCGCGTGGAACTGGTGGAAACCTGCGCCCGCCACGGCCTGCCGCTGATCGAGGATGATCCGTACGGCGCCCTGAGCTACAGCGGCGAGCCGTATCCGAAGATGATCAACATGAATCCGGACGGCGTCATCTACATGGGCTCGTTCTCTAAAGTGCTCACGCCCGGCATCCGCCTCGGCTACGTGGTGGCGCCGATGCCGCTGGTGCGCCGCCTGGAACTGGCCAAGCAGGCGGCCGACCTGCACACCTCGCAGCTGACGCAGATGGTCGTGCATGAGGTGATCAAGGATGGCTTCCTGGAGCGCCATATCCCCAGCATCCGCAGCCTGTACGGCAACCAGTGCCAGGCCATGCTGTCCGCGCTGGAAGAGCACTTCCCGGCCGGCGTCACCTGGACGAAGCCTGAAGGCGGCATGTTCATCTGGGTCACCCTGCCGAAACACATCGATGCGATGAAGCTGCTCGATGAAGCCATCGCCAATAAAGTGGCCTTCGTGCCGGGCGCGCCGTTCTACGCGAACACGCCGGACACGCATACCCTGCGCCTGTCGTTCGTGACGGTGCCGCCGGAACGCATCCGCGAGGGCATCGCCATCCTGGGCAAGCTGATCGCCGCAAAAATGTAATTTCCCCTTCGCGCCCCGCTCTTGCGGGGCGTGTCGCTGCTGCCCCTGGCGCCAAGGGGCACGCATCTTTTCCGCCTAAAAACCGCCTTCGCGACAGCAACTGCGTGCATCTATTTTTAAAAATATCATAAAAATAATAGTTTACCACCTCTCGCAGCATCGATTTTCTACCCAAAAAATTGGCGAGGCGGTATGATTTGAGCGCCGCAGCCGATTTGAACCCGGTCAACAGCGCCGACAGTGCGGCAAACGCTGGCATCGCAGAGTACATCGAGAAGGCCGGAAGCAATGAGTCCAGGCAGTGCAGGGTATCCCCAGCGGCACGACGCCGCCATTTTGATTGTCGACGATGCGCCGGCCAACCTTGAGCTGCTGCGCAAGCTGATGAGCGAACAGGGCTATCAGACCTATGTCGCCACGTCCGGCGAACGGGCGCTGGCCATCGCCCAGCGCGCCCATCCCGACCTGATCCTGCTCGACGTGATGATGCCGGACATGGACGGCATCGAAACGTGCCGCCGCCTCAAGCAGCACCCGCTGACGCAGGGCATCCCCGTCATCTTCATGAGCGCCAGGACGGAGACGGACGACGTGGTGGCCGGCTTCGACTGCGGCGCCGTCGATTACATCGCCAAGCCGCTGCGCATGGCCGAAGTGTGCGCGCGCGTGCGCGCCCAGCTGCAAATCCGCAGCAACAATGAAACCCAGCAGGAACAGGCCGAACGCCTGCGCACCATCGTCAACAACATGGCCGAGGGCTTGCTGATCATCGAGGCCGATGGCCGCATCCAGTACACCAACCCGGCCTGCGACCAGTACCTGGGCTACCGCGAAAACGAACTGGCCGGGCGCTTCATCGGCGAGCTGCTCAGCCCCCTGGTGACGCAGGAATACCTCGACTACTTCGCCATGTACGCGGCCAATCCGGAGAAGGCGCACAATCACGGCACGCGCGAAGTGGCGATCCGCCACCGCAACGGCGAGACGCTGAGCATGGATCTGACCCTGACGCCCATGTACCTGCGCCAGCCCCTGTATATCGGCCTGCTGCACGACATCACGCACCACAAGCAGTCGGAAGACGCGCTGCAGCGCGCCGCCTATCTCGACCCGCTGACAAAAATTGCCAACCGCCGGCATTTCGACAGTTTCCTGGAAAAGGAATGGCAGCGCGCCGTGCGCGGCGGCGGCGCCCTGTCGCTGGTGGTGCTCGACGTCGACCACTTCAAGCTGTACAACGACAGCCTGGGCCACCCGGCCGGCGACAGCTGCCTGCAGCAGGTGGCGCAAGCCATCGCCTCGCATGCCGCCCGCCCGGGCGACCTGGCGGCCCGCTACGGCGGCGAGGAATTCGTCCTGCTGTTCGCCGACACGGATGCCGAAGGCGCCCTGCACCTGGCCGAAGCCATCCGCGCGCACATCGAGGCACTGCAACTGCCGCATCCGCGGTCAAGCACCTCGCAGTGGATCACCGTCAGCATCGGCGTGGCGACCATCCACCCGCACCAGCTGGACGACCGCAAGGTGCTGTTCGTCGCCGCCGACCGCGCCCTGTACGTGGCCAAGGAAGGGGGGCGCAACCAGGTGCGCGTCACGCAGTCGGGCAGCACGGCCTGGGAAACGGTGAAGGCGCTCGTCCTGCGCTAGCCAGTCACTTTTCAGGATAGCCGGTAATGTCGGCGATTTCGCGGTACAGCGGCTGCAGCCGCGCATACATTTTCTGGTACACGCGCCGGTACAGTTGTTCATAGACCTTGCTGTGCCCGGGATGCGGCTGGAACACCTTTCCCCTGCGCGTCATCGCTTGCACGGCGGCGGGAAAGTCCGCATGCCAGCCCAGGCCCACGCTAGCGGCGATGGCCGCGCCCAGGCCCGAACTTTCATACACGTGGGCGCGCGCGGCCGGCAAGCCAAAGATGTCGGCCGTCAGCTGCATGGCAGCGTCGCTTTGCGAACCGCCGCCCGCGATGCGCAGCTCCGTGATGGCAATGCCGCTGCGCTGCTCGATGCGCTCCTTGCCTTCGCGCAGCGCATACGCGAGGCCCTCGAGGATGGCGCGGTAGATGTGCGCGCGCGTGTGCACGTCGCCAAAGCCGATCATGGCGCCCTTCGCTTCCGGCCCAGGCACCTTGATGCCGGGACTCCAGTACGGCTGCAGCATCAGGCCCATGGAGCCAGGCGGCACGGCATCGACCAGGCGGTCGAACAGCGCTTCGGCGGACAAACCCGCGCCATCTTCGGCGGCCGCCGCCCGTTCCCGGTCGCCGAACTGCTCCTTGAACCAGTTGACCATCCAGTAGCCGCGGAAAATCTGCACTTCCGTGCTGTAGGCGCCCGGCATGGCGGCCGGGTACGGCGGAATGAAACGCGTCACTTCCACGTACTTGCGGCTGGTCGTGTTGATGGTGGCCGTGGTGCCGTAGCTCAGGCACGCCACGTGCGGCTCGACGCAGCCGGCGCCCAGCACCTCGCAGGCCTTGTCGGCCGCCGCCGCCAGCAGGGGCGTGCCCTCCGGGATGCCCGTCGCCGCGGCGGCCGACGCCGTGATGGCGCCCATGCGCGTGCCCGGCGTCACCAGCTCGGGCAGCATGGAGCGTTGAATCGCCAGCGCCTGCCACTTCCAGTCGAAGCGCCCGGCCCAGGCATGGCGCTTGTAGTCGAACGGAATGTACGCCACTTGCGAGCCGGTCGAATCGATATATTTTCCGCAGAGGCGGTGATTCAAAAAGCCCGACAGCAGCAGGAATTTGTGCGTGCGGCGCCAGATGTCGGGCTGGTGCGCGCTGATCCAGTTGATCTCGGCCTCGCGGCGGAAATACGCGATCGTGCCATCGAGGCGCGTGGCGCGGAAGACGGCGCGCCACCATGGCGCCAGGTGGGGAATGTCGCGCGTGCTGCGCTGGTCCAGCCAGGTGATGGCGGGGCGCAGAGGGGCGCCATGTTCATCCACGTTGACCACCGTGCCGCGCTGCGTGGTGACGGCCACGCCGACGACCGACGATTTTTCAATGACGGTGCCGCGCCACAGCTGCTGGCACGCTTCGCACACGGCTTGCCAGTAACCGTCGGCGTCGTGCTCGGCCCAGCCGGGGTACTCCGAGTAATACGCTTCGAGGAACACTTGCGCCTTGGCCGCCAGCTTGCCGTCCCGGTCGAACAACAGCGCGCGCACGCTTTGCGTGCCATTGTCGATGGCGAGGATATACGGGCCATCGCCCGCTACGGTCGCCATGGCTTATGCCACGCTGGCCAGCGCGGCGCGCAGCGCCTGCAGCAGCGCCTGCGGATTCTTGTCAGGCCGGGCGCTGAACACGGGCGCTTCCCAATCCTGGCCGCGCACGGCCACCACGCGTAATTTCCCCACTTCGTTCCAGGCCGGATACCAGCCCACGTCGACGATGCAACCATTCGCGCAGGTGATTTGCAGCAGGTCTTCTCCCAGGTCGTCAACAAGGGCGGCCACGGGCTGGCGCAAGTCCAGCGGCGACAGGCTGTCGTAGGTGATGCGGGCGTCGCCCAGCGCCAGGGACTGGCCAAACAGGGTAGTGTCGATGATGCTCTCCTCTTGTTTATTTTTTATGTTTTTTTAATCGCCCTGCGGCACGCTGTAATGGCGGCGCCACAGGGCCAGGTAGTGCTGCTGTTCTTCCTCCCAGCGCGCATCGCTCCACCCCAGTTCATGCTGGCAGATGGCGCGCAGGCGCGGCATGATAGCAAGCGCGCCGCCGGCCAGCTGCAAACCGAGGCGCGTGCGCCGCAGCAGCAGGTCGTCCAGGTGCTGCACGTCCTCGTTGCGCGCGCCCCAGCGCAGCTGCGCCCATAAAGTCTGCGTGCCGGGCACCGGCGCCAGTTCGCCCTCGTGCGCCGCATCGCACAGCGCCTGCGCGGCCGCACCATGACGGCCCAGCAGACGCTCGCGCTGTTCGCCGTCGAGCAGCAAGGCCTTGCCCGACAGGGGCGGCGTGGCATCGAAAATCGGCAAGGGGCGCAAATCCGCCTGCCAGCCCGGCAGCAGCGGCGCGGCGCGGCGCAAGGCGTCGAGGGCGATCACGCGGAACGTCGTCAGCTTGCCGCCCGCCACCGTCAGCAAGCCATTTTCCAGCCATAGCGCATGTTCGCGCGCTTCCTTCGACGGGTCAAGCTGACCGCTGTCGATCACGGGGCGCACGCCGGCAAAGGTGGCCAGCACGTCGTCTTCGCCCAGCGCCAGCTGCGGGAACTGCCAGCGCAGCGCCGTCATCAGATATTCGAGTTCGCCGCGCGTGATGGCCGGTTCCAGGTCCAGGCTGGCGCCGTGGTCGACATCGGTGGTGCCCACCAGGGTCACGCCCTCCCACGGATACGCGAACACGGGGCGGCCATCGTGCGGGTGCATCAGGCTAACGGCTTGCGCCAGCGGCAAGCGCCAGGCCGGCAGCAGCAGATGGCTGCCGCGCAAGGGCCGCAATTTTGGCTGTTTTCCCACCTGGCCGCGCAAGCCGTCGGCCCAGGCGCCCGTGGCGCTGATCACCAGGCGCGCGCGCACGGTGAATGCCGTGCCATCGAGCGCATCGTTCAAGGTGGCGCCCGCGACCTTGCCATCGTCTCGCAGCAGCGATGCCACGCCCAGGTAGTTGACGGCCACGCCGCCATGGCGGCGCGCTTCCTGCAGCACGCGCAGCACCAGGCGCGCATCGTCTGTCTTGGCGTCCTGGTACAGCATGCCGCCCTGCAGGCCGTCGCGCCGGACGTGCGGCGCCAGCATGGCAAAATCGTCCGCGGCCAGATAGCGGCGCGCGCGCCGGCCCGCCATCACGTCATAGATGGCCAGGCCCAGCATGAACTGGCGCCGGCCCGGCTTCCTGCCCGCGTAGTCGCCAAAGGCAAAGCCCTGCGGCTCGACCAGCCCCGCCGCATCCGCCAGCAAGGCTACCCGCTCGTGCACCGATTCGCGCGTCAGCGCGAACTGGCCCTGCTTGAGGTAGCGCAAGCCGCCATGCACCAGCTTCGAGGAGCGGCTCGACGTGCCCCAGGCGAAATCGCGCTGCTCCACCAGCAGCGCCGTCAAGCCGCGCCGCGCCGCTTCCAGCAGGATGCCGGCGCCCGTGATGCCGCCGCCGACGATCAGCACATCCCAGTCGCGCGCCAGGATGCCGGGCAGCTCTTCCCTGTTCATGACGGGCCGCCGGCGTCGGGCAGCAGTTTGCCGGGATTCATCATGCCCTGCGGGTCGAACTGGCGCAGCAGCGCGCGCATGGCGGCGATGCCCAGCTCTCCCTTTTCCACCATCAGCCAGGGCGCGTGGTCCGTGCCCACGCCATGCTGGTGGCTGATGGTGCCGCCGTTGGCGACGATGGCGGCGCCGGCCGCGTCTTTCAAACTGCGCCAGCGCGCCAAATTGTCTTCATACGTGGGCGCCAGCCGGTACACATACGTGGTGTAGACACTGGCGCCCTGCGCGTACACGTGCGACAAATGCGTGTAGACGTGCACCCGCTCGCCGTGCGCGGCCAGCGCTTTGGTGCCCGCCTGCTCCAGCGCCGCCATCATGGGCGTCACGCGCGGCCAGTCGACGGCCGTTTCCACCGTGTCGATGACATAGCCGTGCTCCCAGGCGCCGTTGCGCAGGTAGACGTTGCGAAAGCGCCCCTGCTTCCATTTATCTCCCATGTGGCGTCCCACGTGCACGCCCCTATGCCGCCGCGCCAGCGCCAGGGCGCCGCGCAGGGCCGCGCGCGCCGGTCCGGCTTCGCCGCTGACGCCCAGCATCAGCATGCACTTGCCTTCCGCGCAGCCGCGCAGGGACAGATAACGCTCCAGCAATCCCACCAGTTTTTTATGCCCGGCCAGGGTCAGCATGGTTTGCGTTTCGACCGCGTTCGACAGGCGCAGCATGCACAGGGGCAGGCGCGACTGGGCCAACGCCCGCACGGCCGCTTGCGCCTGGCCCCAGTCGGCGAAAAACACGGCGTGGAACGCTTCGTATGGCGGCAGCGGCGAGACGCGCACCGTCGCCTGCGTCAGGATGCCCAGCCGCCCTTCGGAGCCGAGCACCATTTCGCGCAGGTCGATGCCGGCCGCCGAGGCGGGAAAGGTGGGAATCGTCAGGGTGCCGGACGGCGTTTCCACCACGCCGCCGGCGAACAGCTGCTCGATGCGGCCATAGCGCAAGGATTGCTGGCCCGACGAGCGCGTGGCGATCCAGCCGCCCAAAGTGGAATATTCGAACGACTGCGGATAGTGTCCCAGCGTGTAGCCGTGCGCGCGCAGCTGCGCTTCCAGGTCGGGGCCATACACGCCCGCGCCGAACGTGGCCAACTGCGCCTCGCGGTCCAGGTGGCCCAGCGCGCACAGGCGCACGAGACTGAGCGACAGCACGGGACGCGGCCCCGCCGCCACCGTCAGGTGGCCCGCCACGCTGGTGCCGCCGCCATGCGGTATCACGGCCACGCACGCCTGGCGCGCGTAGTCGAGCAGCTGGCGCACCTGCAGCGCGCTGTCGGGAAAGGCCACGCCATCGGGCACCGCGCCGATGCGGCCATGGCGCAGCTTGAACCAGTCGGGCAGGCTTTGACCCAGCGCATGGCGCACGCGCACAGCTGGCGTAGTATCGATCAGCGGATGCGGCGCCAGGCGCGAAGCAGGCACCTGCGCGCAGGCATCCTCGAAGGCGGCATCCGGAATGGCGCTGCCGGGCCCCAGGCGCTCGCCCAGGAAAGCCAGCGCCTCGTCACTCAGCGCATACGTGATGCTCTCGTCTCCCCAGCCATTCCAACGTTGCATCGACATCCCCTGTGTTGTGGCCAGTTGCACGCCACGGCGGCTTGCTATACTGTCCTTGTCTGATTTTCTTGCCAGATCAATAGCATATGCCGCCACAAACGAAGGGTATTGGTTTTTCATGACAATCGCCTTGTTCCATCATGACAAATACTGACGGCCGGGTCGCTGGCGCATACCTGCAGCCGCTGCTGGAAGCGGCCGGCGCGCACGGCATCGCAGCCGCCGCCCTGGCGCAAGCGGCCGGCGTGGCGCCGCACAGCCTGGAAGCGACAGCGCCCGGCCTGGCCGCGCGCGACTACGTGCGCCTGCTCGATGCGGGCGCCAGCCTGGCGGGCGATGCGCATTTCGGTTTGCACGTGGGCCAGCGCGTGCGCATGGGCACGTACAGCGCGTATGGCTTGATTTTGCTCAGTTGCCAGAACGTGGGCCAGGCGCTGGAACAGACGGCCCGCTACGAGCGGCTGGCGCACGACCTGGGCCGCTCGACCCTGCAGCGCGACGGCGCCGTCGCGCATTACCGCTGGGCCAGCAACTACCCGGGCGCCAGCCGGCACCTGGTCGACAGCGTCTTTGCCGGCATCCGCGTCTGCGGCGACTGGCTGGCGGGCATGCCGCTGCCGCCGGCCAGCCTGGCCTTCACCCACGATGGCGGCGGCGACTTGCTGCGCCACGCGGCGCACCGCGACGAGTACGTGCGCGTGCTGGGCAGCCTGCCCGCCTTCAACGCCCCCGCCAACACGGCCACCTTCGACGCGCAATTACTGGACTGGCCCGTGCCGAACGCCGACGTCAGCCTGTACCCCGTGCTGTGCCAGCATGCGGAACAGTTGCTGGCACAGCGCCAGGCCGAAGCGGACGCGGGCGGCGGCATCGACGCGCAAGTGCACGCGGCCATCGTGGCGGGCTTGCGCCAGGGTTCGGCGCGGCTGGCCACCGTTGCCGCCGCACTGGCCGTCACGCCGCGCACCCTGCAGCGCAAGCTGGCCGACGCGGGCACCAGCTTCCAGGCCGTGCTGGACCAGGCCCGCTATGGCCTGGCGCGCGACTATCTGCGCGAGCCGGACCTGTCGCTGGTCGACATCGCCTTCCTGCTCGGCTACCAGGAGCAAAGCGCCTTCAACCACGCGTTCCGCGTCTGGGCCGGCACCAATCCCGGCGCCTGGCGCCTGCAGCAATTACAGGAAAAGCAAGCCGGTTTACAGGCGTGCGCGGGCCATGCCTGACGCGTTTTCTGGCTATACTGGCAAAGTCTGACTTCCCACGATCACTCCAACCCGCAATGCAAAGGATTAATATGCAACTCAAAGACAAAGTCGCACTGATTACCGGCGCCGCCAGTGGTATCGGCAAGGAAATGGCCATCGAATACGCAAAACAGGGCGCCAGGGTCGTCATCGCCGACCTGGCCCTGGAAGCGGCCAGCAAGACGGCCGAGGAAATCAAGCAATCGGGCGGCCAGGCGTTTGCCGTCGCCATGGATGTCTCCAGCGAAGAGCAGGTCGACAAGGGCGTGGCGGACGCGGCGGCCCACTTCGGCGGCATCGACATTCTGATCAGCAACGCGGGCATCCAGATCATCAGCCCCGTCGTCGACTACCCGTTCGACCAGTGGAAAAAGATGCTGGCCATTCACATGGACGGCGCCTTCCTCACCACGCGCGCCTGCATGCGCGAAATGATCAAGGCGGGCCGCGGCGGCGCCATCATCTACATGGGTTCCGTGCACTCGCACGAAGGCTCGCCGTTCAAGAGCGCCTACGTTGCCGCCAAGCATGGTCTGCTGGGCCTGGCCAAGGTGGTGGCCAAGGAAGGCGCCAAGGATGGCATCCGCGCCAACGTCATCTGCCCCGGCTTCGTGCGCACGCCGCTGGTCGACAAGCAAATCCCCGAGCAGGCGGCCCAGCTGAACATCAGCGAAGAAGACGTGATCAAGAAAGTCATGCTGAAAGACACGATCGACGGCGAATTCACCACCACGCAGGACGTGGCGCAAACGGCCGTGTTCCTGGCCGCCTTCCCGTCGAACGCCCTGAGCGGACAATCTATAGTAGTAAGCCACGGCTGGCACATGCAATAAGACGTAGCGTCTCCGGCAGGCGGCGCCGTCCGCCTGCATCACCGTATCTGAAAGTTCCCAATTGCAAGACAACACTTACCGTCACCCGCGCGCGGGCTGGCCGGGGCGCCTGTTTGCCGCGCTCGCCAACTGCACGCATTTCGCCCATCTGCGCCAGGCCGTCATGGCGCGCCTGCCCTTCCTGAAACTGCACAGCGACGTGCGCGACGTCGTGTACGTGAGCTGGCTGGTCGATGCCGCTGCGGCGCAGACATTATTGCCGCCGGGCGTTGCCCTGTGGCAGCGCGATGGCAAGACGCCATTTACCGTGCTGACCTACCGCCACGGCCATTTCGGTCCCGCCCTGCTGGGGCCCTTGCGCCGCCTGCTGCCGTCTCCCCTGCAAAGCAACTGGCGGCTGTACCTGGACCACACGCCAGCGGGCGCGCCGGACGTACCCTGCGTGTACTTTCTGAAAAACATCATGGACAGCCTGCCGCATGCGCTGGGCACGCGGCTGTTCAGCGATATCCTGCCGACGCACCTGGCGGCCGGCATGACGCTGGACGTCACGGCCACGCAAGCGCGCTGCAGCATCGCCAGCGGCGCCGGCAGCGCCCCGGCACTGGACGTGCAAGCGGACATCACGGCGGAGCATGGCCTCGATACGGATTGGCAGCAACTGTTCGGCAGCTGGCGCGACGCCGTCGCCTTCCTCGCTTGCCAGGATGCGGCCATCGCGCACGTGCCGCGCAATGACAAGCTGGTCTTCGGCGAAATCGACTTGCCCGTTGATCTGGATCAAGTACAAGCGCTGACGGCCTTGCGCGCCGACTGCGGCTTGCTGGCACAGTTGCCGCCCTTGTCCGCTCCGTTCGCCTTCCTCGTGCCCAAGGTGCCGTTCAAGGCGCTGTCAGAGCGCCTGCTGTAGCGCGGCGCTCTGGCGCGCGCAAGGGCACGGCCGGGCCGCCGCGCCGCCGTTCCAGCTTGAACAGGGCCATGGCTTGCTCCAGCTGCAAGGCCTGGTCTTGCAGCGACGCGGATGCGGCCGCCGACTCTTCCACCAATGCCGCGTTCTGCTGCGTCACTTCATCCATCTGCGTGACGGCCATGTTGACTTGCCCGATGCCGTGGCTTTGCTCGCGCGAGGCCGAGGCGATCTCTTCCATGATGCCATGCACGCCCTGCACGGCGCCCAGCATTTCGGCGCTGCTGGCGCCCGCCTGCTGCGCCAGCTTCGCGCCCGCCTGTACCTGTTCCAGCGAGGCCGTGATCAATTGCTTGATTTCCGTGGCCGCCGCCGCACTGCGGTGCGCCAGGCTGCGCACTTCGCCCGCCACCACGGCGAAACCGCGCCCCTGGTCGCCGGCGCGCGCCGCTTCCACGGCCGCGTTCAGGGCCAGGATATTCGTCTGGAAGGCGATGCCCTCGATAATGCCCGTAATGTCGCCAATCTTCTTCGATGAAGCGTTAATGTCCGCCATCATCGTCACCATCTGGCCGACGATCTCGCCGCCGCGCCCGGCCAGGCCGTGGACTTTGCCCGCCATGTCGCTCGCTTGCACGGCATTGCCGCTGTTTTGCTGCACCGTGGCGGCCAGCTGCTCCATGCTCGACGCCGTCTGCTCCAGGGCCGAGGCCTGCGCTTCCGTGCGGCCCGACAAGTCCATATTGCCGGCGGCGATTTCCTGGCTGGCCATGCTGATGCGCAGGAAGTTGCCGCGCACGTCGCCAACGATGGAATGCAGGTTCACGCGCAGCTGGCGCAAGGAACGCAGCAACTGCCCCATTTCGTCGCGCCGCGTCGTGTCGAGCTCGCCCGTCAGGTCGCCGCCCGCCATCACGTCGCACGCCTGGCGCGCCCGCTGCAGCGGCTGCAGCACCACCTTGTGCAGGGCATGCCAGAAATACAGGGTCAGGCACAGGGCCGCCACGGACAGGCCCGTCAGCCAGCCGTGTAGCGCATCCGGCAACAAGCCTGCATCCCAGGCCAGCTGCAGCAGCAAGAGCACGACCAGCGCCCCCAGGTTCCAGGCAATGCGCCGGCCGATGGCCATGTCGCGCACGCTGAGCAGCCTGGCCAGCCAGCCCGTGCGCACGGCGGCGCCCTGGCTCAGGGCGATGCCGTCGGCCTGGCCCGCCTTGATGCGCGCGTACAGGGCGGACGCCTGCGCCACTTGCTGGCGCGTGGGCTTGGTGCGCACGGACATGTAGCCGACGGCCACGCCGTCTTCCACCACGGGCGTCACGTTCGCCAGCACCCAGTAATAATCGCCGCTCTTGCAGCGGTTTTTCACCATGCCGCTCCACGAGCGCCCCGAGCGGATGGTGGCCCAGAAATCGGCAAACGCTTCGGCCGGCATGTCCGGATGGCGGAGGATGTTCTGCGGCGCGCCGATCAATTCTTCCGCGCTGTACCCGCTGACGGCGATGAAATACGGATTGGCATAGGTGATATTGCCTTGCAAGTCGGTAGTCGAGACAATGGTCTCGGTATCGCTCAGTGTGATTTCGGTATCGCTGACGGGAAGATTGAGTCGCATGGTCACATCCTTAGTGGTAGCCCGTACGGTGACGGGTATGCGGACAAGGAACGGTCGCCAGCCAGGAAAGCGGACACGGCACTGGCACCATTATTTTAATATTTTATTATTAACAAAATGCACTTTATTACGGCCGTGCCAGCCGTCACGCCACGGCAGGTTCGCCGGCCCAGTAACGGTCGATGTCCTGCAAGCGCCATTGGGCTGCGCTTTCCGTGGAAACAATGCGCTCCTGGCAACCCGGCGCCGCCAGGTCGATGACCGTCGGGGCGATGCAGGTGCCGGCGCGGATGGAAAAAAACACGCGCACGCTGGGCTGCGTCAGCGGCTTGCCCGGTGTCTGGCCCACCACCACGGCCAGGCGTTCCGACTGCAGCCGCACCAGGGTGCCCAGCGGATAGATGCCCAGGCATTTGACGAAGGCGGCAAACAGTTGTGCGTCGAGATGCGCGCCGCGCCAGGAGGCCATGCGGCGCAGCGAATCGGCCGGGCACCAGCCCTGCTTGTACGGCCGGTTCGAGGTGATCGCGTCGTACACGTCGCAGATGGCGCCCATGCGCGCAAACAGGCTGATTTGCTCGCCACGCAAGCCCTCGGGATAGCCGCTGCCGTCGAGTTTTTCATGGTGGTGCAGGCACACGTCGAGCGCCACCGGATCGATCTCGCCCACCTCCTGCAACATGCGGTGGCCGGCGGCCGGATGGGCGCGCACGGAGGAAAATTCCGCGTCGCTCAGGCTGCCCGGCTTGTTCAGGATGGCCGACGGCACGGCCATCTTGCCGATATCGTGCAGCAAACCCGCCAGACCGGCCGAGCGCACCTGCTCCGGCGCCAGGCCCAGCTCTTTGGCCAGCGCCGTCATCAGCGCGCACACGGCCACCGAATGCATATACGTGTAGTTGTCGGCGGTTTTCAGGCGCGCCAGGCCGAGCAGCACGTTGCCGCCGCGCAGTACCGAGGCGGCGATATCATCGACCAGTTCGTAAGCCTGCGCCGCAGACAAGGCCTTGCCCATGCGCACTTCGTCGAACATCGTCTGCACGGCCTGGCGCGAGCGTTCGATCAGGCGCCGGGCGTGCGCCATCTCCTCGTCGCGCGAGCGCGGCGGCCCGGCTTCGGCGCGTGCGCCGGTAGGGCTGGTGAATGCGGCAGCAGGCGCGGCTGCGGGCACTGCTGCGGGCACTGCTGCGGGCACTGCTGCGGGCACGGCATCGGCGGCTGGCGGCTCCACAGCAGAGGAGGATGCGTATGCCGGTGCGGGTTCCGCCAGCGCCAGCCCGCGCGTCGTGTCGATCCACACCTCGCAGGGGCGTGCCTTGCGGATACGCTCAAGGTCTGCCGCCGACTCCAGCAGGAAAGAACGCGTCCAGAAAGGGGTATCGAGCCAGGAACGGCCCAGGCGTTCGACATACATTCCCAACTCCAGTTCGCTACTCGTTATTTTTTTCAGCACGGCGGTTCTCCAGGCATTCAGATCGCGATATTTACTTGCGCATTAGCAATATCATACGCCAAAAATAAACAAATAAACCAAATAAATTAATTTGTATGGCAATATCGCAACAATAGCCACAAAAATCACCAATTCTATCACTTTCATTGATTAACAGTGATAAATCAATAAATATGACAATTAAACCATGTCGACTTGGCAGAATTTTATGCATCGATGGGAGATGCGGCAGGCCGCTGCAAGCGACCTCATGGGTAGCCATACGGGCATGATGTGCAGGAAAGAGAGTGCGCCATGCCGGAACGGCTCGGGCGTGGCGGAGAGGTGCTGGCGCCCTGGGGAAAGATGAGTGCCTGCCGGCCGCGCCGGCCAGGCGGGCGGCTATGCCTGGGGAGGAATGCGTGAGGCGGCCGCGGGTGCGCCGCCTGGCGCCTAGCGCGGCACGTAGCGCCAGCCGGCGCTTTCCAGCATGAAGGTAAATTCAGTCTTGATGCCTTCGGGACGGCTTGGCAAGCTCAGTTGCGTATCGCACACCAGGTAGCCCGTCTTGCGCTTGACTTCGCATTCGTTGATGGCCGTCACCTGCATGGTGGTCTGCGCTTCCTGCATCTGCACGTCCTTGGCCGCTTCCGGATTGCGCGCCACTTCTTCCTTGGCCCACGCGCGTAGCATCGCTTGCGCCTCGGCCGGCGACGGTCCCGCGAACCTGGCGTCCTTGCGCTCGACGCCGACCCAGGTGCCGCCATCGTTACGCAGCGGCAGTACCGTAAAGGCCTCGCGCATGCCGGCGCTCATGTTCACCAGGCACACCACCTCGCCCGGCACGTCCTGCGCATCCTGGCAGCCCAGCAGTCGGGTGACGCGCACGGCGATGGGCATGCGCGACTGCATCTTGGCCACGCCCGCCTGCACGGCGGCATGGATTTCTTCGAGTGTCGGCATGGTGGCCGCCTGGGCTGGCACAGTGGCGAACAGGGCGGCGGCGGTCAGGGCGAAAGTAGTCAGGCGCATGGGTGTCAAAAGTAGTGATCAAAGGCCGGCAGTCTAGCACTTTGCATAAAGACAGCTGTTTCTATAGGGAATGATCCACGCCATCGGGCGCGAGAAAGGCGCCGCCCCCGTCCGCCTGCCCGCGCAGGCGCAGGCCGATGGCGCGCAGCATCTCGACCAGCTCGCGCAGGCGCAGGCCCTCGTCCGTCAGTTGGTACTCGACCTTGACGGGCACTTCCGCGTAGACCGTGCGCGTGAGCAAGCCCGCCTCTTCCAGCGCGCGCAAGTCCAGGGTCAGCATGCGCTGCGAGATATTCGGCACGGCGCGGCGGATTTCGCTGAAGCGCTTCGGCCCCGCCATCAGATAGCTGAGCAGCACCACCCTCCAGCGCCCGCCCAGCAGACGCATCGCTTCTTCCACGGCGCAGCCGGAGACATTGTCTTTCATGTGCATGCCCTATCTGGTATAAAAAATATACCTATACCACATTATTCTGCCTTCTTCCAAATAGTAACTTATGCCGCTAGACTGCCCTTCCCTCAGTTCACAAGGAGTTCCAGCATGGAAACCACCCTGATCTACAGCGTGCCGTTCGGCTGCTCGTTTGCCGCCATCGCCGCCCTCGAATGGAGCGGCCTGCCGTATCGCCTGGCCCGCGTCGAGGCGCGCGACCCGGCCAGCAAGCAGCATCCGGCCTTTCTCGCCATCAATCCCCTGGGCCAGACGCCGGCCCTGCTCACGCACGCGGGCACGCCGCTGCTGGAAAGCATGGCCATCCTGCTGCACCTCGCCGCCCGCGCGCCGGCCAGCGGCCTGGGTTTTGCGCAGGGCACGCCCGCCTACGATCACCTGAACAGCGCGCTGTCGTTTCTGCACACGACCTTTCACGCCGCCTTCATGCCCGCCTTCCAGGCGTCGCGCGCGGCAGAAGGCGATGCGCGCGCGGCCGTCTGGCGCGAAATGGCCATCGAGAAGGTGAACAAAAGCCTGGCGCATCTGGAACGCCTGCTCGATGGCCGCGCCTGGCTCGCCTCCGATGCCGCGCCGACGATTGCCGACGCCTACCTGGCCGCCACGGCGCGCTGGGCCGAACCGCTGCAGCTGGCGCGGCTAAGCGACTATCCGCACGCGGCGCGCGTGCTGGCGGCGCTGGAACAGGATCCCGGCATCCGCTTTGCCCACGCCATCGAGGCGGGCTTGCCGGCCGCCAGCCAGGGCGGTTTCCTGGGCCACGTGGCGCTCGACCAACTGGCGCTGCCGGCCGGCTAACCGGCGGTCAACTCCCGCAGCGGGCGCGTCTTTATTGCTATGATGTCGGGCTGCCGGCGGTACAGCCGGCCACGTTCATATCACATCAACAACGTCGCAATAACATTGGGAGTTTGAATGAGTTTACGTCTGCTGCTCTTGGGAGCATTCAGTGCCGCCATGGCCACCACCGCCGTTGCCGCGGAACCGGCGCCGGCCGCGCCGCGCGGCTTCACCGTGGAAGACATGGTCGCCATGGAACGTGTGGGCAGCCCCGTGCTGTCGCCGGACGCCACGCGTGTCGTCTACACGGTGCGCAGCACCAACCTGGAGAAAAACCGCGGCAACACGCAGCTGTGGCTGATCGACCTGCGCGCGCCGAACGCGGCGCCGCGCCAGCTCACGCGCGGCGACGCCAGCGCCAGCGACCCGCAATGGTCGCCGAACGGCGACGCCATCTACTTCCTGTCCGGCCGCTCCGGCTCCTCGCAAGTGTGGCAGCTGCCCCTGAACGGCGGCGAAGCGGCCAAGGTCACCGACCTGGCGCTGGACGTCGACACCTACCGCTTGTCGCCGCAGGGCGACCGCCTGGCCTTCAGCATGGGCGTCTTCCTCGATTGCGCGGATATCGCCTGCACGAAAAAACGCCTTGATGAAAAAGCGAAAAACAAGGCCAGCGGCATGGTCTACGACCAGATGTTCGTGCGCCACTGGGATACCTGGGCCGACGGCCGCCGCAATGCGCTGTATTCGGCGCCGATCGACGCGGCCGGCAAGGTCAGCGCCGCGCCCGTCAGCCTGAGCGGCACCCTCGATGGCGACGCGCCATCGAAGCCGTTCGGCGACAACAGCGAGTACCACTTCAGCCCGGACGGCAAGACGGTGGCCTTCTCCGTGCGCGTGGCCGGCCGCACGGAATCGTGGTCGACCAACTTCGATGTCTACACGATTCCTGCCGCCGGCGGCCAGGCGCCGCGCAATCTCACGGCCGACAATCCCGCCTGGGATGCGAAAGCCACCTACTCGCCCGATGGCCGCACCCTGGCCTATGTCGCCATGACCAAGCCGGGCTTCGAAGCGGACCGTTTTCATTTGGTGCTGATGGACGTTGCCACGGGCAAGAAGCGCACCCTGGCCGACGACTGGGACCGTTCCGTGGCCGACTTCCGCTGGACGCCGGACGGCAAGGCCTTCCTCGTCGCCGCCGATGACGTGGGCCAGCACCGTCTGTTCCACATCGACGCGGCCAGCGGCAAGGTCAACGCGCTGACGGGCAAGGGCGCCGTGGGCGACTTCGACGTGCGCGGCAATACCATCGTGCTGGCGCAGGCGAACCTGGCTTCGGGCGCGCAGCTGTACACGCGCAAGCTCGACGCGAAGCCGGAAACGGCGCCGATGGTCCAGCTGACCAGGCAGAATGCGGCCGCACTGGCCAACGTACGCTTTGGCGAATATGAACAATTCTCGTTCGCGGGCGCGGATGGCGAAACCGTCTACGGCCACGTCATGAAGCCATGGAATGCCAAGGCTGGCGAAAAGTATCCGGTCGCCTTCTTGGTGCACGGCGGCCCGCAGGGCAGCTTCGGCAACAGCTGGAGCTACCGCTGGAATCCGCAAGTGTATGCGGGCGCCGGCTATGCCACCGTCTTCATCGATTTCCACGGTTCCACCGGCTATGGCCAGAAGTTCACGGACGCCATCAGCGGCGACTGGGGCGGCAAGCCGCTGGCCGACCTGCAAAAGGGCCTGGAAGCGGCCGCCAAAAAATTCCCGTGGCTGGACCGCGAGCGCAGCTGCGCGCTGGGCGCGTCCTACGGCGGCTACATGATGAACTGGATCGCCGGTAACTGGCCGGACGGCTTCAAGTGCCTGGTCAACCACGACGGCGTGTTCGACAACCGCGGCATGGCTTACGCGACGGAAGAACTGTGGTTCACCGAGTGGGAAAACGGCGGCACCTACTACGACGCCCCGGCCAAGCACGAGCAGTTCAATCCCGTCAACTTCGTGAAAAACTGGAAGACGCCGATGCTGGTGGTGCAGGGCGACCTGGACTTCCGCATCCCCACGGCGCAAGGCCTGGGCACCTTCACGGCGCTGCAGCGCCGCGGCATCCCGAGCAAGCTGCTGGTCTTCCCGGACGAGAACCACTGGGTGCTGAAGCCGGCGAACTCGCTGCTGTGGCATCACACGGTGCTCGATTGGCTCAATACTTACACTAAAAAGTAAGTCTGTACCAAAGTAAAAAGCCGCACAGTTTGCACTGTGCGGCTTTTTTTCATCCATCAACTGCGCAATATCAATACGCGATCAATACGCAGTGAGCGCCTTGGCAAACTTCACGATCCACAGGCGGCTTGGACGCTCGCGGTCGTCGCCGCGCGCCACGCGGATGGTGTTGGCGGCATTGCAGCCGGCCGCGCTGCTCGTGACGATGGTGCCGTTCGCATCGACCGTGCACTTGGTCACGTCGGCGCCATCGACTTCCACGCCATTCGCGTCGAAGATCTTGGTTTTCAGGCCGAAGTCGTTGTCGTTGGCCAGCGCGATGGTGGAGTCGTCGATCAGGGTCAGGCCTTCGGCCTTTTCCGCCGCCCAGCCGATGGCGTTCAAGTCCAGCAGCAGGGTTTTCTTCAGCGGCGTGACGGCGGCCCAGTCGGCGCCATTGAAGGGGGCGCCGCCCATGCTGCTCTTTTCCAGGTCCGAGGTCGTCGCGTTGAAGGCGGCGGCCGCGATGTCGGTGGCGCCTTTCAGTTCGACCAGCATCAGCTTGTTGAATACCTTGCCCGATGGCGCGGCGCCCTGCTCGATGACGAGGAACTTGCCGCCGCCCAGCGCCACCATGTCGCCCAGCTTGGCGTTGCCCGTGCGGCCATCCTGGTAGTCGGCGGCATTGAGCGGATACGCATACATCTTGCCGCTGGTGCCCGTCGCCGGGTCGAATTCGATCCAGCGCGTGAAGCGGGCGAAGCGCTCCACCTGCTCCGCCTTCTTCGTCACCGAATACATGGCCGTGCCATCGCTCAAGGGGCTTTGCAGGAAGGCGTACAGCTTGTCGTTGCTCGCATCGAGGGTCATGCCTTCCATGCCGCGGTTTGCGCGGCGCTTGGCGAACAGCGCCGGCAAGCCCTTGCCCGGCTCGTATTTCGCCTGGATGATGCCCGTGGCGGCGTCAATCCTGACGATGAAGGGACCGTATTCGTCGGACACCCACAGCGCATTGCGCTTGGCATCGACGACGATGGCTTCCGAATCGAGGCCGCCCGCATTGAAGACGGCCTTGCCAGCGGCATCGAACTTCATCGCATCCATGACGGGAATCTCGGCCGAATTG
Organism: Janthinobacterium sp. FW305-129; assembly: GCF_020858115.1. Classification (GTDB taxonomy): domain Bacteria; phylum Pseudomonadota; class Gammaproteobacteria; order Burkholderiales; family Burkholderiaceae_D; genus Janthinobacterium. Next base: position 66,467 of record NZ_JACYMM010000017.1, read on the forward strand.
CCCACCGCGCCCACGGGCACGGGCAAGCCCGAGCTGTTCACCGTGGCCGACACCTTGATCGGCGTGCTCGATGCCAGCACGGCGCCGTTCTTGCCCACGGTGATCACGCCAAACGAAGGCGTAAAGCTCGGTGACGGGAAGATCTTGCTGCCGATGGTGCCCTTGCCCGATGGATCGGGCACCAGCGGGCCGTCGCCGTTCGGGCCGCGATCCGTCAAGCCATAGAATTCCAGGTCGCCGGCCGCGTTCTTGCCCTTGTAGGCCAGGCCGGAACCGTAGGAAGGCAGGAAACCGTTCGGGAATTCGCCCTTGATCTTGGCGTTGGCGCCTTCGTACGGCACGTAGAACTTGCTGTCCGCCTGGATCTGGTAGCGCGTCACGGTCACCTTCACTTCGCCGACAGGATTGGCTTGCGTCAGCGCCTCGTTGACGGGCGCGCCCGCTTTCGAGGCCAGCGTGTCTTCGAAATGCTCGCGCACGAGGGCGCGGCGTTCCGCGTCGACCGTGCGGCCGGCGAATTTTCCGCCTACAGATGCCAGATGCGCGGCCAGGGCCGTGTTGAAGACGGCCGGGGCGGCGGCAAAGTCCAGGGTCTTGCCCGCCAGCGCCGCCTTCACTTCGGCCGTCAGCCTGATGCCGTTCGACGGATCGCTGTCGTCGTCGAGCAATTGCAGCGCCAGCAGGCGGTTGACGACCTTGTCGTCGGCCACATTCGTGCTGGCGGCCAGCGCCAGCGGCGTGACGATGGCGCCGCACGGCGCCGAACCCAGGGCCAGGCCGCCCACGCTGAAGGCCACGGTGTCGCCCGGGTTGCACATGAATTCGCCCTTGGCATTGGTGCTGGCCTTGGCCGCGCTGCCGGCCACGTAATCGAGTCCTTCCACCGCGCCGTCGAGGAACACGCCCGTCTGCGCCACGGGCTTGGAAGGCTCCGCTGGCGGATTATCGCTGCCGCCGCAGGCGGCCAGGGCCAGGCCGGCGGCAATGGCCAGCAGGGTCAGTTTCGGGGTCGACGTTACAGCAGTGTTCATGCATTCCTCGGCTAAGGTGAGATTGAAGCCGTGGAGAGTAACCGGGCAAAGTGACAAGCCCATGACAGCCGTCACGCCAGTGGCGCATCCGCAACAGGGCCGCCGATGCCGCCGAAGCGGCCATCGGCCTGGCGCCGGAATTGCTTCGGCGTGACGCCTTTTACCTGTAAAAAGCGGCGGTTAAAATTGGCCACGTTCTGGAAACCCACGTCGTAGCAGACGTTGGACACGTATTGGTCGGTGTCCATCAGCAGCTGGCACGCCTTGTTGATGCGCAGCCGGCTGATGAAATCAGTAAAACTGTTGCCCGTCGCCTTGCGGAAGAAACGCGAGAATTTACTCAGCGACATGCCCACCTGATCGGCCAGCATTTCCGCCGAAATCGGCTCGCGGTAATTCTCGGTGATGTAATTGAGGACGGCATTGACCTTGGCCAGGGTGGCGTCATCGTCGTAGGAACGCAGCGAGGCGCTCGACAGCAAACGGTAATTGGCCGTGCGCGCCAGCTTGCTCATCAATTGCACGAATGCGGCGAAGCGCTCGGCGCCATGCGTGGCGCGGATGCGCGCCAGGTGCTGCTCGGCCTCGTGGCCCATGTCGAAAAACTCCACGCCATAGCTGGAGCGTTCGAGCAGGGGCAGCAGCTCGCGCAATTCGGGGATGACGCGCGCGGCGCCCGCCAGCGGCGCGTGGGCGAACTGCACGATCATGTCGCGCAAGGCCACGCCCCCTTCCGGCATGACGTTGGAAATCCAGTTGTGCGGCAATCGCGGCCCCGTCAGCACCAGGTGGCCGGGCGAGAATTCGCCGATGTAGTCGCCCACGAACAGGCGTCCGCTGGTGGCGACGATCAGGTGCAGCTCATATTCTTCGTGGCAGTGCCAGCGCACGCGCGAGCTGGGATAGCCGTGTTCCAGGTAATTGATGATGCCGTCGTAGCTTTCGCGTTCCAGCTCGGGCGCCTTGCGCTCGCCGTCCTTCTGCCACAGGTGTTCCATGCTTGTCTCTCCCAGGCTGTCCCCGCCCGTGCCATCGAATGTACCTCAAAAAACCTCAGCTGCCAAAACGGCCCAGGGCCTGCTGGCGGAATTCCTTCGGCGTCATACCCTTCAATTCCAGGAAGCGCCGGTTGAAATTGGCCACATTGTTAAAACCGGCCTCGTAGCAGATGTTGCTGACGTAGCGCTCCGTTTCCATCAGCAGCTGGCACGCCTTGTTGATGCGCAGGCGGTTGACGAAGTCCGTGAAGCTGTTGCCCGTGGCGTGGCGAAAGAAGCGCGAAAACGTCCGCTCGGGCATGTCCACCTGCTCGGCCAGCTGTTTCAGCGAGAACTGGCTGCTGTAATTGTGCACGATGAAGTTGATGGCGGAGCTGATGCGCGCCAGGGCCACGTCATCGTCGCTCGATTGCATGGGCACCGTCGACAGCAGCTGGTAATCGCTGGTCTGCGCCAGCTCGCCCAGCAAGGTGAGAAATTCAATGAAGCGCGGCAGGCCGCTGCTGTCGCGGATGCGCCGGAAGCGCCGCAGCGACTGTTCGCTCACGCCAAAGAATTCCACGCCGTGCAGGGCGCGCTGCAGCAGCGGGAAAATATCCTTCAATTCGGGAATGGCGGCCGCCATCGACGCCAGCGGCGCATGCGAAAACTGGATCACCATGTCGCGCAGGGCCACGCCTTCGGGCGGCGTGTCGAGCGAGACCCAGTTATGCGGCACGCGGGGGCCCGTCAGCACCAGGTGGCCGGGCGCGAACTGGCCGATATGGTCGCCGACAAAGACCTTGCCGCTCGTCGCCACGATCAGATGCAGCTCGTATTCGTCGTGGTAATGCCAGCGCACCAGCGCATTCGGAAAACCGTGCTCCAGATAGCGGATGAAGCCGAAACTGCCTTTCGGCTCGAAGCCGGGCGTGGCGTCGCGCTGCTGTTCCAGCTCCATCTGCGGCAATGTGGCATCGGCTTTGCGTGGCATGGCGCGCCCTCCCCCTCAGGCCAATATCTGTTCCAGCGCCGCGCGCGCGCCCAGCCCGTACAGCTTGGCCAGCGACTGCGATACGGCCTGCGTGAACGCTTGTGTATCGCTCAATTCTCCGAACAGCTCGCGCAGCGACAGCAGCGCCGCGGCGTCCGTCCCGCCCTGCAGCGCCAGCGCGCGCAGGCGCACCGCATACGGGTCATTCAACGGCATCTCGCGTCCCGCTTCGTCGTGGCCTTCCAGGTAGCGGAACCAGCACGCCACTGTAAACGCCAGCAGCGTGATGGCGCCGCCCCGGGCCAGCGCTTCGCGCACGGACGGCAGCACGAATTTCGGGATGCGCGCCGAACCTTCCGTGCCGATGCGCGCCAGCTGGTCGCGCACGGCCGGATTCGAAAAGCGCTCGAGCAGGGTCGCCTTGTACCGTTCCAAATCGATACCCGCCACGCTATCGAGCAGGGGCGTGACTTCATCATCCATCATGCGCCGCACCAGCAGCCGGATGCCCGCATCGCCCATCGCTTCGTGCGCAAACGTGTAGCCGAGCTGCATGCCAATGTAGCACAGGGCCTGGTGGCTGGCATTGAGCAAGCGCAGCTTCATCTTTTCATACGGCAGCACGTCGTGCGTCATCTGCGCGCCCACCTTTTCCCAGGCCGGGCGGCCCTGCGGGAATTCATCCTCGATGACCCACTGGCGGAACGGCTCGCACACGACGGGCCAGGCGTCGACGATGCCAAAATCTTCGCGCACGAGCGCCCGGTGTTCATCCGTGGTGGCCGGCGTGATGCGGTCGACCATGCTGTTGGGGAAGCTGCCATGCGTGGCCAGCCAGCGCGCCAGTTCTGCGTCGCGCAGGGCGACAAAGGCCAGCAGCATCTTGCGCGTCACGTCGCCATTGTTTTGCAGGTTATCGCAGGACATGATGGTAAACGGCGCCAGGCCCCGCTGGCGGCGCAGGGCCAGCGCCGCGGCCAGGTAGCCGAACGAGCAGCGCGGCGCCTCGGGATGCGCCAGTTCGTACGCAATGTCGGCATGATCCGCATCAAACTCGCCCGTGCCCTGGTTGACGTAATAGCCGCCCTCGGTGATGGTCAGCGCAACGATACGCGTGCCAGGGTCGGCCAGCTTTTCCAGCACGGCTTGCGGCTCGTCGGGCGCATACAGATACTCGCCGACGCTGCCGATGATGCGCGCCGTATCGCCGGCCGCGCTGCGCTCGACCACCGTATATAAACCGTCCTGCGCCCGCATGGCGTCGCGCATGGCCGCATCAAACGCCAGCAAGCCCACGCCGCAGTATCCCCATTCTGCGTTGCCGGGCAAGGCCAGCAAGTCGTCGAGGTACACGGCCTGGTGGGCGCGAAAAAAACCGCCCACGCCGATATGCACGATGCTGGGCACGAGTGCGCCGCGCGCATACGCGGGCACGGTCACGTTCCCTGGCAGCCGCGCCAGGTTCGATTGCTTCAATGCGATGGCGTCCATTACAGCGCTCCTTTCGCCGCCGCATAGGTCTTGCCGGCGCGGTCGAAATAGTGGACGAAGCCCGGTTCGAACGTCAGGTGCGTCTGCTGGCCCGGCTGCAGGCTGCTGCGCTCCGCGCCGCGCGAGACCACCTGCACATTGTTCGGCAGGCGCACATAGGTCAGGGTTTCCACGCCCAGGGACTCCACCAGGTCGACGGTGACGGGCACGCTGCCCGGCTGCGCCGCGCCCAGGTGCACGTGTTCGGGGCGGATACCGACAAAACCATCGGCCTGCGCCGCGCTGCCCGCCTGCGCCAGCAGCTGCGGCGCCGCGTCGGCGGGCACCACGTTCATGCTGGGCGTGCCGATGAATTGCGCGACGAAGCGATTGGCGGGACGGTCATACAGTTCCAGGGGCGAACCATGCTGCTCAATCTGCCCGTCGCGCAGCACCACCACGCGGTCGGCCAGGGTCATCGCCTCGACCTGGTCGTGCGTGACGTAGATGGTGGTGGCGCCCAGTTCGCGGTGCAGCTTGGCGATCTCGATGCGCGTCTGCACGCGCAGGGCCGCATCGAGGTTCGACAGCGGTTCGTCGAACAGGAACACCTTCGGGTCGCGCACGATGGCGCGGCCGATGGCCACCCTCTGGCGCTGGCCGCCCGACAATTCCTTCGGCGTGCGCTCCAGGTAACGCCCAAGGTCGAGGATGGCAGCCGCCTTGTCGACCTTTTCGCGGATGATGGCCGGATCGACGCCGGCCAGTTTCAGCGCGAACGACATGTTCTGGAATACCGTCATGTGCGGGTACAGCGCATACGACTGGAACACCATCGCCAGGTCGCGCTTCGATGACGGCAGATTCGTGATGTCGCGCCCGTCGAGCGACAGCTTGCCGCCGTCGATCGGTTCCAGGCCCGCGATCAGGCGCAGCAGGGTTGATTTACCGCAACCCGACGGCCCCACGAAGACGACGAACTCGCCCTGTTGAATGTCCAGGTCGATGCCCTTGATGGCGCGATGCTCGCCAAAGAATTTCTCGATATTGCTCAGTTGAAGGTAAGCCATGATTTTTCTCAATTCTGATTTGTTTTTCGATGCTTTCAGAAACCGTAGCGAGCAGTTCAAGTTCGGTTTGAGTAGCGGAGCTGTGCGGATGCACGGGGGCGCCGAGTCAGTGAGCAACGGAGAGCCGAAATTGGGCCGCGCAGTAGGTTTATGGAGGCATCGATTATTTGACGGCGCCGAAAGTCATACCTTGGACCAATTGTTTCTGGCAGAACCAGCCCAGCGCCATGATGGGCGCGATGGCCATCAGCGATGCGGCCGACAATTTGGCCCAGAAGAGTCCTTCCGGGCTCGAATACGAGGCGATGAGCCAGGCCAGCGTGCCCGCGTTGGACGCGCCCAGGTTCAGCGACCAGAACGATTCATTCCACGACCACACCATGCAGACCAGCGCCGTGGAAGCGATGCCGCCCACGGACAGGGGCAGCACGACGTGGCGGAACTCGTCCCACACGGTGGCGCCATCCATGCGCGACGCCTCGAGGATTTCGCGCGGCAGCTCCTTCATGCTCGTGTACAGCAGCCAGATCATGATGGGCAGGTTCATCAGCATGAACATGATGGTCAGGCCGATGCGCGTATCGAGCAGGCCGAAGTACTGGTAGCAGATATAGATGGGCATCAGCGCGCCCACGCCGGGCATGTAGCGCGAGCTGAGCATGAATTTCAGTAAGCCGATGGTGCCGCCCGTGGGAAAGAAGGCCATCGAATAGGCGGCCGGGATGGCGATCAGCAGGCCAATCGCGGTGGAGACCACGCTGGTAAACAGCGAGTTCCACGCGTAGCCGAAGTAATTGTCGCGCGCCAGCACTTCGCGGAAGCTGTCCAGGGTGGGCGTGAAAAACAGCAGCGGCGGCGTGGAAATGGCTTGCCCTTCCGTCTTGAAAGCCATCAAGCCCAGCCAGAAGATGGGGAAGAACAGCAGCAGCGCACACAGCCAGGCGGCGGCCGTGCGGCTATATAAATGAAGTTTGCTATGCATCAAGGTCTCCTTATTTCGACAGATTCTTGCCGATGACGCGCATCAGGAAGAAGGCGGCGATGTTGGCGATGAGCACGGCGAACAGGGCACCGGCCGAGGCTGCTCCCACGTCATACGACAGCAGTGCCTGCTGGTAAATCATGAAGGTGATGGTGGTCGTGTCGAAGCCGGGACCGCCGCCCGTGGTGGTAAAGATTTCCGCAAAGATCGACAGCAAGAAGATCATTTCGATCATCAGCACCACCGAAACGGCGCGGCCCAGGTGGGGAATATAGAGGTAGCGCAACTGCTGCAGATACGTGGCGCCATCCATGCGCGCCGCTTCCAGCTGTTCGCGGTCCATCGATTGCAGCGCCGTCATGAAGATCAGGCAGGCAAACGGCAGCCATTGCCAGGAGACCATCATGATGATCGAGAACAAGGGATGGGCCGACAGCCAGTCGACGGGCGTAGCGCCAAAGAAGATGCTGATTTGCGCAAACAGGCCGTAGATCGGGTTGAGCAGCATGTTTTTCCACATCAGGGCATTCACGGCCGGCATGACGAGAAACGGCGAAATCAAGAGCACGCGCACGATGGCGCGCCCCGGAAACGCTTCATTGATCAGCAAGCCCAGCGCCGTGCCCAGCACGACTGTCACCAGCATGACGGAAAACAGCAAGGTAAACGTGTTCTGCAAGGCCGGCAGGAACGAGGCATCGCTAAAGAAAAAGTGGAAGTTGGCCAGCCCATGGAAAGGATGGCCGCTCGGATCGAGCATGGAATAACGCACGAACGCGTAATACAGCGTGATCAATAACGGGATCACGGAAATGACGGAGACGGCGACCACGGCCGGCGTCAGCAAAGTCCGGGGGATAATGCGTTTCATAATGTTCTCTTGGGGCAGGTGAACCGATAACCCGCAAAGCTAAAGTACCGGGGTCGGACCCTCAGGGTCCGACCCCAGATTTATGCCGTTGGGGTACGCAAACTATGCAGCAGTCTTACTTGTAATAGCCACCCTTACGCATTTCCCTCTCCGCCGTCTGCTGCGACAATTCCAGCGCCTGCTCCACCGTCACCTTGCCCAGCAGCGCTGCCGCCATCTGCTGGCCGGCTGCCACGCCGATCACCTGGAACTCCGGGATCGACGCGAATTGCACGCCCACGTACGGCGAAGGCGGCAAGGTGCTTTGCACGGCGCGCGTGGTGGCCAGGGCCTTGCCTTCGGCGGCGGCAAATTTCGCCACTTTCTGGAACTCGGGACTCGCATACGTGGACTTGCGCGTACCCGTCGGCACGTTGGCCCAGCTGGTTTCCTTGGCAACCAGTTTCACGTAATCGGGCGACGTGGCCCAGTTGATGAAGCGCTGCGCTTCGTTCGGGTGTTTCGAGCTCGACGGGATGGCCAGCGACCAGATCCACAGCCAGTTGGCGCCCCGCTCCGTCACGCCGACGGGCGACTGGGCAAACGCCACCTTGTCGGCCACCTTGCTCTGTTTCGGGTCCGTGATGAAGGAGGCGGCGATCGTCGCGTCGATCCAGATGCCGCACTTGCCCTGGTTGAACAACGCCAGGTTTTCATTGAAGCTGTTGGCTGCCGCGCCTGGCGGGCCGTATTTCTTCATCAGGTCGACATACATGGTGACCGCGTCCTTCCACGGCTTGCTGGTAAATTGCGGCTTCCATTGCATGTCGAACAGCTGGCCGCCGTAGGAATTGGCCATGGTGGTGATCAGCGCCATGTTGTCGCCCCAGCCCGGCTTGCCGCGCAGGCAGATGCCGTACACGCCGTTGGCCGGGTCGTGCAGCTTGGCCGCCACGTCGCGCAGCTGGTTCCAGCTGGGGCGGTCTTCGATCGTCACGCCCGCCTTTTTGACCAGGTCGCTGCGGTACATGATCATCGAGCTTTCGCCATAGAACGGCGACGCGTACAGCTTGCCGTCGCCGGACAGGCCTTCGCGGATGGCGGGCAGCAGGTCGTCGATATCATACTTGGCGTCCGGCTTGATGGGGATCAACCAGTTTTTCTTGCCCCAGATGGGCGTTTCATACAGGCCGATGGTCATCACGTCGAACTGGCCGCCCTTGGTGGCGATATCGGTGGTCATGCGCTGGCGCAAGACGCCCTCTTCCAGGGTCACCCATTTGAGCTTGATGTCGGGATTGGCTTGCTCGAAGAACTTGCTGAGCTTTTGCATTTCGATCATGTGGCCGTTGTTGACGGTGGCGATGACGAGATCGGTTGCGGCCGAGGCGGACGAGCTGAGGCAGAGCGCGCCGGCGCACAGCGCGGCAATGGCGGTACGTTTCATTGTGTGTCTCCAGTGTTTTTTGTCGTTGGCAATGCCGCTTGTTGGCACCACGACCACAATGTAGCACCGGGCTTTGATACTTTCTGATACTCCAAAACCGCAATTCGATACTCTTTTGCAGCGCCACTATGCGCGAGAGTATCGATATTGAGTAAAAACAACACTTTGAAAGAAAGTATCGTCACTTGTACGTTTTGTATCGGTCTGGTTAAAAAAGCGCTGCTAGACTTGGTTTTCGGCATTAGACCGTGTGCGGTGGCCGTCCTTCCGGGGCGCCAGCGCTACCACCTACATTCTTCTGGAGACCGCATGAATCGCACTGCATTGAAAACCTTGCCTGCCCTGCTCCTGGCCATCGCCAGCGCTTCCGCCATGGCCGACCCCATGTACCCATCCGACTCCGAAGGCTTCCATGGCTACCTGCGCGCCGGCGCCGGCAGCAATACCTCGGGCGACGGCGGTTCGCAAGGCTGCTTCGGCCTGGGCGGCAATACCATGAAGTACCGTCTGGGCAATGAGTGCGATGCCTACACGGAATTCGGCTACACCAAGTCCGTCGCCCAGTCCGGCGGCGTGAACTACCTGGCCACCATCTGGGTCAACGCCTACGCGCCAAACTCGGATTTCGGCGACAACAAGCTGGGCATCGTCAAGGCCTATGTCGAAGCGCAGGGACTCGATTTCCTGAACGGCGGCACGGCCTGGATCGGTAAACGCTTCTACTACCGTCCCGACATCCACATGTTGGACTTGCAATACATCAACATGAACGGCACGGGCGCCGGCCTGGACCGCATTCCTGCCGGCCCCGGTAAATTCTCGTACGCCTTCTTCAAGGACCGCGATCTCAACAAGCGCGACGACAATGGCGCCATCCTCGGCACTACCTCGGCCGTGCGCCAGAACTTCATCTACGGCGAGATTCCCGTCAATGAAAACGGCACCCTGGACCTGGCCGCCAC
>NZ_JACYMM010000018.1 GCF_020858115.1 Janthinobacterium sp. FW305-129
GTAAAAAGTTTTTGGGTCGTTAGCTCAGCTGGTAGAGCAGCGGACTTTTAATCCGTTGGTCGCAGGTTCGAATCCCGCACGGCCTACCAAATACTTCAGAGAAGCCAACCGTTTGCGGTTGGCTTTTTTGTTTTTGGGCGCTCTAAAATCTACTACAACAGACATCGAAACTAGGGCGCCCTGTCCAGCCACCTCTCCCATCAAGCATCTATGATTACCACTTTTCCGTGAAGAGACCGCTGGCTACTCCGTACGAAGACTGCTTCCTCAGTTATCAAACTGCAGCATGATCAGCTAAATTCTTTGCAACTATTCAGGATGGATAGTAGCATCGAGTTTTCTTTCCGAATATTCCAAATGCTAACTCAAGGTTTCTTTGCTGAGATATCTAATCTCGTAAGACTTTACGTAGTGTCGCTAAGGTCATTCAGTTCACTTCAGACTGAAATTAAGAGCATGTCAAAAGAACGACATGAAGAGCGGATATTTTTAAAATATGACAAGAAAATTAATCTACCCCATTATTGGGAAACGAAAGCATTTTTAAATCTTGAAGCGCAAAATTACCTGCGCGAAGTTATTTTCGTTCGCCTAATCTCTGCTACCGAAGTAATGTTGCAAGACTATGCGAAAATCATATACAGCGCCAATCGAGCTACCCTTTTAGGCAAAGAAATTAAGATTGACACAAATCTCCTATCCACCTTTCAAACCATCGATGAAGTTTGGTCGAAAATTGTTCGAGAAGAATGCAGAAATCTCAACGGCAGAAAATTCTCAGATATAATTGAATACTACAAAATAAAATTCAATATAAATCTTCGCCGCTTCGCTGAAATCGTTGCAATTGAAGAGATGTATGATCAGAGAAATATACTTGTCCATGCACTGGGTCATACAGATGATGCATTTAGAAAAAAATATAGCTCAAATCAATCATTTCTCGCAATTACAGACAAAAATCTGAGGCAATGCTTCACAAATCTAGAGGCATTTCACGAATTTGTACGGCGAGCCAGCTTTAAAAAAATAAACCCTACCAATGGAATAAATAGATCATTCCAACTAGTATTGAAAATCAGGATAAACGAAGAAAGTGCAAACCATCTTTTCGATCCAAATTATTTATTTAACTTCAAAAATAAAATGCACCCCCTATCTTCCGTAACAATTTCCAACCTAAGAAATAAAACCGAAGTAGATTTGATACTATCAGGACCTCGGGAAATTGTATCAGAGTACATTCAAATAATAAAACATATCGAAGATACAAGAAAGATACTATCAGTAACGCGTCGTGATGTCATGAGTCGATCACATAAAACAAAACTTTCAGACGAGAAACTGGATGAAATATTTTCCTACATTCAAACAAGGCCATGGCCAGAAGGAATCAAGCAAAAAATTTCTGATGAAATGGGAATTTCAAAAACACAAATATCTTATGCATTCAATTTAATTCTCGAACAGGAAGATGAATTCTTAAGAAGAGCAACTACAACTATTTAGATTTTAAGGGAGCGTCTTTCCGACATAAAAATTTTTCCCACTAAAATATTTTGCAGAATTTTTTACACAAAACTTAAAAATAACCACATTCCAATTAAAAAAGTAAGCGACAAATATCTCCAGCGGCATTTAGTCCGCCACGATAGTCACTACCAGATTTCGGCAAAATAAAAGTATAACGTGAGTCATTCTGATATACGAGCTTACAATGTTTCCCATCTTCGCTTATGGAAAATCCGATCTGCTCTAGGTCCCGTTTTGTTCTAGCATCCATACTTTGATATCCCCGGAGAAGCGTTTTAATTTTTTCCCGATTTCGCACCCTTTCAGCACCTATTACATTGGCAGATACTAATGCTTGCAAAATGTGCTGCCGACGGCCATCTGGTGTAACGCGACCAATTCCGCTTTCAAGAGCTTCCATTATTGAATCTAATATTTCACCTTCATATAGGTCACATTCTCCACCAGTATCTAACGTGATTCCATCGCCGCCACGATCCTGCATAGCATATCGACGAACTTCAGCCTTAAGACGAATAATCTCAGATTCTGCAGCTTGAAGTCCCGCATCTTTTGAACGTAGTTCATCCTCGTACAAATCCACATAGTTCTGGGTCTCTTTCGATCCTTCATCCTTTAGACAATTAATCAAACGACGTGATTTAAGCTCTTTTATCGCTGCAAGCGTACAACGAACCATCGGTCGTCGATTAATTAATGAAAGACGTAGTTCATCAAATATCAACTGTTCAATGGATCCAGCAGAAACAGCACCAGAAGCAAAAAAAGAACGTTTCCCGCCACCTTCTGGCCAGTACAGAGCAATAGTGCCTCCGTAAACATTCTTACGCTGCGTTAAGGCCATAAGCCCAAGCGAAAAATCTCTGTTGGGCTCAACAACTACGTGCGCCATGCCCGTCAATAACGCTGCAAGTGCATTAGGGTCAACCAAGTAAGGGCCGTGAAATGGAGCGCTTACATAGATGATCGGCATATACGAGTACGTTTCACCTCGAACGCAACTTGCCGCCAAGTCAATTTCCGAGGAGGTGAAGACAACTGGCGTATCAGCGACTTTAAATTCACCATCAACGCCACAGCCTAACTCTTCAAGAAGTACTCTTAGCAATACTGGTTTTTTCGCTACCGGAACTTTTGCTCTAGGATGCAATGGGTCGCATTCGATCCTAATACTTACCCATGCAGTTGACGGTAGTAGCGCCAGGACAATCGTAGTTATCCATTCAAAATCGGCATCTGATTTACGATAAATCACAGCCGCTGACTCGCTATCAGCTGTACTTTCGCAGATTGATTCGATAGATTCGGTTTCTTCCACCGCGTCCCATGCTTCACCGATACCAAGTCCGGCAAGAGACTTGGCATTGAAGTTCGTATATCGAGAACCAAGCAACCACTTTTTCACTGCCGCAAAAAAATCAACACTAGCTATTTCGATAGGAACAGGGACCTCTGTAGCGAAAGAGAGCATTTAATATCCTCAAGAACGTTGGGTGCTGCCAAGACACTAGCAATAATGACAACCAAGAGTATCGTCCTTTTTATTGTTGATGGGCAAGAAATATTTCACACACTAGGCCGAGGTCACACACCAGGCCGGGGTCAAGTCCGCCATTCATACACGATTTCAGCCTTGACCGCCTCCATCTGCAGCAAGTTGCACTTTATCAAACACCGATATTGCTCGATTCACTGCCATGCCCTTCCCCATACCTCCCCGGCGTCACCCCCATCACCCGCTTGAACATGGCAATAAAGGCGCTGACGTTGTCGTAGCCCAGGTCCAGCGCAATCGTCGTGACGGGCTGGCCGGCGGCCAATCGTTCCAGGGCGCGCAGGATGCGGGCGCGCTGGCGCCAGGCGGAGGGCGTAAAGCCCGTCTCGATGGTAAAACGACGCGCCAGGGTGCGCGGCGAGACGCCGGTCCAGGCGGCCAGTGCTTCCACGCCCCGCTCGTCGGCCAGGTCATCGAGCACGGCGCGTGCCACGCGCAGCAGGCGCGGGTCCGTGGGTAACGACAAACCGAACGGCTCGTGCGGCGCGGCGGCGATCTCGTCGAGGATCACGCCCGCCACCCGGGCTTGCCGCGCATCCAGTGCGTCCGGCGCGCTATCGTTCCAGGCGCTGGCGCGGCCCACCGCTTCGCGCAGCAAGCCCGAGACGCGCATCACGCACGGCGCGGCGGGCAAGCCGGCGCAGCTGGCCTCGTCCACATACACGCTCCAGCCCGCAAACGGGCCGTGCGAACGCAGCGCGTGGATGTGATGGGGCGGCATCCACACGCAATGGCTGGCCGGCACCACCCACTGGCCGCTGTCGGCAGCGACGGAAAGCAAGCCCCGCATGGCGCCGAACAGCTGGCCGCTGGCATGGCGGTGCGCCGCCGTCACCCGTTCCTGTGGCTGGACAATGCGCAAGGCGCGCAGCGGCGGCGGCGATGCGGGAAAAATTGGCGGATTTGACGTATCGAATGACATAAACAACGCAGGCAAGACAATCCGGCCATCATACAGTGAAGTCTTTCCAACCCTCAGGAGTTCGCCATGCGCGCAGAAGACGTATTAGCCGATCAACAAAACCAGGCCCAGTTCAAGGGCGTCACCGTGCGCAAGGGCACGGTGGGCGCTTTTCTCGCCAATGCCCGGCTGTGGCTGGACGACGCCAGCAGCAGCGACGACAAGGCCATCGCTGAGCGCGACATTGTCGACGCCCTGCCCGCCCTGCACGCGCTGGGACTGTTCGACATCGTGCAAGTACGCGATGCGGCGCTGCGCGAACTGGTGGCCGCGTCCGCCGCGTAAGCTGGCAGGCTCGTCCCCGGCGCGCATTTCCTCTATCATGCTGCTTTGCCCGCCTTCGCACCCGCCATGCCGTTTACCATTGCCGCCCCCGTCCACAGCGAACTGATCATCAAGAAAAGCCGTTTCATCGGTTGCGTGCAGCCGATGACGGACCGCGCCAGCGCGCAGCAGGTGGTCAATGACTTGAAGGCCCAGCATCCGGGCGCCTGCCATGTGTGCTGGGCGCTGCGGGCGGGCGGGCAGTCGGCGGCCGTCGACGATGGCGAACCGAGCGGCACGGCCGGGCGGCCCATGCTCGACGTGCTGCGCCACCAGGACCTGGAAGGCGTGCTGGCCACCGTGGTGCGCTATTTTGGCGGCATCAAGCTCGGTGCGGGCGGCCTGGTGCGCGCCTACACGGACAGCGTGGCGCAAGCGTTATTGCAGGCGGAAAAGACGGCCATCGTGCGCCAGCGCAGCCTGCGCTGCACGGTGCCGTATGCGATGGAAGGCATGCTGCGCCGCGAACTCGATGGCGCCGGCGCCACCTTGCTCAACGTTGCGCATGGCGACGCCGTGCTGTTCGACTTCAGCCTGCCTGAAACGGCGGCCACCGCCCTGCTGGCCCATCTGCATGAGGCGGGCAATGGGCGGATAGCCTGGCTGAAAGTAGAGACAGAAGAGGAAGAATAAAACTTACAAGTTGGCTGGACGCTTGATCTGCAGCAAAATAAAATGCGTCCACGCCAGCGCCGGCAGCACCATCAGCAACAACATCAGTCCGGCCGGCATGTCCGGCACGAAACGCACGAAGCAGGCGAGAAAACTGGCGATGGCCAGCCAGAAACGCCAGTTGAAGGCATACGCCTTGCGCGCCACCGTGGCCAGGGCGATGCGCCAGAATTCCAGCAAGGCCCACAGGCCGCCCGTCAGCAACAGCGCGGCCAGGGCATTGGCGCCGGGGGCGTCGGCCCAGGTGCGCACGAGGTTGTACAGCAGCACGGGATAGCCGGCCGTGACGGCCAGGGTGGCCGGGCCGGCGGCGATGACAGCTTCAAACAGCTGCCCTTTGGAACGATGATCCACTAAATCTTGCTCCTCAAGCCACGACGCCCGAATGGGCGGCGATCACTTGCAGCGCGCCGGCCGCATCCTGCGCCCAGACGCGCGTAAAACGGAAGTCGCCATGCGTTTCCACGTCGTGATAACTGCCCGTCAACTGCATGCGCACGGAGACGACGGCCACGTTGCCATTGATGCGCACATGGCGCTCGGAAGCGCGCAGATCGGTAATGGTCAGCAGACGCTGCTCGTGCGCGGCCAGATCCGCATGCTTGCTCAGCAAGTGGCCCAGGTGATTGGTAAACAATAAGTCATCGGCCAGCAACCGACTCAGTACAGCCACATCGGAGGCCATCATGGCCAGGCGCAAGCGTTCTTCCGCATCGAGTACCTGTACTTCCGTTAAAGCATTCATCTTTTTCCTTGAAATAATTGGCACGTCATTAATAAATAGGCAAAACATGCTGGCACGAAATCCATTTTTTCACAATCCGCCGGAAGACTTATGCCTGTGGAGCATATTTATATAGCGTAATATTCGCAGCGGTATTGCGCAAAACGCCACCATAGTACTGTACAGTGCTTGCCCTTCCGCCCCGGGCTGGGGCAGCTGTCAGTTGTAGTACTGTTTTATGTGCTCCGTGCAGTCTCGAATAAAACCAAGATAAGGCCCCTTCATGGCAATTAATATCATCCTGAACCTGCTCGTTGCGTTGCTCGTCTTCGCTTTCATGTTCCATCAGCAACGCAAACACGCGACGTTTACCGTGCGCGTCTTCACGGGCCTGGGCCTGGGCGTGCTGCTCGGTGCGGCCGTGCAGTGGCTGTACGGCGCCGGCTCGCCCATCATCGCCGGCACCAATGAATACATCGACATCGTCGGCAGCGGCTACGTCAAACTGCTGCAGATGATCATCATGCCGCTGATCATGGTGTCCATCATTTCCGCCATTTTAAAGCTGAAGGATGCCAGTTCCCTGGGCAAGATCAGCGCGCTGACCATCGGCACCCTGCTCATCACCACGACCATCGCCGCCGCGATCGGCATTTTGATGGCCAAACTGTTCGGCCTGACGGCCGTCGGCCTGACGTCGAGCGCTGCCGAAGTGGCGCGCGGCGTGCAGCTGCAAGGGTCGCTGGAAACGGCAAAAGCCCTGTCCCTGCCGAAACTGCTGGTCAGCTTCGTGCCGACCAACCCCTTCCTCGACATGACGGGCGCGCGCAAGACGTCGACCATCGCCGTGGTCGTGTTCTCCATCTTCATCGGCATCTCGGCCACGGGCATCGCCGCCAAGAAGCCGGAAATCTTCGCTTCCTTCGAAAGCTTCATGAAAGTGGCGCACGCCATCGTCATGCGCATGGTCACCCTGGTGCTGCGCCTGACGCCGTACGGCGTGTTCGCGCTGATGTTTGCAGTGGTGGCCTCGTCGAGCTACACGGACATCTTGAAATTGATCAACTTCGTCGTCGCCTCGTACAGCGCGCTGATATTGATGTTCCTCGTGCACCTGGCCATCATCGCCGGCGTGGGCCTGAACCCCTTGCGCTTCGTCAAGAAAGTCTTCCCCGTGCTGGCTTTCGCGTTCACGTCGCGCACCAGCGCCGGCTCGATCCCGATGAGCGTGCAGACGCAAACCCAGCGCCTGGGCACGCCGGAAGGCATCGCCAACTTCGCCGCCTCGTTCGGCTCGACCATCGGCCAGAATGGCTGCGCCGGCATCTATCCGGCCATGCTGGCCGTCATGATCGCCCCTACCGTCGGCGTCGACCCGTTCACCGTCAGCTTCCTGCTGCCCTTGCTGGCCATCATCACCATCGGCTCCGTCGGCGTGGCCGGCGTGGGCGGCGGCGCCACGTTTGCCGCGCTGATCGTGCTGTCGGCGATGGACTTGCCCGTCGCGCTGGCCGGCTTGCTGATCTCCGTCGAACCGCTGATCGACATGGGCCGCACGGCCCTGAACGTGAGCGGCTCGATCACGGCCGGCACCGTCACCAGCAGGGTCATGGGACAGACCGACCTGGCCGTCTACAACAGCGACGACGCACCCGACCTGGACGAAGCGGAACACGCCGCCTAGGAAGCCATCCACCGGCGCGCCGCGCCTTGCCGCTTTCGTCTATATTGAATCGCAGTCAATACGGAGGAAGGCGCGAGGCGATGGAACAGAAATGGCCGCAGCAAATCTGGATCGTGCGTCACGGCCAAAGTGCCGGCAACGTGGCGCGCGATGCCGCCGAAGCGGAAAAACAGTTATTGATCGCCATCGCCGAGCGCGATGTCGATGTACCCCTCTCCGAGCTGGGCGCGCGCCAGGCGCAAGCCCTCGGCGACTGGTTCGCCACCCTCCCCCCTGAACAACAACCGACCGTCGTGCTGTATTCGCCGTACGTGCGGGCGCAGCAGACGGCGCAAGCCGTGCTGGCGCGCATCGGTGCGGACAGCTTGAACTCCGTCGTGGCCGACGAGCGCCTGCGCGAAAAGGAATTCGGCATCCTCGACCGCCTGACCGTGCACGGCATCGCCAGCAAATACCCGGAATTGCACGAACAGCGCCAGCACGTGGGTAAATTCTACTTCCGCCCGCCGGGCGGCGAAAGCTGGTGCGACGTCATCCTGCGCCTGCGCAGCGTGCTCGACACCATCACCCGCGAATACCGGGGCGAACGGGTGCTGATCGTCGGCCACCAGGTCATCGTCAATTGCTTCCGCTACCTGCTGGAGCGCTGCGACGAGCACGCCATCCTGGCCATCGACAAGGCGGCCGACGTGCCCAACTGCGGCATCACCTCGTACGCCTTCAACCCCGCCCTGGGCAGGCACGGCAAGCTGCAGCTGGACCTGTGCAATTTTGTTGCGCCGCTGGAAGCGGCCGGCACACCCGTCACGGCCCAGCCCGACATGCCGGCGGCGCCGAAATCCTGATCCTTAGGAGGTCATCCATGGACGCCACCGCCATCACCCCTTCCCTGCTGCGTTCCTGGCCCCTGCCCATGCCACAGCCCGATGGCGACAAGGAAGTGCGCGGCCATCTGCTGATCGTCGCCGGCTCCGAGGAAATGCCGGGCGCCATCGTGCTGGCAGCCACGGCAGCCCTGCGCGCGGGCGCGGGCAAGCTGACCCTGGCGACGGGCGCCTCGGTGGCGGCGCAAGTGGCCATCGCCATGCCCGAGGCGCGGGTCATCGGCCTCGACGAAACGGCGCTGGGCGGCTTCCGCCACGAGGCGCGGCACCAGCTGGCGCCGCTGGCCGGCAAGGTCGATGCCGTCCTCGTCGGGCCGGGCATGTGCGACACGGCCGCCTGCTGCGAGCTGATGCGCCACCTGCTGCCCCTGTTTGCCGGCAGCCGCCTGATCCTCGACGCCTGCGCCATGCAGGTCGTGCGCCAGCCGCCGCAGTTCCATTTTGAGCAGCCCGTGCTGCTGACGCCGCACGCGGGCGAACTGGCCCAGCTGATGGGCCTGTCGAAGGACGCCGTGCTGGCCGACCCGCAGGCCTGCGCCGTGGAAGCGGCACGGCGCTGGCACGCCATCGTCGCCCTGAAAGGCGCGCTGACCGTCATCGCCATGCCCGATGGCAGCAGCTGGACGCACGCGGGCGGCAACATCGGCCTGGCCATCTCCGGTTCCGGCGACACGCTGGCCGGCATCATCACGGGCCTGGCCGCGCGCGGCGCGCCATTGGAACAGGCATGCGCCTGGGGCATCGCCCTGCATGCGCTGGCTGGCGAACAGCTGGCCCTGCGCTTCGGCATCCTCGGCTACCTGGCGCGCGAAATCCCGGCCGAGATACCCGCCCTGCTGCGGAATCTGACGCCCTGAGCTGGCGCTCTGAGCTGGCGCCCTGAGTGAAGCGGCGTAGAAACAACAGCCATAAGCATATCCATAAAGAATCGTTCGCCTGGGCAACAACCTCCCTTAAGCTCATCCAATTGTTTTCAGATGAACAAGCTTAAAGGATACCGCCGTGCACCTGCGCCACTCATACGCCCCCCATTCCCTTCCCGCCACGCCGCTGCGCGCCATCGTGCTGGCCTGCGCCATGCTGGGCGCCGCGCCCGCCTGGGCACAGGACGCGCAAGCCACCGCCAGCACAGGCACAGGCGCCACCGCTGAAACGGCCGGCGCCAGCATCGACCAGGTCACCGTCGTCGGTTCGCGCGCGCGCAACCGCACCGTCTTCGACAGCAGCGTGCCCATCGACCGCTTCGGTGCCCGTGAAGTGGACAACGCGCTGGCCTCGGGCGACGTGGGCGCGGCCCTGCAAAATCTGTCGCCGTCGATCAACTTCCCCCGCATCGAGTCGAGCGGCGCGTCGGACTCCGTGCGCGGCATCCAGTTGCGGGGCCTGGCGCCTGACCAGGTGCTGGTGCTGATCAACGGCAAGCGCCGCCACACGAGCGCCGTGCTCGACACGGAAAGCAGCTTTGCCGGCACCGTGCCGGTCGACATCAACGCCATTGCGCCGAATGCCATCGATCACATCGAAATCCTGCGCGACGGCGCGGGCGCCCAGTACGGCAGCGATGCCGTGGCCGGCGTGATCAACATCGTGCTGAAAAAGGCCCGCACGGGCGGCGCCGCCTCCGTCAGCTATGGCGCCAACCACACGCATTTCGCCCCCACCGATCAAACCCTGACGGATGGCCAGACCGTCATCGTCAACGCCGACTACGGCGTGCCGCTGGGCGAGGCGGGATTCTTCCGCTTCGGCGCGGAAACGCGGCGCCGCTCGCCCACGGAACGGGCCGGCCCCAGCGACGCGGGCTGGACGTCCTACAACTTCACGCCGGCCGACCAGGCGCTCGACGGCAAGGTGGTGTTCAAGTCCGGCGACTCGCGCCAGCGCAACAACTATTTGTTCTACAACACCCAGCTCACGCTGGCCAACGGCCTCGACCTGTACTCGTTTGCCACCCTGAACGAACGCACATCCGACGGCAGCGCCTACTTCCGCTACCCGGGCGACCCGTCAAACGTGCCGGCCCTGTATCCGCACGGCTACCGCCCCGTCACCAACGGCGACAAGCGCGACCTCAGCATCGTTGCCGGCGTGCGCGGCAGTGCGGGCGAATGGAACTGGGACGCCAGCGCGCGCCACGGCAGCGACCGCTTTGACTACGGCGTAAGCCACTCCGTCAACGCTTCGCTGGGCGCGGCCAGCCCCACGCGTTTCAATCTGGCCGGCTTCGACTTCCGCCAGGACGCCTTGAACCTCGATGCCACGCGCACCATCGACATCGGTTTACCCGCCCCTTTGAGCCTGGCCGTGGGCGCCGAATGGATGCGCGAAACGTACACCAGCTCGGCCGGCGACCCCGCTTCGTATGCGGCCGGCAGCTTCACCGACGCGCCACCGGGCGCGCAGGCGGGACCGGGCTTGCGTCCATCGGACGCCTACGATGGCAGCCGCCAGATCCGCTCCGTGTATGCGGACGTGGAAAGCGACCTCACGCCGCGCCTGCTGGTGGGCGCCGCCGCCCGCTATTCCGACTACAGCGACTTCGGCAGCGCCAGCACGGGCAAGTTGTCCACGCGCTACAAGGTGACGGACAACTTCCTCGTGCGCGGCTCGCTGTCGAACAGCTTCCGCGCGCCAGCCCTCGTGCAGACGGGCTTCCGCTTCGCCACCCTGAACTTCAACGCCGATGGCACGGCCCTGCAAACGGCAGCCCTGCTGCCGGCCAGCGACCCGCTGGCGCGCAACTTCGGCGCGCAACAGCTGAAACCGGAAAAATCGGCCAACCTGTCGCTGGGCCTGGCCTGGAAACCGGCGGCCGCCACCAGCCTGACGGTGGACGCCTACGTGATCCGCATCCGCGACCGCATCACGCGCTCGAGCGACTTGCAAAGCGATGCCGTCACGGCCTACCTGGCCGCGAATGGCCGCAGCGACATTCAATCCGTGGCCTACCTGGCCAATTTGCTCGACACGCGCACCAAAGGACTGGATCTGGTGCTGAACCACGACCTGGCGTTCACCTCAGGCAAGCTGAACCTGAATGCGGCGCTGAACCTGAACAAGACCAGCCTCGACAAGGTGCACCAAAGTTCCACCGCGCTGGCCGCCATCGATCCGAGTCTGACCCTGCTGACGGAGACGAGTTTGTTCCGCATCAAACATGCGTCACCCGCCAGCAAATTGATCTTGGGCGCTGACTGGCAAGCGGCAGACTGGGGGGTGCAGGCGCGCGCCACGCGCTTTGGCGAGCTGAAAGATTTTTCCTACGACAGCGACGCGCCCTTGATCGACGGCATCCCCGCGCAACGCTTCGGCGCCGTCTGGTCGCTGGATCTGGAAGGCCAATTGAAACTGAGCAAGCAACTGACGGTGAGCGTGGGCGGCAACAATATCCTCGACCGCTATCCGCAACGCGTGCGCGAAACGAATAACGCCACGTATGGCGGCGCCCTGCCCTACAATTTCATCAACCCCATCGGCGTCAATGGCGCCTACTTTTACGCTAAATTAAGCTACACGTTCTGACACGGACAAGGATAAATCATGATTATCAAACGAATCTCCCACCTCGCCGCCGGCGCCTGCCTGAGCGCCCTGCTGCTGTCGCCCGCCCAGGCTGCCGCGCCGCTGGTGCTGATGACGGACTTCGGCACGGCCGACGGCGCCGTGTCCGCCATGCATGGCGTCGCCTACGGCGTCGATCCCCAGCTCACCATCTCGGATCTGACGCACCAGATTCCCGACTACGACATCTGGCTGGGCGCCTACCGCCTGTACCAGACGGCCAATTACTGGCCGCAAGGCACGGTATTTGTTTCCGTCATCGATCCGGGCGTGGGCACCAACCGCAAGTCGGTGGTGCTGAAAACCAAGGGCGGCCGCTACTTCGTGGGCCCGGACAACGGCCTGTTCACGCTGATCGCCGAGCGCGACGGCGTGGCGGAACTGCGCGAAATCGATGAAAAGGTCAACCGCCTGGCAGGCTCCGCCGAGTCGTACACCTTCCATGGCCGCGACGTGTACGCGTATGTCGGTGCGCGCCTGGCGTCGGGCGCCATCACGTATGAACAGGTGGGCCCGCCCTTGCCCAGCGCATCCGTGGTCAAGATCGCGTATCAAAAACCTGTGCGCGACGGCAATACCATCCGCGGCATCGTGCCCGTGCTGGACGTAAAATATGGCAATGTCTGGACGAATATCCCGAAATCCCTGCTCGACGAATTGCAGGTGAAATTGCATGACCTGCTGCAAGTGCGCATCTTGCACAAGGGCAAACAAGTGGCCAAGGTCACGGCGCCGTTCGAACACACGTTTGGCGGCGTCGCCAAGGGCAAGCCCCTGGTCTACCTGAACAGCCTGCTCGACGTGGCCGTGGCCATCAGCCAGGGCGACTTTGCCGCCAAGCATCACATTGAGTCAGGCGTGGATTGGGAAGTGGAAGTGAGCAAGGCCCCTGCCGCCAAGTAAGTCCCCCATCCGTGGCCGGGACGTCCTGTCCTGGCCCTTTCTTTGGCGTTCACGTGGCGCGCTTGCGCCATGTCAAAGCGGATCGCCTCTTTTCTCGCCGATGGCCGCTGATTTGTAAATCCGGTGAACCTGCGCGCGCCTGCCTACTCTAATTTTTGCAAGCGATGCCAGCCTTGCTGCGACGGTCTGCCCGCACCGTGACAGGCCGCCTTGCAAGGTACGATCACCCTCGACAGCTTTCCAACGAGAAAGGAACAATCATGACGGCCCCACTCCCTAGCACCAGCAAGCTTGTCCTCGGCACCGCCATCGTGTGTGCGCTGCTGGGCGGCTGCAACAAGCGCAATGAATCCACCACCGCCCCGGCGGCCACGCCCAACACGGCACCCGCCACCACGCCCGGCACGGGCGGCAGCGGCACCTCGGGCACCAGCGGCACCACCACGCCGGACACCACCACGCCCGCCACGCCATCCGTTGCGCCTGGCACCACCACCAACCCCGACGGCACGACCACGCCGCCGGCCACCACCCCGCCTGCCAATGGCACCACGCCAGGGACCGGGACTGGAACCGGCGCCGGGACCACCACGCCACCGCCACGCAGCAGCTAAAGGCTGCGCCCGCTGCGCTGCGGCGGCCGGCCTCGCATCCCGGCAACGAGCACGGGAATCAGCAACAAAGAGCCTTCCAACGAAGGCTCTTTGTCTTGCACGGCGTAGCAATTGCCCCCGCTACAGCATCAATGGGCTGGCGCCGCCTTCACCGCGGCCCGTGCGCCCAGCGCCTGGTGATCGGCGGCCAGGAACAGATACATGGCCGGCACCACGAACAGGGTAAACAGGGTGCCGATGGACAGGCCCGTGAAAATCACCAGCCCCATCGCGTGGCGCCCGGCCGCGCCAGCACCCGAAGCGATCACCAGGGGCAGCACGCCAAACACCATGGCAGCCGTCGTCATGAGGATGGGACGCAGGCGCACGGCAGCCGCTTCTTCCACCGCTTCGCGCTTGCTCTTGCCCGTCTTTTGCAGCTGATTCGCTACTTCCACGATCAGGATGCCATGCTTGCTGATCAGCCCCATCAGGGTCACCAGGCCCACCTCCGTGTAGATGTTGATCGAAGCAAAGCCGAGGAAGATGAACATGGTGGCGCCAAACAGGGCCAGCGGCACGGAAACGAGGATCACGACGGGGTCGCGGAAACTCTCGAACTGCGCCGCCAGCGCCAGGAAGACGATCACCACGGCAAACAGCATGGTGACGACAAAACCGCCCGACTCCTGCACGAACTGGCGCGACTGGCCCGCATAGTCGGCCGTGTAGCCACTGGGTGCCAGCTGGGCCAGCGTCTCGCGCATGAAGGCCAGCACCTCGCCCTGCGAGGCGCCGGACACGCCGGAAAGCGTCACGGAATTGAGCTGCTGGAAGCGGTTGATCGACTCGGGCACGACATCGTAGCGGATATGCGCGACGGTACTGGCCGGTATCATCGCACCGTCGGGCGTCTTGATATGGAAGTCCAGCACGGCCGATGGATTCAGGCGGTCCACCTGCAGCACCTGCGGGATCACCTTGTAGGAACGCCCGGCGATGGAAAAATAATTGACGTAGTTGCCGCCCAGGGCCGCGCCCAGCGCCTGCCCCACGTCCTGCTGCGTCATGCCCAGCGCGGCGACGCTGTCGCGGTCGATCACGACGGTGGCTTGCGGTTTATCAATCTTCAAGTCCGTGTCGATGAAATAGAACTTGCCCGACGCGCGCGCCTTCTCCAGCACCTGCTGCGCGATGGCATCGAGGTTTTCAAACGGCTCCGTGGTGGCGATGACGAATTGCACGGGCAGACCCGAGGAGCCGGGCAAGGCGGGAAACTGGAAGGCGGCCACGCGGGCGCCGGCAATCCGGTTCCAGCCCGCCTGCAAGTCCTGCTGCACCTGCTGGGCGCTGCGCGCGCGCTCGTCCCACGGCGTCATCAGCATGCCGCCAAAACCCGAGTTGACCGTCGGCACGCCCGTGATCTGGAACATCTGGCTGTATTCGGGCATGGCCTTGGCCACCTGGTAGATTTGCTCCGCATACACTTGCATCTGGTCTGAGGTGGCCGTCGGGTCGCCCACCACCTGCGACAGCACGACGCCCTGGTCTTCCTCGGGCGCCAGCTCGGACTGCGACATCTTGAACATCAGCCCCAGCACCACCATCAATAGCGCGGCCATGACGATGAGCACCACCCAGGTGTCGAGCAGCGCGTGCAGCAAACGCTGGTACGTGTCGTGCACCTTGCCGAAGACGCGGTCGATGGCTTGCACGAAGCGCCCGCTGTCCTGTTCCGGACGAAAAAAACGCGAACACATCATGGGCGACAGGGTCAGGGCCACGATGCCCGACACGGCCACGGCGCCGGCCAGGGTGAAGGCGAATTCCGTAAACAGCGCGCCCGTCAGGCCGCCCTGGAAGCCGATGGGCACGTACACGGCGATGAGCACCACCGTCATGGCCAGGATGGGGCTGGCCAGCTCGCGCGCCGCCAGCAGGCTGGCCTCCAGCGGCGGCTGGCCCTGCTTCATGTGGCGGTCCACGTTTTCCACCACGATGATGGCGTCGTCGACCACCAGGCCGATGGCCAGCACGATGGCCAGCAGGGTCAGCAGATTGATGGAATAGCCGAGCGCCAGCATGGCCGTGAACGTGCCGATCAGCGACAGCGGCATGGCGATCACGGGTACGATCACGGCCCGCAGGCTGCCCAGGAACAGATAGATGACGATGGTGACGATCAGCAATGCCTCGACCAGGGTCTTGATGACCTCCTTGATGGAAGTATTGATGAAGAACGTGGAGTCGTACACGATTTCTCCCGTCAGCCCGGCCGGCAGCTGGGACTGGATATCGGGGAAGCTGGCGCGCACGCGCTTGGCCACGTCGAGGATATTGGCTTCCGGCGCCACCTTGATGCCGATGAAGACGGAGCGCACGCCGCTGAAAGCCACGTTGAAATCATAGTTTTCCGACCCCAGCACGACGGTGGCCAGGTCTTCCAGGCGCACGATGGAATCGCCGCTGCGCTTGACGACGAGTTTCCTGAATTCCTCGACCGAATGCAGGTCCGTGCCGGCCGTCAGGGGAACGGTCACCATCTGCCCCTTGCTCGATCCCAGCGCGGCCAGGTAATTGTTATTGCCCAGGGCGGTACTCACCTCGGCCGCCGTCACGCCGAAGGCGGCCATCTTGTCCGCATCGAGCCAGGCGCGCAGGGCGAACAGGCGCGCGCCCAGCAATTCCGCCGTCTGCACGCCGGTGACGGCGTCCAGCTTGGGCTTGACGACGCGGCTCAGGTAATCCGTCACATTATTCGTCGGCAAGGTCTTGCTGTAAAAGCCCAGGTACATGGCGTCCGTCGTCTGCCCCATCTGTACCGTCAGCACGGGCGTTTGCGCCTGGGCCGGCAGCTGGTTCTTCACGGAACTGACTTGGGTATTGATTTGCGTCAAAGCACGGTTCGCGTCGTAATTGAGGCGCAAGGTGGCCGTGATGGTCGACACGCCGCTGCTGCTGGACGAGGACAGGTAGTCGATGCCCTGCGCCTGAGCGATGGCCGATTCCAGCGGCTGCGTGATGAAACCGGCCACCGTCTGCGCATCGGCGCCGTAATAGGTGGTGGAGATCGTCACGACGGCGTTCTGCGTCTTCGGATACTGGTTGATGGGCAGGCTGAACAGCGAGCGCAAGCCCAGCACCACCAGCAGCAGGCTCACTACCATGGCCAGCACGGGCCGGCGGATAAAGAGATCGGTGAAGTTCATGGCGGCGCCTCGGCTCAATGTTCCTGCGGCGTGGGCTGCGGATTGTTGCGCGGCTCGACGACGTTGCTGATCACCACGGGGCTGCCGTTCTTGAGCTTGATCTGCCCGCTGGTGACGACTTGCTGCCCCTCGGTCAGGCCCGTCAGCACGGCCACCTGGTCGCCCCGCGTCTCGCCCGTCGTCACGAACACCTGCTGCACCACCAGCTCGCCCGCCTTCGGCGGCGGCGCGCCGGCCTTGGGCGCCTGGGCCGGGGCCGGGGCCGTGGCCTGGGCCGGGGCCCGCTGCACGACGAAGACGGTGGAGCCATACGGGTTATAGGTGATCGCCGTCTGCGGCAAGGTCAGGAACTGTTTCTTCCCTCCCACTTCCACGTGGACGTTGGCAAACATGCCTGGCAGCAACTGCCGCTGGGGATTGGCCACCGTGGCTTCCACCTGCACATTGCGCGTGGCGGGGTCGACCTTGGAACTGATGGCGCTGACCTTGCCCGCAAACGCCGTGTTCGCATGCGCATCGCTGGACAGATTCAGGGCTTGCCCCACTTGCAGGCCGCCCAGCTGCTTCTGCGGAATATAGAAATCGACATAGATGGGATCGATGGTTTGCAAGGTGACGATCTTGTCGCCGGGATTCACGTACTGGCCCAGATTGACGGTGGTGATGCCGAGTTTGCCCGCAAACGGCGCGCGGATGGTTTTCTTGGCCACCAGTGCCGCCTGCTGGGCCGCCAGTGCCTGCTTGCTTTTCAGGTCGGCCGCGTCGTTGTCGACCTGCGCCTGGCTGATCGCCTGCACGGCAAATTGCTGGCGGTCGCGCGCCAGCACGGACGCGGCAAGTTCCGCGGCCGCCTCCAGCGCGCGCAGCTGCGCCAGGTCGGCATCGGCATTCAGTTGCAGCAACAGTTGCCCCGCCGCCACTTCCTGGCCGGACTTGAAATGGATGGACCTGACGAGGCCGGCGATTTCGCTCGTCACGTCGACGCCGCGCACGGCCACCAGGGTGCCCACGGAGGACAGATGCGGCTGCCAGTCGACCTTGCGGACGATGGTCGCCGACACCGTCTGCGGCGTGGGCTTGGGCGAACTGGCCATGAGCTGGCGGATGTGCAGGAAAAATCCCAGCGCCAGCAGGGCAATCAACAGCACCACCGCCCCCAGCATGATGAGCATGCGCTTATTGCGTTTCGTCATGGATGCGCTCCCCGTTTATTCCGGCGTCCAAAAGTCAATCCGTGCCTGCCGCCACCGGCAAGGTGGTCGTGGCGGGAACGTTGTCCAGCGCGGGACGGTTCCACCAGCCGCCGCCCAGCGCCTGGAACAGCGCTGCGCTATCGGCATAGCGGGCCGCCTGCGCCTGTACCAGGCCCACCCTGGCCTGCTGGTAAGTGCGCTGGGCGTCCAGCAAGGACAGGTAACTGATGGCGCCCAGCTTGAATTGCTGCGTACTCAGCGCCAGCGATTCGCTGGCCATGGCCTCCACCTCGGCTTGCTGCTGCAAGGCGGCGGCATCGGCCTCGAGCGCGCGCAGGCTATCCGCCACATTCTGGAAAGCGCCCAGCACGGTGGCGCGGTAATCGGCCGCCGCCCCCTCGTAGGCCGCAACGGCGGCACGCCGCCCCGCCCGCAGCGCACCGCCATTGAAGATGGGCTGGGCCAGCCCAGCCGCCACGCCCCACACGGAAGAACCGCCATGCAGCAGCGCGGGAAAACTGGTGGCCAGCGCACCCACATTGCCCGTCAAGGTGAACTGGGGATACATGGCTGCCGTGGCGACGCCGATCTGCGCGCTGGCCTGCTGCAGCAGTGCTTCGCTTGCGCGGATGTCGGGGCGCTGGCGCACCAGGGCCGACGGCAGGGAAACGGGCAAGTCCCGCGGCAAGTGCAGCGATGCCAGGTCGAATTCAGGCATGCCGGGCTCGCTGGGCAAGCGGCCCGCATACACGGACAGCTGGTGGCGCGTCAGGGCCAGGGCTTTTTCCAGCGGCGGCACGCTGGCCCGCGTCTGCGCCACCGTGTTGCGCTGGATCAGCACCGTGGCGCGGCTGATGGCGCCGAAACGCAATTGCTGTTCGATCAGGTCCAGCTGTTTCTGTTGCGCATCGAGTATCTCGCCGGTGGTCTGCAGCTGGGCGCGCAACGATGCTTCGCGGATGGCTGCCGTCACGAGATTGGCCGTCAGGGCCAGGTACGTGGCTTCCAGCTGATACTGCCGATAGTCAACCAGGGCTTGCAAGCCCTCCAGCTGACGCTTGTTGCCGCCAAACACATCCAGCGCGTACGACACATTCACCGAGGCATTGTACAAATTGAGGACGCCACCCACGCCCTCCAGGCTGCTGTTTTTCTCGCGGCTGGCACCCAGCTGGGCGCCTACCTCGGGATACAGCAGTCTGCCAGACAGGGCGCGGTAGTTTTCATCGGCCTGGCGCAGGGCCGCCTGGGCCGACGCCAGGCCGGGATTGCGCGCGAGGGCGCCG
The DNA here is from genome assembly GCF_020858115.1 of Janthinobacterium sp. FW305-129. Classification (GTDB taxonomy): domain Bacteria; phylum Pseudomonadota; class Gammaproteobacteria; order Burkholderiales; family Burkholderiaceae_D; genus Janthinobacterium. Next base: position 19,083 of record NZ_JACYMM010000018.1, read on the forward strand.
CGCACGAGCTGGTCCAGCGCCGGCGACTGGAACAGCGACCACCATTGCGCGGGAATATCCTGGCCCGGCACGAAGCGCTGCGCCTGGCCGGCGGGACCGGGCGCCGCCGCCGTTTGCACCGGCAACGGTGCCGGCGTGTAGCGGTCGCCACCGCCGGGGGCGGCGGGACGCCGGAAGTCCGGCCCGACGGCGCAAGCGGCCAGCAGGCATACCGTAAGAATGCCGAGTATGGGCTGCCGGAGGCTGGAGAACATGGTGCTGGTCCGATACGTTGCCGTGCCACATTGCCGTTGGAAAATATCGCAAAAGTATCGCGATACCAGGCTGGCGAACCCGCCCGCCCGTTCTACGATTGTAGAGCACCAGACGTAAAAAGAGCCTTCCGAAGAAGGCTCTTTGACCTGGCACAAGGATTGCGCAGCCGAGGCTGCCTGACTTACTTTTGCAGGCTGACCGACGCCGCCTTCGGCGCGCGGCGGCCCATCACGAACAGCACGGCCTTCTTCAGCATGCGGTAGACGAAGCGCACCATCAGCAGGGTCAGCACGCATTCGAGCAAGGTCAATATCATGGCCACGGCCACGGGCATGCGCGCGGCGCGGCGGTGGAACTTGGCCACGGCGCCATCGCGGGCGATTTCGATGCTGTCATAGAAGGTCGGCACGACCAGCAGGGTCAGAATCGTCGAGGTGATGGTGCCGCCGATGATGGCGATCGCCAGTGGACGGTAGAACTCGCCACCCTCGCCCAGGCCCAGCGCCACGGGGAACATGCCGGCGATCAGCGCGAACGTCGTCATCAGGATGGGACGCAGACGCATGCGGCCCGCATACATCAATGCATCCTCGCGGCCATGGCCCTCTTCTTCTCGCTTGCGCGCCGCGTCGAGCAGCAGGATGGCGTTCTTGGCGACCAGGCCCATCAGCATGATGATGCCGATAAAACTCATCAGGTTGAGGGTGTTGTTGGTAATCACCAGCGCCACCACCACGCCGATCAGACTGAGCGGCAAGGACATCATCACGGCCACGGGCGCCGTAAAGGAACCGAACTGCATGACGAGGATCAAATACATCAGGCCGATACCCATCACCAGCGCGATCAGCATTTCCGTGAACAGCTCTTGCTGGTCCTGGCCGGCGCCGCCCAGCGCCAGGCCGTAGCCGGGCGGGAAGTCGATGGAGTTGGCCAGTTTCATGGCATCGCTCGTCACTTCGCCATTCGAACGGCCCTGCGCATTGGCCGACACGGTGATCGTGCGCTTGCCATTCTTGTGCTCGATGCCGGACGGGCCCTTGCCCATGGTAATGGTGGCGATCTGGTCCAGCGGCACCATTTGCGACGTGCCCGTCACGCTGATCGGCAGGCGCTCGATGTTCTCGGACGCCACGCGGTCGTCGGGATGCAGGCGCACGGCCACGTCGCGCGTTTCGCCCGTCGGATCGACCCAGTCGCCCACTTCCACGCCGGCAAACGCCACGCGCAGCGATTGCGCCGCGTCATTGACGGAAATACCCATCGAGTTGGCCAGGCCGCGGTTGAGCTCGATCTGCAGCTCGTTCTTCGGGTCCTGCTCCGACAAGCCCACGTCGACGGCGCCGGGAATGGCGCGCAGCTTGTCCATGTAGGCATTCGTGATTTCCATCAGCTTGCGCGAATCCGGGCCCGTGAATTCCACCTGGATGGGCTTTTGCGAACCGTTGCTCAAGTCATCCTGCACCACGTATTCGGCGCCCACCAGGCGCGACATCTTCTCGCGCAGCTCGACGGCAATTTCCTTGGCCGAACGCTTGCGGGTGTTGCGCTTGCCGATGTCGACATACACGCGTCCGCCACCCGCATTGATGGAGCTGTTGGTATCCTTGGTTTCAGGCAAGGTACGCGCCAGCACGGCCGCCGCTTCCAGTTTCAAGCGCGAATACTCGATGCTGCTCGACGATGGCGTGCGCACATTGATCATCAGATTGCCGGAATCGGATGCCGGCAAGAAACTCGTGCCGCCATGCGTGGAGTGCAGGACGATGGCGCCCACCAGGCTGCCGAAGGCGATCACGGCCATCCAGCGGCGGTGATGCAGGGCCCAGGCGATCACGCGGCCATAGCGGTCGGCCTGGTGGTCGAACCAGTGGTTGAATTTCTCCAGCACGCGGCCGATGCCCTTTTTCGGCGCCGAGTGTTCCTCGACCGGATCGCCCCAGTAGGCCGACAGCATGGGGTCGAGCGTAAACGAGATGCCCAGGCTGACGAGCACCGAGCACGTCACCGTCAAGGCAAACGGACGGAACCATTCGCCCGAGATGCCGGGCATGAAGGCGACGGGAATGAAGACGGCGATGATGGAGAAGGTCGTAGCAGCCACGGCCATACCGATCTCGGCCGTGCCTTCCAGCGCGGCCGTGCGGCGGTCCTTGCCCATCTGCATGTGGCGCACGATGTTTTCGCGCACGACGATGGCGTCATCGATCAGCACGCCGATGGCCAGCGACAGACCCAGCAGGGTCATGAAGTTCAGAGTAAAGCCGCACAGCCACACGGCGATGAAGGCGGCAATCACGGACGTGGGCAGGCTCAGCGCCGTGATCAGGGTCGAACGCCAGGAGTTCAGGAAGGCGTAGACGACGAAAATCGTCAGCACGGCGCCCAGCACCAGCGATTCGATCACGTTGTTCAGGCTATGCTGGGCGTTTTCGCCGCCGTCGCGCGTCACTTGCAGGATCGTGCCTTTCGGCAAGGTCTTGTTGATTTCCGCCACCATGTCGCGAATCTTGTTGGCCACGCTGACGGTGGAGGCGTCGCGCACGCGGGTAATCGATATGCCCACGTTGGGCTTGCCGCTGCGCATGCTCAGGCTGTTGACTTCGGCAAAACCGTCCTCGATGGTGGCCACTTGCGCCAGGCGCACGATTTCCTCGCCACGGCGCTTGATCACCACTTTCTCGAAGTCGCTTGGCGACTCGATGCGGCCCACGAGGCGGATGCTTTTCTCGTCCAGGGTGCCGCGCACCTTGCCCACGGGCGCGTTCGTGTTCTGGTTGCGCAAGGCGGTGACGACGTCGCTGACGGAAACATTGTATTCACGCAACTTTTCCGCCCGCAACAGCACGGACAGTTCGCGCTTCAGCGAACCGCCCACGTTGACCAGCGCCACGCCGTCGACGGTGCGGAAGCGGTCCGACAGCACGTCTTCGGCCAGGCGCGAAATTTCCGCATGGCTTTGCGAGTTCGACGACAGCGCCAGCTGCATGATCGGTTCGGCGGCCGGGTCGATGCGCTGCAGGATGGGTTCGCGCATTTCCGTCGGCAACTTGTAGCGCACGGCGGCAATCGCATTGCGGATATTGTCGGACGCTTCGATCAAATTGGTATTGAAGGAAAACTTCAGGAAGATGCTGGCCGAACCTTCATTCGAGTCGCTGTTGACCTCGGTCACGCCGGAAATGCTTTGCAGTGACTTTTCCAGGCGGTTCACCACTTCGCGCTCGACCGTGTCAGGTGATGCGCCAGGGTAAGGAATGCTGACGACGATGAACGGCACTTCGACGTCCGGATTCTGGTTGACGCGCAATTTCTTGAGCGCCAGCAAACCGACGCACATCATGGCCAGGATCAGGACGATGGTGGCGGTGGGCCGCTTGATACTGAAATCGGAAAGGAACATGGCTTAGTTTCCTTTACCGGCAACGGCGGTGCTGCTGCTGGCCACGGCGGCGGCTGGCACGGCCTTGGCGGCCGTCAACTCCACTTTCTGCCCATCCTTGAAGGTCGAGCCCGGCGTGCGCAGCACGGTGTCGCCGCTGGCCAGGCCGCTTTGCACTTCCCACTGGCCCGTGCGCACGTCGCGCGCGCCGATGCGCAGCGTGGCTTTATGCAAGGCCTTGTCCTTGACTTTCCACGTGTACGTGACGTCGCCCGCCTTCACCAGGGCCGAGTCGGGGATCATCAGCGCGCTGACGGTTTCCGTCTCGATGCGGCCTTCCGCATACAGGCCGGCCACGCGCGGCTGTTCCTTGTCGTTGAAATCGACCAGCACGGCCACCTGGCGCGTGACGGTGTTGGCGGCAGGATCGACGCGGCGCACCTTGCCCGCGAAATCCTGTCCCGGATAACCATTGATGCGGAACAACACCGGCTGGCCCACCTTGACGACGCCGATCTTGTCGGCCGATACCAGGCCTTCCAGGCGCATGCTGGTCGGATCGATGACCTTGATCAATTCCTTGCCGATTTGCGCCGTATCGCCATTCGATACCTTGCGCTCGCTCACGATGCCGTCGAACGGCGCGCGCACGAGCGTGCGCTGCAGCTGCTGGCGCGCCTGGGCGGCGCGGCTCTTCGCGGCGGACAAGTCGCTTTGCGCATTGTTGCGGCGGATTTCCGCGTCTTCCAGCGCCTGCGTCGACGTCATGCCCGAGGCGCGCAGGGTTTTCATGCGCTGGAACATGCGTTCGGACTGTTCCAGCACCTGGCTGGCGGCGCGGCTGGCTTCTTCGGCCGAATTGAGGCTGTCGCGGATGGACGTTTCGTCCAGACGCACCAGCACGTCGCCCCGCTTGACGATTTCGCCGTTTTCCTTCAGGACCTGGATCACCACGGCCGATACTTCGGCGCGCAAATCCGCGTTGCGCTCGGGCTGGACGGAACCGGTGATCACGGGACCGGACGCCAGCGCATTGCTCTGGATAGTCAGCAAGTCTTCCGGGGACACCAGCAGATTGACGGCAGCGCCCGCCTGCTCCTTGGCATTCTTGCCACCCTTGCCGGGATCTTTGGACTCTTTGCCGCAGGCGGCCAGGGCAGAAGCGATTGCCAGAACAAACAGGGTTTTGCGCAACATGGGTAATTCTCCGGATAGATAGCGCCACGACCGTCCCGATGGCCCGGATAGGGCCGGCAAGCGATGGCAGGCATTTATTTTTATTAAAACCACAAGCGCCAAAGTATCCATGAGCGCGTCTGGGCATGTCAATCGGCGGTTTCCTGTAATGCTTTAATCAATGGATGAAACGTAGTTTTTACGCCCTGAAACGCAAAACCCCGCCTTGAAGCGGGGTTTTGTGTTTCAGGAAAAAAATGCTTAGCGGGCAAACACGGAATTGATCAGGAAACCGATCGCCACGCCCGTGCACAGGCCGCCGGCGATTTCCACCAGGGTATGCCCCATGCGCTCGCGCAAGGTCTTGTGTGCGGCGCTGACCGCCTCCCCCGCCAGGCGGTTGATGGCCGCCGCCTGCTTGCCCACGTGCTGGCGCAGGCTGTTGGCATCGATGATGACGATGAAGGCCAGGGTCACGGCCACGCCGAAGGCCGGATGGCCTATGCCTTCGCGCAAGGCGATCAGGGTTGCCATACTGGAAACGACGGCGCTATGGTTGCTGGGAAAGCCGCCATTGCCGACCAGGCCGAACGCCCATTGCCGCGTGCGGACACTGTTGATCAGAAATTTGATCGGTCCGACCAGGATCCAGGTGATCAGGGGCGTGACGAGGTAAGCGATATCCACGGGGTATTCCTTCTTATATATATGTAGAGAGTATGCAAGAGACTGCGGCAGCCGGATGGGCGCGCCGCAATTATCGCAGATCATCCGCGCCAGCAGAACTGTCGGTCGTCGGCCTATAAAACGCCGCCCCCGGCGGCAACTAATATAAAATCATGGCATATACAACAATTGACGTATATCAACACTGAGTGCGGCGCGCACAGCGGCGCGGATAATCAAACGTCTTTCATACTTGCAACGGGGTACTCATGCGGCATTTCAGAATTTCCTTTTTAGTCACTTTTATCCTGATGGCAGTGTCGGGCTGGTGGGGCTACAGCCATGGCGGCATGTCCGGCCTGATCAATGCCCTGTGGATCACGGGCGTGCTGGGCGTCATGGAAGTATCGCTGTCGTTCGACAATGCCGTGGTGAATGCCTCGGTCTTGCGCCACTGGAATGAATTCTGGCAAAAACTGTTCTTGACGGTCGGTATCCTCGTGGCCGTCTTCGGCATGCGGCTGCTGTTCCCGCTGGTCATCGTTTCCGTCGCCACAGGCCTGGGCCTGGTCGACGTGTGGACCATGGCCACCACCACGCCCGATGTGTATGCCAAGCACCTGACGGACAACCATGCGCAAGTGGCGGCCTTCGGCGGCGCCTTCCTGCTGCTGGTGTTCCTGAACTTCCTGTTCGACGACGAGAAAGAATTGCACTGGCTGGGCTGGGCCGAGGAAAAAGTCAACGCGCTGGGCACGGAAAGCCTGGCCGTACTGATCACCATGGGCGCCGTGGCCGCCTGCGTGGCGATGGGCCCCGCGGAAGCCAAGTACAGCGTGCTCGCCTCGGGCATCGTCGGCATCGCCGTCTACATCGGCGTGAACTGGATCAGCGGCTTGCTGGAAGAAGGCGAACCGGACTTGCAGGATGACGAGGAAGAAGGCGCCGCACCGGCCAAAAACGGCAATGGCGACCTGGTAAAAACGGTGGCGCGCGGCAGTATCGGCGGCTTCCTGTACCTGGAAGTGCTGGATGCCTCGTTCAGCTTTGACGGCGTGATCGGCGCGTTCGCCATCACCAACGACGTCGTCATCATCATGCTGGGCCTGGCCATCGGCGCCATGTTCGTGCGCTCGATGACGGTGTACCTGGTGCACAAGGGCACGCTGGACGAATTCGTCTACCTCGAGCACGGCGCCCACTATGCGATCGGCATCCTCGCCCTGATCATGCTGGCGTCCGTCAAGTACCATATTCCGGAGTGGTTCACGGGCCTGTCGGGCGTGGCCTTCATCCTGGTCTCGCTGTGGTCGTCCTTGCGTTATCGCAAACGGCACGCGGCACAAGCTTGAAATCGGGGGTTCCGCCCCCAATTGAGAGAGTAATGGCACGAGCGTCTCATGCGCTCATCCCATGAATGCATGATCGAGTTTAATTTTTTAAGGAGCACCACATGGCAATCAGTTTGCAAAAAGGCGGCAACGTCAACCTGAGCAAGGAAGCACCGAACCTGAAGAAGATCATCGTCGGCCTCGGCTGGGATCCTCGTTCGACGGACGGCGCCACCTTCGACCTTGACGGTAGCGCTTTCCTCCTGAAAAGCGACGGCAAAGTCCGTGGCGACTCTGACTTCATCTTCTATAACAACCTGAAGTCGACCGACGGCTCCGTCGTGCACACGGGCGACAACACGACGGGCGAAGGCGAAGGCGACGATGAGCGCATCGAAATCGACCTGACCCGCGTGCCGGCTGACATCGACCGCATCAGCATCACCGTCACCATCCACGACGCCGACGCCCGCCGCCAGAACTTCGGCATGGTCTCGAAAGCCTTCATCCGCTGCCTGAACGCGGAAGGCGAAAAAGAAATCGCCCGCTACGACCTGTCCGAAGACAGCTCGACGGAAACGGCGATGATCTTTGGCGAAATCTACCGCTACAACGGCGAATGGAAGTTCAAGGCCATCGGCCAGGGCTTCAACGGCGGCCTGGGCCCCCTCGCCCGTTCTTTCGGCGTCAACGCCTAATTCACGCTCGTTAAACCTACTGCGCCGCTCACTTTCGGGCCTGCGTTGCTCGCTGTACCTCCGTACAGCTGCGCGACTTAACCCGAAATCGAGCTTGCTCGCTACGGTTTTCCGAGGTGAATTATCTTAATGTCATATCATTAATGCCGCCTGCACAGTTCAGGCGGCTTTTTTTTGGAGATTTATCATGCCAGTATTTAGTGTCACGGGCGACGTCGATCCCTTCCTCCACGTCAGCATGAAGCAGGGCGAAACCATCTATTGCGAATCCGATGCGATGGTGATGATGGAAACGGCGCTCGATTTGAAGGGCAAGATGACGGGCGGCCTGGGCAGCGCCATCATGCGCCGCTTCGCCAACGGCGAATCGTTCTTCCAGCAGCATATCGAAGCGGTGCGCGGCAGCGGCGACTGCCTGCTCTCGCCCACCCTGCCGGGCGCCATCGAAGTGGTCGACGTGGGCGCGCGCCAGTACCTGCTCAACGACGGCGCCTTTGTCGCCGCCACCTCGGGCACGGAAATGAAAGTGCGCACGCAAAGCATCGGCAACGCGCTGTTCGCGCAGTCGGGCGGCTTCTTCGTCATGGAGACGGCCGGCACGGGGCAAGTGGTGGTGTCGGGCTTCGGCTCCATGTTCCAGCTCGACGTCGAACCGGGCAAGGACGTCGTGATCGACAATTCCCACGTGGTGTGCTGGGACAACAGCCTGAAATACGAGATTTCCGTGACCACGGGCGGCGGTGCCAGCGGCGGCGGCATCGGCGGCTTCCTCGGCAATATCGTCAACAGCGTGACCAGCGGCGAAGGCATCGTGCTGCGCTTTTCCGGCTCGGGCAAGGTGTTCATCTGCTCGCGCAACCGCGATGCCTTCCTCAAATGGACGGCCAGCGGCAAGGCCGGCTGATTCCCTCTCTATAAGGCCAGGTTAAGTTTTTCTGGCTACACTGCCCGCGCGCGCACCTGCGCGCGGCTTCCCCTTTCTTTACCCGGTCCCCCGTACATGCAAAGAGTCTGGTTCAACAAAACATTTTCCTCGGTCGGCACGGCCATGCGCCTGATCCGCGAAGCCGATATTGCCGCGACCAATGGCGCGCCGCGCTATCACATCGTGTGCAGCAATACGAATGCGCATGCGGCCGCCTTTTTGTCGGCCCACGAATATGTGGTCGAACCGTCGGGACTGACGGGCCACAATTATGTCGAGTGGTGCCTGGAATTTTGCCGCGAGCGCGATATCACGATTTTCTGGCCCGGCAAGGAAGCGGGCCTGATCGGCAGCGCCAGCGCGCGCTTCGCCGCCATCGGCACGCGCGTGCTCAGCGTGGCCAGCGAAGAGACACTGACCTTGATGCACGACAAGGCGCGCTTCTGCGAAGGCCTCGACCTGCCCATGGCGCGCCCGGCCGACTACCGCGCCGTGACCACCATCGCGGAATACGACGCCGCCTACGCCGAACTGCGCCCGCTGCATCGCAAGCTGTGCATCAAACCGTCCGAATCCGTGTATGCGCTGGGCTTTGCCATTCTCGATGAAGAGCGCACCAGCGCCCAGCTGTTGCTGGCCGGCGCCGCGTATCAGATCAATGCGCAAGAGCTGCGCAACGGCCTGGCGCAGATGGGTACATTTAAAACCCTGCTGCTGATGGAATACCTTGACGGCCACGAATACAGCGCCGACTGCGTCGCCGACCAGGGCAAGCTCGTTTGCGCCGTGCCGCGCAAAAAGCTGCATGGAGGCGGCAGCGGCCAGCTGATCGAACTGCGCGACGACCTGCTGGCCGCCTGCGACAAGCTGGCGCGCGACTACCGTCTGAACGGCGTCTTCAACATCCAGTTCCGCGAAGGCGCGAACGGCCTGGCTTTGTTGGAAATCAACCCGCGCATGTCGGGCGGCATCGGCATGGCGTGCGCGGCCGGCCCCAACCTGCCCTACCTGGCGCTGGCCGGCTTCGACCAGGGCTTTGACAAGCTCGCCGTGCCCGCCATCCGCGAAGGCATGCGCGTAGGCGAAGCCGCCTGCGCCGTGGAGCTGCCATGAACCTCGTCAAGCAGCAGATGCCCACGGGCGAGCTGACCCTGAAGGTGGACGAGGCGCGCTTTCCGCTGGACTGGCTGATCGGCTTTGCCGCGCGCGCCAACGCCAAACGGGGCTTTTTGTTCCTGTCCAAGGTGCTGGGCAAGCACTGGCCCGTCACGCCGCGCGCCATGCAAGCCATCCACGACGACCTGGCCGCGCAAATCCCCCCCAGCCTGCCCGGTCCCGTCGTCTTCATCGCCATGGCGGAAACAGCCGTCGGCCTGGGCCAGGGCGTGTTCGAGGCGTGGCTGCGCGCCAACCCGAATGGAAAAGCGCTGTTTTTGCACAGCTCGCGCTACCGCGTGGGCACGGTGCCCTTCTTCGAATTCGAGGAATCGCACAGCCACGCGCCGCGCCAGTTCTTACACTTGTCGGACACGGCCAGCGCCCTGTTTTCCACGGCGCGCAGCCTGGTGCTGATCGACGATGAAGCGTCAACCGGCAACACCTTCGCCAACCTGGTGCAAGTGTGCCGCGCGCGCTATCCGCAGCTGGAAAAGCTGCACCTGGGCGTGATCACCAATTTCATGGGCCAGGCCGCCAACGCGGGCTTGAGTGAGCGTTTCGGCCTGCCCACCACCATCGGCGCGGCGCTGTCCGGCCAGTACGCCTTCCAGGCAGGCGCTGCGCCTGCTCCGGTAGCGGCCAGCGCGCAGCGCTTCGAGGCGAATGCAGAACGGGGCGCCAGCTCCGCCTTCGGGCGCATCGGCGTGGGACGCGCGCTGGCGCCGCCGCAAGGCCTGGCGGTGCAGCTGGCGCAGGAGATCGGCGCCGGCGACTCCGTGCTGGTGCTGGGCACGGGCGAATTCATGCACCCGTCGTTTTTGCTGGCGCGCGAGCTCGAAGCGCTGGGCAAGAACGTGGTGGTGCAATCGACCACGCGCTCGCCCATTTTGTCGTGGGGCTCCGTCGGCCATATCGTCCACTGCGACGACAATTACGGCGAAGGCATCGCCAATTACCTGTACAACGTGGCGCCTGGCCAGTACCAGCACGTGTTCATCTGCCATGAAACCCCGGCCAGCCCGGCCCTCATGCAACTCGCCGGCCAGTTGAATGGCCGCCTGTTCCACTTTCAGTCAGAGACCCAAATTGAAGAAATTCCTGTTTGTTGATCTGGACGACACACTGTTCCAGACCCCGAAAAAATGCCCCGGCGAGACCGACCTGCAGCCGGCCGCCTATCTGAAAAATGGCGACGCCTGCTCGTTTACGACGGCACGCCAGCGCGCCTTCTTTGATTTCGCGCAAAGCGGCATGACCCTGATCCCCGCCACGGCGAGGAATGGCGACGCCTTCCGCCGTGTCGACCTGCCGTTTACCAGCTACAGCGTGCTCGATTACGGCGGCATCGTGCTGCAGCCAGGCGGCGCGCTCGACGCGGGCTGGCTGGCCCTGATGCAGAACGACATGCAGACGGCGCTGCCCGGCCTGCGGGACGCCATGCGCATCATCGACGATTTTCAAATCAAGACGGGCATGCCTTCGCGCGCGCGCCTGATCGAGGACTACAACACGCCGTTCTACATCGTCGTCAAGGACCATGAAGCACGCGGCGAGCGCCTGGCCGACATCGAAGAGCAAGTGCTGCAGCAGTGGATCGCCACGGAAGGCAGCGACTACTTCATCCACCGCAACGGCAACAACCTGGCCGTGCTGCCAAAAACCTTGAACAAGGCGCGCGCCGTGGCTTACCTGCGCGCGGAACTGGAAGCCGAACATGGCCCCATCGTCAGCTTCGGCATGGGCGACAGCCGCTCGGACGCGCGCTTCATGGCCGCCTGCGACTACGCCATCATCCCCAACGGCACCCAGCTGGCGGCACTCACGGTGGCGGCGCTATGACGCAAGACACGCAGCATTTCAGCGGCAGCTACCGCCAGGAAGACGTGGAGTTTCTGCTCACGCCGATGGCGCTCGAACCGATTCTCGACCTGGCCGAAAAGGAGCGTTTGATCCAGTCGGGCCAGCGCCACTACAGTGAAATGCTGTCGCCGGAGTCCCTGCCCTCGCCCGCCTACCTGGCCCTGTTCCAGAGCGCATTTTCCGCCAACCGCCTGCAGATGGCGCGCGACTGTCTGCGCCTGGCCGCCCTGATCGCGGCGCGCCGCGCGGGGCCCATCACCCTGGTGTCGCTGGCGCGCGCCGGCACGCCCGTGGGCGTCATCCTGGGCCACTTGCTGCGCCAGGTATTCCAGCGCGCATGCAGCCACTATTCCGTCTCCATCATCCGCGACCGCGGCATCGATGCGAACGCTTTGAAGCACATCCTGGCGCAGGGCCATGCAGCTGAATCCCTCGTCTTCGTCGACGGCTGGACGGGCAAGGGCGTGATTTCGCGCGAACTGCGCCAGACGGTCCACGATTTCAACGCGGCCAATGGCACGGCGATAGACGGCGGCCTGTTCGTGCTGTCCGACCTGGCCGGCACGGCCGCCTGCGCCGCCTCGGCCAGCGACTACCTGATCCCGTCGAGCATCCTGAACGCCACCGTCTCGGGCCTGGTGAGCCGCTCCGTACTCAATGAAGCCATCGGCCCCGGCGACTTCCACGGCTGCGTGTACTACGCGCAGTTCGAGCAGCACGACCAGTCGCGCGCTTTCGCCGACGGCCTGGTGGCCGACGCCATGGCGATTGCCGCCAGCAGCGGCATCCCGCTGGCCGAAGCGAGCGACGCGCCAGCCATGGCGGCCCGCTCGCAAGCCTACATGGCGGCGGCGCAGCAGCAATACGGCATCAGCGACATCAATCTGATCAAGCCAGGCATCGGCGAAGCGACGCGCGTGCTGCTGCGCCGCGTGCCCGAGCGCCTGATCGTGCGCGACACGAATGCGCCGGACGTGGCACATTTGCTGCTTCTGGCGCAGGAAAAAGCCATACCCATTACAGTAGAACCGGCACTGCCTTACCAGGCGGTCGCCCTTATCAGGAGCGCAGTCGATGGATAACAACTCCCTACACCCACAAAGTGAGCATAAAGCGGCGCTGGGCGCCTCCATGTATGTGCCGACCACGCACAAGGACTTGCTGGCGATCGCCAATGGCGACAAATTCAGCCATTTGCGTTCGGTCATCCTTTGCACCGAAGACGCCATCGCGGAACGCGACCTCAGTTACGCGCTGTTCAACCTGTCGCTGGCGCTGCAAAACATGGCCGACGAATCGGATACCTTGCGCTTCGTGCGCGTGCGTAACCTCGAGGTGCTGGCGCGCGTGCTGGCCATGCCCGGCGCCGACAAGTTGAGCGGCTTCGTGCTGCCGAAATCGACGCGCCACAATTTCGCCGCGTATTTCGACCTCGTGCGCCACACGCATCATTTACTGATGCCGACCTTGGAAACGGCGGAAGTGTTCGACGACGAGGAAATGAAGCAGTTCCGCATCATTTTGTCGGCGCCGGAAGTGCGGCGCCGCATCCTGGCCCTGCGCATCGGCGGCAACGATTTATTGGCCCTGCTGGGCCTGCGCCGCCCCACCAGCGGCACCATCTACCAGACGCCGCTGGGGCAGGTCATCGGCCGCCTGGTGACGATCTTCAAGCCGCACGGATTCCAGCTGACGGCGCCCGTCTTCGAGCACCTGTCGCAGGGCAGCTGGCTCGACGCCGAAGTGGCGCAGGACATGGCGCACGGCATGATCGCCAAGACGGCCATCCACCCTGACCAGGTGCCGCAGATCGAGCGCCACTACCAGGTGGCGCAGTCGGACATCGAACTGGCGCTGCGCATCATCGACCCGGACAGCCCGGCCGTGTTCCGCATGCAGGAATCGATGTGCGAAGTGGCCACGCACAGCAGCTGGGCCCTGCGCATCATCGAGCAGGCGCGCCTGTTCGGCATCCGCCACGCGGCCGACAACGCCGCCCCGCACCTGCCGACTATCTCATTGACTCAACTCTCAAGCGACGAAGGGATTGCACGACCATGACCAATTTCACACGCGGACAAAAAGGCAAACTGGCGGACCTGGGCTTGAACGGCCCGTTTGCCGTCACCCTCGATATCGTTTCCGGCTCGATGGAAGTGGACGTCAGCTGCTTCGGCGTCGATGCGGCCGGCAAGCTGTCGGACGACCGCTACATGGTGTTCTACAACCAGAAAAGCGCGCCGGACAATGCCGTCACGGTGGACTTGAACGGCCCCCGCTCCACCTTCCAGGTCGACCTTTCCCGCCTGCCCGCCTCGATCGACAAGCTGGTGTTTACGGCGGCGACGGAACAGGGCAGCATGCGCGCGCTGGGCAACTCCAGCATGGCGCTGGGCCAGGCCGCCACGTTTGCCTTCACGGGCACGGACTTCCAGGACGAAAAAGCCGTCATCATCGGCGAACTGTATCGCCGCGACGGCAGCTGGCGCTTCGGCGCCGTGGGCCAGGGTTTCGCGGGCGGCCTGGCGGCGCTGCTGAAGCACTTCGGCGGCAGCGAGGCAGCGCAATCTTCTCCGTCGCCGGCTCCCGTGCCTGCGCCGGCGCCAGCGGCCCCGCCAGCGGCGAATAAAATCTCGCTGTCGAAGATCCGCCTGGAAAAACGCGGCGACAAGATCTCGCTCGACAAGCGCGACAGCGGCGGCTATGGCCGCATCCGCGTCAACCTGAACTGGAACCAGAATGCGTCGCAAGGCCAGGCGCCCGCCTCGAAACTGGACACGGGCTTCCTCGGCAAACTGTTCAACAAGCCGGCCGGCCGTTCGGGCGGCATCGACCTCGACATCGGCTGCCTGTTCGAAATGAGCAATGGCGCCAAGAGCGCCGTGCAGGCGCTGGGCAACAGCTGGGGCGCCTACGACCGCCCGCCGTACATCCACCTGGAAGGCGACGACCGCACGGGCAGCGTCAGCAGCGGCGAAAACATCTTCATCAACGGCACCCATTTCGACCAGATCAAGCGCGTGCTCGTCTACGCCTTCATCTACGAGGGCGTGCCGAACTGGGCCGCCACGGATGGCGTCGTGACGATCGAGATCCCGGGCCAGCCGACGGTGGAAGTGCGCCTCGACAGCGACAGCCAGCACGCCATGTGCGCCATCGCCATGCTGGAAAACCACGGCGGCAACCTGCAGGTGACAAAATTGGTGGAATACTTCGGTGGCCAAGGTAAAATCACGGCGCACCAGGCCATGGATGAAAGATATAACTTTGGCCTGAACTGGAAAGCCGGCCGGAAAGACTAACTCTTTCTCCAACTAAACAATTCACCCCTTAACATGACCCCTACGACCAAAAAAGTCACCTTCGCCTTCGCCATCTTCCTCGTGGCCGGCTTCCTGCTGCTGGCAGCCTACACGTGGATGGCCCTGAGCTTCTCGTACTCGGAAGGCGAACGGGCGGGCTACCTGCAAAAGTTCTCCAAGCGGGGCTGGATTTGCAAGACGTGGGAGGGTGAATTGCTGCTGACGGCGCTGCCCGGTACCATCCCGGAAAAATTCCAGTTCAGCGTGCGCGACGAGGAAGTGGCGAAGCAGTTGACGGCCGCGGCCGGCAAGCGCATCCTCGTCACCTACAGCCAGCACAAGGGCGTGCCCACGCAATGCTTCGGCGAGACGGAATATTTTGCCGATAAAGTCGTCCTGAGTCAGTAATACCGTCATTCCAGCAGTACCGCGCCGGCCAGCCATACTCGTGCCGGCGCCCCTCCCCGCTCTCCAGCCGCATGGCGCGCCTCACACATTCCCGCTTTCTTATACACTATCGCAATTAGTTCTGACTGGAACTGTTCATTCGTGTAGTAAAAACACACAATGCTTGCGCTAGCGCAGTACGTCCAGCCAGCCCGCCGTTAGCGAGCATCACCACGACCGGAAATACTATGCGCATACGCCCCGCCGCCCTGGCCTTGCTGGCCGCCTCGCTCCCCCTGTCCGCCCAGGCACAGGATATCTCCGGCATGGCCGGCGCCCTGAAAGTCAGTTCGACCAATGAGCGCACCTTTGTCGCCGCCGTCAGCTACACGCAGCCGGTGGGCGACTACAACGCCATGAGCCTGTCCTACATCAATGAGGGCCATCCGCAAGACCATCACCGCGACGGCATGGCGGGCCAGTTCTGGCTGCGCACGAAAAAGGTGGAGCAGGGGCTGATGCTGGGCGCCGGCGCGGGCCGCTATTTTTTCTTCGATACGGTCAGGACCGACGACGGCCTGCACAATTTCGACAATGACCATGGCTGGGGTTCCATCGTCAGCCTGCAGGCGCGCTGGCAGTTCGACAACCGCTGGTATGCGCAGGCACAGCTCAACCGCATCAAGCCCGACGGCAAGGACAACACCACGCACCTGCTGATCGGCGCGGGCTACCGCTATGACGGCGTGCCGGGCGCCAAGCTGCACTTGCAGAACTGGGCGCACGACGACACCTTGACCGTCTCGACGGGCCACACCATCGTCAACAGCTTGCGCTCGGAGTCCTCGCGCCCGTTCACCCTGGAATACCGGCGCGCGGCGGGAAAATACGTGGACTGGACCGTCACCGCCCTCGACGAAGGCGACACGGACCTGGCGCACCGGCGCGGCGTGGCCGCCCAGCTATGGCTGATCCGTTCGCTCAATGAAAAGGTGGAATTCGGCATGGGCGGCGGCCCCTACCTGGCATGGGACGGCCGCGACACCCAGGGCCACAGCACGCGCCTGACGGGCTTGCTGTCAGCCGTGGCCCGCTACCACGTCGACCGCCGCTGGGTGGCGCACGTGGCGTGGAACCGGGTCATCACCGATTATCACCGCGATGCGGATGTGATTTTGGTGGGGGTGGGACGGAAGTTTTGATGGCGGAACAAGTCCCGGTGGGACTGGTTCCGAATTCTGTTAACGTGAACGCCAGACGGCTCCCGCGTCATTCGGCTGCGTCAGGCGCTCGATCACTTCGCGCGTCAGACTGGCCGAACTCACCTGTTCGGCTTTCGCGCGGGCGGCGCTCAAGGAGCTGGAAAAGACGGTTTGCGGCTGCTCCAGGCTGGCGCGCAGGGCCGCCAGTTCGCGCTCCTGCTGCTGCGCGCGCTCCGTGTCCCGTTCCAGCAACTGCTGCTTGGCCTCGGCCATCGCGCGCGTCGTGTCGGCCGCCTTGCGCTGCAGGGCAGCATGGGCTTGCGCGCTGGCCAGCAAGGCTTGCTGCGCGTCGAGTTTCTCGCTGGCGGCCTGCTGCGCAGCCAGTTCCAGCTGTTCGCGCTGGCGCATGGCGTCGAGCGCCTGCTGTTCCATGCCGGCGCGCGCTTCGGCTGCCGCCGTCGCCTGCTTTTCCGCTTCCAGGCGGCCGGCGATGGCGTTCGACGCGCGTTCCTCGGCGGCCGTCGTCTGGCGCTGCTGCACCAGTTTTTGCGCGATCAGGGCCAGCGACTCGCGCTCGGCCGCGACGAAATCGCGCTCGGATGCCAGCAGCGCTTCGGCAGCTTGCGCCTTGTCTTCTTCCACGCGGGCGCGCTCGCTATGTACTTGTCCCAGCTCCACGGCCAGGCGCGCCTGCGCCTGCACGGCTTGCGCGGCAGCGGCCTTTTTTTCGCCTTCGACCAGCGCCTGGTCCATCAGGATGCGGATGGCGTCGGCTTCCTTTTGCGCCGCTTCCCGCAAAGCCTGTTCGGCGGCGTGCTGGCCGCGCAGCAGTTCCGCTTGCGCACCTTCGGCGGCGATGCGCTCCTGCGCCGCGTTGCACGCCAGCGCTTCCGCTTCCAGTTTTTCTTTCAGGGCGGCGATGGCGGCCTGCTCGGCGGCCAGGCGCTCCTGCTCCGCCTGCTGCAGCTGCTCCGCCTGCCGTGCTTTTTCCTGCGCCAGTTGCGCTGCCTGCGCCTGCGCGGCCAAAGTCGCCTTGCCGGCATCGACTTCGGCCTGCTCGGCTTCGTTCTGGCTGGCGGCCAGTTCCGACGCCTGGCGCGCCAGTCCGGCGCGTTCCTGCGCCAGGCTGGCGGCGCGCTGCTGTTCTTCCAGTTCGCGGGCTGCCGCCACGGCGGCTGCCTGCTCGGCCGCTTCGCGGGCCTTGGTCTGTTCCAGTGCGGCCGTTTCCGCTTCCAGCTTGGCGTGGCCGGCGATTTCCGCGTCCTGTTCGGCGGTCACGCGGGCCAGCGCCACGGCGCGCAGCTGGCGGTCCACCTCGATGCGCGCCTCGGTGGCGGCCAGGATGCGCACGTCGGCATCGCGGCGCGCCTGCGCGCTGGCCACGGCGACCATTTCCAGGCGCTCGCGGTGGATGGCCGCGTCGCGCAATTCCTTTTCCGTCTGCAGGCGCAAACGCAGCGATTGCGCCGCATGGCGTTCCGATTCCGCCTGCGCCAGGGCGATGGCTTCGCGTTCCTGCTCCAGGTGCGCCAGCGCGCGCGCTTCTTCCAGGGCGCGCACTTCGGCGGCGGCGCGGTTGAAGGCCGATTCCAGCGCGATCTGGTCGGCGCGCTCGCGCTGCACCGTCAAGTCCAGCGCTTCGCTTTCCGCTTCGGCCAGCATCTGCGCCGTCTGGCGCGCGCCGTGGGCGTGGCGCTCGCGTTCGCGGGCCAGCACGGCGACACGGGCATCGGCCGAGGCGATGCCCACCATTTCTTCCTTGGCCGCCTGCACGGCGGCGACGCGCTCGACGGCCTGCAGGCGCGCCTGCTCCGTCTGCACCTGCAATTCCTCGGCGGCGCGGGCGGCCTGCTCGGCCAGTTCCGACTGCACCGCCACCTGCTCGCTGGCGCGCAAGCGGCTTTCCTGCTCGGCGCGGGCGCGCTGTTCGGCGGCCAGGCGGATTTCATTATCGGATTCCACGCGGGCGCGCAGTTCGGCCGTTTCCTGCTTGACGGCTTCCAGGCGGGCCACGCTGGCTTGCGCGGCGGCGCGCATGGTGTCCAGGCGTTCACGGTTGGCGGCAATCGCCTCTTCGGCGGCCTGCGCATTCTGCTGCGCGGCGGCGGCGGCGGCCGCGTCGATGGCGGCGCGGTCCTCGGCCAGCGAGCGCACGCGCGCCTCGGCCAGCGCGCGGCTCTCGGCGGCGCAGGTGGCCTTCGCTTCCGCTTCCACGCGGGCAATCGCCTCGTGGATGGCTTTCAATTCCATTTTCTGGCGTTCGGCGGCGGGCGCCTTGATGTCGGCTTCGGCTGACGGCTCGGCTTGCGGTTCGGGCGTGATGGCGACAGCCGGCGCTTCCGCCTTGCGCTCCAGGTCCTTGAAATCATGCAGCGAGACCATGCTGTCCTGGTCGAACTCGTCGTCGGCGGAATACGCGACGGTGAGGGAGGCGGCCTGGCGCTGATTTTGCTGTGCTTGCATGATTTCTCGCTTATTCGGGTGAATTCCGTTGCTTATGGGAATTTATTACCACCATTATCGAACAGGCATGCACAAATCAGCGCGGCAAGAAGAAGGACGTTTACCGCCCTTTTCCCACGTTTAGGTCAAATGGGCCAGAGCGGCGCTTCGTCCATCAAGGCCACCTGTTCGCGCAATTCCAGGATGCGGTCCTGCCAGTAGCGCTGCGTGTTAAACCACGGGAAGGCGACGGGGAAGGCGGGATCGTCCCAGCGGCGCGCCAGCCAGGCCGAATAATGGATCAGGCGCAGGGTGCGCAGCGCTTCGACCAGGTACAGCTGGCGCGGGTCGAAATCGCAGAAATCTTCATAGCCGGCCAGGATGTCGCTCATCTGGCGCACCTGGTCGCCGCGCTCGCCCGACAGCATCATCCACAGGTCCTGGATGGCCGGACCCATGCGGCTGTCGTCGAAATCGACGAAATGGGGGCCGGCGTCCGTCCACAGCACGTTGCCGCCATGGCAATCGCCGTGCGTGCGCAGCACGGCCACATCGCCCGCGCGGTCGTAGCAGCGCTTGACGCCGTCGAGCGCCTGCTGCGCCACGCTGGAATAGGCGGCCAGCAGTTCGGGCGGCAAAAAATTACCTTCCAGCAAGAATTCGCGCGGTTCGACGCCAAACGTCTGGTGATCGAGGGCCGGGCGTTCCTTGTAGGCGGACAGCGCGCCGACGGCGTGGATGCGGCCGATGAAGCGCCCTATCCATTCCAGGGTCGCCGGATCGTCCAGCTCGGGCGCGCGGCCGCCGTGGCGGGGAAAGACGGCAAAGCGGAAGCCCTGGTACTGGTGCAAGGTGCTGCCGTTGATGGCCAGCGCCGGCACCACCTGGATTTCGCGCTCGACCAGCTCGGACACGAACGCGTGTTCTTCCAGGATGGCGGCGTCGCTCCAGCGTTCGGGACGGTAAAACTTGGCCACCAGGGGCGCGCTATCCTCGATGCCCACCTGGTAGACGCGGTTTTCATAGCTGTTCAGCGCCAGCAGGCGGCCGTCGCCGCGCAAGCCCACGCTGTCGAGGGCGTCGAGCACGCAATCGGGGCTCAGTGCGGAAAAGGGATGGACGGGCCGGTCGTCCTCGTGCGGCTGGTTTTCATTGTGCATAAGCGACATTGTAAGGCGCGCGCGGGCCGCCGGTGCAAACACTTCGGTGATGAAGCGCCGCAAGGCGTATACTGGCGGCTTACATTCAATCAAAGAGCAAGCCATGCAACTCGAACAGCCATTATCAGAAAAAGAATTCGACGAATTAGACCAATTCCTGTTGTCGGACCGGTGCTCCGAAGACGCCATGACCATGGATATGCTGCACGGCTATCTGACGGCCGTCGCCATCGGCCCGGAACCGATCATGCCGGCCGAGTGGTTGCCGCGCGTGTGGGGCGAAGATGCCGAAGATGCGCCGAAATTCAAGAACAGCAAGGAAGAAGAGCGCATCGTCAACCTGATCATGCGCTTCATGAACGAAGTGCTGGTGACGTTTGAAGTGGCGCCGAAGGAATTCGAAGCCCTGTTCGTCGAACACGACTACGAAGGCCAGACCCTGATCGACGCCGAAGCCTGGTGCTGGGGCTTCTGGGACGGCATGGAACTGCGTCCGGGTTCGTGGAACGAAATCTGGGATTCCGAAGTGGCCGAGCTGATGCAGCCGATCTACCTGCTGGGCGCCGACGAAATCAAGGAAGAAGAGCTGAAACTGGTGGAAGACCCGGTCAAGGCGCACAAGCTGGCGCAGGAACTGGAAGCGAACCTGCCGGCCATCCACCGTTTCTGGGTGCCGCGCCGCAAGGCTCCCGTGCAAACCATGAAGCGCGAAGAGCCGAAAGTGGGCCGCAACGACGACTGCCCTTGCGGCAGCGGCAAGAAGTTCAAGAAATGCTGCGGCGCCGAGCCGGCAGCCGAGTAATACCGCAATAGCATCCCCGCTGCGCCGGCGTCCTGCCGGCGCAGCGCTGGCGCTGGCCCCCGGGCTATAATCGCCGCATGAAACTCCCCGACCTGAACCTGCTCGTCGCCCTCGACATCCTGCTCGAGGAAGGCAGCGCCGTGGCCGCGGCGCGGCGCATGAACCTGAGCGCGCCGGCCATGAGCCGCACCCTGGCGCGCATCCGCGACGCCATCGGCGACCCCGTCTTCGTGCGCTCCGGGCGCGGCCTGGCGCCCACCCCGCGCGCGCTGGAATTGCGCGAGCAGGTGCGCGGCGTGGTGGAGCAGGCGCACGCCATCTTCACTTCCGGCCGCGAAGTGGACTTGCGCACGCTGGAACGCACCTTCAGCCTGTGCGCCAACGACGTGTTTGTCGGCGCGTATGGCGGCAAGCTGCGCGACCTGCTGGCCAGCCATGCGCCGCACACGGTGCTGCGCTTCGTGCCCGAAGGCGATGGCGCCACGGAAAACGACGCCCTGCACGCGGGCCGCATCGACCTGTACATCAGCGCGCGGCGCGCCTTTGCGCCCGACATCAAGCTGCAGCAGCTGTTTAGCAGCGGCTTTGTCGGCATTGCCCGCAGCGACCACCCGATCTTCGACGGCCCCGTCAACCTGGACAGCTTTACCGAATACGAACATATCAGCGTCTCGCGGCGCGGCCTGGCGCGCGGCCCGTTCGACACGGCCCTGGCCGAGCGGGGCTACATGCGCCGGGTTTCGCTGATCAGCCCCAACTTCCAGTCCGCCATCTTCGCCGTGGCCGATTCGCGCCTGCTGCTGCCGCTGATGCCCACGCCCCTGCTGCCCATCGTCGAGCGCCTGGGATTGAAACTGCGCACCTTCCAGCTGCCGATTCCCGTCGACAGCGTCGACGTGATGCAGGCCTGGCACCCGCGCCTCGACCACGACCATGCGCACCGCTGGCTGCGGCGGATGATCAAGGAGCTATGCGGCAGCGCACTCCCTGGCACCTGAATAATTGCGCCAGACGCAATTCAGACTTCATTAATTATCAATTTTCACAAGATTAACGGCTACCTATACTGCGTGGACTGATTCTCATCCACGGAGTTCCCTGTGTCCGCTGTACTGCTACCCGGCGCCGTCCCGACGGCGCCGCCTCCCCCTACACCGCCCATTTTCGGTCTGCGCCTGGCCACGGGCCTGGCCGGCGTGCTGCTGGCCGTGCTGGTGTCCGGCCTGAATGAAAACATCACCAAGGTCGCGCTGGCCGACATCCGCGGCGCCATGGGCATCGCGCGCGACGACGCCAGCTGGCTCGTCGCCCTGTATGCAGCCGCGTCGGTGTCGGCCATGGCATTTGCGCCGTGGTGCTCCGTCACCTTTTCGCTGCGCCGCCTGACGGCCGCCGCCATCATCGTCTGCATGGCCGCCGGCGTGCTGTGTCCGTTCGCGCCGAACCTGTCCGTGCTGATCGTCCTGCGCGTGGTGCAGGGCGCGGCCGGCGGCGCCCTGCCGCCCATGCTGATGACGGTGGCGCTGCGCTTCCTGCCGCCGAACATCAAGCTGTATGGCCTGGGCGGCTATGCGCTGAGCGCCACCTTCGGCCCCAGCCTGGGCACGCCGCTGGCCGCCTTCTGGACCGAGTACCTGGGCTGGCGATGGGCCTTCTGGCAAGTCGTCCCGGGCAGCATCGTCGCGCTGCTGATGGTGTCCTGGGGCTTGCCGCAAGACCCGCTGCGCCTCGAACGTTTCCGTCAATTCGACTGGCGCGGCCTGCTGCTGGGCCTGCCCGCCATCAGCATGCTGGTGGTGGGCTTGCTGCAGGGCGAGCGCCTGGCGTGGTTCGCCTCGCCGCTGATCTGCGTGCTGCTGGGCGGCGGCGCCGTGCTGCTGGTGCTGTTTTTCATCAACGAGTGGTCGCACCCGCTGCCGTTCTTCAAGCTGCAGCTGCTGTCGCGGCGCAACCTCAGCCATGCCCTGCTGACCCTAGGCGGCGTGCTGTTCGTGCTGCTGGCCGTGATCCTGATTCCCTCGTCCTACCTGGCGCAGGTGCACGCCTACCGCCCGCTGCAAACGGCGCCCGTGATGCTGATGGTGGCGCTGCCGCAATTGATCGCCCTGCCGCTGGTGGCCGCCCTGTGCAATATCCGCGCCGTCGACTGCCGCTGGGTGCTGGCCATCGGCCTGGCCTTGCTGGCCCTGTCCTGCGTGCTCGGTGCGCGCATGTCGCCGTACTGGATACGCACGCATTTCTACCTGCTGCAGGCGGTGCAGATCTTCGCGCAACCGATGGCCGTGATCCCCTTGCTGCTGCTGGCCACCACGGGCCTGGCGCCGCAGGATGGCCCTTTCGCCTCGGCCTGGTTCAACACCATCAAGGGCATGTCGGCCGTCGTCGCCACGGGCGTGCTCGATGCGCTGATCACGCGCCGCAACCATTTTCATTCGACGGTGCTCAGCGAACGCCTGGGCAACCTGCCGGCCGCCGTGGACATGGCGGGTTTGGGTCCTGGTTTGAGCGCGCGCATGCATGCGCAAGTCGTCACCCTGACCTCGTCCGACCTGTACCTCATTGTCGCCGCCATCGCGCTGGCCATGATTTTGATCATTCCCATCCTGCCGACGCGCGTCTTTCCGCCGCGCGCTGCCTGACTTTTATTTCAAGAAAGAGCATCCCCATGCAAACAACCATACTGCGCTCACGCGCATTTCTTCTCGGCCTGGCCCTGCTGGCCTGCGCCCTCGCCTTTTGCGCCTGGCAACTGCTGTTTTCGCCCAGCGAAGAACAAGGCACCGACGACGCCTTCGTCAGCGCCGACTACACCGTGCTCTCCCCCAAGGTGGGCGGCATCGTGCGCGAAGTGCTGGTGGAAGACAACCAGACTGTCAAGGCGGGTCAGCTGCTGGCGCACATCGACGACCGCGACTACCAGGCCGCCGCCGCCTCGGCCCGCGCCGAGGTAGCCGGCGCCGAAGCGCAGCTGGCGAATGCCCGCGCCACCTTGCAGCGCCAGCAATCGGTGATCGAGCAAGCCACGACCCTGGTCGAGGCCAACCAGGCGGAAGACAAGCTGGCGCAGCAGGAACTGGCCCGCTCAACGCACCTGGCTGGCCAGGGTGCGGGCAGCGTGCAAAACGCGCAGCAGGCGCAATCGCGCTTCGACGTGAGCCGCGCGCGCCTGGCGCAAAACCGCGCCGCCCTCGTCGCCACCCGCAAGCAGACGGACATTTTGCAGGCGCAGCAAGGCGCGGCCGAAGCGGCCCTGCTGCGCGCCCGCGCCAGCCTGCAGCGCGCCGAACTTGATTTGTCGCATACGCAGCTGCGCGCCCCCATCGACGGCATCGTGGGACGCCGCGCCGTGCGCGTCGGCGCCCTGGTGGCGCCCGGCGCCAGCCTGATGGCCGTGGTGCCCCTGAACCGCAGCTTCGTCGTCGCCAACCTGCAGGAAACGCAGCTGACGCACGTGCGCCAGGGGCAGCGCGCCAGCATCGCCGTCGACGCCTATCCGGGCGTGCTCCTGCGCGGCACGGTGCACAGCATCGCGCCCGCCACGGGCGTGACGTTTGCCGCCATCGCGCCGGAAAACGCCACCGGCAACTTCACCAAGGTGGTGCAGCGCATCCCTGTCAGGATCGCGCTCGATCCGGGCCAGGATGACGGCAGCCGCCTGCGCGTGGGCATGTCGGCCGAAGTGCGCATTAGTACAGCTGCGGCCATGCGCCGTCCAGAAGTGCAACAGGTGAGCGCGCGATGAAAGCACTGATCATTTTCACGGCCCTGGGCCTGGCCGGCTGCGCCAGCGTGGGCAGCGACTTCCAGCGCCCGCACCACGAGCTGGGACAGCAATGGCGCCAGGCGCAGGATGCCCGTTTCGCCGCCCGGCAGGACGCCGCCCTCGAACAGCGCTGGTGGGATAGCTTCGGCGATACCACCCTGTCTTCCCTGCTGCAGCGCGCCGCCGGCGCCAACCTCGACGTGCTGGCGGCCGGCAGCCGGCTGGAGCAAAGCCGCGCCGCACGGGGCGTGGCGGGCGCCGCGCAAGGTCCCTCGCTGGGCGCAAATGGCAGCGTCAGCCGCGCGCGCAACAGCGAACAGGGCTTGAGCGACCCGTCGCGCAACAACGGCCAGTCCGCCTACAGCCTGTGGCAAGGCAACCTTGATGCGGCCTGGGAGCTGGACCTGTGGGGCCGCGTGCGGCGCGAAGTGGAAGCGGCTGACGCGCATGTCGGCGTGGCGCTGGAAACGCAGCGCGGCGTGCTGCTGGCCGTGCTGGCCGAGACGGCGCGCGACTACATCGAGTTGCGCGGCGCGCAGCAGACGCTGTCCATCACGCGGCAGCTGCTTGATATCGCCCGCCATACCCTGGATCTGACCCGCATCCGCCTGCGCGAAGGCGTGGCGACACAGCTCGACGAAGCCGAAGCGGCGGCCCACGTGGCCACCATCGAAGCGCGCCTGCCGCCGCTGCAGCAGCGCGAAGCGCGCCTGGGCAATGCCCTCGCCCTCTTGCTGGCGCTGCCGCCGCAAGGCTTGCGGGCGGAACTGGCGGCGGGCAAGGACATTCCCGCCGTGGCCATGCAGGTGCAACTGGGCGTGCCCAGCGGCCTGGCCGGGCGGCGTCCCGACATCCGCCGCGCCGAAGCGCAGCTGCACGCGGCCACGGCCGCCATCGGCGTGGCGCAAGGCGATTTTTATCCGCGCATCACGCTGTCGGGCAGCATCGGCCTGCAGGCGATGCAGCTGTCCGACATCGGCTGGGACGCCAAACGCTTTGCCTTCGGCCCCGGCTTCAGCATGCCCCTGTTCGACGGCGGCCGCCTGCGCGGCAAGCTGCAATTGCGCGAGGCACAGCAGCAGGAAGCGGCCATCGCCTACCGCCAGACGGTGCTGGCCGCCTGGCACGAGGTGGAAGATGCCTTATCTGGCTACCAGGCCAACGAACGGCGCCAGGCCAGCCTCGATGAAGCCGTCAAACAGGGACGCCGCGCGCTGGGCAGCGCGGAACTGCAGTACCGCCAGGGCGGCACGGACTTGCTCAACGTGCTGCATGTGCAAAACACCTTATTGAACAACGAAGCGGCGCTGGTCGACAGCCGCGCCACCGCCTCGCTGTCGCTGGTCCAGGTCTACAAGGCGCTGGGCGGCGGCTGGCAAGCATTTTCAACCACCTCGCAAGGAAGCACGCCATGAAACCGAATCCCGCACATTTTTCCATCCACGACGTCAGCGACTTTCCCATCGTGCGCTTTCGCCCTGAAACGGCCGTCGCCGGCTATGCCCCGCTGTGGGAAAACGACATGGACGCCCTGCTGCGCCACGGCGAACCGTTCGTCATGCTGTTCGAAGCAGAGCGCAGCGACGAAGCGCATATCGACCGCAAGCGGCGCGGCCTGTGGCTCAAGCATAACAAGGTGGCGCTGGCCGCCATTTGCCGGGGCCTGGTGTCGGTCGAGGCGGACGCGCAGCAGCGCGCGCGTCTGCAGGCGCTGGCGGCCGGCGCCATGAAAGCCTTCGGCATCGTGCAGGAAGTGACGGCCACGCGCGAACAGGCCGATGCCCTGATGGTCTGGCTGCTGGGCAGCGGCCAGATGGCGCGGCCGCGCGCGGCGGACGTGTGGTGAGCGAGTAAATAAATGTGCCGGTCAGGCGGCCCTGCGCACGGCGCTTCTGGCGGGGATGACGCACACGTCGCCGTCGCTGCTGGTCGCCGTCGTCAGGGCGATGCCGTACAGCGCGGCCAGGGCTGGCACGGCGCCGGCATCGCTGGCGATATCGGCCATCAGCTGGCCCGCACGCACCAGCAGCAGCCGCTCGAAGCCCAGCAAGGCGTGGTTGATGTCGTGCAGGATGGCGATGACGGCGTGGCCGCGCGCGGCGCAAAACTGCTGCAGGCTTTCCAGCAGGTCGAATTGCAGGCCGGGATCGAGCGCCGCCAGCGGTTCGTCGACGAGTATCAAGCCATCCTGCACATCCCACATCTGCGCGAAGATGCGCGCCAGCTGCACCCTGGCCTGCTCGCCGCCGGACAGGGTGTCCAGGCGCCGCCCCAGCAAATGCGCGGCGTGCGCCAGGGCGGCCGCCTGCTGCACGATCCGCTCCAGCTGCGGGTCGGCCAGGCGCGCCACCCGTCCCAGGCCGATCACCAGCTCGCACTGCAGTCCGAAGGCCACGTTCGAGCCTTGCGGCAGGACGGCGCGGCGCAGGGCCAGTTCGGCCAGCGGCCACTGCGCCAGCGGCCGTCCCGCGAGCGCCACCTGGCCCGCCTGCGGCCGCAGTTCGCGCGCCATCAGTTTCAACAGGGTCGACTTGCCCGCGCCGCTGGGGCCGAGGATGGCGACGCGCTCGCCGGGTGCCACCCGCACATTGAAGGGGCCGAAATACTGCTGGCCCAGTTGCGTGGTGGCGAACGTGAGTTCCAATAAAGGCGTCATGCCCATCCTTTCAGGCCGTGCCGTGGCGGAAGCGCCGCAACAGCATCAGGAAAAATGGCCCGCCCAGCAAGGCCGTAAAAATGCCGACGGGGACTTCCGCGGGAATGGCCACCGTGCGCGCCAGGGTATCGGCCAACAGCAGCAGCAAGCCGCCCATCAGCATCGCCAGCGGCAGTACCTTGCGCTGGTCGGCGCCCAGCCAGGTGCGCACCAGGTGCGGCGCGATCAGGCCAATAAAACCGATGCCGCCGCACCAGGCCACGGCAAACCCCGTCAGCACGGCCACCAGCACGATGACCTGCGTGCGCAAGCGGCTCACGTCGACACCCACGTGCAGCGCCTGCGCCTCGCCCAGCGCCAGCGCGTTCAGGGAACGCATCAGGAAACGCGTGGCCCACAGCGCGCCGGCCAGCACCAGCAGCAAGGCCGCCACCTGGCGCCAGCTGCCGGCCGACAGCGAACCGAGGGTCCAGAAAGTCAGGGTGCGCAACTGGTCGTCGCTGGCCAGGTAGATGCACAGGCCCATGACGGCCACCGTGATGGCGTTCAGCGCCACGCCCGTCAGCAGCAGGCCGACGATGGAACCGGGCGTGGCCCAGCGGGCGACCCGGTCGAGCAACACGCAGATGAGCATGGCGCCGGCAAACGCGGCGGCCGGCAGCAGCCACACGCGCAGCTCGGGCGCCACGTGCAGGCTGGCGGCGAAAACGATGGTGGCCGCGCCCGCGCAGGCGGCGCCGCTGCTCACGCCCAGCAGGCCAGGATCGGCCAGCGGATTGCGGAACAGCCCTTGCGTCAAGCCGCCGGCCAGCGCCAGCGCGGCGCCGATCAGGATGGCAAACAGCGCGCGCGGCAGGCGGATATGCCACAGCACGTAGGCGCCGCCGGACAGCGCCTCCTCGCCAGACTGAAGCGGCGCCAGCCAGTCGGCCAAGGCGACAGGAACGGCGCCGGCCTGCACGGCGACAAGCAAGCCGCCAGCCAGGGCGGCGGCCAGCAGCCCGCCAGCGCCCCAGCGAGGCCAGCGCCAGGGCGCGGCGGAGACCAGGGAGGCCACGTTCATGCGGCCATGGCTTTGGCGAAAGCGGCGTCGAGTTCCGCCAGCGCCTGCGGCATGCGCGGGCCAAAGCCCAGCAGCAGCATGGCTTCCTGCGAGACGATGCGGTGCTTGCGCCCGGCCGGCGTCTGCGCCAGCCCAGGCAGCTTCAGGATGCCGTCCACGCCGCCCGAGGCTTGCAAGCCCTGGTCGGTGACGAGCACGATGTCGGGCCGCGCGGCGATCACGGCTTCGGGCGTGAGCGGCTTGTAGCCGGCAAATCCACCCTGCCCGCCCATCACGTTGACGGCGCCCGCATACGCGAGCATGGCGTCGGCGCCCGTCTCGCGCCCGCCCACCATCACCTGGTTCGGCGCATGGGCGAGGATGAACAGCACGCGCACGGGCGCATGCTGGCGCTGCTGCACCGTGGCCAGGGCGCCGCTCCACTGCTGCTGCAAGGTGTGCGCCAGGCGCGCGGCGGGCTCGGCGCGGCCCGTGATGCGGCCCACCTGCTTTACCCGTTCCAGCAAGCCTTCGAATCGGTTGTTCGCGCTGAGCACCGCTACCGGCACGCCCGCGTCGCGCACCTGGCGCAGCACCGCTTGCGGCCCCGCTTCCTCGGTGGCGATCAGCTGCGTGGGCGCCAGCGACAGCACGCCTTCGGCCGACAGGGTGCGCGCATAGCCGACCTGCGGCAGCTGCCGCGCCACGGCCGGATACAGCGATGTGGTGTCGACGCCCACCAGTTCGCCCTGCGCTTCGAGCGCATAGACGATTTCCGTCAGGGCGCCGCCCACGCTGACGATGCGCCGCGCCTTGGCCAGTGGCTTGCCCGCGTCGGTCACTGCCGCCAGCACCTGCATCGGTGCGGCCAGGGCCAATGCTCCCGCCCCCATCTTTTTCAGCGCGATGCGGCGCGCCACGCTGGCGGCGATCATGCGGCGCATAATTCGCCCTCCTGCGCCACTCTGTCGACGATATGGCGCCATTCGCACAATTCATGCACGCCCGGCTTGCGTTCGCCGAAGAACATGACGATGGTGTCGCCCTTCGCGTCGAACAGTTCCACCGACGTCACCAGGCCGTCGACCGTGGGCTTTTTCACCACCCAGGCGCTGGCGATATGGTCTTCGCGCAAATGCAGGTTGAAGCGCTGGTCGAGGACATTGATCCATGGCCCCATCACGGCGATCTTGTGCACGGGCCCCGAATGGATCTGGATCATGCCGGCATTGCCGACGAAGGCCATGATGGACACCCTTTCGAGGGCGGCATCGTTGAGCAGGTCGAGCACGCAGGATTTGTCGATCTGCTGCACGAAGCGCGCTTCGGCCAGGCGCAGGCCCTGCAGGCGCGAGACCGCATATTTTTTCAGCAAAGTGAAGAATTCGTGCGTGTCGCGCAAGTCGGCCCAGGCGGCGCGAAAACCGGCCACGTCGATCTGCGCATCGGGCAATTCGGCCGGCGCCGGCGGCGGCGCCGTCACGGCGATGCCGGCCGTCTGGTCGGCATCGGCAAAGCGCGCCACCAGCGCGTCGTAGGCGGCAATATCGCTTTGCGGCTTGAGGAAAATCTTGTGCACGGCGTGGCCGGCCGCATCGAAAAACTGCAGGCTGCGCTGCACTTCCTTTTCACCCCCTTTTTCGTTCACCTCGCGCACGGCAAAGCCATGCGCCCACTGGCGGTAAAACACGCGCAGGTCGATGTCGCCACCGAGCACCAGGCCCACATGGTTGTTGTGGCTGGCTTTTCGGTAGACACCCGTCTTTTCATGCACGCACGAAGCGTTGCGCGTCAGGGCCATGACTTCGCCCAGCGGTTCCAGCGCGGCAATGATGGCGGGCCAGTCGGCCTGCAGGCGTTCGGCGCCCAGCAAGGCGCCATTGGCCAGCGACAGGCCAGCGTGCGCGGCGATCAGCTCGCCTTCGGCCATGCCCAGTTCCTCGGCGATGTCGCGGTGGCGGGCCTTCTTTTCGCGGCGCAGGCGGGCAAATTCGCTGGCGACCAGCTCGGTATTGCAAATAGGGGGCATGCTCGTCACGGTGTCTCCTTTCAAGGCTAACACTGGCTGGCATGGGCTGGCTGGTGGTGGGGGAATCTTGAAGTTAATTATAAATGAGAATCATTCGCAATCAAGACTTATTTGCGTGTGCCTGAGCGCGGGCAAAAAAAAGCGCCGCGACAGAAAACCCGTCGCGGCGCCAAAGGAGACCGATCGATACAACTGATCAGTGTTGAGAAAATGTCAGCGTTGAATTCAGGCGCTGGCCTGTACCGTCGGCATGGCCGCCGCCTTGGGCGCGGGGCGCTGCGCCAGCAAGACCACGGCGGCCAGCACCATGGCTCCGCCCAGCAATTGCGTGCCGCTGACGGATTCCTTCAGCAGGGTCACGCCGAAGGCCATCGTGATGACGGGTTCAAAGGTGGAAATGATGGAAGCCTTGGCCGCGCCGATCTGCGCCACGCCGGCAAAGAAGGCGGCGATCGCGATGGCCGTCGAGAACAGGGCGATGGCGCTGACGGCCAGCCAGCCCGTCGCCGTGCCCGGCAAGGAAACGCCTTGCCACAGCGCAATTGCACTGTTCGACAGCCCGGCCGTGCCCAAAATCACCACGCAAGCGGCCAATGGATGAATATTCTCGCGGCTTTTCGACAGACTGTTGCCAAACAGGATGTACACGGCGTACACGCCGGCCGCCATCAAGGCCAGGGCGATGCCGATGGGCTGGCCCTGCAGCTTGCCGCCCAGGGTGATCGCCATGCCGGCAAT
Organism: Janthinobacterium sp. FW305-129; assembly: GCF_020858115.1. Lineage (GTDB taxonomy): Bacteria > Pseudomonadota > Gammaproteobacteria > Burkholderiales > Burkholderiaceae_D > Janthinobacterium. The sequence goes on from NZ_JACYMM010000018.1 coordinate 50,057, forward strand.
GGCCAGCGCCATCAGCACCAGCATGCGCCGGTCCAGCTTTTCCCAGCCCAGGGCCAGTGCCAGGATCGTCACCAGCACGGGATACACGTACAGCAACATGCCGCACAGGCCGCTGCTGGCATACATGAGGGCATTGAAATAGCCTTGCGACTGGGCCGTGTACATCAAGCCCATCAGCATGTAGCCGGCCAGCAGGCGGCCGCGCGGCAAGCGCCAGCCACCGAGCCACACGAGCGGCAGCAACAGCATGGCAGCAATGACGAAACGCAAGGCCAGCATGGTCGACGGGTTGACCCCGGACGCATAGGCCGCCTTGGCAAACACGGCGGAACTGCCGAAACCGGCGGCCGACAGCAACACCAGCGCAACGGCGCGGCGATCAGACATGACTACACCTCTATGAGTACGCCAGGGTAAACCTGCTGCGCGTCGCGCTTTGCGGCCGGCGATGCTCACCGCCTCGGCGGCCCCGTACAAGTACGGTTGCGCTTCTCAGCCACAAATCACTGCCGCTCGCGACGGTTTTCCCAGGCGTTGTAACGTTGTAAATATAAATGCCCAGCCAGGCCGGGAGATGTGCATGCGTGAATCCTATTGCGGGTCATTTCACGCATAAGCGGCATCATATTCGCTTGCGCAAAATGAAACAAACCAATATTCTTCACGGATAGGCCGAATTTTACTGAGGCTCAATTCCCTGGAAGACTGTCATGTCACGTCCCTTGCCACCGCTCGCCGCCCTGCACGCCTTCGAGGCGGCCGCCCGCCATGAAGGCTTCCAGCGCGCGGGCGAAGAGTTGCACGTCTCGGCCGGCGCCATCGGCCACCACGTGAAACAGCTGGAAGCGTGGCTCGGTATCGTGCTGTTCCAGCGCATGCCGCGCGGCGTGGTGCTCACCAGCGCCGGCCAGCGCTATGCGGCCTCGCTGGGGCCGATCCTCAACCAGCTGGCCGACGTTTCCGAGCAGGCGCGGCGCCAGGGCGACGACAAGGTCGTCACGGTGACGGCCACCAGCTCGCTCGTCTCGCGCTGGCTGATGCCGCGTCTGGGCCGGCTGCGCGACCGCTACCCGCAGATCGAACTGCGCGTGCTGGCGTCGATGCACCCGGTCGACCTGGCGCGCGATGGCGTGGACGTGGCCATCCGCCTGGGACCGGGCCGCTATCCGGGCCTGAAGGTGGATTTATTGATGGAAGAATGGTTTTCCGCCGTCTGCAGCCCCGGTTTCCGCGCCAACGCGGCCAGCCTGCGCCAGCCGGCCGACCTGCTGCGCTATCCGCTGCTGCACGACGAGCCGGAAGTGCACCTGCCCGGCGAAATCGACTGGACGCGCTGGCTGCACAGCTGCGGCGTGCATTACAGCGGCAATAGCGGCAACAGCGGCGCGCGCTTTTCGCACACGTATTTATGCCTGGACGCAGCCGCCAGCGGCCAGGGCGTGGCCATTGCCGCCAGCCCCCTGATCGGCGACGACCTGCGCTCGGGCCGCCTGGTGCGCGTCTTCGGGCACGCCGTGCGCGGCCCCCACTGCTATTATTTGCTGCGCTCGCCCCAGGCGGAAACGCGGCCCCTCGTGCATGCATTCTGCGAATGGCTGATCGCCGAGGCGCGCGCCGACCAGGAAACCGTCTGGCCCACCGTGGAGACAGCATGACGACACACGAACTGGCGCGCAGCGCCGCATTTATTGTCCAGCACGAATACGAACAGGCCGGCGTGATGGCGGCAGATGGGCGGCACGCCAGCCTGGGCGAATTCTATGGCGATCCGGCCGTGGCCTTGATCGATATCAATGAGCAATGGTGTGCCGTGGCGGGCGAGGGATTGGTGCTGTGCCGGCTGGAACAGCCGTTCGGCCAGTGCACGGCATATTTCCGCGAACCTGGCGAGACAGTGTGGATCACGGGCTTGCGGCAAACGGGACCGTTTGCACTGGAGTGGCAGGGCGAGGATGGCGTTTGGGCCGCCCTCGCCTTTGGAACATACGAAAAGTTATAACTTGATGAAATGCTCGCGGTAGTACTTCAATTCTTCGATCGACTCGAGAATATCGGCCAGGGCCGTGTGCTTCTGGTGCTTCTTGAAACCGGTGGCGATTTCCGGCTTCCAGCGCTTGCACAGCTCTTTCAATGTCGATACGTCAACATTGCGGTAGTGGAAGAATGCTTCCAGCTTCGGCATGCCGCGCACCATGAAGCGGCGGTCCTGGCCGATGGTGTTGCCGCACATGGGCGACTTGCCTGCCGGCACGTATTTCTTCAGGAACGCGATCAGTTCCGCTTCCGCCTGCGCTTCCGTCACGGTCGACGCCTTCACCTTGTCGATCAGGCCCGAACGGCCGTGCGTGCCCTTGTTCCAGGCGTCCATCTTGTTCAGGGTTTCATCCGACTGGTGAATCACGAACACGGGGCCTTCGGCCAGCAGGTTCAAGTGCATGTCCGTCACCACCACCGCCACCTCGATGATGCGGTCGGTATCGGGCTCCAGGCCCGTCATTTCCATGTCGACCCAGACCAGGTTCATCTCGTTGGGACGTGCCGGGACGGCAGGTGCGGGGGTGGATGCGGTTAAGTCGGTCGCTTGTGACATAATTCTCTCTTGGCCTAATCAAACTAAATAATCAGCCATTTTCTCACAGGCACAGAATGTATTCACTCGCGTTTTCGATTTTGTTTGTATCCGTCCTCGTTTTGACCCTGGCCGTGCGCTTCTGGCTCGCTTCGCGGCAGATCCGCCACGTGCTGGCGCACCGCGCGGCTGTCCCGCCAGAATTCGCGGAAAAAATCCCGCTGGCCGCGCACCAGAAGGCGGCCGACTATACGGTGGCGAAGACCAAGTTCGGCCTGCTGACCCTGCTGGTCAACTATGCCGTGCTGATCGGTTTTACCCTGCTGGGCGGCCTGCAATGGCTGGCGCTGCACCTGAATGAATGGATGGGAGCGGATTCTCCCATGCTGTACCAGATCGGCCTGATCGCCGCCTTTGCCGTCATTTCCGGCCTGATCGACCTGCCCTTCGACTATTACCGCCAGTTTGTGCTGGAACAACGTTTTGGCTTCAACACCATGGCGCGCAAGCTGTTCTTCATGGACATGCTCAAGGGCGTAGGCCTGGGCGCGGCCATCGGCTTGCCGCTGATCTGGGTCGTGCTGACCCTGATGGCGAAAAGTGGCGGCCTGTGGTGGCTGTACGCGTGGTTCGTCTGGAGCGGCTTCCAGCTGCTGATGATGGTGCTGTTTCCCACAGTCATCGCTCCCCTGTTCAACAAATTCACGCCGCTGGCCGACGAATCCTTGAAAAGCCGCATCGAAGGCTTGATGCAGCGCGTCGGTTTCGCCTCGAAAGGCTTGTTCGTCATGGATGGCTCGAAGCGCAGCGCCCACGGCAATGCATATTTCTCGGGTTTTGGCGCCAACAAGCGCATCGTCTTCTTCGACACCCTGCTGTCGCGCCTGGCGCCGCAGGAAATCGAGGCCGTGCTCGCGCATGAACTGGGCCACTTCAAGCTCAAGCACATCGTCAAGCGCATCGCCATGATGTTTATCATTTCGCTGGGCTTTCTGGCGCTGCTGGGCTTCCTGAAGACGCAGCCCTGGTTTTACGCGGGCCTGGGGGTCGATCCCGTGACGCTGGCACTCACCGGCCAGCCGACGGACGCGCTGGCCCTGCTGCTGTTCATGCTGGCCTTGCCCGTCTTCACTTTCCTGCTGGGACCGTTGACCTCGCTCAGCTCGCGCAAGCACGAATTCGAGGCCGACGCCTTTGCCGCCACGCACACGCAGGCGGACGACCTGGTCTCGGCCCTCGTCAAAATGTATGAAGACAATGCGTCGACCCTGACGCCCGACCCGCTGCACTCGGCCTTCTACGACTCGCATCCGCCGGCCAGCGTGCGCATCCGCCACCTGAAAGGGGCTACGACATGAATACGCCATCGACGAATACGCCATCGACCTCGCAAGACCTGGCCCAACTGTCCTGCGCGCCGCGCCAGCACGCGCTGGGCGACACCGGCGTCGCCACCCTGCTCGCCCTGCTGCCCCGGTGGACGGTGCAAAATGGCAAGCTGTGCCGCGACTACGGCTTCAAGAATTACTACCAGACCCTGGCGTTCGTGAACGCCCTGGCCTATATGACCCATACGCAAGACCACCATCCGGAGCTCATCATTACTTACAAAACCTGCGCCGTGCGCTACGACACGCACTCGGTCAACCAGGGCGCCGGCGGCCTGTCCGAAAACGACTTCATCTGCGCCGCCAAGGCCGACCTCATCTACCAGAGCAGCCAGGTGGCCCCATGAGCGAAGGCAAGTTGACGGGTGTCATCATCGCCGCCCACGGCCGTCACTACCTGGCCGATGTGGACGGCGCCAAGCTGCAATGCGTGACGCGTGGCAAGAAAACCAATGTGGCCGTGGGCGACATCGTGCACCTGACGCGCACCTCGAACGACCAGGCCGTCATCGACCGCATCGAGGAACGCAAGACCCTGCTGTACCGCTCGGACCAGTACAAATCGAAATTGCTGGCGGCCAACCTGACGCAGCTGTTCATCGTCGTGGCGACGGAACCGGGCTTTGCGGACGACCTGATCTCGCGCTCGCTGGTGGCGGCCGACGCGGCCGGCATCGAGGCGCGCATCATCCTGAACAAAACGGACGTGACGGCTTCGCTGGAACGGGCCCGCGAACGCCTGCTGCCGTATTCCTCGATGGGCTATCCCGTCGATGAAGTGTCGGCACGGGCCGAACCGGAGCACGCGGTCGCCACCCTGGCGCCGCTGCTGGCGGGCCAGTCGTCGATCCTGATCGGCCAGTCGGGCATGGGCAAGTCATCCTTGATCAACCTGCTGGTGCCGGACGCCGATATCGCCGTGCGCGAAATCTCGGCCGCGCTCGACACGGGCAAGCACACGACGACCTTTACGCGCCTGTACAAGCTCGACGAACTGGGCGCCAACAGTTCCATCATCGATTCGCCCGGCTTCCAGGAGTTCGGCCTGTACCATTTGAGCGAAGGCATGCTGGAGCGGGCCTTCCGCGAATTCCAGCCCTATCTGGGCGGTTGCAAGTTCTATAACTGCCGCCACCTGATCGAGCCGCAATGCGCGATCCTGCAAGCCTTGTCTGAAGGCAAGATCGCCAAGATGCGCCATACCCTGTACGGCCAATTGCTGCACGAATCGGCGCAAACGCTGTATTGAACGCGCGTGGCGCCCGCCATCAGGGCGGGCGCCAGACCGACAAAAACATTACCACATCGAATTTAGCAGAATTAAATTCTGCCGTACAGCCCGCTTTCCCCCATTCATTCCAAAACTGCCCATCGGCCTATTTCGCATTTCAGCGCCGGATTCCTGCGTTTCGTCGCTTCACGCTGGCATGGCGCCAGCCCACTTGCTACCTTGGCACTGTCCCCGCCAGCGAACCTGCTGGAGACAACATCGGTCTAACTCCAACCAGCATCTCGATAACAAGGTGAAATCATGAAAGCATCGTTCTCGCGTACCCTCGCCCTCGGTAGCGCCGCCCTCGTCCTCGGCCTGTCTTGCCTCAGCGCCAGCGCGCTGGAAATCGGCGAACAGGACAAGGTTCAAATTTCCGGCAAGGTTTATAAACTTGCCCCGCAGGAATTCAGCCAGTACGGCAATAGCTACCAGCTCGACACGGGCGACACCCTGCTGCTGCGCCAGCAAGTCAACCGCTATTTCACGCACATCAAGGGGCAGCCCGAAATAGAACTGTTCGGCCGCGCGCCGGGCGTCTTTGAAACGGCCAGCGGCACGCGCATGGAATTTCGCGCCGATGGCGACGTCATCGCCATTACCGGACTGAACCAGATTCCGGGCGCCATGGCCAAGGCTGGCGAAACGGCCAGCACCGTGCACTTCGCCGGCCGCTAAACAAGCAGCACGGCGCAAGCGTCACGGCGACCGGCCGGCAAGCCATTGCCCCGCCGGCTTTGCGCAGCCTGAAAGGGCGCGCGCAAAAAAATACTGTCGAGTCGGCCAAACAACTGTATCCGAATGCAGCTTACAATGCGATCCAATAAGGTGTCACTGGCCGCAGGCCAACACCATCGCCTTGCGGGAGATTTCGGATGGAAATGTTCGCACTCGAACATGACATTACACAGTGGGAAGACACACTGCGGCCATTGCGCGGCCTGGAGCGCCTGCCCTTGCTGATGCTGCTGGCATGGCACTTGCGCCAGCGCAACTGCCCGCAAGCGCTGCACCATGCAGCCGAAGCGGCGGCCTTGCTGCCCCAGGCCCAACTGCCTGCGCACGCCCTGGCCATCGCGCAGGCGCGCCTGCAGCTGGTGCAAGCGGAAGTTGCATGGCTGCAAGGTGCGCTCGATGCGGCCGAAAACCTGGCCATGGCGGCGCATGCCGTCCTGTGCGCGCAAGGCGATGGCGCCGGTTGCGCCGACGCCCACTGGCTGCTGTCCTCGATTGCCGTCGACCGGGGCGACCATGCCCGCTGCGATGCAGAGCTGCTGGCCGCTGCCGGGCAAGCGCGCAGCGCCGGCGATGCGATGCGCGCCAGCCTGGCCGATGCGGCCACGGCGCGCTGGGCCGTCTTGCGCGATGCGCCGGCCGCGCAAGCGCGCTGGGGCGGCCACTTCCAGCTTGACGGCGCCAGCGGCAAGCTGCCCGCGCCGCTGGCTGCCTGGGTGCACGACTTCCGCGGCTTGCTGGCGCACACCTCGCGCGACCTGGGCACGGCCGCCGGCCACTACATGCAAAGCTATGAGGCGGCGCTGGAAAGCGGCCAGCTGCGCGGCGCCATCACGGCCGCCATCAATATCGGCGACTGTTTCTCCAGCCTCAACGACAACGAATCGGCTCTCGAATGGATGCAGTGCGCGCTGGATCTGGCGCGCCCCACCGGCTGGCCGCGCAGCATCGGCGCCTGCCAGACGCATACGGCCGAGACCATGCGCAAGCTGGGGCGCCTGACCGCCGCCGAAGACTTGCTGCGCGAGGCGCTGCTAATCCTGGCCCCCGTGGCGGGTGCGCGCACCTATGCCAACGCCCTGTTCCACCTGGGCGAACTGAGCCTGGACAAGGGCGATTACGACACGGCGCTCGATGCCTTCAGCCGGCTGGCGCAGCGCGCCGAAGCACTGGGCCAGGCCGATTTCCGCAGCATGGCGCAGCGCGGCAGCGCCCACGCGCTGTCCTACCTGGACCGTCCGGACGAGGCGCTGCAGGCGGCCGAACGGGCTTGCCAGCTTGCCACGGCGCAAGGCGACGCCATGCACCAGGTGGCGGCGCTGCGCGTGCTGTCCATGCTGCATGCGCGCCACGACCTGCCGCCGCCGGCAGGCATGCTGGAACGCAATCCGGCCCTGCATTTCCTGCACCAGGCGCTGCAGGTAGCCGCTTCCATCGACGGCTATGTGCCGCCCGGCGAACTGCTCGATGCGCTGGCGCGCGAATACGCGCATGCGGGCGACTATGCGCGCGCCTACGATATCGCCCTCGATGCGGGCGTGGCGCGCGAAAAAAGCCACACCCAGCAGGCCAGCAACCGGGCTACCGCCATGCAGGTCTACCACCAGACGGAACATGCGCGCTCGGAAGGCTATCACCACCGCGAACTGGCCGCTTCCGAGGCGCGCCGCGCCGAAGTGCTGCAACAGACCAGCGACACGCTGGAACGGCTGTCGGCCATCGGCCAGGAAATCACCACCCACCTCGACGCCAGCGCCGTGTTCCAGGTGCTCGACCGCCACGTGCATGCCTTGCTGCCAGTCAACACCTTCGCCGTCTACATGCTCGATCCCGCCGGCACGGCGCTGCGCCGCGCGCACGGCATGGAAGCGGGCCGGCCCCTGCCCGACAACGCCATTCCGCTGAGCAACCCACGCGCCTATTCCGTGCGCTGCCTGCTGGGCCGGAGCGAAGTGTATATCGCCCAGGTACCGCCCAAGCGCCATGCCTACACGGTGCCGGGCACCCTGCATAACCAGAGCGTGCTGTACGTGCCCTTGACGGTGGGCGAACGCGTGCTGGGCGTGATGACGGTGCAGGCTTGCCATGCCCATGCCTACGGCGAACGCGAGCGGCTGATCTTCCGCACCCTGTGCGCGTACGGCGCCATCGCGCTCGACAATGCCAGCGCCTACCGGCAGTTGCAAGATGCCCAGGCACAACTGGTATCGCAGGAAAAACTGGCCGCCCTCGGTTCCCTGATGGCCGGCGTGGCGCATGAACTGAATACCCCGATCGGCAACAGCCTGTTGATCGCCAGCACCATGCAGCAAAAGACGGAAGACGTGGAGCGCCTGATGAACGGCCCCGGCCTGCGCCGCTCCGACCTGGCCGCCTACATCGAGGATGCGGGCAAGGCGTCGGCGCTGGTGATGCGCGGCCTGCACAGCGCGGCCGACCTGGTCAACAGCTTCAAGCAGGTGGCCGTCGACCGCACCACCGAGCAGCGGCGCCAGTTTGATCTGCAACAAGTCAGCAATGAAATCATCGCCACCGTCATGAACCGCATCCGCAGCTCGGGCCACCGCATCGAGACGCAGATCGATTTCGGCATCGCCATGGACAGCTATCCGGGCCCGTTCGGCCAGGTGATCACCAATCTGATCAACAATGCCCTGCTGCACGCCTTCGCCCCCGCGCCCAACGACGGCGCCGCCGGCACGGGCTGCATGCGCCTGTCCGCCACGCTCGATGGCGCGCGCGTGCAGATCGTCTTCGCCGACAATGGCGGCGGCATCGCGGAACAGCATCTGTCGCGCATCTTCGACCCCTTCTTTACCACCAAGCTGGGCCAGGGCGGCAGCGGCCTGGGTCTGTCGATCAGCTACAACATCGTCACGGCCTTGCTGGGCGGCACCATCCAGGTGGCCAGCAGCCCCGCCGGCACGCGCTTCACGCTCGATCTGCCCCTGGTGGCGCCGCGGATCGATGCGGCCACCCCGGCCAACATCTATTGAGCCGGCAAGACCCTGGCTGGACGCGGCCACTTGTCTACACAAGTACCCGTCCGGCCAGTCTTTCCAATCTAAAAGCAAAACCCTTATAATTGAATGGCTGAAGTCCCTGCCATTGCATGATTTACAACTTGGCAAACCGCATCGACCCGCGCGACAAACCGGCGCGGGCACCGATCAACACAGCAGCGCGCCGGGCGAGGCAGTCATCAGTCGAGATGTTGTACGCTGATGCAACCCGGCGGGAAAGGCACGCCGCCGGCGGCCTGCGCATCTTCAAGTGGTCATTATGTCGACAAAAAAACCGATCAAGCACTACCTCCAGTTCTCCGATTTCACGTTGGAAGAGTATGAATATGTGATCGAACGCGCCCATCTGATCAAGCGCAAGTTCAAGAATTACGAAATCTACCATCCACTGATCGACCGCACCCTGGTGATGGTCTTTGAAAAGAACTCCACCCGCACGCGCCTGTCCTTTGAAGCCGGCATGCACCAGCTGGGCGGCGCCGCCATCTACCTGAACACGCGCGATTCCCAGCTGGGCCGCGGCGAGCCGGTGGAAGACGCGGGCCAGGTCATGTCGCGCATGTGCGACATCATCATGGTGCGCACCTTCGGCCAGGAAATCATCGAGCGTTTCGCCGCCAATTCGCGCGTGCCCGTGATCAATGGCCTGACGAATGAACACCACCCGTGCCAGGTCTTTGCCGACATCTTCACCTACATCGAACACCGCGGCTCGATCGCCGGCAAGGTCGTCGCCTGGATCGGCGACGCCAACAACATGCTGTACTCGTGGCTGCAGGCGGCCGAAGTGTTCGGCTTCCACGTCAACGTGTCGACGCCGAAGGGTTATGACATTGACCTGGCGCAAGTCAAGACCGAACGCTACACCTTCTTCGCCAACCCGTCGGACGCCTGCGAGGGCGCGCACCTGGTCAACACGGACGTGTGGACCAGCATGGGCTACGAAGCGGAAAACGCGGCCCGCATCGCCGCCTTCGACGGCTGGATCGTCGATGGCGCGAAGATGGCCCGTGCCGCGCCCGACGCCCTGTTCATGCACTGCCTGCCCGCCCACCGCGGCGAGGAAGTGGCCGCCGAAGTGATCGACGGCCCGCAATCGGTCGTGTGGGACGAGGCGGAAAACCGCCTGCACGTGCAAAAAGCCCTGATCGAATACCTGTTACTGGGTAAAATCAACTAATTCGCCAGGCACTGCAACCATTCTGGCAGCATCGCAACACATACATCGACAACGACAACTGGAAGCAATATGAGCGACATTAAAAAAGTAGTCCTGGCCTATTCCGGCGGACTCGACACCTCCGTCATCCTGAAATGGCTGCAAGATAACTACCAGTGCGAAATCGTCACCTTCACGGCTGACCTGGGCCAGGGCGAAGAACTGGAACCGGCGCGCGCCAAGGCCATCAAATTCGGCATCAAGCCGGAAAACATCCATATCGAAGACGTGCGCGAAGAATTCGTGCGCGATTTCGTCTTCCCGATGTTCCGCGCCAACACCGTCTACGAAGGCGAATACCTGCTGGGCACCTCGATCGCCCGTCCGCTGATCGCCAAGCGCCTGATCGAAATCGCCAACGCCACGGGCGCCGACGCCATCTCGCACGGCGCGACCGGCAAGGGCAACGACCAGGTGCGTTTCGAACTGGGCGCCTACGCCTTGAAGCCAGGCGTGAAAATCATCGCCCCATGGCGCGAATGGGACCTGCTGTCGCGCGAAAAACTGCTGAAGTACGCGGAAGACGCCGGCATCGAAATCGACATGAAGCACAAGAACGGCGGCGCGCCGTACTCGATGGATGCCAACTTGCTGCACATCAGCTTTGAAGGCCGCCACCTGGAAAACCCGAGCGCCGAAGCGGAAGAAACCATGTGGCGCTGGACCGTCAGCCCTGAAAAGGCGCCGGACGAAGCGGAATACCTGGACATCGAATACGAAAAAGGCGATATCGTCGCCATCAACGGCGTGCGCATGTCGCCCGCCACCGTGCTGGCCGAACTGAACAAAGTCGGCGGCAAGCATGGCGTGGGACGCCTGGATCTCGTGGAAAACCGCTACGTCGGCATGAAATCGCGCGGCTGCTATGAAACCCCGGGCGGCACCATCATGCTCAAGGCCCACCGCGCCATCGAATCGATCACCCTGGACCGCGAAGTGGCCCACCTGAAAGATGACCTGATGCCGCGCTACGCGTCGATGATCTACAACGGCTACTGGTGGGCGCCCGAGCGCGTGGCCCTGCAAACCCTGATCGACCACACGCAGGAAACCGTGAACGGCTGGGTACGCATCAAGTTGTACAAAGGCAATGTCATCGTCGTCTCGCGCGATTCGAAGACCGATTCGCTGTTCGACATGAACATCGCCACCTTCGACGAAGACGGCGGCGCCTACAACCAGGCCGATGCCGGCGGCTTCATCAAGCTGAACGCCTTGCGCATGCGCATCGCCGCCATCGCCCGCGAAAAGCGCGGCCAGAAGTAATTGCTTGCAGGGAGGCACCGCCTCCCGCGCCAGCTCAAGCCGCCCACGGGCGGCTTTTTTACGTCTGAAACGCACTCGTCCGCGATTTACGGCCCTGCACGCACCCCATTTTGCTGTCCGCATGGCAAAATGCTACAGTGCAATTGTGCTGACCTTCCCGCCTTCGGAGCCCTCCCATGTTCAAAGACCTGAGTATCAAGAATAAACTGTACCTGGGCTTCGGCTCCATCGTGGCCATCATCCTGATCCTGCTGGGCGTGGCCTACAACAGTTTTTCGCGGCTGTCGGAAGCCAATGCATGGGACCGCCATACGATGGAAGTGCTGGTCGAGATCGACAAGATCCACAATTCCATCCTGCAAATCCAGGTGGAGGCGCGCGGTTTCATTCTGACAGGCAACGAAGCCTCGCTGACGCCGGAAACCGATGAAACGGGGGTGCTGAGCCAGCACACGCAAAAAGCCATCGCCATGACGGTCGACAACAAGGTGCAGTCGGAACGCTTCCGCAAGATCGACCAGCTGACCAGCACCTGGGTCAAGGAGTGGATCCATCCCCTGATCGAGAAGCGCCGTGCGCTGGGCAATGCGCCGGGCGCGACGGAATCGGTGGCGCGCACCATGCCGCCGACCGGCTATCCGGCCGTCGCGCAAGCGAACAAGCTGCTCGACGAAGTGGCGGCGGAAGAATCGCGCCTGCTGGCCGAACGCACGGCCACCACGGCAAAATTGCAGGAAACCATGCTGCTGACCCTGGCCCTGGGCGGCTTGCTGTGCGTGGTGCTGGCGCTGGGCATTTCCTACCTGCTGGGCCGTTCCATCCTCGGCCCGCTGAACAGCCTGACGGACGCCGTCGGCCGCATCGCCGGCGGCGAGCAAGGCGCGCGCGCCGCCATCCTCTCGCGCGACGAGCTGGGCAAGGTAACGGAAGAGTTCAACCGCATGGCGCAAACCATCCAGGACAACCAGGCCAATGAACTGGCCGCGACGAACAGCTTGCGGGCCAAGGTCGATTCCCTGCTGGAAGTGGTGTCGAAGGCGGCCTCGGGCGACCTGACGGGCAAGGTCGGCATCACGGGCAGCGACGCCATCGGCCAGCTGGGCAACGGCCTGGCAAAGATGTTCGAGAACCTGCGCAGCCTGCTCAACAATGTGCAAAAGGCCGGCATCCAGGTGACGACCTCGGCCACGGAAATCGCCGCCTCGGCACGCCAGCAGGAAGCCACGGGCATTGAGCAAGCGCAAACCAGCGTGGAAATTCTCAGCACCACCAAGGAAATTTCGGCCAACACGAGCCAGTTGCTCAAAACCATGGAAGACGCCACCGCCGTGGCCGACTACACGACGAATGCGACGGCCGAAGCGCAGAATAACCTCAAGCGCATGGATTCGACCATGCAGCACATGGTTTCGGCCACCGATTCCATCAACGCCAAGCTGGCCGCCCTGTCGGAAAAAGCCAGCAATATCAACAGCGTCCTGATCACCATCACGAAAGTGGCCGACCAGACCAACATCCTGTCGCTGAACGCCGCCATCGAGGCGGAAAAGGCGGGCGAGGCGGGCCGCGGCTTCTCCGTCGTGGCGACGGAAATCCGCCGCCTGGCCGACCAGACCTCGGTGTCCACCTGGGATATCGAGCAAATGTTGAAGGAAATGCAATCTGCCGTGTCGGCCAGCGTGATGGGCATGGATAAGTTCTCGGAAGAAATTCGCCGCAGCGTGGGCGAGGTGCGCCAAGTGGCCGAGCAACTGTCGTCCGTGATGGACCAGGTGCAAAAGCTCACGCCGCAGTTCGATGCCGTGCTGCAAGGCATGCAGTCGCAGGCGATCGGCGCCTCGCAGATCTCCGACACCATGATGCAGCTCAACGATGCCACCCAGCAAACGGTGGAATCCTTGAAAGCCACCAGCGAGGCGGTGCACCAGCTGCAATATGCGGCCGGCGACCTGCAGTCGAGCGTGTCGACCTTCGCCGTCACCATCTGATCCCATGAAAGTACTGCTCTTTCACATCGGACGCGACCGCTACGGCCTGCCCCTGGCCGGCATCGTGCGCGTCTTGCCGCTGCTGGAGCTGAAGCAGTTGCCGCTCACGCCCGATTACGTGGCCGGCCTGATGGACTTGCACGGCACGCCCGTGCCCGTGATCGACCTGTCGCGCCTGGCGGGGCTGCCGGCCGCCGCCGCGCAGTTCGACACGCGCATCGTCATCGTCGACTACCGCGCGCCTGGCGGCGCAACCGCACATGCGCTGGGCTTGCTGGCCTCGCAGGTGCGCGGCATCGCCGACATTGATGCGGAAAAGCTCGAGGATAGCGGCGTGGCGACGGCGCCCTTCCTGGGCCAGGTGGCCAGCGACGCCGACGGCATCGTGCAACTGGTCGAACTCGAACACCTGCTGCCGCCCGACGTGCGCGCGCTGCTGTTTCAAGACGCGAGCGCGGCATGACGGCGCAAGCCCTGCTGCGCCGCGCGACCGGCCTGTCCGTCTCCAGAACCGTGGCCGAGCGGGCCGTCAACCAGCGCATGGAGCAGACGGGCTTTACGGATAGCGCAGCCTATCTGCAGGCGCTCACGCCGGCCGAAATGACGCAATTGATCGAACTGGTGGTGGTGCCCGAATCGTGGCTGTTCCGCGACCCGCAGGCGTTCTACGCCACCGTCGAACTGGTGCAGGAACGCTGGGCGCGCGGGCGCGCCACGCGCATCCTGTCGATCCCGTGCGCGGGCGGCGAGGAACCGTATTCGATGGCCATGGCGCTGCGCGACGGCGGCGTGCCGAAACAGGCGTTCAGTATCGACGCCTATGACCTGAGCCCCGGCTGCATCGAGCGGGCGCAAGCCGGCGTGTATGGCCGCAACGCCTTCCGGGCGCAGGACGTGGCCTTCCGCGAACGCTATTTCACGCACGTGGCCGACGACGCCTACCGCATCATCGACGCCCTGCGCGAGCAAGTCACCTTCAGGCAGGGCAACCTGCTGCAATTCGATACGGCCACCTACAGCCGCCATTACGACGTCATCTTCTGCCGCAACCTCTTGATTTACTTCGACAAACCGACCACGCGCGCCGCCATCGCCAACCTGTCGGCCCTGCTGGCCGATGACGGCATGCTGCTGGCCGGCTATGCGGAAGTGCCCTCGTTCTGCCAGAACGGCTTTGCGACGCTGCAGTTCCGCCAGGCCTTCGCCCTGAAAAAGGACACGGCGGCGCCGGCCAGCCCCGTGCAGCTGGCACCGCTGCCGGCCGCGCGTCCCCTGCGCAGCGTGCCGCCCGCGCCCAGGCGCGCTGCCGTAGCAGCCCCCTCTTCCGCCGCGCCCGTCCCACCGGCGCCGCGCACGCGCCCCGTGTCCGTGCCGCCGGCGCCGGCCGCGCCAGCCGATTTGCTGGCCGAGGCGCGCCTGCTGGCCGACCGTGGCCAGCTGCGCGAAGCGGGCGAAAAATGCCACGCCCACCTGGCGAAAGTGCCCGAGGCGGCGGAAGCGTATTTCATGCTGGGCATCATCAATGAACTGGCTGGCAAGATGGACCTGGCCGACGATTACTGGCGCCGCTGCATCTACCTGCAGCCCGACCATTACGAGGCGCTGTGCCATTTGTCCCTGCTGGCCGAACGCAATGGCAACCACACGGCCGCTGCCACCCTGAAGGCGCGCGCGGCGCGCATCTACCAGCGCCGCCAGGCGTCCAACTAAGGGGCACGCATGACAACCATCATCGCCAGCGAGACTCTGGAAACCATCGACGACTGCTGGAACCATATCGGCGTGGTCGGCGACCAGAGCTGTCCCAAACTGCCCGCCAACGTCCATTGCCGCAACTGCGAGGTGTATGCGGGCGCCGCCCAGCGCAACCTGCAGCGCCCCGTGGATGCACACTACCAGCGCGACTGGGCCAGCCACTTCCGCCAGCTCGACGCGGGCGGCGAAGTGCGCGACAGCTCGGCGCTGGTGTTTCGCATCGGCCGCGAATGGCTGGCGCTGCCCACGCAGGTGTTCGATTCCGTGGCGCCGCAAGCCAGGCCGCACGTGCTGCCGCACCGCAGCGGGCGCGGCCTGGCCGGCATCGTCAATATCGGCGGCAAGCTGTATCCATGCATGTCGCTGGCACACCTGCTGGGTATCGACGAACAGGGCGCGCCAGCGGCCCGCGGCCGCCACACGTTTGCGCGCCTGCTGCTGATGCGCTGGGAAGAGCAGGCCTATGCGCTGCCCGTGGCTGACCTGCACGGCATCGTGCGCTACGCCTCTGCCAAGGTGCAGGCGCCGGCGGCGACCATCAACAAGGGCCTGTCGCGCTATCTGTCCGGTGTCATCACCGAGGGCGACATGCGCATCGGCTGCCTCGACACGGCGCTGATCGGTTTTCAACTTGCGAGACTATTACGATGAGCCAGGACCAGCACGGCGACCTGAGTGCCTTTTCCATGCTGGATCTGTTCCGCATGGAGGCGGACAGCCAGACCCAGATTCTCACCGATGGCTTGCTGGCCATGGAGCGCCATGCGGGCGACGCGGCCGCCGTCGAATCGATGATGCGCGCGGCGCACTCGATCAAGGGCGCCGCCGCCATCGTCGGCCTGCAAGTGGTGGTGCAGCTGGCGCACGGCATGGAAGACAGTTTTGTTGCCGCCCAGCATGGCCGATTAAAACTCACGCCGGAGCGGGTCGACGTACTGCTGTCGGGCGTCGACCTGATCGTGCAGCTGTCGCGCCTGGACGACGCGGGCGCCGAAGCGTGGCTGGCCGCGAATGCGGCGCAGATCGACCAGACCCTGAACGCCATCGCCGGCATCGCCGACCTGCCGGAACTGCCGGCCCTGCCTGCGGCCCCGCCACCGGTGCCGGCGGCTGCGGCTGCGGCTGCGCCACTGCAGGTGGAAGTTGCCGAACAGCAAGTTCCCGTGGCCAGCGGCCTGGCCGGCGAGGAAGTGGAACCGGCCGCCGCGCCTGCGCCCCGCACGGGTGCCGCACCGGCCAAGGCGCCGGCGCAAAACTTCGACAAACTGCTGTCGCTGGCCAGCGAATCGCGCATCAATGCGCACCAGATGCACCCGTTCATCGGCGCCCTGCAGCGTTTCAAGCGCAACCAGAGCAGCCTGTTTTCCGCCATCGAGCACCTGCATGAAGCCATTTCCCGTTCGGGCGATGCGGGCCTGATGGAAAAGTCCTTGCTGGCGCTGCAAAAGACGCAGCCGCTGAAGCAGTTCATGCTCGAGCACATCGCCGACATCGAAACCTATGAACGGCGCCTGCTGGCCGTCTCGCAAGGCATGGTCGACGAAGTGCTGGCCCTGCGCATGCGCCCTTTCCGCGACGGCATCCATGCGTTTCCCCGCATGGTGCGCGACCTGGCGCGCAGCCTGGGCAAGGAAGTGCAGCTGGAAATCGAGGGCGAAGACACCCTGGTCGACCGCGACATCCTGGCAAAGATCGAAAGCCCGCTGAACCACATGCTGAGGAATGCCATCGACCATGGCATGGAAGGCCCGTACGAGCGCATCGACGCGGGCAAGGAGGCGCTGGGCACGATACGCATGGAAGCGCGCCACCGCGCCGGCATGCTGAGCATCGAGATCAGCGACGACGGGCGCGGCGTCGACCTGGAAAAAATCCGCCAGTCCGTCATCGAGCGCAAGATGGCCAGCCCCGCCATGGCCGCCGCGCTGTCGCCGGGCGAGCTGCTGGAATTCCTGTTCCTGCCCGCCTTCAGCCTGAAAGCGACGGCCAACCAGCTGTCCGGACGCGGCGTGGGCCTCGATATCGTGCACGAGACGATACGCCAGCAAAACGGCACGGTGCGCCTGGAATCGGAGCCGGGACGGGGCTTCCGCGCCCTGATTACCCTGCCGCTGACGCAATCGATCGTGCGCGCGCTGGTGATCGACATCCACGGCGAAGCCTACGCCATCCCCATCGTCAAGGTGGAAAGCGTGGTGCGCGTGCCGCAAGCGGCCATCCATACGCTGGAAAACAAGCAGTTCTTCGAGCTCAAGGGCGAGCATCTGGGGCTCGTGTCTGCCGCGCAGGTGCTGGAGCTGGGCGAAGCGGCCAGCCAGGCCGACGATTTGCCCGTGGTGGTGATCGGGCGCGGCAAGCAAAGCTATGCGCTGGTGGTGGACGCCATCCGCGGCGAGCAAAGCCTGGCGGTGCAGGCCATCGATCCGATCTTCGGCAAGATGCGCGACATTTCCGCCGCCGCCCTGCTCGACGACGGCGAGCCGGTGCTGATACTCGACGTGCCCGATCTGCTGCTGTCGATCGACAAGCTGCTGCACGAGGGCGGCCTGCACCAGCTGGCGCAGGCCGGCCACGCGCAGCAGCGCCGCGCCAAGCGCATCCTGGTGGTCGACGATTCGCTGACGGTGCGCGAAATGGAGCGCAAGCTGCTGCTGGCGCGCGGTTTCGAGGTCGACGTGGCCATCGACGGCATCGACGGCTGGAACGTGGTGCGCAGCGGCGAATATGACCTGGTGATCACCGACGTGGACATGCCGCGCATGGATGGCATCGAACTGGTCTCGCTGATCAAGAAGGACCTGCACCTGCACAAGCTGCCGGTGATGATCGTCTCGTACAAGGACCGCCCGGAAGACCGCGCGCGCGGCCTGTCCGCCGGCGCCGATTATTATCTGACCAAGGGCAGCTTCCACGACGAAACCTTGCTCGACGCAGTAGCCGACCTGATAGGAGATGCCCGCTTATGAGTTGTACTTCATGAAAATTGCCATTGCCAACGATGTCGCCATGGCCGCCGAGGCCCTGCGCCGGGTGGTGGCCAGCACGCAGGAACACCAGGTGCTGTGGATTGCCCGCACCGGACTCGAAGCCGTGCGCATGTGCGAGGGCAACCGCCCCGACCTGATCTTGATGGACCTGAACATGCCGGAAATGGATGGCGTGGAAGCGACGCGCCTGATCATGGAGCAAAGCCCGTGCGCCATCCTGGTGGTCACGGGCCGCCCGCAAGACAATGTCAACCAGGTTTTCCGCGCGCTGGGCGCGGGCGCGCTCGACGTCACCGCCACGCCCGTGCTGCAGGGACAAGTGGGCGGCGACAGCGAACTATTGGCCAAGATCAAAACCATCGGCAAGCTGATACGCCACAGCGCCGAGGCACCGCCGCCGCGCCAGGCCGTGGCCAATGGCGGCGAACGGGGCGATGGCCAGGTATCGACCCTGGTGGCCATCGGCGCCTCGACGGGCGGGCCATCGGCCGTGGCCAAGGTGCTGTCCGGCTGGACGGCGCCGCCCGGCTGCGCCATCGTCGTGGTGCAGCATATCGATGAAACCTTCGCCTCGCACTTCGCCAAGTGGCTCGATGACCAGCTCAGCATGCCCGTGCGCGTGATCGCCGAAGGCGACGAACTGGTATCTGGCACGGTACTGATCGCCAAGACCAACGACCACCTGCTGCTAGATCAAAATTATCGTTTGGGTTACGATGCAGCACCGCGCGAGTATGTTTACCGCCCGTCCGTCGATGTGTTCTTCAACTGCGTGGCGCAGCACTGGCGCGGCGACGCCATCGGCGTATTGCTCACAGGCATGGGACGCGACGGCGGCGATGGCTTGCTGGCCATGCGCCGCGCCGGCAAGACGACGATTGCGCAAGACCAGGCCAGCAGTGCCGTGTACGGCATGCCGCGCGCGGCAGCCGAACTTGATGCGGCGCAGTACATCCTGCCCCTGGATAGAATAGGCGCCAGCCTGCGCAGCCGCCTGGGCGCCAAACTCAACAATGGGTGGGAGCCCTCCCCTAACATCTGAAAAGAATGCAATGCCAGAATTCTCCTCGAGCTTCATCCAGCACGAACCCGCATTGACCGAATTCAAGGTCAGCGTCCTGCTGGTGGACGACCAGTTGATCATTGCCGAGGCAGTCCGGCGCATGCTCAGCGACCAGCAGGATATCGAATTTCATTATGTGACCGACGCCACGCAAGCGCTCGATACGGCGCTGCGCTTGCAGCCGACCGTCATCCTGCAAGACCTGGTGATGCCGGGTATCGACGGCTTCGCCCTGATCCAGCTGTACCGCGAAAACGAGGCGCTGGCGCACGTGCCGGTGATCGTGATGTCGGCCAAGGACGACCCGAAACTGAAGGCGCACAGCTTTGCCGTCGGCGCCAACGATTACGTAGTGAAACTGCCGGACCGCCTGGAGTTGCTGGCGCGCATACGCTATCACTCGGCAGCCCACATCAGCCGCTTGCAGCGCGACCAGGCCTTTCGTTTCCTGCGAGAAAGCCAAAAAAACCTGGCGGACGCGAATATTGAATTACAGAAACTGGCCGCCCTCGATGGCTTGACGGGCATCGCCAACCGCCGCCGCTTCGATGAAACCCTGCAATTCGAATGGCAGCGGGGCCAGCGCGACAAAACACCGCTGAGCCTGCTATTCTGCGACATCGACCATTTCAAAAGCTATAACGATCACTTTGGCCACCTGGCTGGCGACCTGTGCCTCAAAAAGGTCGCCGCCGTGCTGACGGAACATTTGAAACGCCCGGCCGACCTGGCCGCCCGCTACGGTGGCGAAGAATTCGCCCTGATCCTGCCGGAAACGGAAGCGGCCGGCGCGCTGCTGATCGCCGAAGCATGCCGGCGCCATCTGGAAGGCTTGCAGATCGAGAACCCGGCGGCCAGCACGGGCATCGTCACCATCTCGATTGGCGTGGCCACCGTCGTGCCATCGCCCGACTCGACGGTCGAGCAACTGATCAACCGCGCCGACCAGGCCCTGTACGCGGCCAAGCGCGGCGGACGCAACAGCGTGCTGAGCGCTGATGACGTCGAAGACTGATTTTTAACAGCAAGGAAAGTGAAGCATGAGCACACAACTGGACAATGTCAGCGTCGTCAAGAAGTCGAATATCTACTTTGATGGCAAATGCGTGTCGCACAACGTCATCCTGGCCGACGGCACGAAAAAAAGCGTGGGCGTGATTTTCCCGTCATCGTTGCGCTTCAACACGGGCGCGCCGGAAATCATGGAAGTCGTCGGCGGCGTGTGCAAGGTGCGCCTGGCCGACGCGACGGAGTGGAACAGCTATGGCGCGGGCCAGGAATTCAAGGTCCCGGGCAATAGCTATTTTGATATTGAAACGATCGAAACACTCGATTATGTCTGCCATTTCGGCTAATCCACGCAGAAAAAACGTCCATGGCTACGTTGCACTGCCTCGCCGTACTATGCGTACTGTCTTCGGCAATGCGCCTTGCCCTGAACATTTTTTCAAGCGCGGATTGACTATTTAGATAAACACAGGCTCGGGCGACAGGCGCACGCCATATTTCGCCTCTACATCATCCTGTATCGCTTCCGCCAGCCGGGTAATGTCCGCGCCACGAGCGCCGCCATTATTCACCAGAACCAGTGCCTGCTTGGGATACACTCCCGCGGGCCCCAGGTTTTTCCCCTTCCAGCCGCACTGATCGATCAGCCAGCCGGCCGCCAGCTTTTCCGTGCCATCGGGCTGCGCATGGTGCACCAAGGCAGGAAAACGTTCCAACAAGGCAAGACATTGCTCGCGTGACACCACCGGATTCTTGAAGAAGCTGCCCGCATTGCCGATCACGGCCGGGTCGGGCAATTTTCTGCGGCGGATCGCCATCACCGTCTCGGCCACCTGTTGCGGCGTCGGTTCGGCAAGATTACGCTCGGCCACGGCCTGCGCCAGTTCCGCATAGCGCAAGTTCGGCTGCCACTGGGCCGGCAAGGCAAACGTTACTTCCAGCACGATCAGCTCGCGCCCGTCCGCCTGCTTGAAGATGCTGTCGCGGTAGGCGAAGCGGCAGGCGTCGCGGTCCATGTCGAAGACGATGCCGCTGGCGCTGTGCATGACGCTCACGCTATGCAGATAATCCTTGATTTCAACGCCATACGCGCCAATATTCTGGATAGGCGCCGCGCCCACCGTGCCGGGGATCAGCGACAGGTTTTCCAGCCCGCCCACGCCTTGCGCCAGGGTCCATTGCACGAAATCGTGCCAGTTCTCGCCGGCTGCGGCCGTGACGAGTATCGTGTCAAAATCGGCCTGCGCCAGGCGCATGCCGCGCGTGGCCATGTGCAGCACCACGCCGGGAAAGTCGCCCGTGAGCACGATGTTGCTGCCGCCGCCCAGGATCAGGCGCGGCATGGCGGACAGGGCCGGATCTTGCAGCGCCGCCTGCAATTCGGCCTGCGAAGCGATGCGTACGTAGGCGGCCGCATTGGCCGTGATGCCGAAGGTATTCAGGCGCTGGAGGTTGTAATTGTGTTCGATGGTGAGCTCTGGATGCATGGGATAGGGAAATTTTGCTCGATTATAGAGCGAAAGCGACAAAAAACCACCTCAGGACAAGGGCGACTTGCCCGTTGTCCGTTAAAATGTCGCATCTTTAACAGGGCCATCCCATGGCGCAGAATCAGCCGCCAAGGCCCAGCGCGCCGAGCGCGCGCTCGCTTTAACAAGAAAAGGAACAGACCATGCCATCATTTGATGTAGTCTCCGAAGCCGATATGATCGAAGTCAAGAATGCCGTCGAGCAATCCAACAAGGAAATCACGACCCGCTTCGACTTCAAGGGCAGCGACGCCCGCGTCGAACACAAGGAAAACGAATTGACCGCGTTTGCGGACTCGGAATTCCAGCTCAGCCAGGTACGTGACGTGCTGACGAACAAATTGACCAAACGCAAGGTCGATGTGCGCTTCCTCGACGAAGGCGACATCAAGAAGATCGGCGGCGACAAGGTCAAGCAGATCATCAAGATCAAGAATGGCATCGAATCGGATGATGCCAAGAAAATCGTGCGCGTCATCAAGGACAGCAAGATGAAAGTGCAAGCGAGCATCCAGGGTGAAGCCGTGCGCGTCACGGGCGCCAAGCGCGACGACCTGCAGGCGGCCATGGCCATGCTGCGCAAGGACGTGCCCGACATGCCGCTGGAATTTAATAATTTCCGCGATTAATTTCGATGATGCGCACGCTCCGGCCTGCGCTTGCGCCCGCATGGTGGCAAGCTCTGCCTCGGAGAGCCCGCCCGCTTGGGGTAGAATTGAAGCTGCGCACAGCTACATGCGCCCGCGCGCCTGACCGGCAGCGGGTTTGACCGTACATCTGGCTCAGTGATAACCACGGTAGTCTAAGGATAGCAATGAAACGTGTTGATGATTTCCGCCTGCGATTTGGCAAAAAAGAATATGTGCCCATCATGATAGGCGGAATGGGTGTGGATATTTCCACGTCGGAGCTGGCCCTGGAAGCGGCCCGGCTGAACGGTATCGGGCATATCTCCGATGCCATGGTGGAAGACGTGTCGGATCGCCGGTTCGACACCACCTTCGTCAAAGACAAGACGAAACTGTACAAATTCAACATCAATAACAGCGACAAGGCCGTGGTGCAATTCGACCTGGGCCGCCTGGCGGAAGCGCAGCGCCTGCATATCGGCCGCACCATGGAAGCGAAAAAAGGCGATGGCTTGATCTTCGTCAATTGCATGGAAAAGCTGACCATGAACGGCCCCCGCGAAACCTTGCGCGTGCGCCTGAATGCGGCGCTGGACGCGGGCATCGACGGCATCACCCTGTCCGCCGGTCTGCACTTCGGTTCGTTCGCACTGATGGCCGACCATCCCCGTTTCCGCGATGCCAAGCTGGGCATCATCGTCTCGTCCGTGCGCGCCTTGCAGATTTTCCTGCGCAAGAACGCCAAGCTGGACCGTTTGCCCGACTTCATCATCGTCGAAGGACCATTGGCCGGCGGCCACCTGGGTTTCGGCATGGACTGGGCTAATTACGACCTGCACACGATCACGGCGGAACTGCTGGCCTACCTGAAAGCGGAACAGCTGGACATCCCGCTGATCGCCGCGGGCGGCATCTTCACGGGCAGCGACGCCGTCTCCTTCCTGGAAGCGGGCGCAGCCGGCGTGCAGGTGGCGACGCGCTTTACCGTCACCAAGGAATGCGGCTTGCCGAACAAGGTCAAGCAGGAATACTACAAGGCATCGGAAGAAGACATCATCGTCAACGGCGTCTCGCCGACCGGCTACCCGATGCGCATGCTGAAGAACACGCCCGCCATCGGCGCCGGCATCCGTCCAGGCTGCGAATCGTATGGCTACCTGCTCGACGCGACGGGCAACTGCGCGTACATCAACTCGTACAACCGCGAAGTTGCCGCCCATCCGGAACAAAAAACCGTCGTCGTGATGGACAAGACTTGCCTGTGCACCCACATGCGCAACTTCAACTGCTGGACCTGCGGCCACTACACGTATCGCCTGAAGGACACCACGCATAAGCTGGACAATGGCGAATACCAGATCCTGACGGCCGAACACGTCTTCAAGGACTACCAGTTCAGCGTCGACAACCAGATCGCCCTGCCGGAAAAAGAAATCCAGGTAGCAAGCTGAATCTTGCCAGCCTGACATAAAAATGGCGCAGCCTGCGAAGGCTGCGCCATTTTTTTATGCGGGGAACATTTCCAGCAATTGCCGCTCGATCACGTCAAACTGTGGCCGCCGCAGCGCGTCTTCCTGCAGGCAAGCTTCCTGCACGGCCTGCAGGACGGGCAAGGGGGCAGCGCAATGCGCGATCAACTCGCCCAGCAACACGCCAAAGGCGCGCGCCTCTATGCCCTGCAGCAAGTCCCCTTGCGGCGAGCCGGGCGCAAACATGGACGCCGCGCCGAAGTCGCCCAGCAGGCAGGCGCCGCCGTCCGCATGCAGGATGTTGTGCGCATACAGGTCGCCATGCACGATGCCGTGCGCATGCAGCTGGCACACGGCCGAGGCGATGCCCTGGGCAATGGCCAGCGCTTGCGCTGCGTCAAAGCGCACACCCTCGGCATACACGTCGCGCGTGCACGACGCCAGACTGGGCGGTCCGGCCAGGTTGCGGAAGGCCGTATCGATCAGCGGCATGACGAGCCCGGATGCCCCCTGCGGATGCGCATCAAGCGTTCCCAGGATGGAAATCAGGCCCGGATGGGCACCGGCGCTGACACAGGCAGCCATTTCGCTGCGCGGCAAGCCATCGCTGGTCATCGCCCCCTTGAATACTTTGACGGCGACATCCGTGCAGCCATCGAGGCGGGCACGGGAAATCACGCCCGAGGCCCCCTCCCCCAGCTGCTGCGCCAGTTGCAGGCGCGGCCAGGCCACGCCCGCCGTCCCGGCGCCGCTCAGGGCCGCCAGTTCACGCGCTTGCGTGAAGGGATTGCCCGCATACGCGAGCCAGCTCAGGCGTGGCAAGGCCAGCAGGCAGTCAGGCAGCGCCGTGAAACGGTTGGCGGCAATGCGCACCAGTTCCAGCTGGCGGCAGTTCGCCAGAGAAGCAGGCAAGTGACTCAGGCAATTGCCTGCCAGCATGAGTTTCTGCAATTGCCCACACTTGCCCAGCTCGTCCGGCAAGGCCTCGATGGCATTATCGGTCAGGGTCAGCCAGCGCAGCCTGGATGGCAAGGCTGCGGCCGGCACGTGGCGTATCCGGTTCGCCTTGAAGCCGATCATTTCCAGTGCAGGACAGGAACCGAGCACGGCCGGCAAGGTAGTGAACAGATTATCCGAGCAAAAAATGATGCGCAGCTGGTGCAGGCGCGGTAAATCGTCGGGCAGCGTGGACAGCGCATTGCCGGACAGATCGAGGATTTCCAGGCTGTCGGCCAGGTCGAAGATCTCACGGGGGAAGTCCGCCAAGCCGCAGGACAGCGTCAGGCGGCGCAGGCCGGCCAGTTGGCCAGCGCGTAATTGCTCCAATGTATGCACAGCAGACAAGATATCCCTTTCAAAAACCCGGCAAGCGCTGGCGTAGATAAAATCAGCGGACGAAAAAAAACCCGACCATTGCTGATCGGGTTTTTCTCTAGGTGGAACAGCCGGGGGCTGTTTCACCAAATAACAAGCCTGACGATAACCTACTTTCA
>NZ_JACYMM010000019.1 GCF_020858115.1 Janthinobacterium sp. FW305-129
TCTACCAGTTCCAGCAGCTCTGCGTCGTCGACCAGGTCGCACTTGTTCAGGAACACGATGATGTATGGAACGCCAACCTGGCGGGCCAGCAGGATGTGTTCGCGGGTCTGTGGCATTGGGCCGTCAGCTGCGGAGCACACCAGGATCGCGCCGTCCATCTGCGCAGCACCGGTAATCATGTTCTTGATGTAATCGGCGTGGCCTGGGCAGTCAACGTGTGCGTAGTGACGGGTTTCCGTTTCGTACTCAACGTGGGCGGTGTTAATCGTGATGCCGCGCGCTTTTTCTTCTGGAGCCGCATCGATCTGGTCGTATGCTTTGGCTTCGCCGCCGAATTTCTTCGACAGAACCGTTGCGATTGCAGCGGTCAGCGTGGTTTTACCGTGGTCGACGTGGCCGATGGTGCCGACGTTGACGTGCGGCTTGGTCCGTTCGAATTTACCTTTTGCCATTTTATTCTTCCTTAGAACAATGATTTAAATGTAGGGACCGGCATTCTCGTGAAAGCCGGCCCGGAACTTCTATTACTTAGCTTTCGAGCTTACGATTGCTTCAGTCACATGCTTAGGTGCTTCAGCATAGTGCTTGAATTCCATCGTGTAAGTCGCACGACCTTGGGTCGACGAACGCAACGACGTAGCGTAGCCGAACATTTCCGACAGAGGTACTTCGGCCTTGATGATCTTGCCGCCACCGCCAGCAATTTCATCCATGCCTTGCACCATGCCGCGACGCGACGACAGATCGCCCATCACCGTACCGGCGTAGTCTTCCGGCGTTTCCACTTCCACGGCCATCATCGGCTCCAGGATGACTGGCGATGCTTTGCGGCAGCCATCTTTGAATGCCATCGAAGCGGCCATGCGGAATGCATTTTCGTTCGAGTCAACATCATGGTACGAACCGAAGAACAGCGTGACTTTCACGTCAACGACTGGGTAGCCAGCCATCACGCCCGAAGTCAGCGTGTCGCGCACACCTTTTTCAACTGCAGGGATGTATTCGCGAGGAACGGTACCGCCCTTGATCGCGTCAACGAATTCGAAGCCCTTGCCCGGTTCTTGCGGCTCGATCTTCAGAACCACGTGACCGTATTGACCACGACCACCCGATTGCTTGACGAATTTGCCTTCCGACTCTTCGCACACTTTACGGATCGTTTCGCGGTAAGCCACTTGTGGCTTGCCGACGGTGGCTTCAACGTTGAATTCGCGCTTCATGCGGTCAACGATAATGTCCAGATGCAACTCGCCCATACCGGCGATGATGGTCTGGCCCGATTCTTCATCGGTACGCACGCGGAACGACGGATCTTCTGCTGCCAGACGGTTCAGCGCCAGGCCCATTTTTTCCTGGTCGGCCTTGGTTTTTGGCTCAACCGCTTGCGAAATCACCGGCTCAGGGAAGACCATGCGCTCCAGAACCACGCTTGCCTTGTCGTCGCAAAGCGTATCGCCCGTGGTGGTGTCTTTCAGACCCACAACGGCGGCGATGTCGCCAGCGCGCATTTCCTTGATTTCTTCGCGTTCGTTCGCCTGCATCTGCACGATACGGCCGATACGCTCTTTCTTCTGCTTCACGGAGTTCAATACCGAGTCGCCCGAATTCAGGGTACCCGAGTAGCAACGGATGAAGCACAACTGACCGACGAACGGATCGGTTGCGATCTTGAATGCCAGCGCCGAGAATTTCTCGTTGTCGTCAGCTGCGCGTTCGACCGGCTGCTCGTCCTCGTCCAGACCTGGGACAGGTGGAATGTCGATTGGCGATGGCAGGTACTCGATGACCGCGTCCAACATGGCTTGTACACCCTTGTTTTTAAAGGCGGTACCGCACAACATTGGAACGATTTCGCTGGCGATGGTACGCTGACGCAGGGCAGCCTTGATCTCTTCTTCCGAGAGGTCGCCTTCTTCCAGGTACTTGTTCATCAGGTCTTCCGACGCTTCAGCAGCGGCTTCAACCATGTTCTCGCGCCACTTGGCAGCTTCAGCGGCCAGGTTCGCAGGAATTTCGCCGTATTCAAACTTCATACCTTGCGAAGCGTCGTCCCAGATAACGGCTTTCATCTTGACCAGATCGATAACACCGGTAAAGAGGTCTTCAGCGCCGATAGGCATCTGAATAGGTACTGGGTTGGCTTTCAGGCGCGAACGCATCTGATCGTAGACCTTGAAGAAGTTGGCGCCGGTACGGTCCATCTTGTTCACGAAGGCCAGACGTGGCACTTTGTATTTGTTAGCCTGACGCCATACCGTTTCCGATTGTGGCTGCACGCCGCCGACTGCACAGTAAACCATGCAGGCGCCATCCAACACGCGCATCGAACGTTCCACTTCAATGGTGAAGTCAACGTGGCCTGGGGTGTCGATGATGTTGATGTGGTGAGCTGGAAAGTTGTTAGCCATGCCTTTCCAGAAGCACGTAACAGCAGCCGAGGTAATCGTGATACCGCGCTCTTGCTCTTGTGCCATCCAGTCGGTGGTGGCAGCGCCATCATGGACTTCGCCCAGCTTGTGGTTCACGCCTGTGTAGAACAGGACGCGCTCGGTCGTGGTCGTCTTACCTGCATCGATGTGAGCGGAGATACCGATATTACGATAGCGCTCAATGGGGGTCTTGCGGGCCATAATTAATCCTAAATGAATGGACAAAACCGAGCAGCATTTTTTTGCAAAAATGAGCCCGGCCTCGAACAACAGATGCTTGACAGCCGCCTTGCGGTAGCTGGCTTTATATTAGAAGCGGAAATGCGAGAACGCTTTGTTCGCTTCAGCCATACGATGGACTTCGTCGCGTTTTTTCATCGCGCCGCCGCGGCTTTCAGCCGCTTCCATCAGCTCACCGCCGAGGCGTTGTGGCATCGATTTTTCGCTGCGCTTGTTAGCAGCTTCACGCAACCAACGCATGGACAGAGCCATACGACGGACTGGGCGAACTTCGACCGGCACCTGGTAGTTTGCACCACCGACGCGACGGGATTTCACCTCAACCAGCGGCTTGGCGTTGTTGATTGCGGTAGCAAAAACTTCGAGTGGATCTTTACCCGATTTTGCTGCGATGTGCTCGAAAGCACCGTAGATGATGTTTTCTGCAACCGATTTCTTACCGGACAGCATCAGCACGTTTACAAATTTAGCGACATCAGTGTTGCCGAATTTTGGATCTGGCAAAATTTCGCGCTTGGGTACTTCACGACGACGTGGCATATCAATTCCTTTCAATCTTCAGTTGAGCGCGCGTTCTTCGCACACTCGCGGACGACCATCATAGCCTTCCACTTACTCGACCAGATGCGGTCGACTACATTCACTTAGCTAGTTGCCACTGAGCGAAACTTGGGTTTGCTGCGTACAACTTATTACTTCTTGCCTGCTTTAGCGCGCTTGGTACCGTACTTCGAACGCGATTGCTTACGGTCTTTAACGCCTTGGGTATCCAGGGCACCGCGAACCATGTGGTAACGCACACCCGGCAAATCCTTGACGCGGCCGCCGCGCAACAGCACAACACTATGCTCTTGCAGGTTATGGCCTTCACCGCCAATGTACGAAATGACTTCGAAACCATTGGTCAGGCGAACTTTAGCGACTTTACGCAGAGCCGAGTTAGGCTTCTTTGGAGTCGTGGTGTAAACACGTGTGCAGACGCCACGTTTTTGCGGGCTGTTTTCCAGCGCCGGCGATTTGCTCTTCACGGTCAAAGCGACGCGTGGATTGCGAATCAATTGATTGATGGTTGGCATCGTTATAAATCCAACAAAAAACTACGATTAATAACCCGGGCAAGATGCCCGGCGACTAAAACCTCGTCCCGCTTTCATCTCCTGCGCACCGGAGGCGCCCGCAGCCACTCGATAAGGAGCGGCCATGAAATGCCAAGCAATACGTAAACGATGAGCAGAATAAAATCGAGAACTCGCTAGTTTAGACCTTGTGTTACAGGGGGTCAATCAGTTTACCGCTTTTTGCTATAAAAAAAGGCAAAAAAACGGCACTTTTGTGGCATTTTGACTAATCTTTAGCCGCTCCGCGCGGATGCCGCCGCCGCATGGCGCTTAATGATTTGACACTCTTTCCCTGCGACCAAGTAGCGGACGCACGCATTCTTGTATGACCGCAAGACAACAAAAGGATTGATAATAGCGGACATTTTTCGCTGCCCTTCCCTATGCGCTCCTTGCTTCGCCCCGCCAATCTGTTCCTGCTCCTGACGTATGCCTTGCTGACGGCCGTGCCCTTCATCCCCGCACTGCTGGGACGCGCGCTCGAGCATCCCTGGCAAATGCTCACCTTCGAGCTGCTGGCCTGGCTGGCCGTCTGGAGCGTATTCAAGCGCCCCGCCTACTTCCACTGGCTGCTGGTGCCCGCCTTCCTCGCCCTGCCGACGGAAATCTACCTGTTCATCTTCTATGGCCAGGGCATTTCCACGCACCACCTGGGCATCATCTTCGAAACCAGCCCCAAGGAAGCGATGGAATTCCTCGGGCAAAAGGTATGGCTGATGGGCGCCGTCATGCTCGGTGTGATCGCCTGGTGCGCCCTGAGTTGGTATGCGGCCACGCGCACGCGCGACCTCGACTGGCGCGGCAAGACGCGCCCGGCCGCCTTCGTGCTGCTGATCCTGCTGGGCGGCTTCTGGTGGTATGGCTACGAATTCGGCTTCGAGGCCAAGGCCGTGCACAGCGCCCCGGTATCGGCCAAGGCCAGCGGCAAGGCGGGCGCCTCCGGCTTCGGCGACGCCAGTTCGGCCGACGACGACACGGCCGAAGAAGACGAGGAAAGCAGCAAGCCGGAGAACGCCAGCATCGCCGGTGCCGACGAGACGGGCCTGAACTGGCCCAGCCTGCCCCACTGGGCGCGCCTGCCCTACGCCTTCGATACCATCAGCAATTCCTGGCCCTTCGGCCTGGCCGCGCGCGGCTTCGATTTCTACAAGGAACGTCGGTACCTGGCCGAGCTGGGACAGAAAAGCAGCAGCTTCCGTTTCGGCGCGCACCAGCAACAGCCCGATCCCCATCCGGAAGTGGTGGTGATGGTGATCGGCGAATCGTCGCGCTACGACCGCTGGAGCCTGAACGGCTACGAACGCGACACCAATCCCCTGCTGAAACAGGAAAGCAACCTGGTGCCGCTGGCCGACGTCATCACGGCCGTTTCCGCCACGCGCCTGTCCGTGCCCGTCATCATCTCGCGCAAGCCGGCCACGCAAAGCCTCAAGGATGGCTTCTCGGAAAAATCCTTCCTCACGGCCTACAAGGAAGCGGGCTTCAAGACCTACTGGCTGTCGAACCAGATTTCGTTCGGCCAGTTCGACACGCCCGTGTCCGTATTTGCCAAGGAAGCGGACGTGGTGCAATTCCTGAACCTGGGCGGCTTTACCAACAACTCGAACTTCGACCAGATCCTGTTCGACCCGTTCAGGAACGCGCTGGCCGACCCGGCGCCGAAAAAGCTCATCGTGCTGCACACACTGGGCAGCCACTGGAACTACAGCCAGCGCTATCCGAAGGCGTTCGACAAGTGGCAGCCATCGTTGTTCGGCGTCGACAAGCCCGTCTACACGGACACGGCCATCAAACCGCAGCTGAACAACAGCTACGACAGCTCCATCCTGTACACGGACTGGTTCCTGTCGAACGTGATCGGCATGCTGAAGGACGATGGCCAGCGCACGGCCCTGCGCAGCTCGCTCGTCTACGTGGCCGACCACGGCCAGACCCTGTACGACGGCACCTGCCGCCTGGCCTTCCACGGCCACAACACGCAGTTCGAATTCCACGTGCCCGCCTTCGTCTGGTATTCAGCGCAATTCCAGCAGCACTATCCGGACAAGGTGACGCAGCTGCAGCGCCATCAGAAGGCGCGCCTGTCGACGGAAAACATGTTCCACACCCTGCTTGACCTGGGCGACATCCGCTTTGCCGGCGAACAACCCGAATGGAGCATCGCCAGCCCCCGCTTCAAGCAGCACAAGCGCTACGTCGACAGCTACGGCTGGACCAACTACGACAACGCCATCATCCGCGGCGATTGCCGCGAAGTAATCGACAAGAGCACGCCGGAAAAACAGGAAAAATAAGGGCGCCCTCAGGCTCGTTCCAGCACGCCGCTACAATCGGCCGGTTGCGCCATGTGCGTGCTGAGCCAGTCGAAGACGCGCCCGGCCTTGTCCGCGATGCCGGCGTCAAAACCGCGCTGCGCCAGTAGGGCGATGCCGTTGGTGGCTTGCAACACGCCGGGCGCCAGCAGCAACGCGCCCCGGTCATCGCGGCGCACGCACCACGGCGCCAGGCAGTCTTCCAGCAAGGGTCCCAGCACCAGGTTATGCGACGAGACGATCACCAGGTGGCGCGCGGCCAGCGTATGCAGCACGGCGGCAGCCGCCGCCACGGATTCGAGGTGGTTCGTGCCGCGGAAAATCTCGTCGATCAGGAACAGCGCCGGCGCCCCCTCCTCGGCCAACGCCAGCAATTCGCGCGCGCGGCGCAATTCGGCGATGTACAGACTTTCGCCGCCATCGAGCGAGTCCTCGTTCTGCATGCTCGCATACACGGCCAGGCGCGGCACATCGGCGCTGTGCGCATGGCAAAAGCCAAAGGCCCGCGCGCAGACCAGGTTCAAGCCTATGCAACGCAGCAAGGTGCTCTTGCCGATACCGTTCTGTCCGGAGATGAAGCCCCCCTTGCCCTGCACGCCGAACGACAGCGGCGCGGCGTTCGCCAGCAGTGGATGCCGCATGCCCTGCAAGGCCAGGGAGCGCGGCGCCGCGGTGCCCGCCCAGCAAAACACGGGAAGCGCGCGCAGGTGCCGCGCCAGCGCCAGGTCCGCTTCCAGCTGCGCCACCTGGGTGAAGCTGTCGCGCAGAAAGGGCAGCTGCTGCGCCACCAACTGGCGCGTGCGGAAATAGCGCTTGATGTTTTTCAGCAGGAGCCAGTCGCCATATTCGACCAGTACCGTATCGATGAAGGGCACGTAGTGCAGCAGCGAGCGCTCGATGGCGCGCGTCAGCCTGGCCGCCTGCGCGCCGCCGGCGGCCCATGGCAAGGCTGCCGGTCCATCAAGCCGCGCCAGCGCGGCACGGGTTTTCAGCAGGAGGCGCAAGGTATCGAGCGTGCGCTCCCATTGCTTGGCGCTTTCGTAAAAACGCACCTGTACGGCCATCAGCGCGACACAGGCGGCCAGCACGCCAAACAGCGCCGGCCAGCCCACCAGCCAGGCGGCGGCGATGGCCAGCAACAGGGCCAGCGGCACCAGCCATAGCCAGGCGCTCCACCATGGCGCCGGTGCCAGCGCCGCGCCGAACAGGGTCTCGCTCACCTCTGTATCGGCCTGGCGCAAGGGCAGGCAGGCGCGCTCCAGGCTGGCCACTTGTGCCGGGTCGTCCAGCAATCGCCGGACGCGCGCGACAGAGGCGGGATCGGCCTGGCCGCCGCTCAGACGCCGGTGCAGCTCCTGCTGGCCGAAGATGCTGGTCTCGCGCGCCAGCTGCGCCGCATACTGGTCAAGCAGCAGCTCGTCCCAGGTCTGGCCATCGAGCGATGGCGCCTCACCCGTCAGCCGCTGCAGCATCGCCACGTCGCTGCGCGCGAAAGGATAATCGAGCGCCGGCTCGAAGGCGCTGGCAGGGAAAAGTTGCTGGAGGAACGGATGCATGGCGCCTGCGGAGGAGTCGATGAAGGGAATGCCACAGCAGATGCAGGCGATTGCCAATTTATCAAGTGCCGCCTGTGCCCGCGGACATGCCGGACGGCACGGACACAACGGACAACCGGACGCCCGAATTTTTTCCCTTTCAAATCAATGACTTAATCATTGGCATGGATCGTGCATTGGAAAAGTCATCCTTCACGAGACATGACCATGATCCGCGATACCTCCTCTCAAGACGCCGTACTGTCCGCCCCGCCGGGCCAGCGCCACAAGCAACGCGCCCTGCTGCTGGCCGGCGCCGTCATCGTCATCGGCGCCGCCGTCGCGGTCGTTGCCGGCTGGCGCAACAGCGAGCATTCCGTCAACGCCAGCCGCCTGCGCATCGCCGACGTCACGCGCGGCACCCTGATCCGCGACGCGGCCGTCACGGGCCGCGTGGTCGCCTCGATCAGCCCCACCCTATATTCGACCACGGTGGCCACCGTCACGCTGAAAGCAAAGGCGGGCGACACGGTGAAAAAGGGCGACATCCTGGCCGTGCTGGAGTCGCCTGATCTGTCCGACGCCCTCAAGCGCGAGCAGTCGAGCGTGCAGCAGCTGGAGGCGGAAGTGGCGCGCCAGCAGATCCTGGCCAAGAAGCAGAAACTGCTGGCGCGCCGTGAAGCCGACACGGCCGAGATCGAGCGCCTGTCCGCGCAGCGCACGCTCGAACGCTATGAAAGTGTGGCGCAGGTGGGCATCATCGCCAAGATCGATTACCAGAAGGCGAAGGATGCCTTGAATTCCGCCGATATCCGCAGCAAGCACGCGTCGCAGGCGGCGGGCCTGGAAAGCGAAGACGTGACCCTGGCGCTGAAGACCAAGGTCAACGAACTGGAACGCCAGCGCCTCGTCCGCGACAACGCCCAGCGCAGGGTCGACGAGCTGACCGTGCGCGCGCCCGTCAACGGCTTCATCGGCACCCTGTCGGTGGCCAACCGCAGCGTGGTGCAAGCCAATACCGCGCTGATGACCCTGGTCGACCTGTCGCAGCTGGAAGTCGAGCTTGAAGTGCCGGAAACCTATGTGGCCGACATGGGCCTGGGCATGCGCGCCGAGATCGAAACGGGCGTCGTCCGGGCGACCGGCAGGCTGTCGGCGCTGTCGCCCGAAGTGGTGAAGAACCAAGTGCTGGCCCGCGTGCGTTTCGACGGCGCGCAGCCGGCCGGCCTGCGCCAGAACCAGCGCGTGGCGGCGCGCCTGCTGATCGATGAAAAACCGGGTGTACTGATGCTGGCGCGCGGCTCCTTCGTCGAAGCCGAAGGCGGCCGTTTCGCCTACGTCGTACGCGATGGCGTGGCGATGCGCACGCCGATCAAACTGGGCGCAACCAGCGTAGCGGTCGTGGAAATCCTCGACGGCTTGAAGCTGGGCGACAAGGTGGTCGTCGCCGGCACGGAAAACTTCGAGAACGCGGCCCGCGTCTCGCTCAACTGAATCTCACTCATCTCACCCCACAAGAGGCCCCGCCATGCTGCGCATGCACAACCTGAGCAAAGTCTACCGCACCCACATGATCGAAACCCACGCGCTGCGCGGCTTCGACATCCACGTACAACAAGGTGAATTCGTCACCGTCACAGGGCCGTCCGGCTCGGGCAAGACGAGCTTTCTGAACATCGCCGGCCTGCTCGAGGAATTCACCGACGGCGAATACATCCTCGACGGCGTCAACGTCAGGGGCATGGACGACAATGCCCGCTCGCGCCTGCGCAATGAAAAGCTGGGCTTCATCTTCCAGGGTTTTAATCTGATCCCCGACCTGTCGCTGTTCGACAATGTCGACGTGCCGCTGCGCTACCGGGGTTTCAACCGCGCCGAACGCAAGGAGCGCATTGAGGAGGCGCTGGCCAAGGTGGGCCTGGCCTCCCGCATGAAACACTATCCGGCTGAATTGTCGGGCGGCCAGCAGCAGCGCGTGGCGATCGCACGCGCGCTGGCAGGATCCCCCAAGCTGCTGCTGGCCGATGAACCGACGGGCAACCTGGACACGCAGATGGCGCGCGGCGTGATGGAACTGCTGGAAGAAATCAATGCGCAGGGCACCACCATCCTGATGGTCACGCACGATCCGGAACTGGCGCTGCGC
The DNA here is from genome assembly GCF_020858115.1 of Janthinobacterium sp. FW305-129. Classification (GTDB taxonomy): domain Bacteria; phylum Pseudomonadota; class Gammaproteobacteria; order Burkholderiales; family Burkholderiaceae_D; genus Janthinobacterium. The sequence continues at coordinate 9,781 of NZ_JACYMM010000019.1, forward strand.
AGCCAGCGCAATGTGCACATCATCGACGGCCAGGTGTCGGACCTGGTGCAGCACCGCGCCTCGCTGTCGGCCAGGCCGCAGCACGCCGTGACCGCGTAAGGAGAGACCATGTTCCGCTACTATTTCACGCTGGGCCTGCGCAGCCTGCGCCGCAACCGCGCCCTGACCGCGCTGATGGTACTGACCCTGGCCGTCGGCGTGGCCGCCAGCGTGTCCACCGTCACCATCCTGCACGCCATGTCGGGCGATCCGCTGCCGCACAAGAGCGACCGCCTGTTCGTGCCGATAATCGACATCCTGCCCTTGAAAGGCTATGTCCCCGGTGATAAGCCCAACTTTTCGCAGTCGCAGATAAGCTATATCGACGCGCGCAATTTCATGCGCAGCAAAATCGGCGTGCGCCGCACCGTCATGTACGGCGTGGCCGGCCCGGTCGAACCATTGCGTAAGGATATCGGCGTCTTCAATGCGCAGGGTATGGCGCCCACGCGCGACTTCTTTGCCATGTTCGAGCCGCCGTTCCTGTACGGCCAGCCATGGAGCGAAGCCGACGACGCCAGCGGCGCCGACGTGATCGTGCTGAGCCGCGCGCTGTCCGAAAAGCTGGTCGGCAGCACCAATCCGGTCGGCCAGCGCGTGACGGTGCTTGGCCGGCCCTACATGGTGACGGGCGTGCTGGCCACCTGGGATGTGGTGCCACGCGCCCATCACATCATCGGCAGCAAGGGCGCATTCGGCCCGGAGGATGAATTCTTCATCCCGTTTGCCAGCGCCATCCGCCACGAAACCGAGCACGATGGCGGCATGAGCTGCAACGGCGACAATAACGCACCCGGCTACCAGGGCAGGCTCGCTTCGGGCTGCACCTGGCTGCAGTTCTGGTTCGAAATGGCCAGCAGCGGCGAGCGTGGCCAGTTGCAGCAGTACCTGGATGCCTATGCGGGCGAGCAGCGCAAGCTGGGACGCATGAAACGCAACGCCCCGAACCGCCTGTACGACCTGAACGAATGGATGAGCTTTTTGCAGGTAGTCGACAACGACAACAAGCTGGCGGCCTGGCTGGCGTTCGGCTTTTTGCTGCTGTGCCTGGTCAATACCATCGGTCTCTTGCTGGCAAAATTCTCAGTGCGTGCCAGTGAGGTGGGTATCCGCCGCGCGCTGGGTGCCACCCGGCGCGACATCTTCAGCCAGTTCCTGATCGAGACCACGGTGATCGGTCTGGCCGGCGGCGTGCTGGGCTTGCTGTTGGCGTTTGGCGCGCTGGCCGTGGTCAGCAAGCAATCGGAAGACCTGGGCACCGTCGCGCACATGGACATACCGATGCTGCTGCTGACGTTTTCGATGTCGGTGCTGGCCGCCCTGCTCGCCGGTCTGCTGCCCACCTGGCGCGCCTGCCAGGTGACGCCGGCGATCCAGCTCAAATCCCAATGAAACCCTTTTCCCCAACATGAGGTCCAGCATGGAAATCCGTCCCATCCTGTCGGCGCTGATGCGCAGCAAAACCGGCGCCATCCTGGTGGCGGTGCAGGTCGCGATCAGCCTGGCCATCCTGGCCAACGCCCTGTATATCGTCAACGTACGCCAGGCCGTCGCCGCGCGGCCCAGCGGCGTGGCAGCTGAAAGCGACGTTTTTTACGTCAATATCCAGAACCTCAACCGAGGCAGCCATGAGCGCCAGCTGGCCGAACAGAAGCGCCAGGCGGCTCTTCTGCGCGCAATGCCGGGCGTGATGTCGGTGGCGCAAACGTCTCAGGCGGTGCTGTCACGCTCCGGTCACATCACCAGCATGTCGGCCAAGCGCAGCCAGGCCTCGGCCAGCGCCGAAGTGTCCACCTATGTCAGTCCCGATTCGCTGATCAGAACGTATGGCTTGCAATTGGTCGAAGGGCGCGATTTTCGGCCCGACGAGGTGCCCGAGATCAACGAAGACGTCGATGAAAGTTCTCCCAAGGTGCTGATACTGACGCGGGCGGCGGCGCAAAAGATCTGGCCCGGCGAGGCCAGCTTTGTTGGCAAGACGCTGTACCAGGGCACCGGCTCGGACGACCCGGAACTGCGCGTGGTGGGCGTCGTCGAGCGGCTGCAGACCCAGGGAGCGCAAACCAAGCCGCGCGGCGAATACTCGGCCCTGCTGCCGGCGCGCCTGACGGGCGGGCGCGGCCTGCTGATGTACGCCGTGCGGGCAGAACCTGGCCAGCGTGACCGCCTGATGCAGGAGGCGGAACAGGCCATCCGCACTTCCAGCACGGACCGGCTGCTGGTAACCACCGACACCCTGGAACAGCATCGCAAGGCACGCTACCGGGCCGACCAGGGCCTGTCCTGGATGCTGATCAGCGTCTCGACCCTGCTGCTGCTGGTGACGGCCAGCGGCATCGTCGGCATTGCCAGCCTGTGGGTGACGCAGCGCAGGAAGCAGATCGGCGTGCGGCGCGCGCTGGGCGCCCGCCGCATCGACATCCTGCGCTATTTTTTGACGGAGAATTTCATGATCACCAGCGTCGGCGTGGCGTGCGGCGTGCTGCTGGCACTGGGCTTGAACCAGCTGCTGGTAAGCCAGCTGGAAATGGCGCGCCTGCCGCCCGCGTATCTGCTGGCCGGTGCGCTCGTGTTCTGGCTGCTGGGCGTGGGCGCCGTGTACGGCCCGGCATGGCGCGCGGCCAGTATTTCGCCCGCCACTGCCACCCGCAGTACCTGAGCCGGCACCTGAGTGATATGCTGCGCGCATGCCTACCGTACTGATTATTGACGACAATGCCGCCGTGGCCATCGCGCTCGACGTGCTGTTCTCCCTGCACGAAATCGACGCCGTGCGCGCCGCCTCGCCCGAGGAGGGCCTGCGCCTGCTCGAGCGCCACGCCATCGACCTGGTGGTGCAGGACATGAACTTCACGGCCGACACCACCTCGGGCGAGGAAGGCGGCGCGCTGTTCCATGCCATCCGCGCGCGCTACCCGGACCTGCCCGTGATCCTGCTGACGGCATGGACCCAGCTCGACGCGGCGGTCGACCTGATCAAGTCCGGCGCGGCCGACTACCTGGCCAAGCCATGGGATGACCGGCGCCTGATCGCTTCCGTGCAGAACCTGCTGGAACTGGGGCAGGCCAACCGCGCGCTACGCCAGCGCGTGGTGGCAGAGCAGCGCCAGCGCCACGTCCTGGAACACGATTTCGACTTGCGCGGCATGGTGTGGCAAGACCCGGCCACGGAACGAGTCGTGCACCTGGCGTGCCAGGTGGCGCGGGCCGACGTGCCCGTGCTCATTTCGGGGCCGAACGGCAGCGGCAAGGAGCGCATCGCCGCCATCGTGCAAGCCAATTCCCAGGTTGCCGGCGGTCCCTTCGTGGTGCTCAATTGCGGCGCCGTTCCCGTGGAGCTGATCGAAGCGGAACTGTTCGGCGCCGAGGCGGGCGCCTACACCGGCATCACCCGCGCGCGCGACGGCAAGTTCGACGCGGCCGACGGCGGCACCTTGTTCCTCGACGAGATCGGCAACCTGCCGCTGGCCGGACAAATGAAACTGCTGCGCGTGCTGGAAACGGGACGCTTCGAGCGCCTCGGTTCGAACCGCGAGCGGCAAGTGAAAGTGCGCGTCATCAGCGCCAGCAACGCCGACCTGCCCGCGATGATCAAGGCCGGCACGTTTCGCGAAGACCTGTTCTACCGCCTGAACGTGATCGAACTGCGCCTGCCGCCGCTGGCCCAGCGCCCGGCCGACATCCTGGTGCTGGCGCGCCACTTCCTGGGCAGCGAAAACACGCTGGACGCCCAGGCCCAGGCTACCTTGCTGGCGCACGGCTGGCCAGGCAATGTGCGCGAACTGAAAAACGTCATGCAGCGCGCCAGCCTGCTGGCGGCAGGTAAGGTGATCCGCGCGGAGGAACTCGGCTTGCCGCTGGCGACGGCGCCGCGCACGCTACAGGATGGCGCCGGCACGGAACCGGACCGCGACAGCGTCACCGCCGCCCTGGCGCGCGCGCACGGCGTGGTGGCGCAGGCGGCGCAGGAACTGGGGCTGTCGCGCCAGGCACTGTACCGGCGCATGGAGCGCCTGGGCATTGCGCGCGGCTGATGGCCTACCGTCGCATGCGCCTCTCCCTGCTCACGCGCTGGACGGCGCTGATCGTCACCTTGCTGGTGCTGGGCATCATCATCGCCCTGCTGCTCGCGCATTTTTTGCCAGGCCAGCCGCTGCTGGTGCTGGCGGCTACGCTGCTGTGCGTGCTGCCGGTGGCCGTCATTACCATCCGCGCGCAACTGCAGGCGATGCTGTCGCTGTTTCGCGCCTTGAGCGGCACGGTGGCCAGCTACCAGGACGGCGACTTCGGCTTCAGCTTGCGCTGGCCGCAGAACGATGAACTGGCCGACCTGGTGGCGGCCCACAATGCGCTCGGCGACGTGCTGCGCAAGCAGCGCCTGGACCTGGTGCAGCGCGAACTGCTGCTCGACACCATGGTGCAGAACACGCCGGTGGCCATGCTGCTGGTGGCCGAAGGCAGCGCCATCGTCTACGCCAATCTGGCCGCGCGCCAGCTGCTGCACCACGGCCGCCGGCTCGAGGGACACCACCTGGCCGACATCGTGCGCGAGGCGGCACCGGCCCTGGCCGAAGCGCTCGCGCGCCGCAACGACGGTTTGTTTACCAGCGGCGAAGGGGAACAGGAAGAGGTGTATCACCTGGCGCGGCGCAGCTTCAGCCTGAACGGGCGCAAGCACGAGCTGCTGCTGCTGCGCCAGCTGACGCTGGAGCTGCGGCGCCAGGAAGTGCAGACCTGGAAAAAAGTCATCCGCGTCATCAGTCATGAGCTCAACAACTCGCTGGCGCCACTGGCCTCGCTGGCCCATTCCGGCGCCGAGCTGGTGCGCCGCGGCCAGACGGAACGCCTGCCGCAAATCCTCGCCACCATCGAAGAGCGCACGCGCCATCTGGAAACTTTCATCCTCGGCTATGCGCGCTTTGCCAAGCTGCCCGCGCCGCGCCTGGCGCCATGCGAATGGCAGCCCTTCCTCGCCAGCCTGGCCTCGCAAGCGGCCTTCACGCTCGACGGCCCGCCGCCCGCGCAGGCGGCCGTGTTCGATGCGGCGCAAATGCAGCAGGCGCTGCTGAACCTGCTCAAGAATGCGCTGGAATCAGGCTCGCGGGAGGAACATATCGGCCTGCACCTCAGCCAGGCACAAGGGCAGTTGCGCATCGAAGTGCGCGACCGAGGTCCGGGCATGAGCGGCGCCGTGCTGGAAAACGCGCTGGTGCCGTTTTATTCCACCAAGCGCAGCGGCACGGGACTGGGCCTGGCCCTGGCGCGCGAAATCGCCGAAGCGCATGGCGGACGCATCACCCTGGCCAACCGCGAGGGTGGCGGCCTGGCGGTGACACTGATTCTTCCCTTGCTGGACAGAAATTAGTTACTGGCGCAACGATTTTTCCATCACATACTGCGCAATTATTTTTCGGTATTATATTGATAATTAGAGTTTTTAATATTGCAACATCACGAGCACTATGCCCGTGTGTTAGGAATAAGCTATTTAAGTTTGCACAATGATATAAAAATAGCTCATTGACAATGAAATATCCTGGCGATAATTTATCTGAGCGGTACGGTTTTTTTGAAACATTAATCGTTTTTTCGCGGGGATAAACATGAAACTGAAATCACTCATCGCAGTAGCACTCTTGAGCGCGGCTTCCATCGGCGTAGCGCAGGCAACAGCGTACAACGTGGACCTGACCAACACCACCGGCAACCTGTGGACGGGCGGCTTCAACGCCACGCCCAATCCGCTCGGCGACTTTACCGATACCTTCACCTTCACACCCGATGCGACTTTCGGCTCGACCGCGCAAGCCTTCCTGGCCAACCTGTCGGTCACGGGCAGCGACGCTTCCGCCATCAACTTCAGCGGAGCCAACCTGAACGGCATCGCCCTGACGGGCTTTGGCGGCCCCACCGTCTTTGGCTATGCCCAGGGCGAAATACTGGCGCAAACCAGTCTGCTGTTCAACGGTCCCATGGTTCTCACTGTCATGGGCAGCAGCAATGGCGGCAGCTATGGCGGCACCTTCAACCTGAACCTGGCCCCGGTTCCCGAACCGGAAACGTATGGCATGCTGCTGGCTGGCCTGGGCGTACTGGGCTTCCTGGCGCGACGCCGCAAGCAATCTTGAGCTCCCCTCCCAAAAGACGCTGCGGCGTCTTTTTTTCAGCCGGCTGCTAAACTGCCGCCATGACGACCGACTTTACCTCCACCAGCCACACCGCTTTCAGCCACCCTGGACACCCGCCAGCCACCACCACCGAGCACCGCGGCATCCGCTACCTGCACCTGGGTACCAAGTGGGTGCAAGGCGCCATGCGCCTGGATAAACCCGATGCCATCGAACTCGAATACGTGCAGATGATGATGATGTGGATGCTGTTCAAGACGCAGCCAAAACGCATCGTGCAACTGGGCCTGGGCAGTGCCGCGCTGACCAAATTCAGCTACCGCCGCTTTCCCGACGCCACGGTCACGGCCATCGAACTCAATCCAAACGTGATCGCCATCTGCGGCGCCCAGTTTGCACTGCCGCCGAACGATGCGCGCCTGGACGTGCGCGAAATGAATGCGCTCGACTTCGTGCTCGACCCCGCCAACCACGGCACGGTCGATGCGCTGCAAGTGGATCTGTACGACGAGGATGCGCGCGGCCCCGTGCTCGACACGCCCGAGTTCTACCAGGCTTGCTATGACTGCCTGACGGACGACGGCATCATGTGCACGAATGTCTTCGGCGACTTCCCCAACTACGACAAGAACTTGCAGGCGATGGAACTGGTGTTCGACGCCGTCGTCTGGGTGCCGGAAATGGAAGATGAAAACATCGTCGTGCTGGCCTTCAAAAAATCGCCATCGCTCGACTTCAGCGATTTATATGAACGCGCCGCTACCATCAAGAAACAGTTCAACCTGCCCGCCAAGAACTGGGTCAACGGCTTGAAGCAGTGGATGCAGGACCAACATTAAACCCCATCAGGCGCGGCGCCCGTGCGATCTCATTCAGGAACCTCTTCCCATCTTCCTTCGGCGCGATAAAATCCCAGCTTCCTGTCGCCCTTGAAGCGCGCGGCCGTCATCAGGCCAGCGAGCTGGCTGGAAATCAACAGGTCGCCCGATTGCGCATCCCTGGCGATCTGCCTGGGCGCCATTGCATCGTCGCGGAAAAACCTGCTCGTGAAGTAGATGATGTTGCCCTTGTCATCCTTTTCCGCGACTGAACGCTCGAGGTCCACCGCCTGTATATGTTGCGTCGCATTCACGATGTAAAACGGCTGCTCCACCGCTTCACCGCCCGCCATGATGCAGGCGGGGGCGAGCAATTGCATGTCCTGGCCGGCGGCGCCGGCGAGGAACTCAGCCAGGCGGGCCGAGACCAGCGGCACCTCGCCGGGCAGCCACAGACAGTCATATTTCAATAGCCGCTCCCTGGGACAGACAAAATGCACGGGTGGCTTGTCCATGCCGGGCGGGAAAGGCGCCCCCTGCAGCAGGTTCAGGTAGTCGAAGTTCGAGCCAGCCGTCTCATACGACCCACGTTCCTTGTCGTAGGAACCGGTGAGTTTGTCATTGTAATAAATCGGGGCTTTCCAGCTCAGTATCATGGGCAGTCCTCTTCCGCGGCTTGGCAAAAGCCTATTGTGCCAACTTCGCCTGTCCAGCCGCGCCAGCTTGCGCAAGCACTGCGCCCAGGCGGCGCGCCAGGCCATCCATGTTCTCGGCCGGCACCTGCGCATAACCGAGCAGAAAACCGTTCCAGCCCGCCCCGTCCCCCGTGCCGTGCGCCGACAGCGCCAGCGCCACGATGCCGTCCTGCGCGGCGCGGCGGCTCAGTGCCAGGTCATCCCATGCGCTATCGTGAAAACGCAGCGCCAGGTGCATGCCGGCCGTGCCGCCATGGATGGCCGCGCCCGCGCACGCATGGCGCTGCAGGGCCTCGCTCAAGGCGTCGCGGCGCTGCCGATACAGCCTGCGCATGCGGCGCACGTGGCGCGCAAACAGGCCGCTGCGCAGGAACTCGGCCAGCGCTAGCTGTTCGGCCACGCGCCCCCGTGCGGCGCCCTGTGCCTGCATCTGCGCGAAGGCCCTGGCCAGCGCCGCCGGCACGACGATAAAGGCCAGGCGCAAAGCGGGAAACATGGTCTTGCTGAAGGTGCCCAGATACACGACGGGCGCGTCGGCCACCAGTCCCTGCATGGCAGCCAGGGGCGGCCCGCCATGGCGAAATTCGCTGTCGTAATCGTCTTCGATGATCAGGGCACCCGCCGCGCGCGCGTGTTCGAGCAGCGCCATGCGGCGCGCGGGACTGAGCACGCTGCCCGTCGGATACTGGTGCGACGGCGTGGTATAGATCAGGCGCGGCGGCGTATCGCGCCAGTCTTGATCCGTCGGCGCGATGCCTTCCATGTCGACGGCGATGCCCGTCACCTGCAAGCCGGCGCCACGGCCCGCCGCCAGCGCGCCGCCATAGCCGGGATGCTCGATCCACAAGGTATCGCCCTGGTCGGCAAAGGCGCGCAGGCAGACATCGAGACTGCTTTGCGTACCGTCCGTGATGAACACCTGGCCCGCATCGCAGACGACACCGCGCGCGGCGCGCAAATGCTCGGCGATGGCCATGCGCAGCTGCGGCTCGCCGGCAGGGTCGCCATAATTGAGCTGGCGCGGCGTCAGCGCGCGCCACGCCCGGTCCAGCATGCGCCGCCACTGCGCCAGCGGAAATTCATCGAGCGCCGGCACGCCGGGCGCGAATGCCCCCATGGCGTCGGCGGGAAACACCAGCGCCGCATTCACATCCTGTCCCGCCACCCCGCGCAAATGCCGGGCGCGGCGCGACAGGCCATCCTCGTTGCCTTCGGTCGGCGGCGCCAACGCCGCACCAGCGCTGCCAGCGACGACGGTGCCGCGCCGGTCCGGCAAAACAAACCCTTCGCTGGCCAGCTGCTCGTAGGCGTACAACACGGTATTGCGCGCCACGCCCAGTTCGGCGGCCAGCACGCGCGTGGCGGCCAGCCGCGTGCCGGGCGCCAGCTGGCCGCCGCGGATCGCCGCGCGCAGGCATTCATGCAGCAGGCGCTGGCGCGGCCAGCCCCGCTCGCGGTGCGTGCGCTCGAACGCGCCCAGCAGCAAAGCAAAATCCATGCGCCTCCTTTGTGGCTCCAAATTATTCATCAGGTCTGGATCTTTTTTCAGGGCCAGATGCCGATTATAGTGCGGCCTGCTTCTTCAACCAACCGGACTTCCGCCATGACCGCTACCGCCCTGCCTCCCAGCCCCCGTACCCGCGTGCGCCGCGTCGCCGAACTGGCCAGCTACGAGCAAGCCACCGTGCACGCCATCCTCGATGCCGCCTACCTGTGCCATATCGCCTTCCACGACGACAAGGGCAGCCATTGCATCCCGACCGCCTGCTGGCGCATTGACGGCCACCTGTACATCCATGGCTCGAACGGCAGCCGCATGCTCAAGCGCCTGCAGGATAGCGACGTCTGCGTGACGGTGACCCATCTCGACGCTCTGGTGCTGGCGCGCTCCGCCTTCAACCACACGATGAACTACCGCTCGGCGATGATCTATGGGCAGTTCAAGAAAGTAAGCGATATCGGCCAGCAGCATGCGGCCATGGATGCGCTGATGGAAAAGCTGGCGCCGGGACGCCTGGCGCACGTGCGCGGCGGCAGCGCCAAGGAATACGCGGCCACCACAGTGCTGCGCATCGCGCTCGAGGAATGCGCCGTCAAGCAGCGCAAAGGGGGCCCGCTGGACGACGCTGGCGACATGGCGCATGCCGTCTGGACGGGCGAACTGCCGTTTACGCACGGCCGTGGCGCGGCCATCGCCGATGCGCTCAACACCAGCGACCTGCCCGCGTATGCCGCCGCCTGGAGCACGGAATCCGCTTGACCGTCCGGCGTGCTTGCCCGATGATCGGCATTGATGGCGATCGCCACCAATTCACCAACCGATCCAATCACGCATGGAGCATATGATGATGAAGCGAGTATCCCTGGCCGCGGCCCTGACGGCAATGCTGGCCTGCGGCGGCAGCGGCGCGGCGCTGGCAGCCGACACGGGCGATGCGGCCCTGAAGGCGGCCATTGCCGGCAGTGCGCGCACGCCGGCCAACGTCACGCGCGATGGCGCCCGCCACCCGTATGAAACGCTGACGTTCTTCGGCATCAAGCCGAGCATGACGGTGGTGGAACTGGCGCCGGGCGGCGGCTGGTACACGGAGATCCTCGCGCCCTACCTGCGCGAGCATGGCAAGCTGATCGCGGCCGGCAACGACCCGCAGTCCGCCAGCGAAGGCGCACGCCGTGGCGCGGCGCGCTTCCAGCAAAAACTCGACGCCAACCCGGCCGCTTTCGGCAAGGTGGAAATCGGCGCCTTCGCCCCGCCCACCACCTACCGCATCGCGCCCAAGGGCACGGCCGACATGGTGCTTACCTTCCGCAATATCCACAACTGGATACCAATCGGCGACGAAGGCATGCAAATCCTGTTCAAGCAAGTGTATGACAGCCTGAAACCGGGCGGCGTGTTCGGCGTCGTCGAGCACCGCCTGCCGGCCAGCAAGGTGCAGGATGCCACGGCCAGCAGCGGCTACATGCACGAAGCGTACGTGATCAAGCTGGCCGAAGGCGCAGGCTTCAAGCTGGCGGCCAAATCGGAGATCAACGCCAATCCGAAAGACCATGCCGACCATCAGGGCGGCGTCTGGGCCCTGCCGCCCACCTACGCCAACAAGGACGTGGAACGCGACAAGTACACGGCCATCGGCGAGAGCGACCGCATGACCTTGAAGTTCGTCAAGCATTGAAAAAATGGCGGCGGGCCGATACGGCGCGCCGCCAGCGCTGCTTCAAACGCTATCCTAGATAAACAAGCCATACACCGCGCAATAGCGCGACACGAACGTACACTGCTTCCCGATACCGGCTTCGGTGCACTCAATCAAAGCCTGCACGCATTCACCGTAGGTAGGCTGCGCGTATGCGGTGTTCAAGGCGCCGGCAAAAACGATGGCAGTACAGAACAGAAAAACGGCTTTTTTTGCATTGATCATTTTTATTCAGTTTCTGAAAAAGTTGAGCCAATCTAAAAGCTATTGAACTGGAAGATCACAATAGCGCGTGCAAGCAGGTAGCGACACGCTCAGACGTGGATACCGTACACGCCGCACAGGCGACGCACCAGCGCGCAGTCGTTTTCATTACCATCGGCGAGACAGGAATCACGTGCCTCTTCACACGTTTCACGCGAAGGCAAGGCATATGCGCTCGAACTGATGGCACCGGCGAAACCGACAGCGGCACAGAAGACAAATACGGCTTTCTTGAAATTGATCATTTTTATCCCGTTAGCAAAAAAAGTTCATCGTTATAAAAAACCAGGGCAGAACGCCAGCCGCCAACCTCCATCTATCGATAGACGTATAGCGCATAAAAATAGTAGCACCAAAGAAAGTTACCAAATACGCAAACAAGAAAACAAGATAACGTTTCTTGTTTGGCCAGTTTCAAACAATAAAAACCGGCCTGCCGCCATTCTGCCGCGCACTTGCATGGTAAGCGGCGAAAAAAAACCGCAGGCGACGCTGCGGTTTTTGTAGCCAGGCTTATTTCTTCACGTCCTTCGGCTTCACCGGCACCAGGCTCAAGTCCTGAAAGTCGTAGCTGAAGTCCGTCTCGGCCGACACGGGCACCATTTTTACCCTGTCGATGCTGCCATCGGGATTGAGCGAAAACGTCACGTAGGCGTCGGCATTGAAGTTGCGCTCTTTCCAGCGCACGATGAAGGTGTCGTGCTGCCAGTGTTCCAGCTCGCCCGTCAGGTCCGGCGTGCGCGTAAAACTGAGGATATGTTTTTTCCCTTCCGGCTTGATCACGACCTTGCCGTACCAGGCGTCTTCATACTCGCCGTCATACGCCGCCAGCGGCAGCGACGGCTGCGATTTCGCCGCGCGCGCGCTCGACGCCTTGCCCTGCTTTTTCACTTCTTCCGCATGCTGGTCCTGCTCCACCTTGGCCACCAGCGCCAGCCAGTCCGACGGCGCCACCTGCAGGTAATGGTCGAGGATGCGCCATTGCAGCGCCGTCATCGAACCGCCATTTTCCGCATTGGTGAGGATGGCCACGCCCAGTTTCGCTTCCGGCACCATCACCACGCGCGAATAAAATCCCTGCAGCGCGCCGCCGTGCATGGCGACCTTCATGCCCTTGTAGTCGCGCAGCTGGAAGCCCAGGCCATATGCGCTGAAGTTCGGTTTCGTCGCGGCCAGCGCCGGCTTCGGCTCGGCAATCTTGATCGGCGTCTGCGCCGTCCACATCTCGCGGCCCTGCTTTTCACTGAACAGGCGCGCTTCCTTGCCATCCTTGCCCTGCACGCCGGCGATCTTGCCGCCATCGAGCAGCACCATCATCCACTTGGCGATGTCTTCCGCATTCGTGTTGATGCCGACGGCGCCCACGGCGTTCGGCACGGGCATCGACTTGACGGCGGCGATCTTGCCGTCGATCTTGCTGTGCGCACTGGCGACGTCGGGCTTGCCCGCATTCTCGGCCAGGCTGGTGGTGGTGCCCGTCATGCCCAGCGGTGCCAGGATGCGTTCGTGCATGGCCTCGCCCCAGCTTTTCCCCGCCTTATCGGCGATGATCTTGCCGGCCACGATGTACAGCAGGTTATCGTAGGCATAGCTGTTGCGAAAACTCGTGGCCGGACGGATGTAGCGCAGCTTCTCGATGATCTCGTCGGTGCTGAACGTGGTGGTGGGCCACCACAGCAAGTCGCCGGCGCCCAGCCCCAGACCGCTGCGGTGCGTCAGCAAATCGCGGATGGTCATGGCGCCCGTCACGTAGGAATCATGCATCTGGAAGCCGGGCAGGTGCTTCGTAACCGGATCGTCCCAGGCCAGCTTGCCCTCGTCGACCAGCATGGCCAGCGCGGCGGCCGTGAAGCCCTTCGAATTCGATGCCACTTCGAACAGGGTCTGCGCATCGACGGCGGCCGGTTCGCCCAGCTTGCGCACGCCAAAGCCCCTGGCGGTGACGACCTTGCCATCCTTGACGATGGCAATCGCCATGCCGGGCACGTCGAACACTTTCAGGGCGGTGGCCACGTCGCGCTCAAGATCGAAGGCGGGCGCGGGCGCTGCGGCAACGACGGGTACTGCATCGGCTGCCAGCGCTGGCAAGGCGATGCTGGAAAACGCCAGCACGATGGCGGCGGCGAGACGGTTCATGGTATGCATGGTCAGGATGTCCAAAGAAGGTTCAATGCGCTTGCGCGGCCATCAATTTATCGACGCTTTCCTGCGTCACCGGGTGGTAGCGTTCGCGCGCCTGCGCATACACGTCCTTGGCCCAGGCATGGCCTTGCGGCGTCTTCATCAAGGCGCTGTACAGCGGCACGACGAACTTCTGGCGGCCCACGCTCAGCAGGAATGCCTGCAAGGGCTGGCGCACGTCGTAGCCGGCGTTCACGGAGGCCAGGTAGAAGCGGTAGGCCACTTCATTGTTGCCGCTCTTGCCCACGCCATACACCTGGTCCAGCTCACGCAATTGCGCCGCGCTGGCCTTGTTGTTGATGTCGTTCAGGAAGTGCATCGATTCGATGGCGATCCACTTGTCCATGCCCAGGTCTTTGGTCGCCAGTTCGCCCTTGAGCCAGGCGTCGCGGTGCTGGTCGAGCAGCGCCAGGCGCGGCGAGACGACGCGCTGCGCGCTGGCCGGCACGCCCGTGCCATACAGCCATTCCTCGAGCTCCGCTTGCGGCATGACGTCCGGATGCTGCGCCAGCAAGTTCTTGCGCAGGTAGGCGATGAACTGCTCCGTCGTCACGCTCTGGAACGCATGCTGGTCGAACCAGCCGCGCAGGAAGGGGTCGAACACGGCGCGGCCCGCGCGGCGCTCCATGGTGGCCAGGAACCAGGCGCCTTTCGGGTAGATGATGCCGTCGTCCGTGTACGTTTCCGCGGGATTGGCATCGGCATCGCGCGTGATCAGCGCCGTTTTCGCCGCCGGCAATTCGCGGATCGAGGCGGCCAGTTCTTCCTGGTCGACCTGCACGCCCATCTGCGCCACTTCGCTGCCATACAGCTGCTCGACGATGCGCGTCGTGACGTAGGTGGTGAAGCCTTCGTTGAGCCACATGTGCTTCCACGACGCGTTGGTGACCAGGTTGCCCGACCACGAGTGGGCCAGTTCATGCGCAATCAGGTCGACCAGGCTGCGGTCGCCCGCGATCATGGTCGGCGTGAGGAAGGTCAGGCGCGGGTTTTCCATGCCGCCGTAGGGGAACGATGGCGGCAGCACGATCATGTCGTAGCGCCCCCAGCCATACGGGCCATACAGCGCTTCGGCCGCCTGGATCATCTTTTCCGTATCGGCCAGCTCGTATTCGGCCGCCTTGATGCGCGGCGGTTCCGCATACACGGCGGAACGGGGGCCGAGCTTGCGCACTTCCAGCTCGCCGATGGCAATGGCCAGCAGGTACGATGGAATCGGCTGCGGCATCCTGAACTTCCAGCCGCCCTTGCCGGTCGCCTTTTCGTCGTTCTCGGCGCTCATCACGACGCGCATGCCGCTTGGTGCCTCGATGCGCGCGCTATACGTAAAGCGCACGGCCGGCGTATCCTGCGACGGCACCCACGAGCGGGCGTTGATGCTTTGCGACTGGCTGAACATGAAAGGCAGCTTGCCCGACATCGTCTGCTGCGGCGTGAGCCACTGCAGCGCGATGGCGTTCGGCGCCGTGTGATAGTAGACGCGCACTTTGCCCGGCTGGCCCGTGGTGGTGATACGCAGCGCCTGGCCCTTTTCTGGATCGGCCTTGTCCAGCCGGTACGGCGCCATCTGCCATGCGCCGCGCTTGTCCTGTACCTGCACTTTCGCGATCGACAGATCGCGCGTATCGAGCACCAGGGTGCGCGCCGCGGGATCGATCCAGTTCAAGGACAGCTCGGCATAGCCGGACAGGGTCTTTTGCTTGAAGTCGGCTTTCAGGTCCAGTTGCAGGTCGCGCGTGCGCACCTGGTCGTAGCGCGCGTAGCTGAGGGGATCGGCGTGCGCGGCCAGGGTCACCTGGCAAAGTAGCGCACAGCCCAGCGCGCGCAGGAAGGTCAAAGTTTGCATGGTCGTCTTTTGAATGATTTGCGAAAGCCCCGGTCCGTGTGCGCCGGGGCGTCGCGCAGAATAGCACTTCCGGCGCGGGCCGGCAGAAAAAAAGCGCCGGGATGGCCGGCGCTTTTTCCCTATTTTGTCTCGGCCTTGGCCTCGGGCGCCTTCAGCGGCGTATTCAAATCCTTCATCAGGTTGTTCTTGTCGCGGTCCAGCTTGAACAGCTCCAGGCGCGACGGCGTGATTTTTCTCGGCCAGGCGTTATTGCTGGTGTCGATATCGGCCGTCTCCCAGTACGGGTCCTGCACCAGGCCCACCATCGGCTCATCCGTGATGATCACCTTGCTGATCTTGTGCGGCGCGTAGCGCCACACTTCGGCCGGTACGCGCTCGATGATCTTCTTGCCGCTTTGCAGTTCGATTTCCAGGATCAGCGGCATCACCAGGCCGCCGAGATTCGAAAAATCGACCAGGTACAGATGCTTGCCCATGTTGCGCTGTTCCAGCAGCTTTTTCTCCCACGGCTCCAGTGTTTCCTGCTCTTCCGCATAGCTGTTGCGGTCCTTGTTGGTGACCGTGAAGTCGTCGTGCCGGTTATAGAAATCCTTCAGCGCCGGATCGATGTCGACCTTCTTCGGCAGCGCCTTGTTGCGCTGGTCCGAGATCGAGATGGGCTGCGCCGCCTTCTGCGCCTTCTTCCACGCCTTTTCCGTTTCCGGATTTTTCGTGCTCACGCCATATTCGCTGATGCCGTCGATGCTGATGTCGACCGCGTCGGTGGTATAAAACCAGCCGCGCCAGAACCAGTCCAGGTCCGTGCCGGAAGCGTCTTCCATGGTGCGGAAAAAGTCGGCGGGCGTCGGGCGCTTGAACTTCCAGCGCAAGGCGTACTGCTTGAAGGCGAAGTCGAACAGTTCGCGCCCGAGGATGGTCTCGCGCAGGATGTTGAGCGCCGTGGCCGGCTTGTCGTAGGCGTTCGCCGTGAACTGCAGCAGGGATTCGGAATTGGTCATGATGGGCACCTGGTTCTGGCTGCGCATGTAGTCGACGATCTTGCGCGGCTCGCCATTCCAGGACGGGAAATGCTCTTCCCACGCCTGCTCCGCCAGGTACTGCAGGAAGGAATTGAGGCCCTCGTCCATCCACGTCCACTGGCGCTCGTCCGAGTTGACGATCATGGGGAAATAATTGTGCCCCACTTCATGGATGATCACGCCGATCAAATCATATTTGGCCGTCTTCGAATACGTGAGTTCCCCCGTCTTCTTGTCCTTCACGGGACGCCCGCCATTGAACGCAATCATCGGATACTCCATGCCGCCCACGGCGCCGTTGACGGAAATCGCATTCGGATACGGATAGTCGAAACTGTACTTGTTGTACTGCTCGATCGCGTGCACGACGGCGCGCGTGCTGTACTGCTGCCACAGCGGATTGCCCTCGTTCGGATAGTAGGACATGGCCATCACGCGCTTGCCGCCGCTGTCCAGTCCCTGCGCATCCCAGATGAACTTGCGGCTCGAGGCCCACGCCACGTCGCGCACATTGGCCGCCTTGAAGTGCCAGGTTTTCATCCCCGTTGGCTTGCCTTTTTCCGCCGCCAGCGCCTCGGCGGGCGTGACCACCAGCAGCGGCGCAGCGCTGGTTTTTGCCCGCGCCAGGCGCTCGCGCTGCGCCGCGCTCAATACGGCGGCAGGATTCTGCAGCTCACCCGTGGCGGCCACCACGTGGTCGCCCGGCACCGTCAGGTACAGCTCGTAGTCGCCAAATTCCAGCGTGAATTCGCCGGAGCCGAGGAACTGCTTGTGCTGCCAGCCAACGGCGTCGTAATACGCAGCCATGCGGGGGAACCACTGCGCGATCTGGAAAATCGTGTTCTTGTCGTCTTCAAAATACTCGTAGCCGGAGCGCTCGACCAGCACCTTCTGGTCATTGATCCGATACGACCAGTCGATATTGAAGCTGATGCTCTGGCCAGGCGCCAGCGCCACCGGCAGATCGATGCGCAGCATGGTCTGGTTGACGACATGCGGCAGCGGCTTGCCGCTGGCCGCTTTCACGGCGGTGAGCTTGAAGCCGCCGTCAAATTCGCGGCCCGCATGGAGGGCGCGCAAGTCTTCGAATTTCAGCGCTTCCTCTTCAGTGCCACTGAGCCAGGCCTGGCGCGACGGCGCGCTCAAGACGCGGCGCTGGTCGGCATCCTGGCGCAAGCCATTCTGGTCCAGCTGCAGCCACAGATACGCGAGGCTGTCCGGCGAACGGTTGTGATAGGTGATCTGTTCGCTGGCCGTGATTTCGCGGCGCGCTTCGTCCAAGGTGGCGCGGATCACGTAATCGGCGCGCTGCTGCCAGTAGGCGTGGCCCGGCGCGCCGGACGCCGTGCGGTAGCTGTTCGGCGTGGGCAGCAATTCTTCCAGCTGGCGGAACTTGTCGTCGAAGGGCGCGGCGGCGCACAGGCCGGGCAAGGGAGCAAACAAGGTCAGGCACAAGGCAAGCAAGCGGACAAGGACCGGCATGGCGCATTCCATCTGGGAGTCGTGGACAGACTGCATTCTAAGTCGAGTCTGTTTGCAAATCGCTCATTGTTGTGGAAGTCCCACACACCAGCCAGTGCCATGCCCCGGCGGCACTGGCGCCGGCACGGGCATTGGCGTATGATGCGCCTCGAACATTGGGGAGTAGTCGTCCCGCGGTCCTGCCGCGGGAACCTGTATCAACATAATTGGCCCGCAGGCCATGGTGCAGGTGGTTGCAGAACTTGACGAGACCATTGATCCAGGGCGGCCGCATGGGCCGGAGTCGCCCGTGGATCATTGGTTAATTCGTCCGGCCCGCGTACCTCTTGCAATCTCATGGAAGCATTCCTCATCTCCACCGGCATGGTCGGTCTCGCTGAAATCGGCGACAAAACCCAACTCCTGGCCTTTCTGCTGGCCGCCAAATTCCGCAAGCCTTTGCCCATCGTGCTGGCCATTTTCGTCGCCACCGTCGCCAACCACGCGTTCGCCGCCGCCGTCGGCGCCTGGATCACCAGCATGCTGGGACCCGACGTGCTGCGCTGGGTGCTGGGCGTGTCGTTCCTGGCCATGGCCGCCTGGACCCTGATCCCCGACAAGCTCGATGAAGACGAGACGAAACTGGCCAGGTATGGCGTCTTCCTGACCACCCTGATCGCCTTCTTCATGGCGGAAATGGGAGACAAGACGCAGGTGGCGACCGTGGCGCTGGCAGCGCGCTACCACGACATCGTTTCCGTCGTGCTGGGCACCACCTTCGGCATGATGCTGGCCAACGTGCCGGCCGTGTACCTGGGCGACAGGATCGCCAACCGCGTCCCGCTGCGCCTGGTGCATGGCATCGCCGCCTTGATCTTTGCCGTACTGGGCGTGGCCACCCTGCTGGGGGCGGGCGCGGCTCTGGGCTTCTGAGGCAACCTCAAATAATTTCTCATTTACAATGTTAATGTTCATAATTACAATGTCGGCGACATGAACACTGGCGCGCTGATCCCGAACGGCCAGCGCGCTTTTTTGAGGAATGTATGCATTTGAACGGAAAGATGGCGGCGCTGTGCCTGGCCGCCTGTACCTGCCTGCTCCCCGCCGCCACGGCGTCACCCATGAACCACCATGCGGCAACGCAATCTGCGCCCGAAGTACGCACACGCGACCTGTTGCTGCTGGGCGCCGGCCTGATCCTGCTGCTCGGACGGCGCCGTCCCGAACACGACACGTGGCAAGACTAGACCAGCAATAGCACCACATACTCGCGGCCCTCGTCGCGCAGGGCGATGCTGTTGCCTTCCTGCGCCACGCCATCGAGCGACAATCCTGCCGGCCGCCCTTGCGCCTGTTCCACCGTGATGGCATAGCTGCTGGCGCCGAAACGGTAATGCAGCTTGAACGTGCGCCATTCGGCCGGCATGGCCGGCGCCAGACGTAGCACGTTCGCTTCCCGCGTCAGACCGAGCAGGGATTCGACGATCAGCCGGTACAGCCAGCCCGACGACCCCGTGTACCAGCTCCAGCCACCGCGCCCCACGTGTGGCGCCACGGCATACACGTCGGCCGTCACCACGTACGGTTCCACCTTGTAGCGCGCCACCGCTTGCGCGTCGACGCCATGGCGCACGGGATTGATCATGCGCAGCAGCTCCCACGCCTTGTCGCCATCGCCCATGCGGGCGAACGCCATCGCCGTCCAGATGGCCGCATGCGTGTACTGCCCGCCGTTCTCGCGCACGCCCGGCACGTAGCCACGGATATAGCCAGGATTGAGGTCGGACTTGTCGAACGGCGGATCGAGCAGCTGGATCACCCCGGAGTCGCGGCGCACGAGGCGCGCATCGACCTGGCGCATGGCGCCGGCCACCCGCTCCTTGCTGGCAGCGCCCGACAGCACGCCCCAGCTTTGCGAAATGGAATCGATCTGGCATTCCTCGTTCGTGTGCGATCCCAATGGCGTGCCGTCGTCGAAATACGCGCGCCGGTACCACTCGCCATCCCACGCGTGTTCCTCGACATTGGCCGCCAGTTTCACGGCTTCGTCGCGGCAGAACTGGGCGAACGCGGCGTCGCCGCGCAGCACGGCCACTTCGGCGAAGCGCTGCAGCACTTCGTACAGGAAGAAGGCCAGCCACACGCTCTCGCCCTTGCCATGCTCGCCCACCTTGTCCATGCCGTCATTCCAGTCGCAGGAACCGATCAGCGGCAAGCCGTGCACGCCCATGCGCAAGCCGTGGCGGATGGCGCGCACGCAATGCTCGTACAGGTCGGCCGACTCGCCCGAGCGCACGGGCAGGTCGTAATACGAATCCTCTTCCGGCTTGACGGCCCGCCCTTCGATGAAGGGCGCCACTTCCGACAGTACGTTGACGTCGCCCGTGGCGATCACGTAACGGCAGACGGCCAGCGGCAGCCACAGATAATCGTCGGAGCAATGCGTGCGCACGCCCCGGTCCGACGGCGGATGCCACCAGTGCTGCACGTCGCCTTCGACAAACTGGTGCGCGGCGCACAGCAGCAAGTGGCCGCGCAGCAGCTGCGGCGCCGTGTGGATCATGGCCATCGCGTCTTGCAGCTGGTCGCGGAAACCGTAGGCGCCGCCCGACTGGTAATAGCCGCTGCGCGCCCACAAACGGCAGGCGATGGTCTGGTACATCAGCCAGCCATTGGCGATCACATCCAGCGACGGGTCGGGTGTTTCGATGCGCACGGCCCCCAGGGTGCTTTCCCAGTGCGCGCACACCGCGTCGAGCGCACTGCGGGCCGCATCCTTGCCCGCATGGCGCTGTACCATGGTGCTGGCGTCGGCATTGCGGCGCCCGCCCACGCCGAGCAGGAAAACGATTTCGCGCTCCTGTCCCGGCTGCAGTTCGAACGGCACCTGGATGGCGGCACACTGGTCCAGCCCCGTGCCCGCCTTGCCGGACAAACGCACGCGGCGCAACGCAGCCGGCTGCGCCAGGCTGCCGTTGCGGCCGATGAATTCATTGCGGTCGCAGGTAATGGAACGGATGCTGGCGTCCGTATTGAAAAAGCCGACGCGGCCGGAAAACTCCGTGTTGTAGTTATTGCGCGCAAACAGGGCGCCGCTGATCGTATCGACTTCGGTGGCCACGTGCATGCCGGACTTGGCGCGCAGGTCGGCCATCACCCATTCCACGTAACCGGTGACGGACAGGCGGCGCGGCACGCCGCTGTCGTTGCGCACCTTGATCACCGAGTATTTGACGGCCGCATCGAGCGCCACATAGGTGCACAATTCCGTGGCGATGCCGCCTTCGCTGTGTTCAAAAATGCTGTAGCCGAAACCGTGGCGCGTCACGTAGTCGCCGCTGCCGCGCGCGGGCAGGGACGAAGGCGACCAGAACTGGCCGGTTTGCTCGTCGCGCACATAAAACGCTTCGCCGGACAGGTCGGACACAGGGTCGTTCTGCCATGGCGTGAGGCGGAATTCATGCGCATTCTCGCTCCACGTATATGCCTGGCCAGCTTCCGACACCACCGTGCCGAACTGCGCATTGGCCAGCACGTTCGACCACGGCGCCGGCGTCTGCCTGCCTTCTGCCGTGGTAATCACGTATTCGCGCCCATCGGGCGTGAAACCGCCGAGGCCATTTTCCAGGATCAGCTCGCGCTGCGGCGCCCGGTGCGGCACGCCGCCATGCTCGCGCGCCGGGTCCTGCAGCAACGGCGGCATGCGCAGCACGGGGCTCGGCGGACGCTTGACCTGCTCGGCCAGGGTGCCGCGCAAATCGCTGATGATGGCGCGCGCCACCGATTGCAGCAAGATGCGGTCTTCGTTGGCGATCTGCTCGGCCAGGCGCACGAAGATGCCGCCCGGGCGGTCGATCGCCTGCGCATCGATGCCCGAGGCGATCAAGCCCATGATCTGGTCGTGCAACAGTTGGCGGTAGCCCGACTGCTCTTCGTACCAGATCACCAGGTCGACCACCAACCCTTTCAGGCGCCAGTAGGCATGCGCCTGCACCATCTGGCGCGCCAGTTCGATATTGGCCACATCGCGTATCTGCAGCAGCACGATGGGCAGGTCGCCGGAAATCGCATACGCCCACAGGCCCGACTGGCCGCGCTGGTTCTTGATCAGGATGCTGGCTTCGGCGCGCAGGGACGCATTCGGATAAATCACGGCATTGGCCAGGCGCGCATACAACTGCGCATCGGCTTCGCTGGCATTCAACTGGCGCAGCACCACCTGGCTGTGCGTCCAGGCCAGTTCGAAGACGCGGTCGGCCAGATGGCGGTCCTGGTATTTATCGATCAGGTGCAGGGCCGCCTCGCGCTGCTCCACCATGCCGGTCACGCTGTCGATGGTGACGGCCTGGTCGGGTTCGAGCGTGATGACGTAGCGGATGGCCACGATGGGGTCGAGCACGGAACCGTGCCCGCCACCGAGCGGACCGTCTTCCTGCAGCGCCTGCGGCAGCTGCGCCGTGTTGCCACGGCCGATGAAGCGCGCGCGGTCCGTCTCGAACGACACGGCATACTGGTCGATATCGTGCACCGTCATCACATGCAGCAGCCACGGCATCTGCTCATCTTTTGAGCGGGGCCGGCGCGTGCATAAAATCGCATTTTCAGGCGCGAGGATTTCCGTCTGCACGAACAGCTTGCTGAACGCGGGATGGGCCGCGTCGGCGGCCGCCGGCGCCATCACCACTTCGGCAAAACTGGTGATCTCGATACGCCGCTGGCGGTTCGAATTATTGCTGATGCGGGTGCGCCGGATTTCGATGTCGTCCTCGGGCGAGACGACGATTTCCGTGTACAGGTCGAGGCCATGGTCGGCGCGGCGGAACTCGGCCCGGCCTTCCGAAAAGATCACTTCATATTTCTTCGGTTCGGCCAGGGTCGGCTGGTATGTGGTGGACCAGACTTCACCGTCGTCGAGGTCGCGCAGGTAGCAGAAATTGCCCCAGTTATCGCGCGTGCTGTCCTCGCGCCAGCGCGTCACGGACAGGTCTTTCCAGCGGCTGTAGCTGCCACCCGCATTGCTCACCATGACGTGGTAGCGGCCATTCGACAGCAGCTGCGTTTCGGGTACGGCACTGTTGGCCTGCGTGAGGATGCGCATCGGCATGGCCTGCTCGGGCGCGCCGCTGCGCAGCACCGCCAGTTCGGCCGTGTTCGAGTAAAACGCACCGGCCTGCGGCGTGCGTTCCTGCAGCACCAGCAAGGCCGATTGCAGCAGCGGATCGGACTCGAAGCGGCGCTGCATCGGGCGGTCATGCAGCAGGTAACTGAGAGCCAGAAAGCCCATACCCTGATGGTGCACCATGAACGAGCGGATAACGGCGCTGCTCTGCCCGCGCGGCAAACGCGCCGTGGTGAAATCGACGGCTTCGAAAAAGCCGTAGCGGCCCATGTAGCCGGCCGCCTGCATGCGCTGCAGGTTCTGGCACGACGCTTCCGGCTGCACCATCAGCCCCATCATGCTGGCATACGGCGCCACCACCAGATCGTCGGCCAAGCCACGCTTGAGGCCCAGGCCGGGCACGCCAAAGGCGCGGTACTGGTAATTCAGGCTGGCGTCGACGGTGTTGTAGCCGGATTCGGAAATCCCCCACGGCACGTCGCGCTGGCGTCCGTAATCGATCTGCGCCTCGATGACGGAATGGTAGGTCTGGTCGAGCAGGGTGTTCGGGTAGTTCGGCATCACCAGGAGCGGCATCAGGTACTCGAACATCGAGCCGCTCCACGACAGCAGCACGGGTTGGCCGGCCACCATGCACAACTGGCGGCCCAGGGCAAACCAGTGCTCCTGCGGCAGCTGCCCCTGGGCGATGGCGATGAAGCTGGCCAGGCGCACTTCGGAAGCGAGCAAATCGTAGTAGCTGGGGTCCAGGCGCCGTTCGCTGACGTTGTAGCCGATGGCCAGCAGTTTGGTCGAAGGGTTGTACAGGAAGCCGTATTCGATTTGCGCAAAGTCGCGCGCCTGGCCCGCCGCGTGGGCGATGTCGCGCATGTGGCGGCCCGCCTGTTCGCGTCCCTGTACCAGCAAGGCGGCCAGCCCGGAAGGCAGGCCTTGCGGCGCTTCCAGGTTGGCCAGTTCACGCAGGGTCGGCACGCGCAGCCATGCCGCATCGATGCCGGCCTGCGCCGCCCACGGCGCCAGCTGCAGCAACTCGGCCAGCGCCGCGCGGCACTGGCGCGCCAGCGCGCCCGCCCACATGGACAGCTCGCCATCCTCGCTCTGCAGGGTCAGCGACAGCAGCGCGTCGGCCGCACCATTCGCGGCGGCGAGATAAGCATGCCATTCGGCCAGGGTGGCGGGCGCGGCCTGCGCCTGCAACAGGCCCATGCTCTCGCGCATGGCCTTGCCCTCGCCTTCGGCGGCAATGAACTCCTGCAGCACCTGCGCCGTCGTGCGGATGCCTTGCACCACCTGCGCGCCGATGATCGGGGCGTCATACAGTTCCACCAGTCCCGGCTGCAAGGTCAGCAAGTGGCCGGCCAGGTTGCCGCTGTCGACCGTCGAAATGTACATCGGCTGCAGCGCCTTGAGCGTTTGCGTGTCGTACCAGTTATAGAAATGGCCCTGGAAGCGTTCCAGCTCGCCCATGCTGTGCAGGGTAGCGCGGCTGCGCTCGATCAGCTGGCCCAGGGTCACATACCCGAAATCGTAGGCCGTCAGGTTGGCCAGCAATGCCAGGCCGATATTCGTCGGCGAGGTGCGGTGCGCCACCACCAGGTTCGGGTGCTCCTGCATGTTATCGGGCGGCAGCCAGTGGTCGTCCGGCCCGACGAAGGTATCGAAATACGCCCAGGTCTTGCGCGCCACACCATGCAAAAAACGCCCCTGTTCGGCAGACAGGCGCGCCACGGCCCGCTCGATGGGGCGGCTGATCCACCACGCGATGGCAGGTGCGGCCAGCCAGAGCAGCAGCACCACGGCGGCGGCGGGCAACGCTTCCGGGCGCCAGTGCAGCAAGGCGGCAAAGGTGACCAGCGCCAGCGCGGGCGAGCACCACATGGCGCGCCAGCTGTCTGCCTGCGAGCCGGAAGACGTATGCAGGTTCGAAGCACGCCAGTCGAGCAAATGCTTGTGCGACACGCCCAGACGCCACAGGGTGCGGGCGATGGCATCGAGGCTGATCCACGCTTCGTACGGCAGGAAGACGAGGGTCAGCATGGCATGCGAGAACTGCACGCTGCAGCGCCGCTCGAACGCGGCCAGATGCTGGCCCCACAGGGTGTCGCGCGGTTTGCGCAGCAGATCGTACAGGGCCGAAAAAACGGGCGGCAGGAAGATGATGGCCAGCACCGCCACGCTCCAGAAAACCACGTGCGGCAAGAAGCCCCACACCAGCAGCAGCGACAGGGTGGTGGCCGGCGCCACGATGCTGCGGCGCAGGTTGTCGAACAGCTTCCAGCGCGACAGCATCGACAGGGGATTGCGTTCGCGCTTGCCGGCGCGGCCCGGCACACGGCCCAGCAGCCAGCCGATCAGCTGCCAGTCGCCGCGGATCCAGCGCTGGCGGCGGCTGACGTCGGCGTCGTAGCGGGCCGGATATTCCTCGTACAATTGCGAGTCGCTGAGCAAACCGGCGCGCAGGTAGCAGCCTTCGAGCAGGTCGTGGCTGAGGATTTTATTGTCGGGCAAGCGCTGGCCCAGCACGCGCTCGAACATGTCGAGGTCATAGATGCCCTTGCCGATGAACGAGCCTTCATAAAACACGTCCTGGTACAGGTCGGAGACGGTGCGCGTGTACGGGTCGATGCCCGGCTCGCCGCCGCACAGCAGCTCGTAGCGCGAGGCGTTCGCGCTGGGCAGCGCCACGGCCACGCGCGGCTGCAAAATGCCGTAGCCGGCCACCACGCGCGTGCCGGCCGCGTCCAGCACGGGACGGTTCAAGGGGTGCATCATGGTGGCGATGAATTCGCGCGCCGCGTCGCGCGGCAGCTGCGTATCGGTGTCGAGCGTGATCACGTATTTGATCGTGCGCAGGCCGCGCAACTCGCCTTCCACCAGCGAGAATCTGTCGCGCGCGCCGCCGCGCAGGAAGGCGTGCAGGTCGGACAATTTGCCGCGCTTGCGCTCCTGCCCCATCCACGCATTCTGCTGCGAATTCCACAGGCGCGGACGGTGCAGCAGCAGGAACGGCCCCGCATGGCCCAGCTCTTCCGGGTCGGCCGGGTCGCCGTTATCCTTGAATTCGGCGCCTTCCACGCGGTATTTCTCATTCAAGCCACGGATAGTTTCCTGCGCCTGGCGCAGCAGGGCCTCGTCGCCGGGCATCGTTTGCGCATCGGCATCGACAAAATCCGTCAGCAGGCAAAAACGCAGGTTCGGGTCGCGGTTGGCGAGGTAACGCACTTCCAGCGCCTCGCATAGGGTCGCCACGTTTTCCGGGCTGTAGATCAGCGTCGGCACCACGACGATGCCGCGCGCATCGGACGGAATGCCGGACTGGTAATCCATGCGCGGCAGCGGATGCGGCGACGTCATCAGGGTTGCCAGCCAGTTCACCACGGCGACGGCCAGTTGGCTGCTGCCCAGCAGCGCCAGCGCGCCCAGTGCCGCGAGGGGCCAGCCCTGCACGCCATGGCGCACGGCGCGCTCGAGCAGCAAGGCGCTCGTCGCCAGGGTCAGAAACGAGATCGCGCCCAGGTAGACGGCCAGCGGCGCGGCGCGCGCCGTATGCTGCAGCGCCTCGATGAAGGGCAGCTTCGCGCCGGCCTGCTTTTCCAGCACCAGCACGCCGCGCCCCACCAGGTAAAAGCCGATATGGCCGCGGCGCGCGTCATTGCCGTTGCCGTGCGTGTGCGCCAGCTGCACCACCATCTCGGCCACGTCCACTTCGCTGCGCGCGCTGCGCCTGGCGATGCGTTCGATGGCGTGGCGGTAGCTGTCGCGCGTGGCGAAATCCATCAAGCCATAGGTGCCGGCCGGGTCCAGGCGCAGGGTTTGCTCGACCACGCTCATGGTCTCGACGAATTCCTGCCAATCCATGGTGCCGAGAAAACGCAGGCTGCCGATGCTGTTGGCGATCGATACCTGGTCGGCCGCCTGCTGCCCGATTTCGGACTGGATCTGCTGCTCGATGGTGAGGCCCGACTCGGCCAGCTTGTGCGTCAGCCACGACAGCGCCAGGGTCAGCGAAGAACTCTGTCCCTGCAGGCGGCGCGACAATTCGGCCACGAAGGCGCTGGTCATCGGCGGATTCGAGCGCGCCATGTCGGCCACCAGCAGGATCAAGCCGCTGGGATTGCGCTCGGCGATGTCCGTCATCTGGTCGGCCCAGGTATTGGCCAGGTCGCGCTGCATGCGGTCGTCGGCCACGCGCACGGCGACGCGGCGCAGGTTTTCGATCAGGGCCAAGCGCAGCATGATGGGCACGGCCCACAATTCGCCCAGGGTCAAGGTGGCCACGTCCTGGTAAGCCTCGACGAAGTGGCACAGGTTTTCCAGGTCGACCCTGCCATCGCCGTGCGAGATGATTTCCAGCGCGATCTTGTACACGCGCGGACAACCCGCGTCCACGCCGGAACTCAACCGTGGCAATTCCTTGCTGTAGTTCTTCGGCAGGTGGCGCCGCGTGGTGCGGATTTGCTCTTCGATCAGGTAAAAATTATCCAGCAGCCATTCCGAGGCGGGCGTAACCTGCCGTCCGCTTTTCACCGTGGCCGTTAACTCGTTGACGGTGGCCGTGATCAGGGCCGCATTGTCGGCCAGGCGCGCCAACAGGCGGTCGCGGCCATGGTGCTTGCCCACCGCATGGCCAGCGGCCACGTGCTTGCCGTGGGCGGCCATCTGCATGGCGCTGAACAACTCGGAACGCAGGGGCAAGGCATCGTCGCGCGCGGCGTCAAACGTATCTTGTGCCAGGGAATGATCGCGGAAGATTTCCTTGAATTTGGAAACATGTTCCTTGATCTGTTGCGTGACTACTGCTGTGTACTCTTTCAACTTGGGCCTCGCTAGGTGCGCGCAGGCAGCCAGCGGCCACTGTCACGCTGGCCCAGTCTGGAAGAACACGATCGGACACTGGCGAAGACGGAAAGCGAAGCGCCGGAGCGTTGCGACGAATCTCAGGGTATAGGGAGATTTTCTGAACTTCATCGTAGGGGGGCGACGCGGGCAAGACCGTGCGCTAGCGTACATAGCTGACGCTTTGGCGACATGTCGGCCAAGAAATGAGCCGGCTGGCAGGTATAAAAATGTCGCAAGGAAACGAATGTATTGCCCCGCACCAATGATGATACAAGGCAAGATTTCAAGGATGAAACTTTATCTCGGCTCAGGCCGCAATATCCAGCGGGCGGTGCGGCGCGTCCGCCATCGCCATGCCGCCGCTGAGTTGCCACGCCGCGCCATGACCCAGGCGGCGCAGGCAGGCCGCGGCGCGCGCACTGCGGTTGCCGCTGCGGCAGAAAAACACCAGCGGACGCTGTGGCTCCCGCAGCCACGCGCCGACCTGTCCCGCCAGGCGGCTCAGCGGTACGCTGTGCACGGCGCAGCCCTCGAACACGGTTCCGGCGCAAGCCGCATGTTCATACGCCTCGCGCACGTCGACGAGGATGGCGTCCGGATGCTGGCGCAGAAAGGCCGGCAAGCCAGCCGCATCCAGTTGCAGTTCGACGGCGGGAGTCACGCCATCGCGCACGGCGCGCACGGTACTGCAGACGCTGTTGTCATCGCTTGATGCACACAGCACGGTGTCCGGCGTCACGAGGCCGGTCTCCAGCAAGGCCGCAATGGCGTGCGGCGCCAGTGCGCCGACAAAGGCGAAGCGCTGCTCCAGCAGATACACATGGGTGTCGCCGCACTCGATGCGGCGCAGGCGCTGCTGGCCCAGCGGCAGTTCGCCATCGATATCGACGCGGCCCACTTGCTCGATCTCCAGTTCCTGCAGCAGCGCCAGGCGCGCGGCGCCATGGTCGCCAGGAGCCGCCGTGTGCACGATGGCGCGCAGGGCCAGGTGCTGGCAGCGGATGAAGGCGGCCAGGCGCGGCACGAGCGCAGCGGCAGGATCGATGACGACGCAACTGGCGCTGGCGGCGTCGCTGAGCAGCCAGGTGCACTGGCCGTCGACGCTCAGCTGGATTATGCCGTCCTGCGCGCCGTCCTGCGGCGATGGCGCCAGCGCCGACGGCAGCAGACAGCTGCTGCGCAGCGCTTCGCCGCAGTGCTCGATGCGCGCGCAGGCGGCGCTAACCGTCGCCGCATCGATCAGCGGGCCGAACGACAAGCGGATGGCGGAACTCGCGCGCCATTGCGGCACGTGCATCGCTTCCAGCACATAGCTGGGCAGCGCCTTGGCGGCGGAACAGGCGCTGCCCGAGCTGACGCGCACGCGCGCCGCGTCGAACAGGTCCAGCAGCTCTTTCGAGGACAGGCCCGGCACGGAAAAGTTGAGCGTCGTCGGCAGCGACAGGTCCAACGGCATATTGAACACGATGCCGGGGAAAGCGCGTTCCAGGCTGGCCACCAGCTGCTCGCGGAAAGCGCCCAGGTCGGCGTGGCTGCGGAAGGTCTTGCCATCGTCCAGCGCGGCCAGCACGGCGCCCAGCGCGGCGATGCCGGCCATGTTTTCCGTGCCCGAGCGCAGGCCCGCTTCCTGGCCGCCGCCCATCATCAGTGGAGTAAACGGCGCGCCGGCGCGCACGTACAGCATGCCGATGCCCTTCGGCGCATACAGCTTGTGGCCGGAGAATGGCGCGTAATCGATGCGCGTGGCGGCCAGGTTCAGTTTCAGCTTGCCCAGCGCCTGCACGCAATCGACCATCCAGTAGGCATCGGCACCGCGCTCCTGCAGCAGCTGCGCGATGGCCGACAAATCGCTGATGACGCCCGTTTCATTGTTGGCCGCCATCGTGCACAGCATGGCCGTGTCGCCGATCAGCGCATCGAGCGCCTGCAAGTCGTGGCGCCCCTGCGCATCGACGGGCAGCTTGCGCACTTCCAGGTTCAGGCCCAAGAGCCGGTTCCAGTGCGCCAGGCTTTCCGGCACGGCCTTGTGCTCGGTCGCGCCATACAGCAGCAAGCTGCCGATGTGCTTGCCAGCAGCACGCCGTTCGCGCAGCGCACACAGGGCCGACAGCACTGCCGTCTGGATGCCCTCGGTGGCGCCGCTATTGAACATCAGGCGGCCGTCGCCCACGCCCAGCAGGCCGCCGGCGCGCCGGCGCACGCCATCCATCATGGCCTTGGCCTGCAATCCCGTGGCGTGGGTGCTGCTGGGATTGCCATAGCCCTGCTCCATCGCTTGCCGGGCGGCGGCAACGGCGGCAGGCAGCACGCAAGTGGTGGCGTTGCTGTCGAGGTAAATTTCTTTCATGATGGCAGTCCGAGTATTGGATAAAAAGGGCGCAGTTAAAAGGGCACCGCACAAGCGGCTGGAACACATCGATAGTTTACCGGCCCACCCCCGTGAAGATATGCCAAAAGACACTGCAAAAACGGTACTATGCAGCATGTTCATGCCATAAAAACCGGAATACCAAAATGAATTCACCAAACGTCTCGCTCGACAAATTCGACTGCGCCATCCTCGCCGCCCTGCAGCAGGACGGTACCCTGTCGATCGCCTCCCTCAGCGAGAAAATAGGGTTGTCCAGCACGCCGTGCTGGAAACGCGTGAAACGGCTGGAGGAAGAGGGGTATATCGAAAGCCGCGTGGCCATCGTCAACCGGCAAAAAGTGGGGCTGCCCGTGACCGTCTTCGTCAGCGTGCGCACGGGCCAGCATGACGAAAAATGGCTGCGCCGCTTCGCCGCCGCCGTGATCGTCTTGCCCGAGGTACAGGAATTTCACCGCATGAGCGGCGACATCGACTATCTGCTGAAAGTCGTCACCACCGATATCAAGGGATATGACACCTTCTATAAAAAGCTCATCAAGGCCGTGCAGCTGACGGGCGTGTCGTCCGCTTTTTCCATGGAACAAATCAAGTGCAGCACGGAATTGCCGCTGGAATTGATCGCCCACGGCTTACCTGCCTGAACGTTTTTCCACCCCGTGCCGGTGTACATGAAAAGCACGCATGTTAACACCTTACAATCGTTGCCATACAGCAACACAACCACATTAAATACGGCATACCTCCACTATATTGCCCTTATCCGTCGCTATACTGCGCACTTGCCCGTGCCTTTCTAGCAACCTCTGCCGGTCGCGCGGGCCCATTCCCAGGGTCGTCCATGCATCTGCTTCGCCACCTCTCCATTCAAAAGAAACTGATGTTCAGCATGGGTTTGTGCCTGCTGCTTTTCATGGGCATTTCATCGTTCCTCAGCGTGCGCATGAGCAGCGATTACGTGCGCGAGCGCGTCGTCGGCCAGGAACTGCCGGCCCAGGTGGGAGAAATCCGCAACGATGTGCTGCGCCAGATCAGCCAACCGTTATCGGTGGTGCAAACGATGGCCAATGATGTCTTTCTGCAGGACTGGGAAGACGCGGACCTGGCGGACAGCGGCTTGCCCACTTTTCAGCGCTACGCGAAGATGATCAAGGAAAAAAACAAGGCGGCCGTCGTCAGCTGGAGTTCGCAAACCGCGTCCAGATACATGACCGACGCGGGCCTGATCCGCACGCTGGACAAGCAACAGCCAGCCGATCACTGGTTTTTCAGCATGCTCGACGAAAACAAACAGCACACGATCAATCTGGACCGCGATCCAGCCTCGGGCAGCTTCATGCTGTTCCTGAATGCGCGGGGCCAGACGGCCGGTGGCAAGGCCGTCATTGCAGGCATGGGCTTGAGCGTCGATGCCATGGCCGAGACCATCCGCAGCTACAAGGTCGGCCAGACCGGCCATGTCTACCTGGTGCGTGCCGATGGCAGCCTGCTGATCCACCGCGACCCAGCCTTGGCCGACGGCAAGCATCAGGTGAGGGACTTGCCCGGCTTCAATGAAGCACTGAGCAAGACTCTGCTGACAGGCAACAAATACACGTATGCCAGCTATGCGGCGCCCAGCGGCAAGCAGCTTGTGGCCGCCTCATTCGTGCCGGAATTGAATTTGTACGTGATGGCCGAAGTGCCGGAAGCGGAAGTGCTGGGCAATGTCACGCGCTCGGCCCTGCTTGCCGCCCTGATCGCCGGACTGGTCGGTGGCGGCATCGCCTTGCTCATCATTTATGTCATCAGCCGCGCCATCGCCGCCCCCGTCGCACGGGCGGCCGACATGCTCAGCGAGATTGCCAGCGGGAACGGCGACCTGAGCCGCCGCATGCCCGTCGAATCGGAAGACGAGGTCGGTGCGCTGGCCGCCGCCTTCAACCGTTTCGTCGCGTCGCTGAACGTGACGATACGCGAAGTTCGCGACAGTACCGAGGCCATTGCCGGTGCATCGAGCCAGATCGCGTCTGGCAACCTGGACCTGTCGGCGCGTACGGAAGCCCAGGCATCGAGCCTGGAAGAAACGGCGGCGGCCATGGAAGAACTGACGTCGACCGTGAAACAGAACGCGGACAACGCGCGCCAGGCGAATCAGCTGGTGGTGTCAGCCTCGAGCCACGCCGTCAAGGGGGGCGACGTGGTCGGTCAAGTAGTGCAGACGATGAGCGAGATTACGGAAAGTTCGCGCAAGATCGCGGACATTATCGGCGTGATCGACGGCATTGCCTTTCAAACCAATATTCTCGCCCTGAACGCGGCGGTCGAGGCGGCCCGCGCGGGAGAGCAGGGCCGCGGCTTTGCCGTGGTAGCCACAGAAGTGCGCAACCTGGCACAACGGTCAAGCCAGGCGGCCAAGGAAATCAAGGACTTGATCGTCGACTCGGGCAGCAAGGTGGAAGCCGGCAGCAAGCTGGTCGACTCGGCCGGCGCCACCATGCAGGACATCGTCGTCTCTGTTCAAAGAGTCGCCGACCTGATGGGAGAAATCGCCTCAGCCAGCCAGGAGCAGAGCCAGGGCATCGCGCAAGTCAATGCCACGGTCACGCAGATGGATGACGCAACCCAGCAAAATGCGGCACTCGTGGAAGAAGCGGCGGCCGCCGCGCAATCCTTGCAGGATCAGGCCGGCAAACTGGCGCTGGTGGTCAGCGTATTCACACTGGACGAGTCAGGCCACGCGGCCGCACCGCGCCCGGCGCCAGCGGCCCCTGGCAAGCCAGCCCGGCCCATGGTCAGGCTTGCGGCCAAACCTGCGGCGCCGGCCAAGCCCGCCCCTGCCCCCAGTCGCAAGGCAGCGGCCGGCACTGAGTGGGAAGAATTCTAAGGCAATTAAATGGCAGGCGACTTGACGCTGGCCGCTTGCTTGAAGAAATCATAAATGCCGCTCTCGCTCATGCGGCGCGCATTCGCCAGTTCGCCGCCCTTGGTGGCGTACAGCACCTGGTTGTTGTCGCTCGATACGAGCACGGCGGCCGGAATGCCTTTCTTGAGCGGATTGCCATAGGCTTGCGCCACATCCAGGTTATGGTCGAAGTTACCCACGTCAACCTTGACGACCTTGAACTGCTGTTGCATCAGCTCGGCGTTCTTGCCTTCCTTCAATGCCTTGTCGAGCGCGCGGCAATCCTCGCACCAGTTGGCGCCAAAGATCAGCAAGACAGGCACGTGCGCCGCCTTGGCCTCGGCCAGCGCGCGGGCCACGTCGGCCTTGGCGTCGGCCGCCGCGTTGTAGGGCAGATGCGGCGTGGCGACCGGGTTGACTGGCGTTGGGGCGGCGGCAATGGCGGTACCGGCAAGCAGCAGGCTGGCAAAGAGAAGGGAAACGAAACGGGAAAGGCGCATGCGGGGCTCCTGAATGAAATCGTGAAGCCAGCTGAACAGCTGCCAGCGGGCGTGATTGTCTAGAATATGCCTGCTTGTAGGAAATATCCACCATTTAATTGCACTGTGCTTATGCGGAAAACATATAAGCACGTATCAGAGCACCACCCAGGAGAAGCCGCTTGAGCATGCCAGATACCCTGCCCCCAACGCTGTCCGGCGCCGCGCGCATGCTGCGCAGCGGCTATCCCGGCGGCATGCCAGACACGGCGTATTTCGCCGTGCTGGCCATGCTGTATGAACACTTTTCCGACCGTAACCTGGCCGAGCTGATGGCCGCCGTCACGGGCAAAGATGCGGCGACGGTCCTCAATGACATCTATGCCTGCGCCAGCAGCCAGCCGGCGCCGTCCACCATCGCAGCCGCCAGGGCGCTGCTGACGCGGCACGGCTTGCAAGCGGTCTGCGCCGACGATTAATACCCGCAGGCAGCGAAATGGAACGCATGGGATAATGTCGGGCTCACACTGAGCAACGCGGCCCGAACGCGCCCTCCTCCATGACGACTTCTTTCCTGGCACGCTGGTTGCCACAACCGAACAACGGTAGCCGCCGCGAACAATTGCGCGCCTGCGCGGGAGCCATCTGCGGCTTGCTGCTGACGGGCCTGATCTGCCATTTCCTGCTGGCTCCCGACAGCGCCAGCGTCTACCTGATCGCGCCCATGGGCGCCTCGGCCGTACTGCTGTTCTGCCTGCCGGCCAGCCCGCTGGCGCAACCGTGGTCCGTGGTGGGCGGCAATGTCGTCTCCGGCCTTGTCGGCATGGCCTGCGTCAAATGGTTCGGATCCAGCGTGGGCGTGGCGGCGCTGGCCGCCTGCCTGGCCATCGGCGCCATGTTTGCCCTGCGCTGTCTGCATCCGCCGGGCGGCGCCGTGGCGCTCACCACCGTCGTCGGCGGCGCCAGCGTGCATGCGGCCGGCTTTGAATTCGTCTTCATCACCGTGCTGTTCAATTCCGCCGTGCTGGTCGCTTGCGCCGTGCTGTACAACAACCTGACGGGACGCCGCTACCCGCACGTCCAGCAACTGGTGGCGCCGCATCCGCACGCCACCAGGGATGACGTGCCCAGCAACCGCCTGGGCTTTTCACCGGACGACCTCGATGCCGTCTTGCGCCAGCACAGCGAAGTGCTCGACATCAGCCGCGACGATTTGCAGGCGATCTTCCTGCAAACGGAAATGCGCGCCTACCAGCGCCGCTTCGGCGTCGTCACCTGTGCCGACATCATGTCGAAGGATGTGCTCAGCGTGGAGTTCGGCACGCCGCTCGATGTTGCCTGGCGCACCATGCGCGAGCACGATGTAGGCGCCCTGCCCGTTGTCAACCGGGCGCGCCGCGTCATCGGCATCATCACGCAGACGGATTTCCTGCGCCATGGCGGCCTCGACGATTATCAGGGCATGCGCCAGCGCCTGCGCGGCTTGCTGCAGCGCAGCGGCCTGTCCCACAGCGACAAGCCGGAGGTGGTGGGACAGCTGATGACGGCGTCGCCGCATACGGCCCGCCTGGGCACGCCCATCATCGACCTCGTGCCCCTGATGGCCGACGCCGGCTATCACCACATTCCCGTCCTAGACGATGAACAGCGCCTGGCCGGCATCATCAGCCAGTCCGACCTGATGGCGGCCCTGTACGAAAGCCGCTTTGCCGAGGCCGCCGCATGACGCCCTTCCAGGCACTGCTGAGCGGCCCCGAGGGCGGCCCGGCGGGCACGCCCGTCAGCGCGCACTTCTTCGGCAGCCAACTGGCCATCGACGCGCCCGGCCACGGTGTCGAAGTAGCCCAGCTGGTCGTCAGCGTGGGCGGTGTCGATGGACCGGAACTGTTCCTGAACTGGCTCGACGGCCAAGGCCGGCAAGCCTCGCTCAAACCGCTGACAGCGGACGACATCGCCATCGTATTAAAAGAAGCACCGCCGACGCTGCAGCCGCAATTGCAGCGCCTGTGGGGCGAACGCCAGCGCAATCGGCGGCAAGTGTCGGGCTGGCTGGCCGGTTTGACGGGCGCGGCCATCGTCGCGGCGGCCCTGCTGTGGTGGCAAGGTGGCAACGCCATCGGTGCGCTGGCGGGACTGATACCATTGTCGACAGAGAAGCAGCTAGGTGAGCTGGCCCTGTCGCAAGTGCGCGCGCAAGGCGGCATCGCCGAAAATGGTGCGGCGCAGCAGACGGTGCAGGACATCGGCGGCAAGCTGACGACCGGTTCGCGCTACCAGTACCGCTGGCTGGTCAAGAACGATGACACGGTCAACGCGTTTGCCATGCCGGGCGGCATCATCGTCGTGCATACGGGCTTGCTGCGCCAGGCGGGGGATCCGGGCGAACTGGCGGGCGTGCTCGCGCATGAAGTGCAGCATGTGGAACAGCGTCATTCGCTGCGGCAAATGATCAGCAGCCTGGGCTGGGGCGCCCTGGTGGGCCTGACCATCGGCGACATCAGCGCCGTGGCCGCCATGCTGGCGCACCAGGCCGGCACCCTGTATTTCAGCCGCGACATGGAAGAGGAGGCGGATCGTCTGGGTTTGCTTGCCTTGCAGCGCGCGCAAATCCGTCCCGACGGCATGCTGCGCTTTTTCCAGAAGCTCGATGACAAGGAGCAGGCCAAGGTGCCCGGATGGATTTCCTCGCACCCGCAAACGGCGGCACGCGCGCAACAGCTCCGCAGCCTGATCGCCGCCACGCCCTGCCCCGCCTGCCTGCCCTTGACCAGCAGCCACTGGCAAGCCATGAAAGCGGCCCTGCCGCCTACGGAAAAATAGCAACGTTTCTCCCGCACAATTTATCCAAGCACGCTGGGCAATGGCGTATGCTTACGCCCCGGCTGCTCCTTCGCGACCGGCCACCCCGACCCGCAACGCCCCCGTTCATTCCCTCCTTACAAAGGACATCGCGCATGAAGCATCGTTTTGCCGCCGGCACCCTCGGCACCCTGGCCATTTCCCTGTTGCTCGCCCATGCGCCCATGGCGCAAGCGGCCCAGCCTGCTGCCCAGGCGGCCGCTGCACCAGCCGTCAGTGCGCCCAAGGCGAAGCAGCAGCTGCAAGTGCTGGCCGACCAGTACTACGATGCGCTGGCCCGTTTCGAGCCGATCAACGCCACCGAGAGCGGCGACAACCGTTTTGACGACCAGATCGGTTCAGCTATCGTGCCCGCCGCGCGCGCCAAACAATTTGCGCTGTACCGCCAGCACCAAAAGACCCTGCGCAGCATTGCCCGCGCGCAGCTGTCGCACCAGGACCAGATCAACTACGATATCCTCGACTATGAACTGGCGACGGCCCTGAGCTTCGAGCGCTTCCCCGAATACCTGCTGCCACTCAACCAGATGGACAGCATGCCCGTCACCCTGGCCAATTATGCGGGCGGCGAAGCATCGCAGCCTTTGACCACGGTCAAGGAGTATGACGCTTACCTGAGCCGTATCAGCCAGTTGCCGGGCTGGATAGACCAGGCCATCGCCAACATGCAAGTCGGCATGCAAAAGGGCATCGTGCTGCCGAAGGCGCTGACGGAATCGGCCCTGCCGCAATTCAAGAAGCTCGTCAGCGCCACGCCGCAGGACAGCGTGTATTACACGCCCATCAAGAACTTGCCCGCCGGCTTTTCGGCGGCCGACAAGGCACGCCTGACGCAAACCTACACCGCCATCATCGCAACTAAGCTGATGCCGGCCCTGCAGCGCCTGGCCACCTTCATGGAACGCGATTACCTGCCGGCCAGCCGCACGAGCAGCGGCTGGAGCGCCCTGCCTGATGGCGCGGCCTGGTACCAGGCGCGCGTGGCCGGCAGTACCACCACGGACTTGAAGCCAGAGCAGATCCATGCCATCGGCTTGCGCGAAGTGGCGCGCATCCAGGAACAATATGCGATCGTCGGCCCGAAGATGGGCTACAACGGCCCGGCCGCCGGCTTGCCCGTGTGGGTGTCGCAGCAGGAGAAATTCCGCCCGTTCAAGACGGAACAGGAAGTGCTCGACGTCTACCGCAAGCTGAACGTGCTGCTCGACAGCAAATTGCCCGCCCTGTTCACCCTGGTGCCGAAAGCGCCGCTGGACTTGCGCCTGGAACCTGAACTGAGCCGCGACACGGCCGCCGACCACTACACGGCACCGGCCGCCGACGGTTCGCGCCCTGGCGTATTCTGGTCCGTCGTCACGGATCCGAAACTGTATGGCGATACGGGCATGACCACCCTGTTCCTGCACGAAGGCAAGCCGGGCCACCATTTCCACCTGGCGCTGGTGCAAGAGATGGCTTTGCCAAACTTCCGCCGTTTCGGCGGCAACAATGCCTTCACGGAAGGCTGGGCCCTGTATGCGGAAACGCTGGGCAAGGAAATGGGCCTGTTCGACGATCCGGCCCAGTATTTCGGCCATTTGAACGACGAGATGCTGCGCGCCGTGCGCCTGGTGGTCGACACGGGCTTGCACACCAAGGGCTGGACGCGCGAGCAGACCATCAAGTACATGCGCGACACCCTCGGCTATGACGCCGTGGCGAAAAGCGAAACGGAACGCTACATGGCGTGGCCAGGCCAGGCCCTGGGCTACAAGATCGGCTCGCTGAAAATCGTCGAACTGCGCCAGCGCGCCCAGCAGGCGTTGGGCGACAAGTTCAGCTTGCCGAAATTCCACGAAGTGGTACTCGGCGACGGCACCCTGCCCCTGAAACTGCTGGAAGCCAAGGTCGATCGCTGGATCGCGCAGCAGAAGTAAACGGCGGCGCCTGAAAACAAAACGGCAGCTCCTGAACGGGCTGCCGTTTTTTTGCCGCTGGCGTTGCCGGCTACACCAGCAGCGCCGCGCTCATCGACCGCACTTCCTCAGCCGATTCGGCCAGGATGCTTTGCAAGGTCTCGTTATCGATAATGAAATCGATGACGGAATCGGAGGGCGTGAGCATTTCCACGTATGTCGCCTGCAACGGCGACGGTACGGGCGACAATTGCTTGGCCAACAACAAGGTATCGAGCAGGGAATCGGGCGGGATGGACAGCAAGCCATCGCGCAAGCCTTCGATGGCTTCGCTGACGGCTTGCGGAATCAGCAGCTTCTTCATGACTTCGCGCGAAATGATTTCCTCGGCCGATTCCATCCAGTGATCGGCATCGTCATCGAGCAAACCGGGAAACTCATCGGCGCGCGACAAAAGATAAAAACCACCCACCTCATGCACGATACCGGCGAACAGCGCCGTATCGGCATCGATGTGCGTCACGCGGCGGGCCAGCACGTGCGCCAGCGCCGCCACGTGGGCAGTGTGCTCCCACAGCTGCGTCGCCTTCTGGCGCAGGATGGGATCGATGATCTTGCTGCCGAACTGGCGCACCACCATGGCCGCCACCAGCGCGTACAGGTTACGGTAACCCATGCGCATGACGGCCGCGCGCACGCTGGTCACGGGCGCCGCATCGCCGCGGCTGTACACGGCCGAATTGGCCAAGGCCACGGTGCGCGCCGCCAGCAGGGGTTCGGCCAGTACCAGTTTGATCGCATGGTCGATATGGCAGTCTGGCTCCGCCAATGCTAATTGCAATTGCAACGCGGAATTAACACTCGTGGGGAAGCTTAATTCTCCCCGCACTGCCTGGGAAACAATTAAACCGAAAGCCTGCAGTTTATTCATCATACGATCAATCCGCCTCAGATATTTTTCTAGCCATCAATTTCATGTATCTGAAATCGAATGCCAGACCCGGCCTTTAGAATATAGATGGCATGCCATTCGCCTGCATTGAAGAATCTGGCAATGCCAGCGCATGCAATAGCGATTCATCACCGATGACAAACAACTTCGGCTGCTGTAATACCTGCAGCAGAAATGGCTGGCCTTCCCGCAACCGCCGGCGATAATCGGCCAGCGTATAGAGATTGGGATTGATTTTACGCCTTAAGGTTCGCTCGGCCGGGGCCAATCCCGTTAACAGGTCGCCATAGTTGGCTTCTTCGCCCACCAGCAACAAATCGATGGCGCTGCCAGGCAGGTCCTGTCCCTTCGCCGTGGCGCCCGACACGAATGCCAGGTGCAACTGGGCGCGCAAGGGCGCCAGGGTGCCACTGAGGACGCCGACGATGCCAAAGGTTTTCTGCACCAGTCCGCTCAATTCCGGATACACGAGGCTTTCCTTGTTGGGCCAGAAGCGCCGCACATTGCCGATCCGCTCCGACGTGATCAGGCCGGACTCATGCAGCCGGCGCAGTTCCCGCTGCGCCGACGCGCTGCCCAGCCCCGTCAAGCGCATGATCTCGTTCAAGTGAAAGCCTTCATTCACGCGGACAAAGAGCAAGCCCAGCAGTTTCTGCTGGGCGGGAGTAAACAGGGCTTGGGCTATCATGCGCCAGATCTTAGCATGAATAAACTGATAATTAGCGTTGTACGTCCATGGCGGGTATTTGCGCAACACGTGTGCGGCCGCGGACCCGTGCGGGCCATGCCGGCTGTAGCCGGTATGGCAGGACAGGCCACGGCACGATTCGCAATGGTGCCGATGAGGGAGATCAATGTGAGTGCTTACTACAAGGTGGACAAGGCAACAGTAAAATACGCGGGAAAGAATGAATGTATTTGAATATATTCGACAATAACGGTATCCAGATGTTTGATGGATTAACTATATATACCTTGATTCATTTTAATTTTTTCCTGCAAACCGATCATAATCAAATCAAGTCCCGCATTAAAACGATCGTCGATTTCCGCATTAAAAATGGCATCCATAGAAGCGAGCACGTGTGGATAACGGTCGGCCGCCATGGCGGCGAAATCGGCACGCCGGTTCGATAAGGCATTCATGGCAGCGCTTCCCGGTCCCGTGCCTTGCGCTTCCATGACAAAACCGAGCACATAATATAGCAGCGTAAATGCGCTCCAGCTGGCCAGTTTCTCCGATGCCCCAGCTGCACGCATGGGGCCGATTAAAGCTTCGGCGACGCGAAACACGTTTTCCGATATCACATAGGTGCCGCCAAAGACGCGCACGCCATCGCGGCGGGCGGATAAAGCCGCGCGCATTTGCGCCGCCACCTGGCGCAGCCGCGATTCCCAGCCAGCATCCCCATCGACGTTCCTTGCCACGTCTTCGATCAGCACGTCGGCCATGCCATCGAGCAAAGCCTGCTTGTTCGCAAAATGCCAGTACAACGAAGCGGCCTTGATGCTCATCGCGTCGGCCAGGCGACGCATGGTCAAGCCCTCGATACCCACTTCGTCCAGCAGCTCGAGCGCCCTGGCCACCACGGCGTCGCGTTGAATTTTCATTTCTTTTTCCTTGAAACTCTAACGCCGTTAGTTTACCATTTTACACAGACTAACAACGTTAGATTGAGAGTGACATGCACAATAGCGATATCGAAGTCATCATCGTGGGAGCCGGCCCCGTCGGCCTGACCCTGGCCTGCGAATTGCGCCTGGCCGGCATCCGCGTGGCCGTCCTGGAGCGGCGGCCGCAACGCAGCGCGCATTCGCGCGCGCTGACCATCCATGGACGCACCTTGGAAATGCTGGGCTTGCGGGGTCTGGACCGGCGCTTTGTCGCGCTGGGCACGTCCTTTTCCAGCGGCCATTATGCGGGCCTCGATACCCGGCTCGACTTTTCCGGCTTCGACACGCCCCATCCCTACACCTTGTTCCTGCCACAAAGCACGACGGAGCGCCTGCTGGAAGAGCAATTGCTGGAAGATGGCGTGGCGATTGTTCGCGGCGCGCTCGTTGAGCAGACACAGCAGGATGCTGATGGCGTCACGGTGGCCGGCACGCTCGACGGCGCACCGTTTTGCCTGCGTGCCCGTTACCTGGTCGGCGCCGATGGCGGTCGCAGCCTCGTGCGCCAGCAGGCGGGCATCGCCTTCGACGGCGTCGCGGCCAGCTGCAGCATGCTCATGGGCGATGTACAGCTGCGTCATCCGCCCGCCTCACCCATGCTGTCTCTGACGAACGCAGCGGGCAGCCTGATGATCGTGCCGCTGGGGCATGGCCGCCACCGCGTCATCACCATGAATGCGCGCCACCCCCAAGCCGTGGCAGCGGAAACGGCCACCATGGAGGAATTGTCGCAGGCCAGCACGGCCATCGCGGACTACGATTTCGGCCTGCATGACGCCAGTTGGTTGTCGCGCTTCAGCGACGAAACACGGCTGGCGCGGCGCTACCGCCAGGGCCGCGTCTTCCTGGCCGGCGATGCCGCCCACATCCACATGCCGGCTGGTGGCCAGGGCATGAACGTGGGTATGCAGGACGCGATGAACCTGGGCTGGAAGCTGGCAGGCGTGCTCAAGGGCTATGCACCGGACAGCCTGCTCGACAGCTACCATGCGGAGCGCCATCCCGTTGGCGTGTCCTTGCAGCACAATACGCTCGCGCAAACAGCCATGCTGACGCGTTTTGACGAACGCACCCTGGCCCTGCGCGCCAGCATCAGCGACATGCTGGCGCAGCCGGACGTGAACCGTTCGCTGGCCAGCGAGTTGTCCGGCTTTGGCGTGCGCTATCCCGTCCCGCTGGCCTCTGACGCCAGCACCGGCAACGCAGACTGGAGCGGCCAGCGCGTGCCCGACTGGCTGCTGCGCCTGGCCGACGGCACGGCCGTCGGTATCCATGAACTGCTGCACGCAGGAAAATGGCTGCAGCTGGCCGTTGGCGATGTCGCCCACGCGGCACAGCCGTATCGTTTCGATGTGGCCTGGCTTACTTCGTTGACGATCAAACCCGGCTGCCCGCAACTGGCCGGCATCAAAAGCCTGCTGATCCGGCCCGACGGCTACGCGGACCACGCGGTCTGATTGACTTATCTCAAGACAAAAAAAAACGGCACCCGAAGGTGCCGTTTTTGTCAGCTGGCAGCGTAGATTACGCTTCGTCGCCGTGGTGTTGCTGGGTCTCGATATCCTGCAGCGCTTCGGCAGCTTCGCCGGCCATCGAGGCTTTCTCGGCCAGCAGCAGTGCTTGACGCTCTTCCACTTCCCACGCTTCTTTCTCTTTGCGTGCGCGGTGGAAGGCCAGGCCCGTACCGCCAGGAATCAGGCGGCCGACGATGACGTTCTCTTTCAGGCCGCGCAGACCATCGCGCTTGCCCATGATCGCCGCTTCGGTCAGCACGCGGGTGGTTTCCTGGAACGATGCGGCCGAGATGAACGAATCGGTCGACAGCGATGCCTTGGTAATACCCAGCAAGACGTTCTCGTAGGTCGCAGGAATCTTGTTCTCCGACGTTACGCGATCGTTCTCGTCCAGCAGTTCCGAACGCTCTACCTGCTCGCCAACGATGTAGTTGGTGTCGCCGGCATTGACGATCTGCACGCGGCGCAGCATCTGGCGCACGATGACTTCGATGTGCTTGTCATTGATCTTCACGCCTTGCAGACGGTACACGTCCTGCACTTCGTCGACGATGTAACGTGCCAGCGCTTCGATACCCAGCAGGCGCAGGATGTCTTGCGGATCGGCCGGGCCGTCCACGATCATCTCGCCCTTGTTCACGACCTGGCCGTCATGCACCAGCACTTGTTTGTCCTTGGTGATCAAGAACTCATGCTTGTTGCCGTCCATGTCCGTGATTTCCAGACGTTGCTTGCCCTTGGTTTCTTTACCGAACGCAACCGTACCCGTGACTTCCGCCAGCATACCGGCATCTTTCGGCGAGCGCGCCTCGAACAGTTCAGCAACGCGTGGCAGACCACCGGTAATATCGCGCGTTTTTTGCGATTCGGTCGGGATACGTGCCAGCACTTCACCAACCGATACCTGTTGACCGTCCTTGACCATGATCAACGCGCCGACCTGGAAGCCGATCGCCACCGAGTGTTCGGTGCCGGCGATCTTGACTTCTTCGTTCGCGTCGTTGATCAGCTTGACTTGCGGACGCAGGGTCTTGGTCAGCGAACCGCGACGTTTCGCATCGATCGCCACCAGGGTGGACAGACCGGTCACTTCGTCGACCTGACGGGCCACGGTGACGCCTTCTTCGACGTTCTCGAAACGCACTTGACCGGCGTATTCGGTAATGATCGGACGGGTCAGCGGATCCCACGTTGCCAGGGCCGTACCAGCCTTGATGACCATGCCGTCCTTGACGATCAGGGTCGCGCCGTACGGTACTTTATGACGCTCACGCTCACGGCCATGGTCGTCGGTGATCAGCACTTCGCCGGAACGGGAAATGACGATTTGCGCGCCCTTGCCGTTCGTCACGTAACGCATGGTTGCCGTGAAGCGGATGGTACCGTTCGACTTGGCTTCCACCGACGATGCCACTGCCGCACGCGATGCCGCACCACCAATGTGGAACGTACGCATGGTCAGCTGGGTACCCGGTTCACCAATCGACTGCGCTGCCACCACACCGACGGCTTCGCCGGCGTTGACCAGCATGCCGCGGCCCAGGTCGCGGCCATAGCACTTGGCGCACAGGCCGAAGCGCGTGTCGCAAGTCAGTGGCGTGCGGACCTTGACTTCATCGATGGACAGACGCTCGATCTCTTCGACCATGTCTTCATCCATCAGGGTGCCGGCGTCATACAGGGTTTCCTGGGTTTCAGGGTTGACGACGTCATGCACCACGACGCGGCCGAGGATACGGTCGCGCAACGGTTCGATGACTTCACCACCTTCGACCAGGGCCTTCATGACGGTACCGTTCATGGTGCCGCAATCGTCCTCGATCACCACCAAGTCTTGCGTCACGTCGACCAGACGACGCGTCAGGTAACCGGAGTTCGCCGTTTTCAGCGCCGTATCGGCCAGACCTTTACGCGCACCGTGGGTCGAAATGAAGTACTGCAACACGTTCAGACCTTCGCGGAAGTTCGCGGTAATCGGCGTTTCGATAATCGAACCATCCGGTTTCGCCATCAGACCACGCATACCGGCCAACTGGCGAATCTGGGCTGCGGAACCGCGCGCGCCGGAGTCGGCCATCATGTAAATGGCGTTGAACGATTCTTGCGTCGACTGGGTGCCGTCGCGGCGCACTACGTCTTCGACTTTCAGCTGGTCCATCATGGCCTTGCCGACTTCATCCGAGGTCTTGCCCCAGATATCGACGACCTTGTTGTAACGCTCGCCGGCGGTCACGAGACCCGAGGCGTATTGCTGTTCGATCTGCTTGACTTCCGATTCGGCCGTCGCGATCAGGGTGACTTTTTGCGGCGGTACCAGCATGTCGTCGACACAGATCGAGATACCGGCGCGTGTCGCCAGGCGGAAACCCGATTGCATCAGTTTGTCTGCGAACACCACGGTGGCGCGCAGGCCGCACTTGCGGAACGACGTGTTGATCAGCTTGGAAATTTCTTTCTTTTTCAGCGCGCGGTTCAGGACCGAGAACGGCAGGCCTTTTGGCAGAATTTCCGACAGGATCGCACGACCGATCGTCGTTTCGTAACGCGTGACCGTTTTTTCGAATTCGCCCGTTTCGGCGTTTTTCGGGTATTCGGTAATACGCACGGTGACGCGGGTCGTCAGTTCGACTTCCTTGTTGTCGTAGGCGCGGATCACTTCCGACACGTCAGGGAACATCATCCCTTCGTTCTTCGCATTGATCGCTTCGCGGGTCGCGTAGTAAAGACC
The DNA here is from genome assembly GCF_020858115.1 of Janthinobacterium sp. FW305-129. GTDB lineage: Bacteria > Pseudomonadota > Gammaproteobacteria > Burkholderiales > Burkholderiaceae_D > Janthinobacterium. Next base: position 54,743 of record NZ_JACYMM010000019.1, read on the forward strand.
CAGCACGATATCCTGGGAAGGAACGATCGATGGTTCGCCGTTCGATGGGAACAGGATGTTGTTCGATGCCAGCATCAGGGTGCGTGCTTCCATCTGCGCTTCGATCGACAGAGGAACGTGAACCGCCATTTGGTCACCGTCAAAGTCGGCGTTGAATGCGGCGCAGACGAGCGGGTGCAGCTGGATGGCCTTGCCTTCAATCAGGACTGGCTCGAATGCCTGGATACCCAGGCGGTGCAGCGTAGGTGCGCGGTTCAACATGATCGGATGTTCACGGATCACGTCTTCCAGGATGTCCCATACGACCGGTTCCTGGATCTCGACCAGCTTTTTCGCTGCCTTGATCGTGGTTGCCAGACCCATCAGTTCCAGTTTATTGAAAATGAATGGCTTGAACAGTTCCAGCGCCATCAGTTTCGGCAAGCCGCACTGATGCAGTTTCAATTGCGGGCCCACGACGATGACCGAACGACCGGAGTAATCGACGCGTTTGCCCAGCAAGTTTTGACGGAAACGGCCGCCCTTGCCCTTGATCATCTCTGCCAAGGACTTCAACGGACGCTTGTTGGCGCCGGTCATCGCTTTGCCGCGACGGCCGTTGTCCAGCAGCGAATCGACCGCTTCTTGCAGCATGCGCTTTTCGTTGCGCGTGATGATCTCTGGAGCGCGCAGCTCCATCAGGCGTTTCAGACGGTTGTTACGGTTGATGACGCGGCGATACAGATCGTTCAGATCCGAGGTCGCGAAACGGCCACCGTCCAGCGGTACCAGCGGACGCAGTTCCGGCGGCAGCACCGGCAGCACTTCCATGATCATCCAGTCAGGCTTGATGCCCGAACGTTGGAACGCCTCTAACACCTTAAGGCGTTTGGCGTATTTCTTGATCTTGGCTTCGGATTTCGATTCCTTCAGTTCCACGCGCAGGGTTTCGGCATCGCGGTGGATGTCGATCGAGCGCAGCAGTTCACGGATACCTTCGGCGCCCATGAAGGCGGTAAAGTCGTCGCCGTACTCTTCGTACTTGGCGGCGTAGTCGTCTTCCGACATGATCTGGCACTTCTTCAGCGGGGTCATGCCTGGATCGGTCACGACGTATGCTTCAAAGTACAGCACGCGTTCGATGTCCCGCAGGGTCATGTCCAGGACCATGCCCAGACGCGACGGCAGCGACTTCAGGAACCAGATGTGCGCGGTAGGCGAAGCCAGTTCGATGTGGCCCATGCGCTCGCGGCGCACCTTGGCCAAGGTGACTTCGACGCCGCACTTTTCGCAGATCACGCCGCGGTGTTTCAGGCGCTTGTACTTGCCGCACAGGCATTCGTAATCCTTGATCGGGCCAAAGATCTTGGCGCAGAACAGGCCGTCGCGCTCAGGCTTGAAGGTACGGTAGTTGATGGTTTCCGGCTTCTTGACTTCGCCGTAGGACCACGAACGGATTTTCTCAGGCGAAGCGAGACCGATCTTGATTGCATCGAAGGTCTCGTTGGTCTGTACTTGCTTGAATAGATCGAGCAGTGCTTTCATGTATCACTCCAGAGGTGATTAAATTTCTATATTCCTGAGACTACATTGCCCGGCGTGGTTTCCCAGCCGGGCTTTGTGTTTCCCAAACCAAATGACAGGGTGCTGTCGTTTAGTTGCGTTCGAGGTCGATATCGATACCCAGCGAACGGATTTCCTTGACCAGCACGTTGAACGATTCCGGCATGCCGGCGTCGATCACGTGGTCGCCCTTGACGAGGTTCTCGTACACTTTGGTACGGCCATTCACGTCATCGGACTTGACGGTCAACATCTCTTGCAAGACATACGACGCGCCATACGCTTCCAGTGCCCAGACTTCCATCTCACCGAAACGCTGACCACCGAACTGGGCTTTACCACCCAGCGGCTGTTGCGTCACCAGCGAGTAAGGACCGGTCGAACGCGCATGCATCTTGTCATCGACCAAGTGATGCAGTTTCAGCATGTGCATGACGCCGACAGTAACCTTGCGCTCGAACGCTTCACCGGTGCGACCGTCATACATGGTCACCTGGTTTTTCGACGCGGTCATGCCCAGGTTCTTGGCGATGTCGTCCGGATACGCCAGGTCCAGCATGCGGCGGATCTCTTCTTCATTCGCGCCATCGAACACTGGCGTGGCGAACGGAACACCTTTTTTCAGGTTTTCCGCCAGCTTCATGATTTCTTCGTCGTCGAAGTTGTCCAGCTCTTCCGCGCGGCCGTTGTCGTTGTAGATCGTCGTCAGGTACTTGCGCACTTGTTCGACCTTGGTTTGCGCCTTCAACATTTCGCCGATGCGGATACCCAGACCCTTGGCAGCCCAGCCCAAGTGCGTCTCGAGAATCTGACCAACGTTCATCCGCGAAGGAACGCCCAGCGGGTTCAGCACAACGTCGGCTGGCGTGCCGTCGGCCATGTATGGCATGTCTTCCACAGGAACAATACGGGAAACCACACCCTTGTTACCGTGGCGACCTGCCATCTTGTCGCCCGACTGCAGGCGGCGTTTCACGGCCAGGTACACCTTGACCATTTTTTGCACGCCTGGTTGCAGCTCATCGCCTTGCGTCAGTTTCTTGCGCTTCTCTTCGAAGGCCAAGTCGAACTGGTGACGCTTCTCGTTGATCGATTCCTTGATCGCTTCCAGCGCTACCGCGGCATCGTCGTCCGCAGGGCGGATGTCGAACCAGTGGTATTTGTCCAGATCGGCCAGGTATTCCTTGGTGATCTTGGCGCCTTTGGCCAGCTTTTTCGGGCCGCCGTTGACGACTTTGCCGATCAGCATTTTTTCCAGACGCTGGAAGGCATCGCCTTCCACGATACGCATCTGGTCATTCAAGTCCAGACGGAAGCGCTTCAGTTCGTCATCGATAATTTGCTGGGCACGCTTGTCGCGCACGATGCCTTCACGGGTGAAGACTTGCACGTCGATCACGGTACCGATCATGCCCGAAGGCACGCGCAGCGAGGTGTCTTTCACGTCCGACGCTTTTTCGCCGAAGATCGCGCGCAGCAGCTTCTCTTCCGGGGTCAGCTGGGTTTCGCCTTTTGGCGTCACTTTACCGACCAGGGTGTCGCCCGCTTGCACTTCCGCGCCGATGTAGACGATACCGGACTCATCCAGACGTGCCAGCTGATTTTCAGCCAGGTTCGAGATGTCGCGCGTAATTTCTTCCGCGCCCAGTTTCGTGTCACGGGCCACCACCGACAACTCTTCGATGTGAATCGAGGTGTAGCGGTCGTCCTTGACGACGTTTTCCGAGATCAGGATCGAATCTTCGAAGTTCAGACCATTCCATGGCATGAAGGCCACGGTCATGTTCTGGCCCAGCGCCAATTCACCCAGGTCGGTCGATGCGCCGTCGGCGATCACGTCGCGCTTGGCAACACGGTCGCCCACTTGCACGATAGGACGCTGGTTGATGTTGGTGTTCTGGTTCGAACGGGTGTACTTGATCAGGTTGTAGATGTCGACGCCCACTTCACCAGCTTGCGCTTCGTCATCGTTGACGCGAATCACGACACGGCCCGCATCGATGTAATCGACGATACCGCCACGCAGGGCTTGCACGGTGGTGCCCGAGTCGACCGCAACGGTGCGTTCGATACCGGTACCGACCAGCGCTTTTTCCGGACGCAAGCAAGGCACAGCCTGACGTTGCATGTTGGCGCCCATCAATGCACGGTTCGCATCATCGTGTTCGAGGAACGGAATCAGCGAGGCAGCGACGGAAACGATCTGGCCCGGCGCCACGTCCATGTACTGGATGCGCTCTGGGGATACCAGGATGGTTTCGCCGGCTTCACGGGCCGAGACCAGTTCATCGGACAGCATGCCTTCGTCGTTGATGGTCGCATTCGCCTGGGCGATGATGTAGCGGCCTTCTTCGATGGCGGACAGGTAGTCGATCTGATCGGTAATCTTGGAGCCTTCGACCTTGCGGTACGGGGTTTCCAGGAAGCCGTATTCATTCAGGCGGGCGTACAGAGCCAGCGAGTTGATCAGACCAATGTTCGGACCTTCCGGTGTCTCGATCGGGCAGACGCGGCCGTAGTGGGTCGGATGCACGTCGCGCACTTCAAAGCCGGCGCGTTCGCGTGTCAGACCGCCGGGTCCCAGAGCCGATACGCGACGCTTGTGGGTAATTTCCGACAGAGGATTGGTTTGGTCCATAAACTGCGACAGCTGGGACGAACCGAAGAACTCGCGAATCGCGGCCGAAATCGGCTTCGAGTTGATCAGGTCGTGCGGCATCAGGTTGTCCGCTTCTGCTTGGCCGAGGCGTTCCTTGACGGCGCGCTCAACACGCACCAGGCCGGCGCGGAATTGATTCTCGGCCAGTTCGCCCACGCAACGTACGCGACGGTTACCCAGGTGATCGATATCGTCGACTTCGCCGCGGCCATTGCGCAGTTCCACCAGGATCTTGATCACGGCCAGCACGTCTTCGTTCGACAGGGTCATGGCGCCGGTCAGTTCATCGCGGCCAATGCGGCGGTTGAACTTCATGCGGCCCACGGCCGACAGGTCGTAGCGATCCGAGTTGTAGAACAGGCCATTGAACAGCGCTTCAACGGAGTCTTCCGTTGGCGGCTCGCCTGGACGCATCATGCGGTAGATCGCCACTTTCGCCGCCATTTGATCGGCGGTGTCGTCGATACGCAGGGTTTGCGAGATGTAGGCGCCCTGATCCAGGTCGTTGGTGTATAACGTTTGGATTTCGGAGATGTTGGCATCGCGCAGGCGGCCCAACAAATCTTCCGTCAGCTCATCGTTCGCGGAAGCGACGACTTCGCCGGTGTCGCCATCGACGATGTTCTTCGCCAATACGCGGCCCAGCAGGTAGTCTTCCGGTACGGAAATGTGCTTGATGCCGGCAGCTTCGATATCACGCACGTGTTTCGCGTTGATACGCTTGTCTTTCAGCACCAGGGTCTTGCCCGACTTGTCGACGATGTCGAAACGCGCCACTTCGCCGCGCAGACGCTCGGAGACGAATTCCATTTCCGCGCCTTCGGAGCGCAGGTTGAAATTGTCGAAGACGAAGAAGTTTGCCAGGATTTGCTCATGCGACATGCCGATTGCTTTGAGCAAAATCGTCACGGGCATCTTGCGGCGGCGGTCGACGCGGAAGAACAGGATGTCTTTCGGGTCGAACTCGAAGTCCAGCCACGAACCGCGGTAAGGAATGATACGCGCGGAGAACAGCAGCTTGCCGGACGAGTGAGTCTTGCCGCGGTCGTGCTCGAAGAACACGCCAGGCGAACGGTGCAACTGGGAAACGATAACCCGCTCCGTGCCGTTGATGACGAACGAACCGGTGGTCGTCATGAGCGGCAATTCGCCCATGTAGACTTCCTGTTCCTTCATCTCTTTGACGACGGGCTTGGTTGGCGATTCCTTGTCCAGGATCACCAGGCGCACTTTCGCGCGCAGCGGCGACGCGAACGTCAGGCCACGTTGTTGACATTCTTTGACGTCAAAGGCAGGATCGCCCAGAACGTACGACAAGAATTCGAGACGCGCAAAACCATTGTGCGACACGATAGGGAAAATCGAGGTGAAAGCCGACTGCAGGCCATCATTCTTGCGGCCGGACGGTGCTATGTCCTCTTGCAAGAAGCTATGATAAGACTCGAGCTGGGTCGCCAGCAGGAACGGAACGTGGTGAACGTTGGCGCGCTTCGCGAATGATTTGCGAATGCGTTTCTTCTCAGTAAATGAGTAGTGCATGGACACTCCGTGAGTGACAGAAAGGATAGAAAATTCAGGTTTTGCAAGTGTTCGTTTGCACCGCTGCGTGTGACACAGACGAAACCTCAAGGCTCTGCTTTCCGGCTTGAATCGAATAAAAACTGCTACAACTACATGACAAATACGATGCAGACGACAAAGGAGCCAAAGTCGGATTTCCCCCCTTGCGAGGGGAAACCTCAGACTTTGACTCGGGCGCTAACTGACGCCAGTACAGATATTACTTCATCGAAGCGGTTGCGCCGGCTTCAACCAGTTTCTTCACTGCAGCTTCAGCGTCAGCTTTCGACACTGCTTCTTTTACAGTTTTTGGTGCGCCATCGACCAGGTCTTTAGCTTCTTTCAAGCCCAGGCCGGTGATTTCGCGAACTGCTTTAATGACGCCAACTTTGTTTGCGCCGAAGGTGTCCAGAACAACGTTGAACTCGGTTTGCTCTTCAGCAGCTGCTGCTGGGCCTGCTGCAGGACCGGCCGAAGCCATCGCTGCTGCGGACACGCCGAATTTTTCTTCGAATGCTTTAACCAGGTCGTTCAGGTCCATTACGGACATGGCGCTAACTGCTTCCAGGATATCGTCTTTGCTAATTGCCATTTTGAAACTCCTAAATTTATTACGTTAGTTACATCAGATTGGTACTGAGAGAAAAAAGCGCGCGCAATTAAGCGGCTGCTGGGGCTTCTTCTGCTGCTGCTTCTGCAGGAGCTTCGGCGCCTTCGCCTTTTTTCGCTGCCAGGGCAGCCAGACCACGTGCAAAGCCCGAAACCGGAGCCAGCATAACGCCCAACAACTGCGAAATGAGGACTTCACGGCTAGGAATGCTCGCCAACGCGGTGACAGCAGCTGTATCCAGCGGCTTGCCTGCGTAGTTACCTGCTTTGATGACCAGTTTGTCGTTGGTTTTAGCGAAGTCAGCGATGACTTTAGCTGCTGCAACGGCATCGGCCGAGATCGAGTAGATCAACGGGCCGGTCATGGCATCTGCCAGGCTGGCGAATGCGGTACCTTCAACGGAGCGACGAGCCAGAGTGTTTTTCAACACACGCAGGTACACGCCTTGGGCACGCGCTTTAGCACGCAGTTGCGTCAAGTGACCAACCTGGATGCCACGATATTCGGCCACGACGATCGTTTGCGCATTTGCTACTTGTGCGGAAACTTCGGCGACGACGGCCTTTTTGTCATTCAGATTGAGACTCACGGTCAACCTCCTTAAATGATGTTCGGCAATCACAACCGAGTGGTTGAGCGCCTTGCATCGGTTCGAACACGGCGTCCGAAGTCAAGAAGTACTAAACTGAGCGGATGGATTCACGCAGCATGAGGACTACAAAACTTGTTCGGGTACACCATCTGCGTTGGGCACTTGCCGTTGCCGGCAAGCCTATTAACCTTCTGCATGTGCGATCGCAGTCGGCCCAACGGTCTTTGATTGTCTGCCTGCCTGGTGCGGACACCGGGCAGACAGCCCAAAGATGCGCCCGCAGCGCCCGAAGGCGCTACAGGACTTGATTCTGTTACTTAAGCTGCCAGGCTAGCCTGGTCAACACGGACGCCAGCGCCCATGGTCGACGACAGCGAAACTTTGCGCAGGTACACGCCTTTGCTCGATGCTGGCTTGGCTTTGTTCAGTGCGTCGATCAGTGCGACCAGATTCGATTTCAGATCTGCGTCAGCGAACGATTTACGGCCGATGGTAGCGTGGATGATACCGGATTTGTCGGTACGGTACTGAACTTGACCGGCTTTCGCGTTTTTCACGGCGGTAGCGACGTCAGGAGTAACAGTGCCGACTTTCGGGTTAGGCATCATGCCGCGTGGGCCCAGGATCTGACCCAGGGTACCAACGATACGCATGGTATCTGGCGAAGCGATAACGATGTCGAAAGGCATGTCGCCGGCTTTGATCTGCTCAGCCAGGTCTTCCATACCAACGATGTCGGCGCCAGCTGCTTTGGCAGCTTCCGCTTTTTCGCCCGACGCGAATACTGCCACGCGTACGGTTTTGCCGGTACCAGCTGGCAGAACGACGGAGCCGCGCACCACTTGATCGGATTTCTTAGGATCAACACCCAGTTGTACCGATACGTCGATCGATTCATTGAACTTGGCCGTTGCGCACTCTTTGATCAGAGCGACAGCGTTGTCGAAAGCGTACACTTTGGTACGGTCGACTTTGGCTTTCAAAGCCTTGATACGTTTGGATAACTTAGCCATTATACAACACCTTCCACCGTGATACCAATCGAACGAGCGGAACCAGCGATGGTGCGTACAGCAGCATCCATGTCGGCAGCGGTCAGATCAGGGGTTTTCAATTTAGCGATTTCTTCAGCTTGTGCGCGGGTCAGCGTACCGACTTTGTCGGTATGTGGCTTCGGCGAACCTTTGGTGATCGCAGCAGCTTTTTTGATCAGGTAGGTTGCTGGAGGCGTCTTCATCACGAACGTGAAGGACTTGTCCGCAAATGCGGTGATCACGACTGGAATCGGCATGCCTGGCTCCAGACCTTGGGTCTGTGCATTGAAGGCCTTGCAGAATTCCATGATGTTCAGACCACGTTGACCCAGAGCTGGACCGATTGGTGGGGATGGGTTTGCTTTACCAGCTGGCACTTGCAGCTTGATAAAACCAATGATTTTCTTTGCCATGATGGCTCCTATCTTGGATTGAGTAGTAGCGCCCCGCCGATCCTACCCTGGCGGGGCTCCTCTGACCGGATTTCGCTGAGACCGCTGCGGCGCTCCTGGTGGCGCTGATACAACTTAAACTTTTTCGACCTGGCCGAATTCGAGCTCTACCGGGGTAGCGCGGCCGAAAATGGTGACCGAGACGCGCACTTTGGATTTCTCGTAATTGACTTCTTCGACATTGCCGTTGAAATCGGTGAACGGACCATCCTTGATACGTACCTGCTCGCCCACCTCGTACAAGGTTTTTGGACGGGGCTTCTCGACACCCTCTTGCATCTGCTTCATGATGCCGTCGATTTCGCGCGCGGAGATCGGCGTCGGCTTGTTCGACTTGCCACCGATGAAACCGGTAACCTTGCTGGTGTTCTTGACCAAGTGCCAGCTCTCGTCCGTCATTTCCATTTCAACCAGCACATAGCCAGGATAGAAACGACGTTCGGTGACGGACTTCACGCCATTCTTGACTTCGACAACTTCTTCGATCGGCACCAGTATCTGGCCGAACTGGTCTTGCATGCCCGCGCGCTCGATGCGCTCGGTCAGTGCGCGCATGACGCTTTTTTCCATGCCGGAATAAGCATGCACGACATACCAGCGCTTGCTGCTCACTGGCACGCTCAGCGCTGCACCAGTATCCGCTACCGGAGCGTCGCCCGGAACGGACTCGTCCGCCGCTTCATCATGCACATTTTCGCTCATTATTTTTTCCAACCCAGAATTACGTCATACAACAAAAACTCGAGCAATTTATCCGTGCCCCACAGGAAAATCGCCATGACCAGCACAAAGGCAAACACGATCGCAGTAATCTGCGTGGCTTCTTTGCGGGTAGGCCAAACGACTTTCTTGGTTTCGCGCACAGCTTCTTTGGCGAAATTGAGAAATTCACGGCCGGTCGTCGAGACATACAAGAGCGCAACAGCAATAACCAAACCAGCCACAAGCGCGCTTGCACGCACCAGAGCTGGTTGGCCTGCCAGGTAATAAAACCCGACTACTCCTGCAATCGCAGCTACTATTGCCAGCGCGACTTTTATCTTGTCACTCGACGTGCTAACGGTTTGCACGGATTGATTTGACATTTTTCTACTTTCGGTGCCCTGCACCTTGACGGTGGCAGGGACGGAGGGCATCGAACCCCCAACCTTCGGTTTTGGAGACCGACGCTCTGCCAATTGAGCTACGTCCCTACGTAAAACTTTCGAGGAGTGCTATTCTACCACCCAGGACGCCCCGGGTGGAAGCATAACATTTCCTTATGCGATGATTTTTGCAACCACGCCGGCGCCGACGGTACGGCCGCCTTCGCGGATAGCGAAGCGCAGACCTTCTTCCATCGCGATCGGGTTGATCAGCTTGAC
>NZ_JACYMM010000001.1 GCF_020858115.1 Janthinobacterium sp. FW305-129
AATTGCCGCCGCCATTGCCGTCGCTGAGCGTGGCGCTGTTGAAATTGACCGCCTTGTTGCCGTTGCCGGCGTTCTTGCCGGCATAGCTGAACGCGGCATTCGTCACCGTGTCGCCGGCCACCAGGGCGGCCGACAGGGCGGACAGGTCGCCGCTGCCGGTGGTATAGGCCAGAGTGCCGTCATACACTTTGCTGATGGACGGCGCGGTGAGCACGACGGCCTTCGGCGTGATGGTCCCCGTGCCCGTGGCGCTGGTGGGCAGGAGGTAATTGGCATACGAGGTGCCCATGCCGGCCGTGAAATCCTCGGACGACAGCGTCGTGCTGACCGTGCGGCTGCCCGCGTTGCGGCTGTCGAAGGTGCCGGTGGTCCTGGTGACGCTGAACGATTCGCCCGAAACCAGACCATCAAGCGTGTAGTTGGTGCTTGCCAGGCTGGCCGTGGTCGTGCCGTCGTAGGCGCGGCCTATGCTGCCCGCGAGGCTGGCCGTCAAGGCCTTGGCCGTGATGCTGGCGGCGCCGCTCGCCGAGGCGGGCAGAGCGTAGTTCGACAGGGTGGTGCCGGAACCGGCCGTGAAGTCGCCTGCCGACAGGCTGGCCGTCACGCTGTTCGCGCTGGCCACATTGGCGGCATTGTAGCTGCCTGCCGTTTGCGCGATGCTGGCGGACTGGCTGCCGATGAAACCGGCCAGGTTATAGTTGGCGCTGCCCAGCAGCGCTGCGGTCGTGCCGTCGTAGGTCTTGACGATGCTGCCGGTCAGGCTGGCCGTCAGGGCCTTGGCCGTGATGGCGGCCGCGCCGCTGGCGCTCGTCGGCAGGATGTAATTGCTGAACAGGGTGCCGCTGCCGGCCGTGAAGTCGCCGGCCGAGAGCAGGGCGCTGACGCTGCTGGCGCCGGCCACGTCGCTGGAATTGTACAGGCCCGCCACCTGGCTGACGCTGGCCGACTGTCCGCCTGCAAAGCCTAGCAACTGGTAGTTGCCGGCGGAAAGGATAGCGTTGGCGTTGCCGTCGTAAGTCTTGGTCGGCGTGCCGATCACCACGGCCGTCAGCGCCTTTGGCGTGATGGTGCCCGTGCCGCTGGCCGAGGTGGGCAGGTTGTAGTTGCTGGCCAGGGTGCCCGCGCCGGCCGTGAAATTGCCTGCTGACAAGGTTGCGGTGACGGCATAGCTGCCCACGTTGACGCCGCCGTACAGGCCAAAGGAGGAAATGATGCCGAACGATTCGCTGCCAACCAGGCCGCTCAATACATAGTCGCCGGTCGACAGGGCCATCAGGCTGCCGCCGTCGTAGGTCTTGCTGACGGGATTGAGCGAAGCCGTCAGCGTTTTCTTTTGCACCGTCAGGGTACGCGGCGTATTGCTCCCCAGCATCACGGCATAGCCGTTGTTGCCGCTGGCGCCGGACAGGTCGACGGTGATGGCGTAGGGGCTGCCCGCCGCGCCGGCGTTGGCGGCCGCGCCGGCGGACGTGGCCGTGATGGCGCCGGACAGGGCGGTAGAAACCGTATCGCCGAGATACGCGCCCGCCACGGCGCCCTGTGCGCCGGACAGGCTGATGACCTGGTCCACCAGGGCCGTGCCCGTGGCGAGGTCGTCGCCATAAGTTTTGCTGACGTTTTGCGTGTTGACGGTGATGGTGGGCTGGTAGGCGAACAGGTAGCGGTTGCCCGTCTGCGTGGCATCGCTGCCCGTGTAGCTGCTGTTCCAGACGGCCGTATTGTTGCTGTCGAGGTTGCCGAACGTGCTGGCGCCAGGGGCGCTCGCGTACACGAGCCAGCGCGCGCCCGGGTCGGACAGGGCGATGCTCGCCGCGCCATTGCCTGAATTATTGTTGAAATTGCCTTTCGCCGCCAGGGTCACGGCCGTGCCGGCGCCGCTGGCGTTCAGGACGGCACCGGCGTTCAATGTCACGTCAGCGCCGATGCCGCGGTAGCCGACGTCGAAACCGCAGCAATTGGCGCTCATGTCGGGCAGGTCGGCCACGGTGCCGGCGCCATTGCCCTGGTTGACCAGCTTGATGCTGGCCGCCGTGATGCTGTTGACGCTGATCGAGCCGGCCATGGCGTTGCTCTTGTCGCTGCCGTCGGCCATCAGCATCGAGACATGGCCCGTGCCCGCGTCGATCACGGCAGGCGTGCCTAGGCCGTTGCTGCCCATGCTGATGGTGGCGATGCCCGCGTCGCGGTAGGCATCCTTGACGCCGTTGGCCAGGCTGTCGTTGGCGATCAGGTTCAGGTCGCGGTTGCCCGTGATGATGTCGCCCAGCACGGCAATGCTGCGCCCGGCCTGCATGGTCAGTGCGCCGCCGGCCACGCCGCCGCTCGCGTCGATGCCGCTCTTGACGAAAATATCATTATTTGCCTGCAGGGTCACGCTGGTACCGGTGCGCAAGACGCCGGCGATGTAGTCGGGCGTCATGGCCTGCGTCGCGCCTTCGGCGTCGCCGAAGCCGGTGGCGCCTGGCAACCACATGGAATTGGCGGCCGGCATGCTGGACGAGACGAGGATCACATGGCCGTTGTCGCCCGCGAAGGTGACGAAAGCGGTGCCAGTGCCGGCCAGCGACATGTTCGGGGAATAGCCGAGCCCGCCCCAGAAGCGACCGTTCGGATTACCGACCCCGGCATTGGCGGGGCCCGTCGTGCCGCTCAGGGGGGCGCCCGCATTGCTGATGAAATTGACGGCGCCGGCGCCGCAGTTCCAGTCCGGCGAAATGATGAAATAGCCGGCATTCGCATAATCGGCCGTGGTGCCGTAGTACGTGGCAAGCTGGATGCTGGTGCCCAGGTAATCGTTGACGTGGCTGCCGACCATGGCGTTGGCGGCCGACATGATGTTCTGGTTGCCCTGCGCTGCATAGTCGTTCAGCCTGCCCGTGTTGCCATCGACCCAGCTGACGGCGCCGGCGTTGACGATGCCGTTGATGTCGCGGGTGGGGTTGGACACCACATAGTGGCCGTTGATCAGTGCTGCGTAGTAGGAACCCAGGTAATCGCCGGCCTTTTCGCCCACGATGCTGTTGTCCCGGCCGACCACGCCGCTGACGCCGGCCACGCCGCTGCCCCAGGTGACGGCCCCGGCCGCCGCGTTGGCGCCATTGGCCCAGCTGGTGCTCAGGGCAACATAATTACCCGTATAGCGGTTGACATTGTTGACGGCATCGTAATTGTACAGATAGTCGACATAAGAGCCGATATTGTCGCCGGCCTGGGTGCCCACGAGGCTGTTGGCGGAGGAGATGATGTTGCGGTTGCCCTGCGCCGCATAGTCGGACAGGCGGCCCGTGCTGCCATTGATCCACGTCAACGCGCCGGCGCCCGTGGCGGCGCCATTGTCCCAGTACTGGTTCTGGATCAGGTAACTGCCGGCCACGGCCAGCGGCGCGACGGTCCAGTCCTTGCTGTCGTTCGCCTTCAAGCCCAGCACGCTGTTGCTGTCGGAAATCGTGCCCGTCAGGGGCCCCGTGCCGCTGCCCCAGGTGACGGCGCCCGCATCGGCCAGCGCGCCATTATTCCAAAGGATGCTGGAGACGACATAGTTGCCGCTGTACAACTGCTTGCCGTCGCCGTCGTAGCCGGCCAGCAGGGCCGTCACGCCGCTCACATTGTTCTTGCCCGTGCCGACCCGGTCGTCCGTGACGCTGCCGACCAGGCTGTTGGCGGACGACACGGCACCGACGGCCGGCGCGCCGCCCCCATCGCTCCAGGTGACGGCACCGGCGCGCAGCGCGGCGCCATTGCGCCAGTAGCTGCTGGCCGTGACGAAATTGCCGTTCGATAGCCCGGTAATGCCGTTGCCGATGGCATCCTGGTGGCTGGTGGCGCTGGTCGCGGGATTGGTGATGATGTCGGACGGCACGACGAAGCCGCCGATGAAGTCGCTGACATTGCTGCCGATCAGGCTATTGGCGGCGCTGATCGTGTGGCCGCCATCGGCCGTGGCGCCGGTGGCGCCGTTGCTCCAGGTGACGGCGCCGCGCGTGCCGTTCCACATGGGGCTGGCCACGGCGTAGTTGCCGTTCGATAGCACGGTAATCGACGTGCCTTCCTGCAGCACGGGTACGGGATTGTTGGTCTGGTAACTGTTGTACTGGTAGGAGCCGATACGGTCGCCGCTGAAGCTGCCGACCAGGCTGTTGACGGCCGAGACGGCGCCCAGCGTGGGGCTGCTGCCACTGTTCCACGTCACGGCGCCGGCGCTGGCGTTGCCGCCATTGGCCCAGTACGGACTCAGGGCCAGGTAATTGCCATTGCCGACCAGGGCCAGGATGCCCCCCGCGCCCACCCGGTCATTGACCTGGCTGCCGACCAGGCTGTTGCCGGCGCCGACCGTGCCATCCTGGCTGGCCTTGCTCAAGCCCGTGGTGCCGTCGACGAGGGTGGACGCGCCCCGCGTGCCGTTCCAGTTCGGGCTCGACACCACGTAATCGTTGTTGGCCAGCGCGGTGATGGCCTTGCTGCCGATGCTGTCGCCCGTGGTGGCGCCGACCAGGCCGTTGGCCACGATGACATCCTTGACGTTCGTGGCGTAAGCCACCCAGGTGGCGGCGCCGCGCGAGCTGTTCCAGCCCGGGCTGCTGATCACATAGGCGTTATTGCTGCCCAGTAAGGTGACGCCGCCGGACGACAGCGAATCGAAGGCGCCGCCAACGAGGCTGTTGGCGGACGAGACGAGGCCCGTGACGGCGTTGACGCCATCAAACGTGGCCAGCATGCCGGCATTGTTGTTCCAGTCCGAACCGTAGATGAGGAAGCGGGAACCGCTGAGCGCCTGGAAGTATTTGCCGACCTTGTCCGTGCCGTTCCCTTGACCCGAGGCGTCGAAGCGCGTGCTGTCGCCCACCAGGCTGTTGGCCGCGCCCACCACGCCCGTCAGCGCGCTGCTGCCGGAACCGAAGGTGACGGCGCCCACGCCCTTGTTCCAGCCCGAGTTCACCAGTACATAGTTGTCGTTGGGCAAAAGGTTGATGCTGCCGCCCACCTGATCGCCGAATTTGTACTGTTTGTAGCCATCGGCGAGCACGATGGTCATCGGCGTGCTGCCCACCAGGCTGTTGCCGGCACTGACGACGCCGGACACGCCCGTGCTGCCGTCGCCGAAGGTGAGCGCGCCGCGCGAATCGGACCAGCTTCCCGTGCCGACCAAATAGTTGCCGTTCGACAAGGTCTTGATGGCGCTGCCGCCCACATTGTCCGAGGTGGCATAGCCCTGGCTGCTCAAGTGCGTGCCCGTGCTGCCCACCAGGCTGTTGCTTGACGATAATGCCACGGCGCCCGCACCCCAGCCCGTTGTCCCGTTGCCCCAGGTGACGGCGCCGCGACCCGCGTTCCACAGATTGCTGCTGACGACGAAATTGCCGTTGGCCAGCGCCGTGACGGCATAGCTGCCCACCTTGTCGCCCGCATGCGTGCCGTACAGGGTAGAGATCAGCGCCTGGTCGCTCTGGCGGAACAGGTAGGCGGCGCCGGCGCCGGTGGCGCCCAGGTTGTCGTCCGGATTCGTGATGACGACATAGCCGGTGCGCGTGATGGTGGCGCCCGCCGTCGTGGTCAGCGCCGTGGTGGTCTTGCCGAAGCTGCCGCCGGCCGTGGGGTGCGGGTCGACGAATTCCAGCTGGCCCGACAGCTGGCTGTCGATGTAGATGTCTTTCGGGTCCAGCAGCAGGGTGCCCGACTTGCCGTAGCGCGCGTAGCCGTTGGCCGTGCCGCCGAAATGCAGGGTTTGTTTGCCGGACACTTCCATGATGCCGCCGTCGCCACCCCAGGCGCCGCCGCGCGCGCCGATGTCGCCGCCGAAGACGGTCTTTTCTTCCGACCAGACGACCACCTTGCCGCCGTTGCCGGCGCCGGTGGCGTCCGCGTTCAGGGTCACGCCCTTGCCGACGGTGGTATTGACGGCATTCCGGATGGCCGCATTCCTGCCCTGGTAATCGCCGCCGACGAGGATGGTGCCGCCGCCGGATGCGCCCGTGGCGCTGACCCTGGCGCCCATCAGGGCCACGTCGCGGGCCGTGATGACGACCTTGCCGCCATGCTCGCCGTCGGCCTGGTAGCGGCCCGACGTGTAGACCTTGCCGGCGCCGCCGTCGATGGCGATGCTGCCGCCCTCTTGCGCCGAGACGGTGGCGCTGGCCGTTTCCACCAGGCCGTTGGCCAGCGTGCTCGCGATGGCGCCGCCGCCATCGGCGCGCAGGCTGCCTGCATTGAGCATGCGGTCGCCCGCGATGGCGATGGCGCCGCCCTGGCTGCCCGAAACGTCGAGGCTGCCGCCATTGTCGACCAGGCCGGAACTGTCGAGCACGATCTTGCCGCCGCGCGCGGCCAGGCCCGTCGCTTCCAGCGCGCCGCTGTTGCGCACCACGCCGCCCTGCAGCTGGTTGGCGGCCTGGGCCGACATGATGATGAGGCCGCCCGGCGCATGCACGGCCGCGCCGTTTTCCACCAGCGCGGCGATGGCCGAGGGCGACACCAGCACGCCGGCCAGGGTGCGGCTGTCGGCAAACTGCAGCGCGATCTGCTCGCCGGCCGCCATGGCCACCGTGCCGGCCTGGGCGATGACGATGCCGTTGTTGCGCACCTGCGGCGCCAGCATGGCGATGTAGCCGCCCAGTCCCGCCTGCAGGCTGCCGTCGTTGACGACCGCGCCCGTGGCGCCATTGCGCGTGAAGGTGCTGCTGCCGGCCATGAAGTCCGCCGTATTCATCGTGTGGGTGGTGGCCACCAGGCCGCCCACGCTGACCGATGCGGTGGGGCTGAAATACACGCCATTCGGGTTGCTGAGGAAGACCTGGCCATTGGCCGTGATGCGGCCGAAGATCTGGCTGGCCTGGCTGTCCTGCACGCGGTTCAGGGTCACGGCTGCGCTGTTGGGCTGCTGGAAGCTGACCTGGGCCTGGGCGCCCACGTTGAAGGTCTGCCAGTCGATGGCGCCGCGCTGGCTGGCCTGGTTGATGGTCATCTGCGCGCCCGTCTGGCCGATGCTCAGCGTGCCTCCCGTCACCTGGCCGCCCGTCGGCAGCTGGCCTGGCGCGGGCGGCGCGGCCCAGGCGGCCGGCGCCAGGCCCAGACCGGCGAACAGGGCGGCCATGAAGGCGCCGCGCCCGCTGCGCTTGCCACGTCCTCGCGTATGTTCCGCGACGGCGATCCAGGCGCCTTGCGCCTCGCTCCAGATCAGGCGATAGAAGCGATTGATGGTGGCATGTCCGCTCATGATGACATTCTCCGGTTCGGTTCAGGCAGAGGGGTGGTGGGTTCAGAAGGGCAGCGATGCTTGCAGCCAGAAGCGGTTCTTGCGCAGCGAACCGTCCTGGTCGCTGCCGTTCAGGTTCGGGTTGGGATTGCTGCCGATGCGCCGCGCCCAGGCCGCCTTGAGGTTCAGGCGGAAGCTGCTGGTCCAGCTGACGGCCAGGCCCGCGCCCTTCAGGCTGTAGCCGTTGACGCGGGCGGCGCCGTTGATGTCGTTGTCGTGGTTGACCTTGACGTGGCCCCAGTCAAAAAAGCCCGTCAGGTTGACGTCGGCCGGCAGGCGCCAGCGCAGTTCCAGATTCACCAGCTGGCCATCGCTGCCGCCCGCTTCGCTGGCCGGATAGGCGCGCACGCCGTAATTGCCGCCCAAATAGAATTTTTCCGAGGAATCGAGGTTCTTGCTCGCCTGCTGGCCGCTCAGGGCGCCATATAGCGACAGCGTCTGCGTCAGTGCCTGCTGGCGGCTGGCGTAGTAGCGCACTTTGGTGAAATTGCCGGCCGCGCGCGTGGTGGCCGCATCGGCCAGCTGGTTCGGCGAGCCGTCCAGGTCCAGCTTGCCATGCATGATGCTGAGGCTGGCCGCGTTTGCGCCGCCCCCGCCCAGGCTGTCGAACAGGTTGCCGGTCAGGCCGGCCGAGAAAGCGCGGATCTTGTAATTGCTGCTGGTGGCGCCGTTGGCGGCGTTGTCGAAGCGCTTGTCGTCGTAATTGAGTTGCAGATACAGGTTGCGCAGGCGCGAACGCAGCAGCGGATAGCTGGCGTCAATGCCGGCGGTGTTGGAACTGCCCTTGGCGTGCAGGGCGGCAAATTCATCGGCGGTCAGCCGGTAGGACAGGTGGGAGCCGCTGACGCCCGCGCGCCAGCCGCCGCTGCCCAGCGGCAGGCTGTAGGCGAGGCGGACATAATCGCTGCCTTCGGAGTGGATCAGGTTGGCGACTGCCTGGTCGCCCAGGTGCAAGGGGCTGTTGACTGCCAGGTTGAGTGCCGCCCGCGCCGCGCCCGTGGAACGGTTGCCCGTATTGTCGATGCCGGCGTCGCCCGTCAGCAGCGGCTCGTCGCCCAGTTTCATGACCAGGTCGGTTTCCGTCTCGCGCTGGCCGGCGGCCAGGTTGCCGGCCGCCGTCACGCCCGGCAAGTCGTCGATGACGAGCAGGGCGCGGTCGAGGGCGTCGGCATTCAGCGGCGCGCCGATGGGCTGGGCGCGCGTGACGTAGGGCACGATGCGTTCGAGCGGCATGCGCACCGTGGGGGCGGTGCCCGGCTGCGTATGCACGCCGCCGAACACGGCTTCGACGACCTGGATGGTGACGATGCCGCCATCGATTTCCTGGCGCGGCAGGTAGGCGCGCACGATCCAGCCCGCCTGGCGGTAGGCAGCCGCCACGGCCAGCGCCGCGTTCTGCAAGTCCTGGAAGGCGAGGGGCCGGTCCAGGAAGGGCGCCACGGCCTGCTGCAGCACGGCATCGCCCAGCAGGGTGTTGCCCTGGAAGCGGAAATGCTTGACCGTCACCGCCATGCCGGGCACGTCCTGCATGGGGGGCGGCGCCGGCATTAATTCCTGGGGTGATTTTTTCGGTAATGCGGGCGCCCGGCCTTTTTCTATCTGCTGCAATAAGGCGCCCGCATCGGGAGGCACCTGGGCATAAGCTGCATTAATCGAACTGAGCAATAGGCTGATAATGAGGCGATCGCAATTTTTCATGATTTTCGCTGTCAGAAAAATATCGGCAGCCACGCCTTGTCGGCGCTTGTCTGCGTGGGTAATGGCGATTTTAAGACTGTTTTTGCCGTATTTTCTTTATTTCTTTAAATAATAAAAGAGCGCGCAACATAGTATTAATTGTTGCGCAATGATTTATAGGGGAAATGGTCTTCGCCATATGCATGGGCGGGCGCAAATTAATGGATGGATTAAATATCAAGCGCGTAGTCACACATTATCACGCGATATAAATGGAGAAAAATAAAGCAGGCGTCTCCATCTGCCTGCGCGGCCCCGTATAATTGCCAGGCTTTCATCTCATTTCAGGGAGTTCCGCTTGCAGTTACCGATCCGTTATCCGAACATGCCGCAACTGTTGCTGAAGGCGCGCGACAGCCTGCTCCAGCATTTCCGTCCCATCCTCAATCACTTCGGCGTGACGGAGCAGCAGTGGCGCATCATGCGCGCCCTGAACGAAAGCCCGACGCTGGAACCGCGCGAACTGTGCGAGATCTGCCAGATTTCCAGTCCCAGCATGAGCGGCATCCTGGCGCGCATGGAAGAGATCGGCCTGATCGGACGCAGCAAGTTCGAAGGCGACCAGCGCCGCCGCAAGGTGCACCTGTCGGAAGCGGGCGCCAGTTTGCTGATGCAGATGGGTAAGCTGATCGACCTGCAGTATGCCCACCTGGAAGAAGCGTACGGCAAGCAGGTGTTCGAAGACATGCGCCGCACCCTGGAAGCCTTCATCGCCCTGGAAACCTTGCCGGTGGCGCCCGCCATCCTGCGCTGAACCCCAAACTTCTCCTTGCCTGAGCACCCATCGGGCGCGTGTTTTTCTACGCGCGCCGCCGCTGCTTTTGCCATGCCTGTTCCACGCATTGCCGCATCCTGCCGGGCATGCGTCCGCGCGCCTGCCGGTTTTGCTATAAGACTACGCCTTACAGTCGATCACTTACATGTGAGTAAATAAGCGTATAATTTGCCTCACTTGATCCAAATCAAGAAGAACAGCGGATGCCGCTCTCAATGGAGGGCTGCAGCGCGGCGCCACGCCCGTATTTCGCCAGATAAAACAGGAAAGTCAGGAAAAAAATGAACACACTATGCATGCGCGCCGCGGCGCTGGCCGTCTCCACGCTCGTCGGCGCAAACGTTTGCGCCCAAAACAATGTCACCATCTATGGCGTGGTCGACGCGGCCACCGCCTACGCGAGCAACCAGGGCGGCAAGTCGAACACCTACATGCGCAGCGGCAGCTTGTCCGCCAGCAAGATCGGTTTCCAGGGCGTGGAAGACCTGGGCGGCGACCTGAAGGCGCTGTTCCTGCTGGAAAACGGCTTTGAAAGCGATACGGGCGCGCAAAGTTCGGCCAGCGCCCTGTTCAACCGCCAGGCTTACGTGGGCCTCCAATCGACAGCTTACGGCAGCGTGACGGCCGGCCGCCAGTACACGCCGTACTACCTGCTGGTGGGCTCGCTGGCGTCGAGCAACGTCTTGACGGGCGCCACGGGCGCGCACCCGGGCGATATCGATGGCCTCGATACGACCGTGCGCATCAGCAATTCCGTCACCTACAGCATGCCCGCCTGGCGCGGCCTGCAGGCCAGCGCGCAATACGGCTTCGGTGAAGCGGCCGACGGCAATGCCGTGGGCAGCAGCTTCAGCGCCGCCGTCAAGTACAGTACCTCGCCGGCGGAATTCGCGCTCGGCTACCTGAAACTGAAAAATGGCGAAAATGCCATGGGCTGGAGCGACAAGGCCTCGGCCAGCTTCGGCATTTCGGCCCTCAACCAGGGCTACGCCTCGGCCGACAGCATCGAATTCATCGCCGCCAGCGCGCGCTACACCATGGGCAAGTGGATGGTGGGCGCCAATGCCAGCAACGTGCAATACCAGGCGGGCAGCCATTCCACGTTCCGCGACACGGCCATCTTCAATACGGCCGGCCTGATCGCCAGCTACCAGTGGACGCCGCAGTGGTTCCTGTCCGCCGGCTACAGCGACACCTTCGCCAGCCGCGCCAACGGCGTGTCGGACCGCGCACGCTACCGCCAGCTGTCGTTCGAACAGAATTATGCGCTGTCGAAGCGCACGGCGATCTACCTGATCGAAGCGCGCCAAGTGGCGCGCGGCCAGACCCTGGGCCAGAACGGCGCCATCGTCGACGCCGTCGCCTCGGTCGGCGATTCGCAAAACGGCACGCCGTCTTCGAACGGCGGCCAGACGGTGGTGATGGTCGGCCTCAAGCATTCTTTCTGAACGGTTGCTGAACTCACGGGAGCTTCAATTGGACGCTACACATCACAAGGAGGGCCGCGGCCCCCTGAATCCCGGCCGCCGCATGGTGCTGGCCGGCTTGCTGTCGGCTTCGGCCGCGGCGCTGATTCCCTGGGCGCTGGCCGAACCGGTCGCCAGTGCGGAGCAGGGCGCCTTCCTGGGCGTGTCCGCCATGCTGGTGGGGCGCCAGGTGCTCGACCCCGTGCTGGCCCGGCGCCTGTATGAGGCGCTGGTGGCGCAGGACGCCGCCTTCCCCGCGAATGTGCGTGCGCTGCTGGCCCTGATCAATGCGCAGGGCTTGCAGGCGGCTGGCCTGCAGGAAGCGCTCGATGCGCTCGATGCGCTTGACTCCGCCCAGTCGCCGCTGGCGGCCCTGCCGCGCCAGATCGCCAGCGCCTGGTATCTGGGCATCGTCGGCACGGGCGAGGCGGCCGTCTGCGTCGCCTACGAGCAGGCGCTGAACGCGGCCGTCGTGGCCGACGTCCTGAAGCCTCCCACGTATTCCTACGGCGCCTACGGCAGCTGGGCCAGAAAACCCATTTAAGGAGCCATCATGGCTGAAGCACTCTCCGCCGATTACCTCGTCATCGGCTCCGGCATCATCGGTTCCCTGGCTGCGCGCAAACTGGCGCTGGCCGGCGCCTCGGTGCTGATCCTGGAAGCGGGCCCGCGCGTGTCGCGCGGCGAAATCGTCGCCCGTTTCCGCAACACGACGCGCCGCAGCGACTGGATGTCGCCGTATCCGTCCGTCGCCACGGCGCCGCACCCGATCTACCAGCCGACCGATAACGGCTACCTGGTGCAGGCCGGCCCGTATCCGTACCCGGCCGAATACATCCGCCAGTTCGGCGGCACTTCGTGGCACTGGGCCGCGCAGGCGTGGCGCAACGTGCCGAACGATTTCCGCATCCATACCCTGTATGGCGTGGGTGTCGACTGGCCCATCAGCTATGAAGACCTGGAGCCGTTTTACCAGGAAGCGGAAGAGATCATGGGCGTCTCGGGCGCGGACAACACGGGTTCGCCGCGCAAGCAGCCATTCCCGATGGATGCCGTGACGGAGCCGTACGCCATGCGCCGCATCCGCGAGCGCCTCGACCCGTCATTCAAGGTGGTCGGCAACACGGTGGCGCGCAACAGCGTCAGCTACGATGGCCGCCCGGCCTGCTGCGGCAACAACAGCTGCCAGCCGATCTGCCCCATCGACGCGCAATACCACGGCGGCATCGCCGCGCAGCAGGCGGAAGACGCGGGCGTCAGGATCGTGTGCAATGCCAACGTCTACAAGCTGGAACACGACGCGCAGGGCCGCATCACGGCCGCCCTGTACTACGACGTGGACAAAAAAAGCCACCGGGTCACGGCCAGGACGTTCATCCTGGCCGCCAACGGCATCGAAAGCCCCCGTTTGCTGCTCGTTTCCGCCTCGGACAAATACCCGAACGGCCTGGCCAACAGCAGCGACATGGTGGGCCGCAACCTGATGGACCACCCGAGCACCTCGATCACCTTCGACGCCGATGAAGACCTGTGGCTGGGCCGGGGCCCGCAAAGCCCCAATTCCATCAACACCATGCGCGACGGCGATTTCCGCAGCGAACACTCGCCGTACCGCCTCGATTTCACGAACATCTCGCGCGTCGATGGCGCGACCAGGGAATTGATCGGCAAGGGCGTGTTTGGCGCCGAATTCGAACAGCAGCTGCGTTTCCGCTCCGCGCGCGAAATGAGCCTGAAAAACGTGCTCGAAGTGCTGCCGAACCCGGAAAACCGCATTGCCCTGAGCGGCGAGAAGGATGCCATGGGCATCCCCAAGCCGCAGGCGCATTATGCGATCGACGAGTACACGAAACGGGGCCACGAGCGTTCGAAGCAGGATTTCGAGCAGATCGCCAAACTGATGGGTGGCACCAATCTGCGCCACAGCAAGGAAGGCGTATTCGCCAACAACCAGCACATCTGCGGCACCCTGTCGATGGGTTCCGACCCGGCCAAGGCCGTGTGCGACCAGTGGGGCCGCACGTTTGACCATGCCAACCTGTTCTTGTGCAGCACGGGCGTGCTGCCCACGTCCGGCACCTGCAATTCGACGGAAAACGGCCTGGCCGTGGCCTTGCGCACCGTCAAACATATCCTTGACGAACAACAGGGAGGAACAGCATGATGGCGACCTTCAGAATGGCGGCCGGCGCCGCCTTGCTGGCACTGGCCTTGCCCGTGCTGGCGGCCGACACCCCTGGCGCCGACGTGCAGGCCATCGAACGTGGCCGCTACCTGGCGACGGCGGGCGACTGCATCGCCTGCCACAGCGTGCCGGGCGGCAAGCCGATGGCGGGCGGCCTGGCCCTGGCCACGCCATTGGGCGCCATCGTTGCCACCAATATCACGCCATCGACAACGCACGGCATCGGCAAGTACACGCTCAAGCAGTTTTCCGACGCCGTGCGCCACGGCGTGCGGGCCGACGGCGCGCACCTGTACCCAGCCATGCCGTACACGGCCTACGCCAGGGTGACGGATGACGACACGGCGGCCCTGTACGCCTACTTCATGCATGGCGTGGCGGCGGTCGATACGGCGCCGGCGCAAAAGACGGACTTGCCGTTCCCGTTCAACATCCGCCTGTCGATGGCGGGCTGGAATTGGCTCTTCCTCGACACAAAGCCGTTCGTGGCCGATCCAGCCAAGAGCATGGAATGGAACCGGGGTGCCTACCTGGCGCAAGGGCTGGCCCACTGCACGACCTGCCACACGCCGCGCAATGCGCTGATGGCCGAGCAGCTGTCGAAGGAGCTGGGGGGCTTTGATCTGGGTACCTGGTTTGCGCCGAACATCAGCTCGGACGTGAACAGCGGCGTGGGCGGCTGGAGCCAGCAGGAGCTGGCCGGCTACCTGCGCACGGGCCGTACCGCGAACAAGGCGCAGGCGGCGGGACCGATGGCCGAAGCCATCGACCATAGCTTGCGGCACCTGAGCGACGCGGACCTGAACGCCATCGCGCACTACGTCAAGAGCGTGCCCGCCATCCGCGACAAGGCCGACACGCAGCCGGTGACGCAATGGGGCAAGGCGGGCGAGGAACTGAGCAGCATCCGCGGCGTGCCGCTGCCGCAAAACCTGAACAAGATGTCGGGGGCGCAGCTGTACGATGCGCAGTGCGCCAGCTGCCACCAGGCCAGGGGCGAGGGCAGTTTCGACGGCAGCTTGCCGCCTTTGTTCCACAACTCGGTGACGGGCCGCAGCAACAGCAACAACCTGGTGATGGCGATACTCGATGGCGTGGAACGGCAGGACGGCAAGGGTAATCATACTGCGGGACACCTGATGCCAGCCTTCCGCCAGACCCTGTCGGACGAGCAGATCGTCACCCTCGGCAATTACGTACAGAAGATGTACGGCAATCCCGCCATCAAGGTGACGGCGGAACAGGTGACGACCCTGCGCAACGGCGGCGCGCCATCGAACCTGATCGGCCTGGCCCGCGCGGGCATCATCGTCGGCGTGCTGGTGCTGCTGGCATTGCTGCTGTGGTGGCGCGGACGCCGGCGCAAGTCGATGTAACCCCTGAAGCAGAGGCTGGGGTCAGACCCAAAGGGTCTGACCCCTTTTTTTTACGCCGCGAAGCCGCCGTCGATCTTCAGTCCCGCGCCCGTGACGAAGGCCGCTTCCGCGCTGGCCAGGTAAGCCACCATGCCGGCGATTTCATCGGCCGTGCCGTGGCGGGGCAGCGCCATCAGGCCGTGCATCAGGTCCGCGAAGTCGCCCGTGGGCGGGTTCATGTCCGTGGCGACGGGGCCCGGTTCCACGTTGTTGATGGTGATGCCGCGCGGGCCCAGGTCGCGCGACAGGCCTTGCGTCAGGCCGCTCAGCGCCGATTTGCTCATCGCGTAGGCGGCCGCGCCGCCGAACGGCATGCGGTGCGCATTCGTGCTGCCGATGTTGATGATGCGCCCGCCCGTCTGCATGTGCGCCACGGCCGCCTTGATGGCCACGAACACGGCGCGCACGTTGACGGCTATCGTCTTGTCGAAGTCCGCCAGCGAAAAGTCGTCGATGGCGCCGGGCAGGAACACGCCCGCGTTGTTGACGAGGATGTCGATGCGGCCAAACTGCGCCGCCACCTTGTCGATGGCGGCCGTCAGGGCGCTGGCGTCGGCCGCATCGGCCTGCACGCCCAGCGCCTTGCCGCCGGCCGCTTCCACCTTGGCGGCCAGCGCCTGCGCCTCGGCGGCCGAGCTTTGATAGGTGAAGACGACGGTGGCGCCCTGGCTGGCCAGGCGGCGGACGATGGCGGCGCCGATGCCGCGCGAGCCGCCCGTCACAAACGCGATCTTGTTCAGCAGTGGCTGGGAGGAGGTGGTGGCTTGGGTTTGCATGATGGGCTTTCTGTGTGGTGGAGAAGATGCAGCCAGTATCAGCCATGTATTGCCTGCGCGGTAGCCATGAATCGCTACAATCAATTTCAACTAAAACTATCAAATGTGCGGGTAGAATAGGCGCATGGACGCCCTCAATCACTTGCAATCGTTTGTGCTGTCCGCCGAACTGGGCAGTTTTTCGGCGGCCGCGCGCCGCCTGGGGCTGACGCCGGCCGCCGTCAGCAAGAACGTGGCGCGGCTGGAAACGAGCCTGGGACTGCGCCTGTTCCAGCGCAGCACGCGCCGTCTGACCCTGACGGAAGGGGGCGAACGCTTCCTGCAGCAGATAGTCGGCGCCCTGACGACCCTGCGCGAGGCGATCGCCGGCGTGGCCGAGGAGGGCGGCCAGCCGGCCGGCATCCTGAAAATCAGCATGGCGCCGTCGTTCGGGCGCAGTTACGTGGTGCCGCTGCTGGGCGAGTTCATCGCGCGCTACCCGGGCGTCATCCCCGACTGCCATTTCGACAACCGGCAAGTGGACTTGATCGGCGAAGGTTTCGATGTCGCCATCGGCGGCGGCATCGAATTGACACCGGGCGTGGTGGCCCGGGAACTGGGCCACGCCCACGTCGTGGCCACGGCATCGCCCGCCTTCATGCAGGGCAAGACCATGCCCGCGCATCCGCTTGATCTGGCGCAATTCGACGGCGTGGCGCGCCGCTCGGCCGGCAGCGGCAGATTGCGCAGCTGGATACTGCGCGACGGGCAGGGCGGCGAAGGCGTGGCCGAATGCCGGCCGCGCGCCATCTTCGACGACCCGGACGCGATGGCGCAGGCGGCCGTCATGGGTGTCGGCGTGGCGCTGCTGCCCATGCCGCACGCGCTGGCCCATTTGCGCAGCGGCGCGTTGATCCGCCTGCTGCCCGGCTGGCATGCCGATTCCGGCCCCCTGTCCGTGTACTATCCCAGCAAGAAGCTGTTGCCCGCGAAGACGCGCGTCTTCGTCGATTTTTTGCTGGAGCAGTTCCGCCAGCGCGATTTCGCCGCGCAGATGCGGCCCGATTAAACAAAGAAAAATTCTCATGCCTGATAACTACAGTCTGTTTTACACCTTTGACGGCGATCAAGCGGCCCGTTTCCGGGAAGCGCGCGTGTTCGGCAGCACCGTGTGGACGGCCGCCGGCGCGGCCATGACCTGGGGAGAAGAGACGCGCAAGGACTACGCCAGCGAAGCCGAAGCGCAGGCCGCGTACTCCACCCATTGCCAGGCGGCGCTGGCCGACGGCTACGCGCTGGCGCGCGCGAGCGTCATCGACCCGGCCGTCTTCGATTTCGCGCTGCTGCAAGCGCTGGTGGCGCACGCCGCGCGCCAGGCTTTCGATTGCGTGCGCCGTGCGCATCCGGAGCAGCACATCGACGCTTTCGCGCTGGTGAGCGACGACAGCGCAATGACCATCGGTCCCATGGCGAACAGCCGCGAAGCGCTGGCCGCGTCGGAATACGGCGAAGAGATGCTGTGGAATCCGGCCGAATGGGCGTTTGACGATGGTGGCGCCTACTTCGACAGCGCCTATCGCTTGCTGCTGCAGGCGCACCGCGAGCTGCCGTTCGACGTCGATTTCGCCACCTTCCGCGCTGGCGTGTTCGACGCCTGCATCGCGGCGCTGGCGCAGCTTGACGCCGAACGGGTATTCGGCACGGGCGCCGAGCGCGATGAAAATATGCTGCTGTTCGAGGTCAGCGACAGCGAGCCGCTGGAAGGCGCCATGGCGCGTTTGAATCCGCCGGCCGTGGTGGCGCGTTTCGAGGCATGGATGGCCAGCTGGGCCGATTAATGGCTATGCCGCCACCAGCCTGAGCCTCGTAATCTCCGCCGGCGCCCCGATGCGCTTGGGCGGCCCCCAGTACCCCGTGCCGCGGCTGACGTAAATCCACAGGCGGCCGCGCCGGTGCAGGCCCGCCACGTAGGGCTGCTGCAGCGGCACGAACAGATTCCAGGGCCAGAACTGGCCGCCGTGCGTGTGGCCCGACAATTGCAGGTCGTAGCCGGCCGCTTCGGCCTCGGGCGCGCTGCGCGGCTGGTGCGCCAGCAGGATGCGGGGGATGTCGGCCGGTGCGCCGGCGATGGCGCCGTGCGGGTCGCTGCGTTGATCCGGATCAAAGGCGCCGGCATTGAAATCGGTGACGCCGGCGATCGCCAGGCGCGCGCCGCCGTGTTCGAGCACCGCATGTTCGTTCATCAGCACGCGTAAGCCCAGGCGGCGGAACTCCGCCACCCACGGCGCGGCGCCCGAATAGTATTCGTGGTTGCCCGTCACGAGAAACACGCCGTGGCGCGCTCGCAGCTCGCCCAGCGGCGCCGTATGCGCGCCCAATTGGGTCACCGTGCCGTCGACGACGTCGCCCGTGATGGCGATAAGGTCCGCCTGCAGTCCATTGGCGCGCGCCACGATGGCTTCCACGTAGGCGCGCTTGATGGTGGCGCCCACGTGGATGTCGCTCAGCTGCACGATGCTGTAACCGTGCAGGGCGGCCGGCAGGCCGGCGATCGGCACCGTCACTTCGCGCACGCGCGCCACCCGGCGGGCGTTGATGAAGCCAATGACGGTGGCCAGCAGCGCCAGGGCCAGCGCCGCCACGGCGGATGCCTGGGCGTGCGGGTGGGTGGCGGGAATCAGCATCAGCAGCGCGCGCAGCGCGGTGAGCACGAATAATGAAGAAAAAAAGCCCATGCACAGCGAGCCGGCCCAGCTCAATCGGTCGGCCAGGCGCGCGTCATGGGTGACGGCGCGGGCGAAGATGGTCATCGGCATGAGCATGGTCGAGGCCAGCAAGACGGCGCCGCCCAGCAGCCAGCCGGCCAGGCCGACGGGCAGCGCGGGCAGCAGCAGCCAGCCCAGCAGGGCGTGCAGGGCGCCCAGTATCATGGTGATGCGCAGCAGCGGCGTGCGGCTTGTCATGTGATGCTTCCAGTGGGGGGGGCGGCCGCCGATTATAGCCGAGGCCGGGTCAACCGGCAGGCGCCACCCCGTTCATTGGGCGATCTGCAGCCCCAGCATGGCCAGCTTGCCAAAATCGACAGGCTTGGCGAAGTGCTCGTTGAATCCGGCCTGCAGCGCCGCCTGGCGGTCGTGTTCCTGGCCATAGCCGGTCAGCGCCACGAGCTGGAATTGCTGCGGTATCGGCAACTGGCGCAGTTTGCCGGCCACTTCGTAGCCGCTCATGTCGGGCAGGCCGATGTCGAGAAAGACGATGTCGGGCTTGAATTCCAGCGCGCGTTCGGTCGCTTGCGCGCCCGTGTAGGCCGTGCGCACCGTGTGGCCGTACATTTCCAGCAGTTCGGCCAGGGTGTCGGCCGCATCGCAGTTGTCGTCGACGACGAGGATGCGCCGGCTGCCGCTGGCGGCCGGCTGCGGCGCCGGCCCGGCGGCCGGCACGGGCACGTTGGCGTCGAGGGGCAGGATGACTTCGAAGGTGCTGCCCAGCCCCACGCCGGGGCTGTGCACGCTGACCTGGCCGCCGTGCAGGCTCACCAGGTTGCGCACCAGCGACAGGCCGATGCCCAGGCCGTCCTGCACCCGGTCGGGCGAATGCCCGCTTTGCTCGAACAGGCCGAAGATGCTGTCGATGCTGGCGGCGGCGATGCCGATGCCGTTGTCGCTCAGGCGGATGCGCACATTGTCGCCCTCGCGCGCGGCGGAAATGGCGATGCGCCCGCCCGGCGCCGTGAACTTGGCCGCGTTGAGCAGCAGGTTGGCGACGATCTGCGACAGGCGCACGGCGTCGCCGCAGACCCGCAGTTCTTCCTTGGGCAGATGCACGTCGAGCGCATGGCCGCGCGCCTCGATGCTGTGCGAACTCGTTTCCAGCGCGCTGCGGATGACGCTGGCCAGCCCCACGCTTTCCCATTGCAGCGAGATCTTGCCCTGCGAAATGCGCGACACGTCGAGCAAGTCGTCCACCAGGCGCACCAGGTGGTCCGTGTGGCGGCCGATGGTGCGGCGCGCATTGTCCTGCACGGCCGGCACGACGGGGTCGAGCTTGCACAGCAGGGCCAGCGCCGTGCGGATGGGGCCCAGCGGATTGCGCAGTTCGTGCGCCAGGGTGGCCAGGAATTCATCCTTGCGGCGGTCCACGTCGCGCAGCGCGCGCTCGACCCGGCCCAGGCGCAGCAGCGCC
The DNA here is from genome assembly GCF_020858115.1 of Janthinobacterium sp. FW305-129. Classification (GTDB taxonomy): domain Bacteria; phylum Pseudomonadota; class Gammaproteobacteria; order Burkholderiales; family Burkholderiaceae_D; genus Janthinobacterium. Next base: position 19,765 of record NZ_JACYMM010000001.1, read on the forward strand.
TTGACGTTGGCGATCAGTTCATCGGCCTCGATCGGCTCGACCAGGTAATTGTCGGCGCCGCCATCGAGGGCGCGGATCTTGTCGGCCGTGCCGATGCACGAGGCCGACGTCTGCAGCACCAGGATGGTGTTCGTTTCGGCGCCGCCCTTCAGCTGGCGGCACACTTCCAGGCCGTTGATGTCGGGCAGCTTGACGTCGAGCAGGATCAGGTTGGGCCGGTCCTGGCGGGCGCGCAGCAGCGCGTCGCCCCCGTTCGACGCTTCGATGACCTTGAAGCCGGCGCGTTGGAGGATGCGCGACTTGGCGTAGCGGGCGCCGTCGCTGTCATCGACGTTCAGGATCAGAGCATCGCTGTTGTTATCCGGTAGCATGCGCATTGTCCCAGTTGGTTGTGCCTTGCGGCGGAGCCGGCTCTTGCCGGTGGTGTTGGTTGCCGATCAGCGCGCGCAGGGTCGCCAGCAATTGCTGGCGCGACAGCGGCTTGACGTAGTAGGCGTCGGCGCCCAGGGCCAGGCCCTTGCGCACGTCGTCGATCTCGGTGGCGACGATGACGGGCACCTGGCGCCGCAGCGGGTCGTTTTTCAGCTCGGCCAGCCAGTGCCAGGCCGTTTCGCCGTGCAGCAGGATGTCGAGGATGACGGCGGCGGGGCGCTGCTGTTCCCAGCGCTCCTGCGCCTCGCGCACGCTGCGAGCGGGAACCACGCGAAATTCGCTGCCGGCCAAAAATTTTTCATACAGCAGGCGGATGGGCGGATTGTCTTCCACCACCAGCACGCCGATGCGCTGGTCGTTGCCATTGTCGTTGGCCGGCGCGCTTGGCGGCAGGCTGCCTTCCGGCGCATGGTAGCTGGCGGGCAGGACGACGGAAAACAGCGAGCCCTGGCCCGGCGTGCTTTCCACGGCCACCGTGCCATTGAGCAGGGTGGCCAGGTTGCGGCACAGGGGCAGTCCCAGGCCCGTGCCCTTGACCTTGCGCTGCATGTGGTTTTCCACCTGGCTGAATTCCTCGAAGATCAGTTGCACGTCCTCGGCGGCGATGCCCAGGCCCGTGTCGGAGACGGAAAAGCGGATGGCGTCCTGCTCCGGCAAGGGCGTGGCGCTGACGACGATTTCTCCCGCTTCCGTGAATTTGAGGGCGTTGGCGATGAAGTTGCGCAGGATTTGCGACAGCTTGCCTTCATCCGTGTGTATCTGCAGGGCCGGGTCGGGGTCGATGAAGGTGAGCGTGAGCGATTCGGACACCAGCAGCGGGCGCAGCATGCCGCGCAGGGCGCTGAACAGGTCGGCTATTTGAAAACTGTTGGCGTGCACGTCGACCTTGCCCGCCTCGATCTTGGCCAGGTCCAGCAAGTCGTTCACCAGGTCGCTCAGGCTGACGGCGCTTTGCAGGATGAACAGCACCTGCTTTTCCTGCTCCTCCGACAGTTCGCCATCGATGCGGTCGAGCAGCAGCTTGGACAGGGCGCGGATGGAGCTGAGCGGCGTGCGGAATTCATGGCTCATGTTCGACAGGAAGCGCGATTTCATCTGGTCGGCGCGGCGCAGGTGGTCGGCTTTTTCATCGAGTTCCGCGAACAGCGCCACCACGCCCCGGTTGGTGTCTTCCAGCTCGCGCGTCAGCTGCAATAAATCGTCCTGGCGCGTCTTCAGTTCGGCCAGGGTGGCGAGCAGTTCGCGGTTCTGCTGCTGCACTTCGGACAGCGTGATGTCCGACGGCAGCGCCTGCAGGCTGCCGGACAGGGTGCCGATGCTTTGCCCGTCGAGCAGCGGCGCGTCGCGCGGGAACAGCTTGTGCAGCGTAATGCGCGTGCCGTCGCCCGGTGCACTGTCGATATGGCAGCGGTCCATCAGGCGCTGCGCGCCCAGGATGCCCAGGCCCATGCCCGTGGGCGAGCGGTAGGTGCCGGCCAGGATGCGGTCGAGCTGCGCGATGCCGGGGCCCCGGTCTTCGATGCGGATGCTGAGCACCTGCGGCGCCGTCTGGCCATCGATGGCGAAATGCACCTTGCCGCTGCCCGCGTAGTTGTAGACGTTGCGCGCCAGTTCCGACACGGCCGTGGCGATGCGCACCTGGTCCTGCACGCCGAAGCCGCACAGGGCGGCGATCTGGCGCGCGCGCTGGCGCGCTCCCACCACATCGAGTTCGCTGCCGATATGCGCCGTCAATATGCGTTGCGTCATGGCGTGTCGTTCCTTTCCGCACCGGCATGCCGGTGCTCCTCATGCTCGCGCAGCACCACCACCGTGACGTCGTCGCGCCCGCGCGCAAAATCGCGGTACAGCACGGCGGCGACCAGGCTGGGATGGCAATGCGCCAGCCCTGGATACCGTTCCAGGTCCCAGCGCGTGTGCAGGCCGTCGCTGTGCATGATCAGTGTCGTTCCCGGCTGCCACGGATAGCAGAATTCCTGCACCTTGCGCAGATTGCTGCCGACGATGCCGTTATGCGACAGCAAATGCCGGCGCTGCTGCGCATCGAAGGCGCAGGCGGCGATGTTGCCCACGCCCGCATAGCGCAGTTCGTGGCGCGCGCTGTCGATGTGCGCCACGGCCAGGGCCGCGCCGCGCGTGGCGCGCAGGGCGCCGTGGGCCAGTTCGATGAAGGGGGCGGGCAGGGGCGGCAGGCCGGGCGTATCGTGTTCCAGCAGCGCGCTGGCCGTTTCCGACGCCCGGGCCGCCAGCGGGCCGTGGCCCAGGCCGTCGGCCACCATCAGGCTCAGTTCATGGCCTTCGCAGACCACGTTCCAGGCGTCGCCGCAGACCTGCTCCGACGCCAGCGGCAGGCACACGGCGCCGATCTGCCAGTTCGGGCGGGCCGGGATGGCGCTGCTGGCGTGCTGGCCCCAGACCACCATCATCAGCACCGTGCCCTTGTCCGGCGCCGTGTACAGGTCGAATTCCTGGCTCAGGCGGCGTATCGCGCCCAGCCCCACGCCGTAGGTGCCCGTGGTGGAATGGCCATCCTGCATGTGCTGGCGCACGTTGGCCATGCCGGGGCCGCTGTCGATGGCCAGCACTTCGATGCCGCTGGTGCCGCCGCGCAGCACCTTGCGCAGCAGGATTTCGCCCCGCTGCGCGTGCTTGACGATGTTGGTGGCCGCTTCGCTGATGAGGATGGCCAGCTGGCCCGTGCGCACGTCGTCGAAGCCGATGCGGCGCGCCAGCTCGTTGCCGGCGCGGCGGGCCGCGGCGATCTCGCTCGGTTCGCCGATGGGAAAACTGCGTTGCCTGAGAATGTCAGGCTGTGGTGCATGGTGGTTCAAAACAGCTTCCATTTCGCGATGGTGACGGTGGTGCCCGCGCCGGGCGCCGTGTCGATGTGAAAAGCGTCGGCCAGGCGCTTGGCGCCGCCCAGCCCCAGTCCCAGCCCGCCGCCGCTGGTATAGCCATCGGTCAGCGCCAGGGGAATATCGTCGATGCCCGGTCCCGCGTCGACAAAGCGCAGTTCCAGGCCCTGGCGCGCGCCATCGCTGACGCGCGCGATGCGCGCTTCGCCGCCGCCGCCGTAGCGCAGGGTGTTGCGCGCCAGTTCGCTGGCCGCCGTGATGATCTTGGTCTGTTCGATCAGGCCAAACCCCATGGCGACCATGCTGTCGCGCACCTGCTTGCGCAGCCGCACGACGTCTTCATCGCTATGCAGGGGCAGGATCTGCTGCACCGCCGCCTGCACCCGCTCCTGGGCCTGCGCGCCTAGCACGGCGCCCCCGTCATGCGCATGCGCCGCCCCGTTCCAGCAGCTTGATCCCCCGTTCCACGTTGAGCGCCGTGCTCACGCCTTCCAGGGTCAGGCCCAGCTCCACCAGGGTGATGGCGACGGCCGGCTGCATGCCGACGACCACCGTGCGCGCGTCGAGGATTTTCGCCATCGCCGCCGTGTTGCTGATCATGCGGCCGATGAAGGAATCGACGATGTCGAGCGCGGAAATGTCGATCAGCACGCCCGTGGCGCGGTCCGTCACGATGCGGGAGGTCAGGTCGTCCTGCAGGGTCATCGCCAGGCGGTCGTGCATGTCCACCTGGATCGTCACCAGCAGCAGCCGGCCCATGCGTAAAATGGGGATTCTTTCCATAGGCGCCTCAGTGTTGTTGCTGCTGGTAGGTGATGCTGGAACCCGTGCGTTTCAGGGCCACGACGAAGGCGTCGGCCAGGGTGGCCTTGGTCATCACGTCTTCCAGGTTGACGCCCAGGTGCACGATGGTTTGCGCGATCTGCGGGCGGATGCCGCTGATGATGCAGTCGGCGCCCATCAGGCGCGCGGCGGCGATGGTTTTCAGCAGGTGCTGCGCCACCAGGGTGTCGACGGTGGGCACGCCCGTGATGTCGATGATGGCGATCAGCGCGCCCGTGTCGACGATCTTTTGCAGCAGGCTTTCCATTACCACCTGCGTGCGGGCGCTGTCGAGGGTGCCGATCAGGGGCAGGGCCAGCACGTTTTGCCACAGCTGCACCACGGGCGTGGACAGTTCCAGCAATTCCTGCTGCTGGCGCAATATCACCTGTTCGCGCGCCTTCTGGTAGATGGCGATGGTCAGCAGGCCCAGCTCGTCGAACAGTTTGCTGGTGCTGACGATGGCGTCGCCCAACTGCTCCGGCTGCGCCGTGATTTGCTTGCGCAGGTAGGCAAACAGCGGTTCCTTGAGGGCGAACATGAAGCTGGCCGTGTCGATCGGCGAGTAGCCCTGGCGCACGCGCGACTGCGATATTTCGGCGAGCAGCTGGCGCGTGTCGTCCCAGGCGCCGCCTTCGAGGTCGAACGAATCGCCGCTTTCCAGCGCGCCCGCCAGCAGCGGCAGAAATTGCGATGCCTGCTGGCGCAGCTCGTTTTCGGCGATCTTGTCGCGCCGCACCAGCCGGGCGATCAGGCCGGCCATCCAGCCGTCCAGCAGTTCCGTGTGGTGCTCGTTGATGATGGCGGCCAGTTGCTGCGCCTGGCCCGTGCCCGTTTTGTTTTTCATGCTCATCCTTGGCTGGAGTGGAGGGTGCGGCACGGCCGCAAACGGGCACGCGCTGTGATGGATAAATTATAGGCAGGCATGGCCGTAGCTTGTGTTCTGTGCCGCACATAGTGGCGCATGTCGATCAAGATTCCCGCAGGAAACATTCATGCCTGACTTAAAGATGTATGTAATTTGCATGTTTAAGCGGATTCCGTTACACTGGCAACACTCAACAAGAGAAACACGCCATGAATATCGACAAATTCAAACAGCAGCACCTGGCCATCCTGGCCGCCATCGATGACTTGCGCCGGCTGGCGCGCTGCGGTGTCGCCGCGCAGGCGCAGGCCATCGCCGAACAGATCATCGCCATGAGCGGCTTGATCAAGCTGCACCTGGCCGTCGAGCAGCGCTACCTGTATCCGGCCGCGCAAGCGTCCGGCGTGGCCAGGGTGGCCCAGCTGGGCCGCCAGTACGAAAACGAGATGCACGGCATCGCCGGCGCCTACCTCGATTTCGCCGGCCGCTGGAATACGCCCGTGCGCCTGGCGGCCGAGCCGGAAGCCTTCCGCAGCGAAGCCAATACCGTGCTGCACGCGCTGTTCCAGCGCATGCGGCGCGAGGACCACGAGTTATATCCAGCTGTAGAAACGCTGGCCTGAGACCGCTTACCCATATACACAGGAGTTTTACATGCTGACCCAAGAACAACGCGCCATCATCACGGCCACCGTCCCCATCCTCGAGCAAGGCGGCGAGGCGCTGACCCGTCATTTCTACAAGAACCTGTTCCGCGACCATCCGGAAGTGCTGCCGTACTTTAACCAGGCGCACCAGCACAGCGGCGACCAGCAGCGGGCGCTGGCCAATGGCGTGTTGATGTACGCCAAACATATCGATCAGCTGGCAGCGCTGGGCGACCTGGTGGCCACCATCGTCAACAAGCACGTGGCCCTGCAGATCCGCGCCGAGCACTATCCGCTGGTGGGCGCCAGCCTGCTGCAGGCGATCCGCGAAGTGCTGGGCGAAGAGGTGGCCAGCGATGCCGTCATCGATGCCTGGGGCGAAGCCTACGGCCAGCTGGCCGACATCCTGGCGGGCGAAGAAGGGCGCATCTACAAGGCGCAGGCTGCCGCGCCGGGCGGCTGGAGCGGCGCGCGCGACTTTACCGTGCGCAGCAAGACGGTGGAAAGCGGCGAGATCACGTCCTTCCTGCTGGCGCCCGCCGATGGCCAGCCCGTGCTCGACTTTGCGCCAGGTCAATACATCGGCGTGCTGGCTGACGTCGATGGCGTGCCCATGCGCCGCCAGTACTCGTTGTCCGCCGCCAGCAATGGCCAGACCTACCGCATCAGCATCAAGCGGGAAGAGGGCGGCAAGGTGTCGAATTTCTTCCACGACCACGTGCAGGCGGGCGATACCGTGCAGCTGACGCCGCCATCGGGCGACTTCGTGCTGACGGATGGCGACAAGCCGCTGGTGCTGATCAGCGGCGGCGTGGGCATCACGCCGACCCTGGCCATGCTGACGGCGGCCCTGCGCGGCAAGCGTCCCGTGCATTTCATTCACGCGGCGCGCCACCACGGCGTGCATGCGTTCCGCGCGCAGATCGACGAACTGGCCGCGCAGCACCCGCAATTGAAACGCTATTACTGCTACGCGGAACACGCCGGCGCGCAAGATGCCCCCGATGCCGTCGGCTTGCTGAATAAAGAGCAGTTGAATAGCTGGCTGCCAGCCTCGCGCGACGTCGATGCGTATTTCCTGGGGCCGCAGCCGTTCATGCGGGCCGTCAAGCAATACCTGCGTGAACTGGGCGTACCGGAACGGCAGACGCACCATGAATTCTTCGGCCCGGCAGCCGCGCTGAACTGACCTTGTCTGCCTGGTGTTGCTCCTTGTATTGCCCCTGCGAGAAAAAAACGCCGCCGTAAGGGGCGGGTAAGGCTCGCCCCGTATTGTGAAGCCAAGCTCGACAAGAAAAGAGCAGTTTTTTACATAACGGAGGCAACACCATGCATGACGATCTTGTGCAACAAATCAAGCGCGACCCCAATTATCATCAGCTGCTCAAGGTGCGCTCGCGCTTCGGCTGGGCCCTGACGGGCCTGATGATGCTGGTGTATTACGGCTACATCCTGCTGATCGCGTTCGACAAGGAATTTCTTGCCGCCAAAACCGGCGCGGGGGTGATGACCTGGGGCATGCCGATCGGCCTGTTCGTCATCGTGTTTACCGTGGTGATCACCGGCATCTACGTGCGCCGCGCCAACAAGCAATTCGACGACCTGACCAGCGCCATCCAGGCACGGGTGCAAGCATGAACGGCGCCGTATTGACGCAACGCAAACTTCCCTGCCTGGCAGCGCTGGCCTTGCTGGCGGGCGCCAGCGGCAGCGTGCTGGCGGCCGGCGCCGACCTGGGCCAGGCCGTCAAGCAGCCCACCAACTGGACGGCCATCATCATGTTCGCCGTCTTCGTCATCTTCACCCTGTTCGTCACCAAGTGGGCGGCCAAGAAGACCAAGTCGGCCTCCGATTTCTACACGGCGGGCGGCGGCATCACGGGCTTCCAGAACGGCCTGGCCATCGCGGGCGACTATATGTCGGCCGCCTCGTTCCTCGGCATTTCCGCCGCCGTCTTTTTGAACGGCTATGATGGCCTGATCTACGCCATCGGCTTTCTCGTCGGCTGGCCCGTCATCACCTTTCTGATGGCCGAGCGCCTGCGCAACCTGGGCCGCTACACCTTTGCCGACGTGGCCGCCTACCGCTTCAAGCAGGCGCCGATCCGCATTTTCTCGGCCTCCGGCACCCTCGTCGTCGTGGCCTTTTACCTGATCGCGCAGATGGTGGGCGCGGGCCAGCTGATCAAGCTGCTGTTCGGCCTCGAATACTGGATCGCCGTCGTCCTGGTCGGTACCTTGATGATGATCTACGTGCTGTTTGGCGGCATGACGGCCACCACCTGGGTGCAGATCATCAAGGCCGTGATGCTGCTCGGCGGCGCTACCTTCATGGCCGTGGCCGTGCTGGCGCAGTTCAACTTCAGCCCGGAAGCGCTGTTCGCCAAGTCCGTGGACGTGCATGCCACCAAGGAAGCCATCATGGGCCCCGGTTCCTTCATCAAGGACCCGATCTCGGCCATCTCGTTCGGCATGGCGCTGATGTTCGGCACGGCCGGCCTGCCGCACATCCTGATGCGTTTCTTCACGGTACCGAGCGCCAAGGAAGCGCGCAAGTCCGTGTTCTGGGCCACCACCTGGATCGCCTATTTCTACATTTTGACCTTCATCATCGGCTTTGGCGCCATCGTGCTGGTAAGCACCAATCCCGAGTTCAAGGATGCGGCCGGTAAATTGCTGGGCGGGAACAACATGGCGGCCGTGCACCTGGCCAAGGCCGTGGGCGGCAACGTCTTCCTCGGCTTCATGTCGGCGGTCGCGTTTGCCACCATTCTGGCTGTCGTGGCGGGCCTGACCCTGTCGGGCGCGTCGGCCGTGTCGCACGATCTGTATGCCACCGTCATCAAGAAGGGCAAGGCCACGGGCGCCAACGAGTTGAAGGTGTCGCGCGTGACGACCATCGTGCTGGGCATCATCGCCGTGGTACTGGGCATTGCCTTTGAAAAGCAGAACATCGCCTTCATGGTGTCGCTGGCCTTCGCCATTGCCGCCTCGGCCAACTTCCCCGTGCTGTTCATGTCGGTGCTGTGGAAAGACTGCACCACGCGGGGCGCCACCATCGGCGGCTTCCTGGGCTTGACCACGGCCGTCGCGCTGACGGTGGTGTCGAAGTCCGTGTGGGTCGACGTGCTCGGCCATGGCGAAGCGCTGTTCCCGTACGCTTCGCCGGCGCTGTTCTCGATGACGGCGGGCTTCGTCGGCATCTGGCTGTTCTCGGTGCTCGACAAGAGCCCGCGCGCGCGCATCGACCGGGCCGGCTATGAAGCGCAGCAAATGCGTTCGGAAACGGGCATCGGCGCGGCAGGCGCCAGCGCGCATTGATGTTGTAGGTAATTACTGCAGGAAACAATGCCCGGTTCGCCGGGCATTGTTGTTTTTGGCGCGCGCTTATTTGGCCACGCGCAGGGGAATCACGCCCGCCGCCAGCGCCGGTGCGCCCGGCGCCGCTTCGAGTATCGAGGCCAGGGTCACCGTGTCGAGCACGGCCAGGAAGGCGGCCGTGGCCTGGCCCAGCTTGGCTTTCAGCAGGCAATCGGGCGTCAGCGGGCAGGTATTGTTTTCCTTGTTAAAACATTCCGCCATGAAAAAATCGTTTTCCGTTTCGCGCACGACGGTGCCGATATTGATCTCGGCCGGGTCGCGCGCCAGGCGCAGGCCGCCGTTGCGTCCACGCACGGTTTCCACGATGCCCGACAGGCCCAGCTGGTGCACCACCTTCATCAGATGATTCTTCGAAATCGCGTGCAGGTCGGCGATATCCTGGATGGTGACGAGGCGGTCGCGGTGCACGCCCAGATACATCAGGGTGCGCAGGGTGTAGTCGGTGTAGGCAGTCAGTCGCATGGGGTTCGTTCATAAGATGTGGATTACATCCTTGTTTCAGCCGCCAGCATACAGGAGAGGGCCGGCCCTGTGTGTTGCCTCTGTGTGTTGCCTGTGTATGGCGCCGTCACTTTTCAGCCTCGAAAGACAAAAGTTGATTGCCTTTCGCTTAAATGCGTAGTAAATTTTCATATTGTTGCCCTGGCAAACAGCTCGCAAGCCCCTGCTGAACCCTTTAGGCATGGATTTTATTGATGAAAATCAAGAGGATGGTGAAGCAATAAGGTAAATTTACTACAAAAATCGGATGATGGGCGTTTCCCGGGGCCGGGGAGCGCGTACTACGCAATCTGTGCGGTGCCGCCGTGGCCGCCCCAGGAAATGAATACCATGCAAATGAATGAAGTGAAAGACGAGCTGCTGAGCAGCGATATCCGCCAGCTGGGCCGTCTGCTGGGCGACGCCATCCGCAACCACCTGGGCGACCCCGCCTTCGAGCGCATCGAACACGTGCGCCAGCTGGCCATCCGTTTCCGCCGCGACAATGATGAAGCGGCGCGCGCGCAGCTGTCCGATGCGCTGCAAGCGCTGTCGCAGGAAGAAACCACGCAATTGACGCGCGCCTTCAGCTACTTCTCGCTGCTGGCTAACATTGCGGAAGATCAACACCACATCCGCCGCACGCGCGCCCATTTGATCGCCGGTTCGCCGCCGCGCCAGGGCAGTCTCAGCCATGCCGTCGGCAATGTGTTTGACGCGGGCAAGGCCGATGCGCTGGAAACTTTCTTTGAAGATGCTTTCGTCAGCCCCGTCTTTACGGCGCATCCGACGGAAGTGCAGCGCAAGAGCATCCAGAATTGCCAGATGGCCATCGCCCGCCTGTTGAGCGAGCGCGACCGCGTGCAAATGACGCCGGAAGAGGCGGAGCAGAACGAAGAAGCGCTGGGCCGCGGCATCGTCACCCTGTGGCAGACGCGTCTGTTGCGCACGAGCAAGCTGTCCGTCATGGATGAAGTGGCCAACGGCCTGTCGTTCTACGACCACACGATCTTGCGCGAATTGCCGAAATTGTATTCCTCACTGGAAACCATGCTGGCCCAGCGCGATGCCCGCTGGGAAGATGCGGAATTGCCCAATTTCATGAAGGTCGGCAGCTGGATCGGCGGCGACCGCGACGGCAACCCCTTCGTCACGGCCGACATCCTGCGCAGCACCCTGCAGACGCAAGCGGACAAGGTGCTCGACTTTTACCTCGGTGAATTGCGCAAGCTCGCTTCGCAACTGTCGCTGGCGCAAATCCTGAACGCCTGCAGCGAGCCGCTGCGCGCGCTGGCCGAGCGTTCGGCCGATGCGTCGCCGCACCGCGTCGACGAACCGTACCGCCGCGCCCTGCATGGCATCCATGCGCGCCTGGAAAGCACGCGCGTCGTGCTCTCTGGCAAGGGCAAGCAGGCAGACGGCGTGCAGCCCTATGCGACTGCCGCCGAACTGCTGGCCGACCTGGACGTGGTCCAGCATTCGCTCGTCAGCAACGGCTTGCGCGCGCTGGCGCGTGGCCGGCTGCGCCAGCTGCGCCGCGCCGTCAAGGTCTTCGGCTTTTCGCTGGCGCCGCTGGATTTGCGCCAGAATTCCGACGTGCACGAGCGCGTCGTGGGCGAACTGTTCGCGGGCGCCCAGCCTGGCCTCGTCTACCTGGACCTCGACGAAGAGCAGCGCATCGCCGTGCTGCTGGCCGAGCTGGAGTCGCCGCGCCTGCTGGCGTCGCCGTATGCGCAGTATTCGGAAGAAACGACGTCCGAACTCGACATCTTCCGCGCCGTGCGCGCAGCCCACGTCAAATACGGCAAGGAATCGGTGCCGAATTGCATCATTTCCAAGGCGGCCAGCGTCTCGGACTTGCTGGAAGTGGCCTTGCTGCTGAAAGAAGTGGGCTTGCTGCGCCAGGATAGCCGCGAAGTGGACGTCAATATCATTCCCCTGTTCGAAACCATCGACGACTTGCGCGCCGGCCCCGCCATCATGGCGCGCGCGTTCGGCTTGCCGTTCTACCGGGGCTTGCTGGCGTCGCGCGCGGACCAGCAGGAAGTCATGCTCGGCTATTCCGACAGCAACAAGGATGGCGGTTTCTTGACGTCAGGCTGGGAACTTTACAAGGCCGAGATCGAGCTGGTGACCGTGTTCAAGGAATACCAGATCAAGCTGCGACTGTTCCACGGCCGCGGCGGTTCCGTGGGACGCGGCGGCGGACCCAGCTACGAAGCCATCCTGGCCCAGCCGGCGGGCGCCGTGCAGGGGCAGATCCGCCTGACGGAGCAGGGCGAAGTCATCACGGCCAAGTATGCGAACCCGGAAGTCGGGCGCCGCAACCTGGAAGTGCTGGTGGCCGCCACCATCCAGTCGACCCTGCTGCCGCAGGCGCAGCTGCAGCCGAAGGCCTCGGCCGGCGCGGGCCATTTGGCCGCCATGGAAGAGCTGTCCGGCACGGCTTTGAACGCTTACCGCGATCTCGTCTACGGCACGGACGGCTTCGAACAGTATTTCTGGGAATCGACGGTGATCGCCGAGATTGCCGCGCTGAACATCGGCAGCCGTCCCGCCTCGCGCAAGAAATCGACCTCGATCGAGGATTTGCGCGCCATTCCCTGGGTCTTGAGCTGGGCCCAATGCCGCTTGATGCTGCCGGGCTGGTTCGGTTTCGGTTCCGCTGTGCAAGCCTACCTGGCCGCCCATCCCGCCGACGGCGCGGACGTGCTGCGCGGCATGTACACGGATTGGCCTTTCTTCACGTCATTGCTGTCGAACATGGATATGGTGCTGGCCAAGAGCGACATCGCCATCGCCGGCAAGTATGCGGAACTGGTCAAGGACAAGGCCTTGCGCGACGCCATCTTTACGCGCATCCGCGCCGAATACGCGGCCACGCTGGATGCCTTGAAGCTGATCACGGGCCAGGAAGAGTTACAGCAAGCCAACCCGCTGATGCAGCGCTCGATACGCAACCGTTTCCCGTACATCGATCCGCTCAACCACGTGCAGGTGGAGCTGCTGAAACGCTTCCGCGAAGGCAAGCAGGATGCGGCGGCCCGCACGGGCATTCATTTGTCGATCAATGGCATCGCCGCAGGACTTCGCAATAGCGGTTAATTGATTCATTCAAACAATATCAAGGAGACAGCATGACCATCAAAGTTGCCATCAATGGCTATGGCCGCATCGGCCGCAACGTCTTGCGCGCGTTTTATGAAGGCGGCAAGCAGCAGGATATCGAGATCGTCGCCATCAATGACCTGGGCGACGCCAAGTCGAATGCGCATCTGACGCGCTACGACACGGTGCACGGCAAGTTTCCCGGCGTCGTCACCATCGATGGCGAGAACATGCTCGTCAACGGCGACCGCATCCGCGTCTTCGCGCAGCGCGACCCGGCCCTGATTCCGTGGGGCGAGCTCGGTGTCGACGTCGTGCTCGAATGCACGGGTTTCTTCACGACCAAGGAAAAAGCCTCGGCCCACCTGAAGGGCGGGGCAAAGAAAGTCATCATTTCCGCGCCGGGCGGCAAGGATGTCGATGCCACCATCGTGTTTGGCGTCAACCAGCACGTGCTGAAAGCCACGGACACGGTCATCTCGAATGCCTCGTGCACGACGAATTGCCTCGCGCCATTAGTCAAACCGCTCAACGACGCCATCGGCATCGAATCGGGCCTGATGACCACCGTGCACGCCTACACGAACGACCAGGTCTTGTCCGACGTGATGCATGAAGACTTGCGCCGCGCCCGCTCGGCCACGCATTCGATGATCCCCACCAAGACGGGCGCGGCGGCCGCCGTCGGCCTCGTCTTGCCGGAACTGAATGGCAAGCTCGATGGTTTCGCCGTGCGCGTGCCGACGATTAACGTCTCGCTGGTCGACCTGTCCTTTATTTCCAAGCGCGACACCACGGTCGAGGAAGTCAACGCCTTGCTGAAAGCGGCGTCGGAAGGCGCGCTGAAAGGCATTCTCACTTACCAGACGGAACCGCTCGTTTCCATCGATTTCAACCATAACCCGGCCTCGTCGAACTTCGATTCCACACTGACCAAGGTCTCGGGCCGCCTCGTGAAAGTGTCTTCGTGGTACGACAACGAGTGGGGTTTCTCGAACCGCATGCTCGACACCACGGTCGCCCTGATGGCGGCCAAGTAAGAAGAACCAGCGCTGATCCAGCGCACCAGGACGGCCGGCCCACAAGGCCGGCCCTTGCAGCAGCACGAACCTTATAGAAAGCAGCACACCATGACCATGCAAGTACAGCAACGCGCCACCAAGATCGTTTCCACCATCGGCCCCGCTTCGAACGATATCGATACCCTGGTCCGCATGTTCAAGGCCGGCGTCGACGTCGTGCGCCTGAACTTCTCGCATGGCAAGGCGCAAGACCATATCGACCGCGCCCGCATGGTGCGCGAAGCGGCAGCCCTGTGCGGCCGCGAAGTGGCCATCATGGCCGACTTGCAAGGCCCGAAGATTCGTGTCGGCAAGTTTGAAGAAGGCAAGATTTTCCTGGAAAACGGCGCCAAGTTCATCCTCGACGCGAAATGGGGCGAAAACGGCGAACTGGGCAACATCGAACGCTGCGGCCTCGACTACAAGGAATTGCCGCGCGATTTGCGCGCCGCTGACGTATTGTTGCTCAACGACGGCCTCATCGTCTTGACGGTCGACAAGGTCGTCGGCAGCGAAATCCACACGACCGTCAAGATTGGTGGCGAATTGTCGAACAACAAGGGCATCAACCGCCAGGGCGGCGGCTTGTCGGCCCCGGCCCTGACGGCGAAGGACATGGAAGACGTGAAAACGGCGATGAGCTTCCAGGCCGATTACGTGGCCGTCTCGTTCCCGAAAAACGCCACCGACATGGTCATGGCGCGCCAGCTTGCGAATATCGCGGGCGAAGCATGGGATCACAAGCCGATGATGATCGCCAAGATCGAGCGCGCGGAAGCCATTCCCGCGCTGCAAGAAATCCTCGACGCGTCCGACGGCATCATGGTGGCGCGCGGCGACCTGGCCGTCGAGGTGGGCAACGCGGCCGTGCCGGCCTTGCAAAAGCGCATGATCAAGATGGCGCGCGCGTCGAACAAGCTGGCGATCACGGCCACGCAGATGATGGAATCGATGATCGTCAACGCCGTCCCGACCCGCGCGGAAGTGTCCGACGTGGCCAATGCCGTGCTCGATGGCACGGACGCCGTCATGACGTCGGCGGAAACGGCCTCGGGCCGCTACCCGATCGAAACGGTGGAAGCGATGGCCGCCATCTGCCTGGACGCGGAAAAGTGGGATACCTGCAAGCTCGATGCCGATTTCCTCAACGCCACGTTCTCGCGCATCGACCAGTCGATCGCCTATGGCGCCCTGTTTACGGCCCATCACTTGCGCGTGAAGGCGATTGCCACCCTGACGGAATCGGGTTCTACGGCCCTGTGGATGAGCCGCTGCAACATCGACATCCCCATCGTCGCGCTGACCCCCAGCGTGGGCACGCGCCGCAAGCTGGCCCTGTACCGCAACGTCAGCACCCTGGAACTGACGTCGGGCACGGACCGCGACAAGGTCTTGCAGCAGGCGGAAGACTTGCTGCTGGAGCATAAAGTCGTGGCCAAGGGCGACACCGTCGTGCTGACCTGGGGCGAGCCGATGGGCAAGGTGGGCGGCACGAACGCGCTGAAAATCATGAAGATCGGCCAGCACTGACCGATGACCGGCGGACGCCCGGCCTGCCGGACGTCCGCCGCGCTGGCCGCTCCGAATTTCCGGACGCGGCCGGCCCGGCCCTGATCTTGCCCGTCCTGGGCGCCCTGGCGCATTCCTGCGCATTGTTTGACATACATCATGGCCGTCAGCGCGGCGGTGTTGCCACGCCCCGTGGCCGGCCGGCTGGCGTTATCGGCTCCCGCGTGAGAATATGGATACTTTCCCATTTGGCAATTGAAAGAACCGTCAAGATGAAACCCGGATATGCTGCCGTATTGATGCTCATGCTGGCTTGCCCGGCCCAGGCGTGGGCGCAGGACGCTTCATGCGATGCGGACGACCGCACGGCGGTGACCTCGCTCGATGCACTTCCCGCCCAGGTGCAGGACTTGCTGGGGCGCGCCAGGCCGGGTGTTGCCGGTATCGCCGATGTTGGCGGAAAATTCAATCCGAGCGACGTCATCCTCGATCAGAGCGTGCCGATGCGCAGGCTGATTGGCGGCGCCGCAGGGCAGCGTTGCATCCGGCTGACGGTCGAATACGGCGGCGTGGGGCATGATCGGAAGACGCTGGAATACCATTTGATTGCGAATAACTGGATTCAGCTCAAGGGGGCGAATCCGGAACGGGCGCCAGCCGTTCTGCCCGCTGGCGTGCGCTGAGCGCGCGCCAGGCTGGCGGCGCATGCCGTCCAATGAATTTGTCGGGAGTGACCGTGAAACCCAATGACATGCGCATCGCCTTGCTGATCGATTGCGATAACGTGAGCAGCACCGCCGTGGAAGGCGTCCTTGCCGAACTGGCCAAACATGGCACGGTCAATGTGCGGCATGCGCACGGCGACTGGAAGAGCAGCTATCTGAGCGGCTGGGTGGAAAAACTCCACCCCAACGCCATCCGCCCCTTGCAGCAGTTCGCCTACACGAGCGGCAAGAACGCGACGGACGCCGCGATGATCATCGATGCGATGGACTTGCTGTACAGCAAGAATGTCGACGGCTTCGCCCTGATGACGAGCGACAGCGATTTCACGCCGCTGGCCATGCGCATCCTCGAGAGCGGTTTGCCCGTCTTCGGCTTCGGCGAACGCAAAACGCCGCCGGCCTTCGTGCAGGCGTGCTCGCAGTTCATCTACATCGAAAACCTGGTGCCGGCGGCGCAAGCGGCGACGGGGCAGGCCACGGTCGAAGCCGTTCGTGACAGCGCCCTGATCGAGGATCCCGTCCTGACGCAGCTGTTGCTCAACGCCGTCAGCCAGACATCCGAGATCGACGGCTGGTCGCACCTGAGCAAGGTAGGCAAATACGTTTCCAATACCAGTTCCTTTTCACCCATCAATTACGGCTACAAGAAACTCAGCGAAGTCCTGCGCGCGAGCGGCATGTTCGATATCGAGATGCGCAGCGATAATACCGCGATGTATGTCAAGCCCAGCATTGTGCGCCCGGCGCCGGCGCCGGCGAAACCCGCGCAAAAACGTTAAGCAGGCGCCGGACGCCGCGCTGAAACAACGGTTTCCTGCGATAGGCAGGCACCGGCATTGACGCCGGGGGCCAGGATTTGTGATAATGAGAATTATTATCAATTAGTCGCGCCTTGCCTTGCGCGCATCGGAGTCCTAGTGAACATTGCGCAATCCGGCGAATCGGTCGCAGTCATCTACAGCAATCATCATGGCTGGCTGATGCGCTGGCTGCGCGCCAAGCTGCAGTGCGCCGACCATGCGGCCGACCTGGCGCAGGATACCTTCGTGCGCCTGCTGACGGCGCCGCCCGAGGGGCGGCAGAGCTTGCGCGAACCGCGCGCCTATCTGACCACCGTGGCGCAGCGCCTGCTGATCGACCATTACCGGCGCCTGTCGCTGGAGCAGGCGTGGCTGGAAACGCTGGCGCAGCAGCCCGATCTGCTGATGCAGTCGCCGGAAGAGCGCTTGCTGGTACTGGAAGCCTTGCAGCGCATCGATGCCATGCTCGACGGCTTGCCGCCGCTCGTGCGCAGCGCTTTTTTGCTGGCCCATGTCGACGGCATGGCGTACGGGGAAATCGCCCGGCGCCTGGCCGTGAGCGAGCGCAGCATCAAGCGCTACATGGTGCAGGCCTTCGAACGCTGCATCCTCTTGATCCTGTGAGCGCCAGCACGGCTGCCATCGACGCGCGCGCCGCCCGCGCGGCGGCGCAATGGCTGGTGCGCCTGCACGGGGGACCGTTGAACGTTGACGAACAGCAAGCGTTCCAGGACTGGCGCGCCAGCGATCCCGCGCATGCAGCGGCCTGGCAGCGGGCCGAGCTCGTTTGCGGCACCCTGGCCAGCGTGCCGGCCGCGCTGCGCCAGACGGCGGAGGCGGCGCCGCAGTCGCCGCAGCGGCGCGCCGTGCTCTACGGCCTGGCCGGGCTGATCGCGGCCGGCCCGGCCCTGTGGCTGGCCAGCCAGTCGGCGCCCTGGCAAGCGTGGCGCGCCGGCATCCGCACGGCCAGGGGTGAAATCCGCCGCATGACCTTGCCCGATGGCACGCAACTGGCGCTCAATACGGACACGGCCATCGACGTGCGCTTTGACGGCGCGGCGCGGCTGGTGGTCTTGCATGCGGGCGAACTTCATGTTGCCACGGCGCATGACGGGGCCGTGCCGGCGCGCCCGTTCCTCGTGCGCAGCAGCAATGGCGCCGTGCGCGCGCTGGGCACGCACTTCAGCGTGCGCCAGGGCGGCAGCGTACTGGCGCCGCGCACCGAGGTGAGCGTCAGCGAGGGCGCCGTCGAGATCGCGCCATCGCAGGCGCCCGGCGGCTTGCGCAGGGTCGATGCGGGCCGGCAGGGCAGTTTCGACGACGTGGCCGTTTCCGCCTTGACGCCGCTGTCGCCCCATGCGGATGCCTGGCTGCGGGGCGTGCTGATCGCCGAGCGCATGCCGCTGGCCGAGGTGCTGGAACAGGTGGCGCGCTACCGCTACGGCGTGCTGCGCTGCGATCCGGCGCTGGCGGCCATGCCCGTGGACGGCATCTTCCAGTTGCACGACCCGGACAATATCCTGCTCCTGCTGCAACGTTCCCTGCCGATCCGGCTGGCTCGGCGCACGCGCTACTGGATCAGTGTCGAGGCGGCGTAAGCCGATCAGCGCCGCCATGCGCATTTTCCCTGTCCCTTTTTTCGGATTGCTTCGTCATACAAGGTAGAGAACGAACAATCCGAACCATCGAAAGGGTTTACATGGCTGTGCAGCACCGCTTATTTTCACCGTGGACGCCACCCGCGCTCCATCCCGCCACCGGCGCCGTGCGCGCCGCGCTGGCCGTGCTCCTCGCCATGGGCGCCGCCGGCGCCACTTTGCCGCAAATGGCGCTGGCGGCCGAGGCCAGCCAGGCGGCCACCGTGCGCGAGTACAGCATTCCCGCCGGCAACCTGCGCGAAGCGCTGGCCTCGTTTGCCATCGCCGCCGGCGTGAACCTGTCCACGCAGGGCGTGGCGCTGGACGGCCTGGCGACGCCGGGCTTGCAGGGCCGCCATGGCGTCACGGCCGGTTTGCAAACGTTGCTGCAAGGCAGCGGCCTCGAAGTGGCGGACGGCGGCAAGGGCAACTACCTGTTGCGAAAAATCAAGACCAGCACGGCCGATGGCGGCCTGGCCAGCATGCCCGCCGTCGTCGTCAGCGCCGAGGCGGACCGCGCCACGGAAGGCACGGGCTTGTACACGGCGCGCGCGATGTCGACGGCCACGGGCCTGAACCTGTCGCAACGCCACACGCCGCAAACGGTCAGCGTCATTTCGCGCCAGCAGATGGAAGATTTCGATCTGACCACCCTGCAGGACGTGGCGCGCGCCACGCCCGGTATCTATGGCAAGACGCAGGGCGTGTCCGACCAGGAAACCCGGTATTTTGCGCGCGGCTTTGCCTTGAGCCACGTGAATGTCGATGGCTTGCCGCTCGATGTCACGGATTTCAATGAACGCAACGTCTCGGCCGACATGCTGATGTACGACAGGGTGGAAGTGGTGCGCGGCGCCACCGGCCTGATGGAAGGGGCGGGCGCGCCGTCGGGCAGCATCAACATGATACGCAAGCGTCCCACGGCCACGCCCCTGCTGAATGCGTCCGTGCACGCGGGAAGCTGGCAGGACCGGCAGTTGACGGTGGACGCCAGCAATGCCCTGAACGCGTCGGGCAGCGTGCGCGGGCGCGTGGCGGCCAGTCTGCGCGACAGCGACAGCTTTGTCGACGTGGTGGGCAACAGGAACGGCACCGTGTATGCGATTCTGGAGGCGGACCTGACGCCGTCGACCACGGCCGGCATCGGCTTTTCGCGCCAGCACAGCCGCACAGACGGCGTGTTCGTCGGTTTGCCGACCTTGCCCGACGGCCGCCACATGGACTTGCCCCGCTCGACTTTCCTGAACAATGCCGATTCCTTCCAGAAGCGCGACAACAACGTCGTCTTCGCCGACCTGGAAACACAGCTGGAGAAGGGCTGGCGCAGCCGCTTCGCCATCACGCATATCGATGCCTCGTCGAGCACGCGCAATACCACCAACAGCCGCGTCGGCGGTGAAACGTTTTTGCTGGAACAGTCGGAAACGGGCTGGAAATACAACACGCAACAGGTGGTGGCCGACTGGCGCCTGAGCGGTCCCGTCACCTGGTTCGGCCGCCGGCATGACGTCATCGTCGGCGCCAGCTACCGTCATGACGATTCGGACGCGGCCCAGAGCTGGGAAGGCGCGCAAACGCGCGTGTTCGATCTGCGCCACTGGAACCCCCATGCCTACCCGATGCGCGGCGCGCCATTCGAGCCCTTTAACTGGGGCCGCAAGACGGACGAGAAGGGGATTTATGCGGCAGGCAACTTCAGCCTGGCCGATCCGCTGCGTCTGGTGCTGGGCGGGCGCTTCGGCTGGTATGCGCAGGATGTCACGGGCTGGTATGCCACCAATCCGGCGTGGCGCCGCAGCCTGACGGAAAACGCGAAGTTTACGCCGTACGCGGGCCTCGTCTACGACCTGGACCGGCACCATTCCGTGTATGCGAGCGGCACGCAGATCTTCGAGCCGCAAAGCGTGCTCGATGTAAAAGGCAATACCTTGCCGCCGTTGAGCGGCACCAACCTGGAAGCGGGCGTCAAGGGAGAGTATTTCGGCGGCAGGCTCAACGCCAGCGGCGCTTTGTTCCGCATCAAACAAAACAACCGCGCCATGACCGATGAAGTCAATTGCCCCACGGGCGGCGCCATCTATTGCGCCCGCGCTGCCGGGCAGGTGCAAAGCGAAGGCGTCGACTTGCAACTCTCGGGCTCGCCATTGCCGGGCTGGCAGATCGCGGGCGGCTACACCTATGTGCTGGCCAAGTACACGAAAGACAGCGTGGCCGCCAACGTCGGCCAGCGCATCGCCACGGACGAGCCGAAGCAATTGTTCAAGCTGTACACGACTGTGCAGCTGCGCGGCAGCCTGGAAAAATGGAACCTGGGCGCCTCCGTGACTGCGCAGGACAAGATCGAGCGCCGCGACAAGGCTTACCTGACGCAGCAGGGCGGCTACGCCATCGTCGGGCTGACGGCTGGCTACCGCATCAGCGAACAGCTGCAGTTGCGCGTGAATATCGATAATGTGCTCGACCGCCGCTACTACCAGGCGCTCGGCTATTCCTGGTCGGGCGGGCTGGAACGCTACGGCGCGCCGCGCAGCGTGCTGGTTTCGCTGAACTACAAGCTGTAGCGGCTGCGCCAGCAGAGCGCGCCCGTCCGGGCGCCTCTGCTACACTGCCGCCGTCTTTATCTTTTCACTCTGCCATGACCGCCATCCCTGTCCTTACGCCCCTGAAAAGCGCCTTCCAGCAATCGCGCGCCGAAAATAACATCGAGCTGATCCTGCCTGAACTGCTGGCCGCGCAATTGCACGTCGTCATCGGCGGGCAAAGCGAGCAGATCGACCTGTTCCTCGTGCCGTCGCCGAATCCCGAGCGCCAGTGCGTGACGGTGGCGGAAGACCCGGCCTTCCTGGCCGGCATCAATTTTCCCAAGATTCCCGTCACGGGTGCGCAGCTGATCGCGTCCATTCCCGCCGAGATCGAAATCGTCATCCTGCATGGCGATGGCGCCAATTACCTGACGCGCGAGCAGCTGGCGTGGTTCCGCGGCATGCTGGCACAGAACGCTTGAGCGCAGAGCCGGCGCGCAAGCTGAAAGGGGCGCGCGCCGAATGGATCTGCTTTGCGCCAGCCGACGATGCGGCGGCCCAGGCGGCGCTGATGGCGGACATGCGTCCCGTGCTGTCGCGCAGCGTGCTGCTGGCCGGCTGCGCGCTGATCCTCGCCTTTGTCGGGCAAGCCGTCTGGCGCGACGTGCCGTACGCGGGCGAGGCAGTGTTGTTCGGTCCGCTGGCTCTGGCCGCCTGGATCGCGGGCCTGGTGCTGTTTCCCGGACGCGCTTTGCTCTTTCATGTGGAACTTGGCGATGCGGGCCTGTTGCTGCGGCGCCATGCGCGGCGCCTGCCCGGCTGGGATAAAAGCGTGCAGCTGGAGTTGGCGCAGCTGCAGCGGCTGGACGTGGTCACGTATGCGGGCGCATTGCAGGTCTATCGGACCCCGGCACCGCTGGCGCGCGTGGAGCTGCTGCTCTACACGACTCTCGCGGACTGTCCGCTGATCCGCGTGGTGGGCCTGAACTTGCCCGTGCCGCAGCGCTGGACGCTGTGCCAGATCAAGGAGGAACTGAGCCGCCGCTGTAGACTGGCCGGTATCCCTGTCCGCGAGACGGCTGGGCCGATCAGCCAGGAATCCGCGGCCATCCGCGCGCGCTGGCCGCAGGGGTAGGCGCAGACGGGCCAGTGTCGCATCGCCGCCGCAATAACTATCATTTTTGATAACTATATTGCTGAAGTCCTATGAATATGTTCGCAAAGCAACTATACTCATGGCTCTTTAAAAAATCATCGTCACGCTGGCGGCCAGCCATCCGCGCCAGAGTTCGTACGCATTCCGCTTTTTCACTCTGTAAAAAGCACCTTTCCCCCGCGCGGCAGGCGCGGGCGTGATGACCGAGCCTTGCCCTGGTCGACTGCTACCGTTGTCATTTCCGCTGTGTTGCCGCTTTAGTAAAAGGCGTGGCGCCGGCGCGCGCGGTGCGCCGTCATGTTTTGCGACGTCACGTTTCACTCTATTGAGTTCACGACAGTATGCTGAGTTCCATCTTTGCCGTATCGGACGATACCTTGCCGTATATCTATGGCACGCACAATGTCTGGCTGGTGCTGTTTTCCATCGCTATCGCCATCTTCGCCTCGTTCATGGCCTTGCAGATCGCCGGCATGGCGCGCAGCAGCGAGCGGGGATTCCAGCGCCAGACGGCCATCATCACGGGCGCCATCGCGCTGGGCGGCGGCATCTGGTCGATGCACTTCATCGGCATGCTGGCTTTCGACATCTGCACGCGCGTGTCCTTCGAACCGGGCCTGACCCTGCTGTCCATGCTGCCAGGCGTGGCGGCCTCGTGGGTGGCGCTGCACTTGCTGGCGCGCCCGCGCATCAGCTGGCGCCAGCTGGTGGTGGGCGGCGTGCTCGTCGGCGTGGGCATCGGTTCCATGCATTACAGCGGCATGGCCGCCATGCAGACTTCGCTGACCCTGCATTACCAGCCCTGGCTGTTCGCGCTGTCGCTGCTGGTGGCCGTCGTCATGGCCATGCTGGCGCTGTGGATACGCTTCGGCCTGAGCGCCATGCGTTTGCGCCTGGGGCCGCTGGCGTCCTTGTTTGCCAGCAGTGCCGTCATGGGGCTGGCCATTTCCGGGATGCATTACACGGGCATGCTGGCGGCGCGCTTTTCCGGCACGCCCACGGCGGGCGACAATACGATTACCGTGCAAGCCTCGTTCGTGGCCCTGGCCGTGGCCCTGATCACCGTCACCCTGACGGTGTTTGTCGCCGCCGCGAACGGCTTGCTGCGCTACCGCCAGCTGCTGCGCCACGCCAGCGCCAGCGAATCGCGGCTGCGCGCCATTGTCGATACGGCCGCCGACGGCTTGATCACCATCGATGGCCAGGGCAAGGTGCGCTCCTTCAATCCCGCCGCGGAAAGCCTGTTCGGCTGGCGCGAAGCGGACATCGTCGGGCGCGACGCCAGCGTGCTGCTGCAGCCGGCCGACGCGGCCGAATACGAGGGTTATCTGCGCGACTACCTGGAAACGGGCGCCTCGCGCATCCTCGACAGCGGACGCGAACTCGATGGCTGCCACAAGGATGGCGCCGTGCTGCCCATGCGCGTGGCGATCGGCAAGATCGACACGCCGGGCCAGCCCCTGTTCGTGGCCTTCGTCACGGACATGCGCTCGTCGCGCAGCATGGAGCAGGCGCTGAAGGACAGCGAGCGCCAGTACCGCACCCTGATCCGTAATATCCCCGGCGTGTCCTTCCACTGCAGCTTCGCGCCCGAATGGAAGATGATTTTCATCAGCGACGCCGTCTTCAACCTGACGGGCTGGATGCCGCAGGACTTCATCGAAGGGCGGGTCAGGCTGTTCGACCTCGTGCATCCGGACGACCGCCAGCGCGTCAACGACACCTGCGTGCAGGCGGCCGGCGAACAGCGCGACTTCGAGAACGTCTACCGCATGCTCCACCGCGACGGGCGCGAGCGCTGGGTGCGCGAAAGCAGCGGCCCCGTGCTCGATAACGACGGCGTGGTGCGCTGGATTGACGGCGTCATCCTCGACATCACGGAAAGCGAATTGCGCAACGCCGAATACGAAGGCAAGGTGACGGCCATTTCGCGCGCGACGGCCGTCGCGGAGTTCGACCTGCAGGGGCGCATCCTGGAAGTGAACCAGAACTTCCTCGACCTGGTCGGCTACCGGCTCGAGGACGTGCTGGGCCTGCACCACAGCATCTTCTGCGAACCTGCCCACGTGACCTCGCCCGACTACATCGCGTTCTGGCAGCACCTGGCGGGCGGCGAATTCAATACGGGCGAGTACAAGCGCATCGGCAAGGATGGCAGGGAAGTGTGGATACAGGCCTCGTACAACCCGATCTTCAACACGGACGGCAAGCCGTTCAAGGTGGTCAAGCTGGCCACCGACGTGAGCGAACGGCGCGCCATGCAGGAAAACCTGCGCGCGGCGAAAGACCGCGCCGAGCTGGCCGCCGAATCGAAGACCAGCTTCCTGGCCAACATGAGCCATGAGATCCGCACGCCGATGAACGCCATCATCGGCTTTACGGAAGTGCTGCTGGGGACGGCCCTGGACAGCCTGCAGCGCCGCCACCTGGGCACGGTGCGCCAGTCGGCCCGTTCGTTGCTCGAACTGCTCAACGACATCCTCGACACGGCCAAGCTGGAAAAAGGCGCCACCGAGCTGGAACTGGTGGACTTTTCGCTGCCGGACCTGGTCGACCACGTGGCCGCGTCCCTGCGCGTCACGGCGCATGCGCGCGACCTGGTGCTGCACGTCGACGTCGATCCCGGCATGGGCCAGTTCTTCCTGGGCGACGCCCGCCGGGTGCAGCAGGTGCTGACGAACCTGATCGGCAACGCCGTCAAGTTCACGGAAGTGGGCCATGTGCGGGTGGCCGTCGACATGCAGGGAGATCAAGTCCACATCGCCGTGCACGACACGGGCATCGGCATCCCCGCCGACCGCCTGGACAAGATATTTGCACCATTCACGCAAGCCGATTCCTCGATGAGCCGGCGTTTTGGCGGCACGGGCCTGGGCACGACGATTTCGCTGCAGCTGGTCGAGCTGATGGGGGGCACCATCACCGTGGAAAGCACCTTGGGCGTGGGCAGCGTGTTCCACGTGCTGCTGCCGCTGGCGCCGGGCAAGGCCGTGGCGCGCCGCAGCGAGCAGCCCGTGGTGGCCTTGCCGCCGCTGCGCATCCTGGCGGCCGACGACGTGCCGCAGAACGTGGAGCTGCTCCTGATCAGCCTGGGCGCGGCCGGCCACCAGGTGATCGCCGCCAGCGATGGCGAGAGCGCCGTGCGCGAATTCGGCAAGGGCAGCTTCGACATCGTCCTGATGGACGTGCAGATGCCGCGCATGGATGGCCTGGAAGCGACGCGCCTGATCCGCGTGCACGAGCGCGAGCAGGGCTTGAAGGCGACGCCCATCATCGCCCTGACGGCCAGCGTGCTGGAACAGGACCGGCGCGCCGCGCAGACGGCGGGCATGAACGGTTTTGCCTCG
This sequence comes from Janthinobacterium sp. FW305-129, assembly GCF_020858115.1. Classification (GTDB taxonomy): domain Bacteria; phylum Pseudomonadota; class Gammaproteobacteria; order Burkholderiales; family Burkholderiaceae_D; genus Janthinobacterium. The sequence goes on from NZ_JACYMM010000001.1 coordinate 45,114, forward strand.
AAGCCGCTGGAAATGCACAAGCTGACGGCGGAAATCGCCCGCCTGCTCGATATCGCCGTGGCCAAGCCGCCGCCGGCGGCCGGCGCGGCGGCGCGTGCGGCCGACGGCCAGGTCGACTGGCAGCGCGGCATCGCCCTGTGGGGCGGCCGCGAAGCCTTGCAGCGGGCTATCGGCCGTTTCGTGCAGGCCAATGGCGATTGCGCCGCCATGCTGGCGGCGGAACTGGAGCGCGGCGACGGCAGCGTGGCGGGCCACCTGCTGCACCGTATCAAGGGCGCGGCGGGCAATTTGTGCCTGGTGCAGGTCGAAAGCCTGCTGGGACGCATCGAGCAGGCGATTGCGCGCCAGCTGCCGGCCACCGAATTGCTGCTGCAGCTGGCGGCCGCCTTCGTGGCGCTGGCCGGCGAGCTGGAAGAAGTTGGGATGCCCGCCGTGGCCATGCAGGCGCCGGCCGCCAGCGCGCCGCTCGATGCGCCTGCCGCTGGCGCCTTGCTGCGGCAAGCCATCGCCAGCCTGGAAGGCGGGCAGCTGGACGATGCCCTGATGGCGCAGATCGCCGCCATGCTGGCGCCGCACGGCCAGCAGCAGCGCCTGCAGGCGCTGGCCAGCGCCATCGACGACTTTGAATTTGCGCGTGCCGCGGGCGTGCTGCGCCAGCTGCTGGCGTGGCTGGAAGCACCAGCGCCTGCCGACCTTTCCTGATATTGGACTGACGATGACCTTACACGAAGACAAACCGATCCTGCTGCTGGTCGACGATGAAGCGACGAACCTGCAGGTGCTGCGCCAGATTTTGCAGGACGATTACCGCCTGCTGTATGCCAAGGATGGCGAGAAGGCGCTGGAACTGGCGCAGAACAACCCTGTCGAACTGATCCTGCTCGACATCATGATGCCCGCCATGACGGGCTATGAGGTGTGCCGCCAGCTGAAAGCCATGCCGGCCACGGCCTCCATCCCCGTCATTTTCGTCACCGCCCTGTGCGACGTGAAGGATGAGGCGGACGGCTTCGACGCCGGCGCCGTCGACTACATCACGAAACCCGTCAGCCCGCCCATCGTGCGCGCCCGCGTGCGCACGCATTTGTCGCTGGTGGACGCAGAGGAATTGCGCCGCTCGCGCCTGCAGGTGATCCAGACCCTGGGCCAGGCGGCCGAGTACAAGGATAACGAGACGGGCATGCACGTCATCCGCATGAGCTATTACGCGCGCCAGCTGGCGCTGGCGGCCGGCTACAGCGCGGCCAGGGCGGAAGATTTGTTGAACGCGGCACCGATGCATGACGTGGGCAAGATCGGCATCCCCGACGCCATCCTGCAAAAGCCGGGCAAGCTCGATGCGGAAGAATGGAACGTCATGCGCCGCCACGCGGAAATCGGCGCGGCCATCATCGGCGAGCACGCGGGCGGCCTGCTGAAAATGGCGCGCACCATCGCTCTGACGCACCACGAGAAATGGGATGGCAGCGGCTATCCGCAAGGCTTGCAAGGCGAGCAAATCCCCCACGAAGGCCGCATCGTCGCCATCGCCGACGTCTTCGACGCCCTCACCAGCGAGCGCCCCTACAAGCCCGCCTGGACGGTGCCGGACGCGATCGCCACCATGCAGCGCGACAGCGGCACGCATTTCGATCCGCAGCTGCTGGCGCTGTTCATCGAACAGTTGCCGGCCATGCTGGAGATCAAGGACAAGTGGCGCGAGCCGGCGTAGGGAGCCTCAGCTCAGGGCGGGGCCACGCGCAGGCGGTCGGCCAGCAAGCGCGGATATGCTTCAGTGTCGCCGAATTGCACGTGTGAGCACGCCATGCTTGTCCCCAATGTTGTCATCTGGCGAGAAGAAATCGCATAGGCAAGTTTGCCGGGTTGTCGGCGCGATGGATACATGAAGCCGTGAATCGCGCCTGCCTCCTGTGCAATGATCTGATCCAGCTGCCAGCCCAGCCATTGGCACCAGCCGTGATCTGGGCTGTGCAATTGATCGTAAGTGCCCAGGCGGCTGGCGGCCAGCCCGGTCAGATCGAGCAATTGCAGCGGGGCGCTGAATGACAAGGTCGCGATCAGGGCTTGCTCCGCCCGGTGTGCGATGTAAAACGTGCCCGGGCGCGTTACGTCGTTTTGGCAAAGCTGGGCTTCCCAGGCCGCCGTGTAGGCATCGTCCGCAAGATACGCCCAGTGATAGGGGAAGCCGGCCGCATCTGCCAGTTCGGCGGGCGGGCCGAAGCGATAGGTGCGCTGGACTTTCAACGGCCAGATCGATGCCGTGTTCCATGCCGCGCGCACCAGGACCTGGCCTGCTGGATGGGTGATGATATGACTCAATAATTCAGCGCGCAACGATGCCAGCGCCGGCAGGCGCGCGGTCATTTCTGGCGGGACAGGCGTATCTTTCAGTTGCAGCGTCATGCGGGGCTAGCCTACGATATCGGCCATGCCCCTATGCTGCCACTTCGCTGCCGCAAGCACCTTGCGCAATCTCTCGCTGGCTGGCAAATCCAGCAGCGTTTGCTGACTGATATGCACTTCGGCCCGCGTTTCGAACGATTTGCCTGCGAGCAGCTCTGCCGGCGACAGTTCGTTGAGTTCGTCGGCGCTGCTGACCCAGAAGGCATGGATGTCACTGCCGGGCTGGCCGGCGAAGATGGCCAGCACGGGCGCGATCAGTTCCGGCACGGGCTGGACAAATTGCCAAGCCGGAAACTCCTTGCCGATACTGCGTCCCTTGGGCGTCACGCAATAGAACCGCTGGCTTTCCACGGCGCGATACAGCGACGCTTGCGACAGTGCCACCCATCCTTGCCCAATGACATCGGAAACCTTGAGTTTTGACACGGGAAGTTGCAGCGGTATCGATGGCGGGGCGGCGCGCAGCGAGGCGCGCGCCGCATCGAGCGCGCGTGTGGCCAGGTCGATCAGGCGCTCGCGCTCGGGACCTTGCGCCACTATGTCGAGTTGTGCGCTCACCAATTGCGAGAATTGCTCCACTACCCGCAGGTCGTTGTCGGTCCATTCCTGGCGCTCGGGCGCCAGGGTGTCGTGATGCAGATGCGCTGTCATGTTCGCTCCTCGGGTATATGCGCCAGGCGTATTACACACAAGATTATCATGTTTCGCAACTTTATCAAGCGAGAAGTGCATGTTTCCTGCATCAGACAGCGAGATATACGCGGCCGATCAGGGCAAGCTGTCCGGCAGCCGCAAAATCCGCCGTATCTCCAGGATCGCCTGCGGGCTTTCCTGCACGCTGTGCCAGGACGGAATGACTTTTTCCGACAGGGCGCCGTCGAGGTGGGCGCTGGCATACGGCACCACGCCATCGCTCGATTCTGCCAGGGGCAGCTCCGGCGTGTCGTTGCCCATGATGGAGTAGTAGCGCACTTTCGGGCTGATGGGCAGGTCGGCCACCAGGCGCACGAACGGGTCCTTGTCGCTGAGGTTATCGATGCTGTTGGGGATGCGCAGCGGCTCGCTGCTGCCCGTGTCGAGCTGCGCCAGGCTGCCGGCCGCGTCGGACAGCTGCTCGAGCATGTTGATGGGCAAGGTGATCAGGTTGGCGATCCAGCGCGCCACCTTGTGGTTGGCGAACGAGGTGCCGCGGTGCGGCGCGGCGATGAAGATGGCGCGGTTCACCTGCGGCATGGCCGTGAAATTGAGGTAGGGCGCTAGTCCGGCGCGCACTTTTTCCGCCTTCTTGCCCTTCAAATTGTATTCTTCCGTGATTGCGTCGAGCAGGGTGTTGCTGGCGTCGGACACCATCAGGCGCGCCAGCACGCCGCCCATGCTGTGGCCGATCAAGACCATCTCGTTCGCTGCCGTCGCCTTGCCAGCCGGGTCGAACTGCGCCAGGGTGGCGGCCAGCGCCTTGCGGATGGCGGCATTGTTGGCGGCCAGCGGCGCATTGCTCGGGTAGTACACCTGCCAGATCTGGTAGCGGCGGCGCAGCTGTTCGTCGCCCATCAGTTCATTCGCCACGTTGATCCACGCTTCCGGGCTGCTGGCCAGGCCGTGCAGCATGACGATGGTGCGCTTGTTCGGGTCGTACGGCTGCATCAGGTGCACCTGCGGGCGCGAAATGCCGTCGGCGCGGCCGAACAGGGTGCGCAGCGCCTGCACGCCGAAGCCGGAACGGGCCAGCCACAGGCCATAGCCGGCCGTGAAATTGGCCGCCACGGGCAGTTCCTGGCCCGCCATGCGCGTCGATTCGCTGCGCGTCGGGTCGACCAGCATCACCAGCAGCTGCTGCGTGGCCAGTACTTCTTGCAGGCTGTTGCCGTCGAAGCGGATCAGCGCCGTGACGACGGGGAAGCGCGTCTCCTGGTAGGGCACGTACTCGCCTTGCGGCGCCTGGGGCTTGGGCATGACGGCCACCAGGTCGGCGCCGAAGCCGTCGCGCCGGTAGACATTGCGCAGGCCGGAAAACGACAGCGAGGTGGCCGGCAGCAGTTCTTCGGGCAGGGTGCCGTCTTCGGGCAGGCGCAGGGCCGACAGTTCGCTGTCGATGTGCCAGCCGGCGACGCGGATCACATGGCCGTCCGGCCGGTATTCGCCGCGGTGGCGGAACAGGTTGCCGACGGCCTTTTGCACGGCATAGTTATAGTAGTCGCGGATTTGCGTCTGGCGCTCCTCGAAGGCGCGCTGGCCCGGCGTGCGCGTCGTGTAGAACAGGTAGGCGTAGGCATAGCGGGCCGATTCGAGCCAGGCGGCCAGGCGCTCGGCGCTGGGGTGGCCGCCCTGTTTTTCTTCCGCCAGCGCGCTTTCCAGCCATAATTCGGAGAGCGTCGCCAGGCGCTGCTCGTCGCTGAGCAGCTCGGAGCGGGCCAGGTCGGCACGGCAGCTGCCCGTATTGGCTTCGCAGGCGGCGATGTCGCTGCCGATGATGCGCAGCACCTCGCTGGCCGAGGCGCTGAGTTTGCCCGTGGTGAGGATGTCGCCGCGCCGTTGCTGCAGGTAGTCGGCCGGAGAAATGGCGCTGACGGTGACGGCGGCGCAGCCGCTCAGCAGCGCCGCCGCGCACAGGAGGGCGCATACGCGCAGACGCCGCATCAGCATGGCCGGTCCGCGCCTAGAACGAGTAGACCAGGGTCAGCGACGTTTGCGTATCCGTATTCTTCTTGTCGTCCGGTACGCGCGTGTCGTTGCGGGCGCTGAAGGCGGCCTTCATCTGCATGGTGCCGTTGATCTTCGTGCTGAGGGCCGTTTCGGCGATCGAGTGGGTGTTCGAGGTGCCCCGTTCCACGCTGACCGTCTGGGTGAACATGGCCGACTGGCTGATTTTCCACTTCATGGCGGCCGCGCCGCGCACCGTCAGGCCGTGTTCCGATTCGCCCGCGTCGTTGGTGCCGCTGAAATAGCCAGGACCGACTTCCACGTCGACGCTCTTGTCGCTCGACTGGTACCAGCGCGAGCCATGACCGACGGCCAGGGTCGAGTACTTGGTGTAGGCGCCGAACTTGTCATTCACGTGCGAGGCCAGCACGAACAGTTTTTCATGGTCGGCCATCAGCTTGTAGGCGGCCTTGGCGGAGGCGGAAAAGCGTTCGGCCGAGCGCTCGCGCACCTTCTTGCCGTCGTCGTCGGTAGTTTCGTCTTCCTTGAAGTAGCCGCTGAAGATGTACTGGTTGCTCCAGTCGTCGAGTTCCTGGCGCGCGTCGATCTTGCCCGTGACGGAGGTGCCGACCGTATTGCCCGAGGTGGTGATGGCGCCCAGTTCGGCGGAAGTGCTCCAGCTGCCGATGGGGATTTCATCGAACAGCATGCTTTGCTTGGTGTCCGCGGCGGCGGCGGCGCCGCAGGTGATGGCCATGGCCAGCGCCAGTGCGAGAGAGTGGGTCGATTTCATGGCTATATTTGTCTGTGGCGCGCGCCGGGCGTGCCTGATGTTCGTTAATGGCAGGGGTGGCGATGCAGGCCGCGGCAAGCCGGGCGGCGCCGATAAAACATGCGCGCGCGGGCGCGGCCAAACATTGTCGAGGCTGTATTGTACCCGACCCCGTCAACGTTCGCCGCACGCCCCGGCGCGCACGAATGCTGCTCTCTTGATTGCCCGATCCTGCACGCCGGGGCTGGCAAGTGGCGCGCGCCTGGCGTATGCTGCGCGTATTTGCTGCCTGATCTTACAAGGAATCCCCCGTGCGCTGCCTGGTCATCGAAGACGAAGCCGAAACTTCCCGTTACATTTGTGCCGGCCTGCGCGAAGCGGGCCACGACGTCACCTCTTGCGACAATGGCATCGACGGCATGCGCCTGGCCTGCGGCGAGGACTGGGATGCGCTGGTGCTCGACCGCCTGCTGCCCGGCGAGATCGACGGCCTGGCCATCGTCGCGCGCCTGCGCGGCATGGGCCGCAACACGCCCGTGCTGGTGCTGTCGGCCCTGTCCAGCGTCGACGAGCGCGTGCGCGGCTTGCGCAGCGGCGGCGACGATTATCTGTCGAAACCGTTCGCCATCGCCGAACTGCTGGCGCGCATCGAGGCGCTGCTGCGCCGCGCCGCGCCCGTGCCCGAATCGACGCAGCTGCAGGTGGCCGACCTGGTGCTCGACATGCGCACCATGCGCGTGACGCGCGCCAGCCGGCAAATCGCCTTGCAGCCGCGCGAATTTCGCCTGCTGGAATACCTGATGCGCCACCAGGGGCAGTCCGTCACGCGCGCCATGCTGCTCGAAGCCGTGTGGGACTACCATTTCGACCCGCAGACCAACGTCATCGACGTGCAGGTGAGCCGCTTGCGCACCAAGGTGGACAAGGAATTTTCGCCGCCGCTGATCCACACGGTGCGCGGCGTCGGCTACACCCTGGGCGTGCTCGACAGTGCGTAAGCTGCACCGCTCGATCGCGGCCCGGCTGGCGCTCGGCTATGGCGTGCTGGTGGTCGTGTCGATCAGCATCGTCTGCGCCGTGTTCTATTTCGGCACCATCGGCGTGCTCGATCGCAGCGTGGACCGCAAGCTTACCCTGCTCTCGGAGCGCCTCGCCGCGCTGTACGAACAGGGCGGCAGCAGCCGCACGACGGCGGAAATCGCCCATCTGCTGACGGACCGCACCGACAGCGACACGGAGATCTTCTTGCTGGTCGATGCCGATGGCCGCCGCGTGGCGGGCAACCTGTCGTCCTGGCCCGACCTGGGCAGCCCCGTGGGCCACCTGCTGCACCGCGACGTCACGCGCGAAGGCCGCAGGGTGCCCGCGCGCATGCTGATCCGCGACCTGGCGGGCGGCGCGCGCCTGTTCGTCGGGCGCGACATGGAAGAGGGCAAGTCGATCCGCACCCTGGTGCTGCGCTCGCTGGCCTATGGCGGCGGGGTGGCCATCCTGCTGGTGGTGGCGGGCGCCTGGCTGTTCCGCCGCCAGCTCGAGGCGCGCATCGGGCAGATCCGCCGCACGGCGGGGGAAATCGAGGCGGGCGACCTGAGCCGGCGCATTCCCGTCTCCAGCGAGGATGAATTCGGCTTGCTGAGCCGCGACATCAACCGCATGCTCGACCGCATCGAACACCTGATGGAAGGCGTGCGCCACGTGTCGAACGCCATCGCGCACGACTTGCGCACACCGCTGGGGCGCATCCGCAACAAGCTCGATGGCGCCTTGCGCCAGCAGCAGAGCGTGGCCGGCTACGAGAGCGCGGCGCAGGCGGCCATCGACGACATCGACGACCTGACGCGCGTGTTCGACAAGCTGCTGCAGATCGCGGCGGCCGAATCGGGCATGCGTCCCGAGAATTTCGACGACATTGACCTGCATCAGATCGGCGCCGACATCGTGGAAATGTATGAAGCGACGGCCGACGAGCAGGGCGTGCTGCTGGTGCAGATGTATGGCGACAGCGTGCCGGCGCGCGGCGACCGCAACCTGCTGGGCAGCGCCCTGGCCAGCCTGGTCGACAACGCCATCAAGTACGCGGGGCAGGGCGCCACGGTGGAAGTGTCGGCCGGCAGCGATGAGCAGGGCAGCTGGCTGGCCGTGCGCGACAACGGCCCCGGCGTGCCTGCCGGGGAATTGCCGAAGCTGACGCAGCGCTTCTACCGCCTCGACAAGAGCCGCCATTTGCCCGGCAATGGCCTTGGCCTGTCCATCGTGGCCGCCATCGCGGCCCTGCACGGCGGCAGCCTGGAGATCGAGGATGCGGCGCCGGGCCTGCGCCTGCGTTTGCGGCTGCCGCGCTAGTGTAGCCAGACGGCACATTACCAACTTGTAACCCCCTTCGTTTTCGCCTCCCCCTATCATCCCCTCTACCCGGCGTAGAGCGGCTGCGTGCGCGCGGCCGCCTGTTCCGGGCTGCCCGCGGCCTGCCGCGGTTTGTCTGTTCCGATCCGTCGCAGAGCCGTTTTCATGCCTACTTTTACCGCCACCGGCGACAACGCCGCGCCGCAACAGGCAGCACCGCGCCAGCATGGCCACCGCCTCAAGGCCGCGCTAGGCGCGCTGGTCTTCCCGCTGCAGCGCGCGCGCTGGCAAGCCTACATCGCCGGCACGCCGGGACTGGCGGCGCTGGCGCAAGCCCATCCCAGCCTGCTGTACAAGATTTACCGGCCCTACGCCAGCCGCCAGCTCGGTTGCGCGGCGCGCGTGGAGCTGCTGCGCGGGCATTACCGCTTCCTGTGGCAGGCGGGCGCCCGGCCGCTGGTGGAATACGCGGCGCGCCGCGCGCTGGTGCTGGCCGCCATCGAGGGCAAGGATGGCGCCACCTACCGCCTGCAGCTGACGGCCATCCACGACAGCCACCGCGAAGGGGAGCTGTGCCTGCGCCTGACGCGCGACGGCGTCTCGCTGTACCTGGCCAGTTTCCTGTTCCGGCCGCAGGCGGGAGGCGCCGCCATCCAGCTGGGCGCCTTGCAGGGCTTGCGCTCGCCCGCCGGCGCGCAGGCGGTGAAGGAAGCCACGCGGGCGCTGCACGGCTGCCGGCCGAAGAACCTGATGGTGGCCGCCTTGCGCGACCTGGGCGACTTTTTCGGCTGCGGCCACCTGGACCTGGTCAGCAACGCCAACCGCATCGCGCTGAACTGGCGCCGGCGCCGCCACATCTCCTGCGATTACGACCTGGCGTGGCGCGAACTGCATGCGCTGCCCACCGGCGACGGCAATTTCCGCCTGCCGTGCGGCCCTTGCCGCATGCCCGACCTGGAGCTGGTGCCGTCGAAAAAGCGGGCGGACGCGCGCCGCCGCGGCGCCATGCTGGTGCAGCTGGCGGCGGACATGCGCTGGCAAGTGGCGGCCCTGCTGCACGCGAAATGAAGGCGCAGGGCGGCATTTTTTGACCTGCGCGGCTTTTTTGCCGGCCAGCCCGGCGCAAGCGGCGCGATCGGCGTATACTTATCGGCGTTGTTAACCTGAAGCCAGTCACCCCATGCCAGCACACTACCCAACTTCGCGCATGCGCCGCCTGCGCGCGACCCCGCAACTGCGCGAGCTGTTCCGCGAAACCGAGATCATTCCGCGCGACCTGGTCCTGCCGATCTTCGTCGACGAAGGCAGCAGCGATTTCATCGACATCAAGTCCATGCCCGGCGTGCGCCGCATTCCCGAAGCGAAGCTGGCGCAGGAAATCGAGCGCTACGCGCGCGCCGGTTTGCGCTCCGTCATGACCTTCGGCATTTCGCACCACAAGGACAGCCACGGCACGGACACCCTGAACCCGGACGGCCTGGTGGCCCGCATGTCGCGCATCATCAAGGACGCCGTGCCGGAAATGGTGGTCATGTCCGACACCTGCTTCTGCGAATACACGGACCACGGCCATTGCGGCATCCTGCATGGCGACACGGTCGACAATGACAGCACGGTGCTCAACCTGGGCAAGCAGGCCGTCATCGCGGCCCAGGCGGGCGCCGACATCATCGCGCCATCGGCCGCCATGGATGGCCAGGTGGCGGCCATCCGCAGCGCGTTAGATGCGGCCGGCTTCCACGACACGCCCGTGATGGCGTATTCGACCAAGTTCGCCTCCGGCCTGTACGGTCCGTTCCGCGACGCGGCCGGCAGCACCCTGAAGGGCGACCGCAAGACCTACCAGATGGACCCGATGAACCGCCGCGAAGCGGTGCGCGAATCCTTGATCGACGAAGCCGAAGGCGCCGATGCGCTGATGGTCAAGCCGGCCGGCGCCTACCTCGACATCATCCGCGACCTGCGCGAAGTGACGCGTTTGCCGATCGGCGCCTACCAGGTCAGCGGCGAATACGCGATGATCAAGTTCGCCGCGCAAGCCGGCGCCATCGACGAGCGCCGCGTGGTGCAGGAAACCCTGGGCGCCATCAAGCGCGCGGGCGCGGACATGATCTTTACGTATTTCGCGATGGATGTGCTGAATAATCCGTATTGAGCCTTGTCTCTGGCGCGCAGCTAGCGTCCTTTTTTACCCCAAAGGCAAAGTCTGGGGTCGGACCCTCAGGGTCCGACCCCGGCATTTCCGCCGTTGGGTTCTTTCCGATTTCCCATGCCCCTGAAAATCTCCCGCATCCTGCACGCCGGCTATGTCTTCGAATGCGAAGGCACGGCCATCGCCTTCGACCCCATCGTCGAAAATCCGTTCAGCCGCAACTGCCACGCGTTTCCGTCCGTGCGCTTCGACCTCGACGCCGTGCGCCGGCTGCGCTGGGATGCTGTCTTCATTTCGCACTTCCACGACGACCACTGCTCGCTCGACAGCCTCGATGCGCTGGACCGCGCCACGCCCATTTATCTGTATTGCGTCTTCGACGAACTGTTCGCGATGCTCCGCGCGCTGGGGTTTGTCCACGTGCAGCGCCTGCAGGTGGACGTGCCCGTGCGGGTGGCCAGCATCGAGGTGATCCCGCGCCGGGCGCTCGATGACGATGTCGATTCGCTGTTCCAGGTGCGCGCCGCCGGCCTGAATGTGCTCAACGTCGTCGACTCCTGGATCGGCCCCGAAACATTGGAACAGCTGGCCGCGTTCGCGCCCTGGGACATGGTCTTGTGGCCGTTCCAGACCATGCGCGAGATCGCCGTCATCGCGCCGTCGCAGGCGCAGCCTGGCCCGGTCGAGCTGCCCGACGACTGGGTGCCGCAGCTGCGCGCGCTGGCGCCCCGTTACCTGGTGCCCAGTTCCTGCCAGTTCGTGCAGGAAGACTGGTCCTGGTACAACCACGCGATGTTCCCGATCACTTACCGCCGCTTTGCCGATGAAATGGGCGCCGCGCTGCCCGATGCGCACATCTTCCGCCTCGACCCGTCGACGTCCGTGCTGCTCGATGCGCACGGGGTGAGCGGCGCCGAACCCTTGCCCTGGGTGCTCCCCGTGGGGCCGCAGGACGTGGATTTCGACTACCGCCCCGACGCGCTTGCGCCCGCCACGGCGGACATCGCCCGCCGTTTCGCGCCCTTGAGCGCCGCCGACACGGCGCTGGTGCTCGATTTCTGCCGCAATGGTTTGCTTGAGCGCTACCGCGACATGGAACTGCCCGACGACAGCTACTTCCAGCAACCGCGCCTGTGGCGATTGTCGCTGTACGGCCATGACGGTGCGGCCACCATCCTGCATTACCGCACGCATGGCGACCTGATCGACCTGGTGCCCGCCACCGGCGAAGCGCCCGGCTGGACCACCGAAGTGCCGCTGGTGAAATGCCACGCGGCGCTGGTGTTGGGCGAATCGCTGACGTCGATGTACATGCGTATCAATGATGGTCCTTTCGATGCGGCCGCGCGGGCCGCACTGGAAGAGGCCGATATCGTCGACGACCCCTTGATCCGCTGCCTGTTCAACGACGCCATCGGCGCCTACCAGGCGGCGCAACTGAAGCGCTTGCTGGCCCGCTGAAGAAAACGCCGCGACAGGGTAAGATGGACGATACATACCAGTATCTCAGCTCAAGGAATGATCAACATGACACAAAACAACGAAACCGCGATCCTGGCCGGCGGCTGCTTCTGGGGCGTGCAAGACTTGCTGCGCCGCTATCCTGGCGTGATCGCCACGCGCGTGGGCTACAGCGGCGGCGACGTCGCCAACGCCACCTACCGCAACCACGGCACGCATGCGGAAGCGATCGAGATCATTTTCGACCCGACCGCCATCAGCTACCGCAAGATCCTGGAATTCTTCTTCCAGATCCACGACCCCAGCACGGAAGACCGCCAGGGCAACGACCGCGGCACCAGCTACCGTTCGGCCATCTTCTACACGAGTGAAGAACAGCGGCTGGTGGCAGAAGAGACCATCCGCGACGTCGACGCGTCCGGCCTGTGGCCCGGCAAGGTGGTGACGCAAGTGGCGCCGGCCGGCCCGTTCTGGGAAGCGGAACCAGAGCACCAGGATTATCTGCAGCGCTTGCCGCACGGCTACACCTGCCATTACATCCGGCCGGACTGGGTCTTGCCGCAGCGTCAACAATAAGCGCCGGGGGAGACGGCCATGCGCTATTGGCAGGTGGAACGGCGGCAGGCGGAAGGGCAGCTGGACCTGGGGCGCGCCCTCGATCTGGTGGCGGCCATCGGCCATGCCGACGTGAATGCCATGGCGGGCGCCATCCTGAAAACGGCCGGCACGGCCGCCTCCATCGCCCAGTGCACGATCTTTGCTTATGAATTCGGCAACCGGCCCCGCACGGTGGCCGTGGCCGACCGGCGGGGCGGGCGTTTCTTGCAGGATATCGCCGACAGCTACGCGCGCCATTACTATGCCCTCGACGGCAACCAGAGCGTCATCGCGCCGGCCCGCCAGCCGAAGCTGGACCCCGCCATCGTGCTGCACCAGCAAGCGAGCGACGAGATCCGCCATCCCGGCTACCGCGCCGTCTGTTATCAAAAGCCGAATGTCTCGGACCGGCTGTCGCTGCTGGTGCAGCCGGCCGGCGATATCTGGCTGTCCGTCAATTTCTACCGCGACAGCAGCCAGGGCCAGTTCCAGCCCGCCGAGATCGCCGGCATCGAAACCCTGTCGCCGCTATTCGCCCATGCCGTCAAGCATCATTACAGCTTGAAGGGGCAAGCCACGCAGGGCGTCGCGCCCATGCTGCTGGCCCGGCTGCGCCTGCATGGCCCGCAACTGAGCAAGCGCGAACTCGACGTGCTGCGCGGCGTGCTCGAGGGGCTGACGGCCGTGGAAATCGCCGAGACCATGGGCGTGCAGCCATCGAGCGTGATCACTTACCAGAAGCGCGCCTATAAGCGCCTGGGCATTTCCAGCCAGCGGCAACTGTTTGCGCTGTGCATGGCGCCAGCGCCTGTCTAATCCCTTGGACGTAGGGATGGCTCCGCCTTTTTGACAGTTTTAGCCGCGAAACGTCCCCAAAATGGGGACAGCCGCCGGCATCGTCGTCTGCATACTGTGTTGCAAGCCGGGATCACCCGGCCGCTCTCACCCAATAAAATCAACAAGGGGAGGGCGACACCTTATGGAGACAAGCATGCCCCCCGCCACACAAGCCACCACTGCGCCCGTCCTCGACGCGGCCACCGACCAAATGGAACAGCAGGTGATGTGCAAGGTATCGCGCCATCTGCTGGGTTTTCTGTTCCTGCTGTTCGTGTTTTCCTTTCTTGACCGCATCAATATCGGCTTCGCGGGCCTGACCATGATGCAAGACCTGGGCCTGTCCGGCACCCAGTTCGGCTTTGCCACCACCCTGTTTTACATCGCCTACATCGCTTGCAGCATCCCCAGCAACATCGTGCTGGCCCGCATCGGCGCCCGTAAATGGATAGGCAGCATGATGATCGCCTGGGGCCTGGCCTCGACGGCGACCCTGTTCGCCAGCGGCCCGGCCAGCCTGTATGCGCTGCGTTTTTTGGTGGGCGTGACGGAAGCGGGCTTTCTGCCCGGCATGCTGCTGTATCTGACCTACTGGTTTCCCAGCGCCTACCGGGCGCGCGCCAACGCCCTGTTCATGATCGCCATGCCTGTCACGGCCGCCATCGGTTCGGCCTTGTCCGGCCTGATCCTGGGGCTGGACGGCCACTGGGGCTTGAAGGGCTGGCAATGGCTGTTCTTTCTCGAAGGCATGCCTTCCGTGCTGCTGGGCCTGGCCGTGTATGGCTACCTCGACGACGCACCGGGCAAGGCGAGCTGGCTCACCAGGCTGGAGCAGCAGGTGCTGGCGCGCATGCTGGCAGCCGAGCAGAAACCTGTTGCGCCGCAGCAAAAAACGTCGGTGCTGACGGAAATGTGCTCGCCCACCGTGCTGAAATTCGGCGTCGCCTATTTTTGCCTGGTCAACACCCTGGCGATGGTGGCCGTGTGGACACCGCTGATCGTGAAAAGTTTCAATAGCAACGCCAGCAACACGCAAATCGGCTTGCTGGCCGCCATCCCGCAAGTGTGCACCGTGATCGGCATGATCGCCTGGGGCCGCCGCTCGGACCGCCTGCAGGAACGCCGCTGGCACATCGTCTGGCCCATGCTGCTGTCGGCGGCCGGCTGGCTGTTCACCGCGTATGCCGCCAACCCCATCGTGCAACTGCTGGGCGTGTGCATGGCCTCGACGGGCGCCTACACGGCCATGTCCGTCTTCTGGACGACGCCGGATCGTGCGCTGAGCCTGGGCGCGCGCGCCATCGGCATCGCCGTCATCAATGCCACGGGCAATATCGGCTCGGCCCTGAACCCCGTCGTCGTGGGCTGGCTGAAGGATTTCACGCACAGCTTTGCCACGGGCTTGCTGTACGCCAGCGTGCTGCTGGTGGCGGGCGCGGCCATCGTGCTGACCCTGCCGATTGCGCGCGCCGGCAAATAATATTGTTGAAGAGGAAACATCATGAGCGATACATTCCACCCTTATCCCCATGTGCCGAAAGTGTATCCGCCCGGCAAGCTTGTCGGCACCGGCACGCAGCACGTGCCCGTGCTGATCGTCGGCGGCGGTCCCGTGGGTCTGGCCACGGCCCTGGGCCTGGCGCGCCACGGCGTGCGCTCGGTGCTGATCGAGGCGGACGACGGCGTCTGCACGGGCAGCCGCGCCATCTGCATTTCGCGGCGCAGCCTGGAAATCATCGACCGCCTGGGCGCGCTCGACGGTTTTTTGAGTAAAGGCTTGCCGTGGGCGGGCGGGCGCAGCTTTTACCGCGACGAGGAAGTGCTGCACTTTACGATGCCGCAAGACGCGAACCAGAAATTGCCGCCGATGGTCAACCTGGCGCAATACCATATCGAGCAATTCCTGCTCGACGCGGCCGAACGCCAGCCGGAGCTGATTGATATCCGCTGGCAGACGCGCGTCACGGGCGTGCAGCAGCGCGCCGACGGCGCCACGGTCACGGTGGCCACGCCCGATGAAACCTACACCATCGACGCGGACTGGCTGGTGGCGGCCGATGGCGGGCGCAGCGCCGTGCGCGAGGCGCTGGGGCTCAAATTGCAGGGCACCAGCTATGAAGGGCGCTATGTGATCGTCGATATCCACCTGAAAAGCGGGCGTCCGGCGGAGCGCCTCGCATATTTCGACCCGCCGTCGAATCCCGGCTCGACCGTGCTGGTGCACAAGCAGCCCGACGATATCTGGCGCATCGATTACCAGCTGCGCGACGACGAGGATGCGCAGGCGGCCGTGCTGCTGGAAAACGTGGCGCCCCGCGTGGACAGCCTGCTGGCCATGATGGGAGAAACCGCCCCGTGGCATCCCGTGTGGATCACCATTTATAAAGCCAACGCCTTGACCCTGGAGAAATACCGGCACGGCGCCGTGCTGTTCGCGGGCGACGCGGCCCACCTGGTGCCCATCTTCGGCGTGCGCGGAGCCAATTCCGGCATCGACGACGCGGACAACCTGGCCTGGAAGCTGGCGTATGTCGTCAAGGGCCAGGCGCCGCAGGGTTTGCTGGACAGTTATTCGGACGAGCGCGTGTACGCCGCCCATGAAAACCTGCGCCACGGCACCAAAAGCACGGAATTCATGGCGCCGCCCACGTTCGCTTTCGAACTGATGCGCACGGCCGTGCTGGGCCTGGCGGGCAGGCATGCGCATGTGCGCTCGCTGATCAACCCGCGCCAGACCAGCGCCATCGCGTATGCGCAGTCGGCCCTGAATACGCCGGATAGCGAGGCGTTTGCCGCCGGCCCCGCGCCGGGCACGGTCTTGCCCGAGTGCCCGCTGGCGCTGCCGCACAACGGCGGGCAAAAAGCGCGGTATATTACCGATCTGGTGAAGCGCGCGGATGGCCATTTCTCGGGACTGTACTTCAGCGAGGATGGCGGCGTGCCCGCGGAACTGCTGGCGCTGGGCGACAGCTTGCCGCTGACGACCGTGGCGATCGCCCGCAGCGGGGAGCAAGGGGGCGCCTGGGACCACGCGGCGCAGGTATGCTCGCTGTTCGACGCGCAGCCCGGCACGTTTTATCTCGTGCGCCCGGATGGGCACGTGCTGGGACGCTGGCGCGAGGTGCGGGCGGGGCAGGTGGCGGCAGCGCTGGCGGCGGTCGGCATCGCCCAATCGAAGTAACAAGGAGACAACATGACCGATATCGAACTCGATAATCTATACACGGAGCTGTGCCACACCATGGGCGGCCTGGGCGAACAGCGTTCGCCCCTGTTCCTGGCCCGTTTCGCCTTGCTGGCCATGGGCGCCATCGGCCGGGCCGACGTGGTGCAGGGCTTGCTGCGCGACGCGGCCGACGGCCTGGCGGAGAGCGCATGATAGGCGCCGGCTACCAAAGCGGCTTCGGCAACGAATTTGCCACGGAAGCCATCGCCGGCGCCTTGCCGCAGGGGCAGAATTCGCCGCAGCGGGCGCCGCTGGGCCTGTATGCGGAACAATTGTCTGGCACGGCCTTCACGGCGCCGCGCGCGCAGAACCGGCGCTCGTGGCTGTACCGCATCCGTCCCGCCAGCCAGCATCCGCCGTTTACCTTGCTGCAAAATACGCGCATCGTCAGCGATTTCCACGCCATGCCGCCGACGCCGCCGAACCAGCTGCGCTGGGACCCGCTGCCGCTGCCCGACAACGCCACGGCCGTGGATTTCATCGACGGCTGGCAAACGATGGCCGGCAATGGCAGCGCCGAAGCGATGAGCGGCTGCGCCATTCACGTCTACGCGGCCAACCGCTCGATGCAGCGCTTCTTTTACTCGGCCGACGGCGAATTGCTGGTCGTGCCGCAGGAGGGAAGGCTGGCGATTGCCACGGAACTGGGCTTGATCGAGCTGGAACCGCAGGAAATCGCCGTGATCCCGCGCGGCGTGCGCTTCCGCGTGACCCTGCCGGACGGCCAGGCGCGCGGCTATGTGTGCGAAAACTTCGGCACGGCTTTCCGCTTGCCGGACATGGGGCCGATCGGCTCGAACGGCCTGGCCAACAGCCGCGACTTCCTCACGCCGCACGCGGCGTATGAGGATATCGACGGCGAATGCGAACTGCTGGCCAAGTTCGGCGGCCACCTGTGGCGCACCACGCTCGACCATTCGCCGCTGGACGTGGTGGCCTGGCACGGCAATTACGCGCCCTACAAATACGATTTGCGCCGCTTCAATACCATCGGCTCGATCAGCTACGACCATCCCGACCCGTCGATCTTCCTCGTGCTGCAGGCGCCGAGCGAAAACCCGCTGTTCGGCGCCATCGACTTCGCCATCTTCCCGCCGCGCTGGCTGGCGGCCGAACATACCTTCCGCCCGCCCTGGTTCCACCGCAACGTGGCCAGCGAATTCATGGGGCTGATCCATGGCGTGTACGACGCCAAGGCGGCCGGTTTCGTGCCGGGCGGCGCCAGCCTGCACAACTGCATGTCCGGCCACGGCCCCGATGCGCAGACGTTTGAGAAGGCCTCGCACAGCGACACGTTCGCGCCCGTGAAAGTGGGCGACACCATGGCTTTCATGTTCGAGACGCGCACCATCCTCAAGCCCACGCCGTTCGCGCTGGACGGCGGCTTGCTGCAAAGCGACTATTTCGAATGCTGGCAAGGCTTGCGCAAGCATTTTGATCCGGATCAAGCCTAGTCTAGCCTTGCTCAGGCTGCCCGCGCCCGCGCCCGCGCCCGCGCCCGCGCCCGCCCCCGCCCCAGCGTATGCGGGTTGGCGGGCCGCGCCAGTCCCAGGTGGCCGCGCAGGGTGCTGGCCGCATACTCGGTGCGGAACAGGCCGCGCCGCTGCAGTTCCGGCACCACCAGCCGCGTAAAGTCCTCGAAGCCTTGCGGCAGCAGGGGCGGCACGACGTTGAAGCCGTCCGCGCCCCGTTCCACGAACCACTGCTCCATCACGTCGGCCACCGTCCTGACGGAGCCGATCGCTTGCAGGTGGCCGCGCGCCACGCGAAAGCGCAGCACCAGCTGGCGCAAGGTCAGGTGCTCGCGGCGGGCCAGCTCCAGCTGCTGTTGAAAACGTCCCTTGCCGTTGTCGCCCGCCTGGTAGGGCAGGTCGGGCAGGGGGCCGTCGAGCGGATAGCCGGACAAGTCGAAGCCGCCAAATTCCAGCTTGCTGAAGTCGACCAGCGCCTGCAGCTCGCCAAACTGGTCCTGCGCCTCCTGGTCCGACTCCGCCACCACGACGGACAGGCCTGGAGTGACTTTCAATTGATCTTTGGCGCGGCCATATTTCGCCATGCGACCTTTCACGTCCGCGTAATACGCCTGCGCCACGGGCAGCGAGGTGGCGGAGCAGTACACCATTTCGGCCAGCCGTGCGGCAAATTCGCGGCCCGTCTCGGAATTGCCCGCCTGGACCAGCACGGGGTGGCCCTGCACGGGGCGGGGCAAGTCCAGCAAGCCTTGCGAGGCGAAATACTCGCCCCGGAAATCGAGCGCATGGCCCGCCGCCGGCTGGTAGAACTGGCCGCCGGCGCGGTCTGGCCGGTCGAAGGCAGCGTCGTCCCAGCTGTCCCACAGGGCCTTGGACAGGGCGACGAATTCATCGGCGCGAGCATAGCGCTGCGCGTGGCTGCGCGGCGCATCGATGCCGAAATTGCGCGCCGTATGCTCGGCGAACGAGGAAACGACGTTCCAGCCCGCGCGCCCGCCGCTCAGGTGGTCGAGCGAACTGAATTTGCGCGCCACGTGATACGGGTGCTCGTAATTCGTGTTGACGGTGGCGATCAGGCCGATGTGGCTGGTGACGGCGGCAATCGCCGACAGCAGCGTGAAGGGTTCGAACGGCAGGCCGATGGCGGCGCGGCCCGTGTCCGGCGTGACGTCGCCCGAGCGGCCGATGAAGTCGGCGATGAAAAAGCTGTCGAACCTGGCCGCCTCGGCCAGCCTGGCGGCGCGCAGCCACCAGGCCAGGTCGGGCCGTCCGCTGGCGCTGGCGGATGGATGGCGCCAGGCGGCCGGATGGTGGCCGTGGCGCTGCAAAAAGACGTTCAGGACGAGCTGGCGTGCTGGCATGGGGGAAGCTCCGTGGTGGGGTGGCAACATGATCTGCGTCAATGCCGATGCAAGCTTCGGGCCAGCAAGGGGCCAGCGCCCGCATATGCAAAATCCGGATAAGCTAGCGCGGCACCATTCGTTCACGCCTGCAGATGGCGCGCGGTATAGTCGGCCCATGGAACTCTTAGCCCACAATTTCAGCAGCGATTTCGCGCGCAGCGCCCACCTTGCCCGTGGCGCCAGCGCCGACGATGATGGTGCGCTCGTCGCCTTCCGCGACCCGCAGCAAATGAGCTTGCTGGTGCGCGCCACAGCCTTTGTCTTTGCCGACCCCCGTTCGCGCCAGTTGCATGAACTGATCGAACGCATCGCGCCCAGCGAGGCGACGGTGCTGATCACGGGCGAGACGGGGACGGGAAAAGAGCTGATTGCGCGCCACGTGCACGGCTTGAGCGGGCGCGCCGAGCAGACTTTCGTGGCGATCAACTGCGGCGCGTTTTCCGAAACCCTCGTCGAGAGCGAACTGTTTGGCTATGAAAAGGGCGCATTTACGGGCGCGCAGCAGGGCAAACCGGGCTGGTTCGAGACCGCCAGCGGCGGCACCCTGTTCCTCGACGAGATCGGCGATTTGCCGCTGGCGATGCAGGTCAAGCTGCTGCGCGTGCTGCAGGAGCGCGAAGTGGTGCGCCTGGGCGCGCGGCGCGCCATCCCCATCGACGTGCGCCTGATCGCCGCCACGAACGTGGACCTGGCCGAAGCCGTGCGGGCCGGGCGCTTCCGCGAAGACCTGTATTACCGGCTGCAGGTGATCGGCCTGCCGCTGCGGCCCCTGCGCGAACGCCCGGGCGACATCATGCCGCTGACGCGCCACTTCATGGCCATCTATGCGCAGCGCCTGCACCTGGGCGAGGTCGAGCTGGACCTTGATGCGCAACAAGCCTTGCTGGCCTATCCATGGCCGGGAAATATCCGCGAACTGGAAAACGTCATCCACCGCGCGCTGCTCGTCTGCCGCAGCGGCGTCGTGCGCGCCGAGGACCTGAGCTTGTCGGGCTGGCACCGCGCTCCGGCGCCCGCGTCCGCCCCTGTACCCGTGCCGGACGCCTGGGC
Source organism: Janthinobacterium sp. FW305-129 (assembly GCF_020858115.1). Classification (GTDB taxonomy): domain Bacteria; phylum Pseudomonadota; class Gammaproteobacteria; order Burkholderiales; family Burkholderiaceae_D; genus Janthinobacterium. Next base: position 65,470 of record NZ_JACYMM010000001.1, read on the forward strand.
CGGCGGCGCCGACATCGCCTACGCGGCCCACGGCGCAGCGGGCCAGGACGATTTATTGGCCACCGAGCGCTTTGCCCGCGCCTGGCAAGCCTTGCTCGACTCGGGCGAGGCCGTGGAATTCGAAGCGATACAGCAGGAACTGGTGCGCGCCGCGTGGGAGCGCAATGAGCGCAACCAGGTGCGCACGGCGAAACACCTGAACCTGAGCCGCAACATCCTGCGCACTTTCCTGAAAAAGGCGGGCGCCATCGACTAATCCTGCACTTCAATCCTGAAGCCGGACCCGCAGCGCTGCGGCTCCGGCTTTTTTCATGGCTGCTGCGCGCGCAGCACGCTGCTGCCATGGGTGCAGCTGATTGCTGCCAAATCAACAGAGAATGGCGCTGGCGGACCCACGGGGCATGGCATGTTTTCTGCGAGGAGGGAAGGGCAGGCCGCTGCGCCAATGTGCAGCGGTGTTTTCTTCGACCCACGACAGGAGTCCATGCATGACCATCGAATTCATCTGGCAATTGCCCACCAGCGGCGACGGCCGTTATGCGGCGCCCGGCATCACGCGCCGGGGCGAACTGGCCGCTGGCGCGCCCAGCCCCCTGCAGGCGGGCGTGAGCGACCCGCGCGGCGCGCGTCCGCCCTTCACTTACTTCGACTACCTGCACCAGATCGCCCGCGCGGCCGACCTTTCCGGCTTCGACGGCATCCAGATACGCCACGATACGCAGGGCGATGAAAGCTGGATCGTCGCGGGGTATTTGGCCCGCAGCACGCGCCACCTGAAGCTGATCGCCGAATTCGACGCGGCCTGGGGTTCGGCCGTGTACGCGGCGAAGAACGCCGTCAGCTTCCAGCGCTTCACGGGCGGGCGCTTCGCCTGGCAGATCGGGCACGGCGGCGATGCGGCAGCGCGCCGCCGCCAGGGCGATGCGGCGCCCGACGCCGACATTCTGCCCCGCATCGATGAATTCATCACGGTGGCGCGCGGCGTGCAAAGTACGTCGCCGTTCAGCTTCAAGGGCAGGTTCTTCGAAGTGCAGGATGGCGGCTTCAAGGGTCCGCTGGCGGACCACCCCGTCAACGGCATCTACCTGACGGGCGACAGCCCCGAGGCGCTGGCCTTGTCGGCGCGCCAGGCCGACGTGCACGTCTTCGATGCGGCGCCCGTGGCGGACTTGCAGCCTTCCATCGGCAGCCTGCAAGCGCAGGCGCGCCAGCTGGGCCGCGCCGTGGCGGCGGGTTTGCGCATCGACGTGCTGGCCCGTGAAACGTTCGACGAAGCCTTGCGCGACGCCCGGCGCTACCGCAGCGGCGCCGGGCTACCTGACGATGCGCCCTTCGATGACCGTGCCGCCGCCTTCTGGCCCGGCTTTGCGCAAGCGCAGACGGGCGCCCACGGCGCCCTCGTCGGCAGCTATGCGCAGGTGGCCGCCGCGCTGCAAGCGTACGCGCAGGCCGGAGTTTCCAGCTTCGTGCTGGCGGCCATCCCCCATTTCGAGGAAGCCTACCGCATCGGCGAACACGTATTGCCAGCCTTGCGCGCATCGTTGACGGCATCCGCGCTGCAAGCGGCTTGAATCCACATTATTTGAAGGAGTACCCCTGATGGCAATCGATTTTTTCTGGCGCATCCCCACGCATGGCGAACCGGGTTCGCACCGCGCCCGCACGCCGTTTCGCGGCGACTGGTTCCCCGGCAATGACAACCTGCGCCAGGCCGGTCTCGGTGGCGGCGGCGCCGACGGTTTTACGTATATCGACTACCTGGCGGAGATCGCCCGGGCGGCCGAACTATCGGGCTTCCAGGGCGGCCTGATCCCGTCCTTTCCCATGACGGATGAACCATGGGCCATTTCCGCACTGCTGGCGCGCGAGACGCGCACCTTCCGCTTCATGATCCCGTTCCAGCCCGGCTTTCTGAACCCCGTGGTGGCCGCGCGCATGACGGCCAGCCTGCAGCGGGCCACGGGCGGGCGCGCCCTGTACAACGTCATCACGGGCGGCGGCGGCCCGGCGCAGCTGTGGTGGGGCGATGCGGCCGGCCACGACGACCGCTACACGCGCACGACGGAATTCCTCGACGTGGTGCGCGGCGTGTGGCGCGGCGGGCCGTTTTCCTACCAGGGCAAGTTCTATCAGGTGGAAGACGCGGGCCTGGCCACGCCGTTGTCGGAGCAGGACTTCCCCGAGATCTATTTTTCCGGTTCCTCCGACGCGGCCCTCGGTTCGGCCTCGAAGCACGCCGATTACTACCTGACGTGGCTGGAACCGTTCGAGCAGCTGCGCGAAAAATTCGCCCGTGTGCATGAAAGGACGGCGCTGCTGGGGCGCAAGATCAAGTGCGCCGTGCGCGTCGACATCGTTGCCCGCGCCACGGAGGAAGAGGCGTGGGACGAGGTGCGCAAGGGTTTTGACGCCGTCGATGCCGCCACCCTGCGCCAGTTCCTCGGTGCCGATGGCGGCGACTCCGTGGGCGCGGCGCGCCAGCGCGGCAACCGCCCGACTACCTTGAACAGCTACAAGGACTTGATCACGGCGCCGAACATCTGGTCCGGTTTTAATCTGCTGCGCGGCGGGCAGACGCAGGGCATCGTCGGCAGCTACCAGCAGGTGGCCGAACGCCTCGATGAACTGGTGCAACTGGGCGCCGACGCCTTCATCCTGGCCAGCACGCCGCACCTGGAAGAAGCGTACCGCGTGGGCGAGGAAGTGCTGCCCCTCGTGCGCGGCCACACGGCGGCACTGCTGCGCGCCGCCTGATCCTTTCCCCTGTTGCCGCGACAGCAGCGCCACCGCCTGCTGTCGCGCAGGCAGCACGCGGCACCGGCGCTGCTGCCAAATCAACAGCGCTATCATGACGATAGTCTTCCTTTGAAATCAAATACTTACGTTCTGTTTTGCTGCGCTGCGGCAGCGGGCATGCGCCTTGCAATACTGGTCATCACCATCTCGCGTTTTGACTTTACTCAAGGATAATCACCCATGCGCCGTTCGACTGCTCCCGCCGACTCTTCCCCATTTCCTTTCCACCTGACGCCAGTGCGCCGCGCGCTGCGCTCGGCCTTCGCCATCGGCGGCCTGATGCTCGCCCCAGGTCTGGCCCATGCGGAAACGCCTGGCGCCGATGTCATTGCCGCGGCCGACGCGAATGGCGCCGGCGAGGGAGCCTCGCTGCAATCGGTGACGGTGACGGCGCAAAAGCGCGAGGAATCGGCACAGAAGGTGCCCAGCGCGATCACGGTGTTAGGCGGCAAGGAGCTGCTCGACACGGGCATCGGCCGCTCGGCCAGCGAAATCCTCAATTACGTGCCGAATGCTTCGGCCGGCACGCAGCAGCACGGCCGCCCGCGCTGGTGGATACGCGGCGTGGGCGCGGGCCAGCAGCAGGTGGACTTTCCGAATCCCGTCGGCTTCTACCTCGATGACGTCTACATCAGTAATTCCAGCGCCACGGGCTTTCCCCTGTTCGACCTGGACCGGGTGGAAGTGCTGCGCGGCCCGCAAGGCACCCTGTGGGGCAAGAACACGACGGGCGGCGCCATCAACGTGATCTCGCGCAAACCCTCGTTCAAATCCAGCGGCTACGCCAAGCTTGACTACGGCAGCTACGACACCAAGCTGGCCGAAGGCGCCATCGGCGGCGCGCTGGTCGACGAGGTGCTGGCGGGGCGCTTGTCCTTCCACACGGAGCAGCAGGACAAGGGCCGCTTCCACAACCAGTTTACGGGCGAGCGCGATGGAAAACTCAAGGACAGCGCCATCCGCGGCCAGCTCAAGGCCCTGATCGGGCGCGACCTGACGGCGAATCTGAACCTGCATTACCGCGACTACACGACCAAGGGCGCCACCACGACCGTGGCCAGCTATGGCGCCAATGGCGTTTACCGCAACGGCTACGTCCCCAGCACGAATCCCGACGACGTCAGCACGAATGCGCCGGCCGACAGCGACGTGCAACAGGGCGGCGCCCAGCTGAACCTCGAATATGCGCTGGGCGAGCTGACCCTCACTTCCATCACGGGCTATGAAAATTTCAGGAACGAAGCCACGGGCGACAGCGACAATACGCCGCTGGAAGTGGGCCGCAGTCGTTCCAAGGCCAGCAGCCGGCAAGTGTCGCAGGAGCTGCGCCTGACGTCTCCGCAGAACGGCGCCGTGAGCTGGGTGGCGGGTCTGTTCTACTTCAATGAAAAGATCGATGCCGATTCGGCTGGTGCGCGCCTGCCCAACGGCACCGTGCCGGCGCTGGCGGGCAGCACGCAGCCCGTCGGCTACAACCGCACCATCTATCGGCACAAGGCGCGCAGCGCGGCCATCTTCGGCAGCACCACCGTCAACTTCAGCGAGCAGCTGCTGTCCACGTTCGGCTTGCGCTGGACGACGGAAACCAAGGACCTGGACTTGCAGCGCGTGCAGGCCGTCTCGAACACGGTGACGTTCGGCGATGCGGCCAACTGGTGGAACACGGTCCGGGGCGGCAATTACACGGCCGCCTCCGTGGCCAACAACAATTTCACGTCGAATCCATCGACCACGTGGAACGCGCTGACGTATGACGTGACGCCCGAATACCGCTTCAGCCGCACCCTGCGCGGCTACCTGAAGTACGCGCACGGCATCAAGTCCGGCGGCTACAACACCAGCGCCACGGACGTGCGGGCGCTGAACGCGGTGAAGCCGGAAACCCTGAACTCGTTCGAGGCGGGCATCAAGTCCGAATGGCTGGACGGGCGCCTGAACTTCAACGCCAACGTTTTTCACTATGATTACAAGAACGTGCAGGTGAATATCACGGGCGTGTACAACGGCGACCCCACGCAAAGCGTCAATTACCTGCAGAACGTGCGCAAGGCCCACGTCAACGGCGCGGAATTCGAGATCGAGGCGCAGCCGACGGACAACCTGCACGTCAATGCCAACCTGGGCCTGCTGCGCACGGAATTCGACGATTTCGCCATCCAGAACAATGGCGGCGACCGCTCCGGCAACGAATTCGTGCGCTCGCCCCACGTGACGGCCCTGCTGGCGGCCGACTACCGCTACCCGCTGGGCAATGGCGCGCAACTGGTCTTCAGCGGCGACGTGCGCTACACGTCGAAGCAGTACTACTATGTCGACCCGCAAAATGCTGCGCGCGACCTGCTGAACCAGGGCGGCTTCGCGCTGGCCAACGCCCGCCTGTCGTACGTGCTCCCGGGCGGCAAGCAGCGCATCACGGCGTATGCGAACAACCTGGCCGACAAGGTCTACCGCAACCACACGCTTACCAGCTTCGTGCCCGGCGCCGTCAATGGCGACACGGTGATCATCGGCCAGGGCCGCACGGTGGGCGCGTCGTACACGCTGCAGTTCTGACCGCGCAGGGCAGAGGCAGGGGCGATATGCTATAGTCGCCGGGCATGGCTGCCGCACCCGCTGCGCTGGCCATGCAACGTTCTCAGGGCGGGGTGCGATTCCCCACCGGCGGTAATGGCATGCGTGCCTAGCCCGCGAGCGCTTGCCGGCACGGTCTTCGGGCCATGACGGCAAGGTCAGCAGACCTGGTGTGATTCCGGGGCCGACGGTATAGTCCGGATAAAGAGAGAGCGGGATGGCATCATTGTGTCGACGCCGGCATCCGCCCGGCGCATGGACGGCCTGCGTTTGCCGTCGGTGCGTCTGCGCGCGTGCCTGCATGCGCAGTTGGGCGTGGCTTTCATGCGCCCGTCATATCCCCTTCGATCCGATGCCCTGTTTTTATCATTCTTGAAAACAGGAGTCTTTTATATGTCACAAGCATCACACGCAACACCAGCCAAACGCATCGCCTTCATCCAGGCGGGCTGGCACCGCGACATCGTCGCGCAATGCAGGCTGTCGTTTATCGCGGAAATGGCCGCGCTGGGCTTCGCCGAGAGCGATATCGACGTCATCGACGTCGCCGGCGCCTTTGAAATCCCCCTGCATGCGCAAGTGCTGGCCAAAAGCGGCCGGTACGCGGCGATTGCCGCTTCCGCCCTGGTGGTGGACGGCGGCATCTACCGCCATGATTTCGTCGCCGATGCCGTCATTTCCGGCATGATGCAGGTGCAGCTGGCGACGGGCGTGCCCGTGCTGTCGGCCGTGCTGACCCCGCACCACTTCCATGCGGGCCAGGAGCACCAGGCATTCTACTTCCAGCACTTCAAGGTCAAGGGCGTGGAACTGGCGACGGCCTGCGCCGCCACCATCCATTCGCTGCAGCGGCTGGCGCAACCGGCCAGCGCGCCGCAGGCGGCGCTGGCAGCCTAGCAGCCGGCCTGCCGTGAATCGATAGTGCCTGTGGGGCCAGCACATGTTGCCATGGGCTGGCCCCATTTCCTTATGCCGCCTGCCGCAGCAGCGCGTCGAGCCTGCGCTGCGCCTCTTCCAATGGCCGGCGGTCGATCCAGCTGTCGATGTCGACGTCTCGGTCGAGAAAACCGTGCTGCAATTGAAAATCCTTCTGCTGGCGGAACAGCGCCACCTTGTCGTCGGACAGGTCGGGCGCCAGGGTCAGGTGAAAACCGTCGCGGTAGGCTTCGGCCACGGCGTCGGCGCCGGCCCGCGTCTCGCCCTGCAGGATGGCCAGCACATCTTCTTTGTGGCTGCGCGCCCAGTGCGCGGCGCGCAAGGTCTGCGTCAAAAAGCGCACGACCAGCTCGAAATGCTGTTCCAGCATGGATGCATGCACGGTGATCGGGCGCGGCGTGCCGTTGTTGACGCGGAAGCGCCGGTCGGGCAGGGCGTCGATGTCGATTCCCACTTCCAGCCCCGCCGCGCGGGCCGCCTCGGCCGCCGCCGCGCCTTTTACGTAGACGGCATCGACTTCGCCGCGCAGCAGCGGCGCGATGCCTTGCCACAGTCCCGCGCCGAGATTGGCTTGCGCCGGCGCCTCGCCGCCCACCTCCACCAGTTGCACGTCGTCGAGCGTGAGGCCGGCCGACGCCAGCACGCCCTTGTAGCCGGCCAGGCTCATGCCGCGCGCGATGCTGCGCCCGCGCCGGTTCTCGCGCAAGTCCTCGGCGCGGAAGGCGGGCAGCGCCAGGCGCTTGCCCTGCAGCTGCGCGGGCGTGGCGATGCCGGAACCGGGGCGCACGAGGATGGCTTGCCATTCGTCGATCCAGGTCAGGCCGATCAGGCGCGTGGGCGCCCCTTGTGCGCGCGCGGGCAGGGCCAGCAGGTTGCCGCCTTCGCGCACGAGCGTGGACAGACCGTGGTCGTAGTGGTGGCGCGCCAGCTCGCCGCCCACTTCCTGCAGCGTCTTTAACGCGATGCCGTCGCGGGCGAATTCCTCGTCCAGCCAGCCCAGTTTATAGGCCAGGCCCGTGGCCGTGGGCACGGGGCAGCGGGTGAACCAGACGGTATCGACGGCGGGGGCGGTTGCGGTAGTCATGGGATTCTTTCGTGGTGGGTGGAGCCTGTAACCGTGCAGGAAACGTGCCCGCGCCGCTTGCTGGCTTGCCGACAGCCGCTGCGCACAACGCTGCTGCGGCGCCAGCAGCCGCTGTTGCGCAGGCAGCAGCGCTCCGCCATTTTTGCGGCCCCGGCGCTGGCACGCGTCTTGCGAAAGTAGACGGTAGACGAAACCCGGTCTCAACCTCTTTACCGAATGGAGCATGACATGACGGACGTGGCACAAGCACAAGCACCAGAGCAAGTACAAACCCAGGAGTTGACGGCGGCCGAACGGGCCTTCGTGGAGCAGGTGCGGCGCGATGCGCAGACCGCCTTCGACGGCTTGCGCGAGACGGGCAGTCTGACGGCCAACGGCACGGTGGGCTTTGTCGAGCGCACGCCCGCTGGCGACAAGGTGGTGGTGGTCAACGATCCCGGCCCGTTCCGCCGCGGCCAGCCCCTGAAGGCGGCCGTGCTGGCGCTGGACGGCACGGTGCTGTTCGGCGACGCCAACAACGGCGGCGCACGCTATTTAAAGCTGTTCCGCGAGCGGCCCGAGATCACGTCGATCTCGCACGTGCACTCGCCATCGCTGGGCGCGTGGGCGCAGACGCACCGCACCTTGCCGATCCGCTACGTGCCCGTGCAGCGCTACCAGCTGGTGCGCGAAATCCCCATCTATATCGACCGCCGCCAGCCGGAAGTCGATTTCATCCTCGGCGAAATCGCCCGCAATACGCATACCACGGCCATTCTGGAAGCGAATGGCGGGGCCACCGTGTGGGGCAAGCAGGGCTTGCTGAAGCTGGCCGAATTCATCCTGCTGCTGGAAGAGGGCGCAAAAATCCAGATCGCGGCCGAAGCCATCGGCGGTTCGCGCGACTTCGGCCCGGGCGTGCTGCTGCAGCAATGGAAGATGAGCAAGCTGATCGACACGGCGCGCGCGCTGTCCTTGTTGCCTGCCACCGACCTGGTGTAACCCTTACAAGAACAGGCTCGCAATGTCATTGAAATTCTTACGTTTGAGCTGGCGCAAAGTCGTCGCCGCCGCCCTGGCGGCCAGCGTGCTGGCGCCAGCCATCGCGGCGGCCGATCCGCTGCCGGCCGCCGTGCGCATCGCCGTCGTGGCGCGCACGGCGCCGTCCGGCAAGACCGTGTTTGCCGGTTCTGCCGCCCAGGTGGCCGCGCAAGGCTGGCTGGCGGCCGAACTGGGCAAGCTGGGCGTGAAGCTGGAATGGGTGCCCGTCACCACCAATTCCGTGGCGACGCAAGTCAACGAGGCGTTTGCCAACCACTCGATCGACCTGGCCCAGTATGGCGACCTGCCATCGATCATCGCCAATGCCTCGGGCTTGCAGACGCGGCTGATTTTGCCTGGCGGCAGCTTCAGCAACACCTACCTGGTGGTGCCGAACGGCTCGACGGCCCGCTCGATCAAGGATTTGAAGGGCAAGAAGATCGCCCTGCACCGGGGCCGGCCGTGGGAATACCCATTCGCGCGCCTGCTCGAAGCGAATGGCATGACCTTGCGCGACGTCAAGATCCTCAATCTGAACCCGCAGGCGGGCGCGGCGGCCGTGGCGACGGGCGGCGCCGATGCCTTCTTCACCCTCAGCGATGCTTTCCTGCTGGAAGATAAAAAGGTGGGCAAGATCATCTGGTCCAGCAAGGCGCCGCCGCAGGACTGGAAGATGCGCGCCGAACTGTGGGCCGACAGCGGCTTCCTGCAACGCTGGCCGCAGCTGGCCCAGCTGGTGGTGACGGCGTATGTGCGCGAGCACCACCGGGCCGCCGGCGCCGGTGGCGAAGACGAGTACGTGCGCACGGAGGCATCCGCCGGCCAGGTGGAAAGCGTGGTGCGGCGCGAACTGGCGGGCGACCATACGCCATGGCAGGCGCGCTGGTCGCCCCTGTTTACGGCCAGCCTGCGCCAGCATTACGTGGGCGAGGCGGCGTATGCGAAGAGCGCGGGGCTGATCGGGCGTCCCCTGCAAGTCGACAGCCTGTTCGCGCCCCAGTTCGTCAACCAGGCGCTGGCGCAGCTGAAATTGCAAGCGTACTGGTCGCCATGACGTCCCTTTCCATCGCCTTGCCGCGCGCCCCTGCGCCCGCGCCCGCAGCGCCTAGTCCGTGGCTGCAGCGCTTTATCCGCTCGCGCTGGTCCGTGTGGGCCTCGCCGCTCGCCTTGCTGCTGCTGTGGACGGCCGCCACCACCTTCGAATGGATGCCCGCGCACATCCTGATGTCGCCCTGGCAAGTATTGCTGACGGCGGCAGACCTGGCCGAGAGCGGCGAACTGGGCCAGCACCTGGGCATCAGCCTGTTCCGCCTGCTGGCCGGTTTCGGCCTGGGCGCCAGCGCCGGCCTGGCCTTCGGCGTCGTGCTGGGCCTGTCTCCAGGCTTGCGCAGCTATGTCGACCCCACGTTCAATATCCTGCGCCAGCTGCCGACCGTGGCCCTGATCCCTTTGTTTATCTTGCTGTTCGGCATAGGCGAGAGTTTCAAGGTGTTTATCGTGGCCAAGGCCAGTTTTTTCATCGTGGCGCTGGCCGTGCATGACGCCATCCGCAACCTGTCGCAGCGCTACTTTGAGGTGGCGCAAGTGTATTGCTTTTCGCGCTGGCAGCGCATCCGTTTCATCGTCCTGCCCGCCATCGTGCCGGCCGCGCTGACGGGCATGCGCATCGCCCTGTCGCGCTCGTGGATGGTGCTGGTGGGCGCGGAATTGCTGGCTGCCGACAGCGGCCTGGGCCAGATGATGGAAATGGGCCGGCAAATGTTCCGCCTCGACGTGGTGATGGTGGGCGTGGTGCTGACGGGCGTGATCGGCTTCGGCCTGGACCGGCTTTGCCATGCGCTGGAGGCAAGATTGATGCGCTGGAAGCGTAATGGGGATGGTAAGGGAGGCGCCGCATGAGGCAACGTTTAGTGTTGGTGATCAAGGGCGCGCTGCTGCCGCTGGCCTTGCTGGGCGCCTGGCAATGGGCCTCCGGGCAGGGTGCTGCCGCCGCCTACATCTTCGTCTCGCTGGGCGATCTGGCGCACAGCCTGCGCGACCTGGTCTTGACGGGCGAGCTGTGGGTGCATCTGCGCGCCAGCCTGGGACGCACGCTGGCCGGACTGTTGCTGGGCGGCAGCGCCGGCATCGTTACGGGCGCGCTGATGGCGCAGTCGCCGCTGGCGGACCGCCTCATCGGCCCGCTGTTCCACAGCATCCGCCAGGTCCCCCTGCTGGGCCTGATTCCACTGCTGGGCTTGTGGGTGGGCAATGGCGACGGCGCCAAGTTGCTGGTGATCGCCATCGCCGCCTTTTATCCTACCGTGCTCAACACGTATGCGGGCATGCGCCAGGTCGAGGGGCGCTTGCGCGAGGTGGGACAGGTGCTGACCCTGACGCGCTGGCAGACCTTGCGTCAGATTCTGTTGCCAGGTGCCATGCCTGCCATCGTCACCGGTGTCACGCATGCGCTGGCGTTCGCCTGGCTGGCTTGCCTGGGCGGCGAACTGCTGTTTGCGGCCGGCCCCGGCATGGGTTCCTTGCTGCTCAACGGCGAAGTGTCGGGGCGCATGGATGTCGTGCTGCTGGCCGTGCTCGTGATCGCCTTGCTGGCGCAGGCGATGAACGTGGCGTTTGCGCGTCTCGCGCGTTTGCTGGTGAAGGGGCGCAGCAGTGAGTAAATCCCTGCCATTCCAGCCAGACGCGGCCGTCAGTGCCCGCGAAGGGGAGTTGCGCGCCTTCCTGCTGCGCTTTATCGGCCTGACCCTGCTGTCGGGCGTGACCATCGGCATGAACAAGGTGCTGGCCACCTTGCTGGGCTTGCATTTGCACGTGAGCAATTTCCAGCTGGCCGCGATCAGCAGCGCGGAAACCCTGGCCATGGCGCTGGGCACCATTCCTGCCGGCTATATCTTGTCGCGCGGCAATCCGAAGCACCTGTACGCGGGCGTCAGCCTGAGCCTGGCGCTGGCCTTTTGCGTGCTGCCGTGGCTGCCCGGCTGGCAATGGGTGGCCCTGCTGATGTTTCTCGTGGGACTGTGCATCTCGCTGCGCATCGTGGCCATGAGCACGGTGTTTCTCGTGCGCCTGCCGGAACTGGGGCAGGGCAAGGCGGGCTGGTACAAGGGTACATTAATCCTCGGCATGCAGTTCCTCGGGCCCCTCTGCGGCAATTACCTGATCGCCCAGCTGGGCTTGAAGGCGGGCTTCCTGATTTCCGCCCTGATGTTCGCCATCCTGGCGCTGCTGGGCTGGCAAGTGTTGCCTGACAACACGGCACCCCGCAAGCCGGCGGGACAGGGTGCGCTGCCCGGTGCGGCCAGCCTGCGCGAACTGCTGCGCCTGCCCATCGTGCGCGTGACTTACCTGTTTGAAATCCTTGCCAGCTTCACGGCATCCAGCGTGGGCGTGTTTTCCATCCTGCTGGCCATCCGCGTGCTGCACTGGCCTGCGCACCACTCCGTCTGGCTGATGGCCGTGCAGGGACTCAGCTGCGTGCTTGTACTGCTGTTCCTGGGGCGTTTCGTGCTGGCCAGCCGCTACCGCGAGCAGCTGTATGGCGGCGCGCACCTGGCCATCATGGGGGCCTTGCTGATCCTGGGTCTGTGGCCCTCCAGCATCGCTTACCTTGCTGCCTCAGTGCTGCTGGGATTGGGCCTGGGCGTGAATAACCTCGTCAATACGGACAATATCGCCCGCGCCCCCGTCGACAAGGCTCGCGTTTCCGCCCACTTGACCCTGTTCGGCATGGTGGGCGGCACGGCCGGCGCGCTGGCGGCGGGCCGCCTGGCCGACCTGACGGGCTTGCGCAATGTGTTCCTGATCTGGCTGGCTCCCTGGCTGGCCGCCTGGCTGGTTTTCCACGGCAGCCGCTGGCTGCGCCGGGCGCCGCCCGCCGCCATTCCTTCCCTAGCCCCCACCGCAGAGAGTGCGCCATGAATGATTTTGTTTCCCCTTCGGCCTTGTCGCCGCAACAGCAGCACCTGAGCGGCGGCTTGCAAGTGCAGCACGTGAGCAAGTCGTTTTCCCTGAAAGGCGCGCCGCTGCCCGTGCTCGACGATATTTCGCTGACCATCGCGCCCGGTGAATTCGTCGCCATCGTCGGCGCCTCCGGTTGCGGTAAATCAACCCTGCTGCGCCTGCTGGCTGGCCTCGATACGGATTACACGGGCTTGCTGCTGCACGACGGCGTGCCGATCCGCGGCACGGATTTGCGCCGGGGCCTCGTATTCCAGGATCACCGATTGTTTCCCTGGCTGACGGTGCAGCAAAACGTGGCCGTGGCCTTCAGCAATACCCGTGTGCCGCTGGCCGAGCGGGCCGCCCGCGTGGCGGCGGAAATCACGCGCGTGGGCCTCGACGGCTATGCGGATGCCTATCCGCATCAGTTGTCTGGCGGCATGTCGCAGCGGGCCGCGATTGCCCGTGCCCTCGTCGGGCGGCCCGACGTGCTGCTGCTGGACGAACCGCTGGGCGCGCTCGACGCGCTGACCCGCTTGCGCCTGCAGCAAGAGCTGCGCCGCCTGTGGCAGGACGAGGGCATCACCATGGTGATGGTCACGCATGACATCGACGAAGCCGTCTACCTGGCCGACCGCATCGTCGTGCTCGATGCCCGTCCCGGCAAGGTGCGCCGCGTGCAGGACGTGCCGCTGGCCCACCCGCGCCAGCGAGGTTCCGCTGGCTTTGTCGCCATCCGCGACGGCTTGCATGCGGATTTCAGCGACCTGGACGACACGCATGCGCCCGTGGCGCAGGACGTGGATCCCAGCAGCTTGTGGGATGGCAATGAATGGGCGCGCAGGATGGCGCTGTAGTTTTTTTTGATATCGATCAACCTGGAGAGACAGCATGAGCAATGAAAGTCAGGCAGCAAACCAAGCACTCGACACCCTGTGGTACACGCGCTGCCCCGTCCCGACGGGCCTGGGGATAGCTTTGCAGCAAGGCTGGCTGGAAGAGGCATTGCGCGCCGACGGCACCAGCTTGCGCTCCTTGCGCGAGTCGGAGCAGGAAGCCGTGCGCGAATCGCATTTCGACCATACCCTGCAAAATTCCGTGCGCCACGGCGGCAATATTCCCGCCTTGTGGGCCAGGGCGGCGGGGCGCGACACGCGCGTGATCGGCCTGTCGTGGTCGGATGAGACGCAGCTGATCCTGACACTGCCCGGCAGCGGCATTCAGACGGTGCGCGACTTGAAGGGCCGGCGTTTCGGCTTGCCCCTGTGGGCCAGGGCGCAGATCGACTTTGCGCGGGCGCAAGCCTTGCGGGGGCTGGAAAACGCGCTGAGCCTGGAAGGTTTGACGGTTGCCGACGTGGAACTGGTCGATTATGTGATCCAGGCGGGCCAAAGCGAAACGCCGCCGGAGCGGGGCGCGGCAACGAATCTGTTCAGCGGCGCGCGGCGCGGCGGGCAAAGTCCCGAGCTGCTGGGCTTGCTGCGGGGCGAGGTCGACGCCATCTTCCTGAAAGGCGCGTCGGCCGCCCAGCTGGCGCAGCAGTTCGGTTTGCACACGGTGATCGACACGGGCAGCCATCCGGAACCCTTGATCCGCGCCAACAATGGCACGCCGCGCACCTTGAGCGTCGATGCGCACTTGCTGGACAATCATTTCAGTTCTGCCGTGACCCTGGTCGAGCAAGTGCTGCGGGCCGAAGCGTGGGCGCGCGGCCATGCGGACGAGACGCGCCGCTTCCTCGCGCGCGAATCGAATGCCAGCGAGCACTGGGTGCAAGTGGCGTACGGCAAAGATGCCCATCTGCGCCTGGACACGGACCTGGCGGAAACGTCGGTTGCCGGCTTGCAGGATTTCAGCGACTTCTTGTTCCGCTGGAATTTTCTGCCCAGCAAGGTCGATGTGCGCGCGTGGATCGATCCCCGTCCTTTCGACGCGGCGCTGGCGCAAGCGCGCCGCGCGGCCTGAGCGGGAAGCACGTCAACGGTGGCCATGTTCGATGATGAGGAGAATGCGATGCGGCGACGCACGGTGATGGGCGGGCTGGCCTTGCTGCCCCTGGCGGGAAAGGCGGCCTCGGCGGCGAAAGCGGCGGGGGCGCCGCCGGCGGCCCTGCGCATCGCCTCGACGGGCTTTGCGGAAAACGGCAAGGCGGAACTGGGCGGCATCGCTTACCGCGTGCAGCAGGAAGGCTGGCTGGCCCGCGAACTCAAGCTGCGCGGCGTGCGGCTGGAATGGCTGCCCGTCACGGGCGACACGGGCGCGACCATGAACGAGGCGTTCGCCAGCGGGCGCATCGACATGGCCGCCTATGGCGACTTGCCGTCCGTCATACTCAACGCGGGCGGCGTGCGCACGCAGGTGATCGTGCCGGCGGGGCGCGGCACGGACCAGTTCCTGCTGGTGCCCACCGGCTCGCGCGCCACGTCCCTGGCCGAGCTGAAGGGCAAGCGCATCAGCGTGCACCGGGGCCGGCCGTGGGAACTGGGCTTGCGCCAGCTGATCGCCGACCAGCGCATGTCGCCCACGGATTTTCGCCTGATTAACATGGACCTTAAACCGGGCACGGCCGCGCTGGCCACGGGCGCCGTCGACGCCTTGTTCATGATCAATGGCTATCCGCTGGAAGACAAGGGCATCGGCCGCATCATCTGGTCCAGCAAGGGCTTGCCGGAGAGAAAAATGCGCGCGGAACTGTGGGCGCGGCGCGACTTTACGCAAGCCCATCCCGACATCGCCGAACTGGTGGCCACGGCCTGGTTGCGGGCCCAGCATTGGGCGGCGCTCGATGGCAACCGCGAGGCGATCATCAAGGATGGCACGCGCAACGGCACGCCCGACAGCGTCGTGCGGCGCAGCTACGACGATCCGGGCTTGCAGTGGAAGGAGCGCTGGTCGCCGCTGTACGACGACGCTGTCTACCGCCATTACCGCCGCGTGCTGGCGTTTGCGCAGGAGCAAAAGCTGATCCGCCAGCCCCTGACGGCGGAGGAATTGCTGGAACCGCGTTTTGTCGCGGCAGGCTTGAAAAAGCTGGGCCTG
Organism: Janthinobacterium sp. FW305-129; assembly: GCF_020858115.1. Taxonomy (GTDB): domain Bacteria; phylum Pseudomonadota; class Gammaproteobacteria; order Burkholderiales; family Burkholderiaceae_D; genus Janthinobacterium. Next base: position 80,855 of record NZ_JACYMM010000001.1, read on the forward strand.
GCCAATTACTGGGAACCGGCCAAGGTGTAGTGCTCGCGTGGGACGTGGCTCAGTGCGGCAGGCACACGCGCCCGGCCACGACCTTGTCCGTGTCGTCGCCCGCATGCGCGCGCAGTTGCAGCAGCATCAGCGCCACGCCCAGCATCAGCGCCGCAGCGCAGAGTTTCTTGTGCATCGTCGTTCCCGTTTTCACTATCTATGAAGGTGTGCAGCGATATTATTGCCGAAATTCATCGTGCGGGCTGAGCAAGTGCCAAGCGTGCTTTACAATTATGCATCTTGCGCATCCGCGCCATCTGAATTGTATGCATAGTATGTGAAGGGAATGACAAGCCTGTGACTTCCAAGCCGATCAAGATCGCCGCCACCGTTGTCGTGGCTCTCGCCGCTGGGGCCGGCATTTATAGCTACACCCGTCCGGCCGCCACCGCCACGCCCGGTGCCCCGGCTTCGGGCAGCCCTGCCGCCGCGCCGCACTCCGCCGTCGACACGGCCGCCGTGGCCAGCCAATTCCGCGACTTGCTGGGCAATTTCCGCAAGATCATCGTGCTGCTGGCCGACGAGCAAAGCTTGCCCGAAGGCGCGCGCGACGAAGCCCGTAAAGTGGGGCAGGCGCTGTTCCATGAAAACCAGGAACGCATCGCCAAGCTCGATGCAGCGCTCGATCAACTGACGGCGCCCACCAATCCGGGCCGCTTCGAAGCGCTCGACAGCCTGCTCACCTATATCGAATCCGATCCCGGCCTGTATGACGCGGACCGCCTGGCTTTCCGCGAACTGCTGCAAAGCATGCTGGCCGACGTGGCCAAGGACTCGTCCTTGCCGGCGATCAAGCTTCACAAGCGCATTTCCGAAGACCTCGACGCGCTGGGCGAGATCGAGCGCAATTACGAGAAGGAAATCCGGCAAATCTTCGGCAACCTGGGCCAGCGGTCCATCGAACTCAAGCGTGAACGGTGGGATGATTATGTGGCGCAGCTGAAAAAACTGTACAGCCGCGAACAGATTCTGAAGGAAAACGGCATCGTCGTGCCGTATGCCGTTCCTCCCGCCGGCTCCATGCCCGAAGCCAAGCCGGCGCCAAAAAAAGATGAGGCGGAAATCTTCGGCCTGGGCTTGCCGAAGAAAACCATCGTGCTGACCTTCGACGACGGCCCGCACCGCCGTTACACGGAAGAAATCAGCGCCATTTTGAAACAGTATGGCGTGCCGGCCGTGTTCTTCAATGTGGGACGCAACCTGGGCAGCCTGGACGCGGAAGGCCATGCCAAGCTGGGCGCGGGCGCGGAAGTGAGCCGCAAGCTGATGAAAGAGGGCTATGCCGTGGGCAACCACAGTTTCAGCCACGCACAGTTGTCGAAGCAGACAGGCGACAAGCTGAAAGGCGAAATCCTCGGCACCGACACTTTATTGAAAGCCATCAGCCCCGAGCGGGCCGCGCTGTTCCGCTTTCCGTATGGCGCGCGCAACAGCGAAGGCATGGCCGCGCTGGCCGACGCGCATCTGAAATCCGTGATGTGGAATATCGATTCGCTGGACTGGGCCGACCCCGTGCCCAGCTCGATCACGAACCGGGTGCTGGCGTCCGTCGACAAGGCGGGACGCGGCATCGTCCTGTTCCACGACATCCACGAGCGCACGGTGAAAGCCTTGCCGGCCGTGCTCGACAAGCTGATCGCCGAAGGCTATCAATTCGCGGGCTGGGATGGCACGAGTTTCCAGGTGGCAAAAAGCACGGCGCCCGCGCCCGAGAAAGTGCCTGTGACCACCGGTTACGCCAATTCCTGGGCCGTCGTGATCGGCATCGACGATTACGCCAAGTGGCCGAAATTGCAATATGCGGTGCGCGATGCGCAAGGCATCCGCGAAACGCTGATCGAGAAATTCGCGTTCGCGCCCGAGCGCGTCGTGACCCTGAAGAATGGCGAAGCGACGCGCAACAATATCCTGGCCGCTTTCCACGACAAGCTGGCCCATGGCGGCGTGCAAAAGAATGACCGCATCTTCGTCTTCTTCGCCGGCCACGGCGCCACGCGCAAACTCAGTTCCGGGCGCGACCTCGGCTACATCGTTCCCGTCGATTCCGACCCGGCGCAGTTCGCCACGGATGCGATTCCGATGACGGAAATCCAGAATATCGCGGAAAGTCTGACGGCCAAGCATGCGTTCTTCGTCATGGACGCCTGCTACAGCGGCCTGGGCCTCACGCGCGGCGCCGGTTCCAGCTCTTTCCTGCGCGACAACGCCAAGCGCATCGGCCGGCAAATGCTGACGGCTGGCGGCGGCGACCAGCTGGTCGCCGACGGCGGGCCGAACGGCCACTCCGTGTTCACGTGGACCCTGCTGCAAGGCCTGGCGGGCAAGGGGGATCTCAATGGCGACGGCCTCATCACGGCCACGGAACTGGCGGCCTACGTGGCGCCGGCCGTGTCCAGCGTATCGAACCAGACGCCCGCGTTCGGCAGCTTGCCCGGTTCGGAAGGGGGCGATTTCGTCTTCGAATTGCCGGGCGAGACGGAATTCCTCAGCCCGAACACGACGCAGCTGTCGACGGAAGCCATCGCGCTGAACAGCAAGCTCGACGCCAAGCCGCAAGCGGCCAGCGTGACGGTGAAGGATTTGCAGGGCGGCGAACAGAAGATCGTCACGCCGGGCGCCGTACCGACCTCGACGCGCCAGCTGGCGCAGCGGGCCAACGACCGGGGCTTGCAGTTGTACAAGGAGAAACAGTACGCGCAGGCGGAAGCGCAATTTACGGAAGCGCTGAAATTGCGCCCCGACTTCGCGCTGGCCGCCAACAACCTGGGCTTTGTTTTCTACAAGCAGGAAAAATACCGCGAAGCGGCCCGCTGGTTTGAAAACACGGTCAAGATGGACCCGTCGCGCGCCATTGCCTATTTGAACCTGGGCGACGCCTATGCCAAGGCCGGCGATGCGGCCAAGGCGAAAGCGGCCTATAAAACCTATCTGGAACTGGCGCCGACGGCCTCGACGGCGCCGGCCGTGCGGCAAAAGATGGAAAAGCTGTAAGCGTGTCCACCGTCCACGTGTTTGCCTGCAGCGGCCGCTTTGCCAGCTGGGAAGTGCTGCAGGCCTATCTGGCGCCCGCCTACACGGAAGATGGCGACGCCGTGCCGTCGCCATTCTTCTTGGAAACGGGCCTCACGCAGTACGAGCCGGCCTGCATCGAGAGCGCGCTGCTGGCCGCGCCCGCGCCGCTGGCAGAATTGCTCGACGGCGCGTCGTATGGCGATAGCTGGCTGGCGCAGGCCAGCGCGGACGCGGATGGGCAGAAAGTGCTGGCCGACACGGCCGTGTGCGTGTTTGCGCCCAATCAACTGGCGCACCCGCAGCGCAGCTCGCTGCATTATGTGGGCAGCTACCATTACGAGCTAGACGGTTGACCGCCATTCCCGCGTTCTTCGTGCAATAGCTTGTTGACGCTGGCCAGCAGGCTGGTGCCCGAGGTGGTGATGAAGCGGGCGCCGGCCGCTTCCGCTTCCGTGCCGTAGCTGGCCAACGTATCCTTGCTGCAATACACGATGATCGGTAATGCGGGCTGTGCCTGCCGCACTTCGCGCACCGTGCGCACGCCCGCATCCTTGATGCGCCGGCGGTTTTCCACCCGCGCCATGTCCGTGATGAGCAGCGCATAGGGCTTCTGTTGCAGCATGGTCAGTGCCTGCCGCGTCGAGACGGCCTGGTCCACCTTGATGTTTTCCCGTTCCAGCTGTTCCACCAGCAAGGTATTGTTGCGCGGGTGGTCGTCCAGCCACAGCACGAGACTGGACGGCTTTTCCGCCGTCGGCATGCCGGCCAGGGCCGTGACGGTGGCGCCGCCGTCCGGCGGATGGGCCAGCAGCAGCTGCGTGACGGCTTCCTGCATGTCGTCGAGCGACTTTTGCTGCAAACGGCTCAGTTCCGTCACTTCGATTTCCTTGCCGCTTTCCAGGCGTACGGATTCGTTTTTGACGAGGCTGTCGGCGCGCTTGATCATGATGGACAGGTAAATGCGCGTGAGCAGGTAGCCGATCAAAAAACCGTGCACGGAAAAGAACAGCATGATGCCGCCGACGATGGCCATGGCCGTGGGCGTGTCCGTGGCCAGGCTGGGCGCGATGAAGGCGGCCATGCTGCGCGCGCTGCCGGGCAGGCTTTTGAGCTCGATCAAACCCACGCCGACGATGATTTTCGTCAGCCAGTCCGACACTTCCACCAGGTTCGAATTGATTTCCATGGGCGTAGGCGTGCCCAGGAACAAGGTATTGCTGGGGTTGCCGGCCGCCGCCTCGGCTCCGGCGGCGGGCGGTTCGTCCGCGGAGCGGCCCTTGCCATTGGCCCGCTCGTCGGGCGGCGCGGCATTGACGGTGCCCGACGGCAGGCTGCGCGGTATGCCGAACAAAAAGCCCAGCAGCATGCCGCTGACGCAAAAGCCCAGGCTCCACAACAGGGCTGGCACGGCATGGTAATACGGCGGCAGCAGGGCGCCCGCCAGCACGGCCAGCAAGCCCGCCAGCAGGATGAACAGCAGGATATACGGCAGCACGTCGCGCTTGCGCACGGCCGCCGTGGCCATTTTGCCCGCCTTGTCGGCGCTGTCGTTCAGGTCCACGGTCGCTCCTTGAAAAAGACTGAATCCAGGCAGCCGGCCTGCCGCGTATATATCCCGTAGGAGCCTGTACTGACATCATAAAAAGGGGAGGCGCGATGCAATTGATAAAACGCAAACAGATGGCAGCTTGTGCCTTGTTGCTGCTGGCCGGCGCCGGCAAGGCGGCTGCGCCGGAGGCCGCATCGTCCACGGATGCGTCGCGCACCGTGCGCGTGACGGGCCATTACGACAACGCCGTCGGCACCTCGGACGCGGCCAGCCAGGGTGTCATCACCCGGGACCTGATCGTCAACCGGCCCGCCTTGCGCACGGGCGAATTGCTGGAATTCGTGCCAGGACTCATCGTCACCCAGCACAGCGGCGACGGCAAGGCCAACCAGTATTTCCTGCGCGGCTTTAACCTCGACCACGGCACGGATTTCGCCACCTGGGTCGACGGCATGCCCGTCAACATGCGCACGCATGCGCATGGGCAAGGCTATTCCGACCTCAATTTCCTCATTCCCGAGCTGGTACAGCGCATCGACTACAAGAAGGGGCCGTATTTCGCCGGCGAAGGCGATTTCGCCTCGGCGGGCGCGGCGCGCATCCGCCTGGCCGACAGATTGCCGCAAGGCCAGGCCAGTGTGTCCGTGGGCCAGCATGGCTATGTGCGGGGTGTCGTGGCCGATTCCGTCGCTGCCGGCCCCGGCACCCTGCTGTACGGCCTGGAAGTGAACCGCAACAACGGCCCGTGGGACGTGCCGGAGCGCGTGCGCAAGGTCAGCGGCGTGCTGCGCTACAGCCAGGGCACGCCGGACGACGGGGTCAGCGTGACGGGCATGGCGTATCGCAACAGCTGGAACGCCACGGACCAGGTGCCGCTGCGCGCCGTGGCGTCCGGCCAGATCGGCCGCTTCGGCAGTCTGGCGCCCAGCGACGGGGGAGATACGTCGCGCGCCAGCCTGTCGTACGCCATGCGCCGGCGCACGGAAAACCGTTTGTTCGAGCTGGACGCCTACCTGATCCGCTCGCAGCTGGAACTCAACAGCGATTTCACGTATTTCCTGGCCAACCCGGCCACGGGCGACCAGTTCCAGCAAAGCGAGCGCCGCACGGTGGCGGGCGTGAACGCCAGCGAAAGCTGGACCACCGAGCTGGCGGGGTTTTCCATGCGCAACAAGCTCGGCGTGCAGGCGCGCCATGACCGCCTGTCGCCCGTGGGCCTGTACAACACGGTGGACAGAGTGCGGCAAAGCACGGTGCGCGAAGACAAGGTGCGCGAGGCCAGCATCGGCCTGTACGGCGAAAACACGACACAATGGCTGCCTTGGCTGCGTTCCGTGGCGGGCCTGCGCTATGACGCCTACCGTTTCAAGGTGGCCAGCAGCATAGCCGGCAACAGCGGTACGGCGCAGGACCACGTGGTGTCGCCCAAGCTGTCCCTGATACTCGGTCCCTGGAGCCAGACGGAATTTTTCGTGAACTACGGCAAGGGTTTCCATAGCAACGATGCGCGGGGCACGACGCAGACGCGCTTGCCCGATGGCACGCCTTCCGCGCCCGTCACGCCCCTGGTGCCGACCAGGGGCATGGAACTGGGCGCGCGCACGGAATGGCTGCCGGGCCTGCAAAGCTCGCTGGCCCTGTGGCGCCTCGATCTCGCGTCGGAACTGCTGTTCGTGGGCGACGCGGGCGAGACGCAGCCGAGCCGCGCCAGCCGCCGCCATGGCATCGAGTGGAACAACCATTATGTTGCCGCGCCGTGGCTGCAATTCGACCTGGACCTGGCAGCCTCGCGCTCGCGCTCGCGCTACACGCAAAACGATACGGCCGGCAACTTCATTCCCGGCGCGATCGGCAAGGTGGCGTCGTTCGGCGTGACGGTGACGGACCGGGGGCCGTGGTCGGGCGCCTTGCAGCTGCGCTATTTTGGCCCGCGTCCCTTGATCGAGGACAATAGCGTGCGCTCCGCCTCGACGACGCTGGCGTATGCGCGCCTCGCTTACCAGCTCAACCGCAAGACGCGGCTGTCGCTCGACGTGTTCAACCTGTTCAACAAGCGCGCCAGCGACATCGATTACTACTATGCGTCGCGCCTGCCCGGGGAGGGGGCGGACGGGGTGAACGACCGGCATTTTCATCCGGTGGAACCGCGTTCCGCGCGTTTGACCTTGGTGTATCTATTCTAGACAGGATTTATATTTTATATAGATATTAGATGGATAAATAAATAATATTAACTCGATATATTAATTATTGAAATTTAATATATTAAAACTTTCATGCAGTATCGGTTGATTTTCTTATTTTAAATATTTGATTAATTAAATCCTTTCCATATTTTACATTCATCCGTTCAATGAAGAGTGGTTCAATATTTTTCGAAAAGCCAAGGAGTCCTTGTAATCTATATTTTTCATCATCACTGAGCATATTTAAGGAAAATTTATGTATTAAGGTGCTTATTTCTCTTTTCCTTGATCTTCCTATTGAAACGATATTTGAATTTGTTATTATTAGCCCAGTTATTCTTCGTTGATATTTCTTTGATAGGTGTACAGTTTTCTTTTTATTTATTTGTAATTTTACAATTTTATTTTCCAAAATGGCCGCATTAACCAATGATGTAATTTCATCAGATCTTCCAAGTTCATTGGTTGAGAAAGTTAGATCGTCAGCATATCTACTATATGAAATATTATTCTTATTGCACCATTCATATATTTTTGCATCAAAATCGTACATTATTGCATTTGATAATATTGGGGAGCTTGGGGCTCCAATACTTAGGCATAGTCCAGATAATTCGGTATGCCTTACGCAGGATATTTGTGCCATTCTTAAAATATCAAGTTTGCTAAAGCGATGAGCGAGTTGATGGGTGAAAAATAAAACAAGATCTTTTACTTTGATGGAGGAAAAAAAATCCTTAAAGTCATACTTTGACAAAAATTCCCCTTTTTTATGCAATTCTGCATTTTTAAGTATGCTGGCTCCATTTTTATACGCAGATGCACACTCGTGCACTGGAAAGGTGGAAAATATATTCTCAATAAGCCAGTTTTGGATGAATTTTGTTTCTTTTGCGGGCTGTGCAATTGTTCTATATCCACCACTTCTCTTTTTTATCGTATAGATTTTATAAGTAAAAGGGGATCGTTGGATTATTCTATCTAACTGAGTTGTAGAAATTCCAAGTGATAGGTGGATTAAGCCAGAAAGATTGTCTATCATTTTTGTAACCCGGAGGCTGCCTGCTGTATCGCTCTAGCACGATTGCGTTGTTTCTTATCGGATTTATAAAATTCCAAACATTCCACTTGAGTCCTCAATGCGTCATGAACTGAATCTTTTAGGGAAATTCTGAGGCCGTGATATTTGAACTTGCCAATCAAAAAAAAGGTTGAATCACTATATGTCTCCTTTTTTATTAATCTGAATTTCTCAAGCAAAAATAATTTTCGACGAATGGCATCCCTGCCCAAATTAATTCCGAAAAATTCCAAATATTCAGATATTTCAGTTTCTTTTATGGCTGTAAATAAATTTATCAATTCGCATATTAATACGGCTATATGCGAGTTAAGGCTTTTTTTGAAGACTGGATGTTTGGGGATGTTATCCAAGTCTGCCTGAATGTCGTCAATCACATCGTTCACAACTTGTTCGGTAATAGTTGCCGGGTTTGATAGTGCCCAAGGATAATTTCTAACGCAATTTTCGCTATTGTCTTTTAGAAATTTCAGTATTCCTAGATTTATAAAAGACTTGATATCTTTCGTGGTTTCAAAATCACGTGACTTTATTGCAATTATTTTTTTGCTTAATTCTGGGAGTTGCGAGAAAGCACCTAACTCGGCAATGGAGCCTGGACTTTCTAATATGATGGCTACTAAAGAGCATATTCCGGCTAAGTCTTCTTCAAAGCTCATAAGATTTTGAAATATTCCGTATGAGTGCCAGTCAGTAATATCCTCTGGCCGATACGTTTCATAGTCTGGATTTGCGTGGGTGATGGCGTGCCTGAGCGAGAGAATGGGTGGTTCGTCATCACCTTCTCGTTCTTTATATTTTACAATTCCGCCACAAAGAAGAACAACATGTGTTTCGTTAAAGTCGACTCGAAGTGAGTCGACATTTATCTTACTTAAAAATATTTGACGAGGATCTGAATTTTGCTCTGACATGAAATAAGGGTTCTTTACCTAGAACAGCCGCAGCGACAATTTGCGGACTGGAGAGAGCTCGCCGAACGTAGGGCCGCAAATTGTCGCTGCGGCTCAAGTCCAAGCAATAAAATAGAGTCTGGCTAATCGCCCGACTAAATTGCAAACGATGATGAATGTCGGCAATTTTATTCGCGTAAAGAACATCTTTATTTTCATGCTAAACCGATCTGCAAGTCAAGTTTTATTTTTAATTTTCCTGTCGCGTTGCTCTTTGTTAAATTCAGTGTGTGGCGATGTTGAGTTGTCGCCTTGTAGATTAATGAAGAAAAAAATTCTTAAAATGCTCTGTAAAAGACTGCATACTATTTTCTGGCTGTCTTAGCGATATAGTTAACTATATCCAAGCATAGTGAGTCTTTGTCGGTTGTTGAAGAGCAGGGGAGATTTATGATATTTTAGGGTCGGCAGCTTCGATTTTTCAAAATAATGAAACGAGAAGAAAAATTTACTAAAAATCCCCCATGTTGGCCGCGCTATTCGCCGTGGGCGCTCACAAGAATAAGATTGCATGACAGATCACCTAGTACAAACCAGTAAATTCCTTTCCCTCATACTGCGCCATGCGCCTGAAAAAATCGGCCTCGCGCTCGATGCCCAGGGCTGGGCCGACATCGGCCAGTTGCTGGCGCAAGCGGCCCAGCATGGCCGCCGCCTTTCGCGTGAACAATTGGATGACGTGGTGGCGCGCGACAGCAAGTCGCGCTACGCCATCAGCGGCGACGGCTTGCGCATCCGCGCCAACCAGGGGCACTCGCTGGCCGCCGTCGACATCGATCTGCCGCCCGCCACGCCGCCCGCCATGCTGTACCACGGCACGGCCAGCCGCTTTGTCGAGGCGATCCTCGCGGCAGGCCTGCTGCCCGGAGCGCGCAATCACGTGCACCTGTCCAGCAACCTCGAAACGGCCGTGGCCGTGGGTGCGCGCCATGGCAAGCCCGTCGTGCTGACGGTGGATGCGGCCGCCATGCAGGCGCAGGACCACGTGTTTTATGTGTCGGACAACGGCGTGTGGCTGGCGGATGTGGTGCCGGCAGGGTTTATCGGCTTCCCCTGAGGATAGGCCGCACTGCGGCTTCCACGCCCGAGTAGGCCAGCACGGCATCGGGCAGGCGCGCGCCCCGGATGGCGATGGCGGCGACGGCCTGGTTCAGTTCGGCCAGCTCCGGCGCCGTAAAACGCACGCCCGCCGCGCCCAGGTTGTCTTCCAGGTGCGCCATCTGCGTCGTGCCGGGGATGGGCACGATCCACGGCCGCTGCGCCAGCAGCCAGGCGAGGGCGATCTGCGCCGGTGTCGCCTGCTTGCGCGCCGCCCAGTTTTTTACCAATGCCACCAGCGCCAGGTTGTGCGGCAGGTTTTCCGGTGAAAAACGCGATTCCACCTGGCGGATGTCGCCCTCGGCAAAGCGGGTCTTGATGTCGATCGCGCCCGCCAGGAAGCCCACTCCCAGCGGGCTCCACGGCACGAAACCGATACCGAGTTCTTCGCACAGGGCCAGCACGCCGTCTTCCGGCCCGCGCCACAGCATCGAGTATTCGCTTTGCACGGCGGAAACGGGCAGGGCTGCATGGGCGCGCCGCAAAGTATTGACGCCCATCTCGGACAGGCCCCAGTGCAGCACTTTGCCTTCGCGCATCAGGTCCTGCACGGCGCCGGCCACGTCCTCGATCGGCACGTGCGGGTCCACGCGGTGCTGGTACAGCAAGTCGATGCGATCCGTGCGCAGGCGCTTGAGCATGCCGTCGACGACCAGCTTGACGTGATCGGGGCGGCTGTTGGTGCCGGGACGGCGCTCGCCCGTCTGCTGGTCGATATTCCAGCCGAATTTGGTGGCGATGATGATGTCATTGCGGAATGGCGCCACGCCTTCGCCCAGTATCCTCTCCACCTCGTGCGGGCCGTAGGCCTCGGCCGCGTCGAACAGGGTGACGCCCCGTTCGTAGGCCGTGCGGATAATTTTATGCATTTCGGGACGGCTGGGCACCGTCGTCTGGTAGGTGCGGCTCATGTTTTGCACGCCCAGGCCCAGGCTGGACACTTCCAGCGTGCCCAGCTTGCGGCGGCCCTCCACCGTAGCGCGCACCGCCTGGCCCTGCGCCTGGCTGATCAATGGCGTGGCGGCCAGGCTGCCCGCCGCCAGCAGGAAACCGCGGCGGCCCGTGCTTGTATCTTTTGTTGGCATGTGTGTTTTCCCTTAAATATCAAGCTTGCGTTCGGCCATCCACTTGACGATGGCGGGATCGCGGTGCGAAAAGAAGCTGCTGGCGCCCGTTTCCAGGGTGGCGATGGCAGCCATGTCGGCTTCGTCGAGGTCGAAATCGTCAATCGCCAGGTTTTCCGCCATGCGCTCGCGGCGCACGGTCTTGGCCAGCACGGCGATGCCCCGGTGCGTGAGCCAGCGCAGGACGACCTGGCCCACGGACTTGCCGTGCTTGCCGGCGATGCCTAGCAGCAACTCGTTCGTGAACAGCTTGTTGCGGCCTTCGGCGAACGGCGCCCACGCCTGCGGCTGCACGCCATGCTCGAGCATGAAGGCCACGCCGTCGGCCTGCTGGTGGAAAGGGTTCACTTCGACCTGGTTGACGGCGGGCGCGATGTCGTTGAAGGCGATGATGTCCATCAGGCGGTCGGGCTGGAAATTGCTCACGCCGATGGCGCGCAGCTTGCCGCCGCGATACGCATCCTGCATGGCGCGCCACGATCCGTGCACGTCGCCGAATGGCTGGTGGATGAGGAACAAGTCCAGGTAATCGAGCCGCAGGCGCCGCAGCGACTGCTCGATGGCGTCGCGCGTGCGCTCGTAGCCCGTGTCCTGCACCCACAGCTTGCTGGTGACGAACAGCTGTTCGCGCGCCACGCCGCTGTGGCGGATGCCTTGGCCGACGGCCGCTTCGTTCATGTACGAGGCGGCCGTATCGATCAGGCGGTAGCCGGCGGCGATGGCGTCGATCACGGCGCGTTCGCACTCGGCCGGGTCGGGTATCTGGAAGACGCCGTAGCCGGCGACGGGCATGCTGATGCCGTTGTTCAGGGTGACGCGATGCATGGCTGGCTCCTTCGGTAATTGACAGGAGCTACTTTACGGCGACATCCACCCGTTGATAAGCCGTTGTAATCGGCATGGTCTTATAAGTCATGCTAATGAATCTTGGCCTTGCCCTGGCGCTTGCGCCGCCAGATCAGCACCCCCGTCACGCTCAAACCCGCCACCAGCATCCCCATGGCGCAGATGAACAGTTTGAAGGGCCAGCCCCACATGGAGGCCATGTGCAGGGCGCTGATCCAGCTGCGGATCGTGTCGCCGCTGGCCTCGCCCGTGGGCAGCCAGACGGCCAGCTGCCGGCCGCTGGCCGCGTCAAAGAAGACGGTGGTCAGGCCCTTGTGTTCGCGCACGTCGCGGCTGCTGCGCACGCTGTAGCTGTAGACGCCCAGTCCGCGCTCGTAGGCCAGCGCGTTTTCCTCGAGGATGGAAAAGTGCCCGCTGCGCGCCAGCTGCGCCATCAGGCTGCGGCCCTGCGCGCGGGCCGCTGGCCAGTCCAGCTGCGGCCCCGGCGACGGCGTGTGCCGCGCCACCACTTCCTCGGCTGGCTGATGGGGAAATAGCGGATGCATCACGGCCGCATACGCGCCGTACAGATTGAAGGCGACACCGCTCCAGGCGAAGACCAGCAGCATGGCCCACAGCCACAGGCCGCCCGCGCGGTGCAGGTCGAACACCAGTTTATAGCTGCCGCCATGGCGGCGCAGCAGCCAAGACGGGCGCCAGCGCAGCAGCCACGGTTTGCTGCCCGGCGAGCGTTTTTTCAGGCGCGCGGGGAAGGTGAGGGCGGCGCCGATGAAGCAGTCGATGGTCCAGACGATGGCGATCAGGCCGAAAATCAGCAAGCCCGTGTCGCCCAGCGCCAGTGCATAGTGCAGGCGCTCGATGAAGGGCAGCAGGTTGATGGCGCCCTGGCCGATCTCGCCCCATTTCCGCTGGCCCAGTAGCGCGCCCGTGTACGGATCGATGAACACTTCATCGCTGGCCAGCGGTGATTCGTCGCCCGGGCGCAGGTAAAACACCATGCTGCGGCCTGTTGGCGCCGACAGCGGCGCGTAGCTGACCTGCGCCTGCGGGAAGCGCGCGGCGACCCGTTCGCGCAGCAGCAGGGCGTCGAGCGGTGCGGCGCCCGGCGTTGGCGGCGCCCCGCGGAAGACGGCGGGCAGCAGGGCCGCCTCCAGTTCATCCTTCCACGCGAGCGCGCTGCCCGTGACGCCAGCCACGATGAGGAAGCCGGCCATCAGCAGGCCGGCATAGCGGTGCAGCGCCGCCAATGCCGGCCGTATTTGCAGCGATGGCATCAGAACCGGTACATGGCGCTGACGTTGGCCGTGCGTTCGGCATTGCGGTAGCACAGGTTGGGCAGGTAGCCGCAGTCATACAGGGTCTGTTTGTTGAGCACATTGTTGACGTTGAGGGCAAACTGCCACGGTCCGCGCGACACGCCCAGCGCCGCATCCCACTGCGTGATGCCGCCATTGCGGATGTTCAGGTTCTCGCCGTCGGAGTTCGAGCGCATGGCGCCGAGAAAACGCATGCCCAGCGCCGCATACGCGGGCAGCGCCGTGCCCAGGTTGAACGCTTGGCGGGCCCAGGCCGAGGCGCTGTGGCGCGGCGCGCCCGCTTGCTGCAAGCCCAGGTCGCCGTTATTGCTCTTCCTGACCTCCGTGTCGAGGTAGGTGTACTGCGCGATCAGGCTCAGGCGGCTGGCGAACTCCGTGCGCGCTTCCAGTTCCACGCCGCGCGAGCCCACCTGGCCCGTTTGCTGCAGCCGGCCCGGGTTGCCGATGTCGGAGGTGGTGACGTTGTCGCGCACCAGGTCGAAGACGGCCGCCGTGTAGCTGGCGCGCTGGCCCGCGGGTTCATAGCGCACGCCCGCTTCGAACTGCTTGCCGCGCGACGGTTTCAGGGCGTCGCCGGTGGCCGTGATGCCCAGTTCGGGCGAAAACGAAGTGGCGTAGCTGACATACGGCGCCCAGCCGCCATCGAACAGGTAGACGGCGCCCACGCGGCCTGTGGTGGCCGATGGCGACTGGTGGAAGTCGGGTTTGACGGCGCCGCTGTGGAGGTCGGTGACGTCGCGCGACTGCGTGGCCTTGTCGCGGCGCAGGCCGGCCGTCACGACCCAGCGGTCCCATTTCATTTGATCCTGCGCATACAGGCCCAGCTGGCGCGACGGCGCATCGGCGCGCGTCGGCGCCTTCGATGGCACCAGCGGCTGCTTGCCGTACACGGGCTGGTACAGGTCGAGCGGCGCGATAAAGCCTTTCTGGTGGCGGTATTCGTCCGTGTTGCGGATGTTCGCGTAATCGGCGCCCAGCAGCACCTGGTGCGCCAGGCCGCCGGCGGCAAACCGCGCCTGCAGCTGGGTGTCGGCGAACAGACTTTTCGACGCCGTATCGACGGGCATGAAATAGCGCTCCACGGTGCCATCGTCATTCAGACCCAGGGGAAACATGTCCGTGCGGTCGTTGTTCAGGCGCGTATAGCGCAGGTTCTGGCGCAGCGACCAGGTGTCGTTGAAGCTGTGCTCGAATTCGTAGCCCAGCATGGTATTGCGGCGCTTGAAGCGGTTATCGTCGCCCATCAGGTTGACGCTGGGGGCGACCTGTCCGCGTGGGCCAGGCTGCAGCAGCTGGTTGGGAAACGCGTACTGCTGGTTGTCCTGCTCGTAGCGGGCCAGCAAGGTCAGACGCGTGGCGGGGCCTGCCTGCCAGGTGAGCGAAGGCGCGAAGTACAGCCGGTTGTCGCGGTCGCGCTCCAGCCGCGTATGGGCTTCGCGGCCCAGCATGACGACCCGGTACGTCCAGGCGCCTGGCGCGTCGAGGGCGCCGCCCACGTCGGCTTTCAGCTGGCGGCGCTGGTAGCTGCCGTACTCAATCCCCACCTCGCGCACGGCATCCGCGCTGGGGCGCTTGCTGACGGCGTTGACCATGCCGCCGGGCGGAATCTGCCCGTACAGCACGGACGCGGGGCCGCGCAGCACTTCCAGGCGTTCCAGGCCATACGGCTCGATCGAGGCGCCAAAGGTGCGGCCCGAATTGCGCAAGCCGTCCTGCAGGATGCCGTTCGTCTCGATGGTGAAGCCGCGCAGCAGCGAGGAATCGTCGCTGCCCAGCGGGCGCTGGTTCGGCGTCACGCCAGCCGTGTAGCGCAGGGTTTCGTCGAGCGATTCGGCATTGCGGTCGCTGATTTCATCGGCCGTGACCACCGAGACGGATTGCGGGTTCTCGTTCAGCGCCGTATCGGTCTTGGTGGCCGAGGCGGCGCGCCGCGCCACATAGCCGCGCACGGGGCCTGTCGCCGTTTCGCGTTCGCTGCTGGCATGGATGGTGATGGCGGGCAGGGTGGCGCTGGCCTGGGCGCCGGCTGCTGCAGGTGCTGTCTCTGCCCGCAGCGCATACGCGCCGTTGGCGCCCGCCACCAGGCGCACGCCGTGGCCGCGCAGCAGTTCCTCGAAGCCCTGGCGCACCGTGTAGCTGCCCGCCAGGCCGGCGCTGCGCTTGCCCTGCAAGAGCGCCGCATCGGCCGACAGTTCCACGCCGGCCGCGCTGGCGAACGCGGTCAGGGTCCGCTCCAGCGGGCCGGCGGGAACCGCGTACTGGCGCTTGGCTTGCGCATTCTCAAGCGCCTGGGCGCGGGCGGCAGGGGCCGTGACGGCCACGGTGCCAAAGGCGGTACCTGCCAGTAACAGGGCCTGGATGGCGGCGGCGAGGGGAAACGGGCGCAGCTTGGGGGCGGGAGCGGTCAGGCGAGGGGGCATGGTGCAAATCCTTGGAAAGTGGCGGGAAAAAATTCGTTCTTCCCGTATTCCGAACGAAAAGCCAAAACCCTCAACTTTTTTTACTTTATTTTTTCAGGAAGCGGGGCGCGGGCCCACGCTGACCCAGTAACGCGTGCGGTAGCGCAATTGCACGGGCAGGCTCAGAGCCAGGTTGGCCAGCGAGCGGTCCGTGTCGCGCAGCGAATATACGCCCGTCACGCGCAGGCCGGCGATGGACTCGTCGCAGCGCAGCACGCCGTGGCGGTAGCGCCCCAGCTCTGCCAGCAAGTCATCGAGGCGCATGCGCTCGGCCACCAGGCTGCCGTGTGCCCAGGCGGCGGCGCTGTCTTCCACGCTCGCTACCTCTTGCACGGCCAGGCGCGTGTAGCCGGCGCGCTGGCCCGCCTGCAGATGCAGGGATTTTGCCCCGGCGCGGGCAGGCTGCAGGGCCACGGCGCCCTGGAACACGGCGACCTGGCTGACGCCATCGCCGAGGCGCACGGAGAAGCGCGTGCCGAGCGCCGTGGCCGTGCCCTGCGGCGTTGCCACCAGCAGCGGGCGGTAGACTGCCGCGTGTTCGTGGGCGCTGGTGACGAGGATGGCGCCGGCGCGCAGCACGATGCGCCGTTCGCCGGCGCCGTAGCGCACGTCGATGGCGCTGGCCGTGTCGAGCACCACCTGCGTGCCGTCGGCCAGCACGATGGCGCGCGTCTCGCCCACGGCAGTGCGGTAATCGCTGCCCATGCTCATGCCCGTGCTTTGCCACAGGCCCGCTTCGTGTGCCAGCAGCGCCGTGCCGCCGCCCGCCGCGATCAAACCAAGTAACTGCAAGGCGCGCCGGCGGCCGGTGGTACGGGGCTGAACCGGCGCCAGCGCGCCGCGCGCCACCTCGCGGGGCAGGGCGTCGAATTGCCGGGAGAAGCGCTGCAGCCGGGCCCAGGCCCGCTCGTGCTCGGGGTGGGCGGCGCGCCAGGCGGCGCAGGCATCCGCGTCGGCCGCGCTGGCGTCTTCCGCCCACAGCCGCGCCATCCACTCGGCGGCGCGTTGCAGCGCGGCGGGGGCGATGGGCGCGCCGTCCAATTGCTGGCTCATGCGCATTGCGCCGCGCAGCAGGCCAGCAGGCCGCGGGCGATGTATTTTTCTACGGACGACACGGACACGCCCAGGCGCGCGGCGATGTCGGCGTAGGCCATGCCTTCGAGCTTGCACAGCAGGAAGGCGTCGCGCACTTTCGTGGGCAGGCTGGCCAGGATGGCGTCGATTTCCAGCAGCGCTTCGACGATCAGCGCGCGCATTTCCGGCGTCGGGACGATCGCTTCCAGCTGCGCGGCGATGGCGTCGGCGTAGGCGGCTTCGATATGCCGGCGGCGGAACAGGTCCACCACCAGGCCGTTGGCGATCTGCGCCAGATGCTGGCGCGATTCGCCGGATTCGGGCGCGCGGCCCCGCGCGAGGATGCGCAGATACGTGTCGTGCGCCAGGTCGGCCGCATCGAAGACGTTGCCCAGCTTGCGGCGCAGCCAGCCCTGCAGCCAGCCATGGTGGTCGCTGTAGAGGATTTCGATTTGCCGGTGCAGTTCCAGTTCGGGGCGTAGCATGCAACCTTTCCATGCCACGGTCCACAGGACAGACAGGCCTTGATGCGATTGAGAATTGTTCGTATTGTAGCCCGATTGCCGCGACTTGTGGCCCGGCAGTGGCGGGCCAGCAACGCCAGCGAGCCGGCATCAGACCGAAATCAGCTTGATATCGGCCACCCGCTCCACCAGCCACACGCACGCCACCAGCGCAATCGCCAGCGAGCCGACGGTCAGTACTTGCCGGTACAGCCAGGTCTTGCGCAGCAGCCAGGCGAGGGGCAGAAACGCGGCGACGATGGCCAGCTGGCCGATTTCCACGCCCACGTTGAAGCCCAGCAGGCTGGCCAGCAGCGACCCTTGCGGCAAGCCCAGGTCGCGCAGCACGCTGGCAAAGCCGAAACCGTGGATCAGGCCGAAGGCGAAGGCGGCCACGGGGCGCTTGCCGCGGAACAGGGGCAGCAGGTTGTTCAGCGCCGCCAGAATGACGGAAGCGGCAATCGCCGACTCCACCCAGCGCGACGGCAGCGACACCACGGACAGGCTGGCCAGGCTCAGGGTGATGGAATGGGCGAGCGTGAACGCCGTGACGACTTTCAGCACGTCGATAAACGCCGCATTCAGGCCGTGCCGCTGTTCGCGCAAGCCCGGCAGCAGCACGGCCGGCAGCAGCAGCGACAGCAAAAACAGGATATGGTCGTAGCCGATCCAGATATGCCAGATGCCGTGTTTCACATACGCACCGAACTGCGCCAGCCGATCGGGCGCGGCCAGGGAAATCGTCTGGCGCGGGCGATCCGGGTCGAAGATGGCCGTTTGCGTCGTGCCGCCGCTATCGATCTTGAGCAGCCCCTTGTGCTGCGGGTCGAGGTCGGCGAACAGGGTGTAGCCGATGGTCACACTGGCCGGCGCGGCGCCGCCCGGGCAAGTGGCCCGGAAGCGCAGCACGTTGTAGGCGCCGTCCGTATGATGGTCGATCAGCTGTTCGGCGGCTTGCAAGGGGCAGGCGCCCTGGCCGCTGGCCAGCTGCAGGCGCTGCAGCGCGTAGGCGGCAATGGCCGCGTGGCGGGCGCGGATTTCATCCCAGGTCAGCGCGCCGTCGCCATTGCCATCGAGGCCGATGGCGAAATCGAGGTCGCGCAGGGCGATATCCCATTGCCCCTCGACCCGCTGGCCGTGCACGGCCAGGCTCAGGTAGCTGTCGCTGGGCTTGTGCGCCTGCGCGGGGGCCAGCCAGGCGCACAGGAGCAGGATGAACAGGCAGCGCTTCACAGCACACCCGCTTTCTTGATAAAACTGACTTTTTGCCCGCCCTGCGGCCCCAGCTGCCTGGCAAGCCGCTGCAGGGCCACGTCTTCCACGCCGTTGGCGGCGATCCAGGCCAGCACAGGCTGTGCCGTCGCGTAGTCGCGCGCGGCCAGGGCCGCTTCGAGCAGGATGCGCATGTCGGGCACCTCCTTCTGGATGGCCCAGTTCTGCTGCGCCAGCCGCAGGGCGGACGGCACATCCTGTTGCAGAAACAGGGCAAAACGGGCTTGCTCGCGCTGGTGCACGGTATCGCCCCGCTGCATGGCGGCGGTGAAGCGGGCCGACAGCTCCGCCTTCGCCGCCTCGAATGGCGCTTGGCGGCCGGGCAGCGATTGCAGGGCCAGCGCGTAGCGCAGCAGCAGGGCATCGATGCGTTGCTGGTCTTGCAATAATTTGACGACGTCCTGCGGACGCTGCCGGTCCAGCAGGAAGTCGGCGTAGGCGCCCAGCAGGTAGCTGTCGCGCGGCTGGCGCGCCAGCGCCGCCTTGTAGCGGGCTTCGGCCAGCGCTGACTCGCCGCGCCGCGTGGCCATTTCCGCCAGCAGGGTGGCGGCCCAGCTTTCCAGCTCGGGCGCCGCGCCGGCGCTGCGCTGCAGGGTCAGGTCCAGCAAGCGCTCGCTGCCGGCGGCCCGGCCCGTGACGCTGGCGATATTGGCAATACAGGTGACGGTGACCAGCTGTGTGGAAAGCGCCGACAGGCGGGCGCAGGCCGCTGTCGCCTGTGGGTAGTCGCCCTGCACCGTGAGCACGGTGGCGCGCGTCAGCCAGGCCTGGGCGTTGTGCGGCTGCTGCCCGATGACGGCGTCGAGATCTTGCAGGGCGAGACCGAAATGGTGGGTGCTTTGCAAGATGGTGGCGCGCAGCAGGCGCACGGGAACGGGAGGCGCCGCCTGCCGCCACCAGGGCGCCAGCGCCGCTTGCGCGTAGCCCAGGTAGCGCGGGTCCGTTTCGCTGCGCGCCAGGGCAATGTAGCGCTGCGCCAGGCCGGTTGCCAGCACCAGGTCTTGCGGGGCGGCATTCAATTGCTGGCGCAGGCCGCGCAGCTCGCTCTGCGTGGCGTCGGCGCGGCGCGGCAATTGTTCGATGACGGCGCCGCCGTCTTTCGGCGTGTAGGGCGCGGCCCAGGCCAGCAGGGGCAGGCAGGCGCACAGCAGGGAAATCGGTGTTTTCATGGTGGAGGCCATCAACAGTCATTGATGCGGGCACCGGAGAGCGGACTCCCCGGCGCCCGCAGGGGCTACAGCGGCACCGCTTCTGTGTCTTCCGGTGACGTCGCCATGATGGCGTCGGTGGCGACGCCTTCCTTGTCATCGCCGGTGTTCGCGATGACGTTGCTGACGGCTGTATAGAAGGCGTCGAGCATGGTCACGGGCGGCGGCGTGGTGCCGCCGCTGCCGTTATCACCGCCGTTATCGCCGCCGTGGCTGCTGCCGCCGCCACCGCAGCCTGCCAGCAGGGCCGTGAGCGCCAGGGCGCCGAGTGCATGGAGCTTTTTCATCGCATTCTCCTCGTTGGCTTACATCTGCGGCGAACCGGCGATGGGGTTTTTCAGGTAGGGGAAGCCTGCCGTGAAGTAGGTTTCATCGAGGAAGGCGCCGTCCGTGAAGTGCAGGCCGCCAGCGGGCGCGTCGGCCGGAGCGCAGCCGATGTTCAGGGTGCACAGCTTGCCCATGGCCACGCGCAGCACCACGTCGACCACGTCGTCGCCGGGACGGCGGCCGTTCGGGAAGCCCGCGCTGTCGCCATCGATCACGCCCAGGCGTTTTTGCGATCCCGCGGTGGTGGGCGCGATCGAGGTGTTCAGGCGCAGCATTTCAGAGGCGACGACCGTCGCGGGCTGGTTCACGCCCTTGATGCCCGTCAAGAAGGCGGCCACGAGGTCGTTGCGGGGGAAGTTGGTGGGCGCCTTCGCGCCTGCCGAGCCGAACAGCACCTCCACCAGGGCCGGCACGGTGGGATTTTTCACGTAGTCGGCAAATTGCGCATCGCCCGACGGCTTGCTGGCGTTGAAGCGGTCCTTGTCCTTCAGGCCGATCACCACTTCATTTACCAGCGGCATGCCCAGCCGCGACACTTGCACCCACGCGCCGCCTTCCTTCGATGCCGGAATGGCGCCCGGTGCCGGGTTCAGCAAGCGTCCCTGGCGCAGGCTGGCCGTGGTCCAGCCGCCGATAACGGGGTCGCTACCAGCCGTCAGGCAGGCGGTCGGCACTTCCATTTCGAGGGCCGTGACGTTCTTGCGCGCCAGGTCGTCCCTGGCAGCGGACTCCGCATTCGCGGCAAATTCCGTGGCGGGCGCCTTGATGTTAATCAAGTCAAACGTTTCGCCCAGGTTCACCACGAACGGGTCCTTGCGCTGGCCGACGAACAGGCGTGCCGGCGCGGCGCAGCCGGGGATGTTGACCGTGTAGACGTGCTGCGCGGCATACGCGGCATAGTTGGGGATGGACTTGTTGCCGATATTGTCGACGGGCTTGTCGAACACGCTGCCGCCGCCGCTGGCATTGGTGACGGCGCTGCGCGTGCCCGTGCGGCGGTCGCCCCGCACCACCGTCACGGTGTAGGTTTCGCGCACGTTCAGGCCCGGCGGGTTGACGGAATCGATGGCGCCGCCGTTGATGACGAGCGGAATCGAGACTTTCTTGCCGCCTACGGTGAACTTGTCATCCTTGATGGTGTTGGTGAAGCGGAACTGGAAGGTGAGGTCTTCCTTGCCGTCACCATTGTTGTCGATGTGGATTTCGTACAAGGCGTTGGGGTCCATGGTGAAGTAATTCGGGCCGCCATAGGCGTCTTGCAGGGGAAGGTAGTCGGCCACCAAGGTGGTGTAGGCGCCGCGGCCCGTTTCATAGCTGCGGAACATGTAAAAGTCGGTGCCGTCGACTTTCGGATTTTGCGTGATGAACGGCGCTTCGCGGTGGCTGGAAGCATGGGCGGCTGGCGCGAGGGCCAAAGTGAAGGAAACGGCGAGCAGGTTGCCCAGGAGTGCGGCGCCCAGTGCGGTTTTCGAGTGTGACAAAGACATTTCGATTCTCCCGATTTTGTGTTTGCGTTGACAGGCAAGTCCAAGAAACTGCAGGCTGCCTGGTTTATACGCACGGGAGAAGAAAACGGATTCACTGCTTCGAAAAGGATGTCATTGGCTTACCAGGCCAGCACTTTCGGGCCGATGGCCGCGCCGATGGCCGTGGGCACCAGCATGCCCAGCACGTACCAGAAGCCGACGAAGCTGGCGGCCAGTTCCGGACAGTGCAGGCAGTAGACGAGGGCGGCCAGGCCGCCCGCGGCAAAACCGGCGGCGGCACCCGCCAGGCGCAGCCGCGTGGGCGCCAGCTGGCGCATCAGGCGCAGCACGGCAGCCAGGATGGGCAGCGACAGCATGGCGATCAGCAGGGGGCAGCTGCGCCAGGTGGCTCCCCAGAACAGTTCGGCGCGCTGTTCGGGCGGGGCTTCCTGCAGGATGAGCACGCCCAGCGCCCACATCAGCAGCAGGGGCATGGCGACCAGCAGGGGCAGGGCGCGCGTCTGTGCTCCCGGCAGGCACAGGCGGCGGCTGACGTGCCAGGCCGCCAGGCACAGGCACACGACGAAGCCCACCTTGATCCAGAAGTCGGGCAGCTGGGCCAGCTGTTCCAGGTTGGGTCGCACGCCCAGCAGCATGGCCATCAGGGCCACGCTGGCCAGCAGGCCGGCGCCCAGGGTGCTTGCTGCGCGCCAGCGGGTGCCGGGCGGCGCTGCGGCGGCCACGTCGGGGCCGCTGGCCAGCATGGCGATCAAGTCATCGGTTTTCATGGTGCGCTTATCCTCAAGTTTGCAGCCAGTGCCTTCAAGCCGCGATGCACGGCCACCTTGACGCTGGCTTCCGAAATGTCCATGGCGGCCGCCGTGTCGCGCACGGACCAGCCGTCGAGCTTGGTATGCACGATGGCGTCGCGCTGCTGCGCCGGCAAGGTGGCCAGCAGCTTGCCCAGGTCGCGGCTGGCCTCGGCCGCCTCGGCATCGGCGCTGGAAAACAGTTGCTGCGCATCGTCTTCCTCGTCATACGGCTGGTGCTGCGCCTCGCGCCGCCCGTGCCGCCGCAGCCAGTCGATCAATTTGTAGCGCGCGATCGCATGGATCCACGACGTCAGCGGCACGCCCGTGTCATACGTCAAGCGCTGGTTGTGGATGGCTAATAAACATTCCTGCACCAGGTCTTCCACCTCGTCCGGCCAGCGCTGCAGGCGGCGCCGCAAGAAGGCGCGCAAATGGGCGCTGGTTGCCTGCAAGAAACTGCGATACGCCGCCGCATCGCCATCGAGCCCGCGCAGCATCAAGCCATGCAGCCGCAATTCCGCGCCATGCAACTGCTTACTGACAGGTATTCGTTGCATGCGGGCCTTTGGTGACAGGCGTTGAAAAAAATAAATATCGAATTATTTGCTGGCGGCTGTAACCAATCCGTCCAGCGCGGCGAATTGACAGGCAAGCACGTTTCTTCATTCACGTTTCTTCATTCACTATAACGGGTAGTCATCATGTACATCAAGCACCGCCTTGCCGCCAGCCTCGTTCCGCTCTGCCTGTGGGCCGCGACGGCACCTGCGTACGCGCAACTGGCGGCCGGCCAGCGCTGCGAAGTCAACAGCGGTGCGCGGACGGCGGCGCTGGTGGAACTGTACAGCAGCGAAGGCTGCTCCAGCTGTCCGCCCGCCGACCGGCGCCTGAACGCCTTGCGCAAGGAGGCGGGGGCGGCCAGCCTGATCGTGCCGCTGGCCCTGCACGTCACGTACTGGGACCAGATCGGCTGGACGGACCCGCTGGCGCAGCCGCAATTCGACGCGCGCCAGGCCGAACTGCTGCGCCACCAGCCGCGCCATGTGGCCTACACGCCGCAGTTTTTCGTGGGCGGCACGGAATTGCGCGGCTGGGATACGCAGCTGGCGGCCGCCATCGGCCGCATCAACGCGACCGCTGCGCCCGTCGCCATCGGCCTGTCCGCCACGCCGGGGCCGGGTGGGAAATTATTGCTGGAAGCCAATGCCAGCGCGCCGGACGCGCGCACGGGCGGCCAGCTGTATGTGGCCATCAGCGAAAGCGCCATCGTCTCGACCGTGCTGCGCGGCGAAAACCGGGGCGCCACCCTGCGGCACGATGCGGCCGTGCGTTTGTGGCTGGGGCCGGTTGCGTTGGCGCAAGGCCACGCCCGGCTGCGCCGCGAAGTGCACTTGCCCGCCAGCTGGCGCCCGGAAAACCTGCAAGTCGTCGCTTTCGTGCAGCGGGCCGACAGCAACGCCATCCTGCAAGCCGTCAGCACGGCATCGTGCGCGAAGGGAGCACTGTGATGAACGGGCAAATGAACGTGATCCACCCTGCCTGGCTGCGCCTGACGCACTGGCTCAACGCCGTGGCCGTGGTGGTGCTGGCCACCAGCGGCTGGCGCATCTACAACGCGGCGCCATTCTTCCCGTTCGAACTGCCGCGCGCGCTGACCCTGGGCGGCTGGCTGGGCGGCGCCCTGCAATGGCATTTCGCCGCCATGTGGCTGCTGGTGGGCAATGGCTTGCTGTATCTGGTGATTAACATCGTCTCGGGACGGCTGCGGCGCCAGTTCTTTCCCCTGTCGCCGCGAGCGCTGCTGGCCGATTTCATCGCCGCGCTGCAGGGCAAGCTGGCCCATGCGGATCCGCGCCGCTACAACATGGTGCAGCGGGCCGCCTACCTGTTCGTCATGTTTGATTGCATCGTGCTGGTGCTGTCCGGCCTGGTGCTGTGGAAATCCGTGCAGTTTCCCATCTTGCGCGAGCTGCTGGGCGGCTACGAGAGCGCGCGCAGGGTCCACTTCATCGCCATGGCGCTGCTGACGGGCTTTGTCGGCGTGCACCTGCTGATGGTGGCGCTGGTGCCGCGTACCCTGGTCGCCATGCTGCGCGGCCGCTAAGGAGATGAGCATGAAAAAAACCATCCTCGTGCAAGCGCAGGGCCAGGCCATGCTGGCCGACGCCTTGCGCCAGATCAAACAGCCGTCGCGCCGCCTGTTTTTGCAGCGCAGCCTGACCCTGGGCGGCCTGTCCTTGCTGACGGGTTGCAACGCCAGCGACCCATCCAGCATCGAGACGGCCTTGACGGCCGTGTCGCGCTTCAACGACCGGGTGCAGGGCTGGCTGTTCGATCCGAATAAACTGGCGCCCACGTATCCGGACTCCATGATTACGCGGCCGTTTCCCTTCAACGCGTATTACGGCGAGGATGAGGTGGAACAGGTCGATGGCGACGCCTGGCGCCTGGAACTGAGCGGCTTGATCGCCGACAAGAAGCCGTGGACCCTGCCGCAGCTGCGCGCCCTGCCGCAAGAAACGCAGGTGACGCGCCACATCTGCGTGGAAGGCTGGAGCGCCATCGGCAAGTGGGGCGGCGTGCCGTTTTCCCATTTCCTGAAGCGGGTCGGCGCCGACACGACGGCCAGATACGTCGGCTTCAAATGTGCCGACGATTATTTCACGAGCATCGACATGGCCACGGCCCTGCATCCGCAAACCATCATGGCTTTGACCTACGACGGCCAGGAATTGCCGCCGAAATACGGCTACCCGATGAAATTGCGCATGCCGACCAAGCTGGGCTACAAGAACCCCAAGCACATCCAGGCCATTTTCGTCACGAATACCTACCCGGGAGGGTATTGGGAGAATCAGGGCTACAACTGGTTCGGCGGCTCCTAGGAAGGCCGGGGAGCCGGCCAGGGCGGCGTTGCATTGCCTTGTCGTACTAGTCGTACTGCCTGCGGCAATGCGCCTGGCCCTGACCACCTCCCGGCCTCCCTTCTATTCGGCAGCAAGCAGCACCCTGTAGCACAGCAATAGTTTTACCACCGGGCAATCTCGCCCATCCAACACTGAGACAAGGACATATCATGAAAAACACCATTACCGCCATCATCGCTTCCGCCATCCTCCTGTCGGGCGCCGCGTTTGCCCAGGATGCCATGAAGAAAGACGCCATGGCCAAGGACGCCTCGGCCGACGCCATGCACAAGGATGCGATGGGCAAGGACGGCATGCACAAGCCGATGGCCAAGAAACACATGAAAAAGGATCACATGGCCAAGGATGGCATGGCGAAAGATGCGATGGCGAAGGACGGCATGAAGAAGGATGAGATGAAAAAGGATGGCATGGCCAAGGATGCGATGGGCAAGTAGTGCAGGGGCCTGGCGCCGTCAATGCGATGGCGCCAGGCCGCGCGCGTTTTCCAGCGTTCACCCATGCTGGCTCAGGATGCGAAGTTGCTAATTGGTGTAAGCTGGATGCCTCCTGATTTCCCGCATGCACAGTCATGACCGAACCGTCCGTTGCCACGTTGTCCCCCGAAGCACCTTCCTCCGATAAATCGATCCGCCGCCGCTCGCTGTTTGCCGCCTGCAGCGCGCATGCCGTGCATGACGGCTTGACGGATGTGATCTATGTGCTGCTGCCCATCTGGCAGGCGCAGTTTGCCATCAGCTATGCCATGGTGGGCCTCTTGCGCGGCTCGTATTCGGGCATGATGGCCGGTTTCCAGCTGCTGGCCAGCCGGCTGGCGAAGCGCTGGGGGCGCGAACGCATGCTGGTGGGCGGCACGGCGCTGGCCGGCGCCGCCTACCTGGTCGCGGGGCAGGCGGGCGGCCTGGCCGTGCTGCTGATCGCCTTGCTGCTGGGCGGCCTGGGCGCCAGCACGCAGCATCCGCTGGCCTCGTCCATCGTCACCGACACGCACGAGGCGGGCGGCGGCGTGAAGGAGGCCTTGTCGCAATACAATTTCGCCGGCGATATCGGCAAGACCCTGATTCCCGCCCTGATGGGCTTGCTGCTGCTCGTGTGCAGCTGGCAGACCGGCGTTTCCCTGCTGGGATTGCTTGGCCTGGCGGCCGCCGGCTTGCTGTGGTGGCTGCTGCCGAAACCCGGCGAACTGCAGGCGGGGACGAAAAAGGCGGGCAAGACCATCGCCGGCAGCGGTTCGAAAGGGAGTTTTCGCGCGCTGCTGGCCACGGGCACCCTGGACAGCGCCGTGCGCATGGGATTTCTCACCTTCTTGCCATTCTTGCTGAAAAGCAAGGGCGCGGGCACGGCCGGC
The DNA here is from genome assembly GCF_020858115.1 of Janthinobacterium sp. FW305-129. Taxonomy (GTDB): domain Bacteria; phylum Pseudomonadota; class Gammaproteobacteria; order Burkholderiales; family Burkholderiaceae_D; genus Janthinobacterium. The sequence continues at coordinate 107,455 of NZ_JACYMM010000001.1, forward strand.
ATCGGCGTGGCCTTATCGCTGCTGTTCGTGGGCGGCGCCTTCGGCAAGTTGCTGTGCGGCTACCTCGGCGCGCGCATCGGCATGATGAAAACCGTGTGGCTGACGGAATCGATGACTTCGCTGCTCATCGTCGCGGCCCTGTGGCTACCGCTGGCCGGCGTCATGGCCATGCTGCCCCTGCTGGGGCTGGCGCTGAACGGCACCTCGTCCGTGCTGTACGGCGTGGTGCCGGAACTGGCCGAACCGGGCAAGCGCGAGCATGCGTTCGCCCTGTTCTACACGGGCACCATCGGCGGCGGGGCGCTGGCGCCCGTGCTGTTCGGCGCGCTGGGCGACCATACCAGCGTGCCCACGGCCCTGACGGTGCTGGCGGCGGTACTGCTGCTGACCTTGCCGCTGGCGTGGAAAGTGCAGCGGGGCCTGGCGCACGGTGGCGCCGTATGACGGGACGCTTCGCATGAGTCTGCCATTGCCGCGCGATAAACACGATACGCGGAACGCGCAAGCCCTGACGGCCTTGCGCTGGGAAGAACTGCGTCCCGCCATGCCGCAGATCCTCGAGTGGGTGCAGGACGCAAACTGGCCCGTGGCGGCCATCCTCCTGCCTTTTCTGGCCGGCATCGGTCCGCGCCTGGCTCCCCATATCAGAACGGTGCTGGCCAGCGACGATGAACAGTGGAAGTACATTGTTCTGCTGGGCATCGTGCGCCATTCCTCCGGACTGGCTGCCGCCGTGGACGGGGAATTGCAGCGCTTCGCCCTGGCGCCAACGGCTGCCGAGCTGGAAGAAGGCGTGGCCGAGGCGGCCCGGGACATTCTGCAATGCCAGATAATCACGGTGGCCGGCCAATAATCAGGGTCATTATTGGAGTACATCAGTATTGAATGTGCGTGCGTGTGGCCATTCCTGCAATAGATAGGCGACAATCCGGCCCGAATATATGTCGGCATCCGGGTTTTGAAACCCTCTTATCATTTAACAGGAAGATTACATGGGCAATTTTAGTATCCCGCAAACCAATAAAGCACTCGCCGTGTATTTTCATGGCAAGACGGTGCCTATGCTGTTTGCGGTGTTTGCAGCGATCCTGGCGGCAGTGGCAGGTTTTGTCTTGTACCTGAGCACGACCTTGCCCCAGAAGACACTGACTGATACGCAGGCCATGACCTTGCGCAGTGGCGCCAAGCTGGGTACGCACAGTAATTTGACTATTCTTTATGGCACGGCGGCTTTTCTATTGCTGCTCGCCGTGCTGGTGCTGGTCATGCGCGCGGTGATGCTCAAGCGGCGAAAAAGCCGTTTTGAATTGCATGAAGACGGTGTGGTGCATGAATTGGACGGTATTCGCAGCTACGCTGCCTTTGCCGATATCGAGGATCTGTATCTGTTTGCCGGCGGCTCCACCGCTATGACGGGCATGATCAATAACCTTGCCTACCGCACGGGCGCCGACCAGCCATGGATATGGGCTACCGGGGAACTCAAGCGCTTTGACGAATTCATGGACGCGTTTCGTTCCCGTTATCTGCAATACCGCATGCCCGTCTTGAAGCAAAAGCTGGCGGACGGCGAACGCGTGACTTTCCGCTATATCAGCAGTGGCGACGTGTACAAGAAGCGCTTGTTCGGCAATTTCCTGAATGTCAAGACACAGGAACTGGCCTTGTCGGCGCAGGGCTTGCATGTGGACGGCGTCACCTGGCCTGGCGCCAGCCTGAAGTGCATGAATCAGAATGACTGGACCGAGAAACTGACGATCAAGGATGCGGCGGGCACCACGGTGTTTTCGTGCATCGGCACGGGTATCCTGAGTTTCGACCTGTTTGCCAATATGCTGGACGACGAGATGAATCAGGCCTGGTAACATTCCGGCGCAAATATGCCTCCCGATACGGGGAGGCTGGCGACCGCGCTATCCCGGCCGGCGGCCAAATGCAGATAAAAAATGAAAACACATTTACTGTCGAATGACGAATACCAAAAAACGTTTCATGCGCCTATGCTGAAGGTGACTGAAAATGTCAGGGAAGTCGTCGATCTTTGGGCATATGCCGATCTGCTCATCGGGAATGATTTTGGCGACGCCGCGGATTGGGATTGGCAGGTCGCCCATATTTATGAATCGTCAGATGGAAAGTTTCAACATATCGGCATTCCCGTTCCCCGCGATGATACTTATCTGACGGTTATCGTCGATATCCACGGCAGAAAAATCCTGGGGCATGTATTTCTGGATCTGCGCGCCAAGCCGTCAAGTAGCAGTGACGAATAACAGGGGACGATGCGGGCATGACCGTGTCGTCGCTCTGTCCGCCTGAAAAGAACCTGGCGCGGCGCGCCTATGCCCTTGCGCAATACGCCGCGCTTGATGGGGATCAAAGGGCCGCCATCGTGCGCTTTCTGGCGTTCGTGGCGCAGCTGGACGACGGTATGCATGCCTATGCCGCCCATGAAAGCCTGGCAACTTACTGGCAAGCGGATACGGCATGACTTGCCCGCCAGCACTCTCATCGTCTACACTCGCCGCATGAAAAATTTTGCAAAGCGGCGCGACCGCTACGATTTGTTCCGGGCGTTCGAGAATCCCCTCGTCAACATCAACTTCATGCTCGACGTGCCGGATTTCCGGCCCTGGTGCAAGGCGCAGCAGATGCCCGTGTTCCACTTCTTCCTGTTTTGCCTCCTGAACACGGTCAAGGACATCGACAATTTCATGTACCGCATCTACCGGGATGAGGTGATCCGGATAGACAACTTTCCCGCATCCTACACCGTCATCAACGGCGACGACAATCTCAATTACACGCGTTTTAGCATGACAGACCAGCTCGATGTATTCATCGCGCGCAGCCTGGAGGCCAAGCGCCTTGCCGAAGCCAGCCCCGCGCTGATCAACACGGGCGAGGAATTGAGCGAGCGCGAACGGCGCGACAACATCTACATCACCTGCCTGCCGTGGCTGGACATGCGGGCCATCGAACACCCGATCTGCCGCCACCGCGATGCCGACATTCCGACATTTACCTGGGGCAAGTTCGGTCCCGCGCAGGACGACGGCCGCATGCTGGTGCCGTTTTCCGCGCAGGCCCACCACGGCTTCGTCGACGGCTACCACGTGCAGAAGCTGGCGCAGGCGCTGGCGCGGCGCATCGACGCCATCATTACAGCCTAGCGTTGCGGCCTGTCCTTCGATGCGTTCAGGCTGTGTTCGGCGGCTTGGCATCGATAGTGGCGAACGTGACATAGGGACCGGAAGCCGGCAGGCTGGCGATCGCGCCATTGTCTTTCCTGACGGCGAACCAACGGCACTTTTCCATGGCCCGCGTGATGCCGACATAGGCGAGTCGGCGCGCTTCCGCTCGCTGCGCATCGTCATAGCTGCCCAGGCCTGCTTTTTGGTACAAGAAATTTTTCGATGGCGTGGAACCCGTGTAATGGCAATCGCCGAGCAGTACGATGGATTGTGCTTCCAATCCCTTGGCGCCATGGAAGGTCATGAACTTGACTGCCTTGCCCCAATCGCGGCGTGATACCCTTTTGAGCTTTTCGAGATGTCTTTTCTCGCGTGATAATACGAGCATGGGGCGTTCCTCGCAGGCTTCGGTGCGCGCAACTTCCATACCGATATATAGCCGGATTGCCTCAAGTGGCAGCTCGCCTTTCACGCCATGAATCTGTACCGGAAGGTTGGCATCGGCCCATTTTCCCTCGGCCACGCAGGTTTTCGGTTCCATGCCAGGCACGCCGACCAGCACCGACTCGGCGCAGCGGATCAGATAGTCGCTGCTGCGGAAATTCTCCTTCAAGATGACTTTGCCATGCTTGGCCGCAGGGAAGTGCTGTTTGAACTGGACGAAGAAGTCCGGCGAACTGCCACGCCAGCCATATATGGATTGCCAGTCGTCACCGACGCAGGTGAGGGAGCCCGCCATGTCACGCCTGACTAGTTCTCGTTGGCAACCTCTAATCCATTTGACGATCTGTGGTGATACATCTTGGAACTCATCCACCATCAGATGCCGCATGGTGCCGAGCACGTGCAGTGGCACCGCAGCAAAATTTTCTGGATGATCTTCGGAGTAGTGCGCAAAGAGCTGATTGAATGTGCAGATGCCGCGCTCCTTCAGCACGGCTTCGAAATAGGGCCAGAAACGCGCCGTGGCCTGCATGAACACGGCATCGCCGCCAAGCTTGTTTTGCGGGCTGGCGATGGCGCTGGAGAGCGTAGCAGCTACCGGCAAGCCCAGATTTTCCACAAACTGCGCCATGCCATGAAAACATTTGGTGATCGGCTTTTTCTTGAAATCACCTGGTGCGATCATCTTGAACGTGAGTTTGTCGGCGCGCTTTTCCGCATGGGCGGCCAGCCAGCCCAGCTGGATTCTCAGCTCCTGTAATTGCTCAAGCGTATCAATCCAAAGCAAGGGCTTGTCGCTGATACCCGCCAGCACCTTGCGTTTGGTGTAGATCGCGGTGGCCGACGGAATGCTGTTGGAGCTTGCCTTGGCATAAAATTCGGCCCCGCCCAGAATAATGTGGGCGCCGATTTGCGGCACGTAGCCATTCACCCAGAAGGGTTTGTTCGCCTGCGGCGACACGTCGATGGCGGCGAGACCGGCATCGATACCGTCCAGCGGCCAGATGCCGGGGGCGATGTCGTGGCGCCAGGCGTGTTCAAGGGCGGCTGTCATCCTCTGATCGATATCGTTGATCCACTTGATGTTGCTGTGCGTCTTGGCATCGGTCGCTTGGCGAGCCTGGGTCAGGCTGAGTTTGTAAAGCTGGATCGCCATAGCGTAAAAAACTTGATCTTGATTGAAGGCCCGCTCGTAGGCGATGTCGAGCAAGTCGTCCAGCGTTGGCGTGTCGTCCGGCTCCTCGCTCAGCATAGCCGGGAAGGCATCCTCATTGTCGCTCTCGTCTTGCAGGTCGTCCGATTCTGTCAGCTCCAGCATGTTTTCAACGTCGAGTGCGTCGACTTCGCCCTTTTTCTCCCGATCCAGCAACTCAAGCACTTTGGGGCGTACAGGCATGCTTTCGCGTGCCATCGTCAGCACCATGGAATGAAAGGTGCGCACCATGCGCTTTGCCTCCTGTTCCGATAATTGGACGTGCCATTTTGACAAGCTCGCCTGTAGCTTTTCGATGAAATCGAAGCGAGACGCCTTGGTGAAGGTGAACACGGAGAGCTGGTTGCGGTCTATGCCCAGGTAAAGGTTGAGCGCGATCACGCGCAAGACCAGCGATGTGGATTTGCCCGAGCCAGCACCGGCAATGACGTAGGTGGCGGGGTCATCAGCCAGGATCATCTTCCACTGGTCTGCTGTGGGTGGATGGGGGAAGCGCGCAGTCACCGCCGTCTTGAATTCACCGCTGATACACGGTGTAAATCCGAGGGGCATGCCACTCACCAGCCAGTTCTTGCGCGCCTCCTCGGCCTGGCGTTGGCATTCCGCCTGGCGTTCTTTCTCTGCCGCCAGCGTTGCCGCTTGCACGTCAGCTTCATGCGCTCGTCCTGCTTCAAAGCCATCCTGATAAGCCACGGCCTTGCCTTCGGCCAAAGCTGTGCCATGCGCGCGTTCAATGCTTCTCTGCTCCTGTGTTAATAAGGTGCTGTGATGCCCGATAGTCATCAGGCCCAGGAATTCCAGTATTTCATTGAGTATGTTCATGCTGGGCGCTGGTGGAAATATGCCGGGAGCATAGGATAAAAGCCCACGAATATTACTTTTCGGAAATATATGTGTCTATTTTCATGATTTGTTGATGCAGCAATGGAAGCTTTCTTGCTTACCATGTTGCTTAGTCCCTCTCCGGGACAGCGAGTTCAGCTCAGCTATGCAGAAATTTTCTGCGTGCGGTCGTGGCCTTCATGCCGTCCAGCCCAGGTAGTCGCTGGGCGCCCGGCCCAGCACGCGGCGGAAGGCGGCCGTGAAGGCGCTGGGGCTGGCATAGCCGAGATCGAGCGCGACCCGGGTGACGGCTTGCCCGTCGGCCAGCCGCGTGATGGCGGCCAGCAGGCATGCTTGCTGGCGCCATTGGGCAAAGGCCAGCCCCGTCTGGGCGCGGAACTGCCGCGTAAAGGTGCGCCGGCTCATGCCTGCCTGCGCGGCCATCGCGTCCAGGCCGCTGTCCAGGCTAGGTTGCCGCAACAATTCCATGCACAGCCGCGCCAGCCTGGCGTTCTGGGGCAGGGGCGCGCTCAGGGGCAGGGGGGCCATGGCGGCGATCTCGTCGAGCAGCAAGGCCATCAATCGTCCGGCGCGCGATTGTTCCACATACAAGGCCTCCACCGTCACCGCTTCGGCCAGCAACTGGCGCAGCAGCGGCGTGACATCGAGCACCTGGCAATCCGGTGGCAAGCCCATCCTGGCGATGGCGTCCGGGGCGATAAACACGTTGTGCATGGTCACGGCGCCATGCATGCGCATGCCGTGGACGAGTCCGGCCGGCACCCAGCAAGCCCGTTGCGGCGGCACCAGCCAGTTGCCTTGCGGCGTATGCACACTGATGACGCCGCGCGCCGCATAGGCGAATTGCCCGCGCGCATGGCTGTGGCTGGGGAACTGTTCGCCTGGGGCATAGTCGCGCGCGGTGGCGATCAGTGTTCGCGGCACTTCCGTATAAAAATCATCCATGGCCCATACTCTACAGTATTTGACCTGCTATCGAAGGCGGGCCGTCCTGTTTCCCCTTACGATCCACTCTTTTTCAGGAGTGAACATGCACAATAGCTATCATCGCGTGGGCCATGGTCCCCACGCCGTCATCGTCCTGCACGGCTGGTTTGGCGACGCGCACGCGTTCGCTCCGATGGAAGCGGCCCTCGACGGCGGCGCCTTCAGCTACGTTTTCATGGACAATCGCGGCTATGGCGGCATGCGCGGCGCGGCGGGCGAGTATTCAATGGATGAAGTCGCCTGCGACGCGCTGGCCTTGGCCGATGCGCTCGGCTTTGCCACCTTCAGCGTGGTCGGTCACTCCATGGGCGGCATGGCGCTGGAACGGCTGGCCTTGCTGGCGCCCTTGCGCTTGCGCAAACTGGTGGCCGTGGCGCCCGTGCCTAGTTGCGGCGTGGCCATGGATGCGCCGGCGCGCGCGCTGTTTCTCGACGCCAGCGGCAACCAGCAGGCGCGGCGCGCCATCATCGACCGCAGCACGGGCGGGCGCTTGCCGGCCGCCTGGCTGGACTGGAAGGCGCAATATTCGTGGGAAAGTTCGGATCCGGCCGCGTTCGCCGCCTATTTTCTCGCGTGGAGCGGGACGGATTTCAGCGGCGAAGTGATCGGCGCGGCGCCGAACCTGCCCTTGCTGGCGCTGGTGGGCGAACACGATCCCCGTTTTGATGCGGACTTGATGCGCCGCACGTATCTGGCGTGGTACCCGCAAGCCCGGCTGGAAGTGCTGGGCAATGCGGGACACTATCCGATGAATGAAACGCCGCTGGCCCTGGCGGCCAGCATCGAGGCGTTCCTGGCGGAAAACGACTAGTTACGCCGTCTTGGCGCGCAGGCGCAGCAGGCTCAGGCCCAGCAGCACGAAGGCGCCGCCGCAGATACGGTTGAACAGCCTGGCGCGGCCCGGCGTGGCCAGCTGGGTTTTCAGCAGGCGCGCCAGGTTGGCGTAGAACAAGTGGGCCAGCATGGCGCAGGCGACAAACGAGGTCGTCAGCACGGTGAACTGGATGGCCACCGGTTCGCCCGGCGTGATGAATTGCGGGAACAGGGCCGAAAAGAACAGGATGGCCTTGGGATTGGTCAGCGCCACCGTCAAGCCCTGGCGGAAGAGTTTCCAGAAAGAATTTGGATTCGCAGCCCCTTGCACCACGGGGGCTTCCGCCACGATGCTGGCCTTGCTGCGCCATTGCTTGATGCCCAGGAACACCAGATACAGGGCGCCAGCCAGTTTCAGCAGCATGAAGGCCGTGGCCGAGGTTGCCAGCACGACACCCATGCCGGCCATGGCCACGCCGGAAATGATGAACAAGCCAAAGCCATTGCCCATGCTGCTGATCATCGCGCGGCGCGGGCCGACGGCGATGGCATTCGAGATGGCCAGCAAGACGGCCGGGCCGGGAGAAAACGTGACGAGCAGGGCGACGCTGCAGAAAAGCAGCCAGTTCGAGAGGTGCATGGGTGTTCCTGGGTGGGGCCGAAGCCGGATTGGGGAGTCAAAACACCTGTATTGTACGAAGTTTTCGGCTCCCGCGTCAGCGGCCCCGGCCTGTATCAGGCCCGGCGTCAGGCAAGCAGGCTGGCGACCACATGGTTGATGGCGGCGCCGCCGGCGATCAGCCAGCAGAACAGCAGGCCGGCCAGCAGCAGGGGCTTGATGCCGGCGCGGCGGATGGCCGACATATGCGTCGTCAAGCCCAGGGCCGCCATGGCCATGGCCAGGAGGGCCGTGTCGATGTCGGTGATGGCGGCCACTACCGGGGCCGACAGCCAACCCAGCGAATTGAAGGCCACCACGGCAATAAAAATGAAGGCGAACCAGGGAATCGCCAGTTTGGCCGCCTTGTCGTGGCCGCCGTTACCACCTTGGGCCTTGCCGCGCGCCAGCACGGCCGACAGGATGACGAGGAACGGGGCCAGCATCATCACGCGCACCATCTTGGCGATCACGGCCGCATTCGCCGCCTCTTGTCCGATCGACTTGCCGGCCGCCACCACTTGCGCCACCTCATGCACGGTCGAGCCGATGTACACGCCAAACGCCGTGGGCGTGGCGCCCAGCACCTGCCAGCCCAGGTTCAGCTGGTACAGCGCGGGGTACAAAAAGATGGCAATGGTGCCGAACACCACGACGGTGGAGACGGCCACGGTGACATCTTCGCTGCGCCCCTTGACGACGGGTTCCGTCGCCATCACGGCCGCCGCGCCGCAAATCGAACTGCCCGCGCCGATCAGAATAGCGCTGTTGCGTTCCAGCTTGAACACCTTGGTGCCGAGAAACATGGCCAGGCCGAACGTGGACGCCAGCACCAGCGCATCGATGGCGATGCCGGCCAGGCCCACTTGCCCGATATCCTGGAAGGTCAAACGGAAGCCGTAGAGGATGATGCCCAGGCGCAATAATGTCTGCTTGGAAAAGGCCACGCCCGCGCCGCAGGTGGGCGCCAGGCTGCCATACACGCTGTTGCCCAGCACGATGCCCAGCATGATGGCCAGGGTCAGGGCGCTCATGCCGTGGCTTTGCATCCATTCCAGCTTGCCCAGCGCAATGGCGCCCCAGGCGATCACGCCGCTCAGCAGCAGGCCCGGCAGGAGGCGGCCATAGCGGTCGCTGAAACTTGTTGTGTTGCTTGTAGAGAGGGAAGACATGCCGTACTCCATGGTTCTTGGTTCGTATGGCATGACTGTACAGTTCGTCGATTAAATGGTAAAACGGATTGTTTTTGTATGTTTAACCTATTAAGTGAGTATATGAGATGGCGCTAACGTTACGGCAACTGCAGATTTTCCTGGCCGTGGCGGACACGGGCAGTACCAGCGCGGCTGGCGAGCAGATTGCGTTGTCGCAATCGGCCACCAGCGCCGCCCTGAACGAGCTGGAAACCTTGTTGGGCGCGCAACTGTTCGACCGGGTCGGCAAGCGATTGTTGCTCAACGACAATGGCCGCCTGCTGCTGCCGCAGGCGCGGCAGATGCGCGACGGGGCCGCCAGCATCGAGCGCCAGTTTGCGGGCGCCGACCCGTCCGTGCCCGTCAGCCTGCAAATCGGCGCCAGCACGACGATCGGCATTTATTTATTGCCGCAGATCCTGGCCCAGGCGGCGCAGCAGTACGGGCGCAGCATTCCGCAGGTGACGATTGCCAACACGGCCGACATCGCTGCCGCCGTGGCGGAGTTCCGTGTCGATATCGGCCTGATCGAAGGGCCGTGCCATGAGCCGGGCTTGCTGGTCGAGCCGTGGCTGACGGACCAGATGCTGATCGTGGCCGCGCCCACGCACCCGCTGGCGCAAGTGCGGCATCTGCTCAGCTTTCCGGAGCTGAACCAGGCGGGCTGGCTGCTGCGCGAGGCGGGTTCGGGCACGCGCGAAGCCGTGGAGCAAGCCTTGGTGCCGTATCTGCACTATCTGCGCGCCGCGGGCGAGTTCAGCAACTCGGAAGCGATCAAGTATGGCGCGGCGGCCGGCCTCGGCATCGCCTGCCTGTCGCGGGTGGTGGTGGCCGATCTGCTGGCCAGCGGGCAACTGGTAGAGCTGGACACCATGCTGCCGCCCCTGGAGCGCAATTTTTACCTGATCCGCCAATCGAAGAAAATCCTCTCGCCCCGCTTGACGGGATTTTTGGAGCTGTGCCGCCACGCCTCGCGCATGGCTTGACGTTTTTTCATATATGGAATAAATTCCCTTATATGGAAAATTCGACACTCGCAGAGAACGATACGGAACAGCGTCTGGCGGCGCGATTAAAACAGTTGCGCGTGGAGCGGGGCTGGTCGCTGGACCAGCTGGCCAGTGCCAGCCAGGTCAGCCGCGCCACCCTGTCGCGCCTGGAAAATGGCGAAGTCAGCCCCACGACAGCCGTGCTGGGCAAGCTGTGCGCCGCGTATGGCTTGGCCATGTCGCGCTTGCTGCGCATGGTCGAGGACGATTTTCCGCCCCTGCTGCGGCGGGCTGAGCAAAACGTGTGGACGGACCCGGACACCGGCTTCATCCGCCGTTCCGTCTCGCCGCCGTCGCGCGCGCTGGCTGGCGAAGCGCTCGAATGCGAGCTCGGCGCTGGCGTGACGATCAGCTATGCGGCATCGCCCCGGCCCGGCATGGAACATCATCTGCTGCTGCAAGAGGGCAAGCTCAACGTGACGGTCGATGGCCGCTCCCGCGATTTGATGCCCGGCGATTGCCTGCGCTACCAGTTGCATGGCGCCAGCGCATTTACGACGCCCGCCGACAGCGGCGCCCGCTATTTTCTCTTTCTCGTCTGAGGTCGCCATGCCCGCATCGCTACGCCATTTTTCATCCGCCGATATTCTCGAACGCCTGCCGGAACTGGGCGCCTTGCTGCAGGCGTGCGTGCACGACGGCGCCAGCATCGGTTTCATCTTGCCGTTTGACGTGGCAGCCAGCCAGGCGTTCTGGACGGAAAACGTCTTGCCGGCCGTCACGCGCGGCGTGCGCCTGTTGCTGGTGGCCGAGGTGGAAGGGAAGGTGGCGGGCGCCGTGCAGCTGGACTGGGATACCAATCCCAACCAGGCGCACCGGGCCGAAGTGCGCAAGCTGCTGGTCGCGCCCGCTTACCGGCGCCATGGCATCGCCCGCCAACTGATGGGGGCGCTGGAAGAACAGGCGCGGCAGCTGCCGCGCAGCCTGCTGACCCTGGATACGCGCAGCAGCGACCATGCGGAACCGCTGTACCTGTCGCTCGGCTATGTGGTGGCTGGCAGCATCCCCGGCTATGCGCTGGCGCCGGCTGGCGGCCGGCTGGACGCCACCACCATCATGTACAAGCAGCTGTAGCGGGGAACTCAGGCGGGGAACTCAGGCTTTCAGCCGCGCTCTAACGCTTGCGGCAGGCCGGTTTGCAGGCGCGGTGACCGCCTGGGTAGCCTGAACGGCCACCAGGCTGATGCCGTGCGCCGCCTGGGCGGGAAGCTGGTCACGGCTCAGCTTGAAGATGCCAACCGTGCCCGACAGCAGGGTGGCGCGCTGCTGCATGCTCGCTGCCGCCGTCGATGCCTGTTCCACCAGGGCCGCGTTTTGCTGCGTCACTTGTTCCATCTGCACGATGGCGGCATTGACTTGTTCGATGCCGGACAATTGCTCGCCGCTGGCCATGCTGATTTCGCCCATGATGTCCGTGACGCGGTGTACGCTGGCCACGATGTCGCGCATGGTGGCGCCTGCCGTATCGACCAGGCGCGCGCCCGCGTCGACCCGTTCGACGGAGTCGCCGATCAATTGCTTGATTTCCCGCGCCGCGCCGGCCGAGCGTTGCGCCAGGGTGCGCACTTCCGCGGCCACGACGGCAAAACCTCGCCCCTGTTCCCCGGCCCGTGCCGCTTCCACGGCAGCGTTCAGGGCCAGGATATTTGTCTGGAAGGCGATGGCGTCGATGACGCCAATGATGTCAACGATCTTTTTCGACGACGCATTGATCGAGCTCATGGTATCGATGACTTGCGCTACCACCGTGCCCCCTTTGCCGGCCACGTCGGCGGCCGATTGCGCCAGCTGATTGGCTTGCCGTGCGTTATCGGCATTTTGCTTGACGGTGCCCGTCAGCGTTTCCATCGAGGCGGCCGTGCGTTCCAGTGAGCTGGCTTGCGCCTGCGAGCGCTGCGACAGGTCCAGGTTGCCGGCCGCAATCTCGCCCGAGGCGCCCGCGATCTCGTGCGTGCCGCCGCGCACCTCGCCCACGATATTGATCAAACTCGCATTCATGTCTTTCAGCGCTTGCAGCAATTGCCCCACTTCATCGCTGGAATCGACGCGGATATGCTCGCTCAAGTCGCCGCCCGCCACCTTGCGCGCCACCTTGACGGCGTGCCGCAAGGGGCGCACGATGCCGCTGCTGATGAACCAGGCCGTCGCCAGGCTCAGCACGCCTCCGACCAGGCCCAGCGCGATGATCAGCATGCTCGTATCGTGGGCGCGCGCCATGGCCGCCTCGGCCGTCGAGCGCATCAGGGCCGACTGCGTGGCGATCTGCTGATCGAGGTCGCGCAGGGCGGATGGCGCTTGCGTGCTGTTGCGCGTGGCTTGCAATTGGGCGATGCGGGCATAGCGCTGGTTCACGCTGCTGTCGATTTCCCCGCTCACGGTCGACAACTGCCAGGTGCTGATGCCGACGACCACGGCCAGTAAAAGCGAAGTGAGCAAAAAGCCTGTGGTCAGGCGTACACCGATGCGTATGTTTGAAATATTCATGTGCCCTCAGCTGTTGTCCCGTGGTGGCCGTGTCCCCTGCGGCGGCAGGGCGCGGCGCTTGCCCCTGAAGTTGCTGGGGTGAAATGAGTGTAGCAGTGCGGTACTAAGTAATCTATAAATATTTCCATATTGGAATGAGTCCCTGCCTGTTTAGCAACAGCAGCATGGTTTGTTGCCAGATAAAATCACCGGTCTTATTACAGACTCCTCCTACTCCCATACCCGGCATCGTCCGACTGGCGCGTGCCGGTGCCGCGCCTACACTGTTCCTTGTACAGACCCGGCGGCGGGTCATTCTTCTTATCCAAGGGAGGTTGAGATGGCGAATATCCAGGCAGGATCGGACGGTGCGGCAAAACAGGAAATGACGGCCAAGCGCCTGAACGTGGTCGACTGGATCTCGATGATCCTGCTGATCGTGGGCGGCTTGAACTGGGCGCTGGTGGGCTTGTTCGATGTCGATATCGTGGCCCGCATCCTGGGCGCCATGTCGACGGCGTCGCGCGGCGTGTACGTGCTGGTGGGGCTGGCGGCGCTGTATTCCATCTATCTGTGCGTGCGCAAGCTGCCGGCCAAGCCCTAGGGGAAGCAAATGCCTGTCGGTGCCAGTCCCAAGCGCGAGCGCGAATTCAGGAAGCTGGAAAAGGAGTTCAGGCAGGAGGGTCGCTATCCCGGCCGCGAGGACGAGGTTGCGGCCCGCATCGTGAACAAGCAGAGGGCACAGGCGGGGGAAACCCGGACGGCGCACGAGCGGGAAAATACCAGCAGTCCAGCCTTGGATGCACCGGCGTCAGACCTGCCCATTGCCGGCTACCAGCATTTGACGGTGGCGCAGATCCGCGACAAGCTGGGCGGTCTTTCCGCCTCCCAGTTGCGTCGCCTGCGCGACTATGAGGCGGCGCACAAGAAGCGCAAGGGCGTGCTGCAGGCGCTGGGAGCTTGATCTGGCGTCAGGACTTGATGCCGTGTGCGCGTGCATGCATGCGCGCTGGTTACATGCGCTTATTTCACGCGATTACTGCGTGCGCAGGTAGGCCAGCAGATCGGCCACTTGCTGCGCATTGCCGATGCCCCAGAAGCGCATGTTGTTTCCAGGAATGAAGTCGCTCGGTGCTTGCAGGAAGCTGGCCAGGTTTTGCTCGGTCCAGACGATATTCGCGTTCTTCATGGCTGCCGAGTATTTATAGTCGGTGGTGGCGCCAGCCTTGCGGCCGATCACCCCCGTCAGCTTGGGGCCGAAGCCGCCGCGCGCCGAAGGCCCCACCTGGTGACAGGAGGCGCACTTGCGAAACGCGGCCTTGCCCGCTTCGGCATTGCCTTTCAAGGCGGCGGGAGCTGCTGCATTTACCATGGCGGCGGGCGCCAGCAGCAGGGCTGCAGCGGCAAGAGGGGAGAACCAGCGAAAAAGAAATGTGGATGTCATCGGTGAGGCGGAAGTGTGCAATATGGCAAGCAATGACGCATTTTACAGGCGGGCATCCAAACCTGCCCGTCAGTAATGCAACCATGTGATGCAACCATGCCAGGCGGCCAAGCGCGGGCGCGGCGCAGTCAGCACAGTGGGACAGGCTCGATACCGCTAGCGCTTGCCGCCCTGTGCGCCGAGCGCTGCCATGGCCGACGCAAACACGATGCAGGCGATGGCCAGCCACTGGGTCAGGCTCAGCAGTTCTCCCAGCACGGCCATGGCGGCCAGCGCGCTGACGGCGGGCGCCGCGCTGCTGAACATGCCGAACACCCCTTGTGGCAAGCGGCGCAAGGCAAAGATTTCCAGAGAGTACGGCAGGGCGCTGGACAGCATGGCAATGGCCAGGCCCATCAAGGCAATCGACGGCGCCAGCAAGGCCGTGCCCGAGTAAGTGATGCCGATGGGCACCGTCACCATGGCCGCCACCGTCATGCCCCAGGCCACGGCTTGCCCGCCCTGCAAGGTCGAGGCGCGCTTGCCGAAGATGATGTACAGGGCCCAGCACAGCGCCGCGCCCAGCGCGTAGGCCACGCCGACAGGGTCCAGGCTGCCCGGACTGCCTTGCAGCGGCAACAGTAAATACAAGCCAAACACGGCGCACGCGACGGCCAGCAAATCGCGCGGCCGCCGCGACGACAGCATGGCCACGGCCAGCGGCCCCGTCACCTCGATGGCGACCGCGATACCGATCGGTATCAACGCAAACGCCCGGTAAATTAGCAAGTTCATCAGCCCCAGCACGGAACCGTAGACCAGCAAGTTCAGTACATCCTTGCGCGTCAGCCGGTAGCGCCAGGGCCGGAATATCGCCAGCAGTATCAGCGCCGAAAACCCCACCCGGTACGCCGTAATCCCCTCGACCCCGATGACGGGAAACAGGTTTTTCGCTATCGCCGCCCCCAGATTGACGGATATCTGCCCTCCCAGGACGGCCAGGGAAGGGAGCAGGATGCTGTCGGAGAGGGGGGAGGTCGAGGCGGGGGAGGTCATGGGGCGCCATTTTAATACGCAACAGGCCGCCAGTCGCTGGCAGATTGGTAAGCCGAGGAGATTTAACGAGGTAGTTGCTGACATGACTGGCGCATCGCGGCTTCTTTTTCGATATCATGTTGCAAAATGCGCTACAGTTGTGGAATCGTTTACTAATGGTCAGAAGTAGCCGCTCCTAATCGAACAGCCTTTACCATTTTGAGTCTTAACACTTTCGGGAGTTGCCATGCAAATGGTTCGAGTAAATTCCAACGCCATTGTTGCGATTGCTTACGACGAGCAAACAGCTCGCATGCGTATCCAATTCCAGCAAGGGCATAGTTATGATTTTTGCCGAGTACCTCCGAATGTGCATGCTGCGTTCATGCGTGCCTACTCCAAGGGTATTTACTATAATGAGCACATCAAAGACCGATACCAATGCTAATCGGCACTTAACCTAAAAGAGTCGGAAATCGGCCACAAGCGGACTTTCGCGCTCGATTGTAATCGTGTAACTAAAGAGTCGCGCCTGCTATCTGGCGCACATTAATGTGTTACGGGGGCGCCCATACGCTTAACCTATTTCGCGGACCATGATGGAAAAGAAAACTAATGACCAGATTATTCTTGAACAAATCATCAAGGAGCGCTGGGAAGAAAGCCAAGATGGGTCGTCAATTTCAGAATATTTTGAGATTTACGCAGCCACAGAATTACTTAAAAATCAAGATCTTTCTTACGACGATATCGAGTATGGAATCGTGGGTAATGGCGGCGACGGCGGAATTGACTCAATATACACCTTCATAAACGGCGAGCTTCTTAAAGAGGACACGCCCATCAATGCGACGCAAAAGAAAAACACGATTGAACTCGTGATCATTCAGTCGAAGACCTCGCCGACCTTCAAGGAGGACGCGGTAGTCAAATTTCGCGAGTCCGCCGAGGACCTTTTCAACTTGGCCAACGCGACTGACGACTTCGCGGCGCGCTACAATAAAGACATCCGCGAAAAGGTTGAGTTGTTTCGAAAGGGCTACGGCATGCTCGCTAAGACTTTTCCAAAACTGGTCATCCGATACTTTTATGTCACGCAAGGGGTTTCGACGCATCCCAATGTTGAGGGTAAAGTGGATAAGCTGCGCGACGTGATTTCGTCGATGTTCAGCAACTCAGAGTTTTCATTCGAGTTTGTAGGTGCCTCTCGTCTCTTGGAGTTGACCCGTGATATCCCAACAACGTCGCGCGCTCTTGAAGTGGCCGAATCGCCGATCGGGACTGCTGGTGGCAGCTATATTTGCCTAGTCGACTTGAAAAGTTACTTCAAATTCATCTCCGACGCCGGAGCTCTCGCCCGCAGCCTGTTCGAGTCGAACGTGCGAGACTATCAAGGAAGCGTCATCGTCAACACAGGTATTCGCCAAACATTGCAAAACGCCCACTCTGAGGATTTTTGGTATCTCAACAACGGCGTCACTATTATTACCCCAAAGGCGGTGCTGGCTGGCAAACAGCTCACAATTGAAGATCCGCAGATCGTCAATGGCCTGCAAACATCCCACGAAATCTACCAACATTTCTCGGAGTCGAGCGAGGATTTGGCAGACAAGCGTACCGTCTTGGTCCGTATCATTTGCGAGAAAGACGAGCCCGCGCGGGACCGGATTATCCGCGCCACAAACAGCCAAACGGCGATTCCACCGGCTTCGCTCCGCAGCTCGGATGAAATTCACCGCAACATCGAGGATTTTCTAAAGTCGAACGGCTTTTACTATGATCGCAAGAAGAACTATTATAAGAACAAGGGTATGTCGATCTCGCAGATCATCAGCATTCCATATATGGCGCAAGCGATGATGGCAATCATTCTGCAAAAACCTGATCAAGCGCGCGCACGGCCGTCGACCCTTCTGAACTCCGATATCGAATATAAGCGGATTTTCAGCCTTGACATGCCAATTGATGTTTATCTCAAGGTTATCCAAGTCATGCGGACCGTTGAACGCAACATGAAAGATCTGGAAATTGATCGGAAGACCAGCGCTAACATCAAATATTATGTCGCAATGGTGTATGCGATTGCCATCACCGGAACCAAGTCTGACATCGCGGCCAAACTGAATGGTATGGCGCAACTTGTTATCAACACCGACGAGCTCACGGAGGTCACGTTGAAGGTGAAGGCGATGTTTGAGGAAGCCGGCGGAACCGATCAAGTAGCCAAAGCTTCGGCCTTCGCTGAGACACTGTTGGCGGCACCAATATCAGAAATTCAGGCCGTCCTGTAGTCCATGCCGATTGCATGGATTTGGCCATTTCAGGCGTTTTGGTGAAGTACTTAGCAGTAATGGACGGTAAATGGAGCCTATCTTGCCGGAGCAGCTCCGTTTAAACCTATGACCGGTAAGGTCGAATCGACATCGATTCGACTTTGAACTCGTTCCTGTAGATGCCTGATGCGAGCTACCGATTGAATCCGCAGGCGGAAGCGGACGTTACAAGTTTTACCTGTTTTGCGGAGTAAACGGCCCTTTCTTGCATTCATTGATATTATTAAAGATGGTAAAGTTTAATATCATTTCTGTGCGCATTGACAATAGTTGAATGAATATGGTGAAGACAGGGCAATCCTGCATTTCTTGCTGTTTATCGCGCCGTATATTTGCTTGTAACTCAGGAGAAGTATTGAATGACTGTTTTCAGTATCGGCAACACCAATTTTGAAGTGGATGTAGCGAAATCAAGTATTAGTCTGGAAGCGCATGGCAGCGGCATGCTGGAGCTCAATATCGATATCCATGGGGATGACGATGTGTTCATGCGCTTGACCGAGCCCGATGATGCGGAGTGGTCGTGGGCGCTGTATCCGCCGGCGTTTTTCCTGCACGGCTTGCGCATACCGGAAGGGCAGGGAGGAGCGCTGGCGATCGGGATGCTGGATATGCATCCCGAGGCGGAGGAATCGGGTATCTATATGATGGAATATAGTGACGTGTCGGCTGTCAACATCATTGAATTGTCGGCGGATCGACTAGCCATGTCGGGCATGGTGGACTTGTGCGGCAAGCGCCTGCCATTTCATATCGATATGCCGCGCAGATAGTATCGGGGCCGGGCTCCTCGGGATGGGAATGCGCCCCATTGGTGCGCATTCCCCCGGCGGGGCCGGCCCCGCTCCAGTCTGATTATTCCAGCTTCAACGCCTTCGCCACATCCCCCCACGCCACATACTTGAAGTTCTGCGGGCCGTCCGGCAGGCGCTTGTAGCCGTCCTGGATCACCAGCATGCCTTGTGCATAGGCGCCGCCCAGGTTGGCGGAGGTGACGTCGAGGCCATCCGTTTCCGAGGTGCCGTCTATGCCGGCGGGCAAGTTGAAGCCCACCTTGAAGCGGCCGCGCACCTTGTATGGCGCTTGCGCGTCGAGCACGACGTAGCTGCTGTCGCCCTGGCTGGAGACGATCAGGTAGCCCGTATTGGGCGCGCCGCCGGGCTTGCGGTAGATGGCCATGCCTTCCACGTCGGCCGCCAGGTTTGCGCCCACGGGCAAGATCATGGACAGCGCGTCTGGCTTGGCGGCGTCGGCCGAGGTGGTCCAGATGCCGCGCGTTTCCTCGCCCAGGAACAGGCGGGCGTTGGCGTCGTCGGCCACGCAGCCTTCCGGTTGCGTCGCGACCTTGAAGCTGCGCAACAGAGAGGCGCTGAACTTGTTGTCTTCCAGACCGATGCTGTACTGCTGGAAAGTGCCGTCCTTGTCGTTGATGAACGCCTGCACGCCGCCGGCCGCTGGCTGGTACAAGCACATGCCGTAGATGCTTTTCAGGCCGGTAGGGAAACGGCCTGCTTCCGCCACCTCGCCGCTGGCATTGATCGTGAACAACATCATGCTGTTGTCGTCGCGCTGCGTGGCCACGGCCAGGTCGACCTTGCGGCCGCCCAACTGGATGTTCTGGCGCACGTCGACGTTGTTCAGCCGGCCCACTTCCAGCAGCTGCGTCTGTTTACCGTGCAGGTCGTAGACCAGTAAGCCCTGCTTCTTGTTGGTGCCGAGGATGCGAGAGTCGGCCCGGTTGCTGGACAGCCAGATGGCCGGGTCGTCGGCCGCGTCGCCCTGGCGCGCCATCGGTTCCGTCTGCGCCTGCGGGGCGATGATGGCCACCGCAGGCTGCGTTTCCGCTTTGCCTGCCCATTTCAAGGGCCGCGCCTGCCAACCGTTCTTGCCGCGCAGCAGCAGCGACTCCTTGTCCAGCGCCAGCTGGCTGTCGCCCTTGCGCACGTTCAGGGCGACGGCCTGGGCTGGCTGCGCCGTCCATTTGCCGGTTTCATGCGCAAACAGGTGCAGCTTGTCCGCCTTGCCGTCGAGCACGGCCACGCCGCCCGGCAGCACGGCCAGGGCGCCGGCGCCGCCGTCCAGCTGGCCGTACGGCTTGCGCAGCGCCACCACTTCGCGCTTGCCCATGCCTTCCGACTCGGCGTCATACGCCCACACGCCCATGTTGGACTCGCTCACCAGCAGGCGCCGGGCGCCATCGTCGGCGCGGCAATGTTTCGCGTGCGGCGGCAGGGCCAGTTTGCGTACCAGGCTGCGCTGCTCGCCCTGCATCACCCACTGTTCCGCCTGGCCATCCTTGCCGATCAAGAACAGATGAGCTAGCTGCTGCGCATCGCGGTACAAACACGATGCTTCCACGGAAAACGTGGGCACGGGAAACGGCGCCAGTTTGACCAGCTTGCCGGCTTGCACGTCGACGGAGACGGGCAGCGGGCGCTGCGTGTCCGCTTCGAGGAAAACGGCCAGCACTTGATTTCCGTCAAGGCGCGTGTCGAGCTGCTTGGCGCGCACGGCGATACGGTCCTGCTCCTGGCCGGCCGCATTGAACAGACGCAAGCCGTGCTTGTCCAAAGCCAGCCAGCCGCCGCCGGGCAGGCGGGCCAGTTCTTCCGCCTCCTGCGTGAAGGCAGGCAAGGCGTTGGCGGGGGCGGCCTGCGCGCTGGCGCCCAGGCAGAAGGCAGCCAGCAAAGCGCTGCAGAGTACGGTTTTTTTCATGTTATTGAGAATCATCATCAGAAGGCGCTGGCTTTCAGGCTCACTTTGAAAGTGCGGCCGTATTGTTCATTTTGCACGTTATATTGCTTCGTGCCCTGGTAGACATAGTATTTCTCGTTGTTCAGGTTGGCTGCCTCGAACGTCACCTGGAACTGCTTGTTGATCTGGTACGACAGCGAGAAATCGAGCTGTTTCTGGCTGTCCACGATACGGTCCTGGCTTGGGTCGAGGATATCGTTGCCCATTTCCAGCAGGTAGGGCGACTTGTAGTTGAGGGCCAGGCGGGCGCTGACGGGCCCCGTTTCATAGCCCAGCATCAAGTTCATCACCTGGTTCGACTGGCCCGGCAGGCGGATGTCGCGGTTCATCTGCTGCTTGCTGGCCTTGTCGTAGCGGCCGATCTGCGCGCTCGACGTGCTCAGGGTGCCGTTGACGCCGACGAGCAGCTTGTTGAATGGCGCCGGCAGCATGCGCAGCGGCTGCATGTAGGCCAGTTCGATGCCTTTCACTTTGGCCGCGTCGCCGTTCGCATAGGATGTCGCCGTCGTGTAGCCCGTCCATTGTCCCGTGCCGGCCAGGTTCGTCGTGTACGTAAAATTCTTGATGTCCTTGTAGAAGCCATACGCCGACATCACGCCGTCGTTGCCCAGCACGCGCTCGATGCCCAGGTCCAGGTTGTTGGCTTTCAAAGGTTTCAAGTCCGGATTGCCGATCACGGCTTCCGTGTTGCTGGCCAGGCTGATGCCCGGTGCCAGCTGGCTGAAATTGGCGCGCACGACGGCTTGCGTCCACGCGGCCCGCACGCTGGTTTTTTGATCCACGTCATAACGGGCTTGCAGGTTCGGCAGCCAGTTGGTGTATGAACGTTCGCGCGTCAAGGCCGTGGCCAAGCCGGCGCTGTCCACTTGCGAACCGTTTGCTTCGAAACTGGTGCGTTCGGCGCGCACGCCGCCGAGGATGTGCCAGGCGTCGAAGTCATAGCTGTTTTGCACATACATGGCGTTGATGTCTTCATGCATGCGGTAATCGTTGATGATGGACTCGGTGGCCAGGCGCGCCTTGTCTCGGTCCAGTCCGGCGACCCTGGCGCGTATCAGGGCAGGGTCCAGCGCCACGCCGATGTTGCCCAGGTCGTAGTCGAGATTGTGGCCCTGCACGAAGGCGCTCATCGAGGTGGCGCCGGCGCCCCAGTAATTGCCGCTGGAAGCCTTGCTGCTGTTGTACGCCCATTGATCCGTGTCATTGGTTTTTTCGCGGCGGCTGACTTTCGCGCCGAATTTCAGGGTGGCGATGTCGAACTTGCGTGCCAGGTCGATGCGTGCATGGCGTTCATTGTCTTTCGAATAGCGCTTTTGCAGGGTGATGGCGTTCAGTGCATAGCTGGCCGGATCGTACAGCGAGGCGGGGCCGCTCAGCAATGGTTGCTCGGTGCCATTGAAGCTGATGCCGTTAAAGTTGCTGACGCCGCGGAAACGGCCGTCGTTCAAGGACTCGGGCGTGTCTTCCGTGGCGCGGCTCAGGCCGCCTTTCACGTCCAGGGTCCAGTCGCCCGATTTCTGCTGCGTGCCCAGCACCAGCGAGCGCACTTGCTGCGTGTACTTGCGCTGGCGGATGCGGCGCTCGGCGCGCGCGCTGGCCGTCTGGCCTTCGGCCAGGCTGCCGCCCGTGATATTGCTGATGGTCAAACGGTCGCGCACTTCATCGTCGGAAAATTCGCTTACAAAAGAGCGCAAGAACCAGCTGTTGCCCGCTTCGGGACGGTAATCGAGGTTGACGGCCAGGGCGCCGCGCTTGCGCACGGGCAGGTAGTCGCGCAGTTCCAGGCCCGACAATTTGCCCTTGCTCCAGGCGCCGCCCGTTTCCACGTCATCGGAGCCGAACGAGCGCTTTTCCGCGCTCAGGCCGGCGGCCACGCCCAGTTTGCCATCGAGAAAGCGCTGGGCCCACAGGGCGCCGCCGCTGGGGCTGGTCTTGCCCGTCTTTTCATCGTGGCTGGCGGCCACGTTGGCCGACAGCAGCTTGCCCGGCAAGTCGAAGGCGGACAGCGATTTGACTTCGACCGTGGCGCCCAGCGAATTGGCGTCCATTTCCGGCAGCAAGGTTTTCGAGACTTCCAGCGTGCGGATCAGGCCGGCAGGCAGGATGTCCAGCGCCACGGCGCGGCGGCCCGCTTCCGGCGACGGCACGAGGGCGCCGTTGATGGTGACGGCGTTCAGGTCAGGCCCCAGGCCGCGCACCGTGATGTAGCGGCCTTCGCCCTGGTCGCGCTGCACGGACACGCCCGGCAAGCGGGCCAGCGCCTCTGCCGCGTTTTTATCGGGCAAGCCGCCGATATCGTCGCTGCTGATGACGCTGATGATGTTGTCGGCTTTCTCTTGTGCGGCGATGGCGTTGCGCAGGCTGGCGCGCTGGCCGCTGACGACCACGGTGGCGGCCGGCTGGCCATCCGCATCTTGCGCTTGCGCATGGCTTTGACCGCTGAAGACGGCCATGAGGGCCAGGGACAGGGCCGTCAGGCGCAGCGGGGAGGGGAACGATGTGTGCATGGTTTTCATGAAGGGCTCGGTTGGGGGAAGGAACCGGGCGGATTCTAGGCAGCAAATATGACGGTTGCGTGACAGGGGCCGGCTTGCCACTCTGAAAACAACGGCTGGTGAACGCTTTGCGGCCGGAATGCGGCCGCCATGAGCTGAAATGACCCGCCGGCGCAGGGCGCATGGGCAATGGCTTGCCGGATTTGCCTGCGCCGCGTTGCGCATGTTGAGCCGTTTGCACCTGCCGCACGGGCGCGGGGCATGTCATCGTGCCGTCA
Organism: Janthinobacterium sp. FW305-129; assembly: GCF_020858115.1. Taxonomy (GTDB): domain Bacteria; phylum Pseudomonadota; class Gammaproteobacteria; order Burkholderiales; family Burkholderiaceae_D; genus Janthinobacterium. The sequence continues at coordinate 130,630 of NZ_JACYMM010000001.1, forward strand.
TGGGCGGGCGCTATCGTGGCGACAGCACCACTTTTAAAGGTTCCCCACATGCTGCCGTTGCACCGTAACAGTCTGATTGCCGCCGCGCTGGCATTGCCCCTGTTCTTTTTCCTGTATGCCACACTTGGGCACCTTAAACCGTTTGCCGTCTGGAAGTGGATGGATATCGTCTGCGAAGGCGGCACGGCCGTCATGGCGGGCATCTGGTTTTTGTTTACCCTCAGCAGCCGTCCCCGCGGGCTGGTGACGAGCCTGATCGCCGGCGGCCTGTGCGCCATCATGCTGGGCTCCTGGGCCGATTGCCTCGATGAATTCTTTGCCGTCGATAAGAGCGCCGTGTGGGATAACTGGCTGGAAGCCCTGATTCCATTCGGCATGCTGGTGCTGACGATCGGCATGTATTACTGGCGCCAGGAACAGTTCCGCCTGAACGAACACCTGCAAAAGCGCGAACGCCTGTTCCGCGACCACCGTGCCTTCGACCGCATCACGCAGCTGGCCGACGCCAGCTACCTGCGCACGCAGATGCGCCTGGAGCAGGAACGCCGCCCCGGCCTCGATTGCGCGCTGGTCTTGCTCGACATCGACAGCTTTCACCTGATTAACCGCGAATACGGCCACCGCGAAGGCGACCGCGTGCTGCAAGCCGTGGGCCACATGCTGCTGTTGAACTTGCGCAATGACGATTTGCTGTGCCGCTATGCGGGCGACCGCTTTGCCGTGCTGATGCCGGGCGTGTCGCGCGAGGATGCGGCCGTGCGGGCGCGCCACCTGTGCGCCATGGTGGGGCAGATGCGCCATCATGCCAACGACAACCGCGAAATCCGCTTGAGCCTGCGGCATGCCTGCTCGCTCACCGAAGGCGTGCCGGAAGTGGTGCTGGCCGAGCTGAGCCGGGCTGTGGAAACGCCGCAGCCCCGTTCGGCCAGCGCCGCGCCTGCCTGATGCCGCTGAACCAGCAGGGCGACCCCAGCATCGCGGCCCATCACCAGCCGGCGCTGGTGCTCGACTATGCGCGCAGCCGCGACCTGGCCACGGCGCCCTTGCTCAAGGGCACGGGCCTGGACGGCGGCGCGCTGCCATCCGCGGAAAGCCAGGTCAGCGCCGCGCAATACCTGCAATTGCTGGCCAACGTGGCGCGCGGCCTCGACAGTGCCGACACCAGCTTCATGCTGGGCCAGCAAATGCTGCCCGGCCATTACGGCGCGGCCAGCCATGCCTTGCTGCAGGCGCAGAATCTGCGCCAGGCCTTGAGCATCCTGTGCGATTTTCATACCTTGCTGTGCCCGCTGCTGCAACCGCGCTTGCGCGCAGCGGGCGAGCTGCACGTGCTGTACTGGGTCGATGCGTTCGGCGCGCCGAGCCAGCTGCCGTTTCTGGTGGAAATGCACATGACGGCGCTGGCGGCCATGTGCCGCTGGCTGGCCGGAGAGGCGCTGCCGTGGCGCTTCTGCTTCAACCGCGCGCGGCCCCGTCACGTGGAGCAGCATGAAGTGCACCTGGGCCAGGCGCTGCGTTTCGATTGCCAGGTGGACGCCATGCTCATCGATTCCAGCTGGCTCGACAAGCCCTGGCCGCGCGGCAATGCGACGGCCGCCGCGCTGGCCTTGCGCACGGCGGCGCAGGCGCCCGTGCCTGCCGCCAGCCTGCTCGGTGCGCTGTACGACTACCTGCTGGCGAACATCCGCTGCGCGCCCACGCTGGAGCGCACGGCGCAGGAATTCGGCGTCAGTCCCGCCACCCTGAAACGCCATCTGGCGCGCCATGGCACGCATTTCCAGGCCGAGCTGGACCAGGTGCGCGCGCACAAGGCGATCTACCTGTTCCAGGCGCATGGCTACGACAACGACGCCGTGGCCGCCTACCTCGGCTTTCATGATGCCACCAACTTCCGCCGCTCGTTCAAGCGCTGGACGGGGCAAACGCCGCAGCTGCTGCGCCACGCGCTGGCATTGTTCGTGGCGGGATGAGCGCCGGCGTTGCGCGCCAGCGCCATGGTGGGTCGTTCCTGAGGGAACAATTGCCCGTTCTGCCACATCCATAGTACACTCGTTCAGAGAGCGGACAGACGCGCTTTGAGGCGATCCGGCCAGGCGTCCCACGACGCCGCAACGCCGCCATCTTGATGGCGGAGCCGGCGGCAGACGACCGGTGTGCCGTGCCTTAACCCAGCCTGGAAACTGGCGTCACCAGTGTGGTGCGCCGGGAACCGGGCAACTTGATAATGCTCAATCGTGTATTCACAATCGCAGATCGATCCAGTCGTCAGTTTCCGCAACACCCAGGGTGAGGCGGTGCGCGGCACGATTTTCAACTTGCAGCGCAATTCGCTGGTCATGGAAATCTACAATCCATACTCGATTGTGCAGGTCAGCGAGGTGCTCAATGACGTGACCGTGCGCATGGGGGCAAAGAACGCCTACGTGGGCAAGGCCGTCGTCATCAGCAGCGTCAACACGGGCCTGACCGCCATCGTGTCCGTCACCCTGATCGACGAGTGGCGCGAGCTGAGCGACGTGGTCGTCGTCAAGGGCGCCGTATTGAAAGAATCGAGCGCCTTTGTCGCCGGCTGGGGCGAGCGCTTCCGCATCCGCCGCGATTACCAGATCGTCGTCAACGAAATGCGCGCCTTCCTGTCGGAAGTGGCGCGCTGGGTCGAGCAGGTCGACTTGTCCGACTCCTTGCCCAAGGAAAACGGCCGGCTGCGCCCCGACATCTTCGACGAGCTGGCCTTGCCGCTGATGGAGCAAACCCAGCTGTACTTGCGCCAGCTCGAGGTGGAAGCGTCGCTGGTCGAGGAAGAGCGGGCGCCCGCGCACCGCGCCTTCGCCCAGGCGGCCTTGCACCCGCTGATCCTGCGCGCACCGTTCGTTTTCCGCACGTTTACCAAGCCGCTCGGCTATGCGGGCGACTATCAGATGGTCAACCAGCTGCTGGACGATCCGCGCCAGGGGCCGAGCACGTATTTTCAGATCGTCAATGCGGCCTTCCTGCAGGCGGCCGTGGCGACGGCGCACCGCAACCGCATCGATATCCTGACGGAATTCCTGTCGCAGAAGGCGGCCGCGGCGCGCGCTGCCGGGCGCGTGTACAAAGTGCTCAACGTGGGCTGCGGCCCCGCCATCGAGGTGCAGCGTTTCCTGGAAACGTGCCCCGATGCGCAATGGCTGGCCTTCGAGCTGGTCGACTTCAGCAGCGAGACGCTGGACTGGACGCGCGCGCGCCTGACCACCATCATGCAGCGCACGGGAAGAGTGGTCGAGATCGATTATGTGCACGACTCCGTGCACAACCTGCTCAAGCGCCGCCACGGTTCGGGCGCCACGGGTTTGCCCGGCAGTTTCGACGCCGTGTATTGCGCCGGCCTGTTCGATTATCTGTCCGACAAGGTGTGCGCGCGCCTGCTGATGCACTTCGCTTCGCGCGTGGGCCCGGGCGGGCGGCTGCTGGTGACGAATGTGCACGCCGATAATCCGGGCAAGTTCGGCATGGAGCATTTGCTGGAATGGCATTTGATCTATCGCAATGAAGCGGGCTTGTCGGCCTTGCTGCCCGAACATGCGACGGACCCGAAAATCTATGTCGACGCCACGGGCGTGAATGTGTTTGCGGAAGTGAGCATTCCTTGATGATGGATACCCCAGGCCTGCACGCCGGCTACACGGCCGTTTTGCGCGACTTCCGCCTGGAATTCAGCCGCGGCGGGGCCTACACGGGCATCGTGCTGATCCTGCTGGGCATGGGGCTCGATTCGGCCCTGTATCCCGATAAACAGTCGGCATTTACCAGCGCCCGCATCCTCGTGTCCGTGCTGATCTTTTGCGTCGTGCTGGCCATGCGCACGCGCTGGGCGCAAGACCGCATCCAGGGGCTGACGTTTGTGTGGCTGATCCTGCCGCAAATCATGATCGCCTGGATGATCGCCGTGACGGAAGGCGCCACCTCGATCTATTACGTGGGCATGACCCTGGCCATCTATTCGTCGGGCATCGTGCTGGCCTTCGGCCTGTGGCAAAATATGGTCTTTGGCGCCATTTCCTGCCTGCTGTACGTGGCTGCCTGCGCCTGGCATGCGGGCGGCTTCGACTTGCCGGGCACGTTTGTCGTCAATTGCCTGTTCCTCATCATGTCCGCCAGCATCAGCGCCGTGTTTACCTATTTCAATGAGCGCGCCCGCTTCATGCTGTTCCAGCTGAAGGCGGAAGTGGCGCAAAAGAACACGCAACTGGAAGAAACGAATAAAAGCCTGGCCGATATCAAGGGGCAGATGCTGCAACAGGAGAAAATGGCTGCCATCGGCACCCTGGCCGCCGGCATGCTGCACGAGGTGAACAACCCCGTGAATTTCTGCATGATGGCCATCGAGGTAGCCATCGAAGACCCGGCCGCCAAGCAAAGCGCGCTGGTCAGTGAATGCCTGGCCGACGCCAAGCAGGGCATGCTGCGCGTGCAGCACATCGTGTCCGATTTAAAAACCTTTGCCTACCGCAAGAGCGGCAACCAGCTGGAAACGGGCCACTTCCAGTTCCGCAGTGCGCTCGATGCGGCCATCCGCCTCGTCGGCCACGAAACGAAGAACGTCAGCATCAGCCACGACTTGCCGGTCGACACCCTGGTGCGCGGCGACGAGGCGGCCATCGTGGGCGTACTGATCAATTTGCTGGGCAATGCCGTGCTGTCCATGCGCAAGGGCAATGCGCCGCCGTACGAGATCCGCATCACGGCCCACTGGGACGACAACCGCCTGCGCATCAGCGTGCGCGACAACGGCCCCGGCATCGCCCCGGAAAACCTGGCGCGCGTGTTCGAACCGTTCTTCACCACGCGCGAAGTGGGGCAGGGCCTGGGCCTGGGCCTGAGCATCAGCTATGGCGTGATCGAGCGCCACGGCGGCACCCTCTCCGCCGAAAGCGAGCTGGGTGCATGGGCCAGCATGAATTTCGACTTGCAGCGCTCCGACTGGGAGGGCCGTTAATGGACAGCGATAGCCGCGCCAGCGTGCTGTACGTGGACGATGAAGCGCTCGCCTGCAAGTATTTCGAGCGCGCCGTCGGCCAGCGCTACCGCGTGCTGACGGCGCAAAGCGTCGATGCGGCGCTGGCCTTGCTGAAAGATGAGGCCGCCAACATCGACGTGCTCGTCACCGATTACCGCATGCCGGACCGCCTGGGCAGCGAGTTGCTGCAGGAAGTGGCGCAGCGCTATCCGCACATCGTCTGCATGCTGGTCACCGCGTATGCGGACAAGGACGTGCTGCTGGAACTGATCAACGGCGGCACCTTGTTCCGCCTGCTGGAAAAGCCGCTCGACCTGGCCGCCATGCAAACGGCGCTGCAACTGGCCGTGCAGACGGGGCGCGAGCGCGCCGCCCGCCGCCAGGGCCTGGTGGCGATGGAGGAATCGCTGGCCTTCCTCGCGCATGAATTGAATACGCCGCTGGCGGCCATCGCCAATTTCGCGCGCGGCATCGAACGGCGCGCGCAGGCGGATGCCGCCCCGCAGGCCGAGATCGGCGAAGCGGCCGCCTTGATGCACGACAATGCGCGCTATTGTTTGTCGGTGCTGGCCAGCTTTGTCGACACGGTGCGCCTGGCCAGCGCCGGGCCCGGCATGCAGGGCGGACGCCGCGCCGGCAGCGCGCGCCAGCTGCTGGCCGCCTTGCTCGACAGCTATCCCCTGAGCACGGCCCAGCGCGCCGCCATCACGGTCGAGCAGGGCGAGGATTTTGCCATTGCCGAATCGCCCAATTGCGTGGCGCTGATACTGTCGTCCGTGCTGGGCAATGCCTTGCGCTCGGCCGGCGAGCAAGCCCATCCGGCTATCGGCATCCGCATCGATGCGGGCCGCATCACGGTGCGCGACAACGGCGCCGGCATCGCCCCCGAGATTGTCCAACAGCTGTTGATCGACCCCGTGAGTGCCAGCGGCAGCGAAGGCAAGGGCTGGGGCATGGTGTTTTGCCACCGCATGATGCAGTCGTTCGGCGGCAACCTCGATATCGCCACCGAGTTTGGCAGTGCCACCACGGTCACCCTGAATTTTCCAGTACATATAAGGAACGAGCATGATTGACGCCAATCTGCGTTTGCCGGCTCAGCTTGAGCCGGCACAAGGCTTGCCGACGATACTCTATGTCGATGACGAGGCCAACGCCCTCAAATATTTTCAGCGCGCTATCGCGCCGCTGGCCAACGTGCTGACGGCCACCTCCGTCGAGGAAGGCAAGCGCATCCTTGACGAGCAGGCTGACCGCATCGCCGTGCTGGTGTCGGACCAGCGCATGCCTGGCGCCTACGGCAACGAGCTGCTGTCGTATTGCTGGGACCGCCATCCGCACATCGTGCGCATACTGACCACCGCGTATTCCGAACTCGAGCACACGGTGGAAGCCGTCAACCAGGGGCAGATCCACCGCTACATCCAGAAGCCGTGGGATATCGCGGCCCTGCGCATGGAACTCAAGCAGGCGCTGGAACTGGCGCGCTTGCGCAATGAACACGCGCAATTGCTGCGCGAAAAGCTGATGGTGCGCCAGCGGCAAGCCGTCGCCAACCGCATCGGCACCCTGTACGCGCTGTGCGCCAGCCTGGCCGGTCCGGAACAGCAGCTGCCCGTGGAAGCGTATCTGTCGGCGGCCCTGACGGCCGGCGTCACGCCGCCCGAGCCGGACTGGCTGCTGATGGATTATGCCGACCTGGTCAGTTCGGAAGCCTTCCGCGGCACGGCCTTTGCCGCCGCCGTGCGCCAGCAGCTCGACACGCTCGAGCGCGAGCATCCGGGGCGCGGCGTGGAGCAGGCGATCGACATGCTGCTGCCCGTGTTTGGCGCGGCGCTGCAAAACCAGGGCGGCACGGCGCTGTTCCTCGATGGACGCCTGCTGACGGAATTCCTGGAAACACCGACCACCACGCCCGTCTCGTCCATCCACGCTTTCTGGCTGGCCAGCCTGCTGTGGCTGGCGCGGCGCGGCTGGTCCTTGCAGCTGAGCAAGACGGAACTGGGCCTGCAGGGCAAGGTGGTGCAGGCCGAACCGGCGCTCACGCCCGACCACCTGGCGGCCTGGATCGAGCAGTTCTAAGCTGGCGTCGCCTATTTGGTTTCTGGTTCCCATACGTAAGCGACGGTGGCCCATTGCTGCACTGGCTGGCCGTTCTGTTGCGCTGGCGTGAAACGGCAAATGCTGAGGGCCGCGCGCGCCGCTTCGTCCAGTTGGGGGTGGCCGCTACTACGTTCCAGCTGCGATTCCAGCACCGCACCATCGGTGTCGATCAGCAAGGCCAGAAAAGTCGTGCCTTGCGCCACCTCTGGCAGCGTAGCCGGTGGGTATTTCGCCTTGCTGCAGTTGCGCATATCTACCACGGCCGCTTTGACAAGACCCAAGGCGTCAGCGGTAACGGGCGGGGCCGTGGCGGGCGCAGCATGGGTATGGGTGGTGCCGGCGCAGGCCGCGAGCACGAGAGGTGCCAGTAGGCGGCCGCTTAGGGTGAGAGGTTTCAAGGGGACTCCTACAATGAAATTGCAAAAAAAACAGGGCCGCGCGGGCCCTGTTTCCATTTGCTGCGGGCAGGCTTAGCGCTCCGACGCCGCCTTCAGGTTGTTCAAGCCCTTTTCAAAATCCTTGCCGATCATCCTGTCCATGCTGACGAACACCGTCATGACCTTGCTGACGTAAGGGCTGGGGCCCGTCATGGTCCAGTTCACCTTGGTGCCGTCGCCCTCGGGTGTCATGGTAAACGTGGTGGTGTTGTGGCTTTCGAACGGTTTCAGGAAGTCCAGCTTGATGACGGTGCGCTCGGGCTGGGCCGCTTCCGTGATTTCCATGCGGCCGGCGCCCACCTTGTCGTTGCCTTGCCACGCATATTGCGCGCCCAGGCCATTGGCCGGTCCCGTAAACGTGCGGCGCATGGCGGGATCGAGCTTTTCCCACGGGGACCAGGCGGCCCAGTAATGGAAGTCCGTGATCAGGGCGGCGATTTTATCGGGCGGGGCCTTGATGGTGATTTCGCGCTGGACACTGAAAGTGTCGGGCTTGGTGGTGGCATAGCCGAGGATGGCGGCGACGACGACAACGATCAGCAGCAGGGTTTTTTTGATCATATGCTCTCCAAATCTTGAATGGTCGATGCGAACGAATCAAGGCAATCTTAGCAGATATGAATGGCCGTGCGCTGCTAGTTGGCCTTTATTTGCGCCAGCGCGCCGCCGGGCCGCCCGCACGACAGGGTTGTGCCGGTTTGTGGCGGGAGCCGGCGTCCGCTAGAATGCTGGCCTGCAAAGTTTTCAGAGGGAAATATGATTCATCGATCGATCGCCAGGCTGACCCTGGCGTGCGGCGTGCTGGCGTCCGCCTTTGCCGCGAACCTGGCGCATGCCGATGCCTGTCCTGCCCATTACGTCGATGGCCGCAAGCCGGAAATCACCAACCCCAAGCTGGACGTGGCAACCAAAGAGCTGTGCTACAACGTGTTTGGCGTGATGCATTCGGGGATTACGCGCACGCCGCTGTGGTCGGCCGAGCACTTGACGGCGAACAACCTGGAAGCGGCGCAGGACTTGTCGCGCGAAAACTCCTTCCATGCCGAACGCAAGCTGCCCGCCGCCCAGCGCGCGGAGCTGGCCGATTATGCGCGCAGCGGCTTCGACCGTGGCCACATGGCGCCGAACGGTGACATGCCGGACCGCCAGAGCCAGCGCGACAGCTTTACCCTGGCCAATATGGTGCCGCAAGACTCACGCAACAACCGCTATGTGTGGGCCGGCATCGAGGGCGCCGTGCGCAAGATGGCGAAGAAGGAGGGCGACCTGTACGTGATCACGGGACCGGCGTTCATTGGCGGCAACCTGCGCAAGGTGGGAAGAGTCATCGTGCCCAGCCACCTGTACAAGGCCGTGTACAGCCCGCGCCAGCGCGCCGGCGCCGCCTACTTCATCGAAAACGTCGATACCAAGGCGTATGAAGTGCTGAGCATTGCGCAACTGGAAGACAGGATAGGCATCGATCTGTTACCGTCGCTGACGCGGCAGCAGAAACTGCGCATGCTGAGTTTGCCCAAGATCAATAGCAAGTCCAAGAAATAACAAGACCGTCGAAAAGGAAATCCCATGTGCGCAAAGAAATTCGTCCCGTATGCCAATGAAAGCGATGTGCTGGAAATCGGCAATCTGAGCATCGAAAACCGGGTCGACCGCATCAGCCTCAGCGGCGACATCGACCTGACCCTGGACAAGCCGGGCCTGGCCCTGGCCAAGCAGCTGCAAAAACTGCTGGCCGACGTGGTGGCCCAGCTGGAAAAGCAGGAATTGCCCGACCAGCTGCCGCCGCCCGAGGTGACGTCGGTGGCCAATCCCTTCGAGTGACTCTGGCGGGGACGGCTACTGTGCCGCTTTGGCGGCGCGATAGTAGCCGTTCCGGCTGAGTTCTTCCGGCGCATTTGCCACTTCATACGCGGTCAAGGCGATGGCGATGGCCGAATATTGCTGCGCCGCGCTGAAAGGCAGCACGTTCTCGTACGTGTCCAGCACCGTGTGATGCACGCGGCCGTAGTCGAAATTGCCGAGCACGCTAAATTTCGGCGTCGGCACGCCATGCAGGCTGAAGACGGCGTCATCGCTGCCTGCCCGCGCACTCATCGCCTTGCTGGCGTCGCGCGGCACGTCATTGACGGTCGCGGCGAAGCCGAACACGGGGTGGACGTCTTGCAAGGTCTGTTCCACCCGGCCAAACACGGGTTGCCAGGCCGTGGGAACGGCGATGCCGTCGATGGCGCCGGGGCGGCCGTCGCGGTTGAGCATGATGACGATGTTCTTCATTTCACCCGCATGCCGCTCGGCGAACGCGAATGAACCCTTGCGGCCGATTTCCTCCGCGCCGAAGGCGACAAACATGATGGTGCGGCGCGGCTTTGCTTCGGACAGCGCCAGCAGGCGCATCGCTTCCAGCATGGCCGCCACGCCGCCGCCATTGTCGGCCGCGCCCGTGCCGCCATCGTAGCTGTCGAGGTGGGCGCCGATCAGCACGATTTCCCCGGGTTTTTCCGTGCCGGGAATGCGGGCGACGACGTTGTGATACGTGACGGGGCCCGGGTAGAACCAGTTGCGGATATCAAATTCCAGCGTGACGGCTTCGCCGCGTGCCAGGCGCTGGCGGATGTCCGCGTACTGTGGCGCGGCCAGCTTGATGTCCGGCAAGGTCGGCAGCGAGGCCCAGGTGGCGGGCGCCGCGCTGGCGGCATACAGCGGTTCTTCGCCGGACTGGAGCGTGCCCAGGGCGCCAGCCTGCATCAGCACCCGGGTGATGGCCCTGGGCTTGTGGATGGCGCTGCCATCGCGCCCGCCGCCGCTGTTTTCGCCGCCGATCAGCACCCATTTGCCCTTGAATTGCGCGGCGCGCTGCTGCGCCTCTTCCAGGGTAGCCGGCCCCATGATTGCCAGGCCTTGCTGCACGCCGCGCGTGCCGGCCGAGTAGGCGGGCGTCGCCACGCGCAGGGGCTGATCCTGGGGCGCCACCATCCTGCCCGACCAGGGGCCGCGGTTGAAGCCGGCGGGCACCTGGCCCGCCTCTTCCAGTTCGGCCTGCACGCCCCATTGCTGCAATTGCATGCGCGTCCATTGCGCCGCATGCGTGTAGGCATCGCTGCCGGCCATGCGGCCGCCGAAGCGGTTGCTCAGGATGTCGAGCCAGTCCATCGCGCGCGGCTCGCTCGTGCCCAGCGCCACGATCTTGCGCGCCGTGGCGTCGCCGGAGCGTGATTGCGCCGCTTCGATGCGGGCATCCCTGCCGGACAGCATGGACAGGAAGGCGGGCAATGTGCCTTGCCGGCGCGCCGCCAGCGCCGCATCCAGCTTCGCGGAACGGTGCAGCTTATTTTGGCGCAGCAGCGTTTCGTAGGCGCGCAGCACGCCCTGCATGCCCGCCAGGTCGCGCTCCCCTTGCTGCCGCGCCTGTTCCGGGTGCTCGATCTGGAAGGCCATCACGCTGGCCAGGTACTGGAAGCGCAATGCCGCCCGCGTGGCCGGCGCGGGGGCGGTGCTGAGCCAGTCATCGGGCATGCTGTCGTCGAACGTGAGGTCTGGAATGGCCTCGATCCATGCGCCCAGCCAGGCGCCGTCGCGCTGCTGCACGGCCAGCGGGTCGCCCTGCGCCTCGTTCGCCATCCGCACCACGCGCATGCGCTCGGCCGGCGTGGACGGGCCGCGCGCGGCGTTGTCGGCCGCTGCTGCCGCTGCCAGCGCTGGCGCCGGCAGCGTGGGCGCCACATAGCGTTCCTTGAGCCGCGTGCCCGTGACGGGCTTGGGCTCGTTCTCATCGGTTTCGACCAGGCGTTCGCCGCTCAGCACGTCGCCCCTGGCTTGCAAGGTCCAGCGTATCGTCACTTCGGTGCTGACCTCCTTGCCGTTGCGCCCCGTGCTGACGCGCTTGCCGGCATGCCGGAAGACGGTGCCGGCGGGACCGTTTGTCCTGTGCACCGTGCGCGGCGCGGTGAGCTGGCCCCGTTCGTCGAGCCAGGCGATCGTCGCGCGCATGCCGCCTTGTTCTTCGGTAATGTCGAGTATGCCCGTGTCGATCAGGTCGGCCTCGACGCCATTCGTCGTGGTCGTGCCCGTCGCCGTCTGGAATTGCCACTGTCCGGCGAGGGCCGGTGTTTGCGCGTACAGGGCGCCCGGCAGCGCGGCAGCGGCGAGGATGCAGGTGGCGTAAAGGTGGGGATGGAACAGGTGCATGGTTATCCTTGTCAGGGTTTTCACTCGGGAAGAGTCGAAAAACAGTATGCGGATAACCAGATTGCCAAGATGCTACTTTCCGACCAAGGCCGGGATTTGCGGAATGAAGGCGGGTTTGGCCGCGCCGAATGCCAGGTCAACCCCATCCGGCAAGCTGCATCGGACGAGGTTGATCTGGCACAAACTTACCTGGCGAAGGCCTGCGCCGCCGGCGTCACGGTGACGGCCGCCGGCTTGATGTTCAGCTTCATCGCGCCGATGACCTTGTCTTCATCGAGCAAGGCTTGCGGCTTGTTGCCATCGTACTTGATGGGAGAAAACGCGTCGCTGACGAGCTTTTCCTTCAAGCCGGCCGCATCCTTGGCGACGATCACCACGGACAGGTTCTTTGCCGACAGATGCTGTTTGATGGCGCGGTTGACGTCTTGCACCGTCAGTTTCGACAGGCCATCACGCATCAGCTTGGTAAATTCCGGCGTGCCATACCATTGCGAATCGAGCGCATAACCGAGCTGCTGGTCTTGCGTCGAGGTCATGACGAAGACGTTTTTCATCAGGTAGTCGCGCGTGGTGGCGAAATCGTCCTGCGTCAGACCGTTGTCGACGAGCTTGCCCAGTTCCGTCAGGGCCACGCGCAGGGCGAAGTGGGCGTTGTCCGGCGCCACGGGGCGGATCCAGATTTCGAACAGTTGCGCCTTGCGGCCCAGGTTCGGGTTCGGGAAGAACTGGTACATGCCGCGCGGGAACGCTTCGATATACGCGTAATCGCCATAGTTCATGCCGCGGATTTCACGGATGCGCTGGTACAGGTAGGAATTCGAGGCGCGGTGCTCGCCCAGCCAGGTCTTCGCCAGCCACAGGGCGGGGAAGTCCGGGTGCGTGCGCGTCACCTCCAGCGGCAGGCCGAAGGAAATCGCCGTGGCGCGCGTGTTTTTCTCGATGATTTCCACTTCCAGGCCCTGCGCCTTGCGGCCCGCGGGTTTGACGGTGGCCGGCAAGCCTGGGCCGGCCGGCAGGCTCGCCAGCGCCTGCGTCAGCGAGGCCGTCATGGCGTCGGACACGTCGCCGGAAATGCCCACCTTGACGGCGCCTTGCGCATACGCCGTCTTCCAGAACTGTTTCACGTCGTCCAGGGTGATGGCGTCGATGCCGGCCACCGTGCCCAGCACGGGGTGGCCGTACGGCGTGCCCGCATACACATTGGTTTGCAGGCGTTCCTTGGCGAATTCCTCTTCGTTGTTGTCCTTCAGGTCCAGCAGCAGCGCGTTGCGCTGCGCATCCTTCAGGCGGCGGAAGTCGTCTTCGCGAAAACCCGGCGAGAGCAGCAGGGGCAGGGCGATGGCGTTGAATTGCGTCCAGTTATCCCTGTGGATGGAACCCGTAAACGTCGTCATTTCCTTGTCCGTCTGCTGGCTGAAACTGCCGGCCAGCGGGAACAGGGCCTGGTTGATTTCGTCGATCTTGCGCTCGGACGAGCCGCCCGACGCCACCATGGCGGCCGTCAGCGCGGCCAGGCCTTCCTTGCCTTGCGGGTCTTGCGCGGAACCGGCCGTAAACAGCAGCTTGTAGCGGATCTGCGGCAGCGCGGACTTTTGCACCAGCACGTCGAATTTGGCATTTGACGCGGCCGGCAGCAGGCTGGCCAGCTTCGGCGTGGCGGCGATGGCCGCCGGCATGGCTTCGTGCGACAGGGTGGTCACCACCAGGCCGTCGTCCGTCAGGTATTTGCGCGCGGCCGCCTGCAGGTCGGCCGGCGTGAGCGTGTCGATCAGGCGGTAGTACTGGTTGATGGTGGCGTACGAGCGGTCGAAATGCACGAACGAGGCCAGGGTGCCGGCGATCTGCTCCGTATTGTCGAGCGAGCGGATCAAGCCGTACTTTTCCGCCGACTTGGCGTCCGCCAGGTCTTTTTCGCTCACTGGCGTGTCGCGCAGCTGCGCCACGGTGCTCAATATCGCGTCACGCACATAGACGGCGTCGGCGAGGTTTTTCACGCGCGCGCCCAGCACGGCCAGGGTCGGGTCGACGCGGTCCGGCGTCATGTCGAACAATTGATCGACCTTCTGTTCATTCTGCACCAGGCGTTTATATAGCGGCGAGGTGCGGCCGAACGACAGCGACAGCAACGTCGCCAGGGCCGCCTGGTCCTTGTCCTTGACGGAAAACGCGGGCGCATGGAAACCCACGGCCACCCATGGCAGGGTCGGCGTGGGCCAGGCCACGTGCTTGTAGACGGGGCCGCGCGGGGCCGGTTCCACGGGCACGGCCGCCTGCTGCTTGCCGCGCTGCCAGCTGCTCCAGTACTTTTCCACCAGCGCGATGGCTTGCTGCGGCTCCACGTCGCCAGCGATGATGATGGTGGTGCGCTCGGGACGGTACCAGCGGTCGAAGAAGAGCTTCGAATACGCGTACTGGTTCGGCATGTCTTCGATGTCCTGGATGAAGCCCATCGTCGTATGCTTGTAGGTATGCGTCGTGTAGGCGCTGTCGCGCATCACTTCGAACAGTTTCGACACGGGATTGGCGCTGTTCTTGTTGTATTCGCCCAGCACGGCCCGCGATTCCGTCTTGAACGCGTCTTCCGCGTAATCGAGGTGCTGGAAGCGGTCCGCTTCCACCTTCAGCACGGTTTCCAGGTCCTGCTTGGCAAACGTCGTGTGGTAATTGGTCAGGTCGTCGCTGGTGTACGCGTTCTGGCGCGCGCCGGCGCGGGTGATGACTTCCTGGTATTTCTCGGGCGGATACGCCTTGGTGCCGCGGAACATCATGTGTTCAAAAAAATGCGCGAAACCGGACTTGCCCGGCTCGACTTCATTGCGTGAACCTGTCTGCACGGGAATCTGCAGCGAGACCAGGTTCGGGAAGCCGGTCGGCACGATGATGATTTTCAAGCCGTTGGCCAGGGTCTTTTCCGTTGCCTTGAACGGCAGCAGGTCGGCCTTGGCGGCGGCAGCGCCGTGGGTGGCGGCAGGCTTGACGGGCGCGGCGCCCAGGTTCGACGCGGCCATGGCCGACAGGGCCAGGGCGAAAGCGGGTAATAAAACAGGCATGATTCTTGACACGGGGGCTCCTTCTTTTTGGATGTTATGAAAGTGCAACGCCGCAGCATAGAATATTCGTGCCGCCGTGCATAGGGGCACGAGTTGCAACGAGGAAAGATGTCTAGAAGTCGGGCCGCAGGATGCGCGCCGTCAGATGCGTCAGAAAATCTCGCCGGGTCGGCAGGAACATGCGGATATACACGATGCCGTGCGCGCGCTCATGCTGGTACACGACGCGGATGTCCTGGCACAGGCGCTGCCGCACGTCGAGGCCGAGGTCGCGGGCTTCTTCGATGGGCGCGTCGCTGTCGGGATAGGTCTTCAGATCGGCCAGGAGTTGCCGAAAGTCCGAGCTGAACTGCTCGCAGGCCGCCGCCGCATGGCGCGCCTGGAAGTCGCTGCGCAATTCCCTGAAATCGGCTGCTGCGCTGTTCAGCACGACGATGCGCGTCATCTCAAGCCTGGTCGAGGCTGGCCAGGAAAGCTTCTTCGGACAGCACGTCGCCACGCACGATTTCCTGGTTGCCCATGGCGATCAGCTTCATGAACGCGTGCTGTTCCTGCATCTGCTGGGCCTGCCGCTTGCCTTCCTGGTAGGCGTGCATGGACAGCACGACCATCTTCGCTTCGCCATTTTGCGTGATGATGAGGGGCTCATCCTGGCCCGCGTCAAAGCTGCTGACGATTTCCGTCGTGTTGGCCTTCAAATAGGAAATCGGCTTGATGCGTTCCTTGAGGTTCATGGCGGCTCCGCGATTGAATGTGCATCTGAATGGGATAGGACTAAATATACACCAAATTTGGTCGTGTTTCCTGATGCCGGCACTTGCCGCTTACGTCAGCGTCGTTTCCGGCAGGCTGATGCGGTTGCGGCCCAGGTGCTTGGCGCGGTACAGGGCGCAGTCGGCCGTGTGGATCAGCTGCCCCAGTTCCGTGCCGGGGCCGGGCAGGGATGTGGCGGCGCCGATGCTGACGGTGACGCAGGCCCCGTCTGGACGCTTGCGCGGCAGTTGCAGCCGCTCCACGCGCTGGCGGATGCGTTCGGCCACGATGGCCGCGCCCTTGAGCGACTGGTTCGGCAAGATGACGGCAAATTCCTCGCCGCCGTAGCGCGCCACCAGGTCGTTCGTGCGCATTTCGCTGGCCACGGCGCCGGCCACCTTGCGCAGGCACAGGTCGCCGCCCTGGTGGCCGTGGCTGTCGTTGTATTCCTTGAAATTGTCGACGTCGACCATCAGCAGCGACAGGGGCTGGCTCTGGCGCTGGGCGCGCTGCCACTCGGCCAGGAGGGTGTCGTCGAAGCAGCGCCGGTTTGCCAGGCCCGTCAGGCCATCGCGCGTGGCCAGGCGTTGCAGTTCCGCCTGCGCGCGCTTTTCATCGGTCATGTCGCGCAGGGTTTCGACGACGGCGATCAGTTCGCCGTGGTTGCCGTAGATGGGGCTGGCATCGACGGCCAGGTAGCGCCGCCGCCCCGTGCGCGGCATGTCGCACCAGTTTTCCGCGCACAGATTGTTGCCCGTGCTGCTGCGGTATTGCTGCTGCGCGTACAGGGCGCGCAGGTCGCCGCCGCGTCCGGCCAGCAGCAGGTCGGCCAGGGTGGGGCGCTCGTCGTTGTAGAAGCAGCGGCCCGGCTCGCGCATGCCCAGCACTTCGGCGGCCGGCACGCCCGTCAGCTGTTCGCAGGCGCGGTTCCAGATCATCACCTGGCCATGCACGTCGAGGACAAAGGTGGGCACCACCAGCAATTCCATCATCTTGACGGCAAAACCCTGGGCTTCATCGTAGGGCGAGGCGCTGGCAGGTGCGTGGCTATCCGGCATGTAAGCATCCTTCTTGGGGTGAATGGGGCAGGCTCGTTGGCCATGATGCAGCGCAGCGAGGCCGATGGTGTTGATCTTGAGCAATATTTTCAGCGATGGAGCATCGCCTCGTCGTGGCTGGCTGGCAGGGGCAGCGACAGGCTCAGGGTGGTGCCTGCGCCGCTGTGGCTTTCGATGTGCAGGCTGCCGCCGGCGGCGGCCACGCGCTCATGCATGCCGGACAGGCCGCAGCCGAGGCGTGGCGGCGAGCCCGTCAGCCCGACACCGTCGTCGCTGATGCGGCATGCCAGCGTGTCGCCCGCTTGCTGCAGGCAGAGCTGGACATGCGTGGCGCGCGCATGGCGGGCGATGTTCGCCAGCGCTTCCTGCAGCGCGTGATACAGCAAGGGGCCGTGCGCGCTGCCGGCGGCGGCGTCGAGCTGGTAGTCGCAGCTGCAATCGATGCCCGTGGTGCGCTTGAAATCCGCCAGCAAGCCGTCGCACGCCGCCTGCAGGCCCGCGTCGAGGGCGGGCGGGCGCAGGTCGTGGATGACGCAGCGCAGCGCCGCAATGCTCAGGTCGACATTGCGCGCCATCATGGCCAATTGCCGTGTCAGCAAGGGATCCGCGTCAGGCGTGCTGGTTTGCAGCATGGCCAGGTCGATTTTCAGGGTCAGCAGGTGCTGGCCCAGGTCGTCATGGATGTCGCGCCCGATGCGCAGGCGCTCCTGTTCCCGTGCCTTGTGCTGCCCGCTGGCCAGGCGCTCTTGCTCGGCCTGCGCGCGCAGCTGTTCCAGCGCCCGCAGGCGCAGCGCCAGCCGGTGCTGGCGCCACAGCAGCAGCGCCAGCCCGCCGCACAGGATGGCGCAGGCCAGCATCGAAGGTGAGGGCGTGCCCGTCTGCAGCATCGGCCCGGCGGCATGGCCCGCGTGCAGGGATGCGAGAGCGGCGGCCGCCAGGCAGGCCAGAATGCTCCGGCGGTACGGCGGGCGTATCCAGCGTTGCACCATGTCCATGCTCCCCAAAATGTTTTCCGTCAGGCAATGTTCTTACAGAAAATATATTAACTTTGGGCTATTTATATTGTCTAAACGCAAAAGCCGTGCAGTTTTGCCCGTCATTGTGGCTTTCTTGCCGCTGGATGCCGCGCCGCCGGGTGGCAGGCACGGCATTTGCACGGAAAGTGTCGTGGCGGCATATAATAGAGGGTTGTCAATCGGCTTTTGCGGTGACGGTGCGCTGCGCCGGCCTCGATGCGTTCGCCCTGCGCGATGACGCCAGCCAGCTCTTAGGAAATACAGTGACTTATAGCATCAAAGAGATTTTTTACACCCTGCAGGGCGAAGGCGCGCATGCGGGCCGTCCCGCCGTGTTTTGCCGCTTTTCCGGCTGCAACCTGTGGACGGGCCGCGAAAGCGACCGCGCCACGGCCGTGTGCCAGTTCTGCGACACGGATTTCGTCGGCACCGATGGCGAACTGGGCGGCAAGTTCAAGACGCCGCAGGAATTGGCCGCGCTGATCGACAGCCTGTGGCCGGCCAGCTATACCGCCAGCAAATATGTGGTGTTTACGGGCGGCGAACCGCTGCTGCAGCTGGACACTGCCCTGATCGACGCCATGCACGCGGTGGGCTTTACCATCGCCATCGAAACCAACGGCACCTTGCCCGTGCCCGCCGGCGTGGACTGGATCTGCGTCAGCCCGAAGATGGGCTCGACACTGGTCGTCCACAAGGGTAACGAAATCAAGGTCGTCATCCCCCAGTTCCAGCAAGACCTGGCCGCCTACGAAGGGCTCGATTTCGAGAACTTCTTCGTGCAGGCCATGGATGGTCCATTGGCCGCGCACAACATGCAGCTGGCCATCGAGACGTGCAAAAGCAACCCGAAGTGGAAGCTGAGCCTGCAAACCCATAAACTCCTGCAAATACCTTAACAAAACAATATGCTGACTATCACACGCAAGCTCGAATTCGACGCGGGCCACCGCATTCCCGACCACAAAAGCCAGTGCCGCAACCTGCACGGCCACCGCTACACGGTGGAAATCACCCTGGTCGGCAAGGTCATCGAAGCGGAAGGCAATTCCGACAACGGCATGATCATGGACTTTTCCGACGTCAAGACGCTGGCCAAGCAGCACCTGGTCGACGTCTGGGACCACGCCTTCCTCGTCTACGAGAAGGACACGGCCGTGCGCGATTTCCTGGCCAGCCTGCCCGACCATAAAACCGTCGTCATCGACCGCATCCCGACCGTGGAAAACCTGGCGCGCATCGCCTTCGAGATCCTGAAAGCGGCCTTTACCGACCATTTCGGCACGGGCTTGCACCTGCATAAGCTGGTGCTGCATGAAACGCCGAATTGCTGGGCAGAAGTGACCGATGACTGAAACGCACGCTGGCGCGCAGGACGCGCGCTACATGCAGCTGGCCCTGGAGCAGGCCCAGCACGCGTGGGATCTGGGTGAAGTGCCCGTGGGCGCCGTCGTCGTCAAGGATGGCGAAGTCATCGCCGTGGGCTACAACCAGCCCATCGGCCGCCACGACCCCACGGCGCACGCGGAAGTCATGGCCTTGCGCGCGGCCGCCGAAAAGCTGGGCAACTACCGCTTGCCCGGCTGCGAGCTGTACGTGACCCTGGAACCGTGCGTGATGTGCTCGGGCGCCATGCTGCATGCACGGCTGGCGCGCGTCGTGTACGGCGCGGGCGACCCGAAGACGGGCGCCTGCGGTTCCGTGCTGAACCTGTTCGAGCAGCCGGCGCTGAACCACCAGACGGCCATCGCAGGGGGCGTGCTGGCCGACGAGTGCGGCGCTTTCCTCAAGCGTTTCTTTGCCGAGCGCCGCCGCGCGCAGGCGGACGCGCGCAAGCTGGCCCATCCTCCGGCCTGATTTCGGCCCAGGCAGGGCCGTCATAGCCTTGTCCCGCGTGCCAGCCGTGCCAGCCACCCCGGCTGGCATTTTTTATAATTGTTGCGAAATAACATCTGTATAGACCACTTTGCCATTCTCAAACGAGAATGATTCGTGTTACAGTATTGTTTTCGCCAGCAAACTTTCCTTATGCATCGTTAACACTTTCGTTATCGATCCGGGTTCAAGAGCCAGCCTCCACTCTTAAACCGGATCATCATGACTACAGTGCTTCTGCAGCGCTCCGCTGCGCCCGTCGTATCTCCCGTTCCTGCCCGCCGCCACAACCTCGTGTTGCGTGCCGCCTTGCTGGGCTTGTTCGCCGCGCCGCTGCTGCCTGCCGTGGCGCAAACGGCCGCCATCAACGCGGGCACGGCAGCCCAGGAACCGGCCAGGCTGCCTGTCTTCCCGGAAATCGTCGTCAACGCCAAGCAGGATTACGAACGCCGCGCGGGCACCAAGACGGTGATCCGCAGTGACGACCTGGAGCGCCGCAACGTGACGGACATGGCCGGCATCGTGCGCTATCAGCCGCTGATCAGCACGCCAATGGCGGCCTCGGGCGGCGGCGGCATCTGGGATGGCGCGGGCAACACCGGTTACAACATCCGCGGCCTGGAAGGCAACCGGGTCAGCCTGGAACTCGACGGTATTTCCCTGCCCGATGCCGCACCGAAGCCGGACAGCACTACCCTCAACGCGTTTGGCATGGGCCGCGATTATTTCGATCCAGAAACTTTCCGCGAAGTGCGCATCGATTCGGGCACGACGGCCGTCAGCGGCGCCAATCCCGGCCTGGGCGGCGGCGTGGCCTTCATCACCAAGTCGCCCGAGGATTTCCTGGGCGAAGGGGTGGACCATTACGTGGCGTATAAGTATGGCCGCGCCACGGCCGACCGCAGCAATGCGCACACCCTGACGGGCGCCGCCAAAATCGGCGCCAATCTGCAGGGCCTGGCCGTGTACGTGCACCGCGACGGCGAGCAGCTTGACAGCCGCGGCAGCGCCACCGTCAACCCGGATGACTGGCATTCGAACGCCTTGCTGTCGAAGCTGGTGTGGGCCTTGCCGGGCGAACAAAAGCTGGACTTGACGGTCGACATGTTCGAACGCAAGAACAAGCGCGACCTCAACAATAAAGTCAGCGCCATGTACCCGGACGGCGTGCAGCAGGATTCCACCACCAAGCGCACCCGCGTCAGCCTGGGCCACGAGGTGGTGCTGAAGGATTTCGCCCTGTTCGACCGCCTGACCTCGAAAGTCTACCTGCAGAATGCGAAGATCGAGGACAAGAGCAAGGGGCGCTATGTCTACCGCGGCAATGCCCAGCGCGCCATCGACACCAGCTTCAAGAATGACAGCATCGGCTTGAGTTCGGAAGCGTTCAAGCAGCTCAACGCGGACAACGCGCTGCTGTACGGCGTGCAGCTGGAACAGGCCAAATCGCGCCGGCCCTGGATGGAAGACCGCACCCTCATCGCCACGGGCGAGCACCAGATCACGCGCAAGAACCGCATGGCCGACATGGATGTCACCAAGCTGGCCCTGTACGTGCGCGACGACCTCAGTTTCGACCTGGGCGGCAAGAAAGCCGTGCTGACGCCGGGCCTGCGTGCCGACTACCGCAAGCTGGAGCCGAAAAACCTGCAGAACTACCTGATCGGCGTGCCGAATGCGGCCAAGGAAGTGCGCAAGGAGAGCGATTCCTACTTCACGCCGAGCCTGAGCCTGTCCGTGGAAGTGCTGCCGCAAATGCAAGCCTACGCCACGTTCACGCGCGGCACGCGCCTGCCGACGGCGATCGAACGCACGGGTACCTATGATTCCATCAGCTATACGGGCACGGGTAATGGCTATGCCGTGCTGGGCAATCCGAATCTGGGCAAGGAAACCAGCAAGGCATATGAACTGGGGCTGAAAGGCGACGTGACCAGGGGCTTGAGCATGCAGGCGTCCGTCTACCAGACGGAGTACAAGAATATGATCGAGTACGTGGCGCAAGAGCTGGATCCGGTGAATTACCCGACCCTCACCCTGGGCCTGTTCCGTCCGGAAAACATTGGCAATGCGCGCACCTGGGGCGCCGAGCTGAGCCTGCGCGCGGAGCTGGGCGCCTGGTTGCCCGCCATGCAGGGCTACCGCGTCGACCTGGCCACGGGCGTGGCCAAGGGCCGCTCTTTCAATACCCTGACGGGCGACAGCGGCGGCCTGGCCTCGGTGGCGCCGGCCAAGACGGCCCTGACCTTCGGCTATGACCATGCGAACAAGTTGTTCGGCCTGGAACTGACGGCGCTGCATGCCGGCGAGAAACAGGCGCCGAACGATTTGCTGATGGGCGGGATCGCGCCGCTCTTCAAGGTGCCGTCGTACACCATCTTCGACCTGTCGACCTACTGGAACGTGCACAAGAACGCCAAGATCATCGTCGGCGTGTACAACTTGACGGATCGCAAGTACTGGGATTACGCCGCCGCGCGCAGCCTGGCCGCCGGCACCACGGCTGCCAGCCGCGCCGAGATCGAGCGCTACGCCAGGCCGGGCCGCAACGTCGCCGCCAGCCTCAGCGTGAACTTCTGAATTTTTACCGGGGAGGGGCGCCTGCCCCTCTTTTTTTCCATGTTTGATTGAATGGTCTCTCTATGAAGTTATCCAAACTCGTTCTATCCCTGCTAGGCAGCCTGCTGATTGCAAACGCATATGCGGCCCCAGCCACCCTGGCGGAACGCTGGTCCACCTTGCGCACGGAGCAGCCGAAGCTGCAGATCCGCGACGCGGCGCGCGCGCTGGGTGTATCCGAAGCGCAATTGCTGGCAACCAACATCGGCAAGGGCGTCACGCGCCTGCAGGCGGACGGCAACCAGCCGCGCGAAATCATGCGCGCCGCGCTGGACCTGGGCCTCGTGCAAGCGATCACGCGCAATGAAAACGGCGTCATCGAAACGACGGGCGTCGCCAGCAAATTCAAGCAGGCGGGCGACAAGTCCGAGCAGGCCGACGCCAAGGACCCGGAAACGGCAGCGCGCCAGCGCAATATCGCCGGCGGCTACCTGGGCGGCCAGATCGACCTGCGTTTCCACTTTGAAAACTGGAAATACGCATTTGCGGTAGAACAAGCAGGCCGCGATGGCAAGCCGACGCGCAGCCTGCAGTTTTTCGACGCCAACGGCACGGCCGTGCACAAGATTTACCTGCGCAACGAGCCGGGCGTGGCCGTCTACGATAAATTGGTGGCGACTTTCCGCATGCCCCAGCAAAGCGCTGAATTGAACGTGCTGGCCGTGGCGCCGAAAGCGGCGGAAAAGCCGGACAGCGAAATAGACGTCAAGGAATTCCAGTTGGCCTGGAAAGACATGACGGACGTGCACCAGTTTGCGCAAATCATGCGCGAATTCCACCTGTCGCGCGAACAGGCGCTGCGCCTGGCGCCGGCCGGCGTGGTCGAGCGCGTGACGCCGCAAGCGCTGCGCACCCTGCTGGAAAACGCGGCCAGGGACAAGGTCGCCATCATGGTATTCCTGGGCAATGAAGGCTTGACGCAGATCTACAGCGGCAAGATCGAGAAAACCATGGCCGCCGGCGGCTTCTTCAACGTGCTCGACCCGGATTTTAATTTGCACATCCGCGACACGGCCCTGCGCAGCGGCTGGATCGTCAAGCGCGGCGGCGTCACTTCCGTCGAATTCTTCGACAACGACGGCACGCAAGTGGTCTCCTTCTTCGGCGTGCGCGAGCGGGGCAAACCGCAGCCGCAAAGCTGGGTGGACCTGGCCGATAGTCTGCCAAAGGCAAAATAAGGTTTTTTGCAAGTTGATGAGTATCAGCACGTGACAGAGCCGTAGCGAGCGGAAGCGAATTGTGGTCGAGAAGCGCAACCGTACTTTAGGTACGGTGAGCATCGCAGGCCGCAAGTCGCGACGCGCAGTAGGTTATGTCATGTGCGAGCAGAGCAACACTTCAGCTGGGTGCCGCGTGCCGGTCTCATGTCTGAAGCACAATAGTGGTATGCTGATTGCAAGGCCGCAGCGATCGTGTCTGCGTGCTGGTTCCTGAAGAGAGGCAATCATGGCAACCATCATGGCGAACGGCCTCAACATAGCTTATGAAAGCCACGGCAACCCCGATGACCCGTGCGTGCTGCTGGTCATGGGGCTGGGCATGCAGCTGATCGCCTGGCCGGCGGACTTCGTCGAAGGCATCGTGGAACAGGGCTTTCGCGTCCTGCGTTTCGACAACCGCGACAGCGGCCTGTCGAGCAAGATGGCGCTGGCGGGCAAACCGTATCTGCCCTTGGCCTACGTGAAAAACCTGCTGGGCTGGCCCCTGAAAACTTCCTACACCTTGAATGACATGGCGGACGACGCGCTGGGCTTGCTGGCGGCCCTGCGCATTGCCCAGGCGCATGTGATCGGCGTGTCGATGGGTGGCATGATCGCGCAAGTGATGGCGGCGCGCGCGCCGCTGCAAGTGCTCAGTTTGACCTCCATCATGTCGAGCAGCGGCCGGCGCGGCTTGCCCGGCCCCACGCGGGCGGCGCGCAATGCCTTGTTACAACGGCCGAAGCGCAATGCCAGCCGCGCCGAACTGATGGCGCACATGGCCGCCACCGTGCGCGTCATCGGCAGTCCCGCCTATCCCGTCTCGGAAAAACTGCTGTACCAGCGCATCGAAGCGGCGTTGCAGCGGGGCAGCTGCCCCGAAGGCGTGGCGCGGCAAATGGTGGCGATCGCCGCCTCGGGCGAACGCACGGCCTTGCTGCCGAGCATCAGTTGCCCGGCGCTGGTGATCCATGGCGCGGCCGACCCCTTGATCCCCGTCGCCTGCGGCATCGATACGGCGGCGCTGATTCCGGGCGCGCGGCTGGAAGTGATCGAAGGCATGGGGCACGACATGCCGCCCCAGCTGATCGAGCGCCTGCTCGCCTTGATCGATGTGCATCTGCAAGGTAAGATGGCGCCCCAGATGCGCTCCCAGCCAGCCTAGGCGCGCCCACCATTTTTGAAGGCACGGGCATTTTGAAGACACCTGAAATTGGCATCGCCATCGTGGCGCCGGGCGGTTGCGCGCCCGATGACGCGGCCGTGGCGCGCGGCATCGCCCGCCTGCAGGCGCAAGGCGCCACCGTCCACAATTACTACGACCCCGAACACAGCTTCCAGCGCTTCGGCGGCACGGATGCGGGCCGCCTGGCGCAGCTGAACGCGGCAGCCGCCGACCCGGACGTGCAAGTGGTGCTGGCCTTGCGCGGCAGCTATGGCATCAGCCGCATCCTGCCCGACATCGACTTTACCGCCATGGCCGCCAGCCGCAAGCTGTTCGTCGGCTACAGCGACTTCACGGCCTTCCACATGGGCTTGCTGGCCAAGACGGGCCGCGCCAGCTTTGCCGGGCCCATGGTCTGTGATGATTTTACGCGCGACGAGCCAGAGCAATTTACGCTCGACCAGCTGTGGTCATGCCTGGCCGGTCCCATGCACACGGTCACGGGCGTGTCTGCCGGCAATCCGCAGGTCGAGGCGGTGGGCACCTTGTGGGGCGGCAACCTGGCCATGCTCGTGCACTTGCTCGGCACGCCATATTTCCCGCAGGTCGATGGCGGCATCCTGTTCCTGGAAGACGTCAACGAACACCCGTACCGGGTCGAGCGCATGCTGCTGCAATTGCTGCATGCGGGCGTACTGCAGCGCCAGCAGGCCATCGTGCTGGGCGACTTTTCCGCCTATAAATTGAGCCCGATGGACAAGGGCTACGATTTCGACGCCATGCTGGCCTACGTGCGCGCTCGCCTGCCCGTGCCCGTGCTGACGGGACTGGAATTCGGCCACATCCGCCGGCGGGTCACCTTGCCCTTCGGCGGCCAGGCGCGGCTGCAATCGGATGCGTCCGGCTTCAGTCTGCAGGTGAGCGACTACCCGACCCTGGCCCGCCCCTGAACGCCGCCTTGGACTCGATGCACGCCAGGCCCGGCAGGCTGCTGCAGCTCGACGTGCTGCGTGGCATCGCCGTGTTTGGCATCTTGCTGGTGAATATCTGGTCGTTCGCCTGGGGCAGCCTGTCCTTGCGCTACGGCACCTTGCCCGCGCAGCCGCCCGTGCTGGACCAGCTCGTCATTTTCGGCGTGGCGGCGCTGGCGCAATTGAAGTTTTACCCCATCTTCGCGTTTCTGTTTGGCGCCGGATTTGCCCTGCAGACACGTTCGCTGCGGCGCCAGCTGGGCAGCTGGGGCGCGGCGCAAGCGGCCTACCGGCGCCGTTTGCGCTGGCTGCTCGTGTTCGGCCTGCTGCACGGTTTCCTCATCTGGAGCGGCGATGTGCTCACCTCATATGCGGTGGCCGGCATGCTGATCCTGTCCCTGGCATCCGCCAGGCTCAGCCGCGTGCGCAACCGCGCCTGGCTGGTGGCGGGCGGTTTTCTGCTGTTCATGTGTTTGCTCATTCCCGTGAGCCAGCAGGGCGGCGCGCCGGATACGGCGCAGGATTTGCAAAACTTCGCCGCCCGCTACGCGACCTACACGCAAGGCGGCGTGTGGGCCGTGGCCAGGCTGCGCGCGAACGATTTCCTCGTCTCCGTGCTGTCCTCGGTCGTCATGCTGCCGCATATCGTCGTGCTGTTCCTGCTGGGCATCTTGTCCGTGCGTTGCGGCTGGCTGACGCAGCCGCAGCGCCACCAGCGCCTGTGGCGCCGCGTGCGCGCCGTGGGGCTGGGCGCGGGCTTGCCGTTCAACCTGCTGGCGGCGGGCGCCATTGCCTGGCAGGTGGCTGATCCATATCAAACCGTGTTTGACACGGCCCTGTTCGAAGTGGGCCTGTTCGCCGGCGGCCCCGTGCTGGCGGCCGGTTACGTGGCCGCGCTGATGCTGGCCGGTCCCTTCATGCTGCGCTGGCTGGGGTCGTGGCTGGCACCCGTGGGACGCATGGCGCTGAGCAATTACCTGCTGCAATCGTTGATCGGTACCTGGCTGCTGCAGGGGCCTGGGCTGGGCTGGGGCGCCACGTTGCGCCCCATCGAGATGCTGGGCCTGGCCCTGGCGATCATGGCGGGGCAGGTGCTGCTGAGCCGCTACTGGCTCAGATACTTCCGCCAGGGGCCGATGGAAGCGCTGTGGCGCCGGCTGGCGCGCCTGCCTTAATCCGTACCCCAGTCGAATGTACTTTGCGCCGCGGCCGGCGGCGGCGCCTTGGCCCTGGCGGACGGCACCAGCGGATTATCGACGGCATGCCATTCGAACAGGTCCGCGTCGAGCATGCAGGTGCGCGCCAGGTGCAGCGCCTGCTCGGGTGTCAGGGCGGGGTCCAGCCAGCGGTGCGCGTCTTCCCGGCTGACGGCCACGGGGCGGCGGTCGTGGATATCGACCATGCCGCCCAGGCTGTCGGCCGTCACCAGCACGAAACCCGCTTCTTCCCGGTTGTGCTTGTACGGCCCGAACTGGGCCAGCGCCAGCAGGAACAGGCGCGCGCGGTCGCGGCGGTGGATGTGCCACGGCTGCTTGCTGCCTTTTTCCCCCGTCCATTCATACCAGCCATCGACGCAGACGATGCCGCGCCCCGCGCGCAGCAGCGGTTTCCAGTAGGCGCCGGCCAGTTTTTCCAGCCGGGCATTGATGGCGATGGGGATTTTTTTCTTGCCGGGCGCCGGCACGGCTTGCGCGGCCCAGGCGGGCCGGTAGCCCCAGAAGACGTCGTCAACCCGGTGCTGGCCATCCTGGATGTGCAGCACGGGCCGGTAGGTGCCGGGCGACACGTTCAGGTGCGGCTCGGCCTCGCTGTCGAACACCGCGTCGGTCCAGCCGAAGGACGACGCCAGCACGCGCGCCGTGTCATTTTGATCGAATCGTCCACACATGGGGAAATCATACCCGATCGTTTGCTGGCATGAGCGCGGCGCACACCCTTTTCGTGAGTGTGGTCAAACGTACAGACCTGGGCGGCCGCAAGGCGCACAGTGGAAGCCAGTCAGGTTCCTGACGCTATTCTTGCATCGGAGGAATTATGCCTTTTGAAAATCCCACCATCCACAAAGGTTTTACCATCAGCGCCACGGCCAGCCAGCGCCGCGATGGCCGCTGGGTCGGCTCGTACATCAGCCAGAACCAGGCGTGCGGGGCGTATGCGGATACCTGCGATTACGACGATTGCAGCAACGAAAAAGAGGCGCAGCAACTGGCGCTGTCCGTCGGCTGGCGCCTGGCCGATGGCATGCAGGCGCGCTGACGCAGCTTGCCGGTCAGCGCTTGCGCCGCAGGGCCAGCAGCAAGCCGGCCACGGGGAAGAGCAGGGCGGTACCCAGCCGTACGGAGGTCAGCGTGGCGGCCTCCGCGCCCACCGCATGCGGCAAGGCCAGCAGCAGCAGGGGCGGGGGGACGGCGATGGCAAAGAAAAACAGGTACCACGAATAGCCATTCTTCTTGGCCAGCAAGGCGATCAGGGCGCAGCCGACGAGGAAGACCAGCGGCAAATTCACATATTCCATATTCTGCGTTTTCATCCGGGAAAGCGCGTCATTATACGCGCGCCCAGGGCGGCCGGATGAGCTTGCCAGCGTCAGTTGCCGACGAAATCCGGCGGCTGCGGCGCCTGCGTACCAGCCTGCGTATCCGCCAGTGGCGCATCGGCCGGCAGCAGCGCCTTGATGGCGCCGTTATAGATGAGTTCCTGGGCATACGCCGACGCCTCGATCAAGGCCGCATGCACGGACTTGAAACTGCTGGGCGTTTCAATCAGCACGGGCTTGGCGTACACCTGCAGCGTATCGCCGCGCTTGCTGATCAAGATCATGCCCCGGTAGCGCCCATCCTTCTCCAGCGCCCCCGCCACATGAAATTCATAGCCCCTGATCTGGTGTCTTTGTTCCTGATCCATGTCTCCCGCCTCCAGACCTGATTGTGGTGGCTCAGACCTTTTTGAGCGTATCGAACAGCAGAGTGTTTGATTTGTATCAATACGTCCCTTGAACGCATTCAACTAGCGTATCGACGCTTGCTGCAAGCGTAGCGAGCGGCGGCGATTTGTGGCCGAGAAGCGCAACCGTACATAAGTACGGTGAGCATCGCAGGCCGCAAAGCGCCCCGCGCAGCCGATTTGGCCAGCCGTCATCACCCAGCGCGAATGGCGCGGATCTGCTGGGCGGTTTCTTCGATCTCGCGATACGCTTCCTGGATATAGCCATTGATCGGATGCCCATCCATCCACTCGAAATACGCGCGCTCGTCGTGTTTGATGGCAAAAGGGACGTGGTGGTCGCGTATCGACTCGGCCGTCTCGCGCACCAGCGAGGCAAAAAGCAGCTCCAGAGTTTCCATGATGGTCACCTTGCGGGACAGGAATGCAGAGTATTCAATGTAGCACAAAGCGCGCTGCCGCCCACGCCGGCGCTGATGCCGTGCGCGCCTGTCGGTCGTCCCTTCCTCAGGCCGGATGGCCGATATGCTCGTACAGGATCACGCAGCCGATGACGATCAGCACCAGGCCGCCCACCAGTTCGGCGCGCCGCCCGGCGATGGTGCCCAGTACGCGGCCCAGCATCACGCCCAGGGTCACCATGACGAAGGTGGAAAAGCCGATGGCGGCGGCCGTGACGACGATGTTGGCGCCCAGCAAGGCCAGGCCGGCGCCCACGACCATGGCGTCGATGCTGGTGGCCAGGCCCGTGACGGCCAGCACCCAGAACGAGTGCGATTGCGCGGGGGCTTCTTCCTCGTCGGCGTCGGAGAGGGCATTGCGTATCATCAACAGGCCGATGATGCCCAGCAGGCTGAAGGCGATCCAGTGGTCCCACGCTTCCACGTAGGGCGCGGCCACGCTGCCCAGGGCCCAGCCGATGAGGGGCGTGATGGCTTCGATGACGCCAAAGATCAGGCCCGTGCGCAGCGCCTCGCGCCATTGCGGCTTGTGCAGGGCGGCGCCCTTGCCCACGGCGGCCGCGAAGGCATCGGTGGACATGGCAAGCGAGAGGGCGGCGGTGGCGGCGAAATTCATCGTTGGCTTTCTGTAAAACCTGGCTGGGATGTATGTATGAACTAGAAACCCGGCGATTTTACCCTACGTACAGCACCACCAGCGAGGCCAGCAGGCAATAGGCGCCAAAGAAATGCCAGCGGCCCTGTTCCAGCCAGCGCGACAGCCAGCGCAGGGCCAGCAAGCCGGCCAGGAACGACAGCAGCATGCCCAGCAGGCTGGGTCCCAGCAGGTGCAGCAGGCTGTTGCCGTGTTCCAGATGGTCCAGGCTGCCATTTGCCACGGCCTGGTAAAAGCGCCAGCCTTCCTTGACGAGCACGGCCGGCGTCAGCACGACGGCCAGGGCGAAGCTGAATTCCTCCGCGCGGCGCTGCGGCACGCCCATGGCGATGCCGGCCGAAATGGTGGCGCCCGAGCGGGAAAAGCCGCGGAAGGGCAGGCACAGGCCTTGCACGGCGCCGATCAGCATCGCCTTGCCGATGGACAAGGTGCCATGCTGGCGTGCCTGCAGGCGCGACGACACAATGATCAGCACGCCAGCGGCAGCCAGGGCGGCAGCCATCAGTTTCGCATTGCCGAACAGGTGCTCGATTTCAAAGCCGGGCGCATCCTTGCTCATGACGTGGGTGATTCCCTTGAGCAAGCCGAAGCCGACGATGCCCGTCAGGGCCGTGGCGGCCGCCAGCAGCAGCACATTGCGGCGGAAGGCGGTGGCCGAACTGAAATACGTGGCGCGCCAGGATGCCCAGAAATACACGATGACGGCGAACATGGTGCCCGTATGCAGCATCACCAGCAGCATGGTCAGCTCGGGCGAGGTCGGGTCCAGTCCCATCCATTTTTCCGCCATGATGACGTGGGCGGAGCTGGACACGGGCAGCAGCTCGGCGAAACCCTGGACGATGGAAAGGATAAATAATTGCAAAAAGCTCATGGGGAAGGGACTTGGATGGAAACGCAGGGCCGCCGATTTTACCCGCCCCATCGCGCGCCTGAGCCGTGCGCGCCATTACAGTTTGTCCATGTTGGCGCAAGCGAGCAGCACGCCGAGCGCCATCAGCAGCGTGCCGATCAGCCGGTCGATGGTGCGCTGGTGCTTGACCATGCGCAAACGAAAGCTTGCTTGCGAGAAAAAGATGGCCACCAGGGCAAACCACGCGAGGTGGATGGCGGACATGCACAGGCCGTAGGCGAACTGCACACGCAATGGCGTGCCGGGCTGCACCACCTGCGTATAGGTGCTGATGACGAACAAGGTGGTTTTCGGGTTCAGGGCATTCGTCAGGAAGCCGTTGAGCAGGATCGTGCGCCGGGGCACGCTGGCGCCGCCCTGCAGGTCGATGACGAGGCCCGCGCGGTTGCTCCAGGTTTGCCAGCCGATGGCGATCAGGTACACGGCGCCAGCAAACTTGATCACCGTAAACCAGGCCGGTGAGCTGGCGATGAGCAGCCCCACGCCAAACATCGTATAGAACACGTGCACTTGCACGCCCAGCGCGATGCCGAGCGCGGCCTGCAAGCCCGCGCGGCGGCCATGCAGATAGCTGTTGCGCGTGACCATGGCGAAATCGGGGCCGGGGACGATGGCGGCCAGCAGGGTAATCAATGCAACGGCAAGCAATGCAATCATGTATCTTCCTTGGAGAATGGCGGCCGCATGGCAATCGGTGAGTATTCATCGCCTGTATGGCAAGGCACTTCGCCCTTGCCGGTGGCCTGAAGACGCATTATCCGTATAATGGCGGACGATGAAAAACGATGATATCTTGCCGATATACGTGAGAAAAAATGACAGATCATGAGCAGACAGACAGCACTCGGTAGCTTGCGTTTCTTCGAGGCGGCCGCCAGGCTGGGCAGCTTCGTCCAGGCGGCGGACGAGCTGCACGTGACGCACGGGGCGGTCAGCCGGCAAATCCGCCTGCTGGAAACGTCGCTGGGCACGCCCCTGTTCGAACGGCGCAACCGCGGCGTCTTCCTCACCGCGCCGGGCGCGCAGTTGCGCGATGCCGTCCAGCAAGCGTTCGAGCGGCTCGACGCCGCCCTCGAAGCCGTGCGCCAGCCGGTGCGTCAGGGGCCGCTGGTGGTGTCGTGCGAGCCGACGATCGCGATGAAATGGCTGATACCGCGCCTCGGCGACTTTTACCGGCGGCATCCCGAGGTGCCGCTGCACCTGTTCGCCTCGGGCGGGCCGGTGGCGTTCCAGCGCGATGCGGTGGACGTGGCGCTGCGCCGCAACGATTTTGCGTGGGATGGGGCACTGCATGCGGAAAAGGTGTGCGAGGAATGGATCGCGCCCGTGTGCGCGCCGGCCCTGCTGCGGCAAGGCCGGCTGGACCTGTCCGCGCAGCGCCTGCTGCACACGGCGTCGCGCCCGGCCGCCTGGACGCACTGGCGCGCCGCCGGCGCGGACGACGGCAGCCACGGCCACGGCGACAGCCAGACCTACGAGCATTTCTACCTGAGCCTGCAAGCGGCTTGCGCCGGCCTGGGCGTGGCGATCGGCTC
Organism: Janthinobacterium sp. FW305-129; assembly: GCF_020858115.1. GTDB lineage: Bacteria > Pseudomonadota > Gammaproteobacteria > Burkholderiales > Burkholderiaceae_D > Janthinobacterium. Next base: position 162,564 of record NZ_JACYMM010000001.1, read on the forward strand.
CATCTTCATGGTGCGCGAAGAGATCGACAGCGGGCGTCTGGTCGCGCCCCTGGGTTTCCGGCGCGACGGCAGCGGCTATTTCCTGCTGTCGCCGCTGCCATTCGACGGCGATGCGCGCCGCACCACCTTGCTGCGCTGGCTGCGCGAGCAGATGGGGCAGGCGCTGCCGGTGGCGTAGCCGTCCTGCTTACTGGGGCGCGGCGGCCGGCTTGAACACGGCGCGGAACGCTTTTAACGCTGCCGGATGGTAGATGGTGCCATGGGTTTCGGCCGGCATCTTTTCCTGGTGCCACTGCAAGCCGGAAGGTGCCTGTTTTGCCAGCACGTCGGCCAGGCGCTGCACTTCCACGGCAATGCCCGCTTCGCTGCTGGACGCCAGGTACAGGCTGTGCTTGCCTGGCTTGCCCTTGGCCAGCAACTCCGCCGCCTGGCGCGGCAGGGCGCCCTGGTTCCACCACAGGCTGGGGTCGAAGGCCAGGTAATGGTCGAACAGCTGCGGTTCCAGCAGATAGGTTTCCACCACGAACAGGCCCCCCAGCGATTCGCCGACGATGGCCGTCTCGCCCGTCGTGCGGTAGCGGCGCTTGACTTCCGGCATCAGTTCATCACGGATGAAGGCCCGGTAGGCTTGCGAACCGCCCACGACGGGAGCGATCTTGCGGTCTGTCGCGCTGTCCGTCGGCCCCGTCAGGTCGCGCCGGCGCTGCGTGTTTTGCATGCCGACCAGCATGAACGGACGCATCGTGCCATTCGCTACCGACACTTGCAGCAAGCCGGCCACGTGTAAAAAGTCTTCGGCCACGCCGCCGTCCGGCATGTACAGCACGGGCAGCGGTGCGTCGGGCGGCGTATCCCAGGCGCGCGCCATGTACACATTGATGTGGCGTTTTTCTTTCAGCGCCTGCGAATCGATGCTGAAACTTTCGCCGATGACGAGCGGCGCGGCTGCGCTGGAGGAAGCGGCAGCGGCGGGCGCGGCATTGGCGAGGTGGAAGGAGCTGGACAGCAGCAGGGCGGCGGTGAGGTGCAGTGCAAGGCAAGAGCGGCGCATGTTTTCCTGTGATAAGTAAGTTGGATCGATGGCATGTACTCGTATAGACATGCCACCAAGCAATTCTATCTTATCTTTGATGCAGCCTTACTTGATCGTCAAGAGTTTTCGCTCGAGCACGATACCGGCCTTGTCGATCGTGTAGGCGACCAGCAGCGCGCCATCGTCGGCGCAGGCGTGGCAGGTGATCAGGGGCGTGGAAAACAGCACGCTCTGGCCGCCATCGGCCGTCGCCGTACTGCCGACGAACTCGGCGGGCGCAAACGGCATGGCATCCGGGTGGGCGGCGGTAAACGCTTGCCATGCAGGCGTGGCGCGGTCTTCCTCGCGCACGGAGTGCTCGTCGACGTCGATGGCGGCGCCATCGCTGCCGATCAGCAAGGTGCTTTCATTCGTGTTGGCGCGAAACGGATAGGTGACGGTGGCCAGCGCCACCTTGCCCAGCGGGCGCCAGGCAGAGATGTAACCTGCCATGTTTGCCCTGACCAGCATCCTGGCGGCGGCGATGGCTTGCGGGTGCGCACCGGTACGCTGCATGGTGCGCAACATGCAGACGTCGGGCGCGGAGTGCGATTGCCCGCTGCGGCAGGTTGACAGCGAGCGTTCCTGCCAGACGGCACGCGCATCGATGGGCCCCGTCTCTTCGGCATGGACGGCCTGCATGGCGACCAAACCGGAAAAGGCCAATACGGCGCAGCTGGCTACATGGCGGGAGATTGATGTGGGCATGGGGAGTCCTTTCAGTGCGGGAAACAAGGTATCGTCACCGATTATAGAAGGCGGGCCGTGCCCGCCCGCGCACCGCAGGCCCGTTCAGCGCTTCTTTGCCGCCGCCTGGCGCAGGGCCTTGGCTTCCTGCTTGTTGGGAATGTGCGGGCGCGTGGCCAGCTCAGCCTTGACGGCGGCGATGGCGGCGCCGAACTGCTGTTCGGCTTGCGCGGGGCTGGCGCCCGCATAATCCTGCTGATTGGACTGGGCGGCACGCAGCCGGCGCAGCAGCGCCAGCAATTGCCTGGCGTGCAGGGCAGGCAAGTCTAGCGCCAGCGCTTGCGCGACCACGGCGCCTTCCACATGGTCGGGATCGAGCAGGCGCAGCAAGGCCAGGCCTGCCGGCTGGGCGACGGGTGTCAGTTTGGGTTTATCCACCGGCAGTCCATAGATGAGTGAAGGATTACAGGTACTCCCAGATTTCATCGAAAGTTTCGCGCGCGAAATCGTTGCGCCACGCTTCCGAGTCCTTTTCGCGGCTGACGGCAAACGCGGCGCGCCAGGTCTGCTTCGGCGAGCTCGTGTAGGTGGCGGCGATCTTTTGCAGGCCGGCCTTGCATTGCTCGACCTTGCAGCCGCTCTTCGCCAGTTGTTTGGCGGCAGCCGCCCATGCCACTGGCACCTTGACGAGCTGGCATTCGAAGCTGACGACGGCCGTCTGCATGCCGTTTCCCACCGTCACGGGGTCGGCCTTGGTGGCCTGGCACGCGGCGCCATTCATGGCGGCGATGACGTTCGCGGCCAGCTGTTCGGCGGCAGGCGTGACGGCCGCGTGCATGGCGGCGGGGAACAGGTCGGCGATCAGCTTGCCGGTTTCTTTCGGGAATTTCTCATCCGTCTCCTTCAATCCGCTGTACGACGCGTATTCGGCGCTCTGGTGGCCCGCCAGGCGCGTGGGGCGCAGGTAGGCGTTGAGCTGGGCGACGCTCGCTTCATCGTGGTTGATGATGGTCTTGATGTACAGGTTCGCCACGTCGACGGGCGCCAGTACCACGGCGGTGTCGGCGGCAATGGCGGGCTGCGCCAGCGCCACGGCGGTAAAGGCTGCCGCCAGCAGGGCGGTACGCGATGTTGCTACTGTTTGGTGCATGTATGTTCTCCACGATTCGATGTCAGGCGCCAAAAGATGCTTTATAGCAACTCTGGCGCGCGCATTATAGATGGTGAAAGTCATAACGTTGCACACTTTAGGCGTGCGTCTTGCTCGCCGCTTGCACCAGGGCCAGCAGCAGCTCCTTGCGCCGGCCCTGGGCCTTGCGCGCCAAAGTGGCCAGTTTTTCCAGCTTGCCCCAGATGGGATACAGCATGTGCTCGACCAGATAGCCGTCCAGCCCCTGCAGTTGCTGGCAGAATAACTCCAGTTTCTCCACATCTTCCAGTTCCGCCTGGATTTTTACTTTTGCGTTATCCGTGCACGCGCGCAGGCACGCCGCCAGCACGGGAGCGGAGTCTGGCGTGACGCCATGCTTTTCGGCAAAGGCCGCCGTGAACTGGTCCTGCACGGACTGGTGTTCCTCGTCGACGTTGGCCATGTAGTGCTGCACCAGCGGGAAATAACGGGCGTCGAGCAAGCCCAGGCCGAACGTGGCGTAACTGCCGGGCATGCAATTCTTTTCGCCTTCCGTGTCGGCATAGAATTCGAATTGCTCGATGGCGGCGCGCGCATACGCTGCCAGCTGCGGCTGCAGGGCGGGATGGGCGAGGGCGTTGGCAAAGAAGCGGTGCGTGTCGGACCTGGCCAGGCCTTTCAAGGGAAGATATTCCTTGACCTTGGACTTGAGCTTGATCTGGTAGCTTTTCGGGAAACCGTTGCTCAGCAAATGCGTGATGAAGGCCAGCGCCTGCGCATACGCGCCTTCCTCTTCGCGGGCGATGCTGATGGTGATGGTGGCAAACACGTCGTTGGCGCGGCATTCCAGCTGGGCATTTTTCAGGTGGATGGCGTCGGGCGCGAAAGTGCCGCTGCCTTCCTTGAGCATGCGCACGGCCCGCTCGCTGCCCAGTTCGCGCGCGATTTCCAGGAATTTCAGGCCTGTCGATTTGGCATAGCTCGGTTCATGGCGCAAGATCATGACGGCGCCGTACAGCAGCAGGTCGATGGGCGCCAGCGCCTGCCTGTCAAGCGCCGCGCCCGTTTTCAGGGTGTATTCGGTGGCACGGTAGCTTGATTGCTGCATATCATAGAACTGCGGCAGGAACTGCTTTTCCGCCCACGCCGACACGGCCTGGATGATATCGCTGCGGTGTTCTGCCAGCGCCTGTGGCCGTGACTTGTTCAGTTGCTCGATGCGCTCGAATTGGGTGATCGTCCAGGCGATATCGGGTTGAGGGAACAGGTGGGGATCGAGCAGGTGGCGCGCCAGGAAGAAGGTTTCCAGCTTTTTCGTCGGACGGTTGCCGTGCTCGAGTTTTTGCGCGACATACGCGCGTATGTTCTCCAGCAATGTCTGGCGCTTGCCTGCGTTGACATACTCGAGCAGGTTCAGGTGCAGCATGCCCTGCGCCGTCTGGAACTTGCCGCGAAAGCTGAAGCGGTAATCGACGAAGGGCGTGTCGGCCAGTGTTTCCAGCTTCGCCCGCACGAGGGCGGCCAGCCGGGGCGCGATGCTGTCGCGCACGACGGCTTCATCGAGGCGCGATGGCGTCCTCGGTGCGACATCCTCGGTATCGGCCAGATGGAAATCGTCGGCCGTGGTGCGTCCCGGTTTGTAGTCGAGCAGGAAATCGTTAAAGATTCCCATTTGCAAGGTTGTCCGCTTCACGGCGGCTTCCAGGTCGGTGCGCTTGAGGCGCTCGGCAAACCACGCTTCGATTGCCGCCGTCATTTCCGCCGTTGCCTGTTCTTGCAGTGTGCTCATCGTCTGTTGCCTCTCCATTCATGTTGCGTTTGCGCTATTGATGCGCGGCAGTATAAAACATGCCGCCGCGGCGCGCCGCGCGCAACGGTGTCCGGGGCGGGCGAAGAGCGTGATCTTTCGCATAATGTTGCATGCCTGGCCGCTTTGCGGCGTATGGCAACGCCGCTTTTGTATTTCTGCACAGATCATCAAGTAAATGCAGGTATGGCTGGACGGAAATGTTACATCTGGGTATTCTGCGCATCTGATACTTATTTCTATACAGAAAAAGGTAAGAGGGCGGTCCACGTCCGCGGCAATGCGGCGCGCACTGCCACGCAAGGTCAGGCATGCAAAGGTGAAGTCGTCCGCTTGCTGAGCGAAACGGTCGTGTTTCGGCTCGCGGCGGGCAGGGAACAGTGCTGTCATCTTTAAAATAGTAGGAGAGGTTGCTCATGGATGCAGAAAAGGATGTTGTGTACGGTACAGAAGATTTGTTGATGAGTTTGTGCAACTCGGTGGTTCGGGTGCTCAACGTTGCAACGCAAAGCAAGGTCAATTATTCAGGCATGGTGCAGCGCATCACCAAGACGGGCCTGAAGCCGGACATCGGCTGTTTCGTCATGTTCGATGGCGGTTTCACGGGCCTGGTGGTGCTCAATTTTGCCGCCGATACGGCGATGGAAATCTACGAGCGCTACATGTTGCACATGGGTATGCCGAAGTCGGAGCTGGCCAGCTTCTACACTTCGGACGAAGTGTCGAACATCATGGGCGAGCTGATGAACCAGATCGTGGGCGATTTCACTGGCAAGGTACGCCGTGAATTGCAAACGAACATCACCCAGAGCCAGCCGAAGATGCTGGTGCTGAACAAGCAGGTGATGCTCAGCGTCGACACGCCGCTGGACCGGCCGGAAATGCGCCGCGTCACTTTCTACACGGAAAAGAACAATATTTTCTATCTGGAACTGGCGATCGACCGTACCGAGTTCATCAAGCTGCACGATTTCGATTCGCGCGAAGTCGACGCCGATTCGCTGATGGATAGCGAATACGCGAACCGCGAACGGGAAACGGTCCCCGCGCCTGCGGCGGAGCCGGAAGACGACGACAACGCCGACCTGCTCAAGTCGCTGGGCATGTAAGCGGATGTCTCCGGGAGCGGCCGGCGGCAGGTTTGCCGCCGGCCGCTGCCATATGCAGCCTACAGGGTCTTGCTCATGAAGACCCGGCTCGTCCCTTCGGGGCTGCAGGCAATCTCGCCGAAGCGGCGCCAGCCGCGGCGCTCGTAAAATTCGGGCGCCTGGAAACTGATGGTGTACAGCACCGCCGAGCCGCAGCCGCGCCGGCGTCCTTCCTCTTCGAATTGCGCCAGTACCTGGCTGCCCAGGCCCAGCCCCCGCAAGGTGGCGGGCAAATAAAACAAATCGAGAAACAGCAAACCCAGCGAGGTCCGGCCCATGGCGCCGCCCAGCACGCGCTGGCTGTTGCGGTCGCGCACGACCACGCTCAATACCTGCCTGTCGCTATAGCCGGTGATGGCATCGTTATAGGCGTTCAAGCCGTCGAGGATGGTTTGCTCGACTTCCGCGTCGATCGTGGCGCTGACGGAAATGGTGTAGGGCAAGGCGTGGTGCGGGTTGGCGGGCATGGCGGACAGGAAATGGTCGATAACTGTATGAATATACAGTATTTTGACTAATTTTGCCCGGCTTGTTGCGGCAACGTCAATGTTTCCATGCGGCGCATGCCCACCATGCCGCTCTGCTGGCTATCATCGAGCGACCAGTATTCGAGCGCATACGCATAGCTGCCGTCGATGATGGTCAGTGATTCCTTCTGGCGTCCGTTGGGCGCCTTGTAATACAGGCGCCGCGCCGGCCTGCCATCGACCGTGTGGCTGAACGCCTGCGGGCTCAGGGTGACGCGCTTGCCCGCCTTGCCCGCCATCGACATCGCCGTGATCGTCACGTAAGCCCGCTCCGGGCAGCGGGCCAGCAGGTGCGCGCCGCTCAGGACGGCAGGCTGCGTCCGGTCCAGCGGGAAACCGAACGGATGCACGCCGACGATATCGCGGCACCCCATCTGTTGCGCCAGGGCCGTCAATACCGCCGGGTCGAGCGCGCTGCTCCAGTGCTTTTCGGCGCTTTGCGCCTGGCCCAGCGCCAGGCGGCGCTCCAGTTCTGCCAGCGAAATGTCGCTGGGCACGGGCAGCGGCGCGGGCGCGCCGGGATCGGCGGCGCTGGACGTTTCCGCCTGCATGCGCGAGGCAACCGAGTGGCTGCTCCCGGCTGTGCCATCGAGGGCGTGGGCGCAGGGCGCGGCGCCGGCAAGGCCGAGTGCCATGGCAAGTATAAAAGCATTTTTTGGGAGCATACAGCCTCGTGGGGTTGAGCTGGCGCGTCAATTAGTTCTGTACCGCAGCAAGGATTGAGATTATATGCATTCTGGCATTGATGAAGTAAGTGGCGCGTACGATATGGAGTTAGTAGTTTGCATTTATATTTTTTCAACAAAAGACCAGTACTGTTTTTGTTTGTTCTCCGGATGAACGCTGTCGTCGACAAAAAATTTATTGCCAATTGCCATTGCTCATCTCATGTGTCGGCCAATCTGAGCCAGGCTGCACGTGATGGATCGGTAGATGAGTGGCATATTATTTCCCATCTCCGTGCCAATCCACGGCGGTGCCAATATCAAGATTGTGGTTGATAGCGATCGTGCTTGGGCTTGCCAGATGTATCAATTTGAGCGTGTTGCACTTAAATTTCGGAAATAAGCATTTTTTATGTGGGGCGGGATATTTGCGATCGTGGTATTGAACTTCTAAAAATACCATTAGAATGGCGCTCTAAGCGTCGAGAGGGATTCTTGCCTCAAGAATAATGCATTTTGGTTAAAGAGGAGTAAATTTAATGAAGGATGGAGCAAGTTTTGAAAGCTATGTTCACTTTGTGTATCAATCCATCTTGAATCTTAGAGGCGAACGCATCCAGGTTTCAAAAAATACGAAATTTAGAATAAGTGAGCGTGAGTCCTATGAGATCGATATTTACTATGAATTCCTTCATGCGGGAGTGCGGCATCGCGTCGCGATTGAATGTAAGGATTGGAATAAGCCTGTTGATCAGGGACAGGTCTTGCTTTTTCATCAGAAAATAAAAAATATTGGTGACGAGTTGGTGGGTGTTTTTATATCACGGAAAGGGTATCAATCCGGGGCAATTGAAGTTGGTGATCGGCATGGAATTCTCATGCTCAAAGAGCAAGATCTTCCTACGCTTGGACAGTTGCTTGGGCAAAGGATCTTGGCCGCGTTTATTCCTGAGGAAAACTGCATGGGGGAGCCATTCTGGTACATTGCCGTACTTGATAAACGCGAGCAAGCTCCAGATGGTGACTTCTATGCCTTTCCTGAAAGTTTCCCCGTAAAGCTGCCATTGTTTATTTCAAAGAAACATGCCGAAGATTATTTGGAGTTTCTTCCTAATAAGAATGAACTAAAAGTCTACGGTATGCCGCAATATAAGTTGCGGGGTTTCCTTGCCTCCGCCTTATTGCGCAACATGCCAATTGGACTTGTCATAGATCCTCCGGAGGCTGATGGCAAGCTGTTGCTACATGCAACCGATGCAGAAAGCATCAACCGTGACTTTTTAATGGAGCCTATCATACGGCCAGCAGCGTCCAAGGGACTTCATCGATGGCTTGCGATGTTGCGCCGCAATCGCCGCTAAGCTTTTCTTTCTTTATTATTGCCTGAATTCTTCGATTCCGACAGGGATGTGCATTGATTACGTGCGGCATTCATCTATTGAAGTTGAAAGATAGGAGTCAGGCCAGCTTTTTGTTGTTGTGATCGCTCCTGGCCTTGTCTCACGCCCTCAGCCACCTACCTCCCGGCCATCGCCGACGCAATCTCGATCGAACTCAGCTTCCAGCCCCACACGCCATGGCGCAGCAGGACCAGCGCGCCTTGCTGCGCATCGCCATCCTTGGCGCGCACGACGAAGGTGTTCACGCCGGCATAGCCTGCCGAATAATCGGCCTTTTTCCGCGCGCCCTCGGCCGGGGCATCGGCATTCGCATCCGTTTGCGGGCTGACGGCGCTCTTGTTGACGAGGGCGACGACGCCGGCGGGCGAGACCATGGCGTCGACCATCTTGCCCAGCATGGCGCTGGCGACCCTTTGCCCCAGGGCGGCCAGCGGATTGTCGCTGCCGGCGGTCGCTTCGATGCTGCGGGCCATGCCGGCTTCCAGCTGCGTCTTGACGCTGGCGCGCAGGGCGGGGAAGTCCACGTGTGCGGCCAGCGCCTCGGCGTTGCGCTCGGCCAGCGCGCTCTTGATTTGGTGCAAGGCGTAGTACGGCGACGCGTAGGCGGTGGCGGCCAGGGCAATGGCGGCCGCGACGGCGGCGAGGGTGATTTTTTTCAACTGATGCCTGTGCGGTGGTAAGTGATGGGGGCGCCGTGCCATTTTACTGCGTGCATGGCGGCGCGGGGCCATGATGGCCTGTGCTGCGGACACGGTTGTGTCGCAGGGCGTTATCGGGGAGGCAAGCGATGCGCTTGTCACGTCCGGCCTGGAGAAGGCGGGGTGCCAGCGCAGCGGTCTGATGCAGGGCGGACTATTATTTGCTTTGAATTGTCCCAGGGGACTGCATCGCGTCGAGGAATTCCTTGGGGTCAATGTTCCTTGCTTCCGTGGTGTCGCCGCAATTCTTGGCAATCATGGTGCCGAGCGATACGCTGGCATTGCATTTGCGGGCAGCGAGCTTGGGCGCGCCATTTTCAGCTGCAGGTTCGGGGGTGGCACAGCCAGCCAGCGACAATGCAGAAATACTGATTAATAAATAACAAAAATCAGAAAACAATTTCATGCTTATTACCTTTCGTGATGATACACATTCGTTGAAGAGGGTGAGTTGATTGTAGCAAAACATGGCTCATTTGCTATGATATTTTTTTTGGCAATATTGCGAGAGCGGATGGTAGGGTTGTTTGAGTGAAATATCGGCCATCGGTGTGACGCCTTCCTTGATCGGCATGGCGGCGTTGCCCTTGCTGCTAGCCGCCGCTGGCGGTTTCCTCGGGGCGCTATAGAGGGAAGGGGGTGCGTACTGTATAATGGGAGAAAAGTACCTAACTACCTGTTTTCACTGGATAAAGACCTCACTAATGCTTTCTACAGCTAACATTACGATGCAGTTTGGCGCCAAGCCATTGTTTGAGAATATCTCCGTCAAGTTCGGCGACGGCAACCGCTATGGTTTGATCGGCGCGAACGGCTGCGGCAAGTCGACGTTCATGAAGATCCTGGGCGGCGACCTGGACCCGTCGGGCGGCAACGTCATGCTCGATACCAACGAGCGCCTGGGCAAGTTGCGCCAGGACCAGTTCGCGTTTGAAGACATGCGCGTGCTCGACGTCGTCATGATGGGCCACACGGAAATGTGGGCCGCCATCCAGCAACGCGACGCGATCTACGCGAACCCGGAAGCGACGGACGACGACTACATGCAGGCCGCCGAACTGGAAGGCAAGGTTTCCGAATACGACGGCTACACGGCCGAATCGCGCGCCGGCGAACTGCTGCTGGGCGCCGGCGTCGCCATCGACCTGCACCAAGGTCCGATGAGCAATGTCTCGCCTGGCTGGAAGCTGCGCGTGCTGCTGGCGCAGGCGCTGTTCTCGAATCCGGACATCCTGCTGCTCGACGAGCCGACGAATAACCTGGACATCAACACGATTCGCTGGCTGGAAGACGTGCTCAACGAGCGCAATTCCACCATGATCATCATTTCCCATGATCGCCACTTCCTGAACCAGGTGTGCACCCACGTGGCCGACATGGATTACGGCACCTTGAAGATTTATCCGGGCAACTACGACGAATACATGTTCGCCTCGACCCAGGCGCGCAACCAGCAGCTGGCCAACAACGCGAAAGCGAAAGACAAGGTTGCGGAATTGCAAGAATTCGTGCGCCGCTTCGCCGCGAACAAATCGAAGGCCCGCCAGGCGACGTCGCGCGCCAAGCAGATCGAAAAGATCAAGGTCGACGACATCAAGCCATCGTCGCGCGCCTATCCGTTCGTGCGTTTCGACGGCGAAAAGAAATTGCACCGCCTGGCCGTGGAAGTCGAGAATATCTCGAAAGGCTTCGATCGCCAGCTGTTCAAGAATTTCAGCATCATGGTCGAAGCGGGCGAACGCATCGCCATCATCGGCGCCAACGGCGCCGGCAAGACCACCATGCTGCGCTGCATCGCGGGCGACATCGCCGGCCTGCAGCCGGACCAGGGCCGCGTGAAGTGGGCGGAAAACGCCAACGTGGGCTACATGCCGCAAGATCCGACGGAAGATTTCGCCAAGGATACGAACCTGACCGACTGGATCGGCCAGTGGACGAAAGAGGGCGACGACGACCAGGCCGTGCGCTCCATCCTGGGCCGCTTGCTGTTCGGCGGCGACGACGTCAAGAAGGCCGTCAAGGTACTGTCCGGTGGTGAAAAGGGCCGCATGATGTACGGCAAGCTGATGCTGGGCCGCCACAACGTGCTGATGCTCGATGAACCGACCAACCACATGGACATGGAATCGATCGAATCCTTGAACATCGCGCTGGAAAAATACGCGGGCACCCTGATCTTCGTGTCGCATGACCGCGAATTCGTCTCTTCGCTGGCCAACCGCATCATCGAAATCAAGGAAGATGAAGTGGTCGATTACCGCGGCAACTACGAAGACTATCTCAAGAGCCAGGGTATCGATTAAACGCCTGATCAAACCTACTGCGCGTCGCGCTTTGCGGCCTGTGATGCTCACCGTGCTTTAGCACGGTTGCGCTTCTCGGCCACAAATCGCTGCCGCTCGCTACGGTTTTATCAGGCGTTTGGAAAGCTGGTGGTGTACTCTGGCAGCACCACACCGACGCGCCGCGGTTATTTCGTTCCGGCGCACCTGCTTTATTGCAATCGTGCCGGTCTATCCCGTTTTTGTTTGACACAGCCATGCAAACTTTAGCCATCAAATCCGTCGAGTACGAACACCCGCAAGACGGAGCCAGCTGCACTGCCCACGCCTGGGCACGCACGCCAGCGACGCCATCCCCGGCTGAAAAAGCCGAACTGATCACGCGCATCAAGCGCTTGCTGACCGAGCGCGAAGCCGTGCTCGTTGCCCACTATTACGTTGATGCTGACCTGCAAGACCTGGCGGAAGCCACGGGCGGCTGCGTCTCCGACTCGCTGGAAATGGCCCGCTTCGGGCGCGACCATCCGGCCAAGACCCTGGTCGTGGCCGGCGTGCGCTTCATGGGCGAAACGGCCAAGATCCTCAGCCCCGAAAAAACCGTCCTGATGCCTGACCTCGACGCGACCTGTTCGCTCGACCTCGGCTGCCCGGTGGATGAATTCACGGCCTTCTGCGACGCCCATCCGGACCGTACCGTCGTTGTCTACGCCAACACCAGCGCGGCCGTCAAAGCGCGCGCGGACTGGATGGTGACGTCGTCCATCGGCCTCGACATCGTGGCCCACCTGCATGCGCAGGGCAAGAAAATCCTCTGGGCACCCGACAAGCACCTGGGTTCGTACATCCAGAAGGAAACGGGCGCCGACATGCTGCTGTGGCAAGGCAGCTGCCTGGTGCACGACGAATTCAAGGGCATCGAACTCGATTTGCTCAAGGAAGAGTATCCGCAAGCCAAGGTGCTCGTGCATCCGGAGTCGCCCGCGAACGTGGTGGCGCTGGCCGATATGGTCGGTTCCACGTCGCAAATGATTGCGGCAGCGCAAACCATGGACACGGACACTTTCATCGTCGCCACCGACAACGGCATCCTGCACAAGATGCGCGCGGCCGCGCCCGGCAAGCGCTTCATCGAGGCGCCCACGGCCGGCAACAGCGCCACGTGCAAAAGCTGCGCGCACTGCCCGTGGATGGCCATGAACGGCTTGCTGAACCTGGCGCAAACGCTGGAAAACATGCACAACGAAATCCACGTCGATCCTGCCGTCGGCCAGCTGGCCGTGCGTTCGATCAATCGCATGCTCGACTTCGCCGCCGCCAAGAAGGCAGGCTTGCAGCCGGGCGCGGACCTGGCAAAAGAAACTAAATTGTTCCAAGGAATCGGTCCAGCATGAGTACCCTCGTTAATTCTTTCGCTCCCTTTGACCCCGCCCTGGCGCGCGCGTTCGAGGGCAATCTGCTGGCCGCCTTGCTGGAAGACGTGGGCCAGTGCGACCTGACGGGCGAGCTGGTGCCGCCCGACCACATCGTCACGGCGCGTGTCATCGTGCGCGAAGCGGCCGTGCTGTGCGGCGCGCCGTGGTTCGAAGGCATCATGAAAAGCCTGGACCGCAGCATCGACATCGTTTGGCATTATGCCGAAGGCGACATGATGACGGCCGACAGCGTCGTGTGCACGATTGAGGCGCCGGCGCGCGCCTTGCTGACGGCCGAGCGCAGCGCCCTCAATTTCCTGCAGCTGCTGTCGGCCGTGGCCACGGCCACGCGCCGCTATGTCGACGTGGTTGCCGGCACGAAAGCCTCCATTCTGGACACGCGCAAGACCCTGCCTGGCCTGCGCCTGGCGCAAAAGTATGCGGTGCGCGTGGGCGGCGGCAAGAACCAGCGCCTGGCCCTGTACGACGGCATTTTGATCAAGGAAAACCATATCGCGGCCGCGGGCGGCGTCAGCCAGGCCCTGGAAAACGCGCGCAACCTCGATGCGGGCGTGCCCGTGCAAATCGAGGTGGAAACCCTGGCGCAATTGCAGGAAGCGCTGGACGCGGGCGCCGTCTCCGTGCTGCTCGATAACTTCAGCAACGACATGATGCGCGAGGCCGTGGCCCTTACCAACGGCCGCGCCTTGCTCGAAGCGTCGGGCGGCATTAACTTCGACACCGTGCGCGCCATTGCCGAAACGGGCGTGGACCGCATCTCGATCGGCAGCCTGACCAAGGATGTGCAGGCCACCGATTACTCCTTGCGCATCGTCGGCTGATGAGAGGAGCGGGGCGGCGCCTGCTGGCCCTGGCGCTGCTGTGGCCGGCCCTGGCCGTGCCCTTGCACGCGCAGGCGCGCGAGCTGCTGGCCGTGGGCGCGCAGTTCGAGCGCGTCTTCGAATACCAGGACAGCGGCGAGTATGGCGGCCTGGGCGCGGAACTGCTGCGCCTGCTGGCGGCGCGCACGGGCAATACCGTGCGTTTTCGCATGGTGCCGTGGGCGCGCGCGCAAGCCATGCTGGTGCAGGGGCAGGCCGATATCCTGATCGGCCCCTACAAGACGCCCGAGCGCATCGCCAGCATGGCGTTTTCCGACAAGCCGTTTTACCAGGACCAGATGGTCTTTTATACGCGCCAGGACGCCAGTTTCGGCTGGGATGGCGACTACGCGGCGCTGAAGCAGCGCCGGGTGGTGCTGCTCAATGGCTGGGCCTATGGCGCGGACTGGGAAAGAGTCCGGCCCGGCTTGCAGGTCAGCGTGGCCAATAACGTGGAAAATGGCTTGAAGATGCTGGTGCACAACCACGTCGACGTCTTCGTCAGCAACCGCCGCAATACCGACCCCGTGATTGCCCGGCTCGGCTATGGCCGCCAGGTGAAACCCTTGCCCAAAGTCATAGAAATCCAAAATGGCTATTTCGCCTATCCCCGCTCGCCTGCTTTCGACAAGCTGCGCCTGCAGTTCGACCAGGAATTGAATAGCCTGATCGAGACGGGCGAACTGAAACGGCTGGGCAAGCGCTACGACGTCGGCATGCCCTGACACGGCCTATCTTCCCTGTGTTTGACACGCCTCAAGCGTCCTGCCCGGCCTGGTTATACCCTGATGACAGGCAGCGCAATTCTGTCCATCGCGCAGAAGGGGAACGCCATGAGAACGCATACCAGCAAGCAGATTCTTTACGCCTGTCTCGCCGTCATCCTGGCCGCCGCGCTGTTTGCCTGCGGCGGCCATCACCACCACAAGCCGCCAGTGCTGAACACGTATGTGGCGACCAGCCTCGTGTCCGACACGGCGGCCTTGCCGGCCGCGCACACGGACCCCAACCTCGCCAACGCCTGGGGCGTGGCCTTCAATCCACGCGGTTTCGTCTGGGTAGCCGCGAATGGCACAGCGAAGTCGACCTTGTACGACGGCAACGGCGTACCGCAGTCGCTGGTGGTCAGCACGCCGGCCGGCCCGACGGGCATCGTATTCAACGGCACGCAGGACTTCAAGCTGAGCCAGAACGGCGTGACGGCGCCCAGCCCGTTCATCTTCGCCAGCGAAAGCGGCAGCATCTCGGCCTGGTCGCCCACGGTCAGCCCGACGACGGCCCTGGTCGTGTTCGACGGCAGCGCGGACGGCAGCGTCTACAAGGGCCTGGCCATCTCGCGCTATGCGAACGCCAATTACCTGTATGCGGCCGATTTCCATAACCGGCGCGTCGACGTCTTCGATGCCAATTTCGCCAGAGTCAGCTTGCCTGGCGCCTTCAGCGACCCCAGCTTGCCGGCCGGCTATGCGCCGTTCGGTATCCAGGCCATCGGCGAGCGCATCTATGTCGCCTATGCCATGCGCGAGGCCAGCGGCGACGACGAGGAGGCGGGCGCGGGCCTCGGCATCGTCAATGTGTATGACACGGGCGGCACACTGCTCAAGCGGCTGGTGAGCGGCGGGGCCTTGAATGCGCCCTGGGGCATGGCGCTGGCGCCGGCCGATTTCGGCACGGCCAGCAATATGTTATTGATAGGGAATTTTGGCGACGGCAAGATCAATGCCTATGACCCGTCCACGGGCGCCGCCGGCGGTCCGCTGCGCAAGGCTGACGGCACGCCGCTGGTGATCGATGGCTTGTGGGGGATTGCCTTCGGCAATGGCCTCAACAATCAGCCTCTGAATACCCTGTTTTATGCGGCCGGGCCGGATGACGAGGCGCACGGGCAATACGGGCGCATCGATGTGAAGTAACGTCCCCGTGCGCCCGCGGGGCGGCACGGGGCTGGCCATGCTTACAGCTGGCGCGCCTCGAAGGTGTTGCACTGGCTGATCTGGCCGCTCTCGATGCCCTTGCTGAACCAGCGCACGCGCTGATCCGAGGTGCCGTGCGTAAACGAGTCCGGCACGACATGGCCTTGCGCCTGGCGCTGCAGCGCATCGTCGCCGATGGCCGTGGCCGCTTTCAGGGCCGCTTCCACGTCGCCTTGTTCCAGGATCTTGCGGTCCTGGTTCGCGTGGAATGCCCACACGCCGGCAAAGCAGTCGGCCTGCAACTCCAGGCGCACGGACATGGCGTTGGCCTGGCGCTCCGATTGCGTGCGGCGCGCATTGTCGACCTTTTCGGACAGGCCCATCAGGTTTTGCACGTGGTGTCCCACTTCATGCGCGATCACGTACGCTTCCGCGAATTCGCCCGAGACCTTGAAGCGCTGCTGCATCAGATTGAAGAAATCGAGGTCCAGGTAGACTTTCTGGTCGCCGGGGCAATAGAAGGGGCCGCTGGCGCTCTGGCCCGTGCCGCAGGCCGTCGGGATGCTGCCCGAGAACAGCACCAGCTTGGGTTTGACATAGCTGCCGCCTTCGGCCTTGAACAGGGCGCCCCAGGTGTCTTCCGTATCGGCCAGCACGGTCCGCACGAAGCGGGTCATCTCGTCGTTTGCGGGTGCCTGGCGCGCAGGCGCCTGGCTTTGCTGGGTGCTGATCTGGCCGCCACCGCCGCTGAGCAGGTTGAGCAAGGTCAAGGGATTGACGCCCAGCACATACGAGCCGACGAGGGCGATGACGATGGTGCCGATGCCGATCGAGCGCCCGCCAAAACCGAAGCCGCCCCCACCGCCGCCCCCGCCGTCTTCGCCGCGGCGGTCTTCCACATTGTCGCTTTCGCGATTGCCTTCCCATTTCATGATCTTTACTCCTGCTGCGATTGATTTTGCTTATGCCGCGTGACAAGCTGCGGATGTTGTTGCTACATGTTGCAATTATCTCAGTTTCTGCTAGTGAACACGGTGCTATTGCAATGCTTTTTTAGAGAACATCCAGCATAGTGGCATCGACGTCGGACAGTTATGATGCTCGCTATGGGAGCTACGGTAAAGCCTACGCTGTGAGTCATTGTGTGGTTGGGCTTAACTAGGAAAGCCCTAATGCGACTGCAAAGCATGACACTGCACTGTTCTTTCATTCATTTGGGCAATGGCTGCAAGGTATAGTTACTTCGACGGAGACATCCAAGAGGTTAGGGGTA
The DNA here is from genome assembly GCF_020858115.1 of Janthinobacterium sp. FW305-129. Taxonomy (GTDB): domain Bacteria; phylum Pseudomonadota; class Gammaproteobacteria; order Burkholderiales; family Burkholderiaceae_D; genus Janthinobacterium. Next base: position 179,458 of record NZ_JACYMM010000001.1, read on the forward strand.
TGTTGTCAGGCACATATTTAGGGGTCAATGTCCCTAAGCAAGCACTCCCATGTAATACTAGAACAAATTTATGTATTTTTCTTATCTTTATGGATCTCTATGAGTAGCTTAGAAAATAAAGGAAATCTGCTTGGTGATGTTCGCGCTGAGCATGATCATAATATGTTAGATACGGCATTTTATGATTGGCAAGACTATAAAATTCTAGCGGAAGCTGACGGTAGATTTTTAGTCGTGGGCCGCCGAGGTACCGGGAAAAGTGCACTTACTTATAGATTAATGAAGGACTGGAAAGCGCAAAAAAATTTCGTGATAGTTGTTGCTCCGAATGAGGAAGATGTTTTTGGATTGCGTGCCGCAGCAGCAAAATATGGACAGACGTTAACGAGAATTCGTTCGGCAATAAAAACAGGATGGCGTTACGCATTGATTATGGAACTGGGTTGCGCGTTGGAGCAGTATTATAAGACGCAAAACATGATAAGCGCGTCAGCATTAAATGCTCCACTTAAAAAATGGAAAGGTCTTGGTGATAATATTGTTTCTCGCCTTAAAAAAACATTAAATGATGCTATTATTCCAGGTGAAAGTGCGGAAGAGAGCATATCTGAGCTTGCAACAAGGTTGAATCTAAATTCACTAACTTGTGATTTGGATGAATTGCTGCGCGTGGCTGGTAAGAGAGTAATGATATTAATTGATCGACTTGATGAGGGGTATGAGTCAGATGAGGTTGGGATTGGAATAGTCGATGGCATTATCTATGGATCTGATGATTTAAGAACAAAAACATCAAATATAAGAACAATATTATTTCTTAGGGATAATATATTTAGGGCTATTCAGATTTCAGATCAGGATTTTAGCCGAAATGTTGAAGGAAGTGTATTGAGATTACATTGGGATGTCCAAGAGTTATTTTATTTGGTATGTAAAAGGATTCGACAAGCATTTTCTATTGATGTGGAAAGTGATGTGAAAGTTTGGAATTCGGTTACTGCTAATGAACTCCACGGCCGCGAAGGTTTTAAAAGCTGTCTTAAATTGACACTTTATCGACCTCGGGATTTAATATCTCTCTTGAATACCGCTTTTTATAATGCAAAGAAACAAGGTCGTAAAGTCTTGATTGTAGATGATTTAGATGCTTCGGCAAATCATATTTCAGAGATAAGATTCGATGATCTTCGAAAGGAATATTCTTCTGTTTTTCCTGGGATTGATGATGTAGCTAAGTCACTCGCTCCATTTGGTCCTAGCTTAAATGTTTTTCAGGCCAGTAGTGCTATTGAAAAAATTATGCAAAATGATGAAAATCCACTTGTATATCAACATTTGAAGATACTTGGAACTGCACAGGAGGTACTAAAGGCACTTTATGGAGTGGGTTTTATTGGTATGGCAGATAAAACCTCTGGAAATATAGTGTTTAGTCATGATGGGAAAAAGCCAGAGAGACTATTTGACCAAAACTCTATGCTTTTAATTCATCCTTGTTACTGGAGTGCGCTTGGAATTAAAAAGGGTTTCCCGGATCAGAATATTTCTGAGCAAATATATGATGAGTATGATATTACAATATCATCAGAGGTTAAGGAGCAGAGGGATTTGTCCATTGGCGGAATGATAGCCGAACTCGGAAAAATAGAGTTGGGAAATGAAGATGCGTCTCAGTTTGAAGATTGGGCAAAAAGAGCGATTGAGCTTATTTCTGCCGGGAAGCTTACAAATATTCAATTAAAACCCAATGGGAATGGATCTGCGAGGAGAGATATTGTTGGGACAAATATGGCCACGGAAGGGTTTTGGCGGCGTATTAGGGAAGATTATTCATCTAGACAAATTATTTTTGAGGTAAAAAATTTCGAAAAAATGTCTGTTAATGAATATAGGCAATGTGCTTCTTATTTGGGTAACGAGTATGGTAGATTCGCATTTTTAATATGTCGGGATACTCAAAAAGAGCTTTCTAAAGGAGGTGAGATGGAGGCATTTCGTGAATTTTACAATAAAAACGAAGTGGTTGTAAAATTAACTGCATCATTTTTAGTTTCTCTTCTTTCTAAACTTAGAAGTCCTCAGAAGTTTGACACATTAGATGATGCGCTTACAAAGCATATTGATAATCACATTCGACTTTATGCCAATGGTCAGGGTGGTGTGGTGAAGAAGAAGGGGCGGTAATAAGGTAATTATCGATTAATTTAACTATTTTAAATTACTATTTAAATATTTTGAATACTACACCCTCGGCTATCGTCCAGGCCCAACTGGATGCCTACAATGCCCACGACGTGCCGGCCTTGCTGGCCATCTACGCCGATGACGCACAGCAATTCCAGCATCCCGATACCTTGCTGGCCCAAGGCGGCGCGCAGATCGGCCCCCGCTTCACGGCCCGTTTCGCCGCCAGCCGGCCCCGGGCGCAATTGCTCAACCGTATCGCCTGCGGCAAGCTGGTGATCGACCATGAAATCGTCCATGGCGACGCGCCGGACGGTGTTTCCGCGCAGGAACTGGTGGCGACGTATGAAGTGGAGCAGGGGCGTATCAGCCGCGCCTGGTTCAGCTTTGGCGCCCTGACCAGCCTGCGCGTGGCGCTGTCTGGTGATGTGCCTGCCATGAATGCGCTGATCGCCCGTTCCGGCATGGTGCTGAGCGCGGGATTTTATAGTGAAGAGCAGGCCGAGGCCGTGACGCGCCACGTGTTCGGCGTCGATACGCAGCTCGTTGCCGACCAGACGTATTTCGTCATCGAACGCGACGGCGCCATGCTGGCCTGCGGCGGCTGGAGCCGGCGCGCCACCCTGTACGGCGCCGACCGCGCCAAGAGCGGGCCGGATCCGCTGCTCGACCCGGCCAGCCAGCCGGGCCGTATCCGCGCCTTCTTCGTGGAGCCGGCCGCGGCGCGCCAGGGTCTGGGCAGCATGCTGATGCGCCATTGCGAACGCCAGGCGCGGGCCGCCGGTTTTACGGCACTGGAACTGGCCGCCACCTTGCCCGGCGTGCCCCTGTACCTGGCCAGCGGCTTTGCCGTCACGGAAGATTTTCACCTGGACTTGCCGGGCGATATACAACTGCCGCTGGCGCGCATGCACAAGCGGCTGTAAGGCAGCCTACCAGGGCAGCGGCGCCTTTTCCCCGTTGGCGTGCTCGCCGTAATACAGCGATGGCAAAAAGCGCGACAGATAGGTAAATTCGCTGTAGCAATGGCGCAGCAAATTCAGTCCCAGCACGTCGGGCACGTCGCGCACGGGATTGAGGCTGTTGCGACCGAGTAAGAATCGGCTGCGCAGCACGCAGCCCGTGGGCGTGTCGCGCGTCAGGTGCAGCATTTCGCCATCGAGCGGATCGCCGTTCGGGTCGAGCACGACGTAATCGCCAAAGCCGATGCGCGCGCAGATGGCGGCCGACAGGGCGCCGCTGTCCCTGGCCTGCTGCAATTGCGCCGGATCGAAGACTTCCTTCGGATCATGGAACTTCAGCTTGGCTTTCACGGGCGGAATATCGCCCAGCGACTCCACCGCCTCGATCGAGGCGCCGTAGTAACTCTCTCCCTTTTTCCACGCCTTGTTCCAGCCGTGATGGGCCACGTGATCGTGCGGATGCCACCACTTGATGTGCTGCGTCGTCTCGAAAAAGGTGAACCACCAATCCAGCATGCGTCCGCTGCAGCCTTGCAGTTCCGTGCGCGCCGCCACCAGCAGGCAGCCATTTTCCAGGCGCGTGATGCCCGTTTCCAGGGGCAGGGGAAACGGATCGAGCAAGTTGCCCGTGCCGGTGATGCTCCATGGGAATTCATTGTGCGTGTCGCTCGTCATGTCGTTCTCCTTTGTTGGGATGAGCCAATTATATATTAAAGAAACGCTTAACGTTTCCTAAATATGTTTCAGTGTAAAATTGCCCATCAATCAAGCTTGGAGATGGCATGCGGGAAGAAGAGAGCAAGGCCTTGCGCGGACGTGGCCGCCCGGCGCGCCCGCACGGGGAGGCGCTGGAGGCAGCCGTGCAGGCGGCCACCTGGCTGCTGCTGAACGAAGGCTATGCGGCCACGACCATGGAAGCGGTGGCGCGCCACGCGGGCATGGCAAAAAAGTCGCTGTATCAATATGCGGCCAACCGCGAAGAACTCGTGGCGCTGGTGGTGCGCGGCTGGACGGACGCCTTTTTGCCGGCCATGGCGCACGATGCGGCCGCGCCTGGCGACGTCTTGCCGCTATTGAAGGAGATATTGCAGGTGATGGCGGCGCGGGTGCTGACGGCGGATGCCGTCGGCCTGTTCCGCCTGCTATGCACGGAGTTTCCCGCGCGCGCCGATTTGCTGGCCGTGTATCAGCGCAACGGCATCGAGCGGGGCACGGCGATGCTGGCCGAATGGTTGCAGCGCCAGGCCGCGCGCGGCCATCTGGTGCTGCAGGATGGAGCGGAAATGGCCGGCTTGCTGCTGGCCATGGTGATCGCCGAGCCGCTGCGGCAGATGGCGCTGGGCTTGCTGGAGCCCGTGCCGGCCTGGGATGCGGCGCCCCGCATCGATGCAGCACTGCGCCTGCTGGGCGGACAGGCCTTCAGCGTGGCTGGTGCTTCAGCGCTTCGCGGTAGCTGAGCGGCGATAGTTGCCGGCGGTGCGCGCCGGCAAACGCCGTCACGGCTTCGGCGGCGTGGCGCGCGTAATCGCGCAGGGCCCAGCCGATGGCCTTGCGGATGAAAAACTCGTCTTCATGGGCCAGCGCCAGCGCCGCATCGAACAGCCAGGCGGCATCCGTATCGGCGCGCCAGCCCAGCTGGTGCAGCATGGCGATGCGGCGCAGCCAGAAATCCGCGTGCCGCAAGGCGCCATCCATGTGCGCATGGCCATCGCCGCCGCGCCGGTGTTCCGCCTGCAGCACCTCGCCCACGATGCCCGCCATGCCGTCGACGCTGTCCCACCAGGCGCGCTGGCGCGCCAGTGCCAGCAGGGCGGGAATATGTTCGACGTCCAATTGCCGCCGGTGCAGGGCCAGCATGTCGAGCGCCACGTGCTGGTACTCGCGCTCGGGCTGCTGCCACAGCAGCTGTGCATGTTCCAGCAGCACCTCGGCCCCCACGCCTTGCAAGCCCGCCAGCAAGTCCCTGGCGGCCATCCGCCGCTGCGGCGCGGCCACGCCCAGGAATATGAACTGGTCGCGCATATACGCCTGCATCGGTGCCGCGCGGCCCGGTTCGGCAACCGCTTCCAGCGCGATTTTTAGTTCTTGATGTAGATTCATGGCATCTCCAGGCGTAAAAAAGGCGCCCCGTGGAGCGCCTTTTCATCTTCATCCGATATTACTGGATCTTTGCCTTCTTCATCAACTCATCGCGGTAGGCGGCGAGTTTCTTCTGTTGCAGCGACTCGGCTACCTGGCCCTTGACTTCTTCCAGTGCCGGCAGTTTCGTCGGACGGGTTTCTTCCAGCTTGATCACGTGGAAGCCGAACTGCGATTGCACGGGCGTTTGCGTGACCTGGCCTGGTTTCAGGGCCACCATGGCGTCGGAGAATGGCTTCACGTACGAAGCTGGGCTAGCCCAGTCCAGGTCGCCGCCATTGGCTGCGGAACCGTCTTTCGATACCTTTGCCAGTTCTTCGAACTTGGCGCCGCCTTTCAGCTTGGCGATGATGTCTTTCGCTTCCGCTTCGGTAGCCACCAGGATGTGGCGTGCATGGTATTCCTTGTCGCCGGCCTGGGCCTTGAACTTGTCGTACTCGGCCTTGATTTCAGCGTCCTTGACAGGGTTCTTCTTGACGTAGTCAGCCAGCAGGGCGTTGATGATGATGCTTTGACGGGCATTGTCGATCTGCGACTTGACTTCCGGACGCGTGCCGTAGCCTTGCTTGTCGGCTTCCTGGATCAGCACTTCGCGGCCGATCAGGTCTTTCTTGATGGCTTCGCGCAATTGCGGCGAATCGGCTTGCTTGCCTTGGGCGACGACTTGCTTGACGACCTGGTCAACGCGCGACGATGGGATGGCCTTGCCATTCACGGTAGCGACGTTTTGCGCAAATGCAGGGATCGCGACGACGGCGACCAGGGCTAAGATCAGGCGGGCTGGCTTCAAAATCATGTTCATTCCTAAAAATATACTAAAAATCGATACGCGCGACTGTCGCGCAGTGCGTGTTCAGGCGCAGAATACACGACCGGCGCCGAAAAGGGCGCCGGGGAGGTCAGTTCTTACTGAACTTTCGCTTTTTTGATCATTTCTTCCTGATACGCTTGCAGTTTCTTTTGCTGCAGCGCTTCGGCGATCTGTGGCTTGACTTCTTCCAGGGTCGGCAGTTTTGCCGCGCGGGTGTCGTCCAGCTTGATCACGTGGAAACCGTTAGGCGTTTGCACCGGGGTGTCCGTGACCTGGCCTTTTTGCAGTTTCACGAAGGCGTCGGAGAACACTTTCGGGAACGACGATGGGGCTGCCCAGTCCAGGTCGCCGCCATTGTCGGCCGAGCCCGCATCTTTCGATTGCTTGGCCAGGTCTTCGAACTTGGCGCCGCCTTTCAGCTTGGCGATGATGTCTTTCGCTTCCGCTTCGGTGGCCACCAGGATGTGGCGCACGTGGTATTCCTTGTCGCCCGTCTGTGCCACGAAGCGGTCGTACTCGGCCTTGATTTCAGCGTCGTTGACGGGGTTCTTTTTCAGGTAGTCGCCGACCAGGGCGTTGATGACGATGGCCTGGCGCGCGTTCTCGATTTGCTGCTTGACGGCTGCATCTTTACCGAAACCTTTGTTTTCCGCTTCTTGCATCAGCACTTCACGGCCGATCAAGTCCTTCTTGATCATTTCGCGCAGTTGCGGCGAATCCGGTTGCTGGCCTTGGGCGACGACTTGCTTGACGACTGCATCAACGCGCGACGATGGGATAGGCTTGCCATTAACAACGGCAACATTTTGCGCAAAAACAGGTACCGCGACAACGGCGAGTAGTGCGATCAGCAAGCGGGCTGGCTTAAAAGTCATTATTAAATCCTGTTAGGGAAAGTTTCGTAAAAAACGCATGGGAAGAAATCCATCACATGGCTCGGGTACGCCAAAACGCCATCCTTACACTACTTCGGACGGCGCCAGGGCCACAATCGCCAATGCATGTATCTCATTATGCATCATATCGTGCACGGAATCATACACCAGTCGATGGCGCATGACGAGCCTGAGCCCCTCAAATCGGCTAGAAATAATGCGTAGATTGTAATGGCCTCCGCCCGAGGCGGCGCCCGCATGGCCCCGGTGGCGCGCCGAGTCGTCTTCCAGCACGCATTCCAGAGGGGAAAGTGCCGTTTCCAGGCGGGTACGAATGCGCTGCATGCGCGTTGTCGTGTCGTTCGTCATCATGCGTCTTCCTTGATATGTTTTGCCAGGAACAGGGTTTGCGCCACGATAAAGGCAAAGAAAATGCCCGTCGCGCCGAATGCTTTAAAACTGACCCAGGCGGCCATGTCGCCCTTGTACAGCACGAAGGCGACGAACAGATTCAGCGCGCCGATGGCGCCAAAGAAGATGATCCATGCGGCCAGCAACTGGTTCCAGACGGCATCGGGCAATTGCACTTGCGCTTCCATGGTCTTGCGGATCAGGTTTTTCTTGAAGCCCACGTGGGCGATCAAGAGGGCCAGGCCGGACAGCCAGTAGATCAGGGTCGGCTTCCATTTCAGGAAGAAATCGTCATGCAGGTAGATGCTGGCGCCGCCGAACACGACAAAGATGAACAGCGACAGCCACAGCATGCCGTCCACCTTGCGCCCGCGCAACAGCAGATAGCTGACCTGGCAAGCCGTGGCGACGATGCCGACGAGGGTGGCGAGTATCCACGGCGCCTGGTCAGCCTTGATCAGGCCGCCTGACACGAAGCCGGACAAATATTGCTGCACGAAATCGTGCGTGGCCGCTTCATACATGCCGCCCAGCTTGAAGGCGGCGAAGAAGGCGATCAGGGGGAAGAGGTCGAATAGAAATTTCATGGCGAGACTTTACACTGGTCTTATTAAAATCATCTTAGGAATGGCTTAGGAGCAACCGAGTTGCTCCCAGGCGATCCTGTGTCTCACGGCTGCGGGTCGAAGCGCAAGGATGCCGAATTGATGCAATAGCGCAATCCGGTGGGTGGCGGGCCGTCCGGGAAGACGTGGCCCAGATGGGCGTCGCAGACGGCGCAGACGATTTCCGTGCGCACCATGCCGTAGCTGCGGTCGACGATTTCCGTGACATTCGCCGGGTCCAGCGCCTGGAAATAGCTGGGCCAGCCGCAGCCGGAATCGAACTTCGTGTCCGAGGCGAACAGGGGCGTGTTGCAGCAGACGCAGGTGTAGACGCCGTGTTCGTGGTGGTCCCAGAACTTGCCCGTGAACGCGCGTTCCGTGGCCGCGTGGCGCGTGACTTCGTATTGCATCGAGTCGAGCATGGCGCGCCATTCGGCGTCGGTTTTCTTGACTTTATTCGTGGTCATAATGACTCCTTAGGATGAGCAGCTGACTTCAAGGTGGCTGGCCCAGTCGGGCGGCAGGGCCGCATAGTGCTGGTGTTCGGGCTGTTCGTCAAATGGCTTTTGCAGTATTTCCAGCAATGTCGCCACTTCCGTGTAGTCCTGCTGCTGGGCTTTCTCGATGGCCACCTGCGCCAGATAGTTGCGCAGCACGTATTTCGGGTTGACCTGGTTCATGGCCGTCTGGCGCACGGCATCGGCGCTGTTTTCCGCCATCAGGCGCGCGCGGTATTGCGCGGCCCACGTATCAAAGGCGGGGCGGTCGATGAACATGTCGCGCAGCGCCGTGTCGTGTTCGGGCGCCGCTACCTGCAGTGTAGACAAGGCGCGGAAGAAATTCGTGAAATCCACGTGATTGGCTTGCATCAGCGCAAACATGCTGTCGAACAGGGCCGTATCGTCGTCCTGGCTCGTCTGCAAGCCCAGCTTGGCGCGCAGCAAGCTATTCATCTTCTCCGCAAAGGCGGGTTGGTAGCTGTCCAGCGCCGCCTGCGCCAGTTCCACTTCGCCGATCAGCGGCAGCAGGGCCTGGCCCAGCGCGTAGCAGTTCCAGTGGCCCACCTGCGGCTGGTTCGCATACGAGTAGCGTCCCTGCTGGTCCGTATGGTTGCAGATGTGTTCGGCGTCGAACGCTTCCATGAAGCCGAAGGGGCCGTAATCGAGCGTCAGGCCCAGGATGGACATATTGTCCGTGTTCATGACGCCATGCATGAAGCCGACGGCTTGCCACTGCGCAATCATGTGCGCCGTGCGCACGCACACTTCGGCCAGCAAGGCCTGGTATGGATTTGCTGCAGCGCGCAAAGCGGGATAGAAGCCGTCGATCACGTAATCGGCGAGGATTTTCAGCTCGTCCGGCTTCTTGCGGTAAAACCAGTGCTCGAACGAGCCGAAGCGCACGAACGTGGGCGCCATGCGCGTCACGACGGCCGCCGTTTCCACCGTTTCGCGCATGATGCCTTGCTGCGAACCCATGATGGCCAGCGCGCGCGAGGTGGGAATGCCCAGCGCGGCCATGGCTTCCGAGCACAGGAATTCGCGGATGGACGAGCGCAGCACGGCGCGCCCGTCGCCCATGCGCGAATACGGCGTGGCGCCGGCGCCTTTCAGCTGCAGCTCCATCGGACCGTTTGCCGTGGCGATATCGCCCAGCAAGATGGCGCGGCCATCGCCCAGCTGGCCGGCCCAGACGCCGAACTGGTGGCCCGAATACACGGCCGACAGGGGAATCGAGCGCTCGGCCACGGCATTGCCGGCCAGCAGCGCCACAAAGCCGGGCTCGGCCAGGCGCGCCGCATCGAGGCCGATCAGGCTTGCCGCCGGCGCGCTGGCCGCGACAAAGTAGGGCGCGGACAGGGGCGTGGGCATCAAGCGCGTATAGAACGCGGGCGGCAAGGCCGCAAAGGCATTATCCAGTGGTAAGGTAGTAGCGCTGATGGCAATTCCATTCAAGGTAGGTGCGCTGGCAGATGGCGCCAGCCTGGAATGCGATTTTACCGCACGGCGCCAAGGCGTGCGGCGGGCGCCCATGCGGCTGGAAACGGAATCAAAAATTCCATGCTGCACCGCAATATCGAAATGCGTTGACGATTTCCGCACGACCGTACGAAACTAGGAAAAATCTTTAGATTCCAACAATAACCGAGTATCCACCCCAGGAGACACGATGTCGGCATTTCCCTTGAGTCCAGTGATGGGCCAGATGATGAATCAGCCCCTGCTGATTTCCAGCATTATCGAGTTTGCAGCGCGTCATTATGGCGGCAGCGAAATCATTTCGCGGCGGGTGGAAGGCGATATGCACCGCTACACCTACCGCGATTGCCACCAGCGCGCGCGCCGGCTGGCCAATGCCTTGCATGGCCTCGGCGTCGGCATGGGCGACCGGGTCGCCACCCTGGCCTGGAATGGCTACCGCCACCTGGAAGCCTATTATGCCGTGTCCGGCTCGGGCGCGGTCTTGCACACGATTAACCCGCGCCTGTTTCCCGACCAGATCGCCTATATTTCCAATCACGCCGAAGACCAGGTCTTGCTGTTCGATCTGACCTTTTTGCCCGTGGTGGAAAAAATCGCCGCCGACTGCACGTTTGTGCGCCATTTCGTCCTGATGTGCGACCGCGACCGCATGCCCGCCAGCAGCACCATTCCCGACCTGCTGTGCTATGAAGACTTGATCGCCACGCATTCCGACGACTACGCATGGCCCCTGTTCGACGAGAACTCGGCCGCTACCCTGTGCTATACGTCGGGCACGACGGGCAACCCCAAGGGCGCCCTGTATTCGCACCGCTCGACCGTGCTGCACGCGTACGCGTCGGCCATGCCCAGCGCCCTGAACGTGCGTGCCTCCGATACCGTGCTGCCCGTCGTGCCCATGTTCCACGTGAATGCCTGGGGCTTGCCGTATTCCGTGCCCCTGTCCGGCGCGCGCATGGTGTTCCCCGGCGCGGCGCTGGACGGCAAGTCGCTGTATGAATTGTTCGAGGCGGAAAAAGTGACGTTCTCGGCCGGCGTGCCCACCGTCTGGCTGGGCTTGCTGAACCATGCCTTGCAGAATGACTTGAAATTCTCCTCCTTCCGCCGCACGGTGATCGGCGGCGCCGCGTGTCCGCCGGCCATGATGGATACCCTGATCGACAAGTTCGACATCGAGGTCATCCACGCCTGGGGCATGACGGAAATGTCGCCGCTGGGCACGGCGGGCGGCTTGCAGACCAAGCACCTGGACTTGCCGAAGGAAGAACAGCGCAAGATCCTGCAAAAGCAGGGCCATGCGATCTACGGCGTGGACATGAAGATCGTCGATGACGATGGCAAGGAATTGCCGTGGGATGGCGTGGCGTATGGCCATTTGCTGGTGAAAGGGCCGTGGATCATCTCGTCGTACTACAAGAACGAGGGCGGCGAGGCGCTGCAGGACGGCTGGTTCCCCACGGGCGACGTGGCCACCATCGACGCGGACGGCTACATGCAGATCACGGACCGCAGCAAGGACGTGATCAAGTCGGGCGGCGAATGGATCGGCACCATCGACCTGGAAAACCTGGCCATGGCGCACCCGGCCGTGCTGCAGGCGGCCTGCATCGGCGTGTTCCACCCGAAATGGGACGAGCGTCCCGTGCTCGTGGTGGTGCTGCGCCCCGGCATGACGGTCACGCGCGACGCCTTGCTGCAGTTTTTCGAAGGCAAGATCGCCAAGTGGTGGACGCCCGATGACGTGCTGTTCATCGACGCCTTGCCCATGGGCGCCACGGGCAAGATCCAGAAGAACAAGCTGCGCGAGCAGTTCAAGGGGCACCAGCTGCCAGGCATGTAAAGCGGCCTAGGCAGCTTGCGGCAGCGCCGACCCCAGCTTTTCCAGCAGATGATCGCACTGGAAGACGGACAGGGTCTGGCGCTGCGCCTCCGTGCCGATGTCGATCATTTCATCCATTTCGCTGCGCAGATCGTCATGTTCTCCCGTGCGGATGATTTGCGGCGCCGCAAAGCGCTGGCTGTCGGAAATGGTCATGATGTTATCGACATGGTCGACGAGGAAGCCGTAGCGTTCGGCGCCCCGTTCCACGATCAGGATCTTGCCGCTGCTGGCGTCCGGCAGCGCCGGCATCGCATACAGCTGGCGCAGGTCGATGATGCTGATCATTTGCTGGCGCAGGTTCAGCATGCCGAGCATGCAGGCCGGCATGCCCGGCGGCGTCGTGATGGCGCCGCTGAAGTCGATGATTTCGCGCACTTTCCCGATTTCCACGGCGAACGGGGTTTCTACCGTGAATGTGATGTACACGCGGCGCTGCGCCTTGCGCGTGGCGGCGCTGGCCGTTTCCGTGTCGGCCGGGTACAGGCGCGCGTGGCCGTCGCGCATTTCGACGATTTCCGCCTGCGACAGGATTTCCTTGTGGTCCAGGAAAATGATGTCGCCCAGGCCTTCTTTGGTGATGCAGCCGGCAAACATGGCGGCGCGCGCCTTGCTCAGCAGGGGAATCGGCAGCACCTCGTCGCCAAAGAAATGCACGATGCTGTCGACGGAATCGACGAGGAAGCCCACGGTCGTGTCGCCCAGGCGCACGACGATGATGCGCTGATCCACGGTGGCCTCCCTGGCCTCCGTGTGCGCTTGCAGCAGGGCGCCGAAATCGACGACGGCCACCTGGCTGCCGCGAAAATGCATGCGGCCCAGGCATAGTGCGCTATTCAGCAGGGAACTGTGCAGTTCCGGCACCTTGATGATTTCCTGGATGGCCAGCATTTCAAAGGCGAACGTGGCGCCGGCCGCATGGAAGCTGACGCACTGCCGGCGTTCGCTTTGCGCATGGTAGCGGGCCGTGCTCAGTTTGGCGCCCGTCGCCTGCAGGGCCAGCACATGGGGTACGTTTTCGATGCGCAGCAGGGCGTGCGGGTCGAGCACTTGCAGCAGGCGCGCGCCGCCATCGAGCAAAATCGTGCCGGCGATGACGGCGTGGCTGTCGCCGGCCGCGTACTGCAGGGCGCTGCGGGCGCTGGCGGGCACGCGCAGGATCTCGCCCGTATCCTGGAAGACGATGCCGACCAGCACTTGCTGGAAGTCGAGGATGGCGATCTTGTCCGTGGCCACGGCGCGCGGCGCGTCGGCGCGGAACAGCCGGCCCAGGTTGACGACCGGTATGACGCTGCCGCGCAAGGTGAACATGCCTTCCAGATACGCGGGCGACAGGGGCAGGGCCGTGACTTTCGCCGGGTAATTGACGACTTCGCGGATGCAGCTGGCGGGCAGGGCGAATTCATCCTCGCCCAGGTGGAAGGAGCCGAACAGTTCGGTGGCCGTGTCGCTTGCGCCCTGCGCTTGCAAGCCCGTCGCTTCATGCATATCCATATGCGCCTTCCTTGCGTGGTATCAATTCGGGTGGCGCCACCACCTCGGTGACGGCATAGCTGTGCCGGGCGCAATCGATCAGCAACTGGCGCCCGTGGCGGCCGCCCAGCGCGCAAAAACCGACGTGCAAGCCGCACTGGGCCAGGTATTTTTGCGCCGCTTCCGCGTTTTGCCGGCCCACCTGCAGGCGGCCATGCACGTGGGCGGGGCCGAACATGCTGGCGCCGCCCGCCAGCACCACCTCGATATCGGCGTAATCGGCCTGGCGCACGCCCATCAGGCGCAGCAGCGAAGGCACGGCCTGGCTCACATAGCGCGCCCCCAGGCTGCTGTCGGCGCCCGGCGCTTCCGGCAGCAGGCAGTGGGCCAGGCCGCAACAGGGGCCATTCTTCCAGATGAAGCCGATGCCGATGCAGGAGCCCAGCAGCGCTTGCAGTTGTTGCCCCGGCGTGCCCACGCTAAGTTGCCCCATGCCAACATGGTGCAGCGGCAGGCCATGTTCGATGATGATGCTCATGCGCTGCCCGCCTTGTAAATCATGGGAAATTCGAATTGATAGCCGGTACCGAGCCGGGCGATGGTTTCCGACTCGCCCAGGATCAGCCGTCCTTCATCCTTGAGGCTCAGGCGCGCCTGGCGCAGCACGGTTTCCTGGTGCTCGGCGTCGAAATAAATCAGCACGTTGCGCAGGAACACCAGGTCGAATTGCCGCGCCGGGCGCAGCGCTTCGAGCAGATTGTGCTGCGCAAAGCTCACGTGCTGCCGCAGCTCGTCGTTGACCTGGACGCCATACGGCGCGGGCGAGAAATATTTGCGCAGCAAGTCCGGGTGCGACAATCGGATGCGCTCGACGGAGCGGCCGCTGTACTGGCCGGCCTTCGCCGCACCGAGGATCTGCTGCGAAATGTCGCTGGCCAGGATCTGGTAGCGGAAGGCGGGCGCCTGCAGCCTGAATTGCTCGCACAGCATGGCGATCGAATACAGTTCCTCGCCGCTGGCGGCGGCCGCTGACCAGATGGCGAGGCAGCCATCGGGATGGGCGCGCGCCCAGGCGGGCAGGTAGCGGTCGCGGAAGTAATCCCAGACCTGCGGCGTGCGGAAGAACAGGGTGTCGTTGGTGGTCACCAGGTCGATGAAATGGGCCACCTCGTCGTGGTCGCTGGCCACGCGGTCCAGGTAAGCCTGGTAGCTGTGCAGGGACAGCGCCTGCAGCCGTGGCTGCAAGCGCCGTTCCAGCAAGACGCTCTTGCGCGCCGTCATGGCGATGCCCGTATGCTGGCGCACCAGCGCGATCAGGGTCATCAGCACCTCGGGCGTCAAGGTGGCCGCGTGGCTCATGGCCTACACCACGAAGCCGGAGACAGTCTGGTTCAGGCTGCCCGCGCGCTCGTTCAGCCCATCTGTGGAGCGGGCGATGCTGTCGCAGTTGGCGGCCGACTTTTCCGTTTCCTCGGCGATGTACTGGATCGCCGTCGACACTTCGCGCGCCGTCAGCAGCTGCTCGTTGGCCGCCTTCGAGATATCGGAGATGGCCAGGGTGGTCTTGGCGACGCCCGAGACGATCTTGTCGAAGGCGTCGCTGGCCTGGCGAGAGATTTCGCTGCCCGTCGAGACGCGCTTGACGGATTCGTTGATCAGCTTGGAAATCTCTTTTGTTGCCTGCGAGGAACGCTCGGCCAGCTTGCGCACCTCGTCGGCGACGACGGAAAAGCCCAGGCCGTGCTCGCCCGCGCGCGCCGCCTCGATGGCCGCATTGAAGGCCAGCATATTCGTCTGGTTGGCGATCTCGCTGATGACCTTGACGATTTCGCCGATGTCTTCCGACGAGCGGTTGATCAAGTCCATCGCCTCGATCGACTTGGCGACGGCGCGCGCGCCCGCTTCCGCCTCCTGCTGCGTGGCTTTTGCCAGGGAGTCGGCATTCGAGGTGTTTTCCGCGATGGAATTGATGGAAAACGTCAGGCCGTCGATGGAGGCGTTCATTTCTTCCACCGTGGCGCCCAGCGCCTGCGTGCCCACGGCCACGCCCGTGGCCCGCTCGGCGATCGTGTGCGAGGCGTCGGCAAAGCCGTTCGCGGCAGACACCACGGTGCCGATCACGCCGCGCAAGTCGACGATCATCTTGCTGATGCCGCCGGCCAGCAGGTCGATCGGCTCGTCGCCTTCGGGCACGATATTGCCGGTCAGGTCGCCCTGCGCCGCGCGCGCCACCGACTTGAGCAGGGCATCGACCTTGCGGCTGTCGCTGGCGGCCCTGGCCTGGATGCTGTTTTCCAGGTTCACCTGTTCCGTGATGTCGATGGCGAACTTGACCACTTTGTACGGCTTGCCGTTCAGGTCGAGGATGGGATTGTAGGTGGCCTGTATCCACACCGCCTTGCCATGGTTGCCCAGGCGCTTGTAGCGGCCCGCGTCGAATTCGCCGCGGTTGAGTTTTTGCCAGAATTTCTTGTACTCGGCACTGCTGGCATACTCGGGTTCGCAAAACATGCGGTGGTGCTCGCCCTGGATATCGCTCAAGTCGTAGTCCATGACGGCGAGGAAATTGTCGTTCGCGTCCAGCACATTGCCCTGCATGTCGAATTCGATCACGGCCTGCGCCTTGCCGATGGCGCTGACCTTGCCTTCGTATTCGGCGTTGCGCGTCTTCATGGCCGTGACGTCGGTAGCGAACTTGATGACTTTATACGGCTTGCCATTCGCGTCGAGGATGGGGTTGTACGACGCGTTGATCCACACTTCGCGCCCATCCCTGGCGCGGCGCTTGTATTCACCCTGGTCGAATTCGCCACGTCCCAGCTTGGCCCAGAAGTTGCTGTATTCATCCGTTTTCACATACTCGGGGTCGCAGAAGATGGCATGGTGCTTGCCTTGCACTTCGGCCAGGGTATAGCCGAGCACGCGCAGGAAATTGTCATTCGCATGCAGGATGGTGCCGTCGAGTTCGAATTCGATCACGGCCTGGACACGGTTCAGTGCAGTATTTATCGCTTGTAAGTCCAGATCCTGGGAGTGGCTGACATGGCTGGCTGCGTCCATAATGTTTCCTTCGGTGTGAGAAGAGGAATGGGAGCGATAAGGCGGCTGTTATTATTTTTTCTGCTATTCATATAAGGCAGCGATGTTATCGCATGGGGCGATGCAGGGTGATAATCGGTGAGAATGTGCGTGATGAACGGCCGCCCGTGTTTGTCCTGCGGTTTGCCTTATTGTAGATAAATTGTAGAGTATTGATTTGAATCAATAATTTTATTATTCCCCAGCGTTTGGCGAAAAACAAGAGGCGGGAATAAATAATGTAAAAACTGTCGCAATTGTCCCCTGCCGGCATATAACAAACGCATTCTTCCGCATAATAAAACGATGTTATTATTGTTATGGTTTTATTATTAAAATGAATATTCAAGTGATAGCTTCTACTGGAACTTGCTGCTTGCAGCAGAATCTTTCCTCAAACGTTGAGGTACCATGGCGAACAATGCATGCCGTAGCGGAAAACGATAAAAATAATACGAGCGTTCTTTTATGCGGTATAGTAAAGCTTCATCCCTTGCAACCACCTCATACGTTGAGCAAAACCAATAAGGAAGAGACATGAGTGCTGAATATCAAGTGAACGGCGCCGTTGCCGTCATTACCCTCGCCAATCCGCCCGTCAATGGCCTGGGCCTGGCGACGCGCACGGCCGCCGTGGCCGGCATCCGCCAGGCGCTGGCCGACGAAGCCGTCAAAGCCATCGTCATCACGGGCGCCGGCAAGGCATTCTCGGGCGGCGCCGATATCAAGGAATTCAATTCGCCCAAGGCGCTCACGGAACCGACCCTGCACACCCTGATCAACGTCGTCGAGCAATCCACCAAGCCGGTGGTGGCGGCCATCCACAGCGTCTGCATGGGCGGCGGCCTGGAGCTGGCGCTGGGCTGCAACTACCGCGTGGCCGCGCCCGGCGCGCAGATGGCCCTGCCTGAAGTCAAGCTCGGCATCTTGCCCGGCGCGGGCGGCACGCAGCGCCTGCCGCGCGTGCTGGGCCTGGAAATGGCCCTCAACATGATCGTCTCGGGCACGCCCGTGGCGTCCGAAAAACTGGCCGGCACGGCCCTGTTCGACGAAGTCATCGCCCCTGGCGCCGACCTGTTGCAAGCCGCCGTGGCCTTCGCCACGAAAGTGGCCGACGTGCGCCCGCTGCCGAAAGTGCGCGAGCGCAAGGTCGATTACCCGAACCACGAAGCCTTTTTGCAGTTTTCGCGCAATACGGTCAAAGCCATGTCCGGCCCGTTCCCCGCGCCGCTCAAATGCGTCGATGCCGTGGCGGCTGCCGTGACGATGAAATTCGACGAAGGCTTGAAGTACGAGCGCGAACTGTTCATGCAGCTGGTGCAGTCGCCGGAATCGAAAGCCTTGCGCCACGCCTTCTTTGCCGAGCGCGTCGCCAGCAAGGTGCCCGACGTGCCGTCCGACACGCCCGTGCGCACGATCGCCAGCGCGGCCATCGTGGGCGCCGGCACCATGGGCGGCGGCATCGCCATGAACTTCGCCAACGCGGGCATCCCCGTGATGCTGCTGGAAACCAAACAGGAAGCGCTGGACAAGGGCCTGGCCACCATCCGCAAGAATTATGAAAACACGGTCAAGAAGGGCAAGTTGACGCAAGACAAGGCCGAGCAGCGCATCGCTCTGGTCAGCGGCACCTTGGCGTATGCCGACATCGCGCAAGCCGACATCGTCATCGAAGCCGTCTTCGAAGAGCTGGGCGTGAAGGAAACCGTGTTCAAACAGCTCGACGCCGTCATGAAGCCGGGCGCCATCCTCGCCTCGAACACGTCCACTTTAGACCTGGACAAGATCGCCGCGTTCACCAAGCGCCCGCAAGATGTGATCGGCACGCATTTCTTCAGCCCGGCAAATGTGATGAAACTGCTGGAAATCGTGCGTGGCAAGGAAACGGGCAAGGACGTGCTGGCCACGGCGCTGGCGCTGTCGAAAAAGCTGAAGAAGACGGGCGTCGTCTCGGGCGTGTGCGACGGTTTCATCGGCAACCGCATGATCGAGCAATACAGCCGGCAAGCCGGTTTCCTGCTGGAAGAAGGCTGTCTGCCGGAACAGGTCGACAAGGCCGTCGAGAAATTCGGCTTCGCCATGGGGCCGTTCCGCATGGGCGACCTGGCCGGCAACGACATCGGCTGGGCCATCCGCAAGCGCCGCTACGTGGAAAAACCGGACGTCACGTATTCGAAGACGGCCGACCTGCTGTGCGAACTGGGGCGCTACGGCCAGAAGACGGGCGCCGGCTGGTACGACTACAAGCCGGGCGACCGCAAGGCGTATCCGTCGGAACAGGTCAATGCCATGATAGTCCAGCACTCGGCCGATATCGGCGTGGCGCGGCGCAAGATCGGCGACCAGGAAATCGTCGAACGGCTCGTGTATGCGCTTGTCAATGAAGGCGCGCGCATCCTGGAAGAGGGCATCGCCCTGCGCGCCTCGGACATCGACATGGTGTACCTGACGGGCTACGGCTTCCCCCTGTTCCGCGGCGGCCCGATGTTCTATGCGGATACGGTCGGCTTGCCGAACGTGCTCGATACGATAGCCGGCTATGCCAAGGGCCGCCACGGCGAAGCGTGGACGCCGGCGCCCCTGCTGGTGAAGCTGGCGGGCGAGGGCAAGGGGTTCAATAGCTGAATCAGGTGCTGAATGCAAAAAGGGCAGATTTCTCTGCCCTTTTTTTTATTTCTTCTTTGCCACCATCTTGACCGCCTCGTTGACGATGACGGGGTTGTCTTTCTGGATATAGTAGCCTGCGCCCGTGATGCGCTCGATGGCTGGCGCGCCGGACAGGCGCTGCCAATCCTTTTCCTGCGCCCGCACGACGTTTTCAAACGAGCCCATTTCCTCGATGCCGAACTTGTCGCGCACCAGCAGCATGGCGGGCACGCGCAGCGGGCTGCTCATGTCCACATGTTGCAGGCATTGCGTCTGGGCATCGAATTCGGCCGATTCCGTACTGTTGAACATGAGCTTGCGCCGCGTCTTGACGAGCATGGCGTAGGTGGAGGCGTCCGTCTGCAGGCGGTTCCATTGCTGCGGGTGCGTGGGATCGAGCAGGACCAGGCCGGCCACGTCCTGCGGGTACAGTCTGGCATATACATATTGGTACAGGCCGCCCAGGCCATGGCCGACCAGCACATACGGCGGTTTCAGGCCCGCCTGCGCCAGCAGGGCGCGCTGCTGGGCGGCGATGGTGCACGGGTCGCGCGGCGTGGTGGTCTTCTTGCTGTCGCCGTAGCCGGGACGGTCGTACACGAGCACGCGGTGCTGCTTTGCCACTTCCGGCACCACCTTGGCCCACACATCCTTGCCGTCGCCCATGGCCGACTGGAAGACGACGGGCAAGCCGCCCTGGCCGCTCAGGGCGTAGGCGATGCTGGCGTCGGGCAGGGCGGCCGTGGCGGGAATGCCTGGCGTGGCCGGGGTCGATGGCAACAGCGAGCAGCCGGAAAAACAGCCTGCCAGCAGCAAGCCAGCGCTGGAGAGGAGCATGGTGCGCGCGGGGCGGCCGACGAATAGATGATGCATGAAGCTCCTTCTTGGTTCACTGCCCGGTATGGCGTGCCAGCCATTATAGGCAAAACCATATGGAAGTGGAAATGCCGAACAGAAGGGGATTTCCCCACCTGTCAGCCGACGTCGGCGCGATGGCAGACGGCTTCGATGCGGTTGCCGTCCGGATCGAACAGAAAGGCCGCGTAATAGCTGGCGTGATAGTGGCGCAGGCCGGGCGCGCCCAGGTCGATGCCGCCATGCGCCAGGCCCGCCTGCCAGAACGCGTCCACGGCCGCGCGCGAGGGGGCCTTGAAGCAGCAGTGGCGGCGCGGCGCGTCGTCGGGCTGCGGGCCCAGGCGCACGGAAAAATAGCTGCGTTCGGGGTGCTGCGCGTCGCTGCGCTCGCCGTAGCCTATCCAGGCGTTGGCATGGTCGCTGCCCACCTTGGGCACCTCCAGCGCGGCGAAGACGGCGTCATAGAAGCGCTCAGCGCGTTCCAGGTCGCTGACGGTGAGGGAAACGTGATCGAGCATCGGCACTCCGCTGTAAAAACAAGGACGGCCATAGCATAGCCCGGATCAGGGCGGCCGTGGGCGGGAGTGACCGAGTGATACTGTTGCTGGCCGACTGCCGGTTAAGGGCGGCCAGCCAGCCGCGCCACGATACTGCGGCTCATCAGCTGCACGCGGGGCGCGAACAGCATCACGGCGCAGAAGGCCACGGGCCAGGCGGCAAAGAAGGCATGGCGCCAGCGGGGCAGGAAGTCCGCCTGCAGGCCGATATTGAGCCAGGTGACCCAGGCGCTCATCAGCAGGGTCATGAGCAGCGACATCAGGAAGGCGAACGTGCAGCGCAGGCGCAGGGCATCGGACATGGCATGCTTTCAAAATAGTTGGAAAGATGCCAGCGTAACGACTTGCAGCAATCTATACTAGAGCCATATTTTTAATTTCAAATTCCGAAAATGAAATCATGCTAGATGATCTCGCCCTGTTCGTCGCCATTGTCGAGGCGGGCAGCCTGCATGCGGCGGCCGTCAAGGAAGACTTGCCCGCCGCCACGGTTACGCGCCGGCTGCAAAAGCTGGAAAGCCAGCTCGGCTACCGCTTGCTCAACCGCAGCGCGCGCCGCCTGCAGCCGACGGCGGAAGGCTGGCAATACTACGAGCAGTGCCGTCCCCTCGTGCACGCGCTGCGGCAGGCGACGCAGCAGCTCGACGCCAGCCTGTCGGCCGTCTCGGGCAGCATCCGCGTGCTGGCGCCCGTGAACTTCGCCAGCGGCTTGCTGACGCCCGCCTGGGTCAGCTTCATGCAGCAGTATCCGGACATCCGCCTGGAGCTGGAACTGTCGAACCTGCTGCAAGACCTGGTGGGCAGCGGCGCCGACCTGGCCATCCGCGTGGGCGCGCTCGACGATTCCTCGCTGATGCAGCGCCGCCTGGGCAGCGCCGCGCTGGTGATGGTGGCCGCGCCCGCCTACCTGGCGCGCGCGGGCTTGCCGCGCGACTTGCAGGAACTGGAAAAGCACGAGCTGATCGTGGCCGAACCGCTGCGCAGCTGGCGGTTGCGACGGCCCGGCGACGGCGCCGAAATGGTGATCGAACCGCAGGCGCGCCTGCGCGTCAATGAAATGCGCCTGGCCGTGGAGATGGCCGATGCGGGCATCGGCATCCTGCTGTGTCCGCTTTTGCAGTGCCGCGACGAAGTGGCGCGCGGTTCGCTGGTGCGCGTGCTGCCCGACTGGATGCCGCAGCCGCGCCACGTGTATGCCGTGTGGACGCAGCGGCGCTACCTGCCGGCCCGCGTGCGCGTGCTGCTCGAGCACCTGGCGGCGTTTGCGGCGGCCAATCCGCTGTTGAACGGGGATGACGGGGCCGGCTAGTGCGCTTCGCCGGAAATCCTTTCTATTAAGTAATACCGAGCGCTTGTACTTTTCGCCAGGATCGCGTTAAGATAAAGCTGCACGCTTATCCAGCGGGCAATCTGGTGTTTTTTTCGCGCAATTCGTCCCTATCCATGAGAGTAGCAATGAAATATCTGATCCTTCCCTTCTTGCTGGCCATGAGCGGCTGTGAAGTACTGTATGACGCAAACCGGGACAAGATCGGCGAGTATTGCAACAGCCTCAATAATTTCGACGACCGCAATGCCTGCCGCAAGCGCAACCAGACCAGCTACCAGGAATACGTGCAGCAGCGCGACCAGGTGAAAAAGGGCAAGAGCGACAAGTAAGCCTGCCGCCGCCTGCGCCGCATACGCTGCTTAAAAAACAAACGCCGCTGACCAGTCAGCGGCGTTTTGCATTGCGGGCCCCGGCCATGCGGCCGGGGCTTGCGCCGGATCAATCGTCGGCGTAGATATTGTTGTCCTTGGTTTCCTTGACGAACAGGGTGCCGATCACCACCGTCGCCAGGGCGACGACGATCGGATACCAGAGGCCATAATAGATGTCGCCCTTGAAGGCCACCAGCGCGAAGGCCGTGGTCGGCAGCAGGCCGCCGAACCAGCCGTTGCCGATATGGTAGGGCAGGGACATCGAGGTGTAGCGGATACGCGTCGGGAACATTTCCACCAGCATGGCGGCAATCGGGCCGTACACCATGGTCACGTACAGCACCAGGATGAACAGCAGCAGCACGACCATCGGCTTGTTGATCTGGTCCGGATCAGCCTTGGCCGGGTAGCCCGCTTCCTTGATGCCGGCGCCGATTTCTTTCTTGAACGCTGCTTCATGGGCCTTGCTTTCCGCATCGAAGTTCAGGCCGTCCGGCGTCATGACGGCGTTAAACGACGTAAATTCCTTCGTGCCGATGCGTACCTTGGCGATTGAGCCGGCCGGTGCCGCTTCTTTCGTGTAGTTGACCGAGCTGTTCGACAGGAAGCCGGTGGCGATGTCGCACGACGATGGGAATTTCTTCGTGCCCGTCATGTTGAACTGGAAGTGGCAGGACGCGGGATCGGCCACCACCACCACTGGCGAGTTCTTCAGTGCTGCTTCCAGTTGCGGATTGGCAAAGTGGGTCAGGCCGTTGAAGATGGGGAAGTAGGTGGCCGCGGCGATCAGGCAGCCGCCGAGGATGATGTACTTGCGGCCGATGCGGTCCGACAGGCTGCCGAAGAACAGGAAGAACGGCGTGGCCAGCAGCAGGGCGATGGCGACGAGCACGTTGGCCGTGGCCAGGTCCACTTTCAGGGTCTGGATCATGAAGAACAGCGCGTAGAACTGGCCCGTATACCAGACGACGGCCTGGCCGGCGGTCAGGCCGATCAGGGCCAGGATGACGATCTTCAGATTTTTCCACTTGCCGAACGCTTCCGTCAGCGGGGCTTTCGAGGTCTTGCCCTCGGCCTTCATCTTGGAAAACGCCGGCGATTCATTCATGGCCAGGCGGATCCACACGGAAATACCCAGCAGGATGACGGAGACCAGGAAGGGAATGCGCCAGCCCCATGCCTCGAAATCCTTCTCGCCCGTCGCCAGGCGGGTGCCCAGGATGACCATCAGCGACAGGAAGAAGCCCAGGGTGGCCGTCGTCTGTATCCACGCCGTGAACGCGCCGCGCTTGCCTTCAGGCGCGTGCTCGGCCACGTAGGTGGCTGCGCCGCCGTATTCGCCGCCCAGCGCCAGGCCTTGCAGGATGCGCAGGATGACGAGGATGATCGGCGCGGCGATGCCGATGGACGCATGGCCCGGCAGCAAGCCGACGATGAAGGTGGAGCCGCCCATGATCAGGATGGTGATCAGGAAAGTGTACTTGCGGCCGATCATGTCGCCCAGGCGGCCGAAGACCAGCGCGCCGAACGGACGCACGATGAAGCCGGCGGCAAAGGCCAGCAGCGCGAAAATGAAGGTGGTGGTGGGGTCGCCGATGAAGAATTGCTTGGCGATGATGGATGCGAGCGAACCGTACAGGTAAAAATCGTACCATTCAAAAACGGTGCCCAAGGAGGACGCAAAGATGACCTTGCGTTCCTCGGGCGTAATCGGCGTTCCTTTGGTGGAAATTTTCCGTACGTCGGCCGAGCCGGATGGTGATGCCATGGTTTGTCTCCCTATGTTTTATAGTGAACTGGTGCCGAGGTCTTTTTGACCATTCTTGCAACAGCTTGGGGCGAGTGTGTTCTCCGAACCTTACGTCATGCTTGCTTGAAACTTACGCCAAGCTTACAAATTACCGGCCATTGCAACTTTGCGAACGACCGTACTTAAATGTGCTATTCTGATTCCGCAGATACTCACCCTCATAACATTCCTACAAGGAGACACAGCATGAATGAAGCCGTCATCGTATCGACCGCCCGCACGGGCCTGGCCAAGTCCTGGAAGGGCGCGTTCAACATGACGCATGGCGCCACCCTGGGCGGCCATGTGCTGGCGGCGGCCGTCGAGCGCGCGCGCATCGAGGCGGAAGAAGTGGAAGACGTGCTGGTCGGCTGCGCCTTTCCCGAAGGGGCCACGGGCGGCAATATCGCGCGCCAGGTGGCCTTGCGCGGCGGCTGCCCCGTGACCACGGCCGGCATGACCGTCAACCGCTTCTGTTCTTCTGGCTTGCAGGCCATCGCCCTGGCGGCGCAGCGCATCATCGCCGGCGAAGGCGATATCTATGCGGCGGGCGGCGTGGAATCGATTTCCTGCGTGCAAAATGAAATGAATACGCATATGTACCGCGACGTCTGGCTGCAGCAGCACAAGCCGGAAGTGTACTGGCCCATGCTGCAGACGGCGGAAACCGTGGCCAAGCGCTACCAGATTTCGCGCGAGCGCCAGGATGCCTATGGCGCGCAAAGCCAGCAGCGCGCGGCCGCGGCCCAGGCGGCCGGCCTGTTCGACGCGGAAATCGTGCCGATGACCACCATCATGGGCGTGGCCGACAAGGCCAGCGGCATGCTGGTGTCGCGCGAAGTGACGATTGCCGCCGACGAAGGCATCCGTGCCGATACGACGTATGACGGCGTGGCGAAGATCCGTCCGGCCATCCCGGGCGGCGTCATCAGCGCCGGCAATGCCAGCCAGTTTTCCGACGGCGCTTCGATGGCCATCGTCATGAACGCGAAAGTGGCCGAGGCGAAAGGCTTGCAGCCGCTGGGCATCTTCCGCGGCTTTGCCGTGGCAGGCTGCGAACCCGATGAAATGGGTATCGGCCCCGTCTACGCCATCCCGAAACTGCTGAAAAAGGCGGGCTTGACGGTGGCCGACATCGGCCTGTGGGAACTCAACGAAGCGTTTGCCGTGCAAGTGCTGTATTGCGCCGACACCCTGGGCATCCCCATGGACCGCCTGAATGTCAACGGCGGCGCGATTGCCGTCGGCCACCCGTACGGCGTGTCGGGCGCGCGCCTGACGGGCCACGCCTTGATCGAAGGCAAGCGCCGCGGCGTCAAATACGTGGTGGTCACCATGTGCATCGGTGGCGGCCAGGGCGCGGCCGGCCTGTTCGAAGTGCTGTAATGTTTGCGTGAACCCAGTCTGCGGGCGGCTTCCAGGGCCGCCCGTTTTCTTTTGCTGCTCACTTTCTGCAAGGCACGCCGATAGCGGGTACAGTAATGCTTCATTAATAAACAAGCAGCCTGCCACCATGATCAAGCACATCGTTTTCTGGAAACTCAAAGACCACGCCGAAGGCGCCGACCGCGCCACGAACGCCCTGAAACTGAAAGCCCTGCTCGATTCCTGTTCGGA
Source organism: Janthinobacterium sp. FW305-129 (assembly GCF_020858115.1). GTDB lineage: Bacteria > Pseudomonadota > Gammaproteobacteria > Burkholderiales > Burkholderiaceae_D > Janthinobacterium. Next base: position 205,022 of record NZ_JACYMM010000001.1, read on the forward strand.
CCTGGTGCCCGGCATCTTGAAATTCGAGGCAGCCGTGGCCCAGCCCGGCCTGGAAGCGACCTACGACATTGTCCTGTACAGCGAGTTCGCCAGCCGCGCAGCGCTCGACGCCTACCAGAACCATCCCGAGCACGTGAAGATTAAGCCGTTTTTTGGGGCTGTGCGCGAAGCGCGGCAGTGCATGGACTACGAAGTGTGAAAACCCGTTAACCCCAAACGAAGGGCTGGGGTCAGACCCTCAGGGTCTGACCCCGGTATTTGCTCTGGGGTTTAGATTGTTCGTCCAACAAGGAGCCTTCATGACCACCTACCAACGCATCGTCCTCGCCTCGCGCCCCACGGGAGAAGTGCAGCCGGATAACTTCCGCCTGGAAACTGTCGAGATTCCCGCCATCACGGATGGCCAGTTGCTGGTGCGTAACCAGTACCTGTCGCTCGATCCTTATATGCGCGGGCGCATGAGCGCCAATAAAAGCTATGCGGCGCCGCAGGCGCTCGATGAAACCATGATCGGCGGAACGGTGGGCGTGGTGCTGGAATCGAAGCATCCGAAATTCGCCGCGGGCGACACGGTGGTGGGGACCCTGGGCTGGACGGAAGTGGCCGTGTCGGACGGCACGATGCTGCGCAAGGTCGATACGGCGCATATCCCCGCGTCCGCCTACCTGGGCGCCGTCGGCATGCCCGGCATGACGGCCTGGTATGGCTTGAACCAGATCATGGCGCCCAAAGCGGGCGAAACGGTGGTCGTGTCGGCCGCCAGCGGCGCCGTGGGCAGCGTCGTGGGCCAGCTGGCCAAACTCAAGGGTTGCAGGGTCGTCGGCATCGCGGGCGGGGCGGAAAAGTGCGCGTATGTGGTGAATGAACTGGGTTTCGATGCCTGCGTCGATTACAAGGCGGGCAACCTGGCAGCGGACCTGGCGGCGGCCACGCCGGACGGTATCGACGCCATCTTTGAAAACGTGGGCGGCGCCGTGTTCGACGCGGCCCTGGCCCGCACCAACGCGTTCGGCCGCGTGGCCGTGTGCGGCTGGATCGCCGGCTACAACGGCGAACCGACGCCGCTCGACAATGCGCGCCTGATCCTCACCAACCGCCTCACCGTGCGCGGTTTCATCGTCTCGGAGCAGCCGGAATTCTGGCCGCAGGGACTGGCGGAACTGGGAACCCTGGTGGCGACGGGCAAGCTGAAATTCCGCGAATCCGTGGCCGAGGGCCTGGCCAGCGCACCCGAGGCCTTCATCGGCCTGTTGAAAGGCCGTAACTTCGGCAAGCAGCTGGTCAAGCTGGGCTAGTCCCCCAGGAGAGGCGGGCCGTGCGACAATCACGGCCCGTCTCTTATTACTCGCTACCATGACCAAGCACACCATCCGCCTCGGCGACTGGGCCACCCTGGGCCAGGACGCCACCGCCATCCGTTTTGAAGTTTTTGTTGATGAGCAGAAAGTGCCGGCCGAGATCGAGCTCGACGACATGGACGCCGTCTGCCTGCACGCCGTCGCCTACGATGACGCCGGCAATGCCATCGGCACGGGCCGGTTATTGCCTGATGGCCATATCGGCCGCATGGCCGTGCGCCAGCCGGGCCGCGGCACGGGCGTGGGCGGCGCCATCCTGACCTTGCTGATGGACAAGGCGCGCGAACGCGGTGATGCGGCGGTGGTGCTGAACGCGCAAACCGTGGCCGCGCCATTCTATGCGCGCCACGGTTTTGTGCAGCAGGGGGAACAATTCGAAGAGGCGGGGATTGCGCATGTGGAGATGCGGCTGCAGTTTTAAGCGTTAACCCAGGAGCAAGGACTGGGGTCGGACCCTACAGGGTCCGACCCCGGCAGTTCATGGCTTAAGGGTTCAGTTCTGCGCGTGCGACTGGCGCCATTTATCCAGAATGACTGCTAAAACGATCACGACGCCCTTGGCCACATACTGCCAGAACGACGACAGTCCCAAAATCGTCAAGCCATTGTTCATCACGCCGATGATCAGCGCGCCGATGACGGTGCCCCACACGGAACCGACGCCGCCCATCAGGCTGGTGCCGCCCAGCACGACGGCCGCAATCGCATCGAGTTCATAACCGGTACCCCAGTTGCCGTTGGCAGCATACAGGCGGCTGGCCGACATGGCGCCGCCCAGGCCCGCGAACAGGCCGCTGATGGTGTAGACAAACATCAATACGAGACCGACTTTGATGCCCGTCAAACGCGCTGCCTGGATATTGCCGCCGACGGCATAGATATGCAGGCCCAGGGTGGTCTTGCGCAGAATGAACCACGTCAGTACGACGACGGCGGCCGCCAGCCAGATCAGCCAGGGCACGGCCAGGAAGCTGCCGTTGCCCATCCATTCGAAGCTGGGGATTTCCGTGTTCAGCACGCTGGTGCCGTCCGCCAGCAGGTAGGCGGCGCCGCGCAGGGCCGTCATGGTGCCCAGGGTCACGACGAAGGGGTTCAGGCCGACGAGGGCCACCAGCACGCCATTGAGAGCGCCCAGCAGCAGGCCGACGATGAGGAAGGCGGGAATCGAAAAGCCGGCGAACTGGGCCGACAGCGACATCAGCATGCCTGCCACGGCCGAGACGGCCAGTACGGAGCCGACAGACAGGTCGATGCCGCTGGTCAGGATGACGAACGTCATGCCGGACGCCAGCACGATGTTGATCGACACCTGGCGGAAGATGTTCATGGTGTTGTTGCTGGTCATGAACGTCGACGTGCCATCGGCCGAAAAATACACGGTCAGGCCGTACATGGCCAGGTACAGCACGACCAGCACGGGCAGCATGCCCAGGCGGCGCATCAGGTTCGAGGCATTGAAGGGTTCGCCGGCGCGCGCGGCGCCGCGGGTGGTACTAGTTGTCATCATGAGTCTCCTGAATGATTATTTAAGGCGTATTCTTAAAACGCCTAACAAAACCGTAGCGAGCGGAAGTGGGTTGTGGTTGAGACGCGGAACTGTGCGAATGCACAGTGAGCATCGGAAACCGCGACCCGCGACGCGCAGTAGGTTTTGATAGGTGTTTTTATGCCGCTTCCAGTTGGGTGGCATAGGCAAGGATGTTTTCCTGCGTAATGTCGTCGCCCGTCACTTCGCCCGTCAGGCGTCCTTCGCACATCACCATCACGCGGTCGCAGATGCCGACCAGCTCGGCCAGTTCGCTGGAAATGCACAGCACGGCCGTGCCCGCGTCCGCCAGCTGGTGGATGATCTTGTAGATTTCGCTCTTCGCGCCCACGTCCACGCCCCGCGTCGGTTCGTCGAGGATCAGCACCTTGGGCGCGATGGCCAGCCAGCGCGCCAGCAAGACTTTCTGCTGGTTGCCGCCAGAGAGTCCCCCCACGATGCCGTCCGGGCCGGAGACCTTGACGTTCAGGTTGGCAATCGCCTCGCGCGTGAGCTGGGTCAGGGCGCCACGGTTGACCACGCCCGCCGTTGCATGCTTGGACAGGATATTCATCGACATGTTTTCCATGGCCGACAATTGCATGAACAGGCCCAGGCTCTTGCGGTCTTCCGGCAGGTAGCCGATGCCGTGGCGAATCGCCGCCAGCGGCCGCTGGATGTGCACTTCCTGGCCGTCGAGCCACACTTGCCCCGATTGTTTCTTGTCGGCGCCAAAAATCAGGCGCGCCAGTTCCGTGCGGCCCGCGCCGACGAGGCCGGCAAGACCCGTCACTTCGCCCGCATGCAGGCTGAACGAGGCGGGCTTGACCTTGCCGCCGCCCACGTTTTCCACGCGCAGGCGCTCGGCGCCCCGCGTCGTGCGGCGCTGGTGCGAATAAAAGTCGTCGGCGGGGCGGCCCACCATCATTTGCACGACTTTCTTTTGATCCAGCTCATCCTTGCCCAGTTCGCCCACATAGGCGCCGTCGCGCAGCACCGTGATGCGGCGCGCCAGGCGTTCCACCTCGGCCATGCGGTGGCTGATGTAGAGCACGGCCAGGCCCTTGTCGCGCTGTTCTTCGATGATGCGGAACAATTGTTCGGTTTCCCGGTCGGACAGGGCGGCCGTCGGCTCGTCCATGATCAGGATGCGGCTTTCGTGCACGAGGGCGCGGGCGATTTCCACCTGCTGCTGCTCGGCGATCGACAGGCTCGATACCATGGTGTCCGCGTCGAAGCGGGAGCCGAGGTCGGCCAGGATGGCGTTCGTGCGCGCGCGCATCTCGCCGCCCTTGACGGTCCAGAACGGGCCTTGCGGCTCGCTGCCCATGAAGACGTTTTGCGCCACCGTCATGTTCTTCGCCACGCTCAGTTCCTGGTAGATCAGGTTGATACCGAGCGCGCGGGCCTCGCCCGGGTTGCGGATGCGAATTGGCTTGCCGTCGAGAATGATTTCACCGGCGTCGGGCGTGTATACGCCGGATAAAATCTTCATCAGGGTGCTCTTGCCGGCGCCATTTTCGCCCATTACGGCATGGATTTCGCCGCTGCGCACCGTCAGGTGCACGCCGCGCAGCGCGCGCGTGGCGCCAAAGCGCTTCTCGATGCCGCGCATTTCAAAAATAATATCGTCGCTCATGACTGTCCTTCCTTGCTGGTGAAACTGGCGCCGCCTGCCAGCTGGCCGGCGGCGCCGCGTGGTTCAGGTCAGGCAGATCAGTTCTTTACCCAGCCCGTGTAGGTGGCGACGTTTTCCTTGGTGATGGCAGGGGTCGGCAACAGCACCATGGTCTGTTTCGGCGTACGGCCGTTCATGATGTCGTAGCCCATCTGCACGGCATCGGTGGCCATGCGGTACGGGTTTTGCGCCGAGGTGGCGGCAAACAGGCCAGCCTTGTTTTTCAGGGCGTTCTGGCCATCGGGCGCGCCATCGACGGCCGTGATCAGTTTGACGTCCGTGCGTTTCGATTGCTTGATCGCCAGTTCGGCGCCGATGCCGGTCGGATCGTTGATGGCGAACACGCCGTCGATCTTCGGATGGGCCGTCAGCAAGTTCGACATCACGGTCATGCCGCCGTCGCGGCTGCCACCCGCGTTCTGGTTGTCGGACAGGATTTTTATGTCCTTAAAGGCGGCCAGGGTCTTCTTGCAGCCGTTGACGCGGTCGATCACGGAGGTGACCGGTGGGCCATTGAGGATCACCACGTTGCCCTTGCCGCCGATCTGCTTGGCCAGGTAGGCGCACGACACGTCGCCCGCCATGGTGTTGTCGGACATCACGGTGGCCGAAGCGCCCACGGCGCCCACGTCGACGGCGATCACGACCACGCCCGCATTGCGCGCCTTCTTGATGGCTGGCGCGATGCCCTTGGAATCGACGGCGTTCAGGATGATGATGTCGGTCTTGTTGGCGATAAAGTTCTCGATCTGGTCCACCTGGGTGTTCAGGTCATACTTGCTGGAAACAGTCGTGACTTTCACGCCGGGGCCGCCGAGCTTTTTGGCGCTTTCTTCCGCGCCGCGGCCAATCGCGACAAAAAACGGGTTGGCCAGGTCGCCCACGCTCACGCCGATCGATTTCAGCGGTTTGTCGGCGGCAAAGGCGCCGCAGGCGGCGGACAGCAGCAGGGTGGCGGTAATGACTTTTTTCATGAGGATCTCCAAGGGTTTTTATTGTAAAAAACAAACGGTGCTACGGTAAAAACTGGGTGAAAACTTAGCGAGTGCGCAATTTCTCGATCATGGCATCGAGCTTGCCCGCATCGACGGCAAAGCCGCGGATGCCTTCGGCCAGCTTTTCGGTCGCCATCGCATCGTCGTTCAGGGCGTAGCGGAAAGCCGCTTCGTCGTAGGTGACGGCCGGCTGCGCCGCGCCCAGGTCGCCGCCCAGCGCGCGCTCGAATGGCGCGTCGGCCGCTTCGAGCTTGGCCAGCAAATCGGGGCTGATGGTCAGCAAGTCGCAGCCGGACAGGGCCGTGATCTGCCCCACGTTGCGGAAGCTGGCACCCATCACTTGCGTGGCGATGCCATGTTGCTTGTAGTAATTGAAGATGCGCGTGACCGATTGCACGCCTGGATCGTTGGACAGGCTGCGCGCCGCTTCGTCCCATGCCGCGCCCAGCGATTTTTTATGCCAGTCGTAGATGCGGCCGACGAATGGCGAAATCAGCCGTACTTTCGCATCGGCGCAGGCGACGGCCTGGCAAAACGCGAACAGCAGGGTCAGGTTGCAAAAGATGCCATCTTTTTCCAGTTCGCGCGCGGCCTGAATGCCTTCCCAGGTGGCGGCGACCTTGATCAGCACGCGCTCGCGGGCGATGCCCGCCTGCTCATACAGGGCGATCAGGCGGCGCCCACGGGCGACGGTGGCGTCGCGGTCAAAGCTCAAACGGGCATCGACTTCCGTCGACACGCGGCCCGGCACGACCTTTAAAATTTCCAGGCCGAAACGCACCAGCACTTGGTCGACGATGTCGTCCAGCGGCGCGTTCTTGTGCGCGGCAACCGTGCTTTCCAGCAAGGGCGCGTAATCGGGCTGCAGCACGGCTTTTAAAATCAGCGACGGATTGGTGGTGGCGTCTTGCGGCGCGAAACGCGCCAGTTGCAAAAAGTCGCCCGTGTCGGCGACGACGGTGCTGTGTTGCTTCAATTGTTGCAGCTGATTCATTGCTATTCCTTATCACTGAGTTGGTGCAGAGCTTGCACGGCTGGAAACAGGCTACGGTAGCGGCCGTAGCGGATGCTCAAGGCTGCGCTGTGCGCGGCATCGGGCAGGAAAGTGTTTTTGATGGGCAATCCCTGCGTCAGCAGGCTGGCGTCGCCGATGGCGGCAAAGCCCAGCTTGGCCGCGCCGAGGCTGGCCGACAGTTCGCTGTTGTGCAGGGTGCGCATTTCGCGTCCCAGCACGTTGGCCAGCAATTGCGCCCAGTACTGGCTGCGCGCGCCGCCGCCCACCAGCATGCAGTGGGGAACGACGGCACCCGTCGAGGTGACGGCCGCCATGGCGTCGCGCAAGGCAAAGGCCACGCCTTCGAGCACGGCGTAACCGAGCTGCGCCGGCGTGCTGTCGTGGCCCAGTTGCAAAAAGGCGCCGCGCACCTGCGGGTCGTTATGCGGCGTGCGCTCGCCCGACAGGTAGGGCAGGAACAGCGGTGCGGACGGTGCGATGACAGTGTCGAGCGGCAAACCCGCTTCCACGAGCGCCAGAAGGGCGGCCTCGTCGGGCTGGCCCAGCACGCCAGTGGCCCAGCGCAGACAGCTGGCGCCCGACAGGATCGCGCCCATCGCATACCAGCGGCCGGGCAGGGCGTGGCAAAAGCTGTGCACGCCGCCGGCCGGGTTGCCCAGCGGCTTCTCGGTGACGGACACGATGGCGGCGCTGGTACCGAGCGAAATAAAACTGTCGCCGCCGTTGACGGCGCCGATACCCACGGCCGAGACGGGGTTATCTCCGCCGCCGCCCGCCACCACCACGTTCGCGGGCAAGCCCAGCTGGTCGGCGATGGCATCCTGCACGGTACCGGTGGCGGCGTCGCCTTCGGCCAGGGCCGGCATCTGCTCCGGCGTCAAGCCGCAGGAGGCCAGCATGGGGGCGTACCAGGCGCGAGCGGCCTCGTCCAGCCACAGGGTGCCGGCCGCGTCGGACATGTCCGTCAGTTTGATCCCGGTCAATTGCAGGCGCAGATAATCCTTTGGCGACAGCAGGCAGGCGATGGCGGCAAAGGCGGCCGGCTCATGCTTTTGCAGCCACAGCAGTTTTGGCGCCGTCAGGCCCGCCATGGGCAAGCTGCCCGTCACGTCCGCGTAGGCGGGATAGTCGCGCGCCAGGTTCGCCGCTTCGGCTTCGGCGCGTGCATCGTTCCACAGGATCGCGGGGCGGATCACGCCATCGTTGCTGTCGAGCAGTACGGCGCCGTGCATCTGGCCCGACAGGCCGATGCAGGCAATGTGCGCGTAGTCCTGCGGCCAGCCGGCGCGCAGCTGGGCCAGCGCGTTGACGCAGGCGGCCCACCAGTCTTGCGGCGACTGTTCGGACCAGCCCGGCTGCGGGCGGCTGCTGTCGATGCGCACGGAGGCCTGGCCGCGCACGGCGCCGGTGCCGTCCATCAGCACGGTTTTCAGTTCGGAGGTACCGAGGTCGATACCGAGGGAAATCGCTGGATGCATGTTGATTTACAGTGAAAGGTCAGGGGCAGCCGCAGGAATTGCGCACGCGCAAGGTCGGCGACAAGCGCTGCACGTGCTGGGCGCGGCCCGGGTTGGCGATACGGTCGATCAACAGGTCGACGGCCATGGCGCCCAGCTCTTCGAGCGGCTGCGCCATCACGGTCAGGCGGGGGCTGAAGTAGTCGGCCCAGTCGAAATCATCGAAGCCTGCCAGCGCCACGTCTTGCGGTACCGCAATGTGTGCATCGCGCAAGGCGTGCATGGTGCCGATGGTCATCAGGTTATTGCCGGCCACGATGGCCGTCGGGCGCTGTCCGGCAGGCAGGGCCAGCAGTTCGCGCGTGGCCGCGCCGCTGCGCTCCAGGTTGGAGTCGCCCGAGCGCAGCAGTGCCGGGTCAAGCGCGATATTGGCGCGCTGCAAGGCCAGGCGGTAGCCGTCGATACGCTCGTCCGTCGTGGACAGGCCGGGCGCGCCCGCGATGAAGCCGATGCGGCGGTGGCCGTGGGCCGCGATCAAGTGGCTGACCAGCTGCGCCGTCGCCTCGATGTTTTCCACGCCCACCTGGTCGAAAGGCTGGGGCGACATGCGGTCGACCAGCACGGAGGCGATCTTGTTGCTGGTCAAGTAATCGAGGGCGCGGTTGTGCGGATCGCCCGAAGGCGCCAGCACGATGCCGTCGACCCGGCGCTGGTGCAAGTTCTGCACCACCTTGAGTTCCTGTTCGGGATCGTCATGCGTATCGGAAAACAGCATCATCAGGCCATGGCGCGTGCAGGCCGCCTCGATGGCGCGCACCGTTTCGCTGAAGTAATGATTGGTGAAGGCGGAAATGGCCACGCCGATGGTGCCCGACGAGGAGCCGGCCAGGGCGCGCGCCAGCATGTTCGGCACATAGCCGATCTGCTGCATGGCCGCGTTGACGGCGGCGACGGTTTTCGGGCTGACCTTGCGGGTGCCGTTGAGTACGTGCGAAACGGTCGACAGCGATACGTCCGCCGCCCGCGCTACATCTTCCATGGTGGCCATGGTGTCTCCTGATGGTTTTATTCTTATTGTGTGCTGCGATAGTGTGCGGCTGTGTCGCCGCGTTGGAATCTATCGTAAACAAAAGAAAGCGCTTGCGCAAGCGCTTTCTTTTTTGTGCGCGCCAATTTTTTAGGGAGACAAGCGAGGGTGAAGCGGAGAGGGGAGACGGTGGTGCATGGGGTCTGACCCGGCGGGTCAGACCCCAGAGTGGCTTACTGTATCAGCAGCTCATGCAGTTCGCCGGGCGAGTCCGGGAACAGTTTGACGACGGTGGACGTGCGCGTGCCGTAGCCCGGCGTGTCGATGCAGACGGCGGACAGCACGCGCTCGAGGTCGAGCGGCACGCCCGTGTCGGGCAGGCGGAAGTCCGGCGCGCGCGTGGTGTCGGCCAGCATGTCGAAATAGGCTTCGTCGGGCGCGCCCTGGCACAGCAGGCTGGCGAACTGGGCCTTGGTTTTCAGGACCTTCGGCCACGGCGCGTCGAGCAGGGCGTTCGACAGGCCGTAGATGCCCGGTTCCAATGGCTGGCCATTGCGCGCATCGCCGTCGCCCCGGTTGGAAAACCAGATCAGCGTATCCGCGTCGCCCAGCACCAGGTTAAAACCGTTGTAGGCTTTGCAGCCGGGGCGGATTTGCGCGATGTAGTCTTGCGGCGACATATTGCCGGCCAGGTAGTCGGCCACGAGGGCGCCGCGCGAGGGGGCGTCAGGATTGCGGTCTTGCGGGCTGCGGATATTCGTGATGGCGGCAAAGCGCGAGCTGCCGCTGCCGGCCTGGGTGATGCCCATCCAGCTGCCGCCCGCCTGCAGGTCGCGGCCCGCATACACTTGCGGGTGTTCGGGCCAGGCCCCGGCGGGGGCGCTGGCGCGTTCGTAGAATTCGTCGCGGTTGGCGGCGGCAATCAGCGGGATGTGCGGATTGACTTTCCAGGCAAAAACGATCAGGCACATGGGGGCAAATCCATGAACACTTCCGTATGGCGCGCGCCGGCCGTCAGCGACAGCAAGCCCGCCTCATCGGCCGCGCTGGCCAGCAATTCCGCAAAGCCTTCGCCGACGACGGGGTAGATTTCCATCCACGTCTGCAAGCCATCCTTGGCCTCGGGACGGCGCTTCAGCTGTGGCGCCACGCCGGACGCGGCCGCCAGTTTCGCCTGCAAGGCGCGCACCCGGGCTTCCAGCGCCTGGGCGTGCTCTTCCTTGACCTGATAATAAATGTACAAATCTTTCATGGCATTCTCACAAGTCGAGTGCGTCGAGCACGTAAGGCATGGGCAGGAACTGCACGGCCGCACCCTGGGCCGAGCCGTAGCGCACGGCGCCGGCGGCGCTTGAACCTTCTTCGATTGCCCCCAGCTTCATTTCGACGAGGGCGTCGATGCCGCCCACGCCGTTCGGCGCCGCGTTGACGACCATGCCGCAAGGCTGCTCGGGGTCGCTGACGGCAAACAGTTCGCCGCCGGCCACGACGGAGGCATCGGCGATGCTGACGAGGGTGGTGCGGCGCTTGAGCTTGCCCAGGTACTGGCTGCGCGCGACGATTTCCTGGCCCGGGTAGCAGCCTTTCTTGAAATTGACGCCGCCCAGCAGCTCGAAATTGACCATCTGCGGCACGAATTGCTCTTGCGTGGCGGCCGTGATCTGCGGGATGCCCGCGTGGATCTCGGACAGTTGCCAGCAGTCATTGCCGCCCTTGGCCAGTTTTTCCGCCAATTGCGGCCACACGTCGCGCGCCGTGGCGGCCGACGTCAGCCATTCATAGCGGGCGCTGCCGAAGGCATCGGCCACGCGCAGCAGGGTGCCCAGCGCGTGCTCGACCTTGCTGAACGGCGTGGCGGGCAGGGCGGGGAACCAGGCGGACAGTGCCGCGCCGGCTTGCGTGCCACCGAGGCCCAGGACAACCTGGTTCGCTGCATCAAACGATGCATCGTGCAGCTTGGCCTTGGCGCGCAGCACGAACATTTGCAGCCGCTTCTGGATGGCCGGCTGTATGGCGCGCGGCAATTGCAGATAAATGGTGGTGGCGTTGCGCCACATCAGGAAACTGGCCAGCATCCGGCCTTTCGGCGTGCAGTAGCCGGCCAGGCGCACTTGCTCCTGGTTCAGGTGTTCCACGTCGTTGGTCAGCTGGCCGTGCAGGAAACTGGCTGCCTCGTCGCCGTTCAGGCCGATCAAGCCCTGGTCCGTGATGGCCGCGACAAAACCGTCTTGTAGCTGGGACACTGTCAGGGACTGGCCGAAGTCGGCGATAGGGGCGGCGGCGATGGGGGCGGTGCCGTCAGACGCGCCATCGATGGCAGCGGGGCGGGCGCCTTGGGCGGTTAAAAATTGATTCCAGTTATTCATAATTTCCATTAGATCAGCGATTAAGCATTATCATTACGGGTTCATTATAGTGATGTCGCGCAGATTGCGTCGGCAGCGGCAAGATTGCCAGTGTTGGCGCCGCTTTCCGCGCACTTGCTTCACAAATGAACGATCATAACAAGCGGACGTTGGCCATCAGCGTCCGCATCACAAGAATCGGAACAATGGCTTTCTTTAAAAAACTTGTAGTCAGCTCGGTCATCGCCGCCATCGGCGTCGGTGGTACTTTTGTGTACTGGGCGCAGCAGCCCATCACCACGGAAGGCGAAGCGATCCCGTTTACGATCGCGCCCGGCAGCGGCGCCCATGCGGCCGGCCAGCAGATCGCGGACGCGGGCGTGCCCATCGTGCCCATCCTGTTCAACATGCTGGCGCGCATCGAAGGCAAGACCTCGAAGATCAAGGCCGGTTCCTACGAGCTGAAGCCGGGCACGACGCCGCAACGGCTGATCACGCAGCTGGCCCGCGGCGAGTTCGCGCAAGAGTCCTTGACCATCATCGAAGGCTGGACCTTCAGGCAGATGCGCATGGCCATGGCCAGCCATCCCGGCCTCAAGCACGACACCGTGGGCTTGTCCGACAAGGAACTGATGGCGAAGATCAGCCCGGAATACGTGCTGCCGGAAGGCTTGTTCTTCCCGGACACCTATCTGTTCGCCAAGGGCGCCAGCGAAATGCAGATTTTCAGGCAGGCGCACGCGGCCATGATCGGCCGCCTGTCCGAAGCGTGGGACAAGCGCGATCCGGCCTTGCCATATAAAAACCCGTACGAGGCGCTGATCATGGCGTCCATCGTGGAAAAGGAGACGGGGCAAAAGTCCGAGCGGGCCATGATCGCCGGCGTGTTCGTCAACCGCCTCAAGACGGGCATGCTGCTGCAGACGGACCCCACCGTGATCTATGGCATGGGCGACAACTACCAGGGCAAGATCCGCAAACGCGACCTGGAAGCGGACACCCCGTACAATACCTACACGCGCGGCGGCTTGCCGCCCACGCCGATCGCCCTGGCTGGCGCGCAATCGCTGACGGCGGCGCTGGCCCCGGCGCGCACGCAGGCGCTGTATTTCGTCGCGCGCGGCGACGGCACCAGCCAGTTTTCGGCCAACCTGCCCGACCATAACCGCGCCGTGAACCAGTACCAGCGCTAATATCATTATCAGATCAAGAGTTTCATGACACAACACTATCAACCGCGCTTCATCACCTTCGAAGGCATCGATGGCGCGGGCAAGTCGACGCATATCGGCTTTGTGACCGACTACCTGCAACAGCGGGGCGTAAGCCTCGTATCGTCGCGCGAACCGGGCGGCACCAGCCTGGGTGAAAAGCTGCGCGAACTGCTGCTGCATGAAAAGATGCACCTGGAAACGGAAGCCCTGCTGATGTTCGCCAGCCGCCGCGAACACATCGCGCAAGTCATCGCCCCCGCCCTGGAGCGGGGCGAGTGGGTCATTTCCGACCGCTTTACGGATGCCAGCTTCGCCTACCAGGGCGGCGGCCGCGGCATGGACTTGCGCAAGATGGAAGCGCTGGAGGCGTGGGTGCATCCGCACCTGCAGCCGGACCTGACGTTCCTGTTCGACGTGCCCCTGGAGGTTGCCCGTGCCCGCCTGGACTCCACGCGCGAACTCGACAAGTTCGAGCAGGAGCGATCGGACTTCTTTGCCGCCACGCGCAACGAATACCTGCGCCGCGCAGCGCAGTTCCCCGAACGTTTCCGCATCATAGATTCCACGCAAAGCATTGCCGACATCCAGGTACAGCTCGCCCAACTGCTTGATGTACTGCTTGAACAAAGTGTTGCAACACGTTGATTGACAAAGAATAATATGACCAGTTCTCTCTATCCGTGGCAACAGGACGCGTGGCAGCAATTGCAAGCCTTGCGCCCGCGCATGCCGCACGCCATTTTGTTCCATGGCGCGCAAGGCATCGGCAAGGCCGACTTCATCGAGCATTTCGCGCAAGCCTTGCTGTGCGAAGACGTGCGCGCCGACGGCCATGCCTGCGGCGCCTGCGCCTCGTGCGGCTGGTTTAGCCAGGGCAACCATCCCGACTACCGCCGCGTGCGGCCGGAAGCGCTGGAAGACGAGGTGGCCGACGACGGCGAAGAGGGCGAGGGCGCGAAGAAAAGCGCCAAGAGCAAGACGCCGTCGAAAGACATCAAGATCGAGCAGATCCGAAACCTGGCCGACTTCATGAACATTTCCACGCACCGGCAAGGCTTGCGCGTGGTGGTGCTGTACCCGGCCGAGGCGCTCAACACGCCCGCGTCGAATGCCTTGCTGAAAACCCTGGAAGAGCCGCCGCCGGGCACCTTGTTCCTGCTGGCATCGAACAGCCTGGACCGTTTGCTGCCGACGATCCTGTCGCGCTGCAGGAAATTTGCCTTGCCCATGCCCAGCCACGAGCAAGCCTTGACCTGGCTCAAGGCTCAAGGCTTGAACGATGCGGACAGCTGGCTGCGCGAGCAGGGCGGCGCGCCGCTGGCCGCGCTGGCCCAGTCCGAATCGGGTGGCCGCGAGGAAACGGAACAGTTGCTGCAAGTGTTGGCCAATCCGGGCGTGGAAGCGGCCCTGAAGGCGGCCGACAAATTGCAGAAGGCGCCGCTGGCGCCGCTGGTGGCGTCCCTGCAGCGCTGGCTGTACGACGTGTTTTCCGTCAAGCTGTCCGGCACCATCCGCTACTACCCGCGCCACCGGCGCGAACTGGAAGCGCTGGCCGGCCGCATCAACGTCAGCCGCCTGATGGCCGCCATCAAGGCCGCGAACGAGCGCCGCGCGATTGCCGAGCACCCCTTGTCGCCCAAGCTGTTCCTGGAAGACATGCTGCTCGACTACGCATCAAGCTGCCAATAAAATCAAGCACTTGCATCGCCAAGTTAATCCGGATTGTCTGGTTCTTGGCGCGCTGGGAACTTAGCCGCAGGCGCGCGTGCAGCTGCGGTACTGCACTTCGCACGCCTGCTGGCGTTCGGCGCGCCGGGCGCGGAAGGCCTGGGCTTCGGTGGGGCGCAGCTGCTCCGCTTGCGCGTCGACATTCCTGCCGGCCGCGACGTAGGGATTGCTGCTGGGCTTCATCGACAAGATGGGGCTGCTATCGTTTTCCGTCGCGCCTTGCGCCTGCGCGCGGCAATCCTGGCGCGCCGAGGCGCAGACGGGCTGGCACAGGCCCGCATCGGCGGCAGGCTTGGGCAGGTCGCGCTTGTCCTGGGCATGCGCCGTCTGCGCCAGACAGGCCAGCAGTGTCAGTATCAGGGGACGGGCAACTTTCAACATGCAACACTCCAGGTATCCGCACGCCGCCCCATGGCTGCGCGTCGGCAAGCAACTATACATCTTGATAACGGTTTTGCCTACCGTCCATGTCTGATTGCCACCTCCCGAGCCCGGTGTTACAGTCAAGGAATTGGACAGCAACGGAGGCGTGCATGAAACGAGTCACTGGCATCGGCGGCATCTTTTTCCACGCGCAAGACCCGGCGGCCCTGCGCGCCTGGTATCAGCGCCACCTGGGTCTGGACGTGCAGCCTTGGGGCGGCGCCGCCTTCAGCTGGACGGATGCCGACGGCAAACCCACTGGCGGCACCACCATCTGGTCCGTCGCGGCCAATGACAACGAACAATTCGCGCCCGGCAAGGCGTCCTTCATGATCAACTACCGCGTCGACGACCTTGACGCGCTGCTGCAAGCCCTGCGCGACGAGGGTTGCAACGTGCTGGACAAGGCGCCCGACTCCGAGTATGGCCAGTTCGGCTGGGTCATCGATCCCGAGGGCAACAAGGTGGAGCTGTGGCAGCCGCCGCAGGGGCAGTAGGCGGCGCACGCGCTGGCAGGAGCGCACACGAGCATGAAAGAAAATACATGAACTACCCGAGCAAAGCCATTGATTATGCACCGGAAAAGATGCGCGCCTTCCATGCGTATGGCTACGAGCACATCGATTGCCGCCAGTTTGCGCTGGCGCCGGAAGCCGTGCTGGGAACGCGCGAGCAAGCCTTGCCTTACATCGAAGAGGCCAGCCGTCATTTTTACGCGCTGGGCTGGCAGGGCGATGGCGAGGTCGAGCTGCTGTGGCTGCCGCCGTTCGTGTTTCCCCTGTCCATGCGCGCCTCCACGCAAGGCATCGTCATCTGGCACGTCAAGCAGGAGCGGGACGGCGTGTCATTCCTCGTTTCCCCGGTTCCGCTGCCCTTCGAGGAATTTGCCTGAGGGATGGGGGGCGCAGTCGGCGGCAGGGCGGATTTGCGCCTTCTCCCTGCCAGATTCCGCTCCCTCCGGTACAATCCCGCCTTATGTATATCGATTCCCATTGCCATATCAATTTCCCCGAGCTGGCTGCTCGCATGCCCGAGATTCTCGCCAAGATGGCCGAGAACAAGGTGACCCATGCCTTGTGCGTGTCCGTCGACCTGCCGGACTTCCCGCAGGTGCTGGCCCTGGCCGAACAGTATCCGCACATCTTTGCTTCCGTCGGCGTGCACCCCGATTACGAAGACACGCCTGAACCGTCCGTGGAAGACCTGGTCCGGCTGGCCGACCACCCGAAGATCATCGCCATCGGCGAGACTGGCCTCGACTATTTCCGCCTGACGGGCGACCTGGAATGGCAGCGCGAGCGTTTCCGCACGCATATCAAAGCTTCAAGAATCACCCGTAAACCCTTGATTATCCACACACGGGCGGCCAGCGAAGACACGATACGCATCATGCGCGAAGAGGGCGCGGGCGTGGCCGACGGCGGCGTGGCCGGCGTCATGCATTGCTTTACGGAATCGCTGGAAGTGGCGCGCGCCGCCATCGACATGGGTTTCTATATTTCGTTTTCCGGCATCGTCACGTTCAAGAGCGCCAAGGATTTGCAGGCCGTAGCCCTGGAAGTGCCGCTCGAGCGCATCCTCATCGAGACGGATTCGCCGTACCTGGCGCCCGTGCCGTTCCGCGGCCGCATGAACGAACCCGGCTATGTGGCCCACGTGGCCGAGTACCTGTCGACCCTGAAAGGCATTCCTTTGGCCCAGGTGGCGCAGCAGACGACGGATAATTTCTTCAAGTTATTCAATCAGTTGCCATAACTTTTTAAGGTTGACCATGATGAAAAAACTCGCTGCGGCGATGCTGCTGTGCTGGGCGGCCGCCAGCCAGGCGGCGCCGGAACCGGACACCTTCTTCCGCGCCGTCTCCGTCAACAACGACAGCGGCGTGCGCAGCATGCTGGCTGACGGCATGAATCCGAACCAGCCGGACGCGCAGCGGGGCGACATACCGCTCGTGCTGGCCTTGCGCGACGATGCGGACAAGGTATTCAAGCTGCTGCTCGACGCCCCCGGCATCGACATCGAGGCGCGTTCGGCCAACGGCAATACGGCGCTGATGATGGCCGCATATAAACACAAGCTGGACGCGGTGAACGCCTTGCTGGCCAAGGGCGCCAAGGTCAACCAGAGCGGCTGGACGGCGCTCCACTACGCGGCCTCGGCCGGTGACTTGCCCATCATGAAGATATTGCTCGACCGCGACGCCGTGGTCGACGCGCGCGCGCCTGCCAATATCACGCCGCTGATGTTTGCCGCCCGCGAAGGGCAGGAGGGCGCCGTCAAGCTGCTGCTGTCCTGGGGCGCGGACGCCAGCCTGAAGAGCGACCACGGCTGGACGGCCGTGCAGTTTGCCCAGGCCGGCGACAAGCCGGGCGTGGTTGCCATCATCGAAGCGGCGCAAAAGGCGCGCGCTGCCAGAAAGTAATCTTTGTACTAATATTTTCCATGCCAGCGGCAAAACTGGCATGGAATTGCCTCTCACCTCAGCCCTTTGTTCTCCCTGGCGATTAACGATAATGATCGTGTCGCATTAATCAGGAGATTTTTCGCATGGGCCATTCCACCACCGTCAGGCGCCGGCTGTATTGTCGCCGCCCCGCGCGCAGCCCGTGCGATATCACTGCTTTCTGGAATGACAAAACCGATCGGCCATCGGAGCCAGACTCCAAGAGGACAGACATGCTGAATGAACGAGAAATCGAGAGTTGTTACCTGGGGCAATTTATCCCCGTCCATTACCACCACAATATGTTGATGGACCAGAACCGCATGCACGGGTTCAAGTCGGCGATCGATTATGCGGTGAAACCCGGCATGAAGGTACTGGAGCTGGGCGGCGGCACGGGCGTGCTGTCGTGGTTTGCGGCCGCGCGCGCCGACAAGGTCTGGTGCGTGGAGTTCAATCCGGACATGGTCAAGGAAGCGCGCAAGATGCTGGCGCTCAATCCCAACGGTGAAAAAGTCGAAGTCGTCCATGCGGACGCCTTCGAATACCTGCCGCCCGAGCCCGTCGATGTGGTCATCTGCGAAATGATCCATGTGGGCATGCTGCGCGAAAAGCAGGTGGAAGTGATCGAATCGTTCAAGCGCCGCTACCTGGCACGCTTCGGCGGCCCGTTGCCCATCTTCCTGCCCGAAGCCGTCATCATGGCCGTGCAGCCGATGCAGCAGGAATACGATTTCGAGGGCTTTTATGCGCCCATCGTGCAATTCCAGGAAACCACGGCCATTCATCCGGGCGTGCTGGAACTGGCGCCGCCGTCCGTCTACAGCATCATCGACTTCAGCCAGCCGACGGACAGCGTGTTCGGTTTCGACGGCAAGTTCGTCGTCGAGCGCAGCGGCACCTTGAATGCCCTGCGTTTCGTCACGAAAAACATCCTGGCCGTGGTGCCCGAGCGCTCGTCCACCATCGACTGGCTGAACCATTACATGTGCTTGCCGCTGGCCACGCCGGTGGACGTGAAGGCGGGCGACGTGCTGCAGGTGAGCTTCCAGTACCGCGCGGGCGGCTCGATCCCTTCGCTGGAAGCGTCGATCCGCGCGCAGGTGATCTACGATGTCAACTTGCAACCAGTGACGCAGAACCCTGTCTACGCCTGAGTATCATTAATGTAAAGGCAACGCCGCAGCGATTTCGTCCTGCGGCGTTTGTCCATTCAGGGTATATTCCGTCTTTTACCCACTGGACAGTTTTACTATCATGGAACAGATCGATCAGCGTTACCTCGTGCAACAGAATAAAATCAGCGACGGCGAGACCAAACCGCCCGTGTTTGCCAAGGTAATGCGCAGCAAGGAAGGCGTGTTTGAAGGCGTATCCTTCATCAAGTCGAAGGACAAGGCCTCCATCCTGACCATCGAAGAGGCCAACCAGGCCATCAAATGGGCCGCCAACAAGAAGCCGAATGCGCATGAATACGTCACGAAAGTGATTTGCGTCGGCCAGTAAGCCCCGTTCATTCCCGTTTTTGCACCGTTCATCCCCGCATTGTGCCGTTCATCGCATGGCCGTTGCCGCCCCGGCGGCGCGTTACTATAGTGGTGTCACGGTAGCGGGGCAAGCACGGCTTGCTCCGCACATTTCATTTAAGGGGAAACGCGATGCTGGGATTCGTGCTGTGGCTGCTGCTCTTGCTGGTGTGCTGGCCCCTGGCCTTGCTGGCGCTCGTGCTGTATCCGCTGGCCTGGCTGCTGTTGCTGCCATTCCGTTTGATCGGCATCGGCGTGGAAGGCGTGTTCGAATTGCTGCGCGCCATCGTCATGCTGCCGGCCCGCGTGCTGGGCGGCGGACGGCACTGAACTGGATTTCTGGATTTCCCATAAAAAATGGCGCCCTCGGCGCCATTTTTGTTTGCCGTGCCGCTTACAGGTCGACCATGAAACCGGCGCCGATCGATTTCTGCGAATAGTTGTAGTCGATCAAGCTCTGGCCATAGCCGGAAAACAGCTGCAGATAGCCTTTCAGGTTGGCTTTCAATGGGAAAGCCCAGCTGGCCTGCATGGAACCATGCTTCTTGCTGAAATTGCGGCGCGCCGTCACCGCGTATTCATGGCCCTTGTTGCGGTAGCTTACGCGCAAGTCGCCATGGCCCATGTAATCGGTGATGTCGATATTGTCATTGTCGACCGCGCTATTGTCGAGGCGGTGCCAGACGCGGCCCGTGATCGCCAGGTTGTCTTTTTCCACGCCCAGTTCCGCATACACGCGGTTCCAGCTGCGCGACAGGGTCGAGGTCTGGCCATTCGACTGGTGCACCAGGCCCAGGTTCAGGTAATTGAATTCCAGGCCCGCGAAATTCTTGTTGATCGGCAAGATCAGCATCAGTTCCGGCTGGTAATTGGTCTCGCGGAAGGGGCTTGATGCCTTGCGGTTATACGCCTGCCAGAAACTTTGCTGCGTATAGCCGAACCACATGTCGATGGGCGTGCCGGCGATGTCTTCCAGCAGCTTCATCTTGAAGCTGAGCTGGAAGGTCAGTTCCACATGCTGGCTCTTGATGCCGCCCGGCGTGAAATCCTGGAACGGTTCATCGTTCGAGGCGTCGCTGTAGTTGGCCAGCAGCAAATAAGTGTCGCGGTGAGGGCGGAAGTTGAACAGGCCGCGCTTCGAGGCATCGTTCAGTTCCCACGATTGCTGGGTGCGCGAAATCGGTGCTTCCGGCGGCGCCGCGCCCGCCTGCGCGATGGCGGGAATGGCGGCGTTGACGGCGTCCGGCGTAGCCACGCCCGGCGGGCTGACAAACGTGAGGGGGGCGACCTCGGCGGCCGCTGCCAGGGTGACGGCAGCCGTGGCAGGGTCGCCGCCAGCGGCGATGGTGGCTTTTTCCGCCGCCTTGGCCAGGGTGTCGAAGCAGCCCAGGCGGGCGCTGGCGTCACCGAGCACGGCGCAACGCTGCATTTGCTGTTCCAGTTCGCCGGCCATGGCCAGCGCTGGCGACGCCAGCAGGGAGGATAGGATTATTTTTCTTAGTTGGATGGTCATAGGCTGAGTGGGGCATGTCATTCGGTGCGCACCTGGGCAGCATGCCGGCGGCGTCGCCTTGCACGATAAATCACCGTGCGTCTTGATCCTGATTAATCTTTGTTGGATTAATAAAGTTGAAAGTATAGCCGAAACTCTTATTTGTCCTGTGCAACGCGCGTGCGCGTTAATGTCAGTGTTGCGCGCATGGTAAAAACCGGTTACCCGCCACCGCCAAAATCGATGTCTGCTACACTGAAAAACCGGTGCAAACACTGGCGTGCCGGGCTAGCCATGGAGATTGTGATGACCCGCAAAACACCTATCGAGCGCTACCGCAACATTGGCATCAGCGCCCATATCGACGCCGGCAAGACCACCACCACCGAGCGCATCCTGTTTTATACGGGGGTCAATCACAAGATCGGCGAAGTGCACAATGGCGCCGCCACCATGGACTGGATGGAGCAGGAGCAGGAACGGGGCATCACCATCACCTCGGCCGCCACCACGGCCTTCTGGAAGGGCATGGCGGGCAACTTCCCCGAACACCGCATCAACATCATCGACACGCCCGGCCACGTGGATTTCACGATTGAGGTGGAGCGTTCGATGCGCGTGCTCGACGGCGCCGTGATGGTCTATGACGCCGTCGGCGGCGTGCAGCCCCAGTCCGAGACCGTCTGGCGGCAAGCCAACAAATACCATGTGCCGCGCATCGCCTTCATCAACAAGATGGACCGGGTGGGGGCGGATTTCCTGCGCGTGCGCAAGCAGATTGCCGAGCGCCTGAAGGGCGTGGCCGTGCCCATCCAGCTGCCCATCGGCGCCGAAGAGCATTTCACGGGCGTGATCGACCTGCTGAAAATGCGCGCCATCACCTGGGACGACGCCAGCCAGGGCGTGCAGTTCAGTTATGGCGAGATTCCCGCCAGCTTGCAGGCGCAGGCGCAGGAATGGCATGAGCATATGGTCGAGCACGCGGCCGAGGCCAGCACGGAGATGACGGAACGCTACCTGAATGGCGACACGTTCACGGAAGCGGAGCTCAAGCAGGCCTTGCGCGCGCGCACCATCCGCAATGAGATCGTGCCCATGCTGTGCGGCAGCGCTTTTAAAAACAAGGGCGTGCAGGCGATGCTGGACGCCGTCATCGAATACCTGCCGTCGCCGCTGGAAGTGCCGCCCATCATGGGCCACGACGAGCACGACAAGGAAGTGGAGCGCCATCCGGCCGACGACGAGCATTTTTCCGCGCTGGCCTTCAAGATCATGACGGACCCGTTCGTGGGGCAATTGACCTTCTTCCGCGTGTATTCGGGCGTGGTCAATTCGGGCGACATGGTCTACAACCCCACCAAGAGCGCGCGCGAGCGGCTGGGGCGCATCCTGCAGATGCATGCGAACGAGCGCAAGGAAATCAAGGAAGTGTATGCGGGCGACATCGCCGCCGCCGTGGGCCTGAAAGCCGTCACCACGGGCGACACCCTGTGCGCCATCGACCACATCATCGTGCTGGAAAAGATGATCTTCCCGGAACCCGTGATTTCCCAGGCCGTCGAACCGAAGACCAAGCCGGACCAGGAAAAGATGGGCATCGCCCTGAACCGCCTGGCGCAGGAAGACCCGTCGTTCAGGGTGCATACGGACGAGGAGTCGGGCCAGACCATCATGTCGGGCATGGGAGAATTGCACCTGGAAATTCTGGTCGACCGCATGCGGCGCGAATTCGGCGTGGAAGCCAATGTCGGCAAGCCGCAGGTGGCGTACCGTGAAACCATCACGCGCACGGTGGACGATATCGAGGGCAAGTTCGTCAAGCAATCGGGCGGACGGGGCCAGTACGGCCACGTGGTGCTGAAACTCGAACCGCTGGAGCCGGGCACGGGCTACCAGTTCGTCGACGCCATCAAGGGCGGCGTCGTGCCGCGCGAATTCATCCCGGCCGTCGACAAGGGCATCATCGAAACCCTGAAGGCGGGCGTGCTGGCCGGCTACCCGGTCGTCGACGTCAAGGCGACATTGACGTTCGGCTCCTACCACGACGTCGATTCGAACGAAAACGCGTTTCGCATGGCCGGCTCCATCGCCTTCAAGGACGGCATGCGCAAAGCCCATCCCGTGCTGCTGGAACCGATGATGCAGGTGGAGGCGGAAACGCCGGAAGAATTCATGGGCAACGTCATGGGCGACTTGACGGCCCGCCGCGGCATGGTGCAGGGCGTGGACGACATCCCGGGCGGCGCGGGGCGCATCGTCAAGGCCCTGGTGCCGCTGGCGGAAATGTTCGGCTACTCGACAACCTTGCGTTCGCTGACCCAGGGCCGCGCCACCTACACGATGGAATTCAAGCATTATGCGGCCGTGCCCAAGCATATACTGGACCAGGTGGCCGCGGCGGGGAAGGCGAAGTAAATATAATCAAACCCGAATGGCAAATGCCGGGGTCGTACCCTGCAGGGTACGACCCCAGTCGTCGCAGTTGGGTCTAGTGTGCGAGGTTTTGCGCAATAATCGCATCGGCCATCTTCTCCGCCTCGTCCACGGGCTGGCTCAGCGCCTCGGTCGTGTAGACGGTCGATGCCGCCATCGGCTGGTCCAGCGTTGCCCCTTCGCCATGGCTGGTGTCGACCGTCACCGTCGTCGACAGGCCGATGCGCAGCGGGTGGGCGGCCAGTTCCTTCGGGTCCAGGGTGATGCGCACGGGCACGCGCTGCACCACCTTGATCCAGTTGCCCGTGGCGTTTTGCGCCGGCAACAGCGAAAACGCGCTGCCCGTGCCGGCCGACATGCCCAGCACCTTGCCGTGGTAGACCACCTTGCTGCCATACAAATCCGTTTCGATGGCGGCCGCCTGGCCGACACGGATATTGCGCAATTCGGACTCCTTGAAGTTCGCATCGACCCATAATTGATCGAGCGGCACGATGGACATTAGCGGCGTGCCCGGCGTCACGTGCGTGCCCAGCTGCACGCTGCGCTTGGCGACATAGCCCGAGACGGGCGCGACGACTGCGTTGCGGCGCACGGCCAGCCACGCCTGCAGCACGTCGCCCCGGGCCGACAGCACGGCCGGATGGCTGGCCAGGCTGACGCCCGCCACGCCCGATTTGGCGGATTCGGCCTGGCGCTGCGCCACCATCAAGGCCGCTTTCGCGTCATCGACGGCCTGTTTTGCATGGGCAAGGTCTTCGCCCGAGATCGTGTGGTCCGCCGCCAGCGGCGCGCGGCGAGAAAGGTTGCCCTGCGCCGTGGCCAGCGCCAGGCGGCGCTGCTCGATGACGGCGTCGTACTGCGCCACGCTGGCATAGCGTTCGCGCTCCTGGCGCACGACGTTGCCCAGCCGTGCCTGCGCCTGGCTCAGGGCCAGGTCCGCATCGATGGCGTTCAGCGTGATCAGCGGGGTGCCCGCCTTCACCATCTGCGTCTCGTCGGCGCGGATGGCGTCGACATTGCCCGTCACTTGCGCGGACAGGGTGACGAGGTTGCCGCCCACATAGGCGTTGTCCGTGACTTCTTCCCTGGCCAGCACTAATTGATAATAAGCTGCCCAGGCCGCGCCCGCCACGACAAAGGCGGCCGTGATGGCGATCAGGACGGCCTTGCGCTTGCCGGGGTTGTCATTGCTGGCTGTGGTGTCGTTGCTCATGATGTGTTCCGTAATCGATGGTTATTGTTTAGTCGTCGTGGCGGCGAAATCGCTGCTGCCCCGGTAGCCGCCGCCCAGGGCCACGGTCAGGCCGATTTCCGCGTCCTGGCGCTGGTTTTGCAGCTGCATGCCCAGGTCCACCTGGCCGCGCACGGTCATTTCCGCATTCAGTTGGGTGGCGCGGTCGGCCAGACCTTGCTTGAGCCGCGCATTCGCGTTGCGCAGCTGGGCTTCGCTGGCGCGCAGGTTTTCCTGCTGCAGCCGCAGCTGGTTTTCCACGCCTTGCACCCTGGCGCCCGCCTGCGCCACGTCGCGCACGACATGGAAGACGTTCTGGTTGTAGTCGGCGATCAGCTCGTTGCGTTCGCTGCGCGCGCCGGCAAGCTGGGCCTGCAGGCGGCCGCTGTCGAACAGGGGCAGCGACAGGGCCGGGCCGATGAACAGGGTGCGGCTGCCCGATTGCAGCAGCTGGCCCAGCCTGATCGCATCGAGGCCGAACGAGGCCCCCAGGTCGATATCGGGGTAGAACGACGCCTGCGCCGCCTCGATCTTGCTCATGGCCGCCTGTACCCGCCAGCGGGCCGCCTGCAAATCTGGCCGGCGTGCCAGCAATTCCATGCCCAGCTTGCCGGGCAGCGCATGCGGCAGCGGCTGCGCCTGTTTCGGCTGCAGGCTGGCCAAGGCCGAGCTGTCGCCGCCGACGAGGGCGCGCAAGGCTTCGCGTTCCGTGACGACCTGCGTTTCCAGCAGGGCGATCTGCTGTTGCAGCAGACTCAAACGCGTTTGCGCGGACAGATGGTCGTCGCTGACGCCGAGGCCGTTGGCGATGCGTTTTTCCTTGTCCAGCACCAGCAGCTGTTGCAGTTGCACCAGCGCATGCAGGTTGTCCATGCGTGCCCAGCCGTTTTGCATACTGAAATAGTGGCGGGCGATCTCGGCCGCCAGCATCTGTTCCGCCATCGCGTATTCGGCGCGCCGCGCATTGACTTCACCGAGGCTGGCGGCGATCTGGGCCTTGTGCTTGCCCCACCAGTCGAGGTCGTAATGGGCTTGCACGCCCACCGTGATTTCATTGTAGTAATTGCCGCCGATGGGGGCGGGCATCAGGCCATTGCCCGAATAGCGCTGGCGGTTGGCGTTCGCGCCCAGGTCTACCCTGGGGCCGCGCTCCGCATGCTGTGCGTCAAACGCGGACAGGGCCGAGCCGATGCGGGCATTCGCCACCGCCAGGTTCGGGCTGGCGGCCAGCGCCTGTTCGATCAGCTGGTCCAGCTGATCGTCCTGGAACTGGCGCCACCACTGGGCGGCGGGCCAGCCTTCGCTGGCCAGGTGGATGTCGGCCGCCAGTTGCACGGTGGCCAGGTCTTGCTGCGGCAACTGTTGCGTGTCGGGCGCCATGCTGGCGCAGCCGGCCAGGGATAGACTGAGCGCCAATATGCGCAGGGAGAGTTTCATCGGTGTGTGCATGAGGGTTATTCCATGGCCGCGTGGTCGACGACGACGGGCGCATTCTTCTTTGGTGGTTTGATCAGGAGCAAGAGCGGCAGCACGAGGATGGTCAGCCACATCATCAGCCAGAAGTCGTCGAGGTAGGCGATCATCGACGCCTGCCGCGTGATTTCGCCATTCAGCGCCGCCATGCCCGTGCTCGTGCCCAGGTCGAACACCTGGGCGATGCCGGGGTCATGCAGGGCAGGGTTGGCAATATTGATGTGTTCCGTCAGGGACGCATGGGCGATCTGCGTATTGCGCACCAACAAGGTTTGCACGAGGGCGATGCCGATGCTGCTGCCGATGTTGCGCACCAGGCTGTAAATCGCCGTGCCTTCCGCCCGCATCTGCGGCGACAGGGTGGCGAACGTGGCCGCGCTCAGCGGCACGAAGACGAGGCCCAGGCCGATGCCCTGGATGATGCCGTTCCACACGACCGTCTTCGGCACCAGGTCCAGGGTGAAATTGGCCATCTGCCACAGCGAAAACGCGGTGATCGAAAAACCCACGCCCAGCAGGATGCGCGTATCGATCTTGCCCGTGAGTTTGCCGACGATCAGCATGGCCAGCATCGTGCCCAGGCCGCTGGGCGCCGTCACCAGGCCGGCAATGGCCGCCGGGTAATGCATCAAGCCTTGCAGCATCGACGGCGTCAGCGCGCGGGTAGCAAACAGCACCATGCCGACGATGAAGATGAACAGCAAGCCGCTCACATAGTTCGAGTTTTTCAATAGGCGGTAATCGAGGAAAGACTTGCCGGCCGGACGCAAGGCCGTGTGGGCGATGAAGTAGCACAAGCTCATGGCCAGCACGATGGCTTCGATCCACGTTTCCGTGGAAGAAAACCAGTCGTTCTGCTCGCCCCGGTCCAGCAGCATCTGCAGCGCGCCGATGGACAGGCTCAAGGTGGCAAAGCCGAACATGTCGAAGTTCATGCGGCGGTTGGGCGGATCCTTGCGGATGTAGCGCCAGATGCCGTAGAAAGCCATGGCGCCGATGGGGATGTTGATGAAGAAGACCCAGCGCCAGCTGTAGCTGTCCGTCAGCCAGCCGCCCAGTGTCGGTCCCAGGATGGGGCCGATCATCACGCCCATGCCCCAGATGGCCATGGCCGAACCGTGCTTTTCGCGCGGATTGATATCGAGCAAGACCGCCTGCGACAGCGGCACCAGCGCCGCGCCGAACACGCCCTGCAGCAAACGGGCGGCGACGATCTCGGACAGGGTGCCGGACAGGCCGCACAGCACGGAGGCGAGCGTGAAGCCGGCCACGGAGACGAGAAAGGTGTTTTTCTGGCCGAAACGGTCGCACAGCCAGCCCGTCAGGGGCGTGGCAATGGCGGCGGCAACGATGAACGAGGTCAGTACCCAGGTGATCTGGTCTTGCGAGGCGGAAAGGCTGCCCTGCATGTGGGGCAGGGCGACGTTGGCGATGGTGCCGTCGAGCGCCTGGATGATGGTGGCAAGCATGATCGAAATCGTGATCATGCGCCGGTTCAGCGTGGGGTCTTGTGAAGCGGGAACGGAAGTCACGCAAACTTCTCCGTGGCAGCCTGCAGGCCTTCGAGCAGTTCGGTGGCGGCCCGCAATTGATCGGGGTCAATACCCTGCAGCAGTTCCTTGCGGAAGCCGTCCGCTTCCTTGCGCACGGTGTCATACACTTGCAGGCCCGCCTCGGTCAGCACGACGAGTTTCACGCGGCGGTCCGTTGCCGACGGCTGGCGCTGCACGAAGCCCGATTTCACGAGCCGGTCCAGCATCGACACCATGGTGGGGTTTTCCACGCCCAATTGATGGGCCAGCTCGCTTTGCGACGGCGGCTGCGGCGACTTGGCGATCATGGCAATGCACATCCAGCTTGCTTGCCCCAGGTCCAGGTCTTTCAGGCGCCGGTCGATCGCATGGCGCCAGCCGCGCGCCGTCTTGTGGAGCGCGGCGGAAAAGCGCTCTTCGATAGAAATCATAAGGTGAGTCGTCTAATGGTTAGGTGTCTAACTAATATTCTAGCATGGCCGTTTGGCAGGCGTACAGGCCTTCCCGTTTGTCTAAGCCGCTGTTACATTAACAGTCAGCCCACCACCATCAGGAGACAGCATGACGACGGAAAAACAGAAGCAGGACGGCCAGCACCGCGACAGCAGCGACTTTGTCATCACGCAAACCTTCGACGCGCCGCGCGAGCTGGTGTTCCAGTCGTGGGTCGAGCCGGAACGCCTGGCCCAATGGTGGGGCCCTGTCGGCTTCGAATTGAGCGTGCTGGCGCTGGACTTGCGGCCGGGCGGCGTCTTCCACTACGGCATGCGCGCCGACAATGGCTACGAGATGTGGGGCAAGTTCACCTACCAGGCGATTGAAGCGCCTGAACGCATAGTTTCGATTTTGTCGTTCGCCGACAAGCAGGGTAATGTCGTGCAGCATCCGGTCAGCGCGACCTGGCCGCTGGAATCGTTCAATGTCATGACCCTCACGGAAGAAAACGGCAAGACGACGATGACATTGCGGTCGACGCCGCACAAGGCGACGGATGAGCAGCATCGGACTTTTGTGGAAGGGCATGAGTCGATGAAGGAGGGATTCAAGGCTACCTTCGCCCAGCTGGCACAATACCTGGCGCGTGTTCAGTAAGTTTGTATTGAATGGCGGGCCAGAGCCGCGGGCCTGAGAAAATGTCCATGGCTGCGTTGCTTGGGCTCGCCGTACATGCGTACTGTCTTCGCCCGCGCGCCTTGCCCTGGCCATTTTTCAGGCCCGCTGGGCCCGGGAGCCTTGGTTCCAGGCGCGGGCGGGTTCATGCTCTCGTTGCCGGTTCGCGGTTGAGGAACGTCTGCTTGCGCCCCAAACCGGAAATTGAATTGGTCCAACTCGCCTAGGTTCGGGTTACCTGTGCAAGTCTGACTAATCTACTCTTGGTCGCGTATGGAAAGTAATAAGTACTAAGGACTGTAGAACTGGCTAAGGCGTCCATTAGGATCGATCCTTAAGATGAAGTAATCGCCGTTGAAGAGTACTGCCATGCGCCCTGATCTGACAAACTCTCCCGAGTTCGTCGCGAAATGAAGAGCAAGCTCTTCGCGAATACTATCTAAGACTTTCTCGATTAGGTCCTTAAGGTCCGTCAGCTCATAAGGAAGGACAGTCTTTCCCTTAAAATTACCAACCTGATAGGCATCTATGTGTCGCATTACGATGTGCAGGTAGGATTGCAAATCCCAAAAGACTTGCTTTTTCCCGTGCAGTATAACGGACGGGTTAAACCCGATGGCGTTAGCAAGTATCCTTTTCGCAGCATCACTGTCTAACGTCAATGACCGGTCTCCTAATCTCGCTCTCTCAAACTCAGCGCATACAGCGCCAAGTGCCGCTACTCGCTTAACGAATTCGTAGCTGGCTTTGGCTTCTAGCTCTTCCTTGGTCAGTGCATTTCGTGCAGCTTTCGCGTTTAACGATGCAAGTTGAATGTTGACGTTCTCGCTTGCAGACTTCACAGTAAAGCCAAAAGTTTCAAGGATGCGGCTATCGATCGTATTGTTTCGCATCCCCAGCATTGTTCCGACTAGGTCTTCTTTTTCATAATCGATCAATGCAGTTCCGCCGTTATGTTTCATGACCAGATAATTTACTAGTAGCTTCTGTGCGTCTAGCTTTGAAAAGTCAGCTTCAACTAAAACAATGTTCGGCACAATCTTCTTGCCTGTTGGGTGACGGAGCGGCTGGCGGTTAAAGGTTGCGTAAGATATCTTAAAGAGGTCTTTGATAGCGACGCCCTTGTACTTTAAAGTCTTTCTTTGTTGAACAGTTAGCGCAGGATCTCGGCAGTCTATCCGTAGAACCGCTAGATCGTTATAAGCTGAGTTACTATTCGCAAGCTCGTTTGTTTGCTCGTTCATGTAAACTTTGTTGAACAGAACCCCGGTGACCATGTGTCCGTAGTCAGTTTCAGCTTTGCTGTTGTGCCGAAACATAAAACAGGTCATGTTCCTTTCAATACCAATCATCTCGTGCAGGTCGAGCAGGTGAAACTCTCTCCCTGCAACTTCAACTCCAGGTATGCCTATCGAGTGCAAGTCTGTTATTTCGTATGTGCCAATCAATGCATTCTCCAGTACTGCTTCGATAGACGATCGCCAAGTCATCACCAGGCGCGGAACCTTCTGGGACAACGCCGCGATTGGAAGATTCTTCTCGACGCTGAAAACAGAACGGCTTAGCAAGAGGCACTACCTTTGTTATGTCGCCTGCTTCAGGCAACACTGTCATCATTGCGCGCCGATCCCCAGCATATCCCGCACCACCGGCAAAACCATCCCCCAGGCATTCGACGTCGCCGCAATCTCGTCATAATGACTGGCGCCCGGCAAGATCAGCACTTCCGCATGGTCGCCGGCTTTGATTGCCTTGGCCGCGTAGTCGTGCGCGACGCGGGGTGGGGAGATGGTGTCGAGTTCACCCGTGGCCAGCACGGTGCGGCTGCCGTTGGGGAGCAGGTCGGCGGCGTTGGTGTCGCTGTAGATGTCGGGGCGCTCGGTGCTGGCGCTGCCTGCCAGTTGCTCGATGTCGCGCTCGCAGCTGGTCTTGATCAAGTCTTTCTCGTGGCGCAGGTCGGCCAGGCCGCCCAGGCTGAGGATATTTTTTACTGGCAAGTAGGTGTCGCGGTACAGGGGGCTGGTCTTTGGCAGTTTTTCCCGTCCTGCGATCCATTGCACCAGCTGGCCGCCGGCCGAGTGGCCCATGGCGACGATGCGGCGCGTGTCGAGCTGGTACCGGGGCGCGTGCTGCTGCAGGCTGTCCAGGGCCGCGTGCATGTCTTCGTAGGTGCCCGGATAGCCGCCGCCCGGCTCGTCCACGCGCCGGTATTCCACATTCCACACGGCAATACCTTGCGCCACGAGGGCGCCGGCCACGTTGCGCATCTGTTTGATGCCGCCGAAAGCCACCGTCCAGCAGCCGCCATGAACGAGCACGACGACGGGGAACGGTCCCGTGCCTTCGGGCCGGAACAGCTGCGCGTATTGCGATGGCGCGGGGCCATAGGCGATCTGCGCCGTGGGGGCGGGGCCGTTCAGGGCCAGGTAGTCGTCCAGGCTCATGGGGACGGCGACGGCGCCTTGGGCGGAGGCGAGCAGGGCGGTGGCGATCAGGGAAGACGGCAAGGAGGTAGGCATGCTGGGATTCGCTTGAGAAGAGAGCAACACTGTAGCATAGGGCCGCGTGGCGGCAGAGATCAAGCGGCATGCTGTTTTCCTCCTGCAAGAGCGTTGCCCCATGGTATATTTCGGCATCAGTTTTCCCCTTATCGACACGGTGCACGCAAACAACATTCTTTCCTTGCTGGACGCCGAGCATAGTGCGCTGGGCAGCATCGCGGCAGGCGCCGACCTGGCCCATGCACTGGAACACTTGTTGCTGGCGCTGCAAGACCTGGCCGAGGGCGGCGCGCACGCCTGTCTCGTGCTCATCGACGAGGCCGACCGCTTTTGCGGCTTGTCCGCGCCCAGCCTGCCGCAAGACCTGTGCCTGGCCCTGCGCCACGGCGGCGACCAGCCGTCCCCGTTCGGCATGGCCGCCTTTTCCGGCGCGCCCGTGTATTGCGGTGACATCACGCGCGACGTGCACTGGAGCGCGGGACGCAAGGAAGCCATGCTGCACGGCTACCGCGCCTGCTGGGTCGCTCCCGTCTTCGGCGCCAAGGGCCATATCCTGGGCGTGCTGGGCCTGTTTTTCCAGGCGCCATGCCATCCCACCCAGCCCGAGATCGAATTGCTGGCGCTGGCCGCGCGCGTGGCCGCGCATGTGATCGAGCGGGGCCAGCTGGAAAAATCGCTGCACGACAGCCGCGAACACTTCCATTACGCCATCGAGCTGAACACGCAAGTGCTGTGGACGGCCGACCTCGACGGCAAGCTCGACTATGTGGCGCAGCGCTGGCGCGACTGGACGGGAGGCAGCGGCCTCGCTACCAGCTGGCTCGATGCCATCCATCCCGAGGACGTGCCCCGTACACTGGCGGCGTGGAGCGAAGCGGTGGGCAGCGGCCAGCCGCTGGACCAGGAAATGCGCGTGCGCCGGCAGGACGGCCGCTACCGCTGGGTGCATTCGCGCGCCTACTGCCGGCTCGACGAGCGGGGCCAGCCCGTGAAATGGTACGGCTCCTGCGAGGATATCGACGAACACTGGCAGGCGCGCAACGCTTTGCTCGACAGCGAAGCGCAGTTCCGTTCGCTGGCCTCGACCATGCCCAACCAGGCCTGGCTGGCGCATGGCAGCGGCGCCACCTACTGGGTCAACCAACAGGTGTGCGAATACACGGGGCAATCGATGAAGTCGCTCGTGTCCACCGGTTTTCGCCAGTGCGTGCACCCGGACGACGTGCAAGCCACGCAAAAAAGCTGGGAGCGGGCCGTCGCCACCGCCAGCGCCTACGAACACGAGTTCCGCATGCGCCGCGCCAGCGACGGCGCCTACCGCTGGTTCCTGGCGCGCGCCTTGCCCCTGTTCGACGAGGCAGGCACGGTGCTGCGCTGGGTGGGCACGAATACGGACGTGCAGGAACAGAAGAACGTGCTGGAAAAGATGGCCTACCTGAATTCTTCGCTGGAAGTGGAAATGGCCAACCGCACGGCCGACCGCGACCGCATGTGGCGGCTGTCGACCGACATCATGCTGGTGGCGGACCTGGCCGGCATGATCATCGCCGTCAATCCCGCCTGGAGCAAGATCCTCGACCGGCCTGAAATTGAATCGCTGGGCATGGATTTTATCAGCCTTGTGCATCCCGACGACCGCATGGCGGCCTTGAAGGACTTGTCGCGCCTGGCCCATGGAGCGCCCACCTTGCGCATGGAAAACCGCTACCGCCGGCGCGATGGCGGCTACCGCTGGATTTCCTGGACGGCCGTGCCGGCGCAAAAGCTGATCCACGCCATCGGCCGCGACGTCACGGACGAGAAGGAGGCGCGGCTGGCGCTGGTGCGCAGCGAGCAAGCCTTGCTGCAGGCGCAGAAGCTGGAATCGATCGGTAAGCTGACGGGCGGCGTGGCCCACGATTTCAACAATGTGCTGCAAATCATTTCCGGCAATCTGCAACTGCTGAAACTGACGGTGTCCGACAATCCGCAGGCGGCCAGGCGCCTCGATTCGGCGGCCTCGGCCGTCGAACGGGGCGCCAAGCTGTCGTCGCAACTGCTGGCCTTTGCGCGGCGTCAACCGTTGAAGCCGCTGGTGACGGACCTGGGCCGGCTGCTGCGCCGCATGCATGAGCTGATCCGCCGCGCCCTGGGCGAAGCGATTGCCGAGGAAACCTTCATCAGCGAAGGCTTGTGGCATACCCTGGTCGACCCGAACCAGATGGAAAACGTGCTGTTGAACATGGCCATCAACGCGCGCGACGCGATGGAGAAGGGCGGCCGGCTCACGTTTACCTTGAGTAATGTCACGCTCGATGCCGCCTACGCCAGCCTGCATGCCGATGTGCTGGAAGGGCAATACGTGCTGCTGACCATCACGGACACGGGCCATGGCATGGAGCGCGACGTGATCGACCAGATTTTCGAGCCGTTCTTTACCACCAAGCGCGAAGGCGAGGGCACGGGCCTGGGCCTGTCCATGGCCTACGGCTTCATCCGCCAGAGCGCGGGCCATATCAAGGTGCACAGCGCGCCCGGCGCCGGCACGACGTTCAAGATATATCTGCCGCGCTCGCTGGAAAAGCTGGCCGAACCGCCGCCGGGCCTGACGGGCCCCGTGCTGGGCGGCGGCGAGACCATCCTCGTGGTGGAAGACGATGCTCCGGTGCAACACACGGTGGTCGACATGCTGCGCGGCCTCGGCTACGACGTGCTGCATGCGGACGACGGCGCCTCGGCGCTGGCCCTGCTGGGCACGGGCGTGGCTATCGACCTGCTGTTTACGGACGTCGTCATGCCCGGTCCCGTCAGCAGCAAGGAGCTGGCGCAGCAGGCGAAATTGCTGCTGCCCGAGCTGGCCGTGCTGTTTACGTCAGGCTATACGCACAACGCCATCATGCAGGGCGGGCGGCTGGACCCGGGTGTCGAGCTGTTGAGCAAGCCCTACCAGCGCGAAGACCTGGCGCGGCGCCTGCGCCACCTGCTGGCCGACCGCCGCCTGGTGGGCGCGCCCGACCCTTCCGGGCGGCGCATCCTGCTGGTGGAAGACAACGACGATGCGCGCGAAATGACCACGGAAATGCTCAATATGCTGGGCCACACCGTGCATGGCGTGGCCAGCGCGGAAGCGGCCATGCCGCTCCTGGCCATGCCGGGCCTGGACGTGCTGGTGACGGACATCAGCCTGCCCACCATGTCCGGCCTGGAACTGGCGCGCCATGCGCGCGCGCACTGGCCGCAGCTGGAGGTGGTGTTTGCTTCCGGGCACGACTGGGGAGCCAGCCTGATGCAGGACGCCAGCGCGCGCTTCCTGCGCAAGCCGTTCGGCCTGGAAGAGCTGGCCGGCGCACTGAAGGCGCGCCGGCTCGACGTCTACTGATTTGGCGGCAGCAAGGCCCGCTGCAATTGCTCGACGGTAAATGGTTTCACCAGAAAGCGCGCCTGCGGGTCCAGCACGCCGGAATTGGCGGGGGAGTGGCCCGTGGAAAACACCACTTCCAGCTGCGGCTGTTCGCGCGCCGCCCGTGCGGCCAGCTCGGCGCCCGACATCCGCGGCAGGCTGATATCGGTCAGCAGCAGTTCCAGTCCCGGCGTAGCCAGCAGGGGCAGGGCTTCCTCGGCCGTGCCTACGGCCAGCACCGTGTGTCCCAGCATGGCCAGCAGGTCGCCCGTCATGGCGCGCGCATCGGCATTGTCTTCCACCAGCAGGATATGCCTGCCCTCCGGCCGCGCCGGAGCGGCCTGCGGCGCCAGTTGCGCGCGGTACTGGTGCAGGGCCGTCACGTGCTGGCGGTTGGCCAGCAGGTGGCGGATGCGCCGCGCCAGGTCTTCGCGCCGGTAGGGCTTGCTCAACAGTTCCACGCCCGGTTCCAGCCGGCCGCCCTGCATGATGGCGTCCTGCGTGTAGCCCGAGGTGAACAGCACGGCCAGCTTCGGCAGCAGCACGCGGGCCTGGCGCGCCAGTTCCGTGCTGGCCACCTTGCCCGGCATCACCACGTCCGTAAACAGCAGGTCGATGGGCACGCCGCTGCCGACGATGGCCAGCGCGCTTTCGCCATCGCTGGCGCGCAGCACGGCGTAGCCGAGGCCGCGCAGCATGTCGACCACCGTCGTCTGCACCTGCACGTCGTCTTCCACGACGAGGATGGTTTCCTTGCCGCCCAGCACGGGGCCGCCCAGTTGCAGCGGCAGTTCCGTTTCCGCTTCGAGCGAGCGCGGCAGGTAGATGCGGAAGGTGCTGCCATGGCCGGGCACGCTGTCCACCGTCAGGTGGCCGCCGCTCTGGCGCAGGAAGCCGTATGCCATGCTCAAACCGAGTCCCGTGCCTTCGCCTTCGCTTTTGGTCGTGAAGAACGGTTCGAAAATCTTGTCCAGCAGCTCGGCGGGAATGCCCGTGCCCGTATCCGAGACGGCCAGCTGCACGTAGTCGCCGGGCGTGACGTCCGCATGGCGGGCCGCGTAGGCACTGTCCAGCACGCTGTTGCCCAGTTCGATGGTCAGCTGGCCCTGGCCGGCCATGGCGTCGCGCGCGTTGATGGCCAGGTTGAGGATGACGTTTTCCAGCTGGTGCGGGTCGACCAGGGCGCGCCAGCAGTCGTCGGCCAGCAGCAAGCGCGTTTCGATGCTTTCGCCCGTGGCGCGCCGCAGCAGGTCTTCCGTGGCGCGCAGCAGCTGCGCCAGGTCCGTTACCAGCGGTTTTAACGGTTGACGCCGCGCAAAAGCCAGCAGCTGCGCCGACAGCTTGGCGCCCCGTTCCACGGCGGCCGAGGCGCTGGCGATGCGCTTCGCGGCCAGCGGGTCGTCGTCCAGGCCCAGCTGCAGCAACTGCAGATTGCCGGAGATAATTTGCAGGACATTATTGAAATCATGGGCCACGCCGCCCGTCAGCTTGCCCAGCGCTTCGAGCTTTTGCGATTGCAGCAGCGCCATTTCGCTGTGGCGCAAGGATTCCTGCATGCTGCGCAAGGTGCTTTCCGCTTCCTTTTCCAGCGTGACGTGGCGCCCGGTGGCGAACACCAGGTCGCCTTCGCTTGCTGCCACCCACGACAGCCAGCGGTGGCCGCCCTCGCGGTGCCGGTAGCGGTTTTCAAAGCTGGGGATGGATTCCTTGCTTACCTGCAACAAGGCCTGGCGCGTGGCGGCGGCATCCTCGGGCAGCACGAAGTCGAACAGGCTGCGGCCCAGCATTTCCTCGGGCAGCCAGCCCAGGATGGCGCTGGCGGCGGGGTTGACGGCGGCAAAGCAGCCGTCGGCATCGATGGCCACCATCAGGTCTTGCGCGCTGCGCCACAGCCGCTCGCGCTCGCTGTTGCGCGCGGCCAGTTCCGCTTCCAGCTTCTTTTCCACGGTGATGTCGCGCGCGCTGCAATACACCTTCTCGCCCTCGGGCACGGCCACCCACGACAGCCAGTGCCAGCCGCCCAGCTTGTGGCGGTAGCGGTTTTCGAAACGCAGCGCCGGCTGGCCCTGGTTGGCCGCTTCCCAGGCCGCATGGGTGCGCGGCAAGTCTTCGGGATGGATCAGTTCCAGGAAGCGCGTCGTGCGGATTTCCTCCGCCGACCAGCCCAGCGTGGCTTGCCAGGCGGGGTTCGAGTGCTCGAAATAGCCGTCCAGGTTGAGCACGCCCAGCAAATCGGGGCTGACGTTCCAGGTGCGGCCGAATTCGCGCGTGCGCTCGGCCACCTGCGTTTCCATGCTGGCACTGAGGGCGCGCAGCCGCGCTTCCGCCTGCGCCCGCAAAATGGTCGACCAGACCCGTTCCGACACTTGCACGGCCAGTTCGATCTCGTCCGCATGCCACAGCCGCGCCGCGCGGCTGTGCACGACGAACAGGGCCGCCAGCCGGCCCTCCTTGGCAATGGGAATATTCAGGAAGGCGCGGATGCCCAGGCGCGCGAATGTGGCCAGCGCGGCCGGCATGGCCGTGCGCGGGTCGCTCGCCACATCGCTGACGGCAAGCGCCTGGCCGGCCGCCAGCGCCTCGGCCAGGCGGGCCGCATAATCGCCGAGGAAATATTCGCCGGCGGCACCGGGCGCCAGGCCGTCGCTCCACGCATGCTGCAGGGTAGGGCATTGCAGGGTCTGGTCGATATTGAAACAGGCCACTTGCTGGGCGCCCAGGCGCTGTCCCAGCAGCTGCGCCGACAGGGAAAGGATGTCGCCCGTGTCTTGCAGCAGCCGCAGCCGGCGTTCCAGCTGCAACAGAAAGGCGACGGCGCTGGCGCCGGTCTGGCTGCTGGAGGCGGGTGTGCTGCTCATGGGGGCCTCAGCTGCCGGCCAGCGGCAGGGTGACGCTGAACAGGGCGCCATTGCCGGGCTGGCTTTGCAGGGTGATGGCGCCGCCATGCGCATCGACCAGCTGCTTGGTGATGAACAGGCCCAGGCCCAGGCCGCCCGTGCGGTCCTGGTGCATGACGCGCTCGAAGGCGTCGAAGATGCGTTCCTGGTCGCGCGCGTTGATGCCGATGCCATGGTCGCGCACTTCGATGACGGCGCTGTTCTGCGTGTGCGCCAGGCTGATCTCCACGGGCTGGCCCTGGCCGTAGCGCACGGCGTTGCTGATCAGGTTGACAACGATCTGCTCGACGCGGAAGGCATCCCAGTAACCGTGGATGGCTTCGAAGGCCAGCACTTCCAGCACGCTGCCCGTGGCGGCCGCACACGGCGCCAGGTCGTCGGCCACGCGGCGCACCAGGCTGGTCAGGTCGACGGCTTCGCGGCGGATCGACAGCTTGCCGCTGGTGATGCGCGAGACGTCGAGCATGTCATCGATCAGGCGTACCATGCTGCGGATTTGCCGCCCGTCGCGCGCCACCATCTTGCCCAGCTTGTCAGGCTCGAAGGCGGCCAGGTTGCCCCGTTCGAGGTTGACGGTGCGCATCTGCGTTTCCAGGAACAGCGTATTGAGCGGCGTGCGCAGTTCGTGCGCCACCATGGACATGAATTCGTCGCGCAGGCGCAGCGAACGCTGCAGCTCTGCCTGCGTGGCGCGTAATTCTTTCAATAACGCTTCCTGCTGCTGGCGGCTGTGCTCGAGCGCCTGCACCTGGCGCCGCGTCTCGCTGCGCTGCTGGTGCAGGGCAACAAAAACGTTGACCTTGCTTTGCACGGCATTGATGTCGAGCGGCTTGTGCAGGAAATCGACGGCGCCGCTTTCATAGCCCTGGAAGGCGAAATTCATTTCCTTGCCGGCCGCCGTGACGAAGACGATGGGGATGTGGCGCGTCTTTTCCGTGCCGCGCATCAATTGCGCCAGCTCAAAGCCATCCATTTCCGGCATTTGCACGTCGAGGATGGCCAGCGCGAAATCGTGCTCCAGCAGCAGGGCCAGCGCTTCTTCGCCCGAGGAGGCCTGGTAGACGCTGCGGTCGCTCTCGCGGATCAGCGCATTGAGCGCGCGCAAGTTTTCCGGCAAGTCGTCGACGATCAGCAGTTTGGTGCTTGTTTCATTCATCATGTTTCATTCCTGGCATGTGCCGTCCAGCGTAATGGGAAGCGGCGTGCGACGGCGCACGCTTGCGGTAGAGCTTTTCGGGACCCGGCAAGGGTTCGAAGTCGGCGGCAAAGCGCGTGAAATGCGTGCTTTCCTTGCTGCCCAGGCCCAGGAAACCCCGGTGGCACAGTGAATCGTGGAACAGGCCCAGGGCCCGTTCCTGCAAGGTTTTGTTGAAGTAAATCAGCACGTTACGGCAGCAAATCAATTGCGTTTCAATAAAAACGCTGTCCGTGGACAGGCTGTGGTCGGCAAAGTTGATCCTGTCGAGCAAGTGCTGCTGGAAACGCGCCGTGGCATGCTCGACCGTGTAGTACTCGGCCAGCTGGCCCAGGCCGCCCGCGGCCAGGTAGTTGTCGCCGTAGTCGGCCATGCGGTGCAGCGGGTATACGCCGCGCGCGGCCGTGGCCAGCGCTTGCGGATTGATGTCGGTGGCGTAGATCGTGCTGCGTTCGAGCAAGCCTTCCTCGTGCAGCATGATGGCCAGCGACAGCGCTTCTTCGCCCGTGCAGCAGCCGGCCACCCAGATGGTCGGCGACGGGTAGGTTTTCAGCACGGGCACGACGTGTTCGCGCAGGGCGAGGAAAAACGCCGGGTCGCGGAACATTTGCGTGACGGGCACAGTCAAAATCTGCAGCAGCTTGCCAAAGGCGGCCGCGTCGTCCAGCACCAGCTGCTGCAAGGCGGGCAGGTCGGCGCAGTGGAAGCGCTCGAGCGCCTGGTTCAGGCGCCGGCGTTGCGAGGGCAAAGAGTAGTCGCGAAAATCATAGCTGTAGCGCTGATAGATCGCTTCCATCAGCGCGTGCAGTTGCGCGTCCGTGGTGCGCAGGGACATCAGTATCGCTCCATCACATGCGTTCCATCTTCGGCATCCACACGCGCAGCAGCGAATACAGGCGGTCCAGGTCGATCGGCTTGGCCAGGTAGTCGGAGGCGCCCGCCTGCAGGCATTCTTCCTGGTCATTCTTCATGGCCTTGGCCGTAATCGCAATGATGGGCAGCTTGTTGTAGCGGCCATCGGCGCGGATCAGGCGCGTCGCTTCCAGGCCATCCATGCCCGGCATCATGACATCCATCAACACCAGGTCGATATCGTCCACGCTGTTGAGCTTGCTGATGGCTTCGAAGCCGTTGCGGCCGATTTCCACCACCACGCCTTTCTGTTCCAGCGCATTCGTCAGGGCAAAGATGTTGCGCACGTCGTCGTCCACCAGCAAAATCTTGCGCCCTTCAAACACGCGCTCGCGGCTGCGCACCTGCTGCAGCATGCCCTGGCGTTCGCTCGACAGTTCCGATTCCACCTTGTGCAGGAAGAGGGTGACTTCGTCGAGCAGGCGTTCGGGCGAGCGGGCGCCCTTGATGATGATCGAGCGCGAATACTTCATCAGGTCCGCCTCTTCCTCGCGGCTCAGGTTGCGGCCCGTGTAGACGATGACGGGCGGGAACGAGCACAGCTCTTCATGTTCCATGCGTTCGAGCAATTCGTTGCCCTGGATATCGGGCAGCTTCAGGTCGATGATCATGCAGTCGAAAATCTGTGTCTTCAGCAATTCCAGCGCCTGTTCGCCCAAGGCCACGGCCGTGATTTCCACGTCGTCGTCGCTGATCAGGTGGACCACGCTTTCGCGCTGGCGTTCGTCATCCTCGACCAGCAGGATGCGCTTCATCTGCTGCGTAAACTTCGATTCGAGCTTGCGGAACACTTCCTTCAATTGCTCGCGCGTGCGCGGCTTGGTGGCGTAGCCGATGGCGCCCAGCTGCATGGCTTCCTGGATCTGGTCGTTGCCGGAGACGATGTGCACGGGAATGTGGCGCGTCAGCGGGTTTTCCTTCAATTGCTGCAAGACCAGCAAGCCCGGACGGTCCGGCAAGCCCATGTCGAGCAGGATGGCGTCGGGCAGGAATTCTTCCGCCAGGCGCAAGCCTTCATCGGCGCCGTGCGCCACCAGGCAGCGGTATTGCATTTCATGTGCGAGGTCGAACAGGATGCCGGCAAACGACGGTTCATCCTCGATCACCAGCACGGAACGCTGGCCCGTCTTGACGGCGGGCACACTGTCGCGGTCATCCTGGAAGGTGGGCAGCGGCACGGGCTTGGCGGCGGGCGCCGCCTTCGGCGCGGCGGCGGTTTTTGCGGGCGCTTGCGGTGCGGCGGCGGGGGCGCTTGGCGTTTCCACCAAGCGTTCCGGCATCATGGCCGGCAGCACCAATGTAAACGTGCTGCCCTGGCCCGGCGTGCTGGCCAGCTCGATGCTGCCGCCCAGCAAGGCGGCCAGGTCGCGCGAAATCGACAGGCCCAGGCCCGTGCCGCCATAGCGGCGGCTGGTGGTGCCGTCCGCCTGGTGGAAGGCGTCGAAAATCTTGTGCTGCTGGTCGTCGGCGATGCCGATGCCCGAATCCTGCACCTGGAAGCGCACCTGGCCGGCCGCATCGGCGCTCACGTGCAGGGACACGGTGCCCGCATCCGTAAACTTGATGGCGTTCGACAGCAGGTTCTTCAGGATTTGCTCGAGGCGCTGGCGGTCGCTGACGAAGGACGGCGGCGTGTCCGGCGCCACCTTGACGTCAAATACCAGTTTCTTTTGCTGCGCCTGGGCGCCGAACAGCATCTTCATGCTGCTGAGCAGCTCGTCGAAGGGCACGGCGTCCGGCGTCAATTCCAGCTTGCCCGCCTCGACCTTGGAAATGTCGAGGATGTCGTTGATGAGGGTCAACAAGTCGTTGCCGGCCGAATAAATGGTTTGCGCAAACGTCACTTGCTCCGGCGTCAGGTTGCCGCTGCTGTTGTCTGACAGCAGCTTCGACAGGATGAGCGAGCTGTTCAGCGGCGTGCGCAGCTCATGCGACATGTTCGCCAGGAATTCGGATTTGTAGCGGCTGGCCCGCTGCAGCTCGTCCGCGCGCGCTTCCAGCTGGGCGTGCGCCTCGACGATGGCCATGTTTTTCTGGTCCAGCGACAGCGCCTGCACGGCCAGCTGTTCGTTCGACTGCTCCAGCGCCGCCTTTTGCTCTTCCAGGTGGGCTTGCGACTGTTCCAGCACGCGCGACTGCTCGCCCAGCTCTTCATTGGCCGTGCGCAGCTCTTCCTGCTGCACTTCCAGCTCTTCGTTCAGTTGCTGGGTTTCTTCCAGCACGTTTTGCAGGCGCTGGCGGTACAGGGCCGCTTCCAGCGAGGTGCCGATATTCGCGCCAATCAGGTTCAGCCATTCCTTGGCGCGGGCGCTGACGGGATGCGTAAAGCCCAGTTCGATGACGCCGTTGACGACGCCTTCATTGTTGACGGGCGCCAAAACCAGTTCCAGCGGTGCGCCGCTGCCCAGGCTCGACGTCACGGTCAGGTAATTCTCGGGCACTTGCTGCACATGCTTGAGGCGCTTTTCGCGCGCCGTCTCGCCCACCAGGCCTTCGCCCAGCTTGAACACCTGTTTTTCCTTCACGCCCTGTTCGTTGAAGCCGTACACGGCCGTGCGGCGCAGGCTGCCGTCTTCATCGACGACGTACAGGGTGGCGACGGCCACTTCCAGCCGGTGGGCGAGGAAATCGAGCACGTGCCGTCCCAGCTGCGGCAGGCCCAGCTGGCCGCTCGTGTGGGCCGCCAGCTCCGTCTGTCCCGTGCGCAGCCACGCCTGTTCCTGCAGCACGTCGTTGTCCTTGCTCCGCTGTTCCAGCGCTTCATTGTAGATATCGGACAGGCGCAGCAGTTCGCGCCGTCCCAGATAGGCAAGCAAGCCCGACATGCCCAGGCTGAGGACGAGGAATACCGCCACGGCCAG
Organism: Janthinobacterium sp. FW305-129; assembly: GCF_020858115.1. Classification (GTDB taxonomy): domain Bacteria; phylum Pseudomonadota; class Gammaproteobacteria; order Burkholderiales; family Burkholderiaceae_D; genus Janthinobacterium. The sequence continues at coordinate 246,775 of NZ_JACYMM010000001.1, forward strand.
CATGGTGCGGCCCTCGGCCGTGTCGGCCCGTTCCTGGCGCAGCCGTTGCTCCATGGACAGGAAAGTGAGGAATTCGCGGCGGATTTCATCGAATTCCAGCTTGCCTTCGCCCTGGCGCACGCGCGCGAGGAATTCCTGGTTATTGCGGCGCTGGCCGATCACTGCTTCCGCGTACTCCATCCACTGGCCTTGCAGCGCGCGGATGCGGCGCAAGCGGTCCACCTGGATGGGGCTGTCGGACACGAGTTCGAGCAGGGTGCTCATTTCCACGGCGATCTTTGCCTTGCCCGACTTATATGGCGCCAAAAACGTTTCATCGCCCGTCAGCAGGTAGCCGCGCATGCCTGTTTCCAGGTCGACGGACAGCTTCATGACTTCGTTGGCGTTGCCGATCACCCGTTCGGAATGCTCGACCGAGCGCAGGGCCGACAGCAGGTAGGCGATCAGGCCGACAAACACGAGGGCGGTGACGACCCCGATGACCAGCGGCAAGGTGACGTTGCGGGCGAGGATGCGGCGAAAGCTGAAGGAGTCGATCGGGGTCTTGGTATTCATCATGTCCGTGTAAGGCTGTCGCGAAAAAATCAATTTTAATTGAAATGCAAGTTTTCTGGTGGTCAAGCATAGCGTGCGCTAGCATAACAGCCTTGCGCTCAATTGCCGACTTGCAAGCCTGTGCAAAGCGCGGCAACGCACAGAGCAAAGTAGCGAAAAAATCAAGCTTGCCACGATTGAGGCAGATCAACGAGATTGGCGGTTCGCATCCTAAGATGCAGGAGGTGGCGGCGTCCCCGCGGACGGCCGCCGTGTGCAAACCAGCCTTTGCAGGAGGACATCATGGCTAATCAATTGATCCGTCGCGATACGCAAAACCCGCTGGCACGTTTCGACCCGTTCAGCGACATGGAAGAATTCATGCATGACTTTTTTGCGCCCGCCTTGCGCTTGCGCGAAGGGGGCACGTCGCGCATGCGCGTCGACATTTCCGAAACCGAGCAAGCCTATCAGGTGCAGGCGGACATTCCAGGCGTCAACAAGGACGATATCAAGGTCTCCATCGACGGCAACCGCGTCTCCATCAGTGCCGAACTCAAGGATGAAAGAGTGACGCGCGACGGCGGCGGCAAGACCGTGCGCAGCGAACGCGAGTACGGCCAGCACTACCGCAGCTTCGTGCTGCCGCACGAGGTGGACGAGGCCGGTGCGCAGGCCCGCTACGAAAACGGCGTGCTGCTGCTGGACTTGCCGAAGAAAGAGGGCACGGGCGGGCGGCAGCTGGCGATACAGTAAGCCTGGCCAAGGCCCGGGCATGAAAAAACGCCGGACGGTGCCGGCGTTTTTTCAGTGCGGTGCACGCTACCCACTATATATATGTCAGTCGCGGATTTCCAGCGCCCGGTTCAGGCTCAGCGCGGCCAGCGAGGCGACGGCGCCCGACAGCAGGTAGAAGCTGACATAGGCGAGGCCGAAGTTGGCCGACAGGCCCAGCGCCACCAGCGGAGCGAAGCCGGCACCGACCAGCCAGGCCAGGTCGGACGTCAGGGCCGCGCCCGTGTAGCGGAAGCGGGCAGGGAAGTTGGCCGTCACGGCGCCGGCTGCCTGGCCGTAGGACAAGCCCAGCAGGCTGAAGCCGACGAGGATGAACACGTCCTGGCCCGTATTGCCGCCGCCCATCAGGGTCGGCACGAAGGCGCTGAAGATGGCGATCAGCACGGCCAGCACGCCCAGGGTAGTGCGGCGGCCCACTTTATCGGCCAGCAAGCCGGAAATTACCACGCCGACGGCGGCCAGCACGGCGCCCAGCATCTGGATCTGCAGGAAGTCCGAAGCGGAACGCGTCTGGTAGACGGAAATCCATGACAGCGGGAACACGGTCACCAGGTGGAACAGGGCGTAGCTGGCCAGCGCGGCGAGGGCGCCGATCAGCACGTTGCGGCCCTGGCCGCGGCCCATTTCAAACACGCTCACGGGCTGCAGTTCGCGTTCGTCGAGCAGGCGCGCATATTCATTTGTCGACACCAGGCGCAAGCGGGCAAACAGGGCCACCACGTTGATGGCGAAGGCCACATAGAAGGGATAGCGCCAGCCCCAGTCGAGGAATTCCTCATCCGTCAGGGTGGTCAGCATGAACCAGAACAGGCCGGCAGCGATCAGGAAGCCGGCGGGCGCGCCCAGCTGGCCCAGCATGGCGTACCAGCCGCGCTTGTTTTCCGGCGCGTTCAGGGCCAGCAGCGACGGCAAGCCATCCCAGGAACCACCGAGCGCCACGCCCTGGCCGATGCGCAGCACGGACAGCCAGACGATGGCGGCAAAGCCCAGGTGGGCGTAGGTCGGCAGGAAGGCGATGCCGGCCGTCGACACGCCCAGCAGGAAGAGGGCGAACGTCAGCTTGGCGCTGCGCCCCATGCGTCGCTGGATCTCCATGAAGATCACGGTGCCGAACGGACGGGCGATGAAGGCGAACGAGAAGATCAGGAAAGCATATAATGTGCCCTCCAGGCGTTCTTCGAACGGGAAGAAGACGCGCGGAAACACCAGCACCGAAGCGATGGCGTAGACAAAGAAGTCAAAGTATTCGGAAGCGCGGCCGATGATCACGCCGACGGCGATCTCACCGGGGTCGATATGCGATTCGACCGTGCCGGCCCCGCGTGCGTCGCGCAGGGAGTGGGGGGAAAAGTCGGCGGGTACGTCCCCGCTGTGTGTGCGCGTGCTGGACATGATGATCGTCTCCAATATAGTTTCGAGTTCGGCCAACGCGTAACTTACCCCGGGTGTCTCACGCCCGGAGTAGGACTATTCAATAGATAGCTGTAGGAAAACTCCTCAACCACCAAGTGAAAATCCGAGCAAGGGGTAGGACAAAACGTCCAATTGCCAACGCGCTCCAGTGAGAATACAGTACCATATCTTCATCCCCTGTACTGGACTTTCCTGTATGTTTTCATTAAAAGTTCGTCGCGGACTGCTTCTTTTACCTCTCGCATTGTTGGCTGGTTGCAATACGGTGGTACTGAATCCGTCTGGCGACATCGCAGTTCAGCAAGGCAATCTGATTGTCATCTCGACATTGCTGATGCTGTTGATTATCGTTCCGGTAATCGCCCTGACCCTGCTGTTTGCATGGCGCTATAGAAAAAACAATACCGCGGCCAAATACGAGCCGGACTGGGACCACTCGACTCGCCTCGAGCTGATCATCTGGGGCGCGCCCCTGCTGATCATCATCGTGCTGGGCCTGCTGACCTGGATCAGTACCCACACCCTCGATCCATACCGCCCATTGAGCCGTATCGACGCCAACCGCCCGATTCCTGCCAGCCACAAACCGATGATCGTCGAAGTCGTGGCCCTGGACTGGAAATGGCTGTTCATCTACCCGGAGCAAGGCATCGCTTCCGTGAATGAACTGTACGCGCCCGTCGACCGCCCGATCCGCTTCAAGATCACCGCCTCGTCCGTCATGAACTCGTTCTTCATCCCCGCACTGGCAGGTCAGATCTACGCCATGCCTGGCATGGAAACGCAGTTGAATGCCGTCATCAACAAGCCTGGTGTGTACAAGGGCTTCTCCGCGAACTACAGCGGTGCCGGTTTCTCGGGCATGCGCTTCAAGTTCCACGGCGTGAATGATGCGGACTTCGACAAATGGGTGGAATCGGCACGTGCCGGTGGCGGCGCGCTGAACCGCGACGACTACCTGTCGCTGGCCCAGCCTAGCGAACGCGATCCGGTGCGCCGCTACAGCGCCGTGCCTAACGATCTGTACAAGGCAATTCTGAACCGCACCATCGTTTCCGACGCCCTGTGCGTGACGCCGGTCGAGCCATACAAATTGACGATGGCAAAAAGCCCGGTAGCGGCCGTAACGGCAGTAGTCGCTAGCGATGCAGTCGTGGAAAAGGGCGTTCAAGCCAAGTAACCACTGCATGAATCCCGCAGCGCATCGTAGTGGCGCTGCAGATACTGGCGCCGCTTGCCTGGCGCCTCCCTTTTTTCTCTGAGAGTAACAATGCTAGACCATATTGATCTGACGAAGCTTATATTCGGCCGTCTGACTTGGGATGCAATTCCATTTCACGAACCTATCCTGCTGGCGACCTTTGCAATGGTCGCCCTGGGCGGTATCGCACTCGTTGCGGCACTGACGTATTTCCGCGTCTGGGGTACCCTGTGGCGCGACTGGATCACCAGTATCGACCATAAAAAAATCGGTATCATGTACATGATCCTGGGCCTGGTCATGCTGCTGCGCGGCTTTGCCGACGCGCTCATGATGCGTACCCAGCAGGCGATCGCCTTCGGCGACAATGCCGGCTTCCTGCCACCGCATCACTACGACCAGATCTTCACCGCCCACGGCGTGATCATGATCTTCTTCGTCGCGATGCCTTTCGTGACGGGTCTGATGAACTACGTGGTGCCGCTGCAAATCGGCGCGCGCGACGTGGCTTTCCCATTCCTTAACAACTTCAGCTTCTGGATGACCACCATGGGCGCCGCCCTGGTCATGGCTTCGCTGTTCGTCGGCGAATTCGCCCGCACGGGCTGGCTGGCCTATCCGCCGCTGTCGGGCATCGTCGGCAGTCCGGACGTGGGGGTAGACTATTACATCTGGTCCTTGCAGATTGCCGGGGTCGGGACGCTATTGTCCGGTGTCAACCTGATCGCCACCATCGTCAAGATGCGCGCGCCAGGCATGACCTGGATGAAAATGCCTGTCTTCACCTGGACCGCACTGTGCACCAACATCCTGATCGTCGCCGCCTTCCCGGTGCTGACGGCTGTTCTGGCCATGCTGTCGCTGGACCGCGTTGCCGGCTTTAACTTCTTCACGACGGAACTGGGCGGCAACGCCATGATGTACGTCAACCTGATCTGGATCTGGGGTCACCCGGAAGTCTACATTCTGATCCTGCCGCTGTTCGGCGTGTTCTCGGAAGTGGTCGCCACGTTCAGCAGCAAGCGCCTGTTCGGCTACGCCTCGATGGTGTACGCCACCTGCGTCATCATGATCCTGTCGTACCTGGTATGGCTGCATCACTTCTTCACCATGGGTTCGGGCGCCAGCGTCAACTCCTTCTTCGGCATCACGACGATGATCATTTCGATCCCGACGGGCGCGAAGATCTTCAACTGGCTGTTTACCATGTACCGCGGCCGTATCCGCTTTGAACTGCCGATGCTGTGGACGATCGGCTTCATGGTCACCTTCACCATCGGCGGCATGACCGGCGTCTTGCTGGCCGTACCTCCAGCGGACTTCGTGCTGCACAACAGCCTGTTCCTGATTGCCCACTTCCATAACGTGATTATCGGCGGCGTGGTGTTCGGCGTGTTTGCTGCAATTAACTACTGGTACCCGAAAGCCTTCGGCTACAAGCTCGACGCGTTCTGGGGCAAGTGCTCGTTCTGGTTCTGGTTCGTCGGCTTCTACCTGGCCTTCATGCCGCTGTACGTGCTGGGCCTGATGGGCGTGACCCGCCGTGTCAACCACTTTGAAGATCCATCGCTGCAAATCTGGACCATCATCGCCTGGTTTGGCGCCGTCTCGATCGCGCTGGGCATCGCTTCCATGCTGATCCAGTTCTTCGTCAGCTACCGCAACCGTCACGCCCTGCGCGACGTGACCGGTGACCCATGGGGCGGCCGTACGCTGGAATGGTCGACGTCGTCGCCACCGCCAGACTATAATTTCGCCTTCACGCCGCAAGTGCACGAACTCGATGCATGGACTGACATGAAGAAACACGGTTACCAGCGTCCGACGTCCGGTTTCACGAAGATCCACATGCCGAAGAACACCTGGGCTGGTTTCGTGATCGCCGCACTGTCCGCACTGGTCGGTTTTGGCCTGATCTGGCAAATGTGGCTCGTCGCCGCCGTCGGCTTCGTGATCATGATGATTGCCATCATCGTCCATACCTTTAACTACAAGCGCGATTACTACATTCCTGCGGAAGAAGTCATCCGTACCGAAGACGCTTATACTAAATTGCTGAGCAGCCATGTCTGATACCATCGCCCATAACACCGGCGCCGCTGGCGCCGCACCAAGCACGCGCAGCTACTTTGTGCGCGAGCACCACCCGGAAAACGGCAGCTTGCTGGGTTTCTGGCTCTACCTGATGAGCGATTGCCTGATCTTCGCCTGTCTGTTCGCCACGTACGCCGTGGTCGGCCGCAGCTATGCGGACGGCCCGACGGGCGCCGCGCTGTTCGACCTGCCGCTGGTGGCCGTCAACACGGCCATGCTGCTGCTGTCGTCGATCACCTACGGCTTCGCCATGCTGGCCATGCAGCGCAAGCAATTGCGCAGCACCCTGGTCTGGCTGGGCATCACGGGCCTGTTCGGCCTGGCCTTCCTGTCGCTGGAAATGTATGAATTCATTCATCTGATCCACGAAGGCGCCGGTCCGCAGCGCAGCGCGTTCCTGTCCTCGTTCTTCGCCCTGGTCGGCACCCACGGCTTGCACGTGACGTTCGGCGTGATCTGGCTCGTGACCCTGATGTTCCAGTTGAACAAGCATGGCCTGACCCCGGAAAACGGCCGCCGCATGATGTGCCTGTCGCTGTTCTGGCACTTCCTGGACGTCATCTGGATCGGCGTCTTCACCTTTGTCTACCTGATGGGAGTGCTGCCATGAGCGACCACCACACACACGGCGATAGCCACCACCATGACAACCACGATCATGGCAGCCTGAAAAGCTACGCGATCGGTTTCATCCTGTCGGTGATCCTGACGGCCATTCCATTCTGGCTGGTGATGACGAAAGCCATCACCAACTCGGGCACCATGGGCCTGGTCCTGCTGGCGTTCGCGGCCGTTCAAGTGGTGGTGCACATGGTGTACTTCCTGCACATGAACACCAAGTCCGAAGGCGGCTGGAACATGATGGCGCTGATCTTCACGATCATGATCGTGGGCATCGCCATGGCCGGTTCCCTGTGGGTCATGTACCACATGAACCACAACATGATGCCGGATCTGATGCCTGAGTACATGCATACGAAAACGGCTCCATGATGAGTCAAACGCGCCCAGACAGCACCGGGCGCGCCCCTGGCGCCGCATCGCAAGATGCCGCGCCAGGCCCACGCGGCATGGCTGTGCATTATTCAAAAATTGCGCTAGCCTTGCTGGCGGGGATCTTGTTTGCCGGTTTCTGTATCCTGGGAACCTGGCAAGTCAAGCGCCTCTTCTGGAAGCTTGACCTGATCGAGCGCGTCGAACAACGCGTACATGCGCCCGCAACGGACGCACCTGGACCCGCAGCCTGGGCCAGTATCACGCCTCAAACGGATGAATACCGCCATGTGCGACTCTCCGGTACCTATCTCCCCATTTTCAATACCCTGGTGCAGGCAACGACGGCACTGGGCAGCGGCTATTGGTTAATCACGCCCTTGCGCCTGGCCGACGGCAGCACCGTACTCGTCAACCGCGGCTTCGTGGCCAAGCGCGCCAGCATCGGCGCCGGCACGCCGCCCGGCATCGTCGAGGTCGACGGCTTGCTGCGCATCAGCGAGACGGGCGGCGGTTTCCTGCGTGAAAACAGTCCCGCCACGCAGCACTGGTATTCGCGCGACGTGGCCGCCATCGCGGCCTCGCACATGCTCGCCAACGTGGCGCCATATTTCGTCGACGCGAAAGAAAAGTCGGAAACGGCCAGTGACTCCCCCGTCGGCGGCCTGACCGTGATCTCGTTCCACAACAGCCACCTCGTGTATGCGCTGACGTGGTTCGCGCTTGCCTTGATGGTAGCCGGTATCACGTGGTGGATCGTGCGCGAGGATAAACGCCGCCGCGCACGTGGCAAGAAGCTTGATCCATCGCAAGAAAGCGACCATGCCGGGCAGGATTGAGATCCTGCCCAACCGCGAGGTCTTAGAACGCGGCGCCGTGGCGGCCGAGATGGAACATCCGGCCGGCCACCAGAACATGAAGCTGCTGATCCAGTTGCGCTGGCTGGCCGTGATCGGCCAGATCAGCACGATTTTCGGCGTGGGCGTGGGACTGGGCATCGCCTTGCCCGTGCCCTACATGCTCGAAGTGCTGTCCTGCCTCATCGCCTTCAATCTGGCCAGCCTCTTGCGCTGGCACGAACGCCAGCCCGTCTCGAACACGGCGCTGTTCCTCGCCTTGCTGGTCGACGTCACCGTGCTGACGGCCCAGCTCTACCTGAGCGGCGGCATCAGCAACCCGTTTGCCTTCCTGTATCTGTTGCAAGTCATCCTCAGCGCCGTGCTGCTGGAAGTGTGGTCGACGTGGATCATGGTGGCCATTACGAGCCTGTGCCTGGCCGGCCTGGCCTTGCTGCCCGGTCCGCTGTTCCTGCCCATCGACCCGGAGCGGGGCTTTTCCAGCCTGTACGTGCAGGGATTATTGATCTGCTTTGCGCTGAACGCCGCCTTGCTGGTGCTGTTTATTACGCGCATCAACCGCAACCAGCGCGCCGGCGACGCCAAGGTGGCCGACTTGCGCCAGCGCGCGGCGGAAGAAGAGCACATCATCCGCATGGGCTTGCTGGCCTCGGGCGCCGCGCACGAACTGGGCACGCCGCTGGCGACCTTGTCCGTCATCCTCGGCGACTGGCGCCGCATGCCGGAACTGAGCAAGAACAGTGAATTGCTGGAAGAAATCACGGAAATGCAGGCACAGTTGCAGCGCTGCAAGAGCATCGTCAGCGGCATTTTATTGTCGGCGGGCGAGGCTCGCGGGGAATCTTCCGTGAAAACGACGATCAATACCTTCCTCAACGACCTGGTGGACGAGTGGCGCAGCAGCCGCCCGATCCAGGGTTTCGAGTACGATAACCGCATCGAGCACGACGTACCCGTCGTCTTCGATTCGACCCTGAAACAAACCATCTGCAATGTGCTCGACAATGCGCTGGAAGCGTCGCCCGAGTGGCTGCGCTTCGAAGCGACGCGCGAAGCGGACGCCCTTCATCTGGTCATTACCGATGCGGGCCCCGGCTTCGAGCCGTCGATGCTGACGCACCTGGGTAAACCGTATCAAAGCAGCAAGGGCAAGCCCGGCGGCGGCCTCGGGCTGTTCCTGGTGGTGAATGTCGCGCGTACCTTGGGTGGTACGGTGACGGCCCGCAACCGGGTGCAGGGCGGGGCGGTGGTGCACCTGGCCTTGCCGCTGGCGGCCATCAAACTGGAAAGAGAAAGCGACCACCATGCAGGATGACCGTCTGTTACTGATCGTGGAAGACGACGCCGCGTTTGCCCGCACCCTGGGCCGCTCGTTCGAGCGGCGCGGCTACCAGGTCATCCTGGCCACCAATTTCGACGAGGCAAGCGCCTTGCTGGAGCAGCATTGCCCCGACTACGCCGTGGTCGATTTGAAGCTCAACGGCAATACCTCGGGCCTGGCCTGCGTGCAGATGCTGCACCAGCACGACCCGGAAATGCTGATCGTCGTGCTGACGGGCTACGCCAGCATCGGCACGGCCGTCGAAGCCATCAAACTGGGCGCTTGCCAGTACCTGGCGAAACCATCGAACACGGACGACATCGAAGCGGCCTTCGGCCACGTGGCCGGCAACGCCGACATCGAACTGACCAATCGCGCCACCAACATCAAGACCCTGGAATGGGAACGCATCCACGAAATGCTGGCCGAGACGGATTTCAATATCTCGGAAACGGCGAGAAGGCTGGGCATGCACCGGCGCACCCTCGCGCGCAAGCTGGAAAAGCAGCGGGTGAAATAGTCACTGCGCAGTTTGGTCGTTGTCGAATGCCAATTCGATCATACTGTCGTCGCTCCAGTCCTGCTCCCGCAACGGCGGCGTGAACGACGTGCCGCTAAAGGGCACGGGCGCGCTCTTGCCATTAAAACTGATCGTTGCCGCCGTGATGCGCCGTGGTTCCGAAAAGCTGTAGGTTCCCTTTTGCGACACGAAATTGCACGGCCCGCCCAGCGCGCCCATCGCCGTGCGCATGGCGAAAGGCAAGGTTTCCTTGTCGATGGCCCAATGGACTTCGCAGGCCAGCCGCAGGTCGCCCAGGCGGCGCAGCGTGTCGCTGGTCGCCGCACTGCGGATGTAGGGTATCCACCTGACCGAGCCCGCCTTGCGGTTCACGGTCAGCTCGGCCTTGTCATACAGCGGACCCTGCTCGACGGGCAAGCTGAAGATGTTGCGCTCGCCCAGCGGTATCGCCATGCCCGCCTCGTCGCTTTCCAGCCGCAGCGCGATGGCGTGCATGTCGACGTCGGGACGGCGCGGCTCGAGGAGGAATTTCAATTCGGCGTCGGGCGCCAGCGCATGTTTTTCCTCGAAGCGTTTAATGCCCTTGAGCATGGCACTGTAAGGCTTCCAGTCCGGGTCGCGGATGCCTTTCACGTTGACGGACGCCGCCGCATCCTGCCCGGCCTGTTCCACGGCTGGTTCCGTATCAGCGCAAGCTTGCGCCGCAGCACCGCACAAACACAGCAAAAGCCCCGCTCTTTTAATGGCACGCATACCTGATCTTTCTATTCATGAATGAAAACGCGAGTGTAGAAAAAAACACCGGCATGAGCAGGTTTTTAAGACAGAGCGTCAATTGGGATGAATGAAGTGCTTGAAACCGCTGTTTTCCCGGATTCGATGGCAAGATATGTCCAGGCCGCAGACTGGCCGGATACATAGCAAATTCCGGCCGAAAATAGGGCCATTATGCTGGCGCCCGCCATTCCATCTTCTGCACCTGGATATGCGGATGGCTTTCCAGCGCTTCCCATTCCGGCAAGAAGACAAAGCCCTGTTTCAGGTAAAACGCGGCCGCGCGGGCATTTTCTTGCGCCACGTCGAGCACCAGCCGGGAATGGCCGTTGTCCACGGCGCATTGTTTCACGGCCCCGACCAGGCCTTGCGCCACGGCCAGGCCCCGGTATTCCGGATGTACCCACATGGCGATCAGATGGCATTCGCCACTGCCGGCCACCACTTGCGCGGCCAGGCCGATGGCTTGTTCTCCGTCAAAGGCGAGGAAAAAGGTGCGCTGTGGCGTGCTGACGGCGCGCTGCTGCCAGTCGGCGTCCGAAAAAGCGGCCGCGCTGGCGTGGCTGGCGCCAAAGGCCGTGGGGGCGTCAAGCAGGGCGGCCAGGCGCGTGGATTTCAGCGCCGGCCAATCGGCGGCGCTGGTGGGGCGAATGACGATGCGGTTCAAATCTGTGACATTTCTTCACTGGTGGGCACGGCCGTGGACGAGGAAATCTTCTTGTACGCTTCCGCCAGCATCGTGACGGTCGCCACGTCGTTCACGCTGCGCGCCTCGATGACTGTCTCGCCCGCAGCGATGGTGATGTCGCCGTTCGCATAGCTGGCGGGATAGCGCCGCTCGGTGATCTTGTTGGTCAGCACATTGCGCGCGTAGCGCAGCGCCACGAGCCGCTCGCCTTCCTGCCTGATGACGACATAATTGGGCACGGTGGTGCGTTCCAGTTTCCAGGTGCCGATGAAGTCTTCGACGGGGGCGGCGGCGGCGTGCAGCGAGCAGCAGGCGGCGAGGGCGCCCAGGAGCAGTTTTTTCATGGTGTTGACAGCCTATGCAAAAGTGGCCTGCGGTGCAGGAAAATACGTCACATATGCTTGAATGGCGTGGCGCTACGCTCCATGCGTCGCCCGCCATTTAAGTATTTGGCAATATTAACAGGTACGCGGGCTTGCGCATTCGTATTTTTTGCGTGCGACCTAAGACTGGTCCCACACTTCAATGCTCAGCAGTTGCCCGGGCGCGCACGCGGCAATACGCTGCGGATGCACGGTGATGCTGCCGGGCCAGCCCGTGAGCTTGTCTTGCGGAAATTCCCCATCCTGCGCTTCGGCGATGCCCGCCAGCAACAGGGGCGCGATGACATCCGCCGAGGCCGTGTAGCGGTTGGGGAAGCCGTTGAACGTCAGCTGGCTCGCCTTGCCTTGCAGGCACAATTGCGCGATCCAGTCGGCGCCGAACAGGCCCGCTTCCCAGCTGGCGAGAAATGCGTCCTTGTTGATTTTCGTCATATCGGCCATTTGCTCCGGCGTTTCTGTCGAGATAATCGTCCACCAGCCTGACATGGGCATTCCTTGTAAAAGTGAAAATTAACGGGTCATGGCGCGGCGCAGCAGGTAGCTGAGGCCATCGACGGCGGCCACCATCAGCAGCATGGCGACGATGACGGTGGCGGCGTTCTGCATCTGGAACAGCGATAGATGGTATTTCAGCATCTGCCCCAGGCCGCCCGCGCCGACGACGCCGAGGATGGCGGCGGCGCGGATATTGTTTTCCCAGCGGTATAGCGTATACGACATCATTTGCGGGCTACACTGCGGCAAGGTCGCATACAAAAAGGCCACGGCGGGCCGCGCGCCGTTGATGCGCAAGGTCGCCGCCGGCAGGGGCGGGCAATTCTCGAAGGCATCGGCAAACAAGCGGCCCAGCACGCCCACCGTGTGCAGGGCCAAGGCCAGGGTGCCCGCGAATGGCCCCAGGCCGGCGGCGATCAGCAAAATCGAGGCCCACACCAGTTCGGGAATGGAGCGCAGCACGTTGAGCACGCCGCGCGTGGCGTTGCGCGCCAAGTGACCAAAACGGCCGCTGGCAGGCAGGGCCAGCAGTGCGCCCAATACGGCTGCAATCACCGTGCCGATGGCCGACATGGCCAGGGTTTCAAAGGTGGCAACGCCGACTTTCATCAGGAAGGGGCTGGCCAGCTCGGGCGGGGCGAAGCCGTGCAGGAAGTCGGCGCTCGTGCGCACGGCGTCGGCACTGAAGAATTCTCCCCATTTCAGGGGCAGGGTGACGAAGCTGGCGATGACCAGCAGCAGCAAACCGGCCAGCAAGGCCCAGGTCGACCAGCGCACGGGGGCAGGGACGGGCAACATCGGTTCCGTCTTCATGCCAGCCTCCGGCGCAGCATGGCGGACACGGCGTCGGCGCCCGCCACCAGCAGCACGAACACCATCAGCATGGTGGCCAATTCATTGCCGGCCATCATCTTCATCGATTCATCCATGCGCTGGCCCAGGCCGCCCGCGCCGACAAAACCCATGACGACGGAGCCGCGGATCGCGCATTCCCAGCGGTAGATCGTGTACGACACCAGTTCCGCCGCCGATTCGGGCAGGGCGCCGTACAGCAAGGCTTTCAAGCGGCCGCTGCCGTTGTTCAATAAGGCATTGCAGCCGGACGCATCCGACGATTCGAGGATTTCCGCATACACCTTGCCCAGCATGCCGCAATAGGTAAGCGCGATGGCGATCACGCCCGCCGTCGGTCCCAGTCCCACGATGCGCACCAATAGTAATGCCCACACCAGTTCCGGCACGCTGCGCAGCAGCACCAGCAGCGCGCGCACGCCATGGCGCAGGGCGGCGGCCAGCGGTGAAACCTTGCCGGAGCCGATGCGCGAAATCGACAAACGCTCCGTCACCAGCAAGGTCAAGGGAATAGCGCCCAGCATCGCCAGCGCCATGCCGGCCGTGGCCATGGCGACGGTTTCCCAGGCGGACGTGGCCACCAGTTGCAAAAATTCCGGCGAGTGGGCGGGCGGCACGAAGCTGGAAATAAACTGCCAGGTGGCCGCCAGGCTTTGCGCATCCCATAAAATCCACGGCTTGAACTCTGCCTGCACCAGCATCGGCCACAGCACGAGCAGCACGATGGCGGCGCCGGTCAGGCGGCCGCGCCAGGCGGGGTCGCGCGGCATGGCGGTATTCTTCAGCAAAGGGGCCTCGCGGCGTCCAGTTTCGCTGCCACCGCCTCGAACTGGGGCACTGGATCGGCCTTGTTGCGGTACAGTTCGGCGATCATGGCGTCGCTGACCTGGGCGCCAGGCAAGTCGAAGACGATCTTGCCGTCGCGCAAGGCGACGATGCGCGTAAAACAGGCGCGCGCGATCTCCACCTGGTGCAGGCTGCAGATCAGGGTGGCGTTGCGCGCCGTCGCTTCCGCCTGCAGCACATGGATCGTTTGCAAAGCCAGGGTGGGGTCGAGCGCGGACAGCGGTTCGTCGACGAGGAAAACTTGCGCATCCGACACGAGCGCGCGCGCCATGCCGCAGCGCTGGCGTTCGCCGCCGGACAAGCGGTCGACCCTGGCGTACAGCTTATCCTGCAGATTGAATTTACCCAGCGCTTCCCACGCGGCGCGCGGGTCGACGGGCGCGACCAGCGAACGGATGGCCGTCCACAAGCTCCATTGCGGCAAGCGGCCCGCCAGCACGGCGTTGACGACGCGCTGGCGCGGCGGCAGCGGCGGCGTTTGCGGCGCCAAAAACAGGCGCGCGCGCAAGGCGTGGCGCTCGGCGCTGCCGATTTGCCAAGGAGAAATGCCCAGGATGTCCAAGGTGCCGGATTCGGGACGCAGCGCGCACGCCAGGGTATGCAGCAGACTGGTCTTGCCAGCGCCGGAAGGGCCGATCAGGGCGATCTGTTCGCCCTGGGCCACGTCCAGGTCCACGTCGCGCAGGGCCAGCGCATTGCTAGCGGCGCCCGCGTGGTGGACGCAGACCTTGTGAAGTTGGAATGTCATGCGATGTTTCGGTATGGGGGAGTGTGCCGGATGCGCCCGCAGGGCGTCATCCGGCAAGTTTCAGCAATTACTTCAACAGCTTCGCATCGCGCGCGGCCGCTTCGATATCCTTGTAGTTCTCGGCCTTGGTCGGGATGAACTTGGTGGCGCGCTGCAGCTCAAGGATTTCCTTGCCTTCGGCCGTCGATGGGTCCAGCGCCAGGAAGGCGTCCGTCAGTTTCTTGCGCACGACGGGATTCATGTCGGCGCGCACGCTCCAGTTGTAATCGTAGTAGCCCGGTGTCGTGTAGAACACGCGCACCTTGGCGGGATCGACCTTTTTCGCTTCCACCAGCTTTTCCCACACGGAAATGTTCAAGGTGCCCGCATCGACCTTGCCGCCGGCCACGGCCGCCACGGTGGCGTCATGCGCGCCCGAGAACGCGATGCGCTTCATGTCCGTGTCCGGGTTGATCTTGGCGGCCAGCAAGTAGTAACGGGGCATCAAATGGCCCGAGGTCGACGATTCCGAGCCGAACGTAAAGTTCTTGCCTTTCAGGTCAGACAATTGATTGATGTCCTTGCTGGTGGTCACGAACACGGAGCGGAACTTCGTGTCTTCCTCGCGCTGCACCAGCGGCACGATCTTGCCGCCGCTGCGCACGTTCGCTTGTACAAACGTGAAACCGCCGAACCAGACCATGTCGAGCTTGTGATTGATCAAGCCTTCCACGGACGCCGCGTAATCGGTGACGGGCGTAAATTCCACCTTCATGCCCAGCTTTTTCTCCAGGTAATTGCCCAGCGGCTTGAACTTGCGCTGCAATTCCGTCGGCGCTTCATCGGGAATGGCGGATACGCGCAGCACTTGCTGCGCCTGCGCCAGGCCGCTGTGGATGGCCAGGGTGGCGGCGACGGTGGCCAGGATGGCGGGGAATTTGTTGGAGAATGTGGTCATGGGACTGCCTTTGAAAGATTGTTCATTAATATACGGAAACCCCGGCATTGCCATCCTGCATCTCGCCGATGACGACGGCGTCGCCAAAGCCTTCGGCGCGGAAAATCGCCAGCACTTGCTCGACGGCTTCCGGCGCGCAGGCCACCAGCAGGGGGCCTGCCGTTTGCGGGTCCGTCAAAATCGCCTTGTCGATGGCAGTTAGACTGTCGGCCAGCGCCACTTGCGCGCCGTAGCCCTGCCAGTTGCGGCCGGAGGCGCCCGTGATGTTGCCATTCTGCGCCAGTTGCTGCACTTGCGGCAGCAGCGGCACGTCAGCCATGGCGATGCGCGCCTGCAACTTGGCGCCGCGCGCCAGTTCCAGCGTGTGGCCCAGCAAGCCGAAGCCCGTCACGTCCGTCAGCGCATGCACGCCGTCCAGCAGGGCCAGTTTCTTGCCCGGGGTATTCAATTTGGTGGTGTTGTCGATCAGGGAAGCGTAGCCATCCGCATCGAGCGCATTTTTCTTCAGCGCAGCCGACAAGATGCCCACGCCGATCGGTTTGCCCAATACCAGCTTGTCGCCGGCGCGCGCGCCCGCGTTGCGTTTCACCTGCGACGGGTGCACGAGGCCCAGCACGACGAGGCCGTAGATCGGTTCGACGGAATCGATGGTGTGGCCGCCCGCGATGGGGATGCCGGCCTGGGCGCAGATGGTTTCGCCGCCTTTCAAGATGAGGCCGATGGTTTCCACCGGCAGCTTGTTGATCGGCATGCCGACCAGGGCCAGTGCCATGATGGGCGTGCCGCCCATGGCGTACACGTCGGAAATGGCGTTGGTGGCGGCGATGCGGCCGAAGTCGAACGGGTCGTCGACGATGGGCATGAAGAAATCCGTCGTGGCGATCAGCGCCTGCTCGTCGTTGAGCTGGTAGACGGCCGCGTCATCGGAGGTTTCTATGCCGACCAGCAATTCTTTCGGCAGGGGAAAGCCGCCGCTGCCCTTTAAGATGTCGGCCAGCACGCCGGGCGCAATTTTGCAGCCGCAGCCGCCGCCATGGGCAAATTCGGTCAATCGGATGGGGGTATTGGATGTTGCTGCGCTATCGGACATGGTCGTCATCCTGCTGAAATAAGTAATTGGGTAGCAAGCCAGGCATCACGCGCTGGCGGTACGGGGTTCGCCGACGATAGCACACAACGCGCGCGCGGCTTGCTCAAAGGCATGTTCTGAAATATCGGGCAAGACCAGCGGCGTCGCCTGGGCGTAGCGGTTGAAGTTGCGGGCGATCGATTGCCGGTAGACGGGGTCGTAATGCTGGACCAGCAGCTCTTCCACCAGTTCGGCCATCTGGCCCGCCGTCGCCAGTTGCTGCCAGTGTGCAATTTTCTCCTTGCCGTGCAGCTGCGTCAACAGGGCCAGCTGCACGTTCAGCTGCGCGGCGTCGCCGACGAAATGCGCATAGTCCTGCATCAGCAATTGCACGCGCTGTGCCGTATCGAGCCGCACGTCCGTGCAGGCGGCCGCGCGCATCTTTTCCATCAGCGCGTCGGGCACGCGCAGCCGGCCCACTTTCTTGCTTTCCGATTCGATGAACACGGGCAATGCCGGGTCGAACTGGCGCAATTGCTGCCACAGCGCGCTTTCAAACGCCTTTTGCGATGGCTGCTCTTCTTCGGGCAAGCCGCCCAGCACGGAACCGCGGTGCGCTGCCAATTGTTCCAGGTCGACCACCTGCGCGCCTTGCTTGTCCAGCACTTGCAGCAAGCGGCTCTTGCCGCTGCCTGTCGGACCGCACAGCACGTTGATGAAATCGAAGCGCTCGGGCAGGGTGGCCAGGTCGGCGTTCACGTGGCGCCGGTAATCCTTGTAGCCGCCGTCGAGCTGCGTGACGGGCCAGCCGATGCGCGCCAGGATGTGCGCCATGGCGCCGCTGCGGTTGCCGCCGCGCCAGCAGTAGACGAGCGGCTTCCAATGCTGCGGATGAGCGAGGAAACCGTCTTCGATATGCCGCGCGATATTCTTCGCCACCAGCGCCGCGCCCAGCTTCTTCGCTTCGAAGGCGCTCGTCTGCTTATACAGGGTGCCGACGCGCACGCGCTGCTCGTCGTCGAGCACGGGCAGGTTGATGGCGCCCGGCAAATGATCTTCCGCAAACTCGGACGGGCTGCGCACGTCGATGATGGCGTCGAATTCATGCAGGCGTGGCAGGATGTCGCTGAAGGGAAGGACTGCGGGGTATTTCATCGTGGCGCGGCTGCTTGGAATGGGGAAAGACGTATTATCCCCGATAAAGGCCGCTGGCGTGGGGCTTTGGCGCCGCCGTTCACACTTCGGGTGCCGGGCCGCCATCTTGCATGGCCGTAAAGAACCGCACCAGGCTGTGCGGGGCGTCGTCGTCAAAGCACAGGCGCAGGATGCGTTCGGACTCCGCTGCGGCCACGCTGCTGCGCGCAAACAGCGCCGTTTCATACGCCAGCAGGGCCGCCGCCACGTCGCCCGGCTGCGCGGCAAGCGCCTGCGCCAGCTCGGCGCCATCGAACATGGCCAGGTTCGCGCCTTCGCCGGCCGGCGCCATCAGATGGGCCGCGTCGCCCAGCAAGGTCACGCCCGCCATCGGCTGCCAGCGGTGGCCGGCGGGCAGCAGGTGCACGGGACGGGGCACGGGCGGCGTGTCCGCGTCCGTGATCAGGGCCGTGAGGGCCGGCGCCCAGCCGGCAAACTGGCCGGCGATGGCTGCCCGGGCGGCGGCAGGGTCGGCAAAATCGATGCCGGCGAGCCATTCTTCGGATTTACTCAGGGCCACATACGCATGCAGCACGCCATCGGCTTCGCGGTGGGCCTGGATGCCCTTGCCCGGCGCCAGCGCGAACACGGCGCCTGCGCCCACGGCGTGCGCGCTGGCCCGGTGGCGGCGGTCGCTGTCGAACAGATACGTTTCAATGAAGGCAATGCCGCTGTAGGCCGGCTGCGCGCCGGAGAGCAGCGGCCGCACCCGGGACCAGGCGCCGTCCGCTCCCACCAGCAGGTCGCTGGCCGCCGTGGCGCCATGCGCAAAGTGTAAAAGGTGCCGGCCGCCGCCCAGCGTTGCGATACTGGTCAATTTGTGGCCCCAGCGCACGCAGCCGTCAGGCAAGGCATCGAGCAGGATGCGGCGCAGTTCGCCGCGCGGCACTTCGGGGCGGCCGCCCGTGCCGTCGTCGCTCTCGTCGTGCAGAACCGTGCCGTGCTGGTCGAGCACGCGGCTCGCTTCGCCGCCCGCATGGATGAGGGGGCGGAAGGCGTCGTGCAGGCCGGCCGCCCGCAGCGCTTGCTGGCCCGTTTCTTCGTGGATATCGAGCATGCCGCCCTGGCGGCGCGCTTCGGGCGACGCATCCGCTTCATACACGGTGGCGGCGATGCCGTGGACGTGCAGCACGCGGGCGAGCATCAGCCCGCCCAGGCCCGCGCCGATGATGGCGATATGCATGGTGATCCTTCAGGTGGTGTTCAAAATAACAATGGAACGACGTTCCAGAAGAATTTTGCGGCAAGCCATCATCTGTGTCAAGATAAGCGATGCCCCATACCGTAGCGACCCCACCACGACGCGCCGACTCGCTGACGCGCGACACCATCATCGACGCCGCCATTGCCCTGCTCGACACAGCCGGCGAGGGCGGCCTGACCTTCCGCGCCCTGGCCGCGCGCCTGGCGACGGGGGCGGGCGCCATTTACTGGCACGTGGCCGACAAGGATGATTTGTTCACAGCCGCCAGCGACGCCATCGTCGTCCGCGCAATGCAGGCCGCCCCGTCTGGCGATACGCCGCAGGCGGGCATCCGCGCCGTGGCGCTGGCCATGTTCGAGGCCATGGATGCGCATCCGTGGCTGGGCTCGGCCCTGTCGCGCGCGCCGGGCCAGCTGCCCACCGTGCGCATCCTGGAGCGCCTGGGCCGGCAGGTCGATGCGCTGGGCGTGCCGCAGGACCAGCAGTGGCTGGCGGCATGCACCTTGCTCAATTATTTGCTGGGCGTGAGCGGGCAGAATGCGGCCAATGCTGTCATCGCCCGTGAAAAGGGCCTGAAGCGCGCGCATTTTCTCGACACCCTGGCGGGCGCCTGGTCACGCCTCGACACGCAGGCGTTTCCGTTTGCCCGCAAGGTGGCGGGCCAGCTGCGCGCGCACGACGACCGCGCGGATTTTCTGGCGGGAATCGACCTGATCGTGCATGGCTTGCAGGCGCTGCAAGCGGGCCGCTAGCCCAGCAGATGTCCCAGCAGCGGCGCCAGCAGCACCGTCACGACGCCGGAAAAGATCATCGTCAGGCTGGCCACGGCGCCTTCCTCCGTGCCCACGCGGCGCGCCACGGATAATCCAAAACCGTGCGCGGCCGCGCCGTACGGGGCGCCGCGGGCGATGCGCATGCGCAAGGGCAGCAGTTTTAATAACGGTTTGCCCAGCATCAAGCCGAACAAGCCCGTCATCACGACGAAGATGCCCGTCAGCTGCGCCGAGCCGCCCATGTGGCGCGACGCTTCCAGCGCGAACGGCGTGGACACGGAACGCGCCAGCAGGCTGCGCGCCATGTCGCCGTGCACGCCAAATACCCGGTCCAGCAGCAGGGTGGCGGCCACGGACGCGACGATGCCGGCGCAACTGCCCAGCGACAAGGCCAGCCAATGCTTGCGGATCAGCTTGCGCTCCTGGAAGATGGGCAGCGCAAACGCGATGGTGGCCGGGCCCAGCAGCCACGGCAGCCAGCGCGTCTCGCCGAAATACGTGGCGAACGGCGTCGAGGTCGCCTGCACGATGACGATCAATATCGCCGAGGTGCAGATGGCGGGCGTGAGCAGAAAGTGCGGGTGGCGGCGGTGCACGGCCTGGTTGGCGTAGAACAATACCAGCGTCAGCAGCAAAAACAGCAGCGACAGGATCAAGGTGCTCATGCTTGCGCCCTCGCGGCGCGCTGGCGCAGCAGTTTTTGCAGGCGCAACTTGCGTTCATAGCGGCACACCCATTCCACCGTCAAGGCCGTGGCCAGCATCACGCTGGCAAAGCCCAGGCCGATATTTACGAACAGCATCAAGCCCTGCGACTTCAACAGTTGTGTAAATTGCACCACGGATACGACCAATGGGATAAAGAACAGCAGCATGTTGGCCAGCAGCCAGTTCGCGCCCAGTTCGATGGCGCTGGGGCGCACCCAGCCCGCCAGCAGCAGGGCCACCAGCACGAACAGGCCCACGACGCCGCCGGAAAACGGCAAGTGCAGGGCGGACGCGGCCGCGTCGGCCAGCCACCAGGCGGCGATCAGGATGCCCACTTGCCACGCGGTCTGCGCGGGCTGGCGCCAGACGGGAACGGAGAGCAGGGCGGCGGTGGAACAAGGGACGGCTTTCACGGCGGGCTTTCAAACGGCAGGAGGAAGGTTTCATTGTAGTGAGCCCACATCAAAAGATAAAATGACTTAAACTCATGATTATCATTCGATTTTGGAATGCATCATGGATATCCGCTCCCTGCGCTACTTCGTCGAAGTGGTCGAACAGAACAGTTTTACGCGCGCGGCCAGCAAGCTGCATGTGACGCAACCCACCGTCAGCAAGATGGTGCAACAGCTGGAACAGTCGCTGGACCTGGCCTTGCTCGACCGGGCCGGCAAGCGCTTTACTTTGACGGACGCGGGCAAGGTGGTGCTGTCGCGCGCGCATGAACTGCTGGCCCTGCACGCGGAACTGAAGGTGGAGTTGCGCGACTTGCAACACCTTGAGCGGGGAGAATTGCGCGTCGGCGTGTCGCCGCAGACGCACTCGACCCTGGCGCCGTGGCTGGCCGAATACCACCAGCGCTATCCGGGCATCGAGCTGAAAATGTACGAAAGCGGCACGCAAGCGATCGAGCGCGACTTGCGCACCGGCACGGTAGAGCTGGGCACCATGCTCGACTACCCAGGCAACGCAGCCACCTGGCAGGATTTCGAGGCGCTGCCCCTCGTGCGCTCCCCGCTGTGCCTGCTGGCAGCACCCGGCTCGCCGTGGCAGGGCCGCTCGTCCGTGGCCCTGGCCGAGCTGGCCGACAGCCCGTTCATCTTCTATGGCGCCGCGTTTGCCCTGAACGACATCGTGCTCGATGCCTGCCAGCGGGCCGGTTTCGCGCCCCGCATCACGGGCCGCAGCGGCCAGTGGGACTTTATTGCCTCGCTGGTGCGGCTGGGCGTGGGCATCTGCCTGCTGCCGAAGATGTATTGCGACACCCTGGAACCGTCGCAGTTTGCCGTCATTCCCCTGGCCGGCCCGCCCGTGGAGTGGAACCTGATGCTGGCCTGGCGCCGCGGCGGACGGCTGTCGTTTGCCGCCCGCGCCTGGCTGGAGCTCGTCAGGGCGCGCATGGCGGACGCGGCACGTTTACAATAGACGCTCGTCAACTTCCGCCCGACCCGATGAACATCAACGTCAATACCAGACTCAAACGCACGGCAGGCTCATTGCTGCTGGGATTGTTATGCACCGTGGGCCTGATGAGCGAAATGGGCTACGCCCAGGCCGCCATTCCCGTGTATGGCTATTTCGTCAAGAATACCTATCCGCACGATCCCCAGGCGTTCACCCAGGGCTTGCTGTTCAAGGATGGCCATCTGTATGAAAGCACGGGCCAGAACGGCCAGTCGTCCTTGCGCAAGGTGGAATTGACAACGGGCAAGGTGTTGCAGAAAAGCATGCTCGATAAAACGGTGTTTGGCGAAGGCATCACGGACGTGGGCGATGAGCTCCTGGGCCTGACGTGGATTTCGCAAACCGGCTATGTCTTCGACCAGAAAACGTTCAAACTCAAGCGCAAATTCAGCTACCAGGGCGAAGGCTGGGGCCTGGCCAGCGATGGCAAGTTCGTCTACATGAGCGACGGCACGTCCGCCATCCGCGTGCTCAATCCGAAAACCCTGGCCGAGGTGCGCCGCTTCGAGGTGAAGGCCGAAGGCCGCCCCATCGAACGCCTGAACGAACTGGAAATGGTCGACGGGCAACTGTTTGCCAATGTGTGGGGCGCGGACGTAATCGCCCGCATCGACCCGGCCAGCGGCAAAGTCGTCGGCTGGATCGACCTGACGGGCTTGCTGCCGCCCGAACAGCGGGGCACGGCCAATCCCGACGCCGTGCTCAACGGCATCGCCTGGGATGCGCGGGGCAAGCGTTTGTTTGTCACGGGCAAGCTGTGGCCCAAGCTGTTCGAGATCGAGCTGATCGAGATCCAGCGCCGCTGATGTTTCCTACCGGACAGTGTTGCTGGCGAGGAATCGTTTATGATGGCGTCCTTCGCCCCGTGCGACCTTCACAGGATGCCATGCTGTTCATTCCTTTACACCGCCTCGCGGCCGCCGCCACCCTGGCTGCCGCCATGTTGCCCGCCGCGCAGGCGCAAACGCCATACGTGCCGGTGATGCAGCAATACGGCGACTTTGTCGTCACGCGCGACCGCCACGACCCGCTCGTTACCTTGACTTTCCGCAAGCACGGCTATTGGCCCGGCGGCGCGCGCGAAGTGGTGGAAGTACGGCCCCTCAAGGCCAGGCGCGAAGGCCAGCCCATGCTGCTGGCCTTTACCAAGGGCTATACGGGCCAGGGCACCATCCTCATCGGCGTGCAGAATGGCGAACCGCTGATGCGTCCCATCAGCCCCCTGCAGCGCGACGACATGGTGCGCACGGAGCGCGACCCCGAATGGGGCGTGCCGCAGCTGGGCCGTCCCGAGATGCTGCTGTTTGCCCGCGACGGCCGCGCGCTCGATACGGACACGGGCGAGCTGCTGTGGTTTGACGTGCCGGGCGGCGTCACGGGCGATTACGCGCCCGCCATGCTGGTCTCCGTCTCGCCCGACGGGCGGCGCGGCGCGTATCTGACGAATGCGCTGACGAAGGTGGGGATCATCGTCGCCACGCGCGACGACGGCGTGGCCGGCGTGCTGGCCTTGCCGCCGGACACGTATCAACGGTGGCTGAAACCGATCTCGGAAACGGCTTCCGCGCAGGCGGGCGCCGCCATCAAGGCGCGCCAGGGCCGCACGGATTCGAACCGCATCCGGCGCGAGCTGGAACTGGCCTGGTTCGGCCAGCAATTTCAATGGAAACAAGGCAAGGGCGGCTGGCAAGTGACGGGCCTGGGCCTCGCTTCCGCGCCGCCGGAGGGAAAACAGCCATGAGCAACCCTCAACTGATCGCCGGCTGCCTCGCCGCCACCTTGCTGGCCGGCTGCGTGCACAGCGAAATCGCCCCCAGGGACTATCTGGCGCAAGACATCGACAAGAGCCAGGCGCTGGTGGAAGTGGACGTGGTCTTCGGGCAAGCGCCCGATGACAAGCTGACGTCGCGCACCACGTCACGCAACAGCGTCGAATACGGGGGCGCGCCGCATATCGTCGTGCCGTTCTACCAGAAGGGCCTCGGCTTCGACCAGGGTTTTGCCGGCACCTATATGTTTGCCGTGCCGTATCCGATCGCCAAGGTCGAGACGGCCACGGCCAGCAGCCGCGTCTTCGGCCAGAAACTTGACGGCCAGCAGCCGGGCAGCCCCCGCTACCGCTTCCGCGTGCCGGGCAAGGCGCAGTGGAACAGCAATGAAACCTTCATGCTGGGCTTTGCGCGCAAGGGCCGCCGCGAAGAAATCACTTTCCGTTTCAGCAACGAGCAAAGCTGCCCGTCCGCCTTCCTGGCCACCACGCCAAAATACGGCTTCCCCATCAAGGTGGTCGCCACCTTCAAGGACAATAAAGGCTGCCTGAAAGTGTGCGACAGCCGCGACCAGTGGCCTGGCTTTTGCGCTTACCAGCCGCCGCCGGCCGCCTGACTATCACCATGCAAGCCACGCGCCGGCGTTGGACGGTGCGGCGCTTATACACGCGCGCGTTTTGCCGATTCTATTCAATTGTCATCGAATGACGGCGTAAAACGCTTATTTGTACGCTGAAAACCCGGCTGAATTGACGCAGATCAATACCGCGGCCAGCGCATAAATCTTGTCGCAAAAATATCTTTCTCAGGCGTATGATTTCTGTGCCGGGACCCGCGCACGCAGATGGCGCGGATCCGGCCCGATATCCGAAACGCATCCTTCCTGTGGAGATACAGAATGAAAATGCCCGTTTTAGGAAGCACCCAGGCCGCCATCAGCAACCGTCCGCTCGACATGCTGGCCACCGATACGGCGGCAGTGCGCGCCATCGCCCAGGCGGCCGTCAGCGTCGAGCTGTTCACGATTCCCCTGTACATGGCCACCATGTACTCGATCCAGGGCACGCACCAGATCAACTCGAAAGGCATCACCTATTATGAAGGCCGCCAGTGGCCGGGCATGGGCACCACGGCGCGGCCCGAGCTGGCGGAGCAAAAGGCTTTCAATATCATCTTCAGCGTCTTCATCCAGGAAATGCTGCACCTGCAGATGGCGTCCAACCTGGCCACGGCAATCGGCACGGCGCCATGCTTCACGGGGGCGGAGCTGCAATCGCAAGACCACGGCTGGACTTGCTACGGCAAGGACTGCACGCTGATCCCGCACATCGTCGACTTGCGCGATACGGCCGACTACAGCCACGTGCGCGTCAACCTGGAAGAGCTGAACGCCAACCAGTGCGACCTGTTCCTCGCCATCGAGCAGCCGGAACAGCAGGCGCGGGCCCAGCTGGCGAAGTTCGACGCGCACGACCACACCAAATATTTCCCCGAGGTGCCGTTCGTGGGCTGGACGCCGGGCAAGCACGTGCATGATCTGCCCCTGTTCGGCACCATCGGCTATATGTATGAGTGCTACGCGCGCTATATCAGCATCGAATACACGGATGGCCAGACCCTGTGGCAAAAGCTGTTCGTCAACGGCTCGGTGCAGCAGGACATGTTCAACAGCCAGGTGCAGGGCCATGCACGGGCGGAATTTCCCAAGTTCGACACCTGTTTCGGCCCGCAAGACCAGGATGGCGGCCAGACGGGCTCGTTCAACAAGGCCATCGACATGATGGCGGCCATCACGGACCAGGGCGAGGGCAGCGCAACGTCCATCCAGCGCTACCGCCGTGACGCGGCCATGCGCCTGAAGGCCGTGCAGCCCGACTACCGCGAAGACCTGGCCGCCCTGAAGTGCGACTATCCGTCGTACGCGAACAATGGCAAGGATGCCGAATCGCGCGATGCGGCCGCGCGCCACGACAGCGCCGCCTACGACCACTACGAGCGCTTCGGCCAGGTGAAGGCCATGTTGCCCGTGAAAACCTGGGCCGCCTGGCACAAGGAAGGCGGGCGCTGGAGCGAGGCCATGCTGACCAACGAGCGCTACAACCCGGCCACCGCGCCGAAGAACATCCCCGCGCCCGCTGCCGTGGCGGGCGCCCTGAACCGCCTGAAGGACAGCAGCGGCACCCTGGAAATGCTCAGCACGGTGGCCACGGGCGCCATCTATGGCATCACTTCCGTGCTGGACCAGTACTGGCTGAAGCAGAAACTGGAGTTTCCGTATCCGTCGATGGTGGGCGCGGGCGACCGCATGGCCATCTGCTGGGCCGTACTGGGCCAGGCGCCGAACCTGGCGACGGGCGTGCCGCTGGTCGAGAAGGGCGTGCTGTACCACGCCTGCCAGGGCATGCACCTGGAGGGCGAGGCGTCGTCCACCTGCGCTGCGCTGGCCGTCTACCACACCTGCCGCGGTTCCAACGGCTGCCACGCCCAGGGCGGCTGCGGCTTTGCCCAGCCCGACACGGGCGGCTCGTCCTGCGGCCACTCGGTCAAGGCTGCCGCGGCGCCGGGCACCGAGTGCTACGTGCCGCCACCGCCGCCGGAAGACGATAAAGTCTACAGCGCGCCCAGCGACAACAAATGCGGCGGCTTCGGCGGCTGCGCCGTGCCGATTTCGGCCTCGCAGCTGTATCCGAACACCACGAAGAAGGATCCGCCCGAGCCCGCCACCATGACCCTGTACGATTTCGGTCCCGCGCCCGATCACCACAGCATTCCGCTGGACCAGAGCATGAGCTTCGCGCTCGGCGACAATGTCTACGACAAGGCCTGGGAAGCCTACGGCAAGGTGATGGCCGCGCGCGGCACGCCGGTGGGCGCGCCGCCGGCGCCCACGGACCTGCGCCTGGCCTTGCCGCCGTCGACCTGATGCGGGGCGTCCCGCACGGGGTGCAGCCGCGCCTGGGCCTGCCGAACCTGGGCCTGGGCGTGGGGCTGCGTCCGCCCCATTACGCGCACATCCTGGAACACGGTCCGCAGGTGGACTGGTTCGAGATCATCAGCGAAAATTTCATCGGCAACCACGGCTATGCGCGCCACGTGCTGGAGCAGGTGGCGGCGCAGGTGCCCATCGTCATGCACGGCGTGTCGCTGTCGATCGGCAGCAGCGATCCCCTGAGCCTGGCCTACCTGCGCCAGCTGCGCCAGCTGGCCGCCGAGCTCCGCCCCGCGTGGATTTCCGACCATCTGTGCTGGACGGGCGCCGCCTCGCTCAACAGCCACGACTTGCTGCCCATGCCGCTGGACGAGGCCAGCCTGCGCCACGTGGCGGGCAGAGTGCGGCAAGTGCAGGAATTCCTGGGCCGGCCCCTGGTCCTGGAAAACCCCAGCACCTATGTGGAGTTTGCCCAGTCCTGCATGCCGGAATGGGAATTCCTGGGCCGCCTGGCCGAGGAGACGGGCTGCGGAATCTTGCTCGACGTCAACAATGTCCACGTTTCCGCGCATAACCACGGCTATGACGCGGCCGCCTACATCCGCCAGTTGCCGCACGACCACATCGTGCAAATCCACCTGGCCGGGCCCACCGTCTGCGGCGCAGTGCTGATCGACACGCACGACGCGCCGGTGCCGGCCGCCGTCTGGCGCCTGTACGCGCTGGCGCAGCAGCTGACGGGGGGCGTGTCGGCCCTGCTGGAATGGGATGCGGACATTCCGCCCTATCCGCAGCTGCTGGCTGAACTGGACAAGGCGCGCACAGCCGGGCGGGGAGAGTTTTCCGACGCGGCGCCCGCCACGGCCAAGATTGCCGCCGCCGTGTCGGCGCCGCTGGGCTTTCATCTGGAGGCGGCCCATGCCCCGTAGCGCCGATGGGGATGCCCGCGCCCCGCTGGCGCAGTTGCAGGCGTGGTTTTTGACGGCCATGACGGCGCCGGGCGGCGTGGCGCGCGGTGCGCAGCTGGCCAGCGAGCGCCACGGCCTGACGCAGGAGCAAGTGCTGAAACGGGCGCGTGGCGGGCCGGCGCCGCTGCACATCCATGCGGATGGCTATGTGCAGCGCCTGCTCGAATGCCTGCAGGCCGACTATCCCGTCTTGCGCAAGGTCATGGGCGACGAGTTGTTCGCGTTCTTTGCCCGCGCCTATGTCTGGCGCCACCCGTCCGCGTCGCCCACCCTGTACGACCTGGGCGGCGGCTTTGCCGATTTTCTCGCCGCCAGCCAGGGCGCAGCCGGCGCGCAGGGGACGGTCTTGCGCTTTCCCGTCGAACTGGCGCGGCTGGAGCGGGCGCGCAGCGAGGCGGGCAGGGCGCCGGGCCTGGAAAAGCGGGCGCCGCCCATCCTGCCGTCCGGCCTGGACTTGCTGCTGGGAAATATACAGACATGGCGCCTGGCGCCGTGCGCGCGGCTGCTGGCCCTGTCGTTTCCCTTGTGTGCATTCTGGCAACAGGCACAGGCCGCGGCGGACGATGCCATGCCGGCCCAGCCGGAGGCCAGTCCCGCCTACGTGGCCATTTCGCGCTTGCATTACCGGATTGCCATGCAGGAGTTGCAACCCTGGCAATTTGACTGGCTGCAGGCGCTGGGCGGGGGCGCGACGCTGGCGCAGTGCGCGCAGCAGGCGGCGCAGTCCAGCGGCAGGGCGCCGGACGAGGTGCTGGCCGACGCCATGCTGTGGCTGCCGATGGCGGCCGCGGCCGGGCTGGTCTTCAGCGGCGAGGCGTGAGCGGAAAGCGGCGGACGCAAAAAAGGCCGATGCAAATCGGCCTCGATGACAACTGCAGCGATAACCGCAGGTGTTGCTGAGTGTTGCTTAGCGGTAAAACGCTTCGACTTTGCCCTTCAGCTTGATCTGCAGCGGACGGCCGCGGCGGTCGAGGGACTTGGTGGAAGCGACCTTGATCCAGCGTTCGCTGATGCAATATTCTTCCACGTCAAGGCGCTCCTTGTCGTTGAAGCGGATGCCGACGTCGTTTTCGAACACGGCTGCAACGTGGTAAGGGCTGCTCGGGTCGATCGACAGGCGATCGGGCAATGGGGGTAAGGTAGTGGTATCGTTCATGGGCGTAATTATCGCCCAGAATGCCGATCCAGACAACGGCCTTTCGCGCGCCGTCTGTCTGGCGGCGCGCAAAAAGGCGGGCGCGGCCGCCGGGTAGCCATGAACCGGCACGGCCATGCCGCACCGGTCCATGCGGCGGCGGATTCCCGGCTGACTGGCCGGCAATCCTGGCCCGGCAATCAGGATTTGTCGTCATTCTTGTGGCTTTGACGTCCCGCTTCCACGTGCTGCTCATGCGTGCCGCCGCGCATGCCGGAACCGGAACCCGATTGCTGGCCCGACTGTTGACCGGACTGCTGCGAGCCCGACTGCTTGTCGCCGTCATTCTTGTGGCTCTGGCGGCCCGCTTCCACATGCTGCTCGTGCGTGCCGCCCTGGGTGCCGCCCGACGACTGGCTGCTGCCCGGCTGCTTGTCCGACTGCTGGCTGCCCGATTGCCCCGATTGCTGTTTGTCCGCCTGGCTGCCGGATTTGTCGTTGCTGTTCGAAGTCATGGTTGTTTCCTCTATGGTTGATACGCTATGGGTGGTCATCCCGTCACGGATGTTCCTGCCTGACATCCGGTGCTGCCTTGCACCGTTGAAGCCATTCTCCCGGCCTGTCGCTGGCTTAACCATAGGGACACTACTTGTCGCGGTGTAGGAAAACTCCGTGGTACATGACAACCAATTATTGCAAATGCCGCGCTTCGTCTGGCTTAGCCAGCGGACGGCGGCAAGCGTATGGCGCGCGTGCCGGGCCGCGCACTATAATGGCGCCTGTTCAAGAACAAGGAGTCGCAGCATGGAAATGGCCGTTACCGACAGCCTGCGCCAGCAGGCCTACGCGCAGGCCGGGGCCTTCGTGCGGACGCTGGACGGGCGCGACCCGCTTGCGCTGCAACGCGACTGGGCCCTGTCGCCGGCGGTTGCCGGGGAGATCATCGAGATGCTCGACAGCTATTTTGCGGCGAACGAGGCGCTGTCCCTGGCGCCGCTGGCGCAGGCGTTCGTGCCGGGCCAGGGCGGCCGTCCCGCCGTCGACGCATATGCCAGCGACGCCGGCCCGCTGGGCCTGGAATGCCGCTTGCTGGCCGACGGCAAGCCGGGCGAAGCGATCTTGCACCTGGAAATGTCCGGCCACGAGGGCGCGCTGCGCCTCCATTACCGATATATTGGATCCTGAAAGCACCATGACCGTACCGATCAGCGAAACACAACAGCGCATCTGCGACAAATTCGGCTTGCCGGCGCAAGCGCCCGAACCCATGGTGGCCCTGGCCATCGGCAGCCTGGCCCATTCGCCCATCTACGGCACGCGCGTCGCGCTGCCCGAAAACGGCACCATCAGCTGGTTCATCCACTGCGGCGAACACGACGACGCCAGCGGCTTTTACCAGCCCCTGCACGCGGAACACCTGCACGAGATGCTGCCGCAGGTGCTCGATTACCTGGCCTTGCCCAGCGGCGCCAGGTTCATCCTCGACCGGGAAGGGTACGAGGATGTGTGGCTGGAGGCGGCGGACTAGGCCTGTGCCTGTAAGTTTTGCTCAGTTATAAATATTTCTTGTGGACTAGACTTTCATTTCCTTAATCTCCCTGCATACGGAGCCGAGATGAAAAAGTCTACCGCGGAAGTCGGATTGAAATGGCAGTTCCACAAGCGCAACGGTGTCGACACGATCGTGTTGCTGAACGCCAGCCAGCAGGAACTCTACATTTCCAGCCTGGAAATCACCCTGAATATCGCCATCGGCACGCTCGTGGGCGGAAACAGCCTCGATGCCATCATGGCGGCGAAAAAGATAGAAGAGAAGGACTGGCCGGCGAAGAAGCAAGAGTTTTTCCTGGAGGAAATGAACAAGCACGAAGGTCCGTTGGACAAGCGGGCCATCGCCGCCACGGACGTGTTCTTTGCGCCATGGGGCGCGCTGGCCTCGTCGGAAGAGCATCCGGCGGAATATTCGCGCGCGGTGAGCTACAAGGGCGGCGACTATGTGGCCGTGGTCAGTGTCGGCACGGAAGCAGCGGGCCGCATGGACCCGGGCGGCATGCCGGAATATGTCTACCAGGTCCGCTATCTGCGCAAGCCGGCCGTGATCCCGGCCAACCTGGGCCGCGACCTGTCATATGTCAGCAGTTTCAAATACCTGGTCTGCCGCTCCTCGATCGATGGCCTGACCCGCCTGCCATCGATCCGCGTCCAGCTTGACGGTAGCAGCGACTGGCTGGAAGTGCCGCTCGACCTGCTGCAAGCGAGCATGGGCGACAAGCGCAGCCGCGTGATCGACCAGTCCTGCCGCGGCCTCGTCTCGGCCGCCGCTTTCTCGCGCCGCTCGCTCGGCTATTACGCGAACTATTTCGGCTATCAGCGCGACGTCTTCATCCGCGACGTGCCGTTCCAGAACATCAACGAGCTGTCATACGGCATGTTCACGATCAACCTGGACGGCACCCCGGCCAGTTCCGATCCCTGGGGCGACGACTGGCAGCTGTCGTCGCTGCAGTTCATGAAACAGCTCAATCCCGACCTGAAAGTGCACCTGATCGTCGGCGGCTGGCCCAAGGTGGTGGAATTCGACGTGGGCGACTGCGTCACCCTGCGCGAGATGCAGGAGTCGGCGGCGCGCGATGTGCCGCTCAACGACGGTGTCACGATCAGCCTGTACCGCGTCAAGGAGGGCGAGGACGGGAGCGAAATGTACTACCGCCTGTGGCAGCCGCTGACGGTGAACGGCAGCGTGCTGCAACCCAGCGCGACAGCCACGCGCTTTGCCTGGGGCAAGGGCTTCTTGACGCAGTATCTGAGCGGGTACTGGGGGAATGTCGCCCTGGTGCTTGGCAGCGCGATTGTCGGCAACGGCAGGCGCCAGGACTATCCGGCGGAATACAGCGTGCGTATCCAGCTTGCGCTTGCGGCCGCCTTGCAGCAAAAAATCCAGCCGTCGGCAGAGCTGTTCAGCATGGTCGGTACCGACCCGGCCAAGGCCCGGCGCTTTGCCGAGGCGATGGTGCAAAGCGTGGTGCTGCTGGGCTTTGACGGCATCGAGATCGACTGGGAGTATCCGGGCAAGGAAGACGGCGCCGCGTACGTGCGCATCCTCGAGGCGCTGCGCGCCGCCGAAGCCAACCCCGGCTTGAACCCCGAGCGCCGCAAGATTTACCTGGGCATCGCCTCGCCGGCCGCGGCGGCCAAGATCCGTCTGATCGACAGCGGGACATTGCCGTCCGGCACAGACACCTACTGGCGCCCCATCGGACGGCTGGTCGACACCATCCACATGATGACCTACGACTACGGCGGGCCATGGCTGAAATATTCCGATTTCAACGCGCCCATGCTGCCCGCTTCGGAAGCGGGCGCGGGCGAACAGCCGAGCGGCGTGCGCGAGACGCTCACCACCATGCTCGGCTATGCCGACCGCCTGTGCTTCACGCGCCAGCAGCTGTCGCTGGGCCTGCCCATCTACGGGCGCGGCGTGAAAGTGGTGCCGGAAGCGGGCGGCCAGCGCGATCCCGGCGCGCGCCTGGGCATCAATTGCCGCACGGATGGCCCCGCCGAAGGGCAGTTCGCCGACCAGCCCGGCACCTATCTGTACAGCCATATCGCCAGCCAGATGAAGCTGGGCAGCCGCTCCGACAAGTTTCCCAATTACGTGGCGCCCGGCCTGCATCCGAAGGCGAGGGCGCCGTATCTGTACGTGCCGGCGCGCGATGGCCAGCCGGCCATTTCCGTGACGTATGACGATCCCGCGTCGATACGCGAGAAGATCCGCTATGCCAAGACGGAATCGCTGGGCGGCGTCATGGCCTGGGACTTGTCCGGCGACTTGCCGGCCAGCGACCCGCGCTCGCTGCTGCGCGCCATCGGCGACGAACTGCGCCAGGAACGCCCGCCCGCGCAGCCTGAGCTGCGGGAATTGCCCGATTTCAGCCTGTACCGGCGCGCGGCCAAAGAAGGCACGGCGCTGCCGGCCCGGCCCCTGTGGAACGTGGGGCGCGACTATGGCGCCTCGCTGGAAAGCCGCGACATGGCGGTGAGCGCCGGGGTGCTGGCGATGGCGGCCTTGCCGGGAGGACGCCTGGCGCTGGCCCTGGCGGACGGCGCCGTGCAGATCATGGCGCCCAACCGTGCCGTCGCGCCGTGGGAGTGGGAAACCAGGTCCGCCTGGCATCTGGCCGCGCCCGCGGTCTCGCTGCTGGCCTTGCCATCGGGGCGCCTGCTCGTGCTGCAGCAAAATGGCGACCTGGCACGCATCGACGTACAAGACAGCAAGACGCCCGTCCTGCGCCTCGCTGCCGGGCTGGCGCCGCGGGCCGGGAGCTTGCTGGCTGGCTGGGGCGAGCAGGCGCTGCTCTTCGACGGCACGGTGCTGCGCACGGTCGCGGTCACTGCGGCACCCGGGCAGGAATGGCAGGTGTCGCCGCCCATGCCGCTGGCGGCCAACGCGCTCGTCGCGCTGCCGGGCGGCTTGCTGCTGAGCGGCGGCACGCGCAGCGATGAAATGCCTTCGGTGGCCGTGTGGAAGATCGAGGGCGGCAAGCTGGCATTGCAGGCGGCCGTGCCCCGTTCCAAGCCGGAAGACTGGGGCGCCATCGCCTTCCTGAGCGTCTTGTCCGACGGCGCCGTGGCGGCCCTGACGGCGTACGGCAATTATCAGGCCTATGGCCCGGCTGCGCTGCAGCCGGAGCGGCCGCAGCCCGCCGCGTGGAGCGCGCTCAGCGACGGCGAGCAGGTTGGGCGCGCGCTGCTGCCGCTGCCGCAGGGCGGCTTTCTCAGCATCAGCGACGGCGCCTACATGTTCTGGGGCCGGCGCGGCGATGGTTATGTGATGCTGCAGAGACTGAGCGGTAGCCGTTCGGCCGACGCGGCTGCCGTGCTGGACAACGGCGACGTGGTGATCGCCAGGGGGGCCGAATTGCGCTACCTGGCGGCACGCAGCTGGCCGCGCGCGCAAGCTTGTCTCCAGCCCAGCTGGAATTGGCGCGACGGGGACGACGGCCGTTCCTGGCTGCATCATCTGGCGGCCGCCGGCAACCAGGCCGGCATGGCGCAAGCCCTGGCGGAAGGCGCGCCGCCCGACCTGCAGGCCACCGATGCGGCCAGCGGCGCCCAGGAAAGCGTGGCCGAAACGGCCTTGCGCGCGCAGCGCTGCGCCATCGTGCCCCAGCTGACGGCCGCCGGCGCCCCTTTGTGGAGCGGCGGCAACGCCGAACGCACGAGCGCCTTGCTGAACGAGCCCGTGCTGGCCGCCTTGCTGCCGCCGGAACTGCTGGCCAGCACGCCTTACCTGCTGCCCGACCTGCCGCTGGCGGGCGCGCCGATCGCGGCCGCGACGGCGGCCTTCCTGAGCGATAATCCGCGCCTCGCCACCCTGATCGCCACGGCGCTGGCGCCGGTGTTGCCGGAAACGGCGCGGCAAGTGCAGCACCTGGTGCAGGATTACGCCATCGACGCTGCCTTGCTGGCGGCCGCGCGCGGGGAAGGCGATACCTGCCTGATGCACGTGCTGGTGCCGGACGGCGCCCGGGCCGATGATTGCAAGCAGGCCGAGGGCGTGGGCGAGGATTTGCGTCAGGTGCTGGCGCAGCTGCTGGGCCAGCGCCATGCCGACCCGGACGCCTTCATCGCCGCCATCGATGCCGTCTGGACGGCGCCGGACAAGGCGCGGCCTTGGCGCCGCCAGGAGTGCCGCCAGCTGGTGGCCGCCGCCGCGCGTCCCAAGCGTCCGGACGCCTACCGCCTCGTCAGCGAACCGGCCGTCTGCGACCTGGCGCTGCTGCATTACGCCGCGCTGGTGGAGCTGGGCTGGCCGGCGCCCGCTGGCGCGCCGCAGGAACCCCTGTCCCGGCGCGCCCCGGCCCACTACCGCATGCTGATGCAGGCCGGACGCGACGCCCTGACGCCGAACGGCTGGGATGATCCCGTGCTGCGCCCCGGGCTGGCCGTGCAGGGCTTGCCCAACGAGGTGACGGCCCTGCTGGACATGGCGCCGTGGATGGCCGCGCCCATGGGGGCCGCGGCCGATGCCCTGGTCAGCGGCATGGGCGTGGTCGTGCGCGACTATCACCAGCAGGAGCTGGACGCCCGCCGGCTGGTCGCGTCCGACCTGGCGGCGGTGCAGGATCCGTACACGGCACTGGGGGAATTTTCCGGCGGCGCGGCCATGGCCGGCCTGGCCATGCAGCAATTGCTGCTGTGGTCGTGCACGACGCCGCAGGGCGCCGCCCTGGCCTTGCCCGCCGCCGCAGCCTTGCTGGCCCTGCGCGCGCCTGCACCCTGGATACCGCAAGGCGATGTGAATGCGTATGCGCAACAGTGGTTCAGCTGGGCGGAAGATCCGCCCTATCTGGCGCAGGACCCGACGGCGCTGCCGGAGCAGACGGACGCCGTCACGCCGCTGCCGGCGCGCAGCAGCAATGCCCCCGTGCGCCGCGTGCTCGCGTCGGCCGGGGCGGCGGCCGTGCCGCCCGCGCCCGACGTCGACGAAGAAGCCAGCCGCAGGCGGCGCCTGGAACAGAGCGTGCGCGCCACGCAGATGAAATTCATGGTGCAGACGTGGCAAAACAATATGCTGGTCGACAGCAAGCTGCAGGCGCAGGAAGACGAGCGCCTGCTGAAAAGCCCGTACACGGCGCGCATCGACGAGCTGACCCGCAATGCGGCGCAGGCCGATGCGACCCTGAGCAATACCCGCGCGCGCCGCGAGCTGGTCCGGGACCTGGAAAACAAGCCGTTCGGCATGTCGGCGGCCGAGCTGCGCAAGGCGGGTATCGACGTCAAGTTGCCAGCGGGCATGCGCGACGATCAGCTGTTGCCCGACGACCTGTATGACGACGCTCTCGAGCACGAGCATGCGCGGCTCGACGGCGTGGAAAAGGACGCGCTCGCGGCGCGCAGCAAGGCGATCGGCGAAGTCGACGGCCTGCGCCGCAAGCGCGACATGGACCCGCAGCGCCTGCGCCAGCTCGAGCAGCAGGCCAAGCTCAAGGGACAGCTGGAGGCGGCCCAGCGCAAGCTCAGCAAGATGCAGGATTACGCGCTGCTGGCCGACAGCATCGCCCACTATGGCGCCTCGGCACTCGACTGGCTGCACGACAAGGGCGTGATCTCGGGCAAGTTTGCGGAAGTGGCCAAGACCATACTGACGTGGGCCAACCGCATCGTGCAGATCGGCATCGCCGTGGCCACCATCGCCTATGGCTGGAAACAGATGCGCGCCATGCAGGGGCTCGGGTCGATCGGCAAGGGCGGCGGCATCTCGATGATGTTTTCCATCGGCATGGCCGCGTTCAATATCGTGCAGTGCGCCATCTTCGGCCCGCCGCCCGACCCGATGGAGGAAATGTACAAGGCCTTGAGCAAGCAGATCGAAGAGGTGGGCAAGGCCTTGCAGGAAAGCCTGGCCGCCATGTCGCAGCAACTGGCGTCGATGCAGGCCGGCATCTACAACCGCCTGGACGGCATCGAGGACAAGATCGACGGCCTGGGGCGCGAACTGGGGCGCCAGATGGCGGAACTGTCGGCGCAGATGGACGAAGGCTTTGCCGCCGGCCGCGCCGAGACGCGGCAAGCCACGGCGCAGGTGCTGCTGGCCATGCAGCGGGGCTTCGACAGCGTCGAGCGCCGTTTCGACCTGATCGAGGACAGGCTGGGCAGCGACTTGCATTATCTGCAAGAAATGATGACCGTCAGCCTGATGGATGACTATGCGACGATGGATATCGCCATCGCCAACGCCGAAACGGAAAGCTTGCACGGGGCGACGGCGGCGGCGGCCGACGGCCCGCGCCTGGCCGACGACCCCGCGCGCCTGGCCGACTACCGCAACCGCCTGGTGAACGGCGTGCGCAACAAGCTGCTGGGCCTGCCGCGCCGGAAGCTGGAAGACACGCTCGACAGCAGCTGGCTGCAAACCTGGCCGCTGCCGGCGGGCGTGGCGTCGCGCCAGGCCGGGCAGGTGAGCATCAACCGCATCGGCGACTGCCATGATTTTTATGTGCGCCGCAGTACGGGGGCCGAGGAAGCCAGCCAGCGCGTGTATTTTTCTGCCGCCTATGGCAAGACGCTGGCCAGCCGGCTGTTATGGGTCTCCGAACACCTGATGCAGTTTTCCGACCATCCGCAGGGCATGATTGCCGACCTGGACGAGCTGATCGTGGCGCCGTCGGAAACGCTGCAGGGCTTTCTCAGCGATTTTGCCGACAATCAACCGTTCCTCGACGGCTTGCTCGACGACTATGTGCAGGCATTGGCGAGCCTGGCGGCGCGCTGCCGCGCCATCATTCCCGTGCAGGGCAGCCAGGATTGGCGCCTGCCGCCAGGCCGGCTGGGTGATGCCGCCTTGCTGCATGGCTTGATGTTCGACGCCGTGCCCGTGCTCGACCTGGCCGAACTGGAAGTGGATAGTGTTGCGGCAACGCAACTGGCCGAGCGCGCCAGCCACCTGGGCAGCATGTCGCGCTTCCTGACCAGCCCCAGCCTGGGCTGGCGCGCCGTCAAGCTGCAGCGCGTGCTGGCCGTGGCCCACGCCCTGCGCGTGGCCGACCTGTCGCTGGCCAGCGACGAGGGGCAAGTCACGCTGTGGGTGGCCTTCCGCGGCGCGCGCCAGCCGGTGGCGCAGCTGCGCCTGGTGGCGGGACAGGTGGTCGACAGCCAGTTGTTGATCATCGGTAATAGCCTGCTGGTGCAGATACAGCGCGCGGTGCAGCCCGTGCAGCAGCGCTGGATCGCGCAGTACAACGGCCGCATCGCGGCCGATGCGAAGGCGGAACTGGCGGCGCTCGACGGCAGCGTGGCGCGCCTGATCCAGTTCATGGCGCTGGCGGGCCTGGCCGAGACGGCCATGTCGGAAACGCTGAGCCTGATCTGGACGTCGGGCCGCCTGGGCGCCTATCTGGCCAGCCAGACGAGCCTGGCGAGCAGCGCGCAAGGCAACCAGTTCAGTCCGCCCGTAGCGGCCATGCTGCAAGCGGGCCAGGCCAGTGCCGAGACGGCGCGCGCGCGCCTGCGCGCCACCCTGGCGGCGCGTGCCGGCCGCGAAGCCGACGATGTGGGGCGCGATCCCCTGGTCGACCGGCTGCGCCAGGAAACGCATGCCTTGCTGGAACGCGCGCTGGCGCACCGCGCCATGCTGCAGCGCAGCGTGCTGCCGCCACTGCTGGGAGCGCTGGATCCCGAACCGGCGCCCAGGCTGCAGGGGGAGGGAGCGTTGACGTAGACAGGCTGGCGTATCCCCGTCTATACATTTATTTGCAATAGTGCTATTTTGCAATAGTGGCCCGTCAGGGCCGCCATGCGCCGCATGTCCGGCTTGGCCGGATATGCGGCGCTTTGTCGTCCGGGCCGCGCCAGCGCGGCAGGCCCGCTTGCCCAGCATGCTCCAGATTACGAGAGAGAGCCGTCCAATGCGTGTCCATTTTTCATCCGCCGCCCTGGCCCTGGCGCTCGCCACGGCGTTTCCGCCAGCCGCCACGGGCGCCAGCGCCTTGCCCGCCGCGCAGCAGCAAAGCCAGGTCCAGCGCGATATCGCCGCCTTTGTGCGCAGCGAAATGCGGGAGCGCCAGATTCCAGGGCTGCAACTGGCCGTGATCCAGGGCGGCAAGGTCGTGCTGACGCGCAATTTCGGCCTGGCCAGCCTGCAGTACCAGGTGCCCGTGACGGATGCCAGCCTGTTTTCCATCAATTCGGCAACGAAAGCGTTTGCGGGCGTGGCCGTGATGCAACTGGTGCAGGAGGGTAAGATCGACCTGGCGGCGCCCATCGGCCAGTACCTGACGGGGTTGCCCGTAGCCTGGCAAGCCGTGACGGTGACGCAATTGCTCAACCATAGCTCGGGCTTGCCCGACGTGCTGGACCAGCGCAGCGGCAAGCTGGTGGGGCCGCAGCCGGACGACGCCGCTGCGGCGTGGACGGCCGTGCAGGCGCTGCCCGTGGAAGCGCCGCCAGGCCAGCGCTACCGCTACAACCAGACCAATTATGTGTTGCTGGCGCAATTGATCGAGCAGCAGGGCGGCCAGCCCTTTACCACTTTCATCCAGCACCGGCAGTTCGACGTGGCCGGCATGCGGCACAGCGGCTTCGGCGACGCGAAGGACGTGGTCGTGGGCAAGGCCAGTTCCTACGTGCTGGAGCGGGGCGGCAACGGTTACCGCAACGTGATCGAAGATTTCCCCGTGTTCATGCGCGCCGGGGCCGGCATCAACAGCAATGCGGGCGAACTGGCCAACTGGCTGATCGCGCTGCAGTCGGGGCGCTTGCTGGCGCCCGCCAGCGTGGAAAGGCTGTGGCAGCCGACCAGCCTGAACGACGGCAAGCCGGCGCCGTGGGCGCTGGGCTGGCCCAGCATCGGCCGCGCTGCGCACCGCGCCGTGGCCGGCATCGGCGGCGGCCGCTCGGCCTTTTATGTGTATCCGGACGATGGCCTGGCCATCATTATCCTCAGCAACCTGGCCGGCGGCCAGCCGGAACAGCTGATCGACACCGTCGCCGGCTTTTATGTTCCCGCCCTGCGCCAGCAGCGGGGCGGCGCGTATGCCGCGCATTTGTTGCGCAACAAGGCGGCCAGTACCGGCTTTGACGGGCTGGAACAGAAACTGGCGGCCATCCGGCGCCAGCATGGATTGCCTGAACCCGCCGAAGACGACCTGAATGCCTGGGGCTACCGCCTGCTGGGCCGGCAGCAGCCGAAACAGGCGCTCGCCGTCTTCCAGCTGGGCGTGCGGCTGTACCCGCAAGGGGCGAATGGCCACGACAGCCTGGCCGAAGCGTACGAGGCCGATGGCGCCACGGCGCCGGCCATCGCGCATTACCGGCGTTCGCTGGAGCTGGACCCGGGCAACGCCCACGCCGTGGCGCGCCTGCGCGTGCTGGCCCCCGACTAGCGTTCCGCCTGGCCGTGCTCGGACCCGTGCATGGCCAGGTAGGCCGTCAGGTTGTCGTCGTGAATGCCAAGGCTGCGCAGCACTTCGCGCGTAAAACTGACGGGCGCCGTGCCCGGTGCCGTGACGATGCGCTGGTCGGCCACGGCCCACGGCACGTCCTGGTACAGGGCCGCGCCCGCATAGCCCGTTTGCAGCAGGTTGTCCGCACTGTTGGATGTGTGGCGCACGGTGTCGAGCACGCCCGCCTGCGCCAGCACGCGCGTGCCGTCGCAAATGCCGGCCAGCACCACGCCCTTGTCGCGGGCGGCGCGCAGCAGAGGGCCCAGGTCGGGCGCCTTGCCGCTTTGCCAATGGCTGCCGCCGCACACCATCAGCAAATCGAGTTCATCGAGATTGACCTCTTCCAGCGCCAGTTGCGGCGTGACCAGCATGCCGCCGGACGAAGTGACGGGCAAGCCGCCGGGCGTGGCGAACTGCGTATAGAAGCCGTAGTACAGGCGCGCCGTGGAATTGAGCAGGGCGGTTTCCCAATCGGCAAAGTTTTCGGTCAGTATGGTAATGGCACGTGTCATGAAAAGTCCTGTCGCAGGTGGAGATATCGATATGAATACAGTAATACAGGCTGGCTGGCCAGCTGGTGCCGAAAGCATAATAAAAAGCACTGACAATTTCTGTCAGGAGCACGCATGAAATGATTGCACAAGTTGCAAGGGACTACGCTACAATCGCTGGCCCGTCCGCGCGGGCTTGTCCCTGTCCCATGTTCACTCTCTGACGCCTCCATGCTGATTCTGTTTTGCCGTGTCCTGTTAAGCATTGCTGGCCTGCTGCTTTTCTTCCTCTTCGATCAATTGAGCGCGAATGAATGCCTGAAATTGAGCGCCTTGCTGGCGGCATTCCTGCTGGGCGTGGGCGGCGTGCTGCAGGCGTGGCGCGGCAATGCCGGCGCCGGCGCGATCAACGTGCTGGTGCGCGTCGTCGTGCCCGTGTTTTACCTGGACGCCGCCGTAAAAGGCTTCTTGCGCGGCTATTTTGGCATGCGCCCGAACCCGAATGCGGTTTTGCAGGCCATGTTTGCGACAGATCAAGCCGAAACGGGCGAGTTTTTCCTGCACAACGGCGCCGCCCTGGCGCAAGCGGCCGCCTGGTTTGTGCTCGTGACGGCGGCCGTGCTGCTGGGCGACCGCTATCTGCAGCGCTGGCAGGCGGCGCGCGGGCATGCTGCTCCAGGCTGGCCGCAAAAAGGGTTTGCCGTCTTCATGGCCGTCTTTCTCGTGTCCTTGCACGTCAATACCACCATGCGGCGCGAAAATCCGGCCCTTTTCTGGCCGCTGCGCTACCAGCAGTACAGCGCGCAGCTGGACGCCATGAAATCGATGCAGCATGCGCTGACGGCGGCCATGGCCGCACCGCGCGACTGGCATGTGCGCTA
This sequence comes from Janthinobacterium sp. FW305-129, assembly GCF_020858115.1. Lineage (GTDB taxonomy): Bacteria > Pseudomonadota > Gammaproteobacteria > Burkholderiales > Burkholderiaceae_D > Janthinobacterium. The sequence continues at coordinate 287,753 of NZ_JACYMM010000001.1, forward strand.
TGCGGGCGAGGATGCCCGCACCGTCATCCTTGTGATCGGCGAGAGCACCAACCGCGCCTCGATGTCGCTGTATGGCTACCCGCGCGCCACCACGCCCCAGCTCGACGCCATGCGGGCTAAGCTGCTGGTTTTTAACGATGTGATTTCGCCCGCGTCCAGCACGGTGGAATCGATGATGACCATGCTCACGCCGGCCGATATCGGCAACCCCGATGCGTGGATGGCCAAGCCGAATCTGCTGATGCTGGCCGAGGCGGCCGGCTACAAGACGTTCTGGGTGTCGAACCAGACGCGCAACGATGGCTGGATCGGGTTGCTGGCGGGCCAGGCCGATGAAAGCGATTTCATCAATTACGGCACTGGCCGCGGCGAAAACAATTTTGACGGCAACCTGTTCCAGCCGTTTGCCCATGCGCTGCGCGACGCGGCGCCGAAAAAGCTCATCGTCGTGCACTTGCTGGGCGCGCATCCCAGCTATGACATGCGCTACCCGAGCCGCTTCGCGCATTTCGACCGGGCGCACGACGCCGTCAGCGCGCAGATGGCCAGCCAGGGCAGGTCCAGCTGGATACGCAACCAGCGCGACGAGTACGACAACGCCATCCGCTACGGCGATTACGTGCTGGGCACCCTGATCGGCATGGCCGACAAAGCCAAGGCCGGGCGCGCCGCCTCGCTGCTGTTCGTTTCCGACCACGGGCAGGAAGTGGGCTACAGCCGCAATCACGCGGGCCATTCCGCCTCGGACAAGAGCGGCTATGAAATTCCCATGTTGATCTGGAACAACCAGCAAACGCCGCAGTCGGCGGCCGCGCGCGCCGCGCTGGAAAGCCGGCCCTACCAGACGGACAAGCTCGACGCGACCGTGCTGGGCTTGCTGAAGATCGAGACGCGCTATTATGCGGCGCAGGACGATATCCTCAGCAGCGCCTTTAGGCCCGTGCAGCGCTTCATGAATGGCTTGCAGTACCAGCGCGGGGCAGCGCTGGCCCGTTGAGCCGGCAATGAAAAGGCCCGGCGCCGCCGCAGGAAGCGGCGGGGCCGGGCCCCTGGTGTGTTGCGGATGACTAGCCGATTACTTCTCGGCGAATGCGCGCTCGACCACGAAGTCGCCAGGCGTCGAGGTATTGCCTTCCTTGAAGCCACGCGCTTCCAGCATTTCTTTCAGGTCGCGCAGCATGTCCGAGCTGCCGCAGATCATCACGCGGTCTTCGGCAGGATTGAGTTCCGGCACGCCCAGGTCCTTGGCCAGCTTGCCGTTCTCGATCAGTTCCGTGATGCGGCCCATGTTGCGGAAGTCTTCGCGCGTCACGGTCGGGTAGTAGCGCAGCTTGTCGCTGACCATTTCGCCCAGGAATTCATGCTTGGGCAGGTGCTCTTCCAGCAAGTCGTGGTAAGCCAGCTCGTCGACCTGGCGCACGCCGTGCACGAGGATCAATTCGTCGAAGCGCTCGTAGATGTCCGGATCGCGCACGATGCTGAGGAAAGGCGCCAGGCCCGTGCCCGTCGACAGCATGTACAGGCGCTTGCCCGGCAGCAGGTAGTCGGATACCAGGGTGCCCGTCGGCTTGCGGCCGACGATGACGGTGTCGCCCACTTGCAAGTGCTGCAAACGCGACGTCAATGGGCCGCCCGGCACCTTGATGCTGAAGAATTCCAGGTGGTCTTCATAATTGGCGCTGGCGATACTATAGGCACGCAGCAATGGCTTGCCATCGACGCGCAGGCCGATCATGGTGAAATGGCCATTCGAGAAACGCAGCGACGGGTCGCGCGTGGTGGTAAAGGAGAACAGGGTATCCGTCCAGTGGTGCACGCTTAAAACGCGCTCTTCATTCATCGAACTCATAGTATTTGTTGGCTGGTCAAAAAAATGGTTAGTTGCTGGCAACTGCTGGCAAAAGTGAAACCCTGTGTAGGCCCAGACGCTATTGTACTGGCCTCCACACGAAATTGTTACCGTCTATCGCCGCCAATGCTGCCGCACGCGGTGCCGACATTATAGTGCGAATGGCAAGGCGGGGCTGGAATTGGCCCCGAAACGGGCCGCGGGCATGCACTCTCTTGACCTGGCTCAGTTTTTTCGGGGCGCCGCGCCAGGGCTGCCGCCAGCGCATGCCGGCGCGGCCGTGGCGCGGCGCCCGAAGCGCCGTCGCAGGGCGGCATTCGCCGGGTTGGACACATGGCGGGCCACGAGGGCGGCCGCCAGCGCCGTCGCTGCCAGGAACAGCGCCAGCCACGGCAGCCGTTCCGCGTAGCCGAGGCCCGCCTTGTCGACCACGTTGCGCATGCCGGCCAGCACGATGATATGGAACAAGTACAGCTCATAGCTGTGACGTCCCAGCCATTGCAGCGGGCCGTGGCGGCCCTGGCCGGCCGCCGGGACCGCCGTGGCGCCCGCGATGAAGGCGGCGCTGGCCAGGGCGATTGCGCTGAAGCCGAAGACTTCATGGCCGCCGATGCCGCGCACATACAGAACCGCCAGGGCCAGGCCCGCGGTCCAGCGCAGGAACCGCCCGGCCCGCGCGCCCGGCTGCCAGTGTTGTGTCAGCAGGGCCGTCAGGCAGCCGATGGCGATGGCGTCGAAACAGGCAAGGTAGCCGTACATGAAGTCAATCTCGTTATCCGCGTGCAGGCTGCGGTACACGGGCCCGGCCACGATGGCGGCGCCGCACAGCAGCATGATCGCCTGGCGCCGGCGCAGGAAGCGGCACGACAGCGGCAGCAGCAGATAAAACATTTCCTCGACGGACAGCGACCAGTACACGTTCAGGCAGTAATTGAAGTAACCGGCGCTTTGCATCAGCACGTTGTGCCAGAAGGTCAGCACGGACGTGATGGCGATGACGAAATAGCTGGCTGGCAAGTCCTTGCCGCCGTCCGAGTTGGCAAAGAAGGGCACGTTCAGCACACCGAGCAGCACGATCAGGGACAGGGCCAGCAGCAGCGCCGGCAGCAGGCGGGCGACGCGATACAGATAGAACGCCGCCAGGTCGATGCGCGCCAGGTCGCCCCAGCGGTGCAGCGAAGTCGAGGTGATCAGGTAGCCGGAAATGACGAAAAACATGGTCACGCCGTAATTGCCCTGGTAGGCGGCGCGCAGCAGCCAGGCGGGCAGGATTTCAAGCGGGCTGTTCTTCAGGCCGTAGGCGAGGGCGAAGTGCAGCAGCAATACGCCCAGGATGGCGGCGCCGCGCAAGGCGTCGATATGGTGGTTGCGGGTAATCAATGGGTTCCTTGTCCGCCCGTCTGGCGACTAATGGGGCAATTATGTGACATATGTCGCTTGCCGGTCAACGATTTTACAGATAGTCGGTAGCGAACGCGGCAATGGGGCAGGGACGGCGCAGCCTTGCGTGTATGATATTGCCGAACAGAATTGTTGGGCATCTATCATCTTGCGGGCGCGGTTTTTCGTGCCTGCCAGCCCATGAATCTGCGTGCACGATTCCGGCCGCCACGATGCCCGACCCACAGCGAAAGGTCATAAAGATGTATAAAACAGTGCGCGACATGTTCCTGCATTTCAAGGAAGCCGTCCCCTTCCGCCTCGTCCCCGCCCTGATCTGCACCGCCTTGCTGGTCGGCATGTTATTGCTGCCGGCACCGGACGGCTTGACGCCCAAGGCCTGGGGCCTGGTGGCGATCTTCCTCACGACGATTCTGGCGATCATTTTAAAAGTGATGCCCATCGGCGTAATGGCGATGATGGCCATCGTCATCGTGTCTTTGTCGCAAGTGACGTCGACCTCGTCCAAGGGAGCCATCACGGATGCGCTCAGCAGTTTTTCGAATCCCCTGATCTGGCTGATCGTCGTGGCGATCCTGATTTCGCGCGGCCTCAAGAAAACGGGGCTGGGCAGCCGCATCGGTCTGCTCTTCATCTCGCTGCTGGGCAAGCGCACCATGGGCATCGGCTATGGCCTGGCGATTTGCGAACTGGTGCTGGCGCCCTTTACGCCAAGTAACACGGCGCGCGGCGGCGGCATCGTCCACCCCGTCATGAAATCGATCGCCAACGCCTTCGATTCGGATCCGGCCAAGGGCACTGAAAAGAAAGTGGGCACGTATCTGGCCCTCGTCAACTACCACGCCAACCCGATCACCTCGGCCATGTTCCTCACGGCCACGGCGCCGAACCCGCTGGTGGTCGATTTCGTGGCCAAGGCCAGCGGCCAGAGTTTCCACCTGACGTGGACCACCTGGGCCCTGTGCATGCTGCTGCCGGGCCTGGTTTGCCTGCTGCTGATGCCGCTGGTAATTTATTGGCTGTCGCCGCCGGAACTGAAAGCCACGCCGGACGCCGTCACCTACGCCAAGTCGGAACTGAAAAGCATGGGGCCGCTGTCGCCGCCGGAAAAAGTCATGCTGGGCACCTTCGGCTTGCTGCTCTTGCTGTGGGCCAACGTTCCCGCCATGCTGTTCGGCCCCGCGTTTTCGCTCGATGCAACGGTGGTCGCCTTTGTCGGCCTGTTCGTGCTGATCATCACGGGCACCATCGACTGGGACGACGTGCTGTCCGAAAAGAGCGCCTGGGACACCCTGGTGTGGTTCGGCGCGCTCGTCATGATGGCCGAGCAGCTGAACAAGACGGGCGTGATCGCCTGGTTTTCGGCCGGCATGAAGGCGGCCATCGTCGCCAGCGGCATGGACTGGCTGCCGATTGCCGGCGTGCTGGTACTGGTATTTGTCTTTTCGCATTACTTCTTTGCCAGCACGACGGCCCACATCAGCGCCATGCTGCTGGCCTTCCTGACGGTGGGCCTGCACCTGATCCCGGCCGAATACCACGTGCCATTCATGCTGATGATGACGGCCGGCTCGGCCATCATGATGACCCTGACCCACTACGCGACGGGTACCTCGCCCATCATCTTCGGCAGCGGCTTCGTGACGATGGGCAACTGGTGGCGGGTCGGTTTCATCATGTGCGTGGTGGAACTGCTGATCTTTGCGGTCGTCGGCACGACCTGGTGGAAGGTGCTCGGCTACTGGTAATACCGGTTGCTACAGCTGGCGCGCCAGCTGCCGCATGGCCGCCAGGCAGTGCGCCAGCTCGCCGCCGACGGCGCGCTTCCACAGCACGGCCGCCTGCGACCACGCCTGTTTCGCCAGCAAGTCCCTGAGCTGCGCCTGCAGATCGTCCGGCAAGCCGCCGAACCGGCGCAATTCAAGCGAGCGGGGCTGGCCGTGGCGGCCCGCCGGGTCCATTTCCTCCAGCGCGTCGTGCAGGCTGCCGTAGCGGTGCAGGGCGCCGCCGTCGTCGACGGCCGCCAGCGTCAGGTCCGGTGTTGCTTCCAGGTCGTAGCCCAGGTCGCGGCAAGGCTCGTCGATCAGCTGGGCAATATTGTAGATCGTCAACACCTGCGCCGAACGCACGACGTCCGTCAAGTCGTGCACGTCGACGCCCGCGTCCAGCAAACGCTGCAGGGCAGGGGCGTTGATGAAGGGGAAATCCGACTCGCCCAGGTCGCGCCAGCGTGCTATCCACTGCGGCTGCGGCAAGCTGTCGTCGACGACGTCGGCCCACAGGCCGCGCAGCAGCAACTGCTGCAGCAAGGGGCCATATTTCTTCTGTTCAATATCCTGCGCCAATGTATCGGCCTGTCCGGCATCGAAGCCGGCTTCCCGCAATCGCCCGGTGATCGTTGTCATTCTCCGCCGCCTGCCTTTCCCTGTGAGTGTGTACAGGCGGTATCATATAGGCAAGCACCGCCGTCACGGCAACCGCCCGCGCACGACTTCCAGCAGGTAGGCGCGCGCCGCAGTCCGGTCCATGCCTTTTTCTTGCAACAGCGGCAATAATTGTTCGAACAGCCGGCGCCGCTGCCGGGACGCCTCGGACGTGTCGCGCCGGTCCGAAAAGAAATCCATCAGGGTCGAGCCGCACAGGCAATTGCGGTAGACCTCGACGATGGCGACGTTGTTGTCATCGAAACTTTGTTTCAGCCCCGAGACATCCTGCCGCATCGATTGCGTCTGCCCGATGAACTCATCCGCCGTGGCGAAGACGCGGCCGCAGCAGGCGCAATGCTTGGGAAAGGCCGCTTCTGCCAGGGCGCGCAAGCCTGCGAAGAACAGTTGCTCCTGCATCATGGCTCCTGGCGGCGCGCCTAGGCGGCGCGGTTGCTGATCTGGACGACACGCGGCCCCATCGGCGGCCCCAGCGGCGGCCGCTGCACGCCCGATTCGAAGCGCAGGAAGGCTTCCTGCAAATGCTCCTTCAGCAAGGTTTCGTCCCAGGGCTTGGTGATGAACTTGTACACGGAGCCTTCGTTGATGGCGGCCGTCACCGAATGCAATTCAGGATAGCCGGACAGCATCACGCGCACGATTTCCGGATAGATGCCCTTGATGCGGCGCAAGAGTTCGTTGCCGGACATGCCAGGCATGCGCGCATCCGTGAGGATCACGCCCACCGCGTTGGAGGCGACCAGTTCCAGCGCTTCCTGCGGATTGGTGGTGCTGAGTATCTGGTAGCCTTCCTTGCGCAGCGAGCGGCGCAGCGCGGACAGCATATGCTCTTCGTCGTCGACCAGCAGCAGCACGCGCTGCGGCACTTCCGCGTGGCAATTGTCGGGCGGCAAATGGGTACCCGCATACAGCAGCTTGTCCATCTCGGCGCCCGGCAGGGGGCGGCTGAAGTAATAGCCTTGCATGGCGTCGCAGTGATTGGTATTGAGAAATGCCAATTGTCCTTCCGTTTCCACGCCCTCGGCCACCGTGCGCATGTTGAGCGACTTGGCCATGGCGATGATGGAGCGGGTCAGCGAAGCGCCGTCCTCGCTGTCGGTCACGTCGCGGATGAACGACTGGTCGATCTTCACCACGTCGATGGGGAATTGCTTGAGATAGGACAAGCTGGAATAGCCGGTGCCGAAGTCGTCCAGCGCCAGGGTGACGCCGATTTCCTTCAACTGTTCCAGCGCCCGCACCACCAGGTCGCGGTTTTGCATCAGCACGCTCTCGGTCAGCTCCAGCTCCAGGCAGTCGGCCGGCACGCCGCTGTCGGCCAGCACTTCGCGCACCAGTTGCGGCATGTCGACCTGGCGGAACTGGCGCGCCGAGACGTTGACGGCCATCGTCAGGTGCGTAAAGCCGTAGGCATGCCAGACGCCGAGCTGGGCGCAGGCCGTGCGCAGCACCCATTCGCCGATGGCAATGATCATGCCCGCTTCTTCGGCCAGGGGAATGAAGCGGTCCGGCGGCACCATGCCGATGCCGGGCCGGCGCCAGCGCAGCAGCGCTTCCATGCCATAGACTTTCCCACTGACCAGGTTGACCTTGGGCTGGTAGTGCAATTCCAGCTCGCCCTGCGCCAGCGCCTGGTGCAAGGCGTGTTCGATCTCGGCCCGCTCTTCCACCAGCACGCCCATCTTGTGATTGTAGAACTGGTAAGCGTTGCGGCCCTTGTCCTTGGCGCTGTAGAGGGCCGCGTCGGCCGTCTTCAACAGGATGTCGCCGCTGTCGCCGTCGGAGGGAAACAGGCTGGCGCCGATACTGGTGCTGACGTGCAAGGTATGTTCGCCCAGCACAAACGGCTCGGCAAACACGGCCAGCACCTTTTTGGCGATGTCTTCGGCCGTGTCGCTATCGGGCAAGTCCGTCAGCAGGATGACGAACTCGTCGCCGCCCTGGCGGGCCACCGTGTCGCCTTCGCGCACCGCGTGCTGCAGCCGCCGCGCCACTTCCTGCAGCAGGGCATCGCCCACGGGGTGGCCATAGCTGTCGTTGACGAACTTGAAACGGTCGAGGTCCAGCATCAGGGTCGCCAGGTGCAGCCGGGTGCGGCGGGCGTGGGCGATGGCCTGGCCGATGCGGTCGTTCAGCAGCTGGCGGTTGGGCAAGTCCGTCAGCGCATCGTGGTTGGCCAGGTATTCGATGCGCCATTCCTGCAGCTTGCGTTCCGTGATGTCCTGCACCGTGCCGCGCATCAGCAGCACCTGCCGGCCTTGGCGCACGGCCTCGGCCTGGTGGAAGACGATGCACTCGCCGCCGCCCGGCTGCAGCACCTTGTGTTCCAGGCTGTAGCCGGTGCCGCTGGCATGCAGTTCCATGAAGGCGTCGAGCAGCAGGGGCCGCTGGTCTTCCGGCAGGCATTGCAGCAGGCGCTCGAAGCTGGTGGGGCCGGAATCGGCATCGAGGCCCAGGATGCGCAACAGTTCCGGCGACCAGTAGCCGTCGCCGTCGGCGAGCCGGTACTCCCAGTTGCCCAGGCGGGCCAGCGCCTGCGCGTGGCTGAGGCTTTCCTGGATGCGGCTCAACTCGGTGAGCGCGCTGCTGGCGCGCAGCAGGTAGCGCAGCCGGTGCGCCAGCAGCCGCCATTGCATCGGCTTGGAGATAAAGTCGCTGGCGCCCGCTTCCAGCGCCTGTTTGATGGAGTCATCGTCGTCGTTGCCGGTAAGAACGACAATGGGCACGTGCGCGCCGCCGGGCAGCCGGCGCAGCTGGGCGCAGCATTCGAAGCCGCTCATGCCGGGCATGGCGACGTCGAGCAGGACCAGGTCGGGCACGCCGCGCTGGAAGGCGGCCAGCGCATCGAGGCCGCTGGCCGCTTCCTCGATGCGGAAGCCTTCCGGCTCCAGCGCTTCGGTCACCAGGAGGCGCGTCATGGCGTCGTCATCGACCACCAGGATCAGGGCGTGCGGAGGGAGTGCGGTATTCATAGGGCTTCCTTTTCAAGGGCCAGGGCGGCGAGGACACGGTCGAGTTCTTGCTGGATGCCGCGGATATGGCGCAGCGCGCTGCCGACGTCGTTGCTGCGCGCGTATTGTTCGATTTCACGGCAAGTGGCGGACAAGCCCAGCGCGCCAACGTTGGCGCAGCTGGACTTGAAGGTATGCGCCGCCAGCTGCAGGGCCGCGGCATCGCTGGCCCCGGCGGCCATTTCCAGCTGCCCCAGCAGGCGCGGGGCGTCGCTGTAGAACAGGTCGATGATGCGGCCCAGCACGTCGGGACGGCCCGGGCGCCGCATGGCGCGCAGGTTTTGCAGGGCGGCCGCGTCGAGGATAGGGCTTGCATCGCTCGCCGCCGCCGGCTCCGCCTGGGCCGGGTCGACTTCCTCCGCCGTCTCCGCTGCCGCCGGTACGGAAGATGCGGGGCGCCAGCGGGCCAGCACGGCCAGCAGGGCGGCGCGCGTGTACGGCTTGGCGAGGTAGTCGTCCATGCCCGCGTCCAGGCACAGTTCGCGGTCGCCCAGGATGGCATTGGCCGTCAGGGCAATGATGGGCGTGCGGCTGCGGCCTTGCTCGCTTTCCATGCGGCGCAGGCGCCGCGTCGCCTCGAAGCCGTCCATTTCCGGCATCTGGCAATCCATCAGGATCACATCGAACGGGTAGCGCTCCCACAGGGCCAGCGCGCGCCGGCCGTTGTCGGCCGGCGTGGCCTGGTAAGCGGTATCTTCCAGCATGGCCAGGGCGATTTCCTGATTGATCGCGTTGTCTTCCACCAGCAGCATGCGCAGCGGCGCCGGCGCTGCGCCAGCGCCGTCCGGCGCGGCGGGCAGGGCGGGCTTCATCGGCGCCGCCGGCGCGTCCCCGGGCGCCACCGCGCCCACGACGACGGTGACGGCGAAGCTGGAGCCCTGGCCCGCCACGGATTCGAGCACGATATTGCCGCCCATCATTTCCGCCAGTTGCTTGATGATGGCCAGGCCCAGCCCCGTGCCGCCGTATTTGCGCGAGGTGGTGCTGTCGGCCTGGCGGAAGGGCTGGAAGACGGCCGCCGCCGCTTCCGGCGTCATGCCGATGCCCGTGTCGCGCACTTCCAGCCGGAGCTGGCCGGCGGCGGAGCAGCTGACGTCGATGGCAATTTCGCCCCGTTCCGTGAACTTGGTGGCGTTATTGAGCAGGTTGGTGAGGATCTGGCGCAGGCGCACGGGGTCGCCGCGCACGTGCTGCGGCACGTCGGGCGCGATGCGGCAGGTAAATGCGATGGCCTTGCGTTCGATGCCGTTGGCAAACAGCGCCACCACGTCGTCGATCACCTGGCGCAGGTCGAAGGGGATGTGTTCGAGCACCAGCTTGCCTGCCTCGATCTTGGAAAAATCGAGGATGTCGTCGATGATGCTGAGCAGGCTTTCGCCCGAGCGGTGCACCGTGTGCACGAAACGCTGCTGCGTGGGACTCAGTTCCGTGCGCTGCAGCAGTTCCGTCATGCCCAGCACGCCATTCATCGGCGTGCGGATTTCGTGGCTCATCTTGGCCAGGAACTCGGATTTCGCCCGGTTGGCGGCATCGGCCTCGGCCTTGGCCTGCGTCAGCGCCAGGTCGCGCTGTTCCACGTGTTCAAGCATACCGTTGAAGCCCATGATCAGCTGCCCCAGTTCATCGCTGCCGTGCTGCGCCACGCGCACCGACAGCGCCTTGCCGTCGCGGATATGCGCGATGGCGTAGGACAGGCGCGCCAGCGGCCTGGCGATCGACGCGCTGATCAGGCCCGTGATGGCCACGCAGGCCAGCAGCAGGACCAGCGCGATGCCGAGGATCAGCATGAAGGCATGCCGCACGCCATCGCGCACCTTGGCCACCGCCTCCTGCTGCTGCCCCGTGATGCGCGCCACCTGCTGCGCGGAATAGGCGGCCTGTTCGCGCTCGAAGGCACGCACATGGTCGATCACGTCGTTCAGCGCCGTCTGGCTGTCGAGCACGCTGCCCTTGGCCTGCACCAGCCGCCGTCCCGAGCGCTCCACTGCGTCCAGGTAGGTGTTGACGGTCCGCGTTTCGGCCAGCAAGCCCAGCTGGCCTATGCTTTGCAGCAAGGTCTGCATGGTCGCCATGTCGCGGTGCAGGGCGCTGATGCGCCGGTCGATATCGCGGCCCAGGCGCGCGACGTCGGCGGCGGCCGTGGCCAGCATGACTTCGCCCACGTCGATGCTGATGGCGTCGACGGCCAGGTTGATTTCGCCGCTGGCATCCTCAATGCGGGCCGAGGTGTGCATGTAGCGGCCGGCCTCGGCCAGCCGGTCGCGTCCGATGGCCAGCTGCAGTTCGATGGGGTCGAGCTCCTCGGCCAGGCGCAGGTGGGCAGTGGCCAGGGCGGCGCTGGTTTGCTCCTTGAGGACAAGATAGGCGGCCTGCCGCGCCGCGCCGGCGCCGCCTTCGGCCAGCAGCCCGGCGCGCAGGGCCAGCAAGCCGGCGGCGGGATCGAGCATCTGGCGCGCCGTGGCCAGCAGTTTCGCCCGCAGCGCCAGCTGGGACGGGCTGATGTCGCGCTCGCTGGTGCCCGCCAGGTGCGCGACGGCCGCCGTCAGCCGCTCGCGCAGGGGGGCGATGCGGAAACGGTTTTTCACGGCTTCCGTTTCGGCCAGCGCAATCTGCATGTCGTGGATGCTCTTGCGCAAATCCGTCAGGTAGCGGGCATTCTGGTTCAGGCGTTGGCTTTGCAGCTGCACCTCGGCGGCCGTGGCCTGGGCCTGGCTGTCGATCAGGCGGATCTTGCCGCGCGCGCCCTTGGCGGCGGCCTTGATCTGCGCCAGCACTTGCCGCATCTCCGTCGCCTGCGCCTTGTAATAGGCCTCGTTTTCCAGGCGCTTGCGCACGGCGACGCGCATGCGCTGGAATTCCCGCTCGAAGGCCGCGTGGTAGCGCGGCGCCTGCGATTCGCCATGGCGCCGCAAATCGTCGCTGAGGCGCTCGGCGGCCTGGATATTGGCGCCGATCTTGTTCGACACCTGCTCCAGCTGCGCCAGGTCTTCCGCCTTGCCCAGCTCGAAAAAGTCCGAGGCCATGTCTTGCACGGTATAGCGCAGGCGCAACACGTCCGTGTACAGCGGCACCGTCTCGTCGGTCAAACCGTGGACATGGGTTTCGATGCCTTTCACCAGCAGCAGGCCGGCCGCCGCCATGGCCGCCACGCCCGCCAGCAGGACGCTGGTACTGATGATGAGCTTGGTCCTGATTTTCATGCCGGGTTCCAGGGCAGGGGGGCGCGCATCACTTCGCGGCAGGCGCCAGGTCCGCCGGGACGATCCTGCCGTCGGCGATGCGGGTCAGGAAAACGGCCGTCGACGCCTGGTGGTCGCCGGGTTGCAGCGTCACCTGCAAGCCGCCCAGATCGAGCCGGTCGAACGTTTCGAAACTCTGGATCAGGCGCTCGCGCGTGAGGCCCGCGCCCGCGCGGCGCAGCGCCGCCACCATCAGGGTGGCCGAGATGCAGCCTTCGAAACTGACGAAAGACAGCCTGGCCGCCGGCACGTGCCGGGCCAGCAGCGCGGCGCAGTCGGCGGCAATCGGCAGCGTGCGGTCCTCCGGCAGGGGCACCACTTGCGAAATCACAATGTTGTTGCCTTCCGTGCCCAGCAGCTGCAGCAGGCTGTCGGTGCCGACGAAGGAGACGGTGGCCAGCGCCGCCTTCAGCCCGGCCTGCCTTGCCTCGCGCACGAAGGCGGCCACCGGCGTGTAGGGACCGGCCATGACCACCGCCTGCAGGTCGTGGCCGATCAGGGCCGCCAGGCCCGCCTTGACGGCCGTCGTGCCGCGCTGGAACGAGCCCTTGGCAACGAGTTCCATGCCGCGCCGCTGCAGGGCGCGCACCGTGCCGTCGAGCACGGCATTGCCGAAACCGTCGTCCTGGTACAGCACGCCGAAGCGCTGGATGCCCCGGCTGGTGAAATACTGCACCAGGGCATCGGACTCATCGTCGTAACTGGCGCGGAAGTTGATAATTTCATGCACCACGGGGCGGCGCAGGGTCATCGCGCCCGTAAATGCGCCCACCAGCGGCACCTTCATTTCCTCGATGATCGGGATGACGGCGTTGGTGGTGGGCGTGCCCACGTTGCCGAACAGGGCGAATACCTGTTTTTCCTCGACCAGCCGGAGCGTTTCGCTGATGGCGCGGTCCGGATCATAGCCATCGTCGGCCACCACCAGCTCGATGCTGCGGCCGTGGATGCCGCCGCCCCGGTTCGCTTCCTGGAACACGGCCGTCGCGCCGTCGAGCATGGCCCGCCCCAGTCCCGAGGCGGCGCCCGTCTGTGCGTTGACCATGCCGAGCCGGATGTGCGTATCGGTCACGCCCGGTTCGGCGGCATGGCCGGAGCCGGCGGCGAGGGCGATAGCGAACCAGCAGCATTCCCGGAAACAGCGCATGAGCTACCTTTATTGAAGTTGACAGGTATCAATAGGTAAAGGGTTGACAACGAGTATGGCCGAAATTGCCAACGCAAAACTCACACATAATCACGGCGCCCCACGCCATTGCGGCGCAGCGCGTTCAAGGCACGGGCAGCCGCACCACCACCTTGCCCCGTGCGCGGCCCTGCGCCAGGTAGGCCAGCGCCTGTTTCGCCTCAATAAAAGTAAACACCTTGTCGATGACGGGGCGAATGGTGCCCGCGTCGAGCAGGGCGGCGATCTGCGCCAGCTGGCCGCCGTCGGGACGCACGAAGTGGAAGGCGTAGCTGGCGCCGCGCCGCCGCGCCTGACCGATGATCTTGCGGCTGAGTAAACCGAACACCAGTTTCAGCACCATGTGCATGCCGCGCGCGCGGGCGAAGGCGGCGTCCGGCGGGCCGACCAGCGAGACGACGCGGCTGCCAGGCTTGACGATGCGCAAGGCCTTTTCCAGGCCGTCGCCGCGCACCGTGCCCAGCACGGCGTCGTAATCGCGCAGCACTTCCTCGAACGGTTGTTTCTTGTAATCGACCACCTCGTCGGCGCCCAGGCCGCGCACCAGTTCCACGTTGGCCGTGCTGGTGGTCGTGCCCACGCGGGCGCCCAGGTGCCTGGCCAGCTGGATGGCAAACGTGCCGATGCCGCCGGAACCGGCCGGGATGAACACTTTCTGGCCAGGCCGCAGCCGCATGCGCTCGTGCATGGCTTGCCACGCCGTCAAGCCCACCATCGGTATCGACGCCGCCTGCACGAAATCGAGGCTGGCCGGTTTCAGGGCGGCCGCCTGTTCCGGCACGACGGCAAATTCGGCCACGCTGCCATGCGGCGTGTCGAAAATACTCGCATACACGGCGTCGCCCGCTTTAAAACGCGTGACGCCGCTGCCGACTTCCATCACCACGCCGGCCAGGTCGCTGCCCAGGGTGGCCGGCAAGCGCATTTTCAAGATCGGCTTGAAGTCGCCCCTGGGGATCAGGTAATCGATGGGATTGAGGCCCACGGCGTGCACGCGCACCAGCAGTTCGCCGGGGCCGGGCGCGGGGCGGGGCAGGTCGGCAAACGCCACGTGATCGAGGCCGCCGTATTGTTTGAGTTGCAATGCTCGCATGATGTTCTCTTCGGATAGTGAAAGGCGCGGCGCTCAGGCCAGGCGCAGGTCCTTGCGCAAGCCCGCGTCCATCAGCGCAGCGGGCAGGAAGCGGCGCATCAGGCGCAGGCGTGCCGCCAGCGGCCCGGCCGTGTAGCGCAATTTCGGCCGGCTTGCCCGGGCCGCCGCCAGGACGGTATCGGCCACGACGCCAGGGCCATCGGCGCCGGCCATCAGCGTTTGCAGCCGGCGCGTGACGTCCGCGCGCACTTGCCGGTAGGCGGACAGCGGGCTATCGGGCGCCAGCAGATTGGCTTCGAACGTGGTTTTCGTATAGGCCGGTTCGATGACGCTGGCGCGGATGCCCCAGCCCCGTATTTCGTGATCGAGCGATTCCGTGTAGCCCTCGATGGCGTGCTTGGTGGCGGCATACAGCGCGCCGTAGGGCATGGGCAGGAAGCCCACGACGGAACCGATATTGAGGATGCGCCCGCCGCCCTGGGCCCGCATGTGCGGCAGCACGGCCAGGGTCATGCGCACGACGCCATGGAAATTCGTGTCGAAGATGGCTTGCGCCTGCGCCATGCTGCTTTCCTCGGCGCCCGCCGGCGCCACGCCGAAGCCGGCGTTGTTCACCAGCAGGTCGATGCGGCCTTCGCGCCGTATTACCTCGGCCACGGCGGCAGCGACCGAGGCATCGCTGGTGACATCGAGCGCCAGCATCGCATGGCCGGATGCGGCCGCCTGGTCGCCGCGGCGGCTGGTGCCGTACACCGTGTAGCCCGCTTGCGCCAGGCCTTGGGCCGAGGCGGCGCCGATGCCGGACGAGGCGCCGGTGACCAGGGCAATCTTCTTGTTGTTCATGGCAGTTCCTTCACTGGTGGAGAGTACAAAATATGATGATCGTCATATTGTAGTTTGAAAAAAAAGCCCGGGGCGAACCCGGGCCATGGGCGTTACGGCTGATTTGCATCTTGAAACTGCGCCAGGGTGGCCGCGCACAGGGCGTCCGACAGGGCCGGCTCGTCGACGGCGCGCGCCAGGATGGTGGTGCCGATCATGGCGCACACCGTCGCCATCGCTTGCGCGTGCGCTTCGGGCTGGCCCCAGTTCGGCAACTGGCGCGCGAACAGGTCGATCATTTCCTTGATGTGGATGGTGGCGGCGCGCCGCACCTCGGGCGCTTGGCGCGGCATTTCCGAACCCAGCGCCGACACGGGGCAGCCTACCTCGATGGCGGCGATGTGTTCGGGCGACAGGTAGGCGGCCAGCATGGCTTGCAGGGCCTGGCCGGGCGGGGCGCTGGCGGCCACCCTGGCCGCCAGCGCCACCGCTTCGGCGCCAGCGCGGTCGCCCGCTTCGGCCAGCAGCGCGTCGCGCGAGGCGAAATGCGCATAGAAGCCGCCGTGCGTCAGGCCCGCTTCCTTCATGATGTCGGCCACGCCCGTGCCCGCATAGCCGCTGCGGCGGATGGCGCGCGTGGCCACCTCGACGATGCGTTCGTGGGTGGCTTCCTTGCGGCTGTGCGCCGGGGATTTCTTGTCAGATGATTGGTTGGATGAGTTCTGCATGATGGTCATCATATCGCAGTTTTCAAAACCGCGCAGGGCCTGTGCCGGCAAAAGGCGCTACGATAGACGCTATCGACATGCGACCAGGAGCGACAGATGGCAACTATTCAAATGGCAACTATTCCAGCGGCAGCGACGGAACACCTGTTTTCCTACGGCACCTTGCAGCAGCCCGAGGTGCAACTGGCCACCTTCGGCCGATTGCTCGACAGCCGGCCCGACCGCTTGCCCGGCTACCGTCTGGCATTGCTGGCCATCGACGATGCGCAGGTGGTGGCGACCAGCGGCAAGACGCATCATCCGATCGCCTCGCGCAGCACGATTCCGACGGATGGCGTGCCGGGCGCCGTGCTGACCGTCTCGCTGGAGGAATTGCGGCAGGCGGACGGCTACGAGGTGGCCGATTACCGGCGCGAGCGCGTCACTCTGGCGTCGGGCATGCAAGCCTGGGCCTATGTGGATGCGCGCGATGCGCCGCGGTGAGGCAGTGCAGGGGGGAGATCATGCAGGCAGTCGAATGGCTCGACTTTAATGCGCCGGAGAATCAAGCGGCAGCCGCTATTTTTCCGGCGCCGCCTGATTTTTAAATCAACAGATTAGCTTTTCAGGCTGCAGAAGGAAGCATAGTGGTCCTGCGTGTAATAGCGTTCCACCAGCTTGCGTTTACCCGCCGGTGTTTGCACGAGCAATACGGCGCGATGCGATCCGGCCCCGCCATCGCCGCCGATACCCAGATAGTATTCATAATAAACCTCGTCCTTGCCGGCGGCGGGAAGGCGGCCTTCATTGTTATTGAAGACGGTATTGCCCGCACCACCGGCCACCGCGCTCGCCTTCGCATTGCGGTAGGCGTCATATTCGCTGTTTTTCGGGGTGGGCAGGGTTTTGCTCGGTTCCCGTTTGCCGCAGTCGGGGATTTTCGCCGCATAGGCATGGGACGATAACAGGGCGCCTGCCACAATAAGACCCAGCGACCAGATTGTTGTGCGTTGAGCGTTCATCGATAAACTTTCGTTAGTGGTGCATGCAATGGAAATAGTTTGTGATACAGCCAGTGTCCGGCGAACGGCAGCATCGCCGCAATATCGAATATAGTTAAATTTTTGAAAATATTACTATCCAATTGTCACATGCTGAAAAATATTTTCATTTCCGCTTGCTAGAAACTGGACGGGAGCGGAGCGAATGGTAAAACAGGTGGCATGGAAAATGCGGAGAAAAATAAATAAGGTGCGGGGAGATTGACGAAGTCAGCGGTGGTTATTTCCATGGGCGTGACAAAGTTTGAGTTTTTTTGATTGTCAATTCGTTATTCTATGAGGAAGTTATAGAGATTTTGAATCAAGAATGCATTCATTCTTTTCTCGTTAATCATTTACTTCTGATAGGAATCCGCATGAGCCATGAGCACCTCGGTTGCGCCTGCTGCAACCTGCCTCACCTGCCGGCATGGACCGCTGGCCTGTTGCCGGACACCGCAGCCGGCGGTGAACTCGATGCGGCGTTTCAACAAGCGTATTCCCGGCACGCCCGGACACTGGCGCCGCAAGCCACCATCTTCCATAACGGTGTCATTCACACCATGGCCAGCGGCGGCAGCAAGCGGGTGGAGGCCGTGGGCATCGCCGGCGGCACCATCATGGCCACGGGCACGCTGCACGACGTGCGCCAGGCCATGCAGGCGCATGCGTTGCGCGAGGTGGATCTGGATGGCCGCACCTTGCTGCCCGGCTTCGTCGAACCCCATATGCACGTGCTGCCCAGCGCGCTGTACAGGAGCTGGCTGCCGCTCACGCCCTTCCAGCAGCCCCCGCGGCAACAGGAGCTGGATCCGGAGTACAGTTTCCACAGCATCAGCCGGCAGATCGGCAAAGCGCTGGACCAGCCGGACACGCTGCCGAAAGACAAGGGTGGCAAGCCCTGGGTGCTCGGTTTCGGCGTCGATCCGTCGCTGATGCTCGATTGGGAAGACATCACCGTCACGCAACTGGACCCGCTCAGCAGCACGGTGCCCATCCTGCTGATGAACTCGTCCGGCCACCTTGCCTATCTGAATACCGCTGCGCTGAACGCGGCTGGCATCACGGACACCCCTTCCGGGGTGCTGACCGAGATCAACATCGCCAAGGCGCTGCAGGCCGCGCCGCAACCGAGGCTGCTGGAATTCGTGGCCAGCCTGAAGCAGGTGCTGGACAACGCTTCCGCCATGGGCCTTACCACCGTATTCGATGCCGGCCTGGGTGCCACCGAGCACCCGCAGCTGGAAATCGGCCTGCTGAAACTGGCGGCCCTCCTGGGGCCCGTGCGCATCGGCGCCGCGCTGTTTACCAAACCCGAAGAACAGGCGCTGGACGAGTGGCTGCAGCACTACACGCCGGACCTGGACAGCCACGGCGACCAGCGTTTCAGCATCAAGGCGATCAAGCTGATCGCGGATGGCTCGAACCAGGGCTTGACGGGCTACCAGAACGAACCCTATGCCTGTGCGCATGAGCACTCCGTGCCCGGGGTGCCGGACACTGGCCTGAGCAACTATCCCGTGACATCCGTGTTCACCAGCATGCTGGACAAGGCGGTGGGGCACGGCTGGCCCGTGCTGGTGCACGCCAACGGCGACAAGGCGGTGGACTATGTGCTGGACAGCTACCGGCAGGTCTTGACGCCACGGCCGGGCATCCTCAGCGAAGAGGAGGCGCAAAAGCGGCGCCAGCTGCGGCTGCGCGTGGAACACGCATCGCTGCTGGATGACGCGGCAATCGACAAGATGGCGGAACTGCAACTGAACCCCAGTTTCCTCATCGGCCACGTCGGCTACTGGGGACACACCTTCCAGCGCACCATTTTTGGCCAGGAGCGGGTCCAGATGCTGGACCGCTGCCAGTCGGCATTGAATGCCGGGATGCGCATCAGCCTGCATTCGGACCATTTCGTCTCGCCGCTGGGGCCCTTGCGCATGATGGAGCAGGCCGTGTTCCGCACCATGGAAGCCGCGCCAGGGAAAGAGGTGCTGAACCAGGACGAGTGCCTGAGCCGCATGGCGGCCTTGCGCGCCGTCACGCTCGATGCCGCCTGGCACTGCCACCTCGACCACTTGGTCGGCTCGCTGGAAGCCGGCAAGCGGGCCGACCTGGTGATCCTGGCGCAAGACCCGCTGGACGAAAGCGTGCGCAAGCTGCGCGACATCGCGGTGGAGGAGACCTGGCTGGCGGGAGTGAAAGTACACGGCAACAACAAGTCGTCGGGCGCCATGGCGCAGTAAGCGGCCGCAATGCAACAGCCCCCGATGGCTGCAGGCAGCGATCGGGGGCTGGCGGAAACGCCCGTGCCGGCGCGTTTCAGGGATGAAGCTTCAAGCTCAGGCCAGCTTGTGCTTGCCTGCCGAGTAGCGGTTCCAGCCGTAGCCGGTGGCGATGATGGCCAGGATGGCCGCCTGCGCCAGCAGGGTTTCCGCCGTGGGCAGGATGCCCAGCAAGTCGATGCGCATGAAATCGACGGGGGTGACGCCGACCCAGCCCGCTTCCTGCAGCGCGGCCACGCCTTTGCCCATCAATATCACGGCCAGCACGGCCACGAAGGCGGACGTCCACGAGAAGAACTTGCCAATCGGCATGCGGGCGCTGGTGCGCAGCAAGGCCCAGGCGATCACCACCAGCAGCACGATGGCCGCCAGGAAGCCGCCCAGCAGGGCGCCGCCGTTGCCGTCCGCCGCCAGGGCGGAATAGAACAGCACGGTTTCAAACACTTCGCGGTAGACGGCGATGAAGGCCAGGGCGAACAGGCCCCAGGCGGAGCGCCGCGTCATGGCCGCCGTGAGTTTCTCGTGCAAATATTCCTGCCAGCGCCCGGCGCTGCTCTTCTGGTGCATCCACAGGCCCACGCTGAGCAGGACCAGGGCGGCAAACACGGAACCGAGCCCTTCGCTCACCTCGCGGCTGGCGCCGCTGATGGTCACCAGATAGGTTGCCGCCACCCACGTCAGGGCGCCCGCCACCAGGGCGCTGATCCAGCCGCCATGCACGTAGGGCATGACGTCGCTGCGCTTGGCCTTGCGCAGGAAGGCGATGATGCCGATCACGATCAGCAGCGCTTCCACGCCTTCGCGCAGCAGGATCGTCAGGGCGCCGACAAAAGTCGTCATCGGGTCGGCCTTGGCGTCGCCCAGTTCCGCTTCCACGTGGGTAAACAGTTGCTGCAGCTTGTCGCCGGCCGCCTCGGCGTCGGCCACCGTGCCTTTTGCAACGGCGGAACGGTAGGCCAGCATGGCGTTTTCCACGGCCAGCAGCAGGGATTTGTTGCGCGCGCCGACCATCGGTTCGATCGGCTCGAAACCGTCCAGGTAGGCCGACAGGCCCAGGCGCGTGGCGCCCGCGCGGTCGCCCGCGCGCATGGCGGCCAGGCTTTCGGCCAGGCGCAGGCGCGACAGGGCCAGGCCCGCGGGCTTGTGCGCCTCGGCCTTGTCCGGGTGGCTGCGCAGGTACGCCGTCAGCGCATGCGCCTCGTCCGCGCCCAGCTTGGCGGCCGCCGCTTCCTGCGTCACGGTCGTCACGGCGGCCAGGTCCGCGTACAGTTGTTTGGCCCGTGGATCGTCTTGCCACAGCTTTTCGCCGTGCGTGCGCGCCGCCGCGTCGTGCGACATGCCGCCCACAAAGAAGGCCAGGTCCCAGCGTTCGTTCTCGGACAGCTGGCCGAAACTGGCCATCGAGGTACCGGCCACGCCTTGCGAAATGACCTGGTACAGCGCCATCACGCTGCGCGACTGGGCCCGCTCGGCATCCGTGAAGGCGATCGGTTTCGGTTCCAGGCTGGCCGCCAGCGGACCATCGCCGCCGCCGGCCACTCCGTGGCAGGAAGCGCACTGGGCCGCATACAGGGCCGCGCCGCGCATCAGGTTGGGCAGTACCTTCGGCGCCACGGGTATCGGATAGGCGGCGATCAGCAAGCCGTTCGCGTGGTGCGCCAGGCGCTTGACGTCCGCGCCGTCCGCCTTGGCGACGACGGCCGTGCGCAATTGCGCGATGGCGGCGGCAATGGCCGCCTTCGAGGCATGGGCGGGCAGGGCGGCGATCTGCGTCGTCGCGTTGTCCGTGAAATCGAGCATTTCCGCGTATTCCGCTTCGCTGACCACCTTGCCGTGCTCGACGGCACCGCTGTAATCGACGGCAACATAATCGATCAATTGCCACAATTGCTTGGCGCCTGCGCCAGGATCGGTCGCCTGCGCCTGCGCGCTTCCGGCCAGCAGCAGGGTCGCGGCCATGAGCGGATAACACACGAGCCATTTCTTCATAGAACTGAACATGATTCTCATTCTCATTTGTCGTTAACCCGGCGACTATAGGACAGACGGTGCGCAGTGTCAACGGCGCACGGCTGCGCGCGGGCCGAATAACGTGGGGGAATGAGCGATTCCGGTCGTGCGGCGCGCCGGCCTGGCGCCGGCGGCTGGGAGAGGAGGATGAATGCCGTCGTGGACGTGCGCGGCCCGTTGCCGTGGCGGACTGGCCGGGATTGCCGTATCAGGCTACTGCTTGGTGTACAGGCCCCTGGCCACGGCGCTGTCCACGCCGTCCACTTTCAGGCCGCCCTTGACGACGCGCAAGGCCAGCTTCTGGAAGGCCTGGCCCTGGAGCCACTTGGCGTCGGTGACGGCGAAGGCGGCGAGGCGGTCCTTGACGCGTTCGGGCGGCACGGCCAGCCATTGATAGTCGGCCTTTGATCCCTGGCGGCGCAAGCCGGCCCGCACCCAGCGCTCCGACGCCGGCATGCGCACGATGGCGTCGCCGTTCGCCACGCTGACGGCCGTGGCCGTCTTGCCGCTTTGCGCCTCGAACTTCACTTCCACGCCGGGCATCGGCCCCACCTGTGGGTAGCCGACGATGGCCACCCACACGCCCGCTTCGGCGGGTTTCTGGATGCGCATTTCGTTTTCCTCGAACAGGCGGAACTGCGGCTCCTGGCCGCCGTTGCCCGCCACCAGGGTCACCAGGTCGCCGGCAACGCGCCACTCGCCGCTGGCTTGCTCGTCGGTATTGCCGTAACTCAGCATCCATTCGAACTTGCCGTCCTTTTTCAGCAGCAGTTCGGAACCCACTTCCATGACGCCTTGCAGGTAATAATGCCCGGGCAGGGAGGACGCGGCCGGTTCGGCCGCGCTGGCGGGGGCGGAAAAGGCGAGGGCGGCGCAGGCCAGCAAGCCGGAAAGAGATATTTTCATCGGTGTGTCCTTTATGATATGCAATTATAGTAACAAAAATTTAATTGCCGTCGCACGACACACCGGCGCAGTTGGCGTGCCGCTCAGTTGGCGCTGAAATCGAGCACCACGCGCGCGGCGACCTTGCCATGTTCCAGCCGGCTGAAGACCTCGTTGATTGCCGACAACGGCTGCAATTCCACGTCGGCCTTGACCTTGCCATGCGCGGCGAACGCGAGCGCCTCGGCCATGTCCTGGCGCGTGCCCACAAAAGAGCCGCGTATCGTCACGCAATTGGCGACGACGTCGAACAGCGGCGTCGGGAAGTCGCCCGGCGGCAAGCCGACCAATACGCAGGTGCCGCGCTTGCGCGTCATCGCCACGCCTTGCTGGAAGGCATCGAGCGACGGCGCCGTGATCAGCACGCCGTGCGCGCCGCCGCCCGTCGCTTCGCGCAAGGCCGCGACCGGGTCGCCCTGGCGGGCGTTGATGGTGACTTCGGCGCCGAGGGCGCGCGCGTGCTCCAGCTTGCCTTCATCGATGTCGACGGCCGCCACGCGCAAGCCCATGGCCAGCGCGTATTCGATGGCCAGGTGGCCCAGGCCGCCGATGCCGGACACGGCCAGCCATTCGCCGGGCCGCGCGCCCGTTTCCTTGATGCCCTTGTAGCTGGTGACGCCGGCGCAGATGATGGGCGCGGCTTGCACGGCGGAAAGACCGGCCGGAATGTGCGCGACGTAGCGCGGATCGGCCAGGATGTACTCGGCGAAGCCGCCATTCTTCGTGTAGCCGCCGAACTGCGCCTCGGCGCACACGGTTTCCCAGGCTGCCAGGCAATGTTCGCAATGGCCGCAAGCCGAGTACAGCCAGGGCACGCCGACCCGGTCGCCCAGCTGCACTTCGGTCACGCCCGTGCCCACGGCCACCACCAGGCCGATGCCTTCGTGGCCGGGAATGAACGGCGGCGTCGGCTTGACGGGCCAGTCGCCGCGCGCCGCATGCAAGTCCGTGTGGCACACGCCGCACGCTTCCGTCTTGACCAGGATCTGGCCGGGACCGGGCACCGGCACGGGAACCTCGCGCAGCACCAGCGGCTGGCCCAGTTGCTCGACAACGGCGGCTTTCATGGTTGTGGGTGTCATATCATTCCTTATCAAGTTGATCATGCATAGTGCTGCCATAGTCTGTTCAACAGACATTTGCGTATGCTCACATTCTGCTGCATGCAATTCGAAAATAGATTGATCTACATCAATATATTAAAACGCGCCACATTCAATGCCCCGAATGCGGTTTCGGATAAATCCCCCTTATTTAAAACAGCGTACGCACTATGCCGCCGAGCGGATGGCGCCGACCAAGGGACGGCACCGCGCGGCTGCCAATGGGAAGGAGGCGGCCACCGTCACAATTGGTCACTTCTGGTGGGTATTGGTGGTTTGTTATTTAAGTAACGGAGTCACTATACTAAGCAAATCAGGGACGGAAAGATAATGGAAAGATAAAAAGTACATTATTCAAGCCGATTTTTTATCCCTGGCTGGCGATAAAAATAAATCAAAAGAACTCGCTGGGCACCGCAATGAAAGCCGCATATAAAAACAGCATGATTTTTTACCCGGCGAATACCGTCTTATTCACGAAGTTCTTGGCATAGAAAGAGACCATGTCAGCACATTTTGATGTTTTTCAACAGACGTTTGCCCTGTCCTTATTATCGAATCTGTCTTCCAACTATATCGCCAGGGACCGCTATGTTCCGGGCACGCATGGCGACCCGCTGGAAGCCCAGCTGGTGGCCAATATCCAGGCCGCCTTGCCTGAGCCGGCGGTCTCGGCAGGCCTGGGGACTGGCTGGGAAATCGTCTGGGGGCCGGCGGTCTGGCGCGGCGCGAAGTCCCGGGTGGCAGAGAATGCCGCCGTTGTTTTTTATAATCCGGAAGTCGCGTTCGAGGATGGAACGACAGCCGCAAGCTATGTGGTTGCCATTGCGGCCACCAATTTCATCTCCGGCTATGACTGGATCGTGGAGGATTTTACGGTGTCGTCCACCGTCAACTGGGCGCAATATGATCCGGCCATGCCGTTTGCCGTTGCCGCTGCGCCCAATTCCGCCATGCCGCTCATTTCCAAAGGCACGGCGACTGGCGTGCGGCACATTGCCGCATTGACGCCGACCGATCCTGCGCATGGAACAAGCAGCCTTGCCGATTTTATCGGGCAGCTCAATGGCACGGCAAGCGCCGGGACGCGCATGATCTTCACCGGGCATAGCCTTGCCGGCGCGCTGGCGCCGACTTTTGCCCTGTACCTGAAGGAACACGGCGCCTTGTCCAGATTCGAGCGGGTACGGGTTTATCCGACCGCGGGCGCCTCTCCCGGCAATACCAGTTTTTCCAGGCGCTTTGCCGATGCCTTTCCGCGCCAGGCCGCGGGCGGCAAAGCCTGGCAGAGCTGGAATGTCCTGATCCACAATCAGTACGATATCGTGCCGCATGCCTGGGCCCTGGGCACGCTGCTGCAATTGCCTACCCTTTACGGCAATTCCGATGCCGAAGGCGGGGTAAAGCTGCCGGAACAGATATATGGCGTGGTGCTGCTTGCCCTGGCCGATTCCACCGCCTCGAAAACGCTCTACGCCGCTCTGCCGGGCGCCGTATTTTCAGGCGCCCCCCCGGGGCCTGCCCCTGCCACCGCCGCAGCGTACCTGACCATGGCTGGGGTGCAGCATGTCAAGACGTACATCGAAGAGATACTCGGCCCGGATTTTCTGGCAATCGAGCACGGGCCAACTGTTCCTGGCGTTAGCGAATTCAAGGATGCCACGCGCCGTATCGCGGAGATCGTCGAAATACTGGAAAAGATCCTTCACCCGGATGCGGGCAGCGGGCTGCGGCCAGCGGCGCCACTGGCGACGGGGCAGGAAGCCTGAGGCCCGCCTTGCACATACGTTTGCTTCACATCAAGGGGAAATAAAAAATGAAATCGGTAGTCAAGAAACACTTTTCTCGCACCACACTGATCGCCGGCATCGTCTCGGCAGCCTGGGCGCCCAACAGTTTTGCCTGTTCCGACAGCCCTGTCCTGGCGAGCATCTGCATCATGGCCGTGCCATACAATTTCGGCAGTTTCAATCGGCAGTATGTGCTGGCTGACGGACGCGATATGTATATCAATACGAATGTGGCACTGTATTCCCTGATTGGTAACGCTTATGGCGTCGTTACCCAGACGACGTTCAAGCTGCCTGACCTGCGCGGCAAGTTCATCATCGGCGCCAACGGCGAGGACTACATGGCTGGCGACAAGGGCGGTGCAAATGCGATCAAATTGAAGGTTGCACAACTGCCGCCCCATACGTTCGCGCTGGCCGCGGTTCCCGTCGACCTGAGCAAGCTGAAGGTCGGCGTGGCCTTGCCTGCGCTGACGGGCACGGCACTCATTCCCAGTACCGTTGCGACAGGCACGGTAGCGGACTTGAAAATGAATGTGTCCGGTAGCGCCAATGGGGGCTCCTCGCCATCGGGCGCTTATCTGGGCAAGGCAATCTCTGCGTCCTCCAACATTTATTCCTCGGCGGCACCGGATGCGACACTGAATGCCGGCGCCATCACCGGTGGCACCGTTTCGGTCACGGTGCCTGGCATGGCGGGAACCGTGACTACGGTCGGTCAGGCGCTGGACGGCGTCATCGGCGGCACCGCAACGGCCAGCGGCCAGACGCTTCCCGTCGGAAGTGGCGATGCAATCGATATCCGGCCATCCTTTATCGCCTTGACGTATTACATCGCGGCCTCCAATGGCCTGTATCCAAACAGGGATTAGCACTTTGCGTAAACTTGCTGTTACAACAATGGCCGCGCTGCTGCTTGCCGCGCCACAGGCCGGCGCCGCGCCGCGCGACCTCAGCACTGAGCTGAAGCGCGCCGACAAGGCGCTGGCGGCCCAGGACTACGGACTCGCCTACAAGGAATATGCGCGCGTCGCCGCCCGCAATCCCCTGGCGCAATTCAATCTGGGCTTGATCGAACGCGAAGGATGGGGGCGGGCGCGCAATGGGGCAGCCGCCTGCGGCTGGTTCGGCAAGGCGGCGCAGCGCAACATTCCCGCTGCGCAACAGTTTTTTGGCGATTGCCTGGCTGCAGGCATCGGACAGGCGGCCGACGGCAAGGCGGCCGAAGCGTGGTACCGCAAGGCGGCGCAGGCGGGCATCGCCTATGCGCTCTGTTCGGCCGGTCAACTGTATATCGGCGGGCAGGTCGTCGGCAAGGATGTCGGGCACGGCCTGGGGCTGTGCGCGCAAGCGGCGCAGGCCGGGTCGGTGCCGGCCATGCTGCGCATCGCCGACTATTACAAGGATGGCACGGACGTGCCGCAAGACCTGGCGGCCGCGCGTCATTGGTATCGGCAGGCGGCGGAACACCGCAACCATCCGGCGCAATACCGCCTGGGCGTGATGCTGGGGCAGGGCGAGGGCGGCGATGTCAACCTGGCGCTGGCCCTGTCATGGCTGGAGCATGCGGCCTCCGAAGGCTATGCGCCGGCCTATTTGCCGGTGGCCATCCTGTACGCCAACAGCGCGCCCGACCCGGCCACTGGCGCGCTGACGCCGGCCAGTCTGGCAAAGATTTACATGTGGAACAGCGCTGCCCAAGCCACCACGAAAAATACCGCGGAACTGGCCGAGATCGAACGGATTGCGCAACTGGTCAATCAAGTCATGCCGGCAGAGTGGAAGCCTGCGCTGGACCGCCGGGTCGCCGAGCACCTGGGCCGATTTTCCGCAAATTAATACATATATAACAAGCGGTATGCCATCCGCGCATGGCGCCGCCAACCAGAGAAAACCATCATGCGTCATGCCTCTATGAACAGAATCTATCGACTCATCTGGAGCCATGTGCACCATGCATGGGTCATCGTCCCGGAACGCACGAAGGGCCGGGGCAAGGCGGCGAATCGCAGCCTTGTGTTCAGCGCCTTGCTGGCGGCCACCCCAGTTGCCATGGCGGGGCCGACGGGCGGCCAGGTGACAGCCGGCAACGGCACCATCAGCCAGAGCGGCGCCACCACCACGGTGACGCAAGCGAGCCAGAACCTGTCATTGAATTGGCAGTCTTTCAACACCACGAGCCAGGAAACCGTCAATTTCGTCCAGCCGTCGGCCAGCGCCATTGCCGTCAACCGCATCGCCGACACGAATGCCACCCGCTTCTTTGGCCAGCTCAACGCCAATGGCCAGGTCTACCTGATCAATCCGAATGGCGTGCTGTTCGGCGCCGGATCGCAAATCAACGTGGGCGGCCTGGTGGCCTCGACGCTCGACATCGGCGATGCCGGCCTGGGCGGCGCGACGCGCCATTTCAGCGGCAGCGGCACGGGCAGCATCGTCAACCAGGGCACGATCAACGCCGCCAAGGGCGGCTATGTTGCCTTCATCGGCAATACGGTCAGCAATACGGGCACCATCAATGCCGCAGCGGGTGCGGCGGCGCTGGGCGCGGGCAGCGACGTCACGCTGTCGTTTTCCGGCGATAGCCTGGTCAATCTGCAGGTCAAGCAGAGCACGCTGAACAACCTGGCCGAAAACGGCGGCCTCATCAAAGCCGACGGTGGCGCGGTCTGGCTCTCGGCCGGTGCCAGGGATGCGCTGGTGGCCAGCGTGATCAATAACACCGGCATTATTCAGGCGCGCAGCGTGCAGAACGTCAACGGTTCCATTGTGCTGACGGCTGGCAATGCCGGCACCGCAAGCAATGGCGGCACGCTCGATGCTTCCGGCAGCGGCGGCGCGGGCGGCGGCAGCGTGAAGGTGCTTGGCGGCACGGTCAAGCTGGCGGCGGGCAGCGCGATTGATGTGTCAGGCGAGGGCGGCGGCACAGCTTTGATCGGCGGCAATTTTCTTGGCAGCGGCAGCGAGCAACGCGCGCACACGGCCATCGTCGACGCCGGCGCCTCGATCAAGGCCGATGCCATCAGCCGCGGCAATGGCGGCAATGTCGCCGTCTGGTCCGATAACAGCACGCAATTCAATGGCAGCATCACGGCGCGTGGCGGCGCGGTGTCGGGCAATGGCGGCAAGGTGGAAACTTCGGGCAAGGCCTTGAAGGTCAACGCCAGCGCCTCCGTCAGTACGGCGGCGCCCCATGGCGCGGCGGGGGAATGGCTGCTGGACCCGGACGATATCCTGATCGGCAATGCCAGCATCTGGGGAAATGACTACGGCATCAATGTCGATACGCGCGTCCTGTCGACGGCGCTCAATAACGGCAATGTGACCATCAAGACCACAGGGGCTTCCGCCAGTTGCACGGGCACGACGTGTACCCCTGGCAAGCCCGGCAATGGCGATATCATCATCCTCGACGGTATCGGTTACGGCAATGACTACTCCGTCAATGGAAATCCCAGCATCCCTAACTGGACCAGCAACACGACGCTGACGCTCAGTGCCTATCGCAATGTGCAGTTCAAATTGACGAATAATGTTTCTTATGGGGGAGCAATCGGCAATCTTGGCGGAGGCATCGTGGCTGAAGGGGCGGTGAATATCGTGCTGAAGGCCGACAATGGCGCCAGGGGCACGGGCACAGTCTTTTTTGACGACCTTTCCGCCATTGATAGCAATATTTTCCTTGCAAATAATGCCGGCACTGTCAGCATCTATTACAACCCCGGCAGCTACAGCACCCCGGCGGACTTTACCCCGTACCTCAATAATCCAGCTCAGCTGACCGCCTATATGGCCGTCAATCTGAACGCTTCGATTGCTCCCAAGGTCTATGACGGCACGACGACCGCCGGCTTGGCTGGGGTCAGCAGCCTGCTGGCCATGCCGACCGGCCTGACGCTCGATACTGCCAGCCAGGCGGCTAGCTTTGCGGACAAGAATGCCGGCACCGACAAGGCCGTGACCATCACCGGCGTCAGGTTCACTGGCGGCGGCACCACGGTTGCCTATAATGGCCAGCACTACTACCTGAATGGCCTCGACAGCAAGACGGGGACGATCACGCCCAAGAGCATCAACGTCAGCGGCGTTTCCGCCAGCGACAAGACCTACGATGGCACGACCACCGCCACGCTCACGGGAGCAGGCATTTCGTCGTCCGACCTGGTCGGCGGCGATGTCGTTTCGCTGGCAGGCGGCTCCGCCACGGGGACGTTTGCCGACGCCAATGCCGGCGGCAACAAGACCGTCGCCGTCAGCGGCTATGCGCTGACGGGCACGGATGCGGCCAACTACAACGTGGTGCAGCCGGGCAGCGTGACGGCCACCATCCACAAGGCAGATCTGGTCTTGTCCGGCGGCAAGACCTACGACGGCAGCACTGCGGTGGCGGGCGGCACGCTGACGGCCACGGGCGTGGCGGGCCAGACCTTCAGCGTCGGCGGCGCCGGCGATGCCGGCAATCTTGCCAGCAAGAACGTGCAAACGGGCGCGGCGCTGGGCAGCACCACGGGCCTGGTCCTGGGCAGCAGCGGCAACGGCGGCTTGTCCGGCAACTACAATGCGCTCGGCACGGCCGGCAGCAGCTATACGGTGATGGCCAAAGGCATCACTTTGACCGGCATCGGCGCCATGGATAAAACCTATGACGCGACGACGACGGCGACCTTGAATACGGCCAATGTGGCGTATTCGGGCATGGTTGCAGGTGACAGCCTGAGCCTGGGAGGGCAGGGTGTCGGCCATTTCGCCAGCAAGGATGCGGGCGCCAACAAGACGGTCAGCGTTTCCGGTTTCACCTTGAGCGGGCTGGACGCTGGCAATTACGTCGTGACGCAGCCGAGCGGCGTGACGGCGACGATCAACAAGGCCGACCTGGCAGTGTCGGGCGTCAGCGCCTTGAATAAAACCTATGACGCGGGCACCGGCGCGACCTTGAGCGGCACGGCCACGGTCAGCGGTTTCCTTAATGATAACGTTTCCGTCGTCGGCACGGGGACAGGCAGCTTTGCCGACGCCAACGCCGGCGGCAACAAGAGCGTTGCCGTCAACGGCTATGCGCTGACGGGCGCGGATGCAAGCAACTACAAGCTGGTTCAGCCGGGCAGCGTGACGGCGACCATCCACAAGGCCGATCTGATTCTCTCTGGCGGCAAGACCTATGACGGCAGCACTGCGGTGGCGGGCGGCACGCTGACGGCCACCGGTGTGGCGGGACAGACTTTCAGCGTCGGCGGCGCCGGCGATGCCAGCAATCTTGCAAGCAAGAACGTGCAAACGGGCGCGGCACTGGGCAGCACGACCGGCCTCGTCCTGGGAAGCAGCGGCAACGGCGGCTTGTCCGGCAACTACAATGCGCTGGGCACGGCCGGCAGCAGCTATACGGTGACGGCCAAGGGCATCACTTTGACCGGCATCGGCGCCATGGACAAAACCTATGACGCGACGACGGCGGCTACCTTGAATACGGCGAACGCGGCGTATTCGGGCATGGTCGCGGGCGATAGCCTGAGCCTGAGCGGCCAGGGTGTCGGCAGCTTTGCGACCAAGGATGCGGGCGCGAACAAGACCGTCAGCGTCTCCGGTTTCACCTTGAGCGGGATCGATGCCGGCAATTATGTCGTCACGCAACCGACAGGCTTGAGCGCGACGATCCACAAGGCTGACCTGGCGGTATCGGGCGTCAGTGCCTTGAACAAAACCTATGACGCGGGCACCGGTGCGACCTTGAGCGGCACGGCCACGGTCAGCGGTTTTCTTAATGACAACGTTTCCGTCGTCGGCACGGGGACAGGCAGCTTTGCCGACGCCAACGCGGGCGGCAACAAGAACGTCGCCGTCAGCGGCTATGCGCTGACGGGCACGGATGCGGCCAACTACAACCTGGTGCAGCCGGGCAGCGTGACGGCCACCATCCACAAGGCCGATTTGATTCTGTCCGGCGGCAAGACCTATGACGGCAGCACTGCGGTGGCGGGCGGCACGCTGACGGCCACGGGTGTGGCTGGGCAGACCTTCAGCATCGGCGGCGCCGGCGATGCCAGCAATCTTGCCAGCAAGAACGTGCAAACGGGCGCGGCGCTGGGCAGCACGACCGGCCTCGTGCTGGGCAGCAGCGGCAACGGCGGCTTGTCCGGCAACTACAACGCGCTGGGCACGGCCGGCAGCAGCTATACGGTGACGGCCAAGGGCATCACTTTGACCGGCATCGGCGCCGTGGACAAGACCTATGACGCGACGACGGCGGCGACCCTGAATACGGCGAACGTGGCGTATTCCGGCATGATCGCGGGGGATAACGTCAGCCTGGGCGGCCAGGGTGTCGGCAGCTTTGCGACCAAGGATGCGGGCGCGAACAAGACCGTCAGCGTTTCCGGTTTCACCTTGAGCGGGATCGATGCCGGCAATTATGTCGTCACGCAACCGACAGGCTTGAGCGCGACGATCCACAAGGCTGACCTGGCGGTATCGGGCGTCAGTGCCTTGAACAAAACCTATGACGCGGGCACCGGTGCGACCTTGAGCGGCACGGCCACGGTCAGCGGTTTTCTTAATGACAACGTTTCCGTCGTCGGCACGGGGACAGGCAGCTTTGCCGACGCCAACGCGGGCGGCAACAAGAACGTCGCCGTCAGCGGCTATGCGCTGACGGGCACGGATGCGGCCAACTACAACCTGGTGCAGCCGGGCAGCGTGACGGCCACCATCCACAAGGCCGATTTGATTCTGTCCGGCGGCAAGACCTATGACGGCAGCACTGCGGTGGCGGGCGGCACGCTGACGGCCACGGGTGTGGCTGGGCAGACCTTCAGCATCGGCGGTTCCGGCGATGCCAGCAATCTGGCCAGCAAGAACGTGCAAACGGGCGCGGCGCTGGGCAGCACCACGGGCCTCGTGCTGGGCAGCAGCGGCAACGGCGGCTTGTCCGGCAACTACAATGTGCTCGGTACGGCCGGCAGCAGCTATACGGTGACGGCCAAGGGCATCACTTTGACGGGCATCGGCGCCGTGGACAAAACCTATGACGCGACGACGACGGCGACCCTGAATACCGCGAATGTGGCGTATTCCGGCATGGTCGCGGGCGACAGCCTGAGCCTGGGCGGCCAGGGTGTCGGCAGCTTTGCGACCAAGGATGCGGGCGCCAACAAGTCCGTCAGTGTTTCCGGTTTCACCTTGAGCGGGATCGATGCCGGCAATTACGTCGTCACACAGCCGAGCGGCGTGACGGCGACGATCCACAAGGCTGTGTTGGTGCTGTCCGGCATCAGCGCCATGGATAAAACCTACGATGCGACGACGGCGGCGGCCCTGAATACGGCGAATGTGACCTATTCGGGCATGATGGCGGGCGACAGCCTCAGTCTGGCAGGCCAGGGGACAGGGCATTTTGCCAGCAAGGATGCCGGCGTGAATAAAACGGTCAGCGTCTCGGGTTTCACCTTGAGCGGGCTGGACGCCGGCAATTACGTCGTCACGCAGCCGACAAACGTGACGGCGACGATCAACAAGGCAGAATTGGTGCTGTCCGGCATCAGCGCAGCGGATAAAACCTATGACGCGACG
Source organism: Janthinobacterium sp. FW305-129 (assembly GCF_020858115.1). GTDB lineage: Bacteria > Pseudomonadota > Gammaproteobacteria > Burkholderiales > Burkholderiaceae_D > Janthinobacterium. The sequence continues at coordinate 320,235 of NZ_JACYMM010000001.1, forward strand.
ACGACGGCGACCCTGAATACGGCCAACGTGGCGTATTCCGGCATGATGGCAGGGGACCAGCTCGCTTTGGCAGGGCAGGGTATCGGCCATTTTGCCAGCAAGGATGCCGGCGCGAATAAATCGGTTGCCGTATCCGGTTTCAGTTTGGGCGGGGCTGACGCCGGCAACTACGTCGTCACGCAACCGACAGGCTTGAGCGCGACGATCAGCAAGGCCGACCTGGCGGTGTCCGGCATCAGCGCCTTGAACAAGACCTATGACGCGGGCACCGGTGCGACCTTGAGCGGCACGGCCACGGTCAGTGGTTTTCTTAATGATAACGTTTCCGTCGTCGGCACGGGCAGCGGCAGCTTTGCCGACGCCAACGCCGGCAGCGGCAGCGGCAAGCACGTTGCCGTGAGCGGCTACACGCTGACGGGCACGGATGCAAGCAATTACAACGTGGTGCAGCCGGGCAGCGTGACGGCCACCATCCACAAGGCCGACCTGATTCTGTCCGGCGGCAAGACCTATGACGGCAGCACTGCGGTGGCGGGCGGCACGCTGACGGCCACGGGCGTCGCGGGACAGACCTTCAGCGTCGGCGGCGCCGGCGATGCCAGCAATCTGGCCAGCAAGAACGTGCAAACGGGTTCGGCGCTGGACAGCACCACCGGCCTCGTGCTGGGCAGCAGCGGCAATGGCGGCTTGTCTGGCAACTACAATGCGCTCGGCACGGCCGGCAGCAGCTATACGGTGACGGCCAAAGGCATCACTTTGACCGGCATCGGCGCCATGGACAAAACCTATGACGCGACGACGACGGCGGCCCTGAATACGGCCAATGTGGCGTATTCCGGCATGATGGCAGGGGATCAGCTCGCTTTGGCAGGGCAGGGTATCGGCAGCTTTGCCAGCAAGGATGCCGGCGCCAACAAGACCGTCAGCGTATCCGGTTTCAGTTTGGGCGGGGCTGACGCCGGCAACTACGTCGTCACGCAACCGACAGGCTTGAGCGCCACCATCAGCAAGGCCGAGCTGTCGCTGGCGGGCTTATCTATCGCAGACAAGGTCTACGATGCCACGACTGCGGCGGCGATGAACGGCACCGCCAGTCTTTCCGGTGTCATGCTGGGCGACAGCGTCTCGCTGAGCGGCACGCGCACTGCCAGGTTCGCCGATAAACATGTCGGCGCCAACAAATCCGTGACCATCAGCGGCTACGCGCTGAGCGGCGCGGACGCCGGCAATTACCATATCGTCGACGGCAAGGTGCTGACCGCCAGCATTACGCCCGCATCGATTACGGTCAGCGGCATCACGGCGGCCGACAAGGTGTATGACGCCACCACGGGGGCCACGGTCTATACGGGCAATGCCATGCTGGCGGGCAAGTTCGCTTCGGATGTGATCACGCTGGCCTCGACCGGCCAGTTCGCTGACGCGGCCGCTGGCGACGGCAAGGCCGTTGATCTGCACACTGTCTATGGCGGGGCCGATGCCGGCAATTACATCATTACCGGACAAGCGCGCGCCTTCGCCAGCATCAAGGCCGCGCCTGTCGTCACGCCCGTCACGCCGGACGTGAGCGTCGGCGCCACGCAGCTGCAGCAGATCCAGAGCGCGGTAACGCAAGTGCAGTCGTCTGTCTTGCCGCCGCAGGCCCTGGCGCAGCCGCAAGCATTGAACCTGTCCTCGACGCTCGTGGTGCAGCGGAGCGGCGATGGTGGGCGTGCGCAAGAAGCGGCCGGCGCGCCGCTGCTCAACACCACGACAGGATTCGGCACGCCTGCGCCGATGCTGCACATTCAAAATGGCGGCATACAGTTGCCGCTCGTCGCCACCAGCATCACAGAATAAGAACCACATGACCACCCTATTCAAGCAACCCATGTTGATGAAGCCCCTGTACGCCGCCTTGTTGCTGGTGCCACTCGATGCCTATGCCGCCGATCCGCAAACGACGCCGAATGCGGGATCCATCTTGCAACAATTGCAACCGGCGCTTCCTGCCGCCGCGAAGCCGAATGCGCCGACGCTCGAGGTAAAACCGAAGAGCGATGCCGGCTTGCCGCCGTCGCCGCCGATTCAGGTGACGGCGCTGCGCATCACCGGCCATACCGCGTTTTCCACCGAGACGCTGCATGCGCTGCTTGCCGACCAGGAAGGTAAAAGCCTGACCTTGCCACAACTCGACGAGGTGGCCGGGCGCATCACGGCCTATTACCAGGAGCGTGGATTTCCACTGTCGCGCGCCATCATTCCCGTCCAGTCGATTACCGGCGGCGTCATCCTGATTCAGGTCGTCGAGGCGCACTACGGCAAAGTCCGGCTCAACAACCGCAGCGAAGTCGGCGACGCCTTGCTCCAGGCCAGCCTGGCGCCGCTCAGCGGCGGGCAATTGATCGCCGATGCCGACCTCGATCGTGCCTTGCTGCTGCTGTCCGATGTGCCGGGCGTGGGCGTGAATGCGGTTCTCAAACCGGGCTCGGCGGTCGGTACGGCCGATATGGATGTCGAGGCCCGCTACGTCAGGGTTCCCCTGGCGAACATTTCGCTGGACAATTACGGCAGCCGCTACATCGGGCGCACTCGCCTGAGCGGCAACTTTAATATCGTCAACCCGTTTCATCATGGCGATATCCTGAGCGCTAACCTCGTCAGCACGGGCGAGGGCATGAACTATGGCCGGCTGGGATACGACACCTTGCTCAACGGCCAGGGAACCCGGATCGGTGGCGCGTATTCGGCATTGCATTACAAGCTGGGCAGCACCGCCAGGGCGCTCGATGCGAATGGTACTGCCAGGGTGGCCAGCCTGTGGGCGAAACAGCCATTGATACGCAGCAAGCAATTCAACGTTTATGCGCAATTGCAATACGATGCCAAAAATCTGCGCGATCATATCGATGTCAGCGGCCTGCGTACCGACCGGCATTTGCATAACTGGATCGCGAGCGTGAACGGCGATCTGCGCGACGGCCTGCTGGGCGGCGGCATGAGCATTGCCAGTCTGGGCTGGACCAGCGGGCGTGGCGGCTTCGATAATGGATCGGCGGCGGCAGCCGATGCCGCTACCGCCCGCACCGGCGGCGGCTTTTCCAAGTGGAATGCGAATATCGCCCGTTTGCAGTGGCTGACGCCGCGCGACTCGCTGTACCTCAACTTCAGCGGGCAATGGGCCGACGGCAATCTTGATTCTGCCGAAAAAATGACTGCCGGCGGCCCGTACACTGTCCGCGCCTATGACAGCGGCGCACTATCCGGCGACACCGGCTATGTGGGCACGGTGGAAATGCGCCATGACCTGGGGGCGATGCCGTTCGGGAAATGGCAAGTGCTGGCGTTTGCTGACAGTGCCCATGTCAAGGTCAACCGCCATCCCTGGACCCGGGCGGAGAATAGCGCGACCCTATCCGGCGCCGGTGTCGGCCTGAACTGGGCCGGCCCCGGCCAGTGGCGCGCCAGCGTTTCCGTCGCTACGCGCCTGGGGGCGGTGCCGTCCATGCTGGCCAGGCCGTCGTCGGTGCGCGCGTGGCTGGTCGCGGGCAAGGGTTTCTGATTTTTTGGGCCTTGCCGATCTGGTAAGATAGGCAAGCTAATGGCCGCCGCCTGGGCCGGCGGATTCATCCGGCGGCCTTCTTACGCTCCCCGAACAAACTGTCCCCATGGATCATCAAACAGCCAGCATTGCCTTGTCCCTTACACAGTTATGCATTTCGGCGACGATGATAGGCGTCTATTTTGCCGCACCCACCGAGCGTTATACGCGGCTGTGGGCCCTGTCCGGGGTGCTGACCGCTGCAGGAATGACCATCATCATACTCAACGCTTTCCGCCCGCCAGGCTTGCTGTTAATGGTGGGAAATACTGCATTATTTTCTGGCTGTGTCGTCGTGTGGGTCGGGCTGAGAGCTTTTTTTGGGAAACCGATCAGCCGCTGGGCGTATTTTCTTGTCGCCTTGTTTGCATGTTTATATTTTATATTAATAGAAAATAAAGCGGAGTTTTCCTCCCGTGCCTGCCTCAGCAGCGCCAGCCTGGTTCTGGTTTTTATACTGTGCCTGCAAACGTTATTGGCACGCATTCCTGAAGCCGCTTCCGGCAAGCTTGGCTATGCCCGCGAAATGGCAATTGCCGGTTTATTGATGCTGATTGCTGCGCATGTATTGCGCCTCGGCGTTTTACTCTACAAACCTGCAACCGTCAGTGCCGCATTGCTGTCCCAGATTAATATCATCACCGTTTATCTGGTACCGCTCGCCGGCACCTTGTTATTTTTCCCGGCCTTGCTGCTGCTGTATTTTGAGCGCATCAAGCATCAACTATTGCTGTCATTGGAAGCGAAGCAGGAAGCGCTGGAAAATCAGACACGCTTCGTGCAGATGTTTTCGCACGAATACCGTACGCCGCTGGCTGTCATCCGCACCAATCTGGATATTCTGCAAAATAAAGATCAGTCCAGCGGCCGGCACTTCGCTGCCAACCTCGAAAAAATGCAGCGCGCGGTATTGCGGCTGCTTGAAGTGGCAGAAACCGCACTGCAAAGGGATCAGCATCATGACGGGAAAGCGGATATCGTCTGCGAACCGATTCTCATGCCGGACTTTCTGCGCAGTGTCATCGAAGAAGCCAGCGACTTCTGGAGCGAGCGTGCGCCGCAACTGGAATTGACGTATGCGCAAGTGATCGTTTTTCATGGAGACCGCAAGCTGCTGAAGACTGCACTGTTGAATCTGCTCGATAATGCGATCAAATATGGGCCGAAACAGGGGCTGGTCAGTATTCAATTGCGGAAAAATAATGCTGCATTGTTCCTCACGGTAGACGACAATGGCACCGGTATTCCAGAACATGAGCTCGGTCTGGTCTATGGCAAGTATTTCCGTGGCAGCCGCACCGGTTTCATCGCCGGCAGCGGCATCGGCCTGTATCTGGTACGGCGCATCATTGCGCAACATGCGGGCAGCATATTTCTGGCGAATCGTCCTGGCGGCGGCACTTCAGCGACGATCACCTTACCATTGCCGATAGAGGAGGCGCAAAGCGGTGCCATCGAATATTAGAGTGTTATTGGTCGAAGATGATGAGGATTTGCGCGATAGCGTGGTGGAATGGCTTGAACTGACGGGCATGCATATCATTGCAGTCCGCAATGCGGCCGAGTTTTATCAGGCTTTACCGAAATGCGATTGTCAGATAGCCGTGATCGATGTCGGCCTGCCGGATCAGGATGGTTACGTGCTGGCCGAATATGTGCGAGCCAATACCAATATGGGCATCATCATCCTGACCGCCCGCAGCGCGATAGACGACAAGCTCAAAGGTTATCGCTCTGGCGCAGACCATTACCTGGTCAAGCCCGTGGATTGCCGCGAATTGTCGGCGGTAATCGCCAGCATGGCGCAGCGGGTCAAGAAAGCGGGCGTGGAAGTGCCGGAAATCCCGGATCGGTGGACTGTCTTTTCTACGCAGTGGGAACTGCATCTGGCCCAGGATGTTCAGGTGGCGCTGAGTCTGAAGGAATTGATGTTTCTCGAATTGCTGGCAAGCAGGCCTGGTTTGCCGGTACAAAAAAAGACGATCTTGAGCAAGCTGTATCAGCGCGATGACTACCATAGCGGCCGCTCGCTCGATTCGCTGGTGCGCCGCCTGCGTGCCAAAATCGTCAGCCGGACCGGCGTCGATATCCCCATCCGTACCGTGCATTCAGTCGGATACTGCTTCGCTGGCGAGATTGCCCTGGTGGAGGGGGAGCCCGCGCAATGCTCATAGCCGGAATGCGGCACCGTGGGCCGATTAATAACCGATTAATAGCCGATTATTGGCCAATTAATGGCTTCGGGGCATACAGCGCGCCCTGAAATTCCGGTACGTATTCATATTTCATCAGCTTCCCCAGCTTTAATGATTTGATATAGCTGGAAAAGCTGCCGTCGCCCAGTTTCAGGTCGACCGCTTCCGCGCTCGTGCTCGATGCGTGGCTGAGCTGGCGGGAAACGGCATAGCCGTAAGTGAGCTTGCCGGCGCCATCCTTGTTGGTGAAGCTGTTCGTTACCAGCTCGGCCTGGTTCGACAGGCCGCCCAGTTTTTTGCCCGCAAAAACAAAATCGAGCTTGCCCGTTGCGCTGTCCATGACCTCGAAGGCAACGTGACCTTCAGTTTCTTTCCGCTCGATACCGGTCAGCCACTTGGGCAGATTGTACCCAACGACACCGCGCACCCTGGCCAGTTCCGTGTTCACGGGCAGCTTGAGCACATAACCCCAGAAATCGTTGGACAGCGATTGCCCCAGCAAGGTGAAAGGGCCGAAACTGGTGGTGCCGGGCTTGTTGGTCACGATCGCCAACGAAATTTCATTGTAGCTGTCGTTGTCGCAGTATTCATAGGCGTAGGCCGTCAACGCCACCGCGCCCCGGCCCGGCCACACTTGCAGTGGCTGGACTTCCCGCAAAATATCTTCCGGCATCAGCTCCTTCAGCCTCGCCAGGTCTGCCGTAAAGACAGCCGTGATTTTGCTGTTTTTATAATAAAAATTCGGCGAATACGATTCGAAGCCGATGGCGACCTTTTCTTTTTGAATCCCCTTGAACCAGCTCAGGTCCAGCTCCGGCGCTTCCGCCGCAATCACCGATAGCGGCGGATTCGAGCGAAAGCGGTCGTACAGGCCGCCGGCCGCCACCGGCACGTCATGGCCGGCGATATCAATGAGGACCTGCTTGTTTTCGGCAGGATTGTCAGCCCACGACGGGGCTGCGGCAGTACTCCATAGCAATGCGGATACTGCCGCGGCAATTTTCATGTTCATTTCTTGCACCTTTCGTATTGGATTGGAATCAATTCAGCGACAAGCCGCCGGGCGCCAGCCGGTTCATCCGGCGGCGATACTGCCAATTCCTGACTTTGGTTTCCAGTTGCTGCATCAGCAGCGCCAGGGCAGGGGCCACATTCGGCCTGGTTTGCTTGCCCTGGCTCAAACGCCGCAGCTGATACTTCACCATCGCCATATAGCCGATCGACGACAGCACCTTGTTTTTCCAGGTGATGGCCCTGAGCATGGGGCTGGCCGAACGGTCGGAAAGCCATGCTTTCGGCAGATGCGGATCGATGGCCAGCGCCGTCCCCATGCCCGCCATGGCAATGCCGCTGCCCAGCACTTGCTCGACCACCTGGTAGCGGCGTATGCCGCCCGTCACCATGAGGGGCATCGTGGCCACGGTGGCGATGTCTTTGGCGAATTCCAGGAAATACGCTTCGCGGGCCAGGGTGCGGCCGTCGCGGGTCTGGCCATGCATGGCGGGGGCTTCATAGCTGCCGCCAGACAATTCGATCAGATCCACGCCCAGGCTGTTGAGCAGGGAAACCACCTGCCTGGCGTCCTCCTGCGTGAAGCCGCCTTTCTGGAAATCCGCCGAGTTGAGCTTGACGGCGACGGCAAAGCCTTTGCCCACGGCCTGCCGCACCCCGTTGACGACGTCGACCAGCAGCCGTGCCCGGTTCTCGAGCGAGCCGCCCCAGCGGTCCGTGCGTCTATTCGTCAGAGGGGAGAGGAACTGGCTGAGCAGGTAGCCGTGCGCCGCATGGATTTGCACGCCCGTAAAACCGAACTGTTCCGCCAGCCGGGCGCTGGCGACAAAGCGTTGTTTCACATCGGCAATATCGGCTTCCGTCATTTCCCGTGGCGCGGCAAACTGCTTGGAAAAATTGCCCAGGTCCATGGGCACGGCCGATGGCGCCATGGTTTGCTGTCCCATGGCGGCCGGCATCTGGCGTCCCGGGTGGTTGATCTGCATCCAGATGTGCGCCCCGCGTGAACGGGCGGTCCGCGACCATTGCTCGAAGCGGGCGCCAGATTGCCCGGAATCGAGCACGACCCCGCCCGGTCCCGTCATGGCGCGCCGGTCGATCATCACGTTTCCAGTGATCATCAGGCCAACGCCGCCATCGGCCCACGATTGGTACAGGCGGATCAGCTCCTTTGAGGGCGCGTGATCGTTGTCGGCCATGTTTTCTTCCATGGCGGCCTTGGCAAGGCGGTTGGGTATGACTGCGCCATTGGGCAATGTCAGTGCGGTAAAGGGGTTCATGCTGATCTCCAGGGTTGCGATAGCCTCACGATAAGCTTTAAGCTAACTTGAAGGTCAAGCCCTGAAATGCGATTTTTTTTGCCTGTGTCCCGTTCGCGACACGGGTTCGCGCACATGCCGCCATCCGCCGGTTGACATTCAAGCTGGCTTCAAGCTTATAGTGATGCACGGCCTATAGATCAGGCCGCGATGGCAAGCCACGATAATTGAGCAGGAATACAACGATGAAAATAGGCGAACTGGCCAAGCGCAGCGGCCTGGCGGCGTCCACGATACGCTTCTACGAATCCAAGGGCTTGCTGAAAGCCGTGGACCGGCAATCGAACGGCTACCGCGACTATCCGCTGGAAGCGGTGGCGGTACTGTCGATTATCAGCGACGCCCAGCAGGCGGGCTTTACGCTCGACGAAATCAAGCAAGTCTTGCCGGAGAATATTTCATTATGGAAACATGATGAGCTGATGGTGGCGCTGAAAAAGAAGATCGCCGATATCGAATCGCTGGAAGTGCGCCTGGCGCAGAACAAGGCGCATCTGTTGTCGCTGATTCAATTGATCGATGCCAAACCCGAGGATCTCGACTGCAAGGATAATGCAACGAGGGTCATGGAAAGCATGGGCATTGTTGCCAAGAATTAAAGACGGCTGCCAGAGCCGGCGCGGGTTCGGCCGGCCAGGCTGCCCGCCGCGTCAGAAATCCACGGCAGCCGACAGTTGCACCGTCCGGGGTGCCGATTGCGACACGGTGCCATATGAAGCCACGCCGGCCCAGTAATGGCGGTCGAATGCGTTCATCAGCCCGCCGCGCAAGGTCGTCGCCTTGCCGGCGATGGCCGTGCGGTAGCGCAGGCCCAGGTCGACCTTGGTCCACGACGGCACCGATTGCAGATTCGTCTGGTCGACAAACTGTTTGCTCGTGTAGCTGACGGCGCCCGTGGCCGTCAGGCCCGGCCAGTACGGCAAATCCCATTCGCCGCCCAGGTTGGCCATGGACGTCGGCACGCCCACGGGGCGCTTGCCCATGGTGGCGGCGCTGTTGGTTTTGACGAGGCGCCCGTCGAGCAGGGTCACGCCGGCAAGCAGGCGCACGGCCTTGCTGGCGGCGCCGGACAGGTTCAGCTCCAGGCCCCGGTTGCGCTGTTCGCTGTCCATGCTGTACACCTTGCCATACAGCTGGCCGCTGGGTTTGCTCACCTGGAATACGGCCAGGGTCGCCAGCACCACGCCGAAATCGGCCTTCGTGCCCACTTCATACTGCTTGCTCTTGTAGGGCGCGAAGACCTGGCCCGCGTTATCGGCGATGTTCGGCGCGATATCGCCCTTGCTCAATCCCTCGATATAGTTCGCGTACAGCGACACGTGGCGCAACGGCTTGACGACGATGCCGGCCAGCGGCGTCAGCGCGCCTTGCTTGTAATGCGTGGTGAGGGCGCCGCTGGCGGCGTGGTAGTTCTTCGATTCGACCAGCTGGCGGCGCACGCCCAGGGTCAGCTGGACGCGCCGGTCCAGCATGTCCAGCGTATCGGCCACGGCCAGGCTGGAAAGGGTAGAGGCGGACAACTTCGGCGCGCGGGCCGGCGCGGGTACGCCGGGGTCGGCCACGGCCACGGGGTGGTAGATATTCGAGGTGATGAGCTTGCCGGAATTGCTCACGCTGCCAAATTCGTCGCGGTAGACATTGCCCATCACGACCAGCGCATGCTCGACGCCGCCCGTGCGAAAGCGCGCGCGCACGCCCGTGTCGCCGCTGGCGCGCCGCACGCGGAATTTCCAGTTCATGGGCGTGACTGTCATGTCGCCCGCTGCGCTGGTGATGGTCGGCGTCTGGTCCGAATAGCGCGACACGTCGGAGCGCGTGCCGCCCACGTCGGCGAAGACGGCAAGGTTGTCGTTCAGGTCGTACTCGACCTTGCCCAGGGTGGCCAGGTCGTTGGACTTCCACCAGCCCCAGGACTGGGCGATATTGCGCCGGCCATCGGGCGCTGCCGGCACGGGCAGGCGCGCGCTAACCAGGAAGGGGCGCGTGGGTGCGTCGATCCACTGGTATTGCTCGATCACGTCAAGCGAGGCGCGCAGCCGCTGGCCCTGGTAATCGAGCGCGACGGCCGCCACTTCCGCGCGCGAGCTTTGGTGGTCGAGCGGCGTCTTGCCCTGGCGGTGCAAGCCGTTGAAGCGGATGCCGAAGCGCCGCTCCTCGCCGAAGCGGCGGCTGACGTCGATGGCGGCGCCCAGCTGCGCGCTGGAACCGTAATCGAAGGTCAATCGCGTCAGGTCGCGTGGCAGCGAGCGTTTCGGCACGGCGTTGACGACGCCGCCCACGCCGCCATTCGGCGACATGCCGTACAGCAAGGCAGCCGGCCCCTTGAGCACCTCGACGCTTTGCAGATATTCCGTAAATAAATGGTAATTGGGCGACACGCCATACACGCCGTCGAACGCCACTTCGCTCAAATTGCCTTCGTTCAGGGGGAAGCCGCGGATGAAGAAGGAATCCGTGACGCCGCCGATCTGGCCCGTGAAGCGCGTGGACGGGTCGCCGCCCAGCACCTCGGCCAGGGTAAGCGCCTGCTGGTCCAGCATGCGCTGGCTGGTGTAGCTGTTGACGCTGAAGGGCGTATCGAGCAAGTCTTTTTCGCCCAGCATGCCGGCCCGCGCGCTCTTGGCGATCTGTCCGCCCGCATCGGCCTCGGCCTGGCCCGTGACGACCACGGTGGCCAGCGCGTTCGGCGTGCCGGCAAGCGTTTGCGCCAGCGCGCACGGAGGGACGCTGGCAAGGAGCAGGCCGCCAAGGATCAGGCGGGCGGCGAGGGGATGGTGGGCAAAGGCTGGAGCGGGGCGTAAGGTCGGCATCGATGGCATGGGCGCAAGGTTATAAGAAGAAAAACTGTGCGCACTATACTATAAATGAGAATCATTACGTTTTGTATTTTGCCAAATGACACGCCGGAGTACCGATGGCATGGGCTGCCGTGGGGGATTGTTTGGATTTCTCCGGGGCATCATTTGTGGTGTCGCTAGCGCCTAGGCTTGAAATGTCGTCAGGGTAATTTTATAGCCAGAGGCGCCAATTCCACATCCGCGACCAGCACCGTTTCGGCTTTGGCGTGGCCGGGGCGCACAAGATTGCCAGTTACATAGCGAAATACTGCGGCAAGGAAATGCAGTGCAGGGCGCTTGACCAGAAACGCTACTTCCGCTCCAGGGGCATCGTGGTGCCGGAAGTCGAAGTATGGCGGGTGCCGTTTTGTACAAACATGCTGCGCGCTGCGCAGGTCGCATTCCAGGCGCTTTCTGGCCATTGCATGGACGGCTTGCAGACCTGGTGCAATAACAATCTCGGCGTCGTGTACCTGGCGACCGCGCCTGGATTTCCACAAGCGGTGGACGATTGTCCTTTCTGACAGTTACTCCACCTTGATTGACGGGGAGGAGGGACGTGACATGGCAAATTTTGATGCTAATTCACTGCGGATACTTGAGCAAATTGAGGATGAGTTTCGCAATCAGTACTGGATCATCCGCAATTCCAGGCGAACCAACTGGCGGGCGGTTAATCGCACTAGGATGCTTGGCGATTTCATGTATATGCTTGGGGTGCCAAAATGGGCTGTACAGCAAGCTAGGTATTGCCTTCGTTTAAGAGTATGCGAACGATGTTTTAAAGACGAATTTCGTTGTCATGGAATTTGCGAACGAGCTAGGCGTGGTGATTTTGACACATAAATACTTTGATGTGGAAATTGATTATTAGGCAAATAAAAATATAGATGTTAGAATGAAATATAATATATTCACTATATTCGAACGAATTTTTAATGAAAATTAATTGGGCTGGTTAACTTAAAAATAGAAAGAAACTAAATGGGAGAAGCACGTAAGCGAGGAACAGCAGAACAGCGCGAAAAGTTGGCGATTAAAAGGGATAAGCTGCGGCTTAGTACTGCGCTTGGTGTTCGGGAAGATGACCCAGTTCGTATCGCACTTAAGGTCGGATTGAAGGCCTTCATGGACCGATTAGGAGAGGATAAGTGGAAAGCGCGTAGAGCTGCGATTCAGGATTCGATCCGAAATCGCTTGAAGACAAACGAGCTTGAAAATGCGCAAGCTATTCGAGTCCAAAAGGATGAAATGGGATGGTATTTATTCTTATGTGAGCAAGATATCGATGACCCATTTTGCACAGATGCAAGCCAATCACAGCGCATATTGCCATTTTTTCAATCCTTGGGATCTCGATGGATGCATGCACATAAGGTTGTCGGCATTGATAGAAAATTAGATGAGATGTTACATGGCTATAAAAATAATCCTGATGGACTATTTTTTGAACTATTAGTTGCATTATCTTACGCCAGCAATGGTTGGGACGTTACGTTTATTGAGGAAACTCGCGGAAAAAAAACACCTGACATGCGAGTAACTAGAGGAAAACAAGAGTTTTTTGTTGAATGCAAACGTTTGTCTCGCAGTACTCAATACTCTGAAAAAGAACGTAATCAATTTCTACGGTTATGGGATAACGCCAAAGATATTTTGATTGAGAATGGACAGTGGATATGGTTTAAAGGAACTTTTCACGTCCCACCTGAGGATTTACCCGATAAATTTTTATCAGATTTATGGAAGATATCATTACCTATCCAGCGTGGTGTGAATACTCTCATTAAAAATGAATTTGCTACCATTCAAGCACGGCTAATTGACCAGAAGAGTATCGCTGAGCACATGAGAGAATTTAGGGTAAAACTAAATTCTGCAATGCTTACGAAGGTAATCGGCGGTGATTGGGCGCCAGAAAATTCGGCTGTCACGATGCTACAAAATGTAAAAGTAAGCCATGTTGCCGGCTGTGAGCTGGTGGAACTAGGCATGTATGTGGATGAAGTAAGGTTTGCATGTGGATTTACACGCGATATCGATTCGGAAATTTCCCTAGATAAACGCGCAAAAGATGTCACCAAATTGCTGTCTGAAGCAGTGAGCCAAATGCCAATAGACAAGCCTTCAATTGTTCACTTGGCGGCCGAAACAATGGAAGGTGCTGAAGTTGAGCGGCGGCGAAGTGAGAAGATAAAAGATGCTATACCTGATTTTATTTACGGTAAGCCGGTAGCTCTTGTAAGATTTCATCGTCTTCAGTCTCATCAGCGCGCAGAAATGTCTTTTGAGTTTGATGAAACAATTGATAATTTTTATTTGAAAAAAAATGAAGATTTTTCTCATGTGCCTCTCTCGGTGGTAGTTCCGCCGGATACCATTATTCGGCATGGAACGCATTGGGATCTCTATCCTTAACGGATGATTTAATGAGTAGCATAAAACTTAGTTCCCCCTTCATAACGAAAAAGGAAGTGCACATGGCTTACGATTGGAATTTCTTACCTAGCGTTATTTCAGCATTATCTGGGCTTGGGGGCGTTTGGCTTGGCGGGCAATTAACCGGCCGGAGAGAGAGAGAGAGAGGGAGAACGACCGTATCAGAAAAGAATCCAGTTATCTTGCGATCCTTGTAATTGCTCATCTCGACAGGTATGCAAATTGTTGCTTGGATGTTGCGCAAGATGACGGTACAAGTAATGGTCGACCAGCAGGGGAAAGAGGCGAGTTTCACGCGATTACCGTGAACTTACCATCTTTTGATCCACTCGATTTGAAGGTAGATTGGAAAGTACTTCCGACCGGCTTAATGTACCGCATTCTTAATCTTCCATACCAAACCGAGCAGCTAGCGAACCAGATAGCTGGAGTTTTCGAGTATGACTACCCACCAGATTACGCGGACTTTTTCTGGGAGCGACAACATGGATTTGCTGAGCTTGGACTTGAAGTGGATGAACTAGTGAAGCAGCTCCGTGTACATGCGGGCTTGCCGACACCAATTCCGAAAAAAGGAGAGTGGAATCGCGGTAGCTTGCTACGTGAGCAAAGGGATAAGTTGGTACGTGTACGCGAAGAATTTGAGTCACAACAAATGGCAAATCATCAAGCTATCTCAATCTGATAAGAAGTAACGTATAGGGGAGCAAAGATTACTACCATGAGTAGTGATCTCCTCGATCCTTCATTTGACATAATATAAATTATGCGAAGTTATGGGCGAATTCGTCAAATGCCCCTTTTTGCAACTTGTACAATCGCAAATGCGATTTTAGCCCTTTGCGCATCCCCTGGCGCCGGGACTTTTTCCCCATGGTTTCGCGCACTCCCTTTGTGCTTCGATACGCTGGCCACCTCCAGGCTGGCATGCAGGATTCCTGGCGTTTGCTGCCGCGCGCTTCGCACCCGTCTACCGGTGCAATGCCGCCGGTTCTGTCTGCGCGCTGGCCTGCCAGGTTGCAGCGCTGGTTTGCGTCGTGCCTGGCCGCAGGTCTGGCGTGTTTGTGTGACCGCGCAACTTCGGCCGCGATCTGCCACGGTTGCCGTGCGCCAGCGTATTTGGATGGCGCCGTGGCCAGCCTGTCCATGTGGATCATGTCGATGGACTCGGCCAGGCATGGCACGGCGGATGCGGTGCGTCGACGGCACAGCGCAATGTTTGTGGCTCCAGCAGAATCTGCGTGCCGGGACTTGCTCGTGTAAGATTGCCCGCCTTATCTCTTTGCCGGGCATGCCTTGACTTCTTCGATGATTTTTTCGACTAAACATGACAATGAAATCAAGTTTTTACAGGTAAATACGAAAGTAAAGTCTCAAGATATTTCCGTGGCGCAGGCACGTCGCGCCTTGCTGTCGTCCTGCCAACTTTCACGCTGTCTGCTGCGCGTGGGCGCCGCGCTGGCTGTCACGGCAGCTTTGTCCGCCTGTGCCAGCAAGCCTGGTCCATGGCCTGCGCGCGCCCTGCCTGCATCGGCTGCCGTGACGGTCGACGCCGCGCAATTGCTGTCCAGGAAACAGCTGGTGGACTGGCAATACGACCTCGACGAGCGCAACTTGCGCGCCACGGGATCGCCCCGGCATGAAGCCTATATCGACGCGCTGCATGAACGTCTGCTGCGCGCCGGTGTCAAACAACTGCGCTTTGAACCGGTGAACTTGCGGCAATGGTCGGTGGAGGCGGAACACTGGGGCCTGGAAGTGCTCGATGGCGAGCGGCCCGGCGTGCTGCCTTCGGCTGGCTACATTCCGTATTCGGGCGTCACGCCGCCGTCCGGCATTGCGGGACGCATCGTCTACCTGGCGCCAGATAGCAAGCCGGATGCCAGCCTGGCGGGCAAGCTGGTGCTCGTCGAGATGCCCAAAGCGGCGTGGACGGGCCAGGTTTTTCACCAGGCGGCCATGCACGTCCACGATCCGGACCACGCCATGGAGCCGGACACGCCATATGCGCGCCCGTTCCAGATGCTGGGGCCGTTCATCGCTTTGCTGGACAGCCTGCAGGCGGCCGGCGCGGCGGGCGTGATCGTGATTCTGGATACGCCTTCCTTGTCGGCGGACGGTCTGTATGCGCCGTGCGACGGCGTGGTGCGCCAGCTGCCGGGCGTGTTTGTCGACCGCGGCCGTGGTCAGCGCCTGCGCGACCGCGTGCTGGCGGGCACGGCGCCTGTCCTGCGGCTGACCATGGCGGCCACCGTGCGGCAGGTGCAGACGCGCAATTTGATCGGCATCATCCCCGGCAAGTCCGAGGAATTGATGGTACTCAACAGCTATACGGATGGCACGAACGGGCTGGAAACCAATGGGCCGAACGCCATCGTCGACATGGCCCAGTACCTGACGCGCCTGCCGCAGGACAGCTTGCCGCGCAGCGTCATGCTGCTGCTGACGGGCGGTCATCTCGCGGGCGGCGCGGGCATCGGGCAGTTCATGGACCGGCACAAGGACGACGGCTTGACGCAGCGCATGGCCGCGATGCTCACCATCGGGCAACTGGGGGCGATGGAAGTGCTGCCCGACAGCGACGGCTACCTGCATCTCACGGGCAGGTCCGAGCCGGCCGCCCTGTTTTCGCCGCGCACACCGGCCCTGATGGATGCAGCATCCGCCATGCTCAGGCGCGCCAATGTGGCACCCGCGTTCGTGCTGCCGCCAGCCAATGCCGGCGGCGATGGCTGTGCGAAGGGTGCCGCCTGGCTCGATGCAGGCCGGACGTTGCGGGCTGCGCAAGGCATACCTATGATGAGTTACGTCAAGGCGCCGACCTACCAGTTCAGCTATGGCATCGGCACGGTGACCCAGACGGATTACCGGCTGATGCAGCGCGAAACCGTGACCTTGACGCAGATGCTGCTGGACCTGTCGCGCGTGCCGTATGCCGATTTACGCAAGGAAACAGCGCCGTAGCAGCCGCAAGAGCCTGCCCGGCGTCCTCCTCCCTTCCCCGCCCTGCTCCCGGCGCACTTGCGTACACCATACCAGCACACTCGAAAACAGGCACTGGTATGGCCCGCATCGCCCATCCTCTGGGGAAAGACTTCGACTGGTATTGTGATCTTGCGCAAAGAATAAAACCAGTTGACTACCACTTGCAATGCTTGCACTCTGAAAAATCGGACGGTGATAAACCGGCTCGGCCATGAAAAAAAACACAAGGAGATGCAATGAACCGGACAGTCATGAATACCCTCATCCTTACCCTCTTCGGCGGCACCCTGGCCGCTTGCGGCGGCGGCAGCGGCGACGGATCCAGCGGGGGCGCGAGCCAGCTGCTGGCCGGCGCCGCCGAAGCGGTCGCCTGCTACACGCCATGGAACAGCGGCACCGCCTACAACGGCGGCGGCAAGGCCAGCTACAACAACGTCAATTACACGGCCAACTGGTGGACGCAAGGCAATAACCCGTCGACCAGCAGCGGCGGCGCCGGCAGCGGCCAGCCATGGACGGTGGTGGGAGACTGCGGCACGCCGACACCAACGCCGACACCGACACCGACTCCCACCCCAACGCCTACGCCAACTCCGACACCTACACCTACACCTACACCTACACCTACACCTACACCTACACCTACACCTACACCTACACCGACTCCTACACCAACTCCGACACCCACGCCAACTCCTACCCCGACGCCGACGCCGACGCCCACCGGCCTGGCGAAGCACGCGCTGATCGGCTACTGGCACAACTTCACCAACCCCAGCGGCGCCACCTATCCGATCAGTCAGGTCAGCGACGACTGGGACGTGATCGTCGTCTCGTTCGGCGACAACGCGGGCGGCGGCAATGTCAGCCTGACCATCGATCCGGGCGCGGGCACGGAAGCGCAATTCATCGCCGACGTGGCGGCCAAGCGGGCCAAGGGAAAGAAAGTCATCCTGTCGCTGGGCGGGCAAAACGGTTCCGTTTCCGTCGGCAACACGGCCGAAGCAACGAATTTCACCAACAGCCTGTACGCCATCATCACCAAATACGGTTTTGACGGCATCGACCTGGACCTGGAAAACGGCGTGGCGCAAGGCGCGGCCATCCAGACCTATCTGCCGATCGCCGTGAAAAACCTGAAAACCAAGGTCGGCAGCAGCTTTTATTTGTCGATGGCGCCGGAATGGGTGTACGTGGAGGGGGGCTACACGAGCTACGGCAGCATCTGGGGCGCCTACATTCCCATCATCAATGCCTTGCGCAGCGAGCTGACGGTGCTGCATCCGCAGTACTACAACAATGGCGACATCTACACGCCGTACGCCACGGGCGCCATCAAGGCGGGTTCGGCCGACCAGCTGGTGGCCACGGCGCGCATGCTGATCGAGGGTTTTAACTATGGCGGCAATACCTTCGCCGGCTTGCGTCCGGACCAGGTGGGCTTCGGCGTGCCGTCGGGCCGCAGCTCGGCCGGCTCCGGCTTCACGACGAATGCCGACGTCAGCAATGCCCTGAATTGCCTGACGCGCCTGCTCAACTGCGGCACCATCAAGCCGTTGCAGGCGTATCCGGACTTCCGCGGCGTGATGACGTGGTCGATCAACTGGGACCGCCACGACGGCTATAACTTCTCCGTGCCGACGAAGAATGTCCTGAAAACCTTGCCGTAAGCGGCATTGCCCGACTGCGCATGCGGGCTTTGCCGCTCACATGCGCAGCAGCGCCGCGCCCAGCACGCGCATCTGCAGCGCAATGCACTGGCGCAACGCCTCCCCTCCCCCTTGCGTGTGCTTGATGCCATCCATGGCGGCCACCAGCAAGGCGGCCACTTGCGCGGCAGTCGCGTCCACCCGGCGCAGCGCGATGTCGCCCGCCGCTTCGGCCTGTTCCAGCGCGCCGGCCAGCGACGCCACCAAAGTTGCCCGCGCCGTCAAGGTGATGCCGGCGGCGAGGGTCATGTTGGCGTCGAACAACTCCTGTCCGTGGGCACTGGCCGAAATTTCCGCCATCAAGCCTTGCTGGAATGCCAGCAGCGCCGTTTCGATGCGCGCAAGAACGGGACGGGGCTCGGCCAGTGCCGCCGCCACGTGCGCCATCACGGTCGCATGGGCCCGTTCGGAGCCGGCGCGGAACACGTCTTCCTTGTTCTTGAAGTGCAAATACAGCGCGGCGCGCGACATGCCGGCCGCCTGCGCGATATCGAGCATGGACGTCTTGCGGTAGCCGTAGCGGCAAAACACGGCCAGCGCCGCATCGAGGATCTGCTGGCTTTTAGGGGTATCGGTTGTCATGCGGCCATGTTGACACTATGGTCATATAGTGTCAACATGACTTTTGGACAAAAACCGTCAAAGTGTCAATCACCTACCCGAACAGGACTGCCATGCAAGAATTCAATGCCGCACCGACTGAAGAACAACAGATGGACCTGCTGCGCCACACGGAACGCTGCCGTTTGCGCGCCCTCGTGGCCGCCGATACGGAAGCGGCGCGCGCCCTGCACGCCGACGACTTCCAGCTGATCACGCCCATCGGCCGCATGCTGTCGCGGGAACACTACCTGGGCGCCATCGCCTCCGGCCACATGCGCTATCTGAGCTGGGAACCGGAAGCGATCAGTGTGCGCCTGTATGGCACGGCCGCCGTCCTGCGTTACCAGGCGCAGCTGGAAATCGTCTTTGGCGGACACGCCGTGCCCCGCGCCCGCTACTGGCATATGGATAGCTACGAATGGCGCGATGGGCGCTGGCAAGCCGTCTGGTCGCAGGCGACGGCGGTTGCCTGAACTGGTGCCTTGCATCATTGCAAATGGATGTCTTTCCTGTGATAGTTTTAAACTATAGATCCGGTTGAAATATTTTGCTTCCTTTTGTAAATGAGAATCGTTACTATCTAAATCAAGGATAAGCGAATTCAACAGAAAGGAGCATCCCTTGTTCACCGCCATCAAAACATTCAGCCAGGTTTGCACGCACATGTCGATCGCCTTCGGCCTCGCCTATTTGCTGACGGGCTCGCTGGCACTCGGTGGCCTGGCCGCGATCATCGAACCCGTCATCAACGTGGGCTTGCTGCCCATGCATGAAAAAGCCTGGCACGCGATCCGCCGCCGCTATGCGGCCAGCCGCCTGGGCTTTGCCGCCCTGGCTGGCGAAAAACTGAGCCAGACGGCCATGCACATGGGCGTGGCCTTCGGCGTCATGTACTGGGCCACGGGTTCCATGGCCTTCGGCGGCCTGCTGGCCGTGGTCGAGCCGATCTGCAACGTGATCGTGCTGCCCTTCCATGACCGGTTGTGGGAACGATTTCGTTTTCGTATGGAAAGCCGGGGCGCGGCGCAGCTCGCGGCGCTGTAATCGCCCTTCTTAATTACCCGCCCACACAGGCGGCCGCCTTTGCCCCCACGGCGCCGCCCGCTCCAGCTGGCCGGCCAGGCGCAGCAAGGTTCCATCGTTTGCATACCCGGCCATGAACTGCATGCCGATCGGCAAGCCATCATTGGACATGGCCAGCGGCACGGACATGGCCGGCAAGCCCGCCACGTTGGCCAGCGGCGTGTATGGCGAATGCTCGAACAGGCGCGCCGTCCAGCCCAGCCCATCGAGCTGTTCCTGCTGTTCTCCATAGCGCCCCAGCGGCCACGGCATATCCGGCATGGTGGGCGTGAGCAGCATGTCGTACTGGCCGAACAAGGCACCGGCCTGGCGCGTGACCGTGTTGCGCACGCCGAGCGCGGCGACGACATCGACGGCCGACACCGTCTGCCCGTACCGGTAGCAGGCCAGGGTGGCCGGTTCCAGCGTATCGGGCGACACGGCGCGCCCGCTTTCCTGCGCCAGGCCAGCTATCCACGGCACCAGATTGGCGCACCAGATGCCGGCATTGGCGTGGATAAATGCTTGCCACGACACGCCCAGCGCGGGCGCCACTTCTTCCACATGGTGGCCCAGGCTTTCCAGCAGGCGCACGGTGTCTTGCAGCGCGGCATCGACGGCAGGCACGGGCCGGGCGCCATTGCAGGCTACGCGCTGCACGGCGATGCGCAGCTTGCCCGGCGCCACGCTCACCTGCGACAGCCAGGTGAAGTTGGGCGCGCTCGTCACATACGGTTCGCCCGGCATTATTCCCTGCACGCAGTCGAGCAAGGCGGCGCTGTCGCGCACGCTGCGGCTCACGCCCAGCTGCACGCCCAGGCCGCTGAAGATTTCGTCCATGGCGGGGCCGTTCGAGACGCGGCCCCGGCTGGGCTTGAAGCCGAACAGGCCCGTCGAGGCGGCCGGCACGCGGATGGACCCGGCCGCGTCCGTCGCATGGGCCAGCGGCACGATGCCGGCCGCCACGGCCGCCGCGGCGCCGCCGCTGGAGCCGCCCGCGCTCAGGCTGACGTTCCACGGGTTGCGCGTGGCGCCATATAAGACCGGTTCCGTCGTGGTGGCAAACGCCATTTCCGGCGTGCTGGTGCGGCCGAACGTCGCCAGGCCCGCTGCGCGGAACTGCGTCATCAGGTGCGAATCAGAGGGGGCGATATGGCCGGCGCCCAGGCGGCTGCCGTATTCGATGCGCTGGCCCGCCATCGTGACGGCCACATCCTTGATCAGGAAGGGCACGCCGGCGAACGGTGCCGCGTGGTCGATGGCAGTCAAATCGGCCGGCCACAGCTCGACCACGGCATTGAGCTGCGGGTTGACGGCGGCGCAGGCGCGCTGGGCCGCGTCCTGCAATTCGGCGGCCGAGACGCTGCCCTCGCGCAGCAGCTGGGCCAATCCTAAGCCATCAAAGCTTGTATATTCATAGAGTTGCATCAGTTAGTTCCTGTAAAAGGTGAAGAATAGAAGTCACAGGAACAACTGTAGGGCTTGCGCTATCATAGTGGAAATGAATAGTTGATATACAAGGTATAGTCATGGACAATTTACGCAAGCTGGACCTGAACCTGCTGCTGACACTGAATGCCCTGTTGATTGAACGCAACGTCACGCGGGCGGCCGCGCGGCTCCACCTGAGCCAGCCTTCCGTCAGCGTGCAGCTGGGCAAGCTGCGCGCGGCCTTCGACGATCCGCTATTGCTGCCCGGCCCGCGCGGCATGCTGCCCACGGCGCGGGCGCTGGCCCTGTTCGCGCCCTTGCAAGCCGTGCTGGCCCAGCTGGAACAGGTCTTGCAGCCCGAATCGGCGTTCGATCCCGCCACGGCCCAGGTGCGCTGGAACCTGGCGGCGGCCGACGCCACCGAATATGCGATCTTGCTGCCCATGCTGCCGTCCTTGCGCGCGCAGGCGCCGTTGTCGCGCATGGCCGTGTTTGAAGCCGTGCCGGCGCGCATGGCGCATGACCTGGAAATGGGCCAGGTCGACCTGGGTTTCCTGGCGCAGGAAGAAGCGCCGCCCGGCTTGCGCCACCGCACCTTGTTTACCGAGCACTACGTGCTGGCGGGCCGCCACGGCCATCCGCTGCTGCAATCGCCGCCCGATCTCGACCAGTTCTGCGCGCTGGAATTCATCGTCGTCTCGCCCAACGGCGGCGGTTTCCGCAGCAACGTCGATACGGCCCTGGAACAGCTGGGGCGCACGCGCAAGGTGGTGCTGTCCGTGCCGCATTTCCTGATCGTGCCGCCCTTGCTGGAAGCGTCCGACATGGTGGCCTTGCTGCCGTCGCGCCTGCTGAAGAATGCGCTGGGCGCGCTGCGCACGTGGGAGCCGCCCGTCGCCCTGCCCGACTACGAAATGGCCATGGTCTGGCACGAGCGCATGCATCTGGACCCGGCGCACCGCTGGCTGCGCGAGCGCATCCTGGCCAGCTTGCAGGCGCCCTTACACGATTTTCCAGCGTAAAACACTAGGGAAGATTACCTAGTTGTTCGAAAGAAATTCCCAATTTTCGCCGTGGTGACGAATGCGTAAGCTTGCGCATAATAATAAAGGGTCACCATGAACGCCATTTCCATCCAGCACCGCGGTTCGCGCCGCCCTCCTGCTTCTTCCCCCTCGATGTTCAGCCGGCTTGCCGCAATACTGCTGGGCACGCTGGTCTTCTGCGCCAGCGCGACGGCGGCGTCAGTCACGTCGGCCGAACTGATCAAGCGCGGCGAATACGTCGCCCGACTTGGCGACTGCGTGGCCTGCCACACGAGCCCGAACGGCGCCGCCATGGCCGGCGGCCTGGAACTCAAAACGCCGTTCGGCACCATCTACAGCACGAATATCACGCCCGACGCGAAGACCGGCCTGGGCACGTACACCTTCGCGCAATTCGACCGTGCCATGCGCAAGGGCGTGGCGGCCGATGGCCACAACCTGTATCCGGCCATGCCCTACCCTTCCTACGCGAAGATCACGCCCGACGACATGCAGGCGCTGTACGCCTATCTGCAGCGGGGCGTGGCGCCCGTGGCGCAGCAAAACCGCGAAACGGACATGAAATGGCCGTTCAGCATGCGCTGGGGCTTGTCGCTGTGGAATGCCGTCTTCCTCGACGACGCGCCGTTCAAGCCCGACAGCGCCAAGTCGGCCCAGTGGAACCGGGGCAGCTACCTGGCGCAAGGGCTCGGGCATTGCGGCTCCTGCCACACGCCGCGCGGCGTGGCTTTCCAGGAAAAAACCATGGGCCAGGACGGCGGCAGCGGCAAGCTCTACCTGTCCGGCTTCACCTTCGACGGCTGGCATGCGGTGAACCTGCGCAATCTGTGGACGCCGGGCGACATCGTGCAATTGCTGAAAACCGGCCGCAACAGCTTCGGCACGGCGGCCGGCAGCATGACGGAAGTCATCACGCACAGCACGCAATACTTCACGGATGCCGACCTCGACGCGCTGGCGCACTACCTGCACGGCTTGCCCGCCAGGGATGGCGCGGCCGCGCCGCCGAAGAAAACGGCGCCCGTCCTGGCGGCCAGCAACGATGCGCTGTACAACACGCGGGGCGGCCTCGGCTACCTGCAGTTCTGCGCCACCTGCCACCGCCGCGACGGCCGTGGCGTGGACAACATCTTCCCGCCGCTGGCGCAGAACGACTCGGTGCAGTCGAAAGACGCCACCTCCGTCATCCACATCGCCCTGACGGGCTGGCAGTCGGCCGTCACACAGCACTCGCCGCGCTCCTTCGGCATGCCAGCGTATGACCGCCTGGCCGACACGGAACTGGCGGAAATCCTCACCTTTGTGCGCGGCAAGTGGGGCAACCACGGCGCGCCCGTGACGCCCGCGCAGATCGCCAAGGTGCGCAAGGAGCTCAAGCTCAAGGCGCCGGACGCGGGCGGCTTCGTCACGCCCCGCTTCGCCGCCCTGACGGCCGATCCGAACGCCAGTCAATTGATCCACGGCATCCAGCTGATGACGGAAACGCGGGCCCGGCTGCCGCAAAACGTGGGCAACGACCTCAATTGCAGCAGCTGCCACCTGAATGGCGGCACGGTGGCCGGCGGTTCGCCCTTCCTCGGCATTTCCGCCTTCTTCCCGTCGGAAGCGCCGCGCGCCGGCAAGGTCATCAGCCTGGGAGAGCGCATCAACGGCTGCTTCCGCCGCTCCATGCACGGCAAGCCGCTGCCCGTGGACGGCCCCGACCTGCAGGCCATGGTCGCCTACATCGACTGGATGAAGGGTGCCACGCAGGCGGGCGACAAGGTGGCGGGACGCGGCGTGGCGAAGATCGACCGGGCTCTGCTGCCCGATCCCGTGCATGGCAAAAAAGTGTACGCCGAGCAATGCGCCGTCTGCCATGGCGCGAATGGCGAAGGCATCCGTGGCGCCAATGGCGTCGTCGCCTTCCCGCCGCTGTGGGGCGAGCGCTCGTTCAATATCGGCGCCGGCATGGCCCGCACCTACACGGCGGCCGGCTTCGTCAAGGCGAACATGGTGATGGGCCACGGCCAGAAATTCCCGCTGGGACAAGGCAACCTGTCCGACCAGGACGCCGTCGACGTGGCCGAATATTTTACCCACATGCCCCGTCCGGACTTCCCCGACAAGGTCAAGGATTGGCCCAAGGGCGGCAAACCCAAGGATGCCCGCTACTGAGGCGTGAATTTCCCGGGCGGTGCCCCTTCTGGCCGCCGCCCGCCTGTGATACGCTGCTCGCTCCATCACGCAGGAGCGACGCATGCAGACCGACAGCGGCCGGGCCGACCCATCCGACACCTGGCTGGGCAAGCTGGGCCCCGGCCTGATCACGGGCGCGGCCGATGACGATCCCAGCGGCATCGCCACGTATGCGCAGGCGGGCGCCCAGTTCGGCTTCGGCATGCTGTGGACGGTGTGCCTGACGTTTCCGCTAATGCTAGGCATCCAGGTCATCAGCGCCAAGATCGGCCGGGTCAGCGGCCATGGACTGGCGACGAATATCCGCCGCCACTATCCGAAATCCTTGCTGTACGCCATCGTCGGCTTGCTGCTGCTGGCCAATGTCATCAATATTGCCGCCGACGTGGCCGCCATGGGCGATGCCCTGACCCTGATCATCGGCGGCCCCACGCACCTGTACGCCGTCGGCTTTGGTTTACTGTCGCTATTGCTGCAAGTCTTCATTCCCTATCAACAATACGTGCGCATCCTGAAATGGCTGACCCTGGGCTTGCTGGCCTATGTGGCGACCGTGCTGACCGTGCACATACCCTGGAGCGAAGTGGCGCTGCGCACGGTCTGGCCGCAATTCGCCTGGTCGGCCGCCTCGGTCACCATGATCGTGGCCGTGTTCGGCACCACGATCAGTCCCTATTTATTCTTTTGGCAAGCCTCGCAGGAAGTGGAAGACTTGCAGGCCGATGCCAGCGCGCAGGCCTTGCGCCGCGCGCCGGAACAGGCGCCACGGCAATTCCAGCGCATCAAGATGGACACGGCCATCGGCATGGGTTTTTCCAATCTGGTGGCCTTCTTCATCATGCTGACGACGGCCGTGACCCTGGGCGCGCAAGGCATCACGCACATCGATACCTCCGCCCAGGCCGCTTCCGCCCTGCGCCCCATCGCGGGCGAGTTCGCCTTCGCCCTGTTCAGCCTGGGCATCATCGGCACGGGTTTGCTGGCCATTCCCGTGCTGGCCGGCTCGGCCGCCTACGCCATGGCGGGCGCCTTTCACTGGAAAAACAGCCTGGAACTGGCGCCCCGGGCCGCCAAGAAGTTCTACGCCATCATCATCGGCGCCACCATGCTGGGCGCCGCCCTGTGCTTTTCGCCGCTCGACCCCATCAAGGCCCTGTACTGGAGCGCCGTCATCAATGGCGTCATTTCCGTGCCCATCATGGTGCTGATGATGGTGATGGCGTCGCGCCCCGCCATCATGGGCACGCTCACCATTTCGCGCCGCCTGCGGGCGCTGGGCTGGCTGGCGACCAGCGTCATGGCGACGGCCGTGCTGGCCATGTTCGCCACGATGGCGTTTTGATGCGCATCAAGTCCGTGGCTTGAGCATGCCTTCCACGATGCCCAGCACGGTCTGGCGCGGCAGCAAGCGCGGCAGCCATGCCAGCAGGCGGTTGGGACGGCCCGCCACGTGGCTGCTGCGGCCACGGTCCAGCGCGCGCAGCGCTTCGTCGACGACGGCTTGCGGATCCATGCGCTTGCCCACGGCAGCTTCGGGCGCGGCCACCACGTCAAAGAAGGCCGTTTCCGTGGCGCCCGGGCACAGGGCCAGCACGCGCACGCCGCGGCTGCGGTTTTCCGCCCACAGCGCTTCCGAAAACGACAGCACGAAAGCCTTGCTGGCGCCGTAGACCGCCATGTAGGGATCGGGCTGCAGGGCCGCCGTGGACGCCACATTGATGATGGCGCCCCGCTTTTGCGCCAGCATGTGCGGCAAGGCGCAGTGCGTCAGTTCCATCAGGGCCGTGCAATTGACGGTCACTTCGGCCGCCTGTCGCGCGAGAGGGATGGTCTCGAACCTGCCATGCGTGGCAAAACCCGCATTATTGATCAGCACGTCGGGCGGCATGCCCAGCGCGCAGGCCTGCGCATGGGCGTTCTGGGCGGCACCAGGAAGGCTCAGGTCCGCCACCAGCGCGTGGGCGCGGATGCCGTGGCGCTTGGCAAGGTCGGCGGCCAGCGTCTCGAGCACGGCGCCGGAGCGGGCCAGCAGCAGCAAATGCGCGCCGCGCGCGGCCAGAGTTTCCGCAAAGACGCGGCCGATGCCGGACGAGGCGCCCGTGATCAGCACGGTCTGCTTGGTGTAGTCGTATGGGAGCATGGCAAAAGTGTCGTAGTTGAAAGTGTTTCTAATGTAAACTGTGGTCTTTAGTCTACGGTCAAGGGAAATCGATGCGCATCGGAGAAATCACCCGCCTGACGGGCGTCAGCAAGGACACGGTGCGCTTCTACGAGCGCCAGGGGCTGCTGGACGAAGCGCCGCAGCCGGGCATGACGAACAACTATAAAGAGTACTCGGCGCAGGCCCTGCGGCGGATCGAGCTGATCGGCCACGCCAAGGCCTTGGGCTTTACCTTGAAGGAAATCGCCGAAGTCATTGCTGTATGGCAGGAAAATGCGCTCGATGCGGCCACCAAGCGGGCCATGCTGGAAACGAAGATCGCGCAGATCGATGACAAGGCCCGCTCGATGGCCGTGCTGCGGGCCGGCCTCGTCGATGCACTGGCCAAGGTGGAGACGGGCTGCGACGATGGCGTGGCGGCCGCAAGAAAATTACAAGGATAATCGATGACCTATTACACGCAGTACCGCCACCTGGCGCTTGAGGGCGCCAAGCCTGCCCCCACGGCGCAGCAGATCGCCGCCATCGAAACCTTGCTGGAAGCACCGTTGCCGCCCGCCTTCCTGGCTTTCCTGCAAGCGGCCAACGGCGCCTGGTTCGACTACACCACGGATGTGCCGGACGGCAATGGCGGCGTGGAAAAAATGGGCTTCAATACCTTTTTCAGCGCCGACGAAGGCGATTTCTGCGATGAAACCTTGGTCGGCGAAATCCGCGCGGCGCGCCAGCATGCGGACATGCCCGTGAAAATCCTGCCCTTCGCCCGCGATGGCGGCAATTCCATGCTTTACCTGGACTTGACGGACGAAGGCGGCGGCCGCGTGCTGGCCTATGTGCAGGAGTTGCCGGACTGGACGGGCAAGCGCGCCCACGGCCTGATGGAACTGGCGCCCTCGTTCGACGCCTGGCTGGACAGCCTGTACATTGACCGCGACACGGTGCTCGATGAAATCGAACACAGCGTTTCGGAGCCATCGCACCTGGACGCGATGGCGGAATGGCTCGATATCGGCATGCCCGCCTGGCGCCGCGATGCGGGCATCGCCGCCTTGTTTGCCCTGAAACAAGTCGAACTGTGCGCTAACGAACAGGACTAGTCCTACTGGCAGCTTCGAAAGTGTCCTATGGGTGTGCGCGGGCTGCTGGCTTAACATTGTCCTCAGCTTGCATTAAAAACCATACCCGAAAGGAGTTCCCATGCGCATTTCGACCACCAGTTCCCGCGCGCCCTCGCTGAAAAGCGTCGCCATCGGCGCTGCCGTGGCGCTGCTGAGCGGCATCGCCATCAACAGCATCGCCGCCGCCGCGCCCGGTGCGTACGACAAGCAATTCCTCAGCAAGGCGGCCGACGCGGGCAGCACGGAAATTGCCGCCAGCAAAGTGGCGCAAAGTAAAAGCAGCAATGCGGAAGTGAAGAAATTCGCCGATGCCATGGTCACGGATCACACGAAAGTGGCGGACGAGCTGAAACAGCTGGCCAGCAGCAAGCAGATCGAGGTCAGCGACCAGCCCGGCAAGAAGCACCAGGCGCAGCTCGACAAGCTGGGCCGCCTGGAAGGCGCGCAGTTCGACAAGGAATATGCGGCCAGCATCGGGGTGGCGGCGCACAAGGAAGCCGTGAAGCTGTTCACGGACGCCAGCCAGAAGGCCAGCGATCCCGACATCAAGGCCTTTGCCGCGAAAACATTGCCAGCGTTGCAACATCATCTGGAAATGGCCAACGCGCTGCACGCGTCCCTGGCGAAATAGACGGCCATACCCGGCAATAAACGGATAAATGCTTGCCGTACGTGCTGTACGGCAAGTATTTCCGCACTTGACATACAATGCGGCAACTCAGTTTCTGGCTCCGCCATGACCACATGCAGCTACTCAAGAAAACCGGCCTGATCGCCGCCGCCCTCCTGTTCGCCATTTTGCTGGCAGCCTGGCTATTCATCAAGGTGAGCGCGGCGCGCAATGCCACCGTGTATGCCCAGGAATGGAATGACCAGGGCACGTGCGTGATCAAGACCTATGTGCCCCACTATGGCGACGGCGTGCCGCAGAACATCGTGCGCGCCCTCAGCACTTCCACCTTCTTCCGCGTCTATCACAAGGATGGCACCTTGCTGGAAAGCACCGAATGGGTGCTGGACATGCATGAAGACGGCATTCTCGACCATGCGCGCTGGGGCCAGAACCAGACCCGCGCCATCTACCCGACGGACATGGGCGACGAAGGCTGGACCTTGCCCGAATGCGCGTAAACATTTAGCAATCGAACGAAAGACTCCCATGCTGCGAGGCCCCTGGAGCGACGCTCCCTATCTTCCCACGCTCCACCATTTTCTCGGCCCTTTCGACGTGTATGACCGCGAAGAAACCATGGGTGTGGAGCTGGACACCTGGGACATGAACGACCCGGTCCAGCGCGCGGCCCTGATACGGCGCGACATCACCTCGCAATACAAGGAACTGAGCTACCGCCACCGCCACGCGCTGGTGGCCGTGCTGGCGCAGGCGCTGCAAGACCCCGCCTACGATTTCCAGGCCATCCTCGAGCACGACCCCGAAAGCACGCACGCCCTGCCCGCCATGTGGGATGAAATGGCCGATCCGCGCGCCTTTTTTGCCGATATCTACCGGCTGGTGCAGCAGGACTGGCGCGACGACCTGGCGCGCGCGGCGGCGGAAGACCAATCCACCTGGTAGCGCGGTGCGGATGCCACACTAGCGTATCGATAGCCCGTAGTGGCCTTTCCCCTATGAAAGATCCGTTTCGGCAACGTGCACGCGATGTTGCGAAAACGCCCCACTGAAAAAAAATTTGTTGCACCAGCGCATGCCCGCTGGCATCGCGCTACCATGAACCGTCGGCACTCCCCCACCGCGCCGGTTCCCCGCCGGCATCCCTTTGCCGCAATTTGAAGGAGACACTCATGCCCAAGTTCACCCCCGCCCTTTGCCTGGCCCTTATCGTTGCCGCCAGCACGGCCAGCGCTGCCGAAGGCGGCGCCACGCGCGCCGACGCCGAAGCCATGGTCAAGAAAGGCGTGTCCTACATCAAGAGCGCCGGCGACGCCAAGGCATATGGCGAGATCACGGCCAAGGCGCCGCAATTCATCCTGCACGACCTGTACCTGGTCGTGTATAAACTCGACGGCACGGTCGTCGCGCATGGCGCCAACCCGAAAATGGTGGGCAAGAACTTGATCGAACTCAAGGATATCGACGGCAAGGCCTTCGTCAAGGAAAGAGTCGACCTGGCCAAGAGCAAGGGCACGTTCTGGCAGGAATACAAATTCACGAATCCGGAAAACAAGAAGATCGAACCGAAGGCCATGTACTGCGAAAAACTGGCCGACACCGTCGTCTGCGGCGGCATTTACCTGTAGCCAGCCGCCGCGCCGCCAGCGCCGGGATGGTTTTCCGCTCTCTTGACGATATGGGTTCCGATGAAAATCGCACAGAAGATGTTGATCGTCCCGGTGGTTGCGCTGGCTTGCCTGCTGGCCATGGGGGCCTTGTCCTACTTCGCCATGCAGCAAAACGAAAGCCGCATGCGCGACCTGAAAGACGTCACCCTGACGGCCGAGCGGCTTGCCAACCAACAAGCTATTGCCCTGGGCCAGGTGCATGCCGATGCGTTTGCAAAGATCGCCATCGCCGCCAGCCTGTCGGACGAACAGTTCAAGCAATTCGGCACGCAAACGGATGGCCAGCTCAATGCCATTGCGCAAGGATTGAAGGAACTGCAGAAATTCTCGGGCGCCGCCACGGAAGCGGCCCAGGCCCTGCCAGGCCTTGAGCGCTACCGCGCCAGCGTGGCGCAGGCGCTGGACCTGGCGTCGATGGACCCGAATACGGGCGTGGCGGCGATGCAAAATGCCGCCACGCACTACCAGCAAGTGCGGGGCCAGCTGCGCCAGGTGCTGCAGAATCTCGACCACCGCACCGTCGACGCGCTGCAGGAGACAAAAAATGCGGGCCAGCGCGCGGGCTGGCTGTCGCTGGGCACCATGGCCATCGGCTTTGCCTTGCTGGCCCTGATCGCCACCTGGGTGGCCCGTTCCGTCGTGCGCCCCATCGATGAAGCCTGCCGCGCTGCCGAGTCGCTGGCCGCCGGCGACCTGACCATGCGCATCGAGGCGCAGGGCAACGACGAGGTGGGCAAGCTGTCGCGCGCCCTGGCCACCGTGCTGAAAAACTGGAACACCTTATTGGGCGACATACGCCAGGCCGGCTCCACCATCACGGTGGAAGCGAGCGAAATCGCGCTCGGCAATGCGGACTTGTCGGCCCGCACCGAGTCGCAAGCCCATTCCTTGCAGGAAACAGCCTCATCCATGCATGCCCTGACCGATACCGTGAAGGAAAACGCCAGCCATGCGCACCAGGCCAACCAGATGGTGCTGTCGACCTCGAACGTGGCGCTGGAAGGCGGGCGCGTCGTGGGCCAGGTGGTCGAGACGATGGGCTCGATCAAGGCCAGCTCCGGGCGCATCGTCGACATCATCGCCGTCATCGACGGCATCGCGTTTCAGACGAATATCCTCGCCCTGAACGCGGCCGTGGAGGCGGCGCGCGCGGGCGAACAGGGACGCGGCTTTGCCGTCGTCGCCACGGAAGTGCGGGGCCTGGCGCAGCGCTCGGCCACGGCGGCGCGCGAAATCAAGCAACTGATCGAGGATTCCGTTGCCAGGATAGAAACAGGCAGCGAGCTGGCCGACAGCGCCGGGCGCACCATGGGAGATATTGTCGCCTCCGTGCAGCAGGTGACGGAAATCATGAACGACATCACGGCGGCCAGCCAGCGCCAGAGCAAGGGCATCGAGGAAGTCAACAATGCCATCACGGAAATGGATGAATTGACCCAGCGCAATGCCGCCCTCGTCGAGCAATCGGCGGCCGCCGCGCAAAGCATGCAGGACCAGGCGCATGATCTATTGCGCGTGGTCGACGCCTTCCGCCTGGGCGACGGTGGCCCGCCGCTGCTGCCGCGTTAGCGCCGGTGCGGCATGGCGGCCCGGGAACAGGCTTGCATGGCCTTGCCTGTCTCGACCAGCGCGGGGTCGGTTTCCCGCCGCAAAACATTGCCCATGCGGAATTGTTGATGGTAATCACCGAGTTGCGCGGAATACAGGAAAACCTGATCCCGCCTGCGCCAGACGGCACTGTAGTTGCTGCCGGGAGCGACCGGCATGGCGCCGATGAAATAACTGTACAGGCCGCTAATCTTCTTCTTGTGCAGCCATTCCATCAATTGCACGATGCGGTACTGTTCCAGTAGGCTCAGTTCGCTGACATTGGCGCCGGACAAGGCGTAATACAGTTCCAGACGGGCCATCCAGTTGCCCTTTTCGCCTGCCGCCACCAGCGCATCCCAGGCGGGGCCGGTGCGTACCTTGCCCACTTCATCAGGCGATCCCAGCCAGGCCTCGACGGCTGCCTGGTCCGGCACGGGGCCATAGAAGGCCGGCGCGCGGCAGACGAACTGGCGCGCGTCGGGCCCGTCCTGCGGCACTTCGTCGGCGATGTACCTGGAGATCTTGTCGCCGATGCCCAGCAGGCGCTTGCCATAGCCTTCCAGGGTCCAGCTCGAAGGCAAGCGGCCCAGCCAGGCCAGTGCATCGTCGTTGGCCTGGGCTTCCACCGCATAGGCGGCGATTCTGGCCTGCATT
The DNA here is from genome assembly GCF_020858115.1 of Janthinobacterium sp. FW305-129. Lineage (GTDB taxonomy): Bacteria > Pseudomonadota > Gammaproteobacteria > Burkholderiales > Burkholderiaceae_D > Janthinobacterium. The sequence continues at coordinate 352,454 of NZ_JACYMM010000001.1, forward strand.
TTCAATTCTTTCTGCTGTTCCGCCAGCTTGAGCGCCTCTTGCTCCTCGTCATAGCGGCTGGTGGTCTTGGCCAGCTTGACGCAGTCCAGGAAAGCCTCGGGCGAGCCCTGCCAGCACCGGGCCGGCACCTTCAGCTGCCAGCGCATGCTGACGGTTTTCAAGATATAGTTTTCTTCGCCCTCTTCCCCTTTGAGATAGGCGCGGCCGTCCGCCTTGGTCACGCCTTTCGTCAGTTGCTTGCCGCCCACCGTGCTCCAGGTATAGGGATCATCGTCTTGCGGCACGCCGGGTGCGGCGTACAGGGTCAGGTAATGGCCGGCGGCGGCAGGAACATCGGCCGCATGGCAAAGCGGCGACAGCAGGGATAAAGTCAGTAAAGTTTTTTTAGGTAACAGTTTCAGCATGCAGCAATCGGTTCAATGAAGTTCGGTATGGCAGGCGCAGTCGTGGCCGCTGGCCGCCTCGGACAGGTTTTGCAAAATCGCGCAGTCTTGCGACGGCTGGGGCTGGTCGCACTGGTGGCGCAGGGTCACCAGTTGCTGCTGCAGGGTTTGCAAATTCGCCATCTGCTCGGCGATGCGCAGGATATGGTGGTCGAGTAATTCGTTGACGCTCTGGCAGCCTTCGGCGGGATTGTTCTTAAATTCCAGCAAGGCGCGGATATCGGTCAAGCCGATCTGCAAGGAGCGGCAATGGCGGATGAATTGCAGCCGTTCCTGGTGTTCTTCGCGGTATTCGCGGTAGCCGGCGCTGTTGCGCCCCGGTTCCTGCAGCAAGCCCGCCTTTTCATAGTAACGCACGGTTTCCACGTCACAATCTGTCCGTTTGGCCAGTTCTCCGATACGCATGGCATCCCCTTTTCATTCTTTCTTGCAAATTCCGCTTGACCCTGTAGCGGCTACAGGGTTTCTAATGGAAGCATACACGAAACCGGAAGGACGAATGCGATGCCGCACGATAGCCACGATCATACCCACGAGCACGACCATAAGCATGAGCATGCACCTGCACCCAAGGCGGCCAGCTGCTGTTCCAGCCAGCATGCGTGCTCGTCCACGCCTGCGGCCGCGCCAGCCCTGCCCAGCGCTCCCATCGCGGGCGCCAACACGGCCAAATACCGTATCGCCAACATGGATTGCCCCACGGAAGAACGCTTGATCCGCAACAAGCTGGCCAATATGGCGGGCGTCGTGGGCCTCGATTTCAACCTGATGAACCGCGTGCTCGACGTGCATCACACCCTGGCCTCGCTGGCCACGGTGGAAGCGGCCCTGCACGGCATCGGCATGCAGGCGATTCCCATGGAAGCGGACGCTGCCGTCGCGCGCGACCCGAACGAAGGCAATCTGTCCGGCATGCAAAAGGGCTTGCTGGTGGTCTCCGGCCTGGCTGCCGCCGGCGCCGAGGCGCTGGCGTGGACCACGCACGCAGACAGTTCGCCCCTCGTCATCGCCCTGGCCCTGCTGTCGATCGCCACGGGCGGCTGGCCGACCCTGAAAAAGGGCTGGATCGCGCTGAAAACGTTCACCCTGAACATCAATTTCCTGATGAGCCTGGCGGTCTTCGGCGCCATCGCCATCGGCCAGTGGCCGGAAGCGGCCATGGTCATCTTCCTGTTCGCCATCGCCGAGTTGATCGAAGGCTTGTCGCTGAACCGCGCGCGCAATGCCGTGCAAAGCCTGATGCAGCTGGCGCCCGACACGGCGACCGTTGCCGACGCCAGCGGCGCCTGGAGCCAGGTGAACGTCGCCACGGTGGCCATCGGCACGGTGATGCGCGTCAAGCCGGGCGAGCGCATCGCCCTCGACGGCATCGTGCAAAGCGGCGAGTCGTCCGTCAACCAGGCGCCGATCACCGGTGAAAGCATGCCGGTGGACAAGGCCGTGGGCGACGTCGTGTATGCGGGTACCATCAATGAACGGGGCTTGCTCGACGTCACCGTGACGGCCAACAGCGGCAACAGCACCCTGGCGAAGATCGTCAAGGTGATCGAGGAAACGCAGGGCAAACAGGCGCCCACGCAGCGCTTTGTCGACAATTTCGCCCGCTACTACACGCCCGCCGTGGTCGTGTTCGCCATCCTCGTGGCCGTGCTGCCGCCTTTGCTGCTGGGCCAGCCCTTCATGGCCTGGATCTACAAGGCCTTGGTCATGCTGGTGATCGCCTGTCCGTGCGCGCTCGTCATTTCCACGCCCGTCACGGTCGTCAGCGGCCTGACGGCGGCCGCGCGGCGCGGCATTTTAGTGAAAGGCGGGCAATTCCTGGAAACAGGTTATCGGATCAAGGCCATCGCCGTCGACAAGACGGGCACCTTGACCATGGGCAAGCCTGCCGTCACGGACGTGGTGGCCCTGGAAGGCAGCGACCGCGACGCCATCCTGCTGCTGGCCGCCAGCCTGGACGCCAATTCGGCCCATCCGCTGGCCGCCGCCATCGTCAAGGCGGGTCCGCCCGCCGGCAGCCACTTGCCCGTCACCCAGTTTGCCGCCCTGCATGGACGCGGCGTGCAAGGCAATATCGATGGCCAGACATATTACTTGGGCAATGCGCGCCTGATGACGGAATTGAAGCTCTTGACGCCGGCACTGCAAGCGATTTTGGCGCGGCTCGAACAGCAAGCGTACACGGCCATGGTGCTGGCCAACCCGGCCGGAGCGCTGGGCGTGATCGCCGTGGCCGACGTGCTGCGTCCGACGGCAGCGTCCGCCATTGCCCGCCTGAATGCGCTGGGCGTGACCACCGTGATGTTGACGGGAGACAATTTGCTGACGGCGCAGCGCATCGGCGATGAAGTCGGTGTCAGCCTGGTCAAGGCGGAATTGCTGCCAGAAAACAAGCTCGATGAAATCAAGGCCTTGCAGCAGCAGTTCGGCGTGGTCGCCATGCTGGGCGACGGCGTCAACGACGCCCCGGCGCTGGCGCAGGCCGACATCGGCTTTGCCATGGGCGCGGCCGGCAGCGACACGGCCATCGAAACGGCGGACGTGGCCCTGATGGACGATGAACTGGGGAAAATGCCTGAATTCATCAGCCTGAGCCAGCGCACGCGCAGCATCCTCGTGCAAAACATCAGCTTTGCCATCGGCATCAAGGCCGTGTTCTTTGGCCTGGCCCTGGCCGGCACGGCGACCTTGTGGATGGCCGTGTTCGCCGACGTGGGCGCCAGCCTGCTGGTGGTGGCGAATGGACTGCGCTTGTTGCGTGGCAGCAAGAGCAACTAAATCCTGTCAGAAATATTTCCATCTGGACAATTGCTATAAAAAACGCTACTTTGGCGGCTGATCTCCACCTTCGCCAAAGTAGCCGATGACCTTACTGCCCCGCCTGACCCTGCTGGCCACGCTGCTGGCAGGAGCTTCGCTGCACGCCGAACCGATGTTTTTCACGCCCTGCTCCGATACGGCCATGCCCGGCAGCCTGTGCTCGGGCTTGAACGTGCCTGGCAGCTACGATGCCCAGGGCCGCGCCGTCGGCGAGGCGGATGCCATGCACGTCTTCGTGCGCAAGTTTGCCGCCGATGTGCCTGCCGGCAAGCCCGCCAAGGGCACGCTGTGGCTGGTGGCGGGCGGCCCCGGCGAATCGGGCGCCTCGTTCTACAGCCTGCTGCCCACCCTGCGCCGCAGTTTTCCCGGCTTTGAATTCCTGATTCCCGACCACCGCGGCACGGGCCATTCGTCGCGCCTGTGCAAGGTGGAAGAGTCGGAACAAAGCCCAGCCGGCCGCGCGCTGCTAGGTGCCGAATGGGCCAGCTGCTTCAAGGGCATCAATCTGATGCCCGAGTACGCGGCGCAATTTTCCATCACCACGGCCGCGCGCGACTTGAAAGCCTTGATCGAGGGGGAACGGAGCAAGCACAAGCAGCCGCCCGTGTATGTATACAGTGTGTCGTATGGTACGCAGCTGGTCTTGCGCACCTTGCAGCTGGGGCCGCTGCCCGTCCAGGGCGTCATTTTTGATTCGCTGGTGCCGCCGCAAGCGGATGCGCGCTGGGACTTGAGCCAGCGCTCGCACGTGGTCAACCAGGTCGGCATGCAGGTGCTGGCCCGCTGCGATGCGGATGCGGCTTGCCATGCGGCATTGGGCGAGCCGGCCGAAGCCTTGTACCGCCGCGTGCTGGACAAGACGCAAGCCGATCCCGCCCTGCTGGCGCAGATTCCCGGCAAGAGCCTGAAAAACTTCCTCGGCGGCATGCTCGACGTGCCGGCCGCCCGCGCCCGCATCCCGTATCTGCTGCGCGACCTGGACCAGGGCAAGGATGGGGAGCTGGCGTCCGTGCGCGCCACCCTGACGCAGGCGGCGGCCGGCCTGGGCAGCTATCCCCAGTCGCCGCTGTCGATTCCGCTGGTCAGCATCATCAGCAATTCGGAAAACAATCTGCAGCCGTCCTTGCGCCCGAACTGGACGGCCGCCGACCTCGACCGTGAAGAGGCGGACTTGCTGTTGACCAGTCCCCTGCCCCGCATCCTGCTGGGCGGCGGCTTGCCCACCTACCCGCGCGATGCCTATTTCGGCGCCCTGCCGGCGAAAGTGCCGCCAACTTTGGTGCTGCAGGGAACGCTGGACCCGAAGACGCCATACGCGGGTGCGCAGGCGCAAGTGCAGGCCTTGACGCAGCGCAAGGCGGGCAAGGTGTCGCTGTCCACCGTGCACAACGCCCCGCATTTCATCCTGTGGACGGCGCCCGCCTGTTTCGAACAAGCCAGCGCCCGCTTTATTGCCGGCAAGCAGGCACAGGATTGCACGCTGTAGTTCCCCCACACTATATAGAAGAGGACGATATGCGCATCACAGGCCTGGCATTGCTGTTGTTAACTTGTATCGGCACGGCGCAGGCGGCGCCCGCCTCGCCGTCCATCTGCGCCTCGCCTGCGCAAGCCGTGCGCGAACAGGGCTATGTGCCCATCAATGGCATCGGGCAATGGATCACCGTCACGGGCGCCGCCTGCGGCAATCCCGTGATCCTCTTCATCCATGGCGGCCCCGGCAATGCCTTGAGTCCGTTTGCGGACGCCATCTATGCGGGCTGGCAACAGAATTACACGCTGGTGCAGTGGGACCAGCGCGGCGCGGGCATGACGTATGCGAAACAGCGGCCAACGGACGATGTGCCCTTGACGGTGGAACAGATGCGCGACGACGGCATCGCCGTGGCCCGCTATCTGCAGCAGCACCTGGGCAAGGATAAAGTCATTTTGATGGGCAGTTCCTGGGGATCGATCCTGGGCGTGCACATGGCCAAGGCGCAGCCGGACCTGTTCCACGCGTACATCGGCACGGCGCAAGTGGTCAATGCGCGCGACAACGAGAGCGGCATGTACCGGGAAGTGCTTGCGCTGGCGCAAGCAGCCGGCGATAGCGCCACGGTGAATAAACTGACGGCGCTCGGTGCGCCGCCATGGACCGATCCGCGCAACTTCGGCATCCTGCGCCGCTTCGACCGCAAATATGAGGGATTGGCAACGGATGCGCCGCCGAAGCACTGGTGGCAGCCGGCGCCGTTCTATGCCACGCCGCAAGCGCTGGCCGATGCCGAGGCGGCCGATGATTACTCGTACATCCAGTTCATCGGCATGCGCGGCGACGGCATGTTTGCCAAGGTCGACCTGCCCGCGCTGGGCACGCACTTCGACTTGCCCGTGTTCTTCATCATGGGCGAAGCGGATCTGCTGACTTCGCCCGCCATTGCGCGCACCTACTTCGACAGCATCACGGCGCCGGCCAAGGGTTTTACGGTGGTAAAACGCGCCGGGCACGATCCCAACCAGGCCGTGCTGGACGCCCAATGGACGGTCTTGCGCGGCCAGGTGGCGCCGCTGCTCAGTCGTTGAGCACTTAAACCGCGCGGCGTGCCCGCAGATGCAGGTGGCGGATGGTGGCAGCAGCGGCCATCAGGATGGCGGAAGCCGTGGCCAGCACGACAATAAATGCCTTGTCGAAGGCCGAGCGGGCCAGTTCCGACACTTGCAAGCGCAGTTCGGCCGGCAATTGCTCGGCGGCCAGCAGCGCCGCGTCGAGGGTGTCATGGGCGTTCGGCAACAGGCCCGCGCTTTCCGGGATCACCAGGGTGGCGCTGTAGACGGCCGACATGATGGTGCCCAGCACCGTCACGCCGATCACGGCGCCCAGCTCGTATGACACTTCCTCGATCGAGGCAGCCATGCCGGCTTGCTGGGGAGCAACGTTGAGCATCACGGCGCTCGATGCGGCCGTCATGACGGCGCCCAGGCCCAGGCCCAGGATCACCAGGCTGGCCACTTGCGCCGAGACGGCGGCGTCATGCAGCAGCAGATACGACGCCATGCCGATGCCGGACAGCAGCAGCGAACCCCACAGGACCTTGGCCTTGTCGGCGCGCGGCAGCATGAAACCCGTCAGCGGACCGGCAAACACGGACGCCAGCGGCAGCGGCAACAGCAGCAAGCCCGCTTCCAGCGGCGACAATTCCCGCACCAGTTGCATGTGCTGGCTCAGCGCCAGTTCCATGCCGATCAGGGCGGCGGACGCTACCATGGCGGCGGCCACGGCGCTGGAAAACGGCAGTTCGCGGAACAGGGCGAAGTCGATCAGCGGCCTGGCTTGCCGCTTCTGGCGGCGCACAAATTTGAGCATGAAGAAGGCGCCCACGGCGAAAGCAAAGGCGGCCAGCGCATACGACGGCTGCGGCTTGCCCAGCTCCTTGATCGCATACACGCCGCCAAGCAGACCCATCATGATTTGCAGCGAGCCCTTCAAGTCCCACGGCTTGTCGCGGTTACCGGCCCGTTTCGGCAGGACGACGGCGGCCAGCACCAGGGTCAGCAGCACGATGGGCACGTTGATCAGGAAGACGGAACCCCACCAGTAATGTTCCATCAGGAAACCACCGAGCACGGGGCCGAACGCGGCGCCGCCGGAGGCAATCGCCGCCCACACGCCGATGGCGAACGAGCGCTCGCGGTTATCGGTAAACGTCAGGCGGATGATGGACAAGGTGGCCGGCATCATCAAGGCGGCGCCGACGGCCAGCAGCACGCGGGCAAAGATCAGCCATTCCGCGGCAGGCGAAAACGCGGCGCACAGCGAGGCGACGCCGAACACGGCCAGGCCGGCAAGGAAAACGGGTTTGTGGCTCAAACGGTCACCGAGGGTGCCGAGGCCGGGCAACAGACCGGAGACGACCAGCGCGTAGACGTTGATGATCCACAGTTTTTGCGAGGAAGTGGCCTGCAAGTCGCGCGTCAGCGCGGGCAAGGCGGTGTAGAGCACGGTCATGTCGACCACGATCAGGAACAGGGCGCTGGAGACGATGGCCAGCGTCAGCCATTTTTTCATTGGATGCATAAACAACTCATGTATTTTAGTGTAACTTTTAACAACTATCGGTTTGGATAAATTTGGTGCTGCGCAAATATTTACGTTCCAGGCTGCCACGGGCCTGGGCTTGTCGGGGGCGGCGGGCGTCAGCCACGGTCGCCATCCTTGTCATCCACGGCGGCATTCGCTGTAGTTGCGTCGAGTTCGCGCAGCATGACGACGGACACTTGCTTGAAGCCGCGGCCCTGGAAGAATTGTTGCGCCGTCAGGTTATGCGCGCCGCATTCGAGGAACAAACGGGCGATGCCGTGGCTGCGCAGCTCATCGGCCACCCACTCCACCAGCAAGCTGCCGATGCCGCTGCCGCGCACGGAAGGCAGCAAGACCAGGTCGTCCAGCGCGGCGAACGATTTCGAGGCGCGCTGGCGCGTATCGATGGAAACCAAAGCCATGCCGACGATGGCGTCGCCTGCGGTGGCGACGGCCAGCAGGGTCGAATCGCCATGCGTCCAGTCGTGCGACAGGGCGGCGCGGATTTCGCCGCGTATGACTTCAGGCAAGTCCGCGCGCCAGTTGCCGGGCGCGTCGGCGCGTTCGCCCTGCAGTTCCGAATGGGAGATATAGTCGGCGCTGACGTTATCAAGGTAGAGCTTGCACAGCGCATCTTCGGCGCTGGCGTCGTGACACCAGCTGAAGCTGATGGCGGGGGTATGGACTTGGGCGTTTTTCATGGCGGATCTCGTGTTATTGAATTAGTAAAAGCATTTTATGTCGCCCCTGAATGGCATTCAAGTTAAAATCCATCTGTAAAACAGATAGGTGGATGCCATGCAATGGACTTTGGAACAAATGCGTTACTTTGAAGCGGCTGTCGCGGCCGGTTCTTTCTCGGGCGCGGCGCGCCGGCTGGGCCGCGCGCAATCGGTGGTCAGCACCTCGATCGGCTTGCTGGAGGCGGAATTCGGCGTGGAACTGTTCGACCGCTCGCGCCGCAGTGCCGTGCTGACGGAAGCGGGCAAGGTAATGCATCTGGAAGCGTGCGAACTGCTGCGCCAGGCCGAGCGCTTGCAGCTGCGCGCCCAGCTGCTGAGCGAGGCGCCCGAAGCCCAGCTGACCCTGGCGCTGGACGAAGCCCTGCCCTACCTGGCCATCGGCACTTTGGTAAAAGAGCTGGCGGCGCGCTATCCGGCGCTGGAACTGGTGATGCTCAACGCCACGGCGTCCGAAGTGGCGCAATACGTGGAGCAGCAGCAAGCCGACGTGGCTTTTCATTTTGACCGCGGGACGATTTCTCCCGTGCTGGAACAGCAGCACATCGGCAGCGTGGCGCAAGGCGTGTTCGTGGCCAAAGGCCATCCGATGGCGCACGGCCAGGAAGTGAGCCGCAACGAGCTGACCCGCTACCGCCAGCTGATCATGGATTCCGAGCTGAACCGCGAACACGCGTTCAGCCCCGCCGTCTGGTTCTCCGACAGTTTTTACAGCATCGCGGAAATGGTCGCCGACGAGCTGGGCTGGGCGATTCTGCCCCTGAACATCGCCAATTACGACAATTACAAGGGGTATTTGCAGGAAGTGCCCTGCCCTGCGCTGGCTTTATCCAGGCTGCCGGTGCGGCGGCTGTCGATACATGGGAAAAAGCTCAGCGAGACGAGTTTGTGGTTGACGAACAGGCTGGCGGAGTTGCTGGCGGATGGGCCGCGGGGGTGATTAGTGGCCATGGCGGAGCTTGACGACGCCGGCGGCGAAAGCTCGACCAAGATGCTGGCATGGAAAGTCGGCGCCAGCCTTTGAATTGTAGAACTTCATTCGAACGATTGATATCTCATTTAAAATCAAATTACCAGCAAGGCATGAAATCATGAAGATAAGCTGCGACTATGCAAGAGAAGTTGAAATTGCGGTGGAATTTCCAATGTCAATACTATGCGAATATAATGGCCATGACAATTTAGATGTGACGCTCGATGACAATATAATATATCTGATTAATGAGGCCTTGAGAAAATCCGGAGTATATGTAAAAAACACAGCAATGAAGACATATTATTCCGAGAAAAATGAAGAAATTCTAAGTTATCAACTGACATTGATCGTTCGGCCACCAGGATTTGACTTGTATTGCATTGTGAATGACTTGACTCAGGAGAATTTTCATCAAGGATTATGTATTAAACTACAATCTCAGCATCATGGTTTTAGAATAGTATATGCGGAATCTGCAGTCGGATGAGGCTGAACTGAGCATTGATGTATTTCCAAGGCCTGAGTTCAAGAGCAAGCTCACCTGCAGGTCGTTCTCTACCCAGGCTTCATATGTCAGGAAGGATTGCAGCATGGATTTCGATTGGCATGGCAGTACCATCACCCGGCACACGGTCATTGACGCCAACTACAGGAACACCCAAAACGTCAGGCGCTTCCTGCTTGCCCAGTGCGGGCCAAAGTTCAAGCTTGACCGTGAATTCATGGCCTGGATCGGCGATGGCGCCGTCAAAAACATGGGCGATGTCGCGGATGAATGGATGCGCCGACATAATCAAGCCGGTGATGCGTAAATAAAAAATATTGATAAGCACTGAAAGCGTTACATGATGCACTCAACCGTCGTAAGCAGCTGGCTCGCCATGGCAAAAGACGATCCCGTGGAAATTGATCCCGACGATATCAATTACGAAGCCCGAACCAATATGTGGAGCTTTTCGCCCACGGACGAGGAAACGCCGCAGATTCATGCGGCCGATATCGTTGCCTTCATCGGCCAGGTGATCGCGGCCCGCCGCAGCGCGCTCCAGGGCGACGACATGCTGTTCTATTGCTGGCACGATGCGCAATGCCGCCAGTTGCGGTTCAGCCTGGTGTCGCGCTCGCATGGCCGGCTGCCGTTTCGTTGCGCGCTGCAGGAAACGCAGGATTTATCTCTGATCGCCGAACGCGTGGTGAACGGGGACTGGCGCAACGAGCACTATATGCAGGCCCCGTCGGAGGACGGCGATGAGCAAGTGCCGTTCATCTTGCCCGTGTTCGTGGTGCCAGTGCCGTAGGAATCAGCACGCCAGGAAACGCGCGGGCCGGCAAGCCTCCAGGGCCGTAGCCGGCTGGCCATCGACGATTTCCCCGCTGGCCAGCTGACCCACGATGGCCGCCAGCACGACGCCCGGATGCATGGCGCACACGTACACGCCGCCCACCTGCGGCAGGTAGCCGATGACGGGCACGCCGTCAAGCGGCATGGGGCGCAGGCCGATGCCGGCGAATGCCGGCGCGATGGCCTCCGCCCCCTCCAGTTCGTCCCGGATCGCGCTGGCCGTGCGTAGCGCGATGGCGGCCGGCTGGTTTTCCGGCGCGTCGTCCAGGTAATCTTCCGCTGCCAGCATGGTCCCGTCCTCGGCTTGCCGCACTTCCATTGCGTGATTGGAAATAATCGCGCGCACGAGGCCGGGCGGCGCCTGGTAGCGCAGGAAGATGGCGGGCGAGGCGTGAATCGGCAGGCTGGCGCCCAGTTGCGCGGCCAGTTGGGCAGTGCCCGTGCCTGCCGCCAGCACGACCATATCGGCCCCGATGCGGCCCGCGGCCGTCTCCACGCCCGTCACCTGCGCGTCCCTGGCGGTAAAACCCAGCACTGGCGTGTGCGTGCGGACCGTCGCGCCGAGCGCCTGGGCCGCTGCCAGCAAGGCGTGCGTGGCGGCAACGGCGTCGAGCGCGCCCTGCTCCGGCTCGTACAGCGCTTGTTCCGGCGGCTGCCGCAGACGTGGTTCAAGCCGGGCGATGCGCGAGCGGTCCAGCACGATGGATGACGAAGACACGCGCCCATCCTGCGTGCCATACGACAAGGCGCCGTGCCAGCGCACCGTCAGGCCCGGCACCTGCGTTTCCAGTTGGCGCCAGGCCGCGATGGCGCCGCCGCGCAGGGCCGCGATGGGGTCCTGCCCCGCGCAGGACGCGTTAATCCACGCAAACGAGGTGCCCGTCACGCCGGACGCGACGCCGCCCGCCTCGACCACGGTGACTTGTGCGCCCTTGCTGGCCAGGTGGTAGGCGAGCGACGCGCCGACGATGCCGGCGCCGATGACGACGATGCGTGCTGGACGTTTGAGGCTTTCCTGATTCATCTCTGATAATTGTTTATTTCTCACAGGATAGAGTCTACCCCAGCCGCCCGCAAATCCAGCGCATAGGCATGGCCATCGACAACATTGCCTTCCACCATGGCGATATCGGGCACGGCCATTCCCTGCACGAAACCGCAGCGCTCCAGCACGCGGATCGACGCCGCATTGCCGTCGATGGCGTAGGCACACAGACTGGCCAGCCGCCATTCGTCTTGCGCCAGATCAATCAGATGGCGCAGCGCGGCCGTTGCCAGGCCCTTGCCCGCCTGCTGCTCGCCGATGCGGTAGCCGACTTCGGCTACGCGTTGTTCCCGGTCAATGTCCTTGAGGTTGGCGCGCCCGATCAATCGTCCGTGTTCAGCCACGATGACGCAGGGATGCATGCGGCCCTGTGCGTGCTCGTCCAGAAATTGTGCGACGTGGGCATGAATGCCGTCGAGGCTGTAAAAATCATCGGGGCGCCGGTCGATATGGCGCTCGAACCAGGCCCGGTTGGCTTGCTCGAAAGCCAACAAGGGCGCGGCATCGCCGGGGCGCAGGGTGCGAATGGTAAATATGCTCATGGAGACTCCTGGAAAGGCATGAGTCTAGTGACGCGCCGCCCGGCCCGTCAATCTTGATTCCATCAATCAATATAAAGCGACAGCCGCTACAATGGCCGCCATGAACAACGATCTGTCCGCTGCCGAGGCTGCGCGCCTCTTGAACGTCAGCCTGCCCACCCTGTATTCCTACGTGAGCCGGGGTTTGCTCGCTTCCGTCAGCAATGGGGCATCGCGCCGCAAGCGCTATCCGCGGGAAGACGTGCTGCGCCTGGCGGCGCGCAAGAACGATGCCAAACGCGGTGGCCAGACGGCCATGGCGGCCATAAACTGGGGCTTGCCCGTGCTGGAGACGCGGATTTCCCATATTCTCGATGGACGGTTGCTGTACCGGGGCTGCGATGCGACGGCATTGGCCGAATCCGCAACGCTGGAGGCTGCCGCCGGCCTGCTGTGGGACGACAACGCGAGCGACTATTTTCAGCAGGACGCGCCTGCCCTGCCGCCAGGGCTGGCCGGCGCGCCGGACGGGCCGCCGCTGGCGCGCGCCATGCTCGCCCTGGCCATGCTGGCGACAGCGGACATGGCACACTCGCTGCCATCCGGCCCCGCCCTGATGCGCATCCTGGCCGCCGCCTTGCTCCGGACGGCGCCGTCCGCCTTGCCGCTGCACCTGCAGCTGGCCCGGGCGTGGCAAGCCGACGCGGAGCAAACAGAATTGATCCGCGCCGCGCTGATATTGCTGGCCGACCATGAATTGAATGCATCGACCTTTGCCGTGCGCTGCGTCGCCTCGACGGGCGCCAGCCTGCCCGCCGCGCTGATGGCCGGGCTGGCGGCCTTGTCCGGCGACAAGCACGGCGGCGGCAGCGCGGCGGCCCGGCGCATGTTGACGCAGGCGCTGGCCGCACCAGACGCCGGGGCCGCCATCGTCGCCTGTTACAAGACCGTCGCGCCGGAATTCGCCGGATTTGGCCACCCGCTGTATCCAGGCGGCGACCCGCGCGCAGCGTATCTGCTGGAAATCCTGTCGAGAATGGCGCACGAGAAACCGGAACTGGCCGCCATCCTGGCCGTTTGCGCGGCGGCGGGCCAGTTGCTCGATGCGCGCCCGAATGCCGACCTGGCGCTGGCCGCGATGGAACTGGCGTTCGGCTGGCCCGAGGGCGCGGGCATGGTGGTGTTTGCGCTGGCCCGCTCGGCAGGCTGGATCGCGCATGCCGCCGAGCAAGCGGACAGCGCGGCCCTGATCCGTCCGCGCGCACGCTACGTGGGGCGCCATCAGCGCGATTAAAATAGTCGCTTGATTTATTACGCATACGTAGTAGTATACTCCGCATGCGTACCAATACCTCCCCCCAATCCGACCTCCCCGATACAGCAACTGCCTGCCCGCTGGGCGAGCGTTCGCCGCGCCTGTTCAATCTGCTCAACCTGGCGCGCCAGAACTTATTTCGCTCGGCCGATGCCGTGTTTAGCAGCGAACTGGGATTTTCCGGCACGCAAGTGGTCGCCCTGTTTGCCCTGAAGGGCGAAGAAGGCTGCCAATTGAAGGATCTGGGGCGGGCGCTGCAGCTGAAAAACTCGGCCGTCACGGGCCTGGTGGCGCGCATGGAAGAAAACGGCCTGATCGTGCGCGGCCAGTCGGCGCTTGATGCGCGCGCCGGCACCCTGCACATGTCGGCCAGGGGCGGCGAGGTGCTGGCCGCCGCCCTGCCCCTGCTCGACAGCCTGAATGAACAACTGAAAGCGGGTTTCAGCGAGGAAGAACTGGCCATCGTCGCCCGCTTCCTGCTGCACGCCTCGCGCCTGCGTTTTGCGCAGGACGTCTGACCGATCCCCACCCACCACAGGAGTTACCATGCACCCCAACGACATGACCGGCTTGCAACTGATGCAAGCTTTCGCGCAAGGCCTGTTCCCCCGGCCCGGCATTTCCAAGACCATGCCCATGGATGCGCATACGATCGAGCACGGCCGCGTGATCTTCACGGCCACGGCGAATGAAAACCACACGAATCCCATGGGCGGCGTGCATGGCGGTTTCGCTGCCACCGTGCTCGACACGGTCACGGGCTGCGCCACGCACACTGTCTTGCCGGCCGGCGAAAGCTATGGCACGACGGACCTGAACATCAAGATGTGCCGTCCCCTGCCCTTCAACGTGACGGTCTTTGCGGAAGGCAAAGTCATCAATGCGGGACGCAACCTGGTCATTTCCGAAGGCACGATCCGCGACGAAGCGGGTAAAGTCTACGCGCACGCGACGGCCACCTGCATGATCATCCGCCCCAGGGAACAAGCGGCCGCATGATACGGCCCGGCATTAGTTTGTGCAGTTTTCAGCTGTATCGACATTCAGAAAGGTTGGAATTTTGCATGAAAGGCACCATCGAATGGATTTCCATGTAAGCGCTAAATCCTATAATTGCTACGGCGGTCACACGACGTTGTCTCCGATTGGGGATTTTCTTCTGGCGGGAGGTGGCAGTTTTGGCGACGCGATTAAGGAAATTGCAGTCACGCTTCACTTTGGAGACTCTGGTCCGGCAAAGAAGACCTTGGAATCGCTCCTGGAGACGCACAATAGTTTCCGCTCAACGCTACCCAAGATCACTTATCGAAGAGCAAAGGGCAAGGTCGAGATCGATATCGCCAGCGAATTGATGGAAGGTCGGGACTGGACGCGCTCTCCAACATTGTCTTTGCCACTTTTTAAGGCAGGTGTTGATGAAGTCATCCATGCACTCGGGCTATTGCGAACGCGATTGAAGCGCACCGATGATTTCAGCCTGGAGCGATTTCTAGACCACTGTGAAGCCGCCAAGAAACGCGTCCCGCATTCGGGCGAAGCTCTGCAACTCCTTGCATCGGGGCTGGAGGCAGCAGCACAAGCCCGGCGTGATGCAATGTCACCCTGGGAGGCGTTGGGAATTGATTGGGAGGACTTTCATCCCAAAGCACGCGAAATTCTCGATGATCCATTTTTTTGGAGCTGCGCGGATGATTTCTCGCCGAACGGCAATGATACTGGAGCCGATCTTCTGGAGAGCTATCGCGATTGGCGCAAGACGCACAAGGATGTCATGCCAATTCGATTCCTTGAGAAACTGGCAAGGCAGTGGGGATACTCCGACATCAACGCCATGGACGATGATGTGCGCTGCGAAGCGTCGATTGCTCTCGCATTTGCCGATATCAAGCTAAGAGCGGCATGCGACCAGCAGGCGCGACAACTGGCATTGGACTGTATTGGGCAGCAAAGAGCCCGGGCGCTGGCCGCCGGGAACTGGTCTCATCGCGAAGAAAAGCTCAATGCGTTGAATCAGATCGAAGCAAAGTTACAGCAAATTTCACTGTCAACTTAACTGCGGGCGGCAGCAATGGACACAAGCCGCCGGAAGCAGAGCTTGACGAACACCAGCCTGCCCCGGGCGCACCTCGCATATTTTATACAACATATTGCGCAATATATTGTATGATCGGCTTTCACCGTGGGGGGGAACATTAGAATGCGCTATCACTTATGTCTGCTTCAAACGCTGTCGGCACTGTCCATCGTCTGCGCATCAAGCGCTTTTGCCGAGGCACCGGGCATCTCGCGAGACGAAAAGGGCGCGGTCATCGCCTCCCTCGATAGCGCCCTGAATGCGAACTACCCGTTTCCGGACATCGCAAGAAAAATTGCGCCGGTGCTTCAGGAGCGTCTGAAAAAGGGAGACTATGACGCGGCGGCCACGAAGGCTGAGTTTGCGGGCAAGCTGACCGACGATCTCGTCAAAGTCAGCGGCGACCTGCATTTTTTCGTCGGTGCCGACGCGAAGTGGATCGCCGAATTCAAGGCGAAGGCCGATCCGGCGCTCAAGGCCAGTATACGAAAAGAAGAATCGCGCAGGCTGGAGGAAACCAATTTCGGTTTCGACGAGGTCGCCCGCCTGAAGGGAAATATCGGTTATATACGGTTCAGCTATTTTGCCGATCCCGAGCTTGCCTATGATACGGCCGCGTCCGTTATGCGTTTCGTCGGCAATACGGATGCCGTTATCATCGATTTGCGCTATAACAATGGCGGACATCTGGAAATGGCGCAATTCCTGGCGAGCTATTTCTTTTCCAGCGAGAAAGACCAGCTGCTCTTCGACTATTATTATAATGAGGATGGCAAGCGTATCCAGCGCGGGCAATGGGTGCTGCCGGGCTTGCCGGGCAAGCGCATGGTGGACAAGCCCGTCTATATCCTGACCGGCTCCACGTCGTTTTCCTCCGCAGAATGGTTTTCCTATGCGATGAAGAAGCTCGGGCGCGCAACCCTGATCGGGGAGCGGACCGCCGGCGGTGCGCATCCGGTCGCGCGCAAGCCGCTCAACGACGATTTTTTCGTGCAAGTGCCGATCGGTCAGATCCAGGATCCCGTGGACCATGGCGATTTCGAAGGAACCGGCGTGCAACCCGATATCGCCAGCCCCTCGATTCGCGCGCTGCCGCTGGCGCACAAGCTGGCGCTTGAAAATCTGGCGAAGAACGATGAGGCCAGGCGAACCGAACTGGCCTGGCTGCTCCCCAGCTTGACGGCAGCGATCGAGCGCCCGCACGCCGATGCCCGGATGCTGGCGAAAGCGGCCGGAAAATATGAAGGCCGCCAGATCATTCTGGACAATGGCACGCTCTATTATCTCTGGCGCGAACGGCTTCGGGTCGCGCTTGAGCCGATCGGCCCCAACCTGTTCGCGGTGGAAGGCGTGTCAGATTTTCGATACCGCTTGAATGTTTCAAGCGGGAAAGTGACGGAGCTGGAACGCGTGAACAAGGATGGCAGCATCCAGAGGTACAAGCGCCTTGACTAAAGAGACACTTCACCCGGCCGAGATCGATGACGCGGTGTTCCTCGGCCGCGCCGTCGAACGGCTGAGCGTCCTGATCGCCGAGCAATCCAAGACGGTCTTCGATACGATGGGGATCGTCATCCCGGTTCGCTCCTGTTCGCTGATGACTGTTCTGGCAACGCTCGGCTCGGCCTCCGCCTCGGATCTGGCGCGCGAACTCGGACATTCGCACCAGCTGGTCATGCAAAAGATACCAAAGCTGCTACGCCTGGGCCTCATCCGGTATCGGAACGACGACCATGATGCCCGGCGACGGCTATTGATGCCCACCGATGAAGGCTTGTCGCAACTGGCGAAATTCGAGCAGTGCACGGTGCTGATACGGGCGGCCTATGCCGGCTTGTTTGCCGAGGTGGGAGACGTCAGGCAATTCGTGGACCGGGCCGCCGATGCGCTCAATGCGAGGCCGCTGGACAAGCGCATCAGTTCCCCGGGCTGACGGACACGGTGTCCACGTCTGCCTGGCTTGGCCAGGATGTCTGAAATACGGGGCTCCGGTTTCTCCGCTGTAGCAGTCGTCCGGCTGATACAGCATGTGCGTGTACGCGCCGCCTTGTGTCTTGTCGCTGCCGTGCCGCGCTTCTAGACTGGGGCCTTCTCCACGCTGCGACTGCCTGCCATGACCGAACTTCTGCCCCTGATGAGTTATTGCTTTGTGATGTCCGCCACGCCCGGGCCCAACAACGTCATGCTGGCCACCACCGGCGCCAATTTCGGTTATCGCGGCGCGCTGCCGGTCATCCTCGGCATCCAGGCCGGCATCTTCGTGCAGACCATGCTCATGTGCGTGGGACTGGGCAGCGTGTTCGTCGCGTACCCGATGGCGCAGCAGCTGCTGCGGATCGCGGGCGCGCTGTACCTGATGTTCCTGGCCTGGAAGCTGGCCGGCGCCTCGGTGGCGGGAAGCAGCGCGCCGAAGGCCGTGTCGTTTGCGCAGGCGGCGCTGTTTCAGGCGCTGAACCCGAAGAGCTGGCTCAAGGCGATCACCATGGCCTCGGTCTTCATGCCGGCGCAGGGCAACATGCTCGCCAGCGCGCTGCTGGTGTCCGTGACCGGCACCGTCGTGGGCACGCCGTGCAACGCCATGTGGGCGCTGTTCGGCGTCTCGATCCGCAGCGTGCTGAAAGCTCCCCGCAACCAGCGCATCTTCAATCTGGCGATGGGGGCCGTCCTGTTGGTCCTCGCCGTGACGTTTTTACGCTAGACTGGCACCATGTTCGCCATCGACCGCTCTTCGCCTATCGCCCTCTTTAAACAGATCGAGGCCGCCTTGCGCCAGCAGATCGCGCAACGGGTCCTGCCTGGCGGGACCAGGCTGCCGTCGATCCGCCAGCTTGCCACGCAGCTCGCGGTCAGCACCAACACCGTGGTGGTGGCGTATGACAGGCTGGTGGCCGCCGGCGTCATCGATACGCACGGCACGACGGGCTTCTTCGTCTGCGCGCCGGCTGACGCCAGCCGCGCCATTCCCGACGAGGTGGCGCTGGAAGCGGGACAGGAGCAGGAGCCGGTCTGGCTGAGCCAGCAAGTGAACGACCAGCGGCCGGGCGTGCTGCTGGCCAGCAGCGGCGCCTTGCCGCCCACCTGGCTGCAGGACGCGCTGCCGGCGACCGCCGTGCAACGCGGCCTGGCGCGCAGCGCGGCCGGCATGGCTTCGCGCTGCCCGCCGCAAGGGCTGGCCGAACTGCGCGAGCAGATCGCGCTGCTGCTGCGCGGCATCGGCATCGCCGCGGACGCCGGCCACATCCTCACCACGTTCGGCGGCACCCATGCCATCGACCTGATCTGCCGCACCTTCCTGCAGCCCGGCGATACGGTGCTGGTGGAAGACCCCGGATACTTCCTGATGTTCGGCCGGCTGCGCCAGGATGGCGTGCGCCTGGTGCCGATTCAGCGCCGTCCCGATGGCCTCGACCTGGGCGAGCTGGAAGCGGCCTGCCGCGCGCACCGTCCGCGCCTGCTGTTCATGCAGACGGCCTTGCACAATCCCACCGGGTGGAGCAGCAGCGCCGCCAACCTGCACAAGGTGCTGATCCTGGCGCAGCAGTATGGCTTCCTGATCGCCGAAGACGACGTGCACGGCCATTTCCAGCCGGGCCACAGCACGCGGCTGGCATCGCTGTCCGGACTGGACGGCGTGATCTACTACTCCAGCCTGTGCAAGGCGCTGAGCCCGGCCCTGCGCATGGGCTACCTGGCCGCGGCGCCCGCCTTGCTCAAGCCGCTGATGCGTACCAAGATCCATTCCATCATGACTTTGCCTGCGCTGAACGAATACGTGCTGCTGGAAGTGCTCAAGGCCGGCAACCTGCGCAAGCACCTGGAGCGGCTGCAACGCAAGATCATGGTGGCGCGCAACGCCAGCACGCGGCAACTGAGCGCGGCCGGCGTGCTGTTCGAGCAGCCCGGCGACGCAGGCATTTTCCTGTGGGGCAGCATGCCCGCAGGGCTGGACGTGGACTTGCTGGTGCAGGACGCCTACCGCAACAAGATCCTGCTGATGCGCGGCGCCGCGTTCTCGGCCAACGACACGCCCGACCAGCACATCCGCTTCAACGTCGCCTTCAGCCAGCATCCGCGCGTAAGCGCCTACCTGGAAGAACGCCTGCGCGCCGTGGCTGGCGCGCGCTCAAGCCTGGCCCGCGCCAGCGCCGCCGCCGGCATCGCGCGCAAGGATGCTTAACAGGGTAGTGTTTATGGCACTCGGATTCCTGGCCGGCATCGCCTTCGCCATGCTGCCGCATGCGTTTGAGATCCTTGCAAAGACCAGCGTTTGTCGCGAATCATGCTCCAGCTTGCTGAAAGTCGTGTCAGTCGTCATCTATGCGGCCTTGCCGATAATGTGGGGCGGGCTTTTGGGCGTAGTGACAGGAAAGCCTCATGCAATACGCATATTGTTCACCAGTGCGCTATTCTCCCTGCTTGTCATGGCAGTATTGACCTGCTTGCTCTACAAGCAGCAACACCCATGATTTTCAAGCTTTTCACTAGACAGGCACCAGGATGCTTTTTTTCTCGCTGACGGGCAAAAGAATTGGCGTATCAAGCGTTCATGTTCCCTGCTCCTCGATTGGCTGCCCGGACTTGAGCAAGGTGAGGCGCATCCTGTTTGAGGAGGTCGAGTGAAACGCATAGGCTTGTCGCTCGGCTTTCTCATTGCCGGACTATTGACAACCTGGGCTGCATTGGTCGCTGGCAGTCACATGTCGTTCAGGTTTCATTTCAAGCTACTGCACCGTGACGCGGGAGCTTGCTACGAAATTGGGCCGTGTTCGGTGCCCTGGTGGGTCATTGCCGCGCTGGTAGCCTATCTTCTTGGCCCATCGTTCATTTTTACGGTGACGGGATGGCTTAGCGCACGGCCCGGCGTTACCGCATTAAAAAAACTGCGCAGACTCTTGCTGCTGACCGTCCTTACCGTTCTCCTGTATCTGCTGGGGTATGCCATCAGTTGAATGGTCAACGCAACCCACTGTTCAAACCCTTGCCGGCGCGCCGCCGCAAGCTGCTGCCGCGCAGCCTCAGCCCGCCGCCTTCTTCTTCCCCTTCAACAAACTCCCCGCCGCATTGTCCTCGAAGCGCCCCGCCTCTTCTATATAGCCATGCACGGTGCCGTCGTGGCGCCAGCCGCCCTGGCGCTTGATGGCCTGGAAATCGGCGCCGGCCCGGTGCGCGCTGGTGGCCATGCCGCGGCGCAAGCTGTGGCTCGATAGTTCCGGCACGTAATCGAGGCCGGCCAGCCGGGCGCAGCCTTCCAATATCGTGTTGATGCTGCTCGCGTGCAACCCCTTCCCTCCCACATGGCCCCACTGGTTGACGGTGCGCAAGAGCGGGCCGCTGGCGATGCCCGCCACGCCCAACCAGGCGCGCAGTGCCGTGGCCGGGCAGCAGACGCCGTCGCCGAACGGGATCGCCTTGACGATGCCTTCGCCCGACTGGTCCGTTTTCGAGCGGGGCAAGGTGATCACCAGGCCTTGCGGCTCCCAGCTCACGTCTTCCAGCTTCAAACCCACCAGTTCGCTGCGCCGGAAACCGCCAAAAAAGCCCAGCTGCAGCAAGGCGTTGTCGCGCAGGGCCTTGTTCGTGCCCAAAGCGCCCAGCCTGGCGACGATCAACTCCAGGTCTTCCAGCGGCAGCGCCCTCGCCTTCTTTTTCGGCTTGCCGTGCAGGCGCGCGATGCCGGCCAAGGTCTTGCGCACGGTGGGCGTGGACGCGGGGTCCGCAAAGCCCTGGTACACATGCCATTGCGACAGGGCCGTCAGGCGCAGGGCCAGCGTGCGCGCATTCAGGCTGTCCGCATACGCCATCAAATAGCGGATGACGGTCGATTCGTCGGCGGGCAGCGCCCCGCCCCAGGCCTGGAAATGGCGGATGGCGCTGCGGTAGGTGCGGCGCGTGTTGTCGGACGTGGCGGCGGCCAGAAACGCCTGGTGGCGCGCGGCCAGTTCGGCATCGACCAGGGCGCCGTGTAACGGCACAGGCGCCAGGGCGGCGCTTTTCGGCACGGCAAGGCGGCGTTTAGTCAGGGGCAAATCGGGCATGGCGGCAGCGAAATCGCAGTTTTGTACTAAGAGATACGCAGAATAGCATGCCAGACACCCCCATAACACGCGATAAGCGATCTTATCGCGGCTTATATTTTTCAAAAATCATCAAAATTTATATCGTAATATTATTCGATATTACGTATCATGTAATACGTTACTAAATTTCGCTTATAGGTGATTTCATGGCCCGCACCGGCATTCTGTACTCTGATGTTATGAAAGCAGCCCAAATCGTCGCTGCCGATGGGCGCAATCCCACGGTCGACAGCGTGCGCGAAGCGCTGGGCAGCACGGGCAGCAAAAGCACCATCGCGCCCCTGCTCAAGCGCTGGAAGGAAGAGTTTCAGGGTGCGGGCGCCGTGAAAACGGAGGCAGGCTTGCCGGCCGAGCTGATGGAAGCGATGCGCGGCGTCTATGAAAAACAGCAGCGCGACGTGGCGCAGCAGCTGGAAACGGGCATGCAGCAACACCGGGCCGAACGCGACGCGGCGCTGGAAACACTGAAGAAGACGGAAAGCGAACGATTAAAACTGATGGAGGCGCGCGCCGCCCTCACCCAGGAATTGCGCGCCACCCAGCATGCGCTGGCGCAATTGAAGGAAGAACACCATTTCCGGGCCGTCACCTTGGCCACCCTGCACAGCGACAACGCGGGCCTGACGCAGCGCCTGGCCGACCGGGGCGAGGAAATCGCCGCCCTGAACCGCCAGCTGGCGCAGGTGCGCTCGCAGTTCGATCATTACCAGGAGGCATCAGCCGCGCAGCGCAGCGAGGAACGGGCGCAGGCGCAGCAACAGATCAGCCGTCTCGAACAGGATAATGCCCAGCTGCAGCAACGGCTGCAGGGCCAGCAAGCGACCCTGGTGCAGCAGGACATGCGCCTGGCGCAACTGCAGGCGGAGCAAACGCGCCTGGCCAGCGCAGCGGCCGCCGACCGCGATGCGCTGGCGACCGTGCGTCCCGAGCGCGACCAGTTTGAATTCCAGTATCTGCAAGCGGCCGCGTCCGCGGACGCCCTGCTGGCCAAGCTGGACACGGCCCTGCTGGCGCTGAACGACGCCAAGGTGGCGCTGGCCGCCCAAGACCGCCAGCTCGACATGCTGGCGGAAAATACGCAGGCAACGCAGCAGCGCGCCGAAGCGCTGGCGCTGGAGCGCGACAGCTTGCTGCGCGACAATGCCGGCATGGCGGCCAGGCTGGCCCTGCTCATGGATAGCCAAGAGAAACGCGCCGTTTGACCCCGTCTGCATGGCCTGGATCTCCATGACGGCCCCAGGACGGGCCTGGCCAGCTTTCAAGGCTTGCCCCATTATTTCGCCTGCCCGATGACGGCCGACGGGGACGACCATGCGCAGCATTTCACCTTGACGCCGATCAACGCGACGCTGCTGGCGCAGTCGGACGCGGGCGTGCCATGCTATATGGCCGTTTTCCAGGAGCCGCCGGGGCAGAATGCGCTGCCTGCCGGCGTGCTGCGCGCTTGCGAGACGCAATGGTTACTCTGCGCGCCACATTCCACCTGGAGCGTCACAGCCCTTGCCGGTGACGGTAGCGCACGCGTATCCACGCGCCCATGGCGTCCACGCCGCCGTCGCCAGCGTCCTCGATCCAGCCCGCGCGCGCATACAGGCGCCGCGCGCCACCATTGCTCAATTGCGTCTTCAGGCTCAGATGCGGACCGAAGCGCGCCGCCACGGCGGCCAGCAGCCGCGTGCCGATGCCCCGTCCGCCGTGCGCCGGGTGCACGTACAGGTGGTGCAGGAAGTACGCGGGCGCGTCGCCCGTGTACACGGCGGCAAAGCCGGCGACGATGCCGTCGCGCTCGGCAACGAGGATGTCTTCGCCCTGCGTCGCGGCCGTGAATGCGGCATTACCGGCAACCGGGCCGAAAGTGGCGCGCCCGGCCAGGGCCAGGATGGCGGTGCAGGAGTCCATATCCGTGCTGATGAAAGGGCGAATCTGGCCCATGGCGGGTGCGTTATTCATGGGCGTTTTCATGGTTCACAGGCGCCGGTTCAGCACGCTGTCGATATCGTGGGTTGCCAGTTCAAGGTCGACCATGCCGTCCTGCAGCCAGTAGCCGTCGCCTCCCTGTTGCAGGGCGTCCATGTCGAGCTTGCCCAGCGCTGGCGCGATGGCGCGGGCCAGCAAGGCCGCCGCGTCGTCCCATGCCGCATACAACAGTTTCAAGTACCAGCCGTCGTCGTGCGCAAAGGTGAGAAAGCGGCCGCGCAAGGCGGGCAACGGCCCGGGTGGGCCACGGTGGCCGAGCATCGCGGCGACGTCCGCGTCGCCCGAGGCCGGCGGCGCGCCCCGGTAATCGGCCCAGGCATGGCTGCCGCAGGCGTACAGGTCTTCCCGGGCCAGGGCCGGCAGTTGCTGTTGCGTCAATGTCTGCCAGGCGGCGGGTTTCCTGGCCGTCCCGGCGCCGCCCTTGCGCAGCACGATGCCGTCCGCGTCCAGCAGCGCGTGCATCACATCCTTGAATTCGATGCCGGAAGCGACAATCATGCGCTCGGCCGGGGCGTGCCAGATATACAGATAATGTCTCAAGTCGGGGTCCGTTTTGGTTTTGGCGCCGTATTGAGCGCCACGGCGGCGCGTATCAGCGCCTTGAACGCCGCGGTATCGAGGTGCTCGCCTTCATGCAGGTCGATGGCCCGGCGCGTGTTGCCGTCCAGGCTGGCATTGAACAGGCCGGCCGGATCGGGCAAGGCGGCGCCCTTGGCGAAGGTGAGCTTGACGGCCAGTTGATAGGTTTCGCCTGTGCAAATCATGCCCGCGTGCGACCAGACGGGCACGCCGCGCCATTTGACTTCCTCGACCACGTCCGGGTCCGCCGCGTGGATCAGCGCCCGCACGGCGGCCAGGGTTTTGCCGCGCCAGTCGGCCAGCGAGGCGATTTTCGCGTCGATCTGGCTGGCGGCCGATGCGGTACTTGCCGCTTCGTCGGTGGGCGGCGTGCTTGCTGCTGCTTTTTTCATGGTTCACCTCTCCTTCCTGTGCGCTTGCCTTACTGCGCGGGGTCGGCCATGCAGCTGACCAGCGAGGCAAGGAACTGGTCGCGCAAGGCCTGGTATTGGGCATCCGTCGCAAAGTCGCGCGGGTCGGCGGGCTGGTTCAGCAGGTAGGCGGTGGCGACCGTGCCACTGGCGGCGTGCAGCAGCGAATACAGGCTGATGATGCCTTGCGCCTGCGCGATGCTGGCGTTGTTCGATCCTAGCACTTCCACGCCCTGGCGCGCGTCCGTTTCCAGCGGCACCTGATGCGGCAGCTTGCTGCTGGCCGACATCTGCTGCATTTGCGCCACGATGGTCTCGCGGTCGGCGGCAAACTGGCCATCCGCGCTGCGCTCGATCTTCAGGTTCACGAAGGGCAAGCTGCTCTTGCGGAACAACATCAGCCGGTAGCCATCGGCCGTCGAGACCCGGCGCTCCCCCGCCGCCATCTTGACGACGCGCGTGGTCGCGCTGGCCGGCAAGCGGTCCTGCGTTTTGAACTGGAACTCGCTGCGGTTGATGCATTGTGCCAGCGGCGCCAGAGGATCGGTCGTGCGCTCCTGCGCGTGGACGCCCTGCGCGGCGAGCAGTGCGGGGATGGCAAGCAAATGGCGGAGTTTCATGGGATGCAATCATTTCATCGGGTCACAGTGCCGCGAGCATAACCGTCTATATTGCCAGAAGGCAAATGTTTAGTTGTCAGCCTCTAAATACCCATGGGCATAGCTTCTTAATATGAAATTCACCTGGCCCGCGTAGCATTCAGCTTGGCAAGGCTCTCATTGTGCAGCGCCTGCCATTTTCCGGCAGAACCATGAATGACATCGCTTTGAGCTTGCACCGCGGCGCCGCCGTGGCTCCACCTCCCGCCAGCGGACACCGCCTGAAAGCGGCGCTGGGGGCCGTTTTCTTTCCCCGCCAGCGTACGCGCTGGCAAGCGTTTCTGGGCAGCATGCCCGGCTTGAATTCCCTGGCGCAGCTGCATCCCTGCCTGCGCTTCAAGATTTACCGCCCGTACGCCTCGCGCCAGCTCGGTTGCGCGGATCGCCTGGCATTGCTGGAAGGACATTACCGCTTCCTGTGGCAAGCGGGCGCGCGCGCACTGGTCGAGCGGGCCGCGCGCCAGCCCGTGGTGCTGGCCGCGTTTGAAGGCAAGGATGGGGCGCTGTACCGTCTGCAGCTGACGGCCATCCACGACAGCTACCGCGAAGGCGAACTGTGCCTGCGTCTGACGCGCGACGGCCAGCCCCTGTACCTGGCCAGCTTTCTGTTCCTGCCCCGTGCCGATGGCGTGTCCTTGCAGCTGGGCGCGCTGCAAGGCTTGCGTTCCGAGGCGGGCAAGCTGGCCGTCAAGGAAGCCACGCGGGCCTTGCACGGTTGCCGCCCGAAAAACCTGATGGTCACGGCCCTGCGCGATTTCGGCGATTTTTTTGCCTGCAATAACCTGTTCTTGATCAGCAATGACAACCGCATCGCCCTCAATGCCCGGCGCAGACGCCATATCGCCGCCGATTACGACCTGGCGTGGCAGGAATTGCACGCCTTGCCCATGCGCGACGGCAATTATCACTTGCCCTGCGCCCCCTACCGGGCACCCGACCTGGCCGACGTGCCCTCGAAGAAACGCGCCGATGCGCGCCGGCGCGGCGAATTGCTGCAGGGCATGGCCGCCGGCATGCGCGCGCAGCTGGCCGCTTTGCTGGACACGGCTGCGGCCGGGAACTTTATGATATAGCAATAATGACATAAAACTCAGGCAACCTTCATGTAACCGGCCTATGCTCGGCATTCATCCCAGCCACTTTATCCGGGGGCTGGCGTGAACTTGCCTTTTCCATCGATCACTTGACAGGTTCCCATGACCGCACGCCTCGCCCTCCTCCCCCTTTGCCTGCTCGGCAGCGCCGCATTGGCCGCCCCCACCCTCGACGACGCCGTGCGCCAGCGCGCCGAGGAACTCACGCGCACGGGCATGCACGCCAGCATCGTCATCGCCGTCATCGACGGCAGGGACAGCGCCGTCTACGGCTTTGGCAGCGTGCATGCCGGCAAGAACGCCAAGCCGGGCGCCGACACCGTCTACCAGATCGGTTCCGTCACCAAGACCATGACGGCCTTGCTGCTGGCCGACGCCGTCGTCGAAGGCAAGGTCAAACTCGACGAGCCGGTGGCGGCAATATTGCCGGGCTACACGGTGCCTGCCTTCGAGGGCAAGCAGATCAGCCTGCTCGACCTGGCCACGCATTACTCTGCGTTGCCGCGCCTGCCCGACAACTTCGCGCCGAAGAACCCCGCCAATCCGTATGCCGACTACACGGAAGCGAAGCAACGCCAGTTTCTCGCCGCTTATCGCCTGCCGCATGCGCCGGGCACGGCATTTGACTACTCGAACATCGGCTATGCCGTGCTGGGCACGGCCCTGGCGGCGCGCTCGGGCAGCAGTTATGAAGCGCTGCTGCAAAAGCGCATCACCGTGCCGCTGGGCATGCGCTCGACGTCGAACACGCCCACGCACGGCATGCTGGCGCGCCTGGCGCCCGGCCATTTGCTGTCGGGCGAGCCCACACCGGTCTGGGAGCTGAACGTGGTGGCGCCGGCCGGCGGCGTGTATTCGAGCGCGCGCGACATGATTTCCTACCTGCAAGCCTACATGCACAGGCCGTTGCGTCCGTATGCGCTGGCGATCAAGCCGCAGCGCCCGCTGGCGCCCGACGGCGACACGCACATCGGCCTGGCCTGGCTGCTGCAGCAGCAACAGGGACAAAGCTACGCCTGGCACAGCGGCCAGACGGGCGGCTACACCAGCTATGCGGCGTTTACGACGGATGGCAAGCGGGGCGTGGTGGTGTTGACGAACACGGCGCGCACCATCGACGCGCTGGGCTTGTCCGCCTTGCTGCCCGGCACGCCCTTGCCGCCGCTGAAAAAGCCGCCGGTCGCCATCGAGCTGCCGCGCGCCGCGCTGGCCGAGTACGTGGGCGAGTATCCGCTGGACAAGGATTTCACGTTGACGGTGAGCCTGGGCAAGCATGGCCTGGAAGCGTCCGGCACCGGTGTCGGCTCGGCGCCCCTGTTTGCCAGCGCGAAAGACCAATTTTTCTTCCGCGCCATCGAGGCGGACCTGGCCTTTACGCGCGATGCGGCGGGCAAGGTCGGCGGCGCCGTGCTCAGGCAAGGCGGACAGGACGTGATCTTGCCGCGCAAGGAGTAATAAGACCAAGCCTCGTCTGTAGGCTTGGTCTTATATCTGCAATCTTTAAGCAATTCTCACGCTAATGCATAAATACTAGATATGAATTACTTCCTACGCACCGTTTAAGAAAATAAAATATTTGACCACAATGAAAATAATTCATTTCGCTGCATAAAAAAGACAATTTCTAGAGTTGAACACTATTATAAAGATGTTGCGCAATACTTCTTGCCCTATCTTGGACTCTGGAATTTTCGGAGAATTCTTCTCCAACTAAAGCCTTAGCCAATGGATAACCATTCCCCTTTAATTTCTTAATTTTTTCAGAAACTGTTAAATTCATAAGCTCTTCTGAATTTGTTTTTTCATCTACCAATAGTAGATTTCCTATGCTGCCAACAACATCAGAACTTTTCCCATCCTTCATGGTCGACTCTGAAATTATATGTTCAATACTCATTGCATCATGATTAATATCAATTCCGCCGAACTTATCGCCGAATTGCTTTGATAGGCAATACTTAATAATCCCTTTGTTTTTTGTTTTGCTAGACAAATACGACAACTCTAAGAACTTCACCTCAAATTCCTCATATTGCGGTAATTTTGTCTTCAAGGAATAAAAGAGGCTTGATATAATAGCCTGAATATCATCATTCCCTTTCGCTCTGGTTAGCGAAATCGCATGACTTGAATAAGTCGTAGCGATAACTCCTGACGATCTCTGCGAAGTAACAGCATTAAATACAAAATGGAAATATTCTAGTTTTCTAAGACATGTCTTTAAATTTCTTAGGGTGAGCCGTTTTTCATAATAGGCTCGCAACAGAGCCAGCGTCATAGATGATTGTTGTTTTACCTTAAACAATCTTAATGTCTTAAGGGATTCTTTGACATCAGTTTCTTCCCTGCTCCACTCATGGGCACCAGGATCGATCAATTTGCAATAAATAGCTGCCGCATGATTTAATTTTCTAAGCAAATCATTTGCATTTTTTTCATCCTCGGATACAAATTTTGAAATTGCTGAAAATAATTTCTTGTCAGTAGTGTAGTTATATTCGGATATCCAAAAATGTAACAGAAATGAGTCAATTATTTCCGATTCACTTGCATCATCGAATTTTCTAATCAATGAATTCCAAGATTCTTTTGCTGAATCTAACTTCGCGTTACCTTCCTTTATCTTGCTTAGCAATAGATTTTTCACCAAATCCGACGTGCGCAAATCACGGCCCCGAGCATTTAAGGTTTCAAATATCAGATGTGCATCACTTTTATTGTCTAGCTGAATAAAAACAAGCTTCAAAGATAGTACCTTATCCCGAATTTCTTTCAACTTCAGAATGGGATCAGGAACTTCTACAGGAAACATACTTATTTGACCGCCGCTTTCGGAATTGGAGGTTGGAACCTCGTCCTCCAATCGCGCACAAATAATCTCAAATGCATTTTTTAACTTTTGCTCCTCAATGCCAACATCACAATCTATTTTTAAGCCATTAAAAGATTGAATGTGATCTTGAAGATAAGGAAATGATGTATCGGCATCTAAGATAAACTCTGCCTCATTATCTATGTTTGGCTGTTCAACAAATTTATGCACACCTTTTGCCAGGTTGTCCTCACCCAGTCTCAAAAAGGAATTTCTTATTGCAGACAGCATAAGAGTAATAGTCGTTAATCTCTGTTGACCATCGACAATTCCAAAATATGGCTTTCTTTCCTGATAAACGACCATCGATCCAATAAAATAATTTTCTGAAACATCATTAATTATATCGTTCCAAAAATTTTCCACCTCATCTCTTTCCCAAGAATAAGGTCGTTGGAAACGCGGGATCTGGAAATATCCTAATGAGAAAATGTCTTGTATTTGCTTATCGTGGGCTTCAATTTTCATCTGAATTGGACTTGAAATCTAATAAATTTTAGGGTGATAAGAAAGAATATTTGTCGTCTACAATGATGCCTTTGAGATTTCACCATCAAGCATATAGCTTTCGATTACTTTTATCAATTCAAGTCGGGATTTTGTTCTAAATTCGCCCATAAATACTTCAGAATTCGCTTTTTTCTTGCTTTGGCTATCAAATACGACTTTGCAAAATTCGACAACGAACTCGCCATCGGGATCGTCTTCCGGCTCGAAATGCGAATTGAAGCAGTAGCCGCTGTCGCGGCAATGACCCCACAGCAACAATGCGCTGCTGAACCACTGCATGGTATCGGCACCGGGATCCACCTCGAACAGGGTGTTGACGGTGAGGTGCCAGCCGCCCGGCACGCGCAGCGGCTGCAATGGATAGGGAAAGCGCGGCTGTTTCATGTGGACGATGGCAGGCGGCGGGTTGCGTAAAAGGCGAGGAATTCGGCAGCCGGCAGCGCTTTCGCAAACAGCCAGCCCTGGCCGAATTCCACCTTGCGTTCCAGCAGATAATCGGCCTGCTGCCGCGTTTCGATGCCTTCGGCCACGATCAGCATGTTCAGGGTGCGGGCCATGGCGATGATGTGCGGCGTGACGCTGCTGGTGGCCGCGTCCGTGCCGATGGTGTCGACGAAGGATTTGTCGATTTTCAGGGCGTCGAGCGGCAGGTTTTGCAGGCTCGACAGGCTGGAATAGCCGGTGCCGAAGTCGTCGATGGCCACCGCATGGCCGCGCGCCCTGGCTTTTTCGATGGTGGCGCGGGCCGCTTCCACGTTGATGAAGCCCCGTTCCGTCGCTTCCAGCCAGATCTGCTGCGCCTCGATGCCGGTGCCGGCCAGCGCGCGTTCGAGCACGTCGAGCACCCGGCCCGTTTCGATATCGCTGGCGCACAGGTTGATGGCGATGTGCAGTTCGCGGTCGGCCAGCAGCGCGGCGCGCATGTCGGCGATGACGCAGGCGATCACCTGGTCCGTGATGGGCAGAATCAGGTCGCTTTCCTCGGCCACGGGGATGAACAGGTCGGGCCGTATCATGCTGCCGTCGGGACGGCGCCAGCGTATCAGCGCCTCGGCGCCCACGCACACGCCCGTGTCGAGCGCGATGATCGGCTGATAATGAACAAAGAATTCGCGCCGCTCGACCGCCGTTTCCAGTTCGCCGCGCAAGGACAGCCGGCGGCGCGACAGCCACACGACGATGCCGACGATAAAGGCGGCCATCAACAAACCCATGGGCAGGAGCAGCAGCTGTTCGCGCCGCAGCCTGTCGTTGAGCTTGCTGCGCGGCTCGATCATGACGGCCGTCAAGCCATCGCGGTACAGCGTCGCATGGATGTGGCCGTCGTGCGCGGCGTCTACGTTCGCCGGCAGCCCGGCGAGCAAGCTTTGCACCAGCGCGGGATCGGGATGGTGCAAGGTGTCGAGCACGCCTTCCTTGCCGATGGCCATGGCCATCTGGATGTCGCTGTCGACGATGACGTCGGAAAAGCGCACGGGATCGATCAGGACTTTATAGGCGCGGTGGGACAGTCCCACCATGCGCTTGCCGCCGCTGACGATGGGGCGCAGGTTGAAATCGATGCCCATGCCGTTGGCCAAGGTGAAATCGGCGGGCGTGACGGCGATGCGCGCCTCTTCGATGCCCGTGGACGTGCACTTGAGCAAGCCGTTTTCCACGTAGCCGATATCGTCGATGCTGCGCGTGGTGATGGTGATGCGGCGCAATTGCTGGATATGCGCCTCCGAGCATGGCGCCAGGTCCAGCGCATCGGCGCTGCGCAGGGCGGCGCTGGCCGAGGCGATGGAACGGTGGGCGCGCTCGAGCGCGTAGCCGGCCAGCAGGCGCAGGCGTTCCTGCTCGCCCTGCTCGGCGCGCACGGACGACAGGTAGAAGGCCAGGCTCAGGGGCGCGGCCACGCCGATGACGGCGACCAGCACGCTGGTCACGATAATGCGTTTTCTGCGCATGCTACTCCCTGCGATAGTTATATGATTGCCATGTATTGCTCGATGGCATCATATTACAAGCAGAGGCCGTTTACTTGAATATTGCTGAAGAGTTACACTTTTTCCAGCTGTTTCTCCACGGTTTTCACCGGCCGCGCCAGCACGAACACCAGCGCCGCCACCACGGCCGCCAGCCCGCCAGCCAGGTACAGCACGCTGGCAAAGCCGTCGATGAAGGCGTGGCGGGCCGCTTCCTGAGCCACGGCTTGCAACGCGGGCGGCAGCTGGCCGAAGGCGTCGGTCGCGTTGCCGGCGACGATGCGCCCGATCATCTCGGGCGAGGCTTTCAAGCCGTGCAGCCACGCCAGTTTCTCGAACGAGGCGGCCGTGCGCATGGCCAGCACGGCGCCCAGCGCGCCCACGGCCAGCACGATGCCGACGAAGCGCGTGGTGGTGCTGATGCCGGAACCCATGCCCGTGCGCTCGCGCGGAATGCAGGCGAGGATGGCCTTCTGGGTCGTGCCGTTGAGTAATCCTGCGCCCGCGCCCGTGACGAGCATGCCGGCTGCCACCCAGCCGTACTGCAGGCTGGCGGCGGCCAGCGCCGTGGCGACGTTGCCCACGGCGACGATCAGCAAGCCCGTCACCAATATGCCGCGGTCGTCCAGCACCCGCATGGCGCGCGGCGCCAGCCTTGACAGCACCACCATGGCGACGGCGAACGGCAGCATGGCGCAGCCGGCCAGCACGGCGGAAAAGCCGAAGGCGTTCTGCAGGTACAGCGGCAAGAAGGTCATCATCACTTGCGCGGCGATGGCATAGCCGAACATGCCCAGCACGGCGCCGACGAACACGCGCCTCCCAAACAGGCTCAAATCGACCATCGGCGCGCGCTGGCGCCGTTCCACCAGCACGAAGACGGCCAGCAGCGCGGCGCCGGCCGCAAAGCGCAGCATGGTGGCATGGCTGGACCAGCCCGCCACGCTGGCGTCGATCAAGCCCCAGATGATGCAGAACAGGCCAGCGGAGAACAGCAGCGCGCCCAATGGATCAAAACTGGCGTTGGACGCGTCCTTCGACTCGTCCACGTGCCTGCCTACCAGCCACATCAATATGGCGACGACGGGCAGGTTCAGGTAGAAAATCCAGCGCCAGTTGATGGCGCTCGTAACGAGGCCGCCCAAGAGCGGCGCCACCGTCATGGCCACGCCCATGGCCGCGCCCCACACGGACCAGGCGCGCGCCCTCTCCTTTTCCGCATGAAACGTGTGGCCGATGACGGCCAGCGCGGACGTGAGCAGCAGCGCGGCACCGAGTCCCTTGACGGCGCGCGCCACGTTGAGCACGAACGGCGTCCACGCCAGGCCGCACAGCAAGGACGCCAGCGCGAACACGGCCAGGCCATACAGCATCACTTTGCGCCGTCCCAGGCGGTCGGCGATGCTGCCGGCCGGCAACAGGAACGAGGCAAACGCCAGCATGTAGGCGCTGACCACCCATTCCACGTCGACGAAGCTGGCGTTGAGCGAGCGGGCGATCGACGGCAGCGAGACGGCGACGACGTTGGTGTCGAGCATGATCAGCGCGCACACGCCCGAGCAGGTATAGAGGGTCCAGTTGGTATTCTTCATGCCTGTATTTTAAGCAGGCTGCTGTTATTTCCTGTTATAAGACAAGCGCCTTATAATTTACCTATGGTGAATACAGACAAAGACATGGAATTGCGGCATTTCCGCTGCGTGCTGGCCGTGGCGCACAGCCTGCACTTCGCGCGGGCGGCGGCGGAACTCGGCATTTCGCCGCCCGCGCTGACCAAGCAGGTGCAGGAAACGGAGCAACTGCTGGGCACGCGCCTGTTCCAGCGCAGCAAGCGCGCCGTGTCCCTGACGGCGGCCGGAGAACTGTTCGTGCTGGAAGCGGCGCGCGCGCTGGAGCAGCTGGCGCAGGCGCAGGACGTGGCGCGCCGGGCGGGACGGGGCGAACTGGGACGGCTGGAAATCGGCTACGTGGCTTCGGCCGCCTATGCCGGCGTGCTGCAGGGACAGTTTGCGCAGTTTCGCGCCAGCCACCCCGGCATCCGCATCGGCGCGCGCGAATACGCGATGGATGCCCTGCCCGGCTTGCTGGACCAGGGCAGAGTCGACCTGGCCTTCGTGCGCCCGCCCCTGCACTTGCCGGACGGACTGGACAGCGTGGTCTTGCTGCGCGACCGCTTCGTGCTGGCCGTGCAGGCCGATAGCCCGCTCGCCCGGCTGGAAGTGGCGGAAATAGCGGCGCCGGCCGCGCTGGCGCAGCAGGCCTTCATCGTGCCGGAACAGGAACTGGGCACATTGGAGGTGAGCCGGCGCGGCGGCTTTGCGGCGCAGGTGGTGTCGCGCCCGGGCAGCCTGGTGGCCGTGCTGACGGAAGTGTCGCTGGGCGTGGGCTGCGCCATCGTGCCCCATTCCGTGATGGCCAGCGTGCAATTGCCTGGCGTGGTGTTCCGCGAACTGGCTGCGCCGCAGATCAGCTCGGAAATCGCTGTGGCCTTCCGCCGCCACGAACAGGCGCCCGCCGCGCGCGCCTTCATCGCCCAGCTGCGCGCGGCGGCACTGGCTTAGGGTCAGGCGCTTTTCAATACCGCCACGGCGTAGGTGCAGGCCGTAGTCGTTTCATTGCGGAACACGCAGTCGGCCGGCGGCCCCAGTTCCAGACAGTCGCCCTCGTCCAGCACGTGGCGGGCGTCCCCTTCGAGGAAGACGAGGCTGCCGGTCAGCGTCCAGATCAGCTGGCGCCGCGCCACATAGGCGGCGGCCGGCATGGCCACCACGGCGCCGGGCGGCAAGGTAATATGCACGAGGTCGAGCGGCATGCCGGACGCCGGCGACACGTGGCGCCGCACATAGCCGCTCTGCGGGTCCACCCACACGGGCTGCTCTGCCTGGCGCAGCAAGCGTCCCTCGCGCATCTCGGCGCGGGCGATCAGTTCGGACATGCTCAGGCCAAAGGCGCCCGACAGCCGCGCCAGCAAGGTGGCCGTGGGGCTGCAATCGCCGCGCTCCACCTTGTGCACCATCGCGCGCGACACGCCCGAACGGGCCGCCAGCTGCGTCAGCGACCAGCCCAGGCTTTCCCGCTCGGTGCGCACCCTGGCGCCGATGCGCTGGTTTAATTCGTCTGGTTTAGTAGACATTTATTTGATTTTATTGGACAAGAAATGGACGGCAATCTATGATTTGTCCATTATAGTAGACGCCTAGCAAGGAGATCAACATGCACGTACGCGATGCCCACGCGGGCGATATCGAGGCCATCACGGCCATCTACAACGATGCCGTCAGCAACACCCTGGCCATCTGGAATGAACGGACGGTCGATGCGGCCAACCGCGCCGCCTGGCTGGCCGACCGCGAGCGGGCCGGCTATCCGGTGCTCGTCGCCATCGATGCGGAAGGAACGGTCTCTGGCTACGCCTCGTTCGGCGACTGGCGCCCGTTCGAGGGTTTCCGCCATACGGTCGAGCATTCCGTGTATGTGCGCGCCGACCGCCGCGGCGCCGGCGTGGGCAAGGCCTTGATGGGGGAATTGATTGCGCGGGCGCGCGGCCTGGGCAAGCACGTGATGGTGGCGGGCATCGAGGCGGGCAATGCCGGCTCGATCGCCCTGCACAAGCAGCTGGGTTTCGAGGAAGTGGGATTGATGCGCCAGGTGGGCACCAAGTTCGGCGCCTGGCTGGACCTGGCGTTTTTGCAGCTGCAGCTCGATGCGCGCAGCGATCCGGACGGCATTACACCGCCCGGCTAAGGTCAGGCAAACGTCAAGGATCAATCTCCGGCGGCGGACGGCGCAGCGCCATATGTTCCCACACGGCCACCAGGACCAGCACGCAGCTGGTGATGCAGGCGAGGATCAACGGTGAATACAGCCGTCCATACGCCATCGGGATCAGCGCCAGGATGATCAGGATGCCCAGCAGATGCGACAGCGGCGGCGCGGCGCGCTCGCTGCTGACCCATTTGAACAGTGCATTGCCCAGCAGATACAGGATCGGGCCGCCCAGCAAGGCGCTGATGCCGGCGAAGCTCGCTTCGTCCGGATGCACGAGCGCCAGTTCATCGGCCACGGCGGAAACGATCACGCCGCCCACGATCAGCACGTGGATATACGTGTAGGCCTTGCGCGCGATACGGCCCGGGTCCTTCGAGTGGGCGATGCGGTGGTGGCCCGCCTCGGCGCCCGTGTCGAAATAGATCCACCACATGGCGATGCTGCCGGCCAGTGCCGCCAGGAAACCTAGCCAGTTGGCGGCCGTCCATTCCAGGCCCGCGAAGGTCGCGCCCGTTACCAGCAAGGATTCGCCGAGGGCGATGATGACGAACAGGCCGCAGCGTTCGGCCATGTGGCTGCCATCGACATCCCAGTCGGCCGTCGACGAGCTGCCCAGGCCCGGCACGCCGAAGCGCATCCAGGGGCCGGCCAGGTCGATTGCCAGGGCCGCGCCCCACCAGAAGATGCGCTGTTCGGGCGTGGCGATGCCGCCGGCGATCCAGAAAATGCCGGACAACACGGCCCACAGGCTGATGCGCTGGAAATTGCGGCGGCGCGACAGTTCTTCATGGCGCACGGCCCACCAGGCGAACAGGGGCCGGCCCACCTGCATGGCGACATAGGCGCCGGCGAAACCGAGGCCCCGCGTGCCGAACGCTTCGGGAATCGAGGCCGACATGATGAGGCCGCCCAGCATCAGCGCAAACAGGCTGATGCGTACGGGAATGCGCTCGGGGTCGAGCCAGTTGGTGATCCACGAGGTGAAGATCCACACCCACCAGACGGCCATCAGCAGCAGGCCCGTCTGCAACCAGCCCATGGCGCTCAGGTGCGCCAGCAAGCCATGCGACAGTTGCGTTACCGCAAACACGAACACGAGGTCGAAGAACAGCTCGATCATGCCCACCTTGCCGCTGTCCTGCGCGCCGCGCTGGCGCAGCAGGGAAATGCGATTATTCATTTTTTTCCTTGCATAAATACCGGGCCGGCGCCCGCGGCGCGGCCAAAACGGCACGATGATAGCAGATGGGGATGGCGGCAGTGGCGACGCGCCGCGGCCGCCATGCGTTTGCTCTTCCGCCAGAATTTCGCTACGATGGGCCGCATGCGCGGGACACCACCTCCACCATGTATCAGCTGAATTGGCGCGGCCCCTGGCTGGCTGCCGTGCTGCTGCTATCGCTCGGTGGCGACGCCCCGGCGCTGGCGCGCCAGCTGGCCGAACCGGCCCCCGCATGCCGGGCGCCGCAAACCATGGCGCTGACGGTCAACAGCGACGCCGTCGCCACGGCCAGCAACGATATCAATGACAACACCCTGGTGGCGCTGCGCGCCAACGGCACCGCGTACTGGACGGTTTTATTGTCGACGGCGACCATCCTGCTGCAGCTGGACGCCGACCGCGGCGATACCATCGTGACGTTCCAGAAAGGTCTGACCCTGCGTTTCCAGGCGCTCGGTCCGCAGCAATATCAAATCCTCATCGACGGCCCCATCCTCGATGACGGCACGCAGTACACGCTGACTGGCAAGGTGGTGGCCGTTTTTGAGCGCTGTCCGGCCCTGCTCGCGCCAACCGCGCCATAAACGGTCGACAAATGCGCAGTAAATCCCCGCATGCCCTCTATTTAAATCAATAAACCGTTTATATTCAATTCCATTCCCTGCCGGCTTAGCCCCGGCTTGCCTGCCGCCGCGACCGGATGCCGCATGATTCTTGCCTTTGCGACAATTTGAGAGAATCGCGCAAAAAAATAAGCATAGAATCGCTACTCGTGATGCGCATCAACCGGCATGCTTATATCCGAATAGCCGGAAACTATTTTTTTGAATAAGTAAATAAGAAATATATTCATCCATTGCGGATTGATGAATATCAAATGTCTTTTCTTTATTTGAAATTGCGTATTGTCTGGCCATATTTTTATGGCATGGTCGCAAAGCCGTTGCCATACCGTTTTCCACCGACTTACCCAACTGCCCCGAACCCGTCGGCCACGGGGCGCCCACCGCAAGTGCAGGCCGATATCACCTCATGGAGAATGTCATGTCTAACTTACCTCGCGTCGAAGTCACCAACCATACGCTGGCCGCCGGCCAAAGCGTCACCACCAACACCACGCCGAACAGCCTCGCGCTGTCCATCGCCAGCAGCGACAGTAACAACCAGACCGGCATCGCCTTCCAGTTCCAGGGCCGCACCACGTACTGGAATCCCAGCGTCAGCACCGGTTTCACCACGGCCAAGCTGGCCAGCGACACGGGCAATGGCGTCGTCACGTGGAAAGCCGGCCTGACGGTCACCTACTCGCCGCAAAGCACGGGGCTGTATAACGTGCTGCTCTCCGGCGACATCGTCGACAGCGGCACCGTGTACACCTACACGGGCTTCGTGCTGGCCACCTTTACCTCCAACTCGCAGTAAGCGGCAGTTCCGCGTCCGCCTGCGGGCGGGCGCCCTGGATGGCCGCCCGCCACCGCACCCAGCCAGCCTGGCCATCCGACGCCCTTTCCGGGCCCACCCGTTGTAAACGATTGCGATGCCGCGCGGCGCGCCATGCCGCCGCATCGCAGCCCGAGTCGCGTCTTGAGTGGAGGTTGTCATGGGTTTCAGCTTCGTCGCCACCGATTCCGCCAGCAAGGTCAGCCTGTATGAAGCGCCGCCGCGGGCGGGTCATGCCTGGGCCGGCTATTTGCTGCCGCCCGTCGCGCCGCCGGCCACGCCCCCGGAAAGCATCAGCTATGCCGACAGCCTGTCGCCGCAGCGCATGGGCAGCTACGTGTTTGCCAGCGCCCGTCCGGCGGCGCTGGACGCGGCGCCCGGCCCCTTCATCACCGCCCTCGCCGCGTATATCGACCAGCAGTCGTCGGCACCGGGACTGAACCTGAACGCGCTGCTGTGGCTGCGCGACGCCGATGCGGCGCCGGCCGATCCCTTCAAGAACTACGGCTGCAGCTACAGCTATAACCCGCTGACCAAGGGCTTTGCCACCAGCACCAACGTCAATTTCCGGCTGGGACAGGACCTGCTGTTCAACGTGCTGTCCGGCGTCGGCCTGTCCATCGACGCCGCCAACGGCAGCCTGCGGCTGTCCGCGCCGCTGGCGACGCCGCCGGCCCTGGCCTTCCAGCGCAACGCCAGCGACATCGGCATACGCGTCACGGGCAGCGGCAATACGATCCGCACTTTCGTGCCTTTGGCGGGCGCGAATGCGGGCTGCCTGACGTTTACGGCCACAGTCAACCCTGCCGTCACCTTCGGCCCAAGCGGCCTGGCCGTCGGCTTCCCCCTGAGCGCGCGCGACACGGCCAGCGGCCAGCTGCAGCAGCTGTTCTACCCGGCGCTGAGCGCGCCCGCCGCGCTGCCCGCCAGCCTGGCCTGGGTCGGCACGGTCGACCCGCTCGACCCCTACAATCAGAAGCTGTCCGCCCAGGCCAGGCTGGAAGGCGTATTGCGCTGCGGCTTGCTGCCGGCCGGCCGGCCCGCCTTGCCGTCCACCTACCGCACGGCGCTGGGCCATGCGACGGCCTTGCTGCCGCTGGGCGCCGCCAGCGGGCAGCCGCCCGTGATCGGCCTGCAGTCGGGCGCCCTCGCCTTTGGCTGCGCCGCGCGCTCACCGTCTGCGCCCGCGACCAGCAAGGCCCTGGTGACGCCGGCCGGGCGCTTCGGCCTGAGCGCCAGCGGCCAGGCGGCGGGGACGCAGATAAACTTGTTATGCGGCATCTTCGGCTCGGAACAGCTGAGCATGACCACCTACGACGGCGCCGCGCCGGAGAATGACAGCCTGCTGTTCGTGCCCGCTTCGCCCGCCTTCGCGCCCGTCTTCCCGTTCCAGGCCGCGACCCTGGACTTGCCCGATTCCGGCAACGTGGCCACGCCGCTGACGGCCGATTACCTCAGTTGCTGGGCCAGCGTGCTCAAGGGCGGCGCGGCCATGCCGCAATACCATGCGGAGCCGGCGGGCAGTCCCATGTACGGCCTGCCGCCGGCCGCCCGGGCGGCCGCCTTGCTGCGCGCCGTGGCCGCCGATACCGTGCTCGCCTCGACCCCGCCCGCGCTGCCCGTGCCGCAGGGCGCCGCGCACGCCTTTCCCCTGCTGCCGTACGGCGGCGCCGTCAGCGGCGGCCCGCTGGATATCGACGCCGCCCTGCTGTCGAGCTTTGAAAGCAGCATCGTGGCCGCCACGCGCAAGGCCGTCATTTCCGGCGGCGCCAGCGCCACCTGGCAGGCGCGCGCGGCCGCCAGCCGCCGCGTGCGCGGGCTGGCCGCCGGCGAGGCGGTGGCGGAAGCGCCGCACTACCGCACCACGCCGCAGGGCGCCGTCGCCACCGTGTCCAGCCAGGCGCAGGACCAGGACGCCTTCCTGTCAGTGACCCTGGGCCAGACCCTGGGCGCCGGCGGCCAGGTCTTGCCGTTCGGCTTCCGCTTCCCGGACGCCACCTTGCAGGATGCCTTGCAGACCAACCAGCTGTTCCTCGTGGCCGTCAACGCGGCCCACCTGTCGGACGGCGGCGCGCGCTTCGACAATACCGTCGGCATCGCGGGCTGGACCATGCAAGCCCAGGTGGGGGTCGGCGTGACGCCCACGTCCTACCGCAACGTGATGCTGCTCAAGTATTGCAGCGGCAGTGTCAGGGACCGCGTCGCCAATCCGAACGCCTGGTCGGGCGCGCCCGATTTTTCGCTGGCCGCCGGCGCCGGTCCCGGCGTCCAGGGCATCGCCTACACGGGGTTGTCGCAGTGGCTGCAGGACCTCATCGAAGCGGCCGAGGTGCTGGCGGCGGACAAGCCCGAATCGCCGTACCAGCATTTCCTGGAACTGGTCAGCGATCCCGCCTGGACGGGCGTGCTGGTGCTGCAGGCGGACCTGGATCCGTCCAGCCTGCCGGCTGGCCTGCAGGGCATCGCGGCAGGCCTCGACCTGACGCGCTTCGTCGCCCACCATTTCGGCTTCACGGCCAGCCGCGTGACGGTGCATGGCGACGGCAGCATCACCCTCGACGGCAATTCCAGCACCTTCGGCCTGGTCGACTACCAGGACCCGGCCTTCGCCGCCGGCCAGCGCAACGGCTTGCCGCCCGATACGCCGATCGCCCTGCCCGACACCGACAACTATGCGTTCCGCGTGCTGCAATTGCAGGTGCTGTTCGACAATGCCGCCATCAAGACCTTCAAGAGCTACGTGCAGCTGGCCGTCAACGGCCTGCTCGGCTCGCGCGTGACGGCCACCACCTTCGGCGGCAATGCGATGCCGAACAACGGCGTGGTCCTCGACGGCAGCTATATCGACCAGAATGGCACCGGCATCTACATCTTCGAGCAAGCCACGCCGTCGATATTCAGTCTCGACAGCAACCTGCTGCGCCACGTGGCGTTCCAGCGCATCCAGTTCAACTGCCTGGGCACCACCGACGCGGGCGCGACCGTGCTGAACCGTTTTTCCGTGTGGGGCACGCTGGATTTCGCCAGCCTGGACGACCGCACGGGCGCCGCGCTGGACCTGCTGTCGTTCGGCGCGCTGTCGCCGGATCTGCCGCCGGACGGCGCAGGCCTGGCCTTTTCCAACCTGGTGATCGACATGCGCTATCCGCAGACGACGCCGTCGGCCGTGCGCTTCGACGAGGTGACGGCCAGCCTGGCCTACGACCTCGACGCCAGCCAGGCCAGGCCGGACAGCCTGTTCAGGGGCTTCGGCCTGGAACTGTCGGGCTTTATCGCCGCCGCCGACGGGCAAAAGCCGGCCGATTTCGGCTTCCTGCCCGTCAGCACGGCGCTGAACCTGGGCACGCTCGACGGCCCCTGGCACGGCATCGTGTACGACGTCACCATGGGCGGGCCGGGCGCGCTCGTCTCGGCCGCCGGCTTCCATTCGACCCTGCTGCTGGCCTGGTCGCCCGCCAGCACGGCCGGCGACGACGAGCAAGCCG
Organism: Janthinobacterium sp. FW305-129; assembly: GCF_020858115.1. Lineage (GTDB taxonomy): Bacteria > Pseudomonadota > Gammaproteobacteria > Burkholderiales > Burkholderiaceae_D > Janthinobacterium. The sequence continues at coordinate 393,850 of NZ_JACYMM010000001.1, forward strand.
TCTTCGTCGGCCTGTCGCTGCCCGGCGCGGCGCCGGGCGCCAGGCTGATCAGCCTGCAAGGCATCTTCAAGCTGGCCATCGACAATATCGGGCTGATGCGGCAAAAAGTGCCCGGCGGCGACTCCTATTATTACTGTCTGCGGCTCGACAACATCGCCATCAAGTTTCTCGGCATTGCCAAGCTGCCGCCCGACGCGAACATCCAGTTCTTCCTGTTTGGCGACCCGAAGAATACGGGCAGCCTGGGCTGGTATGCCGCGTACATCGCCGATGCGGCCGCCCGGCAGGAGCCGGAACTGTCCGCGCTGGCATTGCCCGCCATCTCATTGGGGAGCGCAGCATGACCAACGTCGTGTACTGGAATATCGAGAACTTCGGCATCAACAAGGTCAACAATCCCAGCCGCAAGCGGCCCCGCTATGGCGAAGGCGGCCGCTGCGGCGGCAACCTGCCGGCCGTGGCCGCGCAGCAGCGCTGCAACCACATCCTGACCATCCTGCGCGCCACGCAGCCCGATATCTTCGTCCTGATCGAGGTGTCGGCCAGCGCGGCCGGCGCCGGCGACCTGGCGCCCGACACGGGCGGCCTGCAGGGCGCGATCTTCCTGCTGCAACAGCTGCGCAACGATGTCGCCGACCCCAACCGCGCTGCCTGGCGCATGGTGCCGCCGCTGAAAGTGGGCACGGGCGGGCGCACGGAATCGGTCGCCGTGCTGTACCGCGGCATATCGGGCACGGTTGGCACGCCCACGGAAGTGCGGCGCTATTTCACGGGGCCGAACGTGTGGACGGGCGGCGGCGTGTCGGCCGTGGCGGCCGGCGCCGTGCCCGCCGCCTACCCGGCCGGGGGCGCCGGCGCGTCCAACATCCAGGATTTGCTCAACCCGCCGGGCCAGCCGGCGCGCACCATCCCGGCCGGCGCGCAGTACAACGGCGGCCTGGCCGAGGGCATGGCGGCGGCGCGCATCGCCTTCGCGCCCGCGCTGGCGCCAGCCACGCCGCCCATCGCTGGCGGCCTGGTCAATTTCAACGGGTTGCGCCAGCCCTTCATGGTCAGTTTCGTGGAAACCAACCAGGCCAACGCGATCTCGCGCAACCTGACCCTGTTTGCCGTGCATGCGCCGCCCAACCACGGCGGCGCCACCAATTTCATCAATATCCTGCTGCGCGGCGTGCTCGACGTGGCGGCGGCGCCTGCCGGCGCGCCGCACAATGAAATCAAGCTGATCTGCGGCGACTTCAACCTGAACGCCATCTACGCGCAGCCGCCCGCGGCGGGCGGACGGACCACGGCCTACGACCAGTTGCGCGCGATCAACTACATACCGCTGCTGGACCCGCCGCCCGTCATGCCGGCGGCCGCCAACCTGACGCTGGACGCCTACCAGGGCTACCTGGCCACGCATATCCGCCCCAAGCGCACCAGGCAGCAGCTGACGCAGCAATCGCGCTTCCTGTGGTCCGACAATACGGCCGGCGGCCCGCTGCTGGCGTCGCCGTATCCGGGCTATAACTACATCGGCAGCGATATGGTGAGCAACTTTTTCTCGATCGACAATATGCTCGTCAATCCGCTGGTGCCGGCGAATAACTACCAGTTCACGGTGATGAATCCCGTCTCGGGCACGCCGTTCGCGCTGGCGGGCGCCATGCCCCCTGGCGTGCCCACCGGCACGCGCCCCCTGCCCGCGCAATTTACGAACTTGCCTGCCGGCATAGCCTGGCCGCAGTCGCCGGCGGCCGTGTATGCCGTGGGCGAGGCGCGCACGCTGAACGGCTGGGCCAATTACGGCTACCTGCGCAGCACCAGCGACCACCTGGCGCTGTTTGCCGTGCTGTAGACAGAGCGTCCGGGCGGGTGCGAGCGTCCGCCCCGGACATCATGACTGATTCAAGGAGCAAGTTCGTATGGCCACCACCGATACCGCGCTGGAAAACCTGCAGCAAGCCATCGTCAACGCCGCCAGCAGCGGCCCGTTCGCCCTCGATGCCGCCTTCCTGGCAGCGGGCCTGGCCGACCCGGACGTCGCGCCGCCCGAAAAATTCGACGCCATCATCGGCCAGGCCTTCCAGATCGACGCGGCGCAGTTCCTGATCAGCTGCGCGGCAGCCGACGTGGGCGCCGTCAGCGACGGCGTGTTTACGGTCAGCAAGGCGAGCCTGCCCTTCATCGGCGGCCTGCTGCACACCCCGGCCACGCTGGTGTTTTCCACGCAGCCTGCCGCCGCGCGCACGCCGGGCGACGATGGCGACGGGGATGACGCGGCCGTGCTGGTGGTGCAGGTGGCCGCCAGTCCCGCCGGCTGGAACTGGGACAGCAGCTTTCCCTTCATGGGCGGCTGGCCGTTCAGCGAGTTGCCGCTGTCGGGCGCGCTGCTGGTGTTTTCCAGCGCCGACGGCGTCTATCCATGGGGCGGCGACGGCGCGCTGTCCGTCACGGGCGGCGCCAAGCAGAACCTCAGCGCCAGTGTGGCCCTGCCCGCCTTCGTGACGCCGTTTCTGGAACTGTTTTCCGACCTGGCGGCGCCGCCGGGCAAGCTGCAGATCGGCGGCTACCTGGACATGGCGTTGTACGACGGCAAGACGTTCGAACTGGGCGGCCTGATGCCCAGCGGCGTGCTGTCGGCCACGCTCAGCGAGCTCGACTGTACGTTCGCCGGCTACCTGCGCGTGGCCGCGCCCAGCCTGACCGTGACGATCCCGCCGCCCGTCGATGCGCCGCCGCCCGACGCCCTGCTGCTCGACGGCGGCATGCAGCTGCTGCTGCGCGGCGAAGGCGAACCGGCCGACGAGGAAGCGGCCGACGGCGACCAGGCCGCCACGCTGGCCCTGACGGCCACGCTCAGCGTGGAAGGCGCGGGCGCCGCCGACTACACGCTGTCGCTGCTGCTGCAGCCATCGAACGCCGACGGCGACGGCAACTACACGGTCAGCCTGGAAGCGGGTAGCGACGGGCCGCCCCTCAGTCCCGGCGCCGCCATCAGCCTGATCGGCGGGGGCGCCAGCTATTTCCGCGCCACCCCGGCCGTGCTGCAGGAGTTCCTGACGTCGTTCGGCCTCGGCGGCATGACCATCAGCGGCAGCATCCCGCCCAAGGCGGCGCCCACGGTGGACCAGGTCACGCTGCAGCTGCGCAGCGTGCGCGATCTGAGCTGGCAACCCATCCCGGCGCCCACGCCGGAGCTGAGCTTTACCGTCACCTCGTTCTTCCTCGACTGGACGGCGTACCAGCCGCTGGCGAGCAAGGCCAGCGGAAAGTCGCGCTATGAATACCTGTTCGGCACCACCTTCACCCTGTTGCCCACGGTATTTCGCAATCTGGACGGCACGCCGGGCGGCGAATTCGAGGTGCAGTTCAACTCGGCGCAGCTGTTCCAGGCCAGCTTTCCCGGCAAGGCCACGCTGTCGGACTTCCTGTCCGTCGTCTCGAACGGCCTCGTCAGCCTGCCCGACAGCATCCAGGCCGAGGTGTCGAATATCGTGCTGAGCATAGACGGCGCGGCCCAGTCCTTCGCGTTTTCCAGCGACTACGCCATCAGCCTGTCCTTCCTGACGGTGGGCGGCGCGCCCATCCTGAGCATTTCGGAAGGCCAGATCAGCCTGTCGGGCATCAGCGCCACGGTGGCCGCGGACAAGCAGGAAGGCGCGCTGGCCCTGGTCGAGGCCGGCAAGGCGGGCGCCGGCACGGCCTGGGCCGGTTCCATTTCCGGCTTGCTGGGCGTGGGCGCCAGCCTGCAGGCGGCCGTCAGCGTGGCCTACAGCAGCCAGGAAACGCCGCCCCGCTGGACACTCTCCGCCTCGCTCGCGCAAGAACTCGACGTGGGCGAGATGATCAAGCAATTCTTTGCCGCCGGCGGCATCTATGATTTCCCCGTCTTCTTGCCGGGCAACCTGAAGATTTCCGCGTTCGCCATCGAAGCGGTCATTCCCAGCGGCAAGCCCAGCACGGACCTGGCCACCAGCTACACGGTCGACACCACCTTTACCTGGCTGTTCCTGCTTGGCCAGCAAGAGATCGGCTTGCAGAAAGCCACGCTGTCGGTGCAGTATGACGGCGCCAAGCCGGCCGCGCAGCAATTCTCGGGCAAGGCCGATGCCGTCTGGATCTATACCGCCATCAATCTGAAACTGGGCTTCGGCTATGCGTTCCAGCCGACGGACAAGGGGCCGAACCACACGCTGTACGTGAGCTGGGAAGGCTTCACGGCAACCTATACCAGCGGCAACGAGATGCTCAGCTTCACCCTGGCGGGCTGGTCGCTGGGCAGCCTGATCCAGGCGCTCGTGCGCACGCTGGGCGATCCGTATTTCGTGCTGCCATCGCCGTGGGACTTGCTGAACCAGGTCACGCTGGACGGCCTGTCCATCAACGTGTCGCTGAAAAGCGGCGAAAAGAACCGCCTCAGCGCCACCTACACGCTCAGTTCACCGCTCAACCTCGGGTTCATCGTCATCCGCAGCATCGTCTTCAAGCGCAATACGGACGGCAAGGTGACCCTGGCGCTGGACGCCAGCGTACCGCCATTGCTCAAAGGCAGCATGGGCGACTTGCTGGACCCGGCCAAGGGCCAGGACGTGGAAGAGATGCCCAGCGTGCCGGGCGCCGGTTCCAGCTATTTCAAGGTCTTCCTGCTGATGCTGGGCCAGCGCGTGGCCATCAACGGCGCGACCGACTTCAGCTCGACCAAGGCCGTCATCGACGCGCTGGCCGGCGTGCCGCCCACCACGGGCAAGAACAATCCCGTCAACCCGGGCAGCGGCGTGCCGGGCCAGCCGTATTACCAGCCGGACAGCAACTGGCTGATCGCCGCGCATTTCGGCGTGCTGCAGACCGCCGGCGTGTGGGCCGTCGACGTGCAGATCGTCTTCAACGATCCCAACCTGTACGGCTTGCGCCTGACCCTGGGCAGCCCCAAGATGGGCGGCCTGGCCGGCCTGGTGGTCGATATCCTGTACAAGAAGATCAGCGACGACGTGGGCCTGTTCCAGATCGACTTCACCTTCCCCGACAGCATACGCAACCTGAACTTCGGCGCCGTCAGCGTGGTGCTGCCGATGATCGGCATCAAGATCTACACGAATGGCGATTTCCTGATCGACATCGGTTTTCCCTATAATATGGACTTTACGCGCTCGTTCAGCTTCAGCGCCATCGTCTACGGCGTGCCGGTGATGGGCTCGGGCGGCGTGTATTTCGGCAAGTTGTCGAGCGCGACGGCGACGCAGGTGCCGAAAACCGAGCTTGGGTATTTCAATCCCGTCATCGTCTTCGGCCTGGGCCTGCAGCTGGGCCTGGGCTACAACTTCGTCAAGGGGCCGCTGAAAGCGGGCTTCGCGCTGACCGTGTTCGGCATCATCGAAGGCGTGATCGCCACCTACCATCCGTACGACCGCAGCAACGCCGTCGCGCTGGCCAATGCCGGCGCATCCGGCAGCGTCCAGGAAAGCAGCTACTTCAAGCTGACGGGCACGTTCGGCGTGATCGGCATGCTGTACGGCGAAGTGGATTTGAAGATCATCAGCGCTTCGCTGCTCGTCAATATCACCGTGTCGGTGCAGATCGGCTACGAATCCTACCGCGCCATCCCCCTGTCCGTGACGGCTTCGGTGCGCATCAGCCTGCGCGTCAAGATCGACCTGGGCATCTTCAGCTTCACCATTTCCGTGGGCTTTTCCGCCACCGTCAGCGCGCAATTCCGCATCGGCAGCGACAGCCGCGCGCCGTGGGACGGCGGCGGCGCGCTGCGCCTGGATAGCCTGGCGCGCGGCCGCGCGCGCACCTTGCCGATGGAATTGCAGGCCGCCATGCTGCGCGCCGGGCCGCGCCGCCAGCCGCGCCGCGTGCTGCGCACCGGTGCCAAGCCGGTGCTGCAACTGGTGACTGCGCCGCAATTCACGGTGCTGGCGCCACAGGGCGCCACCGCCAGCAGCGCGCAGCAAGGCGCGTTCGTCTGCCTGTTCGCCATGGATGCGCCGGACCCGGCCGCCGGCGGCGCGGGAACGGGCACGACCTCGTTCGACCTGCTGTGCAAGGCGTATTTCCCGTGGCTGCTCGACGCCTTGCAGCCGGCGGCGCTGGCCGACGGCGCGGCGCTGGACCTGGCTGCCGCCGCGGCTGCCAGCGTCACGCTGGCGCAGCTGGTGGCGGGCATTCAGGTGCTGGCCGACCCCGCCATGCAGCCATTCGGCATGGGCGACCTGCTGCACTTCCTCGCCGACAGCTTCATCGTGAACATCAGCGCGCCGGGCGCCAATATGGACGGCGCCACGCTATTCCCCCTGTTCGACGGCCTGCGGCTTGACGTCCCCGACCCGCAAGGCGGCGCCGGCACGCAGGCGATCGACCTCGAAACCTACGCGACGGCGACGGAGCAGTACCGCAGCACGGTGGCCGGCGTGCTGCGCCAGGTGGCCGCCAGGGTGGGCAAGGCGCCCGCCAAGCCCGCGCTGCTGGCGCAGGACGACGCTGAGCCCGAATCGATGGCGGCCTTCATCTTCGTCGACGTCTTCAGCCTGATCGGCCGCGCGCTGCTGCAATCGGCCATCGATGCCTTCGACAATTACAGCTATGCGCTGCAGCCGGGCGACAGCATCGCCGGCATCGTCGCCGCCTTCAACGGGGCCGGCAACGCCATCGACGCGGACGACGTGTCGCTGCCGAATGCCGCGTACCCGCTGAACGGCGCGCTGCCGCTGCAGGTCGGCGGCTTGTCCGCCGTGATCCAGGCCGGCGATACGCTGGCGGCCATCGCCGCCCGCTACACGGATCCGGCCGGCGCCGGCGGGCGCTGGCAAACCACCGCGGCCCAGCTGATCGGCGCGAATGCGGCGCCGCGCGCGCTGCGCACGGGCGTCACGCTGGTCTTCGACTTCGGCGCCGGCGCCGTCAGCCACGTCACCGCGCCCGGCGACAGCTTCGGCGCCATCGCCGCCGCGCTGGGCGTGCCGCTGGCCGCCCTGGCGCAGCAGGCGTCGCTGTATGCGCGCGCCGACCTGCTGCTGCCGACGGCCATCCTCGCCGTGCCGCCGCTGGCCTATGCCTCGGCCGCCGGCGATACCCTGGCCGGCATCGCCAGCCGCTTTGCCGCCACGGTCGCCACGCTGGGGCGCGACAATGCCGGCGTCGCCAATCTGTTCGCCGCGGCCCCGGGCCGGCTGGCCATCGCCCGCCTCGACGCTTTGCCGCTGGAGCAGCTGTGGAGCGGCGTGCAGGCCAGCGGCGCCGTGGCCCAGGCCGCCGGCCAGGTCGCGCGCTTCGTCACCTATGGCTTGCGCCTGCCCGTGGCGCCGGGCCTGAGCCTGTCGCCATCCTTCCTGTATAGCAAGACGCAGACCGACTACGCGCTGTACCAGCTGACGGGCCAGCAATTCCCCACGCCCGCCAGCGCCGCCGGCGGCTACCGCATCGGCCTGGGGCGCAATGCCATGTCGCATGGCGTCGCCCTCGATTTCATCACCTTCGCCGGCGCGCCCGGCACCAGCCTGCCCATCGACCTGGACGCCGCCTATGGCTTGCTGTCGGGCGTGCTGGCGTATGCGCAGGCGGGCAGCTTCGCGCCATCGCCAGCGCTGCAGATCCTGCCGCTGGCTTCCTTGCAGCCGCGGCAATTCCCTGCGGCTGGCTACGCCGCCTGGATCACCGCCGACCTGGCGCGCCTGACGGCCGTGACGTCGGGCGACGCTATGGCGGCGCGCGCCGCCGCCAGCCAGGCCACGCCGGCGCCGTATCTGTGGCAATTGCCCGACGCCATGCTGGCCAGCATCGCCCAGCGCCAGGACACGCTGCAGGCGCTGTACACCGAGGCGCAATACGCGGACATGCTGACCCTGATGCCCGCCTATCGTCCCCGCATCGGCAACACGCCGCCCAACAGCAGCAGCACGGTATTCCAGGACGTGAGCGGCTATGCCTACGCCACGCGCGTGGACTTCCAGATCACGCGCATGCCGGCCGCCACCGTGGCCACCAACGACGCCAGCGGCACCGCGCTGGCCAGCGCCGCCACCCTGGCCCACGTGTACGAGCTTGTCGGACCGTCGGCCGCCGATGCCCAGCGCCTGCAATACTTGCTGAGCGGCATGGCCGCGGTGGGCGAAACCCTGGTGGCCGGCCTGTTCCTGCTGTATAGCGAAGGCGGCAGCGACCAGGTGGCGCTGACGGGCCAGGCCGATGCCGACTACCTGTGCTTCCTGACGCAAACCAATCTGTCCACGGAAAGCCATCCGCCAGCCAGCCGCATGCTGCTGGACGCGGCGGGGACGGCCTTGCCGCGCGGCATAGCCAACAGCCCATCGCAATTCATCAAGCTGCTGTGGGAGCAATCGGTGGTGCGCGGCGGCGGCTACTATCTGTATTTCGAGGACATGGTGTCGGGCGCCGGCCTGCCGCCATCCGTCTTCGACGCCACGGGCACGGCCACGCTGACCCTGGTGGTGCCGCTGGCGCGCCAGGCCAGCGCCGCCGGCACCGTGCCGAACTTCGTCAACGCCCTGCTGACGACGCAGGCGATCGATCCGCAGCAGGACGTGCTGGTGTTCGAATCGCTGAGCAAGCCGGCCAGGACCCAGCCTCTGGCGCGCGCCGCCACGAGCACCCTGGCCGCCCTGGCCGCCACGTACGGCATGGGCGTGGGGCAACTGGCGCAGCAAAACGCCGCGCTGCCGCTGCGCGCCGGCGCCAGCGTGCCCGTTGCCGGCATCCTGCACCAGCTGAACCAGCAAGACATGGCCGCGCCCGCGCAAGCGCTCGAGCGGCTGGCCGCGTATTACTCGGCCGGCGCCACCCCGCTGAGCGCGGCGCAGATCGCCGCCTACAATCCCGGCGTGACGGTGGCGCTGGGCGCGACCATGCGCATCCCGCCGCTCGTCTATCGCGTGCCCGCCGCCTCTGACGGTCCCGGCAATACCTTCGCCGCCCTGGCCGCCTACTATGGCCTGTCGGTGGATGCCCTGGCCCTGGGCGCGGCCGCCACCGAAGGCCTGTACGCCGATGGCGCCGTGCTCGACGTCGACAGCCTGGCCCTCGATGCGCAAGCGACCTTGGCGCCGGGCAACCTGTCGTTTCAGCTCGAGCGCAGCAACGACGGCGTGCCCGTGCTGCCGCCCGATCCCACGCCGCAGCAACGGCAGCAATATGCGCAAGCGACCCTGTCCGCGCTCTACAACACGCTGTCGGCCGGCCTGGGCGCCAACCCGTATTTCCGGCCCAGTCCCTACAGCCTGCCCTTCGGACCGCAGGACCATGCGAACGACAGCGACGCCGACGGCGGCGACGCTGGCGAAGCGCACCGCCGGCGCTATGCGGCCGCGGCCCTGGCCGATTACGACTACCGCCAGGCGCTGGGCTACCTGGGCAACGACAGCCAGGGACGGCCGTTCGCCACGCTCAATGCGGCGCCGGCCAATCCGCCGGCCGGCCTGCCGCCCGCCGCCGACAATCCCTACCTGGGCGTGGGCGGCCATGCGTCGCTGGCCCTGCGCTGGCAAGACCTGTTCGGCAACACCACCGTCACGCCGTTCGAGGCGCCGCCGGCCGGCTACACGGGCGCGCTGGACCAGGCCCCCGCCCCGCTGCGCTACACGGATCGCCTGCTGGGCCTGTCCGCCTGGCCGAAAGTCCAGGCCAGCTACCTGTATGGCATGGATGCGGGCGGCGCGCCCGCGCTGCTGCTGACCTTGCGCATGGATGGCCTGGCCTACGCCACGCCCGCCGATGCGATGCAAGACTTGCCCACCTACCAGCGCCTGTACTTCCAGCTGCACCAGGACTATACGGGCCTGGGCGTGCCCGGACTGAGCGGCAATGCGGTGAGCATCTCGCTCAGCAACTCCCTGCTGGCCACGCCGCTGCAACCGCTGGGCGAGGCCCAAGCGCGGCAGGTGCGCGACTTCGCCGCCGCCTGCGCCATTTACCTGCAGACCCTGGCCGGCGGCGGCAGCGCCAAGGCGCCCGCCGCCACGCTGTCGGTGCCGGTGCCGCTGGCGCAACTGGCCGGCGCCAACCGCATCGCGCTCGACGTGGCACTGGTGCTGACGCGCCAGGCCATCCTGCTCGATCCCGTGCTGGCGGCCCTGCCGGACGGCGCCAGCGTGGTCAGCGCCGTGCTGCCGCAGGCCGACACGGATGGCGGCGCGTCCAGCTACACCACGTTTGCCAAGGCGCTCGAAGCATGCCTGAAGACGCCGCAATGGTCGATGCGCGCGGGCGCGGGACTGACGCGCGTGGGCAGCGCCGGCCAGCAGACGCAGCAATTGTTCGCCGTGCGTTTCAGCGACACGCCGGGCCAGGGCATCCATTTCCGCCTGGGCCAGCAAGCCAGCTACTACGCGCCGCTGCCCGTCGCCAACTCGCTGGAAAGCCGCACGGTCAGCATCGACGCCTATCCGACCAATGCGCCGCATGCGCTGACGTTCAACAGCGTCGACCTGAACCTGTGGCTGCAAAGCTGTCTCGACGCCGTCGACAAGTTCCTCTCGGCAACCTATGCGCCGCCCGCCTACATCCTCGATCGCCTCAACGGCATCGCCGATCCGCTGCAGAGCGGCCAGCTGGGCCTCGTACTCAAGGCGAAACAGACGCTGGCCGACGCCATCAGCGCCACGGTCAGCCCCGTGCTCAGCAGCAGCGCCGCGGACGAAGCGACGCGCGCCAGCGCGGCCGCCACCATGCGGCAGCAGCTGCTGACCACCCTGGGTCCGGCCTTTGCCGCCGGCGCCGTGGTGGTGTACGGCGTGGACCAGGTCACGGGCGCGGACGGCATCTACGCGGCCGGGCCGCCCGCGCTGTACGGCCAGCCCGCCGGCGCGGGCGCAGCCGACGGCGGCGACAACCAGAACTACACCTTGTTCCCGACCCGGCTGCCTTTGCTGGGCGCGGCAGTGCCGGAGCAGAGCCGGCTGTCATTCAACTTCATCTCGAAGAATGTCGAAGGCCAGGCCTATGTGCCGCTGGACTTGCGCTATCAGATCACGCACATGGAATTCGACCAGCAATTCGTGCCCGGCATCGAAAACTACGCGCAAAGCCAGTGGCTGCTGTTCATCACCGGTCCGTTCGAGGTGCCGCTGGGCAATGGCACGCAATATATCCCCGTGCTGAACCGCGCCCTGCCCGTGCCGCCCACGGTCAACCGGCAGACGGCCACCGCGTCCGCCGCGCCGCAGGCCGGCCGCCTGCGCCTGGCCGCCGACGGCTTGCAGCCGGCCCAGCTGGCCCAGTGGGATTACGGCTTCAGCTATACCTATCGCCAGGCGGCGCAGGATGCCGTGCACGTCAGCATCGTGCTCAACGTGCCGCCGCAGGCGGCCAGGCTGTCCGCGGCGGCCGGTCCCGACCTGTTCACGGCGCTGGCCGCCTTCGTCAGCAACTATCCGCTCATCTCGGCCGACCTCGACGCATTCCTCGCGCCCCTCGACGGCAAGCAGGACACGGCCGATAGTATCGCCAAGGCAACACTGGCCACCACCGCCTTCCAGCAGCTGGTGACCCAGGTGGCGGCCAGCTATGGCGAGCATTTCGGCGCGGCGCGGCTGGCGGCGGCGCAAGGCGAGGCCAGCGTGGCCGTGGAATTCGACGCGCGCCTGGAAGACCATGGCGGCGACGCCTGGTATGCGCTGCTCAATGTCACCGTCGGCGGCGCGCCCGCCACCTACGACCCGCAGGCCGGCACCCTGAGCAACGGCGCCGTCAGCGTGCCCGTGCCCGTGCTCGGCATCGATGCGCAGCAGTACCGGGCCACGCCGGCCACGCCCACGCCGCCCGATGCGCTGCTGGCCTACCGCTACGCGGCCATCGCCGCCGGCGCGCCCGACCTGTCGTTTGCCGCCGCGCTGGCCAATACCGGCCGCGAAGTGCGCATGCCGGGGCTGAACGTGATGGTGTACCAGAATGCCCAGGCCTCGCTGTACGTGCAGCGCAACCGCTACCTGTGCCCGCCCAGCCAGACCCAGGTGTCGACCATGCCCGCCTTCCTGTACCAGACGCCGGTCGTCAAGTTCAGCGACCCCATCCTGCCGCGCCTGAGCTGGCAAGGCTATGATTTGCGGCAAGTCGCACCGGTGGGCGGCAGCGACGTGGCGGCCTACATGAGGGGCTTCTTCAACGCCCTCTTCACGGGCGCCTCGGGCAGCGTACGCATCGCCATGGATGGCAGCTATTCCTACAGCGTGATGCCGGCCGTGGCGGGCTTTCCCCGCACCTCGCTGCCGGTCAGCCTGCTGCCGGCCGTGCTCGCGCCCATCGATGCGGCCCAGCCGCCCGCAGCGCCCATGGCGCTGGTGGCCCAGGTGCAGCAATGGTATGACACGCAGCAGCCGACCACGGGTGGCGGCGCGGCCATGGATTTCCGTCTGAATTTCTTTACGGACGGCGCGCCCGAGCAACTGCTGCTGTCGCTCGACGACGTGCGCTGGGTGGTGCGGCCCTGACGCGGCGGCAGCGTCAGGGCACGGGCGTGCGCAGCGGCAAGCCGGCGAAGTGGGCGGCCAGGTTATCGACCACCAGTTGCCCCATCGCATGGCGCGTTTCCACGGTCAGGCTGCCCACGTGGGGCGTGAGCACCACGTTGGGCAAGGCGCGCAGGGCGTTTGGCACGCGCGGCTCGTCGGCAAACACGTCGAGGCCGGCCGCGCCCAGGCGGCCCTCCCGCAAGGCGGCGATCAGGGCGTCTTCGTCGATCAGGGCGCCCCGGGCGATGTTGATCAGGGTGCCTTGCGGACCGAGCGCGTCGAGCACCGTGCGGTCGATGCTCTTGCGCGTGGCCGGCGTGCCCGGCGCGCAAACGATCAGGACATCGCTTTCCTGCGCCAGGGCCAGCAGCGATGCGGCGCGTGGCGCGCTGGCGCCGGGAATGGCGCGCGGCTGGAAGTAGCGGACGTTGACGCCAAAGGCGGCCAGGCGCAGCGCGATGGCTTGCCCGATCTGGCCGAAGCCGAAGATGCCGGCCGTCTTGTCGCGCAGGCTGGACGCTGGGGCGATGGCTTCGCGCCGTTCCCAGCCGCCGTCGCGCACGAAACGGTCGAGCGCCACGACGTGCCGCGCGCTGGCCAGCAGCAAGGCCAGCGCCAGGTCGGCCACGTCATCGGTTAAGACGTTCGGCGTGGTGGTGACGGCGATGCCGCGCTCGCGGGCCTGGTCAAGCGCCACGCCGTCGAGGCCCACGCCGTTGACGGCGACGATTTCCAGCTTCGGCAGCAAGGCCATATCAAAGGCGTTCAAGCCCAGCGCGCCCGTGGTGACGACGGCGCGGATGCCGGGTGCCCGTTCGGCCAGCCAGGCATGGCGCTCGTCCGCCGGCACTTGCCAGGCGTGGTGGCACGTGTATTGCTGCTCCAGCTGCGCGTTGACGGCAGCCGAAGGGCTGGGAGCAAGGATGAGGAGTTCGGGTGGCATGGGCGTCCTGGGTCGTGTCGACAAGATTTGCAGACGCAACTTAGCATAGTTGGGAACCAGCCGGGGCTGAGCGCCCGTAATTGCCGTGAAAACCGTGTACCGCTTGGAAACTTTAGCCCGGGCAAGGCACGCGCTTGACCTTGCCACCCGTCTTGAACGGGTCGGCGCCGGAGCCAGGATTGTCGGCCATTCCATAGCAGGTGGCGCCGCTGGCGCTGACGACGCGCGTGGCGGGCCGGCCGTCGGCCGTCAGGTAGTCTTCCACGCGGATGACGGGGCCGCCGCGCCAGGCGGAGGCGACCAGTTTCTGGAAGCTGCTTTCGCTTTTCAGGTCGGCAGCGGCCAGCCAGGGTTTGTCTTGTTTCAGTTCGCCGCGCAGGGCCTTGTCGGCGGCGCCCGCGGCCAGCCGGGCGCGCGTGCGCAAGTCGGCGCTGGCTGGCGCGGCGGGCAAGTCTTCGGCGGGCACGGTGATGCTTTCCGCAGCCACGGCCGGTGGTGCGAGGATGGCGGGAGGCGTGGCGGGCGGTGCACTGCTGCGCGCGCGCGGCACATGAGCCGGCATGGGCAGCGGCAAGGCCATCGGCGGCGCCTGCGGCGTTGGCCGGGGTGGCAGCAGGGTCATGAAGGCCACTTCCGTGTATTGCTTCAATTGCCGCGCCGGCAGCAGCAGGAAATACAGGCCCAGCACGTGCATGGCCAGGATCAGCGCGACGGCCGCGCCCTTCAGGCTCAAGCCGCCCCGTATGCGCAGGCGCAGGGAGGCGGACGGTAGATGGCGAAGCAATGGCATGCGGTTTCCTGTGGGCGCCGGGCGCGACGGCCTATTTTAGCGAAACTTGACCGTAGGCATTAATAAATCCACAAGATATCGTCTGGCGCGCCTTTTCCCGCCAGATTCCGGTACTTTTAGGCGCCCGGTGTGGCAGGAATGTCGACTTTTCTTGCCGCTTTCTCACACTTTCCCACGCACGGCGCCTCACTGGAATATAATGATAATCATTCTCATTAATATCCAAACAATACCATGCGCACCTTCCGCCTCGTCCCTACCCCGTTCGCCCTGGCCGCCTTCCTGCTCGCCAGCGCCGCCGCCCACGCCCAAACCATCACCACGGCATCGGCCGGCGACGCGCCAACCATGCCGACCGTGGTCGTGAATGCCTCGGCCGACGCCTCGGCGGAAGGCTTGTCGAAAGCCTACGCGGGCGGCCAGGTGGCGCGCGGCGGACGTTTGGGCTTGCTGGGCAACGTGGACATGATGGCCACGCCGTTCAATAGCCTCAACTACACGCAGGCGCTGATCCAGGACCAGCAGGCGCAAGGCGTGGGCGACGTGCTGCAAAACGATCCGGGCGTGCGCGTCACGCGCGGTTTCGGCAATTTCCAGGAAATGTACATGATCCGCGGCTTCCCCGTGAATTCGGACGACCTCGCGTACAACGGCCTGTACGGCCTGCTGCCGCGCCAGTTCGTCGCCTCCGAGCTGCTTGAGCGCGTGGAAGTGTTCCGTGGCGCGAATACCTTCATCAATGGCGCGGCGCCGGGCGGCGGCGGCATTGGCGGCGCCATCAACCTGCTGCCCAAGCGGGCGCCGAATGCGCCGCTGACGCAGGTAACGGTGGGCGTGGAAAGCGGCGGCCAGGCATATGTGGCCACCGATATCGCGCGCCGCTTCGGCCCCGACAACAATACGGGCATCCGCATCAATGCGGCCCGCCGCGACGGCGATACGGCCGTTGACCGTGAAAAGCGCGAACTGAGCGTCTTTTCCATCGGCGCCGACTACCGTGGTCGCGGCTTCCGTTTGTCGGCCGACGCCGGCTACCAGGACCACAAGCTGACGGCGCCGCGTCCCAGCGTGAACGTGGCCCCCGGCCTGGCGATCCCGGCCGCGCCGGACGCCAGCCGCAATTTCGCCCAGGACTGGACGCATTCGAACGAACGCGACACCTTCGGCACCCTGCGCGGCGAATACGATATCGCCAGCGATGTCGTGGCCTGGGCCGCGCTGGGCGCGCGCAGCGGCAATGAATCGAACGTGCTGGCCGTGCCCACGGTCGCCAGCGCGGATGGCGGCGGCACGGCTTACCGTTTCGACAATGAGCGCCGCGACACGGTGCGCACGGGCGAGATCGGCGTGCGCGGCAAGGCCGTCACGGGCAGCGTCAGCCACAGCCTGAGCGCCACGGCATCGAGCTTCCGGTCGCAATCGCGCAACGCCTACGGCATGAGCGGCAACTTCAACGCCAGCATCGATGCGCCGTTCAATGCCGTGCCGCCGGCCGCCACCCTGTACGTTGGCGGCAAGCTGGACAATCCGCTGGTGACGTCGCGCAGCATCCTGTCCAGCTTTGCCGTGGCCGACACCATGGGCTTTGCCAACGACAGCGTGCTGCTGACCGTGGGCTTGCGCCGCCAGACCATCAAGGACGACAGCTACGACTACGACACGGGCAAGCAGACGGCTCCCGGCTACAGCGAAAGCACCACCACGCCGCTGGCCGGCCTCGTGTACCGCCCCAGCAAGGAAATGTCCGTGTATGCCAACTATATAGAAGGCTTGCAGAAAGGCGCCGTGGCGGGCGGCTTCGGCGTGACGAACAATATCGGCCAGGTCTTTGCGCCGTACAAATCGAAACAGAAGGAAGTCGGCGTCAAATACGACGGCGGCCGCATCGGCATGAGCGCCGCGCTGTTCACCACCAAGCAGCCGCTGGCGTACGTGGACAACGGCACCTTCGGCGTGTTTGGCGAACAGCGCAACCGTGGCCTGGAATTGTCCGTCTTCGGCAGCCCCGCGCGCGGCTTGCGCCTGCTGGGCGGCCTGACCTTCCTCGATGCGGAACAGGTGAATGTGCAAAACCAGGCGAACAATGGCAAGGACGCCATCGGCGTGCCCCGCAGGCAGCTCAATGCGGGCGTGGAGTGGGATGTGCCGGGCGTGCACGGCCTGGCGCTGACGGGCCGCGCCCTGTACACCTCGGCCCAGTATCTCGATGCGGCCAACAAGCAACAGCTGCCGTCGTGGACGCGCCTGGACCTGGGCGCCCGCTATACGGCCAGCATCGCCGAGCGGGCAGTGACCTTGCGCGCGCGCCTCGACAATGTGACGGACAAGAACTACTGGGCCTCGGCCGGCGGCGCTTCCGGCGCCGGCTACCTGGTGCTGGGCGCGCCGCGCACCGTCGTCGTTTCCGCCTCGGTCGACTTCTAGACGGTCATTCCATGCCCGGCAGGGGCGCCGCGCCGCGTGCGCCCCTGTGCAATCGCCTGCGCTTGGGCGACAATGCGCGCATGACACTGCGCCCCGCCCTCCTCTCCCTGTTGCTCTTCGCCACCACCGGCACTGCCCTTGCCCAAAAGCAAGCCGCCTGCCCCTACGCCGCCTGGAAAAGCGGCTTCAAGGGCGATGCGCGGGCGCAAGCCACGTGTTTATTGCGCCCCGTCAAACTGTATGCGCGGCTGGGCGACAGCGCGCCGCTGCCGGACTTTCTTGCCGAGCACATCGGCCAGCGCACGGACGTCGCCCCGGCCCGGCTGCGCGCCTGGCTGGCGCAGCAATCGATCAGCGAAGCGGACGCGGGCGGCGCCGTCGATGCACCGCTGTCGCGCGCCGTGGGCCGGCTGGCCGCGCCCATGGCCCGCTACTTCGTCATCCACGACACCAGCTACCCGAATTTCTTGTTAGAAACTATTCCCGATCACATCAACGACGCCAGCTGGGATTTCAACGATTTCACTATCCGTAACCCGGCGCTGGGCGCCGGCCCGAAAGGCCATGTCTACGTGAACCGCCTCGGCGGTTCATTGGCTGTGCGCGACTTCGGCACGGCCGGCTATGCCAGCAAGCTGGAAAAGGACAAGCCGTCGCTGACGGGCCTGTTCCTGCACGTGGAACTGGTGCAGCCGCGCCATTCCGTGCCCGGCGGCGGCAAGGGCAACGATGGCCTGGCGCCCGATCCCGGCTTTACGCCCGCGCAATACGAGCGCCTGGCCCTGCTCTACATCGCCGCCAGCGTGCGCAAGGGCACGTGGCTGATCCCCGCCTTCCACGCCGTGCTCGATACGGGCTTTGCGAACGGTCATGACGACCCACAGAACTTTTCCCTGGCCGAGTGGTCAGCCTCGCTTTCCCGCCTGTATGCGGCCTTGCGGCAAGCCGATACTGGTCAATAAGGCGTTTTCCTGGCGGCGGATTAGGCGCATACTATTATGAGCATAGTCATTCCTGTCAGGGAGTCCAGGTGAATATTGCCACGGATCATCACGCGGGTCGCCAGGCCGGCGCGCGCCAGCCACTGCAGCGCGCGCAGCGCATCTTTGCCATGCGCGACGCCGTCCTCAACGCCTGGGAACAACGCGTGCGCGCCAAGGTGCGCGGCGCCGACCAGTTGCTCACGCCCATACTCATCAATACCCTGCCCGCCTTTTTCGACAACCTGGCCGAAGCCCTCACGCCGGGCCATCCGCGCGACAACGCGGCCAGCAACAGCAACGTTCCTGCCGTGCATGGCAACGAACGGGCGCGCATGACCAATTACGGGCCGGAACAGGTGATCCAGGAATACCAGATCTTCCGCGACTGCTTCGCCGCCGCCGCGCACGATGCCCATATCACCTTGCGCAGCAAGGATTGGCAGGTGCTCAACGAGTCGATCGACTCGGGCATCCGCGAATCGATACGCGAATTTACCAGCATGCATGAAGGCTTCCGGCGCCGCATCGCGGCCGGCCTGTCGCACGACATGCGCAACCCGCTGGCCGTGATCAGCACCAGCGCCCAGCTGCTGCTGCGGCCAGCGGAGCCGGAACGCGTGGTATTGCTGGCGCGCAAGATTGCCGAGCATAGCAAACGGCTCGACAGCATGATCGAGGAATTGCTCGACACCCTCAGCTACCACCAGGGCCAGCGGCTGCCGCTGGTGCTGAGCCAGTTCGACGTGCTGCCCCTGGTACACGCCGTGGCCGGCCAGGTCAACCTGCAGCGGCCCGGAAAATGCCAGGTCAGCGGGCAATCCGTCACCGGCTGGTGGTGCGAGAACTCGCTGCGGCGCGCGCTGGAAAACCTGCTCGGCAATGCCATCAAGTACGGCGACGACGCGCCCGTCAAGGTGCACGTGGAAGCGTGCCACGAACGGCTGATCATCACCGTCCACAATGGCGGCCACGCCATCGCGCCGGCCCAGGCGGAGCGCATCTTCGACTACCTGCGCCGCGAGAACGACAGTCCCGCGCCCGGCTGGGGCATCGGCCTGCCCTTCGTGCAGAACGTGGCCGAAAGCCACGGCGGCAGCATCGCCGTCGACAGCGCGCCGGAAACGGGCACCAGCTTCATCTTCGACGTGCCCGTCGATTGCCGTCCCTTCGTCCCGCCCGCTGGCGTCCCCAACAGTGACAGCTAGCGCACCAAAACGGTGCGAAGGCTGGCGCGACGCCACAAAAGTGGTCATCTTTACACCTGTTCCCGTCCGCACTGTTGGCACGTTTCCTGCTGAGCTATACACAGACACGGCTCAAGGGACATCACAACATGGCAAATTTTTTCAATGAAATGACTGCAGATGACGTGGGGACGGACGGCAAGGTACGCGAACACTATCGTGAATTCGACAACTGGCTGGCGCAGCAATCCCCGGAAACCATCGCCCGCAAGCGGGCCGAAGCCGACCTGACGTTCCGCCGCGTCGGCATCACGTTTGCCGTCTACGGCGACGATGCCGGCACGGAACGCCTGATTCCGTTCGACACCATTCCCCGCATCATCCCCGCCGCCGAATGGGCGCAGATGCAGACGGGCCTGGTGCAGCGCGTGCAAGCCTTGAACATGTTCATCCATGATATTTATCATGAGCAAAACATCATCAAGGCGGGCATCATTCCCGCCGAGCAAATCTACAAGAATGCCCAGTACCGCCCGGAAATGCAGGGCATCGCCGTCGCTTCCGACATTTACGCGCACATCGCCGGCGTCGACATCGTGCGCGCGGGCCAGGGCGAATTCTATGTACTGGAAGACAATTTAAGGGTGCCCTCGGGCGTGTCCTACATGCTGGAAGACCGCAAGATGATGATGCGGCTGTTCCCGGAACTGTTCGCCCGCAACCGCATCGCCCCCGTCGACCATTACCCGGACATGCTGCTCGACAACCTGCGCTCCGTCGCGCCCATGGGCATCGATGACCCGACGGTGGTCGTCATGACGCCCGGCATGTACAACTCCGCCTACTTCGAGCACGCCTTCCTGGCCCAGCAGATGGGCGTGGAGCTGGTCGAAGGCAAGGATTTGTTTGTCAACGACAACTCCGTCTACATGCGCACCACGCGCGGCCCCAAGCGCGTGGACGTCATCTACCGCCGCGTCGACGACGATTTCCTCGATCCGCTGGCCTTCCGCTCCGATTCGTCGCTGGGCGTGCCGGGCCTGCTGTCCGTCTACCGCGCGGGACGGGTCACCCTGGCGAACGCCATCGGCACGGGCGTGGCTGACGACAAGTCGATCTACCCGTTCGTGCCCGACATGATCAAGTTTTACCTGTCGCAGGAACCGATTTTGAACAACGTGCCCACGTACCAGTGCCGCAAGAGCGCCGATTTGTCCTATGTGCTGGCGAATTTGCCGAAACTTGTCGTCAAGGAAGTGCATGGCGCAGGTGGCTACGGCATGCTGGTGGGGCCGGCGTCGAGCGCCGCGCAGATCGAGGATTTCCGCCAGCGCCTGCTGGCCAATCCGGGCGGCTATATCGCCCAGCCCACGCTCGCCCTGTCCGCCTGCCCCACGTATGTCGAGGCCGGCATTGCGCCGCGCCACATCGATCTGCGTCCGTTCGTGCTGTCCGGCAAGACGATTTCCATGGTGCCCGGTGGCCTGACCCGCGTGGCGCTCGGTGAAGGCTCGCTGGTAGTCAATTCCTCGCAAGGGGGCGGCACCAAGGATACCTGGGTACTGGAAGCCACATTATCAGAAGAAAAAGCAGCTTTTGCAGGAGAGAAAACATGCTGAGCCGCACTGCCGATCATTTGTTCTGGATGGCCCGCTACACGGAGCGGGCGGAAAATACGGCGCGCATGCTCGACGTCAACATGCAAACGTCCATGCTGCCCCAGTCGGAGCAGGACGCGGAGCAAGGCTGGCGCGCCACCCTGGGTATTTCCGAGCTGCAAAGCGCATACGACCATAAGTATGGGCGCTTCCATACGCGCGACGTGCTCGACTTCATGGTGCGCGACCCGAACAATCCGTCGTCGATCCTCGCCTGCCTGACGGGCGCGCGCGAAAACGCCCGCGCCGTGCGGGGGACGCTGACGACGGAAGTGTGGGAAATCCAGAACGCCACCTGGCTCGACATGCAGAAGCGCTTGAAAAGCAATCTGCTGGAAACGGACCCCAGCGCCTTCTTCGAGTGGGTCAAGTACCGCTCGCACCTGTCGCGCGGTGTGACTTTGGGCACCATGCTCAAGGACGAAGCCATCCACTTCATCCGCCTGGGCACCTTCCTGGAGCGGGCCGACAACACGGCGCGCATCCTCGACGTGAAGTTCCACGGCGCGCGCGACACGTCGAAAGACGTCGCCCAGCGCGATTTTTACTACTGGGCGGCCCTGCTGCGCTCCGTTTCCGGCTTCGAGATCTACCGCAAGGTCTACCGCGACGTGATCACGCCGGCACGGGTGGCGGAACTGCTGATGCTGCGCGGCGACATGCCCAGGTCGCTCCTGGCCTGCATGGATGACGTGGTGGAAAATCTGAAGCATATCCGCAACGATGTGTCGGCCGATACGGAGCGGTTCGCCGGCAAATTGCATGCCGAGCTGAAATTCGGCCATATCGACGACATCATGAAGGCGGGATTGCACCATACCTTGACGGAGTTTCTGGAAAACATTTATGACCTGGGCAACCGGGTCAGCCGCGACTTCCTCGTTCCCCTGGCGGCCTGATGCAGCTCACCATCCGCCACGAAACCCGCTACGCCTACAGTGCGCCGCTGGCCTACACGATACAGCAGCTGCACCTGACGCCGCGCGTCGAGCCGCAGCAGCGGGCACTGTCCTGGCAAATCACCACGCCGGGCCAGTGCCACGCCTACACGGATGCCTACGGCAATCTGTCGCACATGCTGACGATCAACGGCAGCCACCAGTCGCTGAGCCTGGTCGCCCAGGGCGTGGTGGAAACCATTTACCCGCACAAGGGACGGCTGAACCTGGTCGATACCCTGTCACCGCTGTTGTTTACCATGCCGACGCCGCTGACGCAGGCCAATCCCGCCATCGTGGAGCTGGCGGCCGCCAGCCTGCCGGACCGCCGCGTGACGGCCGGCACGGGCCATCTGCTGCGGCTGGCCGAACACATCGTCGGCAAGGTGGCCTATGAAAGCGGCGCCACCATGGTCACCACCACGGCCGGCGACGCCCTGGCGCTGGGGCGCGGCGTGTGCCAGGACCACGCGCATCTGTTCCTCGCCTGCTGCCACGCCTGGGGCATCCCGGCCCGCTATGTGTCCGGCTACATCGATCCGGGCACGACGGGCCACGCGGCCAGCCACGCCTGGGTCGACGCGTGGACGGAAGACACGGATTTCGCGGGCTGGGTCAGCATCGACGTCACGCATGCGCGGCTGATGACGGACGCGTATTGCCGTCTGGCCATCGGGCGCGACTACGATTCGGCCGCGCCCGTGCGCGGCGTGCGCCAGGGCGGCGGCACGGAAACCTTGCACGTGGACGTGCAGATCGCGCCCGTGTAAATGGGCAGGAATGAGGCTGGCCGGGGCTTGCGGCGGATCGTCCAGCCCCGGCTGGTGTAGAATGTTCCCCCTTTTGATTTGATTTACGACAATGACATACTGCATAGGCATGCGCCTGAATGAAGGCCTGGTCTTCCTGTCCGACTCCCGCACGAATGCCGGCGTGGACCAGGTCGGCACCTTCCGCAAGATGAGCGTGTTCGAAAACCCGGGCGACCGCATGCTGGTGCTGATGACGGCCGGAAACTTGTCGATTTCGCAAGCGATCCGCCAGCTCGTTTCAGACCATGTCGATGCGGACGGGCGCAGCATCTGGAACGTGGCCAGCATGTACGACGCGGCGCGCATCGTGGGCGACGCCGTGCGCGCCGTGCACCAGCGCGAAGCGAAGGCCCTGGCCGACTGCGGCATCGACTTCAACGTCAGCATCATCGTGGGCGGCCAGATAGGCGCCGAGCGCTGCCGGCTGTTCCAGGTGTATTCGGCCGGCAATTTCATCGAATCGCACGATGAAAACACGTATTTCCAGATCGGCGAAGCCAAATATGGCAAGCCCATCATCGACCGCGTCGTCAACCCGACGACCCGGCTCGACGAGGCGGCCAAGTGCGCGCTGATCTCCATGGATTCGACCCTGCGCTCGAACATTTCCGTCGGCTTGCCGCTGGACCTGCTCGTCTACGAGACGGGCAGCCTGGCCGTCACGCGCTTCGTCGCCATCGATGAAAAGAACCAGTATTTCCGCATGATCCGCGACACCTGGGGCGAGCAATTGAAGCAGGTGTTCGAAGGCATCGCCGATCCCGTGTGGAATGCGGCGCCGGAAACCACGGCGAACGTGCTGTCGTCCACCAGCATGCAAAGCAAGCCCGTGCGCGTGGCCATTCCCGGGCACGTGAGCCGCGGCGGCCTGACGGTGGCGCCCCTGCAATCCTTGGCGCAGCAGTTCAGCGACGACAAGCAACATTGATCCGCCGCGCACCAGTTGCGCGCAGTGCTGGACAAGTCGCTTTCCGCGTGCTTTTATGGCAATATGAGTTGATATTTAATTCATATTGATCAGAGAGGCAGGTGGCGCATGGACTTGATCACTTCCGCCGTCGTCGCGGCCATCGAACATGGCGCGCCCGGCCACGCGCCGGAAGCCGTCGCCAGCCACTATCAACGCCTGAAGCTGGCCATTGCCAAGTTCGACGGCGCGGCCGCCATCCTGGCCGCCATCGGCGCGCTGGAGGCCGAACCGGGCAATACCCAGCTGCAACTGGCCCTATCGGCCGCCCTTTCCACGGCGAAAGTGCCGGACGACATGGAAACCCTGTTTGCCGCGCAAGGCTTGCTCGATGCGCTGCAGCGCCCGCCGTCCCCGTTGCCAGAGGTGGGAACCGCGCCCGCCCCGGCCGATAAAAGCACCGTCGTGTCGAACTATGCCGTGGTCAAAGTGTATTTCGCCACGGACCGCCAGCGCGACGTGGGCAAGCCGCCGGCGCAGCGCTTCAGCGGCGAACGCAGTATGACGGGGGGCAATGGCGGCAGCGATGGCCCGCTCAGCTATGGCAGCTGCGACATCAGCATCCCCCGCGACCACCGCATGGGCCAGCTGGAATCGCCGTCGCTGTGGCGCCTGGAGTTTCGCGACGACCCGGCCAAGCACGTGGTGCTGCTGTCTGCCGAGGTGCAAGACCGCGACAACTTCTTTGCAGCATTAAAAACGCAGATACGCGCCTCGGCCGGCAAGAGCGCCTTTGTCTTCGTGCACGGCTACAACGTGAGTTTCGAGGATGCGGCGCGGCGCACGGGACAGATGGCCTACGACCTGGGCTTCGACGGCGCGCCCGTGTTCTACAGCTGGCCGTCGCGCGGCGACCTGGCCGCCTACACCATCGATGAAAACAATATCGAGTGGAGCACGCCTCACCTCACGGCCTTCCTGGCCGACTTTCTCGCCAGCACGGAGGCGGCGCAAGTGTATCTGGTGGGCCACAGCATGGGCAACCGGGGCCTGGCGCGGGCCGTGGCCGACCTGCTGGCCACGCAGCCGCAACTGGCGCAAAAGATCACGGAAATCATCCTCTCCGCGCCCGATATCGACGCCGCCATCTTCAGGCACGATATCGCGCCGAAACTGGCCCACGCGCGCAACCCCGTCACCTTGTATGCCTCGTCGCAAGACCTGGCCCTGGCCGCCTCGAAAGCCGTGCACGGCTACCCGCGCGCGGGCGACAGCGGCGCCGGCATGCTGATCGTGGCCGGCGTGGAAACCATCGACGCCACCGGGGTCGACACGAGCTTCATGAAACACTCGTACTTTGCGGAAAAGCGCTCCGCCCTGTCCGACATGTTTTATTTGATACGCAACAATGCGCGCGCCGACCAGCGCTTTCTCGACCCCGTCGATACGGTGGCGGGCCGCTACTGGACGTTCAAGCCTTGAGCCGGGCCGTTCAATGGCACTTTTCGCTGCCCCCGAGACGGCGGTACACCCCCGGGGCGCTGCCGGTCCATAGTTTGAATGCCCGGCTGAACGTGGTGGGATCATCGAAGCCCAGGCCCTGCCCTATGGCCGCGATCGTCAAATCGCTCTTGATCAGCTGCAAAATCGCCATGTCGCGCCGCAACTCATCCTTTACCGTCTGGAACGAGCTGCCTTCTTCCGCCAGCCGGCGCGACAACGTGCGCACGGAAAAATGCAGCGCCTTCGCACAAGCACCTATCGTCATCACATCGGCCAGGCGGGACGCCAGGTAGTCGCGCAGCCGGTGCGTGAGGATCTTGTCATTGAATGGCACGTATAGCCAATCGGCGGGCGCATTGCGCAAGAACTGGTTGAGCGCACTCTTGTCCTGGCGCAATGGCGCGCCCAGATACCCGGAGCCGATGTACAGCGCGGTCTGGGCTTGCTCGAAATATATGGGGCCAGGAAATAAATATACGTATTCCGCCACCCGCGCCGGCCGGGGAAACGCAAAATCGGCCCGCGCCAGCGGTATCTCGCGCCCTATCATCCAGGAAGCGAGGCCATGCACCAGTTTCAGCATCAGCTCGTGGACGAGCACCCGCTCCCCTTGTGGCGGCACATATTCAATCAGGGCAATGCGGGTCAGCCGATCGTCGTGCGTGACATCGAAGCCCATGTCATCGAGCAGCAAGCGGAAATAACGGACGAAACGATGCAGTGCAATATCGAGATTCGGTGCGTCGAGCATCGCCAGGCAGAGAAACTTCAGCGTGCCATTGCGCAAGGGGCGGGAAAAGAAGCGCGGGGTTTCATCGTCGAGCAAGAGCGCAGTCTGGCGCAGCAAGGTGGAAAATTGCTCTATCGTAATGCGCCCCCCTTGCTCCAGCAATAATTCGGGCGCGATCTTGGCGCGCGCCAGCACGGTCCTGACCAGGTCCGAACCGGGATCGAGTCCTTGCAGCAAATCGGTCGCCAGGCCCACCGAAATGGTCGCGCTCCGGTGGCTCATTAAATAATGCAATGCAACATTTTATCTCCCGAAATTTGGCATGAAATGCACATATTTAGGCCATTTCTGTCACTAATGAAATACAAGGGCAGAACTATAATCATCGCATAAATATGGATAAAAAGATAAAAATCACCATACAACAAGGGAGACACAGCATGAACAAACTACCGCGCCTCAAGCGCTGTCTAACCATTGCATGCGCAAGCACCATGCTCCTGCTGGGCAGTTGCGGCGGCGGTTCCAGCGAACCCGTTGCCGAGGCCGTGGCGCCGCCGGCACTGGACGTCGTCGTCACTGCTGCGCAAATGAATGACAGCGACATGAGCAATCTGCTGTTTCGTCTCAGGGAAGGCTCCACCGTCATGCTGCCGGCCGGCAAATTCCACTTTGACCGGCCCCTGATCATGAACACCAGCGGCGTGACGATTATCGGCAAGGGCAGCGGCAGCAATCCGGCGAGCGATACCATTTTGTCCTTCAAGGACGCCAGCAGCCGCAACGGCTTGCAGGTCAGCAATGTCAAGACCATCACGCTGAAAAATTTCGCGGTGGAAGATGCGGCCGGCAATGCCGTGTTTGTCTCAGCGTCGAGCAATGTGACCATGGATGGCTTGCGCGCCGAGTGGACCACCGATCCGACCAAAACGTCCAAAATGGCGTATGGCCTGTATCCCGTCAATTCCGACAATATCATCGTCAAAAACAGCAAGGTGATCGGCTCGGAAGACGCGGGCATCTATGTCGGCCAATCGCAAAATATCCGCGTCAGCAACAATGAAGTGTATTTGAACGTGGCCGGCGTGGAGATCGAAAACTCGCTCAATGCCATCGTGGAGAACAATGATTTGCATGACAACACGGGCGGCGTGCTGGTGTTCTCCCTGCCCGGCACCTATCGTTTCAAAAAAGGTTACGGGGTTTTGATACAAAACAACAATATCCACGACAACAATACGCCCGTCGCCGACAATGCCACGGGCTTTGTCACCTCGGTGCCCGTCGGCACCGGCATCATGGTGCTGGCGGCGGACAATACCGAGATCAAGAATAACGTCATCAGGAACCATAAGACCACCAGCATACTGGCGCTCAGCTATCAGGCGACCGGTTTCGCCATCAACGACCCGGACTACAATCCCTTCATCCATGGCCTGTATGCCTACGGCAATACCATCTCGCTATCGGGCCATGCGCCGGACGGCGCCTTCAAGACGGAGCTCAAACCCCTGGTCGATGGCCTGTTCGCGCAGCTGGCGTCGAGCGGCTTGCCGGCGCTGCTGCCGTACGGCGTCTGGGACGGCATACTCGATCCTGCAAAAAGCACCGGCCTGATCCCCTTGCCCGGCATGGGCGGCCTGGGCATCGGTGGCGTGGCCAGCGATGACAGCCGCATTTGCATCAAGAACAATACCTCGCTCGATACGCCCGTCATCGACGGCGTGATTTCCTATGAGACGCTGGATATCAACCTGATCGGGCTGAAGCTGGGCGCGTCGGTCGCGGCGGGAGAAACACCGCCGGAAGCGATTGCGGGCATCCCCGCCGAGCTGTTACAGCCAGGCTTTCCATTCGCGCCGCGCATGCACTGTGAATTGACGCTGCCAGCCATTCCAGCCTTTCCGATCATTAAGTAAGCAAACCGGGGCGGCCGCGCGTGCCCGCGCCACAGGGCGCAGCGTGCCCGCCATCCAACCCTTGCTCGCCAGGAGTCCATGATATGAAGACCAGATTGACCTTTTTTGCCGCACTTTTCCCCCTCATGCTCGCCATGAGCTTGCTCAGCGCCTGCGGCGGCGGCAAGACCGCCGAGGGCGACAGCTTTGCCGCCGAGGTGAAGCTGTTTGAACGCACCACCGCGCCGGACAAATTATCGAGCTGGAATTTGGTGCAAAGCGATGGCAAGTTGATGCGGCTCAATACCGCTACCGTGGCGTATGATTTGAACAGCCCCCTGTTTTCCGATTACTCCAGCAAGTTGCGCGCCATCTATCTCCCGAAGGGCGGCAAGATCAGCTATAACGGCAATGGCGCCGACCCCTTTGTTTTTCCGAATGGCGCGGTCATCGTCAAGACTTTCTATTACCCGAAGGCGACAGGCAGCGATGCCGGCTACATCGGCGCGCAGGCAGTCAGCCATCAAACCGTGCAGGGCAATTCCATCGACTTGAGCAAGAACCATCTGGTCGAAACCCGCCTGCTGGTCAAGCAGGCCGATGGCCGCTGGCTGGGCCTGCCCTATGTGTGGGATGACGACCAGAAAGACGCATCGCTGAAAATCGGCGGCGACGTCAAACGCGTGGAACTGGTCAGCGACAATGGATCGCACCAGAAAATCAGCTACCAAGTACCGAGCGCTCAGCAATGCCAGCAATGCCACGCCACCACCTCGGCTGGCGGCGGCGAGCTGCTGCCGATAGGCACCAAGGCACATCATCTGAACAAGACTTATGTGTATGGCACGGGGGCAAAGAACCAGCTCGACAATCTCAACGACCTTGGCATGCTGAGCGGCTATATCAGCGCCGCAGCCGCGCCCAAGGCGGCCGATTGGAGCGATGCCTCGCAAACGCTGGACGCCCGCGCCAAAGGCTACCTGGAGGCAAACTGCGCGCACTGTCATTCCACCACTGGCCAGGCCCAGCAAAGCGGACTATTGCTTGGATTCAACCAGACAGCCAATCCGCTGATCGACTCGATCAAGCGCGGCATCTGCAAGAAGCCGCTGGCCTATGGTGGCCCGGGACTGCCTTATCAGTACGATATCGTGCCGGGCTCGCCTGAAACCTCCATCTTGCTGTACCGCACCAGCCATACGGATTCGGAATCGGTGATGCCGGTGATCGGGCGCGCCGCCAATCACGCGGAAGCGAACGCCATGTTGAGCGCATGGATCGCCGGCATGGCCAAGGCCGAATGTTCGATGCCCTGAGCCATGGCCCGCTCCGCCGGCACTGCCCGCTGCCCCGGGCATGCCAGCGGCGCCGGCATGCCGGATTGGACGTTCGAAGCATAACGCGGCTTCATGCACAGGGGCACACATGCTAAGATATGGCCCAGAGGGTGGCAACGGGCACGGCGATGACGCCGCCAGCCGATCCCCCGCAAGCAGGCTTATCATGTTGACATCATCTTCTACACCGCACGCCGAATCGCTGATCCGCAACACCAACGCCCGCGTTACCAAGACGCGCGTGAAGGTGCTCGACTTTTTAATGGCGCAAAGCCGTTCGCTGACCCACCATGAAATCCAGCAAGCGCTGTCGCAGGACAGCGATATCGATTCCGTCACCCTGTACCGGGTGCTGGAATGGCTGACGGAAAATGAACTCGTGCACCGCATCGCGGGCGCCGACCAGGTGTGGCGCTTCAGCGCCGGCGCCGGCCATCAGGCGCACGAACATGCGCATTTCCAGTGCACCAAGTGCGCCAACGTCACCTGCTTCAATGAAGTCAAGCTGCCGCCGCCCGTGCTCTTGCCGGAAGGCTTCAGCGGCGGCGAAGTCGATTACCTGATCAAGGGCCTGTGCCCGCGCTGCAAGTAATTTTCAAAAAGACATCACCTGAAGGTATCACTTGAGCAGCAACGCCAGGTGATGCTCGTCGTAAAACAGCTCGCCCACGCGCATCGAGCGCGGTTCCGTCCCATACGCGATAAATCCCAGCGATTCATACAGCCGCAAGGCGGCATTGTTTTCCGCATTCACGCTCAGGTGCACCTGCATGACGGCAGGGTCCGTCTCGGCCTGTTCGATGCAGGCGTTGACGAGCCGCCGCGCCACACCACGGCCCCGCTGAGGCGCATCGACGAACACGCCCCATAGCATGGCCTTGTGCCACAGCTGGCGCAAGGGTTCGCGCCGCAAGCCGGCAAAGCCGACCAGGCGTTCGCCATCGAAGGCGCCGAAAGCCCTGTGCAGGGGGCCGCCGGCGATGCGCTGCGCATGTTCCTCCGGCGTGCGCGCCAGTTCATCCTCGCGCGACGAGGAAAACGAGCTGGGCGAGTCAAGGATGGCGCGCAGGCGCAGCGCGCGAAAGGCGGCGGTGTCGGCTGGCGTCAACAGGCGGATGACGATATCGGGTGCGGGCATGGGAGGACTCGGGAGTTTTTTCCCATTATACCCACGCCCTTTCTCCATGCACGCACGCGGATGGCGAGAATGGCCAAGCCCGCTTCCACGCTCATGCCGCCACCTTGGCCACGCAGCGGTCCAGGCCCCGTGTCAGCATATCCTGCGGCAAGTCGCGGCCGATAAAAATGATCTTGCTGGCGCGCGTTTCCCCGTCGCGCCACGGCGCGCCCAGTTCCGAGCCCATCAGCATGTGCACGCCCTGGAACACGGCGCGGCATGGCAGGTCGGCAACATATAAAATGCCCTTGTAGCGCATCAGCTGGCTGCCGAACAGTTGCACCACGGCATCAAGAAAGTTTTCCACCTGCAGCAGATCGAGGGGCTGGGCCTGGTGGTAGACGAACGATTGCACGCCGTCGCCATGGCGGTGGCCCAGTTCCCCGAGGAAATCCGGCTCCAGCTCGACGATGGCGTTCAGGTTGAAGCCGCGGATGTTCAGGATGTCGCCCAGCGGTACATTGCCGAAGCGCACTTTCTGTATGCTGGCGCGGCCGTTGATGGCGGCCAGGCGCTGGCGCAGCGCGGCCAGCTCATCCTTGCTGACGAGGTCCGTCTTCGACAGCAGGATGCGGTCGGCAAAGCCCACCTGCTCCTGCGCTTCCTTGTGCGCCGTCAATTGCTGCTGCGCATGGCGCGCATCGACCACCGTCAAAATGGCGTCCAGCATGTAGCACTCGCTGACGGTTGGCTCCGCAAAGAAGGTTTGCGCCACGGGACCGGGTGCGGCCAGGCCCGTCGTTTCGATGATGACGTGGTCGAATGCGATGCTTCCCGCCGCGCGCCTGGCGTGCAATTCGCCCAGGATGCGGATCAGGTCGCCCCGCACGCTGCAGCAGATGCAGCCATTGTTCATTTCCACGATCTGCTCGCCGCTGTCCTGCACCAGCAAGCCGTGGTCGATGCTTTCGGCGGCGAATTCATTTTCGATCACGGCGATGCGCACGCCGTGATCGCCCTGCAATATGCGCTTGAGCAAGGTCGTTTTCCCGCTGCCGAGAAAACCCGTGATGATGGTGACGGGGATCAATTCTGTCATGGCGCGTTCCTGTTCAAGCTTGATCTTCGAGTTCTTCCATCCGTTGCCATAGTGGAAACGGGTCGGGCAGCTGGCGCCAGGCGGCCATGCCCTGGCGCGTTTCCGTATAGTTAAGTTGACATTTCTTCAAGTCCGCCTCGATGGCGGCCTGGTCCATGTCCTGGCCGATGAAGACGAGCTCCTGGTAGCGGTCGCCATACGTTTCGCTCCAGCCCGCCTTGACTTCCGCCAGCGAGGCCGCATCCGTGGGCCAGCGTTCCTGCGGCACGGCCGCCCACCACAGGCCCACGGGTTCGATATTCATCAGCTTGCCCGCGCCGGACAGGCTGGCCACCCATTCGGGGCGGCTGGCCAGCCAAAAGTATCCCTTGCTGCGCACCACGCCCGGTATCGGTTGCGAAATATAGTCGTGCAGGCGCTGCGCGTGGAACGGTTCCTTCGCCCGGTAGACGAAGCTGGCGATGCCATACGTTTCCGTTTCCGGCGCATGACTGCCCGCCAGCTCCTGGGCCCAGCCCGGCATGGCGGCCGCCTGCTCCAGGTCGAACAAGTTCGTGCCCAGGATGGCGTCGAGCGGCACGATGGACTGGTTGGTTTCGATGATGCGCGCGCCCGGGTTCAGGGCTTTTAACACGGCCAGCACGCGCAGGCGCTCGGCCGCATCGACCATGTCGACCTTGTTGAGGACGATGACATTGGCAAATTCGATCTGTTCCGTGAGCAAGTTGGCCAGTTGGCGGTCGTCGCCCTCGCCCGCCGTTTCTCCCCGCTGCTCCAGGCTGTCTTCGCTATGGAAATCCGCCAGCAGGTTGGCGCAGTCGACGACGGTGACCATGCAGTCGATGCGCGCCACGTCGTTCAGGCTGTCGCCGTGCTCGTCCTCGAAGTCGAAGGTGGCGGCCACGGGCATCGGCTCGCCCACGCCCGTCGATTCGATCAGCAGATAATCGAAGCGGTCCTCCAAGGCCAGGCGCCGCACTTCCTGCAGCAAATCGTCGCGCAGGGTGCAGCAAATGCAGCCGTTCGACATTTCCACGAGTTTTTCTTCCGTGCGCGACAGCGCTGCGCCGGCCGCTTCGGCGCTGTCCTTCACCAGCGCGGCGTCGATGTTGACTTCGCTCATGTCGTTGACGATGACGGCCACGCGCTTGCCTTCGCGGTTGCGCAGTATGTGGTTGAGCAAGGTGGTCTTGCCGGCGCCAAGAAAGCCGGACAGGACGGTGACGGGGAGTTTGCGCTGGGGCATGGGGTTCCTTCGGATGGAGTCGATTGAGGGAGGCGATGGACGGCCTCATACTAAATGCAAGTTAATTGCGTTTTAATTATAATGCAGCTCAGTTGCATTTGTGCGGCAATCTTTGCCTGCCCTGCCACACGCTCGGCCTTGCCGCTGTTCGCAGCGGTGCCGCGACGAGCAATCCTCCTCACATATTCATGCATAAAATCAATGACTTGCCGTACTTTGTGAGAGTGAACTCTCGGCAGCAGGCGCGCGCAGAAGTTGGAGCGCGCCGCTGCGGCATGGCCGCTGCCACCTGCGCGGCGCCTGCATCCATGCGCCCTGCACGGCTGTCATCGCCGCGTCATATGGCGGCGTTACAGTCGCGTCCTTTGAATCTTTCCGAGGGCGGTAATGAAAACAAATTGGGTCATGCTGGCGGCGCTGGCAAGTGCGGGTCTCGTCGGTTGCAACGGCAGTTCGAATACGCCGGCGGCGCCGGCCATTCCCGAAGGCACGACGGTCACCGTGGCATTGCTGGAAACCACCGATATCCACTCGAACGTCTTGAGCTACAACTATTACGCGCTGGCCGAAGACACGAGTCTGGGCCTGGAGCGCACGTCCACCCTGATCCAGGCGGCGCGCGCGGAAAACCCGAATAATGTGCTGCTCGACGATGGCGACGTCATCCAGGGCACGCTACTTGCCGACCTGCAAGCCGTGGCCGCGCCCGTGCCCTGCTCCGGCACGCTGGCCGTGCACAAGGCCATGAATGCGCTGAAATACGATGCGGGCGGCATGGGCAACCATGAATTCAACTATGGCCTCGGTTACCTGAGCCAGATCACCAACACGGATTTCGGCATTCCCGGCGTGGCCAAGCCGACGGGCACGTGCGGCGCGCCCGCCTTCCCTTCCGTGCTGAGCAATGTTGTTGGCGTGGCCACCGGCAAGCCCATCTTCCAGCCCTACACCGTGCTGCCGCGCGATTTCGCCGCCACGGCGCCCGACGGCAGCAAGCTGACGGTCAAGATCAATGTGGGCGTGCTGAGCTTTGTGCCGCCGCAAATCCTCGAATGGGACCAAAAAGTGCTCGCCGGCAAAGTCAGCGTGACGGGCGTGCAGGAAGCGGCGAAACAATACGTGCCGGAATTGCGCAGCAAGGGCGCCGACCTCGTCGTGGCCCTGTCGCATGGCGGCCTGGACACGAGCACCTACAGCCCGAAGATGGAAAACGGCAGCTATCACCTGACCAGCACGGGCATCGACGCGCTGATGATCGGCCACTCGCACTTGATCTTCCCGAAAGGCAAGGAAGAAGGCGCAGCCGCGCTGGACGCCTCGTTTGCCGCCTTCCCGGCCAGCGCCAAGATCGACGCCGTCAACGGTTTTGTCAACGGCGTGCCGACCGTCATGGCGCAAAGCTGGGGCCGCCGCTTGGGCATCATCAAACTGACGATGGCGTACCAGGGCGGGAAATGGGTGGTGCAGCCGGCCAAGACGACGGTGGAATCGCGCGGTTTCAAGTACACGGATGGCAAGACGCTCGTGAAAGCCGACCCGGCCATCGCCCCGCTGGTGGCCACCGAACACGCGGCCACCGTCGCCTACGCCAAGCAGCCGCTGGGCATCAGCACGGATTTCGAGATGTCCGCGTATTTTGCGCTGGTGGGCGACGTCAGCGCCATCCAGCTGGTGAACCAGGCGCAGCTCGACTACGTGAAGAATTTCATCGCCACCAGCACGGATGCGACCTTGTCCAGCTACAAGAACATTCCCGTGATCTCGTGCAGCGCGCCGTTCAAGGCGGGCCGCAACGGGCCGTCGGACTTCACGGACGTGGCATCCGGCGCCTCGCCTGCCGCGCCGGTCGGCTTGCAAGTGCGCAATCCGGGCGATTTGTATTTATATAGCAATAACAACCTGCAAGCCGTCAAGATCAAGGGCGCGGACTTGAAAGCGTGGCTGGAAACGTCGGCCAGGCAATTCAACCAGATCGACCCGGCCATTACTGCCGAGCAAGACCTGGTGCCGTCGTATGGCACGATCTATAACTATGACGTGTTCTACGCCGAAAACAATGCGCTGACGTACCAGATCGACGTGACGAAAAAGGTCGGCAGCCGCATCGTCAACCTCACGTACAAGGGCGCACCGGTCGCCGACGGCGATGATTTCATCGTCGCCACCAACGACTACCGCGCCGGCGGCGGCGGCGCCGTGCCGGGCATCGATGGCAGCAAGACCATCATCAAGTCGCCCGATGCGAACCAGGCCGTGGTCAGCAACTACCTGGCGTCGCTGAGCACCAAGGGCGGCAAGGTGACCCTGGCGGCGAATGGCAGCGCGCGCAGCTGGAGCTTCGTCAAGACGGCCACGGCCGGCCCCGTGATCCTGCGCTCGGCGCCGGGCCACCTGGCATTGGCGCAGAGCAGCGGCATCGCCAACGTGGCGTCCGAAGGCGGGCTCGACGCCAGCGGCTTTGCCAAGTACGGCATCGACCTGAGCAAATAAGGTCCACGGGCCGGGACTGCTGGCTTCCCGGCCCACGTCATGAAAGTTAATGCAGATGAAACAAGCGCTTTCCCTCCCCGCACTCGTGCTGGCTGCCGCCCTGGCCGCCTGCCAGGCGTCGCCGCCGCCCACGGCGGCGGAAATCGAAGCCGTCGCCATGCATGCGCGCCAGGCGGGCGACCGCCAGGCCGAGCGCAAGGTGCGCAGCTGGGCCGGCAAGGACATGCCCGTCGCCGAGCGCGAACTGGCGCTGATTTACCAGTCCCGGACCGAGCGCCGCGCCGAGGCATTGAGCCTGTTCGAACAGGCGGCCCGCGCCGGCGACACGGAAGCGGCGTTCGAGCTGGGCCAGATGCTGCGCGCGGCCACGCCGGCCCAGGCCTGGCCGTGGTACCGCCAGGCGGCGCAGCAAGGCCATGCGAAGGCGGCATTGATGCTGGGCTTGCTGGCGGCAAATGGCGAAGGCGTGCCGCAAGACCAGGCGGAGGCGGCCCGCTGGCTGGACAAGTCGAGCGAACTGGGCAACCCGCACGCCATGTTCCTGCTGTACAACGCCTACCGCGAAGGCCGCGGCGTGCCGCGCGACCTGGCCAAGGGCCATGCATTGCTGGAAGAAGCGGCCCACCACGAATACCCTCCCGCCCTCCAGGAACTGGCCATGACGGTGCAAGCCGACGACGCCCTGCGCGCCGGCCACCTGATGAAGGAAGCGACGGAGCACCGGCACAATAACTGGAACAAGTTTTAAGCCAGATCAAGACCGGCTCATATTGCTGAATGGAATACTTGCCGGTGGCATAAGCTTGCCTGGCACGCACAGGTGTTCGTGCGCAATCTCATCGCGAGGCAAGCATGGCAGATCACCGGTTGGGCCCCATGAAAAAGAGCGACTTGCAGTTCAGCTACCCGGACGGCCCGGCGGACGGCGATGACCCGGCCCGGCGCGCCATCCCCGACAGCGTCTTGCTGAACCGCCATGAATGGTATGAAGTGCTCTACAGCTGCAACAGCTGGTCGGGCGGCAGCCTGGCCACGGCCCTGAAATGCGAACGCCTGATCCAGCGCCACTTGCCGGCCGACATACGCGGCCATGGCGCCGTGCTGACCTGGCTGCGGGCCAATTGGGCCAACTACCGCTGACACGCGGAAAAATCACGCCATCCTTTGCGCCAGGTCAATCGTGTTGGGCTAGACATTGCCGACGGGCTATGATGAACCAGCTGCCTCTCCGGAGACGGCGGGGCAGCAGCACGCCCCGAAAATGCATTACACTGAATTTGCTTTTTAGAAATTTGTTACTCTGGACCAGCCTCGGTGAGCACGTTACATGCGCTCAGCCCAGCCAGTGTTTGGGTAGGCCCTGGCTCGTCCGTTGACCTCCCTATAAAGAAAGAGTCCAATGAAAAAGCTGACCACCGCCTTTGGCGCGCCTGTCGTCGACAACCAGAACATCCAGACGGCCGGCCCCCGCGGCCCTGCCCTGCTGCAAGATGTATGGTTCCTGGAAAAGCTGGCCCACTTCGACCGCGAAGTCATCCCCGAGCGCCGCATGCATGCCAAGGGATCGGGCGCGCACGGCACGTTTACCGTCACGCACGACATCACGCGCTACACGCGGGCGAAAATCTTTGGCGCAGTGGGCAAGCAAACGCCGATGTTCGCGCGCTTTTCCACGGTGGCCGGCGAACGGGGCGCGGCCGATGCGGAACGCGACATCCGCGGCTTTGCCCTGAAGTTTTATACGGAAGAAGGCAACTGGGACCTGGTCGGCAACAATACGCCCGTGTTTTTCATGCGCGACCCGCTGAAATTCCCCGATCTGAACCACGCCATCAAGCGCGACCCGCGCACGGGCTTGCGCAGCGCCAACAGCAACTGGGACTTCTGGACCTCGCTGCCGGAAGCGCTGCACCAGGTGACGGTGGTGATGAGCGACCGGGGCTTGCCGCGCAGCTTCCGCCACATGCACGGCTTCGGCAGCCATACCTTCAGCTTCCTGAATGCGCAAAACGAGCGTTTCTGGGTCAAGTTCACGTTTAAAACACAGCAAGGGATACAAAACCTGACGGATGCCGAGGCCGAGGCGCTGGTCGGCAAGGACCGCGAAAGCTCGCACCGCGACCTGTACGACAGCATCGAAAACAAGGATTTCCCCCGCTGGACCCTGTACGTGCAGATCATGCCGGAAAAAGAGGCGGGAACCTACCACATCAATCCCTTCGACCTGTCGAAAGTGTGGCCGCACGGCGACTACCCGCTGATCGAGGTGGGCGTGCTGGAACTGAACCGCAATGCCGACAACCATTTCGCGGAAGTGGAACAATCGGCCTTCAACCCGGCCAACGTGGTGCCCGGCATCAGCTTTTCGCCGGACAAGATGCTGCAAGGCCGCTTGTTCTCGTATGGCGACGCGCAGCGCTACCGCCTCGGCGTCAACCACAGCCACATCCCCGTCAACGCGCCGAAATGCCCGTTCCACAGCTACCACCGCGACGGCCAGATGCGAGTCGACGGCAACCAGGGGGGAACCCTGGGCTATGAACCGAACAGCGCGCAGGAATGGGCCGAGCAGCCCGATTTCCGCGAGCCGCCGCTGAGTATCGAGGGCGCGGCCGACCACTGGAACCACAGGGTCGACGAGGATTACTATTCGCAGCCGCGCGCCCTGTTCCGCCTGATGACGCCGGCGCAGCAGCAAGCCTTGTTCGATAACACGGCGCGCGCCATCTCGGGCGCCTCGGAGCAGGTCAAGCAACGCCACATCGGCAACTGCACCCTGTGCGACCCCGCGTATGGCGCGGGCGTGGCCGAAGCGATAGGCCGCCTGAGCAAATAAGGCAGGCTGATCGAAGGCAGGCTGCAAGACGGCATGGAAGGCCTGGCAACAGGCTTTCCACCGCAGTACCTGGCGGCAGGCAGGCCAGCCGCCCGGCCCGCCTGCCTACCAGCGCTGGATATCGATCTGGCCCGTGATGCTCGTTTCCACCGGATAGCCATCGACCTGCAACGGCACGCGCCGCTTGACGGACGAGTCGCGCAGATACACGACGAGGGCTTCCCCGCCCACGGCCGTCTGCCCCAGGCTGACGCCTTCCACGCCGTCGATGGCCATCAGCGCCCGCTCGTTGCGCCGCCTTGCCGCTTCCAGGCGGCCAGGCGGCGGGGCATGGACAAGAGCCTCATCCGGCAAATACGGCATGGCGGCGTCCTCGAAGACGGCATATGGCGATTGTGCGAATTTACTGTTTGACATGACACACCCTCCTGATCCACTCCATGATACACCCGGCCACCCGGTGCTGCGGCGCCCTTCGCCGGACGCAACCATGCGCGACTGCTGCCCCCTGACAAGATCATCATCGTACAAAAAGCCGCCTTGGGCAAGGCGCCGCGGCGGGGCCGCACCGCTGCCTGTTGGCGTGCTCAAGTGTATAAATTGATGTCGAGCGCCACCACCACGCGCCGCATCTGGTTGGCAAACGTGATGTTGTTGCCGCCAGCAAACAGCAGGCCGACGGGATTGCGCTGCTGGTTCCAGGTCCAGATGGAGGAGCCGGAATCGCCGCCCGCGCTGAAGGCCCCGCTCAGGCCCGTGATGGCGATCTGGTCCTGGAACAGCGCGATCCTGCCGCTGCCGTAATTGACGTTGATGGTGGCGCCCAGGCCCGTGATGCGGCCCTGCGTCAATTGCGTCGTGCGGCCGGACTTGCCGACCAGCATGCCCAGCGCGGGCGCCACCAGCGCATTGCTGATGCGGAAGTACGCGGGCACGCCGCCGCTCAGGTAGACCAGTTCGGGCCGCACGCGGTCTGGCCAGGCCCAGCCGGTGGCGCAATCGACATAATTGACGCCGCCGCTGAAATTGATGGGCACGAAGCGTTCGAGCACGGCCACCTGGTCTTGCGGGCAGCGGCCGCCGTCGATGGGACCGGGCTGCACGATGCAATCGTTGAACACGCCGCCGTTGGAATTGGCCAGCACGTGATTATTGCTCAGGATCATCAGGCGGCCGTCGCGCTGCGCGCTGCGCCCCACGGCCAGGCAGCCGATGGTGCCGGCCGTGATGCGGAAATGCCCGACCGACACGCCGCCCGGTGCCGGGCGCAGGCGGAAACGGTGCGGCTGCGCATCGATCACGCCCGTGACGACGATGTTGACGGGCACCTTGTCGCTGGCCACGGCGCGCACGCCCATGGCGCCCACGATGGCCGCCTTGGCGCGGTCGACGGAGGTGGGTTCGGCCACGTACAGGGTCAGCGCAGGCAAGCCCGGTTCGCCGGACGAGCTGTCGCTGGCGCCCTCGCCCAGGCCGATGGACACGCCCTGGATATTGCCGCCGTCGCTGAAGGCATCGGCCGCGCGCACGCCGCCCGCCTGGGTGATACCCTGGCGCATGCCGTCCTCGATGCTGCGCTTGATTTCCAGCAATTCCATGCTGACGCCGCTCAGGGCGTCGGGCACCTCCGCGACGGACGCGCTCTCGATCATATTGTCGTCTTCGCCGGGGACGGCAAACTGGCCGACGGCCTCTTCATCGTCCGCGCTTTGGCCCCTGCCGCTGCTGCCCGGCGGGGCGCTGAAACCATTCTCAATGCCTGTCATCGTGTTCTCCTCGTGGGTCGCCGCAAACCACCAGTGTGGACGGGCCGCGCCAGCCGGTATTGATCTGGATTGAACTGCACTGGCGCATGGCTGCCCTTTCTTAATGGGGGCAGCGAGGATAAAAATAGTTCCCTCGTCAAGGTTGAGCCAGATCAGGCGTGTGGACAGTGGCCGCGCCGTATACTTGGCTGGCAGGCTGGAACTGGGCCTGCGTCACGGCAGCAACGGTATGGATGGGGAAACAATGACGAGTCCAGGGATGACAAGCCACGACGACGCGCCTGCGGGCGACGGCGCCGAACAGGCCGCTGGCGCTGGCCAGCATGCGGGTTTCATGCACGGCATGGCGGCCTGGGCAGAAAAACACCGCATCAGCCCCTGGCGCGGCAGTTTTGCCGACTTCATCGAGCAAATCCTGCCCGGCCGCGCGGCCCTGCTGACGCGCAGCGCGCACCAGTACCTGTGGGACATGATGCGCTGGAATGGCCAGACCGATGACAGCGGGCGCTTCCGCTGCCGCCTGTTCGACGACGAACTGTTCGGCATCGACGAAGCCATCGACCGCGTGGCCGCCTATTTCAAGGCGGCCGCCGCCGGCTCGGAAGTGGGCCGGCGCATGCTGCTGTTGCTGGGTCCCCCGTCGGGCGGCAAGTCGACCATGGTGATCCTGCTCAAGCGGGGGCTGGAAGAATACAGCCACAGCAGCGAAGGCGCGCTGTACGGCATCGCCGGCTGTCCAGTGCACGAATCGCCGCTGCACCTGGTGCCGCACAGCATGCGCGCCGACTTTCGCGCCAGCTACGATGCCGAGCTGCATGGCGAGTTGTGCCCCCACTGCCGCGCCCGCCTGGAAGAGCAGTACGGGGGCGACTTCCTGCGCATGCCCGTCGAGCGCATCCACCTGTCCGAGGCGGGCCGCTGCGGCATCGGCACGTATGCGCCGCATGATCCCACGACGGCCGACCTGGCCGACCTCGTCGGTTCCGTCGACCTGTCGAAAGTGGCGCAGTACGGCGACGAAGGCGATCCGCGCGCCTGGTCGTGGTCGGGCGCCGTGTATGCGGCCAGCCGCGGCATGCTGGAAATGATCGAAATCCTCAAGGTCAAGCGGGAATTCCTCTACCTGCTGCTGACCTTGACGCAGGAAAAGAATGTCAAGGTGTCGCGCTTTCCCCTGATTTACCTCGACGAAACCATCCTCGCGCACACGAACCTGGCCGAATTTCGCAAATTCCTGCAAGAAAGCGAAAACGAGGCGCTGCTCGACCGCATGGTCATCGTGCAAGTGCCGTACACGCTCAATTACCGAGAAGAAGCCCGCATCTACCGCAAACTGATCCTGGCGGCCGCGCCCGCCTTCCGCGGCGTGCACCTCGATCCGCATGTGCTGCATGCGGCGGCCGTGTTTGCCATCCTCAGCCGCCTGCCCGAAGGCGACGACAAGGAAGCCGAACTGGTCAAGAAACTGCGCATCTACGCCAACGAAGACGTGGACGACTTGCAGCCTGCCGACATCCGCCGCATGCGCGAGCGCGACAAGGCGCCCGACGAGGGCCTGTCGGGCGTGTCGCCCCGTTTCGTCATCAACGCCCTGTCGCACGCCATCATTTCCGCCCAGCGCAACAGCCTGTCCACCATGGACGTGCTGCTGGCCCTGAAGGACGGCATCGAAAACGATGCGCGCATCGAGCCGCGGCGCAAGCGCAAGTGGGTCGATTACCTGGTACTCACGCGCAAGGATTTCTATAACCGCTGGGTCAAGGCCGATGTGCACAAGGCGCTCTTCGTTTCATTCGAGCAAGAAGCGCAAGACTTGCTGAACAAATATCTCGATGAAGTCGAAGCCATGCTCGACAACCGCCAGATCCGCGATCCCATCACCAGCGAAGAGCGCCGTCCTGACGAGCGCTTCCTACGCGCCGTGGAAGAAAAAATCCACATCAGCGACTCGGGCAAGCAGTCTTTCCGCCAAGAAGTGGTGCGCAAGGCCATGAGTGCCTTCAAGCGGGGCGAAACCTTTGGCCTGGGCAGCCATGCGCAATTGCACGATGCCATCCAGCAATATCTGTTCGAGCAGCGGCGCGACGTGCTGCGCCTGGTCGGCTCGGCCAAGCGCCCCGATGACGACGTGCGGGCCAGGATCTCTGCCGTCGAGCAGCGCCTGGTCGACGAATACGGCTATGACGCCCACAGCGCGCGCGAAGCGCTCAACTACGTGACCACCTTGCTGGCGCAGGAATAGCCATGTCCGCCACGACCACGCCAGGCAGCGGCAACCGGGATGGCGCTCCGGCACGCCCTGCCGGCGCGCCATCGCAGGCGGAGGCCGCGCCGGCCCTGGCCCGGCCCTGGTACGCGCTGTTCTCGCGCGGCGCGCGCGACTGGCTGCGCCACAACCAGAAAGTGCGCGAAGCCGTGCAGGCGCACTTGCCCGAGCTGATCGCCACGCCCGACCTGATCGGCGGGCCGCAGCAGCGCACGGTGCAAGTGCCCATGCGCCTGCTCGAACATGCGCGTTTCCGCCTGGCGCCCGCGCGCAACAGCGTGGGCGCTGGCCAGGGCGACGGCCAGCCCGGCGACATCCTGCGCCCGGCGCATCCCGCCGCCACGGACGGCAGCGGAACGCAAGGCGAAGGCGGCGATGGCGAGGGCGCCGTGCGCCTGCTGCTGGAATTCCCCATCGACGACATCCTCGACTGGCTGTGGGACACTTTTGAACTGCCGCACCTCAAGCCGCGCCACCTGGGCGCCATCGACGAGGTGCGGCTGGTGCGCAGCGGCCTGGACCGGCACGGTGCCCGTTCGCGCCTGGACCGGCGGCGCACCGTCAAGGAAGCCATCAAGCGGCGCGCCCTGCAAGCGCAGCCCGTGCCTTTCACCAATGAGGACTTGCGCTACCGCCAGGTGCTGCAGCAGCCCCGGCCCAGCGCGAATGCCGTCGTGTTTTTCGTGCTCGACGTGTCGGCCAGCATGGCGCAGGCCGAGCGCAAGCTGGCAAAATCGTTCTTTTTCTTTGCCCTGCAAGGCTTGCGCCGCAGATATGCACGCGTGGAAACGCGCTTTATCGCCCACACGACACGGGCCTGGGAGTTTTCCGAAGCCGAGTTCTTCCGGGTCAATGGCATGGGCGGCACCATGGCATCCACCGCGTTTCTTCTGAGCCGCGACTTGCTGAAAGAGCACTATGCGCCGGGCCGCTACAACGCCTACCTGTTCTATGCTTCCGATGGCGAAAATTTCAGCGAAGACCGGGCGGCGGCCAGCCTGGCCTTGGGCGAACTGGCCGCCATGCTCAACTATATGGGCTATGTGGAAACCGTGCCCGGCGTGCCGCGCAGCCTGGAAACGGAAATGCACGGCTTGTGCGCCGAGCAGGAACGCCGGGGCTTGCCCTTGCACAGCAGCATCCTCAGCAAGGCCGACGATGTGTGGGGAGCCATCCGCACCTTTTTCCTGCACGAGGCGGCCGACACGGAGGACGCGGCATGACGCAGCATGACGTTCACCGCCATGGCGACGCGGCAGGCACGGCCGGGCTGGCCGGCTACGCGGCGCGCATCGAAACGCTGGCGCGCGAGCTGGGCCTGGGATTTGCCCCCGTCGAGTTCGAGCTGGTGCCAGACAATTTCATGAACGAGATCGCCATCTATGGCTTGCCCGTGCGCATGCGCCACTGGTCGTTCGGCGTGCGCTACATCCACCAGCTCGTCCATCAAAAGATGGGCAACTCGCATATGTTCGAAGTCATGTTCCCCGGCGACCCTTGCCATGCCTACATGGCCGAACACAATTCCCTGGCCGAAAACACCCTCGTCACGGCGCACGTGCTCGGCCACGCCGACTTTGCCAGCCGGAACAGCCTGTTCCTGCGCTTCGGCGCCATGGCGGGCCAGCGCATCCTGGAACAAAGCGCGGCGCGGGCGCGGCGTCTGGAAATGGCGCTGCAACGCCACGGCCAAGAGCAGGTGGAAGCCGTGCTCGACGCGGCACTGGCGCTGGAGCAGCATGTGGACATCCACGCCGAGCTGCACCGCCCGCCATACGCCGTACCATCCGCGCTTTCCGCGCCAGCCGGCGTGGCGGACAAGCAGGACGGCATCGGCGCGGACGGCCCCTTTGCCCGACGCTACCGGCGCCTGCCCGGCGAAGCGGCCGCGCTGGCGGCGCACGAGGCGGCGCGCGCGCGCGTGACACAGCGCCCCCTCGTGCCGCCGCAAGCCGAGTA
Source organism: Janthinobacterium sp. FW305-129 (assembly GCF_020858115.1). Classification (GTDB taxonomy): domain Bacteria; phylum Pseudomonadota; class Gammaproteobacteria; order Burkholderiales; family Burkholderiaceae_D; genus Janthinobacterium. Next base: position 437,182 of record NZ_JACYMM010000001.1, read on the forward strand.
CGACTTGCTGTGGTTCATCGCACACCACGGGCCGGAACTGGCCGACTGGGAGCGCGACATTTTCCTGGCCGTGCGCGAAGAGTCGTTCTATTTTTATCCCGTGTACGCCTGCCAGATCATGAACGAAGGCTGGGCCTCGTACTGGCACGCACGGCTGCTGCGCGAAGCCGACTTCCTGCCGCCGGCGCTGTACCTGTCCGCCCTCAAGTCGCATTCCGACGTAGTGCGCCCTTACGCGGGCGAGCATCAGCAGGCGCTGGCCGTCAATCCCTATCATCTGGGCTTTTGCATGTGGGAACACATCATCGAGCGCGAAGGATTGGCGCGGGCGCGCCAGATTTGCCGCGACGACGACGACTTCAGTTTCATACGCAATTATCTGGACGGGGAACTGGCCGACCGCCTGGGCCTGTTCGTGCATGAGAGCCGCCGCGATGGCGAAACCCGGCTGGCCAGCCGCGACTTGCAGGCCATCCGCGAAGCCATCCTGGCGCCCAAATACAACTATGGCGCGCCATGCATCGCCGTCACCCTGCTCAACGACGACGGCAGCCTGGTGCTGCGCCACGATCACCAGCGCGATGGGCGCGGCCTCGACCTGGAGCGGGCCGAACAGGTGCTGGCGTACATCGCCCGCATCTGGCGCCGTCCCGTCACCCTGCATACGGCCGATTTCAGGGGCACGCCCCGGGTTCTGCACAGCAAGACCGACGGCGTGCCGGAGCCGCCCGAGCCGACAGCGTCATCAACAACGCCGACAGCGCCGCCCGTGCAACGCTAAAAGGCCGCCGATCGGACGAATATCGGAGTGTACCTGGCCAGCTTGTGCTTCCGGCCTGGCGGGCCAGGTTCTCATGCACGGCCAGCCTGCGCCACATACCAGGCAATGGTCTGCCGCAAGCCTTGCGCCAGGTCGTGCGTGGGCACATAGCCCAGCAAGCGGGACGCCTTGGCGATGTCCGCCTGCGAATGGCGCACGTCGCCGGCGCGAAACTCGCCATACAGGGGGGCCTGCGCCACGTGCTGCGGTCGGGCGGCCAGCAGCATCTGCTGCATCGTGGCGTGCAATTGGGTCAGGCTGGTGCGGGCGTTGACGGCCACGTTGTAGACCTGGTTGACGGCTGCCGGGTCGGCACGCGTGGCGGCGAGGATATTCGCTTGCACGGCGTTGTGCACGAAGCAGAAGTCGCGGCTGGTGGCGCCGTCGCCATGGATGTGCACGGCCTGGCCGTCCAGCATGGCGGCGATCCAGCGGGGAATGACGGCCGCGTAGGCGCCCAGCGGGTCCTGGCGCGGACCGAAGACATTGAAATAGCGCAAGCCCACCGTCTGCGTGGCGTAGCAGCGCGCGTACACCTGCGCATACAGTTCATTGACATATTTGCTCAAGGCATATGGCGACAGGGGCGCGCCGATGTGCTGTTCCACTTTCGGCAAGGCCGGATGGTCGCCATACGTGGCGCTGGACGCGGCATACACGAAGCGCCGCACGCCCGCGTCGCGCGCGGCGGCCAGCATGTTCAGGAAGCCGCTGACATTGACGGCGTGGCACAGCAGCGGGTCTTCCAGCGAGCGCGAGACGGAACCGAGCGCCGCCTGGTGCAGCACATAATCGACGGCGCCGGACCCGCCCGGAGCGGCAGCCGCGCCCGCGCCGAGGCTGCCGCTGCCGGCGGCAGCGCCATCGGCACTGGTATAGGCAACATTGGCAACATTGACAACGCCAGCCGCAGTCCCGCCGCAGGCATGCGCGCAGGCCCGCGGGTCGCGGATGTCGCCTTCGATGAAGGTGAAGCGCCGCCACGCCGATTCCCCCACGCTGGCGCGCACCTGCTCCAGGTTGTGGCGGTGGCCCGTCATGAAATTATCGAGGCCGCGCACTTCCTGGCCCAGGTTCAGCAAGGTTTCCAGCAGGTGCGAGCCGATGAAGCCGGCCACGCCCGTCACCAGCCAGCGGCGCGGCGCTTGCGCCAGCTGCGCGCAGGCCTGGGCGCAGGCGCTCGCGCCGGCAGCCGCATGCGAGGTATCGGCCGCCATCACAGCCGCCACACGCGCAAGCCGCCATCCTCGAGCGGACGGGGGTCGAAATGCGACTTGATATCGATGAAGCAGCCATTTTCCAGCACCTTGGCCTGGAAGTCGGCCAGCGGGCGGGCCAGCAAGGCCTGGTGCGAGACGGCGCTGATGATGGCCTCGGCCTGCGGCAGCTGTTCCCAGCTTTCCAAGGTTAAACCGTACTCTTCCAGCGCTTCGCGGCCATCGGCGACGGGGTCGTGCACGTGCACCTGCACGCCGTACGATTGCAGTTCGTGGATCATGTCGACCACTTTCGAGTTGCGCAAGTCCGGGCAATTTTCCTTGAAGGTCAGGCCCAGCACGTTCACGTGCGCGCCTTTCAGCTTGAAGCCGGCGCGCACCATTTCCTTGATGGTCTTTTCTGCCACGAACTTGGCCATGCCGTCATTGATGCGGCGCCCGGCCAGGATCACGTGCGGGTGGTAGCCCAGCATTTCCGCCTTGTGCGTCAAATAATACGGGTCGACGCCGATGCAGTGGCCGCCCACGAGACCGGGGCGGAACGGCAAGAAATTCCATTTCGTGCCCGCCGCCTGCAGCACTTCCAGGGTGTCGATGCCGATGCGGTCGAAGATGATGGCCAGCTCGTTCATCAGCGCGATGTTCAGGTCGCGCTGCGTGTTTTCGATGACCTTGGCCGCCTCCGCCACCTTGATGCTCGACGCCCGGTGCACGCCGGCCTCGACCACGCCTTCGTACAGGGCCGCCACCTTTTCCAGGGTGGCCGCGTCGTCGCCCGAGACCACCTTGCGGATGCTGTGCAGGGTGTGGTCCCTGTCGCCTGGGTTGATGCGCTCGGGCGAAAAGCCCACGTGAAAATCCTCCTTCCAGCGCAGGCCCGAATGCTGTTCCAGGATAGGGATGCAGATTTCTTCGGTGGCGCCCGGGTACACGGTCGACTCGTAGATGACGATGGCGCCGCGCCGCATGTGGCGGCCGACGGCCGCGCTGGCGCCGGCCAGGGCGGAGAAATCGGGATTGTGCGCGCTGTCGACGGGCGTGGGCACGGCCACGACGATGAAATCGGCCAGTTGCAGTTCGGCCGGATCGCAGCCGACGCTCAGCCATTGCGACGCGCGCAGCTGTTCCGTGCTTACCTCGCCCGTGGGATCGACATGGCGCCGGTAGCTGTCTACCTTGCGTGCCGACAAGTCAAAGCCTATCGTGCGCTGGCGCATGCCGAACGCCACGGCCAGCTGCAAGCCCACATAGCCGAGTCCCACCACCGCCACCACGTCCGCCTTGCCATCCACCTTGCTGTCCATATGCCTGTGCTCCCAATGGTTGCGGCCTGAGCAACGCCGTCCAGGAAATTCTACGGTTGCCGGACCGGCCATTCTTGAGCAGGAACAAGGAACGCGGGGCTACGGCGGCCGGGCGCGGGGCGAATCGGCGGCTTGTTGAGCGCAATCAAGGAGAGCGGCAGCCATCTTTTTAAGCTAGGCCATGCCCATCCCTCATGCACGCCGCTACCGGAGACTTCCATGGCCCGTTCCCTGTCCCGCCCTTTTCCTGGCTTGCCGGCCGCCGCGCTGTGCTGCACCCTGCTGCTGCCCTTGCTGACGGCTTGCAACGGCACGCAAAGCAGCGCCTCCCTGCTGGCCGACGCGCAGCAGTACCGCCAGAAGGGCGAGGCGCGGGCCGCCATCATCCAGTTGAAGAACCTGCTGCAAAAGGAACCGGACAATGCGGCGGCGCGCTTGCTGCTGGGCAGCATCTATATCGACACGGGCGAATCGCTGTCGGCCGAAAAAGAATTGCGCAGGGCAAAGTCGCTGGGCCTGTCGGCGCAGCAAGTGATGCCGCTGCTGGCCAAGGCCTGGCTGATGCTGGGCCAGTTCGACAAGGTACTGGCCGAGATCCCCGACGATGCGGCCCAGCCCGCAAACGTGCTGGGCCTGCGCGGCGACGCCTTGCTGGCCCTGGGGCGCCAGGACGAGGCGCGCGCCCTGTTTACGCGCCTGCTGGAAGCCCATCCGGGCCAGGTCGAGGCCCTGCTGGGCCTGGCCCGCCTGGCGGCGCTGGAGCAGCAGGTGGCGGCGGCCGAGCTGCTGCTGGCGCAAGCCCTGAAAAGCGCGCCCGCCAGCCTCGACGCCTTGCGCCTGCAGGGCGACCTGCTGCGCCTGCAAGGCAAGAGTGCCGGGGCGCGGCTCGCCTACATGCAGATCCTCAAGATCAAGCCGGACAATACCCAGGCGCATATCGACCTGGCCAACCTCGATATCGCGGAAAACCGCTACGCGGAAGCGGCGGCCCAACTGGCCTCGGCCCGCAAGACGGCGCCCAACAGCCTGGGCCTGTTGCAAGCCCAGGCGCTGCTCGATTTTCGCCAGGGCAAGAACAAGGCGGCCTTGCAAGCCTTGCAACTGGTGCTCAAGGTGGCGCCCGACCACATGCCGACCATCCTGCTGGCCGGCGCCGTGCAGCTGGCGCTCGGCTCGCCGCAACTGGCGGAAAGCTATCTGCAGCGCTTCCTGGCCGTGTATCCCAGGCATTTGTATGCGATCAAGATGATGGCCTCGATCGAATTGATGCGCAACAAGAGCGATGCGGCCCTGGCCTTGCTGCTGCCCATGCTGGCCGCCTACCCCGAAGACGTGGAATTGCTGTCGATGGCCGGCGAAGCCCACTTGCGCGCGCGCGAATACGACAAGGCGACGGCGTATTTCGAAAAGGCCAGCACCCTGGCGCCGGACACGGCCAAGCTGCATACGGCGCTGGGCATCAGCCGCCTGGGCCAGGGCGAGAACAGCCGCGCCATCAATGAACTGGAACGCGCCAGCATGCTCGACAAGAGCACGCCGCAGGCGGGCACCATGCTGGTGATGACCTTGCTGCGCAACAAGCAGAACGACAAGGCCCTGGCCAGCGTCCAGATGATGGAGCAACAGCAGAAAGGCACGAATCCCCTGCTGTTGAACCTGAAAGGCGGCGTCTACCTGGCCTTGCGCGACGTGCGGGCCGCGCGCGCCAGCTTCGAGCAGGCGCTGACGATGAACCCCGTGTACGTTCCCGCCCTGGAGAATCTGGCGCAGATCGACCTGGCCGAGAAAAAACCGGAGCAGGCGCGCCAGCGTTTCGAGCGGGCACTGGCAAAGGCGCCGAAAAATGCGGACCTGTGCGCCGCCCTGGCCAAGCTGGCCGCCTCGCAGGGCCAGACGGACGAGGCGCGGCGCTGGCTCGAACGGGCCCAGCGCGACAATCCCGACGCCGTCGCGCCAGCCCTGCTATTAAGTAACTTCTACCTGAAAACGGGCGCGCCCGACAAGGCGCTGCAACTGGCGCGCACCCTGCAGACGGGCCATCCGGGCGACGCCGATGCCCTGGCCCTGCGCGCCCAGGTGGAATACGGCGCCGGCCAGGCGCAGGCGGCGCTCGACAGCTACAACAAGCTGGCCAGCATCCAGAGCGGCTCGGCGCCCTTGCAGATGCGCATCGCCAGCCTGCACATGACGCTGGGCGACCATCATCAGGCGTTGCTGGCCGTCAAGCGGGCGCAGGCGCTGGACCCGAACCTGCTGGAAGCGCGCGTGATCGAAGTGGTCATGCTGCTGAGCCTGAATCGCCAGCGCGAGGCCCTGGCCGTGGCGCGCCAGGTGCAGGAACAGCACCCGAAGCTGGCGGCCGGCTACAAGCTCGAGGGCGACGTGCTGATGGAACAGAAACTGCCGCAGCAAGCCGTCAAGCTGTACGAGCGTGCTTTCGAGATCAGCAAGATCGGTCCCATGCAGCTGCAGCTGTACCGCGCCCTGCTGGCGTCGGGACAGGCGCGCGAAGCCGAGGCGCGCATGGCGGCGTGGCTGAAGGAACACCCGGAAGACCTGGGCACGCGCACCTACCTGGCCGGCGCGATGCTGGCCGCCAGACAATACCGCGGCGCCATCGATCACCTGCAGTACATCGCGGGCAAGGACGGCAACAATGTGATGGCACTGAACGACCTGGCCTGGGCCTATCAGCAGGAAAAAGATCCGCGCGCGCAAGCGACGGCCGAGCAGGCGTTCAAGCTGGCGCCCGATAATCCCGCCGTGCTCGACACCCTGGGCTGGATCGTCCTGCAGCAAGGCGACGTCAAGCGTGCCACGGTGCTGCTGCGCAAGGCGGCGGGGCTGGCGCCGAAATCGCCCGAAGTGCAGTACCACCTGGGCGCGGCCCTGGCGCAAGCGGGCGACAAGGGCGGCGCGCGCAAGCAACTGGAACAACTGCTGGCCGCCAACAAGGACTTTCCGCAGCGGGCCGCGGCGCAGGCCTTGCTGACCCGGCTCTAAGGCCATGCAAGCTGCCCTGCCCGGCCTGGCAGCGCGGCCGCTGGCCCTGCTGGCGGGCGCGGCCTGCGCGCTGGCCCTGCGCCATTACCCGCTGGGCCACGGCTGGCCCGGCCTGCTGTTTGCCGTCCTGCTGCCCGCCTATTTCCTGCTGCTGTGCTGGCGTCCCGCCAGCTGGCTGTTCTGCGTGCCCGCGCTGCTGCCGGTGCTGGACCTGGCGCCGTGGACGGGCTGGTTCTTCCTCGAAGAAATCGACGTGCTGCTGTTGCTGACGGTGGCGTGCGGCTACTGGCGCCTGGGCGGAGCGCCCCAGAGCGCGGCGGCGCGGCTCTCGCCGGGCGCCCGCATATGTTTGCTGCTGTGCAGCCTGGCCTGGCTGGCGGCGCTGCTGCGGGGCGTCCTGCCGCTGGCCCCCCTCGACGCGAATGCCTGGGACAATTATCTGAGTCCCTACAACAGTTTGCGGCTCGGCAAGGCCTGGGCCTGGAGCATGCTGCTGCTGCCGCTGCTGCTGCGCGACGGCGATGCGTCCACCCTGCGCCGCTATGCGCTGCCGGGCATGCTGGCCGGGCTGGCCATGGTCTCGCTGTTCGCGCTGTGGGAACGGGCCGTGTTTCCCGGCCTGCTGAACCTGTCCAGCGACTACCGCATCACGGCGCCGTTTTCCGCCATGCACACGGGCGGCGCCGCACTCGACGGCTACCTGGCCCTGAGCCTGCCGTTTGCCGCGCTGTGGCTGGCCTGCGCCCGCAGCCGCTGGCAGGCGGCGCTGGCCATGCTGCTGCTGGCCCTGGCCCTGCATGCGGCGTTCACCACTTTTTCACGCGGTTTGTACGCGGCCCTGGCGGCGGCCATGCTGCTGGCCTTGTCGCAAACCCTGCGGACGGCGCCCGGCGCGCCGCGTCCGCCCGACCGGCGGCGCGGGCGCAGCCTGTTGCTGAAACTGCTGCTGGCCGCCCTGGGCACAGTCCTGCTCGTGTACATGTTCGGCGTGGCCGGCTACCGGGGCTTGCTCGCCGCCGTCGTCCTGCTCGCGGCCAGCTTCGTGCTGGCGGCGCGGCCCCTGCCGTGGCGCCTGGCGCCGGCCAGCCTGCTGTGCGCGCTGTGCCTGCAGGGCGTGCTGGCCGCCTGGTGGCCGGAACCGTCCGGCCAGCAAACGGCCGGCTGGCTGAAAGGCCCGTATTTTTTGTTCCTGCTGGCCGCCATGCTGCTGGCGGCCGTGCTGCTGCCCGGCCCCCTGCGGCCGGCCGGTCACGCCGGCAAAGGCGCGGCCAGGCTGGGTCTGGCGATGATGGCGTGGACCATGCTGGCCTGCAATCTGGCCTGGATAGGCTGGCACTGGGCGGGTGCTGCCGCCCTGGCGCCGGCCTGCCTGGTGGTGCTGCTGGCCATGCTGATGCTGTACAACGGCCGCTTGCGCACGCCGCTGTGGCGGCTGGACCGGGCCAGTCTCAGCATCGCGGGCGCGGCTGGCATCCTGTTGCTGCTGGCCATCCCCGTCTCGGCCAGCTACTACGCCACCGAACGTTTCGCCACCACGGCCTTCGACATGCAGGGCCGCTTGCGCCATTGGCGGCAAGTGCTGGCCATGCAGCCGCCCGACTGGGGCGACCGCCTGTTCGGTATGGGCATGGGCAGCTTTCCCGCCACCTATTACTGGCACAATCCGGGGCGCGAGGTGCCGGCCAGCATCGCGTATGCGCAAGAAGACGGCCAGCCTGGCAATTCCCCCAACACCTATGTGCGCCTGGCCAGTCCCGGCTACAGCGCCGGCTATGGCGAACTGCTGCGCCTGCTGCAACGGCTGCCCGTGCAGCCGGCCACGCGCTATACCCTGGCGCTCGATGCGCGCCGCGCCGGCCCCATGCCCGTGCTGCTGGTGCGCCTGTGCCAGCGACAATTGCTATATGCACAAGCTTGCGTGAATATCCCCCTGCGCCTGCACGCGCCGCCGCCTGGCACGCCGGCCGGCGCCTGGCAGCACCATGAAGTGCCGTTCGACAGCGCCTGGCTGGGCGCCGGCGCCTGGCTGCTGCGTCCGCCCGTGCAGCTGGAACTGGCGGCCAGCGGCACGGCTGACTCGTCCGTGCTCGAGGTCGACAATCTGAGCTTGCGCGCGCCGGGCGGCGAGGAATTGATCGCCAACGGACGTTTCAGGCAGGCCAATAATTACTGGTTTTTCAGCAGCGACCACCATCACTTGCCGTGGCATATCAAGAGCATGGCGCTGCACCTGCTGGTGGAAACGGGCTGGTGCGGCGCATTGTCCCTGCTGGCCCTGCTTTCCGTGGCCGGCCTGCGCCTGCTGCGCCAGGCGGCGCGTGGCGACCCGGGCGCGCTGGCCTGCGCCGCCGCCCTGCTGGGTTTTCTCGTCGTCGGCCTGTTCGACAGCCTGCTCGACGTGCCGCGCATCGCCCTGTTGTGCTATCTGATGCTGCTGTGCGCGCTGCTCGGCCCGGCCCCCTCCCCGCCACCTCCGCCCCTTGAAAGCACGCCGCCATGAAAGCCCTGCCGTCGACATTTTTCCGCGCCCAGCTGTTCTGCCTTGCACTGCTGCTGGCCGGCACGCCGTGCCGCGCGGAAGCGCCGCTGGCGCAAACCATCGCGCGCCTCAAGCCGTCCATCGTCGGCGTGGGCAGCCTGCAGACGACGCGCACGCCGCCGGTGAATTTTCTCGGCACGGGCTTCGTGGCGGGCGACGGCTTGAGCGTGCTGACCTGCGCCCATGTGGTGCAGAAACTGCTCGACGCCAATCCGGACGAATCGCTCGGCATACTCACGGGCCAGGGCGAGCGGGCGCAATTTCGCCCCGCCAGAATCGAGGCGGTGGACACGGAGCACGACCTGGCCCTGCTGCGCCTGGCCGGCGCACCGCTGCCGGCCCTGGCGCTGGGCGACGCGGCCACGGTGCGCGAAGGCCAGGCCATGGCGTTTACGGGGTTTCCACTGGGCAGCTTGCTGGGTTTGCACCACGTGACGCACCGCGCCACCGTGTCATCGCTGACGCCGGTAGTCAGGCCCAGCGCCAACGCGCAGCGCCTGGACACCCGGCGCCTGGCGCAACTGCAGAAAGCGCCGTACACGGTGTTCCAGCTGGACGCGACGGCATACCCGGGCAGCAGCGGCAGCCCCCTGTTCGATCCCGAGACCGGTCTCGTCTACGGCATCGTCAACATGGTGTATGTGAAGGGCCTGAAAGAGGCGGCCATCACCGCGCCCAGCGGCATCACGTACGCGATTCCGGGCAGCCACATGCAGGCGATCCTGCTGAAAAGCAAATAAATCAGTTGCGCCCCTGCCTGAGCCGGTCGGTAATGCCAGGCTCATCCCATGTCGGAAAAAAAAAGGGGTAAAACGACCGTTCACCCCCATGCTGTTCCATCATGCCGCCGTACTTGCGTATCTGGGCCCCCATGTAGTCGAGGTCCAGGCGCAGCAGCACGGCCGGCGCCCCCACGCGCGTGCACTCTCGCTCGCCGCCGAAGTCCTTGAAACCGAGCATGCGCTTGTAAAACACCACGTGGCGCGGATTGACTTCGATCACGTAATCCGTAAAGCCGTGAATATTGTGGGCATAGATATAAGAAATATGGATCAGCGCCGCGAACACGCGCTTGCTGACGCCCTTGTCGATGGCCAGGCGCGACGGTTCGCACAGGCGGCGGCCCTCCTCGCGCAGCACGTCGAGCTTGTCGCGGAAGTTTTCGTCGGCGGGCAAGCCCGTCTCGTCATTGTCCAGGCACAGGGTCATGGTGCCGACGGTGGAGCCGGCCGTTTCCGCGAACAGGGTAATTTTGTTGAGCGCATGTGCGATCCCGGGATCGACGGCATAGCCGCGCCAGCCGTACATCTTGCGGATCAGCAAACTGGCCGCTTCGCGCCGGCCACGCGAATTGGCCATGCGGATATGAAAGCGCTGCAGGTCGAGCTCGTGCTCCATGGCCGGATCGATCTGCCCCTCGCCCACCACCAGGTCGCTGAAAGTACCTGGCGTGTCGAAGGAAATAATGGGTTCGTCGTCAAAGCTCATCTTGTCCTCACGTTCATCGGCAGCCGTCGAAACGGACTGAAGCCAATGCCTTGTGACAAGACAAAAACTGGAGAAGTTCCCAGCAAATACAAAAAAACAGAAGAAATTTACATTTGAATGGCAAAATTACACGATAAAATTTGCCAAACAGTGCAAAATTGCAAATATAAATGCTGTTTTGACACCATTGAAGGCGCGCCTAAAAGAAACTCTCCGGTATCAGCAAGACGTCGCCCGGCCGCATCATGACGTTGGCGGAAATATCGCCATTCTTCAGCAGGTCGTCCAGGCGCACGCCCAGCTGCTGCTGGTTGCCTTCGCGCATGCGGATGATGCTGGCTTTGTTGCCGGCGGCAAAGTCGGTGATGCCGCCCACGGCGATCAGCACGTCCATCAGCGACATGCCCAGCCGGTACGGCAGCGCCTGCGGCTTGGCCGCCTCGCCGATGACCCGGATCTGCTCGCTGTACGGCCCCGAGAAATTGGTGACGATGACCGTCACCACCGGTTGCTGGATGAACTTGCCCAGGGCTTGCTCGATGTCGCGCGCCAGCTGGGTCGACGTCTTGCCGCTGGCCGCCAGGTCTTCCACCAGCGGCGTGGTGATCTTGCCGTCCGGCCGCACGGCCACCGTCAGCGACACTTCCGGATTGCGCCAGACGATGATGTTGACGGAGTCGCCCGGCCCGATCAGGTAATCGTGCATGGGCGCGCTGTCATCGGTGGGCGCTGGCGGATGGGGCGTGCGGCAGGCGCCCAGCAGGCTGGCGCTGCCCGCCAGGACCAGCGCGTTGATGACAAATGCACGGCGAAACAGATTCATGCGGAGCCTCTTCGAGTCGATGGCGCGTCCATGGGCGGCCCCGCAGAACCAGCCTGGGCCGCGAACTTCCTATGATTATTAAAACCGGGCAAGTGAACCTTGAGGCGTATCAAGAAGCAATCATTTGGGGAAATCTTGCCCCTCAGCCGCCCTATACTTTGCTTACTCAACAGGCAAGCATTTCTTGCAAGACGCCGTCGCCCGCCCATCTGCCGTGCAGCACGTTACCCGAAGGAAGCGACATGGAGCAATTGATACAGCAACTGCTTTCCGGTCTGAAAGGCATCTGGAAATACCGCTGGCATGCGGTTCTGGTGGCGTGGCTGGTGGCCATCGCCGGCTTCATCAAGGTGATCACCCTGCCCGACGACTTCCAGACGTCGGCGCGCGTGTTTGTCGATACGCAAACCATCCTCAAGCCCCTGCTGGCCGGCATGACCAGCGTGCCGAACACGGAACAGCAGGTGGCCATCATGAGCCGCACCCTGCTCAGCCGTCCGAACGTGGAGCGGGTCATGCGCATGGTCGACCTCGACCTCGATTCGAAGACGGCGCGCGAGCACGAAGCCCAGCTCGACGACTTGATGAGCCGCATCAAGATCACGGGCACCAATGCGTATGACATCTACACCATCAGCTACAGCGGGCGCGACCCGAAGCTGGTGCGCGACGTGGTGCAAAGCCTGCTGACCATCTTCGTCGAAGGCAGTTTCCAGGGCAAGAAGGGCGATTCGCAGAAGGCGGTGCAATTCATCGACGAACAGATCAAGAATTACGAGGACAAGCTGAGCGCGGCGGAAAACCTGGTGAAGGAATTCAAGATCCGCAACAACCTGCTGCTGCCGCGCCAGGGCATCGACTATGGCAGCCAGCTGCTGATGTCGTCCGATAGCCTGAACAATGCCAAGCTGGAACTGGTCGAGGCGGAACAGGCGCGCAAGGCCATCCAGAGCCAGATCGAGGGCGACGAACCCGTGCTCGACCTGGAGCCGAACGCGGCATCGATCACGAATCCCGAACTCGACGAGCGCATCGCCACGCTCAACAAGAACCTCGACAGCCTGCGCATGCAATTTACGGAATTGCATCCCGACATCATCGCCTCGAAGCGCCTCATCGCCCAGCTGGAAGAACGCAAGATCGAGGAAAGCAAGCTGAAAACGGCGTCCGGCGACCCGGGCAAGAACTACAGCCCCATGCTGCAGCAGCTGAAGGTGGCGCTGACGGACGCCGACGCCAAGGTGGCCGCCATCCGCGCCCGCGTGCAGGAATACAGCGCGCGCAACGAGCGCCTGCTGGCGCAAAGCAATGCCGTGCCCGAGGTGGAATCGCAGCTGGCGCAGCTCAACCGCGACTACATCATCAACAAGGAAAACTATGAAAAGCTGATCGGCCGGCGCGAAGCGGCCAAGCTGTCGGGCGAACTCAGCTCCACCACCGAGATGATGGCCTTCAAGATCATCGATCCGCCCACGGTGCAATATGCGCCCGTCGGCCCGAACCGCCCGCTGCTGTTTTCCGCGGCGCTGGGCGCGGCCCTGGTGGCCGGCGTGGCCACGGCCCTGCTGATCAGCCAGGTGCGCCCCACCTTCCTCAGCCCTTCCGAATTGCGCGACGCCACGGGCTTGAACGTGCTGGGCACGGTATCGATGAACTGGACGCCGCTGCAGCAGGTGCGCCGGCGCCGCGCCCGCTATGTGTTCAGCGCCTGCCTGGGCAGCCTGTTCCTGCTGTACGGCGGGGTCATGACGGCCGCGCTGCTGAAATTCTAGAGCAACCAGGGGAGCGACGATGAGCAGCAAGGACAGCGGCAAGCAGGAACCGACGATACTCGGCGTGGCCGAGGCCAGCGTGCCGTATGGCGTGGATGGCGCGGAGGCGGCCAGGTCGCCGCAGTACCGGCCCCTGAACCTGGACCGGCTGGCCGAGCAAGGCATGCTCACGCACGATGGCGGGCGCAGCGCCGTGGCCGAGGATTTCCGCATCATCAAGCGCCCGCTGCTGCGCCAGGCGCGCGCCAGCGGCGCCGAGGCCATCCGCAACGGCAACCTGATCGTCGTCACCAGCGCCATGCCTGGCGAAGGCAAGACGTATTGCGCCGTCAACCTGGCCATGAGCATCGCCATGGAAATGGATATCACGGTACTGCTGGTCGATGCCGACGTGGCGCGCCCGTCCGTGCTGAAAGTGCTGGGCCTGCCGCCGGAGCCGGGGCTGATGGACGTGCTGCTCGACCCGCAGCTGGCCATGGCCGACGTGATCCTGAAAACCAACGTGGCCAACCTGAGCATCCTGCCCGCCGGGCGCAGCAACAAGCACGCGACGGAATTGCTGGCCAGCCGCGCCATGAGCCGTCTGCTGGCCGAGATCGCCAGCCGCTACGCCGACCGCGTGGTCGTCTTCGACTCGCCGCCCCTCTTGATCACCAGCGAGGCGCACGCGCTGGTGGGCCAGATGGGGCAAGTGGTGATGGTGGTCGAGGCGGAAACGACGACCCAGCACGCCGTCAAGGAAGCGCTGCGCCAGATCGAAGGATGCGAACACATTCATCTGATCTACAACAAGACCAAATCGTTCCCCGGCAATGACTACTACGGCTATGGCCATTACGATTAGCCGCCGGATTCCGCTGCCGCTGCTGCCCTTGCTGTCCCTGCTGCTGCCCCTGCCGGCCGGCGCGGTCGACTGGCTGGTCAAGCCCTCGCTGCGCCTGCGCGAAAGCTATACGGACAATGCCACGCGCGCGCCGCCCGGCCAGGCGCAATCGGACTTCATCACGGAAATCGCGCCCGCCATCGCCCTCATCGGCACGGGGCCGCGCCTGCGCGTCGACCTCGATTACAGCTGGCACAAATTCATCTCCGGGCAGCGCGGCAATACGGACGACCACCAGCTGCATGCCGCGGCCGACGCCGAGCTGGTCAAGGACTGGTTCTTCATCGATACCCATGCCAGCGTGAGCCGGCGCAATATCTCGCCGTTCGGCCCGCAACTGATAGCCGAGCTGCCCGACACGGACAATACCAGCACCGTGCGCACCACCAGCATCAGCCCCTACCTGCGCCACCGTTTCCGCGGCCTGGCCACGGCCGAGCTGCGCTACACGCGCAACACGGTCGCCAGCGGCGGCGGCCTGCTGTCCGTGCACAGCGATGAAATGGAATTGCTGCTCAGCGGCGAGCCGCGCGCCGGCGGCTGGTCCTGGAATGCCAGCCACGACGTGCGCCGCACGCAGGACAGCAAGCTCGCTTCCGTGCGCATGCAGCGCAGCAGCGTGGGCCTGCGCTATGCGTTCAGCAGGAAGTGGGCGGCCACGGCCAGCGGCGGCATGGAAAAGGAAGGCTATGCGTCGACCAGCGGCAAGGCGCCGGCGGGCCGCTTCTGGTCGCTGGGCGGCGTGTGGACCCCGTCGCCGCGCACCAGCGTGGCCTTCAGCACGGGCAAGCGCTTCTTTGGCACCACCTACAGCCTGGACGCCAATTTCCTGCAGCGCCATACCAACTGGCAACTGAGCTACAGCGAAAACATCACCACCCTGCCCACGCAGTTTGCGCGCCTGGGCGACCGCGACGCGGCCCAGCTGCTCGATCAATTGTGGCGCGGCCTCTTTCCGAATGCGCGCGACCGGCGCTTGCGCATCAATGCCTTCCTGCGCTACGCCAACAGCCTGGGGCCGGAACGGGGCGCCATCAATTACTTCAGCCACCGCTATTTCCTGGAAAAGCAGCTGAAACTGACGATGGCGCGCGCCACGGCGAAAAGCACGATGGTCGCCGGCATCACGGCCGTCGACCGCACGGCGCAAACGGCCAGCGGCATCGACAGCGGCTTGCTGCCCGACATGGAGTTCGGCAGCGAAGACCGCACGCGCCAGATCGGCAGCAACGTGGGCTGGAGCTGGCAAGCCAGTGCGCGCACCAGCGTGAACGTCAATGCCGGCTACGCCAGCGTGCGCTCGCTGAGCGTGCCCCGGCGCGACAACAACATCACCGTCACGGCCGGCTACAGCCGCATCCTGCAGCCGGACATGACGGTCAGCATCGACGTGCGGCATACGCGGCACGCCAGCAACCACGGCGGCGATTACCGCGAAAACGGCGTCAGCGCCACGCTCAACATGCAATTCTAAGGAGCCCGCAATGTCCGACCCCGATCTTGCGTCCGCCGCGCCGGCGCACCTGCTGTGCGTGGTGGCCGCGCGTCCCAACCTGATGAAGATGGCGCCCATCCTGGCCGCCCTGGCCCGCCAGGCGCCCGCCGTGCGCGTGACCCTGCTGCATACGGGCCAGCATTACGACACGGCCATGAACGGACAATTGTTTGCCGACCTGGACATGCGTCCGCCCGACCTTGCCCTCGACGTCGGCTCCGGCAACCACGCGCAGCAGACGGCCGAGATCATGCGCCGCTTCGACGCCGTGCTCGACGCCCATCCGCCGCTGGCGCCCGATGCCGTGCTGGTAGTGGGCGACGTCAATTCCACCCTCGCCTGCGCGCTGGTGGCGGCCAAGCGCGGCACGCCCGTGATCCACGTCGAGGCGGGCCTGCGCAGCGGCGACCGGCGCATGCCCGAGGAAATCAACCGCGTGCTGACGGATCAATTGTCCGATCTGCTGCTGACCAGCGAGGAAGGCGCGCGCGCCAACCTGCTGCGCGAAGGCATCGCCCCCGAACGCATCCACTTCACGGGCAACGTCATGATCGACAGCCTGCGGCAGCAGCTGCCACGCGCAGTCCGGCCCGACATCACCGTGCGCGCGCATGGCCACGCCTGTCCGCCCGCCTACGGACTCTTGACCTTGCACCGGCCGTCGAACGTGGATGATCCGGCGCAACTGGAAGCGCTGCTGCAGGCGCTGGGGCAACTGTCATGCCAGCTGCCGCTGCTGTTTCCCATCCACCCGCGCACGGCGGCCGGCCTGCGCCTGGCGGGCCTGGAACCGCTGCTGGCGCGGCACGCCATCGTCCGCCTGCCGCCGCTGGGCTATCTGGAAATGCTGGGCCTGATGCAGGGCGCGCGCCTGGTGCTGACGGATTCGGGCGGCATCCAGGAAGAAAGCACGGCCCTGGGCGTGCCCTGCCTGACCCTGCGCGCCAATACGGAGCGCCCCGTCACCGTCACCGACGGCACGAACACCCTGGCCGGCACGGATCCCGCCGCCATCCTGGCGCTGGCGCGCGCCATCCTGGACACGGGCGGCAAGCGGGGCCGCATTCCGCCGCTGTGGGATGGCCACGCGGCCACGCGCATCGCCGCCGTCATCGCGCCCTGGCTGGCGGCGCGCCGGGGGCCGCCATGATGCCGCCGCCTTGCTCTTTGATATTGCGCAACGCGCTGACCATCGACGTGGAAGACTATTTCCAGGTCTCCGCCTTCGCGCCGCACATCGCGCGCGCCGACTGGCCGCGCCTGGAATGCCGGGTCGAGGCGAACATCGAGCGCATCCTGCTGCTGCTGGAAAGCCGCCGCATCCACGCCACCTTTTTCACCCTGGGCTGGATCGCCGAGCGCTATCCGGCCATGCTGCGCCGCGTGGCCGCCGCCGGACACGAAGTGGCCAGCCACGGCTATGCGCACCTGCGCGCCAGCGAGCAGTCGGCCGCGCAGTTCGCCGACGACGTGCGCCGCAGCAAGACCATCCTGGAACAGTTGACGGGGCTGGCCGTGCGCGGCTACCGGGCGCCCAGCTTTTCCATCGGCGCGGCCAATCTGTGGGCCTTCGACGTGCTGCAGGAAGCGGGCTACCGCTACAGTTCCAGCATCTATCCGATCCGCCACGACCATTACGGCATGCCCGATGCGCCCCGCTTCGCCTGGCGCCCGCGCGGACCGCAGGGCGTGCTGGAATTGCCCGTCAGCACCGTGCGCCTGCGCGGGCGCAACCTGCCGGCCGGCGGCGGCGGCTATTTCCGATTGCTGCCGTATGCACTGTCGCGCTGGCTTTTGCGACGCATCAATTCGCGCGACGGGCAAGCTGGCATATTCTATTTTCATCCCTGGGAACTCGATCCCGGCCAGCCGCGCCCGCCGGGCCTGAGCGCGAAGACGCGCTTTCGCCACTACCTGAACCTGGGGCGCATGGAAGCGCGGCTGGCGCGCCTGACGCGCGACTTCGTCTGGGACCGCATGGACCGCATTTTTCTGGAAAGCACATGATGCACGAGGCCAGTCTTCTTCCCGACACGGCGCAGTCCAGCGACACCATCGCCGTGCGCGCGCTGCAGCCGCACGAGCACGCGCGCTGGGATGCCTTTGTCGACGCCTGCCCCGAGGCCACCTTCTTTCACCGGGCCGGCTGGCACACCATCATGGAACAGGGTTTTCACCATGACAGCTATTTCCTGTACGCGGAACAGGACGGGCGCATCGCCGGCGTGCTGCCGCTGGCCCATCTGCGCAGCCGCCTGTTCGGCGCTTCCCTCGTTTCGCTGCCGTTCTGCGTGTACGGCGGCACCGCCGGCGGCAGTGCTCCCGTGCGCCAGGCGCTCGACAGTGCCGCGCTGGCGCTGGCGCGGCGCCTCGGCGTGGGCCACCTGGAATACCGCTGGCGCGAAGCGCCGGAAAACATGGCGACTTCCTGGCTGCAGAAACCCCTGTACGCGACCTTCCGCCGGCCGTTAAGTCCCGATGCCGAGCAGAATCTGCTGGCCATACCCCGCAAGCAGCGCGCCGTCGTGCGCAAGGCCATGGCCGGCGGCCTGCACAGCGCCATCGACTATGACCTGCGCCATTTCTACCCGATCTACGCGGCCAGCGTGCACCGGCTGGGCACGCCCGTCTTCGCGCGCCGCCATTTTGCCCTGCTGCGCGCGGTTTTCGGCGACGCCTGCGAGATCCTCACCGTGTATCACGGCCAGCAGGCGCAGGCCAGCGTGCTGCTGTTCTATTTCCGCGATGAAGTGCTGCCGTATTACGGCGGCGGCAGCGTGCTGGCGCGCAGCACGGGCGCCAACGACTTCATGTACTGGGAAGCGATGCGCCGCGCCAGCGCGCGCGGCTACCGCCTGTTCGATTTCGGCCGCAGCAAGCTGGGCACCGGGGCATACGACTTCAAGAAGAACTGGGGTTTTACGCCGCAGCCGCTGCCGTATGCCTGCCAGCTGGTGCGCGCCAGGGCCTTGCCGGAGGTCAATCCACTCAATCCCAGGTACGCGCTGTTCATCCGCGCCTGGCGCCGCCTGCCGCTGCCGCTGGCCAACCTGCTGGGGCCGCACATCGTGCGGCAACTGGGCTAAGCACCGGGACACGCCATGCGCGAACTGCTCTTCCTTTCACACCGCTTGCCGTATCCGCCCAACAAGGGCGACAAGATACGCTCGTGGCACATGCTGCAGTACCTGAGCCGGCATTTCCGCGTCCACCTGGGGTGTTTCATCGACGATGACGACGACTGGCAGCATACAAAAAGCGTGGCCGCCCTGTGCGCCAGCACGCGCTTCATTGAATTGCGGCGCGGCACGGCCCGCTGGCGCGCCCTGCAGGCGCTGCTGTCGCGGCAAGCCATGAGCGTGCAGTACTACCGCGATGCGCGGCTGCTGCAATGGGTCGATGGCGTGCTATCGGGCGGCAAGGTGCGCCACGCGCTGGCCTTTTCCGGGCCGATGGCGCAATACATCGACGGCAGCGCGGGCCGCGCCCTGCACCGCGTGATCGATTTCGTCGACGTCGATTCCGACAAATGGCGCCAGTACGGCGACAGCAAGCCCTGGCCCATGTCGCTGCTGTACCGGCGCGAAGCGCAGCTGCTGCTGCAGTACGAGCGCCATATCGCCCAGCAGTTCACGGCCGCCAGCTTCGTCTCGCCCGCCGAAGCGGCCCTGTTCCGCCAGTGCGCGCCGATGGCGCGGCGCAAGACCGGGTATTTCAACAATGGCGTCGACACGGCGTATTTCGCGCCCATGGCGGCCCAGCCCGCAATCTATGCGCCCGGCGTGCAGGCGCTGGTGTTTACGGGCGCCATGGATTACTGGCCGAACATCGACGCCGTGCAATGGTTCGTGCGCCATGTCTGGCCCGCGCTGCGGCGCCAGTTTCCCCAGCTGCAGTTCTACATCGTCGGCAGCGCGCCCGTGCCCGCCGTGACGGCGCTGGCCAGGGTGGCCGGCGTGGTGGTGACGGGCAAGGTGCCCGACATCCGCCCCTACCTGGCCGGCGCGGCGCTGGCCGTGGCGCCGCTGCGCATCGCCCGCGGCGTGCAGAACAAGGTGCTCGAAGCGATGGCGATGGGCAAGATCGTGCTGGCCACGCCGCAGGCGCTGGAAGGCATCGCCGCCCAGCCGGGCCTGGAATTGCTGCTGGCGCGCGACGACGCCGAATTCATCCACCATGCCGCGCGCGTGCTGCGCAATGCCCAGGGCGGCGGGACCGAAGGCAGCGGCGCGGCCATCGGCGCGGCGGCGCGCCAGCTGGTGTTACAGGATTACGACTGGGAACGCAACCTGCGGGGCCTGGGCGCCATGCTGGGTGTATCGGCCGAGGCCGGTACCGATGCGCCTGCCAGCGGCGCCGCCGCGCCCTTGCTGCCCGTGCGGGAGCCATCCGCATGAGCTTGCAACTCGACCAGCTGGCCCGATTGCCGGACGCGGCCGTCCTGCCGCATGCACACAACCAGCAGCAAGCGCTGGCGATCCTGCTGCTGGCCCTGGCCGCCGTCGTGCTGCTGTACCACGCCACCTTCTGGTCGATGCTGGAACTATGGTCGCGCTCGCAAACCTTCGCGCACGGATTCCTGATCGTGCCCATCAGCTGCTGGCTGGCCTGGCGCCAGCGGGCGCCCCTGGCCGCGCTGGCGCCCCAGCCGTCGCGGGGCGGCTTGCTGCTGCTGGGCGCGCTGGGGCTGGCCTGGCTGCTGGCCGACGCCGCCAACGTGCCCGTGGTGGAACAATATGCGGCCACGGCCATGCTGCCCGCCTGCGTGCTGGCCATCCTCGGCTGGCCGGCCGTGCGCCTGCTGGCCTTTCCCCTCGCGTATCTGTTCCTCGCCGTGCCGTTCGGCGAAGTCTTCCTCGATCCCCTGATCGACTTCACGGCTGCCTTCACGGTGACGGCGCTGCAATGGACGGGCGTGCCCGTGTTCCGCGACGGCAGCAATTTTTCTCTGCCCACCGGCAACTGGTCGGTGGTGGAAGCGTGCAGCGGCTTGCGCTACCTGATTGCCGCGCTGGCCCTGGGCGCCCTGTTCGCCCACGTCAATTTCCACAGCACGCGGCGGCGCCTGGCCGTCATGGCCGCCGCCCTGCTCGTGCCCATCCTCGCCAATGGCGTGCGCGCCTACCTGATCGTGATGCTGGGCCACCTGAGCAATATGCGCCTGGCCGTGGGCGTCGACCACCTGATCTATGGCTGGCTGTTCTTCGGCCTGGTGGCGCTGCTGCTGTTCTGGCTGGCGGCGCGCTGGCGCGAATTGCCGCTGGCGCGCGCTGCGCGGCCGTTGACACTGCCCGCCCGGCCTGGCGCCAGCGCCGCTGCGGCCAGCACGCGCGCCGTCATCCGCGCCAGCATCGCCTGCCTGCTGCTGGCGGCGCTGTGGCCGGCGCTGGCCCTGGCCAGCCAGCGCCACGATGGCACGGCGGCGCCCGGCTCCCCCGCCGTGCTGGCCTTGCCCGATCCGCCCGCCTGGCGCCGGCTGCATGCCGCGCCGCCCGTCTGGCAAGCGCCGTATGCGGGCGCGCCGGCGCGCTTTGCCGCCACGTATGCGCGCCGGGATGGCGACGGCGCGCCGGTCGGCTTGCAGCTGCACTGGTATGCGCGCCAGGCGCGCGATGCCGAACTGCTGACGCACCAGGCCCTGCCCTACGGCCCCCGCTGGATGGCGCTGGCGCAGCGCATGCGGCCCGTCACCGTGGCCAGCGGCGTCCTGGGCGTGCGCGAAAGCGTGCTGGGACACGGCGGCGAACGCCTGCTCGTGTGGCGCGTCTACCGCCAGGGCGGCATCGTCACGGCCCGGCCCGTGCTGGTGAAGCTGCTGCTGGCGCAAGCCAAGCTGCTGGGCAGGCGCCAGGATGGCGCCGACATCCTCGTCTTTGCCGCCTACGACGAGCTGGCGCCGCCGCCGCGCGCGCACCTGCAAGCCTTCCTGCAAGCGGCGCTGCCCGTCATCGAACAACGCCTGCAGGAGCTGCCGCATGGCCCTTGACCTCGCTACCGTCCGCCCCCGGCAAGCGGCCGAAGGGCCCGGCGCCGCCCCCCTGATCGTGCACGTGATCCACCAGCTCGACGTGGGCGGCCTGGAAAACGGCCTGGTGAACCTGATCAACCATCTGCCGCCCGAACGCTACCGGCACGCCATCGTCTGCCTGAAGAACGCCACCGCGTTTCGCCAGCGCCTGACCACCCCAGGCGTCGAGGTGATCAGCCTGGACAAGCGCGAAGGCAAGGACTGGCGCCACTACCTGCGCCTGTACCGCGTGCTGAAACAGCTGCATCCGGCACTCGTACACACGCGCAACCTGGGCTGCCTCGAAGCGCAATTGCTGGCCTGGCTGGCCGGCGTGCGCCTGCGCGTGCATGGCGAACACGGGCGCGACATGAGCGACTTGCACGGCACCCGCCGCAAATACCGGCTGCTGCGCAAATGCATGCTGCCTCTGGTGCAGCACTTCATCGCCGTCAGCGCCGACCTGGGGCAATGGCTGGTGGACGTCATCGGCGCTGCGCCCGCGCAGGTGTCGCACATCGGCAATGGCGTCGACAGCGTGCAATTCCACCCGCGCCTGGGGCCGCCGGCCGCCGTCGGGCCGCCCGGCTTCCTGTGCAACGGCGCCTTCGTCATCGGCAGCGTGGGCCGCATGGCCGCCGTCAAGGACCATGCCTCGCTGGTGCAAGCCTTTTTACTGTTGCTGGCGCAGCCGGGCGCCCGCGCGCGCCTGCGCCTGATCATCGTCGGCGACGGGCCGTGCCGCCAGGCCTGCCTGGATCTGCTGCAACAGGCGGGCGCGGCCCACCTTGCCTGGCTGCCCGGCGCGCGCGACGACGTGGCGCAGCTGCTGCGCGCCATGGACCTGTTCGTGCTGCCCTCGCTGGCCGAAGGCAGCTCGAACACCATCCTCGAAGCGATGGCGACGGGCCTGCCCATCGTCGCCACGCAGGTGGGCGGCAACGCGGAACTGGTGCAGTCGGGCTGGAGCGGCACGCTGGTGCCGCCCGGTTCGCCCGAGATGCTGGCCGACGCCATGCTCGACTACTACAGCATGCCGGAACTCGGTCCGCGCCACGGCGCGCGCGGGCGGCGCCAGGTGCTGGCCGAGCACAGCCTGCCCGCCATGGCCGGCGCCTATCTGGCCGTGTACGACCGCCTGACGGGCGCGCGCCAGCCCTCTCCCCTGTCCACCTATCCCTGAAAGGCCTCCCATGTGCGGCATCAGCGGCATCTTTGATTTGCAGGGCCAGCGCGACATCGACGTGCTGCTGCTGGCGCGCATGAACCACAGCCTGCGCCACCGCGGGCCGGACGAAGGGGGCTTGCACCGCGAACCGGGACTGGGCCTGGCGCACCGGCGCTTGTCCGTGATCGACCTGGCCAGCGGCCAGCAGCCGCTGTTCAACGCCGACCGCAGCATCGCCATCGTCTTCAATGGCGAAATCTACAACTATCGCAGCCTGATGGCGGAACTGCGCCAGTTCGGCCACACCTTCCGCACCAGCAGCGACACGGAAGTCATCGTCCACGCCTGGGAACAGTGGGGAGAACAATGCGTGCGGCGCCTGCGCGGCATGTTCGCCTTCGCCCTGTGGGACCGCCGGCGCCACCTGCTGTTCCTGGCGCGCGACCGCCTTGGCGTCAAACCCCTGTATTACGGCGAGGCGCAGGACGGCACCCTGCTGTTCGGCTCCGAACTCAAAGCCCTGCTCGCGCATCCGGCCATGCCGCGCGCGCTCGACCCGCTGGCCGTGGAAGAGTATTTCGCCTACGGCTACGTGCCCGAGCCGCGCAGCATCTTCCAGCACGCGCGCAAGCTGCCGCCCGGGCATACCCTGTCGATCCGCGCCGGCCAGCCGCTGCCCGCGCCGCAAGCGTACTGGGATATTCCGTTCACGCCGAACCCGCCCGCCAGCGAGGCGCAGGCGGCCGACGAACTGCTGGCGCGCCTGCGCGAAGCGGTGCGCATCCGCATGGTGGCCGAAGTGCCGCTGGGGGCATTCCTGTCGGGCGGCGTCGATTCGAGCGCCGTCGTGGCGCTGATGGCCGGGGCCAGCAGCACGCCCGTCAACACCTGCTCCATCTCGTTCGGCGACCCGGCGTACAACGAGGCGCGCTACGCCGACCTGGTGGCGCGCCGCTACGGCACGGCGCACCACGCGCGCCAGGTCGAGCAAGACGACTTCGAGCTGATCGACCTGCTGGCCAATTTGTACGACGAACCGTTCGCCGACAGTTCCGCCATGCCCACCTACCGCGTTTGCCAGCTGGCGCGCCAGCGGGTCACGGTGGCCCTGTCGGGCGACGGCGGCGATGAAAGCCTGGCCGGCTACCGGCGCTACCGCCTGCACACGCGCGAGGAAAAGGTGCGCAAGGCGATGGACCCGCTGCTGCCGGCCGGCCTGCGCCAGTCGCTGTTCGGCACCCTGGGGCGGCTGTATCCGAAGGCCGACTGGGCGCCGCGCTTCCTGCGCGCCAAGACCACCTTCGAAGGCCTGGCGCGCGATACGACGGACGCGTATTTTCACGGCGTCAGCCTGCTGGGCGACGCCATGCGCGCGCGCCTGTTCAGCCCCGAGCTGCGCCGCAGCCTGCACGGCTACCGCGCCGTCGAGGTGCTGCGCCGCCACGCGCTGGCCAGTCCCGCGCAGGATCCGCTGTCGCAGGTGCAGTATCTGGACCTGAAAACCTACCTGCCTGGCGACATCCTCACGAAAGTCGACCGGGCCAGCATGGCGCATGCGCTGGAAGTGCGCTCGCCCCTGCTCGACCATGAACTGGTGGCGTGGATGTCGGGCCTGCCGCCGCAATTCAAGCTGCGGCGCGGCGAAGGCAAATACCTGCTGAAAAAAGCCCTGCGCCCGCTGCTGCCCGACACCCTGCTGTACCGCCAGAAGATGGGCTTTTCCGTGCCGCTGGCCGACTGGCTGCGCGGCCCGCTGCGCCAGCGCCTGCAGCAGCGGCTGCTGGGGCCCACCCTGGCGCAGTGCGGCCTGTTCGACATGGATTACGTGCGCCTGCTGCTCGAGCAGCATGCGAGCGGGCGCCGCGACTACAGCGCGCCCCTGTGGGCGCTGCTGATGTTCGAAGCCTTTTTGCGCCAGGTGCTGCCCGTCGATGGCCGCAAGGCGGCGGTAGCCGCGCCGGCCATGGCCATGGAGTGAATCCATGCGCATCCTGCACATCCTCGACCACTCGCTGCCGCTGCACAGCGGCTACACCTTCCGCACCCTGGCCATCCTGCGGCAGCAGCGCGCGCTGGGCTGGCACACCATGCAGCTCACGAGTGCCAAGCAGGGGCCGGCCGACGGCGCGCAGCAGCTGGTCGACGGCTGGCATTTCTACCGCACGGCGCCCGATGCCCGCTGGTGGGCGCGCCTGCCCGTGCTGCGCCAGGTGGCCGTCATCCTCGGCCTGGCCGTGCGCCTGCGCCAGCTGGCGCAACGGCTCGAGCCCGACATCCTGCATGCGCACTCGCCCGCCCTGAACGCCATCGCCGCCATCAATGCGGGACGCGCGCTGGGCATCCCCGTCGTGTATGAGGTGCGCGCCTTCTGGGAAGACGCGGCCGCCGACCATGGCAGCAGCCGGGCCGGCGGCTTGCGCTACCGCCTCACGCGGGCGCTGGAAACCTATGCGCTGCGCCGCGCCGACGCCGTCACCACCATCTGCGAGGGCTTGCGGCGCGAACTGTGCGCGCGCGGCGTGCCCGCGCATAAGATCACGGTGATCCCGAACGCCGTCGATGCCGGGGCTTTCAGCACCACCGCGCCCGACGACCTCTGGCTGGCGCACAAACTGGGCTTGCATGGCCACCTGGTCATCGGCTTCATCGGTTCCTTCTATGCCTACGAGGGACTGGCCCTGCTGCTGCGCGCCATGCCGCGCCTGCTGGTGGCGCAGCCGGCATTGCGCCTGCTGCTGGCCGGCGGCGGCCCGCAGGAAGCGGCGCTGCGCGCGCTGGCGGCGCAGCTGGGCATCGAGGGCGCCGTGGTCTTCGCGGGCAGAGTGCCGCACGCGCAGGTGGCCGCGTATTATCAGCTGGTCGACATCTGCGTGTATCCGCGCCTGCCGATGCGCCTGACGGAACTGGTAACGCCCTTGAAACCGTTGGAGGCGATGGCGCAGGGGCGCCTGGTGGTGGCCTCCGACGTGGGCGGCCACCGCGAACTGGTCGAACATGGCAAGACGGGCATGCTGTTTCGCGCCGGCGACGCCGGGGCGCTGGCGCAGGCCGTATTGAACCTGCTGCTGGCGCCCGACAGCTGGCCGCTGCTGCGGCGCCAGGCGCGCGCCTTCGTCGAGACGGAGCGCAGCTGGGGCGCCAGCGTGGGCCGCTATGCGCCCGTGTATGCGCGCGTAACCGCGGCGCGCGTGGCGGCGGGAGCGATGCCATGATCTTCACGGGCTTGCGCATCGCGCTGGTCGGCCCGCTGCCGCCGCCGGCCGGCGGCATGGCGAATCAGACGGCGCAGCTGGCGAAGCTGTTGCGCGACGACGGCGCGCAAGTGCAGCTGCTGGCCGTCAACGGTCCCGCGCTGCCGCCCTGGCTGGAGCGCATCCGCTACCTGCGCGCCGCGTTGCGCCTGCCCGTGCACCTGTGGCGCCTGTGGCGCGCCGCCAATACGGTCGACCTGTTCCACATCATGGCCAATTCCGGCTGGTCCTGGCATCTGCAGGCCGCGCCCGCGCTGTGGATCGCCAGCCTGAAAGGCAAGCCGGCCCTGCTCAACTACCGGGGCGGCGAAGCGGCCGCCTTTTTCGCCCGCTCGCCGCGCCTGCTGGCATTCAGCCTGCGCCGCGCCAGCGCCATCGTCGTGCCCTCGGCCTACCTGGCCGGCATCTTCGAGCAGTACGGCCATACGGCCCACATCGTGCCCAACGTGGTGGACTTGCAGCGTTTTACCCACGCCGCACGTGCCGCGCCAGCATCGGCCGATGGCCCGTGCATCCTCGTGGCGCGCCACCTGGAAAGCCTGTACGACAATGCCAGCGCGGTGCGCGCCCTGGCCATCGTGCGACGCAGCTATCCCACGGCGCGCCTGGTGCTGGCCGGCGGCGGGCCGCAGCGCGCGGCGCTGGCGCGCCTGGCCAGATCCCTGGGTGTGGACGCTGCCGTGCGCTTCGCCGGCCCCGTCGACAACGCCGCCATGCCGGCGCTGTACCAGGCCAGCGACATCGTGCTCAACCCCAGCCTGGCCGACAACATGCCCAATTCCGTGCTCGAGGCGCTGGCCTGCGGCGTGCCCGTCGTCAGCACCAACGTGGGCGGCATTCCCGCCCTGCTGCAGGACGGCGTGACGGCGCTGCTGGTGCCGCCCGGCGATCCGGCCGCCATGGCGCAGGCCATCGTGGCGCTGCTGCGCGACCCGCGCCGCGCGCGGGCACTGGCGGACGCGGGCCTGGCACATGGGGCCGCCTTTGGCTGGCCCGGCATCGCGCCCAGGCTGGCCGCGCATTACCGCCGCATCCTCGCCGCGCCGCGCCCCGGCGCCTACACGCGGCTCGTCGCCCGCTGGCTGTTTCCCCTGCACGAATGGCTCAAGGGCCACCATAGCGCGCGCCTGCTGCGCCGCCTGGAACGCTCGCAGTGGTGGAACGCGGAGCAGCTGCGGGAGTGGCAACTGGCGCGCCTGCGCCACCTGCTACGCCACGCGGGCCGGCACGTACCCTACTACCGCGCCCTGTTCGCCCGCTGCGGCTTCGATCCGGAGCAGCTGCGCCAGCTTTCCGACCTGGCGCGCCTGCCGCTGCTGCGCAAGGCTGACATTGCGGGCGAGCGCGACAGCTTCAAATCCGCCCGCGCCGTGGGCTTGCGCCCGTTCGCCACGGGCGGCTCCAGCGGCCAGCCGCTGCAGTTTTTCCTGGGACGGCGCAGGGTCAGCCACGACATCGCCGCCAAGTGGCGCGCCACGCGCTGGTGGGGCGTCGACATCGGCGACCGCGAAGCCGTGTTGTGGGGTTCGCCCATCGAGCTGCATGCGCAAGACCGCGTGCGCCGCCTGCGCGACGCGCTGCTGCGCACCACCCTGCTGCCCGCGTTTGCGATGTCGCCCGACCGCCTGGACGGCTACGTGCGGCAGTTGCGCCGCTGGCGCCCGCGCATGCTGTTCGGCTATCCGTCCGCACTGTGCCGCATCGCCAGCCACGCCGCGGCGCGCGACCAGCCGCTCGACGGCCTGGGCGTGAAAGTGGCCTTCGTCACGGCCGAACGCCTGTACGACGAGCAGCGCGCGCAGATCGCCGCCGCCTTCGGCTGCCCCGTCGCCAACGGCTACGGCGGACGCGACGCGGGCTTCATCGCCCACGAATGCCCGGACGGCGGCATGCACATCACGGCCGAAGACATCATCGTGGAAATTGTCGATGGCCAGGGCCAGCCGCTGCCGCCGGGAGTCACGGGCGACATCGTCGTCACCCACCTGGCCACGCAGGACTACCCCTTCATCCGCTACGCCACGGGCGACGTGGGCGCGCTGGGCACGCAGCCCTGCGCCTGCGGCCGCGGCCTGCCCCTGCTGCAGAAAATCGAGGGGCGCAGCACGGATTTCCTCACGGCCGTCGACGGCACCGTCATGCACGGCCTGGCCCTCGTCTACATCGTGCGCGAACTGCCGCAGGTGCGCAGCTTTAAAATCATCCAGGAAACCCTGCTGCGCACGCGCGTGCTGCTGGTCTGCCAGCCGCGCCTGGACGACGCCACGCGCAGCGCCATCGTCAGGGGCTTCCAGGCCAGGCTGGGCGCGCAGGTCGACATCGCCATCGAGGAAGTCGAAGAAATCGCGGCGGAGGCGTCGGGCAAGTACCGGTATGTGGTGAGCGCGGTGGCGTAGGCAGACAACCCGCGTTACATTGCCACCCGGCCCGCCGGCAGCGACAGCAGCATTTTTCCGTGCTCGGATTGGAAAAGCTGTTTCGCATTGGCCTCGATCGAACGATAGACCTCGCTGCGCGCTCCGGCGACGCCGCGTATCACTTCGCGGTGTAACTCATTCATGAAATGACGGAAAATCTGCAGACCATCGTTGAATCGCCCTGCACCGTCGAGCAGGATATGCTCTGCAAGCCGCAGTTTGCCGATACGCGCGCAAAGCAAGTATTCGATATGAATTCCCGCAGGCATCATGTCGAGCATTAATTGGGCGAAATTGGTGATCAGCTCAAAATGCGTTGCGGACACGTCTTTGGACGACTTCGTCAAGGCAAGAATATTATCGATAAAGGACAACACTTCATTGCGTTTCGCCGCCATGCTGGT
The DNA here is from genome assembly GCF_020858115.1 of Janthinobacterium sp. FW305-129. Classification (GTDB taxonomy): domain Bacteria; phylum Pseudomonadota; class Gammaproteobacteria; order Burkholderiales; family Burkholderiaceae_D; genus Janthinobacterium. The sequence goes on from NZ_JACYMM010000001.1 coordinate 465,773, forward strand.
CAACAGCGGAATGGCAAGCTCGCGTATTTCCGATGCCAGGCTACGATCCTGCAACAAGGTTCGCGCTGCCTCCACCAGTCCTACATATTCACTGATCTTATCCATGTAAAATACAATGTGCTGCGAGCGCACATCTTGTGCAATGACATCGACAGTGGCCTGGATTTTATCCAGTTTCTTTGCCAGATATTTTGTCTGCACCACGATCGCGGCAAGAATAATGCCGGTCGAAACGGCCGCGGCAATCGCCGTCGTCGCCTGCGCCATTTTCAGCGCTTCTTCCACGCTCTTGGCCGCACTTTCCTTGAATGGAAGATGCTGGATGATGCCAGACCCGCCGCTACCCTCGGCCCAGTATGCGACGCCGTCATGTATGGCTGCCTTGCCTTCCGCCATCGCTTGTATCAACACCGGCTTCAATTTGGCCTGGTCGATGATCCATATCGTTTCTTGCAACATTTACATTTCCTTAGAAAAATTCACGTGCTTCGCATTCCCGCCGCATATAAGCGATCTGAATGACGGCAGGGATCGTTACGCGATATGCGGCGCCGCTGATTGCGGGCACGGTGAGCGCTGCCGACACGGCCAATCCGACCGGTCCGGCAAACATGGCCAGGCTTCTGCCCAGTCCACCTGTCGCAATGACGCCAAGTGCCCGTCCCGCGAACATGCTTGCAGCGGATGTGGCGATCAGTGCCGATATCTGCAAGGAACCGATGCCGCTCGACAAGGCCGCTTTCAGCAAGGCCAATCCTTCCGCATCGCGTAAGTTATTGCCGATATCAAATTCCTTCAGCAGCGAAGCACGTTGTTCCGCACCGAGCTTTTCCCAGGCATCGCCGATGAATTTCTCCAGCAGCTTGTTTTCCATCAGATAGGCGGAACTGTTTTTTTCCGTCTTGACTTTCTGGTTATCGCACACGTCCGATAAAATCTCCTTGTAAAGCACGCCATCGCCGCGAAACAGGTTGACGATCGTGTCGCCGCCGAAATGCTGAAGCTCGCCGGCAATCAACTTCCAGCATTGCCGGTGCTGGTCCTTCTTTCCAGCAAACTTCTTGAAGTTGTCGTCCTCAAGAAGTTCGCTGGCGATGCGAGCCGATCCATCTTTGTCGTGCGTGAGATAGCCCGCCAAAACACGCAAATCCTCTTCCTTGCAATACGGCAGGAATGCGAGGTCTTCATCGACGCGATATTTGATACCCATATTTCCCCTTGGTAATTTTCTTATATTGTATTTTTAATCGCGCCCAACTTACAAGGCAAAACAAGGAAAAACATGCAATATGAAGCCGATACTTTTATTTCGAAATGGTAATTAACGCCACTATCTTCGCCAAACTGATTTTCCAAAACAATGACATCGACCTTTTTCTCAGGAAAATACATTTCAATGGATGTAAATCCCAGGCCCAGACCTGTGGCAAATCGGGCAGGTATCTACTCACGGGCCTTTGCAAGTCTATCCATGATCCGAAAATTATCGCCCGGATTTAACCGTGTTCTATTTTCAAAATCCGAATAGCCAAAGGCTTTTGAGTATCTGGTCTGGCCATATTTCGTGAGGAGGATGACGCCATTGAAACTTCTTGGACTTGTTGATCTTGCCACGCTGTCGATTTTGGCGGAATAATCATCTGCCTTTTCCGCATGTGAATGCTATCCAACCTGGGCATGCACGCATGCGGAGATCGTCAACAAAAAAATATAGCGCGGATATTTTCAGTGGCAGCATCGTTTTTCTTTCAGTATGGAGATTCTGATTTGATTTATTATTGCCATGTAAACGCGTATTTTCATCACAAGAAGTCCTGCAGGACTAACGATATGACAAGTGCAGGCCTGTCAGTGAGTGCGGATCCAGGCTGGCAAAAGAAGGAAGGCTGGGCACGCCGGGCATTCAGTCGTCCACCAGATCGAAGTCGGCAAGCAAACCGTCCGCGGTCAGGTAAACCAGCAATTTGCGCCCTGGCTTGATGCCGCTGACATGGTAGGCAAGGACACTGTCCACCTTGCTGCCATGACGTTCGATCGCGCGACCAGCGACAGCTTGCTCGTGCAAAAAAGTGAGTGACTTAACATTGACGAGTTCGCCAATGGCTTGCGTGCCAAAGTTGCTCTTGATGCCAGGTGTCGCAAAATCCGAATTGGCCAGGGCGCTGCCGCCACGCGCTATGTCGGCCAGCAAGGCCTGCACACTCCGGGTACGCGCAGGCTGGGGGTCGGTGCGCGCTTTCAAAGTGTGCATCAGCGGGCCGATGCGCGGCGCCTTATTGGCTTTGCCCTTGGTTGTCACGACGACGTCCGTCACCTCTCCTTGTGCATCGACGACGAAAGCCAGTTCGCAATTGCGCGACGTCGAATGGAAACGGTGCGCGCCGACAGGCACGAAAGTTTCGTCGGGCAAGCCATCGTAAATGCTGCGCAGCTGGCCACCCCGCATATCGAAGGTGCCCATCGTGTTGTTCGCCAACTCGTAGCGGCCCGTGTAGCGGCCGAGCGCCCTGGCATCGATGTGGATGGCGGGCTGCTTGCGCAACACGTCGTAGTCGGCATCCGGCCAGCGATAGGCGCGGCCGATGGCGGCGGTCAGGCGGTCCATCATGCGGGAATTGTCATTCGCGTTAATCATGATCACGGCGCCCTGGCCCGTGCGGGAAAATGCCGTCAGCAAGGTATCGAAGCCTTCGTCGCGCCCGCCGTGCGAGAAGCGTTGCGCGCTGCCGCTGCCGTGCAGGAAGACGCCCAGGCCCGCGTTCTCTATTTGCGGGGTCAGCATCTGTTGCGTCAAGGCTGCCGAGATGACCGGGTTGGACGTGCCGGCCAGGGATTGCTGCACGCCGATGGCGAAGCGCGCCAGGTCCGACGCGTTGGTCCATAAACCGGCCGCCGCCATTTCCGGATACAGGTGCCAGCGTCCCGCCACCAGGCTGCGGTCGGCAAGGTGGCCGCTGGCATTCAGGCGCGCGCGTTCGGCTGGCGGCGGCTGCAGATAGGAGCTCTCCAGCATGCCCAGGGGCTTGAGGACCGCGTCGCGCATGTAATCGGGAAACGCCTGGCCGCTCACGTCGGCCACCATCTGTTGCATGACGGTATAGCCGCCACCGGAGTAACGCACCTTGCTGCCTGGAACGATGTCAACGCGGATGGGCGCGGTATTCGCCGGTTGCTCGCCGTTCAGCACCTGGACCACGGTGGGCAGCGGCGCATTGCTGGCGTAACCGGGGAAGCCGTGCACGGTCAGCCCCGCGTTGTGGCTGAGCAGCCTGCGCAAGGTCACCTTCTGTTCGGCCGTCAGGGCGCTGTCCGGCAGCTTCCACGTGAGCAGCCGGGTATTGACGTCCTCGTCAAGGGCAAGCTTGCCCTGCTCTACCAGGTGCAGCGCCCCCAGCGCGGCTACCGGCTTGCTGACCGAACCGGCCTGGAACAGTGTGTGCGGACCGACCGGCGTCTTGCCGCCCTTTTCCGTGACACCGTACCCTTGCACCCTGACAATCTTGCCGTTGTCGATGATGGCAAGCGACAGTCCGGGGATCTTCCGCATCTGCATTTCGGCTTTGATAATGTCGTCCAATGCGTCCGCCCGGGCGCCACTTGCGAACAACAGGGTAACGATTACTGCCAGGGAATGAACTCGCATGAGCGCCTCTTTCAATGGTGAATGACGGATATCAGTAAGGAAAGGTTGACGATACGTCACCTTGCCCGGCCACCATGCAGCATTGCGACAGGCCGTCAGATATCAGTCATGGGCGGTCATTTTCCCGGATGGGTTGCGGCCCGCGTTTGCTGGCGTGCCGAATTCTGGCTGCTTGCCGCTGTTGGCAGTTTCCGCCCCGAAGCGGAAGTTCGACTCGGCATATGCTTCGCATGTCGTCGTTCGTGGCGGCTTCGAGGATGGCAAGGCCGGTCGATTAACGCTCGCCCCTGAGGATATAGACCGGCTTCTCGGTTTCTCCCTTCTCCGCCATGACGAGAAGGCGTTGCAGTTCCGTGCGCTCGTTGCCCTCCTTTGCGGAGGACACCAGATTGCGCAGGATGGCGACATGCGCCGCCTGCAGCGCCTGCGCTGCGGGCACGGCGACGTCCGGTTTCACGCCGACATGTTCCCAGTTGGTTTTAGTGACGAAATTGGTCGTGCGCGCCGTCGGAATCGAGACCGCGATATCGTGTCCCAGGCTGTACCAGCCAATGGGATTGGAAGCGCCGACGGTGGTTTCGCCGACCAGGGTGCCACGCTTCAGCACCTGGAAGTCATAGGCGCAGTCCTCGGCGGCCGAACCTGTCCGAGCCGAGATCAGCACATATACGGGCTTGTCGTAACGCTGCGTGAACGTCGGCACGGTCCAGATCTGCCGCGTGGTGTCGGTCGGGCGATCATAAATATCGATCAGGTGGTGCAGTTTGCCCGCCGAGAGGAAATGACTCATCAGGTATGCCACGCTGGCCGGGTCGCCGCCGCCGTTGCGGCGCAGGTCGAGGATCAGCGCATCCGTGCCCGCCAGGAGCGACATCGCCGCCGTGTACGCCGCGCCGACAAATTCCACGCCGGCGAAGCGCCGCAACTCGATGTAGCCGACGTTGCCGGGAAGGCGTTCGATCTTCTCGATGTCATAGCCGCGCCGCGCGGCCGCGGTACGCCATTCGTCTATCTTGGCGCGGCTCGGCTCCTCCTCGGTAGCGCTGGACTCACTGAAGCCCTCGTAACGCCCGGCGCTGAAATGCATGTCGCCGCTCAATTCCCGCAAGTCCTTCTTCAGCGCCGCACTGAACGCCGTCGCGCTGGTGGCGGCCGCATAGCCTCCTTCGGCATTTTTCCTGATGATCGCACCGCCGACCTGTTCGGCCCGCGCTGGATCGATGTAATTCGCGTTGATTTTCGCCGCCAGCGTCTGCGCGATTGCGGCGCGATCGGACGCGCTCAACGCGGTGTCCTCCGCCGCCAAGGCGGGCAACGACCACAGCGCGCCCAACACGACCGCTGAAACAAGCTTCTTGCTACCTAACATACATTCCTCCAGGTTGGACTACGAATCGGTTTTTGCGTTGAGGTGTTGCAGCGCCTCTGTCAGCGCCGGCATGTAGGAGCGGCTGGCGCGCAGCACAGTGCCGTCGCGCAGGCGCAGCATGGCGTCCCGGTTGGTCAGCGAACGCAATTCGGCGATCATGTCCAGCCGCACGATGGACGAGCGGTGCACGCGGTGGAACTGACGCGGATCGAGCTGCATGGCCAGCTTCTGCAGGCGTTCCCGCACCAGCCAGGTCTTGCCGTTCGCATGCAGGGAGGCGTAGTCGCCGTCGGCCTCGATGCGCTCGACGTCGGCCACCGGCACCAGCACCGTGCGCGATCCCACACGCACGCTGAAGCTGCGCATTGCCGCTGCCGCCGGTGCTGCGGCACGACTTTGACAGCGGTAGGGGAACGCCTGCTGCGCGCGGTCCAGGGCTTCGTCAAAGCGCTCGTCATCGACCGGCTTGAGCAGGTAATCGAGGACGGCCAGTTCGAACGCTTGCAGGGCGAAGCCTTCGTAGGCGGTGAGCAGGATCGCCATCGGCCGCTGCGCCGGCGGCAGTGCGGCCAGCACGTCGAGTCCGCTCTTGCCCGGCATCTCGACATCGACAAACGCTAGGTCGGGCTTCAGTGTCACCATCCCCTGGTAAGCGCTGTCGCCGTCACCGAATTCGCCTACCAGCTCAAAGGCGCCGCGCCGCGCCAGCCTGACCTTGACCGCCAGCCTGGCCAGCGGTTCGTCGTCGACGATCACCACCCTGATGTTCATGCCTCCACCTCGATGCCGCGCAGCGGCATGGAAATCTGCACGTGGAAGCGGCCGTCCGGACGCCAACCTGCATCCACCGCTTGCTCCGCGCCATATAGGTGGCGCAGGCGTTCCCGGACGTTGGCCAGGCCGATGCCGCTACCCTGTAGCGCCGACGGCTGGCCGTCGTTCTGCACGCCGATGAGCAGGCGCGTGCCGGCGCGCTCGACCAGAATATCGAGCTGGCCGGGCACGGCCAGCGGCGCGATGCCGTGGCGGATCGCATTCTCGACCAGCGGCTGCAGCATGAGGTAAGGCACGACGCTGCCCAGCAGGTCGGGGCCGGTTTTCATCGTCAGGCGCAGGCGCTCGCCGAGGCGCGCTTTTTCGATGGCCAGATAGGCGTCGAGCAGGGCCAGTTCATCGGCCAGCGCATGCTCGTGGCGGCCATCATGCGCCAGGGTGGCGCGCAGGAAGTCGGCCACGCACGCGAGCATGCGGTTGGCTTCACGGTTGGACTGGGCCGACACCAGCGCCGAGATCGCGTTAAGCGAGTTGAACAGGAAGTGCGGATTGACCTGCAAGCGCAGCGCGCGCAATTCGGCGTCGCGGGCCGCGCTTTGCGCCTGGGCCAGATGCAGCCTGACCTGTTGCAGCGACAGGTAATAGGCCGCCACCGCATGGACCGCGCAGAACGCGACCAACGCCAGCCAGCAGCTGTCCAGGCCCCGTGCCAGATATTCCCATTGGTAGCCCGTCTCCCGTCCGATCGCGATCCCAAAGCTCTGTCCCAGAAAGGCGTTCGTAATCGCCATGGCATAGGTGGTCGCCAGCAGTATCGATCCCATGCGCAGCCAGGACCAATCGCGACGCCACATGGCCCGCTGAAGCAGCGTCAGCGGAACAAGCCATAGCAGGCAGGCGACCAGGAACAGCGTACGGAAGGCAACGATATAGTAATCACTGACGGCGGGCAGGCCGAGAATGACCATGCAGGCTGATACCGGCAGTGCGGCCAGCACGGGAACGAGCAAAGGGGTTTCGACTTTCACGCGGGGTTTCCAGAAATGCAATTCTGCAATTGTAGCGTTTCAATCACCCGGCGAATAGCAAGCAATACGCACATGGAAGGTCCAGTAGCAGGGAAGCCTTGACATTAGGTGATGGCCTGGCGGCGGTCGAGTCAATTGCGGCGACCCGTGCATATATTGCGGCGAGTCGGTCGGAGATCGGGGTAAGGGACACGTGAGCCAATGCAGCTTTTAATTCAGGCCAGTGTGATGGAGGACCACGAACGCCTGCAACTGGCCGGAAGTAGATATCGGCCGGCAACTATATTCGTAGGTAATGCAACTTCATAAAGCATATTAACTGTCCTGCTTGCGGCTTGTGAAAGCCGCCCAGGCAACTACCGCAATGCCTGCAACGACACATCCGGCCAGACTGACGGCGGCACCAAAAATGTACCACGCCACATCGAATCCGTGACTGTAAAATGTTCCGACAAATAGCCCGTTCACCAGCCGGATTAACACCGCTAATTTCAGCAGAAAGTATTTTACTTTACGGATGGGGCGACCAAGGCGCATTTGTTGAATGGCTGCCATGCAGCATTGCGACAGGCCGTCAGATATCAGTCATGGGCGGTCATTTTCCCGGATTGGTTGCGCTCCCGCATTGGCGGGCGCGAGCGCTGCTGGGCGGTTGCGCCTATTGGCAGCTGGCGCCACTTAGCGGATGTGGCAGTTGAAGCGCGTCAAGACGGGACTACAAGCAGCAAACCTCTCCGCGTGTCATAGCTTGCCCGACGCAGGAGTGCGGGTACGCTCTGGCAAACTGAATCCCTTGCCATTTCCATAAAACTCATCCTTGAATTCTACGCATCCATTGCAGGGCCTAACGGTTTCCAGCACCGATATGCGCTGTTCAGTCAGCTGCATCAAACACAGATCCATCGAAAAGTGGTAACTGCTTCCCCCATCCATCGCCGCGTTGTGGAACGTGCACTCGGCGTTGCGGAAGACAAGCCATGCATGTTGCGCGCGTTGCAAGCCTTGTGGCTTGGCAAGCGCAGACATCAAGGTCTTGTAGACGATGTTTAGACGCGTGTCGGATTCTTTTAGCTCTCGACTCATGCATAAAGTACCCCAAAGATTATTATTTTCCTCGCAATGCTCCTGCTTGATCGAGGCCATATCGCTTTGTTGCTCGGAAGCATAGGTCAAGGACGACAGCGAAAGGCATAAGAAAACAACGCCCAACATGGACAAGCGGCTAAAAACGGCATTTCCCACGAGCATACGCTCCTTCTTATAATCGATCATATTGAGGTTCGCTACTGGCCGCTAGCGGACTAAGCAAAATGGAGCGCCACATCATGCGCCATGCCTTACAACTGCCCTGCCGCAACCATGAGATCAGCTCGCGGCTCAGCGTCCCGATCTTGGCTTGTTGCTCTTCGAAGGCAGGCTGCGCCACGCGTTCAAGGCAGGAAAAACAAACAGCAGGCAGAGCGCGAGCGGGATGTTCAGCATGGCATCGGCGCGGGCGTCAGAAAGCCCATCATTCCAGCAGCCGACCGTGGCCGCTGTTGACAGCGCCCCAGAGATTAGCAAATTGCCAAATGAGAAAAGTCACGCATTGTCACGTCAACGCGAATGGCCGCTCCTGGGCCGATAGCGGACGAACAGCAGCAAGGCGCGGATAAATTCCAAGGAAACGAAAACAATCACTGCCCCAGCAGCTGTTCCAGCCTTCGCTGATCCCCCGCCGCCACAAACCACTCCCCCTGCCAGCGCTGCGTGCGCTGCGCCTGGACGGACTCCGGCGCGCACCACGGCGGATACACGCGCAGCGCGCGCTTGCCTCCAGCTCCGGCGCGCGACATCACGCCCCGTTCCAGCAGCACGCTGCGCGGGAAGATGAAAAAGCCGTGCCGCGCGCCGCCGTCGTCGGCCACGGCGATGATGACGGCATCGACGGGGTCCGCGTCGTCCAGCGGGGCGATGTCGGCGTCGGGATGGGGGCGCTTCCAGACGGTGACGAACTGGCCCGTTTTCGTCGGCGTGGTCTTGGCCACGCGCAAGACCAGCCGCTTGCCGTGCAGTTCGGCGCGGCAGGCGCCGTAGTCGGCGCTTTCCGCTTCCGGCACGGGGGCTTGCGGCAAGCCCAGGAAGGCCCAGGGACTGGCCTTCATTGCGCGCTGAACTCGGCTGCGGCCTTGGCCGCCCACAGCGCCTCGGCGTGGCTGGCGAACGGGCTGTCGTAGCCGTCGATATTGCCGTCTTCATCGACAAAATACAGCCACCAGCCGCCGCCCTGCTCGCGGATGGCCGTCTGGCCCGGCGCGCAATGGGTTTCAAGCGCCTGATCGGCGGCCAGGGTGGCGATGGTGATGCCGCGGTGAATAATATGCTGGGGTGTCATGGCAGCTAATGCAAAATAAATAATGGCGATAGTGTAGCCGCACCGCCCTGTCCTGGCCAGTGCGCTACACTATTGCTTCCTACGGAGGACAACATGGCATCACAGCAAGGCACGGTGGATTTTTTGCTCGACCAGATGGCGGGCGCGGGCGGTATCAGCGCAAAAAAGATGTTCGGCGAGTACGGCCTGTATTGCGACGGCAAGATGTTCGCCATCGTCGCCGACGACATGCTCTTCATCAAGCCGACGGATGCGGGCCGCGCCTGGATCAGTACCATGGGCACGCTGCAGGAAGCGCCGCCCTATCCGCAAGCCAAGCCGTATTTCCTCATCGATGGCGGGCTGTGGGACGAGCGCGACTGGTTGTCCCAGCTGGCGCGGCGCACGGCCGATGCCTTGCCGCAGCCGAAACCCAAGCCGCCGCCCAAGCCGAAAAAAACGGCATCAAACAGCTAGTACGCTGTTCTCGCACGCCTTGCCCTGCAGGAAGCATTGCAGGTTGTGGTAGGTGATGGCGGCGATCTCGCGCAGCGCCTCGATGGTAAAGAAGCCCTGGTGGCCCGTCACCAGCACGTTCGGGAAGGTCATCAAGCGCTGGAAGACGTCGTCGTCGATGATGTCGGACGAGCGGTCCTGGAAGAACAGATTGCTTTCCTGCTCGTACACGTCGATGGCGAGCGAACCCAGCTGGCGCGATTTGAGCGCCTCGATGACGGCGCCCGTGTCGATCAGGCCGCCGCGCGAGGTATTCACCAGCATGGCGCCCTTCTTCATCAGCGGCAACGTGGCTTCGCTGATCATGTGGCGCGTGCTCTCCATCAGCGGGCAATGCAGCGAGACGATGTCGGCTTCGGCCAGCAGCTGCGGCAATTCCACCATCGTGCCCAGCTGCGCGAACGCGGGCGCCGGATACGGGTCGTGGCCCAGCACCGTGCAGCCGAAACCTTTAAAAATGCGCGCCGTGGCCAGGCCGATCTTGCCCGTGCCGACGATGCCCACGGTCTTGCCGTGCAAGGTGGAACCCAGCAAGCCGTCGAGCGAGAAATTGCCTTCGCGCACGCGGGCGTAGGCGCGGTGCGTGTGGCGGTTCAGGGTCTGCACCAGGGCCAAGGTGTATTCGGCCACGGCTTCCGGCGAATACGCTGGCACGCGGGCAACGAACAGGCCCAGGCGCTTGGCCGCTTCCAGGTCGAGGTTGTTGTAGCCGGCGCAGCGCAGCAAAATGGCGCGCACGCCGTAGCCGTGCAGCGCTTCCAGCACGGGCGCGTCGAGCACGTCGTTGACGAAGACGCAGACGGCGTCCGCGCCTTGCGCCAGCACTACGGTTTCCTGGCTCAGCAAGGCGCTGTGGTAGACCAGTTCGATGCCAGCCGGATCGGGCTGGGACGGCAAGGCTTCGTCGAAGAAGCGGCGGTCGTAGGGCTGGCTGGCGAAGAAGGCGATTTTCATGGGGCGTCCTGGAACTTGCTGAATGGCAAAACATTATCATAGCGCAAGCGCCCTGCTTCCCGGCGTACGTCTGCCTCCTTGACTGCCTATTTGGGCTCGCGGGGCAAGGTCAGCACGTGGCGCAGGTAGGCCGTTTCCTCGGCGTGCTGCGCGTGGTAGCGTTCGCGCGCGGCGCGCATGGCCGCCTGGTGGGCCGCGATGCTGCCTTCCGTCAGCTCGACGCCGAAATCGGCCGGCACCGGCACGGCGCCGCCGAACAGGCGCGCCAGGATGAAATGGCCCACGTTGTCGCGGTAATGCGATGCTTCCCAGTAATAACGCATTTCGCGCCTGCCCGTCACCTGCGGGATAGGCTCGCTGGTGATGCTGTTGAAGCCGGAAAAATCGTACACGCGCACGTCGCAGCCCTGGCTGCGGTGGCGCTGCGCCAGTTGCGCCAGGTCGCGCTGCCAGGTTTCCATGGCGTCCCACTTGCCGCGCCAGTACAGGGCGTCGAGCGTGAGCGCGTGCGTGGGATTGATGTACAGGCGCAAGCGCGTGCCGCCCCGGCACAGCTTGCCGACGCTGGCATCGAAGGCTTGCAGCGCGGGCGCCGTCGGCCCCAGGCCGTCGCCGAATTCCTGCAACCGCGGCTTGAACGCGCGCGCCGTACCCACCCAGCCATGGTTGCGGGCCGTGATGCAGCCCTGGTCGCGCTGGCCGTCCAGGGCCAGGCTGGACAGGCACACGCCGTCATAGCTGCCGCTGAGGATGCGCCAGGTGTCCTGGGTCATGTCGACGGTGAGGCCGCGCTTGATGTTGAGCAAGGCGCGCCGCGCGAAAAACGCGGGGCCGCCAGCCGTCAAGCCCGGTTCCACGCCGGCCGTACCCAGTTCCAGCGAGAACGAAGGCGCGTCGATGCCCCACACCATGGTGTCGACATGGCTGACCCTGGCCGCGTGCTCGGCCAGGCGCATGGCTTCGCCGATCGAGGCGCCCGAGACGGCGCTGTTGAAGATGCTCTTGCCATCGAACAAGGCGCGCACCCTGGTGGGCAAGCCCATTTCCGTGCGCGAATTGCCGATGTAGACGACGGCGGGCCGGTAGCGGGCCACGGCATAGGTCTTGCCCCACACGGCGAGCTTTTCGTAGGTGGGACGCAAACGCTGCACCAGCGGCGTGTCCCACTGGTGCAGCAGATACGGATCGACGTGGTAATTCACGGCGGAGATCAGGGCCAGCGCGGCCAGCGCGCAGGCAAAGAAGATGGCGAGGTAGCGGCGGGCGGTAGTGTCCATGGTCGGCATAGGAAGTGGAGAAATGGCGTATGCGGAGTCTTGCATCAACGCCGGATCAGCGGCCCGTCCAGCACCTGCTGCGCATAGGCCGTTTCGCGCGCGTGTTCCACGCGGTAGCGGTCGCGCGCGGCGCGCATGGACGCCTGGTGGGCGTCGACGTTGGCTGGCGTCAGCTCCACGCCGAAATCGGCCGGCGCCGGCGCGCCGCCGCCGAACAGGCGCGCCAGGATCAGGTGGCCGACATTGTCCCGGTAATGCGATACTTCCCAGTAATAATGCATGTCGGGCTTGCCGCTGACGAGCGGCGTCGCTTCCGTCGTGATGCTGTTGAATCCGGAAAAATCAACCAGGCGCACGTCGCAGCCCTGGCGGCGGTGGCGCTCGGCGATGTTCACCAGGCCGCGCTGCCAGGCCTGCATGGCATCCCACTTGCCGCGCCAGTGCAGCGCGTACAAGGTCAGCGCGTGCGTGGGGTTGATGTACAGGCGCAAGCGCATGCCTTCCCGGCACAGCTTGCCGATGCTGGCGTCAAGCGCCAACGTCGAGGGCGGCGTCGGCCCCAGGCCATCGCCGAATTCCTGCAGCCGCACGGGTATCGCGTCCTTCGTTCCCAGCCAGTGCGCGATGCCCTTGCGGGTGCACGACTCGTCGCGCTGCCCGTAGACGGCCAGGCTGGAGCGGCAGGTATCGCCCGCATTGCCGGTGAGGATGCGCACGCTGTCCTGCGTCATGTCCACCGTCAGGCCGCGCTGCAGGTTGACCAGGGCGCGCCGGGCGAAAAAGCCCCGTCCGGTGCCCGTCAGGCTGTTTTCCACGCGCGCCGCCCCCATCTCCAGGGAAAAGGTGGGCGCGTCCATGCCCCACACCATGGTGTCGATGCGGCTGACCCTGGCCGCATGCTCGGCCAGGCGGATGGCGTCGCCGATCGAGGCGCCGGACACGGCGCTGTTGAACACGCGCTTGCCGTCAAACAGCGCGCGCACGCCCGTCGGCAAGCCCATTTCCGTGCGCGAATTGCCGATGTAGACGATGGCCGGCCGGTAGCGCGCCACGGCATAGGTCTTGGCCCAGGCACCGAGCTTTTCATTGATCTGGCGCGGGCGCTGCAGCAAGGGACTGTCCCACTGGTGCAGCAGGTAGGGGTCGACCTGGTAATTCAGCAGCGAGACGGCGCCCAGCGCCAGGCCGGCGCAGGCGCAGAAGCAGACGAGGTAGCGGCGGGCGGCGGCGTCCATGCTCAGAACTGGAAATAGAGAAATTCAGTGACCCGGTTCATGCCGAAGATGCAGGCGACGAACAGCGCGGCAAAGCCCACGCTCCAGCGGGCCGTGGGGCGCCAGCTGAAGGCCCAGCGCCCTGTCGGCTGAAATATTCTTTCAATGGCAGGCTCGTAGAGAAAGAATATTTCTTGCGTATTCGGCGCCTTGAAGGCCAGCAGCATGGCCGCCAGCAGCGCGGGCAAGCCCGGCCCCATCAGTTCGATCCAGCGGATGCCGTCGAACGCGGGGTGCACGCCCCACTGCGCCAGGCTGGCCCCATGGCTGGCCAGGCCACGCGGCAGGCTCACGCCGTTCGCCCCCAGCAGCGCGCCCGTGATGTCCCAGGCCGTGGCCACGTCGGGCGCGCGGAAGAAGACCCAGGCCAGCATCACGGCAAAAAAAGTCAGGACGCCGGGCCACCAGCGCAGCCAGCGGTACGCCCGCGCCGCGCCGAAGAGCCGCTGCCACGCCTGCTGCAGCACCAGGTACAGGCCGTGCAAGCCGCCCCAGATGACGAAGGTCCAGCCGGCGCCATGCCACAGGCCGCCCAGCAGCATGGTCAGCATCAGGTTGCGGTAGCGCATGGCTTCGCCGCGCCGGCTGCCGCCCAGCGGGATATATAAATAGTCGCGCAGGAAACGCGACAAAGTCATGTGCCAGCGGCGCCAGAAGTCGGCGATATTGGCCGCCTTGTACGGCGAATTGAAGTTCAGCGGCAATTTCACGCCGAACAGGCGCGACAGGCCGATGGCCATGTCCGAATAGCCGGAAAAGTCGAAATACAGCTGGAAGGTGTAGGCCAGCACGCCGATCCACGCCTCGATCAGGGTCGGCGTGGCGCCGGCCGCGAAGACTGGCATGGCCAGCGGCGACAGGTTGTCGGCGATCAGCACCTTTTTTGCCAGGCCTATCGTAAAAATCGACAGGCCGATGGCGAAATTGGCCGCGCGCGGGTGGGCGTTGGCCGGGTCGGCGAACTGCGGCATCATGTCGCGGTGGTGCAGCACGGGGCCGGCGATCAGGTGGGGAAAGTAGCTGACGAACAGCACGTAATGGATGAAGCGGTATTCGCGCACCTCGCCCCGGTAGCAATCGACGAGGAAGGCGATCTGCGTGAAGGTAAAGAACGAGATGCCGATCGGCAGGATGATGTCGAGGCCGGACCACGGCAGGCTGCCAGTATTGGCACCGGCGGCACCGGCGGCACCGGCGGCGACGGCGACCGCGTTCACGCTGTCGATGAAGAAATTCGCATATTTATAGTAGGCGAGCAAGCCCAGGTTCAGTGCCAGGGCCGCCACCAGCACGCGCTTGCGGGCCGCGCCCGCGCTGGCACCGAGCAGGCGCCCGGCGCCGTAATTGACGCAGATCGAGGCCAGCAGCAGCGGCAGATAGCGCACGTCCCACCAGGCATAGAAGAACAGCGAGGCCAGCGCCAGCCACACGGCTGGCGCCAGGCGCCAGCTGGCGGAGGACGTCAATCGGTCCAGCAGAAAATAGCCGGCCAGCACGATGGGCAGATAGGCGAACAGGAAGGCGAAGGAATTAAACAGCATGGCGTCTCCTGGCAGGCAGGGATTGCACCTGGTAGTAACATTCGGCGATCCGGGCCGCCACCCGTTCCCACGTAAAGCGTTCCACCAGGGCTTGCACGCGCGCGCGTTCGGGCGGCAGCGCCAGCAGGTCGAGGATGGCCTGGCGCTGCGCGGCGCCGTCGTCCCAGGCCACCTTGCGCAGCGCGAACGCGGAATCGGGCAAGTCGAGCGCGCTTTGCGCCGTCATGACGACGGGCGTGCCGGCCGCCAGCGCTTCGAGCACGCTCAAGGGAAACACTTCGCCCTGGCTGGGCAAGGCCGCCACGGCCGCCGCATGGTAGGCGCTGGCCAGCAGCGGGTCGGCGTGGTCGAGCGCGCCCAGCCACCTGACATACGGCAAGTCCAGCAATTGCTGCAGATACGCCTGCTGTTCCCGGGGCGCGGCGCCGATCAGCACCAGGGGCAAGCCGGCCCCCGCCAGCGCCTGCGCCAGTCCCAGCTGGTTTTTATACGGCGAAATGCTGCCCACCATCAGCGCGAACGGCCCGGTGATGCCCGTCTCGCGCAGGAACAGATCGCCATTGGCCGTGAAGAAATGCGGGTTGATCCCGTTCGGCAAGACGCGGATGGCGTCGGACGGCATGCCGAAGCCTTGCACGATGGCGTCGCGTTCGGCCTCGCCCAGCGCGATCACCACGTCGGCCAGCTGCAGGGCGCGCCGCGTTTGCGCATAGCTCGTTTGCACCATCCACTCCGTCAAGCGCCCTGCCAGCCGGTCGGCCAGTCGCGCGCGCCAGGCGCTGGCGCGGCCCCAGCCCGGCGACAGCAGCGGCGACAGCACCACGGGCACGCCTTGCTCGCTGGCCATTTCCATGATGCGGTAAGTGCCATTACTGGCCGAAAACACGTGCAGCACGTCGAAATCGGCCAGCCGCTGATGGTTGGCGTCGACCAGCTGCACGTCCAGGGGCCGTGCCGGTTGCTGGGGCAGCCGGTTCAGCGCGGCGATGGTTTCGCGTACCTGGATCTGCAAGCCGCCGTCGCGCTGGAACAGCATCGGGTAGGACAGGATACCGACACGCATGGTCTTCCTTTCGTGCGCCCGCGCCGCTGTCAACGGCTCAGTGCGGTGATTTGACGGCCAGCCAGCGGCCGGCCAGCTTGCGTTGCAACAACAAAAATTCGCCGGCCAGTTCATGCTTCAACAGGAACAGACCGGCCAGCCAGCACAGCAAGGTCGCCAGCGCCGTGCCCGCCAGCGCCAGCAGCGCCGGCGTGTCGATAGGCAGCCACAGCAGCGAAGCGACGGGCGCGATGGCGCTGACACCGCACAGCAGCAAACTCTTGCGCAAGGCCCGCGCCAGGATGCGCCAGTCGAGTGCGCTCAAGCGCCGCAGGCAGCCGTAGCTCATCCAGCTGCGCAGCACATTGCTGAGCACCACGGCCCAGGCCACGGCCACCAGGCCGAACGGCGCCGCGGCCAGCAGCAGCGCCACCTTGCTTGCGCCGGCCCAGGCATCGAGCCGCACCTGCGCATGCAGCTGGCCCGTCGCCACGAACAGGTAGCGGGCCATGCTGAACATGCTATACACGGCCGAGGACAGGCACATGATGCGGATCAAGGGCACACAGTCCAGCCATTGCGTGCCGTACAACACCTTGACCAAGGGCAAAGCCATGCAGGCGAGGAACAGAAAAAACGGCCAGGCCAGCGCCGTCATGTAGCTGATCGTGCGCAGATACACGCGTTCCGCCCCGCCCTGCTCCCCTTGTCCACTCCCCTCCCGCGCGCGGGCCGCGAACAGGGGAAACACGACGGGAGAAATCGCGCTGGTGATGGCCTGATTAAAAATATTCAGCACGCTTTGCGCCTTGCCGAACAGGGCCAGGCTTTCAATGCCGATCAGCTTGCCGATGATCAGGTCCGGCGCCGCCACACCCGCCTCGTCGACGAGGCCGCCTCCGGTCGCATACGCGCCAAAGCGGGCGATATCGCCGATGCCGCGCCGTCCCGGCAGCCACGGCAGTTCGCGGGGCCGCACCAGCAGGCTTACCAGCAGCGAGGCGCAGGAACCGGCCAGCGCCGCCCATACCATGCTCATGTAACTGTAGCCCTGCAGCGCCAGCAGCACGGCCACCAGCAGGTTGACCACGCTATTGGCGGCATTGATCGCATAGATGGCGCGAAAGCGCAGTTGCCGGCGCAGCATGGGCAAGGTCAAGGCACTGAACGGGATCAGCAGGAAATTGACCGACAGCAGCCGCAGCACGAGGGTCAGCCGGGGTTCGCCATAGAAATGCGCGAGCGGCGCGCTGGCCAGCAGCACCAGGCCCGCCAGCAGCCAGGCGACGAGCAGGCTGGTGGCCAGCGCGGCCCGCAATTTGACGGCATCGAGCCGCTTTTCCTGGATCAGGTATTGCCCCACGCCGAAATCGCGCACCACTTGCGCCAGCGCCACCAGCACGGCCCCCAGCGAATACACGCCCACCTCGGCCGGCGTCAGCAGCCGCGACAGCACCATGGTGGCGACGATGCCGAGCAGCAGCACCGTGTATTTTTCGGCAAACGAAAAGAAAAACGAGTGGCGGGTGGCGTTCATCCCCGTGGCCGGCGCCTACACGAGGCCCGCATAGAACTGGCGCAGCTGGCGTTCCAGGCGCGGCATCGAATAGCGCTGCACGGTTTCTTCGCGCGCCAGCCGTCCCATGCGGGCGCGCCGGGGGGCGTCTGCCAGCAGCTGCGCCACGGCGGCGCAGGCGGCGTGCTCGTCATCGAGCGGCAGCAGCAGCCCGCCTGCGCTATCGTGCAGGATATCGTGCGTGCCCGGCACGTCCGTCCCCACGGCCGGCACGCCGCAGGCCATCGCTTCGATGGTGGCGATGCCGAAGCCCTCGTTCTTGCTCAGCAGCACGTGCAAGTCGAAGGCCGGCATCAGCAGCTCGACGCGCTGCCGGAAGCCGGCAAACACGACCCTGTCGTGCAAACCCGATTGCTGCGCCTGCAGCCGCAGCATGGCTTCCAGCGGCCCCGTGCCCACCAGTACCAGATATAAGTGGGGAAACTGCGGCGCCAGCCTGGCGAACAGGGCCAGCAGCGCTTGCGGGCGCTTTTGCGCGGACAATCTGGCCACGCAGCCGAGCACGAGCGCGTCCGGCGGCAGCCCGAGTTCCTTGCGCGCCAGTATTTTCCGTTCGGGCGAGACGATGAACGTGTCCGTATCGACGCCATTGGGAATGACGGCCAGCCGCGTCTGCGGCGCCAGCATGTCGCGGTACAGGTCGAGGAAATGCCGCATGGACGAGGCCGACACGGCATACACGCCCTTGACGCTGCGAAACGCCTCCTGCAACCGGGGCCGCTGCCAGTCGCTGAAGGTTTCCAGCGGAAACGCATTGTGCACGCTGATCACGGCCGGCAGCCGGCATTGCCGCGCCAGCCACAGGATGGAAGCGCCATATGCGGTCCAGCAAAACGCCACGTGCACCAGGTCCGGGCGCAGCCGCCGCAGCCGCCACGCGCCCGTGACCCTGGCGCGCAGCCAGTTCCAGCGGCGCCAGGCCCAGTGTTCGAGAAACAGGGGCGGCTCATACACGCGCACCTGCACCTGCCTTGCGCGCAAGTCTTGTGCCCAGGCGGTAAAACCGGGAAAGCGCCGCAGCGCCAGCACGCTGTCATAGCCGTTCGCGCCCAGTATTGTCGCCTCTTGCGCCATGCGCAGCTCCATGCCGCCCAGCTCGCCGGAATAACTGCTGATGACGATGCGCGGCAAGCGTTTGCGCCTTCCGCGCCACGCTTCATGGAAAAAGCCGCGCAGCCAGGCCCGCTCCCACTGGCGCAGGAACAGGTCGGCGTGGTCGCGCCGCAGCCAGGCCCGCACGGCGCCGAAGGTATCGCGCGCGTATCTGCCCAGCATCCAGCGTGGCACGCCCAGCAGCTCCACGCTCGGCGCAAAGGTCGCCAGCCGGCACTGGCCCCGGCCGAACAGCATGGCGCGGCGCAGTATCCAGGCGCGCCGCACTTGCGGGGCGCGGATGATATGCGCCACCCGCGCTTGCGGACAGAACCAGGATGGGTTGCCGGCCGCATGCATCTCCAGGTTGAGCCGGGTTTCGCTGCCCATGGCGTAATTGGCCCCTTGCGGGCCGATGCTTTCGTCATAGCGGGCGCCCGCCTCGAAGATGCGGCGGCGGATCGCCATGTTGGCGCCCCACACGAGGCCCGGATAGATGGGCGCGTCGCGCAGGTCGGGGCTGGTGATGCCCCACGTTAAACCCACGGGGGTCAGGCGCAGCAGCCAGTCGGCCGGCCGTTCCCGCCAGGCGGGCACGATGGCGCCGCCGAACAGGGCGTAGCCGGGGTGGGCGCGCGCGCTGTCCTGCAAGCGGCACAGCCAGTCGGGCGCGGGCATGGCGTCGTCGTCGCCGAAGACGAACAGCTCGCCGCCGTCTCCGCCCAGGCGCAGGGCGTGCTCGACGGCGCCGTTCAGGGCGGGACTGCGGCCGCGCCGCGCCACATAGATATAGCTCAAGGGCAAGCGCCCGCGAAAGGCGGCGATCACCCGGGCCGTGGCGTCCGTGCTGCCATTGTCGGCGATGACGAGGCGCCAGCCGCCGACGGGCGGACGCAAGCCCATGTAGGCGCGCAATACCTGGGGCAAGGTGCCGGCGCCATTGTAGGTCGCCATGAGAACGGTCAACAAGGACATGCCTCCTTGGTCTTACCATGACAAAACTGATTGATGGTTTCAACAACACTCAACAGTATTGATCCAGTGTACTGAGCCTGACCGCCAGCCCGTTGACAGGCATCAAGACCATGGCAACCCGGGCAAAACCAGGAGCGTCCCCCTTCATGCGCGACATCTTGATTACCATCATCATCCTGGGTTCGCTGCCCTTCATCCTGAAGTCGCCGGCCATCGGCGGCCTGATGTGGGTATGGGTCAGCGTGATGAACCCGCACACGCAGGCCTGGGGCTTTGCCACCCACTTGCCGTTCGCCTTCATCATCGCCATCGCCACCATGGTCAGCCTGCTTATGACGCGCGAGCCGAAAAGCCTGCCGCTCACGCCCGTCAGCGTGCTGCTGCTGCTGTTCGTCGCGTGGATGAATGTCACGGCCCCGTTCGCCCTGCTGCCGGAAGCGTCGTGGGTGCAGTGGAACAAGGTCATGAAGATCATGCTGATGAGCTTTGTGATCATGATGGTGATACGCACGCGGCGCGACATCGTGCGCCTGATCTGGGTGCTGGTGGGTTCGATCGGCTATTACGGCGTGAAAGGCGGCATCTTCACCATCCGCAGCGGCGGCACGGAACGGGTCTGGGGACCGGAGGAAACGTTTATTGGGGATAACAATGCCCTGGCCCTGGCCCTGATCATCACGATTCCCCTCATGTATTACCTGCAGCAAAACACGGAGAAACAGCGACGCTGGGTGCGCCATGGCTTGTCCGCCGCGATGCTGCTGTCGGCCCTGGCCGCGCTGGGCTCGTATTCGCGCGGCGCGCTGCTGGCGATTGCCGCCATGGGCCTGTTCATGTGGCTGAAAAGCGAACGCAAGCTGATGCTGGGCGCGCTGCTCGGTGCGGTCACGCCGCTGCTGCTGGCCTTCATGCCCGAGCGCTGGGCCGAACGCATGGACACCATCAACACCTATCAGGACGATGTGTCCGCCATGGGCCGCCTGAATGCCTGGCGCATGGCCTGGAACCTGGCGCGCGACCGTTTCCTGGGCGGCGGCTTCGACGTGTCCGACGCCGCCATCTTTGCCCGCTACGCGCCGAACCCCATGGACGTGCATGCGGCGCACAGCATCTATTTCCAGGCTCTGGGCGAACACGGCTTCGTCGGCTTGCTGATTTACCTGGCGCTGGGCTTCGCCACCTGGCGCACGGCGGCCGCCATCATCCGCCGCACGCGGGGCCAGCCGGAACTGCGCTGGGCGCACGGCCTGGCCACCATGAGCCAGGCCAGCCTGATCGGCTTTGCCGTGGGCGGCGCCTTCCTCAGCCTGCTGTATTTCGACATGCCGTACTACCTGATGGCCGCCCTGATCGCCACGCGCATCGTCGTCGAGCGCGAATTGCGCGCGCCGGCGCCCATGTCGCGCCAGGCCAAGGCCGAGGCCAGGGCCGCCGTCGCGGAGCAGCCATGACGGCCACCTTGTCCATCCTGATCTACCACCGCGTGCTGGCGCGGCCCGACCCGCTGTTTCCCGGCGAAGTCGATGCGGCCCTGTTCGAGCGCCAGCTGCGCCTTGTCAAACGGTTTTATGCGCCGCTGCCCCTGTCCGAGGCCGTGCAGCGGCTGCAGGATGGCAGCCTGCCGCCGCGCGCCGCCTGCATCACCTTCGACGACGGCTATGCGGACAATGCGCAAGTGGCCCTGCCCCTGCTGCAGCGTCACGGCTTGCACGCCACGTTTTTTATCGCCACGGGCTACCTCGATGGGGGGCAGATGTGGAATGACACGGTGATCGAGGCCGTGCGCCACGCGCCCGGACCCCGGCTCGACTTGCGCGAACTCGGCCTGGACTGCCTGCCCGTCGCCAGCCTGGCGCAGCGGCAGGCGGCCATCGCCGCCTTGCTGGGCCGGCTCAAATACCTGCCATTTGCCCGGCGCCAGCAGCTGGCCATGCACATCCGCCGCCAGGCAAGCGCCACGGCGGGCCCGGCCGCCATGCTGAGCACGGCCCAGCTGCGCCAATTGCAGGCGGCCGGCATGGGGCTGGGCGCGCACACGGCCAGCCACCCGATTCTGTCCACCTTGCCGGACCACGCCGCGCAGCGCGACATCGCCGACGGCAAGCGCCGGCTGGAAGACTTGATCCAGGCGCCCGTCACCCTGTTTGCGTATCCGAACGGCAAGGCCGGGCGCGATTACGGCGCGCCGCACGTGGCGATGGTGCGCCGCCTGGGTTTCCAGGCGGCCGTGGCGACGGACTGGGGCGTGGCGCGCCCCGGCGCGGGGCTGGACTTGCTGCAGCTGCCCCGCTTTACGCCGTGGGATCGAGGACGGCTGGCGTTTCTGTGGCGCTTGCGGCAAAACCGCCGGCAAGCGCACCCAGCGCCGCCGGATGCTGGCTGAGCCACTGTTCCAGCATCAGCAGCAGCCACACCATGGTGCCGTGATAGGCCGGGTGTTCCGCCAGCAAGCGCCCCTTCAAATCGTCGATGAAGGCGGGCCGCACGATGCCGCGCCCGCGCAGCTGCGTCAGGTTGTCGAAGGCAAATTCGCGCAGCGGGGCGTGGCTGTGCAGCCACTGGCCGAAAGGCAAGCCGAAGCCGTGCTTTTTCTTGCGCACGATGGCCGGCGGCAGGATTTCCGCCAGCGCCCGCTTGAAGAAGGGCCGCAATTGCCTGCCGTCGAGCTTGTCCCGTGGCGCCAGGCGCGACGCAAACGCCACCATCGCGTCGTGCAGGAAGGGAAACGCCGCTTCCACGCCGGCCAGCTCGCACGCCTTGCGCACCTTGAACAGGTCGTTGTCGGCCAGGGTAAAACGCATGTCCAGGGCCAGCAGCTCATTGATCTGGCTCAAGCCCTGGCCTTGCCGCTCCCAATACGCGCCATTCACGCAGCCGGGCGCCACGCCCGGGTCGATGGTGTCGATAAAACCCG
Source organism: Janthinobacterium sp. FW305-129 (assembly GCF_020858115.1). Classification (GTDB taxonomy): domain Bacteria; phylum Pseudomonadota; class Gammaproteobacteria; order Burkholderiales; family Burkholderiaceae_D; genus Janthinobacterium. The sequence goes on from NZ_JACYMM010000001.1 coordinate 488,101, forward strand.
CTTCCAGCACCGTGCGGTAGCCATGGCGCAGCAGCAGGTTATAGCCGTCCAGCCGGGCCGGCAGCGGCAAGCTCGCCTGTTCGATATAGCGGCGCGCCTTGTCGCCCAGGCGCCACGGTTGATTTATCCGTTCACGGAACAGCAGCGGCTCGATGATGGCCTGGCGCAAGATGACGGGCAAGCGCTCGTACTGCGACAGCAAGGCCTGGTGCGCATAGCGCTCGTTGCCGCCGAACAACTCATCGCCGCCGTCGCCGCCCAGCAGGCGCGTCACGCCATCCTCGCGCGCCATGCGCGCGCAATAGTAGGCTGGAATGGCCGAGGCATTGCCGAAAGGCTGGTCGAAGATGGCCGCCATGGCGGGGATGGCGGCCAGCACGTCGTTGGGCGTCACGTAGCGCTCGTGGTGGATGCTGCCCGCATGGCTGGCGGCCAGGCGCGCATACGCCATTTCGTCATAGCCGGGCGCATCGAAGCCGATGGAATACGTGCGCGCGGGGCGGCCCGTCACTTGCCCCATGATGGCGGCCAGGGTGGAACTGTCCGTGCCGCCGCTGAGAAACGCGCCCGTATCCGCCCCATCCGCGCCCAGGCTGCTTTCCACGGCCTGGCGCAGCAGGCGCAGGAATTCCTGCTTGTTGGCGGCAAAGCTGGCCCGCGCGCGCCCTGCCGCCGGCTCGTGGAAGGCCAGTTGCCAGTAGCTGCCCTTGCATTGCTTGCCGCCCCGTACATGCAGGTATTCGCCGGGCAGCAAGCGCTGCTGGCCCAGATAGGCCGTGGCCGGGCCTGGCACCATGTGGAAGTACAAATAGTGATACAGCGCTTGCGGATCGAGCGCGCCGCGCACGGATGGATGGGCCAGCAAGGCATCGTGGGAAGAGGCAAAGAACAGCCCCTGCGCATTGCTCGCATAGCTGAGCGGATGCATGCCGGCGCGGTCCACGGCCAGCAGGGCCGAGCCGGAAAAGGCGTCGAGGATGGCTAAACAGAATGGCCCGGACAGGCTGGCGCAGGCGGCCACGCCCCGGCTCAGCCACAGGGACGCGAGGCGGCACGCCACGTCCTCGGCCGAACCGTCGAGCACGGGCCGGCCCCAGATGGCCACTTGCAAGCCATCTTGCTGATACACATGGCGGCTGCCGTCGATGGCGGCCACGGCCACGCCGCCCACTTCGCTGAGGCTGGCGGCCAGGGGCGCGCCATCGAAACGCGACAGGGGCGCGGCCATGCCGGCCAGCGCCGTGGCCGCGCCATCATCGGCATCGGCGGCGGCCAGGCCAGCAGCGCCGCCTGCCTTCCCCAGCCAACCGCACAGGCCGCTCATACGAGCACCTCGGCCGGCAAGGGATGGCCGAGAAAAGCCGTCGGGCTGGCCGTCAAGCCGTAGGCGCCCGACTGGAACACCACCACCAGGTCGCCCTCCCCGGCGCGCGCCATTTCCATCTGGTCGGCCAGCAAGTCCAGCGGCGTGCACAGCGGCCCCACGACGGACGCCACTTCGCGCGGCCCGCCGTGCAGCCGGGTGCCGATGGCGACAGGGTAATTCTTGCGGATCAGCTGGCCAAAATTGCCGGAAGCGGCCAGGTGATGGTGCAAGCCGCCGTCCGTCACTAAAAATACCTGTCCATGCGATACCTTGCGTTCGAGCACCTTGCACACATAGATACCCGCCTCGGCCACCAGGTAGCGCCCCAGTTCCAGGTTCAGGCGCACCCCGGGCGCCGCCTGGGCCAGCAGATCGAGCTGCCGCTGCAAGCCTTCGGCCACGGACGCCAGATCCAGGGCCTGGTCGCCGGGAAAATACGGCACCCCGAAGCCGCCGCCGATATTCAGGGTGCGCAAGGGCGACGGCGCGCTGTCGGCCAGCTGCAGGGCCAGTTGCACGCTCAGCGCCTGCGCCTCGGCCAGGGCCGCGCCCGACAGGCTTTGCGACCCCGCATACAGGTGAAAGCCGTGGAAATCGAGCCCCAGCTGGCCGATGCGGCCCAGCAACGCGGGCACCAGGGCCGCATCGACGCCAAACGGCTGCGCCCCGCCACCCATGCGCATGCCCGTGCGGCGCAAGGCGAAATCGGGATTCACGCGCACGGCCACCCTGGCCGTCATGCCCAGCCGTTCGCTGGCCAGCGCCGTCCTTTCCAGCTGCGCGCCGGACTCCACGTTAATCAAGACACCTGCGGCCACGGCCCGCGCCAGTTCACCCTCGCGCTTGCCCGGCCCCGCAAAGCTGATGCGTTCGACCGGCATGGGCGTATCGAGCGCCGTCGCCAGTTCGCCGCCCGAGGCCACGTCGATGCCGTCGACCAGGCCCGCCAGCCACTGCACCACGGCCGGCATGGGATTGGCCTTCATCGCGTAATGCACGTGCACGCCAGCGGGCAAGGCGGCGCGCAATTGCGCCACGCGGCGCGTGATGTGCGCCCGTTCATACGCATAGAATGGCGTGCTGCCCACGCGCTGGGCCAGGCGGTGCAATGGCACCCCGCCCACCTGCAGCACGTCGTTTTCCACGGCGAACTGCTGCCCCAGGGCCGCGTGCAACGGCAATTCCATATTGTTCGAGCGGATCAAGTCCTTCATGCCGCATCTCCTGATTGGACCGCATACGCCTGCGCCAGTTCCCTGGCCAGCAAGGGGCGGTCGATCTTGCCGTTCGGATTGCGCGGCAGCACGCCGTCGCGGATTTCCACCCACAGCGGCACCATATAACTGGGCAGGCGTGCGCGGCAGGCGGCCAGTATGCCGTCGCGCTGCAATGCGACACCGGGCGCGGGCGTGACGAGCAAGGCGATGGCCTGGCCCAGCACGGCATGGGGCAAGCCCAGCGCTGCCGCCTCGCCCACCAGCCCGCTCGCATACGCGACTTCCTCGACCTCGGCGGGGCTGACCCGGTAGCCGGATGTCTTGATCATGTCGTCGCTGCGGCCCACGAAATACAGATAGCCTTCCGCATCGCGGCGCACGGTGTCGCCCGACCAGACGGCCAGTTCCGGCAGCACCAGCCCGCTGGCCTGCGGCGGCAAGGGCTTGAAGCGCTCCGCCGTGCGCGCCGCATCGTTCCAGTAGCCGAGCGCCACCAGCGCGCCACGGTGCACGAGTTCGCCCGGCTCGTCGGCGTCGCACACGCTGCCGTCGGGACGCAGCACCAGCACTTCCGCGTTCGGGATCGCCTGGCCGATGGAATCGGGGCGCCGCTCCAGCTGTTCCGGCGCCAGGTAGGTGGAACGGAACGCTTCCGTCAAGCCATACATCAGGTAGACCTGCGCGCGCGGCAGCGACTGGCGCAGCCGGTCGAGCGTGGCGCGCTGCATCACGCCGCCCGAATTGGTGATGTAGCGCAAGGGCGTGGACAAGGGCCAGCTCAGCTGCGACAGCTGCACCCACAGGGGCGGCACGGCGGCCAGGCCCGTGATGGCTTCCTGCTCCACGGCTTCGACTATGTCGCGCAGCAACAGATAATTCATCAGCACGGCACAGGCGCCGCTGGCAAAGGCCGTCGTCAGCTGGCTCAGGCCGTAGTCAAAGCTGAGCGGCAGCACGCACAAAATCCGGTCGTCCGGCGTATTGCGCAGATAGCCCGACACGCTGAGCGCGCCCGCCAGCATGTTGCGGTGCGACAGCACCACGCCTTTCGGCCGCCCCGTGCTGCCCGAGGTATATAAAATGGCCGCCATGTCCGTGTCGATCGCCGCATGCGGCCTCGGCGCGGGTCCGCCGACAGCGGGCACATCGCTGGACACCGCACTCCACGGCAGCACGCGCAGCTTGCCCAGGCGCGATTCCGGCAGCGGTTCGCCCGTCAGCAGCACCGTTTGCAAGTCCGGGCAGGCGGCCAGCGCGGGACCCAGCTGGGCCAGGCGTTCGCGCGAGGTGACGAGGATGGCCACGTTGCAATCGGCCAGGATGTACGCCACCTGTTCCGGCTTGAGCAAGGGATTGACGGGCACGAACACGCCGCCGGCGGCCGCCGCGCCAAACATGGCGCTGACGTTTTCCGGGCGCTTTTCCAGGTACACGGCCACGCGCGCGCCGCGCCGCAAGCCCAGGGTCAGCAGGGTAGCGGCCGCTTCGCGCACGGATTGCGCCAGCGCGGCATAGCTTGTTTCTTCGCCCTGCCACGACAGGCCCGGCGCGTGGGGGGCGCGCTGCGCCGTTTCAAAGATCAGATCGTGTATCAGTGTCGCCATCGTTTCATCCCCGGGTTGCCATGATTGCCATGCATTCCCCTATGATTCAGACAAACGGCCACAACGGTCTTGATTTTGATCAATTAACAGTTTCAGCAGCACAGCTTGAGCCGGCGCAACATCGGCCCCCGGCCGCTGCGTTCTAATGGACAGCGTTGGCTGCATAGCCGCCCCATCCGTTACCACCATGGCTCCGTCCCCGCGATTTCCCCTGCTGCAACGGCTTGCCGCCAGCCTCGATCAGCTGGGCTGGCGCGACAGCGCCTGGCTGGCCGTGGCGCGCCTGCTGGAAAGCGTGCCGGGCGGGCGCTGCGCGCTATATCGTTATCAATTCGTCGCGCAGGCCGTGGCGCCCGGTTCGCTGTGCCGCGGGCGCGGCCAGTCGATTGCCGTCGCGCCCTGCCTGGCGGAGGCGGATTTGCCGCCCGGTCCCGAACGCCGGCCCGGCGCGCTGCACGAACGCTACCGGCAAGGCGCGCAATGCCTGGTGGCGCGCGACAAGTCCGGCATGGCCGGCTGGATCTGGCTGTTGCGCCACGGCTGCCAGGAAGACGAGGTGCGCGCCCGCTATGCGCTGGCCTCAAACCAGTCGTCGTGGGACCTGGACGTGTGGGTGCATCCCGAGCGGCGCGGCGGCCTGGTCTTCGCCCGCCTGTGGGAAGAAGCCAACGCCGTGCTGCACGCGCAGGGCGTGCGCTGGACGTGCAGCCGCATCTCGCGCTTCAACCGCGCCTCGCTGGGCGCCCATGCGCGCCTGGGCACGCACGCGCTGGGCACGGCCACCTTTATCCGCTGCGGGCGCTGGCAATGGATGGCCGCCAGCCTGCCGCCATATATCCACCTGTCGCGCCGCCCCGACGACATCCCCTGCCTCGCCTTCGATACGTCGACCCTGCCGCACTTCCCTTCCCTGGAGCTGACATGCCGCATCTTGAAGCAGTAAAACGCATCCTCGACACCACCCTGGGCTTGAACGGGCGCGCACTGGAAGCCCACACGCCGCTGCTGGGCAGCGTGCCGGAACTCGATTCGATGGCCGTGATCGGCGTGATCGCCGCGCTGGAAGACCATTTCGGCATCATCGTCGCCGACGACGACATCCATGCGCGCCACTTCGCCACCGTCGGCACCCTGCACGATTTCGTGTTTGCGCAGCTGCGGCCATGAACGGCGCCGCCCTCGACGCGCTGCCGCTGCTGCCCTTCTTCCTGCCCGCCAGCGGCGGCCAGCGCTACTGCCTGCTGCACCTGCCGGCGCCGGGCCGCAGCGCGCGCGGCGGCATCGTCTACGTGCATCCATTTGCGGAAGAACTCAATAAAAGCCGCCACGTGGCCGCCGCGCAGGCGCGCGCCTTTGCCGCCGCAGGCTACAGCGTGCTGCAGATCGACCTGTACGGCTGCGGCGACAGCAGCGGCGACTTTGGCGAAGCGCGCTGGGACATCTGGCACAACGACCTGCACCTGGCCTGCGCGTGGCTGGCGCAGCGCGTCGACGGTGCCTTGAGCGTGTGGGGCTTGCGCCTGGGCGCCCTGCTGGCCCTCGATTTCGCCAGCCGCGCGCCGCTGCCGCTGGCGCGCCTGCTGCTGTGGCAACCGGAAGCCGATGGACGGCGCGTCATCGACCGCTTCCTGCGCCTGCGCCTGGCGTCGGGCATGCTGGCCGGCGGCGCGCATGAGGCGCCCGGCCATGCCCGCGCCGCGCTGGCGAATGGCGACTCTGTGGAAGTGGCAGGCTACCTGCTGGCGCCAGAACTGGCGCAGGCCATCGATAGTGTCAGCGCATCCGCCCTGCTGCCGTCCGTGCCCGTCTACTGGCTCGATTACCAGGCGCCGGAACAAGCTGCCGCTCCCTTGCCGCCGCTGGCGCGCCACTGGCGCGCACACGGCGCCGCCGTGCACGTGGCCAGCTTCGGCGACGGCCCGTTCTGGCACAGCGGCGAACTGCTGGCGTGTCCGCAGCTGCTGCACGCCACGCGGCTACTCTGCCGCGACTGGCTCGACGAGGAAGGGACGCCGCCATGAAACGCGACAGCAGTCAGCCGCACCTCGCAGGGCACGGCGTGCGCGAGCTGGCCCTGCGCTTTCGCAGCACGGCGGAAGACGGCGAGGCGCGGGCGCACATGGTCGGCATCCTCAGCCTGCCCGCCGTACCGGGCCCGCGCGGCATGTTGATCGTCACGGGCGGGCCGCAGTACCGGGTCGGCAGCCACCGCCAGTTCGTCCTGCTGGCCCGCGCCCTGGCCGCGCAAGGCTGGCCCGTGCTGCGTTTCGACCTGCGCGGCATGGGCGACAGCGAGGGCAGCGCGCGCGACTACCGCGCCGCCGGTCCCGACATCGCCGGCGCGCTGGCGCAATTCTTCGACGCCGTGCCCTCGTTGCGCGAAGTGGCGCTGTGGGGCTTGTGCGACGGCGCCACGGCGGCCGCCTGCCATGCGCCGCGCGACGCGCGCGTCCAGGCCCTGGTGCTGCTCAATCCCTGGGTGCGCAGCAGCGCCGGCCTGGCGCGCGCCACCTTGCGCCATTATTATTTGCCGCGCCTGCTGCAAGGCAGTTTCTGGCGCAAGCTGGCCAAAGGCGGACTGCGGCTGGGCGCCAGCCTGGCGTCGCTGCGGCAGGTGGCGGCCGCCACGCAGGAACAGACGACGCCAGACAACGATGCGCCCGCGCCGGCCATGCTGCGGGCATTGACGCAATTCCAGGGCAAGGTGCTCCTGATTCTCAGCGGCGACGACCTCGGCGCGCGCGAGTGGCAAGCGCTGCTCGCTGGCGATCCTGCCTGGCGCGCCGTGGCCGCCCGCGCGCAATGGACGCAGGCGCAAGTGGCGGGCGCCAACCATACGTTCGCCAGCGCCGCCTGGCGCGGCGCAGTGGAACAGCGGTGCGCACAATGGCTGCAGTCATGGTAAAAACCTCGCCAAAACGGGTGCTGATGGTGGCCTACCATTTTCCGCCGCTGGCCGGCGGCAGCGGCATTTTGCGCACGCTGGGCTTTGCGCGCCATTTGCCCGACTGCGGCTGGCAGCCGCTGGTGCTCAGTCCCAGCCCCGTCGCGTATGCGCAGAAAGGAACGTCGCAGCTGGCGCAGATCGGGCAGCGCGCCACCGTGCGGCGCACCCTGGCGCTGGACGCGGCGCGCCATCTGGCCATCGCCGGGCGCTATCCGCGCTGCCTGGCCCTGCCAGACCGCTGGAGTTCCTGGTGGCTGAGCGCCGTGCCGGCCGGCCTGCGCATGATCCGCGAATACCGCCCCGACGCCATCTGGTCGACGTATCCGATCGCCACGGCGCACCTGATCGCGCTGACCCTGCAAAAACTCAGCGGCCTGCCGTGGATCGCCGACCAGCGCGACCCCATGCTGGACGACAGCGACCCGCTGGCGCCGTATCCGCCCGAGCCGCGCCTGCACCGCATGCATGCGTGGATCGAGCAGCGCATCGCGGCGCGCAGTGCGGCCATCGTCTGCACCACGCCGGGCGCCATCGACGCGCACCGGCGGCGCCTGGCGCAGCTGGCGCGCGAACGTTTCCACCTGATCGAGAACGGCTACGACGAAGACGGCTACCCGGACAGCCCGGCGCCCACGGGCCGCCGCGGCCGTTTCTTGCTGCTGCACAGCGGCGTGATCTACCCGTCCGAGCGTGATCCGCAAGCGCTGTTCGAGGCCCTGGCCCGGCTGCGCCGCGACGGCGCGCTGCATGCGCGCAATTTCCAGCTGGTGCTGCGCGCCACGGGCCACGATGCGTGGCTGGCGCAATTGCTGGCGAAATACGGCATCGGGGACCTGGTCAGCCTGGAACCGCTGCAGCCGCACGGCGCGGCGCTGCAGGAAATGCTGGCCGCCGACGGCTTGCTGCTGCTGCAGGCGGCCAACTGCAATGCGCAGATTCCCGCCAAGCTGTATGAATACCTGCGCTGCCGCCGCCCGATCCTGGCGCTGACGGACCTGGCGGGCGACAGCGCGGCCAAGCTGCGCCACTGCGGCATCGACACCATCGGCCAGCTGGCCTCGAGCGGCGATTGCGCGCACGCGCTGCTGCGCTTCCTGGCACTGGCCCGCCAGGGCCGCGCGCCGCTGGCCAGCCCCGCGGCCATCGCCCTGCAATCGCGGCAAGCCCGCAGCAACGCCCTGGCCGACGTGCTGGACCAGGTCAGCCACAGGAGAACAGCATGAAGCACCGCATACTTGCCTGCACCCTGGCCGCCTGCTGCGGCATGGCGGCGGCCGAATGTCCGCCCTACGTCAAGGGCACCACGGGCGGCGACTACACGAGCGCGGAAGACCGCGAAGGCCTGTCCGTGGTCGAGAAATTCCATTTTTCGCGCGCCGTGGAAACGCTCACGCAAGGCATGACGAGCAGCCTTGGCGGCGACATCAGCTACACCCTGGAGCACTTTCCGAACCACCACCGGGCGCTGGCCTCGATGGCGAAACTGGGCTTGCGCCTGAAAAGCGCGCAGCCGCCGGGCGCCCGCTACACGGTCAGCTGTTTTTTCGAGCGCGCCATCGCCTTCGCGCCGCACGACGTGACGGCGCGCATGGTGTACGGCAGCTACCTGCTGGCCACGGGCCAGGACGCGGCGGCGCTGGAGCAGCTGGACACGGCCAGCCGCCTGGCGCCCGAGCAGGCCACCATCCAGTACAACCTGGGTTTGATGTACGTGAAAAAGAAGGAGTACGAGAAGGCCAGCGCGCACGCGCAAAAAGCCTATGCGCTGGGCTTTCCCTTGCCGGGGCTGAAGAACAAGCTGAAGGCGGCGGGCAAGTGGCGCGAACCGCCACCGGCGCCGGCCGTCGTTGAAGCGAAGGAAGCACCGAAAACGGAAGAACCGGCCATGCCGCCGGTCGAAGAACCTAGCGGGGAATGAGGGCTGGCCGCCGGGCCACGCTCAGGTGGCCCGTCGGCGAGGCGGCCAGCGCGGCGGCCAGGTCGCGCCGCGATTGCGCCTTGTCTTCGGCCGCGCCGATGTGTGCCAGTTCCGCCGGCTGCAGCACGGTGACGGCGAGCAGCAGCACTTCGCCATACGGCGTGGCGAACGCTGGAGGAAGCGTGGCCGCTCCCTGGGCCAGCAGCACGCCCACCTGTTCATCCTCGTCTTCGAGGCCTGCCGGCGCATCCTGCACGTCCAGCACCATCGAGACGCTGCCGTGGCGCTGCACCAGCAAATCGATGGAACCGTGGTCGGCCACGTTCTGGCTGACCTGGTAGATCACGTCGAACAGCCACGATGCCTGCACCGCATCGCCGTCGAAGGCGGCCAGCGGCGCTTCGATGCACACTTCCAGCAGGTGGCCGCGCGGCACGAACACGTCGTCGTCATCCTCGAACGGATCGCTCAAGCCGTCGCTGGCGATGAGGATGGAATCGGCACGGCGGATCACGCGCCACGCCTGGCGCAGCGACGGCCAGCGCGGGCCTCCCATGAAGGCCGGGTTGACCAGCGGCGCCAGCACGTCGGCGTCGACGGTGCCCAGGGTGGCATAGAAGGCGTCGCGCGCGGCGCAGGCCGCGGCCAGCATCTGCGCACCCGCTTCCTTGCCGACGACGGCGTCGTCCGGTTGCGGTACTTGTGGAATATCGTTGTCAGGCATATCAATACTCATTAAATTAGTCGGCAGGCGGGAAGTCATGGTAGGAACGGGGCAGATAGCCCCAGATGCGCGCCACCCGCTCGCGCACCTCGAAATCGAAGCCGATGCGTTCCAGCTCCGGCACGATCCACACGCCATGGTCGATGATTTTCTTCGGCAGCAGCATGGCCACGTGTTCTTCCGAGGTCAGGCCGATGTCGAACCATTCCACGCCCAGGAACGGGAATGGCGGGTGGTAATCCCACTCCGTGTCCCAGCGCGAGACGTAGCCGGACACGGAACCGTAGCGGTAGGACGGCACCCAGTCGGTGCGCCCGCGCATGAAGGCCAGCAGCTCGTTCCACTTGCAGTCGTTGGCGGCGCCCGCCAGGTTGCGCCGCGCGATATGGCCGCGCAGCTTGCGCTTAATGTCGTCGCCGCCGGCGTCGGCCAGCGGCAGGCTGTGCTGCGTCGCTGAGGCAGTCATGCGGGGTCCGTTACGGCCACGCGCATATTGGCCCGCAAATCCTCGACCAGGCGCTTGCGGCTGCTCAAGGGGTATTCGACGGGAGAAAAAGGCATGGCCGCCGCGGCATAGGCATCGATCAGCGCACGCATTTCCTGCGCCTGCTGCTGCGGCAGCAGCGTCTTGCTGCCGTTTTCACTTTGCTGCGCGAGCTTTTCCTGCAGCACTTCCTTCCAGGCGATGTGGGCTTCCGACATGGGATTGGCCACGCACAGGGAAAACGTGCCGTTCAAAAAATATGTCCAGGCGCTGTCGGTACGGGCCAGTAAACCGTCGGCGATCGGGGCGCCCCTGTCGTCGAAACTGTCGCGCAGGCGCCAGGTCGTCAGGTTCAGGGTCGCCAGCGCGGCCGCATAGCGCGACGTAAATTGCGCTTTCAGGCGCGCTTGCGCCGTTTCCGCTCCCTCGGCGAGGGCGTGGCGCGCAATGGCGATCCATCCCAGCTGGGCCGGCGGAAAATAGCGGCCGGCCCTGGACCCGGGTGCCGCCATGGCGCCAAAGACGAAGGAACACAGATTGCCGCCGTCATCGACCACGTATGCAGGCGCGGGAACCAGGCCAGCCCGGATCAGGGCATCGATTTCGTCCATGCCCATGGCGGCGGCTGCCGCCAGCTGCGTCTCGTCCAGATAGTGCTGCGCGAGATAAGTATCGAGTTCCGTCATGCCCCGGCTTCCATGTTGATGACTGTTGTATCGGTAAACAGGCTTACTTCGCCACCGGCTTCACTTTGGACGCGGCCAGCACGGCGCGCTGGCGGGCCGTGTCGATATCGTCGGCCGTGGCCAGCGCCACGCCCATGCGGCGGCGGGCGAACGATTCCGGCTTGCCGAACAGGCGCAGGTCGGCGCCCGGCACATTCAAGGCATCGGCCACGCCTTCGAAGGCGATGCCTTTCGCTTCCAGCTGGCCGTAGATGACGGCCGAGGCACCGGGCGAGCGCAGCGCCACGTTGACGGGCAAGCCGAGGATGGCTTTCGCGTGCAGCTCGAATTCGCTCTGCACCTGGCTGGCCATGGTGACCATGCCCGTGTCGTGCGGACGGGGGCTCACTTCCGAGAACCACACCATGTCGTCCTTGACGAACAGCTCCACGCCGAACAGGCCCAGGCCGCCCAGGTTGTCCGTCACCTTGCGGGCGATCTCGCGCGAACGCTCAAGGGCCAGCGGCGCCATGCGGGCCGGCTGCCACGATTCCACGTAGTCGCCGTGCACCTGCAAATGGCCGATCGGCTCGCAGAACTGCGTTTCGATCTGGCCCGAGGCACCGACGGCGCGCACCGTCAGCAGGGTGATTTCGTAGTCGAAGTCGATGAAGCCTTCGACGATGACCCGGCCCGTATCGACCCGGCTGCCGCTGGCCGCATACGCCCACGCCGCATCCACGTCAGCGGCGCTATCGAGCTTGGACTGGCCCTTGCCCGACGACGACATCACTGGTTTGACGACGCACGGGAAGCCGATTTCCTGGCAGGCGGCCTGCAGCTCCTGCAGGCTGCTGGCGAAGCGGTAGGGAGAAGTCGCCACGCCGAGCGTTTCGGCGGCCAGCGTGCGGATGCCTTCGCGGTTCATCGTCAGCACGGCCGCGCGCGCATTCGGGATGCAGGTGATCTGGCCCGCCGCTTCCAGCGCCGCCAGGGTCTCGGTGGCGATGGCTTCGATTTCCGGCACGATCAGATCCGGCTTTTCCAGGTCGATCAGCGCGGCCAGCGCCACGCCGTCGCTCATGTCGATCACGTGCGAGCGGTGCGCCACCGGGTGGCCCGGCGCGTTCGGGTAGCGGTCGACGGCGATCACTTCCACGCCCAGGCGCTGCAGCGCGATGATCACTTCCTTGCCCAGTTCGCCGGAACCCAGCAGCATGACCTTGATGGCGGTGGAAGACAGGGGCGTGCCGAAAGTGCGGGGCACGATGGTGTTGCTGGTGCTGATAGTCATGGGCAGGGTCAATCTGGCAATGGAAAGATGGCCGGAACTATAGCAAATGCCGGCCATCTTGGACAGGGCGTGCCGCTGGCGTGCGCCCCCTGCCCCGCGTGGCCGGCTAGCCCGCGTACGCGCGCTTGATCTGCTCTATGTCGATCTTTTTCATGCCCATCATCGCTTTCATCACACGCCCGGCCTTGACGGGGTCGGGGTCCGTCAGCAGGCGGATCATGAGGGTGGGCACGATTTGCCACGATACCCCGAACTGGTCCTTGAGCCAGCTGCATTGCTGCGCTTCCGGCGGCCCGCCCCGGGACAGCAGGTTCCAGTAGTGGTCGACTTCATCCTGGGTTTCGCAATTGACCTGGAACGAGATCGCCTCGGAAAACTGGAATTGCGGCCCGCCGTTCAAGCCCGTAAACGTCTGGCCATCGAGCTCGAAGGCCACCGTCAGCACGCTGCCCGGCTCCTGGCCGTGGATTTCCTTGCCTTCCTCGCCGTAGCGCAGGATCTGGCCGATCTTTGAATTGGGAAATATTTCCGTATAAAACCGGGCCGCCGCCTCGGCGTTGCCGTTGAACCATAAACATGGGGTAATCTTTTGTACGCTGTGCATGATGTCTCCCTTGGTCGAAGTAGAAACACCTTCCCTGTGCGGGAAGGCCAGTGCTCCATCATAGTCACTATCGCGCCGTCGAGGCGCGCAATTTGCCGCCGCTTGCGCCACCCTCTTGCGCGATATCGCCGCGTCCCAGCATGCCGGCGCTGGCCAGCAGGCGCAGCCGGGCCGAGCGCCATTCCGCCTGGCAACGGATGCGCTCCTGCTGTGCTTCCAGCAGGGCCGACTGCGTATTCAGCATTTCCAGGATATCCGCCGCGCCCAGGCCGAACTTGCGCTGCACGCTGGCCAGCGCGTCCTGCGCCGCATCCAGCCATGTCTGCGCCGCGGACAGGTTGGCCAGGGCCGTGCTCGCCTCCGCATGCGTCCTGACCAGGTCCATCAGCGTCTGCTGCTGCACCTCCTGCGCCTCCGCTTCCCTTTGCTCGGCCTGCGCCTGCGCGCCGCGCACCTTGTAGTGGCGCGCAAAGCCGTCGAACAGGGGAATGTTGAGCGAGATGCCCACCAGCGTTTCGCGCGTGGAAGCCGGCGACAAGCCCTGGTTGGGCCGGCCGTTCTGGTAGATATTGGCCGTCAAGTCGATGCTGGGCCGGCCTTCCGAGCGGGCCACGGCCAGCCGCTCGCGCGCGGCCGCCAGCTGCGCCTGCGCCGCCACGATGGCCGGATGCCGTTCCCTGGCCAGCGCCAGCCAGGCGCTCAAGTCGTCACGCCAGCCTGCGCCTGCGCCCGAGCCCGCCCCTGCGCCATCCCCGTCGTCGTCCACCAGCACCGCCGTGCCGGCCGGCAAGCCCAGGGTGTACACCAGTACGGCGCGGGCCTTGCGTTCGTCGCCGTCGGCGCGGCTGGCGCCCAGGGCCGCCTTGGCCAGCGCGCTCGTCGCTTGCAAGGTGTCGCTGTGCGAGCCCAGGCCCCGCTGTGCGCGCCGCTGCGTCGCTTGCACCGTTTCCTGGGCCAGCGCCTCGTATGCCTGCCGCATCCGCACGCTGGCCCGCGCCGTCTGCATGTCGAAATACGCGCTGACCGTCGCCGCCAGGGTCTTTTGCAGCACGGCGTCGCGGTTCGCCAGGGCCGCATCGAGCAAGGCCTGCGCCGATCGCTGGCCCGCCGCGCGGCCGCCAAAGTCGAACAAACGCCAGGACAGGCTGAGCGAACCCGTATTGCTGTCCAGGCTGCTGGAAGCCGTTCTGGCGCCGGGATAGGCCGTGCGGTCATGCACGCGGCTCAGGCTGCCATTCAGGGTGGGCAGATAGGCGGCCCGCGCTTCGCCCACGCCGGCCGCCTGCAGCCGGATGCCGGCCCAGGCGCCGTGCACCTGCGCGTTGCGGCACAGGGCCAGGTCGACGGCCGCCGGCAGGGTCAACGGCACATCGCCCTCGTACGTGGACGGGCATGGCGCGGCGTCCAACATCTGCGCCCGGACTGGCGCGGCGGCCAGGAACAAACCGGCGGCGAAGAAAATGGCGGCGTGCCTAGCGTTCATGCAGCGCCTCCTTCTGGTGCTGCACCAGCGGCGAGAGCACGTATTCGACCACCCTGCGCGTGCCCGTGCGGATTTCCGCGCGCACGGCCATGCCGGCCGACAGCGGCACCAATTTGCCGTCGACGGCGATGGCCGGCTGCCGCAGCGTGATCCTGACGGCGTAGACGAGGCCCTTCTTGTCATCCTCGATGGCGTCGCGCGACACGCTGCTGACGACGGCGGGCACGGTGCCATACTTTGTGTAGTCGAAGGCGTCGACCTTGATGGCGACCGCCTGCCCTTCCTGCACGAAGCCGGCGTCGCGGTTTTCCAGCATGGCGTCGATTTCCAGCCTGCCCTGGCGCGGCACGATCTGCATCAGCGGCTGCGCGGCCGGCACCACGCCGCCCACCGTATGCAGCTTGAGCTGCTGCACCGTGCCGTCGACGGGGGCCGTCAGGCGCAGCAGGCTGCCGCGGGCGCCGGCGCGGCGCGCATCCTGGCCGCTGGCGGCCGCCACCCTGGTCCCCTCGGCCAGCGCGTCGTACGCATCCTTGCGCGTCTGCGCGACCAGAGCCCCGCGTTCGCTGCGGGCCGACGCCAGCTGGCCCGCCAGATCGATGCGCGCCTGCTCCTTTTCCAGCCACGCGTGTTCGGCCACGTCGCGCGTCCCGGCCAGCGCCCGGTAGTCGCCGGCGCGCTGCACCGCCAGCGGCAGCGCCTGCGCATAGCGCGCGATTTCGCCATCGAGATGGGCCAGTCTGGCGCGGAAACTCGCGTACTGGCCGTCCACATGCGCCTGCGCGGCGGCGACGTCGGCGGCGGAAGCATCCGCGGGCGGCGCCAGCTTCGGCGCGCGTACGGTGTCGACGGCGGCGATCAGCGCGCGCGAGCGGGCCATCTGCAGCGCGGCCGCCACGGCGTCGCCGGCAGCCTTGTCGCGCTCGGCGTCGGGGCCGCGGCTGTCGAGCTCCACCAGCAGCTGGCCCGCTTTGACGGCTTGCCCCTCCCGCACGTGCAGGGCGCGCACGGCGGCCACATCGACGGAAGCGATGGTCTTGGTATTGCCGGACGGAATGATCTTGCCCGCCGCATTGACGATGATGTCGACCTTGCCGAACACGGCCCACAGCACCACGCAGCCGACGAGCAGCATCAGCACGCGCGCCGTGAAGCGCAGCGACGGCGACACGGGCCGCTCCTGCAGCGCCAGCGCGGCCGGCAGGAAGGCCGCCTCGTCCTCGCTCAGCACGGGACCGCCCAGGGTGGCGCGGATGCGCCAGCTGTGCCGCAGCACCTGGCCATAGCGGGCCAGCAGTTCGCCATACGCGGCCAGGCGGTGGCCGGCGCTCATGTTGCGTCCCCTGTTGCGCTCCCGGTCGTGCCCTGCTGCAAGCCGTACAAATGGGCATAGATGCCGCCGGGCCGGGCCAGCAGCGCGTTATGCGTGCCCAGTTCAGCCACCTGGCCCCGCTCCATGACGACGATGCGGTGCGCCTCGCGCACGGCCGACAGGCGGTGGGCGATGATCAGCACAGTGCGGCCCGCGCAAATGCCGCGCATATTGTCCTGGATGATTTTTTCCGATTCATAGTCGAGCGCGCTCGTCGCTTCGTCGAAAATCAGGATGCGCGGGTTGCCGACGAGGGCGCGGGCGATGGCGATGCGCTGGCGCTGGCCGCCCGACAGGCCCGTGCCGTGCTCGCCCACCATGGTGTCGTAGCCTTCTGGCAACTCGCAAATGAAATCGTGGGCGCCCGCCAGTTTCGCCACGGCGATGACGGCGTCGATGGGCAGCGCCGGGTCGCTCAGCGCGATATTGTCGCGCACGGAGCGGTTGAACAGGATATTTTCCTGCAGCACCACGCCGATCTGGCGCCGCAGCGAGGCCGTGTCGATGACGGCGATATCCTGCCCGTCGATCAGCACCCTGCCACGTTCGGGGATGTACAGGCGCTGCGCCAGCCGCGTCAGGGTGCTCTTGCCGGAGCCGGAACGCCCGACGATGCCGATCACTTCGCCGGGCGCGATGGCGATCGACACGTCGCGCAGTACCTCGGCCGCGTCGGGCCGGTAGCGGAAACCCACCTGCTGGAAT
Organism: Janthinobacterium sp. FW305-129; assembly: GCF_020858115.1. GTDB lineage: Bacteria > Pseudomonadota > Gammaproteobacteria > Burkholderiales > Burkholderiaceae_D > Janthinobacterium. The sequence continues at coordinate 504,484 of NZ_JACYMM010000001.1, forward strand.
TCGATGGCGCCCGCAATGCGCGGCATGCGCGCCTTCTGGCTGCCTACGTTCAAGCCGCCCGATTCCGTGCGGGCATTCAGGATATCGCCCAGCCGGCTCATGGAAATGCCCACTTGCTGGAAATCGTTCCACAGCTGCGCCAGGCGCAGGATGGGCGAGGCCACCTGCCCGGCCAGCATATTGAAGGCCACCAGCTCGCCCACCGTCATTTTCCCGTCGATGACGAGGGTGGCGCCCCACCACATGATGGCCGCCGTCACCAGTTTACTCACCAGGGTGACGCCGCCGCTGGCCAGCATGCCGATGTTGTTCGCCGACAAGCCCGCCGACACGTAGCCGGCCAGCTGCTTTTCCCACTGCTGCTGCCAGCGCGGTTCGACGGCCATGGCCTTGACCGTGTCGACGCCGCTGATCGTTTCGACCAGGAAAGACTGGTTTTCCGCGCTGCGGTTGAATTTGTCATTCAATCGCCCCCGCAGCACGGGCGTGAGCAGCATCGACAGGGCCGCATACACGGGAATCGAGGCCAGCACGATCACGCTCAGCGCGGCGCTGTACCACAGCATGGCGGCGATGAAGATGAAGGAAAACAGCACGTCGAGCACCAGGGTCATGGCGTTGCCGGTGAGAAAGGAGCGGATGCTTTCCAGTTCATGGATGCGGGCCACGGAATCGCCCACGCGGCGGGCCTGGAAATACGCGATCGGCAAGGCCAGCAGGTGGCGGAACAGGCGCGCGCCCAGTTCCACGTCGATCTTGCTGCTGGTGCGCGCGAATACATAGGTGCGTATCTGGCCCAGCACGGCCTCGAAGACGATGGCGCACACGAGGCCGATGGCCACCACGTTCAGGGTCTGCATGGCGTGGTTGACCAGCACCTTGTCCATCACCACCTGGAAAAACAGGGGCGTGGCCAAGCCGATCAGCTGCAGCACGAAGGAAATCAGCAGCACTTCGCCCAGCAGCCGGCGGTATTTGACGATGGCGGGAATGAACCAGCTGAAGTCGAAACGGGCCGTCTCGCCCGCGTAGCTGGCCTTGCTGGTAAAAAAGATCAGTTCGCCCGACCAGATGGCGAGGAAATCGTCGCGGCCCAGGATTTGCGGCGGCTGGCCCGGATGCTGGACGAGCACCTTGCTCACGCCGCCGTCGCCCGTGTCGACCTTGCCGAGGATAAAGAACCGGCCGTCGTGGCCGATGGCGATGGCCGGCAGCGGGGCCTGCGCCAGCCGTTCAGGCGCTTGCTGCACCAGCTTGGCCGTCAAGCCCAGCTGTCTGGCGGCCAGCAAGACGGTTTGCCGCGTGAACACGGAATGGCCGAATGCGTGCTTGAGCTGGGCGCCGTCGGCGGCGATGCCGTGCAGGCTGGCCATCAGCAGCAGCGACAGCAAGCCCGTGTCGGGCGCGGCAGGTTCCAAGGGGGACGTATCGTGGCGATATAAAAATGCGGTCATCGGATCATGTCAGAAATTCAATGGCGCAGCCTGGCCGGGGCTGCTCACCCCGGCCAGGCTGCGTGCTGGTGAAACTAGCTGCTCAAGCGATCAACGTCAGCGATCATTGCGCTGCCGCCAACTGGATCTGCGATGCCTGGCCACCGTGGGCCGACCACGGCGCCGATGCCGCCGCCGGCACGGCGAAGCCAGCCATCGCTTGCACCAGCTGTGCAGGATCGGCTTGCCAACTGCCGCTGCCCGCCTGGCTGGCGGCGTTAAATGCCTGGCCGGCGCGCCAGTTCTGCGCCAGCACGGGCGCCAGGGTGGCGGCCGTGCTGGCAGGCAAGGTCAGCTGGCCCAGCGGCGGCGGCGTCAGGCCCGCCATCGCCTGCACCAGGTTTTGCACATTGCTGCCCAGCAAGACGCGGCCATCGGCCGTGCGGAATTCCTCGATGCTGCGCGGCGCGCTGTCGTACCAGCCGTTGACGGTGACTTTGTCGCCGCTGCCGATGGTGCTCACTTCGAGGGCCGTGCCCACTTGGCGGAACCACAGCTGCTCGGCGCTGACGCCGGCCAGGAAGGACACCACGTCGCGGCTGCCCGCCTCGTCCGCCTCGGAAATGGTGTCGGCGCCGTCGCCGCGGGCGAAGATATAGGTATCGCTGCCCAGCGCGCCGGAGAGCGCGTCGTCGCCCCTGCCCCCTTGCAGGGTATCGTTGCCCAGGCCGCCGGCGAGGATGTTCTTGAGCTCATTGCCGCTCAGGAAGTCCGCGAAAGTGCTGCCGACGACGGCGTTGAAGTTGGCCAGCACGTCGACGCCGGCCCGCGCCGCCAGGGGCGCGCCGACGGGCGCGAAGGCGGCCGTCACGCCTGCGCTGGCGCCGTTGTAATTGAGCAAGTTGCCGGCACCACCACCGTCAAGCACGTTGCCGCCGGGCGTATTGACGAAAAAGTTGTTGCTGGTGTAGGCGCTGCCCGTCACCGTCAGGCCGCGCGCGTTCAGGCGCACGTTTTCCACATTGTCGGCCACCGTGTAGTTGACCGTGGTGTACACGGTATCGTTGCCGCCATTGCCCCGTTCCACGATGAAGTCGCCGCCGTGGTTGACAAAATAGCTGTCGTCGCCGTGCAAGCCTTCCAGCAAGTCGGCGCCGTAGCTGCCATTGAGCAAATCGGCGTTTTCCGTGCCGACGACATACGTTACCGTCGGCTGCGTGGGACCGTTGAAGTGCCAGGCCTGGGCCAGCGCGGGCGCCAGGATGGCGGCGGTGGCGGCCGGCAAGGTCAGCTGGCCCAGCGGCGGCGGCGCCAGGTTCGCCATCGCCTGCACCAGCAGCCCCACGTCGGCGCCCAGCAGGACATGGCCGGCGGCCGTGCGGAATTCCGCGATGCCGGGGACGGCCCCGTCCCAGCCGCGGATGGTGATCTTGTCCGTGGTGCCGATGGTGCTCACCTCCAGGTCCGCCCCCACCTGGCGGAACCACAGCTGGTCGAGGTTGACGCCACCCAGGAAGGCGATGGCGTCGTAGCCCGTATCCGGTGCCGACGCGGCGATGACGTCGGCGCCGTCGCCGCGGGCGAAGACATAGGTATCGTCGCCCAGGCCGCCCGCGAGGACGTCGGCGCCCTGGCCGCCTTGCAAGATGTCGTGCCCCCGGCCGCCGCTCAGGGTGTTGTTCAGCTCGTTACCGGTCAGCACGTCGTTGTAGGCGCTGCCTTCCACCGTGGAAAAATTGACCAGTTCGTCGCGCCCCTGCTGTACCGCCGGGGCACTGTTGGCGGAGACGAGGCGCACTGTCGCGCCAGTCCTGGAACCGGCATAGCTGGCGGTATTGTTCGCGCCGCCGCCTATGAGCAGGTTGCCGCCGGTCACGTCGACATGGAACACATTGTAGGAGCCGCTGCTGCCTGCCACCATCTGGCTGCCTGCGCTGATATGCACTTCTTCGACATTGGCCGGCAACGTGTAGCTGCTCGTGCTGACATACACGGTGTCGCGTCCGCCGTCGGCCTCTTCGACGACCACGTCATTGACATGGTTGACATAATAGATATCGTCGTTGCCCTGGCCGGCCATCAGGTCGGCGCCCGCCGTGCCCCTGATGATGTCCTTGTACACGCCGCCGACGAAGGGGCCGCCATTGGTCGGCAGATCCGTCCCGTCGATGCGCCAGTTCTGCGCCAGCGCCGGCCACAGGAGGCTGGCGGTGCCGGGAGGCAAGGTCAACTGGCCCAGCGGCGGCGGCGTCAGGGCCGCCATCGCCTGCACCAGGTTTTGCACGTCGCCGCCCAGCAGCACGCGGCCGTCGGCCAGGCGGAATTCCTCGATGCGGGGCACGATGCCGGCGCTGTACCAGCCGCTGATGCTGATCTTGTCCGTCGTGCCGATGGTGCTCACTTCCAGGGCCGTGCCCACCTGGCGGAACCACAGCTGGTCGATGCCGACGCCGGCCAGGAAGGCGACGACATTGTGGCCGCCGCCCTCGGGCACTTCGTGGATGTTGTCCGCGCCGTCGCCGCGGGCGAAGATATAGGTATCGTCGCCCACCATGCCGGCCAGCAGATCATCGCCCTTGCCGCCGCGCAGGGTATCGTTGCCCATGCCGCCGATCAGCGCGTTCTTAAGTTCGTTGCCGGTCAGGACATCGTCGAACTTGCTGCCCGTCAGGCCGACGAAATTGAGCAGCACGTCGGTGCCGGGCGCCGCCGGCAGGGGACCGTTGGCGCCCGACAGGGTGGCGGTCACGCCCGCTGCAGCGTAGGCATAGCTGACCGAATTGCCCGTGCCGCCACCGTCGAGCACATTGCCGCCCGGCGCATGCACATAAAAGGAGTTGTTGTTCGTGGCGCTGCCCGTCACCGTCAGGCCGCTGCGGCTGAGGTGCACGTTCTCGACGTTGTCGGCCACCTTGTAATTGACGCTGGTGTACACGGTATCGTTGCCGCCGTTGGCCAGTTCGACGATCACGTCGCCGCTGTCGTTGACGTAATACGTGTCATCGCCGGCCAGGCCTTCGAGCACGTCGGCGCCCGTGGTGCCGGTGAGCACATCCGCGTTCGCCGTGCCGGTGAAGCGCTGCGGGGCGGCCGCGACACCGTTCAGGTATGCCTCGATGGCGGACATGCCGTCGTCGGCGGCGGTGGAAGTTTGCGATGCAAATTTTTCAGTCATGTTGCAGTTTCCTGTCATTAAACGTCAAAACCAAGAGTGAATATGTCGGCGCAAGCTGACATGCAAGGCAAAAGTCCCGGCCGCCTCCACTTGCAGTTCAGCGTGCACCTTCAACGGTCCGGCACTTTCGGCGCAGGGACGGCGCGCGATTGAACGCCGCCTCGCATGCACGCCTTATTGACGTTCAAGCGGGTATCACACTGTTATTTGTCATGCAAATGTCACACTGCAGGGAGGGAAGAAGAGCAAGACGGGGAAGGAAGCACGCGGGCGCGCCCGCTGCGAGGGGGGCTGTTATGGGGGTCTGTTTTCAGGCGGCTGGGAGAAAGCTCTCGCCGCGCTGGGCGCCATCGGCGCGCTGCTGGTGCTGATCAGCATCGATGGCGTGGCGCTGGTGCCGTATTTGCTCAAGAAAAGAGAACTTGACGACGCCTGACAAAAACGTCGCGAGCGGAAGGTAGAGGTGGTCGAGAAGCACAACCGTACTCAGGTACGGTGAGCATCGCAGGCCATCTGTACCGACGCGCAGCAGGTTTCGGCAGGCGTCCTAGGCGTCGAGGCCGTAAAACACGGCCACCAGGATGGCGATATTGTTGCAGGCGCGGGAAAATGTCGTTGTTGCATAGGCAACAGCGACGCCCGGCTCGCGGTAGCGCAGGTAGACAAAGCTGAACATGGCGCCCGAGCCCAGCGCGACGATGGCGTGCAGCAGGCCGCCGCTGATGAAATGCACGATGGCCCACAGGATGGCGCCGATGAAGATGCTCAGCTGGCGCGTGGCGCCCAGGCGCTTGAGGATTTCCAGCGGCAGCAACTGGCCGAGGAAGGTTTCCAGGATGGGAGAATAGATGACGACCCAGAACACCAGCAGCGGCAGCGACATTTCGCGCTTGAACTTGGCCAGGCCCGTGTGCGCGCCCCAGTATGCGGGCGGCAACAGCCATTTGGTGAGGAACAGGATGGCAAAGCACAGCATGCAGGTGAGCAAGCCCCAGCCGAGGCCGGCCAAGGCCTGGTGCAGCACGGGCGGCGCGGGCTTGTCGTCGTCCGGGCTGGATAGATCGTGGCTGCTGCGCACTTGCATGAGTAGTCCTGGCGGTGATCCAGCTCTCATTGTAGCGCGGAATATGGCGCTTGGCGCGCCGCGCTGCAGTATGAGCGGCCTCAGGCTGCCAGGCGCAGGGGGCCGTTGGCCGGCTTGGCCAGCTTGAAAATCCCCACTTCCTGCTCCAGCTGCGCCGCCTGCTGCTGCAATTCGTGCGCGGCAGCGGCCGCCTGCTCGACCAGGGCCGCGTTTTGCTGGGTCACGCGGTCCATGTCGACGATGGCGCGGTTGACTTGCTCGATGCCGGCGCCCTGCTCCTGCGTGGCATGGCTGATCTCGGCCATGATGCCCGTCACCCTGCCGATGCCAGCCACCACGTCATGCATGGTGACGCCGGCCTGCTCGACGAGCAAGGTGCCCGTGCCCACCTTGCTGACGGAATCGTCGATCAGGGCCTTGATTTCGCGCGCGGCGGCGCTCGAACGCTGCGCCAGGTTGCGCACTTCCGAGGCGACCACGGCAAAACCGCGGCCCTGCTCGCCCGCGCGCGCCGCCTCGACGGCCGCGTTCAGGGCCAGGATGTTGGTCTGGAAGGCTATGCTGTCGATCACGCCGATGATGTCGACGATCTTGTTCGACGAGGCATTGATCAGGCCCATGGTGTGCACCACTTCGGCTACCGCCCTGCCGCCCTGCTCCGACACCTTCGACGCCTCGCGCGCCAGGTGGTTGGCCTGCTGGGCGTTGTCCGCATTCTGGCGCACGGTGGAAATCAGTTCTTCCATCGACGAAGCCACTTCTTCCAGCGAACCGGCCTGCTGCTCCGTGCGCTGCGACAGGTCGCGGTTGCCCGAGGCGATCTCGGTCGAGGCCGTGGCAATGCTTTCCGTACCGTGGCGCACCTTGCCGACGATGGCGGCCAGATTATCGCGCATGGTCTTGATCGCGAACAATAAACTGCTGTCGTCGCCGTGGCGCGTGTGCACGTCGATGGCCAGTTCGCCCAGCGCGATGCGCCCGGCAATCGTGGCCGCATACGCCGGTTCGCCGCCCAGCTGGCGCAGCAATCCGCGCGTGATGACGGTGGCGACCGCAATACAAATGAGCACGCTGAGCGCGGCCAGCACGCCGATCCAGCGCAGCGACTGGCCATAGATGGCGCGCGCGGCCACGCTGGCCTGCTCCGATTCGCGCTGCACGTTTTTCAGCACGGCATCGATGTCGGCGACGATCCGGCGCCGCAGGGGGCTGCATTCTTCGACGAGGAAGGTGCCGTACTGCTCCATCTGTCCCGTGGCGCGGAATTGGCGCGGACGCTGCAGTTCCTGCGCCATGGTTTTCAGCCCCGTGCTGATTTTGTCGAATTGCGCATCGCCGGCGAACTGCGGCGCCAGCTTCGCCAGCGCGTCCAGGTACAGCGCCTTCTGGCTGTCGAGGATGGCCAGCTCTTTTTCGGCGGCGGCCTGGTCATGGAAAATGTAGGCGTTGCGGGCGGCCAGGCCCGTCTGGTCGAGCGCTTCGCGCGCCACGTACAGCGGTTCGAGTTTTTCCAGTTGGACTTTTTCTTGCGCGTCCATGGCACCGGAGATGGCGCCGATGCGCAGCAGCGCGAAGGCGGCCAGCACCAGCATGAGTAAGACCAGCAGCCCGAAGCCTGCGCTCAGGCGCGCGCCTATCGTCAAACGATTGAATGACATCATTGTTGTTATTACCCTGTAATAAAGTTGATTGTTGCCGGTTCCGCTAGAACCGGCGATCTGCTCGCCGTCGTGCTGCCTTTCCCGCATGGTGCAGGATGGGTCTCTAACTGGCGTTTTTTGGGCAGTCAGCTTCTAATTTCGGGCAATGCAGGCGCGCGGGACAGACCCTGCGCCATACAACAGCACACTGAATTATAAGCGAACAGCGTTACGGATGATTCCACGTGTACACTTTTAATGCCTTGATGCATATCAAAAAAGACAATTAACGCTGGCCTGGCGTATCGATGACGGCCATGGTGATGCGCGAGATGCAGCACAGCTTGCCATCGTCGTCGCTGATGCGGATTTCCCAGACCTGGCTGCTGCGGCCCCGGTGGATGGGCGTGGCGCGCCCCGTCACGTGGCCGCCGCGCACGCCGCGCACGTGGTTGGCATTGATTTCCTGGCCCACGCTCACTTGCCGGCTGGAATCGAGGCAGGCATTCGCGGCCATGCTGCCCAGGGTTTCGGCCAGCAGCACGGAAGCGCCGCCATGCAGCAGTTTAAAAGGCTGCATGGTGCGGTGGTCGACGGGCATGGTCGCCTCGATCCAGTCCGGGCCGAAGGCGCTAAATTCGATGCCCAGGTGGCGCATGGCCGTGCCCTCGCTGGCAGCGTTGAGGGTGGCCAGGTCGAGCGGTGCGTGCCAGATTTCCATTGTTACCCCTTCACAGATGAAATAAAACCATTGTAGGACAGAGCGCCCGCGCGCGCCGCTTCATCTTTCCTTCACCGTGGCACGGGGTGGCGCCGGCATTAACTGGTTATAATTGCCCCATTCTTAAAAAACGAGGTTGTGTATGAAGTGGGCCTTGCTGGGCATTTTTGTGTTTTCTGTTTTACATATTCATTTTCGTGGCAAGGTGCGCCTGCCGTTCCGCCGCCAGATCTTCGATCACTCCTCGTTCATGGCGCCGCTGAACCTGTTCATGCACACCTTTTCCAAGGTGCCGGCCACGCCCTATTTAGCCGTCGAGCAATTCCCGGAACTGGCGCCGCTGCAGCAGAACTGGCAGATCATCCGCGATGAAGCGCTGCGCATGCAGGAAATGAAAAAGATCAAGGCGGCCGAAAAGAACAATGACGTGGGCTTCAATTCCTTCTTCAAGTATGGCTGGAAGCGTTTCTACCTGAAATGGTATGACGCGAACCACCCGTCGGCGCAGCAGATGTGCCCGCAAACCTATGCGCTGCTGCAATCGATTCCGTCGATCAAGGCGGCCATGTTCGCGGAACTGCCGCAAGGCGGCAAGCTCAACCCGCACCGCGACCCGTTCGCCGGCTCCCTGCGCTACCACCTGGGCTTGCAGACGCCGAACGACGACCGCTGCTTCATCGACGTCGATGGCGAGCGCCACAGCTGGCGCGACGGCCAGGCCGTGATGTTCGATGAAACGTATATCCACTGGGCCCGCAACGATGCCGACAGCGACCGCATCATCCTGTTCTGCGACATCGAGCGCCCGATGCGCTACCGCTGGGCGCAAGGCTTGAACCGCTGGCTGGGCCGCACCCTGATGACGGCCGCCGCCTCGCCGAACGAGCTGGGCGACCAGGTGGGCGGCGTGAGCAAGCTGTTCCAGATTTCCTGGACCATGGGCCAGTACCGCCGCCGCTTCAAGGCGTGGAACAAGACGGCGTACCAGGTCACGCGCGTGGCCCTCGTCGTGGGCGTGATCGCGCTGATCTATTTTATTTAAGCGCCTTGCTTGCACCGCATTGAAAAACCGCCTCCGGGCGGTTTTTTTTATAATGCGATGCCACTCACCAGGAGAATCTGAAAATGACCGAACGCGACCGCCAGTACGATATCCAGATCGGCGAGGACGCCTGGATCGAATTCATCGATCTTGACGGCCGCTACGACCAGGCCGTCGACATCGATGGCTTGCTGGGGGAACTGTGGCCGCTGCTCTGCCGCCTGGAAACCTATTGCGTGGCCGGCTGCTGCGGTATGGATGCCTTCGATTTCACGCCCGAAGGCATCGCTGCGGCGCTGGTAGACCTTGAGCGCGCGCAACTGCACGCCGCCTGCGCGCAAGCCCGCAAAGCCGTGGCAGCGGCCGCCAGCGACGTCTTCACGAGCAACACGATGAATCACATGGCCGATAGACGCGTGTTTCTGCAATTGCTCGAGCATATCGAGCGCTGCCTTGGCGGGCCGCAAGCAGGAGCGGCGCCAAATCGGCGATAATACCGGCTTCCACCACTTTCTTCTTTATTTATGCGCGACATCATTGCCGGATTTCTACGTTTCCAGAAGGAAGTCTTTCCTGAACGCCGAGAACTGTTCAAGACGCTGGCCACGGGCCAGACGCCGAAGGCCTTGTTCATCTCGTGTTCCGACAGCCGCATGGTGCCGGAACTGGTGACGCAACGGGAACCTGGCGAACTGTTCGTGATCCGCAACGCGGGCAACATCGTGCCCTCGTTTGGCCCGGAACCGGGCGGCGTGAGCGCGTCCGTCGAATTTGCCGTGGCGGCCCTGCAGGTGACGGACATCGTCATTTGCGGCCATTCCGACTGCGGCGCCATGAAAGCCATCGCCACCTGCACCTGCCTCGAACACATGCCGGCCGTCAAGAGCTGGCTGCGGCACGCGGATGCGGCGCGCATGATCAACGAATCCGTCGAGCACGCCACGGAACAGGAGCGCATCGACGGCATGGTGCGGGCCAATGTCGTGGCGCAACTGAACAACATCCGCACCCACCCTTCCGTAGCGCTGGGCATCACGCAAAAGCGCCTGACCCTGCATGGCTGGGTGTACGACATCGAAAACGGCTCGCTCGATGCGCTCGACGAATCGACCGGCCAATTTGTCCCGCTGGCGGACCATCCGGCCTCGAAGCTGTAGGCGCGGCACGGCCAGGGTCAGGCGCAGAATGCGCTTGACCTTGTCCAGGCGGGAAGGTTCAAGGTAGCGATATTCAAGGAGATTATCGTATGCCAACCATCACCGTATTACCCCATCCCGAGCTGGCTCCGGACGGCGCCGTCATCGACGCGCCGGAAAGCATGAGCATTTGCGACGCATTGCTGCTCAACAACATCGACATCGAACACGCGTGCGGCCAGGTAGGCGCCTGCTCCACCTGCCACGTCATCGTGGTGCAGGGTTTCGACTCGCTCAACACACTGGGCGACAATGAGGAAGACATGCTCGACCAGGCCTGGGGCTTGCAGCCCCACTCGCGCCTGTCGTGCCAGGCCCGCGTCAGCCAGGAAGACCTGACGGTCGAGCTGCCCAGGTACACGCTCAACCACGCCAAGGAATAGTCCCCGGCGCGGCGAGCTGCTTAACCCATGCTTACCACATGATCACGCGCTGCTCCGGCGGCAGATACATGGGGTCGCCCGGCTTGATGCCGAACGCCTCATAGAAGCCGGGCTGGTTCTTGACCGTGCCCTTGGCGCGGAATTCGCCCGGCGAATGGGGATCGCTCTTGATCTGGGCGATCGCCGCTTCCGGACGCAATTTGGCGCGCCATTTCTGCGCAAAGCCGATGTACAGGCGCTGTTCGCCCGTCAAGCCATCGAGGACGGGCGACGGCTTGCCGCCCAGCGAACGCTGATACGCCTTGTAGGTGATCGACAGGCCGGAATTGTCGCCGATGTTTTCGCCCAGGGTCAGTTCGCCATTGATGTGGTAGCCCGGCACGGGGCTGTAGGCGCCGTACTGCTTGACGAGGCCGGCCGCCAGCGCCTTGAAGGCCGCGCGGTCTTGCGCCGTCCACCAGTTGCGCAGGCGCCCCTTGGCGTCATATTGACTGCCGGAATCGTCGAAAGCATGGCTGATTTCATGCCCGAAGGTAATGCCCAGCAAGCCGTAGTTGACGGCATCTTCCGCTTTCACATTGAAAAATGGCGGCTGCAGGATGGCGGCCGGAATCGTGATGGCGTTCAGTGCCGGGCTGTAGCTGGCGTTGACGGTTTGCGGCGTCATTGACCATTCGTCGCGGTCGACCGGTTTGCCCAGCTTGGCCAGGTTTTGCTGGCGGCTCCACGCGCGCGCGGCGCGCACGTTGGCGATCAGGTCGTTCGGCCGCGTCTGCATGCTGCTGTAGTCGCGCCAGGTATCGGGATAGGCGATCTTCGGCTTCAGGGCGGCCAGCTTGAGCTGCGCTTCCTTCTTGGTTTCCGGGCCCATCCAGTCCAGCTGCTCGATGCCATCCTTGAACGAGGCGACGAAATTGTCGAACATGGCCATCACGCGGGGCCGGGTTTCCGGCGGCAGATACATGTCCACGTAGCGCTTGCCGACGGCGTCGCTGATGGCGTTATCCGTGAAGCGCAGCGCCAGCTGCCACTGCGGTTCGCTTTGCGGCACGCCGCGCAGCACCGTGCCGTCGAAGGCGAAGCGCTCCTTGACGGTCGCGCTGTCCAGGTAAGAGGCATAGCTTTCGATGATGCGCCAGTTCAGGTAACTCTTCCACGCTTCCAGCGGCACGGCGGCCACGGTCTCGGAGAAGCCTGTCATGAAGCTGGGCTGGCGCACCACGGCCGAGCTTTCCTTTTTCGCCAGACCGGCGGCGGCGAAATACGCGTTCCAGTCGAAGGCCGGCGCCAGTGCGCCGAACTTGTCGAAATCGACGCGGTTGTACGATTTGACGGGATCGCGCATCTGTACGCGCGTCCATTGCGCTGCCGCAAGACGGGTCTCGATATCGAGGATCTGCGCCGCATGTTCGGCTGCGGCCTTGTCGCCGCTCATGGCCAGCATGGTTTCGACGTGCTTGAGGTACTTGGCGCGCACGGCTTGCAGCTTGGCGTCGTCCTCCTTCAGATAATAGTCGCGGTCGGGCAAGCCCAGGCCGGACTGGCTGATGTTGACCGTGTAGCGCTCGGGGTCTTGCGCATCGGGCGCCACATAGGCGGAAAACGGCGTGGCGACGCCATTGCCTTGCAAATAGGCAAACAGCGCCGGCAAGTCCTTCTTGTCTTTCACGCTGGCGACGCGGGCCAGTTCGGCCTTCAGGGGCTTGAAGCCGGCCGCATCGCGCGCCTTCTCGTTCATGAAGCTCGTGTACAGGTCGGCGATCTTGTGCGCCTCGCTGCCGGGCTTGCCGGGGTTCTTGACGGTGGCGTCGATCAGGCCGCGCAGCTGGCCTTGCGCGATTTCGCGCAATTCGATATACGTACCCCAGACGGATTTGTCGGCCGGGATTTCCGTATTGCGGGTCCACACGCCGTTGACGTAGCCGTAGAAATCATTCTTGGGGCTGACGGCCGGGTCCAGGGTTTTCAGGTCGATGCCCGATACGGGCGCGGTAGCATTGCTAGCTTGGGCGTACAGCGGTGGCGAAGATAAGGCGAGCAAGGCGCAGCAGGCGGCGCTGATGAGTGAACGTTTCACGAAGATTCCTTTAATTGTTTTGACTTCATGTTGGGGAACATGCTGTGTCCAGGCATGAGAGACAGGATTATAGTCGGCCTGCCTGCGGGGCAACAATGACAGTTGAACAATTCCAGGGATCAGCGGATCAGCAGATCAAACAGATCCAGGCCTTTTTTATCCTGATTTTTCAGCATGTCCGCAAGCGAACCCGGCGTTGGCCCGCCATTGCCGGCCGCATGATTGAAATAATTAAAATCGAGCTTGATCTTGTCTTCCAGGTCGCTCGCATAATTGGCCGGATATTGCGACTGTTCCAGCTGGGGCAATGCCTGGTAATGCGCCAGCACGGATTTGAAGAAATTGGTCGTCTTGCCGGTAGTATTGTATTCATGCATGGCTTGCGCCACGACTTGCGTGCGCCAGGCCTCTTCTTCCTGATACGCCTGCATAAAGGCGGCGCGGCGCTCGTTGATGGTAAATGTCCCGCTGTCATCGTTCGAAATGGCGGACAATTGCTCTCGCGAAAGCCCGGCAAACGGATTGGGGCCCTTTCTCTCGACATAAGCGGTGGCGGCGGCGGCCGACTTTGCCGCTGCCGCATCGTTCGGTTGCGGTACCTGCTTTGCGGCGGCCGCCTTGTGTTCGGCGTCCAGCGGATACAGGATGTCAGTGGTATTGTCATTCACCCACGCACCCAGCGTAGCGTGGTCGTAGCCCCGGATGGTGGCGCTGGTGGCCGTCGCGGCCGCCGACAAACGCCCGGCCAGGGTCGAGATCACGACATCGTCCGCCACGGCGCCAGCGCCGGCCGGCGCTGTCTGGCCCTTGTCCGATGCTGCCTTGCCTGATGACACCTTGCTGCCATCTGCAGCAAACAGTGCCCCGGGTTGGATTCCCGCCGTGCTGATATTGACCATTGCCCGCCCCTGGATAAGTAAATGTTACTATATAAGTAAATATTACTATAGCACAACAAATATCAAACCTGAGCAAGGGAATGGAGCAGCTTGATGCAGGAATACAGATTCAATATTTTCGGCACGCTGATTGCCGTCCGGGGAAATCCGGGAGCATGGCGCGCATTCTACCTGGGCGCGGAAGGCAAGCGCCGCCCCGCCGATTTCATTATTCCGGACGATATTCAAGCAGATGCGCTGTGCGAATACCTGGCGGACCTGTTCCATGAAGAGGCGACGCCGCGCAATAACACGGCCACGCCAATCGCCGCGCCCGCATGCCGGGCCTAGCTTATTTCACCGGCTCGAACGTCACCGTCAAGCCATTGCTGGTAGTCCTGATCTGCGTCGGCACGAATTGCACGCCCGCATAGCGCAATTCGTCGGGCTTGAAGGTGTAGATGGGCGTTTCATGCATGAGCTGGTCGGCCACCAGGCTGGCCACCTTGGCGAACTGGCGCTGCTGCGACTCGTCCATGCCGTCGATGGTGACCTTGTCCACGCTCGCTTCGCTCAGATACACCGCGTTGCGCTGTGCGTCGAGCACCAAACGGCCCGACATGGCCAGGCTGCCGCGCCAGCTCTGGCGTATGAACGGCGGCAAGACGCTGGCATCCACGCTCAGGGCCACCCGTTCGCGCTCGGGCTGCAGGGACAGTTGCGGGTGCGTCAGCTTGACGTCCAGCACGGACAGCACGCGCTTGTCGATGGGAAAGCGGCGCTCCAGGCCTTGCTGCATCTTGCTCAGCGACACATTCACGTCGCGCGGGCCGATCAGGGTGGAACACGAGGCCAGCACGCTGCAGGCAAAGGCGGCGATGGCGGCGGTTTTCAGCAAGGGACGGATGGCGGTCACGGTCATGGATAGTCTCGGTGGAAAAATGGCGCCATCTTACACATGCGCCCGCTTTCACGCAAAAACCGGCGCCCACCTTGCAGCGGGCGCCGGTTTTGTTGGCCCGCTTAGCGGACGAACAGGGCGATCAGTATGACGATGGGCAATGGAATGCCCAGCAGCAGCAAGAGGATGGAACGCATGGCAGACTCCTGAATTGAATGGGGGGATTTAAATGGTCACGTGGCGCAACACGCGCTCATGGTCGCGCTGGCGGCCGCCGAACGTTGCCGCCAGGCTGGCCACGAAAGCGCCCAGCAGCAAGGCGACGAACATCCACAAAGCCGTGTGGGCGCCGGCCTTGCGCGCCGTGTCGGCCGCTTGCTGGGCGGCAGCCTTCGCATCGGCGGCGGCCTTGGCGGCGCGGGCGTAGACGGCGTCGACGCGCGCTTGCGCATCGGCCTGCGTCAAGCCCGTGCGGCTGGCCACGACCTGGGCCAGATAGGCGCGGTCATCTGCAGACAGGCTGCCCGAGGACAGGCTGGCGGCGAAGATCTTGCCGACTTCCACGCGCTGGTCGGCGGCCGTCATGCCCGGATTTGCCATTGCCGGCGTGCCGGTGGCAGCGTCAGCCGGGGCCGGAGCCGCGCGCAGCAACATGTCCGAGAAATAATCGAGGGGATTGGCGCCGCTGCCGCCCTCGCCTTGCCTGGCGCTGGCAGCACCTGCAGCACCTGTGCCCGCTCCCACGGCCGGGCCAACTGCCGCCGCCACGCCGCTGCCCGCATCGATGGCGCCGCTCAGCACGGCGCGCGTGCCGCCGGCCAGCACGGCCACGGTGATCAGGGTGGCCACGGCCCAGGCCAGCAAGCCGTGCGCCGTATCGCGGAAATGCACCTCATCCGTGTGGATGGCACTCCATTTCACGCGCAGCCGGCCCGCCATGTAGCCGCCGATGCCGGAGGCGGCCAGTTGCATGAAGGCCAGCCAGGCGATGGTCGACACGCCGATGGCCGTGGCGTTGAACGACCACGGCGACACGGACGACAGGCCCAGGCCCACGCCGAGGATCAGCAGGATAAAAGACAGGGCGGCGGCCGCGGCGGCACCCGCCAGCACGGCGCCCCAGGACACGCCCGGGTTGTTCAGGTCCGACACGGACAATTGCGTAGCTTGCATGGAAATCTCCCTCGTTAAGTAATATGGTGCGTCAGGCAGGCATGCCCGTCAGCTGTTCCTTGCGCGCGGCCATTTCCCGGCCCAGCGCATCGAGGTCGACGCTCGTCTGCCGCACCTTGGGGAACATGTCGCCCTCTTCTTCTCCCACGTGGTGTTCGATCTGCTCGGACAAGACCTTGACCTTGGCGTCGTAGAGCTCGTCGGCGGGGTCCATCGCTTCGATCTGCGCGATGAGTTCCTTGGCGCTCGCGTGCTCGACGAGGGCTTCATCCATCAGGTCGCCGTCGTGGATGGGGCGGCGCACGGCCGGATAGAAGATTTCCTCTTCCAGCTGCGTGTGCACGGTGAGTTCCTGGCAGATCTGGTCGGCCAGCTTTTTCTTGGTGGCAAATGAGCGGTCGCTCAAGCCTTCATATTGGGCAAACAGGGCCTTCACGGCCTTATGGTCCTGCATCAATAAACTGATCGCATTCATGGCGCCTCCTCGTTGTAGATGAGACAAGGATGCGCCACGGCGGCGCCAGCGTATGTGCGACGCCTTACACAATCTTGATTTTTAATACACTGCCGGCCTACTTGATGCCGTGATGGCCCATCAGGTCGTACAGGGTGGGCCGGCTCACACCCAGCAGTTCCGCCGCCTTGGCGATATTGCCGTCGGCCCGCGCCAGCGCCCGCACCATCACCTTGTATTCGGCTCCTTCGCGGGCCTGGCGCAGGTTCAGCGGCTCATCCGGGGGCGCGACCTGGGCGCTGGCGGGCAAGCCCAGGTCGTCGGCGGCGATCTGCGGGCCGTCGCTCATGATGACGGCCCGCTTGATGCAGTTTTCCACTTCGCGCACATTGCCGGGCCAGCCATAGCTTTCGATCAGCTGCAGCGCGCCGGCGCTGAAATGCAGGCTGCCGCGCCCTTCGCTGGCACAGAACTTGTTCTTGAAATGCTGCGCCAGCAAGGCCGCATCGCCGGCCCGCTCGCGCAGCGGTGGAATGCGCAGGACGATTTCGCTGAGGCGGTAATACAAGTCTTCGCGGAAACGCCCCTGCTCCGCCAGCCCTTTCAGATCCTGGTGCGTGGCGCAGACGATGCGCACGTCGACGGCGATCTCGGCCCGCCCGCCCACCCGTTCGATCACCCGCTCCTGCAGGAAGCGCAGCAATTTTGCCTGCAGCGCCATCGGCATGTCGCCGATTTCATCGAGAAAGAAGGTGCCGCCGTGGGCCAGTTCGATCTTGCCCAGCGTCTGCCGCGCCGCGCCCGTAAACGCCCCCCGCTCATAGCCGAACAGCTCGCTTTCCAGCAGGTTTTCGGGAATCGCCGCGCAATTGATGGCGACAAAACGCTGGGCATGGCGGCTCGACAGCGCGTGCAAGCCCCGCGCAATCAATTCCTTGCCGCTGCCCGAATCGCCCAGCAGCATCACGCTGGCCGACGACGGCGCCACCTTTTCCACGCTGCGGCACAGTTTCAGCATGCCGGGGTCGCGGCTGACGATGCCGGCCAGCGGCGAATCGGCCTGCGTCTGCAGCATGCGGCGGTTCTCCTGCTGCATCGCGTGCAGATAGAACGCGCGGGCGATGACCAGGCCCAGCATGTCGGCCTCGAACGGCTTCTGGTGGAAATCGTAGGCGCCCAGCGCAATGGCCTTCAAGGCATGCGCGCGCTCCTGGTTGCCCGACAGAATGATGACCTTCGTGTCCGGCGCCAGCGCGAGGATTTGCTGCAGCGTGGCCAGGCCTTCCGTGGCGCCGTCCGGGTCGGGCGGCAAGCCCAGGTCCATCGTCACGACGGCCGGCTGGTGGCGCCGCACCAGCGCCAGCGCCGTTTCGCGCTCGCCCGCCAGCAAGACGTCATAGCCGTCGAAACTCCAGTGCAGCTGCTTTTGCAGGCCGGGGTCGTCTTCGATGACCAGCAGTTTCTGTTTGCCCATGGCACTCCTTTGCTATGCCGCATGCAGCGGCAGGATCACGCGGAACGTCGTGCCCACTTGCGGTTCGCTGCGCACTTCCAGGCTGCCGCCCACTTCGCGCAGGTATTCGCGGCTTTCGAAGACGCCGATGCCCATGCCCGCCGTCTTGGTCGTGTCGAACGGCTTGAACAGACGCTCGCGGATGAACTGTTCGCTCATGCCCTGCCCCGTATCGTCGAGCTCGATCACGGCCGTGCGCTGCTCGCGCCGCAGCCGCACGTCCACCGTGCCATCGCTGGCCGTCGCCTCGATGGCGTTCTGGATCAAGTGGCCCAGCACCCGTTCCAGCCGTGCGCGGTTGGCCAGCACCGTCAGTTCGCCATCGACGATGTCCAGCCGGGGCGCGGGCGCCAGGCTGGCCTTGGCCGCCACGGCCTGGCGCAGCAAGTTATCGAGCAGCAGCGGCGCAGGCGCTTCCGGCGCCTCGCCGCGCGCCAGTTTCTGCAGCAAGGTCTTCATTTTCTGCACGGAATGGTCGAGCGTACCCAGCATGTCTTCCTGGAAGGCGGGATTGGCGCGGTGCTTTTCCGCATTGCTCAATAGCAGCGACAATTGAAATACCAGGTTTTTCAGGTCGTGCACGATGAAGGTGGACATGCGGTTGAACGAGTCGAACTGGCGCGACACCGTGAGCGTGTCGAGCGATTCGCGGTGCGCCAGGTAGCTGGCGGCCTGGCTGCCGGCGATTTTCAGCACGTCGCGGATTTCCCAGTTCAGGCCGATACGCGTGCGGGGCCGCGCCAGCGCCACCAAGGCGAACAGCTGGCCGTGCAGCATCAGCGGCACCAGCAGCCACACGTCGGGCAGCGCCAGCAGCGCGGGCGGCAGCAGCAAGCCGCCGTACTGGCGGGGATCGCGCTGGCAGTCGGGCACGTCGATCACCCATAATCGTTCCTCCAGGAACTGGCACAGGGGACTGGACGCCGGCTCGCTCCACGTGCTGTGGGGCCAGTTCCAGCTGGCGGCCGGGGCAAACTGGCCAGGCTCGCGCAGTATCCACAGGGCGCCGGCGCGGCTTTCCACCAGTTGCGCCATGGCCTGTATCGTGCGTTCGCCCAGGGCGGGTCCGTCTTCCGACAAGGCGCGCGTAAAACGCAGCCATTCCTCGCGGTAATCGAAGATGGCATTGTAAAAATGTTTATTGATGGTCACCTTGAGCTTGGCCCGCAGGCTGCCGGAAAACAGCACGCCGGCCAGCAGCAGGGCCGCGCCGCCCAGGTAAGCCATCTGCATAAAGGAACCCCAGGTGCCGCCGAAATAGCGCAAGTAGTAGGCGCTGGCCGCCATGGCCAGCAGATAGATGGCCGAACCGAGCAAGGCGGCCGAGCGGTACAGCATCTGGCGCGAGACGGACAAGCCCAGCGCCCAGCCCGGATTGCGCGCGGCCGACACGGCCAGCAGCGGCGCGCACAGGGCGTCGACGATGCCGCGCGCGGCCCAGATGTCGTCGTTGATCGCGAGAAACAGCAAGGCGTCGCTGTACAGATAAAAGTCGTAGGCGAACAGGCCGCCCACGCCCAGGCAGGCAAACTTGATGCCCCAGCGTTTAAGGGGCGGCGTGTTGCGGTACCACTGCTCCACCAGCAGCATGCCCAGCACGGCCAGCAGCAAACGGCTGACGCTGGCGATGATGCGCGCCGGCAAAGGCAGCGCCAGCAACCACGAGGCCAGCGCGGACAAGGCGGGCGCCAGCGCCGTGAGGACGATGCCCAGCAGCACCAGGCGCAAGCGGGGCCGCGACGGTTCGATCAGCAGCAGCACCAGCACCAGCCAGGCCAGGGTGCGCAGCAATTCGAGCGCATCGCCAGCCAGCGAAATGCGCTGCCCCAGCAGCACCAGCACCACCGTGCCCGTGGCCCAGCCCCCCGTCGCCAGGCACGCCACCAGCAAGGCGCGCACGTTCTGCCGCGCGCGCCAGTTGCTGATGAGTAGCAGCGCCAGCAGGAAGAAGGCCAGCGACGCCAGGCCATGGCTGAGCGCCGCCGCGTCGGCCGCCGCCAGCCAGTCCGACTGCGCCCGTATCATCGGCTGCCCTTGCCAAACAGCACGACCTGCACCGTGTCGAGCAAGATCAGCAAGTCGAGGAACAGGCTGTTGTTCTTTACATAATACAGATCGTATTGCAGCTTCTTGACGGCATCGTCGACGGAGGCGCCATACTGGTAGCGCACCTGCGCCAGGCCCGTGATGCCCGGTTTGATGCTGTGACGAATGTTGTAGTACGGTACTTGCTGCTTCAACTGCTCGACAAAGTAGGCGCGCTCGGGACGGGGGCCGACAAAACTCATCTCGCCGCGAAACACATTGAGCATCTGCGGCAGCTCGTCGATGCGCAGCTTGCGGATCAGCTTGCCCACGCGCGTGATGCGCGCATCGTCGGCCAGCGCCCAGATGGGCTTGCCGTCGCGCTCCGCATCGCAGCGCATGCTGCGAAATTTCAGCACGTTGAAGGGCAAGCCGTCGCGCCCTACCCGCTCTTGCTGATAAAACACGGGGCCGCCGTCTTCCAGGCGGATGCACAGCGCCGTCACCAGCATCACGGGCAGCGCCGCCAGGCAGATGACGCCGCTGGCGGCCAGGTCGAACAGGCGCTTCGAGGCGGCGCGGAAAAAGCTCTGGTCGAAGCCGCCCCCATAGATCAGATAGCTCGGTTGCAAGGAATCGATGCGGATCTGGCATGCTTCGCGCTCGAAGAAGGTGGCCGCGTCGATGACCTTGACGCCGCCCAGCGCGCATTCCAGCAATTGCTTGGCAGGAAACGCGCCATTGCGCCGGTCGCTGACGGAGACGACGATTTCATGCGCCGCATGGCGCTGGGCCATGGCCAGCAGCGACGGTTCGGCCGGCAGCAAGGCCGAGGCCGGCACGCAGCGTTGTTCGCCCGCCACATCGATGCAGCCCACCACCGTGAACTGGTGGAAACCGATCTTGCTGGCCGCCAAGTCCATGCATTCGCGCGCCAGCGCCCCGCCGCCCACCAGGATCAGCCGGCCTTCCATCAGCGCCGATTGCGAGGATTTGAACACCACCAGGCGCGCCAGCAGCACGCCGATGGCGCCCAGGCCGAAGATCAGCACGCTGCCGCGCCCGAAATGCAGGGACGGAACGAAGCGGATCAGCACGCTGAGCACGGCAAAACCCAGCGCAAACGACGGCAGGATGCGTAATAAGGTGTTGCGGATGTCTTCGCGCGAGCGGTGCTGGTACATGCCCAGCGCACTCATGCTCAGGACGATGACCAGCGCAAAGATCGCGGACGACAGGTAAATCTCGCCCACGCGCAGCACGCGGCTGCCGTCAACCAGCCACAGCAAGGACGTCAGGGTGGCCGACAGCAGCAGGATCAGGATTTCCAGCAACAGCAGGATAAACGCTGTTTTCGAGACATAATGGCTGAAGATGCGGATCATGGTTCCCCCCTGCGGCAAAAAGCGTCACGCCGCGCACGGGGCGGCCTGCTGCTGTCTTGCCATGATGGCGAACTGTTCCGCGAAGACATTGATGCGCCACAAGCTACGGTCCCAGCTATCTTTCGCTTGCAGAATTTATCTCAACACATTACCGAATGAGGGGAAATGGCATATAGTATGCATCCCCTAAAAGAGATAAATGTCATGAAATTTGATGTAGCGATTGTCGGCAGTGGCCTGGCGGGTTTATCGGTTGCACTGCATTTAGCTGAGACGCGCACCGTCGCGATCATTTCCAAACGCGCGCTGCTCGACGGCGCCAGCAACTGGGCGCAGGGCGGGATCGCGGCCGTGCTGGACTCCGGCGACAGCCACCAGCAACACATCGAAGACACCCTGATCGCGGGCGGCGGCCTGTGCGACGAGAGCGCCACGCGCTACATCGTCGAGCACGGCCGCGAAGCCATCGAATGGCTGATCGAGCAAGGCGTGCCGTTTACGCGCGACGCCTCGGCCGAGCTGGGTTTTCATTTGACACGCGAAGGCGGACACAGCCAGCGCCGCATCATCCACGCGGCCGACGCCACGGGCCACGCCGTGCAAGTGACCCTGGAAGAAAAGGTGCGCGCCCACCCGAACATCAGCCTGTTCGAACACCATTGCGCCATCGACCTGATCACCTCCGACAAGCTGGGCATGAAGCCGGCCCAGCGCAACGCGCAACCGCATTGCCACGGCCTGTACGTGCAGGATGAGCAAACGGGCAAGGTGCACACTTTTGCCGCCGAGCACACCGTGCTGGCCACGGGCGGCGCCGGGAAAGTGTATTTATATACAACGAACCCCGACACGGCCAGCGGCGACGGCATCGCCATGGCCTGGCGCGCCGGCTGCCGCGTGTCGAACATGGAATTCATCCAGTTCCATCCGACATGCTTGTATCACCCGTATGCAAAATCGTTCCTGATCACCGAAGCCATCCGTGGCGAAGGCGGCTTGCTGAAACTGCCGCCCGAAGCGGGCGCAGCCGCCGGCACGCGCTTCATGCTGGCCCACGACGAGCGGGCCGAACTGGCGCCGCGCGACGTGGTGGCGCGCGCCATCGACTTCGAGATCAAGAAACGGGGCCTCGACTACGTGCACCTCGATATCAGCCACAAACCGGCCGAATTCCTCATCGAACACTTCCCCACGATTTACGCGCGCTGCCTGGAACTGGGCATCGACATCACCAAGCAGCCTATCCCCATCGTACCCGCTGCCCACTACACGTGCGGCGGCGTGGTGACGGATTTGTCCGGCCGCGCCGACCTGCCCGGCCTGTATGCCGTGGGCGAGACGGCCTGCACGGGCTTGCATGGCGCGAACCGCCTGGCGAGCAATTCCTTGCTGGAATGCATCGTCATCGGCCGCGCCTGCGCGCAGGATATCGAAAGCAAGGAAAAGCTGGGCACGCCCTACCTGCCCGACTGGGATGAAAGCCGCGTCACGGATGCGGATGAAGAAGTGGTGATTTCCCACAACTGGGACGAACTGCGCCGCTTCATGTGGAATTACGTGGGCATCGTGCGCACGACCAAGCGCCTGGAGCGGGCCCAGCACCGCATCGCCCTGCTGAAGGAAGAGATCGACGAGTACTACCGCAACTTCCGCATCACGCACGATTTATTGGAATTGCGCAACCTCGTCGACGTGGCCTCGATGATCGTCAACAGCGCCCTGTCCCGCCGCGAAAGCCGCGGCCTGCACTTCAGCAGAGACTATCCGGAAACCTTGCCGAAGGCCATCGCCAGCGTGCTGACGCCGCCGCACCGCTAAGCCATCATGGAACCCATGCAAGGTCCGGGGGCACGCCATTTGCCACAGGCGGCCCCGCTGCAGGCATCGCGCAATCACCGAAACTGAATGCACATATTGAATAAGAGACTTTTTGATGCGATTGCATCCGCGGTGGACCTGGATGCCCCTGCAGAACAATCTTCAGCTCAGCGATTCATGATTGAGGCTATCGGAAGTGTGACTGAGCAATTGCCTGCGGTTGCCAGGTCAGCGGCAGCGGTGGCGTATCGATACATGACCGGTGCGGCGACGGCTGAGGAAGTCATCGCTGAGCGTGTAGGTTTCTGGCGAGCAATTGAAGGGCGTGACCAATCGGACGCGCCAGACGTTTTGAAAATCAGAACGGCCATATGCGTCTTGCATCCCATGGATAGTGGCGCTACTGCCGAAACATTGGAGTATTTTTTTGCATTTTGGCAGCAAGCAGGCTTGCCCCAGTCTGAGCTTGAGGCCGCTGCTCGGAACAGGTATGGAATTTGAGGTGGCTTTAAGTGGCCTATCGTGTTGAAGAAATCGAGCGGCAACAATTTCGGGAGATATCAGACCACCAAGCAGTCGCTGATCGTTCAACAGCGGCGGTTCTGGCCGTTGCAACCCTCTACGCGAAAGTCTATGAATATCAAGCCCTTTCCTATGAAATCCTTTTCGGCCGAGGTGGTAACGTACTACAGGGATCAAGGCCATATCACCGGCCCGTTTAGGATCAGCGCCTGGACCGGCCCCGGGCAGTGCACGGTCACGTAGCGTCAGGCTTGACTGCCTGTCGTCCATCGTTTAAGTTGATGCAATGGAAAAACAGACTGAAACGACGCCACTCGATCTGCGTTCTGCCGCATGGGCAAGCCTGACGGATGGTTACGGCGGCGCTGAAAAAATTCCCGCGCTGCTGCAGGACCTGCGGCGGGGCGACGCCGAGGCCCTGGACGATTTATATGGCCATATTTGTCACCAGGGCTCGATTTATCCGGCTTCGGTCGCCGCATTCCCGCACCTGGTTTCCCTAGCGGCGACGGTGACATCGCCGGACCTGCGCGCCGGCGTGCTGTCGCTGGCGGCGTCGATTCATGAAAGCGCCGGCCTCGACGAGGAATTGAAGGCATCCCCCTATGTCGCGGCCTTTAATGCCGCAGTCCCGGCCGCGCTCGTCATGGCAACCGCCGACCTGCGGCAGGTCGAGGACACGGTGAGCGGCATCTACCTGCTTAAGGCCGCCGCATCATTCGCCGGATTTGCCGGCGTGGCGCGAGTGCTGGGCGGCTTTGCCAACGAGGAGTTCTGCCTGGCATGTCCTGCCTGCGGCGTAGAGCTCTATGTGTGGCCGGTAGCGCAAGGGCTGTCGGTCGCCGCCGAGGATCCCGTCTTTACGCCAACAGCGAAAACGCTGCTGGTGATTGCCGGCCCTGCCGACGACTCACCCCACCTTGCCGCCTTTGCCTGGTTGCAGGCGCAAGCGGACGCTTTGCCATTGCTGGATGACATCGCGTTTCGCTTGCCTTTCCTGTTTGGCAGCGCATGTTGCGCCGGATGCGGTCACGCTTTTTCACTGATGGATACGCTGCTCAACGATGCAGTGGATTAATCCGGCAGCCTCACTGGAGCGCGATTATTAAAGTCAGACACAAAACAACAATGTTTGACACAGGAGGCCGAGGTAGACATGCTCTCGGGAAGTTCCGCTTTCGGCCACAAGCGGACATTCGAGAAAAAATAAATCTAGCTAAAAGACAGCGTTTTAGTTTTTAATTCGCAACTCACAAACGAGGCATCTGATGAGACTACTGAAGTCGTCACTGGCATTTCTTTTCGCCGTTACTGTTTCTGTTTCTGGCTGCACCACCACCCAAGTAGCTGGTTCCTGTCCAACCTCTCCGGGGGGGGCCTGCTACGCAGGACCAGGGGGACCACTGTACGCGGGTCCGGGCGGTGCCATGTACGCTGGACCTGGTGGTCCGCTATATGCAGGCCCAGGTGGTGCCAGAGACTCTGGACCAGGCGGTGTCGCCTATTCGGGACCAGGTGGTGCTTGTTATGCGGGTCCCGGCGGCGCTTGCGAGACCTTGAAGGGGGCAAGCAAACAATGCCCGTCAATTTGCAAACCCGTGGTATCAGCAACGGCCCCAGGCAATTGACACCCGTCAGCTCGCTAGCCAGCACCTTCACGCCAAACCATTGCATTAGCCTTAGATGATAGTCAGGTATGCGGGCAGAACGCCACTAACGACAGCAGCCGGCCAAAAGCGCTCGCTGCCTGCACTCGTGCTCATCTTCCGTCATTCCCATTCAGCTAACAACTACTGAAATGGGGCACAACCGGCCAACGACGGCAACCAGAAGCGGTCACTCGACGTATCCCTTGGAAACAAATGCAGATGGAAGTTAAATTTCTTAGTCTTGGCGAGCACAGTGAACATGGTCGCGTCCTTGTTGCTCGCGGGCCAACCTCAGAATCCAACATCGTTGCCAGTGTCTTGATCGCTCACCATAGTGCGCCGGTGACTCGCGTAAACATTCTTGCCAGCGCAGGGTACTCGTGCTTTCAGAGCACACGTTTCGCTGAGGGCATCGTTTACATCGGCTTTGGGCAGTTCGTGTTCGTCGTTGATCTTTACCTTGGCGAAGTTCGTCGCCATCAGCTGGACGGTTACTTTGGCCATCTGTACGATTCGCGCGACCTTGAGAACTTAAATAGCCGCATCGCAGTGCTTGTAACTTCGGCATCTGAAGTTCTTGCTTTTGACCATACAGGAGGTCTGATCTGGGGGCAGTCGCCGCTTGGGATCGACGGTGTAGTCCTTCACGATGCGAGCGCGGGTCGGATTCGTGGTGATGGTGAATGGGACCCACCAGGCGGCTGGCGCCCATTTAGCCTAGCTCCAGAGTCAGGAGCAATACTTCAATGACCGGTATGGGGCGAAAGCAGCCAACCACAAAAGGCCCGGTCCGGCACAAACGGCCATGCCCAAGGTTCCGTCCGGGCTGGCAACGGTGTTTGAGGCCAGCAGCACAGTGCTGCAACGGGACGAACCGTGGATGCCATCCGCCATACGGTATCCCTGCAGTACCTGTGCATGCCTGGCAAAAAGGCTGGCCACGCATCAGTGATCGAACGGCAATGCCCCCCCCCCGGCTCACGGTTCCGGTATCAGCGGCGCGATGCCATCCTCCGTGTACGACATCTTGGCCGACGCGCCCGTGCACTCCCCTTGCGGCTCGTCCGCCACATAGCGACACTCGCTTTCAAGGCTGCCGTCTGCACTCCAGTGCCGCGTCCAGCCCTGGCGTTCGCCGTTCACGTATTCGATCAGCTGCCTCGGCTTGCCATCGGCGTACCACGAGCGCAATGCGCCCTCCTCGCGCCCGCCCGCGTTCCACCGTTTGTCCAAGAGCAACACGCCGGCCCGGCTGAAGCGCTGTTCGCTGCGCAATACGTAATGGCCGCTGTGCGTGCGCTTGCTGGCGACCTTGCCGTCCGGATAATATTCGACGCTGTCGCCAGCGGGCTTGCCGTCCACATAGCTTACCGTGCTGCGTACCCTGCCATCCGGGAAATAGCCGGTGCTGGGGCCCGTCATGATGCCATTCACATGCTGGCTGCGGCTTTCCACGGTGCCGTCGGGATAGAACAGCAGCAGCTCGCCGTCCGTCTCGCCCTTGACCCGCGTCATGCGCGTGCGCAGCTTGCCGTTTTCATCGAACGTTTCCACCACACCGTCGGCGCGGGCGCCGTTGCGGTAGGTGCGTGACTCGATCAGCTTGCCACTCTGGTGATAAGTCTGCTCTTCGCCTTCCTGCACGCCATTGCGCCAGCTGCCGCGCATGGAAACCTGGCCATCCGGGTAATAGCGGGTCTGCACGCCTTCCTGCACGCCGCGCCCGTCCTGCTCCACCAGCATTTCCAGCTGTCCATGCGGGTAATACATGCTGTAATTGCCCACCAGCTTGCCGCGCAGGTAATCGGGGGCGTCGACCTGGCCCGTCAGCCGCTTCGGCTCTCCTTCGCGCACGTGATAGATCTCGACTTGCCAGGTGCCGGGCAGCTTGCCGGGCGGCAGCGGAACGACCAGCGCATAGCGTGCCTCTTCCATCACTTCGCCGCGCGACAGGTTGTGGTTCAGGTAGAGCCGCGCCTTGCCATCGGCACACGCTTGCGGCTCGCAGCCGCCCAGCTTGCTGACTTCGGGCATGGCGAGCGCTGCGCCGGGTGCCGGACACGATCTGATGCGCATCAGCAAGGGCGTCGCCTCGCGTATCAACGGCGCCAGCTGCTGCTTCATGGCCGCGTATTGCGCCGCATCCAGCCCGACCGAGCGGGCATCCATGCGCACCTGGCGCCCGCTGCAGCCGCTGTCGCCGGCCAGGGTCAGCACGTCGCCGCCGCCCTTGCCGGGCTCGGCCTGGATCGCGCTGACCACTTGCCGCTGCACGATCTCAGCCTGGGCCAGCACCGGCAACAGCAGCATGGCGCCAAGCACGTGCTTCACAAGGCGCGCCATGCCTGCTCCTTGCGCTGCAGTTCCGGCGCCGGCGGCGCCTCGCCGCAGCCGCCCTGGGCCTTGCCGGCCACATAACGGCATTCGCTTTTCAGGCTGCCATCCTCGTGCCAGCTGCGGCTCCAGCCGTCGCGCCGGTCATTCACGTACTCGATCGATTGCTCGGGCTTGCCGCTTTCGTACCACGAGCGCGACGTGCCCTGCTCGCGCCATTGCGCATCCCAGCGTCGTTCCAGCACCAGCACGCCCTGTGGGCTGTAGCGCTGGAGGCTCAGCAAGCCGCCATCGTCGGCATACTGCTGGCGGCTTTGCACCTTGCCGTCCGGATAGAATTCCAGCGCCTCGCCCGTGGGCAAGTCATTGCGCAATGTCATGGTGCCGCGCACGGCGCCATCAGGGTGATAGTTTGTCGTCAAACCATTGTATTTCCCCTCCTTCATTGCGGAGCGGCTGGAAATACTTCCATCAGGGAAATACGTGAGCATCTCGCCTTCGATCTTGCCGCCGCGCAGTACATAACTCGTGCTCGGCTTGCCATTTTCAGCCGAGATCTGCTTGGGGCCGTCCAGCTGCTTGCCATCGCGGTAGCTGCTCGTTTCGCGCAGCTTGCCCGTGGCGTGATACAACTGGTGTTCGCCTTCAGGCAAGCCGTGGCGCCAGTTGCCGCGCTTTTCCAGGGTGCCATCCGCAAAATACTGGCTGGTAACACCGTCCTGACGCCCCTGCCCATCCTGCGCCACCTGTTTCTCGATCTTGCCATTCGGGTAATACGTGACATAGCCGCCCACCAGCTCGCCGGAGGCATAATCGGCCTTGTTAACCTGGCCGGACAGGCGCAGCTTGTGGCCGGCGACGCTGACAATCTCCACCTTCCACGTGCCCGGCAGCTTGCCTTTCGGCAAGGGCAACAGCAGCACGTTCGGTGCGTTTTCCTGCTCGATGGGGTAGAAACCTTCGTGCAGGTACAGCCGCGCCCGGCCATCGGCGCAGGCGGCTGGCGTGCAGGCGGCGATCTGGCGCACGATGGGCACGCTTGCATCCTCGGGGCATTTTTTCACGGTGACGAGCATGGGCGTCTTGCTGCGGATGTGCCGGGCCAGTTCGGTTTTCAGCGCCTCGTACGGCGCCTCGTCCAGGTTCACTGAACGCGCATCCATGCGGATCTGCTTGCCGCCGCAGGCCGTCGTGCCCGCGATAGTGAACACATCGCCGCCTTCGCTGTCGGGTTCGCCGGCCATGCTTGCCAGCACCTGGCGCTGCACGATGTCCGCCTGCGCCATGCTCGAGTACAACAGGGAAGCACCAAGCAGCACGCATAGGGTCTTGATTTTCATGCTATTCCTTTAATTTTCCGCCGTGGCGGGCGCGTCGGCAGGCACGAAACTGGCACGGCCATTGCGGTAGCGCACCAGCACGTCAACCTTGCCGTCCTGGAATTGTCCATTTTTCACGGACGGGTTGAAAGTCCAGCTCTTCAGGCTATCCAGGATGACCTTGTTGAGCATGGGCTCCATGAATTGCTCGGCCCGCGCAGCGGTCAGGCTGCCATCGGCAGCGATGGACAAGGTCAGGCGGCTTTCGCCGCTGGCCTGCGCCTCACTCAACACGCGGTAGGCGACGGTGGCCATGCTGTCGCGCTGTACGCTGGCGCCCTGGTCTGGCGGCGCCGGCAAGGCTGCCAGCCTCTTTGCCAGCAATGCGCCGTCGGCCAGCGCCTTGTCCCAGCGCTTCGGATAGGCGCCCGGCTGCACCAGGCGCAGCATATTGGCCGCGCGCTCCATGCGGCTGGCCGTGCGCTCGACGCCGTTGTCGGCCGCTTCGCCTTCTTCGGCCGGCATGGCATTCTGCGCCGCATGGCGCTGCGCCGTTACTTGCGCCAGCGCCACCAGGTTGGCGGCATCCTGCTCGCCGCCGCCCCCGCCGCGCAGCAGCGCCGTGGCGGCGATGCCGAGCCAGGCCACGCCATCGGTCGGACGGGCCCACACGGCTTGCTCGAAGTATTGGCGCGCCGCTTGCGGCTCGTTCAGGCTCAGGTGCGTGCGCGCCAGCGCCGCGGCAGCCAGGTGGTCGCGCGGATCGGCTTGCAGCAAGTCGAGATAGGTATCGGACAAGCTGGACTGATAGCCGGGCAGCCAGCCCATGCTTTCCATCATCGAGGTGCGCAAGCGCGTGCGCGCCAGGTCACCGCTGTAGCCCGACGACTTTTCCCGCTCGCTGCGGTACAGCAGTTGCAAGCCCCGCCCGATGGCGGCATCGTCGCCCTTGCCCATGGCTTGCGACAGGTTGCGCACGGCGCGCCGCACGTCCGACTGCTGCAATGCACCGGCCTTGCGCGCATGCCAGTCCAACTGTTCCAGCCCGGCTACGGGCACCGTCGTGACTTGCTGCTCAGTTTTCTTTTCCGCATCGGCCGGTACGGCGGTCCAGATCGCAAAGCCGATCACGAAGAACACGATCAGGATGATGATGACCACCCAGCCCGTGTCCGACACGGCGGACTGCCCTTGCGGGGCCGGCGCAGGCGCCGGCTTGCCAGGCAAGGCGCGCGAACGCTGCGGCGCCGCCTGCCTTGCCTGCGCCGAAGCCTGAGCCGAGGCTTGCGCGGCCGCGCCGATCACCTTGTCGCGCGCGCAGGCCGCGCAACCCTGGCCCGCAAAATGCTGATGTTCGGGATTCACGGCGCAAACGACCAACTTGCCGCCGCTGCGCTGCGCATAACCGCGCAGCAACTGCGCCCAGTCGGCCGCCGAGGGCCGCTGGGCGTTTGGCGACTGGGAAAACGCGCGGTCGAACATGGCGCGCAGCTCGGGCGGCATCAGCGCGTGGCCGCTGGTGGCGTTCGGCGCCAGCAGCTTGTGGCGCTTCACGCCATACGCGTAATAACCGTCGCGGATGCGGCCGGGAATATCGGTGGCCACTTGCGCATTGCCGGGCCGCCCGCTGTACGGGTGGATGCCGAAGTTGAGCAACTGGAAAATGACGACGGCCAGGGCAAAGCGGTCTTGCGCCATTTCCGTGCCCGCAGGCATGCCCTTGCGCTGGAATTCCGGCGCCAGGTAGTCGGCCGTGAATTGCTCGGCAGGAAAACGCTCCGCATGACCCTGGATGCTGAAACCGTCGCAATCGAGCATGGCGATGTACAGCGAATCGCGGTAAAAGCGCAGGTTCACGGGTTTTAAGTCGACCACGTAATGCTGCTGCTGGTGCAAGGCATCGAGGACGGCGGCCAGGTTGGCGGCCAGGGTCAGCTTGGGACCGAGTCCCGTGGGCAAGCCCGCCGCGCGCGCTTGCCGCTCCTGCATGATCTGTTCCAGCTCGGCCGTTTGCGCCATGTCAAGCAGGGGCATGACGAAACCGGCAAAACCGCCCTGGTCGTCGAACACGGCCGCTTGCGGCCAGGCGATCTGCACGTAGCGCTTGCCGTTTTCCAGCTGGTCGGGCAATTCGGGCGACAATTCCAGCATCGCTTCGAGCTTGCGCCGGTTGGCGGCCCGGTCCAGGTGCGGGTGGTACAGCTTGGCCACCTGCGCGGGCGCGCCGGGCAGCAGATACACGCTGCCCGCGCCGCCGCTCTTGACGAGTTTGCCCAGTACAAGGCTGCGAACCTTATCCAGCCATATCTTGCCGCCCGGACTCAGACCGGGCGCGACTCCCTGCTTCCGGCTCATGCGCGCAAGGCCAGCAGCAAGGTCTTGTCATCGCCCGTGATCTGGTGCGTGCGCGGGTCGGCCAGGGTGGACGCCAGTGCCGTATTGCCCAGTTCCACGCTGTCGACCGCGCGCAGATAGCCTTGCACGGCATCCATGAACGGCGCGTACAGCGCTGCATTGTTCTTGCTCATGGCAAAGGGCATGCAGCCGTCCGACATCAGCACGACGCCGCGCACGGCTTGCGGAATCGCAAGCAGGCGCAGCTGTTCGCGCCAGCGCGCGCCGCTGATGAAATATGTTTCGTTGGCGTATTCACCGTTGGCGGGCAGCGAGATCAGCTCGCCGCCGTCCATCAGCTGCGCCACGCCCAGGCCGTCGCCCAGGTGGAAGAAGAAGCCTGTATCTTGCCCCATAACCACGCCGACGACCGTGCAGGCGTAGTCATCAAGGGTGGCGTTGGCGGCGCGGGCGATGTCGTCCAGCGCGGCGCGGATCTGCGCCAGGGTGCCCGCCAGCGCGCCGTCATGCAGATCCTGCACGGTGGCGCCCTGCTCCAGCCGTCCGGCCAGCGCTTGCACGGTTTGCTCCGCAACAAACTGCGCGCCCTGCTCGCTGAGGCGGGCCGAACCGGCGCCGTCACAGACGATGGCCACCAAAACGTCGTTCACGACGGCGTGCGCGTGCGCATCCTGGCAAGGGATGTCCTTATCCAGGTGCGCCTTGCCCGTGACGGAGGCGCCGAACACGCGCCAGGTATTGTGTACCGCAGTCATGAATCAGCGGGCTTTCACGTATTCACGACGGACCAGCCGTCCGTCGAGGCCAGCTGCGCCTGCGCGCCGGGACGCGACTGCGACACCACCTGCATGCTGGCGCTCAGCCACAGGAACAGTTCGCGGAACTGCAAGCCTTTCAGCTGCTTCACGCCCCGCTCGCCACGGCTGGAAAACTGCCCCAGTGTCCCGGTATTCGCATTGTCGCCCACGGCGATGGGGAAGATTGCCACTTTATTGGCCTGCTCGGCCGCGCACGCCTGCTCGGCGCCGCGCAGCCAGGGATCGGTCGGCTCGCCGTCGGACATCAGGAACAGCCACGGCCGCGTGTACGCCACGCCCGCCTGGCGGAAGCGCTGCTTTTCCTGCTCGATTTCCGCCAGGGCCAGTTCCACGGCCGCGCCGGTCGGCGTGGTGCCGTTCGCTTCAAGCCGGGGCGCCGTGAAATCCATGGCGTCGCACCAGGTGCTGGCCACCACGGCTTCATCGTGCGCGCCGTATTGAATCACGAGGATGCGCACGCGCTTGGCGGCGATCACGTCGG
This sequence comes from Janthinobacterium sp. FW305-129, assembly GCF_020858115.1. Taxonomy (GTDB): domain Bacteria; phylum Pseudomonadota; class Gammaproteobacteria; order Burkholderiales; family Burkholderiaceae_D; genus Janthinobacterium. The sequence continues at coordinate 536,860 of NZ_JACYMM010000001.1, forward strand.
ACTTGAGTTCCTGTTCCAGCAAGGCCAGGCCTTCGTTGAGCAGCGAGACGGGTTCGCCCGCCATGCTGCCGGAGCAGTCCAGCACGAGCACCAGCGGCGTGCGTTGTTCGGTATTGTCGACCAGGGCGACGTCAGGGATCATTATGGATGTCATGTACTTTTGATAGAGTTGCGAAATAGCCTAGGCCCGAAGCTTACCCTATGGATATGTTTTCCATGCGTCCGATTGCTGCGGATGGCACCATGCGCTATCAAATACCTGACAAAAGCTCTAACTTGCAATGAAAGCAACAAGATCGTACACTGCGCCATTCCGCCCCGACGCTGGCGGCCACCCATTTACTGACGTTTTGGAAAAATAATGCAACAGAATCCTGAAATGGACTATGTCGGCTTTTGGCCGCGCGTTGGCGCGACGTTGATCGACACCTTGCTCCTGCTGATTATCATCATGCCGATGCTGATAGCCATATATGGCCGAAGCTACTTTTCGACCGATTCCTTGTTCCGTGGCCCGGCCCACTTCATGATTTCATGTGTCATGCCGCCACTGATTCAATTGGCGTTTTGGATTACCTTGTCTACAACACCTGGCAAGATGGCCATCGGCGCGATCATTGTCGATGCGAAGACGGGCAACAAGCCTTCTGCCGGCCAGTGTGTCAAACGCTGTCTCAGTTCTTACCTGTCCGCGCTACCGCTATACCTGGGGTTCTTTTGGATTGGCAAGGACTCGCGCAAGCAGGGGTGGCATGACAAGATCGCTGATACGGTGGTGATACGGCGCAAGACCGCTGCAGTGCCGGCCTCTCCTGGCCTGCCATTGCAATAAGCAAACTTGATGATGATACCTCTCGCCAACCTGGACGAACATGCCCTTCGGGAAACGCATCAAGAGCGGTTTCGCCAGGGCGTTAAGGGAAAGTGTCAAGCTCCTGTCCGAAATGCAACGGCGTGCTTTGACAACGAAAACCGTTGCGTTGCTGGAACTTGAATTCTGTCCGCGAGAAGCGGTCTCATCGAAAAAATACTGCTGGCCATATGACTTCCTCGATCAGCATGGCATGCGACTCCCGCCCCATGCCATGAGTTTATATTTTGACAATTTTTTATTGTATCGGGGAATGTTTAATCCCGGAGCACGATTGCATCGGCGGCGGCGCATTGCGGTGGGGCAGCGTTTGTACTATCTTGATAGTTGCCCAGGACAGATGGCAGCGACCAGCCCCTCCCCACAAAGGCGGGGCGGATCGCCGCGCAAGACCGCCCTTACCCAGTTCCGCACCTGCACGCCTGCGGCACACTGATGTCATCAGGATTGGGGGCAAGCATGGAGACAGCTACGGCAACGGCGGATGTGGGCAAACTGATCGCCGCCATGTACGACTCGGCCTGCGGCGCGGGCGACTGGCCGCAGCTCGACAGCGCTGGCCTGAGCGGCCAGCAATGGCAGGAACTGCTGCCGCATCTGCAACGCGCGCTGTGCCTGCAGCAGCGCCTGCGCGAGGCGCAGCTGGCCAGCCACTGCGCGCTGGCGGCGCTCGACGCCATGGGCGCCGCCGTGCTGGTGCTCGATGCCAACCTCGCGCTACGCTTCGCCACCCCCGCCGGACACGCGCTGCATGCGGCGCAACTGGAACACGCCGCCCCGCCCGCCCTGGTGCGCGCCGTGCGCCTGGTGATCGCCGGCGCCGGTGGCGCGGCGCAATGCCAGTCGCTGCGCCTGGCGCGCAAGCAGCAAGCGCCGCTGGCCCTGACCGTCACCGCGCTTGCCGATTGCCAGCCCACGTGCGCACTGCTGATCGCGCGCGACCCCACAAAAACGTGCACGTCCGTCCCGGCCTTGCGCCAGCTGTTTGACTTGACGCAAGCCGAAGCGCAAGTGGGCAAGGCGCTGGCGCAAGGGGCCACCATCGAGGAAATCGCCGCGCGCGGCGGCATCAGCGTCAACACCGTCAAGACGCACCTGCACCACACCTATTTAAAGACGGATACGCGGCGCCAGGGCGAGCTGATCGCCCTGATCCACGGCGCAACGGCGCACCTGGCCATCCTCGATGCCTGAGTCCGTGTCATCCGATCGGATGATGCGCGGTGCATATTGCCTGACTACACTGGCAAGACCGGCAGGCCGCGCCTTGTCATAGTGACAGCAGCACGCGCGGACGAGCCGGTTCGGTTTCCCTGGCAAGCACATCGCCGCGCCGGCAGCGGACGGCACCACAATTCAAGGATGGGTAAAAAAATGAAAACATGGATCCTCGCCGGCACCCTGGGCGTCTGCGCCCTGCTGGCAAATGCGCAAACGCTCCCCGACAGCCAGACCGTCGTCGTTCCAGGCGGACGCATGCAGACGATCGAACTGCCGGCACACAAACATTTCATGAGTGCGGAAACGTTTGCCCCGTTCCGCGGCGGCTATGAGCTGTCGAACGGACAAGTGCTCTACCTGCGCAATGCGGGCAACATCGGCGCCATCATGTATGCGCGCATCGATGACCAGGAAGAACACCAGATCGTCGCCAGCGGCAGCAACAGCTTCGTGGCGCTCGACCAGCAACTGGCCATGCGCATCGACCTGCGCGACGATGGCAGCGTGGGCGGCGAAGTACGGATGGTCGTGCCGGCCGAAAAAATGGCCAGCGGCGGCATCGTGCCTGCCCACGTGCAAAGCATGAGCCTGGCATCGCGCTAGGGCGGCAAACCGCATGCCGCATGGGTGGCAGCCATGAGCAAGCAGTATTCCGTGCAACAGCAAAACGCCCTGACCCAGGCCGCCATCAGGCAGACGGCGGCCTGGTGGCGCGCCCGCCCCTTGCCGGACGCCTTGCGCCAGTGCGCGGCCAGCCATGGCGTGGCGCTCGATGCCGCCCTCATGCTCGACCTGCAACTGGCCTGGCCCGGCATGCCCGCCGTCTACGGCAAGCTGCTGAGCGCCGACGGCCACTTCATTCATTTCGAGATGGATCTGGACGACAAGCTGCGCCCCCTGCCCGGCAGCGTGGCGTGGGACGACATCAGCGCCGGCTACGACCTGGCCGCACACAAGCGCGGCACGGGCGTGGGCTATGGGGTGTTGTGCAAGAAAGTGCTGCAGGAATTGAATCGCGGCGCGTCCTAGCGGAACCGCCGCCTTCGCATGCTATGATCGGCGCCCCGTTCATGAGACAAATGGCAACGCCACATGCAGCATCCATCCGGCAGTCAATCCCGATCCCTGCTGCGCCGCGGCCTGCGCCTGCTGGCCTGGCCCCTGCTGGCCCTGGTCAGCGCCGCCTGCACCAGCACCACGCGCCATCCGGCCAGCGAGCCTACGCAAGTCATCCTGCGCTTTACCTATGACGATGGCAAGCCGATGCGGCATGACGATTACCTGGCCCAGGCGCGCCAGCAAACGTATATCAAACGCTGCAGCAAGATAGGCAGCACCACTGTCTGCGACGTCGGCTCGGATGCACTGTTCACGGGCGGCGACGCGCCGCTGGACGCCAACGGCGAAGTGCGCGTCACGCTGCACTCGACCGGCCCGATCGGCAACAATCCGACCAGTCTTTGCATCAAGGGCAAAGGCTACGTCTTTGATTCCGGCGACTGGAAACGCGGTCCCTTCAGCCCAGGCCAGGTGATCGAAATCCGCTACAGGATCAGCGAAGTGGACATGGCGTGCCCCTGGTCGTCGGGCACGCCGCCGTGGTGGGACAAGAGTTAAGCCAGCCGGGGCCGGCCGGCCCGGCTTTACTGCAACTCGAACTCCGCCGGAGTCAAGCCCAGCTCGCGCGCGATCTTGCTGGCCACGCGCTGCTCGTTGGCGTCGAAATTGCCGTCCGACGAAGCGACGGCGATGATCATGCGCACCAGCAGGCGCGACGCCTCCACATTCGACTTCATCTTGCCCAGCGCCTGATACGCCTTGGCTTCGCCGATATCCTTGTCGAATTCCAGCTGGCCGACATATTCCTGGAAAGCCTTGATGACATCGCTGGTGGTAAACACGGATAGCGCGTCATTGCTTTCAATAAACTTCACCATCTTCTGCTTCTCTTCCGCACTGACGCTGCCGTCGGCCATCGAGATTAGGGCCGAGCCCGCCATCGCGGCGTTCAGGAAATCCTTGTTCTTGTACTTCAAGGCCTCGGTTTTCAGTTCGCTTGCCTTGGACTTCAGCTTGGACAAAAAGGAATCGAAACTCATGGTGTACCTCCGGGTTGTTCATTGATCAATGCGGCAAGACACGCCGCCATGCTCGGTAGTTGAGGGTGCAAGCTTGAAATACAAGCAATGGATAAGCTTAGGTGTGCCAGCGGCATTGACCTCACCCACAGGCAAAAAGCCGGGGTCAGACCCTAAGGGTCTGACCCCAGTTTCTGCCTTGGGGTGAAATTCAGTCAACTCCACACAAACCAGCACAAACCACCACAAAACCCCAATCACATAAAATTAGCTTATTTGCAGTTGAAAAATAAGTAACTTCATGGCAGCATGGAATTACATTTTCTTTACTGCAAGGTTGTGATGGACAAGCAATTGCTGTTGGTTTGCGCACTGACGTTCATCATCCACCTCATCGGCACCCTCGCCTACTCCGTGCGCATCGCCGGCATCCGCACGCGGCGCATCGCCGTCTCGCTGGCCCTGTTCAGCATTCTGATGCTGCTGTCGCGCACGTCGAACTCCTTCCTGGGGCCATTCCTGGCCAAGCGCGTGGAAACGGGCATCGACCAGCACGTCGCCGCCGGCACGCTATTGCTGGACTTCCGCTGGCTGCTGTTCTCCGCCAGCCTGGCGACGATATTGGGCGCCATCCTGATCCCCACCTTCCAGCGCGCCTTCTGCCGCGCCGTCGAGCACTTCCAGGTTCACAGGTCGGTACCGAAACTGCTGCTGCACGCCGTCTTCAAGGGCGGCTTGTCCTACCTCAAGACCTCCGCCAGCCTGCCCAAGCCCGCCAACGTCACGGGCCTGCGCCAAAAATCCGGCGTCTCTATATTCATGACAGCCATGAACGTCATCGCCACGGCCCTGTGGACGGTGGGCGTCTTCGCCGCCCTGTACGCGGGCGTGCTCGACCCCAGCGTGCGCGTCACCTCCAGCACCCTGTCATCGATCATCAACGGCGGCGCCACCATCATGATGGCCGTCTTCATCGACCCGCACATGTCGGGCATGACGGATGACGTCATCGAAGGCAAGATCGAAGAATCGCAGTTCAGGCGCGCAGTGGTGTGGCTGGTGGGGAGCAGATTGGCGGGGACGCTGATTGCGCAGTTTTTGCTGGTGCCGTCGGCGGTGGTGATTGTGGGGGTGGCGAAGGGGGTGTAATCTTAACGCTAAAAATAAAAGCACCAATCTTAAATGAAAATAAAAATAGCCTTATCAATTATCGAAAAATCCTCAATTACATAAAGGGAAAGAAAAATGGCTTCATCAAGCGAATTATCAGTAACCGGAATAACAATAGAGAGCTTGTACAACAATTATTCAGCAGATAAATACAAAATAAATCGTCGATACCAAAGGAAATTGGTTTGGACAACTGATGACAAAGAAAGACTAATTGAATCTATTTTCTCCTCTTTCCCAATACCACTCCTACTGTTTGCCGATATAAAAGAAAAATCTGAAAAATACTATGAAATAATTGATGGCATGCAAAGAATTAATGCAATAATATATTTTATAGAAAATAGAATATCCTACAATGGGAAATATTTCGATCTCGATAGCTTATCTGCAACAAAATCAAAATTAGACACAGGAGCACTCATACAAAGATTTCCAAAATTAAGTCGAAACTCCTGCTTGGACTTCACCTCATACATTGTCCCATCAAGCATATACGAATTTGAAAATCAGGGGCAAATTGATGAAGTATTCAAAAGAATAAATAGTATGGGGCGATATTTATCAAGACAGGAATTGCGGGTTGCGGGCGTTACGGGCGAGTTTTCAACATTAGTCAGAAAAATATCGGCCAACATCAGGGGTGACTCAAGCCAATCGGATATATTTTCTTTGGATAAAATGCCATACATTAGCCTGGCCTTTTCAGAAAACGACGTTGGAATTCAAGTGCAAGATATATTTTGGATTAAACAAGGAATAATTTCGAAGGAGTGGCTAAGAGAATCAAGGGATGAAGAGATCGTGTGCGACATAATAGCTTCTGTCGCCCTTCAAGAAATTCCGCCTTCCAATACCGATATTTTCAATGAATATTATGGAATGCCAATTGAGTCGGCAAGATCTGTAGAAATTAATGCTGCAATATCACGAATTGACCCTGAGGTGATTGAAGCTCAGATACTTGAAACATTAGACGAAATTAGAAGATTATTTCAGACCATAGGAAAAACATTTGTCGACCATTGTTTTACAACTCCCCCACCAAGAGCTCCACGGTACTTTACTGCATTTTTCCTTGCCGTACATGATTTAATTTTTAAGAAAAACCGAAAAATAACTGACTATATAGCTGCCAACAAAAAATTAAGAAACATTTGCGACAAGATGGATGTTGGAACAGGCGGTAACTGGTCAGCCGCAAGTAAAGAAAGAAATATAGAGCTATTCACAATTGCATTAAACAAGTGCTGTGAAGATAGAAACGTAGATGATCCAACAAAAACAAATTGGACCACACGAATTGAGAATATATTAAACCAATCACTAATTGAACAACAATTATACGATTTCAAAATTGGCTTCACTGATCTTGGAGTTTCACCGTCATACTCAGAATCAACAGTTGCTAAAATTGTAGAGACGTTGACAGCCATGACCAACATTGGAAAAGGAAAAGTTGGTTATGTAATTGTAGGGATAGCAGACAAACATGCAGATGCAAAAAGAATCGAAGAAAAATATAACACGACATCAATAGAGCGCTATAAACGCCACATCGTTGGAATCGAACACGACTGCACTTGCCTAGGATTAAATGAAGATACGCTATTTTCAAAAATATGCACGACCTTAGATCGTCAACCTATCGAAAAGAGTACCATAAAAGACATAAAGACCAATTTAAAATTAGTCACCTATCAATCTAAAAGTATATTTATATTTCAACTAACAAGTGGGGCATCACCGCGACTGTACAATAATAAGTATTTTCTTCGTGAAGGAACATCTAATAGAGAAGTCCCCATGAGTGAAGTTTCTTGGCTTTTTTCACAATTCACACCTGGCAATTAGAAATCCCTACAGAAAAAAATATTTCGCGCCAAAAAAAATTATAATTTTCAAAAAAAGGCCGCTGTCTTTTATGCAGCGGCCTTTTTAATGATAACTTCAAAATTCCCTGTTAATTACCCCACAAACTTCCGCGCATTCCTGAACATGCGCATCCAAGGCGAATCCTCGCCCCACGCTTCAGGGTGATACGACTGCTGCACCGAGCGGAACACGCGCTCCGCGTGCGGCATCAGCACGGTGAAGCGGCCGTCTGGCGTGGTGACGGAGGTGATGCCTTCCGGCGAGCCGTTCGGGTTGTATGGATACGCTTCCGTGGCGGCGCCCTTGTTGTCAACGAAGCGCATGGCTTTGGTGACCTGGGTGATGTCGCCCGTTTGCGAGAAGTCGGCGTAGCCTTCGCCGTGGGCGATGGCGATGCCGGCTTGCGTGCCGGCCATGCCGTTGAAGAAGATCGATGGGGAATCCATCACTTCGACCATGGCAAAGCGGCCTTCGAATTTCTCCGACTTGTTGCGCGTGAATTTAGGCCAGGCGTGGGCGCCGGGGATGATGGATTTGAGATTGCTCATCATCTGGCAGCCGTTGCAGATACCCAAACCAAAACTGTCCGTGCGGTTGAAGAAGCGCGCGAACTGTTCCGCCAGGCTGGCGTTGAACAGGATCGTTTTCGCCCAGCCTTCGCCCGCGCCCAGCACGTCGCCGTACGAGAAACCGCCCACGGCGATGACGCCCTGGAAGTCGTCCAGTTTCACGCGGCCCGCGATCAGGTCGCTCATGTGCACGTCGACGGCCGTGAAGCCTGCCTGGTGCATCACGTAAGCCGTCTCGATGTGCGAGTTGACGCCCTGCTCACGCAGGATGGCGACACGCGGACGCACGCCGGTGGCGATGAATGGCGCGGCGATGTTCTCGTTCTGGTCAAACGTGACGATAGGCGACATGCCCGGATCTTGCACGTCCAGCAGGCGGTCGTATTCGGCGTCCGCGCAGGCCGGGTTGTCGCGCAGGCGGGCGATGCGCCAGCTCGTTTCGCTCCACAGGCGGTGCAGGTCCGCGCGCGGCTGGGTGTAAATGAGCTTGGCGTCGCGCGTGAATTCGATCACGTCGCGGTCGTTCAATTTGCCGATGATATGGCTGCAGGCGCCCAAATTAAACGTGCGCAGCACGTCCATGACGAGCGACTTTTCTTCCGCGCGCACCTGGATCACGGCGCCCAGCTCTTCGCTGAACAAGGCGCGCAGGGTCAGTTCGTTGCGGCGTTCCGCCACCTGGCCGGCCCAGTTCTTGGCGTCGCCCCAGTCGCTGGAATGCTCGCCTTCCATGGTCAGCATGTCCAGGTTGACGGACATGCCCGTGTGGCCGGCGAAGGCCATTTCCGTCAGGGTGGCGTACAGGCCGCCGTCCGAACGGTCATGGTAGGCCAGCAGCTTGTCGTCGCTGTTGAGCTTTTGAATGGCGGCGAAGAAGCCTTTCAGGTCTTCCGCGCTGTCCACGTCCGGCGTTTCATTGCCCAGTTGGCCCATGACTTGCGCCAGCGCGGAGGCGCCCAGGCGGTTCTTGCCGCGGCCCAGGTCGATCAGGATCAAGGACGTGTCGCCCTGGTCCGTTTTGAGCTGCGGCGTGAGCGACTTGCGCACGTCCGTCACTGGCGCGAACGAGGAGACGATCAGGGAGACGGGCGAGGTAACGGATTTCGCCGCGCCCGTGCCCTCGTCTTTCCACGTCGTGCGCATCGACAGCGAATCCTTGCCGACGGGGATGCTGATGCCCAGCGCCGGGCACAGGTCCATGCCGACGGCTTTCACCGTGTCGTACAGGGCTGCGTCCTGGCCAGGCTGGCCGCAGGCGGCCATCCAGTTGGCGGACAGCTTGATGTCGGAAATGTCGGCAATCGCGGCGGCGGCGATGTTGGTGACGGCTTCGCCCACGGCCATGCGGCCGGAAGCTGCCGCGTCGATGACGGCCAGCGGCGTGCGTTCGCCCATGGCCATCGCTTCGCCCAGATAACCTTCGAAACTCATGGTGGTGACGGCGCAATCGGCCACCGGCACTTGCCACGGTCCCACCATCTGGTCGCGCACGGTCATGCCGCCCACGCTGCGGTCGCCGATGGTGATCAGGAACGACTTGTCGGCCACGGTCGGCAGCAGCAGCACTTTTTGCGCTACATCAACCAGGTCCATGCCCGTCAGATCGATGGCCGGGAAATCGTTGGCCACGTGGACCACGTCGCGCTGCATCTTCGGCGGCTTGCCCAGCAAGACGTCCATCGGCATGTCGACCGGTTCGTTGCCCAGTTCCGGATCGATCAATTTGAGTTGACGCTCTTCGGTGGCCACGCCCACGGCGGCGAACAGGCAGCGTTCGCGTTCGCACATGGCTTTGAACAGTGGCAGGCTTTCCGGCGCGATGGCCAGGACGTAGCGTTCCTGCGATTCATTGCTCCAGATTTCCTTCGGCGCCATGCCCGATTCTTCCAGCGGGATCTTGCGCAGGTCGAAAATCGCGCCGCGCTTGGCGTCGTTGGTGATTTCCGGGAAAGCGTTCGACAAGCCGCCCGCACCCACGTCGTGGATGGAGATGATCGGGTTGTCCGCGCCCATTTGCCAGCAGGCGTTGATGACTTCCTGGGCGCGGCGTTCCATTTCCGGATTGCCGCGCTGGACGGAATCGAAGTCCAGGTCGGCCGTGTTGCTGCCGGTGGTCATCGACGAGGCGGCGCTGCCGCCCATGCCGATGCGCATGCCCGGGCCACCGAGCTGCACCAGCAGGCTGCCGACGGGGATGTCGTTCTTGTGCGTGTGCTGCGCCGAGATATTGCCGATGCCGCCCGCGATCATGATGGGCTTGTGGTAGCCGAACACGGCGTCTTTGTCTGCGCCCACGTTCTGCTCATACGTGCGGAAGTAGCCGCCCAGGACCGGACGGCCGAATTCGTTCGAGAACGCGGCGCCGCCCAATGGGCCTTCGATCATGATCTGCAGGGGCGACGCGATGCGTTCCGGTTTGCCGTATTGATCTGCATGATCTGCATCAATACGCGCGGCCAATGGCGCCGTCACGGAAGCGGCCGTTTCCCAGCTGCGCACGGCGTCCGGCAGCGACAAATTCGATACCGTGAAACCCGTCAGGCCAGCCTTCGGCTTGGCGCCGCGGCCCGTCGCGCCTTCGTCGCGGATCTCGCCGCCCGCGCCCGTGGAGGCGCCGGGGAATGGAGAAATCGCCGTCGGGTGGTTATGCGTTTCCACCTTCATCAGCGTGTGCGTCAGTTCCGTGGAAGCCGCGTATTCGTGGCTGGCGCCGCGCGGGTAGAAGCGCGACACGGTGGCGCCTTCCATGATGGACGAGTTGTCGCTGTAGGCGACGACGGTGCCCTTCGGCTGCAGTTCATGCGTGTTCTTGATCATGCCGAACAGCGACTTGGGCTGCGCCACGCCGTCGATGGTCCAGTCGGCGTTGAAGATCTTGTGGCGGCAATGCTCGCTGTTCGCCTGCGCGAACATCATCAGTTCCACGTCCGTCGGGTTGCGGCCGGCCTTGGTGAAGGCGGCGTCCAGGTAGTCGATTTCGTCTTCCGACATCGCCAGGCCCAGTTCCGTGTTCGCCGTTTCCAGCGCGCGCTTGCCCTGCCCCAGCAAGTCGATCGATTCCAGCGGACGCGCTTCCAGGGTGCGGAACAGGTCCTTGGCATCGTCGGCGCTGCGCAGCACGGATTCCGTCATGCGGTCGTGCAGCAGGTCGGCCACGGCCTGTACTTGCTCGTCCGACAATTTCCCGGCGCCAATGGCGCTGCCCAGGATGCCCGATTTCAGGTTGATGCGGAAAGCGACGCCGCGTTCGACGCGCTTGATGTGCGCCATGCCGCAGTTGTGCGCGATGTCGGTGGCTTTCGAAGCCCACGGCGAAATCGTGCCGAAACGGGGGATGACGAAGAATTCTTCGGCAGCGCCTTCCGTATTGTCAGCGTGGGCCGGCTCGCCGTACGTCAGCAAGGCGCCAAGGCGCGTGCTGTCGTCGTTGCTGAGAGGCGCGCTGGCATCGATGAAATGGACATAGCGTGCTTGTACGGCAACAATCGCAGGCGAGACGGCTTGCAGTTGGCTTAACAGACGGTGGCTACGGAAATGGGACAGGGCATTGGAACCCGGCAGTATCAACATGATTGGAAGGTGGTTGATGCAGCGTGGCTGCGGGTTAAAGGTAGGTATGACAATATCTTTCGTACGGCAAATTTCCTTTGCGCGCATTATACCCGTTTTACCCCTGCTTTATGACCGGAACTTATGGCTTCCGGGCCATTTTGCCCCTGAAACCGGCAGTTTTTGCCAACTTGCAACAACCAGCCCGCGCGAGCGAGCATCAGGCGATCACGTAGCGGTTCTTGCCTTGCCGCTTGGCCAGGTACAGCGCTTCGTCGGCCAGCCGGTAGCTGTGGCCCAGTTCCCTGCCCCGGTCCAGCTCGGCCACTCCCACGCTGATCGAGACGAATTGTGCCGCATGGAAAGCCTGGCTGACGGCCTCGACCAGGGCGCCGGCAAAGGCGCCCGCATCCTCGCGGCTGCCCGCGTAGACGATGCCGAATTCCTCGCCGCCCAGGCGCCCGCACAGATGGCCTTGCGCCTTGCCGGCGATGATGGCGGCCGTGCGCACCAGCACCTCGTCGCCCGCATCGTGGCCCTGCTGGTCGTTGATGATCTTGAAATCGTCGATATCGATCATCAGGAAGTGCAGCATGCCGCCCTGCGGCGCGCCATGCATCTGCTGGGCGCGCTGCGTGAACATGCGGCGGTTGTTCAAGCCCGTCAGGCTGTCCTGGAAGGCCAGCCGCGTCAATTCCACCTTGGAGTGATAGTTGCGTAAACGCAATAGGCTGAAACTGACATTCAGCGCCAGCCCGAACAGCACGCTGACGGCGATCATCAGCGGCGCCCACGACTGGTCGGGCAAGCCCGCATTCACGGGATACAGGCCGTGGCCCACGTTCCACCACACGCCGGCCACCACGGCCAGGTAGCTGAGGCCGCCGTTGAAGATGGAAGCGATGGCCAGGGTCATGAAGACGCCCACGGGCAAGACCCAGAAGCTGGCGTGATCGATGGCGTCGGCCATGGTGCGCAAGCCAAAAGTGAGGGTCAGCACGGCGCAGGCGCCCGTAATGGTCAGCACGGGCAAGGTCGTGCAGCGGTAGCGCACCACCAGGCTCGTCAACATGCCCAGCAGCGCCAGCACGGCGTGCGCCTGGTTCGGATGATACGGCGCCGGCATCAGCAGCCAGGTCAGGCTGAAGGCGATGATGCCCAGCAGCTGCGTGACCATGCCGACCCGGTGCAATTCCGCGAAATACGTGTGCTGCTGTTCGCTGTTGCCGCCGAATGCCAGGGGGACGGCGATGCGCCGCAGGGAGGAAAGGTCAGGAATGCGCATACGGGTATCGACACCAGAAAGAAGAAAGCGCCCGGTACAGCCTTGCGCATGCCTGGCCGCGCAATTGCGCGGCATCCAACATTAGTTGTAATTAGGATACTATCATGCTAAGTAATCCTCAGGAAATTATTGTGAATTTGTGACGAACAGAACCGGATGCTATGCAAGGCGCCCGCTGCGACGCAGTGCGAGCACTGCTAGCAGCGGGCAACACAGCAGAGCGCCGGTTATGGAAGTCAGAAATCACAATAATTTATTGGGGGTTACTTAGTCGTCCGCGTGCCGGAATATGCGCAGCCTGTCCCCCGCACAGGCCGGCGGCGCCACAAAATACAACGGCGCGCGCCGCCGGACGCGCCCGGCGCCCTGCCCCGCGCCCGATTGCATGCATTTTGCTGGCAGTGTCGCCCGGCTTTGCAGTATGCTGATAAAAAATATTGCCGCCAGGCAGATACATATAAGAAGAGTTCCCGCAAATGACCGAACAGATGAACGAGAGCTGAACAATGCCAGAAACTAGCGACTTATCTGTCCTGATCGTCGACCCGAACCCCAGCATGCGGGGCAATCTGCACAATATGCTGAACCAGGCGGCCATCACCAAGGTGGAATATGCCGTCAATTCCGGCACGGCCATCCGCTTGCTGACGAAGAAACCGTTCGACATCATCCTGTGCGAATACGACCTTGGCAGCGGCACGGACGGCCAGGATGGCCAGCAATTACTGGAAGACTTGCGCCATCACAAGCTGATCGGCCTGTGGACGATCTTCATCATGCTGACCTCGGAAGCCATCCACAGCAAGGTGATCAGCGCGGCCGAACTGACCCCGTCCGACTACATATTGAAACCGTTCACCGTCGACGTGCTGAGCGGGCGCATCGCCCGCGCCATCGAGCGGCGCGCCATTTTCCTGCCCACCTATCAGCTGATCGACAAGGGCGACTTGCGCGAAGCCGTGAAAAGCTGCCGCGCGGCCGAGCTGCAGCACCCGCGCCTGGCCGCCGATTTCGCCCGCCTGCGCGCCGAACTGCACCTCGCCCTGGACGAATGGAAGGAAGCGGAACAGCTGTACGCCGACATGCTGGCCACGCGGCCCATGGCCTGGGCCCACCTGGGCCTGGCGCGTACCCTGTTCGAACAGCAGCGCCACGAAGAAGCGCAGGACGCGCTGCTGGAACTGGTGGAAGCCTATCCCCGCTTCATGGCCGCCTACGACTTGCTGGCGCAAAACCATGAAGCCATGGGCCAGCAGGTGCAGGCCAAGAAAATCCTCGAGGACGCCGTGGCCATTTCACCGCACATGGTGCGCCGCTTGCGCCACCTGGGCGGCATCGCCTACGACACGGGCGACATCGGCGCGGCCGAACGAGCATATAAACAGGTCGTGACGAAGGCGAAGTATTCCGAATTCCGCGACCCGGAAGACCACGTCAACCTGGTCAGAACGCTGGTAAAAAAGGGCGATGCGCCGCAGGCGAGCGGCGTGCTGCGCGACATGGAGCGCTCGCTGCGCGGCGGCGCCAACGTGGAAGCGTGCCGCGCCATCTCGGCCGCCATGCTGCATGAATTGTCGGGCAACGACATCGCCGCCGCCACCGAACTGCAGCTGGCCGCCGCCGCCCTGGACGACGCACGCGGCCTGTCGACCCAGCTCAAGGTGGGCCTCGTGCAAAGCTGCCTGAAGAACAACCTGGAACAGGCCGCGTCCGAGGTCATGATGAAGCTCGTCAACGAGGCCGACAGCGACGTGACGATGGAAGCGGCCGTGGACGTGTTTGAAAAAGCGGGACGGCATGATCTGGCGCAAGGCATGGGCCAGCAGATCACGCACCAGGTGCAGGAACTGATGCAGGATGCGGCCAGCAAGTCGGAAAGCGGCGAGCTCAAGGGGGCAGTCTTCGTGCTGCGCCAGGCCCTGCGCAAGACGCCGGGCAACCTGCCCGTGCTGTTCGCCTCCGTCGAGGCCATTTTGCGCCAGCTCAACATGCTGGGCTGGGAAGCCCCGCTGGCCGAACAGGCGCAGCACCAGATGCAAGTGATCCGCAAAATCGACCCCAGGCATCCGCAGCTGGAGTCCTTGAAGCAGCAGTATGAGGCCACGCAGCACAAGTATGGTATTGCTACTTGATTTGAGGGACGCACTGCAAACCTGCTGCGCAGCCCACTCTCGGGTCGGCGTTGCTCACCGTACTAAAGTACGGCTGCGCTACTCAACCCGACATTGGGCTTGCTCGCTACGGTTTTCAGAGGCGTCGTGACGTGCGTTTGCGTCAAAAACGCGCAGGTCAGTCACGCAGGTCGGATTAGCGAGCGGCGCGCGCTTCTTCGCGGGCACGTTCGGTGGCTTGTATCAACGCTCCCCCCTGAGCGTGTAGACCGGCTTGTCGGACTCCCCTTTTTCCGCCATTGCCAGCACGCGCTGAAGTTCCTTGCGCTCGTTGCCCTCCTTGGCCGATGACACCAGCGTGCGCAGGATGGCGACATGCGCCGCCTGCAGCGCCTGCGCCGCGGGCACGGCGATGTCCGGTTTCACGCCGACGTGCTCCCAGTTGGTTTTGGTGACGGCATTGGTCGCCCGCGCTGTGGGGATCGAGACAATGATGTCCTGCCCCAGGTTATACCAGCTCACGGGATTGGAGCCGCCGCCCGTGGTTTCCCCGACCACCGTGCCGCGCTTCTGCGCCTGGATGCCATACGAGAAATCCTCCCCTGCGGAAAACGTGCGGGCCGAGGTCAGCACGTACACGGGCTTGTCGTAACGCTGTGCGACCGTCTTCACGGTCCAGAACTGCCGCGTCGTATCGGTCGGGCGATCGTACATGTCGATCAGGTGACGTTCGTCGCCGAGCGGGAAGAAATGACTCATCAGGTAAGCCACGCTGGCCGGGCTGCCGCCGCCGTTGCGGCGCAGGTCGAGGATCAGCGCATCCGTTCCCGCCATGAGCGACATCGCCGCCGTGTACGCCGCGCCGACGAATTCCGGGCCGCCGAAGCCGCGCAGCTCGATATAGCCGATGTTGCCGGGAAGACGTTCGATCTTCTCGATGTCAAAGCCGCGCCGCGCGGCTTGTTCGCGCCATTCGTCCATCTTGGCACGGCTGGGCAGTTCGGCGGTGTCGCTGCGCTCGCGAAGACCTGCATAAAACGCGGCGCCGAAATGCAAGTCGCCGCTCAATTCGCGCAAGTCCTGTGCCAGCGCCGCACTGAACGCCTTCACGTTGGCGGCGCTCGCATAGCCTCCTTCGGCATTTTTCCTGGCGATCGCACTGCCGACCCGTTCAGCCACCGCTGGCTCGATGTAATTCGCGTTCATTTTCGTGACCAGCGTCTGCACGATCGCAGCGCGAGCGGACGCGTTCAACGGCGTGTCCTCCGCCGCGAAGGCATGCAACGACAACAAGGTGCCCAATACGGCTGCTGCGACAAACTTCTTTCTGCCTGACATACATTCCTCCAGGTTGGACTGCGAAGCTACGAAACGTTTGATAGCTGTGGGAAAAAAATGTGCGCAATGCGCCCCGCCTCGGAACGTCATCGAATCGGCGTTCAGTCAGGCGTGCTTGCATCATTCGGAGTTTTCGTCAGGGTGCCGCCGCAAGTTGGCTTCGCGGATGCGCGCGCCGAAAGAGCGCGTCTCGAGTACGGCGATCGCCTGTTCGAGGCAGGCGGACAAGGGAAACGCCAGTTCCGCATCAAGGCTGTCGGCCGCGGATTTGGTCGCCTGCCAGCACACGCGCAGACGCGGCAGCAGCGTTTCGCCATCGGCGCTGAGGCGCACCACGCGCTGCCGGCCGTCCGCGCCGCCGGCGGCCACCGTCAACAGGCCCTTTTTCACCATCAAGGCCACCGTCTGCGTCGCGGCCGGCTGCGTGAGGCCGGCCACGGCAGCCAGCTCGCCGATGGTGGCGCTTGGCTGCTCGGCCAGCACGCGCATGACCGGCGTGTAGCGCGGCCGGTAATCGAGCCCCGCTTCCACATAGGCTTGCTCGACCGCGCCGTCCAGCAGTTCGATGAGATGTCGTAATTGTGTGCCGAGTCCAGGTTTCATGTCACCATGGTAGCACTATTTACATAAGGACTTATCTAAAATTATTCTATTTTGAAAACTTTTGATTCGCGATTGTCAGCGCGGCAATTTGTACCGTACCAGCAGCGTAGGCCCCTTCCCGCCGGATGGCGTCAGCAGTATCTCGTCACCGGGCTGCATCTCTTCATACATCACCGTGCAACAGGTCGGCATCGAGTGGCCGCGCGCCGGATACACGCCAACGTCCGTGTGCAGGTTCGCGGCGCGCACGTCCACGCTGGTCTTGCCGGCCTTTCCCTCTTCTTGCAGCAGTTTGCGCAATGCGGTGACGAAGTCCCCTTTACTGAGCCTGGCAGGTGCCTGGCTGGCTGGCGGGCGCGCGGTTGCGTCGTTTTTCATGGCAGTTTCTTTCAGTGTATACATTCCCGCCACTATATCATCCGCCCCTTGGCGGCATCACGTTAACATAGCGGCCAGAAGCTGCCCTACGCAATTGCGCAATAGACCCACTCCAAATATCTGGCCAGTGTGCGTTCTGCACCTCTTTTCGGGCGGTCCGTCGCATGCCTGTCAAGCGGTGAAAAATCACAGCGTATTGTTAAGCCTTTATCATGAGCGGCGGGTAGCACGCTGCCAAACAAGGGGAAACAATGCAAAAGAAGATAGGTCTGATAGCTGCGCTCGTATTCGCCTTGAGCGCCGCTGTCAATGTCCAGGCAAGCACGCTTGACGAACTCGTTCGCGCTTACGCTCAACAGCGCGACTTTAGCGGGGTCGTGCTGGTCGCGCGCGATGGCCAGCCCATCTACCAGGCCGCTTTTGGCATCGCGCAGCCGGCCTGGAAGGTAGCCGTCACCGACGATAGCGTCTTTCGTATCGGTTCGCTCAGCAAGCCGCTCACTGCGACCCTGGTCATGCGGCTCGCGGAGCTTGGCCGTATCAACCTCGATGAAACCGTCGGCATCTACCTCCCGGCGGCGTATGCAGGTACTGCCGCAGGGAAAATAACGGTGCGACAACTGCTGGCGCATACGTCCGGCCTGGCCGATCTGCCATCCCGCTACACCGATCCATTCTGGAGCAAGGACGCGCGCCGTCATTACACGCCCAAAGAATTCGCAAACGAATGGATTCCTGGCGCACTGGCAAGCGAACCCGGGACCTGGCGCTACAACAACAACGGCTATTACTTGCTCGGAATGATAGTGGAAGCGGCCACCGGGAAAAGCTATGCCGAGAATATGAAACAATATGTCTTTGCGCCGGCGGGCATGCAAGACAGCGGCGTATTCGATGGCCGCGCAATTATCGCGAAACTTGCACAGGGAACCGTGCAGACCGACGATGGCACGCGCGTGATGCCCCCCTATATCGATCCATCCGTATCTTATTCCGCGGCCGGCCTGTATGCGACGGCGCTCGACCTGGTGCGCTTTGACGCTGCGCTGGCCGGCGGCCGCCTGCTCAAGCAGACGTCCCAGCGCGAAATGTTCACCAACAGGGGCAAGGGCTATGGTTACGGCTGGGAGGTCGAGGACTGGGCCGTACGAAAAGATACGCCACTTCCCGTTGTCCTGCATACGGGAAGCGTCCCTGGCTACCAGAGCATATTTGTGCGCTCGCTATCCGATCATGTGGCGATCGTCATTCTTGACAATGCCTGGCAGGGAGCGACGGTGGTCGCGATGGCAAGAGACATTGCCGACCTTGTGCACGGCAAGCCGGTGGCCTTGCCGCGACGCAGCCTGCAGGCTGCCCTCAGTCCGATCTTGTTTCGTGAAGGCCTGGATGCAATGCGTGCCGCCTACCTCCGCCTGGGAGCACGCGAGTCCGCAACATACGATGTGAGCGAATCCGCACTCAACGCTTTTGGCTATAGCCTGTTGCGCAAGGGCCAGCCGGAAGCTGCCATCCAGGTCTTCCGCTGGAATGCGGAAGCCTATCCCCTTAGCCATAATGTCCACGACAGCCTGGCTGAAGCCCTGCTTGCATCGGGAGACCGCGAAGGCGCCCGCGCCGGCTATGCCAGGGTATTGGCCCTGGATCCAGGCAACCGCCACGCGACTGAAGAACTGGAAAAGCTCCGGCGCACAAATCCCTGAGACCACCGGCCAACAGACTACTCCCGGATTACGGCCCTATCGGGCCGACTCCGCCTTGCGTTCCACCCGCGCCACCACCAGCTCGATCAGCTCCGCAATCAAGGGCCTGAACGTGGCGGCATCGCCGCCCTGCCCCAGCATGACGGTGCGCGTGGTCAGGTGCGAGAAGACGGCGTCGAACAGGATTTGCGGCAGGTTGGAAAGCGCGGTGTCGGGCGCGATGCGGCCTTGGGCGCGCTGCTGTTCCAGCAGGCGCAATATCAAGGCGTGCCACACTTGCGGGCCGTGTTCGTACCAGGTCTGGCCCACGGCCGGCACGGCGGCAGCACCCGTGACGACGAGGCGATAAAAGTCTACGTGGCGGGGACTGGTGACGACGGCCACCAGTTCATCGAGGATCAGCTGCAAGCCCTGTTCCAGACCGACTTGCGACGTATCGAGCCGGCGCAGCGCGATGATGAAGTCGGCGCACAGGTATTCCACCACGGCCACCAGCAGTTCCTGCTTGCTGCCGAAATAACGGTAGGCGGTGGCTTTCGAGCCGCCCGCCTCTGCCACGATGGCGTCCATGCTGACGCCGTCATAGCCGGAGGCGAGGAAGAGGTCCGCCGCCGCCACCAGCAGCTTGCGCCGCCGCTCCTCGCTTCGGGTACTCGGGGAAGCTGGAACGGTGCGCAACTGGGGCATGAAGCAAACTCTTACTGTGTCCTGGGAAGCGCGTATGCTATCACGTAATCTCCCCGGTCCGGACTCTGGCGGGCGCCGCCCGCCACCACCACCACGTACTGGCGGCCCGACGTGGGCGACACATACGTCATCGGCGTGCCTTGCGAACCAACGGGCATGCGCGCCTTCCATACTTCGCGGCCGGTGGCGATATCCATGGCACGCAGATAATAATCCTGCGTGCCCGCATAAAACACCAGGCCCGACGCCGTGCTCACGCCGCCGCCCAGGGTGGGCATGCCCAGCGGGATGGGCAGGCGCGCGCGCACGCCGTTAATGACGGCGTCCTGCACCGTGCCGGCCGGACGCTCCCACACTTTGGTGCGCGTTTTCAAATCGATGGCGGCGAACACGCCCCACGGCGGGCTTTGGCAAGGTATGCCCAGCGGCGAATTGAAGGCCTTGTGGTCGATGACGAACGGCGTGCCATCCATCGGATAGGTGCTGCCCACGCCGTGGCCAGCCGTCAGCTTGGCCACGTCCACGGTGTCGCGCGGCACCAGCCTGACCACCTGCGGCATGCGGATATCGTTGACGAACATATAGCCATTGCTTTCATCGACGGCCGCGCCGCCCCAGTTGAAGCCGCCGTAGTAGCCCGGGTAAATCAAGGTCTCGCGCGTACTCGGCGCCGTGAACTCGCCCTGGTAATTAAGCTTGCGGAAGCTGATGCGGCACGCCAGCTGGTCGAAGAAGGTGGCGCCCCACATATCGCGCTCCGTCAGCGTTTCCGCGCCGAGGGCCGGCATGCCGGTCGAATATGGCTGCGTTTTGGCCACCCAGTCGCCGGCCGCGTGCTCCTGCGGCACGGCTTTTTCCGTGACTTCGGCAATCGGCTTGCCCGTGCGGCGGTCCAGCATGAATATCTGGCCCCGCTTGGTCAGCTGCACCAGCGCGGGAATTTTTCCACCTTTGCCGTCCGGGACGTCGTACAGGGCCGGCTGCGCGGCCACGTCGTAATCCCAGATATCGTGATGCACGGTCTGATACGTCCAGCGTTCGCGGCCCGTGGCCATGTCGAGGGCGACGATGGCCGACGAATACTTCTCCGTCAGCGGCGGACGCTTGCCGCCCCAGAAATCGGGCTGCTCGTTCCCCGTCGGCAGGTAGACCAGGCCCAGTGCATCATCAAAAGCGGGCGCCGACCACATGTTCGGCGTGCTGCGCGTGTAGGTCTGCCCTTCCGGCGGCAGCTTCGTGATGGCGGGATTGCCGAGGTCCCAGGCCCATACCAGTTCACCCGTATCGGCACTGTAGGCGCGCACGACGCCCGACGGTTCATCGGTGGAGCGGCCGTCGAAGACCCAGCCGCCCAGGATGATCAGGTTGCGCGCCACCGTCGGCGCGGACGTGTAGGCGTAGTACGGCACGTTCATCTTCACCTTGCCCAGGCCGGCGGTCAGGTCGACGGAACCCTTGTCGCCGAAGCCTTCGCACTGCTTGCCCGTCTGCGCGTCGATCTGAATCAGGCGCGCATCCATGGTCACTTGCACGATGCGCCTGGCGCAGGCGCCCGCTTGCGGCGCGCCGGCCGCCTGCATGCCCTCGAACCGGAACGGCTTTGTCACTTTCGCCGGCTCGTAGTAGCCCACGCCGCGGCAGCGGTTCCACGTTTTGGTATTGACCGGCTTGGGATCGAAGATCCAGCGCTGCTTGCCCGTGTCCGCGTCGAGCGCGATGACCTTGCTCGTCGGCGTACACGTATAGATGGTATCGCCGATCTGCAGCGGCGTGTTTTGCGATTCGGACGCGCCTTCAGCCAGTTCGCCCGAGCGGTAGGTCCACGCCACTTGCAGCTGGTCGACGTTAGCCTTGTCGATCTGCGTGTAGGGCGCGAAGCGCGTGCCCTTCGGCCCATTTGCATAATGCGCCCAATTGGCGCTGCCGTCATTGATCGCCGTCACGGCATCCTGCTGCGGCTGCGTCGTCGCTTCCGTCACGCCATGCGGCTTGAACATCGAGGCGAAACCGGCTGCCAGCACGACGGCGAACAGGGCCGCGAAACCGCGCGACTGCCCATTGTGCCTGCGACCGGCCAGCCACGGATGCAGCAAGGCGGCCACCAGGCCGATGACGAGGAAGGGCGCCAGGCGCGGCACCATGGGCCAGAAGGCGAAGCCGGTTTCCCACACGGCCCAGACCAGGGTAGCGATGAGCAGCGCCGCGACAACGCCGCTGGCCAGCGGCTTGCGGCGCCAATACAGCACGCCGGCCAATAGCAAGCCGAGACCTGCCGGCAGGTAATACCAGGAACCGCCCAGGGTAATCAGTTCGATGCCGCCTGCCGCCAGGGCCAGGCCGGAAAATCCGAGAAAAATGCCAAAAACCGTCAGGGCAAGCCGCTTGCCCCTGAAGACCGCCGGGATTGCCGGCGCCCCTTTATTTACTGAATTGTCCATTTTTTATCCATGACGCCTCCCCTGCCCAGGCCAACACGCCGGGGATGGCTGATTTTTTAAATCTACGTAGTGAAACTGTACTGTACGGTTTCATTTTATGCCGATTTTTGACGCAAGGAAAGAAAAATTGATGCAGGAGCTTGATTTTGGGCGGGAATGGGGAAAGTCTGGCGAACCGAATCCGGTCCTGGCTTTTCGGGTAGCGTTCATGGAACGCTCGAAAAAGGCCCAGGGCTAGGCGCCGCGTCGAAGACAGTACGAATGTACGGCGAGACGCGGCAACAACGCCCTGGGCTTTTTCTCGAGCGTTACAAAGAGGCCATATCGATGACGAAGCGATAGCGCACATCGCTCTTGACCACGCGCTCAAACGCCTCATTGATATCCTGGATGCGGATGATCTCGATGTCCGACACGATATTGTGCTTGCCGCAGAAATCCAGCATTTCCTGGGTTTCCTTGATCGAGCCGATCATGGAGCCGGACAGGCTGCGGCGCGCGCCCACCAGGCCGAAGGCGTTCACGGGCGGCACGGCGCCGTCCGGGATGCCGACGATGACCATGTTGCCGTCCACTTTCAGCAGGTTGATGTACTGGTTCCAGTCGATGGACGCGCCCACCGTGCAGATGATCAAATCAAACGTGCCGGCCAGTTTGCTGAACGTTTCCGCGTCATTGGTGGCGTAGTAGTGGTCGGCGCCCAGGCGCAGGCCGTCTTCGCGCTTCGACAGGGTCTGGCTCAGCACCGTCACTTCGGCGCCCATGGCGTGGGCGATTTTTACGCCCATGTGGCCCAGGCCGCCCATGCCCAGGATGGCGACCTGCTTGCCAGGACCTGCCTTCCAGTGGTTCAGCGGCGAATACAGGGTGATGCCGGCGCACAGCAGCGGCGCGGCGGCGTCCAGCGGCAGATTGTCGGGAATCGACAGCACATAGCCTTCCTTGACGACGATGCTGTCCGAGTAGCCGCCCTGCGTGGCCGTCTTGCCGTCCGCTTCCAGGCCGTTGTAGGTCTGGATCAGGCCTGGCATGTACTGTTCCAGATCCACGTTGCGCGTCTTGCAGGTGGTGCAGGAATCGACGAAGCAGCCCACGCCCACGTGGTCGCCCACCTTGAACTTGCTCACATTGGCGCCGACGGCCGTGACGACGCCGGCGATTTCATGGCCGGGCACCATCGGGAAGGCGGCGCCACCCCATTCGTCGCGCGCCTGGTGGATGTCGGAATGGCACACGCCGCAGTATTTGATCGAGATGGCCACGTCGTCTTCGCGCGGGGCGCGGCGCTCGAACGTGAACGGTTGCAGTGCGGAAGTCGGGCCGAATGCGGCGTAGCCTTTGGCGATGGTGGTCATGAAAACTCCTGTATCTATAGGTGTGTGGCGAGGGGAACGCGTGCCATGCATGCGATTGCACAAGTGTGCCCCAGATGCCCGGTGTCCGTTACCGCGATCCTGCAAGACCTTTGCACGATCCTCCAAATCTGCGTAAGATCAAGCCCCGCCCCCCTCGCCTGACACTTACTGCACCATGCCCGCACAGATCCTCCCGCAAGATGAAATCGCCGCCCTGATCAGCCGCCACGCGCCGCGCAACGGCGACTATGCGACGGCCATCGCCAACCTGACGTTCCACCGCCAGTCGTCCGTCACGGAATCGCTGTTCCACGCGGCGCGCCCCAGCGTGGCCATCATCGCGCAGGGCGCGAAAGACGTCACACTGGGCAGCGAAACCTTCCACTACAGCCGCATGCAGTACCTGCTGACGTCCGTCGACCTGCCGGTGCAGGTACGCGTGGCGCAGGCGAGCGAGGAACAGCCGCATTTGTGCGTGGTGCTGGGCATCGACATCGCCGACGTCGCGGCGCTGCTCGACGGCGAAAGCGCCGGCAGCGCGGGTGGCGCGGCGCAGCAGAAGATCCTGCCCGCCACGCGCGGCATTTCCGTCAGCGACGTCTCGCCCGAACTGCTCGACGCCATGCTGCGCCTCGTGCGCCTGCTCGACAAACCGGGGGAAATCGCCGCGCTGGCGCCCCTGATCCGCCGCGAGCTGACGTATCGCCTGCTCAATGGCCCCGTAGGCGCGCGTTTGCGCCACATGGCGCTGGCCAGCAGCCAGTCGCACCAGGTGGCGCAAGCCATCGACTGGATCAGGCACCATTACGCGCAGCCGCTGCGCATCGAGCACCTGGCCGGCATGGCGAACATGAGCATGTCGTCGCTGCACCACCACTTCAAGGCGATTACGGCGATGACGCCGATGCAGTACCAGAAGCTGCTGCGCCTGCAGGAAGCGCGGCGCTTGATGCTGGTCGAGCAGATCGACGCCGGCACGGCCGGCTACCGGGTCGGCTACGCCAGCGAATCGCAGTTCAGCCGCGAATACAGCCGCCAGTTCGGCCGCGCTCCCATGCGCGACGTGGGCCAGGTGCGGGCGCAGCTCAGCGGCGCCGGCACGGCTTACTCCAACTTGCCGTAACCGCCCCCGCCAGGCGTCTCGATGACGAACACGTCGCCCGCCTGCATGGCGGTCTTGCCGATGTGCGCCAACTGCTCCACCGTGCCGTCCACGCGCTCGACGTAGTTGCGCCCCAGCGCGCCCGCCTCGCCGCCATCCATGCCGAACGGGGGAATAATGCGGTTGTTCGACAAAATCGCCGCCGTCATGGGTTCCAGAAAGCGCACACGGCGCACGCCGCCGTTGCCGCCATGCCAGCGCCCCGCCCCGCCGGAACCGCCACGGATGCTGTAGCTGTCGAGCCGCACGGGAAAGCGCCATTCCAGAATTTCCGGGTCCGTCAGGCGCGAATTGGTCATGTTCGTCTGCACCACGTCCGTGCCGTCGAAACCGGGACCGGCGCCCGAGCCGCCCGATATCGTCTCGTAGTACTGGTATTTCTCGCTGCCGAACGTGAAATTGTTCATCGTGCCCTGCGAGGCGGCCATCGCCCCCAGCGCGCCGTACAGGGCGTTGGTGATGCAGGTCGAGGTTTCCACGTTGCCCGACACAACGGAGGCCGGGTACTGCGGATTGAGCATGGAGCCGGGCGGGATGATCACGGTCAAAGGCTTCAGACAGCCCGCGTTCAGCGGAATCTCGTCGTCGACCAGGGTGCGGAACACGTACAGCACGGCCGCCATGCAGACGGCGGACGGCGCATTGAAGTTGTTCGGCAGCTGGGCGGACGTGCCCGTGAAGTCGATGACGGCGCTGCGTGCGGCCACGTCGACCGAAACCGCCACCTTGATCTGCGCGCCGTTGTCCAGGTTCAGCGCGTAGCTGCCATCCTTCAGGGTGGTGATGACCCTGCGCACTGCCTCCTCGGCGTTGTCCTGCACATGGCCCATGTAGGCTTGCACGACCTCGATGCCGAAATGCGCCACCATCTTGCGCAGCTCTTCGGCCCCCTTCTGGTTGGCCGCCACCTGGGCGCGCAGATCGGCCACATTCTGCTGCGGGTTGCGCGCCGGCCAGCTGGCGCCCGCCAGCAAGGCCAGGGTTGCGTTTTCGCGCATCGCGCCCGTGGCGCCGTCGACCAGCTTGAAATTATCGATCAACACACCCTCTTCCTCGATGCGCGTGGAGTCGGGCGGCATCGAGCCTGGTGTCGTGCCGCCGATGTCCGCATGGTGGCCGCGCGAACCCACGTAAAACAGGATGGCAGCGCCGTTTTCGTCAAACACGGGAGAAATCACCGTCACGTCGGGCAAGTGCGTGCCGCCGTGATACGGGTCGTTCAGCATGTACACGTCGCCGGGCCGCATGGCGCCCGCATTGCGCGTCATGACGGTGCGGATGCTCTCGCCCATCGAGCCCAGGTGCACGGGCATGTGCGGCGCGTTGGCAATCAAATGGCCTTGGGCGTCGAAGATGGCGCAGCTGAAATCGAGCCGCTCCTTGATGTTGACGGAATGGGCCGTATTCTGCAGGCGCAGCCCCATCTGCTCGGCGATCGACATGAACAGGTTGTTGAAGATTTCCAGCATGACGGGGTCCGCATTCGTCCCGATGGCGACACGCTCCGGCACGGCGACGACCCTGCGCAAGATCAAATGGCCGTGCGCCGTGACGTCGGCGCGCCAGCCCGGCTCGATCACGGTGGTGGCGTTGGCGTCGCTGACGATGGCCGGGCCATCGATGGCGTCGCCGGGACGCAGGCTGTCCGCCGCATACAGGCCGCTTGGCCGCCACGCGCCGGCGCAGTACATGGCCACCGTCTGCACGGGCGCCAGTGCACCTTCACGGGACGCATACGCGGGCGCGGCCGGTTCCGGCGCATCGGACACGCCAATGGCTTCCACGGAAATGGCTTCGACGATCAGCGCGCGCGCCGGCATCAGGAACGAAAAGCGCTTTTTGTACGCCGCTTCGAACTGCGCCTGCATGCCGGCCAGCGTATCGGACAGCACGACGAGGGCCGTATCCGTGCCTTCATAGCGCAGGTGCACGCGGTGCACGAGCGCGATGCGCTCCCCCGCCACGCCCTGGCGCAGCAAGTCGCGCCGCGCCAGTTCGCCCAGCGCCGCGAAATCGGTGTCCAGTTGCGTGCCCAGGGCCGCTTCGACGGCCCGCTCGCGCATGGCGCTCTGGTCGGCCAGGCCCATGCCGTAGGCCGACATCACGCCCGCCAGGCTGTGGATGAAGACCGTGCGCATGCCCAGCGCATCGGCCACCAGGCAGGCGTGCTGGCCGCCCGCGCCGCCAAAGCTGGTGAGCGCATATTCGGTGACGTCGTGCCCCCGCTGCACGGAAATCTGCTTGATGGCGTTGGCCATATTGCCCACGGCGATGGCGACATAGCCTTCGGCCACCTGCTCCGGCGTGCTATCTACCGTGCGCGCCAGCGCTTCGAACTGGGTACGCACGGTGGCCGCGTCCAGCGCCTCATCGGCGCCGGGACCGAAGACATGGGGAAAGAAGGCGGGCTGCAGCTTGCCCAGCATGACGTTGCAGTCGGTGACGGCCAGCGGGCCGCCGCGCCGGTAGCTGGCGGGGCCGGGATTGGCGCCCGCGCTGTCCGGCCCCACCTTGTAGCGGGCGCCGTCGAAATGCAGGATGGAGCCGCCGCCCGCCGCCACCGTGTGGATGCTCATCATCGGTGCGCGCATGCGCACGCCGGCGATCTGCGTCTCGAACACGCGCTCGAATTCGCCCGCGTAGTGCGACACGTCGGTGGACGTGCCGCCCATGTCGAAGCCGATGACCTTGTCGAAACCGGCCAGCGCGCTGGCGCGCACCATGCCGACGATGCCGCCGGCGGGGCCGGACAGGATGCTGTCCTTGCCCTGGAAGGCGCGCGCATCCGTCAAGCCGCCGTTCGACTGCATGAATTGCAGGTGCACGCCGGGCAGCTCCATCGCCAGCTGGTCGACGTAGCGGCGCAGGATGGGAGACAGATAGGCGTCGACCACGGTGGTGTCGCCGCGCGCCACCAGTTTCATCATGGGGCTGACCTCGTGCGACACGGACACCTGCGTAAAACCGGCCTCGCGCGCCAGCTGGGCCAGCCGCGCCTCGTGCGCGTGATGGCGGTAGCCATGCATCAGCACGATGGCGATGGCGCGCACGCCGCGCGCGTAAGCCTGTTCCAGCGCGGCCCGGGCGGCCGTCTCGTCGAGCGGCGCGACCACCTCGCCATGGGCGCCCACTCTTTCATTGATTTCAATCACGTCGCCGTACAGCAGTTCGGGCAAGATGATCTGGCGCGCAAACAGCTGCGGGCGGTTCTGGTAGGCGATGCGCAAGGCGTCGCGGAAACCGCGCGTGATGGCCAGCACGGTCGGCTCGCCCTTGCGTTCGAGCAGCGCATTGGTGGCCACCGTCGTGCCCATCTTGATGGCCCCCACCTGCTCCACGGGCAGCGGCGCGCCGGGCGCAAGGCCCATCAGCTGGCGCATGCCGGCCAGCGCCGCGTCGCGGTACTGGCCCGGGTTTTCCGACAGCAGCTTGTGCGTGGCCAGGCTGCCGTCAGGACGGCGCGCCACGATGTCCGTAAAGGTGCCGCCCCGGTCGATCCAGAATTGCCAGTCCATGTGTTGAGCTCCACTATGTGAGATGGCTATTGTAGCCGCCAAACAGGGGCGCGTTTCAGG
Organism: Janthinobacterium sp. FW305-129; assembly: GCF_020858115.1. GTDB lineage: Bacteria > Pseudomonadota > Gammaproteobacteria > Burkholderiales > Burkholderiaceae_D > Janthinobacterium. The sequence continues at coordinate 564,828 of NZ_JACYMM010000001.1, forward strand.
CGTGCGCGCCTTGCCTTTCGCCCGCTTCGGCCTTATGTTGAAGGCATGCTGACTAACGGAACACGCGCCATGACACTGATCGACTCCGCAACACCGCTGTACGCCATCGCCGAACTGCGCGCCATCGAACAAGCCGCCCTGCGCGGCCTGCCGCAAGGGCTGCTGATGCAGCGCGCGGGCCAGGCCGCCGCCAGTGCCGCCCTGAAGCTGCTGCACGGGCAGGAAGACGGCGACGCGGGCCACCGGCGCGTGCTGGTGCTGGCCGGCCCCGGCGACAATGGCGGCGATGCGCTGGAAGCGGCCGCGCACCTGGCCGGCAGCGGCACCGAGGTGCTGATATGGCTGGCGCCCGAGGCGCAAGCCACGTCGCCCGAACGCGAACAGGCCCTGAGCCGCGCCCGCAACAGCGCCGCGCGCTTCATGGACGCGGCAACGTCCATGGCGTCGGCCGCCGTGGGCGCCGCGCCCTGGCACCTCGTCATCGATGGCCTGTTCGGCATCGGCGCCTCGCGCCCGCTGGACGGCGAATGCCGCGACATGGCGCAGCTGGTCAACAATCTCGATTGCCCCGTGCTGGCGCTCGACGTGCCCAGCGGCCTGCATGCGGACACGGGCGCCATCGACGGCGTCGCCATCCGCGCCACGCATACGCTCACCTTCATCGGCGACAAGCCGGGCCTGCACACGGCAAATGGCCGCGACTATGCGGGTGAAGTGGAAGTGGCGGCGCTGGCCATCGACCCATCGCTGCTGCCGCCCGCCAGGGCCCAGCTGGGCGGCTTGCACCTGTTCGCCCGCCAGTTGCAGCCGCGCCGGCAGAACACGCACAAGGGCAGCTACGGCAGCGTGGCCGTCATCGGCGGCGCGCAAGGCATGGCCGGCGCGCCCATCCTGGCGGCCCGCACGGCCCTGCATGCGGGCGCGGGAAGAGTGTATATCGCCTTTCCCGACGCGCCGCCCGCCTTCGACAGCGGCCAACCGGAACTGATGTGCCGCCGCGCGCAGGACGTGGATTTCTCGGGCCTGCACTTTGCCGCGCTCGTGGCGGGGCCGGGCCTGGGGGACGACGTCGATACGGTGGAGCTGCTGCAACGCACGTTCGAGAGCGACAGCCCCCTGCTGCTCGACGCCGATGCGCTGAACCTGATGGCGGCCGAGCCGGAGCTGCAATCGGCGCTGGCCGTGCGCACGGGCGCGGGAGCGACGATCCTGACCCCGCATCCGCTGGAGGCGGCGCGCCTGCTCGACCTGACGGTGGCCGAGGTGCAGGCCGACCGCCTGGGCGCGGCGCGCCAGCTGGCGGCGCAGCTGGGTGTCATCGTGGTACTCAAGGGTTCGGGCACGGTGATCGCCGCGCCCGATGGCAGCGTCGTCGTCAACAACACGGGCGGCCCCGCGCTGGCGACGGCCGGCACGGGTGACGTGCTGTCCGGCCTGTGCGGCAGCCTGCTGTCGCAGGGCTGGCCGGAATGGGAAGCGGCGCTCGGCGCCGTGTGGCTGCACGGCGCGGCAGCCGACGCGCTGGTGGCCGCAGGCAGCGGCCCTATCGGCTTGACGGCGGGGGAATTGATACCGGCAATCCGCAGGTTGATCAATGCCTTGTCGGCATAGTTAAAACGCTATACCAGCCGCCCTGCCGCAATCGTAATCGTCCGGCCGCAACGGGCCGCGATCGAGCTGTCGTGCGTGACAAGCACCAGGGTCGAGCCCCGTTCGCGGTTCAGCTCGAACATCAGCTGGATCACGGCTTCGCCAGTGGCGGCGTCCAGGCTGCCCGTCGGCTCGTCGGCGAACAGCAGCGGCGGTTCCGTCACAAACGCGCGCGCCAGGGCCACGCGCTGCTGCTCGCCGCCGGACAGGTATTTCGGATAGTGTTTCAGGCGGCTGCCCAGGTTGACTCTGCCCAGCATGGCTTGCGCCTTTTCCTTCGCATCGGGGTCGCCCCGCAATTCCAGCGGCAACATGACGTTTTCCAGCGCCGTCAGGTGGGCCAGCAGCTGGAAGGACTGGAACACGAAACCGAGCTTTTCCTTGCGGAAACCAGCACGGCCGTCTTCATCGAGGGCGAAGATATCGGTGCCATCGAGCACCACCTTGCCGTCGCTGGGCGTGTCCAGTCCCGCCAGCAAGCCCAGCAACGTCGACTTGCCGGAACCGGAGGCGCCGACGATGGCCAGCGTCTCCGCCGTTTGCACGGTAAAATCGACTTGATGCAGGATGGTCAGCTCACCATCGGCATCGGGTACGCGCTTGGCCAGCTGGACCACTTCGATGGCCGGCCGGGCATTTTGGCTGTTTTGACTGTTTTGGCTGTTGCTTGCGGCGGGCCGCTGGTCCGCTCGCCGTGCGGCTGTCTCTGACGGGAGAAAACTGGTGGAAGTCGCTTTAGGGAATTCGGGCATGCTGATCTATCTTAAAAAATTTCGTGAACAAATAAGTGTCGAGGACGCCAACCGCGCACGGCGGCGCACCCTGTCCTTGCTTCCTGCGGCAGCCCTGCTCCTGATGTCAGGCATGACGAACGCCTATTCTGCACCAAAAACGCTGCTGGTGCTCGGCGATAGTCTCTCGGCCGAGTATGGGCTGGCGCGCGGCACGGGCTGGGTGGCGCTGCTGGAACAGCGGCTGGCCGCACAGCAGAACGACACGCGCATCGTCAACGCCAGCATCAGCGGCGAGACCACGAGCGGCGGCCGCGCCCGCCTGCCGGCCCTGCTGACCAAGCACCAGCCCGACGTCGTGCTGATCGAACTGGGCGCCAACGACGGCTTGCGCGGCTTGCCCGTGGCGGCCGCCGAAGCGAATCTGCGCGCCATGGGCGAGGCCGTGAAAAAGACGGGCGCGCAAGTGGTGCTGGTGGGCATGCGCATGCCGCCCAACTATGGCCGCGCCTACGGTGAACAATTTTATGGCGTGTACGGCAAGCTGGCGAAGGAATGGAAGGCGCCGCTCGTGCCCTTCATGTTCGAAGGCATCGCCGACCAGCCTCAGCTGTTCCAGGCCGACCGCATGCACCCGAATGCCAAGGCGCATCCGACCATCCTGAAAAACATCTGGCCGCAACTGGCGCCGTTGCTGAAAGCCAAGTAAGCCTGTCGATTCAGCAGACAAAAAAAAATAGCCGCTCGAAAGCGGCTATTTTTATGCATGGAAACTAAATCTTACGGCGCTTCCGGCGCTGCGGCGGCTGGGGCGGTGACCGGTTTGACGATCTTCACCTTAGCTTTGGCTTTCAGGTATTCGACGTAGTCGAACATTTCCTGTTGTGCCAGGATGCCGCTGATCTGGTCTTTCTCTTGCTGGCGGCGCGCTGCGTCCACTTGCGCCGGCTGCTGCACCTTGGCGATGCGGTAGATGCCGTAGCCCAGGGCTGGCAAGTCCACGCCCACATAGGCTGGCAGCTTGCTCGTGTCCGCCTTCATGACTTGCGCGATGGCGGCGCGGTTGATGCCGTCCAGCTTGCTGCGCGACACCCATTGGGCGGCGCCGAAACCGGTGACGTCGCCCGAAGCCTTCAAGGCGGCCAGCTTGGTCTCTCCCGCTTTCTTCGCCAGCTTTTCCGCTTCTTCCAGGGTCACGCGCTGACGGATCATCGCTTCGACTTCGGCCAGAGGACGCTTCGAGGCGGGCTTGAATTCCACCACGCGGCCGGCGATCAGCACGTTCGGCGCGACGGTGACGGCTTCCGTGTTGCGCTTGTCTTTCAGCGAATCGTTCGAGAAGATGGCGGCCAGGAACTTGGCGTTGTTGAACGGCGCCTTGCCCAGTGCCGGCGACGGCGTGCGCGACAGGTTGGCGGCGGTTTCCACTTTCAGCTTCAGCTTGTCGGCCACCGGTTTCAGGCTGTCCGATTGCTCGTACACGGTATTGGTGAAGGTTTCCGCCATTTCCGAATATTTCTTGGCAGCAAATTGCTTGCGCAGGTCGGCCGTGATTTCGCCGCGCACTTCGTCCAGCGCACGCACGTGCTGTGGCTTGAGCGAGGTGACGGTCAGGATGTGGTAACCGAAATCGGAAGCGACGACGTCGCTGATTTCGCCTTGCTTGAGCTTGCTGACGGCGCTCAGCAGCGGTGCCGGCAAGCCATCCTTGCCGATCACGCCCAGGTCGCCGCCCTGCTCGGCGGATGCCGGGTCTTCCGACTTGGCCTTGGCTACGGCGGCAAAGCTGGCAGGCGTTTTACGCACGTCAGCCAGGATGGCTTCCGCCTTGGCCTTCGCGGCTGCCTTGTCGGCGGCCGAGGCGTCTTTCTTGACGGCTACCAGGATGTGGCTGGCCTGGCGCGCTTCTGGCGTCGTGTAGGCTTTCTGGTTCTTCGCGTAGTAGGCGGTCACGTCGGCGTCGCTGACGTCGACTTGCTCGCCGGCAGCGCTGTCGTCCAGCACGACGTATTCGATCTTCGCTTGTTCCGGGATTTCGAAGAACTTGCTGTTCTTGTCATAGAAAGCCTTGATCATGGCGTCCGTCACTTTGACTTCCGGCACGTACTGGGCGATCGGCAGCAGCAATTCCTGCACTTCACGCTCTTCCGAGGTAATGTCGGACAGGCGCTTGGAGACGGTGTTCGGCGCGAAGGCCGTGCCTTGCACGGCGCCGGCCAGTTGCTGCAGGGCCAGGTCGCTGCGGCGGCGCGCATCGTACATCTGCGGCGTCATGCCTTGGGCGGCCAGCATGGCCTTGTAGCGTTCCAGGTCGAATTTACCGTCCGGCAAGGTCAAGCCTGGAATTTCCAGTACTTCCTTTTGCAGCACGGCATCGCTGATGACCAAGTGGCTACGGCCCACTTCGGCGGCCACGGCGCGCTCGGCGATCAGGTTGTCGAGGATGCTCTGGCGCGCTTCCGGCGTATCGAACATTTTCTGGTCGAACTGCTCGCCCATCATCTGGCGGTAGCGGTCGATCTGCTGGCGTTGCGCTTCTTCATATTGCTGCTGCGTAACGACCTGGTCGCCGACCTTGGCGATGGTGTTCGCGCCGTCGCCGAAGCTTTGGTAGCCGCTGATACCGACCAGTGCAAAAGACGGGACGATGACCAGCATCAAGAGAAACTGCATCAAGCGTCGATGGGTACGAATAAATTCAAACATGGTCAGCCAATTCGGGATGAGTGGATCACTATAAAAAAAGGCGAACATGCGTTCGCCTTGATTTCTTCGGCGGAATGGACGGGACAGATGTCCACTTCCCCTTTAGATTCAACAACTTGGCGCTGGAACTAAAGCAGGATTCTGACGCCCAAGCCATTATCTCCTGATTCTACAATGCCCATAGCGCTATAGCAAGGGTAAATCAGGGCGCGCGCCCTGCCCTGGCGCCGCGGGGACGGCAAGGCGCCGGATCCGGGCATTTAACCCGGCGCAGCTTAAAGGGGATTTAAGCACAGGTGTTTTTATTCAAAACGGCGGGAAGGGATTTTAGAAAGCAGGCGCGCCGAGATAATCGGGCGCTGAAAAAGAAAAACCCGCGCTACTTATTCAGCAGCGCGGGCTTCTATATTCTGGCGGAGCGGACGGGACTCGAACCCGCGACCCCCGACGTGACAGGCCGGTATTCTAACCAACTGAACTACCACTCCTTAAGAGCGTATTTTTTTGGCGGAGCGGACGGGACTCGAACCCGCGACCTCCGACGTGACAGGCCGGCATTCTAACCAACTGAACTACCACTCCGAAAAATACACAGTACTGCTTGCATTTGTATCCAGGGCTGTTATTCGAAGAACTTCAACCCTGAAATCGCGGCACCCGAAGGCGCCGCCAAATGTTTCCGGTGATTGTCACCTCACCGAAGTCCGTTAGTTTACAGCATCCTTCAAAGCTTTACCAGCTTTAAATTTTGGAACTTTTGCTGCTTCGATCGTGATCGCTTCTTTGGTACGCGGATTGCGGCCGGTACGCTCAGCGCGTTCGCTGACCGAGAAAGTGCCAAAACCAACCAGCGTCACGCTGTCGTTGTTTTTCAAAGTTTCCGTCACGCCGCCGATAACAGCGTCGAGTGCGCGCGCAGCGGCGGCTTTGGAAATGTCAGCTTTTTCAGCAATGTGGTCGATCAATTCAGTCTTGTTCACTAGCATCCCCAATTACAAAGGTATAAAACGTTTACCGTATCGTTGCGGCACTTTTGGCACCACAGCTGTCCGGCGAAAAAAATGTGCAGGCGTATTAAACAAGCCACACTGTATATGTGTCAAGCGCTTTGGGGGCGCAATTCACGTTTCAATATAAAACAAGCGCTCTAAAAGCGCTTGTTTGGGGAAAACAGGGGTAAAACGTTAGTGTTTTACCACCTCGCCAGCCGCATCAGGCTTCGTCGCGGCGGCCGTGACAGCCTCCACCGCAGCCACTTCAGCCAGTGCTTCCGGCATGCGTTCGAGGGCGATTTCCAGCACTTTATCGATCCAGCGCACGGGAACGATCTCCAGTTTGTTCTTGACGTTGTCCGGAATTTCGGCCAGGTCTTTCACATTCTGCTCTGGAATCAGGACCGTCTTGATGCCGCCGCGATGGGCCGCCAGCAGCTTTTCTTTCAGGCCGCCGATCGGCAACACTTCGCCGCGCAAGGTGATCTCGCCCGTCATCGCCACATCGGCGCGCACGGGAATGCCCGTGAAGACCGAGACCATCGCCACCGTCATGGCCGCGCCAGCCGAAGGACCGTCCTTCGGTGTCGCGCCTTCCGGCACGTGGATGTGGATGTCGCTCTTCTCGAACACGTCCGCCTTGATGCCCAGGCGCTGTGCCCGGCTGCGCACCACCGTGCGGGCTGCCTCGATCGACTCTTTCATGACGTCGCCCAGGGTACCCGTGCGGATGATGCCGCCCTTGCCCGGCATCGACACGGCTTCAATGGTCAGCAGATCGCCGCCCACTTCCGTCCATGCCAGACCGACCACCTGGCCCACCTGGTTTTCTTTCTCTGCGACACCAAAATCGTAGCGGCGCACGCCGAGGAATTTGTCCAGGTTCTTCGAGTTGACGATGACTTTCTTGTCGGATTTCTTCAGCAGCAGCATCTTGACCACCTTGCGGCAGATCTTCGACACTTCACGCTCGAGCGAACGCACACCGGCTTCTCGCGTGTAGTAGCGGATGATGTCGCGCAGGGCCGACTCGGCCACCGAAATTTCATCTTCCTTCAAGCCATTGTTCTTGATCTGCTTCGGCAGCAGATAACGCTGCGCGATGCTGGTCTTTTCATCTTCCGTGTAACCGGACAGACGGATCACTTCCATGCGGTCAAGCAAGGCTGGCGGAATATTGTACGAGTTCGACGTCGCCACGAACATCACGTCCGACAAGTCGAAATCGACTTCGATGTAATGGTCGGAGAACGTGTGGTTCTGTTCCGGGTCCAACACTTCCAGCAGGGCCGACGAAGGATCGCCACGGAAATCGGCGCCCATCTTGTCGACTTCATCGAGCAGGAACAAAGGATTGCGCACGCCGACTTTCGACAGCGATTGCAATATCTTGCCCGGCATCGAGCCGATGTAGGTGCGGCGGTGGCCGCGGATCTCGGCTTCGTCGCGCACGCCGCCCAGGGCCATGCGCACGAACTTGCGGTTCGTCGCGCGGGCGATGGACTGGCCCAGCGAGGTCTTGCCCACGCCCGGAGGACCGACGAAGCACAGGATAGGCGCTTTCAGCTTGTCGACGCGCTGTTGCACCGCGAGGTATTCCAGGATGCGCTCCTTGACCTTGTCGAGGCCGTAGTGGTCGCCTTCGAGCACTTTTTCCGCATTCGACAAGTCGTTATTGACCTTGGATTTCTTTTTCCAAGGCAAGTTGACCAGGGTGTCGATGTAGTTGCGCACGACGGTGGCTTCGGCCGACATCGGCGACATCAGTTTCAGCTTCTTCAGCTCGTTGGTGGCCTTGTCGAGCGCTTCCTTCGGCATTTTGGCCGAAGCGACTTTTTTCTCCAGCTCGTCGAGGTCGGCACCATCTTCGCCCTCGCCCAGTTCTTTCTGGATCGCCTTGACTTGCTCGTTCAGGTAATACTCGCGCTGCGACTTTTCCATCTGGCGCTTGACGCGGCCGCGGATGCGCTTTTCCACCTGCAGGATGTCGAGCTCGCCTTCGAGCTGGCCCAGCAGGTGCTCGAGGCGCTTGGCCACGCTGAAAATTTCCAGGATGACTTGTTTTTGCTCAAGCTTCAGGGGCAGATGCGCGGCCACCGTGTCGGCCAGGCGGCCGGCATCGTCGATACCCGACAGTGAAGCGAGGATTTCCGGCGGGATCTTCTTGTTCAGTTTGACGTACTGGTCGAACTGCTGCACGATCGCGCGGCGCATGGCTTCGACTTCCGACTCGTCGCCCGGCTCGGACTCGAGCGGCGTCAGGTCGGCGATGAAGTGCGTCGGCGCATCGCTGATGTGGTTGATACGGGCACGCTGCGCGCCTTCGACCAGCACCTTGACGGTGCCATCGGGCAGCTTCAGCATTTGCAGAATATTGGCAACGCAGCCAATTTCATAGATATCCGAAGGAGACGGCTCGTCCTTCGCGGCTGCTTTTTGAGCGGCAAGCATGATGCTCTTGCCCTGCTCCATCGCAGCTTCCAGCGCCTTGATCGACTTTGGACGGCCAACGAACAGCGGTATCACCATATGCGGGAAAACGACGACATCCCGCAACGGCAATAACGGCAGTTGAGTTTGCTCAGTTAATTTGGAAGTTGTCATGGCGTACCTTATAGAAAGCGTGTTTACGATGTTGGCGCTCGCTGCCAAAACACAAGACCGGCGAGAATAAATAATTCTGTGAAACAAACATTTTTCTGTCTATTTCGCAAAACACACCCGCATGACGGTAATAAATGCAGTTTTCACAGTAAAAAAGCCACGCGCAGCTAAGCGCCGCGAGTGGCTTTCCGATTGAAGCCTGCACTCATTGATTTAAATTGTACTGCCATGCTTTAAGGAATCAAAACCCTTTTTATGCATTTGTCTCAGCAGTAATCAATTTTCTCCGGAGGCCTTGGCAGTCTCTTGATAAATCAATAAAGGTTTGGCGCCACTGGTGATGGTATTTTCGTCGATGACGACCTTCACCACATTTTGTTCGCTCGGCAGTTCGTACATGACGTCCAGCAAAGCATGTTCCAGGATGGAACGCAGGCCACGGGCACCGGTCTTGCGCGCCAGCGCCTTGCGGGCGATGGCATGCAGGGCGGCCGGACGAATCTCCAGTTCCGCGCCTTCCATCTCCAGCAGCTTCGAATACTGCTTGATCAGCGCATTCTTCGGCTCGACGAGGATCTGGATCAGCGCCTCTTCCGTCAATTCCGCCAGGGTGGCGATGACGGGCAGACGGCCCACCAGTTCCGGGATCAGGCCGAACTTGACCAGGTCTTCCGGTTCCGCTTGCAGCATCAGTTCGCTGGCCGAGCTTTGCGACTTGCTGCGCACGGTGGCCGAGAAGCCGATGCCGCTCTTTTCGGAACGGTTGGCGATCACTTTCGACAGGCCGTCGAAGGCGCCGCCGCAGATGAACATGATGTTGGTCGTGTCGATCTGCACGAAATCCTGGTTCGGGTGCTTGCGGCCGCCTTGTGGCGGCACGGAAGCCATCGTGCCTTCGATGAGCTTGAGCAAGGCTTGCTGCACGCCCTCGCCCGACACGTCGCGCGTGATGGACGGATTGTCGGACTTGCGCGAAATCTTGTCGATTTCATCGATGTAGACGATGCCGCGCTGGGCTTTCTCGACGTCATAGTTGCAGCTTTGCAGCAACTTCTGGATGATGTTTTCCACGTCTTCGCCCACGTAACCGGCTTCGGTCAGGGTGGTGGCGTCGGCGATCACGAACGGCACGTTGAGCATGCGCGCCAGGGTCTGTGCCAGCAGGGTCTTGCCCGAGCCGGTAGGACCGACCAGCAAGATGTTGCTCTTGGCCAGTTCGATGTCGTCTTTCTTGCCCAGGTGCTTGAGGCGCTTGTAATGGTTGTACACCGCCACCGACAGGATGCGCTTGGCAGTCTGCTGGCCGATCACGTACTGATCGAGCAAGGCGGCAATTTCTTGCGGCGTCGGCAGGTCGGATTTGGTACCGGTCACCGTCTCGATGCTCGACGTTTCATCACGGATGATGTCGTTGCACAGGTCGATGCACTCGTCGCAAATGAACACGGACGGGCCGGCGATGAGTTTCTTCACCTCGTGCTGGCTTTTGCCGCAGAACGAGCAATACAGTAATTTTTCGCCGCTAGAGGATTTTTTGTCTGACATAAGGCATTTTGGTTGGAACTGCATTAACAATATTGCAAAATCGCAAGCCGGAGTGCGGTAGTTGCCGGAAAGGCAGCTACCCATGGTGCAAGTCAACAACGTGCACAAGCTCCATGCTACCCGAAATAAAAGCGAAACGCCCGAACGTTTGATCGCCCGGGCGTTTACTTACGTACTTAGCAATACCGGTAGGGGCTCATCAAGCGCGGCTGGTCAACACTTTGTCGATCAAACCATACTCAACGGCCTCGTCGGCGGACATGAAACGGTCGCGGTCGGTGTCCTTGGCGATCTGTTCGATCGTCTGGCCCGTGCGCTCGGCCATGATGCCGTTCAAGCGGGTGCGCAGGTAAAGGATTTCCTTCGCCTGGATCTCGATATCGGACGCCATGCCTTGCGAACCACCGGACGGCTGGTGAATCATGATGCGCGAGTTCGGCAGCGAGAAACGCTTGCCCTTGGCGCCAGCGGCCAGCAGGAAAGCGCCCATCGAGGCAGCCATGCCCGTGCACAGGGTCGAGACGTCCGGCTTGATGAACTGCATGGTGTCGTAGATGGCCATGCCGGCCGAGACCGAACCACCTGGCGAGTTGATGTAGAGCGAGATTTCCTTTTCCGGATTTTCGCTTTCCAGGAACAGCAGCTGGGCGACAACCAGGTTGGCCATCTGGTCATTGACCGGGCCGACCATGAAAATCAAGCGTTCCTTCAGCAGGCGCGAGTAAATATCATACGAGCGCTCGCCGCGACCGCTTTGTTCCACCACCATCGGCACCAGGCCGAGCATCTCTGTGTCCAGCGCCGGATTACGGTTCATACCTGTCATTTCATTTCCTTGTGAAGCAGTTAGAGGGCGCCGCCCCGGCCTTGCGGCCGGGAGCGGCATCCGGATACCAACTGGTTTACGCTTGTGCGTTGCTTCCCATCAGTTCGTCGAAAGCAACTGCTTTCGTCGTGACTTTCGACAGGCCCAACACGTAAGTGACGACGTTTTCTTCCAATACAAGGGCTTCGATCTCACCCAGACGACGACGGTCGCTGTAGTAGTACTTCAGCACTTCGCGTGGATCTTCGTAGCTTTGGGCGAAATCTTCGATTTGCGCCTTGACTTGCTCAGGCGTAGCCTGCAGCTTGTTGTCGCCCACCAGCTGCGACAGGATCAGGCCCAGGCGTACGCGACGCTCGGCTTTTTCCGCGAACAGTTCTGCCGGGAAAGGCACGTCCTTGACGTTCATGCCGCGCTGCGCCATGTCCTGGCGGGTCATTTCGGCCAGACGCTCGGAATCCTGAGCGATCAGCGTTTTTGGCACTTCCAGCTCAGCAACTTTGATCAGCGCGTCCATGACGGCTTCCTTGTTGCGTGCTTTCACGCGGCCAGCGACTTCGCGCTGCAGGTTGACTTTGATGTCTTCGCGCATTTTGGCCAGGTCGCCATCGGCAACGCCCAAGGACTTTGCGAATTCGGCATCGACTTCCGGCAGGTGCGCCCATTCCAGCTTTTGCAGGGTGATGGTGAACGAAGCGGTTTTGCCGGCAACGTCTTTACCGTGGTAGTCCTCTGGGAACGACAATGGGAAAGTCTTGGACTCGCCCACTTTCAGGCCCAGGGTCGCTGCTTCGAATTCCGGCAGCATGCGGCCTTCGCCCAGCACGAAAGCGTAGCCTTCAGCTTTGCCGCCTGGGAATTCAACGCCGTCGATCGAGCCGACGAAGTCGACGGTCACGCGGTCGCCGTTGGCAGCGATCGGCTCGCCGCCGTCGCCGTGTTCGCCAGCTTCGCCCTTGGTGTGGAAGTGCACGCGCTGCTTGCGCAGGATATCGATGGTCTTGTCGATTTCGGCTTCCGACACGTCGGCTTGCACGGTTTCGATTTCAACGGCCGTCAGGTCGCCGATGGCGACTTCCGGATACACTTCGAACGTTGCATCGAAAGCCAGCTGGCCTTCGGCTGCTTCTTCTTTCGGCACGATGTTCGGGAAACCGGCCACGCGCAGATTGTTTTCGTTGGCAGCGTCGTTGAACGCGCGGCCGACTTTGTCATTCAGCACTTCCGATTCAATTTGGTAGCCGTATTGTGCTGCGACCATTTTCAACGGCACTTTGCCCGGACGGAAGCCCGGTGCCTTAGCCGTACGGGCTTGCACTTTCAGGCGCTTCTCAACTTCCGTGCGGACGTCCGTCAGCGGGAAGGAGATCGTGATACGACGTTCGAGTTTGCCCAAGGTTTCGACTGCAGTTGCCATGTAAAAAATCGTCCAAAAAATAAACACTGTTGGTGCGAGAAAAGAAGACCCGACCCCTTGCGCCATCGCTGACGGCAAGACATGGGTCCAGCTTCACTCGCTCGCATATTCATCTGTAAAAGCACTGCAAGCAGGACAATGGACCTGGTCTACCCGGCTGAGGGAAAACCCGCACCAGGCACCAAACAATCCGCCGCTTCCAGTACTGCGACAGGGCTCCGAGCGTCCAGCCCCGCTTCTCAGTAAATGCAGGGCCGGCCATCATTCGGTAAAGCGTGGCATTATAACAAAGGACTTCGGGAAAGTGGCTGGCTTTGCAGCCCGGCCACAGAGGATACCAGCGGCGGCGAACGAGTCGCTACAGCCTGGGTGGCCCTGTCTTTACTCTTGCCCCGGCATTCTTTATTTCGCCAGAGACAGGCTTTCCAGCCTGCTTCGTTCATTAGTATATGCGAACTGTCGCCCCGTCCGAAACAAAGAAATGCGCTCTTGGCGAAGATTTCGGCCAAAAAACCTTTGATTTACCTCAATTTGGCCATTTTTCAGGCAAACCTAAGCCGCTTCGCCCCTCTCCAAGTGCATTTAATGGAGAAAACATCATGAGCGATAGCGCACCCGGCGGTTCCAGCAACGCCAAAGCCAAGCTGCAAATGGTCCTCAGCCGCCTGCTCGACGGCGTAACGGATGACGACCTGCAAAAAATCCAGACGGAAGTCGATGAAATGGAATTGCGCATGAAGGGCGATGGTCACCACGACCACGACCATCCCACCGTCGCCTGACCCGGCCGCGCCGTGCAGCCCGTTCACAGCTTGGGCGCCGCGCCAGCGGACACCGGCATGCTGGGCGCCGTGGAAACGGCACTGGCGTCCCACCGTGCCTTTGGCGACAGCGGCTACATCCGCGACCAGCTGGCCGTCGCCTACCGGCGCCGGCTGCACAAGCTGGGCCGCAGCCTGCCCGAGGCGGAAAGCCTGGCTCGCCAGCTCGATGCGGCGCCGCCCGCGCGCCAGCGCCAGCTGCTGGGCGACACGGTGCTGCGCTGCGCCGTCCAGCACGCCATGCGCCAGTTGCACCTGGGCGACGACTACGGCTTGCCCCTGCCGCAATGCGCGGCGCTGTTCCAGGCGGCGGGCGAGCACTTGCGCGCGGGCTTGCCCGGCGGGCCGCTGGTGGCCCATCTGCCGCCTTTGGCCCGGCTGCACGACGAGGGCGGGCCTCAGATCACAGACATCGATCATGACGACACTTATGACGACACTTATACTTATGACGACACTTATATATGGCATGCCTGGCAGGAAGGCACGCCGTATGCGCGCGCCTTTCTTGCCGTAATGGAAGATAACTATGGCGCGCCGCTGGCCACGCCCACGCCGCAGGAACGGGTTTTGCTGCGCCGCGGCCTGCACCTGCTGGAAACCCTGCTGCCCCGTCTGACGGCCAGCGCGCTGTCTCACGTGCAATTGATCGCCCTGTTTCCCAAGCTGGGCACGTGGCGCGGCAAGGCATCGAGCTCGCAATTCCGCGTCAATGGCAGCGTGTTCCTGAACCAGGAACTGACCGGCAATCCCTGGTGGCTGGCCGAGCACTTGCTGCACGAATCGCTGCACCAGAAGCTGTACGACTTCCGCCACGGCCATAGCCTGCTGGCCCCCGACTATGCGCGCGACGATGGCGCCAGGGTCTGCTCGCTATGGAATGCGCCCGATGACGACAATAATCACTATTGGGATGCCCACCGCACCCTGGCCGCCTTCCACGTGTACGTCCACCTGGCCTTGCTGTGCCTGCAGGCCGAGCGGCAGGAAGCCACGCTGGCGCCCCGGTACGGCCCCATCGGCCAGCACATGAGCGGCAGCCGGCGCGCCATCGACCGCGCCCGCTACCTGGGCGAACAATTGCACAGCACGACCTGGCCGGAGCTGGGACTGGCCGGACGCCAGATGACGCGCTGGCTGCTGGACGTACTCGATGCGCTCGACACGCAACGGCGGCCTGCCGGCGCCACCCTGCACCTGCTGCTCGACCTGTACGAACGCCAGAGCCGCAAGCTCGACACGTTTCTCCTGCAGCAGCCGCCACCGCGCAGCGACGCGCTGGCCGCGCTGGCGCAGCAAGAGCTGGCGATGACGCGGCAGGCGCTGCACATGCTGGATCGGGAACTGCCGCCAGCGCCCCCGGCGCAGGAGCACGACTGGCCGCAGGCGCGCCAGCGCGTCTTGCAGGCACTTTGGCCGCTGACTGAAGATGATAAATTAATGGAAAGAAGCGGCTACCCGCAGGCGCAGGCACTGATTGCGCAGATGGTGCAACAGTCAAGCCGGCAACTGGGCGCACTCGGCGCACTGGGCTGATGAAATTAGTTCAGGGAAAATTTTGATGGTGCTGCACTTCCGGGCTGGAACAACCCGGATTGGTGCGGATGGGGAGACTCGAACTCCCAAGCCGAAGCACTGGCTTCTAAGACCAGCGTGTCTACCAATTCCACCACATCCGCATTTTGTACTACTTTGTGCTACTTGCCACAGGCTGCCGCCCCTGATTTTAACAACTCGGGAGCGATCTGGCTACCGCGGACTCATTGAGCAAGCCCGGAGCAAGCGCTCGGTAAAGCAAAGGCGGCATTCTACTGGATTTCCCAGAGGAATGCCGCCTTTTTTATGACTGCACCTTGGCGCTGGCTCCTAGCCTTCTTTTGCAGTCACCGGCTCCGGCTTCCTGACCCTGAACCAGGCCGCATACAGGGCCGGCAGGAACAGCAGTGTCAGGGCCGTCGCCAGGATCAGGCCGCCCATGATGGCGACGGCCATCGGGCCCCAGAAGACCGAACGCGACAGCGGGATCATGGCCAGCGCGGCGGCAGCCGCCGTCAGCACGATGGGGCGGCAGCGGCGCACGGCCGAGTCGATGATGGCGTCCCACGGCGTGGAGCCATCCTTGATGTCTTGCTCGATCTGGTCGACGAGGATCACGGAATTGCGGATGATCATGCCGAACAGCGCGATGACGCCCAGGTTGGCCACGAAGCCCAGCGGACGGTGCAGCAGCAGCAAGGCAAACGCGGCGCCCGCCACGCCCAGCGGCCCCGTCAGGAACACCAGCAGCGAACGCGAGAAACTGTGCAGCTGCAGCATCAGCAAGGTGAAGATGATGAAGATGGCCAGCGGCAAGTTCGCCGCGATCGACGCTTCCGCCTCGCCGCTGTCGGCCGCCACGCCTTTCACGGTGATGCGGTAGCCGTCCGGCATTTTGGCCCGCAAGGCGTCGAGTTGCGGCGCCAGTTGCGTCGATACGGTAGCGCCCTGGATGCCGTCGACCACGTCCGACTGCACGGTAATGGCCCATTCGCGCTTGTCGCGCCAGACGACGCCCGGCTCCCACACAAAATGCACGCGGGCCAGCTGCGAGATGGGCACGGACTTGCCCGTTGCCGTCGGGATATTCGTGTCGTTCAGCACGGAAATCGTCGCCCGCTCCTCCAGCGGCTGGCGCACCTGGATATCGATCAGCTTGTTGTCTTCGCGGAACTGGCCGATGACGGTGCCCGACAGTATCGTATTGGCCGCCTGCATCACCGTTTTCGAGGTGACGCCCAGCGCGCGCATCTTGTCCTGGTCCAGGTCCAGGCGCAGCACTTTCACCGATTCATTCCAGTTGTCATTGACGCCCACGGTGTTCGGATTGGCCCGCAGGATATCCTTGACCTGGTCGGCAATGGCGCGCACACCCGCCACTTCCGGCCCCGTGACGCGAAATTGCACGGGATACGGCACCGGTGGTCCGTTCGGCAACAGTTTTACCCTGCCCCGCACTTCCGGGAAATCCTTCTTGAAAACGTCGATGATCTTCTGGCGCAGCTGCTCGCGGTCCGCCAGGCTCTTCGGCAGGATCACCACTTGCGACACGTTGGTCTGCGGAAAGATCTGGTCCAGCGGCAGGTAGAAACGGGGACTGCCCGTGCCCACGTAGCTGGTCACGCTTTCCACGCCGTCGAGCTTGCCCACAAAAGCTTCGAATTTCTTCACCTGCTTTTCATTCGCGGCGAACGTCGTGCCTTCGGGCGACCACAGTTCCACCATCAGTTCCGGACGGCTGGAATCGGGAAAGAATTGCTTTTCAATAAAGTTGAAGCCATAGATACCGAGCGCAAAGATGGCCAGGGTGGCGGCAATCGTCGTCTTGCGCCATTCCACGCACCAGGCCACGGTGCGGCGGAAGCGGCGGAAGTTCGGCGTATCGAACAATTCATGGTCGTTATGCGCGTGCGGTTTGACTTTCAGCAAGACGTAGCCGATGTAGGGCGTGAAGACGACGGCCACCACCCACGAAATGATCAGGGCCAGCGCATTGACGGAGAACAGGGAAAACGTGTATTCGCCGGCGGCCGACTTGGCCAGGCCGATGGGCAGGAAGCCCGCCACCGTGATCAGGGTGCCCGTCAACATGGGCATGGCCGTCGAGGTATAGGCGAACGTGGCCGCGTCGAAGCGCGAGAAGCCCTCTTCCATCTTGCGCACCATCATCTCGACGGCGATGATGGCGTCATCGACCAGCAAGCCCAGCGCGATGATCAGGGCGCCGAGCGAAATCTTGTGCAAGTCGATGTCAAGCAGGCGCATGCACAGGAAGGTGACGGCCAGCACCAGCGGGATGGTCAGGGCCACCACGAGGCCGGGACGCACGTCGATGCGCAGCGGCTTCGTGTGCAAGCCCAGCGCGACAAAGCTGACGGCCAGCACGATCAGGATGGCTTCGATCAGGGTATGCACGAACTCGCCCACGGACGCGGACACGGCTTCCGGCTGGTTCGACACGCGCTGCAGCTCTATGCCGACCGGCAATTCGCTCTTCATTCGCGTCACCGTTGCCTGCAAGGCCTTGCCCATGTCGATGATGTTGCCGCCCTTTTCCATCGATACGCCCAGGCCGATCACTTCCTTGCCGTTGAAGCGCATCTTGTCCTTCGGCGGATCGACGAATTCACGTTTCACGGTGGCAAAGTCGCCGAGGCGGAAAGTGGTGCCGTTGGCGCGCAATTCCAGGTTTTCCAGGTCCTTGACGGTAAGCATGGCGCCCGTCACGCGCACCTGCAGGTTGTCCGTCGGCGTCACCAGCACGCCCGTGGCGTTGATGCTGTTTTGCTCGGACAATTGCTGCACGATGGCATCGAAAGGAATGCCCAACTGGGCGAATTTCTTGTGCGAAAAGATGATATTGATCTTTTCATCTTGCACGCCGAACAGTTCCACCTTCGATACCTGCCCAACAGAAAGTAATTCCTGGCGCACCTTGTCCGCGTAATCCTTCATTTCCGCGTAGGTAAAACCGTCGCCGGACAGGGCGAAGATGGAACCGTAGGTGTCGCCGAACTCGTCATTGAAGAACGGGCCCACGACGCCGGCCGGCAAGGTACCCTTGATGTCGCCGATCTTCTTGCGCACCTGATACCAGGCGGCGGCTGTTTCCTTGGGCGGCGCCGATTCGCGCAGCTCCAGCAGGATCAAGGTTTCGCCGGGCTTCGAATAACTGGTGATTTCGTCGATGTACGGCGTTTCCTGCAGCTTCTTTTCCAGCTTGTCCGTCACCTGCTCGGCCATCTGCAAGGCCGTGGCGCCTGGCCAGTAGGCTTGCAGCACCATGGCGCGGAAGGTGAACGGGGGATCTTCATCCTGGCCCAGGCTGGCATAGCTGAGCATGCCGCCGATCAGCAGCACGGCCATCAGGTAGCGCGTCAGCGGGATGTGTTCGAGGGCCCAGCGCGACAGATTGAAGCCGCCCTTCATTTGGCTGCACCCACGCTGACGGCGGCAGCGGCGACATCGGGCTTGCTGGCCAGTCCGGCGCCGAGGATGGTCACTTTCTGGCCAGGCTTGAGCAGGTTGACGCCGGCCGTGACCACGGTCTGGCCCGCTTTCACGCCCGAGGTCAGCAGCAGTTCATTGCCCGCCACGCCGCCCACCGTCACCGGCACGAGCTTCACGACGCCGTTTTCCACCACCCACACGGAGCTTTGCGATTTTTCGTTGAACAGGGCCGTCAGCGGCACCTTGATCTGCGGCGTGGCCGTTTGCGAGGCGAACTGCACCACGGCCGTCATGCCCAGGCGTGCCTGCGGCGCGTCCGGGATGCTGACCTTGGCCAGGTAGGTGCGCGTGGCGGCATCGGCCACGGGCGACACTTCGCGTATCTTGCCCGGCAAGCCCTGCTTCGGATCGGCCCACAGGCGCACGGTGACATCCTTGACCTTGCGCAAGGTCTCGACCTTGTCTTCGGGAATGCCGATCACGATTTCCTTCTCGCCGCTCTTGGCCACCTGCACCACGGGCGCGCCTGGCGCCACCACCTGCCCCACTTCGGCCTCGATGCGCGTGACGACGCCATCGACGTCAGCCACCAAGCTGGCATAGCCGGACTGGTTGGCCTGGCCACGGTACAGGGCTTGCGCCGCTTCCACGTTCGCCTGCGCCGCCTTGTAGGTGGCATCCTTGCCATCGAGCACGGCCTGGCTGACGAAATTCTTCTCGCGCAAATCCTGGTAGCGCTTCAGTTCCGCGCGGGCCAGGTCGCGGCTCGTTTCCGCGCTCACCAGCGACGCCTTGGCCTGCGCCTGCGACAGCTGCAAGTCGGCGGGATCGAGCTGCATCAGCACTTGCCCCTTCGTCACGCTGGCGCCCACGTCCACCTTGCGCGCGACGATCTTGCCGCCCACGCGGAAACCCAGCTGCGACACGACGCGGGGCACGACCTCGCCCGCCAGCTCGGCACTCACGTCGACATTACTGCTAGACAACACAATCGCGCGCACGGGGCGCACGTCTTCCACTTTGACGGCAGGCTTGGAACAGGCCGCCAGGGTCAGCGCCAGGGCGGCGGCGGCAATCAGCCGCAGGGCGGGCAGTGCGGGTGCGCCGGTCTCGCGGCGCAGGGTTTTCAGGGCAAACAAGGTATTTTCCTTTACTATGCGGGCTGTAATATTTTTATGCGGAGAAACTTTTTGCTTGCCCTTTGGGCCAAGCCAAACTTTTTCGCACGCGATATCCTTAAATTTGTGACAATATCAGCTTGGTCATGGCGGGGAACGATTTCCCGCTAATGACTTTCTGGTTATTAATTATAATCGTGCGTAAAAGTTTTTAGTGACTTTTGCGTCATTAATCTCGAGATTAAAAAACTGCAAGACTAAAGAAGCGTGTTCAATGCCTGTAGACCATTACGAAAATTTTCCTGTAGCATCATTTTTACTGCCGCGCCGCCTGGTGCCCGCCGTCGAAGCCATCTATGCCTTCGCCCGCAGCGCCGACGATCTGGCCGATGAAGGCGACGCCACGCCGGCCGAACGCCTTGCCGCCTTGCACGCCTACGAAGAGGCGCTGGGCCGCATCGCCCGCGAGGAAGGCCATGCCGGCGAGAACGCCGTCATGTTCGAACGCCTGGCCGCCGTCATCGCCCGGTTCCAGTTGCCGCTGAAGCCCTTCCACGATCTGTTGTCGGCCTTCAAACAGGATGTCGAAACGACGCGCTACGCCAGCTATGACGACGTGCTCGATTACTGCGCCCGCTCCGCCAACCCCGTGGGACTGCTGATGCTGCACCTGTACGGCGCGGCCGATGAACAGAATGTACGCGATTCCGATGCGATATGCTCAGCCTTGCAATTAATTAATTTCTTGCAAGACGTCGCCATCGACCAGCAAAAGGAACGCATCTACCTGCCGATGGAAGACCTGAGCCGCTTTGCCGTCTCCGCCGCCGCCTTCGAGCGGCCCGAGGCGCACGGCAAGTGGAGCGCCCTGATGCGCTTCGAAGTGGCCCGCACGCGCGCCCTGATGCTGTCCGGCGCGCCGCTGGCCCTGCGTTTGCGGGGACGCATCGGCTGGGAACTGCGTTTGGTGGTGCAAGGGGGCTTGCGCATCCTGGAAGCCATCGAAGCCGTCAATTACGACGTGTTCCGGCGCCGTCCCAAGCTGGAAAAACGCGACTGGCTGATCATTTTCTGGCGCGCCCTGCGCATGTCCCGCAAAAGCCTGCGTCAAGAGACGCAAGTAAAAACGGCTTTTCCCCCGTCGCCCACTCTGTAAGACGATAGAATAGCGGCTTCGATCTGCAACCCTTGCTCTTTTGACTATGTCTCCCGACGAATACTGCCAACAAAAGGCCGCCCAGAGCGGCTCCAGCTTCTACTACAGCTTTCTGTTCCTGCCGGCCGAACGCCGCAAGGCCATCACGGCCCTGTATGCGTTTTGCCGCGAAGTCGATGACACGGTCGACGAATGCACGGACGAAGCCGTGGCACGCACCAAGCTGGTGTGGTGGCGCAAGGAAGTCAAGGCCATGTACGAGGGCAACCCCACGCATCCCGTGATGCGCGCGCTGCAGCCGCACCTCGACATTTATAAACTGGAAGAAAAACATTTGCAGGCCATCATCGACGGCATGGAAATGGACTTGAACCAGACCCGCTACCTCGATTACCAGGCCATGAGCCGCTATTGCTGGCATGTGGCCAGCGTGGTGGGCATCTTGTCGGCCAGCATCTTTGGCGCGACCCGCCCGGAAACCCTGCTGTACGCGGAAAAGCTGGGCCATGCCTTCCAGCTGACCAACATCATCCGCGACGTGGGCGAAGATGCGCGCAAGGGGCGCATCTACCTGCCGATCAGCGAATTGCAGCAATTTAACGTGACGGCAGCCGATTTGCTGAACGCGCGCCACAGCGAAAACTTTGAAAACCTCATGCGCTTTCAGGTGGCGCGCGCGCAAAAGGCGTATGACGAAGCGTTCGCCCTGCTGCCGGCCGAAGACCGCCGCGCCCAGCGCCCGGGCCTGATCATGGCCGCCATCTACCGCACCCTGCTCAATGAAGTCGAGCGCGACGGCTACCACGTGCTGAAGCAGCGCATCTCGCTCACGCCGATCCGCAAACTGTGGCTGGCGTGGAAGACCTGGGTCCGTGGCTGATATTCGCGTGAAGCAACGCTACGCCGTCATCGGCGCCGGCTGGGCCGGCTGCGCGGCGGCCATGGAACTGGCGCGCGCCGGCCACTCGGTGAGCGTCTTCGAAGCGGCGCGCACCCTGGGCGGCCGCGCGCGCCGTGTCGAACGGGAAAATACTGTGCTCGACAACGGCCAGCACATCTTGCTGGGCGCGTACACGGAAACCTTGCGCCTGATCAAGCTCGCGGGCCAAGACCCTGCCGAACTGATCCTCACCGTGCCCCTGCAGATGCGCTATCCGGTGAACTCCGGTGGCATGGATTTCATCGCGCCGCGCCTGCCCGCGCCGCTGCACCTAGCCTGGGCCCTGCTGCGCGCCAAAGGACTATTACGCGCCGACAAGCTGGCCCTGATGCGATTTTCCACGGCCATGCGATGGATGGGCTGGCAGCTGTACCACGATTGCACGGTAACCGAATTGCTGCAGCGCTTCGACCAGACGGATACCTTGAACCGGCTGATGTGGCACCCGCTGTGCCTGGCCGCACTGAACACGCCGCCCGAGCGGGCCTCGGCCCGCGTCTTCATCAACGTGCTGCGCGACAGCCTGGGGGCATCGCGCCGGCGCGCCTCGGACATGCTGATCCCGAAGGCGGATCTCTCCGCCCTGCTGCCCGACGCGGCCGCTCGCTATGTGGAACGGCATGGCGGAGAATTCCGCACGGGCGCCAAGGTGGCATCCCTGCACGCCTTGCCCGATGGCCGCTGGCAACTCGATGAGACCGACAGCTATGATGGCGTCATCGTGGCCACCTCGTCCGTGCAGGCCGCCAGCCTGCTGCATGCCGTGCAGGACGCGCGCCTGGCCGATGCCATTGCCCGCATGCAGGCTTTCACGCCGGAAGCCATCAGCACCTGCTATCTGCAATACGACACCGGCGTGCGCCTGGACTTGCCGTTTTACGCGCTCGTCGATGCGCCGGAGCAACAGCACTGGGGCCAGTTCGTCTTCGACCGGGGCCAGCTCGACAGCAAGCAGGCAGGCTTGCTGGCCGTCGTCATCAGCGCCTCCGGTCCTGCCGCCGAGCAAGGCCACGGGCCGCTGGCGCAGGCGATTGCCGCGCAGCTGGCGCAGGTGCTGCAGCGCCCTGAATTGGCGCAACCCGTCTGGACCCAGTTGATCACGGAAAAGCGCGCCACCTTTGCCTGCACGCCGGATTTGCTGCGCCCCGGCAATGCCAGCGGCATGCCGGGCCTGCTGCTGGCCGGCGACTACACGGCCAATGAGGACCGGACGCAAGACTATCCGGCCACCATCGAGGCAGCCGTGCGCAGCGGCGTGGCGGCCGCCAGGGCCGTCACCACGGCCAAGGCGGCAAAACAGACTTGACGGTGCATCCTCCCCTGGTGTCGCTGGTCCCCGCGAAATTGCATTCTGTCGCACCGTGCTGGTGCGTTCACGTGCGCTTGGGTACAGTCCGATCATCGACAACGGCCATGCCACAGAGGAATACCATGCACACCACCTTGCACTTGAAAAACAGCTTGAAAGCCCTGGCGCTGCTGGCGGGTGTGGTGCTGGCCACCCTGGCCGTCATTCACGGACAACAGGCGCCACAAGCGCCATTGATGCTGAGCCAGGCAAGCATGCTGCTGCCGGCGCTGGGCTAAGCGGCGCGCAGGAACAGGAAGAATATGATGAACAAGCAAGATTATCTCGAGGCGCTGCGGCGCGCGCTGGCGGGCTTGCCGCCGGACCTGGTGGCCAAGACGCTCGATTACTACGAACAGACCTTCATCGAAGGCGCGGCGGCCGGCCGCAGCGAGCACGAGATCGCCGAGGATCTGGGCGACCCGAAAAAAATCGCCCTCACCTTGCGCAGCAGCACCCACCGCCAGGCTTTCGAACAAAAGAAAACCCCCGTCAACCTGCTGCGCCTGCTCGTCTCGCTGGTGGGCCTGGCCATCTTCAACCTGTTCATGGTCGTGCCTGCCGCCGTCTACGCGGCTCTGCTGGCCACCCTGTATGCGGTCGGCCTGAGCTTTTACCTGGCCGGCATCGCCATCACGGCCAGCGGCTTGTCCGGCGCCAACGAACTGGTGCTCGACGGCCCCCTGCGCCACGTCTTCATCCATGACGACGATGGCGGCGATGGGGGCGAGCGGCGCGAAACGCGCATCACCATCGGCGACACGGGCATCGAAGTCGACCACCTGCCCGGCCCCGTCAAAACCGAACCCGAGGCGCCGAGCACTTCCTCGCGCGTGATGGAGCGGGCCGAAGCGCTGGCCGGTGGCGGCATCCGCATCTCCACCGACATGGACCGCGATGCGCGCACCACGCAAACCGTCTTCGGCGTGGGCATGCTGCTCGGCGGCATCGCCATCTTCTTGCTCAGTCTGGTGGTAACGCGCTATACCTTGATCGGCGTCAAGCGCTACATCGCCATGAATGTCTCCCTCCTCAAAGGTCACTAGAAAGGCTGCCATGAAACGCTTACTCAAAGTCGGCCTGTCCATGCTCCTGCTGGCCCTGGTCCTGATCGCCATGTCGTATGCGGCGCTGCGCGCCAAGGGGATCAGCAATCCCAGCAGTGCTGCCGGCCGCGCCGTGCGCAGCGAAACGCGCCCCATTTCCGCCGACATCACCAGCATCGACCTGGCCGGCCCCATCGACCTGGTGCTGCGCCGCGGCGCCACGCCGTCGCTGAAAGTGAGCGGCGAGCAGCGTCTGCTGTCGAACGTCGACACGACGGCCGATGGCACGACCCTGCATATCGGCCCGAAAGGCATGCTGTTCCACCATCGCCAGCCGCTTCAGGTGGAACTGGTGCTGCCAGCCCTCGCGCGGCTGGAAGTGCACGGCAATGGCGACAGCAGGATCACGGGCTTTTCCGGCGACAGCTTTATACTGGAATTGACGGGCTCGGGCGACGTCAGTTTTACGGGACGCTACAAGCAGGTGCAAGCGACCGTCAACGGCAGTGGCGACCTCGACATCAATGCCGGCAACAGCGACAGCGTGGTGCTGGAAATGGTGGGTTCCGGACGCATCGCCGCCAGCGGCAACACGAAATTCCTGCGTGCCGACCTGAGCGGCTCTGGCGACATCGATGCCGAACACCTGGCGGCAGACAAGGCCAGCGTCAGCCTGCAAGGCTCGGGCGAGAGCACCGTCTTCGTGCGCGACGCCAGCAACCTGACCTTGCGCGGCAGCGGCGACATCCACGTGCACGGCAACCCGCGCCAGCGCGAGACGCAAAAGAGTGGCTCAGGAGACATCATCTGGCATTGAGCGGGCCGCCCCCCAGCCTGGCCCCTACTGCGCCGCGCCCCGCCGCAACTGACGCACACGCTGCATGAGTTTGCCAATGGCGTAGACGAGCATTAACAGGCCAGCGCCAGTGACAGCACTCACCCGGGGCTCCGCCAACAAGACATGGCGTGATGCTGGCGCAACGACCACCAGAAAGAATGGCAATCCGCTTACCAGCAAGAGGACCAGGCTGCGCTGGTATTTCCGCACCTTCGATGGCACATCCGTGAAAATTTCGGGAATTTTTCCATCCACCACAGGTTTGCGCCAGCAACGCCATCCCCCCACATCCACCACGCGTTCCCAGCCTCCATCGACAAATAATTGCGTATAGACAGGATCCGCCTTTACGCCCGGAAAGTCCCAGCGATATGCCATGTCCGCTGGTGCACCGCGCTCGAACGTCATGCGAATGCCGAGGGGATCGCTGGCATGCAAGTGCAATCCCTGGCGCGCCTGCTCTTGCAGCCAGCGCTCATGCATCCCGTCTTGCCACACCCACCACCATTTGAATTTCTTGACCAGTTGCTTGCTCATGCCGCATTCCCCTGTAGAAGTGACAATGTTTTTTTCCCCGTGGCTGCCATGATGTCCAGGCGCCGCACCTGCTCGCTCAAGACCCCGCGCCCCAGCTCCGTCATGCCATAGATTTTTCGCCGCTCCTCTTCCCGCAGCTTGACGATCAGGCCCTGCTTTTCCAGCGTGGCAAAAGCGCCATACAAGGTGCCGGGACCGATGCTGACACTGCCTTCGCTGAGCATGTCCACCTTTTGCATGATGGCGTAGCCATGCATGGGTTCATGCAGGCAAGCGAGCACGTAAAACGTGGCCTCGGATAGCGGCAGGTAGTGCGAAAAATTGATATTGTCCATGCTGCCTCCATATCGTTTCTCGCTATATCGTAGATCGATATAGCGAGAAACGATACTAGCGCAGGGCATTGTTTATTGTCAACAAAATGATGGGGAGAGAGGACAGCGCAGGCGCCCGCAGCAGCGCGCGGGCGCCCGGTGATGGGATCAGGCGGAGCGGGCCTCAAGCCAACTGACCGCCTGCTCGCCGGCCGCCTTGCCTTGCGCCAGGCAGGCCGTCAGCAGGTAGCCGCCCGTCGGCGCTTCCCAGTCCAGCATTTCACCGGCCACGAACACGCCCGGCATGGCGCGCAGCATGCTGCCGTCGATGCCATCGAAATCCACGCCGCCGGCGCTGCTGATGGCTTCATCGATGGGACGCGGGCGCTTGAGCGTGACGGGCAGCAGCTTGATGGCGGCCGCCAGTCTGGCCTCGTCGGCAAAGTCGGCGGCGCTCAGGCATTCGCGCAGCAGGCCCGATTTCACGCCTTTTATTCCCAGCCGGCTATTCAGGTGGCTGGACATGGAGCGGGCGCCGCGCGGGCGCGTCACTTCCGCGAACACGCGTTCATGGCTGTGGTCGGGCGCCAGGTCCAGCCAGATGGTGGCGTGGCCGTCACGCGCGATCTGCTCGCGCAAGGCGGCCGACAAGGCATAGATCAGGCTGCCCTCGACGCCGCCCGCCGTGATGACGAACTGGCCCTGGCGCTTGATCATGCAGTCGTCGATGTCGCGCGCCGAAATGGCCACGGTCGTCAGCGGTTCGCCCGCATGGCGGCTGCTGAAATGCGCGCTCCAGTCCACGTCGAAGCCGCAATTGGCCGGCGCCAAAGGTGCCACGGCCACGCCCTGCCCTTGCAGCAGCGGCACCCAGGCGCCATCGGAACCGAGGCGCGCCCAGCTGCCGCCGCCCAGGGCCAGGATTACGGCGTCAAAGCGGCACAGGCGTTCGCCGTCCGGTGTGGCAAACGCCAGCTGGCCGTCCTGCCAGCCCGTCCAGCGGTGGCGCATGTGAAATTGCACGCCCGCTTCGCGCAGGCGGTGCAGCCAGGCGCGCAGCAACGGCGCCGCCTTCATATCGGTCGGGAAGACGCGGTTCGAGGAACCGACGAAGGTGTCGACGCCCAGGCCGTGCACCCAGTCGCGCACCTTTTGCGGGCCGAACTGGTCCAGCGCCGGTTTCACGCTGTGCGCCTGCCGGCCGTAGCGCGAGACGAAAGCCTGGTAGCCTTCCGCATGCGTGATATTCATGCCGCCCCGCCCCGCCAGCAGGAATTTGCGGCCGACGGACGGCATGGCGTCGAACAGCTCCACCCTGGCTCCCTGCTCGCTGGCCGCCTGGGCGGCCATCAGGCCGGCGGGGCCGCCGCCGATGACGGCGATGTGAAATGGAGGAAAGCTGGAATGGGTCATGGCATGCTGGAAGACGGTGAAAACCCCGGCATTTTAGTCGAGATAAGGCCAGCGGATGGCAAGAATGCCGAAAAATGATGCATACTGCGCGGACATGCTGCAGCGATCGGTACTTTGACTTCACGCGACAACGCGACGACAAGAGGAGAAACACATGAGCGCAGGATTCTGGATTTCCCGTTATTTGCTGGCCAGCTCGATCTTATTCATCATCCTGACGGTGGTCGAGTACAGCAAGGGCACCACCAGCCAGGCCGACATCCTCAGCGCGCTGGCCTGGTCGCTGGTGGCATCGGCCATCTTCATCGGTTCGAAATACTGGCGCTACAAGAAGGCCATCGCCTGCGCCACGTGCAGCGCAGACAAACCGAAAACCAGATCTTCATGAAAAAACGGCCACTTCGATGAAGTGGCCGTCTCATTTGGCAAGCGGGATCAGCCGCCCGTCACGGGCGGGAAGAACGCCACTTCGTCGCCTTCGCCGATGGCGGTATCGGCATCGCACATCACCTGATTATGCGCCATGCGCAGCGCGCGGCCCTGCGCCAGCGCATATTCCCAGTTGCCGCCGCGGGCGATCAGCAGGGCTCGCACCTCGCCCACCGTCAGCGGCCCGGCCACTTCCAGTGCTTCCTGGCCCGTGCCCACCAGCTCGCGCACGCTGGCAAAAAATCGCAGATTAATCTTCATCAAGAATTCCTTAGTACAGCAATTCGTTAAACGGGATAAAGCGCAGCATGTCGCCGCGCGCGATCGACAGCCCCGGCGGGCAATCGATCAAGCCGTCGCCCCACACGGTGGACGTCAGCACGCCCGAACTCTGGTTGGCGAACAGTTCCAGCGCGCCGTCTTCATTGACTTTGGCGCGCAGGAATTCGTTGCGCTTGTCCGCCTTCAGGCGCTCGAACGCGGCCGGCAGCTTGTAGCTGCGCGGCGTCAGGCTGCCCGCCACGCCCTGCAGGCGCAGGATGAACGGGCGCACGAACAGCAAAAAGGTGACGAAGCTGGAGACGGGATTGCCGGGCAAGCCGATAAAGAAGGCGTCCCGCACCTCGCCGAAGGCCAGGGGTTTGCCCGGCTTGACGGCGATCTGCCACATGTTCAGCCGCCCTTCCGCTTCCACGGCCGGCTTGATATGGTCTTCCTCGCCCACGGACACGCCGCCCGAGGTGATGATCAGGTCATTGCCCTGCGCCGCCTGGCGCAGCACGGCGCGCGTCGCTTCCAGGCTGTCAGGCACGATGCCCAGGTCCGTGATCTCGCAACCGAGATTTTCCAGCAGGCCGCGCAAGGTAAAACGGTTCGAGTTGTAGACGGCGCCCGGCGCCAAAGGCTCACCGGGCATGGCCAGTTCGTCGCCCGTGAAGAACACGGCCACACGCAGCTTGCGCAGCACGGGCAGCCGCGCCAGGCCCACGGAGGCGGCCAGGCCCATTTCCTGGCTGCGCAGGCGCCGGCCCGCGCCGAGGATTTCGCCGCCGGCGCGGATATCCTCGCCCTGGCGGCGCACCCATTCGCCCGCGTGCGGCACGTGATTGACCGTCACCACGCCGTCAAGCACGGTGCACTGCTCCTGCATCACCACGCAATCGGCGCCGTCCGGAATCAGCGCGCCCGTGAAGATGCGCGCCGCCGTCCCCGGCTGCAGGGGCTGGCCCACGTGGCCGGCCGCGATGCGCTGCGACACGGGCAGGCTGGCCGCACCGCTGGCGCAATCGCTGGCGCGCACGGCATAGCCATCCATCTGCGTGTTGTCGCGCTCGGGCACGTTCAGGGTCGACGTTTGCGCGGCCGCCAGCACGCGGCCGTTGGCGCGCATGGTGTCAATGTGCTCCACTTCGGCCACCGGACGCGCCGCGCCCAGCATGAAGGCTTGCGCCTCGGCCACCGACAGCATGGGTTTACGTACAGTGCTGGCGTCCGTCATCACAATCCCGTATTGGCGGCGATATACGCCTTCATTTTTTCCACGTCCGTGCCCATCACAACGAACTTTTGCGGCAAGTCCTCGATGTTTTCGAAGCCGGCCGGGCGCTCGGCGTCCACGCCCAGCGCTTCGAGGATGGTTTCATTGAACTTGGCCGCCAGCGCCGTTTCCAGCACGATCATCGGCACGTTCGGCTCCAGGTGCTCGCGCGCCACCTTGATGCCATCGGCCGTGTGCGTGTCGATGGTGATGCCGTAGTCGTCGGCCACGTCGCGGATGGTGTCGAGGCGGTCCTGGTGCGTGGACTTGCCCGACTTGAAGCCGTATTTGGCCACCAGCTTGAACTCGTCGCCATCGCTGCCCGGCTTGCCGGACAAGTCGAAGCCGCCATGCGTTTCCACTTTCGTGAACAGGGCGCGCACGCGGTCGCTGTCGCGGCCCACCAGGTCGTAGACGAAGCGCTCGAAGTTCGACGCTTTCGAAATATCCATCGACGGGCTGCTCGTGTGGTACGTTTCGGCCGACTTGCGCACGCGGTAGACGCCCGTGCGGAAGAATTCGTCGAGCACGTCGTTTTCATTCGTCGCGGCCACCAGTTTCGAAATCGGCAAGCCCATCATGCGGGCGATATGGCCGGCGCAGATATTGCCAAAGTTGCCAGACGGCACCGTGAACGACACTTTTTGCTCGTTGCTGGTGGTGGCCGCCAGGTAGCCGCGGAAGTAATACACGACTTGCGCCACGACTCTCGCCCAGTTGATGGAATTGACGGTGCCGATCTTCTGCTGCGCCTTGAACGGCAAGTCGTTCGACACGGCCTTGACCATATCCTGGCAATCGTCGAACACGCCTTCGACGGCGATATTGTAGATGTTCGGGTCTTGCAGGCTGAACATCTGCGCCGTCTGGAAGGCGCTCATTTTCTTGTGCGGCGACAACATGAAGACGCGGATGCCCTTCTTGCCGCGCATCGCGTATTCGGCCGCGCTGCCCGTGTCGCCCGAGGTGGCGCCGAAGATATTGAGTTCGGCGTCGTGCTTGGCCAGCGTGTATTCGAACAGGTTGCCCAGCAGCTGCATGGCCATGTCCTTGAAGGCCAGGGTCGGGCCGTTCGACAGCGCCTGCAGCATCAGGGTGGTCGATCCGCCCTTGACGATGTTTTCTTCGAGCACGCGCAGCGGCGTGATGTCGGCCGCGTTTTCGCCGGCGCGGGCGTTCTTGTAGACTGCCTTGGTATAGGTTTTCGCCGTCAATGCCTTCAGGTCCGCGGCCGGGATATCGGTGGCGAACTTCTTCAGGATTTCGTAGGCCAGGTCGGCATACGACAATGTGCGCCAGGCGTTGAGCTCGGCACCAGTGACTTGCGGGTAGTGTTCAGGGAGGTACAGTCCGCCATCGGGGGCCAGGCCGCCCAGGAGGATGTCGGAAAATTGCTGCAAAGATGCTTGTTGCGATTGCGATGGCGCTTTATCAGCGCGGGTAGACACGTAATGCATAGATTTGAAGAGTCCAGTTGAGCTGAGTGCGGTTGATCATGAATGGCAGCGGATATTATAGTGCGAGGCGGCGCCCAAGGCGAATCCGTCGCGTTCGCCCGGGCGCCACCCTGCTTGCGCGGGGGGCGTCTGTTGTCAAACGACACACCTTGTCGCACGGCAACTGTATCATGGCCGCTTTCCAGACTAGCGGGGCACGCCAGCCCGCCCACGACGACCATGCCACAGCCATGCCACATGAAACGCGACGATTTTCTCAAGCAGGACGATGTACGGGGCTTTATCGACTGGCTGGCGGCCGCATTGCCAGACAGGCCCTTTCACCTGAAGATGGCGCGCAGCCGCTTCGTGCCGGGCGGCCTGGACGTGCAGGCGACGGGCCTGGAAGCGGTGCTGGGCCACTACGTGTGGAGCACGCGCTGGACCGATGCGCAAGGCAAGGCTGTCGTCTCGGGCAACTGGCATGAAACGCGCGCCTCGCTGGGCCTGCTGCGCGGCTGGCTGAAGACCGCCATCGCGCACGGCGATGAAGACCAGGCGCTGGCGGCCTGCCTGGCCGTCCTCGAATGGGGCGGCGTGCGCGGCGCCATCGTCTTCCTCAAGCGCCTGCACGCGCAAGGCCGCCTGGTCGCCTACTTCAGGCGCCTGGCGCCCTTGATGGCACTCGACTCGGACGCCTCGCTGGACGCGCTCGACACGGACAGCGTGGAACGCTTCGACGCGGGCCTGACCAAGATCCACGCCCTGCTTGACGACAGCGGCTCGCCCATCTACGACACCCGCGTGGGCGCCGCCGTGGCCATGCTGTACGCGCAATACCGCAGCCAGGCAGGCAAGAAGCTGGCAAAGAAGCACTGGCTGGCCTTCCCCTCGGGCGCCGCGCGCGGCAAGCAGATCCGCAATCCCAAGGGTATCGACAGCGGCTTTGCCGGCGCACCGCAATTCTTCGGCAAGGCCGTGTCGTGCCAGGACTGGGCGCAATGGCAAGTCAAGCTGGGCTGGATACTGCGCGCCGTGCTGGAACAGCGCGACTGGTTCAAGGCGGACGGCGCCGACATGGCCGCCCGCTGCCATGCCTTCGAAGCGTGTCTGTTCATGCTGGGGTATGACTTGCGGTGTTTTGCAGAGGCAGAGGCAACTGCGGAAGCCGCTATGGCAAAAGAAAGGGTTGCAAAGGACGGCGTGCCGCAAAGGGGCTGGGTGCCGACTGGCTGCTCATTCAAGAACGTCCTTCCTCTATACGCGCAATTCCGGCGGGGACAGGAAAAAGATGATCTTGCCACCTTCGCCCAGTGGTACGCCATGACCCAGAACAAATCCCTGCAAACGGCCAGGGCCTACTGCTTCCCATATACCAAAAGCGAATTCGATCTGTTTGGCAGCAGTGACGAACGGCTGAGCACCATTGTCCACGGTGGAAAAGAAGGACTGTATGCGGCAGTGGGAAGCACGGAAGCATATGCGGAAGACGCCGAGCGCGAGCGAATCTGCCTGGTCGACGCCCTGCTGGTCGGACGCACGGCGGACATGTCGCCCGCCGCCAGCACCACCTGGCTGCTGAAAAAGGGCTATGCGGGAACGAAAAATGCTGCCAACACCCTGATGACGGTCGGACGCCAGGTCGGCCGTCATTTCGGCCTGCTGGACGGAAAATATCGTCCTACCGCCTTCTACCACGAATACTTCGGCGATTGCATGCGCGAGTCCTAAGTCAAAAAATCAGGCGCCCGTGCTGGCGCGTGCGCCCGATTTGCGCCACACTGGTGCTTGTCGGCCCGCCTGCGGGTCATTCATGGAAGCGGTCATGTCGCTGAGTAAAAAACCGTATCTGCAAAGCGCTGCGCTGCGCGCTGACGCCGTCGTCGACCTCGACCACTATCCGTTCACCATTCCCGCCATCCGCGACTTCGTGCACATGGATTTCCACCGCGACGTGACGTTCTTCGTGGGCGAGAACGGCAGCGGCAAGTCGACCATGCTCGAAGCGCTGGCCGTGGGGCTGGGCTTCGGCAAGGATGGCGGCACGCGCAACGTGCGCATCGCCCTGCCCTCGGACGAGGAATCGGGCTTGCACGCACACTTGCGCCTGAGCAAGAGCTACAAGAAGCCGGATGACAGCTATTTTTTGCGTGCCGAGAGCTTTTTCAACGTCGCCACCTACATGGACGACATGCCCGAATACCTGGCCAGCTACGGCGGCAAGTCGCTGCACGCGCAATCGCACGGCGAAGCGTTCATGGCGACCCTGATCAACAAGCTGCGGGGCAAGGGTTTATATCTGCTGGACGAACCCGAGGCGGCCCTGTCGCCGAGCCGCCAGCTGGCGGCATTATCGGTGATCCACCAGCTGGTGCAGGACGATTCGCAGCTGATCATCGCCACCCACTCGCCGATTCTGCTCGCCTACCCGAACGCGAAAATCCTCATGTTTACGGGCGGCGGCATCCATGAAGTGGCGTATGAAGACACGGAACACTATGCCGTCACGCGCGATTTCCTGAATAATTATCCCAGAAGGCTGGAACAGCTGTTTGAGGAGGAGTGAAGGCCAGCCCAAAGACAAAATCCGGGGTCGGACCCTCAGGGTCCGACCCCAGCGTCTGCCGTTGGGGTGTTTTTCAGATGTTCAGCAAGCCGCATGGTTCACGGTGATGACATGCACGGCCAAGCCGCCCAACGACGTTTCCTTGTACTTGTCCTGCATGTCCGCGCCCGTCTGGCGCATGGTTTCGATGACTTCGTCGAGGCTGACGAAGTGCGTGCCGTCGCCCTTCAGCGCCAGCGAGGCGGCCGTAATGGCTTTCACGGCACCCATGCCGTTGCGCTCGATGCAGGGGATCTGCACCAGGCCGCCGATGGGGTCGCAGGTCATGCCCAGGTGGTGTTCGATGCCGATTTCGGCCGCGTTTTCGATCTGCTCGTTCGTGCCGCCCAGGGCCGCCACCAGACCAGCCGCCGCCATGGCGCAGGCCACGCCCACTTCGCCCTGGCAACCCACTTCCGCGCCCGAGATCGAGGCATTGCGTTTGCACAACATGCCGATGGCGGCTGCCGTCAGCATGAAGCGGCGCACGCCGCCGACCGGATCGCTGGGGCGGCAATCCTGCGCATAGTAGCGCAGCACGGCCGGGATGATGCCGGCTGCGCCGTTGGTCGGCGCCGTCACCACGCGCCCGCCGGCCGCGTTTTCCTCGTTGACGGCCATCGCGTACAGGCTGACCAGGTGCACGGCGTCGTGCGGCAAGTCGTTGGCGCGGTTGTCCGACGCCTTCGCTTCCTGCGCCAGGCGCCACAATTTCGCGGCGCGGCGCTTCACGTTCAGGCCGCCCGGCAGGTTGCCCGTCGTTTCCAGGCCGTGCGCGATACAGTCCCGCATGACGTGCCAGATGCGGTCCAGTCCTTCATCAAGTTCCGTCTCGCTGCGCTTGACGCATTCGTTGGCGCGCAGCATTTCCGGGATCGACAGGCCGCTTTCCACGCCGTGCGCCAGCAACTGCTCCATCGTGTCGAAGGGGAACACGACGCGAGCAGCAGCGGCCGACTCCACGGCCGCTTCGGCCTGGGTCTCAGCTTGCACTTCGCCCGCTTCGCGGATAAAACCGCCGCCGATCGAGTAATACACCTTGTCAGCACGGCTGCCGTCAGCCAGTTTCAGCGTAAAGCGCATGCCGTTCGGGTGCTCGGGCAAAGACTCGCTCTTGTGCCAGATCAAGCCCGTGGCGGCCGTAAACGGCACCACATGCGTGCCCAGCAGCGCGATTTCTCCGGCCGCCTCGATGGCGGCCAGCTTGCTGTCGACGGCATCGGGCGCCACGTCTTGCGGGGTTTCGCCCATCAGGCCCAGAATGACGGCCTTGTCCGTGGCATGGCCCACGCCCGTCAGCGCCAGCGAGCCATACAGGGCCGCCTCGACGCCCACCACCTGGTCCAGCGGACCGTATTCGACCAGAAAACGCCGCGCCGCCGCCATCGGCCCCACAGTATGGGAACTCGACGGCCCGATGCCGATTTTAAACAGGTCGAATACGCTCATGTCCATATGGTGTCTCTTTATATTAGTATGTTTTTATGAATGCCGGTACAGGACTCAGGCCGCCTTGGCCGCCTGCCCCGCATCGACATTGGCCAGCATGTCCGTGACCATCTGCTCGACGCCGATCCGCGCCTTCCAGCCCCAGTCCGCGCTGGCCTTGCTGTCGTCCAGGCTTTGCGGCCAGCTGTCGGCGATGGCCTGGCGGCTGTCCGGCTTGTAGCTGATCTTGAAGTCCGGCACCATGTGCACGATGGCTTTCGCCAGCTGCTCGGGGTTGAACGACACGCCGGCCACATTGTAGGACGAACGGATCTTGATCTGCGACACGGGAGCGTCCATCAGTTCGATGGTGGCGCGGATGGCGTCGGGCATGTAGATCATCGGCAGGGTGGTGTTCGCATCGAGGAAGCAGTCATAGCGCTCGCCGCGCAAGGCCGCATGGAAGATGGCGATGGCGTAATCGGTGGTGCCGCCGCCCGGAGGCGACTTGTAGCTGATGATGCCCGGGTAGCGGATGCTGCGCACGTCCACGCCATACTTGTTGAAATAGTATTCGCACAGGCGCTCGCCGGCCAGTTTGCTGATGCCGTACATCGACGTCGGGTCCATCACCGTCATTTGCGGCGTGTTCACTTGCGGCGTGTTCGGGCCGAAGGCGGCGATCGACGATGGCCAGAAGATGCGCAGCGGTTTGCCCGCCTCGCCGCGCTCGCGCGCCAGTTCCAGGATATTGAGCAAGCCATCCATGTTCAGGCTCCACGCCTTCAACGGCGCCGCTTCGCCCGTGGCCGACAGCATGGCCGCCAGCTGGTACACCTGGGTGATGCCTTCGTCGGCGATGATCTTCGCCAGGCCGTCCTTGTCCAGCACATTCAATTGCGCATAGCGCTTGGCCTGGTACAGATTGTTCGTGCCGATGTCGCTGGCGATGACGTTGTCCGCGCCGTGCTGCTGCGCCAGCGCGCCCACCAGTTCACTACCGATTTGGCCGTTTGCGCCAATGACTAAGATGCGTTCCATGCTATTTTCCTGAATTCTTGTTAATTGGTAGTGGTGGTAGTGGTCAGCAGACCCAGTTCCTTGCCTGCCTGCTCGAACGCGGCCAGCACTTGCACCAGCTGTTCGCGGGTGTGGGCGGCGGACAGCTGCACGCGGACCCTGGCCTGGCCCATCGGCACGACCGGGTAGAAGAAGCCCGTCACCAGCACGCCCAGTTCATACAGGCGGGCGGCGAATTTCTGCGCCACGGGGGCGTCGAACAGCATCACGGGAACCACCGGATGCGTGCCCGGCTTGATGGTGAAGCCGATGCGCTCGATCTCGCTGCGGAAGAAGGCCGTGTTGTCATGCAGGCGGTCGCGCAGTTCCGTCGACTTGGCCAGGCGTTCCAGCACCGACAGCGAAGCGCCGGCGATCGATGGCGCCAGGGTGTTCGAGAACAGGTAGGGGCGCGATTTCTGGCGCAGGGTGTCGATGACTTCCTTGCGCGCCGACGTAAAACCGCCCATGGCGCCGCCCAGGGCCTTGCCCAGCGTGCCCGTGATGATGTCGATGCGGCCCATCACATTGTGGTGCTCGTGCGTGCCGCGGCCCGTCGCGCCCATGAAGCCGGAAGCGTGGCATTCGTCGATCATCACCAGCGCGCCATATTTGTCGGCCAGATCGCAGATCTTGTCGAGTTGCGCGATCGTGCCATCCATCGAGAACACGCCGTCCGTGACAATGACCTTGTGGCGCTTGCCGGCGGCAATCGCCGCCTGCAGCTGCACTTCCAGGTCGGCCATGTCGTTGTGCGCATAGCGGTAGCGGCCAGCCTTGCACAGGCGGATGCCGTCGATGATGGAGGCGTGATTCAGCGCGTCGGAGATGATGGCGTCGTTTTCATCGAACAGCGGCTCGAACACGCCGCCGTTGGCGTCGAATGCGGCCGCGTACAAAATCGTGTCTTCGGTGCCCAGGAAGGCGGAAATGGCCTGTTCCAGTTCTTTATGCACGGTTTGCGTGCCGCAGATGAAGCGCACGGACGACAGGCCGTAGCCGTATTTTTGCGTGGCGGCAATAGACGCTTCCTGCGTCTGCAGGTCGCCGGACAGGCCCAGGTAGTTGTTTGCACACATATTGATCAGGGTACGGCCATCGTCGCACACCACTTCGGCGCCCTGGCGCGAGGCGATCACGCGCTCGGGCTTGTACAAGCCTTGCTGGCGCAGTTGATCGAGATTCTGTTGCAGACCGCTGAAAAAGGTGTTCTTCGCTTGCTCGCTCATGATATTCCTTGTGTCCCTGATGTATGCGTGTGGTGTGCGTGTGGTTTCAGCCGCCATAGGGAAAAAGCCGCCGCTTGACCGGTGCGCGCACAATGCTGTACCGTGAAGCGCTGTTTGAAGTCTACACGTTTCCGTGTTTTTCCTCAAAATCCACTATTTCGAACTGAAATTCAATATAGTGGATATTACCCAAGCCTATTGAACTTTGCAAGCCACCTGCCGATGAAAACCAGCGTTTCGACCAATTCTCCCCCTGAAGTGGGTGCCACCCTGCAACGGCTGCGCCTGGCGCGCGGCCTGACACTCGAGGATTTGTCGCGCATCGCGGGCGTATCGAAGTCCATGCTGTCGCAAATCGAGCGCGAAAAAGCCAATCCCACCATCGCCATCACCTGGCGCCTGGCCAACGCCCTGGGCGTGCAGATCGGCGAATTGCTGTCCAGCGCGGAAAAAGCCGTGGAAACCATCCGCATCACGGACGCCCACGAAACCCCCACCCTGCCCGGCGACCATGCGGGCTACGTGCTGCGCATCCTGGGGCCGATGGAACTGGCGGGCAAATATGAATGGTATGAAGTGACGCTGGCGCCCGGCGGCGAACTGGCGTCGCAGCCGCACGATCCCGGCACCACCGAGCATTTGACGGTGATCCACGGCAACCTGGAACTGGAAGTGGGGACGGCAAAGAAAAAGGTCAAGAATGGCGGCACGGCGCGCTATCCGGCGGACCAGCCGCATATCATCAGGAATCTGGGAAAAACGGAGGGCAAGGCGCTGCTGGTGGTGATCCACCGCTAGCGCGCCGGCCCATCCTCCACCCTGTATGACAGAAAGTATTACGTTACGGCATCACACGGGCGCTGCCGGCGCCGGCGCCCCGCAAAGCCCAGCAAGGCCATGCCAGCCAGCAACATGGCATAGGTTTGCGGCTCGGGCACGGCGCTGACGGGATCGAGGCGGACAATCTCGCAAATGAGCGACTGGCAACGGCGCGCGGAAATCTGTCCCGCCTCGTTGATGCCGCCGACGGCCATGTAACTCCAGCCCGCCTCGCCCTGCACCAGACTTTCCAGGCTGTAAGTCACCCCATTGCTGTAGAACATGGCGTTTTCCCCCAGCACTTGGCCCAAGCCATCCACGCCGATCGGTGTGGAGATGGATTTCAGGAACGTGTTGTTGCCGTCGGTCTTGAGAAAACCGCGCGTCCGGTCCTGGTTCCAGTCGGGGGTGACATGGCCCACCATCTGGCCCGCATTGTTGATGCCCGAAATCGCGCTCTGGTAACCGCCCCAGCCCGTCGCGCTGGTCATCACGCCATCCTTGTACATGAAGCCTTGCGCGCCGCCTGGCGTCGGCGCCATCGCGGAAGCGCCGACGACGACGCCATCGTCGTTGATGCCCGTGACATAGCTGTCCTTGCCGCCCAGGGTGCCCAGCGCCCGTATGCCCGTTTGCGGGTCGTACAGATAGGCTTTCGTCGTGTAGTCGAAGGTGGCATAGCTGCCAAACCCCGCATTGAAGGCAACTTGCCCTGCAGCATTCATCGTGCCGGACCAGGTCGTTTGCCCGGCGATATTGAGCGAGGTGGCCACGCCGCCCGACAGGATGTGCACCAGCGCATTGCCATTGCTGCCGGCCGAGCGTATCAGGCTGTCCCCTGCCGCATTGCTGGCAAACACCAGATTACTCACCGCGGCCTTCGGCGCCACCGTCAACTGGCTGCCCGCCGTGGCATACACCATGTCGACGCCGTCGAGCCGGCCCACGCCGTAAATCTGCCCCATGGCGCTGATGCTGCCCACGCTCAGATTGGCCAGCGATGCATTCTCGAACACCGTGACCGAAAACCGGGGCGGCGATGCCGGCGCCCCCTGTGCGAGCGCCGGCGTGCTGACGCAAGCGCAAAACAAGGGCAGCGCGATTCTCCGGATTATTTTCATTATTCCCTCCAAGAAAAATGCACGATACGATTAAATATCAAAAATGTAAACTTATTTGACAACATTGTTGTTTGCAAGGCATTTTCGGTCACGGCGTTGCCGCGCAGCCGTGCGCAATAAGTCCTTTTGTCCATGCTAAGATTTCGCAATAGACAAGATTTCCAGGCCTGGATGTCTTTGCAGAGCGCCGCAGCACATCCCGGCTCACCCCATGCTTGCTACGCCCCTGCGCGGCATCCAGGCCCCAACTGTTTTTAACGGAGCCCACGCGATGACCATTTCCGACAGCACCACCACCTTCCACAACAAGAAAGTCGTCCAGTACGACCCTGACCTGCCCTTCGACGCCTCGCCCGGCATCGTCTACCGCCTGTCGCTCGAATACGACGACAAGCGCAAGATGGACGAGCTGATCGCCGGCTTTCTCGGCAAGGCCGACAAGGGCGCGCTCGAAGCGCTGATCATCGGCATGTGGGGCGACCCGTACGAATCGGGCGCCGACGAAGTGATGGCCGCGCTGATCGCCCACGCGCCGCAGCTGCCCAACTTGCGCGCCCTGTTCATCGGCGACATGACGTACGAGGAATGCGAAATCTCGTGGATCGTGCAAGGCAGCTACAAGCCCCTGCTGGACGCTTTCCCGCTGCTGGAAGAATTGCGCATCCGCGGCGGCAATGAGCTCGTCATCGAACCGTTCGCGCACCAGCACCTGCGCCGCTTTACCATCGAGGCGGGCGGCCTCGATCAAAAGATCGCCGAAGCGCTGGCGCAATCGAGCATGCCGCAGCTGGAACACCTGGAACTGTGGCTGGGCACCGAGGAATACGGCTTCTCGGGCGACGTCGACCTGTACCGCAAGGTGCTGGCGCAGCTGACCGTGCCGACCCTGAAATATCTGGGCTTGCGCGACGCGGAAATCGCCGACGACCTGGCCGTCTGGCTGGCCGAGGAACCGCTGGTGGCGCAGCTCGACACGCTCGACCTGTCGCTGGGCACCATCGGCGACCTGGGCGCCGTGGCCGTGCTCAATCACACGCAGCTGGGCGGCTTGAAGCGCCTGGACCTGTCGCACCACTACATTTCCGAGGAAAACCAGGAAAAACTGAAGGCGCTGCCCTTCGAGGTGGTGCTGGACGACCCGCAGGAAGCGGACGAGGACGACGGCGAAAGCTACCGCTACGTGGCGGTCGGCGAATAAGCGGAGTCTTTTTCTTTGGCTACACCCCTCACCCTGCTGGCCAGCGCCGGCAGCAAGCGCGTGCGCCTGATGCAGGCGGCGCGCGCGCAACTGCGCCTGCCGCCCGCGCAGGTGCTGGAATGGCGCGACTGGCTGGCGCAGCCGGCCCTGCTGCATGAAGCATTGCGCCAGCCAGGCATATTAAAAATCGAGCCGCCCGGCGACGATCCTGCCGCCCACCGGCTGTTGCTGCAGGCAGGCTGCAGGCTGCTGGAGCGTCCGCCGGTCGCTGCGCCCGAACACGGCGAACTGCTGGCCATGGATGCGTGGTTCGCCGGTTTTACGGCCGCCATGACTGCCCTGGCGGCGCAACTGCTTGACCTGCCGCAAACGCGCGTATTCAATGCGCCAGGCGAAATCACCGTCATGACGGACAAGCTGGCCTGCCAGCGCCACCTGGCCGCGCACGGCGTGCCCATACCGGCCTTGCTGGGACCCGTGCAAGGCTACGACCATCTGCAGGTGCTGCTGCATGAACGCCACCTTGACCGCGTGTATTTAAAGCCGCGCTACGGCTCGTCCGCGTCCGGCGTCGTCGCCTACCGCCGCAACAAGGCAGGACGCCAGCAAGCCACCACCTCGGCCGCCCTGCAGCATGGGGACGGCGCGGCGCGCCTGTTCAACGTCAAGCGCATGGCGCGCTATGAAACGCGGCACGACATCGCCGCCCTCGTCGATGCGCTGGCCGCGCAGGAACTGTACGCGGAAGCGTGGCTGAACAAGCCCCGCTGCGGCGACAGCCATTACGACCTGCGCGTCGTGACCGTGGCAGGCCAGCCCGCGCACCGCGTGGCGCGCATCGGCGACCGCATGATGACGAATCTGCACCTCGACAACCGGCGCGGCGACGCGTCCGGCCTGCTGGACGACGCCGACCTGGCCGCGCTGGAACAGACCGCCGCCCTGGCCGCGCGCGCCTTCCCCCATAGCCACGTGACGGGCTACGACCTCGTCGTGCGCCACGGCCAGGCCCATGTGCTGGAAGCGAACGCCTTCGGCGACCTGCTGCCAGGCTTGCTGTGGCAAGGCATCGATACTTACACGGCGCAACTGACCCATGTTTAACAACACCCCGGCCATCCCCGACATGCACGCCATCGTCGGCAGCCACGACATCGTCTTCCTCACGCTCGACACCCTGCGCTTTGACGTGGCGCAAGCGCTGTACGAGGCGGGCGAATTGCCCGTGCTGGGGCGCTTCTTGCCGCCGGGAGGCTGGGAACGCCGCCACTCGCCCGCCACGTTCACGTATGCGGCGCACCAGGCCTTCTTCGCGGGCTTCTTGCCCACGCCGGCCGCGCCGGGCCGCCATCCGCGCCTGTTCGCTTCCGCCTTCGCCGGCAGCGAAACGACGTCGCCGCACACGTTTGCGTTCGAAGAAGCGGACCTTCCCGCCGCGCTGGCCGCGCGCGGCTACCGCACCATCTGCATCGGCGGCGTGGGCTTTTTCAACAAGCAAACGGCGCTGGGCTGCGTGCTGCCGTCGCTGTTCCAGGAAAGCCACTGGAGCGCGGGCATGGGCGTGGCCAGCCGCCATTCGACCGAAAAACAGGTGGCGCTGGCCATCGACCGCCTGGCAGACGGTGCGCAGCGCACCTTTTTATTCATCAACGTGGCCGCCCTGCATACGCCGAACCGCGCCTACCTGCCCGGCTGCCGCGCCGATTGCCTGGACAGCCATGCTGCCGCCCTGCGCTATGTCGATGGCGCGCTGGCGCCCCTGTTTGCCGCCTGCGCCGCGCGCGCGCCCACGTTCGCCATCGTCTGCTCGGACCACGGCAGCGCGTATGGCGAAGACGGCTACCGGGGCCACCGGGTGGCCCACGACAGCGTGTGGAACGTGCCGTACGCGCACTTCTTCATCGCCCCCGATACACTTCCCAAGGAATCCCCACCGTGAATCCATCCGAACAGCCGGGCACCCTGGCGCAGCGCATGCGCCACACGCCCTACCAGGCCTATTCCTATTCGTATCCGCACAAGGCGGCCTACCGCGCCTTGCCGCAGGCGGCGCCGCTGGCGCCACTGTGGGCGCGGCAAGACCGCTCCGCCCTGTTTGCGTATATCCATATTCCGTTTTGCGAGATGCGCTGCGGCTTTTGCAACCTGTTCGCCATGGCCCGCCCCAGCGCCGGCATGGTCGAGCGCTATGTGCGGCAAGTGCTGGTGCAGATGCGTGCCCTGGCCGGCGCGCTGGGCGAACGGCGCTTTGCCCGCTTCGCGCTGGGCGGCGGCACGCCCACCTACCTGTCGCCCGCGCAGCTGGACACCCTGCTGTGCGGCGCGCGCGACATCCTCGGCATTGACCTGCAACAAACGCCGGCCGGCATCGAAGCGTCGCCCGAAACCATCACGGCCGAACGGCTGGCCGTCTGCCGCGCGCACGGCATCGACCGCGTCAGCCTGGGCATCCAGAGCTTTGCCGCCGGCGAAATGCGCGCGCTGGCCCGCCCCCAGCAAAACGCCACCGTCCATCACGCCATCGGCCTGATACGCGCGGCCGGCTTCCCCACCCTGAACCTGGACCTGATCTACGGCATCGCGGGGCAAACCGTCGCCAGCCTGCTCGCTTCCATCGACAGCGCGCTGGCCTTCCGGCCCGAGGAAATCTATCTGTATCCGCTGTACGTGCGCGAACAGACGGGCCTTGGAAAAGTGGCGCGCCGGCAGGGCGCGCAATCGCTCAGTCCCATCATGCTGGCGCAGGACGGCGACAGCCGTCTGGCCCTGTACGCGGCCGCGCGCGACCATTTGCGCGCCCAGGGCTACGAGCAGGTGTCGATGCGCATGTTCCGCGCCCCCCATGCGCCGGAACAAGACGGGCCTTCGTACTGCTGCCAGAATGACGGCATGGTGGGCCTGGGCGCGGGCGCCCGCTCGTACACGGCCAGCCTCCATTACTCGAGCGAATACGCGGTGGCGCGGCTTGATACCATCAACATCATCGACAACTACCTGGCGCTCGACGAGGCGCGCTTCGCCCAGGCCGAACACGGCTACCAGCTCGATGAGGAAGAACAGCGCCGGCGCTACGTGATCCAGTCGCTGCTGACGGAACCGGGCCTGGACCGCGACGCCTACACGGCGCGCTTCGGCTCCCGCTGCGAGATTGATCTGCCGCAGCTGGCCGAGCTGCACGCGCTGGAGCTGGTGCAGGAGGATGGTCCGCTGCTGCGGCTGAACGAGCGGGGCTACAGCTACGCCGACACCATCGGCCCGTGGCTGGCCTCCGAGACGGTGCGCGCGCTGATGGCGCAAGAGGGCCAGGCGTGCTGACAACGCAAGCAGCAACGCTGTCCCTGCTGTACCGCGGTACGCTATCGAGCTGCAACTACGCCTGCGGCTACTGCCCGTTTGCCAAGAAGCGCGACAGCCGCGCCGCGCTGGCCCGCGATGCGCGCGAAGTGGCGCGTTTTACGGACTGGGTGGCGGCGCAAGCGCGCCCCATCGGCGTGCTGTTCACGCCCTGGGGCGAAGCGCTGGTGCGGCGCCACTACCGGAGCGCGATGCAGACACTGGCGGCGCTGCCCCACGTGCGCCAGGTGGCGCTGCAGACGAATCTGTCCGGTCCCCTGGACTGGCTGGATAAGATGGACGGGCTGGAAAAGGTCGGCCTGTGGTGCACCTACCACCCGGACCAGACGACCTTGTCCCGCTTTCTCGCCCGCTGCGCCCGGCTCGATGCCATGGGCGTGCGCTATTCCGTCGGCGTGGTGGCCATGAACGAACACCTGGACGCCATCCGCGCCCTGCGCGCGGCGCTGCCCGCCCACGTCTACCTGTGGCTGAACGCGTACGACAGGCGCGGCCCCGGCTATTACAGCGAACCAGAGCTGGCCGAACTGGACGCCATCGATCCGTGGTTTGCGCAAAACCGCCGCCCGTCGCCCTCGCGCAATAAACCGTGCCTGGCGGGCGAAGCGGCGCTGTCCGTCGATGGCGACGGCGAGCTGGCGCGCTGCCACTTCGTGCCCGAGCGGCTGGGGAATCTGTACACGGACGACCTGGCGGACCTGCTGCAAGAAAAATCCTGCCCCCG
This sequence comes from Janthinobacterium sp. FW305-129, assembly GCF_020858115.1. GTDB lineage: Bacteria > Pseudomonadota > Gammaproteobacteria > Burkholderiales > Burkholderiaceae_D > Janthinobacterium. The sequence goes on from NZ_JACYMM010000001.1 coordinate 608,755, forward strand.
CTTCAAGTGCGATTGCTATATCGGCTACGCGCAGCGCAAGGATTTGCCGTTCCAGTCCACGTTTGAAAACGGCGTGCTGGCGCGCATCGCGCCTTTGCACCGGACGTAAAAAAGCGCGGGCCAACCGCACCCGCGCTTTTTATCAATCAGATTACGATACTTACAACGCCGAACAAAACCGTAGCGAGCGGAAGGGAGTTGCGGCCGAGAAGCGCAACTGTACGAAGGTACAGTGAGCATCGCAGGCCGTAAATCACGACGCGCAGTAGGTTTTGGTCGGTGTCCTTAGCTAGATTACTGCGCCGCCACCTTGGCCGGCTCCGCCACTACCGGCGCCATCTTCAGCGAACGGCTGAGGAAGCCCCAGCGATCGGCCACTTCTTCGATCTGCTTGGTCGTCGGCTTGCCGGCGCCATGGCCGGCCTTGCTGTCGATGCGGATCAGCACGGGTGCCGGGCCGCCTTGCGCTGCCTGGGCGGCGGCGGCGAACTTGAAGCTGTGGGCAGGCACGACGCGGTCGTCGTGATCGGCCGTCGTGATCATGGTGGCCGGGTAGCAGCCGCCCGCCTTCAGGTTGTGCAGCGGCGAGTATTTCACCAGCGCCTTGAACTGCTCGGCGTCGTCCGACGAGCCGTAGTCAGGCACCCAGCCCCAGCCCACGGTGAACTTGTGGAAACGCAACATGTCGAGCACGCCCACTTGCGGAATCGCCGCGGCGAACAGGTCCGGACGCTGCGTCATGGCCGCACCGACCAGCAGGCCGCCATTGCTGCCGCCGCCGATCGCCAGCTTCGATGGCGAGGTGACCTTGTTGTCCACCAGCCATTGCGCCGCGCCAATGAAATCGTCGAACACATTTTGCTTGTTCAGCTTGGTACCAGCCTGGTGCCAGGCTTCGCCGTACTCGCCGCCGCCGCGCAGGTTGGCCATCACATAGACGCCGCCCATTTCCACCCAGGCAAGATTTGCCACGGAGAAACTCGGCGTCAGCGAAATATTGAAGCCGCCATAACCGTACAGGTAGGTCGGATTCGTGCCATCGAGCTTCATGCCTTTTTTCGAGACGATGAACATCGGCACCTTGGTACCGTCGCGGCTGGTGAAGAATTGCTGGCGCGTTTCAAAGGCGTTCGGGTCGAAATCGACCTTCGGCTGGCGGTACACCGTGCTCTTGCCCGACTTCATGTCGTAGCGGTAGATGGTCGCCGGCGTCGTGAAACTGGTGAACGAGTAAAACGTTTCCGTGTCGCCACGCTTGCCCGCGAAACCGCCGGCCGAACCGATGCCCGGCAAGGCTACTTCACGCACCAGCTTGCCGTTCAGACCGACGATCTTGATTTGCGTTTGCGCATCTTTCAAGTAATCGAGCACCAGCTGGTTGTTGATCAGGTTGACGGCGACCAGGGTTTCCGCGCTTTGCGGCACGATCTCTTTCCAGTCGGCAGGCGCAGGTTTGCGCGTATCGATGGCGATCACGCGCGATTTCGGCGCCTTGTTGTCCGTCTTGAAGAAGAACACGGGGCCGTCATTGTCGATGAACGCGTACGATGCGTCGAATTCTTCCAGCAAGCCCACGACCTTGGCATTCTTCTGGCGCAAGTCCTTATAAAACACGCGGTTCTTGCGTTCCGTGCCCTGCGTGGCCGTGATGATCAGGTAATTGCCGTCGTCGCTGACGGTGCTGCCGCCAAACGCCCATTCCTTCTGGTCGGGACGGTCGAAGACCAGCACGTCGTCGCTTTGCGGCGTGCCGATCTTGTGGAAATACAATTTCTGGAAGTAATTGATATCGGCCAGCTTGGTCGCTTCATTCGGCGCGTCATAGCGGCTGTAGAAGAAACCTTTATTGTCCTTGGTCCACGAAGCGCCCGAGAACTTGGCCCACTTGATGTGGTCCGTCAAATCCTTGCCCGATTCGATGTCGCGTACTTTCCACTCGTTCCAGTCGGAACCGGAAGCGGACGTGGCATACGCCAGGTATTTGCCGTTCGGGCTGATCGAGGTGCCGGCCAGCGCCACCGTGCCGTCGGTGGACAGGGTGTTCGGATCGAGCAGCAAACGCGGCTCGTCGGACAGTTTTTTCACCGTGTACAGCACGGCCTGGTTCTGCAAGCCGTCATTGCGGCTGTAGAAATAGCGGCCGCCCTGCTTCGTTGGCGTAGAGAAACGCTCATAATTCCACAGCTTGGTCAGGCGCTGCTTGATCGCGGCGCGCTCGGGGATGGTGCCCAGGTACGACTGCGTCAGCTTGTTTTGCGCCGTGACCCATTCGCCCGTTTCCGCGCTGTTGGCGTCTTCCAGCCAGCGGTAGGGGTCAGCGATGGTGGTGCCGAAATAGCTGTCTTGCTGGTCGACTTTTTTGCTGACCGGATACGTCACGGGGGCGCCATCGCCGGCCGGGCACGCTGGCATCGCGGCGTTTTGCGCCAGGGCATTGCCACCGAAAGCGGCCAGCAAGCTGAATATGAGGGTTGCACTACGTAATTGCATGGGTTGTTGTCTCATTGTTGGATGTCGAGGAAAGCAAGCCGTTCAAACTCGCGCTGCGGCTGCCCATGTTGACTTTCGCCAAGAGAAATCATAGCGCGGATTGCCACTTTTAAAGCACAGTTATCCGGTGGATTTGCCGTCTTTTATTTGGACAATTCCAAGGAATTGCCGTGATAAATCTCGCTTTCGCCGGAATCGGCAAACTGACGTTCATGCAAGAAACATTATCAAAAGCAAATACGTTTCATCAAGCCGTCATAAATAGTCCTTACCATAGGCAACTTGTTCATGGCCCGTCCAGAGGCCGTGCCGCCACAGCCGCCTATGCACACTCTCGCCCTCCCTTCCGCCACCGCCGTGCCGCCCGGCGCGATGCCATCGAATGTGGCTTACCTGAAACCGCCATCGGCCGCCATGACCATCGAAGGGACGGATGCCTTGCACGATATCCTGGCGGGCCGCAAGCTCAGCGCGCTGTTCCAACCCATCATCCACATGCACAGCGGCGACATCATCGGCTACGAAGGCTTGATACGGGGGCCGTCCGACAGCCCCCTGCACGCGCCGATGAATCTGTTCAAGGTGGCGCGCGCGCATGACCTGACGCTGGAAGTGGAACATTTGTGCCGGCAAGTCGTGCTGGAACGCTTTGCGGAACTGCAGCTGCCAGGAAAACTGTTTCTCAACGTCAGCCCGGAATGCTTGCTGCTACGCAATGCGCGCCATGGCGAAACCCTGGAATACATCGAGCACATCGGCATCAACCCGGACAGGGTCATCATCGAGCTGACGGAAAACCAGCCCACGTATGACTACGAGCTGATGCGCGAAGCGGTGCTGCATTACCGCAACATGGGTTTCCAGATCGCCATTGACGACCTGGGCGAAGGTTTTTCCAGCCTGCGCCTGTGGTCGGAACTGCGCCCCGAGTACGTGAAAATCGACATGCATTTCATCCAGGGCATCAATAATGACCCCGTGAAACTGCAATTCGTGCGCTCGATCCAGGAAATCGCGGAAAAATCGGGCACCCTGGTGATCGCCGAAGGCATCGAAGCGCAGACGGAATTGCTGGTCTTGCGCGACCTGGGCGTGGCGTTCGGCCAGGGCTATCACCTGGGACGCCCCAATGCGGTGCCGGCGCGGGCGCTGCCGGCCGAAGTGGTGCAGGCGCTGGGGCGCAACGGCGTGGCCGTGTATCCGCAGCGCAGCAGCCTGGAAAAGAACGGCGCCAGCATCCGCAAGCTGCTGCACCGCGTGGCGGCCGTCTCGCCGGAAAAGAACAATAACGAGGTGTACGATATCTTCCTGAAGGAACCGAAGCTGATGATCATCCCCGTCGTCGACGACGGCGTGCCGCTGGGCCTGATCAGCCGCTTCGAAATGATCGACCACTTCGCCCGTCCCTACCAGCGCGAACTGTATGGCAAGAAATCGTGCAGCCTGTTCATGGATGCCAATCCCCTGATCGCCGACCACGAAACGAGCTTGCAGGAGCTCAGCTACACCATGGTGCAATCGAGCGCCCACCACCTGTTCAACGGTTTCATCATCACCGAACACGGCCGCTACCTGGGCATGGGCACGGGACACGACCTGATGCGCGAAATCACGCAGATGCAGATCAATGCGGCCCGCTACGCCAACCCGCTGACGCAACTGCCCGGCAACGTGCCCATCAACGAGCATATCGACCGCTTATTGCACAGCGGCAGCCGCTTCTGGGTCTGCTATTGCGACCTCGACCACTTCAAGCCCTTCAACGACGTGTACGGCTACCGCAAGGGCGACGACGTGATCCAGCTGACGGGAGAAATCCTCAGCAGCCATTGCGACCCGAACCGCGATTTCATCGGCCACATCGGCGGCGACGATTTCATGATCCTGTTCCAGAGCGAAGACTGGGAAACGCGCTGCCACGCCATGCTGGACGACTTCGCGGCCGCCATCCTCGCCTACTACAGCACGGGCGACTGCGAACGGGGCGGCTACATCAGCGAAGACCGGCAAGGCAAGAAAGTGTTTTATTCGTTGATCAGCCTGTCGCTGGGCGTCATCAAGGTCGAGGCGCACCAGTACTACACGCACCATCAGATCGCCACGCAGGCGGCCGAAGCGAAGAAGCAAGCGAAGAAAATCCACGGCAACAGCCTGTTCCTGGATAGGCGGCAAGGCACGGGCGTGGCCCGCATGGATGCCTAGCCAGGGTTCAACGGGGCATCAAATACGCACGAGGTCGTCAAACGTATTGCTGCCGCGCGCATCGGGCACGAATGCCAGGCTGATGCGCTCGCCATCGCGGCGCGCCTGCACGCGGCAATTGCCCACGGGAACGTCCAGGAACAGGCCGCCATAAGCCGTGTCCGGCTCCAGGCCGCCGCCCGTGACATCTTCGCCGGCGCCGATGAAGACGCGGCCCGAGGCGACAGTCAGATGCACGGTTACCTGGGGCTCGGCAAGTTCGGCGTGCAAGGCGATGTCATACGCGCCGTCGCCGCCCACGTTGAAAAACGCCACGTGCCCCGCATTCACGGCCGCCAGTTCCGCACTGGGGAGGCTCCACCAGTCGCAGTCGTCGCCGAGCTTGTGGCGCAGAAGGGCCGGGTCGAACACGCACACGGTGGCCGTGCCGGTTGCGATTCTCGTCATGCGGCCAGCGGCGCCGGTCCCAGCAGGGGCTGGCTTTCCACGTACTGCGCGCTCGCTTGCGCCTGCCACGGGAAATGGCCATCGCGCGAAGGCCAGACGATCTGGTACACGGTAAAATCATCGCCCTGGTAATACCAGCGCGCATAGCCGACGTAGTTGCGGTATTGCTCGACGGGCACGCGCACGAAGGCGCATGGATGGCCTTCCAGCAAGGCGTCCGTGGTGGCAGTAAAATCCGTGATGGCGCCGCTGCGCACGGCATCGAGCGCCACGTCGAGTATCTGATGAGCAGTGGAGCGCGGCAAGCCCATGATGAGAAATTCAGGCTGGCCGAAGCTGTGGCCGGCACCTATGGTGAAGGCATAGCCGGGACCTTCTTCATCGGCACTGATATGCACGCCATGCCAGCCATGCGTGGCGATGTCGTCGATGACTTTTTGCTCGGATGCATCCTCGCCTGTCTGCCTTACCATGTTCCACCTTTCACTGTGTCCAACACCCGCGCCGCCTGCGCGACATGCTCTTCAGCAATTATCGCATGCGGTGCGCATCGCTGCGCGCGCGGCACCGGTGCCTCAGTCGCTCGGCGGCAGCGGCGGGAAGCGCACCTGGTGCCATTGCCGCATGCGCTGCTGCGCCTCTTGCAGCTGCGCCGGCTCCAGCCTGGCGGCAGCCGCTTCCCTGGCCCGGGCCGCGCCGCTGTCGCCGCCCTCGGCCGCCAGCGCCAGCCACATGTAGCCGCAGACGGGATCTTTCTCCACGCCGCGCCCGCTGTTGTACATGCCGCCCAGGTTGTACTGCGCCAGCGCATGGCCCTGGCCGGCCGCGCGCGCATACCATTGCACGGCCAGGCCATCGTCTTGCGGCACGCCATGGCCGTTCGCATACATGACGCCCAGGTTGTTTTGCGCGCTGGCATCGCCCTGCTCGGCGGCCGTGCGATACCAGCGCACGGCGCACACCGCGTCGCGCGCCACGCCCTGGCCATTCGCATACATCACGCCCAGGTTGAACTGCGCATTCGACGCGCCCTGATCCGCCGCCCGGGCATACCAGTCCAGCGCCTGGCGCAAGTCGCGGGCGACGCCGCGTCCGCCCGCAAACATGCCGCCCAGATTGTATTGCGCCATGCAATGGCCCTGCAGGGCGGCGCGCCGGTACCAGGCGACGGCGCGCGCCTCGTCCCGGTCCACGCCCTGGCCCCGCGCCAGCATCAGGCCCAGGTTGAACTGGGCGTCGGCGTCATCCTGCTCGGCCGCCCGCTGCAGCCAGGCGTAGGCGCGCAACTGATCGGGCGCCACGCCCAGGCCTTCCGCATACGCCACGCCAAGCTGCCGCTGCGCCACGGCCAGGCCTTGCGCAGCGGCCTGGCGGAACCAGGCCAGCGCCTGCGCATCGCTTTGCGCCACGCCCTGGCCCCGCTTGTAGACGAGACCCAGGTTCAGCTGCGCCTGCGCATCGCCCTGCAAGGCGGCCTTGCGGAACCAGGCCAGGGCCAGCGCATCGTTCTTTTTCGCGCCCAGCCCTTGCGCATAGGCTTCGCCCAGCAAGGATTGCGCGCTGGCCACGCCCTGCTCGGAGGCGCGGTAAAACCACGCCAGGGCCAGCTCGTCGCTCTGCAGCACGCCGCGTCCCTTGCGGTACATCTGTCCCAGGTTTTGCTGCGCCGAGGCGTCGCCCTGCGCGGCCGCGCGGCGAAACCACAGCACGGCGTCCTCGTCGCTCTGCGCCACGCCGCGGCCGTGGTAATACAGGGCGCCCAGGTGGTTTTGCGCGAAAGCCAGCCCTTGCAGCGCGGCCAGGCGCAGCCAGACAAAGGCGCGCGCATCGTCCTGCGCCACGCCCTCGCCCTTCTTGTACATCAAGCCCAGGTTGAACTGGGCGTAGGCATTGCCCTGCTCGGCAGCCGTGCGGAACCAGATATACGCCTGGTGGCTATCTCTGGCAGTCTGGTGCTTGTCCATGTGCGCCCCCATCCACATTGCGCTTGCCGGCAGCACGCGCAAAACGGCGGCCCAGGGCGGCGAAATCGTGTGTTGCTTAAATTTTAAATTCGATGCGGGGAAAGGACTTGAGCAGGCTCAAAGGAAATAACAAAATTATATCGTTCTGATGAGCCCGCCTGTAGGCGATGCGGAGATCAGTGGCGTGATGGGTGCTTTTGCAGGAATTGCGGTACCTTGGCGGCGGCCAGCTTGTTCAGCGACACCAGCAAATCCGCGTCGACATCGGCGATGCCGTAGCTGCTGCGCAAATGGCGGCCGATATGGATCAGCACTTGCGCCGCCACTTCCGCATCGGACTCGGCCCTGTGGGCGGCGCTCTTGAAGGCGATGCCCAACTGGCTCGACAGCAGCCCCAGCTTGTAGCTGGACAGGCCGGGAAACACGCGGCGCGACAGTTTCAAGGAACACACGAGCGACTGGTGCGCCGGCGTCAGGTTCAGCCTGGCGCTTTCCGCGCGCAGGAATTTTTCATCGAAGCTGGCATTGTGCGCCGACAAGGCATCGCTGCCGATAAAATCCAGCAACTGCGGCACTACCTCGGCCACGGGCGGCGCCTTGTCCACCATGGCCTGCGTGATGCCCGTCAAGCCTGTAATGAACGCGGGAATGCGGGCATTGCAGTTGATCAGGGTCACATAGCGGTCCGTAATCTGCCCGCCCTCGATGCGCAAGGCCGCCACTTCCGTGATGCGGTCGCCCATGTCGGGAGATAAACCGGTCGTCTCGAAGTCGATCATGACGATCGGTTTGTCAAACACATTCATGGGGCGCTTTCGTGGGTGCAACAGTGGGTGTATCGATAAAATGCGCAGGGCAAGGCGCCGCGTCGCAGACAGTACACTAGTACGGCAAGACGCGGCAACGCCGCCATGCACATTTTATCAACCAAATTTGCGCACGGCGTCCAGCGCGAGACCGGCACCGATACTGCCGAACAAATCGCCTTCGACCTTGCGCGCGGCCGGCACCAGGGCGGCGATCTTTTCGCGCAGCAAGCGCACGCCGCTGGAACCGCCCGTGAAGAACACGGTGTCGACGTCTTGCGGCGCCACGCCCGCATCGCGCAGCAAGCGCAGCACGGTTTCTTCCACGGAACCGCACAAATGGCCGATGGCGTCGTCGAATTGCGTACGTTTGAGCAACAGGCTTTGCGCGGGCGACAGACGGTCCAGTTCCAGCTGCACTTCGGCCGCGTCGGACAGGGCAATCTTGCCCTCTTCCACCTTCATGGCCAGCCAGTGGCCGGCGCGCTCGTCGATCAGCGTTTGCAGCCGTTTCACTTTATCTTGCTCGCGCGCATCGCGGCACACGTCGGCCAGCTGTACCCAGATTTTCTTGGTATAGGCCAGGTTGATCGTGTGCCAGGTGGCCAGGTTGAAATAATAGCTGGACGGCACTTCGCTATTGTTGTGCAGGCGGCTGCCATAGCCGAGCAGAGGCATGACGGAAGACAGGCTCAGGTATTTATCGAAGTCCGTGCCGCCGATATGCACGCCGCCCGTGGCGAGGATGTCGTCGCGGCGCTCCGTCTTTTTCGCCCGCTCCGGCGACAGCCGGACCAGCGAAAAGTCGGACGTGCCGCCGCCGATGTCGGCGATCAGCACCAGCTCTTCCCTGTCGATTTGCGACTCGTAGTCGAAGGCGGCGGCGATCGGCTCGAACTGGAAGGCGACGTCCTTGAAACCGACGGAACGGGCCACTTCGGCCAGCGTATCCTGCGCCAGCTGGTCGGCTTGCGCATTGTCGTCGATAAAGAAGACGGGACGGCCGAACACGGCGGACGTGAATTCGCGGCCGGCGGACTGCTCGGCGCGGCGCTTCACTTCGCCGATGAATTGGGCCAGTAACATGCGGAAGGGCAAGGCGCGGCCGCCCACTTCCGTCTGGCCATCGATGAGACTGGTGCCCAGCAAGCTTTTCAGCGAGCGCATCAAGCGCCCCTCGTAACCGGCCAGATAGCCGGCCAGCGCCGCGCGGCCAAAACTGACTTCCTCGTCTTCCGCATTGAAGAAGACGACGGACGGTAGGGTCGTCTTGCCATCTTCCAGGCCGAGCATGGTGCTCTGCCCGGGACGCGCCCAGCCTACCGTGGAATTTGACGTGCCGAAATCGACGCCGCAAGCATTGGCCATGTCGACCCTTCCCTGAATAAAGGGGCGTTATGTTATCAGAACGCAGGCCATTGCACCAGAAAAAACCGTTCGGCTCGGTCAACAGCATAAGCTTGCTTTGCATCAAGTACTGGCCGCGCGCAAAAGCTACTCTTGGGAAATTGATGCCGAGCAACTCGGCAAGCTTCCGGAGACCCATCGTGCCCTACGCCCCCGTACGCCAACTGCCCCGCCTGCCCGCCGCCTGGCTGGCTGCCTTCCTCGTGTTCCTGGCCGGCTGCGGCGGCGGAGGCGGCACCGATACCCAGGCCGGCGCCGGCTGTTCGCTGCACAGCACGGCAGGCTGCGGCGGCAGCCCGCCGCCGCCCATTGTGCCGCCCGTGAAGCCGCCAGTCACCCCGCCCGTGACGCCACCCGTGAATCCGCCCGTCACGCCGCCCGAACCGGCCAGCCTGGCCAGCGCCGTCAACCTGGTGTTTTCCAGCACGGAACTGGCCTCGGCGGGCCTGGCCGGCAGCGAGGTGGCCGTCACGGCCCTCGTCAAGGATGGCGCCAACCTGGCCTTGCCAAACGCAAAAATTTCCTTTGCCGCCGATTCCGGCATCCTCGGCAGCGTCGATGCCGTGACGGACAAGAATGGCCAGGCGCGCGCGCTGCTGGGCACCGGTGGCGCCAACGGCAACCGCAGCATCACCGTGACGGCGAATGTCGGCACGCGCAGCGGCAAGGGCACGGTGGCGGTGACGGGCAGCAGCGTGGAACTGCTGGGGCCGGCCGCCTTGATGCTGGGCCAGGGCGCCGACCTCACCGTCACCGTGCGCGACTCGGCAAAGCGGCCCGTGGCCGGCGCCGCCATCGCCTACAGCACGGGCACCGGCAACGGCCTGCGTGTCAGGGATGGCGGCGCGGCGCTCAGCAATGCACAGGGCCAGCTGGTGCTGCGCCTGACGGCAAACAGCCTGGGCAAGGATGCCGTGTCCGTCAGCGCGCTGGGCGCCGCCGCCACGCAAGCGTATGCCGTGGCCGGCAGCGACCTGCGCCTGAGTCCGGCCGTGGGCCAGGACGCCAGCGGCGCGGACGTGCTGCCGGAAGTGGCGACCCTGGCGTGCCAGCCCATCGACGCGCGCTACGACAAGGCGGGCGTGGCGCAAACGGGCAGCGCCAGCCTGTCCACCACGCGCGGCAGCCTGTTCGGCGACAGCGCCTGCAGCCAGGCCTTGCCCGCCAGCTTGATCTTTAGCAACGGCAACTTGCCGCGCAGCTATATTCAGTCGGCCAACGCGGGCGTGGCCACCGTCACGGCCGCCGTGGCGGGCGGCCCTTCGGCGCAGACGCGGCTGGAATTCGTCGCGCCATTGAGCCCAGCCAGCAAGCTGGCCGTGCAGGCGGAGCCGGCCGTGCTGCGCGCAAATACGGGCACTTCGGCGGCCCCGGCCGACAACGCCAGCACCAGTATCAGCACCATCAGCGCCGTGGTGCGCGACGGCGCGGCGAACAACCTGGTCAAGAATGCGCCCGTCGTGTTCACCATCTTGAGCGACCCCAGCGGCGGCTACCTGCGGCAGGCGGGCCGGGTGCTGACGGGCAGCGACGGCCTGGCGCGCGCCGCGTATGTGGCGGGTCCGGCCGACAGCGGCCGCGACGGCGTGCTGATCCAGGCCCGCATCGAGGGCGCCCCGCAAGCGGCAGCCGCGGCCCTCGTGCGCCTGACGGTGGCGCGGCAAGCGCTGTCGATCAAGCTGGGCACGGGCAGCCTGCTGCGCGAGTATTCGGCCGGCGTGCTGCAAAAGGACTTTGCCGTGTTCGTGTCCGACAGCGCCGGCAATGCCGTGTCCGGCGTCGCCATCACGGCCGCCGCCTGGCCCAGCCGCTATGCCAAGGGATATTATGTGTGGCAAGCGGACAAGCCCGAATTCCCCGACACGGGCGTGTGGCGCCTGGCCCTGCCCCACTACAGCTGCGCCAACGAAGACGTCTTGCGCAACGGCATTTATGACGCCGCCTACGACCGCAACGGCAATGGCGTGCTCGACCCGGGCATCCCGCTGACCGTCAGCGCCAGCGGCCTGAGCGACGCGCTGGGCATGGCCACCGTGACCATCAGCTATCCGCGCAACTTTGGTTCCTGGGTAGAGGTCGCCCTGACCGTGCGGGGCACCGTCAGCGGCACGGAGGCGAGCGCCACCGCGGATTTTCCATTACCCGTCCTGGCCAGCGACTTCAGCGCCCGCCGCGTGGACCCGCCGGGACGCCTCAGCCCCTATGGCAGCGGCCCCTGCGACAGTGCCGACTAAGGGGCAAGCATACCACTTGCCATTCAATCAAATTATTTGCAACATGGATAAGAAAACAGTCTTGCCACATGGAAATATTTTCGCTATGCTCATTTTTCCCGCCCAGGCCGCCACAAGCGGCCGGGCCTGCAGGAATACTTTGAGACAGGTTGCTTGCCAAACCAATATGCGAAAAAAGAATACTGTAGCCAGGACACCCGGCACCACTGCCCGCGCCATACCCGGTGCCGGACGGCGCGTGACCTCGTATGACGTGGCCCTGCTGGCCGGCGTGTCGCAATCGGCCGTATCGCGCTGCTTCAAGCCGGGCGCCAGCGTCTCGCCAGCCACGCATGCCAAGGTCATGCAGGCGGCCATCACCCTCGATTACATCCCCAACGCGGCCGCGCGCAGCCTGATCACGCGCCGCTCGAACCTGGTGGCCGTCATCATTTCCAACCTGGCCAATCTGTACTATCCGCAAGTGTTGTCCGACCTGAGCCAGCAAATCGCCCGCCTCGGCAAGCGCTTGTTATTGTTTACCCTGGAGCGCGAAGCGGACATCGGCAAGGTCTTGAGCGATGTGTGGCAATACCAGGTCGACGGCGCCGTCGTCGCCGCCTGCCTGTCGGACGAGCAGATGGCTGAATTCGCCCGGCGCGACGTGCCGCTGGTGCTGTTCAACCGCAGCCCCCGCGAACACGCCGTGCATGCCGTGCTGTGCGACCAGGGCGAAGCGGCGCGCCTGCTCGTCTCGCGCCTGGCCGACGCGGGCCACCGCCAGTTCGCCATCATCGACGGCCCCGGCGACTCGGCCGTCGCGCAGGAACGCAAGGCGGGCATGCTGGACCGCCTGTTCACGCTGGGCTTGCCCGCGCCCATCGTCGTCAGCGGCAACTACGATTACGCCAGCGGCGGCCGGGGCTTGCGCAAGGTCATCGACCGCCTGGGCCGCGTGCCGGACGCCGTCATCTGCGGCAACGACATCATGGCCATCGGCTGCCTGGACACGGCGCGCCACCAGATGGGCATCCAGGTGCCGCTGCAGATGTCCGTGGCCGGCTTCGACGCGCTGGAAGCGTCCGGCTGGCTCAGCTACGACATCACCACCCTGCGCCAGCCCGTGCAAAAGATGGCCACCGATGCCGTCGCCATGCTGGGCGAACTGATGGAGAGGCGCGGCGGCAGCGCCGAGCGGAGACGGTACTGCTCGTATCTGGTCGAGGGGAGTACGGCCAGGCTGACCGGCGCGCCTCCCCACTTCGGCATGATGGCCGCCGCCTGAAAAACGCCCATGGCGTTGTTGCCTGCCCCTCGCCGTACTCGCGTACTGTCTTCGGGGCGGCGCCTAGCCCTGGGCGTTTTTCAGACGTTCATAGTTCGCACACAAAACCTTGCACATAAAAAAACCTCGCATCGCCGCGAGGTTTTTCACTTTCAGCACCAGGGTATCAACCGAAGATCTTGCCCTTGAGCATATTCAAGCCCTGGCTGACGAGGTCATTGCCCTCCGGTACCTGACCGTCCGGCGTCAGCTTGTCGATCAGCTGGGGCAGCAAGGCTGCCAGGCCGCCCGAGGCCGCGTCCGGGGCGACGCCCGCTTTTTCCGCGATTTGCGTGATCGTGTCGGCGCCCAGCGCATCCTTGATCTGCTCGCCGGAGACGGGCGCGTTCGCGCCGGTGCTGATCCAGCTGGCTACCTGGTCGCCCAGGCCGCTTTCCTGGAATTTCTGCAGCAGGCCGGGCAAGCCGCCATGCTGGTTGACCAGGTCCATCACGCTGGCCATCAGTCCCGACGGGGCTTCCCCCTCCGCCCCCTTGTTGCCCAAAGCGCTCATCGCCTGTCCTGCAAGTTGGTCTAGCAAACTCATCGTATTCTCCTGAACGCTGTCAATCAGTGCCGCGTACAGCGGCGTCCGGTAATGCCGGCGCATAGTCGCCGACACACACAACAATTATACTATGAATAATTACAATGTCACTTTTACAATTCAACGGACGGGCTAAAAACAGGCTCGGCAGCAGCCTCACCCACCTCCATCATATTTAGTTCGGTACAACATGCAAGCGTAAATTGACGATTTACAAAACCGTGTAGAATTAATTTTCCTACTTACTGAGGAGTATCAACACATGAACATCAATAAAGCGGTAGACAAAGCCTACGAAAAAAAGACGTTCAAGGAAATCGCCGATGCGCCCGTCGATGCGCTGCAAGGCGTGAGCGAGAAAGATGCGGAACTGCTCAAGCAAGCGTTCAACATCAAGACCGTGCGCGACCTGGCGAACCTGAAATACTCGAAGTGGGCGCGCGCCATCGTCACCCTGGCCGATACGGAAGAATAGACCGGGCCATGCCGCAGGCATTCCCGTCAGCACGGCCCGCCCACGTCGGCGGGCTTTTTTACGCCATGGCGGCTGGCACGCCGGTCGCCGCGCGGAGGCGCGCTTGCCCACGCCGCTGACCCTGCCCGGCATTTGCTGGCCCCTGCATGCGAGCACGGGCGATCTTGCCGTCGCCACGTCCCACATCACGGGCCACTTTCGCGCCGGCGCGGGCTGCGATGCCATCGTGCTGTGCGATCTGCTGCCGGCCGGAAAATTTCGCAATGGCGCGACGCGCCACTGGTGCCGCACGCACCAGTGCTACTGGGGCGCCAAGGCCGACCTGGCCGGGCAGCAGGCCACAGGCCACATGCGTTGCCGCCAGCACGCCAGCCCCATGGGCTATGTGCTGTACCCTGAACTGTTCGATCCCATGCAGTTCCACGCCGCCACCTTGCGCCTGGGCCCGGACGGCTTGCTGCAACTGCGCGCCCGGGCCGATGACGGCGGCGCCCTGCTGGCGCGCGACGTGGCCGCGCTGGCCATCGATTGCCGCGCCCTGCCCGGCCTGTTTCCGCCCGACATAGTCCAGCTGAACCTCACGCCGCCCGCCGCGCAAGCCTACGTTGCCGCCTTGCAGGCGGGCACGCCGCTCGATTGCAGCGACTGCGCCCGCTGCGGCCATCCCCACCTGGACCTGGGCAGCTTCGCGCTGGCGCCGCACCGGCGCCACAGCTGCGGCCATTGCGGCCACGACGCCTCGCACAGCGCCACCGCCATCGTCTCGACACCGCTGTGGCGCTTGCGCCAGCGCATCACGCACTGCGTCTGAAGGTGCGCCCGCCCACAGTCGGCACGGACAAGGCCCCGTAGACTGGGCGCATCGCCACCATCAGGAACGCCGCCATGCCGCACACCCCGCCACACGACGAGAATAGCCAGCGAGACGACGAAGGCGATCTGTCCGACCTGCTCAGCGAATTGCGCATCCTCTTGCCGGGCGCGCAGATGCTGACGGCCTTCCTCATCATCCTGCCCTTCAACGGCGGCTTCGCGAAGATCGTGCAGGCGGAAAAGATCGTCTTCCTGGCCACGTTCTTCCTTTCCATGACCAGCCTGGTGCTGCTCAGCGCGCCGGCCATCCAGCACCGCGTGATGCGCCCCCTGCAAGACCGCGAACGCTTCAAGCGCGTGGCCGACCGCATCATGATGTGCGGCGCCTTTTCCCTGGCGCTGGCGTTTATTTTGGGCACGAATCTGGTGATCTCGGAAGTCTTCGGCCACGTCGCCGGCATCGTCGCCTGCGCGCTGATGGGCACGCTCATCGTCTGCCTGTGGTGGCTGCTGCCATTGCACTTGAAGCGCAGCAGGAAAATCTAGGCGGGGCTGGCTGACTAGCGAAAGCATAGCCATTTTAATTTACTGCATGACAATATTACCCGTCAACACGGCAATTCCATCCCCTTCCTTCGTCCAGTGGCGCCAGGGTGCCGGCCGCCGCATGCCGCTGCGCTGGCTTGCCGCCATCAAATATTGCCTCTGCGCCCAGCCGCCCATGTTATTCTGGATGCAATATTTTTCTTTTCCCAACAAGCGCTTGCGCCGCAATGGAAGGATGACAACTTGACTGCCGATCCCGACCAAATCAAGAGACAGCTTGCGCTGATGAACGTGCATGCGCAATCGACCAAGGAAAAAAAGCAGATCCAGATCATTGCGACGGCAACCCGCGAGATACAGACGACGTATGAGGATGCGCTGCGCATCTTGCACGACGAGAAATCAGGCGGCAAGGCCAGGAAAGATGCCAAGGATATCCTCGACGCCATCGACAAGAACCTGCCCGACATGGTCGACGCCATGCTGTCCGCGTCTGCCGCCTTCAAGGCCGGCGACCATATCAACGGCAGTGCCGCGCTGATGACTATCTGCGCTTCCGGCATGCAGATACTCGCCGGCTTCTCTGTCGCCGCAGGTCCGTATGGCGTGGCGTTTGCGGCGCTTTTTGGCCTCGTCGGCCAGCTCCTCACGTATTTCGGGGAAGAGCAGCCTTCCCTCAAGGACCAGATCATCGAGGCGATCAAGGGGCTGAACGCGGACGAAAAACTGCGCAACGCGCAAGAGCATGCCAATGTCGTCGACGAATATACGCGCACCGTGTATCGCATGCGAGCAGACCTGCCGCTCCTGTTGCAACTTCCCATGAAGACGGAAGAGGACATCAGGACGTTCCACAAAGGTCTCGATACCTGCCTCGTTTCCATCAACAAGGCGCACGACAAGATTTCCCTGCTATACAAAAAATGGGCGACCGCGGAATGGCTGAAGGATCCGAAAACCCAGGAACTGCCCCAATGGCCGGAAATCCTGGGCGTTTTCTGCCGCACCTACGCCGATTCCCTGCTCGCCAACATGGCACTGGCATCCATGGCAAACCTTGCCGTGGTGAATCGACGGCTGGACGACGCCTCGAGCAAGAACCCGGACTACAAGAGGTTCCAGCACCAATTCGACGCGATCTATGATCGTTTGATGATGCTCAGTGCCACCGTCGAGGCGATACCGAAGCTGTGGGACGACGGTAACGATCTGATCCTGCGGTTCATGCAGGCCGTCGAGCCGGTGGCCCGCGCGCGGGGACTGTTCGTCTACCTCGGCGCCAGTGAAAACAGTAACCTGAACAACAACTATAACAATAGAAACAGGAACAAGTCCGACCTCTACGCTGCCACGGGAGGCAAGGTCATGGAACCCGCTGACTGGACCCTGTTGCAAATGGGGCCTTACGACCGCGGCCACCGCTTCGCCATGAGCATTCCCGGAACATTCGCGGGCTCGCTGCAGGCCCGCTATCGCATCTTTTTTTGCCAGCACTGGGTATTGTCCGACAACGGAGACATGGAGCACGGCTGGGTAGACCCGGCCGCCGTCGACATTTCTGGCCGCGCCATGATTTCTCCGGATAAATTCCATGACGTCTGGGCCATCCCCTCCCCCAAGGAGCGCGATACCTCGTTCGTGTATGCGGCACGCAATGATGGCAACAGCGGCGCCGTCAAACTGTTTGCGATCGGTGCCAACGACACCTTGAAGGAAATCGGCTGGAAAGCGACCACCAAATCCGGCATCGTCAATGTGCGCGCCCTTCACCACCCGCCCGCCACCTTGCCTGGCGATCCGCACGGGGACGCCATGCCGCCAGAGTTACTGCAAGGCAAGGGCGAAGAGCATGCCATCCTGTATGGCGCGCTCGCCTCGTCCGGCGACATCTATGTTGATTATCTAAACACACTGCGCTACGTGCCGTCTCCGTGGGGCAGCTATGGCGGCATCGACGTCGACCCGCACTTTCTCTGGGTTTTCGGGCCATGGGGCATGGCGTGCGCCACGCACGCCTCGGTCATCAGCTGCCTGCGCGGGCTGATCGACAAGCCAAGGTGGATGACGCACTCGCCCGATGCGCTGATCGGCGACAGGGATGCCCATGAGGAAAACAAGTGGTGGGACAGGCAACGCAAGACCAAGACCTACCCGCCGCTGATCGGCATTCGATCGCTGTCCCCATGCAAGGATGGCACGCTGTTCGCCAGCATCCATCACCGTAGCGTGACGAAGAAAAGGAACGAAGACCATTGGCAGTTCGAAGTGCAGGATACGCCAGCGCTGTACACGGCCCGTTACAGCATCGATATCAAAAACGGACGCCTGCATGTCGATTCCTGGAGCAAGCTGCCAGCCGAGCGGCAAGCGCAGCAAGTCCAGAAGCTGGCCATCCCCTGCTGGCCGCAGTTTGCGCGCCTGAAAGCGAGGCTGACGGATGTCCCCGTCATCGCCAAGCCTACGCCACGCGCTCCGCGGCCCGGCAGCGCATGATGCCGGGCCGGTCAGGCGGGCGCCCCGTCAGGCCAGCGCGCCGGCCTGCTCCAGCAAGGTGGCGCGGAAAATCCCCACCAGCGGACGCAGATTCACCTTGTGCCAGGCCAGCCATAAGGGCGTGCGGTAGCTGAACCACGGCAGTTCGCGCACGACGACGCCGGCCGGCGCGTGCTGGCGCAGGCTGCGCTGGATCATGGCCATGCCCAGCCCGGCCGCCACCAGGCCCAGCGCCGTCAGCGGCTCCGTCGCTTCCATGCGGATATCGGGCGTAAAACCGGCGCGCGCGCAGGCGGCGATGAAGTTATCGTGTTTCAGCACGCTTTCCTTGTGCAGCACGGCAATCCACTCCTGGCCCGCCAGGTCGGCCGGCGTCAGCTCCGCTTTTGCCGCCAGGGGATGGCTTTCCGGCAAGGCCAGCAGCATGGGGTCGCTCAGCACTTGCGCGCAATCGAGGTCCGGGTCGTTCGGCAGCGGCGGTTCGCACAGCAGCGCGATGTCGAGGCTGCGCTGGCGCAAGCCCTCGATCTGTTCGGCCGAATGCAGGTTGTACAGGGCAACGTGGACTTGCGGCCGCGTGGCGCGCAAGGCACGCAAACCGTCGGGCAAGACGCCCGCATGCATGGCGTTCTCGATGTAGCCGATGCACAGGCCACCTTCGTCACCGCGTCCCAGGCGTTTCGCCAGCGCTTCCAGCCGGTTCCCGTGGGTAATAAAAGCGCGCGCCTCGGCCAGGAAGGTGTGGCCGTCGCGCGTCAGGCGGATGCGCTGCGCGCTGCGCTCGAACAGGGCCAACCCGAGCTTGTCTTCGAGCTGGGCGATTTGCCGGCTCAGCGGCGACTGGGAAATATGCAGGCGCTCGGCGGCCCGTCCCACGTGTTCTTCCTCGGCGACGGCGATGAAGTATTGCAATTGGCGCATGTCCAGCATATCAGACCTTTCAGGACTCAAGTTGCGCCAATTATGTCTTGGACAGGCTTAACTTGTCCAGCTATTCTGTCTTCACTGATCCACACATTGAAGGAAAACATCATGACAATCAAACACTTACTGACAGGCAAACTGGGTTTCGGCACGGCGCCGCTGGGCAATATGTTCCGCAACATTCCCGAAGCAGAAGCGCTGGCCACCGTCGACGCGGCCTGGGACAGCGGCATCCGCTATTTCGACACGGCCCCGTTCTACGGCGCCGGCCTGGCCGAGCTGCGCCTGGGCGCCGCCCTGAAACAGCGCCGCCGCGACGATTACGTGCTCAGCACCAAGGTGGGACGCTTGATCCTCGACGAATTGGAAGACCCGGCCAGCCGCGAAATGGGCGAAAAAGGCGGCTTGTTCGAATTCGGCCGCAAGAACAAAATCGTCGACGACTATTCGGCCGACGCCACCCTGCGCTCGATCGAAGACAGCCTCAAACGCCTGGATACGGACCGCCTCGACATCGTCTGGGTGCATGACATCGCGCAAGACTTCCATGGCGACAACTGGCTGGCGCAATTCGAGATTGCCCGCACGGGCGCCTTCCGCGTGCTGACCCGCTTGCGCGAAGAAGGCGTCATCAAGGCCTGGGGCGTGGGCGTGAACAAGGTGGAACCGCTGGAACTGACCCTGGACCTGGCCGAAGCGCAACCGGACGCGTTCCTGCTGGCCGGCCGCTACACCCTGCTCGACCATGAACGGGCGCTGCAGCGATTGATGCCGGCCGCGGCAAGCCAGAACGTCGACATCGTCGTCGGCGGTCCCTACAGCTCAGGCATCCTGGCCGGCGGCGCCCACTTCGAATACCAGAAGGCTTCGCCCGAAATCATTGCCAAAGTCGAACGCATCAAGGCCATCGCCGCGTGCCACGGCGTCAGCGTCAAGGCTGCCGCCCTGCAAT
The DNA here is from genome assembly GCF_020858115.1 of Janthinobacterium sp. FW305-129. Classification (GTDB taxonomy): domain Bacteria; phylum Pseudomonadota; class Gammaproteobacteria; order Burkholderiales; family Burkholderiaceae_D; genus Janthinobacterium. The sequence goes on from NZ_JACYMM010000001.1 coordinate 628,358, forward strand.
TTTCCTTGGCCAATCCCGCTGTCGCCGCCGTGATCCCCGGCGCCAGCCGTCCGGAACGCCTGGCCGAAGACCAGCAAGCGTTACACACTGTCATTCCGGCCGCCTTCTGGCACGACATGCGCGCCGAGCAACTCGTGTCGCCATTCGCCCCGCTGCCAACCGGCGCCAACTAATATATATACAGGAACACACCATGGCACACACCACTACTTCGATCGACATCGCCGCCACGCCGGCGCAAGTGTGGCAACTGATCGGCGGCTTCAACTCGCTGCCCGACTGGCTGCCCTACATTCCCAGCAGTACCTTGAGCGGCGGCGGCCGCATCCGCCACCTGGCCAACCCGGCCGGCGACGTCATCGTCGAACAGCTGGAAGCGTACGACAACACGGCGCGCCGCTACAGTTACTCCATCCTGCAGGCGCCGTTTCCCGCCACGGATTACCTGTCCACCCTGCAAGTTGAACCCCTGGCGGACGGCGCTGGGGCAAGGGTCACCTGGTCCGGCCGCTTCACGCCCGTGGGTGTGAGCGAGCAGGAAGTAACCGACTTGTTCCACGGCATCTATGTGGCGGGCCTGGAAGCGTTGCAGCAAACGTTGGCGAAGTAAGGCGCAACGAAGACCATTTCCGCCACAGCCGGGTTTTCTTCGCCCGCCCTGTGGCGGAATCGCAGGCATTCCGTGTTATCGTTAACAACAAGAGCAAGCGCTGTTAGGTGCAGTGCAGCATATTTTGGCCGCCGCCCGGCAGAACTTGCCCGAATCTTTTACAATGTTGTCCTTGGGCAGTTGTTATAGCCCGAAAATACGGGCCAGCCGTCGACTCTGGTGGCGCATTGCCACTTCCGGCCGGGCCACTGCGCGCCTCTCCACCCTGTCATTCTTTACCCAAACAACAAGAACATGCACGCCTCCGTAGATCCCCTGATTCCGCGCGTCACCGCGCCTTTTGGCGCTGGCTATGCCGACCTGGCCCTGGCCATCGGCGGCCTCGCCATCGGCACGGGCGAGTTCGCCTCCATGAGCATCCTGCCCGTGGTGGCCGACGACCTGGGCACGACCTTGCCGCAGATGAGCCACATGATCAGCGCCTACGCGCTGGGCGTGGTCATCGGCGCGCCATTAATCACCATCTTCCTGGCCCGCATGCCGCGCCGCCTGATGCTGATCTGTCTGATGCTCATGTTCGCGGGCGGCAACTTGCTCAGCGCCATCGCCCCCAACTACGGTTTGCTGGTTGTCGCCCGCTTCGTGGCCGGCATCCCGCATGGCGCGTATTTCGGCGTGGCAGCCCTGGTGGCAGCCGCCCTGGCCGAACCGGACCGGCGCGGCCAGGCCGTGGCCCGCGTGCTGATGGGCTTAACGGTGGCGAATATCTTCGGCGTGCCGCTGGCCACCTACATCGGCCAGACTCTGGGCTGGCGCTCGGCCTTTTTGCTGGTGGCCGCGCTGGGATTATTGACCATGCTGATGGTGCGCATCTTCGTGCCCATGGTCGCCGCCGGCGATTCCAGCCCGCGCCGCGAACTGGGCGTGTTCCGCCGCCTGCAAGTGTGGCTGACCCTGCTGATGGTGGCCATCGGCTTCGGCGGCATGTTCGCCGTCTACACGTTTATTACGCCAACCTTGCTGGAAATCACGAAAGTCTCGCCGCTGGTCATCTCGATCTTGCTGGCCATCATCGGCGTGGGCATGACGGTGGGTAATCTGATCGGCGGCTGGCTGGCCGACCGCTCGCGCCTGTGGACCATCTTTGGCGTGCTGCTGTGGAACGTGGCCGCGCTGGCCGCGTTTACCTATACCAGCAGCAATGTCTGGTTGACGGCGATCAACCTGTTCGCCATCGGCGCCGGCATCGCCGTCGCCCCGGCCGTGCAGACGCGCCTGATGGACGTGGCCGGCGACGCGCAAACCGTGGCCGCCGCCCTCAACCATTCCGCCTTCAACATCGCCAACGCCCTGGGCGCCTGGGCCGGCGGCATCGCCATCGCCATGGGCATGGGTTTGCGCTCGACGGGCTGGGTGGGCGCCATGCTGGCCTGCGGCGGCATCGTCGTGCTCGGCATTTCCGTGCTGGTGGAAAACCGCAGCCGGAATGTGGGCGGTGTGCAGCCGGCTTGATGCTTGCGCATTGGTAGGATAATTTTCTTAGGATAGTTATCATTTCCTATATCATGAATAAAGATCGGATTTCGCAATTCCTGCGCATCCGATTTCTTTACATGATGAATGTGCAAGCCATGAACAAAGCAATCATCGCCAGATACACATCTGAAAGCTGTCCTCTGTGAGTACCGCGACCATCTTCATTGACGAGGTTCTCGGGCGAGCGCAGCAAGGCATAACCGAGCCATTTATTTGCCGAGGCGACGATGGGGCGATTTACTTTATCAAAGGCAAAGGGGCTGGTCGGCGTAGCCAGATTTGTGAGTGGGTCTCGGCGCAACTAGCCACCGAATTTGGTCTTCCCATCGCGGAGTATGCATTGGCCGAAGTAGCTGAGGAACTCATCGAGGCAAATGCATTTCCCAATATCAGCCAACTCGGTAGCGGGATAGTCTTTGCATCGAAAGAGCTTCCACATCCACAAGAGCTGACAGCGATCACACGAGACCTTGTGCCGGATCAACTGGCAAGCGATGTGTTGGTTTTCGACTGGTGGTTGCATAACGAAGATCGTCATTTAACCGCACGTGGCGGCAATCCTAACTTGCTTTGGGACATGCAGAGTTCAGAGTTGGTCGTGATCGACCATAACCAAGCCTTTGATCGACACTTTGATTCGAGCAACTTCCTGAAAACGCATGTGTTTGCGAGCAGGTGGAATGACATTTTTAGCGACCATTTTCAACGCGAACACTACGCAAGGAAACTGGAGGCAATTTTGCCAAAATTGGCGAATATCCGTGCTAACATACCTGACTCTTGGTGGTATGTTGACGAGGGCGTCCCAGCAAATGTGACATGGGATGAAATCGAAGCATGCCTGCAACGGTGCCGCCGAGAAGATTTTTGGAATACCCCATGAAAAAGTTCGCCTGCCAATATGCTCTTTTGCGATTTCGCCCGTTTGTCGAAACCGGAGAGTTCGCCAACGTCGGTATTGCGCTGATCGCACCCGAAGCGCGCTTCTTTGGCTTCCGCATACTGAAGCGGTATGGCCGTATCACCCAATTCTTTCATCAGCTTGACCGTCAAATTTATCTGGATGGCCGCCAACTCTTTAAAGAAGAGATGGATCGCTTTGCTCTCGAGCTTCGTCGGCTGGCACTAGATGGACGAAAAACACAGCCAGATATAGTGCTCGCAAGAAATCTGTTTGCTGAAGTGGTACGCCCACGAGAAGCGATGCTGCAGTTTGCCGATCAACGAGTCGTCTTGGCGGAGGATCCAAAGGCCAAACTTCTGCAGCTCTTTGATCATTATGTCGAACGCAACTTTGTAACCAAGGAATACCAAGAGCGTTTATTGGAAAACAATGTTCGCAAACTCCTCCTCAACGCGCAAATCGGAGCGCGATATCAACGTGAAAAGGTTGGTACGGAGGACTTCGCCGTAAACTTTCCCTTTGTCGACATGGTTGAAGGCAAAGCTGAGCGAGTGATCAAACCACTGTACCTTGCCCAAGGCGACAGCACCAAGATCCTTACGCATGGTGGTCAATGGGTTGACAAAGTCCGGCGCCTACGCAAACGCAATGCACTACCACCAAAGGTCTTGTTCCCGGTCACTCAACCGGCAGCCAACACCAAGCCTTACCATGCATTCCAAGAGATTCGGCTAGATTTGCTGGCTGAAAATGTACAGGTAGTGGCCGCAGACGATGAACGTCAAATACTCAAGTTCGCGACTGACAGAAGCTGACTTTAGCGCCTGATCATAATAGTAGCGATCTTAAAAGTGGCCGTACCGCTCAAAATGTCCGTGAATGACCCAGATCGCTACTCGTATCGCGCAGAGGACATTGACAGGTATCGCTACTCCGCAATGGCAAACGCCACCGCCGCCTCGCAATGAATGGCCGTGGTATTAAATAGCGGCAAGTCCACATCGCCCTGCTGGATCAGCAGCGGTATCTCCGTGCAGCCCAATATCACGCCCTGCACGCCTTGCAGCCGCAGTTTCCCGATAATCTCCAGGAAAATGTTCCGGCTAGCGTCGGTAAAGACATTCTGCACCAGCTCCGTATAGATGATGTCGTGCAGGATTTCCTGGTCGGCCGCATCGGGCGTTACCGTCGCGATGCCATGCTGCTCCAGCGCCTGATGATAAAAACTGCCCGCCATCGTCTGTTTGACGCCCAGCAAGCCCACCTTGCGTACGCCCGACTGCTGCACCCGCTTTGCCGTTTCCTCGACGATACTGATAAAAGGCAAGCCGATGCGCGGCACGACGGCCGGCGCGAAGCGGTGCGCGCCATTCGCGCACAGCAAAAAGAAGTCCGCGCCCATGCCTTGCAGGCGCTGCCCTTGCGTGACCAGGAATTGCTCGATCGCCTGCGTGCCGGGCTGCGCCGCGTGCGCGATGAAATCGGCCTGGTCCATGCTGACCAGCATGATGCGCGCGCTGTGCGCGGGGCCGATGCGCGCCACCAGCATTTCATTGAGCAAGCGGTAGTATTCCAGGGTGGAAGCCCAGCCGATGCCGCCGATGAGTCCTATCGTCTTGTTTTGCACATTATTCCCAGCGAAAAGAATTGCGCAAATTATACGATAGCGATCACCACCATGAGTATGCCGGCATCAGGCGTCGATCCACGCAAACAGCGCCTTGTCCGGTGTCACGGATTGATGCCAGGCCGACTGCAGCTCCAAGAGAAATCCCGCCAAGTCGAAGGGATTGATATCCGAACCGGCCCAAGGTGCCGTCTTCGACCATGCCACCGCGATATCGCTCAACTCGTCGGCCGCCATGCCGCCGATCGCCCGCGCTATGGCGTCCGTAAACACGTAAAGCTCGCGCCCATGCATCGTCGCCGGCCGGAGGGCAGATGCTGCCGACTGCGTCAATAATTGCCCAAGTGACACAAAATCCAGTTCGCCGGGCAAGGTGATGCCGGTGACGGGAAACGCATTGAAAGCATCCTGCCAGTTGGCACATGCGCGCATTTCGGCCTCGGAACAGACAAAGATATCGATTTTCTTCATAGTGCGTTCTGCATCAGGTAGCGCTCACATCGTGCCGGTTCGACGTCTCGCGGGAATATTGCTGCTCAAATTCGGCAACATTACCGGCCTCGGCCCACAAGCCCGCAAGGTAATCGAACTCCCGCTCGAACGGCTGCTCAAAGTCGGGCACGTCGATCGCGTATTCGCAATTGCGGCTCAGCATGACCAGCCAGTCAGGATAGCCAAGCGCCGGATACAAGCGCGTCAGCCTGGCGTCCAGCGATTGCACGCTTTCCCTGCCTGCCAGGTAGGCGGCGCGCAGTTCGACGAGGTATTTGCCGGCGAGGAATTGTTCCTCCAGGCGCGCGTCGCCACGATAGCGTCCGATGATGGCCTCGGCCAGCGCCAGCACCTCGTCCATGCCCCGGGCGCTGGCCAGCAGCACGATATTCAGGTCGTCGCCCTCCTGATCCAGGCGCAAGCGCTCCACGGCCCAGTCCACGCAGCGGTCCGCCCGGCCATCGCCATGGCGCAGCTGGAAGCATTCCAGCTCAAGTTCTGTCAATTGTTCCATTGTTATTCTTCGCAAGCGCGTCGCTGCTATAAACGGTGCCCGGCACCTGAAAGGATGGTTGTTGCGGACATATTATACGATGGACAGTGCAAAGCGCACGCAGGGAATAAGGGCTGAAACGAAGGGCTTACGCTTCGATAGGAAAGAAAGGGAAACAATTGACTATACTGCCGCGCAGCGGGGCAATTATTCAGGAGAATGGAAACAATAAATCAATTTTAAATATTCAGTCCGAAGTTTATCGGGAAAGTATTCTTTTTAAGAAACATCAAAACAGGCCATGCGCGCGACATGCCGAACATGGCCCTTGCCCGATTATTGCGGATTCGACGCCACGATGAATGGATCGAAGGTCAGCAGAGTATTGCCCGCCAACAACAAGGTGATCGTATATTGCACATTGCTGCCTTTGGCATTCACGCGGCCACCCCATACGGTGCTGTCATATTGCGGGTAAGGCGCCGGATTGATCATGCCGCTGGTGATGGCCGTGCCATCGAAGTTATGGATGGAAACTTGCTCGGCCGGGTCCAGCGAGCTCACGTTCCAGACGATGGTGTCGCCGTTCTTGCACGTCGTCACCAGTTCATTGCCGCCTTCGTTGCCATTGCCCGAGTAGCCGGTCGTATCGACCATGAAGACGTACCTGCTCAGATCTTTTTGTGCCACTGCCTGACCAACATTGACCGCTACCAGCACATTAATTGTTGCCATGGTTTTGCCCCTCTTTGGAATGGAATTAAACATTACAGCTATCCTTTGTGCGATGAAATAATGAAGATCCAGTCAAATTACCGGCAGCGCCATCGGCGCAAACGGATTCCATCACTGGCGCATAAAAATACGCAAAATGTATCAATTAAAAATACACGAAATATATCAATAAATCACCAAATCTATCGATAAGATCATGCATCTGATGATCAATGGGATTTTTTGATCTTCATTACCGCAACCACGAAGAGAGAATATTTTATCTATTTTTTTAAGTCAAATTATTTTTAATAATATTTAGAATCTATCCATTAATAACATTTAATTTTTAAATGAAATTTCTTATATATTGAATATTGGAACTTCGTGTTTGATTTAGCACAAACAATAGAGATATACCGACGGAAAGAGATGTGGGGAGAAGAAAAACAGGCGCAGGCAATGGGGGCAGCATGGAGCCGACTGGCCCCACGGCAACTCAACGCGTTTGCAGCATCTTTTGCAGCACCGCATCGAGCTCATAAAAATCCACGGGCTTGGTCAGGTGCAGATCAAAGCCCGCGTCGGACGCCAGTTGGCGGTCCTTGTCCTGGCCCCAGCCCGTCACGGCCACGAGGATGGCGTGCTGGCCGCAGGGTTCGCTGCGCAACAGGCGCGCCACGTCGTAGCCGTTCATGTGCGGCAAGCCGATGTCGAGCAGGATGACTTGCGGCATGAAGCTTTGCGCTGCCGCCATGCCTGCCGCGCCATCGTAGGCCGTGCGCACCTCGTAGCCGAGGATGTCGAGCGCCAGCGCCAGGCTTTCAGCCGCGTCGGCGCTGTCGTCGATGACCAGCACCGTGCCCTCGCGCGTGCCCGCCAGCAGGCGGCGGTCCGGCGGCACGGCCGGTTCCAGCGGCACGGCCGGCAGCGGCAGGCGCAGTTCGAACGTGCTGCCCTTCCCTACGCCATCGCTGTGCGCGCTGATGCTGCCGCCATGCAATTCGGCCAGGCCGCGCACGAGGGACAGGCCGATGCCCAGGCCGCCTTGGGCGCGCGACAGGGCCGGTTCCAGCTGAGAAAACAGCTCGAACACGGTGTCCAGATGCTCGGGCGCGATGCCGATGCCCGAATCGCGCACGCTGATGCGCACCTCATTTTCCGTGCAGGCCACGTCCAGTCCGATGACGCCGTTGGCGGGCGTGTACTTGACGGCGTTGGTCAGCAGGTTGGCGATCATTTGCGCCAGGCGCGTGGCATCGGCATCGAGCCAGATCGGCTGCGGCCATTGCTCCACGTGCACACTGTGGCCCGACTGCGCCGCCAGCTCCGCCACGCTGTGCAGGGCCGCTTCCACCAAGGGCGCCAGTTCCACGCTGGCGCGGCGCAACTCCATGCGCCCCCGCGTGATGCGCGACACTTCCATCAAGTCGTCGACCAGGTGCGTCATGTGCCCCACTTGCCGGCCCAGCACGTCGCGGGCCCAGCACAGCTGCGGGTCATCCAGCTGCGCCAGGCGCAGCACTTCCAGCACATTGCGGATCGGCGCCAGCGGGTTGCGCAGCTCGTGCGCCAGGGTGGCCAGGAATTCGTCCTTGCGCCGGTCGGCGGCGGCCAGTTGATCGTTGAGCTCGCCAGCTTCCTTGCGCGCCAGCTGCAGCTGCTGCTCGTATTTGCGGCGGTCGCTGGCGACAAACACGGCGATTTCGTCGTAGTGCACGCCGTCATGCACGCGCCGCACGGCGTTGAACAGCATGGGTATCGCTTGCCCCTGGCGCTGGCGCATGTCGAGCAGCACTTCCGACACGCTGCCCTGCACCTGCATCAGCGGCAGCCAGTGCGTCTGGTGGAACACGCGCCCGCCGATGGTCAGCAAGTCCTGCAGTTTCTTTTTCCCGAGCAATTCCCCGGCGCCATAGCCGAGCCAGCCGCAAAAGGTGGCGTTCGCCTGCACGATGGTGCCGTCGGCCGCGCACAGCAGCAAGCCGCAGGCCGCATGCTGGAACAGGGTATGGGCATCGGGCAAGGAAGGCGTGGACATGGCGTCGCGCATTACAGGTGCAGGCCGTCGAGAAACTGACGGATGGCGCGGTAGCTGGCATCGGGCACGCTCATGTGCGGGCAATGGCCCACGTTCTCGACCACGTGCAGGCTGCTGTGCGGCAGCATTTCACGCAAATACACGCCCACGGCCGGCGGAGCGATGAAATCGTCGCTGCATTGCACGATCAGGGCCGGCGTGCGGTTGTGCGGCAAGACGGCGCGGTGGTCGGACAGAAAAGTGGCTTGCGCGAAATGCCGGGCAATGACGGGGTCCGTGCGGCAAAAACTGTTCACCAGATCCTGTCCCAGTGCCGGCTGGCCGGGGGCGCCCATGATGGCAGGCGCCATGCCGGCGGACCAGCCCAGGTAATTGCTGTCCATGGCATCGAGCAAGTCGTCGATATCGGCACGGCTGAAGCCGCCCCGGTAACCGGCCGCCGTATCGTCGACATAGCATGGCGACGGCGCCAGCATGACTTGCGCGGCGAACAGCTCCGGCTCGGCGATGGTGGCCAGCAAGGCGCTCATGGCGCTGACGGAATGGCCCACGCAAATGACGGGGCCGCCGCCGACGGCGTGAATGACTTGCCGCAAATCAGCGCCATGCGCGTCGAGCTGCGCGTAGCGATCGAAATCGTAGGCGCCCAGGTCGGACGCGCCGCTGCCGACCAGGTCGAACAGCACCGTGCGGTAGTACGGGCGGAACAGCGGCTCCAGGTAGCGCCACATGGTCTGGTCGCAGCCAAAGCCATGCATGAACACCATGGTGGCTGCCGCGCCCGCCTGCTGCGCACCGCTGCGTTCGCTCACGCGGATATTATTACGGTCTTCTATACGCATGTTCGTCCTGAGTATTGCCACATGGAACTCAAATTAGCATCTTGCTAGCATCTTAGCATGTGCGATTTGACCTTGGGCAACACCATTGGCGCTGGACAAACGCCGCGCTCAGGCGGATAATGAGAACGATTCCCATTATCAAACTACCAGGCGTGTGCCTGGCGTTTTCCTGTGCGCCGCCATGGCGCCCGCTGGCGGCAACAAGCCGGTTTTTGTTGAAGGTTTGTACCGCATGCGCGCTTTCTGGACTGTCATACACCGCTGGGCCGGTCTCACCATCGCCCTCTTCCTCATCGTCGCGGGCCTGACGGGCGCCGTCACCTCGTGGGACCATGAACTCGATGAATGGCTCAACGCCGACATCATGGACACGCCGGGCCGCGGCCCCCTGCAGGCGCCGTTTGCGCTGGCGCAAAAGGTTGCCGCCGCCGACCCGCGCGCGGCAGTCAATTACATGACCCTGGGTCTGGAAGAAGGCCATGCGGCCGCCTTCATGGTGCGCCCGCTGACCGATCCCGCCACGAACAAGCCGTTCGTGCTCGGCTACAACACCGTCTACATCGACCCCGTCACGGCGCAGATCACGGGCACGCGCGATTCGACGGCCATTTCCCTGTCGCGCCGCAGCCTGATGCCGTTCTTGCGCCACCTGCACTACAGCCTGCACGTGCCCGCCTTCTGGGGCACGGACCGCTGGGGCTATTGGCTGATGGGGAGCGTGGCCCTGATCTGGCTGCTCGACAGCATGGTGGCGTTTTATCTGACCACGCCGCGGCGCCTGCGCGAACGGGCTGATGCGCCGCGCCACCGCGACGCCGCCAGCTGGTGGCAACGCTGGAAACCGTCGTGGGTGCTGCGCTGGGCTGCCGGCGGCTACAAGCTCAATTTCGACCTGCACCGCGCGGGCGGCCTGTGGGTGTGGGCCATCATCATCGTCGTCGCGTTCACCTCTTTCTCGCTGAACCTGTACCGCGAAGTGTTTTATCCCGTCATGTCGCTCGTCTCGACCACCACGCCGGGACCGTACGAGACGCAGACGCCGGCGCCGTACGGCAGCTACATCGCGCCCGTGATCGGCTTCGAGCGGGCAGTAGACATTGCGAAAAAGCAAGCCGTGCAGCGCGGCATCACGGCGCCCATCGGCGGCATTTATTATGGCGGCAATTATTCGTTCTACAACGTCTCGTTCTTCGACCCGGCCGACGAATTCGGCGCGGCCGGCATGGGCCTGTCGAACCTGTACGTCGATGGCATGGACGGCAGCATCATCGGCCAGCACAAGCCGTGGGAAGGCACGGCCGCCGACGTCTTCGTGCAACTGCAATTTCCCCTGCACTCGGGCCGCATCCTCGGCTTGCCGGGACGCATACTGATGTCCTGCATGGGCCTCATGGTCGCCATGCTGTCCGTGACGGGCATTGTCATATGGGAAAGAAAGCGCCGTGCGCGCCGGCTGCAGGCGCATAAAAAGACAGTGGCCGCCGATTAAGCGGCGCTATCGCGCTCCCGCCCCACCAGCGCCAGCAGGCTGTCGCCCCGGTTGCCGTCGCAGCAGACGGCCACGCCATCCGTGAAATCGGGCGCCGTCAGCCGCGTCAGGACGCTGCCCGGCGGCATTTCCAGCGCCAGCCGGGCGCCCCGCTCCCACGCCAGGCGCGCGGTAGCGGCCCATTGCACGCGCTGCGCCATGTTGGCGGCCAGGCCGTCGCGGATGCGGGCCGGGTCGAACAGCGCGCGCGCCGCGCTGCTGCTCAGGTAGACGAGCGATGGGCGGCGGACAATCACGCCCGCAAAAGCGGCGGCCATGCCGGTGGCGGCGCCGTCCAGCAACGGACAATGCGACGGCACGCTGACGGCCAGGCGCCTGGCCTTGCCGGCGCCGTGCGCCAGGGCCAGCGCCATCACGGCCTCCAAGGCGGGTGCGCTGCCGGCGATGGCGATCTGGCGCGGCGCATTCAGGTTGGCGACATACACGGGCGTGGCCGCGCCGTGCACCCGGGCCAGCAAGGGTTCGAGTTGTGCCAGATCAAGGCCGACGATGGCCGCCATGCCGTAACCGGTGGGATACGCCTGCTCCATCAACTGTCCGCGCCGCGCCACCAGGCGCAGGGCGTCCGCATAATCGAGCGCGCCCGCGACGACGGCCGCCGCATATTCGCCGATGGAAAAGCCGGCCACCATGTCGGGCAGCGCCCCGCGCGCGCCCAGGGAGCGCGCCATCGCCACGCCCGCGATCAGCAAGCACAGTTGCACGGCCCGCGTCGAGGCCAGCGCGCAAGCCGTGTCCAGCGCCAAAGGATCGCAGCCCAGCACGGCCGCCGCTTCGGCCAGGGTATCGGCCACCGCCGCGTCGCCGGGCAGCGCGTGCAGCATGCCCGCAGACTGGGCGCCCTGGCCCGGAAAGGTGAATAGCACGCTCATGCCGGCTCCCATGGCGTGGCCGTCAGCACGGGACCCTGATCCGTCTTCAGCAAGACCCTGCTCCGGTCCGCCGCCCACTCGGCATACGCAAAGCCGCCATGGCCCGTGTCGATCTGCAGATCCAGCCGGCACGCCGTGACAGTCGCCGCGATGGCGCGCAGGGCCTCGGCCTGGGCGGCGTCCGGCGGCGCGGCCATGCGCAGCACGAGATCGAGGTCGCTGTCCGGGCGCAGCACGGGCAAGCCGCTGGCCAGGGCAAAGCCCACGCCGCCCGTCGGCCCCCAGGCCCAGCCCGTGGCGTCCAGCAGGGGCGCGACTAGCCGCAACGCGTCCAGCGCGGCAGAGGGAAAATCAGGCAGCGGCATCCTCGCCACCGTTTCCGGCGTCACGCGGCGCACGACGGCGGCAGCGTCCACTTCGCACGCCTGCCGCTCGCTGCGCAGCATGCCGCGCACGCCGACGGGGATGCGCCCTGGCGAGGTGCTGGCGCGCCGCACCACCAGCGGCGCGGCGGCCAGCCACGCGGCATCAAGCCAGGCAGGCAAGGATGCGCCGTCCGGCATGCCGGACACCCACAGCAAATCATGCGCGCGCCAGCCGTCCATCAAGCCACCACCGCCTTGACGGCAAAGTACAGCAGCGAGGGTCCCAGCAGACAGCCCAGGCCCGTATGAAAAGTGGCGACCAGGGCGCCATACGGCACCAGTTTGCGGTCGGTGGCGGCCAGGCCCGCCGACACGCCGCTGACGGTGCCGGCCAGGCCGCCGAAGACCATCGCCGAACGGGGCGTCTTCAGGCGCAAAAAGCGCGCCGCGACGGGCGTGCCCACCATCACGAGGATGGCCTTGATGAGGCCCGCCGCGATGCTCAGCGCCATGACGTCCGAACTGGCGCCGATGGCCGCACCCGTGACGGGGCCGACGATGTAGGTGACGGCGCCGGCGCCGATGGTGGTCATGCTGACGGCATCCGAGTAGCCAAACGCGTAAGCGACGCCCGCGCCGACGAGAAACGGCAGCACCACGCCCAGCACCAGGGCCGCCAGGCCGATCAGGCCCGCCTTGCGCGCCTCGGTCGCCTGCACCTCGAAGGCGGTGGCGACGATGGCGAAGTCGCGCAGCATGGCGCCGCCCATCAGGCCGATGCCGCCGAACAGCGACAAATCGGCCAGACCCTTGTGGCCGCCGCTATGCACGCCGCCCCAGTAAGCGAGCCCCAGGCCGATCACGATGGCAATGGCCGAACCGTGCACGCGGCCGAAGGTCAGGTATTTCGACAGCGCCATCGACAGCAGCATGATCAGGCCGACAAAGGCGAACGCCGTCACCAGGCCATTGTGGATGGCGGCTTTATCAAAGAGTTCAAGCATGACGGTGCTCCTTGACCAGCATCAAATCCGCTTCGGCGGCAGCGATGGCGGCCGGGCTTTCCGTGCGATTGATGAGCGAAATGACGGCGCCGCAAACGAGCACGGAAGCGATGGCGGCCAGCACGGCCACCGGGCCGCCGCGCAGCGCCGCGACCACGTCCTGCTGCGCCGCCATCGCCACCACCACGGGAATATACATGGCGCCCCAGTATTCGACGCCCCGTTCCGTCATCTGCGGCAGCCAGGCGCGGCGCTGCATGTAGAGCCGGGCGCAGATCAGCAGCAGCATGGCGATGCCCACGCCGCCCACGTTCGTCTTGACGCCCATCAGCTGCCCGAGCAGGTCGCCCAGGAAGATGCCGAGCAAATGGCATAGCGCCAGCAATGCGGTTCCGTAAATGATCATGATTGTCTCCGTTATTGGAATAGGAATGACTTGCTGTCTTCTCTGTTATTTCACTTACCACTGCTGCCCCAGCACCTCCCTGACTTTTGCCGACGCCTGGCGGTGCGGCGCGCCCAGGCGGCTGGCCAGGCCCCGTTCCGGGTCGGCGCGGATATCATGCAACGCCGCCTGCAGGCTGGCGCGCACCTGCGCCAGATCAAGCTCCGACGGCGCGTCGGGGTGCGCCACCTGCAAGGTTTGCCACAGCAGGCCCAGGCTCGCGTAATTCTTGACGTCATAAGCCATCGGTGGAATCGTCGCGGCCAGCGCTTCCAGCGCTGCCACCGTGCGCAGGGTGATGCGCGCCGCCGACGCCTTGCCCATCGCATGCACCATCACTTGCGGATCGTCGAGCGCGATCAGCCGGTTGGCCTGGTAGCCATGCGCGAGAAAGGCGCCCGACATGGCCTTGCCGACGATCAGGCCGATGACGGGATGGCCGGCCAGGCGCGCTTCCGCATACGCCCCCGCCGCGCCGGCCAGCGCCTGGTGGATGCCGTACGCCTCTTCGCGCCGGCCATACGCCTGGCTGGCCACGTCGATGACGGCGACGATGGGCCGTTTCACCGCCAGCGCGCGGTCTTCGACAACCACTTGCTGCACGGCGCGCGCCAGCTGCCACGCCTCGACCAGGCCGATTTCACCGGTGCGGGCGCGCGTAAAACGGTTGTCCGGATCGGGCAGCACGGAGACATAGCGCGCCGGCTCGCCCGCCAGCGGCGCGTCGGCCACGCGCACGGACGGCGGATAGCCGTCCAGCGGTGCGCTGCTGTCGGTCAGGGCCGCCAGCCAGGTGGCGCCGCGGCTGGAATTGGTGATGGCGTTCATGCTGCGGCTCCTTTGCTGTAGATCAAACGCACGGCTTCCGGCGTGGCTTGCGGCCCGGTGTCCACTTGCGCCAGGCGGGCGAGAAAACCGTCGGCCTGGCTGCTGCGATGCCGCTCCGGCACGCCGCGCGCGAACAGTTCGGCCACCGTGGCGCGCATCTGCGCCGTGTCGTCCGCCACATAGGCGTCGGCCAGGCCGCTGTGAAAGCGCTGCTCGCCGCCCGTCAGGCTCCATATAAATGGCTTGTTGCGCGAGTCGAATTCGTCCACGCCCGCTTCCTGCTCGATCACGGCCGGCCCGTTGAGACCCAGGCGCGCCTCGCGGGTAACGACCAGATAACTGCACAGGCCCGCCGCGATCGACATGCCGCCGTAGCAGCCCACCGTGCCGGCCGTGATGCCGATCACGGGCTGGTAGCGGCGCAAGTCGACGATGGCCGCATGGATGTCGGCAATCGCCGCGAGGCCCAGGTTGGCTTCCTGCAGCCGGACGCCGCCCGTCTCGAACAGGATCACGGCGCGCGTCGGCACGCCCTGGCGGTTGTCGCGCGCCGCCAGTTCCAGCGCGCCGGCGATCTTCGCGCCGCCCACCTCGCCCATGCTGCCGCCCTGATAGGCGCCTTCGATGGCCAGCACCACGGCCGGCTGGCCGTCGAACAGGCCCTTGGCCACCACCACGCCGTCGTCCGCCTGCGCCGTGACGCCTTGCTGCGGCAGCCACGGCGACGCGATGCCGCAAAACGGGTCGAGCAGTTCGCGCATGCTGCCCGCATCCAGCAGGGCTTTGGCACGGCTGCGCGCACCCCGTTCGATGAAGCTGTCGCGCTCCAGCAATTCCGTCAATGTACTCATGCCGCCCTCCCCGCTTGCAATTCTTCGTAAGCCTGCTCGATGCGCATGCGCACCACGCCCGGCGTGGCGCCGCAGTCGTTGATGACGATGGTCGCCGCCGGCAGCGGCTCGCCGCCGAACACGCGCAGCAGGAGCGCATCCCAGACGGCGCCCTTGCCGTCGACGGAGGTGTTGACGACGATGCGGGTCACGCCATCGTCGGCGGGCTGCAGCAGCACTTCCAGGTCGCCCGAACCGACGACGCCGGCCAGCGCGCGCCCCGATGCCGGCTGCCCGGCGGGGAATGTGTAGTCACGCGTCTCCATGCGCTTCTCCTTCTTGTAATCTGTCCAGGAACAGGGTGGCCGCCAGCAGATCGGCCGCGCCGCCCGGCGACACGCCGCGCGCCAGCGCCACCGCTTCCAGCGCCAGCAGTGCCTTGGCGCCATCTGCCGTGGCCGCGCCGCCGGCGGCCAGCACCCGTGCCGCTCCCGTTTGCAGTTCCAGCAAGGCCGCCTCGCCGCCGCGCGACAGCACGCAGGTGTCGTCCAGCCGCGCAATGATGGCCAGCAAGGCGTTCAGGCGCGCCGTCGTTTCGTTGTCGCCGCGCGCCCGCGAGGCGTGCAGCTGCACCAGCCCGGCGCCCGTCACCAGAGGAAAACCGGCCCGGGCCTGGCCCCGCGCGCCATCGACCTGGTACTGGCGGCACGCCAGCTCGCCCTTGTTGCCGGTGACGGCAGGCGCCCCCCGGTCGCGCAAACGGGCCAGCGCGCCGGCCCGCGCCGCCACGGCTTTTGGCGCCAGCGACGCACCGCGCGCGCCCTGCTGCGCCGCTGCCGTCGCCAAGAGCCCCAGCGCCCAGATGGCGCCCCGATGCGTGTTCACGCCGCCCGTTGCTGCCAGCATCAGCGCCTCGCCGTCGCGGCCGAGGGCGCCGATGCGCTGGCGCAGGCCATCGTCATCGCCGCTTTCCCAAGCCGCTTGGGCCATGGCGGCAAACACGGGCTCCAGCACGCAGGCCGAATGGCACATCAGGGCCCAGTTCAAGTCCGCGTGGGCGCCGCGGCTGCGCAAATCGACCAGGCCCGGTTTCGGCGTCAGGGTCACTTCATCGAGCAGCGCCTGCAGCACCTGCCGACCCAGCGCGGCGCAGCGCTGACGCACCGGCACTGTCGTCATCATTGTGGTCATCATTGTCATCATTACCAGCTCCTGAATTTGGCGGGGGGTTGATACAGGCCGTCCGACCATTCGACCAGGTCGGCGATGCTTTTCGCGGCCAGCAGCGAGCGGTTCGCCGCGCCGCGCTGCACGCCGATATCCTCGGGCAGCGCGATCAGGCCGCCGGCGCGCAATTTCGCTGTCGTTTTCGGGTCGTGGCGCAGGCCGATGGGCGTCACGCCGGCCACGGCCGCCAGCATGGCCTTGCGTTCGTCCAGCGAACGGGCCTTGTACAGGTAGGCGATGCCCTCTTCCGTCAGCACATGGGTGACGTCGTCGCCATAGATCATCACGGGCGCCAGCGGCATGCCGCTGGCCTGGCCCACGGCCACGGCGTCGAGCGATTCGACGATGGTCGGCTGGCCGCCATCCTGGAACGTCTCGACCATCTGCACCACCAGCTTCTTGCCGCGTGCCAGCGGGTCGTCCGTCTCGATCAGGTCCAGCCAGGCCGGCGTCGGGTGGCGCCGCCCGTGCGGGTCGTGGCCCATATTGGGCGCGCCGCCGAAACCGGCCAGCCGGCCGTTCGTGACGGTGGACGAGTTGCCCAGGCCATCCATCTGCAAAGTCGCGCCGATGAACAGGTCGACCGCGTACTGGCCCGCCAGCTGGCACAGGGCGCGGTTCGAGCGCATGGAACCGTCGCGGCCCGTGAAAAAAACGTCGGGCCGCGCGGCCGCATAGCCTTCCATGCCCAGCTCCGCGCCGAAGCAGTGCACGCTCTCGACCCAGCCCGTCTCGATGGCGGGGATCAGCGTGGGATGGGGGTTGAGCACCCAGTTGCGGCAAATCTTGCCCTTCAAGCCCAGCTGCTCGCCATACGTGGGCAAAATCAGCTCGATGGCGGCCGTATTGAAACCGATGCCGTGATTGAGCGACTGCACCTGGTGTTTTTCATACACGCCGCGGATCGCCATCATGGCCATCAGCACGTGCACGGGCTTGATCACGCGCGGATCGCGGGTAAACAAAGGCTCGATGAAGAACGGCTTATCGGACTGCACCACGAAATCGATCCACGAGCCGGGTACGTCGACCCGGGGCAAGTCGCTGACGTCGTCCACGATCTGGTTCACCTGGGCGATGACGATGCCGTCGCGGAAGGCCGCCGATTCCACCAGCGTGGGCGTGTCCTCCGTGCTGGGCCCCGTGTACAGATTGCCCTGGCGGTCGGCCATGTAGCCGGCCACCATGACGACGTTGGGCGTCAGGTCGACGAACAGGCGCGCATACAACTCGATATACGTGTGGATGGCGCCCACTTCCAGCAAACCGTCCTGCAGGAACTGGGCGATGCGCAGGCTTTGCGTGCCGGCGAACGAGAAATCGAGCTTGCGGGCGATGCCCCGTTCGAACAGGTCCAGGTGTTCGGGCAGGCTGACGCTGGGCATGATCAGGTGCAGATGGTGGATCTTGTCGGGGTTGACCTGGGTCATCATCCGGGCGAGGAAATCGGCCTGCTTCTGGTTATTGCCTTCAAGGACGACGCGGTCGCCCGGTGCGAGCAAGGCTTCGAGCACGGCGACCATGTCGCCCGGTTGCAGCACGGGGCCGTTCGCGTACTGGCGCACGGCGGCGAGGCGGCGGCGTTTCTCGGTGCGCCGCGTGTCCCATTGTTTTTGCCGCTGCGCTGGCGCTGCTGTGGCGGTTGACATCATGCCTCCGGAATGAGCTATCGAATCCAGACGATAGAACGAAAGCGCCAGCGCGACAATCAATCTGCTAGCATGTTCATTACCTTGAAGTTAATGAACTCCCTTGAAAGAGGCTAGTCATGGCCATCAACGAAGAAATTACCCTGAAAAAGCTGGAAGTGTTTCTCAGCTTTATGGAATTGAACAACCTGGCGCGGGTGGCCGATGCGCTGGGCCAGAGCACGGTCAGCGTGCACCGCGCCCTGCACTCGCTGGAAGACGGCTTGCGCTGCCCCCTGTTCAAGCGCGAGGGGCGCAGCCTGATCCCCTTGCATGCGGCCTACACCTTTGCCGAATCGGCGCGGCGCGCGCTGGCCGAATGCGAGGAAGGCGTGCGCAAGGTGCGCGAAATGTCGGGCATCAATCCCGTGCGGCTGAAGATCGGTTCGCTGTATTCACTGACCCTGCACTGCATCCCGCAACTGGTGATCGCCCTGAAACTGCGCCGGCCGGGCCTGGACATCGACCTGACCCTGGGCTCGAACCGCGACCTGCTGCAAAGCCTGGCCGACGGCCGCCTGGACGCCATCATCATCGGCGTGCAGGAAGACGAACAGCATGCGGGGCTGGTGGCCGTGCCCCTGTTCCAGGACGACATCTTCCTGGCCGCGCCGCTCGGTTCGCCCTATGCAGGGGAGGCCTCGGTGGACTTGCAACAGTTGCGCAACGACAAATTCGTCACCCTCAGCGAGGGTTTCGTCACCTCGCAAAGCTTCAACCACGCCTTCGATCTGGCGGGATTCGTGCCCGACACGGCCATGCGCGTGGGCGACATCTTCTCCCTGATCAACCTGGTCAGCGGCGGCATCGGCTACAGCCTGCTGCCGGGCCGCGTGCGCGCCTTCAGCTCGCGCATCGAACTGCTGCCCCTCGACGCGCGCTACGGCTCGCACCAGCAAATCACCCTGCTGATGCAGAGCAGCCGCGAGCGCGATCCCAATTTGCTGGCGCTGGCGGCGGAGTGCAGGTTGTATGGGCGTGGTGAAAAGCGCGCTGATGCATGACGCGAATTTTGCGCAAAAACTTGATGTTTAGCAAAATCGATTGCATCAGAAAAAGTTCAATAAGTGTCCCAATTCTAATTAATACAAATCCAAACTAAGCTTAACCTCGTTGAGCGAGGATATAAATAAATTATTACCTCTAAGATACTCGCAAGATTTGTAATTTAAAAATTGAGTCCCAATCACCACCAAACGAAGCTGAGAGAAATCTGTAAAGTTAATCAAAGTTATTATTTGATCTCTTGCTTCTCCTTCCTTGAAACCATTCTCATCAACAATCTTATCGCAAATTATTTTCACGGTAGTGTAAAAAGCACGTAAAACCCCAAAAATCTGATCTTCGGAATCCAACTCACTAAGATAATCTGCTACACCTTCGTTGCCTACGCCATTATCTCTCAAATTCTCTATTTCCTCTTCCATATGCAATACAGCAGCAGCACCTGTTTTCTCCACAATGTTGTGACCTTCGTAGAAATATATTTTAAATTCACGAAAAATATTTTTTTGTGATTCTATCATATTGAAAAACAACGTATTAAATAATCTAAAATTTTCAGTTCTTTCGCTATTCTTAAGTTCTTTTTTAAGCTCGGCATTTGCTTCTTTTTGCAATGTGGCTGATCGTATCAGGAGTACAACGGATAAAAAACTTAAGATTGGGTTTAATGTCCCACCTATGTAGTCACCAAACTGACCCCAAACCGCCGTATCCTCTGACAATTGGGAGCCAAATATTGGGAAAAATTTCAATACGTAGAAAGCGATTATTATCGTAATTGCCATCCCGCCAAGAAAAATAAGATAATTATTCCTCATAAAATCCCGAGATAAAATACTTCACTGCTTTTCCATCACGAATTCTTAAAGCACGAACTTGTAATCTTATATAAATTCGTTGCTCTTCATCCAATATATTATTTTTCGAAAGATTATCCGATATTAAGCTTTTTGCCCTTGCGTTTATTACTTTATACTCACTTAAGAAACCAAATGCTGTAGTTTCATTTTCACCGAAAATTTGAAGACGTCCATTACCTGTATTTATATTTAACCTTGTAATTGCAACAGAGACATCTATGCTCTGGCGATCCAATTTCGCTGCTAAAGTTAAGCCTGTACTTCTATCAAATTCTGCCAATATTTTCTTTTCATCTCTGTTTTTTCTGAATCGAATTTTGACATCGTAGTTAAATTTAAAACTTGTGTCATGAATATTTTTCATCGCCGAAACTCGAAGATGTTTGCTAAGGTCTTCTGCTTTCTCTCCCAGATTATCGATTATTTCCTTTGCTTGAGCGCTCAATATTTCATTTTCCTTATAAACCGAATCATTTAAGAAATAAGAAATTATTTCCGTAAATACTTCCCATCCAATCTTTCCATATTTCTCTTTTAATACCTGATCGGAAATATCTAAAGTAAAAATCTGACCATATGATCCGCTAAAGCTGGCCTTCAAGATTGTTTTAACTTTCCCTTTGAAAGTCTTTCTTCCTGGGATTTTTCCCGACAAAACGGTTTCTGCAATTATTCTGATGGCATCCGATGAACCCTGAAGTGTTTTAAGGCCAGATTTCATTTCAACCGAATAGTCGGGACTATCTATAATCACATCAAGATCGACTGTCATGTTTTCCTTTGAGTTTAGTAAGTAGGATCAATCCTACATGATAGCTTCATTTTTGGATGTGGTCTCTCTAAATATCACTTAAAAGCGCATATTTTTTGGCGAATAAGTGTGGACGTGAGCCTGGACAGGCTCTATGGATAACTTATATGGACGACTCACGGAGATTAAGTAGCTTCGCACGTTAAGTCCAGATGAGGTAACAGTCTGATATCTAGCCTGTTGATGCAGGTCCATCACTTGCAGACCCTGATAGAATTCACCGACAATTTCTTATCTTATTTTTAATATAAATGACTGCAATTCCCTATCAGGTTATTCTCGTCACGGTACTCTCTGTTCGCCATCATGTATTTTTCGCTTGCACTCCTGAAGTAAAGCTTGTTGTCCCGTATGCCGAACTTTTCAGTTCGGTGGACTTTACTCGAGATCAAATACGTTATCGTGAACAATACTGCCCAAATTATTCGAGCCAACTTGTTCGCCAGAGCGGTACCTGTAACGCCGTACGGCCTTCACTTAAAAGTTCAATAATCCATGGGGAGTGCGCACTGCCTGAGATGATCGCTCTAGCGCCGTGAACGAGCAATGTTCACAGATAGACGTCGCCCAGTTTGCTTAAACCAAATTAACGAACGTATCCACCAATTTCAGTCTGGCTTAGTACCAAGCCGAGCCATGTCGCAAATTGACGACCGGAACTGAAGCCGGCAGGATGACCGATGGTGACAACCGCTGCATTCGCTGTGAGCAGTCCGACGCCAAGAATTCGGAGCAGCGTCAACGCTAACGTACACTTTCATGCAAAAGTTATTATAGATATCACTTAAAATAAATTGTCAATATATCGACTGCTCTTAGTGCTCATAAAAAAGCCCGCTTCAGCGGGCCTCAAAAAAAATTGTCATTTTCGGCAGGTGAGAGGTAAGCTTCTCACCGCGAAGTGTCTAAACCGCACTATCCCACGGCGCCGACAACCTCACCGCGCAATTGATGAGGCCCACCATCGAATACGTCTGCGGAAAATTCCCCCACATCTCTCCCGTCACCGGGTGCGTATCTTCCGACAGCAAGCCCAGGTGGTTGCGCGCCAGCAGCATGGTTTCGAAGATCTTGCGCGCTTCGTCTTTCCTGCCGATGCGGGCCAGGGCGTCGATGCGCCAGAAGGTGCAGATGTTGAAGGCGGTCTCCGGTTTGCCGAAGTCGTCGGGCGCTTCGTAGCGGCGCATGTAGGGGCCGTCGCACAGCGATGCTTCCAGCGCGTCGACGGTGGCGATGAAACGGGGGTCCATGGGGTCGATGAAGTTGACTTCCGCCATCAGCAGGACGGAGGCGTCGAGGTCGCGCCCGCCCAGGCTTTCCGCGAAGGCCTGGCGCTCCTCGCTCCACGCTTCGCGCAGTAATCTCTCGCGGATCAGCACGGCGCGGCTGTTCCAGTGGTCGGCGCGGTCCGGCAAGCCCAGCTTGTGCGCGACTTTCGCCAGGCGGTCGCAGGCGGCCCAGCTCATCAGCATGGACGAAGTGTGGACGCGCGCCCGCGTGCGCAGCTCCCACATGCCCGCGTCCGGCTCCGCATGCAGCCGGAACGCCTGGTCGCCCACGGCTTCCAGCGCGGCAAACTCGGCTTTTCCCGCCCGGTGGAACAGGCGGTGGTCGAGAAACGCCTGCGCCGCGCCGAGGACGATATTGCCGTAAACGTCGTGCTGGAAGTGTTCCTGCGCCTGGTTGCCCACGCGCACGGGGCCGTTGCCGCGGTAGCCGGGCAAGTGGTCGAGTATCGATTCGGGCAGCTGCTCTTCCAGGCCGATGCCGTACAGGGGCTGGATGTGGCCGCCTTTCGAGCGGGCGACGATATTCGTCAGCCAGCGCAGATATTCCTCCATCGTGCCCACTTCCGACAGGCTGTTCAGCGCGCGCACGACGAAGAAGGCGTCGCGCAGCCAGCAATAGCGGTAATCCCAGTTGCGGCTGCTGCCCGGCGCTTCGGGGATGCTGGTGGTCATGGCGGCGATGATGGCGCCCGTGTCTTCATATAAAGACAGTTTCAAGGTGATGGCGGCGCGGATGACCACGTCCTGCCATTCCAGCGGCACGGCCAGGCGGCGCGTGTAGGTGCGCCAGTAGTTGATGGTTTCCTTTTCGAAGATGCGCGCCGTCTCGTCGATGCCGCCGGCCAGCGTTTCATCGGGGCCCAGCAGGAAGTTGGCCGTGCCGCCCAGCACGAAATACGTTTCGCTCAGCACATAGTTAAGCGACACATCCGTGTTCAGGCGCAAGGTCTGTTCCGGCCCCACGTAGCGGATATGGTGGCTGCCCTGCGTGATCTGCGGCGCCAGCCGGCCCCAGTCGTAGCGGGGGCGCAGCCGGACGCGGATGCGCACGGCATGGTCGAGCGGCCGGACGCGGCGGATCAGCATCAGCGGGCGGAACATGCGGTCGCGGCTGAGGAATCGGGGCGCGAAATCCGTGATTTCCACGCCGCGCCCCTGCGTGTCGTACAGGCGCGTGCGCAGCACGGCCGTGTTCGGTTCATAGACTTGCTCGCTGCGGGCGAAGTTCTCGATGTCGATGGCCCACACGCTGCCGTTTTCCGTGTCGTCCAGCAAGCGGTTGAAGACGGGATCGCCATCGAAACGGGGCAGGCAAGACCAGACGACCTGCCCGGCCTGGTCGATCAGCGCGTTGAAGGCGCAATTGCCCACCACGCCGCAGTTCAGCGATGCTGGCGTGGGCGGTTGGCTGGCGCGGGTGTCATGCGATGTCGTCATGGGCTACTCCTTCGATGTCGGGGATACGGACGCGGCCAGCAGCGCGGCGCGCAAGGCGCCGGGGCTGGCCAGGCGCAGGGTGGCGGCGCTGGGGCCGTTGCCCACCTTGACGCCCTGCCCGCCTGCTTGTTGTACAAAGGCAAAGCCTGCCTCGTCGGTGGTGTCGTCGCCCGCGAACACGGGCCGGCGGCCGGCAAACGGGCTTTCGCGCAGGAAGGCGGCGATGGCGCCGCCCTTGTCGGTGGCGGCTGGCTTGGCTTCCAGGACCATTTTGCCATGCAACAGCAACACCCCCGGGCACGCTTGCACGGCGGCGGTCATTTCCTGCAGGCATAACGGTTCTAGCTCGGGCGCCAGCCGGTAATGCAGGGCCACGGCACCCCGCTTCTGCTCCACCAGCAAGCCGGGGTAAATCGCCGCCAGCGCCCGGGCGCGCGCCAGCACGGGCGACACGTCAGGCGTGGCCGCCACGTGAAACTGGCCATCGGCGCCGCGCCGCTCCACACCATGCACGCCGGCAACAGGCAAGACCAAGGGCGCCAGCATGGCGTCGATCTGCGCCACGGGACGACCGGAAATGAGGGCCAGCGCGCCGCCATGGTGCTCGGCCAGCAGCGCCAGCGCTTCGATGACGCCGGGCGCCACGCGCACGCCGTCGGGTGTGGGCGCCAGGTCGACCAGGGTGCCGTCGAAGTCGAGGAAGACGGCCGTGCCGGGCGCACTCAGCAGCTGCAACAGGGCCGCGCTATCGTCAGGGAGATCGGCCATCACATCCCCTTGCGCCGCTTGATGCGGCTGTGGGCGTCGATCTTGGTCATGACCTTGTCGCGCTGGCGCAAGCGGGCCGCGTCCAGCAGCATGCGACCGGCCCAGCGGTAGACATTGAAATGTTTGACTCTGGCCCGCATGCTCTTCATGCGCTCGCGCTGTTCCACGGGCGGCATCACGAGGCCACGGTACAGGGCGTCGGCGCCCTGCTCGATATGATACGGATTGATGATCAGCGCCTCATGCAGTTCCCGCGCCGCGCCGGTGAATTGACTTAAAACAAGGACGCCCAGTTCGTCGTCGCGCGCGGCGATGAATTCCTTGGCCACCAGATTCATGCCGTCATGCAAGCTTGTCACCATACACACTTCCGAGGCGCGGAAATAGCGCTGCAAATCGTCCTGGCCATGGTGCTCCGCCTTCAGCAGGATGGGCACATAGTCGCCGCTGCCGAAGCGGCGGTTGATGCGCTCGACCATCTTGCGCACCCTGGCGTCAAAACTTTGATATTCGTCAAGCGAAGCGCGGCTGGGGGCGGCGATCTGCACGAACGTGAAATTGCCGACCATGCCGGGCTGCAATTCGAACATGCGCTCGACGGCCTGGAAGCGCTCGACGATGCCTTTCGTGTAATCGAGGCGGTCCACGCCGATGCCCAGCAAGTGGTCTTGTGCCACGCCCAGCTCGCTGCGGATCTGTGCGCGGCACGCGGCCACGTCGGGCTGCGCCGGATCATCCTCGGGCCAGGCGATCGAGATCGGGTAATCCTCGACCTGCGTCATCTCGCCGCCATACGAAATGGTCGATGCTTCCGGCTCGATGCGGGTTTCCAGGTAGCGGTCCACCGTTTCGAGGAAGTTCTTGCGGTGGAATGGCGTATGGAAACCGAGGATCGTGCTGCCCAGCAAGCCGTCGAGGATTTCTTCGCGCCATGGGCAAATGCCGAACGATTCCGAATTCGGCCAGGGGATATGCCAGAACGTGATGATCGTCGCCTTCGGCAAGGCTTCGCGCACCATACGCGGCAGCAAGGCGAAGTGATAGTCCTGCACCAGCACGACGGGGTTGTCCGTCTTCGCCTCGGCGATCACGGCGTCGGCGAAGCGGCGGTTGACTTTGACGTACTGTTCCCAGTCGGACGAGCGGAACACGGGACGCACGTGGGCGATATGGCACAGCGGCCACATGCCTTCATTGGCAAAACCATAATAGTAGCCCTGCTCTTCCTCTTGCGTCAGCCACACGCGGCGCAAGGTATAGCTGGGATTGTCGGGCGGCACGGGCACGTGGTCGAGCTTGTCCACCGTCTCGCGGTCGGCGGAACCGGCGCCATGCGCGATCCACGTGCCGGAGCACGCCCGCATCACGGCTTCCACGGCCGTCACCAGGCCGCTGGCCGGGCGCTGCACGACGATCCCGCTCTCTGTTTTGGTGTGGATATATGGTTCGCGGTTCGACACGACCAGCACCTGGTCGCCCTGCAAGTCCGCTTCCAGCAAGGCGCGCAGCTTGTCCGGCGTCCAGTCGGACGACCAGCCGTTATCGCCCTGGCGTTCCAGGTGGTATTCCTGCAGCAATTCGCGCAAGTCGCCGATCAGCGGCTGCATTTCCGGCGGCGGCGCGGGCGCGGCGGCGGGCGCCGTGGCGGCGGCCACTGCGCCATTGCTTTTCGGCAGTAACTCGCCCCGCAAGATCTCCTTGACGGCCGTCAACCAGCCGCGCCAGCTCAGGTGGGCCACGAACACGGTCATCAGGGAAATCAGCACGGCCAGCACGGCCAGGAAGGCAAAAATAAAACGCTTGGTATCGGTATTGCGGCGTTCGACAAAGCTCATGTCCTGCACCAGCACCAGACGGCCCAGCTGGGAAGCGTCCTGCATGACGGGCGTTTCGCTGAGGTGGACCTGGCCCTGCGGCAATTGCGCCAGCGATTTGTACAGGCCGCCCGTGGCAGGCGTGCTCCAGCAGCCGATGGAGGCCGGGTATTGCGCGGACTGGTACAGCAAGTGGCCCCCGTTGTCGCAAAAGCCGATGGCGATCAGCCGTTCGTCGCGCGTGGCGCCCTGGAACAGTTCACTGATACGCGTGGCATCTTGCGCGGGCAGGTATTCGGTGAGCGAGGGGCGGAGGGTTCCAGCGAGCAATTCGGCCCGGCTGTCGAGGTCGCGCACATACCAGCGCAGGGTGATATTGTCGAGCAGGGGTACAACGATATAGGCAAACAGCCCCAGCATGAGGGCCAGCGGCAGGATGAAGCGCAAGGACATTCGCAGTGATCGTACTATCATCGGTTTCCTTTGCAAAAACGAAAAGCATGGCAAGTATGACTATGTTTCCAATGCGGCGACGCCCGCTTGCTTTCCGTATTGAAACGTCAACGTGGCATGGCGCAGCGCAGCAATTTCTTCCAGTATCCACCTTGATGCAAGTCTTATCCGTACGGCAACGCACGCCCCCGTTACGCCATCTGCCCGTAAAATACCGCTTCCGACATCCATTTCACCAATAACTAAGGAGTTTTCGCCTATGGATCTCAGCACGTTTCACTCGCTGATGGGAGGCCCGCTGCGCTCGGCGCTGACCGTGCTCGTTTCCGCCCTGCTCGTCACCGTGGTCGCCATCGGCGTGCACCGGGCCGGCATCGGCTTGCTGAAAAGATTGGCCCAGGGCCACGCGCTGGCCAGCAACGTGGCGCGCGTGGCCTTCCGCGCCAGCCAGCTGTCCCTGATCGTCTTCGGCCTGCGCATGGTGCTGGCCAGCGCGCCCGACGATACGCCGGGCCTCGTCGCCATCTCGCACCTGGCCAGCGTGGCGCTGATCATCGCCCTGACCTGGCTGGCCATGCAATGCATCGAGTCGCTCAGCATCACGATTTCCCAGATCAATCCCGTCGACGCGGCCGACAACCTGCGCGCGCGGCGCCGGATCACCCAGGCGCGCGTGCTCACGCGCAGCGCGCATGCCATCGTCGTCCTCCTGGGCGTGTCCTTCGTGCTGCTGACCTTGCCCGGCGCGCGGCAGATCGGCGCCAGCCTGCTGGCCTCGGCCGGCGTGGCGGGCTTGGTGGCCGGTATCGCCGCCCGCCCCGTGCTCGGTAATTTCATTGCCGGTTTGCAAATTGCGTTTTCTCAACCCATCCGCATCGATGACGTGCTGATCGTCAATGGCGAATGGGGCACGGTCGAGGAAATCAAGGGCACGTATGTCGTCGTGCGCGTGTGGGACGAGCGCCGGCTGATCGTCCCGCTGCAATGGTTCATCGAAAATCCGTTCGAGAACTGGACGCATACCTCCTCGGACATCCTGGGCACGGTGTTCCTGTGGCTCGATTTCAGCATCCCGATCGAACCCCTGCGCGCGGAACTGACGCGCATTTGCGCATCCGCCAAGCAATGGGATGGCCGCGTCTGCACCGTGCAGGCGACGGATTCGAACGAGCGGGCCGTGCGCGTGCGCTTCCTGATCAGCGCGGTGGATTCGGGCACGGCGTTTGAATTGCGCTGCCTCGTGCGCGAGCAGATGCTCGCCTTTATCACGGCCAATTATCCGCATGGCTTACCGCGCCTGCGCTCCACGCACGACCCGATCGAGCTGCACGCGATGCAGGCGCAAAACGATACGGTACAGTTGCACAAGGCGTAAAACAAGCTGCGGCGCGCTGCCCCGGCCCATGCGCCGCTACAATGAGGCGCATGAGCACCACTGCCTGGTTCATCCTCATCGGTTGCCTGATGCTGGCGCGCGGCCTGGGCGCCGACGGCATCGCGCGCCTGCCATTGACTTCGGCCATGGCTTACCTGGGCGTGGGCCTGCTGCTGGGGCCGATGTTCCTCGGCCTGTTCTCGTTCGACCTGGTGCAGCAGGCGCCCCTGCTGGAAACCCTGACGGAAATCGCCGTCCTCATCTCCCTGTTTTCCGCCGGCGTGAAGATGCCCGTGCCCTTCAGCCTGGCGCGCTGGATGCCATCGCTGCGCCTGGCGTGGCTGTCGATGGCCATTTCCGTGGCCCTGGTGGCGGCCTTCGCGTGCCTGGTGCTGGGCCTGCCGCTGGGCGCGGGCGTGCTGCTGGGCGCCATCCTCGCGCCCACCGACCCCGTGCTGGCCACCGACGTGCAGCTGCGCCATGCGGGCGACAGCGAACAATTGCGCTTCATGCTCACCAGCGAGGCGGGCATGAACGATGGCAGCGGCTTTCCTTTCGTCATGCTGGGCCTGGGCTTGCTGGGCCTGCATGAGCTGGGGCCGCACGGCGCCACATGGCTGTGGCGCGATTTATGCTGGGCCAGCGCGGGCGCCATCGCCCTGGGCGCGGCCGGCGGCGCACTGCTGGCATGGCTGGCCTGGCAGCTGCGCGCCAAGGAGCCGAAACACGCCATGCTGGACGACCTGGCGGCCCTGGGCCTGATCGCCCTCGTGTATGGCCTGACTACCTGGCTGCACGCGTGGGGTTTCCTGGCCGTGTTCTTTGCCGGCGTCGCCTTGCGCCAGACGGAATTGCGGCTCGCTGGCGCGCCGAAAGACCGGCAAGGCTTGCTGCAGGCGGAGGAAACGCATGCCGTGTCCGCCGCCAGGCCGCACGACGGCGAGGTGACGCTGACCGTCAGCGGCGAATCCCTCGTCTTCAAGGAACACCTGGAACGCCTGTCCGAACTGACGCTGGTGCTGTTGCTGGGCGGCACCGTCACGGCCGCCGCCTGGAGCTGGCAGGCTTGGAGCGTGGCGCTGTTCCTGCTGCTGGTGGCGCGTCCGGCCAGCGTGATGCTCGGCTTGCTGGCCTCGGGCACCAGCGTGCGCCTGCGCGGGCTGGCCGCCTGGTTCGGCGTGCGCGGCATCGGCTCGCTGTATTACCTCGGCTATGCGATCGCGCATGGCTTGCCGCGCGGCCTGGCGCGCGAACTGGCCGACATCACCCTCGTCGTCGTCATCGTCTCCATCGTCGCGCACGGCCTGACGGTCAAGCCGCTGCTGGAACGCTACTGGCGCAAATAACAGGTGCAAATGAGCGCCGCTTGCCTCCTTTTTCATTGCTACAGAGCAATGTTTTGTCAATCGCCCCTATGGCGGGCAGAAATATTGTTAAGATAATTAAAAATGGCTAAAGAAAGAATCAATGAAACGAAGAAGCGTGCTGGGACTGGGCGTCTCACTGGCCCTGCTGCAGACGGGTTGCGCCACCGATCCGGCCAGGCTGGCGTGGGAAACGGAATTTGACGGCTTCATGCGCGATGGCCTGGCCCGCACGGAAACGCCGGGCATGAGCGTGGCCGTGGTGCGCGGCGAACAGACCATCTTCGCGCGCGGCTATGGCTGGGCCGACATCGAGGCCGGCAAGAAGGCCGACGCCAACACGGTGTTCCATATCGCCTCCGTCAGCAAGCTCGTCACGGCCACGGCCGTCATGATGCTGCTGGAACAGGGCGCCTTCCAGCTCGACGACAAGGTGGCGGCCTACCTGGACTTCCCGCTCATGCATCCGAAGTTCCCCGACGTGCCCATCACCTTTCGGCACTTGCTCAATCACACCTCGGGCATTTCCGACGCCGTGTACGACAAAACGACAGCATTTGCCGTGCAGGGCGACCCGCGCTTGCCGCTGCGCGACTTCGTCAAGGGCTATCTGTCGCGCGGCGGCGCCTGGTATGACGCGGATGTGTCGTTTGCGGCCCGGCCCGGCACGGAATGGCGCTACAGCAATGTCGGCATCGCCCTGCTCGGCTATCTGGTGGGCCGCCTGAACCCCGATGGCCTCGACGCCTTTGCGCACGAGCACCTGTTCGAGCCGCTGGGCATGGACAACACGGCGTGGAGCCTGGCCGGCTTGCCGCGGCGCGCCGTCGTGGCCCAGCCGTATGCGCACAAGGAGCCGGGCCTGCAAGTGCTGCCGCCCGTCGGCTACCCGGACTGGCCGGCCGGCCTGCTGCGCAGCTCGGCGCATGACTTTGCCCGTTTCCTCGCCATTTTCAGCAATGGCGGCAGGGTCGATGGCCACCGCTACCTGCAAGATGCCACCCTGCAATTGTTTTTTGCCCCGCAAGCGGCCCCCGTCGTGCCCGCCGACTCGTCCGTGCGCCAGGCCCTCGTGTGGCTCTTGCGCGACATCGACGGCAAGCCGCTGGCCACGCACAGCGGCGGCGACCCGGGCGCCGCGTCCGTTGTCTGCGTCGACCGCGCCAGCAAGACGGCCGTGCTGGCCTTCGCCAACGTCAGCGCCGACAAGGAGTTTCGTTCATTCCAGAAAGAAGTCGTGCTGCGCCTGCTCGCGCACGGGGGCAGCAGCGCGCCGGCGGCCAAGAAAGGCTAGGCGCCGAACCAGCCGCGCAGTTTGTCGGCGGCCCGTTCCTTGACGTCGGCCGTGATGTAGGTGGCGACCGTGGCGACGGCCGCCGCCAGCACGGCCAGGTCGTCCGCATAGCCGACCACGGGCGTGATGTCGGGAATCGCATCGATAGGCGAGATAAAATAGCCGAGCGCGCCATAGATGGCCGTCTTGGCCCACAGCGGGGTATTCGGCTGCTGCGCCGCGTAGTACAGCCACAGGGCTTTCTCGATGACTTCGCGCCCCGCCGTCCTGGCGAACTTGACGACCTTGTCCCAGAAACTGTCATCCGTGTATTTCTTTTCGTACTGCTTGTCGGCCTGGGGGGCGTGGTCTTCTTCCAGATTCTTTTTTCTGCCAAACATCTGCTGCTCCTGTCTGCCGCGCACGGCGTTACGAATGCGCACCTTAGCATAACGGCGCGCCGGGTGGGCAAGCCCGGCAAGTTCCGCACGCCAACGGCCATCTGCAGGCAACGGGCCGCGCCGCGCGCGGGCGCAGCAGCGGCTGCAGGCTGGCATCAAGCCTGGCGGCCAGGCTGGCAATGGGCGGACAACTTGAGCGCGTCGGTACTGCATACCGGCAGTGTCGCATGGCCGGCCTCGCGCGCCATCGGCGCCGGACCCGTGTCCGCTTCGACAGCGTCGCCTGCGGGCATCAGGCTGGCCGCCAGGGTCGAGCAGGTGAACAGGCAGATCAGCAGGAATGGCTTGTTCACGTGAAAAGACTGGTCAGGCTTGTGCATCGCATACTCCATCGGATTGGTTGACTGTTGCAGCATGAACACGATCATCGCGTGTTTCCGCAAGGCATACAATCAGACGCTTTCGACAAGATGGGTAGGACAGCGCTGACAGGCTCATCCATAAGAAGCAGTGTCGGCAGATTTGACACCCGCCGCCAGCCTGTGCTGCAAGCCCTTGTTTAAAAAGGAAAAACCTGACGGGAACGCTTCCTGCTTCGTGATCCGCATGCGCCATGCAAAATCACCATACCAGGGAGTGCACATGAGATACCTCAAACAAGCGCTGCTCTTATGCATCATGCTATGCATGTTGCCGGCAGCGCGCGCCACCAGCATCGGCTACACGGCGACGTCGCTGGGCGGCACGCAGTGGCGCTACGACTACACGGTCAGCAATACCACCTTGGCCGTGCCCATCGCCGAATTCACCTTGTTCTTCAGCGAGGGCACGTACGCCAACCTGCAGAACGTCTCCATGGCGCCCGGCTGGGACGTGCTGCTGGTGCAGCCCGATCCCGCCATTCCCGCCGGCGGCTACTTCGATGCGCTGGCCTTGCTGGGCGGCATTGCCCCCGGCGCCACGGCCACGGGCTTTTCCGTCACCTTCGATTACCTGGGCGCGGGCAGCCCCGGCGCCCAGCCGTTTTCCATTCTCGACCCCGTCTCTTTCACCGAGCTCGACGCGGGCTTCACGCAGGCGGCCGCCGTGCCCCTGCCCGCCACGCCATGGCTGCTGCTGGCCGGCGTGCTGGCCATGCTGTGCCTGCGGCGCCGGCAACTGGCCGCCGCCGCGCTGGTCCCATTGCTGGCTGCGGGCCTGTGCGCCTGCGGCGGCTCGAACGACCCGACGCAGCCGCCCACGCCGAAAATCATGCTGGCGGCAGCGGACGGAGAGGCGGCAGCCACGCCAGAAGACGCCGGCAAGGATGCGGTGCCAGCGGCCATGGATGGCACGGATGAAGGCGTTGCCGCCGGCCCCTTTGACGTCACGTCGCTGCGCAAGACGGCGGAGCGGCGCATCAACCGCAGGATTTACGAATACACGTTTCGCGTCAGCATCCGCAACAACGGCAGCGACACGGCAAACAATGTGCATGCCGTCCTCGCCAGTACGCCGGACGGCGCCACCATCGTCGACGGCGACGTCCTGGCCGGCAGCATCGCGGCAGGAGCGACGGTCACCGCCACCGACGTCATCGTGCTGCGCATCGACCGCACGCGTCCGTTCGAAATGGGCGGCCTCGTGTGGAACGTCACGGCCGGCGACAGCGTGGCGCTCGCCCCCGTGCGGCCTGCGCAGGTGGTGGTGCTGCCGCTGGACGCCCTGGGCTTTCCGGATGGCGCCGATAGCGTCAAGGCCGCCGGCGCCATCACCGACGTGCTGCTCAAGGATGGCAGCCTGCGCTTTTCCACGCCCGGCGATACGGGCAGCGACCAGCATGCGCAATTTTTCATCAGCAAGGGTGCTACGGTCGCCATCTTCGATGTGCTGATCCAGACGGAAGTGCCGACGGCGGTGGAAACCTATGTCGAACCGCTCGACGATGGCAGCCTGCCGGCAACGCCGCCCAAGCTGGCCATCACGGGACTGGGGCCGAACAATACGCTGCAGGCCGGCGGCCTGACATTGCGCCTGAGCGGCGCGCCGGCGCTGGCCCTGCAGAACGACAGCGACGGCTTCCTGGCGGCGCCCGGCGGCACGGCCGTCGCCTTGAAGCCGTTTTGGGTGTTCCATCCCGATACGGGCAGCTTCACCATCAGCGCCACGGCCATGCAGCAGTTGCTGGCAACCCTGCCCTCCGGCGCGCTCGACATGCAGCTCAACTTCGTTTCGCAGGACGGCGAATTTGCCGTGTCGTATGCCTTGACCGTCATCAAATCGAGCACCGTGCTGCTGGGGCAGATGCGCACGCCGACGGGCAGCAATGCCACGGGCCTGGCCGGCAAGAAGATCTTGCTGGCCGGCTATAACCTCCACCAGCGCCGCGTGGCCGTGATCGACGCCAAGGGCGCCTTCCGCTTCGACGGCGTCATCCCCGACACCTACCAGCTGACCCTGAACGACCTCGAACATCCGAATGCGGTCAGCATCAGCGCTGCCGTCTTTCCGAACAGCACGACGGTCAACGTCGGCATCGTCTATCCCTATGCGGCGTCGGCGGCCAGGCCAGCTGCCGGCGGCGCCTTTGTCGCCGGCACCGTCACCCAGGACGGCAGCGCGCCGCCCGCGCGCAGCGCGCAGGAAGATACGGCCCCGCCGCCCGCTGCCACGCCGCTCAATGGCGAGGGCAGCCAGACCTTTACGGCCGCGGCGGCCGCGCAAGGCCAGACCATCAGCGTCCCCATCGCCTACACGGTGCCGCAAGGCACGAAATACGTGGGCGTGAAGATCACCGTCAGCACCGCCGAATATCCCGCGTACACGACGCAGCAAAGCCGTTTCAACGATACCTGGTCATATGCCGTGCTCGGTTTGCCCGGCGCCAACCTGGCAGCCGCCGGCGCCGTGAACCAGTCGCACTTCACGCAGGGAACCATCGTCAAGACCGATTGTATCGATGTCAGCAAGCAAACCGTGAATGGCGCCCTGACCCTCGGCGGCGGCGTCAGCGCCACGAATATCGGCGACAGCCTGCTGCCGACCGTCACCCAGGTGGAGCTGAGCCTGGCGTGCAAGGGTTTGAAAGTCAGCAAGGCGCAATTTCTGTCACCCAACAAGGATGGCCATCCCATCTTGCAACCGATCAAGGTAGCGGGCAACTTGCCGGGCCCCTATGTTTCCGTGTCGCAAGGCGCCACCACGCCGACCCACACGGTACCGCTGGAATTGCAGTACACGCCGGCGGCGGCCACCATTACGGAAGTCAACATCGGCATATCCGCCGGCGGCGGCAACCCGTCGTTCAGCGCCGACAACCTGTTGGCCCAGGCAAACACCAAGAATCCCGGCAAGGTCAAGTTTGAGGGCCTGGTGCTGCCCACCTTTGCCGGCAACAAGATCGACAAGAAGGCCGTCGTCACCATCCGCCTCAAGGGGCAGATCGACGGCAGCGAAGCGACGTCCGATCCGGCCGAAGGGGGCCAGGTGGATTTCAAGGGCGACACGGCCTTCATCCCCTTGTACCTGGCCAACAACGAGCCGGCGCTGGCGGCGCGGCGCTACGGCGCCCGCGATGCGGGCGGCGACTCGTGGGCCACGCGCCTGACGATCGCCTGGCTGTTGAACAAGCCCTACCGCTTCGACGACATCAGCGGCCAGCATGTGACGCAGACGGCGGCGGGCCGCTCCATCCTCGGGCATAGCGGCCACAGCGATGGCCAGCAGATCGACATGCGCTACGCGGACGGCGCGGGCGGCTACACGGATACGCTGGGCGGCGCCGGCAACGGCGCCAGCATCCGCAAGCTGATCAACGACGCGCAGGCCGAAGTGGCGGCCGGCCTGCCGAAAAAACCGCGACTGGCATTGCTGGTGGCGTGGATCGCGGCCAACCGGGCCATGCTGACGCTGGAAGCGGCACAGGGCGCCACGCGCGTCATCTACATCGGCCACAGCTTCGTCAAGCTGGCCCTCGTCGACGGCCGCTTTGCCAACCCGCCCAACGCCAGGATACCCGGCGTACCGGCCTGGGCCAAACCCGCCAAGGTGAGCATCGATCCCGCCCACCTGAGCCACTGGCACCTGAGCCTGACGGCCCATCCCTGAGCATCCCGGCGGCGGGCATGCGGCGGCTCAGGCCGGCAAGTCGGACAATTCCAGTTCCGAAAAGCCGGCCCGGCGCCGCGCTTCCAGGTTGAACGGGCCGCGCAGGGTGGGCGCTTCGTAGCGCAGCGCCAGCTCGGCATAGGTGGCGCGCAATTCCAGGCCCCGTTGATCGCACAGATAGCCATACCAGCGGTTGCCGATCTCGACGTGCCCCACTTCATCGCGCAGGATGATGTCGAGGATGGCGGCGGCGGCCATGTCTCCCGCCTGCGCCAGCTTGGCGCGCAGGGGCGGAATCGCATCGAGGCCCCGCGCTTCCAGGGTGCGCGGCACCAGCGCCATGCGCGCCAGCACGTCGCCGCGCGTCTTGTCGACCATTTCCCACAGGCTGTCGTGGCCGGGGAAGTCGCCATACGTGTGGCCCAGCACCTGCAGGTGCGCCTGCAGCATGGCGAAGTGCGTCGCTTCCTCTTTCGCCACGCGCAGCCAGTCCGTGTAGTATTCAAAGGGCAAGTCCGGGAAGCGCCACAGGGCGTCGAGCGCCAGGTTCATGGCATTGAATTCGATGTGCGCGAGCGCGTGCACCAGCATGGCGCGCCCTTCCGGCGTGATCATCGAACGCCGCCCCACGAGGCGCGGCGGCACCAGCTCCGGGCGTTCGGGACGGCCCGGCACGGCGCCGGTGGGCACCAGCGGCGCCTGCGCATCGAGAGAAAGTTGCGCTGCGGCCATGGCCGCCACCATCGCCACCTTGGTGGCCGGGTCCGGTTCCAGCAGGCAGGCCAGCGCGGTGCTGCGTAACTCGCGCAATTGCGGCGGCGCGGTCGAGGTCGATGGGGATGGCTGCATGGGCATTCTTTCGTGCGCGTTTCAATGAGGGGCGCAGTGTATCAAATTGCCTGCCCCAGCAGCCAGTCGAACAGGGCCTGCACCCTGGCCGGCAGCGGCCGCGCGGCATGCACGAGGTAATACGCCTGCGGACTGGGCAAGCCGAAAGCGCCGAACGGCAGCACCAGCTGGCCGCTGGTGAGCCACGGCTGCACCAGCTGGCGCCGGCCCATGGCCACGCCCGCGTGGTGGATGGCCGCCTGCGCGCTCAGGTCGGCGCGGTCGAAACGCAGGCTGCGCGCGGACAAGGTCACCTCGGGCGCCTGCCCGTCCAGCCACAGCCGCCACTCGGCGTCGGGCGCGCAGGCGGGCCAGGCCAGCGTATCGTGCAGCACAGTTGCGCCGGCCAGGTGTTGCGGCGCGTCAAACAGGCCATGTTCACGCGCATAGTGCGGACTGCACACGGGCGCCAGCCATTCATCCATCAGCTTGCGCGAGGCCAGGCCGGGAAAGTGGCCGTCGCCATAGTGCAAGGCAAGGTCGACCTGGCCGGCGCGAAAGTCCACGCTTTCATTGCCCACGCGCAAATCAAGCGACACGTCCGGAAACTGCGCGGCGAACCCTGCCAGGCGCGGCACCAGCCAGCACTGGGCGATGGACGGGCGCGCATGCACGGTGATGCTGCCCGCCAGCGCGTCGCCGCCGGCCAGCGCCGCCTGCAAGCCGTCCCAGCCGATTTGCAGGGCGGCGAAGATGCGCTCGCCATCGGCCGTCAGTTTGACTTGCCGCGTCAGGCGCTGGAACAGGCGCAAGCCCAGGCCCGCTTCCAGCCGCGCGATGCGGTGGCTGACGGCGCTGGGCGTGAGCGCCAGTTCCTGCGCGGCCAGCGCGAAACTGGCGTGGCGCGCCGCCACGAGAAAGGTGTGCAGGTTGGCGAACTGGCCGGCCGTCAGCGTGGACATGCGCGGCGCGCCGGCCGGCATCACGCGGCTCCGGCCTTCAGCTGCGCGCGGCCACGGGCCACGTAGGCCGCCATTTCCTGCGCCGGCACCATGCTGCCGCCCGTGCCCCACACCAGGTGCGTGGCCGTTTTCAGCTGCGCCTGGTATTGCGGCGCGGCCAGCACGGCAGGAATGCCGGCGAAACCGGCCACGGCCGACGGTTCCAGACACAAGCCTTGCGTTTGCTCAAGCGTCGCCAGCAAGCGGTACAGTTCTTCATCCGTGACGGTGGCGTAGCCGTCGATCAGCCGCTGCATGGCCCGGCCCACGAAGCCGGACGGGCGTCCCACGGCCAGGCCATCGGCGGCCGTCAGGTTGTCGATGCCGATTTCCTGCACGCTGATTCCCTCGTGCAAGCCCGTGTGCACGCCCAGCAGCATGCACGGCGAATGGGTCGGCTCGACGAACACGCAGTGAACGGCATCGCCAAACGCCAGCTTCAAGCCAAACGCCACGCCGCCGGGGCCGCCACCCACGCCGCACGGCAGGTAGACGAACAGCGGATGCTGCGCATCGACCGCGACGCCGGCAGCGCCGAACTGGGCTTGCAGGCGCTGGCCCGCCACCGCGTAGCCGAGGAACAGATCGTGCGAATTTTCATCGTCGACGAAGTGGCAGGTGGGGTCGCCCTCCGCCTGCTTGCGCCCCGCTTCCACGGCCACGCTGTAGTCGGTCGCGTATTCGACGACCGTGACGCCATGGCTGCGCAATTTATCCTTTTTCCACTGCCGCGCGTCGGCCGACATGTGCACGGTGGCGCGAAAGCCCAGGCGCGCGCTCATGATGCCGATCGACAATCCCAGATTGCCCGTGGAGCCGACGGCGACCGCATACTGGCCAAAGAAGGCGCGCACGGCATCGCTGGCCAGCAGGCTGTAATCGTCGCCCTCCTTCAGCAAACCGGCATCGAGCGCCAGCGTTTCCGCGTGCTTCAGCACTTCATAGATGCCGCCGCGCGCCTTGATCGAGCCGGAAATGGGCAAATGGCTATCCTGCTTGAGCCATAGCTGACCGCTCGTCATGCCTGACGCCAAACCCAGCGCCGCCTGCATGGCGGGCAACGGCACCACGGGCGACTCGATGACGCCGCCGCTGGCCCGCGTTTCCGGAAACGCCTTCGCCAGATACGGCGCAAAACGCGCCAGGCGCGCGCTGGCGTCGGCCACGTCGGACGCCGTCAAGCCCACGTCGTTCAAGGCCTCGGCCGCAGGCGCGATGGCGGGATTGAACCAGCTCAAGGGCTGCAAGGCCATCAGATCACTAATGAGGGGAAATTTTTCGCGCAGCGCGGCGATGGCGGGAGTGGGCAGCATGGCAAGCTCGTATAGGAACAAACCATGATTAGACCGCATCCGGGCGCCGCTGGCAAAGGATGGTTGATCAGGCAATGGGTGACGGGAGATCACCTGTCCTGCTGCAACAGAACTATTCGCCAGAAGCAAGCGCCCTGGATTTTCTGCTGCTCAAGAACGATGCGAAGAACACGGCTGGAAAACAGGCCAGCCAAAGATAGCATCCGGCGCCGAAGCCCAGCACCGTGTAGGAACCATTATCACTAGGAATTATTTTTAGGCCGAAGGTTGTCAGTGCCAGCGCAAAGCCAAAAAAGGCGGCCACCATGGCGGCACTGGGCTTCTCTTTCGAAAAGTACATGGCAAAAATAAGCGGCGGATTGGCAAACCAGGCAAAACTGCCGGCCAACGGCCCTAACCAGCCGAGCAATAATACGCCCCCACCGAGCAAGACTTCGTGGGAGTCCACGATTGCCGTTAAAAACAGGGATGCCACATACGCGACAACGGTTAGGGACAGCACGATGGCGGCGGCATCTTCGCCGAGTATTTTTTGATATTTCACAGGTTTCCGATGGCACGAACGGGTGTAGCAGGACGACGATGAATTAACCAGGAGAAATAATCCCCTTACGGCTTTAGCGGCACGGCGCCCACTTCAGACCACACCCGCATGCCTCGCCATCGCCCTCCTGTGCGGCAAACGCCGAAAACAGGACGCCATGCAGCATAACAAATTACCACGAAGAAACATGCACACATTGTCACAAGCACCTGGCCAGCGCCGATGCGGTGCATTCGGCAGGCGCCTTCCCCACCCGCGTCGGCAACTGGAAGGCGCCACATCTGACTGCCGGGCTTAGAACTTCAGCTGCAGCCCCAGATCAATCGACCTGCCCTCGGCCGGCAAGGCTTGCAGCGCGCCGCCGTTCGCCTTCAGGCCGGACAAGTACACGCCGCCCAGCGGGTCCGCATACGCGCGGTTGAACAGGTTGCTGACACCGGCGCTCAGGCTGGCCATCTTGTTCAATGCCACGCTGCTGCGCAGGTTGACGAGCGCATAACCGCCCGTTTCCGGTTCGAAGCGGCGGGCATCGACCTTGTCCTTGCGGGCCACGATCTTCGTTTCGATGCGGCTGCTCCAGGCGCCCAGCTTGTGCTCGACGGCCAGCAAGGCGTTGAACGGCATCATGCGGTACAGGTCGCCGCCATCGCTGCGCTTGCCCCGCGTGTATGCAGCATTGCCCGTCGCCATGAAGCGCCCCCAGCGCGCGCTGCTGGCCAGCGGCAACTGCCAGGTCACATTCGCGCCGTACAATTTGGCGTCGTGGTTGGCAAAGCGCAACAAGTTGCCGTTCGCGCCCATTTTCATGTACGGGTGGAAAGACGCCAGCACGTCGACATCGATGTAATTGTCGACCTTGCTGTAATAGGGATTAACGCGCAGGAACCAGCCCTCCTCGCCGCCGCCATGCCAGTCGGCCGTGAAAGCCGCAGTGTACGCCGTCTCGGGTTTCAGGTCGATATCGCCCACATAGCCGTTGCCGTCGCCAAACCAGTTGGTCATGGTCATGGCCATCGAGCCGCGGCCCCACGAGTAGCGCTCGTACAGGTTGGGCGAGCGCACCTTGCGCGCCAGCGCGAATTCATAGCTGCTGGCGGCGTCCGGTGTGAAGGTCGCTTGCGCCGTAGCATCGATATTCGTGTCGCGCTGGCTGCGGCTGCGCGCATTGAAGGCTTTGGCAGCCATCAGGTCCGGCATGTTCATCATGTTGGTGCCGTACGATTGCACGTCGCCCGTGTCCATGCGCACGGATTCGCCTCGCACGCCCAGCACGCTCGTCCAGCGCGCAGCGTGGCGCGTTTCCAGTTCGCCGAACAGCACGGTGCGGTCGCGCTTGCCGTCATTGATGTTCAGGTAGGTGCGCGGCCCCATCATCATGGAACCGGGCACGGCTGGCCAGTAGTCGTCGAGGCGGAAGCCGTGCCACTCCTGGCCTAGGCGCAACTCGCCCGCCGCCGTCGGCAGGCTGGCCATCAGCGCGTAACCCGTGTTGCGTCCATGCGTAATCATCGGCATCGAACCCTTGCGCTCGGGCGAGAAAAAGCCCATCTCATGGTCCGTCTGCTGCCAGTAGGCGCGCGCATCGAGCACGCCCCAGCCAAACTCGCCTTTATAAGCGAGATTGGCGAACTGGCCGTGGTTGTCCGTCATGTCCATGTACTGGTTCGGAAAACCCTGGTACGGGATGTGCTGCACGCCGGCGCGCAGGGTCAGCTGCTGGCCCTGGCCTTTCGCCGCCAGCACGATGGACTGGTTGATGCTTTCGTACATGCTGGCCAGCACCTTGTTGCCATGGCCATCTTCATAGCTGTGGCCCCGCGTATAGGCGCCGCTGTAACCGATGCTCAAGGTGTCGCTGGCGGCCGAGGCGTTCACGCTGCTCGCCACGCTGTTGTTGACGCTGCGCCCCGACACGGCGAAGCTGCCTTGCGTGTGCAGCCCCGCGCCGGGCTGGGCGAACACGGGCGCGTTCGATTGCACCTCGATGGTGCCGCCGATGCTGTCGCCGCCCGCGCTGACTTGCGTCACGCCCGCGATCAGGCGGATGCGCTGCACTTGTTGCGGATCAATGTAGGACAGCGGCGCATTCATATGATTGGCACAGGCGGACGTCAGTTCCATGCCATCGATGCGAATCTTGAGGCGGTCATCGGCAAAGCCATTGATGACTGGCAAGCCGGACACGCCGCCGCCTGCCGCCACGCTGTAGCCGGGCGTGCTGCTGAGCATCAGCGCCGTGTCGGCGGCGGGACGGTAGCCGTCGCCTATGGCCGTGACGATGACTTTCATCTCGGGCAAGACGGTGGTGCCTGCTTCATTACGGGTTTGCGCCACGGCGGGCATGGCGATGGCGAGGGAAATCAAGAACGGTAAATGTTTCATGGTGCTGCTTTCAGATTCTGTATGGGTAAGACGAACGGCCGCAAGCGCAGCACATTGCCGCGCGGCACAAGGCAGTTCAGGAAAAGGACAGATCAGAAAGCGGCGGGCGGGCCGCGGGGCTGGACGGGCGTCCAGGCGAACAGCGGTGTGGCGGATTGGTAGAACAGTTCGGGCAGCAAGCCCGTGATGAGCTCGCCTGACGCGAGCACGAGCGAGGTAGGCGGTATCGACAAGGTGTCGGCATGCATGCTGCAGCAGGGGCAGTCGCCCATGCGCATGCTGCCCTTGGAAGTATCGGGATCGGGCGCGTCAGTGGACAATGTTGCGGGCAACATATTCATGCCGCCCGCCACCGAGCAGATTTCCAGGCTGGGCACGGCTAGGCCGCTGGCGACCGTCAGCGCGCGCGACACCGTAGGGGCGAGCGTGGCCAGGAAGATGGCGATACACGCGATCCACAGGACGATGCTGGCCTTGCTTTTGCTGATGAACATGGCAACATTGTATCAGGGCAAGGCCCCTGCGCACAGGGTGCAGGTCAAGCCTTGCTTACAAATCCACCTTCATCGACAGCTTGATGGCGCGCGGGGCACCGGACGCCAGCCGCGTGCCGGCGCCGGCCCAGTAGCACTTGTCGGCAAGATTTTCCACGTTCAGCTGCCAGACGACGGCCTTGTCCAGCACGCGGCTCGCATAGCGGGCGCCCGCGCTGAACAGGCTCACGCCGCCGAGGAAGGCCTGGTTCAGGTCGTTGACGGGACGCGCGCTGTAATAATACGCGCCGCCGTTGACGGACAGGCCAGGCACCGCGTCGAACGCGTAGGCCAAAAAGGCGCTGGCCGTGCGTTTCGACGCGTTTTCCGGCGCCTTGCCGTTGTAATCGGCGTTGATGTTGGCGAACCTGGGGTCGAGCAACTGGGCCGACGTTTGCCACGACAGCTGGCGCGTCAGTTTGCCTTGCGTCGAGATTTCCAGGCCGCGATAGCGCTGTTCGCCATCCGACGTAAATATATTGCTGGCATTCGTGTAGTAGCCGGGGCGCGTGATGTCGAACAAGGCGACGGAAAGCAAGGTGCCGCCCGGCGTCAGCCAGCGCGCACCGAGTTCTTTCTGTTTGCTCACGCCGGGCGCCATCTTGACGCCCTGGTTGACGGTGCCCGTCGGGCCAGTTTCTCCCTCTTCCAGCCCCCGCGCCGTCGACGCGTAGAACGACAGTTCGGGCGTGGCCTTGTAGATCAATGAGGCCATCGGCGTCGTCTTGCTGACGTCGTAGTGGCTGACTCCCTGGTCGCTTTGATAACTGCTGCGGCGCACGCCGATGACGCTTTGCCATTGCGGGCTGAAGACCATGCGGTCGAGCGCGTACAAGCCCGTGTCGCGCGTCTCCAGCGCGGCCGTCGTGGGCGCCGTCGGCTTGGGACCGAACACGACATTCGTCACGGGCACGGGCTGGTACAGGTTTTGCGACGCGATCGTGTAGTTGCTCTGGTAGATAGGATCCTGGGATTTCTCCGTGCGCGAGGCGCCCAGGGTCAGTTCGTGGGCAATGAAACCGGTATTAAAGTTGCCGGCCAGTTCCGCGCGCAGCAAGTCCGACGCCGTCACGCTGTGCTGGATATTGCCCGTGATGCGGCCCGCGCCCGTGGCCAGGGCCGCCGCATTGTTCAGGCGAAAGATCGCCAGGCGGCGATCGCGCGCCGTTTCCGAGTGGCCCGCCTCCACCGTCAAGGCCCAGCCATCCGTGATGGCGTAGTCGGCGCGCAATTGCGCGTTTTTCGTCTGCGCCTCGAAATTCGACCAGTCGGGGCCGATCAGCTGGCGCGGGTCGACGGCGCGCGGCAGGCTGATCACGCCTTTCACGGCGGCCGGCAAGGCCACGCCCGCCTGTTCCGTCACCTTGCGGCGGTCGTATTCCAGGTCCGCCTTCAGCAGCAGTTTATTTGTCACGCGCCAGTCCAGCGCGGTGGAGAGAAAGCTGCGGTTGCCATTGCCGACATGATCGAGGTAGGAACCCAGGGTGCCGCCGGCGGCGTTGATGCGCACGCCGAATTCCTGCTGCGCGCCAAAGCGGCGGGCCACGTCGACATTCGCCACGGCACTGCCGCGGTCGTCAAGGACCAGGCCCATGCTGGTGACGGGCTGGCTGCCAGCCCGCTTGGTGACGAAGTTGACGACGCCGGCCGGCGACGTAAAACCGTAGTACAGGGCCGAAGCCCCCTTCAGCACTTCCACCCGCTCCTTGTTTTCCATGGGCACTTGCGAGAAGTTCATGATGGGCATGGAGCCGTTGAGGCGGTAATTCGTGCGGTTTTCCACGGCGATGCCGCGGATGACCAGCTGATCCCACGTTTCGCCGCCGTTTTGCTGGCGCGTCACGCCTGCCGTATTGCGCACGGCGTCGTACAGGCCGGACACGGCTTGCTGCTGCAGCAATGCGCGCGTGATCACGTTGACAGTCGAGGGCACGTCCATGATGCTGGCGCCGCGAAAGCTGCCCGCTTCCGTGGTCACGGGCACCAGGCCTTGCGCGCGGGCACCCGTCACTTGCACGGCTTGCATGACTTTCTCATCGCCAGCCGTCAAGTCATCCTGGCCGCTGGCGGCATGGGCCGCATGGGAAGCGAAGGCCAGCGACAGGGCGGCGGCGACTGGAAGTAAGCGGGTACGGGGAGAAACGACAGGCATGACATCGGGCTTTCAATGAAAAAATATGTACGAATGGAAACTTACGGTTAGCGGGCATGATACCGATAATGAGAATCATTATCAAGTAACGGTGAGTTTGTGTGAGTTTTACAGAAGAAACAAGGCCACCGTGGCGCCTGTTATCACTTGAACACGTTTGAATTTTGCAGACGAGGCCGCAAAGAGGCATACTGACAGTCACGGCGCCCAAGATGCGCCGCCCAACAAGATCAAAAGGTAAGTTCGTGAACACAATCGACAACAAAAGCGTGCAGACGAAAACATTTCGCTGGAAACGCTGGCAGCGCTGGGCCCTTGGCACCGGCTGCGCCCTCGCCGCCTACAGCGCAGCCGGCTTCTGGCTGGTGCCCTACGTCATCAAGAATCAGTTGCCCAAATTTGCAGAAAAAGAACTCGCGCGCCAGGCCAGCATCGCCGACGTGCGCTTCAACCCGTTTACCTTGCGCCTGGAAGCGGATCAGATCGCTTTCAAGGAAGCGCCCGGCGCAGATGGCAAGAGCGATGCGCCGCTGCTGTCCATCGGCGGTCTGGCCGTGCAACTGGAATGGAAATCCATCGTGCGCCGCGCCTGGAGCCTGGCGGAAATCCGCATCACGGCGCCCCAGGCGCATTTGACCATCGCGCCGGACGGCAAGTTCAACCTGGCCGAAGTGCTGGCCACCTGGCAACGCAATCACCCGGACAAGAGCGAAGGCGGCATGCCGCGCCTCGTCATCAGCCACTTTGCGCTGGAAC
The DNA here is from genome assembly GCF_020858115.1 of Janthinobacterium sp. FW305-129. GTDB lineage: Bacteria > Pseudomonadota > Gammaproteobacteria > Burkholderiales > Burkholderiaceae_D > Janthinobacterium. The sequence goes on from NZ_JACYMM010000001.1 coordinate 672,870, forward strand.
AAGGCAAAGTGGACTGGCAAGACCAGAAAGCGGGCTACGCGGACAACTTCACGCCGATCAACTTTACGCTCGACAATATCTCGACCCTGCCCGACGCCAACGGCAGCTACAGCCTCAGCGCCGACGCGGCGCGCGGCGGCAAGCTGCACTGGCGCGGCACGGCCTCGCTCAGCCCCATCCGTGGCGAAGGCGAACTGATATTGAACGACGCTTCCCTGCCCGGCCTGGCCGCGTATTTGAAAGCGTACACGCGGGCGACGGTAAGCAGCGGCAAACTGTCGGCCCGCCTGCCCTACGCCTTTTCCTATGCCGACGGCACGCTGCAAGCGACGGTCAAGGGCGCGGGCCTGGCCTTGCGCGACCTGGCGCTGGTACGCGATGGCAAGGGAGACGCGTTTACCTCGCTGAACACCTTGGGCATCGCCGGCGTGAACGTGGACCTGGCGCGCCAGAACGTCACGGTGGATAAAATCAATCTGTACGGCGGCAAGGTGGCCGTGCGGCGCGACAGCAAGGGCGAGATCGACGTGGCGAACCTGATGCTGCCGGGCAATCCCGCACCCGTAGCATCGGCGGCCGCCGCGCCAGCCAAGCCTGGCAAGTGGAAGGTGGATTTAAAACAGCTGGCGCTGGCCAATGTGGACGTGTCCGCCATCGATGAAACCGTCTCGCCCGCCCTGCAATTGAGCGCCAGACAGTTGCAACTGCAGCTGCAGCTGGGCTTGCAACAAGGGCCAGCGGGCATGGCTACCGTGATCGACGGCGCGAATTTCAGCCTGGCCGATCTGGCCATGCAACGCGGCGCGCAAACGCCGTTCAAGCTGGCCCAATTGGGCTTTACGGAAGGCAAGATCGACCTGGCGGCGCATACCGTGCGCCTGGGCGCCGTGACGGCCAGCGGCGCGCAGATCGACCTGGCGCGCAACCGCCAGGGAGAGTTTGCGATTGCGCAAAAGCTGCCCGTGTTTGCCTCCAGCAAGGCCGACGCAGGCAAGGAAACCGCTTCCGCGCCGTGGTCCACCCAGGTAGACAAGGTAGAACTGAGCAAGTTCGGCGCCCGTTTCGACGATGCGGGCACGGGCATCAAGGGCACGCTGCAGGACGCGCGCCTGTCGCTGCACAAGGTCAGCAACGATATGAAGCAGGCGCTGCCGTTCGAGCTGGGTGTCGGCCTGCGCGAAGGCGGCTTGCTCACGGCCAACGGCAAGTTCGTGCCGGGCACGGGCGCCGTCGATGCGCAGCTGAATTTGAAACAGCTGGCCCTGGCGCCCGTGCAACCCTTGCTGGCGCAACATCTGAAACTGAAGCTGGCGGGCGGCACCCTCTCCGGCAGCGGCCGCCTGACGACGGGCGGCGGCGCGCCGAAAGCGCCCAAAGTGCGCTATGAGGGCGGCGTGGATATCGCCGGCCTCGTGCTCAATGAAACGGATGGCAAGCGTTTTGCCTCATGGAAAAGCGTGCGCGCCGACAAGCTGACGGCCAGCGTGAGCCCCGATTTTGTCGACATCCCCGAGCTGCGCGTGGTCGAACCGAATGCCCAGCTGATCATCGAAAACGACCGCAGCCTGAACGCGCAGCGCCTGCTGGTGAAACCGCCCGAGCCTGCCACGGCGCCCTCCCCGGCTCCTGCGACCGCCACTGCGCAGGCGGCCGACGCCGGCTTCCCCGTGCGCGTACGCCGCGTGCGCCTGCAGAATGCCAAGCTGGACTTTGCCGACCTCAGCCTGCGGCCCCAGTTTGCGGCGAAAATCTATGAATTGAACGGCGTCGTCACTGGCCTGTCGACGAAACGCGATGCGCGCAGCCAGATCGAACTCGATGGCCGCATCGACGAATTCGGCCTGGCCCGCGTGCGCGGACAATTAAATCCCTTCGCCCCGACCGACAACACGGACTTGAACGTCGTCTTCAAGAACGTCGACATGGTCTCCGCCTCGCCGTACACGATGAAGTTCGCGGGATACAAGGTGGCCGAAGGCAAGATTTCGCTGGACTTGCAATACAAGGTGCGCAACCGCCAGCTCGACGGCACCAACCAGATCGTGCTCGACAAGCTGACCCTGGGCGAGCGCATCGACAGCCCGGACGCCCTGAAACTGCCATTGGAACTGGCGCTGGCCATCCTCAAGGATAGCGACGGGCGCATCGACCTGGGCTTGCCCGTGTCGGGCGACATGAACGACCCGCAATTCAGCTATGGCGCGCTGATCTGGAAAGCCGTGGGCAATGTGCTGACCAAGATCGTCACGGCGCCGTTCCGCGCGCTGGGCAACTTGCTGGGCATCAGCGCCGACAAGCTGGAAGCCATCGATTTCGATGCGGGCAGCGCCGTGCTGCTGCCGCCCGAACGGGAAAAGCTCAAGCAGGTGGCGCAGATCCTCGCCAAGCGCGAACAGTTGAAGCTGGCCGTGCCGGGCCAGTACAGCGACACGGACGGGGCCGCCCTGCGCGCCCAGGCCGTGCGCCGCGCCGTCGCCGCCAAGGCCGGCATCAAGCTGGAAGCGGGCGAAGAACCGGGACCGCTGAACCTGGGCGAACGCAAGATACGGGGCGCCCTGCGCGACCTGTACGCGGAACGCTTCGGCAAGGCCGAGCTGGACAAGCAGAAGAAGGCGGCGGAGTCGGCCGTTCCAGCCACTGCGGCGGCATCCTCCAGCACCTCCGCTCCGGCGGCGGCCAAGATCCCCGTCCTGCAGCGCCTGGGCAAGCTGATCGAGGGCGAGCCGCAAGTGGCCGACACGGGCGCTTTCTATAACGGCTTGCGCGAGCAGCTGGAAGCCAGACAGCCCCTGCCTGCCGATGCATTGAATAAACTGGGTGCCCAGCGCAGCGCGGCCATTCTGGCCGCTTTGCAGCAGGATGGCACGCCGGCGACCAGGGTCAGCGCGGGTGCGCCGGAAAAGACGGAGGCTGCGCCAGGCAAGCTGGTGGGGCTGAAACTGGGATTGGCGGCACAATAAGATATGGGAACCATCTGACGCATGAAAAACCTCGACAAGGTAGCGCCCTATACATCGTCTGTCACGCAAGGCGACTGGGGCACAATGACAACGTTGCTTGCTGAAACAGCCGTATCAGCCAAAGACAGCATGTCATGTGCTGAAAAGACGCTGCTGGCTAACTATGTGTATGAAAAAAATGGCACCTACAAGCTGATATATACGACTGTCGGGATGGATGGCAGTATTGAAAACTACGTCGAGGATGACGGCATCTTGCCGACACTGTTCCTGAGTCCGGATCAGGAAAATTATGTTTCCGTCATTCCCTATCATCCTGATAAAGAACTGGAAATCAGCATTCCCGTCTTTCATCGTGAAGATGTGGAATTACCAAAGGGTAACCGTCCATGTACAGGAGACTTCATTGGAACGACGGACTCGCATTCGATATTTCACGACGTGGATTTTGACGATAAGAAACCGGACAAAATCCTGGCCATCGAGTTTATCAATGGGAAGCTGAAGAAGAAACACAATAGCAAGGTCCCCTTGCCCGCAAATAATCGCATCGCCATTTGCAACAAGGCGATCCACTTGCTGGCAAATGACGGCAGCATCCTGCTGCACCGGGAGATCGATGAAAAAGGCAATGTCACGCGCTCGCGGGAGATCGGCGCGAACGATATCCATGTATTGCAGATATTAAGCGCCTCCTTCGACAGGGATTCTTATCTGCTGGCGCAAGAAAACGATAAAATCATTATCGAAAAAATAGCTGCGTCCGGGGCAAGCGAGATCATTGAATTGGTGGACTTTGCCGACCCGCTGTTCAATACATGGCAACCAGTCGACATCGCTGACGACACTTTTGTCACGCGGTTCAATACCGAGTTTGGAAACGGCTGGCTGACCACGCAAAATGATAAATTACTGGAAATATTCTATAGCAAAGGCGAGCAAGGCTACAGGAACCTGCTGACCAACGAGGTTCTGTCGATACCCGGTGACAAATTGATCATTTCCAGCATCAACAAGACCACGGAGCGTGCTTATGCGGTCGTGCTCTACCCGCTGGCGGACGATACCGCGGATAATGCCGAACTCATCATCTTGAATCGCCGCTTGCCATAGCGTCGGGGCCCTTATGGCGGCGCATCCGCGGCATGGCCAGACCATGCCGCGGATGCGCTTCACCTACTTATCTTCTTACTTCCCTTTCCCCGCCCCCTTCACCGCCTCGTCCGGCAAGGCGAACGCCACCAGGCTGTCACCCATCTTCGTGCCCAGGGAGCCATGGCCGCCGGCCATGACGACGACATATTGCTTGCCCGTCTTGTCGGAGACATAACTCATTGGCGTGGCTTGGCCGCCGGCCGGCAAACGGGCTTTCCAGACGGTTTTGCCATTGCGCACGTCGTAGCCGCGGATGTAGTAATCGAGCGTGCTGCTGAGAAATGCCACGCCGCCGCCCGTCGTGCTCATGCCGCCCAGGCTGGGCACGCCCAGCGGCAGCGGGATGGGCACGGGTGCGCTGTCCATGGTCGTGCCGTTCTTGTGCATCCAGACTTTTTTCATGGTGCGCAAGTCAACGGCGGCCACATAGCCCCATGGCGGCGCCTGGCAGGGGAAGCCCAGCGGCGACAGGAAGGGCTTGATTTCCACGGCAAACGGCACGCCCGTCTGCGGCTGCAAGCCCATTTCCGTGCCCGTGCCGCCCGGCGCATTGGCTTGCGCGCGCGGCACCAGCCGCTCCAGAAAGCCCATGTAGTCGGGATTGACCAGCAGCAACTGGCGCACGGGATCGACGGCCGCCCCGCCCCACTCGAAGATGCCGAGCGGACCGGGCGAGATGATGGCGCCCTTGATCTTGCCTTCGGCCACCGTCTGCGGCGTGAACGGCCCCTCGTAGCGGTGCTGGCGGAAGATGATGCGGCACGCCAGCTGGTCGAACGGCGTCGTGCCCCACATATCCGTTTCGCTGATGTGCTTCTCGGGCAAGAACGTGAGGGCCGAGAACGGCTGCGTGGGCGACAGGCGGTCGCCGGGGGCCGCGTTGGCGGTCGGCACGGGTTTTTCCGGCGCCGGCACGGCCAGGCTGCCGTCGCGCCGGTCGATCACGTAGATGTCGCCCCGTTTCGTCGTGGCGACAACCGATGGGACTTTGCCTTTCGGCGTGTCGATGTCGACCAGGGTGGGCTGGCCGCCGATATCCATATCCCAGATATCATGGTGCACGGTCTGGTAGACCCAGCGCACTTTCCCCGTGGCAAGATCGAGCGCGACGATGGCGCTATTGTACTTTTCACCATTCGGGTTGCGCTTGCCGCCCCACGTGTCCGGCGTTTCATTGCCCATCGGCACGTACACCATGCCCAGCTTTTCATCGACGCTGGACACGCCCCAGGAATTGGGCGAGTTGTTCGTATAGGTTTTTCCATCGGCGATCGGTGCCGTGTCGTCCGGGTTCGAGGCATCCCAGTTCCACATCAGCTTGCCGGTCACGGGATCGTAGCCGCGGATCACGCCTGACGGTTCTTCCGTGGAAAAGTTATCGGTCACGCTGGCGGCCATCACCACCACGTTCTGCGCCACGGCCGGCGGCGACGTCGGCATCAGAAAGCCCCGCTTCTTCATGCCCATGCCGTGGTACAGGCCGATCACCCCGTTTTCGCCAAAGCTCTTGCACGCTTCGCCCGTATCGGCATTGACGGCGATCAGGGTCGCATCCATGGTGGGGGCGAAGATGCGGCGCGGGCACTCCATGCCGGCCGCCTCGGGCGCCGGGCTGTCCTTGGCGCGGCCCGCGTTGACGTCCCAGTAGGCGACGCCGCGGCAGATCATGTGCTGGTAGCTGGACGCGTCGCGGTTGATCTTCGGATCGTGGCGCCACAGCTCCTTGCCCGTATCCGGATCGAGCGCGATGACGATGTTATGCGGCGTGCACAGGTACAGCATGCCGTTGACCTTCAGCGGCGTGACTTCGTTGGCGATCTCGCCCGGATCGTTCGGCCCCTTGAAGTCGCCCGTGTGGTAGACCCACGCCTGTTGCAGCTGCGCGGCGTTGGCCGGCGTGATCTGCGCGGCCGGCGCGTAGCGGTCGCCATAGCCGGAGCGGCCATACGCGGCCCAGTCGTTGGGCGCCACGCCGGGCGCGTAGTCGCCCTGCGGCGCGGCCGCCATGTTCTCGGCCGGCACTTCGCCGTGCAAGGTGTAGTAATCCTGGAACAGGGAAAAGATAGCCACGGCGGCCGTCAGCAGCACGGCCGCCGTCAAGGCGCTCTTGCCCGCGTCGCGCGGTTTGGCGCCGTGGATCAGAGCCGGCGCCAGACGGCGGTCGACGAACGGCAGCAGCAGCCAGACGGCGGCGGCAAACCAGATATCGAGGCGCGGCAGCAATTGCCACCAGTCGAACTTTACTTCGATGACGGACCAGATCAGGGTGGCAAACAGCAGCAGCGCGAGGAAAAGCTGGGCGCTGCGCCGCCCCTTCCCCACGAGCGCGCCCGCGACGAGCATGCCGATGCCGGCCACCGCGTAATACCAGGAACCGCCGAGGCTGACGAGCCAGGCGCCGCCGCCAGCGAGCGCCAGTCCAAGCAGGATAAAGACGACTGCGGTAATGACTAACAAGGGTCCAGGCCGGGTAGAGGCAGTCATGATGCTCCTTTGCAAGGGTAAGTCGGCGGCACGCGCCAGCGCACCGAATTGACGGCGATCAATGCAATTTCATTTTTTCACCAATCGGCAAAGCGTGGCACACGCGAGAGCGCCCGCCGCGTGCCGTGTGGCTTTTTATACACGAACTGACCGTCAAGACATACACAGCAGTGCGATTTTGATGAAAATCATTGAATAAAATAAATAAACAACAAATTTCTCGAATAAAACATATTTTTATCGTAGAATGGAAAAAACATCGAAACCAAGCACTTTTCGTGAATTTCACTTCATTGGAGCGGTCCCCATCATGACTATTGCCAAACGCCTGTACTTATTGATCCTTGCCGTCGTCCTGGGATTGGCCGCCCTGACGGGCTTTGGCATCTACCAGATGAATCGCGTGTACACGGCGGCCAGCTATGCCACCGTCAACACCGTTCCCAGCCTGCTGACCCTGAACCAGGCTTTCGTGCCGTTCGCACAGATGCGCACGGCCGTCTGGCAACACATGGCCAGCAAGGATGCCGCCAGGCGCGACGCCCTGGAAGCGGGCATCAAGGAAGCGCGCGCGGCAGTCGGCCAGGCGCTCGACAAGTATGAAAAAGAAAACCTTTCCGATGAGCAAGATAAAGCACTGCTGGCCGCGGACCGCGCCGTGCTGCAGCACTACGACGCCGTACGCGACAAGGTACTGGCACTGTCGAAGGCGGGAGAACTCGACGCGGCGCGCGACTTTCTGATGCAGAGCCAGCCCGTCATCAAGGAACTGGTCGATGCCCTCGCCGCCCACCACAGCTACAACGAAAGCCTGGCCACCAGGGGAGCCGCCGAGGGCGCCGCCACCGCGGCCAGCGCGCGCTGGATTTCGCTCGGCCTGGCCCTGGCCGTGACGGCGCTGGTGGCCGGCATGGGCCTGCTGCTGGCGCGGCACATCGCCTCTTCGCTCGAGAGCGCCATCGGCGTGGCCCGCACCATCGCCGGCGGCGACCTCAGCGCACAAATCAGCGCCACCTCGAACGACGAGGTGGGCCAGTTGATGAACGCCATGGCGGAGATGAGCGGGAGCCTGGTGCGCATCGTGTCCGAAGTGCGCTCCGGCACGGACACCATCAGCACCGCGTCGGGTGAGATCGCAATGGGCAACCTGGACCTGTCGGCGCGCACGGAACAGCAGGCCGGCTCGCTGGAAGAAACCGCCTCGGCCATGGAAGAACTGACGGCCACCGTGCGGCAGAACGCGGACAATGCCCGCCAGGCCCAGCAAATGGCGGTCAGCGCTTCGGACAAGGCGCAACGGGGCGGCCAGGTGATGGACGACGTCATCCGCACCATGGAAGCGATCGACAGCGCGTCCAACAAGATCGCCGACATCATCGGCGTCATCGACGGCATCGCCTTCCAGACGAATATCCTGGCCCTGAATGCGGCCGTGGAAGCGGCGCGCGCCGGGGAACAGGGGCGCGGCTTTGCCGTCGTGGCGACCGAAGTGCGCAACCTGGCGCACCGTTCGGCGGCGGCGGCCAAGGAAATCAAGACACTCATCGGCGACTCCGTGCAACAGGTGGGACAAGGCGGCAAGCTGGTCCGGCAGGCCGGCGCGGCCATGACGGAAGTGGTCGACACGGTGCGCAGCGTCACCGACATCGTCAGCGAAATCTCGGCCGCCAGCGTGGAACAAAGCACGGGCATCGAGGAAATCAACCACGCCATCACGCAAATGGATGAAGTCACGCAGCAGAATGCGGCCCTGGTCGAAGAGGCGGCGGCGGCATCGCAATCGCTGCAGGAGCAGGCGGGCATCCTGGCCGGCGTGGTGGGCACCTTCAAGCTGGCGCACGGGCAAGCCGGCGCGGCGGCCCGGCCAGCGCCGCCTCAAGCGCCCCGCGCGCCTGCCGCCCCGCGGCCGGCACAGCGCAAGGCGTCGCTCAAGCTGGTCGCCACGCCTGCCCCGGGCCAGTCCAAGGGCACGGCCCCGGCGGTGGCCGACTCCGGCGACTGGGAAGTATTTTAGGTCTGCCATCACGCAAGATAACAAGCATCGTCCGTACTGGAGCACTGTCATGAACGCCTTACTCTCCATCCACCCCTTCCTTCGCTGCGAAGACCTCTCGCTGATGCGCCCGGCGCTGGCGCTGGCGGGCCTGCTGTTGCTGCTGGCAGCCCTGCTCTGGCGCCGCACCCGCTGGCGCCATGCCGGCCGCGCGCCGGCCGCAGGCGGCACGCCGCCCGATCTGCATCAGCTGCTGCAAACGCGCAAAGCGGCCCCGCCGGCCAAGGCGGCGGACAGCGCACCGCCGCCGGCGCCCAGGGCAGCGGACACGCCGCCCTTCGAGGCGGCCCGGCTCGACGCGATGTTCGGTTACGACCGGCGCCTGCAGGGCGAGATCCTGGCCCTGTTCGTGGCCGAGACGCGCGACCGCCTGGCCGGCATCGCCCATGCGCTGCGCTGCGAGCGGGCCGCCCCCGCACGCGTGCTGGCGCAGGAAATTCTCGACGGCAGCCAGGCCATGGGACTGCTTCCCTTGCAGGCGCTGGCGCGCCAGGCCGTGCATGCGGGCTTCTCCAACGATATCGGCGCGCTGCGCCTCCTGCATGCGGATCTGCTGATGGCGCTCGATGCGCTGTCGCAAGCCGTCACGGCCCTGCAAACGGGCACGGCGCAAGCCGATGACTATAGCGACATCGGGAGCCGGCCATGAGCGCGCACATCGACCTGGCAGGCTTGCTCGGCGGCGCCATCCTGCCTTCGCCCGCCTGGCGCCAGCACTGGCTGGCGAGCCGCTGCCAGCAGCAGGTTCCGCTCGATGAGCTCGCCGAACAGATAGGCTGCGATCCGGCCCTGACCGGCAAGGTCATCGGCCTGGCGAATGCCGGCGTGCCACCGGGCGAACGCATGCATGCTGCAGTCAACGCCGCGCTGCTGGAGGCCATCGGCCTGCCCGCCCTGCGCGAGGCGATCGCCGCCCCGGCCCCGCCAGCGGCCACCTGCGCGCATTTCGACGCGCAGCGCTTCTGGTCGCACTCGCTGGCCATGGCGTGCGCCGCCCGCGTGGCGGGCGACGCGCTGCAGCTGGCGCCGGCCGATGAGCTGTACAGCTGCGGCTTGCTGGCCAACTGCGGCCAGCTGGCCCTGGCCACCTTGCATCCGCAGGAATATGGACAACTGCTGGCCCAGCATGGCGACGCTGCCGGCGCCCGGCTGCTGTGCGCGGAGTCGCGGCGCTTCGGCCACCACCGGCTGGCCCTGTCGGCCAGCCTCATGCGGGGCTGGGGCATGCCGGAGATCCTGTGCGACGCCGTGCGCTGCCATGCCGCGCCGCCCGGCTTCGGGCGTGCCGGGCACATGACGGACCTGGCCTGGCTGCTGAAGCTGGCCAGCAGTTTCGCCGACTTGATACTGCGCAATGGTGCGGGGCCGCGCGGGCCGGCCCTGGCCGCTGCGCGGGTACTGGGCCTGGACGCAGAACACATGGAAACCCTGCTACGCCACAGCAACGCCGAGTGGAGCGAATGGCGCGAGATCCTGGCAGCGCCCGCCCATGTCGCCACTTGCCGCACGCGCACCAGGCCCCGGCCCGCCACCGGCCAGGTTTTTAGTGAATTCATCTAATTCGTTGAAATTGATTTTTTGAGCGCGATTGCGTATCATTCCCTTCAACTTCATCCGCGACCATAAAGTCCATCATGCACACTGCAGACGTTTGCACTACCCAAAAGGCCGCCGAAATCCTCGGTATTTCGGTGACATCGGTACAGCAACTGGTCGAGGCAGGCGTAATCGAAGCCTGGAAAACCAAGGGCGGCCACCGGCGCATTCCCCTCGCGGCCGTCGAGGCCTACAAGGGCAATCCCGGCCAGCCGGGCCAGGACCAGCGCGCGGCGCGCGCCAGCCGCCCCGCCCCATCAGGCCGTCCGCCCTCCATCCTGGTAATCGAAGACAATCCGATCGAGCGCGCGCTGTATGAAAAGCAGATCGGCTCCTGGGGCTTGCAGGCGGCATTGCGCTTTTGCGAGAACGGCTACCAGGCGCTGATGGAAATCGCCCGCGACCAGCCCGACATCCTGCTGGCCGACATCGTCATGGAAGGCATCGACGGCTACGAGGTGATCCGCACCATCCTGGCCGATCCGCTGCTGGCGGAGATGCATATCGCCATGCTGTCGAGCCTGACGTCGGAGGAACTCGAAGAACGCGGCGGCGTGCCGCCCGGCGTGGTGTTCTTTGCCAAACCCGTCAATTACGACGAGCTGCGCGGCTATCTGCGCGCCTGCTGCGCCGGCCATGCGCGGCGCAACAGCCTGGCCGCCTAGTTCACCACCTTTGTCCGGGAGTCCAGCATGCCAGCCTATCGCCACATCGATCCCGCCGTGCTGTTCCAGGCCACCGGCCATGACCTGGAGATGTTCCGCGCCCTGTCCCAGACCTATCTGGACACGTCGCCGGCCATGTATGCGCGCGTGGAGCAGGCCGTGCGCGGCGGTGCGGCGCAAGCCATCGTGCATGCCTGCCATACCCTGCGCGGCACGGTGGCCCTGCTGGGCGCCCGCGCGCTGACGGCGCGCCTGGCGGAACTGGAGCAGCTGGTGCGCCACCAGGGCGTGGCGGCACCCGGCTGGCTCGCAGAAACGGCGGCGCTGCTCGGCGCGGTGGAACAGGAGGTACGCCGCAGCATGCTTGACTACACGGGCGCGCAGGCATGAATGCGCGCCGGGCCATCCTGCGCCTGGTCCACCGCTATCCGCCGCGCACCACGGCAGCCGTGGCCGGCCTGGCGCTGGTGGGTCTGCTGGCGCTGTGCATCGTCATCTCCGGCATGCTGCTGCACCGCGAAGCCGTCGAAGACTGGAAACGGGATCTGTCCAACCTGTCGCTGCTGCTGGCGGAAAACACGGCGCAAAGCATGACGGCGGCCCGCCTCGTGCTCGACAGCGTCAGCAACGAAGTGCAGGCAGCCGCCCCGGCCGACGGAGCCGCGCTGGCCGCCACCGCCGGCAACCAGGCCATGCACCAGATGCTGCGGCACAAGATCGGCGGCGTGCCGCAAGTGGACGTGGTGTCCATCGTGGGCGGCGACGGCGCCGTGCTGGTCTTCAGCCGCGCCTTTCCCGCACCGCCCATCCGCCTCGACGAGCGCGATTATTTCGATTACCACCGCCGCCACCCGGACGGCGGCATGCACGTCAGCGCGCCCGTGCAAAACAAGGGCAACGGTGCCTGGACCTTCTATATCAGCCGGCGCATCAGCGGGCCGGACGGCCGCTTCCTGGGCGTGATCCTGGTGGGCCTGTCGTGCGATTTCTTCAGCAAATTCTTCCAGAACACGAGCATCGGCGAGCATACGGCCTTTTCCCTGTACCGCAGCGACTACACCCTGCTGGCGCGCTGGCCTGCCGCCCCCGCCATGATGGGCAAGCGCAACCTGACGGGCAGTACCTACCGCCTGCTGGAACAGGGCAAGACGCATGGCGTGCTGCAGGTGGACTTGCCGCGCGCGGCCGAACAGGGCCGCCCGGTCGACCGCCTGGCCGGCATCCGTCTGGTGCGCGACTATCCGCTGGCCGTCAACGTCACCGTCACGGACGAAGTCTACCTGGCGGGCTGGCGCCGCATGCTGCGCACCATGGGCGGGGCGGCGCTGGTCAGCCTGCTGGCGGTGGCGCTGGCCGTGGCGCTGATCATGGGCCTGCTGCGGCGCCGCGAGCGCGACACGGCCAAGGCGCTGGCGCTGCAGGCGCACGCGGAAACGGCCAATGCCGCCAAGTCGCGCTTCCTGGCCATCATGAGCCATGAAATCCGCACGCCGATGGCCGGCATCGCCGGCATGGCCGAACTGCTGCTGGAAACCCCGCTCGATGCGACGCAGCGCCACTATGCGGCCAACGTCAGCAACGGCGTGCACGACCTGATGCACATACTCAACGACATTCTCGACCTGTCCAAGGCCGAGGCGGGCCAGATGGGCGTGGAACTGCGCGACTTCGACCCGCGCCAGCTGCTCGACGACCTGCTGGCGCTGCACCACGCGCAGGCGGACCGCAAAGGCTTGCAGCTGGTGGCCGAGGTGGACCCGCGCGTGCCGCGGCAGGTGTGCTCGGACCGCACGCGCATCGCGCAAATACTGGGCAACCTGGTCGGCAACGCCATCAAATTCACGGCGTCGGGACAGGTGACGGTGAGCCTGCAGCTGGCGCCTGGCGCACCGGACAGCCCCGGCACGGCCGCCCTCCTGTTCCGCGTCAGCGACGCCGGCATCGGCATGACGCCCGAGCAGCTGGGCCGCGTCTTCCTGCCCTACTGCCAGGCCGACGCCAGCATCAGCGGCGCATATGGCGGCACGGGACTGGGCCTGGCCATCTGCCAGCAACTGGCCGGACTGCTGGGCGGCGAGATCGGCTGCGACAGCACGCCCGGCGCCGGCTCGCGCTTCACCGTGCGCATCCCGTGCGGCCCGGCCGCCCCGGCTGGCGTGCCGCAGGACGAAGCGTGCGCCGCGCCGCCTGCCGCGCCGCCAGCACCGCCCGCCCCCGTCCCTGCGCCGGCACCGGAGCCGGAGCCGGAGTCCGCGCCCGCGGCCCGCATCCTGCTGGTCGAGGACACGGCGCTGAACCGCCAGCTGGTCTGCCTGCAGCTGGGCGGGCGCGGCTACGCCATCGATACGGCGGAAAACGGCGAGCTGGGCCTGCTGGCCCTGGCGGCACAGCGCTATGACCTGGTGCTGATGGATTGCATGATGCCCGTCATGGATGGCTACCAGGCTTGCCAGACGCTGCGCGCGCGCGAACTGCGCAGCGGCGCCGCGCGCACCCCCGTCATCGCCCTGACGGCGGGCGTCACCGACGACGACAGGCAGCGCTGCATGGATGCCGGCATGGACGCTTACCTGTCCAAACCCTTCACGGCGGCCCAGTTGCGCGAGCTGGTGGAACACTGGCTGGCACGCCAGGCCACATCCTAGGCGCAGCGGGCAAATACAACACTTACCACAAATAATTCAATTTTATCGATGAAATCATTTATATTCGATATAATTGATCGCAGAGAGTAATGCAGTCCGTGTCCAGGTCCGCCATCGCGGCGGCCGTCACGGGACGACTACTGTGGGAGGCGGCATGCGGCACGACATCACACCACGATTGAAATGGCAGGCCCTGCCCTGGGAACGCCTGGACACGCGCATCCTGCTGTCGTTTTTCGTGGCCCTGCTGCTGGCCGGCCTGTGGGGCGTCACGCTGCGGCAACTCGACCACGCCCACGAGCGGGCCATCGCCGACGCCCAGCGCGATGCGCGCAGCATGGCGCGGGTCTTCGACGAACATGCGATACGCACCATCGAAGGGGCCGACCAGGCCGTCACTTACCTGCGCGGGCGCTACAATGCGCTGGGAGACAAGCTCGACATCGTCACCGACCTGCAGCAGGGGCTCAATCCCGGCCCCCTGTATAACCTGTTCAGCATCGTCAACGAGCGGGGCGACACCGTACTGACGAGCAAGCCGTTCAAACCCACCAACCTGGCCGACCGCGAGCACTTCCAGGTGCACGTGCGCGGCGACAGCGGCGAACTCTACATCAGCAAGCCCGTGCTGGGCCGCGTGTCGAAAAAATGGTCGATCCAGCTGACGCGGCGCATCAATCACCCCGATGGCAGCTTCAAGGGCGTGGTGGTGGCGTCGATGGATCCGTATTACTTCACGCGCCTGTATGACGAGGTCGACCTGGGCAAGAACAGCTCCATCGCCCTCATCGGCACCGATGGCGTGATGCGGGCGCGCCGCGTCGGCAGCGTCAACACCATCGGCCAGGACGTCGGCGACAGCGCCCTGTTCGCGCAGATGCGCGGCAAGACGCGCGGCAGCTTCCTGCAGCGCAGCCCCATCGACGGCACCCTGCGCTACTACGCGTTTGAAAAGCTGGCGCACTATCCGCTCTACATGCTGATCGGCCTGGACCGCGACACGGTGCTGGCCGACTACGCTTCGCGCCGCGAGCAGGCGCTGCTGATGGCGACCGTCACCAGCGCGCTGATCGTGCTGTCGTGGGCCGCGCTGGTGCTGCTGATCGGGCGCCTGATCGACAGCCGCGCCAGGGCCATCGCCGCCAGCGAAGCGAAGTCGCGCTTCCTGTCGAACATGTCGCATGAGCTGCGCACGCCGCTCAACGGCATCCTCGGCTTTTCCGACCTGCTGCTGGAGCAGCTGCAGCCGCAGCCCGGGCTGGCCAGCCACGCGCAGGCCATACGCGCCAGCGGCCGCCAGCTGCTGGCGCTGGTCGAGGCGACCATGGAACTGAGTGCCCTCGAGGGCGGCCAGCTCAGGCTCAAGTGCGCGGTGGAGCCGCTGCCCGGCGTGCTGGCCCAGGCGCTGGCGCCGTTCCGCCAGCGCGCGGCGGAGCAGGGCATCGCCCTGGCCTGGTGCGCCGCCGCCGATACGCCGTCGCACCTCGTTTGCGACCGCCCGCGCCTGGTGCGCCTGCTCGCCATCCTGCTCGACAACGCGCTGCGCTTCACGCCCGCCGGACGCATCGACGTGCGCGTGGCGCGCCACGCCGGCCAGCTGCGCATCGCCGTGTGCGACACGGGCGTCGGCATCGCGCAGGCGCAGCAGGCCAGCATCTTCGAGAAATTCTCGCAGGCGGACGACACGCCCAGCCGCGCGCATGGCGGCGCCGGCCTGGGCCTGGCCATCGCCAGCCACCTGGCGGTCCTGATGGGCGGACGCATCGCGGTGGAATCGGCGCCGGGCCAGGGTGCCGTATTCAGCCTGTACCTGCCGCTGGCCGACACGGCGCAGCCGGTGGGCCACTTCGACAAATTGACCACACTATCGGCTGAGTAGTCACAGGGAAAGTTGTTCTTCTCCCCTATACGGTATAGCATCGTCACATGATCCGACTACCAGGTGGCGACGCAGTGCACAGACGACTGATTGAGTGGCTTTTTTTTCTCCTCGGACTGCTGGTCATCGGCGTCACCCTGGCGTATCTGCACCTCGCCGAAGCCACGCGGCACGCGGCGGCGGAACGCGAGCGGCTGGAGGTGCTGACGGCGCTGCTGGCAAAGAATATCGAAGTCGACCTGGCCGCCACCAACCTGGTGCTCGAAGGCGTGATCCGCGACTTTCTCGGCCCTGCGGCGGAAACGGGCGCCAGCCAGGCCCTGCCCCGGCGCCTGACCGCCCTGGTCGACGCCATGCCCGGCGTGCGCACCATGCTGGTGCTCGACGCCAGCGGCAAGCCCCTCGCCACGAATATCCCGGAGTTGATGCAACAGGATTTTTCGCGCCGCGGCTACTTCCAGACGGTGCGCGACGCGCCCGACGCGCACATGCTGTACCTGTCGCCGCCCTTCCGCTCGTTCAGGAACGACCTCGTGATGACGGCCGCGCGCATGGTGCCGGACCGGCAGGGCCGCTTCGCCGGCCTGGTGATGGCGACCTTCGATCCCGAATATTTCACGGGCAAGTTCCGCACCGCCATGTATGCGGGCGACGTGTGGGCCGTGGTGCTGCACGGCGACGGCCACCAGTTCCTCAACTACCCGGCCAAGGGCGCCGTCGACGGCAGCAACCTGGACGTGCCCGGCAGCTTCCTGCGGCGCCTGCGCGACAGCGGCCAGCCATCGGCGGTGCTCGACGGTGTGATGGTGCCCGGCCAGCCCGCCAGCCCGCCGCGCATGATGGCCATGGCCACGATCGCGCCGCCGGCGCTGCACATGGACCGCGCGCTGATCATCGGTCTGAGCCGCGAGGAAGCGGCCATCGCCGCTCCGCTGCGGCGCCAGGCAACCGGCTATGCCATTTTCTTCGCCATCCTGGCCGCCACCGGCAGCGCGCTGCTGTACTGGAGCCAGCGGCGCCGGCGGCACCTGGCCGCCTGGCACGCGCAGCAGGAAAGCGCGCGGCAGGCCATGCAGGCCGTGTCGGACAGCGAAACGCGCTTTCGCACGCTGATCGAGGATGCGCCGCTGGCCATCGCCATCCTGCGCCATGGCCGCTTCGTCTATTCGAACCCCCGCTACCGCCACTTGCACGGCTACGCCCTCGAGGACGACTTGAGCGGCCTGCCGTGGCGCAGCATGCTCACGGCAGAATCGCAGGCGGCGCTGGCGAGCAGCGAGGCGCTGATCGAGGCCGATTCCGCCAGCGAGCAGGTCTTCGAAGCAGTCGGCCTGGACAAGCAGGGACGGCCCGTGCCCATCCTCAAGACGACGGCCCGCGTGATGCTCAAGGACGGGCCGGCAACGCTGATCTTCGTGCAGGACATATCCGCGCAAAAACAGGCCGAGGAAGCCATGCTGCTGGCGCGCGACGGGGCCGAGGCGGCCAACCGCAGCAAGGCCGAATTCCTCGCCAACATGAGCCATGAAATCCGCTCGCCCCTGAATGCCATCCTCGGCATGGCCTGGCTGCTGGAAAGAGGCGGCCTCGATGGCGAGGCGCTGCTGATGGCGCGCAAGATCCGCGCCGCCGGCCAGTCGCTGCTCGGCATTATCAACGATGTGCTGGACGTGTCCAAAATCGAGGCGGGCCATATGCACCTGGAACAGGCGCCGTTCCGCCTGGCCGAGGTGATCGACAAGATCGCCGCCAGCATGGGCGTGGCCGTGCATGACAAGCCCATCGCCGTGCGCATCGGCCCCCTGCCCGACGGCATCGACCATGTGCTGGGCGACGCGCTGCGGCTGGAACAGGTGCTGGTCAACCTCACCAGCAACGCCATCAAGTTCACGGCGCAGGGCACAGTCGAGCTGCACACGGCGCTGGAAAGCCGCGATGGCGATGTCGCCGTGCTGCGCTTTTGCGTGCGCGACACGGGCATCGGCATAGCCCCCGAAGTGCAGGAAACGATCTTTTCCGCCTTCACCCAGGCCGACACCTCGACCACGCGCCGCTTCGGCGGCACGGGCCTGGGCCTGACCATCTGCCGCCAGCTGGTGCGTCTGATGGGCGGCGCCCTGCGCCTGAAAAGCACGCTGGGCCAGGGCAGCGAATTCAGTTTCACGGCGCCGCTGCAGCTGATGCCCGCGCGCGCGCGCGGCATGCCCGACATGCAGGGCCTGCACGTGCTGCTGGCCGACGGCAACGCCGCCACGCGCGCGACGGTCGGCGCCGTGGCGCAAGGCCTGGGCTGGAGCGTGCATGCGGTCGCCGGCGGCGAGGCGGCGCTCGACTACGCGCTCGCCTGCGCCGAGGGCGCGCGGCCCGGCGTCGTCCTGCTGGCCGCGCACCTGCCTGACATGGATGGCGAAGCCGTTGCGCGCGCGCTGCGCGAGCACTTGCCGCCGCAAGATTGCCCCGTCGTCATCGTGGCGGCCAGCGGCGCGCCGGCCACGGCGCCCGCGCGCCGCCATACCGATCCGGACAATCCCGCCGATGCCATCCTCAACGAACCCGTCACGGCCTCCAGCCTGTACAACGCAACGATGGATGCGCGCCAGCGCCGCGCCGAACTGGCCGGCCTCGATGCCAGCCATGCGGCGCTGGAGGAACGCCAGCTCGCCGGCGTGCGCGTGCTGGTGGTCGACGACAGCGAAATCAACCGGGACGTGGTCAACCATATCCTGCGCGACCAGGGAGCCCTGCCCGCGTTCGCCTGCGATGGCCGGCAGGCGCTGGACTGGCTGCTGGATCACCCGGATGAAGTCGACATCGTGCTGATGGACGTGCAGATGCCCGTCATGGATGGCTTGCAGGCCACGCGCGCGCTGCGCCAGCTGCCGCAATTCCACGACCTTCCCGTGGTGGCGCTGACGGCGGGCGCATTCCAGACGCAGCAGACGGCGGCGCTGGAAGCGGGCATGAACCATTTCATCAGCAAACCATTCGACGTGCCGCAGACCATCGCCCTGGTCGCGCGCGTGCACCGGCGCCATGCACAAGGCTTGCCGGCCCTGCCGCCAGCCATCAGCGCGGCGGCGATGCCCGTGCCGCCATCCGGCACGGCACCCGTGATCGACCTGGCGCAAGGACTGGCGCAGTGGCTCGACGAGGCGCCCTACCGCCAGCACCTGTCGCGCTTTGGCGCCACGTACCGCAACACCGTCGCCACCATGCGCGCCCTGCTGGCGGCCAACGCGCGCGGCGACGCCGCCGCGCTGGCGCACAAGCTGGCCGGCGTGGCGGGCAGCCTGGCCCTGCCCGCCACCCTGCACGCGGCCCAGCGCGCGGAGCAGCTGCTCCACGCCGGCAAGGACGCGGCCGCCGCGCTCGACACCCTGGAACTGGCGCTGGCGCACGCCATCGATGCCGCCGCCGCATACACGGCACAGGCGCCGGCGCCTGGCCAGGCAGCCACGCCAGAAACGCAACATGGCAGCGCATGCCAATGATAAACTTGCCAATATAAAAATTCAGGAGACGCCATGATCTGGTGCAGGGATTTGCTGCTGAGAGCCTTGATGCTGGGCCTGCTGCTATTCGTCGTGGGCGAATCGCTGTCGTACTGGACGCCGGAAATCAGGAAACTGCTGGCCTGGCGCCCGTCCTGATACCAGCTTAGCCTTCGCGCCCATCCACCCTGGCGCGCCACAGATAGGGCGCATACACGCACGCATACAGGCCAAAGGCCAGCGACCAGCACGCGCCGGCCGCCAGCAGCAGCGGCATGGACAGCGCGGCGGGACCGGCGGCGGCCAGCAGGCGCGCCAGCGCGCCCAGCTGGATCAGCCAGTACATCGCCGCTTCCGCCCGGCCGCCCCTCAGTGGACGGCCCGTATGGCCCAGGGTGGTGCGCGTCATCATGCCGATGATCAGGCCCGCCATCGAGCCCACGGTCAGCGCGTGCAGCGCGGCGCTGGCCGGCAGCAGGCCGAGACTGGCCAGTCCCAGCAGCGCAAAGCCGATACCGATCCACGCATACGACAGGTGCAGTATCCACAGCAGCGGCACGCGCACCGTGCGCTGCGGCTGCCAGGCCAGCAGGTTGGCCAGCGACACGCCGGCAGCACAGAACGCCAGCGGCGCCGTCAGCCAGGCTGGCGCACCGGCCAGCCACGCGATGGCGGCGGCCGCCATGCAGGCCACGGCGATCAGGGCCCGCTGCGGACTGGCCACGGGCGTGCTGCCAGGCGCGCCATTGCGCGTAAACATGGGAATGACGCGCGCGCCGATCACCGATTCGATCAGCACGATGATGAAAATGGCCGCCTGCACGGGCAGGAACAGCGACAGCGGCAGCCAGCCAAGCTCAGCCGCGTGGAACAGGCCATTGGCCAGCGCCAGCAAGGCCAGCAGACCGACGAGGAACAGGTTGCGCGTATTGCCAGAGCGGCGCAACACCTGGTACAGGGGCCAGGCGGCCAGCGGCAGGAACAGCCAGTCCACCAGCGCCGGCAACAGGCCGGGGCCGCACAGCATGGCCACGCGCCCGGCCAGCCACAGGCCCGCCAGCGCCATCAGCGGCGCGCCGTGCGGCGTGGGCAAGCCCGTCCAGTTGCGTCCCGCCGTGTACAGGAAGCCCACGACGACGGCCACGGCAAAGCCGAACACCATCTCGTGCATGTGCCAGCCCAGGCCCACCTGCAAACCGCCCGGCAGCAATCCCGCATAGCTGGCCAGCCACAGTGGTATGCCGATGGCCGCAAACACGGCCGCCAGCAGGTAAAACGGGCGGAAACCCAGTTGCCAGACGGCGTGGCCGGCTTGCCATGGCGCCGCGCCGGAGGCGGCGGCGGGAGAGGAAGAAGGTTCGCTGATCGGGGTGATGGCCATGATGGAGTCGCCTTTAAAGATATATTCAATATACTACTTTAAAAGCGCAGGAACTGCCATCGGCAAAAAGGACTAGAGATAATAGCCATGGGGTCCGGCCCGGCGGGTCAGACCCCAACCCGGGCTACTTGCCCTGGCGGTGCTCGACCGCGTACACGGCCGCCTGCACGCGGCTGGTGAGGTTGAGTTTTTTCAGCACGTTCTGCACGTGGATCTTGACCGTGCTTTCGGCCAGATCCAGGGTGCGGGCGATGCCCTTGTTGCTTTCGCCGCGCGACAGGCAATCGATGATTTCCTTTTCGCGCGGCGTGAGCTTGTCCAGCTCCGACACGGGCTCCTCGCGCCGCGTGCCCGCCTGCAGCTGCGCCACCAGCTTGCCCGTCATGGCTTCAGCGATGACGACTTCGCCGGCGGCCGCGCGGCGGATGGCGCGCACCAGGTAGTCGGCGTCTATATTCTTGATCAGGTAACCGCAGGCGCCCGCGCGCAGGGCCGTCGCCAGGTCCTCCGCATCTTCCGACACGGTGAGCATGACGATGGCCGTGTCGGGACAGTCGTGCTGCATCAGCTGCAGCGCTTCCACGCCGGACATGCCGGCCATGTTCAGGTCCAGCAGCACCACGTCGGGCTGCAGCTGGATGGCGCGCTTGATGCCTTCCACGCCGTCTGCCGCCTCGCCCACGACGGAAAATTCCGTGTGGCGCTGCAGCAGCGAGCGTATGCCGCTGCGGAACAGCGCGTGGTCGTCCACCAGCATGACGGTGATCGGTTTATCGGGAGTCTCCATTTTTTATACTTTCTGATAGTGGCTTAGGCGGCGCGGCGCTGCTCGCGCGACAGATGCAGTTCGACGGTCGTGCCCCCGCCGGGACAGGCGTGCACGTCGAACGTGGCTTCGATGCGCTGCGCGCGCTCGCGCATGATGTGGATGCCGACATGGCTGTCGCCCTTTTCCAGCACGGCGGCAGCGTCGAAGCCGACGCCATTGTCGCTGATCGTCAGCGTAAAATCCTGGTGATCGGCGAGCCGCACCTCGACGTGGCTGGCCTGGGCGTGCTTGCGGATGTTCGACAGCGCTTCCTGCACGATGAATAATAACTGCAATTGCTGCTCGCGGGGAAATGGCGCGCCGTCGACATCGGCCAGCAGTTCGGCGTCGATGCCCGTCTGGCGGCGGAATTTGTCGAGCGCCGCGCGCAGGGAGCCGATCAGGTCATCTTCCATCAAACGGCTGCGGAAGTTGGCCAGCAGCTCGCGCACGTCCTCGTAGCTTTCCTTCACGCCCGCATGCAGGGCCGGCACGATGCCCGCCACCTCGTCGAAACGCGCATTGCGCACGGAGTCGTCGAGCATCTGCACCTGCAGGTTGAGGAAATTGAGGCTTTGCGCGATGCTGTCGTGCAGGCCCTGCGCGACCAGGTTGCGCTCTTCGGAAATGGCCATTTCGCGTTCGCGCGCGGCCAGGCGCAGGTTTTCCAGCGCGATGCCGAGCAGCTGGCCCAGGGTTTCCAGCAAGGCCAGCTCGCGCGCGGAAAACACGCGCGCATGGCGAAAATGCAGGTTGAAGAAGCCCAGGTGCTGTTCATGCGCATGGATATGGAAGACGGAAACGGTGGCAAAGCCCTCGCGGTGGCAGCGCAGCTCGTGCGCCTTGTCGATGCGGCGCATGTCGTGCACCTTCGCCACCTTCATCTCGACGGCCGTGCCGCACAGGCAGTCGCCCACCTTCAGGCAATGCTCGGACGCCACCAGTTCCTCGGACAGGCCCGTATGCACCACCATGTGCAGGTTGCCCCGCTCGGCGTCGAGCACGCGCACGGTGGAGCCGTCGGCCTCGAAATAATCGACGATGCGCTGCATGAAGCCGCCGCAAATGTCTTCCAGGGGCTGCGGGCGCTGCAAAAAGGCCGCGCTTTCGTACAGCAGCGCCAGCTCGCGGTTGCGGTATTCGAGGGTGGCCGTCTTGCTGCGCACGCCCTCTTCCAGGTTGCCGTACAGCGCCTGCAGGCGGTCGGCCATCTGGTTGAAGCCACTGGCCAGCTGGCCGAATTCGTCATTGCTCTCGACAGCCAGGCGCACGCTGAAATCGCGCTCCTTCATGCGCTGCATGCCCAGGCGCAGGCGCGTCACCGGTTCGATGATGAGCATGAACATCAGGTAAATCATGCTGACCGTGCCGATGACGGCCATGCCGACGAGGATCAGCTGCGAGGCGCGCAGCCAGAAGGTGCGCTGTTCGCTATCGTGCTCGATCAGGCGCACCAATTGATCGACCTGGCCGACGAAGGTATCGGCGTCATGCTCGAACTGGCGCGCGCGCGCAGCGGAATCGGCCGCCAGCGCGGCCGGGCGCAAGGCGCCGCGCCAGGCGGTGCCGATGCGCTCGAATTCGGACTTGATGGCCGTGCTGGGGGGCAGGAACAAGGGGCGCTGCGGGTCGCCGTGGCCGATCTTGGCCAGGGTTTCGTCGATCAGCAGCACCTGCTGGCGCGCCTGTTCGCCAGCGTCGCTGGCAAGCAGCAGGGTCAGGCGGTAAGTCTGCATGCGCAGCCGGCCCGTTTCATTGATGGCGGCCGAACTGCCTTCGAGCTGCCACGACAGGAACAGGGTGCAGCCGATGGCGCTCAGGGCCAGCACCAGCATGAGCAGCAGCGCGCCGACGATCTTGGTCGACAGCTTCTGCCACGAGGAAAACATCGCCTTGAATTTCATACCACCCTTGAATGTAAATGCAAACTGTCTCAGCCGCCCGTCTGCGCCATGAAGCGCACGATTTTGTCCGGCTGCGAATTGAAATCATGCTGCTGCGGCTTCAGTTCGATGGCGGCGCGGATCGCCGCCTCGATCTGCGCATCCGTGGCCCCGCCGCGCAGCATGGGGCCAAGGGCGAATTTTTCTTCCTGGCCCAGGCACAGGTACAGGGTACCATCGACGGACAGGCGCACGCGGTTGCAGGTGGCGCAAAAATGCTGCGACATGGGCGTAATGAAGCCGATGCTCGAGCGTCCGTCTTGCGTCGCCAGATAGCGCGCCGGTCCGCCACCCAGTTCCATCGCCTGCGGCACCAGGCCAAAACGGGCCGCCAGGCGCTCGCGCACGGGGCCCAGCGGCATGTAGCTGGCATTACGGCCCGTACTGCCCATGGGCATGGCTTCGATCAGGCGCAGGATGAACTGCTGCTCGATGCAGAACGCCGCCATGGCCTCGATCTGGCCGTCGTTGATGCCGCGCATGGCCACCATATTGATCTTGATCGGGTCGAAACCGGCCGACTTGCCCGCCACCAGGCCATCGAGAATGGGCTGCAGGCTGTCGCGCCCCGTGATCTGCTGCATGCAGGCGCGGTCGAGCGAATCGAGGCTGACGTTGATGCGGTCCACGCCCGCCGCGCGCAAGGCCACGGCGTGCTTGCCCAATTGGGTGGCGTTGGTCGACAGCGACAGGTCGTCCAGACCGGGCAGCGCGGACAGCTTTTGCGCCAGCTCGGGCAGGTTGCGCCGCAACAGGGGCTCGCCGCCCGTCAGGCGCACGCGGCGCGTGCCAAGGCGAACAAAAATGCCCAGCAGGCGCTCGATCTCGTCGAACGTCAGCCAATCCTTCGGCTCCTCGAAGCCGCGAAAGCCCTTGGGCATGCAATAACTGCAACGCAAGTCGCATCGGTCGGTAACGGACAGCCGCACATAATCGATCGAACGGCCAAAACGGTCCTGCAACTTGACGCTACCCATGACGCTACTCCTGTTTCTTCCGTGATTGTAAAGGCTGGGGCACGATCTGGCTGTGCCCCAGAAGGCCTAGCGGCCTACGCCTTTTTAGCTACGCATTTCTACTTACTGAACCAGCGGACTGGCTGTGCCTTCGAGCTCGATGCCGGCGATGTCGGCGCGCCCCACCAGCAAATGCAGATACTGGTGCACGGCGCGCTGCCACGCCGCCCGCGACAGGCGGTCGGCGATCTGCGCCTGTACCGCTTCGTACGGGATGGCCTGGCCTTCGACCCGGCGCTGTACCTGCACGATGTGGTAGCCGAAACGCGTTTCCAGCAAGTGGCCAGCCAGCGCGCCCTCTTCCAGGCGGAACACGAGGGCGTCGAATTCCGGCACGCTCTGGCCCGGCGACAGCTGGCCCAGGCTCCCGCCCAGGGCGCCGGACGGGCAGTTCGAATACTGCGCCGCCAGTTCGGCGAAGCGCTCGGGCGCCAGCTTCAGGGCATCGAGCACGGCTTGCGCCGTCGTGCGCAGTAGTTCCAAAGGCGCCTCCGGGGTCACCTGGAACAGGATGTGGCGCGCCTCGACCAGCGCCCCGCTGCGAAACAGCTGCGGGCGCTGCGCATAAAAGGTGCGGCAAGCCGCATCGTCGGCCGGCGGCACGCGCACTTCCTGCGCGAACAGCGCCTCGATGCGGTCGTCATCGCTGCCGCCCTGCACGCCAAGGCGCTGCGCCTCGTCCTGCAGCAGCCGGCGCAGCACCAGTTCATGCACGGCCTGTTTCAGCGGATTGCCGGCACCATCGTGATGCGGCAATTCCTGCGCGATGTCGGCATCGTCGATATCGATGCCATTGACGGAGATTCCCATGATGTGACTCCTTTCTTAACGGCGGCGAACCAGTTGCCAAGTGCGTCCCAGATATCCGATGGCGCCAAAGCCGCTCCACACGTGCACCAGACGGGTGAACGGGAAGATGACGAACAGCGACATGCCCATGAACAGGTGCAGCTTGAACACCAGCGGCGCATCGACGATGAAGCTGGCCGCGTCACCGCGGAAAGTCACGATGTGCTGCGCCCAGTTCATCAGCAAGACCATCATGTGGCCATCCATGTGCGAAGCCGACACAAAAATCGACGACAGGCCCAGCAGCAAGGTCAGCAGGATCCACAGCATCACCAGCTTGTCGCCGGCCGTGGTAACGGCGCGCAGCCGTGCATTGCCGAAGCGGCGCGCCAGCAGGATCAGGATGCCGGCCAGGCACAGGCCGCCCATCACGCCGCCGGCCGCCATGGCCACGCCCTGCTTCAGGCTATGCGACACGCCCAGCGTATCCCACACCCAGACGGGGGTCAGCAAGCCGGCCGCATGGCCGAACAGCAGGCCGATGATGCCGAGGTGGAACAGGATGTTCCCCAGGCGCAGGCTGCCGCGGTGCAGCAGCTGGCTGGAATCGGACTTCCACGTGTATTGCTCGCGGTCGAAACGAATCAGGCTACCCAGGAAAAAGATGGCCAGTGCGATGTATGGATAGATGCCATACAGAAATTGATGCAAGTAATTACTCATGATGTACTCTCCTCATGCGGACGCGGTTCAAGCTGCGCGCCGCGGCTGCGGGTGAAAATGCACGGGATGGACGCCGCCCGGGGCTTGACGCAGCAAGGGCTCGACGCCGTCCGCACCGGGACCGAAGGTTTCCAGCGCTTCGTCCATGTCGCGCACCGGCGGTTCTGCCAGCATTTCTGCCGCCACGGGGCTCAGGCGTTCGAGCAAGGTGAAGACGGGCGCGTACGGGCTGCCGTTGGCCGTCAGCTTGCGGCCGATGTGCGCCAGCACGTGGACGGCGTCGCCCAGCAGCGGCGCCGAGACTGCCTCGTCGAGCTGCGCCAAAAACTCCAGGAACAGCGGCACGAAGTCGGGCAAGTCGTCGCCCACCATCTGCAGGCCGTGGCGCTTGTATTCCTCCATCAGGTCGACCATGGCCTGGCCCCGGTCGCGCGATTCGCCGTGAATATGTTCGAACAGGTGCAGCGAGTGCGAGGGATTGCGGTCGAAGGTGGCCACGTACTGCTGCTGCAGGTCGATCAGGCTGCTGCTTTCCAGGTGCGCCAGCAAGGGCCGCAGCAGCGCGTGCTGCTCCGGCACTGCCGCCAGCGCGGCGTCGAGCTGCGGCAGATGCGCGATCAGCTCCGGCTCCGGATACAGCAGCAGGCGAGAAAGGACTTGGTAGTGATGCATAGCGTGTTCCATATGAGCTCCTTAAGCGCCTGGCGCCGTTTTGCGCGACTTCGGCATCTGCATGAAGATGGCCGAACCGTGCTTTTTCTTGCCGAACAAGGTCGGCTCGCTGCTGCCGTCCGAGCAGCCGTTGCCGAAGCTGAAGCCGCACGAACCCTTCTCGTTGAAGCTGTCCTCGGCCATTTCCTTGTGGCTGCTGGGGATGACGAAGCGGTCTTCGTAATTGGCGATGGCCATGATGTGGTACATGTCCTCCACCTGCGCCTTGCTCAAGCCCACCTGTTTCAGCACCGTGAGGTTTTCCACCTTCTCGACGGTCTTGCTGCGCATGTAGGCACGCATGGCCAGCATGCGGTCCAGCGCCGTGACGATGGGCGGCTGGTCGCCGGCCGTCAGCAAATTGGCCAGGTACTGCACCGGAATGCGCAGGCTTTGGGTGTCGGGCAGCATGCCGTTGACGCCCAGCTTGCCCGATTCGGCGGCCGCCTGGATCGGCGACAGGGGCGGCACGTACCACACCATCGGCAAGGTGCGGTATTCGGGATGCAGCGGGAACGCCACTTTCCACTCGACGGCCATCTTGTAGACGGGCGACTTGACGGCCGCTTCCAGCCAAAGGTCAGGGATGCCCTGGCGGCGCGCCTCGGCAATGATGGCCGGGTCGTGCGGATCGAGGAACAGATCCAACTGCGCCTGGTACAGGTCCTGCTCCTGCGGCACGGAGGCGGCAGCCTCGATCTTGTCGGCGTCGTACAGCAGCACGCCCAGGTAGCGGATGCGGCCCACGCACGTTTCCGAGCACACGGTAGGCTGGCCGGCCTCGATGCGGGGGAAGCAGAAGGTGCACTTCTCCGCCTTGCCGGACGACCAATTGTAGTAAATCTTCTTGTACGGGCAACCGGAGATGCACATGCGCCAGCCGCGGCACTTGTCCTGGTCGATCAGCACGATGCCGTCGTCTTCGCGCTTGTACACGGAGCCGGACGGGCAAGACGCCACGCACGTCGGATTGAGGCAATGCTCGCACAGGCGCGGCAGATACATCATGAAGGTGTTTTCGAACGTACCGTACATCTCCTTCTGCATGTTGTCGAACAGCTTGTCCTTGCTGCGCTGGGCAAACTCGCCGCCCAGGTCATCTTCCCAGTTCGGGCCCCACTCGATTTTTTCCATCTTTTTCCCCGTCAGCACGGAGATCGGACGGGCCGTCGGCGGCGTCTGCGACAGCGGCGCGCTTTGCAGGTGCTCGTAGTCGTAGGTGAACGGCTCGTAGTACTCGTCGATGGCGGGCAGGTTCGGGTTGGCGAAGATATTCGCCAGGATCTTCAAACGGCTGCCCTGGCGCGGCTCGATCTTGCCCGCGTCCGTGCGGCGCCAGCCGCCGTTCCACTTGTCCTGGTTTTCCCACTGCTTCGGATAGCCGATGCCGGGCTTGGTTTCGACGTTGTTGAACCATGCGTATTCGACGCCGTCGCGGCTGGTCCACACGTTCTTGCAGGTGACGGAACAGGTGTGGCAGCCGATGCACTTGTCCAGGTTCAGCACCATGCCGATTTGCGCTCTGATTTTCATACCATGCTCCCGTCTTCTGTTTCCAATGGCCCTTCGAGCCAGTCAACCTTGTTCATCTTGCGCACCAATACGAATTCATCGCGGTTGGAGCCCACCGTGCCGTAGTAATTGAAGCCGTAGGCCAGCTGGGCGTAGCCGCCGATCATGTGCGTCGGCTTGGGCACAGCGCGCGTCACCGAGTTATGGATGCCGCCCCGCTTGCCCGTCATCTCGGCGCCAGGCACGTTGATGATCTTTTCCTGGGCGTGGTACATCATCGTCATGCCGGCCGGGATGCGCTGGCTGACGATGGCGCGCGCCGTCAGGCTGCCATTCACGTTGAAGACTTCGATCCAGTCGTTGTCGACGATGCCGGCAGCTTGCGCGTCCGTCTCCGACAGCCACACGTGCGGTCCGCCGCGCGACAGGGTCAGCATGCGCAGGTTGTCCGAATACGTGGAGTGGATGCCCCACTTCTGGTGCGGCGTCAAAAAGTTCAGCGCCAGTTCCTTGTTGCCGTTCGGCTTGGTACCCAGCAGCGCTTCCGTCGTCTTCGTGTTAATCGCCGGCTTGTACACGCACAGGCCCTCGCCGAAGTCGCGCATCCACAGGTGATCCTGGTAGAACTGCTGGCGGCCCGTCAGGGTGCGCCATGGGATCAGTTCATGCACGTTGGTATAGCCGGCCGTGTAGCTGACTTCTTCGCTTTCCAGGCCCGACCAGGTGGGCGAGGAGATGATCTTGCGCGGCTGCGCCTGCACATCGCGGAAGCGGATGCTGTCATGCTCGCGCGGCAGCGCCAGGTGCGTATGCTCGCGTCCCGTGATGGCGGACAGCGCGGCCCAGGCTTTCACGGCCACGTGGCCATTCGTTTCCGGCGCCAGCGACAGGATCATCTCGGCCGCATCGATGGCCGTATCGAGGCGCGGCTGGCCCTGCGACACGCCTTCTTCCAGCACCGTGCGGTTGATGCCGCGCAGTACGTCCACTTCATGCCCCGTTTTCCAGGAAATGCCCTTGCCGCCATTGCCGATGGTTTCCAGCAGCGGCCCGATCGAAGTGAACTTCTTGTAGACGTCGCGGTAATTGCGCTCGACCACCGTCATGTTCGGCATGGTCTTGCCGGGAATCGCATCGCATTCGCCGGCGCGCCAGTCCTTGGGATCGAAAGGCTGGCCCAGTTCGCCCGGGGTATCGTGCATCAGCGGCGTGAGGATGATGTCTTGCTGGGTGCCCAGCAGTTCGCCGCCGATTTCCGAGAATTTCTCGGCCAGTCCCTTGTAGATTTCCCAGTCCGACTTCGATTGCCACAACGGCTGCACGGCTTCGGACAGCGGATGAATGAACGGGTGCATGTCCGAGGTGTTCAAGTCATCCTTTTCGTACCAGGTGGCCGTCGGCAACACCACGTCGCCATACAGACACGTGGTCGACATGCGGAAGTCCAGCACCACCAGCAGATCGAGCTTGCCTTCGGCGGCCGGGCGCACCTTCACCTGTTTCGGCGTGATGCAGTCGTCTTCATCGCTGAGCAGGCCGTTTTGCGTGCCGAGCAGGTATTTCAGGAAGTACTCGTGGCCCTTGCCCGAGCTGCCGAGGATGTTCGAGCGCCAGACGAACATATTGCGCGGGAAGTTGGCCGGATTGTCCGGGTCGTCGCACGAGAATTGCAGCTGGCCTGCCTTGATCTGGTCCAGTGCATACGCGGCCGGCGCCTGCCCTGCCGCCTTAGCGGCCTTGGCCACCTCCAGCGGATTGGTCTGCAGCTGCGGCGCCGATGGCAGCCAGCCCATGCGCTCGGCCTTGGCGTTATAGTCGAGCAGGGTCAGGTCGCCCGTGCCGCCGGCCGCCGATGGCGAGGCGATATCGCCCGTTTCCAGCTTTTCGTGGCGCCACTGGCTCGTGTGGGCATAGAAGAACGAGGTGCCGTTCATCTGGCGCATCGGGCGCACCCAGTCCTGGGCGAAGGCCAAAGGCGTCCAGCCCGTTTGCGGACGCAGTTTTTCCTGGCCCACGTAATGCGCCCAGCCGCCGCCGGACTGGCCGATACAGCCGCACATCATCAGCATGTTGATGATGCCGCGGTAGGTCATGTCCATGTGGTACCAGTGATTCAGGCCGGCGCCCACGATGACCATGCTCTTGCCGCGCGTCTGGTCCGCGTTTTCCGCGAACTGGCGCGCCACGGTGATGACGTCGGCGCGTTTCACGCCCGTGTGCTTTTCCTGCCACGCGGGGGTGTACGGCACGTCGTCGTCATAGCTCTCGGCCACGTTTTCACCGCCCAGGCCACGGTCGATGCCGTAGTTGGCCAGGGTCAGGTCGAACACGGTGGTGACGAGGCCCGTCGTGCCATCGGCCAGGCGGATGGTTTTCACCGGGACCTTGCGCAGCAGCATGTCGGACGCGTCCTTGCCGCCGAAGTAGGCGAAGCCCACTTCCGTGACGGCGTCGCTGTCGTTGATCATGGAGAGCATCGGCACGATGGGCGCGCCGCTGCCGCCGGCCTTCTGCTCCAGGTTCCACTTGCCCGACTCGCCCCAGCGGAAGCCGATGGAGCCGGCCGGCGCCGTGATCGCACCCGTGGTTTCATCGATGACCAGGGTTTTCCATTCCGGGTTGTTGGTTTCGTCGAGGTTGTTGTCCAGGTGCGAAGCGCGCAGGAAGTAGTCGGGCACCAGGGTGCCGTTATGCTCCTTGAGCAGCACCAGCATGGGGAAGTCGGTGTACTGGCGCGCATAGTCGCGGAAGTAGGCGCTCTGCCCTTCCGAGTGGAATTCCTTGAGGATGACGTGGCCCATGGCCAGCGCCAGCGCGGCATCCGTGCCCTGCTTCGGCGCCAGCCAGATGTCGCCGAACTTCACCATTTCGCCGTAGTCGGGCGAGATGGCCACGGTTTTCGTGCCCTTGTAGCGCACTTCCGTGTAGAAGTGGGCATCCGGCGTGCGCGTCATCGGCACGTTCGAGCCCCACACCATCAGATAGGTCGAGTTGTACCAGTCGGCCGATTCCGGCACGTCCGTCTGCTCGCCCCACACTTGCGGGCTGGCCGGCGGCAAGTCGCAGTACCAGTCGTAGAAGCTCAGGGCCACGCCGCCGATCAGCGACAGGTAGCGCGTGCCGGAAGCGTAGCTGACCATGGACATGGCGGGAATCGGCGAAAAGCCGATGATGCGGTCCGGGCCGTATTTCTTGATCGTCAGCGCGTTCGCGGCGGCGATGATTTCATTCGATTCGTCCCAGGTGGCGCGCACGAAGCCGCCCAGGCCGCGGATGGATTTGTACTGCTGCGAGCGCACGGGGTCCTGGCTGATCCAGTCCCAGGCCGTGACGGGATCCATGGTCTTGCGCGCTTCGCGCCACATTTCCATCAGGCGGCCGCGCACCATCGGGTATTTCACGCGCTGGGCCGAATACACGTACCAGGAATAGCTGGCGCCGCGCGGGCAGCCGCGCGGTTCGTGGTTGGGCAGGTCGGGCCGCGTGCGCGGGTAATCGGTTTGCTGGGTTTCCCAGGTGATCAGGCCATTCTTGACATACACCTTCCAGCTGCACGAGCCGGTACAGTTCACGCCATGCGTGGAGCGCACGATCTTGTCGTGCTGCCAGCGCTGGCGGTAGGCGTTTTCCCAGGTACGGTCTTCGTCGACCACGGTGCCATGGCCGTTGGAAAACGGCTCGGCGGGCTTGCTAAAAAATTTCAGGCGGTCCAGAAAGTGACTCATGCTACCTCCACATTGCGCCGCAGGCAGCGGCGCCAGGTCTTAAAAAACGCTGCAAGCAGGATGGCTCAAGCGTCGATACAAACAGTCTATCGACGCGCCCTGCCCGGCGGTATTGGCAAGAAGTCGGTTTCCGGCACCAGGAATGCATAGGCGCGTAGTCACCCGGATAGTCACTATTGCCTATGGGCGGCAAGGCGGCGCTGCGGTATACCTGTCGTCATCGTTCAACACAGAGAAAGAGCATCATGCCAATTACCGATTACGCCAGCCTGCTGCGCAGCGCCCGCAACCAGGAGCAGCCGCAACGCCTGCTGTTCACCTTTACCCAGGCGCAGGCCCAGCCTGGCGGCCAGGGCAAGTCCCTTACGCCCGTAATGTGCGCCGACAAGCTGCCCGATGAACTGGGCAGCTTCGAGACATTGAAGGAGGAGTCGAAACAGATGCAGACGCACTGGGACGTGGTCTTCGTGGCGGGACTGGCGGGCCGCGAGGGCCAACCGCCAGCCGCGCAGGAATGCGAAGCGCCCCTGCGCGCCATGGTGACGGCCATCGAGCAAGGCCGCATCGACAGCCTGCTGGCGTTCGACCGCAGCGGGGATTTGCTACGTTTTAGCTGAATCCGGCCAAGGGCGCTCGTGCAGATGCCGCGCGCGCTCTATCGGACACACGAGCGGCAAAAACTGCTGCTGGCGCGCCGAATACGCCATCAGCGCCCCGCTGTCGATATCAAAATACCATCCATGCAGTTTCAATACGCCCTGCTCCACCCGGCGCTTGAGCCACGGGTAGGTAAGCAGGTTGTCCAGCGACTGCAGGATGCTGGCCAGTTCGCACGCGTGGTGCTGCTCTGCCGACGAACGGTGCGCCAGGTCGCGCCGCACGCGCTGCGCCACCGGTTCGGCGATGCGCATCCACTGTCCCACGAAGTCCGTTTCCTGGCCTTCCGCGCGCGGCTGCGGTTCCAGCAACGCGCGAATGCCGCCGCAGCGCGCATGGCCCAGCACGATGACCCTGGCCACTTCCAGCTTGCAGACGGCGAACTCGATGGCCGAGCTGACGCCGGGCGGCGCGTCCGGCGTGCACGGCGGCACCAGGTTGGCGATATTGCGCACGACGAACATGTCGCCCGGGTCGCTGCCCGTCAGCAGCATGGGGTCGACGCGCGAATCACAGCAGCCGATCAGCAAGGTCGAGGGCCGCTGCCCGTCGCGCAAGCTGTCGTACAAGGTTTGCGGCTCGCTGAAATACTGCTGCTGAAACAGGCTGAAGCCGTTGACGAATTTTTCCAGTTCTTCCATGACTACCTCTGATACTTTAAACAACGCCTGATAAGTGCGACCTGCCAGGCGTTTTGCTCACTTAACAAGGCATCGGCGCGTTTTTACGGGCGTAGCACCACCAGGTGATGGCGATGCAGCTGACATAAAAGCCGATGAAGCACCACAGGGCCGCGTCGGGGCTGCCCGTCAGCGCAATCGAGGTGCCGTAGCTTTTCGGGATGAAGAAGGCGCCGTAGGCCGCCACGGCCGACGTGAAGCCCAGCACCGCCGCGCCTTCCTTGTTGGCGTCGACGATCGCTTGCTCCTGCGCCGCCTTGCCCTTGCCGGCGGCCGCGCGCTGGTGCTCCGTCAGGAAGATCACGGGGATCATGCGGAAGGTCGACGCATTGCCGATGCCCGTGCCGGCGAACAGCAGCATGAACATCCAGAAGAAGCCGTTGAAGCTTCCACCCACTCCCGCTTGCGGCATGAAGTACAGCACGCCCAGCACGGCGCCTATCATCAGGAGGAAGGACCACAGGGTGACGCGGGCGCCGCCCAGTTTGTCGGAAATCATGCCACCGGCCACGCGCGCCAGGGCGCCGACCAACGGTCCCAGGAAGGCGTAATCGAGCGGGTTCACGTCGGGGAACTGGATCTTGATCAGCAGCGGGAATGCGGCCGAATAGCCGATGAAGGAGCCGAAGGTGCCCGTGTACAGCCAGCACATGAGCCAGTTGTGCTTGCGCTTGAAGATCACGGCCTGCTCGGAAAACGAGGCCTTGGCCGAGGCCAGGTCATTCATGCCGAACCAGGCCAGCAAAGTGGACAGCGCGATGAACGGCACCCAGATGAAGCCCGCGTTTTGCAGCCACATCTCCTTGCTCACGCCATTTTTCACCCAGGTGAGCGAATCGCCACCCCAGGCGCCGAAGACGGCGAACGTGATCACCAGCGGCACGACGAACTGCACCACCGACACGCCCAGGTTGCCCAGGCCCGCATTCATGCCCAGTGCGAAACCCTTGCTCGCCTTTGGATAGAAAAAGCTGATGTTGGCCATCGACGAGGCGAAATTGCCGCCGCCGAAGCCGCACAGCAGCGCCAGGATCAGCATGGTCGGATAGCCCGTGTTCACGTCCTGCACGGCCAGGCCGATGCCGATGGCGGGAATCAGCAGGGACCCCGTGGAAATGGCCGTCCAGCGGCGGCCGCCGAAGATCGGCACCATGAACGAGTAAAAGATGCGCAAGGTGGCGCCGGACAGGCCCGGCAAGGCCGTCAGCCAGAACAGCTGGTTGTTACTGTAGGTGAAACCGATGTTGGGCAGGTTGACCACCACCACGCTCCACACCATCCACACGGCAAACGCCAGCAGCAGCGCGGGAATCGAGATCCACAGATTGCGCGCGGCCGTGGCCTTGCCCGTGCTTTGCCAGAAGCTCGGGGTTTCCGGCTCCCAGGTATTGATCATATAGCGGCTCATGCTTTAACTCCTGCAGGTTGAGTAGTTGGTGCCGCGCGCAGCGGCTTGAACGAGAAATGCATCCAGACGAGGGAAACGCAGACGGTGCCGTACAGCAGCATGAAGGAGCTCGAACGCACGCCCGTGAAATCCACCAGGGCACCGAACATCACGGGCAGGATGAAGCCGCCCAGGCCGCCGGCCAGGCCGACCACGCCCGAGACGGCGCCGATGTTGTCGGAAAAATCATCGCCGATGAATTTGAAGACGGACGCCTTGCCGACAGCCATGGCGATGCCGACGATGAACAGCAGCACGGTGAACCACAGCGGCGACAGGCCGATATGGAAGGCCAGCGGCCCCGTGACGGTTTCCACCACCATCTGCGTTTGCGGATACGACAGCAGGAAGAAGCACACCCAGCACACCCACATCACGGCCCAGGTGACTTTCGCCGCACCGTATTTGTCCGAGATCCAGCCGCCCACGGCGCGCAGCACGCCGCCCGGCAGCGAGAAGCAGGCGGCCAACAGCGCCGCGTGCTTCAAGTCAAAGCCATATTCGGCCACGTAGTACTTCGTCATCCACAAGGCCAGCGCCACGTAGCCGCCGAACACCACCGAATAGTACTGGCAGTAGCGCCACACGCGCGGGTCCTTCAGCACCTTCATCTGAGCCGAAAAACTTTCGCCCGATGGCGCCAGGTGCGATTTATCCGTGAACGAAAACAGCCAGAAGATGATGGCCGTGGCCAGCATGGCCACCGCATACACCTTGGGCAGCATCTGCCAGCCGAAGGCGGCGACGATGCCCGGTGCGACGAACTTGGTCAGCGCGGAACCGGAGTTGCCGGCGCCGAAAATGCCCATCGCCAGGCCGCGGCGCTCCTTTTCATACCAGCGCGCCACGTACGGCGTGCCGACGGAAAAGGACCCGCCCGCCAGGCCGACGAACATGCCCAGCACGAGGAAGTGCCAGTAGGCGGTGGCGTAGGAGATCAGGTAGATCGGCACCACGCTGGCCAGCATCAGCAGGAAGAAGACGCGGCGTCCGCCGTATTTGTCCGTCCAGATGCCCAAGGGCACGCGCACGAGGGAACCCGTCAGCACGGGCATGGCGGCCAGCAGGCCGAATTGTGTTTCAGTCAAGCCCAGGCTGGTCTTGATGGGGATGCCGAGCACGGCAAACATCATCCATACCGCGAAGCAGATGGTAAATGCGAAGGTACTGCTGACTAACACGGAAAACTGCTTGCGCCGCATGCCGGGTTCGACTGCCTTGTTACTACTGTTGTTCTTAGTGCCATCTAGGGTAGCCACGATGTTTCTCCATGAATGCACTGGCCGTCTGGCCAGCCGTCCCGACCAGCTTACGTGGCAGAGGCGAAAGGCACTATCGGCCACAGGGTGATTCTGGAAAGGCAATCTGGATAGCCGCATCGGCAAAAGTGACTAGATGGCGGGGGATGGACCTAGCCTGGATGGCGGGTGTTTTACAAAACGGCGCATTTTTGGCACACTCGGCACCGGCACAACGGGGAGAGGCATGGAAAACAGAACGCAAGCAGATGAAATCGTCACGCGCGTGGCCGGGCATGGCGATGTAGAAGCCATGCTGGCTTGCGACGCCTATGCCCAGACGCACCCGGAGCGTGGCCAGGCCGTGCGCGCCGCCGTGGGCCACGGCCGCTGCCAGGTGGCCATCCGGGCTGGCCAGGTGGCCGGCTATGTCCTCACGCACGGCGACTTCTTCGGCTACGGTTTTGTCTCGCTGGTGGTGATCGCGCCCGCACACCAGCGTTGCGGCATGGGACGGTGCCTGCTGGCGGCCGCCGCGGACGCGTGCCAGACAGGGAAGCTATTCACCTCGACGAACCAATCCAACGGCGCCGCGCAACGGCTGTTCGCCAGCGCTGGCTTCGTGCGCAGCGGCCAGATCGACCATCTCGATGAAGGTGACCCTGAACTCGTGTACGTGAAATTCCTGCCTTAGGCTCGTCTCATCCCGACGGCGTATGGCGCGGCGCGCCAAAGGCGGCTATGCTGGCGCCACCATCAATCAACGCCCACCACCTCACGCATGGATTATCTGAGCCTCAAGCACTTCCACATGGGTTGCGCCGCTGCCAGCGGCGCGCTGTTCCTCTTGCGCGGCGCCTGGATGCTGCGCGCCTCGCCCGCCTTGCAGCAGCGCTGGGTAAAAATCCTGCCGCACCTGGTCGACACGGCCCTGCTGGCCAGCGCCATCACCCTGGCCGTGTGGAGCGGCCAATCCCCGGGCAGTCAGCCCTGGCTGGCCGCCAAGCTGTGCGCGCTGGTGGCCTACATCGTGCTGGGCACCATCGCCCTGAAGCGGGGCAAGACGCCGGCCGTGCGCGGCGCCGCTTTCGCGGCAGCCGTGCTGGTCTTCGCCTACATCGTCGCCGTGGCCGTGACCAAGCAGGCCTGGCCATTCTGATACATCAGAAGAGGTAACGCAGGGTGACGCTGGCATTGCGCGGCGCGCCCCAGTAACCCTGGTTGTACATGCCAAGCTGGCTGTAGTAATGTTTGTCGAACACGTTGTTGATGTTCGCCTGCAGCGACAGCTGGCGCGACAGCGCGTATTTCGCCATCAGGCTGGCCACGGCGTAGCCGCCCTGCTCCACGCGCTGCGTACCCGTCGGCCCGGTGGCGTCGCGGTAGGCGCCGCTCTGCCAGTTCACGCCGCCGCCCACCGATAACGCGCGCCAGTCGCCACGCAGCTGATACGTGGAAAACACGCGCGCCAGGGTCTGCGGCACATAGCTGTTCAGACGCGCGCCCGTGTTGTCCTCAGCCGCCGCATGCGACACGCTGGCCGAGACGTTCCAGCCCTTGGCCAGCTCGCCCGACACGTCCAGTTCCACACCCTTGCTGGTGGTGCCCGAGGCCGCGTAGTACGCCTGCGTCAGCGAATTGCCGACGAAACGGCCCGTGTCTTCCTGCGCCAGGCCATCCTGCGCGATGCGGAACACGGCCAGCGCCGCATTGAGCCTGCCGCCGAAATACTCGCCCTTCACGCCCGCTTCCACATTCTTGCCCTGTACGGGATCGAGGTAGCGGCCGAACCGGTCCTGGTAGCCCTGCGGCTTGAATATCTTGCTGTAGCTGGTGTACAGCGCATGCTGTGCATCGATATCCCACACCAGGCCCGCGTACGGCGTGACGGCGTGCTTGGCATAGGCGTAGCTGCCGCCCCAGTCATCGACGTGGTCCGCCTTGTAGCGGCTGTAACGCGCGCCGACGATCAGCTTCAAGGGATCCGCCAGCGAAAAGCGCGCCGTGCCATAGATGCCGCGCTGCTGCACCGTGTCGAGCAGCTGCCAGCGCGAGAAACTCGGATCATTCCAGTCAGGTTCCGGCGCCACGCCCTGCCACTGGTAGAAATTGCCGTAATCGACGCTGCTGCCGGCAATCCCCGGATAGCTGGAGAACTGGTTGCTGCCCGAGACGCCGAACGCCAGGTCGTGCGTGCGGCCCAGCAGCTGCACGGGGCCCTGCACATAGGCGTCGACGCTGTCCTGGCGCCGCGTGCCAGCGTAAAAACCGGCGTAGCCCGTCACGCCTTGCCCCGTGGCCTTGTCCGGCCAGGTATTGGCGAAAAGCTCGGCGGCCGAATAATTGCCCCAGCCGTGATTCAGCATGGCCGTCAGGTTCCAGCCGCTGCCCAGCTCCTGCTCCAGGCGCACAAAGGCCGTCTGGCTGGTGCTGAACCAGCGGCTCCAGGTGGTCGCCGTGGTGGCGGAGCGGGAAAGCGTGGCGCGTTCGCCATCCGCATACCACAGCGGCAAGCCGCCATACATGCCGCCGCGCGGGCGGTTATCCTGGTATTCATAGCCGGCGATCAGCACGCTGCCCGGCGCCAGGTCCGCTTCGATGGTGGCATACGCCATGGCTTTCTTGGCGTGATACAGGTGCACATACGATTCGCTGTCCTGGTAGCTGGCGACGACTCGTCCGCGCACCTTGCCGTCCGCACTCAGGGGCGTGGACAGGTCGGCGCTGGCGCGCGCATTGTTCCAGGAACCCAGGCTCAGGGCCGCATTCCCGGCCAGCTGCCTCGATGACGCGCGCTTGCGCACCAGGTTGATGGTGGCGGACGGCTCGCCCGCGCCCGTCAGCAGGCCCGTGGCGCCGCGCACGATCTCGACCCGGTCGTAAGCCGTCATGTCCAGGGTGCTGTCGCCCACGCTGAACGCATTGTCGACCGTGGTGGGAATGCCGTCGTACTGGTAGCTGGCGATGGAAAAGCCACGCGCGAAGAACGAGGTACGGTCGCTGTCGTAGCGGTTGATGGCCACGCCGGCCGCGTTTTGCAGCACATCTTCCACCGTTTGCAGGTTCTGGTCATCCATCTGCTGCCGCGTGACCACGCTGACGGCTTGCGGCGTTTCGCGCACCGACAAGCCCAGGCGCGTGGCCGAGCGCATGGTCTGCGTCGTATAGGAGCCGCTGCCTTCCGTCGCGCCATGCGCATCGGCGCTGGCACTGACCTTCATCTCGGGCATGGTCTGGCCGCCATCGGCCGCCGCCACGTCGAGCACATAACCGCCATTTGCCTGCGGCACTGCGCGCAAGCCCGAGCCGGCGACGATGGCGCCCAGCGCTGCAGGCACGCTGTAGCTGCCCGCCAGGCCGGCGCTGCGCTTGCCCGCCACTGCGGCGGCCTGGTAGGAAATCATGGTGCCCGTCTCCTGGCCGAAGCGCACCAGCACCTGTTCCAGGGTGCCGGCGGGTATCGCCAACTCGATGCGCGCCGCATTGGCTGCCTGGGCAACGGGGGCGGCGGCCGAGGCGCCGCCAGCGGCGAGCAGCCACAGGGCCTGGCTGACGGCCAGCGCCGCCACGCTGCGGCGGCATGTGCTGGAAATGGAAGAAGCGTAAATAGGTGTTGTGCTGGGCATGCGGACTGTTTTCCTGAAAGTGAATGAAGGGTTCACTTGCTATGTCACGCGAAAATCGAAAACCCCTCACTTTTCAGAAAATAATTATGGATGCTGCCGATGTGGCATCACGGTCACCCAAAAACGCGTGGTCTGGCGCACGTCGACGGGCAAGGTGCGCGCCAGCATGTCGAGTACTTGCGTCGTGTCGGCCAGCGGGTAGATGCCCGACACGCGCAGATGGGCGACGGCCGGATCGCAGGCCAGGCGCCCCTGCCGGTAGCGGGCCAGCTCGCCGATAAAATCGGCCAGCGGCATGTCGTGCGCCACCAGCATGCCAGCCGTCCAGGCGTCCGCGCCGGCAGGCAGGGACTCGACGGGCCCGACGCGGCCGGCCGTGAACGTCGCTTGTTCGCCCGCCTGCAACCGGCGCGCGGCGGCGGGCGCCCGTTCCGGCAGAATATCGACGGCGCCTTCGAACACGCCCAGCCGCGTGGACTCGCCGCCGGCGCGCACGGCAAAGCGCGTACCCACCGGTTGCAAGCGGCCTTGCGCCGTTTGCACGAAAAACGGCCGGCCCGCCACGTCGCGCGCCGTGCGGATCATGATCTCGCCTTTGAATAACGTCACCAGGCGCTGACCCGCGTCATAGCGCACGTCGATGGAGGTAGCCGTGCCAAGGGTGATGCGCGTGCCGTCTGCCAGCACGAGGCGGCGCAATTCGCCCGTGCCGGTGCGGTAATCTGCCAGCCAGAAGCGCGCCTGCTCGTCGCCGCCCGCCAGCCATGCGCCCCCGCCCACGGCCAGCAGCGCCAGCAGCTTGAGCGACTGCCGGCGCGCCGCATTCGCCTGCGCATGCGCGGGCTTGCGCGCCAGGGTGCCGTGCGCCAGCGGCGCCGGCAAGGCTCGCATGCGCGCCATGCAGCCTTCCACATGCTGCCAGGCTTGCTCGTTTTCCGGGTCGCTGCCGCGCCAGGCGCGCCAGGCCTGCTCCACTTCGGGCGCGCAATCGCCGGCCTGCAGGCGCACCAGCCATTCGACCGCCTGCAAGCTGGCCGCTTCCGGCGTCAAGCCGCCCATCACGGCGCCGACGGGGAAAAGAAGCACTGGTGCATGGCCTTCACCAGATAGCGCTGCACGGTGGCCAGCGAGACATTCAGTTCCAGCGCGATGGCCGCCTGCGGCATGCCATCGAGCTGCGACAGCAGAAAGGCGCGGCGCACGGCAGGCGCCAGGCCGTCGAGGCGGCGGTCGATATCGAACAGGGCTTCGAGCAGGATCGCTTGCGCCTCGGGATCGGGCGCGCATTGCGCGGGCAGGCTGGCCAGGGTTTCCAGGTAGGCCGCTTCCAGGTCGCGGCGGCGGTACAGATTGCCCAGCACGCCCTTGGCCACCGTCGTCAAAAAGGCGCGCGGCTCGCGGGCGGCGATGCTTTCTTCGCGATTGAGCAGGCGCATGAAGGTGTCGTGCGCCACGTCGGCCGCGTCAAACGCATTGCCCAGCTTGTGCCGCAGCCAGCCTTGCAGCCAGCGGTGGTGTTCGTGATACAGGCTGCCCACCTCCTGGTGGACGCCGGGTTGGGCAGCCGACACGTCGCATACTCCCTGGTTCGCAAATAATAATGATTCGCATTCTATATCCATGCGGGGCTGCGGCGCAAGCGCCCTGCAAAGGCTTGTTTGACGCGCTTCTTTCCAACATTTCCTTGCTGATCGTCTCCGGTGGCGTAGCCCACATTACAAGTTCTGCAGAGCGCGCCCAGATACGCGGCAATGATAGTATTGGCAACACCTCAACAAGCAGGCCTCCCTGGCCATGCATCCACACTATTGAAAGGCAAACATGCTGTTATCTGAACTGCTGACCAAGCTGACCTGCGGTGAACTGGAAGGCGAGGAACTCGACGAAGCCGTCACCGCCATCACCGCTGCGCCCTCCGCTCCGCGCGACGAATGGATCGACAGCGATGCGCATGCCTACGCGGTGGCGATCCTTTGGCACCTGGCTGGTTATATGGCGTCGGGCGACAAGCTCGATGAGCTGCACGAACAGATACAGGACATGTTCGACGAATTCCCCGACTTCCCGTACGCAATGCTCGAGGGAGGCGACGGTAGCGCGCTGCCCTATTTCGAGTGGCTGGACGCGGAACTGGCGCAGCGCGCCGTGGACGAAGGCGGCTATGACCTGATCCAGATCGACGGCAACGGCACCGACCAGATGGATGCGCTGGTCGTGTACCGGCGCGATACAGACGACATCATCCAGGCGGCGGCATTGATGGGAGTGACGATAGGCCGCCCGCTCACTTACTATCGCGGCATCGAAGCGATGGTGGGCAAGCGGCCGGGGTAAGGATCAATGCCTATTGCATCGGCAAGGCGCTCACGTCGACGGCGGGCGCCTGGCCCGTGGCCGGACGCGTGAAGCTCTGGCCGGTTTTCACGACATCGGCAAAAAAGCCGCCGTTATGCAGGTAGAACCTGCCGTTTTCCAGGCCGCCCGCATAATCCATGCGCTGCGCATTGGTGGCCGTGGCGTCGCCGGTGAACCTCCCCGCCGTCACTTCGGACCAGGTGCCGGCAACGTTCCTCGCCCACTGGTTGCCGAACTGGACGCGGCGCTCCGTGTAGCCCAGTGTATCGATGAAGTTCTCGAGGAAGGAATGCACGCGCGTCAAATAGGTGGAAATCGCCGGCCGCTTCCAGGTGGCGATGTAGCGCCACTGGCCCGTTTCCGGCGCAAAGAACCAGGCCGAATAATCGCTGCTGCCCTTGCCGTCGGGCCGCGCGCGCGTGATGAAACGGTACGTCGTGCCGGCCGTCCAATTATATGAAAGGTAGGTTTGCCCGCCCGTGCCCTCGCCGCCAAACGCGTTGTCGACCACGCCGGCGCCCTTGCTGACCAGGGTGGTTTTCGCACCATTCTCGGCGTCCCACACGGAGAACAGGACCCAGCGCTCGCTCGGTGACTTCACCTGGATGCCCATGTAGCCCTGGCCAAAACCGTTGGCCATGAAATAGGAGCCGATGGCGTCCTGGCCCTTGGGTATCGTCATTTCGTTATAAAAGTACTCGGTATTGGCCGGCACCGTGTAACCCATGTGCACGGACGGTCCGCGCCGCGACCAGTAGTAATTGGCCGGGTCGTTGGCATACGTGAGCGCCGCGTTCGCAGTCACCTTCAGCGCGGCGACGTCGCCGAACGTGGCCTTTGCGCGCGTCAATCCCTGCAAGTCCACCTTCACATAGCCGGCCGCCGGCACATTGACCGTACCGACGGCGTAAGTCTTGCGGTCCTTGCCGGCCAGCCTGACGTCGAACGGCGCGCCGTTGATCTTCACGCGGATGGTGCTGTTGCCGCCATCGGCCAGGCTGGCATCGAGCGCCACCTGGACGGGGCCCGCTTCGGCCACGCGGAAGTAGGTGCTGGCGACGGCAGCGGGATTGCTCCAGCCGGCCAGGCCATGTTCGTTGATGACGGCGCCCTTGTCTCCGCTGGTGATGAAGGCGTTGCCGGCGAGTTCCACGGTGGCGGGCGCCGCGGACGCCACGGGCATGACCAGGCAGGCGGCCAGCAAAGGCATGGCGGGCAGGACTGAATGAAGTAATGCACTTCTGTGTTTCATCAACGTCTCCCGGGATGGAAAAAAACCGCTACGGCGGCAGGCGCGGTAGCGGGTCGTTCAGGCTTAGTACTTGCCGTCGAGGGCGAAGATCGGCTTGCGCGACTTCCACTGGCCGCCCGTGAAGTCGGGGAAGTCCAGGGTCTGGAAATTGGCGGCGATCGATTGCTCGGACAGCGGCGTGATGGCGCTCCAGGTGACGGCATCGTAGATATCGATCGGCATCGGCGCGCTGGCCTTCAAGGCTTCGACAAAGGCGTGGATGACGAAGAAGTCCATGCCGCCGTGGCCCGCGCCCTCGGCTTGCGCCGCGTACTTGCGCCAGACCGGGTGCTCATACTTGTCCTGATAAGCTTTGAAATCATCCCACTGGTGCGGCTTGCTGACGCCTTCGATGTGAATCGAGTTGTTCAAATCCATCCACAGGCCGTCCGTGCCTTGCACGCGGAAGCCCAGCGAATACGGGCGCGGCAGGCTCGTATCGTGCTGCAGGATGATGGTCTCGCCGTTTTCGCACGCCAGGGTGGTGGTGACGACGTCGCCCAGCTTGAACTTGACCTTGGCGTTCGCATGCTGCGCGCCGCCCGGCTGCTTGACGATGTAGTCGTGCAAGCCGCGCGCCTTGGTGGCGAAGGCGTTGATGCGCGTAAAACGGTTGCCGCGGTTGATGTTGGTGTACATGGCGCATGGGCCGATGCCGTGGCTCGGATACAGTTCGCCATTGCGCTCGACCGAGT
Source organism: Janthinobacterium sp. FW305-129 (assembly GCF_020858115.1). Taxonomy (GTDB): domain Bacteria; phylum Pseudomonadota; class Gammaproteobacteria; order Burkholderiales; family Burkholderiaceae_D; genus Janthinobacterium. The sequence continues at coordinate 716,395 of NZ_JACYMM010000001.1, forward strand.
GCTGCGTGCGCCAATGGGCTTCCGACCAGCCCTTCTCTCCGAATTCCACGCCGCCGCCATACGGCTTGGCCGGATTGCCGCTGTTGAATTTGACGGCGCGCAAATCGTGCTGGTAGCCGCCCTGCAGGTGCAGCAGTTCGCCGAACAGGCCCGCGCGCACCATCTGCAGCGCAGCCATCACGTCGCGGCGGTAGCACACGTTTTCCAGCAACATGTAGGGCGTACCCGTTTTCAGCTGGGTATTCAGGACATCCCAGTGGTCTTGCAGGGTGATGCCGGCCACCACTTCGCAGCCGACGGCGATTTTCGCCTGCATGGCGGCAATCGCCATCGGTGCGTGGAATTCCCATGGCGTGGCGATGATCACGCCATCGAGGCCGCCCGCGTCCAGCATGCGCTTGTAGGCTTTTTGGTCGCGGTCTTCGCCATACGTGCGCGGACGCGGCTTGCCGGCTTTGGCCACCTGGCCCAGCGCGTGTTTCAGCATGATCGGCTCGATATCGCACAGGGCGACTACTTCGACGTCGTCGCGGCGCACCAGTTCAGCCAGCAGCACCTGGCCGCGCATGCCCGTGCCGATCAGGCCCAGGCGGACCTTGTCGCGGCCGGCGGCAGCTGCGGCGCTGGCGTCGCCAGGCAGCAAGGCGCTGCCGGCCATGGCGCCACCGGCCAGCGCGGCGCTGGCGGACAGGAAATTGCGTCGATTGATTTGTGTTGTCATTGGTCTCTACTCGCTTCCGTTGGTAATGATCGTCGCCGGCCCGCCTTGCAGCGGGCCGGCTGCAGTTTAATAGGTGTATTCAGCCGTAAAGCGCACGGAACGCGGCGCCGTGCGTCCATCGACCTGCAGGTAATTGCGGGAGATGGCGCCATGGTCTTCGCGCGTTTCGGTATAGCGGGTCACGGTCTGGCTGTTGAACACATTGAAGACGTCCACTTTCAGGCTCAGGCCCTTGACGGCGCTGGGAGTATAGGCCACATTCATGTCGAGCTGGGCTTGCCACGGCAGGCGGCCCTGGCTGCCGCGCGGCGCCGGCTTGCCATTGCAATAGAAGTAGGAATCGTCGTAATCTTTCTCGAACCTCAGGTTGTCGGGCAGCGCGCCGATGCAGTTGCGCGGTGCGCCCGAGGTCAGCGACAGGTTGGCGCCGACCGTCACGTCCGGGATGACCTGCATGAAGCCATACGCCTTGAAGGCGTGGCGGTGGTCGCCCGGCAGGTAGCCATACGCGTTGTACATCAATTCCTTGTGGTCGTCGCTCACCGTCAGGCCCACGTCGCCGCCGCCGATGCTGTCCGTCTGGCCTTCCATATTGCCCTTCAGGCCGGACAAGGTGTAGGTCAGCTTGCCGTACCAGCCATTCGTGTACGGGTGCTCGATGAACATGTTCAAGGCGCGGTAAGTGCGCGATGGCAGCGGGTTGCCCCACTCCGCCGCCGAAATATCCACGCGGCGCAGGCCCTTGCCATCGTCAAAGTCCACCATCAGGCTGTTGTCGCGGCCCGGGTTGATGATGGCGCACTGGAAGCCGCTCCACTTGCCCGTGTCGACGCCGTTGCGCGTGGCCCAGGCCTGCAGCGGACGCTCGTCGCAGACATCGTCGTTGGTGTCGTTCAGCTTGCGGTACAGGAAGCTGGCGCCCACCACCAGTTTCTTGCTCAGGGCGCGTTCGAAGCCCAGCGAGAATTCATCCTGCGACAGCGGCTTCAGGCCGACGGCCGTCACTTCGTGCGCATCGCGGCTCTGGCCATACGCGTTGTTGGCCGAATACGGCTTGCTGATGGCGTGCAGGCCCGTCGGCGCGCCCGTGACGGGATCGACGCCCGTATAGGTGAACATCTCGCTGGTGGCCAGGAAGGGGCTGGCCATGTTGCTCGACAAATTCGATGGCACCGGCAAGTGGTAACGGCCGCCGTTGGCGAAGAATTTCAGGGTGCCGTCGCCCAGGTAATCCCAGGTGGCGCCCACGCGCGGGGCGATCATGTTGCGCTGCGAAATGAAGGCCACGCCATCGGTGCTGTAGTTGGTGAACTGTTCGCGGCGCAGGCCCAGGTCCAGCAGCACGCGTTCCGTGACCTGGTAGTGATCCTGGATGTACTGCGCCGATTGCACGCTGGTCGGACGCGCCAGGTTGGCGTTCAATTCCTTGCTGACGTAATAGCCATCCTTGCCGTAGCCGTTGCCCTGGGCCGGCGTTTCAAAGGCGCCGTTGATCAGGAGCGTCGCATCCTTGACCTTCTGGTATTTCCAGCGGTAGCCGCCGGCCAGGCTCAGGCCCACTTTCGATTCCACGTCGATGCGGTCGATGCCGCCGCGCAGCGAATGCTTGCCCAGCTTGTATTCCAGGTCCAGGCGCTTGGCCTTCTGGCGGTCTTCCGACGACGGGTCGACCAGAGTACCGGTCACCGTTTGCGGATTGGTGTACGTCAGGCCAGGCACCTGGGTCGATTCATTCGACGACGTTTGCGCCAGCAGCGGATTGTAGCCTTCTGGGGTACGGCGGTGCGAAGTGCGCGACTGCCCCATCATCGCCGTCACCGTCAGGTTGTCCGTCAGGTAGCCCGTGTACTTGAAGATGTCGACATTCGCGCCCGGCGCGGCCGACGAGCCGCAGCAGTTGATGGTGGTCTCGCTCCCGCCGCCAGGCACGTTGTTGCGTTTCAAGGTGGCATAGTCGAAACCATAGCTCTGGCTGTCCGTCGTCGTGCGGTCATACAGCTTGGTATATTCAAAGTGATGGTCGTCCGTCAGGTTGTAGTCCAGCTTGGCCATCATGCGGTCAACCTTGCTCTTGCTCTCGCGCCAGCCGTTCGGCAGCACCTTGTCGACCAGGTCGTCGCGCGCACCGGCGACGGCGCCGCCGTCCGTGCGCGTCTGTTCCAGCGCCACAAAGGCGAACAGCTTGTTCTTGATCAGCGGTCCGCTGCCGTACAAGCCGACGACCTTGCTGGTGCTGCCGTTATCGCGGTTCCAGTACTTCAAGGTGCCATCCGTCTCCGGATTGGCGCCCGTGTTCGGGTAATACCGGTTTTCCGTCGTGCCCTTCAGCGAGCGGGGGATGATGGAGACCTTGCCGCCGAATTCGACCTTGTTGCCGCCGCTCTTGGTGGTGATGTTGATCACGCCGCCCGTGGAGCGGCCGAATTCCGAACCGTAGCCGCCCGACAGCACCTGCAGGTTGGAGATCGCGCCGAACGGCAGCTCCGAGGCGCCCACCTGGGTCAGGAGGTTAGTGATGGGGAAGCCGTTGACGTAGAACGCATTTTCGGACTGGCCCGAGCCGCCGATCGACGGCGCATTGCCATATACGCTGTTGGTGCCGCGCGCTACGCCCGGCGTCAGCTGCACGATGGAGGCGACATCGTTGCCGACCGGCAAGGCTTTCAATTCCTTGGCCGTGAAGATCACGCCATTGTTCGTGTTCGATACGTCGATCGGATTGCGCGACGCCTTCACCACGACGGTCTGCTCCTGGCCCACAGTGCCTGCCGCGCTGGCCGGGCCGAAGTTCGCTTCCGCGCCCGCGCCGATCAGGGCTTCGACTTCCTGCGACGCTTCCACCGAACCGGCACGCAGCACACGCACCGCATAGCGGCCCGGCGGCATGGAGTTGGCCACATAGCGGCCCGACGTATCCGGCGTCAGGCTGCGCTGCACGCCCGTCGCCAGGTTTTCCAGCACCACGGTGGCGCCGGCGGGCGCGCTCACTTCGCCGAAAATGGTGCTGGTGGCGTTCGACTGTGCCCAGGCCTGGCCTGGCACGCCGGCCGCCAGGGCGATCACGATCGCGGCGGCGCGGCTGATGTCGCGCAATTTGAGTCGGGTGGTATGCATGTGTCTCTCCGTCTATATCGAGGGTTATACGCGCCCTCCCCGCTCCAGGGAGAAGTCGGGGGGATGCAATTTTTATGGTGAGCGTCGGAAGGTAGAGCCAGGCAGCCGTCCCTTCCGGGAAATCAGTCCGTTTCGGCTGATTTTCGTTTTCTTGGGAATACTTTAAAAAGAAAAATAAGTATCGTCAATAAAAAGAAAGCCATAACGCAAATTTGTCTCTAAAACGAGCAAATAAATGCCATTTATCTTTCGATTTAATGATCAACGCCGCAGATAACTTTCGTTATCGTGGTGTGACAGATACACGCGCACGCAAGGAGGCCGTCGGAAGCGCATAATTCGCGCAGTAATGGGGAGAGAAAAACGCGAAAGACGACAGGCCAATCGCCTTTCACTTACGTTTATCTTTCGTATTGCGCATTTCGGAATATTGCATTTTTCTTTTCATGGCAATACCCCGGCCCGCAGGCAGGCCGGGGCGGCGTCACGCCTTAAAAGAACTTGTAGCTGGCCGAGAGCGCAAACTGGCGTCCGAACAGGTCCTGGCTATGGTTGTAGCCTTCCCAGCCGTTCGGGTCGTAGTACGGCTGCTTGTTGAACGCATTTTTCACGTTCAGGCCCACGTCCAGGTTCTTGATCGGCTTCCAGCTGAAGGCCAGGTTGACCGTCGTGTACGACGGCGCGCCCTTGCACTGGCCGGTCGGCAGCGCCACCGAGGCGGCGGTGCAGTTTTCCGGCGTGTTGTCCTTGTCCCAGGGGCCATAGGCCCAGCGCGTCTTGCCCGAATAGTTGATGAAGACGCTGCTGACGAAGTTGCGGTAGCTCCAGTCGGCATTGACCGTGGCGCGGTAGCGCGGCGAATCGTAGTAGCCGACGGTATTGCCCTTGATATCGCTGCCGTCTTCGCTGTCGTGGGTGTCGCGCTTGCGGATGGTGGCGGCGATGCCCGTGCTCAGCTTGCCCCAGTCGCCGAGCGCAAAGCGCGTGCGCGCATCGATGTCCACGCCGTCCATCAGGGTGCGGCCGCGGTTCGAATACGAGTTGATCAAGCCGCCCAGGTTGCCCACGGAATACTTCGGCACGCCGCCCGCGCACACGCCCGCATTGACGGGATTGGCGCACATGGCCGCCACCGCCGCCATATTGCCCCGGTCCGCGTCCGTCAGGTCGTTGCGGATGGCGCTGGACGTGCCGGCCAGGCTCGGGCCGTACTTGTCCACCAGTTCCGTAAACAGCTCGTTGAAGTCCTGGCGCACGATTTCGTCGCGGCGGTTGATGAACCAGTAATCGATGGAGATGCTCACGTCCTTGGCCGGCTGCAGGACCAGGCCCACGGTGGAAATCTTGGCCTTTTCCGGACGCAGGTTCTGGTTCGGCGGCGTCAGGCCGCCCACCGTCGTCGAGCAGTTCGAATTGAGCAGGCTCTTGCCCAGGTCCGCATCCGTCGCCACCTTCGATTTCATCAGCGCGCGCGCCATGGCATTCGTTTCATCGCAGCGCACCGTGTCGCGGATGCCGCCCACCTGCGCAAAGACGCCGCCCGAGCCCGATTCAGCCAGGTTGGGCGCCCGGAAGCCTTCCGAATACGTCCCGCGCAGCATCAGGTCGGGCCGCGCGCGCCAGATCACGCCCAGCTTGGGCGCCAGGTTGGCGGAAAAATGCGGGTATTTGTCCAGGCGCGCGGCCGCATTGACTTCCAGGGTGTCGCTGAGCGGCACCACCACCTCGCCAAACACGGCGGCGATGGTGCGCTTGCCGTCGAACCACGAGCCGCCCTGCTGCGTGATAAGGCCATTGGCCGCATCCGCGTTGCCGGGCGTAAGAAAACTCTCGCGCATGACGTTGGTGCCGACAGCGGCGCGCACTTCGCGCTCGCCCAGCTTGAACAGCGTGCCTTCCAGCTTCGCGTCCCACGTCATCAATTTGGTCCAGGATTCGATGGCGAAGGTCGGATAGGCGGCGCGCACCAGCGCCGCATTGGCCTCGCTGATTTCGCCGAACTTGTAGGCGGGATTGTCCGAGATATACGTGCGCCCGCTGACGGGGTCCTTGGTGAACGGGCCGAACGCCTGCTTGAAGCCATTGATGTTGATATTCGCCGTCTGGAACAGGGTCGAATGGCTGCCCGCCACGCTGAGCGCCGTTTCAAAATCCCAGCCGCCGCCGATGCTGCCGCGCAGTCCGACGAGCGCGCGGTAGTTTTCATCCACGTTCTTCTGGCCGAAGTGGCCCGTGGCATCCTGCAGCAGATAGTTCAAGCCGGCCGCGCCGCCCATCTTGGCCAGCATATCGGCATCGAGCTTGCCCTTCAGGTAGACGTTGTTCGGGCTCAGGAAAGGCGTGGCGAAGGTATTGAGGGTATTGCCCGTGTTGCGCGCGAACCAGTTGTTCGTGCTGCCGCTGTTGAAGCTGGACGGGCCATTCTCGCCGCGCATCTTGATGTGGGTGAAGGCGCCTTCCGCGAACGCTTCCATGTCGCCGCCCAGTTTCAGCCGGCCGCTCAGGTAGGCCGTGGCGCGCTCCGAGGTGGGGCCCGTGTCGAGCTGGTTGGGCAGCGCATTCCACACGCAGCGCGTGCCCGACGCTTCGGTGATGCTGGTGTTGCAGCCGGGCGCGGCGCGCTGGGTGCGCGCATTGTTGTTGGCCTTGTCGAAGACAAAGAAGGTCCCCGGATTCATCACGCCCGGCTCACTGCCCACGCCCACGCGCATGTTCGGGATGAAATTGGGATTGTTCGCATAAAAATACGAGGGACGCTTCTGCCAGGTATCGGCCAGCGCGATGCGGTCGCGCTGGTAGACGTTGACGGAACCGTAGATGTTGTAGCCGTCGCTGGCCAGGTCGCCCAGGCCATACAGTACGCTGGCCTGGCGCTCGCCATACGCCTTTACGCTGGGCGAAAACTCGCCGTTGGCGCGCGCTTCCAGGCCTTGATACGATTTTTTGGTGATCACGTTGATGACGCCGGCCACTGCATCGGAGCCATACACGGCCGACGCGCCATCCGTCAGGATTTCCATGCGCTCGATGGCGGCGGCGGGAATGGCGTCGATATTGACGAACATGGTCTGGAAGCCGGCCGGCGCGCCGTAGAACGACAGGCGGCGGCCATTGAGCAGTACCAGCGTGCCCTGCGCGCCCATGCCGCGCAAGTTCGCCTGCGAGCCGCCGTCGGACCCCGTGAACATCGAGCGGAAGTCCTGCTGCGCCGGACGGGCGGCGGGCAAGTTGTCCAGCACTTGTAGCAAGGTGAGCGCGCCCATGTTTTCGATCTGCTTGGCATTGATCACCTGCACCGGCGACGCCGTTTCCGCGTTGATGCGTTTCAGGCTGGAGCCCGTCACTTCGACGCGCGCCAGTTTTTCCTCCTCCGCCGCCAGCGCCGTTGATGCCAGCGCAGTTGAGCACAATCCTACCGCCACCATGGCGGCCATCAGTTTTTTCAAGTGCATTCCCGACTCCCTTTTATAAGTGATTTGTTTTCGTAAGGCTGCAAGAGCCCCTCCCCGGTCCAAAGAGGGGCTCGATTTGGTGAAATGAAGTGATTGCGGTTAGCGCGGCTTGACTGTCGCGCCTTCCGTGCCGGTCAGTACGGCGTTGGCCCAGTTGCCGCAGACCTGGGCCGGGTGGGCGCCGCGCGCGCCCAGGGTGCGCAAACTGAGCTGGCTCAGGCCGCGCACGTCAATCTCGGGTTTGACCACCCCGGGAGCCGTGACCAGGCCGCTGTCATACAGCAGCCGCTCACCGCTCCAGACCTGGAATTGCAAGCCGCCGGCGCTGCGGCAGCTATCGTCCACGCCCAGGTCGGCGCGCAGCAGATTCCAGTTGCCCGCCAGCTGCAAGTCGATGCGGCTGGCAGGCCCCACGCCGAGGCCCTTGCGGAACCACAGCCCGTTCATGCGCATCTCGGCCGCCTTGCCTGCCGGCCGGTCTTTCGCGATGTTCTTCGGCAGCGCCAGGTCCGACAGGTAGCGCTGCACCTCTTCTCCTTCGGCCACGCGGTGCTCGAGCACGCGGAAGGCGGACAAGGTGACGGGCGCCACGTCGGTGGCCAGCGCCGCGTCGAACGCGCGCGCCACCGGGCCCGTTTGCGCCGCCGTCACCATCGGGTCGGTGGACGCCGCGCCATCGCCTTCCGGATTTTGCGTGCTCATGACACGGAAGCGCAGCAAGCGCCCGGCCGTGGCGGGGAAATTGATCGTCTGCCTGCCTTCCTGCAGTTTCAAGGTGCCGCGCGCAAGCGCCGCGCCCCATTCACCGTTGTTGTCGCCGATGTAGATTTCGTAATCCCGCACCTGGCCATGCTTCCAGTGCTGGTCGTTGCGCGGCGCCAGTTCGATGCCGTCCACCAGGCGCCGTTCCGTAAAGCCGATCACCCATTCGTGCGGACCGCTTTTCACGGACGGGCTGCGCACGGTGCGGAACCACGTCTCGGGCTTGCCGTCGAATGCGTTTTCCAGCGGATAGCCGCTTTCTTCCGCCGGACGCGCCACCACCTGCATGGCGTCGGCCGGCAAGGCGCGGCCCGGCACGGGCGCGGCGGGGAAGTCGGCGTCCAGTCGCGCCACGGCCTGCGCACCGGCCACCTGCAAGGCCAGGGACTGGCGGATATCCTGCGCCGCCACTTTTACGTGCAAGGTGCCTTGCCTGTCTGCCGCGTCGAAATACCAGCCTTCGACCGCCTTGTCGTAGGCGGCACGATCGGCGGACACCGCGAGCAGGCGTTCGCCCGCCTTGACGGCTGCCGGGCGCTGGCCCGCCAGCATGCGCAGCGCATAGCCGCGGCGCGCTTCCTGGCCCTGGTAATTGCCATCGACGGCGCCGATGTCGACCTGCACGTCGCCGCCCGTCTGGCGCATGCGGATGACTTGCTGGCTGAAGGCGCCGCCCTGGTACTGGCGCGTGTTGCCGTCGTCTTCATACAGGGTGTATTCGGAATCGCCGTGCGGGTAGATATCGAGGGTCAGCTGATCCTTCGGTTTCTGGCCGTCGTACAGCATTTCCGGGTACATGGGCAGGATGGCGCCGGCGCGCACGAACACGGGCAGCTTGTCCAAGGTCACCTGCATATCGAGGTCGCGCCCTTTCGCGCCGGCCGTGGCCTGGCGCCCATCCCAGTAGTCGTACCACGTGCCCTGCGGTAAATGAATGCCCTTGCGCCAGCCGCCGCTGACGGCCTGGCTGCGGTAGACGGGCGCCACCAGCACGTCACGGCCCAGGAGGAATTGATATTTATACGCTTCCGTGTAGGCGGCCGGGTCTTGCGGGTAATCCCACATCAGGCCGCGCACCAGCGGCGCGCCGGATTGTTCCGCTTCGCGCACGAGGGTATACATATACGGCGTGAGGCGCATCTTGAGTTTCAGATAGCGGCGGTTGATGTCGCGGTACGGTTCATCGAACCACCACGGGTGCTTGCGCTCGGCCGCGGCCCAGCCGGACATGCCCATCAGCACGGGCGTAAAGCTTTTCCACTGCAAGTCGCGCAGATAGGTTTCCGGGCTGCCGCCGAAGATGGCATCCACGTCGCCGGACGCATACGCCTGGCCGGACAGGCCCGAGCCGATCAGGGTCGGAATGTGCCAGCGGATGTAATCCCAACTGGCGCTCTGGTCGCCCGTCCACGCCACGGCGTAGCGCTGGATGCCGGCCCAGCCCATCACCGTCCACAAAAACGGGCGGCTGTCGGAGTTGTTCAGGATGCCGTCGTAGGCCGACTTGTTCGCATCCATGGCAAACTGGTAGCCCTTGCCCGTCCACGCCACGTCCAGCTTTTGCACGCGGCTGCCCGCCTGGCCCACTTCCCAGGCGATCTTGTCGACGCCGTTTTCCGTCCACAGGCCCGTGCGGAAGCCATAGCCGGCCAGGCCCTTCACCGTTTCCGGCAAGTTCGTGTAGCCGCAGCCATAGCCGTCGTTGGGCAGGATCCAGCCGCCCGGCATGTCGTGGTCTCGGTACTGGCGCGCGACGCTTTCCACCACGTCCGGCGTCTTGCCGGTGGGGCCGTCCGTCCAGCCCTTCGGCACGGAACCGGGCTTTTTCACGTTGTCGCCATCGTTGTAGCAGTCGGCGTCGCCGTATTCGAGCGCCCAGCGGGGCAGCATGCGCGCGCGGCCCGTCAAGTCCGTGTAGCGGGCGACGACGTCGCGCAAGTCCTTGCCGACGAAGAAATACGCATCGAAGCGCCCTTCCGCGTGCTGCAGCGAGATCTGTTCCTTGTCGCGCAAATCGTAATTGCCGTCGGACCAGGTATTGCGCAGCATGCCCCAGCCCCGTGAACTCATCAAAAATGGCGCGGGATTCGGACGGTCGCCCTCTTCCCAGCCGCCCGAATACGACACGGGCACCTGCTTGCCCTTGAATTCGAAGCGCCCATTCTGCTGGCCGCCGCCGAAATAGCGCTCACCCGGCAGGCTCGACAGCACCTGCACGCCCTGCTTGTCGTCGAGCGACAGCGGCTGCACTTCGCGCCACAGCGGCACTGCGTCGCCCTTGCGGTACAAGGTAAAGCGCAGGGGCTTGCGGTCGATGCGCAGGCTCAGGGCTTCGGTGCCGATCAGGATATGGTCGGCCTGCTCGCTGATCTCATATGCCACCTGCGCGGCCGGCTGGCCCACGACGATGGGCGCGGCCTTGTCGCCCGCTCCCGTCAAACCGGCCTTGCCGCCCGCCTGAATGCGCAGCACGTCCGCCTGCGGCAGGCTGATACGCAGCTGCATGCCCGTGTCGCTGCGCAGATCCCAGCCCAGCGCCTCGCCCTTGGCCACGTCGGCCGCACGCACGGCACTCAGGCTTGTCAGATTGCCGATGGGCGCGGCCTGCAAGCCAGGGACAGCCAGGGTGGCAAGGGCGGCGAGGACACAGGCGGCAAGGGCGCGGCGGGGAAGCGGGAGAGGTTTCATCTGCTGGCTTTCAGAAGTGATTCAATGAAATTACTTTAAGAAGAAAAATAAACATCGTCAACAAAAAGAAAGTTAAAGCAGCAATTTATTAATAAAACGCCCAGAATTGACGCATTTTTCTTACGTTTCACCAAAATGTCACAAAACATACTTTCGTTATCGTCGCATTTCAGCGACAGGCGGCAGCACGACTGTGTTTCATGCGGCACCGCAACATGATTTCGGTCCAGAAAAACACCAATACGACGACATTATTTCGCAAGCTGCAAAACAATTTACTTTCGTTTTACTTTCGTATTTGACTTTTCGAAATTTAGTATTTATGCTTTCTCCAACAAACACTTTACTGACACTCCATGACTACCCTTCTTCAGCGTGACATTCAAACCTGGCGCGACATCGGCGGCCTGCACACGGCCGAGGAAATCGCCCACCAGCCGGCCATCTGGCGCGCGCTGGCCGGCATTTTGCGCAACGAGCAAGCCAGCCTGGCCGCCTTCCTGGGCGACGCGCTGTCCAATCCCGCGCAGCGCGTCATCCTGACGGGCGCCGGCAGCTCGGCGTATGTGGGCGAAATCGTCGTCGACACCTTGAATGCGGCCTGGCCCGCGCAGATCCGCGCCATCGCCACCACCACCCTGCTGACGCACCACGAGCTGTACCTGGAAGCGGATGCGCCCACCCTGCTCGTCTCGTTTGCCCGCAGCGGCGACAGCCCGGAAAGCCTGGCGGCCGTGGAACTGCTGCGCCAGGTCGTGCCCGGCGCGCGCTTTTTAAATATCACCTGCAACGCGGACGGCAAGCTGGCGCGCCAGGGCGCCAACGACAGCAGTACCTTTAACCTGCTGATGCCGGAAGGCAGCTGCGACCGCGGCTTCGCCATGACCAGCAGCTTTAGCAGCATGCTGCTGGCGGCCCTGTCGGTCCTGGGCAAGGACGTCGACGTGGCGCGCCTGGAGAGCCTGGCGCAGCTGGGCGAACAAGCCTTGCGCGACTGGTCGGCTCCCGTGGCAGAGCTGGGATCAACACCCGTGCAGCGCGTCGTCTACCTGGGCAGCGGTCCGCTGGAAGCGCTGGCCAAGGAAGCGGCATTGAAAATCCTGGAATTGACGGGCGGTCGCGTGATGGCGATGGCGAATACCGCGCTGGGCTTCCGCCACGGCCCGAAATCGGCCGTCACCACGGAGTCCCTGGTGATCCTGCTGCGCAGCAGCAAACCCTTGGCGCGCCAGTATGAAGACGATCTATTGAAAGAACTGCAGCGCGACAGCGTGGCGCAGGCGTGCCTGACGGTAGGCATCGGCGGCGACCTGTCAGCCGACGCTCCGGCCTGGCCCGACGCCTGGCTGGCCCCGCTGTGGCTGCTGATGGCGCAACAATATGCGCTGCACCAGTCCGCGCTGCTGCAACTGCGCCCCGACAATCCATTCGCCGGCGGCATCGTCAACCGTGTCGTGCAGGGCGTCACCATCTATGGCCATGACCAATTCTAATCACACGGCCGGCTACCACGGCATCGACATCGGAGGCAGCAAGATGGAGCTGGTCGCCTTTGCCGACCGCGACGGCGCGCTGGCCGAGGTGTTCCGCGAACGGGTGGCCACGCCGGGCGACGATTTTAGCGCCTTCGTGCAAGCGATCGTCGGCCTGGTGGCGCGCGGCGACGCCGCCCTGGGTACGACGGCGCCCGTCGGCATCGGCTTGCCCGGCGTGATCGACAGCGCCAGCGGCCGCCAGCTCAGTTCCAACGTGCCGGCCCTGAACGGCCGCCTGGTGGCGCAAACCCTGCAGCAAGCCTTGCAACGCCCTGTCGCCATCGGCAACGATTGCCAGTGCTTCGCCCTGTCGGAAGCGCAAGGCGGCGCGGCCGACCATGCCGCCAGCATGTTCGGCGCCATCCTCGGCACGGGCGCGGGCGGCGGCTATTGCGTGGGCGGCCAGCTGCTGCGCGGCTTGAACGGCGTGGCCGGCGAATGGGGCCACTGGAGCCTGCCCGCCACCCTGCTGGCGCAGCATGGCTTGACCGAATACCCGTGCCCGTGCGGCAAGGCGGGCTGCCTGGAGCGCTATGTCTCCGGCCCCGCCATGAGCAAGTTATATGCGCATTTCGGCGGCGAAGGCACAGAACCGCTGGCCACGCTGGCCATCGTGGCACGCGCCAACATGGGCGACGCCGTGGCGCAGCGCACGGTGGCCGTGCACCTCGACGTGCTGGGTCACGCGCTGGCCGGCCTGGTGCTGGCCTACGACCCGCACGTCATCGTGCTCGGTGGCGGCCTGTCCAAGCTGCCGCACCTGTACGACAAGCTGCCGGCGGCCGTCAGGCGCCATTTATTCCCCGGCGTGCACGTGCCGCCCATCCTGCCGCCCCGCTTTGGCGACGCCGGCGGCGCGCGCGGCGCGGCCCTTTTGATACGACAACATATAAAGGCGTCAACATGATGAAGCAAGCGGAAAACCCGACTTTTACCCTGTCGCCCATCCAGCAAGTGATCAAGGCGCACCGCCGCGGCGAGCGCGTTGGCTTGTACGCCGTCTGCTGCAGCCATCCGAGCGTGCTGCGCGCCGCCATGCGCGTGGCCAGCGACTACGACACCGTGCTGCTGATCGAGGCGACGTCGAACCAGGTCGACCAGTTCGGCGGCTACACGGGCATGACACCAAACGTTTTCCGCGACACCATGCTGGCGCTGGCCCGCGAACAGGGCTTCCCCGCCAGCCGCCTGGTGCTGGGCGGCGACCACCTGGGTCCGAACGCCTGGCAGCACCTCGATGCGGCTACCGCCATGGATCACGCCGAAACGCTGATCGCCGCGTATGCGTCGGCCGGCTTCCATAAAATCCACCTCGATTGCAGCATGCGCTGTGCCGACGACCCCCTGCAGCTCGATGATGAAACCGTGGCCGCCCGTTCGGCGCGCCTGTGCATCGTCGCCGAAGCGGCGGCGGCCGCCGCCGGCTTCGCGCCGCCCGTCTACGTGATCGGCACGGAAGTGCCGATTCCCGGCGGCGAAGCGTCCTTGGCGCAGGCCGGCGCCGTCACCAGCCCACAGGCCGCGCGCCGCACCCTCGACGTGCATTGCCGCGCCTTCCTCGACAACGGCCTGCACGACGCATGGCGCCGCGTCATCGCCATGGTGGTGCAGCCGGGCGTCGATTTCGACCAGAGCAGCATCCAGCACTACGATGCGGATGCCGCCGCCGAGCTGTCGGCCTTCGTCGCCGAGCAGCCCGGCCTCGTGTTCGAAGCCCATTCCACCGACTACCAGCGCGAATCGGCCCTGCACGCCATGGTGCGCGACCATTTCGCCATCCTGAAAGTGGGCCCGGCCGCCACCTTCGCCCTGCGCGAGGCGCTGTTCGCCCTGTGCCAGATCGAGGAAGAACTGCTGCCGGCGCACGCCACCTCGCAGCTGATGCAGGTGCTCGACGACGTGATGGTGGCCAAGCCGAAGAACTGGATCAAGCATTACCTGGGCACGCCGGACGAGCAGCGCCTGATGCGCCGCTACGGCTTGAGCGACCGTTGCCGCTATTACTGGGGCGAGCCGGAAGTGGCGGCCGCCGTCGGCAAGCTGCTGGCCAACCTGGACGCCGCGGCGATTCCGCTGCCGCTGCTGAGCCAGCATTTGCCGGAACAGTATCTGGCCGTGGTGCAGGGCAGCCTGGAAGCCGAGGCGCCGGCCTTGATCGAGCACAAGATCGGCAGCTTGCTGGCGCAATATGCGCGCGCCTGCAACCGCAATGCGGCAGTGGCCGCCATTGCCGAAGCGGCAATCTGTTAAGCTCGGTATTTTCATTTTTTACTGAGCCCGCCACCATGCGAAATACCAGCCAACGCCGTGAATCCATCCTCCAAATGCTTGCCCAGCAGGGCTCGGTGCAGGTGACCGATCTGGTGGAAAAGCTCGGCGTGTCCGCGGTCACCATCCGCAGCGACTTGAATGCGCTGGAAGCGCAAGGCATGGCCACGCGCAGCCACGGCGGCGCGACCCTGACGCGCACGCCGCCGCCCGAGCACACGATACGCCAGAAGGATGCCATCAACCACGAGCAGAAGGAGCGCATCGGCGCGTATGCGGCGCGGCTGGTGGAACCGGGCGACAACATCATCATCGACTCGGGCACCACCACCATCTCGCTGGCGCGCCATCTGCGCGATGCGACTGGCGTGACGGTGGCCACGAATGGCCTGAACATCGCGTGGGAGCTGGCCGACGCTCCCGGCGTGGACCTGATCCTCACGGGCGGCCTGCTGCGCAAGCAGTCGCTGTCAATCCAGGGCAGCCAGGCCGAAACCTGCTTGCAAGCCTACAGCTTCGACAAACTGTTTTTGGGCGTGGACGGCTTCGACCTGCAGTTCGGCGTCACCACCCACCACGAAGCGGAAGCAAGCCTGAACCACAAGATGGTGGAACGGGCGAAGAAAATCATCGTCCTCACGGACGCCTCCAAGTTCGGCCGCGTCAGCCTGCACCGCATCGTGCAACTGGACCGCGTCGATACCGTCATCACCGATGCCAGCATCAGCCAGGAATACCGCGAAGGGCTGCACAAGCTGGGCATCGAACTTTTTATAGCGGAATAACACATGCTGAGCGGCAGAATCCTTACCCCATCTGGCTGGATCACGGGCACCATCACTTTTGACCAGCGCATCGTCCAGATACAAGAAGACCCTGCCGCCGACAGCGCGCTGACCATCCTGCCCGGCTTCATCGACCTGCACGTGCATGGCGCGGCCGGCGTCGACATCATGGAGGGCGGTGACGCGGGCGCCACCGTGGCGCGGGTGCATGCGCGCCACGGCACCACGGCCCTGCTGGGCACCACCCTGACGGCGAAGGAGCCGTCGATCGTGCGCGCCCTGCAAGGGCTGGCCGGCGTCATCGCCGAGCGCCCGGCCAACGGCGCGCGCATGCTGGGCGTGCACCTGGAAGGCCCGTTTTTGAACTTGCACCGCCTGGGCGCGCAGCCTCCCGACGTGGTGCAAGCAAGCCTGGCGCTGGTGCAGCGCTTCCACGCCCTCGCCCCCATCAAGGTGCTCACCATGGCGCCGGAAATCCCCGGCCACCTGGAACTGATCCCGCAACTGGCGGCGATGGGCATCCGCGTGCAGATCGGCCACAGCGCCGGCACGTATGACGAAGGCCTGGCGGCGCTGCAGGCCGGAGTCTCCGGCTTTACCCACCTGTACAACGGCATGACGGGCATGACGCACTACGACCAGGGCATGGTGGGCGCGGCCCTGGCGCATGCCGAATACGCGGAAATCATCCCCGACCTGCAGCACGTGGCCAAGGGCGCCCTGCGCGCGGCCCTGCGCGCCATCCCGCGCCTGTACGGCGTGACGGACGCCACCTCGGCCACCGGCATGCCCGATGGCGAATACGGACTGGGCACGCAGCGCGTCTACAAATGCCTGGGCTGCGTGCGTCTGGCCACGGGATCGCTGGCCGGCAGCGTGCTGACCATGGACCAGGCCCTGCGCAATTTCGTCGAGCTGGGCCTGGACCTGGCGGACGCCTCGAACCGTTTGTCGCTGTACCCGGCCGATTACCTGGGCGAATCCGAACGGGGCCGTTTGGCACCCGGCGCCTGGGCCGATATCGTCGTCCTCGATCCCCAATTACAGCCAGTGTCCGTCTTCGTCGAAGGCGCGGCCATCGATCTTTCCACCCGCTAGATTCAGTCCCTAGACCCAGCCCCCAACCTCAACCCCGTCCCGGAGTTTTCATGCACGACACGTCACACAAGGCCCCCGTGTGGGCCATGCGCTACCTGCTATTTATTGCCGGCATGGGGGGATTGCTGTACGGCATAGACATCGGCATCATCGCCGGCGCCCTGCCCTACCTGGAGTCGACGGCCTCGGTGGCCTGGAAACTGACGGCCCAGCAGCTGAGTTTTATCGTCGCCGCCGTGCTCCTGGGTTCAGTCCTGTCGTCGCTGTTCGCCGGCGCCCTGGCCGACATCCTGGGCCGGCGCTGGGTGATGTTCCTGGCCGGCGCCCTGTTCAGCGCCAGCATTCCATTGATTGCCCTGGCCGACGGCTACACGCCGCTGCTGCTGGGCCGTCTGCTGCAAGGCATCAGCGGCGGCTTGATCGGCGTCGTCGTGCCCCTGTACCTGGCCGAATGCCTGCCCGCGCAGCAGCGCGGACGCGGTGCCGCCCTGTTCCAGCTGCTGCTGACCATCGGCCTGGTGGCCGCCGCCCTGATCGGCCTGCTGCAAGCGCAGACGGTGGAAACGGCCACGCAGGCGGCGCAAGCCTTGCCGGAAGCGGGCCGCATCGCCGCCATCTTCACGGCCAAGGACCACGCCTGGCGCAGCATCTTCTGGGTTTGCCTGACGCCGGGCCTCGTGTTTACCATCGGCGCCCTGCTGCTGCCCGAGTCGCCGCGCTGGCTGGCGCAACGGGGCCGCATCGAGCAGGCGCGCCAGTCGCTGCTGCGCACGCGCCTGCCCGCCGCCGCCGACATCGAGTTGCGCGAGATGCAAGACACGCCGGAAAACGCGGCCAAGGCCAGCGGCAAGGCGAAAGACCCGCTGCTGAGCCGCCGCTACGTGCTGCCCTTCCTGCTGGCCTGCCTGATTCTCGCCTGCACGCAAGCGACAGGCATCAATTCCATCCTCGCCTATGTCGTCAATATTTTGAACCAGGCGGGCCTGTCGGGCGCCTCGGCCAACATGGCGGACGTACTTTTAAAAGTACTGAACGCCGTGATGACGGTGGTGGCCGTGCTGCTGGTCGACCGCAAGGGCCGCAAGTTCCTGCTGATGCTGGGCACGGGCGGTATCGTCGTCTCGCTGCTGGCGGCCGGCTTGCTGTTCCGCGGCGCCGAAGCGCACCTGGCCGACGTTCGCCCCGCCATCGCCGCCCAGGTGCAGCACGACGGCCTGGCCGTGCGCCTCGATGCGGCCACCCTGACGGCGCTGGGCGCGGCCGCCGACGGCACGCCGCAGCAGCTGACCATCGCCTACGCCTACGGCCCCTTCACCAACGTAAAAAGCCTGCGCAGCGACGATCCCGTGCTGCGCCAGGTGTCCATCGCACGCGCGGACGCCGTGCAGGCCGACAGCGTCATCGGCGTGTTCTTCCGCAAACTGCACCTGAACCCCTTCGCCGACCCGGCCGCCGGGCGCGAGGCGCCGCTGCGCATCGAAAAGGCCAGCCTGGGCCCCGTGCCCTCGTCCACGCATGGCTGGCTGGTGGCGATCGCCATCTGCGTGTTCGTTTCCAGCTTTGCCGTGGGACCGGGCGTGTGCGTCTGGCTGGCCCTGTCCGAGCTGATGCCGACGCGTATCCGCTCGAACGGCATGAGCATCGCCCTGCTGGTGAACCAGTTCGTCTCGACGGTGATCGCCGCCATCTTCCTGCCCACCGTCGGCTTGCATGGCTATTCGACACTTTTCTTCTTCGGCGCCGGCTGCACCGTGCTGTATTTCCTGGCGGCCGCGTTTTTGCTCCCCGAAACCAAGGGCAAGACGCTGGAAGAGATCGAAGCGCACTTTTCCAGGTAAGCCAAAGTAACCATTTGTAGCAGTCTCCTTTCCAGCCCCGGCCCACATCCGGGGCTGTTTTTTTGCCTGTTTCGCAAGTTGACAGGGCGGGCGCGCACGGCAATGTACGGTTTTCCTTCTGGAATTACGGGCGCGTGGGCTAGAATCTGGCTGCGTCGTGCTACTCACGAGGCGGCAATGGCGCCATGACAAAAACCACCAGGAGACACAGTGAGCTTATTTAGAACCAAGAATTTGGATGACATGATTGCCCACAGCAAGAAGCCGGGAGGACTGGCCAAGGTGCTGGGACCGTTCGACCTTGTCCTCATGGGCATAGGCGCCATCGTCGGCACCGGCATTTTCGTACTCACCGGCACGGGTGCGCTGACGGCCGGCCCCGCCCTGTCGCTGTCCTTCGTCGTGGCGGCCGTCGCCTGCTGCTTCGCCGCCCTGTGCTATGCGGAATTCGCTTCCACCGTGCCGGTGGCCGGCTCCATCTACACCTACAGCTATGCGACTTTGGGCGAGCTGGCCGCCTGGATGATAGGCTGGGACTTGCTGCTCGAATACGGCCTGGCCGCGGCCGCCGTCTCCGTCGGCTGGTCCGGCTACTTCCAGTCGCTGCTGTCGGGCTTCGGCATCGCCCTGCCCGTGGCCCTGACGGCCGCACCGGGCGCCCTGCCCGGCGTGACGACCTTCATCAACCTGCCGGCCCTCGTCATCATGCTGGCCCTGACGGCCATGCTGGGCTGGGGCGTGCGCGAATCGGCGCGCCTGAACAACATCATGGTGGCCATCAAGGTGGGCGTGGTGCTGCTGTTCATCATCTTCGGTGCGCGCCACGTGCAGCCGGCCAACTGGCAGCCCTACATGCCCTTCGGCTACCACGGCATGCTGAGCGCCGCCGCCCTCGTCTTCTTCGCCTTCATCGGCTTCGACGCCGTCACCTCGGCCGCCGAGGAAGTCAAGAAGCCGTCGCGCGACCTGCCGATCGGCATCATCGGTTCGCTGGCCGTGTGCGCCGTGCTGTACGTGGTGGTCTCGGCCATCATGACGGGCATCGTGCCGTACCAGAAATTCCTCGGCGTCGACCATCCCGTCTCGCTGGCCCTGCAATATGCGGGCGAAAACTGGATCGCCGGCTTCGTCGACCTGGGCGCCATCCTCGGCATGACCACCGTGATCCTCGTGATGGCCTTCGGCCAGACGCGCATCATCTTCGCCATGTCGCGCGACGGCTTGCTGCCCAAGCGCCTGTCGACCGTGCACCCGCGCTTCCACACGCCATTCTTCGCCACCTGGCTGGTCGGCATCGTCTTCGGCCTGATCGCCGCCACGATCCCGCTCAACATCCTCGCCGAGCTGATCAACATCGGCACCCTGGCCGCCTTCACCATGGTGTCGATTGCCGTGGTGGTGCTGCGCAAGAAGCGCCCGGACCTGCCGCGCGCCTTCCGCTGCCCCGGCGTACCGTTCGTGCCGGCGCTGGCCGTGATCCTGTGCGTGGGCCTGATGAGCTTCCTCAGCTGGGTCACCTGGATGGCCTTTACCATCTGGCTGGTGATCGGCCTGGCCATCTACTTCGGCTATGCGCGCCGCCGTTCGCTGCTGCATCCGCAGCAGTAAAAAGTCCCGTGCAGCGACACATCCTGTCGCTGCCGCAGTTAAGATGGCGGTCTCGCAACCCTGCAGGCCGCCATCCATGCAACCATCCCCCGACCTCATCGCACAGCTGGACCAGAGCACGGACCAGCTCAAGCGCGCGCGCCTGCGCAATATGCAGTGGCTGGCCGCCGGCTTGCTGCTGCTGGCCGCGCTGGTCTTCGCCGTGGCCCGCTCGCAGCGGGGCCGCCACCCCGCCTGGGGCTATGTGGAAGCGTTTGCCGAAGCGGCGATGGTGGGCGCGATCGCCGACTGGTTCGCCGTCGTGGCCCTGTTCCGCCACCCGCTGGGCATCCCCCTGTGGCATACGGCCATCATCCCGAACAGCAAGGCGGACATCGGCCGCAGCCTGGGCGCCTTCGTGGAAAACCATTTCATTACCGAACAAGGCATCGCCGAGCGCATCGCGCAAGCCGATCCCGCCGCCCGCCTGGGCGCCTGGCTCCGTGAGGAGGCCCACGCGCGGCAGCTGGGCATGACCGGTGCCGGCGTGGCGAAACAGCTGCTGGCGATGGCCGACCATGAGCAGCTGGGGCGCCTGCTGCGCGAACAGGCCAGCGGCTACCTGGGCCAGCTGAATGTATCGGACGTGGCGGCAGACTGCATCGATGCGCTGATCGCCGATGGCAAGCCGCAGGAACTGCTGGACTTCCTGCTCGACCGCAGTGCCGCCTACCTGGACGACGAGCGCCACCACACGGCCATCGGCGACTTCGTGCTGGGCGCTTTCCAGATCGAGAACGCGCTGGTGAAAAAAGCCGTGAAAGCGTACGAGCCGCGCATGATCGCCTCGCTGCAAAAATTCGCCCTGACCGTGCGCATCGACCCGGCCCACCCGCTGCGCCAGCGCATCGCCGGCTGGATCGCCGACAGCGCCTTGCACCTGAAGGCCGACCCGCAGTGGCAGGAAACGGTGCGCCGCTACCAGCTGCAGCTGATCGCCAGCGACACGGTGCAAGCCATGCTGGGCGAGCTGTGGGACGCCATCCGCGCGCGCGTGCTGGCCGACCTGCACGCCGACGCCCCCGTGCTGGCGCAAGCGATTGCCAGCCTGGCGCGCAACACGGGCCAGGTGCTGGGCGAGGACAAGACGGCGCGGGCATGGCTGAACGACGCCATCGTCGCCGGCAGCGGCTCGCTGGTACGGCGCTACCGGGGCGAGGTGGGCGCCTTCATCGCCGCCCGCCTGGACTCGTGGAGCAAGGATGAAATGAGCGAGCGCATCGAACTGGCCATCGGGCGCGACCTGCAATTCATCCGCATCAACGGCACCATCGTGGGCGGCCTGGCCGGCTTGCTGATTTACTCCGTCAGCCAGGCGGTGTAAGCGCGCTTTTCCAGCGCCAGCGCCTGCCGCGGCATCACGCCAGCTGCGGTTTTAGCAGGCTCGTCACTGATAACTGCTTGCGCGGCGCGGCAGCCCTGGCTGCCGGCCGGGCCGCCACGCCGGCCGCCACGCTGCGCACCAGCTGGAAGGAATCGACCAGCGTCGCCAGTTGCACGGCCTGCTGCTGCATGCCGGCCGCGGCGGCGGCGGCCTGCTCGACCAGGGCCGCATTTTGCTGCGTCACGTCATCCATCTGCGTGATGGCCTGGTTGATTTGTTCGATACCCTCGCTCTGCTCCTGGCTGGCCGCCGTAATGTCCGCCATGTAGCCGGCCACCTGGCGCACCGACTGCTCGATATCGCCCATCGTCTTGCCGGCGTCCTGCACCAGCCGGCTGCCCGCCCCCACCTTGTCCACCGAATCGCCGATCAGCACCTTGATTTCCTTGGCCGCCTGTGCCGAGCGGTGCGCCAGGCTGCGCACCTCGGACGCCACCACGGCAAAGCCGCGCCCCTGTTCCCCCGCCCGCGCCGCCTCGACGGCCGCATTCAGCGCCAGGATATTCGTCTGGAAGGCGATGCCGTCGATCACGCCGATGATGTCGACGATCTTGCGCGAGCTGTCCTGGATCGAGCCCATGGTGGCAATCACCTGCGACATGGCTTGCTCGCCCTTGTGCGCGGTCTCGGAGGCGGTGCTGACGAGGCGGTTCGCCTCGCGCGCATTGTCGGCATTCTGCCTGACCGTGCCGGTCAGCTCTTCCATGGACGACGCCGTCTCTTCCAGCGCGCTGGCCTGCGACTCCGTGCGCCGCGACAGGTTCGCATTGCCTGCGGCGATTTCCTCCGCGCCGCGGCCCACTACGCCCGTCGATTCCTTGATTTGCCCGACCAGCAGCTTGACGTTCGTCTGCAGGACGCGCAGCGCCTGCGCCACCGCCGTCAATTCGTCGTTGCCGCTGGCGCTGATGCTGCCCGACAGGTCGCCCGCGCTCATGCGCTCGATATCGCCACGCATGCGCTCCAGCGGCACCACGGCCGCGCGCTGCAAGGTGTAGCCGCCGGCCGCGCACGACACCACGCCGCAGAGAGTGCTGAACAGCATCGGCATGCCGGCGTGTCCCGACGCCACATAGGAGATGGCCGGCGCGGCAACGAACAGCAGCGCCAGCGAGCCGAACACGAGGGACATCCGGGCGCGCAGCGACAGCTGCGCCACAGGGTTCAGGCGACGCAGGACCGAGCGGTGCATGGCCACGCCTTCGCGCACTTCGAGCGTCGTGCCGCCTTGCTTGATGGCCTGGTATGCCTGCTCGGCGGCGGCCACCTGTTCCCGGCTGGGCTTCACGCGGATCGAGGTGTAGCCCACCATCTGGCCATTTTCCAGCATCGGCGCGGCATTCGCTTCCACCCAGTAGTAATCGCCATTCTTGCAGCGGTTCTTGACCATGCCCGTCCACGCCTTGCCGCTCTTGATGGTGCGCCAGAAGTCGGCGAAGGCCTCGGCCGGCATATCCGGATGGCGCACGATGTTTTGCGGCGCGCCGATCAGCTCCTCGGCCGAAAAGCCGCTGATATCGATGAAATCCTGGTTGACATAGGTGATGTTGCCCTTCAGGTCAGTCTTCGATACCACCGTCTGACCATCATGAAGCACATATTCCCTGTTCGTTACCGGCATATTTGTACGCATTTCTGTCTCCCTATCCTACACAAGCGAATGGCGGCGCCACCCGAAAAGAAGCGGGCTCGCGCCCTGGCCTGAACAACACTGCTCTTTCCTGCACAGATCCTGACAAGTGGCGAGAGGCGCCTTGCCAACAACTTGCCTCTATTTGCCCTCTTTTTGATTTAGATCAAATTCATTTTGCTCCATGATTTAACCAATTACAACATTTAAATGAAAAATTTAAACGAATTTGTCATTTTTGAAATGGTGACAAATGGATAGATTGTCGCGTCGCCACAGTGAAAACCAGCTCTCCAAGACAAAATCGAGCAGCAGGCCGCAGTTGCGCGGCAAACACAAATCATTAAAATCATGAAATTCATTGCATTCTATTTTATTTGAGGTATGATGATTGACATGGGAAAACAAAAACGATGCGATGACATCGTCACTTTCGCCACCCGGGAAATCCGCACCTATGTAGGGGAGATACGCATGAACAAAGTCCTGGCCTTGCGCTTGCTCGACGCAGCAGAAGACGCCGCCGTCATCATCGACGCCGCTTCACGCATCCAGTATGCGAACGACGCCATGTATGCGCTGAGCGGCTATGCGCAGGGCAGCCTGGCGGGCCGGCAAATCGAGGCGCTGCTGCCGGACGCCGTGCGCGAGCAGCATGGCGCGCAGATCGGCGCCTATCTGGCCGGCGAAAAGAAGTCCAGGGTACTCGGGCACAAACGCCATTTCGCCATTCGCCACCACGACGGCTCCATGCTGCCCATCGTGCTCAAGGCCATGGACCTGGGCAAGCTCGGCGACGAGAACTACATGGGCGCCTTTTTCATCGACCAGCGCCGCGAGCGCGCGCTCGAACAGCAGAATGCGGCCCGCTGGCAGCAGCTGCAGCGCATCGCCCTGAGCGACCCGCTGACCCATCTGTCCAACCGCCGCGCCTTCGAGGTCGAAGCCGTGCGTGCCGCCGCGCGGGCCCGGCGCGCCCACAGCCCACTGGCCATCGGCATCGCCGACATCGACTTCTTCAAACACGTCAACGACCAGCATGGCCATGCCGCCGGCGATGCCGTCCTGCAAGCCATCGCCGCCGTGTTCCAGTTCCAGGCGCGGGCCTCGGACGTCGTCGCCCGCGTGGGCGGCGAGGAATTCGGTTTCCTGTTCCCGCATACGAACATGAGCATGGCCTGCCAGGTGGCCGAACGCATCCGCCGCGCCGTGGAAGAGACGCGTTTCGAGTTCGGCAAGCTGTCCATTCCGGTGACGATCAGCATCGGCCTGGCACCGCTGCCCGACAACGGCGACTGGAAGGCGGGCTTCATGCAAGCCGACGCCGCGCTGTACCAGGCCAAGAACAATGGCCGCAACCGCATCGAGCAAGCCTGAGCACCCGGCCATATCCGCCGTTTCATTCACCCCGCAGCACCTGACAGGAGCAAGCACATGGAAACCACCACGACACATGCCGCAGCAGCGAACCAGCTGGCGCAAGCGGACGCCCGGGAATTGCTGGTCTTCGGACTCGGCAAGGAAGAATATGCGATCGACATCGGCCTGGTGCAGGAAATCCGCGGCTACGGCGCCGTGACCCGCATCGCCAACGCCCCCGCCTTCCTCAAGGGTTTCATCCACCTGCGCGGCAGCATCGTGCCGCTGATCGACCTGCGCATCGCGCTGGGCCAGGCCGAGCCCGCATACGACGCCTCGACCGTGGTGATCATCCTCATCTTCGCGCATGGCGCCACCGGCATCGTGGTCGACCGCGTGGCCGACGTGGTGCCGCTGGCGCCGGCGCAGATCAAGCCGCCGCCGCAGCTGCACGGCTCGGCCATGGCCGGCCACGTGACGGCCATCGGCGCCCTGGACGAGCGCATGCTGATCGTGCTCGACATGGATAGCCTGCTGTCGGGCATGGGCATGCACGCCGGCGGAAAACTGGCGGCCTGAGCCAGCCACCAGCCCCGCCACCACCCGAACCCGCCCCGCCGGAGACACCATGAGCATCCTGATCGTCGATGACAACGATACCAATCTGAGCCTGCTGGCGACCCTGGCGCGCAAGGCCAGCGCCGCCGAACCGGTCTGCATGAACGATCCCATCGACGCGCTGTACTGGTGCGAATCGAACGTGCCGGACCTGGTCTTGCTCGATTACCGGATGCCCAGCCTGTCCGGCAATGAATTCCTCAGCATTTTCCGCAAGATGCCGGGCATGGCCAACATCGCCATCATCATGGTGACCACCGAGAACGACCGCGCCGTGCGCAAGCAAGCCTTTTCGCTGGGCGTGACGGAGTTTCTCACCAAACCCATCGACACCATCGAGTTCAGTTTGCGCGTACGCAACCTGCTGGCCCTGCGCACGGCGCAAACCATGCTGGCCGACCGCGCCAAGCTGCTCGAACACGAAGTGGCCGAGGCCATCGCCAACGTCACCGCCAGGGAGATGGAACTGGTCGCGCGCCTGGCGCGGGCGGCCGAATTCCGCGATCCCGAAACGGGCGGCCACATCATGCGCATGGCCCGCTACTCGGCGCTGATCGCCAGGGAACTGGGTCTCGACGCGCAATGGCAGGACCTGCTGCTCAAGGCGGCGCCCATGCACGACGTGGGCAAGCTGGCCACGCCCGACCATATCCTGCTCAAGCCGGGGCGGCTGGATCCCGAGGAAATGGCCATCATGCGCCAGCATGCGGAAATCGGCGGCCAGATCCTCGCCGGCAGCGATTCGCCGCTGATCCGCCTGGCCGAGGAAATCGCCTGCGGCCACCACGAGAAATACGATGGCAGCGGCTATCCGCGCGGCCTGGCGGGCGACCAGATACCGCTGTCGGCGCGCATCGTGGCCGTGGCCGACGTCTTCGACGCACTGAGCTCGGAGCGCCCGTACAAGCCCGCCTGGCCTTTGGCGCAGGCGCGCCAGTTCCTGCAAGAGAACAAGGGCAGCCATTTCTGCCCGCGCTGCATCGACGCCTTCCTGGGCGCCTGGGACGACGTGCTCGCCATCCGCGACAGCCTGCCCGACCCCATCCATCACCACGCCCACCCACTGTAAGCGAGGAACCTGCCATGCGCGTGCAACAACTGATCCTGAAAAACCATGCCGACCTCGATGCCGCCCTGGCCCCCCTGGCCGCCATGCAACCGCAGCTGGTGCTGGCCTTTGGCGCCTGCGCCTACTTTGCCACTCCCGAGCTGACGGCGGCGCTGCGCCGCCAGATGCCCGGCGCCGTCATCGCCGGCTGTTCCACGGCCGGGGAGATCGCCGGCAAGCGCGTCTACGACGACAGCTGCGTCATCACCGCCATCGGCTTCGAGCACACGACGGTGGCCATCGCCGACGCCATCATCTGCGACATGGCCGATTCGCACGACACGGGCGAGCGCCTGGCGCAGGCGCTGCCGCAGGACGGCCTGGCGGCCGTTTTCATGCTGGGCACGGGCGTGGCCATCAATGGCAGCGCCCTCATCGCCGGCCTGCAGGCCAACCTGCCGCCGGGCGTGACGGTGTCCGGCGGGCTGGCGGCCGACGGCGGCGCCTTCCGCCAGACCTGGACCCTGGGTCCGCGCGGCGCGGCCGACAACACCATCGTCGCCGTCGGCCTGTACGGCGAGCGCATCCGCCTCGGCTACGGCAGCCATGCGGGCTGGGAAGCGTTCGGTCCGGCGCGCAAGGTGACGCGCTGCGTCGACAATGTGCTGTATGGCCTGGACGGCGCGCGCGCGCTCGACATCTACAAGCTGTACCTGGGCGACTATGCGCGCGACCTGCCCGGCTCGGGGCTGCTGTTCCCCTTTGAAATGCTGACGGCCGCGCACGAAAAAAGCAATGTCTTCCGCACCATCCTCGCCGTCGACGAGGAACAGGGTTCGCTGACCCTGGCCGGCGACATCCTCGCCGACGGCTACCTGAAACTGATGCATTCGAGCACCAACAGGCTGATCGACGGGGCAGAAACGGCCGCGCGCGGCGTCCAGGCCCACGCCGACGCGGCGGGCGACCAGCTGGCCCTGCTGGTCAGCTGCGTGGGGCGCAAGCTGGTCATGGGCGACCGGGTCGAGGAAGAGGTCGAAGCCGTGGCCGACCTGCTGGGCGGCGCGGCCTGCATCGCCGGTTTTTATTCCAACGGAGAAATCGGCATCGCCCAGCCGCATGGCACTTGCCAGCTGCATAACCAGACGATGACCGTCACCGTCCTGAGCGAAGCATGAACCGCACCCTCGCCCGCCAATTGAACCGCGTCTGCAATATCGACTCGGAAAGCGCCTGCGCCGCCTTGCTGGAACAGGCGCAGACACTGAGCGCGCAAGCCGGCACGCCGCCCGAACTGGCCGCTTTCCTGGCTGGCCTGCCGGCCCTGCTGCTGCGCATCGACAGCGCCTACGACCAGTCCGAACGCGACCTGGATCTGCGCTCGCGCAGCCTGGAACTGAGTTCGACGGAACTGAGCATGACCAACGACCTGCTGCGCACGGAACTGGCCAGCCGCAACCGCGTGATCCAGTCGCTGCGCGTGGCGGCCGTGCGCCTGCTCGACAACGACGATTCCGGCCTGCGCCTGCCGCAGGAAAGCGATATCGAAGGCCTGTCGGTGCTGCTGGCCGAACTGGTGGCGCAGCAGGAACTGCGCCGCATCGAACTGCAGAACCAGCGCTTTGCGATGGACCAGCACGCCATTGTCAGCATCACCGACACGAGCGGCGCCATCATTTACGTCAACGACAAGTTCTGCGCCATCAGCGGCTTCGCGCGCGAAGAGCTGGTCGGCCAGACGCACCGCCTGATCAACTCGCACACGCATGCGGACGCCTTCTTTGCGCAGATGTGGCAGACCATTACCGCCGGCCAGGTCTGGCATGGCGAAATCTGCAACCATGCCAAGGATGGCGGCCAATACTGGGTGGACGCCACCATCGTGCCCTTCCTCGATGCGGCCGGCAAGCCATACCAGTACATCGCCATCCGCACGGAAATCAGCGAGAGCAAGCGCATGGCCGAGACCATCGCGAAAAGCGAGCGCGAATACCGCAACGTCGTCAACAGCCTCAATGAAGTGGTCTTCCGCACCGACTTGAACGGCGCCTGGACCTTCCTGAACCCCGCCTGGCACACCATCACCGGTTTTTCCATCGCCGACAGCCTGGGCAAGCGTATCCTGCAATTCGTCGATGTGCGCGACCGCGAGCGCGCCGCCGCCGGCCTGGCCCAGCTGCTGGACGGCCAGGTGGACAGCATGCGCCATGAAGCGCGCTACGTCACCAGCGACGGCAACGTGCGCTGGATCGACGTATGCGCACGCGCCGAACGCGACGGCCTGGGGCGCCTGGCCGGCATCACGGGCAGCCTCACCGACATCACCGAGCGGCGCCTGGCGGCGCGCGAGCTGCGGCACAACCTCAATTTCGTCGACGCACTGATCGAAACCATCCCTATCCCCTTGTACCTGAAGGACGTGCAGGGCCGCTACCTGCGCGCCAACCGCGCCTTCTGCGCCTTCTTCCAGCTCGCGCAAGCGGATATCCTGGGCATGACGGCGGCCGACATCCTGCCGCCGCAGGAAGCGCAGCTGGTGGCGCGGCAGGACCTGCGCCTGATGCTCGACAAGGGCAACCAGACGTATGAAGACCGGCTGACCGCCGGCACGCGGCAGGTCGACGTGCTGTTCAGCAAGGCAACCCTGCTGAAGTCCGACGGCAGCCTGCACGGCCTGGTGGGCACCCTGGTCGACATTTCCAGCCAAAAGGCGGCCGAACGGGCCCTGTTGCTGGCCAAGGAAGCGGCCGAGTCGGCCAGCCGCTCGAAGAGCGAATTCCTGGCCAACATGAGCCATGAAATCCGCACGCCGATGAATGGCATCCTGGGCATGACGGACCTGGTGCTCGATTCCGAGCTCGATGGCCACCAGCGCAAGTACCTGGAAATCGTCAAGGCCTCGGCCGACGCCCTGCTGTGCATCATCAACGACATCCTCGATTTCTCGAAGATCGAGGCGGGCATGCTGACGCTGGAAAGCATCCCCTTCGACCTGCGCCAGCTGATGCAGGAAACCATGCGCGCCCACGCCATGCGGGCGCAGGCCAGCGGGCTGGAACTGGTGCTCGACATCGATCCCGCGCTGCCGCAAACCTTGCTGGGCGACCCGGGCCGCTTGCGCCAGGTGCTGACCAACCTGGCGGGCAACGCCATCAAGTTCACGCCGCGCGGCGAGGTGGTCGTCAGCGCCCGGCTGCGCGCCGGCGGCAACGGCATGGCCCGGCTGCAGCTGGACGTGCGCGACACCGGCATCGGCATTGCCGCCGACATGCAGGAGGCCGTCTTCGACGCCTTCCAGCAGGAAGACGGGTCGACCACGCGGCGCTTCGGCGGCACGGGACTGGGCCTGTCGATCACACGCCGCCTGGTGACGATGATGAAAGGCAGTATCAGCCTGTCGAGCGAACTGGGCAAGGGCAGCTGCTTCACCGTCGACCTGGCCCTGCCCGTCGGCGAGCAGCAGCCCTTGCTGCCGCCGCCCGGCGCTTCGCTGGCGGGACGCAGCATCCTGCTGGTCGACGACAACCCCAGCAACCTGACCATCCTGCGCAGGATCTTCGAGCATTGCGGCGCCAGCGTCACCGCCTGCGAGTCGGGCGAGGCAGCGCTCGACGGCTGCCGCACCAGCTTGCCCGCGGACTGCATCATCATGGACTGCGCCATGCCCGGCATGAATGGCTTCGACACGGCAGCGGCCCTGGCCGCCCTGCCCCACTGGAGCCAGGTGCCCATCGTCATGCTGTCGTCCAGCGGCAGCCTGGGCGACGCGGCACGCTGCCGCGAACTGGGCATCGACGGCTACCTGCTCAAGCCTGCCAGCCCCGAGGAACTGCTGGCCATCACCGCGGGCGTGCTGGGCACGTGCCGCGGCATGCCCGGCGCCGCCCCCGCCACAGCGCCCCAGTGCGTGCGCGCAGACACGCCCGGCCTGGACATCCTGCTGGTCGAGGACAACGCCATGAACCGCGAACTGGCCACCGTGCTGCTGTCGAATGCGGGGCACCGGGTCACGCATGCGGCAAACGGCCGCATCGCCCTCGAATGCCAGGCGGCGGCCCATTTCGACCTGATCCTGATGGACCTGCAGATGCCGGAAATGGGCGGTTTCGACGCCACCGCGCAGATACGCGCGCGCGAAGCGCAGGGCATGCCGAAGAGCGTCATCATCGCCATGACGGCCAGCGCCTTCGAAGGCGACCGCGAACGCTGCATCGCCGCCGGCATGGACGACTACCTGTCCAAGCCGTTCCGCACGGCCGCCTTCCAGAGCCTGATCGAACAGCATGTATTGCGAATAAGCGAGCAACCACCGGCCCTGGCGCCGGCCATGAGCGTGCCGGCAAGGAACGGCGCGCCGCGCTTCGACTATGCCGCCGCGCTGGCCGACGCCGACGCCGACGTGCTCGGCATCATCGGCGCATCGTTCCTGGCCGGCTTGCCGGGACAGCTGGCGGCCATGCGCGCGGCCCTGCAGGCAGGGGAGCGGCCCGCCGCAAGCCGGCAAGCCCATACCCTGGCCGGCTTGCTGGCCAACTTCCATGCGGCTCCCGCCGTCGCCATCGCCGCCGCCATCGAGCGCGAAGCGGCAAATGCTCCGCAGGCGGCGCTGCTGGCGCGGCTCGATGCGCTGGAGGAGCAAGTGCGGCTGTTTGTGCAGGACACCGGCGCGGCCATCCCGGCGGCAGGCTGCCTGCTGCACGCATCCGGCCAAACTTGATGTAGATCATAATTTTTTGAACAAGCTCTTGCTATCCTGTAAAAAAATGACAGGAGTCCTGGATGAGCAAGACGCAGCCGAGCAAGGCGGAGCACAACGTGGAACATGAGCGCCTGGGCAGCGCCTGGCAAGGCGTGCCGGTGCCCGACTATCCGGAAAGCGCGCCCGAGGGCGCCACCCTGGATCTGCTGCTGAACGCCTGGCTGGGCAAGTTTACGGGCGGCATTTCGCCGGCCGCGCTGGGCAACGCCTATGCCGACTGGCTCAGCCACCTGGCGCTGGCGCCATCGAAACAGCAAGCGCTGCTGCAGGAAGCGTGGAAAAAGATCGGCCGCTGGCAACAGTACGCCATGCAAGCTGCGCTGCCGGGTGCGCCCTTCGGGCCGCCATGCATCGCGCCGCTGCCGCAGGACCGCCGCTTCGACGACGCGGCCTGGCAGCGCTGGCCCTACAACCTGGTCTACCAGGGCTTCTTGCTGCAGCAGCAGTGGTGGCACCGTGCCACCACGGGCGTGCGCGGCGTGGCGCCGCACCACGAAGATGTCGTCACGTTTACCGTGCGCCAGTGGCTCGACATGCTGGCGCCGTCGAACTTCCTGCTGACCAATCCCGTGGTGCAGCAGGCAACCCTGGAAAGCGGCGGCGCCAGCCTGGCGCGCGGCATGGCCCACGCGGCCGAGGACTGGCAGCGCGCCGCCATGGGCGTGCATGCGCCCGACCAGCGCACCTATCAGGTGGGCGTCAACGTGGCCGTCACGCCGGGCAAGGTGGTCTACCGCAACGACTTAATCGAATTGATCCAGTACGCTCCCGCGACCGCCACGGTGCATGCCACGCCGCTGCTGTTCGTGCCCGCCTGGATCATGAAGTTCTATATTCTCGACCTGTCGCCGCACAATTCGCTGGTGCGCTACCTGGTGCAGCAAGGCCACACGGTGTTCATGATTTCCTGGAAAAACCCCACCGAGGAAGACCGCGAGCTGTCGCTGGAAGACTACCGCCAGCTGGGCGTGATGGACGCGCTCGACGCCGTTGCCCGCCTCACGGGCGCGCCGCAGGTGCACGCGGCCGGCTACTGCCTGGGCGGCACCCTGCTGGCGATCGCCGCCGCCACGATGGCGCGCGACGGCGACACGCGTCTGGCCAGCCTCACCATGCTCGCCTCGCAGGTCGATTTCAAGGAACCGGGCGAACTGTCGCTGTTCATCGACGACAGCCAGGTCAGCTTCCTGGAAGCGGCCATGTGGAAGCAGGGCTACCTCGATACGAAGCAGATGGCGGGCGCCTTCCAGCTGCTGCGTTCGAACGACCTGATCTGGTCGCGCCGGCTGCGCCACTACCTGCTGGGACTCGACGAGCAGGACAGCGACCTGATGGCCTGGAATGCGGACGCCACGCGCATGCCCTGCCGCATGCACTCGGAATACCTGCGCCGCCTGTTCCTGCACAACGACCTGGCCGAAGGGCGCTACCGCACGGCGGGCCGCCACATCGCCCTGCCCGACATCGACGCGCCCATCTTCGCCGTCGGCACCCTGACGGACCACGTGGCGCCGTGGCGCTCCGTGTACAAGCTGCAGCTGCTGACCGACACGGACGTCACCTTTTTACTCACGTCGGGCGGCCACAACGCGGGCGTCGTCTCGCCGCCGGGCCAGCCGCGCCGCAGCTACCAGCTGGCCACGCACCGCCACGACGCGCCCTACATCGACGCGGACAGCTGGCAGCGCGACGTGCCGCACCATGACGACTCGTGGTGGCCGGCCTGGCAAGCCTGGCTGGCAGAACGCGCGGGCGCGCAAGCGGCGCCGCCGGCCATGGGGGCTGCCCTGGGCGACGCGCCGGGCAGCTACGTGCTGCAGACCTGAGAACCGACAACCGACAACCGAGGAAAACGCCATGCCCTACACTACCCTGCTGGTCCACGTAGACAATTCCCGCCACTGCGCCCAGCGCATCCGCCTGGCCGTGCGCCTGGCCATCGCCGAAGGCGCCCACCTGATCGGTTCGGCCATGAGCGGCATTTCGCGCTACGCGTATGGCGGCGGCGTCAACGCGCTGCAGTTTGCGCCGGCGCAAATGCAGGCGCTGCGCACCCAGGCCAGCGACGCGCTGCACGACTTCGAGCGCATCGCCCGCGAGGAAGGCCTGGGCACCTATGAAACGCGCTTCGTCGACGACGACGCGCAAGGCGCGCTGCTGCTGCAGGCGCGCTATTGCGACTTGCTGATCCTGGGCCAGACGGACGCGCAGGACACGCCCTCGCGCGTCATCGCTGGCACGGCCGAATACCTGATGCTCCATTGCGGCCGCCCCGTGCTGATGGTGCCGCATGCGCCCGCCGCCGTCCCGCCGCAGACGGGCCAGCATCCGCTGCTGGCCTGGAACGGCAGCGCCGAAGCGCTGCGCGCCATCACCGATGCGCTGCCGCTGCTGCAGCGCGCGCGGCAAGTCACCCTGGCCGTCGTCAATTCGCACGCCCAGCCGGCCGCGCACGGCGAGCAGCCGGGCGCCGACCTGGCCCTGTACCTGGCGCGGCACGGCGTCAACGTCGAGGTGCTGCAACATGACACGCCGCCGGGGCAGGACGTGGGCGCGGCCCTGCTGGCGATGGCGACGCAGCGGCGCTGCGACCTGGTCGTGATGGGCTGCTACGGCCACATGCGCCTGCGCGAAGCACTGCTGGGCGGCGTCACGCGCACGGTGCTGCAGGAGACGACCTTGCCGGTGCTGGTCTCGCACTAGCGCAGCCATGCGCCGGGAAAAATAAAGCGGCGCTGGCGGCGGCGCCGGAAGGTCTACAATGGTTGCGCAGCCGTCCGCCGCGCGCTTACTCTTCTGCAGCTGCGCGGTCTTTGCCGTTTCCCCTACATCAAGGAGTATCCGCATGAGCCAGCAAGCCACCATCGTCCTCGTCCACGGTTTCTGGGGCGGCGCCGCCCACTGGAGCCGCGTCATCGCCGAATTGCGGCGGCAGGGCCACACGGCCATCCGCGCCGTCGAACTGCCCTTGACGTCGCTGGCCGACGATGCCGAGCGCACGCGCAAGATGGTGGCGCAGGTGCCTGGCCCGGTGTTGTTGGTAGGACACTCCTATGGCGGCGCCGTCATCAGCGTGGCCGGCAATGCGCCGAATGTGGCGGGCCTCGTGTACATCGCCGCCTTCGCCCCCGACGCGGGCGAAAGCCCGGGCAGCATCACGCAGGAACACCCGCCGCTGGGCGCGGCCAGCCTGGAAGGCGACAGCGACGGCTATCTGTGGGTCAAGCCCGAGCAATACCATGACAGCTTTTGCCAGGACCTCGACGCGGAAGAAGGCGCCGTGCTGGGCGTGATCCAGAAGGCGCCGTTGGCCAGCACCTTCGGCGATACGGTCAGCGACCCGGCCTGGAAGCATAAACCCAGCTGGTACCAGGTTTCCAGCGCCGACCGCATGATTTCCCCCGTCAACCAGGAGCGCATGGCCGCGCGCCTGCAAGCGCGCAAAGTCATCACGCTCAACGCCAGCCACGCCTCGCTGGCCTCGCGTCCCGTGGAGGTGGCCGCGCTGATCCTCGAGGCGGCTGCGGCGGTGCTGGTGAAATAGGCAAAAAGAAGGCTCCCGGGTTACAGGAGCCTTGTGGCGCCGGACAGGCAATGTACGCCCGCCGGCGGCTGTGGGGTACAGCGCCGGCCGGACACGCCATCCACGCCAAGGAGGTTCAGTCACCTGCCATCATGCGCATGCACTGAGACAGTTTCATCGTAGCAGCTAATTGCGCGGCAAAACTCTCCAATGTTTGCATGGCGGCAATCAGATCGCGGCAAACTCCACGTCAATCGCCTCGCCGGCCTCACGCCAGGCATGGAATTTTTCACGCTGGCGCTGGCGTTGTGCAACGTCCTTGCGCACTTCCTCGACATTGCCGACCAGCGTCACGTAGTCGCTGAAGAATGTCTCATTGAAAGTGGCGGCATCGATCAGCTCCAGCAACTCGGCGCGCTGCTTCTTGAAGTTGCTGACCATGGTCTCGCGCAATTTGCCGAACGCGTCCTGCCGCCGCGCTTGCTCAATGCTATCCCAGGCTTCCATCACCAGGCCGGCGATAGCGAATGCGCCATTGATGTTCTTGGCCAGGTTCGACGCTCCCCATGGCTTGAACTTCAGGTATTTCCCCAGGTCCAGACCCACCATGCCCCCCATGCTGACCAGCCCATCGCGCACACCCAGGATACTCTTGTTATTGATCAAATTATTACTGCGCAGATAGTTAAGTCCCTGTTTCCCATACTGTTTGACCATGCCATTGAAATGGTTCACTTCAGACTCGAAGCTCACCTGTATCTTGCTCACCTCGAGCGTCGCCGACTTCAGAGTGCGGTCAAAGATGTTTTTCAGGCGGTTGGACACGATGATGCCTTCATCGCCGACTTCGCGCTCGAAGAATTCTGCGGCAGTATCCATCGTCACGCCCTGCGCCTGCAGGATCAAGTCGGAGAAGTACTCGACAATCGAAGAACGCAGGCGTACCCGGGCATCGCTGATTTTGCCGTCCGTGACGGTGAGCTGCTTGCTCAGGCTGAAATTCATGCCTTCCAGCTTGGCGACTTCCACTGCCTCTTTCTCATCGATCGCCACGGCAATCGGCAACTGCCGCGTCAGCACGTCGCGGATGATGCTTCTCCTGGTTTCATCGGCAATTGCGACGGCGCCGCCATTGGCCTTGATCTTTTCCGAGGTGGCGGTCTGCAAGGTGGCGATATGGGACAAGGCCTTGAATTGCTCCAGATTGTCCAGCCAGTGATGCACGCCCATGTCGAACGGATTGGCAGCCACGCCGACAATGGCCAGCGCCGAGGACTCGGCCGCCGTCAAGCCGATCAGGTCACTCAGGCGGCCGATCACGTTGGCACGCTTGATCGCCATGCTCTGCTGATATTCCTCGTTGTCGGCCACATCGGCCACCTCATCGAAACGGCTCAGCACGAAAATTGTGCGCGGCAACAGATTCAGGGTACGGAACAGCCACATCAGATCGTCCTTGTGGCTTTCCTTGATGGGGTTGACCGGGTTCATCACATACAGCAGCAGATGCGCCTCGCTGACGTATTTCTTGGTGATATCCTTGTACTTCTCGATCGCGTGCGTGTCGGCGTTGAATTTTTCCTTGAAGCCGAACAGGCCCGGCGTATCGATTAATTCAAAGCCCGCGCCCACATCGTAGATGACGACTTCATTCGACGATTCCCGATGGCTGATCTTCATGCTCGCCTTGTCGAGCTGCTCCATCCAGGCGGCAGCAATCGAGGTTTTTCCTTCCGAAAAGCCACCCACGAGGGCGATCTTCAGTTTTTCACCGGAAACACTGCTCAGCGCAGCCTCAAGCTTGTGCCGGGTATTTTCCTCGATCTGCACGCCTGCGTCCTGTCCCTGCTGCAGAAACACTTGCAACTTTTGCAGGATAGCCAGCGCCTGTGCTTTCTTGACTTGAAATGCGTCTAAGGTATGTTCCATTATTTGCTCCCTGCCTTTTCTATATTGTGGGACAACATTTTTAATTGGATTTCTGATGTGCTCAAGACCTTGATGATGCCGTCAACCTGTGCGACGGGCTGCCTGACCGCCGCCGCCAGTGCCTCCATCTTTTCTTCCAGCTGCGGCCAGGCCGGCTCCAGACTTTCCTCCAGCGCTTCACGCAGTTTGCGCACCACTTTCGACAAGTTTTCCGACACGGCCTTGCGCTGCTGCGCCATCTTGTAGTCCTTGCTGAAAAAGCCCATGACCGACTTCGCCACGCTCACCAGCGCGGTCACAGCGCCCACCGCGAGGATGGGCCAGGCGGCAGGATTCCAGAACATCAGCGCGGCTCCCACCACGGCGCCGATCAGGCCGGCCACCTTGATGCCATTGTCGATATCGATCTTCAGCTGGAAATGGCGGTCGACGCCCTTGATCTGCACATTGCCATAGACCTCAAACAGTTCCTCGGCAAATTGGCGGAAGCGCTCGATGACTTCCCGGGTTTCTTCCTGGAAACGCGCCAGCTCATCTTGCATGAGGCTGGAAAACTGCTGCGTCAATCCCTCCTGTGCCCTTTTGATACTTCTCTCCAGCACCTCTCTGAACTCATCGTTGTCGATGCCTTCGCTGATTTTGCTGTCCGTCGAACGGCGCACTTCGTTAGCGAATTTGCTGATGACATCTTCGCAACGCGAATCGAGCTGGCTCTTCAAGCCACTGAACGCCAGCGCCAGTTGCTGCTCCGCTTTCTCGGCATCGTTGCTCAGCTTTGTGCGCAAGGGATGGAAAGAGTGCCGCAGCAACTCGCTCACCTTGGCACCGGCCGCCTTGACTGCCTGACTGGCCTTGTTAAAATTCGAGCGGATGATTTTCTGCCGGTAATCACGTACCAGTTCTCCCGTCAGCAGTTGCTGGAATGCGCCCACGCCCGACTTCTCCAACAATTGCTCCTGGCTGTAACCAGCCAGGAACTTGGCCTGACTTTTGGCCGTCGACGAATCGGGTACCAGACAGCTGGCCACGGCCATGAATGCGGGCTGAGCGCTGAGCGTGAGCGTGCGCACGTAATGCGGCGCCAGATACTCATGCATCTTCTTGTCCAGGTCATCCAGGCTGACTTGTTCATCGTCGCTGATCAAGCTGGGTTTTGCCAGCGCGCCAGGACTGGCAAGACGCTTGTTAAACAGCGTCCAGACTTCCGTTTGCGCACCCAGGTGCTCCTGGATTTTTTCCAGCGTGCCCTTCTTGCCGCCCTCTCCCCGCTGTGGCGGCGCCGCCTTGCTCGTCACGTAAAAGACGGCATGTGCCGTTTTCACGGCAGACCCGATACTGTCCTTCACGGCACTTTCATCGCCTTCGATGCCGGGGACGTCAAGCAGGCAAAATTGCTGGTTGTTGGCCACAAAATCATAGCGCTGCGTGGCACGGGTGTAATCGGAGCGGCCATCGCCAATAATCGCCCCGTCGGCGGTGGCTGCCAGCTGGCCCAGCGCGTCCTGTGCACGCTGTTCCGCCTGCCGGGCATGCTCCTGTTCCCGCCCGGCGGCATCCACGCGCTGTTGCTGCTTCTCCAATACCTGCGCCTGTTCCATCTCATGGGAGGCGATGGCGCTGACCTGCCGCGCGTACTCTTTTTCCTCGGGCAGCTTGGCGAACAGATTGACGATCTTTTGCCACAGCGAGGCATTGCGCTTGAGCTCCGTGACGGCATGCGCCAGGCTATCGCGCCGCGTCAGCAATATGTCATGCTTGCTGACGCCTTGCCGCTGCAGTACATCGTGTTCCTGCCGCAAATCCGTGACGAGGCGGTTGGCTTGCTCGACAGCGGCAGCCATCTGCGCCAGATCAGCCGCCGTGATGCCGAGCTTGACTTGCAGTTCCTTGAATGCCTGTTGCTGCTGCAACTTGCTTTGTTCGCCCAGCACGATCCTGAGCGTTTCGATGATGGTCGATTTGCCCGCATTCGTTTCACCATACAGGGCAATCGTGAAAGTTTGCCATTCGGCATTACTTTCCAGTGCATCGAGATCCACCTGCAGCAGATCGAGCAGGATGTTCAATTCGCCGGCCGCCGCCTGCCTGGCACTTTCCAGCTGTACGTCCTGCATCGGCTGGCGCAAGCTGCCTAACAGGACATTGACCTGCTTGCTCACGGCAGTAAAGATATCCTTCGGGGATAATAAATCCAGACTCATCTTCTTGTCTTTCTAAATAAACATGCCACATCATCGGGCCAGTAGCGACGAAAGCCGTCGCAGCAAACGATCAGTTTGGGGAGGTATCTAGGCGTAGGACGCGGCCATCTGCTGCGCGATGGCGGCCATTTCTCCGCGCAGCGCCGCCGGCTCCAGCACACTGACGCCCGCACCAAAGCCCAGCAGCCACCAGCGCAGCGCCTGCGTATTGGGTACGGTGGCGCACAAGGTCAGCGAACCGTCGGCCGCCCGCTCCAACGTTTGTTCGGCGTGCAGCCGCGTTTCGTAGAGGTGGGCGCCTGCCGCGCTGGAAAACGTGGCGCGCAGCGCCAGGGGCGCGCCGTTGACAATGCCGAGATGGCCGGCTGCGATGTAGGCATCGAGATTGAAGTCCAGACATTTGCGCGCCGGCTCATAGCGCCGCTGCGCGTGTTCGATGCGGTGCAGCGCCAGCATGCGGATGTCGGTATAGTCAGCAAACATGCAGATCAAATAGACCACGCCGGCACGCTGGGCGATGGCCAGCGGATGTACAACGGGGTAGTCTGTGGCCGCCGCCGCATCGCGCCGGCGGTAACTCAGCTCGAGCTGGCAATCCTGCATCAGGGCTTCATACACGCTGTTGCGCACCGCCTCGTCCTGCACGGGAGGCAACAGCGGCAGCATCGAAGGAATATGGCGTATCTTGTCCAGCCACGCATTCGAAGGCTCCGTGCTATCCAGCGTCGCCAGCGTGCGCTCCGCCGCTGCGAAATGGGGGCGCAAGGCCTGTGCCGTATGCGGAGGCAGCTGGTGATGCAGATGCTGCTCCACCAGTTTGAGCGTCAATGCTTCGGGAATGGTCACACCAGGAATACTGAAAGGCGGCGCATCACGGCGCCAGCTCCAGCCAAATGGTTTTTCCCGCGCGTCCACTTCTAGCGCAAACACTTCACGCAAGGCCTGCAAGTCTCGCTGGACCGTGCGCGCCGTCACCAGATAGCCGAGTGCCTTCAAGCGCACACAAATGTCCTCTACCGAAACCTTGCTCGGAGCACGCGGGATGTCCTGCAGCATGTGCCACTGGCGCAGTAGAGACTGCTGATTCGTTGCCACGACATTATCCTTTGCATTTTAACTAACGCAGCATTTTATTTCCTATGAGAATTTTTAGAAAGAGTAAAGCAACATTTATTTATTTCAAACCATTATTGGCAACATTTCTTGCAATAAATATACTTTCCTTACCCGTGCTTTGAACGCTACAGCCAGCCTTCGCGCTTCAAACGCCGGTGCAGCCAGTAGCAGCCGGCGATGATGACGACGATCACGGCCGGATAGCTGCCGCGCCACTTCAGTTCCGGCATGAATTCGAAGTTCATACCGTACAGGCTGAAGACCATGGTGGGCACGGCCAGGATGGCGGCCCAGGCGGCCAGGCGCTTGACCACTTCGTTCTGGCGGATCGAAATCTGCCCCAGCGCCACCTGCATGGCCGAATTGACCAGTTCGCGCATCTGCCCCGCCGTGTGCGTGACGCGTTTGACGTGGTCGAGGATGTCGCGGTAATAGATGCGGTTTTCCTTGGGCACGATATCGCCATGGAAACGGATCAGCTGGGTGCAAATGTCGTGCAGCGGGTTGACGGCGGCATCGAGCTTGAGCAGCTCCGTCTTGAGCTGGTAGAAATCCTGCAGCTTGTCCTCGCTCAGACTGGGCTTGAACAGCTGCAGTTCATAGTGCTGAAACTTCGCCTGCAAATGGTCGATGCAGGGCTGGTACTGGTCGACGATGAAGTCGATGATGGAATACAGCACGTAACCGGGGCCGCTGGCCAGTTTCTCGGGCACGCTTTCCTTGCGTTCGCGCAACTTCGCATAGCCGGCCGAGGCGCCGTGGCGCACCGTGATGATGAAGCGGGGGCCGAGAAAGACGTGGGTTTCGCCGTAGACGATGGCATCGCCGTCCAGGGTGGCCGTGTGCATCACCATGAACAGCGTGTCGCCGTATTCTTCCAGCTTGGGCCGCTCGTGCGCGCCCTGCGCATCCTCGACGGCCAGTTCGTGCAGGCCGAAGGCCGCTTGCAGCGCGTGCATGGCCGTGACGTCGGGGCTGGCCAGGCCGATCCAGACGAAACAATCGGGGTCGCCGAGGAAATCGCCCACCTTGTCGATGTCGAAATGGGCGATCTTCCTGCCGTCGCGATATGCTTCGCAATTGACGACGGCGGCGTGGGTACTCAGGTCCATGGTGATTTTCGGCGAATGGCGGCAATATTGGGGGGCCAGTATAGCGGAAATGCCATGCTGGCCATGTCAATGGCGCTGCCGCATTGACTTTCAGGCACGTCAATGTAAAATGAGAACCATTCGCATTTAAGAAGGGCCTGCATGCGCCAGCGGCACGGGACTTCCGCGCCAACTGGAGTGTGCCGTGACGTATGCCGTATCCCCTGCCGCCGATCCTCAAGGCCCGTCTTCATTGAGCCAGCTGTACGGCGAGCACCATCCCTGGCTGCTGCGCTGGCTGCGCGGCAAATTGTCCTGCACCGATCACGCGGCCGACCTTGCGCAGGATACCTTCGTCAAGCTTCTGGCCACGCCATCGGAGCGCGCCGTCACCCTGCGCGAGCCGCGCGCCTACCTGACCACCGTGGCGCGCCGCCTGCTGATCGACCATTACCGCCGCCAGTCGCTGGAGCAAGCCTGGCTGGCCACCCTGGCGCAGCTGCCCGCGCCCGCCGCGCCATCGGCCGAAGAGCGTTTGCTGATCCTGGAAACCCTGCACCAGATCGACGCCATGCTCGACGGCCTGGGCGCGAAGGTGCGCACGGCCTTTTTGCTGTCGCAGCTGGAAGGCCTGGCGTATGCGGACATCGCCGCGCGCCTGAACATCAGCGAGCGCACCGTCAAGCGCTACATGGTGCAGGCGTTCGAACAGTGCATCCTGCTGCTGGCATGAGCACGGCCATCGATGCGCGCGCCGCGCGCGAAGCGGCGCACTGGATGATGCGCCTGCAGGGCGGCGAACTGGACGCCGCCGCGCAGCAGGCCCTGGCCCGCTGGCGCGCCGCCCACCCCGACCATGAAACGGCCTGGCGGCGCGCCGAGCAGGTCTGCCGCACCTTCGGCATGCTGCCCCCGCCGCTGGCCATGCCAGTGCTCGACCGCCCGGCCGGTGCGCCGCGCCGTGCCGCCCTGAAAACCCTGGCCCTGCTGATCGCCGCCGGGCCAGGCGGCTGGGCCATGCTGAAGCTGGCGCCATGGCAGGCGTGGACGGCCGAACTGCGCACGGCGACGGGCGAAATCCGCCATGTGCCCCTGGCCGACGGCAGCGCCCTGAGCCTGAACACGGCCAGTGCCGCCGACATCGCCTTCAGCGCATCCCTGCGCCTGGTGCACTTGCGCGCCGGAGAGATTCACGTGGCAACCAGCCCCGATGCGCTCGGGCGGCCGTTCGTCGTACGCACCAGCAACGGCAGCATCCG
Organism: Janthinobacterium sp. FW305-129; assembly: GCF_020858115.1. GTDB lineage: Bacteria > Pseudomonadota > Gammaproteobacteria > Burkholderiales > Burkholderiaceae_D > Janthinobacterium. Next base: position 758,220 of record NZ_JACYMM010000001.1, read on the forward strand.
CGCCCTCGGCACGCGCTTCACGGTACGCCAGGAAGACAGCCTGCTCGGTGCGCGCACCCACGTGGCCGTCTCGCAGGGCGCCGTCGAAGTGCGGCCCGCCGAGGGCCAGGCCCGCATCGTGCGGGCGGGCGTGCAAGCCAGTTTCGACGCGGACGCCGCCAGCGCGCCGCGGCCGCTGGCGCCACATGCGTCCGAGTGGACCAAGGGATTGCTGTACGCGGACGACACGCCGCTGGCCGACGTGCTGGCGCAGCTGAGCCGCTACCGCCACGGCGTGGTGCGCTGCGACCCTGCCGTGGCGCGGCTGCGCGTGTCGGGCGTGTACCAATTGCATGATACGGATCAACTATTATCACTATTGCAAGCATCGCTGCCCATCCGCGTGCAGCGCCACAGCCGCTGGTGGATTTCCGTCGGCCCCGCATAAATATTCTTGAAAAAATGTCCCTTTCGCGCATGTGCCCCGTCAATCCACACAGGACCAACACATGAACGAAGGGAAACAAGCAATGAAGCACTATCGCAACACCAGCATCACTCTCGCCCTGCTGGGCAGCCTGGCCCTGGCGCCGCTCGCGCAGGCGCAGCGGCAAGATGCGCCTGCGCGCCACTACCAGGTGGCAGCCGGCCCGCTGGGCACGGCCCTGTCCGCGTTTGCGGCCGAGGCGGGCGTCAGCATTTCCGGCGCCGCCAGCCTGTACGCGGGCTTGCACAGCCGGGGCTTGAGCGGCAATTACCAGGTGGCCGACGGCTTTGCCCGCCTGCTCGATGGCAGTGGCCTGATTGCCGTCGACCAGGGCGGCGGCCACTACGCCGTGCGCAGGCTGCCGTCCGCCGCCGAGGCAACCACCCTGCCCGGCATCGCCGTGCGCGCCACGGCCGAGCGCAGCACCAGCACGGAAGGGACGAATTCGTACACGACGCCAGCCACGGCCAGCGCCACCGGACTGGTGCTGTCCCTGCGCGAGACGCCGCAATCGGTCAGCGTCATCACGCGCCAGCGCATGGATGACCAGGACTTGCTGACGGTGCGCGACGTGCTGCGCAATACGCCCGGCATCGCCGTCAACCAGTTCGACACGGAGCGCAGCACCTTTTCCGCGCGCGGCTTCGACGTCGACAATTTCCAGTACGACGGCGTGCCCACCACGTATAAAGTGCAGTATTCGGGCGGCGAATCGGAAATGGATTCGCTGATCTACGACCGCGTGGAAGTGACGCGGGGCGCCACGGGCTTGCTGACGGGCGCCGGCTACCCGTCCGCCTCGATCAACCTGGTGCGCAAGCGGGCCAGCGCCAGGCAATTCGAAGGGCAATGGTCGCTGGCGGCCGGTTCCTGGAGCGACTACCGTGGCACCGTCGACCTGGCTGCGCCGCTGAACGCGGACGGCTCCGTGCGCGGCAGGATCGCCGGCGCCTGGCAGGACCGCAAGTCGTTTACCAATGGCTATTCGAACCAGCGCCAGCTCGTCTACGCCACCGCCGAGGCGGACCTGGCGCCCGGCAGCGTCGTCATGGTGGGCGCCAGCTACCAGAAGAACGACCCGAAAGGCAGCAACTGGGGCGGCTTCCCCCTGTGGTACAGCGACGGTTCGCGCACCGATTTCGACCGTTCCGTCACCACGGCGCCCCGCTGGGCCGCCTGGGCCACCGAGCAGACCAACGTGCACGCCACCTTGGAACACGCGCTGGGCCAGGGCTGGAAGGCGCAGGCACAAGCCATGTACAGCAAGCACACGGAAGACACGCCGCTGCTGTTCCTGGCCGAGCGGCCCGACCGCGTCACGGGCCTGGGCATGCTGGGCTACCCGAACCGCTACATCGGCTCGCGCGACCAGAGCAGCGCCGACGTGAAACTGTCGGGGCCATTTACCCTGGGCGGACGCGAACATGAAGTCATCGTGGGCGCCAATTACACGGTGCAGCACGCGCAATTCAGCGTCAAGGAAGCGCTCGATCCCGAACCGATCGGCAATTTCCTCGCCTGGGACGGCAGCTACCCGCAGCCGGCCTGGGGCGAGCCCGTGCTGTCGGAAAAATACACGACCAGGCAATATGGTGCCTACGGCGCGGCGCGCCTGAACCTGGCAGAGAACACCAAACTGATCGTCGGCGGACGCCTGAGCCGCTGGGACAAGGACCGCATCGGCTTTGACGGCAGCGCCCGCTTTGCCTTCGCCAAGAGCAAGTTCGTGCCGTATGCGGGCCTGGTGGTGGACCTGAACGACACGTATTCCGCGTATGCCAGCTACACGGACATCTTCCGCCCGCAGGAAAACCAGGACCGCGCGGGCGCCTGGCTGGACCCGCTGACGGGACAAAGCATGGAAATGGGCATGAAGGGAGAATGGGCCGGCGGCCAGGCCAACGGCTCCATCGGCCTCTTCGAGATCAAGCAGGACAAGCTGGCCCAGCCGGACGGCGCGCACCGGGTCCCCGGCACCACCACGCAGGCGTATTACGCGGCGCGCGGCGCCACCAGCCGCGGCATCGAGGGGGAATTGTCGGGCCGCCTGGCGCCGGGCTGGAACGTGACGGCCAGCGCCAGCCACTTCCGCGCCAAGGACCGCGAGCAGCAGGACATCAACACCCTGTCGCCCCGCTCGACGGCGCGATTGTTCACCACATGGAAGGTACGACCCGACCTCACCGTGGGCGGCGGCGTCAACTGGCAAAGCAAGTTCTACTTCGACGACACGGGCCCGAACGGCAAGGAAAGAGTGACGCAAGAAGCCTACAGCACGGTCAGCCTGATGGCCACGTACCAGCTGTCGCGCCAGCTGACGGCTCAATTAAACGTGGAAAACCTGCTCGACAAGAAGTACATCAACATCAACACCTATGCGCAAGGCACGTATGGCGCGCCGCGCAGCGTGCGAGGGACGTTGACGTACCGTTTTTAGTACACGCACAAGCCGGGCGGCAAGCGCCCGGCTTGCTCTACATCAATCATGTCAATAGCGGTAATTCAGGCTCAGCATCGCATTGCGCGGGTCGCCGTAACTGACTCTGCGGCCCGTGCTGATGCCATAGTAAGCGCGGTCGGTCAGGTTGTTGAGGTTGAACGACAGGGCCAGGCGGCCGGATAGCTGGTAGCGTGCCATGGCGTCGAACACGGCATACGAGCCCTGGTGCACGGTGGTCATGCCGCCGCGCACGGCCCGCGTGTTTTGCCAGGTGTGCGATTGCCAGCGCGCGCCGCCCCCCACCGTCAGGCGCGGCATCGGCTGCCAGGTGCTGTACAGGCTGAGCTGGTCTTCGGGCGCCAGGGTATTGACCTTGCCGCCCGCGTCGCGCGCCACCTTGTGCGTGTAGCCGGCCTGCAGCTGCCAGCCCGGCATCAGCTGGCCCGCCACTTCCAGTTCCACGCCGCGCGAACGCACGCCGTCGACGGCGCGATAGGCATCCATGCCCGTCACCTTGTTCACGGCATCGACGGACTCGGCGAAGTTATCCTGGCGCACCTCGAAAGCGGCCGCGCTGGCGTTCAGGCGGCCGTTGAGGAACACGCCCTTTACGCCCGCCTCGATATTCTTGCCCAGCACGGGGTCCAGGGTCCTGTTGTCGACATCGCGGCTGTTTTGCGGACTGAAGATGTCGCTATAGCTGGCAAACGCCGTCAAATTCGGCGCGAAGTCCCAGGTCAGGCCCGCATACGGCGTGAAGATCGACGCCTCGTCGATGTCGGCCGTGGGGTTGACGTAGGACGACAGGCGGCCACCGAGGATCACGTGCACGCCTTGCGGCAGCGAGAAGCGGCCCGTCGCGTACACGGCCTTCTGGCGGATGACTTCGCGGGCCGTGTCCAGCACCCACGTTGGCTCCGGCACCTCGCCCCGGTAGGTATAGATATTGTCGACCTTGATGAAGGAATACGGGCTGAAGACGTCGTCCGACTGCTTGCGGTAGGCGTTCGCGCCCACCACCAGTTCATGCGTGCGGCCCAGCAGGGTGAACGGGCCCTTCGCGTACACGTCCAGGCCATTGCTGGTGGCGTCGCTGTTGTACTGGCGCGCCGTGATGGCCGTGCCGCTGCCGTCCGCCTTCGGGAAGCTGTCGAGGTAGGCGACGGGCGCGTACAGCGCATTGGCCTGGTGGATCAGGCGCAGATTGGCCATCCAGCCGTTGTCGAAACTGTGTTCGAGCGAGGCGAAGACGGATTTGGCTTCCGTCTGCTGCGTGCTCCAGGTGGGCGCGCCATTGAACGAACGGGGCATGGTGAAGCGCTTGCCTTCCGCGTCGAACAGGGGCGCGCCACCCCAGTCGCTATTGCGCGGCACCGTGTGCTGGTAGTCGGCGCCCACGGTCAGCAGGGTGCGCGGCGACAGGTCCGCTTCCACGGTGCCATACGCGAGTTCTGAACGGCGCTGGTAGCGGTCGACGAAGGAGTGCTTGTCCTGGTACGAAGCCACGGCGCGCGCGCGCACGCTGCCGCTGGCGTTCAGGGGACCGCCCACGTCGGCCATGCCGCGGTAATTGCTCCACGATCCGGCCGACAGGTCGGCCAGCGCGCGCAATTCGCGCGTGGGTTTCTTGCGGATCAGGTTGACGGTGGCGCCCGGCGTGCCGGCCCCGCTCATCAGCGCATTCGCGCCCTTCAGCACCTCGACCCGGTCGTACAGGTCCATATTGGCCAGCGATTCGCCCAGGTTCAGCGAGGCGTCGCGCGTCCACGGCAAGCCGTCATAGCTGAAATTGTCGAGCGAAAAGCCGCGCGCATAATAAATCGTGCGCTCGCTGTCGATGTGCTGCACGTACACGCCCGGCGTGTGATTGAGCACCTCGCTCAGCTGCACCAGGCCGAAATCGTCCATCTGCTGGCGCGTCACCACGCTGACCGCGTGCGGCGTCTCGCGCGGCGACAGCACCAGGCGGTTCGCCGTGCTGACGGCGCCCGTCGTGTAGGAACCCGTGTCTTCCGTCACCTGGCCCAGGTAATTGATGGTGACGACCACTTCCGGCATGGTCGCTTCAAGCCGGACGGCGGCCTGTGGCGCGGCTGGCGCGGCGTTTTGCACGGCGTTTTGCACAGTATACACGCCGCTGTCCGTCTTCAGCAGGGCCAGCCGCGTGCCCTGCAAGGCGCGGCGCAAGGCCTGCTCGGCCGTGAAATCGCCGTGCACGGCCGCACTGCTGACGCCGCGCGCCAGGTCCGCATCGATGGAAATGCGCACGCCGCCACGGCTGGCAATGACGATCAGACTCGCATTGAGCGCCTGGGCCGGCACGTCGTAGCGGGTGGCGGCCGGCGCGGCTTGCACCGATGGCGTCTGCGCCAGGGCGGCAGGAACGGTGAAGGAAAGTAACATTACGGCCAGGGGAATCTGGCGCATCAACAATGGTGGCATGCTGGGACTCTATCTTGATGGTGAAGGAAAAGTGGGGCTACACCAGGTATGAGTCGCGGCGCGCCAAAAGTGACAGTGCCGGCGCAAAAAATATGTCAGCTTGTCTTCAGGTCGAGTCCCGTCCACCAGCCGCCAGGCCCCTGGCGCAAGGTCACGGGCAGGGTTTCGGCCAGCGCCAGCAGGGTGGCGCCGCTGTCGTCGAGCGAATAATTGCCGGACACGCGCAGCGCGGCCGCCTGCGCCGTGACGTCGATGTAGCCGTGGCGGTACGGCCGCAACGCCGCCACCACGTCGCCCAGCGTCTGGTCGGTGGCCACCAGCATGCCCTGCTGCCACGCCGTCGCCTGCCCTGCCGCCATGCCTGGCAGCAGCATCAAGCGGTCCGCATCGAAGCGCGCCGCCTGGCCCTGGCGCAGCACGCGCGCCAGGCCTTTGCCGGCCGGACGCACGTCGAGATCGCCCTGCACGGCCAGCGCCACGGTGCCGCGCGCTTCGCGCCGCAGCATCAGCTCGCCGCCCAGCGCCGTCACCGTGCCGTGCGCGCTGCGCAGCACGAATGGCGCATTGGCAGCAGGCGCCACGCGCGCCAGCAACTGGCCCTGGCGCAAGGCGACCTGCCGGTGTTCATGCGTGACATCCGTATCGGCCGAAGAGCGGGCGTCCAGGGTCAGCACGCTGCCGTCGGCCAGCGTGTAGCGGCCCCGCCTGGCCGTGGCCGTATGCAGGTCCGCGCTCCAGTCCGGCAAGAACGGGCTGCCGCGCAGCAGCCAGGCGCCACCGAACGCCGCGCCCGCCAGGCACAGCACGCCCTGCAGCCATTGGCGCCGCTGGTCATCGTGCCGGGCGGCGCGTGCCAGGGTGTGGCCGACGGCCGCCGCCCCGCCCGCCGCCTGCAGCGGCCCGATGCTGTGCTCGACGGCCTGCCCCAGCATCTGCCACGCGGCCGCATGGCGGGCATCGGCGGCCAGCCAGCGGGCGAAGGCCTGGTGCTGTCCTTCGTCCGCCTCGCCCGAACTGAGTTCGACCAGCCAGCCGATGGCGGCATCCTGTACCGCGGGGGACATGCTCATGCCGCCTGCGCCGCCAGGCAGCAGCGCAAGCCCTGCGCCATGTACTGGCGCACCATGCTGGCCGACACGCCAAGGCGGGCGGCGATCTGCGCATACGTGAGGCCGTCGAGCTGGCTCATCAGAAAAGCGCTGCGCGCCTTGGCGGACAGGGTATCGAGCGCGCGCGACAGCCGTTCCAGCGCTTCGAGCAGCACGGCGCGTTCCTCCGGCGACGGCTGGACGGCATCGGGCAGCAGCGCCAGGGTCTCCAGGTACGCCTGCTCGATATCGCGCCGCCGCCACTGCTGCAGCAAGATGCTTTTCGCTACCGTCGTCAGGTAGGCGCGCGGCTCGCGGATGGCGGACAATCTTCCCGCATGCAGCACGCGCACAAAGGTTTCCGACACCACATCCTCTGCTTCCGCCCGGTTACGCAAGCGCAACAGCAAGCGCTGCAGCAGCCAGCCCTGGTGGCCCGTAAACAGGCTGGCGGCCAGGGTGGCGTCATTCGAGGGGCAAGAAAAGGCAGACAAGAGCGGACCCGGCAACATAAATGATAATGATTCTCATTATATGACAGGCACTGGAAGATGTCGCGCAATTTTGCGATGCTTGTCAACCGCTGGCAACGCCACCCATCGCACGCAGGTGGCTGGTCTTCGAGCGATAATGGATGCCGCAGCCGGCTACGTGGTCGAGATGACGGTATTGAGGGCGCGCCGCAGTTCCTTCAGCCGGGGCGGCTTGCCCAGCACGCAGTTGACGTGCTCGGGGTAGTCGCTGTCGGCCGCCAGGCGCTGGCCCCAGCCCGTGAGCATGATGATGGGCGTGGCCGGCGAACGCTGGCGCACCGCGCTGGCCACCTTGCGCCCGTCCACGTGGGGCATGCCCAGGTCCGTGATGACCACGGCGAAGTATTCGTGCCGCTCGCATGCGGCGCGGAAGCAGTCGATACCGGCCTGGCCGCCGTCGGCGGACACCACTTCGTGGCCATCGATTTCCAGGATGTCGCGCAGGGACTTGAGCACCATCGGGTCGTCGTCCACCACCAGGATGCGCAGGCGCGGCGGCACGGCGTGGGCCGCGTCGGGCGCTTGCTCCGCCGCGTCCACCGCGCAGGCGGGAAACGCCAGGCGCACCGCCGTGCCCTGCCCCGGGGCCGTGACGATGTCGATGCTGGCGCCATGGCGCTCCATCATGCCGTACACCATGGCCAGGCCCAGGCCCGTGCCGCGCTCGCCCTTGGTGGTGAAAAACGGCTCCAGGCAGCGGCGGCGCGTATTCTCGTCCATGCCGACGCCCGTGTCGCCCACCTCGATGCGCACCTGCCGCGCCGCCTCGCCCGCTGCACCGGCGCAGCTGGTGCGCACGCTCAGGGTGCCGCCTTCCGGCATGGCGTCGACGGCGTTGAAGACCAGGTTCGTCAGCGCCTCGCGGATTTCACCCACGCTGCCGGGCAGCATGGGCAAGCCGTCCTCCAGCTCCGTGCGCAGGGCGATGACGATGCCGCGCTGCTGCGGCATGTCGCTCCAGCGCGCCCGCGTCAGGTCCAGCACCTGCTGCACCACCAGGTTGGCGTCGATGGGCGACAGCGCCAGCTGCGGTTCGCGCTGGCGGTAGAATTCGCGCATGCGCGCCACCGTGGCGGCCACGTCGTCGATGGCGCGCTCGATGACTTCCAGGCAATGCCGGCCCTGCGGACTGAGATTGGTTTCCGTCTCCAGCAAGGACTCGGTGTACAGGGCCACGGGGGAAATGGCATTATTGATATCGTGCGCGATGCCGCTGGCCATCTGCCCCAGCGCGCGCAGGCGTTCCTGCTGCATCACCGACTGCTGCGTCTGGCGCAAATCGTCATACGCGCGCTGCAGCGCGCCGTAGAGCTGCGCCTGGTTGGCGGCCAGCGCCACGTGCTCGCTCAGCTGGCTGAGGAATTCGCATTCGCCGCTGGTAAAGCTGTGCGCGGCGCGGCGCGCTACAATCAGGATGCCGAAGACCGTGTTTTCGGCCAGCAGCGGCGCCATGACGAGGGCGCGCAGCCCCCCTTGCGCCAGCCGCTGCGGAAACGGAAACGCCACTTCGCCGATGTCCGCTTCATACACGAGCTTGCCGCGCACGCAGCTCGACAGGCCATTTTCGTCGATGGGAATGTGCGCCTGCTCGCCCATCATGAACGACAGCGCCAGCGCCTCGCTGCGCACGCCCACGCACGTCACCTGCAGCGCGTGTTCGGACGGCCGGTACAGGCAGATGCAGCTGAAATCGATGGGCAGCTGCTCTTCCAGGCTGCGCACCACCACCTGGAAGATGCTGCGCAAGTCCTGCCGTTCGCCGATCGAGCGCGTGATCTGCTGCAGCAGGTTCAGGCGCTCGAGCTGTTCATGCACCTTGCGCTCGGCCAGCTGGCGCTCGGCGATCTGCGTTTCCAGGGCGGCATTCGTCTGCGCCAGCTCGTCGCGCGAGACGGTGGTGCGCCGCAGCTTGTCCGTCATGCCGTCGAAGGCGCGCGCCAGGTCGCCGATTTCATTCTTCGTGTGCACGCCGAGCGCAAAATCGAGCTTGCCGGCGCCGACGATCAGGGTGCCCTGGCGCAGCTTCTCCAGCGGTCCCGTGACGCTGGTCATGGTGAAGTAGATCAAACCGGCCACCAGCGCGATGATCACGCCGCCAAACAGCATCACGGCCACATTCGCCCGCTGCTGCGCCGCCAGCACCCCTTGCCGGCTCAATTCGGACAAGCGCATCGCGTCGGCGATCATGCCCTGCACCTTGCCCATGATCTGGCCGGACAGGCGCGATTCCAGCTCGCCCAGCACCTCGCGCCGCTGCGGGTCCTGCCCCAGCTCGCGGTGATTCGCCACAAACAGCTGGAACAAAGCGCCCACGCCGGCCAGGTCGCCCTGCAATTCGCGCAACAGCGCGCGCTCCTCGCCGGTGCTGAAGGCGGGCGTAGCCAGCAGCCCCGTAGCCAGCGACTCGCTGCGCAGCTGCCACTGGGCCCGCGTGCGCGCGCCATGGTGCAGCGCATACTCGATCGACAGATAACGCAGCGAAGTGACGGCTTGCAGGATATCGGCTGCCGCCTTGTTCTTCGCCAGTTCGCGCTGCATCGCCATGGTGGTGGAAAACAGCACGGCGACGATGATGGCCACGAGCGCCACGCAAAACAGTTGGGCCAGCTTGAAGCGCGTCACGATTTTCACGGTGGCTTTCTCAATGAATGACCGTCACGGCCGATGGCGCCACGGCTTCCAGGCCGTCCAGGTAGACGGCGTCGAGGAAGTTCGGCATCTCGCCGCTGCCGGCCAGGCGGTTCTTGATGGCCCAGCGCGCCTCGTCTTCCAGCGCCAGCAGCAAGCGCTGGTCGAGCACGATATCAAACTGATAACCACGCCAGGCCGCCTGCAGGCGCGCCGCCTCGCCGGCCGAGGCCCTGGAAAACAGGCTGCGCGCGGCATCGGGCTCATCCTGGCAAAAGCGCGCGCCGGCGATCAGCGCGCGCAGCACCTTGCGCATCGTGGCCGGGTGGCTGCGCACATAGGCGCCCGTGCCGGCCACGTTGAACAGGCCCGCATACACGTCCTCGCCATAGAAGAGGGCCGCCTTGCCCGCGATGGCCTGCGTCATCGCCGTCAAGAAGGGTTCCCAGCCGGCCGCCGCGTCGACCTCGCCCCGCGCCAGCGCCCCGGCCAGCTGCTCCGGCGCGTAGTTCTGCAAGGTAACTTCCCCGGGCAGCAGCTTCTGGCGGTTCAAAAAAGCATCGAGCGTGAACTGGCCGGAGGTGCCCAGGGTCACGCCGATGCGCTTGCCCTTCAGGCTAGCGGGCGTGGACACGCCGCGGTCCAGGCGCCCCACGATGCCGTGGTCGCGCTCGGCCTCGAAGATGCTGGCGATGATGACGACGGACTGGTTCTGCAGGCTGGCCAGCACCACGGGAATGTCGGACACCGTGCCCAGGTCGGCCTTGCCCTGCAGCACGGCTTCCAGCGACGCCTTGCCCGACGAATACGGCTGCAGCAGCGCGTCGATGCCCTCGCGCGCGAAATAGCCCTGCCCGCGCGCGGCCAGCACGGGGCAGCTGCCCACGTACTCCCCATTCACGGCCAGGCGCAGCACTTCCACGGGGCCGGGCGGCGCGGGACGGGCAACGAGCCGCCAGAGCGCCGCGGCGGCCAGCGCCAGCAACAGCGCGATGCCCGCCAGCCAGGCCGCCCGGCGCGCCGGGGCGTTCATGCGCTGCGCTGCGCCGTGGCCGATTCCAGCGCGCTGTTGATGGCCTCGGAAAACGCCGTCACGTCGATCGGCTTGGTCAGATAGCGGTAAAAGCCGGCGGCCAGCCCCTGGCGGACATCGCCCGGCCCGGCCACGGCCGTCAGGGCGATGACGGGGATATGCGCCGTGCGGGCATCGGCGCGCAGCAGCTGCATCACTTGCGTGCCGCTGATGTCGGGCAAGTCGCTGTCCATCAGGATCAGCTGCGGCACGTGGCGGCGCGCCAGTTCCAGGCCCGCCTGCCCGTCGCCGGCCGACAGCAGGTCGAGGTCGGGGCGAAAATGGATCAGGCCCGCCACCAGGGTCACATTCAGGGGATTGTCTTCCACGTACAACACTGTCTTGCGTTCCGGCAACGGCAGCGCTTCGGCCGGACGGGGGAACACGGGCAGGCGCGCACTTTCCGGCAGCGCCTGGCGCGCCGGGCAACTGGCGATATCGAGCCAGAAGGTGCTGCCGCGCCCGGGCGTGCTGGCCACGCCCAGGGTCGCCTGCATGGCTTCGGCCAGGCGCTTGCTGACCACCAGCCCCAGGCCCGTGCCCTCCTCGTCGCGCGCGTCGCGTCCAAGGCGGTTAAAGGGCTGGAACAGCGCCTCCAGCTGCGCGGCGCTCAGCCCGCCGCCCGTGTCGCGCACGGACAGGCGCAGCTGGTGCGCATCGGCGGGCTGGCAATCGACGTGGATCTCGCCCTGTTCGCGGTTGTACTTGACGGCGTTCGACAGCAGGTTGAGCAGCACCTGCTTGAGCCGCGTGCGGTCGGCCAGCACGTGCATGCTGCCCGCCTCGACGAACGTCAGGGTGATGCCGCGCTTGCGCGCCAGCGGTTCCATCATTTGCCAGCATTCGTGGTAGATGCCGGCCAGGCCCACGGACTCCATCGACAGCGACAGATTGCCCGACTCGATTTTGGCGATGTCGAGGATATCGTTGATCAGGGTCAACAAATGCCGGCCCGCGCCGAAGATGTGCGAGGCAAAGGTCTTCTTTTCCTGCGCCGTCGAGGGGATGGAATCGGACATCAGCATCTGCGAAAAGCCCAGGATGGCGTTGAGCGGCGTGCGCAGCTCGTGGCTCATGCTGGCCAGGAAATTGGTCTTTTCCTGGTTCGCCCGCTCGGCCACCTCGCGCGCCAGCTGCAAATCCTGGTTCATGGCGTCAAGTTCGGCCGTGTGCTGGCGCAGCAGCATTTCCAGGCGCGCATTGGCGATGCGCAGCCGGCGCGTCTCCAGCGCCCGCGCCAGTATCAGCAGGATGCCAGAGACCTTGAACGGCTTGACGACATAATCGAGCGCGCCCGCCTGCATCGCCTGCACGGCCGAGGCGATCGTGCCCTCGCCCGTCATGATGATGCAGGCCAGGTCCGGGTCGATCCGGCGCGCCGCTTCCACCACGGCGATGCCGTTCATGCCCGGCATCATCAGGTCGACCAGCAGCAGGTCGAACGATTCGACGGCCAGCAGCGACAGCGCGGCCTCGCCCGAAGCGAGCCCCGTCGTGTCGTAGGCCTGGCCGCGCAGGGTGTCGCACAGCGCGCGCACGTGCGCCAGCTCGTCATCGACTATCAGTATCCGCGGCGGCATTGACGAGCTGTTCATGCATTCTCCTGGCGGCATGACCTTGCGGGCCGGGAACTCGCCCCGCAACATGCGTTCCGAGCATAGCACCTGGAAATTACCAAAAATACACGCTTTGTCACGCGCCCGGCGCAGCCGGGGTGCTAAGCCATCACGGGCAGCCCCCGCAGCAGCTTGTCCAGGGTCACGGGATAGTCGCGCACCCTCACCCCGGTGGCGTTGTAGACGGCATTGGCGATGGCCGCCGCCACGCCGCAGATGCCCAGCTCGCCCACGCCCTTGGCTTTCATGGGCGAGGACATGGGATCCGTTTCGTCGAGGAAGATGACGTCCTGGTGCGGGATGTCGGCGTGCACGGGCACTTCGTAGCCGGCCAGGTCGTGGTTGACGAAGAAGCCGCGGCGCCGGTCGACCGCAAGTTCCTCCATCAGGGCCGCGCCCACGCCCATGGTCATGGCGCCGATCACCTGGCTGCGCGCCGCTTTCGGGTTCAGGATGCGGCCGGCCGCGCACACGGCCAGCATGCGCCGCACGCGCACTTCGCCCGTGTCGCCGTCCACGCCCACCTCGACGAAATGCGCGCCGAACGTCGATTGCTGGAATTTTTTATCGAGATCGCCATATTCCATGCGGTCTTCCGCGACGACGTCGCCATGGTAGGCGGCGGCAACGAGCGGCACGCTGCGCTCGCCCTCACTCACTTGCCCATCGGAAAAGCGCGCTTGATTTTCGTCAAAGCCCAGCTTGGCCGCGATGGCCTGGCGCAGGCGCACGCAAGCCGCGTAGACGCCGGCCGTGGCGCTGTTGCCGCCCCACTGCCCGCCCGAACCGGCCGAGACGGGAAAATCCGAGTCGCCCAGGCGCACGACGACACGGTTCAAGGTCACGCCCAGCATTTCCGCCGCCGTCTGCGCAATGATGGTATAGCTGCCCGTGCCGATGTCCGTCATGTCCGTTTCCACGGTGACGATGCCGTTGGCGTCGAGGCGCACCCTGGCGGCGGACTGCATGACGAGGTTGTTGCGGAAGGCGGCCGCCACGCCCATGCCCACCAGCCAGCGGCCGTCGCGCCGCGCGCCGGGCCGGCTTTGCCGCTCCTTCCAGCCGAATTCCACGGCGCCCGTGCGCAGGCAATCGATCAGGCGGCGCTGGGAAAACGGCCGGCCCGGCTTTTCCGGGTCCACTTTCGTGTCGTTCAGGATGCGCAAGACGATGGGGTCCATTTTCAATTTCTCCGCCAGTTCGTCCATGGCGATTTCCAGCGCCATCAGCCCCGGCGCTTCGCCCGGCGCGCGCATGGCATTGCCTTCCGGCAAGTCGAGCACGGCCAGGCGCATGGCCGTCATGCGGTTGGCGCCCGCGTACAGCAGGCGCGTCTGCATCACGGCCGTTTCCGGCTGGCCGCCCTTCAGGTCGCCCGACCACGATTCGTGGCCGATGGCCGTGATCTTGCCGTCACGCGTGGCGCCCAGGCGCAGGCGCTGGATGGTGGCGGGCCGGTGCGTCGTGTTGTTGAACATCAGGGGCCGCGTCAGGGCCACCTTGACGGGACGCTGCGCCGCCCGCGCACCAAGCGCCGCCAGCAAGGCTTCCGCGCGCACGAACAGCTTGCCGCCGAAACCGCCGCCGATATACGGCGAGACGATGCGCACCTGGTCTTTCGGCACGCCCAAGGTGCGGGCCAGGTCGCTCCGGCCCCAGTCCACCATCTGGTTCGCCGTCCAGACCGTCAATTTATCGCCGTCCCACGCGGCAATCGAAGCGTGCGGCTCCATCATGGCGTGCGACTGGTCAGGCGTCGTGTAGGTGGCGTCCAGGCGCACGGGGGCAGCAGCAAAGGCGCCGGCGAGGTTGCCCGTCTTGCTGTCGGGCTTGCCGTCCTTCGGCTTGGCAGCGCTGCCCTTGGCCTTGGCCAGGACGAAGGCGCCCGGCTGCGCGATATACTTGACATCGAGCAACTGCGCGGCCGAACGGGCTTGCTCGAAGGTGTCCGCCACCACCAGCGCGATGGCCTGGTGATAGTGTTCAATGTCCGGGCCACCGAGCAGCTTCGCCGTGTTCATCTTTCCTTTTGTTAATTTCCCGGCCGATTCCGCCGTCACCACGGCCAGCACGCCGGGCGCCCGGCGCGCCGCGCCCGTGTCGATGGACGCGATGCGCCCCCTGGCGATGGCCGCGCCGACGACGTAACCATAGGCGGCGTGCGGCGCGGCCTTGTTCTGTTCATACGCGTACGGCGCCGTGCCCGTGGTTTTCAGGGGGCCGTCGATGCGGTCCGTGGGACGGCCCACGACTTTCAGCTGGTCGATGGGATTCGTGGTCGCAGGTGTCGTGAATTTCATGGCCCTAGCCTTTCTTCGCTGGTGCTTCAGCCATCACGGCGGCAATCGTGCGCTGCGCCAGAATCAGCTTGTAGGCATTGCCGGCCGTCGGCCTGGCGCCGGCCAGCAGGCGTTCGCTGACGGCGGCGGCACCGGCGGGTAGCGCCTGCTCCGCGCCGGCAACCCGCCACGGCTGCGGCGCGACGCCGCCCAGGGCCAGCCGGCCCGTGCCGTCCGGCAAGATGATGGCCGCCACGGACACCAGCGCGAACGCATACGAGGCGCGGTCGCGCACCTTGCGGTAGACGTGCGTGCCGCCGATAGGCCGGGGCAAGGTCACGCTGGTGATCAATTCTCCCGGCTGCAGCACCGTTTCCAGCTGCGGCGTACTGCCCGGCAAGCGGTAAAAGTCGGCGATGGGAATGCTGCGCGTGCTGCCGTCGGCCCGCACCGTGTCGATGCCGGCGTCGAGCACGCGCATGGCCACGGCCATGTCGCTCGGGTGCGTGGCGATGCACGCCTCGCTGCCGCCCAGGATGGCCAGCGGCCGGCTGTAGCCGCCGATGGCCGAGCAGCCGCTGCCCGGCACGCGCTTGTTGCAGGCCTGGTTCGTGTCATAAAAATACGGGCAGCGCGTGCGCTGCAGCAAGTTGCCGGCCGTCGTCGCCTTGTTGCGCAGTTGCGCGGAAGCCCCCGCCAGCAAGGCGCGCGACAGCACGGCATAATCGCGGCGCACGGTGGCGTGGGCCGCCAGGGCCGTATTGCGCACCAGGGCGCCGATGCGCAAGCCGCCGTCCTTCGTCGTTTCCACTGTATCGAGCGCGAGGCCATTGACGTCGATCAAATGCGTGGGCGTTTCGATCTCCAGTTTCATCAGGTCGAGCAGATTCGTGCCGCCCGCGATGAAGCGGGCGCCCGGCGTGTGCAAGGCGGCGGCCGCCGCTTCGGCCGGCGTGGCGGCCTTCTGGTAGCTGAAGACTCTCATGCCGGCCTCCCCGCCACCTCGGTGATGGCGTCGATGATGTTGGAATACGCGCCGCAGCGGCACAGATTGCCGCTCATGCGTTCGCGCAATTCTTCCGGTGTCACCGAGGGGGCCGCATTCAAGTCCGCGCTGGCGTGGCTGGGGATGCCCTGGCGGATCTCGCCCAGCGCGGCGACGGCCGAGCAGATCTGCCCCGGCGTGCAATAGCCGCATTGATAACCGTCATGCGCGATGAAAGCGGTCTGCATCGGATGCAGTTTCTCCGGCGTGCCCAGCCCCTCGATGGTGGTGACCCTGGCGCCGTCATGCATCACGGCAAGAGTGAGGCAGGCATTGATGCGCTGGCCGTCGAGCATGACGGTGCAGGCGCCGCACTGGCCGTGGTCGCAGCCTTTCTTGGTCCCCGTCAGGTGCAAATGTTCGCGCAAGGCGTCGAGCAAGGTGGTGCGCGTGTCGAGTTCCAGGCTGTGGCGCCGGCCGTTGATGTCCAGATTGACTTTCATCAACACCGGCGGCGGAGAAACACTGGCCGTGTTGACCGCTTGCGCCGCTCCCGCCACGCCGGGCACCGCCGCGGCCGTGGCCGACAGCGCGCCGGCGATCAGCACGCCGCGCCTGCCGGCATTGATAGGATTAATCTCTGTCATGTCGCGCTTCCTCCTGGCTGTGGACTGGCTGGGTGGGCGCATGCAAGCCCGAAGCAGCAGTCTGGCGGCCGGATTCCTACGCGTCTGTACGCGAACGAACGTTCAGCCTCAAACCGCGCCGGGTCGTGCCGACGCCCCCCTGCGCCGCATACCCCGTGTGGCGGGCGCAGTGGTCGAGCGCCTGGCGCAAGGCCGTATCGACATTGCGCAAGGACATGTCGTGCCGCTCGGCCACTTCCTGGCGGGTCAGCTCATCCACGCGCAGCGCTTCGAGCACTTGCCGGTGGCGCCGCGGCAGCAGCTCGACGGCTTGCGCCAGACGGCGCACGTCGGCCTGCAGCTCGGCCAGGCGCTCCGGCCCGGCCGCCGTATCGGCCAGGAAATCGACGAGGCTGGCGGCGCCATCTCCATCGCCCTCGTCCGCATACAGCCAGGCGCGGTTGCGGCGCAGGCTGTCCATGGCCGCATTGCAGGCCACGCGAAACACGTAGGCGACGGGGCTGTGCGCCAGCGTCGCGCCATCCCCGGCCGCCAGCGCGCCCAGGCGCAGCCAGGCGTCGTGCAGGCTGTCGCTGGCCAGTTCGGCGCAACCGAGGTGGCGCGCCAGGCGCCGGTGCAGGCTCCGGTAATTGCTTTCCAGTACCGCCTGCAGCCGGGCGCCCTGCCCCGGCGCCGGCAGGGGCGCCACGTCGTTGGCCGCCTGCCGGCGGGGCCGGATGGCGGGCCGGAACCTGGCCATGCCTGCAGCGCCCGCCATGCGCAAGGGCAAGGCATCGGCCACATTCGCCATGCCGGCCATCATGGCGACAACCTGCTGCGTTCCTGCGCCGTCAGCTGGCGCGTGGCCGATTCCGGCAGCGGGCCCAGGCCCAGCACGCGCACGGCGCTGCGCGGGTTGTAGTCGGCCGCCTCGGTGCGCGCGCCCTCCTGCGGTGCCGCTTGCGCGCTGTCGGGCGGGGCGTCGCTGCCAAAGCCCAGCACGCGCACCGTGAACACGGACGGCTGCGCGGCGCGGGTGGCCGCGCGCTCGCGCTGCACCACGTCCTGGGCGGCGGCCGTGGCCTGCGTGGCGGCCGCGCTGGCGTTCGTCATGGCGGCCACGTTGACGGACGCCACCGCCGGCATGCCCTTGGATTCGCCCTTGACCTGGATGTTCGCCGCGTTCATCACCGTCAGCGCGGCCAGGTTGACGCTGCCCGACACGCGGATGCCCGCCTCGCCCGCGTCGATGGTGCCCAGCGGCGCCAGCAAATCGACGTCGCCGGCCGGCACTTCGGCGATCGGCGCCAGGGTGGCGATGCCGGCGCCCGTGCTGGGCACGTCGGACGACAGGGTCACATTGCCCCAGTTGTCATACACGCGCTTGGGCGGCGTATAGACGATGGTCGACTTCGAGCCGCGGCCCGCGTTGATATCGCCTTGCGACGACCAGCCCAGGATATCGCCGCCAAACGTCGTCATGACGCGGCTCTGGCCCAGCAGGATGCTGCCGTGCGAGAACAGCTCGATATTGCCGCCGCCCTTGGTGATGATGCCCGAGGTCGACGGCGGTGCCTCGCCTTCGATGCCGAACACCTGTTTGCCGCCCGGCGTCAACAGCTGGATGTCGCCGCCAAAGTTCGTGTGCACGTAGCCGCTGCGGGGGAAATAGTCCCAGCGCTGCTCGCCATCATTGCGCACCGCGTACAGCCCGCGGTACATGACGATGTCGCCCGCATAGGCAATCGCCTTGCCATTCGCGTCGGCGGCCGGCGCCAGGGCCGCGATGGCGTTGCGGCTGCGCAGGAAGCTGCCGTAGCGGGCGCTGTCCACATCGTTGAACTCGCGCCCGCCCGCCTTCAGTTCCGCGAAATACACGTCGCGGGCAAACACGCGCTGCTGCGGCTCGGGCAAGGCCAGATAAAAGGCCTGCGCCTCGGCGGCCGTGCCCTTGAAGCCGTAGCGTTCATTCAGCCAGGTCGTCAATTCGGTCGCATACGACTTCACCACCTTGCCAGCCTGGTCGGCCAGCGGCACGCCCGCCTGGGCCACGTTGGCCGGGTCCAGATACGGCTTGACGAAGCGCAGGTAGTCGAGACCGGCCGCGCCCACGCCCGCCTGCATGGCGATGCTGGCGCCCGGGCGTTTATCTCCGGCGACGACAGGACCGAGGCTGACGACGCTGCCCTTGTCCTGCATCAATATGTTGCGTCCGGCGCTGATATCGAGCGTGCCGGGGCCGGCCACGTTGAAGGAGCTGTTCAGGATATCGCGCCCGGCCGACACCAGCGACACGTCATACGCATTATTGTGCACGACCAGGTTACTGATATTGGCGAAACGCATCTCGCTGCCGCTGGCCTGGCCATTGATGGCTTCCAGCTGCGCCGTGCCGCTGCCGACGATATCGCGGCCCGCCTTCATCCACACGGGCTGCCCGCCCTCGTACCAGGTAATGCCCGCATGCTTGGCGTCGGAAAAGGCGAGGATGCGGCCGCTATTCACGCCCACCAGGTCGCCCGTGACGGCATAGATACGGGCCGCTTGCGTGCCGCTGTTGGCGGAGCCGGCCGAGGAATTGGGGCCGAAGGCAAACAGCGGGAAGTTCCATTTCGTTGCCGGCGTCCCCGTGCTTGAGACATTGCTAGCCAGGGGACTGGTCACGTAAGACTTGATATCCCAGCCCGTGAAGCCAGGCTTGAACGGCGTCGCGATGCTGTCGGCGGCCGCACCGGACTGGCTGATGGCATAGCCGCCCGCATAGATGGAATCACTGGCCAGCCATTGCAACTGGGCGTTGGAAGACGGCGCCAGCACCAAAGGATCCGCATACACGGACGCGCTACCCCAATCCGCGATGGTCTTGCCGTAGTACAGGCTGCCATTCGCGGCAGCCGCCCGCACGATGGAGGGATAGACGATGGCCAGGTCGGTGGCCGTGCCGACCGGCGCCGTCAACGGCGTCATGTTGCCGCCGGCGGAGAACAGGTCGAGCGCCGTGCGCGGCGTCCACAGGCTGAACCAGCTGTAGCCAAAGCCCTGCTCGCCCGCCGCGCCGGTAAACGGCGTGGCATTGAACGCGGTCACGCGGCCGGGGTCGGCAACGTCCTGCAGCACCTGGTCGCCCAGCGTCGCCACGTTGAACGTGGCATCGCCCGGCACCAGGGTCATGCCGCCCCGGGGCGAGGCGCGCGTGGCACGGAAGGCGTCAAAGGCGCGCGTTTCCAGCGGCACGTGATCCGTATTGCGCGTACCGTATTCCAGCGCCACGCTGCCCAACTGCGTGGCCAACGTTTCCACGTGGCCACGCAAGTCGACCAGCGCGCCATTCAGGTGGCCGCCACCGGGCTTGCTGGCGGGGTTGAGGGCGCCGCCCACGCGCAGGTCCAGGTCGCCGCCGCCCGTCAGCAGCAGGCTGCCGTCGGCCTGCACGCGGCCCGTGCCGCCGACAGCCAGCAGCAAGCCCTGCGAGCGTCGGTTGATGTTTTCACTATAAGAGCTGCCCGTCAGCGGCGCCAGCACGCCCGCATCGCCTGCCACGTCGGCACGCAGATTGCCGCCGCCCAGGGTGCCGAAGCCTGTAAAGCCCAGCACCGTATCGGCCAGGGTATCGCGGGCCACGTAGCTGCCGAAATTGATCCACCACGCCGTCGGCTGGGGCGCGCCGCCTGTGGCCACGCCACCGCTGCCCTGGCGCCACAGCCAGTTGCCCACTGCCACCGAGTCAGCCATGCCATCCTTGCTCACGGGACGCAGGTTGCTGGCGACAGCCGCGTCGATCAGCGAGCCGCTCAAGTCACCGGCCACCTGCAGCAGCAGATTGCCGCCCTGGTCCGGATACCATGCGCGGTAAATGCTGTCGGCGCCGCCGTCGACCAGATGTTCGTGCGCACCGTCCGGATTGTTCAATACCTTGCCGTCGGCATTGCGCGCCCGTGCCTGGTTGAACGGGTCGCCTGCCGACGTCGCCGTGGACGACATGCCGGCCGTGTACACGCCGTACAGGCTGTCCACGCGCAAGTCGCCGCCGCTGACCAGGTCCAGGTCGCCCGTGCCCGTGCGCAGCACGCTGTGGCGCAGGCTCGACGCCTTGTAGTCGAACGTGGCGTTGGGCAGGCCGCACCAGGTGGGATTGTCCTCGCAAATGGTCGGCCACTTGAGCGCCACGGGGTCGAGCAGGTCGCCCGCCTTCACGTTGTCATCCGCAAACTCTTCCGCGCCGGCCTTGGTCCACACGTAGGCCACCCTCAGATCGCACCAGCCGGGGGTGTCGGCACAGAACTGCGCAATCGTGGTGCCGTTCTGATTGAGGAATTCCTCGGAGATCGGCTCGCCCGCCACGACGCCTTCGATGCCCTGCTCTCCCGCTTCCTTGCTCCAGTACTGCACGCCTTTCGGCGGGATCAGGATGCCATACATGCCGTAATGGCTGTCGGCCAGGCGCAGGGTGCCGTGGCTTGGGTGCGCCTGCACGCCGCGCGTGTCGGCCGCCTCCAGGTCGGCGCCGGCCACCAGGCGCATGCCCCATGCTTGCGAGCCTTCCGCCAGCATGGGCGCGATGGCCCACAGCTTGCCCTGGCTGCCCGCCACGTCCGGACGCAGCTGGATTGAATCCACATTGGGCATCAGCTTGACGTCGGTGCCGGACGGGATCAGCGCCCCCACGGCCAGCGCCAGGTTGCCATTGAGTGCAAACACCGAGCGTTCGCCCGCCACGCCAGGCAGGGGCACGCCCTTGGGCCAGGTCATGGCGCGCACCTTGACCGCTTGCGCCAGCACGCTGCCCGCGTCGAGGCGCATGCCGGCTGTCAAGGTCTGCGCCGTGGCCAGCAAGCTGCCTGCCGCATGGACGATGTTGCCGGCGCTGTCGCGCACGGCGGCCGCCAGCACCGTGCCGGCCGGCAAGGTGACGGCCTGGTCCAGCGTCGCGGCCACGGGCAGGCGCGTGTCGGCGAGCAGATTGAAGCCCTTGAGGGGCACGTCGTAATTGAGCGCGATCCCGCCCGGGAACAAGGTGCCGTCGGCCACGGTCACGCCCTGGCCCGGCACGATGACGTCGCTGCCATTGATGTCGCGCCCCGGCAGCAAGACCCAGCCGCCGTCGTCCTTGGTGGCCGGTGGCGGCGCGAAGCCGTCATTGATGCTGCCGTAGATGCTCAAATCGCCGCCGGCGCGCAGCAGCAGGCTGCCCACCTCGCCCGAACCGCGCACAGCCGTGTGCGGGAAGCGCGGGTTCAGGCTGGCATAGCGCATGCCCGACAGATCCAGGTCGCCCCGCACCACCAGGTCGCCGTCCGCCGTCTTGCTGACGATATCGACGCCGGGGCGCAAATGCAGCGCCTCGGCATACGCGGCCGTGGTCAAGCCCGCCAGTTTGATATTGCGCAAGTTCGTGTTGGCCAGCGCCGCGTCGATGAAAGCCGTGCTGTCCGCATGCTTGCCGTCGAGATATGCCTGGTCGATCACCTGGTAGGGGCGGCCGCTGGCCGACAGATCCGTGGCGTAGGCCGCATCGTCATAGCGCTGCATGGCGTTGACGGCGATTGATTTCGCGCCGCGTATCGTCAAACCGCCGCCGGCCGCAATGGCGATGTCGCCGAAGGTGGCCGCATCAAGATCCGTGCGAACGCCGCCGCTGCCCAGGCGCGGCGCGCTCAGTTCCACGGTGCCGCGCGCGGCGCCGTCGTGTTCGCCCTTGCCCTTGCCGGCCACGGCCACCGTGCCGTGGCGCACGTCGATCTGCGCGCCGCCGGCCAGGTCCAATGTGCCCTCGCCCGCATTCAGTTCCACCATGGCGCGGTTCGGGCTGTCGATGATCTTGCCATAGCTGTCGACGCGCAACAGCGTGCCATGCGCGTCGAGCACGGCGTTGCCGGCCAAAGTTAATCCATGCTTGCCGGCCAGGCGGATGCTGCCCACGCGCTCGCCGCTGGCGTCGATTGTGCCGGCCACCGTCAGGCGGCCGTTGTCGAGCGATACCTGCACCTCGCCCGCCTTGAGTTCATTGACGATGGTCAAGTCGCCCTGTTTCAGCTGGAAGCTGCGCCCGCCCGTCACGCCGCCTTCCGTCAGGCGCGTGTTCAGCGACGCGAACTGGCTGTCCAGCGTGCCGCCCGCGCCCAGCGTCTGCGCGCGCACGTCCACGCTGCCCTTCTTGTATGGCACGACGGTGCCGCCCGCGTCATAGCTGCCGCTGGCGCCGCCAAGGATCTTGCCCTGCAAGTCCACCATGCCGGCCGCGCCATCGAGCGCCACGGCCTTCAGGCTGCCGGCGCGGTTGTTCTCGGCCGACAGGTCGATCACGGCGCCGCTGGCTGCGCGGATATCGCCGGCGCGGCTGTCCAGGGTCACGTCGCCGCCCCAGCTGTATTTGTCCACGTCGAAGAAGGTGGACTTGCGGCCCGCCATGTCGATGCGCGCGCCGTCGGCCACGCTGATGTCGTGCTGGGCGCTAATGGTCAGCTTGCCGCTAGGCAACACCACGGCCGTTGCGACGGTGACGCTGTCGCCGTTCAGCGCCAGTTGCGCGCCCAGCGCCGCGTTATTCCTGACGGGGGCCGCTGGCGCCGCGCCCGCCGGGGCCGCCACCGTCAGCGCGCCGCCCGCCGTGTAGCTGTGCGCGGAACCTGCGTCGCCCGTCAGCAGCGGCGTGCTGATATGGAGGTTGCCGCCGCTGTACTGGTAGCCCTTGCCCGTTTCATAGGCGCCCTGCGCCTGGTAGACGGACAGGCTGCCCTTGTGATTGGCCGTCACCTGGCCCGACGCTTTCAGGTTGACTTTGCCAAAGCCCAGCGCCAGGCGGTCGAACGAGGCGACGCCGGCCGGCTGCGTGAAGGGGCCGAAGCCGAAATCGATACGCTCCGCTTCCAGGTTCAGGGTGCCGCTGCCCGTGCCGGCGCCGCGCGTAATCACATTGCCGGCCGGCGACAGGGCGCCACCCCAGATCAGGTTAGCCGTGCGGATGGTCGCCACGGCATCGGCGCCGCCCTGTCCATACATGGCGGGCGTGGTCAGCACCAGGCGCTCCAGGGTCGATTTCCCCGTGCCCTTGTCATAGGTATCGAGCACCACGTCGCCATAGAAATTGACGCTGTCGGCCGCGCTCAGCATGAGCGCCTGCAGGGCCGGCGCGCCCGTGCTGGTATCGCCGCGCAGCAGGCGGTCCAGCAAGCCCTGGTTCATCGCCAGGCCGGTGGAACGCGTGCCGCTGGCATGGGCCGCCGCCAGCGCCTCGTTCGAGCCAATATTGATGGCGCCCACGGCCAGGCTCAGGTTGCGCGTGCCGTAGCGCGCCGTGTCGTCCAGCTGGAAGCTGCCGGTGGTCGACAGCAGCAACGTGCCTTCCGAGTACAGGCTCGCTGTGCCCGTACCTGTGCCCCCGCAAGCGTCGTCGCATACGCCGATGCGGATGCCGCCGCGCGTCGCGCCGCCAACCGGCGCCACATTGAGCAAACCGTTCGAGGCGGCCAGCACGTGCACATCCGGGCGGCTCTTGTAGATGAAGCCGTCGTTGGCGTCATACGCGGCCTTGCCGCGCCCCACAGTGTTGATGCCGGCGCCGGCGGCGATATCGATCAAACCATCGCCCAATTCATAATTGCCAGGATCCTGGGCCACCAGGAATACCTCGGGCGCCGACAGGACGGCTCCCGCGCGCAGGTAGATGGCGCGCGCCGAGTTGACGCCGAAATTCACGTAATTGCCGCCCTGGCCATACTCCACCGTCGATGAATTGCCCACCACGATGCGGGCCGCGCCGATATTGTTCAGGCTTGACGCGCGCACGCTGACCTGCCCGGCGCCGCTGGTGGCCGGCGCGCCGTCGGCGAGGATTTCAATCACGCCAGCGGAGTTAATGTTCGGCATCAGCACCACGCTGCCGCCATAGCCGCCCTCGGCTGCGGCGAACTTGCCCGTGCCATTGAACTGGAACGTGTCCAGGCCGCCGCCTTGCGCCAGGGTCAGCTTGAGCGTCTTGGCATCGGATGGCAGCTGCGCGCGGGGAATGCCACGCGTTTGCGCATCGGCCAGGGCAAACGCGGCATAGCCTGTTTCGTTGTACTGCGAGTACGTGCGCAAGACCTTGGCCGGCGTGAGTATCAGCTGGCTGGCCAGCGGCGCGCGGATGTCCGTGCCGGCGATCGACAGTGTGCCAGGCGCCGCCCAGGAACCGTTGCGCAGCTGCTGCGCCAGCGTGCCGGCGCTGCCCTGGCCCGCCAGGCCGTTCAGTTCCACGCGGAAGGCACCCGGCAGCAAGGCATAGGTCGATGGCATCAGGGTGTAGGTGCCGGCTGGCAAGCCCGGCACGCCATTGCCTATCGTCACCTGCCGGCCGATGGCCGCATCGGATGCCGCCTTGTCGCCGCCCGAAGGCGATTGCGGCGCCTGCACGCCCGGCACGATGGCGTACACGGGATTCGTCGCCAGACCCGGCAGGACAAAACCGCCGTTTGCGCCCACCTGTACCAGCGGATGGTAGCGCGCGTCGGTGGAGCCGCCGCGGCCGGCGATGAAACCGGCGCCCGTCAGTTCGCCGCCGCCGGACAGGTCCAGCAGCGCGCCCGGCCGCACGTCCACGGCCACGCCGGCCATTTCCACGCCGAGGCGCAGGGCGCCCTGCGCATTGAAGCCGCCCACGCCCATGAGGGAGGTCAACTTGCCATCCACGTTCCAGTTCTGGCCATCGACGGTGCCGCCATACGGCATGGCCAGGCCGGCACCGCTGACAGAGGTAATACTCCCTGGCAACAAATTAACGGTCAGGCTCTTGTCATTGTCATAGCGTGCCGCGCCGATGGCCAGGCGCCCCAGCGGCGCGCGCACGACGCCGCCCTGCTCGATGTGCGCGGCCTCCAGTTCCAGCGAGCCGAAGGCGGAATACGGCATGGCCGGCACGCTGTCGGTGGTGCGCGCGATGTGCAGGGCATGGGCGGGATCGTAGCCGATCTTGCCATTGATGCTGCCATAACCGGCCCGCACGGCGGCGCCGGCGCCCGTTTCCGGATACAGCTGGGCCGCGCTGAGGGTCATGTCGCCCGGCGTGGACAGCACCGTCGTCGCCTGGTTGCCATCCCATCCCAGCGGCGACAGCAGGAAGCGCAGGTCGCCGCGGCTCGTCAGGCGCACGTCGTCGGCGACGACATTGACCATGCCGCGCACGTCGATCAGGTCGCCAGCTATGCTGACCTGGCCGGCCACCGGCGACTGGCCCGCCGTGCCCGGCGTGACATAGTAGTCGCGCCCTGCCGGCTTGACGCTGGCCAGGCGCACGTACGGCGCCGCGATGCCGACCTTCGCACCGGGCTTGCTGCCTGGCGCCAGCACGGGCGCACCGTACAGCTGGAAGCTTTGCTGCAGCGTCAGCGACACGTCGCCATCGAAGGAGGCGGCGCCCAGCAGGGACAGGTTGCCGAAGCCGCCCGCCTCCACTTGCTCCACCGAGTAGCGGCCATGGCCATACTGCAGCAGCGGTGCCGCGTCCTGCGCATGCACGCCGCCGGCCAGGTCGCTGGCAACCTTGCTCTGCGTCAAGGCCAGCTGGCGCCCCTGCAGCACCTTGTCCGTCGCCAGCGTTTTCAGGTAGACGGGCGTGCCCGTGGCCACGGACAGGCTGCCGCCCGCCGCGCCCGCACCGCCCGCCCGGGCCAGCAGCTGGCCATCGAGGTACAAGCCGTTGTTCGACGCCAGCGCAATGCTGCCGCCCGCGCTGGCCACGTCGACGGCCGCGCCGTTTACGTCCAGCACGGCGTGCGCACCGGAAGCATCCAATACGGCGCCATCGCGCACGACGACGAACAGGCTGGCCGCCGACGTGCTGCCCTGCGCATGGTCGATCTCGCCGCCGATGACGATGCTGCCGCCATCGATCACCTTGCCGTAGCGCCGGCCCTGCGCATCCGTGGCCGTGACGGCGCGCGACGCGACGTCGAGCACGGCGTTTTCGCCTATCCAGATGGAACGGCCATGGCCGGCCGCTTCCACCGCTTCGGAGACGTTCACGTCGACGCCCACGCCGCCCAGGCTGATCTTGCCGCCCCAGGCGTTCAGCCGGCCTTCCACCGTCAGCTGGCCCACGCTGGCCAGCTTGATGGCCTGGCCCGCATCGACGCTCACCACGGCGCCCTTGCCTATCAGCAACTCGGCGCTGGCCATGTCGGCCGCGCCGGACTGGATATCGCCCACCTGCAGGGCCAGGCTGGCACCCTTGCGCTGCGTCAAAGTGCTCTTCAGCGCGTTTTCCGTGACCTGCTCCGGCGTCCACAAGGCCAGTTTTTCATTGTCCACCACGCGCAGCACGGGCATGCGCACGTCGACTTGCGTGCCGTCCGCCACCGTCAAGCCCTGCTTGCCGAGCAGGCTGTAGCTGGAAAAGCCCTTGTCGAAAAAGTCGCCGCCCAGGTGCAGGGCGCCTGCGACGGGTTTTTCAATGTCGCCAATGACAATCTTGTTCGCCTGTAATTCGAGCTTGCCGCCGCCCGTCACGCCATGGCCGCGCAGCTGCGCGCCCTCGCCCAGCACCAGGTCGGCCTTGGCGCCATAGCTGGCCAGGGTCACGTTGCCGCCCTTGCCGCCCTGCTGTTTCGCCTGAGAAAGAATTGCCGCGCCCGCGCTGACGTCGATCAGGCTGCCGCTGCCGATGCGCACGTCGCCGTTCGCCCGCAGCGTGACATTGCCGCCATTGATATATGGCAAACCGGCAGCGGCCAGCGGGTCGCGCAGCACATTGGCCAGCAAGCCGCTGGTGTCGAGCGTGACGCCGTCGGCCAGCACCAGCTGGCCCGCTGGCCCGCCCGGGTTCACGACCGTATCGACCATGCCCAGCGCGCCGACCTGGTTCAGCACATTGCCGGCCGCAATGCTGCCGCCATGGCTGCGCAGGCTGGCGTTGATCGCCACGTCCTTGCCATACAGGGTGATATTGCCGCCATCGGCCACCTGCAGCGCGCTGTCGACCGTGATCGCGCCTTTCGCGGCGAGGCGGATGGCGCCCAGACGTTGCTCATTGAGCAAGCCAGTATCGAGCAGCAGCTTGCCCTGGCGCTCGGGCGCCAGCACGCCTGTCACGTCGAGGCCGGCGGCGATGCCGTCCTGCACGCGCGTCAGGCGCACCTCGTCCATGACGGCCGACAATGCATGCTGCAGCACGCCCGTGCGCTTGTCGAACATGGGCTGGTACTGGCCGACGATCAATTGTCCCCGCTGCGCGGCCGCCAGCTGCGACTGCTGGTAGCCGTCGAGCAGGGCCTGCGGCGCCTGCGTCTGGCGCTCGCCCTGGAAGACCTCGCCCGCAATCGCCCCTTCCAGCACGGCAGAACCGGTCGCAACCACCAGCTTGCCGGCGTCGCGGCCCACCGTGTAGCCGTTTTCCAGGCGTTTTTGCGCGGCGATCAGGGGACTGGCGTAAAACGCGCTGGCTTCCTTGCCCCAGCGCGCATGTTCTTCCTCGTAGCCCTTGTACACGCCCGCATACGCCAGGTCGGCCGGCGCGCTGCCCGCCTCATATAATTTGCCATCGGCGCCCTTGAGCCAGGTCTGGCGCAGCGCGCCCGTCTGCACGTCCAGGGTGCCGCCCGACAGGTTGATGGCGGAGCCAAGCTGCGTGACGACATCCTTGCCGCCGAAGCTGACCGTGCCGCCCTGCGCCATCCATTCGCTGACGGAATGGCCCTGCGTGCCCAGGTAGCCGGCCACTTCCAGCAAGCCGCCAGCCGTGTACCAGCGGTCGCTGTCGTAGCCGTTCGTACCTTTTGGCACGAACACCAGCTTGCGGCGGTCGACCCAGATACTGCTGTTGAGCAAGGCCTTGCCATCGCGGTTGACGGGCGCGTCGCGCTGCTCGTTGCCCTGCACATTGATCTCGACATTGTTCGCTTCCATGGCCACCTTCACGCCCACGGCGCCGGAAACGTCGAGTTGGGCGCCGTCGCGCACGAGGCTGCGGCTGGCCGCGTTGACGGCGATCTGGCCGCCCGTGGCCAGGGTCAGCGAGTCGCCGAGGAACTCCACCGTGCCGGCGCTGCCGATCTCGATGCGCGACTGGTCGCGGCGGTCGTTCACGGCGAGGATATTTTCCGTGCCCGTCACGGCCGGGCCGCGCATGGCGTCGCGCTGGCTGTCGAGCGCCGTCGTCTTGCCGTCGTCCTCGATGACGATGGCCGTGGTGGCGCCGCGGCCCATGGTGACGGCGGCGTCGCTGCCCAGGGCATTGAGGTGTATCGTGCCGCGCGTGGCCGTGGTGGTGGACGCCAGCAGCACGCCGTCCTGCTGCACCGTGCGCCCGGCCAGTGTGACGTCGCCTTCGCGCGCCTGGATCAGGCCCGTGTTGACGACCTTGCCTGCCGTGCTGCCGGCCGCAAACTGCGGCGTGACTTCGCTGCCGCGCGTGGTCGACAGCGGATTGCCGTCCGTGCCCACGCCTTTTTTAATGGCAAAACTGTCGCCGGCCGCCAGCAGGGCCTGGCCCTTGGGCGTGCTGATCTCGCCCCCATTGTGGACTTCCTTGCCCAGCAGCATCACATAACCGCCGCCCTCCGTGCTGCCCTTGGTCGCATTGCTGGCCAGGCGCGCGCCCGCCTGCACCTGCACCTTGCCGCCCGCGTCCGTAAAAGTCGTGGCGCCAGCCGTGCCGGCGCTGTAGATGCCGTTTTTCTGGAATTGCGCATCGCCGATGCGGGCCGCGGCCGCCACCAGGCTGCGCGTGTCGACCTGGCTCGTGCCGCTAAACACGATGCCGTTGCGGTTGACCAGCAGCAGCGTGCCATCGGCCTTGATCTGGCCCTGGATCTGGCTGGGTCGGGCTTGCGGATCGTTGACGCGGTTCAGCACGGCCCAGTCCTTCTGTTGCTGGAACGTCAGGGTCGTGTCCTTGCCCACATTAAACGTTTCCCAGTTCAGGATGGCCTTGTCCGCCGTCTGCTGCACCACCACGGCCGTCTTGCCGTTCGCCACCGTCTGCACGGGACCCTGGGCATTGATCCAGCCGGCCGTCAGGCTGTTGGTGTCGACCTGCAAGCCGCCCTGCGCCAGGCCGTTCGGCACGCTGGCGCCGCCGGCAGCGGCCTGGCGCGCCTGCGCCTGGGCCGCTTGCTGCGCGGCGATGGCGCGCGCGGCCAGGTTCAGGTTGTTGAGCGAGCGCTGCAACTGCTGGTTCGCCTGCTGTTGCTGGCCCTCGGGGCGGCTGCCCAGGGGCAGCGGCTGGCCATTCGGCAAGCGGCCCGAACTGGCCGCCGTATTCTGGTTCGCCCCCTTGGCCGCGAACCAGCCGCCGCTGAACGCCTGCTGCGCGCGGGCCGGCGTGGTGAAGGCACCCGCCATCAGCATGGTGGTCAGCGCGTAAGCGAGCGGCGTGAGCCGCAAGCGGCTGCCCAGCGTGGAGCTACGCTGCGCGCCCTTGTCGACGTTCGGGACGGGGCGCTGGGCAGTGTGAAACTTGGTCATGGCAATGGTTTCCTGGCTAGAGAGTAGGGAACGGAGCCTGGCGGTAGCGCAAGCGTCCATGCCTCCATGACGTAGCTCGATGGCGGAAGGGATAATGTTTTTTGGAAAATATTTTTAAATATTTTCAAATAAGCCCGCCAAAGGAAAACCCGGAATCAGCTGAGCAAGACGATGCCGCCTGGCAAGCTTGTCATTTGCGCGCCATACAGGTCGCGTATCATCGCCAGCGCGCCATCGGTTTGCCCGATGGAAAAGCGCATGCGCACGAGGCGGCGGCCCAGTTCGGGATTGCGCAGCAGCACGCGACCGGGCCGGTAGCGGTTGATTTCATCGACGACATCGGCCAGCGGCTTGCCGACGAACGACAGCGCGCCCGTGCGCCAGGCGCTGGCCTCGCCCTTTGCTGCAGCCGTGGCGGCCTGCACGCCCCGCTCGTCGTACGCCAGTTGCTGCCCCGCGTCCAGGGTCACGCGCCGCTGCTGCCAGACGACTTCCACGGCGCCCGCCAGGCAGGTGACGCAGACGGCGTCGTCCGTGTGGCGCACATTGAAGCGGGCCGACTGCGCCAGCAGGCGCCCCGCTCCCGCCAGCACCGTGACGGGCTGGCGCGCGCCGCTGGCGAGGATTTCCGCCTCGCCGCCCAGCAGTTCGATGGACTCGGGCGCCCGCACGTCGATGCGCGTCTGCGTATTCATCTGCACCGTCATCTGCTGCGACACGGCCACCTGCCGCTGCTCGCCCGTGCCCGTGCGGTAGTCGGCGGCGAATTCCTGCAACGACGGCCAGGCGCCCAGCGGCGGGCGCAGGGCCAGCACGGCCACGCCGGCCGCCAGCGCGCCGCCAAGGAAGGCGCGCCGCCCGGGGCGCAGCGGAAACGCCAGCACGTTCGCCCGCTGTGGCGCGGCGGCGGCGCGGGTCAAGGCGGGATCGAGCGCTTGCCACAAGTGTTGCAGGTCGCGCCAGGCGCGCGCATGGTCGGGGCTGCGCGCGCACCAGGCGCGCAAGGCGGCGGCATCGGCTTGCGTGAAATCGTCGGAGCGCAGCCGCGCCCACCAGGCGGCGGCTTGCCGGCCGATGGCAGCGTCGCTGCCGGCACGATTAAAAGGGGCGCGTTGATCGCGGTCAGGAGCAGTCATGAGATTCATCAATATTTACGGCGGCCCGACACATCGCTGCGCTGGACGGCCTCGGCGTCGGCCATGCACGTTTTACAGTGTTGCATGGCGGCCTGCAATTCTTTCTTCACCATCGCCACGGAAATGCCGAAGCGCTCGGCGATGTCCGCATTCAGCATGCCGTCGATGCGCGCCGCCGTCAGGATGGCGCGGCGGCGCGGCGACAGGCCCGCCAGCGCCGCGTCGAGCGCCTGCACGTCGAGCCGCGCCGAGACGATGCGCGCCGGGTCGCTGATGTCGTCGCCGGCCTCGTCGGCCATGTGCATCAGCTCGTCGCGTTCGCGCTCGGTGACGATGATGCGGTCGCGGCGGTAGGCATCGGTGGCGATATTGGCCGCCATGCGCAGCAGGTAGGCGTCGGGATTGTGGACGGGCGCGGCGGCGGGGCCAGGCGACACCATCGCTTCGAGGCGCAGCCAGGTTTCCTGCAGCGCATCGGCCGCATGGTGCTTGCAGCCGACGACCCTTTCCAGGCGCCAGCGCAGCACGGCGTAGCGCGAACTGAGGTGGCCTTTCAGCCTGGTGCGCAGGTCGGGCAGGCTCATGGCGCGGAGCTTCCTTGCGCGGCGGCGCAATCGACTTCGCTGCCCGGGCCTTGCGGCAGCAGCAGGATGGAGACGGGCTGCGGCATCGTGGGCAGCGGCGGCGCCCCCACGCGCATGCCCAGCACCACGCGCGCAATCGCCGTGTCGCGCGCGCGCAAGCCCGTGCTGTCGAGCAGGTGCACGCGGTCCACCACGCCGGCACGGTTCAGATACAGCTGCAGCGCCAGCCGGTAGCCGCCGGGACGCGTCTGCGCCGCGCGGCACAGCAGCCCCAGCAGCACGTGCTGCAGACGGCTGACATAGGCCAGGTGGTCGCCGCCGCCCTGCGCGGCGCCCGGGATGTCGGCGGCGGCCACGACGGCGGCCGGCGGCAAGTCCGCTGCGGCCAGCGCTGAAGCCGCGGCCGGGGCATACACGATGACGGCTTGCGCGTCGGACAGCCGCGATTGCAGGCCCGTGCCCTCCAGCAAGACTTGCAGGGCCGCACCGGCCGCATGCGCGCCGCGCACGGCGGCCGACTGGCGCTGCGCGTAGCGCTGGTCCATCAGCACGGCGATGCCCGTGCGGCGGCTGTACAGGTCGAGCGCGTCGCCCAGGTTTTGCGCGGCGATATCGAACTGCAGCACGGGGCCGTCGGCCGGCTGCGCCCGCACGGGCCCCACCGCGGCCAGGAAACCCAGCAAAACCAGGTATCCCGCCAGCGCAAGCACATGGACGGATGCCGGGCTGCCTGTCATATCGCTATCGTGTCGCTATCGTGTGAGAAGTAAAGCAGGACGCCTGGGGGTGTTCAACATTAACAATCCTTGCGTCAACTGCAACAGGCTACACAGCAAACATGACGGCTTCGTGACATGCCTGTCACCAATAAATTTCGCCATGCGGGACAGCCGGCGCGCCAATGATTTCAGCTACACTGGCTGTCACTTTCCCTTTCAGACGCCTGATGATCGAAAAGAACCTGCCCGAGCTGGCCATGCTGAAGCGCCTCATCGACGAGGGCGGCAGCCACCTGGAAGTGGCCGCGCCCTGCAGCATCGCCATGGATGGGCGCGAGTTTCCCGTGTACACGATTGCGCTGGGCAATCCGAGTCCCGACGTGCCCGTGCTGGGCTTGTTTGGCGGCATCCACGGCCTCGAACGCATCGGCACGCAAGTCATCCTGTCTTTCCTGGAAAGCCTGGTCGCCCGCCTGCGCTGGGATGCCACCCTGCACCAGCAGCTGGAAAGCATGCGCCTCGTCTTCATGCCGCTGGTCAATCCGGGCGGCATGTGGCAAGCCACGCGCTGCAATCCGCGCGGCGTGGACCTGATGCGCAATGCGCCCTTGAGCGCGCGCGAAAAAGTGCCGTTCATGCTCGGCGGCCAGCGCTACAGCGCCCGCCTGCCCTGGTACCGGGGCGCGGCGGATGGCGCGATGGAGCTGGAAAGCCGGGCCGTGTGCGACCTCGTCGAGCGCGAATTGCTGTCGCGCCAGTTCAGCATCGCCCTCGATTGCCATTCCGGCTTCGGCTTGCGCGACCGCATCTGGTTTCCCCACGCCCACACCAAGGTGCCGATAGCACACCTGGCCGAGATCGGCGCGCTGGAAGAGCTGTTCAGCCAGAGCTACCCCAACCACAACTACGTGTTCGAGCCGCAAAGCCGGCAATACCGCACGCATGGCGACCTGTGGGATTATCTGTATTTGAACGGCACCAGCTACACGGGCCGCGTGTTCCTGCCGCTGACCCTGGAAATGGGCTCGTGGCTGTGGGTCAAGAAAAATCCGCGCCAGCTGTTCAACCGGGTCAGCATCTTCAATCCCACGGCCGCGCACCGCCTGCAGCGCGTGCTGCGCCGGCACCTGGTGTGGTTCGATTTCCTCATGCGCGCCGCCAGCAGCCACGGCCGCTGGATGCCGGAAGGCTTGCTGCGCAAGGCGCAGCGCCGGCGCGCCCTGGCGCAATGGTACGAATCATGAACCCGCCCACCTGGATTTTATTGCGCGGTTTGATGCGCGAACAGCGCCACTGGGGCACCTTTCCCGCCACGCTGGCGCGCGCCCTGCCCGGCGCCCGCATCGTCACGCCCGACTTGCCCGGCAATGGCACGCGCCACGCGCAGGACAGCGCCACCCGCGTGGCCGCCATGGTGGACAGCTGCCGCCAGGACTTGCAGGCGCGCGGCATCCCCGCGCCGTACCACTTGCTGGCCCTGTCGCTGGGCGGCATGGTGGCCGTCGAATGGGGTCACCGCTACCCGCAGGAAATCGCCCGCTGCGTACTCATCAACACCAGCATGCGGCCGTTCAGTCCGTTTTACCGGCGCCTGCGCTGGCAAAACTATGGCGCCCTGCTGCGCCAGCTGCTGGCCGGCGATGCACGCAGCCAGGAAGCGCTGATCTTGCGCCTGACGAGCCGCCGGCATGCTGGCGGCGACCCCGCGCTGCTGGCCAACTGGCTAAGTTTCCAGCAGGAATACCCCGTCAGCCGCCGCAACGCGCTGCGCCAGCTGCTGTCGGCCGCCCGCTACCGCGCTCCCGCCAGCCGTCCGGCCATGCCCGTGCTGGTGATGGCCGGCGCACAAGACCAACTGGTCGACCACCGCTGCTCGCAGCGGCTGGCGCGCGCCTGGCAAGCCGATTGCCTGATCCACGGCGACGCCGGACACGACTTGCCGCTGGACGAAGGCGAATGGGTGGCGCAGTCGGTGGTGCGCTGGCTGGGGGAAGAAGGGACGGAGCATGCCGGCACAGGGCAGTCATCATGCGGATAACAAGCGGCAGTACAGAGCAACTGGCAGCGCTGGCCGAGGCCGGCGTGCAGGAGCGCATTTTCCCGGGCGCCGCCTGGGCCGTGGGCGGCATCGGCCACGGCGTGGCGGGCGCGGCCGGGCGGCTCACGCCCGGGCCAGACAGTGCCGAAATGCAAATCGATACCTTGTTCGATATCGCTTCCTTGACCAAGATCATCAGCGTCTGGTCGCTGGCGGGACGCCTGGTAAAGCAGGAACGCCTGGGCATGGACAGCCGGCTGGCCGACCTGTTGCCCGGCACCCACGGTTATGCGCTGGCGCCCGTCACGATTTTCCAGCTGCTCACGCATACGGCCGGCCTGCCGCTGCGCGCCCGCCTGCGCGCCAGCTATGGCGAGGCATACGACGATATCGTGCGCGGCGTGCTGCGCGAGCCGCTGGAAGGCAAGCCGGGCCGGGCCGTGGAATACACGGACCGCGCGGCCCTGATCCTCGGCCTGGTCATCGAGCGGCTGCTGGACATGCCGCTGGAACAGGCCCTCGCAGAGCATGTCCTGCGGCCGCTGGGCATGGCCGCCACGGGCTATGGCCCGCTGGCGCCAGGGCGCGGCAGGCAAGTCGCGCCGACCGAATACTGCGAGCAGGCGGGCGCCCACCTTGCCGGCGTGACGCATGATTTTTCGACCCGGCTGCTGGGCGGCGTGTGCGGCATTTCCGGGCTGTTTTCCAATGTGCCGGACCTGCAGCGCTTCCTGCGAGCGATGCTGGCCCAGCAAGGCGAGGTGTTCAATGCCGGCTGGGTAAGGGATTCGCTGACGGTGCAGACGGGCACCCTGAACCCGTCGCGCGGCCTGTTCTGGCATCCGGCGGCAGGCACGGGGCCGGAAGACGATGTCTGGTGCCACCTGGGTTTCACGGGCACGGCCATGTGGATCAGCCCCCGGCGCGGCCGTTATGCGGTGCTGCTGACCAATAAGCTGTATTACACGCGCGATTTCGCCAGGATCAACGCGCTGCGGGGCGACTTCATGCGCTGCGCCTTCGATCTTTGAGTTTTACAGCCGCAGGCTGACGATAATCGCCAGCAGCAGCGCGCCGGCCGCCGCCAATAGTGCGCTGTTGAAACTGTGCGACTGCGCATACAGGCTGCCGGCCAGCACCGGGCCGATGATCTGGCCCACGCCATACACCACCGTCATGATGGCCATCATGTTCGTGCCTGCCCTGACGGCGGCCCGCTGCGCGGCCGGCATGGCGATGGTCACCGTGCCGACGAACGTGCCGCCGACGAGGATGGCGCTGAGCAGGTAGCCGGCGGCCGAGGGCGCCAGCACGGGCAAGGCCACGCCCAGCGCCTGCAGCAGCAAATTGAGCCGCAGCGCCCGGCGCGTGCCCAGGCGCTCGTGCAGCCGGTGCCACAGGAAGCACGACGGCGCCGCGCCGAGGCCGAAGACGGCCCACACGTGGGCGGAATTGAGCCCGGGCAGGGCCGCGCCGACCAGCACGGGCAAGTAGGTGGCCGTGACGATGTAGCCGAGTCCCGCCAGCCCGTAGATCAGCACCAGCGGCCATGGCGACACGGGCGCCAGGGCCGATGTAACAGCTTGCGGCGGCGCGTCCGGCGTCGCCTGGCCGCCTGCGCCAATGGCGGGCGCGGCCGCCAGCCCCAGCAGCACGGCGACGCCGGCCAGCAGCAGCCACATGCCGGCGCTGCGCCAGCCCAGCTGCGATGCCAGCACCAGCAATTCGGCCGACACGGCAATGCCCGCGCCCACGCCCGCGTACAGCAGCGGCGCGCCGCGGCCATGCCCGCGCTGCACCAGCAGCCACAGCGAGGCTGCCACCATGGCCAGGGCGCTGAACACGCCCGCCGCGCCCCGCACGGCCACGATGAGCCAGACGGGCATCGGCAAGGCCAGCACGCCCAGACACAGCGCCGTGCCGGCCACCGACCACAGGCACAGCCGGTGCGCGCCGGGCGCCCGCGCGCGCATGGCCAGGATGGCCCCCAGCAAATAACCGGCATAGTTGGCCGAGGCGGCCAGGCTGCCGTCGCGCAAGCTCAAGACGCCTTCGCCCACCATGTGCGGGTAGATGGCCGTGAAGGCAAAGCGGCCAAAGCCCATGCCGATGGCAAGAATGGCCGCCGCGGCGATGGCCGCACGCAGCCTGGCCGCCCCGCTCACGGCGCCGCCTCGCCCAGTTGCGCCAGCAAGTGCTGGAACGCGGGCACGTCGAAGCCCGCGCGCCACACGAGCACGGTGTCGGCTTGTCCTGCGGAAATAGTCGCCAGGCTGGCCGGCGCGTCCGACAGCGCCAGCACGCTGGCCGGCAGCACGGTCACGCAGGCGCCGGCCGCCACGCAAGCGATCATGGTGTGATACGAACTCAGCTCCTGCACGCGCCACTGCGTGCTGCCGGCCACGCCCAGCAGCTCTTCGGCGATGCCGCGATAAGTGCAGCCCTGGGGAAAGGCCGCCAGCGAGCGCGTGCGCACGTCCGCGGGGCGCCGCGCCTGCCCTTCGCTGGCCGGCAGCAGCAAGCACAGTTCCTCGCGCCATACGGCGGTTGACGCCAGGCCCAGCTCTTCCAGCGCGGCGGCGCCGCCGAACGCTGGCGGCAAGGCGACGAAGGCGCAGTCGAGCAAACCCGTGCGCACCTGCTCGATCAGGGGGCGCGACGGCCCCGTGCTCAGCGCCAGGCGCGTGTCCGGATGGCGGGCGTGATACGCGGCCAGCAGCGCCGGCAGGCGGCTGGCCGCCGTGCTTTCCATGCTGCCCACGCGCAAGGTTCCGCCCTCGCGCCCGCCCGTGACGACGTGGCGGGCCTCGTCCGCCAGCGCCAGCAAACGCCGCGCATATTCGAGAAAGCGCTCGCCCGCCGCCGTCAGCGCCATGCGTTTATTGGTGCGCACGAACAGTTCCGCGCCGATATCGGCTTCCAGCTGCTGGATGCGCGTGGTGACGCTGGACGGCGCGCGGCCCAGCCGGGCTGCGGCCTGGGTGACGCTCAGCTCACTCGCCACGGCGCAAAAAATCGTCAGGGATTCCATGTCCATCACGTTCTCGATTTAAGAATTATCATGCTATTATATTCTCAAAATAAGAACTGAATGCGGCATCCTCAACTTGATGAAGGAAACATCATGACTTCAATCCAGCGCTTCCTCGACCGTCTCGGCCTGCAGCACCCCATCATCCAGGCGCCGATGGCGGGCGTCTCCACGCCGCGCATGGCGGCCGCCGTCTCGCATGCGGGCGGCCTCGGTTCGCTGGCCATCGGCGCCGGCACGGTGGCGCAGGCGCGCCAGACGATCGAGGAAACCCGCGCGCTGACGGACCGCCTCTTCAACGTGAATGTGTTCTGCCATGCGCCGGCGGTGCGCGATGCGCGGCGCGAAGCGGCCTGGCTGGCCCATCTGGCGCCCCTGTTCGCGGAGTTGGGCGCGCCCGTGCCAGCGGAACTCGACGAGATTTACCAAACGTTTCTCGGCAATGAGGCAGCGTTTGCCCTGCTGCTGGAACTGCGCCCCGCCGTCGTCAGCTTCCATTTCGGCTTGCCGGCGCAGCCGCAGATCGCCGCCCTGCGCCAGGCCGGCATCTACACGATGGCCACGGCCACCAATCTGCGCGAGGCGCTGCTGATCGAACAGGCGGGCGTGGACGCCATCGTGGCGCAGGGCGTGGAAGCGGGCGGACACCGGGGCGCGTTCGACCCGCAGGCGCCGGACGAGCGCCACAGCACCAGCGTGCTGCTGCGGCTGCTGGCGGGCCGCACTGCCCTCCCCGTCATCGCCGCCGGCGGCATCATGGATGGAGCAGGCATCCGCGCCGCGCTGGACCTGGGCGCAGCAGCCGCGCAGCTGGGCACGGCCTTCGTGCTGTGCCCGGAATCGTCGGCCAATGCGGGCTACCGCGCCAACCTGCAAAGCGCGCGGGCCGCAAGCACGCGCCTGACCAGCGTGCTCTCGGGCCGCCTGGCGCGCGGCATGGTGAACCGGCTGATCGAACACGGCGAAGCGCCCGGCAGCCCGCCGCCGGCCGATTATCCCGTCGCCTACGATGCCGCCAAGCAACTGAATGCGCTGGCGAGCCGGCACGGCGACAGCGAATTCGCCGCGCAATGGGCAGGCCAGGGCGCGCCGCTGGCGCGGGAAATGGGGGCGGAGGAATTGGTATTGACTTTGGCCAGGGAAATAGCGGCTTGAGTCAGCACGCGTTTGAGGGTCAGGTCTGCCATTCCGACACAGGCCCAGCTATGCCAATCCCCAAGCTGAAGTCTCTGCGTGAGCTCAGCGTCTGTACGCATACGCAGCATAGTTAGTCGAGCCGTATTGACAATTAATAAATCATAGTTTGCTGTGAGCCTAAGCCCAAGGCTGAGATCGTGTCCGAATAGCAGACCTGACCCCGCCACCCGCCGGGCGCCGGCACGCCATGGCGTACGCCAGCCATCAAGGCATGGGCGCCTTGAGCACGAACTGCAGCCCCTGCGTCAAATCGCTGGCCGCCTGCAACACCAGGCCCGTTTCATCGTTTGCCAACGGCGATGCGGGCTGTATCATCATTTCGCAGCCTTTCTGCCCGTCCCACGCCGTCTGTACCGTGCCAGGCAAGGCCACATCCGCCGACTTGAGACTGCTGATGCTCCAGTTTTTTTGACAAACCAGGCGCGGCAAGTCAAAGAATACCTGGAAGGATTTGCCGATTTGCAACAGGCGCGTGGCGCTGATCGTCGCGTTGACCAGTTGAACGACCGTCTCATTGATGGTCTTCAAATCCGCTTCCACCGTCGAAATTTCCTGCGAGTTGATGATGTAGGTGTCAAATTGGCTGAAAGCGATGCTTTTCGAAAAAGTCGCATTCCCGGCCGTGCTGCCCGAGGCGGACAGCACGCCGATGCCCGCGCTGCCGTTGCCTGACAAATTACTCTCGCCCTGGAAAGAGGACGCCCCCGCGCTTGAAATCCACACCGCGGGCAGCATCCTGCCCGACGTCACCCTGGTGCTCTCGGGCGCGGCCGGGTCCGCCCCTCTGACTTCCCGCGACAGCGAATACAGGACGCTGATGCGCTGGCGACGGCTCAGATTGCCGCCGATATCGGGGGAAATGGCCAGCGCGATCGGGGAAAAGACGGAGGCCTTTACCGCCAGCATGGATTTCTTTGTCTCCAGCGCATTTTTCGCGGCGATGGCGCCGTCGTTGCCGGAAATGCCGCCGGCGACGCTGATGGACGAATTCAGGAAACCCGAACAATCCATCGCATAGGCAAAATTATTCGTCTGCGTATCCATATTGTGCAGCGGATCGTAGCCAGCATACGTTTCCGCCCCGGTCAACGTCACTTGCCTGGCATTGGACTTCGTGTCGACGAACATCGCCGTATTCAAGACCTTCAGCACGCTCTGCCCCGAATATTTGTCGACATCGGCCGTCAGGTCGCGCGCCAGTATGTTCTTCAGCTCTCCGGGAATGTAAGCCTTGTCTTTCTTGTCCAGCTTTTTCACGAGCTCCTTGGGCAAGGAACAGCCGCCATTCTTGAAAAAGCCATTGAGCTCCTGGCCCAGGTCCACGGCATTCTTTTCCTTCTGGATATTCGCCGTCAGGCTCTTGACGGTGACGACGGCCAGGGCCGGCGTGCATGGCAGCGACATGATCAGTGCTGCGGCAAAAAAGCGAGTCCCTTGCATGGCCATCCCCGTTTTTATAATGGAAGAGTCTGTATCTTCCCGCCGGCATGCCAGAAAGACAATCTCCAAATACCACCATGCGGGTATTTATTTCGCTAGTTGCACTTGCGCAACAAGCGCACGGTGCCACGCCAATGCCGGCGCCAGTCAGGGCAGCTTGTGCCGGAACGTCGGCTCAATATTGCGCGCATGCAGCCAGCGCACGATGTCTTCCAGCGTGGCATCCTGCAGCAGCAAGCCAGGCTGGGCGACGGGCATGATCGCCGGCAATGGCGCGGGAACGGGCGCAGGCGCGGGCGTGGCGTCGGCCAGTCCCGCATGTCCCTGCAGCTTGGCCAGCGCCTGCGCGAACTGGGCTGGATTGATGCTGCGCAAGCTTTCCAGGAAACCCAGCTGGGCGGCCGGTGGCGGCGGCATGTCCAGGCCCGGTTCGTCGACGAAGGCGGCGCCCATGCTGGGGTGGATGAAGGCGGCCCACTTGCCCGACGGCTGCAAACACGGCGGCAGCGCCGCCTGTTCCACGTAGTCTGGCGGCGCGACGGCGAGGATGTCGGTCGAGGCGGGTAAAAAGGTGGAACGCAGCAGCTGCACGAACTGGCGCGCCTGGGCGGCGGGCACGGGCGTGGCCAGCGACAGCCACAGCTGGAACGCCGTGCCCGAGATGCTGACGGCGGGCGCCGGCAAGTCCAGCTCGTGCTGCACGGCATTGGCGATCGTGCACAGCGCGCTCCAGTGCGCCTCGCCGCCGCCCTTGCCGCCAAACTCCAGCACCAGCGCGCGCGCCAGGCCGCGTTCGCTCACCAGCTGCACCGCCACCGTCTGTTCGCCCGCCAGGTGGCGCGCCAGCACGGCAGGCGTCAACGGCTGGACGCCGCCCTGCGCATCGACGTAGTGCTGCTGTTCCTCGAACAGGTACAGGCGGGTGAGTTCGGAAATCAGTTTATGCATGGGCAGCCTCGTAATAACGTTGAGCAACACTTGTCAACGTGCCCCGATTATAGCCTCCCCGCCCCTTGGCGCGCTCGTCCTCCCGGCCCGAAACACCAGCCAGCTGGCCACGGCGAACAGGCAGGCGGCCACGCCGCCGTACAGCATCACGGCGCCAAAGCCTTGTGCCAGCGCAAGTTTCGCCACGCCGGCCGGCAACGCGCCGGCGCCCTTGCCTGCCGACAAATCCTCCGCCATGGCGCGCAAGGTAGCCGCGTCCAGTCCGC
This sequence comes from Janthinobacterium sp. FW305-129, assembly GCF_020858115.1. Taxonomy (GTDB): domain Bacteria; phylum Pseudomonadota; class Gammaproteobacteria; order Burkholderiales; family Burkholderiaceae_D; genus Janthinobacterium. The sequence continues at coordinate 799,191 of NZ_JACYMM010000001.1, forward strand.
CGGGTACATGCTGACGCAGGGCCGACTGGATGGCAGCGACGAGAATAAAGCCCATCAGCGCGATATTCACCGACAGGCTGATCATGCGCGCGCTGATGTCGATGCCGGACGCCATGCCCGCCCGCTCGCCCGGCACGGCGCCCGTCGTCGTGTTGGTGACGGGCGTATTCGTCAAGCCCAGGCCCGTGCCGGCCAGCAGGCAGCCGGGCAGGATGGTCAGCCAGGTGGCAGTTTCGGCACGGCTGCCCCACAACATCAGCAGGAAACCTGCGCCGATGGCCAGCAAGCCGGCGGGAATGACCGCATCGGCCCGGTAGCGCAGCGCCAGCCGCTCGGCCAGCGGCGGCATGAGCAAGGTGGGCACCGTGTAGGCCAGCAGGGTCAGGCCCGTGCCCAGGCTGCCGTAGCCGAGGCCATATTGCACGTACAGGGGCAGATAAATCATGAAAGGCCAGAAACTGCAATTCATGCCCGCCGAACCGAGCAAGGCGCCCGAGAAACGGCGGATGCGAAAGACGGAAAAATCGATCATCGGCTCAGGCTGGCGCCGTTCGATGACGGCAAACGCGGCAAAACCGGCCAGCGCCACGGCCAGGCTGGCCACGCTGCGCGGGTCGGAAAATCCCAGGGCCGGCCCCTGCGTGATGCACCACGCCAGGCTGAACACGGCCAGCGACAGGGTGGCGATACCGGCCACGTCCAGCTTGCGCCGCTGCGGGTCGCGCGATTCGCTCACGCCCAGGCCCGCCAGCAGCAGCGCGACGACGGCCAGCGGCCCGTGCACGAGGAATACCCATTGCCAGCCAGATAGCGCGACGATGGCCGCGCCGATGATGGGACCGAAGCCCAGGCCCAGGCCAAACACGATGCCCCAGGCGCCAAACGCCCTGCCCCGCGCGGCGCCGGCCGGGAACTGCTGCGACAGCACGGCCACCTGGCAAATCAGCATGGCGCCGCCGGCCATGCCTTGCAGCGCGCGCGCGGCGATCAGCACGCCGGTGCTGCCGGACCAGCCGCATGCCAGCGAACTGAGGCCGAACAGCGCCAGACTGGCCAGCAGCAAGCGTTTTCGGCCATAGCGGTCGGCCAGGGTACCGGTTGCCATCAGCACGGTGGTGCAAGCCAGCGTGTAGGCATTCATAATCCATTGCAAGTCCTTGAAACCGCCATGCAGCACGGTTTCCAGGGTGGGCAGGATGACGGGCACGCTGGAAATTTCCAGGCCAAACATGAGCGAGGCCAGGCACACGGCGGCCAGGGTCAGTGCATTTTGTTGCGAAGTAGTCGGTAGCATCGAAGCCTTGATGTCGGTAGTCATGGAGGGGCGCGTAGAGACGGCGCACCGCGAGCCGCCATTCTAGAAAGCCTCGACTCATGAGGGAAATGATAAAATTTTGTACAATTCATTCATTTTCATCATGAATCACGGGAAACCCATGGACTTCGATACCGCCCTGCTGCGCGCCTTTGTGGCCGTGCACGACACGGGCGGCTTTACGCGCGCCGCCGAACGGCTGCACCTGAGCCAGTCCGCCATCAGCCACCAGATCCGCCGCCTGGAAGATCAGGCGGGCACGGCGCTGCTGGTGCGCACGACGCGCAGCCTGCGCCTGACGGAAGATGGCGAGGATTTCCTGCGCCACGCGCGGCAGATCCTGGCGGCCCAGGATGCCCTGTCGCGCCGCTTCCAGCGTTCCTCGATCGCCGGCGCCGTGCGCTTCGGCGTGCCGGAAAATTTCATGGGCGCGCGCCTGCCGGCCCTGCTGGCGCAGTTCGCGCACCTGTTTCCCGCCGTGCGCCTGGACGTGACGGTCGGCACTTATCTTGATTTGCAGAAACTGGTCGCCGCCGATGCGCTGGACCTGGCCGTCATCATGGCCCCGGCCGATAGCGGCGACGAGGCGGCCGTGCTGCGCCGCACGCGCTTCGTCTGGGCCGCGGCGCAGGATTTCCGCCACGACGGCGCGCTGCCCCTGCCGCTGGCGTTTTCACCGGCGCCGTGCATGCACCGGCAAGTGGGCGTCGATGCCCTCGAGAGCGCCGGCCTCGACTGGCGCGTGGCGTTCACCTCGCCCAGCCAGCAGGGCTTGCGCGCCGCCGTGCTGGCTGGCTTGGCGATCACGGCCCTGCCGCAAGGCGACCTGGAAGCGGGCATGGTCGTCATCGATGGGCAGTTTGGCTTGCCCGCCCTGCCCGCTGCTCAGTTCCAGTTGCTCCGGCGTGCCGCCAGCCAGACGGCGGCGGCCGAAGCGTTCGGCCAGATGCTGCGCGAATGGTCGGCCGCGGCGCTGGCTTGACACTGCGCGCTGTCCTGTTCTACCGGACGACGCCCGAGGCGCCGCCGCATCTGTACCGGCACGCCGTCAGCCGGCCCAGCCCCGGCTTCCTGAACAACATTACTCATAGCTGATCGTGAACGTCGCCGACGCATTCGCCGGACCCGGCGTCACATTGGCCCCGGTCTGCAGGTAGCGCGCGCGCAGGGGGATGGTATAACTGCGGTCGCTGGCGCTCAGGGTCAGCCCGCTGCTTCGCTTGATAGCCAACGGCAGCGGCGTGCCGGCCGTGGTCGCCACCTGCACGCCGATGCCGCTGGCGGCGGGAGGACGGCCCGCAGGGCTGGGATCGAGGCTCAGCACGCCATTGGCCGGGTTGATCGCGGCGCCGGCTGGATCGATGCGGTACTGCAGGCTGTTACTGTCGCTGGTTCCGCTGCCACCCGTGCCTCTCGGCGGGCTGCCGCTTTGCGAGACCCAGCTGGCAGGAGTCTTGTTCACTGTGCCATGGAAGGCCGGGCAATTGTTCAAGGAAATGGAAAAATCCGTCCACCCAGTGGCGCTGTTGACCCCGGTCAATGCCTTGGGCCGGTGCGTGCCCATGGCCACCGCCACATCCGGCGTGCGGCAGGTGCGCGAGACAATCTGCAGACTGCCGGAGACGCCCATCTTGAAGCCCAGCACTCTCGCATCGCCGAAATTGCCGAACAGGCTGACGGTCGGCAGTGAGTCGCCCCGCAGCACGCCCGGCGCCACGTCGCCCAGCTTGATCAATATCAATTCAAAATTGGCAGGCCCATCAAAAGGAACAATGCAGCGATAGCCCGCTTCGCAAGTGGTCCATACCTTGCCTGTCTGTCTGGGCAGCAGACCGCCCGTACTGTTGAAGGCAACCCCCAGCCCCGCAATGCTGGTTTGGTAGACTTTACCGGCATACATCCCGCTGGTCCAGTTGGCCTGGCCGGAACCTGCCTCAACCATAAACTCGGTAAATTGTTGATACGGAGGATACAGGCACTCCGCTCTCACCGCTTGGCCGCCGGCCATGTTGAATGTCTGGCGATACACTTCGGTGCCCACCGGCACATCGCGCCCGACAGTGATCGCCGAGACCTGCAGCGGCATGGCGCCCACCGCCGGCTGGATTCCGTTCATGTAGGTGCAGGTGACCGCGAAGGCCGGGCCGGTCGCTGCCCACAGTAGCGCGGCGGCCAACCCCGATTTGACCAAAGAGCCAATATTCATAACGGTACCTTTACGATGTTGATTGGTGCAACTGACTGAGATTGCATGCGGTACATCAAGGATTTGATGAGGGCGCCCGGAGCTCTAGCGGCCATGGCCGCACGCCCGCAGGCGACCTGGCCGGCTTGCGCTTCCCGTCCGTTCCTGGAAGCCCCTTTCTTGGCCGCGCTCCTGTGTCATTGCGGGGTGAAGTGTAAAACCCCTGCAACTCAAGCACTATAGGAGCACTCCGAAAAATGCGGCGGCCGCAGGGCCCGGACGGTTGCTGCGTGAACGGTCAGCCGCGCCGGCGGCATGACAGCACCAGCAGCAAGGCCAGCGCCAGCATGACGGCCGCGCTGCCCAGGGCCACGGTGACGCGGTGCGCCAGCAGCGGCACGCCCGCCAGCTGGCCCGCGCCAACAGCCGAGATCGCCACCAGCGTCGCCAGCCCCAGCGAACTGCCCAGCTGGTGCGCCACGTTGACGATGCCAGATGCCGCGCCCGCATCCCGCGCCGGCACGCCGGCCACGCCGGCCGCCGTCAGGGGACTCAGCGCCATGCCCTGCCCCGCGCCGATCAGCACCATCGGCAGGGCCACGCCCAGCCAGTACGCCGTGTCCGCGCCGACACGGCTCAGCCATGCCATGCCCAGCAGGGTCAAGCCCAGTCCCATGGCCAGCAGGCGCGCATTGCCGAAGCGCCGCGTCAAGCGCGGCACGCACAGGGCGACGGCAAAGTTGACCAAAGTCATGGGCAGGAAGGCGAGGCCCGTCAACGATGGCGGATAGCCGAGCACCACTTGCAAAAATTGCGTGGTGAAAAAGAAGAAGCCGATCATGGCGCCCAGGAACAGCACCCTGGCCCCGTACGCGGCGTTGCGTTGCCTATCGGCAAATAGCCTCAGCGGCAGGATCGGTTGCGCGGCGCGCCGCTCGATCAATATGAAAGCGGCCAGCAGCAGCACGCCCGCCGCCAAGGCGCCTTGTGTCAGGAAATTCCCCCAGCCGGCGCCGGCCGAGCGTATCAAGCCATACACGAAGGCCGACATGCCAAAGGTCGAGCTGGCGGCGCCGGCCACGTCGAACGAGCCCCGGCTGCGGTCACTTTCCGCAATGAAACGGCGCGCGGCCACCAGCATGGCCGCACCAATGGGCAGGTTAAGGAAGAAACCGACTCTCCATGACAGCCATTCGGCCAGCACGCCGCCCAGCACCAGGCCCACGCTGGCGGCGATGCCGGCCACGGCGCTGTACAGGGCGATGGCCCGCGTGCGTTCGCGCCCCTCCGCGAACGTGGTTTGCAGCAGTGCCAGGGTCGACGGCGCCAGGATGGCCGCGCCCGTGCCCTGGATGGCGCGCGCGGCGATCAGCATGTCCGGCGACTGCGCCAGGCCGATGGCCAGCGACGCCACGGTGAACAGCGCCAGGCCCAGCTGCAGCATCCTGCGCCGGCCGAAAACGTCGCCGGCGCGCGCAGCCAGCAGCAGCAAGCCGCCAAACGTCAAGGTGTAGGCGCTTTGCACCCAGGCCAGGCCCGTGTCCGTAAAGCCCAGTTCCTGATGGATTTTCGGCAAGCCCGTCAGCACGATGGATGTGTCGAGCACGATCATCACATAGCTGACGAGAATGATGGCGAGGATGGCCGCCTTGTGCGGCGCGGCGGCGTGAGCGGGGAGATTTTTCATGCCGCCACTGTATGCCTTCCCCATTACCATGAATAGATGCTAAAGTCCGCATGAACTTATTAGCAGGATTAATGAATGGCACAAACCAACTTCAACGACATCCTCGCCTTCGTGGCCGTGGCCCGCGCCGGCAGTTTTACCCGGGCGGCGGCCAAGCTGGGCGTGTCGCAGTCGGCGCTGAGCCAGACGGTGCGCGCGCTGGAAGAACGGCTCGGTCTGCGCCTGCTCGTGCGCACCACGCGCAGCGTCTCGCCGACCGAAGCGGGCGAACAGCTGCTGCGCACGGTGGCGCCCCGCTTCGACGAGATCGAGGCGGAACTGGCCCTGCTCAGCGAACGGCGCGACAAGCCGGCCGGCAACATCCGCATCAGTGCGGGCGAACATGCGGCGCTGACCGTCCTGCAGCCGGCCATCGCCCGCTTGTTGCCGCACTACCCGGACATCCACATCGAAGTCGTCGTCGACAATGGCATGACCGATATCGTCGCCGCGCGTTGCGACGCGGGCGTGCGCCTGGGCGAGCAAGTGGCCAAGGACATGATCGCCATGCCCATCGGCCCCGATTTCCGCATGGCCGTCGTCGCCTCGCCCGCGTATTTCAGCCGCCATGCGCCGCCGGCCACGCCGCAGGACTTGATGGCGCACAATTGCATCAACATGCGCCTGCCGACATTGGGCGGCCTGTATGCCTGGGAATTTGCCAAGGATGGGCAGGAGCTGAAAGTGCGCGTGGAAGGACAGATGATCTATAACAACATGGCCATGCGGCTGCATTCGGCGCTCGATGGCCTGGGGCTAGCCTGCATGGCGGAAGATGTGGTACAGCCTTACGTCGCCGATGGCCGCCTTATCCGCGTGCTCGACGACTGGTGCCCCGCGTATGCGGGCTACAAGCTGTATTACCCGAGCCGGCGCCACCCCTCGCCCGCGTTTACCTTGCTGCTCGACACCTTGCGCTATCCCCGGCTTTGAGCCAGCGCAAGGCTACACCTGGCGTCAACGGCGAACCGCACGAACACGCATTTACCGTGCGGCGGCACAGGACTATAGTGGCTGCTTTCCCACCTGTTCAAGGATCGCCATGAAACTCTTCTACTCGCCGGGCGCCTGCTCGCAGGCACCGCACATCCTCCTGCGCGAAACGGGCACGCAATTCACCCTCGTGAAGGTCGACCTGGGCCAGCACCGTACACAGGAAGGCGGCAATTACTACGAACTCAACCCGAAAGGCCAGGTGCCGCTGCTGGCGCTCGACGATGGCACGACCCTGAGCGAAGGCCCCGTCATCGCCCAGTACATCGCCGAACAGGCCGGCAGGCAGGATTTATTGCCGCCCGTAGGCAGCCCGGCCCGCTACAAGGTGCTGGAATGGCAGAATTACATCACGTCCGAACTGCACAAATCGTTCAGTCCCCTGTTCGATCCCCGCTTCGACGCCGCCACCAAGGCCTTGTTCGTCGAGCAACTAGGCAAGAAGTACAAGTATGTGGACAGCCGGCTGGAAGGCCGTGCCTATCTGACGGGCGACACCTTCACCGTGGCCGACGCCTATCTGTTCGTCGTTACAGGCTGGGCGCCGAACGTGGGCGTGGATTTGTCCGCGCTGGCGCATCTGCAAGCCTTCCTGGCAAGAGTGGGCCAGCGCGACAGCGTCAACGCTGCTCGGGAAGCGGAAGGCTTGGCCAAGGCCGCTTGAACGGTGTGGCCCGGTGCACGGGCTCACGTCTTTTCGGACTTGCCGTGCATCACCATGATGGTTTGCTGCATCAGCGCGCACAGGGTTTCCTTGTCATCCTTGACGGCAAACACTTCGGCCTGCGTGACGATCAGCGTGCGGCCGGGACGCACCACCTTGCCGCGCGCAATCAGTTTCTCGCCATCGGCGGGCGCCAGCAAATTCATCTTGTATTCCACCGTCAGCACGGACGCGCCGTCCGGCACCATCGTCATGGCCGCGTAACCCGCGGCCGAGTCCGCGATCATGCCCACCACGCCGCCGTGCACGAAGCCGTGCTGCTGCTCGATTCCGCTCCAGTGCGGCACGTGGATTTCCGTGCTGCCATGCGCCACCACGGGCAAGCTGGCCCGGATCAGGGTCATGGCGTTCTGCAAATCAAAACTGGCGCGGACTCGGTCGGCGAATTGCGGGTCGGGAAGTCGTGTCATGGTGAAATACTTTCTCAAGTGAACAGAAAAAAGAACTTATGGCACCACTCTACCCTGCTTCTTGCGCGCCGCGAACAATACGGTCAGGGTGCCGCAGGCACTGACCAGCACGATGCCGGCCAGCAACACGCCGGACAGCGGCGTCAGGATTCCTTGTTGCAGAGTCATCATTATCAACGGTGCGGCTTTTCTTGATATAGTGAGAATCCGACAGCCACTCTTTCATTGCAGCCAACCACAATGCCCGTGCCCACCACAAGACATCTGCTGCTGGCACCCTACAGCGGTGCCCTGCCAGCCGCCATCTGCTTTCGCAGCGCCGCCATGCCGGCCGCAGGAATTTACCCCAGCCACAGCCACTCCTGGGGCGAGTTCGTGTATGCGCTGAGCGGCGTGGTGGAAGTGCTGGTGGCCGGAAAACACTACCTGGTGCCGCCCCAGTACGGTATCTGGCTGCCGCCGCGCGTGCCGCACACGGGGCAAAACCGCCATCCCGCCTGCCACAGCTCGCTGTATGTGGACGAAGCACTGTGCGGGGAGCTGCCCGCCGCGCCATGCGCGCTGGCCGTCACGCCCTTCGTGCGCGCCATGCACGAGCACTTGCGCAGCCATCCGCCCGGCATGCCGCAGACGATTCATGAAGAGCGCCTCTTGCAGGTCTTGCTGGACCAGCTGGCGCGCGCCGCACCCGTGGGCAGCTATCTGCCCAGCTCGGATGACCCCATGCTGGGCAAGGTGCTGGCCATGCTCGACAGCAACCCCGGCGATGACCGCCCGCTGGCCGCGCTGGCGCAAGCCGTCAACACCACGGAGCGCACGCTGATGCGCCGCTGCCAGCGCGACCTGGGCATGAGTTTTGCCCAATGGCGCGCGCGGTTGCGCGTGATCAAGGCCATGGCCATGCTGGAAACGGGCCAGACGGTGGAAAGCATCGCATTCGACCTGGCATACGCCAGCTCCTCTGCCTTTATCACCATGTTCCGCAAGGTGACGGGCGAGACGCCGGACGAGTACCGGCGGCGCAGCGCCTAGCCGCACTCGCCAGGCGCCCGCAACCGCGCCCACTGTGCGAAAATGCCCGCCTTCGCCATTGCCGGACTTTACTCATGCCGCACGCTGCTCTCGCTACCCTTGCCACCCTTTCCGGGCGCGACGCCCGGCGCATCGCGCGCCACGCCCAGGCGGCCGATGCCGCCCGCTTCCTGCATCCGGCCCAGCAAGCCTTGCTGCACCGGCGCGGCTGGCTGACGATGCTGGCGCCGCGCAGTGCGGGCGGCGCCGAGCTGCCCTTGCCTCAGGCCGTGCGCCTGGAAGAAGCCGTGGCCGCCGCCGACGGCAGCATGGGCTGGGTGCTGACCCTGTGCGCGGGCGCGGGCTGGTTCGCGGGCTTTCTGGCGCCCGGCATGGCGCGCAGCATCATCGGCACGCCGCGCGTCTGCCTGGGCGGCAGCGGCGCGGCCACCGGCTACGCGGAGGAAGAAGGCGACGGCTACCGCATCACGGGCAGCTGGGACTACGCCAGCGGCGCGCCGATGGCCACCCACTTCACCCTGAACGCCCGACTGCAGCGCGCTGGCCAGCCCCTGCTTGATGCGCAGGGACAACCGCGCATCCGCGCCTTCCTCGTGCCCGCCGCCCTGGTGCAGCTGGTGCCCTCGTGGAACAGCATCGGCATGCGCGCCAGCGCCTCGCACAGCTACCGCATCGACGGGGAATGGCTTGCCAAGGAACATGGTTTTACCATCAGTCCCGGCACCGCGACGGCCGACGGCCCCCTGTACCGCTATCCCTTTTATTCGCTTGCCTATGTCACCCTGGCCGCCAACGTGGCCGGCATGGCCACGCATTTCATGGAATTGGCCGAGGAATGCATGCGCCACCGCCGCCATGCGCGTGCCGGCTTGCCGCTGCTGGAGGTGCCGGAAGTGATATCCATGCTGCAAGGCAAGAAAGACGCCTTTATCGCCGCCCGCGCCCGCTTCTACGCCGTGCTCGATGACAGCTGGGCACAGGTGGCCGCCGGCGCGGCGCTCGACGAGCACGCCATGCAGGCCGTGCAGGCCAGTTCGCTGGATTTGGTCGCCGTCTGCCGCGCGGCCGTCGACGGCCTGTATCCATATTGCGGCCTGTACGCGGCGCGCGAAGACAGCGCCATCAACCGCGTCTGGCGCGATTTCCATACGGCCAGCCAGCATGCGCTGCTGCTGCCGTAGCGTGAACGCGCCGCGCGGCAACGCCAGCCAGCGCCTCTTTAGCGCGGATAGCTGTCGTCCGTCACCTGCTCCAGCCAGCTGACCACCGATCCATCTTGCGCCTCGGCAATGGCAACATGCTGCATGGCGGACGTGGCCGTGGCACCGTGCCAGTGCTTGACGCCGGGCGGTATCCACGCCACGTCGCCCACGGCCAGCGCCTGCAGCGGTCCCTGCCAGTGCTGCACCCAGCCATTGCCTTGCGTGACGATCAGGGTCTGGCCTAGCGGATGCGTATGCCAAGCCGTGCGGGCGCCGGGCGCAAACGTGACGATGCCGCCGCCCACGCGGGCCGGAGCCGTCCGCTGGAACATGGCGTCGACTGCGACCGTGCCCGTGAAATAGCGGGCGTCGCCCGTGATGGCGGGCATGGCGGCGGCCCGCGTGACGGTCACGGCAGCGTGTGTGGCTGCGGCCTCGGCGGACGCGGAGGCAGAGACGGCCCCGGCGGGCAGGCAAAGCGGCAAGAGTGCCGCGGCGTATCGATGCATGTCTGTTTTCCTTTCATGCCGGTAAGATAAGCACACGTGCCGCCGGGCAGCCGGCTGCGCCTGTCCTGGCAAGCCAAGCTTAACAGTGCTGGCCCGCGCTGATTAGCGCAGTAAATCCGCTAGGACTTATAAGCTGGGCTGATGAATGAGCCGAGGCGGGGCCAGTTGCACAGGAAAGGCTGGCGGACGCCATGCGGGCCGGATTGCCTGATAATATGAGGGCATTGCTACTTTTCGCTCCCCCATCCATGCACGTCAACACGCTCAGCAGCCTGGCGCAACTCCTGGCCAGCGCCGAAACGGAAACCCTGGCCTTTCCTACCAGCATCAATACGGCCCTGCTCCTGCAAAAGGAACTGGCCAACCCCGATTGCCACTCGGCCGACATCAGCCGGCTGCTGCTGTGCGAACCGACCTTGTCGGCGCGCGCCGTGGCGCTGGCCAATTCAGCCCTGTTCGCGCCCGGCCAGGCACCCGCCATCACCAGCGTGCGCGCCGCCGTCGAGCGTCTCGGCCACCGCAACCTGTATGCGCTGGCGACGGCGGCCGTCATCCGCCAGCTGAACGCGGGCATCCGCGACGAAGCCTTGCGCGCCCATGCCACCCAGCTGTGGGCGCACACCGTGCATGTGGCGGTGCTGGCGCATGCGCTGGCGGGCGCCGTCACGCACACGGATGCCGATACGGCGCTGTTCGCCGGCATCGTGCATGAAGTGGCCGGTTTCTATTTGCTGGCACAGGCCGACAAGACGCCGGGCCTGTACGCCCAGCTGGAAACGCAGATGGCCTCCGCGCTGGAAGTGATCGGCCGGGGACTGATGCGCCAGCTTGGCGTGCCGCAGCCGGTGGCCGACGCCGTCAACGCCTTGCCCGGTTCGACCATCATGCTGCCGCCCGAAGGCTTGCGCGACACCCTGCTGCTGGCCAAGGCGCTGGCGCCGGTTCCGTCGCCGCTGCCGCAGGCCAGCATCACCGTCGGCGCGCCGCTGCAGGCCTACCTGGAGCACGATCCCGTGCTGCAGGCGCTGCGCACGCAGCCGTCGGCCGAAGCGAAGGGCCTGATCGAAGTGCTCCTCAGCTGATGGCCGATCTGCTATGATGGCGCAGGCCGGGATGGACCCGGCGCGCTTTCATTGACGTCCACTGGAAAACTGCCTTGACTATCTCCTTACGCATGCTCGGCCTGGCCGCAGCACTGACCGTGGCGTGCAACGCCAACGCCGACAGCTTCGTTTCCTCGGCCTCCAGCGCTGGCTCCCAGTCGAGCGGCAGCATTTCCGATTCGCTCAACGGTTCGAGCAACAGTTCCTCGCGCGACAACAAGGTGGCCAATGGTCCCTACCGCATCATCGACGTGGCCGCCTTGCCGGGCCGCGACGGCATGACGCGCCTGACCATGCAGGCCGACGCCACGGCGACGCCGCTGGTGCTGGACTTGCCGCAAGCGGCGCTCGACAAGCAGCAGCTGGCGCAGGGCGACGTGGTGCATGCGCAAAACCGCGCCTACGGCATCGAATTCTCGCGCAACGACACGCGCGCCGCCTTCTTCCTCGTGCTGGCCGACGAGTGGTACGGCGAACTGGCCACGCGTCCCGTCAGCCTTTGATTTTGCGCAAGCTGGCGCCGCTGCTGGCCGGCTGCGCCGCGCTCGTCCTGGCCGGCACCGTCCAGGCAGGCACTTCGCTCGCCTCCTCGCGCTTTTGCGACCGCGCCCAGGAACTCACGGCCACGGAACAGGACCGGCTGCTGCGCTTTGCCGCCGTCGTGCGCGAGGAACTGGCCGCCAGCGAAGGCAGCGTGGCCCTGATCAGCCGTTCCGGCCTGGACCTGGCCCGCTTCGGCATCCGCTATTCGCACGCGGCGCTGGCCTGGCGCCATGACAATGACGACGGCTGGTCCGCGCGCCAGCTGTACTACGCCTGCGACGAAGGCCGCCCGCGCATCTTCGACCAGGGCACGGCCGGTTTCGCCATGGGCACGGCCAATCCATCGCTCGGCTACATCTCGCTCGTAAAACTGCCGGCGGAAACCGGGCCGCCCCTGCGCCGCGCCCTGCTCGACCCCGCGCGCGTGCAGCAGCTGCTGGCGGGCCGCTACAGCGCCAATGCGTATGCATTCAGCCTGAAATATCAAAATTGCAACCAGTGGGTGGTGGAAATGCTGGCCGCCGCCTGGGGCGAACTGGCTGCGGGCAGCGGCTTGCGCGCCCGCGCCCAGGACTGGCTGCGCGCCGCGCCCTACAACCCCGCACCCGTCGACGTGGGCGCCCGCTGGCTGATGCTCGGTTCCATCTTCGTGCCCCTCGTGCACATGGACGACCATCCGCCCGAAGCCATCGGCACCATGCAGCTGGCGGTCAGCCTGCCGGCCAGCCTGGAAGCATTCGCGCGCCAGCGCCTGCCCGCCAGCGAACGCGTGGAAATCTGCCACGACGGCAAGCAGGTGGTGGTGCACCGGGGCTGGGAACCGATCGCCGATGGCTGTATTCCTGGCGCAGACGACCGGGTCATCGCGCTCGATTAGTTAGGTATCCACGTCGAGCGCTTCGCCAATCGCATAAAAGCGCCCGCCGGCGATGTAGTGCAGGCTGCGCCAGTCCGGACCAGCATCCTCGAAATGCCAGTGGCCATCGCGGAACACGCGCGTGTCGGCCCAGGCGCCCACCACTTCGCCGATGAACAGGTCATACGCAGCCTGGTTGTGCGGCTCGGGGATCAGGCGGCAGGCCAGCCAGGCCGAGCATCCGGCAACGAATGGCAGATCAAATCCTTCCCGCTGAAACAGCCGCACGCCGGCGCGGACCAGCTTATCGGGCTGCGCATCGAGCCCGTGCGTGCCGACGGCATGCGTGAGCTGCAGCTGCGCCGCCGTCGGCACCTGGATGACAAAACTGCCGCTGCCTTCGACCAGCGCACGCGTGCGCGTGGCCTTGTCCAGCACCACGGTCAGTTTCGGCGGCGCGAAATCGAGCGCGCAGGCCCACGCGGCCGCCATCACATTGTCCACGCCGCCATGGCGGGCCGAGACGAGGATGGAGGGGCCGTGATTGAGCAGGCGGTAGGCCTTTTCCAGCGGCACCGGGGCGATATGGCCATGTTCAGGCTCCGTGCCTTTCAGGGACAGGAGCATGTCCCACTGGTCGATGCCCGGTCCGAAGCCATCCGGCGTCACCTTCACGGGCTCAAAGCCGAAGCGCGCATAAAACTGCTGCGTATGCTGGCTGGTATTCATGCGCACGCTGGCGACTCCCGGCATGGCGCGTATCGCGTCCAGGCGCGCCTGCGTCAGCGCGCGGCCCAGTCCCTGGCCATGCGCATCCTGCGCCACCATGCCCCAGCACAGGCTGGCGACGCTGCCGCCCGCCTCGATGGCATGGCCGCCGCAGGCGACGATGCGGCCGTCGTGCAGAATCACCAGATACGGATGCGTCGAGGTATCGAGCCAGGCGGCAAAGTCCGCGCGCTCGGACGGGTCGAAAAAGCGCGGCGCATTGCCGTCGAACAGGGCCAGGCAGGCGTCGCGGTCGCCGGCCCGGTAAGGACGTATTGTTTGCATTTTCCGTACTCAAAAGAACATGAATGCCGATTATAGGCGATGCGCATTCATGCCAGCTGCTCCGAACTGACGATGTGCACGCCCGGCGCCGCGGCCAGCGCCGCTTCCAGCAGGGCGCCGGCGATGCGCGGCGCGGGATTGATGCGCCAGCGGCGCGGCAGCACGGGCCCCAGCACGCGCAGCACGCGCAAGGCGGCGCCCTCGCCCGCGCGCGCCTGCTCGCGCTCGCCGCCGATCAGGCCCGGCCGCACGCAGGTGAGCGATGCAAAACCCAGCTGCTCCAGGTCGCGTTCCAGCTCGCCCTTGACGCGGTTATAGAAGATGCGCGAGGCGGCGTTGGCGCCGGCGGCGGAATTGAGCGCATACGCAGGCGTGCCGGCCGCCAGCGCCAGGCGCGCCACGGCCAGCGGATAATCGTGGTCGACCCGCATGAACGCCCGCCGCGTGCCCGCCACCTTCATGGTCGTGCCCAGGGTGCAGATGACGGCGTCCGCCTGCCACCACGGCGCGTCGGGCGGCAAGCGGTCGAAATCGACGATGGGCGCATCAAGCTTGGGATGCGCCGGCAAGGCCTTGCGCACGGGCGCGACGACCTGGCTGACGCGCGCGTCGGCCAGCGCCAGGCGCAGCACTTCGCGGCCCACGAGGCCGGTGGCGCCGACGAGCAGTAATTTCATGGCTTTCCCGTTCAAGTTGCTGTCAGCCACCACCATACACGGAACTCAGGACAGGCGCAGCGCCAGCGCCGCCAGGGTCGCCAGCAGCACGGGCACGGTCAGCACGATGCCGACGCGGAAATAGTATCCCCAGGAAATGTGAATATTCTTGCTGTCGAGCACATGCAGCCACAGCAAGGTGGCCAGGCTGCCGATGGGTGTGATCTTCGGTCCCAGGTCGCTGCCGATGACGTTGGCGTAGATCATCGCTTCGCGCACGGCCCCCTGCGCCGTCGTCGGGTCGATGGCCAGCGCGCCCACCAGCACCGTCGGCAGGTTGTTCATGACGGACGACAGCAAGGCCGTCAGCACGCCCGTGCCCATGGCCGCGCCCCACACGCCGTACTGGGCGAAATGGTTGAGCATGCCCGTCAGGTAAGCCGTCAGGCCCGCATTGCGCAAGCCGTACACGACCAGGTACATGCCCAGCGAAAAGATGACGATCTGCCACGGCGCATGGCGCAGCACGTGCCGCGTGGAAATGACATGGCCCCTGCCCGCCACGCCCAGCAGCAATGCGGCGCCCACGGCCGCGATCAGGCTGATGGGCACGCCCAGGGCTTCTTGCGAGAAAAATCCCGCCAGCAGCAACGCCAGCACCAGCCAGCCGGCGCGGAAAGTACTCAAGTCGCGGATGGCGCTGCCGGGGTGCCTGAGTTGCGCCAGATCATAGTCGCGCGGGATATCCTGGCGGAAAAAGAGCAGCAAGGCTGCCAGGGTGGCAAGCACGGCGACGACGTTGACGGGCACCATCACGGACGCGTACGCGGCAAAGCCGATCCTGAAATAGTCGGCCGAGACGATATTGACCAGGTTCGACACCACCAGCGGCAGGCTGGCCGTGTCCGCAATGAAACCGGCCGCCATCACGTAGGCCAAGGTGGCTTTGGCGGAAAACTTCAGGGCCCGCAGCATGGCGATGACGATGGGCGTCAGGATCAGCGCGGCGCCGTCATTGGCGAACACGGCGGACACCAGCGCGCCCAGCAAGACCAGCAAGGTAAACAACTTGCGCCCGCTGCCGCCGCCCCAGCGCGCCACGTGCAAGGCGGCCCACTCGAAGAAGCCGGCCGCATCCAGCAGCAGGCTGATGATGATCACGGCAACAAAGGTGCCGGTGGCGTTCCACACGATGTGCCAGACGACGGGGATGTCGCCCCAGTGGATCACGCCGGCCAGCAAGGCCACACAGGCGCCGATGACGGCGCTCCAGCCTATGCCCAGGCCGCGCGGCTGCCAGATGACGAGGGTTAAAGTGGCGAGAAAGATCAGGAAAGCGGTCAGCATGGGGCGAGGTTCCGTGCGATGCGGCGTCGCGGGCACCATGCGCCGCAGCCTGTGTATGTTTTCATCTATTCCATAATACTGGAATTATTGAATTAATGCAAAACAGCAAGGCATTCCTTCACGTCGAGGCGATGGCCAGGGCGGGAACCAGCGGTGAAAAAAAAGTGTCTCCGCAGCCGTTTACACTTGTCTTTAAGCAACTTAATCGGTGTATAGTCGCAGGCACGATTGCAACTGGGGTCAGGAAAGTGGCACGCATTTATCAGACCAACAACATGGGTGAAGCCGACGTGCGGGTGGCCATCGTGCAGCGCGGCAATGCCGACTTGCTCGTGCACCGCGCAGCCAGCCGGGGCCTGGCGACAGGCGACGCGCAGTGGTTCATCACGCGCGAGCGCCAGGATGCCACGGCCAGCGTGTACTTCACCTCGCAAGGCTTTGCGCAGCTGACCATCTGTTTTGTCGACCAGGCCGGCGAGGCAGGCTGGACCAGGCCACACCGGCTCAAGGGCTGCCTCTCGCACGGCGGCAGCTGACACTCAAGCGGAGGAATGCGTCACGGATTTGATTTTGCTCGAACCCGGCAACCCTGACCTCGTATTCGGCAAGACGCCGGACGGCGGCAGCCTGATCGACAGCGCCTGGAGGGACAACGGCGCGCTGCAGGCGGACGGCCAACCCGGCACCCGACACACGACGGGCTGGAGCCTGGCACGCAACCGCCCGATCAGCGCTTTTACGGCTTGACACCGAGCACGGCTTCGACTTCCGCCTTGCACTGCAATAGCGCCGACAGCAGCTGTTCCCGCTGGGCGTGGAAACGCAGGGCCGGCACGCCCAGCGACAGCGCGTAGCGCTCGCTCGTCCCCGTGTCCAGGGCCACGCCGATGCCGCACACGCCCGGCGCGTGCTCTTCCATATCGACGGCATAGCCCTGCGCGCGCACCTGCGCCAGGTGCGGCAGCAGTTGCGCAAGCGCCGTGATGGTCTGGTCCGTGCGCGCTTCCAGGCGTTCGCCGAACAGCCGGCCCAGCGCCTCGTCCGGCATCTGCGCCAGCAACGCCTTGCCATGCGCGGTGCAGTGGATCGGGTAGGCCGTTCCCACGGCCGAGACGACGCGCAGCTCATGGTCGGAACAGTACTGGTCCACCGACACCGCATGCAGGCCGCGGTACACGCACACGTCCACCGTTTCGCGCGTGCGCCGGCCCAACGCTTCCGCGTACGGCCGCAGGACCGCCACCACGTCCGTATGCGCCGACGCCGCCAGGCGGGCGATGGCCGGCCCCAGCTTCACCCCGCCGGCGCCGGAACTGACCAGTTGCTGGGCTTCCAGCGCGGCGACGATGCGGTGCACCGTGGTGCGCGGCAAGTCCGCGCCCTTGGCGATCTGCGCCAGGCTCAGGCCGCCCGTCTGGTTTTCCAGCGCGCGCAGCACCGCCGCCGCGCGCGCGATGACTTGCTTGCCGCTATTGCCTTCGTTTTCTTCACTCATCTCTTTACCCAATTGTGCATGACGATAGCTGCCGTGACGGCATTGACCGGCATTGTACATGGCCCTATAATTGTTCCATCATTCGGAACACTGTTCCGATAAACGGTTTAGTTAACCCGAACACCAGGGAGGCGCATGTCCAGCCGCAGTATATCGAAGACAGCAACGTGCACGCTCCTTTGCGTTGCCAGCCTGACCATCATGGTGGGATGCGTGCTGGTTCCGGGATTGCCGTCCATCGCCGCGCGCCTCGGGGTGGCCGACGCCGCCAGCTGGCTCGTCACGCTGCCCTCGCTGGGCGTGGTGCTGGCCGGCCCCTTCGCCGCCATGCTCATGCAGCGCCTGGGACTGCACCGCAGCCTGCTGGCGGGGCTGTTCCTGTACGGCTTGCTGGGCGTCTCGGGCATGTTCTTGCATGGCCACCTGGCCGTGTTCGCCGACCGTTTCCTGCTGGGCGCGCCGACGGCGCTGGTGATGGCCTCGGGCACGGCCTTGATCTCGGCCTTGTTCAGCGGCCAGGCGCGGCTGCGCATGATCGCCAGGCAAGGCATGACGATCGAACTGGGCGGCGTGCTCTTCCTCGCCCTGGGCGGGCTGCTGGCCACGGCGGGCTGGCGCTATCCCTTCCTGCTGTATCTGGCCTCGTGGGTGCTGCTGGCATGCGCCTGGCGCTGCGTGCCGGCGCCCGGGCCGGCCGGGGATGGCGGCATGGATGGTCCTGGCCCGTCGCGCGCCCTGCTTCACGTCCACGCCCTGGCGGCGCTGTCCATGACGGTGTTCTTTGCCGCCATCATCGTCTTGCCCCTGCGCTTGCAGCAGCTGGGCTGGAGCGAGGACCGGGCCGGGTATTTGCTTTCCTTCGTGTCGCTGGTGGCCGTGGCGGCCGCCTGGCTGATGCCCCAGGCGGTCCGGCGCCTGCATGAACACGGCACCCTGGGCGCCGCCTTCGCCTGTTATGCGCTGGCACACCTGCTGTTTGCGGGCGCCGCCGCGCTGCCCGCGCTGCTGGCCGGCGCCGTGGCGCTGGGGATGGGCTTCGGCCTGTCGGTGCCCCTGTGCACGCACATGACGGTCGAGCGCAGCCACCTGCCCAGCCGCAACCGCAACCTCGCGTATCTGTCGATGGCCATCTTCGGCGGGCAATTTCTCTCTTCCTTCATGACCTGCCTGCCCGGCAGCCACGCCACGATGTTTGCCGCCACGGCCGCGCTGGCCCTGCTGGGCGCGGCCGTGGCGGCCGCGCCGCTGCTGCGCCGCCGCGCCGCCGGCTCCGCGACTGTTTCCACCACCCGCACTGAAAGGTAAGACCATGGATCTCAACGACGTCCACGCCCTGCTGCACCCCGCTCCCCTGGCACTGGAAACGGGCTTCGAACGGCTGCCCAGCGGCGTGCTGCACGTGGCGTGCCGCACCGACTTGCCAAATTGCACTGGCGAGATGTTTGAATGGTGGTTCCGTTCGCGGCCCGACACGGAACGCTACCTGATGTGGCATCCGGTCGACCACCTGGCCAGCGGCTGGATCGAAGGCAGCGCCGGGACGCACGTCGGCTCCATCCATCTGGCGGAAGAATTTTTCAGCGGCATGCCGGCCGAACAGCTGGCCATCCAGTTCCGCGATCCCCGTGAATTCTTTGACGCGGAGCAATATGCAGCGGCGCGGGCCGAGGGCCGCATTTCGGCCGCCGTGTGCGCCAGGGTGGGCATGAGCTATGCGCCGCCCCGCACGGCGGACGGCGCCGTCATCGGCGGGCGCCTGCTGCACATGGGCCGCGACACGGCCTGGGGCATGACCTTGCGCAGCCATTTCTACATGGGCCAGGACTTGCCGGACGCCGGCCACAGCCCGCAAGAGATCGCCGCCCTCTTCCCCGATGCATTCGCCCGCGCCCTGCTCATGCATTGCTACAACGAATTCACTTTCCTGGCGCAATTCCTGCGCTCCCACTACCAGGCGAAGCACCGCGACAGCGTGCCCGTGGCGCTGCCATGGTAGAAGGAGGTCACTCCTCGAGGCCGCCTCCCAGCGCCTTGTACAGGGCCACGGCCGACTTGAACTGGTCGCGCCGCGCGTCGAGCAAGGCTTGCTGGGCCGCATACGACTGGCGCTGCGCGTCGAGCAATTCCAGCCGGCTGTCCTGGCCCGCATCGTAGCGCAGCTGCGACAGGCGCTGGCGCTGGCGCGCCGCCGCCACCACGCGCTCTTGCGCGGCAATCTGCTGCGCAAACGTGGCGCTGCCGGCCAGGCCGTCGCGCACGTCGCGGAATGCCGCCTGGATCGCCTGCTCGTACTGCAGCACGGCAACATCCTTGCGCAGCCGCGACAGCTGCAATTCCGCGCGCAGCTGGCCGCCCTGGAACAGCGGCTGCGTCACTTGCGGCGCGAACGACCAGCTGCGCGCGCTGCCGCGGAACAGGTCGCCCAATTCCGGGCTGGCCAGGCCCAGCGACGCCGTCAGCGACAGGCGGGGGAAGAAGGCGGCGCGGGCGGCGCCGATTTCCGCATTCGCCGCCACCAGCGCATATTCGGCCTGCAAGATGTCGGGACGGCGCGCCAGCAAGTCCGACGGCAGGCCGGGCGGCAGCTGCGTCAGCACGGGCTGGCCATCGAGCGGCCGGCCGGCGGGCAAGTCCGTTGGCAATGGTGCACCGAGCAGCAATTCCAGGTTGTTGCGCGAAAGTAGACTGGACCGTTCCCGGGCCTGCACGTCCGCTTCCGCCGTGGCGGCCTGGCCTTCGGCTTGCGCCACGTCAAGGCCGCTGCCCTGCTGTGCGCCGTGCAGGCGCTGCGTCAGGAGCAAGGCCTGGCGCCAGTCAAGCAAGGTTTGCCGGGCCAGCGCCAGCTGTTCCTCGGCCAGCCGCTGCTCCAGGTAGGCGTCGGCCACGGCGCCGATCAGGGCCATGTGCGCGGCGCGCTGGCCTTGCTGCGTGGCCAGGTAGCGGGCAAACGCCGCGTCCGACAGCGAGCGCAGACGGCCGAACAGGTCGAGCTCGAACGCGCTCATGGCGATACCGGCCGTGAACTGGTTTTGAACGGTGGCATCGGCGCCGCGCTGGCGCACGCCGCCCGCATTCGCGCCGATGGCCGGGTAGCGGCCCGCGTCCTGGATCTGGTATTGGGCCCGCACGGCTTCCACGTTGAGCGAGGCCACGCGCAAGTCGCGGTTGTTTTCCAGCGCGATGTCGACGAGGCGCTGCAGGCGCGCATCGAGCAGCATCTGGCGCCAGCCCAGGCCGGCCGCGGTGTCGGCCGCGACTGGCGCGGACGCCTCGGCATACGCAGCCGGAATGGGCGGCGCCGGCTTGACCAGCGGCGGCGTCAGGGAACACGCCGACAGGGCCAGCGCGGCCAGGGGCATGATAAATATCAAACGCATTACGATTCTCCTTCCACCGCCTTGACGGCGGTGCGATTGCGCTTATTGTCTTTTAGAAAATAGCTTGCCATCCTGTCGACAGTGCCCAGCACCACGACAAAGAACACGGGCACGAAAAACACGGCCAGCACGGTGGCGGTGATCATGCCGCCGAACACGCCCGTGCCGATCGCGTGCTGCGTTTCGGCACTGGCGCCCGTGGCCAGCATCAGCGGCACCACGCCCAGCGCGAACGCCAGTGACGTCATCAAAATCGGGCGCAGGCGCAGGCGGGCCGCTTCCAGCGTCGCCTCGACCAGGCCACGCCCTTGCGCCTGCAGCTGGCGCGCATATTCGACGATCAGAATCGCATTCTTCGCCGACAGGCCGATGATCGTGATCATGCCCACCTTGAAGAACACGTCGTTCGGCATGCCGCGCAGCATCACGGCCAGCACGGCGCCCAGCAAGCCCAAAGGCACTACCAGCATCACGGAGACGGGAATCGACCAGCTTTCATACAGGGCCGCCAGCACGAGGAACACCACCAGCATCGACAGCGCCATCAGCATGGGCGCCTGCGAGGCCGATTCCTTCTCTTGCAGCGACTGGCCCGTCCACGCCAGCGCGAAGCCGGGCGGCAATTGCTTCACCAGACGCTCCATTTCCAGCATGGCGTCGCCGCTCGACACGCCGGGCGCCGCGCTGCCGGAAATGCGCGCCGACGGGTAGCCCTGGTAGCGCACCAGTTGCAGCGGCGACTCGCTCCACACGGGGCGCACCAGCTCGCCCAAGGCCACCATGCCGCCCGCGTTATTGCGAATGCGCAAGGCCAGCACGTCGTTCAACTGCATGCGCGATGGGGCATCGGCCTGGATGATCACTTGCTGCATGCGGCCGGCGTTCGGGAAATCGTTGACATAGGTCGAACCCATGGCCGCCGTCAGCATGTCGGCAATCGCCGTAAACGGCACGCCCAGCGCCTCGGCCTTGGTGCGGTCGATATCGAGGCGCACGCTGGCGCCGGGCGGCAAGCCGTCCGGATACACGCCCGCCACCTTGGCGCTTTGCGCGGCCAGGCCCAGCAGCTGGTTCTGCGCCGCCTGCAGGGCGTTGACACCCTGGTTGGCGCGGTCTTGCAGGCGCAGGGAAAAGCCGGACGAATTGCCCAGTTCATCGATGGCGGGCGGCATCAGGCTCATGATCACGCCCTCCTTCGCCTGCGCCATGGCCGCCTGCGCCAGCGCCACCTCTTCCTGCGCCGTGGCGCCGTTACGTTCTTTCCAGTCCTTCAGCATGGTGAACGCCAGGCCCGCATTCGGTCCCGCGCCGGAAAAGCTGAAGCCGAGGATCGATTGATTTACCTCAATGCCGGGCCGCGTGGCCACGTGCTGCTCGTACAACTTGACGACATCGAGCGTGCGCTCCATGGTGGCGTCGGACGGCAGCTGGATCGAGGTAATAAAATATCCCTGGTCTTCTTCCGGCAAAAAGGCCGACGGCAGCTGCATGAAGGCCACGCCCAGCGCGGCGACAATGGCGACATACAGCACCATCGAGCGCCCCGCGCGTTTGAGCATCGCCACCACGCCCTTTTCATAGCGCGCCGTCATGCGGTCAAACTGGCGGTCGAACCACCGGAAAAATCCCTTTTTATCGTGGTCATGCGGGCCGATGGGTTTGAGCATGGTGGCGCACAGGGCCGGCGTCAGGCTCAAGGCCAGAAACGCCGAGAACAGGATCGAGACGGCCATCGCCAAGGTGAACTGGCGGTAGATGGCGCCCACGGAGCCGCTGGCCAGCGCCATCGGGATGAACACGGCCGTCAGCACCAGGGTGATGCCGACCACCGCCCCCGTAATTTCGCGCATGGCTTTCGACGTCGCTTCCTTTGGCGACAGGCCTTCGGTCGCCATCAGGCGCTCGACGGCTTCCACCACCACGATGGCATCATCGACGATGATGCCGATGGCCAGCACCATGCCGAACATGGTCAGCACGTTGACGGAATAGCCGGCCAGCAGCATCACGGTAAAGGTGCCCATCAGGGCAATCGGCGCGACGATGGCGGGAATCAGGGTGTAGCGTATCTTTTGCAGGAACAGATACATGACGAGGAACACCAGCACCATGGCTTCGAGCAAGGTGACGACGACCTTTTCGATCGAGATTTTGACGAACGGCGCCGTATCGAACGGCACCGAGTACTTGATCCCGGCCGGCATGGTGTGCGCCAGTTCGGCCATGCGCGCGCACACGGCGGCCGCCGTCTGCACGGCGTTGGCGCCGGGCGACAGCATGATGGCGGCGCCCGATGCGGCTTGCCCGTTTTCGCGGATGCTGAAATTGAAGCTTTGCGCGCCCAGCGACACCTTCGCCACGTCGCCGATGGTCACTTTCGAGCCGTCCGCATTCGCGCGCAGCACGATGGCGGCAAATTCGGCCGGGGTTTGCAACTGGCCCTGCACCGTCAGCGGAATCGTCACGCGCTGGCCGTGCACGGAGGGCGAATCGCCGAGGCGGCCCGGCGCGATCTGCGCATTCTGCTGCGCGACGGCGGCCGTCAGCTCGCCCATGGCGATGTTGTACGACACCAGCTTGGCCGGATCGACCCAGATGCGCATGGCCCGCTCGGAACCGAACAGCTGCACCTTGCCCACGCCGGGGATGCGGCGCAGCTCTTCCGTCACGTTGCGCGCCAGGTAGTCGCCCAGCGCCACTTCATCGTGCTGGCCATTGTCGGAGATCAAACTGACGATCATCAAAAAGCCCGACGACGCCGATTCCACCGTCAAGCCGTTTTGCCGCACGGCTTGCGGCAGGCGCGGTTCGATGGCTTTCAGGCGGTTTTGCACGTCCACCTGCGCCATTTCCGGGTCCGTGCCCGGCTGGAAGGTGACGGTGATCGAGGCCGAACCCGAGGTATCGGTGGACGACTCGAAATACAGCAGGTGCTTGACGCCCGACAGTTCGCGTTCGATCAGGCTGACCACGGAATCGTTCATGGTTTGCGGCGTGGCGCCAGGGTAGTTGGCGCTGATGCTGACGCTGGGCGGCGCCACGGAAGGAAAACGCGCAATCGGCAATTGCGGTATGGCGATCAGTCCGAACAGGACGATGAAGACCGCCACCACCCACGCAAAGACGGGGCGGTTGATGAAAAACTGAGGCATGTAATTAAACTTTCAATAAGTACACTTTAAATATGTACGGATCAGCGCACGGCGCTGACGACGGGCGCGGTGGCGACGGCGGCGGCGCGCTTCCATGGCTGGGGTGCGGCGGTGGCGCCCGGCTGCAGGCGTTCCTGGCCTTCGATGACGACGGTGTCGCCCGCCTTCAGGCCGCCGCTGACCACGTACTGGTGCTCGACCACGTCGCCCACGGTAATCGGCTTCAGGCTGGCTTTGTTCGTGCCGTCCAGCACCCAGGCCTGCGCCTGGCCGCCGCTGCTGCGCAAGACGGCTTGCTGCGGCAGCAGCATGCCGTTGGCCTGCACGGCGCGGGCGATGCGGGCGCGTACGAACATGCCAGGCAAGAGCTGGCGCTGCGGATTGTCGACCAGCACGCGGATGACGGCGTCGCCCGTGCCCGCATCGACGCTGATGCCCGAGAACAGGATGCGCCCCGTGACGGGATGCGGCTGGCCGTCGGCGCCTAAAATGGTCACGGGCAGCTTGTCCGCGCCGTCCGTGCCGTCCGAACCTGCGGCCCGCAGCGCGGCCAGCGCGGCGGCCGGCTGGCGCACGTCGACATACACCTTGTCGATCTGCTGGATGCGCGCCATCGGCGCCGCATCGGCCAGGCCCACGAGCGCACCCTCCGTCACCAGCTCGGAACCGATGCGCCCGGCAATCGGCGCCTCGATGCTGGCAAAGGCCAGGTCCAGGCGCCGGCGCGCCAGGGTCGCGCGCGCCTGCGCCACGGTGGCCACGGCTTGCTCGCGCTGGGCCACGGCATCGTCATACGCCTGGCGGCTGATGGCGTCCGCTTCCACCAGCGGTTTTAACCTGTCCGCCTGGCTGCTGGCGCGGTTCGCCGTGGCCACCGCGTGCTGCAGGGCGGCGGCGGCGGAATCGACATCCGCCTGGAATGGCGCCGGGTTGAGCTGGAACAACTTCTGCCCCGGCTGCACGTCGGCGCCCTGCTCGAACTGGCGGCGCAGCACGATGCCGCCCACCTGCGGACGGATGTCGGCCGTGCGGAAGGCGGCCACCCGGCCCGGCAATTCGTCGCTGAGGACGACGGGCGCCGCTTGCAGCTTGAGCACCGTGACGGCGGCGGGCGGTGCGGCCGCCTCTTCCGGCGCGGGTTTGGAACAGGCGGCAAGGCTGAACAGTGCCGCGGCGATCAACATGTTTTTCTTGG
This sequence comes from Janthinobacterium sp. FW305-129, assembly GCF_020858115.1. Lineage (GTDB taxonomy): Bacteria > Pseudomonadota > Gammaproteobacteria > Burkholderiales > Burkholderiaceae_D > Janthinobacterium. Next base: position 824,064 of record NZ_JACYMM010000001.1, read on the forward strand.
AGAGGTGGTTCGGATGCATGGTCTTTTCTATGGCAGATCCCAACCGGCGGTCCGGTCGACAGATAAGCGCAGCATAAAAGGCCAAGGTGGATATTTCGTCAAAGAAATGTGGAGATTCGATGGAGAGAAAGAAGAATGCTAGACTATTTCAATGAACTATCATCACAGCGCCAGCCAGCCCTCGTTTCTTGCCACCACGCCGCCTTCCGCCCTCGTCCTGATCGCCGAAGATGAACCGCAAATCGCCCGCATCCTCGCCGGTTACCTGGAGCGCGACGGCTACCGCACGGCCTTCGCCCTCGATGGCCAGGAAGCGCTGCAGCAGCACCTGGCGCTGGCGCCGGACCTGTTGCTGCTCGACGTGCAGATGCCCCGCGTCGATGGATGGGGCGTGCTGGCGGAAGTGCGGCGGCGCGGCGAGACGCCCGTCATCATGCTGACGGCGCGCGACCAGGATGCCGACAAGCTGGCCGCCCTGCGCGTGGGCGCCGACGACTACATCATCAAGCCCTTCAATCCGGCCGAAGTGGTGGCCCGCGTGGCCGCCGTGCTGCGCCGCTCGCGCGTGCGCCACCACCCCGTGGGCGGCCAGCGCCTGCGCTGCGGCCCCATCGACATTGACCAGGAAACGTACGTGGCCAGCGTGCTGCGCGACGGCGCGCCCGTGCCCTTGACCCTGACGTTGACGGAATTTCGCCTGCTGGCGCACCTGGCGCGCACGCCGCGCCGCGTCTGCAGCCGCCTGGAATTGCTGGAGTCGTGCATGCCCGAAAGCAATTCGATGGAACGCACGGTGGACAGCCACGTCAGCAAGCTGCGCAAGAAGCTGGAAGAAGCTGGCGTGATGAACATGCCCGCCAGCCTGCGCGGCGTGGGCTACCGGCTGGAAAGCGACTGATGCGCTTCACGGGCCTGAACCGGCAGATCATCCTGTCGATGTCCGTGCTGATGGTATGCAGCATCCTGATCATCTGGATCGGTTCCTGGACCTTCTTCGCCATCGCCTTCAAGATCGATCCCGGCATGCTGTCCGAGCCGGACGACTGGTCGCCCAGCACCGTCGAATGGCTGTGGATCTTCGCCATCACCGTCTTCGGCCTGGGCCTGGCCGCGTTTTTCGCCATCAAACTGGCCGCGCGCATCCTGAAACCGATCAATTCCGTGATGGACAGCGTGCGCCGCGTGGCCCACGGCGACCTGTCCGCGCGCGCCTTCGCGGGCGACCGCAGCCTGGGCGAGACGGCCATGCTGGTCGATGACTTCAACAGCATGGCCGAGCGCCTGCAGCGGGGCGCCAAGGAAAGCGAGACGTGGAATGCGGCCATCGCGCACGAACTGCGCACGCCCGTGACCATCCTGCGCGGCACCTTGCAGGGCGTTGTCGACGGCGTCTTCAAGCCCGAGGAAGTGCCGTTTTCCAGCCTGCTGGCGCAAGTCGAAGACCTGGGCCGCCTGATCGAGGACTTGCGCACCCTGAGCCTGGCCGACAGCGGCCACATGCAGCTGCGCATGGCGTGGACGGACCTGACCCTGGAAATCGAGGAAGTGGGCCGGCTGCTGGCGCAGGAAATGGAAGCGGCCGGCTTTACCTTGCAACTGCACCTGTCCGACCATCCCGTCTGCTGCGACGCGGCGCGCATCCGGCAAATCGTGCTGGCCCTGCTCGACAACGCGCGCCGCTACGCGCATCCGGGCCTGCTGCGCGTGCGCACCCGCGTGCTGGCCGGCCAGTACTACCTGAGCGTCGAGGATGCGGGCCCGGGCATTGCCGAGGAACTGGCGCCGCACGTGTTCGAAGCGTTCCGCCGCGGCGACAGCGCCAGGGTCGACCTGAACGCGGGCAGCGGCCTGGGCCTGGCGGTGGTGGAAGCCATCGCCCGCGCGCACGGCGGCAGCGCGGCCTGCACGCGCGGCAAGGCGGGCGGCAGCGTGTTTACCGTCAAGTGGCCGGTCGAGCACGGCGCGCCGCCGGCCGCGGTCTAGGCAACACCGCCGGCGCGCAGCATGTCGACAAAGGCGCGCAGCACGGGCGGCATCTGCCGCCGGCCCGGGTAGTACAGGAAGTAACGGGATGGCGGCGGCAGGCAGCGCTCCAGCACGCACGCCAGCCGGCCCGCCGAGATATCGGCGCGCGCATCGGCCTCGTACACATACGCCAGCCCCGCCCCGTCGCGGGCCGCGCGCAGCATCAATTCATCGTCGTCGAACACCAGCGGGCCGTCGACGGCGATGCTGACGGCGGCCCCATCCTGCCCGAATTCCCACGCATACTGGCGCCCGCTGGGAAAGCGCCGGCCTATGCAGGCGTGCGCCAGCAAGTCGCGCGGCGTGCCTGGCGCGCCATGCGCAGCCAGGTAGGCGGGCGACGCCACCACCACGAACGGCTGCGGCGCGCCCACGGGCACGGCGATCATGTCGGCCGCCACCTGCTCGCCGAAGCGGATGCCCGCGTCAAAACCGTCGCGCACGATATCGATCATGCCGTCATCGGTGACCACTTCCACCTGCACGCGCGGATAGCGCGCGATAAAGCCGGCCAGCATGGGCGCCAGCAGCAGCCGCGCGGCCGGACGGGGCACGTTCAGGCGCAGCTTGCCTGCGGGCACATCCTGCAAGGCGCTCAGGTCTTGCAAGGCATCGTCGATTTCGCGCATGGCCGGTTCCAGCCGCGCCAATAGCTGCTGCCCCGCCTCGGTCGGCGTGACGCTGCGCGTGGTGCGGTTCAGCAGGCGCACGCCCAGGCGCTCTTCCAGCGCCCGCAGCGCATGGCTGAGGGCGGAAGCGGACACGCCACGTTCGAGGGCCGCCTTGCGGAAGCTGCGCAGGCGGGCGACGGCGGCAAAGGCCGTCAATTCGTTGAGGTCAGCCATTGTCGAGGAAAAAATTCATGAACAAAATTCAGTAATGCATGCAGGATTAGGCATCTTATCGCATGCTGTTGCTTCATCCATACTCCTTGCATCTTTTTTTGAAAGGAAATGACAATGGAACACAGAACACTGGGCCACTCCGGCTTGCGCGTCGCCCCCATTGGTCTGGGCTGCATGGGCATGAGCTTTGCCTACGGCGGCGCAGACGAAGCCGCCTCGCTGCGCGTGCTGCACCGGGCAGCGGAACTGGGCGTAACCCTGATCGACACGGCGGAAGTCTACGGCCCCTACGCCAACGAGGAATTGGTGGGCCGCGCCCTGAAGCAATTGCGCGGCAAAGTCAGCGTGGCCACCAAGTTCGGCTTCAAGATCTTGCCTGAAGGAAAAGGCGTCGAACGCATGGCCGGCGTCGACAGCCGCCCCGAACACATCGTGCAAGCCGTGGAGGCTTCGCTGTCCCGGCTCGGCATCGAGTGCATCGACTTGCTGTACCAGCACCGCGTGGACCCGGCCGTGCCCATCGAAGACGTCGTCGGCACCATGGCGGAGCTGGTGCGGGTGGGCAAGGTGCGCCACCTGGGGCTGTCGGAAGTGTCGGCCGCCACCCTGCGCCGCGCCCACGCCGTGCATCCGATTGCGGCCGTGCAGTCCGAATACTCGCTGTGGAGCCGCGACGTGGAAGCGGACGTGCTGCCCGCCTGCCGCGCGCTCGGCATCGGTTTCGTGCCCTACAGCCCGCTGGGCCGGGGCTTCCTGACCGGCCAGCTGCCCTCTAGCGCCGTCCTGGCGCCAGACGACTACCGCCACAGCCTGCCCCGCTTCCAGCCGCCGGCGATGGCGGCCAACGCGCAGATAGTTGCCGAATTGCAAGGCCTGGCGGCGGCGCGCGGCGCCACGGCGGCCCAGTTGGCCCTGGCCTGGCTGCTGGCGCAAGGCGACGACATCGTGCCGATTCCCGGCGCCCGCAGCCTGGCGCACCTGGAAGAGAACGTGGCCGCCGCGCAACTTACCCTGAGCGGCGCCGAGCTGGCCGCCATCGGCGCCGCCATCGCGCCCGCCAGCGTACAGGGCGCGCGCTACCCGGACGTGGAGCTGGCCATGGTGGGGCTGTAAAGGGCAAGAGACAGCTCATCTATACAACTCTCTTTGCTGGGCCGCACTTGAAATGGCTGAATCCGCTATCATTTCCAATCTGAATTATTCACTTTGAAAGGGATTCACATGTCCGATTTGCTCGAAACACTGCAATGGCGCTACGCCACCAAGAAGATGGACCCGGCGAAAACGGTGCCGCAAGACAAGGTCGAGCGCATCCTGGAAGCCGTGCGCCTGACGGCCAGCTCCAGCGGACTGCACCCGTATGAAGTGTTCGTCGTGACGAATCCGGCCCTGCGCGAGCAGATCAAGCCGCACGCGTGGAACCAGTCGCAAGTGACGGAAGCCTCGCACCTGCTGGTGTTTGCCGCCTGGGACAATTACACGGCCGAACGCATCAACGCCCGCTTTGACCTGGTCAACACCGTGCGCGGCTTCAAGAACGAAGGCTGGGAAGCGTACCGCCAGCAGATCCTGGCCACGTATCCGCAGCGCGACGCGGAAACCAACTACCAGCACGCGGCGCGCCAGGCGTATATCGGCGTGGGCACGGCCCTGATCGCCGCGGCACAGGAAAAAGTCGATTCGACGCCGATGGAAGGTTTTGACCCGGCCAAGGTCGATGAAATCCTGGGCTTGCGCGAAAAAGGCCTGCGTTCCGTCGTCATGCTGCCGCTCGGCTACCGCGCCGACGCAGGCGACTGGCTGGTGGACCTGAAAAAAGTGCGCCCTGCGCGCGAGCAGTTCATCACCGAGCTGGCGTAAGCACCTCAAGCGCCAGCGACTGAAAAGCGGATGCCCTCGCCGGTATCCGCTTTTTTTCGTTCAGGCCGCCTGCGGGAAGCGCACCGTCACCTGCAAGCCCCGCCCCGCCTCGCCTTCGGCCAGCGCAATGTCCGCCTGGTGGTGCTCGGCGATATGGCGCACGATGGACAGGCCCAGGCCGCAGCCCCAGGCGTCGTTGCCGTCGGGACGGAAGAAGCGGTCGAACAGCCGCGCATGGTGCTGGCTTGGCACGCCGGGGCCGTTGTCGGACACGCGCAGCAGGGGCCTGCCCTCTTCCAGCGCCGCCTGCAAGTCGACCCGGCCGCCCTGCTGCGTGTAGCGCAAGGCGTTGTCGATCAGGTTATTCAGCAACACTTGCAAGCCGTCGGGATCGGCCTGCACCAGCACCGGGGCCGGCAGCGTTTCCACCACGCCCAGGTCGATCGCGCGGCTGTCGGCCAGCGCGCTGTGGTCGGCCACGGCCGCTTCCAGCAACTGTCCCAGATCCACCGTGTGCAGCTGGCTGGAAGTCAACGCCGTTTCATGGCGGGCCAGGCTGAGCAACTGGCGCACGAGGTGCGTGCTGCGGTCCAGCCGGTCATGCAGCTTGGCCAGCGCCACGCGGCGCTCGTCTTCGCTGGCGGCCCGTTCGGCCACCTGCAGCTGCAGTTTCAGCGCCGTCAGCGGTGAACGCAATTCATGCGCGGCATCGGCAACAAAGGTGCGCTGCGCCGCCAGCGCCGCCTCGAACTGCCCCATCAGGCTATTGAGCGCCAGCGCCACGGGCCGCAGTTCGGGCGGCATATCGTCGGCCGCCAGCGGCGTCAGGGCATCGGGCGACCGGCCCGCGACGGATTCGGCCAGCCGGTGCAGCGGCGCCAGCGCGCGCGCCACCACGACGACGATCAGCACCCCCAGGATCAGCGCGAACACCAGCAGCGGCGCGCCGGCGCGCATGGTCATCTGCCAGGCCAGCTGGTCGCGCACGGCCTGCGCCTGCGCCACCTGCACGTAGCGGCCGCGCCGCGTCTCGCCGTACAGGCGCCAGTCTTCGCCGTGCACGGTAACGTCCGCAAAGCCGGCCAGCGCATAGCGCGGCAGTTGTTGTTCACCCGGCAAGACTGGCAAGGGCTGCCCCTCTTCGTCCCACGCCTGCAGCACGAACGCTTCTTCCGGCTCTTGCGCGGCAGCCAGGCCCGTCTGCGGCTCGAATTCGTCGGGCAAAGCCACGGCCAGCTGGCGTAGCTGCAAGTCGGCCAGCTCATTGGTTTCTTCCAGCAGCGAGCGGAACAGCGAAATGCCGGCACCGAGCACGCACAGCAAGGTGGCGGCCAGCAAACCGAGCAGCAATTGGCGGCGGATCGTCAGCATGGCGCCGTCCGCATCTTGTAGCCCACGCCGCGCACGGTCTGGATGGCGTCCGCGCCGAACTTCTTGCGCAGCTGATATACATACACGTCGACGGTATTGCTTTCCACTTCGCTATCCCAGCCGTACAGCTTTTCGCTCAGTTGCCGCTTCGACACCACCTTGCCCGGATGGTCGAGCAAGGCGCGCAACACGGAAAACTCGCGCGGCGGCAGCTTGATCAGCTCTCCCTCGAACGTGACGTCGTGGCTGGCCAGGTCCAGGATCAGCGCGCCATGCTCGATGACGGAGCGCGAACGGCTGACCCGGCGCCGCAGCAGCGCGCGGATGCGCGCCAGCAGCTCGTCGAGGTCGAACGGTTTCACCAGGTAATCGTCGGCGCCGCTGTCGAGTCCTTCCACGCGGGCCGGCGTGCCGTCGCGCGCCGTGATGATCAGCACGGGCAGCTCGGCGCCCCGCGCGCGCATGGCGCGCAGCACGTCCATGCCCTGCTTGCCGGGCAAGCCCAGGTCCAGCAGCATCAAATCGTAGGCGAAGCCGGCCAGCGCCAGCTCCGCATCGTGGCCATCGCGCACCCAGTCCACGGCATAGCACTCGCCGCGCAAGCCCTCGACCAGGCTTTCCCCGATCATCGGATCGTCTTCCACCAGCAACACGCGCACCCGGGCCTCTCAATGTCTTGAAAAAGCCGCCATCTTACCTTGACCGGCGCCGCGCCGCATGGGCTGCTGCACTGGCCTTACTTGCCAGACCCGCGGAACGGCGGGATATTACCTTCTTGCGGATACAGCGCCACGCCTTTCGCAAGCGGTACCGCCGCAGCGAGCGCCTCGCCAGGCTGGGCCGCTTGCGATACGGGCAGAAAGGCCAGCAGGGATACCGCGCCAACACAGAAAATAGCCTTGATTTTCATATCATTCCTTGAAGGTTGCATAGAAAAGAGCGGATTAATATATTATTTTATATATTAACAAACAGGCAATGCCAGCCCAAGATACCGACATGCCGGCAACAAGTCAATCTGTGCAGCAACTGGATTGCTCGGCCCTGCCCGGCATGAATTCACGCTAGCGTGACTATGTGCGCATTTGGCGCGTTTTTTATGCGGTATATTTTCCTTCCCTCCACGCACCTGGAAAGGCATGCCATGTCCAGTTCCACCCAAGATACCGTCATCGTCAAGGCGGCGATTTATCCCCCCATCGGCATTGCCCGCGTGGGCAACAGCCCCAGCGAGTATTTTCTGGGACCGGAGGTGCCTGAACCGGCGGCGCGGCCGGCCGGGTATTACCGCGATGCGTCCGGGGCCATCAAGCGCCAGGCGGCCGGCTTTCGCATCTACGGCCTGAACGCCGCCGGCGTGGCGGTGGCCGAATTGAACGCCGGCAATGCCGACATCGAATGGTCCGTCACCCTGGCCAATACCAAGGCGGCGTGGTACCAGTTCCAGATCGCGCTCGATATTCCCGAGGCGCACGTCACCCAGCCCTCGTTCCTGCGCAACATGGCCGTCACCGACCGCGCGCAACTGTCCATCACGCCGGGCGAGCGCAAGATCAGCGGCAGCGAACAGCCGGCCGTGGCCTTCGACAGCGGCAGCTTCCTAGGCACGCCCGTCTACCTGGGCGAATTGCGCACGGACGCCATGGGCCGGCTGATCGTGCTGGGCGGCCGTGGCAAGTCCGCTTCGTGGAATGGCGCGCGCGCCATCACCTTTGCCAACAACGAAGGCTGGTACGACGACACGGCCGACGGCCCCGTCTGCGCCACCGTGCACTACCAGGGCCAGGCCTTGCCCGTCGACATGGCCTGGGTGGTCGTCGCGCCGCCCGACTACGCGCCGCAGCAAAAGTCGGTGCGCACCATGTGGGACTTGATGCGCGACTTGTTTGTTGCCGAAGGCAAAATTGCCGCGCCTGCCGTTCCCTCGTTCCAGGACGATATCCGCCCTATTTTCGAACGCCTGTCCAACCTGCAATGGGTCAACGCCGGCTTCGCGGCCGCCTTCGGCTGGGATGGCAGCACGCCGTTCAGCCGCGACGAATGGATGGCGCGCCTGGCCAGCCCGTCCGAAAACCGCAAGGAGTGGCGCAACGTCATCTATAACCAGTTCCGCCAGTTCGAGCGCGACGCCTGGGCGCCATCGCCGTGGCCGTGGCTGTATGGCGACGCGATGGCCATCCCGCCGGCAGACACGCCGCGCCAGAACTGCGCGCTGAGCAATCTGCAATTGCGTTTCCTCAAGCAATGGGCCGCCGGCGAATTCACGGACGACTATGCGCCCGGCAAGGTGCCGCCGCAAAGCCTGGCCGACGTGGACGTGGCCCTGCAACCGGACACCCTGCTGCGCGCGGCCATGGAATTCTGCCTGGCCGACGCCTTCCACCCCGGCTGCGAAATGACCTGGCCCATGCGCCAGGCCAGCATGTACAGCGCGCCCTACCGCCTGGCGCACCGGCCGCCCGGCTGGGTCGAGCCCGATTACGGCGCCGTCTTGACGCCGGACAATATCGGCGGCCCCTGCTCGGCGCAGATCGCCGGCGGCGTGACGCGCTGGATGGCCGTGCCATGGCAGACGGACACAGCCAGCTGCCGCTCCGGCTACCAGTCCGACTACGATCCCTACGTGCCCACGTTCTGGCCCGCGCGCGTGCCGAACCAGGTGATGAGCAAGCTTGCCTACGACACGGTGATGAACCGCGAAGTGCCCATCGACGACCGCCTGGCCGCCTTCGCCCGGCGTGCCGCGTGGATACGTCCGCTGGGCAACATCAGCTATGAAGAGCAGATCAACAACATGATCGCCGACCTGGCGCAAGTGGGCGTGGTCGAGGTGCGCCCCGGCCCCACGGATATGACCGGCTTCCCTGCCTTCCTGCAAGTGGAAAACCTGCCGCAGCCGATAACCGGCAGGCACCAGCTGCGCGCGGCAGCCTCCATACCGGACGAGTTCGTCGACGTCGACCTGGAAGGCACGGAAAAAGCGCGCCATCTGCAACGGCACCGCTTGTGACCGTGCTGCAGGCCGACGTGCTGATCGTCGGCGCCGGTCCGGCCGGCGCCACGGCCGCCCTGAACCTGGCGGGGCGGCACCGGGTCTTGCTGGTGGACCGGCTGGCCGCGCCGCTGGCGCGCATCGGCGAATCGCTGCCGCCGGCCGCCGCGCGCCTGCTGCGGGACATGGGCTTGCTTGACGCCTTCCTGCGGCAGGGCCATGCGCCCTACCACGGCAACCGCGCCTGGTGGAACGGCGCCTGGACGGAACACCATTTTCTCAGTGATCCCGACGGGCACGGCTGGCACCTGGCGCGCGGCACCTTCGACCTGTGGCTGCGCGACGAGGCGCGCCGGCGCGGTGCCGCCCTGCTGGCCTCGGCCAAGGTCGCCGGCATCACGCCTGACGATGGCGGCTGGAGAGTACGGCTGGAAACGCCGCGCGGCCCCTGCGACGCGGCGGCGCGCATCGTCATCGACGCCACCGGACGCAGCGCCCGGCTGGCCCGCGGCATCGGGGCGCGGCGCCAGCGCAGCGACCGGTTAGTTTCAGTGTGGCAATACGGACATGAGCGCACGCCCTCGGCGCGGGGCGTTGCCCACATCGAGGCTTGCGAATACGGCTGGTGGTACAGCGCGCCCCTGCCCGGCCAGCGCCGCGTGCTGGCCCTGCACACGGACGCGGATTTACTCGACAGCAACGCCTTGCGCGATGCCGGCTGGCTGGAAGCGGCGGCGCGGCGTCTGCCGGCCACGCGGGAATTACTGGAACAGCAAGGCTACATGGCCGCTACACAAACCCTGGCCACGCCCGCCCATACGGCCACCCTGGACGCCGGCGCCGGCCCAGGCTGGTTCGCCGTCGGCGACGCCGCCCTGAGCTTCGATCCGTTGTCGTCGCAAGGCATCTTCAACGCCCTGTACACGGGCCTGGCCGCTGCCGAGGCCGCCGACCGCACACTGCAGGGAGAGCCGCAAGCTTATCAACACTACCATGGAGAATTGTCGGCCATCGGCGCGGCGTACGAGCGCCACCTGGCGTACTGCTACGGCCAGGAAACGCGCTGGCCGCTGGCACCGTTCTGGCGCCGGCGCAGGCCCGCGATACAAGCAAGCTGAGCCGACAATGTTGCATTTTTAGCTATATTGTGCGCCAGTACGGCCGCATGACCAGATCAAACCCGGCCTCGATGGCCCTGTCGTCCGCGCCCCCATCTTGCCATGCCTCGCCGGCCGGCGCATCCACGGTGCCGGCCACGACCACGCAGTGAAGCGCCACGCTCGACAGCCGCCGGCGAACGCGATGAAATGCGCGCCATCCGTCAGCCATACCGAAATCTGCCAGCGTCGCCGGCAAAGTTTCGGGCGGCTGATCGCCAAGGGCGGCACCGTGGCCGTCGAGGTCTGAGCATGGCGGCCCGGGCGCTTCAACTGAAGGGAAACCGAAGCGCCACGGACCCTGCCTGATGCAGGGCCTGTGCGGGGTATTACCGAACGATTACTGCGCCAGATAGCGTTCCGAACGAGGGCCGTACAGCAAGCCATTCGGCACGCCGGCCGACAGCATGCGCGCATTCGCCGTGCCAGCCAGCGGATGGCTGGCGTCGGTGCTGGTGTTGATGATCTGCTTGACCGCCGCCGTCACCAGCATACCGACCAGGCCGCCGCCACCGCTGTTATTGCCTTCATTGCTCGATGCACTGGCCGCGCCCTGCCACAGCAAGGCGCCCGTCTTCAGGTCGACCAGCTTGGCATCGACCGACACCACCGTCACGCTGTCGATCACGGCGTAGGTCGTGCCGTACTTGGAGATCGTCACGTACAGGCCCGCATCGGCGCCGAAAATCTCGTTGAGCTTCTTGGCATCGACGCCGTGGATATCGGCGGCGTTCGTCAAACCGTTCTGCTTGAAGGTTTCACCGACCACGGCCACCGGCAGTACGTAGTAGCCCGCTTCGGCCAGCGGATAGGTCACTTGCGCGTAGACGCTGTTGGCGGCATTGACTTCGGGCGAGTTGTTCAACGGCGGCAAGACCACGATGGAACGGGGCTTGGCCGCCTTGAAGGCGGTGTAATCGTAGGCCGCCTGCTTGGTGGCGCAACCGACCATGAAGATGGCGGGACCCAGGCACAGGGCCATTTTCAACATGCGCGACATCATAATTTTTCGCCTTTTTTCATTTTACCCAGCAGGAAGTCCATGTACGGCGCCGATTCCGGGAACAGCTTCTTCTCGTCCTCGAACTGCGCGGCGACCTGCTCCGGCTTGCCCGCGATCGAGTACAGCATGCCCAGGTGGGCGTGGTAGCCCGGCGGCGCGTGATTGCCCTTGGCAGCGATCATTTGCAAGTCTTTTTCCATGGCGGCGATCTGCTGCTCGGGACTTTCGCCCTTCAGGTACTCGTACACTTGCGGCTGGTAGCCTTCCCATTGATACAGGGTCTTCGATTGCGTGGCGCAACCGGTCAGGGCGGCACAGGCGAGCAGCGCCAGCAGGGCTGCGCCCTTGTTCATCATTGTTTTCATGGGAAACCTTATTGTTTGCGCAATGCGCCCGCTTCGACGCCAGCCACCAGGCGCTCGACGGCTTCGCGCATGGCCAGGTCCAGGACTTTGCCGTTCAGGGTGGCGTCATAGCTGGCGGTGCCGCCAAAACCCAGCACTTCACGGTTCGACAGGCTGTATTCGCCGGCACCGCCGGCCGAGTACACGACTTCCGAGGTGGCGATATTGACAATGTTCAAGGTGACCTTGGCATACGCCACTTGCGTCTTGCCGCGGCCCATGATGCCGAACAATTGCTTGTCGCCAACTTCCTTGCGGCCGAATTCGGTCACGTCGCCCGTGACGACGAAATCGGCGCCCTTGATATTCTGGCCCTGCTTCTTGAAATCGGCTTCCTGCTTGAGTTCCGCCATGTTGTCGCGGTCGAGCACGTTGAAACGGTTGGACGTCTGCAGATGCGCAATCAGGATCGTTTTCGACTGGCTGCCCAGGCGGTCGACGCCATCGGAAAAGATGCCGCGCATGAAGTTCGAGCGGTTGTCGAATTTGCCGACAGCGATCAGGGTACGAGGACCAACGTAGGGACGGGCTGCGCTGGCAACCGTGGGGACAGCCAAAGCTTGCGAGGATTCGGAAGCGCAGCCAGCCAGGGCCGCGCCAATCAGCGCTGCAATCAACAACGCGCCGGGTTTATTCTTGTTCATAGTGCCCTTATGATATATAGGATCAGGAGCAACTCACAAAATTGATTATAAGCAAGTTACTTTCCTAAATGCAATTATATGGCATTGTATGTCTTATAATTCCCTCCAAAAGTAACGATGGCAAGGATTGCATTGTTGCCAGCCACGTCAGGCGCGCGCCTGCTTGACTTCCCGGAGCCGATTCATTAACTTAGCAGTAAAAGAGCGTGCAGGCAGCGCCGTACGCCACTGCCGCCACAGACCTTGCCCGCCGGCCTGCCCCACCCGGCGCCAACTCCACGCTCTCACATAGACGGGTCACCAGGCCATGCCGACACACGATCATTCCCCGGCCCATCCGCTGGCCACGGCGCTGGCGCTCTCGCTGGGCGCCGCCATTGCCCTGGGCCTGTCGCGCTTTTCCTATGGCTTGCTGCTGCCGCCCATGCGCGCCGACCTGGGCTGGTCCTACCTGCTGGCCGGGGCCATGAATACCTTCAATGCGCTCGGCTACTTTCTCGGCGCCCTGGCCACGCCGGCCCTGATGCGCCGCCTGGGCGTGTGGCGCTTGCTGATGACCGGCTGCGTGCTGGCCAGCGTCTTCATGCTGCTGTCGGGCCTGGTCAGCGATACGGCCGCCCTGTTCCTGCAGCGCGTGTGCGCGGGCGTGGCCAGCGCCTTCATCTTCATCGCCGGCGGCGTGCTGGCGGCGCGCCTCGGCTCCATGCACAGCCGGCGCGCCGGCCTGTATATCGGCCTGTACTATGGCGGCACGGGCTTCGGCATCGCCCTGTCGGCCCTGCTGGTGCCGGCCACATTGACGTCCGCCCAGGCGCACGGCGCCGCGCATGCCTGGCAATGGCCCTGGCTGGCACTGGGCACGGCCTGCCTGGCCGCCACCGCCATCATGGCCCTGCCGGCGAAGGCGATCGGCGAAGCGCCGCGCGCCCTCGACACGCCGCGGCGTTTCGCCTGGCGCGACTTTTCCCCCAGCCTGGCCGGCTATTTCATGTTTGGCGTCGGCTACATCGGCTACATGACCTTCGTCATCGCCCTGCTCAAGCAGCAAGGCATGAGCGCCACCTTGATCACTGTCTTCTACACCGTATTGGGGTTGGCGGTGGTGGCGTCGTCACGCATCTGGGCGCGCATGCTGGACCGCTACAAGGGCGGCGAATCGCTGGCGATATTGAATGGCGTGCTGGGCGCGGTCACCATCCTGCCCGCGCTGACCAGTTTTGTGCCCGTCGTGTTCCTCTCCGGCCTGGTCTTCGGCGCCGTGTTCCTGTCGGTGGTGGCCTCGACCACGGCCCTGGTGCGGCATAATTTGCCGCAGCAATCGTGGACGGCCGGCATCACCGCCTACACGACCGTGTTCGCGCTGGGCCAGATCGTCGGCCCCATCGTCGTCGGCTGGATCGCCGATGGCCCGGCCGGCCTTGAACGGGGCTTGATCGCCTCGGCCATCGCCCTCTTCATCGGCGCGGCGCTGGCTGCGCGGCAAAAGGCGCTGGCGCCGGCCGCATAGTAGACTGCAGGCATTAATTAACCACCTTGGCGGAAAGAACACGATGAACGACGATGCGCGCAAACGCCCGGCAACGATGGATGCCGAAACCTTGGAATTCATCCAGGGCCTGTTTGCCCTGGTGCGCGAAGGCGATACGCAGCAACTGGGCGCCATGGTAGCCCAGGGCGTGCCGGTCAACTTCCGCAACGAAAAAGGCGACAGTCTGATCATGCTGGCCAGCTACCATGGCCACCTGGAAACATCGCGCCTGCTGCTCGCAGCGGGCGCCGACGCCAACGTCCCGAACGAGCAGGGCCAGACGCCGCTGGCCGGCGTGGCCTACAAGGGCTACCTGGAGCTCGCCGAACTGCTGCTCCAGCACGGCGCCAGCGTGGACGGCGCCAGCCCGGACGGCAAGACACCGTTGATGATGGCCGCCATGTTCAACCGCCTGGCCATCCTCGACCTGCTGCTGCAGCACGGCGCCCGCATCGATGCCGTGGACAGCCGCGGCATGACTGCCGTCACGCTGGCCAGGAGCATGAATGCGCAAGAGACCCTGGCACGTCTGGCCAGCCTGGGCCAAGCGGAATAAAACAGGGGCACTGTCTGCCAGTAGTCGCGCTACGGCATCGCGGGAGATGGCGCGCGATTACGACCGCCAGAGCATCGAGCGCTAAGTACCTGCGGCCATCCTTGTCCAGAAAAATGAAAATGCTTCATTTCTACCCCAGAAAGGAGTAGCTCATTAGGAAAATCAACGGGATCGTACATTTTACTTATCTAATTTAAAGATAGTACACGCCCATCGGCAAAGCTGGTTTTCCTGACTTTCTGGATTTTCTCGTACTTTTAAAAAGATCAATTTTTTCCGGCTCAGTGATCACTAGCGCCTTTCCTACCTTATTCATTTCTTTTGCAAAACTCATAAAATCCTTCCAGCTTAATCCAACAGTTACAAACAAAATAATTGGATTAATAAAAGCAGAGCAAATCAAAACAAACCAAATTGGAAATCCAGTAAAAAATCCCAATAAAATTTCAAAAATACATAATCCAATAAAAGAATATCCACAGCATTTTAAAAGATGATATTTTTTTGAAAGTGTTCCACGTTCACAATGTGGCTGCATCCATATTTTTTCTTCCTTTACATCAACGACTGCGACAGCGATAAAATCATTGCCTTTTTCATATCCCACAACCTGAACCTCATCTCCGTCTCTAAAATCAACTTCCCAAAAACTCCCGCTAACCCACTTGCCGCCCACGCTCATGCTGAAACCTGTGACAGGATCTCCGTCACTTGTGGCCGCCTGCGCACTGTGAACAGCGCCTGATTCGCCCGTGGCAGCCTGCACGATCGAGGTCAAACCGGACATTTTTTTGAACGATTCGGCACTCTTCAAATAATTCACATGCATGTCGGAAGTTCTTAACTCCTCAATAACACCGCTGACCAACTTATAGGAGAATTCATGCATATGATTTTCTCGATCGCTAACTGGCAATATCTTTACAGCAATGCCATCAATTTCGGGGAGGAAGCGGCTCCGATCCACCTTGGAAAGTAACGGAAATGTATCGAGGAAATTATCAAGCAGATTGAATTTTGTATTTCGACCTGTGTTTTTTCAAAGCCAATTCACAACTGTATCCAATAAAACCATAGCTGTGATCCTTGAATAAAGTAGCGCCAGCGCGCATATCAAAGTCACTTGGCCTTGGAAAGCCATGGGCAGTGAAAATCTCCGTCGCATAGATCGAATAATCACGCATAGTTCGGAAGCTCCAATACTCAAAAGGAAAACAAAAAATCAACGGTATCAGGAGTATTATGCTGAACATCGTAATTAAATTCTCATTTTTCTCCAACGATACATCGACAGATAAAAAAAACGCAAGAGAAAGAATTATCCAAACAGCCAAAGTCATGTTCCTTGCAAATTTCATGCAACTCCAGAAAAAAGCACGCTCTCCGCAATAAGCATTCAATGGCATCATAAAAAAGCTATCATCAACGCGGATCAAACTGTGTACGTACAGCACGTCCTTTCTCTGTGTGACCACCAATTTTACGACATCACCATCCTTGATCTTATCAGCGTCTCTAAAAACACCGCATACTACTTTCCCGTTGACCAACCCGGCAAAATTGTACATATCTTCGCCATCGTAAAAACTCAGCATGGCTGCATTTGCCAACGCCCCTGGCATGCCATTGATGGCGGCCGCGACACCACCTGCCAGATTCTTTTCCGCAAGGCTGCTTTCAATTTTACCAAGTAAATTTACATTTGTTGCAGCCATATGAAATTCTGTGAGTTTTCCTTCCACTATGAAAAAATCCTCGTCGGAAAATTCATTTTCATTATTCTCTTCAGCCATCATGCGCTTCCTAACAATTATGCTTGAATCATCTTTAATTCCTTCTGCAATTTTATTAAATTTTTCAACAGAATCAAACGGCTATTCGCTAAGCTATTCTCATCTTTTCCTCCATTTTCATGCTTGAAACCGGTTCGCCAATTTGTCACTCCTCATCTACATCAGATATCCATCTTCAATAATTGATGGAGAGGCGCGGCGTATCGGTTGACCATTCATCGATCAACAGGTAGGCGATCGACTCCTGTTGCTCATTGAAAAGATGGCATGCAAGCACAAGCGTCCGGTCGGCTGAGCTGACCGATGGACGAAATTCACATCAAGATCTATGGCATCTGGAAATATCTCTATAGAGTAGCGCCATCGCGCTTAAAGATAATACACACCCATCGGCAAAGCTGGCTTTCCTGACTTTCTGGATTTTCTCGTACTTTTAAAAAGATCAATTTTTTCAGGATAAACAATTCCCAAGGCTTTTCCAACTCTATTCATTTCTTTTGAGAAATCCATAAAATCTGACCAACTCAGCCCTATAGTTGCAAATAAAATAACTGGCGCTGTTACAGTCGCAGTAATTAACATCAACCATAATGGAATATTTCCAAAAAAACCCATTCCAAGAGTAAGGATGTATAACCCTACGCAAAAATATCCACTACATTTTAATAAATGATATTTTTTTGCGGTCGTGCCACGTTCGCAATGCGGTCGCATCCATATTTTCTTCTCTTTTAGATCGACGACTGCGACAGCAATGAAGTCACTATTCCTTGCATATCCTACAACTTGAACCTCATCACCTTCCTTGAAGTCAACCTCCCAGAAACTTCCACTAACAGATTTTCCAGCGACACTCATTCTGAAGCTCGTTACAGGATCTCCATCACTTGTCGCCGCCTGAGCGCTATGGACCGCTCCTGGCTCACCAGCAGCAGCTTGTAAGACTGCAGTCAGACCTGCAGTTTTTTTAAATTTCTCGCTTCCCTTCAAATAATTAACATTAACGTCATGCGTATTTAAATTATCAATAAATCCAGTTACTACACTATACTGTATGTCATTCATATTATTCATCATGAAACCTTTTGAAACGCCATGCCCAGTTCATCCAACAAAACTTTTGGATCTTTTGTTCCTTTATTTTTTTCCTTTCCAAAAGGACATCTTTCACACCATTCTTTTAAAGCATCTGGGGTAATAATCCAAACTAACAAAGTAACAGCCAATCCAATCATATTCAATCGCACAGCCCAAGTCATACAAAATAATCTGTAAAACAAAAGTTTCTTCCCCGCCCACTGAGCAACTTTCATTTTACTAGCTTTAAGCAATGGGGCGGCATAAGATAAACTCGAAAGCAATCCTAATGTGGCGGCAAAAAATTGCACAATGGATTTAAAACTGTACATAACCACTAAATTATAATTCTCCTTTTCTGAATTTTCTTGCGCACTTTGAAAATCTTTCAATGCTGTGTAATATCCTGCTACAGTACTAAATATACCACCATATACTTTCAAATATTGAAATGTCACCGATACCTTGTCGCCAACCAAATGTTTCGCTGCATTGGCGCCAATATCAAGAATCGCGGCAGTCGTCGAACATATGGCAGCACACAATTCACCCAAGGTTTTTTTATCATCCTTGAATTCCCACGCAATCTTTACCAAATTAATAATTTCAAGTGTCGCGACAAGCAACGACAAACGATTTTCTTTCAGCGCTGTAGGACCTTTGGTAGTATCTCCCTTTACCTCCATCCATTTCTTTTCCAGTGCTGCATATTTGTCGCTTTTTAAATCATTCCCCGATCCGATGAAGCTTTTTGCTGTCGACAAGCGACGTACAATATCGGCTCTGGCCAAACCTTCCTGCCTTGCCTGAATTTCTATTGCGCCGATGATGCGTCCAGGTTCAACTCCGGCACGCGCCATCATCAAACCTCGGACAGCATATTCAGCGGTGGAATCTGCGCCCCTCTTCAAAAAAGGTCTGAACAGCAAATCTCCAATTGTCATGAACAAGCGATCAAGCTCAACCACCTTTATGACCTTAATACCCTCGGTAGCATCTGCAGCTTTCAGCAAGGTATTTTGCATGGTATTGACCTTTTTGTAGATATCGCAGGCCTTTCTGATATGCACTGCCAAAAAATCCATACTGGCCTTACCGACCTCGCTAAAACTCGTTCCGGCTTCTGCCAGCGCAGTATTAAATTGTTCACCAAGCGCTTTTTGATTCAGAGACAGGGCACGCCAAAGAAGATTCGGCTCATGCGCCTTCATCTCTTTGACCCATTCAGTAATTTTATTCTGTCCTTGAATACTCGAATTCATGCCGTTTATTGCGCTACCAATCTTATCCTCAAAGGCAACACCATCTTCGATACTTTCCTCATTAAATTCGCTCAAGTAATTAATCAATGATTTTGATTCCAACCACATGATCAGATCATGTGTTCTTTCGTCGATAATATTTTTTGCTTCACCCAGCATCGCATCATATTTCTTTCGGAAGTCCTGATAAGCTCCAGGCTCCAGCATCTCCTCATACTTCGCCCAAGACAGTTCTTTTTCGTTGGCGATCATCGCTGGAGAATTTTCTCTTCGCCTCGCAATAAAGCTGTCCGCATCGGCTTTTACCTTGGCCATCTTGATGCTGCGCGACGGCTCCGGATAAGCATTTGCATCATTAAGGCGCGCACTAAAACCCATGGTAACCGGCACCTTCTCCCGAGCCCACTGGTCCAACAAATCACATACTTCGGTTTCACGACTTCTTTGCGGTTCCGCCAGTTTTAATGCCCGATCACGGCGTTCCTGTGTTGAGCTTATTTGAGGAGCGTTATTTCGCGTGTCCTCCTGATGCTGCTCTTCGTTCGCCACCGCCGTATTTTCCAGAGTTTTTCTGACGCCTTCGATACCTTGCAATGCAGTCAGTTCCAGTTCTCGTTCTTCACTGTATTTTTTTATCCAACCTGCAGGTTCATTCCGGAAGCCGTTGAGCTCATGGGTAATGCCAAATGCATCCCACAGGGCGATAATGACAGGAGCATTACCCTTGGTATTTTTTCCGTCACCGACTGTTTTCATCAATCCAGCCAGTTTTTCGCTTTCACCTTTTCTCAGGTGCAAAGCATGGCAAGTGCTTTCCATTTTCAGTTTTGCAGCGTTGTAGCTACCATCCACCTTGCTCATTTCACCGAGCGGCAGCCCGTTGAGACTTATGGAGTTGAAATTTTCTTTATACTCAATGACCTTTTCAATATTTTTCTTGGTAGCGGGAAGGCCGTGTCGATAACCTCCAGCCGTCACCCATGTCGAAGGTAAAAAAGTTTGCATACGCTTGTCGCGCAATTTTTCATCGCTGGCAAACAAAGTAAAGGTTTCTTTGCTCCAAGCATGGTCTGAAAATGCCAGCCAGACTTTTCCACATTTCTCGGGCTTTTCGATTGATATGATTGAAGCAGGTATGTTATGCCCGTTGCGTGAACAGGCCGGTTCAACTCTAATTGGCGTGAGGCCGCTGGTGAAATATTGTTTCCATAAGGTCCCTGCCTCAGAGACGCTATACACTTCCCATTTGATTTGACTTCCACGTGCATGTTTTTCATAAAAAAGATAGACAAAACCTTTACGCAAGGTGCGCAATGCGTACTTGTGATGCTTGAGTTTCACATCCGTGACTTTATTTCCTAGCGGATCGGGCAATGTCGCATCAACATCATTTGGCACAACGGCATATCGGACAGGCAGAATAGCCAGTCCGGACTTATTGCAGTTTTCGCACTCTGGGTTTTTTGGATTAGTACAAGCCATAAATTTTCCTGAAGGTCTTTATATTATTTTTTTGAAAAATAATCTTGTAATTGATCAGCAGGGCATCCAGTCACCTCTTCGAGCGCACCGCCATAAAATTCGCCGGCGCTGGTCATTCTCCACACTGCCTGTAGACGCTGATCATCATGGAAACTACTGCCGAGTTGCAAAACATGTAAAGCAAATAATTCACGGTCTTTTCTATCCAAGATGCCATAGTCCGTAGCGCGTGCCAATGCTGAAAAAACCGCCTGCTCCCATCGCATCGGCCCAGATTCCCCCCACGTTAACCACGCGGCATGAAGCGTGGAATAATCATTCACTTGCGCCCACTGCAATGAATTCAGGATCAGCCGCTGCTCAGGCGCAACATGGGGCGACAGCGCACGGGTGTCATCCAGACCATGTCGCATCAGGTTTTGCTGCCGGTCAAATGCGATCACACTGCTTGCCGGCCCCAGCATCTGACGCTGCTGTTCGACAGTCATCGCCGGCCATAACCATTCGCGGACACCCGGGTCATGGAATCTGAGCAATTTTTCCAGGCCTTGAACTGAATGAATATGGCAATGGCTGGCCCAATGGCGCGCTATGTTTTCCGGCGCTTCGTCACTGACAACCCATCCAGCGATCGCTTGGCCGTTACCAGCCCACAGACTGTCCTTTGTCCAAGATTTCCAGGCAAGTTCGACACTCATTTTGAATAGTTCAGCGCCGGCATATTCATCCAGCGCCAGCTCGATCAGATATGGCGCGAACTGCTGATCGAAACGGGGATGTGCAATGGGCACGACTATTTTTCGTTGCTGCACGATCGCATACGAAGAAAACGGATCTCCTTGTGCAGGATTTACCCATAACAAACATCGGTCATTTGCCGTTTCATGAAATTGTTTATGGAGCAGTTGGAGTGGTGCTTCCCATGCTTGGCTGACAATAACCTCGACCGTCGATTCCATACAAATTCCCCGAGCTACAATGTTTGTGATCCGGCCTGAGTGGCGCTGGCATTCTTACTTGCTTGTTCGCACCCCTTGAGGTCACCCACCGGCAATTGCTTTACCGCGCTACTGCTCGCCGGCCCCGTGAACTCCTTCATGCCGGCCTTGAATTCCATCTTGCCGGGCCCATGAATCTCGATATTGCCGCCTTCGAGCTTGATGTAGGCGCCCTGCACCGTCAGCAGCACATGCTGCTTGCCGCTCACGTTGACGCTCTTGCTGACGCTGGCCACGGTCACGGCCTTGTCTGCGGTTAATTTTGTTTCATCGGACTGGCTCTGGCTGCTGACCTTGCCGCTGGCGGCGTGCAGGCGGATGCCCGTTTCCTGGTTCGGTTTGTCGGCCTTGCTGGCCTTGCCGTAGGTAAACAGGCTGATGCCGGAACTGATTGCATGAAAATGGTTGCCTTGTGCGCCGAAGTTGATGTCCTGCCCTGCCGCGATGCTGCTGGTATTGCCGGCGGCAAAGAGCACATTGAGCGGCGTGGTGGCGGCGATGCCAGCCGGACTGGACAATTGCAGCTGCGGCGCGCCATAGGCCGTCGCCTGGCCGTCGCCCGTGCCCGCCGCGCCCTTGAGCATTTCTATGCTGTGCGCCAATTGTTTCAGCGCCGGCAAGGTGTCGGGCGCCGCTTCGGCCTGCCCTTGGCCACCTTTCAGCCCCGCATTGTGCTTTTGCGCCGTTTCCGCAAGCGAAGTCAGCAGGGCCAGGCTCTGTTCGATCTGGTCCGTCGCCTCCTTGCTATCCATCTGCGTGCCGCTGGCGTTGCTGCGCCCGTCGGTCGACAACAGCAACCCCTGCCCTGCGCGAAGCGCGGCGCTGTGCCCGGTTTTCAGTTCGGCGCCGAAGCCGGCGGCGGCCAGCCGCTGGTTGTCCGTCTGATGGCGCAAATGTCCCATGTTCAGCTCGGCAGTGCCCTGGTGTGCGCCGGCATGGCGCTGCAGGGCCACGCGCGGCTGGCCGGGGCTGTCGTCGAACACCAGCTGGCTGTACGCCGCGCCGCCCTGCTGGCTGGACTGCATGGCCTGGCTCTTGATGCCGGACAACGCGGCCGGATGGGCATGCGCGCCCGCTTCGCCGGGAAACCAGGCCGGCGCGTTGCCGGTGGCCGGTCCCGCGCCATGGCTCACGCGGTTATTCTGTGCATCGGCCGTGCCCTGGCCGTTGTAGACGGCGCCGATGACGACCGGCCGGTCGATATTGCCTTCCAGAAAATCGATCAATACTTCCTGGCCGATGCGCGGCAGTGCATGGCCGCCCCAGTTGGCGCCCGCCACCGGCGCCATGGTGGAAGCGACGCGTACCCAGATGCCGGCACTGTCGTCGCCCGGCGCGCCCGTATGCCCTCCGCCTTGCGGATGGTCAAGGCGGCTGTGGCTCATGACGCCGCGCTGCCAGTGAAATTGCACCTTGATGCGGTGGTCGCGGTCTGTGTGAATCACGGCGCCGGCCGGCCCCACCACGACGGCCGTCTGCTGGCCATGCACGGTCGGGCGCGGATGCAGCAAATGGCCATGCTGGTCCTTGCCGCTGGCGCGATAAGCAATATTGCTGCGGATGGCATCGATGCGGTTGCGATACAGGGGCCGCTCGGCAATGGCGCCCAACAGCGCCGGCATACGGTGCAGGCTGCCCGCTTGCTCCTTGCGGATGGCCGCATCGAGCAAACCCGTCTTGAGCGTTTGCACAATGGATGACTGCAAATCCGCACTCAAGTTGTTGTGCATCAAGTGGACCGTGCGCACGACCAGGAAAGTGCGTTCGTCGTCACCGCCGGCCTCGTCGAACACCGGCTGTCCCTGCAAGACAAACGTGGTGCCCGGCGACAAGGTACGCACGGTACCGGCCGCCACGTGGATCTCCTTCCCCGCTTCCAGCGCCTGCAACTGGTTGCGCGCGATGCGCTGACCCTGCTCGCGCGAAGCGTAGGCATAGGCGCCGGGCGCGTCGCGGCTGAGCAGCTCCACGCCCTGCGCCCCGCCCGCCTCTGCCGCCGCGCTGGCGACACGCTGGTCGAGCGAGCGGTAATCCCAGCTGCCCATTTCGATGGCATTGGTCTGCTGGCGCAATTCGGTGCGCCAGCGGTCGATGCTGTCGACCTTCATGACGGCGCCCGGCTGCGTGAAGTTGATGCTGCTCTGGGCATTCGGCTTGAACGCGCCGTTATGGTCCGCGATCACCAGGCAGTGGCTGCCCAGGCTGGGGCTGCCGGGATCGCCGCCGTGTTCATAGTAATAAAACAGCCCTTCCTCGTGCATCAGGCGCTGCGCGTAAGCCCAGTCGCTTTCCTGGTACTGGGTACTCAGGCTGCGCTTCGGGTATGCCGCGCGGTCGAGAATATCGAAACGCCAGGCCGGCGCCAGTTTGCCCTGCGCCTGATAGGCGGCAAACAGCGCGTCGAGGATGTCGAAGACCGTCATGTCCTGGAACACGCGGCTGTCGCGGCCGTGGGCAAGAAACGCGCTCCAGGGTTCCAGGGTCAGGTGATAGCGCGCCATGCCGCCGTTCGCGCCGACCAGTTCAACGGCGGTGATATGGCCGTGGAACGGGCGCAGCGCGTCGGCGCTGGTGGAGGTCAGCAATTGCAGCAAGGCCGGCTGGCCGATCAGGGTGCGCAAGGAAATGGTGGCGTCCGTCGACAGGGCCGCGATCTGGAACACGAAGCCCGTGCTCAAGCCTTCCTCGCCGCGCACGCATTCGGCCAGCAGGCGGTCGGCGCCGAGGGGCGTGGTCAGCTGTAGCAATCTGCTGGCTTGCGTGAAACTGGCGGGCAAGGACATCGACATCCGGAAACTCCATCACGCGGCTTCCCGCACAAAATTAGTAAATAAGCACTTTTATCAAAGCCATTACACCCTAGAAATTTCGTTATAGCAAGAGTGATTCGATTGAAATCGGGACTGCGGCAATCATTGGTTCAAAGCTGTGGCCAAAGCACGCGCCCAGCAGAATTTTTAGCTCTGGTAACAACCAGGACTCATGAGTCCTACCTGCAACAACAATCAATAATCCTCGACTTTGGTAAATTCTATTCCATTGACTTTACCGGATTTAAATATATTCAAAATTGATTCATGACATACGATAAAAGCATTCAAAGCGCCGCCCATTTTGAACAGCAAACGCTTGGATTGCGGAATTGAATTCAACAACTCTTCATCAAAACAGAAGTCAAATACCTCATAAAGCTCAAATCCACCCAGACTTACAGGTCCGGCATCTTTGAAATAATTAGATTTAACCCTGCTCCAACAATCGAATCTTTCCGTAAAAGTCATATACCAGTAATCTTCATGCCATTGTCCATCATCATGAATATAAACCGATGGATGCATATGAAGATGCGGAATATCAAGTTCAAGAAGTTCCTCCCGCATGCTGCTGGTTACAAGCAAATCCGTCCCGCTAAACAATATGGATGGTACTTTTTTCAACGATGGAATGCCTCGCTTTTCATTATATTCCCTTCCGCCATTAAAGAATACAAATGGAGGAGAGCCGATTGGAAACTCTTCAAAATTATAATTTCTATCAGATGTATTATCATCTGGAGACAGTGAAGGAACTCGTTCATCTTCCATCTCACTTAAAAAATAATATTGCTGTTCATATTTCTTCATTGCATTTCCCTATTTTGAAATTGGAATCGTCGATCTTTTGCAATTTATATTTCACTTGTTTTAGTTTCGCTTCTTTTTGACCATGCACCTCATATGTCTTTTTATTATTTCATTTCTTACTGAATCCACCCATCGCAAGCCTGAAAATTCAAAATGGGAATTTTCAGCAATTCTTGCGAGAGCTGCCTTATTAGGAATACTCTTTATCACATCCAATATGCCACTCGAACTTTCAGCTCTCCGGACAACCGCAACATACGCTCCTCGCCGAGCATCAATAATCTTCAACTTTTATGAATTTGATGCCATGCACATCGCCCAATTTAAATATATCCAATATAGATTCATGGCATACAATAAGAGCATTTAATGCTCCACCCATTTTGAACAGCAGACGCTCGGATTGCGGCATCGAGTTCAACAACTCCTCATCAAAACAAAATTTATAAACTAGAAAAAATTCAAATCCACCCAGTCGTATGGGTTGAATTTCATCTTCATAATCAGATTTCTCCCTGCTCCAACAATCCAATCTTTCTACAAAGGTCATATACCAATAGTCTTCGTGCCACTGCCCATCATCGTGGATATAAACTGAAGGATGCATATGAAGATGGGGAATATTCAGCTCAAGAAGTACCTCTCTCATACTGCCAGGCACAAGCAAATTCGTTCCATCAAACAATATGGCCGGAACATTTTTCAATAATGGAATCCCATTCTTTTCGTTATATTCTCTCCCGGCGTTAAAAAACATAAAAGGAGGCGAGCCGATTGGAAATTCCTCGAAATCATAATTTTTATCTGACGTGTCATCATCCGCAGAAACTGAAGGAATCCTTTCATCATCTGCAACTCTCAAAAAGTAATATTGCTGTTCATATTTCTTCACATTACCTTCCCATCATGAAAATATAGCTTTCGACTTTTTATAGCCAATTAATCTACCTGGCCGTATAGATTGATCTTGGTTTCCATGCTCGCCCCCTGAATTTATTACCCCATGAATTAATAATCTTCCACCTTTACAAATCTTACACCATCGCCATCTCCTGATTTAAATATTTTCAAAATTGACTCATGGCAAACAATAAAAGCATTCACCGCACCGCCCATCTTAAAAAGCAAGCGCTGAGATAGAGGTATCGAATTCAACAGCTTTTCATCAAAGTGAAATTTATAAACTTCAAAAAGATCAAATCCACCAAGCTGTATAGGTTCATCCTCATTATCATATTCGGATTCTCCCCTACTCCAACAATCGAATCTTTGCACAAATGTCATGTACCAATAATCCTCATGCCATTTTCCGTCGTCATGAATGTAAACCGATGGATGCATATGAAGATGTGGAATATCCAGCTCAAGAAGTGCCTCCCGCATGCTACTACTCACAAGTAAATTCGTTCCATCAAACAATATGGACGGAATCCTTTGCGTAGATGGAATATTTCTTTTTTCACCATACTCTCTTCCCGCATTTAAAAAAAAGAACGGGGAGGCAGCGGCTGGAAACTCTTCGAAATCATAGTTTTTATCTGAGGTGTTATCATCAGGACATAGGGAAGGAAGGCTTTCATTTTCTTTTGCCTTTCTTAAAAAATAATATTGCTGCTCATATTTTTTCAATTAATTTCCCAGCTCTTAAAATGCAATAATTAGTTTTTGAAATAAATTTTTCACCAATTTACTCCTTTGCATTTCATTAAAATAACCCCATCAATAATCTTCGACTTTGGTAAATTTTATTCCATTAACCTCACCAGATTTAAATATACTTAAAATTGATTCATGACATACGATAAAAGCATTCAAAGCGCCGCCCATTTTGAACAGCAAACGCTTGGATTGCGGAATTGAATTCAACAACTCTTCATCAAAACAAAAGTCATATACTTCATAAAGTTCAAATCCGCCCAGACTTACAGGTCCCGCATCTTTGAAATAATTAGATTCAGCCCTGCTCCAACAATCGAACCTTTCCGTAAAAGTCATATACCAGTAATCTTCATGCCATTGTCCATCATCATGAATATAAACCGATGGATGCATATGAAGATGCGGAATGTCAAGTTCCAGAAGCGCCTCTCGCATTCTGCTGCTTATAAGCAAATTATTTCCATCAAAAAGTATGGATGGAACTTTTTTCAATGACGGAATACCATTTTTTTCATTGTATTCTCTCCCGGCGTTAAAAAACATAAAAGGAGGTGAACCGATTGGAAATTCCTCGAAATCATAATTTTTATTTGACGTGTTCTTATCTGCAGAAAGCGATGGAATTCTTTCATCATCTGCCTCGATCAAAATGTAATATTGCTGCTCATATTTTTTCACTTTACCTTCCTGTCATGAAAATATAGCTTTTGACTTTTTTATATTTTATATTTTCACTTGTTTGCTCTTTCGCTTCTCTGTTGAAGTGATTTCTATCCACCCCACATGCTTTTTTATCATTATATTTTTTTATCGAATCCACGCTACCACAACCTTGCAAACTCCCTGGGGAAAAATTTTTAGCGATTCGTGTTAGCGGTGCTTTATTAGGTTTGTTTTGAATCATAGCCAAAATTGTAGTGCTTAGCCTGTTTAATTCAGATATGACTTTTTTTGAATTTGAAATTTTGTCGCCAGCACATACTTTATGAAGAGGCAGGCCAAGATCTATTATCCTTTGCGCCACCATATGATGATAACTCGCAGGTTCAGAATCATCGTCATAAGAATCTTGGTTCGAAGTATGATTCCCTCGGTGTAACTGAACGTTGAGGTGACAGGCCCCTTGCAAAGTACATGGTATAAATACAAGATTCGGCAGAAGATTAATATCATAGCCAAACTTTTCTATTTTCTTCCCAAGCTGACTTCTTTTCATACCCTCTGCGGAAATAATATGATGCGCCTGCATTCTCACGCCGTTATTGCGAGGATGATGATGATCTCCTTCAATTACCGCCTTAATTCTATTCAAGTATTTACTATCCTTGGATGAATTTCCAATCAATGCCATACCTGCCTCGATAAATTTAAAATATCATTTATAGACCACTGTTCCCTGCCTGCCACGCGGCGTGCTGTGCCCGGTACTGCCGCACAAGCGACATTTTTTGTCGCGTTTGATGCTTTCTTTCCTGGTTTTCAGCGTCATCTTTGATTTCCCCTTGATGCGAAGTCCTTTTGCGCGTGCCTTGACCAGCTTGGCGCCGAGCTGGTGCAAGTCATCCACCGCATTCGACAAGTCTTCCAGCATTCTTATCAGGGCATCCACCGCTGCCTTCGCGCGCTTGATTTTCTTTCCTGCCGTTGCGATTTTCGCGCTGCTTGCGGCAATCCGCGCGACCAGCATGGTGATGCGTGCAGCTGCTGCGGTTCCGGCACTCAATAAAGCAGTCACAATCAGCAGGACTACCTCGATCATCAAATACGCGCCCCCTTTGCCGGCCGCATAAGCATAGAAATTCGGCGGAATCGCTTCCAGCATCAGGCCAACGTAAGAAACATAGGCCAAGGCGCTATCGGCGTCGGCAATAATTTCCAGCACAACTGGAAAATTGGGGTCATTTTTAATGGCCTTGGCCAGTTTGGGATCGATATCCATCAATTCCCTGTCGACAAACGCCTGGATCGGCTTTGGATCGCCATTGGCAATCAAACTGGGCAGATTGAGGATGGCGGTGCGATGCTTGTAGATTTTCTTCGCTGTTGCCGCTGTATTGAGCACCATCCCGGCAGTGTCGGAAATTGCATTGACCGTATTTTTCAATTTTCCGACTTGCTGCCGATACAGTTCGCTCGCCTCATCTTCAATGGACTTCCGCCACCATGCCCAGTTGTACAAGGTATCTTCCGGATGATCGATATGCTTGTTCAATTCCTTTTGAAGTGCCCGATAACGCTGCCCACTGTATGTCCCAAGACGGTCATAAGCTGTACCTGCGTTCTCTTTGATGTTGTCACCTATTGCCACCCAGGTCCGGGCTTCGAAAAGCTCGGCCTGATCATCAAGCCAGCTGGCTCCCCCCTGATTCAAGCCCTCGCGTGCGCTATTGATAAACGCTAATGTCGGGCCGTCATCCCATAGCCTCTGGAATTCCGCCATCTGGTCGGTCAGGTTGAGGTAAGTGGCATGCAGGCGCTGGACGATGGATTCACGGTCTTCGAAGATTTCCCGTTCCGTCACCTTGGGTTCGCTGGTCACCAGCACAGCACCATCTTTCGGCAACTGCAGGTGCTTGATTTCCGAGTCTTTCTCTTGCATCTTATTTGCTACCTGATTTGAGCGGGTTGACATTGACCGACTGTAAAATGCTCTTGCCATCGACCTTGAATTTCAGCTGTTCCAAAGGCCAAGGTGTATTCCATGCATCGTCGTAACTTGCCTCGAGTTCAACCCAGGTATTGTCTTCTTTGGGCAACACTGGCATGAGATGGTCCAGTTTCGTCGGTCCGCTGAAGCTTTTCTTGCCCGCATGCACCGTAATCTTGCCCGGGCACTGGATCGTGATATTGCCGCCTTCGATGGTGATATTCGCGCCGCCCGCCGTCGACAGGCGGATGCTTTTCGCCGCCGCCCAGTCCACATGCGCGTTGGCGCTGATGACGTTGACCTCGTCACGCGCCTGCACGTTGAGCACGTCGGCCTGCGCCTGCAGGTCGATGGCGCCCTGGGCCGCGATCAGTTGCACCCCGGTATCCCCCTCGCCGGCCTTGACGGCGCCGCCCAGCACGCCGATGGCCTGGCCCGCGTGCACGCGCCACTGGCCGCCACCGGTGAACTGGGTATCCTGGCCGCTCATCATGGTGACGGTTTCGCCGCTGGCCAGTTGCATGTCTTGCCCCGCGACAACGCCCAGTCCGGCCCTGGCGGCGATCGCGATGATGGCGTCCTTTGTGTGCGGCAACTGTTCATGCATGCCGGAAACGCTGGCCAGCATCGCTTTCAAGGGCGCAGCCTGGCCGTCGAGCGCGCTGGCGTTTGCTGCGCTGGCGCCGATGTGGCTGGCGTAGGCCACCGTCTGGTGCGTCTTGGCGGCAGCGCTGAATGTGTCGCCCAGCAGCACCGCCTGTTTCAGCAGGGCAATGCCGGCGGCGTTGTCGCCGGCCGGATCGCGTTGCGCGGCCTCGTGCCGAA
>NZ_JACYMM010000020.1 GCF_020858115.1 Janthinobacterium sp. FW305-129
GCGACACTGACCAGCTTGAACAACGCGGGCAGCCTGTACGCTGCTGGCAATCAGACCTTGAACGCCAGCGGCGCCATTGTGAACACGGGCGTCATCGCGGCGCAAGGCAACAACAGCATCACGGCGAAGACCCTCGACAATAGCGCAAGCAGCCTGATTGCTGCAGGCATGCAGGCCGATGGCAAGCTGGGCACGGCTGGCGACTTGACCATCAACACCGCGCAAACGCTGGCCGCGCACGGCCAGAATCTGGCGGCGGGCAAGGCGACCCTGACAGGTGCCAGCATCGACATCGGCGGCAGCCAGACCAGCGCCGCCAATATCGGCCTGACGGCAACTCAGGGCGATGTCAGCACGCATCAAGCCGTGGTCAGCACGCCTGGTGCCTTGACGATCCATGCGCAAGACACCTTGCGCAATACGGAAGGGCAACTCAGTGCCGGCCAACTCGACCTGCACGTGGGCAATCTCGACAACGCCAAGGGTACCGTGATCCAGACGGGCACGGGAGACACCGTCATCCAGACGGGCAAGCTGGACAATAGCGCCGGGCGCATCGCCGTCAATAGTAATAATTTGACCCTGGGCGCGGCCAGCTTGACGAATGCGGGCGGCAAGATCGAGCATGCGGGTGCAGGTACCCTGGCCATCACGGCGGCCACCTTGCAGGGCGCGGGCGGCAGCATCATCGGCAACGGCGCCGTCGATCTGAAGGCCGGTCTGTTCAACCACGCCAACGCCACCACCACGGGCCGGTCCCTGAATGTCCAGGCAGACAGCCTGAGCAACCGGGGCGGCCATCTGCTGCAGACGGGCGCGGGCGGCATGACGGTAGCCGTCACCGGCCAGCTCGATAATACGAGTGGGGAAATCTCCGGCAACGGCACCTTGTCGGTGCAGACCGGCAATCTGGACAACAGCAAGGGCAAGATCACCTCGGCCACGTCCGCCGACATCGTCAGCACTGGCGTACTCGTCAATGCCGATGGCGTGATCGCGGCGGCGACCGATTTGCACCTGGGTGGCGCCATCGACAATACGCGTGGCTTGCTGCAGGCGGGGACCGGCGTCTTGAGCCTGGACGCGGCCAGCTTGCGCAATGCGCAGGGAACGCTGAGCGCGGGCACGGATATCACGGCCAAGGTCAGCGGCGACGTACTCAACGCTGGCGTGCTGTATGCGGGACGCAACCAGAGCCTGGATATCGGCGGCTTGCTCAGCAATACAGGCTCGCTGGCCGCCCTGGGCAATACGACGATCACGGCGGGTAGTCTGGACGGCAACGGCTTGCTGGCAGCGGGCATGCGCGTCGATGGCAGCTTTGCCTCGGCTGGCGATCTGACGGTGAAAACGAGCGGCGCCTTGCAGGCTGGCGGCCAGAACATGGCGGCCGGCCAGTTGCAACTGACGGGTGCGTCTGTTGACGTGGGCGGCAGCCAGACCAGCGCGGCGAATATCGGCTTGACGGCATTGACGGGCAATGTGACGACCAGCAGGGCGGTCGTGTCGACCAATGGCCTGTTGAATATTACGGCGAGTGCCGCCAACGGGCAGGCACTGGTCAACCAGGGCGGCAGTCTGAGCGCGGGGCAACTGGCCTTGCGCGTAGGCAATCTGGACAACACCAAGGGCACCGTGATCCAGACGGGCACGGGCGACACCGTCATCGAGACGGGCAAGCTGGACAATACGGGCGGGCGCATCGCCGTCAACAGCGCCAATCTGCGCCTGCAGGCGGGCGACCTGACGAATACGGATGGCAAGATCGAACATGCAGGCAAGGGTGTGCTGGACATCCGCGCCACGAATCTGTATGGCCAGCGGGGCCAGCTGACGGGCAATGGCGCGCTGCAGGTGGCGGCCAATTACATCGATCACCGCAACGCCAGCCTGCTGGCGCAGCAGGTGAGCGTCTCTGCTGGCATCCTCGACAATCGCCAGGGGCAGATCACGCAGCTGGGCACGAGTGCGGCAACAGTGCTGGCCAGCACGCGCCTGGACAATAGCGGCGGCAAAATCGAAGCGAATGGCAATGTGCGCGTGGAAACGGGTGAGTTGCTCAACGATCATGGTCGTATTGCGTCTGCGCAAGATGTCAATGTGGCAGCGACGGGCAAGCTGGACAATGCCAGCGGCGTGATCATTGCCGGGCGCGACCTGACGCTGGCCGGCGGCAAGGTGGACAATACGCTGGGACAATT
Source organism: Janthinobacterium sp. FW305-129 (assembly GCF_020858115.1). Classification (GTDB taxonomy): domain Bacteria; phylum Pseudomonadota; class Gammaproteobacteria; order Burkholderiales; family Burkholderiaceae_D; genus Janthinobacterium. The sequence goes on from NZ_JACYMM010000020.1 coordinate 2,202, forward strand.
GCAGGCAGCGGGCGGCAATGCGCAATTGACCATGGACGAGCTGCTCAATGAGCAGGGCAGCATCGTTGCCAGCGGTAATCTGACGACCACGGCGGGCAGCGTGCGCAACAGCGGCAGCCTGTTTGCCGGCGCAGAACAGGTGCTCACCGTGACGGGCGCGCTGGAGAATGCCGGCGTTATCCTGGCTCAGGGCAACAACACGATCAGCGCGAAGAGTATCGACAGCGGTGCGGCCAGCCTGGTCGGCGCGGGCGTGAAAGCCGATGGCAGTTTGCAAACGAGCGGCAACTTGCAAATTACGGCACAGCAGGCATTGGGTGCGCATGGGCAAGTGTTGGCGGCAGGCAATGCCGTCCTGAGCGGCGGCAGCGTCGACCTTGGCGGCAGCCGCAGCAGCGCCGACAATATCAGCCTGACGGCCAGCGCAGGCGACGTCAGCACCAGCGGCGCCGTGGTCACCACGCCGGGCGCCTTGACGATCAAGGCCGGTGCGAATAGCCAGACCTGGAACAACCAGCGCGGCGATATCAGCGCCGGCCAACTGGCCGTCGGCGTGGGCAACCTCAATAACCAGCACGGCAGCATCGTGCAGACCGGTGTCGGCAATACCGCCATCGAGCTGACATCGCCAGCAGGCACGCTGGACAACACGGGCGGCCGCATCGCCGTCAACAGCGCCAATTTGACCCTGAAGGCAGCCACCCTGACGAATACGGATGGCAAGATCGAACACGCGGGCAGCGGTACCTTGAGCCTGCAAGCCACGCAGTTGAACGACCAGCGTGGCCAGATCACGGGCAATGGCGCCCTGGTCGTCACAGCCGATGTCATCGACCACCGCAACGCCAGCACCATCGCGCAGCAAATCAGCATAACGGCCGCGACCCTGGACAATGGAGGCGGTAACCTGACGCAGCTCGGTAAAGGTGATACCAGCATTCAATTGAGTGGTGGCCTGGATAACCGCGGCGGCACCATCGCCAGCAATGGCAATACCAGCATCGTCGCGCCGAGCCTCAACAACCAGGGCGGCAAGCTGCAGGCGGCGGGTACATCCAACCTGACGGTGACGGCGAACAATGTACTCGACAACAGCCTTGGCGGCGCCATCGCTGGCGGCGGCAATGTGGTGCTGGGCGCAGGCAGCCTGCTGAACCAGGGTGGCAGCGCCACGGCGGGCGGGCAGCTGACGGCGAACGTGGCGCAGGCCTTGAACAATGCGGGCGGCTTGCTGGCCGCCACGGGCAATATGAACGTAAACGCGGCCAGCGTCGACAACAGCGCCGGCGGCAAGCTGGCCTCGGTGCAAGGCCTGTTGACGGTCACCTCCACGGGCGCCACCGTCAACGACGGCGGCACCCTGCAGTCTGGCGGCGACATCATTTTGCGTAATGGTGGTCTGTCGAACGGGCAAGGCACCATTGCCGGCGCGAACGTCACGCTCGACACGCATGGCCAGGTCTTCAACAACAACCAGGGCACTTTGGCGGGCACGGGAAGCGTCAACTTGCAGACGGGTATTCTGGACAACGATGGCGGCTTGCTGCAGTCGGGCGGCGCCATGACCATCGATACGCACGGCAACGCCTTGCTCAACACCAATGCGGGCGCGTATGCGGTGCGCCATCCCGGCAGCGCCGGCGGCATCAGCAGTGGTGCCGGATTGACCCTGCAAACGGGCAGCTGGAACAATGCGGGTGGCTACCTGGGCGCTGCCGGCAACATCACGGGCAGCGTGGGCCAGCTGGACAATCGCGGCGGCCAGGTCGTCGGCAAGTCGGCGCTGGATTTGACCCTGAGTGGCTTGCAGAACCAGGGCGGACAAATCCAGGTGCTGGGCAATATCGGCTTGAACGCCGGTGGCGGCAGCGTCAACAATCAGCAAGGCTTGATCCGTTCCGGCGCTGCCGTCACGCTGACGGGCGGCGCAATCGACAATGCCAGCACCCTGGGCGCGAACCAGGGCATCGAAGGCGTGCAGGTGACCTTGAACAGCGCCAATGTCAGCAATGTGCAGGGAGCGGTGCGCGCCGATGGCAACCTGGCGATTAACAGCGCACGCAGCGTCAACAATACCTTGGGCATGCTCAGCGCCGGTGGCGCGCTGGCGCTGCAGGACACCGGACTCGGCCGTGGATTGGCCGTGACCAACTCGGGTGGCACCATCATCGGCGGTGTGCGCACCGACATCCGCGCGGGCAGCCTGAGCGGTGACGGCAAGGTGCTGTCACAGAAAGATCTGGCGCTGGACCTGGCCGGCAACTTTACGCTGAACTCGGGCGCCGAGATCATGGCCAACGGTAACGCCGATATTGCCATCGGCGGGCAGCTGGTGAACGCGGGCAAGATCCAGGCGCTCAGCAAACTGACCCTGGGTGCCGCCAATTTCGACAACGCTGCTACCGGCGACATCAATGCGGGCACGACGCGCGTCAATGTCGGCGGCGTGCTGAACAACCGGGGCGTGATCGATGGCATCTACACGCAACTGAACGTCGGCACGCTGAACAACATGGGTACGGGCCGCATCTATGGCGACTATCTGAGCATCGGCGGCGGCACCGTCAACAATGACGTGGAAGGCGGCATGGCGGCCACCATCGCGGCGCGCACCCGCCTCGATATCGGCGTCACGACACTCAATAACCGCGAACACGGCCTGATCTTCAGCGGCGGCGACATGGCCATCGGCGGTTACCTGGACGGCAACCGCATCGCCACGGGCTGGGCGGTATCGGTGACGAATGCCAGTGCGACGATCGAGGCGTTGGGGAATCTGGATATGGGGGCGAGTCAGTTCCGAAATTTAAATACGCATTTCAGGATCGAGACGCTCGATAGCGGGACTGTAAGCGTCAGAGAGTATGGGAGCCTGCCTTCCGGAGGAGACCAGCGCTTTCGTAGCGAAGGCGGTAATGTTGTTGATGCTAAGGGGATAGTACAAAAAGAGTACGTCATCTACAGACTGACCCGTACCTCACGTACGGAGACCGTGGTGGATACCGATCCGGCGAAGCTGGTGGCTGGAGGCAACGTGACGATACGGTCCAGCGATGCGCGCAACGAGCAAAGCCATGTCATTGCGGGTGGGAGACTGTTCATGGAGGGGGCTGCGCTCGTTAATCCGCAAGTTGATCTACATACCTATTCGAAGGAGACGGGAACGTCCGAGAATGTATTGTATTTGCCATCGAGCGCCTGGGGCGGTTATGTTCAAAAACCGATGGGAGAAAGTCCCTTGACTCCGGTCGAGCATAGCTCGGTGAATCCTGTAACACAGATTTATCAGAAAACCACCTATACCTCGCCATCATCGACAGGCGTGAGCGGTGTCAACGGCGGCACCAGCGCTGCGGGTGCCGCCAATGCCAATGTGGCCTTGACGACCGTGAACAAGACCTCGGGAGCCATTGCCGGCGTCAATGCTGCTGCAGGCAGCGGTGCCGCGGCAGCCAGCGGCACGGGGGCATTGAGCGGCGCCAGCGGGACGGGTAATGTGGGGCAGGCGGGCAATGTCGGCGCGCTCAGCGGTTCGGCCGTCGCCGGCGCCACGGGTGCGGGCGGACAGACGGCGACGTCGGGCATCGACACTGGCCGTGCCACGGTGGGAGTCGACAGCAGGAGCGCGGACGCCGTTGACGCGCAAGGCACGCAAGATCGCAGTGGTCGGATTGGCAACGCGGGGAAAACAACTGACCATGGCGCGGTGCAGGGCGGTTCCGCTGGCGCGGCCACAGGAAGCGGCGCCGCCAGCACGGTCGATTCGGCCTTGCTGGCGCGTGACGCGCAGGGTGGTCCCGGCGCGGTCGGCGGGGGCAGCGGCTTGCAAGGTAGCGGGCGTCTCGGCAACGCTGGCCAGTCGGCCGGGCATGGGGGCGTACAGGGCGGCTCTGTTGCTACCGTTGACGGTGCCGCCGGGGCTGGCACGGTCGATCCCGCCTTGCTGGCAGGTGGGACGCAAGGTGGACCCGATGCGGTAGGTGGGGCAAGCGGCTTGCAAGGTAGTGGACGCCTTGGCAACGCTGGCCAGGCAGCAGGCCATGGCAGTGTGCAAGATGGCGGTGTTGCTGCCGTCGGCGCAGTGGCTGGTGCTGGCAAGGTCGATGCGGGCTTGCTTGCTAAAAATACGCAAGGTGGTCCTGCCGCCGTGGGCGACAACAGCGGCTTGCAGGGGAGCGAGCGTGCCGGCAATGCCGGTCAGGCGCTCGGCCTGGCAGGCGTCAAGCAGGAACTTGCGGCAGGCGCTACGGGGCCGGGCAAGGCCACACAGTCCGGCATGGCCGCAGCGCGTGGCGCCACGGTGTCGAGCGCCACCGGCGGGGCAGCGCAGGTGGCCGGCGCCGGCGGCGCGTCCGCAGGACGCATGACGGTAATCGGTCAGGTGGCTTTGGCGAACCCTTCCGGCCGCGCGCAAGTCGTGCGTACGACATTGCCTTCCACGCAAATTCCGAATGCCAGCCTGTTCAGGACGAGTCCCGGACCTGCATCGCGCTTCCTCGTGGAAACGGATCCCCGTTTTGCCAATTACAAGGATTGGACGGGGTCGGATTACCTGACCAGTAAGGTCCAGCTCGATCCAACCGTGACGCAAAAGCGCCTCGGTGACGGTTTTTACGAGCAACGCCTGGTACGCGAGCAGATCGCGGAACTGACGGGGCAGCGTTTTACTGGCGACTATTCCAGCGATGATCAGCAGTATCGCGGGCTGATGGATGCCGGCGCCGCCTTTGCCCAGACCTGGGATTTGCGCCCTGGCCTGGCGCTGACGCCGGCACAGATGGCGGCGCTGACCAGCGATATCGTGTGGCTGGTGGAGCAGGACGTGACCTTGGCCGATGGTTCCACGCAAAAGGTGCTTGTGCCGCAAGTCTACGTACGCGTGCGCGAAGACGACCTTGATGGCGCAGGCAGTCTGTTGGCAGGCAAAGAGGTCGATATCCGCTTGTCGGGCGACCTGGTGAATGGCGGCACCATTGCCGGCCGTGAAGTCGTGTTGCTGAATGCGGAGAATGTCAGCAATCTGGGTGGCCGTGTTGGCGCCGATAACGTCGGCATCGCGGCGCGCAACGACTTGAATAATATCGGCGGTACCATTTCGGCCAATAACGCACTGCAGGCGAGCGCAGGACGCGACATTCATATTTCCACCAATACGCTGGAAGACGGGCGCTACCTGGGCCGCGTGGCGGGGCTGTACGTCAGCGGCGATGCCGCCAGTGGCAGCAGCCTGGTGCTGTCTGCGGGAAGGGATGTCAGTATCGCTGGAGGTATTGTCAGCAATACCGGGCAGGGCGGCGTCACGGCAATCTCTGCCGGGCGCGACCTGAGCGTCGAGACGGTGGTGGCCACCTCCGGTAGCGGCTTGTCGGCCAAGCGTATCGAGCAACAGGCAGGCGAAGTACACGGCGACAAAGTGGCGCTGATCGCCGGCAATGACATCAATAACCGCGGCAGCAGTGTTGTGGCCGAATCCCAGTTGTTGGCCAGTGCAGGCCGCGATATCAATGTGGTCAGCACCACCGTCAGCAACGCCAGCCAGAGATGGACAGGCAACACGTCGACCAGCACCACCATTGGCACGACGGCAGGCATGTACGTGACGGGGACGGACGAAGGCGCTGCCCTCGTCGTCCAGGCAGGGCGCGATGTGACGGTGACGGGCGGCGTCATCGCCAACGCCGGCGTGAATGGCCAGACCAGCGTGATTGCCGGCAATAACCTGACCCTCAATACCGTTACCGTGGCCTCTACGCAGAATGACATACGCAATGCTGACAATTACAGCAAACAGAGCAAAACCAGCGAAGTAGGCAGCCAGATCATGGGCGCCGGCAATGTCAATCTGCAGGCGGGCAATAACCTGACAGCGCGCGCGGCGGACGTGCAGGCGCAGGGAACGTTGGGCTTGGTGGCGGGCAATGACATCAGCCTGGTCAATGGTTTCCAGAACGAAGTGAGCGATATCGCCAGCAAATCGACGAAGAAGGGCTTCTGGAACAAGACCACGACGACCAAGCATGATGTGGTCGATACCACCACGGCAATCGGCACTTCGCTGGGCGGCAGCAGCGTGACGGTGCAGGCTGGGCATGATCTGCAAGTTACGGGTTCGAGCATCTTGAGCGACGATGCGACACGATTGCTCGCGGGTAACAACATCACGATCGATGCGGCCACCAATACCGTGTATGAACAGCATCACTTGAATACCAAGAAAACCGGATTTATGAGCAGTGGCGGCATTGGCTTCACCTATGGCACCAATAGCACGACCGTGGATCGGCAACGTGATGCTACGCTGCAGAGCGGTGACTCGCGCAGCATGATTGGTTCCACGGGGGGAGCGTTGACGATGGTTGCTGGCAACGGCGTCAAAATAAGTGGCAGCGATATTGCCGCCGCGACTGACCTCGATATCATCGGGAAAAGTGTCACCATTCAACCTGGGCAAGACAATGAGAAAGGCAAAGTTGTTACCAAGATCGTGCAGGATGGCTTTACCCTGGCTGTGGGTGGCAGCGTGGTCAGCGCCATTCAAACCGTGCAAGGCATGGGCGAGGCGATGGGCAAGACGAGCAACGGGCGGGTGCAGGCCATGGCTGCGGCCACGGCCGCCTTGGCCGCCAACAACGCCAAATCGCAAGGCCCGAGCGTGAGCATCAGCCTCACTTACGGTCATTCGGAAAGCGAACAGACGCAGACGACGGCCAGCACGACGCATAGCGGCAGCATATTGAGCGGCAAAAACATTAACATTACGGCAACGGGCGGCGGCAAGGATAGCAACATCAATATCCTCGGCAGCGAGCTTAATGCCAGCAATATCGTTCGACTGGGCGCAGATAATCAGGTCAACCTGCTGGCAGTGCAGGATACGGAAAGTCAGCACACCAAGAGTTCCAGCCTGAGTGTTTCGGCGGGTGTCTCGGCTAACATCAGCAAGAGCGGGCCGGCGTTTGGCCTGACCGGCAGTATCAGCGCCAGTCAGGGCAAGCAGGATGGCGAGGGCAGTACCCAGCTGAATACGCACGTCAATGCAGGCCAGTTGCTGGTGATTAATAGTGGAGGGGATACCACGATCAAGGGTGCGGTGGCGAATGCCGGCCAGGTGATTGCCAATATCCAGGGCAATCTGAATCTGGAAAGTTTGCAGGATACAGCCAAGTTCGACAGCAAGAACCAGAGTGTCAGCGTGAGCGGAACCTATGGCGCCGGTGCCAGCGTAAGTGCCAGTTTCAGCCAGAGCAAGATGCACAGCGATTATGCCAGCGTGCAGGAACAAAGCGGCATCAGGGCCGGCGCGGGCGGCTTCCAGATCGCGGTCGGCGGCAATACGGACTTGAAGGGCGCCATTATCAGCAGCAGCGCCGCGCCCGGCGCCAACAGCCTGAATACGGGGACGCTCACGCAGAGCGATATCAAGAACCACTCGGTGGCCGACGCCAGCAGCATGGGGCTGAGTGGCGGCTTCAGCTTTGCAGATCCGGACGCCAAGAAAGACAGGGAACAGGGCAACAAGGAGGGGAATGACAAAGTGGCTGGCGGCAAGGATATCGGCAAGGGGAAAGGCCCGGGCGGCACCGACTTGATCAACGCGGGCAGCGGGCCGAATGCCACCGATAATCTGTACGAGGGCAGCAAGCTGGTGGCGAAAAACCTGCTCAATAACAGTTCCGATTCCTCTTCCTCGAACGGACTCACGCGCAGCACGATCAGCAATGGCGTGCTGACGATACGCGACAATGCGCAGCAGCAGGCGCTGACGGGGAAAGATGGCGCTGCCGCCATCGCGGCACTGAACCGCGATACGGGCGTGGCGCACACGGCGGCGGAAAAACAGAATGTCCAGGAATTGGCGAAAAATGCCGAGATCGTTCAAGGCTTCAAGAACGCCATGTATGGCGAGGCCACCTACTACACCGATCAAACCTTTATTGCGGCCAATACGCCAAGCAAGTTCTACAAGCTGAGCTGTCCAGGCGACCGCAATGCCTGCATCAAGGAACCCGGTTTGCTCGTGAAGGAAGAGATCACCAAGGAGGAGGCCATCGCCATGAAAGGGGTACTGGCCGTGAATGGCATTCGCAATGGCATGGACCGTGCCGCGGAACTGGCCTACCAGAACGTGCTTCTCGATGCCGAGAATAAAAAACCGGATGTTATTGTCCTGATGCATATCGAGCAGACGAAAGACGGCTTCGCAGATGTGCTCCTGGCTGGCTATGAAAAATTGCTGGCGCCGGTATTGGGCTATTCGGCTGGCGACAAGGAACTGGCGCAGGTACTGATGGGGCGCCAGGATACGGAAAATCTGCTGTTGGCGCATAGCCGCGGCGCGATCGTTGCCAGGAATGGCCTGGATATCGCGGCGAGCAACGGCTTTGTCAACCCGAACCTGACGCTGCAGGCCTTCGGTCCAGGCATTTCGAACACGGATCTGTATTCCTCGTTCGGCAAGGTGAACACCCAAACGTCGTCGGACAAGGAGCTGTACCGCTATACGTACATGAAAAATGATCCGATTCCTGTCCTGACGACCATGAATCCTGGCAATATCATCGCTTCCATATTCGAGTTTATCAATGTGTATAAAACCTCATATAGCGCGCATAGCTGCTATGGCACGGGCGCGAAAGGCTGTGTCACGGTTAGCAATCCGGCGCCAGGTTACGACTTTTCTGAGAAACAGGATCCGAACAATATCGTTACCTTTATCAATGGCAAACTGGTGAAAAAAGAGGAAAGCAAAACGCAGTAGAGGCGCGCCTTGGTTTGCTGGCTCTGGCCGGGGTCAGGTCCGCCATTTGTCTAGGGGCGGGGTCAACCTGACCCCGTTCCCATGCTGGTATTTTGATCGTGCTCAAAGCTTCGGATGTGGCGTTCTACCGACTGTATTCTAAGATGATAAGTTGGCGGGTAAGGGAAATGGTCAACGCGTGTCGTCCGCCTGCCTGATATCAAGTACTGCATACGATATGCCGACTGGAAGAGGGACATGGAGGGTAATGATGCCAAGGTTCAGTTGGAGCGTGAGCGGTTCGAATATGAGAAGCTCAGAAATCAAAATGAATTGAAGTCTACCGTACGCCGGCTGAGTTTGGGGCTGGGCATTGCCGGGGCTATAGTAAGCCTTATTACGGGATCAGTTCAATTTTGGATAGGTAACGATCGGGCCGAAAAAGAAGGGGTTTTTTCTTTGGGTAAAGTATTGCTTGAGCATGGGCCAAAAATCTATTCAACCAATCCAGCGGAACGAACTTTTGTGATTGAGGTCATAAAAATGACTTCCCCGAATAGAAAGGTAACAGATACGATTTTTGCAAAATTTGCTTCGGCTACTAAGGATGTGGAGATTCAGGAGCAGCTTCGAGCTGCGCAGACGATCATTTCGTCGAATACGCAACACCTTGTCGCAAATACTCCTATGCCGATTGGGGAGGCGAGAAAAAATAGTTCATCCATACACTTTTCCGTACTGGCTAATGAAAGACGCAGCGGAGGTTATCTGTTTACAATTGCTCCGCATGACTCCTTGGCTGAAATAAGCTCCGTCATCTATAAGGTTAATCATCCTAGTTTTAAGCAGAAAGTTTATGAGGGTGATAAAAATTCAGGCTTTTCCATGCAATATGCAGGATGGGGGGCAGTGGACGATGCCACTGCCACCATCACTTTGAAGTCAGGCGCCGTCCAGGTTTCTAATATCGATATGATAAGCGAACTCGGTTGGTAGCTGCGTGCGCTGACTTTTGCGGCGAGGGGTATGCGCCATACGTGGGAGCCGGAGTCAGATCCGCCATTAGTACACGATCTCAGCCTTGGCCGTTTCGATCTGCAGCAAGTTGCGCTTTATTAAATGCTGATATGGCCCGACTCACTGCCCTGCTCGAGACGTGAAAAGCGACGGCGATATGGGCCATGGTAAAAGCGGTTGAGAGATAAGCGCGTGCCATTGCCTCGTCTCTGTTGCTATAGAGGGCTTGATATTGCGCTAGTGTCAGCGTGACAGCGCTGTGCTGCTGTCTTGACGTATCCTCGAATGCATCGGCAGGCTGCATCGCTCAGAAAAAAACTGGCGACAGCTGCGAGTGGGCCGACGTGCCTCTACCGACACCCTCGGGATAAATCGATAATGATGGAGATATCTAGTGAGGGTATTTTTGAGGGTCTCGGCAACTGAGTAACGTGAAAAGCTCTGAAAAATCAAATGTTTAGATTTATTGTTGGCAATCGAGTGGGATAATCTCCCGTCCGGCACCGTAAGGTAATACCGGGTCAATGTAACAGCTAATCCCCTGATTTTTCAGGGGATTTTTTATGCGGGGCCGGACAACTGTAGCGGCCGGCCAGCAAGTGATCGCACAGCGCGATCGTTTCCGTGGCGACGGCAGTTGCTGGTCGACGCGTATGCTCTACAGCACCATCCGCGCCAGCATGGTCTTAGTCATCTTTTTCAACGATGCGGATCTTCGCGCCGCCCTGGTAGTCCTGCAGTTCCGCTTCGCCATCGATGCGTATGTTACCCTTCAATATCACCTCCACGCTGATATCGACTTTTTTGATGCGAAACGTTTCAATGTCGGTAGGATGTACATCGATTTCCATGGAAATCGAGGCGCCTGGCGCAATCGTGGTGAATTGTGTTTTCAGCGCCGGATTGGCCAGGCCGCGGCGGGCGTAGGTGACGGCGCCCGTATCGGTATCGATGAATTTGACGATCGGACCCGACTTGCGCAGGTAGTCGAGCGGAAAGCCGATATCGCGGTTGCCATCGTTACGGATGGTGACCAGTATGTCGATCGGCTTGCGTTGATAGACGCAGCCAGCGTTGCCCAGGCATTGCAGGGAAATGGAGAGGGGCGCGTGAGTGCTCGTCATGGTATTGGCTTTCAATGGTAGTGCCATCAGCATGGCATAAATAAGCAGTGTCAGACAATATCGCATCGTATTTTCCTGCCGATTTTTTTGCTCAGCAATTCCTGCGCTTCAATCGCGATATTCCAGCCGTGGCGTTTCAATATCAGTGCGCCTTCTGCATACGACATGATCGATTGCGTCAGGTCTTCCGGTGAGGTGCCGTTGACGTGGCAAACGATGGGCGCGTCGAGTGTGCCGTCCGGCTTGAAATAGCGTACAGTTTCTTCGAACTCCGTGTACGAGTATTCGTCGGGCATGCCGACGCAATGCCCGAATTCATGCGCATACGTGGTCAGTGCCGTTGCCAGCGACACGTTCATGACGTCGCCGGTGACGTTTTCGCGGTCATAGCGCTTGTGGATCTGCAGCGTGTAGTGCTGCTGATCGTCGACCCAGAGGACGCGGAAAACCACGGGCAACACTTTTTGCCCGCATTGCGGATCATTGATTTCAAGCCGAAACTTGTTGTTCCAGTTGCCTTCGATGCCGGCCGTCGCGTTTTTCTGTGCCAGCGCCACGACGTTGGCGCGCTGCTTCACGCGCAGCGCCGCCGATTCGGTGCCCTTGTCGCTCTCTTCCAGCGCCTGGCCTGCGGCGTCCAGTACCGGGATGGCCTTGAAACGCACTTCCACCACCACCGGACCGTCCGATTTTGCCGGTATGTACAGCTTGAACCAGATCTTGTCCCTGTATTTGTGTGGCGTGCCGTCGTGCTGGTAAGGCTGCGCATAGCGGCCATACGAGGGGCCGGCGATTTCCTTTTCGTAGTCCTCGATCCAGCAGGCCGGCAGCTTGACCAGTACTTCCTTGCGGCGCTTGTTGTCCACCGGCGTGGTGCTGGAGTCGCCTGCCGGCTTGTATTTTGGTTCCGGCGGGGTGTTTGCCTTGGCCGCCGGCTGTCCTGGCGAACCTGGTACCGGCGCCGGCGCTGAAGAGGGGGCGGGTGCCGATGCCGAACCCTGACCGCCCATCGTTTTCAGCAGCTCGATCACCAGCGCCTCGGCGGCGGCCGCTGCAATCACATGCGTCAAGCCCTTTTCGTCGGTCATGCCACTCTCATAGCTGCCATCTTCGCGCTTGATGCGGTAGGGCTGGCGCGGCATCGGTTCCCCCGTGTCGCGGTCGCGCAGCACAAAGCCTTCGTCGAACAGCTTGATGCGCGTATCGGGCAGTGCCGACAGCATGCCGGCCGCGCTGGCGCCGCCGTTGAAGACATGCTGGCCGCCCTTGACCGTGAAGTTGCCAGGACACTTAAACGTGATATTGCCGCCCTCTAAGGTGATCGACGATTGCCCGGCCTGCAGCGTGATCTTCTGGTTGGCCTTGATGTCGATGACGTCGTTGACCGAGATCACGGTAATGGCCTTGTCGGCCAGGATTTCCAGTTGCCCCGTATGCGCCTGCAGCGATACCGGGCCGTTGGCGGCGATCGCCTGGATGCCGCCGGTGTGGGTAAACAGGGCGCTGGCGCTGGCCGACACGGACGACCAGGTGTGGCCGGCCGTCATGTGCAGGTCCGATTGCGTGGTCCATTGCAGCTGCTGCGCGGCAAACAATACGGTCGAGCCGGGCGTGGCCCAGTTGATGCTGGCCGGCGCCTCCATCAGAACCAGGGGCTGGCCGAATTTTTCCACCGGCTGGTCGGTAGCCAGCTTGCGCTCGCCTGCGCTGGCCTTCAGCGCTTCCTGCCCGCCCACGCTGGCCCGGTATCGACCATCCTGCTGGGGATCGATCTGCTTGATCAGGTCCAGCTGGGCCTGTTTCGCTTCCTGGCTGAACAGGGCGGTTTGCTGTTGCGCGGCTTCGGCCAACGACTTGTTCAGTTCGGCTGCGCCTTTCAGCTGGCCCAGCGCTTCCGCAGTGTCGAGCTGGGTAGAAGCTACGCCCGCCCCCGCCTGTGCGCGGGTGGTGGTGGAAATGAGCACGCCTTCGCCGCCGCGCAGCACGGCCCAGGCGTCAGTACGCAGTTCGAAGCCGCTGCCGCGGTAGCTGCCGCGCTGGGCCGTGCCCACGCCTTGCTGTATCAGGTAACCGAGGTTCAGCTGCGTGGCGGCGCTGCTCGTCGCCAGGCGGGTGCGCAACTGGCCCGGTGTGTCGTCGATTACCCACTGGTTATGGCCGCCGCCATCGAAATTGTGGCTGTGGATGCCGGAAATGACGCCGGCATGGTTGACGTCCGAATCGACGCCGGCTGCGTAAGGCGGCGTGTCGCTGCCTGTGTAGAGCTGGGCCACCACCAGCGGGCGGTCCATGTCGCCTTCGATGAAATCGACCAGGACTTCGGTGCCGATGCGCGGCGTAAACTGCGAGCCCCAGTTCGGGCCGGCCAGCGCTTCGGCCACGCGCACCCAGGTGCCTGACGCTTCGTTGCCGGGCGCGTTGCCCTGTTGATCCGTGTTGTGCGCCATACCGCCCGGATTGGCGGCGCTGCCCCGTTGCCAGGCGAACTGGATGCGTACCTGATGGTCGCGTCCGGTGGTGGCCACGCTGTCGGGCAGGCCGACCACCAGTGCCGTTTGCGGCCCCAGCGCGCTGCTGGCCTGGCGCGCGGCGGTGGCGCGCGGCACGATGGCCACGCTGGTGCGCACGCAGCCGAAGGTGTTGCGGTAGGTGCCGGCCTCAAGCTGCCCATCGAGTAAGCTGGCAACGTCACCCAGGCTGGCTATTGTCGACAGTTTCGACAGCACCGCCGTCAGCGCGCCGCCGGCCGGCCCCAGGTTGTTGCGTGCCTGGTGCTCGACCCACAATACGGTGAACTGGTTGGCGCCATCGGCATACTGTTCGTGCTGCAGCAGATCGAAGGCGTGGCCGGCCGCCATGCGCCGCACCGCGCCGGCGCCCGTGAATTGCTTGTTCTCCAGTTCCAGCGCCTGCAGCATGCGCAGGCCGCGCGGATCGGCCGCCGTGCTGTCGGCATGGCGCCGTTCGCCGGCGCCGTCGTACAGCGGCAGGGGCGGCAGTTCGCCCGCCTGCAGGCTCGAGCTGTGTTCGGCGGCCGGCGCCGCCAGCTGCTGCGGGTCCCAGCTGCTGATGCTGACCGCATTGGGCCGCACCTGGCGCCGCGCGCTGAAGCTGTCGATGGCGTCATCGGTATCGCTGGCGCGCACACCGTGAAAGCGCAGACCGGACACGCCCGGCGTCGCTGGCGCGACGGCCTTGCTGTCGAAAATTACCAGCTTGTGCTTGGCCTGCTGCGCGTCCTGCCGCGCCGCGCCATCCTGCTCGTGCTCGAAGCGCCAGCTCAGGCCTTCGAAGGCGAGCACGCGGGCCAGGAAGGCCAGGTCGCTTTCGCGGTATTGCGTCCAGACCGGACGCGGCGCCAGTTCCTGGCTGACATCGAATTCGAAGCGGACCTGCGGATAGTCGCCGAGCAGTTCCGTAATGAGGTCGCGCGCGTTCTTGTCCTGGAAAATATAGCTGTCGCGGCGTAAGCCCAGCAAGGCCAGGGCAGGTTCCAGGCGCAGCCGGTAGCGCGCCACGCCGCCGTCGGCGCCGGCAAAGGCGCAGTCCGTGCACAAGCCGTGCCAGGCACGCCAGCTGCCATCGGGCTGCAGCAGCTTGAGCGTGATTTCTTCGCCGAGAAAGCTGGCCAGGTCCAGGCCAGCTGCCGTGCTCAAGGCATCAACTTCGAAGCGGAACAGCTCATTGACCGCCTCGCGGCCCGTCACCTGCTCGGCCATCAGCGATTCGGGCAAGTTCGATGCCTGCGCCGTGGCCAATGTGATCAGCCGCGCATGCTGCGACAGGCCGGTGCCGAACATGCCCTGGGCAGTTTCTGTCGTCGCCAGGCCGCTCATTACGGCAACGTGATGGTCAGGTTGGCCGTGCGTGGCGCCAGCTTGACGATATCGCTGTAGGCGTTCATCTGCTTTTCGGTATTTTTGGCCAGCATGGTGCGCAGGCCCAAATAACCCAGTGCGCAGATCAGCGCGAATACCGAGCACAGTACCCACAGCGGCACATCGTTGCGCAACTTGTGCGCAATCTGGTCGGGGCGTTCCGCATGTGGGGCGAAGCCGGCTTTCCTGCCTTTCATCTGGGCGATTTCGTCACCCACGCGTGCCGTCAGGTAGGCCAGTTTTTCCGAGCCTTCCAGGATGTACCTCCCCTGAAAGCCGAGCAGCAAGCACATGTGGAACACTTCCAGCGCCTGCAGGTGGGCGCTGCCGCGCGCGCGCAGCGCTTCGAGCCGTATGAAGAAGTTCTCGCCGGCCAACTGGTCGCCGAACAGCACCAGCTGCAGCGGGCGGCGCGCCCAATCGTCGCGGATGGGATACGGCGAGCGCAGGATGATTTCGTCGACAGCCGCGCAAAATGCATACTTGGCGGCATCGATATCATCGGCCGAGGCACCATGTTTTCTCGCCGCGTGCCCAAACTCGTCGAGAAACTGCGTCATCTTTCTGATGAAGTCGGCATTGTCTTGCGGGCCGCTGCCATTTTTCAGCATGAACAGCGCGTAGAAGCCGTCGTACATCAGATCCGTCAGCGTGTGTTCGCTACCCGGGCCGGCCGGTACGCTCGATGCGTAAGCGGCGGAGCCGCCGGACATCAGGGAAGGGGCGTTTGCATTCATCGTTTATCTTCAGGAAGTGATGGCGACAAGTTCAAGTTTCAGATCCCGCATGCCGGACGGAACGTAGATCGAGATCGACTGGGCCTGCAGCATGCGCTCGTACATCTGGCCCTTCGCTTCGACGGTGAAGTAGTAGGTATCGGGCCGTACCGGGACGGCGGCCGGCACCTGCGGCGTGTGCTGCAGGCGCACGCCGGGCAGGGCCGACAGCACGAATTTTTCCACGTCGTCCGGCGCGCCGATCTTGAAGCGCAGCGGCACCACGTCCACCAGTTCCACGCCCGGCATGTCGGCCGAGACGCCCAGGTAAAACGCCGTCTTGTCGTCGATCTTGCCCGAGTCGAGCTTGCCGTGATGGTAGGACGGCTTGACTTCGCTCAATGCAATGGCGAAATATTTTGAAGAGATCACCGTGTCGAGCAGTTCGCGGATGATCGCGTGCAGGCGCGCGAACGATGGTCCCGGATCGGCGTGCTGATAGGCCGGCAGGTCGGCCAGCGCATGGGTTTTCGAGAATGTCATCAGCGCACCGGCCAGCGCCAGCAGCGCTTCGTACAAACGCTCCGGGTGCAGCGCCGGATGGTGGAAATAGTGGCTGAGCGAGGCAAACGCCGAACTGGCCGTGTGCAGCAGCCAGAACGAGGACATGTCGCCGGAACGAAATTCGATCACATTCTTGCTCGGTTCGCGGTGGTGGCCGTACAGGGCGTTGACCTTCGCCTGCAGCGCATCGATCAGGCGGCGCAGTTGCAGGAACAGCAACGGCGCGCCGCGGATCGACAGGCTCGGCGGCACGAATGACGGGTCGGGCTCAAAGCCGCCGGTCGACAGGCGCCGCAGGCGCAGCAAGGGAAAATTCACATACGAATCGCGTGGTTCCGATTCGGCCACCAGGCGCAGCGATTTTTGCAGGTAGGCCAGTTCGGCCTGCGCCGCATGGGTGTACAGGTCGGGCGTTTCCAGGTTGGCCTGGCCGTAGCGCGCCGCGCTGTTGGGCTGGTCGGACGCGGCAAAATTGCCGCCGAAATGCTTGAAGGCGGGCAGGGCGGCATAAAACGTGACGGTTTGCTGCGACTGCAGCAGCTTGCCCAGGTCCACGGCTTCGGGCAACTCGTCGGCGCCGGGGGCGTTGTAGATCTCGCCGTCCTGGAACACTAGCGACAGTTCCAGCAGCCGCAGGGTGTTATTGCTCAGCGCATCGCGGTCGATCTGCACGTGATTGACCCCCCAGGCATAGGGATGCAGCGCCTTGATGCTTTCGTGCAGGCGATGTTCATGGTACTGGTCTTGCTGCTGGAAATGCTGGGGGCGCAGAAACAGGCCTTCACCCCATAACAATTTACTTGTAATGCTCATCGATTGCCTTTTTCCGAGGAAGTCAAAGCGCGGAGAACGCTGACGCTCGCGGGCTGTCGTGCAGCGCGGTCGCCATGTTGCCGGTGCGTCCAATCATCTAATCTTTGCAATAAAATCATGTGCTTTTTTCGCAACTGCAACAACATTAACATTATCTGAAAGAAAGGTGCGTACGGTACGTTTTCCGCATGGCTGCTGCCTTAGTGGCCGGTCGGAATGTGAGTTTTCGCGTATTTTCTATTGAACGGAGTCAATATTAAATCCGTGTTAGTCTCGCAAAAATAAGAATTTAGCAACTATAAATTGCAACATTTTTTTAATGAACGCGTCATCTTTTTTGAGGGAAATCAGACCATGTCTCGCCAATCCACATTCCATTTTTTTGCCGCGGTTGCTTGCGCATTGACGCTCAGTGCCTGCAGCACCGCACCCGCGGTCAAGACGCCGCCGCCGCCGCCGCCCTCGCTCGACGAGCTGATGGCAAAGGCGACCCAGGCTGCCAGTTCGGGCAACAACGAAGCGGCCATGGGTTTGTGGAAACAAGCTGCTGTCGAATTTCCAGCCGATAAGAATCCATGGGTTCGCATGGCCCAGACCCGTTATGAGGCGGGCCAGTACGGCGACGCCATCATCAATGCCCAGGAAGTGCTGGTGCGCGATCCTGCCGACAAGCTGGCCAACAGCGTCATTGCGATCAGCGGACTGCGCTTGTCGACGCGTGCATTGGCTGACCTGAGCCGTCAGAACAATCTGTCCGGCCCGCTGCGCACCGAATCGCAGGATCTGGCCAAGCTGTTGCGTGAAAGCCTGGGCGAAACCGTGCTGGTGCCGGCGCCGGCCGCGGCGCAGGCGCGCGACAAACCGCCGCGTCCGTCGCGCAAAGGGCAGGCCAAGGCTGCCGAAAGCAGCGCCAATCCTTTCGATGGGTTGAAGTAAAACTGAGGCAGTAAAGAAATTATCAGGGGCATCGCCGATGCCGTCGATTATTCGTAAAGGGATGATGTCATGTCAAAAAAAGAAAGTGTTCAGAAACGCCTGCAAAAGGTCCGTCCGCCACGCGTGCAGATGACGTATGACGTGGAAATCGGCGATGCGATTGAAAACAAGGAACTGCCCTTTGTAATGGGTGTCGTGGGCGACTTCGGCGGCAATTCCGAAGTCGAGCAAAAACGGCTCAAGGACCGCAAGTTCATCGGTATCGACCGCGACAATTTCGACGAGGTGCTCAAGGGGGTCGAGCCGCGCGCCGCGTTCGGCGTTTCCAACGAGCTGAGTGATGAAGGCGGCCAGTTGCGGGTCGACCTGCGCTTCAAGTCGCTCAACGACTTCCGTCCCGAGGCGGTGGTCGAACAGGTGGCGCCGCTGCGACGGCTGCTCGAAGCGCGCACCAAGCTGGCGGACCTGCGCAACAAGCTGGCCGGCAACGACAAACTGGAAGATATCCTCAACGACGTGCTCAACAGCACTGAAAAGCTGGCCCAGCTGGAACAGCAATCCACCGCCAAGAAAGGCTGATCCCATGTCCGCTCAACTGACCCCCGCGTCCGGCGCCGCCGCGACCACCGATATCGGCTTGCTCGACCAGATCGTCGAGCAAAGCAAGGTTGCCAAATCCAGCGTCGAGCATGCACGCGCCAAGGATCTGATTTCAGAACTGGTCAGCCAGGTGATGGACGGCACCGTCGTGGTGTCGGATAACCTGGCCGCCACCATCGATGCGCGCGTTGCCGAGCTGGACCGACTCATTTCGCGCCAGCTCAGCGTTATCCTGCATGCGCCCGAATTCCAGAAGCTGGAAAGCAGCTGGACGGGCCTGCATCACCTGGTTGACAACACGCCCACCGGCACCAATCTGAAGATCAAGCTGCTCAACGCCACCAAGCGCGAGCTGGTGCGCGATTTCCAGGGCGCGCTGGAGTTCGACCAGTCGACCATGTTCAAGAAAGTGTATGAAGAAGAGTTCGGCACCTTCGGCGGTGCTCCGTTCGGCGCACTGCTGGGCGACTTCGAATTCACGCGCCAGCCCGAAGACATGTATTTCCTCGAACAGATGTCGCATGTGGCCGCTGCTGCCCACGCGCCCTTCATTTCGGCCGCATCGCCCGAGCTGTTCGGTCTTGAAAGTTATGCCGACCTCGGCAAACCACGCGACCTGGCGAAGGTGTTCGATACGGTCGAGTACGCGAAGTGGAAGTCGTTCCGCGAATCGGAAGATGCGCGCTACGTCGGCCTCACGCTGCCGCGCTACCTTGGTCGGCTGCCGTTCAATCCGGCCGATGGCGCCACCGTCGACGGCTTCAATTTCGTCGAGGATGTCGATGGCACCAACCACCAGAAATATCTGTGGTGCAATGCAGCCTACGCCTTCGGCGCCAAGCTGACGGCGGCCTTCGACGACTACGGCTGGTGCGCGGCGATCCGCGGCGTGGAGGGCGGCGGCCTGGTCGAGGACTTGCCGACCCATACCTTCAAGACCGACGAAGGCGAAGTGGCGCTGAAATGCCCGACCGAGATCGCCATTACCGACCGGCGCGAAAAGGAGCTGAGCGACCTGGGTTTCATCTCGCTGGTGCATTGCAAGAACACGGATTACGCGGCGTTCTTCGGCGCCCAGTCGGCGCAGAAGGCCAAGAAATACAACACCGATTCCGCCAATGCGAATGCGGTGCTGTCGTCGCAGCTGCAATACATCTTTGCCGTCTCGCGCATCGCCCATTACATGAAGGCCATGATGCGCGACAAGATCGGCAGCTTTGCCGCCGCGTCCAACGTCGAAGATTTCCTCAACCGCTGGCTGATGCAATACGTGTTGCTCGACGATAACGCCAGCCAGGAACAGAAGGCCCAGTTTCCCCTGCGTGAAGCATCGGTGCAGGTGTCGGAGGTGCCTGGTCGTCCGGGCGTCTATCGCGCCATTTCCTTCTTGCGTCCCCATTTCCAGCTCGATGAGCTGTCCGTTTCACTCCGTTTGGTCGCGGAGCTGCCGCAATCGACCAAATCCTGATTTTTTTATAAACAACCGAAAGGAATGACATGGCAATCGACGTTTACTTGCAAATTGATGGTATCAAAGGCGAATCCACCGACACCTCCCATAAAGATTGGATCGAATGCAAGTCGGTCCAATGGGAAGTGCTGCAACCGAAGTCCGCTACTGCCTCGACGGGCGGCGGCCATACCGCCGAGCGTACCGAGCACAAGGATATCGTGGTGGCCAAGCTGGCCGACCTCGCCACGCCGCTGCTGCTGCAAAATTGCTCGTCCGGTAAAACGATCCCGAAAGCCAAGTTCGAATTCCTGCGCGCTGACGGCCAGGGCGAGCGCATCAAGTACTTCGAGATCGAGCTGGAAAACGTGCTGATCAGCAGCGTGGCGCCGTCCGTCGCACCTGGCGACATCCTCGGCGAAAACCTGTCGATCAAGTATTCCAAGGTCAAGTGGAAATACACGCAGCAAAAAGTGGGCGGTGGCTCCGGCGGCAATACCTCCGGCGGTTGGGATCTGTCGGCCAACAAGACGATTTGATCGACAACGGCCCTTGCCGGATGAAGCCGTTCCGGCCAGCTGCCGGCGCTGACTCCGGCTTGTGCCTGCGCGATTGATTTTCCTGCATCAAAGGGCCGCCGCAGGCCGCCCTTTTTTTCATACTATTGCCAAGCACAGGATACCGATGAAGGGTTTTACGCCGGGATTGTTCGACCGCCTGATGGACACACCTGTCCAGGGCGCTTCCAGCAGCACCGTCTCGCGCCTGTCGCTGGAAGACTTGAAAGACACCGTGGCGCGCGACCTGGAGGCGCTGCTCAACACGCGCACCGTGATACCGGAAGCGCTGCTGAAAAAATTTCCCGAATGCGGCCGCTCGATCGTCACCTACGGCCTCAATGACTTCGCCGGCCTGAGCTTGTCGAGTTCCGACGACCGCGCATATATCTGCCAGTGCCTGGAAAAAGCCATCGCGCGGCATGAGCCGCGCCTGCGCAGCGTGCGCGCTTCGCTGGAAATCCAGGAAGGCTCGATCAACCGCCTCAATTTCGCCATCACCGCGTTACTGGTGGTGCACTCGGCGAAGGAACCCGTCAACTTCGACGCCATCCTGCAGCCATCGAGCCTGCATTACACGATCAGCAAGGCGCGCCGTGCTGCGCAAGGAGCCTGAACTTGGAAGAATTGTTACCGTATTACGAACGCGAGCTGGGTTTCCTGCGCCGCTATTCGCGCGAGTTTTCCGAGCGCTACCCGAAGATCGCCGGGCGCCTGCTGATCGGCGGCGAAGTCTGCGAAGACCCGCATATCGAGCGCATGATCCAGTCCTTCGCGCTGCTCAATTCGCGCATCTCGAAACGCCTCGATGACGATTACCCCGAATTTACCGAGGCGTTGTTCGAGGTGCTGTATCCGCACTACCTGCGGCCGTTTCCTTCGTGCTCGATCGCGCGCCTCGACTACAGCGGTGCGGCGGCGCAGCTGACGGCCGCCACCGAGATCGCGCGCGGCACCGAACTGGCGACGCGTCCCGTCAAGGGCGTCGCGTGCACTTTCCGCACCGCCTATCCCGTCACCGTGGCGCCGCTGGCGCTGACGCATGCGGCATTTTCCGCCATCATCGACGCGCCCGAGCAAATGCAACTGCCGCCCAACGCCACTTCCAGCGTCAGCATCGTCATCGAAGCGACCGCCGAGCAGATCTCGCTGGCGCAGCTGGGCGTGGCGAAGCTGCGCGTGTTCATCGATGGCGAACCCTCGTTTTGCGCGGCGCTGCGCGACGCGCTGTTCATGCGCACGGTCAAGGCCTATGTGGAAGCCGATGACAGCGGCCGCTGGAGCGCGCTGGCGCAGGTGCCTGTCAGCATCGCCGGTTATGCCGAGGACGATGCGCTGATCCCGTTTTCGGCCCGTTCCCATCCGGCCTACCGGCTGCTGACCGAATACTTCTGTTTTCCGGAAAAATTCAATTTCTTCGACATCGACCTGGCCGCGCTGTGCGCGCCGCTGCCGTCCGGCTGCCGGCGCATCACGCTGCACCTGGCCCTGGCCGGCCTGCGCACCGATTCGAATACGGCGCGCATGCTGGGCACCATGTCGACCAACAACCTGCTGCTGGGCTGCACGCCGGTGGTCAACCTGTTCCGCCTGCGCGGCGAACCGATCCGGCTGACGCACACGGCCGCCAGCTATCCGGTGCTGGCCGATGCGCGCCGCGCCTACGCCTTCGAGGTGCACGCAATCGAGTCGGTCAAGCTGGTGCGCCAGACGCCGCAAGGGGAGTCGATCACCGAATTTCGGCCTTTCTATTCGCTGCGCCACGGCCAGACACCGGCCAGGGATGGCCATTACTGGGTGATGCGGCGCGATGATACCATCAGTGAAAAAAGTCCCGGCTACGAGACCGAGATTTCCATCGTCGACATCGATTTCGATCCGGCCGCGATTGAAACCGATACTTTGAGCCTGGAGTTGAGCTGTACCAACCGCGACCTGCCGGCGCAACTCACCTATGGCCTGCGCGGCGGCGACCTGTTCCTGGAAGGCGGATCGAGCGTGCGCAGCATCCACTTCCTGCGCAAGCCGACCGAGTCGCACCGCTTCGAGCGGGGCCGCGGCGCGCACTGGCGCCTGATCTCGCACCTGTCGCTGAACCATCTGTCGCTGTCGGGCAGCGGCCTGGAAGCGTTCCAGGAAATGTTGACTTTGTATGACTTGCCCCGTTCGGCGACCTCGCAGCGGCAGATCAGCGGTATCGCGGCGATCGACCACAAGGCGGCCAATGCCTGGCTGCCCGGCAATCCCTTCGCCTGCCTGGTGCGTGGAATCGAGGTGCGCCTGACGCTGGACGAAGAAGCGTTTGTCGGCAGCGGCATCCATGCGTTTGCCCATATCGTCGAGTGTTTTCTCGGCTTGTACGTGCATGCCAACAGTTTCACGCAACTGGTGGTGCTGTCGAAAAAATCGGGAGAGGAGTTGTTGCGATGCAAACCACGCAGCGGCGATTTGAGCCTAGTGTAATCGAGCGCCTGTTCGCCGAGCCTTACCGCTTCCAGTACTTCCAGGCGGTGCGCATGCTCGAGCTCTGGCTGGTGCGCAACGGCATGGCGCGCGAGGGCGCGGTGGCCAACTTCCTGCGCTTTCAAAATTCGGTGTCGCTCAGTTTCGCGCCCAGCCAGCTTGAAGCGGTGCAGGCCGAACCGCGCGAGCTGGGCGCCCTGGCGGGTGACATGCGCGCGCTGGGCGAGGCCGTGCGGCGCGCCGAGCTGAAATACATCCGCATCACGCCGGCCTTCATGGGTTTTCTTGGCGTGGCCGGGGCGCTGCCGGCCCATTACACGGAACGCATCGCCGCGCACCAGCTGTACGAGAAAGACGCGGGGCCGCGCGCCTTTCTCGACACCTTTTCCAACCGCGCGCTGGCGCTGTTCTACGAAGCGTGGCGCAAGTACCGCCTGGAGCTCAAGTATCAGCTCGATGGCAAGGACAAGTTCCTGCCGCTGCTGCTGTCGCTGGCGGGCCTGGGCCATGAGTCGCTGCGCCGGCGCCTGTACGACGATGGCGACGGCGTGCTCGACGAGTCGGTGGGATTTTTTGTCGCCGCCATGCGGCACCGGCCGCCATCGGCGGTGGCGATGGGCCAGGTATTGTCCGCGTATTTCGGCCAGCCGATCAAGGTGATCCAGTTCGTCGGCTGCTGGTACGACGTGCCGCGCGACCAGCAAAGCAGCCTGGGCGGCATAAACGCCATGCTCGGTTCGACCGCGCTGGTCGGCGCGCGCGTCTGGCAGCGCGATCTGCGCATGCGGCTGGTTGTCGGTCCCCTGGCGCGTGCCCATTTCGACGCCTTCCTGCCGGGCGGGGCGGCGGCGCGCGCGCTGGAAAAAATGCTCACCATGTTTACCGGCCTGTGCCTCGAATACGAAGTGCAGCTGGTGCTGCGCGCCGACGACGTGCATGGCGTCACGCTGGAGCAGCCACGCAGCGGCGGGCGGCTGGGCTGGGACAGTTTCCTGATCACCGCCGGCGCCGCGCAAGACCGCGGCGACGTGCGCTACGAACTGCATGCGCTGGCATGAACCATCTTCTTTTTTTATCCGTTTCCACACAAGGACCTTCGCCCCATGAGCATCAACCTCAAGACGCTGATCAGCAAGCTCAATGACACCAGCCGCACCGCCGCCACCCGCGCCGCCGGCATCTGCGTCGGCCTCGGGCAATACGAGGTCGACCTGGAACATCTGTTCCTGGCCCTGCTGGAGCAGCCGGCCAGCGACTTCGCGCTGATCGCCCGCCACAGCGGCATCAGCGTCAGCATGCTCGAAGCGGACCTGCAGGCCGAAGTGGCGCGCCTGCAGACCGGCAATGCGCGCACCCCCGTGTTTTCGTCCAGGCTGCCGAAGCTGTTTGAAAACGCCTGGCTGATCGCCTCGCTCGACGTGCAGGCCGGCCGCCAGGCCAGCATCCGCAGCGCCCATCTGCTGCAGGCGCTGCTGACCGACCCTGAACTGGCCCAGCTGGCGTACCGCGGTTCGAAACTGTTCAACAAATTCAAGCTCGACGACCTGAAACACAATCTCGACAAGATCACGCAAGGCTCGCAGGAGGCGGCCGGCGCCCCGGCGGCCGATGGCGAGGCGGGGGAGGGCGGCGAGGGAGGAGGAGACCCCGTTGGCGAACTCGAAGGACGCGCGGCCGCATCGAAAACCCCGGCGCTGGACCAGTTCACCACCAACCTGACGGCGCGCGCGCGCGACGGCAAGGTCGATCCGGTGATCGGGCGCGACGCCGAGATCCGCCAGGCGATCGATATCCTGATGCGCCGCCGCCAGAACAATCCCATCCTGACGGGCGAGGCGGGCGTGGGCAAGACTGCCGTGGTGGAAGGTCTGGCGCTGCGCATCGCGCTGAACGACGTGCCCGACGTGCTGAAGGGAGTCGAGATCCATACGCTGGACATGGGCCTGCTGCAGGCCGGCGCCAGCGTCAAGGGCGAGTTCGAGAACCGCCTGAAGAACGTCATCGACGAAGTCAAGAAAAGCCCGCACGCCATCATCCTGTTCATCGACGAAGCGCACACCATGATCGGCGCCGGAGGCACGGCCGGCCAGAACGACGCGGCCAACCTGCTCAAGCCGGCCTTGGCGCGCGGCGAGCTGCGCACGATTGCCGCCACCACCTGGGGCGAATACAAGAAATATTTTGAAAAGGACGCCGCGCTGGCGCGCCGCTTCCAGGTCGTCAAGATCGAAGAACCCAGCGAAGAACTGGCCTGCGCCATGTTGCGCGGCATGGCGCCGCTGATGGAAAAGCATTTCAATGTGCGCGTCTACGACGAAGCCATCACCGAAGCGGTACGTCTGTCGCACCGGTACATCTCGGGCCGCCAGCTGCCCGACAAGGCCATCAGCGTGCTCGATACCGCCTGCGCCAAGGTGGCGCTGGGCCAGAACGCGACGCCGGCCCTGCTGGAAAACCTGGTCAAAAGGCTGGACCGCATCGACGCCGAAGTCGCGACGCTCGAGCGCGAGGAAAAGAGCGGCGGGAAGCACCCGGCGCGCCTGACAGACTTGCGCGCGCAGCGCAGCGGCGCCGCCGGCGAGCATGCGGCGCTGGCCGCGCGCTGGGAAAGCGAAAAGGCGCTGACGGGGAAAATCAGGGCGGCGCGCCAGGAGCTGGAACGCGCCGGCGCCGGCCAGTCCGGCACGAAACCGGATGCCAGCCAGGCGGGCGACCTGCAGGCCTTGCTCAAGGACTTGCGCGCGCTGCAGGGCGAAACGCCGATGGTGCCGGTGCAGGTCGACGGCCACGTGGTGGCGGAAATCGTCGCCGGCTGGACCGGCATCCCGCTGGGCAAAATGGTCAAGGATGAAATCCGCACGGTGTTGAAGCTGAAGGACATGCTGGAAGAGCGCGTGCTGGGCCAGTCGCATGCGATCGAGGCGGTGGCGCAGCGCGTGCGCACCTCGCGCGCCAACCTCGATGACCCGAACAAGCCGAAGGGCGTGTTCCTGTTCGTCGGCCCGTCCGGCGTGGGCAAGACGGAAACGGCGCTGGCGCTGGCCGACGTGCTGTATGGCGGCGAACGCAAGCTGATCACCATCAACATGAGCGAATACCAGGAAGCGCACAGCGTGTCGGGCCTGAAAGGCTCGCCGCCCGGCTACGTCGGCTATGGCGAAGGCGGGGTGCTGACCGAGGCGGTGCGGCGCAACCCGTACAGCGTGGTGCTGCTCGACGAAGTGGAAAAAGCCCACCCGGACGTGCTCGAACTGTTCTTCCAGGTCTTCGACAAGGGCGTGATGGAGGATGCCGAAGGGCGCGAGATCGACTTTAAAAATACCATCATCATCCTGACCTCGAACGTCGGTTCGAGCATCCTGATGCAGGCCTGCCTGAACGTGGCGGCGCCAGACCTGCCGACGCCGGAACAGCTGGAGGAAAAGCTCCGCCTGCAACTGGTCAAGAACTTCAAGCCGGCCTTCCTGGGGCGCTTGAAAGTGATCCCGTTCTATCCGATCTCGGACGATGTGCTGGTCAATATCATCGGCCTGAAACTGGGCAAGATCGCCCGGCGCATCGCGGTCAATCACAAGGCCGAATTCAGCCACGACGAAGCGCTGGTCGAGGCCGTGCTGGCGCGCTGCACCGAAGTCGATTCGGGCGCGCGCAATGTCGACAATATCCTCAACGGCACCGTGCTGCCCGAGATCGCCGAGTCGGTGCTGGCCAAAATGGCCGAAGGCGCCGCGATCACGAAAATCAAGGTCAGCGCCAGCAAGCAGGGGCAGTTCAAGTACACCATCAAGTAGAAGGAGCCGTATTTCATGGCTGAGTTGCAACAGGAACTGGAAAACATGTTCGCGGGAGTGGGCCAGCACGCCAGGCTGCTCAAGCTCGACACGCCGCTTGGCGCCGACGTCCTGCTGGCGCAGCGCGTCCATGCGGTCGACCGCGTGAGCCAGGGATACGACTATATCGTCGATCTGCTGTCGCTCGACGGCGCGCTGGAACTCAAGCAGCTGATCGCCCAGGAAGTGACCTTGTGGGTACTGCAGCCGGACGCCAGCTACCAGCCCGTCCACGGTTACGTACACACTGTCAGGAAGCTGGGCAGCGACGGGCAGCTGTCGGCCTATCAGATCGCTTTTGCCAGCTGCCTGCATTTTCTCAAGTTCCGCAAGGATGCGCGCATCTGGCAGAACAAGGGTGCCGACGACATCATCGCCGACGTGCTGGGCGGCCATCCGCAATGCCAGGGCAAGTTCAGGTTCGACCTGAACCAGGCGGTGCGCCAGCGCTCGTATTGCACGCAGTACGAGACGGACTGGCAATTTGTCATGCGCATGCTGGAAAGCGAAGGCTGGTACGGCTATGTCGAACAGGCGGCCGATGGCAGCGGCCATCAGTGGATCATCACCGATTCGGTGCAATCGCTCAAGCCGCTGCAGCCCGGGCAGATCGCCTTTCACCGTGCCGATGCCACCGAGGAGCTGGACAAGATCGTCCAGTGGGGCGGCGCCCGCACGCTGTCGAACAGCCAGCTGGCGACCCGCACCTACGACTACAAGGCGCCTCGCAGCGGTCAGCAGAATGCCGTGCAGATATTGCCAGGGCACGGCAGTATTCCGCCGCAGCTCGAGGTCTATGAATATACGGGCGCCTACAGCAGCGCCGACACCGAGCACGGCGCGGAACAATCGCGCATCCGGGTGCAGGAGTGGGAGTCGCGCATCAAGCGGTTTTTTGGCACTTCGGGCGTGCGCCGGCTGCCGGTGGGCTGCTGGTTTACCTTGCTCGACCATCCGGCCCACGCCGAGGAGGCGGCCGAGGAGCGCCAGTTCGTCGTGCTGGGCGTGGAATGGGCGATCGAAAACAACTTGCCGCTGTCAGGCATGCAACAGGATTTTTCGGGCAGCCTGAAAGGCCGGCTGCTGCAGTTCAAGGAAGAGGCGGGCCTGAACCGCGCCGGCCTGGCCCAGCCCGGCGCCGGCGATGAGCGCACCGGCCACTGCTTCAACCGCTTCGAAGTGCAGCGCCGCAGCGTGGAATACCGCAGCGCCTGCGTGCACGCCAAGCCGGCCATGCATCCGCAGACGGCCACCGTGGTCGGTCCGGCCGGCGAGGAAATCCATACCGATGCGCTGAACCGCGTGAAGGTGCGCTTCCACTGGGACCGCCTCAATCCCGGCGACGAAAAGGCTTCGTGCTGGGTGCGCGTCAGCTATCCGAACGCCGGCGAGGGATACGGCGCCGTGCATGTGCCGCGCGTGGGCCAGGAAGTGATCATCACCTTCCTGGACGGCGACGTGGACCGGCCCATCATCACGGGCCGCATCTACAACGGCGAACAAGCGCCGCAATGGCATACCGATGGACGCGTGTCGGGCTACAAATCGAAGGAATACAAGGGCGCCGGCTTCAACCAGCTGGTAATGGACGACAACACCGAGCAGAACCGGGTGCAACTATACAGCAGCAATACCCATGCGCAGCTCAACCTGGGCTACCTGGTAGGGCAGCAGGGCAATCAGCGCGACGGCTTTTTCGGTTCCGGCTTCGCCCTCAATTCGGATGCGTATGGCGCCATCACCACGCAAAAGGGACTGTACATCAGCACCTATGGCCGGCCCGGCGGGCGCGGCTCCCAGCTCGACGTGCGCGAGGCATACGATCAGCTGACGCAGGCGCACGAGCTGGCGCAAAACCTGTCGGACGTGGCGGAAAAGTCCAGTGCCGAGGCACTGCCGGGGCAGCAGGCGTTCCAGCAATTCATCGACGCGACCCAGGCGCAATACGACGGCGCCGGCCAGCAGGGCGCCAACCGCTTCGCCGAACCGGTGCTGCTGGCGGCGTCGCCGGCCGGCATCGGCCTCGCCACGCCGAAGAGCACGCACCTGCACAGCGGCGAGCAGGTCACCATGTCGTCGGGCGAGGATACCAACCTTGCCGTCGGCAAAAGCCTGATCGCCAGCGTCAAGGAGAAGATCAGCCTGTTTGCCTATAACGCGGGCATCAAGCTGTTCGCCGCGAAAGGAAAGGTCGAGATCCAGGCCCACGGCGGCGACATCGACATCATCGCCCAAAAAGTATTGCGCCTGCTGTCAGCCACCGACCGCATCGAAATTTTCGCCAAGAAGGAGATCATTCTCGGCGCCGATGGCTCGGCCATCAGGATCAACGGCGCGGGCATCACCGACATGACGAGCGGCCAGCGCATCAGCCATAACGCCGACTTCTCGATGCCCGGCCCGAAGACCATGCCGTATGCGCTGCCGGTGCTGCCCATGGAAGTCTGCATGGAATGCCTGAAAAAGCGCGCAAAACAGCGTACGGCCTTCGTCAACAAAGGATCGCAACGATGACATTTTCATCGCTGGAATACATAAAGGATAGAACATCATGAGGCACGACAAACGAGATATGTCCGGCAAATCATTGCAGCCACTGCTGTCAGGCCGGCGCAGTGTGCTGGGCTTGATAGGACTGGGTGTGATGATGCCGCTTGCGGCTTTCGGACAAAAAAATAAAACCACGAAAAAGGCGGCCGCGGCGCGTGGCGCAGTGCGGCCGCAGGGAGTCTGCAAGGAATGCCTGCAAAAGCGCGCAAAACAGCGCTCCGCCTTCGTCAACAAAGGACCTCAACGATGAAATTTTTACCTCTGGATAAGGCTTCGTTTGAAGCAAACCTGGCAAGTGCGCTCGACAATCGTGAACTGAGCTGTTATGCCATTGTCGACCAGGCGCAGGACGGCACGCTGCTGGCGCGCTTTGAAAAAGAGCAGATCAGCATGCGCAGCAAGTGCCTGCTGCCAGCGGCGCTCGGATCCGACACGGAAGCGTACGCGCCCCATCTGGTGGCGTTGTCGCCACTGGCCGCCGATACCGAAGCGTGGCCGGAAATCGCGCAAGGCGCCGCCAGCCATCCCGCCAGCCTTACGCTGCTGGCAAGTACTGATGATTTCGACACGCTGTGGGAAAGCCTGGCGGCGTTTACCGAGATACTGCTGCCGGACGGCACCGACATGATTTTTGCCTTCTGGGACCCGGCCATCCTGGGTACCCTGATGGGACAGAAAAGCGATCTGACTTTGCACGTAGGCGTGCCGGCGCTGACCGTTTCCCAGCGCGAGCGCCTGCTGCAGGGCATACAGGCATGGTGGTACTGGGACCGCGAAGGCCATCCGCAGCAGATACTGCCAGGCGAAAACGACAACGGTCTGCCGCCCCATCAGGTGACCTTGCCGCTCAAGCTGGCCCAGGTGCAGGTCGACATGCTGGTCGAAGCGGGCATGCCGGACCAGCTTTTGTCGATGCTGCAGGAGAACCAGCCGCAGCTGCTGATGGATATTCCACGCGCGCAGCACTACCGCCTCGTGCAAAAACACCTGTTAGCCGCGCGCAAACTGAAGCTGTTCGGCATGCGCGACATTCTGAACTACATCTGCGCCGCCCTGATCTACGGCGACAAGCTCCAGACCAACCCGGCCATTGCGTCACTGCTGGCGCAGGTCAAGGCCGGCGAAATCAGCTTTGAAGCCGCCATGGACCAGTTTCCATGAGTATCTGGAAACAAGAAGCAATGAAGCCAGGCCGTCGGCTGGCGCTCGGATTGATCGCGTGCGGTTTGATACTGCCGCTGGCGGCGTGCGGGCAGAGAGTGCAAAAAGAAACAGCATTGCATGTGGAAGTGTTCTCCTACGTTGACCGGGTCATTACCGATATTTCTTTTAACGGTACTGGCCTGGGCGTAATGAACAGGTATGGTGGCACTGGGACCATCACCGACGTTTATATTCCATTCGGGATTCAGACATTGAAATGGACTTTGGACGGGCCGGAGGGAACACCGCGCAATGGCGAGCGTATGACCCCAAAGAATCAACTTGTCATTTCACCGGAGCAGATACCGCCGGGAACGCGTTATCTCGGCATACATGTTTATCCCGATGATACGGTTGAGTTCACCTTTGCGGAGTCCTTACCTGAACGAACAGTTCGAGGCAAGAAAATTCTGGCGGCGAGAAAGAAATAACATGCGTGACAAGGATGGAAAAAACTCGGCAACTCAAAAATTGGCACCTTCGCCGCCAAGCAGGCGTCACGTCATCAGGGTGATTGCGCTAGGGCTGGCAATACCGCTGGTAGCGTGCGGCCGGACGGTACGGAAATATATAGTATTGGACGTGGTCATGTACTCCAATGTGGACAGAGTCATTACCGATATTATTTTTAACGATACTGACTTGGGTGTGATGAACAGATTTGGTAGTACTGGAACCATTGCCGGCGTCGGTATTCCGTTCGGAATCCAGACATTACAATGGACCTTGGGTGGCCCAAAAGGTACACCACGCAATGGCGAGGTTGTTACCATCAATAAACAATTGACAATATCGCGGCAGCAGATACCCGAGGGAACTCGATATCTTGGCTTGCATATTTATCCGGATGATACCGCTGAAGTTACATTCGATAAATTTCTCCCGCAGAGAACCCAGCGTGGAAAAGAATATCGTTTGAAGAGAAATAAAAATGAATGATGCCAATGAACTCTTCGAACATAGATGCGTAATGCTGGTGTGAAGCAGTGATAAAGCGAGGTTTCTAAGTAGGTAACCGATAAACGGGGAATAAGGAAGCATCATGAAATACGATAAAGGTTATGGTTTCGAGGGTGACGAAATTTTGCCACTTGCAGCACGACGAAGTGTGCTTGGTTTTTTCGGACTATTGTTGTTGACGCCACTGATGGCGTGCGGTCAAGGAGGAAAAAAAATGCAAAAAGGAATAGTTCTCAATGTGGAAATGATTTCTTATGTCGATCACGTCATTACTAACATTATTTTTAATGGTGAGGACCTTGGCGTGATGAACAAGTTTGGTGCCACTGGCACCATTGCAGGTGTTCGTATTCCGTTCGGCATTCAGACATTACACTGGGAATTGGACGGACCGAAAGGAACGCCGCGCATAGGTGAGGTAGTGACCTTGAAGAACCAGTTAGTTGTTTTGCCTGAGCAGGTACCTGCTGGAACACGCTATCTTGGGTTGCACCTCTATCCAGATGAGACCGCGGAGATAATTTTCTCTGCGTCCGTTCCTGAGGTTAGTGTGCGCGGTAAAAAAATACTCGCTGCGAGAAGATAATATGGCTGAGGACGATAATTTGATTGCGGCTCGTGCGTGCAATCGTGATGCTCCATGCGGGAAGCCAGGTGCATCACAGAGCTGTGCTGATATTTTGAATATCAGCATATTCTTTGATGGAACAGGTAATAATAAGGATGAGGATAATAAGACTCGCCGTTGGTCAAATCCTGCGCGAATGTGGCGATCAGCTCAGTTTATGAAGAATAGTGATAAAGGAGGTTCAAACTATGCAATTTATGTTCCTGGGGTAGGCACAAAATTTAAAGACGAGTCTACCGACTGGATGGATTGGCCGGACAATAAGCTGATGGAAATACAGGATTCAGAGGCCGCTGGGCGTGGATTAGGTGCCGGTGGAACGCGACGAACCGAGTTCGGGCAAACTAACGTTGACGAGAGCTTGCGATCCGCCCTTGTAAAAAATGCCAAACAACTGAATATCCCGTTAACGGCTTACGCAAAAAATGGAAAACCGGAGAATATCAATGGTCTTGCCGCTGCTATCGAGGCACATGGTTTGATTACCATTATTAATCTCTCTATCTTCGGTTTTTCGCGCGGCGCAGCGCTGGCCCGTGCATTCAGCAATGACATGATGAAAGAGTGCACTACTGGAAAAGATGGCGTACTTCGTTATAAAGGGGTACCCATACGCTTGCACTTCATGGGATTATTCGATACGGTCGCCTCTTTTGGTCTACCGTCGCTCACCATTGATACTCCCTTTAACGAAAAGAATCTGGTGGTGCCACATGCGATCGAACGTTGCGTGCATTATGTGGCAGCCCATGAGCTGCGTTTTTCGTTTCCAGTCGATTTGATCAGGAAAAACGGCGTGCTCAGGTCTGGTTGGACCGAGGCCGTTTATCCGGGCGCGCATTCCGATGTGGGAGGGGGATACGAGCCGCTGAAAGAACAGAAAATATCGAATAACTATGCGCGTATTCCCATGCGCGACATGATGCGTGAGGCCTTTAAAAATGGCGTTCGTTTGGTTGACTATGACGATCTACCTAAATTTGGGGAAAAAATATTTGAGGATCGTTTTGAACTCAAGCCTGAGGTCGAAGCCTCGTACAAGCAATATATTGCAGCAATTGGTGCTCCCGCCACCGTGGAACAAGCTGTCACGGCTCACATGAAAGCCCTGTACTCTACCTGGGGAACGATGACCAAGCGAAAAATCAGGACGCCTGACTTGATCGAAGCGGAAGGCAGGAAGGGCGACAGCAAAAAAGGTCATCCCGGCATTGCGCGTGAAGCTGAACTGTTACTGGATTACGCCAAAGCAAAAGATTTTGTCGAGTCGCATATTCTGCCCACGGTATCGGCAGCAACGCTGCAGGTCATCGGCATGAAGTACAGCATGGTCGTACGCCCGGAAAAGTGGCGGCTCAATGCCTGGCAAGCGACGGCGTCCGATCCCGTACTCAATTTCATCAAATCCGCGGTGCATGATTCCAAGGCCGGCTTCATGGGCGGCATCGAACCATTCAGCTATTTCCGTCCGCGCGGCATGGCCGAGTCGTCGCGCAATGTGCTGGCGCAAGGCTTGGACTGGCTGGACGATACCGTCACTGCCATCAAGAAGGGCGTGATCAAGGTGTACCACCGGGCCGAGGGCGTGGTGATGGAAACCTGGGAAGGCGGCAAGCGGGTGGCCACGCATACGTACAAGGTGGGTGAAAAATTTGTCGTCGAGACCGTGCGTGCTGGCGTCACCTATACGGTAGAGGTGTATCAGAGCGGCAAGCAGGTCGTCATCGCTGCCGTGAAGCGCGGCCAGCAGATGGTCATTACCTCGGTCAACGTCGTGAAGAAAGAAGTCACCGATGCCGCCACGGCCGTGCAGAAAAAGGCCGGCGAGGTGGTGGACGCGACCCAGGAGCTGGCGGCCGAGGCCGGACGCAAGGTGCAAAGCGGCGTCAAGCAGGCCAAGGACATGGCCACCGAAGCCGCGGGCAAGGTGCAGCGTGGCGCCAGCCAGGCCCAGGACATGGCCACGGAGGCCGCACGCAAGGTACAGAGCAGTGCCAGCAAGGCGGGCAAGGCGATCAGCGACGGCATCGATGCGCACGTCAAATCGGTTGAAGATGGCTGGAGTTCCTTCCGCCGCAATCAGCTGGGATTCTGACATGGCACTCGCAATCATCCGGCTCGGCGACAAGACCACCCACGGCGGCGTCGTGGCAAGCGCTTCTCCTGTGCACACCCTCCACGGCATCGGCATCGCCAGGCTGGGCGACATGGTCGCGTGCCCGTTGGCGGGCCATGGCAGCAATCCCATCATCGAAGGCAGCGCCGTCTTCAGTATCGGCGGGCGCAAGGTGGCGCTGCATGGGCATAAAAGCGCTTGCGGCTGCGCGCTGATCGCCAGCCTGCCCGTGGCCACGATAGGGTAGGCGCATCATGAGCGATATTCCATTGCAGCAGTTGCCACCTGTACCGCGCTCGGTCCGCCGGCTGGCGCTCAGGATCGTTTTGTGGATACTTGTGCTGGCAATTGTCGGCCTTGCCTGGATTGTCTTGCTGGCAAGCGTGGCGCCATCGCGCCTGGATCTGTCAGGCGGGGGCGCGATACTGATGCTCTGCGCGCCGCCCTTGCTGCTGGCCTTGCTGGGCTGGACCAGCCTGCAATTTCTTTCTGCTCCAAAATCCGTGCCGTCTTTGCCTGAAAGCGCGCCTGCCTGCGTGCCGGCGCCAGAGGTCGCGCTGGCGCCTCCCATACCCCTCGTGGGCCTGCGGATCGGTGCCTGGAGCGCGCTGACGCCGCATGGCGCCGTGACCGAAACGGCCGAAGGCAGCAAGGCGCGCAAGCAGGTCTTCAAGCCCGACAAGGCCATCCTGCACCCGTCCGGCTATCCGGCCCATGCGGGCATCGTCGATCCCCTCGATCTCGCTGCGACGGGACATGCCGCCGGCACGCGCCTGCGTGCGCCGCGCGTCATGGCCATGCTCGCCGCCATCCTTGACGATCTGCATGCGCAGAAAGGCAGCCTGGTTCGCCGCGAAGATGGCCCGGTGAGCGTGTACTGGCTGGCGCCCGATGCGATATCCGGCGACGAGGCGCAGGGCGCCGTCTTTGCACGGGCCTGGCAGCAGTCGGCCTGGCGTGACATTGCCTATGTCTTGCAGGCGATGCGGGCCGGCGAGGCCCATCTTTTCAGCGTGCTGTCGAGCCTGCAGAGCGGCATCGGCCAGCCTGGCGTTGCCTGCACCATTATCGTCGGTGCCGACAGCTTGCTGGATCCCGAAGAACTCGCGCCTGCGCTGGCGCTGGGGCAGGTGTTTTCCAGCAGCGCGCCGCAGGGCTACATTCCTGCCGAAGGCGCGGGCGGCATCGTGCTGTGGAACCCTGAGAGGGCGCCGGAGCCGGTGTGGGCAAATGCCGCAATGCTAGGGCCGGTCAGCATCATGCAGGGCGCCGCGACGCACGCTGCCTTGCGCAGCGTGATGTCCGCCGCAATCACGGCGTCGGGCATGGACGCCGCCGACATCGCCCATGTCGTCAGCGACGCCGATCATCGCCAGCAGGCAAGCATGGCGGTGGTGGCCGCCATGCAGCAGGTGCTGGCCGGTCTCGACCCGTTGGAACAGCGGCTGAGCCCCATGGAATCGGCAGGCAGTTTCGGCATCGCAGCGGATCTGGTCCATCTTGCGCTGGCGGTAGAGCTGGCCAGTGAAAAACCGGCGTTGGCGCTCGGTACTGCCGGCGGACAGTGTGCTGGTGTCGTGGTAATGCCAGCCTGAGCGGCAAGCGTGCAGCTGCACGCATCACCACGCTGGCTGCGCGGATTGACGCAAGCAGCGCGAAAATCTCAATGACAGGCAAGAAAATCAAGCGCGCGAAGGCTGTGGTGGATGCCCTCATAAGAATGTATTTTCGAAGAGGGTATCAAGCGAAGTGAGATTGATCAGTTCAACGGAATAATTTTGGGCGGCAGTGTGAAAGAAAAGTCCAGGAAAAAATAACTTAGATGAAAAAATATGAGGAGCAATATTATTTTATGATGAGATCAGTAGATGATGAAAGAATTCCTTCTTTATCTCCGGATCGGAATACGTCGGAAAGGAAGTATGATATAAGGCAGTTTTCATTAGGTGAGTCGCCGTTTATTTTTGTTAATGGCGCGTTGGATTATAATAAAAAAAGAGGCGTGCCATCTCTGAAAAAAATCCCGGATGTTTTATTTAATGGGCTTGATTTGTTAATTCCGAGTGCTATGCGGGAAGCGCTTCTTGAATTAAATATTTCGGGTCTTTATATGCATCCATCAGTTTACATACATGATGATGGGAAATGGTATGAAAATTACTGGTATATGAGTTTTGTTGAGGGTTTTGATTGCTGGAGTAGGTTGAGGTCGGATTATGACAAGGATGGCGAGGCAATAAATTTAGGTGGGTTTGAACTGCATCAAATCTACCACTATGCTTTTAATGATGACTTATTGAAGTCTATTCCTGAATCTCAGCGGCTGCTCTTCAAGATGGGGGGGAGTCTTGATCCATTTATTGTTTGTCATGAGTCAATTTTAAATATATTTAAATCAGGGAATGGAAATGGTATAAAATTTATCCAGGTCGGTGATTGTTGATTTCGATTCGGGATAAGTGGAGTTACAATGATGAAAATATTTTCTATCTACGAGGGTTAATTTCGAAAATCAAAATTTCGAATTATTGCTTGGTCGATAGAGATTGCCATGGTAAATTTTATTATTTTCAGGAAAATGAAAATAGCTTATTTATTTGGCGCCAAGTAAAAGTTAAAAAGCAGGAAGGAAATTTTGGGAAAATTTGATAAGGAGTACTATTTCATTGTCTCTTCGGGTAATGATGCTAATCCAATGTTGACGCCTGATGAAAATACTGAAGGTAGGGCATTCAGATATGAGGCTCAGTTGATTGGTTCTCCGCCATTGGTTTTCTTTAATGGATCGTTTGAATATCAAAGAAAAAATAAAATTCCATCCATGAAAATATCATCATGTATTCTTTTATCTGGTTCGAATCTTGTAATCCCAGGCTCTATCAGGGATGTTTTATTGGAGTTGGAAATTCCAAATTTGCATATGCACCCCGTTGCTTATAAGCATGATGATAAAAAATGGTACGAGGATTACTGGTTTATGGCATTTTCTGAGAGGTTTGATTGCTGGGACAGGAAATTCTCACATTATGACCAGGAGGCACCTCCAATAGAGTTGGGAGGATTTGTTTTGGAGCAGGTATATAGCTATAGTTTGAATGATGAACTGCTGGAAAAAACCCCATTGAGGAACCGTTTGCTGTTTCAAATGGGAGGGGATTTGTCTGCCTTTTTTGTCTGCCATAAAAGTTTGCTTAAATTATTTAACGGATCACAGGAAAGCATTCATCTTATATCAATAGGGGACTTTTAATATTTTGCATCATGGCCAATTATTTTTGGAGGTGGGATATATCAATTTTCTGGGAAGAGAACGGATTGCGGCCAAGTGAGCCGCTTGAAATAATAGGAGAGTAATTTTCTCATATGAATGTTCTTTGTGATAATGCATTTTCAGTTTCTGGAAGGCTATGGTGAATTTGCTGGGAAAACGATTTGGTTGCGTATTTTTATGTGGATTTCTTGTGTTTTTAAATACAGATTGTAGCAAGGAGGCAATGAAGATTGACGTAAATATGACTGCGTATAACCATACCGAGTATGGTGTTGGCAGCTATGTCGTGACACTCGAAGACGGATCTTCAGCCGAGGCTGGCTACCTGAGCCCAGGTGAAGGTGGTGGAGGAAAAACCTGCTGTCTTTCTATCCCTGCGACATGGACGCCAGGCATGAAAGCGGCGATTGTCATGCATACTGTAAAAAATGGTAAGCCGGTTCGGGTGGAGAAGACTGTCGCTATCCCTCATTACAATTCTTCCGATGCCGACAGGTTTGTCGTCCATTTTCTTCATGATGGAAGTTATAAGATACTTGTAACAAAATATTTGCTGGGACATCGAA
Organism: Janthinobacterium sp. FW305-129; assembly: GCF_020858115.1. Taxonomy (GTDB): domain Bacteria; phylum Pseudomonadota; class Gammaproteobacteria; order Burkholderiales; family Burkholderiaceae_D; genus Janthinobacterium. The sequence continues at coordinate 40,181 of NZ_JACYMM010000020.1, forward strand.
AATACCCCCTTGCTGGCAAGGAGGCGGAACTGGAGCCGGGCGTTCCACTGGAAATAATATGGGAATAGAAGTTGTGAAAATAATTCAGGAGTTCTTGTAAAAACAGGCACAGCAATGTTACCGGGCTATGGGATGTGTATCTTGAAGAACCTGGCAATGGATCATTCCGTACAAAAGCCAATTTGAAATATGCCAATGCAGAGGCCGAATGGATGGCGCAGCTGGAAAAGCGTTGGCGCGAGGAAGACCGGGAAAAATCGAAATAGGACTGCGCCAGGCAAAAAACTGAACACCCTGGCGGCAGATACGCCGCCAGGGTGCGAGTAGCGGTTTCAGCCATTCTCGGGCGGCTGTACGCCCAGCAGTTCTTCGATATGCGCCAGCGAACTGGCGTCCTTGACCACCGAGCGCAACCAGCTGTGCAAGTCCTGGTCGGCGGCATTGGCGGCCTTGTCGGCAAAATACGAGACGGGGCTGTGCGGTTCGCTACGGCGGAAGAACTGCGCCACGGCGCGCAATTGCTCGATCGCCTGCGCGCGCGTGGCGATGGCGCCCGGTGGGCCGGCCGGGATCGCCGGCATGGCAGGCGCCATCGTGCTTGCGGCAGCGGCTGCTCCGCTCGCCGCGACAGGGACGGCGGCAGGCGTCACGCCGGCACTGGCTGGCATCACGCGCAGCATCGCTTCGACGGCTTCGCGCGCCGTGGAAAAGGCCGGGCTGTCGTTGCCCAGCCGGGCGTCGACGACTCTTTCGAGCTTGCGCAGCGCTTCCAGGCAATCTTGCGCGTCGACGGCGAAGCTGGCGCAGAAGGCGGCCGAGTTGTTGCGCCGCGCCGCTTCCATGTCGGACAACTTGACGCCCTCATGCGGCCTGACCGAATCGCCCACGCCGGCCTGGCGCCGCGCGGTCTCGAAATCGATGGTGGAAAAGGCGCCTCCCGGGCCGCCCGTGAGGGGCACCTCGCGCAGCAGCGTTGGGATGCGCGAGAGTATCCAGCTCAGGTTGCCGATGCGCTGCTCCTGGTCGCCGTCTTCCGCTTCCGGAAACAGGCCCCGGTCCCAGAACTTTTCGCACAGCCCCGCCAGCACGAGCAAGCCTTCGGCCATGCCGCGCAGGTGATAGCGCTTGGCGCCCGCTTCAGTCAGCCAGACCGCCAGGCGCAGATCCTTGCTGCTGCCGGCAAGCAGGCCGGCGCAGCTGCGCACGACGAAGTCCCAGTCGGCTTCCTTCAGGTCGGCGACCCATTCGCCCTGGTCGAGCGAGGGGTCGTCGAACTTGCGCGCCAACGTGATGGCGTCGAGCTCGGGCGAGAACGCCAGATCCACGCCCGCCGGTTGTTCATTGCTGATCGGAAGTAATAGCTGTTCGGCTGAAAACATGTGGTCCTCTGATAGATGGTTATTGCGCCATGCGAAATTCAATGCGCCGGTTGCGGGCGCGCCCGTCCGCCGTGTCATTGCTGGCGATCGGCCGGTCGGAGCCCTGGCCCGACGCCGTCAGCAGTTCGCTGTGGATGCCCTTCGACGCCAGGTAGAATTTGACGGCCTCGGCCCGCGCCTGGCTCAGGCTCTGGTTACTGGCGCGCAAGCCCTGGTTGTCGGTATGGCCGATGATTTCCACTTTGCGGCCGGCCAGCTTTTGCATGGCCGCCGCCATTTCATCGAGGATGGCGCGGCCCGATGCCGTCAGCATGGTCTTGCCGCTTTCAAATTCGATGGTGCGGTTGGCCAGGGTGGTGTCGAGCACGCCTTGCTCGCTGGCCGACACGCGCAGGCCGTTGTTGACGGTGTAGGTGGGGTTGAGGCTGGTGGCGATATCGCTGGCGATCTTTTGCCGCTGCGCCTCGTTGGCCACCTCGCCGCGCACGCTGACGACGCTGCCGTCGATCTTCAGCTGGCCGCGGCTGATCTGCTTGAGATTGGGTGACAGCAACTTTTGCACATAGGCGTTCCAGTTGGCGGGCAACACCACCTGGCCCACCGCGATCTGGTCGACCACCTTGTCGGCGCCGTACAGTTCGCGCAGGCGCACCAGTACGGCGGCCTTGCTTGCTTCGTCGGGCACGGTGCCGCTGGCCAGCACCTGGCCTGGCTGCGGCGTGGCGGCCGTGGGTATCGATAGGGGCGCTTGCGCTGAAGCGGACATGGCGGCCAGCGCCATGCCGAGGAAGAGAACGATCCGGGATATGCGCATGGTCAGGTTCCGATAAAGGCGGCGCGCAAGGAGTCGTGCGCCGATTTGAGCGAGAGGTTGGCTTGCGCCAGATAGGTCGACACTTTCTTGATCGCATAGTCGCTGCCGACCTGTTCTTCGACCCAGTCCAGGTCGTCGAACGCGATATGGTGATCGAGTGCCGCTTGCGGGTTCATCAGCACATGCAGGGTCTGCGCCGAGGCGCCGGAAAAGCCCAGCACCAGCGTCTGGCGGCCGCGCAGCCGGGTGATGAACAGCGCCAGCTCGAAGTCGGCGCGCGCCAGGAACGGCGTGATCAGGTGCATCCAGAACGCCGCCACCATGTTGCGGTACAGCGGATCGGCCGGCAGCGGCAGTTCCAGGCTTTTCTCGAGCCGGCTGGAACTGCTGGCCATCACCGGCTGCAGCAGCAGGCCCAGCGCCAGCAGCACTTGCCGCACCGTGCCCGTGAAGCCGGTCGGCGCCAACAGCGCGTCGAGTTCGCCCACGGTCTGCATGTCGAGAAAATCGTTGAAGGCGGCTTCATAGGCGGCGGCGCGCAGGTCGACGTCGATGCTGGCATGCGTGGCCGCCTGCAGCGCGTTGCCCGCATCGGGGCCGCGCATGTCGTTGCTGAGCGCCTCGAAACGGTTCCACAGGCGCGACAGCACCAGCGGACTGCTGGCGACAAACGCGGCCGGATGGTCCACTTCCATGGTGCTCATCATCAGGAAGGGAAAACGGCGCGACGAGGCATCGCTGCTGGCTGCGATATGGCCGGCGATGGCGCGCCCCCGGCGCGGGCCGATAAAGGCGAAATGCATGGGCGGCAGCGCATCGTAGGTCAGCTTCCAGCGCGCGTCGGCGCTGAGCAGGTCCATCGCCTGCGCCAGCCAGTCGTCGAGGATCTTCAGCAGGGCCGGGTTGTCACTGGCCTTGACGAAGTCGCCGCGGCTGGGCAGCTTGCCGAAATAGCCGATCGGGGTGGCGGTGGTGCGGCTCATGGCACGGCGGCGGCATTGGCCGCGATGGCGCTGGCAGGGGCTGCCGGCGCGGGGGTGTTGACGGCCGGTACGCTCTGGGCCACGCTTTCCGGCAGCTTCAGGCCGCGGAAGCCCGCAGCGCCCGAGGCGGTGCTCGGCGCGGCGGCTGGCGCCGGCGTGGCGACGATCTTCAGGTTGGCCGCCACGGTCACGCCGCTGTTTTCCCAGCTCAGTTCGAATACGCCGCCATCCTTGCGCTTGCGCTTGGCTGAATCGATCATTTTCTTCAGGCCGAAATGGCCAGGTTCGTTGAGCAACACGACCGTGCGGCCTTCCGGCGTGATGGCGCTGATGCGCGCGCCGGGCGTGCCTTGCGGATTCGGCCAGACCATATGGATCCACGGCTGCGGCTGGCCGCGCCAGCGCAGGGCCTGGCCATCGATCTCGATCGTGTACTCGGTGGCGCCGCTGGCGGCCAGCGCCTGCAGGTCGAAACGCGTTTGCGCTTCGCCGGCGCCGGCCGCCGTGGCCACGCCGTTGGCGCTGAGCGGAGCGATCCAGCCGGGGAAGCTGGCTACCACGGACGGCGCCAGGCCGATGCCCATGTTGGCCCAGGTCTTGGCGCTGAGTGAATCGCCACGGCGCACCACCAGCGGGCCGATGGTGGTATTGAAGAACTTGGCGATGCTGCCTTCCGGTCCGAACACCTGGCCGATGTCGGCATTGCTGGCCTCGCTACCGGAGGCGGGCGAGAACGGATACTTGGGCGCCAGGGTTTTCTGGAACGGTTCAAGCACCTGCGCCAGCCAGACCTTGTTGATTTCCGTTTCGGTCGGCTTGATGATGACGGCAAACGTCTGCATCAGCGGGCGCACCAGCAGCGGCCGGATCGCCTGCTTTTGCCCGTCGGTCATGCCGGTCAGCATCTGTTCATCCACGTATTTGAGCGCATCGGCCAGTTCCGAGCCGGTGCCGTCGAGCGTCTGCTGCATGAATTGCTTGGCGCCGGGACCCGTATCGCCCTGGTTCTTGATCTGGTTGAAGCGGGCGCGCAGCTTCGATAGCGCTTCCATGTAGCCGCGCATCAGCGAAGCGTCCTTGTCCTTGGTCACCACCAGGCGGGCGACGCCGGAAAACTCGCGGCCTACCGGCCCCATCGGCAAGGCGCCGGCGGCCGCTGCCCCCGTGCCGACGTTGACGTTGATGCCCGAGGGTTTCTGGCGCAGGATGGTTTCCTTGAACCACCCTATCACGCCGCGCTGGGCGCGCTGCAAGCCCTGGCCCAGCAGCGACGGGTTGTCCCACGAGGTTTCCTTGTACACGGTTTCGATCAGCTTGTTGATCGGCGAGGTTTGCGGATCGCCGAGCCGGTTCATGGCCGCCGCCGCGTTGTCGAAGCCATTCAACTCGCGGATGCTGACACCCTGGATGAATTTCTGCCATTCCCTGGCGTAGTCCGTCTTGTACAGTTCGACCAGCGCTTTCTGGATCTGCTCCGGGCTGCCTTCGAGGGTCAGGTCGTCCTTCGAGGCCGTTTTCAGCACCCAGTCGGCGCTTTGCAGTTCGCGGTTGGCCGCCTCCTGGAAGGCTTGCTGTATGAATTGTTCCCAGGCGTCGCGCGTGAAGGTGCCGGGAATGGCGTAGCTGCCCAGCACCAGTTCCTTGTCCTGCTCGCCGACGATGCGCGCCACCGTCATCGAGGCGAAGCGCGTGGCCGCGCGCGCCTTGACGTCGGCGTACACGCGCTCGCGCGCCGGCATGCCCCGCACTACGCGGCGCAGGCTATCGCGCGACTGGTCGACCAGCGCCAGCTTGCTGTCGATCCGTGGCCATGACGGGTCGTTGATCTGGGTCAGATAAAACGAAATCATGCGTTCGGCGCTGCGTATCATCTGTTCGCGCGGCATGCTGCCGCGGTTGCTGTCGAGCCAGACTCTCCAGAAGCGGGTCAGCTGGTCGTTCAAGTGGCTCGCTTCGGCGCGCGACTTGTCGCTCAGCATCAAATAGGTTTTCAGCGCGTTATACGCGTCTTCCACATTCGCCGGCGAGGCATCCTTGAACTGCTGCGCACCGAGGTTGACGGCGGCGGCCGTGGCTGGCGGCGCGGCGGCAGGGGCGCTGGCCAAGGCCGGCGTCGGGGTGGCGGCCACCGGCGTGGCCAGGGTGCCGGCCGGCGCGGGCAGGGTGGCTGCCGCGCTGGCCGATACCGCGCCCGACTGCGGCGTGCTGGCCATCGGCTGCAAGTGGCTGGCGCCGGCGTTGACTTCGGCCAGGAAGGCTTCCAGCGATTGCGCCACCGGGCTGAGCATCACTTCACGCACGCCCGAGAAATACTCCTCGCGCAGCTTGCGCTCCAGCAGATCCCCCTGGTACAGCCCCAGGCCCAGCGAGACGGGGCGGCTGTTGCGGTAGGAATCGAGCTGCTCGATCCGGTCCTGCAGGATTTCCAGTGCTTCGAAGCGCGATTGCAGGTCGAGGCGCTTGTCCTGCACCTTGATCGCCTGGTCCAGGTCGGCCTGCACATTGGCCACCAGCTGGCGGTTGGCCATGTAGGACCAGCTCCAGCCGGCCAGCGCCAGGCCCACCAGCGCGGTGGCGGCAAAGAAGGTGGCGTAGCGCAGGCGGGTCTTGGCTGGACTGGCGTACTGGGCCACCAGTTCCTTGTCGGCAAAGATCACCTTGCGGAACAGATTGAGCAGGAAATAGCCATGCTGGTCCTGCACCGCATTGTGTTGCTGCGGCTGCAATTTCAAGTCGAAGCGCTGCGCCACGCGTTCCGACGAGGCCGATACCGACGCGCCTTCCTGCAGCGCGCTGGTGAAATAAAAGCCGCGCATGACGGGCTTGAACTGGAACGGGTTTTCCTCGAACAGGGTGGCGATGAAGGCGCGCAGCGACCCCTTGATCGCGCTGAATTCGAGCGGGAAGGTGAAGACGCCCGGCGGCATGCGTTCGTTCTGCTGCAGCGCCATGCTGGCCAGGCTCAGCTCTTTCAAGCCGTCATACAGCTCGTCGAAACGCTGGTCGAACTGTGCCAGCACGTCCTGTTTGGAACTGGTCTGGCTGTAGGGCAGGGTGGCGCCCCATACCCGGTCGCGTTCGCCGCGTTCCGTGTCCTGGAAAAATTCGTTGAAACCGGTAATCAGGTCGGCCTTGGTGAACACCACGTAGACGGGCGCGTGCACTTCCAGTTTTTCCGTCAGCTCCTGCACCCGCTGGCGCAGGTTCTTGGCCAGGTTGATGGCGAATTCGGGCCGGCTGCCCGTCAGTTCGGCAATGCTGACGGCGATGATGATGCCGTTGATCGGCGCGCGCTTGCGGTGTTTTTTCAGCAGCGACAGAAAGCCGAACCATTCGGCGCGGTCTTCGTCGTTGACGGAATAGCGGCCCGCCGTGTCGAGCAGGATGCCGTCGGTGGTGAAGAACCAGTCGCAATTGCGGGTACCGCCGATGCCTTGCACGATCTTGCTGTCGGCAAACGGAAACTGCAGGCCGGAATTGGCGATCGCCGTGCTCTTGCCGGCCGCCGGATTGCCGATGATCATATACCAGGGCAATTCATACAGGGCCGCGTCGCCCGACAGCTGGCCCAGCTTGGAGGTCTTGATGGTGCTGATCGCCTCGAGCATGCGCTTGCGGATGGCTTCGGTTTCTTCGCGCTGGGCGGGCCCGGCCTTGGGCGCCGCGCCGGCTGTCTGCTGTTCCAGCATGCCGCCGAACCGGGCGGCATCGCGCTGGCGGCGCCTGCGCTGCAGCCACCAGACCACGCTGGCGACCAGCAGGACCAGCGCCAGTGGCGGCACGATCCATACCAGCGGCCATTGAAAGATGACGGCGCAACTGGCCAGCAGCGCGGCCAGCGCCACGAAGCCGATGGCGAACAGGCTGAAACGGGTAGTAATGGAATGCCAGAATCGTTGCATCATAGTATGAGGGGCGAGAGGTTGATAGGCATGGTGGAAGGAGGGGTCATGTCGCGGCCAGGGTTTCAGGGGCAGCGGCAGGAGCGGCATCGGCGGCCGGACCCACCACTACGGCGGCCCGGTGGAAGGCATCGAGGTTGCTCAGGCATAGCACCTGGCTGGCATTCTCGGCCGCCTCGTGCCGCGCCAGCACCAGAGCCGCCAGGGTGGCCACCTGGCCGCTCTGGCCGCAGGCCGCCGACACGCTCAGTACGTCATTGCTGAGGTCGATATCGGGCAGCAGCGTGCCTGCATTGTTCATCAGTTCGATCATGCGGCTGGAGCGCTGGTCGGCATCGGCGTACAGCCGCGTGATCGCGGCCGGGGCGACGGACGCGGCCGACATCGCCTTGCCGCCCAGCTCGGCCAGCAAGCTGGCATCGCCATGGCCGCGGCTGTCCGCCGACTGGCCGCGCACGGCCGTGCTGGCATGGTGCAGCAGTACCGGCGTGTCGGCCTGCAGCGCCGCCGCCTGGGCCGCGTCGGCCAGCAACAGGCCGGCCGCGCCTTCGCCGGGAATCTGCCCGCCCGGCTGGCCGGCATTGAACAGCAGGCCGCGCGTAGTCCAGTCATGCACGGTCATCTCGCCGATATGGGAAGCGCAAGCGAGCACGATGGCCAGGCACGGCACCTCTTGCAAGGCAGCCTGCGTGGCCAGCTGTTCGATCAGCGCCAGCGGCCCGCAGTCGCCGGCCAGGTGCACGCTGAGCTTGTCGGACGGCCAGCCTTGCTGTCCCGCTTGCGCGTGCAGCCAGGCGGCGCCCATGTCGCGCTGCGGCTTGTCCCAGTCCGGCGGCAACAGCAGATGCAGTTGCAGGGTCGGCAGGGCGGCACGCGCGCCCGTTTGCACCGTCTTGTAGCCGTCGAGCGCCGCGTGCATCGCCGCTTCCTGCATCAGTTCATTCAATACGCCAGCGCCCAGCGCCAGTGCGCGCAAGTGTTCGGCATCGAAATGCGCTGCCGCGCCCTGCGCCGTAGCGGCAGGACGGGTCCGCAGCCAGTCGTCCAGCAGTTCCTTCTGGCCCTGTTCATCGAGATCCGCCACGCGGGCGCTCATCACGGGGTAGCCTTGCGCATCGGTCAGCTCCGGATCGAGTTCGGGGCGCTGCTGCTTGTCCTGCAGCGCGGCCGCCAGTTCCGGCGCCGAGCCGCCACCGGGCATGCGCAGCGCGGCGGCGGCCAGGTGCAGCGGCGCGCGCGGCGGCGCTTCGATGCCGCCCGCCAGGGCGTCGCTGCCGGCGGCATCGGCCGGCGCCGCTGCCGGCGCGGCTAGCCTGGCCAGCAGTTTCTTGCCCAGCCACCAGCTGGCGAGCAGCAGCAGCGGCAACGCCAGCATGGTGCCTGTCAGGTCGCCCGTCGACGGCATGCGCATGCTGGTGCGCCAGTACCAGATTGCGCCGCCCCAGCACAGGGCGAACACGGCCAGTATCAGCAGGCTGCGCCGCAGCCACGGGCGCATCAGCGCACTTCCTTGCAGTGGCGGCGGGACGTCATAGTTGATCCGTGGTGGCTTGCTGGCTGGCGATCAGCATCGCGCCACAGCTGGTCTTGTCGCCGTGGCGGGCCACCGGCTTGCCGTCGATGATCCAGCTGGCGTCGCCGCTGACGATGGGGCAGGTGCCATGGCCCGGCAGGGGGCACGAGACCTTGTCGCCCACGCGCGCGATGCCGATGCCGCCGCTGTCCGTCATCGCCGAGGCCTCCAGCACGCTGCCGCCATGCGATGTTTTATCGCCCAATCTGATTACGGGACCAGCCATATGTGTTCCTTCCAGTCATCGTTGTTTTTTCATCACACCCGGCACGCGCAGTTCCGTGTGTCCGAAATCCATCATTTTCCAGCGGCCGCCCCAGGTCATGCCGACCGATTCGGCCACTTCGCCATACAGCTGATAGCCGCGCATGGCCCAGGGATCTTTTTCCGAGATCACCAGCTTGCCGTCGCGCAAAAAGGCGCAATCGGCCGCCAGGCCATACTGATGCCAGCTCTGGAACGCGGCCGCATTGGTGACATTGCTGCCCATGCCGGCCAGCATGTTTTGCCGCTCCGGACTGCGGTAGCCTTCCAGGATGGCCATGTCGTAACCATGTTTTTCTTTCATGATCTTGAACACCAGCAGCAGCCTTTGCGCATATTCGGCATTGAGCAGCGTCCAGTTGCGGCTGGCCGATACCAGCATCGGCCGCACTTGCTGCACTTCCTCGGTGGCAAACACCAGCGGCGGCAGGTCTACCGGCGGCACCAGCTGTTCACCTTGCAGCAGGGCCGATACCTGCGTATTCATTTCGCGCGTCGAGACCTCGTAGCCGCCCAGCATGTTCTTGCTGCCTGCCAGCAAGGCGATCGCCGGCGGCAGGCAGACCACCGCCGCACCGCCCAGGAACAGCAGGTAATGGCGGCGCACGAATGCCGCGCCGCCGAGCAGCGTCCTGGCGCCGCCACGGCGCAAGGTGTCCAGGCCCGCGTTCCTGCGCCGGGCCAGCCGATCGAGCCGCGCCGCCAGGCCTTGTTCGGCCGTCGCCAGCGTCCGCAGTACCAGTTCGCGACCGGATGGAAACAGCGCCAGCCAGCTGATCAGGCATGCGAGTAAAAAATAGAGTGCCACCGCCAGTAAAAACACGCCCACTCCGTTCGAAAAAAGGCGCCATGCATGGGCAGCTGAATGCCGCGGTGCCAGCGTTTTCGCTAATATTGCCTCTGAGTATATCTTACTAACTTGCTAATTACGGGAGCTTTGTTTCAATTGTGCGCCGGGTGCGCACTGTTGATTTCCTAACATGCGTCACGCTTTTTTTTATTGTCGTAAGGTGTTGTAAATATTGACAGGAGTTAAGATTTTGCAAAGCAATGACGACAGCCGACGGCCATCGACACGGCCCAGCTTACTGACGCCCGCGCAACAGGCCGAGGCCGACCGCAGCCGTATCCTGAACCACCTTGAAGGCGGCCGTCGGCCCGCGCCCGTGCCACATGAAGGCAGGCGCATCGGCCGGTGGGCCGTCTGGGTGGGCATGCTGGCTGGCGCCATGCTGTTGCTGGCCACCGGTGCCTGGCTGGGGCAAGGCGAAACGGCGGCGCAGGCCGAACCGGCATTGTCCAGCACGGCGCCAGCGCCGGAAACACCAGCCGCCGCCCCTGTCACCGCCGCGGCCAGCATACGCGAGGAGGAGCAGCAGGCACTGCCGCAGCAGAGCTTGAGCGAAATGCTGGACGCCGACCTGCCGGCTCCGGTTTCGGCTCCCGTACCCAGCGCCAGGGATGTGCTGAGCAAGGCTCTTGAGAGGCCGCAGAAGAGCGCGCCCAAGGCGGCGCCGCCAAAAAAACCAACGGCCAAGCCGCTCAAGCCTGCGGCACCGGCCAAGCCCGCCACCACGCCGGAACAGGAAAACGACGTGGCCCTGCTGGCCGCGCTGGTCTCGCACGCCCAGGCGGCCAAGCCGCCCAAAAAAACGCCGTCCAGCCTGCAAGCCCAGTTGCAGCAATGCAGCAAATTGAAACCGGCGGCGGCCGATAGCTGCCGTCAGAGAACGTGCGCCGGCCGCGTCGACAAGCCCCTGTGCAAGGCGGCCAAGGCAGCGGCGAAAGGCGCGCGATGAGCACAGCGCTGCTGGACCAGGTGGGCGCCGCGTTGGGAGCGTTCTCCAGCATCACGCGCTTGTACGAGCTCAAGTTTGAAGACGATAGCGGGCAGAAGACTGCGCCCCTGCTGGTGGAAGCGTTCGCCTGCGACGAGCAATTGCAGACCCCCGGGGCGCGCGATGTCATCGTGCTGTCGACCAGCGCCCAGCTGGCGCTGGCGCCCATGCTGGGCAAGCTGGCCACGCTGCAGGTGAGCCTGTTTGATGGCAGCCGCGCCAGTTTCAGCGGCCATATCAGCGAGGCGGCCATGCTGGGCAGCCTGGGCGGCCTGGCGCGCTACCGGCTGCGCCTGACACCGTGGTTGTGGCGGCTGGGCCAGGTGCGTAACAGCCGCGTCTGGCAAGACAAGTCCGTGATCGAGATCGTCGATTCCGTGTTCCAGGCCTATGCGCCGGCGGCGTTATGGCGCTGGAGCGACGACACGCGCCCGTTCATGGACGGCGCCGCGGCGCGCAGCTATTGCTGCCAGTACCGCGAATCGGACCTCGATTTCGTCGGCCGCCTGCTGACGGAAGAAGGGCTGGCATGGCGCTTTGAGGAACAGGACGGCGGCCATTGCCTGGTGCTGTTTGCCGACAGCAGCGCCGACAGCGCCGTGCCGGAAGATAGGTCCAGCGCGGTCGGCGGCGGCATCCGCTTTCATGGCGCGAGGGTTGGCGAGCGGGGCGACACGCTGCAGGCATTCAGCACGGCGCGTTCGCTGAGCACGGCGCTGGCGACGGTGCTCAGTTATGACTACAAGGCAAAGCAGGCGGTCGCGGCCAGCGTGCCGACCCGGACGGCGGTGGGCGGCCGGCAGGCGCCACTGCTGGAAAGCTACGATACACCGGGCCAGTATTACTATGCCGACGCTGCCCAGGCCAGCCGCTACGCGCTGTTGCGCATGCAGGCGATCGAAGCGCGCGTCGAACGCTGCGTTGCGCGTTCGACGGTGCGCACCTTGCGCGCCGGTACGCGTTTTACCTTGACGCAAGGACCCTTACAGGCGGCGGGCGGCGATACGCCGTCCTACACCGTGTTGCGCGTCTGCAGCGTGGGTGTCAACAACCTGCCGGCGCCGGCCCGGCAAGGATTGGCCGAACTGTTCGGCCCGATCCCGGAACTGCTGCAGGAAAGCCTGGGCACGCTGAACCTGGGGCCGCACTACATTGAACATTTCGAGCAGGTTATCGCCCAGGCGATGGCCAGCGGCTACGCCAACTGCATCGAGATGCTTGCCGCGGCCACGCCGTGGCGCCCGCTACTGGGGGAAAACGGACTGCGCCAACATCCGAAACCTACCGCCCTGGGCAGCCAGAGCGCCATCGTCGTCGGCGCCGATGGCAATGACGTGGCCAGCGGCGCCGATGAGATTTACTGCGACAAGCTGGGCCGGGTGCGCATCCGCTTTCACTGGCAGCAAGAGACTGGCGCAACGTGTTGGGTGCGGGTAGCGCAGCGCGCCGCCGGCGGCGGCATGGGCAGCCAGTTCCTGCCGCGCATCGGCCAGGAAGTGCTGGTGCAATTCCTGGAAAACGATATCGACCGGCCCGTCATCGTCGGCGCCCTG
>NZ_JACYMM010000021.1 GCF_020858115.1 Janthinobacterium sp. FW305-129
GTGGGGCATTCGAAACGACGACAAGGAGTCGTCAACACAGGGCTATTCCAAGTGATCGGATTGAAGCTGAAAGCGAACCGCGAATCGGGACATCACGCGGCATCCGCGATCCGCGTGGAGTTCACATGCGCGGCGTGATCCGTCTCGGCGCCCCTACCAGCCACGGGGCGCGAGGGGCAGGTCCGCCATTCGGACACGAACTGATGCGTTGGGTGCTGTGGAAGCTGGCTCAGTTAAAGACCTGATTAGAACCACGAACGCGCGCCCTCGGCGCGCGGAGCTGCCGCGCAGCGGCAGCAATTGGAGGATTCGGGGCGGGCTGGGCCGGTAGGCCCAGCCCTTCGAATCTCACACGCAGGGCGCGCAGGCGCCCTGCTCGCTTCCGCCAGGCAATAAAAAACCGCCCGAAGGCGGTTTCTTTATTTCCTGGCGGAAGCGGTGAGATTCGAACTCACGAACAGTGTAACCCGTCGCTAGTTTTCAAGACTAGTGCCTTCAACCACTCGGCCACGCTTCCAGATGGCAGCATTATACATAAAGGTCAGTGGCTTACCAATGGCTAGCACTCCCGTGGCCTTATTTACCCCGGCTCTTTGCTTGTGGCATAAACACTCATGCCAGCACACATGCCTTACACGCCCCAGTTTTCCCGCAGCGCCGTCTCGAACTCCCCCGCCGGCAGCGGGCGCGAGAAGAGGTAGCCCTGTACTTCGTCGCAGCCGGAACTCTTCAGGAAGGCCAGCTGCTCGGCCGTTTCCACGCCTTCGGCGATGACTTTATGGTGCAGCTGCTGGGCGATGCTGATGATGGTGCTGGCGATGGCGCAGTCGCTGGCGTCGGTCGGGATGCCGGTGGTGAACGAGCGGTCGATTTTCAGGGTGTCGATGGGGAAGCGCTTGAGGTAGGACAAGCTCGAATAACCGGTGCCGAAGTCGTCCAGCGACAGGGCCACGCCCAAGGCCGTGATGCGGTCCATGATGCCGATCACGCGCTCGATGTTGTGCATCAGGGTGCTTTCCGTGATTTCCAGTTCCAGCCAGGCCGCTTCCAGGCCGTAGCGGGCCAGGGTTGCCGCCACCCTGGCGGGCAAGGCGGCCGTGAATTCGCGCGCGGAAACGTTGACGGCCAGGCGGATCGGCGGCAAGCCCGCCAGTTTCCACGTTTGCGCCTGGGCGCAGGCCGCTTCCAGCACCCATTCGCCCACTTGCACCACCAGGCCCGTCGATTCGGCCAGGGGGATGAATTCGGCGGGCGGGATCATGCCGTGCTGCGGGTGGTGCCAGCGCACCAGTGCTTCGGCGCCGATGATGCGGCCGCTGCCCAGCGCGTACTTTGGCTGGTAGTGCAGCAGTAGTTGCTGTTCCGATAAGGCCTGGCGCAAGCCTGTTTCCAGACGCATGCGCGCCTGCATGCCCAGGTTCATGTCCTGGCTGTAGAAAGCCACGCTTTCCGCTTCGCCGCCGCTGTCCTGCTTGGCGCGGTACATGGCGATGTCGGCCAGGCGCAGCAGGGTTTCCGCGTCTTGCCCGTCCTGCGGATACACGCTGATGCCGATGCTGGCGCCCACGCGCAGGTCGTGGCCCTCGATCAAAAACGGTTCCACCAGGGAAGCGAGCAGCTTTTGCGCCACCATGCTGGCCTCGAAATGCTGGCCGATGTCGAACAGACCGACGGCGAACTCGTCGCCGCCCAGGCGCGCCACCAGATCCTGGTCGCGCAAGGCATGGCGGAAACGCAGCGAGACTTGCCGCAGCAGCTCGTCGCCGATGCGCCGGCCCAGGGTGTCGTTGATCAATTTAAAACGGTTCAGGTCGATGAACAGCACGCAGCCGAGCATCTTGCTGCGCTGCGCCACGCTGAGAGCCTGGTCGACCAGCTTGGCCAGCAGGGTGCGGTTCGGCAGGCTGGTCAGGGGGTCGTAATACGCCAGATGGTGCAGGCGCTCTTCGGCCAGCTTGCGCTCCGTGATGTCAGTGAGGTAGGCGATGAGTCCGATGGGCTTGTCGTCCAGGTCTTGCAGCGGCGACAAGGACAGGCTCGCCCAGAAGATCTCGCCTGACTTCTTTCGGCGGCGCACCTCCATCAGGCGTCCTCCCTGCTCCAGGAAGGCGTCGTGGAAACCCGTGTCTTCGTCGTCGTACAGGAACAGGATGTTGCGCCCCACGGCTTCCACCGAGGTGTAGCCGAACAGGCGCTCGGCGCCCTTGTTCCAGCTGGTGATGTAGCCCGTCAGGTCCATCGTCAGCACGGATTCGTGCAGCTGGTCGAGGATTTGCGTCTGCTGCGCCAGCAAGGCTTCCACTTGCGCATAAGCGTGCGTGGAACGTTGCGCCAGCGAATGCACTTGCAGCACGCCGGCCGTCAGCGATGCCAGGCTGGCCAGGTGGCGGCGGTCGGCGTCATTGTACGCGCTGCGTCCGGCCACGCTGTAATGGCCGAAGCAGTGGCCGTCGAAACTGATTTCCTGCAGCAAGGCGGGCGTATCGCGGGGGAACAGCGCGGGCCGGGCAGCGCCATCGGCACCGGCCGCGGGCAGGAACTGGCCATGCGGGCTGGCCATCACGGCGCTGGCGATACGGCCCAGTTCAGCCACCAGCGCGGGGCCGCGCAAACGCACGACGGCATCGCACAGGGCGGCGCTGTCACCGAGGGAATCCGACACCGGCAGCAAGGTCATGCTAGAGGTTCCGGCTGACCTGGATGGCCCACTGGTAGGCCTGTAGCAGGCTGCGCCAATAAGTTTCTCCATCGATGCCGGCACGCCGCAAGCCATCGGGCGGGGGCACGCCGCTTTCGACCAGCGCCAGCAAGGCGCCCAGCTCGCCATTGCGTTCGAGCAAGGCGACGCTCACTTCGGGTGCCAGGTTCAGGGTGGCGATGATCTCTTCCATCGGCATGCCCAGCAAGACGTCGAGCAGCGAGAACACGCCCGCCATGAAGGCCAGATCCTGCGCATCGCGGTCGCCGCCGCGCAACTGGCACAGCGCTTCCATCTGCGCCGCGCGCACGGCCGCCAGCGGCAGCAGCGCGTGGATCTTGCCGTCGTCCTGTTGCCGCGCATACAGCAGCAGTTGCAGCCAGCGCTGCAGCTGGCGCCGGCCCAGCAGGGTGATGGCCTGGCTGAAGCCCGTAATCGGCGCCGTGAAACCGAAGGCGGCCGAGTTGACCAGTTTTAATAAATGATAGCTGAGCGAGGGATCTTGCTTGAGCGGCACTTCCAGCTCGTGCGCGTCGGCATCGCGGGCCAGCAGGCCCAGCAGCGACAGCAGCCGGCGCCGCGAAGTGGCGTCTTCCGGCTCGCTTTGCTGGCGCGCCTGGTGCAAGGCGTAATCGCCGGCAAACCAGCTCACGCCAAGTTCTTGCAATGCGGCAAGCTGCCCCGCATCGGCGATGTTGTAGGCCAGGTGCGGCCCCGGCAAGGGCAGCAGCTGATGCAGGGCCGGGCGGGTGCCGGCCGCGTCAAAGCTCAGGGCGCGCGCCTCGACCTGCGCCGCCGTCACGGGACCGGCATCATCGCCATCGAGCAGGATGCGGTAGCCGGCGTCGCGCCATTGCTGGCATTTCTTTTGAATCTGCTTGTCGCCGGCAAGCTGCGCAGGCAAACGGAAAATGGTGCGTTGCGGCGCCAGTTGCGCCAGCACGGCCTCGTCCACGCCATGCGGGTCGGCCAGGGGAATGATGCAGTCGAGCGGCGCCAGGAAGGCATATGCATCGGCGGCGGCCAGCGCCGCCAGCAGCGGCGCCGTCGAGGCCTGCGGTACATGCAGGGTGACAGCGACCCACTCGTTATGAGCATTGGCCACTGCTTGTAATCCCACCAACGGAAACAGGTTTGATTCAGACGCTGACATCGGTATCTCAGTGTGGGTAGGGCGCCATAGTAAATAAACTGGCCAGCATTGGCAACCCTGGCCCGACAGGGATGCCATTTCGACAGCAAGAATCATTCTATCCGAATCTCACCCACGAAACAGTTTAATTTTGGCAATAAATGTTCAAAAAAAACATTCCACCGGGAAACCCGCCTGGCATGCGGCTTGGACAAAAGACGGCGCCGCGCGCGGGCTCAGGCGCTGCCGCCATGCGCGTGCTCGACCGCGTATTTGATCAGTTCAGCCTGCCCTTCGATACCGAGCTTGCGCTTGATGTTCAGGCGGTGCGTTTCCACCGTGCGCACGCTCAGGTCCAGGTCGCGGGCGATCTGCTTGTTCGACTGGCCCGCCGCGATGTGCTGCAGCACCTGCTGCTCGCGCGTGGTGAGGAAGGAATCGTGCACTTGCGGGCGAGACAGCTGCCGCGCCAGGGCCGCGCTGTAATAAATGCCGCCGGACATCACCGTCTCGATGGCAAACACAATATCTTTCCCTGGGGCATCTTTGAGCACATAGCCGCGCGCGCCGGCGGCGATGGCCTGCGACACGTATTCGAGCTTGTCGTGCATGGACAGGATCAACACGGCAATCTGCGGAAACGCCTGCTTGAACAGCGCCGTCGCTTCGATGCCGTTGATGCCGCGCATATTGATATCCATCAACACGAGGTCCACCTGGTGCGCGCGCGCCTGGGCCAGCGCCTCGTCGGCGCCGCCCGCCTCGGCCACCACGTCGAAATGCGCCACCGCTTCCAGGCGCGCGCGCAAGCCGTCGCGCACGAGGGGGTGGTCGTCCACCAGCAAAATTCGGATCGTGTCGCTCATGGTTCTCATTATTAGTGTGTGGAGGGAAGATCGAGCCGCGCCAGCACCACGGTGCCGGCCGGGGACGAGGTGATGTGCAGGCTGCCGCCGATGGCTTCCATGCGTTCCGTCATGTTGCGCAGGCCGATGCCGCGCTGCGGGTGCAGGGCGATGCCGTCGAAATCGAAGCCGCCGCCATTATCCTCGATGCGCAATTCCACGGCCTTGCCCGCTTCGCGCAGGCTCACTTCCACGCCCCTGGCATGGGCATGGCGCTCGCAATTGGTCAGCGCTTCCTGGGCGATGCGGAACAGGACGGTATTCACCATGTCGGGCAAGCCCTCGCCCGCCGCCGCCGGGCTGGCCGTGAAGCTGGCTTGCGCGCTGCTGCTGTCGTTAAATTCATGCACCAGATGGTCGAGCGCGGCGGCCAGGCCCAGGTCGTCGAGGATGGCCGGGCGCAGGTTGTGCGAAATGCGCCGCACCTCGCCCAGCACCTTGTTCAGCTGCTCGGCGGCCCGCTCGAAGGTGGCGGGCGCCTTGTCTTTCTGCTCGGCATTGCCGGCCAGGCGCGCGATACCCGCCTCGATCTGCAGCTTGATCGACACCAGCCACTGGCTGATGCCGTCATGCAAGTCGCGCGACAGCCGCGCCCGCTCTTCTTCCTGCGATTCGACCACGCGCTGCGCCAGCACTTTCAGCTTGGCGTCGGCCACGCGCAGTTCGCGCAGGTTCAGCACGAGGCCGCAGGCGGCCACCAGCAGGGAGCCGAGGATGGCGATGGCGGCGATCAGTTCCATGGTCGAGCGGATATTGCGCGACTGCTGGGCGTCGACCTTGGCCAGCGCCTGGTCCACATCATCCATGTAGATGCCGGTGCCCATCATCCAGCCCCACTCCGGCATCAAAATCACATAGCCGAGCTTGGGCGCGGACTTGTTCGTCGACGGCTTGATCCAGTTGTAGCGCTCGAAGCCGCCGCCGCCCTTCGCCCGCTGCATCAGGCGCTGGATGGTCAGGTTGCCCTCGGCGTCGCGCAACTGCCACAGGTTCTGCCCCACCAGCTCGGGCTGGCGAGGATGCATCAGCGACTTGCCCTGCAAATCATAGATGAAGAAATAGCCGTCGTCGCCATAGCTGAGGGCGGACAGGATGCGCTTGGCCTCCTCTTGCGTGGCGGCATCCTTGCGGCCCGACTGGTACAGGGAGGCGATGGAATGGCTGGCCAGGGTCACGTAATGCTTGAGTTCGGCTTCCTTGCTGGCCAGATACGCTTGCTGGATGGTGGCGCGCTGCTGCTCTGCCAGGGTAATTGCCTGGTGCCGCACGGCAAACGCGATGGCGCACAGGGCGAGGATCAGCGGCGTGAGGGCCAGGAAGATGACTTTCTGTCTGAGTTTCATGGCCTGGCGCTCCGGCGGCGTCTTTGCTGGTGGGAAGGCGTGATTTTACGTCGCGGCGCCGCGATCGGTCTGCGTAGTAATACTGAGCGTTACTGCGTAGTCGTGCGCTTGCGGCAATTATACGATTCCTGAATACTCGCCATAAGCTGCAGATACACCAAACTGACACCCAAACTGGCGACGACCAGGCCCGGCAGCACACATCATCGCACGGCACAGCGCCCGTCAATCTCTGGAGGAAGCATGAACCGCATTTTCAAACAGCTCGGCTGGGCAGCGCTTGCGCTGGCCGGCGCCGGGTCCCTGGGCGTTGTTGCCCTGCAACGTGGCGAACCGATCAGCGCGATCTGGATCGTCATCGCCGCCGTCTGCGTCTACCTGATCGCCTACCGTTTCTACAGCCTGTTCATCGCCGACAAGGTGCTGGGCCTCGATGCGCGCCGCATGACGCCCGCCTTCAAGCACAACGACGGCCTCGACCACGTGCCGACGAATAAATATGTGCTGTTCGGCCACCATTTCGCGGCAATTGCCGGCGCCGGCCCCCTGGTCGGCCCCGTGCTGGCCGCGCAGATGGGCTATCTGCCCGGCATGCTGTGGATCTTGGCGGGCGTCGTGTTTGCGGGCGCCGTGCAGGATTTCATCGTGCTGTTCATTTCCATGCGCCGCGACGGCCGCTCCTTGGGCGACCTGATCAAGGCTGAACTGGGCGAAATCCCCGGCATGATTGCGCTCCTGGGCTGCTTCATGATCATGGTCATCATTTTGGCCGTGCTGGCATTGATCGTCGTCAAGGCGCTGACCGGTTCCCCATGGGGCAGCTTCACCGTGATGGCGACGATCCCCATCGCCCTGTTCATGGGCGTGTATTCGCGCTTCATCCGCGTGGGCCGCATCGGCGAAATTTCCATCATCGGCTTCGTGCTGCTGATGCTGGCCATCATCGGCGGCCAGTACGTGCAGGAACACGCGGTACTCGGCCCGATGTTCACGTTCACGGGCACGGAACTGACGTGGATGCTGATCGGCTACGGCTTCATCGCCTCGGTCCTGCCCGTGTGGCTGCTGCTGGCGCCGCGCGACTACCTGTCGACTTTCCTGAAGATCGGCACCATCCTGGGCCTGGCCATCGGCATCATCGTCGTCGCGCCTTACCTGAAAATGCCGGCCATGACCAAGTTCATCGACGGCTCCGGCCCCGTCTGGTCGGGCAATCTGTTCCCCTTCCTGTTCATCACCATCGCTTGCGGGGCCGTGTCCGGCTTCCACGCGCTGATTTCCTCGGGCACCACGCCGAAGATGATTGAAAACGAAAGCCACGCCCGCTTCATCGGCTATGGCGCCATGCTGATGGAATCGTTCGTGGCCATCATGGCCCTGGTGGCCGCCTCGACCATCGAGCCGGGCATCTATTTCGCCATGAACAGCCCGGCCGCCCTGATCGGCACCACGGCGGAATCGGCAGCGCAGGCGATCTCGCAATGGGGCTTCTATGTGACGCCGGAAATGCTGACGCAGACGGCCAAGGACGTTGGCGAACACAGCATCATCTCGCGCGCGGGCGGCGCACCGACCCTGGCCGTCGGCATGGCGCAGATTCTCTCGGGCGCCATCGGCGGCAAGGCCATGATGGCTTTCTGGTACCACTTCGCCATCCTGTTCGAAGCGCTGTTCATCCTGACGGCCGTCGATGCGGGCACGCGTGCGGGCCGCTTCATGCTGCAGGATTTGCTGGGCAGCTTCGTCCCGAGCCTGAAACAGACGGAAAACGTCATCGCCAACCTGCTGGCCACGGGCCTGTGCGTGGCGGCCTGGGGCTATTTCCTGTACCAGGGCGTGGTCGATCCGCTGGGTGGCATCAATACCCTGTGGCCGCTGTTCGGCATCGCCAACCAGATGCTGGCGGCCATCGCGCTGATCCTCGGCACCTGCGTGCTGTTCAAGATGAAGCGTGGCCAGTATGCGTGGGTGACGATCACGCCGACCATCTGGCTGCTGCTGTGCACCCTGACGGCGGGCTGGCAAAAGATTTTCGACGCCAATCCGCGCGTCGGCTTCCTCGCGCATGCGAAGAAATACTCGGCGGCATTGGATGAAGGCACCCTGCTGGCGCCGGCCAAGTCGGTGGCGCAGATGCAGCAGATCATCTTCAACGATTACCTGGACGCCGGCCTGGCCGCCTTCTTCGTCATCGTCGTCGTCAGCGTGCTGTTCTTCGGCATCCGCACCATCCTGAAGGCGCGCGCCGACAGCAAGCCGAGCACCAAGGAAACGCCGTTCCAGGCCATGCCCACGGTGCAATGATGATCGACGAAATCATCAAGGCGGGACGGTATCTGGGGCAAAGCATGCGGCTCATGTGCGGCTTGCCCGAGTACGACACCTACGTGGCGCACCGGGAAGTGACCCATCCCGGCGAGCCGATGATGACGTATGAAGAGTTTTTCCGCGAACGGCAGGAAGCCCGCTACGGCGGGGCCGGCAAACGCGGCGGTTGTTGTTAGCGGACACCTGACCCAGCCTGCTGCGCGTCGATATAGGCGGCTTGCGATGCTCACCGTACTTTAGTACGGTTGCGCTTCTGGGCCGCCTCTCCCTTCCGCTCGCTACGGCTGGGTCATGTGTTGTTGCTCAGCAATAATTTGAGGGCGGTCTGGTTGGGCCGCCCTATTCATTTCCTCTCTTATAAGTTCCCCTCCCCTCTCCTCCATTAGACCCACATCAATATCGGGATGTGTCTTCGCGTCTATATTTTTCCAATAGGAATTAAATAACAGTCAACGGGCGACCGGGGAAGCAGCGAATTCATGTTCAATTTCCAACGCTCCAGCATCAGCCAGAAGCTGACCATGATCTCGGTGCTGTCGTCGGGCTGCGCGCTGCTGCTGGTGTTCGTGGCGTTTGCGCTGACTTCCGTGCTCAACCACAAAAACGATGAAGGCAAGCAACTGCTGTCGCTGGCGGGCGTGATCGGCGCGGCCAGCGCGGCACCGATGCTGCTGGGCAAGCCGGCGCAGGCGCAGGCGGAACAGGTGCTGGCGGCACTGTCGGCGCGCGACGAGGTGGCCCAGGCGGCCCTGTTCGACAAGGGCGGGCGCCTGTTCGCCCTGTACCGCGCGCCGCAGCATGCGGACGGCCTGCCGGCACCGGAAGACATGGACCCGGCCCTGCTGGCCGACATGGCCGTGCAGCCCGTCACGCAAGGCTCGGGCACCAACCTGGCGCCCGCCATGCGCTTGTACCGGCCCGTCTACCGGCCTGGCGAGCCACAACAGATCATCGGCGCCGTGCTGATCGAGGCAGACCTGAACCATATGTGGCGCGACATCGGCCGCCATGTGGGCGCCATCGGCGGCGCCACCGTGCTGTCCTTCCTGATCGCCGTCTTCCTGGCGCGGCGCTTTAAAAGCGTGATCGCCGAACCGATCACCAAGCTGATTGATACGGCGCAAAAAGTGTCGAGCAGCCAGACCTACAGCCACCGCATCGCGCACCAGCGCAGCGACGAGCTGGGCGTGCTGATCGACAGTTTCAACGACATGCTGGCGCAGATCGACAGCCGCGACAGCACCCTGGCCAATTACCGCGACCAGCTCGAACGCCAGGTGGGCGTGCGCACGGCGCAGCTGGAAAAGGCCAAGGATGCGGCCGAGGCGGCCAGCCAGGCGAAGAGCGCGTTCCTTGCCACCATGAGCCATGAAATCCGCACGCCGATGAATGGCGTGCTGGGCATGACGGAATTGCTGCTGGCCAGCCCGTTGAGCCCGCAGCAGCGCCACTACACGAGCATGGTGCAGCGCTCGGGGCAGAATTTGCTGGTGATCATCAACGACATCCTCGATTTTTCCAAGATCGAGGCGGGCAAGCTGAGCGTGGAATACATCCGCTTCAATTTCCGCGAATTGCTCGACGACATAGAACACGTGTTCGCGCCGCAGGCGGAAGCGAAGAATATCAGCCTGGAATTCGATATCGCCTATGACATCCCCATCGCCATCTGCGGCGACCCGAACCGTTTGCGCCAGATCATCGTCAACTTGCTGGGCAACGCCATCAAGTTCACGGAAACGGGCAAGGTCACCGTGAAAGTGGAAGTGTGCAGCGAAGACGCGCCCAGCGTGGGCTTGCGCTTCGAGGTGCACGACACGGGCATCGGCGTGTCGAGCGAAGCGCAGACGCGCATCTTCGAATCGTTTTCGCAGGCGGACGGCTCGACCACGCGCAAGCACGGCGGCACGGGCCTGGGATTGACGATCTCGAAACAGCTGGTAGAGCTGATGGGCGGCACTATCGGCGTTGATAATGCTTTAACGCAAGGCTCGATCTTCTGGTTCGAAGTAAATTTCGATAAGCGGCGGGTCGACAGCGATGACCCGTCCTTCAACCTGAAAACCACGCGAGGGTTACGCGCCTTGATCGTCGACCACACACCCGCCACGCGCGCCGTGCTGGAGCGGCAACTGGCCAGCTGGCACATCGTCAGCGACAGCGCCGGCACGGCCAGCGACTGCCTGGGCAAGCTGCGCGCGGCCGCGCAGGCCGGCACGCCGTATGCCGTGGCCCTGCTCGACATGGAATTGCCGCGCACCAGCGGCCTGGCCCTGGCCGCCAACATCAAGAGCGACCCGCTGCTGGCCGACCTCAAGTTACTGCTGCTGAGCACGGAACAGGCGGCGGCCGACCCGGTGCAGCGGCGCGAGGCGGGCGTGGCCTACCAGCTGATCAAGCCGGCCCGCGAATGCGATCTGTTCGACTGCATCGTCACGCCGCCGCGCGCCAGCGACAGCCTGCGCATCCATCCGCCGCACACGGCGCGCCAGGTGGGCCGGCGCCAGCGCCGCCGCGTGCTGCTGGCCGAGGACAATCCCGTCAACGTGGAAGTGGCGCTGGCCATGCTCGACAGCCTGGGCCTGGACGTGGTCTGCGCGCGCAACGGCGAAGAAGCCCTGCAGGCGGCGCAGGCCGAGGATTTCGATTTGATTTTGATGGATTGCCAGATGCCCGTGATGGATGGCTTTGCCGCCACGGCGGAAATCCGCCGCCACGAACAGCAGTGCGGCCACGCGCGCGTGCTGCCCATCGTCGCCATCACGGCCAATGCGCTGCAGGGCGACCGCGAAGCGTGCCTGGCGGCCGGCATGGACGATTACCTGAGCAAGCCGTTCACGCAGCAGGACCTGGGCCACACGATCGCGCGCTGGATTACCCTGCCGCGCGCGGCCACCGTGCACCACAGCGAAGCGCCGCAGGAGGCGCCTCCCGAACCGCCGCCCGTGGCAACGCCGCCATCCGCCGCCGCGCCGGCGGCGCAGCCGCTGAACCGGCAGGCGCTGGAAAACATCCGCGCCCTGTCCGGCACGGATGGCGATGCGCTGCTGGAACGGGTCATCCTCGCCTTTACCGGCGAGACGCCGCGCCAGTTGAGCGCCATGCGCGAGGCGATTGCGGGCGCGGATGCGGAAGCGCTGCGCAAGGTGGCGCACAGCCTCAAGTCGGGCAGCGCCAACGTGGGCGCCGATGGCCTGGCGCAGCTGTGCAAGGAGATGGAAAAACTGGGCCGCGCCGGCAGCACCGAGGGCGCGGCCATCCTGCTGCAGCAGATGCAGCAAGCCTTCCTGGCCGTACGCGAATCGCTGAACGCCATCCTCGTGAAGGAACACTGACATGACAGCGCCCCTCTCCCCTCCCCGCGGCCTGGTGCTGGTGGCCGACGACGATCCCGTGATGCGCTTGCTGATGCGGCAAATGCTCACGCAAGTGGGCCTGGACGTGATCGAGGCCGAAGACGGCGTGCAGGCACTGGCCAGCTACAAGCACAGCGGACCCGACCTGGTCATGCTCGACGTCGACATGCCCGCCATGGACGGCTTTGCCGTGTGCCGCGAAATCCGCCACCAGGAAGTGGGCGGCACGGTGCCCATCATCATGGTCACGGGCGGCGACGAACTGGAAGCCGTCACGCACGCCTACGAGGTGGGCGCCACGGACTTCATTTCCAAGCCCATCAACTGGCCCATCCTGGGACACCGCGTGCTGTACGTGCTGCGCGCCAGCGACGCCATCGCCCGCCTGCGCATCGCCGATGCGCACAACCGCGCCGTGCTGGCCGCCATCCCCGACACCTTCTTCCGCCTGAACCGCGAAGGCTTTTATCTCGACTATGAACAGGGGCATGACGCCAGCGCCGGCTTTTCCCTCAGCGACTGCGTGGGCAGCCATATCCGCGACGTGCTGCCGCCCGAAATCGCCGCGCGCCTGCTCGATAAGGCGCACGCCGTGCTGGCCACGCAGCATATCGGCTCCGTCGACTACACGCTCACGCACGAAGACAGCACGCGCCATTTCGAGGCGCGCCTGGTGGCGACGGGGGCCGACGAGGTGCTGGGCCTGGTGCGCGACATCAGCGAGCGCAAGCGCACCGAGGAACAGATCCGCCGCCTCGCCTATTGCGACAGCCTGACGGGCATCCCCAACCGCCAGGCATTCCTGGAAACCCTGGAACGGGAACTGCTGCGTTCGAAAGAACACGACAAGAAATTCGCCGTGCTGTTCATGGACCTCGACGCCTTCAAGCGCATCAACGACACCCTGGGCCACGACGTGGGCGACCATTTGCTCAAGGTGGTGTCCGAGCGCCTGCGCGAAACCATCCGCCCCAGCGACCTGGTGCTGCGCGCCGAGCACGAGTTCGGGCCCAGCTCCGGCGGCAGCAACCTGGCGCGCCTGGGCGGCGACGAATTCACGATTCTGATCCCCGACCTGGAACGCGTGGAAGATGCGCTGAACGTGGCGCACCGCGTAAAAGAAGCCATGCGCCGGCCCTTCATGATCGAGGGGCACGAGATTTTCGTCACGGCCAGCATCGGCATCTCGCTGTATCCGGAAGATGGCGAGGACTGCAACTCGCTGCTCAAATACGCGGACACGGCCATGTACCACGCGAAGAACTGCGGCAAGAACAACGCCAAGCTGTACAGTTCCTCGCTGACGATGGAAATCATGAGCCACGTCAAGATGGAAGTGGGCTTGCGCAAAGCGTTACAGAACAACGAGCTGTATCTGCTGTACCAGCCGCAGATCGACGTGCCCAGCACGCAGATCGTCGGCGTGGAAGCGCTGGTCCGCTGGCGCCATCCCGAGCGGGGCATCATTTCGCCCACGGAATTCATCCCGCTGGCCGAGGAGACGGGGCTGATCGTGCCCATCGGCGAATGGGTGCTGCGCACGGCGTGCAACCAGGCCAAGGCGTGGCAAAACGATGGCGGACGCGCCATCCGCATGGCCGTCAACCTGTCGGCCAAACAATTCAAGGATGAAAACCTGATGCAGATCGTGCTGTCGGCCCTGGCCGACACGGGCCTCGACGCGCGGCTGCTGGAACTGGAATTGACGGAAGGGACGTTGATGGACGATGCGCGCGCCACCATGGTGACCCTGGAGCAATTGCGCGGCATCGGCGTCTACCTGTCCATCGACGACTTCGGCACGGGATACTCGTCGATGAATTATTTGAAACGCTTCGACGTGCGGGCCTTAAAGATCGACAAGAGTTTTATTGCCGGCTTGCCGCAGGATACGGAAAACGCGGCCATCACGCGCGCCATCATCGCCATGGCGCACGGCTTGAAGATGGTGGTGGTGGCCGAGGGCGTGGAAACGGACGAGCAGCTGGTGATGCTGGAAGAATACGGCTGCGACATGGCCCAGGGATACTTTTTAGGCCACCCGTCGCCGCACGACACGATCACGGCCATGCTGGCCAGGCAGACGGGCCAGCTGGCCAGCCTGGAAACTAGAGCACTTCGAAGGCAAGGATTTGCGTGACTTGCTGCGGATTAAAATTATCGTCAGAAATCATCACCAGGCTGCGGCGGCCGTTCGCCAGGCGCGGGCCCCAGCTGATGCCTTCGATATTGTCGACCCGGGACAGGCCGATCTTTTCCAGGTCCAGCAGCAGGCGCTTGCGCGCCGGCACATAGCTTGCGCCCGCCAGGGCGGGGATGGCCTGGATGTCGGTGGCGCCATCCGTTTCCATCGCGTAGATGCGCACGTGGTTCGTGTACAGGCCGTTCGCGTTGGCCACGCCGGCCCGCTCCACCACCAGCACCTGATGGCCGTTGACGGCGAGGATTTCCGACACGCCATTGTCCGCTTCGCGCCCCGGCGCGGGCCGCGACGCCACCGGCTCGATCGGATACGCATACTGGCCCAGCACGGTGCCGGCGCGGTCCAGGCGCGTGATGCGCACCACGGAACCGCGATCTGGCGTGGCCAGCGGGCCATCCTGGTACAGGGCCGCTTCCATGCCCAGCCACAGGCTCTTGCCGTCCGACGAGAACGACAGCGCCTCGAAGCTCATGTTGTTGCGCGAACCGATTTCTTCCTTCGAGACATTGAACATGGCGGGCGTGGGCAAGGTAGCCAGATACTTGCCATCGCGATCCGCGTGGCGCACGAACGGGTGCAAGCCCACCTTGCGGTTGCCTTCGCTGCCATACCACAGGCTGCCGTCCCGCGGATCGACGCGGATGGTTTCGATGTCGGGCACCTGCTCGCCCCGGTCCAGCTTTGCATGGGCCAGGTTCGGATAGCGGCTGCCGTCGGGCTGCGTGAAGAAATGCACGCTGTTGAAGGTCACGGCAGAGAATGCCGTGCTGTCGTAGCTGAGCGTGGCGCGGTAAAAGCGGGCCGGATTGATTTCCGAGCGGTCGTCGCTTTCCATCACCCAGGTATTGCTGGCCGCATCGTAGTCGATGCCGGACAAGCCGCCCACCGTGGTGCCCTCGAACGCGTATTTGAGCGCAATGCGCTGCTCGCCGATCAGGCGCAGGCCGGCAATCGGCGCGTCGTGGGGGAAGCTGGCACAGGCGGAGAGGAGGATGGCGGCGGACGCCAGGGCAAGCGCGGTGCGCGCGCGGTGGAACGGTTGAGGCATGCTGATTCCGAAATTAATTGAACCCAGAAACAAAAGCTGGGGTCAGACCCGACGGGCCTGACCCCAAAAAATTACACCACCCCATCGGCCTTCAGTTGCGCGATGGCGGCGGCGTCATAGCCGAGCGACGCCAGCACCTCGTCGTTGTGCTGGCCCAGGGCCGGCCCCAGCCACTGCGTCTTGCCCGGCGTGGCGGACAGTTTCGGGCTGATGGCGGGCAATTTGACGGGCGTGCCGTCGGCAAAGTGGTGCTGTTCGAACATGTTGCGGGCGAGAAACTGCGGATCGCTCATCATGTCGCGCACGGAGTAAATCTTCCCGGCGGGGACGTCTGCCGCCGTCAAGACGGCCAGCGCGCTGTCTATCGTGTGCGTGGCGCACCAGGCGCCGATGGCGTCGTCGATTTCCTGCGTGCGCGCCACCCGGCCGTCATTGCGCGCCAGCTGCGGGTCGCCCGCCATGTCGATGCGGCCCATGGCCAGCATCAAGCGCTTGAAGATGGCGTCGCCGTTGCCGGCAATCACGATGTTTTCGCCGTCGCCCGTCGTGTAGGTATTCGAGGGCACGATGCCGGGCAGCGAGCCGCCCGTGCGCTCGCGCACGACGCCCGCCTGGTCGTATTCGGGCACCAGCGACTCCATCAGGTTGAACACGGATTCATACAGGGCCACATCGACCATCTGCCCTTCCCCGCCGTCCCGGCCGCCCGTCACGTCGCGGTGGCGCAGCGCCATCATGGCGCCGATCACGCCGTGCAGGGCCGCCACCGAGTCGCCTATCGACACGCCGACGCGCACGGGCGGGCGGTCGGCAAAGCCGGACACATAGCGCAAGCCGCCCATCGACTCGCCGATGGCGCCGAAACCGGGCAAGTCCTTCATCGGTCCCGTCTGGCCAAAGCCGGACAGGCGCACCATGATCAGCGACGGCTTTTCCTTTTTCAGCTGCTCATAGCCGAGGTCCCACTTTTCCAGCACGCCGGGACGGTAGTTCTCGATGATGATGTCCGCTTCCAGGGCCAACTGGCGCGCGATGGCCCGGCCCTCGGGCGTCTTCAGGTTCAGGGTCAGACTTTTCTTGTTGCGCGCCTGCACCGACCACCACAGGGACGTGCCATCTTTCAGCACGCGCCAGGTACGGATGGGGTCGCCGCCATCGGGCGACTCGATCTTGATCACGTCGGCGCCGAATTCGGCCAGCATGCGGGCGCAGAACGGCCCCGCGATCAGGGTGCCCAGTTCCAGGACTTTGATGCCCGTCAAAGGACCAGCCGACGTTTTTTCTTGCATGATTTAGGTTGCCCTGCGGTCGAGCATCGCGCGGGCAATCGTGCCCGCGTCGACGTATTCCAGTTCGCCGCCCACGGGCACGCCGCGGGCCAGGCGGCTCACGCGCAAGCCCCGCGCCTTCAGCATTTCGCTGATGTAATGGGCCGTCGCTTCGCCTTCATTCGTGAAATTGGTGGCCAGCACCACTTCATTGACCACGCCATCGTTGGCGCGGTTCAGCAATTTTTCGAGGTGGATATCTTTCGGGCCGATGCCGTCCAGCGGAGAGAGCCGTCCCATGAGGACGAAATACAGGCCCTTGTAGGTGAGCGTCTGCTCGATCATCAGCTGGTCGGCGGGTGTTTCCACCACGCACAGCAAGCGCTTGTCGCGCTCTTCGTCGAGACAGGTCTCGCACACTTCATGTTCGGTAAAGGTATTGCACAGGCCGCAGTGATGCACGGCATCGACGGCCTGGAACAGGGCGCGCGACAGCATGGCCGCGCCTTCCCTATCGTGCTGCAACAAATGAAACGCCATCCGCTGCGCCGACTTGGGGCCGACGCCGGGCAGGCGCCGCAGCGCCTCGGTCAAGAATTCAAGCGACTTTGACATGGATCAACCCTGCCCAGTGCCACAGATCGAGCGCATGCGGTGTTGCATCAGAATGGCATTTTGAAGCCGGCTGGCAAGTTCATGCCGCCGGTCAAGCCTGCCATTTTTTCCGCGGACGTCGCTTCCGCCTTGCGCACGGCGTCGTTGAAGGCAGCGGCCACCAGGTCTTCCAGCATGTCCTTGTCGTCGGCCAGCAGCGACGGGTCGATGGACACGCGCTTGACGTCGTTCTTGCACGTCATGACGATTTTCACCAGGCCGGCGCCGGACTGGCCTTCCACTTCCACCAGCGCCAGTTGTTCCTGGGCCTTTTTCATGTTGTCTTGCATTGCTTGCGCCTGCTTCATCAGGCCAGCCAGTTGATTTTTCATCATAAGAATGCTCCGTTAATTCAGTTTGTGAGTGTGTTAATCATCAATGCAGGGTCGGCGCGGCGGAGCCGGCCGGTGCAGGGGTAATCGTTCCCGGCACGACAAAGGCGTCGAATACACGCTTCATGTCGAGCACGAAGGGATCGCTGGCGATGGTTTCTTCCGCGGCAAGCTGGCACGCCTCGCGGTGGGCCTGCGCTTCCGCGCTGGCCGTGTACCAGACGGCGCCCAGTTCCGTGTCGACATTCACCTTGCGGCCGAAACGCTCGCTCAGCACGGCCGCCAGTTTTTCCACGTTGGCCGGACTGCGCCACGTGTCGATGGGCACGCGCAGGCGGAACGTGGTGCTGTGGCCGTCGTGCAGGCATTCGATCAGCTCGGCTTGCACGGCCAGCTGCTGGGCTATGCCGCGCAGGGGCAGCACGGCGGCGACGGCCGGCCAGTTGCCGTCCCAGTCCAGGCCCGGCACGGGCGTAATCACGTACGGCCCGCTGGGCGCGGCTTGCTTGGCGGCACGTTGCGGCATGACGACGGCCGGCTGCTCGCTGCTTTGCGCGGCGGGCGCCGACACGGCGGCCGAGGCACTGTCGTCGGAAAATTCGGTGACCCAGGGCGGCAAGTCGTCGTCGGCGGGCGCCTGCTGCGGCGGCGGAGCGGCGGGACGCGCCGGCTGCACGGGCGCCGCAACGGCAACGGGCGCTTCCATCACGGCCACGGGCGGCGCATCGTCCCACGGCGCCGGCGCTTGCGCGGCGGCCGGTGGCGGCGGTGCAGCCTGGACGGGCGCTGCCGGAGCGGGCGCGGCCGGGGCGGGCGCGGCAACAGCGGCAGCCGGTGCCGGTGCCGGTGCGGCCGGCTTGGGTGCCGATGTTGGCGCCGACGGCGCGCTGCCCGGACGGCCTTTCGAGGCGGCGCGGGCCGCTTCCAGCGCCGCATTGATGGCGGCGCGCGCGGAACTGATCGGCGCGCCCGAGGCTGCCGGGGCAGCCGCAGGCGGCGCCGCCGCTGGTGCCGGGGCTGCTACAGGTGCGGGTGCGGGTGCCGGTGCTGGTGCAGCCGCGCGTGGCGGCGGCGCTTCGCTGCGGGCCATGCTGGCGGCAGCGGCGGCCACCACGGCCGCTGGCGCCGCGGCGCCAGCCGTCACGGCGGCATGGCTGGCCACGCTGTTCGTGGCGGCGCGGGCGGCCGGTGCGGAAGCGCCAGCGGCGGCGCGCGCGGCGGCGACGGCGGCGGGACGGTTGCCAGGGGCAGCCGCCGGTGTCGCAGCCGGCACGCCTTCGGCGCCGCCTATGCCGGGCCGAAAGGCCAGCATGCGCAGCAAGGTCATGGTAAAGCCCGCATATTCGTCGGGCGCCAGGCCCAGTTCATTGCGGCCATGCACGGCGATCTGGTAAAACAGCTGCACTTCTTCCGCGTCGAACGCGGCGGCCAGACGCACGATGTCCGCGTATTCGGGCAAATCCTGCGGCAAGGCGGCCGGCACGGTTTGCGCCAGCGCAATACGGTGCAGCAAGGTGCCCAGGTCTTGCAGGGCACCGTTATACGACAGGCTGCGCGAGGCCATTTCGTCGGCCACGGCCAGCAAGTCCGCGCCATCCTGCTGCGCCAGCGCGTCGAGCAGGCGCACGAGGTACGACTGGTCGAGCGCGCCCAGCATGCCTTGCACGGCGTCGAGCGTGACTTCGCCGGCCGCATACGCGATGGCCTGGTCCGTCAGCGACAGCGCGTCGCGCATGGAACCATGGGCGCCCTGGGCCAGCAGGCGCAAGGCCGGCTGTTCGAAGGCGATGCCTTCCTGTCCCAGGATATTGTCCAGGTGGCTGATGATGTGGCCGGGCGGCATCTGCTTGAGGTTGAACTGCAGGCAGCGCGACAGCACGGTCACGGGAATCTTTTGCGGGTCCGTCGTGGCCAGGATGAACTTGACGTGCTCGGGCGGCTCTTCCAGCGTTTTCAGCATGGAATTGAACGCGTGGTTCGTCAGCATGTGCACCTCATCGATCATATAGACCTTGAAGCGCGCATTGCTGGGCGCGTAGACGGCTTGCTCCAGCAGCTGCGCCATTTCATCGACGCCGCGGTTCGACGCCGCATCCATCTCTATATAGTCGACAAAGCGTCCCGCGTCGATCGCCGTGCACGCTTCGCAGACGCCGCAAGGCTGGGCCGTGATGCCGCCCGTGCCATCGGGGCCGATGCAATTGAGCGACTTGGCCAGGATGCGCGACAGGGTCGTCTTGCCGACGCCGCGCGTGCCCGTGAACAGGTAGGCGTGATGCAATCGGCCGCTGTGCAAGGCATGCGTGAGCGCGCGCACGACGTGCTCCTGGCCGACGAGCGTCTCGAAATTCTTGGGGCGGTATTTACGGGCGAGGACTTGATAGGACATGCTGAGATTTTACCATGCGATTTTGCGGGTGATCCTGCGCGGCGGGCGCAAGCCTCATGGCCGGGCCAGGCAAACCTGGCAAACGCGGCAAAGCAGCAATTGTATAACATGGCCAGCTGGAAATATGGAAAACACGGCAAGCCCGGCAATGCTGCGGCGTCGCAGGAAAACGGGGCCGTAAAAGCAAAAAAGCTGCCCATGGCAGCTTGATTGTTGATCCAGATTAAAACATTCCCGAAGGAGGCGAGCCTGATCTGCGGCACTCATGGTTAATAGCCGTGGCTGCTTCGTTCCCGACCTGACCAGGTTAGCCATGCCACGATGCGCAGGGGCCCGCCGGGGACAATTATAACCGACCTGCGCAAGATTGGGGAAGTCACGCAAAAACCAGAGTACCCCAACGGCGAAATCTGGGGTCGTACCCTCAGGGTACGACCCCGGCATCTGCTCTTGGGTTGGCCTTACAAACCCAGCTCCTGCCAGATGCCATCCACCTTCGCCTTCACTTCCGGCGTCATGGCAATCGTCGTGCCCCACTCGCGCGTCGTTTCGCCCGGCCATTTATTCGTCGCGTCGATGCCCATCTTGCTGCCCAGGCCGCTGACGGGCGAGGCGAAGTCCAGATAATCGATGGGCGTGTTGTCGACCAGGGTGGTGTCGCGGATGGGGTCGACCCGCGTCGTGATGGCCCAGATGACCTCTTT
This sequence comes from Janthinobacterium sp. FW305-129, assembly GCF_020858115.1. GTDB lineage: Bacteria > Pseudomonadota > Gammaproteobacteria > Burkholderiales > Burkholderiaceae_D > Janthinobacterium. Next base: position 20,361 of record NZ_JACYMM010000021.1, read on the forward strand.
CCAGTCACGGATATTCACGTCTTCATCGACCACGACGATGAACTTGGTATACATGAACTGGCGCAAGAAGCTCCACACGCCGAACATCACGCGCTTGGCGTGGCCCGCGTACTGTTTCTTGATCTGCACCACGGCCATGCGATAGCTGCAGCCTTCGGGCGGCAGATAAAAGTCCGTGATTTCGCTGAACTGCTTTTGCAGCAGCGGCACGAACACTTCATTCAGGGCCAGGCCCAGCACGGCCGGTTCGTCCGGCGGTTTACCGGTATACGTGGAGTGGTAGATCGGGTCGCGGCGCATGGTGATGCGGTCGATGGTAAACACGGGGAAACTGTCCTGCTCATTATAGTAGCCCGTGTGGTCGCCATACGGCCCTTCCAGCGCGTGCTCGTAGCCGCTCGGATGGTTTTCGTCGGGGTAGATATGGCCTTCGAGCACGATTTCGGCGGAAGCGGGCACGCGCAGCTCGCTGCCGATGGCTTTCACGAGTTCCGTGCGGCTGCCGCGCAGCAAGCCGGCGAACTGGTATTCGGACAAGCTGTCCGGCACCGGCGTGACGGCCCCTAATATAGTAGCGGGATCGGCGCCCAGCGCGACGGCGATCGGATACGGCTTGCCCTTGCTTTGAATGGCATGCTCGCGGAAGTCCAGCGCCCCGCCCCGGTGGGCCAGCCAGCGCATGATGACCTTGTTGCGTCCCAGCACTTGCTGACGGTAGATGCCCAGGTTTTGCCGCTTCTTGTTCGGCCCCTTGGTGATTACCAGGCCCCAGGTGATCAGGGGGGCGACGTCGCCGGGCCAGCAATGCTGGATGGGCAGGCGCGCCAGGTCGACGTCATTACCCTCCCAGACGATTTCCTGGCATTTGGCGCCGCGCAATTCCTTCGGCGACATGTCCCACACGGATTTCACCAGGGAACCCAGGCCCAGCAGATCCTTGAAATCCTTCGGCGGTTCCGGCTCCTTCAGGCGCGCCAGCACATGGCCGATCTTGCGCAACTCGCTGACGTCTTCCGCGCCCATGCCCAGCGCCACGCGGCGCGTGGTGCCGAACAGATTGCCCAGCACCGGCATGTCGTATCCCGTCGGATTATTGAACAGCAAGGCCGGTCCGCCCGCGCGCAAGGTGCGGTCGCAGACTTCCGTCATCTCCAAAATCGGTGAAATGGGGGTCGAAATGGGCTTAAGTTCACCCATTTGTTGCAGTTGAGAAATAAAATCTCGCAAATCTGAATATTTCATGTGTTTTTAATTTTTTTTGACGTCGGACGCCGTTGCTGAAGGATCTATGCCAAGTAATTGATTTTATTGGCTTTTGGCACAATGCAAGACAAAAAGTAAGACATAAAAGTAATAAAGAATCGATTCGTTAGTATTGACTTGATATAAAACGGCTTCTACAATTCGCCCAACTTGAAAGAGCACGCCGGCCCAGAGCTTGATTTTAGCGTTTCTCTTTCATTCACGGAGTCGGGGCTCCACATGACATTTTAAGGAGTGTTTTCAAAAGGCGTCTGCCTTACCCCCGGTAAAAGTTGTATTGCGACTGATCCAATACCAAAAACGGGACCGATCAGCTCAAGCAAGCAATGACGGCGTTTCTCGCACGCATCCATACGCGGCGGAAACGATGATATTTCTGATGCACGGCATTGGCAGTACCCACAACACCGCGACACCGCGGAGGGGCTGCCTGTTGACGCGACATTTCGGGGAACTCTATGACTCATCGTAGCACTGAAGCAGCCTTGCCTGCTTCAACCGTGGCTGGGCAGCCAGCGTTGGCGCGTTTGCGCGCCCGCGCACAAGCCATTTCGGCGCGTGGCGTTTTGACCACGGCACAACACACACTGACAGTCTTCGGCATTTCCGCCCTGGCACTGATCGCCCTGCTGATGTTCCGCCCGGACCTGGGCAAGCAACTGACGCACAGCCTGTTCCCGCTGCCAATGGCAGAGGCGCAAGCCGTCGAAGCGCCGGCCCTGTCGGCACTGATGGAAGCGCCTGCTTCCGTGCAAACGGCCGCCGCCAGCGACGCACCGCTGACCAAGGAAGAAAAAGCCTTGCTGGGCACGCAAAAGCAGCAGCAATGGGTCACCAACTGGCTCTCCAAGCGCTACCGCGTGGCCAACGACGCCACCAATATGCTCGTCTCGACGGCTTACCTGACGGCCCGTGAAATCAAGCTGGACCCGCTGCTGATCCTGGCCGTGATGGCCATCGAATCGGGCTTGAACCCGTTCGCGGAAAGCCCCGTGGGCGCGCAAGGCTTGATGCAGGTCATGTCGAAAGTGCACCATGAGCGCTTCCAGGAAATGGGCGGCGTGCAAGCTGCCTTGAATCCCGTCGCCAACATCCGCGTCGGCTCCCTGATCCTGAAAGACTACGTCACGCGTGGCGGTTCCGTCGAAGCGGGCTTGAAAACCTATGTGGGCGCCGCCAACTTCGCCACCGACTCGGGCTACGGCTCGCGCGTGCTGGCCGAATACCGCCGCCTGAAGCAAGTGTCGGCTGGCCAGCGCGTGCCGACCACGACGCCGGTGATGGCATCGAACACGCCAGCGCCAGCCAAGGCGCCTGCAGCGGAAAGCGGCATCACCATCAAAGTGCTGCCGCACAACGAGATCGCCGGCCTGTGACCCTTTAAAAGCCCTCACAGGGGCATCCAAAAAGCAGCACCCAAAGAAAAAGCCACCGCACGCAAGTGCCGGTGGCTTTTTTGTTGCCCTGCGGCAGCAGCCGCAGGAACTACGCTATATATTACTTGCGCTTGTTGGCGCCCACTTCTTCCTCGCGGAATTTCACTGCCAGCTTGTCGAGCACGCCGTTCACATACTTGTGGCCGTCGATACCGCCAAACGACTTGGCCAGCTCGACCGCTTCGTTGATGACGACGCGGTACGGGATTTCCATGTTGTTCTTCAGCTCGAACGCGCCGATCAGCAGGATGCCGTGTTCGATGGGCGACAATTCCGCGATATTGCGATCGATCAAAGGTGCCATGCTGTCGCGCAGCGCCAGCGAATCCTTGATGGCGCCGTACAGCAGCACCGTGAAATGATCGCCATCGGCCTTGTCGAAGCCGTGGGCCGCGCGAATATTGTTCACGACGGTAGTCGCGTCTTCATTGTTCAGCAGCCACTGGTACAAGCCCTGCAGCGCAAACTCGCGCGCGCGGTGACGCGGCGTGCGGTTTTTGCTGGGGTTGGCGAGCAAATTTTTCTCAGTCATGATTGTTACCTGTTCTTAAGTACGTGTTCACTACAAATTCCGGCGAGACACTGCGGCGCGCTTTTAGGCAGCGCAGCCGCAATTCAAGCGTGCGTGAGAAGGATGTCAGGGCAAGGCGCGAGGCCGAAGACAGTACGAAAGTACGGCGAGGCCTTGCAACGCAGCCATGGCATTCTTATCACACGCGCTTAGTCTTCGTCGGTGTCTTGCAACTCTTCTAGCGCTTGCGCCAGATTAGCCATTTCCACTGCCACGCGTGCCGCTTCCGCTCCCTTGACCAGCATGCGCACTTCCGCCTGCTCGTCGTTTTCCGTCGTCAACACTGCGTTGGCGATGGGGATGCCGTAATCGAGACCGACGCGCGTGATGCCCGCGCCCGATTCGTTCGATACCAGCTCGAAGTGGTAGGTTTCACCGCGAATCACGGCGCCCAGTGCGATCAGGGCGTCGAATTGCTCGGTTTCTGCCATTTTTTGCAGAATCAGCGGGATTTCCAGGGCGCCCGGCACGGTCACGTGCAGGATATCTTCATCGGCCACGCCCAGCTTGCTCAACTCTTCCAGGCATGCCGACAGCAAGCCACCACCGACGATTTCATTGAATCGTGCCTGGACGATACCGACGCGCAAACCTTCGCCGGCAAAATTGGTTTCGTATGCTCCTACGGTCATCATATGCCTCTTTAATCTGGTGGTTCAGGGCGACATGCACATGTCGCCATCGTTTACTCTTACATCGACGTCTGGCCTGGATGGCACTGAAAACCGGTGACTTCCAGGTCAAAACCGGCCATCGACGGCATCTTGCGGGGGCTGGCCAGCAATTGCATCTTGCTCACGCCCAGGTCGCGCAGGATTTGCGCGCCGATGCCATAGCTGCGCAAGTCCATGCTGGCGGCGCGGCCTTTCGGCTTGGCTTGCGGCGTATCGAGCGCGGCGAACTGGGCAAACAGCTCGCCCGACGTCTCGCCGCAGTTCAGCAAGACCATCACGCCCCGCTCGGACTGCTTGATGGCGGCCATCGAGGCGGCCACCGTCCACGAGTGGGTGGTCGCTTCGCTTTCCAGCACGTCCAGCAGGGAAACGGGCTGGTGCACGCGCACCAGCGCTTCCAGGCCGGGTGCCAAATCGCCATGCACGAGGGCCAGGTGGGCCGACGCGCTGGGCTTGTCGCGGAAGGCGATCAAACGGAATTCGCCATGCGCCGTGTGCAGGGTGCGCTCGGCAACGCGCTCGACCAGGGATTCCGTCTGGCTGCGGTAATGGATCAGGTCGGCAATCGTGCCGATTTTCAGGCCATGTTGCTCGGCAAACACCAGCAAGTCCGGCAGGCGCGCCATGGTGCCGTCATCCTTCATGATTTCGCAAATGACGGACGCGGGCGTCAGGCCGGCCATGGCCGTCAAGTCGCAACCGGCTTCCGTATGGCCTGCGCGCATCAGCACGCCGCCCTTTTGCGCTTTCAGCGGGAAGATATGGCCAGGCTGGACGATATCGCTGGGCTGCGTGCCCTTGGCAACCGCTACCTGGATGGTCTTGGCGCGGTCGGCGGCGGAAATGCCCGTCGTCACGCCTTCGGCCGCTTCGATGGACACGGTGAAGTTGGTGCCATAGGCCGTGCCGTTGCGCGACGTCATCATCGACAGGTTCAGCTCGTCGCAACGCTCTTCCGTCAGGGTCAGGCAGACCAGGCCACGCGCATGCGTGATCATGAAATTGATGGCTTCAGGCGTCACGAAATCGGCGGCAAGCACCAGATCGCCTTCATTTTCCCGGTCTTCTTCATCGACCAGTATCACCATGCGGCCGGCGCGTAATTCAGCGACGATCTCTTCGGTGCTGGAAATAGACATCTTTGATCCTCTTAGTAAGGCTAAAAACTGAAACATCGCGTGCGAATATTCCGCGAATTTCCGGGAATTTTCTTATAACCTGCTATTTTAAAGGATTTAGCGCTTGCAGACCTGAAATAAGACAGCTTTGCGGCATGGGCGCCGCAGCCTGCCCCGCAAAGCGCCGATTCCACGATCCGGCGCACACGGCGGCGGCAAGACGCGCGCCGCCGGCCTTGCAAAGAGCATAAGATCAGCCAGTCACCGCCACGGCGCTGACACTCCACTCGCAGCGACACCCCACACAGGAGCGGCAACATGAAAACCCATGGATCGGCCATCTGGTCAGGCGGCATCAAGGACGGCAAGGGCGCCATCAGCACGCGCAGCGGCGCCTTGCAGGAATACCCGTACGGCTTTGCCAGTCGCTTCGAAGGCAAGCCCGGCACCAATCCCGAAGAATTGATCGGCGCAGCCCACGCGGGCTGCTTCACCATGGCCCTGTCGCTGATCCTCGGCGAAGCGGGCCTGACGGCGGAAAAGATGGAAACGACGGCCGAAGTCACGCTCGATAAAGTGGACGACGGCTTTGCCATCACGGCCGTCCATTTGATCCTGAAAGCGAAGATACCGGGCGCCGACCAGGCGAAGTTCGAAGAATTGACGGGCAAGGCCAAGGCCGGCTGCCCCGTGTCGAAGTTACTTAAAGCCAACATTACCCTCGACGCTACCCTGCTGCCCTAGATTTTATCCACGGGCTTGACGGGTTCCACGGGGGCCACCGGCGCCACCAGCGGCAAGCGCGAGTCGCTGGCCGGCAATGGCCGGTGCATCAAGCCGGGATTCAGGGCTGCATTGTTCAGGTTATACGCGGCGATGGCCGCCGCCACGGACGGGTCTTGCGATGAAGGCGGCGGCACGGCCATGCCCGCGGCTTGCGCAGCCAGCTCTTGCGCCTGCGCATTTTGCTGGGCCAGCGGGGCTTGCGCCGTCGCCAGGCCCGCATCGGCTTGTCCCTGCCCCGCGCGCACCTGCGCCTGGGCCGCCCGCGCGGCGTCCTCCTGCTGCGCCAGCTGCTCGGCATTCATGCGCTCGCTGTCGATGCGCAGGGCATCCACGCGCTGGCTGTCTGCCCGCTGCGCCTGCAAATCCAGGTTCAGCTCTTCCGCTTCCAGTTGCTGCTGCAATTCCAGTTGTCGCTGTGCAATCGCGGCCGTTTGCGGCGGCGCCTCGTCGACGGCATGCGGCTGCGCGGCCTGCAGCGCTGCGCCCGTCAAATCCGCTTCGACATTGGCCGCCAGCGGCGCGCCCTGCTGCCGGGCCAGCACGGCGCCTACCTGCGCCAGCACGTCCGTTCCTTGTTGCAAGGCGTCCAGGGTGGCATGGCTGTCGGCCGCATACGCGGCCTGCAACGTGGTCGCATCGACATCTTCATTGCGCAAATCGATGCCGATGCGGGCCAGCTGTGCTTGCGTGAGCAGGCTGCCGTCCTGCGCCAGCGCGGCCGCCGCATCCGTCGTGCCATCGCCCGACAGCAAATCGTAGCGCTGCGCCAGGCTGCCCGGCATGTCGCCGGCCGTCGCCAGCTGGCTGGCGTCGATGCCGCTCGTCTGCAGCTGGGCAAACGATTCCGTCAGCTGCCGCGCCAGCGCCAGCAAGTCCTCATTGACATTCACGGGGGTATTTGCCGCCCTGGCCTCCTCCGTGGCCCCCTGCAAGGCCAGCAATTGCCGGCGCGACAAGGCCACGCCGGACAGGAACTGGCCCAGCGGAGAGAGGTCGACCTGGGTCGATGACTGAATGGCAAGGGCTGCAGCCGCGCTGGAAGGCGGCACGGGCGTCTCCGGCGCCAGCGGCGCTAGCGTTGCCGCGCCCACGCGGGGCGTGGCCGGGATGGTATTGGGCACGGTTGCGCGCGAAATCGGGTCCATGACTGGCCTCCACTGCGGAAAGCTTCATAGTATGCGCGTCTGAAAGAAAAGCAACACACGCTTGCCAAGGCGGCAGGTGTGTTGCCTTACGCTGTAGCGTTAAGCGGCAGCCTTGTCCAGCGACAACATCCGCTCGACATAGCGGGCGATCAAATCGATTTCCAGGTTGACCTTGCCATCGACCGTCAAATGTTTCAGGGTCGTCATGGCGATGGTGTGGGGAATCAAATTGATCGAAAAGCGGCAGCCGTTGACGGCGCCCGCGCCCAGGTCTTCCACGCGGTTGACGGTCAGCGATACGCCGTTGACGACGACGGAACCCTTGAAGGCCAGGTATTTCGCCAGTTCGTGCGGCGCTTCGATCACCAGTTCCCACGATTCGCCCACGGCTTCGAACTTGCGCACGATGCCCAGGCCGTCGACGTGGCCGGACACCAGGTGGCCGCCCAGGCGCTCGGCCAGGGTCAGGGCTTTTTCCAGGTTCACTTCCGTCGTCGTATCGAGGCCCACGGTGCAATTGAGGCTTTCGCGCGAGACATCGACGGCAAAGCCCGTGTCCGACTTTTCCACCACCGTCATGCAGGCGCCATTGATGGCGATCGAATCGCCCAGGGCCACGTCGGCCAGCGGCAAGCCGCCCGCGTGGATGGTCAGGCGCACGCCTGCGTCGAGGCCGCCTTCGAGTGCTTGCACGGTTTCAATCTTGCCAATGGCGGCAACAATTCCTGTAAACATGGAGCTAACCCTATAAAAATGTAAAAATGTTAATTTCGTTGCGCGAATCTTGCAAGGATACGCAAATCTTCGCCCACTTGCTGAACCTGGTGAAATTGCAAGGTGCGCTGCTGTTTGATATCCGTCAATGCGGGCAAGGCAAACATGCCTTGCGCGTCGCCCAGCAAGGTGGGTGCCAGGTAGACCAGCAGCTCGTCGACGCAGCCTTCGCGGATCAGCGAGCCGTTCAGCCTGGTGCCGGCCTCGACGTGGACTTCATTGATTTGCCGGCGTCCCAGTTCCAGCATCAGCGCGGCCAGGTCGACCTTGCCGGCCGCGTTCGGCAACAGGATGACTTCCGCGCCGAGCGCCTGCAGTTGCGCCTGTTTCTCCGGGTTGGCCACGGCCGCCACGATCCACGTGCCGCCGCCCTGCAAGATGCGCGCGTCGAGGCTGATGTCGAGCCGGCTGTCGACGACGATGCGGCGCGGCTGGCGCGGCGTTTCGACGGCGCGCACGTTCAGTTGCGGGTCGTCCGCCTTGACCGTGCCAATGCCCGTCAGGATGGCGCAGGCGCGCGCGCGCCACGCATGGCCGTCGGCGCGCGCCTGCGGCCCCGTGATCCACTGGCTTTGTCCGTTGTGCAAGGCCGTCATGCCGTCCAGGCTGGCCGCCGTTTTCATGCGCACCCACGGCTTGCCGCGCTGCATGCGCGAAAAGAAGCCGATATTCATTTCATATGCCTCGTCCGCCAGCACGCCCGTAGTGACGGCAATGCCAGCCGCTTCCAGCTTGGCCAGTCCCTGCCCCGCCACCAGCGGATTCGGATCCGTCATGGCGGCCACGACGCGTCCCAGCCCCGCGCGCACGAGCGCATCGGAACAGGGCGGCGTGCGGCCATGGTGGTTGCACGGTTCCAAAGTGACATACGCGGTGGCGCCACGCACGTCGTTGCCGCGCGCCGCCGCATTCGCCAGCGCTTGCACTTCGGCATGATCCTGTCCCGCCGCCTGCGTCACGCCGGCGCCGATCACCTGGCCATCGCGGACGATCACGCAGCCGATGCGGGGATTGGGCGAGGTCGTGTATAAACCGCGCGCCGCCCATTCCAGCGCCAGGCGCATGCCATCGATATCGTTGAGTATTTCCACGGGCTTCTTTGCTTGAAGGTGAGTCATTGGTCAATCGTGTCAGGAACTGTCGGCCACGCCGCTGCAATTGGCCGCTTGCTGCTGCGGGTCGCACACGCGCACCCTGCCCAGCATATTGATTTTAATATGGCGCACCTGCTTTCCCAAAGTCAGGGACAAGGTGCCCCAGCGCGCCGCCAGGCTATTGGTCGCGCTGCAACTGCGTCCTGCAGCATTGTAGGCGATATAAAACGGCACCGTGGCCGAGGAAAACACGAACTGGACCGTGATGCCCGCCGGCAGCGGGTCCTGGCGGAACAGCAATTCGTCGCCACCGTCGAACGCCAGGTTGGCATTGCTGTCAATAAACACCAGCCAACCCGCGCTCCAGTCCGTGCCACCGGACCCTGCCGGCATCAGCAGCACGCGCCGGCCCCGCGCCATCGCCTGCGCCCGCGTCAATTCGATGGCCGAAAACAAGTCCGTGGCCGCCGCGCGCACCTGCTGGCGCGCCAGCACATGCTGCAAGCTGGGCAAGGCCGCGGCCGCCAGCAGCGCGGCAATCGCCAGCACGGCCAGCAATTCGAGCAAAGTATGCCCTATCCACCGTGGCCGCTGGTGCGTGGCCATGAACTAGGGCCAGCAATGGCTGGCGGGGCCGCTGCTGCCGCGCTGGCCCGTGCTGCTCAAGGACAGCACGCCGCAATCGGCATCCTGGAACTGCGCGTCGACCTTGGACGTGCCCGGCATGGCCCGCAACAGCACGCATTGCCCGATTGCCAGGCCGGGACAGGCCAGCGCCTCGATTTCATACGCGCTGCCGGCCACGCCTCCGTCGCCGGACCACCATGGAAATGCTTGCGCCTGCGGTGCCGGCGAGGCCGAGGAAAAGGCCAGATAATGATTGTTTTGCGAATAATAGCGTTCCTGCTGCTGCATCAGCCGCAGCAGGAACGCCTGCCCCTGCACCCGCTTGGCCCGCACGACATGGCCGTGATAAGCGGGCACGGCCAGCGCCAGCAGCAGGCTCGTGATTGCCAGCGCGGACAACAGTTCGATCAGGCTGAAGCCCGGCAGATTGGCAGCAGGAACGCCACCGTGTGCGGCGAACCGGTCCTGCCTTGCCAACGTCCCCATGCGATTTCCCCCTTTCCAACAAGCGCCAGCCGATACGATGCGCAGGCCGGCACGCTTGTCACTTGCGACACGCAGCCATGCCCACGCCTATTTTTTCTTGGCCGCCTCATGCAATTCGCGCCAGTTCGCCACTTCGCGCCAGCTGAGGCGCCGGGCCGGCAGCGGCGCGCTGACGACCTTGAGCACTGCCCCGCTGGCCGCGCCTGGCAAGCCCGGCTGCAGCACGGCCAGTTCCTTGCGCCCCTCGGCCCGCCCTGCCGCCGTCGCGGCGCCCACCGTGCTGCTCAATTCCAGCGCCAGCGGCGGCGCGCGCGCCAGGCCATCGAACAAGCGCCCCGTCTGCTCGCCCGCCTGCACGACACCGGCGCCGTCGGCGGCAAAGCCGCTCAGCACATCGAGCACGTACAGGCGCGTGGCCGGCCTGGCGCAAGCGTCGCGCCCCGGCAGGACGGTATTGAACAGCACCTTGCCGGCGGCCAATACGGGGCTGCTGATGCCGCGTTCGCCCGTCTGCGCCGTACTGAGAAAATCGAGGTACCAGCCGCGCATGGCGTCGCTGCCCGTATAGCGCAGCTCGGCGCCGTCGACGCGCACGCCGCCCGCCGCCTCGCCCAGGCTGCGCTGCTCCAGGTCGGCCCGGCTGCGCGTGGGAGATGTTTCGCGCACATCGTCGTGCACGGCATAAAACGACTGCGACAGGAAGGCGGAAGGCCAGGTATCGCCCGCCTCGGCCAGCTTGCCCGTGCCGAACAGCAGCAGATAGCCGCCACCGGGCGCGTACGCCACGTTCAGTTGCTGCGTCACGGGCTGGCGCCGGCCCTGCGCATCGCGCGCAACAAAGACGAGCTTGCGCCCCTGGCCATCCTTCCACGGCGGCCCGCCAGCCAGGTCGAGGCGCCAGATATTGCCCTGCAAATCGCCCGCATACATATACGCGAGCGCGCCGTCGCCGCCCGGCACCACGGCGGGCGGGCCCAGCGCCTGGGGCATGGAATCCGTGCCCGCATCAGTGTCATGGCCGCCATCGCCACCGCCGCCGGCCACGGGCACCTTGAGGCGGAAGTAATTACTTCCCAACATCCAGGGCGTGCCGGGCGCCTTGTCCAGCGCCAGCAGGAAGATGGCGGCGGCCGATGCGGGCGCCGTCGTGTCCTTGCCGTCGTTTACATAATTGTTGTAGCCGCTGGCGACGATGGCGAAATCGCGGTAGGCCGGCGCCCCCTCCTTGGCGCCCATATTGATGCGGGCAAAGGCGGGCGGCGCGCGCACATTGCCCATCAGCCTGTCGTCGCGGTCCGTAAATTCCCACAGCGCACCGTCTTGCGCGAAGCGCGCCGGGTCCGTGATGTCAAGCGCAAACACGCCTTGCGCCCCGCCGCCCATGCCCGACACCAGCACCGTCTTCCAGTGCCCCGCCGCCAGCACTTCCGCCGTGGCTGCGGCGCCGTCGAGCAGCGGGCCGGGGCTGTAGTGAGTACTCGCAGCGGCTGCCGCAACGTGCAGCAGCGCCTGCGGCAGATAGGCAAACAATTCGCTGCCCGTGCGCGCATCGAAGGCGTGCAGCAAGCCGTCGTTGGCGCCCGCATACAGCATTTTCCGGCGCTGCAGCAGCGCCTGGCGGTGCAAGCCATATCCCGCCCCCGGCATGCCCAGCCCCGGCGCGCCCACGTACACGAGATTGCCGTATGGGGCCGCGCCCAGGCTGCCAGACCTGCGCCGCAGGAAGCCGCCCGGCTGGCCCGCCTCGTGCGCGCGCTGGCCCAGCAGATACGCCAGCCTCGCCTCGCCCCGGCCGTCGCCGCCGCCATCGAACGCGCCGCGCTGTTCCGCGTCGAGCCGCGTCCAGGCCAGCGGCATCAGGGCGCCCTTGGCGTCGAGCGTGTAGACGGGACGCAAGGCCGCTGGCGTTCCATCCGGCGCCTCCTTGTCCAGCCCGCCGGCGCGCCACCTTGGCTTGCCGGGAAGCAGTGCGCCATCGGCGCCCACGGCAAACGCGGTGCGCGACAAGGTCATGCTGCCATCGGCCAGGCGCAGTTGCGTCTGGAACCAGTACGCCTCTTCCGTGCCATTGGCCAGCGCCATCAGGGCCGGCCCTGCCAGCGCCGCCGGCAAGCTGCCCTTGTCGGCGGCCGCAAAGGCTGCGCGCAGTCCCGCGATCAAGGCGGCCGGATCACTGCCGGGCAGGTAATGGGCGGGCCAGCGGCCGTCCAGGCTCCATTCCTCCAGCGCGTTGCCCGCCGCGCTCTTGTAGGGGTTGGCGTCGCCATTGGCATCGAGAAAGCCCCCATATTTAGCCGTAAGCAACAAGGGCGTCGCGGCGGGAGTGGCTGCAGATTCGCCGGCCGGGTCGCCCTGGCGCAAGTCGCCCGCATAGTGCTCGACCTTGGCAAGGCCGTCGTTCTTGCCGCCAGGACGCAGGGCCTGCATATGCGACCAGTAGGCCAGGCCCGCCGCATGGTAGCTGGCGCCGCCCATCCCGTCGGCCAGCAATTCCAGCGCCGCCAGGTCGGGCCGTGGCGCGGGATTGCCCTGCGCGCCGCCGCTTTCCAGGCTGCCCACCGCATGCGTCCAGGCCATTGCATCGAACGGCGGCGGCGCAAAACCATCGGGCGCGCGGGCGCGGTCGCCGCTTGACGCGGGAGTCACAGGAACATTGCCGGGCACGTAGCGGTCGCCCGCCATACCCGCATCGCCGAGGCTGACGACGATGTGGCGTTGGCAACTGGCCGTTTGCGGGTCGCTCCATGGAGCCACGACCGGCAAGCCGCCATCGATGGCAGGCGGAGCCGTGGCAGGAGGCACTGCGGCGCTCGCTTGCCGCCCCTGCAGGTAGCGCAGCGATTCGTACAGCAATTCGGCCAGCGGCGCCGCGCTCGCATACGCGCCCGGATGCCCGGCATTGCCGCGGCCCAGGCCATTGATGTAAGCGGTCACCCCGCCGCCAGGGCCCGCAGCTTCAGACATATAGACGCCAGTGGCGGGATTCCACTCGGCGCCGGCATTGTCTTGCGGCAAAAAATCAGGCGCCGTCCAGCGCAGCCTGCCCACGTGGGCCAACGGCGCGCGCAGCACGCCGCCATACACGGGGCCGGCGCTGGCGGACACGCCGTTCAAGTGGCCAAACACGCCCACGCGCACCCTGCCGCCATGGCGCTGCATGGCGCCCACCGGCTTGTAGTTCTTGCCATATGCGAGGCACAAGTCGTCGCGCAGCGGCCCTTCATCGGCATCGCACACGCGCACGCGCGCGAGGAACATGCCGTGCGTGGCAGCAAAGCCGGGCGCGTCGCAACTGCCGCCCGGGGGGGTGCTGGCGTCGCCGAACAGCAGGCGGTTGCGGCAGGAAACGATGGCCAGTTGCGCCAGCGCAAATGGCGTCGCCGCCGCCACGCCGGTCTGCAAGACTTTGCGCGGGAAAAAGACAGGGTGGGCATAGAAGTCGATGGGGCTGCCGGCATCGGGCAGCCAGGCGCGCTGCAACACCGTCTTGCGCACCTCGTCGATGACGCGGTCGCCGCCCGTCAGCGCGTAACGGACGATGTCGAGCATGCTGGCGCTGGCCCAGTTCAGAAAGTTGCCGCTAAAACTATCGCCGCCGCAACCGTGCAGCGCATCGGCAGGCTTCAGCACGGAGAAGTAAGCGGTCGCTACGCGCAAGTCCGGCAGCATGACGCCATCCTTGCTGCGGTACGGATAGCTGTAGCACATGCGCGCATGAAAGTAACCGAGGTACTCGCGCTGCGGCGCATAATCGCCGCCGTGCGCGGCAGCGGCCGCCGCATGCGTGAGGGACAGGTTGAGCAGCAGGTTCGGCGGCACTCTGGCGCCGTGCAAGCCCGCGTCGGCCCGCGCCAGCGTCACGGAAGGTGCGGCCGCAAGGGCGGCGCCGCAAGCCAGGCAAAACAGGCCGATCAGCAGCAGCCAGGCGGACCACAAAGCGAATGACCAAGTCCTCATGGCGCCGCCCCGGCCGCCTGCTTGCGGTAATAACTTTGCAGCACGACTTGCGTGCTTTCCTGCGCGCCAAAACCGATGGCCGTGATGCGGTACACATAGCTTTCCGTGGCCAGGCCGCCAGCCACCGTCGCCGCCTGCGCGCCGGGCGGGTGAAACGGCAGCAATTCGATCAGGTAGCGGGGCAGGCGCGACGGCAGGAAACCCTGCCCCGTCTGCATGACGGCGCCCGTAAACTGGCCATATGGCACGGCGCGGCTGCTCCCTTCGGCGCCATCGAGGTCCGTACTCAGCCAGAGCGCCGGCGCATCTGGCGCTGCGGGCAGGCACAGGCCCAGCGCGCCGCCGTCACCGCAGCCATCCGTGAACCCGGCCGCGCTGCCTGGCGCGAACAGGCTGCTGCGTCCCGGCGCGCCGGGCAAGCCTTCGATATCGTTCTGCGCATCCACCAATGCCTCCTCCGCCGCCTGAAACGCGATCTGCCGGTCGCGCTCGCCGCGTGCCGCCTTTTCGCCCTGCAAGGCCATCTGCGCCGCCGATATGCCCAGCAGCAAGATAATCACCAGCAGGCCCAGCACATACACAAGGGTGGCGCCACCGTGGCGCGCACGAGGTGAACAACAAGGCAAGCAAGGAGGCAAGCAACAGGTAACGCTCGCGCCAGCCATCGCGCCGTCCGCCTACGCCGGCCCGTTGCGCAGCATGATGCTCGTCTGCACCAGTTGCCGCAGCCGCGAACGCGTCGCGGCAGGCAAGGACGCGCGCGCGATGCGCACGCCCGTGTCATCGGCGCCGTGCGCCTCGGCATACGCCTTGCCGAACAGGTCGAACTGCGCCGGCCCCAGTTCCGCCATCTTGTCCGCCTGGCCCGCCTCGCCATGCAGCAACAGCGCCACGCGCACGCAGGCCACGCGCTTCCAGTGCGTGCGCCGCCGCAAATCGCGCTGGCGCGCGGCCGCATCCGCACCCGCCAGCACCAGCGCCGCATCGTAGGCGTCGAGCGCGCTGGCGTTGACATAGCGGTTCGCCACGCCGTCCGGCGGCGTATCCGTGTCGAGGCCATACAGCACCTGGAAAGCGTCGATGCCGCGGATGACGGCGTCCGCGGCCCAGCCGTTCGCGCCACGGTATTTGCAGCGCAGCTCGCCTTCGCCATCGGCGCCCTGCGCCACATAGAAAATGCTCCAGCCCCGCTGCGCCTCCGTTTGGGCGGCACCTACGCCGAAGCCGGCGCAATTGAGCACGGAACCATCGCCGCCCTCGTCCTTGCCGGCGCCGTAATAGCGCAGGGCCAGCACGTCGCTGCCATGCAGGGCGCCGGGCAAGGCGCCGCTGATGCCTTCGCTGTTCTTGCCCAGGCTGCGCGCGTCGAGCCCGGCAACATTCGCACTGTCGTGATCGGCATGGGCGACGGGCGCGGCGCTGCTGTCCCAGTTCACATACGCCGTCTGGCGCACGGCGCGGGCAATGGTGTCGAGCGCATAGCGGCCATTGTCGTCCAGGCGCGCACTGGCGGACTGGTCGCCATAACTGCCGCTGGTGGCCAGCAGCACGCTACTGGCGGACAGCATCAGCAGCGCACCCAGCGACAGGGCCACCAGCAATTCGACCAGGCTCATGCCGCAATGCCGGCGAATGGCGTGCGTGCCGCTCATGCGCCGCCTCCGCCCAACTGGAGTGCCAGCCTGGGCAGCGACTCGTTTGCCGCATCCACGGCGGGCTGGCCATCGGACAGGCGGGTGCGCCAGCCCAGCTTGATGACGATGGGCGCGCCCTTGCCGCCGCTGCACGCCCAGTGCAAGCCTTGGGCGGCAGCGTCCCATGCGGCAAGGTCGCGGCAGATGCGCAGGCGCGCGCCGGGCAAGGCCGATTGCAGCACCTGCTTCCATTCGGCGATATCGAATTGCGCCAGTTCGGCCGCGCCGCAGGCGGCAGCGCCGAAACAGTCGGGCGCACCGCCGCCCGCGTCGGCGCCGTCCGCCGCCGCGTATTCCACCTTCAGATAGGGATTGCCCGTATCGGGGCCATTCATGAGCACGCTATTCGCGCGCATGCGTTCGGCCATGCCGGCGGCCAGTTGCGCGCCCGCCGACAACAGCGCCGATTCATGGCGCGCGCGCAGGGAGTTCAATTGCAAGATGCTGGCACCGAGCAAGCCCAGCGCCAACAGCAGCAGCGACACCAGCACCTCGACGAGGCTGCTGCCATCCGCCAGAAACTTATCGCGACCGCCATTGCGCATGCCTTGCTCCCTTCCGCAGAAAGAGTCGCAAGAACAGGCGGCCCAGCTACACGATAGGCGCGCACAAAAATCGGGATCTGCGCTAGCGCAAACAGCGCAGCGATAAGGGGAGAGGAACGGCGTAGTTATTGATCAGGCCGCTTGCCAGGCAAGCGCTGGCGTGGTGAACACGGGGGGCGAAAACGGGGCGCATGAGCGGCCCCGCTATCGGCAAAGCGAGTATCAGGGCTTGCCGCGTGCCTGCCCCACTTCGGCGATCGCATCCTGGAACTCGGCCAGGTCTTCGAAATTCTTGTAGACGGAAGCAAAGCGGATGTAGGCGATCTTGTCCAGACGCTTGAGTTCCTGCATGACGAGTTCGCCGATATAGCCGGAATCGACTTCACGCAAGCCGCTGGTCAGCAGTTTTTCCTGGATGGACGCGATGGCCGTATCCACAGAGGCGGCCGCGACGGGACGCTTACGCAAGGCCAGCATCAAACTGCCGCGCAACTTATCCGCAGCGAACTCCGTCCGGCTGCCATTCTTTTTGACGACGGCCGGCATGATAAGTTCAATGCGTTCGTATGTGGTAAACCGCTTGTCGCATTTGCCGCAGCGCCGGCGGCGCCGAATGGCATCCCCTTCCTCCGATACGCGCGTATCGAGAACCTGGGTATCGCCGTGCTGGCAAAATGGACATTTCATGGGCTGGCTACAACTTTATAGTAATAATTACGGGAAATCGCCGCCCTTGTACAAAGGGCGCCCGAATCACTCCGGGCGCCCTGGGGCACGA
The DNA here is from genome assembly GCF_020858115.1 of Janthinobacterium sp. FW305-129. Lineage (GTDB taxonomy): Bacteria > Pseudomonadota > Gammaproteobacteria > Burkholderiales > Burkholderiaceae_D > Janthinobacterium. Next base: position 37,309 of record NZ_JACYMM010000021.1, read on the forward strand.
AGGAATGTGTCATACAGAATCTTACTCCGTATGACACATTCTGGACAAATAATTATGCTGCGTACACCGGGTGCGCGTCGGCCAGCACTTTCACTGCCGCTTTCACGCGCTCGATGGTGGCGGCGTCATGCGGGTTGTCCAGCACGTCGGCGATCAGGTTGCCCACTTCTTCCGCTTGCGCTTCCTTGAAACCGCGCGTCGTCATCGCCGGGCTGCCCAGGCGGATGCCCGAGGTGACGAAAGGTTTTTGCGGGTCGTTCGGGATGCCGTTCTTGTTGCAGGTGATGTGCGCGGAACCGAGGATGGCTTCGGCTTCCTTGCCCGTCAGGTTCTTGGCGCGCAGGTCGACCAGCATGACGTGCGATTCGGTGCCGCCGGACACAATGCGCAGGCCGCGCTTGATCAGGGTCTTCGCCAGCACGTCGGCGTTCTTGATCACTTGCTTCTGGTATTCGACGAATTCAGGGCTCAGCGCTTCCTTGAAGGCGACGGCCTTGCCGGCGATCACGTGCATCAGCGGGCCGCCCTGGATACCGGGGAAGATGGCCGAGTTGATGGCTTTTTCGTGTTCGGCCTTCATCAGGATGATGCCGCCGCGCGGGCCGCGCAGCGATTTGTGCGTGGTCGAGGTGACGAAGTCGGCGAACGGCACCGGGTTCGGGTACAGGCCGGCGGCGATCAGGCCCGCGTAGTGAGCCATGTCGACCATGAAGTAGGCGCCCACTTCCTTGGCGATCTTGCCGAAACGCTCGAAGTCGATCTTTTTCGAGAAGGCCGAGGCGCCGGCGATGATCAGCTTCGGCTTGCGTTCGCGGGCCAGGCGTTCCATCGCCTCGTAGTCGATGTCTTCTTCCGCCGTCAAACCGTAGGAAACGACGTCAAACCATTTGCCGGACATGTTCAGCGGCATGCCGTGGGTCAGGTGGCCGCCTTCGGCCAGCGACATACCCATGATCAGGTCGCCTGGTTTCAACATGGCGAAGAACACGCCCTGGTTCGCCTGCGAGCCGGAGTTCGGCTGCACGTTCGCGCATTCGGCGCCGAACAGCTGCTTGACGCGGTCGATGGCCAGTTGCTCGGCCACGTCGACGTATTCGCAGCCGCCGTAGTAGCGCTTGCCTGGATAGCCTTCGGCATATTTATTCGTCAGCTGCGAGCCTTGCGCTTCCATTACGGCTGGCGACGTGTAGTTTTCCGACGCGATCAACTCGATGTGATCGTGCTGGCGCACGTTTTCTTTTTGAATGACGGCGAACAATTCAGGGTCGACGTTGGCGAGGTTGTGATCTTTTGCAAACATGTAAAAACTCCAAGTATGAGGGTGCTTGTACTGGCAGGTTGGATCGAATGAGGGGAGCCGGCGTTAAGTGAATAACAACATTGGACAGGCAGCCTCTTCGTGCTTTTCCATAGTGGCTACCCAGGCGAACGGCTGATGAAAAATCTCACGTTTCCCGGTGGATGCCCACCTTTCGCCGGTTTGCCGATCGCCATTCTTGGAGATCGCCGACTTTTCGCCAGTCACGTGAGACGTAATGGAAGTCAAATTGTAAGTTAAGTGCCCAAATTGAGCAAGGAATGCAACGGTGCGGCTATAATCGCCGCGCGCCACCGTAGCCCGGGCGAGGCCACAGGCCGCCCAGCGACGTGAGCGCGGCGCTTAAGCCGGGCTTAAACCTGGCGGCGGCTTGTAAGCGTATGTTACGAGGCTTGCCATTGCCTACCCCGGATTTACAATGCTGCGGTGCAACTTATATGCCGCTTTTGCATGGCTTTCCAGCAAGCGCCCACAGTCACAAGAAGAAAAATCGCGTAAAATGTTGCTCAATCTCACTACTGGCGCAATAAACATGCCTTCAGTCTTTACCTGGAACGTACGTGTCTACTATGAAGACACCGACGCCGGCGGCATCGTCTATTACGCTAACTACCTGAAATTCTTCGAACGCGCGCGCACCGAATGGCTGCGCGCCATCGACGTGGGCCAGCAGGAATTGCTGGAACAGCACGACGCGATGTTCGTTGTCAAAAGCGTCAACGCCGACTATCATGCGCCAGCCAGGCTCGATGACACGGTAAGATTAACCTTAAGCATAGAGAAAATGGGGCGTGCCTCCATCGTTTTCCTGCAACAAGCCTGGTGCGGCGACCGCCTGCTCAACACGGCGCGCGTCAAGGTCGGCTGCGTCGATTCGGCATTGCGCCCGCGCGCCGTGCCCGATGCCGTCGCGGCCCGCATGCGCGCCGCCTGAGCCCTACCCGCCCCCCCGGACAATTCACCCAACAGACTGCCAGCCAATGAACGTTACACAAGATCTTTCTTTCCTCGCGCTCATCTCCAATGCCCATTTGATCGTGCAACTGATCATGGCCCTGCTGCTGCTGATTTCCCTGACCAGCTGGACCTACATTTTCCGCAAGATGTTTGCCGTGCGCCAGGCGCGCAAGCAAACCATCGAATTCGAACGCAGCTTCTGGGCCGGCGGCAACCTGCATGCGCTGCACCAGAACGCCAGCGGCAACCGCGATCAGAGCGGCGCGCTGGCCCGCATCTTCGACGCCGGCATGGGCGAATTCATCAAGGGCAAAGCGTCCTACGGTTCGCGCGAAGCGCTGGACGTCGGCGCCGTGCTCGACGGTGCACGCCGCGCCATGCGCGCCGCCTTCCAGCGTGAAATGGACGTACTCGAATCGCACCTGGCCTTCCTCGCCTCCGTCGGCTCCGTCTCGCCCTACATCGGCCTGCTCGGCACCGTGTGGGGCATCATGAACGCCTTCCGCGGCCTGGCCAACGTGCAGCAAGCCACCCTGGCCGCCGTCGCGCCCGGCATTGCCGAAGCGCTGATCGCCACCGCCATCGGCCTGTTCGCGGCCATTCCCGCCGTCGTCGCCTACAACCGTTTTTCGCACGACATCGACCGCCTGGCGATCCGCTTCGAGAGCTTCGTCGAGGAATTCTCCAACATCTTGCAGCGCCAGTCGCGCTAAGAGGGAGCAGCGTCCATGGGTTCTTCCTTCAATAGCGGCGGCATGCGCGGCGGCCGCGGCCGCAAGTTCAAGTCCGAGATCAACGTCGTGCCGTACATCGACGTGATGCTGGTGCTGCTGATCATTTTCATGGTGATGCCGTCGTCGAACAATCCCAGCGTGGTGAACCTGCCCAACGCGGAAAAGTCGGCGAAACCGCCCGATGACTATATTCAGATCGTGCTGAAACCGAATGGTTCGCTGTCGATCGGCGTGATCGGCAAGGAACAACTGTCGCCGGAAACGGAACCGAACCGCGACGCCCTGCTGCGCAAGCTGCGCGGCTTGCACGAAAGCAATCCCGACTATCCCGTGATGATTGCGGGCGACAAGGAAAGCAAGTACGACGATGTGATCCAGCTCATTTCGGAAGCGAAAAAGATGGGCATTACCCGCGTCGGCCTGGCCACCAAGTAAGCGCAGCACCCTGTTTCCAGACTTGACCGTTTTTAGATAGACTAGACTTTGCAGAACAAACAAATCGACCATGTACTCGGCAAGCCCTACAGCGTGCCGCGCGAACGCAGCCGCTGGCCCTCGCTGGGCCTGGCGCTGGCGATGCACCTTGGCCTGCTGTTTTTCCTGTGGGTGGGCGTACACTGGCAAAATACGGAACCTGTCGCCGTCGAAGCGGAAGTGTGGGACCTGAAAGTACAAACGGCCGCGCCGCCGCCCGACGTGGCGACGGAACCGGAGCCGACACCGGCGCCGCCGCCGGAACCGGAAGTGGAACAGCCGGCCCCGCCGCCACCGCCGCCCGTGGCCGCGCCCGAGCCGAAAGTCGACCTGCGCGAGGCGGAAATCGCCCTGGAACGCAAGAAGGCCAAGCTGAAAGAAGAGAAAGCGGCAGCGGAAGAACGCCGCAAGCAGGAACAGAAGGAACGCGAGGAAGAAAAGCGCGAACTGGAAAAACAGAAGCAGAAAGAAAAAGACAAGGCTGAAAAGCTCGAGAAAGAAAAGGCTGACAAGCTGGAGAAAGCCAAGCTCGAAAAAGAGAAAGAAAAAGCACAAGAAAAGGCCGAGAAAGAATTGGCTGAGAAGAAAGCTGCGGCGGAAAAAGCCGCCAAGGCCAAGAAAGCGGCGGCGGAAAATGCCGCTGCCGACAAATTGCATGCCGATGACATGAAGCGGATGATGGCGCAGGCAGGCAATGGCACAACGGGCACGGCCGCGAAAGCGACCGCGCCACGCAAGGACAGCGGCTATGTCGCTGCCCTGACGAGCAAGATCAAGAGCAATATCGCGTACAGCGGTAGCACGGACGTGCCGGGCAACCCGCGCGCCGTGTTCAAGATCGAGCAACTGCCAACTGGGGAAATTATTTCGGTCCGAAAGATAAAAAGTAGCGGCCTGCCGGCGTATGACAGCTCGGTGGAAAACGCCATTAATAAATCGTCGCCACTGCCGAAGAAAAAAGACGGCACCGTGGAACGCGAGATTGAACTCATATTCGAGATGAAGGATTTGCCTAAATGATGACCATGAAAAAAATGAGCTACGTCGTGCTCTGCGCCGGCCTGATGCTGGGCGCGGCCGGCGCCCAGGCGCAGCTGCGCGTGGAGATTACGGGGATCGGCAGCAACCAGATCCCGGTGGCTGTCGCCACCTTTGTCAATGAATCGGCGGCGCCGCAATCGTTATCCGGCATCATCAAGGCCGACCTGGCGCGCAGCGGCGTGTTCAAGCTGATCGACGCCGATGCGCCCGTGGCGGAAACGGCGCCCGTCAGCTACGAGCAGTGGAAATCGCGCGGCGCCGACGCGCTGGCGGCCGGCAGCGTGCAAAGCATGGCCGATGGCCGCCTGGACGTGCGCTACAAGCTGTTCGACACCATCAAGGGCGCGCAGATCTCCAGCATGAACAATGCGGCCGCGCCGCAGTTCAACCGCTTGCTGGCGCACAAGATCGCCGATGACATCTATGAGAAGTTGACGGGCGTCAAAGGCGCGTTCGCCACGCGCATCGCCTACGTCACGCAATCGGGCCGCGAATACCGGCTGGAAATCGCCGACGCCGATGGCGAAGGCATCCAGGTCGCCCTGCGCTCGAACGAGCCGATCATTTCGCCGTCGTGGTCGCCGGATGGCACCAAGGTGGCGTATGTGTCGTTTGAAAAGAAAAAACCCATCGTCTACGTGCAAAACCTGGTGACGCGCCAGCGCACCATCGTATCGAATGAAAAAGGCAGCAATTCGGCGCCCAGCTGGAGCCCGGACGGCTCGCGCCTGGCCGTGGCCCTGTCGCGCGATGGCCATACCCAGGTCTACACCGTCAATGCCGACGGCAGCGGCTTGCGCCGCGTCAGCACCAGCAGCGGCATCGATACGGAACCCCAATTCTCGGCCGATGGCCAAAGCATTTACTTCACCAGCGATCGCAGCGGCGGACCACAGATCTACCGCATGTCGAGCAGCGGCGGCGAAGCCAAGCGCGTGACGTTTGGCGGCTCCTACAACATCAGCCCGCGGATTTCGTCCGACGGGAAGACACTCGCTTATATTTCCCGTCGCGACGGCAATTTCCAGCTCTACGCGCTCGACCTGGCTAGTGGCCAGGAACTGCGCCTGTCGGACACCGCCAACGACGAATCACCGAGCTTTTCGCCCAACGGGAAATATATCATGTACGCGACCGAATCCGGACGACGCAAGTCGCTGGCAGTGGTATCGGTGGATGGCCGCGTCAAACAGCGTTTGACTACGCAAGCTGGCAATATCAAGGAGCCCACCTGGGGTCCTTTTATGAAGTAAATGCTGTACAGTTTCACCTTTAACCATGACCCGGAGAATAAAAATGAGTAACTTTAAAAGTTTGGCTTTCATCGCCGCTACCGCAGCCCTGCTGTCCGCCTGCAGCACCCCAGTCAAAGTAGCAGAGACCCCAGTGGTCGAGCGCGCTCCTGAAAAAGTCGTCGCTCCAGTTGACACCCGTCAAGTTCAGCCAGTAACGACCGCATCGGTCGATCCACTGGACGATCCAAAAGGCGTGCTGGCTAACCGCAGCATCTACTTCGACTTCGACAAGTACGTCGTGCGCGAAGCGGACACCCCAGTCGTGCAAAACCACGCTGCTTACCTGGTGAAAACCCCATCGCGCAAGATCCTGATCCAAGGTAACACCGATGAACGCGGTGGCGCTGAGTACAACCTGGCCCTGGGCCAGAAACGTGCCGAAGCCGTGCGCAAGTCGATGGCTGCCCTGGGCGTGCCGGAAGGCCAGATGGAAGCCGTGTCGCTGGGCAAAGAAAAGCCTAAAGCACAAGGCAGCAACGAAGCAGCATGGGCTGAAAACCGCCGCGCTGACATCGTTTATTGATGTTGACGGGTGAGCGCGCAAGCATTGACGCTTACCTAACTGGCCAGTCATAGGCATAATAATGGGGCGCAGCGCGGTGATTCACCGCCCGGCGCCCCGTTTGCATGTTTGCGTAACCTTAGAAAGCCCGACCCATGATGACATTCTCGAAAGCCGGCGTCGCCGCCGCCTTGATGGCCGCGTTTGCCTACCTGCCCCTGCACGCCAACGCCGCCCTGTTCGATGACGACGAAGCGCGCAAGGCCATCCTGGAGCTGCGCGCCAAGGTCGACGCCATGGCGCGCGACCTGAACAGCCGCATCGATGCCAAGGCGGACAAGACCAGCACCTTGAGCCTGCTCAACCAGCACGACCAGACCATGCAAGAGATCGCCCGCCTGCGCGGCCAGATCGAAGTGCTGGGCAACGACCTGGCGAACACGCAAAAACGCCAGAAGGATTTCTACACCGACATCGACGCGCGCCTGCGCAAGCTCGAACCGCGCCAGGTCACCATCGACGGCCAGGAAGCGGCCGTGGGCGTGTCCGAGCAAAGCGCGTACGAATCCGCGTTCGGCCTGTTCAAGTCGGGCGATTACAAGGGCGCCGTGACGGCCCTGGACGGCTTCGTCAAGCGCTATCCGGAATCGGCCTACGCGGCCAATGCGCAATACTGGCTGGGCAATGCCTATTACGCCCAGCGCGACTGCAAGAGCGCCATCACGGCCCAGCAGGCCGTGCTGAAACACTACCCGGACAGCCCGAAGGCGCCCGACGCCATGCTCAACATCGCCAGCTGCTACACGGAGCTGAAAGACAAGCCGAACGCGACCAAGACGCTGAACGCGCTGATCTCGCGCTACCCGGACTCCAGCGCGGCCCAGGCCGCCAAGGAACGGGCCGGTAAAAAGTAAAAACGGGGAAAAAGTTGCCCGTTAGGTTTGACAGAATCCCGGGCACCCCCTATAATCTTTCTTCTTCGGGTCGTTAGCTCAGCTGGTAGAGCAGCGGACTTTTAATCCGTTGGTCGCAGGTTCGAATCCCGCACGGCCTAC
>NZ_JACYMM010000022.1 GCF_020858115.1 Janthinobacterium sp. FW305-129
CTGTATTCGGTTACTGCTTTCGCGCTATCGACAAAGCGTTGTGTTTGTCAGCTGCGAAGAAGGAAGAGTATGAAGCAATTTGCTACGTCCGTCAACTCCTTCTTTTTTCTCACTTTACGCTGCATTTGCATGCGTCGTTCAGCGAGGGGGCGAATTATAGCCGTGCCCAGCACACCCCGCAAGCGCTATTTTTTGCGCCAGATCAAAGGCGATAGGCCTGGCACCGCAATTGCTTATATGAACACATGCACCAACCAACGAGGGGGAGCAACTCTGGGCCTGGCAGCAACACTGGGGACAGCCCGGCTCGCTTTGCTTTGCTCCCATCTGTGACAGGTGCTACATTATGGAACACTCTCGATATTCAAAAGAGCGCCGCAGTACAGGGCCCAACGGAGGCAACGAGATCATGTATCAACCGTCAGCTACTTACCGTAGCGCACCGTTTTCGTCCATCGCGGACGCGAACTCTTTGCCGGCAGGACAGGACAATGTCCCCGTCATCATCGAAACGTCCCATCAGCGCTCAGTTGCGTTTGGCCTGTCGCCCACGGCCACGCCCGACTTTACTCCGGCTGGCAAATCCGACCTGTCCTTGCTGATCGAGCAAAACCGCATGCTGCACACGCACGCGCTGCCCGCGATGGAAACCCTGTACCAGCAAATCGTCAACACGCATAATATGGTGATCTTGACGGATGCCAATGGCGTCATCGTGCATTCGCTGGGCGACGATGATTTCCTGGAGAAAGCCAATCGCGTCGCCCTGCAGCCGGGCGTGGCGTGGTCGGAACAAAGCCGCGGCACGAATGCCATCGGCACGGCCATCACGGAAAAAGTACCGACTCTGGTCCATGCGGACCAGCATTACCTGGCCGCCAATCACTTCCTGACTTGCTCTGCGGCACCGATCACCGATCACCGGGGCAATGTCATCGGCGTGCTGGACGTTTCGAGCGACCAGCGCAGTTTTCACAAGCATACGATGGCCCTCGTGCGCATGTCGGCGCTGATGATCGAAAATCAGCTGTTTTCCGCCACCTTCGAAGATGCCATCACCGTGCACTTCCACGCGCGGCCCGAATTCATCGGCACCTTGATGGAAGGCATCGCCTCGTTCACGCCGGGTGGACGGTTTTTATCCGCCAACAAGAATGGTTTGTTCCAGCTGGGCTTGTCATTTGCCGCGCTGCAATCACATACCTTCAGTTCCTTGTTCGGCTTGCCTGTTTCCGCCCTGTACGACCATTACCGTACCGCCTCGCCCGGCTTGCTGAACCTGTGCATGCATAGCGGCGTGCGCGTGTATGGGCGCGCGCAGTTGCGCCTGTCCAATAGCGTCTTCCAGCACGGCTTTAGCACCAGCACCGACCATAGCGATATCAACGCCGTGCCGGCGGCGATCCCTGCACCGGCCAGCCATGCGGCCAATGCGGCGCGCCGCCTGTCCGGCTTGCGCTACCTGCGCACGGGCGATCCGCAACTGGAATTGGTGATCGAAAAGGTCAATAAAGTCCTGGGACGCGATATTCCCATCCTCGTCATGGGAGAGACAGGCACCGGCAAGGAATTGCTGGCGCAAGCCATCCATAACGATTCGCCACGGGCCATGGGACCGTTTATTGCCGTCAATTGCGCTTCGATCCCGGAAACCCTGATCGAATCGGAACTGTTCGGCTATGAAGACGGGGCGTTTACGGGGGCGCGCAAGAAAGGCGCGATCGGCAAGATCCTGCAGGCCAATGGCGGCACCCTGTTCCTCGATGAAATCGGCGACATGCCTTTCGGCTTGCAGGCGCGGCTGTTGCGCGTGCTGCAGGAACGCATGGTCACGCCGCTGGGCAGCAGCAAGTCGATCACGGTGAATGTGGAACTCATTTGCGCCACGAATCATAACTTGCGCGAACGCATGGCCAAGGGACTGTTTCGCGAAGACTTGTATTACCGCCTGAATGGCCTGGTGGTGAAACTGCCGCCGCTGCGCGAGCGCACGGACCTCGATACCGTGGTGAAGAAAATCCTCGCGACGGAAGCGCCCGACACGCGCTACACGGTGGCGCCCGACATCCTGCGCCTGTTCCACCAGCATAAATGGCCAGGCAACTTCCGCCAACTGACCAACCTGTTGCGCACGGCCATCGTCATGGCTGGCGACGAGCATGAAATCTGTTTGCGCCACATGCCTGACGATTTCCTCGACGATATTGAGATGACGCAAGCGACTGCCGCCAGCGCCAGCACGGACCGCATGATCGCCGCCGGCGCCAACCTGGAAGAGATGGAGCAAAGCGTGATCCTCAAGTCGCTCGATGCCCACGGCGGCAACGTCTCGGCCACGGCGCGGGCCCTGGGCGTGTCGCGCAACACGATCTATCGCAAGGTGCCGCATCTGAAATAGCCTAGAGTAGACGGGGAAAGCCGGGCGACATCTTGCGCCGCCCTTGCTTGTCGATGGTCATCAGGTCGATGCCCTGCATCTGCGCGGCCATCGCATGCGCGCGCACAGCCCCCGTCACCATGAAGGTGGTCGACAAGCCATCGGCAAGCAAACCCGAGGGCGCCAGCACGGTCACGCTGGCCAGTTCGCGTGGCGAATCGCCTTTCGCAGGGTCGAAGATGTGGTGATGCGCGAAGTCAGGCGTGAACGCGCATTCGTAGTCGCCGGACGTGGCCACGCTGCGCCCCTCCACTTTCAAGGTGGCCGCCAGGATTTCCGCGTCGCGCGGATCCTGGATGCCCAAGGTCCACGGGCGGCGCACGGCACGCTGCCCGCGCGCGACGAACTCGCCCGTGTCGAGCAGCGCGTGCCGCACGCCGCGCGCCTGCACGGCTGCCAGCGCCATATCCGCCGCGTAGCCTTGCGCCAGGCCATTCAAGGTCAGCGCCATACCGGGCTGCAGAAAACGCACTTCCCGGCGATCCCACGCCAGTTGCCGCCAGCCCACCCGCGCCTGCGCAGCGCGGCGCAATGCTTCCGCCGGTAAACTTGCCTGGTCTGCCGCCGCGCGGAACAACTGCCACAAGGGTTGCACGGTGATGTCAAATGCCCCATCGCTCCATTGCGACAAGGCTTGTGCCTGCGCCAGCACGGCCAGCAGGTGCGTGTCCGGCCGGGCCAGGCGGCCATCGCGGTTCAGCTGGAAGACTTGGCTGGCGGGACTGTAAATGCTCATCAGGCGGTCGATATTCCTCGCTGCATGGAGGGCGTCTTCGATGGCCAGTTCGGCCTGGTGTTGATCGTGGTGCAACACGGTGACGGCAATCGTCGTGCCAAACGCCAGCGCGGCGCCTTGATATGGGCGCACGCCGGACGCCGTGACCGTGCCGCGCGCCATGCTGCCAGGCAAAATCACGCCCGCCATGCCGGCCACGCTGCCGATCGCTGCGGAAATAAACGTTCTACGCTGCATTGCTGCTCTCCTCTGCCGTGGCCCGGACTATCGGGATGGTACGGGCACGCTTGATTTCCAGCATCAAGGGTGCGCATTTTTCATCGCTGGCGTAGATCACCACGCAATCCATGCATTGAAAACACTCGCCGTAATCGACTTTCCCGCTGGGCGCGATGGCGTGATGCTCGCAGCGGTGGCGGCAAGTCTGGCACGGTGTGCCGCATTCCTTGCGGCGGGGAATCCAGTTGAACAGGCGAAACCGTCCCAGCAGCGCCAGCGCCGCGCCAAACGGGCACAGGTAGCGGCAAAAGAATTTGTAGGAAACACTGCTGAGCAGTAATAAACCCACGGCATACGCGACGAAGGGCCATGCCCGCACGAAGTTCAGGGTGATGGCCGTCTTGAACGGTTCCAGCTCCACCAGCTTGTCCGTGATCTGGCTGGAAAACACGCTGCTTCCGAGTATGGCCGCCAGCAAGCCATATTTGATCCATTTCAAACGTCCATCGAGGCGCGGCTTGATTTTCCACTGCGGCAAGCGCAGCCACTGGCCCAGCTTGCCCGTGAATTCCTGCAGGGCGCCAAACGGGCACAGCCAGCCGCAAAACGTGCCGCGCCCCCAAATGAATAGGCTGAGCAGCACGAAAGCCCACAGGATCACCGTCATCGGATCGAACAGGAAAAAGCCCAGGCTGCGCCCCGCCAGCAGGGCCTGGATAACACCCGTGATATTGACGATCGACAACTGCCCCTGCGCGTAATAACCGATGAAGCCGATGGTAAACAACAAAAACAGGCGGCGGAACCATGCAAATTGCCGGCCATTACGCACCAGACGTTTCTGCCTGGTCAGCGCGCCGGCCAGCAGCGCCAGCCCGGCCAGCAAGATCAGCAGTTCAGCCTTGCGCCCCTTCCACGTGCCGCGCCAGCCGGCATCGTCACCTTGCGGCGCGCTATAAAAATCGGCAGGCAGGCAGTAGCTGAAATCGACGTTGCGGGCGAAGCGCTCCGGATACACGATACCCTTGCTGCGCGTGACCGGCATGGTGAACGCCAGTGGACTGGCCGCATCGAGTCCCGCCTGGCTGATGACGCGGAAGACGGCAATATTTTCAGTCGGCAACGATCCCGCCTCCGACAAGCTCAATTCCAGGTCCAGGTCGCGCATGTCGATGGGCAAGCCATCCTGCTTCAGCAGCAAGCGCTCGGGCACCGTGCCGCGCACGAAATCGTCGCCCAGCACGCTGTAGCGCCCGCGCGACATGACGAGGATGGCGTGGTCGCCTTCGTCTAGCCGGTTGCGCAGCTTGTTCCAGCTGCGTTCCGTCAACAGATTGCGTCCCACCGTGGGCACGGACACATAGGCCAGGTACAGGTCGATGAACAGGCCTTCCGGATCGCGCGCGGCTTCCGGTTCGAGTCCGGCTCCGGGACTGCCGGCAAACAGGCTCTCCACATCCTTGTTGCTCAGGCGCACATGCTGGATCAAGCCCTGCTCAAGCATGTGCGCCACGCTAAGTTTCTCGAACACGTCCATGCGGATGCGGGCGATCTGGTCCGGGTCGCGGCCTTGCGCGAAGCCCAGCTTTTTGCGCGACACTTTCAAGGCAGAGGCCAGCACGCTCTGGTTGATGATGCGCACGGAAGCCGTGGCCTTCGACACGCCATCGATATCGGCATGCGTGGCATCCGCCGCACGTTTCCTCTGGGCACCGATGGCAATGTTTTGCTTGAGCGACAAGCCCTGGTACTGTTTGACGAACTGGAACAACGGTGCTTCACCGAGTCCGTCGAGAAACACGGGTTCATGCTGCGACAGCACTGCGACGTCGAGAAAACTACCCTGAGGATTGATGGCGATCAATAAATTGACAGGAACGCCGGAAAATCCGGGAATCGGCGCCAGATCCACCGACTCGAAGACATAGCCGACCAGTTCCGTTGCCGTGGCGTTTTGCTTAAACAGGGGCCAGACGGGCAAGTCGGCTTCCTTCTCGCCCACGACGAGGGGCGCGGGGAAGCGCCGCGCCAGCTCGGCCCTGGTGAGCACGCCCGCCCACGCCTGTCCCAGAATGAACAAAAATAGCCAGCATCCGATGAACAACCGCAGTATCCGCATGCATTGCACTCCGTGCGGCGCCGCAGCTTCCGGCGCCGCATACATTGGTTAGAAGAAAATAATGCCGCCCAGGGACACGCCATTCATCTTCGCTTCGCCACCCGCAAAGGCTTTCGAGCGCGTCTGCCCCAGCTCGCCCACCAGGGTGATTGCACTGTTAAGCGAGTAGTACGCACCGAGGGTCAGGTTGGCGTTCGACTTCAAGCCGCCCGTGCCGGCCGTGTTGTCGTCGTTCTTGCTGATGCCATAGGACAAGCCCAGCTTCAGCTTGTCCGTCGTTTTATACGTGCCTTGCAGCAGCCAGTTCTTCGATTTGGTATCGCCCTGGTCCGCATCGGACAGGATACCGAGTCCCTTGCCGCCCTGGAAGTTCACCAATATGCCAGCCGGCCCCATCTGGTAGGAGCCGCCCACTTCCACGCCGCGCATGGTCAAGTCGTCGACGCCAGGCGTTTTCGACGTGAATTTTTGCGACTTCACGCCCAGCCAGGCTTTCAAGCCCTCTTGCGCATACGTCAGTTGCACCTGCACTTGCGGGCTGGACTTCGAAGAATAGGTCGAGCCTGCGACAATCGGCGTATCGGAGACGGGACTGACCAGCGCCACATCGGCGCCAAAACCGCTGGACTTCGGCGAGCTGTACATGATCTGGCCATAATTGCCCAGATAGGTGTAGCCGGCGCCGATATGGCCCAGGGTCACCCGGCCCCGCTGCGTCGCCTGCACCGGCGCGCCCGAACCCAGCAAGGTCATGTCGGACAGGATCGCATTCGCGCCGAAGATGCCGTAGTCGCGCCCCAGCTTGAAAGTGCCCATTTCCGCATTGCCAAACGTGAAAAAGGCCTGGCGCACGTCGACCACGCTGTTCTGGCTGATGGCGCTGTCCGTGGCCGTCGAGTTGTAGATGCCGATCAAGGCTTTCACGTCGTACTCGCCCAGGCGCGAGCTTGCTGAGGTGATCAATCCATTCGGCAGCAAGCCGTTGCCGATGGTGGTGCGATCCTTTTCTCCGCCGCAACCGAGCGCCTGGCCGCCCAGCGCCAGCCCGCCCACTGCATCGCCCGAACACGACACTTGCGTGTAATAGGCGTTGACAATGCCGCCCACCGACACGGTCCAGTCGCCGGCCTTGATATCGACGGCGTGCGCCTGCCCCACCGCTGCGATTGTCATGACACCGAGGCTCCCCAGCTTGATCCATGTGTTCATTTCTTCTCCTCTTTCTTCTCTGTTTTTAGTGTGCACACCAGTGATTGATGTACCTCAAGCTTTGGCAATAAGCGTGCCCAGCACGGCTCAGAGGGAGAAAGAGAAAAAGCGTATTTCACTTGTGCAGCAGCGGATCAATCGCCACTGCCAGTGTTCATTTTTTGACCGCAAGCAGGCATATCGGGCGTACAGGTAAACAAAAAACTGACGGCCTGGGCCGTCAGCAAAAAGAAAACACCCGGCGGACAGGGAGACACCCATCCGAGTGGCCCGGATGCTTCGCCCCGTTACTTCGATGCCAGCTTGAAGACCCACACGGAACCGCCTTGTTCCAGGAAGTTGACCTTCTTCGCCACTTCGCCGCCCCACAGCGGCACCGCGCCCCCCCAGCCGGAAACGACGGCGACATATTGCGTGTCGCCATCCTGCCAGGTGACGGGCGGCGCCACGACGCCGGAGCCCGTCTGGAATTTCCACAGCTCCTTGCCCGTCTTCGCATCGACGGCTTTCAGGAAGCCTTCCGGCGTGCCGTAGAACACCAGGTTGCCGGCCGTACTCATCACACCGCCCCACAACGGCGCGTTGTTCTTGATTTCCCAGACGATCTTGCCCGTCTTCGGATCGACGGCGCGCATGGCGCCGATGTAGTCGTCAAACAGAGGCTTGATGGTGAAACCGGCACCGAGGAAGGCGCCGCCCTTCTTGTAGCTGATCGGCTCGTTCCAGATATCCATGCCCCATTCATTCGCGGGAACGTAGAACAGCTTGGTTTGCGGCGAGTAGGCCATCGGCATCTGGTTTTTTGCACCCAGGAAAGCGGGCGCGGCAAACACGGTCGTGCCCTTCTTGCCCTCTTCTCCCTTGGTCGGGTCGCCAGGGCGTCCGGCGGGAATGAAGTTCGGCCGTCCCGTCTTCAGGTCAATGCTGCTGGCCCAGGTGATTTTCTTGACGAACGGAAAGGCGTTCTGCAGCTTGCCGTTGGCCGCATCGATGACGTAGAAGAAACCGTTGCGGTCGGCCTTGCCGCCGTAGCGCTTGCCATCCATGTCGAAGGTGACGAACTCGTTGGCACCGTCGAAATCCCAGGCGTCGTTCGGCGTATTCTGGTACGCCCATTTGATCTGCCCCGTTTTCACGTCGAGGGCCACGGTGGACGACGAGTACAGATTGTCGCCGGGACGCAAATGGCTGTTCCACGGCGCCGGGTTGCCCGTGCCAAAATACGCGAGCTTGGTCTGCGGATCGTAGGTGCCGCCCATCCACGTCGAGGCGCCGCCCGTTTTCCACAGGTCGCCCGGCCAGGTCTTGTTCACGGTACCAGACACGCCATTGTCGATGGCCTTGCCATCCTTGTCGTAGCGGTGGCCCATATGGCCTTCCACCGTGGGACGGCTCCACACGAGGTCACCCGTCATCGGATTGCGCGCCTCGACCCGGCCGACGATGCCGAATTCCCCGCCCGACACGCCCGTCAGCAGCAAGCCTTCGGCGATCAGCGGCGCAGCCGTCATCGAGTAGCCGGCCGCATAATCGTCAACTTTCTCCTTCCAGACGATCTTGCCCGTGTTTTGATCCAGCGCAACGAGATAAGCGTCGAGCGTGCCGAAAATCACCAGGTTGCCGTACAGGGCTGCGCCGCGGTTGACCACGTCGCAGCAGGGCATGATGCCGTCCGGCAAGCGATGCTCATATTTCCACAGTTTGGCGCCCGTTTTCAAGTCGACGGCAAAGATACGCGAATACGATGCCGTGACGAACATCTTACCGTTGTGAATCAAGGGCTGCGATTCCTGGCCCCGCTGCTTTTCGCCGCCAAACGAGAACGACCAGGCCGGCACCAGCTTGGCCACGGTCTTGTCATTGATCTGCGTCAACGGCGAATAGCGCTGGCCCTGCGTGCCCATGCCGAACGACAGGACGCTGGACGGATTCTTCGCCGTGCTGTCGAGCATGGCGGTGGTGACATTGCCCACGTCGGCCGCCTGGGTCAGCGATGCCAAGCCCAAACCGATGAGTATCCCCATGATGTTTTTCTGCACAATCATCTCCCTCTGTTATTAGTATGTGTATGTATCAGGTGTTGCCGTGGTCGTGCGGCTGCGCATGCAACAAGGCGCACTCTTCATCGGTGAACAGGCGCGAGCGCGTCAAAAAGCGCTTGCCCGTGCCGTTGTCGAGTGAAAACATGCCACCATTGCCATCGACCACATCGATAATCAACTGGGTATGCTCCCAGTACTCGAATTGCTCGAGTCCCATGTAGAACGGTGTGCCATTCAAGTTGCCGAGATAAATGTCGGTATCGCTGACATCGAACTCGCCCAGCGCGTAGCACATGGGCGCGCTGCCGTCGCAGCAGCCACCCGACTGGAAAAACATCAACGGGCCGTGACGCTGGCGCAACTTGTCCATCATTTCCAGCGCCGCATCGGTGGCGACCACCCGGGCAATTGCTGCACTCATGGCATCCCTTTCTGCGCGCCGCGCCCGATGAACAGGCGCGGCGCATGTGCCGGTTTAGAAGAAGCCCAGCGCTTTCGGGCTATAGCTCACCAGCAAGTTCTTCGTTTGCTGGTAGTGGTCGAGCATCATCTTGTGGTTTTCGCGGCCGATGCCCGATTGCTTGTAGCCGCCGAACGCGGCGTGGGCCGGGTACAGGTGGTAGCAATTGGTCCACACGCGGCCCGCCTGAATGGCGCGGCCCATGCGGAAGGCACGCGAACCATCGCGCGTCCACAAGCCGGCGCCCAGGCCGTACAAGGTATCGTTGGCAATCGCCAGCGCGTCGGCCTCATCCTTGAAGGTAGTGACGGAGACGACAGGCCCGAAAATCTCTTCCTGGAAGATGCGCATCTTGTTGTGCCCCTTGAACACGGTCGGACGCACGTAGTAGCCGCCTTCCAGGTCGCCCGCCTGCGTGTTGCGCTCGCCGCCGGCCAGCACTTCGGCGCCTTCCTGGCGGCCGATGTCGAGATAGGACAGGATTTTTTCCAGCTGCTCCTGCGATGCCTGCGCGCCGATCATGGTGGACGAATCGAGCGGGTTGCCCTGCTTGATGGCGGCCACGCGCTTCAGGGCCCGTTCGATGAATTTCTCGTAGATCGATTCCTGGATCAGCACGCGCGATGGGCAGGTGCACACCTCGCCTTGATTCAGCGCAAACATCGCAAAACCTTCCAGGCACTTGTCGAAATACTCGTCGTCCGCATCCATCACGTCTTCAAAGAAGATGTTCGGCGATTTGCCGCCCAGCTCCAGGGTGACGGGAATCAGGTTTTGCGCGGCGTAGCCCATGATCAGGCGGCCCGTGCCAGTTTCGCCCGTGAAGGCGATCTTGGCGATGCGCTTGCTCGACGCCAACGGCTTGCCCGCTTCCAGGCCGAAACCGTTGATGATGTTCAACACGCCCGGCGGCAGCAGGTCGCCAATCAGCTCGATCAGCACCATGATGGATGCGGGGGTCTGCTCGGCCGGTTTCAGGACGACGCAATTGCCGGCGGCCAGCGCTGGCGCCAGTTTCCACACGGCCATCAGGATCGGGAAATTCCAGGGAATGATCTGGCCCACGACGCCCAGCGGCTCATGGTAGTGGTAGGCATAGGTTTCCGCATCGATTTGCGCGACGGAACCTTCCTGCGCGCGGATGCAGCCGGCAAAGTAGCGGAAATGGTCGATGGCCAGCGGAATGTCGGCATTCATCGTTTCGCGGATGGGCTTGCCGTTGTCGATGGTTTCCGCCGTGGCGATCAGGCTCAGGTTCTGTTCGATGCGGTCGGCGATGCGGTTCAGGATATTGGCGCGCTCGGCAGGCGAAGTCTTGCCCCAGGCCTCCTTGGCGGCATGCGCGGCATCCAGCGCCAGCTCGACGTCTTCAGTCGTGGAACGGGCGATTTCGCAAAACGGCAAGCCGGTGATCGGCGTGATGTTGGGAAAGTATTCACCTTTTACTGGTGCAACGAATTTGCCGCCGATGTAATTGTCATAGCGTTGTTTGAAGGGATTGGCTACGCCCAGTTTGCTGATGTCTGCGAGATTCATGTCGTCCTCTATCGGGTTAATTAGAATGAAATTACTTAATTAAAATCAAACGTCCTGGTACAGACGGGGTGAGTACACGCAGTCTTCCGCAAATGCCGTGCCAGCTCGCCATCCCCCTACCCAACTTAGCGGGTTTTACCTCTGTTGCAAGGGCCTGGTGGCGATATCGGCGGGTTCAATTGCTGCCGTAGCGCCCCGTCGCCGCTGCACAATGGAACAGGTGTACCAGACTGGAACACCTGCCCTGTACCACTACCGAATCACCACACCCCATGGCAATTCGCCCACGGCAATATCGGCCACCTTGCGCGAGCTGGCCGTGTCGATGACGGAAACGCTGTTCGAGCGCCCGTTGGCCACGTACAGCTTGGCGCCGTCGGGCGTGATAGCCATGTTCCACGGACGCTTGCCGACGGGAATGGTGGCCGTGACCTGATTGCTGGCCATGTCGATCACCATTACCGTGCCGTCGATACCGTTCGAGACATATACCTGTCTGCCGCCGGGATGGACGGCGATACCGTTGGCATTCTTGCCCGCTGGAATGGTGGCAATCGCCTTGCGCGTGGCCATGTCGATCACGTAGACGGCATTGACCAGTTCGCACGCCACATAGGCGTGGCCCGAGTCCGGACTGAAACCGATGCCGCGCGGACGCAGCCCCACGGCGATGGACGCCACCTGGCGGCGTTGCGCCACATCAATGACGTCGACTTGCTCGGCCTCTTCCGCGCTGACCAGCAGCCAGCGCCCATCCGGGCTGAACACGGCGTGTTCCGGATTGCGTCCCTGCACCTTGATGTCGGCGAGCAAGGTGCCCGTCTGGCCATCAAGCAAGGCCACGCTATTGTTTTCCTCGACGGCCACGGCCACGTAACTGCCGTCATGCGAAGCGCTGACGCCTTCGGGCGACTTGCCCAGCGCTACGCTGCGCACGGGCGCGCCGGTCGCGTTATCGATCAGCAACAAGGCGCTGCTGGCGGCATCCGTGACAAACAATTGCCGCCCGGTCGGGTCGGCGGCGATGCCGCGCGGCCGCTTGCCTGCCGCGATCTGGCGCACCACCTGGTCAGTCGCCGTGTCGATCACGCTCACGGTGCCCGATTTTTCATTGGGAACATAGGCAAACGGAGCGGCCTGAAGGGCCGTGCTGAAGAGCGCAGGCAGCAGCCAGCACACCTGGCGCAAGCGCGGGAAGAAGTTGGGCATAATCACCTTTTCAATGGCAAAACACAGGAAAAGCGCGCGGTAGCGGCGCCTCTGATAATTGCTGTATGCAAACGCCGTGCCACTGACACGCGTATAATTTCCGCCCACCAATGGAGACATGGCAGGCATATTGCTTGATACAACTATGCAGACCTGCGCCGCGCACGCGACCAAGCAGGCTTTTATTCACATTGGAGAATCCGCATGCAGCATCGTTTCCGCCTGAACACCATCGCCAGCCTGTTTGTCGCCGGCAGCGCCACCCTCGCCCCCCACGTCTTTGCCGCCGAACCCGCTGACTTGGCCGCCGGGCAACTCATGGATACGGTGGTCATCAGCGGCAGCCGCATCGCCCACCCCAGCCAGGAAGTGCCGGCCTCCATCGACGTCGTCGACAGCGCCCGCATCCAGGAGGGTCAAATCCGCGTCAATGCCTCTGAAGCGCTGGCCGCCGTGCCGGGCCTGGTCGTGCAAAACCGCCAGAATTACGCGCAGGACTTGCAAATCTCGTCGCGCGGCTTCGGCGCCCGCTCGGCCTTCGGCGTGCGCGGCGTCAAGCTGATCAGCGATGGCATTCCCGCCAGCATGCCTGACGGCCAAGGCCAGGCCGCCACCTTCAACCTCGATACGGCCGAGCGCATCGAAGTGCTGCGCGGGCCGTTCTCGGCCATCTACGGCAACCATTCTGGCGGCGTGATCCAGCTGTTCTCCAGGGATGGGCAAAATCCCCCGTCCGTCGAACTGAACGTGACGGGCGGCAGCTTCGGCACCAGCAAGGTGGACCTGTCGGCACAAGGCCAGACAGGCGGCATCGGCTACGTGCTCGACGGTTCGCGCTTCCGCACGGACGGCTTCCGCGACCACAGCGCCGCCACGCGCGAACAGGCGTTCGGCAAGATCACGGTCAAGCCGAATGCGGACAGCAAGCTGACCATCGTCGCCAACAGCCTGCACCAAGGCAACACGCAAGATCCGCTGGGCGCCACCTGGGCCACATTCGCCCGCGATCCGCGCGCCGGCGAAATCGATGCGACGGACACGCAAAACCCGAAGCGCACCCTGGCCGAACGCTACAACACGCGCAAGAGCATCGACCACCAGCAAATCGGCGCCACCTATGAACAGTCGTTCGGCGATGACCGCTTGCATGTGATGGTGTATGGCGGCAACCGTGACGTGATCCAGTACCAGGCATTCTCCAAGTTCCTGCAAAATCAAACTGTTAATGGAGTACTCAAACATTCGGGCGGCGTGGTCGATTTCCAGCGCCAGTTCTACGGCATCGACACCAACTGGCTGCACGTCAACCAGCTGGCCGGCGGCAAGCTGAGCACCACCATCGGCATCGATTACGGCCGCTCCAGCGATGACCGCACCGGCTACGAAAACTTCATCGGGAATAGTTTCGGCGTAAAGGGCAAGCTGCGCCGCGACGAGCAGGATGTCGTCTCCAGCCTCGATCCATATATCCAGGCGGAATGGCAAAGCGGGCCATGGATGCTCAGCGCAGGTTTGCGCTACAGCAAGATGAAAGTGTCGGTCAACGACCATTTCCTCGGCAATGGCGACGATAGCGGTAGCCTGGAATACAGCCACACGACACCCGTGCTGGGCCTGCTGTACAAACTGACGCCGAACGTCAACGTGTATGCCAGCGCCGCGCGCGGTTTTGAGGCGCCCACCCTGAACGAACTGTTTTACTCGGGCACGGGCGGCGGCTTCAATTACCAGCTGAAACCGGCCACCAGCACCAACCTGGAAGCGGGCATCAAGGCCAGGATCGCCAACAACACGCATGTGAATGCGGCCTTGTTCCAGATCAAGACGAACGACGAACTGGTCGTGGACAGTTCCAGCGGCGGGCGCACCAGCTACCGCAATGGAGGCAAAACCTTGCGCCAGGGCATGGAGGTATCGCTGGACTCGACCCTGCCGTATGGCTTCACGACAAAAGTGGCTATCACCAGCCTGCACGCCGTGTATGACCAGGCGTTTGGCAATGTGCGCGAAGGCAGCCGCTTGCCCGGCGTGCCCAGCGCCAACCTGTTCGCGGAACTGGCCTGGAAAGACACGCTGGACCGTTTCGGCGCGGCACTGGAAAGCGTGGCCAGCAACCAGGTCTACGCGGAGGATAGCAACATCGAAAAACCGGCACCCGGCTACACGGTGTTCAATGCGCGCTTTAACGCCAAACAAAACGTAGGGAATTGGCGCTTCAAGGAATTTGCCCGCCTGAACAATCTTTTCGACAAGACCTACGTGGGCTCCGTCATCGTCGGCGACAGCAACAAGCGCTACTATGAAGCGGCGCCGGGCCGCAATTGGTTGCTGGGTGTCAGCGCCCAATATAATTTCTAAAAAGAAAAAGCCCGCGCCTCTTCCGATGCGCGGGCTTTTAAACTCAAGCAAGCTACTTCAGGGGCGAGCTTCCTTCACCCCATATTTCTCAAAGATGGTTTTCAATTCGCCGCTGGCCGCCATCTCATTCATGGCAGCCTGCAGTAACTTGGCTACATCGAGCTGTTGCTTGCTGACGGCCAGGCCCACGGCCCAGCCGGCACGCGGCAAGCGGGCGAACGCCACTTCGCTCAAGGGGAAAGCGGGATCGCTTTTGAGCACCGACTCGATTTCCGAACGGTTCGCCAGCACGGCGTCAAGCTTGCCTGCTTGCAATTGCTGCAAGGCTTCGGCGGCCGTGTCGAAGATGCGCACGTCGTCGCGGTACTTGCCATTGTCCTCGCCCAGCATCAGCATGGCGGCGATCGAGACCTTTTCCACGCCGATGCGCTTGCCAGCCAGCGAGGCGACGCCATCGAATTGCGGCACGGCATGCGCACTGCGCGCCAGGCGCACGGTTTCCACGTAATACGGCGCAAAGATCTCGACCTTGTCGTTGTCCGCCATCAATTTCTTGTCGACCGGCACGTGCAGCATCACGTCGGCGGGGCCATAACCGAGGTAATGCCCCTTCCACACCATATTGCGCAAATCGTCGTTGAGGTTTTCGCCGGCGGGAAATGGCAGCAAGCTCAGTTTCAAGCCCAGCTTTTTCGCCAGCGCTTCGGCAATGTCGATATCGATGCCCGTGCCCTTGTCGGAAAACGGCGCGAACTCGTTGTACACCGCCACTTTCAGGCTGCCCGACTGCTGCACTTTCTGCCAGTCGGCGCGCGCCGGCGCGGCTGCGCACAGCGCCAGGCAAGCGAGCGAGAGCATCGCGCGCGTGCCCCGGAATTGAAATGAACGCATGGGACTCCTTCGTGATCAATTCGGCTTAATTGGATTCGCGGCGGGTTTCCAGGTAGGTCTTGATGGCCCACATGGCTTCCTGGTTGAACACGCCTTCGAACGGCGGCATGTACACGGCGCCATTACGCACTTTACCGTGGCGGATAGTCGCCAGGAAATAATTGTCCGTTTCCTTGTAGCAAGCCTGTTTCTTTGTCTCATTCTTGATACCGAAACAATCGCGGTCCAGCTGGCGCAAGTCCGGCGCGATGCCGCCGGAGATGGCTTCAATGCCGTGGCAGCGGGCGCAATTCTGGTTGTAGGCGGATGTCCCCACCGTCAGGGCCAGTTTGTTGCCCCGATACGGGTTTTGCTCGAGCCACTTGTCGCCCACCTTGGGTAAACCCGTGGTGTCGACACCTTGCGGCGTGACATTGCCATGCGCATAAGCTTGCGGCAAGGTCAGCAGGGAAGTGAGGGCAACGGCGCCGGCGGCGGCTACGCCGAGCAGGGTGCGGATGGAATAGGTCATGCTGGTCTCCTTGGTTTTTTTAGTGAATATCCAAAGAAGAGCAAATGCCATGCCATGCTTGCGTACCCCACATCTGGCTGCCCATGTATCAATTTGGAACAGCTGCAACAGGTATTTGTGTCACCGCGTACGTCAGGCGGCGGCCACCGTGCAGATGCTGGTCCGCTCCTGCTGCTCGAAAGTAATACGCACGGGTAAAAATCTGGCAATCACTTCCGCATTCGTCAGCGCATGCTGCGACACCTTGTTGCAGCTGAAGCTACCGCCACCGGCCAGCGCCATCGGCAGCAGGAGCTGGTCGGCCAGGTGCTCGCCCACGGCCGCGTCCGTCTTGAGATAGGCGCGCACCTCGTTCAACAGGCGCTTGGCCACGGATTCGGCCAGCAAGGACTTTTCGCCGGACGACGTAAATACTTCCGTGACGTGTTCATGCTCCAATGTCAGCAGCAAGACGTTGCCCGGGCCCTGCTCCGCCGGCAAGCCGACGAGGCGCAGCTGCTTGCCGCTCCAGCCCATGCCGCTGGCGACACGCTCGAGTTCGCGCTGCGCCACGTTCACATGCACGCCCGCCACCACGCTTTCCGCATACCCCGCCTTCCGCTCGCCGCGCTGCAGCAGTGAAATGGGCCGCAAGCGCTGGCACGGCTGCACGGTGGCCATCACCTCGCCACCGCCTGCGGGATGAAAGCCATAGCGCTGCTGCGCAATCTCTACCTCGGCGCCCATCTGTTCCAGGATGCGGCCATATGCGCGCTGCAAAAAATGCACGGGCGGCGCCATGGCATTGTGCGTGCCGCCGCTGATGCGCACGGTGGACGGCCCATCCGCATGCAGCAGGGCTGGCAACAGGGTTTGCAATACCAGGGTGCAACTGCCGGCGCTGCCGATGGCAAAGCGGTAATCGCCGCCGCGTATGGGGCCAGGCACGAATTCCAGGCTGGTTGCGCGCAGCGCCACCGGCGTCGTGCGCGCCCCGCAAATGGCGGCCGCCGCCTGTACGGCCAGCAAATGCTGGCGCAGCAAGCCGGGCTTTTCCCGCCCCGCGCGAATGTTAATCAGCCGGAATGGCTGGCCCGTAATCATGGACAGGCTCAGCGCCGAACGTAAAATCTGTCCGCCGCCTTCACCTTGCGCTCCATCAATTTCTATCATCTCTACTTTCTTTCTATTAACCTTTGACGCAAACGACCTGCTTCAGGATATGCACGACATCGACCAGTTCGCGCTGCGCCAGCATCACCGCATCGATATCCTTGTAGGCCATCGGAATTTCATCGATCACGTTTGCATCCTTGCGGCATTCCACACCCTCGGTGGCGCGGATCTGGTCGTCCAGGCTGAAGCGCCGCTTCGCTTCCGTGCGGCTCATCGTGCGGCCCGCGCCGTGGCTGCAGCTATGAAAACTGTCCGCATTGCCCTTGCCGCGCACGATAAAGCTCTTCGCGCCCATGGAGCCGGGAATGATGCCCAATTCTCCGGCGCGGGCCGAGACAGCGCCCTTGCGCGTGATCAACACGTCCTTGCCGAAGTGGTGCTCCTTCTGCACATAGTTATGGTGGCAGTTGACGGCCTCCACGTACGTCTGGAACGGTTTATGAATGACCGTGCGCACGGCGGCGATCAGGTTTTGCATCATCACTTCGCGGTTGTTGCGGGCGAAACGCTGCGCCCAGCCCACGGCTTCCACGTAGTCGTCGTAATGCTGCGTGCCTTCAGCCAGATAGGCCAGGTCCTGGTCGGGCAGATTGATGAAGTGGGTGCGCATGTCCTGCTTGGCCAGTTCGATGAAATGCGTGCCGATGGCGTTACCCACGCCGCGCGAACCGGAATGCAGCATGAACCACACGGAACCCTGTTCATCGAGGCACACTTCGACGAAGTGGTTACCGCTGCCCAGGGTTCCCAGGTGACGATAATTGTTCGTGTTCTTCAGCTTGGGCGTTTTCAGGCAGATGGCGTCGAATTCATCCTTCAGCTGCAGCCAGGCCGCATCGACCACCGAGGGCGGCGTATGCCAGGAACCCTCGTCGCGGCCACGCTGGCCCCGCGTCTTCGGCGACATCCCGTGCGGAATGGCGCACTCGATGGCGCTGCGCAGCGGCCCCAGGTTATCGGGCAGATCATTCGCCGTCAGCGTGGTTTTCGCCGCCATCATGCCGCAACCGATATCGACGCCCACTGCCGCCGGAATCACGGCGCCCAGGGTGGGGATCACGCTGCCGATGGTCGATCCTTTACCCAGGTGGACGTCGGGCATGACGGCGATATGCTTGTAGATGAACGGCAGGGTCGCCGTGTTGCGCAATTGTTTTTTGGCCGCTTCTTCGACAGGCACGCCACGCGTCCACATTTTGACGGGACGGCTGCCTTCGGTATGCAGGACTTCGTATTCTTCTTTCTTCATCGCTTCTCTCATCTTCTATTTTAATCAGTAGGACAACCCGACAAGGTGGGACAGGATTTTCTGCCAGGCTCACTGCGCCTGCCAGGCCGGTTTGACGCGGCTGATCGATGTAATCCTGTCGGCATTCGGGGCACTGCGGCGCATGACAAGGTTGGACAAGACGTCTGTTATGTAGTCTTGTCCGCATTCATGCGCTTTACTTCAACAAGCTGGTGCCGCGATATCGATGGCGGCAATTTCTCCCACCCAGTGGGCGGGGTCAAGCTGGCCGGCGGCAAAGGCGGCGATGATCCTGAATACGTCATCGGAAAAGCCGCCGATGTTCAGGATATCCTCGCGCTCCATCGCCTGCGTGGTGGCGTGCGGCGCAATATCGATGCACACCAGCTTTGCCTGCGGATTGCGCTGTTTGAAGACCTGCCACTGTCCCATGGTCGCCGTGGCGCCGCTGCGCTTCGCGTCTATCCACGATTCGTTATCGGACACATAAATCACCAGGTCGGCCAGCTCCTTCCTGCTGTTCATGCGCAGCAGGGGCGCGCTGCAATTGGTGCCGCCACCGCCGATGGCCGCCAGTCTGGCTGCATTCTCCATCACGCTGTCATCGGCGCCAAGTGCGCACTGCACCACGCTGTGCTCGAACGGCAGCACCATCGCGTCCGGATTCTTGCGCAGCATGGCCGCCGCCACCAGAGCCGCCACGTCGATGCAGCGCACGCTCGAGGTGGCACTACCGCGAAAGCCGCTGACGGGCGAGGCCATCGAGCCGGAAACGTCGGGACACACCACCACCTTGCCGGCGATCCGCGGCACGTTCGCCAGCGATATTTCCAGCGCCTGCTCCAGCGCCGCGTGCACGATGCGCGGTACCTTGTCGCCGGCGGCCAGGTACGCCGACATCAGCTGGTACGGAAACACGCGCGAGCTGGCGATCGCCTCGGGATCGCGCAGCCTGGCGGCGATCAGTTCCGGCATGCCGGCGATGTCGTACACGCCATGGCGGGCGAAGGTATTCAAATTCATGCGCACCATCTGCCAGCCGCCCTGGCGGGCGATCTGCGCCCATGCCTGTGCGTTCAAGGGCAGCGCCGTCAGCATCTGGAACGGCACTGCCGGAATCGCTTGCGCTGGATCAAGCTTGTAAGCCTCGAACGCGGCCAGCACGGGCGGCAGTGCCGCCGCATCGTAGGGCTTGCCGATCAGCCAGGCGAAGAAGGCGGCGCGCCAGGCATCCCCGGGTTTCGGGTGCACCATCTTGACCACGTCGGCCAGCGATGGCGCGTTGCCCACGGCGGCAGCCAGCAAGGCCTGTTCCGACGCGCCGATCAGCCATGCCTGCACGAGCTTTTTCGGACGCGATCCCAGCGATTTGCGGCCGATGACACCCGAACGCACGATTTGCACGAAATTGCGCAGCATCTTGCCGTTGTTAATCACGCGCTGGAAGGCCTGCGTAAATTCTGCAGCGCCCTGCCCCGCCAGCACGGCCACCAGCAAGGCCGGCATATCCTTCATATAGCCCCGCTCGCGGCAGTACACGGCCGTTTGCGCGATGAAGGCCGGTTCGACCGCATTGCACAGCTCGATCACCTTTGCCAGCTGCGCGTCGGCGCTCGCATAAAACGTCGTGTTCAGGCAGCCCGTGGCCGCATACTGGGCCAGCTGATGGCGTGGGGTCAGCGCATACGCTGGCGCGCCTTCGGCATTGTGCGCCAGCGCCGCTGGCAAGGTTGCACTCTGTTTCGCGCTCTGGAATAACTGGGCATTGGCCATTTTTTCGTTCCTCTCTGCTCTCTACGTTTATCTCGTTGGTATCTCCTCTATTGCAAGCGCTGTGCCAGCTTTCAATACTTCCTCAAACATTTACATAAACCATTGATTTCATTAAATAATATTTTCACGCAAGCTATGCGTTGAAAATATCCCTGTCACGGCAATTTGGAATACAATTATCTTTTAAGATAAATATTTATCCCAACTATGCAAGCAAAACGTACCGTCGTCATCGGCTTTCTCGGCACGCAGCTCGACAATGGCAGGGGAACGGCACGCTGGGAAAAGTGGCGCCCCAGCATCGCCCTGACCCAGCACGAGGACAAGATCATCGACCGCTTCGAGCTGCTGTATGCAGGCAGGCAGTTCGACAATCTGGTACGCCAGGTGTCGCAGGACATCGCCAGCGTCTCGCCGGAAACGCAACTGCACGCGCACGATCTGCCGATCAGCGATGCCTGGGATTTTGAAGACGTGTATGGCGCCCTCTATGATTTCGCCAACAGCTATCCCTTCGATCCTGACAATGAGGAGTACTGGATCCACATCACCACCGGCAGCCACGTGGCGCAAATCTGCATGTTCCTGATGACGGAAGCGCGCTATTTCCCGGGCCGCCTCGTGCAGACGTCGCCGCCGAAACGCCAGGCCATTGGCAATCCCGGCAGTTACGCGCTGATCGACCTCGATCTGTCGCGTTACGACCAGATCGCGCAGCGTTTTACGCGCGAGCAGGCAGAAGGCGTCGCCTTCCTGAAGTCCGGCATCGCCACGCGTAATGCGAAGTTCAATGGCATGATCGAGGAAATCGAGCGCGTCGCCATCAAATCGAAGGCCCCCATGCTGCTGATGGGACCTACCGGTGCCGGCAAATCCTTCCTCGCGCGCCGCGTGTATGAACTGAAAAAATCGCGCCACCAGATCGACGGCAAGTTCATCGACCTCAATTGCGCCACCTTGCATGGCGACGGCGCCGCTTCCACCCTGTTCGGCCATATCAAGGGTTCATTTACAGGTGCGGGTTCGGATAGGCCAGGCTTGCTGCGCAGCGCGCACAAGGGCTTGCTGTTTCTCGATGAAATCGGCGAACTGGGACTCGATGAACAGGCGATGCTGCTGAAAGCGATCGAGGAAAAGCGCTTCTTTCCCGTCGGCGCCGATACGGAGGTGCAAAGCGACTTCCAGCTGATCGCCGGCACCAACCGCGACCTGGGCAAGGAGGTGGCGGCCGGCCGCTTTCGCGAAGACCTGTATGCGCGCATCAACCTGTGGACCTACGAATTACCGGGCCTGGCGCAGCGGCCGGAAGACATCGAGCCAAACCTCGACTACCTGCTGGCGCAGTACGGCGCGGAGACGGGAGAGCGAGTGCGCTTCAACAAGGAGGCGCGCGAACGCTTCATGCGCTTCGCCGCATCGCCATCGGCCGCCTGGCACGGCAATTTCCGCGATTTGTCCGCCGCCGTCACGCGTCTGGCCACCTTGTCGGAAGCGGGGCGCATCACGGACCAGGTGGTGGACGAGGAAACGGCGCGCCTACGCCGCCTGTGGCGGCATCATGGCGAACGGCCTGATGGAAACGAGGTGGCACTGGCGCAGATCATGGGAGAAACGGCCGCCGCGCAGCTGGACCTGTTCGATGCGCTGCAGCTGCAGGCAGTCATCAAGGTGTGCCGGCAGGCGAACAGCCTGTCCGACGCGGGCCGCACACTGTATGCGGCATCGCGCGCGGCGAAAGCCAGGCCGAACGATGCCGACCGGCTCAAGAAATACCTCGCCCGCTTTGCCCTTGATTGGGATAAAGTGTCTGCAAGCAACTAATACATAATGACAATGATTCCTGAAGAAATACGAGTAGAAATCATGCGCCGCCTGGCGGCCGTGGAAGAAAAGGAAGGCGTACGGATACTGCTGGCCATTGAGTCCGGCAGCCGCGCCTGGGGCTTTGCGTCGCCCAATAGCGACTTCGACGTGCGTTTCATCTATGCCCGGCCTGAAGACTGGTACTTGAGCGTCGACCTGGAAGACAAGCGCGACGTGATCGAATATCCCATCGTCGACGATATCGACCTCAATGGATGGGATGTGCGCAAGGCGCTCCAGCTATTCAGGCGCTCCAATCCCGCCGTGATTGAATGGATACAGTCGCCGATACAATATATCGAAAATGGCCATTTCAAGACTGGCATCCAAGCCTTGCTCAATTCCATCTATACGCTGGAAAAGGGTATCTACCATTACCGCAGCATGGCCAAGACCAATTACCGCGGCTATCTGATGGCGGAGATGGTGCCTTTGAAGAAATATTTTTATGTATTGCGCCCCTTGCTGGCCACGCGCTGGATAGAAACTTATCGCACGGCGCCGCCCATCGAATTTGCGGCCCTGCTGCACCTGCTACCAAAGGAAGAGGGCTTGCTGGAGGAAATTCACAGGCTGCTCGAGCGTAAAAAGCTCGCGCTGGAGAAGGAATTAGCCCCACGCATCGACAAGCTCAATGCATTTATCGAATCGGAATTGGCCAGACTGGAAAATTTCAGCGTGGAGAAAGAAGAAAAACCCGCCGGGATGCAGGATTTGAATCATCTATTCCAGCGGATACTGCGAGAAATCTGATCTGAAAATGACAACGGCAGCGCGCAGCGCTGCCTTTTTTTCGTCCGTGCGCCGTGCAAGCGCTGGCGTAGATAAAATTAGCGGACATAAAAAAACCCCCACCGGATCACCGATGGGGGTTTTTTCGAATAACAAGCCTGACGATAACCTACTTTCACACTGGTTGCAGCACTATCATCGGCGCAAAGTTGTTTCACGGTCC
>NZ_JACYMM010000023.1 GCF_020858115.1 Janthinobacterium sp. FW305-129
TCCCCATCGTCTAGAGGCCTAGGACATCACCCTTTCACGGTGAGTACAGGGGTTCGAATCCCCTTGGGGACGCCAGATTCGCAAGCAGTAAGCAAGTAACAGGTCGGGATGCAAAGCAGCGCATCCAGGACAGATTTTCTGTCCCCATCGTCTAGAGGCCTAGGACATCACCCTTTCACGGTGAGTACAGGGGTTCGAATCCCCTTGGGGACGCCAGACCGGCTGAATCAGCCAACAAAAAAGCCGCCTGGTAACAGCGCGGCTTTTTTGTTATTGGCCGCCATGCCCACGTTTTTCTCTTCCCGTTGACTATGCCACTACCTACCGATCGCGCTCCATCACTGGCCATCTTCTGCAAAGTCGTCGACAACTACGGCGATATCGGCATTTGCTGGCGCCTCGCGCGGCAGTTGGGCGGCGAACACGGCGTGGCCGTTACCCTGTGGGTCGATGATTTGCCCAGTTTCCAGCGCATTTGCCCTGAAATCGATGTGGCTGCCGAGGCGCAGCAGGCATCCGGCGTCATGGTTCGCCACTGGCGCGGCCAGGATGGCGTGTTTGTGCCCGCCGATATCGCCGATATCGTCATCGAGTTCTTTGCCTGCGATATTCCACCCGGCTATATCGCCGCCATGGCGCAATGCGCGCCGCAGCCCGTGTGGCTGAACCTGGAAGGCTTGACGGCGGAAGAGTGGGTCGAGGGCTGCCACGCGCTGACGTCGCCCCGTCACGGCATGATCAAGCATTTCTTCTTTCCCGGTTTTACCGATAAAACGGGCGGTTTGCTGCGCGAAGCGGCGCTCGACGAGCGGCGGCTGGCATTCCAGTCCGATGCGGATGCCATGGCGGCATTCCTGGGGCAATTCGGCGTGACGGCGGCGGAAATGCGCGCCTTGAAAGTGTCGCTGTTCTGTTACCCGTCCGCCCCCGTCGCCGAGTTGTTTGGCGTGTGGCAGGCGGACAGTGAACCTGTGACATGCCTGGTGCCGGAAGGCGTCGCGTTCGATGCCGTTCAGGCGTTTATCGGCGACGATGCAGCGGTGGCCGGTGCGGCGCGCACGCGCGGCGCGCTCACGGTGCGCGTGCTGCCCTTCGTGCCGCAAGACGATTACGACCGCCTGCTGTGGGCTTGCGACGTCAATTTCGTGCGCGGCGAGGATTCCTTCGTGCGCGCGCAATGGGCGGGCCGGCCGTTTCTCTGGCATATCTACTTGCAGGATGAAAACTTGCATCACGTGAAACTGCGCGCTTTCCTGCAGCGCTATGCGGCCGATGCGGACGGCGTCATTGACAGCCTGGCGCAGGCGGCGCTGGCCTGGAATGGCGCCAGCGCGGACGCCTTGCCGTGGGTGCAGCTGTGGCCCGCATTGCAGGCCGATCTGCCGCGCATCGGGGCGCGCGCGCAGGCCTGGCAGCGGCAGATGCAGGCTAATGGCGATCTGGCAAGTAACTTGCTGGCGTTCGCTGGCGCGACGAGATAGGCGCTTGCCAAAAATTAAGGTAAAATGCCCGGTTATTTCTAACGTATTTTTAACCGATCAAACGCAAGCTTGCGGCGCTGATGGCGCACAGGCGGCAGATGGTCTTCATGCAACCCACTTTTTACGTACATTCCTATGAAACCCGCAAAAGAAATTCGTGTTGGCAATATCATCATGGTCGACAGCAAGCCAATGATCGTGTTGCGTTCTGATGTCAACGGTTCGAGCCGCACGGGCTTCACCTACAAATGGAAGATGAAAAATCTTCTGACGAACACCCCGATGGAAAACGTGTTCCGCGGCGACGACAAGTTCGACGTTGTTGTTCTGGATAAAAAGCCAGTAACGTATTCGTACTTCGCCGACCCGCTGTTCGTCTTCATGGACACCGAGTACAACCAGTACGAAATCGAAGAAGAAAACCTGGGCGAAGCGCTGAACTACCTGAAAGATGGCATGGAATGCGAAGCCATTTTCTACGACGGCAAGGCTATTTCCGTTGAACTGCCGACGACCATCGCCCGTCAAGTGGTGTACTCGGAGCCAGCGGTCAAGGGCAACACCTCGGGCAACGTCCTGAAAGAAGCCAAGATCGAAAACGCCATCGACGCACACCGCCACACCGTGCAAGTGCCGCTGTTCGTGGCACAGGACGACGTCATCGAAATCGACACCCGTACCAACGAATACAAGCGTGTCGTACGCAACTGATACGCCCCAGTGCATGATCATCAAGAAACGCTGCCTTCGGGCAGCGTTTTTTTTTGCTTAAAAAATAATTCCCTTCGACAACAATTGTGTTGCAAGGACTGCTATGCTATGACTAGAACATTATTGCGGTAGAAACATTGAAGTTTCCTGGAGATAGCATGCAGCGCAGTCAGATGTTACGCAGTGGCGCGTCGCGTGGCGCGGCCCGTCCCGTGTTGGCCCGCGCCACGGCGCCCGCCAGTCCCATGGCCCATCTGCTCGACGCGGGCGTCTTGCCGCAACAGCAGATGATGCAGGCAGGCAAGCTCAGTTCCCATGCGCTGACGTCGCAATACCTGGCGCGCATCCGTTCGCTGTGCAGCATCGGCGCGCGCGCCTATGCGGGCATTGAAATCAACCCCGATGCGCTGAAAATCGCGCTGGAAATGGACCGCGAGCGCCAGGTGCACAAGGTGCGCGGCCCCTTGCACGGCATCCCCATCGTCTTGCGCGACAATATCGCCACGGGCGACCGCATGAAGACGCGCACGCAGGCGCCCCTGGCCACGCAGGCCAGCTGCGATTCCTTTGTGGCGGCGCGCTTGCGCGCGGCCGGCGCCGTCATTATTGGCAAAAGCAATTTGCGCCAGTGGGCCGCCGTCAGCGTGCCGCATGCCAGTGCCAGCTGGGCCGGGCTGACCATCCTGGCCGTGGACAGCGCGGCGGACGGCTCCATTGTCGCGCCTGCTTCAAACTGCGGCCTGGTCGCCATCAAGCCCACGGGCAGGACTGCCGCGGAGCAGGACGGCGAGCCAGCCACGGCCGGACCGATGGCGCCCAGCGTGCGCGAGGCGGCCTGGCTGTTCGCCGCCCTGACGGGCGAGCGCCTGGCCGATGGCACGCTGTTCGATGCTGCCGGCTTGCACGGGCGCCGCATCGGCGTGGCGCGCCACCTGTTCGGCCTGTGCGCCGGGACCGATGCCGTGATCGGGCAGGCGCTGCAGGCGTTGCGGGAACAGGGGGCGGAACTGGTCGAGACGCCGCCGGCGCCCGGGCCAGGCGGCATCGAAGCGTTGCTGGGCTCGCATGGGCTCGATGCGCTGGTGGGGCCCACGTGCCATGGCGTAGCGCAGGCACCGTCGGCCTTGCCGCATATCACGGTGCCGGCCGGCATGGCAGGGGGCTTGCCTGTCGGTTTGTCCTTCATCGGCCCTGCCCATGGCGACATGCAGCTCATCGCGATGGCGTATGCCTATGAGCAGGCGACTTTGCACCGGCGTACGCCCGCATTGCCGTCCAGCATCACGCTGGCGCTGCGCCAGCCATGATTTTTCCTTTCGTTTTCTTTCGATAACTATGCTTGCAACCTTGCTGCTGAGTGCGGCCGTGTCCGCCGCCCCGACTCCTTTTGATGCCGCGCAATTGTCTGGCAGCTGGTCCGACAGCGTGAATACGAATAGTGTGTGCGAAGAAGCGCGGCACTTTACGCGCATGCAGCTGTCTGATGATCATCAGCGGCTGGCGATCTTCAATGACCGCACGTGGAAAAGCAAGCTGGGCGAAACCAACCGCTTTGCCGCGACGGTGGTGGCGGAAACGGAGCATAGCCTGACTTTGCGCTATGACAATGAAACCCGCCTCAATGCCGCTGGCAAGCTGGTGGAGTGGCAGTTGATCGTCGTTGCGCCCGGCGTGTACCGCTGGCGCGAGACGGGCTGGCCGGAAGGCAAGGTCAACGGGGTGGTCGGTATCCGCTGCTCTCCCTGACGCCGGTGCGCAAGCATGCCATTCTGCTATGCTGCACCCATTATTGGATGCTTTTAGGAGATTGCATGTCCGCACGTTTGTTCTTCCCCCTGTTCCTGGGCGCCGCCGTGGCGCTGGCCGCCATGCCGGCACAAGCCCGGACGCCCAAGCTGTCGCTCATTGAGCAAGCGCAAAGCTGCGACGGCGGCCATACCTGCCCGTATTTCCCCGATGTCTACAAGGCGGACTACGCCTTTCGCAAGGCTTTTAATGTGGGCCTGAAAAAAGCTGGCCTGAAGCGGCAGCGCTGGGTGCCCGATGGCGTGGCCAGTCCGCTCAAGCCCGTCGAGATCGACGGCAAGGCGCGCCTGCTGAGCAGCGTCTGCGAACCGCACAATTGCGGCCACCGCTACTCCATCCTGTACGACCCGGCCACGCACAGCATGACGGGCGTGTACATGGGCAGCGATGCCAAGGGCGGCTTGCGCACCGTGTATTTCGGCGAGCCCAGCATCGCCGAAGCCGATTTGCTGTACAAGAACTGATGCACGCGCCACTGCGTATTTCCAGCGAGCGCGACGAGCTGGGCGTGCCCATGATCGACCGCTACCTGAGCGGGCAGTCGTAATGGAAGCGCGGCGCAAGGGCATCGATAACGCGCATGGCCTGTATGCGGGCTTTGGTTTTGCACCACAGGAGGCGCCGCAAAAATACATGCGCCGCCCCGCGCCATGAGAATTATCAAAACAACCTTTAGGTGTCAAGAGAACTATTAACATTATTGTACGAAATAATGTTGCATTGATAATGATGTCATGTCATTATGCGCGCTCTGCAGCGTGCGTTGCTGGTGCTGTGCTTTGCCGTCGCCCCTGGGCGGGGCAAAGGTGGTGAGCGGTCCGATTGGTCGTCCCTGGCACGTTTTCTCGTCACTTTAAAGGAATACATCATGAAACAATATGGCGCCGAGTTCCTCGGCACGTTCTGGCTGGTACTGGGCGGTTGCGGCAGCGCCGTGCTGGCCGCAGCCTTCCCCGGCCTCGGCATCGGCTTTGCCGGCGTGGCACTGGCGTTTGGCCTGACGGTGCTGACCATGGCTTACGCCATCGGCCACATCTCGGGTTGCCACTTGAATCCTGCCGTCTCGATCGGCCTGTGGGCCGGCGGCCGCTTTCCCGCCAATCAACTGTTGCCTTACATCATCGCGCAAGTGCTGGGCGCCATCGTGGCCGGTGGCGTGCTGTATGTGATCGCCAGCGGCCAGGCCGGTTTCGATGTCAGCAAGGGCTTTGCCTCGAACGGCTTCGGCGCCCATTCGCCGGGCGGCTATTCGATGCTGTCGGCGCTGGTGATTGAAATCGTGCTGACGATGTTCTTCCTGATCGTCATCCTGGGCGCCACCGACAAGCGCGCGCCGGCCGGCTTCGCTCCGTTGCCGATCGGCCTGGCGCTGACCCTGATCCACCTGATCAGCATCCCCGTGACGAATACTTCGGTCAACCCGGCCCGCAGCACGGGCGTGGCGCTGTACGTGGGCGACTGGGCCACCAGCCAGCTGTGGCTGTTCTGGCTGGCACCGATCATCGGCGCCTTGCTGGGCGCGCTGGCCTACCGCCTGATTGCCGGCGAAAAAGAGTAGGTCGGCTTAGCCCGCAGGGGGTAAGCCGACAATGCCGACAGCGGCGCTTGCCGACCTACGCGGCGCGCCACTCGCTCAGGTAGTGCTGCGGCGTGCGGCCCAGGATGCGGCGGAACATGGCGCTGAAGGCGCTGGGGCTGGCGTAGCCCAGCGCATAGGCGATGGCGGCCACGCCTTCGCCCCGGTCCAGGCGGCAGAATGCCTCGGCCAGGTGGACTTGCTGCAGCCATTGGCGGTAGTGCAAGCCCGTTTCCTTCGGGAATAACCGGATCAGGGTGCGCGCGCTGGCGCCCGCATCCTGCGCCCAGTCCTCGATGCTGCGCCGGCTGCCGGGGGCGCTCATGATGGCCGAGCAGACGGCCACCAGGCGGCGGTCGCGGGGCCAGGGGATGGCGAGGGGCACGGTATCGGCGGCCGCCAGTTCCGACAGGATCAAATGCGCCAGCCAGTCGCCGCGTCCCGCCAGCGCATATTCGATCGGTTCGGCCAGCAGCGCCAGGATCAGCTCGCGCAGCAGCCGGCTCACTTCCAGTACCTTGCAATCGGTGCCATATTGGGCCGCCACCTGCGCATCGATGTACACGGTGCGCATGCTCAGTTCGCTCAAGATATGGACTTCATGCACGACGCCCACGGGAATCAGCAGGGCGCGCCGGGGCGGCAAGATCCACACGCCGTGCCCGGTGGAGACGCGCATCACGCCTTCCGTCGCATACAGCAGCTGCGCCCGCACGTGGCTGTGCGGCGCCGTGTAGTCGCCCGCCGTGTATTGCCTGGACATGGCCGTCACGGGGCGCGGCACATGCTGGTAATCGTGCGAGCTGGTGCTGCGGCTGAACGGCACGCCATCGGGGTGGGTCTGGGCGGGGTGGTGGGTGTACATAGGGGGCGTTGGATTCTCACCTGATTGTCACTCAGTTGTCACTTAAGCGACGATTATTGGAAGTTATCAGTTCAGTGACCATACTATACTGGCTTCTTTGACGGGCCGCCCGCCGAGCCCGATTATTGCGGATGACACATGCACACAACCACAACTGCCCCGGCATTGGCCAAGTCCGTGCCGGCGGCGCCATCGCTTCATAGTTCCCAACAACAATCCGGTCTGGCCATGCACATCCTGGGCGCCGTCGCCTTCGTGCATTTGCTCAATGACTTGATCCAGGCATTATTGCCGTCGATTTATCCGATGCTGAAAGCCGAGTTTTCACTCAGTTTTACCCAGGTCGGCCTCATAACCCTGACGTTCCAGTGCACGGCATCGTTGCTGCAGCCCTGGATCGGCTTGTACACGGACCGCCGTCCGCTGCCATTCCTGTTGCCGGTCGGCATGTGTTTTACCCTGGCCGGCGTGCTGATGCTGTCCATCGTCTCGACCTTTCCGACCCTGCTGCTCGCCGCTGGCCTGATCGGCGTCGGTTCCTCGACTTTCCACCCGGAAGCGTCGCGCGTGGCGCGCATGGCCTCGGGCGGGCGCTACGGCTTTGCGCAATCGCTGTTCCAGGTGGGCGGCAATGTGGGCTCCGCCCTGGGGCCGCTGCTGGCGGCCGCCGTCATCGTGAACCGCGGCCACGGCAATGTCGCCTGGTTCAGCTTGCTGGCCGTGCTGGCCATCGGCGTGCTGTACAAGGTCAGCCACTGGTATAGCGGCCACCTGGCCAGCTTCAAGCCGAAGGCGGGCGGCCATGGCCCGAACTTGTCGCGCAACAAGGTGGTTGGCGCGCTGGGCGTGCTGGCGCTGCTGGTGTTCTCGAAGTACATCTACATGGCCAGCCTGTCGAGCTACTACACGTTTTACCTGATCGACAAATTCCACCTGTCGCTCGGCGACGCCCAGCTGTACCTGTTCCTGTTCCTCGCCGCCGTGGCGGCCGGCACCTTCATGGGCGGCCCCATCGGCGACCGCATCGGCCGCAAGCGCGTGATCTGGATTTCCATCCTGGGCGCCGCGCCGTTCACCCTGCTGCTGCCCTATGTTGACCTGTTCTGGACGGCCGTCTTGACGGTGATCATCGGTTTCGTGATTTCTTCCGCCTTTTCCGCCATCGTCGTCTTTGCGCAGGAACTGGTGCCGGGCAAGGTGGGCATGATCGCGGGCATCTTCTTCGGCCTGATGTTCGGCGTGTCCGGCATCGCGGCCGCGGCCATGGGCCACCTGGCCGACGTGGCGGGCATCGCCTACGTGTATAAAATCTGCTCCTACCTGCCGCTGCTGGGCATATTGACGGTGCTGCTGCCGCATATCGAGCAGGCGAAAAAATAAGCGGCTGACGCGGGAGGGCTTGACGGCCCGCCCGCGCGCATGCGATATTCGTCCCATGATCACTTTCATCCTCCCTCCAGTTTTTGCATCCGGCGCCGCTGCTGCGCCGTGTCCGCGTGCCTGGCTCCGTGAGGATGCGGCTAGGCGCCGCTAACGTCTTGCTCCTCATTCGATGGCCACAGTGTTGAAAAACCTGTGGCCATTTTCTTTTTCCGCGCCACTCAGGAAGGACCCGCATGACACTGCATCTGTACGATACCTATGCGCGCAGCCTGCGCCCGTTTGAACCCATCGCCCCGGGCCAGGCGGGCCTGTACGCCTGTGGTCCCACCGTCTACGACTATGCGCACATCGGCAACCTGCGCACCTATCTGTTCGTTGACGGCCTGCGCCGCGCGCTCGCATTCAACGGCTTGCAGGTGCGCCACGTGATGAACATCACGGACGTGGGGCATTTGACGTCGGACGCGGACAGCGGCGACGACAAGGTCGAAGCGCGCAGCCGGCGCAGCGGCGAGTCGGCCTGGGACATCGCCGCCGCATTCACGCGCGCGTTTGAAGATGATTTGCGCCAGCTCAATATCCTGCCGCCCACCGTCTGGTGCCGCGCCACCGACCACATCGCGGAACAGATTGCCTTCATCCTCGACCTGGAAGCGAAGGGCTATACCTACCGCACGGCCGACGGCATCTATTTCGACACGGCGCGCCAGGACAGCTACGGCCAGCTGGCGCGCCTGAACCGCGATGGCCTGCAGGCGGGCAAGCGGGTGGACCTGGGCGAGAAGCGCGACATCTGCGACTTCGCGCTGTGGAAGTTCAGCGGCGTGCCGGGCCAGCGGCAGATGGAGTGGGACAGTCCGTGGGGCCTGGGCTTTCCCGGCTGGCACATCGAATGCTCGGCCATGGCGGAAAAGCACCTGGGCACGTATTTCGACATCCATTGCGGCGGCGAAGACCACGTGGCCGTCCACCACAGCAACGAGATCGCGCAGACGGAAGCGCGCCACGGCACGCGCCTGGCCAACTTCTGGCTGCATGGCGCCTTCCTCAAGACGCAGGAGGCGAAGATGTCGAAATCCTCGGGCGACTTTTTGCGTCTGCAAAGCCTGGCGGAGCAGGGCGTCGCCCCGCTGGCCTACCGCTATCTGTGCCTGGGCGCCCACTACCGCAGCAGCCTCAATTTCACGGATGAAGCCCTGCGCGCCGCCGGCAGCGGCCTGGCGCGCCTGCGCGTGGCCGTGCATGGCCTGGGGGATGCGGGCGGCGAGGCCGATGCGACATGGCTGGCGCGTTTTATGACCTGCATCAACGATGACTTGAA
Source organism: Janthinobacterium sp. FW305-129 (assembly GCF_020858115.1). Classification (GTDB taxonomy): domain Bacteria; phylum Pseudomonadota; class Gammaproteobacteria; order Burkholderiales; family Burkholderiaceae_D; genus Janthinobacterium. The sequence goes on from NZ_JACYMM010000023.1 coordinate 9,144, forward strand.
TTATCCGCGCGCGCTGGCTGTGGCCTGGGAGCTGCTGAAAAGCGGCCTGCCCGACGCCGTGAAAAAAGCGACCATGGCCCGCTTCGACGAGGCACTGGGGCTGGACTTGCTGGCCTGGCAGCCGGCGCAGGTGGAAGTGCCGCAGCAGGTGCAGGCGTGGCTGGCGCAGCGCAGCGTCGCCCGCGCGCAGCGCCAGTGGGCCGAGGCGGACCGTTTGCGCGCACTGGCGCGCGCGGCGGGCTTCGACATCGACGATACGCCGCAAGGGCAACAGGCTCGGCCTTTGTGAAGATGTCCTGCATAATGGCCGCCTGATGAAACTGGAGATGCCGTGAAGCGCCGTTTGCTGTTACTGAGTTGTTGCCTGGCCTATTCCTGCGTGCAGGCGGCCAGCGAGTGTCCGGGCTTTCCCGTGCTGGCCACGTCCGGCGAAACGCTGCTGGCGCAAGTGCGCGCGCTGCCACCCGTCGGTATCGACCGGGAACGGCAGGCGTGCGCGCCGGCGACCGTCATCGATTTCGCCTACAGCGGCGGCACCTTGTGCCGCTTTGGCGGCGACGAGGGGACGGTCGATGCGGCGACGGCCGCCGTCACGCGCCTGGCCGATGGCGGGGAACTGGTCGAATACCTGTATCTGTTCCCGTATGCGCCAGCCATGCACGCGCGCTTGCTGGCGCTGCTGGCCGCGCGTTTTACGCCAGTCGACAAGGCGGCCTGGCCGGCCTTCCTGCAGGGGCTCACGCCAGGCAAGGAAACGACGGCCCTGTTCACCCATGGCGGCTACCATATTTCGCTGGGCAAGCCGACCGAAGGCGATCCCGCGCAATGGTATTCGAACGTGATCTTTGAAAAGGTGGATAGACCTGCCTTGGGCGTGCGCAAGGTGTGCCGGGAGGGGCGCGATGGCTGAAGCGGATGCCTTTCCCGCGGCCTTGGCGGACACGCTGGCGCAACTGCTGCCCGTGCTGGGGAGCGGCCGGGCACACCCGCCATTTGCCGTGCGCCAGGATGGCGAGGCCTTGCTGATCCCGACGCGCACTTACTACGACCGCGAGCGGCTGGTGGCCTGTACGCGGCTGCCCGGCGACGCGGGCGTGCTCGCCCTGTGCCTGGGCACGCGCCACCATGACGGCCATCTGCGCGAAGCGTGTGCAAGGCAGCTGCTGCAGCAGGAGCGGGCGTGGACGGTGCCCTTCGTCGTGCACCTGTGCGGCGAATACGTGCTGGAGATTGTCGAGGTCATTGGCGCGGCGCTGCCGGCCTGGAATGCCGACGCGCTGGCGCGCTACCTGCGGGAGAACCCCGCGTATCTGGCCACCCTGGAGCGGCGCGCCGTCAGCTACTGGAACTGCTACTACCGCAGGCGCTATCCCGCGTGGGACAGCTACCCGGGACGCAAGGCCATGGCGGCCCTGCGTACACTGGCGCTGCTTACGCCTCGATAAAGCGCATCTTGAAGCTGCGGCCCTTGATGTTGCCAAAGTCGCGGCCCAGGGAGTTACCGGCGTTGAGGCGCTTGAAGGCCGCTTCGGCCACCTTGCGGTCCAGCGCCACGTAGGTCATGAACTCGAATACGTTGATCTTGCCCACTTGTTCCTTCGTCAGGCCCGCATCGCCCGTCAGCGCGCCCAGCAAGTCGCCCGGACGCAGCTTGTCCTTCTTGCCGCCCATGATGCACAGGGTGACCATCGGCGCCGGCAGCGCCTCGATTCCGTCATCTTCCGCCAGTTCCTTCAGGTCGTGCCATTCGGCGGCGCTGTTCTGGTATTGCTCGATCAGCTTGACCCATTTTTTCTCGTTCGGCGCGCACAGCGACAGGGCCAGGCCCTTCTTGCTGCCGCGGCCCGTGCGGCCGATGCGGTGGATATGCACTTCCGTGTCTTTCGAGACGTCGACGTTGATCACGGCGCCCAGGTCGGAAATGTCGAGGCCGCGCGCGGCCACGTCGGTGGCCACCAGCACGGAGCAGCTGCGGTTGGCGAACAGCACGAGGATTTCATCGCGCTCGCGCTGTTCCAGCTCGCCATACAGGGCCAGCGCGGAAAAGCCTTGCTGGCGCAGTTCGTCGGCCAGTTCGCGGCAATGCACCTTGGTATTGCAGAAGGCCAGGGTCGATTCCGGCTTGAAGTGTTTTAACAGCTTGCCGACGGCGCTGTTGCGCTCGTCGAAGCCGATTTCATAGAAGCGCTGTTCGATCTTGTCGTTGTCATGCTGCGCCTCGACCGTCACTTCCAGCGGATTGACGAGGAACGATGCCGTGGCGCGGCGGATGTCTTCCGGGTACGTGGCCGAGAACAGCAGGGTCTGGCGGCGCGCCGGGCAGGCGCTGACGATGCCGGCGATTTCCTCGTAAAAGCCCATGTCCGTCATGCGGTCCGCTTCATCGAGCACCAGCGTCTGCACGTGGTTCAGGTTGATGGTGCCGCGGCCCAGGTGGTCGCGCAAACGGCCCGGCGTGCCGACGACGATGTGGGCGCCGTGTTCCAGCGAGGCGATCTGCGGGCGCATCGGCGCGCCGCCCGTCAGGGTCAGGATCTTGATGTTGCCGGCCGCGCGCGCCAGGCGGCGCAGCTCATTGGCCACCTGGTCGGCCAGTTCGCGCGTGGGGCACAGCACCAGGCCCTGCACGGCAAACCAGGCCGGATTGAGCTTGTGCAGGATGCCGATGCCGAAGGCGGCGGTCTTGCCGCTGCCCGTTTTCGCTTGTGCGATCAGGTCGCGGCCATCGAGCACCGCCGGCAGGCTTTGCGCCTGGATGGTGGTCATCTCGTGGTAGCCGAGCGAGTCCAGGTTGGCCAAAAAGGCGGGCGTCAGCGGCAGGCTGGAAAAAGAGGTGGTGGCAGTGGTGGTGTTCATAGGGGCGGAGCCGGTAAAAAGCGGGTGGATGGGCACAGTCTACAGGCGTTCTACGCCCTTGTGCGGATGGTGGTGTGGAAGCCGGCGGCAAACGGCCGCTGGCGTGGGGTACTAATTGTCTGGCGCCCAGATGGGCAGGCCGGTCAGATCGAGGCCGGCGTCGCGCGTCCATACGGGCAGGCCCGTGGCGTCGGTCGGCTCCAGCAATTCGAGCTGCACCTGCTTCAAAGCCACCTTGCGCGCACGCGCGCGGCGCTGCGGCTCCGGCGCCGGCTCTGGCGCCTCGAGCGCTGGCGGCGGACCGAAACCGGGCAAGTCGATGGTGGCGTTGTCTTTTTTATCTCTCATTTGCTAACCTCTGTCCCTGGCCTGCGACGGCCAGGGGGCGGGCAAGGTGCTGCCCGCCTATGTCAATACGCTTTCACTTCATCCACAAAACAAAAGCCCGGCTACTGGAGTCGGGCTCATTGTTGGGACAAGCTGCAGGAAAACTTCTCCTGCGGATTTAAGTGCGGCACGCAGTGTATCACAGGCGTGCCGCATTGTGGGAGGCTTAGCGGAAGCTGAGGGCGCCCGTCAGGTCGCCCGGCGGCAGTGCTCCTCTTGACGCGAAGGCATCGTTGCGCACTTTCAGCCCTTCGAGCAGCGGCAGGTCGTGCAGGCGCGTGATCAGGCGCAGGATCGACGTCGTGTCATAAAAACTGTGGTCGACGGCGCCTTTTTTCGCGTACGGCGAGACGACGATGGCGGGAATGCGCGTGCCCGGACCCCAGCGGTCGCCCTTTGGCGGCGCCACGTGATCCCACCAGCCGCCGTTCTCGTCGAACGTGATCACCACGATCATGTCCTTCCACTGCGGCGATTCCTTCAGATGCTGGATGATGTTGGCCACGTGCTGGTCGCCCGATTCGATGTCCGAGTAACCGGCGTGCAGGTTCAGATTGCCCTGCGGCTTGTAGAAGGTCACGGCCGGCAGCTTGCCCGCCACGGCGGCGGCGAGGAATTTGTTCGAGATCGGGCTGTCGCCCGTGCCGCCGTCGCGCAGGTGTTCGGCGCGCGCCGCGGTGCCCGGCGCGAACTGCTTGAAGTAGTTCAGCGGCTGGTGGTGGAACTGGAAGTTCGGCTTGCTGCCGCCGCCCTTATGGTCGAGCGCCGCTTGCCAGCCGCCGCCATACCACGCCCAGCTGACGCCCTTGCGCGACAGCAGATCGCCGATGGTGTCGTAGGTTTGCGGCGGCAGGGTATTCGCGTCGGCCGGGTCGGCATGCAGCGGATCGCCGTCGAAGGCGGGGCGGACGTAGCTCGGTTGATATGGCGGCGCCATGGTATTGACGGCATAGCCGTCCGGCGTGAGGGCGCCGTCGTTCACGTATTTCGGCTTGCCGTCCAGCGCCGAGGCGGGGCAGTCGGGCGAGATGGCCAGGCGCACGCCTTGCGGGCCGTCGGACAGCACGGCGATCTTTTTCTTCGCCGCCGTCTCGGCCGCGTTGAAGTATTCGTTGGCGCGGCCCGTGACGAGGAACTGGTGGTTCATGTAGGAGCCGCCGAAGGCCGCCATGAAGAAGTTGTCGCACAGCGTGTACTGCTCGGCGATCTGCCACAGGTTCAGGTTTTTCGACGTTTCGCCGTAGTGGCCCATCACCAGGCCGCCGCTGTCGGCCCACGCGGCAAAGCCGTCGTTCTTGCCGCCGTTGATCTGCATCTGGTTGTTGTAGAAGCGGTGCACGAGGTCGCGCGTGATGATGCTCTCGGGAAGGGGCTTGCCGGCCGCGTCGCTCAGTTTGTAGGGCGCGTTCGGCAGGCCGGAAATCTGGTCTTCCTTGATCAGGTAATCGATGCCGCCGATATTTTGCTGGTTCGGCACCAGGCCGCCCCAGATCTTCGGCAGGGTGGCCAGCGGCTTGCCGTCGCGGTCCATCTGCTGCGCCTGTTCCGCCGTGACGGCGGACAGGGGCGCGCTGGTGCCGGGGAAGTTGGCGAACAGGTTGTTGAAGCTGCGGTTTTCCAGGTAGATCACGACCACGTTCTTGACGTGCGCCTTGAGTTTCGCGTCGAGCGAGCCCTTGGCGATGTTCTTTTTGGCTGGCGCGGCGTCGGCCAGCGCCGGCAGGCTGGCGGCCAGGCCGACTGCGGAAGCGGCCTGGAAAATCCGGCGGCGCGCGGGATTGGCGGGTTGGTCGGCCGGATCGGCTGGCAGGGCGGGGGCGAGGTCCTTCACACATTCTCCTTGGGTGATTCTGTGGCACGGGGCAATGTCTGTGCCCGTGAAGCGGAAAATTGTATCACCGGCCCTGCGCCAATGTGAAATATTCAGCCTGGCCTAGAATTGATAGCGCACGCTTAGCGCCACCTTGCGCGCCGGGCCATACATGCCCGAGTACCACCAGTCCGATATCGAGGCTGTGTACTGCTTGTCGAACAGGTTGGCCACGTTGACGGTGGCCGATAGCCTGTCGTTGACGTCATAGCGCGCCATCAGGCTGGCCACGGCGTAGGAATTCTGCTGCCAGTGCAGGGTGCGTTCGATCTGCCACGCCTCAATATCCGAGTACACGCGGCTTTGCCAGTTCACGCCGCCGCCCACCGTCAGGCGATGCAGTTCGCCGGGCAGCCGGTAAGTGGTCCACAGTTTCACCAGGTGGCGCGGGAAGGTGGTCAGGATCGCCTTGCCGGTATTGTTTTCCGTCTGGCTGTAGGACCACGAAGCCGAGATGTTCCAGTCCGGCGTCAGCGCGCCCGTCGCTTCCAGATCCACGCCCTGGGTTCTGGCGCCCTTGATGGCGCGGCTGGCGGAAATCTTTGTGCCAGGCACGTCGTAGCCGGGATCCGATTCGGCCAGGTTCTTCTGGCGGATCTGGTACAGCGCGGCAGCCGTGTTCAGGCGGCCATCGAACCAGCCGCTCTTGATGCCTGCTTCCAGGGTCTTGCCTTCGCGCGGCGCCAGCAGCTTGCCGTAGCGGTCTTGCGATGCTTGCGGCTGATGGATGGTGGAGTAGCTGGCGTAGGCGCTGTGCGTGCCATCGATGTCGAACACCAGGCCGCCATACGGCGTGATGACGCGGCTTTCCGACGCTGGCGACGCGCTGTAAAAGGGTTCGGCAGGCGCGTCCGAGATGTAATTTTCGTCGTAGCGCAGCACTTTTGCCCCGGCGATCAATTTCAGGCGCTCGGAGAGATGGAGGCGCGTGGCGGCATACACGCTGGCCTGGCGGCGCGTGCTGTCGTTGGTGGCATAGGTGTCGCCAAACACGGGCGTCGCCGTGCGATTCCAGTGGTACAGGTTAGCGGGCGTGCGCTCGATGCGCTTGTCGAAACGGCCATCCGTCGTGCTTTGAAATTCGCTGTAGTCCATGCCCAGCACCAGTTCGTGCTGGCGGCCGAAGGCGCTGAACGGTCCGCGCACGTTGACATCCACGCTGTTGACCTGGAGCTGGTAGTCGCGGTAGTCGGCGTTTAAGCGCAGGCCATCGCCCGTGGCCTGGTCGGGCAAGCCGCCACTGACGTTCAGGTAGACGGCGCGCTCTTCCTGCGACGACTGCACGCGGTTGGCCGATATTTTCAGCTTCCAGTCGTTCGCCAGCGCGTGTTCCAGGGTGGCGAAGAGGTCGGTCGAATTGGTGTCGAAGCTGTTCGACCTGGCGGCCGGGCTGAAGGAGCGGGGCAGGTCCGTCATGGCGAGATTGCTGTAGAACAGGGGGAAGCCCAGGTAGGAGAGGGAACCGTCCGAGCGCTTGCGCTGGTGCGTGACGCCGGCCGTCAGCTTCGTGCCGGCGGAGAGATCCGCCTCGACCACGCCATACACGACTTTTTTATCGTGGCTGTAGTTGTCGACGATGCTGTCGCCTTCCTCGTACACCGTCACCAGGCGGCCGCGCACCGTGCGCGCCTCGTTCAGCGGACCCGAGATGTCGGCCATGGCGCGCCGTTCATCGTAGGAGCCAAGCTCGCCCTCGACGGCGGCCTGGAACTGCGCCGTCGGTTTCTTGCGCACCATGTTGATGGCGCCCGAAGCGTCGCCCGCGCCCGTCATCAGGCCCGAGGCGCCGCGCAGCACTTCGATGTGGTCGTACAGCGCCATGTCGGCCAGGCTTTGCGACGGTATCGCATTGAGCCCCATGGTTTCCGAGTGCGTGCTGACGCCGTCGAGCTGGTAATTGGTGATCGAATAGCCGCGCGAGGTAAAGCCCGTGCGCTCGCTGCCCAGCGAGAACAGGGTGATGCCCGGCGTTTGCGCCATGACCTGCGCGATCGTGCTCAAGCCCTGGTCCTGCATGCGCTGCTGCGTGATGACGCTGACCGACTGCGGCGTTTCCTTTACGGACAGGCCCAGCGGCGTGGCCGTGGCGATCGGCAGGGGCGAGACATACGCGCCCGAGCCTTCCGTCGCATCCTGCTGCGCCTTGACCGACACCTCCGGCATCATCGACAGCGCCTCGCCACCTGCCACCGCATCGGCCGGGCGCAGCACGTAGCTGCCATTGGCGCTGCGTTCGGCCTTCAGTCCGGTGCCGCGCAGCACGCCGTTCAGGGCGGCCAGCACGTCGTGGCGGCCGCTCAAACCGGCAGACGTCTTGCCGCGCGTCTGTTCCGGGGTAAAACTGAGGATGACCCGGGACTGGCTGGCGACCTGGCGCAGCGCCGCCGCCAGGTCGCCGGCCGGCACCTGGAAGTCCTGGCTCGCCGCTGGCGCTGCGGCGCTTTCCTGCGCCAGGGCTGGCGCGGGGATATTCAGCAGCAGGGCCGAACCGATGCAGACGAGTTGAATGGCATGCGCCATGCGCTTGATGCGCGGCTGGGAGTGAATGACTGGAGACATGGTTACCTTGTGGTGTAGTCGTCAAAAAGAACGTTGCCTACACAGGTCACGCGAGAATCGAAAGCGGGTACTTTTTTTTCGCTGGCGTCAAAAATATCGCTTCAGCGCTGCTGGCGCGCCTCCACCTGCACCCAGTAGCGCGTGCGCAGGCGCACGTCGACCGGCAGGGAATCGGGCAGCGACAGCAGCACGGCGTCCAGGTCGGCCAGCGGGAAGACGCCGGAAATGCGCAGGCCGGCCACGGCGTCGTCGCAGCCCAGCCAGCCGTGGCGGTAGCGGCTCAGCTCATGCAGGAAGTCGCGCAGCGGCATGGCGTCGGCCAGCAGCAAGCCCTGGCGCCAGGCCCATCGGTCGGGCGAGACGGCGTGCGCGGGCACGATACTGCGCGCGGTCATGCCGCCGCCCTGGCCCGCCTGGAGCACCAGATTGGCGTGGCCATGGCGCGGCACCAGCCGCACGGCGCCTTCCTCGACGGCGACCAGGGTGCTGCCCTCGGTCTCGCGCACCGCATAGCGCGTGCCCAGCGCCTGCGCGTGGCCATGCGCCGTTTCGACGAGGAAGGGGCGGTAGGGCATGCCCGTTTCGCGGGCGGTGGCGATGAAGACTTCGCCCCGCACCAGTTGCAGCATCCGCTGCTTGGCCGTAAAGCGGATGTTGACGGCGCTGCCGCTGTTCAAATGCAGACGGCTGCCGTCGGGCAGGGTCAGCTCGCGGCGTTCGCCCACGCCGGTCGACAGGTCGGCCAGCGCGGCGCGGGCCATCTCGGGCGCATATCCCGAGCGCGCGCCGAACCAGCCTGTGAGGCCGATGGCCGATACCCACGCCAGCAGCTGCAGGCTGCCGCGCCGCGAGAGGGGTGAGGCTGGACGCTGTGCCAGCGCCTGGCGGCTGGCTTGCGCATCGAGTTCCCGCAAGCCGCCGCTGACGCTTTCGATGTGTTTCCACGCCCGTTCATGGTCGGGGTGCGCCTGACGCCACTGCTGCCAGGCCGTTTTTTCCGCAGGCGTCGTTTCGCCGCTCATCAGGGTGGCCAGCCATTCGGCCGCCTGCATGGCGACGGCCAGGTCGATGGGCTGGCCCTGGGCGTAGACGGTGGCGCCGCGCATGTCAGGACGCGGCAAAATCGGGCACGGCAAAAAAGCACAGCAGATTGGCCTTGCTCAGGTATTTTTTGACGGAATGCGTGGTGGTGCCCAGTTCGGCGGCGATCTCGGCGTAGCTCATGCCATCCAGGTGGGCCAGCAGGAAGGCGGCCCTGGCCTTGGCGGACAGCCGGTCCAGCGCGCGGTCGATCAGCTGCAGCGATTCGAGCAGGATGGACATCGCTTCCGGCGAGGGCGCACAGGCTTGCGGCTGGTGCAGCAGGGCGTCGAGGTAGGCCCGTTCCAGTTCTTCGCGCCGGCAGTGGTTGGCCAGCAGGCGTTTGGCGATGGTGGCCAGGAAAGGCCGGGGCTGCGCGATTCCGGCACTGCTGCGCGCCACGAAGATCTTCAGGAAGGTATCCTGCGCCAGGTCGCCCGCCAGCCCCGCATCGTGCAGGCGGCGCTTCAGCCAGTGCAGCAGCCAGGAGTGGTGCTCGGCGTACAGGGCCTGGAAATCGGACGGCGGGGCAGGGGCGGACGGCATGTGTACAGTACAGCTTAATCTAAATGAGAATTGTTCTCATAATAGCGCAGGGGCGCACGCCAGGCAATCGGGAAAATGCGGCGTTGCTGAAATGCGACTGCATGCCCGGGCCGCCTGCGGCAAGGGATTTGCGCCCGCGCACGGCAGATGTAAAAGTTTCCTTGGCGCAAGCTTTCATGTGAGAAAATGCGGCTTGTCGATGTGGTGCGGAGCGAAAAATGATGTGGATGGTTGGCGGTGCCCTGGTTCTTCTGGTCGCCAGATTCTTATGGCTGGCCTTTTTTCATCGGGTCAACGCGATGTCGCGCCAGGCGGAACTGATGAACTGGCTCGACATCGGCCGCGTGTCGAATGCCGATGGCGGCAAGGATATTTTGTTGGCGAGAAATGAGCGCGGCGCCCGGATCGACTGGCGCACGGGCGAGGTCTGGCTGATGAATCCGAAGGTAGAGGAGCCGTTTGCCGATTTTCTCGCCGTCGAACGCTGGCTGACTTTGCGCGACATGCCGGCGGCGGACAAGCCGGCGCCAGCCGCTCCCGCGCCAGCGGAGCCGGAAGCTGCGCCTGAACCCGGCCCCGTGCGCGACACATTGCCGGCGTTCCAGCAAAAAGTCGATGCCTGCCTGGCCAAGGCGGAAGGCGGCCAGGAATTGCTGGAAACCAAGCAAGCGTTCGAGGCGGGCAGCGAGCCTTATCTTGAGGCGTCGACGGAATTGAGCAAGACGGCGCTGGAGCTGGAAGTGTCGCCCGCCATGGTGGCCACGTTTCATATCAGCGCCTTTGCCGCCCTGGCTGAAACGGCGGGCGCCGACAAGCTGGAACGGGTGGCGGCCAGCCTGCATGCGGCCGCCAGGCAGATCAGGGCCAGCGTCACCGCGTAAAAGTACGGGGCAGGCCCGGAATGAAAAAAACCGTTGAATCCCTTGCAGGAGTCAGCGGTTTTTATGTATTGGTTGCGGGGACAGGATTTGAACCTGTGACCTTCGGGTTATGAGCCCGACGAGCTGCCAGACTGCTCCACCC
>NZ_JACYMM010000024.1 GCF_020858115.1 Janthinobacterium sp. FW305-129
GGATCGCGCTCGTGCACGAGGGCATCGATGGCTTGCCATTGCTTGGCCGACATGCTTTCCAGCTTCCACCATTCCGGGTAGATGCCGAGGTTGTACAGGCGCTTGACGGCGCGCAAGACTGTGTCGTCGCCGTGCGGCAAGGCGTCCGACGGTATGACTTCCAGCAACAGTTCGTGACCGCTCACTTGCGCCGCGTCATACAGGGCCTTGATCTGCGCTTCCTGTTCCAGCCGGTTTTCCACAGCGTCGTCCGGATGCAGTTGCACCAGGCACTTGATCACGTGTTCCTTTGGCCAGCTGAGCAGATGCGAGCCGATGGAGCGGCCCCAGTCGAACTGCAGCGGATTGGAACCGGGCAATTCCACAGGACGGCCTATCCACCAGCCCCGCCCCGTCGCATCGTTGAGCGCATCGACGCCATAACGGCCATCGATCAGCACGCCCGTCTTGCCGGCCAGTTGCAAGGCCGTTTCCGTCTGCGCCACGGCTTGCACCATCAATTGCTTCAAGGCGCAGATACGCGATTCGGGCGCGCCCGCTTGTTGCGCCAGCTCAAAGAATTGCGTGCGGTGATCGAACGCGAACACGCACAGCTCATTCCACTCCTTGCGCGCCACCGTCGTGCGGTGCAGGCGCGACAAGGTGGCGTCCTGGTCCGGCTGCGTCAGTTTGGCCGCGTTGGCGAGGAAATAATCGAGCTCGACAGGCGACGGCATGGCCGGCGCGCAGCCATGCCGCGACACGACCAGAGCGCCGCAGCCGTTCGCGTAGCGGCAGCACGCTTCGTAATCCTCGCCGCGCAGCCAGCCTTTCAGGAAACCGGAAAGAAAAGCGTCGCCCGCGCCAAGCACGTTCAGCACTTCCACGCGCACGCCGCGGTAGTTATACGCGTCGTCCAGGCTTTGCGGCACCACATTGTCGATGACGGCGCTGCCCAGCGGGCCACGCTTGACGACCAGGGTCGCCAGGGTGGCGGCCCGCACGGCACGCAAGGACGCCAGAATGTCCGCGCCGCCGCCGGCGATCATGAATTCCTCTTCCGTGCCGACGATCAGGTCGAACTGCGGCAGGATGGCCTGCAAGTGGCGGGTGACACCTTCGTTCGAGACGAAACGCGTTTCGCCGTCCGCCTTGCCCGACAAGCCCCACAGCACGGGCCGGTAATCGATGTCGAGCACGGTGCGCACGTTATTCGCGCGGGCCAATTTCAAGGCTTGCGTGCTGACGGCGTGCATGGCGGCGGTCGAAAAATGCGTGCCGGTGATCAACAGTGCCTTGCTCGAGGCAATGAAGGCCGCATCCACCGACGATGCGTCGATGGCCATGTCGGCGCAATTTTCACGGTAAAAAATCAACGGGAAGGTGTTCTTGTCCTTGATGCCCAGCATGACGAGGGCCGTCAGGCGGTCGCGGTCGATGCCCACGTGGCTGATGTCGCAGCCCTCCTTCGCCAAGGTGTCGGTGAGGAAACGGCCCATGTGGTCGTCGCCCACCTTCGACAGCATGGCCGACTTCAGGCCCAGCCGGGCCGTGCCGAAGGCGATATTCGCCGACGAGCCGCCCAGGTATTTGGCAAAGCTCGTCGCGTCTTCCAGGGTGCTGCCGATCTGCTGCGCGTACAGATCCACGGCCAGGCGGCCCAGGCAGATCACGTCGAGCGCGCGGCCCTGGGCAAATTGTGTCGGGTTATTCATGGTTATCCTTAAATCGTGACACCGTCGAGTTCAGCCATCAGCGTTTGCATTTCCGCGCCGCCCGCCATCATGTCGAGTACTTCATCCTTGGAAACTGTTTCCTTGGTGTAAGTACCCAGCGACTTGCCCCGATTCAACAGAGTGAACGAGTCGCCCACGGGATAGGCGTGGTGCACATTGTGGGTGATAAAGATCACGGACAAGCCCCGTTCGCGCGCCTTGTAGATCAGTTTCAGCACATTGAACGATTGTTTCACGCCCAGCGCGGCCGTCGGCTCGTCGAGGATCAGCACGCGGGCGCCGAAGTGGATGGCGCGGGCAATGGCCAGGCACTGGCGTTCGCCGCCCGACATGGTGCCCACGGCCTGGTGCGGGTCGCGCACCATGATGCCCATTTCGGCCAGCTTGTCGCGCGCCGTGGTGGCCGCATAGTCCATATCCATCACGGGCAGCACGCCGAACATCTTTTTGATCGGCTCGCGGCCCATGAAGAAATTGCGCGCCACGGACAGCAGGGGCACGAGCGCCAGGTCCTGGTAGACGGTGGCCACGCCCAGGTCGAGCGCCTCTTTTGGCGAATTGAAGCTGACGGGCTTGCCATCGACCAGGTATTGGCCATCGGTGGGCTTGTGCACGCCGGCCAGGGTCTTGATCAGGGTCGACTTGCCGGCGCCGTTATCGCCCAGCAGGCAATGTACTTCGCCCGGTTTCAGGCGCAAGGTGACGTTTTGCAGGGCGATGACGGAGCCGAAGCGTTTGCTGATGTTTTCCAGCGCAAGGATGTATTCGCTCATGGCTTATCTCGCTTCCGTGACACGGGCACGGACAAAGTTGTTGAACAGTACCGCGATCAGCAGCATGACGCCGAGGAAGACACGGAACCAGTCGGAATTGATATTCGTATAAGTAATGCCGATCTGTACCACGCCGAAGATCAGCGCGCCGAAGCAGGCGCCGACGACGGAACCGTAGCCGCCCGTCAACAGGGCGCCGCCAATGACGGCCGCGATGATGGCTTCGAATTCCTTTTGCATGCCGCGGTCGGCGGCGGCCGATCCCACGTCAAATACTTGCAATGTGGCAAACAAACAGGCGCAGAAGGCCGTGAAGACGAACAGCGACACCTTGATGGTTTTCACGGGCACGCCCACATTCTTGGCCGCGTTGGCGTCGCCGCCGACGGCGAAGATCCAGTTGCCGATGCGGGTGCGGGCCAGGACGAAGCCGGACACGAGCGCCAAGCCCGCCCACCAGACGATAACCTTGGGGATGCCCTTGACCAGCGGCGCTCCATTGTCGAGCGCCGTGATCCAGCCCGCCTTGGCCATCCAGGCGAACAGCGAAGTGCCCACTTCGCCATGGAACAGGGTCATGGCCAGCCAGTCGTCGGCGGCCAGCGCGCCGATGCCGCTGACGATGGTGCGGTTGGCAAACATGATGGACAGGGCCAGGGTCAGGCCGCGCAGGATGAACAAAAAGGCCAGGGTGACGATGAACGACGGCAAACGCGTCTTGATGACGAGGTAGCCGTTGAGCCAGCCCAGCGCCATCGAACCGGCAAAGGCGAACAGGATGGCGGCCCACACGGGCCAGTGGAAATACACGGAAGGAATGGCGATCATCATGCCGGCAAAGCCGATCATGGAGCCGATCGACAGGTCGAATTCGCCGGCGATCATCAAGACGCAGGCGCCGATGGCGATGATGCCCAGGTAAGCGGCCACTTGCGCCCAGTTGATCACGCCGTCGAGGTTGAACATGCCGGAATCGCCGGCCGTCAGGATGAAGAAGGCGAACACCAGGATGGCGCCCGAGATCGAGGCGAACTCAGGACGGCTGAACAGCCGCTTGAGCCAGCTGACCTGCCCCACGCGCTCATCCAAGCCCTGCTTCTGCGGCGGCGTGCCCGAGGCGGCCATGCCGCCCTGCTCCACGCTGAATTTCACGGTACTCATGCTATGTCTCCCTTGATTTATAGCAACCTGCCAGCCTCGACAACAATTCCAGGGCGGCAGGACCCGCGCGCCGGCAAGCTTGGCCTGCGCGCGGGGACATCAACTAAGTATTGATTGAATTGAAAAGCGGGTGCTTAACGGAACTGGCCGGCGTATTTCTCCACCTTGCCGATATTGTCCTTGGTGACATAACCAGGACCGGAACCGATATGGCGCGGGCCATACGATGGTGCCAGGCCATATTCGGCCAGGCGCGCCTTGAACTTGGCGTTATTGATCAGCTTTTCGCGCACCTTGGCCAGGTCCGTGGTCTTGTCCTGCTTCATGATGGCCAGCACGGCAACGGGGATGTAGCCTTGCAGGTAGGGTTGCTGGTCGATGGCGAACTGGATGCTGCCATCCTTGATGCCTTTCGAGATTTCATCGGACAAATCGAACGTGGCGAACCACATCTTGCCCTTCAAGCCCATCTTTTCCAGCGCCTTCAGCGAAGCGTGGGCCGAGGTGGGCCCCAGCGCCAGCACGGCCTGGGTTTTCGGGTTGTTGCGCAGGTAGGCGCTCAGCTTGCTTTCGATGGTGGTCGGATCTTCGCCCGCATCCAGGGTGGCGGCCTTGAAATCGACGCCGATGGCTTCGGCAAAGCCGCGGCAGCGCTCGAACGACGATGGATTCGTCGCGTAATGGTTGACGCAGACGAACGATTTGATGCCGGCCGCCTTGGCTTTTTCGCCGGCGCCCTTGCCTGCCTCGTATTCAGGCTGGCCCACGTGCATCACGGCGCCCAGCTGCTCGCTTTGCGCCAGGGTACCGGAGTTGATCGTGACAAACGGAATCTTCTTGGCGGCAACGAGGCCCAGCGGTTTTTGCAGCACGCTGAAGTCGGCGATGCTGACGATCACGCCGTCGTAGTTGCGGGCCGCCGATTGCTCGACCAGGCGCGCCATGTCGGCCAGGTCGCCATTCGGCGGGTTGCGGTAGTCGACGCTGACATTGAAGTCTTCACCTGCTTGCTTGACGGAATTTTTGATCGTATTCCACCAGGAATCGGAATCGGGCGCATGGCTGATCAGCACGAATTTCTCGCCTGCCGCGTGGCTGGCGCTCATGCCCAGACCCAGTCCGAGGCCGAGTCCCAGCACAGCCAGGCTCTTCAGAAATCCCTTACGCTTATTGCTTTGCATGAATGTCTCCTTGAAGGATTAATTTTTATAGTTGCCAGCTTTTGAAGCGTGTCAACGGGGAGCCGGAAAGCCGGCAAGACCCGATGCACTGCGCACAGCTTAGGCCACAAAAAAGACAAATGCAATAAAATTTTCAAAATAAATTTAAATAGAAATTCGTTTCTATTTTCAGGATTCCCTCCTATAATTCTCGCCAGAACCAGCCGTAGCGCAACTTGATACAGCATCACGGCCCAGCAAGCACACCAAGGAAAAAACATGGCAGCCACCGCCCCCATCGAACAGCTGATGCAGCACATTGCCGCCGAGTACGACAACCTGTCGCGCCAATTAAAGGTTATCGCCCAATACATTGAAAAGCACCGTGCCAGCCTGATGCTCGAACGCATCAGCGACATCGCTAGCGCCTGCGACGTGCAGCCGTCGGCCATCGTGCGCTTCGCGCAGCGCTTCGGCTACACGGGTTTTTCTGAAATGCAGGATGTGTTCCGCCAGGCGTACACGGACCAGGCCGGCGCCACGCCCGACTACCAGCAGCGCATCCGCAAGCTCATCTCCACGCGCGACGCCGCCCTCAGCGCGGGCGACCTGACGCGCGAATTCGTCGGCGCCAGCCGCGCCGGCCTCGACGACCTGGCGGCAGGCCTCGACGACGCGCAGCTGGAAGCGGCCGTCAACCTGCTGTTGAAAGCGGAAAACATCTATGTGATCGGCGTGCGCCGGTCGTTTCCGATCGCCTCCTACATCGCCTACGCGCTGGAACACACGGACAAGCGCGTGCACCTGATCAGCGGACTGGGCGGCATGCACCGCGAACAGATGCGCAGCGTGCGCGAACGCGATGTGGCGATCGCCATCAGTTTCTCGCCTTACGGCAAGGAAACCCAGCAGTGCATCAAGGCGGCGCAGGACAAGGGCGCCAAGGTCCTGGTGATTACCGACAGCAAGCTGGCCCCGCTCGCGCGGGCCGCCGACGCGCTGCTCACCGTCACCGAGGGCAGCGCCTTCGCCTTCCGCTCGCTGACCAGCACCATCTGCCTGTGCCAGGCGCTGTTCATCGCGCTGGCATACAAATTAGAGCTCGACATCGAAGAAATCCACACCCCAGGAGAACATGATGATTGAAGTAGCGTTATTCGGCGCCGGACGCATCGGCAAAATCCACGCGGCCAACCTGGCTGCCCAGCCCGGCGTGCAGTTCAAGTACGTGGTCGACGTCAACCAGGAAGCGGCCGCCGCCTTGGCCGGCTTGCATGGCGGTAGCAGCGCCACGGTGGAAGCGGCATTGGCCGATCCGGCCGTCAAGGCCGTCGTCATCGCCTCCAGTACGGACACGCACGCAGACCTGATCCTGCGCTCGGCCGCCGCCGGCAAGGCCATCTTTTGCGAAAAACCCGTCGATTTGACCCTCGACCGGGCGCGCGCCTGCGCCGCGGCCGTGAAGGAAGCCAAGGTGCTGTGCATGCTGGGCTTCCAGCGCCGCTACGACCCCACCTTCAATGCCGTCAAGACACGGATTGAGGCGGGCGAAATCGGCACGCCGGAGTTGCTCATTGTGACCAGCCGCGATCCGGGGCCGCCACCCGTGAGCTACATCAAGGTCTCGGGCGGCATCTTCAAGGATATGCTGATCCACGATTTCGACATCTTCCGCTGGATACTCGACGATGAAGCCGTCAGCGTGCACGCCACGGGCAGTTGCCTGGTCGACCCGGCCATCGGCGAAGCGGGCGACCTTGATACGGCCGTCGTCACCATCCGCACGGCCAAGGGCCGCTTGTGCCAGATCAATGCCTCGCGCCGCGCCGCCTACGGCTACGACCAGCGCTTCGAAGTGCTGGGCAGCGCCGGCATGCTGCAGGCGGGCAACCACAAGCCGACGGAAGTGACGGCCTATGGCTCGGTGAACGTCAGCGTGGACAAGCCGGAAGATTTTTTCCTGGAACGCTATCGCCACGCTTACGCGCAGGAAATGGCACATTTCTTCGACGCCCTCAGCCACGGCACGCCGCTGCGCACCACCGTCCACGATGGCTTGAAGGCACTGGAACTGGCCGAGGCGGCCACCCTGTCGTGGCGCGAACAGCGTGTCGTGACCCTGTAAAAATACAAAAACAAGATACTGGAGACACCATGTCATCCCCAACATTAAAAGTCGGCATCGTCGGCCTGGGCCGGCTGGGCCAGCGCCACGCCATCAACCTGGCGCAGCGTGTGCCGAATGCCGAAGTAGTCGCCGCCTGCAGCCCCGTGCCGGCCGAACTGGACTGGGCCGCCAGCCAACTCGGCATCACCACCGGCTATGCCGACTACGACGCGCTGCTGGGCCACCCGGGCCTGGACGCCGTCTTCCTCGTCACGCCCACCTCGCTGCATGCGGACCAGATCATCGCCGCCTTGCGCGCCGGCAAGCACGTGTTTTGCGAAAAACCGCTATCGCTGGACCTGGCCGACTGCCTGAAGGTGGAAGCGGAGGCGGCGCGCCACCCGCAGTTGACCATCATGATCGGTTTCGTGCGGCGTTTCGACGCCAGCTACCATGACGCGCAGCAAAAGATCGCCCAGGGCCTGATCGGCAAGCCGTATCTCGTGCGTTCGCAGACCTGCGACCAGAACGACCCCAGCGGCGCCTTCATGCGCTTCGCCCCCACCAGCGGCGGGATCTTTCTCGATTGCAGCGTGCACGACATCGACCTGGCGCGCTGGCTGCTGGGCAACCCCGTGCCCAAACGCGTGTATGCGAGCGGCACCAACGCCATCCACACGGGCTTGCAGGCGTTCGGCGACGTCGACAATGGCCTGGCGACGGTCGAGTTCAGCGACGGCAGCATGGCCAGCTTCATGGCCTCGCGCACCATGGCGCATGGCCATGAAACCCTGACGGAAGTATTCGGCACGGGCGGCCGCCTGGCCGTGGGCAGCAATCCGCGCCTGAACCGCGTGGAAATCTCGGATGCGCATGGCGTGCGCAACGAGTGCACGCCGGACTTCTATGCCCGCTTCGCCGACGCCTTCTTGATCGAGGCGCAGGAATTTACGGATGCGGCGCTGGGCCGGCGCACCTTGTCATTGACCTTGCACGACGCCACGGAAGCGACGCGCATCGGCCTGGCCATGACGCAAGCCATGCGCGAAGCACGGCCTGTGGAGTTTTAAGCCAAAGGCAGGGACTCAGGCGGCCGGTGCAGAAAACGGCTGTTTGGGCTCGACGGCCAGGCGCAAGCCCATGGCATCGAGGATGGCCGTCAAGGTGCTCAGCGAGGGATTGCCCTCGGGCGACAGGGTGCGATACAGCTGGGTGGGATTGAGCCTGGCCGCCTGCGCCACGGCGGGCACGCCGCCAAAGGCGCGCGTCATCTGGCGCAGCACGGCCAGCAGTTCGCCGAGGTCGCCATCGACGAGGATATTGTTGATCAGTTCGAGAGCGAGATCGGGATCGTCGCGGTACAGTTCGGCCATCGCTTCGTCATGCGAGCGGTCTCTCGGTGGTTTGCTGAGTTCCTCTTTCATGTCCCCTCTCCTTCCAGTCGTGCCAGCAAGCACAGGCGTATTCGATATCTTTCGGCTGCGTGCGCTTGTCGCCTCGCGCTTGCGCCTCCGCACAGCAATAAAATGATCTGTTCGCCGGCGATGGCTTAATACACGCGGTAACCAGGCCCCACGTCGATGCGCAATTCCCACACGCCATCGTGGCAAAATTTATGGTCGCAAAAATTGCCGGGAATCATACGCAACACGCGCCGGGCTATGGCCACCCTGGCCGTGTTGTCGCGCTGGCGTTTCAGCCATTCCGTGTATAAATCCCTGCCCGATGACGTCAGATAGTGCCGGATCTCGTATATCACATTCGTCCATAAACGAAGAAAGATCAAGGAGAAAATCACGCGTATGCATAAAAAAGAAGACCACGCCATCTTGCGGCGAAACCGCATGACGCAGGTGCCGAATGCCGGGATCACTGATGTATATCAAGATGTGTTTCCCCAGTTACTGTAGAGAAATGATGTGACGCGTACACGCCTCACGCGCATGCCATTGCGCTATACAATAAGCGCTGCCCAACCGCGAAAAACCCTGCCGCCATGACGAACAACGACAGCAACTCCCCTCACCTTGCCCACGTGGCCGAATGCTACGTCAAGCTGGTCCTGGCCATGGGCCAGCACGATGCCTCGTACGTGGACGCCTATTACGGCCCGTCTGCGTGGCAGGCTGAAGCGGCAGAACAGCAACAGAATTTGAGCGACATCAAGGATAGTGCAAACGAGGCGCTGGCCCTGCTGGCCGGTGACGCCTCCTTGCGCGCCGTCAACCTGCGCAAGCAGTTGCAAGCCGTGCTGGCCAAGGCGGACATGCTGCAGGGTTTACGCCTCGATTTCGATACGGAAAGCGCGCGCCTGTACGATGCCGTCTCGCCCCATCACAGCCGTGCCTGGTACGAAGCACTGGTGGAGCAGATCGATGCCTTGCTGCCCGGCGACGGCACGGTCAGCGCACGCGTGAATGCCTTGCGCTCGCAACTCGTCATTCCTGCCGACAAGCTGCGCGCCGTCATGGAGGCGGCCATCCGCATGGGCCGCGAGCGCACCTTGCAGTACATCGCCCTGCCCGAGGGCGAAGATTTTGTCCTGGAATTTGTCACAAATAAACCCTGGAGCGGCTACAACTGGTACAAGGGCAACTATCAGAGCGTGATCCAGATCAATACGGACTTGCCCGTGTATATCGATCGCGCCGTCGACCTCGGTTGCCACGAAGCGTATCCGGGCCACCACGTCTACAACGTGCTGCTGGAACGCGACCTGGTGCGCGGCAAGGGCTGGATGGAGTACTGCATCTATCCGCTGTATTCGCCGCAATCCTTGATCGCCGAAGGCACGGCCAACTACGGCATCGAGCTGAGTTTCACGGAGGCGGAGCGGCTGGACTTCGAACAGCAGGTGCTGTACCCGCTGGCCGGCCTCGATCCTGCGCTGGCGCCCCGCTATGCGCAGCTGAACCAGTTGCTGGCCAAGCTCGGCTACGCCGACAACGACATCGCGCGCCAGTACCTCGAAGGCGGCATCACGCGCGACGAGGCGCTGGAATGGCTGGTCAACGTGCGCCTGTACCCGGCCGAAAAATCGGCGCAGCGCCTGCAGTTCTACGACGCCATGGGCGCGTACGTCATCAACTACAACCTGGGCCAGGACATGGCGAAAGCCTATGTCGAACGCCAGGGCAGTACGCGCGCCGAGCACTGGGCCGCCTTCCGCGACCTGATGTCGTCGCCGCGCGTGCCCAGCGCGCTGCTGGAATGAGGCACAAACGATAAAGGAGAGTCGCATGCACGTCACGCATACTGCCAGCGCCCTGCTGCTGGCGCTTTCCGTCAGCAATGCGGCATGGGCCAGGGATGCGGCCGTCGCCACGGCACCGCCACTCAGCGCGCGCCAGCAGGCACTGATGGCGACAGCCGTGGGCAGCGCCGCCCATCCGCGCATCCTGCAGGTGCGCCTCGATGAACTGCAGCCGACCCAGCCGGCCGTCGGCTACGACCAGGTGTATTACAAGCTGGGACGCTACGCGGCCGAAGAAAAGCACATCGCCGACATCGCCAGGCCGAAGAAATTTGCCGACCTGTGCGAAGCCAATGGCCAGGGCGACGTCTTGCCCAACACGGCCAACGTGGCCGGCGCCACCCTGGCCGCGCCGCCGGCCGGCTACCGCTGCAAGGCGGCCGTCGGCAGCCGTCCGGACGACATGAAGACGGTCGTCATCGGGCCGCGCGGCGGCGTGTACCTGACCGATGGCCACCACACGTTTTCCACCTTCTGGGATGCAGATGGCGGGCGCAATCATCAATTGAAGGTCTGGGTCAAGGTCAGCGACAATTTCAGCGCGCTGGGAGACGCGGCGTTCTGGGCACGCATGCGCGCAGAAAACAAGGTGTGGCTGAAAAATGGCCGCAACCAGGCCATCACGCCGCAGCAACTGCCGTCCGCCATCGGCTTGCAGTCGCTGGGCGACGATCCTTACCGCTCGCTCGTCTACTTTACGCGCGAGATCGGCTACGAGCCGCCTGAGCACGCCACGGAATTTCTCGAGTTTTACTGGGCCGACTGGCTGCGCGGCATGCCGGCGCTGGACCTGGCGCGCGTCGACCTGCTTGATCGCGCCGCGTATGCCAGCGTCATCCTGCAAGCGGCACAGGCGATGGTGGCGCTGCAGCCCGATGACATCGTCAGCGGCGGCAAGCGCGCGGCGGATCTGGGTGCGCTGGACGAGGTCGACCGCGAAACGCTGGCTGCATTGACGCAAGACAAAGGCAAGCTGCGCTACGCCATCGACTACCGCAAGTCGCTGCCGCGCTAGTTACCTCCCGGCGTGTCATCATCCTGACATCTGCGCCCGCTAGCATGTCGGCACTTTTCAGGCCGACATCACGGGACACCATGTACAAGCACAGCATCCGCCGCAGCACCTTATCGATTGCCATCGCCCTCGCGCTGGGCGCCAGCCTGGCCGCCTGTGGCGGCAAAGACTATCGCGACACCACCACGGCGCCCGTCGCCCCGGTGGACCCCGCCGCCCCCGCACGCCTCCTGAACGTCGTGGCGGCCACCGGCAAGGCGGTGGCGAATGCCACCGTCACCGTACTCGACGCCGGCAAGAATGTCGTCGGCAGCGGCACCACGGACGCGAAAGGCAAGGTGGCCATCCCCCTGGCTGCCACGGCGAAGGCGCCCTTCCTCGTCTCCGTCACGCCAGCAGGCGGCGCCACCCTGTACGCCCTGTCGCTGAAGGAAAGCGCCGTCAACCTGACGCCGCTCACCTCCGTCATCGCCATGCAGTTGCTGGGCAGCATCCCCTCAAGCGCGTCCCCCGCCAGCCTGGCCGCCATCGATGCGGCCAGGCTGCAAACGGCGCAGACGCAGCTGGGCACGGCCCTGGCGGCGCCCCTGCAAACCCTGGGCATGGCAGCCAATTATGACTTCGTCAACAGTGCCCTGACGCCGGACAGCAAGGACCCGGCCGACGTTTTGCTCGACAACCTGCAGGTGAAACAGAGCGGCACGGATATCGACATCGTCAATGCCAGCGGCAGCATCATCGCGCAAATCATCGCTGGCGGCGCGCCGATCGCCACCGGCAAGAGCGTGCTGGAAACGCCGCCCGTGCTCAGCGCGCGCCAGCAGGTGCTGGCCGCCACGTCTGCCGGCACGGATGCGGCGCCCGTCTTCCTGCAAGTGTCGCTCGACGAGCTGCATCCTACCCAGCCGGCCGTCGGCTACGACCAGATCTATTACAAGCTGGGCCGCTATGGCGCGGAAGACCTGGTCATGGCCAAGACCAACAAGCCAAAGAAATTCGCCGAACTGTGCGAAGCCAACGGCCAGGACGATGTCGTCAGCAAGACGGCCAACGTGGCCGGCGCCACCCTGAGCAATCCGCCTGCGACGTTCCAGTGCAAGTCCGCCGTGGGCAGCAAGCCGGGCGACATGAAAACCGTCGTCATCGGCCCGAACGGCAGCCTGTACCTGACGGACGGCCACCACACGTTTTCCGCCTTCCGCGATGCCGACAATGGCCAGAATCATCAGCTGAAAGTGTGGGTCAAGGTGACGGACAATTTCAGCAAGCTCAATGAATACGATTTCTGGACGCAGATGAAGAAGGTGAACAAGGTCTGGCTGAAAGATGGCAGCAACAAGGCCATTGCCACCAGCCAGCTGCCCGCATCCATCGGTTTGAAGTCGCTGGGCAACGACCCGTACCGCTCGCTCGTCTACTTCACGCGCGACGCCGGCTACGTGGTGCCGTCGACGGCCACGGAATTCCTCGAATTCTACTGGGCCGACTGGCTGCGCACGCAGCCCGGCATCGACCTGGCCAAGACCGACACGCGCGACGTTGCCAGCTACATGGCCACCATCAGGAGCGCATCGACGGCAATGGCGGGCCTGAAGGCGAACGATATCGTCAGCCGCGGCGTGACGGCGCAAACCCTGGGCTGGACGGGCGTCTTCAGCCAGCCGGCGCTGGACGACCTGGTCACGCCGACGGGCAAGCTGAGCTACGCCATCGCGTATAAAAAATCGCTGACCAAGTAAGCGCGGCGCAAACGACAACGGCCCGCCTGTCAGCTGACAGGCGGGCCGTTTTTATGGGCAGCGTCGCTTACGCGATGCGTTCACCATTCTCCGGATCGAACAGGGCCGCTTTCGACAGGTTGAACGACAGCTGCATGGTCTGCCCTGGCAGCACGGCTTCGCGTGGGTGCGTGCGGCAAGTCACTGCCGCGCCGTTCAGGCGCGTCGTCAACAGGGTGTCCGGGCCGGTCGGCTCGACCAGATCGATCAGGCAGCCCAGTTCCTGGCCCACGTCGCCGTGCGCGCTGCTCATGTCCGTGATCTGCTCCGGACGCACGCCCAGGATCACGTCGCGGCCCGCATAGCTGCGCAGCTTGTCGGCGGCGAACGGCAGGGCCAGGCGCATGCTCTTGCCCGCGTTGTCGATGGCGGCAAACACCTCGTTGCCCTCGATGACGGGCTTGACGGTGATGAAATTCATCGATGGCGAGCCGATGAAGCCGGCCACGAACAGATTCGCCGGATTGTCGTAGATTTCCTGCGGCGTGCCCAGTTGCTGCACCACCCCATCTTTCATGACGGCGATCAAATCGCCCATCGTCATCGCTTCGATCTGGTCATGCGTGACGTAGACGATGGTCGCCTTCAGGCGCTGGTGCAGCAGCTTGATCTCGGCGCGCATTTCCACGCGCAGCTTGGCGTCCAGGTTCGACAGCGGTTCGTCGAACAGGAACAGCGACGGCTTGCGCGAGATGGCGCGGCCCATGGCCACGCGCTGACGCTGGCCGCCCGACAGCTGCGCCGGGCGGCGGTCCAGCAAGTGCGTGATTTGCAGCGTTTCGGCCACGCGCGAAACGATTTCTTCCTGCTCCGCCTTCGGCACCTTTTTCACGTTCAGACCGAACGCGATGTTTTCGCGCACCGTCATCGACGGGTACAGCGCATACGACTGGAACACCATGGCGATGTCGCGGTCCTTCGGCGGCAGGTCGTTGACCACCTTGCCGTCGATGAGGATTTCGCCCGAGGTGACGCTTTCCAGGCCGGCCACCATGTTGAGCAAGGTCGACTTGCCGGAGCCGGAGCCGCCGACGAGGATCAGAAACTGGCCATCCTTGATTTCGATGTCGATGCCTTTCAAGACTTCGACGCCATTCGTGTACACCTTGCGGATGCTGCGTATCGATAAACTGGACATATTCTTTCCTTAACCTTTGACTGCGCCTGCGGTCAGGCCGCGCACAAAATAACGGCCTGCGACCAGGTAGACCAGCAGGGTCGGCAGCGCGGCAATCACCGCGGCGGCCATGTTGACGTTGTATTCCTTCACGCCCGTGGACGTGTTGACCAGGTTGTTCAAGCCCACCGTGATCGGCTGCGAATCGCCGCTGGCGAAGACGATGCCGAACAGGAAGTCGTTCCAGATCTGCGTGAACTGCCAGATGATGCAGACGACGAAAATCGGACCCGAAATCGGCAGCACGATCTTGCGGAAGATCAAGAAGAAGCCGGCGCCGTCGATGCGCGCCGCCTTGATCAGTTCTTCCGGCACGCCGATATAGTAGTTGCGGAAGAACAGGGTCGTGAACGCCGTGCCGTACACCACGTGTACGAAAACCAGGCCGGTAGTCGTATTGGCCAGGCCGAATTCGCCCAGCAAACGCGCCATCGGCAGGATCACCACCTGGAACGGAATGAAGCAGCCCACCAGCAGGGCGGCAAACAGGATTTCCGAACCGCGGAAGCGCCAGTGCGCGAACACATAGCCGTTGAAGGCGCCCAGGAAGGTCGAGATCAGCACGGCGGGAATCACCATCTTGATCGAGTTCCAGAAGAACGGCTGCATGCCGTCGCAGGTGACGCCCGTGCAGGCCGACGACCAGGCCTTGGACCAGGAATCGAACTGCCACACGTGCGGCAACGCCAGCAGGTTGCCGCTGCGGATCTCGTCGAGCGACTTGAACGACGTCGACAGGGTCACGTACAGGGGCACGATGTAGTACACCGCAAACAGAATCAGCAGCAGGTATACCACCACCCGTCCGAGGGTGAGGCGATTATTTCGTGTAGGTGTCATCTCATCGCCTTTGCGCTGCGCGTTTCCAGGTACATCAGCGGCACGAGCACGGCCACGATGGTGGCCAGCATCATCATTGCCGATGCCGAGCCCAGGCCCAGCTGGCCGCGGGTGAAGGAAAACTGGTACATGAAGATGGCCGGCACGGACGACGAGTTGCCAGGTCCGCCAGCCGTCAATGCGATGACCAGATCGAAGCTCTTGATGGCGATATGCGCGAGGATCAGCAGCACGCTGAAGAACACGGGACGCATGGCGGGAATCACGATGCGCCAGTAGATCGTCGGCAGGGACGCGCCATCGACTTGCGCCGCCTTGATGATTTCATCATCGATGCCGCGCAGGCCGGCCAGGAACAGCGCCATGACGAAGCCCGACGACTGCCATACGCCGGCGATCACCACCGTGTAGATGGCCATGTCGGAGTTCACCAGCCAGTCGAAGGTGAACGAGGTCCAGCCCCAGTCGTGCATGACCTTTTCCAGGCCCAGGCTGGGATTGAGCATCCATTTCCAGGCCGTGCCGGTGACGATGAAGGACAGCGCCATCGGATACAGGTAGATGGCGCGCAGCGCGCCTTCGGCGCGGATTTTCTGGTCCAGCAGGATGGCCAGGAACAGGCCGATGGCGATGCTGCAACCGATGAACAGGACACCGAAGATGCCGAGGTTCTTGAGCGAGGTCCACCAGCGCTCGTTGTCGAACAGCTCGTAATATTGCACCAGGCCGGCGAACTCGTAGTTCGGCATCAGCCGCGATTCGGTCAGCGACAGCCAACCGGTCAAAAAGATAAAACCATAGACGAATACCAGGCTGGCGATGAGCGTGGGGCCCAGCACCATCTGCGGTATCCATCGGTCGAATTGCTTGCGTATGGACATAGGACAGCCGTAGAAGTAAAAACTGCGTGTGGCGCCGGCCCGGCCGAAAGCCAGGGCGGACGCCTGCGATGCATGCGATGCAGCGGGCGCCGGCGGGAATACCGGCGCCGTCGTGATTACTTCACTTTTGCCGCTTTGGCCAGGGCGGCAACCGCGTCTTTCGAGCTCATGTTGGTGTTCATGAATTTGGCGATGACGTCGGTCACGGCACCTTGCGTGGCCGAAGGCAGCGCCATGCCGTGGGCGAACGATGGCACCAGGCCGCCGGTCTTGTTGGTGGCGTCCATGTCTTCCATCGATTTCAGGGCGCAAGCGTCAAACTTGTCCTTCGAAACGCCGGAACGCACGGGGATGGAACCCTTGTTCAGGTTGAAGATCGACTGGAACTTCGGATTCATGATGGCGTTGGCCAGGGCGATCTGCCCTTTCTTCGCATTCGCATCCTTTTGCGTGAACATGGCAAACGAATCGATGTTGAAGGTGTAGGCCTTGTCCGTGCCAGGGGCGGCCACGCACAGGTAGTCCTTGCCCGGCACCTTGCCGGCAGCCGTGAACTCGCCCTTGGCCCAGTCACCCATGAACTGGAAGCCGGCCTTGTTGTTGATGACCATGGCGGTGGCCAGGTTCCAGTCGCGGCCGGCCGCATCCTTGTCGATGTAGGTCTTCACCTTGCCCAGGGTGTCGAACACCTTGAGCATGGTCGGGCCGGTCAATTCCTTCTGGTCCAGCTTGAGGATGGCCTTTTTGTAGAATTCCGTGCCGCCCACGCCCAGCGCGACGGATTCAAACACGGTGGCGTCCTGCCATGGCTGGCCGCCGTGGGCGATGGCGACGCCGCCCGATTTCTTGATTTTCTCGGCCGCGTCGAAGAACGCATCCCAGGTGGTCGGGGTGGTGGCCACGCCGGCTTTTTTCAGCACTTCCGGATTGACCCACATCCAGTTGACGCGGTGGACGTTGACGGGAGCGGCGACGTAATGGCCCTTGTATTTCATGATGTCGGCGACGACTTTCGGCAGCACGGCATCCCATTTGCCTGGAATGGCGGCATCATCGATATTGGCCAGCACGCCTTCCGCGCCCCACTCCTGGATCGATGGGCCCTTGATCTGGGCGGCCGTTGGCGGATTGCCGGAAATGACGCGGGTTTTCAGCGCGGTCGCGGCGTTTTCGCCAGCGCCGCCAGCCACGGCGAAATCCTTCCAGCCGAAGCCGCTTTCCTTCACGATTTGCTGCAACTGGCCCACAGACTTCGCTTCGCCGCCGGAGGTCCAGTAGTGCAACACTTCCACGTCGGTCGCAAACGCGCTGCCGGCAAACGCCAGGGTGGTCAATGCGGCCAGTTGGGTAATCTTGAATTTCAGTTTCATCTCCACATTCCTTTTTTGATCAAGCTTTTAGGGGGCTTCGGCATACGGGGGCCGAAAAAGGTGAAATCTGCGCCTGTACCGGCGCTCTTGTGCTCAGACCCGCTTGCAAACGGGCATCATCTTGGTGTAAAGACGGCGCCGCGATCCATGATATGACTACATTGCATTTATATCACGGGACGGCGCCAAAAACGCATCCGCGAAGGATGCGCCAGGTTGATCTAGACTGACTACGACTGCAAACTTAGAACCAAGTTTCCACCTGGAAACCATAGGACGTGCCGCTGGTATTGTTGTTGTAGATCGGGCCGCCGTTGTTCGACGCATTGACCGAGGCGGTGGCCGCATCGTTCCATTTGCCGTAGGTCACGAAAGCGCGCAGCTCGGGACGCGACCACAGGCCAGGGCCGGCCGAGATCGTCGGGGCGATGGTCAGCTTGGTCAGGCGCTTGGCCGGCAGGCCACCCGCTTGCGTCACGCGGTCCGTGCCCAGTTCGCCCACCAGCTTGAAGTTGTTGGTGAATGCGTACACCGGGCGCAC
>NZ_JACYMM010000025.1 GCF_020858115.1 Janthinobacterium sp. FW305-129
TTGCCCGCTGCTAGCAGTGCTCGCACTGCGTCGCAGCGGGCGCCTTGCATAGCATCCGGTTCTGTTCGTCATAAATTCACAATAATTTCCTGAGGATTACTTAGCCTTGCCAGGTGGCTGGGTTCGTCTGCGCGGCGCCACGCAAGATAGTAGAATAGCCAGGCCTTGCTGACACGCAAGGCACTCACGGCATGCCGGCAGCGGGGCGTCAACCACGCCGCCGCGCGGACATGCGCTTGCAAGGTTCACCTTGCCCCTGGCTGACTGCTCTCACCCGACATGACAGAATCAAGCGCATCCCTCGTGGACAAGCCCGGCAGCGGCGACAGCTCGGCGGAAATTGCCGAGCATATGGCGGCCGCCATCGTGGCGCGCCAGTTACCGCCCGGCACGCGGCTGCGCGAAGAGGCGCTGTGCCGGCTGTATGGCGTCAGCCGCACCAAGATCCGCGCCGCCCTGCTCATACTCTCGAAAGACAAACTGATACGCATGGTGCCCGACAAGGGCGCCTTCGTCAGCCAGCCCACCGAAGCGGAGGCGCGCGACATCTTTGCCGCGCGGCGCGTCATCGAAGCGGCCCTGGCGCGCGAATTCGTCGCCCGGGCCAAACCTGCCGACTACAAGATGCTGGAACGGCACCTGAAAGCGGAGCGCCTTGCGCTGGCGCAAGCGACGCCGTTGCGCTCGCAACTGCTGGGCGACTTCCACGTCTTGCTGGCCGATATCGCCGGCAACGCCGTGCTGCGCGACATCGTGCGCGAACTGGTGGGCCGCAGCTCGCTCATCACCATGCTGTACCAATCGGGCCACGATGCCGCCTGCTCGTGCGACGAACACGGCCGTTTTCTCGACGCGGCGCGCAGCGGCGACGCGGACCTGGCGGCGCGCCTGATGGTCGAACACCTGGCGCACGTGGAAGCGGCCTTGCGCTTCGACGGCAGCGCCGGCGACGCCAGGAAAGACCTGGTGGCGGCGCTGCTGATGTAAGCGGCGCCAAAAGAAAAGGCCGCCCTGCTGGTGCACGGGCGGCCTTGTCACTGCTTGCGGGAAAACTGGCTATTCGCCCAGGTAAATGAACTTGAACAGGAAGATGGCGGCGATGATGTAGGCCACCACCGATACCTGCTTGCCCTTGCCCGTCAACAGTTTCAATACCGCATAGGTGATGAAGCCGAAGGCCACGCCGCTGGCCACCGAATACGTAAACGGCATCATCAGCGCCGTGATGGCGGCAGGGATGCTTTCCGTGCTGTCATCCCAGTCGATGAAGGTCAGTTCGCGCAGCATCAGGCAAGCCACGTACAGCAGCGCGGGCGCCGTCGCATACGGCGGCACCGTGTGCGCCAGCGGAGCAAAGAACAGGCTGCCCAGGAACAGCAGCGCCACGGCGACGGCCGTCAAGCCCGTGCGGCCGCCCGCCTGCACGCCGGCAGCGCTTTCCACGAAGGCCGTGGTGCTGGACGTGCCCAGGCAGGCGCCGGCCGCGATCGCCGTACTGTCGGCCAGCAAGGCCTTGTTCATGCGTTCCATCTTGCCGTCTTTCAACAAGCCGGCACGGTTGGCCACGCCCATCAGGGTGCCCGTCGCATCGAACAATTCCACCAGGAAAAATACCAGCACCACGTTGACGATGCCGATCGACAGCGCGCCCATGATGTCGAGCTTGAACAGGGTCGGTTCGATGGCGGGCGGCGCGGAGACGATGCCGTTGAACTGGTTGCCGCCGACGAAGAAGCTGGCGATGGTGATGGTGAGGATGCCGATCAGGATGGCGCCCGGCACTTTCAGGCGGTCCAGCGCGACGATGATGAAGAAACCGAGGATGGCCAGGATGGGCGCCGCCTTGTGCAAGTCGCCCAGCGCGATGATGGTGGCGGGGTTCGACACCACGATACCGGCGCTTTTCAGCGAAATGATGGCCAGGAACAGGCCGATACCGACCGTGATGGCCGTGCGCAGCGCGGGCGGGATGCTGTTGATGATCATCTCGCGTATCTTGAACAGGCTCACCAGGATGAACAGGCAGCCGGAAATGAAGACGGCGCCCAGCGCCACTTCCCAGCTCATGCCCATGCCCTTCACCACCGCATACGAAAAATACGCGTTCAAGCCCAT
The DNA here is from genome assembly GCF_020858115.1 of Janthinobacterium sp. FW305-129. GTDB lineage: Bacteria > Pseudomonadota > Gammaproteobacteria > Burkholderiales > Burkholderiaceae_D > Janthinobacterium. The sequence goes on from NZ_JACYMM010000025.1 coordinate 2,116, forward strand.
GCCCGGCGCCAGCGCGATCGGGTAATTCGCGTACAGGCCCATGATCAGGGTGCCGATGGCGGCCGCCAGACAGGTGGCAACGAAGACGGAGTCTTTCGGCATGCCTGCGTCGCCGAGGATGGTCGGGTTGACGAAGATGATGTAGGCCATCGTCAGGAACGTGGTCAGGCCGGCCAGCAGCTCCGTGCGCACATTGGTTCCGTTGTCCTTCAGTTTGAAATAGCGTTCCAGGAACTGCATGATTAACCCCTTGTTTTGGTAAAACCGCGCGCCTGGTCTTGGACTATGCGCATCTTTTTCTTGCAACTATTTACTTACTTGCCCGGCGCGCCGGCCGGCTTGAAGGCCCACCAGCGGCTGCCCGCGAAATTCCACACCAGCCCGATGCCCGTCGCCAGCACCTGCGCCAGCCAGTAATACCAGCCCAGCTGGTGTACCAGCAGCCACATCAGGCCCGTATTGATGCACCAGCCTATGCCCAGCAGGGTGAAATACTTGGACGCCGCCTCGCCATGGCCCTTGTCGCTCTTAAACGTGAAAAAGTAATTGAGGAGGTAGTTGACGACGGAGCCGAGGATGTAGCCGATGCCGGACGCGGCGGCGGCGCTGATGCCGGCCCATTCCACGCCGCCCCACAGCACGCTGTATTGCACGGCCGTGCCGGAAGCGCCGACGGCGGCGAAACGCAAAAATTGGTGATGCAGGGAATGGGACATTGTCAATTTTCAAATAAGACGATAACAATCGCCAGGATCGGGGCAGAATAAAAAATGGCTACGATTGCTCGTAACCATTTTTCAGCCTGCATTTTACTGCAAGTTGCGCCCAACGTTCATATTCGCCGCCGCTACTCCACGGCTCCGATGCCTATTTCTTGACTTGACGGCGCCGGCGCAGCCACACGCACAGCGCGATCAGCAGCAAGATGCCCACGATGCCGCCCGGCAGCATGAATGGCTGCGCCCGCGCCAGCAGCGGTTTTTCGCCGCCGCTGCGCGCCTGCGCCACGTAGGCGGGCGTGACGGACACGTCCGGGTTGCCATACTGTTTCAGCACGTAATTGGCGATCGAAGCGATCTGCTCGTCCGTCAACGGTTGCACGTACGAGCGCTGGTCGAAGCGGGGCATGAACGCTTCGTGCTCTTCCCCTTCGATCTTGCGCTCGACGCCAAACAGGATGGCCGAGACCAGGTTGGCTGGCGTGCTGCCGCCCGTCGCCGTGTTGTTGAACAGGGCCGGATAGCTTTGCCCCGTGCTGCCGGCGCCGCTGGCCGAATGGCAGCTGGCGCAATAGCCGGAAAACAGCACGGCGCCGCTGTTGAGCGAGTGGTGCTCGGTGGAACTGGCCATGCCGCGCAGCAGCGGTTCTTCGCTGGCCGCGCTGCCATGGCTGAAGGCGGCCTTGGTCTGCCCCGGCGCGCGCACGGGCGGCACCGTACGCAGCCACGCGACGATGGCGGCCACGTCATCGTCGCGCAAGAATTGCAGGCTGTTCTGGATAGCTTCGGCCATGCCGCCCGCCGCCTGTCCCTTGCCTTCCACGTGGCCCGTCTTCAGGTAGGCCGTGAGCTCCGCATCCGTCCACGCGCCGATGCCGCTAACCTTGTCGGACGTGATGTTCGGCGCATGCCAGGAACCGAGCGAGGCGCCCGCCAGGGTCTGGCTGCCGATTTCCGCCATCAGCGCGTTGCGCGGCGTATGGCAGGCGCTGCAGTGCGCCAGGCCTTCGGCCAGGTAGGCGCCGCGGTTGATCTGCGCGCTCTTGCCTGGATCTGGCACAAAGCGTTTATTGTCGAGGAACAAGGTGTTCCAGCCCAGCATCGACAGGCGCACATTGAACGGGAATGGCAAGGCCGTCTGGCGCGCCGGTTCATCGACGGGTTTGACTGCCTGCATGAAGTAGTAATACAGGTCGCCCACGTCCCCGTCCGTCAGCTGCGCGTAGCTGGTGTAGGGCATGGCCGGATACAGATGGCTGCCATCGGCGCGCACGCCTGCGCGCAGGGCGCGCGCAAAGTCCGCTTCGCTGTAATGCCCGATGCCGCCTTTTTTCGACGGCGTGATATTCGTGGCATAAATCGTGCCCAGCGGCGAGTCGATGGCGTAGCCGCCCGCATACGGCTTGCCGCCGGCTGCCGTATGGCAAGCCATGCAATCGGCCGCGATGGCCAGGTAGCGGCCCCGCTCCAGCCGCGCATCGGACTGGGCAGCGGCAGGCGCGGCCGGACGGTCCGGCGTCAGGGTGACGGGCGGCGCCGGCGGCACAGGTGGTAAAGCACGCGCGGCCAGCGGCAAGCCGGCCGCCAGGGTCAGGCCCAGCAAGAAACGGCGCATCATGCGGCCTCCCTTGCCAGGGTGCGGGCGATGTCGTCGGCCGCACGCAAGCCGAGCGCGGCCATGCTGAGTGTCGTGTTGACGACGCTGGCCGACGGCATGGCGCCGCCGCCCGGCAGCCACAGGTTGGCATGGTCGTGGGCGCGGCAATTGCCGTCGACGACGGAGTCAGCGCGGTTCGAACCCATGATGACGCCGCCCATGATGTGGTTGTTCGCATTCAGGCTGTCGGTGATATGGAATTCCACGGCGCCGAACAGCTTGCCGATGTGTTCCAGCTGCGCATGCGCGGCCTTTGCGCCATCGCGCACGTAGTCGCCCACGTCATAGTAAATATCGGGACAGGCCAGTCCCAGCGGGTCCTTGCGCGTCTTGCTCAAGGTCAAGCGGTTGTGCGCCTCGGGCAAGGGTTCCAGGCTGATCGACAGATCCACGCCGAACGCGGCGCGGCGGCGGATCTCGTCGTCGAGATCCTTGCCCACCAGGCCCAGCTTCAGCGATTGCTGCGTAGCAGGTCCCACGCGGGTGATATTGTTCAGGATCATCTTGTTGGCTGAATACTGCGCGCGGAAGGCGCCGTCGCGCGGTCCCACCAGGCAGCTGCTCTGCGCGGGGCCACGTCCCGTCCAGATCGGCTCATTGGCGAGGAAGGTACAGTGGAAACCCGAGTGGTCCATCATGTTGCGGCCCACCTGGTCCGAACTGTTGGCGATGCCGTTCGGATTGTTCCGGTTGGCCGCCAGCAGCAGCAAACGCGGCGTTTCGATGCCATTGCAGGCAATCACGAAGGCCTTGCCCGTCGCCATGTGCGATTGTTTCTTGGCGTCATACCAGTGCACGGCCGTGACGCGGTTGTTCTGGTCCGTGTCGATGCGGTAGACGACGGCCTCGGCCAGCACGCCAGCGCCCTTCAGCTCGGCACGTTCCACGTGGTGGATGCCGTTGTACATGGCGCCGATGGGGCAGATCGGCTGGCAATTGTTGTTGCCGCAGCACGTGGGACGGCCCTGCCATGGGCGCGTCGAGCGGCCTTGCGGGATCGGCACGGACCGGTAGCCGTGCGGGTTGACCACTTCGGCGAAGCGCTTGTCGCCATAGCCCCAGGGCACCATGTCCATCGGGTACGGCGCGCTGCGCTCGCTGGGCGACTGCAGCGCCGGATCGTTGGGGCCGGCCACGCCCATTTCCTGCTCGGCGCGGCAATAGTACGGTTCCAGTTCATCATAGGAAATGGCCCAGTCGCGCCCGACGCCGTAATCGCTTTTCATGCGCATGTCGGACGGCAAATGGCGCCAGCACGACGCGGCCCAGTGCCAGGTCGTGCCGCCCACCGTGCGCAGATAGCCTTGCTGGAAACTGCTGCCGTTGGGGCCGGACAATTCCACATAGTTGTTCTTTGGGAAATACAGGGGCGCGGGCGCGTTGTCCGCCTGCGGATACAGGCCCTGGAAGTCGGAGCCGACGCGGTTTTCGAACGGCATGTTGCGCCAGTTTTCCACGGCTTGCCCCCGCTCGATGCGCAGGCCCGCTTCCAGCATGATCACGGAATGGCCTTGCGCGGCCAGCTGGTCGGCCATCATGGCGCCGACGACACCCGTGCCGACGATGACGACATCGGCGACGACGTCGCCATTACTCTTGAATTGCGGTGATTTCATTTTGCTTACTTGCCTTTCGGTTCGGGAGTGCCGGTGGTGGCCGGGGCCGGTACGGGTTTGGGCGCCACGGGCGCGGAGACGCGCACGGCCGGCGGCGCCTTCAGCCACCACAGGGGGCCGTAATTGCAATAGGTCGGCACGACCTGGCCATCGGCCACCGTGCGGTACATCAAGGCTTCCGCATACGCGACGACGATGGACTTCGTGCCTTGCGCCGCATTGCCGGCGACGGTGCCCGTGTACCAGGCGGCAACGATGGCCAGCGCCAGCTCGCGCAAGCCGGCGTCCGCGGCTGTAGCGGCCGCCAGCAGCGCCTTGGCTTCCTGGCCCGTTACGAGCAGCGCGCCCAGCTGCGGCAAGCGCCCGGCGAAGCCGGGCACGTTCGTGCGCATGGCTTGCTCGATGCGCGCCGCCGTCGCGGCGGACAGGTCGCGGTGTCCCGTGATGGTTTGCGACAAGGTGTAGAACAGCATGGTCGCGGGCGCCGGGCCGGCAGCCGGGGCGCTGGCTGGCGCCTGCATGGCGGCCGAGAGCGGATTGCTCCAGAAACCGGCCTGCGCCAGCAAGGCGGCCAGGCCGATCAGGGCGTGACGGCGGCTGATGCGGGGAAGGGATGAAACGGATGATGCAGATGGTTCGCTGTCTGGATGGTGCATGAGACTCCCGCAAGACTTATGGTTTTATTGACTTCGATGATTGCGTTACATTGCATATGAGCATATGGAACCGGTTCCATATTATCCTACAGAAGTAAATTGTCTGCCAATGCAGTATTACTACTGAGAATTTTCCTTGTGCGATTGCGCCGTTTCGCGCAGGCGAAACGCCAGGCCCGGCTGGCCGCCCAGGCGGTAATGGAAATCGAGCACGCTGCCGCCAGCCAGGACAGGCTTGCCCGGCAACGCCAGCGGGAGGTTCAGGCTGCAATCATGGTCTCCCAGGACGATATCGCCATGCACGCGGATGCGCGTCAGCAAGCGCGGCGCCTGCTCCAGCACGTCTGGCAAGCGGATGCTGGCGGCAGGCAGGCTGCCGCCCTGCCCGTCCTGTGCGTCCTGCCAGGCGCGCATAGCGTCACCATCGAGGGCAAACACGCGCCCCCAGTCGGCGCACGGCTCGCCGGGGCTGCGCCGGTCCAGGCCCAGGTGCACGGTGACGGCCGCCGGCAGCAGCGCCGCCCCGGGCGCCTGCGCGTGCAGATTGCGCAGGATGGCCACCTGCGGCTCCTTGCCCAGCGCCGTATTCATGGTTTCGCTGACGATCACGTCCGGCATGGCGCCGGCAGGAATGTGCCAGGCGGCCGCGTCGGCGCAAACATACGCGGCAACGTGGCCGTCCAGGCCCAGGGCTGCAATCAGCTCGCGCGCATACGCCAGGGTTTCGGCATGCACGTCGAGGATGGCAAACTGCACCTGGCTGGCATCGAACACGGCCATCACGGGCAAGGCCAGCAAGGCGAATGGCCCGCAGCCCGCATACAGCACGCGCACGGGCCGCCCGCCGCCCACGTCCAGCCGCTCGCGCACGGCCAGCGCCAGGCCCTGGATGAAGGCGGCGCTGCGGTAGGGCTCACGCGCGCACAGCCCCGCCTGCACGGGCGAGATGGCCCAGCCGCTGGGCAGGAAACTCTCGCCATCGCGCAAGCCGTCCTGCCGGTCCATGGACAGGCGCGAGTGGCGCTCGACGAGCTGGCGCAGCCGCACCGTTTCGCCGACCAGGCTGGCCAGGGAGCGCCGCGGATCGCACAGGGCGGCCGCGAGGGCGGCCAGTTCCGCGCGTGCCGGCGTCATGCGCAGCTCCGCTGGCGGAGCGGGATACGGACAGAATGCATGCGGCCTCCTTGAAATGATTGCAAGTACGGGGAAAAATTGGCAGCATAGCAAATAAATAAACGCCTGCGCATTTGCCGCCATCCGCTATCAGCCGTCAAACCTACCGGAGCACCGATGCACGCCTTGCCGCTTTCCGCCCCCTACCAGTTGCGCGCCCAGCGCGACGACGACGATGACTTTGCCGCCGCGCTATACAGCTCCACGCGCGACGACCTGCGCCAGATGCCGGCCGAGCCCGCCGTCATCGAACAGCTGGTCGCCATGCAGCGGCGCATGCAAAGCCACGGCTACCGGCAAGCGTATCCGCACGCCGCGTATCTGGTGTTGCAGCACGGCGACACCCCCATCGGCCGCCTGATCCTGGACCGCCAGGGCGAGGTGCTGCACCTGGTCGATATCGCCATCCTGCCCGCCGCGCAAGGCCAGGGCGCCGGCAGCGCCGTGCTGCGCGGCCTGCAGGCGCAAGCGGGCGCGGAGCACTGCCGCATCCACCTTGCCGTCAACAAAAGCAACGCCGCCGCGCGCGCGCTGTACCAGCGGCTGGGTTTTCGCCTGCGCGGGGAAAACGACGTCCAGGAACAGCTGGAATGGAGCGCGCCGTAGTGCCGGCGCCCGGCACGCCCAGCACCTGGCTGCAGTTGCCGCTACGCTTTGACGTGGCGCGCCTGCAGCGCGACAGCGACCAGTTCGCCGCCAGCGAATGGATCAGCCATTTCAATACGGGCGCCTACGACAGCGGCTGGAGCTGCGTGCCGCTGCGTTCGGCCGGCGGCCAGGCCAGCCACATCATGCCCGTCGACGGCGCCGCCTACGCCGCCACGCCGCAACTGGCGCGCTGTCCCGGCCTGCGCGATGTGCTCGCCAGCTTTGCCTGCGAGATCAACTCTGCGCGCCTGCTGGCGCTGGCGCCGGGCGCCCTCATCCGCGCGCACCGCGACGCTGGCACGTCGCTGGCTGATGGCTTGATCCGCATCCACATCCCCATCCACACCTCGCCGCAGGTGCTGTTTACCGTCGATGGCGAGAGCGTGCATTTCACGGCCGGGCACGCCTGGTACATGGATGCCAGCTGCCTGCACGCGGTACACAACCAGGGAAGCGCGCCGCGCATCCACCTCGTGCTGGACTGCGTCACCAACGCCTGGCTCGAAGCACTGTTCGCCGCGGCCGGCTTCGTGCCGAAAGCGCCCCCCAAATATGGCGACCCCGGCATCAATGATGGCAATGTGCGGGCCGTCATCGCCCAACTGCGACTGTCGCCCTCGCCTGCCAGCCTGGCGCTGGCCAGGGAATTGGCCGCGCTGGCCGACGGGAGCGCGCCATGAGCGCCGCGCCGGGCCTTGCCCAGCAAGAACGTCTGCTGGCCAGGGGCGAGACGGTGACGTGGCACGAGGGCATGGATCTGCGCGGCTGGTATCCGCTGTACGTGGAACGCGATGATGTGCTGGCCGGCGCCGCCCTGTGCTGGCGCGACCTGGGAGAAACGGTCTTCAGCGACGCCTTCTTCGTCAATACGCTGGCGCGCCAGCCGCATGAGGAGCGCCGCGTCTGCCGCACGCCGCTGGCGGCGCTGACTACGCTCGCCGATGGCCTGGCGCCAGACGTTTTCATTTTTCACGTCTCGCGCTGCGGTTCGACCCTGCTGAGCCGGCTGCTGGCATCCTTGCCGCAATGCATAGTCATGTCCGAGCCGCCCGTCATCGACTCGCTGCTGCGCCTGTATCACGACAGCGGCGACGCGGCTGCCTGCATCACCCTGCTGCGCCAGGCCATCCTGGCACTGGGCCAGCGCCGCTCCGGCGCGGAGACCCACCTTGTCATCAAGCTGGACTGCTGGCACATCCACAGCCTGGACTTGCTGCGGCAAGCGTTTCCCGCCACGCCCTGCCTGTTCGTCTACCGCGAACCGCTGGCCGTGCTCGCCTCGCACCAGCGCCAGCGCGGTCCGCAAATGGTGCCCGGCATGCTGCATCCGGCGCAGCTGCCGCTGCCCGCGCACCAGCTGGCGCCCGGTGATCTCGATGGTTATACGGGCCTGGTGCTGGCCAGCCTGTTCGACGCCGCACGGCCCCATGCGGCCGCCGGCCAGTTGCAGTTAATCAACTACAGCCAATTGCCGGACTTCCTGTTCAGCGACTTGCTGCCCCGCCTCGGCATCGCCCCCACGGCCGCGCAGTTGCAGACGATGCGCGCACGGGGCGGCGTGCATGCGAAATACGGCACGCCCTATCACGGCGATGCGCCCGTGGCCGCGGCCGGCTGCCTGACCGCCATCGCCGCGCAGCTGCAGCCGGCCTATCAAATGCTGGAAGCGCTACGTCTGCATGCGGAGCAACGCAAATACTTTCCATAAAAACAATTTTCTAACAAGGAGACATATCGACGTACCCGATGGAGACCATGCGACATCTAGCTGCTCAACTGCGGCGCCCTTGCAAGCAACCTGAAACTGACCCTCACACCATGATAAAAAAAATGACATTGGCAGTACTCTTTACCGCCCTGCTTCCCTTCTGCGCATGCCAGGCGCAAGCCCTGGCGGAAGCGAAACCCGTTTCCACGGAAGTCAGCACCACCCTGACGCCCGACATCGGCGGCATCAAGCAAGTAGTGGAAATCAGGACGGACGATGTGAACAAACCCGTCCTGCTGTTTTTATCGGGCGGCCCGGGAAGCTCCATGATCAAGGGCGCGGATGCCTTTACGAATATCCTGAAAAGCAGATTTACGATTGTGCAATGGGATCAGCGGGACGCGGGCAAAACCCTGAAACTGAATCCGTCGCCCACGCAGCCATCCGTCGGGCAAATGGAGCAGGACACGTATCAAGTCATCCAATTTCTGCGCAAGGAATTAAAACAGGACAAGATATACTTGCTGGGCAGTTCCTGGGGCAACGTCCTGGGCTTTTATATCGTCAAGCATCACCCGGAACTGCTGCATGCCTATTTCGCGTCGAATCCTGTCGTGAGCCAGCTGGAAAGCGAGAAGGAATTGCTGCAAGCCTTGAAAGCGCACTTCAAGGACAATGCCGCCGCCAGTCAGGAGCTGGACAGCATCAGTTTTCCGTTTGCCAGTGACGAAAGCATGTTCTATTTAAGAAAATGGCTTTTTTACAAGGATGGCAAGGCATTTGCCACGAGCGAGGGCTTCAAGACGGGCTTTCTGCAATGGTCAAAGACCTGGTCGCCCGTCTGGAACGAGGTCATGCACATCGATCTGCCGAAGACCTTGAAGAGCGTCGACTGCCCCGTGTATTTCTTCGTCGGCAAGAACGATATCCAGACCTCGACCAGGATCACGCAAGCGTATTTCGACACCTTGAAGGCGCCAAAGAAGGGACTGTTTTTCTTCGAGCATTCCGGGCACCAGATACACCAGGATGAACCGGTGCAATTTCAAGAAGCCATCATCAAGACATTGGATGCGGCTGCCAAGTCCTGATGCAACGTCCCGTAGCCTGGCCTAGTCGCCGGCAATGCTTGCCGCGGCCTTGCGTATCAGTGACGCCACCGCATGGGCTTGCGAAATGTAAATGGCATGGCTGCCGGCGACTTCGACCACCGTCGAGCCCGCGCGTCCGGCCATCTCGCGCTGCATCGCCGGTGCAATCATCCTGTCCCCGGTAGCGACCAGGTACCAGCTGGGCTTGTGCCGCCAGGCCGGCGTGGCGACCACGCCGGTCAGGGCGGCCACGCCCCAGGGCACTTGCGATGCCGCCATGAAGTTGGCCTTGTGCCTGGGCACATCGGCGGCGAAGGCAGCCGCAAACTTTTTCTGGTCGAGCAGCAGGAAGCCATCGTGCGGCGGCAAGATCGGCGGCACGGGCGCGCCAGGCGGGGCATTTTTCAGCAAGGAATCGACAGACTCCCCTTGATCCGGCACAAAGGCCGCAATGTAGACCAATGCCCTGACCCTGGGATCGTTCCCCGCTTGCGTGACCACGGCGCCGCCATACGAATGGCCGACGAGAACCACGGGGCCCGGCGACGCGGCGATGACCCGGCCCGTCGCGGCCACGTCGTCCGCCAGCGAGAGCGTCGGGTTTTGCACAATAGCAACGTGGCAGCCTTCGTCACGCAGCGCCCGGTAGACACCTTCCCAGCCCGATCCGTCGACAAAACCGCCATGCACGAGCACGATCGTTGCCGACCCAGCACTGGTAACTTCATCCATTTCAGCCTCTCCAGGAAGTTGAAGGCGATGACAGGGTCGCAGACGCCCTGCTGCCTCCAGCTTAGCGCCGGATGCCTGGCGCGCTGTGCGGTGGATCAAGGGCCGGCGACATGGGTGTCATGCGGCCCCTGAAACGCAAAAAGCCCAACCGGTGAAGGCTGGGCTTTTCGATACTGCTGATGTTCTGGCTCCCCGACCTGGACTCGAACCAGGGACCTGCGGATTAACAGTCCGTCGCTCTACCAACTGAGCTATCAGGGAAAAGAGGCCGCATTTTATAGGGCAAACTTTCAGATGTCCAGACTTCGCCAGCGAAAAACGCATTTTTCCCTCGCTCGCTGGCGCGTTGCCGTTCAGCCGGGATTTTCCTGGGGGCTATAGTCAACGACCAGCACCCGCCCCAGCCATGGCTTGAGCAGCTCGACAAAGTCCAGGTGGGCCGGATGGGTCAGGTAGACGTCGCGCGCGCCAGCGCCGGCAAAGGTGAGGCTGAAGCAATCGGTAAAACCATCGTCGAGGCCTTCCGGGCTGACGTTCGGCCCCCACTCGAATTGCAGGATGCCGGGAATGCGGTGTTTCAACTGGGAAAATTCATACACAAGCTCGGCATGCTTGGCAGAAGTGATGCCGTCAAGGAAGTCGCACAGGACGATATGGCGCAAGGCGGAGGTACAAGTCATGGGAAGGTGCTCCTGAAGTGATGCATTCAGGATAGCGCAAAACGCGATCACGCACCGGCCAGTCCTGCTGGCAGGGGCGGAAAACAAAAAAGGCCATGTTTTTCAACATGGCCTTCCGAATTCTGGCTCCCCGACCTGGACTCGAACCAGGGACCTGCGGATTAACAGTCCGTCGCTCTACCAACTGAGCTATCAGGGAAAAGAGGCCG
>NZ_JACYMM010000026.1 GCF_020858115.1 Janthinobacterium sp. FW305-129
GATGATAGTGCTGCAACCAGTGTGAAAGTAGGTTATCGTCAGGCTTGTTATTCGAAAAAACCCCCATCGGTGATCCGCTGGGGGTTTTTTTACGTCTGATGGTTTTGTCTGATGCAGCTCAATTCCCCCTACAATGGCGGTATGCGCATCCTGATCATTGAAGACAATCCCGATATTCTCGCCAATCTCTATGCCTATCTGGAACCGAAGGGCCATGTGCTCGATTCGGCCATGAATGGCTATGCCGGCCTGGCCTTGCTGGCCCAGCATGAATACGATGTCATCGTGCTCGATGTCATGCTGCCCGGCCTGACTGGCCTGGAGCTGTGCCAGAAACTGCGCGGCGAATTGCGTAGTAGCACACCTGTGCTGATGTTGACAGCGCGCGATACCCTGCAAGACAAGGTCGCCGGTTTTGACAGCGGCGCCGACGATTACCTGGTCAAGCCATTTTCGCTGCTGGAACTGGAAATTCGCCTGAAAGCCTTGCTGCGCCGCGCGCGCGGGCAAACGACGGGCGCCGCCGTGCTGACTGTGGGCGAACTGCGTTTCGATACGGAAAAATTCGAAGTCTGGCGCGCCGGTCAGGCATTGACCTTGACCAGAACCGGTTACACCATCCTGAAATGCCTGATGAGCGAAGCGCCCAAGCTGGTGCCGCGCGAAATGCTCGAGCATGAAGTCTGGGGCGACGACCGCCCCGACAGCGACGCCCTGCGCACGCACATTCATGCGCTGCGTCAGGTGCTCGATAAACCGTTTGCCTTTCCCATGCTACGCACCATTCCCGGCATCGGTTACAAATTACTGAGTAGCGATGCGTCCGTTTAAATCGCTGAAGCGGCGCATCATCGTCGCCTACCTGCTGTTTGCGCTGGTGGCGAGCATCTTTTTTGCCATCATCGCCGCCATCGCCGTCGAAGGTATCGAAGTGCGCCTGGTCGACGAACGCCTGAAAGAAGTGGCAGCCTGGGCGTCGCCGCGGCATGCGGCCGGCTTGTCTGTCGAGATGCCTGCCGGCTTGAGCTTTCATCATGCCGAGGATACCCCGCTGCCCTTGCGCGGCCTGGCGCCAGGTATGCATGAGAAAACCGTCGACGGCGTCGATTTGCACGTGCTGGTCGGCAACGATGTGCATGGCGAATTCGTCGTCATCGATCATGCCACGGAGTATGAAAAGATCGAGCTGATGGTGTACAGCATGTTTGCTCTCGGTTTTATCGGTTTCCTGATTTGCGCTTCGCTGCTGGGCGCCTTCATCGCCAATCGTTTGATTACGCCGATCATGTCGCTGACGCAGGCCGTCAAGGCCAGCCAGGCGGCCTTGCCGCTGCAAGACAGTGCCGATGAATTGGGGATACTGGCGCGTGCTTTTGCGGCACGTACGGCGGAGTTGACCGAAGTTCTTGATCGAGAACGGTTTTTTACAGGCGATGTCAGTCATGAACTGCGCACGCCGCTGACCGTGATCACGGGGGCGGCGGAAATCCTGATGGAGCAAGGCGGCCACGATCCGCTGGTGCGCTCCGCCTCCGGACGTATCTACCGGGCGGCGCGTGAAGCGACCGATTCCGTGACGGTGCTGTTGCGCCTGGCGCGCGCGCCTGAATTGCTTGAATGCGCGTCACTCTCCGTGGCGGAACTGGCCCGGCAAGAATGCCAGCGCTATCAATCCTATACGGCGGGAAAGTCGCTTACCCTCGTGTTTGCGGGTGGCGAAGATTTTACGGTCAATGCTCCGCGTGAATTGTTGACGGCCGCCATAGGCAATCTGGTACGCAACGCCTGCCAGTACACCTTGCAGGGCGAAGTGATCGTGCGCCTGGCGGGACGGGCACTGATCGTCGAGGATACGGGGCCTGGCTTGCCGGAAGCGGCGCGGGCGCGCCTGCTGCATCAACCGATACCAGCCAGCCTGGGCGGCTCGTCGGGCACCGGCCTGGGGCTGGGCCTGGTTCAGCGCATCTGCCTGTATCTGGGCGCCGACCTGGCATTCAAAGTGCGCCCCACTGGCGGCAGCGTGCTGAGGATTGATTTTAGATAAGCTTGCTTTTTGCATGCACTTAACGAAAACTTAACGCGCTGTTGACGCGTAATTCATGCCGATACTTGTAAGGTCATTCTGAAAGCTCGTCTTGCCTCGTCCGTGTCGTTCACGGCAGGCAGCGTCATGTTCTCTTCATATTGACACTGTACGATGACTTTCATGGCTGCAGCACTGATGCGGCCAGTCCCTTTCATCTCATCAAGTAAATGCGTGCACTCATGTTGTCCAAGCTTAAACTCGTCAAAACGCCCAAAGGCATCGATAGCGTTCTGATGCTGTCGGCCATGCTGATACTCTGGATCGGCAATTACAGCAACCTCGACCTCATGATCGCCGACAGCATGTTCGACGGGACGCGTGGGCAATTTTCCGGTGCTGGCAGCGCGTGGGTGGGCAATTTCCAACTGGGTATGATCTTGCTTGGCTCCGCCCTGATCGGCTTGGCCATCTGGGACACCTTGCATCCGCTGGCCTGGCTTGCTTCACGCCGCAGCGCTTTGCGCGTCGTGGCCCTGTCGGCCGTCTTGGTGCCGCTAAGCATCTATTTTCTCTCTTCTTTCAGCGATGTGCCTTGCCCCACGGATTTGCTGCGCTATGGCGGACTGGAGCCGTACGCGCGCTTGCTGGAAACGATGCCAGCCAGTGCGTCTGCCATGGTATGCCTGCCCGCCACCCAGGCGAACACTGCCTGGTGGCTGCTGGCCTTGCCATTGTTCTGCCTGCCAAGACGGCCACGCACGGCGCTTCTGCTCGCTGCTGTTATGCTGCTGTGCGGTTTGGCGGCAGGCTGGCAGCAACAGTTGCAAGGTACGCAATTTTTTACGCACACCTTGTGGTCGGCGTGGATCGCTGCCTTCCTGATTTATCTCCTGCAGCACTTGTTCCGGGCGGAAGACGCGTTGGCCTGAAACACGAAAGTACGTCACAATCTGCCTGTCGAGTTGTCGTTTCATACAAAAACAGGAGCACCATGAACGAGCAGATTGCGAGAGAAGTGGTATTGGTCCGTGCTATCGAGACGGCCGACCAGAAAAAAGAAGTCCTCAGCGAGGATGACCGCATGTATGCCAGCCGCAGCGCGCGTGAGCTTGCGCAGTGGCAAGCTTCTGGCAAGCAGGCCGAAGTGACGGGTGACGATTTCCTGCAGCAGCGCTCCGAACTGATCATCAAACGCATCACCGAGCGCACCCCCGCCTTCGCCGCGTTCGCGAAACGCCGTAACGGCATGACAACCCTGGCGCTGACCTTGCCCCTGCTGGCCCTGCTGCTGGGCGCCGGGCTCGACCGTATAACGGATCCCCATCGCGTCGACTTGCTGTCAGCGCCCTTGCTGCTGATCATCGCCTGGAATGTGCTGGTTTACCTGGGCTTGCTGATTTGGCTATGCATCCCCTCGCACTCCCTGGGCTGGCCAAAAGCGGGACTGGTGCGCCACCTGAGCGTGGGCCGCCTGGCCTTGCCGCGCAAGCTGCCGCATGCCTTGTCTGCGGGCTTGCTCAGTTTCATGGGGGAATGGGCGCACCTGAGCGCGAAGCTGACGGCCGCGCGCCTGAGCCGTACCATTCATTTGAGCGCGGCCATGTTTGCCATCGGCGCCGTCGCCTCGCTGTATGCGCGCGGTTTCCTGTCGCAATACGCGGCCGGCTGGGAAAGTACCTTTCTGAATGCCGGCCAGGTGCACAGTTTGCTTTCGACCCTGTTTGCGCCGGCCATCGCCCTGTTTCATTTGCAAGGTTTTTCGCTGGCGGAAATCGAAGCGCTGCGCTTCCCGCAAACGACGACCGTCGAAGGCGGCGCGCGCTGGGTGCATTTGTATGCGGCAACGATTTTCCTGCTGGTCGTCGTGCCCCGCCTGATCCTGGCCCTGGTCAACAACTGGCGCGCCGCGCGCCTGGCGAAACACTTTCCGCTTGATCTCGATCAACCTTATTTCCGCAAACTCAATGAAAGCATCGGCGTGGCCACGGGCGGCATGCTGCGCGTCTTGCCGTACAGCTTTACTGTCGATGAGGCGCGCCACAAGGGATTGGGTCAACTGGCCATGATGCTGTTTGGCGAGCAGGGGCGCATGATGCTGCGTCCATCGACGTCGTATGGCGAAGAGCCGCAGGAGGTCTTGCGCGGCACCGACTTGAATGATCCGCAAATCAATATCACGGCCGTGCTGTTCAATTTGACGGCGACGCCGGAAAAGGAAAATCACGGCGCCTTCCTCGATTACCTGGTGCAATCGTCGGCACGCGGCATTGCCGTCCTGATCGATGAGTCCAGCTACCTGGAGCGCGCGGGCGAGCAGGTGGATAATGCCGCCCGTTTGGCGGAACGAGTCGCCTTGTGGCAACAGTTCTGCCAGTTCCATAAAACCACGGCCACCCTGGTCAATTTGCTCAATCCTGCCTTGCACCCGCTTGATGCCGGTGTCGGGCTGAAAGTATCGGCAGCAGCATGAGTGTGAATGTGAATAAAGATGTCCGGGATGATGCGGTGCAAATTCAGTTTGCACTGATTTCACACACGAATAATGGCAAGACGACCCTGGCGCGCACCCTGGTGGGCGTGGATGTCGGCGAAGTGCGCGACGCCGCCCACGTGACCGTGTTTGCGGAATCGCATACCTTGCTGGCCACGCCGCAGGGTGATGCCCTGCAACTGTGGGACACGCCCGGCTTTGGCGACTCCGTGCGCCTGCTCAAGCGCCTGGGGCAGTCGGGCAATCCCATCGGCTGGTTCCTGCGCGAAGTGCTGGACCGTTACCGCGACCGGCCGTTCTGGCTCAGCCAGCAAGCGCTGCGCACGGCCAAGGACTCTGCCGATGTGGTGCTGTATCTGGTTAACTCTTCCGAAAATCCCCGGGATGCAGGTTATTTGCCAGCGGAAATGAAAATCCTTGCATGGCTGGATAAGCCCGTGGTGGTCTTGCTCAATCAGATGGGGCCGCCACGTCCGGGCAATGAGGAGCACAGCGAGCAGGCGCGCTGGCGCGAGCATTTGCAGCAATATCCCATCGTGCGCGACGTCCTGGCGCTCGACGCCTTTGCCCGCTGCTGGGTACATGAGCGCGTGTTTTATGAGGCCGTAGGCAAATTGTTGCCACAGCCGCAGCAAGCCGGCTATGCACGTCTGTTTGCTGTCTGGCAAGCGCAGAATACGGCACGTTTCCAGCAGGCCATGCATTTGCTGGCCACCCAGCTGGCCGTGGCTGCCCAGGATCGCGAAGCCATCGAGCCGGCGTCCAAGGGCTTGCTGAAATCGGCCTTGCAAGTCGTGGGTATCGGCAAGAATGCAGAGCAGCAACGCCAGGAAAAGGCCATGGCTAACCTGGTAGCGCGTCTCAATACGCACAGCGGCGAAACGACGCGTGAACTGTTGATCTTGCACAAACTCGATCCTACCGATGCGCATAAGATCAATAGCCGGATACGGGAAAATTTCGCCGTGCGCGCGCCGATCGACAAGGCGCAAGCGGGGTTGTTGGGCGCCATGATTTCTGGTGCTGCAACGGGACTGTCGGCCGACCTGATTTCCGGCGGCTTGACGTTGGGCACGGGCGCCTTGCTTGGCGGCGTGGTCGGTGCACTGACGTTTGCGGGCGCCGCCTGGGGTTTTAATTCCGGCACGGACCGCAACGAGCCCACCATGCAATTTACCGATGCTTTCCTGCGCACCCTGGTGGTGGCGGGCGTGCTGCGCTATCTGGCGGTGGCGCATTTTGGCCGCGGCCGCGGCAACTTTGTGGAAAGCGAAGCGCCGGCCTTCTGGCAGGATGAAGTCGAGCAAGCGGTGTCGCGCCATGAAGGCGCGCTGGCAGAATTGTGGAAAGACGTGCGCCGGGAAAAGTCATCAGAGCAAGCCGCCGAGCGGGTCTCCCCCGTGATTGCCGCCATCACTTCCGATACCCTGGCGCGTCTGTATCCGGATGTGCCGCGCCTCGTGTAGCGTATCAGGCCCAATCAGGCGCGGGCCTGCAGCCATTGTTGCAGAAATTGCACACAGGCCCTGACCTTGGCCGAGTTCGAGAGGCGCGAAGTTGTGACCGCCCACACATCGGCAAGCTGTTGATATGTTGGCAAAATGCGAACCAGCTTGCCTTGCGCCAGACTGCTTTCCACATCCCATGCCGAGCGCAAGATGATGCCGTGGCCATCGAGTGCCCATTGATGGACGATCTCGCCATTGTTGGCCGATAGCGGCCCATCGACCTTCACCGTTTCCTGCCCGTGCGGCCCTTGCAGTTTCCAGCGCCGCCCATCCTGGTCGCGCTCGCGGATGACGATGCAGGCATGCTCAGCCAATTGCGCCAGGGTGTCCGGCGTGCCATGTTGTGTCAGGTAGGCGGGTGCGGCGCACAGTACGCGTTGATTGCTGGCAATACGGTGGGCGATCAGGTCTGGCTCGCGCACCACGCCGATGCGAATATCGAGGTCGAAACCTTCGCCCGGCAGGTCAACGGGGCGGTCAAGCAATTCCAGCTGTATTTTCAGGTCTGGATACTGCCGTGCCAGTTGGGACAGGGCGGGGCCGAGCCGGTTGCGTCCGAAGCCGGAACTGGAGCAGATGCGCAGCACGCCCTGCGGCTGCAATTTCGACTGCGCCACCGCTTCACCCATCTGCTCGACATCTTCCAGGATGCGCTGCGCCCATTGCCGCACGATCTCGCCGTGATCGGTGATACTGACCCGGCGCGTCGTCCGGTGCAGCAAACGCACTTGCAGCGCCGCTTCCAGCATGCCGATGCGCTTGATGACGACCGCCTTGGAAATGCCCAGTTCCAGCGCCGTGGCGGCGAAACTGGTTTTATGGGCGACCTGGCAAAACAGGCGTAAGTCTTCCAGCAGCGGTGTATGTTTCATTGATTGACCACGGAATGTAGATACTGGGGTTATGAATCCCCTGATTGTATTCTGATGCGGCGCCAGTATCATCAACGCATCCATCAATCAACAGGAGAACGTCATGGCCGTACACAGAATCGCAGTTATCGCAGGCGACGGCATCGGCAATGAAGTCATGCCGGAAGGGTTGCGTGTGGTCGAGGCCGCGGCGCGCCGCTTCAATATCGACCTGCAGTTTACGACCATGGCGTGGGCGAATTGCGACTATTACCTGAAGCATGGCCAGATGATGCCCTCGGACTGGTTTGCCCAGCTCAAGGATTTTGACGCCATCTATTTTGGCGCCGTGGGTTGGCCGGACAAGGTGCCCGACCATATCTCCTTATGGGGATCGCTGTTGAAATTCCGGCGCGAGTTCGACGAATACGTCAACTTGCGACCCGTGCGGCTGATGCCGGGCGTACCGTGTCCGCTGGCGAACAAGAAACCTGGCGATATCGACTTTTATGTCGTGCGTGAAAATACGGAAGGAGAATATTCGTCCGTGGGCGGGCGCATGTTCGAGGGGACGGAGCGCGAAACGGTGCTGCAGGAATCCGTGTTTACGCGCAAGGGCGTCGACCGCATCCTGAAGTATGCGTTTGAGCTGGCGCAAAGCCGGCCTAAAAAACACCTGACATCGGCAACCAAGTCGAATGGCATTGCCATCAGCATGCCATTCTGGGATGAGCGGGTGGAGGCTATGGCTCCAAGCTTCCCCGATGTGCACTGGGATAAATACCATATCGACATCCTGGCGGCCCGCTTTGTATTGAGCCCCGAGCGTTTCGACGTGGTGGTGGCGTCAAACCTGTTTGGCGATATCCTGTCCGACCTGGGCCCTGCCTGTACGGGGACGATTGCCATTGCACCGTCGGCCAATATCAATCCGGAGCGCACATTCCCCTCCGTTTTTGAACCGGTACACGGTTCCGCGCCTGATATCTATGGCCAGAATATCGCCAACCCGATCGGCATGATCTGGTCGGGCGCCATGATGCTGGACTTCCTCGGCAATGGCGACGCCCGGTACACGGCCGCACATGACGCGATTGTGCGCGCCATCGAGCAGGTGCTCGAGCATGGTCCGCGTACGCCGGACATGGGCGGTAGCGCCAGTACGACCGAGGTCGGCATGGCGGTGGCAGCACTGCTGAAATAAAGCTTGCCGCCCGTGGGCAGCTTTGCTATAGTTCGCCTCCCCAATGAGATGCAGCAGTTTGCGAAACAACGGGATCACTGGAAACGGTGAAGGTAGTAAAAAAGAAGGTTGACGAATTAGCCGAAACGCTTCATACTCTTCCTTCTTCGCAGCTGACAAACACAACGCTTTGTCAATAGCGCGAGAGTAGTAAATAAGCAGTACCGAATACAGTTCTTTAACAATTAACAGTCGATAAGTGTGGACATTTGATGTAGTGCAGCGCCGA
>NZ_JACYMM010000027.1:0-4267 GCF_020858115.1 Janthinobacterium sp. FW305-129
AACGCCCTGAGCTACTTCAAGCAGACGGTGCGTTCGCGCATCGGCGCGCTGGGGGTGCGGGCCGAGGGCATCTATGTCGGTGGCCTGGGCACGTGGTTCCCGCGCGCGCGGCTCGAGTACCGGCACCAGTTCCAGGGCGCCGATGATGCGCGCCTGGCGTATGCCGACCTGGTGGCCGACGGTCCCGTGTACGTGATCCGCACGGTGCCGCAGCAGACGGGCAACTGGACGGCGGGGCTGGGCGTGAAATTGCTGCTGTCGAACGGCATGACTCTCACCTTGGACTACAACAGCAATCTGAACATCGATAGCGGACGTACCCAGTCGGTGATGTTCGGCATCGCCATGCCGCTCAGGTAGGCCTGCAATTCAAGGAAGTGACGCCGCGGGGCGGGAGCAGCTTGCTCCCGCCCCGCGGCGCATGTGGCGGCTGGTTTTTCATGTCATTGCCGTGCCAGGGCGGCAATGATTCCATTAGAATCAGGCATCGTCTTGACCACACTGCTTACGGAATGGAATACCTGGAATGATGAATGTACTGACCCTCGAACATTTTGCCGCGCGCGTCAACGAGACGTTTGTTGCGGCCGCTGACGGGAATGCCGCCTTTGTCCTGAAGGAAGTGCGCCCGCTGCCGTCAGCGACCCTGGAGGGCTTGATGCGCAAGCCGTTCAGCCTGTTGTTTCACAATAGCTCGCCCATCCTGTTCAACCAGAAAATCTTCCAGATGCAGCATGAAGCGTTGGGCGAGGTGGGTATCTTTCTGGTGCCGGTGGCGCGTGACAGCCACGGCTTTCTGTACCAGGCAGTGTTTAACTGAGGTCAGTACGGGGAGAAGGGCAAGGCGGGCGCCGCGATGGCGCCGTCTGCCTGGATCAAGCAAGCTTAATCAAATGACGGGAATTCGCCTTGCAGGGAGATGCAGAAATTGACCGCTAGCAACGGCTGGCGGTTTTCATGCGCCTGGCCGCCGCCAGCGGTACCGATCGCCGCCGGGGCCAGCGTGACATTGGGCGGCGTTGCCGGCACGAATGCGGACGTGCCGCCAAGCGCAATCAAGCCATCGCCAGCGAGCGGTGTGTTGTGCTGCAGGGCGGCGGTGGGCTGGCGGTACACAGTGAGTTGATGGGTGTGGTTCGGGATTTCCGTGACGTTCAATGCGACACTGTTGGTGCCGAAGGTCTCGCCCATCACGCGCGGCGTCAGGCTGGGTGCTTGTCCCTGGCTGCAGGGCGCGCGTCCCGTGAAGTTGGGCAGCTGGAAGGTGGTGGTTCCATTGCCGCCATACTGTGTGCCGATCAAGGAAAACAGCGCGGCATGTTGCTGGATCTGCAGGGTGGCGCCATTGCAGCTGGCCCATCCGTAGGGTGTGAAATTGAAGCCGAAGACTTGTATCTCGCCAAGGTATGGTGTTGTCACGGTAGGTTCTCCTGATCGATTTTATGGGCTGCGCTAGCTAGCTTGCTGGCTGTTATTGCTGTGATGGGAAAATGCCTGCCCATGCGATGCAAAATGACGCTGTCAGGGTTGGCATGGTGTTCGCGTGCGGCAGGTTGCCGCCTGTCGCGCCCGTGGCGGTGGTAGCCAGTGCATAGGCGGTCAGCCCGGTCAGATCGCTCGTGTACATCTTGTCGTTATTCGACGGGGCAGTCAGCAGCAGGTTGGCCGCCGGCACATTCGCCGTCGCCAGGGTGCTGTTCACATTGTACGGGTGCGTATGCGAAGGAAGCTGGGTGGCAAGCAGGGTCACGGATTCGCTGCCGCTTCGTTGCCCCAGGGGCCGGTTGCTCAGGCCGGGACCGGTACCCATATGCAGGGGAACCTGGCCGCGCAAGTCGGGCACGGCAAAAGTGTTGACGCCGTCGCCGCCGTAGGTGGTGCCCAGCAGGGTGTACAGCACTTCATTATTGGCGATCGGTTTCAGGCTGCCGTCGCAGGCGAACCAGCCGCTGGGAATGCGGGGAAAGGCAAACAGGCGAATTTCGCCGACATAGGGTGTGGTCATGACTATGCTCCGTAAGAGGTGGCTGATTCGTTAGTTGCGCGACGGGAAGATACCGCTCAAGGCGATATTGAAGTTGATGACCGAGAACGGCTGCATATTGTTATGCGCCTGGTTGCCGCTGGTCAACGCAAGGGTCTTGCTGGAGAGGGTGACTTGCGGGCCCGCCGAACCGTAGATGAATTCCGCGCCGCTGCCGCCAAACAGGGTATTCGTGGGGTTTTTCGAAGTGCCGGGCGTGGTCACCGTATTGGCCGCATGCGTGTGCTGTGGCATCTCGGTCGATATCAAGGTGACAGCCTCGACCCCCACGCGCGCGCCGATCTGATAGGGCGTGGGTTGCCAGGAACCATCCACCGAACTGCCTGCACCGACAGGGGTACTGCCTTGCAAGTCAGGCAAGGCAAAGGTGGTACTGCCATTGCCGCCGTAATACGTGCCCAACAGTGCGAACAGCGCCTGATTCTGCGCAACTGGCAGCAATTGCCCGTTACATGCTGCAAAGCCACGCGGCGCAAAATTGAAACCGCCCATCATGATTTGTCCTAGATACACATCAGCCATCATCGTTCTCCCACGGTTGGAATGTCATTAAATTTCAAATGAGCAATATTTTCCATTTGCAATTAATATTGCGTTTTAAAAAACCCTTTTTGTTATAGTTACTTTATTGAAATCTCGGGGTAGCATACGTTGTCATATGGCAAGCGTCAACATCTGTTGGCACTGTAGAAGAGCTCGGAATGGACCTTGCTGGCGGCCTGAAATCACGTTCTTTTTTGTCTGAAAAATTCTGTATTGGAGAAACTATGTTGCGTATTTGCAACGGTGTCGTCGCCCGCCCGGTATTTGCTTTTCTGCGTTCTTTTTTTGTTGGGAACCAGGGACGAATGCCAAACCGTGCCGCTGACAGGTCGCCAGTCTCGGGCCTTTTCGTGCACTGGTTCGCTTCGCTGTGCCTGGTGATGCTGGGACTCGTCGCAGGTCCTGCACAGGCGGATCCGGGTGATCCGAGCACGAAATGTATTCCCAATCAGAGAAGTTTTACCGTCGCATCAGGAGCCCCCTATGTGATTGATTTGTCTGCCTGTAGCGAATTTGGTTTGACGGAAAATATCCCCGGCGCGCAGCACGGCATGATTACCGGCCTCGTCGGTAACGGTACCGGTATTGCGACCTATATTAATAATGGCGACGGGGCCTTGTCCGACAGCTTTGTTCTGTGGGACGAGGACAGCAAGGCCGTGACTTTCACGGTGACTGTCCTGCCTCCCGCGGCAGCCTTTAGCGTGTCGCCGGCCGGTTTGACGGCACCCGTGATTGGCGTGCCGTACAGCCAGGCCATGTCGGCGAGCGGTGGCGTGGCTCCCTATACCTACGCGATGGATACTGGAACCTTGCCACCTGGCATCACCGTGTCATCGAGCGGCGTAATTTCCGGCACCGTGACGGCGACCGGCGCCTATGTGTTCGGCGTCAAGGTGACTGATTCGACGGCAGGCACGCCGCTGACCGTCACCAAGAACTATTCCGTGTCGATCGCCATACCAATCTTGTCCATCACGCCCACGGTCCTGTCGGCGGGAGGATTGTCGACGCCCTACAGCCAGCAGATGTCCACTTCGAATGGCACCGCGCCCTACACTTACGTGGTGGAATCGGGCAGCTTGCCGCCGGGCCTGACCTTGTCGAGCAGCGGCCTGGTTTCGGGCACGCCGGGTAGCCTGGGTACCTTCAATTTCGTGATCAAATCGACGGATGTCACTGGCGGCAACGGACCGTACAACACATCCAGAAGCTACTCCATGGTGATCAACGCCACCCCGCCGCCGACCGTGACCGGCATCTCGCCGACGGCAGGCCCCACCGGTGGTGGGACCAGCGTGATTATCACCGGTACCAATTTGACGGGCGCGACGGCAGTGAAGTTCGGCGCCACCAATGCCAGCGGCTTTACGGTCAACAGCGCCACGCAGATCACGGCGACGGCGCCGGCGGGCAGCGCAGGCACGGTGGACGTGACCGTCACGACTGCCGGCGGCGGTAGTACCACCAGCGCGGCCGATCAATTTACCTATGTCGGCGCGCCAATTGTGACCAGCATTTCGCCGACCGCGGGTCCCACCACTGGCGGTACCACGGTCACCATCACCGGCACGCGCTTTACCGGCGCTACAGCCGTGACCTTCGGCGCCACGGCGGCCACCGGCTTTACGGTCAACAGTGCCACGCAGATCACGGCGACGGCGCCAAGCGGCACGGGTA
>NZ_JACYMM010000027.1:4362-6139 GCF_020858115.1 Janthinobacterium sp. FW305-129
CCGGCTACACGGTCAACAGCGCCACGCAGATCACGGCGACGGCCCCCGCCGGTTCCGGCACGGTCGACGTGCGTGTCACCTCGGCTGGAGGTACCAGCGCCACCGGCGCCATCGATCAATTTACGTATGTCGCGGCACCGGCGGTCACCGGCATTGCGCCGGCGGCAGGTCCTGCCACTGGCGGTACCAGCGTCACTATTCACGGTACCGGCTTTGCCGGCGCGACGGCGGTGATGTTCGGCGCCTCGGCAGCCACTGGCTTTACGGTCAACAGCGTCACGCAGATCACGGCGACGGCGCCAGCCGGTTCCGGCACTGTCGATGTGCGCATCACTACCATTGGCGGCACCAGCGCGGCGGTGGCAGCGGATCAGTTCACCTATGTTGGTGCGCCGGTAGTGAGCGGCCTGTCGCCTGCGGTCGGGCCAACGACGGGCGGCACCAGCGTCACCATTCACGGCACCGGTTTTACCGGAGCGACGGCGGTGACGTTCGGCGCCACGGCAGCCACCGGCTTTACGGTCAACAGCGCCACACAGATCACGGCCACGGCGCCAAGCGGTACCGGCACGGTCGATGTGCGGGTTACCACGACGGGCGGTACCAGTGCTGCCAGCGCCTCGGACCAGTTCAACTATGTGGCGGTACCGGCGGTCACCGGCATTGCGCCTGCTTCCGGTGCCATCACTGGCGGTACTAGCGTGGTCGTCACCGGCACGGGTTTTGGTGGCGCCACGGCGGTGCGATTCGGCGCTACGGCAGCCACGAGCTTTACGGTCAACAGCGCTACGCAGATCACGGCCATCAATCCATCGGGCAGCTTGGGCGTGGTGGACGTGAAAGTCACTACAGTTGGCGGTACCAGTGCCAGCAGCGCGGCGGATCAATTTACGTATATCCCGACCGGCGTCATCACGTTTGCGACACCGGCCGCGGCATCCGTTCCATTGGGGAATAGCTTGACCAACGTGGCGACTTCCAGCCTCGCGGGTGGCAGCTATGGTGCCCTCAGCTATTCCAGTTCGAATGCGGGCGTGGCCACCGTCAGCAGCGCTGGCGTCATTACGCCCGTGGCCGCTGGTACCAGCAGCATTACTGCGACGCAAGCCGCAGTGGCTGGCGTAAATACCCAGGCAACGCAAAGCTATACCTTGACGGTGACGTCCGCGATGGATATCACGCCAGCCAGCTTGCCGGGCGCGACAGTTGGTACGGCCTACAGCCAGCAACTGACGGCCAGCGGCGGTATCGGACCCTATGCGTTTGTGGTCTCCGGTAGCGTACCAGCCGGCATGGCGCTTAGCGCCAGCGGTATACTGAGCGGTACGCCAACGGCAGCCGGCAGTTTTGCGCTGACTGTAAAAGTGACGGATACACGCCAGTTCACGGCAACAAGAAACTATACCTTGCCAGTGACTTCGGCGACACTCGCTCTGACGCCAGCCAGCTTGCCCAATCCGACGGCGGAAGCGGCTTACAGCGCCAGCGTCACGGCAGCGGGCGGCACGGCGCCATATAGTTATGCCGTGGTTGGTGTCTTGCCCGTCGGCCTGAGCCTGAATGCTGCCACTGGCGTGCTGTCCGGCACGACGAACGTGGCGGGCAGTTTTCCGTTCAGCATCAAGGTCACTGATAGCAGCACAGGCGTGGGCGCGCCGTTCAGCGCGACCAACGCCTACACCATGACGGTTGCGGCGCCTGCCCTGAGCCTGGTCCCGGGCAGCCTGGCGGCGATCCGTGCCGGCGATGCCTACAGCCAGCAGTTCACGGCTGCCGG
>NZ_JACYMM010000028.1 GCF_020858115.1 Janthinobacterium sp. FW305-129
GTTAGCTCAGCTGGTAGAGCAGCGGACTTTTAATCCGTTGGTCGCAGGTTCGAATCCCGCACGGCCTACCAAATACTATGAAGAAGCCAACCGTTCGCGGTTGGCTTTTTTGTTTTGGGCAGCATCGCCTGCGCGGGATGCGATCGCTGACGCAAATCAAACACCCTGCCACCTGCGATGCACCCCTGTTGAACTGTCGTATAATCAGGCAATCATGAACGGCCCTCTATCCTCGACCACGCCCGCATTTGAGACAGCGGAAGCCGCCGAAACCTATGAGCACTGGTTTCGCGCCAAGGTATTAGCGTCGCTAAATGATGACCGCCCTGCCCGCCCACATGACACTGTCATGGCGCAACTGAAAAAAATCGTCGCAGCCCAGCCTGATGACCATGCTGCCGATTCTATGGAAGGCTGAAGCGCAGGAAGATTTGACCGCGATCCTCACTTACATCGCGCAGCGCAACCGGCCAGCAGCACTTCAGCTTTACAACGACATCGACAACGCGATCTCCCAACTTCCCCATCATCCTCATTTATACCGAACCGGAAGAGTTGCAGGCACGCACGAACTGGTTGCCCACCCAAACTATGTCGTCGTATATCGCGTTGAAGCAAGCGCAATAGAAATTCTTGCCGTCATGCATACACGGCAACTCTATCCCTGAGTCCCCTCCCCGCATATCGAAAACCGGTCGTTAACGCGACGCCAGCGCCTGCCTCCCGGCCAGATGCGCCACCACGCTCCCCATCGCCCGCCCCAGCGGCACCTCCACCCAGCGGTAAAACGCCGCCCCGGCCGCCAGGCTGGCGCCCCAGGCCGTCAGCATGCCCAGCGCCTGCCACTCGGGTTCGAGCGGCACATAGGCAATAAATAAAGCATTCACCAGCAGGCTGACGGGAAAGTGGACGAGGAACACGGCATACGAGATGCGGCCCAGGGCGTTGACGATATTCCACGCGCCGCCCTGCGCAGGCGTGCGGGCGCGGCCGAACAGGAACAGGGCGCAGGCGACGATCAGGGCCAGGGCGATGCGGCTGCGGTAGTCGACGGCCAGGGCCAGCAGGACGGGCACGGCGGCCATGGCCATGAGCGCGGTCATGGCGCCCGGTTTGCGGGCTGGGTCGCTGGCCCACCAGGCCATGAGCCCCAGGCCATAGCTGCCGAAGAAATACGGCGCCCAATTGTCCCAGCCCGCATCGAGATTGAAATACAGCAGGGAAAAGGTGATGCCCACGGTGACGGCCAGCGGCATCAGCCAGCGTCCGCGCCGCCGGCCCGCCAGGCGGCCGCCCAGCCACAGCAGCGATACCGTCAGCAGGTACAACTGGAAATCGATGGCCACGTACCAGGCGCCGGCGGACAGCGATTCATAGCCCAGCACGCCGTGCAGCAGCAGGACATGGGCGCTCAGCTGGCCCAGGGTGACGGCGGCCGACATGGAATCGTGCAGCATCCAGATGCCGGCCACGGGCGTCAGCACGGCGGCGAGCAAGGTGGCCGCCAGGAAAGGCGGCGCCAGCTTGGCATAGCGGCGCCAGACGGCCTGCAGCGGGGTGGCAATGCCGGGCTGGCCGGCGGGTGACAGGGATTTGGCGACGAGAAAGCCGCCGATGACGAGAAATACTTGCACGGCGATGCGCGCACTGCCGCCCAGCCAGTCCAGCAACGCGGGCCACAGCGGTTGCACGTAGTCGGACATGGGCCCGTAAAACGCCAGGTGGTGCAACACGATCAACTGCGCCGCGCCCGCCTTCAATACATT
This sequence comes from Janthinobacterium sp. FW305-129, assembly GCF_020858115.1. Classification (GTDB taxonomy): domain Bacteria; phylum Pseudomonadota; class Gammaproteobacteria; order Burkholderiales; family Burkholderiaceae_D; genus Janthinobacterium. The sequence goes on from NZ_JACYMM010000028.1 coordinate 1,767, forward strand.
GATCCAGCCAAACTGCGGACGATTTGCCAGGTCCGCCTGTGATACCACTGCTGCTACCGTCATTCCCATCCCTTGCCGTGCCAGGTAGTCTCGCCAGTCCGTCGCGCAACAGGCGCGCGGCCGGGGATTTACCGAAAGGCCGACATCATAGCCGAGCCTGGCAAATGGCGGGGCGCGGCAGGCGGCTAAGCTGCCGGCTTTTCCGCCTCCGGCTGCCCGGGCGCCAATGGCTGTTGCGCGAGGATGGCGTCGAGCAAGCCGGGGAAACGGCTCTCGATATCGGCGCGGCGCAGGGTGTTCATGTGCGTCGTGCCCGCGTTTTCCGTGTAGACGAGGCCCGCTTCGCGCAAGACCTTGAAATGGTGGGAAACGGTCGATTTCGGCCGCCCGCCATCGAGGTCGCCACAAGCGGCCGCCTCGACTCTGGCAAGGTGGCGCACGATGTCGAGGCGTATGGAATCGCTCAAGGCGTACAGCACTCTTTCGAGCACGAATTCGCTGGCGGAGGGATGTTTGTGTGGGCGCATGAGCAGAATCATACAGCATGCGCTATACTAATTCCATTCTTCGAATATTTACGAACTACCGAATCAGCATTTGCCAATCTTTTCATCCACACACACAAAGGCCACCATGTCCGCCCTCTTCCAGCCCTACACCCTCAAAAACGTCACCCTGCGCAACCGCATCGCCGTGCCGCCCATGTGCCAGTACATGGCCGTCGATGGCCAAGCCAACGACTGGCATCTGTCGCATTACGCGGGCATGGCGCGCGGCGGCGCGGGACTGGTGATCGTCGAAGCGACGGCCGTGGCGCCCGAAGGCCGCATCACGCCAGGCTGCACGGGCATCTGGAGCGATGATCTGGCGCAAGCCTTCGTGCCGGTGGTAAAGGCCATCAAGGCGGCCGGCGCCGTGCCCGGCATCCAGATCGCCCACGCGGGCCGCAAGGCCAGCGCCAACCGTCCATGGGAAGGCGACGACCACATTGCTGAAGGCGACGCACGCGGCTGGCAAACCATCGCTCCGTCCGCCATCGCCTTCGGCGGCGGCCTGCCGAAAGTGCCGCGCGCCATGGACCTCGACGATATTGCCAGCGTGAAACAGAACTTCGTCGATGCGGCCATCCGCGCCCGCGAAGTGGGCTTCGAATGGCTGGAACTGCACTTCGCCCACGGCTACCTGGCGCAAAGCTTCTTTTCCGCCCACTCGAACCAGCGCGACGACATCTATGGCGGCAGCGTGGAAAACCGCAGCCGCTTCCTGCTGGAAACATTGAAAGCCGTGCGTGAAGTGTGGCCCGAGCACCTGCCGCTGACCATCCGCTTCGGCGTGCTGGAATTCGACGGCCGCGACGAGCAAACCCTGCTCGAATCGATCGGTCTCGTGCGCCAGTTCAAGGATTCGGGCATGGACATGATCAGCGTCAGCATGGGCTTTACCATTCCAGACGTGTCGATTCCGTGGGGCCCGGCCTTCATGGGACCGATTGCCGAAAGAGTCCGCCGCGAAGCGGGCGTACCCGTCTCGTCCGCCTGGGGCTTCGGCACGCCGGCCATCGCCGAGCGCGTAGTCAAGGAAGAGCAACTGGACGTAGTGATGGTCGGCAAGGCGCACCTGGCCAATCCGCACTGGGCATATTTTGCCGCCAAGGAACTCGGCGTCGAGCGCGCCTCGTGGACCCTGCCGGCGCCGTACGCGCACTGGCTGGAACGCTACTGATCATCCTTCACCGTTGCCGGATGCCCCTCCAAGGGCAGTTCCGGCAGGAACAGCAGGAAGACCAGTCCCACCTGCAGCAGCACGGCGCCGGCGCCAAACACGCTGGCGATGGCATGGCGGTACACCTCCACCGTCTGCGCCGCCGCCTGCGCACCGAGCGCCGACACGGCTTCCACGCCATGCTGGTGCAGCTGGTGCGCGAGGATGGCGCCGGACGCCGTCACACCGAGCAAGCCGCCCAGCGAGCGGAAAAAGGCCAGCATGGCCGTGCCCACGCCCCGGCGCGCCAGGGGCAAGGCATTTTGCACAGCGATCGTCATGTTCGGCATCACCAGTCCCAGCCCCGTGCCGAGGAAGAAGATGGCCGGCTCGATGATCCAGTAGCCGCGCGACGTTTCCATGGCCCAGGCCAGCACGGCAAACGCCAGCAGCGCCACGGCCAATCCCGCCACCTGCACCATCTTGTACTTGCCCGAGCGCGACAGCACCCGGCCGTTGAACATCGACGACGCCACCAGCCCCACCATCATCGCCACCGTCATCACGCCCGATTCGGCCGGACTCGTGCCCATCACCAGCTGGAAGAACAGGGGAAAGAAGACGCTGGCGCCCATCAGGCCCATGAAGGTCATGGCCATCACCAGGCTGGCGATATTGAAGGTGCGGTTTTCGAACAGGTCGGGCGGCAGCACGGGTTCGTCCACCCTGCCCACGTGAAACGCCAGCCAGACGCCCAGCAGCAAGGCGACGCCGCCGCATACCTTGATGGCGAGAGAGTCCCACGGCCACTCCGTGCCGCCCAGCGCCAGCACCAGCAGGGCCGCCGTGACGGCGCCCGTCAGCAGCGCAGACCCCAGGTAATCGATCTTGTGCGCATGCGTGCGCGCCGGTTTGCGCATGGCGCGCGCGATGATATAAAAGGCCACAATGCCCACCGGCAGGTTGACATAGAAAATCCAGTGCCACGACAGGGCATCCGTGATGACGCCGCCCAGCACGGGGCCCAGCACGCTGGTGACGGCAAACACGATGGGCACCATGCCCTGCCGCTTGCCCCGTTCGGCCGGCGGCACGATGTCGCCGATGATGATTTGCGCCAGCGGCATGAAGCCGCCCGCACCGAGGCCCTGGATGGCGCGGAAGATGATCAGTTCCGTCATGTTCTGCGCCAGCCCGCACAGCACGGAGCCGAGCAAAAAGGTCAGCAGGGCCGTGAAGATCATGGGGCGGCGGCCATACTGGTCGGCCAGCTTGCCGTACAGGGGCATGGTGGCCGTCGACGCCAGCACGTAGGCCGTCACCACCCACGACAGATGCGCCATGCCGCCCAGGTCGTCGACGATGCGCGGCAAGGCCGTGGCGACGATACTCTGGTCCAGCGCACCGAGGCCCAGCACGGCCATCAGGCCCAGATAGATGGCGCGCACTTCGCGCTCGGTGACGGGTTTTACGGCGTCCTTGTCTGCGCCTGCGGCGTGATCGTGGCCGCTCATGCTTGTCCAATCTCAAGCAGCGGCTGCATGGCGGCTTCCAGCGCATCGACCTGCTGCGGCGTCAGGCGGGCGATGCGCCGCGCCAGCGCATCGCGGCGCCGCGCGCGCAAGGTGTCGAGCATGGCCAGGCCATGCGCGGACACGTGCAAGCCCGAACGCCGGCGATCCTGCGGATCGGGCGCGCTGCGCTCGACCAGTCCCGCCTCTTCGAGCGACTTGACCTGGGCGCTGACGGTCGGCCCGCGCACATTCTGCAGCCGCGCCAGCGCAGCCACGCCGATGCCGGGCTGCTCGTGGATCAGCGCCAGCAGCATGTACTGCATCATCGATACGTTGCCCTCCAGCTCGCCCCCTTCGCGCTGCATTGAGCGCAACAGGCGCTTGAGCGCCAGGCGCAAGTCATCGGACAGCGCCAGCGCGCGTTCGGGGATGGGAAAGTCTTCGGTTGCGGGCATGGGATCATATGAATAGGTAGGCTATCTACCCATATTAGACCTCGAATCAGAGCAACGCAAGGCTTTTTTCCGCCCCGGCCCTTCCCAAAACCGCCATTGGCCGTCATAATAGCCGCCCTTGGGTCGTTAGCTCAGCTGGTAGAGCAGCGGACTTTTAATCCGTTGGTCGCAGGTTCGAATCCCGCACGGCCTACC
>NZ_JACYMM010000029.1 GCF_020858115.1 Janthinobacterium sp. FW305-129
GTCCCCATCGTCTAGAGGCCTAGGACATCACCCTTTCACGGTGAGTACAGGGGTTCGAATCCCCTTGGGGACGCCAGTTCAGTCTGGTGTTGTGGTTGTAAAGAAGTAGCAGTGTTTCTGCGCCCGGGGGGTATAGCTCAGCTGGGAGAGCGCTTGCATGGCATGCAAGAGGTCAGCGGTTCGATCCCGCTTACCTCCACCAACAGCGCAGAAATCACATGATAATCAAAGTCGCCTCGGGCGGCTTTTTTTATTTCCGGAATATTTTCCGTCAACCTCCTTCAATAGCATATAAGTCACAAGATATTCACAGTCGCCTTGGGCGGCTTTTTTTGTGCCTATTGGTTGCGTGGATATAACTGACAGTGTTTTGCGAAGTGGTTACATTTGGCAGGCGGCTTGATTTCATCATGCCTGCAGATAAAAATGGACCATTACACTGAGGAGACAGGATGCACCGCGTATTTGCCAGTTTTTTTCTTGCTGCCGTCATTCACGTTCCCGCGCACGCGGAGGCGCCGCCTGCGGCGAAATTCGATCCCGGTGCGCTGAAGTTGCAAAAGGGGCCGTTCAATGACGTGCTGGTGCTCGGTTCGCCCCATTTGGCGCAATTACCAGCATCGTTTGATCCGTCTCAATTGAGCTTGCTCAACGAGCGCCTGGCGGGCTGGCGGCCGGATGCGATCGCGATCGAGGCGCTTTCTGGCTTGCAATGCGCTTACTTGCGCGCCTATCCGCAGCGCTATGGCGATACGGTAAAAGCGTACTGCTATGACACTTCCGCCGCGCGGGGCGCCACGGGGCTCGATGTGGTGACGGCCACGGCGCAGGCGGAGCGTTTGCTGGCCGCCTGGCCGGTGGCGCCGTCCGCCGCCCAGCGGCGTACATTGGCTTCCCTGTTCCTGGCCGGTGGCGAGCGTGCATCGGCGCTGGTGCAATGGCTGCGCCTGCCCGTGGATGAGCGGCGCGCCGGTGATGGCGTAAGTGAGCCCTTGGCTGTGAACCTCAATTCCCTGCTGGGGCAGCGGAATGAGAGCTATCAGATTGCTGCCGTGCTGGCGGCGAAGGGCGGGCACGAGCGGGTGCATGGCATGGATGACCATACGTCCGATATGCCTGTAGGCGATGAAAAGGCGTATGCCAAGGCGATCAGGGCGGCCTGGAATAATTCCTTTTCGGCCGAGCGCAAGCGCATCCATGCCGGGTTTGAGGAGCAATTGGGTACGCCCGCCGGTGTGCTGGCGATCTATCGCGCCTATAACGGACGCGCAGAGGCGGATATTGCCTTCCGCGGCGATTTTGGCGCGGCGCTCGAAGAGCCGTCGCCGCAGCGTTATGGCCGCAACTACGTGGCATCCTGGGAGGTGCGCAACCTGCGCATGGCGTCGAATATCCGCGAAATCATGGCGGCGCGACCGGGCATGCGCGTGCTGGTCATTGTCGGCGCATCTCACAAGGGCTACCTGGAGGCGTATCTGAGCCAGATGCATGACGTGCGCATCGCCAATGCGGACGATATCTTGCGCTAAGGAATGCTTTTGTCGCGCCAGACGGTTGGCGCGGTTTTTCCTGCGTGCCCGGCGTGCTGCCGCTTCCATATCTTCCTGCCATCATCCTGTCCCCATAGGGAGCGATGATTCAAATAAGGTGGAAAAAAGAAGGCCAGCAGTTGATTTCGTGAATCGCTTCGTGTTAAACTTCGCGCACGCTTTTTTGAGGGGCTAAGCAAAGCCTTCAACGAAGAGTCCGCTGAGAGTAAAACCAGCACAGGTCCCCATCGTCTAGAGGCCTAGGACATCACCCTTTCACGGTGAGTACAGGGGTTCGAATCCCCTTGGGGACGCCAGGATTTAGTTGTAAAGCAAGAGTGCAGTGCTGAACGGGCCTGACAAGTCAGGCTTTTTTTGTTTCTGCCATCGCTGCAGTACCGGGTCGGGATGCAAAGTAATGCATTCAGGACAGATTTCTGTCCCCATCGTCTAGAGGCCTAGGACATCACCCTTTCACGGTGAGTACAGGGGTTCGAATCCCCTTGGGGAC
>NZ_JACYMM010000002.1 GCF_020858115.1 Janthinobacterium sp. FW305-129
CAATCCGAAGATCGGCGCTGCACTACATCAAATGTCCACACTTATCGACTGTTAATTGTTAAAGAACTGTATTCGGTTACTGCTTTCGCGCTATCGACAAAGCGTTGTGTTTGTCAGCTGCGAAGAAGGAAGAGTATGAAGCGTTTCGGCTAATTCGTCAACCTTCTTTTTTCACCCTGCTTTACTCGGCATTTACATGCGTCGTTCAGCGAGGGGGCGAATTATAGCCCTGCCCTGCGCGCGCCGCAAGGGCTATTTTGCAGCGCCATCCGAACAACTCTCCGCCCAGCAGGCAAAGCACTCACTTCAAGCGCCCTTTTGTGCAGCCTGTCGCAAGGGGCTGGCGTCGGGCCATGGCTTTAGGCACAGTGGCAACATCAGACTCTGACACGGCGCAACAACAGGTTAAACTTGTCCGCCGCGTCGATTAACTCTTGTATCTTGTATTTGAAAGCGTCCACATGCTCCCGATTTCCAGCCTGCCTCAACTGTTGAAGACCATCCTCGCCTGGTTGCAGCGGGCATTCGACGCGACGACGACCTGGGTCACCCAGCTGTCCTGGTGGAAATTTTTCCTGTTCGCTGCACTGGCCCTGATCGCCGGCTCCATTTTGCAAGATGAACTGTTCTCGTCCAGTCCGGACGAAGAAGTGGTCATCAAGTCGCACAAACGCAGCAATAAGGGCTCGGGGGAAACCAATATCCTGATCGACGATACGGGCATCCATTTTAATCCCCGCAACAGCAAGAATCGGCGTGGCAGCGCCACCGATGCGGCCAGCGAACCAGCCGATGCCGCTGAGGCGGACGAGCACGCAAACGCGGTGCCGCCGGCACCGCCCGAACCGCCAGCCGCCCCCGCCAAGCCCAGCTATCCGGTGACCACCAATGCTTCGGGAGAAGAAGTCCATATCGAACTGCCCCCGCAAATCGGCGAAGAGTTGTCGAATGCCATCGAAGAAGCGGTCGATGATGCTGCGGAGCAAAAGGTTTCGCGCTACCACCAGCAAGCTTCCACCTGGTTCAAGAGCTTCGTCTCGCTGCTGGTATTGGCCCTGTTCGCCATGAAAGCCCTGGTCGGCGGCAAGAAACGCGCCGAAGCGGAAACCGTCACGGCGAATGAAGCGGCCGAGCGCGAATCCATGCAGCGCCAGCTCAGCGAAGCGAAGATGCAGATGATGCAGGCGCAAGTCGAGCCGCACTTCCTGTTCAATACGCTTGCTTCCGTCGAGCACCTGATCCAGGTCGACCCGCCGCGCGCGGCCAAGATGCAACGCAGCCTGATCCAGTATCTGCGTGCGGTGCTGCCGCAAATGCGCGACAACGCCCTGATTACCAACCTGGGCCGCGAAGCGGACATGGTGCAAGCGTACCTGAACCTGCTGAAAATGCGCATGGAAGAACGCCTGACCGTCGACTTCCAGATTCCTGACGGCCTGCGCAGCGCAGCCTTCCCGCCCATGATGCTGCAATCGATGGTGGAAAATGCCATCAAACACGGCCTGGAAGTCAAGCCGGAAGGCGGCACCTTGCGCATCGTGGCTGAAGTGGCGCACAGCAAGCTGCGTGTCACCGTCACCGATGACGGCCTCGGCTTTGGCGTCGTGCCCAGCGATGGCACGGGCCTGGGCTTGCCCACCATCCGCGAACGCCTGAAACTGTTGCATGGTGACCAAGGCAGCCTGACCATTACGCCAAATCAACCCTCCGGCGTGTGCGCCGTGATCGAAGTGCCGTATCAGCTGTCCAAATAAGACAGTTGATAAAAACGCTAAATCATTGAATAATCAATCTTCGCCCGTTCACACTTGAGACTTATGCCTACCGCTATTATTGCCGACGACGAAAGACTGATGCGCGACCAGCTGCGCCTGCGCCTGGGCCAAACCTGGCCCGAACTGGAAATCATCGGCGAAGCCAAGAATGGCGACGAAGCGATCGAACTGGTGGAACAACTCAAGCCTGACTTTGCCTTCCTCGATATCCGCATGCCCGGCAAGACGGGAATGGAAGCGGCGCAGGTAATAGGCAGCAAGACCCATATCGTCTTCGTCACGGCCTATGATAGCCACGCCGTCGAAGCGTTCGAACGGGGCGCCGTCGACTACGTACTCAAGCCGCCCGAGCATGAGCGCCTGCTGGTGACGGTGGAACGCCTGAAAACGCACTTGAACAAGCCGGCGCTGGACGTCAACAGCAGCGTCACGGCCATGCTGTCGCAGCTGGCGGAGAAAATCACGGCCAAACCCACGTATTTGCAATGGATACAGGCCAGCATCGGCCAGGACTTGCGCATGATCCCCGTGGAAGAGATTTTATTTTTCCGTTCTGACGAGAAATACACCTGCGTGCAGACAGCCAAGTATGAGGCGCTGATCCGCAAGCCCGTGCGCGACCTGGCCGAAGAGCTCGACCCTTCGCTGTTCTGGCAAATCCACCGCGCCACCCTGGTCAACGTGAATGCCATCGAAGGCGTGACGCGCGACATCCGCGGCCGCCACCTGGTGCTCATCAAGGGCAAATCCGACAAGCTCGAAGTGAGCCGCAGTTTCCTGCACCTGTTCAAGCAAATGTAAATCGCCCGCCGCCGCCCGGCCTTGCCGGCGCGGCGTATTGATCTCTTCCGCTCCCCTTCCTGCGCCACATCAAGCCACGCCGCGCCAACAGGCATAGGCTAGATAGAGTCCTGCCCGCCATCCCTGTCTTGCCTGCCTTCGTACACATTGCAAGGAGAACCCCATGCCCGACCGAGGCAGTCCTGCACTGCTGCGCATCTTGCCGCTGGGCATGGCGGCGGCGCTTTTGCTGTGCTTGTTTCCTCCACTGAAGGCGCGCCGGCAACGGCAGGCGCGCGGACAAGCCATCATCGACAGCGCCAGCGACGCCATCATCAGCATCGACAGCCGGCAAATCATCCTGCATGCGAACGCGGCGGCAGCCAGGCTGTTCGACGACACGCCGGCCGGCATGCGCGGCATGCGCCTGGGCCACTATATCCTGCGCGACTTGCGCAGCCTGGGCAGGCATGAAGGCGATCCGCCGTTCGATGACATCAGCCAGGAGCTGCGCCTGACGGGCCGGCGCGCCACCGATTACACCTTGACGGGCCGGCGCAGCGATGGCGCCATGTTTCCCCTTGAAGGTTCGCTCTCGGCCATGCAGGAAAACGGCCAGAGCGTGTTTACCATCATCGTGCGCGACATTACCGCGCGCCAGCAGATGCATGAACAGCTGGCCCGCTCCTTTTCGCAACTGCGTGAATTGTCGAGCGCGCTGCAATCCATCCGCGAAGAAGAGCGCAAGCATATCGCGCGCGAGCTGCATGATGACCTGGGACAATTGCTGGCCACCTTGCGCGTCGACCTGACCCTGGTGCGCCAGCACACGGACACCACCGTGCCCCTGCAAGCGTTGCTGCAAAACATGGACGGCTTGCTGGTGACAGCCATCACCTCGCTGCGGCGCATCGCCAGCAACCTGCGTCCGCGCGCACTCGACGAAGGGGGCTTGTATTTTGCACTGCAAAAACTGCGCCACGACTTCCTGCTGCGCCGCGCCATCCATTTCGACTTGCTGGCCGACGAGGCCGACCTGGTGCTCGACGATGCGCGCAGCACGGCCATCTACCGCATCGTGCAGGAAGCACTGACGAATATCGCGCGCCATGCCGAAGCGAACCACATCACCATCGCCCTGCACCGCATCGATTCCTCGCTGGCCATCACCATCCAGGATGACGGCCGCGGCATTGCCGAGCAAGACCTGGAAAAAGCCACGGCACTGGGGTTGCTGGGCATGCGCGAACGGGTGTGGGGCTTGAACGGCAGCATCCATATCGGCGCCGATAGCGAACTGGGCGGCACACGCATCGACATCTCGCTGCCCATGCATAAGGAAGTGCCAGCAGCGGCGATGCAATAAAAAAGGCGCCCGCAGGCGCCTTTGCTTCGTTACAGCGAATGCTGCTTAGAACTTGTGTGCCAGACCGATCTGGTACGAGGTCAGCGACTTGACGCGCTCGCGGCCAGCGTAAGCGTACACGTCGGTGCGCTTCGACAGATGGTAGTCGTAACCGACGCCGAATTCCTTGATGGTGTCCTGATCCTTGAACTTGTTGTTGCTTTGCTCTTGCTTGCCATACGACACTTTGGCATCGCCGCCGCCAACCGTGTAGTTCAGGCCGATCAGGTAGGACTTGAATTCGCCAGTCGTGGCAACCTTGGTGTCGCCTTTCGAGTAAGCGGCCGTGATCTTGGCTGGGCCGAATTTATAGCCGCCACCGATGGACCACAGGTCAGGCTTGGCTGCCGTTGCCGTTGCCTGCACGGCTTTTTCGTAGCCGGCGTGCAAGCTGATCGGGCCATTGTCGTAGGTAGCCAGGCCAATCACGCCTGCGTCAGCGCTGTTGACTTCGCTCAACACGTATTGCAGGCTGCCCACGAAACCGTCAAAGCTTGGGCTGTTGTAGGTCACGGCATTGTTGACGCGCGACGTGCCGACGCCCGAACGCAGCAGGGTTTCATTGTTCTTGCCGACCACGCCGTAGGTGTTGAATGGGTCGACGCGGGCGATGGTGCCATCGACCAGATTCTTGGTGCGGCCCAGGATGGCGGTACCAAACGCGCCTTTCAAGCCCACATACGCTTGACGGTCGAACAACACGCCTTTTTGCGCGCCGGTGTCGGCCAGGAATTCACTTTCCAGGTTGAAAATTGCGGACAGGCCGCCACCCAGATCTTCCGTACCCTTGAAACCGAGGCGCGACGCATTGTTTTCGCGTTGTACCGTCGGCTGGCCAGTGGTCTTGGCAATGCCGAGGTCAACCAGGCCGTACACGGTGACGTTCGATTGTGCTTGTGCCGTAGCTGCTGCGAAGGTGCCGATGATCAATGCTGCCAGAGTAATTTTTTTCACTTGAGATTCTCTACATTAGGTTGGACAAGTTGAGCTGCTGCTGAGCTGCCTAGCTGCTGAACCGAATCATGCCCACGAAATACTTCAACAATATGACATCGACAAGATGTTGCTTTCTGGCACAACATCGTGTCAGATAAAAACAACAGACGAAAAAAAACCGCCCGCAGGCGGTTTGTCTTGCCGTGCCGGCCTTACTTCAGGCGGCAGCTCAGCAGCCAGTAGTATTCCAGGCGCTTCATGCGGATTTCACGGGCCGAGTGGGCGAACTTCTTGCGCAGATGACTATCCGATGGGAAGTTCTTCAACACTTCATAGCGCTCGCCCGCCTCCGTCGTGCGGAACTGGTGCGTATTGCCTTCCAGGTCGGTGCGCGCGATCACGGTGCTGCTGCCATCGACATAGGAATTGTCGATCAGTACCAGCAGGATGTCCTTGCCCAGCTTGCTGCGCAATTGCTTCAGGTATTTGTCCTGGTCTTCGCGCTTGACGTGCGACCACCAGAAGCCGGCGAACACGGCCGTGAACTTGCCCAGCAGGTCGTCGGGCAAGTTGAATGCGTCGAGCTTGGCAAACGTGACGTTGTCGGGCAAGCCACGGGCCTGGGCCAGCGCCAGCATTTCATCGTTGATATCGGTGGCCAGCACGGACTCGGCCGACTCGGCGACCACTTCCGTCCAGTAGCCCGTGCCGCAAGCCAGTTCCAGCACGGTGTGGCCTTCCAGCACGTCGGCGACCTTGTCGCGCAACACTTCCAGATCTTCCTGGCGTTCGGGCTTGTCATAGACGCGCTCGTACTGCTGCGCGATGGTGGCGTAATATTTGGCAAGCTGATCGGTAATCATTGTTTCTTCTCTTCTTAAATAATCTTGGCCAGGCACATCGCCCGGCCGACTTCATGCATTGTTATAGTTCGTAGTGCTCTTTATCACCGCTCATCGCCTGCTCGATGAGCTTGCGATTCAGGGTCGGCGTCAGCAACTCGATAAAGGTATAAATATAGCTGCGCAAATACGCGCCCTGCTTGACGGCCACGCGCGACACATTCATGCCGAACAGGTGGCCGACAGGGATGGCGCGCAAGCCTTTGTCGCGCTCGGCATCGAAGGCCATACCCGCTATGATACCAATCCCCATGCCCAACTCCACATAAGTCTTGATCACGTCCGCGTCGATGGCCTCCAGCAAGATGTCCGGTTTCAGGCCGCGCAGCACGAAAGCGTGGTCGATCTTGTTGCGTCCGGCAAACGCGCTGTCATAGGTAATCAGGGGGAAGGCGGCAATTTCTTCCAGGGTCACGGACTTCGACTTGAGCAGCGGATGGTCGACGGGCACCACCACCACGTGTTCCCATTGATAGCAGGGCAAGGTAATTAAACCATCGATGGCGGCGATCGATTCCGTGGCGATGGCGAGATCCGCCTGGTCGCGCTGCACCATTTCGGCGATCTGACGCGGATTTCCTTGCAGCAATGACAATCTGACCTTCGGGAACTTCAGCATGAAGGCTTGCACGACCTTGGGCAAGGTGTAGCGCGCCTGCGTATGCGTGGTGGCAATGGTAAAACTGCCGCTGTCCTGCGCCGCGAATTCCTTGCCGATGCGCTTCATGCTGTCGATTTCCTGCATGATCAGCTCGACGGACTCCAGCACCAGGCGGCCCGGCTCCGTCAAGCCGCGGATGCGCTTGCCGTGGCGCGTGAAAATATCCACGCCCAGTTCCTCTTCCAGCTCGATGATGGCTTTCGATACGCCCGGTTGCGACGTAAATAATGCCTTGGCGGCGTCCGTCAGGTTGTAGTTCTGCCGGACCGCTTCGCGCACGAAGCGCAGTTGATGGAGATTCATTGCTGGTTTGCCCTAGATTGCCGTGATTTGCCGAGTTTCCGCCCCACCCATGATTTTGCATGCATGCATATACGCATATCGCATATAAGCAAATGCGTACTTAGTAGTTTGGAATAAACACTAAGTTTATTACTATTGCGAGTACTTTGGGGGTGCAAGCATGACTTTGTCTTATATAGTCTCAGGATTTGCCGTAGGATTACTCGTAGGAATGACCGGCGTGGGCGGCGGTTCGCTGATGACGCCGCTGTTAACCTTGCTGTTTGGCGTGCCGCCCTCCGTGGCCGTGGGCACGGACCTGGCCTTCGCCTCGATCACCAAGAGCGCGGGCACCCTGACGCACCGCCTGCGCGGCACCATCCGCTGGGATATCGTCAAGCGCCTGTGCATGGGCGCCCTGCCCGCCGCCGTCATCGCGACCCTGGCGCTGAAATCGTTCGGCACCCTGTCGCCGGAAATCGGCCAGATCATCCGTTACTCGATCGCCGGCTCCGTGCTGCTGACCGTCGTGGCACTCATTTTCAAGGGCCGCATGCTGGCCTGGATCAATGCGCACCCCGAGAAACAATTGCAAGGCAACAAGCTTGCCGCCGCGACCATCATCGCCGGCGCCGTGCTGGGCGTGCTGGTGACGGTCTCGTCGATCGGCGCCGGCGCCATCGGCGCGACCCTGCTGGTGATGCTGTATCCACGCATGAGCTCGGCCGAAGTGGCGGGCACCGACATCGCCTACGCCGTGCCCCTGACGGCCATCGCTGCCCTCGGCCACTGGTGGCTCGGCTCCATCCACTGGGAATTGCTGGCTTCCTTGCTGGTCGGCTCTCTGCCTGGCATCACCCTCGGCTCCTGGGTCGCCCGCTCCGTGCCGGAAAAGTTTTTAAGAGTCTTGCTGGCGATGACCTTGACCGGCGTGGCAGTGAAGCTAATCTATTAATGACCGAACAAGTGACAAGAGCAGTATCAAGAACATAATCCCAGGCAATCTTCCAGCACCCCGGCTTTTTTAGGAATTGATATGTACCATTACGATCAGTACGACCACCTCATCATCAAAGAACGCATCGCCCAGTACCGAGACCAGGTTGCGCGCCGTATCGCCAATGAACTGACGGAAGAGGAATTCATTCCGCTGCGCCTGCAAAACGGCCTGTACATGCAACGCCACGCCTACATGCTGCGCATCGCCGTGCCGTACGGCTTGCTGTCGGCTAAGCAGATGCGCATGTTCGCGCACATCGCGCGCAAGTATGACCGCGGCTATGGCCACTTCACCACGCGCCAGAACATCCAGTTCAACTGGATCGAGCTGGAACAGACGCCCGATATCCTGACGGACCTGGCGTCCGTGGAAATGCACGCGATCCAAACTTCCGGCAACTGTATCCGTAATACAACATCGGACCCGTTCGCCGGCGTGGCCGCCGATGAAATCATCGATCCGCGCCCGTACGCGGAAGTATTGCGCCAGTGGAGCACCTTCCACCCCGAATTCATCGCCCTGCCACGTAAATTCAAGGTCGCCATCAATGGCGCCGAGGAAGACCGCGCCGCCATCGCCGTGCACGACATCGGCTTGACGGCCGTGCGCAACGCAGCTGGCGAAGTGGGCTTCAAGGTGATGGCGGGCGGCGGCATGGGCCGCACGCCTATCCTGGGCAGCGTCGTGCGCGACTTCCTGCCATGGCAGCATTTGCTGACGTACATCCAGGCCATCATGCGCGTGTACAACCTGCACGGCCGCCGCGACAACAAATACAAGGCGCGCATCAAGATCTTGCTGAAAGCCATCGGCGTGGAAGAATTCACGCGCCAGGTGGAAGCGGAATGGGTCGACCTGAAGGACGGTCCGGAAACCTTGACGGCCGAGGAAATGCAGCGCGTGGCGGACTTTTTCAATCCGCCCGCCTATCTGGCCCTGCCGGAACTCGACTACAAGACGGAACATGCGGACAACAAGGCCTATGTGAACTGGCTGGCGCGCAACGTCAAGCCGCACCAGCGCCCCGGCTACGTGGCCGTGGTACTGTCCCTGAAGAAAACGGGCGTGCCGCCAGGCGACGCGACGGCCGAGCAGATCGACTTCGTGGCCGACCTGGCCGACCGCTACAGCTTTGGCGAACTGCGCGTGACGCACGAGCAAAACCTGGTGCTGGCCGATGTGGAGCAGTCGAAACTGTTCGCACTGTGGCAGGAAGCCAAGGCGCATGGCCTGGCCACGCCGAACATCGGCTTGCTGACGGACATGATCTGCTGCCCGGGCGGCGATTTCTGCTCACTGGCGAACGCCAAGTCGCTGCCGATCGCGGCCGCCATCGCCGAGCGCTTCGACAGCATCGACTTCCAGCACGACATCGGCGAGATCGAACTGAATATTTCCGGCTGCATCAATGCCTGCGGCCACCATCACGTGGGCAGCATCGGCATCCTCGGCGTCGACAAGGATGGCAGCGAATGGTATCAAGTGTCGATCGGCGGCGCGCAAGGCAACAACGCGGCCATCGGCAAGATCATCGGACCATCGTTCTCTTCCCTGCAGATGCCTGAAGTCATCGGCCGCCTGCTGCACGTCTACGTGCGCGACCGCCATGAAGGCGAGCGCTTCGTCGACACGGCCCAGCGCCTGGGCCTGGCGCCGTTCAAGGAACACGTATATGCAACGCCGATCACGGTCGGCAACCTGGTGGGAGAAGACGAATATGTTTGAAGTACGCGAAGAAATCATCAAGAACGCCGCCGTGGTGCCAAATACCTGGGGCTTGCTGCGCCTCGATGAGACCGACACGCCGGAAACGGTCGTCGTGCCTGCAGGCAAGGTCATCGTCCCCTTGCTCGTTTGGCAAGCCCAGCGCGAGACTCTGGCCGCGCGCCTGCCCGATATCGGCGTCTGGCTGGCCAGCGACGAGCGCCCGGAAGAACTGGCGGCCGACGTGGATGTGTTACCCGTCATCGGCGTGGATTTTCCGAAATTCACGGATGGCCGCGGCTATTCCATCGCCTTCAACCTGCGCGCCCGCCTGGGTTTCCGCGGAGAATTACGCGCCATCGGCGACGTGCTGCGCGACCAGCTGTTTTCCATGCACCGGGTCGGCTTTGACGCGTATGCGACGCGCCCGGACCGCAGCATCCATGACGCCCTGAAAGGTTTGTCGGTCTTTTCGGAAACCTACCAGGCGTCGTGGGACCAGAAATCGCCGCTGTTCCGCCGCCACCACCGCGAAGGCCAGAATCCTGACCTCGACAACGCGGCCGGCATCTGAGGACCAATCATGAGCGATCTGACTTCTTTGATTCACGCCACCGAGCAAACGCTGACACGCATCGCCGCGGATTTTTCGCCGGCCGTGTTCGCGTCCAGCCTGGCAGCCGAAGACATGGTGCTGACCGACATGATTCTCAAGGCAAAGCTGCCCATCGGCATCTTTTCCCTGGAAACGGGCCGGCTGCACCAGGAAACCCTGGCCGTGCTCGACAAGGTCAAAACCCGCTACGGCCACGACATCACCCTGTACCGCCCGCAGCCGGAGCTTGTTGCCGCCTACGTGGAACAGAACGGCCTGAACGCTTTCTACAATAGTGTCGAGATGCGCCGCGAATGCTGCCGCATCCGCAAGGTCGAGCCGCTGGGCCGCGCCCTGGCCGGCAACAAGGCCTGGGTCACGGGCCAGCGCCGCGCCCAGTCCGCCACGCGCGCCGAATTGCACGTGCAGGAAGACGATGCGGCGCACGCGATGACGAAATTCAATCCGCTGGCCGACTGGTCGGAAGAAGACGTGTGGGACTATATCCGTGCCAACGACGTGCCCTACAATGCGCTGCACGACCAGGGCTACCCGTCCATCGGCTGCGAACCGTGCACGCGGGCCGTGCAGCCGGGCGAAGACGTGCGCGCCGGACGCTGGTGGTGGGAAAATCCCGATTCCAAGGAATGCGGCCTGCACATGGTGGACGGCAAGTTGATCCGCATCAAATCCGTGGCAGCCTGAACAGACACACAGAACAAGAAAGCATCCAATATGAGCAATATTTTGAACCAGCGTCACCTCGACAGCCTTGAATCGGAAGCCATCCACATCATGCGCGAAGTGGCGGCCGAATCGGCCAACCCCGCGCTGCTGTTTTCCGGCGGCAAGGATTCCGTCGTCCTGCTGCGTTTGGCCGAGAAGGCCTTCCGTCCAGGCAAGTTCCCGTTTCCCCTCGTGCATATCGACACGGGCCATAACTTTCCGGAAGTCATCACTTTCCGTGATAAAAAGGTGGCGCAACTGGGCGAACGCCTGATCGTCGGCTCCGTGGAAGATTCGATCAAGCGCGGCACCGTGCGCCTGCGCAACCCGGCCACGGATTCGCGCAATGCGGCCCAAGCCGTGACCTTGCTGGAAACCATCGCCGAACACGGTTTTGACGCCTGCATCGGCGGCGCCCGCCGCGACGAAGAGAAGGCCCGCGCCAAGGAACGCATCTTTTCCTTCCGCGACGAATTCGGCGCCTGGGACCCGAAAGCCCAGCGTCCCGAGCTGTGGGACTTGTATAACACCCGCGTGCATCCCGGTGAAAACATGCGCGTGTTTCCCATCTCGAACTGGACGGAGCTGGACGTGTGGCAATACATCGCCCGCGAGCAACTGGAATTGCCGCCGATCTACTTCGCGCACGAGCGCCAGGTGATCCCGCGCAATGGTTTATTGGTGCCGCTGACGGACTTGACGCCGCCGCGCGAAGGTGAAACGGTGGAAACGCAAGTCGTGCGCTTCCGCACGGTGGGCGATATTTCGTGCACCTGCCCCGTCTCGTCCGATGCGGCCACCGTCGACGCCATCATCGCTGAAACGGCAATCACGCAAATCACGGAACGGGGCGCCACCCGCATGGATGACCAGACTTCCGAAGCCTCGATGGAAAAACGCAAGAAAGCAGGGTATTTCTAATGAACGCAGCAATCCAGAACACCAACCTCACCGATAGCGTTGAACGCGGCATGTTGCGCTTCATCACGGCCGGTTCCGTCGATGACGGCAAGAGCACCCTGATCGGCCGTTTGCTGTTCGACAGCAAGGGCATCTTCGCCGACCAGCTCGACGCCATGTCACGCTCCAAGCACAAGCGCACGGTGGGCGACACGGTCGACCTGTCGCTGCTGACCGACGGCCTGGAAGCGGAACGCGAGCAAGGCATCACCATCGACGTGGCTTACCGCTACTTTGCCACGCCGAAACGCAAATTCATCATCGCCGACACGCCGGGCCATGAACAGTACACGCGCAACATGGTCACGGGGGCGTCCACGGCCGACGCCGTCATCATTTTGATCGACGTGTCGAAAGTTAAACTCGGTGACGATGGCAGCGTGGAACTGTTGATCCAGACCAAACGTCATTCGACGATTGCCCATTTGCTGCAGATCGAGCACGTGGTCGTCGCCGTCAACAAGATGGACCTGGTCGACTACGATGAGACGGTGTACAACCGCATCGTCGCCGCCTACCGCGAATTTGCCCAGTCGCTGGGTCTGAAGGACATCACGCCGATTCCATTGTCCGCCTTGACGGGCGACAACGTCGTCGAACGCGGCGACAAGCTGGGCTGGTACACGGGCCCGACCCTGATCGAGCTGCTGGAGTCCTTGTCCGTCTACGACGAATCGCACGACACGCCATTCCGCTTCCCCGTGCAACTGGTGGCGCGCCACAATGGCCACGAAGCGAACGACTTCCGCGGCTACATGGGCCGCATCGAGGCGGGCAAGGTCAGCATCGGCGACACCCTGGTGGTGCAGCCATCGGGCCAGACGGCAACAGTCAAAGATATCGTCACCCTGGACGGTTCGCTGCCGACGGCCGTGGTGGGCCAGTCCGTGACCTTGTTGCTGAATGAATACCTCGACATCTCGCGCGGCGACTTGCTGGCCAGCAGCGAGCGCCCTGCCACCCTGCTGAAACAGGTGGTGGCCGACGTGTGCTGGCTGTCGGAAGACGCGCTGGACCTGCGCCGCAAGTACTGGATCAAGCACGGCACGAAACAGACAGCGGCCAAGGTGACGGCGATCGAATCGATCCTCGACATCAATACGCAGCAGCGCCATCCGGCCGAAGGCTTGAAGCTGAACGACATCGCCCGCATCAGCCTGAACGTGCAGCAAGCGCTGGCGGCCGACGCGTATGCCGATATCCGCGCCACCGGTGCGTTTATCCTGATCGATGAAGTCACCCACCAGACGGTCGCGGCCGGCATGGTCCGGCTCTAACCCCGCTTCGTCCAGGAAAGGCAGCCACATGCACAGCTCCCCATCTCTCCCCGGCAAGGTCTACCTGATCGGCGCCGGCCCCGGCGCGCAAGACTTGATGACCTTGCGCGGCGCCCGCCTGCTGGCACAGGCTGACGTCGTGCTGCACGACGCGCTGGTCACCGAGGAAATGCTGGAGTTGTGCCCCCAGGCGCAAAAGATTCTGGTCGGCAAGCGCTGCGGCCAGCTGTCGACGGCGCAAGCGTTCATCAACAAGCAGCTGGTCGACAACGCCCGCAAGCACGCCGTCGTCGTGCGCCTGAAAGGGGGCGACCCCATGCTGTTCGGCCGCGCCGACGAGGAATTGCGGGCGCTGGAAGAAGCGGGCATCGCCGTGGAAGTGGTACCTGGCATTACCACGGCCCTGGCGGCGGCGGCGGCCACCTTGCAGCCGCTGACCAAGCGGGGCGTGTCGCGCAGCGTGGCCTTTTTCACCTCCAGCACGGCGCCGGGCGAACCGGAGCAGACGCGCATCCCGGACTGCGATACCCTGGTGCAATACATGGGCGGGCGCGAAGCCATCGCCACGGCGCAGCGCCTGCTGGCCCTGGGCCGCCGGGCCGATACCCCCGTGGTGGTGATTGAAAACTGCAGCCGCCCGGATCAGCGCATCGTGCGCCTGACGCTGAGCGCCCTGGCGCACGGCCTGGGCGACACCCATGGCCCCGTGCTGGTGATGCTGGGCGACGCCATGGCCGCGCGCGCGCACCAGGCCATTGCAGAAACGGCGGCCATGCTGGCGCGCCATGCCTGAATAAATACACCGTATTTTACCGACTTTAAAGTCAGTAACCGACGTCCTCAGAGAAAACATGATACGATGCTCACGCATCTTTTCTCGAGAAGTTGTTGCGTGATAGCAATAAAATCACACTACACCCCGCCATAATAGCGCTTGCCGCGCGGTCTTCCGGCTGACGGAGGCCACCCGGCGATCTCCCCGAAAAAAGCTGCGCCCGCAGGCTGCAATACCGCGCCGCGCAACTTTAGCCTTACGACCACACATGAATTTCACCTCCATGCGCGAAGCCCTGACTTCGCTCAGCCGCAGCAATGTCGGCGTCGCCAGCGCTGTGCTGTTCAGCATGCTCGCCTCCATCGCCCTGTGGACGGTGTTCCCGAATATCGACGATGAAAACCATTTATTGGAATGGCTGCAGGCGCTGTTCCTGGCCCTGGCCTGCACGGTGCACGGCGTGCGCGCGTGGCAGGAGCCGGACCGCCAGTCCCTGCGCTTTCTGATGCATGCGGGCTTGTCGGCCCTGCTGTTCGGTTTCCTGCTGCGCGAACTCGATATCGACCAGTTCGGCACGGCGCCCGCCTGGGCGCAGCTGGAAAAAGCCCTGCGCGTGGTGGAATTGCTGATCCTGATACGCGTGCTGATCTTTTTCGCGCCGCGTGCGCGCAAGGTGTTTGCCCATGCGGGCCTGATTTTCAGCATGCGCATCACCATCCTGACGGCCATTGGCGGCTTGCTGATGGTGGCCGGCTGGCCCTTCGACAAGAAGGTCTTCCATGGCATGCCGGACGCCTATGCGCTGCTGGGCGAGGAAGTCTTCGAACTGGGCGCCTATTTGCTGCTGTTCCTCGCTTCGCTGTCCGACAGCGCGGCCGCCGCCCGCATCAGCCTGGCGCCAAAAAAGAAATCGGCTTAAGCGTTTTCAAATGAAGATGGCAGCGGCAGCAGCCGCTGCAAGGTAGCGGCCACGCGCAGCAGGCGCGGATCGTCATCCTCGGCCTCGTCGCAGGTATCGTTGATGCAGAAAAACGGCAAGCTGCCGAAACGCGCCGCCAGCTCCTCCAGCTGCTGCGGCGCCTGCGCATCGCCGCTGGCGATATGCAGCGGGTCGAGCATGCGCGAGCGCGCAATCCCCTGATGCACCATCCAGCGCGGCACCAGGTCGGGCAGCAGTGCCGGCACCTGCCACGAGCGGAACACCGTCGCGCGCACGCCGGCAAACATGGCCGGCGCCAGCCTTTCCAGGTCATGCAGCGCGCTTTTCAGCATGGGCCGCGGCGCATGCGCATACAGGCGCGGTTCATGCAGGTAGTCAGCGTACTGCGCCGACAGCCATTGCCGCGACAGGGTGGCGCAATTGACGGGCGCCGCCACGTCGGCGCGCAAGCCCGGCATGTCGTCCTGCGGCGCACTTTCCGTAAACACGCTCAAACGCCGGTCCCCTTCCCCCCCGAACCAGAATGCGGACTCGAACGGCGCGCCAAAGAATACGTCGTCGTTCAAATACAAGAAGCGTTCGG
The DNA here is from genome assembly GCF_020858115.1 of Janthinobacterium sp. FW305-129. Lineage (GTDB taxonomy): Bacteria > Pseudomonadota > Gammaproteobacteria > Burkholderiales > Burkholderiaceae_D > Janthinobacterium. The sequence continues at coordinate 15,302 of NZ_JACYMM010000002.1, forward strand.
ACAGGCCCGGAATATGGTGCAGATACGATTCGATATGGCCGGAGTCGAACACTGGCAGCGATGCGCCGGGCATCAGGCTGGCATGGTCGATCACCGTCAGGCGCGGTGAAGCGCGCAGCCAGGACGGCACCTGGCGGTCCGTCAGCAGGTAGACATGGCCATGGCCGGGAAAGAAGCGCTCGAGCGCGCGCAGGTTGTAGCGCAGTTCGCCGTTGTCGCGGTAGCGGCCCGCCACGTTGCCGTGCAAGGCCAGCTCACCGGGATGCGCCTGCTCCCAGGCCGCATATGCGTGCTGCCGGCGCGCGCGCCAGGCGGGATCGGCGCCGTCTACCCACAGGTAGACGATGTCGATGCCGCTCAAGGCAGAGGACTGGAGCCTGGCGCCGCCACGCAATAGTCGGCCATGGCGGCCAGCACGCTGGCGTTCTCGCCGACCGCCTCGACCACTTTCAGGCGCAGTGCCGGATGCTGCTGGCGCAATTCTTCCAGCAGCAGCGGCAAATCGCGCAGCACATGCCCGCCCTGCCCCAGGAACACGGGCACCACGGTGATGTCCAGGATGGCGCCGGCGGGCAGCTCGGCCAGCAGGGTCGCCACCAGCTCGGGCAGGCGCGGCGTCATCAGCTCCAGGAACGCCAGGTGCACGCTGGTGCCGGGCATGCGCGCCTGGGTCAGGTCGCGCAGGCGCTCGAAGGGCGCAGCCCACGATGCGGCGCGCGCGCCATGGGCAAACAAGATCAGTGCCTGTTTCACGTTCGTCTCCATCAGTGCCGCTCCACCCACCACAGGGCGCCCAGCGCCAGCAGCAGATACAGGGCGCTCGGCGCCACTGCCGTCAGGAAGGCCGGCCAGGTACTGAGCAATCCAAGATGCGAGAACAGCGTATTGACCAGCATGAAGCTCACGCCGATCATGATGCCGATGAAGATCTTCAGGCTGATGCCGCCGCTGCGCGTATGCATGTAGGCGAACGGCAGCGCCAGCGCCATCAGCACGAAAATGGCCAGCGGATCGATCAGCTTTTTCCAGAAGGCGATGCGGAAGCGCTCCGTTTCCTGCTTGTTCTCGGCCAGGTGGCGCGTGTACACGGCCAGTTCGCTGGCCGACATGCGCTCGGGATCGGAAGCCGACACCGTCAGGATCTTCGGCGTCACTTCCGACGTCATGTCCTTGCTGGCGCTTTGCACCGTACGCACCATGCTCGTTTCCTGCGCATAGTAGTTTTCCAGCTTCGGCTCGAAGCCGGGCGAGGTCGCCGCGCTGTTCGAGAACGAGGTTTCCGTCACGTCGGTCAGGCGCCAGATATTATTGCCCTGATATGTCGCCCCTTTGGCCACGGTCAAGGTGCGCAAGCGCATATCGGTGTCAAATTCATACAGCTTGACGTTTTTCAGCTGGCCATCCGGACGCGCTTCGCCGACATTGAAAAAGCGCGAACCGGTGACGGTGCCCGTCAGCCCCTCGCTCTTGACCATGTCCTTGGTCCACAGGCCGGAGCGAAATTCGCTCGACACGGCCGCGCCGCGCGAGGTCAGCTTGAGGCGTTCAGCCAGCGGCTCCGTGCGCGGCGTGATCAACTCGCCGAAGATGAAGGTGATGACGACGAATACGATACCGATGCGGAACAGGAAACCGGCCGCCATCGCCGTCGACATGCTTGAAGCGCGCATGATGGTAAATTCGGAACTGGCGGCAAACTGCGCCATCGTGTAGATGGTGCCGATCAGCGCCGCGATCGGCATCACCTCGTACACGTGGCCCGGCACCAGCACCAGCACATACAGGAAGGCATACTGGATGGTGTAGCCGTTGCGGCCCACCTTGGGCAGCTCGCCCGTCAGGTCGATGAAGGCTTGCAAAGCCAGAAAGGCCAGCAGCACGAACAGCACCGCCTGGAATATCGAGACGGCAAAATAGCGCTGTAAAATCTTCATTTCGATACCGCTTTACTTGGTTTGCCGGCGCGGCGCGCGCGCTTGAAAGCCGCCAGCAGGACCAGCGGATGATAGCGGTGATTCACATTCAGGCGCCAGGCAAACAGCGCCACCACGGCCAGCGCCGCCAGCAGGTGCAGCGGCCACCAGGCCATGCCAAAACTCAGGCGCCCCTGTTTCACGCTCGCTTCGATGACCTTGATAAGGTTGCTGTACGTAAAGAAAATCAGCAGGGCGATGATCAGGTTGGTCGAACTGCCGGCACGCGGATTGACAAAGCCCAGCGGAATGGCCAGCAGGATCAGCATCAGGCCAATCAGGGGCGCACTGACCCGCCACAGTAATTCGGCCATGGTGTAGGGATTCGGCTCGGCGACCAGCGCCATGGTGCTCATGGCGCGCACGCCCAGTTCCGCACCCAGCGCCTGCTGCTTGCTCTCGATGCGCATGATGTACTGCTCGAATTCCATGGTCTGGAAGTCGGCCTGCGTGGGTATGCCCTGGTAGCGGCGGCCGCTCTTGAGCACCAGGAAGCGTTCGCCCTTGGCGTCGGTATTGATCACGCCTTCCCTGGCGACGACGACGACGGCGCTGCCTTTTTCATCGACGGTATTGACGAAGACGTTCTGCACCACGTTCTTTTCGCCGCTGACGCCCTCGACGAAGAAGATGCGGTTGCTGCCTGCCGATTCGCGGAACTGGCCCGGCGTGACTTTCTGCAGGTCTTCGCGCTTTTCGAAGCGCGCCACATATTCATCGCTTTTCTTTTGCGCCCACGGCGTGGCATACAGGCTCAGGATGCCGGTGGCCAGCACCAGCGGCAGGCCGAAGCTGAGCACGGGCCAGATCCAGCGCGACAGGCTCAGGCCGGAAGCGAACCACACCACCATCTCCGACTCCTTGTAGCTGCGCGTGACGACCATCAGCACCGAAATGAAACCGGTGAGGATGATGATGGTCGGCAGCTGCATCAGGGCGGAAAAGACCATCAGGGACATGACGTCGGACGACGCGATCTTGCCGCCCGCCGCCTTGCCGAGAATACCGATCAGCATCCAGGTGAGCAGGATGCTGAACAAAACAGTGAAGGTGGCCCCGGCGGCACTAGCCAATTCACGTCGAAGGGCGCGTTGAAAGATCATTCGGAGTTTATAATTCGGGTCAGTTAGTTGAGTAACACGTTACTAGTAAATGAAAACGGAGAACCAAATGGACTTTAGCATAAAAGCATTCGATACCAAGAGCACCCTCGGCACGGCCAAAAGCGGATGCATCGCGGTTGCGGTATTCGAAAACAAAAAACTGTCGCCAGCGGCAAAATCGCTGGACAGCAAGGGTGCGATTTCGGCTGCGCTGAAGTCCGGCGACATCAGCGGCAAGCCTGGCAGCACGTTGCTGCTGCGCGCAGTCGATGGCGTCGCCGCCGAACGTGTTCTGCTGGTAGGCATGGGCAGCGATGAAACTGTCAGCGAAAAAAGCTTCACGACCGGCGTACAGGCCGCACTCAAGGCCTTCGGCTCGCTGGGCGCTGCGGACGCCATTATCGCATTACCGCTGGCCGAAGTGAAAGAGCGCGACGTAAATTGGGCAATCCGTTGCGTGGTGCAAGCCGCCCACGACAGCGAATACCGCTGCGACTCGCAAAAAAGCAAAAAAGATCCGGCGCCAGCGGGCGTGCGCAAGATCGTCCTGTCGGCGCCAGCAACGGCAGCCACGCGCGGCGCGCTGGCGCAAGCCATCGCCATCGCCAACGGTTCCGACCTGACGCGCAACCTGGGCGACCTGCCGGCAAACATCGCCAATCCGACCTACCTGGCCAACACGGCCAAGCAGCTGGCCAAGGATTACAAGTTCGAAGTCGAAGTGCTGGACCGCAAACAGCTCGAAGCGCTGAAAATGGGCAGCTTCCTGTCCGTCACCAACGGCAGCGAGCAGCCGCCGAAGTTCATCGTCCTGAAGCACATGGGCGGCAAGGCCAAGGATGCGCCGGTGGTCCTGGTCGGCAAGGGCATCACCTTCGACACGGGCGGCATTTCGATCAAGGCCGGTCCCGGCATGGATGAAATGAAGTACGACATGTGCGGCGCCGCTTCGGTGCTGGGCACCTTCCGCGCCATCGGCGAAATGAACCTGAAGCTGAACGTCATCGGCGTCATCGCCGCATGCGAAAACATGCCGTCGGGCCGCGCCACCAAGCCGGGCGACATCGTCACCTCGATGAACGGCCTGACCATCGAAGTGCTGAATACGGACGCCGAAGGCCGCCTGGTACTGTGCGACGCGCTGACCTACGCCGAACGCTTCAAGCCGGCAGCCGTGGTCGACATCGCCACGCTGACGGGCGCTTGCGTCGTCGCCCTGGGCCACCACAACAGCGGCCTGTTTACGCGCAGCGATGCGGCGCATGACCAGCTGGCCAATGAACTGCTGGCAGCGGGCAAGCAATCGAGCGACACGGCATGGCGCATGCCGATCGAAGAGGCATACAACGAGCAGCTGAAGTCGAATTTCGCCGACCTGGCCAACATCGGCACGCCGGGCGGCGGTTCGGTGACGGCAGCGGCCTTCCTGGAAAACTTCACCAAGAAGTACACCTGGGCGCATCTGGACATCGCCGGCACGGCATGGAAATCGGGCGGCTCGAAGGGCGCGACCGGCCGTCCGGTGCCCTTGCTGACGACGTTCCTGATCAACCGCGTGTAAGAGAACGCCAGACCAAACCTGCTGCGCGGGGCTATTGGCGGCCGGCGATGCTCGCTGTACATAAAGTACAGCTGCGCTTCTCGGCCACCACTAGCTCCCGCTCGCTACGGTTTTGTCAGGCGTCGCTACGTAAGAAGGCAGCCGCCACGGTCACTGACCCTGGCGGTTTTTTCATGCGTGGGATATTAATCAGTAGACGACAGGATTGGGCAACGGCGACGGCGCCACCTTCGGCTGCACCACCGTTTCCGCCACGGCGGCCGGGGGCGCCGGCGCGGCAACCGGTGCGGGCGGAGGCGCCAGGCGCGCGGGGTCCTGCATGACGATGGTCAAAATGGACGGGTAGTCGAAGCCGGCGCCCGTATTGCGGTCGACGAAATAGCCGACGCCCAGGGTCAGGATGACATTGCCCCAGACGCTGCCATTGAGCTTGGGATCGATGTGGTCGTCCGTCGCGATGGCAGGCGAACCGTGCTTGCGGCAGTCGACTTTCAACGGTTCCTGGCTCTTGCGGATGGTGATGCGCCCGGGCGTGGTGACGAACCACTTGCCCACGTCGTTGCTGAGGATGCAGCCGGCGCCAGTCAGTTCGCGGTTGTCCTGGATGGTCTGCACCAGCACCATCTGCTCGGTATTGCCCGTCAGGGTGGCGCAGCCGCCCAGGCCGAACAGCAGCAGCGTCCCGGCGGCAAAGGCGGCAAGGGGGGCAGACAGCGGCACGCGCATGGGAAGCTCGCTTAACGGACGGGAATCGGCTGGTCGCCAGGCACGGCGACGGCGGTGACGCTGTTTTTCGGGCTGCCTTCGATCAGGCGGTCGGAATATACGAGGTAGACGAGCGCATTGCGCTTGCTGTCGACCATGCGCACGACGCGCACGTGCTTGAAGAAGATCGAGGCGCGCTCGGTAAACACTTCTTCCTGGCGCGGCAGCTTGCCCTTGAATTGCAGCGGCCCCACCTGGCGGCAAGCCACGGCCGCATCGGCCTTGTCTTCGGCCAGGCCGACGGCACCCTTGATGCCGCCCGTCTTGGCGCGCGACAGATAGCAGCTGACGCCGGCGACGCGCGGGTCGTCATACGCTTCGACGACGATTTTATGGTCAGGGCCGATCAGTTTGAACACCGTGTCGACCGAACCGATGGTTTCGGCATGCGCCGCGGCGCAGGCAAAGGCCAGCACCAGGGCGGCAGGCAGCAATTTACGCATGAAGAAAATCCCGGGCACGCACGCAGGCGGCCATCAGTTGATGGGGGCGAAACGCTGGACCATGACGCCTTCGACCTCGATCAGCTGAAAGAACACGTCTTTCGGCCGGGTCCAGATGGAACCGTCGGCGGCGCGATACACGATCATCGGCGTCAGATCCGCTTCCAGCGTGGCTTCGCACACCAGTTCATAAATGCCGCCCTTGTAGTGCCGATAACGCATCGCCGCCCCCTCAAGCCGTGGAATCTTCGCTCTTGTCGTCGGCCAGCGCCTTCTGCTTCATCTTCAGGCCCTGGATCACTTTCAGTATGCCTTCCATGCCGGCAGCGCCATCGGCGCCGCTGAAGGCGTCGAGCACCTCATTGAGCACCTTGTTGCGCACGGTTGCCTCGTCGGACGACATTTCCAGCGCGCGCTGGGCTTTCGCCGCCTTTTCGGCCGCGCTCACGCGCGGCTTGGCAGCCGTCTTGCCATGCGTCAGAGCCGCCTGCCAGATAACCCAGCGGCGCTGGGTCTCGAAAATCAGGTACTCATCCGGTTTATCTTCTCTTCGCCGCACAATGTGGCCGTCACGCTGCGCCCACGCTTCAAATGCAGTTCGCATTTTCTTCCTTTGCAAATGCTACGCGCAAGTCTCACTATTAAAACTGCAACATTTCAAAATAGTACCATCTATTGATGTCGCAAAACAGTCTCATAGATATAGTACTGCAATTTATATAACAAGTCTGGCGGCGCCAGGGACGGAATTGACGTTCCGCCCCGGGCACAGTGGTCATGTAATCGGAATAGCAATTACAACTAATTACAACTGCTTCCTGTTCGGTTCTTAACTTGGCTGTAACAAAGCCGTGTGACACAGTTGTTACATTGTGCCATTTTAGTAGTTTTTATCGCGTTTTAGCGAGAAACTTTACACCTTTGTCGCGTTAAACGGCGAGACGCAGCCTGCCATGCCAGCCACTTATGCCAAATCAAACATAGGGGTTGATCAATGATACACAAAAACATAATATTCATGCGCCACGATTGGTTAAATATAAATACTTTATTAATATCTTTTTCCCTGTGAGCAAATAAAGGCGGTGCGCAACAAGCGCGACAGGACGCCGTCGACGCGCATGCGGTAAGATTCGCGCCTATCGACACCCCATCGTCACCTATTCAAGCAAGGATTTTTCCCATGAAACTCGCCACCTGGAACGTCAACTCGCTCAAAGTGCGCCTGCCGCAAGTGCTGCAGTGGCTGACCGACAACCCGGTCGACATACTCTGCCTGCAAGAGACCAAGCTCACGGACGACAAGTTCCCCGTCGCCGAGATCGAGGCGGCCGGCTACCAGGTGGTCTTCAGCGGCCAGAAAACGTATAACGGCGTAGCCATCCTGTCGAAGCTGCCGATCACCGACGTAGTGAAAAACAACCCGCGCTATGAGGATGCGCAGCAGCGCATCCTGGCCGCCACCATCGGTGGCGTGCGCGTCGTCTGCGCCTACGTGCCGAACGGCCAGAGCGTCGACTCGGACAAATACGAATACAAGCTGGGCTGGCTGTCCGCCCTGCACGACTGGCTGGCCGAAGAAGCGCAGCAGCACCCGCAACTGGCAGTCGTCGGCGACTATAATATCGCGCCCGACGACCGCGACGTGCACGACCCCGTCGCCTGGGAAGGCCAGGTACTGGTCTCGGACAAGGAACGCGCCGCCCTGCAGCGCCTGTTCGACATCGGCCTGACGGACGCCTTCCGCCTGTTCGAGCAGGCGGAAAAATCGTTCAGCTGGTGGGATTACCGCCAGCTGGGCTTCCGCCTGAACAAGGGCCTGCGCATCGACCATATTCTGCTCTCGCCCGCCCTCGCCGCCCGCTGTACGGCCTGCGTGATCGACCGCGTGCCCCGCAAGTGGGAGCAGCCGTCCGACCATGCGCCGGTTGTCGCCACCATCGACTAACCAGATACGCGTTCCAATAACACCTGCGCATTCGCTGCAGGTACCGGCGCGGAAAACAGATAGCCCTGCGCATAGCGGCAGCCATGCGCCTGCAGCAGGGCGAACTGCTCCTCCGTCTCCACGCCCTCTGCCACGGCCGACAATTGCAGGCTATCGGCCAGGGCGATGATGGCGGCCACGATGGCGCGGTCTTCCGCGCTGTGTTCCAGGTCCTTGATGAAGGCGCGGTCGATCTTGACCTTCTTCACGGGGAAGCGCTTCAGGTAGGCCAGGCTGGAATAGCCGGTGCCGAAATCGTCGATCGACAGGCGCAAGCCCATGCCATTGATCTGGCGCAAAATCTCCAGGGTATGCTCGCCGTGCTGCATCAGCGCCGTCTCGGTGATCTCGAACTCCAGCAGCGCCGGATCGATGCCCGTTTCCCGCACCACGGCGCCAATGGCCGCCACCAGACCCTTGTGCATGAACTGGCGCGGCGACAGATTCACCGCCAGCGGCACCGGCTGCAAGCCCTGGCGCTGCCAGGCCATGCTTTGCTCGCACGCCTGGCGCATGACCCACTCGCCCACCGGCACGATCAAGCCGTTTTCCTCCATGATGGGAATGAAGCGGTCGGGCAGCACCAGGCCGTGGCCCGGGCGGCGCCAGCGCAGCAGCACTTCCATGCCGTGCAGGCGGCGCGTGGCGATATCGATGATCGGCTGGTAAAACAGTTCGAACTGCTGCAGCGCCAGCGCCGTGCGCAAGCTGCTTTCCAGGTCGAAGTGCAGGGCCGCCGCCTGGTTCATCGTCTGCGTGAAGAACTGGTAGTTGTTGCGGCCATTGCCCTTGGCGTGGTACATGGCCGCATCGGCATGGCGCATCAGGGCGTCGACGTCGCCGCCATCGTCCGGATACACGCAGATGCCGATCGATGGCGTCACATGCAGCACATGGCCGTCGAGCGGAAAGGCGGGCGTCAGCGCCTCGATGATCTTCTCGGCCACGCGCGCCGCTTCCTCGCCGCCGCGGATGCCCGGCACCAGCACGACGAATTCATCGCCGCCCAGGCGCGCCACCGTGTCGCTGGCGCGCACGGCGCCGCACAGCCGCGCGGCGACTTCCTTGAGCAGCAGATCGCCCGTCATGTGGCCCAGCGAATCGTTGATGGTCTTGAAGCGGTCCAGGTCGATGAACATCACGGCCAGCTTGCGCCCGGAGCGCTGCGCGGCCAGCATGGCCCGTTCCAGCCGGTCCGACAGCAGCGCGCGGTTCGGCAAGCCCGTCAGGTTGTCGTGGTAGGCCATGTGGTGCACCCGCGCCTCGGCCTGGCGCCGCTCGGCGATCTCGCCCTGCAGCAGCAGATTGGCGCCGGCCAGTTCGGCCGTGCGTTCCTGCACCCGCAATTCCAGCTCGTCGCGCGCGCGGCGCACCGCCTCGGCCGCCTCGCGGCGCGCCGTCACGTCGTCGACCAGCCACACGGAACGGCCATGCGCATGCGCCAGATCAAACGGCCGGCCCGACAGGCGCGCCCAGAAGCGGCTGCCATCCTTGCGCACCAGCTGGTACTCCGACATGTGCACCCTGCCCGCCTCGAAATCGCGCGCCGTTTCGCCGCGCGCCGCCTTCCATGCCGCCACGTCCGGGTACAGGGCCCGCACCGACAGGCCGTTGATCTCGCCGGGCCCATAGCCGAACAGCTCTTCCATCTTGCTGTTGGCGCGCAAATTGTGGCCGCCCTCCACCACCGAGATGCCCAGCACGGCGCTGTCGAGGATGGCCTGGTTTTCCAGCAGCGCGTTGCGCAGCGATTCTTCGGCGCGCTTCGCTTCCGTGCGGTCCTCGATGATCCAGATGGTGCCGGCGGCGGGATCGTCCGGATTGACGACGTAGGCGATCAGCTGCGCCCACAGGGTGCTGCCGTCGCGGCGCTGCATTTCCACCTCCGTCTGGAAGGGCTTGGCCACCGACAGGAAGGGGAAGGCCGCCGCGCCCAGCAGCTCGTAGGATTGCTGCGACACGTACAGCGCGCGCCCGGGCAAGCCCAGCGCCTCGTCGCCGCTATAGCCGAACATCGCGGCAAAGCCCAGGTTGTAGCGCGTGATCTGGCGGTTCTTGGTATACAGGATGCTCACCGAGGCATTCGTCATGATGGCCGCCACTTCCATCTGCGCCTGGCGGCTGGCGGTGATGTCTTCGAGGATCCAGATGGCGCCCTGCTCGCTGTGCGTCTGGTCGACGGCCTTGGCGCGGATGCGGCACCAGAACAGGCTGCCGTCGCGGCGGCGGAACAGCGATTCGTCCTGCTCGTACGGCAAGCCCTGTCCCAGCAGCGGCGTGGCCTGCACGCCAAACTCCTCGTAGGCGGCGGGCGAGGGAAACAGCCCGGCGGCGGGCATGCCCGTCATCTCGTCCTGCGCGTAGCCGAACATTTCGGCGAAGCGGGGATTGCAGCGCAGGATCAGGCGCGAACGCGAAAACAGGATGCCGACGGAGGCATTGTCGAGGATGGCCTGCTGCTCCAGCATCAGCTGGCGCGTGGCCTCCTCGGCCGCCTTCTGCGCGCTGCGGTCGTCGAACAGCCAGATCGTGTCGCGCAGGCCGCGGTCGGTCTGGTTCTCCGGATTGAGGACATAGCCATACGCCAGCGCCCAGAACGTCGAGCCGTCGCGCCGGCGCATCTCCATCTCGCCCTGGAACGGCAGGCCGCGCCGCAGCAGGGGCGCGGCCTGCCGCACGACATTGTCATACGCCGCGCGCGACGGGTACAGGTCGGCGACGGCCATGCCCACGCCGCTGTCGCCGTCGAAGCCGAAGCATTCGGCAAAGCGCCGGTTGTAGCGCAGCACGCCCTTGTCGCGCTGAAAACCGATGGCCAGGGGCGCGTTGTCCATCACGGCCTGCATTTCCAGCATGGCGCGGCGCAATTGATCTTCGTCACGCCGGTGGTCGCTGATATCTTCGATAATCCATACCGTGCCGTCATGCGTATTCAAGGGATCGACGGCGCGCCCGTGCAGGCGGCTCCAGAACAGGGTGCCATCCTGGCGCCGCAATTCCAGCTCCGTGCGGTAGGGCTTGCCCTTCGAGAGCAGCGGCGCCGCTTCCAGCCCCAGGGCGCGGCAATGTTCGGCCGAGCGGTACAGCACCGCGCCCGGCATGCCCGTCAGCTGGTGGCGCGCATAGCCGAGCATTTCGGCGGCGCGGATATTGCACTCTTCGATGAAGCCGCCCTTGGAAAACACGATGCCGACGGCGGCGCTTTCCAGGATGGCCTGCTGTTCCAGCAAGGTCTTGCGCAAGGCTTGCTGGTCGCGCTGCTGCACGCTGATGTCGGCAAACACGAGGGTCGCGCCCGGCAAGCCGTCGCCGACCAGCAGGGGCCTGGCCCACACCTGCACGGCGATGGCGCCCGTGTCCCCTTCGAGGCTGCTGTCCCACTGCCGCTCGCGCCCGGCCGCACCGAGCGCGCCGCGCAGCATGCTGCTGCTCGACGCGCGGTAGGCGTCCGTAAAACAGTCGGCCAGCAGGCGGCCCGACACGTCCCTGCCCAGCAAGGCGCCCAGGGCGCCATTTGCGGCCACCACCATGCCGCAGGCATCGCAGGCGCAAGCGGGCAAGGCGATCAGCTGCAAGGCATCGGCGATGAAATCGGGACTGGTTGGTACGCGGTTCATGGACACCATGGATGGTTAACGGCAAAGTGAACATGCGCCTGGGAAACATATTCTTCCAAGCATCATGGTGCTGCTAGATCATAAACCAGTTTCCGGCGGTTTTTTCATATTCCTTATTGGCAATATCTGAAACACCACAGAGCACGTGCAACACGCCCGTTGCAACGGCGTTGCATGGCAAGAAAATGAAACAAATCGTTTAGAATAAAGCATGCGCCGCCCTCCCCAACCTCCGCTCGACCACCGCGACAAACCCGTCATCTGGACCGTCTCCGTCTCGCGGCTGTTCGACCTGTTCCGCGACATCACGCTCGAATATGACGACCTGGCGACGATCGAACCGATCAACCTGGGCTTCGACGACGCCGTGCGCCACATCCGCGAACGCATGGCCACGGAGCGCTGCGACGCCGTCATCGCGGCCGGCTCGAACGGCGCCTACCTGAAAGGCCGGCTGTCGGTGCCCGTCATCATCGCCAAGGCCAGCGGCTACGACGTGATGCAGGCGCTGGCGCGCGCGCGGCGCATCTCGCCGCACATCGGCGTCGTCACCTACCAGGACCCGATGCCTGAACTGGGCGAATTTGCCGCCACCTTCGGCTTCCAGATCGCGCAGCGCACCTACGCCACCGAGGAAGACGCGCGCGCGCAGATCAATGAACTGAAGGCGGCCGGCGTCAAAGCCGTCGTCGGCGCGGGGCTCGTCACCGACCTGGCCGAAGAGGCGGGCCTGTCCGCCGTCTTCGTGTATTCGGCCACGGCCATCCGGCGCGCCTTCGACGACGCGCTGGAGCTGGCGCGCCTGACGCAGATCGAATCGAACCGGGGACGGCGCGCGGTGGTGGCCGACACCCTGCGCGCGCGCCACGGCCTGCACGATTTGCGCGGCGAATCGGAGGTGATGGAATCGCTGCGCCAGTCGGTGGTGCTGTATGCCCGCTCGCCGGCGACGGTGCTGATCCAGGGCGAGACGGGCAGCGGCAAGGAACTCGTGGCGCAGGCCATTCACCGCGAAAGCCCGCGCAGCCTGGGCGCGAACCGGCCCTTCATCGCCATCAATTGCGGCGCCATCGCCGAGTCCCTGCTGGAATCGGAGCTGTTCGGCCACGAGGACGGGGCGTTTACGGGGGCACGCCGGGGCGGCCATGCGGGCCTGTTCGAAGCGGCCAACCACGGCACCCTGTTCCTTGACGAAATCGGCGAAATGCCGCTGGCCCTGCAAACGCGGCTGCTGCGCGTGCTGGAAGAGCGCGAAGTGGTGCGCGTGGGCGGCACGCGGCCCATCGCCATCAACGTGCGCATCATCAGCGCCACGCACTGCGACCTGGAGCAGCGCATCCGCGAAGGACGCTTCCGCGCCGACCTGTTCTACCGCCTGGCCGTGCTGCGCCTGCATTTGCCCGCCTTGCGCGAACGCGCCAGCGACATTCCGGGCCTGGCCGAATGGTCGCTGAAAAACGCGCTGGCCGCGCTGGGCGCCCGTCCGCACCCCAACCTGCACGCGGAAATCATCGCCTGCGCGCCGCTGCTGCGCCGCTACGACTGGCCCGGCAACGTGCGCGAGCTGCGCAACCTGGCCGAGCGCCTGGCGCTGTTCCTGGCCGCCGAGCCGCTGCAGGCGCTCACCCCCGCCTTCGTGCTGGGCGTGGCGCCGGAACTGGGCAACGCTGCCGGCACGGCGGCGCTGCCGCCGGCGCCGGCCGTCGCCATCGCGCCGCGCCCGGAAGACGAAAGCGCCAGCGCGGTGCTGGCGCGCTTCGGCGGGCGCCGCGACGCCGCCGCCCAATACCTCGGCATCAGCCGCACCACGCTATGGCGCCGCCTGCGCGCCGGCTGATTTTTTCACCCGGACGAAAACACCATGGACGACTGGCCTCACCTGCACGACTTATGGCAACGCTGCACGGGACACGCTGGCGCGACGGGCAAGCAGGGGCTGGCGCGCGACCACGGGGACCTCCAGGCGCTGTACGCGCGCGGCATTTCCATGGAAGACACGCTGCACTTCCTGTATCAGCAACGCCCGACCCTGCAAGCCTACACGGACTGGATCGCCGCGCGCACGCGCCCACGCCCGGCGCATGCCGCCAGCGCGCACCAGGACGTGCTGTCCGCCGCCGAGCTGCGCCATTTCGAAGAACACGGCTATCTGGTGCTGCGCGGCGCCGTGCCGCGCGCGCAGTGCGCCGCCGCCCGAACGGCCATCTGGGACTACCTGGGCGCCTCGCCCGACGAGCCGGCGTCGTGGTACCAGCCGCACCCTGGCAAGCGGGGCCTGATGCTGCAGTTTTCCGACCATCCGGCCCTCGAGGAAAACCGCCACAGCACGCACGTGCGCCACGCCTGCCAGCAGCTATATGACAGCGGCACAGGCGCCGGCACCGGCATCTACGCCAGCATCGACAAGGTGAGCTTCAACCCGCCGGAAACGCCGCAGCACCGCTTCCTCGGCAGCGCACTGCACTGGGACGTCAGCCTGCAACAGCCGATTCCGTTCAAGCTGCAAGGCATGCTGTACCTGAGCGACTGTCCCGCGCAGCACGGCGCCTTTCACTGCGTGCCCGGCTTCCAGCGGCACGTGGCCGGCTGGCTGCGGCAAGTGCCGCCGGGCCGCCAGCCGCGCGAATGGGCCGTCGAGGCCTTGCGGCCCGTGCCCGTCGACGGCATGGCCGGCGATTTCATCATCTGGCACCAGGCCCTGCCCCACTGCGCCACGCCCAACCGCGGCCCGGCGCCGCGCATGGTGCAATACCTGACCTACCTTCCCGAGCACAGCCAGGACCAGGATGAATGGATCTGAACCGCTCATCCCGCCCTGGCGCCGCTCATCCCGCGGCGCTGGCTGCGGGGCGCCCGCGCCGCTAGCATGGTCGTCAAGGAGGAGTACCCCATGAAACGAACACTGCAAACATTGATCTTGCTCAGTACCGCGCTGCTGGCCAGCGCCAGCCAGGCCGCTGCACCTGCCGCATTCACGGTCGAGGTCACCGGACAAGGCCGCCCCCTGATCCTGATTCCCGGCCTGGCGTCGTCGGGCGAAGTCTGGCAAGGCACGGTGGCGCGCCTGTGCGCGCCGCACACCGCGCGTCAATGCCACGTGCTGACCCTGGCCGGCTTTGCCGGCGTGGCGCCCGTCGATGGCGACTTGCTGGCGCAGGCGGAGCAGCAGCTGGCCGACTACATCACAGTGAATAAACTGGGACAACCGGCCATCATCGGGCATAGCCTGGGCGGCTTTCTGGCCCTGAAAATGGCCATCGACCATCCGGCCCGGACGGGCAAGCTGGTGATCGTCGACTCGCTGCCCGCGCTGGGCGCGACGCAACTGCCGTCCATTACGCCGCCGCAGCTGCAAGCCATGGCAACGCAGATGCAATCGGCCATGCGCGCGCAGGATGACGCCACCTACGCCGCCAGCCAGCGCCGCGCGGTCACCAGCATGGCCAGCGCGCCAGCCGACGTGGAGCGCATCATCGGCTGGGGCCAGCGCTCCGACCGCGAGACGGTGATCAAGGCCATGGGCACGCTGATGGCCAGCGACCTGCGCCAGGACGTGGCGAAAGTGCAGTCGCCCGCCCTGGTGCTGGGCACCTGGATCGCCTACAAGGACTATACGCCGCGCGCCGCCATCGAAGCCACCTTCCAGCAGCAGTACGCGCAGCTGCCGGGCGTGCAGATCGCGCTGGCCGACACGGCGCGCCATTTCATCATGTACGACCAGCCGGACTGGATGCTCGGCCGCATCGGGCAATTCCTCGACTGACAGGCAGCCATGACACAAGCGCCCCGTTCCTGGCTGACCCGTTTGAACTGGTACTGGACCTTCCAGCTGGCCGGCTGGAATGGGGCCGCCCTGCTGGCGCTGCTGAGCCTGAGCCGCGCCCCCATGAGCTGGCCCATTCTTGGCGTCTGCTGGTGGGGCGGCGCCAGCGGCCTGCTGCTGTCCATGGCGTGGCGGCGCCTCCTGCGGCGGCGCGGCTGGATCGACGGCCGCTTCGCCTGGCAGCGCATCCTCCCCGTGCTTCCTCTGCTGGGCCTGATCCAGAGCCTGAGCGCGGGCGCCGGCTACGCCTTGCTGCAGCCGTTCGGCCCCGTCACCAGCCTGGCCTGGCTGCCGCCGGCGCTCGTCACCTGGAGCGCCATCTTCCTGATCTGGACCGTGCTGTACTCGATGGTGCAGTCGCTGCGCCGCGCCAGCCGCTTCGAGGCCGAGGCGCTGCGCCTGGAAGTACTGGCCAAGGACGCCCAGTTGCGCGCCTTGCAGGCGCAGGTGAACCCGCATTTCTTCTTCAACAGCCTCAATAGCGTGCGCGCGCTGATCTTCGAAGACCGCGAGGCGGCCGCGCACATGATCGACCAGCTGGCCGGCCTGATGCGCCATGCGCTGCAGTCTGGCCAGCATGCGACGGTGCCGCTGGCGGCCGAACTGGACGCCGTGCGCGCCTACCTGGCGATCGAACAGATACGCTTCGAGGAGCGCCTGCGCGTCAACTTTGCGATCGGGATCAGCGCCCCCGGCCTGGAACAGGTGCGCGTGCCGCCCATGGCCCTGCAAACGCTGGTGGAAAACGCCGTCAAGTATGGCGTGGAAACGAGCGCCGACGGCGGCGACATTCGCATCGCGGCGCGGCGCCACAGCGGCGCGGATGGCGCGGCCATGCTGCAGATCGAGGTCGCCAACACGGGCGCCTTGCGCGCACCGGGCAACTCCACCTGCGTCGGCCTGCGCAATGCGCGCCAGCGCTTGCAGCTGGCCTGCGGCGAGCGCGCCAGCCTGGAATTGCGCCAGCAGGCGGGCTGGGTATTTGCCACCATCGACCTGCCGGAGCAGGCATGAACGCTCGGCCGCTCAAGGTACTGCTGGTCGACGACGAACGCCTGGCGCGCGCCGAGCTGCGGCGCCTGCTGGCGCCGCATGTGCGGCAAGGTGCCGTCGACATCATCGGCGAGGCGGCCAGCGCGGCCGACGCCGTCGCGCAGATCGCCAAGCTGCGCCCCGACCTGCTGCTGCTCGACGTGCAGATGCCGGGCGGCTCCGGCTTCGACCTGCTGGCGTCGCTCGACGACGCGCCCGACGTCATCTTTTGCACGGCCTTCGACCAGTACGCACTGCAGGCCTTCGAGGTCAGCGCCCTCGACTACCTGCAAAAACCCGTGCAGGCGGCGCGCCTGGCCACGGCCCTGGCACGCGCCGGCGCGCGGGCGCAAGCCGTGCCGCCGCCCGCGCCGCGCAAGGTCTTCATCAAGGATGGGGAGCGCTGCTGGTTCGTGGCGTTTGCCGATATCCGCCTGCTGGAGTCGGAAGGCAACTACACGCGCGTGCATTTCGCGGCGCAGCAGCCGCTGATGCTGCGCTCATTGAGCCAGCTGGAAGAACGGCTTGATCCTGCGCAATTCTTCCGCGCCAACCGGCGCCAGATCGTCAACCTGGCGCAGGTGGCGCAAGTGGCGCCGAATGCGGCCGACGGCCTCGACCTGCGCCTGCTGGACGGCAGCGTGGTCGAGGTGTCGCGCCGCCGCGCACTGCAATTCAAGGCCGCCACCGGCCTGTAGCCAGATTACTTGAGCGCGGGGATAGGCTGCGCCTGGAAGGCGGGGCGCGGCTGCTCTTTGAGTTTTTTCGCCAGCATGTCGAGCGCCACGTCCAGCTGGCGGTCGCCGCCATTGAAGGTGGCGTGCGGCGGATTGTCCACCTCGACGTCCGGCACCACGCCCACGCCTTCGATCAGCCACTGGCCATCGATGCCGAACTGGCCGTTTTCCGCCACGCGCGCCATGCCGTTGTCGGCCAGACGCGTATTGTCGCTGAGCCAGACGCCGGCGCCTGCCGTGCGCTTGCCCACCAGCGGCGCCAGTTTCAATGCCTTGATGCCTGCGGCGAAGGTCTCGCCATCGGAATACGTCAGTTCATCGACCAGCACCACCAGGTGGCCGCGGAAGGTGTTCTGCATGTTCGTCGACGGCTGCACGCCCGGCGGCGCCCAGTAGGCCCAGGCCTTGCGCAGCAGTTTTTCGATGATCCAGCTGTCGATATTGCCGCCGTTGTTGCGCCGCACGTCGATGATCAGGCCTTCGCG
This sequence comes from Janthinobacterium sp. FW305-129, assembly GCF_020858115.1. Taxonomy (GTDB): domain Bacteria; phylum Pseudomonadota; class Gammaproteobacteria; order Burkholderiales; family Burkholderiaceae_D; genus Janthinobacterium. The sequence goes on from NZ_JACYMM010000002.1 coordinate 32,828, forward strand.
GTTGATGTTCGCATAAAAATCGCGCGCGAACGAGGCGATGTCGTTGGCCCCCATGGCGCGCAGGTGCAGGTAGCCGATGCGTCCCTGCGAGACGGTGGCCACCTGCTCGGCGCGGCTCAGTTCCCAGTCGCCATAGCGCAGCGCCGTCTGTTTCGCCATGTTGACGGGCGTGACGATGACGGCGCGCGGCGCGCCCTTGCCATGACCGCGTTTGACCTGCAACAAGACCTGCTTGTCGGCCTGGTTCAGCAGCAAATCGCTGATGTCGCGCGCGGCCAGGACGTCTTTGCCGTTGACGGCCGTGATCACGTCGCCCGCGTTGACGTCCACTTCGGGGCGCGCCAGCGGCGCGCGCGCCGACGGCAATTCCGCCTCGCTGCGGTAGACGTGTTCGACCCGGTAGCCCTCGCTGGTGCGCGCCAGCACGGCACCGAGGCCGGCCGGCGCGCCTTCCTGCTCCGTGCGGCGCAATTCGCCGGGACGGATCTGCGAATGCAGGGCGCCCACTTCGGCCACCATCATGCCGAGTAAATCATTGAGTTCGGCGCGGTCCGTGACCCGCTCGACCAGCGGCGCATATTTGTCGCGCGCCGCCTTCCAGTCCACGCCGCGCATCTTCGCGTCGTACAGGAAGTCGCGGTGCAAGCGCCACGCGTCGTTGAACATCTGCTTCCATTCCAGGCGCGGGTTCGACACAAACGTCCAGTCGTCGACTTTTACTTTCGCCTTCGACAAGTCGGACGGCAGCTTGGCGCCCGCCTCGATCACCAGCATCTCGCCCGGCCCCGTGGCCGCTGCGCTGGTTGCTGTCCTGTAGTACAAATGCTTTTTATCCTGCGCCAGGTCGAATTCGCGCACATTGGCCACCAGCAATTCCGGCTTGGAGCCGGTATTGCCTATGGCCAGCGTTTTCAGACTGAACTTGTTCTCGCCGCTGTCGCGCTCGAGAAAATACAGGCGCTTGTCGTCCATGGCCAGCGCGCCGTAATTGCCCGCCGCCAGCGGTACTTCATACAGGCGCCCGGCCAGGCCCTTGAAGACGACGTCCGGCAGCGCGGCCGGCGCCTTTTTCACGGCCGTCTTGCCGCCGGCCTTTTCCAATGCCTTTTCCGCCGCCGATTCGGCCGCCTTTTCATCATCGGTCTCGGCCGGCTTCACTCCCGGGCGGCTCAGCTCATCATCGGGCTGGAACGGGAAGCGGTTGCCCGGCTGCAGCGCCAGCGCATACACGCCGATGCGCTTGTCGAACACGGGCCCCATGTTGCGGTCGCCCCACGGCGACCCATTGGCCAGCTGGAAATTGCGTGCCGACATGAAATACAGCCAGCGCCCGTCCGGCGAAAACACGGGCGAAGCGGAGGTATAACGGTCGCTGGTAACGAATTGCAACTGCTTCGACGCCAGGTTGTACAGGCCGATCTGCTCGCGCTGCTCGTTGCTGGCCACGCGCACGATGGCCAGGTTGCGGCTGTCGGGCGACCATTGCACTTCGTCGTGCTTGTCCACGCCCGCCTTGCCCGCGTCGTCGATCAGCTGGTTGCCCCTGGTCGCCAGGTCCAGCAGCCAGAAGCGGCCCTTCTTATCCGTGTGCGCCAGCCAGCGTCCGTCCGGCGACGGGTACAGCTTCCAGCGGTGATTATCTCCCTGCGTCGTCAGCTGCTCGCCCTTGCCCGAACCGTCGGCCGCGTACTTCCAGATTTCGTTCTCTCCGCTCGTGTCGACGATGGCGAACACGGATTTCTCGTCGCTGGAAAAGACGGCGTCGCGCGCCCGCGCCCCTTCGGGAATGGCGATGTCGACGCGGCGCAAGCTGCCCGTGCCGGCGATGCTCACGCGGCCCCTGGCAGTGAGAATGATGCGCTCATCCTTGCCGGACACCTGGACATTGCTCAAGGTATCGAGCGGCGAGCGGATCTGGCGCGCGCGCTGCTGGTCGAAATCGGAGACAAGGCTGATCGGCAATGGCGATGAGTCCGTCCCTGCGGCCAGGTCCAGTACCCGCAGGTCTGCGCCCAATTGATACACAATCTTGCCGTCGCCCAGCTGCGCATTGCGCACATCCCACTGCGTGTGGCGGGTCAGGGCGCGGCGGTCCGAACCGTCGGGCAGCATGCTCCACAGATTGTCGCTGCCGCCCGCGTCGCTGATGTAGTAGACGCGGCCCTGCCACCACATGGGGCGCTTGTTGTTGCCCGCCAACACACCAGCATCCGTATGCATGGGCACGGCCTCGCCCTTGCCATCGAGATCATAGCGCCACAAGGTGGCATGCGCGCCGCCCCGGTAGTTGCGCACATTGTCGTTCGTCATGGCCAGGCCGAAACGCGTGAAGAACAGCGTCTTGCCAGCGTCGTCGAGCACGGCGTCGTTGGCGTCGGCCACGGGAAACACGCGCCGCGTCTGTTTCACGGGATCGATGGCGGCGACGATGCGGCGCGAGGCGGGACCGTCCGTATTTTGCGTGCTGACCAGCACTTCGCCCTGCGCCGTCCAGCCCAGCACCAGCACGCCGCCATTGTCAAAGGAAATACGGCGCGGCAAACCGCCCGCCAGCGGCATCACATACGCTTCCTGCGCCCCTTCGTAGGCGGCGGAAAACGCCAGCCACTGGCCGTCGCGCGAAATTGCCGCGTTCGTTTCATAGCCGGGATGCGTGGTCAGCCGCTGCGCCGCGCCGCCGCGTAGATTGCTTTTCCACAAGTCGCCTTCTGCCGTGAAGACGACGGTATCGCCGCGCACGGCGGGAAAACGGAAATAACTGCCAGCGGACGCGGCAGCGGCGGCGTTGCCCAGCAGGCCGGCGGACAACAGGAGGAAGGCGAGAGTGCGGGAAATTTTCATTAAGCAATCTTTCAAGAGCCAGGGAAGCGGAACGATGCGGGGCATGGCCGGCATCGGGATCCTGATTCTTGCATAGCTTTCGCAAAAGCAATACTTATTTTTAAACAAGGATATTTACACAACAGTTTCCATTCCTGCGGCCAGGACGTAAAAAAACCCGCGCCACTTGTGTGGGCGGGTTTTTTGATCGCGCGGAAGCGAAGGGGCCGATTACTCGACTTCCACCGTTTCCGGTGCTGCCGTCGGCGCCGCGTCTGGCGGTTCCGGGAATTCCAGCAAGACCTGGTCCTTGTCGTCGAGGTCGACGGTGACCCGTCCACCCGTGACCAGGCGGCCGAACAGCAGTTCGTCGGCCAGGGCCTTGCGGATCATGTCCTGGATCAAACGCGCCATCGGCCGCGCGCCCATGAGCGGATCGAAACCTTTCTTGCCGAGGAAAGCACGCAGCTTCTCGGTAAACACGGCTTCGACCTTTTTCTCGTGCAACTGCTCTTCCAGCTGCATCAGGAACTTGTCGACCACGCGCAGGATGATTTCCTGGTCCAGCGCGCGGAAGCTGATGGTCGCGTCGATGCGGTTGCGGAACTCCGGCGTGAACATGCGCTTGATGTCGGCCATCTCGTCGCCGGCCTGCTTCGAATTGGTGAAGCCGATCGACGTCTTTTGCAGGCTTTCCGCGCCCGCATTGGTCGTCATGATGATGATCACGTTGCGGAAATCGGCTTTGCGGCCATTGTTGTCCGTCAAGGTGCCATGGTCCATGACTTGCAGCAGGATATTGAAAATGTCCGGATGGGCTTTTTCAATTTCATCGAGCAGCAAGACCGCATGCGGCTTCTTGGTGATCGCTTCCGTCAGCAAGCCGCCCTGGTCGAAACCGACGTAGCCCGGCGGCGCGCCGATCAGGCGGCTGACGGCGTGGCGTTCCATGTATTCCGACATGTCGAAACGGATCAGCTCGATACCGAGGATGAAGGCCAGCTGTTTCGCCACCTCGGTCTTGCCGACGCCGGTAGGACCGGAGAACAGGAAGGAGCCGATCGGCTTGTCCGTCTTGCCCAGGCCGGCACGGGCCATCTTGATGGCCGAGGCCAGCGCGTCGATGGCGGGATCTTGCCCAAACACAACATTGCGCAAGTCGCGGTCGATCGTCTGCAGCTTGCTGCGGTCGTCCTGGTTGACCGTTTGCGGCGGGATGCGCGCGATCTTGGCGATAATGTCCTCGATCTCGGCTTTGCCGATGGTTTTCTTTTGCTTCGACTTCGGCAGGATGCGCTGCGCCGCGCCCGCTTCATCGATGACGTCGATCGCCTTGTCGGGCAGATGGCGGTCGTTGATGAAGCGCGCCGCCAGTTCGGCCGCCGTCGACAGGGCCGAGGCCGAGTATTTCACGCCGTGGTGCTCTTCGAAGCGCGACTTGAGGCCGCGCAAGATCTGCACGGTTTGCTCGACGGTCGGCTCGTTGACGTCCACTTTCTGGAAACGGCGGCTCAAGGCATGATCTTTCTCAAACACGCCGCGGAATTCCGTGTACGTGGTCGCGCCGATGCATTTCAGCTGACCATTCGCCAGTGCCGGTTTCAGCAGGTTGGATGCATCCAGCGTGCCGCCCGACGCCGAGCCCGCACCGATGATGGTGTGGATCTCGTCGATGAATAGGATGCCGTTCGGATTGTCCTTCAATTGCTTGAGCACGGCTTTCAGGCGCTGTTCGAAGTCGCCGCGGTACTTGGTACCGGCCAGCAAGGCGCCCATGTCCAGCGAATACACGACGGCATTCTGCAGGATTTCCGGCACATCGCTTTGCGTGATGCGGTAAGCCAGGCCTTCGGCGATGGCCGTCTTGCCCACGCCCGCCTCGCCGACCAGCAGCGGATTGTTCTTGCGGCGGCGGCACAGGATCTGGATCACGCGGTCGACTTCTTCCTCGCGGCCGATCAGCGGGTCGATCTTGCCTTCGGCAGCGGCCTTGTTCAGGTTTTGCGTGAACTGGTCGAGCGGGCTTTCCTTCGGCTGGCCGTCGACTGGCGCTTCTTCCACGCCTTCGGAGGCTTTCGCGCTTTCCGTCGACTGGTCCTTGCGCACGCCGTGCGAAATGAAATTGACCACGTCCAGGCGCGTCACGCCCTGCTGATGCAGGTAGTAGACGGCATGCGAATCCTTTTCGCCGAAGATGGCCACGAGCACATTGGCGCCCGTGACTTCCTTCTTGCCATTCGAGGCGGACTGGACGTGCATGATGGCGCGCTGGATCACGCGCTGGAAACCAAGCGTCGGCTGGGTGTCGACTTCGCCCGTGCCAGGCACGGTCGGCGTGTTATCGCCGATGAAATTGGTGAGGGTCTTGCGCAGGTCTTCAATATTGACCGCGCAGGCACGCAACACCTCGGCAGCGGAGGGATTGTCCAGCAGTGCCAGCAATAAATGCTCAACCGTGATGAATTCGTGCCGTGCCTGCCGAGCTTCGACAAACGCCATGTGCAAACTTACTTCTAATTCCTGCGCAATCATACTTCCTCCATCACGCACTGCAGGGGGTGCCCCGCCTTGCGCGCATGCGTTAAAACGAACTCCACTTTGGTACACGCTATATCTTTAGAGAACACGCCGCACACTCCTTTGCCGTAGCGATGAACACTGAGCATGATTTGCGTCGCCGTTTCACGGTCCTTGTTGAAATACTCCTGAATGATGGCCACCACAAATTCCATCGGGGTGTAGTCGTCATTGAGCAAGGCCACCTGGTAGAGCGGTGGCGGCTTCAGCACTTGCCGCTCCAGCAGGGTTTCTGTGTCGTGCTTGGTTGCCATACGCTTATTCTAATGCTTTCACAGTGGTTGTCATGCGCAATATCTACGCCTTTCCAATTGTTTTCAATCTTACGCGTTTTCTTAATATTGCGCAGATGGCGACCTTGCTGTCAAAATCAAGAGTTGCTTTTTTGGTTGTCGTGAAGAATTTGGCAATATCGATGGAAAAGCGCTTGACTTCATTATTTATTCCGCCAACAATGCTGTATCGACTGTTGCAGTAATGTACAGCTTGATAAGAAGTGAGACGTCGAGGAGGGGGCAAGAAGCTTCTTGCTTTTATGGCTCGTGTGATTTGTTTTAATTTTGAAAGTTCTTTTTATGGCAACAGGTACAGTTAAGTGGTTCAATGATTCCAAAGGTTTTGGCTTCATCACTCCAGATGATGGCGGCGAAGATTTGTTTGCTCATTTCTCCGCAATCAACATGAACGGTTTCAAGACCCTCAAAGAAGGTCAAAAAGTTCAATTCGAAGTCACGCAAGGCCCTAAAGGCAAGCAAGCTTCCAACATCCAAGCAGCCTAAGCATCGCCGGCCCTCAGATGTGAAAAACCCCGTTTCCTTGAAGCGGGGTTTTTTTTCGTCCGCAGGGTGCGCTGCACCCTGCCCCACCGCTCTTGTTACATGTGCTCGATCATGACCTCGCCGAAACCGGAGCACGACACTTGCGTGGCGCCTTCCATCAGACGGGCGAAATCGTAGGTGACGCGCTTCGAGGCGATCGACTTTTGCATCGAAGAAATAATCAGGTCGGCCGCTTCCAGCCAGCCCATGTGGCGCAGCATCATTTCCGCCGACAGGATCAGCGAACCGGGGTTCACGTAATCCTTGCCCGCGTACTTCGGCGCCGTGCCGTGCGTCGCTTCGAACATGGCGACGGAATCGGACAGGTTGGCGCCCGGCGCGATGCCGATGCCGCCCACTTGCGCCGCCAGCGCGTCGGAAATGTAATCGCCGTTCAGATTCAGGGTGGCGATGACACTGTATTCGGCCGGACGCAGCAAGATCTGTTGCAGGAACGCGTCAGCGATGGAATCCTTGACGATGATGTCGCGGCCCGTCTTCGGATTCTTGAACTTGCACCAGGGGCCGCCATCGATCAGCTCGGCGCCGAATTCCTTTTGCGCCAGCGCATACGCCCAGTCGCGGAAGCCGCCTTCCGTGTACTTCATGATGTTGCCTTTGTGCACAATCGTCACGGAAGGCTTGTCATTGTCGATCGCGTACTGGATGGCCTTGCGCACCAGGCGCTGCGTGCCTTCGATGGACACGGGCTTGATGCCCAGGCCCGAGGTGGCCGGGAAGCGGATTTTCGTCACGCCCATTTCATTGATCAGGAAATCCATCAATTTCCTGGCTTCGGGCGAGCCTTGCTGGTATTCGATGCCGGCGTAGATGTCTTCCGAGTTTTCGCGGAAAATCACCATATCCGTCTTTTCCGGCTCTTTCACGGGCGACGGCACGCCCGTGAAATAGCGCACGGGACGCAGGCAGACGTACAGGTCGAGCTGCTGGCGCAGTGCCACGTTCAGCGAGCGGATGCCGCCGCCGACGGGCGTCGTCAGCGGGCCCTTGATGGAGACCACGTAATCTTTCAGCACTTGCAAGGTTTCTTCCGGCAACCACACATCGGGGCCGTACACATTCGTCGATTTTTCGCCCGCGTAGATTTCCATCCAGCTGATCTTGCGCGCGCCGCCGTAGGCCTTGGCCACGGCCGCGTCGATCACCTTGATCATGACCGGGCTGATATCGATGCCCGTGCCATCGCCTTCAATGAAGGGAACGATGGGATTATCTGGTACATTCAGCGAAAAATCGGCGTTGACGGTGATTTTTTGGCCGTCAGCAGGTACAGTGATATGTTGATACATCGTGATCTCCGAAGTGGGACACACCGCTGGCGGGCAACACGGGCCGGCGACGCGCTCTGCGGTTGCAGAGTTTACAAAAACAAGTCCGAACATGGCGGCAACAACGCACTTTAGCAGGGAAAGAACACCCGGGCCATTCACGGCGCCAAAGAACCTCGTTGCCATACCGCCTATGTCTTCTATAAGACATAAGACTTACGTTTCACATTATGCACCAGTATCTTACAGGGCGCCACGCTTTTGCGGCGCCAACCAGCAGCCACCATCGTTTGCATCAATTCCTCTACCAGCATGCCACTCATCCTCTTCAATAAACCGTTCCAGGTCCTGTGCCAGTTTTCGCCGCAGGACGGCCGCACCACTCTGGCCGACCACCTCACCATTCCCGGCATCTACCCGGCCGGCCGGCTCGACGCCGACAGCGAAGGCTTGCTGCTGCTGACGGACGACGGCCGCCTGCAGCACGAGATCAGCCACCCGGACCGCAAGGAAGCGAAAACCTATCTGGTGCAGGTCGATGGCGTGCCCGATGCGGCCAGCCTGGCGCGCCTGCAGGCGCCGCTGGACCTGGGCGACTTCATCACCAAACCGTGCAAGGCCGTGCGCATCGCCGAGCCGGACTGGCTGTGGCCGCGCAATCCGCCCATCCGCGCGCGCGCCGACAAGCCCACCTCGTGGCTGGCGATCACCTTAAAAGAGGGAAAAAACCGGCAAGTGCGGCGCATGACGGCCGCCGTCGGCCTGCCCACCCTGCGCCTGGTGCGCAGCGCCATCGGCCCGTTCTCGCTGGCCAGCCACCCCTTGCTGCCAGGAGAATGGTGCGAAGTGCCGGCCGAGAACATCGGAAAAACGTGAGCGGGACAAGAAAAAACAGCCTCGGCATTGAATTTTGCCAATAAGCACTATTTATTTTTAGATAATGCATTAAAATCATCCCACCTTAACATGACTGAAAAGGAAAGATGATGACAAAAGTAATCCTGGCCCTGGCCGCTTCCCTGCTCGCTGGCGCTGCACTGGCGCAATCGGGCGCCAAGGTGCACGCTTCCGCCGCGACCGATGCCGTCAAGCCGCCACCCGCCTCGGCCGCCAGCCACGCCTCGGCCGCCACCGACGCCGTCAAGCCGGTGCCGCCGGCGTCGGCCACCGTCAACGCGTCGGCCGCGACGGATGCGGCACGTTCGGGCGCATCAACCAAGGCCTCGGCCGCCACCGATGCGCCGCGCCTGGTTCCCCAGTCCCGCAAGTCGAAGCAGCCGGCCGCTGAAGCAGGCAAGCCCGTGAAGTAAGCGCAATCCCCGGGGTTACGGCAGCGACTATGTTGCTGTAACCCCACGCTTTCGGCGCGGACAGGCAGCATGCTTGACCAGGCAGCCGCCAGCATGGCTTAATCGCCGCTTCGCAGCCACCATCCCGCCCCATGAAAAATTCCCTACGCCGTCTCGGCCTGTCCATCGCCTTGTTATCTTGCGCCAGCATGGCCCAGGCGCAAACCAGGGGCGTGCAACTGTCGGCCGGCATGCATCTGATCCAGGCGGAAGTGGCCGCCACGGAAGCACAACGCGAGCAGGGCTTGATGTACCGTGAAAAGATGGAGGCGAATGCGGGCATGCTGTTCGTCTTTGGCAATCCGTCCACGCAATGCATGTGGATGAAGAACACGCCGCTGCCCCTGTCGGTGGCCTTTATCGATGCCAGCGGCAAGATCGTCAACATCGAAGACATGCAGCCGCATACGCTCGACAGCCATTGCTCCACGAAGACCGTGCCCGTGCGCTATGCGCTGGAAATGCACCTGGGCTGGTTCAAGCAAAAGAATATCAAGCCGGGCATGAGCATCGGCAACCTGCCGGCGGCACGCTAGGCCGTGGCGGCCGGCCGCTGGCGGACGCGGCCTTAAAAATCCGGATAAAAACGCGAAAAAACCCGCCAGAACGAATCTGCGGGTTTTTGCTTTTCAACCAGTGCCAGCGTACCGGCACAGACAAGGCCACCGTGGTGGCTTGCCTGCTGGCGAATATTAAGCGGACAGTGCTTTCAAAGCAGCTGCCAGACGGCTCTTATGGCGAGCTGCCTTGTTTTTGTGGATGATCTTCTTGTCAGCGATACGGTCGATGGTCGACACGGATGCCTGGAAGATTGCAGCAGCAGCTGCCTTGTCGCCGCCCTGGATCGCTTTGCGAGCAGCTTTGATAGCCGTGCGCAAGGTCGAACGTTGGGACGAATTGTGTGCGTTTTGCTTAACTGCTTGACGAGCGCGTTTGCGCGCTTGTGCGGTATTTGCCATGGAATTTCCTAAAACAGGGTCAAAGTGCGTTTGCAAACATTAGTGTTTGCCAACCGGTGCGTTCTGTGCGTCTGCCGAACCATGTGTGCCAAACCAGTGCCTGTCAAACATTAGTGTCTGCGTAACAGAATTCTGTACAGCCTTCGATTATAGCGATATTTTCAAGCGGGAGCAAATCAAAAAACCGTGTGTGACGCCAAAAACACCTGAAAATGGGGCTGGCAAGGGCGAATCGGCAGCGGATCGGCGGCAATTGTTACCATATTTTAAGCGTTTTCCGGCACTGCGCCCGGCTATAATCTGCCCCCATGAACTTGCTTAAAACCCTCGCCGCCATTTCCAGCATGACCATGCTGTCCCGTGTAACCGGATTATTGCGCGAAAGCCTGTTCGCGCGCGCCTTTGGCGCCGGCGCCTACACGGACGCCTTCATCGTTGCCTTCCGCATCCCCAACCTGTTGCGCCGCTTGTTTGCCGAGGGCGCGTTCTCGCAAGCCTTCGTGCCGATCTTGTCTGAATACAAGAACCAGCATGGCCAGGAAGCGAGCAAGCAACTGGCCGACCATGTGGCCACCACCCTCGTCTGGGCCACCTTGCTCGTGTCCGCCATCGGCATCGTCGGCGCGCCGTGGTTCGTGTATGCGATCGCCACGGGCCTGTCCAAGGACCCGGGCGCCTTCGACGCGGCCGTGTGGATGACGCGGCTGATGTTCCCTTATATTACTTGCATGTCCTTCGTGGCCCTGGCCGGCGGCATCTTGAATACCTGGCGCGAATTCAAGATACCCGCGTTTACGCCGGTGCTGCTGAACCTGTCCTTCATCGCCGCCTCGCTGTTCCTCGCGCCCTATTTAAAACAGCCGATCTACGCCATGGCCATTGCCGTGTTCGCCGGCGGCCTGCTGCAGGTGGCCATCCAGATTCCCGCGCTGATCAAGATCGGCATGCTGCCGCGCCTGTCGCTCAATCCCGCCATCGGCCTGTCCGACGGCGGCGTGCGCCGCGTGCTGAAAAAGATGGGACCGGCCGTGTTTGCCGTCTCGGCGGCGCAGATCAGCCTGATGATCAACACCAGCATCGCCTCGCGCCTGGCCGAGGGCAGCATTTCCTGGCTGTCGTACGCGGACCGCCTGATGGAGTTTCCGACCGCCATGCTGGGCGTGGCCCTGGGCACCATCTTGCTGCCCAGCCTGTCGAAAGCCAACGTGGATGGCGACAAGACGGAATACTCGGCCCTGCTGGACTGGGGCTTGCGCCTGACCTTTTTGCTGGCCCTGCCCGCCGCCGTCGGCATGGCGACCCTGGCCACGCCCCTGATCGCGACATTATTTCACTACGGCAAGTTTACGGCCGAATCCGTCACCATGTCGACGCAGCCGCTGGTGGCCTACAGCCTGGGCTTGATCGGCATTATCTTGGTAAAAACCCTGGCGCCCGCGTTCTATGCGCGCCAGGACATCCGCACGCCCGTGAAAATCGCCATCGGCGTGCTGATCGCCACGCAGCTGATGAATCTGCTGTTCGTGCCCTACATCGCCGTGGCCGGCCTGGCCCTGTCGATCGGCCTGGGCGCCTGCCTGAACGCCAGTTTCCTGTACTGGGGCTTGCGCAAGCGCGGCATTTACCAGCCGAAACCGGGCTGGGCCAAATTCTTCGCGCGCCTGCTGCCGGCCCTCATCGTGATGGGCGGCGTGGCGTATGCTGGCGCCCTGCGCATCGACTGGATCGCCATGCAAGCCCATCCGCTGCTGCGGGCCGGCGCGCTGGCCCTGGTGGTGGCCGTGTGCGGCGTGGCGTACTTTGCGACGTTATTTGCGGTTGGCTTCCGCTTCCGCGACTTCAAGCGCCACGCGTGACAACATGCGCAGGACGTTGTAGAAACAAAAAAACCCGCCTCGGCGGGTTTTGTCATTCTGGCCAGGAAAAAATCAAACAGCCTTGCGGGCGCGGCGGCGGAGCGCGAAGCCGACCAGCGCCAGGCCGCCCAGCAGCATGCCGTAGGTTTCCGGTTCCGGCACGGGCCGGGCCGATACCGTCCCCATATACTGGGCCCGTGTCAGGCTGGTCACGCCGGTCACGCGCACAGTGTACTCACCGGCGTCCAATTCCCATGGACCAGCCCAACTCAGGCTTTGCATGCCTATCGCCGTGCGCTTGACGAAGCCGCCTTTGTCATTGCGATATCCAAGCAAGGTGGCCGTAATATCCTGGACTGCCCCTTCCGGCGAGGTAAACGTTTGCAGGAAGGCCAGCGAGGTCCACGATGGCGTCAGCAATTTAAAGGTCCAGGAATCATCGACCTGGAAAAACGTCGGGATTTTGGTGCTAATTCCCGACAGCGTATCGGTTGTATCAGGATCCAGGACACCCAGCTCATACGTTGCAGCCGATGCGCTGAACGAAGCTGCAGCCAGAATGCCTGCCGCGATAAATTTCAATTTCATAAATTATCCCTTAAAAGTAATTTATGGCCGCCAGATGGGCCAGCCATCGCTTGAGTACTGAAAGTACCAAACAAAATGGTATCATAAAGACATCAAATTACTTGTAATTATTTTATTTAAATTTCATTTGAAATAAGTATTTCCTCTATGGAATGGTTACGCATGCCGGAGGATTTCCCAGTGAAAATAGTTCTCTCTGTATCGCGCTCCATTGACTTATGGTTACAACGGGTTTGCCGCTTCCTGCTGCGCGCCGGCCTCTTCCTCCGGCGGCACCACCTCGGGCACGGCGGACGCTGGCGCGGCAGGAGGAAACAAGGCGGGCGGCTTGCCCGTGTCCACCTCAGCCGGCACGAGAGCCAGCCCTGCCGGCGGCACGGGGCCGCCGGCGACAAACTGCCACTCGGACAGGTGCGCCTTGCCTTCGAAACCAGTGAATCGGGCGTCGAAATTGCCCACTTTTAAGGGCGCGGACGACGACAGGCTATGCACGCCGATGATGCCGCGGCTGCCCGGCTGGTACAGCAAGCCCCATTCGGCGCGCCCCGTGATGGGGTCGACATACAGCTTGCGCAAATGGCGGCGCACTTGCGGAAAGCGGGGATCGCGCAGCAAGGCGGAAAGCGTCGCCGGCTGCTGCGGCTGGCCGGCGGGCGTGGCACCCGCGTAGCTTTGCAACGCATCGGCAAACTGCGCGCCGATATCGAGCAACTCCTGCTCGGCCGCCTGGCGCTGCAGCAGGGAACCCATCTTCAGCCCGGCCGCCCCCACCAGGCCCAGGATGGCCACCAGGATGATCAGGCCCAGGTAAGTGAAACCGCGCTGGCGGCGCGCAGAACGATGCATGGCCGCTACCAGTCGGCAAACGGCGTGCCGCTGCGGTCCTTGCCGGGCGCACCGCTTTTCACGTCATACACCTGGCCCGGCGTGTCGTCGGGCGGCGGCACGATGAGCCAGCTGGCGTCGCTGTCCGTGATGGGATCGACGGGCATGGCGCGCAGGTATTTCTTTTCCACAAGTTGCTCCAGGGAATCGGGATAACGGCCCGTATCGCCGTGGAACTGGTCGATGGTGGCGCGCAGGTTGCGTAGATTATCCGCCAGCACGGTTTCCTTCGCCTTGTCGAGGCTGGGAAAGTAGCGGGGCACGGCCAGGGTCAGCAGCAGCGCCACGATGCCTAGCACCACCAGCAATTCGATCAGGGTAAAGCCGCGCCTGCGGGCAGCAAGGATGTCAGCAGCCATGGTTCACCATAGACGGTAAGGCACGTTGTTCAAGCCGGTCTTGCTGGACGTGGAGTACACATCGTAGACGTCATCGCCTTCGCGCGGTTCAGCCGCCTCGCTGGCGTAGCTGCGCTTGCCCCAGGTCTGCGCATCGCTCAGGCCCGCGTCTGCGTTGAACGGGTCGCGCGGCACGCGGCGCAGGAAAAACAGTTTGCCGCGCTTCGGGTTGCGCTGGTCCGGCACGCCTTCGACCAGCAGTTCCAGGCTTTTCGGATAACCGCTGGCGTCGGGCGCCCGCACGATGCGCCCTTCGTCGCCGGCCCGTTTATAGGCGTCGAGCCCCTGGCGGATCTCGCGCAGCGCGCGCCGCAAGTCCTGCTCCTGACGCCGCTGCATGGCCACCTGCGTGACGGGCACCACCAGGGTGCCCAGCACGCCGAGGATGGCCAGGGTCACCAGCAGCTCGATCAGGGTAAAACCGCCGGGCGTGCGCGCCAGCCTCATTTGGCGACCGGCACCGGCTGGCTCGACGACAGCGGCAAGGGCGACGCCTGCAGCGGCACGGGCTGGCCCGACGATATCGGCAGCGGCGAGGCGGCCGGTTCGGGCGACGGCGCCACTTCCGGCGCGGGCACGCTCTGCGGCAATGCCGGTGGCACGATCGGCGGCACCTGTCCCGGCGCCATCAGCGGCTGCGCCGGCGCCGGCTGCATGCCGACGGCCGACGGGCCGGAACGCACGATCACCGTGCCCGGCATCTGCGTGGGCGCCCTGGCCGCCATGTCGGGACGGCGGCGGAAGCTGCCTTCCGTGCCGGCCGAGAATTCCGATTCCTTCGCTTCCGGACGCTGCACCGTGCGCACCAGGTGCGGCGTGACCGACAGCACGATCTCCGTCTTCTGGCTGTCGTCCTTGCTGCTGCCGAACAAACGCCCCAGCACGGGAATATCGCCCAGGCCAGGCACCTTGTTGCCCGAGCTGCGCTCTTCATTGTTGATCAGGCCCGCCAGCACCTGGTTTTCGCCATCCTTCAATTGCAGCATGGTCGAGGCCTGGCGCGTGCCGATCTGGTACAGGGTCGAGCCGCTGCGGGTGGTGGTGGCCGCCCCCAGGTTGCTCACTTCGAGCGAAATGCGGATGCCCACCTCGTTATTCAGGTAAATGGTCGGCTCGGCGTTCACCGTCAGCCCCACGTCCAGGTAGCTGATCGACTCGGAAGCGAAGCCGCCCGTGCCCGGCGAAATCGTGGTGGTCACCACGGGCACCCGGTCGCCGATGACGAACTTCGCCTTTTCGCGGTTGCGCACGCGGATGCGCGGGTTGGCCAGGATGTTCGCATCGCCATCCGTCTTCTTGGCGTTCGCCGTCACGGACAGGTCGCTCACGCCGATGGTGCGCTGGTTCAGATTATTCAGGTCGTTGATGGTCAGCCCTATCCCGCCCGAGGTGGAAAGTGGCGTCAGGGTCAGGCTCGATGGCCAGGCCACGCCCAGTTCCAGCAGGCGGCTGCGCTTGACTTCGAGGATTTCCAGCTCCAGCACCACTTCCGCCTCAGGCACGTCCTGCAGCGCGATCAGGCGCTCGGCCAGGCGGATCGCCTCGGGCGTGTCGCGCACGATGACAAGGTTGAGCTTTTCATCGGCCACCACGTCGCGCATCTTCAAGATGGTCTTGAGCGTGTTGGCCACCTGCCTGGCGTCCGCGTTCGCCAGGAAGAAGGTCTTGACCAGCACTTCCTGGTATTCCTTCACTTTCGCCGCCACATTGGGATAGATCAAAATGGTGTTCGCATCCATCACCTGCTGCTCCAGCTGGTTCGTCACCAGCAGGAAGTACACGGCCGATTCCACCGTGCTGTTCTTCAGGAAGATCGACGTTTTCGCGTCCGCCTTGACGTCCTTGTCGAAGACGAAATTGAGGCCCGAGCGGCGCGCGATCAGCTCGAACACCTGTTTTAACGGCGCGTCGCGGAACTCGATGGTGATCGGCTGCTTGTACGACTTGGCCAGGCCCGATTCGACGATGGGCGGCGCCGTTTTTTCATCGACCTCGCGCAGCAGCGCGCGCGCGCCCGCATGGTTCGGCTGCTCGGTGAGGATGGCGTTCAGGCGCTGGCGCGCCGGGTCGTATTGTTTTGCATCAAACGCCGTGCGCGCATCGGCCAGCAATTTCCCCTGGCGCTGTTCGCGTTCGAGCGCGCGCAAGCCGCTGCTGGCGCGCTCGTTCTGCGCATCGATTTCCAGCACGCCGAGGAAGGACGCGCGCGCCAGCTCGCCCTGCCCCGCCTGCGCCTGGCGCTCGGCCTGCAGCAAGCGGCTGCTGGTGGCCCGTTCGCGCGCCTGCAGATACGCGCTGCGGTACTGCGCGTTGCCGGGGTCTTGCTGCAGCGCCTCCTGCAGCTTTTGCAGGCCGGCCGGGATGTGATCTTGCGCAATCAGCTCGCGCCCGTCGCGGTAGGCTTGCTGCCCTGCGCAGCCGGACAGCAGCGCCAGCAGTACCGGCAGCAGCGCCGATGAAAAGGAACGAGACATCACTCGGAAACTCCAATGTTGAGCTGCTGAACCTGGTTCAACGGCAGATAAGTGAGCGTCATGACGGGCGGCGCGATCGCCGCGACCTTGTAGGCGCCATCGATGACGGTATTGGCGCGCACGATATACGTCTTGTCGGCGCGCGACAAAAACACTTCCCAGGCGCCGTCGGCGGCTGCCTTGCCCAGGTAGACGAAGGGCAGCGGCGGCGCCATCGGCGGCGGTGGCGGAGGTGGCGCGACGGCGGCCACCTTCGGCGGCGGCGGTGTCCAGTCCTGGCTGTGGAAGACGGCGCCGGCGCCGCCAAAGGTGTCGCCATCCTCGCCCGCCACTTCGCTGCGCGGCAGCAAGGCCAGGATGGCCGGCTGCGCGGCCGGCGGCCTGGCGGCGGCATGGCGCGCGGGGGCGACGGCGCGCTCGACCGCCTCGGCCACCTCGGCCACGGGCTGGCGCTCGCCGAACAGCAGCAAGGCGCCCGCGCCCAGCACGCCGGCCAGCATGAGCCAGTGGCGCGGGGTCATGGCGCCGCTCCCACGCTGTCAGCTAAATAAAACGTCAGGCGCATACGCGCTTCGAGCTGCGTGTCGGCGATCTGCTCGCGGCGAAAACTCAGTTCGTCGAGCGAAGCGAAGGGCATGGCGCGCAGCGCCTGCAGCGCGAACTGCCACACGGCCGCATAACTGCCTTTCAGCGGCAGGGTCACCTGGTATGTGGCGACACGGCTGGCCTTGTCGTAGCCGCTCTTGTATTCGCCCTGCGCCAGCAGCAAGCCGTTTTTCGCGGCCAGGTCGAACAGCTGCTTGACCTGCTGCTCCGCGTGGCGCTGCTGTCCCAGGGTGGCATAAAAGCGCGCCAGGTTCTCGCTGGCCGTGGCCGGCGGCGCCAGGGCCGCCACAGCCAGCGCTGGCTGCGGCAAGGGGCGCGCTTCCAGCTGCGCCGCCACGGCCCGCTGTTGCCATGCCCACGCCCAGGCGGCCACGCCCAGTGCGAGCAAGGCCACGGCGATGCAGGCGGGCGCGCCCAGGCGGCGCAGCAGCAGTTGCGCGCGCAGGCGCAAGATATTGATGTCGATGGCCATCATGGCGTGCCCCAGCGCGCTTCAAGCTGGAAGCGCAAGGGTTTGTTCGGGTCGAGCGCATTGATTTCATGGCGCAGCAGCTGCACCCTGGCGCCGAACAGCTCCTGCCGCTTCAATTGCGCCACATACGCCACCATGGCGTCGCTACTGGTGGTTTCGGCGGTGATCTTCAATACCCGCTTGCGCGCGTCCGGCTCCAGCGCCAGCAGCGCGATGGCGGGCGGCGTGGCGCTGGCCAGCGCATCCTGCACGTCGCGCCACGGCAGGTTCAATTGCAGGATGGCCGCATTCACGGCCGCCGCCTGCGCGGGCGCGATCGGCACTGGCGGCGCAGGCGCCGGTCCCTGCATGGCGGCCGCCACGCGCTGTTGCGCGCGCTGCCATTGCGCCTCGCTTGCCTGCTGGCGCCGCAGCGCGGCGCTGCCGCTGCAGGCCGCCGTGACGATCAAGGCCACGCCCAGCGCGCCCGCGCACCACGCCCAGGCGGGCACGCGCCGCAGGCTGCGGCGCCAGCCTGGCGGCGCGAAATCGATATCGAGGCGCGTCATGCCACGCCTCCGCTGCGGGCCAGGCAGGCGGCCGGCGACAGGGCGGCTTCGCCGTCCGGCGTGGAGAAAATCTGGCAATGGAACGCTTGCGCCGGTGCCAGCCAGCCCGCCGGCGGCGCGCCGCACAGCTGCAGCAGCGCGGGTGCCGATACGCCTTGCAGCAGCGCCTCGCGCGCCAGCGTCTGCGCCAGCCAGTCGCGGCCTGCATCCTGCGCGTCCCGTGGCAGGGGCAGCGCGCGCACGGCAAGCAGGCGGCCAGCGTGCCGCACGCCCAGGGTCAAGGCGTTTTCCTGCAACTGGCCGAACCAGGCGCCCGGCTTCAAGGCGCCGTGCCAGCGGTTCCAGTGGCGCGCGAATTGCGGCGTAATAAAAATCAGGGCCAGCTTGCGTTCGGCCGCCACGCGCGTCAGTTGCGCCAGCAGCGCACGGGGCACGGCGCAAAAAAACGGCGCGCGCGCATCCCAGGCACTGCTGCTGTGCCACAGGCCGGGAGGATCGCCATACAGCGACTGGAAGCGCAGCGCGGCGGCCGCCTCGATGTCGGCCAGGCGCGCCGCGCCTTGCGGCATGTCCACTTGCCACAGGCGCGCCAGCGCATCGTCGAGCACCACGGACAAGGGCCAGCCCGCGTATTGGCCGGCCGGCAGCAGCTGCGCCAGCGCCTGGCCCAGGGCGGCAAAGTCGCCATGCAGCGACTCGTCCCGCGCATACGCGGCTTCGCCCAGCGGCGTCCAGGCGGGCGCGCGCCAGCGGCTGCTGCGCCACAAGCTGACGCTGCCCGCCGCCACGCCCAGGCGCAGTCCAATTCCCAAACCTCTACGCATGCAGGGTGACCCTCTTGATTTCCGTGATGGTGGTGGCGCCCCGCTTGACCAGTTCCAGCGCCGCCAGGCGCAGGCTGCGCGTGCCGTTCGCATACGCGGCCGCCTTGATCTGGCGGATCGGCTTCTTATCGACGATGAGTTCGCGGATTTCATCGGTCAGCACGAGGATCTCGGCGATCGAGCGGCGCCCCTTGTAGCCCGTGCCGCGGCAATCGCCGCAACCCTTGCCCTGCTTGAATTGATATGCATCAACGTCGGTGCGCGCCAGGCCCACGCTGGCCAGCTCTGCGTCGTCCGGCGTGTACTCCACCGCGCAATGGGGACAGTTGGTGCGGATCAGGCGCTGCGCCCAGATGCCGTTCAGGGCCGAAACAAACGCATACGGGTCGATGCCCATGTGGGTAAAACGGCCGAACACGTCGAACACATTATTCGCGTGCACGGTGGTGAGCACCAGATGGCCCGTGAGGGCCGACTGCACGGCGATTTCCGCCGTCTCGCGGTCGCGGATCTCGCCCACCATGATTTTATCGGGGTCGTGGCGCAGGATGGAGCGCAAGCCCTTGGCAAAGGTCAGCCCCTTCTTTTCATTCACGGGGATTTGCAAGATGCCGGGCAGCTGGTATTCGACGGGGTCTTCGATGGTGATGATCTTTTCGCGCCCGTTGTGGATTTCCGTCAGCGCCGCGTACAGGGTGGTCGTCTTGCCCGAGCCCGTGGGGCCGGTGACGAGCAGCATGCCGTAGGCTTCCTGCGCCAGCGCGCGCAGGGCTTCCAGCGAGGGCGCGTCAAAACCCAGCGCTTCCAGGGTCAGCGCGCCGTAGGCCTCGATCATGGCGCGCTTGTCGAGGATGCGGATGACGGCATCCTCGCCATGGATGCTGGGCATGATGGAGACGCGCAAATCGATTTCGCGCCCGCCCGACTCCACGCGGAAGCTGCCGTCCTGCGGCACGCGGCGCTCGGCGATATCGAGTTCGGCCAGCACCTTCAGGCGCGAGATGATGTGTTCCGCCACTTCGATGCCGTTGACGGCCGTGGCGTGATCGAGCACGCCGTCGACCCGGTACTTGACGGCCAGGCCGCCGGCCGTGCTTTCCAGGTGGATGTCCGAGGCGCCCGCCTTCAGCGCATCGTACAAGGTCGAGTTGACCAGCTTGACGGCGGGGCTGGCCGCTTCCGACACGCTGGCGAACGACAGCACGGCCGCCGTCTTGCCGTCGCGCCGCGCGTCAGTGGCGGCGCCGGGCAGCAGGCTGTCGACGGCGCGCGCCGATTCTTCCTGCTTCGACAGATAGGCATCGATATCGGCCTGCAGCGCCAGATGCACGTTCAAGGCGCCCTGCCCGGCGCGCGCCCCGAGCCAGGTTTGCAGATCCAGATCAAAAGGGTCGGCGATCACGCCCGCCAGCTGGCCATCGGCGGCGCGCAGCAGCACGCAGTGGCGCGCCAGCGCCTGCGACAGGGGCAGCCGGTCGAAGGCGGGAGACAACGCCAGCATGTCCGCCGTTTCCAGCACGCCCAGGCCGAAGGGGCGCGCCAGTGCGCGCACCACGGCGCGCGCGTCGATGCCGCTCAATTGCTGCAATTGCTCGACCAGGCTGCGCTTCGATTGCCGGCTCAGGAGGCGCGCGCGCTGCAGCAGCGCAGGGTCGATGGCCACGGTGGATCCGGCTGCGCTCTGCATCATGAAATGTCGCCGGCCAGGTCGAAGATGGGCATGTACAGCAGGATCACGATGGCGCCCACGACCAGGCCGATGGCGGCCATCAGCAAGGGTTCGAAGGTGCGCGTAAAACGGTCGATCCAGCGGCTGATTTCGCCATCATAAAAGGCTGCCGACTGCGTCAGCATGGGGCCCATGTCGCCCGTGCGCTCGCCCACGCGCAGCATGCGCAGCGAGATCGGCGTGGTCAGCTGATATTGCTCAAACGCGGATGACAGGGGCTGGCCCGCCTCGATGGCGCCGCGCGCGCCCTGCAGGGAAGCCTGCATGCCGGGCGAGACCATCGCCTGCACCGTGGAAATGGCTTGCACGATGGTGATGCCCCCTTCGGCCAGCATGCCCAGGGTCAGGTACAAACGCGACAGTTCATAGATGCGCACGCGCTCGCCGATGCCGGGCAATTTGGCCAGCAGGCGCGCCACGCCGCCATGGCGCAGAGCGCGCCGCACGGCAGTGAACACGACGCTGCCGGTGATCAGCAGCCCGAGCAACAGCAGCACGCCATGCTGCGTAACGAACTGGCCCCAGCTGAGCATCACTTGCGACATCCACGGCAGATTGCGCCCGGCGCCCTGGTAGACCTCGGCAAAACGGGGCACCACATAGCTGATCAGGAAGGCGCTGACGCCGCCGCCCACGGCCAGCAAAATAGTGGGATAGATGGCGGCGCTGACGATTTTACTGCGCACCGTATCGATGCGCTGCTGGTAGTCGATATAGCGCGACAAGGCACGCGGCAAGTCGCTCGTGCCTTCGGCCGCCTTGACGATGCCGATGTACAAGGGCGGGAACAGTTCGGCTTGCTCTGCCAGCACGGCGGAAAAGCGCTTGCCTTCGCGCAAGCCTTCCAGCAGGCGCGTGAGCACGCTGCGCGTGGCTGGCGACGCTTCCTTTTCCAGCAAGGCTTCCAGCGCCTCGACGATGCCCAGGCCCGCTTGCAGCAGCGCCAGCAATTCCTGGCTGAACAGCAGCAGGGGCAGGGCCCGCGCGCGCTGGCGCCCGGCCGCGCTGAACGGCGTGGCCCGCAAGGGACGGATGGCGCTGACGAACAAGCCGCGCGCCTCGGCCTGGCGGCGCGCGTCGGCCTCGTCGCGGCCGTCGATCACGCACGTGTGCAAGGTAGCGATGGCCTGGTCCGTGGAAAGCGCGCGCACTTCAAACTGCATGATGGCGTGTCCGTGAGGGAGGCGTGGCGCTGGCCCTATTGCGAGCTGATGTCGGCATTCTCGCCGCTGCCGCCCGGCTGGCCATCCTTGCCCATCGAGACGATGTCATACTCGCCCTTGCTGCCCGGGGCGCGGTATTGATAGGCATGGCCCCACGGGTCGAGAGGCACGGCTTTTTTCAGGTAGGGGCCATTCCAGCGCGTGCCGGCGGCGGGCGGCGCGGCCAGCAGCGCGGCCAGGCCTTCTTCCGTGGTCGGATAGCGGCCCACGTCGAGGCGGTAGGTGTCGAGCGATTTTTCAAACGCCTCGATCTGCGCCTTGGCCACCGTCACTTCCGATTTGCCCAGCTGGGCGAAGTATTTGGGACCGACATAGGCCGCCAGCAAGCCGATGATCACGATGACGACCAGCAATTCGAGCAAGGTAAAGCCGCGCGCATGGCGCGTTGCCGCAAGGTTCTGCCTGTGTGCTGCATGCATCCGGTAACTCCTTCTTGCCTACCTTCAATACATTGCCGCCATGTGCGCCGCTGGTGGCTGCGCACAGGCGGCGCGCGCCTGCCTGATGCCTAAGTAAGCCCCAATAAATTATTGTGATTTCCTGAGGATTGCTTAGCAGGCTACCATGCCGCTTATGCTTAATACAATCTTTTATTTGTACTGAAAACAACAAAATACCAAGGGAAACCATCACGTTTGCACTAGCGCAAATTGCGCACCGCCTGCCCCGCCCCGTGGCGCGGGTACAATCGGCGCGTGGGCGGCCGTGCCGCCACCACGCACCGAGGAGCCTCCATGCCAGCCTTCCGCCTGAGCGTTGCCATCCTGGCCAGCGCCTGTATCCTGCCGGCCGCACCGGCCGCGCCCCCGCGCCAGGCCTACATTGTGCAATTGACAGCCGCACCGCAGGCGGATGGCGATGCGGCCCGGCGCGCAGAGCGGCGGCGCGCCGTACTGGCGCTGGTGCCTGACGCCACAGTGCAATACCGCTACACGAACGCGCTGGACGGCTTTGCCGCCCTGCTCACCCCGGCCGAGGTCAAGCGCCTGCGCGCCAGCCCCCTCGTCGCGCGCGTCTCGCCCGATAGCGAAGAGCATGTCAACGACGACGGCACGCACCGCGGCACCGGAACCGCCCCGCAATCTTAAGCCCGCGCAACACGCACCGGCGCGCGCCGCGCCGAAAGGCTCACACGCTCTGGCGGCGGCGCAGGGCCAGACCGATCAGCGCCAGGCCGCCCGTCAGCATCATCCATTCCGACGCTTCCGGCACGGCCGAGATCGTCGCCATGCTGGCGTAGCTGCTGCCGGTAATGCTGCCGGGCAAGCTGCCGTTCAGCGGGGTCAGTTCGAATTGCACAAGGTTGCCATTCGCATTGCCCAGGTAAGCCATGCCGGTATAGTCGAGCAAGCCCACGCCAAACGTCGTGCCCGCGTTGCCGGGCGTGGTCAGGAAGTCGCCGCCGAAGACGACGTTGAAACCGAACTTGCCGCCCAGGGTCACGTTGTGAAACCAGTCGTTGTAGGCACCGCTATTGCCGAAGGTCAAGGTGCCAGGCACGCTGCCGCTGACATTGCCTTCCTGCGATGCCAGCGCGCCGAACGCGCCCGAGAAATTGCTGAGCACGGCGCTGGCGCCCGGCGCGGGGCTGTTGCCGGCGATAAAGGCGAAGTCGAGGAAACCGGCGCCCGAGAACTGGCTGGTGTCGATTTCCACGCGGTAGGCTAGCGGGTCCGCCAGCGCCACGCTGGAACTGGCGGCCAGCACGGCGGCCAGCACGGCGCGGCGCAGGGCCGGATTGAGTTTCGTTGTCAGCATGATGGTGTCCTCAGAAGTTGCCGGCGTAGATGCTGGCGGAATAATGGATCGTCGCTTTCGACGGATTGGTGAAGCTGACGGCGAACGAGGCCGTCGCACCGGGCGCCAGGCTGGCCGCATTGACGGTGACATAGGCGGCGCCCGCATGGCTGCCCGTGGCGTTGCTCAGGCTGACGCCGGCCGGCAAGCCGCCAAACACCACCTGGAACGGGCCGCTGATGGCCGCCGTGCCCGTGTTCGTGAAGGCGAACGTGCCCGTGTATTGTTGCGTCGCGCGGTTGAACGTGAGGCCCGAACTGGCTTGCGCCACGCCGGCCGTGATGTCGCGGTAGGCGGGCTGCAAGTCCAGGCTGATGACGACGGGGTCGTGGTCCGAGGCGCGGTAGGGCAAGGCGTTGTACAGGTCTTGCGGCTTGGCCGCATCGATGTTGTAGTCGATCACTTCCGGCTCGTCCGCATTCACATGCCATTCGGCAACACCGGCCACTTGCGGACTCAGCGAGGCGCTGGCCAGGGCATGGTCGAGGTAGCCGCTCTGGCCGCCGAATACGTAGGAGTACGGCATACCGGACGGCCGCACGAAGCGTTCGAGTTCATTGACGAAGCCGGCGCCCGTGATGAGCTGGATCGGGTCTTCCGCGCCATACGAATTGAGGTCGCCGATGACCAGCACGTCCGCGTCGCCGGCGGCGGCCGCCACTTGCGGCACGAAGCTGCCCACCAGGCGCTGGGCTTGCTGCACGCGGGTGGCGTTCCAGCAGCTCTGGCTATCGTTGTTGTCCGCATCCGGCCCGCTTGCCGGGCAGCTGCCCTTCGATTTCAGGTGGTTGACGATCAGCGAGAATTTCTCGCCATTGCCCGCAAGAAAAGTTTGCGCCATGGGCGGACGGTTGTTGATGGCGTTGGCATCCGACAAGGCGCCGCCCACCAGGCCCAGTTTGGCGGGCTTGTAGATCATGGCCACGCGGATGGCGTCCGTGCCCGTGGCGGCCGGCTTCGGCACGACGGCGTAGGTGACGCCGCCGATGGCCGCGTTCAGCTGCTCGACCAGATAGGTGACGGCCGTTTCGCCATTGTTCTGGATTTCCATCAAGCCCACCACGTCCGCATCGATGGCTTTCAGTTCGGCCACGATCTTGTCGCGCTGGCGCTCGAACTCGGCCAGGTTGTCGGCGCCGCGGCAATTGCTCTTGCTGGTCGATGACCCCACGGTGCAGCCCTGCCCCGTCTGGCCAAACACGTTATTGCCATTGGTAAAAGTCGTAAAGAAATTCAGCACGTTGGCGCTGGCCACCTTGACGTTGCCTGATGGCAGTTCCGGGCTGCCCGTGCGCGGGTTGTCGCGCGAGAATTGCGGCGTCTGCGTCGGCTGCAGTTTATATGCGGCGCCGCCACCGCCGATGGCACCGAAGTCCACCACGCCCGTCAGGTCGGCCACCGTGTCGCCGCTGCGCACGGTGCCATCCTGGCCGATGTACGGTATCGTCGGCGGTGTGACGAATATGCCATCATCGAGCACGATCAGGTTGTTCGCATTGGCCGCGATCAAACTTTGTGCCTCGTTCGATCCCGCCGGATAGCGGTTGGTCGGCACCTCGCGCCGGCCCGCCGACAGGGTCAGTTCGCCGCGCGCGCCCAGGTAGGCGTTTTGCGACACGGTCAACGGTTGCGTGAAGCGCACCAGCATGCCTTCCACGGCGGCCAGCTTGTCGTTCGGCAACATCACATTCGCCGGCACGATGCCGTGGCCCGCGCTTTGCGTGAGGATGGCCGTCACATCCTTCAATTCCGTATAGGAATTCTTCGCGCCCGTGGGCGTGTATTCGAACACCGTGCCCGTCACGCGCACCAGCTCGCCCGGCTGCGCGGTGGTGGCCGTGCTGCCCGTGTAGACAAAAATGCCGTCCGACGTCGATGGGTCGCCATCGCCGGCCGCGTCCTGCATGAAGAAGCCCGTGCCCACTTTCAGGGTCACCACGCCCTCGGTCGTCTGCACGGAATTGGCGTAGGGGCTGGCCGCGCCGCTGCCCTGGATTTGCGGGATCGTGTGGCTGACGGCGGCCATGCCTTGCACGGCGACGTCGACCTTGCAGCTGGCGCTTTGCTGCTGGTCGTTGCTGAAATTCACGATGACGGGATAATTGCCCACCGGCACGCCAGCGGCCACCAGCAGGCTCACCGTGGCGCTGTCGCCCGCCACGCCGGCCGCGCTGAAATGGGCCAGGCTGATGCCGGCCACGGCCGGCGACGCCAGGCTGGCCGCATTCACGACGCCATCCACGTCGGACGCGCGCAGCACGGCGCTGCCGCCATTGCCCACGGCCAAGGCCAGGCTGGCGGGGCAGCTGGCAATGATCTGGTGCACGACGGGGCCGCCGCACGCATGCAACGGCGAAGCCGTATTGCGCGGCGTCACGCTGCCGGTGGCAAAATCCGCGCTGTTGTCATCCGTGTCGCTGCAGCCGCCATTCGCGCGCGCAATCGACAGGGTATTCGATGGCGCGGGCGCCGCGGCGCCTTCAAAGCCGTTGGCCGTGCCGAAGCCGACGAGGTCGATGACGGCGG
The DNA here is from genome assembly GCF_020858115.1 of Janthinobacterium sp. FW305-129. Classification (GTDB taxonomy): domain Bacteria; phylum Pseudomonadota; class Gammaproteobacteria; order Burkholderiales; family Burkholderiaceae_D; genus Janthinobacterium. Next base: position 58,566 of record NZ_JACYMM010000002.1, read on the forward strand.
CGCCCGTGGGGCTGGTGCCCGTTTGCGCCGTCTTGCTATTACTCAACAGCACCTTGCCCGCCGTGCCCGACATGGCCAGGCTGCCCGTGGCGTCCGGCGCGGGCAAGTCTTGCGTGCCGCCCGTGCCCCTGGCTTGCTGGACCAGCAAATACTGGCCAGCTTGCAAATCGATAGCCGGCAAGGCCGTCACGGCCCAGCTCGTACCGGCGGCGGACGCGTATTGCACGCTCCAGTTGCCCAGGTTGACGGGACTGGCGCCACGGTTGAACAGCTCAATGAAATCGTTGCGGTACACGGCCCCCGTGTTGCCGCCGCCTCCATACACCTGGCTGATGACGACATCGGAGGCGGCCAGGGCGGACAGGGACAGGCTGGCCAGCACGGCGGCCATGACCGTCAGGCGCAACGGTTTACGCAGGGACAAGGGCGAGAAGGACACGGCGGCAAGGTGGGAAGTCATGGTTTTCCTGGTCAGTAAAATGACAACGAACTTATGATTTGCATACGAATTTGCATACTAAACCGGGCGCATGACGATTTGATGACATTTCATTAAGTTGAACGGAGTCATGCCTGACAGCGATCCAGGCTGGCGACCGCATGCCGGCAGTATCCTTTCAGCAACGCCATGCTTTACAAAGCAAGCTTGATGCGTACTCGGCTGCACAATATGATATAATTCAAACAAATAAGTTTAATTCCTGATAAGAAATTGAACGGCAACACCAGACCCAGTAGTGCAGGCCCCATCCATGCCTGACCTTGAAACGCACTCCCCACCTTGCTCGCAACGGTAGCCTGGACGGGAGCGGCAACATTCGCATGTGGATACACGCGTCGAACGGCGCACCCTTCCATGCTTTTTGAGAGATCGATCATGCCAACACCAATCTTCACGCCAGCCTCTTCCCGTCCCTTGCTGCTGGCCGCAGCACTGATGCTGTTCGGTGCCAGCGTACAGGCGCAAACGGCCGCGCCTGCGCAAAAGAATGAAAAGAATTGCCAGGCCAGCACGCAGTCGGCGAACGGCAATACGAAAGATGCCAACCTGGACGGCACCTACAGCGCCTGCAGCCTGTCCAACGGCTTCATCGGCGCCGGCACGCGCACCAACGACGGCACGAACAAGACGCCGGAATTTGACGGCGGCGTGTCCGACCAGGAATTCCGCAACGCGTCATCGGCCGAGAATAATCACCGCCTGGCCACGCGCCAGTTGCCTGCCGATGCCAGCACCGGCGAACCGCGCAAGGCGCTCGTCAGCAACGACCGCGACTTCCGTTTTGCCACGCGCGACTTCGTCGCCTCCGAAGCAAACCGTCCCTTCGACGACGCAGCCGGATACCGCGGCCCGGGCCGTTCGTATAATCAGGGCCGCAGCGGCGACACCCAGGCGCCATTGATCGTTTCGTCGTCGCTGGGCGAAGGCTTGCCTACAGGCAGTAACGGTGTCGGCGGCGGCGGCTCGGGTGGCGGCTTCACGGGCGGCAGCATCATCCCCGTGACGCCGGACATTCCCGCCGTGCCGGAACCGGAAACCTATGCCATGCTGCTGGCCGGACTGGGCCTCGTCGCCCTGGCGCGCCGCCGCAAGAGCAAATAACGCCGCAGCATGAGAAAAGGCCCGCAAGGGCCTTTTTTATTGCCTGAAAGAATCAGGCCTCAACGCCGCAAGCCCGCATACGGGGCCGCCAGCGGGTCGCCGAGAAACAGGCCCTGGGCCGGCCACAATACGCTGCCCCAGTACGCTTCCAGCGCCGTGCTGCCGGACAGGTAGCGGCGCAGCAGCACGGTCGGATTGGGAAACTTCTGCCAATAACTGCACGGTTCGCTGACGGTGCCATAGCTGGCCGTCGCGCCCGCCTCCAGCCAGCGCTGGCTGCTCATCTGGCTACTGCCCTGCAAGTCGCCGCCAAACGAGGTCAGGTGGTCGGCCAGGGCGCCGGGCAGGAAGTGCAGGGTCTCCAGCTTGGCCACCTTGGCCAGCCCCGTCTGGTACACCATGATGTCTTGCGCCCCTTCCAGGCTGTCCGCCTTGAGGTGCCTGATGGTCAGCTTGCGCTGGCGCACCACGCCGGCGGGCGGAAAGAAAGCGGCGCGGCTGTTGCGCGCCGCGTCGCTGGTGCTCAGGTAATACGCGCTGGCGGCCGGCACGGAAAAGCCGCTGACGGCACCGCGGTCCACCACGGCCTTGGCCTCTTCCACGAAATCGATGGGCAGCAGCATCGACAAGCGCAAGCCCAGCTGCGTGTAGGGCTGCGCCACCTCGCTGTTGAAATATGCGCTGGGCTTGCCCGGATCGCACGTCTTCGCGCATTGATCCCCGTCATAGCCGAGTGTAAATGCGGCAGTGATGGCGTTGCATTCGACGGCATACGGCGCGCTCCACACCATCAGCACGGCCTGGATGTCGGGTTTCAGCTGCGCATTGATGCGCTCTTTCAGCTGCGCGAACTGGTCGATGCTGAGCTTGCGGGGGCGGTTGGGAATATTGACGTGCGCCACGTTCGCGGCCGGAATGCCGTGCGCCTTGCGGTAGTACTCGCCCACCTCGATACTGTTGGGCTCGGCGTCGTTGACGACGATGGCCAGCTGCGAGGCCTGCAATCCGGGCGGGGCCACGGCTGCGGCAGGGTCGGCATGGGCGGCGCCGGCGGCCAGCGCCAGCGAAAGACAAAGGAAGTTGCGCAAGGGTCGGTGCACCGGTAAGGGGGAAATCGGAGGCAGGCGGCCAGGGGCGCGGCTGCCTGCCGAGTATGGCGCCATCAGGCGCGCTGGTAGACATCCTCCAGGCGCACGATATCGTCTTCGCCCAGGTAGCTGCCCGACTGCACTTCGATCAGGTGCAAGGGCAGCTTGCCCGGGTTTTCCAGCCGGTGCGTCATGCCGATGGGAATGTACGTCGATTCATTTTCCGTCAGCAAGGTCACCTTTTCGCCGCACGTGACTTGCGCCGTGCCGCTGACCACCACCCAGTGCTCGGCGCGGTGATGGTGCATCTGCAGCGACAGCTTGCCGCCCGGATTGACGGTGATGCGCTTGACCTGGAAGCGCTCGCCGATATCGATGCCTTCATAACTGCCCCACGGGCGGTACACCTTGCGGTGCTGCACGTGTTCGCTGCGTCCCGCCTGCTTCAGGTGGTCGACCACCTGTTTCACGCGCTGCACCTGGTCCTTGTGCGCGATCAATACGGCATCGTCCGTTTCCACCACGACCAGGTCCTGCACGCCCAGCACGGCCACCATGCGGCGCTCGGCACGCACCAGGCAATTGCTCACGCCATCGAGATACACGTCGCCGCGCACCACGTTGCCGTTGGCATCGCCCGGCTGCACTTCCCACAGGGCCGACCAGGAACCGACGTCGCTCCAGCCGATGGCGGCCGGCAGCACCACCGCATGCGCCGTATGCTCCATGACGGCATAGTCGATCGAATCGGACGGGCAGGCGGAGAAGGCCTTTTCTTCCAGGCGGCAGAAATCGAGGTCGCGGTAACCGTCGCGCACGGCCGCTTCGCAGGCGGCCAGCATGGCGGGCTGGAATTGCCCCAGCTCGCCCAGATAGCGTTCGGCGCGGAACAGGAACATGCCGCTGTTCCAGAAATAATTACCGGCGGCAAGGAACGACTGCGCCGTGGCCAGGTCTGGCTTTTCCACGAAACGCTCGACCTTGCAGCCCACGGCGCCCGGATGCACGGGCACGCCGCTGCGGATGTAGCCATAGCCCGTTTCCGGCGCCGTCGGCACGATGCCGAAGGTGGCCAGCGCGCCGTCGGCTGCCAGCGATGCCGCTTCGGCGATAGCCTGGTGAAACGCGGCCACGTCGGTGATGACGTGGTCGGCCGGCAAGACCAGCATCAGCGCCTGCGGGTCGATGGCCAGCAGGTATTGCGCGGCCACGGCCACGGCCGGCGCCGTGTTGCGACCGACGGGTTCGAGCAGGATGCCCAGCGGCGGCAAGCCGATCTCGCGCAATTGCTCGGCCACCATGAAGCGGTGCTCATTGCCGCACACCACCAGCGGCGGCATGACGTCGAAGGCGGCCAGTCCGCTATCGCCGGCACGGCGGTTCGGCAAGCTCGTCACGCGCAGCGCCGTTTCCTGCAGCATGGTCTTGTCCGTTACCAGCGGCAACAGTTGCTTGGGCAACACGGCGCGCGACAGCGGCCATAAGCGGGTGCCCGAACCGCCGGACAGGATGACTGGGTAAATTTTCATGGTTTCATTTCAAAAACAGTTTATTGGGCAGCATACAGGGCCGGCGGCGTTTCCGCGCGGCGCAGGCTGCGCCGGTCGCGCGCATTGCCCCACGCATCGTTCTCATACTCGGAAACGTGGCGCATCTGGCCGGCACGGTCGACACTATAATCCTTGAAGACGATCATTTCATCAAGCAACACGCCAGGCAGCACGCGCGTGTACTCGAACAGCACGCTGCGCACCACTTCGGCGCCGCCGCAGACATGGCTGCCGTGGCCGATCCAGGCCGGCCCGATGATGGTCGTGCCCGCTTCGATGCGGCAGCCCGAGCCGATGTAGACGGGCCCCTCGATGCGCGTGCCGCCGCTCCAGTCGATGCTGGTGTTCAGGCCGGCCCACACGCCATCGGCGATGCGGGTGCCAGGAACATGTAAATTGGCAACTTTTCCCATCAACACACTTTGCAGCACTTCCCAGTAATCCTTGATGCTGCCGATATCGATCCAGTTGTACTGGCACTTTTGCGCATGGAAGGGCAAGCCCCGCTCTACCAGCAGGGGAAACAGTTCCGAGCCGATATCGAAGGGCTGGCCGGCGGGAATCAGGTCCAGCACGGCCGGCTCGAAAATATAGATGCCGGTGCTGACGCAATTGGACAGCGCATCGGCCTGCGCCGGCTTTTCCTGGAAGGCGCGGATGCGCCCGTCTGCATCGCTGACCACCACGCCATAGCTCGACACCTTGTCCCACGGCACTTCCAGGGTGATGACGGTCGCCAGCGCGCCCTTGCTGCGATGCTCGCGCACGGCCGCTTCCAGGTCCAGGTCGATCAAGGCGTCGCCGCACAGCACGATCGTCGTCTCGTCGAAAAAGCCGCCGAACTCCTGGATCTTCTTCATGCCGCCGGCCGAGCCCAGCGGCTGCGGCACGACCTCGCCCGCGTCGTTCGTATAGCCTTCGAAGGAATAGCCGATGCGCACGCCGAACTGGTGGCCTTCGCCGAAATACTCCTCGATCTTTTCATGCAGGTAGCTGACGTTGACCATGATATCGGTCACGCCATGCTGCGCCAGGTGTTCCACCAGGTAAGCCATCACGGGTTTGCCCAGGATGGGAATCATCGGCTTGGGCAAATCGTAGGTCAGGGGCTGCACGCGCGTGCCCTTGCCTGCGGCCAATATCATTGCTTTCATCGTCGGACATACTCCATCAGGATTGAGTGCACTTCAGCGGCCATCCTTGCTCAAGGTCACGGGAGCGGCGGGCGCGGCGGCGGGAAACAGGCGCGCATACGCGGCCAGCAGCTTGGGCGCTTCATATTCCCACTCCAGCTCGTTGATCACGCGGTGGCGGCCGAAAGCCCCCATCTGTTCGCGGCGGGCGGGGTCGTCCAGCAATTCGACGATCTTGCGCGCCATGTCGACAGGGTCGTTCTTCAATGCATACAAGGATGCCTGCTGGGCGGAAACCTTGCCCTCGACCAGATCAAACTGCACGATCGGTTTGCCCAGCGCCATGTATTCCATGATCTTGTTCATGGTCGACTTGTCGTTCATGTCGTTGGCCACGTCCGGATTCACGCACACATCGGACGTGTTGAGCATTTCCAGCAGCTGCTGGTCCGGCACGCGCCCCGTAAACGTCACGTAGTCGGCGATGCCCAGGTCCTGCGCCATCTGCTTCATCTGCTCCAGCGACGTGCCGCCGCCCACCAGGCCGAACTGCACATCCTCGCGCTTCAGGGTTTGCACGATGTATTGCGCCGCCTGCAGCAGCAGGTCAATGCCTTCCTGCGCACCCATCACACCCACATAGCCGACCAGGTAGGCGCGGCCCTTCTTGAGTTCCGCCACGGGCGGCAGCACGCGCAGGCGGTCCAGCTTGGGTCCGCTGCGCACCACGTAGACGTCGTTCGGGTCCATGCCGCCCCGCTCGATGGCAATCTTCTTGTACGACTCATTGGTGGCGATCGACACGTCGGCGCTCTGGAACGACCAGCGCTCGAACAGCACCATCAGCTTGTAAAAGAAATCGCGGCGGCCGAACTTGGCTTCGTACAGCTCCGGATTGATGTCGTGGTGGTCGAACAGGAAACGCTTGCCCATCGTCAACTTGAAGAAGCCGCCGATGAGGAACAGCAAATCGGGCGGATTGCAGGCGTGAATCACGTCGAAGCCGCGCGCAAAATGCACTTTCCATGCCAGACGGAAAGTATGGAACAGCGCCAGCGAGTATTCCACCAGGTAGCCCTTGGCCCCTTCCGCTTCCAGCGGCAGGTTGTAGCGGTAGATATGGATGCCGTCGATGGCTTCGTAGCGCGACTCGTAGCCCTTGCCCGTCGGGCAGATGATCGACACTTCGTAGCCATTCGCATGCAGGGTGGTCGCTTCCTGCCACACGCGCCGGTCGAACGGCGACGGCAGGTTTTCCACCAGGATCAGCACGCGCCTTGGCTGGCCAGCCACGGTATTACCAGCAGATGCCGTCATATTGCTCTCCACTTTGTTCCTTGCTGATGCGCACCAGGTCGACGATGTGCTGGTGCGGCCGCAGGCTGGCGGGCACGGTCTTGAATTCGGCCGCGCCGTTGCCGATGACGATGGTGTCGGCAAAATCGAGCACGTCCTGCATGTTGTCCACCATCAACTTGGAAATGTGCGGGATCATGTTCAGGATGTAATCCTGGTTGGCGCCCGTCAGGGCGGCCAGGTTGACGTTCTTGTCGTACAGCTTCAGCTCGTAGCCCTTGCCCAGCAAATACTCGATCACATCGACCAGCGGCGACTCGCGCAAGTCGTCCGTGCCGGCCTTGAACGAGAAGCCCAGGATGCCCACCTTGCGCGCGCCCTTGTCGACGATCATCTTGATGCCCTTTTCCACTTGCTTCTGGTTCGATGGCAGGATAGAGTTAAGCAAGGGCAAATCGAGATCCAGGCTGCGCGCCTTGTAGGTCAGCGCGCGCACGTCCTTCGGCAGGCACGAGCCGCCGAAGGCAAAGCCCGGCTTCATGTAGTACGGCGACAAATTCAGCTTGGTGTCCTGGCAGAAAATCTCCATCACCGTGTGGCCATCGATGCCGACGGCCTTGCAGATATTGCCGATTTCATTGGCGAACGCCACCTTGACGGCGTGCCAGGTGTTGTCCGTGTATTTCACCATTTCGGCCGTTTCCACGTCCGTGCGCACCAGCGGCGCGTCCATTTTTTCGTACAGCTGCACCAGCAAGGCGCCCGCCTTTTCATCGGATTCGCCGATCACCGTCTTCGGCGGATTGTAGTAATCGTAGACGGCCGTGCCTTCGCGCAGGAATTCCGGGTTGTTGCAGACGCCAAAGTCGACGCCGGCCACCTTGCCCGACGCCGCTTCCAGGGTCGGGATCACCAGCGCGCGCATGGAGCCGGGCAGCATGGTCGAGCGCGCCACGACGACGTGGAAGCTATCCTTTTCACGGATGGCGGCGCCGATTTCCTGGCACACCTTGCGCACATGGCTCAGGTCCAGGTTGCCATTGAGCTGCGAGGGCGTGCCCACGCAGATGAGCGACATGTCCGAGCCGAAGACGGCGTCGCGCACGTCGAAGGTGGCGCGCAAATGGCCGCTTTTGACGGTGGCGGCAATCATCTCGCCGATGTCTTTTTCGATGATGGGCGTGGTGCCCTGGTTGATCAGCTCCACCTTGGTCCTGTTCGGATCGACGCCGATCACTTCGTGTCCATCCGTTGCCAGGCAACCAGCCGAGACGGCACCCACATAACCCAAACCAAATATGCTAATTTTCATGTTTTCCTCGTATTTTCTGACAGATCAGGGGTAGCCAAACTCAGGTGAAACTCCGTGCGCAAGGTGGCCGCGCCTTGCACTTGCGCGCGCCAGACCAGGGTCGGCGCAGCCTGTTTTTCATCGAAGCGGCGCGAAATCCAGCCCAGCGGCGGCTCATCGCTGCCGCATACCAGTTGCACGGTGGCATCCGGCAAGGACGGCAGATGCATTTCCAGCGAGAAATCATCGCCCGCCACGCGCAGCACCCGGCCATCGAGCCGCACGCGGCAGCGGGGGTCAAAGTGCCAGAACAGCTCCACTGCATGCGCGCCCTGGCATGCGAGCACGTCGTCGACCACGATCAGCGCGGCGCCGGGCGCCACGCGCACGTCGCGCCGGTGCAGCACGGCATCTTTCAAGCCCATATAGCCGTCATGGCTGGCGCTCCAGAATTGCCCATCGGCATCGTCACGCCACGCCAGACACTGCGCGCCGGCCTTGCGCAGCCACAGGAAGTTGCCGCCTGATTCGGACTGGTCGCGGCCATCGACGCGCACGGTATTGTGCGCGCTGGTGCCGCGGAAGTAATCGCGCCACTGCTTGTGCGTGTGGTAGGCGTAGGTGCCCGGGTCGACCAGCACCGCCTGGCCCGCCACGGACAAGGTCAGCGCCAGCGCATCGGCGTGGCCATGCGCGGCGATGCCCAGGTAGCCCAGCGGGCCGGCGTCGGCAATCAGGCGCACTTCGGATGCCGTATCGAAACGCGCGCCCATCACGTAATAGCCGCCATCGGGGAAGGCGCGCGGCAAGGTTGCCGGCGCGGCGTCCGGCAAGGCATCGAAAGCCTGCGCGCCCGCCTCGCCCAGCAGCCAGGCGCTTTTCTCATCGAAAGTGCGCGCCTTGGCCTTGAAGTCGGCGCGGCTGAACAGGGCCGCGCCGCTGGCCAGCAGCGAGGCATAGGGATTGGCGCCTGGTGTCATGTCCCAGTGCGCCAGCAGCGCGTCGTCGGCGTCGCCGATCATCGGCACGTCGCCCGCCACGTTCGTCATGGCGGCGAGAAAGTCCAGCATGGCTTCCAGGCGCCGCAAAAAGGCGGCCGAGCGGGGACGGCCATTCGCGCGGCCCGCCAGCACGCACAGCAGCATTTCATCGGCCACCGTGTGCTGGTAATAAATAGCTTGCTCGCGGTTCACGCCGTCCGGGCCGTTCTGCAGCAGCGCCTGCGCTTCCAGTTCGCGTTCCGTCTGCGCCAGCCAGCCGGCACTTTCTGGCCAGCAAGGCCATGTGAGCGCGGCGATATGCAAGCCCGTCAATTCGCCAAACAGGTGGTTGTTGGCCGACGAGTGACGCGACAAGTGGCCCGCGATGAAGTGGCAATGCTGGTAGATGCTGTCGAGCCAGCGCTGCAAAAAGGCTTGCCCTTGCGCTCCCGCAAACAAGGGGCTGTTGATGCCACCGAGCAAGTGCCACGCATGCGACCAGCTGACCAGGCGCAGGGCCAGTTCCAGCGCGCTGCTCCAGTTCGGTCCCAGCGGATACGGACACTGCTGCCACCACGATTCGAGCAAGGCTTGCGCCCCGCGCGCATGGCGCAGGTCGCCGCCCAGGCGGTAGGCCATCGCCAGGTCGGCCACGGCCAGGTGGCGGTTCGGTTCCCACAGGCATTTGATGTCGCCCACCACCGTTTCATCGCGGTAATTGAGCGTCTTGCCAAAGCCCAGCGGCACCACGGTGCCCGTCTTCGGATCGCGGTTCCATTGCGGCGGGAAACCCAGGTCCGCATCGCGCAGGGCGAACACGTCGAAACGGCCCGCCAGCAGGCGTTCGGCGGCCGCCAGGTGCGGCGCCGCATCGATGGGCAGACCCAGCCATGGCGCGCCGAAACGCTGGCGGGCGGCGGGCGGCGGCACGTGCGCCAGGCCGTAGCCGCGCGCCTGCAGCCGCTGCTGCACGGCATCACGCACGCGGTGCGCCACCTCGGGCGCCCCCATGGCGCGCAAGCGGTTCAGTTTCCAGGACAAATTGCTCAGCATGGGCATCTCACAGATACTGGCGCTGCCAGATTTCCAGGGTGAGCAAGCTCCACAGCAGCTTCTCGTGGTTTTGCCGCCCTGCAACGTGTTCAGCCAGCACCTGCTGCAGCGCCGCCACATGGTAGTAGTGGCGCGTGCGCGACCCGGCGCCCGTCAGGTGTTCGTACAGGTAATCCTTCATGGGGCCGCGGAACCATTCGTTGACGGGCACGCGGAAACCCACTTTCGGGCGCGCCAGAATATTTTCCGGCAACAACTGTTTCATGGCTTCGCGCAAGATCCACTTGGTGGTACGGCCGCGCACGCGGTACTCATCCGGCAGGCTCGACACATACGCCGCCAGTTCGTGGTCCATGAAGGGCATGCGCGCTTCCAGCGACGCGGCCATGGTCATGCGGTCGCCCCGCTCCAGCAGATTGTCGGGCAGCCAGCTCAGCTGGTCGAAGCACAGGATGCGGCGCAAGGCGCTGTTGTCCGCGCTGCCGCAGCCCAGCGAGGGGTCGCGCTGGCGCACCGGCGGCGGCATGGCCACCAGGCGCGCCCGCTCCTGGTCGGACATCATGCCGAACCAGCGCGGCATGCGCTCGTCGAACGCCTCCAGGCCCAGGTTGACGATGGCCGTCTTGGCGCGGCGGAAACGATACGGCAAGGCGCCGATGGCCGGCTCGATCAGGCCGTGGCGCAGCAGGCCCGGCAGCATCTGGTAGTTGTCCGCATAGCGCTCGTACACGTGTTTCGGGTAGCCACCGAGGATTTCATCGGAGCCTTCGCCCGTCAGCACCATCTTGACCGTCTTGCGCGACTCTTTCGCCAGCAGGTAGATGGGAATGTCGGACGGCTCGGCCACGGGGGCGTCGCGGAAGCGCACGAGGTCGGGCAGCAAGGCGATGACCTGGTCGACGGACACTTCCAGCTCATGGTGTTCCGTAGAAAATTGCCGGGCGATATCGGCCGCATACGCCAGTTCGCTGAAACCGCCCTCCTTGAAGCCGACGGAAAAGGTTTTCACGGGCACGCCCGCATGGCGCGACATCAGCGCCACCACGGCCGACGAATCGATGCCGCCGGACAGGAAGGCGCCGAAGGGCACGTCGGAAATCATGCGGATGCGCACCGATTCATCGAGCTTGGCGAGGAAAGTGGCGACGGGGTCGGCCGGCAGCGGGGCCGCCGCACGGGGCCGGCTGTCGGGCGGCGTGTAGTACACGCGCTCGCGCAGCACGCCGTTTTCCCACGTGGCCGTGGAACCGGGCGCCAGCTTGCGGATGCCCTGGAACAAGGTGGCCGGGCCAGGCACGTAGCGGTAGGCGAAATAATCCCAGATGGCGGCCTCGTCCGCTTGCGGCGCCACGTCGGGCAAGGCCAGCAGGGCCTTGATTTCCGAGCCGAAGGCCAGTTTTCCCTCGTGTTGCCACAGGAACAGCGGTTTCTTGCCGAACGGGTCGCGCGCCATGAACAGGCGGTCGTTGCGCGCATCCCAGATGGCAAACGCAAACATGCCGCGGAAATGCCGCACGCACTCCTCGCCCCATTGCACGTAGGCATGCACGATGGTTTCCGTGTCCGATGCCGTGCGGAAATGGTGGCCCAGCGCGATCAGTTCGTCGCGCAGGGGCTGGAAATTATAGATTTCGCCATTGAAGATGATTTGCACGTCGCCATCCGCATTGCCCAGCGGCTGGTGGCCCGTGGCGATATCGATGATGGACAGGCGGCGGTGCAGCAAGCCCACATGCCAGGCGCCGTCGGCCGTCGCCGCCTGCAGCACGCCCGTGTCATCGGGGCCGCGGTGGGCGATGGCGCGCCCCATGGCGTCGAGCGCGGCGGGCAAGCCGGCGACGGACGAAGGGAAGATCAAACCGGCAATACCGCACATATAGGCTCGCTTAAAAAAGAGTTCGGCTAGACTGCCGGCGGCGCCAGCATGGCGCGGTAGACGCGGCGGAAATCCTGCGCCAGGCGCTCGACCGTATAGGCGCTTTCGATGCGCTCGCGGCACGCTTGCCCCATGCGCTGCAACAGGCCGCGGTCGGCGTCGAGGCGCACGATGGCGTCCGCCAGCGCCTGCGCATTGCGCGGCGGCACGAAAACGCCATGCACGCCGTCTTGCATCACATCGGGAATCGCGCCCACGGGGCACACGAGCGCCGGCGTGCGCGCGGCCATGCTTTCCAGCAAGGCGTACGGCAAACCCTCATGGTGCGTGGGAAAGCCGAACAGGTCGGCATCGCGCCAGGCCGCCTCTTTTTCCACGCCAAATTTTTGCCCCAGGAACGTCACCGTGTCCTGCAAGCCCAGCGCCGCCACCCGCTCGCGCAAGGCCGCGTCGGCCGGGCCGCTGCCCACCAGGGCCAGGGTGGCTGCCACGCCGGCGCCGCGCACCAGGCGCATCGCCTCGACCAGCTCGAACAAGCCCTTGCTGTCGGCCAGGCGGCCCACGTACACGAGCGACAGCGGACGCTGCGGAGCAAGCGTCTTGGCGCCCGCATCCGTACCGGCATCGATGGCGTTCGGGATGACTTCCGGCGCCAGCGCCGCATCGAAGCGGCGATAGCCGAGCAATTCGCACTGCGCCAGCAGCACCAGCGCGTCGGGCAGGCGCAGCACGCGCCGCAGCACGCCCGTCAACAGACCCTTGCCGCCGAAAAACACCTGCGGCAAGGCGCCGCCATGCACCTGGTATAGCACGCGCTTGCCCATGGCCTTGGCCAGCAGCAAGTACACGAGGTCGCGCCAATAGCTTTTCACTTCCATCGACGTGTTGATGTGCACGATCTGCGGCTGGTGCACGTGCAAGGCGCGCACGAACTGAACGGGACTCCAGGCAAAACGCAGCAGCTTGCGCAAGCGCGACTCTTGCCGGCCTTCACTTCCCACCTGGAAATGCACCAGTTGAAAGTCGCGCGACAGGGAACAGGAAAACAGTTGGTTCAAATGGGTAGTCACCCCGCTGACCGCATTGAGCGCGGGTCCAAGCAACATTACAGTAGTCATATTGACATTATATGTTATAAATTTGTAATTTAGCTATGGACGCACCTATTTTTACACCGATCAGGCCACACCCCAGTTGCTTCCACGCAGCATGGCCAGCTTCATTCTGCGCGCCACGGCTTGAATCGGCAACAAATACTTGCTGGCTGTACACATACCGTCAGGCGCCAGCCAGGGCCCGGTAGCGCTGCGCCAGTTCGGCCGACAGCACGCGGTAGCTGCGTTGCGTTTCGATATACGCGGCGCCGGCCTGGGCACGCGCGCGCGCCGCCGGCACATCGCGCAGGATCGCCGTCATCGCCACGGCCAGCGCCGCCGGATTGCTGGCCGTCAGCCAGCCCGCCTGGCTGTCCGACAGCACGCGCACCTGGTCGGGATTGTCATTGCCCACGGCCGGCAGGCACAGGGCCAGGTATTCCAGCAGCTTGGTGGGCGAACAGACATCGCCGATGATGCCGCGGGGAAAGTACGACAGTGCCGCATCGGTGCCCGCCAGCAAGGGCCAGGCCTGGCTCGACGGCAGCCAGCCCGTCACGCGCACGGCGTCGGCCAGTCCCGCGCGCTGCGCGTAGGCCAGCAAGGCATCCACGTCGGACGGCGTGTCCGAGGCGCCGATCAGCAGCAGACAGGCGTCGGGCAACTGCTGGCGCACGATCAGCAAGGCGTCGAGCAGGCGTTCGAGCTGGCGCGACTGGTCCAACGTGCCCAGGTAGCCCAGCAGCGGCACGCTTTCCCAGCCGGCGGGCCGGCACGCCACGATCGATTGCTGGCCCAGCACTTCCGTATCCACGCCCATCGGCACGGCGCTCATGCGCTGCGCGGCGATGCCGTGCGTGCGCATCAGTTCGAGCATCGCCTCGCTTTGCACGAAGACATGGTCGGCGCGCGGCAGCAGCACCCGGTACAGCAGCCAGCGCTCGACCAGGCCCTTGCACAGCACCAGGCGCGCGCGCAAGGTGCGGCGCTGCGCCAGGCTGCTGCGCGCCCGCTCGATGCGGCCTTCGCTGATCAGGAACGAGACCCAGTAATAAAAGGGGATGCCTTTCAGGCGCGCCGCCAGCAGGGCCAGCAGCCCCGTCGGCACCATGTCGCGCACCTGGATCGCATCGCAGCTGGCGCGCCTGGCGGCCAGCAAGGCGCGCACGCAGGTCCATTGGAACGCCAGTTCGCGCGCGATGCGGTTGTGCCGGAAGCGCCCGCTGCGCACGGAGCGAAAGCCCTGCCCCGGTTGTGCCTGCGCCGCGGGCGCATCGGGCGAAGGCATGCCGACGATGTCGCATTCGATGCCGTGGCGCGGCAGGTATTTGCCGAACAGCACGGCGACGTCGGCGCGGAAGGTGGGCAAGCTTTCCGGTACAAATTGCAAAATCTTCAGGGGCATGGGGAAACCGTCTACCTGGCGCGTCAGAGGGGAAGATGGCTCGGGCATAGTCTGCACGAGCCGATACTCATATGAATTTATTATCTATGTTACATGAAAAACAGCATGGCCGTGACTGGCTGCGGCGCAAAAAAAAAAGCAATGCCTGGGCTGGCATTGCTTTTCTTGTGCGGTGCGCGTGGCTTTACTTGGGCAGCGGCAACGTCAGCGTTTGCGTGCCGACGATCACCTTGCGCAAGCCGCCGCTGGTGTCGAGCTTGACGGCGGTGTTCTTGCAGCCCACGTCGAGCACGGTGAGGAATTCGCCGCTGGTGGCCGCGGCCGCCTTGACGAACACGCCATGGTCTTCATAGGTGCCGGCTTGCGGCGGCGGCCCCACGCGGCGCTCGAAGCGCTGCGCCGTGGTGGTCAAGGGCACGATGCACACGCTGCGGCTCTGGTTGGTGACCGAGATCTTGCCGGCAGCGTCGACGACGATCGGCGCGTAGCCATGGAAATTCCATTCGAACACGCGCGGCGTGGCCGACGAGAACTGGTCGAGGATGACGGCCGTGTTGCTGCCGCGCACATACCAGATCTTGCGCACGGCCGACTTGAGCTGCCCCGCATACGCCAGCGTGGCGTCGCCCTCCACGTAATCGACGGCCGGCGTGGTGGAAAACGCCATGATGCGGCCATTGCGCGCCAGCGGCTCTTCATAGCCATCCACGTTTTGCCCGATGCCGCCGTCAAAGGTCAGCGCATTGTGCGACTTCGACGGACGGTACCAGGAATTCCACAGCGGCGAATCGTACCAGTCATACCAGCCCGTCTCCGTCAGCAGCGGCACGCCGCCGCTGAACAGCACGAAGCCGTTCTGGTCGCCATGGCTGTGGTTGAACGAGCCATACGCGCTGGACTTGAAGTACAGCGAAGTGCGGCCACTGTCGGCCAGGTTGCTGTGCATGGCCGTCCAGCCGATGCTCGGATAGTAGGCGGCGTTGGCCGGCGGCGTGGGAGTCGCCGTCACCGTATTGACGGGCATCGGGTAAGGCGACTGCAGGGTGGCCAGCACGTCGTCGGGACGCGTCAGGTTCTTCACATACCAGGCCGACTGCGGCGTGGCGTAGCGCGAGGCGAAGCCTTTCATGAAGCGGAACTCGGGCGCCGTCTCGTGGCCATCGCCAAAGACGTGGGTTTGCTGGCCCGGCGGCACGAAATGCATGAGGAATTGCGCAAAGCCGCGCGACCAGGGCTTGTCGAACATGTTTACGCCCGTGGCCTGCGCCAGCGCCGGCCAGATCTGCAGCGCGAAGTCGGCCTCGTATTCCGCATACGCCGTGCCGTTGGCGAAACCGCCCTCCGGACCGCTCCAGATGCTGAACGAGCTGGCAAACGCGCGGAAGGCGAAGTCGAACCAGGTCTGCGCCTCGGGAATGTCGCCCAGCGCCAGCGTCGACGTCAGGGTCAGGTAGGCCATGCTGGTGGCCGCATGCGAATCATACGGATACTGGTCGAGGCGCCCGCCATTGGCCGACAAATCCTTGTACAGCGCATTCGTGCGCGCCGCCACCACGGACAGCCACTTGGTGCGCCGCGTCGTATCGCCATTGACGACCAGCGCCGTACCCAGGTTGTCGATGGCCTTCATCAGGCTTTGCGCCATGACGCGGCTGGCCATGTCCTGGTTGACGAAGCTGGTGGGACCGGTGATGTTCAGCGCGGCGAACTGGTCGCCGCGGCGGATCGCTTCATCGAGGTAGATCTTTTCGCCCGTCAGGCGGTACAGCAGGGCCGCGCCTTCCAGCTGGCGCGCATTCGGATTGACGCGCGTCATGATGTTGGCCGCCTGCGCCACCACGGCGGCCGTGCGGATGGCGCCCGGCACCAGCGGCCATTCGGCGTCGGACACCGTCTTGAGCGCCGTCATGTAGTACTTCACTTCGTTCGTCAGGCCATTTAACGCCGGCGTGCGGTCCGTGCGCATGGCCGAGGTCCACGTGGAAAACAGCTTGGTCCCGCTGGGCAGTGCGCGCGGCCGGGGCTTGCTCAGGATAGTGTTACGCAAAGTCACATTTTCCGGCACTTCGAACAGCTGCGAGTTACTACCGATCACAAAGTTGCGGGGGCTGGACCACTCTTGCGAAGTGGATGGCCGCACGCGCCATGTATAGTTACCTACAGGAAATGATTTCGGCGGCAAATACCAATTGCGCGAAGTATTGAAGGTTTTATACAGCACACCGCCCTGCATCACCTGGACGACGTAGGCTGGCGGCAAGGTGGCATGCCGTGACCAGGTGAAGGTGGGAGGATTTTGCGGCTGCGACTGCATATTGTCGGGCAGAGGACGAACGGCAAGGGCTTCGCTCGACTGGACCCAGTCGGCCTGGGCCATTCCGCACAGCGGCAATAACAATAGCCAGGCGGCGCGCAGCAGGGGACGTTTGCTAGATTTCATGGCGGGGGCTTCCTTTGCCGGGGGGCGGATTGAAGGTCGGGAAAACATTACTTTTGGTTACTATTTAACTTGTACAATGTTACCGCAACGCAAACAGTACGGCTTTTTCGCACACAAGTATGGAGGTTTGGGCGCCCAAAGAACTCGGGCGTATGCCGCAATTATACCGAAATGCCTCCCGGCAACGCCGGAATTAAGCGGGGGTGCGTGATTTACGCCACAAGGACCAGCGCCGCGTCATGCCCGGTGTAAATAACACGCACATGGCGGCCGTCGTCCACCAGTGGCGCGTCACGCCATGGCGGGCAGCGCGCGCCAGTTCGGCCAGGGCCGCGCCGCGCCGCCCCCCTTCGAGCATTTCGCGCACCACGGCCACGCGCGCATTCGAGGCCAGCAGCAAGGCCGGCCGGCGTGCCCGGTTGCCGGCCGGCCAGGCGCGCGCGCGCGCCTCGAGCCGCAGAAACACGGGCAAGACCACGTCGCGCCCCAGGATGGCCGTCAGGCTGCCGCCCACTTCGCGCCGGTACGCCACCAGCGGCGCCGCCGCCAGCACCAGGCGATGCTGCTCGGCCAGGCGAAACCACAAGTCCAGGTCTTCGCCGAATTGCTCGCCTTCCGGGAAACACGGTTGCAGCGCGGCCAGCGCCGCGCGCCGCACGGCGACGGAATTGGTGCAGAAGAAGGGCCAGTGCTGGTTGAAATGCGTGAAGAATTCACCGATGCGCTGCGCCTGGGCGGGCGCGACGGGCGCGCCCGCCATGTCCGGCGTGCTGCCGGGCGCGAAACTGGTGTAGCCGGTGGCAAAAAAACAGTCGTCGGGAAATGCCTGCGCCAGGCCGACCTGCGTGCGCAGGTAGTCGGGCGCGTACAGGTCGTCCGCATCGAGAAAGCAGACGAGTTCGCCCCGCGCCTCGGCGATGCCGCGGTTGCGCGCGCGCGACACGCCGCCATTCGCCTGGCGGATCAGGCGCACGCGCGCATCCGCGCAGGCCAGCACGCGCTGCGCGCCGTCGTCGCCGGAACCGTCGTCGACCACCAGTACTTCCCAGTCGGCATGCGTCTGCGCCAGCACCGACGCCAGGGTCGCCTCGACATACGGGCCCTTGTTATACAGCGGGATGATGACCGAGCACAGCATTACGCCATTCCCGGCACGCGTACCTTGCGCGCCCTGACCGCCTGCCGGTCGGCCGTCGGATAGTAGGCGGCCACGATGATGAGCAGCAGCAAGTGCGTCAGCGCCTCGGCGGCGAAACCGGCCAGCGACAGGGGCACTTCGCTGAAGGAGCGGCTGATGATCAGCACGAACAGCGCCATCGACAGGCCCTGGCTGGCCCGCGCCGTGCGCGCCGCGCCGTACAGCAGCACGATCACGTACAGCACCAGGCCGACGGCGCCGACGGTGCCCGCGCTCGACAGGCTCTGGTAGAACTGGCTGTGCGCATGCGTGGCGTACGGCATGCCGATGCTCAGGCGGAATGCCTCATCCCAGATCTGCAAGCCATAGCCGAACACGGGGTTCTTGTGCCATTCCTGCACCGCCACCTGCCAGATCACGTCGCGCCCCGTAAAACTGAGCAATTCGAAGCCTTCATTGCTCGAGGCAAAGCGCGCCAGCTTGGCGTCGAGGTTGCCGAACATCACCAGCAGCATGCCCAGCACGCACAGCAAAATGAAACAGAAGATGCCGATGATCGACAATTGCGGGCGGCGGTAGTCGAACAGGCGCTCCTTGATCTGCTCGCGGAAACCGAAATACGCGATACAGGCAAAGCACAGGATGCAGGCGATCCAGTTGGTTTTCGATTGCGCCAGCATCAGGCTGGCCAGGCCCAGCGTCCAGGCGAACAGGTTCAGTGCGCGCCAGGCATACGGCTTGCGCCACAGGCACAGCAGGAAGGCCACGGCCATCGGTCCCAGTCCGTTCGCATGGCTGGCCAGGCCCGCATAGCGCACGCTGAGGAAGGGAATCAGCCCATGGTAGTTCTTGTTGAAGACCATGTTCGGGTTCCAGGCCGCGACGGCCGCGCTGAGCACGAGGAACAGCAAGGTCGCATTGCGCATCGACACGATGCTCATGTCCACCTCTTTCGGCGTCATCAGCAAGGCGGCGTAACCGGCCAGGAACATGTACAGGTATTCATGCGAGACATCGGTATGGCTGCCCAGGAAGGCGGGGCTGAGAATATTCGTCAGAAAATAGATGAACAGCGCCCAGAACAGCAGCATCGGCATGGGCTTGAGCGTTTCGCGCTCCATCAAACGGTGCAGGATGCGCTCGCCGCAGGCGAAGATCACGAACAGCGAGGTCATGCGTCCAAACCAGACGCCGACCGGGTGGCGCACCGTTTGCGCCGTCAGCAGGATCTCGTTGCCGGAGATGTCGCGGTTCGACAGGATGGCCGTCAACGCGATCGACAGCATGACGGGATAGAACACGTAGGGCACCAGCCCCGTCTCGCGCTTATTCCCCCAATGAATGCTCAAGGCGATGACGAACACCAGCAGCAGCGCGCTGATCAGAGCAAACAGGCCAAACAGTATTTCACTCATGTGATTCTCGCGTATCCAGTAAGTTGTCGCAGGCGCAACGCGCCGCTTGATCGGTATTTCCCTGCCCTGCTCCGCCCCGCCTCAGGCGCTGCAGCGGGCGCGCAGATAACTGCCCACGCGCGCCGGCAGCGGCGGACTGAAACGGGCCAGCATGCCCACCACGCGCGCGCCCAGCAAGCCCGGCCAGGCCAGCACGGCCAGCAGCAAGGTCAGGCCGCCGAGCAGCGCGCCGCCCAGGAATGCCGGCAGCGGATGGCTGCCGCCCAGGCCGCCCAGCACGGCGCCGCCCCAGCTGCCCGCGCCGGCCAGCAAGCCCATGGCCAGGCCGCGCGCGGCCAGCGGCGCCAGCTCGCCCGGCCCCACCTGCAGGCGCAAGCACGCCACCGTGCCCACCACCAGCGCGCGCGCCAGCAAGGTGCCGGCGGCGATCATGGCGACCACGGCCACGCCCTGCCCCGCCCACAGCAACAGCGCCGCGCCGGCCAGCGCGATCAGCGGCAGCTGCAGCAGGCTTTCCAGGTGCTTGCCGCCCGTATTCCATAAAATCGGCGTCGACATGCCCCACGTGATGTAGGCGGGCATGGCCAGCGCGAGGATGCTCAGCACGATGCCCGACTCTTGCCACACCTTGCCGTACAACACGCCGATCAGGTCCGGCGCCGTCATCGCCAGCAGCACGAACAGCGGCAGGATGACGATCCAGATGGTCGCCAGCACCGACAGATACGTGTCGCGCAGGCGCGGCAGATCGTCCTGCAGCTTGGCGCCCGTGGCCAGGAATGCCGGCTGCAAGGCGCTCAGGAACAGCGAGTTGGGCGTATTGGCCAGGTTGTAGCCGACCGCATACACGCCCACCGCGTGGGCATTGAGCAAGCGGCCGAGGAATACGCGGTCCATATTGTTCAGGCACCAGTTGCACAGATTCGTCACGAATACCGTCACGCCCACATTCGTCGAGCGCCGCGCGCCCTCGTACCACAGCAGCGGCTTGAGCGAAAAGCGCGTGCGCGCATACGTCAGCACCAGCGCCGTGGCCGCCTGTCCCAGCCAGGCGCACACGAGGGTCCACACGCCGGCGCCCGCATACGCGAGCGGCAAGCCCACCAGCAGGTAGCCGACGATGTAGCTGCTCACCTGGATGATGTTGAGCCAGCGGAAATCGAGCGCGCGCCGCAACAGGCTGCTGCCCGGCGCCGTCAGCGCATTCAGCAGGCAGGTCAGGCTCATCCAGGCGATCACGGGCGCGATGCGCGGTTCCTTGAAGTACGCGGCGATCCAGGGCGCCATGAAAAACAGCAAGGTCATCGCCGCCAGGCCCGTCAGCGCCTGCCACGTCACCGTGAAGCGCACGTCTTCCTCGCTGAGCGTGCGGTTTTGCACCAGCCCCCAGGAAAAACCGAAATCGGCCAGAAAGTTGCTAAATGTCAGCACAATCAGTCCCATGGCAAACAAGCCGTAGTTTTCCGGCCCCAGCAGGCGCGCCAGCACCACTTGCGTGACCAGCTGCAGGCCAAACATGAGGACCGTGCCCATCGCCGCCCATTTGACGGCGCTGACGCTTTTCTTATTGATGTCGCTGCTCATGATTCTCGCTATCTGCCACCGTGCGCCACGCCCGCTGGCGGTATTTCATACTTCAAAGCCACGCCTCAGCCGCGCGGCGCGCCGATCAGGCGGCTCCGGTCCGCCGCCGGCATGCTGGCCAGCAAGCCGTTGACGAAATCGTCCTGCAAGCGGTACGCGCGCGGCAAGTCCGTATCGATGCTCGACACGCGGAACAGCATGGCGTCGGCGACGGTGCCCGTCAAGCCGTAGCGCAATTGCTCCAGGCGCTGCTGCATGCCCACCTTGCTGATCTTGTCGCCGACGGTGATCCAGTACGTGATGGGCTCGCTGCGGTTGCCACTCACGGCCAGCAGGCGCTTCACGGGCAGGCTGCCGTAGGCCGAGGCCAGCTCGCCGTACTCGTCGCGCTCGACCTGGAAACCCTGCGCCGCGTAGCACACTTCCGGCTTGTGCACGCCCATGTTGTCGCTCTGGTCGCCGCCGTAGGCGATCGACAGCATCACCCGTTCGCCGTGCGCATTGATGTAGGTGCGCGACAGGGTCTGGTTGTAGATCTTGTTCAGGCGCGCCTGGGTCTCCGGGTCGACCTGCAGCGGCACGATGGAGCTGTCGACGCGCCACTCGCCGAACGCTTGCGGTATCGCCGCCTCAAGCGAAAAACTGGGGCGCTGGTCGGCCAGCTTCACGCCCGGCGCCACGCCATGACTGACGACGGCCGCGCCCAGCAGCAAGGCGCCCAGCAGTACATTCATGCGCAATGCCCCGTTCATGTCGACGCTCCCACGGTGGGCGCGCGGCGCGCCTGGCGCTTGCGCACGACCCACTGCAGCAAGCTGTCGACACTGAGGATCAGCAGCAGCGCGGAAATGAACAGCACCATGCCGGCAAAGCCATGCAGGAAGCCCTGCCCGGCCGCATCGCCGAAGTAATACGTAATCAGGGTCAGCACCACCACGCGAATGACATTGGCCGTAAAGGAAATCGGCACGATCAGCAGGGCCAGCACGATGTTGCGGAACGGCGAAGTGTGCCGCACCAGATTCAGGTAGAACAGGCCCAGCGCTTCAAGCGTCAGCAAGGTCTGCAAGCCGGCGCAGGCGTCGGCCACCAGCAGCTGGTACTGGCCGATCTGCAGGATCACGCCGTTACGGCCAATCGGATAGCCGGCCAGGAACAGCAGGTGTTCGGTCACATACGACACGGCCATTTTCATCGGCATGGTCAGGGTCGTCACCAGCGGCAGCGGCAGCGGCACCATGAACAGCATGAAGAAGAAGGGAAACCACAGCACGCGCGCGGCCACCCAGCCGCGCTTGAGCAGCAGCAGCGCCAGGCCGGTGCCGATCAGGGCGAGGATTTCCAGCGACAGGATCTGCTGCGAACGGCCCAGCACATACAGCAGCAGCGCGGCGGCCAGCAGCGGCCAGCCGGCGCGGGCCGGACGGGCGCCGGCGCTCTGCGCCAGCATCTCGGGCCATTTGCGGTAGATCAGCCACAGCGACAGGGCCAGGATAATGGGGCCGTGCGCCTGCTCTTCGGTCGACCAGATGCCACGCAACAGCCCGACCAGGCTGGGCACGAGCATGGCCAGGAAGCCCAGCGCCAGCGGCAGCCAGTCCGGCACGGCGGAGCGGCCGGCCCGTGCCGGCGGCATGGCATGGCCAGGCGCAGCCATCAAAAGTCGACCATTACCGAACCGACCACCTGGGCACCGCTATGCGTCATCTGCTCGCTCATGGCCGCCACTTCCGCCATCGGCGTCTTGTTCTTGCGCGCCACCAGCAGCACGCCGCCGGCACGCGCCGCCACGGCCAGCGCATCGGAACCGGTGGCATACGCCGGCACGTCGTACAGCACCACGTCGTAGCGGCTTTCCAGCTGCTTGTTGAGCGTGACGAAGGAGGTACGGCTGAGCAATTCCTGCGGATTCGGCGGCAAGGTGCCGGCCGCCAGCACCGACAGCGCGACAAACGATTCCACCTTGGCGATGATATCGAGTTCGGCGCGGCCGGCCAGCACGTCGGACAGGCCCTGGCGCGTTTTGAGGTCGAAGATTTCATGCTGGCGCGGCGCGCGCAGGTTGGCGTCGACCAGCAAGGTATGCTCGCCCAGCTGGGAAAACACCACGGCCAGGTTGGCCGCGAACAGGCTGGCGCCGTCGCCCGGCTCCATGCCCAGCACCACCAGCGACTTGCTGCCGCGGGCAAACCAGCGCAGCATCAGCTGGCTGCGCACGGCGCGCAGGGTTTCCACCTGGTGGCTGAAAGGCTGGTAGGCGGCCACCAGTTCCTGCGGATACTTGCCGGCGCCCGGCTGCAGATACGGGTAGTCGAACTGGCGCGCCAGCACTTGCTCGATATCGGCTTCCGTGATCAGGCCCAGGCGCAGGGCCGCTTCGCCGAAGCGGATGCCCAGTTCCTTTTGCATGCGCAGCACGCGTTCGGCGTTTTCCGGCGTGATCTTGCCCGATTCGAGCAACAGGCCGCCAATGCTGGAATCGGCGCCGCGCACCAGCGGTGCGGTGTTATTCAGGAGGTGTGGACTTGAAGTCATGATAGGTTCCATCTCAGTTCAGGCGCAAGCGGCGCGGCAGCATGCCGCGCATGCGACGCTGTTTAGGTTTCCAGTCGACCACGCCGAACACGGGAATCTGCAGCACTTCGCTCAGGTCCTGGTCGGAACGGATACGGCGGTCCAGCAATTCGGCCAGCAGCGCGATGCCGCAGCCCAGCATGAGGCCGAGGAAGATCGACAGCAGCACGTTGCGGGGAATCTTCGGGCTGTCCGGCTCGATCGGCGCCGTGGCCGGGTTGAGCATGGCGATATCGGACTGCTCCGCCTGGCCTTCGATGCGCGTCTGCGACAGGCGCTGCGAAGTCACGTCGAAGGCGCGCTGGGCGCTTTCCACATCCTTGCTCAGCACGCCCATTTCATCGCGCGTCCGGTTCAGTTCCAGCACCTTGGCTTTTTGCGCCGCCAGGGCGGCACGGATCGCGCCTTCGCGCTGCTGCAGGATCTGCGCATTGTTGCCCACGCTTTGCGAGGTGGCGCGCGTCTGCTCGGCCAGGTCGCGGCGCAGCTTGTCCACTTCCGCCTTGGCGCTCTGGTATTGCGGGTGATTGCGGTCCAGGCGCTGGCCCAGCTCGGCCAGCTTGCCCTCGGCGTTGCCCAGGCCCAGCTTCAGGCTCTGGATCAGCGGATTCGACGCCACGTCCGGCGATTCGGACAGGTTGCCGCCCTGCGCCATGCGCTGGCGCGAATTGGCTTCCATGGCCTGGCCTTGCGCCAGCACCAGTTGCGCCGACAGGTCGTTCAGGCGGTTCGATTCCACGTCGAGGCGGTTGTCGACGCTGACGATGCCGTTATCCTGCTGGTATTTCGACAGGCGGCTTTGCGCGCGCTCAACATTATCGCGCAGCAATTTGGTCTGGTCATCGAAATAGGTGGTCGCCTTGCGCATCGGGTCGACCTTCAGCTGGATGCTGACCTTTTGATACTGTTCCGCAAAGGCATTCGACACGGCCGCCACGAATTGCGGGTCGGCGCCCTTGAAGCTGACATCGACCACGCTGCTTTCGCGCGACGGCATCACTTCGAGTTTCTTCAGCAGCAAGTCGGCCAGCCAGTCGCGCACCGTGCCCTTGCCTTGTGCCGCTTCGTTGAACTGGGCGATCACGGCGGGGCTGCGCGCCAGTTCCAGCTGGTCGACGACGCGCAAGGCGACGTTCTTGCTGCCGATAATATCGACCTGGGTCGCCATATAGCCGGGCAGCAACTGCCCCGGCATGGTCATGCCCGTCAGGGGATCGACGCCCTTGTAGTTCATCAGCAAGGTGCTGGTGGCCTTGTAGGTCTTCGGCAGCACCAGGCTGACGCCGAGCGCCAGCGCCACGGTGATCAGCAAGGTCAGCAGCACAATCTTCTTGCGTGCCCGAAGGATCAGCAATAGTTGGGTGAGGTTCATTTGGAAACTTTCAATACAAAAAGATAGGGAGCCAGTTGCTCTTAGAACAGGCTTTCCTGGACATACACGATATCGTCGACGCGCAGCAGGTCGTCATGCTTGACCGGCAGCACTTCCATCTGGCCTTCCGCATTGCGGCGCTTGACGCGCACGCCGCGCTCGGTGCCGCGCACCGTCAGGCCGCCGCCCACGGACAAGGCTTGCAGGACGGTCATGTTGCGTTCCAGGCGGAAGGCGCCCGGACGCTGCACTTCGCCGTAGATATAGAAGCGCGGCGCGCGTTCGACATAGATGATGTCGTTGCCGCCCACTTCCGTGTCGCCCTTCAGATCGCCGTTGCGCACGATGTCGAGGATATCGGCCACCTCGCGCGTGGCCGTGCCGCCGCGCTTGCGGATCACGGTGATCTGGTCGGCGCCGTCAGGACTGACGCCGCCGGCCATGGCCAGCATGTCCATCACGCTGCGCTTGCCTTCCACCGGATAGCGGCCCGGGCGGTTGACCTGGCCCAGCACGGACGCCTGCTGGCTTTGCAGGCTGGTCACGATGATGTTCACCTGCGCCTTGCGCAGGAAGCCGCCGCTCTCGAGCAGGCCGCCCAGTTTCTTTTCCGCTGCCGACGTGGACAAGCCGCCGAGCGCGACCGTCCCCACCAGCGGGAAGGTGATTTCCCCCGCTTCGCTGACGCGCGTCTCCAGGCCCAGGTCCGGGTTGCCGTAGACGGAAATTTTCAGCACATCACCGGCCCCGAGGGGGACATCGGCTGCACCGGCCATGCCTGCGGCGAGGGCCAGAAAGGCCGCCATCATCCAGTTTGCGAGTCGTTTCATGATTACAGATTCCCGTTGGTAGATTGCTGATGTTTAACTACTTGTTGATACGTCACTTATTTCAATCCCGCCACGCCGCGCACATTGGCTTCATGCGCGCTGTCCGCCGGCGCCGCTGCCGCCGGGGCCGGAGCCGGAGCCGCAGCAGCAGCAGCAGCAGCAGCAGCAGCAGCCGGTGCGCTGGCTGGCGCGCTGGCCGGTGCCGCCGCATCCTTGTTGAAATACTCGATCTTGGCGCTGGCGCGCAGCCGCTTCAGTTCCGCCTCGGCCGCATCCTTGTTCTTCTTGTTGGCCAGGAACTGTTCGATCTGCGGCGCCGCCGCGTCCAGGCCCACCGGGCTGTCCTTGATATCGGCCAGCGCGATGAGCAGGCTGCGCTCGCCTTCGCGCACGATGAACAGCTGGCCCTTGGGCATCGATTGCAGTTTGCTGCTCAGTTCCGGCGCCAGGTCGGCGCTGGTGCGCGACACCTGCGTGCGGCCGTACGCGATCTTGTGCTCGTCGAGCCATTGCGCCACGTCTTCGAGCGACTTGGCGCGGTCCATGACGGCCTTGAGCTCGTCGTTCAGCGCCGCCGTCGGAATGACCAGCTCGCGCAAATCGAATTGCTTGCGCTGGCTGAAAAACAGGGGATTTTTTGCGAAATACTCGTCCACTTCCGCCTTGCTGGGGCGGGTCGCCGCGCCGATGCGCTTTTGCATATAGGCCTGGGCCACGATCAGCGCCTTGGCACGCTCGATGGCTTGCATGACTTTCGGATCGCGGTCGACCTTTTCCTTGGCCGCCTCATTTTGCAGCAACTGGCGGTCGATCAGCGATTCGAGCAATTGCTTGCTGGCCGCTGCCTGCTGCGGCGCCTGCACGCCGGCGCGCTGCAACTCTTCATTCAACTGCAGGATGGTGATTTCTTCGCCGTTCACGCTGGCCAGCGCCTGGCCAGCCTTTTTTTCCTTGTTGCCGCAGGCGGACAGCCCGGCAGCGGCCAGCAGGACCAGGGCGGCGCACAGCAGACGCGGCGCGGGACGGGAGTGAAAAGAATGATTCAAGCGTGCTCCTTCGAAAAACAGGTATGACGGGTGGAAAAATCCGGCGTGGTGGACTGGCATGGCCAGGCTGCACGACATGAAATAATTTCCCCTGAAAATAGTTATTCGTCAAATAATTAATAATATTGTAAACATAATACACATAATGCAAGGCAACAAGGAAAATATTTTGCTTAAAAATCTACTAATGAGATATAAAAACAACTATTTCCGCAGTCCACTTCATTGCAAAATATTATGTATTGCACGGTTCAGAGCGACTTTAAAAATGATAGTTGGCGCGTGCCGTCCCTGACGGCTACCGTCAGGGTGACGCAACGACCGGCAGGGGCAGGGCCGGATACTGCACACATCGTGAACCCTTCCCAAGAGGAAAGTAATGGCGCATGGCCGGCACGACTCGTGGCAAGGTGAGCGCGAGTGGTCGCGTAATGCGCTGGTGCTCTATAAGATGCTCCATTTTAACGCGTATTGACACCGTGCAAAGTATAATCAAACGCTATTTTTTCCTGCCAGCAGCAGACTGGCGCTCAATGGGCGTTCTCGCGCGCCAGCACCACTTTCACCGTGCGCGCGATAATCCACAGATCCAGCCACAGCGACCAGTTGCGCAGGTAATCGAGGTCGAAATGGATGCGCGCCTCCATCTTGTCGAGCGTTTCCGTCTCGCCCCGTAAACCGTTGACCTGGGCCCAGCCCGTAATGCCGGGCTTGACCTTGTGGCGCAGCATATAGCCCTTGATCAGCTTGCGGTATTGCTCGTTGTGCACGACGGCATGGGGGCGCGGCCCCACGATGCTCATGCGGCCCTGCAAGACATTGAGGAATTGCGGCAGCTCATCGAGCGAGCTGCGGCGCAGGAAGGCGCCGACCCGCGTCACGCGCTGGTCGTTCTTGGTTGCCTGCACCACATTGTCGCCGTCTTCGCCCACCGTCATGGAGCGGAACTTGTAGACGACGATCTCTTCGCCATACAGGCCATAGCGGCGCTGGCGGAAAATCACCGGGCCTTTCGAGGTGCTCTTGACGGCGATGGCGATGACCAGCATCACCGGCAGCAGCAGCACCTGGATCACCAGCCCCAGCACGATATCGCTGCCCCGCTTGACCATGCTGTTAAAGCCCGTGAAGGGCGATTCGCGGATGGCGATGACGGGCATGCCGCCCACGTTGTCGAAACGCGCCTGCATCAGGTCAAAGATATAAATATCCGGCAGGAAATACACGGAAGCCGTCGTATCTTCGAGCTCGTCGAGCATCTTGCGGATGCGCGGCTGGGCCGAGATCGGCTGGCTGATGAAGATCATCTTGATATTGTGTTCGCGCACGTAGGTGGCGATATCATCCATGCGTCCCAGCATGGGTTCGCGCATCTTTTCCGGCCAGCGGTCGTCCGTGCGGTCGTCGAAGAAGCCATGCACGTGCATGAACAGGTTGGCATTGCGCTCGACGGTGGCGGCAAACTTCAGGCTGGCGTCATTGGCGCCGATGATGACCACCGAGCGCACTTCGCTGTCGCCGTCCGGGTGCAGGCTGAACTTGCGCCCGGCCAGGTGCCCGGCCAGCAGCACGAAGGGCGTGAGGACAAACCAGGCCAGCACCACCTCGGTATCGAAATGATAGGCCAGGCCCGTGGCCGAGCCCAGGAAGATGAGGATCAGCGCGACGATCGCCCAGCCCACTAGGATATCGCGCGCGTACGCGAGCATGCGGCCGCTGCGCCAGGTACGGTAGGGGTCGACATGCTGGTACACCGTCGATGAAATGAAGACGGCCAAGATCATCAGCACCAGCGTATAGCCGGTAAATGTCGCCCCCGACAAAACCGTCATCAGGTACAGCAAGCCCATGATGATGATCGGATCGAGGACGCGCTGGAAAAACGAAATCAGGGGTATATCATTGACAGTCATGTTGATCTTTAAAACTGGACGCTGCCATTGAAGGAAATGCCCTTGGCCCGATAGCTGCCGCTATCGATGATGGCGACGCCTTCGCGCCGCTCGTGGAACAGGCGCACGCCAAGCTGGATTTTCTGGTGCGGCGCATACGTGGCGCCCAGCGACGCCGTGCGGGTGGTGTCGCGCCCGTCGCCAGGCAGCACCAGGCCGCTGATGGCGGCGAAATCGCGCCGCTCCTGGCGCAGCAGCGCATCGACGCGCACCTTCGACGTGGCCGCCCACGTGGCGCCCACGCTGGCGCCCGTATTCAGGCTGCTTGTCACCAGCGAATTGTCCACGGAACCGAATTCACGCCAGACGATGCCCGTGAAATTGACCTTGCCCAAAGGCTTCCAGTACACGCTCAGCCGGCCATTCGTGCCGCTGTCATCGCGCCCGGCCAGCAAATTGTTGCGGTGGCGTACCCAGCCGCCGAGGAATTCCACCTGCGTGATGCCGCTCAACTCCCAGAAGACATTCGCCTTGATCTCGTCTTGGCGATAGCCATTGCCGTACACGCTGGCTTCGAGCGCACTGCGGTTCGGATACTTGCCGTTCAGGTGGCGCAGCTGCAGGCCGATGCGGCTATTGCTGCGCGCCAGGTAATCGACGCCGAACTCCGTCGCGTCTTCCGTCCAGTTGGAAAACGCCTGCGATGGCAAGTCATACAAATAGCGGTCGCGCGACAGGCCGCCGCGCACGCGCCAGCTGGGGTGGAAGCGCCAGGCGCCATTCAGGTACTCGCGCCGCTGCGTGCGCAAATTGCGCACCGTGCTCTGGAAGTCGCTGAACGGCGTCAGGGTCTGGGCATAACTGGCGCCCACATGGCCTTCGAGGTGGTTGGCGATGTGCCACTCCAGGTCGGCCAGGTAATCCTTGCCATCGTAGTCGAACTGGCTGAAGCGGTTGAAGCTCACCTTCGACCACTTGGCCTGGCCCGTCAGCACCTGGCGTCCGATGGGACGGTTGAACAGGAAGCCCGCCTGCAGCATCCTCGACGTATCCGAACGGGGGCCGGAAAAACCGGGCACGTCGTCCGGCAAGCGCATCAGGTTGTCGTCGTACGAATAGGAAGTGGCAACGAAAGGCTTGATGGTGTCGCTGATATCGGCCAGCGCGGCGCCACTGGCCAGAGTGCCGGCCAGGACCAGCGCAACAGACAGGCGGGGGCGGGCCGTGAAGGCGGCGGCAACAGCTTTTTTACGCAAGGAGTTCAACATGGATTTTGTCTTTGAAAGATCACACAGTTGATAGGCAATACTACCAGTAATTCCAGTGCCCACCAGAAATAATCCAGAGCCCCAGCACGCCGTTCGTCACGCCATGCGCGAGGATAGGCGACCACAGGGACTGGCTACGCATGTACAACACACTATATGCCGCACCGGCCACCATGCCGGCCAGCCATAAATTATGCTCGAAGCCAAACAGCAGCACGCTGATGGCGAAGGCCTTGGCGCTGGCCTGGCGCGGCGCGGCCCGCAAAAAATCCGGCTTGTCGAGCCAGCGCAGCAGGAAGGAGCGCCAGAACAGCTCCTCCATCACGGGCACCACCAGCGCCGCGCCGGCGATGCGCAGCAGCACCAGGCTCCACTCGATGCGGCCGTCGGTGCGGGGATCGTAGCCATCGGCGTTGCCGATGCGCATCCAGCCGGCGTCGAGATTGATCCACAGCAGAAAAACAACAACACCGCTTGCCAGCGCCCCGAGAATGGCACGCGCGCCCAACGGCGTCCACAGCAATTCCGTGTAACTGCGGCGCCAGTACAACAGCAGGCCCAGCACGACGCCGATCTTGACGGCGTACAGCCAGCGCAATTCCTGCGCGGCAACGCCCAGACGGCCGAGCATGTCGGCAATGAAAATAAAGGAGAGGTAGGCCAGGAATGGCGCTACCCGGGGCCAGGCGGCGCGGTCAACCATGCTGCTGCGCAGCGGAGATGGTGCCACGCGCCGGACGCCGTGGTCCGGAGCGCGTGTTTTTCATGACAAACATGCATCCCCCGATGTAATAAATATAATTATATAATTATATCAAGCAGGACCGTTGCCGTGGCAAATAATCCTGACTTAATTACAACAGGGTATGCAAAAAAGCATCAACCGTTGGCGCGCGCCTCGATCTGCTCCCACTTTTCCAGCGCTTCCAGCAGTTCGCCTTCGATCTCGGCCACGCGCGCGTTCAGGCGCTTGCCTTCGGCCGGCGTCTTCTTGTAGAAGTCCGGATGCGACAGCTCGGCAGCCAGCACCGATTGCTCGTCTTCCAGCTTGGCGATCAGTTTCGGCAGTTCTTCCAGCTCGCGCTGCTCCTTGTAGCTGAGCTTTTTCTGCTTCGCGGCCGGTGCGGCGGCCTCGACCTTCACGGCCGGCTTGCTGGCGGGCGCCGTGGCGATCGGCAAGGTGCGCACGCGCTCCCAGTCCGTGTAGCCGCCGACGAATTCGCGCCACTTGCCCTCGCCTTCGGCAACGATCACCTGCGTGACGACGTTGTCGAGGAAGGTGCGGTCATGGCTGACGAGGAAAACCGTGCCGGTATATTCTTCCAGCAACTCTTCCAGCAATTCCAGGGTATCGATGTCGAGGTCATTGGTCGGCTCATCGAGCACCAGCACGTTGGCCGGCTTGGCGAACAGGCGCGCCAGCAGTAGACGGTTGCGCTCGCCACCGGACAGCGACTTGACGGGCGAACGGGCACGTTCCGGCGCGAACAGGAAGTCGTTCAGGTACGTCATCACGTGGCGGCGCTGGCCATTGATCTCGACCCAGTCGCTGCCCGGGGCGATGGTTTCCATCAGGTTCGCCTCTTCGTTCAGCTGCGTGCGCATCTGGTCGAAATACGCCACTT
The DNA here is from genome assembly GCF_020858115.1 of Janthinobacterium sp. FW305-129. Taxonomy (GTDB): domain Bacteria; phylum Pseudomonadota; class Gammaproteobacteria; order Burkholderiales; family Burkholderiaceae_D; genus Janthinobacterium. The sequence goes on from NZ_JACYMM010000002.1 coordinate 90,119, forward strand.
GCAGCTTGGTACCCAGGCGGATGGTGCCCGTGTCCGACTGCTCTTCGCCGAGGATCATCTTCAGCAAGGTGGTCTTGCCGGCGCCGTTGGCGCCAATCAGGCCAACCTTGTCGCCGCGCAAGATGGTCGCGCTGAAATCCTTGACGATGACCTTGTCGCCATAGATCTTCGAGACGTTTTCCAGGTCCGCCACGATCTTGCCCGAGCGTTCGCCGGCCGATACGTCCAGCTTGACTTGTCCCTGCTGTTCGCGGCGCGCATTGCGCGTCAGGCGCAGCGCTTCCAGGCGGCGCACGCGGCCTTCGTCGCGCACGCGGCGGGCCTTGACGCCCTTGCGTATCCACACTTCTTCCTGCGCCAGGAACTTGTCGAACTTGGCGTTTTCCACTTCCTCGATTTCCAGCTGCTCCGCCTTGCGCACTTGATACGCCGTGAAGTTGCCCGGGTACGACAGCAAACGGCCGCGGTCGAGTTCGATGATGCGCGTGGCGACGTTGTCGAGGAAGGAGCGGTCATGGGTAATGAACAGCACGCTGCCCTTGAAGTCGCGCAACAAACCTTCCAGCCACAGGATGGAGCTGAAGTCCAGATGGTTGGTCGGTTCATCGAGCAGCAGCACGTCGGGGGCCGATACCAGCGCGCGCGCCAGCGCCACGCGCTTTTGCATCCCGCCGGACAGGGTTTTCATGGCCATGTCGCCCGTCAGGTTCAGACGGTCGAGCACGGTTTCCACCTTGTTCGGCAAGCTCCACGCATCGGCCGCATCGAGTTTGACCTGGATGTCGTGCATGCGTTCCATCAGTTCGTCGTCATTGCCCTGGCCAAACTGGCCCGTCAGCGCATCGTATTCCTTCAGCCACGCCTGCGATTCGCCCATGCCGGAGGCGACGGCGTCGAACACGGACATGTCCGGATCGAATTGCGGTTCCTGCTCCACATACGCGATCTTGATGCCTTGCTGCATCACCAACAAGCCGTCATCGAGCTTGAACTTGCCCGAAATAACCTTCAACAGCGACGATTTACCCGTGCCGTTGCGGCCGATCAAGCCGACCCGTTCCGAGGTTTCCAGTGAAAATTCCGCGTGATCGAGCAGCGCGACGTGACCGAACGCAAGTTGCGCCGATGAAAGAGAAATGACAGCCATAATGAGTAAGAGTGCTCGGGCGCCGCCTCGCGCACACCGCGTGGTGTGCAAAACAGCCGCCGATTAGATGAATGAAGCACGCATTGTACCGATACTCGCGCAAGCATAGGCATATCTTGCGAACTGTCGGCTATAATTGCGCTCGATCCGCGACACATGGGACGTCTTGCACGCCCCTTGCCGCCGGATCCGGCATGGCAGCTTGCCACGCCTGAGCGTCCTCCCCGTAGCACAATGGATAGTGCACATGCCTCCTAAGCGTGGGATACTGGTTCGATTCCAGTCGGGGGGACCACGCATACGCCCGCGCCCTGCCGCGCCGCGTGCAATCGATTCATCCTGGAAACAAATCAACGCAGATCAATCCTCAAGCACGGGCTGCCCTGCGGCGCCAGCCTGCCAGCGAAACCAGGCCCAGCAGCAACAGCGCGTAGCTTGCCGGTTCCGGCACGGCGCTGACGCTAAAAACTTGCATGGCGCCAAAGGTGACATTCGGATAGGAGCCATACGGCGCGCCGTCGAGCAAGCTGGCGCCAAAGATGCCATTGACTGGATCGATGTACGAATAGCGCGAAGAAATCCCATTGCTGGTCAGGTCAGCCGACATGCCCAGGTCGGCGCCGATGCCGAACGTGGGACCGGCGTTGATGTCGTTAAAAGTTTGATATGCCCCCACCGAGTCGAGCGCATAGGTTTTCGGCGTCTGCCGGAAATGCTGGCCCGACGTCAGGTTGAAGATGAAGGCCGTGCGGTCGCGGTCTTCCGGCGTCATGTTGTAGTTGCCCGACGAATTCCAGCTTTGCGGGTTGTAGCCGCCCACCAGCCAGGTCTGGCCGGCGGCGTTGCTCGCCTGCATCACGGAAAACGTGCGTCCCTTGCCGTCGGCGGCCAGGTGAAAGTCGCGCGAGGTGTCGCCCGCCGCCTTCGTGTAGATGGCCGTCAGCGCCAGCGGCCCTTCGCCCAGCCAGGCGGACAGCTGCGCCTCCTGCGCGCCGTTGAGCAAGGACTGCGCCGAAGCGGCCGGAACGGTGCTGCCGCACAGCAAGGCAGCAGCGAGCAAGGTGACGGGCTGCAGCGCCTTGATTTTCAGCATGATTTGTTGTTGCATCGCTCCCCCTGTGTGTTTGCCGTGAATTTTCGGCATATCAATATAGCACATGGTGATATATTAATTGCATTAATTTATTTCAATTGAAATGCAGTTAATGCAATAGTTTATACAGGCATCATGGTGGCAGCACTGCCGTCACCTCGATCTCCACCCTGGCGCGATCCTCGATCAGGCCGGCAACCTGCACCGCCGTCATGGACGGGTAGTGCTTGCCGATCAGCTCGCGGTACGCCACGCCGATTTGCGGATACGCCGCCACATACTCTTTCTTGTCGAGCACATACCAGTTCATGCGCACGATGTGCTCGGGCAAGGCGCCCGCCTCGGCCAGCACGGCCACGATATTCTGTAGCGCCTGGCGCACCTGTCCCGCAAAATCGTCCGTATGGAACTGGCCTTGCGCATCCCAGCCTATCATGCCGCTGACGTACACCGTGCGTCCGCTGGCAGCCACGCCATTTGCATAGCCGCGCGGTCTTGCCCATCCGGGCGGTTGCAGCACTTGCATCGTGTTCTCCTCGTTGTCCATGCGGTTCATGCCGTTCATGCGTTGGCCGCCTCGCGCAGCAGTTCGCGCGCGATGATCAATTGCTGTACTTCGCTGGCACCCTCGTAGATGCGCAAGGCGCGGATTTCACGGTACAGGCGCTCGACCGGATGGTCGCTCACCACACCCATGCCGCCGAACAGCTGCACGGCCGCATCGATCACCTGCTGCGCCGTTTCCGTGGCCGTCAGCTTGGCCATCGCCGCTTCCTTTGTCACCTTGCGGCCCTGGTCGCGTTGCCAGGCGGCGCGGTAGGTGAGCAGCGCGGCCGCGTCGATGCCGGTGGCCATCTGCGCTAATTTTGCCTGCGTCAGCTGGAAGTCCGCCAGGGTCTGGCCGAACATCTGGCGCTTTGTCGCGTGGCGCAGCGCCTCGTCGAAGGCGCGCCGCGCAAAGCCCAGCGCGGCGGCGGCCACCGAGGTGCGGAAGACATCGAGCGTGGCCATCGCCACCTTGAAACCCTGCCCCGCCTCGCCCAGGCGCTGCGAGACAGGCACGCGGCAGTGATTGAAACGCAGGCGCGCCAGCGGATGCGGCGCGATGACGGCGATGCGCTCGGCGATTTCCAGCCCGGGATTGTCGGCGTCGACGATGAAGGCGCTGATGCCGCGCGCGCCCGGCGCCTCGCCCGTGCGGGCGAACACCACGTAAAAGTCGGCGATGCCGCCGTTCGAGATCCACGTCTTTTCGCCGTCGAGCACATAGTCGTCGCCATCGCGGCGCGCCGCGCACGCCATGGCCGCCACGTCGGAGCCGGCCTGCGGCTCCGACAGGGCAAACGCGGCGATGCGCTTGCCGCTGGCCACGTCCGGCAAATAGCGCGCCTTGTTCTGCGCGCTGCCGAACAGGCCGATGGCGCCCGAACCGAGTCCCTGCATGGCAAAAGCGAAATCGGCCAGGCCGTTATGGCGCGCCAGGGTTTCGCGCATCAGGCAAATGGCGCGCGTGTCGATCTTGCCATCGGTGCCGGTGGCGTAGGCCAGCCAGCCGCCCTGCCCCAATTGCGCCACCAGCGCGCGGCAGGCCGCATCGACGTCGCCGCCATGGGCGCCATCAAGGTGCTGCGTCGCCCAGGCATCGAGCTCAGACTCAAGCTCGGCATGCCGCGCTTCGAAAAACGGCCAGTCCAGGTAAGTCGTATCGCGTGTATGTTGCATCTTAATCGCCCTCGAATTGCGGTTTTTCCTTCGCCACGAAGGCGTGATAGGCCCGGTGAAAATCGTTGGTGGCCATACAAATGGCTTGCGCCTGCGCTTCCGCCTCGATGGCTTCGTCGACGCCCATGTTCCACTCCTGCTGCAGCATTTTTTTCGTCATGCCGTGCGCGAACGTGGGGCCGCTGGCCAGGCCGGCGGCGAACAGCTGCGCCGCCTCGGCCAGTTCTTCCGGCTCGACCAGGCGGTTGAGCCAGCCCCAGCGCTCGCCCTCGGCTCCGGCCAGCGAGCGCCCCGTGTACAGCAGTTCGGCGGCGCGGCCCTGGCCGATCACGCGCGGCAGCAAGGCGCAGGCGCCCATGTCGCAGCCGGCCAGGCCCACGCGGGTAAACAAAAAGGCCGTCTTGCTGCGCGCCGTGCCCAGGCGGATGTCGGAGGCCAGCGCCAGCATGGCGCCGGCGCCCGCGCAAATGCCGTCGATGGCGGCGATGATGGGCTGCGGGCAGGCGCGCATGGCTTTCACCACGTCGCCCGTCATGCGGGTAAACGCCAGCAGGCCGGGCATGTCGAGTTGCGTCAGCGGGCCGATGATGTCGTGTACGTCGCCGCCCGAGCAGAAATTGCCGCCGCTGCCCGTGATCACCACGGCCTTGACGTCGTCCGCATGCGCCAGCGCGCGAAACAGCTCGCGCAATTCCGCATACGAGTCAAAAGTGAGCGGATTCTTGCGCTCGGGCCTGTGCAAAGTCAAGGTGGCGACGCCTTCCTCGACGGAGAATAAAAAATGCCGCGCGGCGTAATGGCCCAAGCTGGCGCGGTTGCCTGGCAGGTCTTGCGGCTGGCCGGGTAGATGGCGCATGCTCAGTCCTTTAGAGGGGTGTTATTCAACTGCTGCTTCATGTGCGACAGCAGGTCGATCAATTGGTTTTTGTCGTCCGGTGTCACGCCGTGCAGCAGTTCGGCGATCCAGCCTTCATGCACGCGCGCCATCTCGTCGAAGGCGCGCCGGCCCGCTGGCGTCAGCTTGACGCTGTACGAGCGGCGGTCTTTCGGGTCGACCACGCGCGCCACCAGCTTTTCCTGCTCCAGCTGGTCGGTGATGCCCGTGATATTGCCGCCCGTGACCATCATGCGCTTGGACAGCTCGCCCATGCGCAAACCTTCGGGAAAGCGCTCCAGCTGCGCCATCAGGTCGAAGCGGGGCAAGGTGATGCCGAAGCTGGCGCGCAGTCGCGTGCGCACCTCGTTTTCGATTTTCACCGTGCACGAGAGCATGCGCAGCCACAGCTTGAGCGACTGATGGTGGTCTTGCGTCAGGCGGCTGGACAGGTCCAGTACCGGTTGTTCTTGCGCGTCAGCGCTTTCTTTATCCATGATCTTCATTCCGTTACATGACTTCGCCGCCGGCGACGGCGATCGATTGTCCATTCATGGCGGACGACGCGGGCAGGCAAAGCCACGCCACCGCATCGGCCACTTCCTGCGGCTGCACCAGCCGCTGCTGCGGATTGGCTGCCGCCAGTTCCGCGCGCGCCGCCTCTTCGCCGCGCCCCGTCTTGCGCACGATGTTCTGCACGGCCTGCGCCACCATCTCCGTTTCCGTATAACCGGGGCAGACGGCGTTGACGGTGACGCCGCGCGGCGCCACTTCCAGCGCCAGCGCGCGCGTCAGGCCGATCACGCCATGCTTGGCGGCGACATAGGCGCTGACGTAACGATAGCCTTTCAGGCCCGCCGTCGACGCCACGTTGACGATGCGTCCCCAACCCGCTTCCAGCATGGCCGGCAGGACGGCCTGGCAGCAGTGGAACACGCCCGTCAGGTTCACGGCCAGCATCTGCTGCCAGATGGCGGCGTCCGTCTTGCCGAACGGCGCCGCATGCGCCTGACCCGCGTTATTGATCAATACATCGATACGGCCGAAATGCGCGGCGGCCTGCGCGAAACCCGCCTGCACGGACGCTTCCACGCTCACGTCAAGCACGCAGATGGCCACCCTCCCCGCATGGCCCGCCTCTTCCAGCTGCATGCGCGCGCGCGCCAGCCGCGCGCCGTCGCGCCCGGCCAGGGTGACCCGGGCGCCCGCGTCCAGCAAGGCGCCCGCGCAGGCCAGGCCGATGCCGCTCCCGGCGCCCGTCACCAGCGCATGTTTTTCTGACAGCGTGTCCATCAATGCTTGCTTGCTCATGTCATCCTTCCAGCAGCCGCGCGGCCACCTGTTGCGGGGTCAAGCCCGTATTGGCGGCAGCCAGTTGCCGCTCGCGCTGCAGATTGCGCTCCAGCTGCTGCTGGCCCGGACGGTACTGTTTCGGCCACGCGGCTGCCCCGCCGCTGTAGCCGATGCGCGCCATTTCCGTCAGGATCCAGGCCGGGTTGGCCAGGTGCGGGCGGCCCACGGCGCACAGGTCGGCGCGCCCGGCGGCGATGATGCTGTTGGCGTGGTCGGCTTCAAAGATCGAACCGACGGCCATGCTGGCGATGCCTGCCTCGTTGCGCACGCGGTCGGCGAACGGCGCCTGGAACATGCGCCCGTACACGGGCCGTTCGAGCTTGCTGACCTGGCCCGAGGAGCAGTCGATCAGGTCGGCGCCGGCCTGCTTGAACAGGCGCGCGATGACGACGGCGTCATCGGGCGTGATGCCGCCGTCGACCCAGTCGTGGGCCGAAATGCGCACGCTCATCGGTTTATTCTGCGGCCAGGCGGCGCGCATGGCGCGGAACACGCGCAGCGGATAACGGCAGCGGTTTTCCAGGCTGCCGCCATACTCGTCCGTGCGGCGGTTGGTCAGCGGCGAGATAAAACTCGACAACAGATAGCCGTGCGCGCAATGCAGTTCCAGCCAGTCGAAACCGGCGACGGCCGCGGCCAGGGTGGCGCGCACGAAGTCCTGCTCGATGCGCGCCAGGTCGCTTTCCGTGGCCGCGCGCGCCGTTTGCGACACGCCGGCCAGGTATTGCTGTTCCGAGGCCGAGGTCAAAGGCCAGTTGCCCTCCCTGAGCGGCTGGTCGATGCCGTCCCACATGGGCCGCGTCGAGCCTTTCGCGCCCGCGTGGCCCAATTGCAGGGCGATCTTCGCATCGCTGTTGGCATGCACAAAGTCGACGATGCGGCGCCAGGCCTGCGTGTGCGCCTCGCTGTACATGCCGGGGCAGGCGGGCGTGATGCGCGCGTCGGCCGACACGCACGTCATCTCGGCAAACACGAGGCCGGCGCCGCCCATGGCGCGCGCGCCCAGGTGCATCAGGTGGTAGTCGCCCGCCACGCCATCGACGGCGCTGTACTGCGCCATCGGCGAGACGGCGATGCGGTTTTTCAGCAGCACGCCGCGCAGCTTGAACGGCGTGAGCATGGGTGGCACGGCCTGATCCGGCAAAGGTACTTGCGGAAATACAACGCCGGCCTGCTCGCCGGCGCGCCGCGCCAGCCACAGTTCATAGCCGGCCACGTAGGCGGGATCGCGCAGGCGCAGGTTTTCGTGCGAGATGCGCTGGCTGCGCGTGAGCATGGAATAGGCGAACTGCGGCGCGTCCATGGCGCTGTAGCGCTCGACGTTTTCAAACCACTCCATGGAATTGCGCGCCGCGCTCTGGATTTTCAGCACCTCGATGGCGCGCAACTGCTGGTAGGCGGCCAGCGCAGCATCCGTATCCCCATGCTGGCCGAAGCAGCGCGCCAGCTCGATGGCGTCTTCCAGCGCCAGCTTGGTGCCGGAACCGATCGAATAATGCGCCGTATGGGCCGCGTCGCCCATCAGCACCACGGGCACGCCATCCTGTACATGCACCCATTCCCGGCAGACGATGCGCGGGAAGGTGATCCACTGCGCCGAGCCGCGCAAGTGCGGCGAATTGCTCAGCAAACCGTGGCCATCGAGTTCCCCGGCGAACAGCGCTTCGCAAAAGGCGATGCCCTCTTCCTGGCTCATGGCGTCCAGTCCCGCCGCGCGCCACACGTGTTCGGGCGTTTCGACGATAAAGGTCGAGGTCTCGCCGTCGTATTGATAGATATGCGCCTGGAACCAGCCGAATTCCGTCTGGCGGAAGGCAAACGTGAAGGCCTCGAATTTCTTGCGCGTGCCCAGCCAGACGAAGCGGCAATGGCGCTGGTCGATCTCGGGCTGGTAGCTGGCCGCATAGCGCGTGCGGATGCGGCTGTTCAAGCCGTCGCTGGCGATCACCAGCTCGGCGCCGTACTGGCGCGCGATGGCCTGGTCGTCCCGCACTTCCGTCTCGAACACCAGCTGCACGCCGAGTTCCTCGCAGCGCGCCTGCAGGATATTGAGCAGGCGCTTGCGGCCGATGCCGCAAAAGCCATGGCCCCCGGAGCGCACGGTCTGGCCCTTGAAGTGGATTTCGATATCATCCCAGTGGTTGAACGCCTGCAGGATGGCGCGCGCCGTCGGCTCGTCCGCGTTGGCCAGGTTGCCCAGGGTCTGGTCGGAAAACACCACGCCCCAGCCAAACGTGTCGTACGGGCGGTTGCGCTCGATGACGGTGATGCGGTGGTCCGGGTTCTGCTTTTTCATGAGCAGGCTGAAATACAGGCCGGCGGGGCCGCCGCCGATGCAGACGATATTCATGGGGTGTCCGTGCGAAGTTTGAAGCGCTGCAGCTTGCCCGTTTCCGTGCGCGGCAACGCAGGCAGGAAGCGGATGGCGCGCGGGTATTTATACGGGGCGATCTGCTGGCGCACGAAGTCCTGCAATTCGGCTGCCAGGGCATCGCCGGGCTGGAAACCATCTTTCAGCACCACGTGCGCCTCGACGATCTGGCCGCGCTCGGCATCGGCGCGCCCGACCACGCCGCATTCGGCCACGGCCGGGTGGCGCAGCAGCGCCTCTTCCACTTCCGGGCCGGCGATGTTGTAGCCGGCCGAGACGATCATGTCGTCGCTGCGCGAGCGGTAATAGAAATAGCCGTCGGCATCCATCTCGAAGGTGTCGCCCGTCAGGTTCCAGCCGTTCTGCACGTATTCGCGCTGGCGCGGGTCGGACAGGTAGCGGCAGCCGGTGGGGCCTTTCACGGCCAGGCGGCCCGTCACGCCGGGCGGCTGCGGCACGCCGGCGTCGTCGACGATGCATGCCTGGTAGCCGGGGATGGCCTTGCCGATGGCCCCGCGGCGGATGCCCTCGCCCGTGGCGGAAATGAAGATGTGCAGCATCTCGGTGGCGCCGATGCCGTCCGTCATGGCCAGTCCCGTCGCCGCCTGCCAGGCGTCGCGCGTGGCCAGCGGCAGCGCTTCGCCGGCCGACACGCACAAGCGCAGGCTGCGCAGCTCGTAACTGGCCGCCAGGGGCGCCATCTGGCGGTAAAAGGTGGGCGCCGTGAAGCAGATGGTGGCCTGATAGGCGCCGATGGCGCGCAGCAGCGCGTCGGGCGTGAGTTTTTCCAGCAGCACGGCGCAAGCGCCAAAGCGCAGGGGAAACAGCAGCAGGCCGCCCAGGCCAAAAGTAAAAGCCAATGGCGGCGTGCCGATGAAGATATCGTCGGCGCGCACCTGCAGCATGGAGCGGGGAAAGCAGTCGCAGATGGCCAGCAGGTCGCGCTGCATGTGCATGGTGCCCTTGGGGACGCCCGTCGTGCCCGAGGTAAAGCTGATCAGGCAAACGTCGTCGGCCGCCGTGTCGCATGCGGCAAAGGGGGCGGCGTGGGCCGCCATGCGCCGTTCCAGTTCCGCGTCGTCGGCGCCAAAGCACAGCATGGCCGGCAGGCCGGGCACGCCGTCGAGTTCCCCGCGCAAGCCCTGCGCGCACAGCACGGCGTTCACTTCCGCCTTGGCCAGGATGGTGGACAGTTCGCGCGCGCGCAGCAGCGGCATGGTCGGCACGGCGATGCAGCCAGCCTTCAGCACGGCCAGCAGGCAGGCGGCCATCATCGGGGTATTCGCGCCGCGCAGCAAGACGCGGTTGCCGGGAATCAGGCGCAGGTCGCCGCGCAATACGTGGGCGATGCGGTCGACCTGCCGCGCCAGCTGCGCGTAGGTCCAGCGCTGGCCGTCGGCAAGGATGGCGGTGCGCTCGCCGCCACCGTTGGCGACGGCCGCATCGAGCAGCGCGGCGACGCAATTGAGACGCGCCGGATACTGCAGCTCGGGCAGCTCAAGGCACAGCTGCGGCCAGAGTGCGCGCGGCGGCAAGTGCGCGCGCGCAAAGTCGTCCTGGGGAGTGGCGGTGGTAGGCGAAGGGTCGCTGCTCATGCTCATCCTGGCTGGTAGCGGGCGCGTGCACATGGCCCGGAAGCAGATACTTTAAACCTAAAGTATTTTCCCGGCAAGCGGAAAACAGCAGATTCAGTCGATCCCGTCCTGCTGCCGCAGCAAACGCGCCTGCTGCGCCACGCTGCGCGCCAGCGCGGCCAGGGCCGCCTGTATCTGCTCGCCATCGAGCACCGAGGCCTGCAGCAGGGCCATCATCTCCGCCTCCGCGCCATGCAAGCCGAGGGTGCGGCAACCGAGGTGCAGCCGTTCGAGCTGCTGGCGCGCCTGCGCCGGTTCGCCGCGCGCCAGCAAGGCGTCGACCTGCTCGCTGGCGGCGCCGATCTGCCCCTGGAAGCCCGTCAAGTAGGCCAGCAAGCGTTCGCCGTCGATGCCCAGCCGCTGCAGGGTGTCGCGCGGCGCCTCGGCCGGCAAGGCGGAGACGTCGAAGCAGGCGTCGATATGCTGGCGCACCTGCTCCGGCTGGAAGGGCTTGACGATATAGCCGGCGGCGCCGGCCTGCACGGCGTCGCGCACCGTGTCGTGGTCATTCGCCGACGACACGAGCACCAGCGGCATGGCGTCGAGCGCGCTGTCGGAGCGGATTTTCTGCAGCAGCTCCATGCCGGACAGGCGCGGCATGCGCAAGTCGCAGAAGCACAGCGCGGGGCGCAAGCCGCCTTCGAGCTGCTCCCACGCCGCCGCGCCATCTTCGGCTTCCACGATATCGTGCACGCCGCAGCTGTCGATCAGATGCATCAATACCATGCGCGACACGACATCATCGTCAACCACCAGTACTTTCATTGCTTTCTCCATTGCCGGCGGCATCAGGGGCCTGGCCGTATTCTACCCAGTTTCGCCGCGCGCCCGATGGCCGGCATTGCCTATTTTACATTTCCTTGCCCGAAACGGCTATTTGCGCCAACAGTGCGCGCAATTGCGGCAAATGCAGGGCCACCTGGGTCCAGCGCCCGCCATCGGCCGCCTCCTCCATTTCCGTGCACAGCATGTGCAGCTGCGTTTCATCGAGATAGGCGGCGCTGCCCTTCAAACCGTGCAGCAGGCGCCCGGCGTTGTCGCGGTCCTGCGCCGCCAGGGCGGCGTCGAGTTCGCGCAGGCGTCCCTCCAGGTCGGCGACGAAGGCGACGCGGATGCGCCGCTGCAGTTCACCGCTGCGGATGGACTGGGAGGGTGCCGCGACGGGGGCCGCCGGCGCGATGCCGAACAAGGCGTCGAGTTCGGCCTGCCCCCGCGCGCTGGCGCGCGGCGCGTTCGACGGCATGCGCGGCAACATGAAACCGCGCTGCAGCTGGCGCTCGATGGTGCGCGCCAGCAAGCCATGCAGCGCCGCCTCGTCCACGGGCTTGCTGAGGAAATCATCCATGCCGACGCCCAGATAGCGGCCGCGATCCTCTTCGCTGGCATTCGCCGTCAGGGCCACGATCATCAGCTCCTGGTCGCGCACGGGCTGGTCCGGCCAGCCGCCCACGCGGATCAAGCGCGTGGCCGTGGCGCCGTCCATCTCCGGCATGCGGCCGTCCATCAGGATCAGGTCATAGCGCGTATGCACGCAGGCCGCCACCGCCAGCGCGCCGTTGGCGACCACGTCGACACGGTGCCCCAGCTCTTCGAGCATGACGCGGATGATAATCTGGTTGGTGGGGAAGTCTTCCGCGCACAGCACGCGCAACTGGTGGCTGTGCGGCGCCAGCGCCACCTGCGGCACCAGCGGCGGCGCCACGCCATCGGCCAGCGGCAAGGTGAAGGCAAACGTGCTGCCCTGCCCCGGCGTGCTGGCCACCTCGATCTCGCCCTCCATCAGTTCGACCAGCTGGCGGCAGATCGCCAGGCCCAGCCCCGTGCCGCCGTAGCGCCGCGTGGTGCTGGCGTCGGCCTGCTCGAATTTCTGGAACAGGCGCGCCATCGCGTCCGCATCGATGCCGATGCCGCTGTCGCTGACCGTAAAGCGGATCAGGTTGACACGGCGTCCGCCGCTGCCGCTGGCCACGCCGGCCCGCTCCACGCACACGCTGACGCCGCCGCGCTGGGTAAACTTGAAGGCATTGCCGACCAGGTTGACCAGCACCTGGCGCAAGCGGGTTGGGTCGCCCACCACGAAGGGCGGCAGGTCGGGCGCGAAATCGATGGAAAAACCGATGCTGCGCGCGGCCGCCTGCTCCTCGAACAGGCTGACGACCGCCTCGATCGCCGCGCCGAGCGCGAAATCGATATTTTCGATACTCAGCTTGCCCGCCTCGATCTTGGAAAAATCGAGCAAGTCATTGATGATCACCAGCAGCGACTGGGCATTGGCCTGGCCGCGCAGGATCTGCTCGCGCGTGGCGTCGTGCAGCTGCTCGTCGCGCAGGGCAAAGCCCAGCATGCCGATCACGCCGGCCAGCGGCGTGCGCATCTCGTGGCTCATGTTGGCCAAGAATTCCGACTTCTGGCGCGTGGCATCCTCGGCTTTGCGCTTGGCCTGGCGCAAACTTTCCTCGTTTTTGGTCAAGCTGTTGTTGACCTGTGCCAGCTTTTCCGACTGGGCCAGCACTTCGATTTCCTTGCTCTGCAACTCGGCCGTGCGTTCGCTGACCTGCTTTTCCAGTTCATTCTGTTGATGCCGCAGCGCGCGCACGCGCTGGCGGTACGCGCCATAGATGGCGCCCAGCAGCAGCGCCGCCATCAGGGTGCGGAACCACCAGGTTTTCCAGAACGGCGGCAGGATCGTGATGGCCAGCGTGGCGCCGCTCTCGTTCCACACGCCGTCCTTGTTGGCCGCCTTGACGCGAAACACGTAGTTGCCGGCATCGAGGTTGGTGTAGGTGGCAAAGCGCCGCCCAGCGTCCGTCATGACCCAGTCCTGGTCGAAGCCTTCGAGCCGGTAGGCGAACATGTTGCGCTGCGGCGCGGCGAAATGCAGGGCCGCGAACTCCAGCGAAAAGACGCTTTCGCGGCTGGTCAGCACCAGCTGGCGCGTGTGGTCGATGGCCCTGCTGAGCACGTGCGCGAACTCGCCGCGTCCGATGGCCACCGGCTTGTTGAAGATCTGCAGCTCCGTGATGGCCACCAGCGGCGGCACGCGGTTGTCGTGGATATCCTGCGGCACAAACGCCGTCATGCCATTGAAGCCACCGAAATACATGGTCCCGTCCGCCGCGCGCAGGGCCGCACCATCGAAGTACGAGCCTTCCACCGTGCCATCGGCGCTGTCGTAGTTGCGAAACAGGCCGCTGCGCATGTCGAGGCGCGTGATGCCGCTGTTCGTGCTCAGCCACAGCTGCTCGTTGTCGTCGCCGAGGATGCTGGCGACGGCGTCGTCGGCCATGCCATCCTTGCGCACGAAGCGCCGGAAGCCGATTTCGCCCTTGGCGTCGACGTCCATGCGGTTCAGGCCATTGGCCGTGCCCACCCACAGCACGCCGCGCTTGTCCTCGTGCAGGAAATGCACTTCGTCGTGGCTCAGGCTATGCGGGTTTTGCGGATCGTGGCGGAAATGGCGGAAGCGGCCGCTGGCGCGGTCCAGCAAGTCCAGGCCGTGGAAAGAGCCTATCCACAGCCGCCCCTTGCCGTCTTCCAGCACGGGCCGCACCATGTTGTCGGACAGGCTGTTCGGGTTGGCCGGGTCGTGGCGGTAGGTGGTAAAGCGGCGGCTGACGGGGTCGAAGCGGTGCACGCCGCCCCGCGTCGAGACCCACAGCATGCCGCTGCGGTCGCTCACCACATTGCGGATGGTGTCGCTGTTCGGGTCGCCGGCGGCAAAGCGCATGGTGAAGAAGCGCTCCAGTGCCGGATCGAAGCGGTGCAAGCCCGTCGAGCCGCCCACCCACAGGGTGCCGTCCGGCGCCTTGTACAGGGTGGTGACCTGCTCGTCGCGCGACATGCCGGGCGAACTGCGCAGGTCGAACAGGCGCGAACTGCCGTCGCGCGTGTCGTACAGTTTCAGGCCGCCCTTGGTGGCCAGCCACAGCTTGCCATTGCCCGCGTCGGCCACGGCGCGCACTTTCTTGTCCGCCAGCGCGCCCACGTCGCCGGGGGCGCGCGCCATGCGCGAAAAGCCGCCGCTGCCCAGGTCCACCCGGCTCACGCCGTTGTACCAGGAGCCGACCCAGAAGGTGCCGGCGCGGTCGCGGTACAGCGACGACAGCTGGTTGTCGGCGACGCTGAACTTGTCGCCCGTCTGGTGGCGGTACTGCAGGAAGCTGTCGCTGCCGGGCAGCCAGCGGAACAGGCCATCGGCATTGCTGCCCAGCCAGACGGTGGCATCGACGTCCTGGTACAGGCTGGCGACGCGGATGGCGGAAAAGCCATGTTTCTCGCCGAAGCGCACTCGTACCTGGGGCGCCTCGCCGGCGCCGCCCAGGCGCCAGCGCTCGGCGCCGGCCATGGTGCCGATCCACAGGTTCTGCTGGCGGTCGATCAGCAGCGACTGGATCACGTTGTACTTCGAACCGGGCTCCGTATCGACGGCGAAATGCTCGAAGCGCTCGCTGCCCGGCGCCAGCATGTCCAGGCCCGTCACCGTGCCGATCCACAGGCGCTGTTGCGCGTCCAGCGCCAGCGCCTTGATTTCATTGTCGCCCAGGCTGTGCGGGTTGCCTTCTTCATGGTGCCAGGTGCGGAAGTGCCCCGTGGCCGGGTCGAAATGCTGCAAACCGTCCGAGGTGGCGATCCAGAAGCCGCGCGCGCCATCGTCGAGAATGGCATGGATATGCCGGTTGCCGTTGCCGCGCTTGCTCTTTTCGGCCGGGACGTAATGGATGAAGGTCTGGCTGGCGGCGTCGAAGCGGTCCAGGCCATTGTCGGTGCCCACCCACAGCTGGCCCTGGCTATCGACATGCAGCTCGCCGACCCAGTTGTCGGCCAGGCTGGTCTTGTCGCCCTCGATATTCTTGTAGACGACCATGCGGTAGCCATCGTAGCGGCTCAGGCCAGACTGGCTGCCGAACCACATATAGCCTTGCCGGTCCTGCGCGATGGCCAGCACCGATTCCTGCGCCAGGCCCTGGTCGACGCTGAGCTGGTCGAAGCGCAAGGTGGGCGCAGGCGCCGCCGCGGCCCAGCCGCCCAGCAGAAGAATTAACAGTAAGGCAACATCGAAAACACGTCGAAATACCAGCACAATCGTCCTGTCAAAAAAAACGCGAAAAACCCGCACGCCGCTCCAAGGGCCGTCTCAAGAACCAAAAAACGCCAGTACATCGTCCTTGCGGGCCTGCGTATCGCGCTGTCCAAGACGGATCAGCTCGTTAGTATACGTCGATTCGAACAACAAATACGATGCCAGCGCCGCGCCGCGCGCTTCGGCCGCGCCGATACCCGACAACATGGTGCGGATGGGACGCGGCAAACTGCCGATATGCCGGCTGGCAATGGCGTCGAGCCGTTCGGACGGCGCGATGACCAGCAATTCCACCGGTTTCAAGGCCGTCTTGCCCAGCAACTCGGGCGGCAGCATCGACAGGGTCAGGTTGATGCGGTTCAGGCGCTCGATATCGACGGCCAGGCCATCGAGGAAGATCGACGACAGCGCGTGGCCGGCGATCTGCGCCAGGCTCGGGTAGCGCGCCGCTTCGGACGCGGCGGGCGCCGGTTCCGTCATGCGCCCCGCGCCCACCACCAGCACCTTGTTCGCGCCCAGGTGGATGGCCGGAGAAATAGGCGCCAGCTGGCGCATGGAACCGTCGCCGCAGTATTCGCGCTGGCCGCCCACGTACAGGGGCACGGCGGGAAAAATAAAAGGGATGGCTGCCGAGGCGAGCAAATGCTCCACGCCGATCTGGTCGGGCAAGGCCAGGCGCTGCGTGCGCACCCACGGCGCGATATCCTCGGCCGTCTGGTAAAACGTCATGTGGCGGCTGCCAGAGTACGACGATGCCGTCACGGCCAGCGCATGCAGCAGGCCGTCGGCCAGGGCCGCATCCAGGCGCGGCAGGTCGAGCATGCGGTGCAGCAGGCTGACCAGCGGGGTATTGTCGAGCAGGGAACTAGGCGGCGAGGCATGCCACTGGCGCAGCAGCCAGCCGAACGACAGCAAGGACAGCCAGCGCGCGCCCGAGCGGATCACGCCCAGCGAATCGGCCCGGTACACTTGCTCGACCTCGATGTGCTGCCACACGTCGAGCAGCTTTTGCACGCCTTCGCCGAAGTTATCCGCGCGGCAGGCCAGCGCCGTGGCATTGATGGCGCCGGCCGAGGTGCCGCAGATGATGTCGAACGGGTTGCGCGCCGGCGCCCAGCCCGCTTCCCACAGAATCGCCGAAATCGCCTGCAGCACGCCCACCTGGTAGGCGGCACGGGCGCCCCCTCCCGTGAGTATCAAGCCTGTTTTATTTTGCATTCCCATGCCGGCAGATTAGCAGGGTCTGGATGCTTTGTGGAAAAGATTAGTCTCCCCGTACCATGCCTTCGCGCCGCGGATCCGCCCCGCCAAACCAGAAATCCTTGCCATGCGCAGTCAAGCGCATGATGCCCTGCAAGCCGGAATTCTGTTCGATCACGCGCACTTCGTGGCCCATCGCCTGCAGCGCCTCAACTTGCGCGGCCGGCGCGCGGCCCTTTTCCAGCTCCGTCGGGCCATTGCGGCTGCCGAAGTTCGGCAGGCTGATCGCCTGCTGCACGTTCAAGCCCCAGTCCATGGTGCCGACCAGCACCTTGGCGACATAATTGATGATGGACGAGCCGCCAGGCGAGCCCGTGGCCAGAACCAGCTTGTGCGTGCCCTTCTCGAATACCAGCGTAGGCGACATGGCGCTGCGCGGACGCTTGCCCGCTTCGACCCGGTTGGCGATGGGACCGTCGGCATCGCGCGAATCGAACGAGAAATCCGTCAGCTGGTTATTCAGCAGGAAGCCGTCGACCATCTGGCGCGAGCCGAAGGCGTCTTCCACGCTGGTGGTCATCGACAGGCCGCCCCCAAAAGCATCCACGGCCACCAGGTGCGACGTCGACGGGCGCTGCAAGGCGTTGTCCATGCCCCACGCCACCTGCATGCCGGGCGGCGTGCCGGGCAAGGCCTTGCCCATGGATTTGTCGCCGATCAAGGCGGCGCGCTGCGCCAGGTAGGTTTTATCGAGCATCGAGGCGATGCCGTTACCGGGCAGCGGCACGAAATCCGTGTCGGCCACGTAGCGGTTGCGGTCCGCGTAGGCCAGGCGCCCCGCTTCCGAGAACAGATGGATCGCCTGTGCATCGGGCACGCCGTCGACGGGCGCATACGGGCCGATATCCTTCACTTCCAGGATGCCCAGCATCTGCGCGATGGCGATGCCGCCCGACGATGGCGGCGGCATGCCGCACACGGTCCACGCCTTGTAATCGCTGCAGACGGGTTCGCGCACCTTGGCGCGGTAGCCGGCGATATCAAGCGCCGTCAGCTTGCCCGGATTGGTCGGATGCGACGCCACCTTGGCGGCGATGTCGCGCGCGATGCGGCCCTGGTAAAAGGCGTCGGCGCCGCCGCGGGCGATCTCGCGCAGGGTGCGCGCCAGTTGCGGGTTCTTCAGCACGTGGCCGACGGGCCAGGCCTTGCCCTCGCCGTCATAGAAATACGCGGCGGCGACAGGGTCGCGCTTGAGGGCCTGATCCCAGCTTAACAGGCCGTTGAGGCGCTGGCTGACGGGAAAGCCGCCGTGCGCCAGGCGGATGGCGGGGCCGAACAGGGTCGCCCACGGCAACTTGCCGTGTTCCTTGTGCGCCAATTCCAGCATGCGCAGCACGCCCGGCGCGCCCACGGAACGCCCGCCCACGACGCCCGTGGCGCGCGAGACGGGGCTGCCGTCGGCATTCTGGAACAGGTGTTCGTCGGCGGCGGCCGGCGCCGTTTCGCGCCCGTCGAACGCCTGCACGCCCTTGGCCGTGGAGTACAGCAAAAAGGCGCCGCCGCCGATGCCCGACGATTGCGGCTCGACAAGGGTGAGCACCAGCTGCGTGGCGATGGCCGCGTCGATGGCGCTGCCGCCCTTTTTCAGCATCTGGTAGCCGGCATCGGCGGCCAGCGGGTTGGCGGCGGCGACCATGAATTTCTGCGCCGCCCAGCCCGATTTCTCCGCATATGCGGTGGCGATTTCCGGCGCCTTTTGCGGCACTTCGGCAAATACGGGACTGGCAGCCAGGGCTCCCAGCAAGGTCAGGCTCAGCGCCAGCGGCTTCAATGCGATCATGGATTCTCCGATAAAAAAAGGGCGCACAGCCAGGCAAGGCTGTACGCCCCATACGGGGGTATCCTACATCAAATCACGCCAGGCTTATTTGGGCTGCATGCGGATCGCGCCGTCCAATCTGATTGTTTCGCCATTGAGCATGACGTTTTCCACGATGGCTTTCACCAGCTGCGCGTATTCGCCGGGCTTGCCCAGGCGCGAAGGGAACGGCACCATCTTGCCCAGCGCATCCTGCACTTCGGCCGGCATGCCGAGCAGCATCGGCGTTTCGAAAATGCCGGGCGCCACCGTCATCACGCGGATGCCGTTGCGCGACAGGTCGCGCGCCATCGGCAGGGTCAGTCCCACCACGGCCGCCTTCGACGAGGCGTAGGCCGCCTGGCCGATCTGGCCATCGTAGGCCGCCACGGAAGCCGTGTTGATGATGATGCCGCGCTCGCCTTCCGCCGTCGCATCCTGTTTCGCCATGGCGTCGGCCGCCAGGCGGCACATATTGAAGGTGCCGACCAGGTTGATGTTGACGACTTTCTGGAACAGGGCCAGCGGGTGCGGGCCATCCTTGCCCACGGTTTTCACGGCGGGCGCCACGCCGGCGCAGTTGACCAGGCCGCGCAAGGTACCCAGCTTCGTGGCCGCCGCCACCACAGCCATGCCGTCTTCTTCCGACGTCACGTCGCACTGCACGAACACGCTGTTCAGTTCAGCGGCCAGCGCCTGGCCCGCTTCCGTCTGCACGTCGGCCAGCACGACCTTGCCGCCGGCCGCCGTCAGCATGCGCGCCGTGGCCGCGCCCAAACCCGATGCGCCGCCCGTGATGATGAATACATTGTCCTGAATCTGCATGAAATCTCCTGAGTGATAAGAGCCGTGTTCCCGGCGCCTGATGGTTGATGCACGATGCCATTATTACGCTATTACGCGCTATTACGTTTACGTAAACGTAATGTCGGCGACAATTGTAGCCATTTTTGCCGTCACCGAGCGAAAACTTGCAGCGCCAGCGCGTGGCAGGCTTAAAAACACTGGATAAAAGCGCCGTTGCGGTGGCAGATGCGCCCGTTGGCATCGAGCGTGGCGTTGCCCGCGCCGTCGTAGCGCGCGCCGGACGCGTCGCGGCAACCGCCCGCGTCGCAGGAACCGATGGGCTGCGGCGCGCGCGGCATCGGCACGGCCGGGCCGGGCGGCAAAGGCGCCATGGGCACGATGGGAGGCGCTGGCTGCGCCGGCATGCGGCCGATCACCTGCGCCACGGAACGGCGCGGCTGCACGGGCGGCGCCGGGCGGCACGGTTCCACGGCCAGCTTGCCGCTGTCGCGCGGGTCGAGCCGGCACACGGGAAAAGGCTCAGACAAAGACTCGGCAGGCGCCGCCGGTTCCTGCGCCCGGGCATGGCCACCAGCCGCTACCAGCAGGGCGCCGGCCAGCGCCAGCATGCTTTTTACCATCGTCTTCATGCCACCTCCCCAAGCATCGATCTTACCGCTTTCATTATTGGCACACACTGCGCCAGATGCCATGCACATACTGCAACGGTGTTTTATTTCCTTTCAGCACTTTCCTTCTTGCCAGGATGGCATTACAATAAGAACGATTCTTATTCTCATTATCGGAATAGGAGCGCAGTTTATTGCATTTTCAATCATTCATACCCGAGCCACCCGGAAGGCAGCCAGGAAAAAACAACATCCGGAAAGTTCACCATGACCAAGCGCAGTCCCGCCTTCGTAGTCCCCGCTTCCACTCCCGCCCGTGCCATGCATTCCGCCGCCCTGCTCCTGCCCTGCCTGCTGTCGCTGGCCGTCAGCAGCGCCTGGGCCGAAGGCAATGTGGCCGCCGATCCCACCATGAACACGGTGGTCGTCACCGCGTCGGGCACGGCCATCGACATCAAGGATGCGCCGGCCAGCATCAGCGTCATCACGCGCGAAGAAATCGAGCGCCAGCCCGTGTATGACCTGAACACCTTGCTGCGCCGCATCCCCGGCGTGACGGGCGGCACCGGCCCCGAACGCGAAGCGTCGAAGATCAAGCTGCGCGGCCTGCCCGACAAATACACGCTGATCCTGGTCGATGGCAAGCGCGTGGGCAGCTCGGCCGACACGGCTTACCGCCCGGATCTGGGCCGCCAGGACTTGAACTGGATCTCGCCCGACATGATCGAGCGCATCGAAGTGGTGCGTGGTCCCATGTCCTCGCTGTACGGCTCGGACGCCATGGGCGGCGTGATCAACATCATCACACGCAAGGTGCCGGGCAAGTGGAACGGCTCGGCCACGGCCAACTACACGCAGCCGCAGGACAGCGACCGCGGCACGGCGCACCAGTTGGGCGTGAACCTGGCCGGTCCCCTGTCGGACACGGTCGGCATGCGCCTGGGCGTGAACCAGTCGCGCCAGAATCCCGATGAAAAATCCTTCGACAAAGCGGGCGCCATGGGCGGCGAACGCAACCAGACTGTCTCGGGTCAGCTGACCTGGGCGCTGGACAAGAAACAGAACCTGTCGCTGGACGCCAGCTATGGCAGGCAGGAAGCGAGCAATTCGAGTGCGCATGATGCGGATGGCGAGCCGCTGGTCTACAGCTGGGGCGCCAACAAGCTGATACGCAAGAGCGTCAGCCTCGGCTACGAAGGCCGCTGGGACTTCGGCAAGACCACGGTCAACCTGTATCACAACGACTTCGATAACCAGGACGTCGGCACGGTGGCGAAATCCAAGGACAGCACGCTCGATGCCAGCCTGGAAAAACGGCTCGGCTGGGGCGGCATCGAGCAAATGCTCGTGATGGGCGGCCAGTGGAAGCACCAGGAACTGACGAACACGAATACCATCGGCACCGTGCCCACCGATTATCTGGGCAACACCGTGAGCGGCGCGACCCTGTCGGGAACCACCTCGGCCCTGTTTGCGGAAGATCAATTGTTCTTGCGCGAGGACTTGACGGCCACGGCCGGCCTGCGCCTCGATCACCACAGCAAGTTCGGCAACCACTACAGCCCTCGCCTGTACCTCGTGTACCACCCCGCCCCCGCCTGGACCATCAAGGGCGGCGTGTCGCAAGGCTTCCGCGCCCCGAGCCTGAAGGAAAACTCGCCGGCGGCGGCGACCAACTCGGCCGGACGCGGTTGCGGCAGCCTGAAACCGCTCGGCTACATCACGGGCGACTGCTACATGGCCGGCAATGCGGACCTGAAGCCGGAAACGAGCACGGCCGGCGAGATCGGCGTGGCGTGGGAACAGAATGGCTGGGACGTGGGTCTGACCTACTTCCACACGGATTTCAAGAACAAGATCGACTATGCGCCGCTGGGCTTTTACCAGCAGCGCTGGTGGACCAAGATGACGAATATCCAGAAGGCGCGCACCAGCGGCCTGGAAGCGACGGCCACCATCCCGCTGACGAAAAACCTGAACTGGCGTAACAACGTCACCTACATGGCGGAAGCGAAAAACCTCACTACGGGCGCCAACCTGCTGTCCACGCCAAAACTGTCGTGGTACTCGGCGCTGGGCTGGCAAGTCAACGACCAGCTGTTCGGCGAAGTATCGGCCCAGTACACGGGCAAGGAACTCGATGCCGGCAAGCTGGCCGACAAGGCCTACACCATCGTCGACACCGTCGTGTCGTACAAGGTCACGCCCCAGTGGACGGTGCGCGGCGGCGTGCAAAACCTGTTCAAGAAGGGCCCGATGGCCGACGGCCTGGTCGACTACTACGTGCCGGGACGCCGCATGTTCGTCGGCCTGACGTCGCGCTTCTAAGCGGCTAATAACGGGGCGGCGGCGTATCGGGCGGCGGCGTGGCGGCATTCGCCGGCACGCTGCCCAGCATCCGCCCGGCCAAGGGCACCTTGTGGCCGCTCGCATACATACATTTTTGATAAGAATCATCGTAGCTGCGCTGCATGCCATGCGAGGAGCTCTCGGCCGCGCCCGTGCCGGCCAGCTGCGCCTGCGCATAGCCACGGCAACTGCCGTCATCGACGCGGAATTGCTCGAGGCTCTTGCCCGTGCCGGGCAAGGCCATGGCCGACGGCCCTTCCGGCAGCACCGTGCAGGCGGCCAGCAGCAGCGGCGCCAGCAAGCCGGCACGCCCCATCAACGCTCTCGTGTTCATGTTCTCCTCCCCGTCAGCGCACGCTGCTCGGCAGCACGGCACTCCATGCCGTACTGCAATTTTTCACGTGCCACGGGGCTGCGGGAACCGCACCCTCTTATTGCGCGGGCAAGCTTTGCACGGGTGTGGCCGGCGCCATGACGGGTGGCGCGGGCGCGTGGACGGGTGCCGGCGCCGCCACGGCCAGCCAGCCCGTGGCCGGCAGCAGCGGCACCAGCAGCAGGGCCACGATATTGATGATCTTGATCAAGGGATTGACGGCCGGTCCCGCCGTATCCTTGTACGGGTCGCCCACCGTGTCGCCCGTGACGGCCGCCTTGTGCGCATCCGAACCCTTGCCGCCGAAGTGGCCATCCTCGATGTATTTCTTCGCATTGTCCCAGGCGCCGCCGCCCGTGGTCATGGAAATGGCCACGAACAGGCCCGTCACAATCGTCCCCATCAAGAGACCGCCGAGTGCCGCAGGCCCCAGCAGCATGCCCACGACGATGGGCACGACGACGGGCAGCAAGGACGGCACGATCATTTCGCGGATGGCCGACGCCGTCAGCATGTCGACGGCCTTGTCGTATTCGGGCCGCGCCGTGCCTTCCATGATGCCTTTGATGTCGCGGAACTGCCGGCGTACTTCCACCACCACGGCACCGGCCGCGCGGCCCACCGCTTCCATCGCCATGGCGCCGAACAGGTACGGTATCAGGCCGCCGATGAACAGACCGACGATGACCATCGGGTTCGACAAGTCAAACGTGATGTGCTGGCCCACGGATTCGAGCGCATGCGTGTAGTCGGCAAACAGCACCAGCGCGGCCAGCCCGGCCGAGCCAATCGCATAGCCCTTGGTGACGGCCTTGGTGGTGTTGCCGACGGCATCGAGCGGGTCGGTAATGGCGCGCACGGAGTCGGGCAAGCCCGACATTTCCGCGATGCCGCCCGCGTTATCGGTGATGGGGCCGTACGCGTCGAGCGCGACGATGATGCCCGCCATCGACAGCATCGAGGTGGCCGCAATGGCGATGCCGTACAGGCCCGCCAGCTGGTACGAGACGAGGATGGCGATGCAGACGGCCAGCACCGGATACGCGGTGGACTTCATCGACACGCCCAGGCCGGCGATGATATTCGTGCCGTGGCCCGTCGTCGACGCTTCGGCGATGTGGCGCACGGGCTTGAAATCCGTGCCTGTGTAGTACTCGGTGATGTACACCATCAGCCCCGTGAGCACGATGCCGACCACGGTGGCGCCCAGCATCTTGTAGCGCATGGCGTCGTCGGGCCACAGCAGCCACGTGACGACGGCAAAGCCCACCAGCGACAGGCCGGCCGCCCACCACAGGCCCGTGTACAGGGCCGACATGATTTTCTTGCCCGGGGCCGTTTTCACCATCGAGCAGCCGACGATGGACGCGAGGATGGAGACGGCGCCCAGCAGCAGCGGGTAGATGATGGCCGCGTTGCTGGCTTCGGCCATCAGCAAGGCGCCCAGCAGCATGGTAGCGATCAGGGTCACGACATAGGTTTCGAACAGGTCGGCCGCCATGCCGGCGCAGTCGCCCACATTGTCGCCCACGTTGTCGGCAATGACGGCCGGGTTGCGCGGATCGTCTTCGGGGATGCCCGCCTCGACCTTGCCCACCAGGTCCGCGCCCACGTCGGCGCCCTTGGTGAAGATGCCGCCGCCGAGACGCGCGAAGATGGAAATGAGCGAGGCGCCGAAGGCCAGGCCGATCAGGGGCTTGATCAGGTCATGCTGGGTCAGGCCGGGCGCGCCCGTCGTCGCCAGCAGCCAGTAGAACAGGGTCACGCCCAGCAAGCCCAGGCCGACGACCAGCATGCCCGTGATCGCCCCGCCCTTGAATGCGACGTTCAAGGCCTGGTTGATGCCCAGGGTGGCCGCCTGCGCCGTGCGCACATTGGCCCGCACCGAGACATTCATGCCGATGAAGCCGCAGGCGCCCGACAGCACGGCACCGATCAGGAAGCCCAGCGCCGTGTGCAAGCCGAGCAGCACATAGATGGCGATCAGCAGCACCACGCCGACGATGGCGATGGTGCGGTACTGGCGCGCCAGATAGGCGGCCGCGCCCTGCTGGATGGCCAGGGCGATTTCCTGCATGCGCGCGTTGCCGGGATCCTGCCTCAGGATCCAGCTGCGCGACACCAAACCGTAAATGACTGCGACCACGCCGCAGGCTACCGCAAACCACAAACTGGCTGCCATATCGTCCCCTTCTGTTTTTATCCGACGTCATTGCCAACAGCTGCAGACCGCACCGGGTAGGCACGCGCAGCCAGGAAAACACGACCTGCAAAAAACCTGAACCACGAAAACGACACGGCACCGCTGGCGAAAAGCGGGCACAAAAAAAGCGGACACTCAGGTCCGCTTTTCAATACTGCTTATTCCGCCAGGGCGGCAAATGCGCTGTCGCGGATTTGCTCGACCGGACCGACGCCGGCGATGCGGCGGTATTTCGGTGCGCCCGGCAGACCGGACTTGGCCCAGTCGTTGTAGTAACCGAGCAAGACCTTGGTCTGGTTGTGGTACACATCCAGGCGCTTCTTGACCGTTTCTGCCTTGTCGTCGTCGCGCTGGATCAACGGTTCGCCCGTGATGTCATCGACGCCGTCGACCTTGGGCGGATTGAATTTGACGTGGTAGACGCGGCCCGAACCCGGGTGGCTGCGGCGGCCGTCCATGCGCTCGATGATCGACTCGTCCGGCACGTCGATTTCCAGCACGTAGTCAACATGGATGCCCGCATCTTTCATGGCGTCCGCTTGCGCGATGGTGCGCGGGAAGCCGTCGAACAGGTAGCCATTGGCGCAATCGGCGTCCTGCAGGCGGTTCTTGACCAGGCCGATCATGATGTCGTCCGACACGAGGCCGCCCGCATCCATGACTTTTTTCGCTGCCAGGCCCAGTTCCGTGCCTTCCTTGATCGCCGCGCGCAGCATGTCGCCCGTGGAGATTTGTGGAATATTGTATTTTTCTTTGATGAAATTAGCTTGGGTGCCCTTGCCGGCACCGGGTGCTCCTAAAAGTATCAGACGCATTGAAAAGTTCCTAAAAAACAGATTTTGGATGGTGGTATGTGTAATTATTTTTAGATGGTGTTGCTATGGCTATCTTTCCCTACGAAACTTACCACAAAAAATCCCCAGAGCGCCAGTTTGCTATCGAATTGCTATGCCCTGATTGATCAAAGCCAGCAATTAGCGAGGCGGACGTTTCAAAATGTGGTTTTTGCTGCAGGCATACAAATTATATTTGCACGCCTGCCGTTTTGCGGGTAGCGCTTACAGGGCGCCGTAGTGGGCTTGCACCCTGGCAAGATCTTCCGGCGTGTCGACACCGGCGGCCGGCGCCGAGTCCGTGACGTGAACGGCGATGGCAACACCGTGCCACAGCACGCGCAACTGCTCCAGCGCCTCGATGGCTTCCAGCGGCGAAGCGGACAATTGCGGATATTCTTGCAAAAATGCATTGCTGTACGCATACAGGCCGATATGGCGCAGCGGCACGTAGCCTTGCGGCAAGTTTTCACGGGACTGGGCGAAGCCGTCGCGGTGCCACGGAATCGTTGCACGCGAGAAATACAAGGCGCGGCCGTTCTTGTCCAGCACGACCTTCACCACGTTCGGATTGAACGCGTCGGCCACGTCGTGCAACGGATGGGCGCACGTGGCCATGGGGACGGCGGCGCTGATCTGCGCCGCGCAGGCGGCCAGCAGGGCCGGATCGATCAGCGGTTCGTCGCCCTGCAGGTTGACGACGACGGCGTCCGGCGGCAAAGCGAGCGTGCGCGCCACTTCGGCGATGCGGTCCGTGCCCGACGGATGGTCGGCGCGCGTCATGCACACTTCCACGCCATGCGCGGCGCAGGCGTCGCGGATGGATTCATGGTCGGTGGCGACGATGACGCGCGCGGCGCCAGAGAGCGCCGCCTGCTCGGCCACGCGCACCACCATGGGCTTGCCGCCCAGGTCGGCCAGCGGCTTGTTCGGCAGGCGCGTCGAAGCCAGGCGGGCCGGGATGATGACGATGAACGCCATCGTTATTCCACTGCGTCTTGCAGGGTGCGCGCTTCGTCCGCCCACATGATGGGGATGCCATCGCGGATAGGATAGGCCAGGCGGTCGGCGCGGCAAATCAGTTCCTGCGCCTTTTTATCGTGTTCAAGCGGACCCTTGCAAACAGGGCAGACCAGGATATCAAGCAGTCGAGCGTCCACGACATTTCTCCACAATTTGTTGGGCCAGCGCGCTATCGATGCGCGCACTGACGGGGACGACCCACAGTCTCGGGTCATCTTTGAGATGTTCAATTTGCGCACATTTTACTGCATCCTTCTCGGTGATCAAGATCACATCCGTGTCGAGTGCCGCAAATGGCTGGTCGAGAAAGTCGTGATGGTCGGGCAGGGGCAGTTCCATGAAGTCCAATCCGGCCCCGCGCAGCATGGCAAAGAAGCGCTGGGGGTTGCCGATGCCGGCCGCCGCCACGATGCGCCGGCCGCTGGCCGCCAGGGTTTCCAGGGGCATGCGCTCGCTGCGGTCGAGCAGGCGTTCGGCCACGCCGCCATCGAGCAGCATCTGCACCACCAGCGAGCCCTTGGGCGCGACCTGGTCCACCAGTGCCGGCGCCAGCGCGGGCGCATTGATCACCGTCACGTCGCGCCGGCGGCGCGGCGATTCGCGCAACGGTCCCGCCGGCAGCAGCCAGCCATTGCCCGCGCCGCGGCCGTCGAACAGCACGATTTCCACGTCGCGCCGCAAGGCGTAATGCTGCAAGCCGTCGTCCGTGACCAGCACGTCGACGTCCGGGTGCGCCGCCAGCAGCGCCCTGCCCGCTTGCGCGCGGTCGCGCCCCACCATCACGGGGCAGCCGCCGCGCTGGAAGATCAGCAGCGGCTCGTCGCCCACCTGCTGCGGCGTGGACGCGGCGGTGACGGCACGCGGCAACCGGTCGGCGCTCCCGTGACCACGCGAAATGACGCCCGGGCGCATGCCCGCGTCGCGCAAGGCTTGCACCAGCCAGATCGTCAGCGGCGTCTTGCCCGTGCCGCCGATAAAAATATTGCCGACGACGACGACGGGCACGGGCAGGCGCGCCGATTTCAGGATGTTTGCCCGGTACAGGCCGCGCCTGACGCTGCTCAGGGCGCCGAACAGCAGCGACACGGGCCACAGCGCGCACGCCAGCGGGCCGCGCGTCAGCCAGGCGCGGGTGAGTGTGGTTTCAAGCTTGGCGGGGGAGGATGTGGGCATGCGGTGTCAACTAAAATTGGAACCCAAAATCGACACCTGGGGTCGGACCCTGAGGGTCCGACCCCGGCACTTCGGTTGGGGTTGGGGGTTGGCCTTACTTGCCGCCCGCCTGCGCCGCGAACGTCAGCTTTTCATAGCCGGCCAGGCGCGCCGCTTCCATCACGTGGATGACCATCTGGTGCATGGCGAACTGGTCGGCGTTGACCACCACCACGGGCGTCTGCGCCGGCGCCTTACCGCCGTTGGCAGCCTTGGCCGCGTTCTGCAGGGCATCGGCCAGGCCGGCCACGTCGCGGAACGAGACGGGTTCGCGGTTGACCGTGTAGTTGCCCTTGGCATCGATGGTGACGTCGATCTGCTGCGGCTTATCCTTGACCTGCTCGGCGTCGGCCGTCGGCAAGGTGATCTGCAGCTCCGTAAACTTGCTGTAGGTGGTGCTGACCATGAGGAAGATCAGGATCACCAGCAACACATCGATGAACGGGATCAGGTTGATTTCGGGGTCTTCACGCCCCTTGCCTTTGCGGAAGTTCATTTGCGGCCACTGTGGACGATGTCGACGAACTTGACGGCTTGTTGCTCCATATCAATGACGAAGCTGTCGACAAGGGCGCGGAAGTGGCGGTAGAAGATCAGGGCCGGCATGGCGATGGCCAGGCCAAACGCTGTGTTATACAAGGCGACGGAAATACCGTGCGACAGCGCCGTGTTCGACGCGGTGGCGCCGGGCGAGGCAAAAATCTCGATCATGCCGATCACCGTGCCGAACAGCCCCATCAGCGGCGCCAGGGTGGCGATGGTGCCCAGGGTCGTCAGGAAACGTTCCAGCGTGTGGGCCACGCCGCTGCCCGCCTCTTCGATCGATTCCTTCATCACTTCGCGCGGCGCGTCGACGTTGCGCAAGGCGGCGGCCAGCACCACGCCCAGCGGCGAATTGTCTTCCAGCTTGGCCACCGTGTCCGGCGTGATCTTGCCGCTGCGATACACCTGCACCACTTCATCAAACAGCTTGCGGGGCAGGATCTTGGCACGTCGCAAATACAGCAGGCGCTCGATGATCAGGGCCAGGGCGACGATGGAAGCGATCAACAACAGCCAGATGGGCCAGCCAGCGGCTTGAAATATAGCGAGCAAAAGAAACTCCTGGTAAAGGGAAGGCGGCGGACCACCCGGACAGCCTGTATTGTACCGAGCGCCGAAGACCGATTGTACGTCCGCGCAGGAATGGCGCAATGTAGCGCGTTGCCGCGCCGGCGGCAAGTGGCGCCTGCATGGCACTTGTCCACACGGCGCGGCAGGCGCGTGTCGCTGGCGCTCAGTTTTGCACACTTTGTGTGGATAAGATTGTGAGCAAGCATGAAGTCCAGCATGCAAGTCATTGATTTACATGAAAATTATCGTGCTGCGCAAAATACAGGCATAGCAGCTTATCGCCAGTAGTCAATATCAATAAATTAATACCTGAAGAGTTCTGCACATTTACTGTGGACAAGATTGTGCGCAAAGCCGTGCAATTCATATAAGTCATTGATTTTAAACAAAATTAAATCAATGAGTAAAAAAGTGGCAGGCAGCGCGCAATCGGCGGCAGAAGGAGCGTCAAAGTTCTGCACACAATCTGTGGACAAGATTGTGCGCAAGCTCAAAGATAGACGCTAAGTACATTGATTTATATCGTTTTTATTGCCGTGCATAAAAATGTAGCAAGGGCTGAAAAGCTGGGTTTTCAGCGTCCGATTTGACTTCAAAAACGCAGTTTTCCACCGCGAAGCCAGTTTCACACATAAAGTGTGGATAAGATTGTGAGCAAGCCGATTGACTCCATGCAAGAGCATTGATTTTAAAGGAGTTTTTTTCAATGCTAAAAAATAAGGCAGCGCAAGCGCCTGCTCGCGCCCTGGAAAACCCGGGGAAAAGACGAAACGATTTATGCGGTTTTGCACATATTCTGTGGATAAGATTGTGAGCAAGGCGCACGACTGCACGCTAGACCCTTGATCTATATGGCTATTTTTATGCTGCGCAAAATTCAGGCAAGCCATGCCATGGGCATTCCGCTGGATAAATCCGCTGCCGTGCCAGAGTTCTGCACATTTTTTGTGGATAAGATTGTGCGCAAGGCCATGCATGGCATACTAAGCACTTGATTCCTATACACTTTATTTCCGTGCGCAAAAATGTAGCAAGGCATTTTTCTTCACCGAAAGCAGCCTGCCCGGCCATGTTTGTCCAAGGCAAAAAGTTCCGCACACTTTCTGTGGATAACTTTGTGCGTAAGTGGCAGGGGCTGCACTGATGTGCTTGATATTAAAGGATTTTTTCCCTGTGCACGCAAATCAGGCATGCGGGAATTCTGCATGAAATCAATTACTTAGAAATAGATCTTGTTGTTTTGCACGATATATGACATAAGCATGACCTCGCCGATAATATGTGGACAGCTTTCTTCTTTCCCCTTGCCTGATGATGAACGACACCCCGACTGACAGCGGCTTTGCCGCCCCGCCCGTGCTGACCGTCAGCGCCCTGAACCAGGCCGTCGCGCGCCTGCTCGAGCGCTCGTTCCCCCTGACCTGGATCGCCGGCGAGATTTCCAACTTCACGCGCGCCGCTTCCGGCCACTGGTATTTCACCTTGAAGGACGATGGCGCCCAGGTGCGCGCCGTGATGTTCCGCGGCCGCGCCCAGTTTGCCGGCTTCACGCCGCGCGAAGGCGACAAGGTGGAAGTGCGCGCCCTCGTCACCCTGTACGGCGCGCGCGGCGATTACCAGATCAACGTGGAAGCCATTCGCCGCGCCGGCGTGGGCGCCCTGTACGAAGCGTTCCAGCGCCTGAAGGAAAAACTGGCCGCGCAGGGCCTGTTCGACCAGGAACGCAAGCGCGCCATCCCCATGTTCGCGCGCAGCATCGGCATCGTCACCAGCCCGCAGGCGGCCGCCCTGCGCGACGTGCTGATCGCGCTCAAGCGCCGCGCGCCGCATGTCAACATCATTCTGTATCCCACGCCCGTGCAGGGCCAGCAGGCGCCGGAAAAAATCGCGCACGCCATCCGCACGGCATCGGCCAGGGCCGAGTGCGACGTGCTGCTGGTGTGCCGTGGCGGCGGCAGCATCGAGGATTTATGGTCGTTCAACGATGAAGCGGTGGCGCACGCGATCGCCGATTGCTCCATGCCCGTGATCAGCGGCGTGGGCCACGAGACGGATTTCACCATCGCCGACTTCGCGGCCGACCTGCGCGCGGCCACGCCGACGGCGGCAGCCGAACTGGCGGCCACGCCGCGCGCCGACTGGCTCGCCTCCCTGCGCGCCGACGCGGCGGATCTGCGCCGCGCCATGCGCCGCAGCCTCGACGACGCGGCGCAGACGCTGGACCGCCACAGCCGCCGCCTGCTCAATCCGACAGCGCAGCTGCGGCAGCAGCGCTTGCAGCTGCTGGCCCTGTCCACGGCCATGACGCATGCGGCGCGCGCCCCCGTCAGCCAGTCGCAGTACGCACTGGAACGCCTGCGCAGCCGCTGGGCCGCCTTGCGGCCCGACGTCACGGCGCCGCGCGCCCGCCTGGCCGAAGCGCAGCGGCGCGGCGGCGCGGCCATGGCGCAGCTGCTCAGCCAGCGGCGCCACCGCCTCGATGGCCTGGCGGCGCAGCTGGAACTGTTGAATCCGCAGCGCACGCTGGAACGCGGCTACGCCATCCTGCGCGACGAAAAGGGAAACATCGTGCGCTCGCCGGCCCAGCTGCAGGCGCGCCAGAACGTCAACGTGCGCCTGGCCGAAGGCAGCGCGCAGATCGGTATCGCCAGCGTGCAGGCGACGTTAGAGTAAAAAAGGCCGGGGAAGCTCCCCGGCCCAACACCTTCCCCTACTGAGTGGACTGCGACTGCAACTGCTCTTTCACACTACCTCATTTAAAACTTCATCGACACGCGCGCGCCAACCGTGCGCGGCGCGTTGTAGAAGGCGCCGTAGATCTGCTGCGTGGGCTGGCATGGCATGCCCACGTCCGTGCAGATTTCATTGACGTCCAGCTTGACCGCCTTGTCGGTGGCGTTCTGCACGAACGCTTCCACCGTGTACGCCTTGTTCGCCGGCTGGAAGCGCAGGCTCAGGTCCAGGGTCGTGTAGGCTTCCTGGCGCTTGACGCCCGCATGGCCCGGCACGTCGCCGTTGAACGCGCCCGCACCCACGTACGACATGGTTTCATAGTGCACCGAGGCGCGCGGCGTGAGCTGGCCGCCGGCGACCGTGAAATCATGCTCGTACTGGACGGTGGTGGAAAACTTCGGCGCATGCTTCATGGTGCTGCCGCCCACGTTCACCAACGGAGCCGTCGAACCGCAGGACTGGCCATTCGCGCGCGCCGCATCGACGTCGCACGACATGAAATCATCGTACACGGCTTTCAGCCAGGTGGCGTTGCCCGTCAGGCGGTCGACCTTCGTCGGCCGCCACACCCATTCCGCTTCCAGGCCCTTGACGGTGGCGCCGGCCGCGTTGAAGTTGGCCAGCACGCTGTTGACCACCTGCGATTCGAGCTTGTCCTTGTACTTCATCAAAAACGCGTCGAGGTTCAGGGTCAGTTCGCGGTTCAGCAAGTCCGACTTGAAGCCGATTTCATAGCTGGTCAGCTTTTCCGGCTTGGTGGTGGCGCCGCCGTCGCCGATGGCCGGCGAATGGAAGCCCGTCGTCACGGAGCCGAACAGCAGAATGTCCGGGCGCAGCTTGTATTCGATGCGGCCCAGCCAGGTGGCCTGGCCATATTTCAGGTCGGCCGTATTGTCGCCCGGCGTATTGCCGCAGGCGGCCGCCGTGATGGCGCCGCCGGGGCCGATATTGTGCGTGTTGGCCAGGCCCGTGCCCGGCGTGACCAGCTGGCGCAGCTGGTCGGCGGTCAGCACGGTGGTGCCCAGCGGCGTGTTCGCGGGCCAGTTCGGGCAAGCCCAGTTCTTGCCGCCGACGTCGAATTTATGGTCTTTCGTGTAGCGCGCGCCGGCCGTCAGCTTGATCTGGTCCGTCAGCTGCTGGCTGACCTGGCCGAACACGGCTTTCGATTTGAGCTGGCGGTCGCCCTGAATGAAGGACATGGACGAGGCATACTGGCCCACGGTCGGCTGCACGAAGATCACGGCGCCGTTGGCGATATCCTGCTGCACGGCCGCCTGCGAAATCTGGCTGCGGTCGATATCGAAGCGCACCTTGTTCTTTTCATTGAACAGGAACAGGCCGGCGACCCACTGGAATGGCGCATCGTCGTCCGAGCGCGCCTGCAGTTCGTGCGAATAGCTGTCGAACTGCGCCCAGTCGGTGCGGTTTTCCGACTTGAAGCCGGGGAACAGGCCCGCATCGGCATCGTTGCTGTTCTGGCGCTTGTACCGGCTCCAGCTGCCCAGGTAAGTAAAATCCAGCGCATCCGTCGGCTTGTAATTGAGCTTGCCCTTGTAGGTCAGGATCGACTGGTCCAGGGTGCCCGGCGTATCGATCAGGGCCGAGCGCAGCTTCTCGCCCGGCTTGGGTTCGGCCGCCAGGTAGACGTTGCCGGCGCCCTGGTCGAGGAAGTAGTCGGCGATGAAGGTACCGCGCAGCTGAGGCGTGAACTTCCACAGCAGCGAGGCGCGCACGCCCATCTGGTCGCCGGCGCCATACTTGGCCGTGCCCGGCATGACGTTCGAGCCGCGGCGGAAATCCACCGTGCCGTCATGGCTATCCTTGATGGCGGCGATGCGCAGCGCCACATCGTCGGAAAACGGGATATTGAGCATGCCCTGCGTCTGCAGGTGGCGGTAATCGCCGACGGTGATGCCGGCCGAGCCCATGAACTTCGACGTATTTGGCGCGGCCGACACGAGATTGACGGCGCCGGCCGTCGAATTGCGGCCGTTCAAGGTGCCCTGCGGTCCGCGCGCCACCTCGACGTGACTCAAGTCATACATCAGCGCGGTGGCGCCCTGGGGGCGCGGCGAATACACGCCGTCGACATAGAAGGCGACCGCCGGGTCGCCCAGCTCCGTGTGGTTGGCCGAGCCGACGCCGCGCATGTAGACGTGCACGCCGCCCGAGTCGCCATGCTGCTCGACGACGAGGCTGGGCACCATGGTGGCCAGCGAGGCCAGGTCCTTGACCTGGTTGTTTTGCAGGGTGTCCTGGTTGAAGGCGGTGACGGCCAGCGGCGTCTCCTGCACGAAGGTATTGCGGCGCGTGGCCGTGACGACGATGCGGTCCATCTGTTCGGCGGCCGGTTTTGCCGCGTCGGTGGCTGCCGTGGTGCTGACCGCTTCCTGGGCCATGGCGGCGCCGCTGCCCAGCAAGATGAACTGGGCGAAGGTCGCATGCGCCAGGCTGAGGGCGATGGTATTGCGTTTGAGCTGTTGCATTGTTGTTGTCTCCTGTACCGCTGGTTGAATGATGATCACATAGCTCTTTGGCTACTGCTGCACATTTTTTGGGTGTCAATCTGAAGTCATGTCGCCTCCGTGCGGGGTCAATGGGTAGCCACGGCGCGCCCGGCCGTGTCGAACAGAAAGGCATGGCCCTCTTCCGGCGCGAAGCCGATGGCGCTGCCCTGCGCCAGAGCGTGGCGCGCCTCGCCGTGCAGCTTGATGGCCACCGCTTGTGAACTTCCCTTGAGCGTCGCGTGGATGATCTGCGCGTCGCCCAGCTGCTCGATCAGGGTGACGGTAGCGCCGTAGCCCTCGCTGCGCGGCACCAGGCGCAGGTGTTCGGGGCGTATGCCGACCAGCATGCCCGCCGCGCCGCCAAGCTGGCTGGCCAGCGCGGGGACGGCGGCGCACGGCAAAAAGTTCATGCGCAGGGCGCCGATGAAGCCGGCGACGAACTGGCTGGCCGGATGGCGGTACAGGGCCAAAGGCGCGCCCACCTGCTCCAGGTGGCCGCCGTGGAAAACGGCGACCCTGTCGCCCAGGGTCATGGCCTCGACCTGGTCGTGCGTGACGTAGATCATGGTCGTGCCCAGTTCCTGGTGCAGCTTGGCCAGTTCGATGCGCGTCTGCACGCGCAGCGAGGCGTCGAGATTGGACAGCGGCTCGTCAAACAGGAACACCTTGGGCTGGCGCACGATGGAGCGGCCGATGGCCACGCGCTGGCGTTCGCCGCCCGACAAGGCCTTGGGTTTGCGGTCGAGCAGGTGCGTGATCTGCAAAATCTCGGCCACCTTGCCGACTGCGGCGCGCACTTCGGCTTCCGGCTGGCCCGCCAATTTCAAGGCAAAGCCCATGTTGTCGCGCGCCGTCATGTGCGGATACAGGGCGTAGCTCTGGAACACCATGGCGATGCCCCGCTCGGCCGGCGCCACGTCGTTGGCCAGCAGCTCGCCGATGCGCAGCTGGCCCGCGCTGATGTCTTCCAGACCCGCGATCATGCGCAGCAGGGTCGACTTGCCGCAGCCGGACGGCCCGACGAAGACCATGAATTCGCCGTCATGGATATCGAGGTCCAGGCCCTTGACGATTTCCGGGCCGTCGCCGTAGGTCTTGCGGATGCCGCGCAGGGAAATGGCGGCCATCTCAGTGCTCCCCGGCCAGGACGGCCGCATCGGCATGTGCGGCGCGCTGCGCGGCGATGAAGTCGCGGTACCACAGGGCGCTGTCCTTGAAGCTGCGCTGCTGCGTGGCGTAATCGACGTACAGCATGCCGAAGCGCTTGACGTAGCCCGAGTTCCACTCGAAGTTGTCCATCAGGCTCCAGTAGAAATAACCGCGCACGTCGATGCCCTGCGCGATCACGGCGCGCAAGGCGTCCAGGTGCAGCCGCACGTATTCGATGCGCGGTTCGTCATGGATCTTGCCGCCGACGGGCTTGTCGGCCACGGCCATGCCGTTTTCCGTGATGTAGACGGGCGGCAGCCGGTATTCGCGGTGCAGGCCCACGAGCAGCTCCGTCAAGCCTTGCGGATAGGTTTCCCAGCCCATGTCGTTGACGCCGAGCTTGCATTCGGGCTTGCGCGGCGGCGTCTCGGCGCTCATGAAGGCGCGCGTGTAGTAGTTCACGCCGAGGAAATCGATGGGCTGTTTAATATCTATGAAATCGTTTTCAAAGATGGCCAAAGCGGAAGCGTCGGCGTGTTTCAGGGCCAGGGCCGGGTAGCGGCCCTTGAAGATGGCGTCCATATACCACTGCACCGAGCGCGCATATTCGAGTTCGGCCAGCTCCCGGTCCTGGGCGCTGTCGGTGGCCGGCGTGGCCGTCCATTGATTGAGCACGATGCCCAGTTTCGCCGGCGGATTGACGGCGCGCATGGCCTGCATGGCCAGACCATGCGACAGCAGCAGGTGGTGCGACACTTGCACGGCGGCGGCCGGATCGGCCATGCCGGGCGCGAACTGGCCCGTGCCGTGGCCCAGCACGGCCGTGCACCACGGCTCGTTATGGGTAGCGATGCTGGCGACCCTGTGGCCGAAGCGGCGCGCCACCTCGGCCGCGTAGGCGGCGAAGTGGTAGCAGGTGGCGCGGTTGAGCCAGCCGCCCTCGTCCTGCAACGCTTGCGGCAAGTCCCAGTGGTACAGGGTCAGGTGCGCATCGAGGCCTTTGGCTGCCAAGGCGTCGAGCAGGCGGGAGTAAAAATCGAAGCCGGCCTCGTTCCAGGCGCCGGAACCCGTGGGCTGGACGCGCGACCAGGACATGGAAAAACGGTAGGCGTTCACGCCCAGGCTGGCGATCAGCTCCACGTCCTCGGCATAGCGGTGATAGTGGTCGCAGGCCACGTCGCCATTGCTGCCGTCGATGATCTTGCCGTCCGTGTGGCTGAAGGTATCCCAGATGGACGGGCCGCGGCCATCGATGGCCGCGGCGCCCTCGATCTGGTAGGCGCTGGTGGCCACGCCCCAGGTGAAGGTGGCGGGAAAGTTGGTGTCAATGTCGTCGTTGTGCATGGTGGTGGTATCAGTGTGAGGGGTTGAAATAAGTGAGTGCATCAGCCTTTGACGGCGCCTTGCGTGAGGCCTTCTATGAGACGCTTCGAGGCGACAAAAAACATCAGCAGCAGCGGCAGCACGGCGATGGCGGCGCCCGTCATCAGCGCGCCCCACTCCGTGTTGTTCGGCGCCTGCATGCTGCGCAGGGCCAGCGGGATCGTGTAATTCTCGACCGAGCGCATGACGACCAGCGGTGTGATGAAATTGTTCCACGAGTTGATGAAGGTGATCAGGCCCAGGGTGCCCATGGCGGGACCGATCAGCGGCAGCACGACCCGCCAGTAGATGGCGAATTCGCCGCAGCCGTCGATGCGCGCCGCCTCGATCAAATCCTTCGGAATCGCCGTGCCGATGTACTGGCGCATCAGGAAAATTCCCAGCGCGCCGGCCGCTCCCGGCACGTACAGGGCGCGCGGCTGGTCCAGCCAGCCGAGGAAATCCATCAGCATGAAGGTGGGGATCATGTTCATGAAGGACGGGATGATCATCGACGCCATCACCAGGGTGAACAGGGGCCGCTTGAAGCGGAATTCGTACATGGCGAACGCATAGCCGCCCAGCGAGCAAAAGAACAACGTCAGCGCAGTGGTCATCAGGGCCACGTACAGGCTGATGCCGATATTGCGCCAGAACGGCAGGCGCTCCTGCAGCAGTTCCAGGTTGTTCAGCAGGGCCGTGCCGAACCAGCGCGGCGGTGGCAGGCTGTAGATCTCGGCGCTCGTGTGCGTGGCGAAGACGAACATGAAGTAGAACGGCGCGACCATGATCAGGGCGCCGATGGCCACCATGGCGTAGGCCGTCCAGCGGGTAGTCTTCATTTGGCCTCCTTGGCTTCTCGGCGTTCGTTGCGGCTGAAAATGCGGTTGTTCACCCAGGTGGTGCTGGCGATGATCAAAAACAGCAGCCAGGAAATGGCCGACGCCGTGCCGAAATCGCCCGAGGAAAACGCCGTCTTGTAGACGAAGATGGCCGTCGTCATCACGGACTGGCTCACGCCGCTCGATTCGGCCACCAGCACGAACGGTTCCTCGAACAGCTGCAGGTTGCCCATGATGGTGAGGGTCACGGCCAGGTAGATCATGGGGCGCAGCTGCGGCAGGGTGATGTACCAGAATTGCTGGCGTTTCGAGGCGCCGTCGATAGTGGCCGCTTCATATAAATCCTTCGGTATCACCTGCAGCGCGGACAGGTACAGCACCAGGTTCCAGCCCAGGTAGCGCCAGAAAATGACGAAGGCGACGGCCGGCTTGATGAACAGCGAGCTGCCCAGCCAGTCGATCGACTCTGACGGAAACAGCCCGCCCACCAGCGGCAGGCTGGCGCACCACTGGAGCAGCACATTGATCTGGCCATAGTCGCGCGAAAACAGGGTGTTGAAGACCATGGCGATGGCTACGCTGGAGGTGATGAACGGTAAAAAGTAAATGCCGATCACCAGGTTGCGCGAGCGCTTGAAGCTGTTGTGGATGAACGCTGCCAGCGGAATGGCCACCAGGTGCTGCGGCACGCCCGAGGCCAGCGCCAGCCAGACGGTATTGCCCAGCGAGCGCAAAAACCACGGGTCGCTCAAGGCATACTTGTAGTTGTCCAGGCCCACCCACTGCATGGCTTCCACGCCGCTGGCCGCTTCCCACTGGTTGAACGACAAATAGATGGAAAACAGCAGCGGGAACAGGCTGAAGACGGCGAACAGGATGAAGAAGGGGCTGATGAAGATATACGGCGCCCATTTTTTCATGTTGAAGCGTTTTTTGGCAGGCCGCGCCGGGATGGATCCGGTTTCGGCGCATTGCATGGTCGTATTCATGCCGCTTCCTAGCGCCGCGCGCGGTGGGTGATCAGGGCCTTGGCGTCGGCCAGCGCCGTCTTGATATCCTTGTTCTGCGCCAGCACGCTTTCCAGTTCCATGTTGACGATGTCGCGCGCCACGGCGTCGAACTTGTCGACGCGGATGATGGGAATCTTCGCCGCCGTGTCGCGCGCCAGCAGGCGCGTCTTCTGGCCGCCGAAATACGCTTGCGGCTCGCCCATCATCGGGTCCGCATACGCCGCCGTCAATGCAGGGAAGGCGCCGATCTCTTTCAGGGAGTGCAGCTGGATATCCTTGTTGACGGTCATGAACTTGATGAATTCCCAGGCCTGGGTTTTATTCGCCGCCTTTTTCGGGATGCCGTAAAAGGAGCCGCCATACGACGCCAGCGCGCCGGCCGGCAGGTTCGCCGCGCACCACTGGCCTTTGGAATCGGGCGCCAGCCACTTGGCCAGGTGGCCGCTGAGCCACGACCCCATCATCTGGCTGGCCACCTTGTCGCGTTTAAAACCTTCGGCCCATTCGCCCGTCCATGCCACGGTGCGCGCATCGATGCCGGCCACCCGCGCCGCCCTGGCCAGCTCGAACGCTTTCACGAAACGGGGCGAGTCGACCAGCACCTGCCCCTTGTCGCCAAAGTAAATGCCTTCGCCATCTTTCAGATTGGCGCGGATATAAATGTCGGCCAGGTCGCTGGCGCCGGCCAGCAGATAGGTGCCCGTGGCGGCCTTGAGCTTCTTGCCGGCGGCGATGTACGATTCCCACGAAGCCGTCAAATCGCTTTCCTTGATGCCCGCCTTGTCCATCAAGTCCTTGCGGTAGAACAAAGTGCCCGGCCCCAGGTCGGCCGGCATGGCGCCCAGGGTGCCGCGCGAACTGGTCGCCTGCACGAAGGTGAAGGGCACGAACTGGGCGCGGTACTGCCCTGCCCCGTATGGCGCTTGCAACAGGTCTTCCATGCCCTTCGATTCGGCGAAGCTGCCGACATAGCGGAAGTCGATGGCCATCACGTCGGGCAGGCGCGCGCCAGCCGCCAGCGCCGTCGTCATCGAGTTGTGGTGGTCGTCGATCTGCAGGCTGACCAGCTTGACCTTCACTTGCGGATACAGTTTTTCCCACAGGGGCAAGGCCGTCTTGACGGCGCGGTCCAGGTCGGGGAAGGAGGCGACGGTGATCGTGGCGGGGGCCAGGGCAGGCAACGGTGCGGCAGGCGGGGCGGCTGCGGCGGCCACGCCACAGGCCAGGGTCAGCGCGGCCAGGGGGGCGGCGCCAAGGATGCTTGACTTCATTATTTCATCTCCGTTTTATTGAGCGTCTTCTATCTTGAAAACGTTTTCACAACATGCGTCCATTTAACACCGCAAAGAAAATCAAGTCAACCGAAAAAGTTGTCATTTTTATCGAGGGCGGCGTGGCAAGACGGCCGCCGTGGCGCGTGTTCTCCTATGAGAAAGCACAAAAATTCGTCATTTGAGCCGCCGTTGTTTTTTGTGAAAACGTTTTCATAATTGGATCGGGATAGCGCGCCAACGCGTAACCCGACGTGCACGGCCAACAATATGTCGGGCTACGCCCGCAGGGCTAACCCGACCTACGGCCCACCGTGGGCATTTATGGTAACCTTTCAATGAAAAGGTTTTCAGAACACTGACGACCAGCCATCTTGATACCCAGGAACCGCCTTGAACGATAGCGACCACGCCGCCTCTCCCTCCACCCTGCTCGACGTGGCCCGCCAGGCAGGCGTGTCGCCCAGCACCGTTTCGCGCATCCTGAACGGCACGGCCAGGGTGTCTGACGACAAGCGCGACGCCGTGCTGGCGGCGATTGCGCACATGAAATTCGCGCCGAACCAGATGGCGCAGGGGCTGAAAAAGGGCCGCTCGATGACCATCGGCATCGTGGTGCAGGATATTTCCAGCCCCTTCTTCGACGAAAGCCTGCGCGGCGTGGACGATGGCTTGAAAGACACGGGCTACGCGTCCGTCATCGTCAGCGGGCACTGGAATGCGCAGGAAGAAGCGGATCGCATCCGCCTGCTGCTGGCGCGAAAGGTGGACGGCATCATCCTGCTGTCGGGGCGCATCTCGGACGAGAGCGTGCTTGATTTCTCGCAGCAGCGACCCATCGTCTCGACGGGCCGCCTGCTGGCGACCAAAAGCGCCATCGGCTTCAAGCTCGACAACGAATACGGCGCCTACCTGGCCGTGCGCCACTTGATCGAACTGGGCCACCGGCGCATCGCCTTCGTGGCCGGGCCCGCCAACAACACGGATGCGGCCGAGCGCCTGACGGGCTACCAGCGCGCGCTGCGCGAAGCGGACATCGCCATCGACCCGAAGCTGATGGCGGAAGGCGATTTCCACGAGGCAAGCGGGATGCTGGCCATGAACCACTTGTTTGATACGCAGCAGCAGTTCAGCGCCGTCTTCGCCGCCAACGACTTGTCCGCCTATGGCGTGCGCCTGTGTTTGTACCGCAAGGGCATCCGCGTGCCCGACGACATCTCGCTCGTCGGTTTCGATGACTTGCCCGGCTCGTCCTACACGACGCCGCCGCTGACGACCATCCACCAGCCCCTGTACGACATCGGCCGCATCGCCACGGAAGCGCTGCTGGGGCTGATCAATGGCGAGGCCGTGCAGGCGGCGATACCTCCTCTGGAACTGATCGTCAGGGAAACTACCCGACGTGTTCGCTAGGTCTGGCGCTGAACGAGAATCACTACGCCAGCAGCATCCGCAACGCGTGCGGGAATCTGCAGCAATGACGCATCCGCTTTACAATAGTGGCTCGTTCAGCAAGAATGCTTGGTTCAAGCACGCAAGGCTCAACCCTCCGGCCCGGGCCGGAAGACTCCGAACACTCACCATAAAGGGACATCACATGGAACATACTCTGCCACCACTGCCGTATGAAATGGACGCTCTGGCGCCGCATATTTCGAAAGAAACCCTGGAATACCACTATGCCAAGCATCACCAGGCGTATGTCACCAACTTGAACAACCTGATCAAGGGCACCGAGTTCGAAAACCTGTCGCTGGAAGAAATCATCAAGAAATCGTCGGGCGGCATTTTCAACAACGCGGCACAAGTATGGAACCACACCTTCTACTGGAACGGCATGAAGCCGGCCGGCGGCGGCGCGCCTACCGGTGCCGTGGCTGACGCGATCAACGCCAAATGGTCGTCGTTCGCCAAGTTCAAGGAAGAATTCACCAAGTCGTGCGTGGGCAACTTCGGTTCGGGCTGGACCTGGCTGGTGCAAAAAGCCGACGGCTCCGTCGACATCGTCAACACCTCGAACGCCGGCTGCCCGCTGACCACCGGCGACAAGCCGCTGCTGACCTGCGACGTCTGGGAACACGCCTACTACATCGACTACCGCAACCTGCGCGCCAAGTATGTGGAAACGTTCTGGGGCCTGGTCAACTGGGATTTCGTTGCCAAGAACTTCGCGTAAGCGGTTCCTGACAACGTAAAACGGACGCGCCCGCGGTATTCGCCGCTGCGGCGCACCAAAAGAAGCCTGTGCTTGCGAGCGCGGGCTTTTTTTATGTCCACGCAGAAAGTAGATGCGGGCGGCACACACTGGTCAAGCGAACAAGATCAGCATGCGCGATGTTATAAGATACGCAAGCGCACGCCCGTGCTTGCCGGCCAGCCTCGCCGCCATCCCTTGCTGAAAGAAAACAATGAAAAAATTCATGCTTGCCCTGCTCGTGTTTGCCTCCGGTTCCGCCTTCGCCAACTCCGCCTGCGACACGCCGCGCAACGACTTCGACGGCCTGTATTGCCTCAACAAGGTGTACCAGGAAGCGGACAAGGAACTCAACGCCAACTACAAGAAACTGAGCGCCCAGCTCGATGCCGCCGGCAAGCAGAAGCTGAAATCGGGCCAACTGGCGTGGATCAGCAACCGCAACCAAAATTGCTCCAAACGCGAATCGTCGGGCTTTTATGTGAACCTCGATTGCGCCACCCAGACCACCATCGAACGCGCGCAATTCCTGCAAGACCGCGTGCGCGAATGCGTGAGCGCCGGCTGCCAGAACAGCAAACTATGATGTAACACTGCGCCAGCGCAAACGGGAGCGGGCGGCAAGCGCATAAACTGGCGGCTCCGACCTCTTCCCCGTTTGCGCCATGAGCAAGCTCGTCGACATTTCCCTGTCCCGGTGGGACGCCAGCGGCAGCGCCGCGCAGCAAGCGGCGGCGCTGCAGGCGCTCGAAGACGGGCAAGTCGTGCTGCTGCCCCGCCTGGGTTTCCCCCTGCAACAGGAAGAGCATGCCCTGCTGAACGGCGCTGTGGGTAGCGCCAGCAGCGCCAAGAACATCAGCTGGGAACCGGCGCGCGGCGTGCGGGGCCAGGGCGATGCCTGCGATGCGGCCCTGCTGGCCGCGCTGATGCGGCGCTATGCGCTGCACACGCAGCACTTGCTGGCCGGCTTGCTGCCCGGCTATGTTCCCCACCTACAGCAAGGCAAGGGCAGCTTTCGCCCCGTGGAAATCGCCGGGCGCATCACCTCCTGGCGCAAGGACGATACGCGCCTGCACATCGACAGCTTTCCCTCCTCGCCCACGCAAGGCCGGCGCATCCTGCGCGTCTTCACCAACATCCATCCGCGCGATGCGCCCCGCGTGTGGAAACTGGGCGCGCCATTCGAACAGGTGGCGCAGCATTTTTTACCCCTTGCAAAGCGTCCGCAACCCGTGCTGGCGGCGCTGCTGCAATGGCTGCACGTCACCAAGTCGCGGCGCACACCCTACGATCACTACATGCTGCAGCTGCACGACGCCATGAAGGCCGATCTCGCTTACCAGGCGCAGGTGGAGCAGCACACGCATGCGTTCGCGCCGGGCCAGACGTGGATCGTCTTCAGCGACGCCGTATCGCACGCGGCCCTGCGGGGACAGCATGCGCTGGAGCAAACCTGGCTGCTGCCCGTGCGCGCCATGGCTGCGCCCGACAAGTCGCCGCTGGCCATCCTCGAACGCCAGTTGCAGCGGCCGCTGGCCTAGCCTGCGCTGGACTGGACTGATTAGGTCTGGCCTGATTGGGTCCGGCCTGATGGGATCCGGCCTGATGGGGTCCGGCCTGATGGGGTCTGGCCCGGTCTCACACCCCGATCAAACCGGATTCAGGCCGGCAAACGGGCCGCCTTGAAGCGCCGCCATGCCTTGTGCATGCGGCCATCGGCACCTTGCGCTTGCGCGCGCGCCGCCAGGTAGCCGCGCACAAAGGCCGCGTGCAGCCGCAATCCGTCCTGGGCGGACTGGTCAGTCTGACCAGCCTGAACTTCGGGCAATTGCTGCAGCAGCCGGTCGGCCACCTGCACATCGTTGAGCCAGCCCAATTCATCCTGCAGCGCCGACAGCCGCCCCACATACGGCTTCACAGCCCGGCCCGCAAACAGCGAGGCAAAGAATTCCGTCGCATACCGCGTCTTCTTGGCCGCGATGCGCACTTGGTGGCGCTGCTGCGGCGTGGCATGCAGCAGGCGCTTGCCGCGCTTCATCAGGCGGCGCTGGTCCTTGCGCAGGGTGGCGCGGGCAAACGGCGACACGCGCGCGTCCAGGCGCCGCAATTGGCGCATGGAGCAACCGTCGCGCCATGCGCGCGCCTGCAGCCAGCGCTGCACGCCCAGCATGCAAGCCGTATAGCGTGCCGAAGTGACGGCCTGGGCCGCTTGTTGGTGCTTGAGCCGCGCCTGCGCGTGCGCCGCCTGTGCCAGCGCGGCCGCATCGGCCTGCGCCTCGCCATCGAGCTGCGCCAGGGTGTTACCAGCCAACACATCCCAGTCGCGCGCCTCGCCCAGCGCGCCGCCCAGCCAGTCGAGTTCCCCCTTCAAGGCGTCAGGCAGCACCAGCAGGGACTTGAACATGCCCAGCGCCGAGCGCAAACGGCGCAGTCCCACGCGCATCTGGTGCACGCTTTCCACGTCTTCGCCCGCCGCCACGCCATCCTGGTTGCCGCTGACTTGCTCCAGGCAATTGCCGGCGATGGCCAGGAACACTTGCTCCACCGACATCGCCGCATCCAGCGCCAGCGGCTGCGCCTTGACCGCCTGCAGAGGCTGCGGCACCGCGAGACGGTAACCGCGTTCCGCCTTGCTCATGTGGCCCAGCTGCAGCGGTACGTCCTGCAGCAGCGCCAGCGCCACGTCGAACAGGCTGGAAGCTTGCCCCTGCTTCAATTCCAGTTCGACCTCGCTGAC
Source organism: Janthinobacterium sp. FW305-129 (assembly GCF_020858115.1). Lineage (GTDB taxonomy): Bacteria > Pseudomonadota > Gammaproteobacteria > Burkholderiales > Burkholderiaceae_D > Janthinobacterium. The sequence goes on from NZ_JACYMM010000002.1 coordinate 134,777, forward strand.
GGGCACGCTGCGCGCGGCCCCGTCCGTGCCGCTGTCAATGACGCCCTGGTCCAGCACGCATTCGATCTGATCGCCCTGCGGCGTGCGCAACTGCCAGACGGTGCGCTCGATGCGCGTGGTAAACACGGGCTGCAAGCCGTCGCGGACAGCGTCCTGGCGCAGCAGCGCGCGGACGGGTTGCTTGCGGCCGATGGCCGACTCGAGCGCGGCGAGATCCGGCTGCGGCCCCGGCACGTCGCCTTCCCATTCGTGGCGGCTGTGCAAGCCGCCATTGACCGTGCCGCCCGCCTTCAGGGTTTGCACCCAGTGTCCGTCCACCTGGCGCACGCGCAAGCCCGCGTGGTGGCGGCACAGCTGCAAATCGGGCGTATCGACATAGATATCGTGCATCTGCAGCACCTGCGGCGCACCTTGCGCAGTCTGCGCCAGCAGCGGGTGGGCGCGCAGGCGGGGCGCGTCTTGGGGCGCCAGCAGCAATTTCAATTCGATTTCCATGACCGCTCCTTGCGAGATTCCTGAACGCCCATTGTAAGGCGCGTCCCGCCGCGCGCAAGGCGCACGCACGCAGACCTTGATTTTGCGCCAAAATAGGCGATTCATTTACAAGGAGATGCCATGACCTACCACGCCGCCGAGAACCGCTACGACAGCATGCCATACCGTACGTGCGGGCGCAGCGGACTGAAACTGCCGCTGCTGTCCCTGGGGCTGTGGCACAACTTTGGCGACAGCAACAATCTGGCTTCGCAGCGCGACATGCTGCGCACGGCCTTCGACCTGGGCATCACGCATTTCGACCTGGCCAACAACTACGGCCCGCCGTATGGCAGCGCGGAAAGCAATTTCGGCAAGCTGCTGCGCGACGATTTTTTACCCTACCGCGATGAACTGATCATTTCCACCAAGGCGGGCTGGGACATGTGGCCAGGCCCGTATGGCCAGGGCGGCGGTTCGCGCAAATACGTGCTGGCCAGCCTGGACCAGAGCTTGCGGCGCCTGGGCCTCGATTACGTCGACATCTTTTACTCGCATCGCTACGACGCCGACACGCCGCTGGAAGAAACCATGGGCGCACTGGCCACTGCCGTGCAGCAGGGCAAGGCGCTGTACGTGGGCCTGTCCTCGTATTCGCCGCAAAAGACGGCCGAGGCGGCCGCCCTGCTGAAAGAATGGAAAGTGCCGTGCCTGATCCACCAGCCCGCCTACAATATGCTCAACCGCTGGATCGAGGAAGACGGCTTGCTCGATACCTTGCAGCAAGAAGGCATGGGTTGCATCACGTTTACGGCGCTGGCGCAGGGTCTGCTGAGCGACAAATACCTCGATGGCGTGCCGCAGGATGCGCGCGTCAACCGCCCCGGCGGCGGCTCGCTGCTGCAAAAACACCTGAGCGCGGAAAACCTGGCCCGCGTGCGCGCGCTGAACCAGATCGCCGCGCAGCGGGGCCAGACCCTGGCGCAGATGGCGCTGGCCTGGGTGCTGCGCGATGCGCGCGTCACCTCGACCCTGATCGGCGCGAGCAGCAGCGCGCAAATCCGCGAAAACGTGGCCGCGCTGCAGCAGTTGTCGTTCACGGCCGACGAGCTGGCCGCCATCGACGTGCAGGCGCGCGAAGGCCATATCAACCTGTGGGAAGGCCCGTCGCGGGCCGTGTAAGGCGTTCACGGTGGCGCTGGCGGCGAGATGGGTGGTGGCAGCAGGGCCAGCAGTTCCTGCGCCACCTGCCGGCGCCGTTCGGGCGTAGCGAACACGCCCACGTCCACGTGCGCGCCGCCAGCGCCGCTATCCTTGATCTGTATCAACTGGCGCGGCCACTGCGGCACGGCGATGCGCGTGCGCCACGGATAAAAATGGTGGCGCCGGCAGTGGCCGGCGCTGACCTGTTCGATGATCAGCTCGCCGTCGCGCAGGGCGATGTGCTCATAGTCGCGCGCATGGCGCAGGTAATGCAGCAAGGCAAGGGCCACCAGGCCCAGTTCGGCGAACGAAAAGACGGGAATGTACCAGAGGCCGCGCAGCGCGAAGGCGGCGGCAATCGTCAGGGAAAACAGGCAAAGCAAGCCATAGGCGCGCAATAACTGGCGCGCCGTCAAGGCACTGTGGCGCGCCAGCAGCCATTGCGGCTGCTCGCGCGAGTGATCGCGTGGCATGACGCCTCCCGCACTATCGCTCCATCACCCTATCACCGTGGCGGCCTTCGCCGCCGCCAGATTCCGCCAGGCCGTTCAGACCAGCTTGCGCCAGGGTCAGGCGCCCATGCGCACCAGCGCGTGGCCCACGTGCTGCCACCAGTGATCGCGCGACTTGACCTGCTTCAGGCAAGACGTGTCGATTTCCGAGGGAAACACGCGATCCTGGCACGCCTTCGTTTCCAGGGCATAGCGCTGGTTTTCCGCTGCCGCCAGGGCCACGACCAGCCAGAACGCCAGCGCCAGCAACATCACCAGCAAACTCCAGGCCAGGTGATTGGTGTTACTTTTTTCGCCAAAAAACTCGCGCGGCCGCATCTCGCGGTACATCGACATCAAGTCTTTTTCTTTCTCTTCCGACATCTGCGTTTGCATCCTCTGACATCCTATCCTGTGCCGGCCGGCTGGCCATGGCGGCGCGCACGCCGCCTTGCCTGTATTTTACGCTGATGGCGCAGGAGGGACAGTAATTCGTGGGGGCAATTTCCCCTCGCCCTCCTCTGCCGGCGGCACGGGCGCCAGGCTTTCCACATGGTCGACGTCGATGTCGCCGCCATCGGGCGCCGTGTTGTGGGGTTCCACGCCGGCCCGCTCGCCCGTACCGGCCGCATCGCTGTCGTTATCGAGCTCCTCCGCATCCTGGCCGGGCACGCCCTGCATGTCGCTGCCGCTGTCGGAACTGTCGCTGGGACCGAGCGCGCCCTTGCCATGGCCGCTGCCCAGCACGCGGTCGGAAGTGACGGGTAAATTGTCCGGGTCGAGTGAACTGCTGCTCATGGCCGACTCCCGTTAATCAAAAAACCAGCTTACTCCCCTGGCGCGGCCAGCGGCGCACGCCTGCACGGCATCCTCCCCAGGGGAAATGCGGCATCGCACAAATATTTTCAGAAATTACTTCACAAATGTACTATTCATTGCTATAGTTAATTCAAGTAAGCATCTTCTCATCCAGAAACTGCTTCATCGGCGGCACGGCGCCCACCAGCGCCCTGCCGACGAACCGACCGGTACGTGGCGATCCGGCCCATCCACCCAGCCATCATGCACATTTTGGAGTCTTATCATGCAAGCCAAATCACTCATCGCAGCATTGTTCGCCATCACCACCGCCGCTTCGGCTTTTGCCCAGAGCGCCGCGCCTGCCGCTACCAGCCAGCAACTCACGCGCGCTGACGTCACGGCCGAATACATCCGTGCCCGCAACGCCGGCGAAATCGCCACCAGCGAAGTCGACTATCCGAAAACGCCGGCCACCGCCGCCAGCAAGGTGACGCGCGAAGAAGTCATGGCCGAGTTCTACGCCGCCCGCAAGGCTGGCCTGATCCCGCAAACGGAAGCGGACTTTGATGTCGCGCAAACGACAAAACACGTCGTGAAATAAGAAACCAGTCAGCCGGTTTCAGTCAGTCAGTAACACACCTCAGTTGCGGCGCAGCACTCGGGCCACTCCCGAAGCTCACCGCGGCGAGCTGTCAGCAGCACCCCCAACATATCTCTCCCGGAGTCCCTGCATGTCCCTGCACCGCCGTTTGCTTGCCGCCAGCCTGATCCTTGCCTTGAGCGCTTGCGCCGACATGGGCCATATCGCGCCGCAATCGGCCATGCTCGATGCCAACAAGCTGAAAGCGAGCCAGGCCATGGATGCCGCCGCCAGTGCCGCCATACAATGGCCGCGCACGCAATGGTGGCAAGACTTGCACGATCCCCAATTGAACCGTTTGATGGATCAGGCGCTGGCCGACAGCCCCACCCTGCGCGGCGCCCAGGCGCGCGTGCGCCAGGCCGAAGCGCTGGCCGGCGCGGCGGAAGACAAGACGCGCCCGCAGGCGGACGCGAACGTCTCCATCAACCGCGAACTGTATTCGCAGCACGGCAGCACGCCGGCCCCGCTGGCCGGCAACTACGCCTGGCGCAACCAGGCCACCGTCACGGCCTCGTACGACCTGGACCTGTGGGGCCGCAACCGCGCCGCCCTGTCCGCCGCCCTGGGCGACGTGCAGATGGCGTCGGCCGAATCGCAGATGGCCCGCCTGGCCCTGGAAACGGCGCTGGTGCGCACCTACATCCAGCTGTCGTATGAATTCCAGCTGCAGGATGTGATCGAACGCAGCCTGGCGCAGCGCGCCCGCATCCTCGACATCACGCGCCAGCGCAAGGCGGCCGGCATCGGCACGGACATTGACGTGGCGCAAATCGAAACCACCTTGCCCGCGGGACGCCGCCAGCTGGAGCAGTCGGCCGAGTCGCTGGCCCTGCTGCGCAACCAGTTGGCCGCGCTGGCCGGCAAGGGTCCGGCCGCCGGTGCCGCGCTCACGCGCCCCGTGCTGCGCCTGGACCAGCCGCTGGCCATTCCCGCCGCCCTGCCCGCCGACCTGATCGGCCGCCGCCCCGACATCGCCGCCCAGCGCTGGAGAGTGGAAGCGGCGGCGCAGCGCATCGATGCCGCCAAGGCCGAGTTTTATCCGAACGTCAACCTGGTGGCCTTTGCCGGCTTCCAGGCCTTCGGCTTCAGCCATTTTCTCGACGCGAACTCGGACATCCGCGGCATCTCGCCCGCGCTGAGCCTGCCCATCTTTGCGGGCGCCCGTTTGCGCGCGCAGCTGGGCAGCCAGACGGCCGTGTACGACGGCGCCGTGGAGCAATACAACGCCACCGTCATCAATGCCATGTCGGACGTGGCCAATGCCGTTACCCGCGCACAATCGCTGGCAAAGCAGCACCAGCTGACCGTGCAGGCGCTGGCCACGGCGCAGCGCGCGCGCGACCTGGCGGAAAAGGCGTACAAGGCGGGCATGAGCGACGCCATCGCCATGCTCAACACGCAAGTGGCGCTGCTGGCGGAAGAACAGCAGCAGGCGCAAAATGGGGCGCGCGAACTCGATCTGTACGTTTCCTTGATGAATGCATTGGGAGGCGGGATCTAAGCTTGCAATCCTGGCATTGCCCTAGCCCAACAAGATACAATCGGAGCTTTATTGATACATGAAGGAATATGACATGACCGCTTTTGACGCCACCTCCAAGCGGCTGCAAAACATCCGCACGCGCATGCCAGGCTTCCCCATGGAACTGATGCGCCTGCTGCGCATGACGTACCACATCCAAAAAGGCATGAAGGACCTGACCAATGCCGCGCTGAAAAAGCACGACCTGGTCGATGCCAGCTACATGGTGCTGGCCGTGCTGTACGGCACGGAAGACGAAACCTCGAACGCCTGCACCTTGGGCATGGCCTGTCACGAAAAGCCGGCCAACCTGACGCGCGTGTGCAATGACCTGGAAACGCGCGGCCTGATCCACCGCGGCACGCGCCCCGGCGACCGCCGCTCGGTGATGATCTCGCTGACCGACAAGGGCCGCGCCCTGATCGAAACGGCGCTGCCCGACGTGTACCAGGAAACCTCGGCCCTGTATGAGGGTTTTACTGAAGAAGAGCTGCAAGTGCTCGACAAGCTGTACGTGCGCCAGTTGCGCAACCTCAACAATCTCAACAACCAGAACTGATAGCCTATCGATGACGCCAGCCACAACACCTACATTTGGGCCCCTGACCCGGGCGGCCCGCTGGCTGGCGCTGGCGCTGCAAGACTGGCGCACGACGGAAGGCGAACGCTGGATCTACGTCGGCAAGACCCTCATCGCATCGTTCTGCGCCCTCTGGCTGGCCTACCGCCTGGGCCTCGATTCACCGAGCACGGCGATGACCACCACTATCATCCTGGCCCTGCCCAGCAGCGGCATGGTGCTGGAAAAAAGCTTTTACCGCCTGTGCGGCACCCTGCTCGGATGCACGGCCGCGCTGACCCTGATCGGCCTGTTCCCGCAGCAGCCGGTGCTGCTGTTCGCCGGCCTGGCCCTGTGGGTGGGCCTGTGCACGAGCGGCTCGGCCCTGCACCGCAACGCCCAGTCCTACGTGTACGTGCTGGCCGGCTACACGGCCTGCATGATCGTGCTGCCCGCCATCGAGCAGCCGACGCAGGTGTTTTCGCTGGCCGTCACGCGCGTGGCCGAAGTGGGCCTGGGCATCATCTGCTCGGCCGCCGTGTCCAGCGTGCTGCTGCCGCGCCACCAGGGCACGCAGGTGATGCGCACGGTACAGGCCCGCTACGGCAAATTCCTCACCTTTTGCCAGGACGTGCTGCAGCAAAAACTCACGCCGGCCCAGGTGGAACTGACGCATCTGCAATTTGCCGCCGACGTGGCGGCGCTGGAACTGGGCCGCTCGGCCGCCCTGTTCGAAGTGACCAGCAAGGTGAGCCACGTGCGCGCGCAAAACCGCAAGCTGCACGCCTTCAACGCCACCTTCATGACGGCGCTGACCACCTTCTATACCTTCCACCGCCTGTTCGACCGCCTGCAGCGCGACGGCGAAACACAAGTCATGCAGGCGTGCGCGCCCCTGTACGCCATCGTCGCCGAAGCGCTGCAAACGACGCCCTCGCAAGACTCGCTCGACACCATGCAGCTGCATCTGCAGACGGCGCTGGGCCAGGCGCGCGCGGACATCGACGGCGCGGCCATCGCGCATGCGCAGCAGATCGACTTCGACACCGTCTGCGAGCTGCTCGAGCGCTTTGCGCGCGACATGAGCCGCTTTCACGAAGTGTATTTCAGCCTGGCGCACGATACGCCGCTCGAAGTGAGCACGCCGCAGGCGTATGCGCCGAAGACGCCGCCCGCGCTGGTGATCGCCAGCGGCGCGCGCGCCGGCATCAGCCTGGCCCTGCTGGCGCTGGGCGCCTACTTCCTCGCCTGGTCCTATGCCGGCACGGCGATGCTGATGGCAGCCGTGTTCTGCGCGCTGGCGTCGTCCTCGCCGCGCCCCATCCTGATGATCCGGCAAGTGCTGGCGGGCTTTTTGATCGCCATGCCCCTGTCGCTCGTGTGCGTGTACTTCGTGCTGCTGCACGGCGACGGCTTCCCCATGCTCGTGCTCAGTTTCGCGCCCTTCCTGGCCGTCGGCCTGTACCTGATGACGAATCCCGCCAAGCTGGGCGTCGGCCTGGGCGTGTCGACCTTCATCACGCAGATGGCGCCGCTGAACGTCATGCGCGTCGACGGCGCCGGCTTTCTCAACACGGGCATGGCGCTGATCGTCGGCCTGATGCTGGCCGCCCTCGTGTTTGCCGTGCTGCTGCCAGAGCACACGATGGGCCACAAGGACCATATCGGCCGGGCACTGTGGCGCGAAGCGCTGCATGCGTGCACGGCCCCTGCGCGGCGCGTGAAACACCGCTTCGACAACCGCGTGCGCGACCTGCTCAGCCAGCTCAATGCGGCGGCCGGCCCGGCGCCGGGCGAAGCCACGCGCGCCGTCGTGCGCCAGGCCCTGACCCTGCTGGAAATCGGCCATTCCGTGATCGAATTGCGCGAACTGATCGCGACCGCCCGCCCGGGCGCCACGCGCCACGCGCTGCAGCAGTGCGTGGACCACATCGCCGGCTGGCTGCGCACGCGCGGCGATGCGCAGCTGCAGGCGGCGCTGGCCGCCACCCTGCAGGCGGGCGCCGTGGTGCGTGCGGCGCAGGCCGAAGCGGGTGCGACACAGGAACGCGGCGCGCGCCTGCAGACGGCGCTGGCCGACCTGCATTCGATCTACACCTCATTGCTCGACCACATGGCGCCTGGCGCCGGAGACCACCATGCCGCGTGAATTCGCCCTGTTCGGAATACTGATTCCCACCCTGCTGCCCCTGTTCATCCTCAGCATCGGCCTGCAAACCCTGCTCGACCGCGTGCTGGGCTGGCTGGGCGTGTACCGCATGGTGTGGCACCCGTCGCTGGCGCGGCTGTGCATCTTCATCGCCATCTTCGGCGCGCTGGCGCTCTCGCTTTACAAATAAAAAAAACTGTTCAACCCGATCAAGGAAAGGCTGCCGACATGGTAAGCAAACTGACCCGCTATGCAATCACCCTGCTGCTACTGGCCGCAGCCCTGTGGATAGGCAAGACCGTCTGGGACCGCTACATGGAATCGCCATGGACGCGCGACGGGCGCATCAAGGCCGACATCGTCAACATCAGCGCCGACGTGGCCGGCACCGTCACGGACGTGCTGGTGCGCGACAACCAGGTGGTGCAAAAGGGAGATATCCTGTTCGTCGTCGACAAGGAGCGCTATGCGAGCGCGCTGGCGCAGGCCGACGCGGTGTTGGCCGCGCAAAAAACGGAGCTGGGCCGCCGCGGCAAGGAAGCACAGCGCCGCGCAGGCCTTGACGCCAGCATCATCTCGACGGAAAGCCGCGAAAGCGCCGCGTTTGCCGCCAGCTCGGCCTCGTCGCAAGTGCAGGCCGCCGTGGCCGCGCACGCGCTGGCGCAACTGAACCTGGAACGCACCACCGTGCGCGCCCCCGTCAGTGGCTACGTGACCAACCTGAACGTGCACAAGGGCGATTTTGCCGCCGTCGGCGCCCCCAAGCTGGCCGTCATTGACAGCGCCTCGTACTATGTCGTCGGCTACTTCGAAGAGACCAAGCTGGGCATGCTGGCGCAGGACGACAAGGCGGAAATGAACCTGATGAGCGGCGGCACCCTGCACGGCCACATCGAAAGCATCGCGCGCGGCATCACCGACCGCGACGCCGCCACGGGCCGCGAACTGCTGGCCGACGTCAACCCCACCTTCAACTGGGTGCGCCTGGCGCAGCGCGTGCCCGTGCGCATCCACATCGACGAGCAAGACAGGAACCAGGTCCTGGTGGCCGGCACCACCTGCACCGTGGTGATCACGCCCCACTCGGCGCCGCATTCGGCACCGGCGCCGAAACCGGCGGCCGCGCACCCCGCATGAGCGGCGGCGCCGGGCGCCTGGCGGAAATCGCCCTGTTCCTCGATGCCGCGGTGCTGGGCAGCTTTTCCGCGGCCGGCCGCAAGCACGGCCTGTCGCCGGCCGCCGCCAGCGCCGCCATCGCGCGCCTGGAAGCGGCGCTGGGCGCCACCCTGTTCGAGCGCACCACGCGCCAGCTGCGCCTGACGGAAGAAGGTGTGCACTACCGCCAGTACAGCGAACAGGCGCTGGACTTGCTGGCGCAGGCGGAAGACGGCTTGCACGGGGGCGGCGGCGCCGCGCGCGGCCTGGTGCGCATCTCGGCGCCGTCCGACATCGGCCGCCAGCTGCTGCTGCCCATGCTCGACCGCTTTGCCGCGCTGCACCCGCAGGTGCGCCATGCGCTGACCCTGACGGACATGACGGCCAGGCTGGTGCAGGACGAGGTCGACCTGGCCATCCGCTACGGCGAGCTGCCCGACAGCGAGATGGTGGCGCGCCTGCTGCACCCGGGCCGGCGCGTCGTCTGCGTGGCGCCCGCGCTGGCCGCCAAAGTGGGCATGCCGGCCACGCCGCGCGACCTGGCGCTGCTGCCCACCCTCGTGCTCACGGCGGGCGACGGCGCGCCGCAGGACTGGCGCTACCGCGAAGACGGCAAGCGCCACAGCCTGCGCCTGCAGGGCGCCTGGCACAGCAACGACGGCGAAATCATCCGCCGCTGGGCCGTGGCCGGCCATGGCTATGCCTACAAATCCCTGCTCGACATCGGCGACGACCTGCGCGCGGGGCGCTTGCAGACGGTACTCGACGATTACTTTGCCGACAGCGTTCCCCTGCACCTGCTGTACCGGCGCAGCCGCTTCCAGCCGCCGCGCGTCGCCCTGCTGGCCGACTTCCTGCTGCAGCAGTTCGCCGCGCTGCAAGCCTGACGTCCGCCCTTACTGCGGCAGCACGCCCAGCTGGCGCAGCAGGGTCAGGTTGTCTTCCAGGTGCCAGTTGTCGCTGATGCGTCCCTGCGCATTGACCTGATATAAATCAAACGCCTGGAAATCGATGGCTTGCCCCTGCCCGCGCAGCTCGCCCTGCGGCGTGGGAAAGACGCCCGTGAAATGGCCCGTGAAGTGCAGGCGCAGGGTCACCCGGCTTCCTGCCACCAGCATGTCCTCGATGGCCACCTGCAGATCCGGCACGGCCGCGTGAAACACCTGCGACGCCTGCAGCGGGCCGGCCAATCCCTGCGGACGGCCGGCGGGCAAGGTGCGGTCGATAAAATCGTCGGCCAGAGCCAGGCGCGCCAGGGCCGGATCGCCGCTCTGCCAGAACGCGGCATAGCGGCGCGCCGCCAGCGCCACCGTGGCATCGGCTTGCGCGCCGGACAAGTGGGCGGGCATGGGCAGCTTGGCGGCGGCATGGGCCGGCGTGGCAGCCAGCAGGGACAGGGCCAGGATGGCGGGAGCAAAAGGAGAAACAGGCATGGTCATTCCAGGTGAGTTGATCGGCGTGCAGATGGCACACCGTCATTCTGGACTCGCTTGCCCCGCCTGATAATTGGCCCAGCGCTTGAATCATCTGCTTGTCAGGGTTGAAACTGCGTTGAAAATCAGCGCCCGCCGGCCACGTCGAGGATGCTGCCCGTCACATACGTGGCGCCCGGCCCCAGCAGGTAGAGGATGGCGCCGGCGATTTCCTCCGGCTGGCCGCCCCGCTGCATGGGCACGCCGGACGCCAGGCGCGCCACCCGCCCCGGCTCGCCGCCAGACGCGTGGATCTCCGTGTAGATGATGCCGGGCCGCACGCCGTTGACGCGGATGCCTTCGGCCGCCACTTCCTGCGCCAGCCCGAGGGTCAGGGTATCGACGGCGCCCTTGGAAGCGGCGTAATCGATGTATTCGCCCGGGGAACCGAGGCGCGCGGCCACCGACGACACGTTCACGATGCGCCCGCCCTGCCCGCCGTTCGCCGTCGACATGCGCCGCACGGCCTGCTGGCAGCACAAAAAGTAACTGATCACGTTGGTGCGCAGCACGCGCTCCAGGCGCTGCACGGAAATCTCGGCCAGCCGGCATTTCCGCTCCAGCACGCCCACATTGTTGACCAGCGCCGTGAGCGTGCCCAGGCGCGCATCGACCTCGGCAAACAGGCGCGCCACGTCGGCCTCGTCGCTGACGTCGGCCTGCACGGCAATCGCATCGCCGCCCTCTGCCACGATGCGCGCGCACAGCGCTTCGGCCGCCTGCGCATCGCGCACATAGTTGACGCACACGGCATAGCCCTGGCGCGCCGCCAGCAGCGCCGTCGCCGCACCGATGCCGCGGCTGCTGCCGGTAATCAGGATCACTTCCTTCATCGTCCCTCCTTGGTGGTTGTCACATCATCATACGCGGACGAAAAAAAACCCGCGCAAGGCGGGTTTTTCTGGCAGGCGCATTCAATTTCTAAAGTGCGTCATGGCATAAGTCAGATGCTGCCACCAGTGCTCGCGCGACTGCACGGACGCCAGGCATTTCGCGTCGACCTCGTTCTTGAACGCGGGGTCCACGCAAGCCTTGGTCACCAGCGCATTGCGCTGGTTTTCCACGTTGACGACGGCGATCGCCAGCCAGGCCACGAGGGCGAGGGCCAGTACGCACAGGGTCCAGGGCAGCTGTTTCATGGTCTTCTCCGCAGTTACTTCTTCGCTGGCGCCGGTGCGCGCTCTTTCAGGACGCGCGCCACCAGTTCATCCATCACGCGCAGGGTCGCCGCCTGGGTCTGCGGCTCGGACTGGCCCGGACGCGACAATTGCGCCGGCGACGTGACGAAACGGCCGTCGATGACGATGGTCGGCGCGCTGTCGATCTTGCTGGCGGTAATCAGTTGTTCGTTGCGTTTCAGCTTGGTCTGCACGCCGAACGAGTTGAACATGTCCAGGTATTTCGCCTTGTCGATGCCGTTCTTGACCAGCAGGTCGAGGATGGCGTCATCGCGGTTCAGGCGGTTGCGCTCGACATGGATGGCGCGGAAGATCTTGTCGTGGAACTGGTCCAGCTGGCCCATCGCTTCCAGCGTGGCATAGGCGTGCGCCTGCGGGTCTTTCGGGCCGGAGAAGGCCAGGTGAATGCGGCGGAAGGCGATCTTGTCGCCCTGCTTCTTGACCCAGTCGTGCATCAGCGGATCGAGCGCGTAGCAATGCGGGCAGGAATACATGAAGTACTCCACCACTTCCACCTTCTTGCCCGTGTCCGTGCGCACTGGCGTCGGGAGCGTGGTAAAGCCGGTATCGGCCGCCATGGCGCCGCCGGTGGCCGCCACCAGGGTGACGGCGGCAAGCAGGGGACGCAAGAAACGCAGAAAACGCATAATAATCCTTCATCATAAAGTGGTCGTGAACGGGGCGAGATTACCACTTTTTGCGCCGGCCATTGAAGCCCGGGTGGAAAAAAGGCGCTTTTGCGCGCTCCGTTTGCGCCCGATTAAGCCGCTCTTAAGCGCCGCCGCGCGTCTGCCTCAGAAATGGTAGCGCGCCGACACGCGCAACTGGCGCGCGTCGTTGAGGTAAATGCTGGAGCGGCAGCCCGGCGCATCGCCGTAATGGCGGCGGTTGGCCAGATTGCTGCCGGCCAGTTCCAGCTCCCAGGCACCCAGCTTGCGCGCATAGCGCCCGTCCACGGTGGCAAACGCGGGCACCTGCGCCAGGCAGCTGTTGGCGAAATCCGGACCATAGCGCAGGGCGCGCAGCCATTGCACGCCCACGTCGGCACTGGCGCCGGCCTGCCCCGTCCAGTACAGGCGCAGGCTGGCCAGGGTTTTCGGCACGAGGGCGATGTCCGGGCCGTCGTAGGCGTAATCGTCATAGCGCGCATGCACCTGGCGCAGCTGAGCGTCGAGGCGCCAGTCGCGCGCCAGCGCCAGGCCGGCCTCGATGGCGATGCCGGCGCGGCGCGAGGGCTCGAGGTTGCCCGCAAAGCCCAGCTGGCCCAGGCTCTGGTCGAAGACGATCTGGTTGCTCAGGCGCTCGCTGAACAGGCGCACGGAAGCGCTGCGCGCCGCGTCGCCGAAGGTGGCGCCCACTTCCGTTTCGCGCCGCAGCTGTCCCGCCAGGGGGCGGTAGCCGGCGCGGGTATAGCCATCGTCGTCGATGCGGTAGCTGCGCGCGGCCTTGGCGTACACGCTCAGTTGCGGGCGCAGCTGCAGGCTGCCCTGCAAATCCCAGGCATTCTGGTTTTCCCAGTCGCTGCCGCCGGCGGGCATGTCGGCCGGATCGAGCTGGAACTGTTCATGCCGCAGCCCCAGCAGCAGTCGCGGCGCATACGCGCCGCCGAAGGCCAGCTCTTCGCGCAGCAGCAGCGCGCGCGAGTACTGGCGGCGCTGCCCGTCGCCATCGCTGCCCGGCGCCGCGCGGTCCGAGCGCCGCTGCCACTGCATCAGGTCCAGGCCCACTTCCGTATCCGTGCCCACGCCGCCCACCTTGCCGTAATGGCGCAGACGGGGCGCCAGTTGCCGGCGGCGGCTGCTGTAGCGCGATTCGCTGCTGCCGTCCTCGCCCGCATAGCGGGCCGTGGCGCGCTTTTCCCGCTGCGACAACTCCACGCCCAGCTCGAAACTGCCCACATAGCGCTGCACGAAGGCGCTGGCGCGCCGCACCTCATAGCGGTACAGGTCTTCCGGGCGGGCCGCCAGCAAGGCCAGGAACGGCGCCTCGGGCGCGGGATAGCGGGTGTCCTGGTTCAGCTGGTCGGCGCTGAAGCCGAAGCGGCCCTGGCGCACCTTCCATTCCGCGCCGCCGTTGAAGCCGCGCTGGTGAAACACGCTGCCATCGCGGTAATTGCCGTTGCGTAGCCCGTCGATGGCCACGTCGAGCGTCATGCCGTCCTGCTCGCGCGACAGCGCGCCGCGCACGCTGTGCTGGCCGCCCTGCGCCAGTTCGGCGGACAAGTCGCCATGCGTGACGCCGGCCGCGCCGCCATCCACGCCATCCTGCGCGCACGCCGGCATGGCCAGGGCGCACAGCAGCAAGGTGCGCGTGGCGATGGTCAGGGCGGGAGGGACAGGCATCATGGCGGAAAGCTGGGTGCGCTGCCGGGGCGCGGACGCTCGGCAGAGGGACGGAGGGATGGCAAAAGCGAATCATTATACCCACGGCGCACGGCGCCGCAAGCACCAGCCCGCTGGTACTTTCCTTATGCCAATATTTTATTGGTGATTTGGCATTTTTGTAGGTATATTAAGGTGCACCCGGCAATCCCGGGCGCAGCCGACTGCATTTAAAAATCAACAATAAGAAGTCACTGTGGGAGTCACGCATGGAAAGTCGTAGCACAACGCGCCAGGGGCCGCCAAGTCCCCGCGGCACGCGCCGCAGCATTGGTTTTTTCCCCATCTCGGGCAAGTTCAAAGCCCTCTCCATCGCCGCCCTGCTGCTTGCCGGCCTGGCCCTGCAGGCCGACCTGTTCGCCCAGCCGGGCCAGGGCAAGCCTGCCGGCGCGCCCGTGCCGCTGGCGCCATCGGCCGACGGCATCGCCCTGGCGTCGCCGCACGCGTCGGCCGTCGGCACGCCCAGCGCCAGCAACGCGTGGGGCGGCGCGCGCACGGGCGCGCAAGCGACCCTGTCGGACCGCGTGGTCGACTACCAGATCGAAGCGACGCTCGATCCCGTCAAGCACACCATCGATGGCCAGCAAAAGTTGCGCTGGCGCAACCGCAGCGCGCAAGCCGTCAGCAGCGTCTACCTGCACCTGTATCTGAACGCATTCGAAGGCGAACATTCGACCTTCTTCACCGAAAAGCGCAAGCTCGACACGGGCTTCCGCTCGGGCGTCGACACGCGCGACGGCGAGTGGGGCTACATCGAACTGCGCAGCATGACGCAGAACGGCGCCAAGGCGCCCTGGCATTTCGTCCAGCCGGACAACGGCCCGGCCACCGACCGCACCGTGGTGCGCGTCGACTTGCCGCAGGCCGTCGCGCCGGGCGCCGAGACGACGCTCGACATCCGCTTCTTCGACCAGCTGCCGCGCGTCATCGCGCGCACCGGCTATTTCGGCAGCTTCCACCTGGTGGGCCAGTGGTTCCCGAAAATCGCCGTGCTGGAACTGCCCGGCGAACGGGGCGCCACCGCGCCGCGCTGGAACGCGCATGAATTCCACCTCAATTCGGAGTTCTACGCCGATTTCGGCCACTACGACGTGAAACTGACCGTGCCCAAGGAGTACACGGTGGGCGCCACGGGCGAACTGCAGGGCGCGCCGCAGGAAAAGAACGGCATGCTCACGCACCACTACGTGCAGGGCGACGTGCACGATTTCGCCTGGACGGCCGACAAGCGCAGCGCCCAGCCCCTGCTGGGCAGCTGGAGCGGCCCAGGCAGCCCGCCGGTGGCCATCAAGGTGCTGTACCCGCCCGAATACGCCTCCAACGCGGCGCCCGCGCTGCAGGCGGCGAAGGATTCGCTCACGTATTTCTCGCGCACCCTGGGCCCGTATCCGTACAAGACCCTGACGGTGGTGATTCCGCCGTTTAATGCGGCCGAAGCGGGCGGCATGGAATACCCGACCTTCATCACGGCATCCAGCTACGCCAGCCTGCAGCCGAAGACGGCGGCAGAATTCGGCCTCGACTTCGTCACCATCCATGAATTCGGGCATGGCTATTTCTACGGCATCCTGGCCTCGAACGAGTTCGAGGAACCGATCCTAGACGAAGGCTTGAACGAGTACTGGGACCAGCGCATGCTGCGCGCGCGCGGCCAGGACATCCACGCCACCACGCCCCTGCTCAAGCGCCTGGGCTTCGATCCCGCCTTCAAGGTCTTCGAATTCGAGCGCATGGCCGCACCGCGCCAGGATGCGGCCGACCCGCTGGGCCAGAATGCGTGGAACCGCCTGCAGGGCGTGGGCCCCGTCTACAGCCGCACGGCCGTCACCCTGCGCGACCTGGAAGCGCGCATCGGCAGCGAGGCCATGGAACGGGGTTTCAAGGCCTATTATGAACAGTGGAAATTCCGCCACCCGAGCGTGGCCGACCTGCGCGAAGCGCTGGCCGAGGCGACGGGCCAGCGGCGCATCGTGGAACAGGTCTTCGCGCAGCAAGTCTATGCCAGCGCGAATATCGACGACCGCATCGGCAGCTTCACCAGCGAAGAGCAGACGCCGCTGGCCGGCACGGCGCTGGTGAACGGCAAGCGCGTGGAACACACGGCCGAGGCGCTGGAAAAAGAGGAGGAAAAGGTGCGCGAGGCGTGGGACAAGGCGCATCCGGACGCCAAGCCCGGCACGGGACCGTATCCGTATCTGACCAGCGTGGTCTTGCGCCGCCGCGGCGCGCCCGTGCCGCAGGTGCTGCTGGTGAAATTTGCCGACGGCACGTCCGAACGCGTGGTATGGGACAACGAGCAGCTGTGGCAGCGCTACACCTGGAGCAAGCCCGTGAAAGCCGTCTCGGCCGAACTCGATCCCGACCGCGTGCACTACCTCGACGTCAACAAGCTCGATGACAGCCGCACCCTGAAAGCCGATGCCTCGGCCGCGCGGCGCTGGAGCTTCGACCTGGCCGCCGCCTTCCAATACCTCCTTTCCCTGATTGCCATCGTATGAGCGCCACTTCCACGACACGGGCCAGCGGCCTGACCCTGACCACGCGCGCCAGCCGCGCCGCCCTGCAATGGCGCTTGCTGCTGCTGTGGGCGGGCTTGCTGCTGATCCCCGCCATCCTTGCCGTCTTTCCCCTGTGGCGCACCCTGAGCGCCAGCCTCGACCAGGCCGTGCATGCGGCGGCCCTGGCGCACCAGCTCGACATGTCGACCCTGGCCGACCTGGTCGCCAATGCGGCACGCAACGGCGCCGCCATCAACCAGGCCGCCATCACCGGCGCCATCCTGGCCTTGCTGCTGTCGCCGCTGCTGAGCGGCCTGGTGGTGACGGCCGCGCGCGCGCCTGCGGCGCTGGGCTTCGGCCCCCTGCTGACGGGCGCCTTCGGCGAATACGGCCGCATGCTGCGCATGCTGCTGTGGAGTATCGTGCCGCTGGGCGTGGCGCTGGCGATCGGCGCCGGCGCGCTGAAACTGGCCGACAAGCACGCGGCCAAGGCCATCCTGGAAGCGGACGCCGATCTGGCCCGCCACCTGGCCTTGCTGCTCACGGGCGTGCTGTTTCTGCTGGCCTGCGCCACGCTCGACGCGGGCCGCGCGGCGCTGGCCGTCGACCGTCGCCGCACGTCGGCCGTCAAGGCCTGGTGGCGGGGCCTCGGCATGCTGCGCCGGCGTCCGCTGGCCAGCCTGGCCATCTACCTCGTCATCACCGTGCTGGGACTGGCCCTGTATGCGCTGCTGGGCGTGGCCCGGCTGAACCTGGCCGCCCCCGGTCCGCTGGCCCTCGTGGCCGGCTTCCTGGCGACGCAGCTGGCGGTGCTGGTGCTGGCGTGGATGCGCAGCGCGCGCCTGTTCGCCTTGATCGACGTCAAGCGTTCAATCGCCTAGTCAGGCCCCCAGGCGCCCTTCATCGGCGAGGAAGTCGATGAAGGTGCGCACTTTCGACGACAGGTAGCGGCGGCTCGTGTACACGGCGTACACCTTGCCGCCCGCCAGCTGGTAGCCGTCGAAGAGGCGCACCAGCCGCCCCGCCGCCAGGTCCGCATCCGTTTGCCACGATGGCAGCAGGGCAATGCCCATGCCGTCGAGCGCGGCCGCGTGCAGCAAGCTTTCGTTATTGCATTGCAGCACGGGCGAGAACTTCACCGTCTCGCGCCCCTGCGCCCCGTCGAAAGCCAGTTCATTTCCGTTTGACAACAAGGAGTAGCTGATCATGGCGTGTTGCGCCAGGTCCTGCGGCACGTGCGGATGGCCCGCGCGCGCCAGGTAGGCGGGCGCGGCCACCAAATGAAAGGCGATGCTGCCGATGGGCCGCGCGATCAGGCTCGGCGACGGCGCCTGGCTCACGCGCAGGGCCAGGTCGAAGCCCTCTTCCACCAGGTTGACGACTCTTCCGCTGAGATCGACGTCAAAAGTCACTTCCGGGAAGCGCTCGTGGTAGGCAGCCAGCGTGCGCGTAAAGATGGCGTTGGCGAACCAGACGGGGGCGCTCAGGCGCAGCATGCCGCGCGGCACCACCGTCGTGCGCCCGACCGTCGCTTCCACCTCGTCGAGGTTGTCGAGCATGTCGCGGCACTGTTCAAAATACACCTTGCCGATTTCCGTCAGGCTCAGGTGGCGGCTGCTGCGGTTCAGCAGGCGCGCACCCAGGTGGCGTTCCAGGTGCATCACGTGCTTGCTGACCATGGCGGGCGACAGATCCAGCCGCTCGCTGGCGCGCACGAAGCTGTCCAGTTCCACCACGGCGCGAAACACGCGCATGCTGCGCAAGGTATCCATGACCGCCCCATCATCAACAAAATGGAAATGATATATCAATAATTGCGATCTTGATCAACTGACCGCGCATGACTATCATCGTTCCATCATCAGCCATTCCTACCAGGAGCCGCCATGCAAGAGCACACCTTCCCTACTTATTTCCTGTCGCACGGCGGCGGCCCGTGGCCGTTCATGAAAGACCAGTTCGGCGGCCGCTACGACGTGCTGGAAGCGTCGCTGCAGGATATCCCGCGCCAGATCGGTACGCGTCCCAAGGCCGTGCTGGTGGTGACGGCGCACTGGGAAGGGCCGCAATTTCTCGTCTCGGCCAGCCCCCGGCCGGGCATGATCTATGACTATTCGGGCTTTCCGCCGCACACGTACCAGATCCAGTACCCGGCACCGGGCGCACCGGAGCTGGCGGCGCAAGTCAAGCAGTTGCTGGACGCGGCCGGCCATCCGGCGCGCCTGGACCATGAGCGGGGTTTCGACCACGGCACTTTCAGTGCCCTGTTCCCCATTTACCCGCAGGCGGACATGCCGCTGGTGCAGCTGTCGCTCAAGCACGGCTACGACCCGCTGACGCACGTCGAAGTGGGCCGCGCGCTGGCGGGCCTGCGCCGGCAAGGCGTGCTGATACTGGGCAGCGGCCTCAGTTACCACAACCTGCGCCAGTTCGGCCAGGCGGGCGCCGCCGCCTCGCACCAGTTCGACGCCTGGCTGCGCCAGGCCATGGCCTTGCCGCCAGAACAAAGGCTGGAACAGTTGCTGGCCTGGGACCGGGCCCCGGGAGCGCGCCAGGCCCATCCGCAGGAAGACCATCTGCTGCCGCTGATGGTGGCGCTCGGCGCGGCCGAGCAGGAGGCGGCGCAGGTCGTGTACCACGAGGAGGATTTTTTTGGGGCGCTGGCGGTGACCAGTTTCAAATTCGGATAATCGGCTCGCGCATGAAAAAAAGCGCCGCAACATTGCTGTCGCGGCGCTTTTTGCATGGTGAAGCGGTAACTTACGTGCCGCGCTTGCCCCGCGCCGCATTTTTCGCCTTCTCGGCGGCAAGCTCCGCTGCCTTGGCCGCTTTTTCCGCCATCTCGGCCGCGTGCTGGGCCAGCAGGGCGGCGCGCGTATCCGGCGTTTCCAAGGAGATCCGCCCGAGGATGCCGCTGCGGTAGTCGAGCAGCAAGGTGTGCGACGCTTTCTCGAAATCGTAGTCGCCGCCCTTGATGCGGAAGCCGCGCCTGGCGGCGATGCCCTCGACCACGCCGATGGCGTCGACTTCATCGACCTTGGTGCCGTAGCGGGCAGCCAGCAAGTCCGGGTAGCGCTTGAGCAATTCCTCGGCCAGGAACACGGCCACTTCCTCTTCGATCAGCGCATTCGAGCCGATGGCGTGGCTGGCCGCCAGCATCAGGCCATCGCTGGGGATGGCGATCTTTGGCCACAACATGCCGGGCGTGTCGACCAGAATCGTGTTCTTGTCCAGGTACAGCTTTTGCTGCATTTTGGTCACGGCCGGCTCGTCGCCCACCTTGGCCACGCGCTTTTTCAGCAGCGCGTTCATCAGGGTCGACTTGCCCACGTTGGGGATGCCCATGATCATGATGCGCAGCGGCTTCGTCGGCACGCCGCGGTGCGGCGCCAGCGATTTCGCCAGGTCAGGGATGCGCGCCACGTCGCCCGGCTTCTTGGTCGTCATCGCATACGCGGTCACGCCTTCCTGGGCATTGAAATAGGCCACCCAGGCGGCTGTCGCGGCAGGATCGGCCAGGTCAGTCTTGTTGAGGATCTTCAGGCAAGGGCGCTGGCGGAACAGGCGCAGCTCGTCCACCATGGGATTGCAGCTGGCTGCCGGCAGGCGCGCGTCCACCACTTCAATCACCAGATCGGTGTTTTCCATGGTCTCGGCCGCTTTCTTGCGGGCCGCGTTCATGTGTCCTGGGTACCATTGTATCGCCATGCTCTTGCTTTCAAAATCGTTCGGTCAATCCGCTATTTTACGTGGTTGCCGCCACGACGTCCCATTTTCCGCCGCCAGCGCCAGCTGTGCGACACGAACGAGACAATTGGTGATAATTTGGCAGTTACATGAATGATAATATCCGCAGTCCGTCCAGCCTGGCCGGTTCACCATTGCAAGCTTAACCTGGCACGCCTTCCATGCACTTTTCCCGTTTTTGCCTCCTCGTCTCCCTTAGCGCCGGCCTGCTGCCCGCCATGGCCCAGGAACAAGCGGCGGCGCCCGGCGACCCGGTGAACCAGGAAATGCAGCAGATCGTCGACGTGCAAGGCACGCGCGATCCCGACCTGCGCCCCTACCGCACCATGCTCAAGGGACTCGACGCGTATGCCGACCACCAGCGCCTGGCGCCGGACGCGCCGCTGCGCTTCATGCTGGTTCCCGCCACGCCCCAGGCCCGGCTCGATGGCGTGACCTTGCACCTGTCGGCCGACAACCTGTCCATCCCCGTGCCCCTGGCGGCGGACGGCAGCTTCACCTTGACGCGCGACAAGACGGCCTACGATGCGAATGCCGACCTGGTCAGCAACAAGAAGCGCGACACCCTGCGCTGGCGCGCCGACATCCATACGCCGGGACTGCCCGCGAACGTGCGCCGCCTGGGCGACTTGCGCCTGGAATGCGAAATCCGCTGGGCCGTCGAACAGGACCAGCTCCCCTTTGTCCGGCGCAACCTGTTCCGCCTGGCGGGCGGACCGTGCCACTCGTCGCTGATCCACGTACCGTTTCCCGTGCTGCGCAAGCTGCTGGCCGTGCAGGCGCGCTCGGGCGAGCGCACGCTGGACATCCGCGTCACGCAAGACCGCCAGCGCTTCGTGCCGCCGCTGCATGACGTGACCTGGGACGACAATACCCTGCTGACCCTGACCTATGCCGACGACGGAAAAATGGCCGGAGCCGCCCCGGCAGCGCCGTTGAAGGCAGCACAGCGCCAGTGATGCGCGCCGGGGAAGCCAGGTCAAGTATTTCCACAAGGATTTTTATATTTACTGAGAGTAATAAAAAAGTGTGCTCTAATATCGCCTCTTAAATGAAAAGCAATTATTTCCAGGCTGGCTCCGCCAGGTGCAGGGAGATACGCGATGGGGATAGGTCGATATGATGATGGAACACACTGGCATGGCGCCCAAGCGCCCGCCGCGCAATGACTGGAAGAGGGAATGCCGGCAGTTGCAGGGGCAAGTGGCGCAGCTGGAAGAGCGCCTGAAACGCCAGAGCGCGGACAGTTATGGCTTGCAAATGCTGTATGACCAATTGGTCAATGAAATCAAGCACCACCGCGACATGCTGCAGCTCGACAGCTTTGACGCGGAGAAATCATCGCTCGTCTACACGCAAGCCTGGCGCCGCTTCATGGCCGGCGATGCGCTCGACTACCAGACGCACCGCCACACCAATTCCCGCAGCCGCCCCACCCTGCTGTAGTCAGAGTTCCGCCAGCGCCTTCACGTGCGCCGCCACACTGCGGCCCAGCGACGACAGGTTGTAGCCCCCTTCGAGACAGCTGACGATGCGCCCCTTGCCATACTGATGGGCCACGGCCATCATCTGCTGCGTCATCCACGTGTAGTCGGCCTCCACCAGGCCCATGCCGCCCACGTCGTCTTCGCGGTGGGCATCGAAACCGGCGGAAATGAAAATCATCTGCGGCTGCTGCCGGTGCAGCGCGGGCAGCCAGTGATCGAGCACCAGCTGGCGCACGGCGTCACCCTTCGAGCGGGCCGGCACGGGCACGTTGACGCGCGTATCCGTATACGATTCGACGTCGCTGTACGGATAGAACGGGTGCTGGAAAAAACTCACCATCAGGATGCGCGGGTCGTTCGCCACGGATTCGGCCGTGCCATTGCCGTGATGTACATCAAAGTCGACGATGGCGACCCGTTCAAGCCCGCGCACGTCGAGCGCATGCTTGGCGGCGATGGCGATATTATTGAACAGGCAAAAACCCATCGGTTCGCTGGGCCGCGCATGGTGGCCGGGCGGGCGGATCGCGCAAAAGGCGTTGCTGATCTCGCCATCGATGACGGCGTCCGTGGCGGCCACGGCCGAGCCAGCGGCCGCCAGCGCCGCCTCGTAGCTGTGCGCGTTGAGCAGGGTGTCGCCGTCGAGCGGATAGTAATCGCCCGCCGGCGGCACGTTGTCGCGCACCAGGCCGATGGCCGTGGCGCTGTGGTTGCGCTCGATATCGGACAATTGCGCGCGCACGCCGTCGCGGTGCTCGACCAGGTCGCTGATGTGCGCGAGGATCAATTGATCGTTGATGGCCTGCAAGCGGGCCGGCGATTCGGGATGCCAGTCGCCCATTTCGTGGCGCTGGCAATCGGGATGGGTATAAATGGCTGTGCTCATGCGCTGTACTGGTTACCTCTGTCTCTATCCATTCTCCGGGAACACTGCATGGCATTCCTGTTCGCCCTGCGCGTTCTCGCATAAAATCACTGGCTGGTCTGTGCCGCCCTGGCCGTCCTTGCTGCCTCTCTAATCTACCACGAGCGCGCAACGGGCGGGCGGCGCGCTTTGACCTGGCCAAAGCGATTGTAAATTAAATAATCCATCGTACTGTGATAGAAATAGCATGTTTTCGAAAATACACCAGGCCGCACAGCAGATCGGCGAAGTTCTCGTCGGCAAACAGTTACAGATCCGCCAGACCCTCGCCTGCGTGCTGGCGGGCGGCCACCTGCTGATCGAAGACGTGCCCGGCGTGGGCAAGACGACGCTGGCGCATGCGCTGGCCATCTCGCTGGGCCTGCAATGGAAGCGCCAGCAATTTACCAGCGACCTGCTGCCGGCCGACGTGGCCGGCATGAGCGTGTATGACCGGGGCAGCGCCAGTTTCATTTTTCATCCAGGCCCCCTGTTTACCCAGGTGCTGCTGGCCGACGAGATCAACCGCGCCACGCCGAAGACCCAATCGGGCTTGCTCGAAGCGATGGAAGAGCGGCAAGTGACGCTCGACGGCGTCACGCGCGCGCTGCCGCAGCCGTTTTTCGTCATCGCCACGCAAAACTGCGCACACCAGCTGGGCACCTTCCCCCTGCCCGAATCGCAGCTCGACCGTTTTCTCATGTGCGTCACCCTGGGCTACCCGGATGCGGCCGCCGAACGGGAACTGCTGCTGGGCGCCGACCGCCGCGCCATGCTGCAAACCTTGCCAGCCGTCATGAACGCGGAAGAATTGCTGCAGGCGCAGGCGGGCTTGCGCACCATCCACGCTTCGCCTGCCGTGGTCGACTACGTGCTGGCACTCGTGCATGCCACCCGCGTGCCGGGCGTGTTTGCCGATGGCCTCAGTCCGCGCGCCGCGCTGGCCCTGCTGCAGGCGGCGCGTGCCTGGGCCGCGCTGGCCGGACGCGACCACGTCACGCCCGACGATGTGCAAGCCGTACTGCTGCCCGTCTGCGCCCACCGCCTGCATGGCGCCTCGGATAGCCGCGTGCTGCTGCAGCACATGCTCTTGAACACGCCCGTCTGACCGGCATGCGCTGGCGCAATGTTTCCTGGCTGCCGGCACGCCCCTGGCTGGGCGCGCAGCGCGTGCACATCCGCCCCTCGCGCGCGGGCCTGGCCTTTGCGGTGCTGCTGCTGGCGCTGTGGATCGCCGCCGTCAACTACGGCCTGGGCCTGGGCTACGCCCTGACGTACTTCGCGGCCGCCTGCGCCATCACCGACATGCTGTTTACAAGCCGCAACCTGGCGGGCCTGGCCTTGGCCGCCACGCCGGGCAAGCCCGTGTTCGCGGGCAGCCACGCCTTGTTCACCTTGCGCCTGATCAACCGCAGCGCGCGCCCGCGCCATGCGATCCACCTGGCCGCGTTCGGCTCGCCGGCAGCGCCCAGCCTGGCCGACATCGCCGCCCATGGCGAAACGGCCGTCAGCATCGGCGTAGTGGCGCAGCAACGGGGATGGCTCGCGGCTCCTCCCGTGCGCCTGTCCGGCCGTTTTCCGCTGGGCCTGTTTGTTGCCTGGTGCCATTGGCAGCCGGAGGCGCGCGTGCTCGTGTATCCGCAGCCAGAGCACAACGCGCCGCCGCTGCCCTTGCCTGCCGGCACGGTGCGGCAGGCAAGGCAGGCACAACCGCCGCGCACGTCCGGCGGCGCCCTGGAACTGGCCGGCGTGCGCGCCTACCAGCCCGGCGATCCCTTGCACCGACTGGCCTGGCGCCACATCGCCCGCCATGACGGCGAGCATTTATTCAGCAAGCAATTCCAGCCAGCCGCCGACGCGCAGGCGGGCGCAGCCCATGGCAGCATCATGCTCGAGCACGCCGCCCTGCACGCGCTGGCGCCGGAAGCGCGATTGTCGCGCCTGGCCGCCTGGGTGCTGCAGGCGGAACGCACGGGCCTGCCATACGGCTTGCGCCTGGGCACGCTGACCGTGGCGCCGGCCCTGGGCGCCAGCCAGCGCGACGCCTGCCTGCGCGCGCTGGCCCTGCACGATTTGCCACACGACGAGGCCATGCCATGAGGCAATGGCTAGCCAACTTGCCGCGCGACAAGGCCGACATCCTGCTGCTGTTGCTGGCCGCCGCCATGGTGCTGGCGCCGCACGCGCTGCACCTGCCCCCATGGCTGTCGGCCGCCGCCGCCGCACCCCTGCTGTGGCGCGCCTTCATCACCGTGCGGGGCCGGCGCCAGCCGCAGCTGGCCGTGCTCGCGCCGCTGGCCTTGCTCGGCATCGCCGGCGTGTACGCCAGCTATGGCAGCGTGCTGGGACGCGATCCCGGCGTAGCCATGCTGGCCCTGCTGCTGGCCTTGAAATCGCTGGAAATGCATGGCCGGCGCGATATCTTCGTCTTCGTCTTCCTCAGTTTTTTCCTCCTGCTGGCGAACTTCTTCCATGCGCAAGGCATCCTCAGCGCCGCCTGGATGCTGGCCACCGTCCTCGTCTTGCTGGCCGGCCTGCTGTCGGCCCAGTACGGCACGCTGCAGCCGCGCCTGGCGCAAAGATTAAGTTTGCTGGGACGCATGCTGGCGCTGGCCCTTCCCCTGGCGGCCCTGATGTTTCTTGCCGTGCCGCGCATCGACGGCCCCCTGTGGGGCGCGCCGCACGAGGGCACGCAGGCGCGCACGGGCTTGTCCGACAGCATGCAACCGGGCGCCATCGCCTCGCTGGCCCTGTCTGGCGAACCCGTCTTCACTGCCCGCTTTTCCACCCCGCTCCCGCCGCAAGAGCAGCTGTATTGGCGCGGCGTGGTGCTGGGAGACTACGACGGCGCCACCTGGACGCGCCGAGGCGCGAAGGGGCGCGCGCCTGCCGGCGACAGCCGCATCGACATCGTGCTGGAAGGCCAGCCCAGCCAATATGAGGTGACCTTGCAGGCGAGCGGCCAGCGGCGCATCTTCGCGCTCGACGTGCCCCGCAGCATCGAACGCTTGCCCGGCAATCCCTACGTCGTGTCGTCCGCGCTGGAAGTGCTGACCATACAGCCTATTACTTCGACCGTACGTTACCGCGTCAGTTCCCACTCCCGCTACCGGCTGCAGGCCGGCTTGTCTTTGACCCAGCAGCAACCCTGGCTGGCCTTGCCCGCCGGCAGCAATCCGCGCAGCGTGGCCTGGGCACGCGCCCTGCGCGGCAGCGGCGCGCAGATGCTGGCGCCCGCCGACGCCATCACCGCCGTGCTGGAGCACTTCCGCCGCGCGCCCTTCCGCTACACCCTGCAGCCGCCGCTGCTGGGCAAGCATGGCGTCGACGACTTCCTGTTTACGACGCAGGCGGGCTTTTGCGAACATTACGCGGGCAGCTTCGTCGTGCTGATGCGCGCCATGGGCATACCCGCGCGCGTCGTCACCGGTTACCAGGGCGGCGCACGCAACAGTGACGGTGCCAGCCTGACGGTGCGCCAGTCCGATGCCCACGCCTGGAGCGAAGTGTGGCTGGCGGGCCGGGGCTGGGTGCGCATCGATCCCACGGGCGCCGTCGCACCCCTGCGCACCGAGCGCAACCTGGACGCCGCCCTGCCGCCGGCACCGTCGCCGTTGACGGCGTGGCGCGCCCTGGCCGGCCTCGATGGCGGCGCGCACGGGGCGCTTGCCGCCTGGCGCCAGCAATGGCAGCAGGCCGAGCAAGCCTGGAGCAGCTGGGTGCTCGACACCACGCCGCAGCGCCAGCGCGCCATGCTCGATCATTTGAAAAACTTGCCGGCGAAGACACTGGCACTGGCTTGCGCCGTGCTGGCCCTGCTGTCCGCCGTGGCCGGTGCACTGGTCTGGTGGCGCCAGGCCCGGCAAGGCGATCCGCTCGACGCCCTGTACGCGCAGTTTTGCCGCCAGCAGGCGCGGCGCGGCTACAGCCGTGCGCCGCATGAAGGCCCGCACGGTTATGCTGCGCGCCTGGCGGCAGGCAAGGCCACACCCGAGGCGCACGCCGCCATCGCACAGTTTCTGGCAATCTATGCCGCGATGAAGTATGGTAATGCCCACCCAGACGAACAACTCCGCGCGCGGCGCAGCTTGCGCCGCCTGTTAACCCAATGCCGATGAGACGCTCCTTGTTACCGATCAAAACCTCCGCCCTGTCCCTGCTCCTCTCCCTTCCCCTGTGCCTGGCCACCGCGCACGCCGGCGAAAACAGCCATATTTCCGCCGCCGACCGCGCCCGCGCCGTGCGTGCGGCCAAGGCCCCGCCGAAGGCGACAGCCAAGAAAGCACCGGCAAAATTCGACTTCGAAGGCGAGTTTGTCGACTATGCCAACTGGAAAGAAGTCCGCGCCTTCCTCGACGAGATGTCTGCCAAGCATGGCTTTGACCGCGCCGGACTCGATACCCTGATCGGCAAGGTGCGCTATGTCGAGTCGACCGTGCAGCTGATGAAACCGGCGCCGCCGGGCAAGCCGAAGAACTGGCAAGCGTACAGCGCGCGCTTCATCGAGCCGGTGCGCATCAATGCGGGCGTGAAATTCTGGGAAGAGAACGCGGAAGCGCTGGCGCGCGCCGAGCGCGAATATGGCGTGCCGGCCGAGATCATCGTCGGCATCATCGGCGTGGAAACCGTGTACGGACGCAATACGGGCCGCTTCCGCGTGCTCGACGCGCTGACCACCCTGGCGTTTTCCTATCCGGAAAGCCCGACGCGGGCCGCGCGCATGGAATTTTTCAAGGGCGAACTGGAAAACGCGCTGCTGTACGCGCGCAAGGATGGCATCGATCCACTGACCCTGCTCGGCTCGTATGCGGGCGCCATCGGCCTGCCGCAGTTCATGCCTAGCAGCATCATGAAATATGCGGTGGACTTCGATGGCGATAGTCATATCGACCTGCGCAACTCCACGGCCGACGCCATCGGCAGCGTCGCGCATTTCCTCGTCGAACATGGCTGGCGGCGCGACGATCCGGCCATCAGCACCTATCCTGTCACCGTCTCGGCCAGCCGCGCCTGGGAAAAATTCATCGGCCAGGGCTTGCAGGCCAAGTACCGGCTGGGGGAATTGCAGGAAGCGGGCGTGAGCACCGTCGCGGCCACGCCCCAGAACATGCTGTTCGGCTTGATCGACTTACAAAATGGTTCAGAAGCAACTGAGTATCACTTGGCAACCAATAACTTCTTTGCTATAACTCAGTACAACAGAAGTTATTTTTATGCCATGTCAGTCATTGACCTGGGCAAGGCCATCAGCCAAGTGCGCGCACGCTAACCGAAAGTCAGTGTAAAGTTATAATATTACTTGTAAGAAAGCGTAAGGGATGTTGAAGCGGCCACCAAACAAGACTATGGTAGGGCCGATAACATGTGCCAGCCTCGCTCGCCAGCCTTTGTGCGGCACGGAATACGGAAATGGTTTTATACTTAACTTTTGTCAAAGTACAATTTTTGTTCTATCATGGAGCATAATAAAGAATAAATAGGTGTTGCAACCAGACAACACCGATTCTGTACAAAGCAAGATTAGCAGGCTTTCCGGTCTGAAATTGAATCCTGTTGTACAATTGTGTATATATCATGAAAAACTGTATCCCGGATCGTACCGTGTGTGAATTCGTTCCTTTTAGTAAAGAATGAACATGAACGCAGCAAGAGCGAGCTCCGAGTGTTTTTTACTTTGCAGTGCAACTACAGAAGGAACAATAACATCATGACAAACCAAGTCGGCATTGATATGAACAGCGATTCGGACTCCGACGATCTGCTTCAATACAACCCAAACAGATTGCTCGATACCCTGATCGAAAACCTGCGCCTGAAAAACGACGCAGCCTTGTCTCGCGCGCTGGAAGTAGCGCCACCGGTCATCAGCAAAATCCGCCACCACCGCCTGCCGGTCGGCGCATCGCTGTTGATCCGCATGCACGAAGTCAGCGACCTGAGCATCCGCGACCTGCGTTACCTGATGGGTGACCGTCGTAACAAATTCCGCATCAGCGACAAACAATTCAAGCCAAAAGAAGGCGAAACGCCACAAGGCTGATCCTGCCAGTTTCGCAGGTTTTCCCTCCCCGCCGTGGGGAGGGGGTAGTTTTCAGCAGTTCTCAGGCCGTCCTGGCCAACATCAGTTCCATGACTTCAGCCGTTACGCAGGGAAAACACCGGTCGACAGATAGCGGTCGCCGCGGTCGCACACGACGAATACGATGGTCGCGTTTTCCACCGTTTGCGAGATGCGCAGCGCGATTTCGCAGGCGCCGGCTGCGGAGATGCCGCAAAACAAGCCCTCTTCCGCCGCCAGGCTGCGCGCCATGCGCTCGGCCACGCCCTGGCTCACGTATTCCACCTGGTCCACGCGCGACTTGTCGTAGATTTTCGGCAAATAGGCTTCCGGCCATTTGCGGATGCCGGGAATCTGCGAACCTTCCTCGGGCTGGGCGCCGATGATCTGGATGGCGGGATTCTGTTCTTTCAAATAGCGCGACACGCCCATGATGGTGCCCGTCGTGCCCATGGCGCTGACGAAATGCGTGACCCGGCCTTCCGTGTCGCGCCAGATTTCCGGTCCCGTGCTCTCATAGTGGGCGCGCGAATTGTCTTCGTTGGCGAACTGGTCGAGGATCACGCCGCGGCCATCCTTCTGCATCTGCTCGGCCAGGTCGCGCGCATATTCCATACCGCCCGTCTTCGGCGTCAATAAAATGTCGGCGCCGTAGGCGGCCATGCTCTGGCGGCGCTCCACGCTGAGGTTATCGGGCATCAAGAGCAGCATCTTGTAGCCGCGCAAGGCGGCGGCCATGGCCAGGGCGATGCCCGTATTGCCGCTGGTCGCCTCGATCAGGGTATCGCCCGGCTTGATGACGCCGCGCTCTTCAGCGCGCTTGAGCATGGACATGGCCGCGCGGTCCTTCACGGAGCCGGCCGGATTGTTGCCTTCCAGCTTGCCCAGGATGACGTTGTTGCGCGCAAGCGCATCGGCGCCCGGCAAGCGCGTCAGCTGCACCAGCGGGGTATTGCCTATCGTATCTTCAAGTGTCTTGTAAGCCATCGTGTCTGTTTGAGTAATTTCAACAAAGACCCATTCTAATATGAGATGCTGGGCAGCGTATCGCTGATCGGCGGAGGCATCCGGGTTCGCGCGCGCGCGTGCGCATGCCGCCGCATGCCGCATGGCGCCTGCCGCGCCGCCATTTCCGGGCATGCGCAGGGGGTATTGCGGCGGGCGCGCGCCGCATGCGCTAGACTCGCCACTGTTAGTTATTTTTGTTATTTGCTTATTCAGCCTCCGATCGGACTCGCCATGGCCAGCAGCACCCCCGAATTCATTCCCGAAACGACGCAGG
The DNA here is from genome assembly GCF_020858115.1 of Janthinobacterium sp. FW305-129. Lineage (GTDB taxonomy): Bacteria > Pseudomonadota > Gammaproteobacteria > Burkholderiales > Burkholderiaceae_D > Janthinobacterium. Next base: position 164,781 of record NZ_JACYMM010000002.1, read on the forward strand.
ACGATCCCGTCCAGTTCGCCACGCTCGACTTGCAGGGCCGCAGCCACCAGATCTCGCCCGTCTTCAATGCGCCCGAACTGCAGCGCTTGCAGCGCTATGGCACGCGGCAGCGCTTTGCCGATGGCGAGACGCTGTTCGAGGCGGGCAGCAGCAGCTTCGGCATGCTGGTGATACTGTCCGGACGCGTCAGCATCAAGCGCCACGAAGTGCTGGGGCAGGCGTCCGTGCTGCGCGAAGTGGGCGTCGGCCATTTCATTGCCGAGGTGGCGCAATTGTCCGGCCGCCCCACCCTCGTCAACGGCAGCGCCGTGGGCGAGGTGGAATTGCTCGACATCAGTTCGGAATCCTTGCGCGCGCTGATCGTCGCCGAGGCGGAGATGGGCGAACGCATCGTGCGCGCCCTGATCCTGCGCCGCGTGGCGCTGATCGAATCGAATTCCGGCGGCCCCGTGCTGGTGGGACCGCGCGGCAATGGCAATCTGTTCCACCTGCAAAGCTTTCTGTCGAGCAATGGCCATCCGCACACGGTGCTCGACCCGGCCACCGATGCGGCCGCCGCCGCGCTGGCCCAGCGCTACCAGCCCACGCCGCAGGATTGGCCGCTGGTGGTCTGTCCTGATGGCAAAATCATGAAAAATCCCGGCAATGCAGAACTGGGACGCTGCCTGGGCATGCTGCCCGATTTGTCCGGCGACAAGATTTTCGACGTGCTGGTGGTGGGCGCCGGTCCCGCCGGCCTGGCCACGGCCGTGTATGCGGCCTCCGAAGGCTTGTCGGTTCTGGCGCTGGAACAGCGCGCGTATGGCGGCCAGGCGGGCGCCAGCGCGCGCATCGAAAATTATTTGGGCTTTCCCACCGGTATCTCCGGCCGGGCGCTGGCGGGACGTGCCTATGTGCAGGCGCAAAAGTTCGGCGTCGAAATCGCCACCCCGGCCAGCGCCGCCAACTTGCTGTGCGACACCTGGCCGCTGCGCGTCAAGCTGTGCGACGGCACGCAGGTGCGCGCCCGCACGGTGGTGCTGTCGTGCGGCGCGCGCTACCGCCGCCCCTCGCTGGCCAACCTGAAAACGTATGAGGGACGGGGCGTGTATTACTGGGCCTCGCCCATCGAAGCCAAGCTGTGCCGGCAGGAAGAGATCATTTTAGTCGGCGGCGGCAATTCGGCCGGCCAGGCGGCCGTGTTCCTCTCCGGCCACGCCGCCAAGGTCCACATGGTGATCCGCGGCGAAGGGCTGGCAACCAGCATGTCGAGCTATTTGATCGAGCGCATTGCCGCCACGCCCAACATCACCTTGCACACGCACACGGAAATCATCGCCCTCGAAGGCGACGACGATGGCTTGACGGAAGTGCGCTGGCGCAACAACCAGACGGGCACAGAGTGCGATTGCGCCGTACGCCGCGTGTTTCTGTTCGTGGGCGCCGATCCGAACACGGACTGGCTGCACGACTGCGCCGTGGCCGTCGATGAACAGGGCTTTATCCGCACGGGCTTCGACGTCACGCGCGCCGAATGCCGCGCCCACGGCCACGCCGCGCTGTTGACCGAGCCGCCTCCCGACCTGCCTGAGCGGGCCGCGCTGGAAACGAGCGTGCCGGGCGTGTTCGCCATCGGCGACGTGCGGGCCGGTTCGACCAAGCGCGTGGCCGCCGCCGTCGGCGAAGGCGCGGCCGTCGTTTCCCAGATTCACGGCTTCCTGGCACGGCTGCCGGCGGGCTCGGCCTGAAATCGTGCGTTGTAGAAACTGCTACAATCGGCTCTCGCTATCCCGTTGAAAGAGTCCGCATGCCCCACACCACCAGGCTTTCCCCGCGCCGCAGCATGCCCGCGGCCCGCTGACGGTGCGCCGCATGCTCGTCAAACTATTGCTACTGGGCACGCTGTTTGCCGTGCTCAGCATCGCCGCCCTGTACAGCTACGGGCGCTTTGCCCAGCGTTCGCTGGGAGCGCCAGGAATGGCCTTGCCCGTGGCGATGGATGCCACCCTGCTCGACCGCGTGCTGGCGCCGCAGCTGGCGCAACGCCCGGGCCACAGCGGCACGGCCCTGATCGACGACAACCTGGAAGCGTTCGCCCTGCGCGCCCTGAGCGCGCGCGAAGCGGGCCGCAGCATCGACCTGCAGTACTACATCTGGCATAACGACGTCACGGGCCGCCTGCTCGTGCGCGAGCTGCTGCGCGCGGCCGACCGCGGCGTGCGCGTGCGCGTATTGCTCGACGACATCAATGCGCGGGGCCAGGACGCCGCCATCCTCGCGCTCGACAGCCACCCGCTGATCGACGTGCGCATCTTCAATCCAGGTCGCAACCGCGACGGCATCTGGTGGCGCGCCGTGGAAATGGCCTTGCGCGCCGTCAGCCTGAACCGGCGCATGCACAACAAGGCCTGGATCGTCGACGGCAGGGTTGCCCTGGTCGGCGGGCGCAATATCGGCGATGAATACTTCGATGCCGCCGAGCAAGTCAATTTCCAGGATGCCGACTTGCTGCTGGTGGGCCCCGCCGTGCAGCAGACGAGCGACATCTTCGACCGCTTCTGGAACAGCCGCGCCGTCCTCCCCATCGGTGCCTTGCATGCAGGCAAGAACGCGGGTGCGCCCGAATTGCAGGCGGTGCGCGCCCGCCTCGATGCGCTGACGGGAGAACTGGGCGCTTCGCCGTATTTGCGGCAACTGACCGACACGGGCCAGCTGCAGGCCCACCTCGATGGCCGGCTGCGGCTGCACTGGAGCGCGCAAGTGCAGGTGCTGTCGGACCCGCCGGAAAAAGCCGCGCCCGTGGCCAGCCTGCAGCGCAGCGAGCACTGGCTCATGCACAACCTGCTGCCCCTGCTGACGCAGGCGCGCGAAGAAGCGCTGCTGACTTCGCCCTACTTCGTGCCCGGCACGGCGCTGAGCACGCTGCTGGGCGACAAGGTCGCGGCCGGCGTCCAGGTCAAAGTGCTGACCAACTCGCTGGCGGCCACCGACGTGGCCCTCGTGCATGCGGGCTATGCGCGCTACCGCCAGCTGCTGCTCGATGGCGGCGTCGACCTGTATGAATTGAAGACGCAGCATCGCAAGCGCATCAGCCTGATGGGTTCGAGCCGCGCCAGCCTGCATACCAAGGCCGTGGTGGTCGATGGCCGGCGTGGTTTCGTCGGCTCCTTCAACCTCGATCCCCGCTCGGCCCAGCTGAACACGGAAATGGGCGTGCTGTTCGACGATGCCGCGCTGGCGGCCGACATGCGCGCCCTGTTCCTGCAGTCGACCTCGGCCGACACCAGCTACCGCCTGTTCCTCGACGATGGCGCCTTGCGCTGGTCCGACGCCACCGAGCAGCCCGCCAAGCTATGGACGCACGATCCGGAGTCGGGTTTCTGGCGCCGCATGCTGGTGTCCGTGATGCGCTGGCTGCCGATCGAGTCGCAGCTGTAAACTGGCTGTCGCATAAAAAAACCCCGCGCGGCCGGTACCACGCGGGGTTTTTTTGCATGCTGCGCGGCACCACCACGCAGCACGCTCTACAACAAAACGCTTATTTTTTCTCGGCTTCCGCTTTCTTCGCCTCGGCGGCAGCCAGTTTCGCTTCTTTCTTCGCGGCAGCGGCAGCAGCCTTCGCTTCTTTCTTGGCAGCGGCAGCCTCCTTCTTCGCTTCGGCGGCCGTCTTCACGGGCGCGGCGCCATCGGCTGCGGCGGCGGCAGGCGCTGCAGCGGGCACTGCCTTGGCGGCGGCTTCTTTCTTGGCTGCTGCAGCAGCGGCCTTGGCTTCTTTCTTGGCTGCAGCAGCTTCTTTCTTCGTTTCAGCGGCCGTCTTGGCTGGCGCCGCAGCGGTGTCGGTCGCAGCAGCTGGCTTCGGTGCGGCTTCTTTCGCTGCAACTTCCTTCACAGCAGCTTCCTTTTTTGCCGGGGCAGCCTTCGCCGCCGGGGCGGGTGCCGCCGGCGCGCCGGACTTGGCCTGGCCATTCACCTGCAAGCCCGCTTCCGACAGCTTCACGGAGCTTTTCGGGCCGATGCCCTTCACGCGGCTTTCGAAATCGGCCCAATCCTTGAAGGCGCCGCCCTTGGCGCGCTCGTCGATGATGGCTTTCGACGTGACGGGGCCAATGCCCTTGACGCTGTCGAGTGCCGCCTGGTCCGCCTTGTTGACATCGACCTGGGCAAAGGCAAAGCCCATCGTCGCGATCAGGGTGGCGATGGCCAGCAGTATTTTTTTGAACATGGGTATCTCTCCGTGATGTGGTTTCAAGATGACTCGAACGCAAGGGAGGAACAGCGCCTTAACGGCTTTAACGGCTGTGGCGTGATATGGTTGACAAGACGGCACGGCAGAACGGCAGGAAAACCTGCGCCAGATCAAACGGCCTGGCGCAGGTAGTGCAACAATTTACTGCGGGAACAGCTCTTCGCGGGTGACGGTGGCCGTGCCCAGCTTGCCGACGACGATGCCGCCGGCGCGGTTGGCCGTACGCACGGCGTCGCCCAGGTCCATCCCGGCGCCCAGCATGGCCGCCATGGTGGCGATCACCGTGTCGCCGGCGCCCGAGACGTCGAACACTTCGCGCGCATCGGTGGGCATGTGCAGCACATCATCGGCCGTGTACAGGCTCATGCCTTCTTCCGAACGCGTCAGCAGCAAGGCATCCAGCCCCAGCTGCGCGCGCATCTGCTGCGCGCGTTCCGTGAGTTGCTCTTCCGTGCTCCAGCTGCCGACCACGCGGCGCAGCTCGGACTTGTTCGGAGTGAGCACTGACGCTCCCGCATAGCGGCTGAAATCATCGCCTTTCGGATCGACCATGACGATCTTGCCGGCGGCGCGGGCCGCCTTGATCATCTCGGCCACGTTCACCAGGCTGCCCTTGGCGTAATCGGACAGGATCACCACGTCGTAGCTGGGCAACAGCGCATTGAATTGCTTGAGCTTGTCGCGCAGCACCGTGTCGCTGGGCGCATCCTCGAAATCGATGCGCAGCATCTGCTGCTGGCGGCCGATCACGCGCAGCTTGATGATGGTGGAAATGGCCGCGTCGCGCTGCAGATAGCTGTGGATGCCGCCGCCTTCGAGCAGGCGCTCGACCTGGCTGCCGGCCTCGTCGTCGCCCACCACGCCCAGCAAGCTCGTCTTCGCGCCCAGCGCGGCCGCATTGCGCGCCACGTTGGCCGCGCCGCCCAGGCGCTCTTCGCGCTTCTCGATGCGCACGATGGGCACGGGCGCTTCCGGCGAAATACGGCTGACGTCGCCGAACCAGTAGCGGTCCAGCATCACATCGCCCACCACCAGCAGGCGTACCTGGGCCAATGCGGCCGGCGCCGTCAAGGCGACCACCTCATTGGCGCTCATGCGCGCGTCAGGATCGAGCGACCGATCCCGTGGTATTCGATGCCGTTCTCGGCCATGACGGCCGGCTCGAACAGATTGCGTCCGTCAAAGATCACGGCCTGCTTCAGGCGCGCCTTGACCTGCTCGAAGTCGGGGCTGCGGAAGGCTTTCCATTCCGTCACGATGAGCAGCGCATCGGCGTCCTGCAGCGCATCCTTCGGACTGTCGGCAAAGCGCACCTTCGCCAATTGCTCCGGCGTCAAGTCCAGTTGCAGCACGCGGCGCGCCTCGGCCATGGCGACGGGGTCGTACACGGCCACGGTTGCGCCGCGTCCCAGCAAGTCCGCCAGCAGGACGCGGGCCGACGCTTCGCGCATGTCGTCCGTATTCGGCTTGAAGGCCAGGCCCCACACGGCGAAATGCCGGCCCGTCAAATCTTCGCCGAAGCGAGTGACCACTTTGCGTCCCAGCACCTGCTTCTGCTGGTCGTTGACGGCTTCGACGGCACGCAGGATCAGCAATTCCTGGCCGTAGCCGCGCGCCGTGCGCTCGAGCGCCTGCACGTCTTTCGGGAAGCAGGAACCGCCATAGCCGCAACCGGCGTACAGGAAACTATGGCCGATGCGCGGGTCGGAACCGATGCCATGGCGTACGGCTTCGATATCGACGCCCACCTTGTCGGCCAGGTTCGCCAGTTCATTCATGAAGGAAATGCGCGTGGCCAGCATGGCATTCGCCGCATATTTGGTGAACTCGGCCGAGCGCACGTCCATCCAGTGGGTGCGCTCGTGGTTGCGGTTGAACGGCGCGTACAGGCTTTTCAGCAATTCGCGTGCGCGCTCGCCGTCCGGCGTGGCATCGACGCCGACGACGATGCGGTCCGGGCGCATGAAGTCTTCGACGGCCGCGCCTTCCTTCAGGAATTCCGGGTTCGACGCCACCGAGAACGTGGCGGCCACGCCGCGCGCGTCGAGTTCGCCCTGGATGGCGGCGCGCACTTTTTCAGCCGTGCCGACGGGCACGGTGGACTTGTCGACGATGACCTTGAAGTCCGTCATGTACTTGCCGATGCCGCGCGCGGCGGCCAGCACGTATTGCAAGTCGGCCGAGCCGTCTTCATCGGGCGGCGTGCCGACGGCGATGAATTGCATCACGCCGTGCGCGGCGGCCGCTTCGATGTCGGTGGAAAAGGTCATGCGCCCGGCGGCGCGGTTGCGCGCGACGACCTCTTCCAGGCCCGGTTCATGGATGGGGATGCCGCCGCTGTTGAGCAAAGCGACCTTCTGTGCGTCCAGGTCGAGGCAAAAGACGTCGTTGCCCAGCTCCGCCAGGCAGGCGCCGGTCACGAGGCCCACATAGCCCGTGCCGATAATGGTGATTTTCATGGTTGTGCCGTATTTCTGAAATATAGGTGTTACATACGAGTACACGCCACGTTGCGCGAGGCAAGGTGGCGTGTACGATTGATCAATTCATGACATTTAATTCTTCAGTGCGGCGCGGCGGGTAGGTTTCCCACTTATTGCAGCCAGGGCAGTGCCAGTAGAACTGGCGCGCCTTGAAGCCGCAGTGGCTGCACTGGTAGCGGGCCAGCTTCTGCGTGTAGCCGTGCACGAGGTTTTTCACCATCGACAGCTCCGACCAGATGGCGGCCGGGGCATCCATCATGCGCGCTTCCAGCAGTTTATCGAGGCCCAGCAGGGTCGGCGTGCGGCGCAATTCCGCGCTGACCAGCTGTTTCGCCGCTTCCACGCCGTCGAGTTCGATGACGGCCTTGAAGACGACTTCGATCAGGTCGATCGACGACGCCTCTTCCAGGTAGGAACGCAGCAGGTTGACGCCTTCCTGCGGACGGCCCAGCCTGGTGTAACCATCCATCAGGCGCTGGGCCACCAGGGCCACGTGCGGCACGCTTTGCTGCTCGACGCGGCGCCAGGTGGTCAGCGCGCCTTCCACGTCGCCGCGCGCCAGCAGCACGTCGCCCGTCAGGATGGTGGCGCGCACGCTCTTGCGGTCCGTCTGCAGGGCTTTTTCCAGCAGCGGCATGGCTTCGTCCGGTTTCATGTGCACGAGGGCGTCATGCGCCAGCTCGCAATAGAACTGGGCGATTTCCTTCTGGCGCGCGCCGGCGCCCGATTCCTGCAAACCCACGGCCGCTTCGATGGCGCGTGGCCATTCCTTTTCGCGCTGGTAGATTTCCAGCAGCGCGCGGCGCGCCTGGGCCGCATATTGCGTGTCGACCAGGCTGTTGAAGGTTTCTTCGGCGCGGTCCAGCAAACCCGCCTTCAGGTAATCCATGCCCAGCTCGTAGGCGGCATGGCCCTGCTGTTCCAGCGGCAGATCCGGGCGCGCCAGCAAGTTCTGGTGCACGCGGATGGCGCGCTCCGTCTCGCCGCGGCGGCGGAACAGATTACCCAGCGCAAAATGCATATCGGCCGATTCCGGGTCCAGCTTGACGACTTCGATGAAGGCGTCGATGGCCTTGTCGTGCTGTTCATTGAGCAGGAAATTCAAGCCCTTGAAGTAATTGCGCGGCAGGCTGCGCGATTCGGACACCAGTTGATGAATGTCAACACGCGCGGCAATCCAGCCCAGCGCGAAAAACACCGGGATACCCAAGAGCCACCAGAGTTCAAAATCCATGCGATTGTTTTTATTCGAGTAAGAGAGATAGGAGCGAGGACGGCGCTTACTGCGCGCTCACGCTGTCCGGTTGCGGCTGGACATTGCTGGGCACGCCAACTGTCTGCAGCGCGGCAATGGTGGTTTTTTGCTTGCTCGCTTCGCGGCGGTGACGGAACACGGTCGGCGTCAGGGCCAGCACGCCCAGGCTGGCGCCAGCGACAAAAAAGCCCAGCAGCATCAGGACCAGGGGGCCGCGAATTTCATAATTGAGGAAAACATGCAGGTCGACAACCTGCGCATTCTTCAGCGCAAAACTGAAGAACAGGACGAAAAGAACACAGCCAACGATGGTGGAGATGATTTTCATCGATACGCCCAGAAAGTACAAAAAATGCCCGTATGGCACAACCTTGGAATGCCTGACAGAAGCGCAGCGAGCGTCAGTGATTTGTGGCCAAGAAGCGCAACCGTGCTCGAGCACGGTGAGCATCGCCGGCCGCAAAGCGCGACGCGCAGTAGCTTATGTCAGGTATTCTCAGCATATTAACAAAAAAAAGCGGCATCCAAGGGACGCCGCTTTCTATGTCGCCTTCCAGCAGACGATTAATCCTCGATAATCGGTTGCCCGACCATCGCGTCCACCCGCTCGCGCAACTGTTTGCCCGGCTTGAAGTGGGGTACCCGTTTTTCGGGCACCATCACCTTGTCGCCGGATTTCGGGTTGCGGCCGATGCGCGGGGGCCTGCTGTTCAGGGCAAAACTGCCAAAACCGCGGATCTCGATACGCTGACCGGTCGCCAGGGCGTTGGTCATCGCATCGAGAATGGTCTTGACGGCATACTCCGCATCTTTCGCCACCAGCTGAGAATAACGCTCAGCGAGGCGGTTGATCAGCTCGGACTTTGTCATCTGCCGGTATCCGCGAAGTCTTAGTTCTTGTTATCGAACTTAGCTTTCAACAAGGCGCCCAGGCTGGTGGTGCCCGAAGCTGCGTTGTTGTCGGTAGCTGCCATCTTCTGCATGGCTTCCTGGGTTTCCACGTTGTCTTTCGCTTTGATCGACAGTTGGATACCACGGGCTTTGCGGTCGATGTTCAGAACCATTGCTTCAACGGTATCGCCGACTTTCAGGTGCGTACCAGCATCTTCAACGCGGTCGCGCGAGATTTCGGAAGCGCGCAGGTAGCCTTCAACTTCTTCGGACAGTTGGATCACGGCGCCTTTAGGCTCAACCGATTTAACGGTACCGGTTACCAGCGAGCCCTTGTCGTTCATGGCTGCGAAGTTGTTGAATGGGTCACCTTCCAGTTGCTTGACGCCCAGGGAAACGCGCTCGCGCTCAACGTCGATGGCCAGAACGATGGCTTCCAGTTCGTCACCTTTCTTGAAGCGACGCACGGCTTCTTCGCCGGTTTCGGTCCAGGACAGGTCGGACAGGTGCACCAGACCGTCGATGTTGCCGGCCAGGCCGATGAACACGCCGAAGTCGGTGATCGATTTGATCGCGCCGCGGACTTTGTCACCTTTCTTATGGGTAACACCGAAGTCGTCCCATGGATTGGCTTTGCACTGTTTCATGCCCAGCGAGATACGACGACGCTCTTCGTCGATTTCCAGAACCATCACTTCTACTTCGTCGCCCAGTTGGACAACTTTGTTAGGAGCAACGTTTTTGTTCGTCCAGTCCATTTCGGAAACGTGTACCAGACCTTCGATACCCTGTTCCACTTCAACGAACGCGCCGTAGTCGGTCAGGTTCGTTACTTTACCGAACAGACGGGTGCTTTGTGGGTAACGACGGGACAGACCGGTCCAAGGATCGTCGCCCAGTTGTTTCACGCCCAGCGAAACACGGTTTTTCTCTTGATCGTATTTCAGGACTTTGGCGGTGATTTCCTGGCCAACCGTCAGAACTTCCGACGGGTGACGTACACGGCGCCATGCCAGGTCGGTGATGTGCAGCAAGCCATCGATACCGCCCAGATCCACGAACGCGCCGTAGTCGGTGATATTTTTGACGACGCCGGTCACGACCGTGCCTTCTTTCAGCGTTTCCATCAGTTTCTGACGCTCTTCGCCCATCGAAGCTTCGATGACGGCGCGGCGGGACAGAACCACGTTGTTACGCTTGCGATCCAGCTTGATCACTTTGAATTCGAGGGTTTTGCCTTCGAATGGGGTGGTGTCTTTGACAGGACGGGTATCAACCAGCGAACCCGGCAGGAATGCGCGGATGCCGTTGGTCAACACGGTCAGACCGCCTTTGACTTTACCATTGACGGTACCGACGACGATTTCGCCCGATTCCATCGCTTTTTCCAGAGCCAGCCACGAAGCCAGACGCTTGGCTTTATCGCGCGACAGGATGGTATCGCCGAAACCGTTTTCCAGCGATTCGATCGCCACGGAAACGAAGTCACCAACTTTGACTTCCAGTTCGCCGTGGTCGTTCTTGAATTCTTCGACAGGGATGAATGCTTCGGATTTGAGGCCGGCGTTGACGATCACGAAATTGTGGTCGAGGCGCACGACTTCAGCGGAAATAACTTCGCCGGAGCGCATATCTTGACGCGACAACGATTCCTCGAAGAGCGCAGCAAAACTTTCCATACCGGTAGATTCGTTAGTTGTAACAGTAGACATAGGGTTCACACAGGTTATCCAGCAGAGATCGCACGATGCGACTTAAACTGGGTTAGGTTTTTGACACACCCGGACAGGCCAGGAGCCGTCAACGGGCACCACATAGCATAGTAATCACACTATTTTGCAACTGACGCATACCATTTCAACACGGTTTCGACGGCATCATCTGCCGTCATTGCCGACGTATCGAGGACATGCGCCCCTTCCGCGGGGACCAGCGGCGCAATCGCACGGTGAGTATCACGTTCGTCCCGCGCCTGCAAATCCATCAGAAGGTCTTCCATATTAGCAGAAAAACCCTTGTCTATCAATTGCTTGTAGCGCCGTTGCGCGCGCGCCTCGACGCTGGCCGTGAGAAAGACCTTCAATTGGGCATGCGGGAAGATCACCGTGCCCATGTCGCGCCCGTCGGCCACCAGGCCCGGCGTCTTGCGAAAACCCAGCTGCAAGCCCACGAGGGCATGGCGAACCGTTGGCAATACGGCAATTTTCGACGCCGTATTGCCCACTTCTTCGGCGCGGATCTGTTCGGTGACGTTTTCCTGCGCCAGCAGGATTTCGCCGCCCGCGAAATGGCAGGGCAAGTGCTCGGCCAGCTTGGCCAGCGCGTGCTCGTCGCGCAAGTCGGTGCCGCGGCGCAGCGCGCTCAAGGCCGTCAGGCGGTACAGCGCGCCCGAGTCCAGGTAATGAAAGCCCAGCTTGTCGGCCACGCGATGGGCCACCGTGCCCTTGCCGGAAGCGGTGGGGCCGTCGATGGCGATGACTGGGATGTTGGAGGTTGGCATAGTATTAAACAATCAATTAAATCAAGGTGTCTTTGGCAATCCCCGCAAATGCGGCGAAATACTCGGGGAAGGTCTTGGCCACGCATTTCGGATCGTTGATGCGCATCTCGTTGCCGCGGCGCGCGGCGCCATCGAGCGAGGCGAGCGAAAAGCACATGGCCATGCGGTGGTCATCATACGTGTCGATGGTGGCAGCGGCAATTTGCGCCGGCGGCGTCACGCGCAGATAGTCCGCGCCCTCCTCCACTTCGGCGCCCAGTTTACGCAATTCCGTCGCCATGGCGGCCAGGCGGTCCGTTTCCTTCACGCGCCAGCTGGCGATATTGCGCAAGGTGCTGGTGCCGTCCGCGTACAGGGCCGCCACGGCGATCGTCATGGCCGCGTCGGGGATGTGATTAAAGTCCATGTCGACGGCTTTCAGCACGCCGTTCGAACGGGCCTCGATCCAGTTCTCGCCCATGGTGATGGTCGCGCCCATCTGCTGCAAGGCTTCGACGAAGCGCACGTCGCCCTGGATGCTGTCGCGTCCCACGCCCTCCACGCGCACGGGACCGCCGCCGATGGCGCCGGCCGCCAGGAAGTACGAGGCCGACGAGGCGTCGCCTTCCACGTGGATGGTGCCCGGGCTTTGATACTGCTGGCCCGGCTGCACGGTGAACGACTGCCAGCCGTCATGCTCGACCTTCACGCCGAAACGGCGCATCAGGTTCAGCGTGATCTCGATGTACGGCTTCGAAATCAGCTCGCCCGTGACATCGATGGTCACGGCATGGTCGCGCGCCATCAGCGGCGCCACCATCAGCAAGGCCGTCAGGAACTGGCTCGACACGTTGCCGCGCACGGCGATGCGCTGCGCGTGGATGTGACCGCGGCGAATGCGCAGTGGCGGGAAGCCCTGCTCGCCCGTGTATTCAATCTGCGTGCCGACGGCGTTCAGCGCGTCGACCAGGTCGCCGATGGGGCGCTCGTGCATGCGCGACACGCCATGCAGCGTGTAGTCGCCGCCGATCACGGCCAGCGCCGCCGTCAGCGGGCGGATCGCCGTGCCGGCGTTCCCCATGAACAGGTCCGCCGCGTGGTGCGGGAACACGCCGCCGCAGCCTTCCACGTGGTGCACCTGGTGGGCAGTGGCCGGGTCGCCCGTCAATTCATCCTGCGTCCATTTGACGCCCAGCGACGTCAGGGCCGTCAGCATGACGAAGGTGTCGTCGGAAGCGAGCAAATCGATGATTTTCGTCGTGCCCCTGGCCAGCGCGGCCAGCAGCAGCACGCGGTTGGAAATGCTTTTCGAGCCGGGCAAACGCACCGTGCCTTCGACGTGCATCACCGGCTTCAAATCGATATGGTGGGGGTAGTGCTTGATCTGGGTCATGCTGGAATCCTTCAATTATTGTGTGGGCGCGGGCGCTTCCGCCGTTTCGATCGCCTCTATCCATTGCTGCCGCGCGTGCTGGGCGTTCGCGTACACGCCCTCGATGGCGGCGCCGTCGTTGGCGGCCAGGTGGGCGCGCAAGGTCGTCAACTGCGCCAGGTAGGCGTCCAGTTCGTGCAGCAGCGCCGGCTGGTTGGCCAGGCTGATGTCGCGCCACATTTCCGGCGATGAGCCGGCGATGCGCGTAAAGTCGCGAAAGCCGCTGGCCGCGTATTGAAACAGCAGGCCCGCGTGCGGCTTGTTGGCGATGTCGTCGACCAGCGCAAAGGCCAGCAAATGCGGCAGATGGCTGACGGCGGCAAACACCTTGTCATGTTCTTTGGGGCTCAAGGTGTGCAGGATGGCGCCGCAGGCACGCCAGGCGGCCGTCACCCGTTCCACGTCGGACGCGGCGTTTTCCGCCAGCGGCGTGAGCACCACTTTCTTGCCTTGATATAAGTCAATGATGGCCGCATCGGGGCCATTCGTCTCGCGTCCCGCGATCGGGTGGCCGGGCACGAATTGCGCCACCTTGACACCAAGTGCTGCGCGCGCGGCCGCCACCACGTCGCTTTTCGTGCTGCCCGCGTCGGTGACGATGGTTCCCGGCTGCAGGTGCGGCGCGATGGACGCGAGGATGGCACCCGTCTGCGCCACGGGCGCGGCCAGCAGCACCAGATCGGCGCCCGCCATGGCTTGCGCCATGTCGCCGCCGATTTCGTCGATGATGCCCAGTTCAAGCGCGCGCGCCATCGATGCCGGCGACCGGCCCATGCCGACCACCGTGGCGACGGCTCCCGCGTGCTTCAGGGCGCGCGCGAACGAGCCGCCGATCAGGCCCACGCCGAAAATGACGACCTTGTTCAGTGCAGGCGTCGTCATATCGTCAGGCCAGCGCTTTCGTCAGCGCGGCGATGAAGATGGCGTTTTCCTGCGGCAGGCCGATGGAAATGCGCAGCCATTGCGGCAAGCCGTAGCTGCCGACGGGGCGCACGATCACGCCCTGCTTGAGCAGCGCCAGATTGACGCGCGCGCCCGCTTCATCGTCGTCGCCCACCTTCACCAGCACGAAATTGCCATGCGACGGCACATATTCCAGGCCCAGTTGCGTAAACGCCTCCGTGAACTGCTGGTAGCCGGCCGCGTTGTTGCGCGCGCTTTGCTCGAGGAAGGCCTTGTCGTTCAAGGCGGCAATCGCTGCCGCCTGCGCCAGCGAATTGACGTTGAATGGCTGGCGGATGCGGTTCATCAGGTCCGTCAGCGCTGGCTGGGCGATGGCAAAGCCGATGCGCAGGCCGGCCAGGCCATACGCCTTCGACAGGGTGCGCGACACCACCAGGTTCGGATACTGGCGTACCCACGCCGTCGACTCGTACTGGTCGTCGGCAGACAGGAATTCGTTGTAGGCCTCGTCCAGCACGACGACGACGTGCGCAGGCACCTTCTTGAGGAAGGCTTCCAGCTGCGCGGCCGTCAGGAAGGTGCCGGTCGGGTTGTTCGGGTTGGCGATGAAGACCAGACGCGTATCGTCGGCGATCGCCGCCGCCATGGCGTCGAGGTCATGGCCGTAGGCTTGCGCCGGCACGACGATGTGGCGCGCGCCCAGGCCCTGCGTGGCCAGCGCGTACACGGCGAACGAGTATTGCGAGTACACGACGGACTGGCCGTGCTCGACAAACGCGTGCGCGGCGATTTCCAGGATGTCGTTGCTGCCGTTGCCCAGGGTGATCCAGTCGGCCGGCACGTCGTAGCGTTTCGACAGCACGGCCTTCAAGTCAAAGCCGTTGGCGTCCGGGTAGCGGCCCAGGTCATCGATGGCGGCGATCATCGCCTGCTTGGCCGATTCCGGCATGCCGTACGGATTTTCATTCGACGCCAGCTTGACGATGGCTGCCTCGTCGAGGCCGAATTCGCGCGCGACTTCCGCGATCGGTTTGCCGCTCTGGTAAGGGGCGATGGCGCGGACGTATTCTGGACCGATATTTTTAGACATGGTGTTCTTTAAAAAAGTGGGTGATTGTAAGAATCGCTACAACTTCACAGGCTGACCGGATACGACCCCAGCACCTTGAAAAACGCCGCGTTGCTCTGCAGCTCGGCCAGCGCCTGCGCGACGGCCGCGTCATGCACGTGGCCCTCCACGTCGACATAGAAATAATACTCCCAGCTGCCCATGCGCGCCGGGCGCGACTCGAAGCGCGTCATCGACACGCCGTTCCTGGCCAGGGGCGCCAGCAACTGATACACGGCGCCGGCCTTGTTCGGCACGGCCAATACCAGCGAGGTCTGGTCCTTGCCCGACGGCGCCGTCTGCAAGGTGCCCACGACGGCAAAGCGCGTGCGGTTGTGCGGGTCGTCCTGGATGTGGCCCTTGACCACGCCCAGCTTGTACTGCGCGCCCGCCAGTTCGCTGGCGATCGCCGCCACCGTGCCATCTTCGCCGGCCAGGCGCGCCGCCTCGGCGTTCGAGGCCACGGCGCGGCGCTCGACGTGCGGATAATTCTGGTTCAGCCACACCTGGCACTGCGCCAGCGCCTGCGAATGGGCGCAAATGGCCGTGACGCCATCCATGTTGCCGCTCTTCGTCATCAGGCTGTGGTGCACGGCAATCGCGACTTCACCGCTGATGATGAGGCTAGTCTGCAGCATCATGTCCAGGGTGCGGTTGACGGCGCCTTCCGAGGAGTTCTCGATCGGCACCACGCCGAAATCCGCCGTACCCGCCTCGGCGGAGCGGAACACTTCGTCGATGGAGGCGCACGGCAAACCTTCGACGGCGCTGCCGAACTGCTGGTAGACGGCCTGTTCGCTGAAGGTGCCTGCCGGGCCAAGATAGGCGACAGTGACGCGTTTTTCCAGCGAGCGGCAGGACGACATGATTTCGCGGAAGATGGTCTGCACTTCGCGGTCGCCCATGGGGCCGGGATTGCGCTCGGCCACGCCGCGCAGCACCTGCGCTTCGCGCTCGGGGCGGAATACGGGCGCCTGGGTTTCGGCCTTCACGTGGCCCACTTGCTGGGCGATCTGCGCGCGGCGGTTCAGCAGTTCGAGGATTTGCGCGTCGATGGCATCGATCTGTTCGCGCAGCGGTTTCAATTTATCGGTCATGGTTGGTTTGTTTCGTCAGCTGTACTTCAATCATTGCCGCGCGGCCTGCGCCGGCGGCGGGCCGGCGCGGTCGGTTAAGCGACTCAGCGTCCGGCAAACTCGTTCAGATAATTCACCAGGGCTTGCACGCCCTCGATCGGCATCGCGTTATAGATCGATGCACGCATGCCGCCGACGGACTTGTGGCCCTTCAGTTGCAGCAGGCCGCGCTGCTTGGCGCCGGCCAGGAATGCGTCGTTCAGACTTTCGTCGCGCAGATAGAACGGGATGGTCATGCGCGAGCGGTATGCGGGGTCGACCCGGTTCTGGTAGAAATCGTCCGCATCGAGCGCCGCATACAGCAGCGCCGCTTTCTCAATATTACGCTGTTCCATGGCTGCAACGCCACCCTGGCGTTTGAGCCACTGGAAAACCAGGCCGGCGATATAGATGCCATAGGTAGGCGGCGTGTTGTACATCGACTCATGTTCGGCCACGATGGTCCAGTCGAAAGCGGACGGGCAGATCGGCAGCGCCTTGCCCAGCAAGTCTTCGCGCACGATGACCAGGGTCAGGCCGGCCGGGCCGATATTTTTCTGCGCGCCGCCAAAAATGACGCCATATTGCGATACGTCAATAACGCGCGACAGAATGTGCGAAGACATGTCGGCCACGATGGTGGTGCCTGCGGGGACATTCGGCGCCTGCTGGAATTCCACGCCGTCGATGGTTTCATTGGTGCAGATGTGCAGGTAGGCGGCGCCCGGCGTCAGCTGCCATTCGGCGACGGGCGGCACGCCCGTGAAATGGGCAGCCTTGGACGACGCGGCCACGTTGACGTTGGCATACTTGCCCGCTTCCTGGATCGACTTGCCCGACCACGAGCCCGTATGCACGAAATCGATGGTGGCCGGCTGCTGCGCGGCCAGACCCACCAGGTTCATGGGGATGATGGCGTTCTCGCCCAGGCCACCGCCCTGCAGGAACAGGATTTTATAGTTCTCGGGCACGGCCAGCAGCTCGCGCAGGTCGGCCACCGCCTGCTTGTAGATGGAGATGAATTCGGGACCACGGTGGCTCATTTCCATCACCGACATGCCACTGCCATGCCAGTCCTGCATCTCGGCCGCCGCTTGCGCCAGCACTTCCTTGGGCAGGACGGCGGGGCCGGCGGAGAAGTTGTAGATATGGGTCACGATACGGTCCTTAATAAAATGAAATTATTGGGGCGGCTGCGTGGCCGCCCGCATGACCTGGTCAAGCACGGCATTCACGCGCGGGATCAGCACGCGCTGGCTGATGGCCATCGACTCGGCCGACAGTTGCGGCATGGTGGCCAGCATCTTGCGGCCCAGCGGCGTCTTGTAGAAGGCCGTCAGCTGCTCGACTTCCTGCACCGTGTAAAAGCGCGCGTACAGGGGCACCATTTCAGCGCTCAGATCATCGATCAGGGTCGGGTCGGCCAGCACCTGCGTCAGGGTGGCGATGGCGACGGGGATCTCCTCCTCGGCGCTGGCCAGCGCGCGCGCCTTGCGCTGCTCGTCCAGGTTCGGGTTGCTGCTGATTTGCTGCTGCGCCGACTGGCGGATCATGGCAGGCACCGATTGCAGCATCTGGTCGAAGATGTTGCGCGTCAGCTGCGGGAATTGCATCGCGTCGAGCATGCGCCGCACGGCCACCTTCATGGCGGGGCTGGGCGCCGCCTGGCGGGCGGGCGTGGCTTGCGTGCTCTGGGCCAGAGCCGGCAGGGTGGCAAGGAAGGCCAGCGAAAACGCGGCGAAGAAGGTGGCGACGATTTTTCTCATGGCATGCGGGATGTTGATTGACTGGTAAAAGGGCACTGCCGGCGATGCATGTCGGCTTACGCCCGACGGGCTAAGCCGACCTACGAAATTGTGCTGGCGGCGCCAGGAAAAGGCACGCCAATAGCAATTGGGGCTCCCGAAAGAGCCCCAATCATCTTACTCCGGCTGGGCCGGGTCGACAGGATCGGCTGGTTCGGCCGCTGCCGGCGCAGGCGCGGCGTCCGCCTCCGTCGTCAACTCGACTTCGTCGATATCCGTCTCCACCACGCGCTGCAGGCCGGACAGCTTGGTGCCGTCTTCCACGGCGATCAGGGTCACGCCCTGCGTCGCGCGGCCCATCTCGCGGATTTCCGACACGCGGGTGCGGATCAAGACGCCACCGGTGGTGATCAGCATGATTTCATCGCTGGCATCGACCAGGGTCGCGGCAACCACTTTGCCATTGCGCTCGCTGGTCTGGATGGCGATCATGCCTTTCGTGCCACGGCCATGGCGCGTGTACTCGGTGATCGGCGTGCGCTTGCCGTAGCCGTTTTCCGTGGCCGTCAGCACCGACTGCTGCTCGTTCTCGGCCACCAGCAGGGCGATCACGTGCTGGCCTTCTTCCAGGTTCATGCCGCGCACGCCGCGCGCCGTGCGGCCCATCGGACGCACATCGTTTTCGTCGAAGCGCACTGCCTTGCCCGAATCGGAGAACAGCATCACGTCGTGCTGGCCGTCCGTCAGCGCCGCGCCGATCAGGAAGTCGCCGTCGTCCAGGTCGACCGCGATGATGCCGGCCTTGCGTGGATTGCTGAAATCCTTCAGCGGCGTCTTTTTCACGGTGCCCAGGCTGGTCGACATGAACACGTAATGGTCTTCCGGGAACGTGCGGTTCTCGCCCGACAGCGGCAGGATCACGGTGATCTTTTCGTTGTCCTGCAGCGGGAACATGTTGACGATCGGCTTGCCGCGCGAATTGCGCGAGCCTTGCGGCACTTCCCACACCTTCAGCCAGTACATGCGGCCACGATCCGAGAAGCACAGGATGTAGTCGTGCGTATTGGCGATGAACAGCTGGTCGATCCAGTCTTCCTCTTTGGTCGCCATGGCCTGCTTGCCGCGGCCGCCGCGCTTCTGCGCGCGGTATTCGGTGATCGGCTGCGCCTTCATGTAGCCGGTGTGCGACAGGGTCACGACCATGTCTTGCGGCGTGATCAGGTCTTCCGTTTCCAGGTCGGTCGCATTGAGCTCGATCTGCGAGCGGCGCACGTCCTTGTTGCCGGCGCCGTATTCGTTCTTCGCCAGAGTCATTTCATCGGTGATGATGACGGTAACGCGTTCCGGCTTGGCCAGGATGTCGAGCAAGTCGGCGATATGTTCCATCACGTCCTTGTACTCGTTGACGATCTTGTCCTGTTCCAGGCCCGTCAGGCGCTGCAGGCGCATCTGCAAGATTTCCTGCGCCTGGTCGTCCGACAGCTTGTACAGGCCATCGGCCTGCATGCCGTAGTGCTTCGGCAGGTTTTCCGGACGGTAGGCGTCCACGCCGCCTGGCGTCGTGCCGTCGCCCGTGCGGGCCAGCATTTCGCGCACGACGGACGAATCCCAGGCCTTGGCCATCAGCTCGACCTTGGCGATCGGCGGCGTCGGCGCGGCCTTGATGATGGTGATGAAGTCATCGATGTTGGCCAGCGCGACAGCCAGGCCTTCGAGCACGTGGCCGCGTTCGCGCGCCTTGCGCAGTTCGAACACGGTGCGGCGCGTGACCACTTCGCGGCGGTGCGACAGGAAGCATTGCAGCATCTGCTTGAGGTTCAGCAGCTTCGGCTGGCCATCGACCAGGGCCACCATGTTCATGCCGAAGGTGTCCTGCAACTGAGTCTGCTTGTACAGGTTGTTGAGCACCACTTCCGGCACTTCGCCCCGCTTCAGCTCGATCACCACGCGCATGCCCGACTTGTCGGATTCGTCGCGGATGTCGGAAATGCCGTCCAGCTTCTTGTCACGCACGTTTTCGGCGATGCGTTCCAGCAAGGATTTCTTGTTGACCTGGAAGGGCAGCTCGTCGACGATGATGGCGATGCGGCCGCCATCCTTGCCGTATTCTTCGAAGTGGGTCTTGGCGCGCATCACCACGCGGCCGCGGCCCGTGCGGTAGCCGTCGCGCACGCCCGACACGCCATAGATGATGCCGGCGGTAGGGAAATCGGGGGCGGGAATGATCTCGATCAATTCATCGATCGTGCATTCCGGGTTGCGCAGCACGTGCAGCGCGCCGTCGATCACTTCGGTGATGTTGTGTGGCGGAATGTTCGTCGCCATGCCGACGGCGATACCGGACGAGCCGTTGATCAGCAGGTTCGGGATACGCGTCGGCAAGACCGTCGGTTCCTTTTCCTTGCCGTCGTAGTTGGGCTGGAAGTCGACGGTGTCCTTGTCGATATCGGCCAGCAGCTCGCTGGCGATCTTGTCCAGGCGGCACTCGGTGTAACGCATCGCCGCGGCGCCGTCGCCGTCGACGGAACCGAAGTTGCCCTGGCCATCGACGAGCATGTAGCGCAGCGAAAAATCCTGCGCCATGCGCACCAAGGTGTCGTAGATCGAGGCATCGCCGTGGGGATGGTATTTACCCATGGTTTCGCCGACCACGCGGGCGCACTTGACGTAAGGGCGGTTCCACACGTTATTCATTTCATGCATCGCGAACAAGACGCGGCGGTGCACTGGCTTCAAGCCATCGCGCGCATCGGGCAAGGCACGGCCGACGATCACGCTCATGGCGTAATCGAGGTAGCTCTTGCGCATCTCTTCTTCGAGGGAAATAGGAATTGTTTCTTTTGCGAATTGATCCATTGGCGGTTCGACTGATCTCAGGCTGTGGTTAACTTATCTGTTACGCAATGTATGACGCAATACTGCATATCCTGGGTGGCTGTCGTCGTGGATGCCGCACTGCGCGCTGCTGGCGCGGCCCGGCGTCCATGTCGCAGAGTGCCTGACAAACCATCCCGGGCGGTAGCGCCGCCGCGGGCATTTGCTTCACACTCTTGACAGTCAAGCGCACGATTTTAGCATGCGCGCCCTGTTACCTGTACAAATTGGCCAGACCGGCAATATTGCCAGTTTGCACCGGGAGCGTGCACGCCGGCCTGTCGATAATGCACAATGGCAATACCAGTTCAAGACGCCTGCCCTTAAAAGAGGCAAAAAAACCGATCAATTGTTACAGATGCGTTACAAATGGGCATTTTCGTTGCGCAAAAACAACGTGCGGTCTAAAATCGGGTAAGCTTTGATTTAACCACGGTCGTGCGCCCCTGATGCGTGTGGCAAAATGACTGAGAAGTTAATTGCTAGTTTCGCAATCTGAAACGAGCGCATATGGTCTACATGATAAAATCTTGGCACGTAGCACCAGTAGCGCAGTGTTGTTCTGCGGATATCACCCCCCGAAAGGAAAAAAGAATGAATAAATTTGTAACGCTGTTTTTCGCTGCATCCGCAGTGATTGCTGGCTCGGCTTCGGCCCAAACCCCAACCTCCCCACCATTCGCGCCAGTTACCACTGACATCAAAGCACCAAGCCCAAAAAGCGCTTACGTGCAAGATGCCCGCGGCGTCATCGTGCGTGACCCATTCGGTCTGTGCTGGCGTACCGGCTACTGGACACCTGCTGACGCAGTGCCAGGTTGCGACGTGCCACTGTGCGTAGAGCCAGAAACCCTGCAAGACGGCAAATGCGTGGCTCCTCCAGCACCAGTCGTACCAGCACCGGCACCAGTCGTTGTCGTACCAGTACCAGTCGTCGTTGCTCCTACCTCGGAAAAAGTCAGCTTCGCTGCTGATGCCTTCTTCGATTTCGACAAAGCTACGCTGAAGCCAGAAGGCAAAGCCAAGCTGGACGAGCTGTCCGCACAACTGGGCGGCATCAACCTGGAAGTCATCATCGCTGTGGGTCACACCGACTCCGTCGGCACCGATGCTTACAACCAAAAACTGTCGGTACGTCGTGCTGATGCTGTCAAAGCCTACCTGGTTTCCAAAGGCGTTGAAAGCAACCGCGTGTACACCGAAGGCAAAGGCGAAAAACAACCTGTTGCTGACAACAAAACTGCCGAAGGCCGTGCGAAAAACCGTCGCGTGGAAATCGAAGTTGTTGGTACCCGCAACAAGTAATAGCTGAGCCCCTGGACTTGCCGCAAGACATCGCGCAAGTCAAGGACCGCATGAAAAACCCCGCCATGGCGGGGTTTTTTTTCGTCCGTGGCTGCCCAATTGTAAAATTGCCGCTATTATTCGACCTATGAACGCCGACCCTCTCGAAATCCAAAAATTCAGTGAGCTGGCCCACCGCTGGTGGGACCCCACTTCCGAGTTTCGTCCCCTGCACGAAATTAACCCCCTGCGCCTGGAATGGATCAACGCGAAAGTGCCGCTGGCCGGCAAGCGCGTGATCGACATCGGCTGCGGCGGCGGCATCCTGGCCGAATCGATGGCCCGCAAGGGCGCCGACGTGACGGGCATCGACCTGTCCGACAAGGCCCTGAAAGTGGCCGACCTGCACAGCCTGGAATCGGGCGCCAAGGTACGCTACAAGCTGATCGCCGCCGAAGCCATGGCCGAGGAAGAGCCGGGCCAGTACGACGTCGTGACCTGCATGGAAATGCTCGAACACGTGCCGGATCCCGCCGCCATCGTCAAGGCTTGCGCCACGCTGGTGAAACCGGGCGGCCACGTCTTCCTGTCGACCCTGAACCGCAACCCGAAAGCGTACCTGTTCGCCATCCTCGGTGCCGAGTACCTGCTGCGCCTGCTGCCGAAAGGCACGCACGACTACGACAAATTCATCACCCCGGCCGAGCTGTCGCAATACGTGCGCAGCGCCGGCCTGGACGTCAACAGCATGCGCGGCATGGGCTACAATCCGCTGACCAAGATTTACTCACTTAATAGCGATACCAGCGTCAATTATTTGGTGGCCTGCACCCGGCCGTTGTAACCATCACGCACAATACCAGGCGGCTGCGGCCGCCATTTTTCATTCTTACTTGACACACTTCGCCCGCCATGATCACAGACCCTCTGCCAGCCCCGCGCGCCATCCTGTTCGACCTCGACGGCACCCTGGCCGACACCGCGCCCGACCTGGCAGCGGCCATCAACCTGCTGCGCGCGCGCGCCGGCCTGGCGCCGACCCCGTATGACATCCTGCGCCCCACCGCCTCGGCCGGCGCGCGCGGCATGATCGGCGCGTCGTACGGCGTCCAACCCGGCGAAAGCGGCTATGAAGCCCTGAAAGACGGCTTCCTGAACAATTACGAAGCGGCCCTGGCCGTGGAAAGCCGTTTATTCGACGGCATCCCCGCCATGCTCGACGGCTTGAGCGCCCTGGGCCTGGCCTGGGGCGTGGTCACCAACAAGGCCGCCCGCTTCACCGACCCGCTGGTGGGCCAGATCGGCCTGGGCGCGGCCGGCTGCGTGATCTCGGGCGATACCATGCCCCACCCGAAACCGCACCCCGCCCCCCTGCTGGAAGCGGC
The DNA here is from genome assembly GCF_020858115.1 of Janthinobacterium sp. FW305-129. GTDB lineage: Bacteria > Pseudomonadota > Gammaproteobacteria > Burkholderiales > Burkholderiaceae_D > Janthinobacterium. The sequence goes on from NZ_JACYMM010000002.1 coordinate 187,960, forward strand.
GCGCCGCCTGAACCTGGCACCGGAAGACTGCTGGTACGTGGGCGACGACCTGCGCGACATCCAGGCCGGCCGCGCCGCCGGCATGCGCACGGTGGCCTGCGCCTGGGGCTACTGCGGCCCCGTCGAACCGCAACACTGGAACGCCGATCATTTGCTGGACACGCCGCAGGCGCTGCTCGAGCTGGTGAGTACTGTGGTGAAGGCGGCGCAGGCCCGGCAATTGGCGGCATAAATCGGCCTGCGCTTGATCTGGCACACCAGCAAGCGAATGCACCATGCAAGAGTGGTCAGATTGCGCTACAATGAAGGTTCTGTGGGGACGACCTGGTTTCGACGTGGGTTGCAAAGCAGCGCAGGGCATACCGAGGGCGGGCTACCTCGTAAATACAACCTGAAAAAACTTAACTGCAAACGATAACTCGTACGCACTGGCAGCTTAATCGCTGTTAGCTCTAGAACACCTCGTCCCTGGGGTGGGCCGTCAAAAGCTCTAGAGTCATTTACAGGGACTCGTCGTATGCTGGGTTACTTAGCGTCCGACTAAATAATAGGTAACTCGCTTGCCCATAACGTGCACATCCGTGCTGGCTGAGTTAAATTAAATGATAGTGCTAAGTATGTAGAACTGTCTGTGGAGTGCTTGCGGACGCGGGTTCGATTCCCGCCGTCTCCACCACTGAATTGTTTAGAATCAAGTAGTTAGCAAGAAGAAGGCTGTCATTATTTGGGTTGTTTTTGGGCTGTTTCAGCCTAGGAATGACAACAAAATGACAGCCTTTTTTTTGCTCATGAAATGCGCGCGCCAAGGCGGCACCAACTAAAATTCAAGCAAAAATTGAAATGTTTGAGTACTTCTTACCTCGGACATACCTAAGGCAAAAAACCGCGACTGTAGTAGTATCGCGGACCGGCAGATAGTCGCAATGGAGCAAAAGGTAATGTCCCCCGTCGTCGCAAGACTCCCCAAAATAACCGAAAATATTTCCTCGCAGCTTGATTCCATACGCGGTCTTGCAGCAATTTCAGTCGTGATCGGACATGCCAATCAGGTCTTGTTAGCCCCGTTTTACGAGAGGTTATCGCCATGGCTTGGGTTGTTGGCTCAAAGTTCAGTAATGATTTTCTTTGTTCTCAGCGGCTTTTTGATCGGGAAATCCATCAGCAGCAATATTGCAAAAAACGGCGGTGCGCTCTCACTAAAAAAATATCTTGGTGATCGCATTATAAGAATCTGGCCACCGCTCCTGCTATCTATCGCATTGTTGATTTTACTATATCAGATTGCCCCCTTCGTCTTCGCGAGCGGCTCCCGCGCATTTCTGTCTATGCCCGGTCATGCGCTTGCGCGCCAAGAATTCACCTATGAGCCAATGCAGCTTCTTGGGGCTGCCGTTGCGGTGAACGGTTTCTTTACCGATACGCCAAATTCGAACGGCGCTTTATGGAGCCTGTCTATCGAGGTCTGGTACTACCTGCTGGCCGCAATTGTCGCCTGGCCAAAACGCTGGTGGAAACTGGCTTCGATCCCCGCAGTAGCGGCATTGCTTTATGTCGGATGGAACAATGATCAGTTTTACTACTACCTGCCGGTCTGGTGGGCCGGTTACCTAATATCCATCTTGCACAATCGGTCCGTCCTTCCGCCGGCCAAATATTTGTGGCTGGCAGCCACCGTGTTCCTTTTCCCCGCAATTTTCTTTGCGACAAAGACGCTGACTGTTGAAGACGCCCGCACTGCGTGGCATTTTCTTGTTCTCTACAATATCGCTACCGGCTTATGCTTTTCAGCCATTCTTGCCCTCATTCTGGTCGGCAGTGCCAAATTCACGACCATATTTCGTTCGGCAGCTCCATATTCCTATACCCTTTACATCATCCACATGCCTATCCTTCTGTTTCTTTTTGGCATTGTTCAACCTTGGATGCAAAGATCAGTTTTACTTTGCCCCCTCATAGCAGTTGGCAGCGTGGTATGCATTATTGCGATAGCCCGTTTGGCAGCCCTGGTCGTGGAAAATCGAAACAAGGTCAAATCGTTTTTCATTCACGCAGCAATTTAGCTCCATGGTGTTGGCATACAACAGAGGTACGCTGCATTCCCCACCATGGCACGAAAGCCGTCCTTCCCACGCCATTGCACCAACCGTACGAAAAACCGCTCAAAGTGCGTCAAAATGCGTCAAATCGCATGCCCCCTCTTCGCCCCGCCGCGCCAGTCCTCATGCGCCTTCGGCCATGGCGCAAATTTGAGTCAAAAGCCCCCTATATAGCGGGCAGGTGTGGAGGGGGGACAACTGCGCGCGCCGGGCCGAAATGGGGATTTTTCTTGCCTCCATGGCAATTTCATTCATTAGGACGTAAAAAAGCCGCCTCGTAGGCGGCTTGTGCGGTGGCTGGGGTGCGCTGGCGCGCCTGGGCTGCCACGGCCCGGCCCTGCCAGCTATCGCTGCGTGGTGGTCATCCTGCGCGGCCGGCGCGCGCCTTGGCCACCTGCTCTTTCTCGTAGTCATCGCGGCAGTCCACATTGCAGAACAGCAGCGCGGGCGCCAGCGCCTCGTCGCAGTAGTGGCAGCAGCCATGCGCCACCAGGGCGGGCCGGCACCGTACAGCAGCCAGGCCGCGCGCCACCTCGGCGAAGATGATCTTGTCGGTGTTGTCGATGTGATCGCTCATGCCGCGCCCTCCCCGCCCGTGGCCAGGTCATACGGGGCGAAGCGCACCACTTCCACGCCGGCCCACTCGTTGATCGCTTCGAACTGCGCCTGCAGCGGCACCAGCTCGTTACGCGCGAAGACGCGCGCGGCCGGTTCGACGGCGCCGAAGCCGCCGGCATTGTTCGGCAGGATACCCATCAGCTGGGGCGGCACGCGGTGCGCGGCCAGCTGGTCGTCGCGCGTCACGCTCTTGATGTTGAAAAATTCGTCCTTGGCGGCCACGTCCGACACGGGCAGGATCTGGATGCCATCCTTCTTGCCGTTCGGCGCGTACATGAACAGGTTGCGGAAGTTGCCCGGCCCCTTGCTGTCGCGCATGGCCTGGCGCAGGTTGTCCACGTCCTGGGTATTCGCCGCAGCGTCCGTCATGTAGAAGACGAAGCCGGCGTGCGAACCGTTCTTGTAGTACTTGCGGCGGAACAAGGTGGCCGCCTCGTTGAGCCAGGCCGATTGCAGGGCGCTCAAGTACTGCGGCACGCCGTACAGCTCCTGATTCACGTCCGGTTCCATCAGGTGGAACACGCGGCCCTTGTCGAACTGGTGCACAGCCTGGTAGCCGTTCACGAAGAAATACGTGTCCAAATCGACGCCGCGCCGCATGTACTTGGCCAGGGCATGCTGGTACGCCAGCGCCTTGCCGCTGCGGCTGGGCCGATCTTCCAGGTAGGCATTGCCGAATGTCAGGAAGTCCAGTGCCATGCGTTTGAAGGCGTCGCGCGACAAATACTTGCTGGGGATCAGGGTAGACGCCAGCACGTTGGCCTTGAAGTGAATCGCGCTGCTATGGTGCACGCCGGCATTGAAGGACTTGGCCAGGCCGGCCAGGTTGACGGGCGGCTCATACCAGTGGCCGTTCTTCCAGCATTCGAAGCAGTCGAGAATATCGGCGTGCTCGAGCACGGGCGTCGGGTCGCCGAAGGAAAACGCCTCGATGCCGGCGGCGGCCGGCGCCGTGGCCGTGGCCGTGGCCGCTGTTGATGGCGCGCTCCCGGCCTGCTGGCCGCGCGCGCGCAAGTGTCGTGCTTTGCTCAAGAATAAATCTCCATGAAAGATTGGTGGTTGTCGGTGGTGCCTTCGAAAGGCTCGTGGTCGAGGGCGTGCATGCAGGCCCACGCCAGGTCGGCGTGGCCGGTTTCATCGCTGCGGCCGGCGACATAGGTCACGTGCCGCCCGCTTGGGGTGAGGGTCTTGTGGATGGCCATGAACGATTGCGCGATGTCGGTCCAGCCGGCGTCGAACTCCAGCCGGCCCTTGCTGATGATGTTTTTGGCTTTCAGCACCATGCGGGTTTTGACTTCGGGCGAATAGTTCAGCGGCGTGACGGCCGGGAAGAAGCCGCGGACAATGGGCAGCACGCCGATGCCCATGCCCGTGGTATCGATGCCGATGTATTCGACGTTGTAGCGTTGGGTCATCTGACGGATGGCGTCGGCGTGGTCTTCAAAGCTCTGCCCGCGCCACTGGTGGCGCTCCAGGATGCGGAACTTGCCGCCGGCTGTCATCGGCGGCGCCAGCACGACGCAGCCGGCGCTGTCGCCATTCAAGGCCGGGTCGTAGCCGATCCACACGGGCCGGTTGCCAAACGGGCGCAGGCCCAGCAAGGGCTTGTAGTCGTCCCATTCGACCCAGGAATCGACCATGCAGCGCTGCAGCTCGGCCAGCGGGAAGACCGAGGCCGAGTCGTCAATAAAGTTGCACATCAGCAGGTTGTCAAACTGGTCGGGGCTGTATTCGAAGTTGCGCAGCTCGTCGATATCGAACAGGTTGCAGCCGCCGCGCTCGGCGTCCAGGATGGTGACGATCTGGCGCCAGATCTTGTCCTCGCCCGTAAAGCCCGACGACAGGCGGCCATGGCTCACGTCGATATTCACCTGGTCGGCCTTGGCGCGGCGCTTGTTGAACAGCTCGCCCGTCCAGAACGGATAGGCCTGGTGCGTGGTCGACGATGGCGTCGAGAAATAGGTCTTGCGCCACTTCTTGTGGATGGCCATGCCTGAGGCCACTTTGTTGAGTTCCTGGAAGTTCTGCGTCCAAAAGAATTCATCGAAGTAAAAATTGCCGTGGTAGCCCTGCGCCGTGCGCGCATTGGTGCCCAGGAAGTACAGATGCGCGCCGTTCGGCAGCACGATGGGATCGCCCGTCAGCTCGATGCCGGCCGCTTCGCGCGCAAATTGCACGATGTATTGCTTGAAGACGTGCGCCTGCGACTTCGACGCGGACAGGAAAATCTGGTTGCGGCCCGTCTCCATAGCATCGGCCAGCGCCTCGCGGGCGAAATACCAGGTGGCGCCGATCTGGCGGGACTTGAGGATGGCGCGCGTGCGCTGGTCGCCGTTGCGATACCAAACTTTCTGGTAATCGAACAGCGAATCCTGGAAGGCGTCGAGCAGCTGGATTTTCTGTTCTTCGCTGAAATCGTTGCGCGTCGGCTTCTTCTTCGGGCCGGCATTGCGGTTCGCCAGCTTGGGGTTGAGATCGACCTCGTTGCCGCCCGGCTGCTCATAGCGGCGCACGCGCGCCATCTGCACGATGGTGCGCGCGAGTAAATCGATTTCCTTGTAGTCGCTGCCGCTCTTGACCTCTTTTTCGATCAGTTTGACCAGGCGCAGCTCGGCCGACGCCTCGACGTGCTCGATGGCCTGGGCCTTGTCCCATTCGTCGCGCAGCTTCCAGCTGTTGATGGTGCTGCGCTTGATTCCCAAGTGGCGGGCGATGGACGAAATGCGCCAGCCCTTCCAGTACAGGGCGCGCGCGGCGCGGCGTGGCTCGGACTCGGGCACGGCCAGTTCCGCGATTTTCTCGTCGGCCGTTTGTTCGCTTGTTTTCTCGATTGTCAGCATGCCGCCAGCGTAGGCCGCGCGCGCGCGGAGCGGGGAAAGGCAAAAGTCGCTATTGCCCATAGCAACCCGCAGCGCATTGAATCGCAGCGCCAAGACGTTGACCATGGCGTTATCCGATCAACCGAGACACGCCACCATGCCTAAATCCCAATTCTTCCGCGTCGCCACCGAAGGCGCCACCACGGACGGCCGCAACATCGACCGCGCCACCATCGAGCAGATCGCCGCCAGCTACAACCCGAAGACCTACGGCGCGCGCATCTGGCTGGAACATATCCGGGGCATCCTGCCCGACAGCCAGTTCAAGGCCTACGGCGACGTGATCGCCGTCAAGACCGAGGAAGTGGACACCGACAGCGGCAAGAAACTGGCCCTGTTCGCGCAGATCGAACCCACGCCGGAGCTGGTCGCCATCAACAAAGCGAAACAGAAGCTGTACACCAGCCTGGAAATCCAGCCCGACTTTGCCGACTCGTCGCAGCCCTACCTGGTCGGCCTGGGCGTCACCGACAGCCCGGCCAGCCTGGGCACCGAAGCGCTGAAATTCTCCGCCGGCCGCAAGCAGCAAAGCGCCAACCTGTTCACCTCCGCCGTCGAGGTGACGCTGGAATTTGACGAGCCGCAGGGCACCAAGCTGGCCGACGCCGTGAAAAACCTGCTGTCGCGCTTTTCGAACAAATCCGGCGCCGACGCGGCGCAGTTCGCCGACATCAGCGAAGCCGTGGAGGCGCTGGCCGGCCACGTCGTCACCGTCAACGACAACTATGCCGATGCCATCAAGCGCCTCGATGCCGCGGAAAAAGCGCAGAAAGCGACGCAGGACGAGCTGGCCACCTTCAAGGCGCAGATGGACGAAGCGCCCGGCAACGGCCCGCGCCGCCCGGCCGCCACCGGCAACGACGGCGCCGTGCAGACCGAGTTTTAAGCGCCCGCGCCCTTCCACGACACCCCATCAACAACGGAGCACTGATTTATGAAAAAGCAAACGCGCCAGGTCTTTGGCCAATACGAAACCCGCCTGGGCCAACTGAACGACACGGACAACGTGGCCAAAACCTTCAGCGTCACGCCCAGCGTGCAGCAAAAGCTGGAAACGAAGATGCAGGAATCGAGCGAGTTCCTGTCAAAAGTGAACATCATCGGCGTGACCGAACAGGAAGGCGAAAAGCTGGGCCTGGGCGTGTCCGGCCCGATTGCCGGCCGCACCAATACCAAGGACAAGGAACGCAAGACGCGCGACCTGTCCACCCTGGACGGCACCAAATACCGCTGCGAACAAACCAACTTCGACACGCATCTGAACTATGCCAAGCTGGATGCCTGGGCCAAGTTCCCCGACTTCCAATCGCGCGTGGCCAATGCCATCCTCACGCGCCAAGCGCTCGACCGCATCGTCATCGGTTTCAATGGCGTGAAAGCCATGGCTGACACCGATCTGGACGCCAATCCTCTGCTGCAGGACGTGAACAAGGGCTGGCTGCAGCACCTGCGCGAGCTGGCTCCCGAGCGCGTGCTGGGCCTGGTCGCCAACGGCATGCCGGGCAAGGTCATCATCGGCGACGTGGACGGCGCCGACTATGCCAACCTCGACGCGGCCGTCACCGATGCCGTCAACCTGCTGGACCCGTGGTATCAGGAAGACACCAATCTGGTGGCCATCGTCGGGCGCAAGCTGTTGAACGACAAGTATTTTCCATTGGTCAACACCAAGCAGGCGCCCACGGAAACCCTGGCGGCGGACATCATCATCAGCCAGAAACGCATCGGCGGCTTGCCGGCGGCGCGCGTGCCCTTCTTCCCCGATAACGCGATCCTGATTACGCGTTTCGACAATCTGTCGATCTACTTCCAGGAAGGCGCACGCCGCCGCCGCGTCGAGGACGTGCCGAAACGCGACCGCATCGAGAACTACGAGTCGTCCAACGACGCCTACGTGATCGAAGACCTGGGCCTGGCCGCGCTGGTGGAAAACATCGAGCTGAAAGACAAGTAATGGCGAATATCTCCCCTGCCCTGCGCCACCGCGCGCGCATGCTGGCCGAGCGCACGGCCGGCGCCGCCGCGCCGCAAGGCGTCACCACCGGCACGGCCTACGAGCTGATGCTCTACAAGCTGGCCGACGACCGCCGGCGCCTGAAGTCCATCCAGTCGGTGGAACGCAAGATCGAGGTCAAGGCCACCTTGCTGCCCGACTATGCGCAGTGGATCGACGGTGTGCTGGCCGGCGGCAAGGGCGCCCAGGATGACGTCTTCGCCACGCTATTGGTGTGGCATATCGACACGGGCGAGTATGCGCGCGCCCTGGTCATGGCCGAATACGCGCTGGCGCATAAATTCACCCTGCCCGAGACTTACAGCCGCGACATCGCCACGCTGATGCTGGACGAGTTCGCCGAGGGCTATTTGCACGGCAAACTGGCCAGCGATCCGCAGCACGCGGCGCAGGTGCTGGGCACCGTCGAGCAGTTGACGGCCGCCAGCGACGCGCCCGACCAGGCGCGCGCCAAACTGCACAAGGCGATTGGCCTCGCCATGATCGCCGTGCTCGATCAGGCCGACGATACGGACATCGCCCCGGAACTGGTGCAGCAGGCGGAAAACGCCATGGCCCAGCTGAAACGTGCGCGCGCCCTGTCGGAGTCTTGCGGCGTCAAGAAAGATATGGAACGGCTGGAGCGGCGCCTCAAGCGCGCGGCCGGTTCCACGTAAAGAGCATCCCCCGCAGCACGGCGGCACGGGGGGATTCTGGCCGAACCATCGACCTGATGAACCCCGTCCACCGCCCACTTTTTGAAAGCGCCCCGTATGTCCTTCATGGCCCTGCCTCCGTCAAACCAGCCTGGCACCACCCCTGCTCCGCCAGCGCCGGCCGCCGGCATCATCGAGAACGACGGCTGGTTTCCCGACATCCTGCTCACCGATATGCGTGACGCCATGCGCCTGGACGGCACCGTCACCGACGCGCGCCTGGTGCAAGCCGTGGTCGATGCCATCCTGCACGTCAACCGCGAGCTGGCCGACTGGCAGGCCGCGCATGCGCAAGCGGGCATAGCCGCCCTGGTCGACGTGCCGGCCACGCGCATCAACCGCGAGTCCCGCTTGCTGGCGCAGTACCGGCGCGCCGTCTACAGCACGGCGAAGGCAGACCTGATCGAGCGCTACCGCGATTACGACAGCACGGCCACCTCCGTGAGCGACAAGAAAAGCATGGAGTGGCTGGACGAGGCGCCCGGCGCGCAGCGGCGCAATGCGCAATGGGCCATCGCCGATATCGTCGGCCGCACGCACCTGACCGTGGAACTGATCTGATGCAGGTACGCACGCAGCAGCACGACACGGTGGACGCCCTGGTGTGGCGCTACCTGGGCGACGGCGCGGGATACGTCGAGCACACCCTGGAAATGAATCCCGCGCTGGCGCGCCACGGCGCCGTGCTGCCGGCCGGCCTGGTCGTCACCCTGCCGGAACCTGCAGCCAGCGTGGCCACCGTGGCCAACGTTGTGCAGCTATGGGACTGACTTTTTTAACAACCTTCACTTATCCTCATCATGGAGAAACAAGCTATGTCCGCAGAATCATTTGGTGGTTTCGCCACCCTGGTCAAACTGTACGGCTTCAAGGCGGCGCTGGGCATGGTCGGCGCCGCCATGCTGTACATCGTGCTGCCGCCGCTGAACAGCGACGGCACCTTCAACAAGGGCGAATTCGTCGCCCGCCTGGCCTGCGCTGGCGTGTTCTCATGCCTGCTGGGCGGCACCGTGTACCAGCTGCTGTGCGCCCAGCTCCCGGCCATCGGCGCCATGGTCAACGCCTCAGCCATCGACCTGATCGTCGGCGCGCCCGGCTGGTGGGTATCGCGCGCCGTGGCGCTGTGGTTCCAGCGCCGCAGCGACAAGGACATCGCCGAGCTGGTCAAAGACGCGAAGGAACATTGATGGCCACCACCGACAATCCACTGATCGCGCGCGTCATCGACGCCATCTTGCGCGCCGAAGGCGGCTATGTGAACGACCCGCAAGACAAAGGCGGCGAAACCAATTACGGCATCACTGTCGCCGTGGCGCGCGCCAACGGCTACGCGGGAGCGATGCGCGATCTGCCCGTGGCGGTGGCGCGCGCGATCTACACAGCCCGCTACATCACGAAACCGCAGTTCGACCAGGTGCTGGCCCTGCATGCCGGCATCGGCGCCGAAGTGATCGACACGGGCGTCAACATGGGGCCGCACCGCGCGGCCGAGTTCCTGCAGCGCTGGCTGAACGGTTTCAATGACACGGGCGCCCGCTATCCCGCCCTGTTCGTCGACGGCCGCCTGGGCACGCAGTCGCTGGGTGCACTGGCCGCTTTCCTGAAATGGCGCGGCCAGGATGGCGCCACCGTGCTGCTGCGCGCCTTGAACGGCCTGCAGGCGGCGCGCTACCTGGAAATCACCGAAGCCAACAAGAGCCAGCGCCGTTTCCTGTTCGGCTGGATCAAGGAACGGGTGGCCATGTGACCGCAACCACCTGGCGCCCGCTGGCCGCCTGCCTGCTGTGCGGCGCCCTGGCTGGCTGGACGGCGCAGGGCTGGCGCAAGGACGCAAGCATCGCCGCACTGCAGCGGACGGGCGCCACCAATAAAACCAATGCCGCCATCGCGCTGGCCCAGGCCACCGCCCGCGTGCTGACGCTGGAACGCGCCGCCGGCGCCGCCCTGGCGCAGCGCGCCGACCACCTCAACCAGGAGCAAACCCATGCGAAAACCGAGCGTGACCGTTTTAACGATGACGTGCGCAGCGGCGCTGTGCGCCTGTCAATCCCCGTTGCCAGCGGCCAGTGCGCCGCCACTGCAGATCCCGCCGCTGCCGCAAGCCATCGGCACCAAGCGCGCGCCGAACTTGACCCAGCGACTGCGGCAGCTCTTGACGCCATTGCCGGCGACGGCGACGACGCCACCCGCCAGCTGAACGCCTGCATCGACGCCTACAACCTAGTACGAGACACCTCCCATGTACAAACCGAATAGCCTGCGCCAGCACTTGGCCGCCGCGATTCCCCAGCTGCAGCGCGATCCCGACCGCCTGCTGGTCTTTGCCGACGAGGGCAACGTGGTGGCGTCGGCCACCGCCTCGCTGTCCTTCGAATACCGCTTCAAGCTCAACCTGATCGTGACCGACTACGCGGGCGACGCCGACGCCATCATGGTGGCCCTGATCGCCTGGCTGAAAGTCCACCAGCTCGACCTGATGACCAACGAGGAAACGCGCAAGCACGGCATCGCCTTCGAGGTCGATTTTAATAATCATGAAACGGTCGATATGTCCATCAAGCTGGACCTGACCGAGCGCGTGGCCGTCAAGACCGGCGAAGCGGGCCGCCTCGACATCAAGCACCTGGCCGAGATACAGCACATGCCAGCCTATGCAGACGAGTTCTGGAAGCTGTACGACGGCGAGACTCTGCTGGCCGAATGGCGCACGCCCGAGGCCACGCCATGAGCGGCGACCTGCACGCGCTGGAAGTCTGGGCGGGCGCCCTGCTGGCCAAGCTGCAGCCCGCCCAGCGCCGCGCCATCAATCACAAGGTGGCCACCGACCTGCGCCGCAGCCAGGCGCAGCGCATCAAGGCGCAGCAAGGGCCTGACGGCGCGGCCTATCCGGCGCGCAAGCGGCGCAAGGAATTGAAGGGAAAGAATGGGCGCATCAAACGGCAGAAGGCAGCGATGTTCGCCAAGATTCGCACCGCAAAACACCTGAAAGTAAAGGCAACCGGCGATCAGATCGAGGCCGGGTTCTTTGGCTGGGTGGCGCGAGTGGCACATGTGCATCAGTTTGGCCAGCAAGACCGCCTGAGCAAGAAAGGGCCGGTATACAAGTACCCGGAGCGGCCGCTACTGGGCTTGAGTGAGCCGGATCGGACGTTGATACGCGAATCCTTGTTGCGTCACATGGAAAAAAACTAAGATGCTTCAATGCAAACTTCAACTGACATTAGTTATCAGATGAGTTAGAGTCGCAGGATACAGGCGGTCACTAGCCAAAAACGATAATTTCGAAAAAATATTTTTTATGAGTTTAGGATCATTAGATGAATGGACCATTTCCACGTATGCCTTTGCCACAAGAATTGGCATATGAATTCATAGGTATATTCGCAAGATGCGAATACGCGTTAAAAAGTACTGATTTTGCCAGAGGTGGGGAGGTCTCCGTCGAAGCAAACTGGGACAAGTTCGCAACATCAATAGATGAGAGTTTTCGACGCGTCCCCGCTCAGCCATTCATGGATGCTGTACATTATCTTCTAACCGAACCACCAAGAAAACAGGTATTACGAGAAGGCCGTGTTGATTGGAATAACTCCCCTCCCGACGTTAATCTTCCTGATGCGCAGAAGGTACTTCTGATGGTTCGACGAGTTAGAAATAACCTATTTCACGGAGCCAAAATCTGGTCTCCAGAATATGATAACCGAGAGCGAGACATTAAATTAGTTGAGGCTTCACTATGTGTACTCAAGCACGTTGTAGAGCTAAACACAAATGTTAATATTGCATTTGCCGTTGGGGCATTTTAAATATAATTTCCTCGCTTCCAATCTTCCGTACGACTAAAAAATTTCAGATGCAGCCAGTCCCGTGCACGAAGTTGAATTTGAGTAGCCATGATAAAAAATGACCCGAAAACTTCAAACAGTCCTAAACCTGAAGACGATGTTTATAGTGAAATAAATCTATTAACGAGCTCGCTACGTGAACTTGACGACCGAGGCTTGGTCCTTTCGCTAGCCGCATTTGCTGAGGAGGCCCTTGGCGATCTTCTGAAAGCATTCTTAATGCCTTCGGACGCAACAACTCAACTAGTTGAAGGGTTCAATGCCCCACTTGGAACATTTTCGTCTCGCATTAAAGCTGCTTATTCCATTGGCTTAATCACCAAAGAGCAATTTCAAGATCTTGAGATTTTGCGTAAGATTCGGAACGAATTTGCACACAACTGGAAACCAGTTGACATGGCTAAGCAAAAAATTGCCGCGTTAATTGATAATATGACATATAGTCGATTAGATAATAATTTCCCGACTACTTCCAGCGAGAAGATTCGTAGTTCCATGAGTTGCTTGTTGATTGAAATATGTGCTTCGACCCACCAAATCAAAAAACGCGGCACCCAAGCGAAATTAATCGGAAATCATCTCATGTGTGGATTCTCTGGAGACTTCGCCTCCCAGATTAAAAAAGCCCGTGCAGAGCTGGATAACATCGTACATAATCTAGAAAAATCACAAGGAAAGGAAGTCAATTTCTACCTAATACTACTTGTACGATTCAAGGATAGATTGACGGTTTTAGCGAAACCAGAAAATCCCGAGCAGAAAAAAGAACTTACAGATTTCTATGAATATTTTGATAGTCGACTGCGTGATTTGCAGGCTAATAAATGATCCACTCCATAGTGGCGCCCTTAATCTCCTACTTGATGCGTACCAATCTCTTCAATGACAGCCGTGGGGAGGAAATAACCGCTAGCCACATCACTCCATAAAAGGAAAATATGAGTGTATGCCTGGTGGACCGCCATAGTCACTAAGCCACTTATCAACCCGCCTCCGCGTGCATCCGCACGCGGACTTCGGCAACATGCATTGCATGAACGCCGACCTGTCCGACCTCCTCCGCTTGCTGCAAAACCTGATTCGCCTGGGCACCATCGCCGAGGTCAACGGGGCCAAGGCGCGCGTACGGCTCGGGCCAACCCTTACCACCGAATGGCTGAAATGGTCCACCCGGCGCGCCGGCAGCACGCGCACCTGGTCGGCGCCCACGGTCGGCGAACAGGTCATGGTATTTTCCCCCGGCGGCGACCTGACGCGCGGCATCATTTTGCCCGCCCTGTACTCGCAGGAATTTGACGCGCCCGAAACCAGCGACACCATCCACACCACGCATTACCCGGACGGCGCCGTGGTGCAGTACGACCATGCTGCCCACGCCCTGACGGCGACGCTGCCCGGCGGCACCGCCACCATCACGGCCGACAAGGTGACATCAAACGCGCCCAGCACCATTTGCACGGGCGACCTGACCGTCATGAAAAACCTGATCGTCAACGGCGCGACCGCCCTGAACGGCGGCGTGAACGCCAAGGCCGGCGCCGCTGGCGGCGTGGCCATGGCCGTGCAAGGGACGATCAAAGCCAGCGAGGACGTGCTGGCCGGCGCCATCAGCCTGGCCAAGCATGCGCACGGCGGCGTCAAGGGCGGCGGCGACCAGTCGGGCGGGCCGCAATCATGATGGGCATGCACGCCGCCACCGGGCGCAGCCTGACCGGCCTGGGCCACCTGCGCCAGTCCGCCACCGACATCCTCACCACGCCCATCGGCTCGCGCATCCGGCGCCGCCGCTATGGTTCCGAAGTGCCCGAGCTGATCGACCAGCCCCTGAACAGCGCGACGCAGTTGCGCATCTACGCCGCCACCGCCTTTGCCCTGCGCCGCTGGGAGCCGCGTTTGCAGCTCGCCAGCGTGCAGCTCACGCGCGACACGGACGGCGCCATCGCGCTGCTGCTCGATGGCACGGCGAATGGCCAGGCCATCACCATGGCCGTACCCGTCAAGCAAGGCGGCGCTGTATGAGCACGCCCATCGACCTGACCCAATTGCCGGCACCGAGCGTGGTTGAGGTGCTGGACTTCGAAGCCATCCTGGCGAGCCGCAAGGCGCACCTGGTCAGCCTGCTGCCGGAAGCCGAACGCGCCGCCGTCACGGCCCTGCTGGAACTCGAATCGGAACCGGCCACCAAGCTGCTGGAAGAGAACGCATATCAGGAAACCATCCTGCGCAACCGCGTCAACGAGGCGGGCAAGGCCGTCATGCTGGCGTTTGCCCTCGACGGCGACCTGGACCAGCTGGGCGCCAACGTCAACGTGGCGCGCCTGGTCATCACGGCGGCCAATCCCAACGCCCTGCCGCCCGTGGCCGCCGTCATGGAAGATAACGACGCCTACCGCCTGCGCATCCAGGAAGCGCCGGATGGCCTGTCCGTGGCCGGCCCGAAAGCGTCCTACGAATTCCACGCGCGCAGTGCCGACGGCCGCGTCAAGGACGCGAGCGCCACCAGCCCCGCGCCGGCCAGCGTCACCGTCACGGTGCTGGCCAACAACGACACAGGCATCGCCGACGCCGCGCTGCTGGCCACCGTGGCGCGCGCGCTCAACGCCGAGGAAGTGCGCCCCCTGGGCGACCGCTTGAGCGTGCAGGCCGCCCAGGTCATCGACTACCAGATCGAAGCGACCTTGTATATCGGCGTCGGCCCGGAAGTGCCGATTCTGCTGGACGCCGCGCGCGCCAACGCCGTGCGCGTATCGCAGCCGCGCCGCCCGCTGGGGCACAGCATCTACCGTTCCGCCTGCAGCGCCGCCGTGCACGTCGAAGGCGTGCGCAAGGTCGTCTTGACCAGCCCGGCGGCGGACATCGAACTGAACGCCACCCAGGCCGCCCGCTGCACGGCCATCAAGCTCAATGTCGTGGTGCGCGATGAATAACTTTGTGCCGACTCTGCCGCCCAACACCACGGCGCTGGAACGCGCCATCGCCATGGCCTGCGCCGAGCTGGTCAACGTACCCGTGCCGCTGCGCGAGCTGTGGAACGCCGACCGCTGCCCGGTCAACTTGCTGCCGTTCCTGGCCTGGGCCTGTTCCGTGGACCGCTGGGACGACACCTGGCCCGAATCGACCAAGCGCGGCGCCATCAAGGCGTCCTATTTCATCCACAAGCACAAGGGCACGATTGCCGCCGTGCGCCGCGTGGTGGAGTCCCTGGGCTATTTGATCCGCATCACCGAATGGTGGCAGACCACGCCACCGGGCGTGCCGGGCACCTTCCGTCTCGACGTCGGCGTGCTGGACACGGGCATCACCGACGCCATGTTTCAGGAAATGGAACGCCTGATCGCCGACGCCAAGCCCGTCAGCCGCCATATGACCGGCCTGGCGATTTATCTGGAAAGTCGCGGCACGGTTTACACCGGCATTGCCGCCTACCACGGCGACGTCATGACCGTCTTTCCGTGGATTGCGGAAACCATCGAAGTGCGCGGCACGCTGTTGCAGGCCGGCGCATCCCATACCATCGACACCATGACCATCTATCCATGAGCACATATTTCGCTATTCTGACGCAGGTGGGCGAGGCCAAGCTGGCCAATGCCATCGCCCTGGGGCAAACCCTGAAACTGAAAAAAATGGGCGTCGGCGACGGCAACGGCACCCTGCCGGTTCCCGACCGAGGACAAAAGGCGCTGCTACGCGAGGTGCACCGCGCCGACTTGAACAAATTGGACAAAGACCCGGCCAACAGCAGCCAGATCATTGCCGAACAAGTGCTGCCCGAGAACGTGGGCGGCTGGTGGATGCGCGAACTCGGCATCTACGACGAGGCGGGCGACCTGTGCGCGGTGGCCAACTGCCCGCCCAGCTACAAGCCATTGATGGCCGAGGGCAGCGGGCGCACGCAAGTGGTGCGCATCGTGCTGATCGTCGCCAGCACGGCTGCCATCGAGCTGAAAATCGATCCGTCCATCATCCTGGCCACCCGTAAATATGTCGATGACCAGGACATCACCGTGCGCGCCTACAGCGACGCGCAACTGGCCAAACACCTGGCCGCTCTTGATCCGCATCCGCTGCTGGCCAAGGTCGCCTATGTCGATCAGCAGGACGCCAGCGCGCGCGCCTATGGCGAACAGCAACTGGCCAAGCATCAGGCGGCTCTTGACCCGCACCCGCTGCTGGCGAAGGTCGCCTATGTCGATCAGCAAGACACCAGTGCGCGTGCCTATGGCGATCAGCAACTGGCCAAGCACCAGGCTGCTGCAGATCCGCACCCGCTGCTGGCGAAGGTCGCCTATGTCGATCAGCAGGACGCCAGCGCGCGCGCGTATGGCGACCAGCAACTGGCCAAGCATCAGGCGGCCGCCGACCCGCATCCGCTGCTGGCGAAGGTCGCCTATGTCGATCAGCAGGACACCAGCGCCCGCACCTATGGCGATCAGCAACTGGCCAAGCATCAGGCTGCGGCAGACCCGCATCCGCTCCTGGCAAAGACTGCCTATGTCGATCAGCAGGACACCAGCGCGCGCGCCTATGGCGACCAGCAACTGGCCAAGCACCAGGCCGCAGCCGATCCGCATTCGCAATACAGTAAAAAAGAAGTGGCAACACTGCCGAAGTTCAGCGCGTCGAGCAAGCTGGCCAGCGCCGAGTTTGTACAGCAGGCACAAGGCAGCATGGTGAAATACGTTGGCGTGAATGCCGACCGCATCTTGACAGCGGACGACATGGGCGCCGCCCTGTACTTTACCGCCCCTGGTCTGACCCTCACCATTCCCAGCCCGGACTCGCTGGGCATTCCCGCCAATTCGGGCAAGTACTTCAAGCTCTTCGGCCTGAACCAGTCGCCAGGCACGATTGCGTCCGGAGCCGGCGTGGTCATTGGCTATGACGTTGGCGACGTGAAAAAAATCATCATCAAACAAGGCCAGTTCATCACCGTGATGGCAACAAGCGGCCAAGTCTGGCAAGTCATCGATGCAACCGCCGAAATGGGGCGCAATGCCGACTTTTCGTCAAAGTTGGTTGGAAGTAACGGCCACCAAAAACTGCCAGGTAATTTCATCATGCAATTTTGGCGATGCCACCGCGACGCCTGCAGGAAGCTTCATTACATTCGATATCGCCTTCCCTGTGGAGTGCTTCGGCGTCTGCCTCACCGGCGCCAACAACGACGCCGTCAATCGCCTGGGAACCGGCAAGCCAACCAGGACAGGCTTTGCTGCGTACTCGTCCGACTCCACTCCGGCCACTCGTTACATCGCTTTCGGGAAATAACATGACCATCTTTTATTCCAATACCACCCGTGGGTTTTATCCCGAGGATATGCGTGCCGACTACGAACAGGCCGGCACCTGGCCGGCCGATGGCGTCAAGGTCGCGCCCGAGGACGAGGCCATGCTGCGCGAGGCAATCACCGCTGGCGCGACCATCCGCAAGCAGTCCGGCGGCAAGTGGAGTATCACCGCGCCACCGCCGCCACCGTTTGCCGTGCTGGCCACGCCCTACCTGGCCGGCGTGCGCCAGGCGCGCGACGCCATCCTCAACCGGCTGGCCGGCATTGGCTTTGCCGCCATGGCCAGTGGCGACGCGGCCACCGCGCAAGCGGTTGCCACGGCGCGCACCTGCCTGCTCGACATCACCACCTGCGCGACGGTCGCCGCCGCACAGGATCTGGATGCCCTGCAAGCGGCCGTCAGCGCCGAATTCCAGCGCATCGCCGACGCCTTGCCGGATGAGGCGCGGCGCGCCTTCGATGATGCGGGCACGACAGCGCCCCAGTAACGTCTTTTCACCACTCACCAGGAGAGCCCTATGGCCACCGACTACCACCATGGCGTGCGCGTCATTGAAATCAACGAGGGTTCGCGCCCGATCCGCACCGTCTCCACGGCCGTGCTGGGCCTGATCGCCACGGCCGACGATGCCGACCCGGAGGCCTTCCCGCTCGATACGCCCGTGCTCGTCACCAACGTGCTGGCCGCCATGGGCAAGGCCGGCAAGACGGGCACCTTGTATCGCAGCCTGGCGGCCATCGCCGCGCAGACCAAGCCGCTGACGGTCGTCGTGCGCGTGGCAGAAGGCGAAACGGAAGCGGAAACCACGACCAATGCCGTGGGCGGCGTCTCGCCCGATGGCAAGTACCTGGGCGCCCAGGCGCTGCTGGCCGCGCAAAGCAAGCTTGGAGCGAAACCGCGCATCCTGGGCGCGCCGGGGCTGGACACCCAGGCCGTCACCAATGCCCTGGCCAGCGTGGCGCAGCGCCTGCGCGGCTTCGTATATGCGTCGGCCTACGGCTGCGCCACCATCACGGCGGCCACCGCCTACCGTGGCCAGTTCGGCCAGCGCGAAGTGATGATGATCTGGCCGGATTTTGTGAACTGGAATACCGCCACCGACGAGGAAGCCGGCATTTCGGCCGTGGCCTACGCCATGGGCCTGCGCGCCAAGATCGACGAGGAAACGGGCTGGCACAAGACTTTATCGAACGTGGTCGTCAACGGCCCGACCGGCATCAGCAAGGATGTGTTTTTCGACTTGCAAGACCCGGCCACCGATGCCGGCGTTCTCAACGCCAAGGAAGTGACCACCCTGATTAACATGGGCGGCTACCGCTTCTGGGGTTCGCGCACCTGCGAGGCGCCGGGCGGCTTCTTCTATTTCGAAAGCTACACGCGCACGGCCCAGGTGCTGGCCGACACCATCGCCGAGGCGCACTTCGCCTACGTCGATGTGCCCTTGCATCCGTCCCTGGTGCGTGACCTGCTGGAAAGCATCAACGCCAAGTTCCGCGACCTGAAATTGCAGGGCTACATCATCGACGGCCATGCCTGGTATGACGAGCAATACAACGACAAGACGGCGCTGAAAGACGGCAAGCTGGCCATCGATTACGACTACACGCCCGTGCCGCCGCTGGAAAACCTGAAATTCCAGCAGCGCATTACCGACCGCTACCTGGCCGACTTCGCCTCCCGCATCGCGGCTTAACCATCCCCGTGCCCGCCGCGTGCGGGTGCCACTGACCACTGGAGAACACTATGGGCATGCCCCACAAACTCAAGCAATTCAACGTATTTCAAAACGGCGTCCTGTTCATGGGCATGGTGCCCGAAGTCACCTTGCCGAAACTGAGCCGCAAGATGGAAGAGTACCGCGCCGGCGGCATGAGCGGCCCCGTGTCCGTCGACTTCGGCAACGAGGCGCTGTCGCTGGAATGGAGCGGCGGCGGCCTGATCGCCGAAGCCCTGAAACAGTACGGCGCGCACACGCATGGCGCCGTGCAACTGCGCTTTGCCGGCGCTTACCAGAACGACGATGACGGCAGCGTCGCCGCCGTCGAGGTCGTCGTGCGCGGCCGTTACAAGGAAATCGACATGGGCGGCGCCAAGATGGGCGACGACACCACGCACAAATACACGATGGCGTGCAGCTATTACAAGCTGATGATCGACGGCGCCACCGTCATCGAACTGGACTTCATGAGCGGCACCGAGAACTTCGGCGGCGGCGATACCAACGCGGCCATCCGCAAGGCCATCGGCCTGTAATCCCCTTTTTTACTGACCACTCCACCACAAGGAACACAGCATGAACAACGATACCCAAAACAGCGCCGTCATCGAGCTGGACGAACCGATCAAGCGCGGCGACAGCTTCATCACCTCGCTGACCGTGCGCAAACCCAAGGCGGGCGCCCTGCGCGGCATTTCCCTGATCGAGCTGGCCAACCTGAACGTGTCGGCCCTGCAGATCGTCCTGCCGCGCATCACCGAGCCGACCCTGACCGCGCACGACATCGCCAACATGGATCCGGCGGATCTGCTGGCCGTGGGCGCCGAGGTTGCCGGTTTTTTGGCGAGCAAAGCCGATCGCCTTTCGGTATCCCCGGCGAAGTAGAAGACGCCATGGCCGACATTGCCGGCGTCTTCCACTGGACGCCGGCCGCGATGGACGGTTTTACGATTGATGAACTGATGGCCTGGCGCGAACGCGCCCGGCAGCGAAGCGGAGCGGAATAGATGGCTGGTCGGGATCTGAAATTACAGGTGGTATTTGCAGCGCTGGACAAGATTACCGGCCCGCTGAAAAAGATCATGGGCGGTTCCAGCGAGACGGCCAAGGCCTTGAAGGCCACCAGTGACCGCTTGCGCGACCTGAACGCCCAGCAAAAGAACATCAGCAAATTCCGCGAGCTGCACGGTGGCCTGGACGCCACCCGCACCAAACTGGAAGCGGCGCAACAGAAGGTGGCCAGCCTGGCCACCAAAATGAAACAGACGGAGGCGCCCACGCGTGCCATGACACGCGAATTTAACGCCGCCACCAAAGCGGCCAGCGCCTTGAAGACGGCAGGCCAGCAGCAGGCGCAGCAACTGCAAGTCATGCGCGAGCGCCTGGCGGGCGCCGGCATCGGCACCAAAGACCTGGCCAACCACGAACGCACCTTGCGCCGCGAGATCGAGGCCACCAACAAAACCACTACCTTGCAGCAGCAGAAGCTGGCCAACGCCGCGGCCAAGCAGCAGCGCGTCAGCAATGCCACGCAGCACGCCGACAAGCTGCGCAACAAGGCCGGCAACCTGGCCATGGCCGGTGCTGGCGCGACCGCCACGGGCGCCGTCATCGGCGCGCCCGTGGTCAAAGGGCTGAACGAGGCCAAGCACTATCAAACAGAAGTGGGCAGGGTCAACGCGCTGGGCCTGGGCGACAAGGTGTCCGGCGAGGCCGTCGCCTTCGCGCGCAACATGAAGACCTACGGCACCAGCCAGCTCGACAACCTGCAGCTCATGCGCGACGGCATGAGCGCCTTTGCCGATGTGCACCATGCGGAAATGGTCGCCCCTACCCTGGCCAAGATGAAGTTTGCCAATCACGCCTTCTTTGGTGAGGAAGAAGGCGCCGACAACGAACGCAAGTTCATGGACATGCTCAAGGTGATCGAGCTGCGCGGCGGCCTGGAGAGCAAGGAAAAGTTCGAAGCCCAGGCAAATATCGTGCAGCAGGTCATCACCGCCACGGGCGGGCGCGTCGGCCCGAATGAATGGCTGAACATGATCAAGACGGGCGGCATCGCGGCCAAGGGCTTGAAAGATGATGCCTTCTACTACCAAATGGAACCGCTGGTGCAGGAAATGAGCGGCAACCGCGTCGGCACGTCCCTGATGAGCGCCTACCAGAACTTATACCAGGGCCGCACGACGAAACGGTCGGTCAAAAAGCTGGATGAGTTCGGCCTGATTGGTGACAAGAGCAAGGTCACGCCTGACAAGGCGGGGCAAATTGCCTTCCTTGATCCAGGTGCGCTGCTGGGTTCCGAGCTGTTCCGCGAAAACCAGTTCGAATGGCTGGAAAAGGTGCTGTTGCCGCAACTGGCCAAGAAGGGCATCACGGAGAAAAAGCACGTGCTCGATGCCATCGGCAGCATCTTTTCCAACCGCACCGCGTCGAACCTGTATTCGCAGATGTACCTGCAGCGCGTGCAGATCCACAAAAATGAAAAACTCAACCGTGGCGCCGCCGATATCGGCCGGCTGGAAAAGCTGGGGCGCGACTCGGCGGCCGGCAAGGAACTGGAAGCGCAGTCCAAGCTGGCCAACCTCAAGCTCACCATGGGCGAAAAAATCCTGCCGCTGTACGCGCAGGGGCTGGAACTGGCGATTTCCGCCGTGCAGCGCCTGAACGGTTTCATGGAGCGCAACCCGACCGTGGCCAAGCTCATGATTACCGCCTTTGCCGTGCTGGCCGGCCTGCTGCTGGTGCTGGGGCCGCTGATGCTGGGCATCGCCGCCATGATCGGCCCGTATGCCATGCTGCACGTCATGTTTGCCAAGATGGGCGTGACGG
Source organism: Janthinobacterium sp. FW305-129 (assembly GCF_020858115.1). Taxonomy (GTDB): domain Bacteria; phylum Pseudomonadota; class Gammaproteobacteria; order Burkholderiales; family Burkholderiaceae_D; genus Janthinobacterium. The sequence goes on from NZ_JACYMM010000002.1 coordinate 209,948, forward strand.
GCGGCGTGCTCACGCCCATCCTGCGCAAGCTGGGCGGCGCCTTCATGTGGGCGGGCCGGGCCGTGCTGTGGCTGGGCCGTGCTCTTCTGATGAACCCGATTGGCATCGCCATCACGGTCATTGCCGGCGCCGCCTTCCTGATCTACAAATACTGGGAGCCGATCAAGGCTTTCTTTGGCGGCCTGTGGTCAGACGTCAAGGCGGCGTTTGCCGGCGGCTTTACCGGCATCAATAGCCTGATCGCCGACTGGTCACCGCTGGGCCTGTTCTATCGCGCCTTCGCGGGCGTGCTGGGCTGGTTCGGTATCGCACTGCCGGCCAGGTTCACCGACTTTGCGGCCAGCATCCGGGGGCGCTTCGCCAAGGGTCTGGCGCCGCTGGCCAGCTTCTTTACCGGCATCTGGTCGCAGATCAAGACCGCCTTTGCCGGAGGCATTGGCGGCGTCAGCGCCCTGATCGCCAACTGGTCACCGCTGGGCCTGTTCTATCGCGCCTTCGCGGGCGTGCTGGGCTGGTTCGGCATCGCGCTGCCCACCAAGTTTACCGACTTCGGCGCCACCATCCTGCAGCGCATCACCGCGTCCTGGGCGCCTATTTCCGCCTTCTTTGTCGATATCTGGTCGCGCCTGCGCACCGTCTGCGCCGGCGGCATGGGCAGCATCACGGCCCTGATTATCAACTGGTCGCCCGTCGGCGTGTTCTATCAGGCGTTCGCGGGCGTCATGAGCTGGTTCGGCATCAAGCTGCCGGCCCAGTTCACCGAGTTCGGTGCCAACATCCTGCGCGGCCTGGTCAACGGCATCACCGGTTCCATGGGCGCCGTCAAGGACGCCATCAGCAATGCCGGCTCCAGCACCATTGCCTGGTTCAAGGAAAAGCTGGGCATCCACAGCCCGAGCCGCGTGTTTGCCCAGCTCGGCGACTACACCATGCAGGGGCTGGCCGTGGGCCTGGACCGCAGCGAGGGCGAGCCGATTGCCAAGGTATCGAGCATGGCGCAGCGCCTGACGCAATTGGGCGCCGGCATCGCCATCGGCACGGCCACCGCCCTACCCGCCAGTGCCTTCGACACGCGCGCGCCGCTGGCCCAGGGCGGGTTCGGCGCCGGATTAAGCATTCAGGGCGACAAGATCGAAATCACGATCCAGGCGCAAGCCGGTTCCGATCCGCAGGCCATCGCCCGCGCCGTGTATGCGGCCATGGAACAGCGCGACCGCGAAAAGGCGGCGCGCATCCGCTCGTCCCTGCGCGACCACGATTAAGAAAGAAGCACACCATGATGATGATTTTAGGAATGTTCGTTTTCAGCCTGCCGACGCTGGCCTATCACGAGCTGCAGCGGCAAACGGAGTGGAAGCACGCCAGCACGGCCCGCGTGGGCCTGCGCGATGCGCACCAGTATGTGGGGCCAGGTGACGACACCATCACCCTGTCGGGCTGGGTGGCGCCGGAACTGACCGGCTCCCTGTATTCGCTCGATGCGCTGCGCATGATGGCCGACACCGGTAAATCGTGGATATTGATCCAGGGCACGGGCCGCATTCTCGGCTCCTACCGCATCACCAGCATGACCGAGGGGCGCAGCATCCTGGACGGCAGCGGCGGCGCGCGCCGCGTCGAGTTCTCGATTGCGCTCAAGCGCGACGACGACGGCGTGCTGGCCATGCTTGGCCTGGGCGACATCGGCGACCTGAAAAACATGCTCAGCATCGACGGCATGACCAGCAGCATCGCGGGCGCGGCCAAGAATGCCGTGGGCAGCGTGGTCGGCAATGTGGTCGGCGGCATCACGTCGAAATACGGCGGCGTGGTCAGCGAGATGAAAGACAAGATCGGCGCCGGCATCAGCGGCGCCATCGGCAGCGCGGCGGACAAGTTCAAATGAGCGAGCATATCCCCGCCTTCCGCGTCACAATCGAGGACAAGGACATCACCGCCATCGTCTCGCCGCGCCTCATCAATCTGACCCTGACGCTGTGCCGTGGCGACGAGAGCGACCAGCTCGACCTGGCCCTGGACGACAGCGACGGCAAGCTGGCCCTGCCGCCGCGCGGCGCGCAGATCACCATAGCGCTGGGCTGGCAAGCGTCCGGCCTGGTGGATATGGGCAAGTTCACCGTCGACGAGGTGGAGCACAGCGGCGCGCCAGACACCATCACCCTGCGCGCCAGGTCGGCCAACCTGATCGATACCTTCAAGCAGCAGCAGGAACACAGCTTCCACAAGACAACCGTGGGCGCCATCATCGAGGCCATCGCCTTTCGCAACGAGCTGGCGTCGGGCGTGTCGGCGCGCCTGCGCGACACGGCCATCGAGCACATTGACCAGACCCACGAAAGCGATGCGGCCTTCCTGCGCCGGCTGGGCAAGAAATACGATGCCGTGGCCACCGTCAAGAATGACACTTTGCTCTTCATCCCCATCAACCAGAGCCGCACCGCCAGCGGCAAGGCGCTGCCCGTCATCCCCATCACGCGCGCCCTGGGCGACGGGCACCGCTACCACAGCGCCGAAAGCGACGCCTACACGGGCGTGCGCGCCTTCTGGCACGACGAGCGCTACGCGCGCCGCCGCAGCGTGGTGGCCGGCGTGCCCGGCAACAGCAAGCGCCTGCGCACCACCTTCGCCAACGAAACGGACGCGCGCGCGGCGGCCGTGGCCGAATGGCAGCGCATCCTGCGCGGCTTGGCCACCTTTGAAATGAGCCTGGCCTTGGGCAACCCGGCCGTGTTCCCGCAATCGCCCGTGACGGTGCAAGGCTTCAAGCCCGAGATCGACGCCACCGAATGGCTATCAGTCAAGGTCACGCACAGTTTGGGAGGCAACGGCTTTACCACGCGTGTGGAGTTCGAAACGAAAACGGAAGCGGTCGAGGCCGAGCGCGAGGAAGAGAAAGATCCGGACGAGGGCATAACGGGCGTGGTGGCGAAGTGGAGGGATGTGGCGGCGAAGAAGAAAAAGGCGGGACAGGAACAGGCCGGCGCCACGGGCCAGTTCAAGACGCTGGAGCATCTTTACAAGAGCAAGCAGGCTGCCAAGCGGGCGGCGCTGCATGCATGGAGGCATATCGAAGAAGTGCGCGATATTTTAAGAGAAAATACCGGATAACCTCATAGTCAGGGAAGCATACGCTCTTTGACGAAGAAATATTAGTCCTCGGATGCAAGTCACCTCGAAGAATATCTACTTTAATCACGACTTCCCCTTTACATCGGCACGCTAATATTAAAATTTCTTAGTCTATTTTCTAGGATGCAAAATAATCACATTTTGCCGTTTCAGATGAAAATGCATTCGGCGAATACAACCCATAGAACTTAATAAATCTTAAAGATGGACATTCAGAAAAATCAAGATTATCAAACAAAGCATATTTATCCGATAATACTCTAAATTTACTCCCCCTATCCGTCAGCCCATTGTAGTACTGATATACACCTTCGATCCATGACAACTGCGCACGAACTATTCCAACATAAAACCATTTTTGGTGAGAATTCAAAACGTTCTTTGGTTGATTATCTATCCAAGTTATTAGCCGATATAATGTCCTAAAAGAACCATCAAGTTGAAATGATGTCTTCCTATACAACCCCTCCCAATTTGCCAAAAGACTGTCATAAATAGCCTTATGGATTTCTGATGGCGCATCTTCATAATATAACTCGCTTAGTATCGCCGAACCCAAACCAGCATCAGTAAGAATCATCGATTGCCCGACCCGGAGAGTGTGCTCATTAAATCTATTATCATACCACTTCTTCATTGCCATAAGACCTGTACGTTCAGAAAGCACGCCATCGTGAGTCTCAAGCTGCAAAGCTGCTATTTGCTCTCTATACATCTTTAGCCATGAAAAAAAAGTTTGTTCAAAATTTTGCAAAGATAAAGTACTATTTTGCAATATCAATGCATCATTTGACTTCGCCAACTCATCTAAAGAAGCTCTAAGCTCTCTTCTCTGTATTCGAATAGAATGAAGTACCAAAAATACAGTAAGCATTCCGACAATTGGATTTATCACCCCTCCAAAGTAATCCCCAAAAGTTCCCCAGTGCCCATTGTCCGACGACAAACCAAGCGCTCCGAATTGCTTAAAATACAAACCAAGCAGAACTAGGGATATTACAACAACTAATATTGCTGCCCACTTAATTAAAATTAGTTGCTTTACGTCTTGATCCAATACTTTAGAATTGTCTGAACCGCCAACTTCAATTTTATCAATTTCCATTTAAATCAATCTTTAATTCAAATAATTTTAAATCACTGCAATTAATCACGACGCATACAGATGCGCGTTTAAGGGTCAGATCTGCCATTCCTACACAGGCCCAGCTATGCGAATCCTCAAGCTGAAGTCTTTGCGTAAGCTCAGCGTCTGTACGCATACGCAGCATAGTTAGTCGAGCCGTATTGACAATTAATAAATCATAGTCTACTGTGAGCTTAGACCCCAAGGCTGAGATCGCCAAATGCCAGACATGAACCCGCAACCTGCTTGCTCCGCCGCCTGCTTATTCATTTTTTCGACGGCAAATCGAGCCAATTAGCCGTCCATTTTTGCCAAGTCGAAAGTTCCGCAGTTTCAGCCGGATCTAATTTAAGCATTGCAATTTGATTTTCACAGAGTGTAAGAAGGTTGAACATTATCAACGGCTCTGTAGACTCTATAGTCATAATTCTACTCAACCACAAATCAAACTTTTTGCTTGTTAAATTATCCCAGCCGTCCGCAATAACCTCGGCCTCGATTAATGCAAACTTCTGAGCAAGTTCGGCATGAATTCTGGCTTTATCATTCCACGCAAAAACAAGTCCAGGCATAGTAGCCAGCGCTACCATGAGGCCAGCTATCGCTTTGGAATCGGCAGTAACTAACAGAGAGCTAAATGCAGCAGTTCCGGCTATAAGTGACCCTGCTTTCCCCCATCGATCCAATAAAGAGTAGAAGCGCTCACGTTTACGATGATAAAGTACACTCAGCTGTGTTCTATGTGTAATAAATCTACGGGTTTCCAAAAGCCATTGGCTCAAACCTTCATCATCATCTTCGTCATCAGTTAGTTCATCTGCAATGTCGGATGTAATTTCAGCAGCGATCTTTTGACTTTCATTTCCCTCTGATACCTCCGGCAGCTTAAGTGACATAGTCTCCATGCTTTCCTTAAAAAAAAGCGCTCTGTTACTAGCCGCACCAAAATTACTGAGCGATACATGGTAGACACCCAGTGACGGCGTGCTGGCCGAATCAATTGATGTCTTGATTATAGAGTTTGGATCCTGCCGCTGCAACTTTGTCAGCACCTGAAATTCGGTGCTCCACCCATCTATTGTGAGATTAACTATATTACATTGACGCGCCACTTCAATGACATTGCCGACGACTACTTGCGAAACATTTCCATAAAAATCTACAATTCCCTTGGAAGACATTTTTTCAGCGTCTCCAAAACTACTAGCTTGCACTATAAATCTAGCCTTTAAAATCACATCGATTCGCCATCAACCAGTAAGCAGTCCGCGTCTGCGGGATAATCTTTTTCCCGCGAATAATATACGAGGCCCGACCGCCGCTGATAGGACAAATCGCTTTCACAATTTGGTTTGGCTCGGTCAAGAAAATGTCAATCACCTCGTCGCCGGCAAGAAAATACGGAGGTTCATCTTCCCCCTTTGCAATATTACCAAACTTAACATATTGCACAGTCATGCCTAAATTCGGCAGGCGTTCACCGAGATTCTTGTAATTCAGAGTTTTATCCGTTACAGGAATCTTCGCCAGGAAAAAGCTAATTTTTTTTGGATCTTTTGTTGACTCGTCAGCATGAGCCGACGTAATAAAAGATACTGTCAATAATGCCGCCATCAATACGTTTTTCACTTCTTCTTACCACCCATATTGAACGTCTGTTTTCCGGTCACGTCGCCGGTTACTTGCTGGCTGACTTTGCCGTGGAAAACAACCGTAGGGGCACTGGCACCTGTCTCAGAATTCGATAGCGCCGCTTTAACCGCAGGGGATGCGCTCATACCATCAATCATTCCCAGTACCCCTGCCTTACCCCGAATATCTAAGCCACGATAGCCAGTCAGCAATTCCTTTTCATCCTGAGTAAGCGCCGCTGTCGCCTGATCCCCGGTAAGAATAAATTGAACATCAGCGCCAATCGTAGAGATTGCGCGCAAATAGACTGCATCGGGCGATCGCTCGTCCTGTTCATACGATATTTGAGTACGTTTTTTTACGCCGCCTGCCGCGCCGAACTCGTCTTGATTCATGCCTAAGCGCAAACGCTCGGCTTTTAGTGCTTCCCCAATGGTGCTCATATTTTCACTAAATCTCATTGACAAGTGCACATTCGTACACTATAGTTACGCCATCCTGTAGCGATTACACATCATAACATTATGAAAAACGTATCCAAAACCGGGCGCACTACCAAGGGCGTCACTTCGCAACCTCTGGGCGTCCGCCTGGCGCCTGATGAAGTGCTGGAAGTCGAAGCCTTTGCCGCCGCGCAACAACGTTCCCGCGCCTGGTTCCTCCGGTTCCTGATACTGCGCGGCCTGGCTGACTACAAGCGCGAAATCGCTTCCCAATTCACCCAATAAGGACAACGTCATGTACCCCGATGCAAAACGTATTCGCAAACATACAGTCGCGCTGCGCCTGGACGATTATGAGCACCAGCTCGTTTCCTCGATCGCCAACTACCAAGGCGAAGAGCTTGCGGTGCTGGTGCGCCAGATCGTCATGCGTGAAGCCCTTGCCGCTATTGCTGCAGACGACATCGACAGCGTACAGCGTCGCAGCGCTTAAACCGAGTCCCTGAATAGTAACTTTTGAGTAACTGAAAAGCTGCCGAACATGCCCGATCACGAAATTCATATCAATGACGAAGAACTCGCAGCGCTGGAAGTCGTTCGTCAAAGGCAAGGGCTGGCAAGTATCGAACAGGCAGCGGAATGGCTCGTCAAATCGCGCTTACGCAAGCAGTCGAAAAACATGACGGGTCGCGGTCGCGCCCTGTACCAAGTGGAAAGAAAGCTGAAATGAGAGTCATCGGCCTGCCCTGCCCGCATTGCGAATACACCGTCCGCGCCGTCAAGAGCCGCACGATGTCCGCCATGTTCAAGGAAATTACCTACATGTGCCAGAACCCCGAGTGCGGGCACTCCTTCGTGGCAGGCCTGGAAGTACTGCGCACCCTCTCGCTGTCCGCCATGCCCAAACCGGATATCCGCATCCCGATGTCCCAGCATGCGCGCACGGCGGCCACCAGCCAGCTAGCCCTGGACCTGACAGCGGGCTGCTGATGACTATCCCGATCCTCGCGCCGCCGTAGCCCGGCCGCCGTAACTCCCCTCTTTTGCTGTGCCCTGCTGCGCTCTCTTTTGAGCGGGCGGGATTCGTTCAACCTGAAATAAGGAAAACCGATGGAAAACACGCTGCACGCCACCAGTGATGCCGACAAATCTATGGCATCAAGCACGATCCGCCCGACCTTGCAAAATTGTATTGTCCCCGTGGCACCAACGTGTTTTCTGCTGCAAGCCAGTGCAGGCATCGGCATCGCGGCGCTGACCGCCCGCATCCATGAGATTGCCAAGACCTATCACGCCTACGGCGCGGCCAATCTCACCTTCATCGTCAGCGATGCGCAGACATTGGAGCGTGACGGCTTTTTCGCGCCAGCCAAGCAACGCGCCCTGGTCGGCAAGCTACCCATCGAAGTGAACTACATTTTCGCCACCGAAACGGGTTCCCGGCACTGCTGCGGCACATCGCACACGCTCCCGTACTGGGCAGAACAATTTCTCAAGCCAGGGGCACGCTGATGCTGCGCCTGGCCAAAGCCTGCGGCATCTGGCTGCTGTCGCTGCTGATCGTCATTACCCCCGGCGTGCTGCGGGCCATCGGCGCCATCAAGGACTGAACCATGCCGGCGTCCCTTATCGACAATCACCTGTCCTTTCAGCCTGCCGCCGAGATTCTGGCCGCACGCGACAAGGACATGCCGACGCCACCAGGCGCCGGGCATGCGCTGGCCGCCATCGCCGAAGCCAAGGCCCAGCTACGCAGCATCAAGCCGCGCAACCTGGCGCCCTTCATGGCCCAGGCCTGGGGATTGTCGCCGCGTGGCGCGCGCCGCTCTGTGTTGATCGCCGCTGGCATGGACGCCGACCGCTGGGAATCGCCCATCCACTCCTTTACCGAGGAAGAGCGCATCGAGCTGCGCGCCGCCACCTCTGCCGCTATCCGTGTGTACGAAAGACTGTTGAATGCAATCTAAACAAATCCTGCTGCCTGCCCCGCAGCGTCACGAAGCCTTCTTGCGATCCGCCCAGTTTGCTCCCGAGCTAGCCCGCATCCCGTTCAAGTGGCGCAACCGCGTCATCACGGCCGCCATGGCCAAAATGGTCTGGTCGTCCTGGTACAAGGTCTATGAATCCATCGCCACCAGCTTTGTGCGCGAGTTTGCCGAACAGTACGTGCCGGCCGGCGTCGACTTGTCGCAGAGCGATGCCGACATCGTGGCCACCGCTGAGCGCGCGGCGGCCGGCGTGACCAAAATGCTGTGGATGGCCGTGTCCGACACGCACGCCCTGCAGATCATGGAAGACGAATGCGCCTCGTATGGCATCGAGCTGCCCGAGTTCGACACGATGACCGACACCATCGCCCGCCTGGTGGACGCCCGCTGGTGGCGCCGCCAGTTGCGCAAGCGTGTCAAGCGCGCCTTTGAAGCGGGCAATATCCGCCTGGGCTATGTGAACTATCGCGGCGAACCCTACGCCAGCAACGACGCCGTGCTGTCGCGCCTGGCACAGAACCGCCGCAACGCGGCGGCACTGGCGGCCACGCTGGTGCAGAACGAGAACGGCCAGCAATTCAGCATCGCCGAGCTGGCCGAGAAAACCACCGCCAACAAAGCCATCCGGCGCGGCGAGCTGATGTTGCGCATCAACGGCTTTGAGCAGATCGCCCGCGAGTGCGGCGACCAGGGTATTTTCATCACCTGGACGTGCCCGTCACGGTTCCACGCCATGCAGCACAGCGGCAAGCCAAACGACAAGTTCGACGGCTCCACGCCGCGCGAGGCAAACGCCTACCTGGGCAAGATGACATCGCTGTGCCGCTCTGCGCTGGCGCGCCGGGGCATCGGCCTGTACGGCTTTCGCATCGCCGAGCCGCATCACGATGGCTGCCCGCATTGGCATCTGCTGCTGTTCGTGCGCCCGACTGCGAAATACAAGACGACCCACCTGCAGGACGTGGCCGCCCGCGCCATCCGCATCATGAAGCGCTACGCCTGGCGCGTGGACCGTGGCGAACCGGGCGCCTTCGCGCGCCGTCTGGACGTGAAACGCATCGACTGGGCCAAGGGTAGCGCCGCCGGCTACATCGCCAAGTACGTGGCCAAGAACATCGACGGCGTGGCCGAGCACAAGACGAAAGAAGGCTATGTCGTCACGGCCGACACCGAAGGCGATGTCGAGTTGACGCCATCGGCGCGCGTCGAGTCCTGGGCCGCGTGCTGGGGCATCCGCCAATTCCAGCAATGGGGCGGCGCGCCCGTCACCGTGTGGCGCGAACTGCGCCGCATCGAAGAAAGTATGCTCAACGAAGCCCCGGCCGCCATGCGCCGCGCCTGGGACGCCGTGCAAAAGATCGACGGCGAAAAACGCGCCTGCTGGGCCGAATACCTGCGCGCCCAGGGTGGTGCCCTGGTGCCGCGCAAGGAACTGGTCGTCACGCTGGCCAAGGACGAAAAGACCGTCATCGGCCGCTACGGCGAAACGCTGCGCACCACTCCCTACGGCGTGCGCTGCAGCGACCTCATCGGCGTGGTCTTCAAGTCCGTGCGCCATACGTGGACGCCGGTACAGGCCACAGGCGGGCGCGGGGTGGCTGTCGGGGTTGCCGTTCCTCGGACTCGTGTAAATAACTGTACGCACCCCGACCGCCCTGCCCCGGCCACGCCGCCGGCGGCACCCTTGCCGAACCTGTCGAATGAGGCAAAAACAGCATTGATTGCAGCCTGGGCAGCCGTCAACGCCTGCCCGTATCCCCGGCTGATCGTCCCCGACAACCCACCCCATGAAGGAAATGGCACATGAGCACCTTTGCCGTGACCGTTCGCACGCAAACCGAACGCTTTGAATTTTTTGAGGTTGCCGCATCCAGCGGCGACGTGATCGACGCCGCTATCGACCGCTACGGAGTGTGCGGCGTTACCGCCAAACTGAAAGGAGCACCGCAATGCTGACCACCCTGACCGATTCACCGCGGCAAATCGCCCTGGGCGACCGCGTGACATTCGATACCGATGAAGGCTACCAGGCCGGCACCGTCAACGACTTGCGCCGTGATGTGGGCAATGGCGAGCTGCATGCGTGGGTGGAGCTGGATCACCAGTGGGCGGGCATGTTCCGGGCCGTACCGCTGGGCGCGCTGCAGTCTGCAAGCGTTGCAGCGCCGTGTGCGGAACTCGCAAGATGAGGCTACCCCGGTGAGCGCTTTTTACAACGAAATTGACCCATACGCAGCCGCTTGGCTGCGCAACCTGATAAAGGCCGGCCACATAGCGCCGGGAATTGTTGATGAACGATCGATCGAAGATATTTGTCCCGACGAGCTCGTCGACTACACGCAATGCCACTTTTTCGCTGGCGTTGGAGTTTGGTCCTATGCTCTTCGTCGCGCAGGATGGGACGACGCGCGACCAGTCTGGACAGGCAGTTGCCCGTGCCAGCCTTTCAGCTCGGCAGGCAAAGGAACTGGGTTTGCTGACCAGCGGCACCTGTGGCCAGCCTTCCAGCACCTTATCAGCGAGTCGCGCCCTGCAGCAGTCTTTGGAGAACAGGTTGCAGGCAAGGACGTCGATGCTTGGATCGACCTTGTACAAGATGACTTGGAAGCCTTGGGTTACACCTTCGGGGCGGTCGCGTTCCCGTCTGCGAGCATCGGCGCGCCGCACATCCGCGACCGCACCTACTGGGTGGGTTACACCAACGACACGGGACCACAAGGATACGCCCGGCATGGTAGCCCAGCGAGACGGCAAGGACCGGGTCGACCAGCTACCGCGCCAGGCCTATCTGGCGGGCTGGCCAACGCCACAGGCAAGCGACTCGACGGGTGGAGGCCAGGCCTGCCGGGCAATGGGAGAGACACGGCACGGCTCCAATCTGAACGACTTTGCGATGCTGGCGATGGACTCCCCGGCCCGGTTAACGGCCTCTGGCGATCTGCTGACTGGCTTACATGCCGGGATGGAAGGTGGCGGCCAGTTGAACCCAGCACATTCCCGCTGGCTCATGGGGCTCCCGCCCGAGTGGGACGCCTGCGCGCCTACGGCAACGCGATCAACGCAGAGCAAGCGCGCATCTTTATCGAATCGGTAATGGAGACGACGTGACCCACAAGCTATCCAGTCAACAAATCGAACCACAAACTAAAAAGATGGACCAGTACACCGAATTTTGCCGACTGCGCGATTATCGCAAGCCAGGCGCTGAGGTGCCGCAATACACGGAGGCCGAAGCGTTTGCTTTGGCGGTACAAACCGATTCCGAGAATAGGAAAAAGAAATGCTTCGCTACATGACCATACCGAAGTTCTCTACCGAGTCGGGTTACACGCCCGACGCAATCAGAACAAAGATCCGGGACGGGATCTGGCCGAAAGATGCCGTCTGGATCAAGGCACCAGACAATCGAATTTTAATTGACGTGAAAGGGTATGAATCATGGGTAGAGACGGGCGAGGTGTTAAAGCTGCATCGGAAAGCAGCATCGAAATCACCTTCATGTATCGCGGCACCAGGTGCAGGGAAAGGATCGCGCTCAAGCCCACCTCCGCTAATCTGAAACGGGCCGAGAACCACCGGGCGGCGATCCTGCACGCTATCGCCACCAACAGCTTTGACTACACGGCCACCTTTCCGCAATCGTCCAATGCCGTCAAATTCGCTGACCAGGTGGGGGATGTCCAGACCATCGAGGCGTTCCTGGACAAGTGGCTGGACAGGCAGAAAAAGCACCTCAAGGCCAGCACATACAACGGCTATCGCAAGATAGTCGTTGGCCAGCTGATCCCCTGGTTCGGCACCATCATGCTGTCGGCACTGCGAAAGAAGGATGTACGGGCGAAGCTTGAACCCATGAACGCGACCAACAAGACCATGGCCAACATCCAGAGCGTGCTGCGCAAGGCACTGGACGATGCAATAGAGGACGAGCTGATCGAGGTCAATCCTCTCGCGCGCTGGTGCTATTCCAAGGTCGAGGCGCCGCAGTCGAAGGACGATATCGACCCGTTCACGAAGGAAGAGCAGGCGGCCATTTTCGCTCAGGCAACCGGACAGGGGCGCAACCTGTTGCAGTTTGCGTTCTGGACAGGCCTGCGCACGTCCGAACTGGTGGCACTGGATTGGGCCGATGTGGACTTCGTGCGCGGCGTCGTGTTGGTGACGCGTGCCCTCACGCAGCACTCCAAGGTGGCAGAGGGTACGAAAACGAACGCCGGCCGGCGCGAAGTCAAGCTGCTGGAGCGCGCCATGCACGCCTTGCAAGAGCAAAAGGCATTCACTTGGGCGAAAGGTGAGGAAGTGTTTCAAAATCCGCGCCTGGAACGGCGCTGGGAGGGGGATCAGCCGATCAGAAAGACTTTATGGACCGGCATCCTGCAACACGCTGGTGTGCGGTATCGCAACCCTTATCAGACGCGGCACACCTACGCCAGCATGATGCTCTCGGCCGGTGAACACCCTATGTGGGTAGCAAAACAGATGGGGCATGCTGACTGGACGATGATTGCCAGGGTTTACGGGCGTTGGATGCCGGATGCAGATCAAACGGCCGGATCAAAAGCAGAAATTGTGTTCGGTCTTTAAGAATTAAGTCTACCAGTTCAGAAAATTTCATGACCCGGCAATCGGGGCATGACTTTTCGTATTTCCAGTCGCAGGCTTATAAGGCGGCTTCGCATCGATGTGCAGCTCCTTCACCAGCGCTAGCGACAGTGGCTGACCGCTGGCGTTGAGCAAGATCGTCGCAGTCGATTCTTCTCGGATAGCAGGCAAGATCGAGGTCAATTCAATTTCCGATATCGACGTGATTTTCTTGTAGTTCAGAAGAAAATCGCGAAAGCTCTGCTGTTTTTCCAGCGGAAATGACACAGGGTATCTTTCTTTGCTCGTTTTCACACCCTGATTTTGGGAGTGCTTTTTTTTACCTTCTTTATTGAAATACGTGGCGACTACAGCGAGTTTTTCAAACAGTACGGTGTTGACCTCTTGATTCTTCGGCTTTGCCGGCCACATGACGTATACGAATTCTGTGTAGGCTTTTGGCCGGACCTGCTTTTGCAGATTGAGCAACCTGCTCAGTTGGTAATTCTCTGCCTCGTGGGCGAGATCGGCCTCCTCGGGCGCACCGTCTGCAAGTGCGCTCTCCAAGCGCATGGTCGCCGCATCCTCCCACCCGCCCGTCTCGTTCTCGCCGCTTGCTGCAGGGACGTCGCCCCGATCATCGCTGCCGCCGTCTTCGCGAGTTTCCTGCTTCTTTTGGGAAAATGCCTTGCGCCTGATGTTCACTGTCTTGGGGGCCGCCGCGGTGAGTCTCTTAGCTTGCGCCACGATCACGCGATAGACGGTGGCGCCCTCTTCATGGTCGACAAAGATAAGGCTGAAATCGGCACCCAACACGGTTTCTTCCTTATCGCTGTAGTGCTGATAGAGGATTCGCACGTCAGCCTCATCTTGCGGCCAGACCCAGAGGCGCGGCCACATTTCGCTGGCAGCGGCCAGTGAGGCGGCAAAGGCCGCGCTCACGGCCTCCTCGCCCATCCCGGAATAGAGAGCGCCCTCGTGCAGCAGGTAGAAAGTCTCGTCGATGATCACCTCGATCATTGGGGCCGGCGCGCCGGTTGTCTTCTCGACGGCTTCGTGCTTCTGGACGGCTTTTTTCTGACGGACGGCCGCGATCACTTGCTGAACGGCCTGGACGGCCTGTGTATACGGGGCGGTTTTCTCTGACATGGAGGATTTGTAGGAACCTTGCTTTCTGTTTGAGGGATTCATGTTTTTCTGGCTGCTGTGTCTACGGCGGTTGAGGGACAACGTTTCAGGCATGTTAGGAAAAACCCGTCATTCCGGTCGAGCTGTACGCTTGCCCCACAGCCCCTTAAAAATTCCCCAAACCTTATTCGTGAGTGTTCGCTGCTGGCAGATAGCTGCCTGTGCTGGTTGATTGTCTGCATTTTGCCAGCAAAACCTTCAAGATGCCTAAAAAATCTAAGTTTACGGTAGGTTCGATTCCCGCCGTCTCCACCACCGAATAAATAAAAAGGGCTTCCCCGTTTTGGCGGGGAGGCCCTTTTTATTTATTCCATGCATGCAGAACGCGGGCGTCGAATCCGCGTCCGGTACGGGCGCGGGGGTTGTGCGGGGCCTTCGGCGAGCGCAGCTCGGCGCCGCACAACCGGGTTGCGCTTGCAAGCGCAACCCTCTCCGATTCGTCTGGCTAGCTTTTGCGCCGCAGGCGGTTTTTCCTAACAACAACATCAACTGCTCAGGCCGTATACGAATGGCGGACCTGACCCTTGCCTACACTCCATACATGCGAAGCACGGGTATCCGGTACGGGCACGAGGGGCTTCAGCAAACGCAGATCAGCGCCAAAAAACCGAGTTGTACTTGCAAGCGCAACCTACTCCAATTCTTCTGGCTAGCTTTTGCGCCGCAGGCAGTTTCTACTAACTCCTGAGAAGTGAAAATTACTCAACAATCGAAAACTTGCTTCGTGCAATTTTTTCAAGGTGCGTCAAAAATTCGTGAGTGTCAAGAAAATAGTTCGGGTATGCACGCTTTAGAGATTCAATAGAGCCTGCAGCAACCAATACTACTTGTGTCCCGGTCAATTTAGCTTCTCGTTCAGCGCTGCTGTACTGCGTATTTGCCTCTTCTAGCTTATCCCTTGCAAACGAGGTGATTTTCACATTAGAGTCATCTCCCGTAAGTTGAAGTTCAACTAAGTAGTACGCGGCCCTTTTCTTTCCGGTAGTGGGAATTGCACGTACTGCACTACTAAATCGTTCGAGCTTTTCTCTCACTCCTAGACGCTCGGAGTCTTCTTTCGTCTTCCTATACGTTTCAGCCTTTGATAGGTGTTCATATCCTGGCACGAGTGGCATTTTCTCGGAATGGGCAAAAGCCGAAGATACAAGTGCAAAAAAATTTAGCCATTCATCCGGTCCTTCGCTCGACTTCAAAGAATGCCGAAGGAATGTCCCCATTGTTTCAACTGCCGTAGCCCATGCGTGCTGTAGCTTAGTTCGCATTTGAAGTTCAAGTTGAAGGCCATCATAAGGTGAGTCGTATCGTAGTTTATACCTATAAATAAGATGAACACTGCGATATCCAGATTCTTTTGGTTCTTTCACATAATCATATTCGGAAACTAATGTATGTGTAAAAATCGTAGTTTTATATTCTTGGTGGAGAATCTGAAGCTGCGGCAATGAATTTACAACGGCTCGCAATCCACCGATATCTTGCATCCGAGCCAAATTCATTCCTTTTATTCGTTGGAGTTTATTTATAATCGAAGGTGTTCTTTTAAGCCGTTGTGCAACAAGTGCATCAGGATCAATTTTTTTTAGTTTATTCCTTAAAGTTGCTTGAAACGTATTTATCGGGTAACCGTGACAAGCTCTCCAGTTCGTAAGAACAAGAAATGCATCATGCCAAGCCTCCATGTCAAAATCACCTTCACTCTCCTCGAAATTTACCAACGTATATCCTGCTCGCTGCACTTGCTTCCGTGAAAATTCTGGTATGGGAAAGCTCATAAAAATCCTTAGATCAATATATTTATTTACACAATACTACATCAAAATTTTACTTATGGAAAAAAATTTCCAAAAAAATATAATCCAACGCAAACAATGAGCCTGATAAAATCGCAGAGGTCACTCATATTCCAGTTTGGAAAAATTTTCTATCGTTACAACCAGTATGGGGCTCAATATATTTTCAATCTATGCATCCTGCGACAAGGTCAATTCCAGCAAAAATACAAACATATTTTGACAAAAATCAATTTTCGACAATCATCTCAACCACCCTGCCAACGCCCGTTATTTTTTACTTTAATTTCTCATATTGGAGGGAGTAACCCTACTCCAGTTTCTGATTTCTCATAGATTCAGATAAACAAATTAACTCATATCACTATCTATCTTTGCCTGCAATCGTTACCGGCCACCATGTAGTTAACTCAATTTACCACCAAAGCCCCGATCGCCCGCCGATACTTCGCTATCCTCTCCAGATCCTTCCGCGTCGGCGCCCCTATCCTCGACAAGTCGCTGTTCTCGGCCAGATCCGCCAGCTTGACGGCCTTGCCGACCGGGTCCAGGGCCGCGCGGGCGATGAAATCCTCGTACGATTCGCCCTCGACCTTGGTCACGGCGCGCACGGCGTCGATGACTTCTTGCGAGAATCCTTCGTGCGCCAGGTCGTCGAAGGTGATTTTTCCGCCGCTGTCTTCCACCACGTCATGCAGTACGGCGACAATTTGTTGGGCGCCGGGGGCGACGCGCAGCATCACGCGCAAGGGGTGCAGTATGTAGGGCGCGCCGCCCTTGTCCGTCTGGCCGGCATGGGTGGCGGCGGCGATTTCAATCGCGCGTTCCAGGGTGCCGCGTCTTGCGTGTTCACTCATGTTTACTCCTTGTTCACTCCAAGTTGGTTGCTGACCCCGTTGCGCGCCAGCCGCGGCGCTGCAAATGGCAAACGCTGCTGCACAGCAAGACTGGCACCAGTAAATTGAGCACCGGTATCAGCATCAGCAAACACAGCAGTAGTCCCAGGGCAAAGATCGCCGGGCGCTGTGCGCGGCGCAACACCGCTTGCTGTTGCTCGTCGAGCACATCCTTTGCCGCCGCGCCATAGATCGCTTGCACGTTCCAGGCCAGCAGACAAGCAATCAGCACGCACATGGCCCACACGGGGATCAGCAGGGAAAGCAGCAGCAACAGGCGGCGCCACCAGGCCGGGCGTGCGGCGGACAGCGCCAGGCTTGCCGGCGCTTGCCAGCCGGCATAGCGGCGCGCCGCCACCGCCTTGGCGCGCGCCAGCAAGAACCAGCGCAGCGGCAAGCGCGCCGTGCCGATGGCGCCGACAATAAAGACCATGACATAGAACAAGGTGGCCAGCGCCAGCAAGGCCAGGGCGATCTGGCCGATCGACAACAGGGCTTGGGCAGCGCTGCCCAGACTGCCGGCGATATTGCCCATCTGAGAAAGCGTGGCAGGCCCGTTGGCCAATGTCCCGATGCCATCCATCACGCCCAGGCCCAGCAGGCCAGTGACGGACACCAGCGCCAGCATGGCGCTCAGCTCGACAAAAAAACGGCCGAAGCAGCTATACAGCCCCAGCCACAACGCCACGACCGCCATGCACCACAGCGCGGAGCGCCACCACAGCCCCGCATGACGCGCATCGCGCAATCCCAGGCCGATGCACGTGAAGGCTTCGCGCCAGGCCAGCAGCCAGGTTTGCAATGTTTGTGTCACGCTAGTGGGCACTCCGCGATGAGGGGTGGATACGTCGATCCGGATGTTGCCGATTGTACATGGACACGGCGGGCGCACGCGCCACCGAGGACGCAGCGCACAGCCCACGCCGGCCCCGCCCCTTCAAAATTGCTATCGAAACGCCAAAACAGTCACAGCCTGCACCGCACTTTCAAAGGAAGATTCAAAGCAGACCCGGTTTCTGCCGGCTGCCTTGGCCTTGTACAGGGCCTTGTCAGCGAACTCAAGCAGCTCGACTGCCTGGTTTTCCAGATGCGTCGGCATAAACGCCGCCACGCCGACGCTGGCCGTCACCACGCCAGGAGGATTGCCCCGATGCTCGATTCCAAGCGATTGGACGGCATCGCGCACGCCTTCCGCCACCGCCAAGGCGCCGGCCATATCCGTGCCGGGCAATAAAACGACCATTTCCTCGCCGCCATAACGCGCAGCAAGGTCTCCCGGCCGGCGCATGCTGTAGGCCACCACCTTGCCAATTTTTCTCAGGCACTCGTCGCCGGCCACATGGCCATAGATATCGTTGTATTGCTTAAAGAAATCGACATCGATCAGCACCAGTCCCATGGCGCTGCCTTCACGCTGCGCACGGCTGAATTCGGCAAGCAGCGACTGGTCGAAGTGGCGCCGGTTCGCCAGTCCCGTCAGCCCATCCTGGTTGGCAAGGCGGGCCAGGGTTTCATTGATCAACTCCAGCTCGTTACGCGCCTCCAGCAAACCCGCCTCGCTCTTGACCCGCAAATCGATTTGCCGCACCACGCGGTAACCGATGAAGGCAATCAGCAGTACCAGTACGCCACCCACCGCGTTTTGCAAAATCATGTCGAGACGCCACTCGGCGAGCACTTCTTCCTGCGACAAGGCGGCAGAGACCACCAGCGGGTATTCCTCGATTCTTCGGTAGCTGTTGATACGCGTTACGCCATCGACCCGCGACTTGATCACGGCCGTGCCAACGGGGCTCTTGGGCAAATAATCATGAAATAAAGGAAACTGCGAAAGATCGCGCCCCAGCATGCTTTCATCGAACGGCCTTCGCAATAAAAGAATGCCTTTTCCATTCGCAATGAAAATGGCGCCTTTTTCTCCTATCGAAAAACGTTCGTAAAACTGCCTGAAATAATGCATATCGATGGTCGCCAGCGCCACGCCGCCGAAACTGCCGTCCGGCATATTGATACGCCGCGATACCGTGACGATCCAGTCCCCGGTCGATTTGCTGCGCACGGGCGGGCCGACATAAGGCCCGCGGTCATCATGCGTTCGGTGGTAGTTGAAATAATCCCGATCGGAATTATTCAGATGGCTCAACAGCGTTTTCTGGGAGTTCACCAGCCAGCTGCCATCCTTGGCATAAATGAAGATGCCGTGCAGCTGCGGCAGCTCGCCGACACGGGTGACCAGCAATTTATGGATACGCTCCAGTTCAAGGTCGGAGACACCATCTGTCTCCACCCGCTCCACCAGTCCGACCAGCACCGTATCGGCTTCCTTGATGGTGTCATAGGCATGCTGCGCAACGGATTGCGCCAGATTGGCGCTTTCACGGGCCGCTTCATTGAGCTGCACTTCCCGCGCGCGCAAGGTCATCCATAATTGGATCGCCAGGAGCGACAAGCACACCAGCACGACAAAGAAGATTGCCAGCGGCAACAAAGAGAATCCCCGGAAACCGGCACCCAACAGGCGTGGCGGCAAGCTGCGTGACCTGGTCATGGATTAACTCCCGGTTTGATATCCGGCAAAGTGTGCACCAAATAGGCAGCAACATACTCACACATCGTCACAAAAGATATAAAAAAGTTACCGCAACACTGGCCGGGCAAGGTGTTCTTTCCGCCATGGCGGCGTTGACTCCTGTTCCAGCCCGCAATTGTTTGCGGAAGCGCAATCCTATATGAAGCGGAATGCGAAACAATGCCAGTTCCCCCAGCGTTGCGTATCGCGGAGTTGAGCATGCTTGAAGTACAGCCCAGGGACAAGCGTGGATTTTTCATCCTGCCGCAGGCTCCGGAAGGTGCCGGGTATTACGTCTATGGCACCCCTGGCAGGGGCGCGGGTCAATATGCGCATCCGAACATGATGATGGCGCTCCTGTATGTGGAGCGCGAATGGCAAGCGGTCGATGACCGGCAATTTGGCATTGGCAACATCAGTCTGGCTAACGGAACCGCCTATGGCCAGCACTCAACCCACAAATCCGGCTTGGAGGTGGACATTCGCCCGCTGCGCAAGGACGGCCTTCAACTCCCTGTTTATTGGTATGACAGAGACTACGATCAAGCCGCGACGGCGAAGCTCATCGCACTTTTTCGTGCCCATGCCAGCGTGCGCAGGGTGCTGTTTAACGATACCCACATTCCATTCGTGACGCCATTCAAAAATCACGACCATCACTTTCATCTGGAACTGAGAGCCTGATATGAAAACACTATGGCCTATGGCGCTGAGCGCCCTCACCCTGTTTTCACCGGCCTATGCAGGTGGCAACAGCGACTGGGGCGCAGACAAACAGTTCAAGGGTTCTTATCTGATTTATTCGAACACCTTGGGCGAGCAACAACCTCCCACACCGCATGACCGCAAGATTTCTTTCATGGTCACGGGGGCCGTTGCCAAGGAAATGTTTGACTCCATGGCTCCGGATTCGAAAGAACGCTGCAGTTTGGAGAAAGGCTATCGGCAGCGCGATAAGGAAAATGTTTCCTGTGTCCGGGATCATGACGGCTACAGGTGCTACTTCGGCTTTAACTTGCGCAATGGCAAAAGCATAGGTGGCTCGATTTGCTAGCGTCCATACAGCCTGGCAGCCATTAAACAGCCAGGCTCCCGCGCCCCCTACCTTCGGCTCAACGGCACATACTCGCCCGGCAAGCCCGCCACTTCCAGCGCATCGGCAAACGCCAGTAAAAATTTCGCCGGGCCATGTTCGGACACCAGCAGGGAGGCGCCCTTGTGGCGCAGCAGTTTCAGCACTTCCTGCTGGTGCGCCTGGTATTCCTGTGAATGGCCGTAGAACGTTTGATACATCTCAAGGGTTTCCATGGCCTTGGCGGCCAGGATGAATTCGGGTTTGTCCATGATGTCTCCTCGTTGTTACTGCTGCCAAAACCACGAAAAAAAACCTGCAGGACGTGCTGGCGCGTGCCGGTCGCACTGCCTTGCGGCAACCACATCCGTATTTCCATCATACGCCTCAAGCGGGCCGTTGCGCCGTCCTGCCGTGCATCTTTTTCTATCGCTCCCATCCGGCGCCATCGCTGCGGTGCGCGCGCTGGCGCCAGGTGCCCGCGCATGGCATCATGCGCGTTGCCCACCCCTCATAACGACATATGGACCAATATCACTTCCTCGTAGGCGAATTCAAGAAAAATACCCCCTTCATTGCCGCTGCGGCCAGCGCGCAGCTGTTTGCCTGGTTCGCGCACATCGGCGAACCCGTCGAGCGCTACGGCAACAAGCGCGGCAAGATCGTCAAGTTCTCACAGCGAAATTACGAGAAGATGCTGTTCGCGCCAGAGACCAACAGCATCGGACTGCTTTCACCGCGTCTCGTACCGCCCGACGAAGCTTACGAGGCCGTCAATTGCGACGCGCAGGCCATGTATTCATCGGACTCGGAGCTGGTTCTGTCCATACGCGCCAGCAAGCTTGCGCTGGCGCCGCTGTTCGACGGTGCGCGGGCCATACCCGGCCTGTTTGAGCATTGCGAATATGTGTACTGCTACGCTGAAACGCAGGGCTATGGCACCGGCTACGCACTCGGCTACCGGCAGCTCGATGAGGCCCATCCGATGACCTTTGGCACGCCTTGCCCCGCAAATAACTGGGCCGCCATCAAACGGCGCGGGTTGCAAGATGCGCACCTGCGCGATGTCTATCCCATCAATGGTTTCACGCAAGCCAGACTGGATGCGCTGCCGCCCGAGCGCCGGCAAGCGCTGCGCGCTGCGATGCAAACCCATGGCCGCTGTGAAGAGCATGCCGGCTGGATCTTCTGGCACCTGCAGCCCGGGGAACTGGAAGCGGCCCGCGCCGCACTGAACGCACACGCCATGCTGGGCGCCTACATCAACAACTGAAGCTCATGACCCCACATTTATCGCTGCACTGCTATCTGCAAGACGCGGCCGCCGAACGTCCGCTGCCCTGCTCCGACGTGACGATACAGGCCGATCCGGCCACCCTGCGCGCCATCGCCCATTTTCTGCTGGCCAGCGCGGACGCCTTTGATCTGGCGCAAGACCGGGCCGGCATGCACGCGCACCTGCAAGATGCATGGGCCGGCTGGCAGGACGATTTCCCCGACCTGGTCGTGGTGGCCGCCTAGCTTGGCGCCCCGCTTGCTGCGCGTCGGGTAACATACGCCACCGTTGCCATACAGAGAACCTTGATGCCCGATTCCCGAAACGCCCTGGCGTCGCTGCGCGCCGCCGTGCTGGCCGCCGCGCTGGCCAGCCTGTCCGCCTACGCCAGCCCGCCCGCGCATGAAACGCTGTTCCTCGCCACCACCCTGACCGCCCCGCATTCCTTTACCAAGGGCATCGAAGGGCCGGCCGTCGATGCGGATGGCAATATCTATGCCGTCAACTTTGCGCGCCAGCAAACCATCGGCAAGGTCAGCCCCGGCGGCGCTGCCGAGGTGTACCTGACCCTGCCTGGCACCAGCATCGCCAACGGCATCCGCTTCGGCAGCCGTGGCCAGATGTATTTGGCCGACTACATGGAACACACGATTTACCTGGTCGATCCGGCCACGCGCGCGCTCGCCATCCACGCGCGCGAGCCGCGCATGACGCAGCCGAACGACATCGCCATCACGGCCGACGACGTGCTGTATGCGAGCGACCCGAACTGGAAGGAAAACACGGGCCGCGTGTGGCGCATCGCGCAGGACGGCACGGTAACCCTGGCGCTCGACACCATGGGCACGGCCAACGGCATTGAAGTGAGCCCCGACGGCAAGATTCTGTACGTGAATGAAAGCGTGCAGCGCAATATCTGGATGTATGACATCGCCGCCGATGGTAGCCTGAGCGGCAAGCGCCTGCTGATCAAGTTCGACGATTTCGGCATGGATGGCATGCGCGTGGACGTCGACGGCAACCTGTACGTGACGCGCTACGGCAAGGGCAGCGTCGTCAAACTGTCGCCGCAGGGCCGCATCCTGCGCGAGATCAGCGTGCCCGGCGCCAAGCCCAGTAACATCACCTTTGGCGGGCCCGATGGCCGCACGGCCTACGTGACGGAAGTGGTGCAGGGGCGGCTTCTGCAATTTCGCGTCGACCGCCCGGGCCTGGAATGGCAGCGGGCGCAGCGGCACAAGCAAAATGCGGCGAATGCGGCAGCGGCTGCAATGCCGCCACCGGCCGCGGCGGACAGCGTCAGCGCGGAATGATGCGCTGCGCCTTCAGGCGCTCGAACAGTTTGATGAAGGCATCGTGCGTGTCCTGGTAGTCAAGAAAACCCGCCTTGCGGCTCTTGCCCATGTCCGTCATCACTTCCATCGGTCGGCCCAGGTCGGCATCCGTATGCCACCATGAGGCCAGGCGGCCGATGTCCGCTTCCGCCAGGCCATGCTGCTGCGCGATGGCACGCCATTGCGCGGGCGCGTCGTGCATGCGGCCGGCCAGCGGCGCCATCGTTTCCGGCAAGTCCGCCGCTTCGATGCCGAAATACGCGGCCAGGCGCGGCCACAGCCACTTCCAGCGGAACACGTCGCCATTGACGATATTAAAATCTTCGTTGCGCGCGCAAGGGCTGTCCGCCGCCCACGCCAGGTGGCGCGCGATCTGGCCCGCATCCGTCATGTCGGACAGGCCGTGCCACTGCGCGGACGAACCGGGAAAGACGAAGGGCTGGCCGCCGGCCTTGCATAAATTCGCGTACACGGCCAGGGTCAGGCCCATGTTCATGGCATTGCCCAGCGCATAGCCGATGATGGTGTGCGGGCGGTGCACGCTCCACGTGAAGCCGTACTGCGCGGCCGCGTCAAACAGCCGGTCTTCCTGCGCGTAATAAAAATTCTCGACAGGCTGGCGGCCCTGCTCTTCGCGGAATGGCGTGACGGGCACGGCGCCCTGGCCATAGGCATCGAACGGACCCAGGTAATGCTTGAGGCCCGTCACCAGCGCCGCGTGGCGCAAGCGGCCGTTCGGCCCCAGCGCGGCCAGCACGTTGGCCACCATGGCGCCGTTGACGCGGATGTTTTCCTGTTCATTTTCCTGGCGCGCCCAGGCTGTAAAAAAGACGTGGCTGGCGTCGAAGCCCGCCAGCGCGGCGGCGACGGCGGCGCCATCCGTCGCATCGAGCCGCAGGGCCGTGCAGCCGGCGGGCACTGGCGTGCGTCCGCGCGAGACGCCCGTCACTTGCCAGCCTTCGCCGAGCAGATGCGTGGCCAGATTGCTGCCGATGACGCCGCTGGCGCCGATGATGAGGGCGTGTTTTTGCATGAGAGTGGCTCCGAAAGAAAAATCCATCATATCCGCGACGTAAATTCTTATCCGCGATACTATTTCACCTCATTCATGAATAAAATTCGCGGATCATGTTTTCATCAGAACATCTGAAGGGCCTTACGCCCTTCCTCGCCACGGCCGACGCGGGCAGTTTTACGAAGGCGGCCGAGCGCCTACACCTGAGCAGCTCGGCCGTCAGCAAGAGCGTGGCGCGGCTGGAAGAGCGGCTGGGCGTGCGGCTGTTCCAGCGCAGCACGCGCCGCCTGACACTGAGCGACGCGGGCCGCGCCTATTACGCCACCTGCAAGCGCGTGCTGCAGGAACTGGCGGATGCGGAAAACGTGCTGGGCGACCATGCGGCGGAACTGGCGGGCCAGGTGCGCATCGGCGTGCCCGCCGCGTACGGCCGGCTGCGCGTGATGCCGGCGCTGATCGGTCTGTGCGAAAAATATCCGCGCCTGCAGCCGGCCATCGCCTTCAGCGACCGCTTCGTCGACCTGTTCGAGGAGCGCATCGATATCGCCGTGCGCATCGGTGCGCCTTCGCACTGGCCCGCCGCGCTGGGGCAGATGCAGCTGGGCGACGAACAGCTGATCCTGTGCGCGGCGCCCGCCTACCTGGCGCGGCGCGGCACGCCCGCCTCCATCGCGGACCTGGACGGCCACGACTGCATCGCCTACGGCCGCGGCGACGGTTCGCCCATGCCGTGGCTGTTCCCGGACGGGGACAAGGGCGGCCAGCTGGAATACCGCCTGGCGTCTCCCCGCATGACGGTGGGCGACGCGGAGGCGCGCACGGCCGCCGTGCTGGCGGGCCTGGGCGTGGCCCAGCTGGCCACCTGGCTGGTGGAAGACTGCCTGGCCACGGGCGCCATCGTGGCAGTGCTGCCGGAACTGGCCACGCCGGGCCTGCCCCTGTACCTGGCGTGGCCGCTGGCGCGCCAGCTGACGCCAAAGACGGGCACCCTGCTGCAGGAATTGCGGCAACGGCTGACGATCAGCTGAAAATATCGCTTGACCCTGACGTAGCGTCAGGATCGAACCTGTCTGTACGCAACAAGAAAGGAGCAAACGATGCTGTTAAAAATCGGTGAACTGGCCAGGATGACAGGCTTGAGCATCCGCACCCTGCACCACTACGACAGCATCGGCCTGCTCTCGCCTTCGGCGCGCACGCAAGCTGGCTACCGCCTGTACCAGCACGGCGACATGGACCGGCTGCACCGGATCATGGCGCTGCGCAAGTTCGGGCTGTCGCTGGCCGATATCGCCAACGCACTCGCCGGCCCGGACCTGCCCTTGAGCGCCATCGTGGCGCAGCAGATCGCCATGCTGGAACGCCAGATCGCGCAGGCTTCCACCCTGCGCGAACGCCTGCGCACCTTGCAGGCGCAACTGGCGCAGGGGCAGGCACCGGAACTGGCCGAGTGGCTCACCACAATGGAGTTGATGACCATGTACGACAAATATTTTACCGAGGAAGAACTGCAACAGATGCCGCTGCTGACAGATAGCGCCGTGGAACAGGAATGGAAGGCACTGGTGACGCGCGTGCGCGCCGCCAGGGACGCGGGCGCGGGCCCCGGCGATGCGCAGGCGCAAGCACTGGCCACAGAATGGATGGTCAAGCTGGTGCGCGACACGGGCGCCCACCCGGGCTTGTTCGCGCGCCTGAACAGCATGCACGAGCAGGAGCCATCCATGCAGGCTACCACCAGCATCGATGCGGAACTGATGCAGTTCATCATCGCCGCCTTCAACGCTTCGCGCATTGCGCTATATCGACCTTTCCTCGATGAGCAGGAATATGCGTATTTACTCGCCAACTACGGCAGGCGCTCGGGCGAGTGGCCGGCCCTGATCGCCGCCGTGCGCGCCGCCATCGATGCGCGCACGCCGCCCACGGATCCGGCCGTGCTGCAGCTGGCGCGGCAGTGGCTGGATCTGTTCCGCTCGTATGCGGGCACGGACCCGGCCACGCAGCTGAAGTTCCGCCAGGCGCACCAGCAGGAACCGCGCTTGATGCAAGGCAGCTTCGTCGACGCCGCCATGCTGCAATACCTGGGCGCGGCGATGGCCGTGGTGGCGCAGGAGCGTCCGGCCAAATAAGTTGACGTGTGGCATCTCGTGGGCGGGGCCATGTAGAATCGGCCTTCGCCCACGAGAGGAACCACCGATGCGCCGCTTTCTGTTTGCCTGCCTGACCCTGCCCGCCTGCCATATCGCCATGGCTGGCGATACGCCCGTGCAAGGCGTGTGGCAGGGCACCCTGGGCAAGGCGAATATCGTCGCCTGCTTCAACCAGCCCAGCCCCACGCAAGGGTCTGACCGCAGCGGCAATTACTACTACACGCGCTACAAGACGCCGATCATGCTGTCCATGGCGAACGGCAAGAGCGAGTGGAGCGAGTCCGACGCCAAGGGCGATACCACGGGCACGTGGAAACTCAATGCACCTCAGGGCGGCAAACTGTCCGGCACCTGGACGGAGCCAAAAAGCGGCAAGACCCTGCCCCTGGCCTTGACCCTGCTGGAAGCGGCGGGCGACCGCGAGCATCCATCCTGCGCCAGCGATGCCTACAACCTGGCGCTGGAAGATTTTCCCAATACCAAGACGAGCAAACCGATCGCCTTCGAAGGCAAGCAATACCGCAACCTGCAAGTGGGCGACAC
Source organism: Janthinobacterium sp. FW305-129 (assembly GCF_020858115.1). Taxonomy (GTDB): domain Bacteria; phylum Pseudomonadota; class Gammaproteobacteria; order Burkholderiales; family Burkholderiaceae_D; genus Janthinobacterium. The sequence continues at coordinate 236,683 of NZ_JACYMM010000002.1, forward strand.
CATCACCGTGGAATTGATGGCGCCCGGCGACGGCGTGGCGAAAATCAACGCGCAGCTGCGCGCCGTGCTGGCAAAAAGTAAAAAAGACCTGGAAGACTTCTATGCCACGCGCCGCGAGTACCTGGGCCGCAACGGTTTCACGACGGAAGACGAAGTGTATGCGGAGCCCACCTACTGGTCGCCGCGCTGGGTGACGGTCAAATTCTACCGCTGGGCGGCCGGCTATGGCGCCAGCGGCATTTCCATCCGCTTCCGCACCTGGGACGTCAAAACGGGCCAGGAAACGGACGTGTGGAACTGGTTTGGCGCCAGCGCCAGCGATGGCGACGACAAGGCCGAATTGCCGGACCGCCTGCGCCAGGCCCTCTTCAAGGATGTGAAAATCGACGCCGAGTGCAAGGGCACGGATTACGACGGCCGCGGCCGCTTCCACCTGTCCTTGAAGCCGGAAGGCGTGTCGTTCTGGGAAGACGCGAACGGCAGCGGCTGCGAAAACGATTTTTTAATGCCCTACAGCAAGGTCGGCCCCTTCCTCACCGTCAAGGGCCGCGCCGCGCTCAGCGATCTATTGCCGAAGAACTAAGCACCCGCCTTGTCCACCGCCTTGTCCACCATCATGGCCACCATCTCCGCCGTGGCGGCCGCCAGGGTCCAGCCCAGGTGGCCGTGGCCCGTGTTGTAATAGACGCCCGGCGCCTTGCCCGGCCCCACTTTCGGCAGCATGGCCGGCAGCATGGGGCGCAGGCCCGCCCACGGGATCACCTTGCGCGTATTGACTTCAGGAAAGCACTGCTGCACCCACTGCAATAGCGGGCGGATGCGGTCGGCGCGGATGTCGTCATTGACGCCGTTGAACTCGGCCGTGCCCGCCACCCGCAACCGGTCCTCGCCCAGGCGGCTGCTGACCAGCTTGGTGGCGTCGTCGAGCAGGCTGACCTGCGGCGCGCCCGCCCGGCTGGCGGCGTCATCGAGCTGCACGGTAATCGAATAGCCTTTCACGGGATACACATTCACATGGTCGCCCAGCATGGCCGCCATGGCGCGGCTGGCCGTGCCCGCGCAGATGACGACGGCGTCGAACACGCCGCTGTCCTCGCCCACGCTCTCACCCACGCTGATGCGCACCTGGCCGTGCTCGCGTGCCAGCGCCGTCACCTGCGCGCCGTAGCGGCAGGCCACGCCCAGGCGGGCGCAGGCATCGGCCAGGCCGCTGGTGAACTTGTGGATGTCACCCGTGGAATCGCTGTCCGTGTAGTAGCCGCCGTAAAAGTCGCCGTGCAGCGCCGGTTCGATGGCGCGCATTTCCAGCAAGCTCACGGCGCGCCGCTCCAGCCCTGCCTGCGCCAGCAGGCGCGACACGCCGGCCGCCCGCTCGAAGCCGGCTTTGTCACGGTACACATGCAGGATGCCGGCGCGGCGGTGATCAAAATCAATGTTTTCTTGCTCGGCCCACGCAAACAGGTGTGCGCGCGCGGCGATCGCCAGGCGCGCCGTGGCGATGGTGTTGCGCTCGTAATCCGGCATGGCGGCGAGAAACTCCGCAAACCAGCTCAGCTTGTGCCAGCTGGGCCAGGGATGCAGCAGCAGCGGCGCATCGCGCCGCGCCATCCATTTCAGCGCGTTCAAAATCGTTGCCTTGTGGTTCCACACTTCCGCGTGCGAGGCCGACAATTGCCCGCCGTTCGCATACGACGTTTCCATGGCCGCATAGCGGTGGCGCTCGATCAAGGTGACATCCGCGCCCCGTTTCGCCAGCGCATACGCCGTGGTGACGCCCGTGATGCCGCCGCCGATGACGGCCACGCGCTTCATGTCCTGGACTCCACCTTGTGCACCACCGTATCGCCCGCCTGCAGGACGCGGCCATCCTCGGCCAGCACGTCGATGCGGCGCACGGGCAAGCCTGACCCGCGCTGCAGCAGGGTGGAGTGCGCCTCGCCTGGTTCAAACAATTGCGCCTCGCTCCACTGGCGCAAGCCGACGACGACGGGAAACAGGGCCAGCCCCTTGGGCGTCAGCACGTATTCCTGGTAGGCCGTGCCGTCCGATGCGGGCGCGACCGTAAAAATGCCCTCTTCCACCAGGGTATGCAGGCGGTCGGCCAGGATGTTCTTCGCCACGCCCAGGCTTTTCTGGAATTCGCCGAACCGGCGCATGCCGTCGAAGGCGTCGCGCACGATCAGCAGCGACCAGCGCTCGCCGATCGCGTCGAGCGCGCGCGCCACGGGACAGGGGTCGGTTTTCAGGCTCTTGCGCTTGGCCATCGGCATGCTCCAGGATTGAGTGGTTGCATTTTAAAACTAATCACCGTAGACTCCAACTGGTTTTAATTTGCAACCACTATTGGACTAGCCCATGCGCGACACGACCATCCCCATCACAGCAGCACTTCCTTCCACTCTCGTCTGGCTGTTTGCCACGGCGGCCGGCCTCAGCGTGGCCAATGTGTATTACGCCCAGCCCTTGCTCGCCACCCTGGCGCACGAGTTCGGCATGACGGAAGCGGCCAGCGGCATGGTCATCACGGCCACGCAACTCGGCTGCGCGCTGGCCCTGCTGCTGCTCGTGCCCCTGGGCGACATGCTGAACCGGCGCCGGCTGACCCTGTTCCAGCTGGGCTTGCTGGCCATTTCCCTGGCGGCGCTGGGCTGTGCCCGTTCCACGGCCGCCTTGTTGGGCGGCATGCTGCTGGTGGGATTGCTGGGCACGGCCATGACGCAGGGCTTGATCGCCTACGCGGCCAGCGCGGCGGCCAGCCACGAGCGGGGCAGGGTCGTCGGCATGGCGCAGGGCGGCGTGGTGATCGGCTTGCTGCTGGCGCGCACCCTGTCCGGCGTGGTGGCAGATATCGCCGACTGGCGCGCCGTGTATTTTGTCTCGGCCGCCATCGCCTGCGCCCTGTTGCTGCTGCTGTGGCGCAAGCTGCCGCCGGCGCAACCGACCAGTCAACGGCTGGCTTACGGCGCCCTGCTCGCTTCCATGCTGAACATGTTGATGCACAACAAGGTCCTGCGCGTGCGCGGCATGCTGGCCCTGCTGATGTTTGCCGTCTTCAATATTTTCTGGAGCGCCCTCGTGCTGCCCCTGACGGCGCAAGGCTATACGCATGCGGCCATCGGCGCGTTCGGCTTAGTGGGCGTGATCGGCGCGCTGGGCGCGGCGCGTGCGGGCGCCATGGCGGACCAGGGCCGCGCGCAGTGGACGACGGGCGCGGCCCTGCTGTTGCTGCTGGCCGCGTGGCTGCCGCTCAGCTTTGCGGGCGCGGCCCTGTGGCCCCTGGTCATCGGCATCATCGCGCTGGACCTGGCGGGCCAGGCCATCCACGTGACGAACCAGAGCCTGATCTTCAAGGACGACAGCGACGCGCACAGCCGCCTGGTGGCGTGCTACATGCTGTTTTATGCGGTGGGAAGCGGTGTGGGGGCGATTGCCGCCACCAGCGTGTATGCGCTGGCGGGCTGGCATGGGGTATGCGCGCTGGGCGCGGCGGTCAGCTTGCTCGCCCTGCTGTTCTGGCGGCTGACCTTGCCTGCTGAAAAAGCTGAGAGCGCCTAATTCAGCATGGCCGTGGCGGAACCGTGGCGGTACGTCTTCAGCGCATCGGGCTGGATCTGGATCAGCGAACCGCTGACTTTAATCAAATGCAAGTCCGTCAACTGGTGCAGCACGCGCGACAGGGTAGCGGGCGCCAGGTTCAGGAACGACGCCAGCAGACTTTTCTTCAGGTCCAGCTTGACCTCGTTGGAACGCTGCTGGTCCGATGCCTGCAGCAGATACTCGACCACGCGCTGGGTGGCGTTCTGCACGGAGCAGCGCTCCACGTTGCGGATGAACCCCATCAGGTGGTGCGACAGGCTGTTCATCATCTGGCGCGCGATGCGGGGCGACTGGTCCAGCAAGCGCAGCAGCGCATGCGGCGGGATGCGCAGCAGCAGGCAGTGCTCGAGCGCTTCGGCGCAGAATGGATACGGTTCATCGAGGAAAATCATGGCTTCGCCGAAACTCTGGCCCGGGCGGATCAGTTCCAGAACCTTGTCGGTCCCTTCCATGGAAAACACGCTCAGCTTGACGAGGCCGAAGACCACCACGTAGGCGCCTTCCGCCACTTCGCCCTTGCGGAACAGCACTTTGCCTTTTTCCACTTCGACGCGCACGACATCCTGGCGCAATTGCTCTAATTGCGAAGGGGAAATATGGCGGAACAGAGCCTGGCTCGACAGCAAGCCATCGACGTTGACCTTATGCATGACACTCTCTTATTAGATTAGCGAATGACTAAGAGTGTAATGCGCAGGCACGGTCAAGGCCATACGTCAAAGGAACTAGGGTTGTCTAGGCCGTAACGCCATGCAGATCAAACAATCGCGCATTCCTTGCGCACTATTTGCGCTTTGCTTGATCTTTATTTGCCGAATTCGCGCTCGACCGCGTAGACGGCGATCTGCACGCGGCTGCTCAGCTTGAGCTTTTTGAGGATGTTTTGCACGTGGATTTTCACCGTGCTTTCGGCCACATCGAGCTGGCGCGCGATTTCCTTGTTGCTCAGCCCTTGCGCCAGGCAAGCCATGGCTTCGCGTTCGCGCGGCGTCAATTTGTCGTAATCGGCCTGGGGCGCGTTCTGCCCCGCGCGGAACTGCGACACCAGCTTGGCCGTCATGGCGTCGGCAATCACGGATTCGCCGGCGGCGGCGCGGCAGATGGCCTGGCCCAGCTGCTCGGCCTCGATGTTCTTCAGCAAATAGCCGCGCGCGCCCGCGCGCAGGGCCGCGCCCAGGTCGGCCGCATTTTCCGACACGGTCAGCATCAGCACGACCATCTGCGGCATGTCCTGCAGGATCAGCTGCAGCGCTTCGACGCCGGTCACGCCGGGCATGTTCAAGTCCATCAGCACCACGTCGGGCCGCAGTTCGGCCGTCAGGCGCACGCCGTCGAGCCCGTTCGATGCCTCGCCCACCACCTGGAATTGAGGATTGCGCTGCAGCAGCAGCTTGACGCCGCTGCGCAGCAAGGTGTGGTCGTCGACCAGCAGGATTTTGATTGGAGCGTTCACTATGTTTGTTGCCTGATAAGGATGATTCATCTGTTACGCGGCCTGGCGCCGGGCTGCCGGCAAGGCCAGCGAAATCGTCGTGCCGCCGCCGGGCCTGCTGTCGATGGCAAATTGCGCACCGAGCCGCTCGGCCCGTTCCTGCATGATACGCAAGCCGATCTGCAATTCCGTTTTCTTGTCGCGCAGGTTGGCGGCGAAGCCTTCGCCATCGTCGCGCACCTGCAGCGCAAAATCGCGTCCGTTTTCCACGCGCAGCGCCACATTGCTCGCTTGCGCGTGCTTGCGGATGTTCGACAGCGCTTCCTGCACGATGAACAGGATCTGCAATTGTTGCTCGGGCGCCAGCGGCGCGCCGTTGCCGCTCATGTCCAGCGTGCCGACGACGCCCGTCTGCAGCTCGAACTTGGCCAGCACTTCCGACAGTTTGCTTTCCAGGTCGCTGCCATGCCAGCGCGTGCGGAAATTGACCAGCAATTCGCGCACGTCCTGGTAGCTTTGCTCGACGCCCATGCGCATCAGCGGCAACACTTCGGCCGCCTCGTCGAGCTGGCCCCGGCGCACGGAATCGTCGAGCATCTGCACTTGCAGGCTGATGAAGTTCAGGCTTTGCGCGATGCTGTCATGCAAGCCTTCGGCCAGCAGGCTGCGTTCGCGCGCCACGGCAAATTCCTTTTCGCGCGCGATCAGGCGCTGGTTTTCGATGGCGATGCCCAGGCTCTGGCCCAGGGTTTCCAGCCAGCCCTGCTGCTGCGCATGGGCCGCTTGCGGGCGCGCAAAGTGCAGCGAAAAACTGCCCACCACCTGCTCGCGCGCGAGGATGGGGAAGACGGCGATGGCGATAAAACCTTCGTCCTGGCAGCGGAAGCGCTGCAAGGCATCGACCTGGCGGAAATCGCGGATCTGGATCACGCCTTGCGCCACGGCCGCGCCGCACAGGCAATCGTTGTTACGGATGCAATGTTCCTCTTCCACCATGGCGTCGGAAATGCCCTCGTGCACGATGATGTGCACGGTATCTTGTTGCGGATCAAGGATGCGCACGGTGCCGCCTTCGGCCTGCGCGAACTGCATCACGTGGCGCAAAAAGCCGCGGCACAGGGCATCGATCGCGTGCTGGCCCGCCAGCAGGGTGGAAATGTCATGCAGGGTGGCCAGCTGGCGTTCCTGCGCGGCGCTCAGGCCCGATGCGGCTTGCGCCTGGCGGCGCTGGCGCCAGCGCGACGCTGGAAGTTGTTTGCGGGAAGGTTGACTGCGCGGCGCATGCATGAAGAACTCGAATCAAAAAAGGGGAAACACCCGCCAGGCTGGCGTGCAGCGCGGCGGGCAAATCTATCGTTACAAATGGATCTCGGTACCGAGCAGCTTGACGAACTGCGCCAGCCACGCCGGATGGGCGGGCCAGGCGGGCGCCGTAACGAACTGGCCATCCGTGACGGCGTCCGTGACGGCGATGTCGGCATACGTGCCGCCCGCCAGTTTCACTTCCGGCGCGCAGGCGGGATAGGCGGAAATGCGCTTGCCGCGGATGACGTCGGCGGCGGCCAGCAATTGCGCGCCGTGGCAGACGGCCGCGACAGGCTTGCCCGCCTCGGCGAAATGGCGCACGGCGGCGATGACTTTGTCGTTCAGGCGCAGGTATTCGGGCGCGCGGCCGCCGGCGATCATCACGGCGTCATAGTGGGCCGGGTCGATCTCGTCGAAGCTGGCATTCAGGGTGAACAAGTGGCCCGGTTTTTCCGTGTAAGTCTGGTCGCCCTCGAAATCGTGGATGGCCGTCTTGATCGTCTCGCCGCTTTTCTTGCCGGGGCAGACCGCGTGCACGGTATGACCGAGCATCAGCAGGGCCTGGAAAGGCACCATCGTTTCATAATCTTCTGCAAAATCGCCGGTCAAAAACAGAATTTTCTTCGCTGCCATTTAGTTCTCCTATGAAAGATTGATCCCGCAAGCCGTATCTTAGCGCGACTTGGCAGCCATACTGGATATTTATCAAACTTTTGCCACCGAATGCAGGCATTTAGAGGCTGAGCCAGAATTATTTCAAGGCTCGCAGGTCAAATCCGGAAGACCCTCTTTGAAAGCCTGGCCATGAGCACCTCCACCAGCCCCCTTGTTTCGCCGGCCCTGATCCGTATCTTCGACCAGTTTGCCGATGCCCAGCAGGCCCGCAGCGCCCTGCTGGGCGACGGTTTCCCCCCGCACGCCGTACAGCTCGACACGGTCGACGACGAGGCCGTCCCCGTACAGGGCAAGGCGGCGTGGCGCGGCATGTTCCGCCTCGTCGTCGCCGTCAGCACGCCGCAGGAACGGGAACGGGCGCACGCCATCGTGCAGGCATGCAATGGCTGCGACATCGAACAGCGCACGGCCAGCCACGCGGGCGGGCGGCGCACCGGCACGCCTGCGCTGGCGGGCTGACACCCCTCCCCTGCGCGGCCAAACTATGGCAAGATCAGCGTTCCTTCATTCCACAGTGGAACTTGCCATGATTTATGAAATTGCCCATATCCAGATCAAATCGGCCACGCACGCAGCCTTCGAGGCGGCCGTGACGCAAGCCGTGCCCCTGTTCCGGCGCGCGCGCGGCTGTGAATCGATGCGCCTGGAGCGCTCGATCGAAAACGGCGACGCCTACCGCCTCGTCGTGGGCTGGACGACACTGGAAGACCATACCGTGCATTTCCGCGGCAGCGAAGACTTCCAGGCCTGGCGCGGCCTGGTCGGCGAATTCTTTGCCGCCCCGCCGCAGGTCGAGCACATGAATACCGTGGTCACGGGTTTTTAAGCCGTCAGCGCCTGCCCTGCCGCCGTCATGCCGCAGGGTGGTGGAACACTTGCCGCAAATACGCGAGGAAGGTTTCATCCTTGCACAGCGTCTTGCCCGGCGAATCGGACAGTTTCGCCACGGACTGGCCATTGCAGCGCACCAGTTTCATGACGATATTGAGCGGCGTCAAACCCACGTCGTTGGTCAGATTGGTGCCGATGCCAAAGCCCGTCATGATGCGGTCGGCGAAGTGCTGGTACAGGGCAAACGCCTTGTCCAGGTCCAGGCCGTCGGAAAACACGAGGCGCTTGGTATTGGCGTCGATGCGCAAGGCCGCATAGTGGGCCAGCGCCTTCTCGCCCCACTCGACGGGGTCGCCCGAATCGTGGCGCAAGCCATCGAACAGCTTGGCGAAATACAGGTCGAAGTCGGCCAGAAAGGCATCCATGCCGACCACGTCCGTCAGGGCGATGCCCAGGTCGCCACGGTACTCCTGCACCCAGTCTTCCAGTGCCGCCTTTTGGAAGTCGCGCAGACGCACGCCGAACGACTGGAACGACTGCATGTATTCATGCGCCATGGTGCCGATCGGCACGATACCGAGCTTTTTCGCCAGGTAGACATTCGACGTGCCCTTGAAATACTCGGGCACTTCGCGCGCCAGCCGCTGCACCACCTCGTCATGCCAGGCGCCGGAAAAACGCCGGCGCACGCCGAAGTCGGAAAATTCAAATGGATGCTTGCGCCGCGGCAATTTACCGAATTCCTTGACGGCCGCCACTTTCAAGCCCAGGCGGTGGCGCCCTTCGCGCATGGCCGCATCGAGGTCGAAGCGGCGGAAATACAGTTCGTTGATGATGTACAGCACGAAAATCTCGAAGCCCATCACGTGCACCTGCGGCCCTGCCGCATGCACGAGCAAGGTGTCGCCGTCCGTGCTGACCTCGATGAATTTTCTCTGGAAGCGGAACACCGTCAAAAAGTCGACGAAATCGCTCTTCATGAAGCGCAAGGTGCGCAGATAGGCCAGCTCGTCGTCGGCAAACGACATCGAGCATAAATGGTCGAGCTGTTCTTCCAGCTCGCCCTTCAGTTCGGCCAGCGGGAACGCCGTTTTATTACGGCAGACAAATTCGTATTCGGTATGGGTATTCGGATGACCGTGCAGCAATGCTTGCCACATTGTAAATTTATACAGATCGGTTTCCAGCAAACTGCGCACTATCGGGGTCATGTGTGTTTTCTCCAACTTCCTGAAGCCAGAATAGTACGCCACCGCAAGCATTTCAGCAGGGCACGATTAACATTGGCTCAGGCAGCCGCGTTGGCCAGCAGCTCGGGAACGGCGTCGGCAGCCGTGGCCAGACGCACGCCGCGCTCTTGCATGGCAGCAAGAAACTCGTGCTGTTGCCGTTCAAAACCCGTGACGGGGCTCATGCAGTCCGTCAGCAGCACCAGGCGCGACAGGGCCGCCTTGCCTTGCTGCGCTTGCAGGTAGTCGGCGATGTGCTCGGTGCTGGCTTTGACGCAGTGGCTGCCCGCTTCGCCGCAGACATAAATCTGCTGCGCCGGCAGCAAGGTGTCGAGGAAAGCGCGGTTGAGCTGGGTGGCCGCATCCTGCGCATCGGGCACTTCGGCCATGACGGCCGAGTAATGCTCGGTCCACGGGTTGGAACCCTTGCTCAGCTTGGCGACCACTTGCAGATTTGCCACTTCCCAGCCGTTGTAGGCGGCGCGCACGGCCGCGTGCACATTCTGGCCCCAGCTGCCGATCTCGCAGTGCACGGGCCACACCATCAGCTGGTAGCGCCCCGCCTGCTGCAAGGCATCGAGGTAAGCCAGCGCGCGCGGCAAGGCGCCGCTGGCGGCGGGCAGGAACAAGCGGTCGCGCACCTGCTGCGCGCTGATCTGCGTAAACGGCGCGACGGGGCCGCCATCGCCCGTGCGCCAGAAGGCGGGATGGGCGATGTCGTAGCGGTGGTGCGCATCGAGCGTGATGCTGATCTGCGTCAAGCCGCCGCCCGCTTCACGGATCAGCTGCGCCACGCGCAGCATGTCGGCGTGGGCGCCGGGCACGGCCAGGGCCGGCGCCGCATCAGGCGGCAGCCAGGTGGCGGGCAAGTCGCAAAAATCGTTTTGCGGGTCGATGACGAGCAGGTGCAACTGGCGTTTCATGGCGGTCCTCTGGCGTGGCGATATCTTGCATGATAGCTTGCATAATACGGGCAACTTCGCTGGCGCGCCTGGCCAGCCGGCGCCAGGACTGTGCTCATTCGCAATAACTTGCGCCTGAACAAGCCAGGTCAGGGGTGGAAGACATAGCGGCGCTGGCGCCGCTCGACCAGCTTCACGGCCGCCTCGTCCGCTTCCGCCATGGCATCCGCTTCCGTTGTAAACTGGTGGTCGGCCGCTACCCTGCGCTTTTTCACCAGGTTCACCCGGTGCATGGGGTTGGGCGACGGGGCATAGATGGCGACATAGGCGCCCCACAGCTTGCAGCCCCGCAGGCGCTCTGCCGTGTAATTCACCTCATAAAAATCAACATACTTTATCGGCACGATGTACGCTCCAAAAATGACATGGCCGGACAGCTTGTCTCTACGGACTGACGCGGTAAGGGTAAAACCATGCGCTCGCGATTGCTTGGGATACTTGATTCAGCTCTCTTTTTATCACGCGGCACAGGAGAAAAAGGATGAATGACTACATCATCTTCATGCATGACGACACGGAAACACCGATGGACGTCGCCACCTCGGCCTGGGAAGACTACTTCGCCATGCTCAGGGCCAGCGGCCGCTTCTGCGGCGGCAGCTCCATCGGGCCCGGCATCTGCGTGCACCGCTCAGGCCAGGCCAGAGCGGTCACGCCACACTTGTCAGGCTATCTACGCGTGCAAGCTGAAAGTATAGACGATGCTAAAAAATTGTTAATCGGAAACCCCGTACTGAACGCAGGGGGGACGGTGGAAATCCGCGAACTGCCGCGCGACTGACGCGGCACGGCTGGCCCTATTTTCCTGCCTCGGCGGCGGAATGCATGGACCAGACGACGCTGAGGATTTTCCATGCGCCGTCGCGCTTGACCATCTGCCATGCTTCCACGCCATAGTTCGATAATTTGTCGCCGACGAGGAATTCGTAGTCGAAGTTGACCCACGCCACATGGCGGTCCTGGGTGATCTTGACGTTGTAGAATTTTTCTTCCGTGCGCTGCGGTTCGCGCTTGATGAAGTTGGCGAAAGCGACATAACCGCCCGCCGCGACGCCGTCGAAGTGGACGTCCGTCGTGTCGCGCATTTTCTTGATGAAACCGTCGTCGGCCGGCGAGGCGAACAGGATGTTGGTGTGCAGCATCAGCGACGACAGCAGCCTGACGTCCTTGGCGACCAGCGCCGCCTGGAAGTCGGCGACGACTTGCTCGATGGCGCGGATATCTTCGGGCGTGGAGGCGTGGCGGCCCACGTGGGGCGGTGCAGGTGGTGCAGCGGGCGCGGTCTGCGCCAGCGCCATGCCTGCTGAAAACAGGGAACATCCGAACAGTACTGCGCTTGCCAACTTGTACATGGGGGACTTTCATGGCGAACGGCTCGCCGGCCTGGCACGGGGCGTGCCGCCGGCAAGCTTATGTCAACCATGGCAGATTGGCAATCCCCCTTTGGAACTAGGGCGGGGCCAGACTCAGGCCGCCAGGGCCTCGATCGAAGCGCGCCCCTTGGCGATCGCGCTGGCAACGGCGTCCTCGCCCATGGCCACGCCTTCCGCTTGCACGAACTCGATATCGGTGATGCCGATGAAGCCCAGCGCCGTGCGCAGATAGGTGCTCAGGTAGTCATACGCGGCGCCCGGGCCTGCGCTGTAGACGCCGCCGCTGGCCGTGAAAATATACGCTTTCTTGCCCGTGGCCAGGCCGACGGGACCCGTCGCCGTATATTGAAAAGTGCGGCCGGCGCGCGCCACATGGTCGATCCACGCCTTCAGGGTCGACGGCACGGAAAAATTGTACATGGGCGCGGCCAGCACCAGCACGTCGGCGGCCAGCAATTCATCGACCAGGGTATCGGACAATTGCACGGCCGCTGCCGCCTGCGCGCTGCGCTGCTCGGCCGGCGTGAAGAACGCGCCCATCACCTCTTCCGTCAGGTGCGGCACCGGCTGCGCCGCCAGGTCGCGCTCGACGACGCTGGCGCCTTGCGCGGCCAGTTTGGCGACGAATTCGCCCGATAATTGGCGCGACAGGGAACCGCTGTTGCGCACGCTGCTATTGATGTATAAAACCTTGCTCATGAAGTGCTCCTGTGAAAACGGGTGACGGGAATGGCCGCATCGCAGCCCTTGCATACAGCATAGTTCGGGTCTACCATCGATGAAACCGTATAAATATCAATGGTTAGCATCGAATTTCTAGATAGGGAGTTGCCATGAGAGAACCGGGCCAGCCTTCGCTCGACCAGTTGCGCGTGTTCGTCGCCGTCATCGACGCGGGCGGTTTCGCCCACGCGGCGCGCCAGCTGCACCGCACGCAGTCGGTGATCAGCTACACCATCGCCAACCTGGAAGAACAGCTGAACGTGGTGCTGCTCGACCGCGGCAAGCGCAAGCCCACCCTGACGGACGCGGGCCGCGCCCTGCTGGCCGACGCGCGCGCCGTGGCGCTGAAGGTCGACGGCATGCGCGCGCGCGCCAAGGCGCTGGCCGGCGGGCTGGAGGCGGAAGTATCGGTGGTGGTCGACGTGATGTTCCCCACTTGCGTGCTGGTGCGCGTGCTCGAGGCGTTCCAGGCGCAGTTCCCCACCGTCGCCCTGCGCCTGCGCATCGAAGCCATGGGCGCCGTGGCGCAGCTGGTGATGGATGGCAGCTGCCACATCGGCCTCGGCGGCTGGATGACGGCCACGGCCAGCGTCTTCGAACGCCTGGCCGTCGGCCACGTGCGCCTGATTCCCGTGGCCGCGCCCAGCCACGCGCTGGCGCAGCTGCAAGGGCCGATTGCGTCCAGCGTGGCGCGCGAGCACGTGCAGCTGGTGCTCAGCGACCGCAGCGTGCTGACGGAGGGCCAGGATTTCGGCGTGCTGGGATTGCGCAACTGGCGCCTGGGCGACCTCGGTTCCAAACACGCGCTGCTGCGCGCGGGCCTGGGCTGGGGCAACATGCCCGAAGCGATGGTGCGCGACGACCTGGAAGCCGGCCGCCTGGTGCACCTGCCGCTGGCCGTCGACAACGGCGAAAATTACCCGATTTACCTGATCCAGCGCGCCGACACGCCGCCGGGCCAGGCGGGCAAGTGGCTGACGGAACGGTTTGCGGAGCAGTTGCCGCTGCTGGAACAAGTCTTCTAGAAGCGCGCGCGGACGGGTATCATGCGCGCATACATTGATCAGTATCAAAAGGAAACACCATGGCCGGCATCGACGACTTCGTCAACAAACAGAAACCAGGCGCGCGCTTCGTCATCACGGCGCAGATGCTGCGCATGACGCCGCAGCAGTTCGACTCGCTGGCGCAGGAATGGATGGAAGACGGCGGTCCCGGCTTCGACGTGGCCGGCATCCCGCACCGTGTGGTCGTCGACGGGCAATTTTATATTGCGCGGCTCACCGTGGCGCGCCACGGCGAGCCTGAGTAAATAAAAGCTACTCCACGCCCAGCACGTGCAGGCGGCGGCGCAGGCGCGCCACTTCTTCCGATAAATCGACCACCAGCGCGGCCAGTTCCGCGTTCGCGTCGAACACGGATTCGATTTCGTGCAGGCGGCGGGCGCGCACCAGGTCCAGGCTGGTGAAGCGCCACGCCGTCCATTGACCCGGCGGCGGACCATCCTGCAGCAGCACGCCCGTCTGCACATGCTGCACCACCCAGTCCGGCTCCACGGCGCAGGCGCGCGCCAGTTCCTCCAGGCTCAGGGCACGGTCTTCGAGCAATTCGCCAATTACCTTGTTTGTCATGATTTACCCTCCCAGCTTCTGGCGCGGATTGAAAGCCATCTCGCGCGCCATGGTTGCATACAGTTCGCGCGCCTTGTCGTCGTTCGCCGGCGGCAGCACGACTTCCAGCAGCAGATACAGGTCGCCCGGCTGGGCGGCGGGAATGCCGCGCCCCTTCAGGCGCAGCTTGCGCCCCGTCTGCGAATTGGGCGGCACGCTGACGGACACCGTGCCCGATGGCGTGGGCACGTCGATGTCGCCGCCCAGCGCCGCTTCCCATGGCGTCACGGGCACCGTCTCGAACACGTCGCGCCCTTCCACCTTGTAGCGCGCATCGGGCCGGAAGCGGATTTCCAGATACAGGTCGCCGGCGGGCGCGCCGCCGCTGCCCGGATGGCCCTGCCCCTTCATGCGCAGCTGCTGCCCTTCCGTGACGCCTTTCGGTATCGTCACTTCCAGGGTGCGCTCGCGCGTGACGACGTGGCCCTGGGCGTCCGCTTCGGGCACGCGCATGACGATGTGGCGCCTGGCGCCCTGGTAGCTGTCCTGCAGGTCGATGGTGATGGCGGCGTGGCTGTCCTCGCCCTGCATCTGGAAAGTGCTGTTGGCGCGGCGCCGGCCGCCCACATGGGCGAACAGGTCGGCAAAGAAGTCGCTGTCGTCGGCGCCCGACGATTCGTAGCCCGAACCCCAGTCCGGCGGCGGCCGAAACGGCTGGCCCTGCGCGCCCTGGTTGCGGCCCAGTTCATCGTAGGCGGCGCGCTTTTCCGCGTCGCCCAGCACGCCGTAGGCTTCGTTCAGGGCCTTGGTGCGCTTGTCCGCGTCCGGCTCCTTGCTCACGTCGGGATGGTATTTGCGCACCAGCTTGCGGTACGCCTTCTTGATCTCGGCCTCGGTCGCCGTCTTTTCGACGCCCAGTTCCTTGTAGTAGTCCTTGTATTCCACCGTGCCTGCTCCCCATGGTTGAACTGCCTGAGGGAAGAGTACACGAATTAGTCGCTGGACAGCGTGCGCACAATACGACGCTGCCCGGCAGCGGAATCAGCGCACGCGGCGCAGCGAGGAAATGCGGCGGTCCAGACCACCGTGCAGGCGGCCGTAGCTGCCCGGCCCCATCACCACGCAGCGGCCGCGGAAATTGGCGTCGACGCAGAATTCCCAGCGGCCGTAGTTGACGACGACCGATTCGGCGCGGTCGTTGAAGCCATAGCGGCTCAAGTCATGCACTTCGCGGTCCAGGCGCACGGGCCGGCCGCGCATGCCCGCATCGGGGAACAGCAGCACGGCGCCATTCATGTCCGGACGGTGGCCGCCGCCGTGGCCGGGATAACCGGGATGAGGACGCTCGGGGCGCGGCGGGTAGGGACGGTGGTCGCCGCCGCCGTGGCCCGGGCGGCCCACTTCGCGCACCGAGGAAACGGCGTCGTTCATGCCCGGCATGCTGTCGTAGCGGCCCGGTCCGAAGGTACGGCAGTTGCCCCGGTAATTGGCATCCTTGCACACTTCCCAGGTGCCCGAGCGCACGATGATGCTGGAGGTCTTGTCGTTAAAGCCCATGCGCGACAGGTCGCCCGTGTCGGAACGCAGGGTCACGGGACGGCCGCGGAAACCGGCATCCTGGAACAGGGTGATTTCGCCCGCGAAGGCGGCCAGCGGGGCGAGGAAGGTGGCGGCGCACAACAGCGCAGGGCGGAAAGATCGAACCATGACAACTCCAATACTGAGACATTTTCGCCAGTGTAGTCCAGGCGGCAGGCGGCGAGTGTAACAAAGGGCAAGCAAATGTCAGCACACGGCTGGGAATGTAAAAGCCGCCTGGCGGGGCATTCCCGGCAGGCGGCCTGTCCGCATGGCGTCAAGGCGCGGTCAGCGCACGCGGCGCAGCGAGGAAATCTGGTTTTCCATGCTGTTCAGGCGCCCGTATTCGCCCGGCCCGATCACTTCGCAGCGGCCACGGAAGTTCGAATCGCTGCACACTTCCCACTGGCCCTCGTTGACGACGATGGACGAGGCGCGGTCGTTGAAGTTGTAGCGCACCAGGTCTTCCGCATTGCGGTCCAGCGCCAGCGGTTCGCCACGCATGCCCGCTTCGGGGAACAGCAGGACGGCGCCGCGCTGCTGGTATTGCGGCTGCTGGTATTGCGGATACTGCGGCTGGTCGTACTGCGGCCGCTGGTACTGATTATCGTATTGCTGCTGGCGGCGCGCCTCGCGCTCGTCGACCATGCGCGCCGACGAAACGCGCCCGTCGAGGCCGCGCCCCAGGTCGTCGTGGCGGCCAGGGCCGAAGATGCGGCACACGCCGTTGTAGTTCGAATCGCTGCACAGCTGCCAGTAGCCGTTATGGATGACGATGCTGGTGGTGCGGTCGTTGAAGCCGATACTGACGAAATCGTCCGTATCGCGGTTCAGCCGTGCCGAGCCGCCATTCTGGCCCGCGCCCGAATACACTTCCAGCGAGCCGCCACGGCCATAGCCGCCGTTGCCGCGGTCAGGGTCGCGTCCCGGGCGTCCCGGATTGTTGCCATCGCCGCGGCCCGACTCGCGCACCGAACTGATGGCGTCGTTCATGCCGGGCATCGAGCTGTACTCGCCAGGCCCCAGGGTCTTGCACCTGCCGCGGAAGCCGGCATCGGTGCACACGTCCCAGGTGCCTGAACGCACGAGGATGCTCGACACCTTGTCGTTGAAGCCAAAGCGCGACAGATCGTCCGTCGTCTCGCGCAGGTTCACCGCGCGGCCACGGAAATCAACGTCTTCGAACAAGGTGATATCGCCCGCATGGGCGGTCGCATGCGCCCCCAGCGAGAGCAGCAAGGTCGCCGCGCATGCCAGCGCGTGTTTGAGAGGGCCCGTCATGATTAACTCCATTCTTCATTCTTTGGTGATGATTTGCCTGGCGATTGCGCCAGGGTGTTAGTGTAACAAATACAAGGCCTCGGCGAAGGCCCGGTCGCGCGCTCAGTACAGGCGACGCAGCGAGGAAATGCGCTTTTCCAGCGTCGCGCCCAGGGTTTCATACTTGCCCGGCCCCATGCGCTCGCAGCTGCCGTTGAACTGCGAGTCCGAGCACACTTCCCAGGTGCCTTCGTGGATGGCGATGGAGGCGGCCTGGTCATTGAAGTTCAGGTGCACCAGGTCGCTGACGTCGCGGTTCACCTGCAGCCCGGGACCCTTCAGGAACGCGCGGCCGTACAACACCACCAGTCCCTCGTTATTTTGCGGACGGTTCTCTTCGCGCGGATCGACAAGGCGCGCAGACGACACGCGCCCGCTCAGGCTGCCCAGGTCATCGTGGCCGCCAGGCCCGAACACGCGGCAGCTGCCGCGGTAGTTGGAATCGCTGCACAGCTGCCAGTAGCCATATTCGATGCGCGCGCTGCTGGCGCGGTCGTTGAAGCGGATGTCGACCAGGTCGTCGCGGTCCGCGTTGATGCCGGCCGACGCGCCGCGCTGGCCGCCGTCCGCATACAATTCCAGTGCCGCGCGGCGGCCGCCGCCGCTGCTGCCGCTGCCGCCGACTTCGCGCACGGATGAAATTTTGTCGTTCATACCCGGCATCGAGCGGTAGTCGCCCCGTTCCAGCGTCTTGCAATCGCCCTTGAAATCGGAATTCGTGCACACTTCCCAGCTGCCCGACTCGACCTGGATGCTCGACACGGTGTCATTGAAATTGACGCGCGACAGGTCATCGGTCGTATCGCGCAAGACTACCACCCTGCCCTTGAAATTATCGTCGGTGTACAGGCGAATCTCGCCGGCCTGCGCCGCGAGGTGGACAAACAGCGAACTGGCGCACAGCAGGGCAAAAGCGAACGGGCGATTCATGGGGCGGTCTCCGGTGGCGGCAAAGGCAAGTGATCGACATGACAACTGATGCCAGTGTAGCCATCTGCAGAAAAAACGGTGTAACAAAGTATGCGAAAAGCACAATAAATTGTTACCAAAAGCAATGGCAGGCCCCCGCGGGAGCCTGCCATTGCCATTTGCCTTGCCGGGCGACCCGCGTCAGCGCACTTCGCGCACCGACGAGATGCGGTTGCTCATGCGCTCCAGGCTCGCATATTCGCCGGGTTCCAGGGTGCGGCAGCGGCCGCGGAAGCCCACGTCCTCGCACACTTCCCAGTAGCCCGAACGCACGCGCACGCTTTGCACCGTGTCGTTGAAGTCGCGTTCGCGCAAATCGGCCGAACTATTGCGCACGGTCAAGCTACGGCCGGCGAAATCGTCGCGCGTATAGAAGGTCAGCTCGCCGCCCAGCGAACGCCCCGGCAAATGGCCGCGCTCGCGGTCACGCTCGCGGCGGCCGTCCCAGTCGCGGTCCCGCTCGCGGTCGCGCTCCCAATCGCGGTCGCGGCCCGGATGACCGCCCCAGCCGCCGCGCACTTCGCGCAGCGACGTGATCTTGTTGGCGCGCCCGTCCAGCGACGGGTACTCGCCCGCCTCGAGCAGGAAGCAATCGCCGCGGAAATCGGCTTCCTCGCACGCTTCCCAGCGGCCCGAGCGCACGCGGATGCTTTGCGTCGTGTCGTTGAAGCGCAGGGTTTCCAGGTCGGCGACGGCGTCGCGCACGGTCTGCGAGCGGCCGTGATAATCGTCGCGCGAATACAGGGTCAGTTCGCCGGCGCCGGCCAGTTCGGCCGTCATGGCGGCGCCCAGCAACAGGGCGCACCTCAGGGTGTGTTTCAGCATGGTCTTGCTCCATAGTCAGGGTATTGCGGTTGACTATTTGGTCATTTTGCCAAATAGAGCGCGCAGTCTATCCGCGACTGGCATTCTTAGCTGTAACAAATGATTACCGTGGCGGGCGCCGGGGGCGCCGCGTCGGACAAGCACGGCGAATGCCGGTAGAATCTTGTGTTTAGTCAAGCTTGCCGCACATGCCACACACGACCTCGTTCACCCTGCCCGCCGTCCGCAATGAAGTTTCCTCGCTGTGGAAACTGGCCTGGCCCATCCTGATCGGCCAGCTGGCCACCGTCGGCATGGGCGCGGCCGACGTGGCCATGACGGGCCATACCAATCCCGAAGAGCTGGCGGCCGTGTCGCTGGGCGCGGCCATCTGGTCCATCGTGCTCGTCACCGTGAGCGGCATCATGATGGCGATCAATACGCTGGTGGCGCATGAAATCGGCGCCGCGCGCCACGACCGGGTGCCGCACATCGTGCGCCAGTCGCTGTGGAAGGCGCTGCTGGTCGGCCTGGTGGCTTGCCTGCTGACGAACATGGCGGCGCTGGTATTCGACCACCTGATGCTCGAACCGGCGGTGGCCGCCAAGGCCAAGCTGTTCGTGCACATCATCAGCTGCGCGCTGCCGCCGTTCGCCGCCTACCGCGCGCTGTACGGCTACAGCACCAGCATCAACCAGACCAAGCCCGTGATGGTCATCGCGCTGGCCGCGCTGGCGCTGAATATTTTCGTCAACTACCTGCTGATCTACGGCCACTGGGGCATGCCGAAACTGGGCGGCGTGGGCTGCGCCGTGGCCACCACCTGCTGCGTGTGGATGATGCTGCTGGCCATGCTGGCGTGGATCCGGATCGCGCCCGCCTACCGCGCCACGTATCCGTTCACGCACTGGGAAGGGCCGCAGCTGTCGTCCATCGGCCCCATGCTGCGCCTGGGCCTGCCCATCGGCGTCACGTATTTTGCCGAAGTGAGCGCGTTCGGCGTCATCAGCCTGCTGGTGGCGCGCTTCGGCGTGATCCAGGTGTCGGCGCACCAGATTGCCCTCAATTTCTCGTCCGTCGTCTTCATGGTGCCGCTCACGTTCGGCATCGCGCTCGTCACGCGCGTGGGCCATGCCGTGGGCGAAGCCAATCTGCGCCGCGCGCGCTTCATCTCGTGGGTGGGCGTGGCCATGTCGCTGACGGCGGCCATCGTCTCGGCCACCCTGATCACCGTCTTCCGCCACCAGATCGCGCAAGCCTACACGTCAGACCCGCAAGTGCAGGCCCTGTGCGCGCAGCTGCTGCTGTTCGCCGCCCTGTTCCAGCTGTCCGACGCGACGCAGGTGGCCACTTCCTGCGCCATCCGCGGCTACAAGGTGACGCGCCAGCCGATGCTGATCCAGCTGCTGGCCTTCTGGGGCTTCTCGCTGCCGATCGGCTATGTGCTGGGCCTCGCGCCGCAAGGCTTCATCTGGTCGCCGGCCGAACCGATGGCCGCCGCCGGCTTCTGGATCGGCCTCGTCACGGGCCTGACGGTGGCGGCCGTGCTGCTGACCTGGTATCTGAACCGATTGTCGCTGCAGCGCCTGCGCGCAGCCTGAGACAAGGAGCACCCCATGCACAAGGAGCACACCATGCCGCAACCACGCCCCTTCAGGCAAGTCGACGTCTTCAGCACGGTTCCCTTCTCGGGCAATCCGCTGGCCGTCGTGCTGGACGCGAATGGCCTCGACGCCACGCAGATGCAGGCCATCGCGCGCTGGACGGGCCTGTCGGAAACCACCTTCGTGCTGGCGCCGCGCGACCCGGCCGCCGATTACCGCGTGCGGATCTTTTCGCCCGAGATGGAATTCCCGTTCGCCGGCCACCCGACCCTGGGCACGGCGCACGCCCTGCTCGATGCGGGCATGCAGCCCAAGGGGGCGCGCATCGTGCAGGAATGCGGCGTCGGCCTGGTGCAGATAGAACGCGGCGCCGGCGGCGTGCTGGCGTTCCAGGCGCCGCCCTGCGCCACGCGCGCGCTCGCCCCGGATCTGCTGCCGCTGCTGCAAACGGCGCTGGGCGGAGAACCGGCCGCTGGCGCCACCATCGCCGACATGGGCATCCGCTGGCTGTGCGTGCCGCTGGCCAGCGCCGCCGCCTGCCTGGCCGTGCGCGCCAACATCGCCGCGCTGACGCCATTGCTGGCCGCCGCCGGCGCCGACGGCCTGGCGCTGTACGGCCCGCACGGCGCAGGCGGGCCGGCCGACTACGAAGTGCGCGCGCTGCTCAGCGAGCATGGCGCGCTGGTGGAAGACCCCGTCACGGGCAGCGCCAACGCCTGCATCGCGCACCTGCTGGCGGGCGCCGACTACACGGTCCGCCAGGGCACGTGCCTGCAGCGCGACGGCCGCGTGTCCGTGACTTTCCGCGATGGCCACGCCTGGATAGGCGGCGCATGCCTGACGGTAATCGAAGGCACGATATTGGCCTGAACGGGGCAAAGCGCCATGGAATGGGCGGCTGCTGGACATTTTTGACGAAGGAAATATGGCCAGGAACGCCATATTCCGTGGCATGGGCTATCGCATAAACAGGCACGCTCTGGTATCGTCTTACGCTTAGGCAACGCTCAAGCTCGCCTTAACATGCAGTGCCCTTCCCTTCCAACTACCGAGACATCCATGCGTTTTATTCTTTGTTTCCTGGCCGCGATGGCCAGCGTTCCCGCATCGGCTGAAAAGCTGACCCTGGAACGCATCCACGCCGATCCGGCGCTGGCCGGCCCCGGCGTGCGCAACCTGAAGGTCTCGCCCGATGGCGAGCGCGTCACCTTCCTGCGCGGCCGCGCCGACAACCAGTTCCAGCTCGACCTGTGGGAATTCAAGCTGAAGGACAAGAGCACGCACCGCCTGATCGACTCGAAGGCGCTGGTGCCGAATGAAACGATTTCGCCCGAAGAGCAGGCGCGCCGCGAACGCGAGCGCACGGCCAGCCTGAACGGCATTCTCAGCTACAGCTGGTCGCCCGATGGCAAGCAGCTGCTGGTGCCGCTGGCCGGCAATCTGTACCTGGTCGACGCGGCCCACCCGGACAAGGCGCGCCTGGTCGCCAAGGGCAATGTGCTCGATCCGAAAATCTCGCCGAAAGGCCGCTACGTGTCGTTTGTGCGCGATCAAAACATCTATGTGATCGACCTCAAGACGGACAAGGAACGCCAGCTGACGACCGACGGCAAGGGCACGATCCGCAACGGCGAAGCCGAATTCGTGGCGCAGGAAGAAATGGGCCAGCGCACCGGCTACTACTGGGCGCCGGACGATTCCGCCATCGCCTATAAACGCTACGACGAAGCGCCCGTGCCCGTCGTGCGCCGCTTCGAAATCTTCGCCGACCGCACGGACGTCGTGGAACAGCGCTACCCTGCCGCCGGCGACCAGAACGTGCTGGTGCAACTGCTGATCGTCTCGCCGGAAACGGGCGCGCAGCGCCAGGTGGCCCTGGGCACGAACCCGGACATCTACCTGGTGCGCGCCGACTGGAGCGCGGACAGCAAGTCGCTCGTCTACCAGCGCCAGTCGCGCGACCAGAAGACCCTGGACCTGGTCGCCGTCGATGCGGCTTCCCTGGCGCAGCGCACCTTGCTGACGGAAACGTCGACAACCTGGGTCAGCATCCATGACGACCTGCGCTTCCTGTCGAACGGCACCTTCCTGTGGTCGTCCGAGCGCACGGGCCGCAACCATCTGTACCTGTACGACATGGGCGGCAAGCTGCTGCACCCTGTCACTTCCGGCGAGTGGGGCATCGACAGCGTGCTGGCCGTGAACCAGAAGACGGGTAAAGTGTTCGTGTCGTCGAACCGCGACGCCGTGATCGACAAGCAGACCTACGCCCTGGCCCTCGATGGCAGCACGGCCGACAAGCCGCAGCGCGTCACCAAGGCCGACGGCTGGCACGACACGACGTTCTCGCGCAACGGCGAAGTCTTCGTCGACACGTATTCCGACCCTGCCACGCCGCCGCAGGTGAGCATCCGCCGTCCGGACGGCGCCATGGTGGGCTGGCTGGAAGAAAACGCGCTGAACGCCGGCCATCCATACGCCAAGTACAAGGCCGACCACCTGCCGACCGAGTACGGCACCCTGAAGGCCAACGATGGCCAGACCTTGCACTATTCGATCGTCAAGCCGTCGAACTTCGACGCGGGCAAGCGCTACCCCGTCTACCTGTCGACGTATGGCGGCCCGCACTCGCAGCACGTGGCGCGCCGCTGGGGCAACAACTTCGACCAGTACATGGCGCAGCAGGGCTTCGTCGTCTTCCGCCTCGATAACCGGGGTTCGTCGCGCCGCGAGCGCGCGTTCACGGACGCCATCTATCACAACCTCGGTGCGGCCGAAGTGGCGGACCAGCTGGTCGGCATCGACTGGCTGGGCAAGCAAAGCTTCGTCGATCCTAAACGCATCGGCGTCTTCGGCTGGAGCTACGGCGGCTTCATGACCCTGCGCCTGCTGTCGGCAGCATCGGACAAGATCGCCATGGGCGTGTCGGTTGCGCCCGTGACCGACTGGTCGCTGTACGACACCCACTACACGGAGCAATTCCTCGGCATGCCGAAGGAAAACGTGGACGGCTACAAGGCCAGCACCGTGTTCGCCCACCTCGACGGTCTGAAGTCGCCGCTGCTGCTGGTGCACGGCATGGCCGACGACAACGTCTTGTTCAGCAACAGCACGCGACTGATCGACGCGCTGGTGAACCGCGGTGTGCAATTCGACCTGATGACGTATCCGGGCGCCAAGCACGGCATCTCGTCGCGCGCCGGCCAGCGCCACGTGTACAAGAAAATCGAGCTGTTCTTCAAGCAAAACCTGATGAAGCCAGCGCAGTAAGCTTGCGCTGTATCAAATAAAAAACCGCCGCCTGTCTTGCGACAGGCGGCGGTTTTTTTATACTGGAGCAGAAATTATGGCTTGCGCGTGACAGTTTCCACCGCCTCTTTCACATCGCCAACTTTCTTCTGCACTTTGCCTTCGACCTGGTTTGCCAGGCCCTTGGCTTGCTGTTCTTCGCTACCGACGACTTTGCCAGCGGCTTCCTGGATTTTACCGCCGACTTCCTTCAGTTTACCTTCGACTTGATCTTTGTTCATGATGGATCCTCACTGTAGTTGGTACATCTGTTGTCCAGCCCATCAGGGCCGGTACTGCGGCTCACACGCTGCTTGTTGCGTGTCGATGTGTCCATAGTACGCAGTGGGGATCAAAGGCTCTGTACGGTTCCTAACACAGTGCCAACATCGTCGATCAGGCCGTCAAATCCTTGCGCCAGACGGTGGCCAGCCACGGCTGCTGCTCGCGCGGCAAGCCCGGCGGACGGTAGTACTGCTCGACCAGGGTAAAGCCGGCCGCCTGCACGTAGGCGGCCCACGTCGCTTCGTCGTGGTAGCTGCCGTAGCGCGCGCCATTCCAGCCTTCCTGGTTCTGCCCGCGCGGGTTCGAGCTGAACAGCACGCCGCCCGGTTTCAGGCACGCGTACAAAGCGCGCAGCACGCCGGGCAAGGCGGCGCTGGGCACGTGGAACAGCACGGCATTCGCGAACACGCCGTCGAAGTGCGCGGCCGGCAAATCGAGGTCGACGAAATCCTGCTGCCACACGGTGCAGCCGCTGTAGGCGCGCGCCATCCCGACGAAACGGGGGCAGCCATCGACGCCCGTCGCATGGTGGCCCAGGCCCGTAAACGCCTTCAGATCGCGGCCGGGGCCGCAACCGAGGTCGAGAATCGCCAGCGGTGCGGGCTTGCCGATGGCGTTCAGCAGCGCGCTAATGTTCTGGCTGACGTCATGGTCGCGCGTGCCTTCGAAAAACTGCTCGGCGCTGGCGTCGTAATGGGCCAGGGTGCGGCCCGTGATGGCGTGGATGGGATCTTGCTGGTCTTGCGAGGTCGGCTTCATGGCGCTCCAATCAGTAATCACGCCATTTTACGGCGCCGGCGCATTGCGCGTCCGGCACCGTCCACATTGTCTACCAGACGCGCACGCGCTGTTCCGGCGCCAGGTACAGCTGCTGCCCCGGCTGGACGTCGAAGGCCGGATACCAGGCGTCGAGGTTGCGCACGGTGGCGGCGCGGTATTGCGCCGGCGCATGGCCATCCGTGAGGATTTGCTGGCGCGCCGCCGCTTCGCGCGCCTTGCTGCGCCAGCTGACGCCGTAGCCGATGAAGAAATCGCGGTCGGCGTCCGCCTGCGCCGGCTTGCCCTGTTGCGATAGCGCAAACGCATCATGCGCGGCCGCCACGCCGGCCAGGTCGGCCAGGTTTTCGCTCAGGGTCAGCTGGCCATTCACGGCCAGGTCGGGGAACGGTTTGTAGGCGGCGAACTGCGCCACCAACTGCTTGGATGCCGTCTGGAAATGCGCCAGGTCGGCCGGCGTCCACCAGTCGCGCAACTTGCCCTGGGCGTCGAACTGCGCGCCCTGGTCGTCGAAGCTGTGGCTGATCTCGTGGCCGATGGTGGCGCCGATGCCGCCATAGTTGGCCGCGTCGGACGCTTGCGGGTCAAAGAATGGCGGCTGCAGGATGGCGGCGGGGAAATTGAGCGCATTTTGCAGCGGCAAGTTGACGGCGTTGACCAGCTGCGCCGGCATGGCCCAGGCCTTGCGGTCGGGCGCCTGGCCCAGCCTGGCCAGTTCCTGCCGGTAATGAAACTGCTCGGCCCGCTGCACATTGCCCAGCGCATCGCCGCGCACCACGCGCAAGCCCGCGTAGTTTTCCCACCGTTCCGGGTAGCCCACGCCCACGTACAGGGTTTGCAGTTTTTCCTGCGCCTGCGCCTTGGTGGCCGGCGCCATCCAGTCCAGCTTGTCGATGCGGCGCGAGAAGGCGGCGACGATATTCGTCACCATGTCTTGCACGCGGGCTTTCGATTCCGGTGGGAAATAGCGCTCGACGTACAGCTTGCCGACGGCGTCGCTCAGGGCCGCATTCGTCGCGGCCAGCGCGCGCTTGCTGCGCAGCGACTGCTGCGGCGTGCCGCTCAGGGTGCTGCCATAGAAGGCGAAGCGCTGGTCGGCGGCCGCCTTCGGCAAGGTGGTGCTGAAATGGTTGATCGCGTGGAAGGCCAGGAAATCTTTCCACGTGGCCAGCGGCACGCTCGCCACCAGCGCGGCGCTGCCCGTCATGGCCGACGGGTGCCAGACGATGAAATCCGTCTGCTGGCCCAGCCCTGCCGCCTGGAAGAAGGCTTTCCAGTCCAGGCCCGGTGCCTTGCTGGCGAAGTCGGCGGCGTGCCACGCGTTGTTGCCCTTGACGACATCGGCCGAATCCTCGCGGCTGGCGTGACTCGCGGCAATTTGTTGTTCCAGCGCAAACACGCGCGCGGCGCGGGCCGGTGCATCGCGGTAGCCGGCCTGCTTGAGCATGGCGGCGATATGCGCCTGATAGCCCGCGCGCAAGCCCTGCATGCGGGCGCTGTCGCCCTGGTAGAAGGCGCGGTCGGGCAAACCCAGGCCGCCTTGCAGCAAGTAGGCAACGTTGCGCGTGGTGTCGTTCAAGTCTTGCGCCACCCACAGGCCGAACAGGTTTTCCGTATAAAAATTGGTGGCGTTGAGCGGATCGACATCGGCGCGCAAGCTTTCACCCAGCGCGCGGGCCAGCCCCGTCCGGTCGCGTATGCCATTGATCTTGGTCAACAAGGGCTTGATCGGCGCCCAGCCTTTCGCTTCGATAGCCGCTTCATCCATCCAGGAACGGTAAAAATCGCTGACCTGGCGCGCGGACGCGTCCGCCTGCGGCGTAGCGGCCAGGCCCTCGACGAGGCCGATGATGCGTTCGTTGGTGGCGTTGGACAGGATGGCAAACGAGCCCCAGCTGCTGCGGTCGGCGGGAATTTCCGTGCTGCGCAGCCAGTCGCCATTCACGTAATCGTAGAAATCGTCGCCGGGCAAGGTCTTCGCGGCAGCGGGCACGGCCGCCTGCTGGCCATGCGCCTGGGCGGGAAAACCGGTCAGCGAGGCGCCGGCCAGGGCGAGGACGATGGCGGCCTGGACTGGCGTCCGGGACCAGGAAAAACGCAAACCGTGCATGGCGATCCTTTCGATGAAATAGCTGAAAATGAGCTGAAACCAGGGCTGAAATCATAGCCTGTTTCCCGCCCAAAATCCGCTCCTGAACTTTTTTGCATGCGGACAAAAAATCAGCATATAGTTGCACGACCCCGTACCGCGCGAACGCCAAGGAGATTGCCATGCAACTGGAAGCGCTGTTCCAGCATCCCCACGCCCTGCCCGCCGCCCCGAAGATCGTCGATGAACTGGTGCGCAGTTTCGACAACCCCGCCTGTGCCACCGAAGACATCGCGCGCCAGCTGAGCGCGGATCCTGTGCTGAGCGCCAAGCTGCTGCGGCTGGCCAATTCGGCCTATTACCACGTCTCGCGCAGCATCGGCACGGTGGAAGACGCCGTGCTGATGCTCGGTTTTGTGACCGTGCGCACCCTCGTCATCAGCTCGGGCCTCGTCAGCGGATTCAAGACCGTGCCCGGACTGAATCTGCAACAGTTCTGGCGCTACAGCCTGCACAGCGCCGTGTCGGCCCGCTGGATCGCCAGGCAGACGGGTGACAACCAGGACCTGGCGTTCACCATCGGCATGATGCATGCGATCGGACAACTGGTTATCCATGCCGTCATGCCCGAGCAAGCCATGCAGCTCGACAAGATCGCACCGCCGCTCGATGCGCGCCGGCTCGATGCGGAACGGGTATCGCTGGGCTATGACTACGCGCAAGTGGGCGCCGAACTGGCGCGCCGCTGGAAGTTTCCGCCCGCCTTTGCCGAGGCCATCGCCGCCTTTCCCGATCCGCTGGCCAAGGCGCCGTTGAACCGCCTGGCCGCCATCATCCACCTGGCCGCCTGGCGCGCGCGCATCGAGGAAAATGCGTTGAGCAATGAAGAAATCATCGCCTGCTACCCGAATGAAGTGGCTGAAGCGCTGGGTTTGCCGCCCTCCGTGCTGGTCGACAAGATGCCGCCACCTGCCGAACTGAGCGCAGGGCTGGAAGAACTCGTCAAATAAATCCACCGCTGCCGGTATCGCCACCCCCAGCATCCATGCGGGTTTGCGGGCGATTCCGGCGGCACGCCAAAATCAGGCAAATTATTTTCACTTTTTTTTCAAAAACACCCTCAAGTTCCCGTTGGACCCGCCGTTAATCTAGACAAGCGGTAATCCATTCACTAGTTACGGGTGTGCTCATGACCTCCAACGACGTTCTCTCGATGTATGAAAATATTGCAGGAATGACCAACAAAATGGTCGTGGCCGCACGTTCGAGCGACTGGGATGGCCTGGATACCCTGGAAAACCAGTGCGCCAGCGCCGCCAGCGCGACCATGGCGGGCAGCATGCCTGCCCAGGCCGGCGCCTCGCGCCAGCGCAAGATCGATTTGCTCAAGCAAATCCTGGCAAACGACCGCGAAATCCGCGCCATCACGGAACCGTGGATGACGCAGCTGTCGAACGTCATGCCGGGATCGCGCGCCCGCATGTAAGAAGCAGCCGCATCAGAAACGATAAAAGCACCCGAGGGTGCTTTTTTTACGTCTGCCGCCGTGCCAGGGAGCGCGCCATCTGCGGCGCCCAAAAAGCAAGGAGGGGAATTTGGAAGGCGAGCCCCAGGTATCTCCTGGCGTCGCCTCGCTGCCGGTTGCATCCGGCGTTCGCGAGCACATCGTCGGCATCGCGAACCGCTTCCAGACCCAGGCGTTTATGCAACGCTACACCTGTTTGCCGCGCCACACTATCGTTGGTGACTGCGCCAGGCTGGGGCTGTTTTGTCGTAGAGCAAGTCCACTGAATTAATCATAGCACCATCTTTAAGAAACAGGCAACGTGATTGGCAAGCGTTCCCATGTATTTTTTCAATATCTTTTTTTATATCAAATTGGAGTGCGCCCTTGCAGCGGCATTAACGCGAGAACGGCTCCGCTTC
Organism: Janthinobacterium sp. FW305-129; assembly: GCF_020858115.1. Taxonomy (GTDB): domain Bacteria; phylum Pseudomonadota; class Gammaproteobacteria; order Burkholderiales; family Burkholderiaceae_D; genus Janthinobacterium. The sequence continues at coordinate 265,060 of NZ_JACYMM010000002.1, forward strand.
CGGCGCGGCCGCTTCCTCCTCCACCGCTTCCGTCAGCACGGGCACCTCCTTCTTCCTGCGGCTGAACGGCTTGCGCAGCAAAACCCAGTATTTCGACGGCGTGCCCGGCCCCGCCCCTTGCCTGCGCTTGCGCACGGCATACGCGATGAGCGCCGTCACCAGCAGGAAGAGCAAGGTGCCGACACCGAGCCACAGCAAGCCGTTGCCACCCGGCTTCTTTTCCTTGTCGGCAGCCGGCGCCGCGTGCAGGGGCTTGGGCTTGGCATGGGGCGCTTCCGCCACGGCTGGGGCGGCAGCAGGCGGCACGGCCGCGGCGGCAGGCAGCGCCAGCGCCTTTTGCAAGGCGCCGATCTTGCCCTCCAATTCGCCGAGCTTGTCATTCAGGGCCGTATTTTTCTCGTCCAGCGCCACGCACGCTGCCGCCTGCCCGGCATCGGCCTGCGGCGCGCAGGCGGCCACGGGCGCCGTGGCGCGGCGCAACGGCGGCGGACGCAGCGCGGGAGCGGCTGGCGCAGGCGCGGCGGGCGGCGGCACGAACACGCGGGCCGGACGCACCAGTCCCTCGGCGCGCGCGCGGGCCGCCAGCGCGGCAGCATCGGGCGGCGGCGCTCCGGCCACGGCGCGCGGCGGCGCTACAGGCATGAGCGCGGGCACTGGCGCGGGCGCCGGAACAGCTTGCCTGGCTGGCGCACTGGCGGCAGCGGGCGGCGCCGGCGTCAGCCACAAGGTGCCCAGGCGCACGACGGCACCATTACCACTGCCCAGCAACAAATACAGATGCACGTGGCCAGCCTGGATCGCTTGCCGGGTGGTCACGCGCACATAGTGGCGTCCACCGCGTTCAAACGGACTGATCGCCAAGGTTTGCAGGGCGGCGTCCATGCCGATACCGCCACCCCGGTATACATCGGGCGAAGCCAGGCGCACGGCCACGCCGCCGGCTTCCTCGGGCGCCAGCGCCGTCAGTTCGATCTCGGCCAGCAAGGGCTGGCCCACGTGCGACAGCACGGCCATGTCGCCCAGTTCGGCCGCCATCACGGGCGGCAAGGCCAGGCTGGCGGCGGCGCACGCGATCAGGGACCAACGGGGAAAGATGCTGCTCTGCATGGACTGATCGCTTTGATAACAAGATAAATAATGGAGACTCGCCTGTCTTTAACGGCAGGAAATCGCAAAAATATAGATGAGCCAAGGCAAAAATGATGCAATACAGCATCATCCTGTGCCTTTTTGACGTCTGGAGTACACTCGATCCACCTCCATCGATGAAAGGGATGCCATGAGTAGCAGAATCGAACGCGACAGTTTCGGCCCGATCGACGTACCCGCCGACCGGCTTTGGGGAGCGCAAACGCAGCGCTCGCTTGAGCACTTCCATATCTCCACGGAAAAGATGCCGCCCGAACTGATCGCCGCCCTGGCCACCGTCAAGCGCGCGGCCGCCCACGTCAACCTGGACCTGGGATTACTGGATGGCAAAAAAGCCATCGCCATCACGCAGGCGGCCGACGAAGTACTGGCCGGCAAGCATGACGGGGAATTCCCGCTGGCCGTCTGGCAGACGGGTTCCGGCACGCAAAGCAATATGAACATGAACGAAGTGCTGGCCAACCGCGGCTCCGAGCTGATCGGCGGCTTGCGCGGCGCCGAGCGCCTGCTGCACCCGAACGACGACGTCAACCTGGGCCAGTCATCGAACGACATCTTTCCCACCGCCATACACGTGGCGGCCGCGCTGGCCGTCGCCCACACCGTCTTGCCGCCGCTGCGCCAGCTGCGCGCCACGCTCGACGCGAAAGCGACGGAATTTGCCGACATCGTCAAGATCGGCCGCACCCATTTGCAGGATGCCACGCCCTTGACCCTGGGCCAGGAATTTTCCGGCTACGTGGCGCAGCTGGACTTTGCCGAGCACATCATCACGGCAGCGTTGCCGCCGCTGCTGCAGCTGGCCGCCGGCGGCACGGCCGTCGGCACGGGATTGAATGCCCACGTGGAATTTGCCGGCCGCATCGCTGCCGAACTGGCGCGCCTGACGGGCCAGCCTTTCGAAACGGCCAGCAACAAGTTTGCCGCCCTGGCCGCCCACGATGCGCTGGTCGCCGCCCATGGCGCCTTGAAAACCCTGGCCACGGCCCTGATGAAAATCGCCAACGACGTGCGCTGGATGGCGTCCGGCCCCCGTTCCGGCCTCGGCGAAATCACGATCCCCGAAAACGAGCCGGGCAGCTCCATCATGCCGGGCAAGGTCAATCCCACCCAGTGCGAAGCGCTGACCATGCTGTGCTGCCAGGTATTCGGCAACGACGTGGCCATCACGGTGGGCGGCGCCTCGGGCAATTTCGAGCTGAACGTCTTCAAGCCCTTGATCGCGCACAACTTCCTGCAAAGTGCGCGCCTGCTCGGGGACGGCATGCGCAGCTTCGACGAGCATTGCGCGCACGGCATCGCACCGAACCGTGGTCGCATCGCCGAACTGATGGAACGCTCATTGATGCTGGTCACGGCGCTGGCACCGCACATCGGCTACGACAAGGCGGCGCAAATCGCCAAACAGGCCCAGCACGAAGGCACGACCCTGAAACAAGCGGCGCTGGCCCTGGGCTTTGTGACGGAAGAGCAATTCAGTGCATGGATCGTTCCCCTGGAGATGACGCAGCCCAACAAAAGTTAAGGCTCAGCCTGCATTCCCCCTCGCTTCATGTAAACTATGACCTTAGTTGACACTGTCATTCAGTGTTTAAAACACATCGTTGCAATAAGGGATACAATGCAAAAAGTAAGCTTTGATTTAACATCCGAGTTCGTCGAGCTGAACCAGCTGCTGAAGCTGGTCGGCCTGTGCGACAGCGGTGGCGCAGGCAAGGTCATGGTCGATAGCGGCGTGGTGAAGGTCGATGGCAAGAAGGAATTGCGCAAGACCGCCAAGATCCGCGCCGGCCAGGTGGTCAGCGTGGGCGATATCCGTATCACGGTCGTCGGCCCCGTTTGATACCGGCATGGGGTGCGAAAGCAGCCCCATGCGTCCAGCCAGCACCCCTGCCAGCCCGGCTGCCCAAGTCAAGCTGCGACACGTCGTTATTGTCAGATAAATATCGATTGCAGAAGGGAAGCGCCATGGACCATCCCGAACAAGGTACGCGCAGCCAGGAACGCCTGATCGGCGACTTGCGCCAGGTAATAGAAAACGCGGAAGAATTACTGCGCAACACAGACAAATATACCAGCAGCCTGTACCAGAGTGCGCGTGCCAGGCTGCAACTGGCCCTCGTTGCGGCCACTGCCGAGCTTGCCCGCTTTGAAGAGGAGCAAGTCACCCGCATGATGGACGCCACCCTGGCCGCGAATGCCCTGTACCGCGATCAGACGGGCGAAGCGCGTCTGCTGCGGGCCTTCGAGTCATAGTTACGCCACCAGCACCGCATGCGCCAGCCACTGGCGCAAGTGCGCGGCCAGGTCGAAGGCCGGATCCAGCTCGAACGCCGCATCAAGCGCGGCGCCGAACGTCTGCCCCTGCCGCAAGGCTTGCAAGGCGGCATGCGCGGCCACATCCAATACCAGCACCTGCGCCTTCCAGCGCGGCCGGCACACCAGCGCCTGGCTGGCCACCTGCAGATCTTGCGGAAAGATCCCCGAACCGTCCCCCTCCTGATGCGCCTGCCACATGGCCGCCACCTGCCAGCCGGACGCCAGCAAGGCGCAAGCGGGATGCAGGGTAAAACGGCGCGCTTCCAGCTGATCCGGGTGCAAGGCGGCCAGCGACTCGGGCGCCAGTGCCTGCGCATCGGCCGCGTAATGGGCCAGGTGCAAGGCCCATTCCAGGCGCGCCATGTCCGGCAGGTAAGGCAGCTCATCCACAGGCGGGAACGCAGCAAGAAAATCGGCGAAACGGGCGCCAAACTGGTTCAAATCGGCGCTATCGGATGGCATCTTCCGGCCGTATGCACGCGCCAGGCCGCCAAAGAAATCCTCGCCCACCAGCGCCAGCACGACGGGATAGGCGTGCGCCAGCGTGCGGCGCCAGGCGGCGCTCAAGTTGCCACGGTACAGTGAAAAACGCTGCGGCACCACGTCTCCCGCGAACGCTGGCAATGTTGCCTCAGTATCCAGCAAGGCGGTGGCGAACGCTTGCTGGCCAGCAGCCAGCGCGCCTGGCGGCGCGGCCGGCGGCGGTGACGGCAGCGGCGGCATCGCGTGCCACGGCGCATGTTGCGCGTGGCGCGCCAGCATGGCTTGCGCCTTGTCCGCCTCGCCCAGCAGGATATCGAGCGGCGGCAAATCCGTGTCCCATTCGACCAGGGTGGGCACGGCGCCAAAGCGCTGCAAGGCGGCCGCATATAACTCCCAGACGGGATCGGCCACGGCGGCGCCGTGATGGTCGATCACGGCGTGCGGTGTCAGCAGGTGTCCACCCAGGTGCAGCTCGCCCACGCTGCCCGGCGCGATGGCTTGCATGGCCGCCAAGGCATCTTCGCCGTGATTGCACTGGTTCACATACAGGTTATTGATATCGAGCAGCAGCCCGCAGCCGCTGCGGCGCGCCAGTTCCGTCAGGAATTGCGCTTCGCTCATGGCATCGTCGGCAAAACGCAGGTAAGTAGAGACATTCTCCAGCAAGATCGGCCTTTTCAGCACATCCTGCACCCGCCCTACTCTTGCGCACAGTAAATCGAGGGCGGCGCCATTCAAGGCCAGCGGCAACAGATCATTGAGTTGCTGCTGCGCCACGGCGCCCCAGCACAGGTGTTCCGACACGAGGGCCGGCGCGATGCCTTCCACCACCGCGCGCACGCGCTGCAGATGGGCTTCGGAAAAGCCCCGGACGGATCCCAGACCCAGGCCCACGCCATGCAGGCTGAGCGGGTAGTCCTGGCGCAGGGTTTGCAGCACATGCCAGTCCCAGCCCGAAGGCTGCAGATAATTTTCAGTGTGCACTTCCAGCCAGCCGACCTTGGGCCAGCGCGCCAGGAAGTCGCGGTAGTGGGCCGCGCGCAAGCCGACGCCGGCGCCGGCTAGCGCGAGGACGGGCGGCGGCATGGGCGGACGGCGGATGCTCAGGGCTGCGTGGCCGGCTTGGCAGCCTTGGCGGCCTTGACGGGTTTCACGGAGCCGCCCGCCTGTTCGCACGTGCCCTTGGCAACATATGCCCATTCCGTGGGCAAGTTGTCCGCCTCCGCCTGTCCCGCGCAGGAATGCGCGCCATCGGACGAAGCGCAATCGTTCTGCCCCGCCTTGGCCACGCCATAGCATTTTTCCTTGTCGCCGGGGGCGGGACCATCGTGGGCGGCCGCGTTGACGGTGGTGCCGGCGCACAGGCCCGCGAGGGCGGCGGCGATGAGAGCTTGACGTTTGTTCATGGGGAATCCTCTTGCATGGGTCAAAGTAAAGTGGGCACGCCCCGGGCTGCACGATGGACAACGCGAGGTGATGGACGTCATTCTACTGAATCGGCCGGGTCATGGCGAACGGAGACGGGAGGAAGGCGAAAAGACAAACAAAAACGCCCACGCGCCACCGTCGATGACGGTGGTGTGGGCATGGGTACGACCAGCGCCGGACGGGCGCTACCGACCTGCGCTCAGGCTGTCGTGTTGATGCGGTTACCGAGGTGAGCCGGCAGGCTCGGCGCCGACTGTATCGGTGGCAGCGCTTCCAGCAAGGCAGTGGCAGTCGAACTTTGAATATCCTGCGCTTTTTTCAGGACAGTCAAACCGACGGCTTGACGCGTGCCTGTCTCCGCCATCGTGGTTGACAGTTGAGCAATGCTTGCGACGTCCATACGTTTCTCCAATGAGGTTCTACCCTTGTTAACGGATGCTGCCGGCAAACCTTTAACTTATTTTTCAAGCCTGTGCAGCAGCCAGGCCAGCACGTGCTCGCGCGCATTCAAGTCCAGCCATTGCACGCCCTCGCGCAGATCGTCCGGTGCCGGGCTGTCGGAGGCGACGGCGATCACATGCGGATCATGCGGATACAGGGGCGCTTGACCCACTTCCGGGCGAAACACTTCCAGCTTGGGGATGGGATCCGTCTTGAAGCCCTCGACCAGGGTCAGGTCTGCCGGCCCCATGCGGGCCAATTGCTGCGCCAGGCTCGGTTCCGGCGCGCCGCGCAGCTCATGCACGATGGCAAAGCGATACGGCGACGCCACCAGCACTTCCGCCGCGCCCGCCAGGCGCAGGCGGGCGCTGTCCTTTTGCGGCGGCTCCAGCGCCAGGTCATGGTGGCTGTGCTTGACCAGGTTGACGCGCAAGCCGCGCGCCGCCAGTTCCTTCACCACAAATTCCAGCAGGGTCGTCTTGCCGCTACCGGAACGGCCGATCACCCCCAGTACCGGGTGTGCGGGCATCGCATCGTGCATGGTCACTCCTTGATTGAGAAGGAATGATTATACGCAGCCCCACCCGCGCACTGCCCAGCGCATTGCCTTGCCCAGTGCCAGGCTCATCGCCCAAATCAAGCGCCTCCGGATTTTCCCCCATTCCCGGCGCCGGCCGGCGCCGGCTTGCCACCCTGGCGCTGGCGCCGGCCGGCCGGCTGGGCCGCATTTTTTCCCGCATTTCTCCCCGCATTTTTCCCATTCTGCGCCTGCACATTCCTGGCCATGCGCGCCAATTGCCGATGCGCGGCAAGCGCGCCCGCCTCGGCATCGGAGAGCGCGGGCACGGCGGCAGCAGCGTCCAGCTCGCCAGCCGTCGCCAGGTCAGCGGCGGGCTGGCAGGCAGGCGCCAGCGGGGCGAAATCCCGGGCCCGCACATCCGCTTCCCAGGCGGCGCGCTGCGCCAGCACTGTCGCGGGCACGGCCGGCGCCGCGCGGGGCTGCGCCAGGGTCAGCACGGCGCCCAGGCCGCTGGCGGCCGCCACGCGCGCGCCCATCTGGGGCAAGCTGCCATCGGCGGCGCGGCAAAAGCGCTGCAGGATGGTTTTGATGATCGACGTATGGTCGACCACCTGGTGGCTGACGCTGCCCGGCGCGATCAGCGGCGACACGAGCAGCATGGGCACGCGCACGCCATACTGGCGAAACGCGGGGTCGTCGTCGGCGGCGGCGGGCGGCGGCACATGGTCGAAAAAGCCGCCGTGCTCGTCATAGCTGAGGATCAGCAAGGTGCGCGCCCAGGCGGGACCGCGCGACAGGGCCTGGTAGACCTGCGCCACCAGCGCCTGGCCGGCGCGGATATCGGCCGGCGGGTGGTCGTCATTTTCAAAGAAATGCGGATCGATCCAGCTGACCGGGGGCAAGGTGCCGGCCAGCGCATCGCCGATGAAGCCATAGCGGCGCGCGCTGGAACCGAACGGCTCGTACCACTCGGACGAGCGGTAATGGTCGTCGCTGAAGGCCAGGCTCCAGGGCTTCCAGGCGGAATAAAATTTCCAGCCGACCTGGGCGCGGTCCAGGTGCCGCACGAAGGACTTGTTCGCATACAGGGGCACGCGCTTGCTATCCTTGCTGCCGGCCGCCTTGCCGCTGACCGCATACAAACGGTTGGGCCAGGTAGCGCCCGGCACGGAACTGTAGCAGCGGTCGCAGACGCAAAACTGCTGCGCCAGGAAATCGTACATGGGCAAGTCGGTCCCGTTGTAGTAACCCATCACCAGGTCGATGTCGGGGTCGCCCGGATGCGTTTGCGCATAGTCATCGACGAAGCCGCCGTTATTGTTTTGCAATTGCTGCGCCACCGACTGGCCCGTATGCGACGGGTCTTGCTGCGGGCCGAAGGCCGTGCGCCGCAAATGGTGCACGGGATACGTCACGCCCGCATGCAGGTTGGCATGGCTGGCCTGCAAGCCGTCGATATCGGCACGCCCGCCTTCCAGGCTCAGGTAGCCAAGCATGTGGTCGAACGAACGGTTTTCCATCATCAGCACGACGATATGCTCGATGCGCGCCAGGTTTTCCGGCGCATCCGCATCAAGCACACCCTCACCGGCAGCAGCAATCATGGGACCTCCCCGGCCGCGCGCACGGACGCGGCAATCCTGGTTCGACCAGGCCAGGCCAGTATGATTCAGCTACTGTACCCCTGCCTTGATGTGCAACAACTCAATACGGCACGCGGTAGCGGTAGCCCTTGAAACTGAAGATGGCCGCCTTCGGCTGCAGCTTTTCCAGCACCAGGCCAGGCGCCAGTTCCTCGCCTTCGTGGCGCAGCACCTTGTCGATCAGCAGCAAACGGTCGGCCGGATTCTTCGAATAAATATAGCCGCCGATGGCGATCGGGGGAATTTGCCGCTGTATCGGCTCGGGCAAGTCGCGCATGCCGGGCACGGCCTCTTCAACCGGCGGCGCGGGAGCAGGCGTTGCGGGGGGCGGGGCCACTACGGGCGGCGGCGCGGGCTGTCCCGGCGTTTCCTGCTTCGGTTCCGCCACGGGCCTGGCATGGTGTACGGGCGCGGCGGTGGCCGCCGGCGGCACGGGCACGGGCGCGGCGACCGCTGGCGGGGCCGCCACGGGCACAGGGACTGCCGGCATCGGCGCTGGCACAGCCTGGGCCAGCACGGCAGGCGCGGCAGCAGATAAGGGAACAGGTACGGCTACAGGCGCCGCCGCGCCCGCCTGCCACGGCTGCCACAGCAGCAGTGCGGCAGCCACGGCCACCGTCACGCCGCCCAGCGCCAGCCAGACGGGCGCGCGCCGCGCCGTGCCGGATGCCGCGCCATCGTGCAGCTGCACTTGCGGTGCGTGGATCGACGGCAACTCGCCCAGCTGGCGCTCGGCTTGCGATTTTTTCAGTGCTTCAAGTATGTAGGACATCTTATTTCCCCGCCACCATCGCCGTCGCGGCGGGCGCCGCCACGGCAGGAGCAGCACCGCTCAGGCGCGGCTCCCCGTTGTCGCCCAGTTGCCTCAGGCGTATATATGTTTTCGGGCCCGCCAGGCCATCGGCCCGCAGGTTCTGGCTTTGCTGGAAAGCGCGCAGCTGGCCTTGCATCTCGGCATCGAGCGGCAGGTTGGCGGCCGGCGCCGGCAAGCCCCGCTGCTGCGCCAGGCGCTGCGCCAGCCAGTCCACGTCGGCGCCGCGGGCGCCCAGCGGCACTTCATCGCGCCAGCCGCGCGGGGCGCGCCAGAAGGTGGTAAAACTGCCATCGCTGCGCTGCGCCAGCTGGGCCAGCGGCAAGCTGATCTGCTTGCCATCGAGCATCAAGGTGGCGGTATCATCCTGCAGGCGCGTCAGCAGCGCCGGCTGTTCCGTGCCACCCGCATCGCGCAAGGCCAGCATGGCGGGAGTGTCCAGCACGCGCAGTTCGGCGATGCCGCCACGGCTGTGCAAACAGCGCAGGCCGGCGCGCGCGCCCGCCTGGCAAGCGTCGCCAGCCGGCAACTGCTCGCCCCACAGGGCGGCCAGCTGGCGCAGCACGGCGTTGCGGTCCGGCACGCTCGCGGGTGCGGGCGCAGGCGCCTTCGCAGGAACAGCGGCGGCAACGGGCGCCGCCACGGCGGGCGCTTTCGCCACGGCCACGGTGGCAGGCGCGTGCGGCATGAAATGCCAGGCCAGCGCAGCCGTCACCAGCGCGCCGGCCAGCACGCCACCGGCCACGTGCGGCCAGCGCAAGCCCCGTCCGGCAGCCGGCTTGCCCTCTTCCGCAAACACTTCCTCGGCGGCGCGGCGCAATATCTGGCGCGTCACCTGGGGCTGGTTTTCCACGTAGGCGCCCAGCAGGGCGCGGTCGCACAGCAGGTTGATGCGGCGCGGCACTCCTTTGCTCAAGGCATGGATGGTCGCCATCAAACGGGGCGCGAACGGCGTCTGCGCCGTGCTGCCCGCCACGGCCAGGCGGTGGCGGACATAGCTGGCCGTCTCGTCCGCCGTCAGCGAACCCAGGTGATAACGGGCGATGACGCGCTGCGCCAGCTGTTCCAGCTCGGGCCGGGCCAGCATGGCGCGCAATTCCGGCTGGCCGATCAGGATGATCTGCAGCAGCTTGCGCTCACTCGTCTCCAGGTTGGTCAGCAAACGCAGCTGCTCCAGCACGGCGGCGGACAGGTTTTGCGCTTCATCAATGATCAGCACATTATTCTTGCCCTGCGCATGGCTGGCCAGCAAGTGCGCATTGATGGCGTCGACATAGCCTTTCACGCTGGCCACGCCGGGCGCCAGGGCGATGCGGAATTCCTCGCAGATCGACAGCAGCAATTCCTCGACGGACAATTTCGGATTGAAGATATAGGCAAGCTGGCAATTTTCCGGAATCTGCTCCATGAAGCAGCGGCACACGGTGGTCTTGCCGGCGCCGATCTCTCCCGTCAGCAGCACGAAGCCGCCGCCGCTGCCCACGCCATACAGCAGGTGCGCCAGCGCTTCACGGTGGCGCTCGCTCATGAACAGGTAGCGCGGATCGGGGGCGATCGAAAACGGCGATTGCTTGAGCTGGAAATAATGCGTGTACATGGAGACCCTGCGGATGAAACGATCAAAATGCGCTGCGGCAAGCCAATACCCTCAGCGGGTGCGGGCGGGCGGCAAGGGCTTGTATTTGGCGCAATACACTTTCGCCTTGCTACGGAAGTAGACGATTTTACTGCCAGGCACGGAACCACGGACAGGAAAGGCGGAATTGTCGAGTTTATTGAAACGCAGGCCAGAGGCGCCGCGGATGGCCGGTTCCAGCTTTTCCGGTGTCGAATCCGCCACCACGCCCATGAAGACGAGGGGACTGGTATCGTCGCTGACGATCACGTCGGTAACGGGCGCGCCCCACAGGGTCGCTTCCGTGCGGAACCAGTAGGCGCCCCCTTCATGCTTGTAGGCGGGGCCGAAGGCCGTCAGCAGGTAGGCATAGAAGGCCTTGTTGTCGATATGGTCGATGCACAGCACGGCATTGCCCACCACTTGCCCGAACGTGGACGGCGCCGGCTTGGCCTGCGCCAGCACGCCGGACACGGGCACGCCAAAGCCCAGCAGGGCGAACGCCGCCAGCAGGGCCGGCGCACGCCACGGGCGCGTCAGGGTACGGCGCAGGCGCATGATCAGCGCTTGCGCTCTTCTTTCTTGACCTTCTTGGCTTCCTTCTTTTCCTTCATGGTCTTGGCCGGTTCTTTCTTGGCTTCTTTCTTGCTGTCCTGTGCCTTGCTCATCATCTACTCCATGCCTGGGCGGAAATGCCTGGGCCATTATGACACTCCCCCATGAAAATGCCACCCGAAAAGCAAAACGGCCGCGCAAGGCGGCCGTTCCAGTCGTACGTCAGTGCCGGATCAATGCAGGCACAGGCGGCGGCGCGTCTTTTCGATCAGCGCCGCATCGTAGGGATACAGGTTCTCGATGAAGAACAATTCCGTTTCCGCCTCGTCTTCCAGGCACATCTCGATCATGACCGGGCCATCGCTTTCGCGGCCCAGGAAATCCTTCGGCCAGCGGTTCTTGCGGTGCGTGCGCATCATTTCCATGCCCAGCGCAGCCAGCGGCGCCGACACGCCGGCGGCCAGCGCCTCTTGCTGCCAGTCGTCCCAGTAATCGCTCTTTGCTGCCTTGTCGTTCATCATGCTCTTCCAACTCAGGTGTAAAAGGCCGACTTTACTCTTCATGGCGTCCCTTGCCAAGCATGCACAAAAGCAATACCGCAACACCGGGCACAGACCAGTGGGAAAAAATTGGCATTAAACAAGGCCAATTTCAATACCATTTTCAATCGACAAAAACTCCTTTATTAACAACAGCTTGTGGCGAACTTTCCGGGCGCGACACATCAAGCGCAAGAATATTTTACAATACCACTTAAATACCTCTTGACTAGCCATCGAGGCAACAATATAGTGCCTTCAGCTTTTTCGCCGCCCGACAAATAAAAACGAGACAGGCGCATCCAACCATACGCGGGACTGCACACACATGATCGAATACATAATCGGCGTCGACGGCGGGGGCAGCGGCACCCGCGTACGCCTGGCGCGCCTCGATGGCCAGGAACTGGCGCAGGGACAAAGCGGCCCTTCCGGCCTGGGCCTGGGCATCGAACGGGCCTGGACCTCCGTGGCGCACGCCGTCACCCTGGCCTTCCGCGCCGCCGGCCTGGAACAGCCGCCCCTGCAGCGCATGGCCATCGGCCTGGGCCTGGCCGGCGTGCACAACAAGCAGTGGGCCGCCAGCTTCATCGAACACAATCCCGGCTATGCCTTGGTGGCATTGGAATCGGATGCCCTGACCACCCTGCTGGGCGCGCATGCGGGCCAGCCGGGCGTCATCGTTGCCATCGGCACGGGCAGCGTGGGCGAAGTGCTGCACGCGGACGGCAGCCGCCACGAAGTGGGCGGCTGGGGCTTCCCCTCCGGCGACGAAGCGGGCGGTGCCTGGATCGGCATGCGCGCCATCAACCACGCGCAACAGGTGGCCGACGGGCGCGTGCCCGGCAGCGCCTTCGCCACGGCCATCATCGACGCCTGCGGCGGCCAGCGCGACGCCATGCAGGTGTGGCTGGCGGCCGCCAGCCAGACCAACTTTGCGCAACTGGCGCGCCTGGTGCTCGAACACGCGGCCACCAACGTGGTGGCGCACACCATCCTGACCGACGCGGGCCAGCAGATCGCCCTCATCGCGCGGGCGCTTGACCCGGCCGGCACCTTGCCCGTGGCCCTGTGCGGCGGCCTGGCGGCGCCCTTGTCGGGCTACCTGCCGGCGGCCCTGTTGCAACTGGTCGTGCCGGCACAGGGCGACTCGGCGGCAGGCGGCCTGCGCCTGATACGCAAGCACTTGCAGGAGCAATGACCATGCTGGCCAAACTGTCCGCCTTCAAACCCAATCCCGCCAGCGACACGCCGCTCTACATGCAGCTGGCGAACATGCTGTCGGACGGCATCGCCAGCGGCGACTGGCGCGCCAACCAGGCCTTGCCCTCGGAGCGCGTGCTGTCGGAAATCCTCGAGATTTCGCGCGTGACGGCGCGCAAGGCCATCGACATGCTGTGCGACCGGGGCATGCTGACGCGCAAGCGCGGCTCGGGCACCTACATCACGCCCAAGCTGGAACAGCCGCTGTCGCGCCTGACGAGCTTTTCCGAAGAATTGCGCCAGCGGGGGTTTACCGCCGGCTCGCGCTGGCTGCAGCGCGACATCGGCTCGGCCGCGCCGCTGGAACTGCTGTCGCTGGGACTGTCGCCGCACATGCCGGTGGCGCGTTTGCGCCGCCTGCGCACGGCCGACGAAGTGGTGATGGCGATCGAGACGACCACCATCCCCGCCCTGTACATGCCGGACCCGCAGCAAGTCACCGATTCGCTGTACGGCTACCTGGAGTCGCGCGGCACCATCCCGATGCGCGCGCTGCAGCATATCCGCGCCGTCAACGCCACGGCGGAACAGGCCAAGCTGGCCAATATCAAGACGGGTGAAGCCATGCTGCACATCACCCGTGTCAGTTATCTCGACAACGGCGCAGCGGTGGAACTGACCCACTCGTATTGCCGCAGTGATTATTATGAATTCGTAGCGGAGTCGCGCAGATGAGCAGCACTATCAAAGGCAATATCCTTACCCCCGGCGGCTGGATCCACGGCGCCATCGCCTTCGGCGAGCGCGTCGACAGCATCGAGGGCGATTCCCTCCACCCGTCGAACAACAGCGACGACTATATCTTGCCCGGTTTTATCGACCTGCACGTGCATGGCGGCGCCGGCAAGGACATCATGGAAGGCGGCGAAGCCGTCTACACCATCGCGGCCATCCACGCGCGCCACGGCACCACCAGCCTGCTGGCCACCACCATGACAGCGCCGCCGGAAGACATCGACATGGCCTTGACGGCCATCGGCATCGCCGCCAACAACCGCCGCCCGAACACGGCGCGCGTGCTGGGCGCCCACCTGGAAGGCCCGTACATCAATTCCGGCAAGCTCGGGGCGCAGCCGAACTACGCGCGCGCCGCCACGCTGGCCGAAATCGAACGCCTGCAAACGCTGGCCAGGCTGCGCGTCATTACCGTGGCGCCGGAAATCGCCGGCCACCTGGATTTGGTGCGGGCCCTGGCCGACGCCGGCGTGCGCGTGCAGATCGGCCACACGCTGGGCTCCTATGAAGACGGCGTGGCCGCGCTGGAGCACGGCGCGGTGGGCTTCACGCACCTGTTCAACGCCATGAGCGGCCTGCATCACCGCGAGCCGGGCATGGTCGGCGCCGCCCTCGCGCACGCCGAATACGCGGAACTGATCCCCGACCTGCTGCACGTGCATCCGGGCGCCATCAAGGTGGCCCTGCGCGCCATCCCGCGCCTGTACTGCGTCACCGATTCGACCGCCGCCACCGGCATGCCGGACGGCGAATACATGCTGGGCCGCCACGCCGTGCAGAAATGCATGGGCGGCGTGCGCCTGCCCGACGGCACGCTGGCGGGCAGCACCCTGACCCTGGACCAGGCGCTGCGCAACCTGGTGGGACTGGGACTGGACCTGGCCGACGCGTCCAAGCGCGTGTCGACCAACGCCGCCGATTACCTGGGCCTGGAAGAACGCGGCCGGCTGGCCCCCGGCACTTACGCCGATCTGGTAGTACTCGATCGCGATCTCAAACTCAAAGCAGTGTATATAGAAGGAGAAATCTGTGACCTCAATGATGCTTAAAGAAGCCGTTTCCGCCGCCGAATGCGTCGCCCTGCAACTGGCCAGCGACACCGAACGCTACGCGGAACTGGGCCGCAAATTGAGGAGCACCTCGTTCTCGACCGCGCTGACCATCGCGCGCGGCAGCTCCGACCACGCCTGCAACTACGTCGCCTACCTGATCATGGCGCGCCTTGGCCGCGTCGTCGCGTCCCTGCCGATGTCGCTGGTGACCCTGAACAAGTCGCCGCTGGTGACGCGTGATACCCTGGCCATCTCGATCTCGCAATCGGGCCAGAGCCCGGACGTGGTCGAACCGATCCGCTACTTCCGCGACGGCGGCGCCACCACCGTGGCCCTCGTCAACGACATCGATTCGCCGCTGGCGCACGCCGCCGAATGGGCCATGCCCCTGCGCGCCGGCAAGGAACAAAGCGTCGCCGCGACGAAAAGCTTCATCACCAGCCTGGTCGCCGGCGCCCGCATGGTGGCCCAGTGGCAGAACGATCCCGAACTGCTGGGGGGCCTGGAAGCGCTGCCCGAAGCGCTGCTCGAAGCGACCCGCGTCGACTGGTCGCCCGCCATCGACGTGCTGGCCCCGGCCCGCAACATCATGGTCGTCGGACGCGGCATCAGCTTCCCCGTGGCGCTGGAATCGGCCCTGAAATTCAAGGAAACCTCGGCCCTCCAGGCGGAAGCGTTCAGCGGCGCCGAAATCAAGCACGGCCCCATGGCCCTGATCGAAGACGGCTACCCGCTGCTGATTTTTGCAACCCGTGGCCCGACCCAGGCCGGCCTGCTGCAGCTGGCAACAGAGATGCGCGGCCGTGGCGCCAAGGTCTTGCTGGCGGCGCCCGCCGACGTGGCCGAGCGCGACCTGACCCTGCCCGTGGCGGCCACGCCCGATCTCGATCCGATCGTCGCCATCCAGTCGTTCTACGTGATGGCGGCAAAACTGTCGGCCGCGCGCGGCATGGACCCGGATGCGCCGCGCCACTTGAGCAAGGTAACAAAAACAAACTAAGCAACAAGTAGTAACTTACGCCCCCCCAAAGGCAGAGACGGGGGTCGGACCCTGAGGGTCCGACCCCGGCACTTGCGGGGTCAGTCGCCAGGATAATAATAATGATCAAGAGACTGTTGGCAGTGTTTGCCTGCGCGAGCCTGCTCGCGCCGCAGGCATGGGCTGCCGAGAAAATCGAATTCTGGACCTTCAGCATGAAGCCCAAGTTCACGCCGTATTTCAATGCGGTGATGGCGCGCTATGAGGCGCAAAATCCCGGCGTCAAAATCGAATGGATCGACTTCCCGTGGGACATCATCCAGACCAAGCTGGTCACGCGCATCGTGGCCGGCACGCCGCCCGCGCTGGTCAGCCTGAACGTGCCCTGGGCCGACGAATTTGCGCGCGACGGCTTGCTCACACAAGTCGATGGCCTGATCGCGCCTGCGCGCGCCAGCTACATTCCCAGCGCCCTGGACGACCTGCGCTTCAAGGGCGGCACCTACGGCTTCCCCATGTACAGCAATGTCGCGGTGATCGCCTTCAATACCGCCATTTTCAAGCAGGCGGGACTCACGCGCGGCCCCGCCAGCCTCGATGAACAGCTGGCGTTTGCGCGCCAGATCGCGCAGCGCACGGGCAAGGCCGGCATCGCTCCCGCCCTGTCGAAAATCGACGGCCTGTTCATGCAGCAGGGCCTGGCCGTCATCACCGACAACCGCGCCGTCTTCAATTCGCCGCGGCACGTGGCGCTGGTGCAAAAGCTGGCCGACACCTACAAGGTCGGCGGCCTGCTGAAAGAAAGCCTGTTCGCCGAAGACAATTTCCCGGCCGTGATCGACGCCTACAAGGGCGGCCGCCTGGGCATGCTGCTGGCGCCGCCGACGGCCATGCAGCGCATCCGTGGCGACGCGAAAGATATTTACGCCATCACCGACGTGGCGCCCGCGCCGCTGGGCCCCACCGGCATCGCCGACGGCGGCTGGCTCGTGCACTTCGCCATTCCGAAAGGCGTGCCGGCAAGCCTGCTGCCCTCGGTGGGCAAGTTTGCGCGCTTCCTGACGAACGATGACAACCAGCTGGCCTTCGCCAAACAGGCCAGCGTCTTTCCCACCACCGTCAAGGCGGCGGCCGACCCGTTTTTCCTCGCCACGCCGAAGAACGCGGGCGCGGCCGAAAAGGCGGTGGCCGCCGGCGCGCTGTCGATGGGCCACTCGCGCACCCTGTACGTGGCCGGCATCGACGACTACGACGAGCTGCGCCGCTCGCTGGTGAAAGCCGTCGAGGCGGGCGTGACGGGCAAGCAGGATGTGCAGCAGGCGCTGGACCAGGCCGTCGCCATCTGGAACCGCAAGCTGGCCACCCTGCCGCGCCACTAAGGACACCATGAAACTCGCCCACCGCCACACCGTGCAAGCCTGGCTGTTCCTCGCCCCGGCCCTGCTGCTGCTGGCCGCCTTTTCCTTCTGGCCCGTCGGCTACGGCTCCGTGCTGGCGTTTACCGATTACAGCCTGATACGCGAGACGCGCTTCGTCGGCCTCGACAACTTCCGCTACATCTTCAACAACGAGATGTTCGTCTCGGGCCTGAAGAATTCGCTGATGTTTTTGCTGATGGTGCCCTTCGTGCAGGTGGGCGCCATCACCCTGGCCGTGCTGGTGAACAACCGCCTGCCCGGCATCCGTTTGTTCCGCGCCGCCTTCTACGTGCCCGTGGTGACCACCGTGTCCGTCGTCGGCATCATGTGGGGCTTCATGTTTCACGAACAGGGCGCCCTGAACTACGTGATGATGACCTTGAAGCTGGTGAACGCGCCCGTGGGCTGGCTGTCGAACGACAGCCTGGCCCTGTTCGCCGTCATGTTCGTCACCCTGTGGCGCGGCCTGGGCTGGTACATGGTGATGTACCTGGCGGCGCTGCAATCGATTCCGTCGGACATGCAGGAAGCGGCCATGCTCGACGGCGCCAACCGCTGGCAGCGCTTCTGGAAGATCACCGTGCCCATGCTGCGCCCGACCATCATGCTGTGCTCCATCCTGTCCGTGCTGGCGGCCCTGAAGGCTTACCAGGAAGTCGACGTGCTGACCCAGGGCGGCCCGATGAATTCCACCTTCACGGCGCTGTATTACGCGTATGACCAGGGCCTCAAACACTTGAAGCTGCCGCGCGCGCTGGCCGCCAGCTTCGTCGTGTCCCTATTCTGCATCGGTATCGCCCTGCTGTGCCTGCGCTACCTCAAACCCAAGCACCGCTGACCGGGGAATGACCATGAAAATCCGTTCCCGCCCCCTGAAAACGCGCCTGCACATACTGGGCCACTATGCCGTGCTGTGCGCGATCGCCGTCGTCTGCGTCTTCCCGTTCTGGTGGACGCTGGTGACGGCCATTTCCACGGAAGGCAATATCTTCGCCTTCCCGCCCACCTTCTGGCCGAAGGCACCGTCCTTCGAGAACTTCATCGAAGTGTTCAACGCGATTCCCATCTGGTCGTTCTTCAAGAACTCCGTGCTGATCGCCGTGTTCACCGTGTTCTGGAAACTGCTGCTGTGCTCACTGGCCGCGTATCCGCTGGCGCGCCTGAAATTCCGCGGCCGCAAACTTGTGTTCGGCCTGATCCTCGCCACCTTGGTGCTGCCGTCGGAGGTGAACTTCCTCGTCAACTTCATCACCATCACGCAAATGAGCCTGGTCGACACCTACACGGGCGTGATCCTGCCCAACGTGGTGACGGCCGTGGCCATCTTGCTGCTCAAGCAGGCGTTCGAGGAAGTGCCGCAAGACCTGATCGACGCGGCCAGGGTCGATGGCGCCTCCGAGTGGGTGATCTTCAGCCGCATCATGCTGCCGCTGATTACGCCGTGGCTGGCCACCGTCGGCATCCTGACGGCCGTCGAATCGTGGAACGAGTACATCTGGCCGTCCATCGTCATGAGCAAGCCCGATGAATTCCCGCTTTCTGTCGGCGTGCTGTATTTGCGCGGCACCTTCGGCAGCAGCACGCGCGTGATCGCCGCCGGCACATTGATCACCATCGTGCCGACCCTGCTGGCGTTTTTGTTCACCCAGCGCTTCTTCATGCGCGGCATGGACGGCGCCGTCAAATGAGCGCCGCCATCGCCACCGACCTGCGCCTGCTGGCTGGCCAGCTGCTGATGACGGGCATCGCCGGCACCGGGCTCGATGCGGCCACGGCGCAGTGGCTGCGGCAGAACGGCATCCGCGCCGTGTGCCTGCGCGCGGCCAATCTGCGCGATGCGGCGCAGCTGACGCGCCTGAGCACGGACTTGCGCCGCGCCCTGGGTCCGCAGGCGCTGATCGCCATCGACCCGGCCGGCATGCCTCCCGCTTATCCGGCCTGGCTGCCGCAGCCACCGGACGCCATGGACCTGTGCGCCCTTGGCGACGCGGAACTGGCCAACGGCACGGGCGCGGCGACGGCGCGCGGCTTGCGCGCACTGGGCATCAACTGGCTGCTGGCGCCCCTGATCAATCTCGATACGGCTGCCGGACAGGCGCCGGGCGCGGCGCAGGCGTTTGGCGGCGATCCGGCACAAGCGGCCGCCATGGCGCACGCATGGACGGCGGGCTGCCAGGCCGAGGGCGTGGCGTGCTGCGCCAGGCTGTACCTGCCGCAGCACGGCGCCGGCAGCCCTCTCCCCAGCGTCGACAAGACCCGCTCGCAGCTGGAAGAACACGATTTCGTGCCGTTTCGCCGGGCCGCCGCGCAGACGGCCTCGATGATGAGCGCGCACGTGGCCTATCCGGCCCTCGATGAAAACCAGCCCGCCAGCCTGTCGCACGCGGTGATGCACGGCGTGCTGCTCGCGCCGGGCATCGATGCGCAGGGCGGGCATGTCGGCGCGCGCGCCCTGGCCGCCGGCGCCGACATGGCGCTGCTGGCCGATGCCGCGCAGCTGCCGGCCGCGCTGGACGCCGTCGGCGCCGCGCTGGCCTCTGGCGCCCTGCCGCTGCAGGCGGTGGGCACGCGGCTGCAGCGCCTGGCCGCGATGGCCGCACGCTACCCGGCCGGCGCCGGCGTGTACGCGCAGGAGGCGGCCGACCGCATCATCATGGCCGAGGCCAGGCGGCGCTGCCAGTGAGCGCCGCCCTTGCCACCGAATCAAACCGCACTTTCAAGACGACCCGAGGAAGCATCCATGAATGACAAGACCAGCAGCAGCAACAGTAGCAAGGGCGGCGTCCGCAGCCCGATTTCGTGGGTGCCCACCTTGTACTTCGCCCAGGGCTTGCCGTTTTACGCGGTCGCCCTGGTGGCCGGCCTGATGTTCAAGAGCATGGGGGTGCCGAACGACCAGATCGCCCGCTGGACGGGCCTGATCGGCTTCGCCTGGGTCTTCAAGTCGCTGTGGAGCCCCTTCCTGGAGCTGGCGTCGAGCAAGAAGACCATGGTGGTGCTGTTCCAGTTCGCCGGTGGCCTGAGCCTGGGCCTGATCGCGCTGGCGCTGCAAACGCCGCTGTGGTTCGCCGCCTGCATCGCCGTGCTGTTCGTCGCCGCGCTGGCCTCGTCCACGCACGACATCGTCTGCGACGGCCTGTACATCGCCAGCCTGTCCGACAAGCAGCAGGCGGCCTACGCGGGCTGGCAGGGCGCCTTCTTCAATGCGGGCAAATTCATCTCGCTGGGCGGCCTGGTGATCCTGGCCGGCTACCTGGAAAAAAACATCGGCGTCAAGCCCGCCTGGTCGGTGATTTTCCTGATCATCGGCGCCATGATGGTGTCGCTGGCCGCGTACCACCTGTGGGCGCTGCCGCAGGTGCGCAACGCAGCCGTGGCCGACAAGAGCGTGGCAGGCATCAGCCGCACCCTGTGGGACGTGCTGGTGGACTTCCTGAAAAAACCGGGCATCTGGGGCATGATCGCCTTCATCATCCTGTTCCGCGCGGGCGAGGCGCAAGTGCAGACCATCGGCCCGCTGTTCCTGCGCGAAGCGCGCGAACTGGGCGGCCTGGGCCTGTCGACGACGGAAGTGGGCGCCGTGTACGGCACGGCCGGCACGGTCGCCTTCCTGCTGGGCAGCATCGGCGGCGGCTATTTCACGTCCTGGCTGGGCCTGAAGCGCGCCATGCTGTTCCTGATCCTGGCCATGAACTTGCCGAACCTGGTGTTCTACTACCTGAGCCACAGCATGCCCACCGATCTGACCCTGATCACGGCCGCGCTCAGCGTGGAGATGTTCGGCTATGGCTTCGGCTTCGTCGGCCTGATCCTGTTCATGATGCAGGTGGTCTCCGTCGGCAAGTACCAGACGGCCCACTATGCGTTTGCCACCGGCGTGATGCAGCTGGGCTTCGTGCTGTTCAAGATGATCAGCGGCGACATCCAGACGGCGCTCGGCTACAAGACCTTTTTCCTGTGGGTGCTGGTGTCGGCCCTGCCCGTCCTGATCCTGTCGCGCTTCATGCGCATCGGCCCCAAGGACGCCGCCGGCAAGCCCGACCTGAGCAAGGCCGATTCCCCCCAGGCGCCAGCCAGCGCCAGCTAAGATAGAACCACTCCATGGCACACATTGCTTTAAAGAATATCGTCAAGCTGTACGATGACAAGCACCCGGTCATCCACGGCATCGACCTCGATATCCGCGACGGCGAATTCGTCGTCTTCGTGGGGCCTTCAGGTTGCGGCAAATCAACCCTGCTGCGCATGATCGCCGGCCTGGAAGACATCACGGACGGCGAGCTGCATATCGGCGGCAAGCTGGCCAACGATATCGCCCCGGCCGAGCGGGGCCTGGCCATGGTCTTCCAGAGCTACGCCCTGTATCCGCACATGACGGTGTTCGAGAACATGGCCTTCGCCCTCTCCCTGGCCGGGCATAAAAAGGCCGAGGTGCGCGCCGCCGTCGAGCGCGCGGCCGAGATCCTGCAGATCACGCCTTTGCTCAAGCGCAAACCGAAGGACCTGTCGGGCGGCCAGCGCCAGCGCGTGGCCATCGGCCGCGCCATCGTGCGCAAACCCAAGGTATTCCTGTTCGACGAACCGCTGTCGAACCTCGACGCCTCGCTGCGCGTGCAGATGCGCGTGGAAATCTCGCGCCTGCACCAGGAACTCAAGACCACCATGATCTACGTCACGCACGACCAGGTCGAGGCCATGACCCTGGGCGAGCGCATCGTCGTGTTCAACGGCGGGCGCATCGAGCAGGTGGGCAGTCCGCACGAGTTGTATAACCATCCCGGCAACCTGTTCGTCGCCGGCTTCCTCGGCGCGCCGAAGATGAACTTCATCGCTTGCGAGGCCGTCGCGGCCAGCCCCGGCTCCGTGGCCGTGCGCCTGCCCGGCGGCGCCGCGATCGACGTCGAAGCGCAGGGCGGGAGCGTGGCGCCGGGCGACCGGCTGACCCTGGGAGTGCGGGCCGAGCATGTCAGCCTGCAGCACGGGGACGATGCAGGCGACAACCTCGTCGACGCGGCCGTCAGCCACGTCGAATACCTGGGCGACGTGGCCATCGTTTACGCCAGCATGCCGGGCGTGAGCGAGATGCTGGCCGTCAAGCTGCCGGCCGAGGAAGGCTTGCGCCAGGCGGGCGACGCCATGCGCCTGCATCTGCCGCCGCAGCGCTGCCTGCTGTTCGATGCAAAAGGGCAAGCCCTGGCGCGCACGTTTGCCGCACCCGCTCAGCCGTTTATGTGACAATAGCCGCTTTGTATCATGCCGCTTCTGTTTGACTTACGCAGGCAGAACGGCAGAAATGTGTTTTTTCGAGCTTCCTTGCCCCTCTGGCAATGCCACTGCACGATGTTGCGGCTGCCACTGCAGGTGCGTATTTTTGTTATTGATTGAAGGATAACCCATGTCCCAATTCCGTCTTGCCCGTCTTAGCCTGCTCCTGGCCGCCATCGGCCTGAACTGCCTGCCCACCCTGTCGCACGCGCAGGATGCCAAGCCGGCTGCCGCCGCTGCCGCTCCAGCCGACACGGTGCGCCCTGAAGTGTTCAAACTGCTCGATCCAGCCGCCGTGAAGGCGTCGATGGATGCCAAAAACTACGCCGACGTGCAAAGCCGCATCGACCAGGCTGCCGCCATTCCGGCCCTGACGCCCTACGAATTGTTCGTGCTGAACCGCCTGCGCGTGGCGCTAGCCTCGACCACCAACAATGCGGCCATGGCCATGACGGCGCTGGAAGCGGTGATCGAATCTGGCAAGCTGGACAAGAAATCGGAAGGCGACTTCATCCAGGCACTGGCGAACTACCACTACAACGCCAAGGATTACCCGAACGCCATCAAATGGTTCACCCGTTACCAGACAGCAACGGGCGACGTGGCGGCCGTACGTCCCTACATCATCCGCGCCTATTACTTCAGCAATGATTTCGCGCGCGCCAAACAGGAACTGATGGCCGACGTGACGGCCAAGCAGCAAGCGGGCAAGACGCCGAGCATCGAAGAACTGCAATTGCTGGCCAATACGGGCTCGAAGAGCAAGGATCCAGCCACTTACCTGGTCGCCATGGAAAACCTGGTGCGCTACTACCCGTCGGACGACTACTGGAGCGACCTGCTGGGCCGTCTGCAGGGCAAGGCCGGCTATTCGGACCGCTTCGCGCTGGACGTGCTGCGCCTGCAATTCAAGGCCGTCGACACCATGCCGCCACAGGATTACAGCGACATGGCTGAAATCGCCTTGCAGAACGCCTTCCCGACGGAAGCGAAAAAAGTCCTCGACGCCGGCTTTGCCAAAGGCGTGCTGGGCACGGGCGCGAATGCCGCCAAGCACAAGAAACTGCGCGACCAGGCCACCAAGGCTGCCGCCGACGATGCGAAAAACATCGCCAGCGGCGAAGCGTCGGCCATGAGGAGCAAGGATGGCACGGGCTTGATCAACCTCGGCTACGCCTTCGTGACGATGGACCAGTTCGACAAAGGTATCGACCTGATCCAGAAAGGCATCGCCAAGGGCGGCCTGAAGCGTGCTGAAGACGCCAAGCTGCGCCTCGGCTATTCCTACGCCATGGCCGGCAAGAAAGATGAAGCCATCAAGGTCCTGGAAACGGTCAAGGGCGGCGATGGCGTGGGCGACCTGGCACGCTACTGGATCCTGTGGCTGAACCGTCCTGCCACGGCAGCGGTGGCGCCGGCAGCAGCGGCCCAGTAATTCCTGCTCCCTGCCACATGCGCAAGGCAGTTCCCGGCTCAGGCCGGGGCTGCTTTTTTTTCGACCTTTTTTCATCCTGCCATGCCGCCAGCCACCGCCCCCGCACCCGCACCTGAACGATTGATCAGCCTGGACGCCTTCCGCGGCTTCGTCATCGTCACCATGATCTGGGTCAACTACCTGGCCGGCATGCCCGGCATTGCCTTCTGGCTCGAACATGCGGGACCGCGCGCCGACGGCATCACCGTGCCCGACCTGGTCTTTCCCGGCTTTCTGTTCATGGTCGGCATGGCCATTCCGCTCGCCTTGCAGCGCCATTGCGGCCACGTCACGCCGGCCTTGCTGGGACGCCTGCTGTGGCGCTCCGCCAGCCTGATGCTGGCCGGCGTGGTGCTGGCGAACGCCTACCGCTACGATGCGCAGGCGGCGCTGCTGCCGCACGCCGTCTACTTCCTGCTGTTTTATATGGCCATGATACTGCTGTGGCGCCAGGGCGCGGGCAAGCTGGAGCTGGCCGCGGGCGGCGCGCTGATGCTGTTCCTATTGGCAACTTTTCGAGGGAAATTGAACAGCGAGTTTTCCAGCACCTGGCTGCAGCCGTCGTGGTGGGGCATCCTCGGCATGATAGGCTGGGCGTATCTGCTGTGCAGCCTGCTGTACCTGGCATGCCAGGGTAGCGGCACGGCGCTGATGGGCGTATTTTCCCTGCTGATCGTGCTGTACATGGGGGGCACGGCGGGCAGCCTGGATTTCTTGCCGGCTGGCGTGAACGCCATCGTCAACGTACCGCAAGTGCTCGGTTCGACGGCGGCCAATGTGCTGGCCGGCACCCTGGTGGGCCAGCTGTTCCTGCGCGGTGCCGCCCTGAGCCATGGGCAGCGCATCCGTTTCATGGCGTGGTTCGCGCTGGGCTTGCTGGCGGCCGGCCTGCTGCTGCGGCCGTATCACCACATCAACAAGATCGCGGCGACGGAATCGTACACGCTCGTGTGCAGCGCCCTCATCCTGGCCCTGTTCCTCGTGTTTTATGTCGTCATCGACGTGTGGCGCTGGCGCGCCTGGGCGGTGGTATTGTTGCCTGCCGGCACCAATGCCCTGTTCGCCTACATCGTGCCCGACCTGTGGCAGCAACTGGCGGCCGTGCTGCACCTGCCGCGCTTCTGGTGGCCCTGGCTGGAAACGGGCGGCGCGGCGGGCCTGTGGAATGCCGCCGCCGTCACCGCCCTGATGCTGGCCTTCACCGCGCTGGCCACGCGCTACGGATTAAAACTGAAGTTCTAGACCTTGATATAGATCTTGCGCTTGTCCATGGCGTAGGCGATCAGCCAGCACAGCAGCATGAAGCTGACGGCAAACAGCAGCGAGCCCATGCGCACCGGCGCCCAGCCCGTAAAGCCGTGCTGGTACAGCCACTGGTACAGGTTGCCGCTGCCGATGCGCACGGTGAACGCGATGATCACCAGCACTTCCGACACCAGGTAGATGAACAGGGTGTTCTTGCCGAAGACTTCAAAGAAGTAGGTCCAGCCCGTCATTTGACGCACGTCAATGATGAACATCAACAGTGCCAGCAGCAGCAAGTCCAGGCCGATGCCCAGCATCACGTAAGAGCTGGTCCACAGCTTCTTGTTAATCGGAAACACTTCATTCCAGCACAAGGCCACCGCCACGCAAATGGCACCGGCCACGGCCAGCTGAACCAAGCTGGCGCGCAGCCGTGCCGGCGCCGTCTGGCGCAGGAAACTGCCCGCCAGATAGCCGGCAATCACATTGACGATGGCTGGCAAGGTGCCCAGCACTCCCTCCGGGTCGAAGGCGATGCCTTCGCCGTGGTACAAATGGCTGTCGCCCAGCAAGATCAGGTCCAGCTTGGCCGGCGCGTTGCCGTGCAGGCTGTAGTCGCCCCAGGTCGCCAGGATGGCCCAGTAGCCGAGCAAGGCGCAGGCGCTGAAGACGAGCGCACCGCGCGTCTTCCAGTAATGGAGGATCAGGGCGGCGGCCAGGTAGCACACGGCGATGCGCTGCAGCACGCCGGGAATGCGCGTGTGCGACAGCGGCGACCAGGCGAACTGGCCCGCGTCGTCGATCTTGAAGAAAGGAAACCAGTACAGCAAAAAGCCCAGCAGAAAGATCAGCGCGCTGCGCTTGCACAGCTTGGCCAGCACGGCGCCATGGCCCAGGTGCTCATATTTCCCCAGCGCAAAGGCCAGCGCATTGCCGACGACAAACAAAAAGCTGGGAAAGACCAGGTCCGTCACAGTAAAACCATGCCATTCGGCATGCAGGAACGGCGCATACACGCTGCCCCAGTCGCCGGGCGTATTGACGACGATCATCAGGGCGACGGTCAGGCCGCGCAGGACGTCGAGGGCGAGGTAGCGCTGGTTCATGGCTGCGCCCCCTTCAGGACAGGCGCCAGGGCCGAGCCCAGCACATGTTGCGCATCGCCGCTCAATTCCCAGAACATGCCACCGCGCAAGCCCTTGTCGCGGATATAGCGCACTTTGTGGGCCACCGACTGCGCATCTTCATAGCTGATGAACACGCCGCTGTCGCGGTTGTACAGATACGGCACTTGCGACGCGGCATTCCAATGGCGCTGGAAGCCCCGCGCGCCCTGGCCGTCGACCAGATACCCTTGCTCCAGCAGATGCCGGTAAGTAAATGTCGGCGTAGCGTCATTGCCGCTGGCCGCGCCCTGGCAAGGCTGGTACAGGCCATCGCCACGGGGGCCGGCGGCGCACTGCTTCCAGCCATAGCCATAGAAGGGCACGCCCAGCACCAGCTTGGCCGCCGGCACGCCGGCGCGCAGGAAACGCGTCACGGTGGCGTCCGCATACAGGTGCTTGTCGCGCTGCGGGTCGGCGGGGTCGGCGTACAGGGGCGCCAGCTGGCCGTTCTCGGCATCCCACACGCCGCGGTAGTCGTACGTCATCAGGTTGATCCAGTCCAGCTGCGCCGCCAGGCGGACGATCCAGCCGGGCGCGGCGTCGCTGTCATCGGTCAGGCTGGCGTGCGCGCCGGCGGCGATGGTGATCAGGTAATGGCGGCCGGCCGCCTGCTTGCCAGCCTGGTCGAAGGCGCTGCGCAATTCGCTGGCCAGGCGCACATAGTTTTCCTTGTCGTCGCTGCGGTGGCAGAGGCGGCCTTCGATACAGGGAATGCCCCCCGTGGCCGGATGTTCCCAGTCGATATCGATGCCATCGAGGCCATGGCGGCGCACCAGCTCCAGCGCGGAAGCGATAAACGCCTGGCGCGCGGCCGGCGTGGCGGCCACGTCCGAAAAACGGTTCGACCAGATCCAGCCGCCCACGGACAGCAGGACGCGCAGCTGCGGATTGCTTTGCTTGAGCGCATTGAGCTTGCGCAAGTTGTCGGCGTCGGCTTGCGGCGCCGGCAGCACGATGCTGCCATTGGCCGGCCGGGATGGCTGGCCGGCTGCATCGAGGCAGGCGCTCACGCCGCCGCCCTCGGGCGCGGGGTTGCCATGTTCGCCATCCCAGCAAATGTCGGCGAACGCGTACTGGATCAGGCTGACATTGCTGGCGCGAATATTGTGCTCGTTAACGGGAAAATCGGCCGATTTCCAGCCGGGATAGTAAGCCACCACTTCCGGCGCCAGGTTCGGCGCGGCGGGAGCGGCGGAGGCGGCCAGTGGCAGCGCGCAGGCGAAGCAAGCCAGCATTGCGTGTAAGGTCATCGGAGGTATCCCAACATATAAAAAAGCCATCTTGCAATAAAAAAATGGCGGAGCCAGCTGCGCTCCGCCATTGTCATGCCATCCCGGGTGTCCGCCGGGAGGCATTAACTAAATAAAAACGTATTACATCTTGCCCTGCAGTGCCAGGTAGATCTGACGACCGTTCTTGTAGAACGCGCCTGGCATGTCGGCATAGCCTGCCGTACGGATCTTCGAACGCACCATTGGATTGTTCAGGTCCTTGCCATCGAGCGTGATGGCCAGGTTTTCCGTCAGTTGGTAAGCGATCGATGCCGACAAGGTACCAATCGAACCTTGATAGGCAGCGCTGTTGCGGCTGGTCCCGTTCAAGAAGCCCGAGCGGTAGTTGTAGGTCAGGCGGGCGCTGAACTTGTCGTTTTCAAAGAAGGCGCCGATATTGTAAGCATTGCGCGAAGTACCGATCAACGTGCAATCCTGACGAATTTCATTGGCGCAAGGCGAACCGACAGCGTGACCCGTTTCCTTACCATCCGTGAAGGTGTAGTTGGTGTTCACACCAAAACCACCCGGCAGCGCTTGAACATACGCCAGTTCCAGACCCTTGACTTCAGCCGTCGTATTAACCGGCGTACCGATGACATACTCGGTATTCTTGTTTTGCAGCTGGTTAAAGTACACACCTTTGGTCGTGCCGTAGGTCACGTAGCCATCGAGTGCCGAGAAGAAGGCATTCGCCGACAACAGCGATTTTGGCGCAAAGTACCATTCCACGCCGATATCGGCATTGTTGGAACGGATAGGACGCAGGTTAGGATTGCCGACCACGCCGAACAGTTGCTGATCGCGCAAGTCCAGGCCCGCCATTTGACCCAGTTCCGGACGCGCCATCGTGCGGCTTGCACCGAAGCGCGCCACGACGTTTTTCGACACGTCCAGGCGGAAGTTTGCACTCGGCAGAATATCGGTGTAACCATTCTTATAGTTACGCACGGTATACACGCCAGCACCATCCATCTCGGAGCGGGTCACATCTTCAGTGGTATGCACGACGCGCACGCCGAAGTTACCGGAGAGTGCTTCGGCGCCAAAGTTCGCCATCACATAAGCCGATTGGGTCGGCTCCTTGATGTTGAATTCGTTCTGACGCAGGTGACCCGAGTAATTGGCATACTTGGACAGCCAGCCATTCACGGCATTTTGCGAGAAGGTCCAGAAACCGGCGCCATTCGTGCCCAGATCTTTGAAGCCGCTCGGGAACGCTGTCAGGCCACCGAATGGCAGGTTGGCAGGATTGCCCAGCGCGCCAGCATCCGTGTTGCCGGCAACGTTCGAATTGATGCCGATGGCTTCCAGCGTACGCTTGTGTTCCGCGACACGTGCACCGAACTGCAAGGACGAAATCGATGGCAGATCCAGTTTCAGCGTAGCATCAACCTGGCCATAAGTTTCCTTGTCGACGGCTTTCACGTGCGAGCCATAGGTATATGGGTCAGCTGTGCCGCGAATCGAAAACTGGTCCGCGCCAGGAATCGTGTAGGTAACCGGATTTTCCGAACCGTTCATCTGATAGCTGCCGCCGCGGAATGGCATCCAAACACCCAGCGCGCCACTGACGGTTTCGCCGACACCTTTGGTGGTGCCGAGTTTGCCGGTCAGCACCAGGCGCTCATTGACGCGGAATTTACCGTCGAGGTTGATGAAGTCGGATTTGCTTTTTGCTACGGGACGGCTGAACTCTTCCTGCACCGAACCGGACGTACCGGCGCAGGTCGGGCAATTGGCTGGCACGGTGGTGTTCAGATTGGTGATGACACCGCCGGCAATCGCGCCATTGATATTTGCCGAAGGAAAGCCAGGTGGCGATGCCCACGAGGTACCGAATGCACGACCCAGCGATTGCATGAAGTTATGGTTGATGTTCGGTGCATCCAGTTGCGAATGGAACAGCGTCAGGTCCAGCATGACATCGTTCGACGGTTTCAACTGAATGTCGATCAAGCCGCCATCGCGTGTACGCTTCTGCTCAAACCACGCGGTGCCGCCCAGGAAGTTGGCCATCGAACCAGCCGCGCCCGGGATGGCGCCAGCGATAGGCGTACCAGGCTCAACTTTGTCGTACCACACCTGGTTTTCTTGGCCGTAACGGGTAAGGGTGCGTTTTTGATGGAAACCCTGTACCAGCACACCCAGGGTATTGGTGTCGTTCTTCCAGGCGATCATGCCGCTCAACTGAGGGTCGGTTTTACCGGAATTCGACGAATACACGGCACCGGCGTTAACCTGGCCCGTAAACGACTTTTTGAAGTCCAGCGGTTTGCGCGTCTCGATGTTAACCACGCCTTCGGCGCCGCCTTCCAGCAAATCGGCTTGCGAACCTTTATGCACCGTCACGCGGCCGATCAGTTCCGATGGGAACAGCGAGAAGCTGACGCTGCGGCCACCGCCGATGATGTTGTCGGCGAACCAGTCGCCGCTGCCGACTGCGTGGCCGTTGAAGGTGGTCAGGGTCAGGCCGAACGGCGTGCCACGCAGGGCCACGCGATCATTCTCGCCAAAGCTGCCTTCGCCGCCGCCAGCCGCGGCAACGCTCACGCCTGGCAGGCGTTGCAGCGAGTCAGCGATGTTTTTGTCAGGCATCTTGCCCACGTCTTCAGCCGTGATCACTTCGACCAGGCTGTCAGAATTGCGTTTTTGATTCAAGGATTGTTGCAGCGATGCGCGGATACCGGTCACGACGACGGTCTGGCCTTCGTCAACATCAGCCGTCGCTGCCGGCTTGGCCTCTTTGGCCACGGCTTCCTGCGCATGCGCCGAGAAACTCGCGCCGGCCATCAACATAGCCACAGCAGCGGCGATAGGCGTCAAATTGCGTGCTGCAGAGCTAGCTGTCAAATTGCGTTTCATGTACTCCCCCTTGATTTAGGCTCCAGGATTGGAACCTTTTCATTTTTAACGTAGATCTTCTTTCCAGCCCGCCCACTCTCGCCGGCATGCTGCAGACCCTTCGGTACAACCACTTACAAAACCAATTCAACGCCAATATACTACTATCCAATACCAGAACACTACCAGTTGCAACTTTTTTTTTATAACGTTGTTTGAATCACACAGACCACTTTATCTAAATCAATCCGTAGCCCGTGTGGACGGACTAAATACGAGCGTAGCCAGGCATAAATTGCTGGCTTGATAATTGAAATTGGTTTTATAACGGCCTTTTTTGGTATTATCCAGCGACACAAAACAGATACAGAGCGCGTCTGCAACGCGCCGTAACGGAGACCCTCAGCGTATGACAACCCTGGCTCACATCATGCAAGGCCTGGGGCAGACGAGTAGCCTGCCCCTGTACCAGCAACTGCAGCGCGCGCTGCGCGAAGCGATCGACAAGCGCATCCTCGGCCCCGACGAAGCCCTGCCGGCCGAGCGCCAGCTGGCCAGCGACCTGGCCGTCTCGCGCATCACCGTGCGCAAGGCCATCGACGGCCTCGTCAACGAGGGCTTGCTGGTGCGGCGCCCTGGCTCGGGCAATTTCATCAATACGCGCATCGAGAAGAATTTCGCCAAGCTGACCTCGTTTTCGGAGGACATGCGGGCGCGCGGACGCACGCCGCGCAGCGTGTGGCTCAAGCGCGCGGAGGGTACCGTCACGCCGGAAGAAGCCTTGCGCCTGCGGCTGTCGCCGGGCGCTCCCGTGTACCGCTTCCACCGCATCCGCTATGCGGACGAGGTGCCGATGTGCCTGGAATACGCGACCATCGTCGCCAGCTGCCTGCCGGCGCTCGACGCCGTCGACGTATCGATGTACGACGCGCTGGAACAGGCGGGCAACCGCCCCGTGCGCGCCTTGCAGCGGCTGAGCGCGCTGTTGCTGACGGGCGAGCAGGCCAGCCTGCTGCAGGCGGAGGAAGGCGACGCGGGCTTGTCGGTGGAAAGGCTGGGCTTTTTGCGCGATGGCCGCGCCGTGGAATTTTGCCGCTCCTACTTCCGCGGCGATATGTATGACTTCGTGGCCGAATTAAGTACCAATTAATACCAATCGCCCCATTTCACGAATACCAGATAACACCACTTATTGCAGTGCAATATATATGCCGGCGCCGCGCCGATATATGCACCACCATGGTGAATTAATCGGCGGCGATTATGTGGCCTGCGTACGGAGAATATAAAAAGGGCTACATAATGCGGTTTTGCGCATTGCAGCAAAACCTGTCATTTCCCATCAGGCAGAAGGCACGGCGCGGCGCCCCGCGCACAGCAGGATCACGCCCAGCGCCACGCACAGCCAGCCGAACAGCGGCCCCAGCCAACCGGCCCAGGTTGCCACAGGCAGCGCCGCCGGCAACGGCGCCAGCAAGGTGCTGCCCGGCATGGCGCTGCTGGTCCGTTCCGCCAGCACCCGTCCATGCGCATCGCTGACCGTCAACATGCCCTCCCGCGCCGCGCGCAGCACGGCATAACCGTTTTCCACGCCGCGCACGACCGTCATGCGCGCCCCCATCCAGGCGTCAAACTGAAAATCCCAGGCCGGCACCAGCATCGCTTGCGCGCCAGCCGCGCCGTATGCCCGCCCCAGCGGCGCAAAATGCATGTCCTTGCAAATGGCCAGGCCCATGGCCTGCCCCACCACGGGCTGCACGGCATACGCGTTGCCAGCAAGAAACTCGCGCTCGGGCGGCGCCAGATGATGTTTTTGATAGCTGACCGGCGCGGCGCCATCGGGAGCAAACAGCCAGGCTAGGTTGCGCCGGCCGGCGGCGTCCTGCACGCCGATGCCGAGAACGATCCACACGCCTGTGCCGCGCGCCAGCGCCTGGAAACGCTGCCGCACGGCATCCGCCTGCGCAGGCGCCAGCACGGCGATCTTTTCCGGCAACAGCACCAGCCGGGCGCCCTGCCCGGCAAGCTGCACCACGTGGCGCGCGTACTGGTCCCAGATGGCTTGCGCGCGCGCCGGCGGCGTGGCCGGGCCGATGAAGTCGTCGATGGCCGCCAACCCCGCCAGCGGCCCGCCTGGCGCCGGCGCCGGCGCACCTTGCACGCGCCAGGCGCCAGCGGCGAACGCTGCCGCCAGCAGCAACACGGCGGCACCCGCCGCCGGCGCATACGCGCGGCCGCCCGCCAGCAACAAGGCCAGCGCCGAGGGCAGCAGGCACAACAAAAACAGCAGGCCAGGCACGCCCGCCAGGGCTGCCACCTGCAGCACGGCAAGGTTATCGGTTTGCGAATACGCAAGGCTGCCCCAGTTACCATCGAGCAAGAAAGCAGCCATCAGGGTATCGATGGCCACCCACAGCAAGGGATACGCCAGCACCGTCCAGCCGGAGCGGTAGCGCAGCACGAGGCGCCGCGTGGCCAGCACCACCAGCAGCCACAGCAAGGCCTTGGCGACGGTCACGGCCAGCACGGCCGGCAAGGGCATCAGCAAGCGGAAATAGCTGAAGTTCGATGACAAGCCCAGCAAGGCGGCCAGGAAGGTCATCCAGGCGGCATCGCGGCGCGAAGAACGCAGGGCCAGCCACAGCACGGGCAGCGGCGCCAGCCAGGCCAGCGGGCCCAGCGGCTGCGGTCCCAGCACCCAGTACAAGGGCAGGCCCGCCGCCAGCGCGGCGGCGATTTGCAACAGGCGCTGGCGCAGCGCGGTGCCGCCGGCAGCCGGCGCAGACAAGGTATTGAGCATGCTCATGCTTTCAAGGGAAGCCAGATTTCCACGCCGCCGATGCCGCTGGCGGGATCGAATTGCCGGTCGTAGCGTTCAAAATCGGGCGCGTCGGCCACCTCCAGCCCGGACTGCGGCAACCACTCGTTCCACACGGTATGCCAGGTGGCGCGGATGGTGGAAATGTGGCCGCGGTGGTGAAACACGGCGTAGCGCCGCGGGGCGATGCGCAGCCGCATCCAGCCCTCGGGCGCCCGGGAAAAGTCGCTGACCGGCATGGCGCACAGGTAATCGAAATTGCCCGCGTCATCATTGTTGCAGCACACGCCATACACGAGCTGGCCGGGCGCCACATGGGGCAGGAAACGCTGCCACAAGGCGGGGATGCCGGCAGATGTTTCCGCGCGATAACGTTCGACGAGGCCCGCCAGCAGCATGGCGGGGCCCTGCTCGAAACGGGGCGGCGCCAAAGGCACGCCAGGCGCCACATCCATCTTGATCGCTTCCACCAGCGCGAGGTTGGCGACGTGGCGCTGGGCCCGCACCTTTTCCGGCGTAACGTGGAACTGTTCGCGGAAAGCCCGCGTAAAGGCTTCATGGGAGCTGTAACCGGCCTGCAGCGCGACGTCAAGGATGTCTTGCGCGCCCTGGGCCAGCGCGCGGGCCGCCTCGCTGAGCCGGCGCGCCCGCACATAGCGCATCACGGAGTGGCCCGTGGCCAGGCCAAACGCGCGCGTCAAATGACACGGCGAAGCGCCGCCCA
Organism: Janthinobacterium sp. FW305-129; assembly: GCF_020858115.1. GTDB lineage: Bacteria > Pseudomonadota > Gammaproteobacteria > Burkholderiales > Burkholderiaceae_D > Janthinobacterium. The sequence goes on from NZ_JACYMM010000002.1 coordinate 298,817, forward strand.
CGTGGGCGATATCGCCGAGCGAGAGATCGTCCGCGTAATGCGATTCGATATACCAGAGTGCCTTGGCCAGATAGTGCATGAACGCTTCCCGTTGAACGAGCAGCGACTGTAGCATTTTCAGCAAGCCGTGGCTTGACCGGAATTGCGCAATAACCGGCTAGCGCTTCCTATTTTCGCGTGCGCTTTTCGTGAACCAGCTGGCCGCTGCTGATGCGGGCCAGCTCGGCCATTTCCTGGGCCAGGAAGGCCAGCAGGTCGTCGATGCTGACGACGCCGGACAGCGCGCCGAGGCTATTGACCACGGGCAAGCGGCGGATGCCGTTGACGCGCATGCGTTCGATGATGTCGTAGACGTCTTCGTCTTCGCTGGCCGTCAGCAGTTGCGCGCTCATGATGTCGCCCACCAGCAGGCTGGCGGGGTCGAGGCCCAGGGCGATGACGGAAATGACGATGTCGCGGTCGGTGAGGATGCCGATGGGGACGCGCTCGCCGTTCGGCTGCTCGGCCACGATCAGGTCGCCCACGTGATGCTGGCGCATCAGCAGCGCCGCGTCTTGCACGCTGGTGTCACGCTGGCAATGGATGGTGTGCAGGGTGCAGATGTCGCCGATACGCATGTCGCCACTCCGTTTGAGGCAGAGTGTCTACGCTACGCCAGCCCGCCGTGGCGGGTTTGCGGCAAATCAATTGAAACGGTCTTACGTTTCTTCGGGGGGCGGCAGGAAGCAGGCTTCGACGATTTGCAGGTCATTATCCTTGGCAAATTCGCGCACGAAGTGAAACGCCATCGGCTCGATCTCGCGCAGCTTGGTGTTGACCACCACCGACTTGACGCCGTTGACGACAGTCGGGCGCACGTAGGGCGAATACTGGAGGTGCGCGTTGCGCCCGCCGCCTTCGGGATTGAAACAGGACATCACTCCGCAAAGGCGCTCGGCCCAATCGCTGGGTCGGAATTGCTTGCCATTGCTGGTGAGACCAAGGATGAAGAACTCGTCTGAGAGTTCCCCTGTTTTTTGAGATAACTCGGCCATGTGGCTTGTCGGGACTGGATTGCGTGAATGGCCCCGGCGGGTAAGCCGGGCTGGTAATTCAACTACGTTTGCTGCGGTAAGCCAGTATTATATCTTATAGAAGACTTGGGTTCTACCTCGATCTGCCCTGACGATGCAAACAGGGGCCGGCACGCCTTGCGCGCCAGCCCCTATTTTAACCTTGTTCCGCGCGCAAGGCGCATGGATGGCGCGTGTGCGCCCGCGTCAGCCGAGGAAAACGGCGCCCGACATCAACAGCAGCAGCAGCATCCACAGCAGCAAGGCGCGCCAGACCAGGCCGACCGTGCTCTGCAAGGCGCGCGCGCCCGGTTCTTCGCCGGGCAGGATATCGCTTTCGCTGTCGCTGTCATCGACGGCCATGTCGGGGGTTACCAGCACGCGGGCCGCCGTTTCCGCTGGCGTGCCCAGGCGCACGCCCATGGCGCCGCCGCCGGCCGTCAGGATGATGCCGATGGCCTCGTCCTGCCAGCGCTGGGCGAAATTGCGCCAGGCATAGATGGCATCCTCGAAATTGCCGACCACGGCAAACGCCACGGCCGTCAGGCGCACGGGGATCCAGTCGATCCAGTAAAAGGCGCGCGCGGCGAACTGGCCGAACGCTTCATTGCGCATGTGCTCGGGCTCGTTCCAGGCGCGCGCCAGGTATTCGGCCACGCGGTACATCACGGCGCAGGCAGGGCCCAGCGGCATCAGGAACCAGAAGAACACGCCAAAGACATTGCGGTGCGTGGTGATCAGGGCTTTTTCCACGGCGATACGGGCAATTTCGCTCGCTTCCATGCCCACCGTGTCGAGTTTGGTCCACTCGGCCAGCAAGGTGCGCGCGGACGCCTCGTCGCCGGCGCTCAGGGCCAGCTGGATCGACGTGAAGTAATGGCTGTAATGGCGAAAGCCCAGGGTCAGGTAGACGATGAGGACATTCCAGACGAAGGCCAGGGGAGTCAGCTTGTAATACAGCAAGAGCCAGTACACGCCTGCCGTCGGCACCATCAGCGCGCCGATCATGAGGAACCAGCCCGTGCGGCCATGGTTGGCGTGGCCGGCATTGAACCAGGTCTCCATGCGCATTGCCAGGCTCTTGATTTCGGCGTAGATGGGATTATCCGCGCGCAAAGGTTTGAGCTGCTCGATCAGCAATGCGCAAAGTATGGAGAGAAATGTCATCAATGGTCCTTTTTGTCTTTTTCAGCAATACCGCAATGCCCGCTACGATAGCGCAGTGCCGTGCTGGAATCAAACTTATTACGTGCGCGGCGCCATTTTACGCGCGCAAGAGGTGAAACAGATTGCGCAGCATGCCGGCCGTGGCGCCCCAGATATAGAAGCGCTCGTACGGCATGGCGTAGAACGAGCGCCGTCCGCCGGGCAATTCCACCGACAGGCGCTGATGGTTGAGGCCATCCATGAGGAAGGCCAGCGGCACTTCGAAGATTTCCGCCACTTCGGACGGGTCGGCGCGCAGCTCGAACGGCGGCGTCACCAGGCCCACCACGGGCGTGACCTGGTAGCCGGTGCCCGTCAGGTAATCGGGCAGGCAACCGAGCACTTCGATATGCTGGCGCGACAAGCCCACCTCTTCTTCCGTTTCGCGCAGGGCCGTGGCGATGGCCGAGCCATCGAACGGTTCGCTGCGCCCGCCGGGGAAGCTGACCTGGCCCGCATGGCTGCTCAGGTGATCCGTGCGCATGGTCAGCAAGATGGTCAAGCCCTGCGGACGTTGCACGAGAGGAATGAGCACGGCGGCGCGCACGGGCACGGCGCGGGCGGACAGGAAATCCTGGGTGATCTCGGGCTGCCAGTCCGGCGGTTCGGCAAGGCGCTGGCGCAGCCAGTCCGGCGTCAGGCGCACGGCGTCCAGCGCCGCCTCACCGGCGATCGAATCGATGGCTAGTTGTTTTGGATCAAATGCGATGGCGGCCATGGCAGCTTGTCCCATTAGCAATTCAGAATAAAAAAAGGGGCACCAATACGGTACCCCTTTTCCCAACGCAGACGCTGATATTACGCGCTTGCTTTCGCCACAACGCGGCGATTTGGCAATTTTTCTTTGATACGCGCCGATTTACCCGAACGCTCACGCAGATAGTACAGCTTGGCGCGGCGAACATCACCACGGCGTTTCACTTCGATCGAAGCGATCAGCGGCGAGTACAGTTGGAACGTACGCTCAACGCCTTCGCCGGACGAGATCTTACGAACGATGAAGTTCGAGTTCAGGCCACGGTTACGACGGGAGATAACGACGCCTTCGTAAGCCTGGGCGCGCTTGCGCGTGCCTTCGACTACGTTGACGCTGACGATAACGGTATCGCCTGGTGCGAAGTCAGGAATCGATTTACCCAGACGGGCGATCTCTTCTTGCTCTAATTGTTGAATCAAGTCCATTTTTAACACTCCGAAAACCATCATGCCGGCGCACTGTGGATAGCAAGTATCCGCCCGGTAGAGGATGGGTAACACAATATGGGCAACATGCCCGGCACTACAAAGCCACCCTGCCGGCCGTCCGGAGACGGCTTACAGGCTGGCCAGGAATTTTTCGTCCGTCTTGCTGAGCAAGCCGGCGGCACGTGCACTGACCAGCAGGTCAGGCCGCTTCGCCGCGGTCGCTTCCAGCATGCGCTGGCGGCGCCACTTGACGATCTCGGCATGATTGCCACCCATTAAGACGGGCGGCACGGCCATGCCTTCATATGTTTCCGGCCGCGTGTAGTGCGGCGAATCGAGCAAGCCATTGACGAAGCTGTCCTCGATGGCCGATGCCTCCGTGTTCAAGACACCGGGCAACAAACGGATTACCGCGTCCATCAGCGCCATGGCGGGCAATTCACCGCCCGACAGGACAAAATCGCCCATGCTGATCTCTTCGTCGACGCAACGGTCCAGCAAACGCTGGTCCACGGCTTCATAGCGGCCGCACAGGATCACCAAACCAGGTTCGGCTTTCAGCTGCGTGACGCGCTCGTGCGTCAGCGGACGGCCTTGCGGCGACATGAACACCACGCGGGGCGCCGCCAGGCCGAGATCGGTCTGGCGTTGCTTTGCGGCATTAATTGTCGCTTCGAGGGGACGCGCCATCATCACCATGCCGGGGCCGCCGCCATACGGGCGGTCATCCACGGTACGGTGATTGTCGGTCGTGAAATCACGGGGATTCCACAGCGACAAGCCACATTTCCCCTGCTCGAAGGCGCGCCGGGTCACACCCGACTGCGTCAGCGCGGCAAACATTTCCGGGAACAGGGTCACGACATCAAATTGCATCGCTCGCCATCCTGAAAACATTGCTCGGCGCAAAATTATGCGCAGGCGGTTTAATAATCGAGGCCCCAGTCGACCGTGATCTTGCCGGCAGCCTTGTCAACGTTAATGACAAACTGGCCAACAAACGGGATCAGGCGCTCAGGCGCCTTTTCAACGGTCTCATCGGCAGTGGCGACGGGCGTGACGCGCAAGATCGACTGCGGACCATTGCTCATCATGTCGTGCACGGTGCCGAGGCACTCGCCTTGCAAATTCTCGACTGTCAGTCCGATCAGATCGGACCAATAAAATTCATCGGCCGTCAGCGTCGGGAAATGGCTACGCGGAATTTGCACAGAGACGCCTTTCAGCGCTTCTGCGGCATCCCGCCCGACCACACCCACCAGCTGGGCCACGACGTCGCCGCCGTGTAACTTCGCTTGCCTGACTTGAACATCATGCAAGGTCGGTTTATCAAACCACCAGGTTTTGACGCTTAATAATGCATCCGCGTCGTCGGAGAAAGGAGTGATCCTGACCCCGCCAGCAATGCCATAAGCACCGGAGACATAGCCTACCTGTACCAGGTCATCGGGGACTTTCACCCCGGATGCAGTCTTGACCGTCAAACCAGTGATCTAATTAAGCTGCTGCTTTGTTGTTGCTGGCTACCAGGCGAGCAACGGTTGGCGACAATTGTGCGCCAACGCCTTGCCAGTAGGCCAGACGGTCTGCGGTGATACGCAGTGGAACTTCGCCACCTTGCGCCATCGGGTTGTAAAAACCGATACGCTCAATGAAGCGACCATCGCGGCGATTGCGCGAATCAGTAGCGACGATGTTGAAGAACGGGCGCTTCTTGGCGCCTCCACGAGCTAAACGAATAACGACCATAATATTTCCAAAAAGTGTGCTGAGGCGGAAAAAGCCGCAAATTATAGCGCGCTTTACCGCCAGGCAGCAAGCGTTATGATGACGGGCGTGTAATTTGGGCTAATCAAACATTATGACCAGACATCGCCGAAGACGCAATAGGCGCGTGCGTCTATCGTGCCGGCCATGGCTTGGAATCAGACGAAATCATTCCATAAACGCCACAGGAAAGTGCTATCGTTGCACGAGACAATGACCGATACTGGCAATCTTTACCGATGAGCAACTCTGGAGTCCCATGAACACCGCTACCATTTTGCAACAGTCGCACAAGAACAAGGCCTTCACCACCTTGCTGGCCTTCCTGCTGGGCGCCCTGGGCGCGCACCGCTTCTACCTGCACGGCGCCAAAGACCGCTGGGGCTGGCTGCACCTGGCCGCCCTGCCCGCCAGCGCGCTGCTGCACCAGCTATTTCCCGAGGCGGACTGGTTTTACCAGATATTTCCGCTGACCCTGTCCGCCCTGGGCGGCTTCCTGGAAGCGCTGGTGCTGGGCTTGATGCCGGACGACAAGTGGGACGCCCGCTACAACGCCGCATCAAGCCGCCAGTCGGACACGGGCTGGCCCCTGGCCGTGGTGCTGGTCGCTACCTTGATGCTAGGCGCGGGCGTGCTGATCGCCACCATGGCGCGCCTGTTCGACTTGCTGTACACGGGCGGCGCCTACGGTTAATTTCCGTATGGAAATGGCATCATTTGCCGCGCCCCGCGCGCACATGTAAGTGTTGGTAAGCAATCATGATTTTCCTCTATACTGCATTCACAATGCCGACATTACTGGCTCATTCAACACCCTAGGAGAAGATCATGATTCGTCGCCCACTCATCCTCGCAGTCGCCGTTACGGCCCTGTTCAGCACTTCCGCCTTCGCGCAAAACCTGTCGCCGAAGGCGCAATACGCCTACGATACAAAGCAAGCGAACACGCGCTATGCGGACGACAAGAAATTGTGTGCCGAAGAAACCAGCTCGAAAGCCCGCATGCAATGCCTGCGCGACGCCAAGGGCGAATACGACCAGGCCATCATCAACGCCAAGGCCGCGCAAAAAGCGGGCAATTCCTACGCCAGCCAGCCTTCCAAGCAGCCGCAGCACCAGATCTGCGCCGAGTGCGGCAAGGTGCTGGCAGTCAACGTCACTGAAAAAGCCGGTGAAGGCGGCGCCCTGGGCATGATCGGCGGCGGCGTGGCCGGCGCCCTGCTGGGCCGCCAGGTGGGCGGCGGACGCGGCAAGGATCTGGCCACCCTGGCCGGCGCCGCCGGCGGCGCGTATGCCGGCAAGCAAGTCGAAGGCCACATGAAGAACGCCAAGACCTGGACCGTCACCGTGCAATACGAAACGGGCGCCAAGGCTGACTTCGCGTTTGATCAGGACCCTGGCCTGGCCGCTGGCGATCTGGTGCGCAATTCCGGCAACGGCATCGCCAGAAGGTAAGCTTTTGAAAGAGTAAAAAAAGCGCTGGAGAGTGATCTCCAGCGCTTTTTTACATTCAGCCAGCTTGCGCTGGCCAAGTTTCAACTTAAAACTGCTCTTCCGACAGCGCCATCACGCCGGCGCTGCCATCGATGATGGTGGCGCGCAAGCCGGGGGCCTGCGACAGGATGTGGTCGGCAAAGAAGCGGGCCGTGGCGATCTTCGCCTTGTAGAACGAAGCGTCGCCGCTGCCTTCTCCCAGCTTTTGCTGCGCCGCCACGGCCGCACGGGCCATTTGCCAGCCGCCCAGCACGATGCCGGCCAGTTTCAGATACGGCACGCTGCCCGCGAAGACGGCCTTGATGTCCGTCTTCATATTCGCCACCACATATTCCACGACCGCTTCGAGCGCGGCGCTGCCTTCGGCCAGATGGCGCTGCATGGCCTGGAAGTCGGCGCCGGTCAGTTCGCCCAGCTGGGCTTCCGTGGCGCGCACCTGGGCAATGATAGCCTTGGCTACGGCCCCGCCGTCGCGCACCGTCTTGCGGCCCACGAGGTCGTTCGCCTGGATGGCCGTCGTGCCTTCGTAAATCGTCAGAATCTTGGCGTCACGGTAATGCTGGGCCGCGCCTGTTTCCTCAATGAAACCCATGCCGCCATGCACCTGCACGCCGTCGCGCGTGACGTCCTGCGACATTTCCGTGGCCCAGCCCTTGATCACGGGCACCAGGTATTCATAGGTCGCCAGGCTTTCCGCGCGCACCTCGGCGTCCGGATGGTGGTGCGCCACGTCGCTGATGGCCGCGCCCACGTAGGCCAGCGCGCGCGCCGCCTCCGTCTGCGAGCGCATCGACATCAGCATGCGGCGCACGTCCGGGTGGTGGATGATGGAGACCGGGCCGGCGGAACCGGCCAGGTCGCGCGACTGCACGCGGTCCTTGGCGAAGGCCACGGCCTGCTGATAGGCGCGCTCGGCCAGGCCGATGCCTTGCAAGCCCACGCCGAAGCGGGCCGCGTTCATCATGATGAACATGTATTCGAGGCCGCGGTTTTCCTCGCCCACCAGGGTGCCGATGGCGCCGCCGTGGTCGCCGAACTGCAATACGGCCGTCGGGCTGGCCTTGATGCCCAGTTTATGTTCGATGGAAACGCAGTGCGCGTCGTTGCGCGCGCCGAGGCTGCCATCCGCATTGACGAGGAATTTCGGCACGATGAACAGCGAAATGCCTTTCACGCCGGCAGGCGCGTCCGGCGTGCGGGCCAGCACCAGGTGGACGATGTTTTCCGCCATGTCGTGCTCGCCGTACGTGATGAAAATCTTCGTGCCGAAGACTTTATAGGTGCCGTCCTCCTGCGGCACGGCGCGCGTGCGCACGGCGGCCAGGTCGGAGCCCGCTTGCGGCTCCGTCAGATTCATGGTGCCCGTCCACTTGCCGGAGACCAGGTTTTCCAGATACGTGGCCTTCTGTTCGTCGCTGCCGGCCGTCAGCAGCGCTTCGATGGCGCCGTCCGACAGCAGGGCGACCAGGGCGAACGAGATGCTGGCCGAGTTGAGCATTTCGATGCACGGCGTGGCCAGCAGCTTGGGCAAGCCCTGGCCGCCGAACTCGGTCGGATGCTGCACGCCCTGCCAGCCCGCTTCGCCATACGCCTTGAACGCTTCCTTGAAGCCTTTCGACGTGGTGACTTGCCCGTCGTGCCAGAAGCTGGGTTCCTTGTCGCTGGGGCCGTTCAGCGGGGCCACCACGCCGCCGCAGAACTTGGCGTTCTCTTCCAGCACGGCTTCGGCCGTGTCGGGCGTCGCGTCTTCACAGCCAGGTAAAGTATGGATTTCGGCCAGGCCGGCCAGTTCGTTCATGACGAACAACATGTCTTTCAGCGGGGCTTGATAGCTCATCTATTTCTCCAAGAAAAAAGCCACGCGCGGCTCGCCGTGTGGGGCGGGCCGGCGTGGCTTTGTCAATAACAAAACCTGAATGGGTAAGACTTAGCCCAGTTCTTTGACCAGTTGCGGCACGATCTCGAACAGATCGCCCACGATGCCGTAGTCGGCCACGGCAAAGATCGGCGCTTCCGGATCCTTGTTGATGGCGACGATGGTCTTCGAGTCTTTCATGCCGGCCAGATGCTGGATCGCGCCCGAGATGCCGACGGCGATGTACAGCGATGGGGCGACGATCTTGCCCGTCTGGCCCACTTGCCAGTCGTTCGGCACGAAGCCGGCGTCGACGGCGGCGCGCGAAGCACCCATGGCGGCGCCCAGCTTGTCGGCCAGCGGCTCCAGGATGTGGAAGTTCTCGGCCGAACCCATGCCACGGCCGCCCGACACGATGATTTTCGCGGCGGTCAGCTCAGGACGGTCGGACTTGGCCAGTTCGCGGCCCACGAAAGTGGACTTGCCATTGTCGGCAACGGCGGCAACGGTTTCCGTGGCAGCCGAACCGCCGGTGGCGGCAGCGGCGTCGAAACCGGTGGTGCGCACGGTGATGACCTTGACCTTGTCGCCGGATTGCACGGTGGCAATGGCGTTACCGGCGTAGATCGGGCGCTCGAAGGTGTCTGGGGAATCGACCTTGGTGATTTCCGAGATTTGCGCTACGTCAAGCTTGGCGGCCACGCGCGGCAGGATGTTCTTGCCGTAGGCGGTGGCTGGCGCCAGGATGTGGCTGTAGTTGCCGGCGATGGCCAGCACTTGCTCGGCCACGTTTTCGGCCAGGCCGTCGGCAAAGTATGGCGCGTCGGCGACGATGACTTTCGTCACGCCGGCGATTTGCGCGGCGGCAGCGGCGGCAGCCGATGCGTTCGAGCCTGCGACCAGTACGTGCACGTCGCCGCCGCACTGGGCAGCCGCGGTCACGGTGTGGTGGGTGCTGCCCTTTAAGGTAGCGTTGTCGTGTTCAGCAATAACTAATGCGACCATGATATGTCCTGTAATTGTTCTGGAGTGACGGCAAAGCCGCTTAGATGACTTTGGCTTCGGTACGCAGCTTGGCGACCAGGGTGGCGACGTCCGGGACCTTGATGCCGGCCGAGCGCTTGGCTGGCTCGACGACTTTCAGGGTCTTCAGGCGTGGCGCAACGTCGACGCCCAGGTCTTCCGGCTTGACGGTCTCGAGCGGCTTTTTCTTGGCCTTCATGATGTTCGGCAAGGTCACATAGCGTGGCTCGTTCAAACGCAAATCGGTGGTGATGATTGCTGGCAAGGTCAATGCCAGGGTTTCCAGGCCGCCGTCGACTTCGCGCGTGACGGTGACTTTGCCGTCTTCCAGCACGACTTTCGAAGCGAACGTGGCTTGCGGCCAACCCAGCAGGGCAGCCAGCATCTGGCCGGTCTGGTTGCTGTCGTCATCGATCGCCTGCTTGCCCAGGATGATCAGTTGCGGCTGTTCTTTCTCGGCCAGGGACTTGACCAGCTTGGCGACGGCCAGCGGTTCCAGTTCGGTCGTCGTTTCCACCAGGATGCCGCGGTCGGCGCCGATGGCCATGGCCGTGCGCAGGGTTTCCTGGCACTGCGTCACGCCGCAGGAGATGGCGACCACTTCGGTGACCTTGCCGGCTTCTTTCAGGCGCATCGCTTCTTCCAGCGCGATCTCATCGAAAGGGTTCATCGACATTTTGACGTTGGCGGTATCGACGCCAGTGCCGTCACTCTTGACGCGGACTTTGACGTTATAGTCGACCACGCGTTTGACGGGTACCAAGACTTTCATAGCTATGCCTTTGGGAAATTATAAAAATGACGGATCAAGTGCTGATTGTGCGTTCGATTATAAGAGAAATTTGAATCCTGAACCGAATTTAAGCACGATCGTGCGATTTTTTGTTAGAGCAATCCATCTAAACTGTCCAGCTTCGAGGATTTCAGGGGAGTCGGCCGCTACGCTGCAGGGCAGCAAAAAGGCGCAAAAATGGCACGGCTGGGTATCGACCAGGCCGCGCCACGGCGGCCCCGGCTGGCAGAATTATTTGCGTTGCATCAGGAAGACGAATTCGGTGCCCGTCTGCACGTGCGACAGCAGGGCATTGCCCGTTTGCTTGGCGAAAGCCTGGAAGTCGCGCACGGAACCGGGATCGGTTGCCATGATGCGCAGCACTTCCCCGCTCTGCAGCTCCGACAAAGCCTTTTTCGCCTTCAGAATCGGCAACGGGCAATTCAAGCCCCGCGCGTCGAGTTCTTTGTGAAATTCCATAATCTCGGTATCAAGTAGTGTGTCGCTCATCATCAATATCCCACCATTGTTTTGTTGTACTGATTTTCGACATACTACTCTAAATCAGGGGCATTGACGCGCTGCACCAAAATAGTTCATCGGCTGTTGTGGTGTCACAACGAGATTCCACACGGCAAAACGGCCCGCAAACAATGTCTGCGGGCCGTTTTCACGGGGCTGTGGGATGAAAACCCCGCATGCCCTCTAGCTTACGCCTTATTTGGCGCGTTCGCCGACCCAGGCCGGCACGCCGGCCAAGGCGTTCGCCAGGCCGCTCGGATCGGTGCCGCCCGCCTGCGCCATATCGGGGCGTCCGCCGCCTTTTCCGCCCACTTGCTGTGCAACGAAGTTCACCAGCTCGCCCGCCTTGACCTTGCCAGTCGCGTCGGCCGTGACGCCGGCGATCAGGCTGACCTTGCCGTCGGCCACGCTGGCCAGCACGATGGCGGCCGTCTTCAGCTTGTCCTTCAGCTTGTCCATGGTTTCGCGCAGACGGGCCACGTCGGCGCCATCGAGCACGGCGGCCAGCACCTTGATGCCATTGACATCGACGGCTTGCGTGACCAGCTCATCGCCCTGGCCCGACGCCAGTTTCGATTTCAGCGCGGCCAGTTCCTTCTCCAGCGCCTTCACGTGGTCTTGCACCTGGCCAATGCGGGCCGTCAGCTCTTCCGGCTGCGCCTTCAGGGCGTTGGCCGCTTCGACCAGGCGGCGGTTGATGGTTTGCACCAGCGCCAGCGCGCCCTCGCCCGTCACCGCTTCCACGCGGCGGATGCCGGCGGCCACGCCGCTTTCGCCGATGATCTTGAACAAGCCGATGTCGCCCGTGCGCTGCACGTGGACGCCGCCGCACAGCTCTTTCGAGCTGCCGATGTCGAGCACGCGCACTTCGTCGCCGTATTTCTCGCCGAACAGGGCCATGGCGCCATGCTTGACGGCATCGTCAAACGACATCAAATGGGCTTGCGTGGCGCGGTTTTCCAGGATTTCCTTGTTGACAATCGTTTCCACGGCAGCGATCTGCTCGGCCGTCATCGGCGCATTGTGGCTGAAGTCGAAACGGGTCTTGTCCGGGTCGACCAGCGAACCCTTTTGCGCCACGTGGCTGCCCAGCACTTCGCGCAAGGCCTTGTGCATCAGGTGCGTGGCCGAGTGGTTGCGGATGGTGCGCGCGCGCTTGGCCGTGTCGACTTCGGCCGAGACGGCGTCGCCCACCTTCAGCACGCCCGATTCCAGCACGCCGTGGTGGCCGAACACGTCGGCCTGGATTTTCAGGGTGTCGCTGACGGCAAAGCTGCCCGCGCCCGAGGCGATCACGCCCTGGTCGCCCACCTGGCCGCCCGATTCCGCGTAGAACGGCGTCGTGTCGAGCACGACGATGCCCGCCTCACCGGCCTTGAGTTCCTGCACGGGCGTGCCGGCCGCGTACAGCGCGACAACCTTGCTGCTGAACGTCAACTGGTCGTAGCCGACGAATTTGTTTTTCTCGCCCGTGTACTCGACCTTGCTGTCCTTGTGCGTCTTGCCGCCCTTGCGCGACAGTTCCTGGCTTTCCTTCAGGGCCGCATCGTAGCCCACCTGGTCGAACGTGATGTCGCGTTCGCGGCAGATGTCGGCCGTCAGGTCCGGCGGGAAGCCGTAGGTTTCGTACAATGTAAAAGCGGTGGCGCCGTCGATGCCCGTGGCATCCTTGGCCAGCTGCGCTTCCAGCACTTTCATGCCCGTTTCCAGCGTTTCGCCGAAACGTTCTTCCTCGGCTTTCAGCATGTTGGCGACGTTTTCCTTCGCTTCTTCCAGCTCCGGATAGGCGCCGCCCATCTCGATGGCCAGATCGGCCACCAGCTTGTAGAAGAACGGTTTCGTCTGGCCCAGCTTGTGGCCATGGCGCAGGGCGCGGCGGATGATGCGGCGCAACACGTACGCGCGGCCTTCGCTGCCCGGAATGATGCCGTCGACAATCATGAAGGCGGCGGAGCGGATGTGGTCGGCGATCACGCGCAGCGACTTGTTTTCCAGGTCCGTGGCGCCCGTTTCGCGCGCAGCGGCGCGGATCAGGTGCTGGAACAGATCGATTTCATAGTTCGAATGCACGTGCTGCAGCACGGCGGCCAGGCGCTCCATGCCCATGCCCGTGTCGACGCATGGCTTCGGCAGCTTGTGCATGACGCCCGCTTCGTCGCGGTTGAACTGCATGAACACCAGGTTCCAGATTTCAATGAAACGGTCGCCGTCTTCGTCAGGCGAGCCCGGCGGGCCGCCAGGAATGTCGGCGCCGTGGTCGTAGAAGATTTCCGTGCACGGACCGCATGGGCCCGTATCCGCCATCTGCCAGAAATTGTCGGAGGCGTAGCGCGAGCCCTTATTGTCGCCGATGCGGATGATGCGCTCGACGGGCACGCCGATTTCTTTCGCCCAGATGTCGTACGCTTCGTCATCTTCGATGTACACGGTGACGGTCAGCTTGTCGGCCGGCAAGCCGTACACCTTGGTCAGCAGTTCCCACGCAAAGTGAATCGCGTCGCGCTTGAAATAGTCGCCGAAGCTGAAGTTGCCCAGCATTTCAAAGAAGGTATGGTGGCGCGCCGTGTAGCCGACGTTTTCCAGGTCGTTGTGCTTGCCGCCGGCGCGCACGCAGCGCTGCACCGAGGTGGCGCGCGTGTACGGACGGCTGTCCATGCCCGTAAACACGTCCTTGAATTGCACCATGCCGCTGTTCGTCAACAGCAAGGTCGGATCGTTGCCTGGCACCAGGGAGCTGGAACGGACGATGGAATGGCCCTTGGATTCGAAAAATTTGAGGAACTTGTCGCGGATTTCAGATGATTTCATGTTTTTTTGGCAAAAAGTGGCGGCAGCTTTAAAGGGAAGATTATACGTGATATGGGGTGCGGCATTGACGGCTAGCCAGGGCATTGTTGCGCCCGTACCAACATCGACAGCCTGCCGGCTCAGGCCGGGTCGTGGCCGCTGGCGCAGGCGTGCGCAGTGGTCACGGCGGCGGGCACTGCGGCGCCGGCAGCGGCATTGCAGTCGGCGCAGCGGCCGTACAGGGTCAGCTCGTGGCGCTCGACGACAAAGCCTTGCGGCGCCATGCGCTTCAAGTCGCCCGGGCAATCATGCACGTCGAATACGCGCTGGCACGTGGTGCACTGGAAATGGTGATGGTGGTGATTGGCGGCCGTGTTCGACTCATAGCGCGGGTTTTCGCCCGGCAAGGTCACCACGTGCACCTTTTCTTCCAGCACCAGCGATTTCAAGTTGCGGTAAACGGTGGCGATGCCCAGCTGCGTCACCTGCAAGCTGGCCTGTTCGAGGATTTCCTGCGCCGACAAGGGGCGCTGGGCCGACTCGATGGCGGCTTGAATAGCGGTTTTTTGACGTGTTGTGCGTTCCATAGCCGACAGAATACACCATCCGCCTGTATCCACTGCCCGGAAAAACTGTCACACAGTAATGATAATGGGTTATCATTATCAACTTGGGGCAGGCCATTACCTTGCGCGCGCTGCCCAAACCCTGCCAATAACGATAGCCGATAAGGAACTCTTACCCATGTCCATCCGTCCTCACCAACCGACTCCCCTCGCGCTGGCCATCATGCTGGCCTTTGCCGCTCCCGCCAGCGCCCTGGCGCAACAGGCAGCCACCTTGCCCGCCGTCACCGTCTCGGCCAGCGCCCTGGCCCTGGGCAGCGACGACATGAGCACGCCCGTGACCGTGCTGGAAGGCGAGGCACTGGTGCTGGCAAGGTCAGCGACCCTGGGCGAAACCCTGGCCGGCCAGCCCGGCATCACGTCCAGCCATTTCGGCGCCGGCGCCAGCCGTCCCATCATCCGCGGCATGGATGGTCCGCGCGTGAAAGTGCTGTCCGATGGCGCCGAAGTGCAGGATGCCTCGACCATCAGCCCAGACCATGCCGTCGCGGCCGAACCGATGCTGTCGGAACAGATTGAAGTCTTGCGCGGCCCGTCCGCGCTGGCCTACGGCGGCGGCGCCGTCGGCGGCGTGGTCAACGTGATCGACAAGAAAATCCCCACGCGCGTGCCGGCCAAGGGTTTTGAAGGCAGCGCGGAAGTGCGCGCCAACTCAAACGCGCGCGAAAAGGCGGGCGCCTTTGAAGTGACTGGCGGCTCCGGCAACATCGCCTTCCACGCGGAAGGCGTCAAGCGCGATGCGAAGGAATACAAGGTCGGCAGCGGCTGGGAAGGCGGCTCCAGGGTGGCAGGCAGCTACAACAAGACGGACACGGGCAGCGTGGGCGTGTCATGGGTGGGTCAGCGGGGCTTCCTGGGCCTGGCTTTCACCAGCCAGCATGCGGAATACGGCTTGCCTGGCCACAACCACGAATTCGAGAGCTGCCACCCGCACGGCACGCATCTGCATTGCGGCGGCCACGAGGGCCACGGCCATGGCGACGAAGAAGAACATGAGCACGAGCATGAACACGAAAGCGTGCCCTACGTGAAACTGAAGAGCGAACGCTGGGACGTGCGCGGCGAATTGCGCGATCCCGTGCCCGGCTTCGCCAAGCTGCGCCTGCGCGCTTCATTCACTGATTACAAGCACGATGAAATCGAAGGCACGGAAATCGCCACCACGTTCAAGAACAAGGGTCACGATGCGCGCCTGGAGATGGAACACCATCCCGTCTTCGGCTGGCGCGGCGTGGTCGGCCTGCAAACGTCGAAGCGCGATTTCTCCGCCCTGGGCGAGGAAGCCTACGTGGCGCCGACGGTCACGAAGAAGCACGCGGCCTTCCTGGTGGAAGAATACAAGCTGGACCAATGGCGCTTCGAAGCGGGCTTGCGCCACGAATGGCAAGACATCGCGGTCGACAGCGCCACCTTGCAAGACCGCAGCGCCAAGGGTACGTCGGTCTCGCTGGGCGCCGTGTGGAAATTCGCTCCCCAGTACTCGCTCGGTTCGACCATTTCCCGCACCCACCGCCTGCCCAGCGCCGAGGAACTGTATGCGCACGGCGTGCACATGGCCACGGCCACATATGAACTGGGCAATCAAAACCTGGGCAAGGAAACGTCGAACAATATCGACTTGACCTTGCGCAAATATGCGGGCGCCACGACCTTCTCGGCCAGTGCCTACCGCAACAAGGTCGACAACTACATCTTCGGCTCCACCTTGGACAACCACGAAGGCTTCCAGCTGATCCAGTACGCCCAGCGCGACGCCACGTTTACGGGCGTGGAAGGGCAAGTGCGCCAGCAATTGAACCCCATGTTCGGCGCCAGCGTGTTCGGCGACTATGTGCGGGCCAAGCTGGCCGACGGTGGCGCAGCTAACAATAGCAACCTGCCGCGCATCCCGGCCCAGCGTTTTGGCGTGAAGGTCGACGCCAACTGGCAGGCATGGAGCGGCGTGGCCGAGTTCTACCGCGTGGGCAAGCAAGACAAGGTGGCCGCGTTTGAGACGGCAACCCCGGGCTACAACATGCTGAACCTGTCCGCCAACTACGACACGCGCATCGGCACGACGCCGGCCCAGTTCTACATCAAGGCGAACAACCTGACGAATGAACTGGCGTACAGCCACACCTCGTTCATCAAGAACGCGGCGCCTTTGATGGGGCGCAATGTCACCGTCGGCATGCGCGTGACTTTCTAGTAACGTCAGGCGCTGTTGAGCTGAGAACTTATCAGCTTGCCTTGATTAGATCGATCCGATCCGTGCAAAAACCGTCCACGCCCCAGGCCAGCAGTTCGCTGGCCCGTTCGGGCGTGTTGACGGTGTAGCAGAACAGCCCGTATCCCGCCTCCTTGACCTTTCGCGCCAGTTCCGGCGTCAGTTGCTGGTGGTCGCAATGAATCGCCACCACGTCCAGCTGCTTCGCCGTGCGCACCCAGTCATCCGGTATCTGTTCGACCAGCCAGCCGCGCGCCAGTTCCGGCGCCGCCTGGCGCGCCGCCTGCAGCGCGTCGATGCTGAACGACGAGAGCAAGGGCAATAATTCTCCAGCAGCAATTTCTTTTGCGAAATAATCGCGCGTGGCCCGCGCCACCGCCTCGCCCGTGGCTACGTCGAAGCCGGGTGCCGGCTTGATTTCGATGTTCATCCAGATGCGCTGCGCCTTGCAATAGTCCACCACGGCCTCGAACGTGGGCACGCCCTCGCCCGCGAATTGCGGGCCGAACCAGGCGCCCGCCTCCATGGCGCCCAGCTGCGCGGCCGTGTAATCGCTGATATGCCCGCTGCCGGCCACGGTGCGCCCCAGCTCCGGGTCGTGCACGACGACGGGCACGCCGTCGGACGCCAGCATGACGTCGAATTCCACGGCGCGGTAGCCGTAGGCGAGGCCGCAGCGCAGGGCGGCCAGGGTGTTTTCAGGCGCCAGGGTGCCGCCGCCGCGGTGCGCCAGGGTGCGTGGGTAGGGCCACATGGTGTTCCTTTATCATGATGAGGTTTTCAATGAGGACGTCTTGCCATCATCGCGTGCAAGCGCCACCATGTAAAGGACGCGATCGGGCGATTGGCGCCGTCTCCACCCGCTTTCGTCGCAACGGCGTTGCGCCCGCATGCAGAGCCGCCCATAATTGCCGCATTGCCAACCCGAACGCCCACCCGAAAGCGGTCCCGCATGCACACTACCGACACCGCCCCCCGCAAGACGGGCTTTCCCTACCGGCGCCTGCTGGGCGATGCACGTTATGCGCTGCTGCTCAATGTCCTGTGCGCCCTCTTCATCACCTTCGTGCTGAGCGGCGGACAAAGCTTCTGGCTCAACCTGCTTGCATCCATGTGCATAGGCGGCATCGCCTTCCTGCTCATCGACGGCATCCGCCTGGCCTGGTGGGGCGAGGGACGCCGCCCCCCAAGACTGCCCTTCACTGCCCTCATCATCGTCAGCGCCACCGTGGCACAGGTAGGCGGCACCATGCTGTTCGGCTGGCTGGCCAATATCGACGTTCCCGCGCCCGTCTCCATGTCGTCACGCAATGTCGGCATGACGGTGTTCACCTTGGCGGTGGCGGGAGCGGCCATCCTGTTCTTTGGCAGCCGCGAAAAAATCGCCCGCCTGCAAATGGAAGCGGCCCAGGAAAAAGCCCGCGCCGAATCCGTGGCGCGCCAGGCCATGCAGGCGCAGTTGCAGCTGCTGCAGGCGCAGATCGAACCGCACATGCTGTTCAACACCCTGGCCAACCTGCAGGGCCTGATCAGCTTTGATCCTGACCGCGCCCAACTGCTGCTCGATCAATTGATCCAGTATCTGCGCGCCACCCTGTCTTCCTCGCGCGCCGAGTCCACCACCCTGGAGCAGGAGTTTTCCCTGATGCAAGCCTATCTGGGCCTGATGTCCATCCGCATGGGTGCGCGCCTGAGTTACGCGCTGGACTTGCCCGAGGCCTTGCGCCAGATCAAGGTGCCGCCCATGCTGCTGCAGCCGCTGGTGGAAAACGCCATCCAGCACGGCCTGGAACCGAAGATCGAAGGCGGCCACATCCACGTGCGGGCGTCCACGGACGCTGGCGTGCTGACTCTTACCGTCAGCGACGATGGCCTGGGCCTCGACCATCCGGGCCAGAGCAAGGGCACGCACCTGGGCGTGGCGAACATCCGCGAACGCCTGCGCGGCATGCATGGCGATGCCGCCAGCCTGGTGCTGGCCGCCAACACGCCGGCAGGCGTCGTCGCCCGCCTGCAATTTCCCATTCACCCCACCACCGCGAGTCCCACGCCATGAGCAACCCCATCCCGCGCGCCCTGATCGCCGAAGACGAACCGATACTCGCCGCCGCCCTCGCGCACGCCTTGCGCCGGCTATGGCCGGAACTCGACATCGTCGCCACCTGCGCCAACGGCGTGGAAGCCCTGCAGCAAGGCCTGGCGCTGCAGCCCGACATACTATTTCTCGACATCAAGATGCCGGGCAAGACGGGCCTGGAAGCGGCCGAGGAGCTGGCCGAACAGTGGCCCGACGGCGTGCCGTTCCCCCATATCGTGTTCGTCACCGCCTACGATGAGTTTGCACTGGCCGCCTTCGAGCATGCGGCTGCCGATTACGTCTTAAAACCCGTCAACGATGCGCGCCTGGGCAAGACGGTGGAACGCCTGCAGCAGCGCCTGCGCGACAGCGCTGGCGCCAGCGGGACAGCAACGCCAGCGGCAGCCACGGCGGCGCCGGTGACGGCGAACGGAACAGCGTCCGCCAGCGACGGCAACCTGGCCCGCCTGCTGGCCCAGTTGCAAGCCATGGTGCCGCCCGCCCCGCGCCTGCAGATGATACGGGCGGCCGTCGGCAACAGCGTGCGCATGATCGCCCTGGCCGACATCGTGTATTTCGAGGCGCTGGACAAATACATCAACGTCGTGTGCCAGGACAGCGAAGCGCTGATACGCACGAGCCTGAAGGAATTGCTGCCCCAGCTGGATCCGCAACAGTTCTGGCAAATCCACCGGGGCACCATCGTCAACGCCAGCGCCATCGCCACGGCCGTGCGCGACGAGGCGGGCAAGCTGTCGCTGACCCTGCGCCAGCATCCGGCGCAACTGCGCGTCAGCCCCTTATATGCCCATCTGTTCCGGCAGATGTAGCTAATGCAACTGGTGTTTTAAGTCGGACAGTTCATCGTGCACCTTGAGCACGGCGCTCTTCATTTCCGGCGTCACGCTGGACGCCGTGCCGCACGCCCGCTTGGCGCGGTCGCCCAGCGATTCCATCTGGTCGACGGCCTGGCGGATGCGCGCATCGTCGTGCGTGTCGATGGCTTGCCGCACGGCGCTCTTTTGCTGGTCCAGCTGGTTGATGCAATCCTTCAAGTCCATCGGCATGCCCTGCTGCTTGCCGCACAACTGGGCCGCCTGGCCGATTGCGTGTTCGATGGCGCCAAAGCGCCGTGCCACTTCCTTTGCCTGCATCATGATGTGTCCTCCCATGGTATTGGGAGTTGGATCGCCAGGCTGGCGCAGGGTTCCCCACCACGCGCCATGGAGTCGAAATTTCCATACGGCACTTTTTTGTAAGCGCTTGTGACATTCTAGATAATTATCAAATCCTTCAGATACATTGGCGTACCCGAACTACCCTGCCCACCATGACCTCGCTGCCATCCCTGTCCCGCCGCGCTCCCGGCCTGCTGCTGATCGTCCTGCTGCACGCGGGGCTGGCCTACGTCGTGCTGCAGTCGCGCCCCCGTCTTGCCGCTGACGAGCACCTGCCGCAGGGTCCGGCCATCGCCTGGCTGCGCTACACGGCCCCCGCGCCGTCCACGCCGGCAGCCTTGCCCAGCGCAAAACCGGCTGCTGAAAACGTGCCGCGCCGAACCATACCGGTGCCCGTCAGCCGCCCCTTGCCGCCACCCGCCGCCGAGCCGGCGCAGGCGCCGGTAACGCCGGAAGCGATCACGGCGCCGCCAGCGCCCAGCGCAGCCGATATCCTGGCGCAAGCCAAGCGCGACGTGGGCAAGATCGACAAGGATTTACGCAAGGAATTCCCCCAGCGGGGCGGGGAGAAATTCGACGACACGGGCTTCAAGCGCATGCAGCAAGGCTTTGCCGAAGCCTACGCAGCCGTGCCGCCGAAATGGTACGAGGCATCGAAAATCGAGGAAGTGGGCGCGAATGAGGCCAGGGGCAGCCGCACGTATAAAATCACCAGCGCGCTGGGCACCTTGTGCGTGACCACGCGCGCGGGCAAGCAGGGGGAAACGATGATCGGCAACTGCCCCAAATAGCCGGACTCAGCCCACCGCTTCGCGCGCCCCCAGCGGCTGCAGATGGCGCAGGCGCAAGGCGATCAGCACGCCGCCGCCCAGGCACACGCCCAGCATGATGATGACGCCCGTCCAGCCATCGAAGCCCCACATCATGCCCGAGGCGGAGCCGATCAGGCTTGATCCCAAATAATAGAACAGCAGATAAAAGGCCGAGGCCAGCGCCTGCGGCGCGCGGGCGCGGCGGCTGACCCAGCTGCTGGCGATCGAATGCGAGGCAAAGAAGCCGAAGGTGGCCAGCGCCATGCCGGTGACGATCAGCGGCAGCGAGTCGAACAGGGTCAATACAATGCCACTGAGCATCACCGACAGCATGATCCACAGCACGCCCCGGCGTCCCAGCCGGTCCACCAGACGGCCCGCCCAGACGGAGCTGAAGATGCCGATCAGGTACAGAAAGGCCAGCAAGCCGACCGTGCTCTGGCGCAAGCTGAACGGCGCGGCCAGCAAACGGTAGCCGATGTAGTTATACAGGCTGACGAAACAGCCCATCAGCACGAACGCCAGGCAGAACAGCCACGGCAAGCCCTGGTCGGAAAAATGCTGCTTGATGGCATGCGGCAAGGCGTTCCAGCCGCGGGTTGTGGGCACGAAGTTCTTCGACGCGGGCAGGCTGCGCCAGAATTCCGCCGCCGCCAGCACGCCGGCCACGCCCAGCACGCCCAAGGCCCAGCGCCACGACAGGAAATCGCTGAGCATGGAAGCGATCAAGCGCCCCGACATGCCGCCAAACGCGCTGCCTGCAATATATAAGCCCATCGACAAGCCCAGCGACGGCCCTTCGATTTCCTCGCCGAGGTAAGCCATGGCCACGGCCGGCATGCCGCCCAGGGCCACCCCCAGCGCGGCGCGAATCGCCAGCAATTGCGCATAATCCTGCGCAAAGGCGGACAAGATCGTCAATATCGCGGCGGAAAACATCGACGCCACCATCAGCGGCTTGCGTCCCACCCGGTCCGATACGGCACTGAGCAGCACCAAGGAGATGGCCAGCAAGCCGCTCGACACGGACAAGGACCAGCTGCTTTGCGCGGGCGTCAAATGAAACTGGTGCGACAGCAGCGGGAACAGGGGCTGGATGCAATACAGCAAGCTGAAGGTGGAAAAGCCGCCAAAGAACAGCGCGCGGTTGCTGCGCTTGAATTCGATGGACCCCTTGGCGATGGCCGTGCGGGCAGCGGGCGCGGAACCGGGAGCGGATACCGGAATGGCGGAAGGGGCGGCGGGGGCAAAGGCAAGCGATGAATCAGACATGGCCGTGTTTCGGAAAGGAAGCGAGTCTTCATCTTAGGATTGCCAACTCATATCGTCCAATATATATTCAAGGCCCAACTCATACTTTTAAAATATTACTTACATGGAACTGCGCCACCTGCGTTACTTCGTTGCCGTCGCCGAAGAGCTGCACTTCACGCGCGCGGCCGAACGCCTGCACATCGGCCAGCCGCCGCTGAGCCAGCAAATCCAGGCGCTGGAAGCAGAACTGGGGGCGCAGTTGTTTGAGCGCAACAAGCGCTCCGTGCGGCTGACGCAGGCGGGTGCGCTGTTTCTCGACGATGCGCGGCGCATCCTGGCGCTGTCGGAACAGGCGGCCGTCACGGCGCGCCGGGCACAGCGGGGCGAAGCGGGCGAATTGCGCATCGGCTTTACCTTTTCCACGCCGTTTACGCCGTACTTCGCCACCGTCATCAACCGCTACCGCCAGCAATTCCCGCACGTCACCCTGACCTTGCACGAGATGGCGACATTGCATCAGCTCGAAGCGATCTCGGGCCGGACGATGGACCTGGGCTTCGTGCGCCCGCCGGAAACGACGTATCCGGACGACATCCGCCTGACCGAATTGCGCAAGGACCCGCTGTTCCTCGTGCTGCCCGTCGCCCACGCGCTGGCGGCCAAGGACAGCATCGCGATTGCCGACATGGCGGGCGAAGGCTTTGTCATGTATCCCAGGGATGCGGGCACGGGGATTTATCCGCAGATCTTCCGCCTGTGCAAGGCGGCCGGCTTCGTGCCCCAGGTGGCGCAGGAAGCGGGCGAAGCGTCGACCATCATCGGCCTGGTGGCGGCAGGCTGCGGCATTTCCGTGTTGCCCGCCTCGTTCGACCGCATCCGCATGGATGGCGTGTGCTACCGCCCCATCGCCGACCCGCAGGCGAGCACCAGTTTATTACTTGCACAGCGGGAAGAAGAGACGTCGCCGCTGGTGGCGGCGTTCGTGAAACTGGCCGAGGAAGCGGCGCTGGAAGGGGGAGCGTAGGCCGGCAGGCGCCAGCCCACGTACTGCATTACGAGTAGTCGGCGTCCAGCTCGGAACCGGCGTAATTCTCCAGGTCCTCGAACAGGCTCTTCATGCTGGCCCGCGTGAGGATTTTATGCACGACGGTGCAGCTGCGGCGGTAGGACGCGATGCGGTCGAGCAGCACCGGGTGATGCTGCACGGGCACCTTGGCCACCAGGGCGGCCCAGCCTTCCTCGAAGTCGGGCTTGTTCTTGCGCACGGAACGCACGAAACGCTCGAACTCCTTTTGACCCGTGCGCGCCACGATGCGCCCGCCGCCTTCGATGGCGAAGATGATGGCCAGGGCGATGACACCCTCGGCATTCAGGTCGCTGTCGCTGACGGGGCCGTTGTCGTGGTGGCGGCGCAGCCAGCCGGCCAGGCGCACGACGGCTTGCACTTCCTTGCGCTGTTGCAACTGCAGCGCATACTTTTCATAACCGGCCCAGTTCTGGTTCGGGTCGGCCTGGCAAATATCGATGAACAGCTCGCGCAGCCGGCGCGCAAGGTAGACGGGGTCCTGGTCGTATTCGCCGACGAGGGCGTCTTCCGGCAGCTGCGACAGCTCCTTGATCAGGCGGAAACCCACCTGGAACGCGTGCTCGGCGCCGTGCTCGACGAGGAAGTCGAGCGCCGCCTGGTCGCCTTCGTGCGTGACGGCCTGTTCCAGGCCCAGCGACACGCCGCCCACCGTCAGGTACAGCGCCTTCTGGATGCCGTCGGCCGTGCGTTCATTCGTGAACTTCTCGGCCACCATGGCCGTGATGCCCGTCAATTCGTCGGCCAGGTTCAGCGCCGCATCCTCGCGCGGGTCGCCCGGCAACAGCTTGATGGCGCGCACGAGGCGCGGAAGATTCTCTACAACAATTGCTGGCAGCATTAGTAGTTCCCTGCTTTCATTACGAGAAAATGCCCGTGCCCAGGCTGCGGCGCGTGCTGGAACGCGGTGCGCTGCGCGTGCTCGGCACTTGCTTGCGCAGGCGGTACAGCAATTCCTTGGTACTGCGCTGCAACATGGTCGGCTCTTCGTCCGGGTCGTCCGAGTATTCCGCGTCGGCCAGGTCGGCGCTGTGGCGGAAGTCGGGGAACAGTTCGAACAGCGAGCGGTCCCAGCCGTCTTCATTGGCCTGCGCCAGCTCGATGGCCAGCGGCACGATGTCGTTGTCGGACGACGTCACGCCCGTCACGTACGGCCCCTTGATGACGATCTCGCCCGCCACTTCGAGGATTTCCTTCGGCGCCATCGAGAACAAAATGGCGAACGCCGTGGCGCCCCAGTCGGTGGCGGACGCTTCGAGCAGCAGCTCGCGGCGGCGCTCGGCGTCGTCGGTGGAAAACACCACGCCGTGGATGTGCGCGAACAGCGCTTCGGCGATGCGTTCCGGATCGTCCTCGATCTGGTCGTCGCTCCAGGTGGCGGCGATGAAGGCCAGACTGTCGGCCCAGGCCTTCGGCGGCACCAGCAGGGTGGCCAGCGACATCTTGCCGCCGTCGAAGCCGGCCAGGTGCAGGGCCGTCACCTGCGGCGGGATGGAATTGAGCACTTCCACCACGGCAAGATCGCCGTACTGGTCGGCCGCGTCCGCAAACGCCTGCTCGGCGTGCCCCAGCGAACCGGACAGCACCAATTCCGTGACTTGCTTCGTCAGCGCGGGAAGGTTGCTTTTTTGTTCATCCTTGTTATCGGCCATGGTCATCTCCATCCTGGTCAAACATCTGGGCGAAATCGTCGGTGGCTTCATCTTCGTCGTGCTCGTCGTCGCCGTCGTCATTGGCGGCCAGCTGGTCGAGCGACTGGTCGTCGTCGTCCCACAGGCGCGGATTCTTGTGCAGGAAGGCCGTGATGATGGCCTGTCGCGCCAGGTCGGGGAAGCTCTCTTCGATGGCGGCGTACATCTTCGCCGCTTCCGGCGCGGCGCAGGCAGCCATCGAGAACACGCGGGACGGGTCGCCGAACTCGTAGTCTTCGCTTTCGGCCAGCAAGCCTTTCGGATCGCTGAAGGTGATGTGGTCGACCAGCGCGAAGGCCAGCATGTTCACGTCTTCGATGCCGCCGCCGCTGGCGTACTCGCTCACCAGCGCGTCGACCATGCTTTTGTAGTTCTTGCGGTTCGGCGGGTCGCCGAGGATGCCGTCGATCTGGCCTTCCAGCTCGCGCGACTGGTACGCGAATTCAGGGTGTACTCTTCTCATGCTGTGCTTTCCAATGTGATGCGCGGCGCTGATAAAAGCGCCGTTGTTGTTGTTTTAAATATCATTCAAGCCGCCCGATGGCGGCTGCCGGCAGACTCAGTCTGCTGGAAGGTTGGTGCCGTGGAGGCGGAACACGCCGCACCACAGGGCATAGGCTTCCGCTTCCGGATCGATGATGATGCGGTGGTTCACGCTCTGGTCGTATTCGGCGCGCTTGGCCGGGTCGGCCAGGATTTCATACGCCTTGGTGACGCTCTTGAAGCGCGCCTCGGCGCCGGGGGCCTGGTTGCGGTCGGGGTGGAAGCGCATGGCCAGCGAACGGTAGACTTTCTTGATTTCATCGTCGCTGGCATTGGGTGCGACACCGAGGACGTTATACAAATTTTCCATAAATGGCTCCGGGGTCACGTTTTGTTTGCTAATTAAAGGCGAATTATCCTATAGAACGGCGCCGGCGTCGCTTGCATGCTGGGAAATGGGGGCAAATACGTGCTTATAAAGCGCTTGCGGTACGGTAAAATGCTTTTTACTGTCACTCTTCCGCATTGATCAATGAGCAACGATAAACCGAATACCGCCGCGCCAGCGCTGGCGCCCAATTTCTTGCGTAACATCATCGAAGCCGACCTGGCTGCCGGCACCCACGTGCGTCCCGGCCTGCCCCAGGTGATCACGCGTTTCCCGCCGGAGCCGAACGGTTACCTGCACGTGGGCCACGCCAAGTCGATCTGCGTCAACTTCGGCCTGGCGCGCGATTACGCCGGCCAGTGCAACCTGCGCTTCGACGACACCAATCCGGCGAAGGAAGAGCAGGAATACGTCGACACCATCATGGACAGCGTGAAATGGCTGGGCTTTGACTGGGAACCGAAGACTGCCGATGGCCACAGCCACCTGCACTACGCGAGCGACTATTTCGACCAGCTGTACGCGATGGCCGAATACCTGATCACGGCCGGCTTTGCCTACGTGGACAGCCAGAGCGCCGAAGACATGGCCGCCAACCGGGGCAATTTCGGCCAGGCCGGCAAGAATTCGCCGTTCCGCGACCGTCCGCGCGACGAATCGCTGGCCCTGTTCCGCGCCATGAAGGCGGGCCAGTTCAAGGATGGCGAACACATCCTGCGCGCGAAGATGAGCGAAGATGCCATGAGTTCGCCGAACATGAACTTGCGCGACCCGGCCATCTACCGCATCCGCCACGCGCACCACCACCGCACGGGCGACGCCTGGTGCATCTATCCGATGTACGACTACACGCATCCGATCTCGGACGCGCTGGAAAACATCACGCATTCGATCTGTACGCTGGAATTCCAGGATCACCGCCCATTCTACGACTGGCTGCTGGAAACCCTGGCCGCCGGCGGCTTCTTCCAGCAACCGGTGCCGCACCAGTTCGAGTTCTCGCGCCTGAACCTGACGTACATCGTCACCAGCAAGCGCAAGCTGCGCCAGCTGGTGGAAGAACACATCGTCGACGGCTGGGACGACCCGCGCATGCCGACCCTGGTGGGCATGCGCCGCCGCGGCTACACGCCGGAAGCGATTCAACTGATGTGCGAACGCACGGGCGTGACGAAATCGGACGGCTGGATCGACTACAGCGTGCTCGAAGGCTGCTTGCGCGAAGACCTCGATCCGAAGGCGCCGCGCACGGTGGCCGTGCTGCGCCCCTTGAAATTGATCATCGACAATTTCCCGGAAAACGAGAGCGTGGAATGCACGGCGCCCGTGCACCCGCACTTCCCGGAGCGGGGCTTGCGCACCTTCCCCATCTCGCGCGAGCTGTGGATCGAGGAAGACGACTTCATGGAAGTGCCGAACAAGGGCTATTTCCGCCTGTATCCGCCGATCGACGACAAGCCGGGCAGCAAGGTTCGCCTGCGCTACGGCTACGTGATCGAGTGCACGGGCTTTGACAAGGATGAAAACGGTAAAGTCATCGCCGTGCATTGCACATACTTCCCGGACAGCAAGTCGGGCACGGAAGGCAGCGCCAACTACAAGGTCAAGGGCAATATGCACTGGATCAGCGCGCCGACGGCGATTGCCGCCGAAGTACGCCTGTACGACCGCCTGTTTACGGACCCGCAGCCGGACGCCGGCGGCAAGGACTTCAAGCTGGCCCTGAACCCGCTGGCCAAGGAAGTGGTGCAGGCGTGGCTGGAACCGGGCGCGGAACTGGCCCAGCCGGAACAGCGCTTCCAGTTCGAGCGCCACGGCTACTTCGCGGCCGACCGCGTCGACAGCCAGCCGGGCAAGCCCGTCTTCAACCGCATCGTCACCCTGAAAGACAGCTGGCAGCCCGCAAAATAAGGCGCCGGACGCCCGCCCCCCAAAAAAACCGCTGCGGCGGTTTTTTTTCGTTTTAGCAATATCTATCACCAGAGAAATATTGCCTGTTGACTATATTCACGATAGTTTTGTATATTAGGCAGCTATTGAGCAATTTGCAATGTCGATGGTGCTTGTACAACGCAGCCTGGCCACCGCCACCGAGGCGGCACCCGATTCCTCCTCTTGATGCGGATGGCGATGTCCTCTACTGCTGGTGAACAACAGTTATCGCTGGAAAAAAGGCCGCAGTGGCTGATTGGCTTCGTGCTGTCCTTGATGGTCGGCCTGCTGTTCTACATCGCCGCCTCGCTGTCGATCGAAAACGATGCCAGCGAGCTATTCAACAATCTGGCGCGCAATACCCAGAAAAACATCGAATCGCGCGGCAAGTCATATGCCAATTTGCTGCGCGGAACGGTCAGCCTGTTCCACGCCAATGAACACGTGAGCCGCGAGCAATTCCACCGCTACGTGGCAAACCTCGCCTTGCATCAGAACTACCCGGGCGTGATGAATCTCAATTACAGCCGGGAACTCGACGATTCGCAGCGCGCCACCTTCGAAACGGCCATGCAGCGCGACTATCCGCCCGGGCGCGACGGCTATCCGGCGTTTGCCATCCATCCGCCCGGCCCGCGCCCCCATTATTCCGCGCTGGTCTACATCGAGCCGATTGCCAGCGCTGCGGAAAAGTATGGCTATGACATCGCGGCGCGGCCCATGATCGCCGAAGCGCTGGAACAGTCGCGCGATACCGGGCAGATCTGCAATTCCGGCGTGCCCGTGCCGATGGACGGCCGGCCGCAGCTGACGGGCATGGCCATGCGCCTGCCCGTGTACCGCTTCGGCATGCCGACCGATACGCTGGAGCAAAGGCGCGCGGCCTACCAGGGTTCCGTCGGCATCGGCTACGACCTGGTGGCGATGATGCGCAGCGCGCTGGCCGACATGCCGGTACGCAATGTCCGCCTGACCCTGTTCGATATCGGCCAGCAGGCGCTTGAACAGCCGGACTTGCCGCACGATATGCGCCCCATCTTCGACAGCACGGCGGCGGGCATGCATGCGCCATGGTGGCAGCCCGGCAACTCGGGCCGCTACCTGAGCAGCACGATGCTGATCGAACACAATGGCCGCGTGTGGCAAGCGCTGTTCAGCGTGCGCAAGAGCGACCTGTATACCCGCTTCGATGCCTTCCTGCCGTGGCTGGCCCTGATGACCGGTTTTGCCAGCACCATGCTGCTGTACATGCTGTTTCACACCCTGGCGTCGTCGCGCCGGCGCGCCATCCAGATGGCGACGGGCATGACGGAGGAATTGCGCGCCAGCCAGATTCGCCTGCAGCTGTCGCACCAGAAACTGCGCCGCCTGGCGGCCCACGCCGACCAGATCAAGGAAGAAGAGCGCAAGCGCATCGCGCGCGAGATCCACGACGACCTGGGACAGAACCTGCTGGTGCTGCGCATCGATGCCGACATGCTGGCCTCGCGCACGCAACGCCGCCATCCGCGCCTGAACGCCCGCGCCCGCTCAACCCTGGAGCAGATCGACGCAACGATTAAAAGCGTGCGGCAGATCATCAACGACTTGCGTCCCACCGTGCTGGACCTGGGCGTGAATGCGGCCGTCGAATGGCAGGTGGCGCAATTTCGCCAGCGCACGGGCATCGCCTGCGAAATGAGCGAAAGCCATGACGATATCTATTTGAGCGACCAGTGCGCCACGGCCCTGTTCCGCATCCTGCAAGAGTCGCTCAGCAATATTTCCCAGCATGCCAATGCCAGCCGCGTGCAAGTCAAGCTGGAAAAGTGCCGCGACACCGTATCGATGAGCGTCAGCGACAACGGCGTGGGCGCGGCCATCGACGGACGCAACAAGCAGGGCTCATTTGGCCTGGTCGGCATCGAAGAGCGCATCAAGTTGCTGGGCGGCACTTTCTACATCGAAAGCAGCCCCGGCGCCGGCATGAGCGTGCATGTCAGCGTGCCGCTGGGCGCCGACGCCACCGCGTTTCCCTACCAGGAAGACAGCCGGGCCAGCGCCTGACAGCCACGTCCCGCTTGAAACAAGCTCAGCTTGCGTATTTTGTAATTAGATGCAATATTGATGTAGAACAACTCAGCGCCTGCCCGCCATGGGTCAGGCATTCCTCGACGACTTGCCAGGAGTACACACCCACCTTTGTTTCACTGTATTTCCCACAACACTCTTTACCACAAGGACATTCATGGATACGAACGACAGTTTCAAGACAATTGCCGATTTGAATTTGGACGCGATCAAGGTCAAGCTGATGCACCGGGAGTCAGGCGAAGGATGGAGCCTGGAGAAGGCGAATGCGGTGGAATTCGAATACCGGCGTTTCCTGATCCTGATGAAACAGTTTCCGGAAGAAGAAACGGCGCCGCTGATGGACGTCGATACTTTCTGGCACTACCACATCCTCGACACCCTGAAATATGCAGAGGATTGCGAACAGGTGTTCGGCTACTTCCTGCATCACTTTCCGTACATCGGCCTGCGCGGCGAAGACGACGAAGCGGCGCACCAGCGCGTGGGCGAGCGCATGAAACAGCTGTATGAGCAAACATTCGGGGAAGATTATATCCGCGCAGAAACGGCGTATTCGGGGCGCGCCGTACAGGCGGCGTATTCGGGACGGGCCGTGCAAGCCGCGTATTCAGGGCGTGCGGTACAGGCGACCGCATACTCGGGCCGGGCCGGGCAGACGGCGTTTTCCGGTGCGGCGGTGCAGGCGACGGCATATTCGGGCCGCGCGACGGGCGCTGCCAGCACGGCATTTTCCGGCGCGCCCGCCACCTTGGCAGCAGCGGTGCTCAAGTCGTCTTCGACCAGCCTGGAAATGGGGCGTTTCTATGTCGATCGTCCGGTGTTGAACCGCGACCCGCAATAGCAAAACGGAAAACAGATGTGGCTGCCGCACGCGGCAAGCCTGACTTACCCAGACGGCACCTCTCAGTTTGCCGTCTGTCAGGCGCTCTTAGGCAGCCATCAACTCGCGCAGTTCACGAATGCTGAAATCGCTGATTTCATGCATGCGGATGAGGATCGTGGCGCCGATCGGCAAGGTGTTGTGACGAATCTTGCTGATGACAGGCGGCGCCACTTCCAGGGCTCGCGACAGGGCGGCATCGTTTTTCAGTTGCAGCTTGTCGATGATCGCATCAAGGACGCGATTCGGGTTGTAGGTAGGCAAAGAGGTAATTTGTTTGAGAGACATGGTCGAAAATCCGTACTTGTTGTATTAAGGCAAAAAGAAACAGAATGTCTCTTCTGCAATAATTCAGGGTAAACACACTAAAAAGCGCCATCACTTATGCGGCTTTTCTGCCGCAAACAATATAATACACGCTATTGTTGATTTTTGCGTAACTTAAAGCAAAATTGTGATAATTGAAGAGAATTGACGCACTTGGAATGTGCTAGAGGATAACTCAAATCGGGGAAGTTTGCTGCAAGTCATCAATTTTTACAATGAGGAACACCGCTGCGCATCAGCCAGGCAATCGCCATGAGCGTGCCCAGGCGTGCCATTTCCGCAGATAAATGCCAACCCTGCACGGCCACGCCTGCCGGGGTGGCAAGCAGGCAAGTACCCGGCAAGACATCCACGCGGCACCAGGCCAGCTGGCGGCGAATTTCATCGGGCGGCGGCGGCGGCTGCCGCGCATGTTCGCGCCGGCGCATATAGGCGCGCACCTGTTCCTTGCTGGGGTGATTCGTAACTCGCATGACCCGCTCCTGCTGACGAAAAACAGCGTCGCGCTGCGTAGAGCCCGTCACAAATAGCCCAAACGCGTGACGACATTGCTCACCATATCGCCAGCGTGCCATGACACGTTTGCGCTGCATCAAACGGCAAGGCCACGGCGTTGCGCCGCAGCCCGTATTGCCCACGGCCTGGCGGCCGTCCTTATTTCTTTTGCTGGCGCACGCGCTGTTGCTGTTTTTCCTGCGTCTGCTGGCGGTTCTGCTTGCGCTCGAACAGGGTGACCGCATCTTTCTTGGCTTGCTCCAAGGTACGCATTTCTTCATGCGCATCGTGCGGGACAAAAAATTCGGCGTCCTGCGCCGCCACGACCAGCTTGATGGCGGCGTCGTCGTCGAGGTCGTACAGTTCCGTGAGGACGGTGGTGACCTCGTCCAGGTATTCTTCGTAAGTGAGGGTGCTCATGCGGTATTCCTTAAGTGAATGGCGCACCGCCGGAACGGCGCGCCGCGCGCCGGCCCAGGAAAAGTGCGCAGATAACCGGTCATTTTACCCGATGCCGGCCCCGCCGGCTGCCATCGCCCGCAAGGCATCGGCCACGCGCGCATAGCGCAGGCGCACGCCCAGCTCGCGTTTCATGCGCGTATTGTGCAGGCGGCGCGATTCGGACATGAACGACAGCAGCATCGGCGTGACCGCTTGCCGCAGTTCGGCACGGGGCAGGCGCGGCGGGCGCGGCAGCTTGAAGGCATCGGCCACGGCATCGAAATAGTCCGCCATCTTGAGTTCGCTGTCATCGCTGGCGTGATACACGCGTCCCGGCTTGCCCCGCCACAAGGCCCGTTCAATGATGCGCGCCAGGTCATCGGCGTGGATATGGTTGGTGTACACGTCGTCGCTTGCCGCCAGGGCCGGCGTGCCCTCGCGCAAGCGCTTCAGGGGCAGGCGGTCGTCCGCATAAATGCCCGGCACGCGCAGGATGGCCACCTTGGCGCCGCGGCGCGCGCCCCAGGCCCGCAAGACCTGTTCCGCGTCCACGCGCCGCTTCGCGCGCGCATTCGCCGGCGCCACGGGCCGCGTTTCATCGACCCAGGCGCCGCCGCCATCGCCATACACGCCGCTGGTGCTCACATACACCATGCGGGCATGCTCGGGTAAAATGGCGGCCAGATTGCGCGTGCGCCGGTCCAGCAAGCCCGACGACAGGGGCGGCGCCAGGTGCACGACCAGCGGCGCCAGTCCCGCCAGCCGTTTCAGGCTGGCGCGCTCGTCGAGGTTGGCCACGATGGGCACGGCGCCGGCCGCCCGCAGCTGCGCGCAGCGCGCCGGCTGGCTGGTGACGGCAAAGACGCGAAAGCGCGCGCGCAGCAGGGGCAGCAGCCGCATGCCGACGTCGCCGCAGCCCAGGATCAGCAGGCGCGGCAAGCCCACAGGCTTGCGCAAAGAGTGCATTAACATATTTTTCATCTCAAGGATTGTATGACTTTTCAAGTTACTGTTCAGCCCAGCGGCCACCAATTCAGCTGCGAAGCGGACGAAACCGTGCTGGCGGCGGCGATACGCGCCGGCGTGGGCTTGCCGTATGGCTGTAAAAATGGCGCCTGCGGTTCCTGCAAGGGTAAAGTGCTTGCCGGCACCGTCCAGCACAAGGCGCACCAGCAGCGCGCCCTGACGCCGGAAGAGGAAGCGGCCGGCTTTTCCCTGTTCTGCTGCGCCACCACGGACGCCGACCTCGTCATCGAGGCGCGCGAAGTGGCGGGCAGCAGCGACTACCCGATCAAGAAAATGCCGTCGCGCGTGACCACCATCGAAAAAGTCGCGCCCGACGTCGTCGTGCTGACCCTGCAGCTGCCGGCCAGCGAGCGCCTCAACTACCGCGCCGGACAGTATATCGAAATCATGCTGCGCGACAACAAGCGCCGCAGCTACAGCATGGCCAGCGCACCCGTCGAAGGCGGCCCCGTGAGCCTGCACATCCGCCACATGCCGGGCGGCCTGTTCACCGACCAGGTGTTCGGCACGATGAAGGAGCGCGACATCCTGCGCTTCGAAGGCCCGATGGGCACCTTCTTCCTGCGCGAAGATTCCGACAAGCCCGTCGTGCTGCTGGCCTCGGGCACGGGCTTTGCCCCGCTGAAAGCCATCGTCGAGCACATGATCAACGAGCAATCCCCGCGCCCGATCACCCTGTACTGGGGCGGCCGCCGTCCGCACGACCTGTACATGGATGCGCTGTGCCGCCAGTGGGCCGCCGACTTGCCGCAGTTCACCTATGTGCCCGTCGTCTCGGAAGCCTTGCCGGAAGACGGCTGGAGCGGCCGCACGGGCTTCGTGCACCAGGCCGTGATGGCCGACCTGCCCGACATGTCCGCGTATCAGGTGTATGCGTGCGGCGCACCGATCGTCGTCGAATCGGCCAACCGCGATTTCGTGCAATTGTGTCAACTTCCAGCCGACGAGTTCTACGCCGACGCTTTCACCACGGAAGCCGACCTGGCCAAGTAAGCATCCAGACAGCGGGGTGCTGCTGGCGCGGCATCCGCTGCCGCCACCCGCCCCACCCCGCTGTTTCCTGGAAATTTCATGTCTCTCGCCATCCTGCGTCACCGCAACTTCGCCTGTTACCTTTCCGCCCGCGTGCTGGGCACCGTGGCCGTGCAGATGCAAAGCGTGGCCATCGGCTGGCAGGTGTACCAGATCACGGGCAGCCTGTTCGACCTGGGCCTGATCGGTCTGGCGCAATTCGCGCCCTTCCTCGTCTTGATTTTGCCGGCCGGCCACGTGGCCGACCACTACAACCGCCGCAACATCATCGCCTGGTGCCTGGCGGCACAGCTCGCCTGCGCGCTGGCCTTGCTGGTGTTTACATTAAGCAATCTTTCCATCGTCTGGCCCGTGTTTGCCGTGCTGGTGCTGTTCGGCAGCGCGCGCGCCTTCATGATGCCGGCCACGCAAGCCGTGCTGGTGAACATGGTGCCGACGCAACACTTCAGCCGCGCCCTCGCGCTCAGCTCGTCAAGCTCGCACGTGGCCATCATCCTGGGGCCGACTCTGGGCGGCTTGCTGTATTACTTCGGCCCCAAGGTGGTGTATCTGGTCTCGTCGGCCTTGCTGGTCGTGTCCGTCTTGCTGATGCGCGCCACCACGCCCGCGCCGCAAGTGGTCAAGCGCGAACCCGTCAGCTGGCACACCCTGCTCGAAGGCTTGCGCTTCGTCTGGTCGAAACCCATCGTGCTGGGCGCCATTTCGCTCGACCTGTTCGCCGTGCTGTTCGGCGGCGCCACGGCCCTGCTGCCGGCGCTCGCGCATGACGTGCTGCATATCGGCCCCAGCGGCCTGGGCCTGCTGCGCACGGCGCCGGGCGCCGGCGCGGCCCTGTGCTCGATCGCGCTGGCCATGTTTCCCATCACGCGCCGCGTGGGCGCCTGGATGTTCGGCGGCGTGGCCGTCTTCGGCCTGGGCACCCTGGTGCTGGGCAGCACCAGCTATTTCCCGCTGGCACTGGTTGCGCTGTTCCTGATGGGCGCCGGCGACATGGTCAGCGTCTACATCCGCCACCTGCTGGTGCAGTTCGAGACGCCGGACGAGATCCGCGGCCGGGTCAGCGCCGTGAATGCCGTCTTCATCGGCGCCTCGAACGAACTGGGCGAATTCGAATCGGGCCTGACGGCCGGCTGGTTCGGCCTCGTGCGCGCCGTGCTGTTTGGCGGCGCCGCCACCCTGGCCGTGACGGGCGTGTGGGCCGTGCTGTTCCCCGTGCTGTCGCGCATGGACCGCTTTCCCCACCACGAGAAGGAAGCGGCCGCCAGGACGGCCACCGCGGCAAGCCCATAAGGATTAAGATGCGCTACTGCCACTGACTAACTTGCACCATGAAAATCACGCTTCCCTTGCACGGCTTCATCCGCAGCCGCCCCCACCTGAGCATGGCCACGGCCATCGGCGTGGCGGCCGGCCTGCTGCTGCCGCCGTCCTGGCAACAGATGACGCGTTTGCTGACGGCGTGGAACGTGGCCGTCTGGTTCTACCTGGCGACGATGGCCTGGATGATGATGCGCGCCAACCATCACAAGGTCAAAGCCATGGCGGCGCGCCAGGATGAGCGGGCGGCAACCGTCCTGTCGGCCCTGTCCGTCGCATCCGTGATGAGCCTGGTGGCCATCGTCTCGCAGCTGTCCTCGATGAAAGACATGGCACAGGACGAGCGCGCGCTGCACTATGGCTTGACGATCCTGACACTGGTCGGTTCCTGGTTCCTCGTCGGCACCCTGTTCTGCTTTCATTACGCCCACCTGTACTACCAGGCCGACCCCGCGCTGCGCCCCCTGAAGTTTCCCGACGACGAGCAAAACCCCGATTACTGGGATTTCCTGTATTTCGCCTTCACCATCGCCGTGGCCGTGCAAACGTCGGACGTGTGCGTGCAGACAAGGCCGATGCGGCAGATCGTGCTGGGGCAATCCGTGCTGAGCTTTTTCTTCAACCTGGTCGTGCTGGGGCTGTCGATCAATATCGCTGCCGGGCTCATTAATGGCTAAAAAATAATTTCGTAGCGGAAACTTGACCTGGCTGAAGGGTTAAGCTCATCTTAATCGTGCGCACCCTCTTGAAATACCGGAAAGAGGAGTAAGATAAGTTCCATGCACGAGGTCATGTGCATGAGGCAGCAACCAGGCCGCAGCACGCCTGAGATGGGTTTTTTTTGAATTGACAGGAGTAAGCATATGCAAATCAATATTCATACCGACAGCACCATCGCCAACACCGCTGGACTGAACGAACATGTGCAATCCGTACTTGAAAGCGCACTGAGCCGCTTCCGCGACAACCTGACCCGCATCGAAGTCCACATCAGCGACACGAATGGCCCGAAAGGCGGCGCCGACGATATCCGCTGCGTCATGGAAGCACGCGTTGCAGGCTATCAACCGATCGCCGTGACCGAACAGAACGCCACCGTGCATCAATCCGTGGCCGGCGCCACCGACAAGCTGAAACGCGCCATCGATAGCGCCCTGGGCCGCCTGCAAGACAGCAAGCGCCATGCGACCGGCAAGAATGCCGTGATCGATACGGCCGAAGCGGAAGAAACCGCCGAGTAATCCCCCACCCGCAGGATTTCCAGAGACTGAGGCAGCCGTTCAAGGCTGCCTTTGCACATCCGGCCCCACCTTTCGCGTGCGGCAACATCCATACCAAAACCACAAGCATTCCAGCGTATTAACACGGCAATGAAATAATTGTCGTATTTCTCACAGTAAGTGACATCAAGCAAGCCTTTGCCGTTACAGCCAAGGCTGCTTTACGCTATCATGAAGCTACCGGCCTTCTGCTCGCGCGCCGGCTTTTTGAAAGTGTGATTGTGGAACAGATCGGCAACTTCAGCGCTTCAGGCTGCAACATCGGCGATTTACAGCTATTTCGCGATGGGGCGGATAGCCAGACGGCCGCCATGCTGGCGCCTTGCCCCGTGGTGCGCCTGGAAGCGGGCGAAGCTATTGCCGACACACAAGGAGCCAGCCTGTACATCGTCCTGCGCGGCTCGCTGGCCGTAGCCGCCGACACCCACACGGGCATGGATGACGGCACCGTCAGCAAGGTCTTGCCCGGCGAAAGCGTGGGGGAACAGTCGGTGCTCGATGAAGCGAGCAACCTGGCCGCCATTTCCGCCCTGGAAGAAACCGATTTGCTGGTAATCGACGCGGCCATCGTCTGGGAATTGATCGAGCAATCGAACGGCCTGGCGCGCAACCTGCTGCGGCTGCTGTCCTTCCGCATCCGCGCCGCCAACGCCCTGCTGCGCCGCCGGCAGAAACTGGGCGAATTCTACCGCCAGCTGTCGATGGTCGACAGCCTGACGGGCTTGTACAACCGCGCCTGGCTCACTGATTTACTGCCGAACATGATCGTCACGGCCCACGCCAGCGGCTCGCCGCTGTCGCTGGTGATGATAGACCTCGACCATTTCAAGCGCTTCAACGACACCCACGGCCACCAGGCGGGCGACCAGGCGCTGCGCATCGCCGCGCAAGTGCTGGGCGCGGCCCTGCGGCCCACGGATTTTGCCGTGCGCTATGGAGGCGAGGAAATGATGGTGATCTTGCCCGATACCAACGAACACGTGGCCTTGCGCGTGGCCGAGCGCCTGTGCGAGCGCATGCAGCTCGCCGTCATCTTCGCCGACATGCGCAGCGCGCTGCCGCACATCACGGGCTCCTTCGGCGTGGCCAGCCTGGCGGCCGGACAGGACGACGAAGCGCTGATCGCGGCGGCCGACGCGGCGCTGTATCGCGCGAAGGCAGGCGGCCGCAACCGGGTCATGCTGTAGCTCAGGCAGCCTTGCTGTCGGCCGGCTTGGCGGCGTCGTCCTTTTTGCTGCTGTGGGCGGCGATGAAATCCGCATAGCCCTTCTGCACCAGCTCATACGTCTTGTCGATATTGCCGGCGATATCGCCGTTCAGCACTTTCAAGCCGCCCAGGATGTCGCGCGCTTCCTTGAAGCCTTTTTCCATGCCGCCGCTGATGGTGTCCATGAACTTGGTCAGGGCCGTATCGTCGTCCATGCCGGGGTTCTGCTTCTTGTAGGCGTCGAAAAAACCCGTCGACAGCGAGACGATGCGGCTCGCCGTCGCTTCGGCGCTGTTGTCCTGCGAGGCGGCGTTCTGGATCGCGTCCTCGCCGTACTGGCCCTTCAGCGCTTCATTGATGTTGGTGATGGCTGTCTTGTACAGCAGCGCCAGCGGCTCGTTTTCCGAACCGATGGACACGTTCAGCGACGCCTGCATGATGGAAGCGTTCAATTGCAGCTTGGTGCGGTCATTGACGCTCATTTCAGCGTTGACGCCATCCTTTTGCTGGACTTTATCGTCCTTTCCGGCAACACCCGTACTGACGGAAGTCACGGAAGGGGTGGAATTGCCGCTTGCGGCGATGGGAATTGACACGATAGACCTCCTTGAACGGACAATGTATGCCACCATGCGGGAAACGCGATGATGAGCATCCTCTCGTGTAGTATCGGCAGGTTTTCAGAAAACTGAAGCGGCGGCTTGTTTTTAGCGGCCCGGATAACCCATTCAGCAACATTAAGTTACGACCATCAATGACTAACCAGACCTTTCTTTGGCACGACTACGAAACCTTTGGCGCCCAGCCGCGCCGCGACCGCCCGGCCCAGTTCGCCGCCATCCGCACGGATGCGGATCTCAACGAGATCGGCGAGCCGATCATGTTGTATTGCCAGCCTGCCAATGATTTCCTGCCCGACCCGCAATCGTGCCTGATCACGGGCATCACGCCGCAGCAGTGTTTGCAGCTGGGCGTGCCCGAGCACCAGTTCGCCGCCACCATCGAAGCGGCCTTTTCGGAGCCGGGCACCATCGGCGTGGGCTACAACACCATCCGTTTCGACGATGAAGTCACGCGTTTCCTGTTCTGGCGCAATCTGATCGACCCGTATGCGCGCGAATGGAAGAACCATTGCGGCCGCTGGGACATCCTCGACGTCGTGCGCATGACGCACGCGCTGCGCCCGGAAGGCATTCAATGGCCGAAGCGCGACGATGGCCAGACCAGTTTTAAACTGGAACACTTGAGCAAGGCCAATGGCCTGGCCCACGAAGCG
The DNA here is from genome assembly GCF_020858115.1 of Janthinobacterium sp. FW305-129. Lineage (GTDB taxonomy): Bacteria > Pseudomonadota > Gammaproteobacteria > Burkholderiales > Burkholderiaceae_D > Janthinobacterium. The sequence continues at coordinate 337,565 of NZ_JACYMM010000002.1, forward strand.
GCGCATGATGCGCTATCGGACGTGCGCGCCACCATCGCCCTGGCGCGCCTGATCAAGCAGAAGCAGCCGAAACTGTTCGAATTCTGCCTGGCCCTGCACAAGAAGGACCGGGTCGCCAGCGAAATGGGCATGCACCTGGCCGCCGGCGAGCGCCAGCCCTTCCTGCACGTGTCCGGCATGTTCCCGGCCGAACGCGGTTGCCTGGGCGTCGTCTGGCCGCTGGCCACGCACCCGAGCAACAAAAACGAGATCCTCGTCTGGGATTGCGCCTACGACCCGCGCGAACTGTTCACGCTGGACGCCGACACCATCCGCACGCGTTTATTCACGCGCAAGGAAGCCATGCCGGAAGGCATGACGCGCCTGCCCGTGAAAAGCGTGCATTTGAACAAGTCGCCCATGCTGGTGGGCAATTTAAAGACCCTGTCGCCCGCCATGGCCGCGCAATGGGGCATCGATCTGGACGCGGCGAAGGTCAACGCGCAATTCGCCGCCGCGGCGCCGAACATGGATGCCATCTGGGCCGAAGTCTTCCAGCGCCCGGGCGCGAACACCGCGCTGGACGTGGATGAGGATTTGTACAATGGTTTCGTCAGCAACGACGACCGCCGCCTGCTCGAATCCTTGCGCCGCGACACGCCGGCCAGGCTGGCCACGGCCCGCCCCTCGTTTGCCGACGAACGCTTGCAGGAATTGCTGTTCCGCTACCGCGCCCGCAATTTCCCGCAAACCCTGAGCGAAGCGGAAAGCCTGCGCTGGGAACAGCACCGCGCCGCCCGATTGTTCGACGGCGACGGCGGCGCCCGCACCATCGAAATGCTGTTTACGGAAATCGACGTGCTGTCGGAATCGGTCGATGAGCGGGGGGAAGAGATTCTTGGCGAACTCTACGATTATGCGGAGATCGTCGCCCCGCAAAGAGACTGAATGCAAAATGCCGGGCTAGCCCGGCATTTTGTATGCATGCAACTTAAACCGAACGGTGCTGATTGATCGCATCGCGCGTTTCAATCGCCACGCGGCGCGCCGCGTCGGCCCAGTCTTCGCCGTCCTGCGGCTTGGCGTAGATGATGGCGCGCGAGGAGCTGATCATCATGCCCATGCCGTTCGCCGTCTGGCCTGCGCCGACGGTGGCGGCGATGTCTCCGCCCTGGGCGCCGATGCCGGGCACCAGCAGCGGCATGTCGCCGACGATGGCGCGCACTTGCGCCAGTTCTTCAGGGAAGGTGGCGCCGACGACGAGCGCGCACTGGCCATTCTTGTTCCATTTCTCGGCCACCAGGCGCGCCACGCGCTGGTACAGCGGTTCGCCGTCCGTATTCAGGAATTGCAGGTCCGAGCCGCCCGGGTTCGAGGTGCGGCACAGGATGATCACGCCGCGGTCTTTCCACGCCAGGTAGGGGTCGAGCGAATCCTCGCCCATGTACGGGTTCACGGTGACGGCGTCGGCGCCGTAGCGCTCGAACGCTTCGCGCGCGTATTGCGTGGCCGTGGCGCCGATGTCGCCCCGTTTTGCGTCGAGGATCAGCGGGATGTGCGGATAATTCTCGCGCACGTAGCGGCAGATGTCTTCCAGCTGCTTTTCCGCGCCCAGCGCGGCAAAATACGCGATCTGCGGCTTGAAGGCGCAGGCCAGGTCGGCCGTGGCATCGATGATGCGCGTGCAAAAGGTGGTGATTCCATCAGGCAAGTCGCGCAGGTCCGCCGGCAGTTTCGCCAGGTCGGGGTCCAGGCCCACGCACAGCAGGGAATTATTGGCCGTCCACGCGGCGGATAATTTATTGATGAAATTCACGGCACACCTTCTCTATATTCAGTTGCAAACCCCGTATTGTAACGCGGCCAGACACGGCCACCCGCGCTTATTAAACCGACATGGCGGGCCGTTTCAGGTATATTTGCCTCACCTCCCTTACTCAGCACGGAACCCATCATGCAAATCACCAATCAATTCACCAAATGGCTGCGCCTGGCGCTGAGCGTCACCGTCCTGGCCGGTATCCTGACGGGCTGCGGCTACAACGACTTCCAGAGCAAGGACGAAGCCACCAAGGCGGCCTGGGGCGAAGTGGTCAACCAGTACCAGCGCCGCGCCGACCTGATCCCCAACCTGGTCAATACCGTCAAGGGCTATGCCACGCACGAGCGCGAAACCCTGGAAGCGGTGACCAAGGCGCGCGCCGCCGCCACCAGTTTCCAGATCACGCCCGAAGTGCTGAACGACCCGGCCGCGTTCGAGAAATTCCAGCAAGTGCAGGGACAACTGTCGTCGGCCCTGTCGCGTTTGATGGTGGTGTCCGAGAAATATCCTGACCTGAAAGCCGATACCAGCTTCCGCGACTTGCAGTCGCAGCTGGAAGGCACGGAAAACCGCATCACCGTGGCGCGCCAGCGTTACATTGCCGCCGTACAGGATTACAACGTGCATGCGCGCAGCTTCCCGAACAACCTGACGGCGATGGTCTTCGGCTACAAGGTCAAGCCGTCGTTCACGGTGGAAAATGAAAAAGCCATCTCGACCGCGCCGACCGTCAACTTCGGCAAATAAGATGAAAGCCTGGTCTTATCTGGCCGCGCTGGCGACGGCCCTGCTGCTGTGGGCGATGCCGCCGGCCGGCGCGCAGGGCTTGCAGCCCGTGCCGCCGCTGGCCGCGCGCGTGACGGACAACGCCGGCATGCTCGATGACAAGCAAAAAGCGGCGCTGGAAGGCGTGCTGGCCGACTACGAAGCCAAGACGGGCAGCCAGATCGCCGTGCTGCTGGTCAAGAGCACGGAACCGGAAGCCATCGAGCAATACAGCATCCGCGTGACGGATGCCTGGAAGCTGGGCCGCAAGGGCGTCGATGACGGCGTGCTGCTGATGGTGGCGAAAGACAATCCCTCGTCCTTGCGCCGCCTGCGCATCGAAGCGGGCCGCGGCGTGCAGGGCGTGCTGACGGATGCGCAATCGAAACGCATCCTGCAAGACGTGATCGCCCCGCATTTCAAGCAAAATGATTATTACGGCGGCCTGGTGGCCGGCGTGGGGGCGATTGCCACCTTGCTGAACCAGGAGCAATTCCCCGCCCCGGCGCAAAAACAGGCGCCGGCGACCGTGGAAGCGGGCGGCCTGACCTTCTGGCTGCCGCTGCTGTTCTTCGGCTTCCTCGTCGTGCTGACCGTGTTCCGCTCGCGCGGCGGCCCCACGCGGCTGCAGCGCGGCAGCAACTGGTCCAGCGGCGCCACGGGCGTCGTGCTGGGCAGCATCTTGAACCAGGCGCTGAACAACCGGGGCGGCGGTGGCGGCTTCGGCGGCGGCGGTGGTTTTGGCGGAGGCGGTGGCGGCGGTGGCTTCGGTGGCGGCGGCGGCGGTTTTGACGGCGGCGGCGCCTCGGGAGATTGGTAATGACGAAACAACTGACATTCGGACAACGCTGCGGACGCGCCTTGAAACATTTGCGGGGCACGCCGGCGACGGCGCGCCAGGCCTTTCCCGAACGCACCCTGAAAGCCATCGAAACGGCGATTGCCGACGGTGAAGCCATGCACCGCGCGGAAGTGCGCCTGATCGTCGAAGCGGCCCTGACGCCGGGCATGGCTTACCAGGGCGTGAGCAACCGCGAGCGGGCGCGCGAACTGTTCGCCCAGTATGGCGTGTGGGATACGGAAGACAACGTTGGCGTGCTGATCTATATCAACCTGGCCGAGCACCAGGTCGATATCGTGGCCGACCGCAACGTGGGCCGCCGCATCACGCCGGAACAGTGGCAAGCCGTATGCCGCGCCATGACGGGCGGTTTCAAGGATGGCAATTACCACGACAGCACGCTCGATGCCTTGCAGCAGTTGAATGCCATGCTGCAAAGCCACTTCCCTGCCGATGGGACGCGCGGCAACCAGTTGCCGAACGAACCCATCCTCCTCTGAATCCTTCCCGCCGAGGCGATTACATGAAACTGGTCAATAAAAACGCCATCGTCACGGGCGCCACGCAAGGCATCGGCCTGGCTTGCGCCAGCCGCCTGATCGCCGAAGGGGCGCAGGTGATGCTGGTCGACATCAAGGAAGAAGGCGCGCAGGCAGCGGCCGCCCTCGGGCCGCAGGCGCGCTTCTTTTGCGCCGACGTCAGCCAGAAGGCGGACGTCGATGCGATGCTGAAGGAAACGCTGGCGCAGTTCGGCCACATCGATATCCTCGTCAACAATGCGGGCGTCACGCACGCGGCCGATTTCCTCGACGTCTGCGAAGACGATTTCGACCGGGTCATGCGCATCAACCTGAAATCGATGTTCCTGTGCGGCCAGGCCGTGGCGCGCGAGATGGTCAAGCGCAACAGCGGCTGCATCATCAATATGTCCAGCGTGAATGCGGAGCTGGCCATTCCGAACCAGGTGCCGTACGTGGTGTCGAAGGGCGCCATCAACCAGCTGACCAAGGTCATGGCCCTGAACCTGGCGCCGCACGGCGTGCGCGTGAACGGCATCGGGCCGGGCACCATCCTGACGGAACTGGCCAGGCAGGCGGTGCTGTCGAGCCCGCAGGCGCGCCACACGATTTTGTCGCGCACGCCGCTGGGCCGCTGCGGCGAGCCGGAAGAAGTGGCCGGCATCGCCGCCTTCCTGGCCAGCGACGACGCCAGCTATATGACGGGCCAGACCATCTATGTCGATGGCGGACGCATGGCGCTCAACTACACGGTGGCCGTGAAAGAGTGAAACCGGCGAGTTATATCAAAAAAGAATAATGCATATCTAAAAAGATCATTAGACACATATCGTGCGACGCAGCATAATGCACCTGTCTCCACTATTCTCCTCCAAGAAAATAGTTTTAAGCCCGCTTTCACCAGCGGGCTTTTTTTTTGCTGTCGCGACTGAAACATGGCTATTCTTGCCATGCCGCCCGAATTTTTCCATCAATCTGCCGGTTTCCTCAAAAATGTTGCGGCGTGTCATAGGCCCGTCATGTTCGCCCCCTATACTTGCTTCATCTGCTGTACAGGCAACCGATATGCCTGACTACAGACAGGTGTGCCGCGATGGCACACCACTCCCCTTTCATGACCGTGGCGGGCGCCGGCAAGGCGCGCGACATGGTAAGTACCGAGCAACTCTCAACTCTTGACCCATTTCATTTGGGTTTTTGGCCCGCGCCCCCGCGGGCCTTTTTTTTTGCCTGACCGGCAAGCTCTTGCGCAAGAACACGGTGGCCCGCCATGCGCATGATATTGTGAGTACCTTTCCATTTATCCTGACGCATCATGTCCGCCCCCTTGCCCGAACTCTGTTTTTCCGACCGTTACGAACGCCTGCGCTACCGCACGGCCCTGGTGTTGTATGTCCTGGTGATTTTGATCGGCGACATTCCCGGCGTGCGCGCCGACGTGGGCCAATATGCGTCGGGCGGCGTGCTGCATTCCTTCGGCTACGGCGTGCTGGCCCTGATCCTGTTCAGCGGCACGTCCGGCGGCATGGCGCGCCGCGCAGTGCTGGCCGTGCTGATGGTGGCGGCCATGGGCGCGCTGGACGAATTCATCCAGAGCTTCCTGCCTTACCGCCATGGCGCCGTCAGCGACTGGGTGGTCGATATCACGGCCGCCGCGGCGGTCTGCCTGCCGCTGTATTTCCTCTGGCCGAAAATGGTCGCCGCCGCCCTGGCCCAGGGCGCGCCGCTGCACAAAGGCTGAACCGGCACCGTCCGTCAGGCGCGGTCCGCTTCACTATCCTGCAATGCCAGCCGCAACTGCCCCTGGCTGCGCGCGCCCAGGCGCCGCATCAGGGCGCGCGCCTCGCGCCGGCTGCCGGCGCCCATGGCGCGTGCCGCATCGCGCTGCATGTCCAGCAACTGTTCCGAGCGCGCCAGCCGCACCAGTCCATGCAAGGCCTGGGCCAGTACATGGCGCGCACGGGCATCGTGCGCGGTGCCGGCGACGGCCAGCACCAACTCATCGATCAGTTTTACGGTAGGGCCAGATGACATTTTTTCTCCCGATTCAACAGTGAGGAAACGTGCAGCCGCACGAAGTGGTAATTGCCAGCATCTTTTATACCAAGCACGGCAATTAGACGCTTGATCTAGCTCAATCACCAATGACGGGCGCCGAACATCCCGGCGACGCCATGCTCTTACATGCAGCAATCGCTGCTATCCGCCTCACCGCGGGTGCCGATCCTGAGTGTTCGACCATGAGGAGACCAAGATGAGATCGAAAAAAACCCTGCTGCTGACCGGCCTGACATGCGCCTTGCTGGCGGCCTGCCATTCCACGGACAATGCCAGCCTGGCGCGCAGCAACAGCGGCGAAACCTATGCCGCACCGGCCGGCACGACGCCGCAAAGCAGCATGCCGGCCAGCAGCACAGCCAGCACCGCCACCGATACCGGCATGAGCAGCGATATGGCGGGCCAGTCCAGCATGAACATCAGCTCGGCCACGGTGCAATCGATAGAAACCGTGCCGCGCGGCATGGATCAAGGCAGTGCCGACATGCAGGCGGGCACCTCGGGCACGGCCGGCAGCACCTCGGGGGCGGCGGGCAACATGCTGTACCGCGTCACCTTGCGCCTGGACGACGGCACGACGCGCACCTTTATGCAAAATACCCAGCCCGCCTTCCAGATCGGCGACCGGGTCAGCGTGCAAAAAGGCGTGATGCAGCGCTATTGATGCAGCCGGTGCTGGCCGACACTTGCCGCTGCCTGCCGACGTTTTCCGCCCCTGGCCGCATCAAGGCGCATCAGGCCAGCGCCAGGGTCAGCGGCCGGCTGCGGCCCTGCACCATGGCCGAAGGCCAGGCCGGGTCGTGCGTCAGGTTGTGCAATTGGTTGCCGTCGAGCAAAAACGTGTCTTCCACCGTGCTGCCGGGCAGGCTCGGGTGGAATGCCAGGGCCATGCCCCGCTTGAGGATGATTTCCGTATGCGCGCCAGCTGCCACTTCGGGCGCCAGGTAGCCATGGATACCACCCTGCCGGCTGGTGCGCACCGTATCGGGCTGGCCCGCATAGGCGTAGGCGCTGTCGAGCGCGTGGTACACCATGCTCAGGGCACGACCCGTTTCGCAAGCGTCGAGCGCCACGGCTTCCAGCGCCAGCATGGCGGCATCTGCATCGCCCACGGCCACGCCATCGGCGCGACGCTGCGGCGGGCCAAAGCGCCGTTGACGGCTGAGGCTGGCGCACAGGCCGAAACGCCGCGCGCACAGGGCCAGCACGGCTTGCGTGCCCAGCACCACCTGGGCCGGCGGCGCGCGCCGATAACGGTGTTGGCGTTCCTCGCCGCTGACCAGCACGTGCACGGCCTGCAAGCCGCGCAGCCACAGCGCGCGCACGCAGGCGGCAGCCAGCTCCAGTTCGCTCCAGTCGGGGCGGGCCTGGCGCAGCGCATCCGCGGCCGCGCTGGCGGCCAGCTGTCCCACCTGCCGGTAGCGCTGCTGCTCCGATTCCAGCAGCACCAGCCGCTCTTCGCGCAGGGCCACGGGCAGGCTGCGTTCGTGCAAGCCTGGCCGGTCGGACAAAACAGGCAAGCCGCCAGCCACATGCTGCACGAAATGCTCGCGCAATTCATACAGCTGCGGCTGCATCCACGGCGACACCTGCCACGTCCATGGCCCGCGCACCTCTTCCTCGCGCATGCGCATGGCTTCGGCTTCGTCCGTCAGGATGTAGGCGGCGGCGCGCGTCACCAGCACTTCCGCGCAGCCGCACTCGGCAGTATGGCGATGGCTGTTCGACGCGCCCGCCGTGGCCCACGCAAACCAGTCCACGCCACGCAGGCGCACGGCGCCGGCATGCTGGTCTTCCAGCCAGCCCCGCATCTGCGCCAGCTTGTGCGCCACTTCCAGTTCCAGCGGCCAGTTCATGACCGCTCCTCGTGCGGGATGCGGCACGCCACCGCCCCGCCTGCCCTGCCTGGCGCCAGCCGGGCGTCCTGTTGTGCATGCATAGCTGCTCCCTTCCTACATGGAAACGTAAGACCAGCACGCGCATAAAAAGTTCGGCGCCTGGCCTCGTCTCAGGCTTGCAGTCTATGACTTCCCGCTATTTTTGCAAGCGACTATTTCGCCAGTTCAATCAGCACGGCCGTGTACATCTGCAAGTTCAGCAGCAACTGTTTTTCCGTGATGAACTCGTGCTCGGAATGCCCCGTGTACACGGTGTGCGGCATGGCGGGGCCGAAGCTGACGGCATTCGGGAACAACCGCGAATTGGTGCCGCCGCCGATGGCCACCGGCTGCGGATTGGCGATCCCCGTGTAATGTTCGAAAACGGATAGCAAGGTGGGAATCTGCGGCGCGTCCGTCTGCAGCCACGGCTCGCCGATCTGCACCTGCAGCGCGGCCGGTACCTGGCGCCGCGCCTTCCAGCCGTCGAAGGCGGCCGTCACCTGCTGCTGCAGCACGGCTGCCGTCTTGCCTTGCGGAAGGCGCAAATTGATATTCAGTTCCAGCGCGCCGCCTTGCTGCTTGAGCACGGTAGGCGCCACCGTCATCGGCCCCATGAAACCGTCGCGGTAGGCGATCTGGCCGAAGCGTTCGCCGTAAATGCCGGTGCCCACCAATTCATTCAGGAACGACAGCATGTCGGCCGCCTGCGTGCCCTGCCACGGCTGCACGGCCAGGGCGTCGGCCAGCATGCTGATGGCGTTGACGCCGTCTTCCGGCTTCGACGAGTGGGCCGACACGCCCAGCGCCGTCACGCTCAAGGTGCCGCCATCGCGCGCATACGTGTAGCGCACGCCCTGTTGCCGCTGTGCGCGGGCGCGGATGGCCGCTTCCAGCGCGGCCGGCGCGCGTTCGATGACGGCGGTGGCGTCTTCCGGGATCTGGCTGCCGAAAAAGCCGCCCGTCAGGTTCGTCAGCACGGGGCCGCCCTCGGCCGGCAGTGCCGTGCGCGGCGGCAAGGTCAGCTTGATGGAGCCGTAGCCTTTCTCGGCCGTCACCACCGGATATTCCGCATCGATGGTGATGTTCACCTGCGGCGGCGTGTGGGTTTTCAGGAATTGTTTCAGCGGTTCCCAGTCCGATTCCTCCGCCATGTACACGTACAGCTCGATGCGCTTGCTCAGCGGCACTTGCTTGTCCTGGATGGCTTTCATCGCATACAGGGCCGTGGCGATGGGGCCCTTGTCGTCTTCCGTGCCCCGTCCCAGCAGTTTGCCCGGTTCGCTGGTACGGTCCAGCTCGAATGGCGAGCGGGCCCACTTGGCGGGATTGACGGGCTGCACGTCGCCGTGCGTGATCACGCCCACCCGCTCGCTGCCCTTGCCCATGCCAATGATCACCACGTGGCCGTGATCGTGGAAATCGAATCCCAGGCGCTGCGCCTCGGCCGCCAGGTAGCGTTTAAAACCCGTGTGCTGGGGATTGTCGGCAAACGGCACGGCCGGGTCGGCCACCGTGTTGAAACTGACCATCTGCGCCAGGCTGGCGATCAGCGGTTCGGGATAGGTGGCCAGCGCGTAGCGGGCCGTCTCCTGCGCCTGCGGGCTGACGGGAGCGGCGTGAACGGAGGGCTGCAGCAGCAGGCCAAGCAGGGACAACAGCAGGGGTTTCTTGAACATGGCGGGGCGCGTGAAATGGGGAGGCCCACTCTAGCATCGCCCGCACCGATTTCCAATCGCTACGAGTTTTTTACCGATCAGTACGCAAATTCCCGATTCGCATTATCATGTGCACAGCCTGTCTTCCCCGCCACGCCGTCATGGGTGACCCTGCCGGCGGCAGGGGATAGACAAATCGTCCATTGTGATTTTCCACCACGTCCCGATATCGCTACCATGATTCCATTTTCCATACTCGACCTGGCGCCCATCGCCGAAGGCAGCAACGCCAGCCAGTCGTTCAAGAACACGCTCGACCTGGCGCAGCACGGCGAACGCTGGGGCTTTAACCGCTACTGGCTGGCCGAACACCACGGCATGCCCGGCATTGCCAGCGCCGCCACGGCCGTCGTCATCGCCCATGTGGCGGCAGGCACGACAACCATCCGCGTGGGCGCGGGCGGCGTGATGCTGCCGAACCATTCGCCGCTCGTCATCGCGGAACAGTTCGGCACACTGGAAGCACTGCATCCGGGCCGCATCGACCTGGGCCTGGGCCGCGCGCCCGGCTCCGACCAGACGACGGCGCGCGCCCTGCGCCGCGACCTGCAGTCCGACGCCGAACAGTTCCCGCAAGACGTGCTGGAATTGATCGACTACATGTCCGACGAGCCGCGCCAGCGCGTGCTGGCCGTGCCCGGCAAGGGCGCGAAAGTGCCCGTGTGGATACTCGGTTCCAGCCTGTTCGGCGCCCAGCTGGCCGCCCACCTGGGCTTGCCGTACGCGTTCGCCTCGCACTTCGCGCCGCAGATGATGATGCAGGCCGTGGCGTATTACCGCGAACACTTCAAGCCGTCCAAACAATTGGCGCAACCGTACGTAATGCTGGGCTTTAATGTGTTCGCCGCCGACACGGATGCCGAAGCGCACCTGCGCGCCACGTCGATGCAGCAAGCGTTCGTCAACCTGCGCACGGGCCGCCCGTCGCGTCTGCAGCCGCCCGTGCCCGGCTACCTGGAGCAGCTGGGCCCGCAGGAACGCGCCATGCTCGATTCCGTGCTGTCGTGCACGGCCATCGGCGCACCGGACACGGTGAAGGCGAAGATGGCTTCCTTCATCGCCGAAACGGGCGCCGACGAGCTGATGATCACCTCGCAAATCTTCGAGCACCAGCACCGGCTGCGTTCGTATGAAATCACGGCGCAAGTACATGCGGAGCTGGCGCGCGCGCAGTAACTTCACTGTCTCCCCTGGTATTTCCCCAAATACCCTTTTCCCGGCCGTCGGCAACGATCGCCGGGATTTTTTTGCTCACGCCCAGTAGCAAAATCGGCCGCGCCCGGCAAGAACTACGCCACCCCGCTATCATGCTCATCCAAAAGCATCATTCCAAGAAAGTTGTATCGCATGAAATCCGCACCATCGTCCGTCGACGCCAGCACCCTGCTGAGCTCCACCCGCATCCTGTTGTTCGCCCTGTCCGCCGGCGTGTTCGTCGCCAGCCTGTATTACGTGCAGCCGCTCACGTCCATGCTGGCCGCCTCGTTTGGCGTCAGCGTGCCGCAGGCGGGCTACCTGGTCACGGCCACGCAGATCGGCTACGTGCTGGGCATCGTCTTCCTGGTGCCCCTCAGCGACGTGCTGAACCGCCGCCAGTTGCTGACCTGGATGCTGGTCGCCAAGATCGGTGCCCTGCTGCTGGCCGCTACCAGCCAGAATATTATCGTCTTTGCCATCGCCAGCGTCTTGATGGGGATCACGGCCAGCGCATTGATGGTCGTCACGGCCATGGTGGCGTCGTATGCGCCCGATCACAGCCGGGGCCGCATGGTGGGCACCGTCATGACGGGATTATTGTTGGGCATCTTGCTGGCGCGTACCGTGTCCGGCACCGTGTCGCAGATCAGCGGCGGCTGGCGCACCGTCTACGTGCTGGCTGCCATCGTCGTGGCCGCCCTGCTCGTCATGCTGCGCCGCATCCTGCCGAACGAGGCACCACGGGGCACGCTGCAATACGGCAAGCTGATGGCTTCGCTGGCCGACATCATCCGCCAGGAACCCTTGCTGCGCCAGCGCGCCCTGTTCTCGGGCCTGGGCCTGGGCACCTTCAGCGTGTTCTGGACGGGCCTGACCTTCCTGCTCAGCGGCGCGCCGTATCACTATTCGGAAATGCAGATCGGCCTGTTCGGCCTGGCGGGCGCCACGGGCGCCTTTGCCGCGAATACGGCCGGCCGCATGGCCGACCGCGGCTATGCGCGCCAGGCCACGTGGCTGCTGGCCGTCGCCTCGATCGCGGGCTGGGCCCTGATCGGCTTCGGCGCCCATTCGCTGGCGCTGCTGTTGATCGGCATCGTGCTGCTGGACATGGGCGTGATGGGCTTGCAAGTGACGCACCAGTCCATCATCTATAAACTGGCGCCGCATGCGCGGGCGCGCGTGACCACCGTGTTCATCGCGGGCGGCTTCATCGGCGCGTCGGCAGGCTCGGCCCTGGCCAGCGCCAGCTTTGCCGCCGGCGGCTGGCCCGCCCTGTGCATGGTGGGCGGCGCCATGCCGCTGTTGCTGCTGTTGGTGTGGAGCAAGTACCGGCACACGCAGCGCAGGCTGGAACGGGCAAGCTCAACCTGACCAGCGCAAAAAAAACCGCTCGACAGAGCGGTTTTTTTACGTCCTTACTTCGCCTGCTCACGCGCCTTGCCAAACGCATCGCCCGCCTTCCAGGCCGGCATCTTCGCCGCATTTGCCACCATCTGCCCCAGGTTCAAGGTAAATTGCGCCTGCTGCGTCATGCCGGACAAATCCCAGCTGGCGTCGTACTCATCGGTCACCTGATGGTAGCGGGGGCCGTAGGCGGCCGCCTTGGCTTTCGATGCGGCCACGTCCTTGATGTAGTCGCGTCCGCCATTGATGGAAAACGCGGGCACGCCCGCCTTGGCAAAACTGAAATGGTCGCTGCGGAAATAACCGCCGGCCAGGTCGGGACGGGCTGGGGCGATATGCATGCCCATGGCTTTGGCCGTTGCCGCCGCCATCGCCCCCAGCTCCGTGCGCTCGCTGCCCTGCGCGCCGATGTCATGCGTGGCGCCCACGAAATTCAGGCTGTCCAGGTTCAGCGCGGCGGCCGTCTTGTCCAAAGGCCACAGCGGATCGGCCGCGTAGGCGGCGCTGCCCAATAGCCCCTGCTCTTCGGCCGCCACCCACAGGAAGATCTGCGTGCGCTTCGCCGGCTTTTTCACGGCTTCCTGCGCCATGGCCAGCAAGCCGGCCGTGCCCGAGGCATTGTCGACGGCGCCGTTGTAAATCGTGTCTCCAGCGTCACCTTGCTTGCCCAGGTGGTCCCAGTGGCCGCTGTAGATGACGGCTTCATCTTTCAATGCCGGGTCGGTGCCCGGCACCATGCCGGCGATATTGAACTGCTCTACCTTGCGCACGATGGACTTCATCTCGCCCGACAACTTGGCATTCAAGGCGACGGCCTGGAAATCCTTGTGTTCCGCCTTGGCGCGCAAGGCGTCCAGGTCTTGCCCGCCCGCAGCAAACAAGCGGCGCGCCGCGTCTTCCGCGATCCAGCCCTGCAGCGGCGTGCCGGCCGTGCGGTCGGCCAACTGGAAGCGCTCGCTGCCGCTCCAGCTGTTCTGCACGACGCTCCAGTCGTACGAGGCCGACGGTTTCGTGTGGATCAGCAAGACACCAGCGGCGCCCTGGCGTTTGGCTTCCTCGAATTTATACGTCCAGCGGCCGTAATAAGTCAGCGCCTTGCCGGCAAAGCGGTTCGGATCAAGCGCGGTCGGCTGCGGGTCGTTGACCATCATGACGACGATCTTGTTTTTGACATCGGCGCCCTTGAAATCGTTCCAGCCCTCTTCCGGCGCCGTGATGCCGTAGCCGACGAAGACGAGCGGCGCGTCGAATGTGTGCGCGGCAACGGAGTCGCCCGTGGCCCACACCCAGTCCGGACCGAATGCCAGCGGCACGGCCTTGCCGCCCGCCAACGCCTGCAGGCTGCTCTCGGCCGGCAGCGACTTCACGCCGGCAATCTGCACGCTCTGGCGGTAGCTGTTGCCACGTACGGGTTTCAGGCCAGCCATCTGCGCCTGGGTTTCCAAATAAGCCACCGTCAGGTCGGCACCGCGCTGGCCCGTGCCGCGGCCTTCCAATAAATCGTTGGACAGGAAGGCCAGGTGGGCGCGCAGGGGCGCTTCCTGCACCACGGGCAAACTGGTAGCGGCTTGGGCGGAAAACGCCAGCGCCGTCAAGGCGAGGGAAGAAAACAGCTTCTGCATAAGATCCTTTGGGTAAGAGGAGACATTCAGTCCGGCGGATGGCCGGGCCGGCGATTGTATGCCATGGGGAAAGATGCATCAAAATGCGGACGAAAAAAATCCCCGCGGCAAGGCGGGGATGTCATCGAGGCGTAATTTACACCAGCAGGGCGGCCGCCAGGGATTCGATCTCTTCAGCCGATTCCTCGAGGATGGTGTGCAAGGTGCTGCCGCCGATGCCGAAATCGATCTTCGCGGCCGCCTGGCGCCGCTCGGCGCTTTCCGGCGGGTGCAGGGGCGAACCGACGGGCGACAGATCGTTGGCCAGCACCAGGGTCGCGCCCAGGGTGCGGGGCGGGAACGGGCTGCCGCCGTGCCACATGCCTTCCACTGCTTGCAAGACCATGTCGGGCACTTGCAGCTGGCGCAGCACGCCGCGGCCGATCAGTTTTTCGCCGTATTCGATCCAGTCTTCGGTATTGTCGTCGAGCAAGCCCGGATATTCCTCGGCGCGCGACAACAGATAAAAGCCGCCCACTTCGTGCACGATGGCCGCGAACATGGCCGTTTCCACATCCACATGCGTGACTTTCCGGGCGATCACCTGGCTCAGCGCGGCCACGTGGGCCGTGTGCTCCCACAGTCTGGCCGCCTTGGCGCGCAATTGCGGGTCCGTGATCTGGCTGCCCAGCTGGCGCACGATGACGGACGCCACCATCGACTTTAACGTGGCAAAGCCCAGGCGCGAGACGGCTGCGCGCACATTGGCGATTTCATTGCCGGAACGGTTGTAGGCGGCCGAGTTGGCCAAGGCCACGACCCTGGCCGACAGCAGCGGCTCGGCCATGACCATGCGGGCGGCCGCTTCGATATGGCAATCGGGGTCGTCCAGCGCTTCCTGCAGCTTCAAGGTGGCCTTGACGTTGGCGGGGAACGTCAGTTCGCCCTTGCTCGCTTGCAGCGCGATAATCTTGAATACTTCCAGTCTGTCCATGGGTCTGTCTCCGGTACGGGCTTGTTCAAGCTCTGCTGTGTGGGTGGGCCGGGAACGCGCATGTATCCCCGGCCCTGCTCCCGTTTCCGGCAATATTACAGCAAGTTCAAACGCAAACCTATTACTTTCCGGAAACTTTTCCTGCCACGCCTTCGACAAAATAATCCATCTTCGTCAGCGCCGCATCATCCAGCACGCCTTTGTCCAGGCGCACCTTGCCATCGTTATCCTTGATCGGCGCGCTGAACGGATTGAGCTTGCCAGCAACCAAGTCTTTCTCGCGCGCCAATACAAACTGTTTCACGTCAGCGGGCACGGCGGTGTTGATGCCTTCCAGCTTGACCATGCCATCCTTGATGCCGCCCCAGGTGCTGCTGGACTTCCACGTACCGTCCAGCACGGCCTGCGCCTGCTTCGTATAGTACTCGCCCCAGTGATGGGTGACGGCGGCCAGCTGCGCCTTCGGCCCGTACTTTTTCATGTCCGAGTGGTAGGCGATCGCATACTTGCCCTTCTCTTCCGCCGCCTGCACCACCGCGGTCGAGTCCGTGTGGTGGGTGACCACGTCGGCGCCCTGGCCGATCAGCGTGATGGCCGCGTCGCGTTCCTTGCCCGGGTCGAACCAGCTATTCACCCACACCACTTTCACTTCCGCCTTCGGGTCGACGCTGCGCATGCCGCGCGTGAAGGCGTTGACTCCCTGCAACACTTCCGGGATGGGAAACGCCGCCACGTAGCCGGCCACGTGGGTCTTGCTCATTTTGCCTGCCAGCACGCCGGCCAGGTAGCGGCCTTCATAAAAACGCGCATTCGTGTTGGCCACATTCGGTGCCGTCTTGTAGCCCGTCAAATGAATGAACTTCACATTAGGAAATTGTTTCGCCACTTTCAAGGTGGGATTCATGTAACCGAACGAAGTCGTGATGACCAGCTTGCTGCCCGTTTGCGCCAGGTCGCGGATCACCCGTTCCGCATCGGCGCTTTCCGGCACGTTTTCCACAAACTTGGTGCTGATCTTGTTGCCCAGCGCCTTTTCCATTTCCTTGCGCGCCTGATCATGCTGGGTAGTCCAGCCCGCGTCGCCGATGGGGCTGATATACACGAAACCGACGTTCAACGGAGCGGTGGCGGGTGCGGCGGCCATGACGGGCATCAAAATGGCACTGCAAACGGCGGCGCATACTAGTTTCTTGGACATGGTTTTCCTTGTGGTGAGTGATTAATTTCCGGGACTGAAATTTTTCCCCAGCGAAGCGGGCATGTTGAGCTTGATGTAATTGGCATTGCTGGAAATGAGCACGAGTACGACGATGGCCGCCACATACGGCAGCATCGACAGCAGTTGCGACGCGATGGGCACGCCCAGCGCCTGCGCGTGGAAGGTCAGGATCGTGATGCCGCCGAACAGGTAGGCGCCGCCTACCACGCGCGCCGGGCGCCAGGTGGCAAACGTGGTCAGCGCCAGCGCGATCCAGCCGCGCCCGGCCACCATGCCCTCGACCCACAGCGGTGTGTACACGAGCGATAAAAACGCGCCGGCCAGGCCGCAGCAGGCGCCGCCGAACAGCACGGCCGCCAGGCGGATGCGGCGCACGGGGTAGCCGAGCGCATGCGCGGAAGACGGCGACTCGCCCACGGCGCGCAGCACGAGTCCCGCCCGCGTGCGGTACAAGAACCAGGCGATGGCCACGCACAGCAAGAGCGACAGATACACCATCGGATGCTGGCGGAACAGGGCCGGCCCCAGCACGGGAATGTCTTCCAATAAAGGGATGCCGAAGCGGCCGTTGTGCAAGCTGTTGCCCACGTACTTCAAGCCGATGTACGTGGACGCGCCTGCGCCGAACAGCGATAAAGCCAGGCCCGTCGCGTACTGGTTCGTGCCCAGCCACACGGTCAGCCAGGCAAAAAAGCCGGACAGCACCATGCTGGCCCCCGCCCCCGCCAGAAAGCCCAGGGTGGGGCTGCCCGTATTGACGGCCACGGCAAAGCCCGTGATGGCCGAGACCAGCATCATGCCTTCCGCGCCCAGGTTCACCACGCCCGCCTTTTCATTCACCAATAAACCGAGCGCGGCCAGCATCAGCGGCGTGCCCGCATTGATGCTGGCGGCAATCAAGGGCGCGATGGTGAGCAGCAAGTTATCCATGTTTCCTCCAGCGCAGTTTGTATTGGATCAGCACGTCGCAGGCGAGCAAGGCGAACAGCAAGATGCCCTGGAACACGCCCGTGATGGCGCTGGGCAAACCGAGGCGCGATTGCGCCAGTTCGCCGCCGATATAAAACAGGGCCATGACGAAACTGGAGAAAATCACGCCCACGGGATGCAAGCGCCCCACGAAGGCGACGATGATGGCGGCAAAGCCGTAGCCGGGCGACACCGTGGGCGTGAGCTGCCCCATCGGTCCCAGCACTTCGCACGCGCCCGCCAGGCCCGACAGGGCGCCGCAGATCAGCAGCGACGACCACAAGGTCTTGCGCGAGGAAAAGCCCGCATAGCGGGCGGCGGCCGGCGCCATGCCGCCCACGCGCAGGCGGAAGCCGGCAATGCTTCTGGATAAATACAGCCAGCCGCCCAGCGAGGCCAGCAAGGCAAACACGATGCCCACGTGCAAGCGCGTATCGCTGATCACCATCGGCAACAGCAAGCCGTCGGACAGCAGTTTCGACTGGGGAAAATTGAAGCCTTCCGGATCGCGCAGCACGCCGTACACGAGATAGCTGAGCAGCAATTGCGCGATGTAGACCAGCATCAGCGAGACGAGGATTTCGCTGGCGTTGTAGCGGTCGCGCAGCCACGCCACCAGGCCCGCCCACGCCATGCCGCCCGCCATGCCGGCCAGCAGGGACACGCCGATGATGGCCGCGCCACCGATTCCGTCATCGAGGTACAGGGCCGCCGCGCCGCCGCAGATGGCGCCCAGGGTCAGCTGCCCTTCCGCGCCGATGTTATAGATGTTGGCGCGAAAGCAGATGGCCAGGCCGACGGCGATCAAGAGCAGGGGCGCCACCTTGAGACCCAGCTCGGACCAGCCATGCGCGTCGCGCAAGGGTTCGACGAAGAACACGGCCAGGCCCGCCAGCGGATCGTGTCCCAGCGCAACAAACAGCAGCGCACCGCACAGTACCGTGAGCAGCACGGCCAGCACGGGCGACAGCCACGACATCAACCGCGACGGTGTGGGCCGGGCTTCCAGGCGCAAGGCGAACTTAGCCATGGACAGCCTCCTGCGGCCACAGCCCGCTCATCCATTGCCCCACGAGATCGACGCTGGCCTCGCCCACGTCCAGCGAAGGTGAAATTTTTCCTTTTGCCATCACCAGCAGGCGGTCGCTGATCTCGAACAACTCATCGAGTTCCTCCGACACGATGAGCAAGGCACAGCCAGCGTCGCGCAGCGCCAGCAGTTCGGCGCGGATTTGCGCGGCCGCGCCCACGTCCACGCCCCAGGTCGGCTGCGCCACCACCAGCACGGTCGGTTCGCGCATGACTTCGCGTCCGACTATGTATTTCTGCAAGTTACCTCCAGACAAGCTGCGCGCCAGCGCCTGCGGCCCGCCTGCCTTCACCTGGAAGCGGGCGATGATGGCGGCCGCCCGCTGCGCGATGACCTTGTGGCGCACGAAGCCGTGGCGGATGGTGGCGGGGGTCTGCAAGCTCAACAACACGTTGTCGGCCAGCCCCATGTCGGGCACGGCGCCGCGACCCAGCCTTTCTTCCGGCACGAAGCCGAAGCCCAGCGCGCGCCGGCGGCCCGGCGGCAAGCGCCCGGCAGGCGTGCCGTTCAGCACGATGCTGGCCGGAGCCGCGCGCATGTCCTCGCCCGACAGGGCCGCCAGCAATTCCTGCTGGCCATTGCCGGACACGCCAGCGATGCCGACAATTTCTCCCGCGCGCACGTCGAAATTGATATCGATCAATTGCGTGGCGAACGGATGGCTCTTCGGCAAATCCAGATTGCGCACGCTCAGCATGGCCGCGCCGGGCGTGCGCGCCACACGGGTGACGGCGGGCGGCTCGGCGCCGATCATCATGCGCGACAGGCTGGCTGCCGACTCTTGCGACGGGTCGCACACGCCCGCATTCTTGCCGGCGCGCACCACCGTGCACGTGTGGCACAGGGCGCGGATTTCGTCGAGCTTGTGGCTGATGTACAGGATGCTGCAGCCTTCGGCCGCCAGCTGGCGCAAAGTCATAAACAGTTTTTCCACGGCGCCCGGCGTCAGCACGGACGTCGGTTCATCGAGGATCAGCAGTTGCGGCTTGGCCAGCAGGGCGCGCACGATTTCCACGCGCTGGCATTCGCCCACGGAAAGCGTGTGCACGTGGCGCTGCGGCTCCAGGTCCAGGCCGTACTGGCGCGCCGTGTCTTCGATGCGCTGGGCCAGCTCCGCCATGTTGGTGCCGGCGGGCAAACCGAGGGCGATGTTTTCCGTGACCGTCAAGGTATCGAACAGGGAAAAGTGCTGGAACACCATGGCGATGCCCAGCGCGCGCGCGGCCGACGGGTTGGCGATCGCGACCTCGCGGCCGTTCCACACGATGCGCCCGCCATCGGGCTGCACGGCGCCATAGATGATTTTCATCAAGGTCGATTTGCCGGCACCGTTTTCGCCGAGCACGGCGTGGATTTGTCCGGGCGCGACGGTGAGACAGATGCCGTCATTGGCCACCACGGCCGGATAGCGCTTGCTGATATCGAGTAATTCCAGACGTGCCGTCATTGTTTTTTTCGTGCCTCGCTGCGGGGGGGAGCCGGCATAGCCGCCGGTGCAAAAAATCAAGCTGTTGTCTCTATCGTATCGGCATCCGCGGCGCTTGGGGGATGACGCGGCGGCGCGCATTTCTATTTCCGCAAAAAAACAACACCTGTATACAATTTTGAAAAAAATTATCAGCTTTACAGCGGCCGCCTTGCCCCGCAAGGGCGAGAAGGTGCGATGATTATATGCAAGAACTGATAGTAAGTATGCAGATAAGACATATCGCCCAACGCGGCGCTTCTCGCATCATGGATTGAACGGCGCGCGATGCCCCATCGCAGCGCTTCATGCGGGCTACGCCCCCTGCTATTTCATTTCCCGTTTTCCAACACCGCCATCAGGAGCCGAAAGTGCCAAAAACCATACCGTGTCTGTTGCTCTGCCTTACTACCACCCTGGGCATGGGCGCGACCGCCCAGGCTGCCGAATGGAGCGATACCGCGCTGAGCTGGCGTGCCGGCAATGACTACCGCGAGCCGTTCAACCCGGACGACATCAAGAAAAACATCTTTGCCATCACGCACGCCAGCGGCTACAAATACGGCAGCAACTTCGTCAACCTGGATTTCCTGATCTCCGACAGCAAGGACCCCGGCGCGCTCGGCAAGACGTCCGGCGCGCAAGAGGCCTACCTGGTGTACCGCAACACCATCGACATCGGCAAGGTGCGCGGCAGCGACATCAAGTTCGGCCCCGTGCGCGGCGTCGGCGTCACCCTGGGCTTCGACGTCAACACGAAAAATGACGTGGGCTACAACTCGCGCAAGCGCATGCTGGTGGCCGGCCCCACGCTGATGTGGGACGTGCCCGGCTTCTTCAACACCAGCCTGCTGTTGCTGCGCGAAAGCAACGCCCCCAGCGGCGCCTTCCCGCCCATCTCGCAAGTGACGGGTCGCTACACATTTAAAACGCACGCCATGCTGACGGGCGCCTGGGCCATCCCGCTGTCGCCGCTGTTCTCGTTCGAAGGTTTCTTTAACCTCATCGACTCGAAAGGCAAGGATGAAGTGGGGCGCGACACGGCCGTGGAAACGAATATCGACATGCAAGTGATGTACGACGTGGGCGCGGCCCTGGGCAGCGCCAAGAACACCTTCCGCGTGGGCCTGGAATACCAGTACTGGAAGAACAAGTTCGGCAACTCGCCCGCCACCACGGGCAACGTGGGCCAGACGGCCAGGACACCGATGATACGCGCGGAGTACCATTTCTAAGAATCATTGTCACGCATCAACACCCACCTTCGCGCCTGATGCCAGCATGAAGCTTTCCAGCTGGCGGAGAGCGCGAACGTGGAACAACTGCTGCCGTATTACGAGCGTGAGCTGGGCCTGTTCCGCCAGTACACGCGCGCGTTTTCCAGCCGCTATCCGAAGGCGGCCGGGCGCCTGCTGATCGCCGGCGAGACGTGCGAAGACCCGCACATCGAGCGGCTGATCCAGTCCGTCGCCCTGCTCACGGCCAGGGTCGCCAAGCGCCTCGACGACGCCTATCCGCAATTCACCCATTCCCTGCTTGAAACTTTGTACCCGCACTACCTGCGGCCGTTTCCTTCATGCTCCATCGTGCGCATCGCGGCAGACGAAGCGCCCGCTGGCGGCCAGCTGGCCCAGGTGGCGCATGTTCCACGCGGCACCGTGCTGCGCTCGCAGCCGGTGCAGGGCGTGGCTTGCAAATTCACCAGCACATACGACGTAACCCTGGCACCGCTGGCTATTTCTCGCCTGCATTTCTCGCCGATCATCGACGCGCCGCCTGGCCTGCGCCTGCCCGCCGGCGCCAGCGCCTTGCTCAGCATTCAATTCACCAGCAGCAGCGACAACTACCATCTCGATCAGCCGGGTTTTGCCAGCCTGCGCCTGTTTGCCGATGGCGAAGCGTCCGTGCGCGCGGCGCTGCTCGACGCCCTGTTCCTGCGCGGCACGGGCGCGTACGTGGCGCTGGACGAGCACAGCCAGTGGCTGGCCGTCGACGGCACCTTGCTTGCCCCGGCCGGCTATGCGGACGACGACGCGCTGATCCCCTTTTCCGCCCGTTCGCACCCGGCCCTGCGCCTGCTGACCGAGTACTTCGCGTTTCCCGAAAAATTTCATTTCATCGATATCGACTGGTCCCTGCTGGCTCCTCTTCTGCCGAAACAGTGCCGCCAGTTCACCCTGCACCTGCCGCTCAAGGGCGTGCGCAGCGACAGCCACGAGGCGCGCCTGCTCTCCGGCGCCAGCCGCGACAACCTGCTGCTGGGCTGCACGCCCGTCGTCAACCTGTTTGCCAAGTCCGGCGTGCCGATTCGCCTCACGCACACGGAGCCCGACTACGCGCTGGTGGCCGATGCCACGCATGCGTTTGCCTACGACATCCACAGCATCGAGACCGTCACCGTGGTGCGCAAGGACGAAGCCGGCGAGCGCCTGAGCACCTTCTTGCCGCTGTATGCCTCGCTGCAGGGTTCTCAGACAGAGCATGGACAATACTGGCTGGCGCGCCGCGACGAAGCCGTGGCCGCCATCAGCCCCGGCCATGAAATGCGGCTGAGCCTGATCGACCCGCAGTTTTCACCAGACAGCGCGGCCTGCGCCACCGTCTCGACGCAGCTGCTGTGCAGCAACCGCGACTTGCCCACCCACCTGCACTACGGCTTGCCCGGCGGCGACTTGCTGGCCGAAGACGTGCCCGACGGCATCCCTGCGCGCTTCCTGCGCAAGCCCACGCCCAGCCTGCGTTTCCTGGCGGACAATGGCGCCCACTGGCGCCTGATTGCGCACCTGTCGCTCAATTACTCGGGCCTGACGCAAGCGGGCCTGGGCGAATTCCAGAAAATGCTCAGTCTGTACGACCTGCCCCGTTCGCCCACCACGCAACGGCTGATCCAGGGCATCGTCACGCTCGAACACGGCAGCACGCGCGCGTGGATGCCAACGCTACCGTTTCCCACCCTGATGCCCGGCATCGGCATCCGCCTGGGCATCGACGAGCAAGCGTTTGTCGGCAGCAGCGTGTACATCTTCGCGCAGGTGCTGCAGCGCTATTTCGCCCTGAACAGCCAGCTCAACTGCTTTAGCCAACTGACGCTGCTATCCCGGCGCAGCGGCGAGGAAATCCTCCGATGCCCAGAACGCAGCGCCGACGCCACGCCAGCGTGATCCAGCAATTGCTCGACGCGCCGCAGCGCTTCGAGTGCTTCCAGGCGCTGCGCCTGCTGCTGGCGTGGCTGGCCGAACACGGCATCGATGAGCACACGGCGCTGGCAAAGCGCGTGCGCTTCGACAACAGCGTCTCGCTGCGTTTTCCCGCCAGCCAGGTCGAAGCGCTGACCACAGATGGCATCGCCGATGCGGATGCCTTGCTGCAGGCGCTGCTGTCGGGTCAGTTACCCCATATCCACCTCACGCCCACCTTCATGGGCCTGCTGGGCTGCCAGGGCAGCTTGCCCAGCCACTATTCGGAGCGCATCGCCGCGCATCAATACAGCGAACGCGACACCAGTGCACGCGCGTTTCTCGACCTGTTTTCCAGCCGCGCCGTGGCCCTGTTTTATCAGGCCTGGCAAAAATACCGCATCGAGCAGGCCGGCCACAGCGGGGACTTCCTGTCGCGCCTGCTGGACGTGGCCGCATGCCAGCCGGGCCAGGGTCAGGACGAGGCGGCGGCCGGCCTGTACAGCGGCTTGCTCCAGCAATGCAACATCTCGTCCATCGTCATGGCGCGCATCCTCGCCGACCACTTCGGCGTGCCCTGCCATATCGACGAGGCGACGGGCGCCATGGACGTGCTGGCGCCGCGCGAACAAACGGCGCTGGGCATGGCCAATGCCGTGCTGGGCCAGCGCGCCACCGTCGGCGAGCGCTGCCGCCGCCCCGACCTGGCCGTGCGCCTGCGCCTCGGCCCGCTCACGGCAGAGCAGCACGCCAGCTTCCTGCCGCGCGCCCCTGGCAGCGAGGCGCTGCGGCACATGCTGATGCTGTTCGGCCAGCCGCTCGTGCGCTACGACATCGTGCTGGTGCTGCGCGCCAGCGATGTGCGGGGAATGGCGCTGACGGCCACCGGGCAAGCTGGCCTCGGCCGCAACAGTTTCCTCGGCGATGCGGCAACGCCGCGCCACCGCGACGACATGCATTACGTAATGCAATTGATGCCCTCACTCAACGATTAAACCTTGCGGCCGCGCAAAAACGCTTGTGTTCGCTATTGCTACAGTCGGCCAACGATCCCTACCGTGAAGCGATGCACGATGAGCCAGTTCCCCGATACGACGGCGGCATGGACGGCATTAGTGGGCGACATGCAGGGCCAGCGCCTGCTGCGCCTGCACTTTCCGCATGGCGACGGCCCTGCCGGCATCCAGTTCCTGGCCAACAGCCTGGCCGCCAGCGAAAGCCTGTCGCGCGATTTTTCCTATGTGGTGGAAGTATTGTCCGACGACGCCGCCATTGCGCTCGACAAGGTGATGGGCAAGATGGTGACTATCTATCGAACTTTTACACACAAATCACCCGCACAAATATTGAGTCAAAAAAAAATTAAAGGAGAAAAATTATGGAAAAAATCCGAAAATTTGATGACGAAATCTCTGGAAAATATTTTAGATACACAACAATTGCTTACATTGACTTTGAAAAAAAACAAAAAAATATTGAGGATTTTGAAATATTAATCAGGGACGACAACCAACAAGTAGAAATAATTTTCATGCCCAATCTTGCTCCAGGAGAACACCAAAGTTTAGGAGGAGAAACATCCTTAGGACACGCAGTAACATATTTGATTTCCAAAAAAGACAACATGATTATCAGATCATATCGCCATAGATAGCTAAATTTTAAAAAATATAAATATTGATTATTTAAAATATCAAAATTCAAAGACAACGCAAAAATATTTAAATTTCCTAGGCCGCAAATGAATATAAATAAGAATACTGGATATATTGAAATAAATGAGAATTTTTACGTAAACAAAAACACATCAACCAAAGAAATAAAAAACATAAATTTTCTTGAAAGTTTTTGGGAAATAAATGGATTTGAAACATATAGCATGCAAAATATTCAATTTTTCAATCTAAAAACAAGAGTAAATCTCAGATTTAAAAATGGAATTCTTTATATTATTGAAATAATCTGGATAGATGGAATCACCAACAGACTTGTCTATGACTCCAGTCACTCGGACATGATCAATGAAAAAAATATCTAAGTAAGTTAATTTCAAAATCACTAGATCAACCAGCTGAAATATCGACAAAGTATGAGGATTTTTTTTCTTTCTCGTGGGGATACATAATAGTCAAAGCAGATCAAAAATCATCACTTTGCTCAACAATGATAATATATGGCAAAAATACAAACATATGATAGAGAATAAATATTAATTAAAAGAGTACTCCAATAAACCTTTCCTATTCCGATAGAGATATGGAAAAACATACACCCAACATAGAAAACTTAGAAGAAAAAATTTCCGGAAAAAATCTTGAAAAATTGCTCGTGGTTTTGGATGAATTCAAAAAAGAACAAAGAAATATTTCAGATTTTGAAATATATATTCAAGACAAAAACGAAGATATTAAAATAACTTTCGTACCAAATTTTTCACCCGGCGAAAAAATACTAGGTGGAAAAACATCATTGGGAAGATCCATCACTTATACCATTTCAAAAAAGACGAGAAAAATCATCAGTTCAAACTATCATAGATAAAACGAGACTATCAATGATAACGTTACACACTTGATTATCAATTAGGCAGCACCTGGAACAACCCAGGATTTGACTTGTCCATCGCCCTGCACGATACTTGCCGCTGTCGCCAAGCTACCGATCCTACGCAATAAACCATCAGCGCCTGTCACCACCGCCTACACTCACAGCATGCCGTCTCCGAACTCCCCCACCGCCCCCTACATCGGCCGCTTCGCCCCCTCCCCCTCCGGTCCCCTGCACATGGGCTCGCTCGTTGCCGCCATGGCCAGCTATCTCGATGCCAAGGTACATCGCGGCACGTGGCTGTTGCGCATCGAGGATCTGGACTATGACCGCAATGTCGAGGGTGCTGATCTGGGTATCCTGGCCAGCCTGCAGCGCTGCGGCATGTACTGGGATGGCGAGGCGACGTGGCAGAGCCGCAGGCTGCCGCTGTACGAGGCGGCGCTGAAACAGTTGCAGGACGATGGCCTCGTGTATGCGTGCGGCTGTTCGCGCAAGGAGATTCAGGATTCGGTGTTGCAGGCGGGTGCGCCCAAGGGGGGCGCCGCCGTGTATCCGGGCACGTGCCGCCACGGCCTGGCGCCGGGCAAGGCGGCGCGGGCCTGGCGGTTGCGCGTGCCACAGGGGCCGCAAGCCGTGTACGGCTTTAGCGACCGCTGGGCGGGTCCGCAGCGGCAAGACCTGGCCAAGGAAGTGGGCGACTTCATCGTGCTGCGCGGCGACGGCTTTTGGGCGTATCAGTTGGCCGTGGTGGTCGACGATGGCGCGCAGGGCATCACGCAGGTGGTGCGCGGGGCGGATCTGCTCGATTCCACGCCGCGCCAGTTGTATCTGCAGGATGTGCTGGGCTTGCCCCATCCCGGCTTCTTGCACGTGCCCGTCGTCACCAATAACAGCGGCGAGAAACTGTCGAAGCAGACGGGCGCCCTCGCCTTCGACACGGGCACCAGCGCCGCGAACCTGCTGGCGTCGGCGCTGCTGCCGGCCGCCCGCTTCCTCGGTCTCGACGTGCGCGCCGACGACGTGGAAGATTTCTGGCGGCAAGCCGTGCCCGCCTGGGCGCAGCGGCTGGCGCGCCTTCCCGGGCGGGCATAAAAAAACCCGCCGCGGCGCGAGCCGTCGGCGGGTTGAAGCAGGCGCCAACCGCAAGGGCCGGCGCCAGGCATCAGGCAATTAGAAGTTGCCCTTGAATTGCACGCCAAATTGACGCGGCTCATTGATGAAGCCCGTGCGGTTGTTGAAGTCGATGGCGCCCGTGATACGCTGGGTATCGGTGATGTTGCGGCCAAACGCGGCCACTTCATACTTGCCGGCATCCCAGGTGTAACCCACGCGCAAGCCGCCTTCGACCATCGGCTTGCCGGTGAACTCGGTGGATTCATACAGGAAGAAATTGATCTTGCTGCGGTAAGCCCAGTCCGTGAAGACGAAGAATTCGCCGTTTTCCATCGGGATCGAATAACGGCCCGTGGCGGTGATCGTCCACTTCGGCGCTTGCGGCAATGGATTGCCGTCGATAACGGCCCGGTTTGCAGCGTTGATCGGATCGGTCACGGTGCAGCTGCGGCACGGGGTTACCGACAGGCTCGGGTCCTTGATTTCCGTGAAGTTGTAGCTGCCGCCCAGGGACATCTTCAGGCTAGGCGTGACAAAACCTTCCAGTTCCAGTTCCGCGCCGCGGCCATTCGTCTTGGCGGCGTTGATCAGACGCGTGACGTTCGAGGTGCCGCCAACGACCGTCAGTTGCTGGTTTTTCACCTGGTAGTTGTACAGGCTGAAAGCAACGCGGGCGCGGCGCTCGAACAGATCGGCCTTGATGCCTGCTTCGAACGAGGTGATGGTTTCCGCATCGGCCACGGTCACAGATACATCCTTGCTGGCCGGCGCGATACTTGGCGCGCGGAAACCGGTGGCGATACGGCCGTAGAAGTTCACGTCCTTGTTGTACTTGTAGGTACCGCTCAGGTCCCAGTTGACCTTGGCTTTGCTGACATCGGCGCTGGTCGGGTTGATTTGCTTCACGCGGTCCGCTTCGACCGTGTTGAAATCCTTCTTGTCCTTGGTGTAGCGCAAGCCGGCACGCAGCATGAAGTCATCGTTGACGGCATAGTTGACGGAACCGAAAGTAGCCCAGGCACTGTTTTTCTGGCGGCTGGCCAGGTGCGAAACGAGCGCATGGTCGCTACCGCCGAAGTTATCCGTATAGCCGTTGGCATCTTCGTTGAAGTAGTACACGCCAGCCTGCCAATTGAGCGGACCGGCATTTTTCGATTCGGCGCGGAATTCTTGCGAGTACTGTTTCACGCTGCTGATGCCGCCGGCGGTTTCCACCGGGAATGGAATCGCTGGCACCATGCCTGGTGCGCCACCGTCGATGTCGCCATGCGACACATACTTGCCCACGCGTTCGAAACCGGTGATCGAGTACAGCTTGACGCCGTCGAGTTCCCAGCTCAGGCGAGCGCTGGCGCCATTGGTGCGCAGCTCCTGGAAGTTCAGGCCATCGGTGTAGGATTTTTTCGGATCGAAACCGTCGACGATATCGTTCGTGCCCTGCTTGATCATGTTGGCGTAGAAGACGCGCGCGCTACCCGTGGTGCTGCGCTGATGCACGTTGAACAAGGCGTTGAACGTGCCGTTCGGCGCATACATCAATTGCACGCGTTCGGCGTGTTCGTTGTAGCCGTCCAGCGCGTTTTTCTGGCCCGTAAACGTGTTGTCGACGTAGTCGTCGCGGTGCTGGCGCAAGGTCGAGACGCGCATGGCCCATTCTTTGCTCAGCGGAACGTTGACGGCGCCGTCGAAGTTGGTCGTGTTGTGCGTGGCGGCGGAAACGTTGTAATAGCCTTCAACCTTGTCCAGCTTCGGCTTGACGGATTCGAACTTGACCACGCCGGCCGGCGTATTGCGGCCGAACAAGGTGCCTTGCGGGCCGCGCAGCACTTCCACGCCGGCCACGTCGAAAATCGGATAGCCTTTGAGGATAGGGTTTTCTTGCACGACATCGTCGTAAATCAGGGAAACAGGTTGCGATGCGAAGATGTTGAAGTCGGTATTGCCATAGCCGCGGATGTAGAAACGGGGGAAGGTGCGGCCATTCGACGATTCCACGTTCAGGCTCGGCACTTTGCCGGCCAGCACGCGGATGTCTTGCCCACCGGAGACCAGCACGTCGAGCTTCTCGTCGCGCAGCAGCGACACGGAGACGGGCACGTCGCGGATATTTTCCTTGCGGCGCTGTGCCGTGACGGTCACGGTTTCCAGCTGGCTGGCGGCAGGGGCCGTATCAGCAGCGACTTCATCAGCGTAAGCCGAGCCGATAGGCAAGGCAGCGGACAGTGCCAGCATTGCGGCGCTTTTGGCGCACAAACGCTTGTGCATCTTGGACATCTTGATCATGTGGTTTCCCAGAAGTTTAAAAAAAGAATTGCGAAATCTGTCTTTCTTGCAACCTGTCTCCGGGTTATATACGGCGCTGGACGATCGTTCGCACCATCACGGTGCGGCAGCGCGAGCGGATGTTCCCCCGCTCTCGGCGTCACTGGCTCTGCCCTGGCTGCCGCGCAAGCGGACAGCGGTTCCGGCCGCATCTCTGAGATGTCTGATGAGCACCAACTTTTTAGCAAGGCGCCAATTTAATTCAAGCAGCTTATGCGGAGCAAGAATATTGTTATGTAAAATATTCATTCGTCAACATAATGGGCCGACTAGTGGTTATTCAGCCACAATAGCGCCTCTGTATTGCTATTTCTTTGCCATTTCCCCCATGACATGCCATATGGCGCGACTTTTTCTGCTGGCCAGCCGAAAGCGGGATTGGCGTCCTGCAAGACAGCCCCGAGGGTAAAAATAGTTGTAATATCGCCAGACTTGAGCTGCCATGCCGCCCCATTCCAGTGCGGCGGCGGCGCCCCGCACCATCGTTGATCGCCTCCATGCCAGAACCCAGCCAGCCCAGCAACGCCGTCCCGTCCTGCATCGCCGCCGCCCAGGCGGCACATTTACTGTTGGGTGCCCATTGCGACATCGTCTGGAGCACGAAAACCTTCGGCCAGTTCGATGCCGACCAGCCGTCCTGGCGCGCCTTCACGGGCCAGACGGAGGCCGAACTGCTGGGCCGCGGCTGGCTCAATGCCCTGCACCCGGACGACCGCAACTTGCCTTACGTCATGCCGTCGCATCTGACGACCGTGTTCGAAGCGGAATACCGGCTGCGCCACGTCAGCGGCACCTACCGCAACGTCATCGTGCGCATGCTGCCCGTGCTGGCACCCGACGGCAGCATCGTTGAATGGCTGGGCTCGCATTGCGACGTGACGCAGCAACGGCAGACGGAACAGCGGCTGCGCCTGGCCATGCAGGGCGGCCGCATGGGCACGTGGGAGATCGACCTGGGCAGCGGCAGCATGACGTGCTCCGATGCGTTCAAGGCCAATCTGGGCTTGCCGCCTGCCAGCCGCATCGGTTACGCGCAGCTGACGGGCGCCATGCTCGACGGCGACCTGCAGCAGTGGCAGACGGTGGTGCACGCGGCCATCGCCCGCGCCAGCGATTTCGAGATCGACATCCGCGTGCGCTGGCCCGACAATTCGCTGCACTGGGCGCACATGCGCGGCACCTGCGCCAGCGACGGCGCCGGCAACGTGATCGCCCTGTCCGGCATCTCGCTCGACTTGACGGCCAGCAAGCAGAACGAGGAAACCCTGCGCCTGACCCTGGCGGCCGGCGAAGTGGCCACCTGGAACTGGGACATCGTTGCCGACCGCGTGACGGCCGACAGCAATATGGCGCGCTTGTTCCACGTCAATGCCGATGCGCCCACGGCGGCGCCGCTGGCACGCTACCTGGACATCATCCATCCCGATGACCGCGAGCAAGTCAGCGCGCAGATTGCCCAGGCCGTGCACGCCCACACGCCATTCGAGGCCAGCTACCGCGTCGCTGCCGGCGATGGCCAGTACCGCTCGGTCATCGCGCGGGGGCGCGCGGAATACGCACCCGATGGCACGCCCTTGCAATTTCCAGGCGTCCTGCTCGACATCACGCGCCAGAAACAGGTGGAAGATGCGCTACGCCGCAGCGAGGAACGCTACCGCACCCTGATCGAGCTGATGGACCAGGCCTTTTGCGTCATCGAAATGCTGTACGACGAGCAAGGCCGCCCCGTGGACTTCCGCTATCTGGAAGGCAACGCCGCCTTCGTCAAGCAGTCGGGCCTCGACAATGCCATCGGCAAGACCATCCGCAGCTTCGTACCCGACCACGACCAGCACTGGTTCGACCTGTACGACCAGGTCGTCAAGACGGGCGAGCCCGTGCGCTACGAAAACGAAGCCGTGGCCATGGAGCGCTGGTTCGAAGTCTTCGCCGCGCGCCTCGGCGGGCCCGGCAGCCGCCTGCTGACGGTGCTGTTCAGCGACATCAGCGAGCGCAAGCGTTCTGAGCAGCAATTGCGCCAGCTGGCCGACAACCTGTCCGAGATGGACCGGCGCAAGACGGAATTCCTCGCCACCCTGGCGCACGAACTGCGCAACCCGCTGGCACCGATCCGCAACGGCCTGCAAATCATGCGCCTGGCCGCCGACAAGCCCGCCACCGTGTCGCGCGTGCGCGACGTGATGGAACGGCAAGTCAATCAGATGGTGCACCTGGTCAACGACTTGCTGGACGTGGCCCGCATCACGCGGGGGCAGATCGAACTCAAGCTGGAACGCGCGGACTTGAAAACCATCATCGCCAGCGCCGTGGAAACAAGCATGCCGCTGATCGAGGCGGGCCGCCACCAGTTGCAGGTGCAACTCGACGAGCAGGCGCTGCCGCTTGAAGCCGATCCTACGCGGCTGGCGCAAGTGCTGGGCAATTTGCTCAACAACGCCGCCAAATACACGCCCGCCGGCGGCCACATCAGCTTGCGCGCCCTGCGCGATGGCAACGAGGCCTTGATCGAGGTCAAGGACAGCGGCGTGGGCATCCCCGCCGAGTCGATCGCCACCGTGTTCGACATGTTCACCCAGGTGGGACAAAACATGGGCCGCGCGCAGGGCGGCCTGGGCATCGGCCTGTCGCTGGTGCGGCGCCTGGCCGAGTTGCATGGCGGCAGCACCACGGCGGCCAGTCCCGGCGCCGGCCTGGGCAGCACGTTTACCGTGCGCCTACCGCTGCTGAAGGAGGAAGCCCCAGCCCCAGCCCCCGCCGCACCGGACGCGCCCGCCCCTGCCGCCAGCGGCCGCCATTTCCGCGTGCTGGTGGTCGACGACAACGTCGATGCGGCCGATACCCTCGCCGCCGTGCTCGACATGATGGGCCATGCCACGCAAGTGGCCCACGACGGCGCGCAAGCGCTGGCCGTGGCGCCGCAATTCTTGCCAGACATCATCTTCCTCGACATCGGCTTGCCCGGCATGAACGGCTACGAAGTGGCGCGCGCGCTGCGCCGGATACCGGCCGGCGCCAAGGTCGTGCTCGTCGCATTGACGGGCTGGGGCGCCGAAAACGACCGCAGCCAGTCGAGCGCGGCCGGCTTCGACCACCATCTGACCAAACCGGCCAACCTGCTCGCCATCGGCGAACTGCTGGCCGCCCTTTCCACTCCGAAAATACCTACAGACCATGACTGACTCCACGAACCACGTCCGCCGCCACCTCCTGCTGGCCAGCGGCGCTGCCCTGCTGTGCCCAACGCCGCTGCTGTTTGCCGCGCCCGCCACCGGCATCGCCGCCGCCCACACGCAGCTGGCCGCGCTGGAACAGGCCGCAGGCGGACGCCTCGGCGTTGCCGCCTGGCGCCAGGGCAGCGAGCTGCGCGTTGCCTACCGCGCCGATGAACGCTTTCCCCTGGCCAGCACCTTCAAGGCCATGCTGGCAGGCGCCGTGCTGGCCCGCAGCGTCAGCCAGCCGGGCTTGCTGGACCAGCACGTGCGTTACGAAAAAAAGGAACTGGTCACGTATTCGCCCATCACGGAAAAGCATCTGGCCGACGGCATGAGCGTGGCCGACCTGTGCGCCGCCACCTTGCAGTACAGCGACAATAGCGCGGCCAATTTCCTGATGACAATATTAGGCGGGCCGCAAGCCGTGACGGCGTTTGCGCGCAGCATCGGCAACACGGTATTCCAGCTGGAACGCTGGGAAACGGAATTGAATAGCGCCATCCCCGGCGAAGTGCGCGACACGGCCAGCCCCGCGTCCATGGCGCACAGCTTGCAGCAATTGTTGTTGGGAAATAGTTTGCCGGCGCCGCAGCGCCAGCAACTGGACGCCTGGATGCGCGGCAACACGACGGGCGACAAGCGCATCCGCGCCGGCGTGCCGGCCGGCTGGCAAGTGGCGGATAAAACGGGCTCGGGCGCGTATGGCAGCGTCAACGACGTCGGCGTGGCCTACCCGCCCAGCGGCGCGCCGCTGCTCATCGCCGTGTACTACACGCGCGAACAGAAAAAAGCGGACACGAACCAGGACATCATCACGGCCGCCACGCGCATCGTGACGGCCGCGCTGGCGTAATTACTTCGGCAGAGCTGCCATGAAGCCTGCATACGTCGACCAGGCCGGATCGGCCGCGCTGCGGATTTCAATCGGGAACTTTGGACGCGGCGCCAGCGCCGTGTTCAGGCGGTTGAAGAATTCTTCGCCCGACTGCGTGTAATAAATCCATTCGCGCAGGTTTTCGCCCGTCGACACCAGCGCCAGCGTAGCGAAGCCTTCTTCTTCCACCACGGGCGCCAGCGCCGCTTCCAGCTCTTCCATATGCTCGCGCTCGTTCGGCGCGGGCATGCCTGTTTCATCTTCATAACGCCAGGCGATGATGATGCGGTCCGGCTGCGACGACAGGTCCCAATCGTCATGGAAAGTGTCGACATAGCGGTAGATGATGGCCATCTCGTCGCTATGCGTGACGATGGTGCCCCAGCTGCGGGCGGAAGTGGAGTTTTCGTTCATGGTTGCAACAGTCAAAAAAATAAATCGAGGGAGCGCAGCTTACAGCACTGGCGGGCAAGTCACATTCCAGGCATCATACTGGGCGCCGCTCTTGCGCAGCCAGACGCGGGCGTAGCTGTCGCGGTCGCTCTTGAACACGAGCGCATAGCGCTCTTCGGCGCGCGGGGCGGCGGCGCCCACGTCGACGGCCGCCAGCGTAAATTTCAGCGCCCGTAGCGGCGCGCAGGCCGTGTTACCCGCCATCAATAATCGTGCCCGCTCCAGCAGCGGCTTCTGGTACAGCAACACGCCTTCCAGTTCCACATCGGGAATCCGTTGCAGCATGCGCACGGGTTCGGCCACCGCGCGGCAGGTGCCACGGTCGAGCCAGGCGTAATACTCCATGCCCGCCTCCTGCCAGCGCGCCTGCTTGCCTTCACCGTGCAGCACGAACTTGGTGCGCTGCGTCCGGCACAGCGCGCCATGACCGCGATACGGCGGCGTTTCCACGCTGCCCACCACTTCGCTGCCACGTCCCCCCACGATGGGCACGCTTTCGAACACGGTGCGCGCAGCCGGCTCGCCCGGATATTGCTGCGCATAAAAATCCAGCAAGGACGCGCGCTGCTGCGCATCCCCTGCCACCGCCTCGGCGGCACTGGCTGAGATGCAGACGGCCGATACGGTAAAAAGCGCGACAGAGCGCATGAAATATCCTGGCATGGCATTCCTTCAATCGACGTTCAGGGGCGGGTATCGCCCAAGCGCCGATTATATAGTTACCAGGAAATGCCAGGCGGACAGGCTGTCAGGAGGTCCGGAAGTTGACGCCGCCAGCCAACAGCCTGGCGCCGCAAGTGGTGGTATCGCCTTCGAAGGCGATAGCGATGCCGTTGATGGTATGCCGGGACGAGCCGCTGGCAATCTTGCAGCCTTGATGTCCCTTGATGGGGCAGCTGCACAAGTCCCCGACACAGGCGACAGCAATACCATTGACCGTAAAGTGCGTGGCGGCACAACTGAGCACCTTGCCGCCATGCGAGGTGGAATCGCCCAAGCGGATGACTTTGCGCATGCTGCCTCCAGAATTATTGCCCAGCCTGACTTTCCAGGATGGCTTCCACCGATGGCGCCGCGTAGTTGGCCGGATCGACGGCCGGCGTGATGCGGCTGCGGAAGATGTCGCCATTGGCATCCTGCTGCTGGCGTTTGGCATCCGATGGTGGTGTAATAAAAATGATGCTGGCCTCATTGCTGTCGCGTAAATTAATCGCCGCACTGGCGCCCCCATCGCGATAGCTTCCCATCACGCCGATCGCCATCTGCATGAACCACGTGGCCGCGCCCGTGTTGCCCAGGCGAAGATCGGTATTGATGAACTGCGCGCTCTTGCTACTTTCGATTTCGGGGCCGCCCTGTGCCGCATAGTCATGCAGCATGCTTTCCAACATCAGCGACTGTTCCGGCTGGTTTCCCGTACCGGCCACGATACGCGAAGGCCCCTTGCCGCGCTCGGCTTGCGGCAAGGTCTGCAGCGCCTGCTGCCAGCCTGCATTGAATATCTTCTGGCGCGCATCGCGCCGCGTCACGGGCTTGCCTTCCTCATCCGCGAACTTGACGAATACGGGGCGGTGCACGAAACCGAACGAGGGCAGGCGGTCAAAGGTTTCCATCTGCTCCCGGTTCCACGGAATGGGAAACCACGGCGTCGGCTTCCAGTCGCGCGGCGGACGATTTTCCCAGGGATTGAGCTTGTCGAAGGTATGCAGGCCCACGCCACGGATATCGGGCCGCTGGGCGAAAGCGGCGGCGGCGGCGAGCCATTCGGCGACGGTGGGTTGACGCTCGCTGAAGGCTTCAGGTCGCAGCTGTTTCGCGCGTGAAGGCAACGACTGCATGACGTTGTAATACATGGCCCGCAGTTTTTCTTGGACGAATTTATTCTCCGGGTCATCCCATACAAAAGGACGCAACGGTTCTATTCGTTCGCGGCGTGCCAGGATGAACACCGCCGTGGCATCAGGCATATCCGGAATGAAATACCCGTTTACCAATTTTCTTGCAGTTCCTGGCTTCCGGTTGCCATCCCGCGTGCCAACGCTATCCTCGGAGTGTAAGGCGACGTAAGGTACGTCAGGATGCTTATCGAAAAAATCAAACACATCAATCAGCAATTGGTCGGGATGTTCATCCAGCTTCCAGGAAGCCACGGAAAATAGATGCAAGGGCATGCCCCCCGTACCAGCGCCAGCCACAAGTCCCGCCATCGGCTCTATCAAGCTCGGTTGTGCAGTCGGGTCAAGAATGGGCGCTCCAGCATAAAACGAAGGCAGGTTCCAATACATCGGAGTGAAATTGATGCCATTTTCCAGTGCATCGTAGGCTCTGCTACCACCGTCGCCATCCTTGTCATTACCCGTCCAGGGATACTTCTTGGGATCTTGTTCGCGTATGCTCGTGTAAGGACTTCCTTTTTGCAAGGCTCCCCACAATTTACCCTGCCGATACTTGTCCAGCGTCACACCCAATCCGATCACTTCCAGCACATACTCTTGCCGTGGCTCCACCGGTTTCCTTGGCTGTTTTTCCTGGACCTGTAATGCAATTTCACGCGCCTGGCTCTTCGACAAAGCACCTAGCCATAACACGCCAAAAAATAAAATTACAATAACTATTGATATTCCCAACCAACGAAGCGTCATCATAGCTTTCACCTTTTTGGTCTACTATTCAGGAGAAAAGATCATCGGTCCAAACAAGTTTTTCGACGAGTCCTAGACCATCCAATTATTTTTCAGTCACTATCTTCATGTCTTTTGTTTGTGACACAACGATCTTCCATAAAGCACCCGATAACAATGGAAGTCCTGCGGGCAGAATTCCAGTGTTGTAATAGTCCATACCGCCATTGATCGCAGCACTTCTCCATGCAGGTTCTACGGATAAATATGCTGCAAAATCAGATAAGAATTTTTCCTTTATCAGCATTCCTTTACGCCCTTTATCATTAGTCTTCAAATCCTTCACTCGCCAATCCGCCACAGCACATAAGTACTCGTAGAACTGCGGATCAGAGCTGGCCTTGCCACTACCTATGGCAACGTCATACGCCGTCACCTGGCTATGATTCTTCACGTTGCCAATAATCGAACTGTGAAAGGACTTGGCGCTGACCTCGTGTTGCCAACGCAGACGTGCTTCGTTAGGGCTTTCCTGGATATTTGCCCATACATTGCCTTTCTTGTCCCTCGTCGCAGAAATCACCTTGCGTTGTGCCAACGGGCCTTTGTCATCCAGCTTCTGTTCCTTGTTATAGGCCACCGTCATCTTTTGTAACTCGGTTTCGCGTAAGGCCTCAACACTCTCCGGAAACTTGCGATAACCAGAAGGATCCGGACGCTCTTCCGATTTACTGATCAGGCCGCGACCGCTGGCAATTGCCGTTGCCGCGTCATTAGGATCCACCGCTTCCGTCGGCCCCTCATCCTTCTTCGCTCTACCATGCATTATTGAATCGCGGGGTATGTCTGCCGGGTCAATTTGCGAGGTGCCGCGCAGGTCTGCAGGAACAGGCTTGCGCAATGCTTCACCAGTAATTGTGCGTATACCGTTTCGCTGCTCGACAGGTTTCAGCTTGGTCTTGATGGGCCATGCGACTGCCTTGTGCGTACCCCGGTTGCCGCGTACAGATGCCTCCACATGTGCATGTTCGTCTTCTTTTTCCAGGCACAATGGGTAATCATGGGGTGGTGGCATGCCGACAAGAGACACTGCCTTCTTTCCAGTGCCTGGATCGAGACGTATCTTGTTACTGAACACCCGTTGATAAAACCTGGTTCCCAATTCGGAGAGTGCTTTTCGTACTTGTTCAGTACCCCGATTATGAAAGCGACCAGTGGAGTAATTTCTTCCTCCATAAGCATAAATTTCCTCTTCGGACTTCACCTCGGTTCCTGTTACAAAATCGGGTACGCCATCCCAGCCAATTCCCTGAATGTTATCGAGCGCCACAGTCATGTCTTCGGGACAAAAATACAGATATACTTTCCTGCGGTTATCTCGATCCGCTACATTGCTCCAACTGGCGCCGACCATACCGCGATGCTGATCACCATTCAACTCCGTAAATAACGGAACGCAGGGTTGTCCATTCCCTTTCGCTACCCCAGCAACAATATTGACAAGCGTCTGCAGGCGCGCGGCCAGCGTCTGAACACCGTCGAGTAGATGATAGTGCGCCCGCATCGCCGCATCCTCGCCACCATCGAGTCCGCTCGCCTTCCTCAGCAGAAAGGGAATATTTTCCACCAGGCTGTATGGCGGATGCGTGAGTATCAAATTATCGGCCGGCGCCAGCCCCTTTTCCATCAGCATGGCTTGCGCCAGCAGCGACAGCAGACAGCCCTGGCTGTGCGCAACAATGCTGACGGTATCCTGGGCGTCGTAATCGCGGATCATGGAAATCAGTGCTGCCAGGCGCTGGGCCGCCAGCACCATATACATGCGGCCAGGCGCCGTCTTCAGCGGACGCAAGGCATCACCCATGGGATCGGCAGGTGCATAAATACCCCTGCGCCACATGTCGGGCAAACTGCTGGTGGCGTTGCCGAACGGCCCGCCTTCCTTGGACAGATCCTTGTCCAGCCGGTTGCCGTAACGGTCGACGAACTGACCATGGATGGTAGTCGTCTTACCTTCAACTTCGCGGTAGCCCCAGTAAAACGGAATCACGGGGCTGTTGGTATCCTTGGCGATCGTGCGCTTGAAAAAGACGACGTCGGGATCATCTTCCAGCTTGTCCTTATCCGCCGCCACGGGCATGCGGTAAGAAGCTGGCGTAAAGCCGCGCCCCAGCCTTTGCGTCAATCCCTCGCACAGTCCATCTTCCACCGCCTTGTAGCTGACGCCCACATCGTTGACGCCGTGAATGACGATGATATTGCCCGGCAGGTTGCGGCGTATTTTCACCTTCTTGCAGACGGTGCGTTCGCAATGCAGGAGCGTCACGTCTTCGCCCACCACGTACGGCAATTTCGGATAGCTGCCCATCGCACTCTCCTGGCGTCATCAATCCTTGTTGTTGAACACTTCGATGGCGGCCAGGTGCATGGCCGCGCGCTCCAGTACCTCCGTCTTGCCGTCCCCGTCGCTGCGGCCATCGGCCGACGAGCCATCCTCCAGCTTCACGGCAAAGTGGGCTTGCGGCGCCAGCTGGGGAGCTGGCGGCACGCCATCGGCGGGACTGTCGTCGCCCTCATATTGAAAAATGAATTGCTGATCGGCCTTGCCCTCGGCAAAGCTTGGCAATTGCACTGCCATGCTCTGCGGGTCATTGAAGACGAAATTGGGCGCATTGAAGTTCAGCGGCGACTTGCTGCCGAAGGTGATGCCGTCGGCGATGCGGATGAAAGCACCATGCTTGGAAA
Source organism: Janthinobacterium sp. FW305-129 (assembly GCF_020858115.1). GTDB lineage: Bacteria > Pseudomonadota > Gammaproteobacteria > Burkholderiales > Burkholderiaceae_D > Janthinobacterium. The sequence goes on from NZ_JACYMM010000002.1 coordinate 376,148, forward strand.
TCAGCACGATTTCATCGGCCATGCCCGTCAGCTTGCCCTCGCTGGCGGTGAGCTTCAAATTTTTCGCCGCGTTGAGGTCCATGTCGTCATGCTGGCTTTGCAGCAAGAACTTGCCATGGTGGGCGATGGCGCGGATGCCATCCGCATGGGCAAACAGCGAGATGCCCTTGCCCGCGTTCACGCTGTAGCGCTGGCCCGCCACCGCTTGCAGGTGCTGCTGCGCCACCGTATCGATATTGCTGACGGCATAGCTGACGATGGCCTTCGAACTGGCAAAGCTGATGCCGGCGGGCGCCGTGACGGCAATCGCCGCAGCACCGCCCAGCTCGGCACGGGGCTGCGTATTGCTGCCGCCTTCCCAGCTTTTCAAGCTGTGCTGCAGCTCCTGCTGCGCTTCATCCGCATTCTCCAGTGCCTGATGCGTGGCAGCATAACTGCCCAGCGAGCGAAACAATTCCAGGCAATTTTCCATCAGCCCCAGATATTCGCTGCGCGCCATGTGCCCGCCGTCGCCGTTCAGGCGCTTCCAGGCCGAAATCAGCATGCCCTTGCCCGCCCGCATCGCCAGTTGCTCATCGGTACGCAGCTCGGCGCCCTCGCCGCGCGCCTCGCCCTGGCCATTGCGCCGATCCTGCGTCAGCCAGCCCAGGTTGAGCTGGGTGGAGCCATGGTCGCTGGCAAGCTGGGCATTAATTTGCCCGTGCACATCATCGAAACGCAGCTGGTTGCCACGCGTACCCTTGATCTCGCGGCTCTTGATGCCGGACAAATAGCGGTTTCCCGTCAAGTCGCCCGCCTTGCTCAAGGCAATCGGCAACGCGCTGTGGTTGTACAGCTGCCCCACGATGATGGGCCGGTCCGGGTCGCCGCCCAGGAAAGCCAGCAAGACTTCGCTGCCCACGCGGGGCAAGCCCAGATAGCCGCATTGCTGCATGCTGCCAGGTCCGTTGCCCGCCCAGCTGGACGCGACTCTTACCCAGGCTGAATCAGCATCCGTGTCGGAGGCGCCCGCGCCGCCGGCGTGCTCATGGTCCAGCTTGCGCGTGGCGGGAAAGCGCACCTTGACCCGGCCCATGGCGTCGCAATGAACTTCTTCATTCGCCGGCCCCACCACCACGGCGCTCTGCATGGTGACATGCGGCAAATCGCTACGCGTGTCATAGGCGGGGACGATGGCCACGCCGCGCCGCACGGCGCTCAGCTCGATATGCATGCGCAAGGGGCCATCGTCCACCGCCGTCGCCAGCTCGCGCTGCAGCAACGCCGTGCCATCGCCCAGCCAGCGGTTGCGCGCAAACAGACGCGCGACCCTGGCAGCCAGTTCCCTGGGTAAATTATTCTGCGCCGCCACCTGCAGCGCCGTCACGACAAAATCGCGCTCGGCCGGCGGAAGTGCGTCGACGTCGGGATGCTCGGCCAGGCTAAAGTATTCGCCCGGACACAGGTCGCGCACGCTGCCCTCGGCATGAAAGCAATGGCTCTCGTAGTCATGCTGCTGCATGGCCAGCATGCCCAGCTGGCACAAGGCATCATGATCGCTCCCCGCTCGCGGCGGCAGCACGCGGTAATCATCGAGGCTGGCGGCAATGGCGTTGCCATGCATGCCTTGCCGGCCCTGCCCCATGGCGTCGGCAGTCATGAACGGCCGCGCGCGTGGATGTTCCTCGTTCCAGCTATGCAGCGTCACTTTTCCCGCTTGCAACTTGCGGACTTCGTTCCACGACGTCAGGGTATCGCGCTGTTCCGTCGCGCGGTCCGCGTGATAGCGCACGGTATCGGCCATGTTTTTCCGCAAGCCATCGGCATGGTTGAACAGCACCAGGGTATGTGCCGGCTCGGCATGCGCATCCGCATTGCCTTGCGCGCGAAAAAACCAGGCGACGCCGCTGCGCTTGAGCAGGCGCCGCACGAAGGCCGCATCGGACTCATTGTGCTGCATGACAAATTCGCGTTGCGGATACGTCTGTGCTTCGAAGAAATCGGCAAACGCATACTGGAAGGCATGCGCCAGCACGGTATTGCTGCGTATCCATTCGTCGAGCAAGGTCTTGACGATGTCGATATCCGTCAAACGCCGGAAGACGCGCGTATTGCAGCGCTTTTCCATGATGGCGAAGGCGTCCGTCAACACCAGCTGATAGCTGGCCAGCGCACCATCGCAGTCCCCCGCACTGGCTTGCGTGACGAGGCCGCAGCTGCCCCTGGTCGGTAACAATGTCGATAGCGGCAGGCAAGGCAATCAAACTACTGAGCGGCAAGTCCACATGCGTCGAGACGCACAGCACGCGGTACTCGATGCCGCCACAGATGGCCTCGCTCCCGGCGACGCGCTGCGGTATCAGCGCACCGGCCGGTACCTTGGGCGAGACACCCAGGCGCAGGCGCAAGGGACGTTCGCCATCCGATATCGACTCATCACCGTCCATGGCGCTCTCCTCATTCGCACTTGCATCTAGTCAAGCTGGAGAACCGACAATGCCATGGGATAGCAAGGAAATACTTGATATTTAGTAAGAATCTGTCTTGCTGCTCAATACATCCATCAACAATTGCCGCTTCGCCAGCAAGGCGGGATCAAACGCCGTCCACTGCTGCAGCCGCAACGCATACGCGGGCGTCAGCATCCAGCCGAACACTTCCGCCTTGTCTTCCTCGGGGCCGTAGGCCGCGTACAGGCTCACCAGCCCGGGCTGCGGGTGGCCCAGGTTCTGGAAACCCTTTCCGTAGGCCGTGGCGCCGCCCTGGCCATAGGCCGTGCCGGGCGGGTTCAGGGCCAGCCAGGCGGGGTCGCGGTAATAGAAATCGTCGAACAGCCGGTATTCGATGAAGTGGTAATACTCGTGGTGCACGCGCAGCTCCATGCCGGACGGACACATCGCGGCCAGCAGGTTGTCGGCGTAGACGACGCTGTCGATTTCCGGCGCCGGCATGGCCAGGCGGCGCTGGCCTTCCACGCTCAAGTCTTTCACCAGCACGACGTGGCGCAAGCCCGTGCGCGCGAAGACGCCGGCCGGGTAGCGCTCCATGGCCGGCAAGACGATGCTGAGCAACAATTGCAGCCCGGCGCGGTCCTGCGCCGAGTCCGTAAAGGCGTGCGCCTCGCTGCCGGGCATGGCCAGAGTCCAGGCGGGTGAAAGTTGCATTGCCGCCAGGCGCGCCGTGGCGATGGCCTGCAGTTGCGCCACGCTGGCGTCCTGTGACGCGACGGGTGCATAACGCACGTCCCAGTCGCACTCGCTGCGCATGCTGTCTTGCTGGGCGGCACGCTCGAACGCTTGCGTGTAGGCAGCCGACGGCGCGGGCGGAACGACATTGGCGCAAGCGGACAGCAGCACGGCGGCAAGACAGGACGGCAAACGGCAAGCAGGCATGGGATCTTTCGCAGGCATAAAAAATGGGGCGCAATTGCTGCGCCCCATTGTACAAGCTGTAAATTGCCTTACTGCATCAGCGCTGGTAATTCTTGAAGAAATTCCAGCTGATCACGGTGGCGTCCGGGCCCAGCTCATCGCTGAAGGGCCAGCCCGGTGGACCGCCGCTCCACGCGTGGTTCATGCCCTCGACCGTGTACTTTTGCGCGATGACGGCGCCGTTGTGCAGATACGTATCGATGGAATAGCTGCGGCCGTACGGCACCGTCTGGCGCACGATGCTGTCCGCACGGTAGCGCACGCTGTCATTGTCGAGGCCATCGTCGCCATAATCGCTGGTCTGCAGGAATTGTTCGATGGTTTGTTCGCCGTTGACGGGGTTGACGACGATGTCGGAAGTACCGTGGAATACCATCGTCGGCATCAGCCGGCGCGGCGAACCGGAACAGCGCCAGGCATCCTTGCCCCGCACTTTCGGGTCGAAGGAACTGCCGTTGAACAGCGAATCGGCGGCCGTAATCATACCGGTGGCGCCCTTGTACATGCCGCCCGAATGCACCATCACGGCGGCGAACACATCGGAGTAACAGGCGGCCATGATGGAGGCCATGGCGCCGCCGGCCGAGATGCCCGTCACGTACACGCGGCTGTCCTGCACCGCATATTTGCTCTTGATCTTGTTCAAGATGCCCATCAGCACGGCCGGCTCGCCCGTGCCCCGCTCCTGGTTCAGCGGCAACATGAAATTCCAGCAGCGCATGGGGTTGGCCGTGACGTTCTGGCGCGGATAGACGACGATGAAGTTTTCGCTGTCGGCCAGCTGGTTGTAACGGCTGACGGCGGCCATGCTGTTCGGCTCGGAACCGCAGCCGTGCAGCATCAGCACGACGGGCAGCGGCGTGTTCGGATTGTAATTGCTCGGCAGCCAGACCTGGTATTCACGCGAGCCCCACAGGCTCGCGTACAGGCCGAAGTCCCACTGCCCGGCGGCAGCCGGCAGCGCGGCCAGCAAGCCGCAGGCGGCGATGAATGCAGATAAGAATTGACGCAGTTGTTGATGCAGATGTGCCATGCCAGTCTCCTGATTATTATTAAGGACGAAAACAGCGACAACGACCCGGCTTGACGCCCGTCAAGCCGGCACTTCTACCACCCCTTAAAATTTGTAGCCAGCCTTGGCGATGATCTGGCGCGGCGGACCATAGAAACCGTCGAGGATGAACACGGCCGGAATATTGTAGCCATCCGTGCGGTAGCGCTTGTTGCCCAGGTTGCTGCCGTGCAGACTGAAGGTCCAGTTCTTCGGCGCTTCCCACACGACGCCGGCCGTCCAGATGCTGTAGCCGCCCTGCGCCAGGGTTTCGCTCAAGTCCGTCGTCGGGTAGACCTTGCTGCGGTAGCCATAGCCGAGCATGCTGCGCAAGGCGCCGCCGAACACGTCGCGGTCCGTGCGCGTCACATTCAAGCCCACTTGCCGGGCTGGCGTGTTGCTGAACTTTTGCGTATCCGCAATGTTTTTGCCGCCGCTCATGAACTCGTCATAGTTGGCATCGAGCAAGGCCAGGAAACCGTTGACTTCCCACTGGCGGTTGGGCCGCCACGAAAACTCGAACTCGGCGCCTTTCACCGTCGCCTTGCCCGCATTCGTAAAGTCGCCATAGAAGCCCGGCACGCCGCCCGGCTGCACGTAGCTGGTGAAGACGGACAATTGAATATCCTTGTAGCGGTTGTAGAACAGGGCCACGTTGGCGTCGAAGGTGTCGTCGGGCGCCGCGTACTTCATGCCCACTTCCAGCGCGTCGAGTTTTTCATCCTTGTACGGGCGCGCGGAATCGGGCACCACCAGGTTGTTGGCGCGCACGTTGTAGCCGCCCGACTTGAAGCCGCGCGACAGGTTGCTGTAGAAATTCGTCGTCTTCGACGCTTCATAGCGCACGGAAATTTTCGGCGAAGTATTGCTCACCGACAAGGACTTGTCGAAGTCGGCCGCCGTCTGGATGGGCCGCGTGAAGCCCACGTCGGCAAAAGCGCGGTTGAGCACGATGGCGCGCTTTTCCTCGCGCGTGTGGCGCAAGCCCGCGTTGATGCTCCACACCTTGCCCAGCGGCCAGGTCCAGTCCGTGTACAGCGCCGTGCTGTCCGTTTCCACCGTGCTGACGGCGGCCGTGAACTGGCGCCCCAGGAAGTTGTTGTAGATGCCGCCGCCGGCCGTGCCTTCGAAGCGGTACAGGCCGATCACGCCGGCGCCGTAGTCGCCGCTGTACGAGGCCTGCAATTCCAGGCTTTTCTGTTCGTCGCGCGAGTCGCCGAACACGTCGGCAATCGGTTGCGGCAAGCCGTCGAAGTCGATGGTTTGCTCGGAGGTGCTGCGCCGCTTGGCGCCGATCACTTTCACGGACCAGTCGTTCGACAAGGTGTAATTGGCCACCAGCGAGCCGCCCCGGTTGTGCGTGAAGTTGTTGCCCGGCATGCCGCTCTGGATGTCATACGCATCCGTGCTGGCCGGCCGCTTGAGCGGGTCGAAGGCGCTCACGCCCATGCGCTGGAAGCCGCGCACGCCCGATTTGTCGTCCGTGGCGTCCAGGCTCAGCACGACGGTCAAAGGGATATCTTGCGGAAAGTAGCCGACGGACAAGCGTGCGGCCGTGCTGTCCTGGTCGCTGACCTGTTCGCCATTGAAGGTGTTGCGGCCGAAACCGTCGCGGTCCAGCTTGGCGGCGGCCAGGCGCGCGCGCCAGGTGCCGCTCTCGTTGGCCACATTGAAGGCAGCCTTGAAGTTGCGCTGATTGTAATTGCCGATGCCCACTTCCGCCGAGGCGCCGTTTTCCTTCGCCAGCGGGCGCGAAATGTATTTGATGGCGCCGCCGATGGTGTTCTTGCCATACAAGGTGCCTTGCGGGCCGCGCAGCACTTCGATGCGCTGCACATCGAACACGTCGAGCAGCGCGCCTTGGGGACGCGCCATGTAGACGTCGTCAAAATAAATACCCACGCCCGGGTCCACGCCCCAGACGGGGTCGGCCTGGCCCACGCCGCGGATAAACGCCGTCAGGGTGGTGTTGGTGCCGCGCGAGGCGTACACGGTCAGGTTCGGCACGCGCTCCTGCAAGTCGGCCAGGTTCTGGATATTCGCCCGTTCCAGGGCCTTGGCGGAAAACGCCGTGACGGCCAGTGGCACGTCCTGCAGCCGTTCTTCGCGGCGGCGGGCGGAAACGGTGACGGTTTCCATGCGTTCTTTTGCGTCGCTGGCTTCCTGGGCGCTGACAGCAGTGGCCGGGCTGGCCTCCTGCGCCTGGGCCTGGGTGGCAAACGCGCCGGCAACGGCGAGGGCGGCGGGCATCAATTTCAAAGCAAGTTTCATAGCGTCTCCAATGTCAGGCTTGCTTACCACCAGGGAAGACGGCCGGATGCCAGGATCGCAAGACGTAACGGTACCGGCGCGCGCAATGCGAGCACCTGCCCTGCGATGACTGTTTCCCGACCCCTGCCCGTGCGGCGAGTGGCCTGTTTATTTTGAATGTGTGGCGAGGAAGGACTGCAACAAGGTATTCACACGCTGCGCCTGGTCCAGGGGCGTGGCATGGCGCGAGTTCGCGATGATCTCGATCTCGCACTGCTGAAACTGTGCGGCAAAGGCCCGCTTGCTGGCGACGGGCGTGTAATCCTGGTCCGCCGCCATGATGAAGACGGGCATGGCCAGGGCCTGGAAGTGAATATCGATATCCCAGTGGAAAATGGCATCGAGCGCGGCCAGGTAGGCGCGCTTGTCCATGCCCGCCATCTGCGTGGCGAAGCGCTCGACCAGCGCTTGCTGGGCCGGCTCGGGGAACAGTTTCTTGCCGATGATCTTGCCCATGGCTTTCAAGCCGAAGGTGGCGATCACCGTGCGCCGCAGCCAGTAGGCAAACAGCAAGGACGCCGGCTTGCTGCCCTGGAACGGTTGGGAATTGATCAGGCACAAACTGGCGACCCGGCCCGGCGCGCGGTTGGCCATTTCCAGGCCCACCATGCCGCCCAGGGAAAAGCCGACGATGTGCGCGCGCGGCACGTCGAGCTGGTCCATCAAATTGAAAAGGTCGTTGGCGAAGTCGCCGATCTGCCAGTCGCCGTTGGGCGCCGGACTGGCGCCATGGCCGCGCAGGTCGGGCACGATCAGGCGAAAGCTGCTGCCGAGGGCGTCGATCTGCGGGCGCCAGTCTGCGGCGCAGGAACCGAGGCCGTGCAACAAAAACACGGGATCTCCCTGCTCCCTGCCCAGGTCGAGGTAATGCAATGGAACATCGGATGTCGTGTGACGCCGCATTCTGTCTCCTTGCTGTTGAACATGCTTTGTGTTCAGGTGCAGGAATATGTTTTCCTGCTGTTGGAAAACATAATACGGAATCCGAATTCCGATTTCAAGTTAAATCGCTAAATATCTGAAGTCAGGTAATTTAAAGCAACACGCACGAGTTCATCCTCGAGCGCAGCGGCCGACAAAAAGGACAGCGAGCCCGACAAAACGTGCTGGTTCAGTATGCCCAGCAGCACGGGCGGCACCACCATCATGGCCTGCGTGGGGTTCGGGTGGCGGATGCTGGACGACTTGCTGGCCAGCACGGCCACCGTGCGCTGCGAAATCAGATGGTTGATCTGGTGCACCTTGTCGCGGAATTGCGCATCCTGCGAACAGCGCGTGATCAGGGCGCGCAGCACGCCGCGCCGGCCCGTGTTGACGGCCACGAACATGGCCACCATGGCGCGGATGAACGCTTCCAGGCTGCGCCCTTCCCACTGGCGCAGCTCCGTCAGGGTTTCGACCTTTTCCACCATATCGGAAAAAAAGCGCTGCAGCAGCAGGCGGCTCAAGGTGTCCTTGTCGCCCAACAAACGGTAAAACGTGCCCACCGAGGTTTCCGCCAGTTTGGCCAGGTCGGCCACGCCGATTTCATCGAAACGGTTTTCCGCCAGCAACTGCTCCCCCACCAGCAGCAAACGCTCGAACGCCTGCTTGCTGCGCGCCTGGGTGGGCTCGGGTGGAACGATCATCTGCGGGAAGGGCATCGGGAAGGAAGGCATGCGGCGTCGGCGTCTCTCAATAGTGGAACCACGGTTCCGTTATGGAAGCACGTATTGTAACGCGGGAGACGGCCGATGGGGAGCGCCGCGTGGCGCCCTCGCGTGTGCTATCTGCCCTGCCACTCCATGTAGACGTCGGCGCGCTGGTAATGGGCGTCGCCGGCCGGCCGCGCCACGTGCGTAAAACCGCTGCTTTCGTACAGGCGGATGGCGGGCGCCAGCTTGCTGTTCGATTCCAGGAACAGCAGTTGCGCGCCGCTGGCCTCGAAGGCGTCGAAGGCCCGCTCGATCAGCCGGCGCGCAATGCCCAGTCCCTGGCATTCGGGCGTGACGGCCATCTTCGACAGCTCGATGCTGGTGTCGCCGGCGCGGATCAGCGCGCACGTGCCGACGGTCTTGCCATCGAGCCGCGCGAGGAAAATCTGCCCGCCAGCGTCGAGGATCGAACGTTGCGGGTCGGACAGCACCTTGTCGTCGAGCGCCTCGACATAAAAGTAGCGCTCCAGCCAGGCGATATTCAGGCGCTTGAAGTCGGCCGCATACTGGGCGTCGTACGCGATAATCTCCACGGCGGCCCGTTCGCGCTGGCGCCGGCAAGCGGCGATCGTCTCGCCAAAGCCTTGCGACTGCAGGCGCGCTTCAGCCCGGTCCAGACTGGCCATCAGCTGCGGCGTGCCCTGCTCGAAGACGGCGTCGACGGCCGCGCGCACATCGTCCCACAGGGGCGCCATGTTGCGCAGCAGCGCCTGCCCGGCGTCGGACAGCGCCAGCAGCCGGCGCCGCTCATCCCTGGCGTCCGGCAGCTCCGCCACCATGCCGGCATCGAGCAGCTTGCGCCCCAGCTGCACCACCACCGGGTGCGTCTGCCCGATCTGCGCGGCCAGGGCCGTGATCGCCGTCGGGCCGTTGTCGCGCAGCAGCAATAACAAGGGGAAACAGCGCGACGTCAGTTCGACGCCGGCGGCCACATAGCTGGTATCGACACCCGCATACAGTTGATCGGAAAGACGGCGCAGGCGGCTGGCCAGCATCAGGGAGCCGTAGGTTTGCAGGTTGGAAGACATGTTGGGCAGGATATATGTAAGTAGTTACGTATACCCTAACGTAAACCAGTTTCCTTGGTCAAGAAGAAGTATTCGCCGCACAACAGGCACGCCGAAGTCAGAACACGCCAGCCTTGCCCGCCTCAAACGCTTCCTTCCACATATGGTAGCCCTCCAGTTCGCTTTCATGAACGGGTTCATGGCCAATCAATGACTGCCCCTCCGCCGCGCCCGGACTGCGATTCGGAGCGTGACCTATCCTGACCGTCCAGCTGCCATCCAGCGCAGCGGCCTGCGCCTCCTCGGCCGTGTCGAACTCGTATTCGCCGTATGCACAGCCGATGATCAGCAGGTAATCATCCTCCGTTGCCACGATGTCCTTGCCACCCATGTAAATCGCCTCGCCGTGCCCAACTTCGATCGCATCGATCGCCAATACCTTGGAAACAGAGAACTTGCCGTCTTCGCCTTGGGAAAGCAGCAGGTCTCCTTGCTTGAAAGGAAAAGTTTTATAGTCGGGAGGGAAGAAATTTCCTGTAATTATGAGTACACCTGTCAGTTTATATTTACATCAATCTTCATCGGCCAGCGCCGCTTGCAGCCTGGCCCGGAACACGGTCTCGACCACCTGCCCCAGTCCCGGCCACACCTGCGTCAGCCAGCGCCTGCCCTCCTCGCTCACCGCCACATACGGTGCGTCGCGCGTGGCGCAGGCCAGGCCAATCGCGATGACTTGCCCCGCCTCTTCCAGGCCGCCCGCGATCATGGCGTCGATGGGCAAGGCGATCAGCTCGGCGGTCAGATGTGGACGCAGCAGGCAGGCGGGCGCGATGATGGCGAACGACGCTTCCACATAACTCCAGCAGTTGGTGGGCCAGTGGGCATTTTTCACGTTGTCCAGGAAGACAGCGTCACTGATCGTTTCAGGATGGGCTTGCGCCCGCGCATAAAAGGCGGCGAGGGCGACGAGTTGTGGCGGGGAAGTCCAGGTGGGCATGGGAACACAGGCAAGAAGGGCTGGCGAATACGGGACCGAAGCCCGGCATTCGCCATATTACATCACTTAATTTGACGTGAAGTCTGCGTTATAAACGAAAGACTGGCCCGTTTCCGCCACAAAGAACTTGTACGTCAGTTTGGCAGTTGCGCCATTCGTCTTGGGCGACACCAGCGAGAAGGTGGCGCTGCTGCCGGCAGGAATGACCTGGCCCGACACCAGACCGACGATGGCTGGAACGACCTTGCCGGTACTGTCGACGGCCGTCACCTGGGTAATCATGAAGCTCGTCCCGGCGGCGGCCACCTTGAAGGTATCGACCGTAAAGTTGGCCGCACACGATCCCGAGCACGACTTATGTACCGTCGCATTGGCGAGGTAAGGCAAACCGGCCTTCGTGTCGACCGGACCGGCCCCATTGTCCTGCACCTGGTACAAATTGAGCAGATTCGGCGTCGCCGTCACCGCCATATTATCTTCGCTACTATTCACCGAGCCATCGTTGACGATTAATGTCGCGACATAACTGCCGGCCATATCTGCGAAAAATGTCGGCTGCGCGGCAGTCAGTGATGACAGCACGGCCGCGCTGCCAGCAGGCTTGCTCCTCAATTGCCAGCGGTATGTCAAGACATCGTGTTCCACATCCGTACTGCCAAGTCCCGTCAAACGCACGGTCGTTCCTGGCGCGACAAACTGATCTATGCCCGCATTGGCCCTCGGCTCCGCATTGGTCGAACTTGCAGTGGCAATAATGGTGGCGGTCGATGGCGCACTGTCGACCGTACCGTCATTGACGACAAGGCTGACGACATAGGTTCCCGGCACATTCGCCAAAAATCTGCTGACTGTCTGGCTGCGGTCCCATTCGCCGGGAAATGGCTGCAGCATGCTATTTGCAGGCACGGAGATGAACGTCCATTTATAACTGAGATTGTCGCCGTCCGCATCCGAACTGCCCCTGCCATCGAGGGTCACACCATACGCACTTGCCTGCACACGCTGATCCACCCCGGCATTCGCCACCGGGGCGGCATTCGTGGACGTCGCCGTAATCGTGACGCTCATTGAATCGCTCATTGTCGCTGCGTCCCACACACGCAACGTGGCGACATACGTGCCAGCCTTGTCGGCGATAAAAGAGGGGTTCACCAGCGTTGCGGACGACAACGTGGCAGTACTCCCCACAGGACGGTAAGTCAGGGTCCAGTAATACGTCAGGGCATCGCCATTCGCATCGGAACTTGCGCTGCCGTCGAGAATGACGGTGCTACCTTTAAGCACGTTCTGCGCCACGCCCGCATTGGCCAATGGCCGGACATTGCCGACAACCGCCGTCGTCGTCACGAAAGCCGGCGCACTATCCACCTTGCCATCATTGACAACTAGGCTCAGTTCATAGGCACCCGGCAAATCCACGTCGACATACGGACGCACGGAGTTTGCATCCACGATCCGTGCAGTACTGCCGGCCGGCTTCGATACCAGGCTCCATTTATAGGTGAGGATATCGCCATTCGCATCGCTGCTTGCGCTACCGTCCAACATGATGCCCATACCCGCAACGATGGTCATTGCATGCCCCGCGTTGGCGACCGGCGGTGCATTGGCTACCGATACGGTGATCGTGACCGAAGATAGCTCGCTGCTGATCTTGCCATCGTTGACCTGCAAGGTGGCCATGTAAGTGCCAGCCACATCAGCGGTAAAGGTCGGTTTCACGGCGGATAAGGAATCGAGGGCGGCGGCACTGGTGACGGGTTTGGAACTCATCACCCATTTATAGGTCAAGGCATCGCCATTGGCGTCGGAGCTGGTACTCGCATCCAGGGTCACAACGCTGCCAACCACCACGCTTTGGGTGGGCCCGGCTTGCGCGACTGGCTGCGTATTGGCCACAGTAACGGGGGGCGCCACGACGCCGCCATTGTCCGCCGCATCATTGCTCCCGCCACCACAGGCCGACAAGGCAGCAAAAGCCAGCGCACAAAATAAAATTCTACTATTCACGTGATATTCCGATCAGGTTAATGATATTTCACTCGACCCGAATTATTCACGATAACTAAAAAATATGATAGGCAACAGCTGAATTGAACAGCATAAAAATATCGTAATTCCAGCGCCGGATTCTTATTATCTATTTCAAGCAAAGAAAAATAATCGCATTGAAACCATCAACCTACTTTCATTTGTAACGATGAGTCGCCACAGCCAGTGAACAGTAAAGTCAATAAATAGAAGAACAAAGATGATTCATTTTCACCGAAAAGGAATCTGTCACTGTGAGTAAAATACGGGCACACAAGTCATAATGAGAGCCCATCGCGATCATTTCATTCATGCCATGCCAACTGCATTTGAACTCTGGAAAGCCGAATTATTAATTGTGGGCAATATCGTCCAGGATGACGACACGTCCACGCCGCCTAATGAAGCCCAGCGGCGCTTCCAGCGCTACTGCGCCATGCTCGACGCGCTGACGGGTGATGAGGGCGCGCACTACGCGCTGGCCATTTTTCAGTCCGTGCAAGCCGAACACGACTACGGCGCCTACCAGACGGCCAGCCGCGCCGCCTGGCGCTTCGGCGAGACGGCGTATTGCACGGCCCTGCTGCACGAACTGCCGCGCCTGATCGCCACCTTGCCCGACTGGGCGGGCGACTTTCTCGTCGGCATTGCCAACGGCGCCGGCACGCCCCACGCCTCGGCCATCAGCTGCTTCAACACCTTGCTGGCCACCGTGCCGCCCGCGCAGCAAGCGCTGATCGCGGCGTTTATTGCCCAGGAAGAAGACGACGGCTGGTTCGAGCATTGCCCGGGCGTGCTGGGCGCCACTGCCGGCGAGCGCTACGCGGGCATCATGCCTGGCCAGGACGGTGCCGCCGGCTACCAGCTATTCCTGCTGCCCGGCGAGGCCGATGCCCTGCCCTGGCAAGCCGCGCTGGACTGGGCCGCGGCGCGCGGCGCCTGTTTGCCGACGCGCAGCGAACTGGCCTTGCTGCACGCCAACTTGCGCCACGCTTTCCCGGATGCCTGGTACTGGTCGTCGGAAGCGGACGCCATCCTGCCCCGCATGGCCTGGAGCCACGATTTCGACAACGGCACCCAGTACAACTATCGCAAGACCTACGCCGGCCGCGCCTGCGCCGTGCGCCGCGCCGAACTGCCGCCAGCGGCCGTCGCGCCTGTCCCCTTGCAGCAGGGCGAACGCTACGCCGGCCTGATCCTCGGCCGGGATGGCGCGCCCGATTACCACCTGGTGCTGCTGCCGGACGAGTGCGAGCTGGAGAACCATTGCTGGCAAGCCGCATCCAACTGGGCCGCCGGCCTCGGCCACAGCTTGCCGGATCGGCGCGAGCAGACCTTGCTGTATGCGACCTTGAAAGACGCATTCCGGCCCAACTGGCACTGGTCAAGCGAGCCGGGCGACAGCGAGGACGAAGTCTGGTGCAAGGATTTCGACACGGGCGTTGCCTACCAGAACGCGCGCGAATTTGACGGCTATGCGCGCTGCGTGCGCCGGGTGCTTGCTTAGTGCTTGTATAGTGCGCGTTTGCTCAGGCGAACGCTGCCCATCATCAAGGAATCCCATGCTGCTATCACTCGACGATCCCCTCTGGCCCACCCTGGAAGGCGGCTACCGCGTACCTTACGACGTGGCCGGGGCGCTCAAGGCCATGCAGGCGGGCGAAGACGTCTGGCATGAGCTGTGGGAAGAGCTGCACCACCAGGGCGACGTGGGCGTCGCCTCGTATGCCGCCGTGCCCCAGCTCGTCGCCATGCTGGGCAACGCGCAATCACGCGAGGAAGATTTTTATGCGCTGATCGCCCTGATCGAACTGGAACGCCACCGCCAGCACAATCCGCCTCTGCCGGACTGGCTGGCCGACAGCTACCGCGATGCCTGGGCGCAACTGCCCGCCATCGCCGCGCGCGACCTGCAGGGCCAGCTTGATCCCGTCATGCTGGAATCCGTGTTCGCCTTGCTGGCCCTGGCCAAGGGCCAGCTGCGGCTAGGCGCCCTGCTGCTGCACATGGACTCGTCCGAAGCGGATGAGTGGCTGGAAGAGCGTCTCGGCTGGAGCGAAGTCTATGGCGCAGACGCCTAGCGGCTAGAAACGCTCGTCGCGCAGCGCCGGCAGCACCAGTTCGCGCACGAACGAGGCATTCGACAGGCTCAGCAGCATGCGCACGACGGCGACGACGTCATGCACGGGGATCAGCTCGCCTTCGCCCCGCGCTGCGGCGTCCGCCAGCGGCACGGACAAGCCATCATAGGTATTCAAATAACCGAGCTGCAGCGCCGTCACGGCCAGTCCCTGTGCGCGGAAACCTTCGCGCAAGGCGTCGGCGATGCCGTTCAGGGCGAATTTCGAGGCGCTGAACGTCACTTCCGGGCGGCCGCTCTGGCGCAGCCCGGACGTCGAGCCCGTGAGGATCAGCTGCGGCTTGTTGCTACCCAGCAAGCGCGGCACCAGGCGCTTGAGCAGCAATATCGTCACCGTGATGTTGGTATTGACCATGTCGACGATGGTGTCGTCCGCATCGCCGAGGAACGCATAGTCGTCGCTGAAGGCCTTTTCTTCCCATATGCCCAGGTTGTAGATCACCGCGTCCAGTATGGCCGGCGCTTCGCGCGCGATGCGTTCGACGGCCTCCGCGGGTGCGGCCAGGTCCGCCGCGATCCATTGCAGCTGTGTACCTTGGCCGGCAGGCAAGTCGGCGGGTTGCTGGCGCGATACGCCGATGACGGCATGTCCGTCAGCGAGCAAACCGTCCACCAGCGCGCGTCCCAGGCCCCGGCTGGCGCCCACGATCATGATATGCATACTGTGTCCTTTCCAATGAAGTCAACGCTGATGATAGCGGCGTTGTATTAAGCGCAGCTGAGGCTGCTCCCCATACGCGCCGCATTTACTCACGCGGCGGAAATGCGTATGCTAGATCTGGCAATCTCCGATAACATACAAGAACGAGACACATGCCTACTTCCAACACCGCCGCCATCCACGCCGCTAGCCGTCCCCTCACCCAGCAAGACTATAAAACCCTGTCGCTGGCCGCCCTCGGCGGCGCGCTGGAATTCTACGATTTCATCATCTTCGTCTTCTTTGCCAACGCCATCGGCCAATTGTTCTTCCCGCCGGAAATGCCGGAATGGCTGCGTCTGCTGCAAACCTTCGGCATCTTTGCCGCCGGCTACGTCGTGCGTCCGCTGGGCGGCATCGTCATGGCCCACTTCGGCGACTTGCTGGGCCGCAAGCGCATGTTCACCCTCTCCATCCTGATGATGGCCGTGCCGACCCTGCTGATCGGCCTGCTGCCGACCTACGCCACCATCGGACTGGCCGCCCCGCTGCTGCTGCTGTTGATGCGCGTCTTCCAAGGCGCGGCCGTGGGCGGCGAAGTGCCGGGCGCCTGGGTGTTTGTGTCCGAACATGTACCGAGCCGTTTCACGGGCTTTGCCTGCGGCGTGCTGACGGCCGGCCTGACTGTCGGTATTTTGTTGGGTTCGCTCGTGGCGACGGGCTTGAATACCGTCTACACGCCGGCAGAAATCACCGACGGCGCCTGGCGCTATCCATTCTTGCTGGGCGGCATCTTCGGCTTTGGCGCCATGTATCTGCGCCGCTGGCTGCATGAAACCCCGGTTTTTGCGGAAATGCAGCAACGCAAGGCGCTGGCTACGGAAATGCCCCTGAAATCCGTGCTGCGCAGCCACCGCGGCGCCGTCGTCGTATCGATGCTGCTGACGTGGATGCTGTCGGCCGGCATCGTCGTCGTCATCCTGATGACGCCGGCCCTGCTGCAAAAGATCCACCACATCGCGCCGCGCACCACGCTGGTCGCCAATACCGTGGCAACACTCTGCCTGGCCTTCGGCTGCATCATCGCCGGCATGCTGGCGGACCGCCTGGGCGGCAAGCGCGTGATCTTCACCGGTTCCGTGCTGCTGGCCATCAGTACCTATATCTTCTACACCACCGTCGGCACCCGCCCCGACCTGCTGCTGCCCCTGTACGCGATGACGGGCCTGTTCGTCGGCGTCGTCGGCGCCGTGCCCTACGTGCTGGTGCAGGCGTTTCCGGCCCAGGTGCGCTTCTCGGGACTGTCGTTTTCCTACAACTTGTCGTACGCGATCTTCGGCGGCCTGACGCCCGTGGTCGTGACGTTAATGCTGAAGAACAACGTGCTGGGCCCCGCCTATTATGTGATCGGCGTGTGCGTAATCGGCATGCTGACGGCGCTGTTCATCAAGGATCAGCGGCAGACTGTTGGCCGATAACTCAGCTGGCTACGGCCCAGGCCACCTTCGGGTGGCTTTTTTTTCGCCCAGAATGTCGCGCTGCACCAAAATCTGAAAAGACGTTTCATATTGCGAAATCCTGATGAGCAATGGCTCACACCGCCGCTCTCACTTTTTGAAAATTCATTTCACATCCTGAAAAATTATAATTAAGCCGTTGAAAAACAAAGACTTAATTTAAGTTATATGTCTTATATAAGACTTGAACATCGGCGCGAATCGGCCTACTATTTAGTCATGCAGTTTGCTTCGACAAGACGTTGTGGCGCACTCGGCGATTTTCTCAAACATAGCTTTTCTTTTTAGGAGATTCACATGTCCCAATATCAAGACGACATCAAAGCTGTTGCCGGTTTGAAAGACCAACAAGGCAGCGCATGGAACGCCATCAATCCCGAGTCCGCCGCCCGCATGCGCGCCCAGAACAAGTTCAAGACCGGCCTGGACATCGCCAAGTACACGGCCAAGATCATGCGCAACGACATGGCTGCCTACGATGCGGACCCATCCAAGTACACCCAGTCGCTCGGCTGCTGGCACGGTTTCATCGGTCAACAGAAGATGATCTCGATCAAGAAACACTTCAACAGCACCGACCGCCGCTACCTCTACCTCTCCGGTTGGATGGTCGCCGCCCTGCGCTCCGAGTTCGGCCCGCTGCCGGATCAATCGATGCATGAAAAAACCGCCGTCTCGGCACTGATCAAGGAGCTGTACACCTTCCTGCGCCAGGCCGATGCCCGCGAACTGGGCGGCCTGTTCCGCCAGCTGGATGCAGCCCAAGGTGCTGAAAAGCAAGCGATCCAGGCCAAGATCGACGGCCACGTCACCCACGTCGTGCCCATCATCGCCGACATCGATGCCGGTTTCGGCAATGCCGAAGCCACCTATCTGCTGGCGAAACAGTTCATCGAAGCGGGCGCCTGCTGCATCCAGATCGAAAACCAGGTATCCGACGAGAAACAATGCGGCCACCAGGACGGTAAAGTGACGGTGCCGCACGAAGACTTCCTGGCCAAGATCCGCGCCATCCGCTACGCCTTCCTGGAACTGGGCGTGGACGACGGCATCATCGTCGCCCGCACGGATTCGCTGGGCGCCGGCCTGACCAAGCAGATCGCCGTCACCAATGAACCAGGCGACCTGGGCGACCAATACAATTCCTTCCTCGACTGCGAAGAAGTGTCGGCCGACGCGCTGGGCAATGGCGACGTCATCATCAAGCGCGAAGGCAAGCTGCTGCGTCCAAAACGCCTGCCGAGCAACCTGTTCCAGTTCCGCGCCGGTTCCGGCGAAGAGCGTTGCGTGCTCGATTGCATCACCTCGCTGCAAAACGGCGCCGACCTGCTGTGGATCGAAACGGAAAAACCGCATATCGCGCAAATCGGCGGCATGGTCAGCGAAATCCGCAAGGTCATCCCGAACGCCAAGCTGGTGTACAACAACAGCCCGTCGTTCAACTGGACCCTGAACTTCCGCCAGCAAATCTTCGACGGCATGAAAGCGGCAGGCAAGGACGTGTCCGCCTACGACCGCGCCCAGCTGATGAGCGTGGAATACGACCAGACGGAACTGGCGATCGCCGCCGACGAGAAGATCCGCACCTTCCAGGCCGACTCGGCCCGCGAAGCCGGCATCTTCCACCACCTGATCACCCTGCCGACCTACCACACGGCAGCCTTGTCGACCGACAACCTGGCCAAGGAATACTTCGGCGACCAAGGCATGCTGGGCTACGTGGCCGGCGTGCAGCGCAAGGAAATCCGCCAGGGCATCGCCTGCGTGAAACATCAAAACATGTCCGGCTCGGACATCGGCGACGATCACAAGGATTACTTCAGCGGCGAAGCGGCGCTGAAGGCGGCTGGTAAAGACAACACCATGAACCAGTTCTGAGCGTTTGGTTTGACGGTAGAGTGAAAAAGCCCGCTTTGGCGGGCTTTTTTCGTTAACCGAACGGCAATCCCACCTGTTTAAGGATGTTAATGCTTCATTGGCATGCCACGAAACGATGGCGCCGATGCTAACGGCAATCGATATCGATCTCGTTCTGCCCGGCCTTGCGGCCTTTCCTGTAGGTGAACTCGCATAGGCTGACGCTGTCGTCCATCCTCCGCGACAGCGTGACTTCGCCATGCTCGCCATAGCTGCATTGCAGCCACTTGCCGTCTGGATAGCGGCCTTCCAGGCGGTAGCTGAGCGTTGTTTGCCCTTTGTTCTTGCGCTCCCCGCTGGGTACGAGCTGTCCCCTGCGCTGCGGTGCGCCGTCGATCGGCGCCGCGGCACTCAGGTAGAGTGGGCTGCCGATATACGGCGTCCAGCCAGCCGGCACGGCGTTCAGGCTGATCGAAGTCGCAGGCACGCTCTCCGGGCAGGCATATGAGGCAGTCACGGCAGCCTGCGCGAACAGAGGGAATAGGCAGCAGGCGGCGCCGGTCAACCAACGTTGATGTTGCATGGACACTCCCCTATTCGATGACGAAAAAAGCGTCGGCATTGTTGCTGGGGTCGATATGCAGGCCATTCTTGTACTGGCCTTTGGAACGCAAGGTGCGCGAAGTCACGATGCCCGGGCGCTTGCCCGTCCACTGGTCCATGACAATGATCCCGTCCAGCGCCTGCCCCATATACAGGGCCGCGTGATTGCCTTGTTGATGATTCGCATACTTCCCGTTGATAAACGTGGCAATGGCCGTGCCCTTGCGCAGCAAACGATTCCCCAGCACTGCCTCCCCCTGCTTCCAGGCCAACGTGGCCGGCGCGCCCGCGTAGTGGCGGACCAGCGCAACGCATTGATGGTTGCCAACCATGGTGGTTTTTTCCAGGTCGGTGACTTTGGTGTAGGCATAGGGCATGGGACTCTCCGGGGTTGGTGGGAGAGGCTTACGATACATGGGGGAAACGATGAGGGGGTTGAGATGGGATAAGGTTTGCGGGGGAATAAGGCTTATTCAAATTTGATTGCGCATCTGTGTTCGAATGAATACAGATATCTCAGAAGACGGTTACAAAAAACAGGCACTTCAGCGACTGCTTGTTCGATATCAAGGACGATAAGACCCAGCACATCGTCCGACTGTAAAACTAGCTGGGTGACGTGAAGGCAGTTGGTGGTGGCGTGCGTAAATTGCGTATTGATGCAGGGCCAGGCTGGCGTGTCTACTTCATTGAAGTTGAAGGCTACGTGATCGTGCTCCTCGTGGGCGGCGACAAGAGCACCCAGGCTGCCGATATCAAGAAGGCCAGGCAGATGGTCAAGGAATTGAAGAAGTCTGCTGCAGCGAAATCCGCCGCAAAACCGAAAAATTAATAGCGACCCGAAGCAATACAGGAGGTGCATCATGACTGAGCACAACATCACGCTGTCCGACCTTGAAGCGCTGGATCTGGAGGACTTCGATCCAGCGGAATACATCACCAGCGATGAGGCCGCCGCTGCATACATCACGCAAGCGCTGGCAACGAACGATGCCGCCATATTTGCCGCCGCCATTGGCGATATCGCGCGTGCGTGCGGCATGAGCGAAATCGCCAAGGCGGCTGGCTTGGGACGCGAGAGTCTGTACAAGGCACTGCGCCCGAATAGTCAGCCACGCATGGAAACCATGACCCGCGTACTTGGTGCGCTTGGGGTGCGGCTGGTGGCGGAGGTTGTTGGGACTGGGAAGAGGGATGCGGCTTCGGCCGATAGCGTTGCAAGGGCTACTCTGCCGGACAAACCTATTGCGAAAAAGGCAGTGGCTGGGAAACAGCGTTCGCGAGGCAAGACGGCTTTGGCCTAGCCTTGAACTGCCAAGGCCTTTACTGCCTGGCGTCGGGTATACCCTTTGGACACAGCCTGATGCTTTGTGCCAGTAGAGCCTATTAAATCCTTGTCGGCGTAAATTTATAGTCAATTGGCGAATTCGAAGGGTGTACTTACCGACCCAGCCCTCTTCGAATCGAACAGCTACTGCCAACTGCGCGGGCCGCTTCGCACGCTGAGGGCATGCGTTCGCAGCTCAGGTTTTCGACTGAGCGGGTTTCCATCGCTCCCAATGCCTCAGCCCGTGTTCAAATGGCGGATCTGACCCTGCTCGCGCAACAAATACTAAGGTAGATACCACTCAACCATTTCTTGAATATGGCTTGGCGCCCGCTGTATTTCCGGGGAAAAAACGATTTCCTTCTCATTAATTTTGACAACATATGTCGCTATCTCAGCAACGCTTTCCGGAGGAAAACCATATCGCATCAACAACATATAAGTATCGTTATTTGTTCCAAACCGTAAAAGCTCTAACATTTTATCGGATCGCCTATCCTGATTTTCTTCTCCATATATTCTAAATGCAGCAGAAAAAACATCTGAAAGCGAAAATGAAATTACCTGATCCATATAATCATATGTATCAAAGACGATTGCGTCATAGCCAACCTCTTTCGCCGGGGTATTTGGGAAAAATGGATATTTTTTCACCAACGAACTATTCGGTAGTTTTTCCGCTTTTTGAGAAAACTTTGCTCCACCGGCCCCGCTTCCTTCCCTGTTAGAAATGTAACTATATCTCTGCCCTACTATCTCACGAAACGTTTTACCACCTAGCGTCATTAAAAATATCCTGATTGCCTGTTCAAATATTGCCTCCTCGCCCTCATAGAGCATCCTTGCGAGCGAAGCCTCAAATATCAACTTAAAATCAACGATCAGTGCGAGGCGTATTGGTTCATTATCCTTACCAATTACCATATCAGATATCATCTCCCGCTGATACAATAGGTTCAAAATACGCCTACACGCAGAAGATATCGGATTTTCACTCAAACGCATCACTTTTGACTTTGGCAAATTGTGCTCATCATCGAAAGTATCTTTTTTTATTGAGTCAACTAATTCTTGATTATCTTCCTGCACCTCATCTGGTAAATTTTCCACAATAGAGGTTTCCGAAAGTTCATATTTTTCATTAATCCTTTTAGAGAAAAGATCGGCGCTTTTTGTATAAACGTATCCATAATCAAATTTTTTCTTATCAGATAAACGTCCTGCTCGACCTATTAAGTTTTTAAAAGAAAGAGCACGATCACCCTCACTTTCGCCAATAATACGCATGCTCTCCAGCCACACAATATCGAAAGGCATATTAATTCCTTGAGCCAATGTACTTGTGGCAAAGCATATTCTTGCGTAACCGAGTCGTATAAAATCCTCGATTAAAAATCTTACTTCTAATGGAACCGAGCCATGATGAATAACTACCCCCTTCTGTAGTAGCGCGACCATTGAAGACCTGTGCACTCTCTCGTCAGCTCCGAGCAGTTGTTTAATCGTTTCGATTATATCAAGACCTTGGATTTCCATAATTTCCGGAAGAGAATCTATATATAACTGAAATGGGGCAGAGAACTTTCCATTATAGATTGACGCCTTTGAAACGTAAATTAATATCGAGTGCTCATTTGAGAACGCAAAATTCTCAAATCCGCCAGGGAATTCGATGCACCGGTTTAACAGGTGACCTTTATCCCCGAAAGGGGAGAAATAAAAATCCCGCTTGTTTGAATGTCGAAAAACACATATCTTCCCAACGGCACCATGGTTGTATGCCCGTGCAAAACTCGATTCAACAATGCCATGTTTCTTAAACTGGGCATCAGGATTTTCTACAAATGGGTGAGCAAAAATCAACTTTGCACCGGGGAATATTTTTCTTACTCGCCGTACTAAAACATCAAAAACAACACCTCGTTGGCTCTCCTCCGACATTTGAGCCTCATCGAAGAAAAACACCTCAACATTCAACTTCGACTTTATTAAAAATAATTCGCGGGCCCGCTCCGGAGTTAAGACAAAAATATGACGCAGATCACGCTTTTTAAAAACATCATCGACGAACGCAGACACCATAACCTTTTTATCTAAACCAAAGGCGGCCCGCATACTATTGATATATTCTGCAATTAAAGCACGAGATGGGACGATAACTACAGCATCACCCGTCTGTTGCGCAATAAAATCTCTAATGGAAAACGACTTACCCGCACTAGTTGGGGCTGAGATCGATACAAATTGATTTTCTTCTATAGCCCAACGAACGCTAGCCTGAACCGGCGTTAAGGTTTTACCAAAAACTTCCTTATTCTCATCTCCGACCCCGGACAGAATAAAAGAATATAAATTATCAGGACTTGGTACTTTATAAAATAGCCCCATTGAGGATATTATTTTTTCCTCTATTTTTTCGAATTCATCTTCATGAAATTCCTTATACAACGAAATTAATTGCAAAATTTCACCGCTACTTGGACCTTCTTTATGGATTAACTCCAGCAACGAGGATATATCTCTAGAAGGATTTTTGGAATTTTTTACTTGCTCGACGGAAAGCAGCATATTAACGAACTCCGACCAAGTAGAAATTCTTAACCTTTTTTACCTTCATCATTTGTTCGGCAGCCAGAAACGCATTAGCCAATATCAATTCTGGCTTTTTTGCATTCACCGAAAATGCAGCAATTACGCCAAATTCGTCGGAGTCCAAATACGAGATAGATGTTTCGTCCACCAGATTTTCTAAATCCGTCACATCTCTTAGATGTTTATTATCGTTAAGGAATTCTTGCGCCTGATCTATCGCATCAGTATAGGGGTTTGCTGAGCTAGAATATTTTGCCTCGCCGAAATTTATGAACTTTTCCAAACATGTCGTGTGAAAATCAAAACCTCCATTTTGACTTATCTGCGGCTTCCATAACTCCGCCAGCGGAACTCTCAAATGCTTAAAAAGCATTTCTAAGGCACGAGATGATCCAATGGAAACCATAGTTTCACCGAAATCAGACTCAACATTCCCAGCGCTTGCAGTTTTAGTAAATGTTGCTACCAGCTTCGCCGCTGTTTGGCTAACCGTTTTGCTATACGCACGGCGATATCTATTATCCAAGTTAGTTATCCATGAGTTGTCAAGGACTACCTCCACCAGCGCCTTTGCGAAGACTTGCAAATCCTTTACCTCAACGAAACAAAGCTTTATATTTTTATTTAAAGCCGAGCTCGTGGCTTGCTGATAAGTGCAACCCCAAAGTGCGTCAGCATGGGGGGATGAAAAAGTAATTGTCATAGCGCACTCCGGTTTGATAACCAACATTTCCGTTAAGCATGACCCATAATCATCAACCTGTCTAGCTACCAACATAATTTCTGAAGCAAGCAATGCTTACAAATTGCATTTTTAAAACATTCCTAATGGATTCAATGACTTAGAGCACTTCTAACGATCTGTGTAAAACGTAACGGGGTCAGGTCCGCCATTCGGACACGGGCTCAGGCATAGGGCCGTAGATGCCCAAATTTACTTGACCATCGCACAATGCAAGGAGTGTATGGCGTCGACATCTGATGCGATAAAGTGCACTCGTTCCAGTTCTTTCCCGTAGTCTCTTCCACGCGCCATCTCTGCCATGCGCGCGGGATCAGATCCGCCATTTGGACACGGATTGGTGCAGTGGTTGGAGTAGAAGACCTTAGGTCTTTGTCGGTAGCATCGCGTTCCGAGGACGTATGTTCGTTGCTCTAATTAACTGGGCTTCTGCAGTGCTCATTGCATCAGCCCGTGTCCAAATGGCGGACCTGACCCCGGCCCATTCAGTCCTCTTGCCAGCCAGGCCTATCGCTCCATGCCTGATGCTGTGCGGACGAACAGCATGGCGCGATGCGCCTCGCACACTCGCCGATCAGGCGGCATCCACCAGAAAGGGCAAGGCCAGATACTGGTCAAGCAAGCGATCTTTGTCGAGGTCAAACGGAATTACCCACATCGTCAGCTTGCCTGAAAAATGGAATGGCTCCAAGGCCGCCGGGAAGACGTCGCTGCACGGATAAATCAAAATAAGCGTACCCTCCCCGTTCAGATACTTATGCCCATAAGCGAAAAGTTGGTAAAAGTCGGACTGGCTTAATCCATAATTAAGTTTTGATTCTGGGCCATTGCCTGCAAGCCTTTTCCATTTGGCGTCCAGCACGACCGGCGGATGGTTAGCCGATTGGATCAGGATATCGGGTTTGAGCTGGAAAAATTCTTTCTCAAGATGGGTGCATAAATGCTTGCTGCCCACACCAGTGCTGATGCGCCTGTCCGCCGGCATCATGCGGGCCAGGAACGTAGCGACATAGCGCTCAAACAGCTTCTCCATCGGAAACAACATGCTGATCCCATGCCACGCGCCTTGTTGCGTCAGCGGCATTTGCTGACCCAGGACCAATTCACACCAGCACTTGATGTCGTGATAATGCGCCATCGAACGATCGTCAGCCCAATTGCCAAAATCCATGCCAGGGTTGCGGGATGCAGGGATATCGACCAGCGCGCCGGAAAGCTCGCGCGCCAAGCGCCAGTTGCCGGCATCTTGTGCAGCCTTGGCGACGCTGTCCAACGCTTTCTTGATGAGCCGGTTCTCTGCACGATCAGGCAGAAAGACATCATGCCGGATACGGAAAAAATGCTGCTTGCCGAGCGGTTGCCGCATCTGTTGCGCAACATCCAGTTGCCCCCGCAAATAGCGCTGCTCTTCCTCGACACGGTTATAGTCATAGCGTATCCCGCGCACTAACAAATGTTCTAGTGACAACAGGAACTGGCGCATGACCCATTCCGTCAGCGGTTGGTCGAACAGTTCGATATCGGCCGGTCCGACGTCGCGCACTGGCAGGTCGTGAACCACCCTGAGCATTTTGCACAACAATTTGCGCGAGCGGGCCGCGTCGTCAGCGCTGTACATATGCTTGGGTAAAATTTCCAGGCGCGTGCCGCAAGGCGTTTCGATGACTCCGACGAAGTTATCGAGACACAACCATTGCTGGTCTTGAATTTGCAACAGGACAACGCCATTTTTACGAAATTGTGCGTTCATGCTGCACAGCCACTTGAAAGCAGTCTGGGTCACCTGCGCTAGATCCAGGCTCGGCATGACCTCAGCCGTTGTCAGCCTGGCATATTCGCGAACGACTACGTCAATCACGCTTTGCTCGCCGGCAATATACCGATGAAACTTTGCTCCAACACAAATGCGCCCCGGTTCAAACGCCAGCGCTTGTTTTTCAAGGCTTCGGCCCCTTTACCGAACAATACCTCCACACTTTCATCCGCTTGCGTTGGTTCGACAATAAACCGGTGAGCCGGGTCGGGTTTGTTTTGATCGTTCAGAACCCAGCTGATACGCTCCCAATCTTCAAAAAAATATTCCTGCAAAAGCGGAATGATCTGATGGTCGAAGATGTACGCCAGATCCACGAGATCAGATTGCTCGTTCAAACCGAGGAAATAGGCATGGCCGATGCAATGCTCACGATCCAGCAGCACTTCGATGCGCTGATTTATGACACGCAACAACTTCCCAATATTCAGCGTACCGATATTTAGATTACTCAAACGGTCGGGATTTGGTGTCATTTCAGTGAATGCGAAACGGCGGCGCAAAGCGATGTCAAGGCCGACCAGCGACCGGTCGGCCGTATTCATCGTACCAATGATATAGACATTTGATGGAATATTGAAACGCTCTTTCGAATACGGCAAGACAACTGACAGCTCTTCGGCATTGCCGGCACGCTTACCTGGCTCGATCAGCGTAATCAGTTCGCCAAGAATACGGGAAACATTTCCGCGGTTGATTTCATCGATGATAATGACGAAATTACGCCGCTCCTGCGCCGCCGATTGGGCTTGCTGGTAAGTCGGCAAGCCGCACTGCTCTTTCAAGTAATTCAGCATGCCTTCGACGTAAGAAGGGTTGTACATGCCTTTTTTATCATGCCCCTGGTAAAGCTTGCGCACCAATTCAATATTGGCCACGTAGTAGGCATCGTGCACCGTCGACTCTTTCGGGAACACGCGGAAGGTCTTGCTCCCTTCGTATTCGACCTCGAATTTTTTCCCTGTTCGGGTTGATAGAACGGGACGAGCTTCAGGGTCGCTGCAAAGCTCAGCAAGTACCGCTATCGCTTTATCGAACGGGTCTTCCGCCGCTGTCGTTCCAAGCTTGGCGCGCTCGCAAAGTTGTTTGAAAATACCAGACTCGACAGCATATTGCAACTGCCCTTGCTCTGACGTCGCGCGCAGTCCCTCGACAAAATCTTCGTAGCTGAAACTTTGGTGGAAGGTGCAAAAAACGATTTGCCCGCTTTGCAAATATTGCTGAAATGCTGTTTGTAGATTCCGGCGCGACTGCGGATCGCGCTCGTTGTAATTCTGCACACTTTCCGGTGCGACGATCTCCATCGCAGCGGTGACGGTATTGAAGGTTTTCCCGGTGCCAGGCGGACCGTATAAGATTTGATTCAGGGGAATTATCCGCTCATCATAAACTGATGGCGGCAAGCCCGTTCCATCTGGCTCCGTCTTAGTAATTTCAGAAATTCCATATTTTGCAGGGACATTCCCATCACCGCTCATCGCCTCCGGCCACTCCGAAAGATGCAATTTCAGTTTTTTCAACCACGCGTTCAATGCAACATCGTCCGCACTGGTCGACATATCAATCGTGGCAGCGATCCCTGCACCTTCCCGGTAATCGCTATTGAGTGAAAGTCTCGCCTTCGAACCTGCTATTTTTTGCAGATACAGCAATGGCCGGCCTTTTATTTTGCCAGGTTTTTTTACTCCCACCCTGATGTCGATATATTTGCTATCAACACCGCCAGTCGTCCATATGTCGGCATCGACAAAATTACGCCTGATGCAAGTCAATGCTTTCAAAACCCAATTTCGCTCATCATCTATAAGTCGTTTGAGAAAAATTTGTCCATCCTGGTTTAAATCTGCTGGCGACATATCGACCCATGAGTAGTTGACGCACGAATTAACAAAGATGCCATTACGCGCAAATGAATAAGAATACTATTTCCAATACTAACATGGCATGATTTTTCAGATGCCTTCACCATGCTATATCTCCAATAAAAAACTTCCCAATCGAAGAATTTTTTTAACTGTTCAGACTGAACGCTTTTTCATAAACAGTTGTAAACCTTTTCAAGCATCAAATTATCAGTGGAGCAGGGTCAGGTCTGGCATTCGGACACGGACTGATGCATGGGGCGCCGTAAAAGCTTGCTCAGTCGAAACCCTGATTAGAACCACGAACGCGCGCCGTGAGTGGAGCAGTGGAGCAGGGTCAGGTCTGGCATTCGGACACGGACTGATGCATGGGGTGCCGTAAAAGCTTGCTCAGTCGAAAACCTGATTAGAACCACGAACGCGCGCCGCAGGCGCGCGGGGCTGCCGCGCAGCGGCAGCAGTTGGTCGATTCGGAGAGGGCCGGGCCGGCAGGCCCGACCCTTCGAATCCCCCGCGCACGCCCCGCAGGGGGCGTGCTTCTCTCCGCGTACAGACGAAAAAAAAGCTACCCGAGGGTAGCTTTTTCTTTTTCGTCTGTGGCGAGAGGGGGATTCGAATCACTTAAATTAGGCCCAAATTCACTGATATCGTCTTGGTGAAAATTTTCGCTTGCCCCCAACTATGCCCTAAAAATTTTACATAAGCTTGACTTATTCGTTATCCAAAAAACTTTCTTTCGGCCATCTGATGTGCTGAAGCAAAGTTTAAAACGCTAATTGTATTTCCGAAATTCTCTAATTCCTCTAGCGTCGGGATTGGTAGAGAGTTCAGATCTTCCGCATTAATCTGGGTATGGCCAGAAAATCTCCGGAAGTACTGATCTACGGACGGCGTTGAAAGATATGCCGCCAACCCGGCGCAAATACTTTCATTCATCTCTGCATGCTCCCCCCAAATATAATTTAAATGATTTTCGATTGCCAGAGCATCACATTCAAAATCAAAATTAAACAGTGGGGAGCATATTATTCGATTTGGAGACTCCTTGAAAGAAATTCTCCGAACTAAAACAAAATTTCCTTTTTTTACTAACAATTTATTAGTTTTCTCGCCGATCTTAATATAGTGAGACTTTCCAAAAATCTTACATGAAAAATCAACAAGGTTGTTAGCAACAACTGAATCCTGATACAAAAGTTGAACTGTAGTATCTGACTTTTTTTTCCGCAGCCATTTTAGCGATCTAAAGTCGACAACTTTTCCGGTCGATGCTCGGCATCCGACAGAAAGAAGTGTTTGCGGAAATTTTGCCATCTTAGAAAGCAAGACGTCATCTCCTGGTGCAACCGGAATGTGAATGAATTTGTTTTTATCGCCGATGAACAATATTTTCTCAAGAGATACATCTTCAGATCTGATCGCACCAGCGATATTTTGATGAGAAATTTTTACCGTGAGACTTTTTAACGGAGAAATTTTTAATATCAATATTTCTTGGAGTACTGAACTGTCAGCAAAAATTTTCCTAGATTCAAACAAATAAATCTCATGCAAATAAAATTTAGAAAATAAGAAATATCGGAAATTTTTAAAAGTAGTTCCATTGCAAAAACTACGCGGAACTATGGCGACGAGTTCTCCTCTATCCGTCAGAATCTTCAAACAGCAACTTATGAATGCAGAGTATAAGTTAGCCTCATTATGCCCTAACATAGACTTTGCAATCTTCGCAGCTTTTGAAGTCGCGACCATTTTCGAATACGGTGGATTTAGAATTATTCTGTCAAACTTATTCTGACATGATTGAATAAAATCAAAGAAATCCTGCTCGTGAACCTCTATTTCCTTTATTTCTGAAAAATTTTTCTTAGCCTCCGTTACAAGAAAAGGGTCGAGTTCAACAAGAGTCAGATGGATTTTTTCAGAACGTTCTAGTGAGTCAGATAGCATCGATGCTGCCAAATTTCCGACGCCACAGCAGGGATCTAAAACCGATATTAGAGTTCCTTTCGGAATATCGGAAAACATTTTCGACATGATTTGCGATACATGAAGCGGTGTAAAATATTGCTCTGCCAGTTTTTTCTTCACTTCGGCAATTTGTTGCTGAGTGGCAATGCGTGAAGATTCAACATTTTGCAAAAAATTATTCGTCACGTTTTATGAATCCAACATATTTAAAATACTCGGCCTGCAAATCGCACAGCGCTTTCACGCCAATATTGTCGTTGTAGCCTTTAGCCTCAAGTGCCACCCTAAGTAGTTCCAACTGCTTTTCCATCCGATCTAAAAGCCAACAAACTTGCCGACGTTTCAGGCTTAGGCGTAGTTTTTTGTGAATATAATTTCCCAACGGGGTTAGAGGAATAATTTTTCCATCAAAATCACGAGCTAAGTGACTATGATAAGCCGGATCACATGGATCTACAAAACCCTTGTCTCCGATAACCGATATAGCCGGATCTGTTCCAGGCCAATCATTACTTTTCCCGATGTTACAAATGGGACAACAATATATTAAATTTTCATAGGTGTTACTTAAATTCTGAAATTTTGACTTCGGTGCAAAATGATCGATGTGGAACCCACGTCGCCCCCCGGAGTAGTGGTCAGGGGTGTCGCAATAACCACACTTAAAAATAAAATCCTCGCGCAATTCATTTTTGTACGAGGAATATCGTGCCTTCACATCGACATTAGCTCGGCGTTTTGGAATTGCACTATGAATTGAATGGTACATAAATTAGTTTTTTTCCAGAAATTTATCAACTTGCAAAATTAGCTTTGTCAATAGATCTATGCTGCGTTCATCTCGTATCTCGTCTGGAAGTGGATCGGATCCCAATCCATGCTCCTCGATATATTTGTCTAACTCTAGAGCGCGGTCGCGGTCTATACCCGTCCGCTCCTCTGTGGGCTTCGCCACCAATTGTTCAAGCTCCCTCTCCGCTTGGGCAAGCTTTGTATTGTGATCCACAATAATCTTGGCGATCTGCGAACGAAACAATGTGGCGAGATCATCATTAGATGCAATCATTACGGCTTTTGCTTGGACGATCCGGGCATCATGAGTAGCGGCGACAGCATCGGGCGGATGGGATGTTAATAAAAAACAAGGAAGATGTCGATTTCTTTCTTGCAGCATATCAATTAAAGCTTGGCCATTAAAGCCCACCTTAGCTTTTTCATTGAGCATGAAATCAGTTATCACCGCATCAGGCGGGGAATTCAATATATCATCGACTATTTCCTCAAGATTCGAATCATTATCGATTTGGATAATATCCACATCAAAATGCCCATCTGCAAATTGCTGAAAATAGATTATATCCTCAGGATCTTCGTCAATGTAAACTACTCTGCCTTCACTCATATACTACATCTCCAAAATAATCGAGAATCCTGAATTTGGCATCAATTTTGCACTACCCGAATACTCTTCAACTGTTTTTTCAATCAACCACATTCCTAAACCCGTGCCAATTTCCTCACCTAGGTTATTCTTTTTTGTTGTGAAAGTTGGTTTAAAAATATCGGATGGCTCAATTATGTCATTCGATAGACCTGGGCCAGTATCTGTGTACGTAAACGCTATTTTTCCACTTCTAGATACTGCATTTATTTCAATATTTCTATTTCCGGAAAATCCTGCACGTTTAAAAGCGTCTGCTGAGTTTATAATTAAATTATTGAATATACAATCTAGGTCGATTTCGTATGCTCGAATTGACAAATTTTGCGAAGCAACATTTACATTTATAACGATTTGCCGATCTAATAAAGTGCTTTGCCACTCATCACGTAGGTTTTCGAGGTAGTTTGCTACGTTCAGCGTGACGCGTTTTCTTTTATCCTTACGAATAGTTCGCAATGAGTACTTAATCCAGTTCTTCACTTTTTCATCATCTCGGCGAAGCATTCCAATTCGATAATATGGGTTCTTGAAATTTTGCACGTCCTTGCGCTCTTGCTGAGCCATATCTACATAAGAGCGAAAAATCGTCTCCAATTGGTCGAACCTGTTGCCAAGTTTCGCGTTCAAACCATCCAACTCATG
Source organism: Janthinobacterium sp. FW305-129 (assembly GCF_020858115.1). GTDB lineage: Bacteria > Pseudomonadota > Gammaproteobacteria > Burkholderiales > Burkholderiaceae_D > Janthinobacterium. Next base: position 407,798 of record NZ_JACYMM010000002.1, read on the forward strand.
CGTGAAAGACGCGATCGTAATACCACTCGATGCAAATACTCGAAGTAATGAATTTTCCTTCTTCATATCCTCCAATCTGTCACCTGTCTCACGGGCGCGCGCTTTTTCCTTGAGTAATGCCAGCGCAAGCTTAGTTGAGTCGTCTACTACTGGTTTGGGGTCTTTCTTAACGTCGTCAAAGATTTTCAGCGCAAGCTTTTCAGCGTCCTCTTCGTGTCTTTCGCTTAATTCTTCATCAGTTGGGGCACTTTTCTTCTCGCTGTGCGCCGTGTAAATTTCCTTGTATATACCGCTCCGGTCTTGCTCAAACTCCTTGACCATAGCAGCCACTAGCAATTTAAATAAAGTAAAAGCCCGGTTTTCCTGAATGCCTTCTCGACTTGATTTATCCTCCAGCCCGAGATTACTTATTCTGGAAATATTGATTACACCAGAAATATTATTCGGAGTTACCTTCCAACGGCCAGAACGCAGCGCGGATGGATCCTCCGCTTGGCGGCGACCTAAGCCTAACCAATCCCATGCAGCTTTTCCAATTTCTCCGTAGGGGCGTACGCGAAAATTATCCCGAAATATTCTAATTCCGTTATTATTGTCTAGCCACTTCTTTCGATTAGCACTATCAAATGATCTGTGAAGATAAATTTCTGAATCTTTTTTATCAGTAGTCCGCTTCAAAAAATAAAGGGTGAAACGAAATGCGCCTATTATTTTATGTGCTTCTGAGTCAACTTCACTTAGGCCAGGCAGTAGTTCGTAGAAAGTTTTACGATACAATACTGGCGCCCCGGTTAACCCATCAAATGAATGACGACTTCCTGAAAAAAACTTACGTTTTAAAATTTCAGATCCAATTCTCAATGGATCCAATTCTTTTCTTATCAACTCAAAATCCACGTTTCCGTGTTCATCCATATCTGCGGATATTTTATAGTCGAAGTCATCGCATATGTTAGGAAGTACTTCCCCAAAATCTGATTCATAACGATTACTATAAACATATACTTTAAAATCACCTGCCTCTGCGGGCGGAATTAATGATTCCAACTCCTGATAAATTTGTTGTATGTCTCGCTGTTTCCATGCATCTCTAACTCGCGTCACCTTTATATGACTACCACTCTTCGTGGAAAATTTGAGAGCCGATAGAGAAAAATTTTTCTTAGTAAGATCCTGAAAATTCTTTTCAAGTTTCTCAGCTGAAATTCCAAGCCGGGCACTTACTCCGTCAATGGTTGCTCCAAGTTTGTCAAAATCTCCCCAGCTAACTTTCCAAAGTAAAGTCTGATCTGATTCGCTTGTTTTCGTGAGTAAATCACACTCCTCACCTAACCGGTCTAGCGCGAACCGCCCAATTCCTTTAGCGCCAGACTTAACTCGGCCAGTTGTACTCGAAATGAAATCCAAATTCTTACTGTCGGTGCCGATAGTCATCCAAGACTTCTCGATAATTTCTTCAGTCATCCCGACGCCATCGTCCATAATATAAATACTAACTTTTTCGAGCAGATTCTTTTCAATAAGATTCCTTTGGCTCGCATCGTATTTCTGATTATAGATATCTGGATCAAAGAGATGCTCCGAACTATCCGGTTTGTACATGAAGCAATCATCAAGACTCGGCATCTTTTCCTTAGCTAAAAACTCTATAAACTCCTTAAATTCTGCGGGCGTTAATATCTTGGGAATTTCTGAATATTTGTCGTCGAAGAACACTATGCAGTTCTTTGCATCCGCGTCATAGCTGTTCTTAACTAGCTCGATAAGAGCTCCTTCTGCGGAGGAAACGTTTTCCCGACCGATAAGGCGGGCTGTTCGCGCTGAAACATTAAATGGAATATTCTTCATTTTTTAGGTTTTCTGGTCTCTGGCGAAATTCGAATGCCGAGATGCGGCATGAGCTTGAACAACGTCAAATCGTTGCAAAGTTATCAGTATTGCACTTAAAACTGTGATTGACAGCAGTTTTTCTTTTTTTGCGAGTGGCGTACAAGATACAACGTAGAGGTTAATAAAACAATGATGGTGTTAATTTTTCGCTTTCCGCACGGCCATCATAGCAACTTGCGCGGAGCCAGGCTCAAGTCCGCCATTCGGACACAGACTGATGCATTGGACGCCGTAAAAGCATGCTCAGTCGATACCTAATTAGAACCACGAACGCGCGGGGCTGCCGCGCAGCGGCAGCAGTTGGACGATTCGGAGAGGGCCGGTAGGCCCACCCCGTGACGTCTTACGAGGTGGGGTGCTCCTATCCAGCCACTATTAACTCCCACTCAAGCGACTCCACGCCTAGCGTCAATACAGCGCTGCTGCCATTGGGCGATTTCCTCAGCGTCCCAAGCGATGGACTTCGGGCCGATGGGAATTGGTGCTGGCAACACGCCTGCCTTCACCTTGCGCCAGATTGTGGCGCGGGACCAGCCGGTGGCCTCGATTACCGCAGGCAAGCGGAGGAATTTTTTAGTCGTGGTCATAAGATTCTCCTTCGATTGATGAACTGCAAACAATGGAGAGTCATGCCGACTCTCCGCGATCATTCCGGCAGCGCCAGGACTGTCCCCCTTACATATCTTCAGCTCCATACGCTGCGGCCCTGATACATGGGGACGGTTATCTCCCCAAATAGATGGAAGTGACCTGTTCACGACCATGCCCCATCTCCACCGAAATCTTCATTCGCGCAGCTTGATCTGCGAGTTTTTGTGAAGCATCCAGCTGCCTCGATGTCGCGCCGCCACAGGCTGGGCTAGGTCGGCCAGCTAACTCGGCATAGCGCCGCTGCGCGTACTCGTGGCGCAGTCCATGCACGCCATGGATGCCAGCCTTATCGCACTGCGCCCGAAAGCGGTTCAACTGGTCCCGATACCGCAACTGCGCGGGAATCAGGCTGCCGTTGCCCGCCAGTGCCTTGGCCGCTTCCAGCACGGCGCGCTGCTGCATGGTGGCAATCGGCACCTCACGATACTTTCCGCCTTTGGTCCAGCTATCCTTCAGCCGCAGAATGCTCCCGCCGTCGGCCCATCCCGGCTTGATCTTGATGCTTTCCTCGCGCCGCAAACCAAACGCCGCCTGCAACTGCAGGGACATGCGCGTATAGGGATCGTTCACGCGGGCCAGCGTGTCGGCGTCCAGCACCTTCGCCTTCGAGACGTTGGTGACAAACACCCGCTCCGCGATGCCGTATTCGCCGTTGGTGCGCGCAATGATGTTTTCCTTGCCGATCTTCTCGGCCCACCAGCGCAGGGCGCTCATGCGATTCTTGATCGTTCCGGTACTGACGCCATCCTGCTTCCACTTGTCGAGCAGCGCCGCCACATGCTTCGGTTTCAGACTGTCCACGCTCATATGCTGGAAGCCCCGTTCCGCCAGGTCGTTGGCGCACAGGTTTAATAAGCGTTCGCGGTCGGCCTGCGTCGCAAAACTGCCATCCCGGTTGCGGTGACACAGTTGCTTGAGCTGGTAGTTCAAGTCGCGCATGGCAAAGTCATCCCTTCGATCTTTGGTTTTCACATCGATGTTGCGTGGTGTAAGCCTGTCAGGTAAGTGTTTCTGGCCACCCTCACTGCCTCGGCAGAAAAGGTTGAATCAAGGGCCTCGGGACACCACTCCCGTGTATGCGGTTGCTGTTAATGCCTGCCCGCGCCGCATGCGCGTGTGGCACCGCTGCGCGCTCCCGGAGGAAGCCGCCGCAGCGGGGACCAATCACCCAGGGTCCATGGAGTGCACATCGTGCACGGATCAACTTCTATTAATCAGCCCGTAGCGGGCAAAGGACATCGCAGGGCTTGCCTGCGATGGGGGCCGCCTGGCCCCGTCACTGAACAACATCACGCGGTGGAATTCCGCTTGCCGCCTGGGCCTATGCCGTCGGCGGCGCGTCGTCACTGGCAGCACGCTGCCAGTAACGACGCGCGCACGCAGCCATGGCATGCGACGGCATATACGCCAGCATCGCACTCGCGGTGACGATACTGGCGGCTCTAAGGCACATGCGCTGGCGGCGGCCGCGATGGCATCGCATCGCTGGCATTTCTGCTGACGGTGCGGCTCGCGGCAAAGCCATGCTGTGCTTCATAGGGTGCGCTACCTCGCGGAGTATGCGAACCAATCGGGGCAGGAGTCTTGCTCCTGTTTGAAGAAGCGCCCACCGGGCGCAATCATCCAGGCAATCCGTCTTGCGGATTGTGGGATATGAAAACGCTGAAGGCAGCGCTTTATCGTGCCGAGATGTGCATACTTCTGCATGGCCCGGCGATATATATCTATAGCAGAAACTGCTAGGTATCATGGTGGCGGGTGACGACCGCAACGCCTATGCCGCTAAGCATAGGGACATGCTCGATGCATGCCCTCGTGGGAGCGATTCCCACATAAGAGAACTTCATTCTATGCCTGATATCGACGTTTGCAAGCGGTTCGTTTCGTCAAGTGCGCTTTTCGTAGTACACAGAATTGCGACCGGACAAAGGCTCCGATAGCTACTGCATGTTGTCGCCCTGGCGCCGTACCCGCCTCCTTGACTCCTTCATCGCACTAACCAATTGGTCCATGCTCATACCGTTACGTAAATAGCTGGCAGCGAGCGCCGTCGCGACACCCTCCAGGTGTCGGGAAACGACCTGCAAACCGTCCTGTTCAATTTGCCGAATGGCTGCTTGCTGGATACTATCCTGTGCTTCACTGATGGAAATGCGCTCCCGCTCCAATGCAGGAAATAAGGCGGTTTCGAGGTGACGGATAGCGAGCAGGGTCGCCCGCAGAACACTGGTCTGCACATGGCCCCACTCCGGCTCATCAAATATTTCGTCGATTGCAATAGGCTTTGGCAGTGGATGCAATTTTTCTCGATTGAATTCTGTGCCCGGGTCCTGCTTCCGCTCCAGCATCTGATGCGCTGCAAGCCTGTGTTCGCGGGCTTTGGCGATGGAGACTTCGGGATACCGGCCAAAAGTCAGAACGCTTTCACCACCGCCTTGCTGGCGATACTTCATGCGCCAGACCTTGCTGCCGCTGGGCTGCACTTCAATGTACAGACCAGCCCCATCGGATAGTTTATATAATTTTTCCTTCGGAGCAGCTTGCTTGATAAGCGCATCCGTGAGGCGCAATACATACTTAGACATGGTGCCCTCCTGTTCCGCCATCCCGGCTGAATTCGCCGCTAACCAGCGTTAATCTGGGCGTCTGCGGCGGCGCTCCCTTGCCGTGGACGGCATCGATGTAGTCGGCCCAATCCTGCATCATCTTGCGCCGTTCCGCCAGGAACTGCGCCCGGTCATAGGCACTGGCCACCTTGTCCTTCGGTGCATGTGCCAGCTGCCGGTCCACGACTTCATGCCGGTAGCCCAGGCGCTCCTTGATGGTGCTCATGGCCAGCGCCCGGAAGCCATGGCCGGTCATCTTGCCCTTGTATCCCATGCGCCCAAGCGCCACCAGTATCGTGTTATTGCTGATCGGCTTTTCGTGGTCGCGCTGATTCGGGAACAGATACTTGCTGCGGCCCGTGATCGCGTGCAGTTCGCGCAGCAGCTCCAGCGCCTGGCGCGACAGGCAGACGTGATGGTTGGTCATATCCGGATTGACGGTCAGCTTGCCGCGCTTCATGCGCTGCCATGGAATGATCCACTCGCCGCGCTCCAAGTCGATTTCACTCCAGGGCGTCTCGATCAACTCGCTGGTACGCACAAAGCACAGCAGCATCAGCCGCAGCGCAATGCGGGTCGGCGCAAACATGCGTGCTTCGTTGCGGTCCAGAATGGCCAGAAACTGCGGTAGTTCGTCAGCGCTGATGGCGGCGAAGTGTCCGGCCCGGACGGTCTTCAACACATCCTTCATATCGGTGACCAGATTGCGCTCTGTGAATCCGCATTGAATCGCGTAGCTGAAAATTGACGCACATAGCGCTCTCAGGCGATGGGCGACTTCACTTGCGCCACGCTCCTCGATCTTGCGCAGTGCGGCGATCAGATCGCGGTGCTTTATCTCATCGATCGGCATGCGGCCGATGGCTGGGAAGATGTCCGCTTGCAGGCGCTGGATGGTGTTCTTGGCGGTGCGTTCGCTCCACGTCGGCACCTTGTTGCCGTGCCACTCGCGCGCGATTTTTTCAAAGGTGTTGGACGCCTTATCCTTTGCCAGACGTTTGGCGTCGTCGCGATGCTTGGCGGGGTCGATTCCTTGCAGTAGCAGGCGGCGTGTCGCCAGGCGCTTTTCTCGTGCGTCCTGCAAGGTGATTTCCGGGTAAGGACCGAACGTCAGCGTATTCTCTTTGCCGTTGGCCTGCCGGAACTTGAACCGCCAGATGCGGGAGCCGGTTGGCGCGACGACGAGGTACATGCCGTCACCATCGAATATTTTGTATGGCCGCTCGCGTGGCTTGGCGTTGCGGATGAGTAAATCTGTCAACGGAGCAATGATCTTTGGCATGGCAAACCTCCTGCGCGGCATGCTGTAAAGATCAATATAGTCGTTTTTTTGATTTTTTGGGGCAAGCGGCAATGGCTGAGTACGAGAAGCCCCCAAACTTGCGCCCACTTGAGGTGGATATCCTGGGACGCTGTGCAACGTCCAGAAACGAAAAAACCGCTTAGAATCAAGGCTCTAAGCGGTTTTTGAGGGACTTCCTGAGACGTCCTGATCTTACTTAATTGCTATCCGTGGCGGAGAGAGGGGGATTCGAACCCCCGATAGGCTATGAACCTATACACGCTTTCCAGGCGTGCGACTTCAACCACTCATCCACCTCTCCTGCAGGCAATGCGTCTACTTGCTCGCATTGCGTACTATTTCTCGCTTGTCGCGAAGCCGCAGATTATAGCAAAGATTCTACGGACTGCCAAAGTTATTTACCGTGGGGTAAAAGTTAAAGCTGGCAACGACAAGCAGCAGCCCAACAGAGGCCGTGGTCGGCCACCGCAGGGACCGACCTTTCATTACGACGCTTCCTTCAACTGATCCAGAATCGCCGGGTTTTCCAGGGTCGACACGTCTTGCGTGATCGTCTCGCCCTTGGCCAGCACGCGCAGCAGGCGGCGCATGATTTTGCCGGAGCGGGTTTTCGGCAGGTTGTCGCCGAAACGGATTTCCTTCGGCTTCGCAATCGGGCCGATTTCCTTGCCGACCCAGTTGCGCAGCTCCAGGGCCAGCTTCTTCGCTTCTTCGCCCGTCGGACGCGCCTGCTTGAGCACCACGAAGGCGCAGATCGATTCGCCTGTCGTGTCGTCCGGACGGCCCACCACGGCCGCTTCGGCCACCAGCGGGTTGGCCACCAGGGCCGATTCGATTTCCATCGTGCCCATGCGGTGGCCCGACACGTTCAAGACGTCATCGATGCGGCCCGTGATGGTGAAGTAGCCCGTTTCCTTGTTGCGGATGGCGCCGTCGCCTGCCAGGTACATCTTGCCGCCCAGTTCTTCCGGGAAATAACTGGACTTGAAACGCTCGGGGTTGTTCCAGATCGTGCGGATCATCGATGGCCATGGGCGTTTTACCACCAGGATACCGCCCTGGCCGTTCGGCACGTCCTGGCCCGCCTCGTCGACGATGGCGGCCATGATGCCCGGCAATGGCAGGGTGCAGGAACCGGGCACCATCGGCGTGGCGCCCGGCAGCGGGGTGATCATGTGGCCGCCCGTCTCCGTTTGCCAGAAAGTATCGACGATAGGGCATTTCTCGCCGCCGATGTGCTTGTAGTACCACATCCACGCTTCTGGATTGATCGGCTCGCCGACCGTGCCCAGCAGGCGCAAGCTCGTCAGGTCGTAATTGCTTGGATGGACTTTCGGGTCCACGTCGGCCGCCTTGATCAGCGAACGGATGGCCGTTGGCGCCGTGTAGAAGATGCTGACGTTGTGTTTTTTGATGGTTTCCCAGAAACGGCCCGCGTTCGGGTAGGTCGGGATGCCTTCGAACACCACTTGCGTGGCGCCCACGGCCATCGGGCCATACGCGATGTAGCTGTGGCCCGTCACCCAGCCGATGTCGGCCGTGCACCAGAACACGTCGTCCGGCTTGATGTCGAAACTCCACTTCATCGTCAGCGCGGCCCACAGCAGGTAGCCGCCGCTCGAATGCTGCACGCCCTTCGGCGTGCCGGTGGAACCCGAGGTGTACAGGATAAACAATGGATGCTCAGCATCGACCCATTCCGGTTCGCATTGCGCGCTCTGGCCTTCGACCAGGTCGTGCAGCCAGGTGTCGCGGCCGGCCACCATCGGCAGGTCGCTGCCCGTGCGTTGATACACGATGACGTTTTTCACGCAATCGCAGCCGCCCAGCGCCAGCGCTTCGTCGACGATGGATTTCAATGGCAGCTTTTTGCCGCCGCGCAATTGCTCGTCGCCCGTGATGACGGCCACGGCGCCCGCGTCAATGATGCGTTCCTGCAAGGATTTTGCGGAAAAGCCGCCGAACACGACGGAATGGGTGGCGCCGATGCGCGCGCACGCTTGCATGGCGGCAACGCCTTCGACGGACATCGACATATAGATGATGACGCGGTCGCCCTTGGCGATGCCCTTGGATTTCAGGCCGTTGGCGAACTTGCAGACCTTTTCGTGCAGCTCTTTATATGTTGCCTTGGTAACGGTGCCGTCATCCGCTTCGAAGATGATGGCTGTCTTGTCGCCCAGGCCATTTTCGATGTTGCGGTCCAGGCAGTTATACGACACGTTCAGCTGGCCGTCTTCGAACCATTTGTAGAACGGGGCGTTGTCATCGTTCAGGGTGCGGGTGAACGGCTTTTTCCAGCTCAGGTTCTCGCGCGCCAGCTTGGCCCAGAAGCCTTCGTAGTCGCGTTCGGCATCGGCCACCATGGCGCGATAGGCGTCCATGCCGGAAATCGTTGCCTGTGCGGCAAACGCAGCCGACGGTTCAAATACGCGCGACTCTTCCGGTCCCTGCTGCTCAGTGCCCTGCCCTTGGTTCTCTATAGCGGCCATGCTAGTCTCCAGTGTAGTAATTGTTTGCTAACACAATATTCCTGCTGTCTTACGGACGCCTTACAGTCGGCGTTTTCCTCGATCCATTCTAACCATAATCGCCACAGGCGACGGGCGTCAAGGGTGCGCCGCCCAGCATTCTGGATGGAAAAACTGATAACACGCCAACTACTTGATGCCACTTTGCGTTTCATCAAGGCCAAGAATCCAGATCGAGGGCATGCGCAGTGATCAGCAGCAAGTGTAAAATGTCGGGCATACCAAAAATTGGTATTTACCCCCAGGAAACTCCAGATGATCGACCATTCACAAAAACCCAAACATAGCAAACTGCATCCCCTGTCCGCCTTCATCTTCATGTCGCGCTGGCTGCAGCTGCCGCTGTACCTGGGTTTGATCCTTGCCCAATGCGTCTACGTATTTCACTTCTGGGTGGAACTGTCGGACCTGATCGGCGCCGTGTTCGGCAATGATGCGGCCCTGCAGCACGTCTTGACGGCCGTGGCCGTACCGGGCGGCGCCCTGCCGACCAAGCTCAATGAAGCGACCATCATGCTAGTGGTCTTGGGCTTAATCGATGTGGTCATGATTTCGAATCTGTTGATCATGGTCATCATCGGCGGCTACGAAACGTTCGTCTCGCGCATGCACCTCGACGACCATCCGGACCAGCCGGAATGGCTGTCGCATGTGAATGCGTCCGTGCTGAAGACGAAGCTGGCGATGGCCATCATCGGCATCTCGTCCATCCACCTGTTGAAAACCTTCATCAACGCCAACTCGTACAAGATCGAAGTGATCATCGCGCAAACGGTGATCCACATGGTCTTCATCCTGTCGGCGATGGCGATTGCGTACACGGACCGCATCATGACGGTTACCCAGAACCAAGCCAGGGCGCCCCACTAAGGAGCATCCATAAAAAAGTCCATGGCGTTGTTGCCTTGCCTAGTCGTACATTCGTACTGCCTTCGGCAAGGCGCCTAGCCCTGAACATTTTTCTGGCGCTCCTATACTGATTAGCAAACAGCAAACAGCATCAAAGTCTTACCCTTCTTATCCACCGCGAGAACACCATGACTGTCATAAAGCAAGAAGACCTGATCGAATCCGTCGCCGCAGCGTTGCAGTACATTAGCTACTACCACCCTGCTGATTACATCGAGCACCTGGCGCGCGCCTACGCGGCCGAGCAAAGCCCGGCGGCAAAGGATGCGATCGCGCAAATCCTGACCAACTCGCGCATGTGCGCGGAAGGCAAGCGTCCTATCTGCCAGGACACGGGTATCGTCAACGTCTTCCTGAAAATCGGCATGGGCGTGCGCTTCGAAGGTTTCAGCGGCACCGTCACCGACGCCGTCAATGAAGGCGTGCGCCGCGCGTACAACTTCGACGACAACAAGCTGCGCGCCTCCATCGTGGCCGACCCGCATTTCGACCGCAAGAACACCAAGGACAACACGCCAGCCGTCGTGCACATGGAACTGGTCGAAGGCAATACCGTCGACGTGAAGGTCGCGGCCAAGGGCGGCGGTTCGGAAAACAAATCGAAGATGATCATGATGAACCCGTCCGATTCGCTGGTCGACTGGGTCATGAAAACCGTGCCGACCATGGGCGCCGGCTGGTGCCCGCCAGGCATGCTGGGCATCGGCATCGGCGGCACGGCCGAAAAGGCCATGCTGATGGCAAAAGAGGTGTTGATGGAAGACATCGACATGTTTGAGCTGAAACAACGCGGCCCGCAGAATAAACTGGAAGAATTGCGTATCGAGCTGTGCGACAAGATCAACTCGCTGGGCATCGGTGCACAAGGCCTGGGCGGCCTGACGACCGTGCTCGACGTGAAAATCATGATGCACCCGACGCACGCCGCGTCGAAGCCGGTCGCCATGATCCCGAACTGCGCCGCCACGCGCCACGGCCACTTCGTGCTCGACGGCTCCGGTCCTGCCTACATGACGCCGCCATCGCTGTCGTCGTGGCCGGAAGTGCACTGGACGCCGGACACGGAAAAATCCAAGCGCGTCGACCTGAATACCCTGACGAAAGAAGAAGTCGCTTCGTGGACGCCGGGCCAGACCTTGCTGTTGAACGGCAAGATGCTGACGGGCCGCGACGCCGCGCATAAACGCATCCAGGACATGCTGGCCAAGGGCGAGGAATTGCCGGTCGACTTCAAAAACCGCGTGATTTACTACGTCGGCCCGGTCGACCCGGTGCGCGACGAAGCCGTCGGCCCGGCCGGTCCGACGACGGCCACGCGCATGGACAAGTTCACCGACATGATGCTGGAAAAGACGGGCCTGATCGCCATGATCGGCAAGGCCGAACGTGGCCCGGTCGCCATCGAATCGATCCAGAAGCACCAGTCGGCTTACCTGATGGCCGTGGGCGGCGCCGCCTACCTGGTGTCGAAAGCCATCAAGCACGCCAAGGTGCTGGGCTTTGCCGACATGGGCATGGAAGCGATCTACGAATTCGACGTCGTCGACATGCCGGTCACGGTGGCCGTCGATGCGAAGGGTACGTCGGTGCACAACACGGGCCCGAAAGAATGGCAGGCGAAGATCGAGCAACTCAATAGCGTCAGCAAGATTCCCGTGACGGTCGCTTAAACAAGCTCTACCATAGACGCCGCGCGGCAACATAAGCGCGGCGTTTTTTTATCTACTCCGGTTCCCCATGACTTCTATTGCAAGCAATGCCCACCCAGACGCGCCCATCGGCATTTTCGACTCTGGCGTGGGCGGCCTGTCCGTGCTGCGCCATATCCGCGCGCAGCTGCCGCAGGAAGATTTGATTTACTTTGCCGATTCCGCCTACGCGCCGTATGGCGACAAGACGGAACAGCAAGTGGTCGACCGTTCGCTGGCGATCACCGCCTTTCTATTGCAGCAAGGCGCGAAAGCACTGGTGGTGGCGTGCAACACGGCCACCATCGCCGCCATCAAGGCGCTGCGCGCGCGCTACCCCGACCTGCCCATCGTCGGCGTCGAACCGGGCCTGAAACCGGCGGCAAGCATCAGCCGCAACAGCAAGATCGCCGTGCTGGCGACGGAACGCGCCTTGCGCGGCGACAAGTTGCTGGCCCTGCGCGAGCAGGTGAGCGCCGCCACGGGCGCCACGTTCATCTTGCAGCCCTGCATAGGTCTGGCCGACCGCATCGAGCAATGCGAGCTGGGCCACGACCCGCTGGACGCCACCAGCGCCATGCTGGAGCGCTATATCGCCCCGATGCTGGAACAGGGCGTCGACACCCTTGTGCTCGGCTGCACGCACTACCCGTTCGTGCAGGACGCCATCGAACGCACGGTGCGCGCGCATACGCAGGAAACGATCACCTTGGTGGACACGGGCGAAGCCGTGGCGCGCCAACTGGCCCGCCTGCTCGATGCGGCCAGCTTGCGCCGCATCAATAACGATGCGCCGCAACTGCAGGGCTACACGACGGCCAAGGTCGAATCCCTGGCGCAAGCCTTCTCCGGTTTGCTGGACTTGCAGCCGCCCGTCGCACACCTGTCCGTGTGAACGGTGCGAGCAAAAGCGGCCGTTTTCATGCAATCTTTCGATTCTTTAAAAAAGACTGCATTTAGATTTGCCACTTCGCCGAGTTCTTTGTATAATTCGGCACCTGTTCAGCAAAACAGCTAAACAGGTAAGTAAGACAGTGGTGGCTGTAGCTCAGTTGGTAGAGTCCAGGATTGTGATTCCTGTTGTCGTGGGTTCGAGCCCCATCAGCCACCCCACAGAATTAGCGGCAAATCAAAGGGTTACATGCTTCGGCTTGTAACCCTTTTTTCATTTCCGCCAGCCATAAATAAAAACGGCGCCATCGGCCGCTTCACTCCGCCTTGTGCGGTAGCAATCCCAACAAGAACCGGCGCGCACTGGCGGAATCAGGCGAACGCGACGAAGGATGCTGAATGCGGTAGCACGTCCTGTGGCCCAGCGGGAACTGCCACAATTGCGCATTCGGTATGCCATCCTCAACATAATCGCAGCCCAGCGCCTTGCCCTGCGCATCGCGGGCCAGCGGAAAGAAGTCGCGCCGGTGTCCGGCCGTAGCACTGCCATTGGCAAAAATGATGATCTCGGGCTGGAAGAAATCGATTTGCACGTCCAACAACAGTTTGGAATAGCGTTTGATCACCTCAAAGTGATCGCACCGAACGGGGCTGCCACGCTTCCACGCCATGCACAACAGGTTGGCGTAGATCAAGCCATCGCTGCCGGAGCGCTGTGCAACGGCGCGCGTAAAATTATGGAAGGCGCGGCCCTGGATATCCGAGCGTGACAATTGCTGCGCAAAATAATCTTGATGCACGGCCATGGACCGCTCGACATAGTACTCGAGCGAACTAAAACGCTCGCCTGCCTGCAGCACATTCCATTGCCGCGTTTCGCAGCCCACGATCATGATGCGCTGCCGGGCGCCAAGCAAGTTGGGCGGCATGCTGGGAAGGAAGAGGCCGGAAAGTTTTTCCGCATCGGTCTGCGGCGCATGACGATCCAGCAAGGCCGTATCAAAATCGGCCAGTACGCCCAGATAGCGGCTGGCCAGGTCGGTGCTTGCTGCTTGCTGCGGGGAATGCATGGTCATTGCGTGCCTGTGTCCGGCTGCCCGGGGATGGATCGCAACCATAGCACAAATGCTACCCCGCCAGCACCGACTGCACCGTCGTCGCCAGGTCTTCCAGTCGCACGGGTTTCACGAGGAAATGGCGGAAGCCCACGGCCAGCGCGTCGTCCATGTACATGGGCAGGCTGTGGCCCGTGACGGCGATCAGCACGGCGTTGGCCGTCTCGGGATTGTGGTGCAGGCGGCGGCCGATTTCGATGCCGCTGATGCCGGGCATTTCGATGTCGAGGTAGACGGCGTCGGGCACGCACAGCTTGACTTGCTCGACGGCCATCTGCCAGTTGCGCACCACCACCGCGTGGTGGCCCAGCGCTTCGAGCAGCATGGCCAGCGATTCACCCACTTCCTGGTTGTCGTCGACCACCAGCAGATTGAGTTTGCGCGCAGCACTTGCCGGCTGGTCGCCCTGGCGGCGTTCCACGGAGGAACTGCCTGGTGTCGTTTCAGTTGTCTGGCTCATTGTACGTTCACGTCTGACGGCTGCAAAAACGGGAGTATACAAGAAGCGCGCGCAATGCCGCCGCACCCGAGCAATGGCGCCAAGCAACAATCCAGACACCCTGCTGTACCGCGCCAGCAACACTTCCCCACCCGCGCGCGGAGAAAGCCAGCCCTACGCAGTTTGCGCAATTGACGGATAAAATGAGAATCATTATCATTATCATCCCCTTGCGCCGGATGCCTACGCCACGATGTTGTCGCGCCGCCTGAGCGAACGCGCAAACATTGTCATTACGGAGATCCATGCATGGCCGCCACTCTTTCCCCACTGCCGTTTTCCCTGCGCCCATGCGCGCTGGCCATCGCCCTCGCCTGCCTGGGCGCCCCGCTTGCCGCACAGGCACAGGACGCCAATAGCGCCAGCACAGCCGATAACGCCGGCCCCATCCTGGAATCGATCCAGGTCAGCAGCAATCTGCTGGGCACCAGCATGGCCGCCAGCACGAAGAATTTCGCGGGCGCCCGCACGGTGGTGCAAAGGGACGATATCGAGAATTCGGGCGCGGCCAGCCTCAGCGACGTGATGCGCCGCATTCCCGGCGTGCAGATCAGCGACAACTCGGGCAGCGCCGGCAGCGCCATCTCCCTGAATATCGGCGTGCGGGGCCTGGCCGGGCGCTATTCGCCGCGCAGCACGGTGTTACTTGACGGCATCCCGATGTCGGTGGCGCCGTATGGCCAGCCGCAGCTGTCGTTCGCGCCCGTCAGCCTGGCCAATGTCGAGACGGTCGACGTGGTGCGCGGCGGCGGCGCCGTGCGCTTCGGCCCGCAAAACGTGGGCGGCATCATCAATTTCAAGACGCGCCGCGTGCCCACCACGCCAGGCGTCACGGGCGACGCCACCGTGCGCTACAACTCGTACAGTGAAGTGGGCAACAACACGCAGGCCAGCGTGTTTGCCGGCACCCAGCTCGACAGCGGCCTGGGCCTGGCGGTGCTGTACTCGGGCATCCGCGGCAGCGACTGGCGCGTCGGCAGCGACGAGAAGGTCAACGACTTCGCCCTGAAGTTCCGCTACGACCTGAGCCCCACGGCCGAGGTGTACGGCAAGCTGTCCTACTATGACGTGACGTCGCGCACGCCGGGCGGTTTGACCGCGGCGCAATACAAGCAGGACCCGTTCCAGAACACGCGCCCCACCGATTACTGGAGCGGCGAGCGCAAGGCTGTCGACATCGGCTACCTGAACGCCCTGTCCGGCACGCAGGAATTCGAGGTGCGCGCCTATTACAACAAGAGCTCGCGCGAAAGCACCTTGATCAACGCCGGCCGCACGGGCCTGGGCCACCAGCCGCGCAACTATGAAACGACGGCCATCGAGCCGCGCTACACGCAGCGCTTTATTACCGGCAAGGTGTCTCAGGACGTCACCGTCGGCTACCGCTATCTGGCCGAGCGGGCCGACGAGGCCATCTATAACGTGGTCATTGCCAGCGGCGTGCGGCAGGCGCCGACGCGCTTCGCCGACAATGCCACCGATGCGCAGGCCGTGTACATCGACGACAAGATCGCCATCGACGCGTGGCGCATCACGCCGGGCGTGCGCTACGAACACATCAAGACGGAACGCTTCAATCACTTGCCGGTCGACCAGAAGATCGAGTTGCTCAACAACAAGGCCCTGCCCTCGCTGAACGTGGCCTACTTGCTCAACAACAACGTGACCCTGTTCGGCAACTACAACAGCTCGTTTGGCGCCGTGCAAAATACGCAGCTCAATGCGCAGTCGAGCAAGAACCCGCTGCAGCCGGAACTGGCGAAAACAGCCGAGCTGGGCGCGCGCTGGAAGAGCGGCCAGCTGTCGGCCGAAGCGACCTTGTTCAACATCAAGTTCGACAACCAGATCCAGTCCGTCGGCAGCGGCGAAAACGTCGTCTTCTACAACGTGGGCGCCACGCACCACCGGGGCCTGGAATCGGCCGTCGACTACCGCTTCGACAAGTCCGGCCCGCTGGCCGGCTTGAACGCCTACGCCACCTACACCTATACCAAGGCGACCTTGCAGGATGGCGCGAACGCGGGCAACGACGTGCCCTTCTATTCGCGCACCACGGATACCGTCGGCGCCCACTACCAGCTGGGCGCCTGGGGTTTCGATTTGTCGAGCAGCCACCAGAGCCGCCAGTTCGCCGACGAGGCGAATACCGTGGCGGAAAATCCGGCCGGCAGCCTGGGCGTCATTCCAGGCTTCCGTACCTGGAACACGCAAGTGAAATGGACAGTGCCGGGCCAGAAGGGTCTGGAGCTGGTCGCCGGCGTCAACAACCTCGCCGACAAGCGCTACTTCACGCGCACCTCGGACGGCAACCTGGGCAAGCTGGTGGGCGCGCCGCGCATGGTCTACCTGCAGGGACGCCTGGCGTTCTAGGCGCACCTATCAAAACCTGCATCGCCGTCACGTCGATGCAGGTTTTTTTCGCCTGTCCTGTCACAAAGATGCTTAATGCAAGCCTAAACATGGCCGCCTCACCCTCGAAGCTGACAATATTAGTTCACCATGGAAATTATTTTCAATTTAAACACAGATAATTTCATAATTACAAATTTTTTAGCGAGAAACATCTACTTCCGGTGAGTTTTAGTGATATTCTTTAATATCATTTAAGAAATTAAATTAATCATTAAATAAGATAACAGACCATACATGAACATGCCTGCCACCCTCATCAAGATCGCCGCACTCACTTCCCTGATCACTGCCGGCGCCGCCAACGCCGCGACCGAACTGGTCGTCAACGGCAGCTTCGAAAGCAATGCCATCAACACGCCGTTCGCGCAACTGAGCGCCGTCACAGGCTGGACTTCGTCCGTCAGCGGCAATACGGCGTTTGAAATCCAGAAGGGCGCCACGCAAGGCGGCCAGAGCGGCTTCAATCCCGTCGCCGCCGCCGGCACGCAATACCTGGAACTCAACGCCGCGCGCCTGACCTCCGTGTCGCAAGCCATCGCCACCACGGCCGGCGGCACGTATGCGCTGTCGTTTGCCTATTCGGGCCGCCCCGATACAGCGGGTGGCGCGAACAGCCTGATGAATGTCTACTGGGGTTCGACCCTGCTCACGCCAACGGCCCTGGTCGGCACCACCACCGGCGTGTGGCAAACCTACAGCCAGAACGTGACGGCGCTCGGCTCGTCGAGCCTGCTGCGCTTCGAATCGGTCGGCCCCGTCTCCGCGCCGACCTATGGTTCCTACCTGGATAACGTCTCGGTGACGACCGCCGTGCCGGAACCGGAAAGCTACGCCATGATGCTGCTGGGCCTGGGTTTGCTGGGTTTCATGGCGCGCCGCAAGAACGCTGCCTGAGCCTGACAGAGCGTCGCGAATCAGCCGCCCCGCCACCATGGCCGGGCGGCTTTTTTCATGGGAAAACGGGAGCATAATTTTCAGGAAATGTTGCCAAGAAGAATTAAATTGGCGCTACAATAGGGGGTATCAAGCAATGCCAAGCATCGCTCCGCCAGGGCCCCTACCCCGCCCTGATCATCAGCACGCATTTTTTGAACAGGATGACTGGCGCTGCCGGGCCCGATTGTGCTCCCGGCACGGCCGCCACACACGCACCATGTCCGCAGAAAAAACCATTACCGAAACCAGTTCCTACGGCAAGGAAACGCCCGTGGGACGTCCCGACATCGATGGCCGCGCCGGCATCTTCGTGCCCACGGCGGAATTTGACATCGACAACACCACCACCATCCGCAAGGGCGCGGGCATCGTCGGCTTCGGCAACCTCGATGGCACCCTGACCGTGTATTTCGAAGCGAACCGCTTCGACGAAAGCAATCTGCACAAGTGGGAACACAAGGCGCGCAAGGCGTATGACCGCATGGTCATGGGCGCGCCCACGGTGTCGAAGGCGAAGATCGATGCGCGCATGCTGGAACAAATCGGCATCATCGATGGCATGGGCATCAATCTCAAGCATCCGGAACGCCTGACGCACTGGCTGGCGATCTCGAACGTGCCGGACACGGCGCCGGAAGAGCCGGTGCTGCGCTGGAAAAACCGCTAAGCGGCAGGACAGCCAGGCAGCGACGAGGTGTTGTCCTACATGGCGGCGGACATTCATCCGATGCCCAAAGGCATCAATTCATCCTATGATGAAAGCCTGACCACACCTCACACACTCAGGAGTACGACATGTCCCGCCTCATCCCGATCAGCTTTGGCGCCTTGCAAATAGGTCTGGCAGCGGCGGCGATGTACATCCTGTGCTCGGCGGACGTGCTGCACCAGAGTTCCGTGTATTTCCACTGATGTCATCAGGCGCCGCCGCAGCCCGTCACCGGACAACGCGCGCCGGCTAGCGCCGGCCGTGGTAACGGCCATGCCCGCCCCAGCCGCCGCGGTGTCCACCGTAGCGCCCAAAGCCAAACACGAAATCGAGCCCGATCGACACGGGCGGATTGTAATAATACGGTTGCGGCGCGTAGACGGGTGCCGGCACATATACGGGCTGCTGCACGTAGACGGGCTGTTGCTGCACATACACCGGTTCATTCGTGTATTCGACGCGCGGCGCGCTCATCACGCGGCCCGACTGCACCGGTTCGGACGAGACCGTATGCCATTCATAGGGATTGTAGGCCGCCTGTGGCGCGCGCGAACCGTAATACGCGGGCCCGGGCGGCGCCACGGCGCAGCCACCGAGGGCGGCCAGCGAGATTACTGCCAACAGGGTTTTCATCGCAATTCTCCTCTTGTACCAATACCGATCTCTAATGAAGTACTATAAGAAATTACGCCGTGCTTTGCTGTGCTTTTACCTATTGTTACACCCCGACGCACGCCGCAACATGAAATGTCGCAATCGCGCCACAAGCGGCGCACGCGGCATGTTTCCTCAGATAAATGGAATCGCACAGGTGTCGATGGCCTTGCCGGCCGCATCGTAGCGCTGCACGCACACCTGGTAGCGCACGCCGTAATCGAGCTCGACCTGCTCGACCTTGCCATACTTCAATTTCCAGCTGGGCTGCACGCGCTGCTTGCCCGCCAGGGCCGGCACATCCTGCGGTATCGCCATCGCCGTCTGCGTCTCGCCCTGGCGCGCGTCCTGGCGCCGCGCCACGTCGATCGATACGCTCAGCGCCACGTCCACGCCGCCGTCTACAAAGCTCAGCGTGGGTGCGCTGCGCTGCGCCCGCATCACGCCCCAGGCGCAAGGCGTGCCGCCGGCCTCGCACTGCTTCAATTGCGCCAGCGGGAAATATTCAGGGGCAATCTTGCCATCCTTGATGGGCCAGCTGGTGCGCACGCCGTCGCGCTTGCCCGTCAGGGGATTGTCCCAGCTCAAGCTGTTGACGACGGCGACGGTTTGTCCCGCCTGCAAGCCGACAGGCGTGCCCAGCGATGCGCAGGCGGAAAGCAGCAAGCCGGTGGCCGCCAGGGAAGAAAGTGTCAGGATGCGCTGCATGGTAGGCCTCTTGTGGTGGGAGATCCCGAAGGTATGTTTCGAGGGTAACAGAATCGTCGGCGCCGGCGCCGTTGGCTGGCGCACATAACAATACGGGCGGCGCCCTCGCAGGCGCCGCCCGTAGCGGAGAACGCATGCCGGGAGTTATCTCCCGGCAATATGTGGATCAGTCCAGCTTCCAGGCGTAATCGACCTTGGTCCAGGTTTGCGCAGCAGCGCCATCCTTGGTGCCCGGCTTGAACTTGCACGCGGACAGAGCCTTGATGGCGGCCTTGTCCAGGTTCTTGAAGCCGCTGCTCTTCTCGATTTTCGAATCGGCAACGCTACCGTCGGCGTTGACCAGGAAGGACATCGAGACGGTGCCCTGCTCTTCGTTCATCAGCGAGGCTTTCGGATAGTCGGCCTTGCAGTTCTTGGCATCGAACGACGCCGGTACCTCGGCCGCGAAGGCGGCGGAAGAAACGGATACCAGCAAGGCTGCTGCAACACTCATCAAACGCTTATTCTCAAACATGTGCTTCCCCATGATTATCAGATACGGTAATTACGATTTCCTGTGCGCTGTTGGCCGCGCTTAAAACTCTTCCCACTCGTCATTGCTGCTCGCCGCTGCCGCCTTGCGCGGCGCCGGGGCGGCCACGGGTGCGGCCGCTTCTACCTTGCGGGTCAGCGACTTGACCGGGCGCAATGCCGGCGCCGGCTTGCGCGCGGCCACTGGCGCCGCGGCGGCGGCCACGGGGGCCGGCACGTACGCCGCCGGCTTCTCTTCGCCTTCGACCAGCTTGAAGATGCTGACCACGTGGGCCAGTTCGGCCGCCTGGTCCTGCAAGCTTTGCGCCGCGGCGGCTGCCTGCTCCACCAGGGCCGCATTTTGCTGCGTCATGCCATCCATTTCGATGATCGACAGGTTGACCTGCTCGATGCCGGCGCTTTGTTCCTGGCTGGCACTGGCGATCTCGCTCATGATGTCGGTGACGCGGCGCACGCTGTCGACCACTTCGCCCATCGTCACGCCGGCCTGGCCCACCAAACGCGTGCCGCGTTCCGTCTTCTCGGCCGAATCGTCGATGAGGATCTTGATTTCTTTCGCGGCGCCAGCGGAGCGCTGGGCCAGGTTGCGCACTTCCGACGCCACCACGGCAAAGCCGCGGCCTTGTTCGCCGGCACGTGCCGCTTCCACGGCCGCGTTCAGCGCCAGAATATTCGTCTGGAAGGCGATGCCGTCGATCACGCCGATGATGTCGACAATTTTCTTCGCCGATTCATTGATCGAGCTCATGGTGTCAACCACTTGCGAGACCACGGAGCCGCCTTTCAGGGCCACGTCCGACGCGGTGGCGGCCAGTTTATTGGCTTCGCGCGCATTGTCCGCATTCTGTTTCACGGTCGAGGTCAGCTCTTCCATGGCCGACGCCGTTTTTTCCAGCGCGCTGGCCTGCATTTCCGTACGCGACGACAGGTCGATATTGCCGTCGGCAATTTCGCGCGAGGCCGTGCCGATGGTTTCCGTACCGACGCGCACCTGGCCGACGATGCCCACCAGGCTGTTGCGCATTTCCTTCATTTCCGCCAGCAGGCTGGAATTATCCGATGGCTGGGTGTGGATGCCGATCGACAGGTCGCCATTGGCGATGCTGCCGGCGATCGATGCCGTGTAGTCAGGCTCGCCGCCCAGCTGTTTCAGCAGGCCGCGGGTAATCACCAGCGCCGCCGCCACGCCCATCGCCACGGCCAGCACGCCGAGGATGATCATGAACAGGCGCGCGCTGTCGAAGGCCTTGCGGGCATCCGATTGCATCTGCTCATTGAGCTTGTCTTCCAGCACGGCCAGTTGCTCCAGCGCTTCCATCCATTTTTTCTGTACCGGGCGGATTTCCTTGATCATCACGCGCGTGGCGCCTTCCGCATCGTTGGCCATCCACAGTGCCGACGCCTTGGCGATGGCTGGCATGGCGGCCGCCTCGTATTCCTTGATCGAGGCCAGCAAGGCTTTTTCTTCAGAGGTCGACTCGATGGCGAATTTCTCTTCGAGCTTCTTCTGCGTTTCCTGATAGGTGCTGGTCTGCGTCTTGATACGTGCCATTTCCGGCTCCATATCGCCCGCGTCCGTCATCAGGGTGAGGATGCGCAGCGAGGTGATGCGGTCGCTGACGTTGCCACGCATATCGATCACCAGGCGGGTGACGACGTTGTTGACATTGATCACGTGATCGAGACGTTCCTGGATTTGCGCCATCCGCGCGATGCCGAGGACGGTCACGGCCACCAGCAGAACCAGTACCAGGGCGAAACCCAGGCCCAGGCGGGTACCAACCTTCATTTTTGCTAAATTCATTTCGGCTCTTCGTAAATGAAACTATTGATAAGGATTTTTGCCCGGCACGACAAGACGAAGGCTGCGCAACACCGGCATCCGCCCTTACCCATTGGTATGCTGGCGGTATCCGGCCGCACGCAGCCTGGGGTACTTCCTGATCTACAACAGCCCTGAAAACGCCAGTGACTGCGAATGCAAACTTGTTCCACACCCTGAATTTTTGACACTGATGATGCGAGATCAACATCAAACATTCATATGAGAAATATTTGTCTATAATCAATTATAGGTGTAAATTTTGCCTCAAAGCAAGCAATAAGTACCTGAATAAATGGCAGATTAACTTTCTTCGGGGAAATGGCAACAACGCCGATTCTTGCCCCATAGAAACGCCCCACGACAGTGCGGGCGTGCGCCGAAACAGCGCATTTACAACACATGGCATAGCCATATTGCATTGTTTTGGGAGGGGTGCTCAGAGGAGGGGGAAGTACGGACAATACCACTGCGCAGGTGCAGCGGTATAGACAAGTTGGATCAGCTGTCCCAGCTGCAATGCATCACATAGGCGTGGCACTCTGTGCCGAAGACAAAGACGCTCCAGATGGCGCCCAATTGGCCGGCCAGGCTGCGCTGGCCAGACAATACCAGTTGATACCAGTGGGGCTCGCCGCGCAGCAATTCGGCCAGTTCGCGCTCGAAACCGTCATATACACGCGCATCGAGCGGCTGGCGGTCCGCCTCGCTCATGGGACGAATACGCTCCAGCAGCCACTGGCGCGGCGTGCAGGCGATGCCGCTGCATGCCACGCTCTCGAGCGGCTGCAAGGACAAGCCCTCCGGCGCAATCCGCAGCACGCGGCACAGCGCATCGAGCGATGCCTGCGGCGCGACGGGTCCCAGATACTCGCAAAGAAACAGGCTGCCGTCATCCTTCAGCGCGCTGACGGCTTGCAGGTAACCATGCAACTGCTGTGCATGGGCGTGGCAGTCGCCGCTCATTACGCGGGCAGCGACAGGCGCGCAGCCGCTTCCAGCAGCAAACGGGGGTCGCCCGACGCCAGCTTCTTCGAGTCGGACAAGGTCTGGCGGAAGCCGCGCGCGCCGGGCAGGTTTTGCATCAGGCCCAGCATGTGGCGCGTCACGCTGTTCAGTTTTAATCTCCCCGCTTCCTTCTCCAGCTGCGCGCTGATATACGGAATCATCGCCTCGAGCACCTGCTCGCGCGTTTTCACGGGCGCGTCGTCGCCGTAATAGCGCTGGTCGAACTGCGCCATCACATACGGGTTGTGGTAGGCCTCGCGGCCCAGCATCACGCCGTCCAGGTGCTGCAAATGCAGGTCGATCTCATCGAGTGTCTTGATGCCGCCGTTGATAATGAACTCGAATTGCGGAAAATCACGCTTCAAACGGTAGGCATAGTCATACTTGAGGGGCGGCACTTCGCGGTTTTCCTTCGGACTCAAGCCTTTCAGGATGGCGTTACGCGCATGCACAATAAATGTCTTGCAGCCGGCATCGGCCACGGTGCCGACGAAATCGCGCACGAAGTCGTACGATTCGCTGTCATCGATGCCGATGCGGTGTTTCACCGTGACGTCGATGTCGACCACGTCGCGCATGGCTTTCACGCAGTCGGCCACCAGCTGCGGCTCGGCCATCAGGCAGGCGCCAAACGCGCCTTTTTGCACGCGCTCGGACGGGCAGCCGCAGTTCAGGTTGACTTCGTCATAGCCCCACTGCTGGCCCAGCTTCGCGCTGGTGGCCAGGTCTGTCGGATCGCTGCCGCCCAGCTGCAGGGCGACGGGATGCTCTTCCTCGTTGAAGCGCAGATGGCGCTCCACGTCGCCGTACACGAGCGCGCCCGTCGTCACCATCTCGGTGTAGAGCCAGGTATGACGCGTGATTTCGCGGTGGAACTTGCGGCAATGGCGGTCGGTCCAGTCCATCATGGGGGCAACGGACAGGCGGCGGGAAGGCAGGGGGGACGTAGTCATAGGATCAATAAAAACAGGTCAATACACAACAGCTTCTACAAACAACAAACCCGCTGCGCGCATCACCGGTTAAAGTCATGCGGCGCAGCGGGCCGAAAACGGCATGGACGTCAATCCATGCTCACGCGGGTATTACGCGTCGCGCGACGCTTTTTTACGCTCGTGCTCTTTCAGGAAGCGCTTGCGCAGACGGATCGATTTCGGGGTGATTTCCACCAGTTCGTCGTCCTCGATGAATTCGACTGCGTATTCCAGCGACATCTGGATAGGCGGCACCAGGCGCACTGCTTCGTCGGTACCCGACGAACGCACGTTGGTCAGCTGCTTGCCCTTGATCGGGTTGACGACCAGGTCATTGTCGCGCGAGTGGATGCCGATGACCATGCCTTCGTAGACCGGGTCATTGTGCGACACGAACATGCGGCCGCGGTCTTGCAGTTTCCAAATCGCGTAGGCAACAGCGGCGCCGTCGTCTTGCGAGATCAGCACGCCGTTGCGACGGCCAGCCATTTCGCCACGGGTGTTGTCGACTGGCGCGTATTCGTGGAATACGTGGCTCATCAAGCCGGTGCCGCGGGTCAGGGTCATGAATTCGCCCTGGAAGCCGATCAGGCCACGTGCCGGGATCAGGTACTCGAGACGCACGCGGCCCTTGCCATCCGATTCCATGTTTTGCAGGTCGCCGCGACGACGGCCCAGTTCTTCCATGACGCCGCCCTGGTTGGCTTCTTCCACGTCGACCGACAGGTTTTCAAACGGCTCGTGGCGCACGCCATCGACCATTTTGAAGACCACGCGTGGACGCGATACGGCCAGCTCGAAGCCTTCGCGACGCATGTTTTCGATCAGAATCGTCAGGTGCAGCTCGCCGCGGCCCGATACTTCGAAGATCGTGTCGTCGTCGGTCGGCGCTACGCGCAGAGCAACGTTGGCTTTCAATTCTTTTTCCAGACGGTCACGCAGTTGGCGCGAGGTAACGAACTTGCCTTCGCGGCCAGCCAGTGGCGAGTTGTTGACCATGAAGTTCATGGTCAGGGTTGGCTCGTCGACGGTCAGCATCGGCAGCGCTTCAGGCGTGTCCACTGCGCACAGGGTCGAACCGATGCCGATTTCATCGATACCGTTGATCAGGCAGATGTCGCCGGCGACGGCTTCGTCCACCAGCACGCGCTCCAGGCCCTTGAAGTTCAGCACTTGGTTGATGCGGCCTTTGATTGGCGTGGCGCCTGGGCCATTGATGACCAGCACGTCTTGACCAACTTTAACGGTACCGCGGTTGACGCGGCCAATGCCGATCTTGCCGACGTACGACGAGTAGTCCAGCGAGGTGATCTGCATTTGCAGCGGGCCTTCCGGATTGTCGTCACGCACTGGAACGTGTTCCAGGATGGCGTCGAACATCGGCTTCATGTCGCCGCCGCGCACGTCTTCGGTCAGGCCGGCATAGCCGTTCAGGCCCGAAGCGTAAACGATAGGGAAATCCAGTTGCTCGTCGGTAGCGCCCAGCTTGTCGAACAATTCGAACGTCTGGTTGATGGCCCAGTCCGGACGTGCGCCTGGACGGTCGATCTTGTTGACGATAACGATAGGCTTCAGACCCAGTGCCAGCGCCTTGCGCGTGACGAAACGGGTTTGCGGCATCGGGCCTTCCTGTGCATCGATCAGCAGCAGAACCGAGTCCACCATCGACAGAACACGTTCCACTTCGCCGCCGAAGTCGGCGTGGCCTGGGGTGTCGACGATGTTGATGTGGGTGCCTTCGTACTCAACGGCGCAGTTCTTCGACAGAATCGTAATGCCGCGCTCCTTTTCCAGGTCGTTCGAGTCCATGACTCGGGTGTCGACCGCTTGGTTTTCACGGAAGGTGCCGGACTGGCGCAGCAGCTGATCCACCAGCGTGGTTTTGCCGTGGTCAACGTGGGCGATAATGGCGATATTACGAATTGCGCGTTTTGTATTTGACATGGTCGTAGTAGTTACTGAAAAACTGCGGAGTGCGTACAAGATGTACGAGATACCCGAATGCTAATCTATTTCCGGAACCGCGTAGTATAGCATGTTGCGTTGCAACGCTATCTAAAAATGCTGGCGGCTCCCGCAGTCGGGGACGGTTTGTTTAAAAAAGCGACACTGTTTGAAGAGTGTCGCTGGGTAATATGACGTTGCTGTGACTTATTGATGCGCCGTGGCAATGAGCCGTTCGGGCGCCAGGATGCTGTACTCCTGCAACTGGCCCGTGCCCAGCAATTTGGCGTCGTGATACACGCGCACCCTGCCCGGTTCGGCTGGCACGGCGACGTCTTCCTTGCCCAGCGCGATGCGCTGGCCGTGCAGGAAACGCTTGGCCAATTCTTCCGTCAGCTGGACGGCGGGGAAACTCGACAATAATGCATCGACGGGCGCCAGCAGACTCAGCGGCGCGGCATGCGCCGTCAGCTCATCGAGCGTGACGACGCCGTCCAAAGTCAGGTTGCCGACCTGCGTGCGGCGCAAGGCGTTCAGATGGCCGCCGCAACCGAGCGCGTGGCCGATGTCTTCGCCCAGCACGCGGATATACGTACCCTTGCTGCACATCACGGACAATTTCAGGAACGGGGCTTCATAGCCGAGGAACTCGAGCTTGTGGATGGTCACCGGACGCGCTTCGCGCTCCAGCGTGATGCCTGCCCTTGCATACTCATATAGGGGCTTGCCGTCCCTTTTCAAGGCCGAGTACATGGGCGGCGTCTGCAGGATCGGCCCGCGGAACTGCGCCAGCACGGCTTCGATCTGCTCTTCGGTGACGTTGACTTCACGCGTTTCCAGCACTTCGCCTTCCGTGTCGCCCGTATCCGTCGTCTGCCCCAGGTGCACCAGGGTTTCGTAGGTCTTGTCGGCTTCCAGCAAGTCCTGCGAGAACTTCGTCGCCTCGCCAAAGCACAATGGCAGCAAGCCCGTGGCGAACGGATCCAGCGTGCCCGTATGGCCCGCCTTTTTCGCGTTCAAGACACGCTTGGCCTTGATCAGGGCGTCGTTGCTGGACCAGCCCACGGGCTTATCGAGCAGCAAGACGCCGTCGACCAGGTCGCGCACCCGCTTGATGCCGGGCGGTTTCTTCGGTCCGGCCACTGTTATTGCTCGTCCGCTTCTGGTTTGACATCCGGCTCGGCATCGGCCGCGCGCGTGGCGTTGGCCTTGTCGATCAGCAAGGACATTTCCATGCCGCGCGAAGTCGAGCTGTCGTGCACGAAATGCAGCATCGGCAGGGTGTGGATGTGCAGGCGCTTGCCCAGCAGGCCACGGATGAAGCCGGCTGCGGCCATCAGGCCCTCGGTGGTGTTCTTGATGGCTTCCTTGCTGTCTTTCAACATCGTGAAAAACACCTTGGCGTGCGCGTAATCGGGCGTGATCTGTACTTCGGTGATGGTGATCATCGTGCCCACGCGCGGGTCTTTCAATTCGTAGGCGATGATTTCAGCCAGATCGCGCTGGATCTGGTCCGCCACGCGCAAGCCGCGCGCCGGCATGGTTTTGCTATGTTTAGCCATGATTTTATGCTGTCCTAAGTGCCGCAGGGCGCATGGGTCAAACGGTTGCCCGTTGACCAATGCGCCCCACGTGTTTGCGCGGACAACGATATGTCCGCGCCATTACTGCTGTGATTACAGGGTACGAGCGATTTCCTGGACTTCGAACACTTCCAGGGTGTCGCCAACCTGAATGTCGTTGTAGTTCTTCAGCGACAGGCCGCACTCCAGACCGGCGCGAACTTCTTTCGCATCGTCCTTGAAGCGTTTCAGGGAGTCGATCTCGCCGCTCCACACCACGATGTTGTTGCGCAACAGGCGGACGGAAGAAGCACGCTTGACCACGCCATCGGTGACCAGGCAACCGGCAATCGCGCCCACTTTCGAGACCAGGATAACCTGGCGGATCTCGACCTGGCCGATGACGGTTTCGCGTTTCTCTGGTGCCAACATGCCCGACAACGCCGATTTGATCTCGTCGATCGCATCGTAAATGATGTTGTAGTAGCGAATGTCCACGCCATTCGACTCGGCCAGCTTGCGTGCCTGGGCATCAGCACGGGCGTTGAAGCCGATGATGACCGCTTTCGAGGCGACTGCCAGGTTGACGTCCGATTCCGTGATGCCGCCGACGGCTGCGTGCACAACTTGTACGCGCACTTCGGAGGTCGACAGTTTCTGCAGCGAGCCAACCAGCGCTTCTTGCGAACCTTGCACGTCGGTTTTGATGATCAACGGCAAGTTTTTCACTTCGCCTTCGGCCATCTGGTCGAACATGTTTTCCAGTTTCGCAGCTTGCTGTTTCGCCAGTTTCACGTCGCGGAACTTACCTTGACGGAACAGACCGATTTCACGCGCCTTGCGCTCGTCAGCCATGACGACGACTTCTTCACCGGCGACCGGCACTTCCGTCAGCCCCTGGATTTCGACCGGAATCGAAGGACCCGCTTCGGCGATCGGCTTGCCGTTCTCGTCCAGCATGGCGCGAACACGGCCATACGAAGAGCCGGCCAGGATCACGTCGCCGCGGCGCAAGGTACCCGACTGCACCAGGATCGTCGCGACAGGACCACGGCCCTTGTCCAGACGCGCCTCGACTACCAGGCCGCGCGCTGGCGCATCGACCGGTGCCGTCAGTTCCAGCACTTCGGCTTGCAACAGCACTTGTTCCAGCAGGTCATCGATACCCTGGCCCGTTTTGGCCGATACCGGCACGAATGGCGATTCGCCACCGTATTCTTCCGGCACGACTTGTTCGGCAACCAGTTCCTGCGTCACGCGGTCCACGTTACCGCCCGGTTTGTCGACCTTGTTGATCGCCACCACCAGCGGTACGCCGGCTGCTTTCGCATGGGCAATCGCTTCTTTCGTTTGCGGCATCACGCCATCGTCGGCGGCAACCACCAGAATCACGATGTCGGTTGCCTTGGCGCCACGGGCACGCATGGCGGTAAACGCTTCGTGGCCCGGGGTGTCGAGGAAGGTGATCATGCCGCGTGGCGTATCGACGTGGTAAGCGCCGATATGCTGCGTAATGCCGCCCGCTTCGCCGGAGGCAACCTTGGCGCGACGGATGTAATCGAGCAGCGAGGTCTTGCCGTGGTCGACGTGACCCATGACGGTGACCACCGGTGCGCGCGGCTTGGTTTCGAAGTGCGCGTGTTCGCCCACATCGGCCAGCAGCGCTTCCGGATCGTCCAGTTCGGCGGCGAACGCCTTGTGGCCCATTTCTTCCACCAGAATCATGGCGGTTTCCTGGTCCAGCACCTGGTTGATCGTGCACATCTGGCCCAATTTCATCAAATGCTTGATGACTTCGGATGCCTTGACGGACATTTTGTGCGCCAGTTCGGCCACGGTGATCGTTTCCGGTACGTGCACGTCCTTGACGACGGCTTCTGTCGGTGCCTGGAAGTTCGATTCACGGTCGTCATGGTGCGTCGGGCGACGGCCCTTCGCGCCACCGCGCCAGCTGTCACGGCCGCCTGGGCCGCTGTTGCCGCGTGGCTTGGGACCACCGGTGGTGCCGCGTTTTTTCGCGTCATCGGACCAGGTGGACGACACATTCGCCGACTTGATGGATTTCTTGTCTGCAACAGCAGGCTTCTTGTCGCCCGGCTTGTCGCCAGGTTTCTTGTCAGCAGGCTTGTGCAGGGTGCCTTCCGGCGCCTTCGGTTTCACTGGAACCGGTACGGGTTCCGGTGCCTTGATGGCGCGGCGTGGCGCGTTCATCATGGCCTTGATCTGGGCGACTTCGTCGGCAACGGCCTTGCGTGCACGCTCGGTGGCTTCCGCTTTGTCAGCGGCTTCCTTGGCGGCAACAGCAGCGGCAGCGGCTTTCTTCTTCGCTTCTTCAGCGGCAGCAGCTTTTTTCGCTTCGGCGGCGGCGTCGTCAACGACAGGCGCAGCGGCGCTGGCGACAGGCGCGGCGGCAGCCTTGGCGGCCGCTTTCTTCGCTTCCGCTTCAGCTTCTTTCTTAGCAGCAAGTTCAGCCTGTTGCGTGGCTTTCGCCTGGGCTTCTTTTTCCGCGTCCAGCTTGGCCAGACGTTCCTGCTTTTCGCGCAGATCGGCTTCCTGGCGGGCGATCAGTTCAGCCTGTTTACGGGCTTCTTCTTCACGGCGCGCCACGTCGGCGGGATCGATCACCGGTGCGGCAGGCGCAGCCGGTTCTGCCGCGACCGGCGCAGCTTCGTCACGCTGGACGAATGTGCGTTTCTTGCGCACTTCCACCTGGATGGTGCGCGACTTGCCGGTGGCGTCAGCTTGCTTGATCTCAGTCGTTTCCTTGCGGGTCACGGTGATTTTTTTCTTTTCTGTGTCAGCCGCTGCGCCGTGTGTGCGGCGCAGATGATCCAAAAGCTTGTCCTTATCATCTTTCGACAATGGATCTGACGTCGAACTTTTCTCGACGCCGGCAGAACGCAGCTGCGTCAGCAGCAAATCTGCAGGCATCTTCAGTTCGGTGGCAAATTGGGCTACGTTGTTACTCGCCATTCAGTCCTCTTTTCTATGTGTCGCGGAGATGATAAAGATACTCAAATTAAGCCTTTGCGGATTCGGCCAGACTCCATGCCTTGGCTTGCAACGCCTTGGCACGATCGTCGTACTTCGAGTCAACCAACTTCATCTCATCGTCGGTCACATCTTTAAATTCACTTGTAATCAGTTCACGCGCACGGTCCGCAGACAAGGCCAGGATTGCGCCAAATTCGTCGTATGCCAGTGCTGCAAATGCTTCAACGGTCTTGATACCAGCCAGACCCAGCTTGCCGGCGGTAATGCGGTCCATGCCTTCCAGACCCACCAACGCCTCGTCCATGCCTTCCAGACCCTCTTCCGAAGCAATCGCTTCGGTCACGAGCGCATCACGCGCACGGGTACGGAGTTCATTGACGGTATCTTCGTCAAACGATTCGATTTCCAGCATTTCGGAAATTGGCACGTAAGCGATTTCTTCCAGACTGGCGAAACCTTCTTCCACCAGAATATCGGCCACTTCCTGGTCGACATCGAGCTTTTCCATGAACAGGATGCGCACGGCAGCCGTTTCCTGGGCAGCTTTGTCAGCCGATTCTTCGGCCGTCATGATGTTGATCTTCCAGCCGGTCAGGTCCGAGGCCAGGCGCACGTTCTGGCCGGAACGGCCGATCGCGATTGCCAGGTTTTCTTCATCGACGACGACATCCATCGCGTGTTTCTCTTCGTCAACCATGATCGACGACACGTTCGCCGGCGCCAGGGCGCCGATGACGAACTGCGCCGGATCTTCCGACCACAGCACGATGTCGACGCGTTCGCCACCGAGCTCGCCGGTCACGGCCTGCACGCGCGAACCGCGCATGCCGACGCAAGTACCGATCGGGTCGATGCGCTTGTCGGCCGTGTAGACGGCGATCTTGGCGCGGACGCCGGCATCGCGGGCTGCGGATTTGATTTCCAGCATGCCTTGTTCAATTTCCGGCACTTCCAGCTCGAACAGCTTCATAATGAATTCTGGCGCGGTGCGCGACAGGATCACTTGCGGGCCGCGCATATTGCGGTCGATGCGCAAGATATATGCACGCACACGGTCGCCGATACGCAGATTCTCTTTCGGGATCATCTGGTCGCGTGGCAGACGTGCTTCGATCTTGCCCGATTCGACGATAGCGTCGCCGCGTTCCATGCGCTTGATGGTGCCGGTGACGAGCGAATCGCCGCGTTCCAGGAAGTCGACCAGGATCTGTTCGCGTTCGGCATCACGCACGCGCTGCAGGACCACCTGTTTGGTATCCTGGGCGAAACGGCGGCCGAATTCAACGGATTCGATCGGTTCTTCGATATGGTCATCGACTTCGATATCGGGAATCTGTTCTTTTGCCTCGAAATGCAGGATCTCCTGATCCGGCAATTGCAGGCCCGCTTCATCGGGCACGACGTGCCAGCGGCGGAACGATTCGAATTCGCCCGTTTCGCGGTCGATCGAAACGCGGATGTCTACTTCACCCTCATACCGTTTCTTCGTGGCTTGCGCCAACGCGAATTCGAGGGCGCCGAAGACGACATCTTTATCGACGTTTTTTTCGCGCGCCAGCGCGTCAACCAATAATAAAACTTCGCGGCTCATGCTTTGCGTCCCTTAAAAACCACCTGCGGCACCAAGCGTGCCTTATCCACATCCGCGAGCGTAAACTCCAACATCGCCGGACCATCCTTACCTTCAAATTCCAACGACAATTTATCGCCCACGGGTTCTTGCAATATCCCCTGGAACGATTTCCGGTTGTTCGTACCCGGCATCGCCACCATCAGCTTGACGATGATTTCCTGGCCTGCGAAACGGACGAAGTCTTCCAGCTTGCGCACCGGACGATCGAGACCCGGGGAAGAAATCTCGAGACGCTCGTAAGGAACGTTCTCTACCGTCAACACATGCGATAACTGGTGACTCACCGTGGCACAGTCTTCGACCGTGATCGGACCTTTTTCAGCGGCATCGGCGGCGCTGAAATCAATAAAGACGCGCAGCAGTCCGCGCTCGGCACGTTCGACATCAACGAGCTCATAGCCCAGACCTGTAACTGTCTTTTCAATCAATCCCAACTGCTGCAAGAAATTCTCCAGAAATAAGGCCCGTTTTCGGCATGACAGCGCCGCATTGGGCGCCGAAAACATGCAAAAACACGCATTCAAGTCATATATGGCCCCTTGTTGGCGCCATTACAAACGGTTCAACAAAAAAAAAATGGGCATCTGCCCATCTTCTTGTATTTCCCCAACCAGATGAAAGCACTCCCCACCAAACAACCCTGCGGAGAACTTTTATTAGGCTGCAGATTATAACCTCTTATTAACTTCGCCGCAATGCCGCACACGAGGAACGGCCCGGCTTACAACAGTTACAAGAGCGCGCACCCGCCGCAGATCGGCGGGCGCGCAAGAAGAAACTCTTCCCGATTAACCTTTGCTGCGGCGGCGCGGCATGCCGTCCATGCCGCCACGATCCATGCCGCCACGCGGCTGACCGCCGGAACGCGCTTGCCCACCGGCACCTCCGCCAGCATTGCGGCGCGGACCCGTGTTGGCGAAGCCGAAGGCCGTCTGCAGCGGATCGGGCTGACGCGGACCGCGCTGCGGCGCGCGGCCTTCGCCACCGGGACGTCCCTGGCCCTGGCCTGCCGCACGCGGCGGACGGCCCTGGCCTTGCGCGCCGTCGAACGACGCCGACGAGCGCGGCTGGCCACCCTGGAACGGACCTTGCGGCTGGCCACGGCCCGGACCACGCGCGTCGCCTGGACGGCCGGCGCCGCCTGGGCGACCCTGGCCTTGCGGACGGGCAAACTGGCCTTGCGGCTGGCCACGGCGCGGCGCCACGGGGAATGGATCGGCGTTGCGGTTACTCACATCGATACGGTTGCCATTCGGCTCGTCATCGCGGTCCTTGCGTTCGACCTTGCGCGCTTCGCGGCCCTTGGCGGCGCCAGCGGCACGGGGGTCGCCCGAAGGCGGCATTTTCTTTTCGATGCCATAGGCGGCCAGCAGGTCGCGCACGGTGTTTTCATCCATCTCTTCCCAGCGGCCCCGTTTCAGGCCGCTCGGCAGGGTCATGGCGCCGTAGCGGGTACGGATCAGGCGCGAGACGGTCAGGCCGATGGCTTCGAACATGCGGCGCACTTCGCGGTTACGGCCTTCGCCGATCACCACGCGATACCACTTGTTGATGCCTTCGCCGCCGCCATCGGCAATCTTCGAGAACTGCGCCAGGCCGTCTTCCAGCTCGACGCCGGCCAGCAGCTTCTGGCGCATGCCCTCTTCCAGCTCTCCCAGGGTACGCACGGCGTACTCGCGGTCGATGCCGTAGCGCGGGTGCATCAGGCGGTTGGCCAGGTCACCGGAGGTGGTAAACAGCAGCAAGCCTTCCGTATTGAAGTCGAGGCGGCCCACGGCCAGCCACTTGCCGGCCTTCATGGTCGGCAAGCGGTCGAACACGGATGGACGGCCGTCCGGGTCATTATGGCTGACGATTTCACCGGCCGGCTTGTGATACACCAACACGCGCGGCGGTTTCTTGCTGACGCGGCGCTGGATCAATTTACCGTTGATGCGCACGTGGTCGCTCGGCAGGATGCGCTGGCCAATGTGGGCCGGCTCGCCATTCACGGACACGCGGCCCGAAATAATCAGGTCTTCCATGTCGCGGCGCGAACCGAGACCGGCTTCGGCCAGCACCTTGTGCAGCTTCGGCGCGTCGTCGTCGGACGTCAGGTCGCGGCGCACGGCCGCTTTCTGCACGCGGCCCGTGCCGCCTTCTTCGCTGTCGAACGCGTCGGAAGTAACGAACGAGAAGACAGCATCGGCGTCGCTGACCTTGCCGGGCGCAGCCTGGCGGCCCTTGCCCTTCTTGCGGCTCTTGCCGGCATTCTTGCCGGCGCCCGGCACGTCGTTGCGCGGACCGCGCGGCAGGCGCGGGCCGGAAACGAGGTTGCCTTCGGCGTCGAACACGTCGGCGACCGGCGCGGCAGCTTGTTCTGCGGCAGGCGCAGCGGCTTGCGCTGCCTGCGGCGCTTCGGCGCGCGGCGGCTGGCGCAGCGCGCGTTCGGCCTGCACGCCGCGCATCTGGCGCGGACCGCGGGTCGGACGTGCTTCGGCCGGCTTGTCGGCGACGGCTTCCGGCGCCGTTTCAGCGACGGCGGCAGCGGCCTTGGCGGCGGCGCGGGCGCGCGGCGGACGCGGCGCCGGGGCGGCAACCGCCTCGGCTGCGGCTTCCGCGGCTTCGGCCACGGCCTTCAGGGCCGGCTTGGCGCGGGTTTTCTTGACCACTGGCGCAGCTTCAGTTTCAGCAGCGGCGACGACGGGCGCGTCGGCGGCCACGTCGGCTTTCGTGCGGCGCTTCGGCTTGGCCGCGGCGGTGTCGCCAGCAGCGGTTGCAGCAACCGCGTCGGCCTCGATCTGGGCTTTGGTGCGGCGCTTGGGCTTGGCAACGATGGCTTCGTCGCTGGCGGTTACTGTCTCGGGTGTGTTCGGATTATTCATTCTTCGTTTCTTGGCTGTGCTGACCTGGCGCAGCGTCAACCGTTAGTTCTGGCGCAGGGTCGTGAGTGTAGGCTTCGTCCGTGGGCGAAGCATCGGGGCCGGCATCAAGGCTTGCTGTCACATCTACATCTGTCACAGCCGTATTGCTACCTGCACCAAGCTGGGGGGCAAGCTCATTGCTTGCCTTGTCAAAATTTTCTTGCAGGGCCGCTTCCAGGGCTTCGAGCCCATTGCCCTGCATCTCGCTGATTTGCTGCAAAGGCGGCAGCTGGGACAGCGAATGCAAACCCAGGTCATCCAAAAATTGCTTGGTGGTGGCCAGCAAGGCCGGCCGTCCCACCACGTCGCGGTAGCCGATGGCATCGACCCAGCCGCGGTCTTCCAGCATCTTGATCGTCTGCGAATTGACGGCAACGCCGCGAATCTCCTCGATATCGCCCCGCGTCACCGGCTGGCGGTAGGCGATGATGGCCAGGGTTTCCAGGGTCGCCCGCGAATACTTGGGCGGCCGCTCGGGCGTCAGGCGATCGAGATACATCTTCATTTCCGGGCGGCTTTGAAAGCGCCAGCCCGAAGCCAGACTGACGATCTCGATGCCGCGCCCTTCCCACTCGTCACGCAACTCTTCCAGCAATTGCTTGATCGTGTCGGCACCGACGCCGACACCGCGCACGCGGCCGTTCTCGTCCGCATCGACGAACAGCTTTTTCAGGCTGTGGATCGTCAGCGATTCACGAGCGCACAGCAACGCGGTTTCGAGGACTTTTTTAGCCTCAATTGTATTCATAGCAATTCTGTGCGGATGTGTGTTGCAATTCGTATGCAGAGAAAGAAATCAAAAACGTTCATTTCAACGTAACAGATGGCATACATCGATGATGACGCCGTGCTGGGTTACTAGTTGAGGCTGTTTTTCCGACGCCTTGGCCGATGCGCGCAAAGCGGGACTAAAGCGGATGCAGTGAAAGTCCTGCCATCCATGGTGCTGGCCTTAATTAACCTTCACTAAGTAACCAGCAATGAAACGATCTCCGGAGCAGCTGCTTTTCCCGTGGCGACGAAACAGCCAGACAGGAGAGCGACAGTCGTCGTTTCATCCAACGATGCCAATTGTACCTGATAAAAAGCGGAAAAGCGCAAAACCGGGTAAAACACGCGTTTTACCCGGCCCTGGCGCGACACATCGCCCGCTACCCGCATCACAGGGAGGCGAGTTTCTCCGAGAGAATAGCCGATGCGCCCAGGAAAGCTGGATACTGCGCCGTGATCACGAAGGTCGGCACTTGCGACACATAATTGGCAAAGCGCCCCTTGCGCTCGAAGCGGGCGCGGAAGCCGGAGCGGTCGAAACGCGCGCCCAGGCGCGGCACGATGCCGCCGCCGATGTAAATACCGCCCAGCGCGCCCAGGGTGACGGCGACGTTGCCCGCCACGGTGCCCAGCATGCAGCAGAACGCTTCGATGACGTCGTCGCACAGCTGCGATTCGCCGGCCAGCGCGCGGCGCGTGATTTCCGCGGCCGGCAAGTCTTCCGCCGGCACGCCCGCGCGGTCTGCCAGGGCGCGGTAGATCAGTTCCAGGCCATCGCCGGAAATCAAGCGCTCGGCCGAGACGTGTTCGTATTCGCGCCAGGCAAATTGCAGGATGCTCACTTCCGTTTCATTGAACGGCGCAAAGCTGACGTGGCCGCCTTCGCTTTGCAGGGCGATCCAGCCGCCGTGCGACGGAATCAGGCCCGACACGCCCAGGCCCGTGCCCGCGCCGATCAGGCCGATGGCCGTGTTCGGACGGGCCGTGCCCGCGCCCACCTGGTGCTTTTGCTCGCTCGACAGCTGCGGCAATGAACGCGCCAGGGCCGTGAAATCGTTGACCACGTCCAGGGTCGTGAAGCCGCACTCTTCGCGCATGGCGCGGATCGAGAATGACCAGTGGTGGTTCGTCATGCTGAGGAAGTCGCCGTCGACGGGGTTGGCGATGGCGATCACGGCATGGCGCACGGCTTGCCCGCCGGCGGCAGCGATGTGCGGCAGGGCCAGATAGGCTTGCAGGGCGGCGGACAGGCTCGGGTAATCGGCACAGGGCAGCACTTCCACCAGCGTGATGTGGCCGGCGGCCACTTCCAGGGCGAAACGGGCATTCGTGCCGCCCACGTCGGCCAGCAGGCGCGGTCCATCGGCGAAGGCGGAAGTCGGCAGTACGGGAGAAGACGAAGCGCTCATGATTTTAAATGATGAAGTGGGACGCATGGGACGCCAAGCTTAAAGGATGAATGCGCCCGGAGGCAAGCAAAGTTTGTAGTTTAAGTACATCAAAACAAGCCTTTATTGGTAGTTCCACTCCAAATGCAACAGGCAAGGCTAAAGTTGCTCGCAAACAATGATTTATAGTAAGTACTTGCACTCGGTGGGCGCACGAAAAGCATGCTGCATAGCAGCAGGAATCGCCTGAAAACAAGAGTATGCCGCAGTTTGCGCAAAGCCGCTTTGTATGGGGCGGCGCAGGCGTAGCGCTGCCGTTCCGGCGGCCCGGCGACGGTGTTTTCGTATTATTACTACCAGTTTTTACTGATCAGGAAGGCAAGCCTTCGCCCAGCAGGCTGGCGGGCGCCGGCTGGTCCGAGCGGTAGGCGGCATTCCACGCGTCGAGGCCGCCATGCAGGGGCTTGGCCCGGTGAAAGCCGTGCTGGTGCAGCAGCTTGGCCACTTGCGCGGCCGTCACGTCGTTGGGACAGCTGCAATACACGATGATGTGGCGGTCCTTGTCCATGGCGATCATGGCGGGCACGGGTTCCTTGCCATTGAAGAACAAGGCACCCGGCACGGCCGGCTCCAGGGCCTGCGCCGTGGCGCTGCGCGCGTCGACCATCAGCGGTTCCTCGCCCTGCTCTATGAGTTCCAGCAATTCATCGATGCCGATGCGCTCGATCTGCAAGGCCTGGCGGAAGCGCCGGCGTTCGAGGAATTTATATAGCAGGAACAGTCCCAGCAAGGTGGCCAGCATCAGCAAGGCCGTGCTGCCCATGGTGCTGAGCAAGTCCAGCACCTGCTGCACGCTGGCGTGAAAGATCACGCCGACGGCGATGCCCGTGCCGCTCCACAGCAAGGCGCCCAGACCCGCATACAGGAAGAACAGGCGCGGCGGCGTGCCCAGCGCGCCCGACATGGGCGCGGCCACGGTATTGAATCCCGGCACGAATTTGGAAACGATCAGGGCTTTCGGGCCCCAGCGCTTGAATTTGTCTTCCGTCTGGCTGACGCAGTAATCGGGCGACAGCGAGATGCGGCACAGCAGCCGCAGGATGCGCTTGCCGAAATGGCGGCCCGCGCGGAACCACGTGAAGTCGCTGATCAGACAGGCGCCCAGCGCGGCGGCCAGCACCAGTCCCCCATTCATGTCGCCATCGACGGCCAGCGCCCCCGCCACCACGAGGATGGGAAAGGCGGGAATCGGCAGGCCGAGCTGCTCCACCAGCACGATGC
Organism: Janthinobacterium sp. FW305-129; assembly: GCF_020858115.1. Lineage (GTDB taxonomy): Bacteria > Pseudomonadota > Gammaproteobacteria > Burkholderiales > Burkholderiaceae_D > Janthinobacterium. Next base: position 446,111 of record NZ_JACYMM010000002.1, read on the forward strand.
CAAAGACAATCAGGACACCGTAATGTTCGAGCAGGTAAATGAGGTTGGGCATGGCCGCTATCTTACCGTAAAAATGCCCTACACCTGGACGCCCTTCGGTATGGCGCTGAGCAGGGTGCGCGTGTACGGATGCACGGGATTGCGGTACAGCTCGTCCGAATCGGCCAGTTCCACCACCTGCCCCTTGTGCATCACCATCACCTGGTCGGCGATGTATTTGACGACGGACAAATCGTGCGAGATGAAGATATAGGACAATCCGAATTCATCCTGCAAGTCCTGCAGCAAATTGAGCACCTGCGCCTGCACCGACACGTCGAGCGCCGACACGGATTCGTCGCACACAAGGATTTCCGGCTGCATGGTCAGGCAGCGGGCAATCGCGATGCGCTGGCGTTGGCCGCCGGAAAACTCGTGCGGATAGCGGTGGAAAGCCTGTTCCGGCAAGCCCACCTTGTCGAGCAGCCAATAGGCCTTGGCGATGCGTTCCTGGTCGTTGGCGCCGATCTTGTGGATGCGCATCGGTTCGAGCAAGATCTGCCCCACCGTAAAGCGGGGGTTCAGGGACGCATACGGATTCTGGAAGATGATCTGGATGCGGCGCTTATACGGCAAATACTCCTTGTTCGGCATGGCGATCAGATCCTTGCCGTGGAACATGGCCGTGCCACTAGTTGCCTGGTGCAGGCGCAGCAGGGTCAAGCCCACCGTCGTCTTGCCGGAACCGGATTCGCCCACCACGCCCAGCGTTTTTCCGCGCGGCAAAGTGAACGACACGTCCTTGACGGCCTGAAATTCACGCTTGCCGAACAGGCCCTCGCGCGTGTAAAAGCTTTTACTTAAATTGTTGACTACCAGCACCGGCTCGTCGCCCGGCGTATAGCCGCGCGTGCGCTGCTTCATTTCGATGCCGGGGCCGGCCTTGCCGTCCATGTAATCAGCGATCACGGGCAAACGCCACGGGCGCTCGTCCAGCGAGGGACGGCAATGCAGCAGGGCTTTGGTATAGGCGTCGGCCGGCGCTTCAAACACTTGCCGCACTTCCCCCGTTTCGCGCACTTCGCCGTGGCGCATGACGATCACCTGGTCGGCGATTTCCCCCACCAGGCCCAGGTCGTGGGTAATGAAGAGCACGGACATCTGGTGCTTCTTTTGCAGCGCCGCGATCAGGTCCATGATCTGCTTCTGGATCGTCACGTCCAGTGCCGTCGTCGGTTCGTCCGCGATCAAGAGTTTCGGTTCGCAGGCGATCGCCATGGCGATCATCACGCGCTGCTGCTGGCCGCCCGACATCTGGCTCGGGTAGGCGTCGATCTTGGTGGCGGGGTCGGGTATGCCCACTTCTTCCAGCAGCGCCAAGGTGCGCGCCCTTGCCTGCTTGCGGTTCATGCCCATGTGCTGGCGCAACACTTCGGCGATCTGGAAACCGACCGTGAACACGGGGTTCAGCGACGACATCGGTTCCTGGAAGATCATCGAGATATCCTTGCCGCACATGGTGCGCCGCTCGGCGATCGACAATTTGAGCAGGTCGCGTCCGCCAAAGTGGATGCTGGACGCGGGATCGATGATGGTGTTATCCGGCGGCAACAAGCCCATCACGGCCAGGGAGCTGACGGACTTGCCGCTGCCCGATTCGCCCACCAGGGCGACGGTGCTGTTGCGCGGCACGTTGAACGAGATGCCCTTGACGGCCTCGAACGTGGTCTTCTTGTCCAGGCGGAAGGTGACGCGCAGGTCGCGCACTTCCAACAGGTTATTCTGGTCCATGAGCAACTCCTATTTCACTTTGGGGTCGAGCGCATCGCGCAAGGCATCGGTAAACAGCGAGAACGCCGTCACCAGCACGGCCATCGCCGTGGCGGCGGCCGTCAGCTGCCACCATTTGCCCAGGATCAGTTCATTTTGTGCCTCGTTGAGCATGCTGCCCCACGAGACGGTGCCCACCGGCACGCCAAAGCCGAGGAAACTCAGGATCACTTCCGCCTTGATGAAGCCCACCACCAGAATCGACATTTGCACCAGAGCAACGTGGCTCACGTTCGGGAAGATGTGCGAAAACATCTTGCGCCAGTGCGAAGCGCCGATGGCGTCGGCCGCCATCACGTATTCGCGCGCCTTGTGCTTGATGTATTCGGCGCGGATCAAGCGGTACGGCCCCGTCCAGCCCGTCAACCCAAGGATCAGCACGATGGTCAGCACGCCCTTCTGCTGCAGCACCGCCGCGACCGTCAAGATCATCAGAATCGATGGAATTGAGGTAAAAATGCTGTAGAACCAGTTAAAAAAGTCATCGACGATGCCGCCGAAGTAGCCGGACACGGCGCCGAACAGGGTGCCCAGCACGACGGCCAGCAAGGCCGCCACCAGACCCACGACGATCGACGTTTCACCGCCCTTGATGGTTTTCTGCACGATGTCGTGGCCCCACTTGTCGGCGCCGAACGGCAAGGTTGCCGCCTTGTGCGCGATCAACTTCTTCGTCTTGCCCATGCCGGCGCGCAAGGCCGTCAAGTCGTCGGCCAGCGGGTCGGTGACGCCGTACATCTCGACGCCGGCAGAAGGGTTGCTGCCCATCTGGGCGCGCAGTTCCGCGATATCGTCGGCCAGCGGGTCGAGCACGTTGACGGGAGTGGGAGCGCTGCGCTCGTCGGACTGGGGAATGGCGCCGTCGGCGGCGCCGGCCACATCCTTGTCGGCACCGACAAACGTGGGCGGCGCATAGCTGACGGCCACTTCGTCTTCCCAGTTCGCCGCCACCAAGCCGCTGGCCGAGGCCAGCACCAGCAGGAAAAATGCGCCGACCACGGCCAGCGATACCATTGCAATCTTGTCGCCGCGCAAACGGCGCCACGCCAGGGCCCACAGGCCGGGCGATGTATGAGGTTTCGACATCGTCTCTTTCTACTTCAGTTGTACGCGAGGATCGACCGCCTGGTACAGCAGGTCGGTGAGCAGGTTGAAGAGCATGGTGGCGGCGGCAACATACACGGTGATCGCCTTGATCACCGGAAAGTCGCTGCGCTCGACGGCCAGGATCACTTCACGCCCGATGCCGGGGATGCCGAAGAAGCGCTCGAGCAGGAAAGCGCCGATCAGCAGGGCCGGCAAGTTCGACATCACATAGGTAATGATGGGAATGGCGGCATTGCGCAGCACGTGCACCCACATGATGCGGCCTTCCTTGAGGCCCTTGGCGCGCGCCGTGCGCACGTAATCCTGGTTGGCCTCGTCCAGCACGAAGGTGCGGAACAGGCGCAGGGTCGGCGCGATCGACACGGCCAGGCCGATCAAAATCGGCAGGGTGGAATAGCGCAGCAGGTTTTCCCAGAAACTGTCGCCCCAGCCCTGCACGGGGAACAGGCCCAGCTTGTAGGCGAAGCCGTACTGGAAGACGATGATGTAGACGAGGATGGAAATCGACATGCCCACCGTGCAGGCGATCATCACCATGCGGTCCGTCAGCGAGCCGCGGACAAACGCGATGGCCAGCGCCAGCGCCACGCCAAAGAACGTTTCCAGCACGGTCAGCGGAATCAAGACCATCATGGACGGCCCCAGGCGCGAGGTGATGATGTGCGACACGGATTCCCCCGTGGCCCAGCTCTGGCCAAAATCAAACGTGACGATCTGCTTGATGAAGATCCACAGCTGTACATAGTACGGCTGGTCGACGCCGAGCTGGCGGCGGATGTTGGCGATGCTTTCCGCACTAGACATCTTGCCGGCCAGGATGTAGGCGGGGTCGCCCCCCACCCAGTTAAACAAGATAAACACCAGCAGGACGACGCCCAGCATGGTGGGCAGCATCTGCCACAGGCGGCGCAGGATATAAGCGAACATAATGATTCCTTGTCTTTATAAGCTGCGCTTATTTTTTAGCCGAGGCTGCAGGGGCTGGCGCGGCAGACACGGGCGCGCCCGTGCTGTCGATATCCATGTACGCCCACTCCTGGAACAGGATCGGGTGCTTCTTGTAGCCTTGCACCGACTTTTGCGCCAGCATGTTGCGGTAGCGCGCATAGCCGATCAGGGCGCCCGCATTGACTTCCAGGCGGCGCGCCATCTTGTGGAACAGCTCGTCGCGCTCGGGGCTGGCCGGCATGGCCTGGCTGGCCGCGTACCATTTATCGTACTCGGGATCCTGGTAGCAGCCATTGTTGTTCTGGTGCGTGTTTGGGCCGTAGAACAGCTGCATGAAGTTGTCGCCGTCCGGATAGTCGGCCAGCCACGGCGCCGTGCGCGTCTGCATCTTGCACTGCTTTTCCGTTTTTAGAATGTCGGAAAAGATCATGCGGTCGTTTTCCATGCGGATGCCCAGCGAGTTATACGTCTTGCGCCACATTTCCGCCTGCAGCACGCCGTTGGCTTCGTTGCGCGAAGCGTAGCGGATCAGCAGCGGCTTGCCGTCCGGCAAGGTACGCCAGCCGTCGGCGCCCTTCTTGTAGCCGAACTTGTCCAGCAATTTGTTTGCCAGCACGGGATCGTATTGCAGCAGGGATTTATAGTGCGGGTCGTAGCCGACGACACCGGGCGGTATCGGATAGTCGAGGCGCTTGGCCTGGCCATTCCAGATGATGCGGATTTCTTCGTCGATATTGTGCGCCATGGCAATGGCGCGGCGCAGGGCGATCTTTTCCTTGCTGAAGCCGCCGAGGGTCGGGTCTTCCATATTCCAGTAGTAATAGCTGATTTCCGGGTCCAGCAAACGTGACAGTTGCACGCCCTTCTCCGCCAGTTCCGGGCGCAGCTTGCCGTTCAACAAGGCCTTCGGCGCCAGCGGGCCGTCGAGCCAGAACACATCCGTGCCGCCGCTCTGGAAGGACAGCCAGCGCGACTGGTCTTCGATCATCACGGAAATTTCGATGCGGTCGATGGCGGGAATGCGTTTACCCTGCATCTGGCGCACGATGCGCTGGTCGTCCGGGTCGTCGCCGGCCATGAAGTTCCACGTTTCCGGCAAGTGCTGCGGGTTGCGGTTCAGGACGATGCGGTTGCCGCGCGTCCATTCGCCCAGGGTGTAATAGCCGGTGCCGACGGGATTCGAGCCCACTTCGCCCTTCACGTCGCCGTATTTGTCCACCACTTCGCGCGCCACGGCGGCCGTCGGCACGTAGGCGAGGATCATGGGGAAATTGAAATCAGTCTTGGTCAGCGTGATGCGCAGGGTGTAGGGGTCGAGGATTTCCAGCCCGGCCACTTTCTTGTTGTAATCAAGCTTGTTCGACTTGGCCGCGTCCTTGGCCAGATCGTCCAGGCCCACCACCTTGCCTTCGAACAGCCAGCTGTGCGGCGACGCCAGGCGCGGGTCGAACAGCCGTTTCCACGAATACACGTAGTCGGCCATCGTCAGTTCGCGGCGCTTGCCGCCGAACGCGGCGTCGGGCGTGTACAGGATGCCTTTTTTCAGGCGGATGGTGTAGGTCTTGCCGTCGGCGGACACTTCCGGCATGGCGGCGGCCGCGCCGGGCACCACCTTCACGGGGCGCGCCAGGTAGTCATACGTGTACAGGGTGTCGAAGACGGCCTGCGTGATGTGGTTCGAATACAGGTCGCGCGCGGTGGCCGGGTCGAAACCCGTCTCGGCGGCCGGCAGGATATAGCGCAAGGTTTTCACCGGCGCGGCCGCGGGGGCAGCGTCAACGGCAACGGCGGCCAGCGGCAGGGTGGCCAGGCAGGCGAGCAGCGCCACGCGCCGCATCCATGGTGACTTCATGTAATACCCTTCATCTCGATTATCCGTCGCACCGTATTGGTGCGCTTGTACTGGCTTCCCCCTGGGATACAGGATTCCACCGCCAAAACCAGTCCATCCACGCAAGATCTGTGCCTTGCTCATCGCCAACCCCGTCCGCATGCAGACGAGCTGGAAAAAGGCGTAACGATAACGCATATTTTGTTCGCCGGGCGAAAAGCCGCCGTACTGGCGTGGCGCGCAGCCACGGCCACCTGCCGCATGGGGGAAATTTTCCGCATTGCAACAAAAGCAGGTCGCCACCATGAAAAAACGCCTTGGCAAGAACCCTTACGGCCCCGAATGACAACTGTTTTTATGGCAGTACGGAAAATATGCGGCGCAGTGCAACATTGAAATAATTGCAAATATTGAAACAGGTCAATATTATAAAAAACACTGTTGTTTCCATGCTGAAAAAGCATGTGTGCGCGTTGACAGGGTTTCCCGGCAAATGGTCTTATCAATCACGGCAACGCACGATATGCCGTTTGACCCACAGCGATTGCCGACGCAGCAATCTTTATCACCCTGGCAAAGCTGTGCCGCACACAGGCCGGCCGAGCATACTTTCGGAGTTCTGAGAATGATGATGGAAACAGTGATATCCCGCTCCGTACGCCTGATCTTTTCGGGTAGCGTAGCGGCGCTCAGCCTTGGCATCATGGCTGCGCCGGCAATGGCGCAAGAGGCCAATGTACAACGTGTGGAAATTACAGGATCGAGCATCAAACGGGCGACGGCCGAGACCGCATCGCCGGTACAGCTGATCACCCGCGACGACCTGATGAAATCAGGCAAGGCCACCGTCGCCGAATACCTGCAAACCCTCACCGCCGATGGCGCCGGCTCCCTGCCGACGGGCTTCGGCAACGGCTTTGCCGCCGGTTCCACGGCCATCTCGCTGCGCGGCCTGGGCGCCACCTCGACCCTGGTCTTGCTCAATGGCCGCCGCATGGCGCCGTTCGCGCGCGCCGATGATGGCCAGAAGAGCTTTACCGACCTGTCCACCGTGCCGATGCAGATCGTCGAGCGCATCGAAATCCTCAAGGACGGCGCCTCGTCGACGTATGGCGCGGACGCCATCGCCGGCGTCGTCAACATCATCCTGCGCAAGGACTTCGAAGGCCTGACCCTGAAAGCCGACACGGGCATGTCCGGCGACAGCGACGCCAAACAGCACCGCGCCTCGCTGACCTTCGGCAAGGGCAACCTCGACACGGATAAGTTCAATGTCGTCGTCAATGCCGAGTACACCAAGTCGGACATGCTGATGAACAGCGACCGCGCCGGGCGCAAGTGGATAGGCAAGGGCGACCTGCGCCCGTATGGCTATGCGATCAACACCCAGTTCGCCGGCGGCTACATCAACAGCAACAACGATGCGAATGCCGCGCCGACGGGCCTGATCCGCGACCCCGTCACCAACAACTATGTATCGCTGCCCGGTTGCTCCAGCTTGTCCGTTTCCTCGCCGCAAGATCCGAAAGGCGGCTGCGTGTGGCACCACGACCAGTTCCGCTCGATGCAGCCGAAGATCGAATCGGTCAACCTGTACACGCGCGGCACCTGGCAAGTCAATGCCGACACCCAGGTGTATGCGGAAGCGGGCTACTCGAAACGCGATACGGCCTTCACCATGATCCCGCCATCGGTCACGCCCACGGTCGCCTTCCCGCCGAACGCCGGCAACAAGGCCGGCGTCATCAACTACGCCAGCGGAGAGGGCACCAGCATCGTGCTGGCCGCCGGCCACCCGCAAAATCCGTATGGCGTGCCGGTGCGCGTGCGCTACCAGGCTTTCGACGTCGGCCCCAGCACACGCAAGGCGAATAACGAGTTCAACCGCATCGTGCTTGGCGTCAAGGGCAATGCCATGGGCTGGGAGTACGATGCCGGCTACACGCATTCGGAATCGAAGCTGCACCTCGATTACAGCAACATGCTGAACATGGCCGTCGTCAAGGCGGCCTTGGGCGATTCCAGCCCCAAAAACCCGTATTTCCCCTACTACATCGGTGCACAGGCAGGAAAGAATCCCGCCTCGCTGTACGCGGCCATGGTCACCAACGCCACCTCCGATTCCACGACCAAGCTCGACATTATCGACGTCAAGGCTTCGCGCGAGCTGATGCAGTTGCCGGGCGGCGCCCTGGGCCTGGCCGTGGGCGCGGAGCACCGTCGCGACAAACTCGACAATCCATCGCTGTCGGGCACGCAAGACGGTTCCATCAACGCCAGTTACGTGGCGGCCAAGGGCGACAGCAAGGTCTCTGCCGTGTTCCTGGAAGTGCTGGCGCCCGTCTTCAAGACGGTGGAACTGTCGGGTGCCTTGCGTTACGACAAATACGACCGTTTCTCCTCGACCACGCCGAAACTGGGCGCCAAGTGGACGCCGGTCAAAACCTTCGCCGTGCGCGGCACGTATTCGGAAGGCTTCCGCGCACCGGGCCCGGCCGAAAGCAATGCCGATTCACAATCGACGGGCACCTCGACCGTGACCGATCCCGTGCGCTGCCCGGGCGGCAACCGCCTGCCCGGCGCCAATGCCAGCGACTGCGAACTGCAGGTGGCGGCCGTCAAGGTCGGCGACCCCAGCCTCAAGCCGGAAAAATCCAAGGGCTATACCCTGGGCATCGTGTGGGATCCGTTCAACGATACCAGCCTGTCGCTCGATGGCTGGAAAATCAAGCGCGAAAACGAGATCAATCCGCTGCCGTACAACGAAGCGGCTGCCCTGCCGACGGCCATCCGTTCCGACAACAACCTGACCATCAATGGCGTCGTCACGCCGAACACGGGCACCTTGCTGATCACCAAGGCGCCGTACCGCAACTCCAGCTTTACGGAAATCAAGGGCATCGACCTGGACGTCAAGCAGCGCGTGCGCCTGGGCGACTACGGCCGCGCCACGTTCGGCCTGACCTGGACCCACATCGCCTCGTGGGTGCGGGCCGAGTCGGCCACCGTGCGCTACCAGTTCGCCGGCACGCATGGCAATTGCGATACGTCCAACTGCGCCGGCACGCCGAAAGACAAGATCAATCTCACCGGCTCGTGGGACCTGGGCAACTGGAACGTCAGCGGCGTGCTGAACTACCGTTCGGACATGAAAAATATCAAGTTTGAGGGCGACCCTTGCGCCTCCAAACTGGCGAACGGCACGCCGGCGCCGAACGGCTGCAAGCTCGCCTCGTTCACCACGCTTGACCTGTCAAGCCGTTGGAACTACAGCAAGCAGCTGCAACTGTTTGCCTCGATCAACAACGTGACCGACAAGATCGCCCCGCTCGACCCGCTGACCTATGGCGGCATGAGCTACAACCCGATGGATGCCAGCGGCGCCATCGGCCGCTACTTCAAACTGGGCGCCAGCTACAAGTTCTTCTAAGCTGACGCCGGCATCCTGACGCGAGGCGGTGAGCAATCACCGCCTTTTTTTCGTCTGCGACTGTGGCGCAAGGCACTCATCCACACGCCTATTGCGCCAGCGCAAACCTTACCTGCTGTGCGCCTGTAAAACTCCCTTGCAGGCCACTTGGCCCATGACCATGCCACAGGAGTGTCAGATGATGCCAACCCGCAGTCCCTCCCCTACCTTGCGCCTGCTGTGCGCAGCCTTGCTCGGCGCCTATGGCCATGCGGCCATGGCGCAGGACACCGGCGCAGCCGGCACGCCCGCCATGCAGCGGGTCGAAGTCACCGGTTCCTCCATCAAGCGCCTCGTCTCGGAAACGGCCACGCCCTTGTCCATCTTCAAGGCCGAAGACTTCGCCAAGCAGGGCCTGACGACGGCCCAGGAAGTACTCAGCAAGATCCCCGCGAACTCCTCCAGCATGGGCAGCGGCAATGCCGTCGGCGGCAACACCAGCGGCTTGCCCACGGGCGGCCAGGCCAGCGCCGACTTGCGCGGCCTGGGCGGCGACAAGACGCTCGTGCTGCTGAACGGCCGGCGCATCGCCAACCACCCGTATGACGGCGCCAGCGTCGACCTGAACATCATCCCCATCGCCGCCCTCGAGCGCGTCGAAGTGCTGCGCGACGGCGCCTCGGCCATCTACGGCACGGACGCCATCGGCGGCGTCATCAACTTCATCACCAAGCGCTCGGTGAATGTCACGAACATCACCGCCGAAGTCATCGCTCCCCAGCACAAGGGCGCCGACGAGCACCGCCTCAACCTGTCGACGGGCTTTGGCGAACTCGACACGGATGGCTACAATATTTTTGGCGTGCTCGACTACCACAAGCAAAAAGTGCTGACTTCGCAAGACCGCGCCTTCTCGGCGACCGGTATCGTCCCGTCGCGCGGCCTGTCGATTACCAGCGGCACGACTTTCCCCGGCAATTACTTTGATGCGGCAGCCAATGGCGGCGATGGGCTGGCCGGCAACCCCTACGCGGCCAGCGGCTGTCTGCCTCCGCTGTCAGTGCCGGCCGTGCCGGCGAACGGCACTTGCCGCCAGGATTACACGCGCCAGATCGACGATCTGCCCGCGCAGGAGCAAGTGGCCTTCTTCGGCAAGGGCGCCTTCAAGCTGGGCGGCGGGCACCTGGCCACCGTCGAATACTTACATTCGGACAACAAGGTCAAGGCACGCACGGCGCCGCCGCCGCAAACGGGCTTGATCTTGCCCAATACCAGCAAATACTATCCGGGCAATGCGGGTGGCGTGCCGGCCCAGCCGGGCTTGTCCGGCCAGCCGCTGAGCGTCAACTGGCGTCCCGTGGAAGCGGGCCAGCGGCAGATCGATTCCACCGGCAAGGCGGACCGCCTGGTGCTGGCGCTCGAAGGCGAGCTGGCGGGCTGGGATTACAAGACGGGGCTGAGCCATGCGATCAGCAAGTCATCGGAGAAATTCACGAACGGCTATGTGCAGGATGCATCGTTTGCGGCCGGCGTGCTCAATGGCATACTGAATCCATTTGGCGTGCAGGATGCGGCCGGCAAGGCTTACCTGGCCAGCACGGCCCTGCGCGGCGAAGTGCAGAACGCCAGGGTCACCACCACGGGCTTCGACGTCAAGGGCAGCCGCGACCTGAAGCAGCTGGCCGGCGGCCCGCTGGCCATCGCTTTGGGCGGCGAAGTACGGCGCGAAAAGGCCAACTTCAATGTCAACCGCGACATCGCCGGCCAGGCCGCCAGTTCCGGCCTGTCCGGCTCGCTGTCGAAGAGCGGCGCACGCACGATCCAGGCCGTGTTCGGCGAAGTCAACTTGCCGCTGATCAAGGACCTGGAAGTGCAGCTGGCGGCCCGCTTCGACCATTACAGCGACGTGGGCAGCACCACCAACCCCAAGCTGGCCCTGCGCTACCAGGCCAGCAGCGCGCTGGTGCTGCGCGGCTCGGCCAGCACGGGTTTCCGCGCTCCCACGTTGTTTGAAAAGAATGCGCCGCCATCGAAGAACGATACCAATGATACCTATGACGACCCGATCTTGTGCCCCGGTGGCGTGCCGCAACCGGGCGCCAACCCCTTGCGCGATTGCGACTTGCAGCAATTCAAGCTGCAAGGCGGCAATGAAAAGCTGAAACCGGAGAAATCCACCACCTTTGCCTTCGGCGTCGTGGTCGAACCCATCAAGGAAGTCACCGTCGCCGTCGATTACTGGAACATCCATTTGAAGGACAAGATTTCATCCTTGCCCGAGCAATCGATCTTCGGCAACTACGAAAAATACAAGGCCTTGTTCCTGCGCAATCCCGACGGTTCACCCTACGCCATTCTCGACCTGAACGATAACATCGGCGAAGTGAAGACCGACGGCATCGATGTCAGCCTGAATGCGCGCCTGGGACGCGGCGCCTACGGCGACTTCAGCGTGTCGGTCGACGGCACCTGGACCCACAAATACGACTACCAGAACGAGCGCAATGGCCCCTTCATCGCCAACGTGGGCCGCTATGCGGACAACAATCCCGTATTCCGCTGGAAACATACGGCCGCGCTGAACTGGCGCATGGGCAATTGGGGCGCCACCGTGTCGCAATCGTTCAAGTCCGGCTACACGGACCAGAACAATGTGGATCCGCAGTACAAGCACGATGTGCCCTCGTACAGCCTGCTCAACGTGTCGGGCAGCTATGCTTGGAAGGGCTTGCTGCTGACGGCGGGCGTAAAAAACCTGTTCGACAAGGAACCGCCGTTCTCGAACCAGGGCACCTTGTTCCAGAAAGGTTATGACCCGCGCTACACGGATCCGGTCGGACGCGCGTATTACCTGCGTGGCAGCTATACGTTTTAGCACCTGTCTCGGCAGCTGGTCAGCCTAAGTGTAATAAAGGCGCCAAACACCGTCATCATTTTGCCGCAACTACGCGACCGCTTGCCAAAACTTCAGGCAAGCGGTTTTTTTTATGAACTAGTTCAACAAAATCATAAAAATATCTGTTGTTTTTTTGTCTCATTGCTCAATCGAGTTCCTTGACAGTGCCGAGACAGAAGTGGTCTGATGAGGCCCTGATTTTATTCAAGCGCAACTTGAATAATGATGGAAATGTATGATTTTTGGGACAAATTACCAACAAAAAATCGATATTCAACACAATATCCGAATTAACTTACTATTTTGGAAAAACAATGATCGAAGAGAAAAAGCTGTCGCGTTCCATCAGAATCATCTGCTCGACTGGCGTCGTCGCCGGTATGGCATTATTTGCAAACAATGCTATGGCACAAGAGACTGCCATGCAAAAAGTCGAAGTGACGGGTTCCTCGCTGAAACGGGTGGACTCCGAAACGGCCCTGCCAGTCCAGATCATGACGAAAGCGGAAATTGCGCGTACTGGCGCCAGCAGCACGGAAGAATTGCTGACATCAATTTCCGCCCTGTCCTCGTCTGGCTCGACTGCAAACGCCACGGGCGCGGGCAGCTCCACCTACGGTCTGTCCTCGATCTCGCTGCGCGGTCTCGGCGCCGAACGCACCCTGATCCTGGTCAACGGCCGCCGTCTGGCCGCCTTTGCTGGCGGCGGCGGCGCAGCCGTCAACGTCAACGTCATCCCCCTGGCTGCCATTGAACGTGTCGAAGTGCTGAAAGACGGCGCTTCCGGCGTGTATGGCTCGGATGCGGTCGCAGGCGTGGTCAACTTCATCCTGTCGAAAAGCTTTGAAGGTATCGAAGTCAACGCTGGCTACGGCAGCCCAAGCAACAGCGGGGGCGGACAGAATAACAAATTGTCGATCACTGGCGGCTTCGGCAACCTGGAATCGGACGGTTACTCGGTTGTCCTGTCGGCTTCGTCCGAAAATGAAAAAGCACTGTTCTCCAAAGACCGCAAGTACGCCGCTTCCGGCGACCGGTCACCGTACTACACAGCTGGCGCCACAGGCCAGGGCAATATCGAAGGCGGCGTAGACCCAAGCAAGTATCCCAACGATCGCCTGCCAGGCTTCGGCGATAACCCGGGCGCAGGTTACGGCAACCCTCTGGCCGCCAGCAATAATTGCGGTACGATCAACATGGTGAAGAACGACACCAACACCACCCACGGCTCACCATATTGCGCCTTCGACAGCAATGCCTTTGTCGGCCTGATCCCGAAACGCAAGCTGAACAACTTCACCGGAAATGCAGCGTACAAGCTGAACTCGACCACCGAACTGTTCGCTGATATGCTGTATTCGAAGAGTACGGTAACCCAATCGTTCCAAGGCAGTCCCCTGCGCCGCAGCTTCCTGACCACCGATGCCGAATTTGATAAGCAGGGTGTTTACCCAGGCTTAATCTTGTACCCAAGCAACCCGGTGTACCAATCGATCGCCGTACCTTATTTGACCAGCCAGGGTCATAACGATCTGATCGGCAAGCCGTTGGCCATCACCAGCCGCGTGTTTGACTACGGCAACCGCATCAGCGAAGATGAAGCAACCCAATCGCGCCTGGTATTGGGCGCCAAGGGCACGATCGGCAACCAGGACTATGAAGTTGCACTGACCAGCAATGAAAGCAAGACGCACGGCACCGTTCCTGGCGGCTATTTCTCGCAAGTGGCGTATGCGAAAATCATCAACGATCCAAGCAATAATTGGAACCCATGGGCCAATGGCGGCGTGCAGACAGGCGCCCTGGCCGACAAGCTGAAAGGCGCGTTGTACACTGGCGACACGCTGGTCGCCAAATCAAAAAATACCATCTTCGATGCCAAGCTGGCTGGTGACCTGCCGCAAATTGCCGGTATCACGGCGCAATACGCGGTGGGCGTGCAGGCGCGCAAGGAAACCTACACGACTTCGCCTAGCCCTGCCCTGGAATCGGGCGATATCGCCGGTCTGGGCGGCGGCGTGCCGCCGGTGAACCGTGACCGCGTCATCAAATCGATCTTTGGCGAAACCAATGTGCCGCTGATGAAAAAACTCGATGTGGGCCTGGCCGTGCGTCATGACCGCTACGACGATGTCGGCCATTCGACCAACTTCAAGCTGAATGGCCGCTGGCAGCCAAGCAAGGCAGTCCTGCTGCGCGCATCGGGCGGCACCGGCTTCCGCGCGCCTAGCCTGACCGACCTGTGGACTCCGCAATCGCTGCAAAATTCGGCATTGTTCAACGATCCAGCGACGAACCAGACGCAGTTGCAGGTCAATGCTCTGGCTGGCGGCAATCCCAACCTGAAGCCGGAAAAATCGAAGCAATTGTCTCTCGGCGCGGTTCTGTCGCCATTCGAAAACTTCACCGTGGGTGCGGACTGGTTCCAGATCAAGATCAAGGACATCCTGGCCACCCCATCGGCACAAGAAGTCGTGTCGCGCTTCCGCGCTGGCGACAAAGCCTATGCAGGTCTGGTAACCCTGAACGGCAACAACGTCGATAGCATCATCACGACCCTGGCCAATACCGGCGACGCTACCGTACGCGGCGTTGACCTGTTTGCCAACTATCGCCTGAACAGCAGCATCGGCCGGTTTGACGTCAACATGAACGGTACCTATATGGATACCTACGACCAGACCAGCCCTGGCGGCGATATCTCGCACAAGGTCGGCACCATCGTTGACAAAGACGGTAACCCGGTATTGGGCGCGGATCAAGGTGGTGTGGTATTGCGTTGGAAGCATGCACTGAGCGGCACCTGGAGTCAGGGTCAGTGGGCTGTCACCCTGACCCAGAACTACTCATCGCGCTATGAGACCGGCAATCGCCAAGTCGACGGCGTACGCAACTTCGTCGGCGCGCAAGCACTGTACGACACCAACGTCAGCTACAAACCGATGAAGGCATTGACGTTCAATTTCGGCGTACGTAACCTGTTCGACAAGCAACCAAGTATGTTTGTGCCAGTCAGCAACCAGTTCCAGTCGGGTTATGACATTAACCAGTATGACCCACGCGGCCGCTTCATCTACGCCAGCGCAGGCTATACCTTCAAGTAAGCAGCATAAAAAACAGGGCGCCTCGGCGCCCTGTTGATGGTCTTGCCAGCAGCCCCAACTCCGTTGGGTTTTTTTTTGCCTGCGCTCGAACGACTCTACGCCTCGTCTTCGCGCAAGCGGCGCTGCTTCACGGCCGCCGCCAGGTTTTCCAGCACGGCCACGCTGGCACTCCAGTCGATGCAGCCGTCCGTGACGGACTGGCCGTAGATCAATTCCTTGCCCGGGATCAAATCCTGGCGCCCCGCCACCAGATGCGATTCCACCATCACGCCAACGATGCGGCCATCGCCGCCTGCCACCTGGCTGGCGATGTCGGCGCACACGGGGATCTGGTTTTCCGGCTTTTTCGAGCTGTTCGCATGCGAGGCGTCGATCATCAGGCGCGCCGCCAGGCCCTGCGCGGCGATGGCCTTGCACGCCTCGTCCACGCTGGCCGCGTCATAGTTCGGGGTTTTCCCACCGCGCAAGATGATGTGGCAATCCTCGTTGCCGTTGGTCGATACGATGGCCGAGTGGCCGCCCTTCGTGACGGAAAGAAAATGGTGCGGCTGCGAGGCGGCCTTGATGGCTTCCACGGCAATTTTCACGTTGCCATCCGTGCCATTCTTGAAGCCGACCGGACAGGACAATCCCGACGCCAGCTCGCGGTGCACCTGCGACTCCGTCGTGCGCGCGCCGATGGCACCCCAGCTGATCAGGTCGGCGATGTATTGCGGACTGATGACGTCGAGGAATTCCGTACCAGCCGGCAAGCCCAGCTCATTGATATCGCGCAACAGTTCGCGCGCCATGCGCAAGCCGTCGTTGATGCGGAAGCTGTTGTCCATGTACGGATCGTTGATCAGGCCCTTCCAGCCCACCGTGGTGCGCGGCTTCTCGAAGTAGACGCGCATGACGATTTCCAGTTCGCCCGCAAAACGCGCGCGTTCCTTGACCAGCAGGCGCGCATATTCCATCGCCGCCTTGGTGTCGTGAATGGAGCAAGGCCCGATCACCACCATCAGGCGGTCGTCCTGGCCATGCAGGATACGGTGCAAGGCAATGCGGGCGCTGGCGGCGGTCTGTTCGGCTTGCTCCGAGCAGGCGAATTCGCGGATCAGGTGGGACGGCGGGGTCAGTTCCTTCATTTCGCGAATGCGCAAATCATCGGTGCGGGGCATCATTTTCTCCAAAATTTAAGGAAGGGTAAAACATCTGGGTAAAAAAAAACCGCCATCAGTGGCGGTTTTTTAGAATTTGCTGGGATCTCGTTTTGCTGCTACGTGAACCGACCGCTACTCCACCGCCTTTGGGTTGGAATTGCTAAAGTAAAAATAAGCGGTAAAAAAGTGGCGAGCGAACATGCGAGTCATCCGTAAGTGATGAACGACTATAAACCTAAATTGCAAGGGTTGGCAAGCATATTTGTCGGCAAAGCCGCATGCCGCTGCCGTTTTACACTGCATAAGCCGCAAAAAAGCATAAAAAGTTGCGCACGGTGAATCTCGCTGTGACGCTGCATACCGGGCGCCACCGCTGTGCCCGTCGTGGCAACCACGCCACGCCAGCCATTCTATCGACGACAAGCAGGACACTCCTTGATCCATATCTAGTCCCGGCATCGCCGCACAGACAAAACTCAAGGACGTAGCGACGACCTTTGACTGCCTGACCTTTCCGGAGAACCGCATGATCCCTACACCATCCTTGCAATCCACTGCCTTTTCACCACCCAGACTGGGCCTGGCGCTGGCCAGTGCACTGCTGAGCCTACCCGTTCTGGCACAAGATGCCGCGCCCATTGCCCGCGTGGAAATCACCGGCTCGAACATCCGCCGCGCCCAGGCGGAAACGGCATCGGCCGTACAAACCCTGAACGCGGCCGACATTGAAAAATCGGGCAAGTCCAGCGTGGCCGAACTGCTGCAGACCCTGGCCGTCGACAACCAGGGCTCGGTGCCCACCACCTTCGGCAACGGCTTTGCCGCCGGCGCTTCCGGCGTGTCGCTGCGGGGCCTGGGCACGGCCTCGACCCTGGTGCTGCTGAATGGCCGCAGGGTGGCGCCGTATGGCCTGGCCGACGATGGCCAGAAAGTGTTCGCCGACCTGAACATCATTCCCCTGGAAGCGGTGGAGCGGGTGGAAATCCTCAAGGATGGCGCCTCGGCCATCTACGGTTCGGACGCCATCGCCGGCGTGGTCAACGTGATCCTGCGGCGCGACTACCAGGGCACGGCCATCAAGGGCAATTACGGCAAGACGAAGGAGTGGGACGGGCGCGACGCGCGCGCCGCCATCACGCACGGCTTCGGCGACATCGATACGGACCGCTACAACGTGCTGCTGAACCTCGAATACAGCGAAAAGGCCGCCATCTGGAACCGCGACCGGGCCGGGCGGGGCGCCGTCGGCCGCAGCGACTTGCGCGACCTGGGTTTCAGCGCACAGGAATCGCTGAGCGGCGCGGGCGCCATCACCACCAACAATGCAGCCGGCAGCGCCGTCAACGGCAATGTGCGCAATCCCGACACGCTCGACTACTACAACCGCGGCAACCTGGCCGGCGCGGACTTTACGCGCACCTTCCCCGGCGCCGCCTGCGGCAACTTCACCACGCATCCGCAGGGCGATCCGGGCGGCGGCTGCCTGACCGATGCCGCACAGCAATATGGCCAGATCCAGCCGAAACAGAAGAACATCAACTTCTTCGGCCGTGGCGCCTGGCAGCTGACGCCAGCGTTGCAAACGTATGCCGAACTGAACCTGTATCACAGCGAATCGCACTCGGCCACCACGCCCTCGACGGTCAGCGGCTCGGTCGGCTACCCGGGCGGCCCCGTCAGCAATGCGGGCGTGTCGCTCGGTGCCGCCCACCCCGACAATCCGTATTTCGGCACGGCGGCGCGGCTGCGCTACCTGGCGGCCGACGTGGGGCCGCGCCTGTCGGAAGTCCAATCCACCTTCACGCGCTTTGTCGCCGGCATCAAGGGCAGCGTGGCGGGCTGGGATATCGACAGCGCCTTGCTGTACTCGCAAAACAAGGTCTCGAACGACCTGGACGGCTACCTGCAGCGCGACGTCGCCTTCGCCCTGCTCAACCCGACTTCCGCCAACGTGGCGGCGGCCAGCCTGAACCCCGCGTATGCGGCCCTGCCGGCCGGCAGCCTGTGGCGCATCGCGGAAAACGCGGGCCTCAATTCTGCCGAACTGTACGCGGCCCTGTCGCCGCGCATCTCGAACGATGCCAAGACGCATATCGCGCAGATCGACTTCAAGGCCAGCCGCGAAATGGCCAAGCTCGACGGCGGCGGCCTGGGCGTGGCCGTGGGCGCGGAATTCCGCCACGAATCGACGGAACTCAAGCCCACCACCGGCACGGAACGGGGCAACATCATTGGCCTCGGCTATTCCGCCTACAAAGGCAGCCGCAATGCCTCCGCCATCTATGCGGAAGTGCTGGCGCCCGTGCTGAAGACCGTGGAACTGTCGGGCGCCCTGCGCGCCGACCATTTCACGGACGTGGGCAACTCCTACACGCCGAAAGTGGGCGTGAAATGGACGCCCGTGCGCGAACTGGCTTTGCGCGGCACCTTCGCCAAGGGTTTCCGCGCCCCCAGCGCGGCGGAAAATGGCGTCGGCGGCCTGGCCGCATTCTCCACCGCAAGCGATCCGCTGCGCTGCGCGCTGGGCGTGGAAGTGGCCTGCGATCCCGCGCCGATCGCCGTCATCACCTCGCCCAATCCGAATCTGTCGCCCGAGCGTTCGCGCAGCTTTTCCGTGGGTGCCGTGTGGGATCCGCTGCCGCGTACCAGCATTTCCGTCGACCTGTGGCAAATCCGCCGCAAGAATGAAATCAACCAGGAGCAGACGGATGCGGCCATTGCCGCCGGCAGCGTGGCGCGCGACCCGTCCACGGCCACCGGCATCGCCGGCGATCCAGGCGCCATTACGGCCGTGCTGGCCAACTATGTGAATTCCGCGCAAACGACGGTGCGCGGCATCGATATCGACGCCCGCCAGCGCTTCAACCTGGGCAGCGACTATGGCAACCTGGTGTTCGACCTGAAATGGACGCATTTGTACAAATGGCTGCGCACGGAACAGGACGGCACGCAACGCGATTTTGCCGGCACGCATGGTAATTGCGACGTGTCCAACTGCATGGGCACGCCGGACGACCGCATCAATCTGGGCGCCACCTGGGAACGCCAGAACTGGCGGGTCAGCGCCAACGTCAACTACCGCGCGCCGCTCGACAACATACTGTTCAAGAATGACCCGGACGGCTGCGCCACGCACTTCGCCGACGGCACGGATGCGCCGCGCGGCTGCCGCATCGCCTCGTTCACCACGGTGGACCTGACGGCCCGCTGGCTGGCCACGCCCAAGCTGGAAGTGTTTGCGACGATACAAAACCTGTTCGACAAGATCGCCCCGCTCGATCCGCTGACGTATGGCGCCACGGGCTACAACCCGCTCGATTATGCGGGCGCGGCGGGACGCTTTATCAGTGCGGGGGTGAAGTACAAGTTTTGATCTGTATCAACGTGCCGGGCGTGTCGGGCGTTGCAGGAACCGCCGGTGCCTGCAACGCCCGTTCAAGTACCTAGGCCGTGCCGCCGACCGTGATGCCATCCAGGCGCAGGGTCGGCTGCCCTACGCCCACGGGCACGCTTTGCCCCTCCTTGCCGCACACGCCCACGCCCGAGTCCAGGCGCATGTCGTTGCCGATCATGGAAACGCGGTTGAGCACGTCCGGGCCGTTGCCGATCAGGGTCGCGCCCTTCACGGGGTAGCTGAGCTTGCCGTTTTCGATCATGTACGCCTCGCTGGCCGAGAAGACGAACTTGCCGTTCGTGATATCGACCTGGCCGCCGCCGAAGTTGACGGCATACAAGCCGTTTTTGACGGATGCAAGGATTTCGCCCGGGTCCTTGTCACCGCCCAGCATATACGTATTCGTCATGCGCGGCATGGGCAGGTGGGCGAACGATTCGCGGCGCGCATTGCCCGTCACGGGCATCTTCATCAGGCGCGCATTCATCGTGTCCTGGATGTAACCTTTCAGGATGCCATTCTCGATCAGGGTCGTGCACTGCGTGGGGTTGCCCTCATCGTCGATATTCAGCGAGCCGCGGCGGCCAGCCAGGGTGCCGTCATCGACCACGGTGACGCCCTTGGCGGCCACGCGCTCGCCGATACGCCCGGAAAACGCGGACGAGCCCTTGCGGTTGAAATCGCCTTCCAGGCCATGGCCGATGGCTTCGTGCAGCAGGATGCCGGGCCAGCCCGGGCCCAGCACGATGGTCATGGGGCCGGCGGGCGCCGGGCGCGCTTCCAGGTTCACCAGGGCCGAATTGACGGCGTCCGTCGCGTATTGTTCCAGCACAACATCACTGAAATAGTCATAGCTGAAACGCCCGCCGCCACCGGCCGAGCCCGTTTCGCGGCGGCCATTCTGCTCGGCGATGACCGTCACTGACACGCGCACCAGCGGACGGATGTCGGCCGCCAGCACGCCGTCGCTGCGCAGCACCAGCACCACGTCGTATTCGCCGGCCAGGCCCGCCATCACTTGCACCACCCGGGGGTCTTTCGCGCGCGCCATCTTTTCCACACGTTCCAGCAGTTGCACCTTGGCCGTGGCATCGAGCGAAGCGAGCGGATCATTGGGCAGGTACAAGGAACGCCCGCCCTGCGCCAGCGTCTGGCCCGCGATCTTGATCTTGCCGCTACCGGCGCGCGCGATGGTGCGCGTGGCCGCCGCCGCTTCCAGCAGGGCCCGCTCGGAAATGTCGTCGGAATACGCAAACGCCGTCTTGTCGCCGGACACGGCGCGCACGCCCACGCCCTGGTCGATGGAAAAACTGCCCGTCTTGACGATACCCTCTTCCAGGCTCCAGCCTTCGCTCCTGGTCGACTGGAAGTACAGGTCGGCGTAATCGACCTTGTGCGTAAACATCGTGCCCAGGGCTTTCAACAGCTTGTCTTCATCCAGGCCGAACGGCGTGAGCAGGATATCGCGCGCCACGGCAACGCTGGACAGATTGGGTTCAAATGGGATCATGACTCTTTCTCAACATTCAATTTACATGGTGCGGTGGGCGAGCGCCGGCAAGGACTCGCGCACGCCGGCCAAAAACACCAGGTCGATCTCGCCGCTCACCACGCCCTCGCCTTCCGGCAACACAGCCTTCACTTCGCCCCACGGGTCGATCAGCATGCTGTGGCCCCAGGTGCGGCGGCCGTTCGGATGCAGGCCGCCCTGCGCCGAGGCCAGCACATAGCACTGGTTTTCGATGGCGCGCGCGCGCAGCAGCACTTCCCAGTGGGCGCTGCCCGTCGTGTGGGTAAACGCGGCCGGCACGACGATCAATGCGCAATCGCCCATGGCGCGGTACAGTTCGGGAAAGCGCAGGTCATAGCAGATGGACAGGCCGACGCGGCCGAACGGCGTCTCGATGGCGCGCACCTGCGCGCCGGGCACGATGGTGCGCGATTCGTTGTAGGACTCGGTGCCACGCGTAAAACCGAACAGGTGGATCTTGTCGTAGCGGCCGGCCGGCTCGCCTTGCGGGTCGTACACCAGCGTGGTGTTGAGGACCTTGCCCTCCTCGCCGGAAATCAGGGGCAAGGTGCCGCCGATCAGCCAGATCCCGTGCTGGCGCGCCATCTGCGCCATGCCATCCTGGATCGGCCCGTGGCCGGGCTGTTCCGCATGAGCCAGCTTGTCCGTTTCCTGCTTGCCCATGATGGCCCAGTATTCGGGCAGCACCACCAGCTGCGCGCCACCGGCCGCGGCTTGCGCCACCAGGCGCCGTGCCGTGGCCAGGTTGTCTTCCACGGACGGCGAGGAAATCATTTGTACCGCTGCGACTGTATGCATCATTGCCACCTCTTATCCATTCGAACGCCTCGCTTATTTCGCCACGGCCTCCGCCGCCGCGGCGGCAGGCAAGGCGACAGGCTCCAATTTACCACCATCGAGCTTGGTCACGACGGGCGCCTTCCACGGGCCGGCGAACTGCATGTGGTAAGTGAGCGCCTTCATCACGGGGGCGCGCAGGAACAGCTGCGCCAGGAAGCTGCCCAGGCCGATGACGGGGTTGACGGCCAGCGCGTACACGAGCGGTCCCGTGCCCAGGTTAAATTCCGGGATCACCACCACGTGCAGATTCGTCGTTTCATTGGCAATATCGGCCGTGCCATCCATCAGCACCGTGGCCGCCACGCCGTGCATCTTGAGGTTGTCGGTGGTCACCACGCCCCGCTTGATGCTGGCGTTGGCCGTGATGCCGTCGAAGGCCAGGCCTTCGGAAAACACATCGTGGAAATCGAGTTTCAGCAAGCGGGGCAAGGCTTGCAGGCTGAGCACGCCCAACAGCTTGGCCGCGCCCGGATCCTGCTTGAGGAACTGCCCCGACTCCACGTTCATTTCGATCTGCCCCGACAGGGTGGGAATATCGAGCGAATACGGCAAGCCGTTCCAGGCGATGTCGCCGCTCAGTCGGCCCTTGCCGCGACGCACCGTATCGGCAAAGCCGAAGCGGTCGAGCAGCTTGCCCGCATCGACGATATCGAGGCCGAAACGCAGGCTGGTCGTGCTTAGTCCATCCTTGATGACCCATTTGCCATTGCCACTCAGGGCGCCATCGGGGTTCGACAGTTGCAGCTTGCCCACGCGCCACTCGCGCCCGCCCGCCGCCATGGTGTTATAGGCCTGCAACTCCAGCCGGCCAATCTTCTTGTTGAACAGTTCAAATTGCTCGGCAACAATATCGAGCGAGGGGATCGACTGGGCGCCGCTCTTTCCCTCCAGCAAATTCTTCACATCGTTGGCGGCCGACTCCGGAATGATCAGCGACGACAGGCGCGCCGTCATCTTGCCCAGGCCGGATGGCGTTTCCAGCCACGTCACATAGCCCGACACTTGTTTTGCATCAATATTGGCTTGCCATACATCCTTCTGGTGCGTGGCGCCGACCACCACGTTTTCCAGCTTGCGCTCGCCCAGCATCAATTCGCTGGCACGGGCCGCCATCATGTCCGGCACCACGTATTGCGCGATATCAGGTGCGTCGCCATCGGCCTCGGCGGAGGCCGCGGCGCTGCCGGCGATCTCGCTGCCGGCGGCGATCCAGCTGTCCACGTCCAGGGTTTTCAAATTCACATTGAGCATCATGCCGCTGTCCGGTTCCGGCGCCGGCACGTTCACGCCGATGCCGCCGCGTACCAGGCGCCAGGCGTCCTTACCCTGTTTCTGGCGCTGGTAGCGCGCGGCGATGCCGGACCCCAGCGCGATGCGGATCTCGTCCGTGCGCAGGCCGGCCCCGTTGGCCGCATTGCCCGTCAGGGTGAATTTCACGGGCAGGCTGTCGCCGGCCGGCTTTTTCAGGGGAGCGGGGAAATCCAGGCCCAGGCCCGTCAGCGGCGACTCCACATTGACCACCACCTGGTGGTCGCGCGCCGTGATCAGGCCGCTGTAGCGGGCGCCGCCATTCAAATGTTTCGCCAGGCGCTGCAGCACGGGCGCCGGATACGTCTTGCGCAAGCCATCGATGGTCATGTTGCCGGCAATCTTGACCTGGATGGAATTGTCGGCCTGCGTGCCGCCCGAGACGGCCAGCGGCCCGCCCAGCAGGCTGCCGTTCAAGCCATTCAGGTTGACGCCCTTTTCGTTGAACTCGATCTTGCCCTGCGTGCCCAGCACGGGTGGCATGTCGTGGAACAGCACCACGTCGTTGCCCGCCAGCTGCAGGCTGCCCTGCACGGTCGCTTCCAGCATGCGCTCGATCGGCAAGTGCAATTTGAGGGCCAGTTTGGCGTTGCCCGTCGCTGTCGTTTCATCCGTGAAATGCTCGATCCAGCCCAGCACGGGGCTGGCCGTCACATACTTGAGGAATTCCTGCATCGGGCCGGCCGCGTTGCCGTCGATATCGAGCAAGGTGTCGAACACGGTCAGGTCGGGGATCACGGCTTTGACATTCGTCAAGGCCACGCCGCCCGTGGTGGCCGTGTCGCCGCGGATTTCCATGCGCGCCCGCTCGAAGACGAAGCTGCCCTTGATCTTTTCCGCCTGCGGCCACAGGGGCGCCTTGCCCGCCAGCGGCCCGCTTTCCGCAAATTCGCCGGGTGCATAATTCAGGGTGCCGTTCTCGAGCTTGCCGGCGATACGGAAATCGCCCCGGTTACGCTGGGCTGGCGTGTCGGCCTTGAAGGGAAAATGCTCGAGTTCGCCACGCAGGCGCAGGCTGACATCGCGCGCCACGCCGCCTTCCAGCGCACCCGTCAGCCAGTGGCGCAGGTGCTCGGGCGTTTGCAGCGGCAGATAGCGGCCGATGGTGTTGATCTGGAAATTGTCGATCGACCCCGTCAAGTCGACCTGGCCCAGGTTCTTGCCGTCGAGCGGCAGGCGGTGCGTGCCTTGCAAGGCGACGCGCAAGCCTTGCTGATTGAAGTCGAGCTTGTCCAGTTCGACCTGCAGCATATTCTCCGCTTCGAAGGTCCAGCGCGCCTGCATGGCGAATTGTTCGAACGGCATGGCCGGTTCGCTCAAGTACGTGGGCAATTGCAGCACCAGGTCCTGCGCGTCGATGGCAATGCTGCCGCCCTTGTCGCTGGCGTCGATGCTGCCGCTCAAATGGTCGAAACCGGGGATGGCGGGCGCGGCGGCCTGCGCGGGGCTGCTCGCCGTCTTCGCCACAGCCAGTTGCGCCGGCTGCGCATTCAGGCCCAGGCCGATGAGCTTGCCGCGCAGGCGGTAGCTGGCGGGCGCGGCCATGTCGCCCTCCCATTGCGCGGAAAAATCCTGCAGGCGGCCGCGCGGCGCCAGGGCGTCGAGGCGCTGGCGCTGCTGCTCGCCCAGCGGCAGCTTGTCGGCCAGCGCGGCCAGGGTTTGCAAATCGAGCGACTTGGCCGCGATTTCCGTGCGCGCCGGCTTGCGCTTCGTGGCGGCAATAAAGCGTTCGGACAAGGTCGTCGGCGGCAGGCTGAGGCCATCGCGGGTTTCTACTGCGAAATTCGTCAATTCCACCTGATGGCCATTCGCGCCAAAGGTGGGTTTGCCGTCCGGCACCTGCGCCGACAGCTCTTCCTTTGCCGAAATGCGCCCGCTCACCGACAGCAGGTCGAGCGGGGCGATATGCTCGCCCAGCCGCGCCTGCACGTCCGTCAAGCCCACGTCGGCCGTGAAACCGGCCAGGCGCGCGTGATCCAGGCTCAGCCAGGCGCGCAGGGCGCCCTTGCCCTGGCTCAGTTCGAACGGATAATCGAGGTAGCGGCGCCAGGCGGCCAGGTCGGCGTTTTTCAGGTCCGCGTACAGCTCGCCCTTCCACATCGATACATCCGAGATGCGCGTGCTGAAAGGGGGATGGGTGAAGTGAGCGCGCACATCGATGGGCGCGGCCAGGCTGGCCGGCGGCGTGGCCTGCAAGCCCAGGCGGTGGCTGCGCCAGCGGTTGCGCAGCAGCAAGTTGACCTGCGACAAAGCCAGCTCCGGCGTGCCGCGCGCTTCGTCCGTCCAGCGCACCTTGCCGTCGCGGATGATGACGTCATGCTGCGACAGCAGCCAGTCGGCACCCTTGCCATCGCTGCCTTGCGTGCTGTCGATCAATACCCCGGCCACGTACAGCTTGCCATCCAGGCTGCGCCGCACGTCCAGGTCGGGCCGCGTGATTTCCAGGGTAGTGAAGCGCACGGAACCGAGCACGCTCCACCACGACACGGTGGCCGAGATGCTCGGCAGGCTCAGCGCCTGGCGCCCCGCCTGGTCGCGCAGGGTCACGTCGCCGAGGAAGAGATTCGGCCGCAGGCCGTGCCAGGAAGCATAAATACGCGCAATGCTGACGGGGTTGCCCAGCGCGCGGCTGGCCGCCCGCTCGATATCGCCTTTGTAATAATCGATATTCGGCAAGATCGCGTAGCGCAGGAACAAAAACAGCACGGCGAAGGCGAAATACGCGAGCAGCACCAGTTTGACGGTAAAACCCAGCACATGGTGGGTGGCCAGGTTGGCCATGCGATAGGCGGCACGCAGCCGCTGCCAGCGCAGGGCCAGTGGCACATGTTCTGTCACGCTTGCTTCTGGCGGTTTTTGCATCAATAAGCTAATAAACTGGCCCGGCGTCAAATAATGGCAAAAATCGTCTGCATTCGTGGTGCGCGCCTGCATCCTTGCGCTTGCGTCAGAGCAAAGCCTCCCTTACCATCGTCCGGAAGAGCACGCACTGCCGGCGGCTTAGCGCCAGCGGCACAATTTTACCGCATCCCCCGCCGTTCGCAGCCAAGTTAAACAAGAACATGCACGCAGCATCCACGAGACACTTACCGATACCATGAGCACACAGCCTTTGATCTCCGCCTCCCGTTTCTACCAGCGCTGGCTGGACGCCGCCCCCGAGCGCGCCGCGCAGGTAGCGCAACTGGTGCGCGCGCCGCTGGACGGGCTCGATTTTGCCGCCGAATTGGCCGCCCAGGCGAACGCCGCCACGCCGCCGCTGCCGCCCGAGCGGGCCATGCGCCGCCTGCGCAACCTGCTCGTCTGCGGCCTGATCGCACGCGATCTGGGCGGCCAGGCGGACTTGAACGAAGTCGTCACGGCCATGACGGGCTTTGCCGATTTCGCCATCCGCACGCATGTGGACGCCATCATGGCGGAGATGGTGGCCCTGCACGGCATGCCTGTCGGCGAGGAATCGGGCGAGGAACAGGCCTTGATGGTATTGGCGATGGGCAAGCAGGGCGGCGGCGAGCTCAACGTCTCGTCGGACATCGACCTGATCTTTGTGTATCCGGAAGATGGCGACACGCAAACGACCTTGCCGGGCCAGCGCAGCCTGTCCAACCACGAGTTTTTCATTCGCATGGGAAAGAAACTGATCGCCGCCCTGGCCGAGATCACGCAGGATGGTTTTACTTTCCGCGTGGACATGGCCTTGCGCCCGAACGGCAACTCGGGGCCGCTGGCCGCCAGCCTGGGCATGGTGGAGCAATACCTGATCGTGCAAGGCCGCGAATGGGAGCGCTATGCCTGGGTCAAGGCGCGCGCCGTGACGGGCAAGCCCGAAGACATTGCGTCCCTCGACGCCATCGTGCGCCCGTTCGTCTTCCGCCGCTACCTCGATTTCGGCGTCATCGACGCCATCCGCACCATGCACGGCCAGATCCGCGCCGAGGTCAACCGCCAGGAGCGGCTGCACCCCGACCGCAGCAACAACGTCAAGCTGGGCCGCGGCGGCATCCGTGAAATCGAATTCCTCGCGCAAGTGTTTCAATTGATACGGGGCGGGCGCGACGCCGAGCTGCGCGAGCGTTCCACGCGCGCTACCCTGCGCACGGTGGCGGACAAGGGCTTGCTGGAACCGGCCATCGTGGAACAGTTGCTCAATTCATACACTTTCCTGCGCAACCTCGAACACCGGCTGCAATATCTTGATGATGCGCAAACCCACACCCTGCCCGCCAGCGAGGCCGACCGCCTGGTGGTGGCGCAGATGATGGGTTTGCCCGACACGCCCACCCTGCTGGCCCAGCTGGAAGCGCACCGCGTGTTTGTCGCCGGTCAATTCGACGAAATGTTCAGCGACAAGAGCAGCGGCACGCCGCCGGCCGACACGGGCATCGACCCGCAAACG
Source organism: Janthinobacterium sp. FW305-129 (assembly GCF_020858115.1). GTDB lineage: Bacteria > Pseudomonadota > Gammaproteobacteria > Burkholderiales > Burkholderiaceae_D > Janthinobacterium. The sequence goes on from NZ_JACYMM010000002.1 coordinate 473,826, forward strand.
TCGAACGACTGCGCCGCCTCGGACCAGCAGGAAGCCATCGAGGCGCGCTTCGCCGCCCTGGGTTTCCATGAGCCGGCCGCCTGCGCGCGCCGTTTGCTGGCCACGTGGCAGGCGCCGCGCTTGCAATCGCTGCCCGAGGCAAGCCGCACGCGTCTGGTCGCCCTCGTCAATTCCGCCCTGCCCCTGATCACCGATTGCTCCGTGTCCAACGGCAATGCCAGCCAGCTAGCCACCCTGGGCCGGCTGCTCGATTTCCTGGAAGCGATTGCGCGCCGCTCGGCCTATCTGTCATTGTTGACGGAATACCCACACACGCTGGAACGGGTCGTGCGCATGGTGTGCGCCAGCGGCTGGGCCGCCACCTTCCTCACGCAGCACCCGATTTTGCTCGATGAACTGTTAGACGAGCGCATCCGCAACACGGTGCCCGATCCGGCCGCGCTGGCGCTGGACCTGCAGCGCCAGCTCGACGACGCCCCCGGCGACACGGAGCGGCAGATGGATATCCTGCGCGAAATGCACCACGCGCAGCTGTTCCAGTGCCTGGCGCAAGACCTGGCGGGCGACCTGAGCGTGGAAAAACTGGCCGATTACCTGTCGCAGCTGGCCGACATCATCGTCGCCGCCACAGTGCAAGCCGTCTGGCAAACGTTACCGACGCGCCACCGCGAAGTGCCGAAATTCGCCGTCATCGCATATGGCAAGCTGGGCGGCAAGGAACTGGGCTATGTCTCCGACCTCGACGTTATCTTCCTGTTCGACGACGACGACCAGGACGCGCCCGGCCTGTACGCCAAGCTGGCGCAGCGTTTTATCACCTGGATGACCTCGCACACCTCGGCCGGCATTCTGTTCGACATCGACATCGCCCTGCGCCCCGACGGCGCCTCGGGCATGCTGGTGTCCAGCGTGCAAGCCTTCGAGCGCTACCAGGGCAGCGCGGCCTGGGTGTGGGAACACCAGGCGCTCACGCGCGCGCGCTTTTGCGCAGGCGACGTCAGCATCGGCAAGCATTTCGAACGCATCCGCGACACAATCTTGCGCAAGGAACGCCCGGAAAACGGCCCGCTCAAGGGCGAAGTCGTGGCCATGCGCAAGAAAATGCTCGATGCCCACCCGCCCCGCCCCGGCAGCTTTGATCTGAAACAAGATCCGGGCGGCATGATCGACATCGAATTCATGGTGCAATACCTGGTGCTCCAGCATGCGGCGCAATATCCGCAGCTGACGGCCAATTCGGGCAATATCGCCCTGCTGCGCCTGTGCGGCGAGCTGGGGCTGATCGACGCGCAACTGGCCGCCCTGGTGGCCGACGCCTACCGCGCGCTGCGCAAGCTGCAGCACCAGCTGCGCCTGCAGGGGCAAGACCTGGCCCGGGTGGAACCGGAACGGGTGCGCGTGCATGCGGACAACGTCATGCGCCTGTGGCACACGATCTTTCCCGCGACGATTGCATAAGCCCGGCGCCGGCGTATGATACGTACAGGCAACTCCACTTCCCAGTAGTGCCGTACAACAGGCCGCGCCGGGGTTGCCCATACCAGGAGACAGCGTATGAAGACAAGTGTAAAAACGGCAAGTGTAAAAACGGGCATCCACGCCCTCGTTGCCAGTTTCATCATCTGCGCCATGCCGGCAACGGCATGGGCCGCCCCCAGAGGCAGCGCGGATGAAGCCATCGCCATGACCAAGCGCGCCGTGGCCATGATCAAGGCCGACGGCAAGGAAAAGGCCTTTGCCGCCATTGCCGATCCCGCCAACACCAGCTTCCATGACCGCGACCTGTACATTTATGTGTACGACATGAATGGCGTCACCCTGGCGCACGGCAACAATCCCAAGATGGTCGGCAAGAACCTGATCGACCTGAAGGACAATGAAGGCAAGGCCGTCATCAAGTCGCTGATTACCACGGCCAGCACGCCGGCCGGACGCGGCTGGGTGGACTTCAAGTGGCCCAATCCCCTGACCAAGGTGGTCGAACAAAAATCCGGCTACATCGAACGGGTCGACAATATGATCGTCGGTTCCGGCATCTATAAATAAGCCACGGCAAGAGGAAAACGCGCCCGCATGCCGCTCCATTACCTGTCCCGCCTGAGCGGATCGGCGCGCGATACGCAAGCCAACCTGCAGCTGGGCTGCGTGCTGGCGCTGGTGGCGGGCGCCGTCAACGCGGGCGGTTTTCTCGCCATCGGCGGCTATACCTCGCACATGACGGGCATCGTCTCGGGCATGGCGGACGACCTGGCGCTGGGCAATATCACGGTGGCGCTGGCCGCGCTGGGTGCCTGGCTGGCCTTCGTCAGCGGCGCGGCCGTGACGGCCATCATGGTGAACTGGGGCAAGCGGCGCCGGCTGCACAGCCAGTTTGCCGCCAGCCTGCTGCTGGAAGCGGCGCTACTGCTGCTGTTCGGCCTGGCGGGCAATTACCTGGCCGCCATGCCCGACGTGCTCGGTCCCGTCACCATCTTGCTGCTGTGCTTTGTGATGGGCTTGCAAAACGCCATCATCACCAAGATTTCCGGCGCCGTCATCCGCACCACCCACGTGACGGGGCTGTCCACCGACATCGGCATCGAACTGGGCAAGATGGCGTATTACAACCGCAGGCAATTGCCGGACCGCGTGGTCAAGGTCAACCGGGGCAAGCTGAGAACGCACAGCCTGCTGATCGGCTGCTTCTTCATCGGCGGCGTCAGCGGCGCCCTCGCCTTCAAGCACATCGGTTTTCCCGCCGCCACCATCATCCTGGCCGGCGTGCTGACCCTGCTGTCCGGCGCGCCCGTGCTGCGCGACTTGCGCCTGCTGTGGCGCTTCTACCGGCGCCGTTTCTAATCATACGGACGAAAAAAAACGCCCAGGCAACTACCTGGGCGTTTTTTCTTATGCGGTCAACAATTACTTGGCCGACATCAGTGCAACGGTGGTGTCCAGCATGCGGTTCGAGAAACCCCACTCGTTGTCGTACCACGACGATACTTTCACCAGGCGGCCCGACACTTTGGTCAGGGTCGAATCGAAGTTCGACGACGCCGGGTTGTGGTTGAAGTCGATCGAGACCAGCGGTTCGGTCTGGTACGTCAGGATGCCTTCCAGGGCGCCTTCCGACGCGGCTTTCATCAGCGCGTTGACTTCTTCCACGGTGGTGTCGCGCTTGGCGATGAAGGACAGGTCGACCAGCGACACGTTGATGGTCGGCACGCGGATGGCGAAGCCGTCCAGCTTGCCATTCAGCTCAGGCAGCACCAGGCCCACGGCGGCAGCGGCGCCCGTCTTGGTCGGGATCATGCTCATGGTGGCAGAACGGGCGCGGCGCAGGTCTTCATGCATCACGTCGGACAGCACCTGGTCGTTGGTGTAGGCGTGCACGGTGGTCATCAGGCCCGTTTCGATGCCGATGGCGTCGTTCAATGGCTTGACCAGCGGTGCCAGGCAGTTGGTGGTGCACGACGCGTTCGAGATGACGGTATCGGTCGATTTCAGCACGGAGTGGTTCACGCCGAAGACGACGGTTGCATCGACGTCCTTGCCGCCTGGTGCCGAGATGATGACTTTTTTCGCGCCGCCCTTCAGGTGAGCCGAAGCTTTCTCTTTGGTGGTGAAGAAGCCCGTGCATTCCAGCACGACGTCCACGCCCAGCTCGCCCCATGGGATTTCAGCCGGGTTGCGCTGTGCGAATACGCGGATCGGATCGCCATTGACGATCATGTTGTCGCCTTCGACCGTAACCGTGCCCGGGAACTTGCCGTGCGCGGTGTCGTAGCGGGTCAGGTGGGCGTTCGATTTGGCATCGCCCAGGTCGTTGATGGCAACGATCTGGATATCCTGTTTCTTGCCGCCTTCGTAGAAAGCGCGCAACACGTTACGGCCGATGCGGCCGTAGCCATTGATTGCAACTTTGATCGTCATACTCTGCTCCTGATTAAAAAAAAAGGTATCAGCACAGCACCCCGGCATTACTTGCCAGGGTCTGCTCAAAATCAATATTAGCCAGCGATAACGGCTTTAACCTTGGCTACGACGTTCTCGACCGTGAAGCCGAAGTGCTTGAACAGCACGCCGGCCGGCGCCGATTCGCCGAACGTGTCGATACCGACCACGGCGCCTTCCAGGCCCACGTATTTGTACCAGAAGCTGGTCACGCCCGCCTCGATGGCCACGCGCGGCACGCCCTTCGTCAGCACGCTGGCCTTGTAGGCGGCGTCCTGGCGGTCGTACACGTCGGTCGACGGCATCGACACCACGCGCACATTGATGCCTTCCGAGGCCAGCGCGCTGGCGGCGGCGACGGCCAGTTCCACTTCGGAACCGGTGGCGATCAGGATCGCCTTGGCATCGGCCACGTCGTTCAGCACATAGCCGCCGCGGAAGATGTTCTCGATCTGTTCGGCGCTACGCTCCTGGTACGGCAGGTTCTGGCGCGAGAAGATCAGGGTCGATGGGCCATCCTTGCGGCGCACGGCGGCGCCCCAGGCAGCAGCCGACTCGACGGTGTCGCATGGACGCCAGTTGTCCAGGTTCGGGATCAGACGCATCGACGAGACGTGCTCGACCGATTGGTGCGTCGGGCCGTCTTCGCCCAGGCCGATCGAATCGTGGGTAAACACGAAGATCGAACGCAGTTTCATCAGGGCGGCCATGCGCAGCGCGTTGCGGCTGTAGTCGGAGAACGTCAGGAACGTGGCGCCGAACGGGATGTAGCCGCCGTGCAAGGTGATGCCGTTCATGATGGCGCTCATGCCGAATTCGCGCACGCCGTAGTTGATGTGGTTGCCAGGCTGGCCCGAACGCACGGCCACGCACTCTTTCCAGTTGGTCAGGTTCGAACCGGTCAGGTCGGCCGAACCGCCGAGGAATTCCGGCAGCGACGACGCCAGTGCCTGGATGGCGTTCTGGCTGGCCTTGCGGGTCGCGATGTTTTCTTTCTTTTCCACGCAGGAAGCGATGGCGGCGCTCAGGGCCGCTTCGAATGCCTGTGGCAGTTCGCCCTGCATGCGGCGGCTCAATTCAGCGGCTTGCTGCGGGAACTCCTTGGCGTAGGCGGCGAAACGCTCGTTCCAGTCTTTTTCCAGCAGGGCGCCCTGCTCTTTCGCATCCCAGGCGGCGTACACGTCGGCCGGCATCTCGAACGGTGCGGCATCCCAGCCGATGTATTCGCGCACGGCGGCGATTTCCTTGTCGCCCAGCGCGGCGCCGTGGACCTTGTCGCCGCCTTGCAGGTTCGGCGAACCCTTGCCGATGATGGTCTTGCAGCAGATCAAGGTTGGCTTGCTGGCCGTCTTGGCGGCGGCGATGGCGGTAGCCACGGCGGCAACATCGTGGCCGTCGACGGCGCGGATGACGTTCCAGCCGTACGCTTCGAAGCGGGCCGGGGTGTCGTCCGTGAACCAGCCTTCCACTTTACCGTCGATGGAAATGCCGTTGTCGTCGTACAGGGCGATCAGTTTATTCAGGCCCAGGGTGCCGGCCAGTGCGCACACTTCGTGCGAAATACCTTCCATCAGGCAACCATCGCCGACGAAGGCGTAGGTGTAGTGGTTGACGATGTCGTGGCCAGGCTTGTTGAATTCAGCGGCCAGCAACTGCTCCGACAGGGCCATGCCGACGGCGTTGGCGATGCCCTGGCCCAGCGGGCCGGTGGTCGTTTCCACGCCGGGCGTGATATCGACTTCCGGGTGGCCCGGGGTTTTCGAATGCATCTGGCGGAAGGCCTTAATGTCATCCATCGACAGGTCGTAGCCCGTCAGGTGCAGCAGCGCGTAGTGCAGCATCGAGCCGTGGCCGTTCGACAACAGGAAACGGTCGCGGTTCTGCCATTTCGGATTCGCGGGATTGTGGCGATAGTGACCACTCCACAGGGCAACTGCGATCTCGGCCATGCCCATCGGCATGCCTGGATGGCCGGAGTTGGCCTTTTGTACAGCGTCCATTGCCAGTGCGCGGATCGCATTGGCCATTTTGGTAGTCGGGAGCGTAGTTGTCATGATGGTGTGGGTCAGTCGCGAGTTTGGGATTCGTTTGCAACAGCGCGGACAGGGAAGCCGGCTGCTTTCTGTAGTCAACTATTTTACCAGACTGGGGGGCCGCAAATTAGAATTGCGGCGTACTGGCCCGCCAAATGGCTATACTTTGACGTCTTTCCACCCCACTTACCCCCCGTTGAGGATTTGCATGCCGCGTTTTTTCTGCCCCCAGCCGCTCGTCGCCGGCGCCACCGTCTCCCTGCCGGAGGCTGTCGCCCACCATATCCAGGTCGTGCGCCTGGCGCCGGGCGACGTCATCACCCTGTTCAATGGCGAAGGCGGCGAAGTGCAGGCCAGCCTGGTGGCGGTCGCCAAGCGCAGCGTGACGGCGCAAATCCAGGCGCACGTGGCGCGCGAGGCGGAACTGCCGTATGCCGTGACCCTGGCGCAGGCGTTGCCGGAAGCGTCGAAGATGGACTGGATCATCGAAAAAGCCATCGAACTGGGCGCGGCCGGCATCGTGCCGCTGTCGGCGCAGCGCTGCGTGGTGCGCCTGTCCGCCGAGCGGGCCGAGAAAAAACTTGCGCATTGGCAAGCGATCATCGTTTCCGCATCGGAACAGTCGGGCCGCAACCGCCTGGCGCAGCTGGCGCCGCTGCAGGAGTTCAATAGCTGGAGCAAGCAACAAGATTTACATAAGCGCATCATTTTGACGCCGCGCGCGGAGCAGTCGCTGGCCGACTGGGCGCGCCACCAGCCGCCGCAGGCGATCACCGTGATGGTGGGCCCGGAAGGCGGCTTTTCGGAGGCGGAAGAAAAGGCGGCCATGGCCGCCGGCGCCATCGGCCTGGCGATGGGCCCGCGCATCCTGCGCACGGAAACGGCGGGCTTGACGGCGCTGGCGACGTTGAGTGCCCTGTGGGGCGGGATGTAAACACTGCCCAAAAATAACAACACCCCGCAAGTGGCGACACTTGCGGGGTGTTTTTTTTCCAGCGAACCACTTGCGCGGTGCGCCAGCAGGACAGCCGAGCCAACCCAAAGGTCAACTCAAGCTGTCAGCTTGCATCAGAACTTGTGGTTGTACTCGACCGACAATTTGACCGTGCGTGCTGCTTGCAGGGTACGGTATTCGTCGTAGTTAGCCAGGATCCCTTCGCCGCTGCCGTCATCGTAAGTTTCTTGACGAGCCGTTGCCGTTTGCGAGTTGGTGACGTTGAACACGTCGATCTTGAACTCGACGCCTTTCAGAATCGCTGGCTTGTAGGCCACGTTCATGTCAAGACGCTTTTCGTATGGCATACGGCCAAGGCTGCCACGTGGGGTCGGTTTGCCGCCGCAGAAGTAGTACTCTGCGCCGTAGCCAGGGCCGCCGAATGGATTGTCTTCGCCTGCATCGGCAACCGGGTTGGTACCCAAGCAAGTTTTCGGACGACCCGATTGGATCAACAGATTGGCGCCAACCGACCACTCGTTAGTGAACTCGTAGTAGCCGAATGCTTTCAACTGATGACGACGATCGTTAGGCAGCAAGCCCATCGAATCCGGAGTGAACTCAGGGAAGTCCCAACCAGCCGAGGTACCAACGTCGGTTTGACCGGTATCGGAACGGGTTTGACCTTCCATGTTGCCGTAGCTACGCGACCACGTGTAGTTGATCTTGCCATACCAGCCATTGCGGAATGGATGTTCGGCAAACAAGTCCAGAGCAGCGTACGTACGTTTCACTTTCGGGAAACCCAGTTCTTCTTTGGACAGGTGTACATAACGACCGCTGCCATCGGAACCGTTCAACCATACCGTTGCATCTTCGCCCGGATTGAAGATGAAGCAAGGAATATCCGTAGCGGAAACAGGAATGCCGTTTTTGGCGGCATACGCGCGCAGCGGACGGGTATCGCAGCTATCATCGATACCGGCACCCAGTTTGCGGTAGGTTGCCTTGGCGCCGAAGTTCAGGCTAGGGTTGTAGGCTTTTTCAAAGCCCAGCGTGATTTCATCCTGGTAGTTAGGCTTGAGATCTTTGACAACGACACTGCGCACGTCCTTGCGTTGGCCGTACTCATTGTCTGGCGAGATCGGGGTATTGATGGCAACCAGGCCCGTAGGCTGGCCTTGAGCGTCGATACCGGTATAGGTAAAGTCCTGCGTAATCAAGGTCGAACGGCTGGCGGCACGTGCAGCGACCTGGGTAGGCAATTGCAGGTGATAACGACCGGCGCTACCAAATACCTTCATCGAGGCGTCGCCAAAGACGTCCCACGATGCGGCCAGACGCGGAGCGATCTGGTTTTTCACATCGATGAATTTTTCGCCATCGCCATTTTTGTTGGTGTATTGCTCATTACGCAAACCAGCCGTGATCAGCAAGTTCTTGGTTACTTGATAACGATCTTCCAGGTATTGCGCCGATTGAGTTGCCGAAGCATCCGTCACGCTGGAGAAGTCCGACAGGCGTGCGTAGAAACCGCGCGTGCCGTAACCACCGAAATCACCGACCACGCCAGGACGACCGCCCGACAGGTTGACCGGTTTAAAGGCATTTGTCTCACCTACCGTACGATAGGTCCACGAACCGCCACCAGCACGGAACTGGCCAGCGTTAACGGAATCGATTTCATTGTGATCGACACCGACGCGCAGGGTATGGCTACCCAGCTTGTATTCCAAGTCGGCACGGAAGGATTTCACCTTGTCGCTACCAGGCTTGGTGATGTTGCCGGTCGCACCCGCATATTTTTGGTAGTTGCGGTACAGGTTTTGCGCGTCGAGCTCAGGCACACGGCCAGCCACGGTGGAAGCGACCGAACGCAAGATGCCATTGACGTCATAGTCTTCGTACGTGGTGCTGCGCGGTGCCTTGGAGATGCCGTACAAGGTCGTGAAGACCAGGTCATCGGTAAGTTGGCCCGTGTACTTCAGCGCATTCGACTCGGCGCCGTTGCCGCCGCCGTTCTTGTCGTTCTGTTCCGAGTACTTGACGCCGTTCGACTTGTACGTGTCGGTGTTCAAACCATACGCGCGCTGGCGATCTTTGGTGGTATCGCCGATCGACGTCCATTCCAGACGATGGTTATCGCTGATATTCCAGTCGAATTTGGCCAGGTAGCGGGTTTGTTCTACACGGCGGTCAGCCCAGCCATCGCGTGCCAAGGTGGTGCTGGCGGTGCTGTTGGCGATGCCGGTCTTGGTTGCGGTTTGATCCACGGCGACAAACATGAACAGCTTGTCTTCCACGATCGGGCCACCCACGTACGCGCCGTAGTAGTTCTGCGTGCTCTGGCTGGTGTCACGGCGGAAATGCAGCTTGCCGTCCGTAGCCGGATTCTCGCCAGTGTTTGCATAGTAGATATTCTTCGGGTCCGAACGCATCGAATTTGGCGTAATGGCAGCTGTTGCGCCAAATTCCCAATTATTGGTACCGCTCTTGGTCGTGACGTTGAGCACGCCACCGATGGAGCGGCCGAATTCCGCACCGAAACCACCGGTCAGCACTTGGGCTTGAGCGATGGCACCAAACGGCAGTTCCGACGAGCCGAGCTGGGTCAGCGGGTTGGTGACAGGGAAACCGTTGACATAGAACGCGTTTTCCGATGCGCCGCCGCCGCCGATACTCGTGCCGCCATAAGCGGAGTCAGCGCGCGTGGTGTTCGGCGCCAGCAAAATGATCGAACTCAAGTTCGTGGCAACTGGCAACTTATCCAGTTCCTTGGCGGTAAAGATCGCGCCATTATTGGTATTCGAGACATCGATACGGTTACGGCGGCCCGTCACTTGCACGGCCTGCACTTTGGAACTGAAGGATGCATCCACACCCTGGCCAATCACAACATCCGTTTCCTTCGATTCGACAACCTTGCCATCGCGGACCAGATCAACCTTGTAGCGACCGATAGGCAACGCCGTGACCGTATAGCGGCCGTTGGCCTCTACCGTAACGGTACGCTTCAGTCCTGTATCCAAGTTTTGCAGCGACACGGTGGCGCCAGCAGGCGCATCAACCGTACCAAAAATCGTACCGGCTGCGTTCGATTGTGCCATGACAGGCGCAACGACCATCGTGGACATGGCACCGGCACTGAAGGCCAGCGCCAGGGCACGCACTAAAACAGTTTTTCTCAACATGTGGTTTCCTAATTATTAGATTAAGCGTCTCTGGTAGAGTTGCTTGGTAAATTTAAGCACTAAATCATGTTTAATACGTTTTTATTTCCGGTTTTAGTTTTTTGATAATTTGACACTCCCCCACCAATGATATGGCAGTCCTCAGACAAAACAGGAAGAACCCTCTTGCCTAAGAGACACATAAAACCATAGGCGATTGTTCACTGTCAACATAGCGGGAAAATATGATGCAAACAAACAACAATTTAAATAAACGGAGAAATATTGAACAAACCAGCGAAAATGGTGCAGCAGCGCACCATTTTGATGCAGTGCAGAAAAAGAGAATAAGAATATGTGAAAAATGTACTTTGAGACCGTGCATTATGGCGTGCGCCTTGCAGACATGATGCGGCAAGCTGCGGGCATGCTGCGATGCACGTAGCCCTTGAAACAGCGCCTTTACCCCCTTGGCATGACAGGATAAATGTTGCAAAACAACAACGTTTCATGAAATTAAATTGCCGAAAGTTGGGATTTTCAATTACATTGAATAATTACGATTTAAAAGAATATTCGCTCTTGAATGGATATTTCAAAAAAATCACCATCGAAGAAAATGGCAACTTCATATACATCATTAAAAATCGAATATCAAACATAAACACTCACCCCGGCAAGCTCGCGAGAAACGAATAAAATCAGCAGCATCCAAAAAATATCCAATTCGGAAATAACAAGAATAATCCGGCATATGACTGCGGCAATCACCGAGAAACTCCGCACTGATGCAATGCGCCAGTTATAGAGCAGCATCATGTCGACGCATATATTGTTGTCGGCAATATCAAGCCGTGCCATCCGGGCATGCTCGCGAAGATGACGGCCTCAGCAGACGCCGTCCTGCCTCCCCCTCGATGCCATCCTTCTGGCGGTCTGGAGCCTTGGCCAATCCGCAGAAGTCTCTGCAATACGACCTTGTCCATGCAACTCAATAGAAAAACCGAGCAATTGCCTATACATCCCTATTCTCAATTTCTTTTCGATCCCTTTAGCTTGGCGAATAAGCAAGCGAACTGCCGTGGATAAAATGCCATGCCGTGAAACATATTCAGCATACAAATGAGTGATATCTGAAAACTGGCAAGGCTGCCTGACTTCGGCAATTGTCGGCCAGTTCGGCCGGCCACATTGCCTGTACAAACCAGCCTGCAAAACGACGGGCCAACGCACCGGTATGGTGCGCCGCAATAGGGTGCAGGTACGACTGCAACCTGCGTCAGGCTACTGTTAAATAGCGTCCTGGTGCCTTGAGTAGTGAATGCGCCCCTTCCCGGCCGGGCAAGCGATCACGGTCCTGCGCGGGTATGTTTTTGCGCTCAAGCAGCGGGACACCCACTTGCACTAGCCCTACGCCGTGCCGGGCAGTTGCTGATGCCCACCCTTATCAGGCCTTCCGCATAGCCGGAACAGGTGTTGCACGCGCAGGAAGCGCCCTGAAACGCAAGCGTCGTATGCCGTTCCCTGTCCAGCGGCAGCGCCGGCGATCTTGGCCTGTGTCTGGCGGCAACAGCTGATATGCTCGCGGTCCCCGGCAAGCAGGGACACTCCAGGAATCTTCCTCGGCCCCTGCTGCTTGGCAACACGCCGCAAAACGCGATCATGGTGCTCCTTGAACACGCTGCGCAAGTACGCTTGCACTGTCCCGCCTGCCACTCGAAACACTTGCACCCGCATGTTCATGCACACGGCCTCCGGCGCGGCCGTCACGTGCCCTGCGGGCGCATCTTTACTTGTGTTCAGCGGCATGCAGCTGGCCCCTTGCACCACGCGACCTCGTGGCTCGACTACGCACATTCCCTGCTGGTATCCGATTCCGTGCGCAAGGTATTCTTGAAGGCAACTTTAGGTATGCCTCCACACCTGATTGTGCGATAGCCATAAAAAAAGGGCGGGATGACTCTTCAGTCATCCCGCCCTTTCGAAGAACGGGGCGGCATCGCTGCCGCCTTGCTCACCTTGCTATATTAGAAGGTATATGCCAGACCCAGGCTCAGGAAGCGGCCAACAGCGCCTGCCTGGTGCAGCGATGCGTTGTACGTGGTTTGTACAGTGGCATTGCCGTAGGTGCTCAGGTCAAACGGTGGCTGACGGTCGAACAGATTCAGGATCGAACCTTTCAATGTCAGGTTCGGGCTGACCTTGTACTGGATGTTCAGATTGGTCGTCGTGAACGATGGCACGTGGCAATACTGATCAGGCTGCGTAAGGTTCTGGTAGTAAGGACGGCTGGTGATGACAGCCGATGCCTTGGAGCAATCGGTAGCACCCACCGATGGGTCCAGTGCCGAGAAGCTGCTGGTGTAGTTCAGCGTGGCATTCACGTCCAGCGGACCACGGGTCCAGCCCAGGCTCAGCTGCGCACGGTCTTTCGGCGAACCGGTTGCGCCGGAAACCACCGTCGGGCCTTGGGTTCCTGCCAGCTGGTAAGTCACGCCAGCAACGGTTTGCTCGTAGCTGATGGTGTGAGCATAGCTCAGGTTGGCACGAATGATGCCGTTTTCGGACAGGTTCCAACGGTAGCCGATATCGGTTTCCACGCCGGAGGTCTTGGTCGAACCACCATTGATGTAGGCCGATTCTGCAAACAGAATAGGACCAACCGATGGGGTACCCTGAGCAACGCCCGTACCTACGCCAGTAGCGATGTCGATCGGCACGGCGGCACCACGCACAAACGTCTCGCGGTAGCTAGGATCGTTGCCGGCGGCGGTCACGATCTGGTTACGCACTTCGATGTTGTAGTAGTCGATGGTCGCGTTCAAGCCCTTGAATGGCTGGAGCACGGCACCCAGGGTGTACGATTTCGATTTCTCTGGCGACAGATCCTTGTTCGGACGTTGTACGTACGTAGGCTGGATGTTGCAAGAGCTTGGTACGTTGCCAGCGGTGTACTGCTGGCCGTTGGCGCACAGGATAGGATCGTTGATGCCGTGGTACAGGAAGAACGAACCCGAATTGCCTGTCTCTGCCGGGTTAGGCGAGCGGAAACCACGAGCGAAGGTACCGCGCAAGGCGATTTCCTTGGTCGGCGTCCATTTCAGCGTTGCTGCCGGGGTGAACGATTTATTATTGTCAAATTTATCATAGCGACTCGACAGATTGAACTCGACGTTTTTCACTGGAATGGCTGCCAACTCGGCGAAAATAGCCTTGTTGGTCTCTTCACCAAACACGAAAGCCGACGTCGAACCAACTTGACCGTTCAGGGTCAGTGGCGACGGTGGCGCATCCCAGGTACGTTTGTGCCAGTGGGCGCCAACTGCCAGTTTCAGCGGGCCTGCACCCAGTTGCGGCATCAGTTCGCGCGAACCGACCACGTCGATGTAGTTCAGCTTCGATTCCAGCGTGTTCGAGAAGCGTGGCGACACCTGGTCGATCAGCTGTTGCGAATTACCACCCACTGCATTCCACGCACCGGAGCGCAGCAGGCTGTACAAAGCGGCACGGTCAACAAAACCACTGTAATCGACTTCTGCCTTGGACTTGGTCAAGCCGCCTGCCAGTTGCAGATCCCAGCCCATCGCGGCACCAGTCAGGTCGATCGCCAGACGGGTGGTGGTCGCCGTGTTGCTTTGCTGCGAGTTGCCGTCCAGGCCAGGAATGTAGCCATACAGGCGTGCATTATTGGCGAACGGGTTGTTCACGTTGGCACCGACAGCTGCACCGGGAGCAAACGTGGTGCTAGGCATGGCGCCGAAGCCCGGGATCAGTACGCCATTGTTATTGACGTTGGTACCGGCGAACGAGGTCGGCGAGTAAGCTCCTGGCAAGCCGCGATTGTTCAGGTTATCACGCTGGAAGATCGAAGCCTTGACCGACATTTCCCAGTCTTGCGGCAGCTTCTTGGTAAAACCGACCAGCAAATTCTTGTTCTCGGTTTCAGGCTGGATGAAGGCGTATTTATCCTCCACCGCGCAGCCGCCGGCGCGATACGTAGTGTAATTACATTTAGGATCCAGGAAGACGAAGTTGGCCGCGTTTTGCGCGCCGCCCGCACCAGAAGGGTTATACAGGAATGGCGAGTTCGCTGCGGTCAGGAAGCCGTTGCGGGCGGTTGGCACGCCGAAAGTCAGATTCTGGCCACCACGTGGACGCCAGTCCAGCTGGTCCCAGGCGTACTGCTTGCGGTCGTCGACCTTGATCGCGCCTTGGCGACGCCATTCGGCGGTAGCGAAAACGTTGTAGCCGTCGGTGTCGAGATCACCGAAACCGGTGCTCAACGAAGCGCGGTTGGTCGTGCCGCCGCCATGTTCCGTGGTACCGCTGTCAGCCGAGAAGCGGGTGCCCGTGAAGTTTTTCTTCAGTTTGATGTTGACCACGCCAGCGACCGCATCCGAGCCGTACAGCGAGGAAGCACCGCTTTTCAGCACTTCGATGCTGTCGATGGCATCGAATGGAATGTTGGAGACGTCAACGAAGGAGCGTTGCGAATCGTCACCGATCGCGTAAGGCGACATGCGGTGGCCGTCGATCAGCACCAGCGTCGAACCAACGGTCAGGCCGCGCAGCGAGACGCCCGATGCACCGTTGGCGAATGCGCCAGAGAAGCCCGTACCGAGCGTACCCGCACCGTTGGAAGCCAGATCCTGCAGCAGCTCGGCAACCGAGGTTTTACCGCTGCGCTGGATTTCGGCTGCAGTGATTACCTGAACTGGTGCCGCGGTTTCGCTATCGGTACGGCTGATCAGCGAACCGGTCACCATAACGCGTTGCACAGGCTCGCTGGCGGCAGCTTGTTGAGCCATTGCCGGGGAAATAGCTGCAACGGAAAGTGCGCCACTTGCAAAAACTTGCAAGATCGCAACTGGCATAGGTTTGATACGTAACTTCATGTAAAAAACTCCTTCTGGACATGTGCCTGAATTTTTGTAAGGAAACCCCTGGGTAAAGGTTTTCCCAGTAAATGTGTCAAAACGTTACAAATGTGACGCAGCGACTACATGGAACCATATGGCACTGAACGATGTCAATTTATTAGAAAGGTAGTATGGCTTTGGAACAATATCTAAATTCATACAATCAACTTTTATCCCATACATTATTCGGCAATAGTGCAGAAACAATTTAAATTAGTGCGTTAGTGTCGTTTTTTTGTGCAATGATACATATATTGCAATGCAACAAAAAACTAAAAGGATATTTACAAAACACCGTTACAATTTTGCGCGAAATTACTCCTCTTTACCCTTCTTGAGACCTGAAAAAGAAGGCTGCTTTCCCTGCTCATTAGCGATTGTGCAAATGCAGCAAATGAAAGACTGGCAAAGCCGGTGCGCGGCGCTATCAAGGCGCCGACCGCGCCTGCGGTGAAATGTTGTTTTTTTGCAGCAACAACATGCTGTGCACTGCCGCTCCCCCTGCTGCTTGCGCCAGAACAACATTGCCTGCGCCCATCCATTCCCCACTGCCGGCCTGCCCATGTCCACTGGACCGTAACAGCGTTGGCAGTTACATTTGTTGCGATACAGCTATGACATTGTCATTTTTAAAAACCCGGCGCACGGCGGCTTCCAGGCTGGAACCATAGGCAATGCATTGCCCGCCGGAAGGAGTAAAATGCCGCCTTGCGCCGCGCCACGCGGCTGCCCACTCTCCGCTAGATACGGAGCCCTGCACTTTTCGGATAGACACCATGTTGCGACTCAACGAAGTAAAACTCCCCCTCGAACACGACGAAGCGGCCCTGCCCGCCGCCATCCTGGCGCGCCTGGGCATCGATGCGGCCGATCTGCTCGGCTTTACCGTCTTCAAGCGCAGCTATGACGCGCGCAAGCGCAGCGCCGTGGTGCTGATTTACTCGCTGCATGTGGACGTCAAGAATGAAGCGGCCGTGCTGGCGCGCCTGCGGCACGACGTGCACCTGATGCCCGCGCCCGACACCGACTACAAATTCGTCGCCGGCGGCGAACAGCTGGCCGGCCACAGCACCGAACCGCGCCCCATCGTCATCGGCACGGGCCCCTGCGGCCTGTTCGTGGCGCTGATCCTGGCGCAGATGGGCCTGCGTCCCCTGATCCTGGAACGGGGCAAGCAGGTGCGCGAACGCACGGTCGACACCTTCGGCTTCTGGCGCAAGCGCGAACTGAACCCGGAATCGAACGTGCAGTTCGGCGAAGGCGGCGCCGGCACCTTCTCGGACGGCAAGCTGTACAGCCAGATCAAGGACCCCAAGCACTACGGCCGCAAAGTGCTGACGGAATTCGTCAAGGCGGGCGCGCCCGAAGAAATCATGTACGTGAGCAAGCCGCACATCGGCACCTTCCGCCTGGTCAAGATGGTGGAGGAAATGCGCGCGAATATCGAACAGCTGGGCGGCGAATACCGTTTCAGCAGCAAAGTGGTCGATCTCGACATCGCGCCCGGCCCGGACGGCGGCCAGGTGCGTGGCGTGGTGCTGGAGAATGGCGAAACCATCGCCAGCAACCACGTCGTGCTGGCCATCGGCCACAGCGCGCGCGACACGTTCGAAATGCTGCACAAGCGCGGCGTGTACATCGAAGCGAAACCGTTCTCGATCGGTTTCCGCGTGGAACACCCGCAATCCTTGATCGACAGCTGCCGCTTCGGCCCCAGCGCCGGCCACCCGATCCTGGGCGCGGCCGACTACAAGCTGGTGCACCACGCCAGCAATGGCCGTTCCGTCTACAGCTTCTGCATGTGCCCGGGCGGCACGGTGGTGGCGGCCGCATCCGAACCGGGCCGCCTGGTGACGAACGGCATGAGCCAGTATTCGCGCAATGAGCGCAACGCCAACAGCGCCATCGTCGTCGGCATCACGCCGGCCGACTACCCGGGCGACCCGCTGGCCGGCATGGCCCTGCAGCGCGAACTGGAAGAACGCGCGTTCGCCCTCGGCGGCGGCAACTACGATGCCCCAGGGCAATTAGTCGGCGACTTCGTGGCCGGCCGCGCCTCGACGGAATTCGGCAGCGTGGTGCCGTCGTACAAACCGGCCGTGCACCTGACGGATCTGGCGCCTTCGCTGCCCGAATACGCGATCACGGCCCTGCGCGAAGCGTTTCCGGCGTTCAACAAGCAGATCAAGGGTTATTACAAGGCCGATGCCGTGCTGACGGGCGTGGAAACGCGCACCTCATCGCCGATCCGCATCAAGCGCCGCGACGACAACCTGCAAAGCCTGAATACACGGGGCCTGTTCCCCGCCGGCGAAGGCGCCGGCTATGCGGGCGGCATCCTGTCGGCGGCCGTCGACGGCATCAAGGTGGCCGAGGCGGTGGCGCTGTCGATGGCGGCGCGCTAAGCCAGCCTCAGGCTGCCAGCGGCAGCCTGATCTGTATATGACAGCCTGGCGTGGCATCGATGGCGCTGACCTGGCCGCCCAGCTGCTGCACGATGGTGTAGACGATGTGCATGCCCAGGCCGGAGCCGCCCTGGCCCCGCTTGGTGGTGAAAAACGGTTCGAACATATGTTCGCGCACGGCCGGCGCCAGGCCGATGCCGTCATCGGAAAACTCCAGCAGCAGCCATCGCCCGGCTGCGTCTTCCCCCTCTTCCTCCTCGATGCGCGCGCGTATCGTGATGCGCCCCGGCCCGCCGTGCGGATAGCCGTGGCGGGCGCTGTTCATCAAGAGGTTCGAAAGGATTTGCGACAGCTTGCCGGCCGCCAGGCGCACCTGGCAATCGGGCGCGATGTCGAGTTCCACGCCCAGCGCCGCCTTGCGCAATTCAGGACTGTGCGCCGACACCAGGCCGTGCACATAATCGTGCAGCGCCAGGTCGGCCACGTATTCGCTGACCTGGTCCACGGCCAGCTGCTTGAAATTGCCGATCAGGTCGGCGGCGCGCGCCAGGTTGCGCTCGATCAAGGCCGCCGCACCTTTCAGGGATTCGGCGATGTCGATCAGTTCGGCACGGCTGACCTTGGCCCCGCCCAGCAGCTGCACCAGCTGGTCGGCATAGCTGCCCATGCTCGACGCGGCCGTCAGCGCCACGCCGATGGGCGTGTTGACTTCATGCGAGACACCGGCCACCAGCGAACCGAGGGCCGCCATCTGTTCCTGCTCGATCAGGTTCGCCTGCGCCGCCAGCAGCGATTCGGTGCGCACGCGCACGATTTCTTCCAGTTGCTGCGTGCGCTCCTGGTGCTGCAGTTCGGCCGCGCCGCGGGCCGAGAAGATCGACAGCAGCAGCAAGGCCAGCAAACGCTTGTTTTCATCGATGGGACGCGTGTCGATGGCCGACAGGATGCCCAGGGTCTTGCCATCGGTATCGATCAGCGGCATGCCGACATAGCTTTCCGCATGCATGTCGACAAGGAGGGTATCGAATGGAAAGCGACGCTGGATATCGCTGCCGTGAAAACACATGCTCTGGCAGGTGACGTCCTGGCAAGGCGTGTGCTGCAGGCTGTATTCGATATTCGGCTGGTAGCCATTGCCGCCCCACAGGGCGAGGGTGCGGATGCCTTCGCTGCCATCGTCCATGCGCACCAGGCGCCCGGCGATCACATACTGCACGTCGAGCGCTTCGGCCAGGTCCTTGACGAGGATGCGCAGGAAGTCGTCGCCACGGGCGTGCGCCGTCGAGGCGGTGATCGAGCGCAGGGCCGCTTCCGCCAGGGTGCGCCGCTGCTCGGGATCGAACAGGGGTTCTTGCGAATTCACATCAAACAACGGAATACTCATGAATGCTCCTGCACGGCACCGGCAGCGCAGGCACAGCTGCCGGCGCGGCGATTCTCAGCCATGACCCGCCCCAGCGGACCTGCCGCGATTGTACCCCTGGATATTGTTCAATAATACAGATACACAGGAATTTTTTAAAGCCAGCCGGAACGCTTGAACAAGTAATACATATAACCGCAGACACAGCTCATCACTGCCACGGCGGCCGGATAGCCATAATGCCAGTCCAGCTCCGGCATGAACTTGAAATTCATGCCCCAGATGCCGGCAAATGCCGTGAACACGGCAAAGATGGCCGCCCAGGCCGCCAACTGCTTGTTCACTTCGCTCTCGTCGATGGCCACCATCGACAGATTCACCTGGATGGCCGTGCTGATGGTGTCGCGGATGGTATCGAGCGTGCCATTGATGCGCGCCAGATGATCGTGCACGTCGCGGAAATACTCCTGGGTATCGTGGCACAGCGGCGGCACGCGCCCGCCGTGCAGCTTGCCCACCGCTTCCATCAGGGGCGCCACCACGTGGCGCAAGACCATGACCTTGCGTTTCAATTGATACAGCCGTTCGATATTGTCGCGCTCGGTGCCGCGGTCGAAGATACGGTCCTCGATCAGTTCCAGCTCCGATTCCAGCGCGTCGAGGACGGGAAAGTAGCGGTCGACGACGGCGTCCATCAGCGCGTACAGCACGAAAGCCGAGCCCTGGCGCAGCAAGTGCGGTTCGCGCTCGGCACGCGCGCGCACGCCGAGGAAGCCCTGCGAGCTGTTGCTGCGCGACGAAAGCACGTAATTGGCGCCGACAAAAATGTCGACTTCGCCCAGCACCAGTTCATTCTCGACCATTTCCACGGTTTTCACCACGGCAAACAGGGAATCGCCATATTCCTCGATCTTCGGGCGCTGGTGGCCCCGCTGCGCGTCTTCCACCGCCAGTTCGTGCAGGCAAAACTCGTGCTGCATCTGTTTCAGCTCGTCCGGCGTGGCGTCGAGCAGGGCGACCCAGACGAAACAATCGGGGCGCTCGACGTAATCGCTGATATCGTCGATCGGCAAGTCGGCCAGTTTTTTGCCATCCTGGTAGGCCACGCAGTTAATCAGCATACAGTTCCACAATGAAAGTTAAGACCGGACGAAACAGTCCGGCAGGCGCCAGCTTACCTTATCGCCTGCTGTGGGTGTTGTAGCGTGTAAGGAACACCGCAAGAAAAAGCGGACGGGGGAGCCCCCGTCCGGCAAGGCGTCAATCGTCCTTGGCGCCGTCGATGCCCAGTTCGGAGATCTTGCGGGTGATGGTGTTGCGGCCGATGCCCAGGCGCACGGCGGCGTCGTTCTTGCGCCCGTGCGTATGCTTGAGCGCCGTCTTGATCAGGGCCGACTCGAATTGCCGCCCCAGCACGGCCATGACTTCCTGCTGCCCTGCGCCCAGCATGCCGGCCGCCTGCAATTCCAGCAAGCCGATCCAGCCCGGCGGCGCGCCGTTGGCGGGCGCGACAGCTTCGAATACCTGGCCGCCTTGCACATGAGCAACATTCGCCGGCGGCGCATCAGCGGCCACGGCCTGCGCGGCGCCATCGCCCTGTCCCTGCGTCAATTCCAGCGGCAAGTCCTTGATTTCCACCGTCTGGCCCGGCGCCATGACGGTGATCCAGTTGCACAGATTTTCCAGCTGGCGCACATTGCCGGGCAAATCGAGGCTGCTGAGGAACTGCATCGTCGGCTCGCTCATGCGCTTGGCTTCCACGCCCAGCTGGCGCGCGCTTTGCACCAGGAAGTGGCGCACCAGGATGGGGATATCCTCGCGCCGCTCCCGCAAACTGGGCAGGCGCAAGCGGATCACGTTCAGGCGGTGATACAAGTCTTCGCGGAACAGGCCGTCACGCACGCGCTGCTCGAGGTTCTGGTGCGTGGCGGTAATCACGCGCACGTTTGCTTTCATCGGCTGATGGCCGCCGACGCGGTAGAAATGCCCGTCGGACAGCACGCGCAGCAAGCGCGTCTGCAGGTCGAACGGCATGTCGCCGATTTCATCGAGGAACAGGGTGCCGTTCTCGGCTTGCTCGAAGCGGCCCCGGCGCGTCGTTTGCGCGCCCGTAAACGCCCCCCGCTCGTGGCCGAACAGTTCGGACTCGAGCAAATCCTTGGGGATCGCCGCCGTGTTCAGCGCGATGAACGGCTGCGCCGCGCGCGGACTGTGCTTGTGCAGCGCGCGCGCCACGAGTTCCTTGCCGGAACCGGATTCGCCCGTGATGAGCACCGTCACATTCGATTGCGACAAACGGCCGATGGCGCGGAAGACTTCCTGCATGGCCGGCGCCTGGCCGAGGATTTCCGGCGTTTCCGACGGGCCCGATTCGACGCTCGTCTCGCGCAGGCTCTCTTCCAGCGCACGGCGGATCAGCTCGACGGCCTTGTCGATGTCAAACGGCTTGGCCAGGTATTCGAAGGCGCCGCCCTGGAAGGCCGCGACGGCCGAATCGAGGTCGGAAAAAGCGGTAATAATGATGACCGGCAAGCCGGGAAAACGCGACTTGACCGTCTGCAACAGTTCCAGGCCGGATGCGCCCGGCATGCGGATATCGGACACGAGCACTTGCGGCGTGTCAAATTCCAGTGCGGCGATGGCGTCGCGCGCATTGGCAAAACTCTTGGTGGCGAGATTTTCCCGCGCCAGGGCTTTTTCCAGCACCCAGCGGATTGATTCGTCGTCGTCAACTATCCAGATTGGCTTCATTAGTGTGTGCGTCCCGCAATGGATTTCATGGGTGGGATACTGCCTCGCTTATGGCAAGGGGAGAACGATTCTGAAATCGGTGTATCCAGGCCGGCTTTCGCACTCGATCACGCCCAGGTGCTGTTGCACGAAGGTTTGCGCCAAGGTCAGCCCCAGCCCGCTGCCGCCTTCCCTGCCCGACACCAGCGGGTAGAAAATCCGGTCGCGGATCTGGGGTGCGATGCCCGGTCCATTGTCAATGATATGCAAGTCTAATGCCAGGTTGTAGCGGACCTTGGCCAGGGTC
Source organism: Janthinobacterium sp. FW305-129 (assembly GCF_020858115.1). Lineage (GTDB taxonomy): Bacteria > Pseudomonadota > Gammaproteobacteria > Burkholderiales > Burkholderiaceae_D > Janthinobacterium. Next base: position 495,620 of record NZ_JACYMM010000002.1, read on the forward strand.
ACCTGGCGCGCCACGCGCGTCTTGAAAATCAGCTCCGCGTCGCCCGCCTCGATGCGCTCGGCCAAGGCCTGCGCCGCGTTATGCGCGATATTGAGCACGGTCTGTATCAGCTGCTCCTTGTCGCCGCGAAACTCGGGGATCGAGGCGTCGTAATCGCGCGAAATGGTCAGTCCGCTGGGAAACTCTGCCAGGATCAGGCTGCGCACCCGTTCGCACACTTCATGGATATTCACGTCGCCCACGATGTGCGGGCGGCGGTGCGGCGCCAGCAGGCGGTCAACCAGGGTCTGCAGGCGGTCCGCCTCCTTGATGATGACTTGCGTGTATTCGCGCAGTTCGCTCAGGTGCAGGGCCGGCAGTTCCAGCTCCAGCAGCTGGGCCGCGCCGCGGATGCCGCCCAGCGGGTTCTTGATTTCATGCGCCAGGTTGCGGATCAGCTCCTTGTTGACCTGGCTCTGGTCGAGGATGCGCTCCTCGCGGTCGAGCTTTAATTGCTGCACGTTTTCGCGCAGTTCGATCAGCACGCCGTCGCTAGGTGCGTCGAGGGCGCTGACGATGCTGTGCACGCGCAGCGGTTCGCGCCCCAGGCGTTCCAGGCTCAGGTCCTGGCGCAAGTCAGAAAACTTATGTTCGAGCGCCTGCGCGCAAATGCCGGCCAGTTCCTCGGGATTGAGGAACAGCGCCGTCAGCTTTTGCCGCGACAGCGCCTTCAGCGAGCTTTCCAGCAGGTTTTCCGCCGCCGCGTTGGCATAGCCGATGCGGCCGTCGCCGTCGAGCAGGATCACGGCCGAAGCGAGCAAATCAAGGCCGGCCAGGTGGGTGGGACGGCTGGAATGGTTGTCTAGTGTCATGTGCTTTACCGAATATTCGCGATCTCGCGTTTCAGGGCGTCTATGTTTTGCTGCGTGCGGCTGATGTTGTCCTTCAACTGCGCCACCCGTTCCTGATATTTCGCATAGTTGCGCTCATTGCCCTGGCGTTCGGGTTGGCCGCCGTTAAATTCCAGGCGCTGCGCCGCCAGTTTCTGCTCTTCGCTGCGCAATTCGTCCTGCAGGATCTGGCGCCGGTCCAGGTCGCGCGCCCGCTGCTCGGCGCCATCGACCTTGGGAAACGCGCCGGCGGCAGGCGCCGCCGTGGCCACCGCCTGCGTGGCGGACCGGGCAGGCGCGCCGGCCAGCGGCGCCGTCTTGCGTGGCGGCTCCGTCATGGCGCCCGGTAAATCGAGCAGCTGGCAATGCGCGCCGGCCCGCTTGTCCGTGTACGTCTTGTGTCCCTGCGCATCGGCGCACACATACAGCTGCCCGTGCGCCTGTGCCGCCGCGCCCAGCAATCCTGCCATCAGCGCCATTCTGTAATGCTTGGTCAATCTTCACTCCTGTCGGCTCGTGCCGCATGGTTCCTGGGCCGACTATACAACACCGCACCGGCGCCGCATTGGCGCACAGCATAAAAAAACGCGGGCAAGACCATCGCCTCACCCGCGTTTTTTATTCACTACCGGCAAGTTGCCGGCATGGCGCCATTACAGCGAGTAGTACATGTCGAACTCGGCAGGATGCGTGGTCATGCGCATGCGCTGCACGTCCTGCATTTTCAGTTCCAGGTAAGCATCGATCATGGAATCGCTGAACACGCCGCCGCGGGTCAGGAACTCGCGGTCCTTGTCCAGGGCTTCCAGTGCTTCTTCCAGCGAAGCGCACACGGTAGGGATCAGTGCGTCTTCTTCCGGCGGCAGATGGTACAGATCTTTCGAGGCGGCTTCGCCCGGATGGATCTTGTTGGCAACGCCGTCCAGGCCGGCCATCAGCAGTGCGGCGAAGCACAGGTACGGGTTCGCCAGTGGATCCGGGAAGCGCGCTTCGACGCGGCGGCCTTTTGGATTGGCCACGTGCGGGATACGGATCGAGGCGGAACGGTTTTTCGCCGAGTACGCCAGTTTCACTGGAGCTTCGTAGCCTGGTACCAGACGCTTGTACGAGTTGGTGCCCGGGTTGGTGATCGCGTTCAGTGCCTTGGCGTGCTTGATGATGCCGCCGATGTAGTACAGGGCGAAATCGGACAGGCCGGCATAGCCGTCGCCAGCGAACAGGTTTTTGCCATCTTTCCATACGGATTGATGCACGTGCATGCCCGAACCGTTGTCGCCAACGATAGGTTTCGGCATGAAGGTGGCGGTCTTGCCATAGCTGTGCGCCACGTTCCACACCACGTATTTCAGGTTTTGCGTCCAGTCGGCGCGCTCAACCAGGGTCGAGAACTTGGTGCCGATTTCATTCTGACCGGCGCCGGCCACTTCGTGATGATGTACCTCAACCGGGATGCCCAGCGATTCCAGAATCAGGCACATTTCCGAACGCATGTCCTGGAAGCTGTCCACTGGCGGCACGGGGAAGTAGCCGCCCTTGACGGTAGGACGGTGGCCGCTGTTGCCGCCTTCGATGTCCTTGCCGGTCGACCACGAACCTTCGTCCGAACCGATCTTAACGAAGCAGCCCGACATGTCGATCTTCCAGCGCACGCTGTCGAAGATGAAGAATTCCGGCTCAGGGCCGAAGTAGGCGGTGTCGCCCATGCCCGACGATTTCAGGTAGGCTTCGGCGCGTTTCGCGATCGAGCGCGGGTCGCGGTCGTAGCCCTTGCCGTCCGACGGTTCGATCACGTCGCACTGCATGAACAAGGTCGTTTCTTCCATGAACGGGTCGATATTGGCCGTGTTTGGATCCGGCAGCAAGATCATGTCGGACGCTTCGATACCTTTCCAGCCAGCGATCGAAGAACCGTCAAAGGCGTGGCCCGACTCGAATTTGTCCATGTCGAAGTGCGACACGGGAACCGTCACGTGCTGCTCTTTACCACGGGTATCAGCAAAGCGGAAATCAACGAATTTGACTTCGTTTTCTTCTACCATCTTCAAGACTTCTGCGGCTGTCATTGCCATGCGTATCTCCTAAATGAATGTGGGGTGAGCCGACCTTAGTGCGTCTGGGCTGATGAAGCGAAGCAAACATTGCGTGCCACCAAAACTCATAAGGATCATAGCAGATTCCATGCCAGCTCCAGAAGAGACCTGGCCGCCAGAGGCAAAACCCGGCTATCCCAATGAAAGTTTTCCCGCCCGCGATTTTCCTGCTGAGTTTGCGTCAAATCAAGAATGCACTATGCAAGTGCAAAAAACGAATAACGCACCATTATCGTGCATTTTGTGCGGATTTCTGAAAAATGCCTCGTTGTGGTGCATTGAGCGTGCACCATGGCATTCCCGTTTGCGGGGCGCGGATGGCGCACTATAATCGACCATACCTGCCCACTTTCATCGAGGACGCCATGACCACCGCCGCCGACATCCTGACCACCGCCCGCAGCCGGGCCAATGAAGGTACGCCATACGCCGGCGCCGTCACGCCGCAGGAAGCGTACGAGTTGCTGCAACTGGACGCAGCCGCCAAGCTCATCGACGTGCGCACGAATGCCGAGCGCGACTGGGTCGGCCGGGTCGACATCGCCGATACCCAGCATGGTGCGGTGCAATGGGCCACCTACCCGGGCGGCGTGCCGAATCCCGATTTCCTTGCGCAACTGGCCGCCCAGGCCGGCAAGGACGAGGTACTGCTGTTCCTGTGCCGCTCCGGCGTGCGCTCGCGCCATGCCGCCAAGCTGGCGACCGAGCACGGCTACAGCAACTGCTTCGACATCCTCGAAGGTTTTGAAGGCGACAAGGACGCCGACGGCCACCGCAAGCAGATCGGCGGCTGGTGCAAGGCAGGCTTGCCTTGGCTGGGCGCCTGACGCTGGCCGCTTGATGCTGGCCGCTTAATTATCTGAACAGTGTTTGATCTGGCGGGCCACGCGATGGCCCGCCATCGGCTACAACCATCCATGCGCGCCCGATTTTTCAACTGCGGCGCAAATTCTCCTTGAAAAAATGTACCTTATATAGTACAACGTAGAAGTGCGTCATGGATGCTTCCGGCTTGCGGCAGATTACCCTGCTGTTCTACGCGAACGGTAATGGCGGCGAACCCGTGCGCGACTGGCTCAAGTCGCTCCCCATCGAGGAACGCCATGTGATCGGGCAAGACTTGATGCATGCGCAATGGCGCTGGCCCGTGGGCATGCCCCTGTGCCGCCATCTGGGGCACGGCTTGTCGGAAGTGCGCAGCAGCTTGCCCGGCAACCGCATCGCGCGCGTGCTGATCTGCCATCACGGCGATTGCCTGGTGGCGCTGCACGGCTTTATCAAGAAAACCCGGACGACGCCGGACGATGACCTGGCGCTGGCCCGCAAACGCTACAAGGAACTGACATGAACGCCACCGCTCCCCACCTCGGCAGCAGCCTCGACGATTTTTTAAAAGAGGAAGGCATCTTTGAGCAAACGCAAACCCGCGCCATCAAGGAAGTGATCGCCTGGCAACTGACACAGGCGATGCAGGAACAATCGCTGTCGAAGACGCGCATGGCGGCCCTGCTGCAGACGAGCCGCTCGCAGCTCGACCGCCTGCTCGACCCCGGCAGCGACGTGACCCTGTCGACCCTGGAGCGGGCCGCCACGCTGCTCGGGCGCAAGCTGTCGGTCACCCTCGTCTAAACTACCTCGGGCTGTTCGCCCATCAAGGTCAAGATGCGCTTGCGCACGAAATTGATGTGGCTGCGCAAGCCATACAGGCCATCCGCAAACGACAGCGGTATCGAGATCTGGTTGACCATCTCCTCGATCTGGTCCAGCCGTTGTAATTGCTCCGCATACACGTGCGCGCGCTGCTCTGGCGGCACGTCTTCCAGCGCCTGCTCGACCGTGCGCAGCTGGCCATACCAGCGGTACACGCGCGAGCGGATGCGCCACACGTACAGGGGCGGCACCACGCGCGACAGGGGTAATATCAAGGCACCGAGCGCCACCACCAGCACCCACATGCGATCAAAAAAATTGGCCAGCCAGAAACTCATGTAACGCTGCAGCACGGGCGCGCCATCCTTGTAGAATTTCAGCGCTTCGGGCGCGACGGGAATTTCCGTGTAGCGCGCGGACGGGAACTGCCCCTGCTGCTGGAACCAGCCCGTGCCGCCATGGATGCCGGCCGCCGCCTGCACGAACAGGTCGACGAGGGCCGGATGCAAGTCTTCGCGCGCGACCAGGGTGGCCGTCGGCGCGATCAGATGATAATCCTGCGCCGGAATATTCTGCCCCAGGTCGACTATGCCGCGCGGTAAAACGACATGCGTGAGGAAAGGCAAACGCCGCGTGTACGCTTCCGCCTGCGAAAAATCAAACAGCTTGATGCCCGGCGTCTGCAGCAGCATCTGGATCAGCGGCGCTTCCGGCGCCGAGCTGAACACGAGACCATCGATGCGCCCTTCCAGCAACTCCACCGTGGCGGGCGTATTTTGCAAGTCGCTCACCGTCAGCTCCTTCGCTTCCACGCCATTCACGGACAGCAACTGCCGGAACAGGCTGGGCACGCCCGTGCCTTCCGGCCCCAGGTTGATCTTCATGCCTTTCAATTGCGTCAACTCCGTCACCGCCTTGTCTTCGCGCAAGAACAGCCAGACGGGTTCCGTAAACAAACTGCCCAGGGAAATGAGGCCATGGCGCTCGGCATCGGCGTGCTCCGTCGAGCCGCTTTGCACGAAGGCGATATCGGTCTTGCCGTTATTCAGGCGCTGCAGGTTTTCCTGCGAGCCCAGCGACGGTTGCAAGGTCACCTTGATGCCGTGTTTGGCCAGGGTGGCCGCGTATTTCTTGCCGAACTCTTCGTAGGCGCTATTGTCCTGCCCCGTCGACAAACTCACCTGGCGCGGCGGCGCCGGGTCGACCAGCCAGTAGGCGAGCGCACAGAACGCGCCGACCAGCAGCAAGGTGGGACCGGCGGTGGCGAGGAAGTCGCGCACGGAAAAGCGGCTGAACGCGAGGATTTTGGACATGTGGTGGCGCATAGGTTTCATGGGTGGCTACGATGCCAAGAAAACCTCAACTATGCAAGGCACTTTCACAGGCGCGGCGTAGCCAAATCGGCTACAGTAGCAGATCGATCACCTGCCCTCTGGAGCCCCGCATGCTGAAAATTCTTGGAAAAGCCGCCTCGATCAATGTCCGCAAAGTCCTGTGGACGTGCGAGGAACTCGACCTGCCCTACGAACGCGAAGACTGGGGCAGCGGCTTTCGCACCACGGACGACCCGGCCTTCCTGGCCCTGAACCCGAACGCCATGGTGCCCGTACTGGTTGACGGCGACCTGGTGCTGTGGGAATCGAACACGATCTGCCGCTACCTGTGCGCCCAGGCGGGCCGCGAAGACTTGCTGCCGAGCAATCCTCGCGCCCGCGCGGAAGTGGAAAAATGGATGGATTGGCAGATGGGCGATTTGAATAACAGCTGGCGCTACGCCTTCATGTCGCTGGTGCGCCACAGCCCCGCGCACCAGGATGCGGCGCAGCTGGCGGCTGGTATTGCCGGATGGAACAAGATGATGGGCGTGCTGGAGCAGCAGTTGCAGCGCACGGGCGCGTATGTGTGCGGCGAGCAATTCACGCTGGCCGATATCGTGCTGGGCCTGTCCGTCAAGCGCTGGCTGATGGCGCCCATGCAACGTCCCGATTATCCCGCCATCGCCGCCTACCACGCGCGCCTGGCAGATAAAACGGCCGTGTTTGCCGGCTAATCGAGTTCGATGGCCTCGACCGTGCCGCCGATGACGTAGCAATCGCCATCGCGGCGCACCTCGTCCAGGGACGCCGGATCATCGTGCGCATACGTGCCGTCGACATCGACGCACCAGACATCGCCGAAACGCAGCAACTTCACGCCGCAGCAGATGCGGTTGATGAAGTTGCCCGGCATCCTGACCAGCACTTCGCGTACGTCACCCACCGTGATGGCGACGTTGCGCCAGACATTGCCGTCCAGCGCATGATTTCTTGCGTACAACACGATGCGCACGGCCTGCACGCCGCGCGATCCATACACATGCTCGAATGATACGAGCGCGCCATCGTCAAAACGGTGATATTGCGCAAAGATGTGCTGCATTCTTTCCATAGCTTCTTTCTCCTCCATAAAAAAACCGGCCCATTCAGGCCGGCTTTTCATTGCAGCAACGATTTAATTCGCACACTGCTTCGCCACGCCCTCGGCCGGCGCGGGCGGTTCGATCAGCGGCATCAGGCTCGGCGCCAGCGACACCAGCAGTTGCACGGGCAAGGCGCTGGTGAAATCGTAATTCTTCGATTCCGGCCCCCGCACATACGCCGTCATGCTGCCATAGAAGCGCTCGCCGATATTGAAGACGAACGTGGCCGAACGGTTCACATAGCGCGACTCGATCAAACGGCCGCCGGTGCCATACACGTCAAAACGCTGGTCGCCCGTACCCGTCTTGCCGCCCATGGGAATCGGCACGCCATCGGCGCCGACAAACGCCGTCTTCGCCCGCTTGGCAGTACCGTCCGACACCACTTCGCGGATGGCCTTGGCCACGGCTTTCGCCACGTCCGGCGACAGCACTTGCTCCGCCTCCACCTTGCTGCCCCGCTTGACCATGGTGTCATACGGCGTATTGGCGGCGAAATGCATGGAATCGATGCGCACGCTCGGCTTGCGCACGCCATCGTTGATGATGATCCCCATCAACTCGGCCAGCGCGGCGGGACGGTCGGCCGACGCACCCAGGGTGGTCGCATACGACGGCACCAGCGAATCGAAGGGGTAGCCCATCTTTTTCCACTGGCGGTGGATTTCCAGGAAACCTTCCACTTCCAGCAAATTGGCGATGCGGCGGTCTTGCGCATGCTTGCGGTGCGTGTTGAACAGCCATTTATACACTTCCTGGCGTTCCTTCTCGCTGGCCGCCACCATCTGCGACAGGGTGGAACCTTCGTGCTGGCGCAGATACGCCACCATCCACAGTTCCAGCGGATGCACATTGGCAAGGTATCCCCGGTCGGCCAGCGACCAGTTTTCCATCGCGTACTGCTCGTACATTCTGGCGACGCGCTCGGGCGGCACTTCATTTTGCGACGGCAAATTGGCGTTGAGGAAATCGCCGAATTCCGCGACGGTCCCTTTCGGATTGACGGTGCGGAAAATGTTCGCCAGGCGAACTGGTGTCGGGCGGATGCTGGCCAATAAAATCTTTTCCTGCTCGTCAACGCTCTTGCCGCGGTACTTCTGATAGAAACGGTGCAGGAATTCGCGCCCTTCCTTGTCGGCAAAACGGCTAAGGTACTGGGCCCGGCGCGGATCGTCCGCATCCGCCAGCAGCGAGGCCGAGGAATCGGGGCGCGAGAACATGTAGTAGCGGGCCACGTCGCGCATCAGGCGCACGAACACCAGGTTGGTCGACTGGCGCAGCGCTTGCTGCACCGTCATGATGCGGCTGTCGTCGAGCTTGGAGAAGTTGCCGAAATGGTGCAAGCCGCCGCCCGTGAAGAAGCCTTCGCCAGGATTGCCCGAATATTTGCGTTCCATGGCGGCCGCCAGCATGGCCGGCAAATTGCGCGCCTCGCCGATAGGCAACGGTTTCAGATAGGCAATCGCCCACTGCGACAGCATGTCCTTGGGATCGACGGCAATCTTGCCCAGCTCGGCGGCGCCCATGCCGCTGTAGCGCTGGTGCAACTGGTCGATGATGTCCAGGTAGGTCACCAGGGTGCGCAGCTTGGCAGTGGAACCGAGGTCCAGCTTGGCGCCCTCGTTGATGTCGAGCGGCTGGTCAAAGTTATCCGTCTGCACGCGCAGCAAGTTGGCTTGCTCGCCCTTTTGCAGCAAAGTAAAACTGTAGACCACATTGGCGGGGTCGCCATTGCCCAGCATGCCCTTGCCCGTCAGGCCGGCCGCTTTCGCCACTTCCGGGTCGCGCAGCTCGCGCAGGACCTTGGTGACGGCGTTTTGCGCCTGCGCGTCGAGCGTGCTGACCACTTTCAGGTCGAGGCGGTCGAGGTTGTACAAGCGCGGATCGCCGAGCATGCTGGCCAGGTGGTTGCGCACGGCATTCGATGCCTTGCGCGTGACGAACGAGGTCGACGCTTCCGATTGCACGCCCGATGCCGTCGATGGACGCAGCTTTTCGGCAATGGCCGCATTGCGCAGCTGCGGCGAAATCACGCCCGCCTGCGCCAGCAGGCGCAGATGGCTGTTGGTCAATTCTTCCAGGTCGGCGCCGCCGGCCACCAGGTAGTGCGAGGGACGGCGCTGCGCGATCAAGAGGCTCAGCGCCTGCTTGTAGGCCAGCGCACTGCCCGGCTGATCCATATTACCCTTGAGCAAAGTCTTCACTTCGGCAAACGGACGGCCATACCAGACCCACATGCCGTCGCCGATGCCGTTGACTTCGCCAAAACCGCTCTTTGCCGACAGCGGCACGGTATTCAAGTAATTGACGACGATCTTGCGCCGCGCTTCCATGGTGTTTTCGCCATCCTGGTACGAGCGCAGGCTGGCCGAAATCATCTGCATCAGCTTGTCCTGCATGGAACTGGTGCGCCCGTCTTCCGAATGGCGGTATTTTTCGATCTGCGTGGCCAGCGTGCTGCCGCCGCCACCGCGGTGGCCGCCGAACAGGTTCAGCGCCTTGTCGAGAACGGCCTTGCTCAGGCGGTCCCATTCCACGGCGGGATTGCGCTCGGGCGTGCCCGGGTCCAGCAATTCGCGGTTTTCGATGAACAGCAGGCTTTGCACGAGCACGGGCGGCGCTTCGGCAAAGCCGTCGAACATGCGCTCGGGATAGCTGGCCGCGAACAGCGGCGCGGCGCGGCAATCGAGAATGGTCAGGCCCGCGCGGTTTTTCTCGTGATACGTGGCAAAGATGCCCCGGTCAACCAGTTGCACCATTTTCGGCGACATGCGCGCCTGCGCCGTGACGGCGTAGTCGCGCGCATTCAGTTTGGTGATGAAGTCGGGCAAGCTGGCATAGCCGAGCCGCTCGTCATACGGGCCGTGCTGCGGGTAGCGGATGGCGCCCGCCGGCGCAGGGCCAGGCTCGACCTTGAACGTCAGCTGACGGTCCAGGCGCGTGAAAAACTCGGCCTGCAGGGCCGACGTGCGCACTTCGCGCATGACGAACCACGCCACGCCGGCAATCAGCGCCAGCAGAATAATGGCAAAGATGGGCCAGATGCGCGAACGGCGCTTCTTCGGCGGGCTCGCCGGCGGCGGCGCCTCGGCAGCTGGATCAGAGGGGGGCCGCTCTTGCGCGGCCAGATTGACGCCTGTGTCTTTCATGGGATGCTGGGATAAAGTTGGGTTTGGACGGCGCGGAAAAGGCGGTAGCGATACCGCTCCGCGCGGGATAAGACGAGGGCCAGCCAGGGCCGGTCACAACAAAGCTTGCTTAACATGATGTCCATACCGGTGAATCGAAAAAACACGCTACTGCACAGGCAGGCGACCCCGCGTTCGACACGCGAAGCCCCTGTTCACCATTCCACCACATCGGCATGAAAACGACTGACGAGCGCGCACAAAAATCTTGCTTCATTGAAGATTTTCGCAAAAAAACAACGTCTGGGAATGTACGCTTGCGTACATAGATGCAAGGCGGGCTGGACGCCAGCGAAAAAGCCGCCGGCGCCGGGCTGGCGGCATGTCAGATGGTGGTGTATTCCGCCTGCAAGGTATCGAGCGCGGCGCGCATCTCGGCAAAGGCGGCCGCCGCCTGCGCGGGCTCGCCCTTGACGCCCAGTTCGATATGCCGGCGCGTCTGCGCATCGCCCACGCTGGGCAAGCTGAATACCTTGATCAGCGGAAACTCTGCCTCCAGGCGCACCATCAGCGGCGTGAGCAGGGATTCGGCCGTTTCATACACGAGCAAGGCATGTTCCGCATGCGGCACCTGGTTGAACAAATGGCTGTAATGCGTGTCCAGCACCCATTCGATCATGGGCCAGGACATGACGGGAAAGCCCGGCACGAAATAATGCTCGCGCACGGCAAAGCCGGCAATCTTGTTGTACGGATTCGGAATCAGCTCGGCGCCTTCGACAAATTCCGCCATTTTCAGGCGGTGCAGGTTTTCCGGCGAGTGCAAATCGGCCGGCACGCCCGCCTCTTCGCCCATTTCCGTGATGCGTTGCTGGATATTGAGCTTGCCCTGCGGATGCAGCACCAGCGGCAAGCCCAGCGCATCGGCGGCCGCCTGGCGCGTATGGTCGTCCGGCGTGGCGCCGATGCCGCCAAAGCTGAAGACGATGTCGCCGCTGGCAAAGCTGCGCTTGAGCAAGGCGACCAGGCGGGCCGGCTCGTCGCCCACGTATTCCGCCCAGCTCAGCTGCAAGCCGCGTGCCTTGAGCATGCTCACGACTTTCGGGAAATGCTGGTCCGTGCGCTTGCCCGACAGGATTTCGTCGCCGATGATGATCAATCCGATAGCCATGAAGCTCCCTCGTAGAATGCAATAAAAATGGTCAGGCGTCCGCCGGCGCCACGTCGGTCATGCCGCGTACGCCCCGCAAACGCGCCAGTGCTTCCAGGCAGTAATACTGGAACCACAGACCCGTAAAGATAAAGATCAGCACATACAGCCAGATGGCGAACGCCGCCAGGAAGGGGAAGAACACCACCGACATCACGCCGCCCATCCACAGCATGCCCGGCACGGCGCCGGCCGCGCCGGACACCATGCCGATGGCCAGCAGCGGCCAGCGCTGCGTGCGCATGATGGCGTGGCGCTCTTCCACGCTGGCGTAATCGGCCATGGCGTCATACGCCATCACGCGGTACGTCAGCCAGCCCCACAGCACGGCTTGCCCCACCAGGGCGGCCGGCGGAAACGCGTACAGGGGCAGCATGAGCACCCAGACGATGATGAAAAGCAAGAACGTGGCCAGCGAGGTGCCGACGCTGCCCAGCAGGCTGCCGCCATGCTTCTTTTCCAGCTGCGGAAAGTGCCGCCCGCCGATATGGCGGCCGATGGCCGGCATGGCGAACAGGCCCATGAAAATGAGCGCCGTCAAGATCATCAGCGGCAGCAGCATGAACATGGCGATCAGCGGCACGATCACGGCTTTCAGCACGCCCAGGCCGAAGGCGGACAGCACCTGGCCGCTGGTGCGGAAGAAGTCGTACTGCGTGAACAGCGCATGCAGACTGTCGATCAGCGGCTGCAAGCCCACGTACAGCAGGGCGCCCCACAGGACCAGCGACAGGATGAACGGTGCGATGCTCAACAGCAATATCCTGCCGTGCAATTGCGACAGGAAAGCACGGCCATACGAATTCAGCACATTACGCATCAACGGCGTCCTTTTCGTTTCAATCTTGCAAATTCCACCATGCGGCGCAGGCCCAGCCATTGCTGCTGCCAGAAGCCGCGGCCATAGTTGCGCCCGGGCCGGCCCACGCCCTGGCTGTCGATGCGGGCCAGCTGGTCGCGCACGCCCGTGCGCGCATAGCCCGCCGAGAAATTCGCGGTGCCCAGCAGCATATCCCAAATCGGCAGCACCACGCCGAAGTTGCAGCCACCCAGGCTGCCCTTGCCCTTCGACTCGTGCCCCACGCCGATCGCATGGTGCGTGCGGTGGAAACGGGGCGAGATCAGCAGCCGCTCGCCGATGCGGCCGAAGTGTATCCTCACATTCGCATGCTGCAAGCTTTGCAAAATACGCGAAATCGACACCAGCAGCACATATTGCCCTGGCGGCACGCCGATACCGAGCGCCACCAGCGCCATCACCACGTCGCGCAGGAAGTCGTCGAGCAGGTGGTTGCGGTCATCGCTCCACAAATTCATGTTTTGCTGGCTGTGATGCAGGCTGTGCAAGCCCCACCACCAGCCGAAATGGTGCGAGGCACGGTGATAGCAATAGTCGACGAAGTCCAGTATCACAAAATAAATGATAAAACTGACTAAGGGACTGATGCCGGGCAACAGCGACTCCAGATTCAATGGATGGATATTGTCGAAACGCAAAGCACCCGCCAATGCATCCATCAGCGGATCGAGCGTGAAGAAGACCAGCACGGAAAACAGGCCGATGCGGTGCAGCACCGTGTAAATAAAATCGTTCCAGCGGGCGCGCGGGTCGGTGATCTTTTGCGCGGGTATCCAGGCTTCGAGCGGACGCAGCACGAGAAACAGCAGCACCAGTTCGCACAGGCCGATCAGCAGCCATTCCGTGCCCTCAAACGCTTCTTCCGTGAATTCGCCAAAGCCCAGGTGGTAGACGAGAGGATTCACCACGGTCTGGAACAGCCAGCCTTGCGCCACGCCAAAGGCGTCGACCACGGCGTCGATGACGGGCGTGACGACGCTGACGATGTCCGCGGCGGTCATGGCTGGCCCTTCTTCGGCGCGTAGCCGGGATGCTCGCGCAGGGTGGCAAAGCAGAAGCCCTTGTCTTGCAAGCCGGAAATCAAGGCGTCCAGGTTGGCCGGCGCCCACGGCTCCTTGCGCGACCAGATACCCATGTGTGCAATGAAGATGTCGCCGCTGCGCAAGTTCGCCAGCGCCTTTTTCAGCAGCATGGCGTTTGGATACTTGTCGCTGGGCAGTTCATCGCCCGAATACCCGGCTGGCGCCCAGCCCGCATGCTGGTAGCCGCAGGCGCTGCCAGCGGCCAGGGTGCGCGGCGACGTGTAGCCGCCCGGCGCGCGCCAGAACGGGTCGAGCTTGTGCCCGGTCAGCTCCTGGAAGCGCGTATCGACGCGGCGCAATTCCTCGCAAAATTGCTGATCCGTGAAAGACGCCAGCTTGCCGCCATCCTTGCCGAACTGGGGCTTGACCTGGATCAAGCCGTTGGCCAGATCCTTCTTCCAGTACACGTGGTCAAACGTATGCGTGCCGAACGCATGGCCTTCGGCCACGCGCGCTTTCCAGTACGGTGCCCACGAGGCATCGAGCGAATAGTCGCCGCGCGTGGTCTTTTCGTTGGCCAGGAAGAACGTCGCTTTGATATGGCGCTTGTTCAGCACGTCGGCGATCAGTTGCGCTTGCGACTGGCTGCCCGTGTCGAAGGTCATGTAGAGCGTGCCCTTGCAGGCGGCCGGGGCCGAAGATGCGGCTGGGGCTGGTGCTGCTGGTGCTGCTGGCGCCGCTACGGCGGCATGCGCGGGCGACAGCATGGCGCTGGCGCACAGCAGCATGGCGGGCACATGGCACGCGAAAGTGAAACGTTGCATCATCACACCCGTCATCACATGCGCGGCGAGTGCGTGGCGAAATACACGCCATGGGGCGAGCGGCCCACCGGTATGGTCTTGATCACCTTGCGCGTGGTCAAATCGATCACGGCCACTTTCTTGATCCAGCGCAAGGTTACCCACATGGTCTTGCCATCGGGCGTGATTTCCATGCAGTCCGGGCCACCGGGCACATTGATGGTGCCCACGTTTTCCAGGGTTTTCTGGTCGATGATGTTAATCGTGTTCGACACGCGGTTCGAGACGAACGTCATGCGGTTGTCACCCAGCGCGCGGAAATTGTGCGTGCCGGCGCCCGCCTTGATGCGCTTGACGGTCTTTTGCGTGCGCCAGTCGATCACTTCCACGTAATCGCTGCCCATGATGCCGACCAGCAAATATTTACCGTCGGGCGTCATCGTGATGCCGGCCGGCGCCGGACCGACGGGCATGGTCCATTTCACCGTTTGCGTGGCCAGGTCGATGGCGCTGACCTGGTTGCTGCCCTGCTGCGTAATGAACGCCATGGTGCTGTCGGCCGTGAAGGCCATGTGGCTGGGCAATTTCGGCAGCGCGATGCGCTTGGCCAGGGTCAGGTTCTTGCCATCGTAGCGGTACAGGTCGATGCGGTCCAGGCGCAGCGAGTTCGAGATGAACCATTTCTGGTCCGGCGAAAAGCCGATCTGGTACGGGTCGAGGATATTGCTGATGCGGCGCTGGATCTGGCCCGACACGGGGTCGAGGAAGATCAGCTCGTTGCCGACGGAGCTGGCGACGATCAGCGACTTGCCGTCCGGCGTCTCCATCAGATGGTGCGGTTCCTTGCCGACGGCAAAGGTGGACAGGGGGGCGTAGGTTTTCTGGTCCAACAGTTGCACCGTAGCATCACGGGAATTGAGCACCACCACCACTTCGGCTTGCGCCGTCGATATTGCGGAAACCAGGCACAGCGAGGAAAAAACAAGGCGGCGTAGACTGCGGAACATGGAAGAAATCACTGTTAAATACAAAACATGCATTTTACGTGGAACACCGTATTTATTGTGTGAAATCCCCCTTAAATGCACCGGGCGGCCACACATCGCCTTCATTTCCGGTTTTTCTTCGCTCCGGGCCTGGAATGGCGCTTTGCAACTCATTGCTCTACAATCTGAAGCTTTCATCGCCTACACAAGGATTATCATGACCACCACCACTACCGCTTCCGGCCTGCAATACATCGATACCGTCGTCGGCGAAGGCGCTGAAGCGCAAGCCGGCAACAATGTTGTCGTGCACTACACGGGCTGGCTGCAGAACGACGACGGCAGCGCCGGTTCGAAATTTGACTCGAGCAAGGACCGCAACGACCCATTCGAATTCCCGCTGGGCGCCGGCCGCGTCATTCAAGGCTGGGACGAAGGCGTGCAAGGCATGAAAGTGGGCGGCAAGCGCCAGCTGATCATCCCGGCGGCACTGGGCTATGGCGCCCGCGGCGCCGGCGGCGTGATTCCACCGAACGCCACCCTGATTTTCGACGTCGAACTGCTGGGCGTATAAGCACCGACTCCGCAGCGCTCAAGCGACTGTACCAGGCGCCGCCCCTGCTCACGCAGCGGCGGCGTTTTTGTTTTGAGTGTGTCCTCTAATGCACGGCGCGCTTTTTTCACTATGATGTCAGGCACTGCAGCACGCACGGTGGCCACTCCGCCGCGCCTGCCGCACTTTTCCAGCGATTCCATCTGTACACAGGAGCCATCATGAGTTTACAAGAGCAATTCGACCAAGCGCAGCTCGATTCCAAGACCCTGTCCGAGCGTCCGGACAATATGACCTTGTTGAAAATCTACGCCTTGTTCAAGCAAGCGTCGAGCGGCGACGCCACGGGCGAGCGCCCCGGCATGACCGACTTCGTCAACCGCGCCAAGTTCGATGCCTGGGCGGCCCTGGCCGGCACCTCGAAGGAAGATGCGCAACAGCAATACATCGACCTGATCGAAGACTTGAAGGATTAAACGCCGAAAATGCCTGTTGTGCAGAGAAACAGGCCGAAAACGGCTGAAAACTCACCAAAAACCACCAAAACAGGCCGTTAACGCAAAAGTGGCTACCAAACCGGTAGCCACTTTTTTTACGCCTGTATTTACGCCTGTATCAGCCGCAATTTACTTTTTTGCCGCCGCCAGCGCTTGCGCGATCCAGCCGTCAAACTTTTGCTGGTGATACTTGATCCAGCCGGCCGTATGGCGGGCGATATCGGCCTGCGTGTTTTCGCCGCGGCGCATGCGCTCGTTCTGCGCATTGATGTCCGCCACGGGCAATTGCATCACCTCGAACAACTTGGCCGCGGCCGGATTTTTCTCCGCCCATTCCTTGTTAGAAACAATACGGGCCGTGTTGACGGCAAAACCGTAATCGCTGCCATCGTCGAGGCGGGTATTCACCTTGTCCGGATTGGCCGAGAATGGCACTTTCAGCCAGACCACGTCCTTGCCCGGCACCAGCACGCCGCTGACCCAGTACGGCGTCCACGTGTAGTACAGGATCGGTTCGCCACGCTTGTAGCGGCCCAGGGTGTCGGCGATCAGGGCCGCATAGCTGCCCTGCACGTGCGTCACTGTCTCGCGCAATTTGTACGCATCCATGTGGTTCTCGATCAGCGCTTCGCAGCCCCAGCCCGGGTTGCAGCCCGTCAAGTCGGCCTTGCCGTCGCCATCGTGGTCGAACAGCTTGGCCAGCGTCGGGTCCCGCAACTGGTCGATATTCGTGATGTTGTACTTCTCGGCCGTCGCCTTATCGATCAGATAACCTTGCGCGGCCGGCCCCGCATACTGGCCCGTGCGCAGCAGCTTGGCGTCGCCGCCCGCATTGTTATAGAAATCCTTGTGCATGGGGTCCCAGTGCACGGCCATGAAGGTGGCGTCGCCGTTGGCGATGGCGATATGCGCGGTCGGATATTCCACTTCCTTGATCGGCTGCACGTCGTAGCCGAGCTTTTCCAGGGCCTTGTCGACCAGCATGGTCTGGAAGGTTTCTTCCGCGATCGAGCTTTGCAGCGGCTGGACCTTGACGCCCTTGCCGGGCAGCGCATCGGCGGCCGGCGTCTGCGCCATGGCCAGGCTGGTGGTCAGCGCCATGGCGGCGATCGCCAGGGCGGAAAACAGCTGGAACTTGCGTTGCGATTTTTGCGTCACTTTAAAATTGTCAATTTGATGCATGTAAATCCTTTCTTATTGTGCGTTGGCCAGCGTTGCTTGCTGTTCAACATTATTTTTCTCCGTGTTGCCGCGCACCAGGCGCAGCACGAAACCGGCAGGGCCCGTCTGGTACCAGTGGCGCACGCCACGGCGTGGCTGGCCCATCGCTTGCGTCAAGCGGTCGAGGGTGATGGCCAGCAGCACGATACCCAGGCCACCCACGGTTGCCAGGCCCATGTCCAGGCGGCCAATGCCGCGCAATACCATCTGGCCCAGGCCACCGACGGCGATCATCGAGGCGATCACGACCATCGACAGCGACAGCATCAGCGACTGGTTGATACCGGCCATGATGGACGGCATGGCCAGCGGAAACTGCACGCGGGTCAGCAGCTGCCACGGCGAGGCGCCGTAGGCACGGGCCGCTTCGATCAGATCGGGACGCACCTGGCGGATACCAAGGTTGGTCAGGCGCACCAGCGGCGGCAGGGCAAAGATGATCGTCACGATCACGCCCGGCGCATTACCGATACCAAACAACATCACCACGGGCACCAGGTAGACGAAGGCGGGCGTCGTCTGCATGGCGTCCAGCAGGGGGCGCAGGATATTCTGTGCGCGGTCGCTGCTGGCAAGGAAAATACCGAGCGGCAAGCCAATGGCCAGACAGAAGGCCAGCGACGTCAGCACCAGCGACAGGGTGGTCATGGCTTCCGGCCAGATGCCCAGCATCGACACGAGCAGCAGCGCCAGCACGGTGCCGATGGCCAGGGTGCGGCTGGTAAATTGCCACGCCAGCAAGCCGATGATGGCGATCACCGTCAGCGACGGGGCCGCCAGCAGCACGCCTTCCACGCCGGACAGCACGCTGTCGATCGGCGCGCGCACGGCCTGGAAGAAGGGGCGGAAATGCGCGACGACCCAGCCCAGGCCCTGGTTGATCCAGCTTTCCAGCGGCAGCGAGCCGTCGAAAATCTGCGTCAGGTGAAAACCGGTCGCGTGTTCCGGCTGCACGGCGGGCGCGGCGGCATCGAGCCACGCGGTGCTGGCGTCGGTCGGCGGCGTCAGCGCCCAGGGATTGATCTGCGCGGCCTGTTCAACAACAGGTTCTACTGTGGAAACGGTGCTTGGGTTCATGCTTGTCCTTTCTGTTGTTGTTCGGCAATGGCTGGCGTATCGCGGTCGAGGAACTTCAGCAAGGTTGTCTTGCTGATGGCGCCGCGGAAGCTGCCGTCATTGGCCACCACAGGGACGGCGTAAGGCAGTTGCGCCACCTGGCCGAACAGGCCGGCGACTGGCTCGTCTGCATTGATGGTCTGCACGTCGGGCAAATAGGCATGCGCCAGGCCCAGCGGTCCGACATGGCCGTCGAGCGCACTGCGCAGCGAATCGGCCGAGACGACGCCGAGGAACTTGCGCTGCGGATTGACGACGTAGGCAAACGCGCGATCCTGCTCTTCCAGCATCGACAGCGCGGCGCGCGAACCGCGGCTCGGCGACTCGGACACGACGATCTGGCTCTTGCGGGCGATATCGCTGGCCTTGAAGACGGCCGCCGCATCGACGCCGCGCACGAAGTTGCGCACGTAATCGTTGGCCGGTTTGCGCAAAATCTCTTCCGGCGTGCCCACCTGCACCACATGGCCATCTTTCATGATGGCGACGCGGTCGCCGATGCGCATAGCTTCATCGAGGTCATGCGAAATGAAGACGATGGTGCGGCGCTTGATTTGCTGCAAACGCAGCAGTTCCGATTGCATTTCCGTACGGATAATCGGATCGAGCGCGGAAAACGCCTCATCCATCAGCAAAATCGATGGATCGCACGCCAGCGCACGGGCCAGGCCCACGCGCTGCTGCATGCCGCCCGACAATTCGTCGGGATAGCTGGCGCCGTAGCCGTCCAGGCCCACCTGCTCCAGCGCTTGCTGGGCCAGCGCATGGCGCTCGGCCTTGGGCATGCCGGCCAGCTCCATGCCGAAGGCGGTGTTGTCGAGCACGGTAATTTGCGGCAGCAGCGCGAACGACTGGAACACCATGCTGATGTCCTTGCGGCGCAGGGCGCGCAATTGGGCGTCCGGCAAGGTATTGATGTCGTTGCCGTCGATCAGGATGCGGCCGGCGGTGGGCTCGATCAGGCGGTTCAGCATGCGCACCAGGGTCGACTTGCCCGAACCGGACAGGCCCATGATGACGAAGATCTCGCCCGCTTCAATGGTAAAGGTGGCGTCGAAGACGCCGATGGTGCAGTCCGTCTTGGCCAGAATGTCCTGCTTGCTGGCGCCCTGGCGGACGAGTTCAAGTGCTTCTTCTGGCTTGTCGCCGAACACTTTGAACACATGGTCGATAATGATTTGTTTTGCCACGATGTGGTTCTCCCTCGATTTGACGAATGGATTGAAACCCAGCAAGCCTGCTAGCTTGCGGCGGGAATCAGCAAACCCTGTTGCGTCGGCTACGCCACGGCGCCAAAATGCGCACGGGAGCGACAATAAACAGGGGGTGACACGCGTGTGACCAGCGGATGGCCTAAGCCGGTGCCGGGGTGCCGTGTGCGTGCTAAAAGAGGCTGTGGTTCAGGACTTTTAACAACGCTAGCGCCATGCAAATACATGGCACCAAATGTATTTGACCGAAAAAAAAATCGACCAAGCTACTTTTAACTGGATGCGGGTGTAAAACCCGAAGAATTATTCACCACTCAGCGAGCGGAGAGTACTGCGAAGCAGAAGGTGAAACGCGGTGTAGCTGTTGTAAATATGACTCAAGTATAACGCAAAAAGACACAAAAGTCCAATAGCTTTCCAAATAGAAATGTGATAGCAATGTTCGCTAGCGTACAGTCAGACGTAAAAAAGGCGAAAAGAGACGTGTTTTCATCGTCTTTTCGCCCATTGCTGCGGCACGCTTCCTAGCACCAAACGGGGCGCCAGACAAGCGCGTGAAACGCCATCAAGCTGACTCGGTAAACACCTTGCGCATCTTCTCGGCGATCTTGCCTTCGATCGTGGAAGCAAACGCGCTGAGCATGAAACCCAGCTTGATTTGCAGTTGCGCCTGCTCTTTTTCCAGGGTCAGCGAACCATCGACGCCGCTGCGCTCGAAGCGCAGCACGTCACCATCCCAGGCGCACGCCAGGTCATATTCCTGGGCCAGCTTGTCGGCCACTTGCTGCGCCGCTTCGCGCGCCTTTACCGCTGTCAGCTTATGTTGCTGAACTATATTTATATCCGCCATCAAACGATCCTTTTATTATAAAAACGGGGCAATACGGCCAGCATCATACCAGCCGCCATGCGGCGGGCACGGCCGCAGCCGGCGCCGGGCGGCTAAAAAAGCCCGTCCTTCCCGCATATCGTTTGCGCGCGATCAAACCGGACGCGCCGAAGCGGGACGACTATTCCAGTTCCAGTTGCGAGTGTCTTGGAGAGCTACCATGGACCAGAAAGTCATCGTGCCGGTCGAAGCCGTGCTGACCAAATGCGTGTCCCTGCCCGTCGGCTACGTCCCTACTCCTTCGGCGCCGTATCGCCAGCACCGCAAGAATGCGCAACTGACCTTGCAGCCGGGCCCGCCGCGCCTGAGCGAGGCAACGGCCCGCAACTTGGCCGCCGTGCCCGTCGGTTCGCGCGTGCTGATCTGGAAGCAAGACCCGTCCGTCAGCGACCTGGGCACGCGCAAAGCCTTCTTGCCCGGGCTGATCCTGCAAGGCCCGCGCGACGCGCGCATCACGTTTGGCGAACCGGGCATCGCGCAAGTCAGCCCGAATGCCTTCGGCGACTTCATCGTCTCGCCCAACACCGACCAGTTCGACGCCGTGCACACCTTTGCCATCGTGCGCATGACGCTCACCATGTACCAGAGGGCGCTGGCCAGCAACGACACGGCGCCGCCCCTGCCCTGGCAATGGAATAGCGCCAGCAATACGGCGCCCCTGCGCGTATTCCCGCACGGCTTGCCCAACGTCATGAACGCGTATTACAGCCGCAGCGACAAGGCGCTCAAGTTCGGCGACTTCATCCCCAGCGGCGCCACCGAGCGCGTCTACACCTGCCGCTCGCTCGATATCGTCTCGCATGAAACGGGGCACGCCGTGCTCGATGGCCTCAAGCCGAATTGGCTGCTCAGCAACAATCCGCCGCAAACGGGCGGCCTGCACGAATCGTTCGGCGACCTGACGGCCATCTTCCTGGCCCTGTCGCAGCTGGACCAGGTGGAGGCGGTGATCGCGCAAACGAAGTCCGACCTGCACGATAAAACCTTCCTGGCCGACCTGGCGGAGCAATTCGGCCTGGCGCTGGGCCGTCCCAATGGCTTGCGCAATGCCGACAACGACATCAAATTATCGGAAGCAGGCACGGAAGTGCACGCCATCTCGCAAGTGTTTACGGGCGCCATCTACGACATCCTGGCCGACATCTTTGCCCACGAACGCCAGCCCCAGCTGGAAGACGACGCGGCCGTGCTGCACCGCTGCGGCGACTACCTGCGCAGCCTGGTCTTGCGCGCCCTGGTGGCATCGCCCGAGCAGGCCGCCACGTATGCCGACGTGGCCGGCCACATGCTGACCATCGCCCAGGCCGACGGCAACGGCGCCTACCTCGATTTCATCCGCAACAGCTTTACCGTGCGCGAAGTGCTCAAGGCCAATGCCATGACGGACGATGGCCAGATGACGTTTGCCCCCGATGTTGTCGACGAAGACGACGCCGTGCAAGACAGGCGCGCCTGCTGCGGTACGATGAACCATGCGGAATACAGCGAATCGGATCAATTGCTCGAAGCGGAACGCGAAGCGCTGGCCGCCTGGTGCCGCAGCTACGGTCCCCGGTAAACAGTACAAGTACAGCCCAACAACAGTACAGTGCACCGTACGGCAGCGCACCGGCGCGCCCGCTTCAGGCCAGTTGCACCGGCGGCAGGCCATGGCGTACCCCACCACCATCGATAGCAAGGAGCAGCATGAAAATTTCAGCCCGCAGCAGCGGCGGCTTTGCCGGCCTGAGCGAACAGTACGAGATCGATACGCAAGCCCATCCGGCTGGCCCCAGGCTGGAAGCGGCACTGGCCAGCAGCGGCTTTTTCACGCACCAGCAAGCAACGGGTGAACAGCTAGGCGCCGACATCCCCCACTGGCAGATCACCGTCGATGCGCCCACCGCGCGGCGCACCATCACGTTTGCCGAGGATGGCAGCGCAGAAAATGCACGTTGGCAACAGTTGCTGACGCAAATACGTGCCAGCGCCTGATTTTTTGGCATGTATTTTGTACCGCACTTGATTTGAGTAAAACAAAAACACCACACGGCAAGCCAGCACGCCACCCGCCCTGCATCCTGCCGCGGCGGGCGACTGTCGCTTTCTTGCCGCGTTCTTCATGGCAACGTCCCGGATAGTCGCTGAAATGCCCGCTCTGCGCAGCAACGGCACTGCCAAAAAATGAATTTGCTTATATGTATTGTATATAAGCGGGATTTGTGAGAAATAGCGAATTGCCTTAAAATACAATGCTTTGCTTTAGTATGCGCCGCCGAGGTTCCTGCAGGCGCTACAGCACCTCCCCCCAAATTGATAGGACTGTTATGACCCACGTTGTCACCGAATCCTGCATCGCCTGTCGCTATACCGACTGCGTCGATGTCTGCCCGGTAGATTGTTTCCGGGAAGGCCCGAACTTCCTGGCAATCGATCCGGACGAATGTATTGACTGCGCCGTCTGCGTGGCAGAGTGCCCGGTGAACGCGATTTTCGCGGAAGAAGACGTGCCGGGCGACCAGCAAGCCTTCATCAAGATCAACGTCGATCTGGCCCGCAACTGGCCCTCGATCACCAAGACGAAGGCTGCCTTGCCGGAAGCCGAGCAATACAAGGACGTCAAGGACAAGCTCGACATGCTGGTGCGCTAAGCGCGCGGCAGTTGCGGCGGCAGTTCCGGCGGAGACTCTTCCCCGCAGGGGCGTGGCGGCAAAAAAATGTACAAAAAGCAGCGGAAACGCTGCTTTTTTTGCTTTTATGGCATCGTTGCAGGTCTATCCACGCAAGTGTGGCGCGCTGTCACAGCAAAGCGCAAACTGTGGACCTGTGCGCGGTAAAGCACATTTTGTCCTCAACAAATATCGTAAAATTGGATTATGATATTTGAGCCGATATTGGCGCTTGGAATTAAACAAGGACTCTATATGCTTTACCAACTGCACGAACTGCAACGCTCTTTCCTCACTCCGGTGATGCAATGGGCAGACATGTCCTCCAAGTTATTTACCAACCCGGTTTCTCCACTGGCCCACACCCCGTTTTCGCAACGCATCGCAGCCGGCTACGAGCTGATGTACCGCCTTGGCAAAGACTACGAAAAACCACAATTCGACATCAAATCCGTTCTCGTCCAGGGCGAGAGCGTCGACATCCGCGAACATGTTGTCGTGACAAAACCGTTTTGCCGCCTGATTCACTTCAAAAAAGAAACCACTGGCTTGCAACAGCCCAAAGTTTTGCTGGTTGCCCCCCTGTCCGGTCACCACTCGACCCTGCTGCGCGATACCGTGCGCGGCTTGCTGGCCGAGCACGATGTCTACATCACCGACTGGACGGATGCGCGCATGGTACCGCTGACGGAAGGCCCGTTCCACCTGGACGACTACATTTATTATGTGCAGGAATTCATCCGCCTGCTGGCGCCCGACCTGCATGTCATTTCCGTCTGTCAACCGACCGTGCCCGTGCTGGCTGCCATTTCGCTGATGGCGACGGCCAAAGATCCGCACATGCCGAAAACCATGACGATGATGGGCGGCCCGATCGACCCGCGCCGCTCGCCCACGCAAGTGAACAACCTGGCGACGGAAAAGAAATTCTCGTGGTTTGAAAACACCGTGATCTACGCGGTGCCGCCGAACTACCCGGGCTTTGGCCGCAAGGTGTATCCGGGCTTCCTGCAGCACGCCGGTTTCATCGCCATGAACCCGGGCCGCCATGCCCAAAGCCACCGCGAGTTCTACATGCACCTGGTGACGGGCGACGACGAACCGGCGGAAGGCCACCGCCAGTTCTACAACGAGTACAACGCCGTGCTGGACATGCCGGCCGAGTACTACCTGGAAACGATCAAGACCGTGTTCCAGGAATTCAGCCTGCCGAAGGGCACGTGGAAAGTGGGCGGCCAGCTGGTGCGCCCGCAAGACATCACGAACGTGGCGCTGTTCACCGTGGAAGGCGAACTGGACGACATTTCCGGCGCCGGCCAGACGCAGGCAGCGCATGACTTGTGTTCCGGCATCCCTGCCGAGATGCAGCAAGATTTCGTGGCGCCGAAATGTGGCCATTACGGCATCTTCTCGGGCCGCCGCTGGCGCGAGATCATTTGCCCGAAAATCGGCGAATTCATTCAGAAGCACGGCTAATACACGGTATCTCCATCGAAACGCCACGCCAGTTCATACTGGCGTGGCGTTTTCTTTTATGCCCGGCTCACGCGCGCTCGATTTTTACCGTCGGGCGCGTATTGACAAAGATTTGCTCGACCCTCGGCTCGCCCGGCCCCGGCTTCTTCATCGCATAGCCATTCACGGGCTGCGAGCGGTTCACCCACAGCGCGTAATACAGGTGGTCGGCGCGCGGATCTTCCGTATTCGGGTGGATCAATATCGTCAGGCCCAGGCTGTTGAGCTGCAGCCACGGCACGATCACCGATATCAGGTCATTGGTAAAGCCAAAGTAAAACGACGGCGTCACGTGCGGGCCGCGCGGCTCCAGGTTCCAGTCGCCCAGCTCGATCTGGAAGCGTTCGGCCGCCCACTTGCGTATCAGCGCCGCCTTCTGGTAACTGTCTTCGTCAAAATAGATATGCGCGTGATAACTCTCGATATCCGTATAGGCGCGCGGCTTGCCCGGCAAGGTTTCCTCGCCGGGCCGCACGCTGACGGGGCGCGGCGTAGGCGCCGTGTCCGTATGCTCGCCCCACGGACTCTTGCCGGATACTGGCTTCACCCGTTTCACGGCGCCATCCTGCGCCAGCGCCGTCCCCGCCAGCCCCGAGGCGGCCAGCGCCGCCACCAGGCCGCCGCCGCGCAAGACCGTGCGGCGCTGCGGAGAAAGGAGATTGGCCCATTCCAGGTCGATGGCCGCGTGTTGATTTTTGTCAGACATAGGAGTTCCTGTTCTTGATGATCGGTAGAGGGATGCGGCAAATCAGAATGACAGTGTTGCGCGGGCGTAGTAATAGCCGCCCAGCACGCCCAATGGCCCCGAGTTGTCGTAAGCCCCCGTGTACTGCGCCAGATTCGCGGCGCTGCGCGCCTCGCGCGGCACCTGGCTCGGTTTCTGGTCGAAGACATTGTTGGCGCCCACCGTCACGTTGATGCGCTTGCTGATGTCGTAGCCGATGCTGACATCCGTCACAAAGGCGGCTTTCAGCTGGTAATCGCCGCCCGTGATGGCGTTCAGGCGCTTGAGCTTGCCGTAGCGCGTCTCGCGTACATTGAATGCCCAACCGGCTTTTTCATACGCCAGGGTGAGGATTTCCTTGTCGCGCGGCGCGCGGTACAGCAAGTCGTACTCGGCCGATTTGCTCAGGGTGCCGATGTTCGGCAAGCCTTGCAGCACGGCGGGAAGTTCCGCCTTGCCCACCAGGCTCGTATGGTTGAGATTCGCCGCCGCCGTCCAGCGCAGCTTGCCGTCGGCCACGCGCAGCACATCTTCCGCCGTGAAATCGATGCCGCGCGTGCGCGTGTCGCCCACGTTGGCAAAATAATGCGCGACGAGGCCATTGCCGACCGTCAAGCCCGCCGAACGCAGCAGGTTTTCAATCACGCCCGCTTGCGCCGCCGTCAGCGGCCGGCCACTGCCGTCGAGCGCCACGCCCGAGCTGCGGTCGATGCCGATGTTCGACGACACACCGAGGCGGTCGCTGACCTTGATTTGATACGCGTCAACGGCCAGGCGCAGGGTCGGCGTAGGATTGAAGGTCAACCCGGCCGACAGATTCGTCGATTTTTCCGGTTTTAATGCTTGCGCGCCCAAGGCTCGCGCCGCAAGCGAATTGGGCTGCGCCAGGGTGTAGGGCACGCCCGCATGGTCGGACGTGTTCGAATACGATTGCGTCACCAGGCTCGGTGCATGGAAGCCATTGCTGACGGTGCCGCGCACGGCGACAGCGGGTGTGACGTCATAGCGGGCCGACAAACGCCCCGTCGTCTTGCTGCCGAAATCGAAATATTTTTCGGCACGCAAGGCCGTATCGAGCAGCAACTGCGGCGTCAGTTTGGCGCCCAGACCGATATACGCCGCGTAGCTGTGGCGCGCCGTGTCGGACGCATCGACGGGCAGGTAGCCCGCCAGCGCCGACGAACCGCTGCCCTGCCACGAAACAGGCTCCCCCGGGCTGCGTTGCTGCGTTTCATGCGAATACTCGAGGCCGACGCTGAGGTCGGCCGGTTCGCTCAAGCCAAGCTGCACGGGGCGGCGCAGGTCGGCGTTGGTGGTCGAACGGCTGTAGCGCTGCTTGCCGATATCAAAATCCGTCTTGCCGCCCGGATAAGTCAGCGAGTAGTTGGCCGAGTGCTCCACGCCCACGTCGATATCGTCGCGGCCGTAGGTGCTGCTGATATCCCAGCTCCAGCCCGCCGTCTCGCCCTTGATGCCGCCCGTCAAGGAAAAGTCGTTTTCGCTCGTCGTTTCATACGGCGTGAAGCCGTCGGGATACACGGCCAGCAAGCCCTTGTTGTTATTGAAAATGGTATTGGGCAGACGGAAATTCTGCGCCGAGCGGGCATTGCGGTGCGCATACGTGCCGAAGCCGTACAGTTGCACCTCGTTCGACACGTCATAGCCGACGTTGGCGCTGAGCGAGGCGGTCGTGCTTTGCGGGACACCCGTATTGCGCCAGGGATTGCTGTTGCGCGTCGCTTCGGCCGGGTTAGGCGAAGCGCCGGCTGGCAAGCTGTTGTTCGGCCCCAATTTGACCAGCTGGCCATCGCTGTTGCGCACGGCCGGATACGACAGATAGCCGGGATTCAAGCCGAAGTTACGCACGGCAATGCCCTGGCGCTGCACTTCGGCACCGAAGTGGGCAAAGCCGTGCTCACCCAGGCGCGTGCCGCCGTCGATGCGCGCGGAACCGTTGGTGCCGTCGCCGTCGTAGGTGGAACCGAGCTGCGTGCTGAAGCTGCCCTTGTCATCCGCTTTCAGGATGATGTTGATGACGCCGGCGATGGCGTCGGAACCGTAGATGGCGGAAGCGCCGTCGCGCAGGATTTCCACGCGGGCAATAGCCCCCGTGGGGATCAGGGCCAGATCGGTGGCGACGGAGCCGGGAAAACCATCCTCATTAACGATGGCCGTCGTATGCCGGCGCTTGCCGTTGACCAGCACCAGCGTATGCGAGGGGTCGAGGTTGCGCAGCTGGCCCGCGCGCACGATGCTGCCCAGGTCGGGCTGTACGCGGGCCGGCAAGTTAAACGATGGCAAGGCCGTGTCCAGCGCATCGAGCAGGTTCAATTTGCCCGTCGCCTGCAATTGCTGCGCGCTGATCACGTCGATCGGCGCGGCGCTGTTGGCCACCGTGCGGCCGGTGCCGCGCGCGCCCGTGACGATGACGGCGTCCAGCGGCGCGCCGGCGAGCGCGCCGGCGTCGTCCGCCGCCGCTTGCGCATGGGCCGCGCCTGGCGCGCCCAGCACGAGCACGGCCAGCGAGACGGCGTGCGCCAGTTGCCGCAAGCGTGGTGCGGGGGAATGCTTGTGAATCAGTTCCAGCATACGAAAACATCCTTTCAAAGTCGTCAACACAGTGGCTGCAGACTAAAGGATGGACAAACAAACAAGAACGAATGGTTTCGTATTTAGATATTTCGTTTTGGCAACTAACAACAGTGCCGCGGGACGTCAGGGAAGGGACGGGGCACTAGCCAGGCTCTGGTCGAGCCGCTTCCAGTAATCGCGTTCCAGCCTGGCCGTATCGATTTCACGGGCCGCTTCGTTGAAGCGTTTTTGCTGCGCCGCGCCGTCTGCCGTGCGCTGGAAGCACACGTGCACGGGGCGCTCCTTGAAGACGGTATCGATGATGGCGATGCGTTCCCGCTCGGCCTTGCTGAAGTTGCGCCCCATCAGCAAGTGCTGCAGGACATGGCGCTCGATGACGATCACGCGGTAGCGCTTGATGAACAGTTTTTTCAGATTCGTCGCGTCGTTCAAGCCCTCTTCCGTCTTCAGCTCGCCGCGCGCCACCATGCCATCGAACTGTTCTCCATTCGAATAGCCGGCCACGGTGCCGATGCGCAACTGGCCCAGCTCCGCCAGGGTGGCGCCAGGCACGCCATCTTCCTTCAGATATGCGAGCACGCCTTGCGTATTGCCAACCGGAACAGAAAAGTGGCAGAGTTTTTCCCGTTCGGGCGTGCGCCAGACGGCCAGGAAACCGGTATAGCGGGGACTGGCCAGGCCAAACTGCATGGCGCGCTTCCAGGGAAAATACTCATATTTGACCGTATAGCCGAGACGCTCGAAGACGGCGCTGACCATCGCGCCCGACATGCCGTCGGCCGGCAGGCTGCGGGAAATAAAGGGCGGCCAGTCTTCCGCCGCGAAGCGGACGATGCGCGAACTGGCAGCGCCCGGCGCCGCCATGGGGGAGCTAGCCTGCCCGTGTGCAAGGGCAAGTGCAGAGTGCATGAACAAACAGAAGGGCAAACCAACTGTCCGGAGGAAACGCATGTTTTGCTCCTATGGCCTGGCGCGCATGGCAATGCAGGCGCGGCAACAGGACTGGCGGTCGGCTTTTTTTGATCACTGGCTTGATAAAAATCATGCTCCCATAAAAAAAGGAATTTTCAAAGTTGTTTATTTGCACTTTGACATTCCCAGGAGAAATAAAATACGATTGCGGCGCGCCCGCAACAGCCCGCTATGCCCCTCTCGCAACACAGGTTTTTACTTGTATGCGGGCCAGATGGCCGATAATGACGTTTTAGCGTATTGAAGACGACCGTGCCGCATCCCGTTCCTCCCTCACTTGCCGACCAGATCGAAGACTTGCTGCCGCAAACGCAGTGCACCAAATGCGGCTACAACGGCTGCCGCCCGTATGCGGAAGCGATTGCCGCAGGCAGCGCCGGCATCAACCAGTGCCCACCGGGCGGCGCGCAGGGCATCGTGCGCCTGGCCGGCTTGCTGGGCAAAAAAGTCATTCCGCTCAATCCCGTCAACGGCCTCGAACGTCCGCGATCTGTCGCCTACATCGACGAATCGCTGTGTATCGGCTGCACCCTGTGTATCCAGGCCTGTCCCGTCGACGCCATCGTCGGTGCCGCCAAGCAGATGCATACGGTGGTGACCAGCCTGTGCACGGGCTGCGACCTGTGCGTGGCGCCCTGCCCCGTCGACTGCATCGTCATGTACCCGGTCAGCGGCGACGCCACGGGCTGGGATGCCTGGAGCCAGGCGGAAGCGGACGACGCGCGCGCGCGCCACGATTTCCGCACGCAGCGCCTGCGCCGCGAAAGCGAGGAAAACGAGGCGCGCCTGGCCGCCAAGGCCGTCGCCAAGATGCGCGAAGTGACGCAGGAAGTGCCCGTCACGCCCGACGAACAGGCGGAAAAGGAGCGCAAGCGCGCCATCATCGCCGCCGCCATGGAGCGCGCGCGCGCCAAGGCCGCCGCCAGCGCCCAGACCGAACCGCCCGCCCCCAACGCCCCGAAAAAAGACGCATGAACGCCGCCAAACGCCTGGAAATCTTTACGCGCTTTCGCGCCGCCAACCCGTCCCCGAAAACGGAACTCGAATACACGACGCCGTTCGAGCTGCTGATCGCCGTGCTGCTGTCGGCGCAGGCAACGGACGTGTCCGTCAACAAGGCGACCCGTTTGCTGTATCCGGTCGCCAATACCCCGGCCAAGATGCTGGCCCTGGGCGTGGACGAACTGGCCAGCTACATCCGCACCATCGGCCTGTTCCGCACCAAGGCGAAGAACGTGATCGCCACCTGCCAGATCCTGCTCGATCAGCACGGCGGCGAAGTGCCGCGCGACCGCGCCTCGCTGGAAGCCTTGCCCGGCGTGGGCCGCAAGACGGCCAACGTGGTCATGAACACGGCGTTCGGCGAACCGACGATGGCGGTCGACACGCATATCTTCCGCGTCTCGAACCGCACGGGCATCGCGCCAGGCAAGAATGTCGATATCGTCGAGCAAAAACTGCTGAAATTCATCCCCAAGGAATTCCTGCACGACGCCCACCACTGGCTCATCCTGCACGGGCGCTACACCTGCACGGCGCGCAAGCCGCAATGCTGGAATTGCATGATCGCCGACCTGTGCGACTACAAGGACAAGTCGCCGATGCCGGCCGTGGTGTAAAGAAAAAAAACGGCCCGCAGGGGCCGTTTTGACATTCTACTGCCTGCAAGCAAGCATTTACAGCAAGACCATATTATCGCGGTGAATCAGCTCATGGCCTTCCATGTAGCCGAGGATGGACTCGATCTCGGTGGACGGCTTGCGCATGATGCGGCGCGCTTCGCCGCTCGTGTAGTTCGACAGGCCGCGCGCCACGGGCACGCCATCCACGTCGACGCAGGTGATGACGGCGCCGCGGCCAAATTCCCCGTTCACGCCCGTCACGCCGATCGGCAGCAGGGACTTGCCTTCCTGGCGCAGCTTTTGCACGGCGCCCGCGTCGAGCACGACGGCGCCGGCCGTGTGCAGATGATCGGCCATCCACTGCTTACGTGCCGTCAATTGGCCCGTTTGCGCCCGCAACTCCGTGCCGATCGCTTCGCCCTGCGCGAGGCGGCTGAGCACGTCGCTGTCGCGGCCCCAGGCGATGATGGTATGCGCGCCGGACTTGGCGGCGCGCTTGGCGGCGAGGATTTTCGTCAGCATGCCGCCACGCCCCAGGCTGGAGCCGGCGCCGCCCGCCATCGCTTCCAGGGCCGGATCGCCGGCGATGCCCTGCGTGATCAGGTAAGCGTTCGGATCCTTGCGCGGGTCGGCCGAGAACAGGCCGTGCTGGTCCGTCAGGATCACCAGCGCATCGGCCTCGATCAGGTTGGCGACGAGGGCGCCCAGGGTGTCGTTGTCGCCGAACTTGATTTCATCGGTGACGACCGTGTCGTTTTCATTGATGATCGGCACCACGCCCAGGCGCAGCAGGGTCGTCAGGGTGGAGCGGGCATTCAGGTAGCGTTCGCGGTCGGCCAGGTCGGCGTGCGTGAGCAGCACTTGCGCCGTGCCGAGGCTGTGGGCGCGGAAGCTGCTTTCATAGATTTGCGCCAGGCCCATCTGGCCGACGGCGGCGCACGCCTGCAATTCGTGGATATCGGTGGGGCGCTGCTCGAAGCCGAGGCGCAGCATGCCTTCGGCGATGGCGCCGGAACTCACCAGCACCACTTCCTTGCCCAGGGCGCGCAAGCCGGAAATCTGCGCGGCCCAGCGGGCGATGGCGGCATGGTCGAGCCCGCGGCCATCGTTGGTGACCAGCGAGGAGCCGACTTTGATGATGATGCGGGTAGCTTTTTGAATCACGGAATCCATGGGGCGGCGCTCTTCACTTAATAGACGTCAGCGCGCAGGACGCAGCAGCAGCAAGGCCAGCCCCGCCGTCAGCTCGATTGCGCACATGAACAACACAAAACCCTGAGGCAAGCCGAAGCTGATGGCCGCGAACAGACGGCCGGCGGGCTGCGCCAGGACCAACATTGCAGTGATATCGCCGAGGATGGGCGGTTCGCCCTGCCGTGCCGCGAACAGCGCCAGCAGCGCGGTAGCGCCCCAGACACCGACATGGGAAGCGTAGAACTGGCTGTAGCCATCGACGCCATTGAGGAAGATGCCCATGCCGGCCGCCATCTCGTCGGCGAACAGCAGGCAGGCGACCGCGCTCAGCCCGTAAGCATACGCGATCAGATGCAATACACGGCGCTGCCACGCTTGCTTGCGCGCGGGCGCGACAGCGATCGTCTGTACCGGCATCAGGGTAAGGCTCTTAGTCGAGAATCTTGAAACGCGGATCATCCGGGTCGATCGACGAGATACCGCGTGCTTCTTCGGTCATCTGCGTTTCTTCGGCACGGCTTTCGCTGTGTTTCTTCTCTTCCAGATGTTGATAAATCGCATTCACCAGTTCCGGGCAACCTTGGTGGTTCAGCGCGGAAATCTCGAAAACGGGACCTTTCCAGGCGAAACGCTTGAGGAAATCCTTGACGATCTTCTTGCGCTCTTCTTCCGGCACCATGTCGAGCTTGTTCAACACCAGCCAGCGCGGCTTGTCGACCAGCGACTCGTCGTACTTTTTCAGCTCCTTGACCAGCGCCTTGGCTTCCTTGACAGGATCGACATTGGTTTCAAACGGCGCCAGGTCGACGATGTGCAACAGCAAGCCCGTGCGCTGCAAGTGGCGCAGGAATTGATGGCCGAGGCCCGCGCCTTCGGAAGCGCCTTCGATCAAGCCGGGAATATCGGCGATCACAAAGCTCTTCTCGTGCGACACGCGCACCACGCCCAGGTTCGGGTGCAGGGTGGTAAATGGATAATCGGCAATTTTCGGACGCGCGTTCGAGACGGCCGAAATAAAGGTCGACTTGCCGGCGTTCGGCATGCCCAGCAGGCCCACGTCGGCCAGTACTTTCAATTCCAGGCGCAGTTCGCGGCGTTCGCCTTCCTTGCCCTCGCCTTTTTGGCGTGGTGCGCGGTTGGTCGAGGACTTGAAGTGAATATTGCCCCAGCCGCCTTCGCCGCCCTTGGCCAGCAGTTCGATCTGGCCGTGTTCGGTCAAATCGGCGAGGATTTCGCCGCTCGCGTTGTCGATGATCAAGGTGCCGACCGGCATGCGCAGGTGGATGTCATCGGCGCCCTTGCCATAGCAATCTGCGCCACGGCCAGGCTCGCCATTGCGAGCCTTGTG
The DNA here is from genome assembly GCF_020858115.1 of Janthinobacterium sp. FW305-129. GTDB lineage: Bacteria > Pseudomonadota > Gammaproteobacteria > Burkholderiales > Burkholderiaceae_D > Janthinobacterium. Next base: position 528,797 of record NZ_JACYMM010000002.1, read on the forward strand.
CATTTTGGAGAAACGGAAATCGACGAGCGTGTTGATATTGCGGTCGGCCACGGCCCAGATGGACCCGCCCTTGCCGCCATCGCCGCCATCGGGACCGCCGAAAGGCCGGAATTTTTCACGGCAGAAAGATGCGCAGCCGTTGCCGCCATCGCCCGCGATGACTTCGATTTTTGCTTCGTCGATAAACTTCATAATTTTGCCGCCATAAAACTAAAAAGGCTCTACCTTGGGCAGAGCCTTTCGATTGAAGGCTTGCGCCTTACATCATGCGATCATTGCGGAGCGAACTGGCGCTCCGCCAATGAATTACGCTGGTACTGCTTCGTTTGGTACAACGGTCACGAATTGCTTCGAGCCGGCACCTTTGACAACGAACTTCACTTTGCCCGCGATCAGCGCGAACAACGTGTGGTCCTTGCCCATGCCTACGCCTTCGCCGGCGCGCACTGGGGTGCCGCGTTGACGAATGATGATGCCGCCAGCATTGATAGCTTGGCCGCCGTAGACTTTAACGCCCAGACGTTTTGATTCTGAATCACGGCCGTTTCGCGTTGTGCCGCCGCCTTTTTTATGTGCCATTTAAGACTCCTTGATAGCTGATTATGTAGACAAACTGCGTCAAACAGCGGCGATTAGCCGTTGATCGAAACGATTTGGATTTCGGTAAAATTCTGGCGATGGCCTTGATGCTTTTGGTAGTGCTTACGACGACGCATCTTGAAAATTTTGACCTTATCATGGCGACCATGCGCCACAACCGTAACCAGTACCGTTGCACCTTCGACCAATGGAGCACCAAACTTGATGCTGTCGCCCGCGCCTACTGCGAGAACTTGATCGATGGTGATTTCGGAACCAATGTCTGCCGGTATCTGTTCTACTTTAAGTTTTTCGCCAGCGACAACTTTGTATTGTTTGCCACCGGTTTTTATGACCGCGTACATGATTTGAAACCTCATCAAATGTTGAAAGAATTTGTCCCACTGCCATGAAAAGCAAGCCGTGCACAACAGGGGGAACCAGCGATTATACACGGACTGAGAAATTGCGTCAAAAACTATTCACAAAGCTTGATGATCGTGGTATGTCGACAACCTGACCACCATGTCAGGCTTGCGCCAGGCAGACAGGAAAACACACGCCAATGCCAACAAGATCAAACAATTGCCCTACAGCCATAGGCAAACATCACGCGCGCGCAAGCCTTGTCGTATAATCGCGGCACCCACAATCTAATGCAGGTTCGCCTTGTCTGACGCTAACAAACACGTTAACCAAAACACCATCGTGCAAACGATTGCCGCCGATATGGACGCAGTCAATACGGTGATCCGCCAAAAGTTGCACTCCGATGTGATTCTGATCAACCAGATCGCCGAATACATCATCAGCGCAGGCGGCAAACGCATCCGTCCCGTGCTGATCTTGCTGGTGGCCAATGCCCACGCCTATCGCGGCACGGCGCACCATGAACTGGCTGCCGTGGTCGAATTCATCCACACCGCCACCCTGCTGCACGACGATGTCGTCGATGAATCGTCGATGCGCCGCGGACGCCAGACGGCCAACGCCCTGTTCGGCAATGCGGCTTCGGTGCTGGTGGGCGACTTCCTGCACTCGCGCTCGTTCCAGCTGATGGTATCGCTGAACAATATGCGCGTCATGCAAATCCTGTCCGATGCCACCAACGTGATCGCCGAAGGCGAAGTGCTGCAGTTGCTGAACATGCACGATCCGGACGTGACGCAGGACAGCTACCTGAACGTCATCCGCTCGAAGACCGCGAAGCTGTTCGAAGCCTCGGCGCAACTGGGCGCCCTGATCGCCGGCGCCAGCGAAGACGACATCGAAGCGGCCGCCGAATACGGCCGCTCGCTGGGCACGGCTTTCCAGCTGATCGACGACGTGCTCGACTATGCTGGCGACGCCGCCGAAATCGGCAAGAACGTGGGCGACGACTTGCGCGAAGGCAAACCAACCATGCCGCTGATCTGGCTGATGGAAAATGGTACGCCAGAGCAACGCGAACTGGTGCGCAGCTGCATCGAGCAAGGCGACGAACAGCATTTCGATGCCGTCCTGACGGCCATCACCAGCAGCGGCGCCCTCGACTACACGCGCAAGCAGGCGGAAATCGCCGGCCAGCGCGCCGCCGATGCCATCGCCGGCTGGCCTGACAGTGTTTATAAACAATCCATGCTGCAACTGTGCTCGTTTGCCGTGGATCGCAATCACTGATCGTGTTTGACCTGCATCAATAAAAAACGGCGCCACTGGCGCCGTTTTTATTACTGCCGTTCATGCTCCATGGCCGCATTCGCCAATTCCTGCACGATGGCCGGCGCCGCCTCCAGCCGTTCGCTGTAGCGGCTGCCCAGGTAGTCGCGGCGGTCGCGCACCAGCAAGGTGAATTTATACAGTTCCTCCATCACATCCACCAGGCGCTCGTAATACGGCGACGGCTTCATGCGGCCGTCATCGTCGAATTCCTGGTACGCCTTGGCCACCGAGGACTGGTTCGGGATAGTCACCATGCGCATCCAGCGCCCCAGCACGCGCAAGCCGTTGACGGCATTGAACGATTGGGAGCCGCCCGACACTTGCATCACAGCAAGAGTCCGGCCCTGCGTGGGTCGCACGCTGCCCGTTTCCAGCGGCAGCCAGTCGATCTGCGATTTAAAGACGCCCGTGACGGCGCCATGCCGCTCGGGGCTGCACCACACTTGCCCTTCCGACCATAGCGACAATGCGCGCAACTCCTGCACCTTCGGATGCTCGGGCGACACGCTGTCGACCATGGGCAAGCCATGCGGGTCGAACACGCGCGTGTCGGCGCCGAAATGGCGCAGGATACGCTCCGCTTCCAGGGTCAGCAGCTTGCTGTACGAGCGCTCGCGCAAGGAACCATACAGCAACAGGATACGCGGTGCATGCGTGGACACATTGATCGGCGCCAATTTATCCAGGCTGGGTACGTCCAGATGGGCGGCGCTGATGTTCGGCAACTCTTCCATTTATGCCACCGGCTTGCCGTCGGCGCCCACCACGGCCTGGCCATCTTCCTTGACGAATGCCCCTTGCTGCGGCAGCGGCAGGATTTCCAGCACTTTTTCCGACGGCCGGCACAGGCGCACGCCCAGTTCCGTGACGACGATGGGGCGGTTGATCAAGATAGGATGGGCTTGCATGGCGTCCAGCAGGGCCGCTTCGGGCAAATCCGGATTGGCCAGGCCCAGCTCATCGTACAGGGCGCCCTTGTCGCGCATGGCCGCGCGCACGGACAGGCCCGCACGCTTGATCAGGTCGGCCAGTTCCTCGCGCGAAGGCGGCTGCTTGACGTAATCGATGATGACGGGCTCGACACCCGTGTTGCGGATCAGGGCCAGGGTATTGCGCGAGGTGCCGCAAGCGGTGTTGTGATAGATCGTGATCGTCATGTCGTGATGTCCTTCAGTAAATGTGGTTCGCTGACGCAGCAAGGCGCGCCAGCGCAGCAGTTCTCGGTCAAAAAGGCCAGCAAGCCGTTCATGCCCGCGTAATTGGCCGCATAGATGATGGAGCGCCCCGCCTTGCTTGCCGTCACCAGATTGGCGTGCGCCAGTTCTTTCAGATGAAACGACAGGGACGAGGGTGCGATTGCCAGCGCGTCGGCGATTTTCGTCGCGGCCATGCCTTCGGGCCCCGTCTGCACCAGCAGGCGGAACACGGCCAGCCGCGATTCCTGTGCCAGCGCGGCCAGGGCCGAGATGGCAGCCGTGCTCGTCAGCGGCGCAGCTTGCGTTGCGATTGTATTTTCGTTTTCCATACTTCAATAATAATCGAATTATGGAATCAATGCCAGCAATCGCGCTGCCTACGTAACCCAGCGCACCGACCGATATGAGCAATCGGTCTACCTTGATGAAAAATCACTGCGATTGGCATTCCCATGAGACGCTCGACACCCCTGAAAATGCTCGGCTGGAGCCTGGCCGCCCTGCTGGCCCTGATTGCCATCCTCGTCATCCTCGTGCTGACCTTCGACTGGAACCGCGCCCGCCCCTACATCAACGAGAAGGTGTCGGAAAGCACGGGCCGCAGCTTCGTCATCGGCGGCGATTTGCAGGTGAAATGGAAACAAGGCCTCAAAACGGAGCCGGGCTGGCGCCGCTACGTGCCGCGCCCTGTCATCAGCGCCCAGGATGTGCGCATGAGCAACCCGGACTGGGCCACGGCCGGCCCGCAACTGGCCAGCGCGAAACGCATCGACGTGGCCCTCCACCCGCTGCCCCTGCTGCGGCACAAGCTGGTGCTGACGGACCTGGCGCTCGACGCACCCAATATCGCCCTGCAGCGGCGCGCCGACGGCAGCAATAGCTGGACCCTGAAAGACAATGGCCCGTCGGCATGGGACGTGGAAATCCAGCGCATGGCCTTCGCCGACGGCGCCATCCGTTATCTGGACGAGGGCATCGCCCTGGACCTGCGTGCCAAGGTCAGCTCGACGGCGCCCGACGCCACGCCGGGCGATGCGCCAGGCAACGCCCCCATGCAAAAATACGGCATCGAATTCACCCTGGGCGGCAGCTACCGCAAGGCGCCCGTGACGGGCGGCGGCAAGGCGGGCGCCGTGCTGTCATTGACCGACAACAACACCGTCTATCCCGTGCAGGCGCATGCCGTGCTGGGCAAGAACAAGGCCAGCATTGATGGCACCCTGACGGACCCGCGTTCGCTGTCCGGCATCGACTTGCAACTGAGCCTGGCCGGCGCCAGCATGGCCGACCTGTACCCGCTGACGGGCGTGCTGCTGCCGGAAACGCCGGACTACGCCACCAAGGGCCGCTTGCTGGGCAAGAAGGACGGCGCCACCTGGAGCTGGACGTACCAGAACTTCAAGGGCACGGTGGGCCAGAGCGACCTGGCCGGCACCCTGCAATATTTACCGCGCCAGCCTCGCCCCCTGCTGCGCGGCGAAGTGACGTCGCAGCAATTGCGCCTGGAAGACCTGGGCCCCACCATCGGCGCCGACAGCAATGCGCAAAAGCAGGCGCGCGGCAAGGCGCCCGTGCAGCCGGACAATAAAGCCTTACCCGTGGAACAGTTCAACACGGCGAAATGGAATGCGCTCGATGCCGACGTCAAATTCACGGGCAAGAAACTCGTGCGCACGCACGATATCCCGCTCAACGACATTGTCGCCAACATCCACATGAAAGACAAGGTGCTCAGTTTGACGCCGCTCAACTTCGGCATGGCCGGTGGCGACATCACGTCGAACATCACGCTCGACGGCCGTCAAAAGACCATCGCCGCGCAAGCGAAGGTGGCGGCGCGCCACCTCAAAATCCGCGAACTGTTTCCCAAGCTGCAATCGATGCAAGCGAGCTTCGGCGAAGTGTATGGCGATGCGGCGCTGACGGGCCACGGCAATTCCATTTCCGCCATGCTGGCCAGCGCGAATGGCGAACTGGCGGCCACCGTCAGCGAAGGCTCCGTCAGCCAGTTCATGCTGGAACTGGCGGGCCTGAACCTGGCCAATGCCGTGTTCGTAAAAATCTTTGGCGACAAGCAGGTGCACCTGAACTGCCTGGCCAGCGATTTCGCCGTCACGAATGGCCAGGCCGACGTGCGCCGCTTCGTGCTCGACACGGACACGGCCGTGGTGAACATCACGGGTAACGTCAACCTGGCCCACGAAACCCTGGACCTCGACGTGCGTCCCCGTACCAAGGGCGCCCGCATCATCACCCTGCGCACGCCGCTGTACGCGAAAGGCACGTTCAAGAACCCGGACGTGGGCCCGCAAAAAGGCCCGCTGGCCCTAAAAGCGGGCGCCGCCGTGGCCCTGGCCACCGTCGTCACCCCGCTGGCCGCCCTGCTGCCCCTGGTCAACGTCGACAAGGCCCCCGACACGGATTGCGCCGCCGTCATGGCCCAAGCGAACGCCACCCGCAAGGCCCCGACTTCGCCGGCCACGCAGGCGCCGGCGAAAAAAGTCAGCGAAGCGGATATCAAGAAGGCCCAGCAGGAAAAGAAATAGACCTTGATACAGCCGCTTGAAACCCGCACCGCCATCTGCTGTAATAAAGGAAAGCGGGGTGTGGCTCAGCCTGGTAGAGCGCTGCGTTCGGGACGCAGAGGCCGGAGGTTCGAATCCTCTCACCCCGACCAGTCCTTGACCCACGCGTTGGCGTGTTGCCGGGAAGTATGATACTAATTGCATCATTAGTATCCTGATCACTTCTCGAGCAAGGGCCTGACCGATGTCTTTCCTGATAGTTCTGGCCGCACTGGCCTTCCTGATGCTGGCCGCCTACCGCGGCTACAGCGTGATCCTGTTTGCGCCCGTCGCCGCGCTCGGTGCCGTGCTGCTCACCGATCCATCGGCCGTGCCGGCCGTCTTCAGCGGCATCTTCATGGAAAAGATGGTGGGCTTCATCAAGCTGTATTTCCCCGTCTTTTTGCTCGGCGCCGTGTTCGGTAAGCTGATCGAGCTGTCCGGCTTTTCGCAGGCCATCGTCATGGCGGCCATTCGCTACATCGGCAGCGCGCGCGCAAATGCCGTGATCGTCGCCGTGTGCGCCGCACTCACTTATGGCGGCGTGTCGCTGTTCGTGGTGGTGTTTGCCGTGTATCCGTTTGCGGCCGAACTGTATCGCCAGAGCAATATCCCCAAGCGGCTGATGCCGGGCGCCATCGCCCTGGGCGCGTTTTCGTTCACCATGGATACTTTACCGGGCACGCCGCAAATCCAGAACATCATTCCCACCACCTTTTTCAATACGACCGGCTGGGCCGCACCGTGGCTGGGCACGATAGGCGCCGTGCTGACGGTGATCATAGGACTGGCTTTCCTCGAATGGCGCCGCCGCTCCGTCATGGCGACGGGCGAAGGGTATGGGGCCGAGGCCGAAAAGGCCACGGCCGACGCGGGCGACTTGCCCCATCCGCTGCTGTCGGTGGCGCCTCTGGTGCTGGTGGGCGTGGCCAACTTTGCGCTGACCAAGCTGATCCCCCACTGGTATGGCGCCAGCTACGTGCTCACCGCCGAGGCCCTGCCGGGCCTGCATGCGCCCGTGTCCACGTCGATCGCTTCCGTGACCGGTATCTGGGCCGTGGAAGGCGCGCTACTGCTGGGAATCTTGCTCGTGTGCATTACCGCCTTCGGGCGCATCCGCGCCGCCTTTGCCGAAGGCACCAAGGCGGCCGTGGGCGGCGCACTGCTGGCGGCCATGAATACGGCGTCCGAATACGGTTTCGGCGGCGTCATCGCGGCGCTGCCCGGTTTTCTTGCCGTCAGCAACACCTTGCGCAGCGTGCCCGATCCGCTCGTCAACGCGGCCGTCTCCGTCACCACCCTGGCCGGCATCACGGGCTCGGCCTCGGGCGGCATGAGCATCGCGCTGGCGGCCATGTCGGACAGTTTTATCCAGGCCGCGCAACAGGCGCACATTCCGCTCGAAGTCATGCACCGCGTGGTGGCCATGGCCAGCGGTGGCATGGATACCCTGCCGCACAATGGCGCCGTGATCACCCTGCTGGCCGTCACGGGCCTCACGCACCGCCAGTCCTACCGCGACATTTTCGGCATCACCGTCATCAAGACGGTGGCCGTGTTCCTCGTCATTACCATCTATTACATGACGGGGCTGGTCTGAGGGTTGGGGCAAACTACAGGCGCGACGACGATGCCGGCTTCGCCACAGCGTGCGCCGGCTTGAACAGATGGCTGATGCCCATGGTCAGCAGCGGGCCAGCCAGCGCCAGGTAGGAACTGTCGACGCCGTACGGATTGCCCGCCAGGAACCAGCCGATGGTGGCGATCACGGAAACGATCACGCCGACGAAGGCGCCGCGCGGCGTGCCGAACTTCGGCGCATAGAAAGCCATCAGCACCAGCACGGCCAGGGTGGCGCGCAGGGCCTTGCCGAGGAAGGCGATCATCAGCAGTTTTTCCGCATACAGCGCCAGCACCAGCGGCAGCAAACCGGCCACGACGATGGCGATGCGCAGGAACATCAGCGATTTCGCATCGTTCTTCGCCTTGTTGTACCAGGGATCATAAAAGTCTTTCATCGCCAGCGTGGCCGACGCCAGGGTGGTGGCGGAAATGCCGCCGAACAAGGCACCGGCCAAGCCGACGATCATGATGCTGGCGGAAAACGCCGGCATGTGCGCGATCAGGGCAGGAAAAGCATCGATCGACTTCATGCCCGGATACAGCACGGCGCTGCACATGCCGATCAGGGCCGCCATCAGGCCGAACGGGATCATCAGCGAGGACACGTAATAGCAGGCGCGCTTGGCCACGGCCGGGTTGTCCGTGCTGACGAGGGCCTGGATCACGTATTGCGTGGCGAAGATGGAACCGATGCCGCCGATCATCCAGGCGATGATCTGGCCCCAGCCGATCTCGACCCAGTTGAACATCTTGGCCGGCAATTGCGCCTGCAGCGCGCCGATGCCGCCGGAGGCTTCCAGCGCATACGCCAGCGCCAGGATCACGCCCAGGTACTTGACGATGGAATGGGCAAAATTCGTGTACACGACCGAGCGCATGCCGCCCAGGCTGACGTAGATCACGGTAATGGCGCCCACCAGCAAGATGGCGACGGTTTTGTTGATGTGCAACACGGCCGCCAGCACGGCGCCGCCGCTCGCATACAGGGCCACGGCAACGATGCTCAACGCGACGATGGTGAGGATGGACGCCGCATAACGCACGGGCTCGCCATACGTTTGCGCCAGGATGCCGGAAATCGTCGACTGCCCGCTTTCCTTGTATTTCTTGACCAGCACGATGGCCAGCAGCAAGAAGCCCAGCGACAGCGCCACCAGGTTCCAGGCGGCGGAAATGCCCAGCTCATAACCCTTCTGGGCCGTGCCGATGCTGACGGAACTGCCAATAAATTCCGATAATAACAGTGCGCCGATCAGGTAGGCGGGATAATTGCGCCCGCCCGCCGTCATGCCCTCGGCGCTGTTGGCATGCTTGCGCACGCTGTAGGTAATGTACGACATGAGGGCGAAATAGCCCACCGTGATCGCAGCGATGATGATCAATCTGTTTTCCATCCGTCTACTCCAAGTCTGCTTTTCTTATTATTATTTTTCAAGAAAGCTTCCCCTGCCGCATGCCGGACGAGCCGGTGGCGGTGCTCAGGGGGAAGTCAAATTCCTGCCATACCTATACGGTACAGCAAGCCTCACAACAAAAAAGTCCGCAACTGCTCTGTAAACAAGTCCGCCGCCTCGACGTTCGAGATATGCGAGGCGGGCACGCTTGCCAGGCGGGCGCCCGCGATCTGCCGCTGCAGCCAGCGGCCGTCGTCGAGGGTGGTCACGGGATCGTGCTCGCCCGCGATGATCAGGGCCGGCACGCTGATCGTGCCGACGCCGGCGTGCAAGTCCGCCTGGGCCAGCACCTCGCAGCAGGCCGCGTAGCCGCCGGCATCCTGGCTGCGCAAAATGCCGACCAGGCGCGCCACCGTATCCGGCTCGCGCGCGATAAATTGCGGCGTGAACCAGCGCGTGGCGGCACTTCCGGCCACCGCGGCCATGCCGTCGCGGCGAACGTGCTCCGCCCGCAGCTGCCACGGCGCGGCGCCGCCGATGCGCGCCGCCGTATTCGCCAGCACGAGCTGCGTCAGGCGCCGCGGCTGGTGTATGCCCAGCCACTGGCCAATCAAGCCGCCCATGGAAATGCCGCAGAAGGCAGCGCGCGCGATATCAAGGTGGTCGAGCAGCGCCACCACGTCCAGGCCCAGGCGCCCGATGCCGAACGGCGCGCTGCCGCTGGCGGACTGGCCATGACCGCGCGTGTCGTAGCGCACGACAAAAAAGTCGCTTGCCAGCGCGGCCGCCTGCGCCTCCCACATGGACAGGTCCGTGCCGAGGGAATTCGACAGGACCAGGCAGGGTTTGGCGCGCTCGCCATCCGTGCGGTAATGCAGGCCGATACCGTCCACCTCGCACGTTTTCCCGGCAGTGTCATTGCCTGTCTGCGTCATCGCCGGTCTCCTCAGGAATCGTCGCCGCGCACCGACGAAGGATGGCGGCACAGCGGCATCACGTCGATCTGCATGTAGGGGAACAGCGGCAGCGAGGTCAGCAAATTATGCAGCTCGTCCACGCTGTCCACGTCGAAGACGCTGATGTTGGCGTACTGGCCGGCGATGCGCCACAGGTGGCGCCATTTGCCCTCGTGCTGCAGGCGCTGCGCCAGTTCCTTTTCCGTTTGCTTGAGCTGCGCCGCCTGCTCGGCGGGCATGTTCAACGGCAGGTTCACGTTCATGCGTACATGGAATAACATGATTTCTCCCTTATTGACGCTGCATCGCATGCAGCTTGTCCATATCGATCTCGACGCCCAGACCCGGGCCCGTCGGCACCTGCAGCATGAAGTCGCGGTACACGAGCGGCTCGCGCAAGACTTCCTGCGTCAGCAGCAAAGGCCCGAACAATTCCGTGCCCCAGGCCAGTTCGGCAAACGTCGAGCAGACGTGGGCCGTGGCGGCCGTGCCGACGCCGCCTTCGAGCATGGTGCCGCCGTACAGGCCGACGCCCGCCAGGCGCGCCACGGTGGCCACTTCCAGCGCGGGCAGCAAGCCGCCCGACTGGGTGATTTTGACGGCAAACACGTCGGCCGCATCGGCCTGGGCCAGCGCCAGCGCATCGGCGGGGCCGTGCAAGGCTTCGTCGGCCATGATGGCCACGTCGAAGCGCTGCTTCAGGCGCGCCAGCGCGGCGCGGTTACCCGCCTTCACCGGTTGTTCGATCAGGTCGATGCCGCCCGCTTCCAGCGCGGCGATGCCGCGCACGGCGTCCGTCTCGCTCCAGGCCTGGTTGACGTCGACGCGCACGCTGGCCCGCTCGCCCAGCGCCCGCTTGATCTCCAGCACGTGGGCCACGTCGTCCATCACGTCGCGCAGGCCGATCTTCAGCTTGAAGATGCGGTGGCGGCGCAGGTCCAGCATTTTTTCCCCTTCGGCGATATCGCGTGCCGTGTCGCCGCTGGCCAGCACCCAGGCCACGGGCAGCGCATCGCGCACGCGGCCGCCCAGCAATTCCGACAGGGGCACGTTCAGGCGGCGCGCCTGCGCATCGAGCAGCGCCGTCTCGATCGCGCACTTGGCGAAGCGGTTGCCCTGGATGACCTTGCGCACCCTGGCCATGGCCTTGGCCACTTCGCTCGCTTCCATGCCGACCAGCAGCGGCGCGATATAGGTATCGATATTCGTCTTGATGCTTTCCGGGCTTTCGCCGCCGTAGCTCAAGCCGCCGATGGTGGTCGCCTCGCCCCAGCCCGTGATGCCGTCGGCGCAGCGCAGCCGCACCAGCACCAGGGTTTGCGTATTCATGGTGGCGACGGACATCCGGTGCGGGCGGATGGTTGGCACATCGACCAGGTAGGTCTCGATATTTTGAATCATATTTATTCCGTATAATTCTGTGGAGTGAGCATACGATATGCCCCCAATGCGGCCACGTCCAACACCGAGTTGGTATCAAACCTATACCTGAAAGGTATGAAGATGGAATTACGGCACTTGCGCTACTTCGTTGCGGTCGCAGAGGAAAGGAACTTCACGCGGGCCGCCGCGCGCCTGCATATCGCGCAGCCGCCGTTGAGCCGGCAGATGCAGCAACTGGAAGAAATCCTGGGCGTGGCGCTGATCGAAAAGGGCTCGCGGCCCTTGCGGCTGACGGAAGCGGGCGAGTTTTTCCTCGCCCATGCGCGGCCCCTGCTCGACCAGGTGCGCGACCTGCAGGCGATGACGCAGCGCGTGGGCAAGCTGGAACGCACGCTGTCGATCGGCTTCGTCGCCTCGACCCTGTATGGCGAATTGCCCGACATCGTGCACCGCTTTTGCGAGCGCCATCCCGAGGTCGACGTGACCCTGCATGAAATGACGACGGTGCAGCAGTTGAAGGCCCTGAAGGAAGGCCGCATCGACGTGGGCTTCGGGCGCCTGAAAAGCGAAGACCCCAGCATCCGCCGCATCCTGCTGCGCGAAGAGCGGCTGGTGGTGGCCCTGCCGCCCGGTCACAGGCTGGCCAAAGGAGAAGGCGGATTGCGCCTGACGGAGCTGGTGCATGAAACCCTGCTCGTGTATCCGAAAGCACCGCGCCCCAGCTTTGCCGACCAGGTGCTGGCCATGTTCAGCGAAGGCAATGTCACGCCCGGTCCCGTCACGGAAGTGCGGGAGCTGCAGATTTCCATGGGACTGGTGGCGGCTGGCCAGGGCGTTTCGATCGTGCCGGAAAGCGTGCAAGCCATGCATCACCGGAACGTCGTGTACCGCAAGCTGGACGACAAGCATGCGTTCTCGCCCATTTTATTCAGCATGCGGCATATGGACCGCTCGCCGGAACTGGAAAACCTTCTCGCCGCCGTGTATTCGATCTACGATGAACACGGCATCGCGCACGTCAAGGAAAGCCTGTCGCCCTCACGCTGACAGCGGCGCGTCGGCCAGCAATGCCGGGCGCAGCGCGCGGATGCGCAGTTCCGTGAAATAGCCGCCCGCCTCGTTGTAGCGCAGGTAGTGGCGGCCGCAGTCCAGGCAGCGCGCCACCTGGCTCAGGTTGGCGGGATAGTAACGGGGTGCGATAGGCGCATCGATGCTGTCATAGCGCGTGCCCTGCGGGTGGTATTCGGCAAACGTCGGTTCCTCGTACGGATCTTCGCGCAGGGTGCCGATTTCTTCAAAGCGGTCCAGCTCCAGCGAGGTGGGAAGACGCTGCCAGGCATCGAGCAGGACGGCGCAGCAGCTGCATTTTTGCGTGACGCCTGCCGACGTGGCGGCCAGCGTGGACAGGGCGGGGAAGTCGATGAATATCATGTTCAGCCAAGGCAAAGGGGCGGCCCTTGGCAACGCACCTGGCCGCGCCCCTTATTCTAGCGCAGCCACATCCGGCCGACACGCGGCCCACATTTTGCCAGCCCCAGTTCCAGCAGCATCAGCATGCAGCCGGAAACGAGCAGCAGCGGCATCAGCGCGCACATGCCGGCCGCCACCAGCCAGGCCAGCGCGGACGGCGAGGTCCAGGCGCCCGGCAGCAGCTTGGGCAAGCCCAGCGAGCCCGGCAGGCGCCGCTTGAAGAACATCAGCCAGCCCGATACCAGCGAGAACAGCACGCTGGCGCCGAACAGCAGCAGCAAGGCCTGGTTCCACCAGCCGAATTCGCCACGGTGGAAGGGGATGCCGATGGCGGTGGCCTTGCCGAACGCCGTCTGCGCGTCCCATCCCGCATAGTACAAAGGCTTGCCGCTGTAGGCATCGAATTGCAGGTCGAAGCGCAGGGTGGGCTGGCTGCGGTCGGCCATGGTGGCGCGCCACACATCGTCCTGGCTGGCCGGCGCCGTCAGCTGCACGGCGATGGCGGGCGCATGGCTGCGCGCCACCCGCCACGCATCCTGCCAGTCGAGCGGAGCGCCCTCCTCGGTCGAGTGCAGGCCGCGCGGCACGGGCGGCGGCGCCTGGCCGCTGACGTCGCGCAGCACGCGGATGCGCGCGCCCGCCTGCTGGCTCCACGTCAGGCCCGTCGTCAGGATCACGACGCTGACGATGCCGAGCGCGACGCCAAGAAAGGCATGCCACTGGCGCCAGCCATTGCGGCCCCGCGCGCCCCGCTTCGGCAAACCCGTTTGCGCGCCGCGCGGCCACCACAGCACCACGCCCGTCACCAGCATCACCATCAGCCAGCTGGCCGCCAGCTCGATCATCCAGCGCCAGCCATCGTTTTGCAGCAGGCGCGAATGCAGCTTTTTCGCCCAGTTGCCGAAGCGTTCACTGCTGGCCAGGCTGCCCAAGACGCGCGCATCGTAGGGATTCACATACACGATGACGGCTTGCGCCGGCAGGCCGAATTTTGGCTTGACCGGTGCGGCATGCCCGCCATGGCCCGCATGTTCATCCTGCGCGCCGCCGGGCGGCGCGAACGCCACCGGCACCGCATCGTCCGGCTGAAACGGCGGCACCACGTGCTGCACCGTCCAGCCGCGCGGCGCCGCCTGCTCCGCTGCCGCCACGGCGGCGTCCAGCGGCAGCATGGACGCTTGCGGCGCCACATGGTCGAGGTGCTGGTATAGCCTGGCCTCGATCTGCGGCGTGAACACATACAAGATGCCCGTCAGGGTGGCCACCAGGGCAAACGGCGAGGCGATCAGCGCGGCCCAGAAGTGGATGCGCCAGTACAGGCTTTTGCGCCGTGCGACAAGAAAGGTTGCGTCGTCCATGGCCATCCTCACATTCCGCCATAGGTATAGGCCAGGCCCAGCATCACGCTGCGCGGCGCACCGGGCGTGTACTGGTTCTGGCTGTTCGGCGCATAGCTGCCCGTGCCCGCATAGCTGCTGCTGGCCGAATCGGCATAGCGCTTATCGGCCACATTGCGTACCTGCGCCCACGCGTCCAGGCCACGCGCAAGCTGGTAGCTGGCGCGCAGGTTCAGCAAGGCGTGGCCCTTGTACTCCACCGTGTTGGCATTGTTCATCCAGTAGCGGCCCTGGTGCACGGCTTCGAGTGCGATACGCGCGCCCGTCACGGGCTTGTAGCCGATCTCGAACGAGGTGATGTCGCGCGGCGCCTGCGGCATGGTGCGGCCACTGTAATCGAGGCTGGCGGAGACCTGATAGCGCAGGTAGCGGTGGCGCGCGATGGCCGTGGCGAAGCGCGCGTCGAACGGGCCGCCGTCGTAGTTCAGGCCCAACTCCAGGCCTTCGCTGCGCGTGCGTCCCGCATTGCGGTTTTCGCTGTTGCCCGGCGAGAGCGTGTAGCTGACGATGGTGTCGCGCCCATCGAGGCGGTACAGGGCCGTGTCGAGTTTCAAGCGGCCCTGCAAAAAGGCCCAGCGCAAGCCCAGTTCATAGTTGTTGTAGACGGACGGCTGCAAATCGGCGATGCCCGTCTTGCCATACAGCTGGCTCACTTCGGGCGGCGTGAAGCCCTGGCTGACGTTCGCATACGCGCTGCCCGCATGGCCGATGGCGTAGGTGGCGCCCAGCTTCGGACTCGCGTGCGAAAAACTGCGCGACTCGTCGGGCGCGCCGTAATTGACGCTGCCGCCCGGCGCCACCTTGTTGTGGTAATCGTAGCGGATGGCGTCCGAACGGCCGCCCAGCACCACGCGCGTGCCCGCCAGCGGAGACCATTCCCACTGCGCGAAGACGGCCGTGTTCAAAATGTCCGTCTGGTAGTCGCGCACGCCTTGCGGATTGGCCGCATTGGCCAGCGTATAGCGCAGGTAGCGCCCTGTGGCGGCATCGCGCACGATGGACAGATTGTCGCTGACAAAGGAATTGTCGCTCCTGTCCACGTACACGCCAGCGATCAGGCGCGAACGCAGCCACGAGAATTCCTGCTGGTGTTTCACATCCAGGCCCAGCGAATCGACGTGGTTGTTGTTGATGACGCCCTTGCACTTCAGCCCCACGCAACTTCCTATGGAATACGCGGGAATCTGCCCATGGTCGTTCTTGCGCGTAAACACGGTGACGGTGCTCGTGCCATGCGCTGTCGTCGCGCCCTCCCACGCCAGATTCATGCGCGTGGTCTTGTCCTTGCGATAGGTGAAAGTGTTCAGGCTCTTGCCGGGATTGCTGCGGTAATCGTTCTCGAACAGACTGCCCGTCATGGCCGCATCGAGATCCGTGTGGACGATGGTGGCGCGCAGCTGCGAGGTGGGGCTGAGCGCATAGTCGGCGCGCAGCGAGAACGAATCCTTGTCGCCATAGCTGTACTCTTGCCAGTTGTCGCGCGAACGGCGCGAACTGTAATGGGAAAAGCGCAGTCCCAGCGGCCCCCAGGTATCGCTGGCGGACGTGTCGTAGCGGGTGAAGCCGCCCACATTATCGCGCCGCACACCCACCTTGGCCGTCGGCGTGGCGCTGGCGCCGGCCGTGAGGAAATTCACGGCGCCGCCGACGGCATTGCTGCCGTACAGCGACGAGGCGGCGCCCTTTACCACTTCCACGCCGCTGGCGCCCGCCATGTTCATCTCGTTGAGCGAGTTGTGGTTGAAGACGCCCAGCGGGCGGATGGGTATGCCGTCTTCCAGGTACTGGTAGACGGCATTCGTGCCGATGGGCTGGCGGATGCTCATGCTGTGCTGCTCGTTGCCCAGGTCATTCCAGTACACGCCGGCGATGCGGTTGAGGATATCGCCCATGGTCCTGGGCTTGTCGCGCTCCAGGGTCTTGGCGTTGACGACGCCGATGGCCTGCGGCGTCTCGGACAGCCACGATTGCGCGCGCGAGCCGGAAACGACGACGGTGTCGATGGCGTGATCGGATTGCGCCCGCGCGCAGGGGTAAGCCACGGTGCCGGCCAAGGCCAGCACCAACAGTTTCTTGTTCATGTGATTCTCGTTTAAGTGTGCGGATGCTGCCCCGTCGCACTGGAAGGCGCGCAGGGCAAGTACTAAAAATGCAAAAACTTAAATGAGACGGGGCGGCGCGCGCGACTGCGCGGTGGACCAGATGAACAGCGGGGATGGGGATTGGTAGTACAGGGCCGGGAAAATCGCCGTGCCGCTGGCCACAAGCAGCGGCAGCACGGGGCTGGCCGGCGGCAGGCCGACGGAACCCGCATGCGTGGAACAGAAGGCACAATGCTCCATCTGCATGGCCTTGCCGCCGGATTTGCCATCGGCGGCGCCGTCATCGGCCTGATCAAGCTGCACAAAACGGATGCCGGCCACCGAGCAGATTTCCGCCCAGCCGGAGCCGGATTCCTGCTTGGCGTTGGCGACGGCCTGGGAAATCGATGGCGCGAGCGCCGCCAGCAGGATCGCGAAACAGGCGATCCAGGCGGCAAAGCGGCGCGTGAACAAGGTCATTCCCATGGCCGCATTTTACCAGCGGCCGCCGGGACTGGGTAGCGGAAAGCGGCTCAGGCGGCCGGGCAGGCGGCGCTGCCGTTGTCAAAAGCGCGCACGACGCTGGCCGCATCGGCGGCGATGCGGTTCACGGCGCGGCGGTGACCGAGCACCAGTTCATCATAGCCGGCGCCCACCTTTTCATTGGCGATCGTGCGGCAAGTGACCACCTTGCCGCTGGCCAGCTGGCGCACGCTCCACACGGCATCGATCAGCGCATACTGGCCCATCACGGACTCGAAACGCTGCACATTGGTGCTGATGCGGTACACGGGCAGATTGTCCGGATGCGGCGTGCGGAACACGTCGATGGCGCCCAGGTCGTTCGTCACGGCCGTCGACAGGGCCTGTCCGATCTCGCCAGCCAGCGGCCCCGCCCAGCGCTGCTGCTCCAGCAATTCGATGCGCCCCGACGGCGCCGTCACGACGAACTGGTTGCGGCTCACCTGCTGCGGCACGCTGACGGCCAGCACCTCGACATAGTATTTCACGGGCTTGGCCGGCTGCGCGTCGGCGCCGCCGCTGAGCGTATAGAAATGCTCGGGCTGGGGCGTGGAGCAGGCGCCCAGCAGGCTGGCCGCCAGCAGCGCGGCAAACATCGGCTTCATCATTTTTTTTCATCTCCTTTTTTACCGCGGATCAGGGACTCGGGATGGCGTTCCAGGTAATCCGACAGGGCATTGAGCGATTGCAGGGTTTGCGTCAGCTGCTGCAAGGCCTGGCGCACGTCCGACTGCAGCGGCGAATCCTTCTGCAGCACCTGTTCGGCCGTGCCAAAGGTCTGCTTCGCCGCCGTCAGGGTGTCGCGCATTTCCGGCACCACCTGGCCGTCGATCTGCTTGAACAACACATTGGCCTGCTTGATCGTGGCGTTCAGGTTATTGCCGATCTCCGCATACGGTACCTGATCGAGCTTGCGGGCGATGCTGGCGATCTGCGTCTGCAATTCATCGAGGGTGTTCGGCACGGTCGGCACTTCCAGCGGATACCTGTTCGGATCGAGCGCCACCTTCGGCGCTTTCGGGAAGAAGTCCAGCGCGATATACAGCTGGCTGGTGAGCAGGTTGCCCGTGCGTAGCTGCGCGCGCAAGCCGCGGCTGACCATGCGTTCGAGCAGCTGGTGGCCGGCCGAGCCTTCCTCATCGTCGACGGCCGCCTTGAAGCGCATGCCCAGGCGGGCCGGGTACAGATTGACGGTGACGGGCATGCGGAAGTTCTTCTTCACGGGGTCGAACTCGATGCCGACCGAGCGCACCTCGCCCAGCACGATGCCGCGGAAATCCACCGTGGCGCCGGGCTGCAAGCCGCGCAGGGACTGGTCGAAATAGAATACGGTGGTGATGGCCTCGCCATCGGGCTCGCGCATGGCGCTCGCCTCGTCGGCCGCCAGGCGGTAATTGGTGCCGGCCGGCGCCGGTTCGACGGGCTTGCGGCCGTTTTCCGCCTCGAAGGCGATGCCGCCCACCAGCATGGCGGCCAGCGATTGCGTATTCAATTTGAAGCCATTGGAATCGAGGCGCACGTCGACGCCGCTGGCATGCCACCAGCGCGCATCCTTGCCGACGAACTGGTCGTACGGCGCGTTCACGAAGACCGACATGGTGATGCCGTTGCCATCCTTGTCCAGCGCGAAGCTGACCACCTTACCCACCCGCAGGCGGTGGAAGAACAGGGGCGAGCCCACGTCGACTGAGCCAAGGCTGTCCGCATGCAGGGTGTACAGCTTGCCCTTCTGGTCGCCGGCCACGGCGGGCGGACTCTCCATGCCGATGAAGTTCTCTTTCTTCTGTTCCGACTTGCCCGTGTCGACGCCGATGTAGGCGCCCGACAGCAAGGTGCCCAGGCCCGTCACGCCGCTGGCGCCGATCTGCGGGCGCACCACCCAGAAGCGCGAATCGGCGGTGGCGAAGCGGCGCGCCTCCTTGCTCATGTCGATCGTCACGAGCACCTTGCTCAAGTCGTCGCCCAGGGTGATGGCGCGCACCTGGCCGATATCGACGTCCTTGTACTTGACCTTGGTCTTGCCCGGCTCCAGGCCTTCGGCGCTCTTGAAGCTGACCGTCACCGTGGGTCCCTGGTCGAGGATGGACTTGGCGGCCAGGCCGGCGCCGATCAGCGCGGCCAGCAACGGGATGAGCCACACCAGCGACGGCAGCCAGCGGCTGCCCTGTTCCACATCGGGTTCCGGCAATGGACGGCCACCCGTTTCGGCAAGGCCGCCCGCTTCTTTGTCAGACATGCTGTTCTCCAATCACTGTATTGTTTCCGGTATTTGCCACCACCACGGGTTCTTCCTCGCCAGGCACCTGCCCATCGACAGGGTCCCAGATCAGGCGCGGGTCGAACTGCATCGCCGCCAGCATGGTCAGCACCACCACCGCGCCGAAGGCCAGCGCGCCGGGTCCGGCCGTGATCACGGCCAGCGACTTGAAGCGCACCAGCGCCACCGTCAGGGTGACGACAAAGATGTCGAGCATGGACCAGCGGCCGATGAATTCGACCATGCGGTACAGGATGGTGCGCTGGCGCGGCCGCCAGCGCGAACGCCGCTGCGCCGTGAACGCCAGCAGCGCCAGCACGCCCAGTTTCAACATTGGCACGACCACGCTGGCGATGAAAATGATGATGGCCAGGCCCTTCGAGCCGCTGGTCCAGAACAGCACCACGCCGCTCATGATGGTGTCGTCCTGCGCGCCGAACAGCGATTGCGTCACCATCACGGGCAGCAGGTTGGCGGGAATGTAGAGGATCATGGCGGCGATCAGCAAGGCCCAGGTGCGGTTGATGCTGTCCGGTTTGCGCACGTGCAGGGCCGTGCCGCAGCGCACGCACGCCAGATGCCTGCCCTTGCCCGCAGGCGGCGCCACCAGGCCGCAAGCATGGCAGGGCACCACCTTTTCACCGGGCGCGAAAGCCTTGTAGCGGATGCCGGGCAGCGCTTGGCGGGTCAGGTCGTCGCCCAGGTTCCACAGGGCCTTGGGGTCGAACGAGACGACGATGGCCAGCAGCACGGTGAGCGCGCCAAACGCGAACAGGCCAGGTTGCGGCAGCACCGTAGCCAGGCTGGTCATCTTGACGACGGTGATCAGAATGCCGATCATCAGCACTTCCGTCATGCCCCATTCGCGCGCCGTCTGCACGGCGCGCAGCACGCGGTTGAATCCCGGTACCTTGACGCCGCCGCGCAGCCCCAGCGCCACGTACAGCAGGGAACCGAGTTCGATGGCGGGAAAGAGGATGGTAAACAGGAAAACCATCGTCGCCACGATGTGCATCTGCTCGTACCACAGCACGCGGATGGAGCCGAGCAAGGTGGCGCTGGAAGTGAGGCCATTGACGTCGAGTTCGACGATGGGGAAAAACTGGGCGATCAGGAAGACAAAGGCGGCGCCCAGCGTGAGCGCCACCACCTTGCTCAATTCGGCCGATGCGCCGCGCACGTGGGCGCCGCGGTACAGCACCGAGCGGCAACGGATGCAGCGCGCCTTTTCGCGGGGACGCAGCGGACGTTTGCGGTACAGCACGCCGCAGTCATGACAGCTAATCAGGTCGTATCGGTGCACAGTGTGAAGTTTGCCGGCGCGGGGAAGCGCGACTATCCCATGTCAATGCCAGCCATCATGACAGAATTGGCATCTTCCTGCACTATGGCACTATTCTTTTCCGCTCCCCCGTAGCAACGCCTCCACGGCGCGGCCGATTTGCAGCACCGTATCGTCGGCGCCGGCCAGGCCGCAGATGCCCAGCCCCACGGGCAGCTCGCCGTCGGCATGGCAAGGCAGCGACAGCGCGCAGCCATCGAGGAAGTTGATCACGCTGGCGTTGCGCAGCACCAGGCCGTTCGTGGCAAAGAAGGTGGCGTCGTCCGCTTCCAGCGGCGCGACTTCCGGCGCAAGGATAGCCACGCTGGGCATCAGCCAGGCGTCGAACGGCGCCAGACGCTGCTGCGCGATGGCGATCAGGCGCGCACGCGCGTCGAGCACGTCGATATAGTCCGCTGCGCCCTGCTGCTGGCCGCGGCGGATGCGCGCCGCCACGCGCTGGTCGTACTGTGCGCCCTTCTCTTCCAGTAACGCCCTGTGCCAGTGCCAGGCTTCCGCTGCCACCAGGCCGCCGCCGCCATTGATACCGGGCAGTTCCAGCAATTCGGGAAAATCGAACCGTTCCACCAGGGCGCCGGCTTGCCGCAGCTTATCCAGCGCGGCGTCGAAAGCCCGCTGCACCTGCGGCTCCACGTGCGTGCCGACGTAGTCAAGGGTAAAGCCGAAGCGCAAGCCCTTTAATGCCGATACGCCGTCGGCGACCTCCTTGCCAGACAAGGCAGCGTACAGGATGGCGCAGCAATCGACACTGTGCGCGATGGGCCCTGCCGAATCGAGGGAGCGCGACAAGGGCACGGCGCCGGCCAGCGACACGGAAGCGGCCGTCGGCTTGAAGCCCGTCAAGCCGCAAAAGGCGGACGGAATGCGGATCGAGCCGCCCGTATCCGTGCCCAGCGCTCCGGCCGCCATGTCCAGCGCCACCGTCACGGCGCCGCCCGAGGTGGAGCCGCCCGCCACGCGCGCGCCGTCGTGCGGGTTGCGCGGCGTGCCGTAATGGGGATTCAAGCCCAGACCGGAAAACGCGAATTCGCTCATGTTGGTGCGCCCCAGCAGAACGGCGCCGGCCGCGCGCAGGCGCGCCACGGCACCAGCATCCACATCGGCGGGCGGCCCGCCGGCCAGCGCCAGCGAGGCGGCGCTGCTGACCTGCCCCTTGACGTCGAACAGGTCCTTGATCGAAACGGGGATGCCGGCCAGCGGCGAAGGCACCCAGCCGGCGGCGCGCGCCGCATCGCTGGCGCGGGCCTCGGCCAACGCCTGTTCGCCATCGAGGCTGACATACGCAAAGCCGCCCTGCGCCCGGTGCGCCTCGGCGCGTGCCAGCATCTGCTGTGTCAGTGCCACGCTGGTGATGCGGCCGGCGACCAGGTCGGCCGCCAGTTCCCTTATCGTCTTCTTGCCAATCACATCCATGCTGCCTCCCCGATTTCCCAGGCATGCATCTTACCGGATGCCAGCGGCATGGTCGCCGCCCAGTCAGGCGGCCAGGAAGTCGAGCAGGGTCAGGGCGACGATCTTGCTGGCCTTGCGCAAATCATCGAGCGCCAGCCGCTCGTCGGCCTTCTTCGCATTCGATTCGGGCACCGTGCGCGGGCCGGCGCCATACAGCACGGCGGGGATGCCCCGCTCGCCATACAGGCGCGCATCCGCATACAGGGGGGTGCCGACGGCGGGAATCGTTTCGCCAAGGATGGCTTGCGCGTTCTTTTGCAAGCTGCCGACCAGTTGCTCCGAACCGGGCAAGGGCCGCAGCGCGTGCGACAGCAGCAGGCGGCGGATCTCGACGCGGATGCCCGGCTCGCCGCGCACCGCGTCTTCGATCAGCGCGCGCACCTGCGCTTCCACCGCCACCGGATCTTCCTCGGGAATCATGCGGCGGTCCATCTTCATGACGACCTTGCCCGGCACCACATTCGTATTCGTGCCGCCATCGATGCGGCCCACCAGCATGGTGGGCGAGTCGATGCCGGCCACTTTCGATTTGATCTTTTTCAGCTCCGGCAGCTGGCCATAGATGGCGTTCAGGATCTTGTTAGCCGCCTGTAGCGCATCGTGGCCCGTTTCCGGCATCGAGCCGTGGCCCGACTTGCCGTGCACGGTGATTTCCAGCTGCAGGCAGGCGTTGTGCGCCGTGACGATGCCGTAGCTGAAACCGGCGGCGATGACGAAATCGGGCTTCGTCAATTGCTGTTCCAGCAGCCAGCCCGGTCCCAGCAAGCCGCCGAATTCCTCGTCGTACGTGAAGTGCAGCTCGAGCTGGCCCTTCAATGGAATGCCCAACGCTTCGAGGGCGCGCGCGGCAAACACATAGGTGGCGAAATCGCCTTTCGACACGGCCGTCGCGCGGCCATAGATATAGCCGCCGTCGATCTGGCCGCCATATGGCGGATACGTCCAGTTGTCGCCGGGCGGCACCACGTCGCCATGCGCATTCAGGGCCACCGTCGGCCCGCCTGCCGCATATGGGCGGCGCACGATCAGGTTGGTGATGCTCTGCATGCCGTAGGCTGCCACCTGATCGGCCGGCACGGCGTGCTTTTCCGCGTTCCAGCCATACGCCTGCAGCAGCTGCGCGACCAGCTCCGCGTGCGGCGCGTTGTTGCCCGGCGGCGTATCCGTCGGCTGCTGCACCACCTGCTGTAAAAAGGCGATCTCCTCGTCGAAGTGGTCGTCAATCCAGGCCGTGATTTTTTCCGCGTGCGTAGTCATTTTGCTCCTTGCATGGTCTGTTGCAGCCAGGCGCCCAGTTCGCTGCGCTCGGCCTCCGTCATATTCGTCAGGTTCCCGATTGGCATGGCCTTCAATTCGATGGCCTGCTTGTAGATTTGCGCCGCGTGCTGGCGAATCTCCGTTTCATTATCCAGCATCATGCCGGCCGGCGCCGTGGCGAAACCGGCTTGCGTCGGGTGCGCCGAATGGCAGGTGGCGCAGCGCTGGGCGATGATGGCATGCACGGCCACGAACTGGGCGGCGGGGTCCGCCACGGGCGCGCTGGCCACGGGCGCCTTCGGCGCGATGGCCACGGCCACGCCCACCAGCAAGGCCACGCCAAGGGCCGGATAGCGCCACTCGACTCTTCCCTTGTGGCGCAGGTTGAAGAAATGTCGGATGAAGACGCCGGCCGCCATGATCAGCGCCAGCACCAGCCACGCGTGGTCGTTACGGTAAGTCATCGCGTAGTGGTTGCTGATCATGATGAACAGCACAGGCAACGTAAAATAATTGTTATGCACGCTGCGCTGCTTGGCCTTCATGCCGTGCCTGGGATCGGGCAGCTTGCCGGCGGCCATGGCTTCGACCATTTTGCGCTGGCCGGGAATGATCAGCATCAGCACATTGGCCACCATGATGGTACCGATCATGGCGCCAACGTGGATATAGGCGGCGCGCCCGCTGAGCAGATGCGTGAGCACATAGGCGGCGCCGACGATCAGCGCGAACACCGTCACGCCGAACCACAGCTCATATTGCGCCAGTTTTGACCTGCACAGCAGGTCGTACACGGTCCAGCCGATGACGAGAGTGGCGATGCCGATGCCGACGGCCTGGCCGCTGGAGATATCGGCCACGGCCTTGTCGATCATCATGGCCTGCGCATTGAAGTAGTAGGCAATCGTCAAGAGCGCAAAGCCGGACAGCCAGGTCGAATACGCTTCCCACTTGAACCAGTGCAGCTCCTTCGGCAGTTCGGCCGGCGCCACCAGGTATTTTTGCGGGTTGTAGAAACCGCCGCCATGCACGGCCCACAATTCTCCCGACACGCCCTTCTTCGCCAGCTCGGAGCCGGGCGCGGGCGGGCGGATCGAGTTGTCGAGCCAGACGAAATAAAAGGAAGCACCGATCCAGGCGATGCCCGTGATGACGTGCAGCCAGCGGACGATCAGGTTCAGCCACTCAAGGCCATACGGAATCAGGTAGGCAAATACTTCCATAAATTTCCTCTAGTCAGACCGAACCCATATTCGTGCCAATCTACACAAGATAAACGGATTTACCGCTCATCACATGAAAAATATCGTATATTTGACATATTCAAATCGATATACAACAGAGGCGCCGCCACATGTCCAGCCTGCCGCAACACCTCGACCTGCACCTGATCCGCATCCTTTACCTGCTGCTGGTGGAAAAGAATGTCTCGCGCGTGGCGCTGAAACTCAATCAGCCGCAGCCCTCGATTTCCGCCTCCCTGCGCAAACTGCGCGAATTGACGGGCGACCCGCTGCTCGTGCGCGGCGCGCGCGGCATGGTGCCCACGCAGCATGGCGAAAGCCTGCTCAATCCGGCCAAGCGCATCCTCGACCAGACGGAAAGCCTGTTTATCAAGAAGACGCCGTTCGTGGCGCAGGAGGAGGCGCGCACCTTCCATATCGCTGCGCCCGACTACCTGGACAGCCAGTTCCTGCCCAATGTGGTGGCCCTGCTGCGCCGCGGTTCGCCGAAAAGCCGCGTTGTGCTGCATAGCCTGGGACCGGGCATCGATCATATCCGGCAATTGTCCGACGGGGGCCTGGACCTGGTCATCGCCAACTGGGACGAGCCGCCCGCGCACCTGCACATCTCGAAGTTGTTCGAAGATCCCATCGTCTGCGCCATGCATGCGGAAAACGCCTATGCGCGGCGCACGGCCAGCGACGCCATGACGCTCGATGACTATCTGAGCCTGCCGCACGTGGCGCCGTCGCAGATGATGCCGGGCTACCACGGCGTGATCGATTCCTTCCTCGAACGGCAAAACCTGCAGCGCAACGTGGTGGTGGAATCGGCGTATTTCGGCCTGATCCCCTACATGCTGACGCAGACGGACCTGGTGCTCACCACGGGCCGCCAGTTCATGCGCTTCTATGAAAAGACCCTGCCGCTGAAAACGTATACCGTGCCCTTGAAATTCCCGCCCATGCGCTTTTACCAGCTGTGGCACCAGCGCGTGCACCAGGCGCCCGAACACAAATGGCTGCGCGACCAGGTCAGCGCAGCAGCCAAGGCGCTGGTGCAGCGATAGCCGCTATCAGCGCGCGCATATAATGGAGGCAGGAACGGGGCGCTATCATCACCGCTTGCATGATCGGAAAACCATGACCACCCTTTCAGACCTGAACGCCGGCAGCCAGGCCGATTTTATCGCGCACCTGCATGGCATCTACGAACACTCGCCATGGATCGCCCAGCGCGCGGCCGCCGCCCGGCCGTTTGCCAGCCTGACGGCCCTCAAGACGGAGCTGCAGCGCGTGCTGGCGCAAGCCTCGCCCGAAGAGCAGCTGGGCCTCATCCGCGCCCATCCCGAGCTGGCCGGCAAGGCCGCCATCGCGGGCCAACTGACGGCGGAATCGACGCGCGAACAGGCCAAGTCCGGCCTGAACCTGTGCAGCCCCGAGGAATTTGCCACCCTGCAGCGCCTCAACAGCGAATACAACGCCAAGTTCGGCTTTCCCTTCATCCTGGCCGTCAAGGGTCCGACGGGCGAGGGCCTGACGCGCCAGGACATCATCGCCACGTTTGCGCGGCGCCTGAAAAACCGGCGCGCCGATGAACTGGCCGAATCGCTGCGGCAGATCAAACGCATCGCCGAACTGCGCCTGAACGACCTGTTCGACGTGCGCCTGGATTTCGGCCCCGCCATCATGCAGCAGGCGGAAACGCTGGCCGGCTGGAGCGACAGCGATTACAACCTGACCTGCGCTTACCTGACGCCGGCGCACCGCAAAACGGCCGCGCAGCTGGCCGACTGGATGCGGGACGCGGGCATGCAGGTGCACATCGACGCCGTCGGCAATGTCGTCGGACGCTACCTGTCCGACGCGCAGGGTGCGAAGACCCTGATGACGGGATCGCACTACGACACCGTGCGCAACGGCGGCAAGTACGATGGCCGGCTGGGCATCGTACTGCCGATCGCCGTCGTGCGCCACCTGCATGAGCGGGGCGAAAAGCTGCCGTTTCATTTCGAGGTCGTCGGCTTCGCCGAAGAAGAAGGCGTGCGCTTCAAGAGCACGTTTTTGGGCAGCACGGCCGTCACGGGCAAGTTCGACGTGTCGCTGCTGGAGCAGTTGGATGCGGACGGCGTGAGCATGCGCGACGCGCTGGCCGCCGCCGGCCACGAGGCGAGCGCCATCGGCGCCATCGCGCGCGACCCCGCCGACTTGCTCGGCTATGTGGAAGTGCACATCGAACAGGGTCCCGTGCTGCTCGAGCGCGACTTGCCGCTGGGCATCGTCACGGCGATCGCCGGCAGCTCGCGCTACCTGGTCAGTCTTGGGGGCGTGGCCAGCCATGCGGGCACCACGCCCATGACCATGCGCAAGGATGCGGCCAGCGCGGCCGCGGAAATCATTCTGCTGATGGAACGGCGCTGCAGCCAGGGCGAAGCGCTGGTGGGCACCGTGGGCCAGCTGCAGGTGCCCAACGGCTCCGTCAACGTGATCGCCGGCGCCTGCACCCTGTCGCTCGATATCCGCGCGGCCGTTGATGCCGTGCGCCAGGCTGCCGTCGACGATATTTTGGATGGCATCGCCGCCATCTGCGCGCGGCGCCAGATCGACTACCAGCTGGAACTGCTGCTGTCGGCGCGCGCGGCGCCGTGCGCACCGTGGCTGATGGCACAGCTGGCGCAAGCCGTGGCATCCGTCGGCATCGCACCGTACGCGCTGCTGTCGGGCGCCGGCCACGACGCCATGGCCATGGCCGCCATCACGGACGTGGCCATGCTGTTTACCCGCTGCGGCAATGGCGGCATCAGCCACAATCCGCTGGAAACCATGACGGCCGACGACGCCGACATCGCGGCGCGCGCGCTGCTGGCGTTTTTGCGCAACTTCCAGAAGAAACACACGTAACAGGAAGAGAGTGGTGGAACCCGGACAGGCGCCGCGCCAGGGATGCGGCCGGGAAGGCAGCCAGGCCGGTACATGCTGGTATAAGGCGTACGTTGTGCAGCAGCAACGAACTACTAAGGCAGCCACCTCGATCCACGGAAAGATGCGTGCTTGGCTGGAACCGGGTCCGTTGCAAACCACCACATTATGATACTTTTCACAGGCTGAAACATGCTATGGCTGGCAGTGAAAAGACATCCGTATATATGGAACCATGCCTTCGGAGAGTTGCCCGCTATTTACGGCAGACGGCGGCTGATGATCACCAACCACATAAGCTTCGGTACAGCCTAGCTCAGCACTGGCACTTAATGTATCGACCAAAAATCCAATCGCATTGCGTGCTACCAACTGTGAATCACCAATCTTCTCCATATCTTGGAAATATTGGACAGATGCATCGGGCATGCCCGATGCAATGGGTTCATGGCTGGACAACGAAAGCATGTACAAAAAAGCCTTGTCTTGCTGGCGTATCAAATCCACACCAAAATTAATCATATCTTCGTCACAAACACCACGAAATGGCCCCGGACAAGTTCTCAGCTTACTCAGCTCAGGCTGGAAATATGCGTGCTCGATGCCCAGGCTTTTCCAGACGGAATCGCGGGCATAAAACATTTTTTGATAACCATGTACGCCAAAAACCTCATACCCTTTAGTTTTCATGTAGGCAGGAGCACAAGCATCAGCCATTGCTGAGAAATTGGTACTTGCATCAAACTGA
The DNA here is from genome assembly GCF_020858115.1 of Janthinobacterium sp. FW305-129. Classification (GTDB taxonomy): domain Bacteria; phylum Pseudomonadota; class Gammaproteobacteria; order Burkholderiales; family Burkholderiaceae_D; genus Janthinobacterium. Next base: position 556,861 of record NZ_JACYMM010000002.1, read on the forward strand.
ATGTATTCGGAACACAACTCACGAATCTCGCCTTGCATCGTCGAACCATGATAATCAGTAAATCCAGTCTTCAGCACTTTCACGCCGCGACTCTTCAGCTTCTTTTCGACGGCCACCAACGAACCATGGCTTTCTCCCCATGACTCCACGATCATCAAAACCATTTTTGCGGGCATTGAACTTTCACTTTTCACATGATTCAAAAAGGTCGGTTCGCTGGTTTTCCCCAAAGAATTCTGTTTATTTAAAAAACTATCACTGATCAGCGTTTTAATTGCAAACGGTGACGGTGTGACAATTCTATTGCGGATTTCACTTACGCCAACATCCAGCACCAGCAGTACACCTTTTAGCGATATCAGGAAAATACCAATAAAAAATACAATGCGCCTGAATCCCAACGAAGTTTTCCGATAAACATCGGAAGACAGGAAGAAAAACATTATCAAAAAAAACAAGAAACAGATTATTAATATCGGCGCTGGAGAATTCCCCAAAACAGTGAACAAGTAAAATTCATATGAACTGGGTCGAATATTCCAATTTGACAATATGGAAACCAAGAAGATGAAAATCCATAAAAACTTAATTAAAAAGGAAACCCATCCCTTGAAACGTTTTTCCATATACGGAAAAAACAATGGCTCGATGCAGATATATATACGACCAAATGCAAAGCTCCAGATTAAGCTGGGCAATAACATCCATAAAAAACAGCGCACATATGTGAATTTTTCAGAATAATTTAAAAATAGCGGTTTTTCTTGTAGCGTAAAAATTGAACTCATGGGTAAGCAATACTAAAGATGGCATCTTGTCATAGCAAGAAAGACACAGGAAAGCCATGACATTGGCTCGGTGATTTTTAATTATTTTTTTTGGGCAACAATTGTAACATGCTTGTCATAATTGGTTCCTCACCATACCCGGAACAGAAAAATACGCATAGTGAAAATTTAAAAACATCGTTTTTTGAACTGCAATTTTCTCATGATTTCTTGACACTCTGACTGCATGTCAAGTGATAGATGAAGGAAAGACAGATACAAAAAACCTGACGCGAAAGTCGACGGATGGATGCAAGATACGCTCTCGCAACACTTGGCATCGAGACGAAATATCTGCTGTCAGGTGCGAGAAAAGTGGCAGGGATTTGGGACGTCTTACGCGGCGAGGCAGCTGGGCAGCTGATGTCCGCCAGAGACCTGGAAGCAGGCGGCAAGCGGGCCGCCTGGTGATTTTTTTGGCTACACGGCCACGGCCCGCTCCAGCATCGCGTGCAGCAGCACGTTGCAGCCCGCTTCCAGGTGCTCGGGCTTGGCGTCCTCGATTTCATTGTGGCTGATGCCGTCCTTGCACGGCACGAAGATCATGCCGGCCGGCGCCAGCCGGGCCGCGTAGATGGCGTCGTGGCCGGCGCCGGACACCACGTCCATCACGGAGTAACCGAGTTTTTCAGTCGCATTGCGCACGGCGCCCACGCAGTCGGGGTGGAACGGACATGGCGGGTAATAGGACACCCTTTCCAGTGAAATGCCCAAGCCTGTTTTTTCGCGCGTGGCGTCGATGAAGGCCGTGATCTCGCCATGCATGGTGTTGAGCAGTTCATCGTTCACGTTGCGCAGGTCGATGCTGAACTTGACCTCGCCGGGGATCACGTTGCGGCTGTTCGGAAAGACCTGCACCATGCCCACCGTGCCGCGCCCATACGGCGGGTAGCGGTTGGCAATCGCCACCACCTCCTGCATGATGGTGGTGGCCACCTGCAGCGCATCCTTGCGCAGGCCCATGGGCGTGGGCCCCGCATGCGCTTCCATGCCCGTCACCACGCAGTCGTACCACGACAGGCCCATCACGGCCGGCACCACGCCGATGATTTTATCGGCGTCTTCCAGCACGGGCCCTTGTTCGATATGCGTCTCGAAATACGCACTGATGGGATGGTCGCCCGGCACCTGGTCTCCACGATAGCCGATGCGCGCCAGCTCCTCGCCCACCGTTTTACCTTCCGTGTCTTTCGCCGCGTACGCGGTTTCGAGCGAAAAGGCGCCGCAAAACACGCCGGAGCCCATCATCACGGGTACGAAACGCGAGCCTTCCTCGTTGGTCCAGAACGCCACCTCGATGGGCGATCGCGTCTTGATATTGAGGTCATTCAGGGTGCGCACCACTTCCAGGCCCGCCAGCACGCCGTAATTGCCATCGAACTTGCCGCCCGTGGGCTGGGTGTCGATGTGGCTGCCCGTCATCACGGGCGGCAAGGTATTGTCGGTGCCGTCGCGGCGCATGAAGACATTGCCGATCTGGTCGATGGTAATGCTCATGCCCGCCTCGCGACCCCAGCGCACCACCAGGTCGCGCCCCTGTTTGTCGAGGTCCGTCAGGGCCAGGCGCTTGACGCCGCCCTTCACTGTCGCGCCGATCTGCGCCAGTTCCATCAGGGCTGCCCACAGGCGCTCACCATTGATACGTAATTCATCCATCGTCAACTCCTTATGCGGTCGTGGCGGCAAACGCGGGACGCTCGATATAGCGCCCCGCCCCTTCGACGGCCATCAGTTCGCCCTGGTGGAACACCACCTTGCCGGCGGCAATCGTGGTGCGGGGAGTGCCGCGCACGGTGCGCCCTTCGAAGACGTTGAAGCCCCCTTTGGCGAACTGCGTGGCGGCGGAAATGGTGCGCGTGCCTTGCGGGTCCCACAGCACGATATCGGCATCGCTGCCTGCGGCGATGATGCCCTTGCGTGGATACATATTGAAGATCTGCGCCGCATTGGTGGACGACACCTTGACGAATTCGGAGGGGGTGAGCATGCCCGAATTGACGCCAGCATCCCACACGACGGCCATGCGTTCTTCCACGCCGCCGCAGCCGTTCGGGATGCGCGTGAAGTCCTGTTTGCCAGCCGCCTTCTGCTCGGCGCAGAAGGTGCAGTGGTCGGTGGCCGTCGTGTGCAGGTTGCCGCTTTGCAGGCCGTGCCACAGTGCCGATTGATGGTGCTTGCCGCGGAACGGCGGGCTCATGACGTGGCCCGCCACGTAGTCGAAATCGTCGCTCTGGTAGACGCTGTCGTCGATCACCAGGTGGCCCGCCAGCGCTTCGCCATACACGCGCTGGCCGTTGGCGCGCGCCCGCGTGATGGCGTCAAGCGACTCGGCGCACGAGACGTGCACGATGTACACGGGGGTATTCAAGACATTGGCGATGGCGATGGCGCGGTTGGCCGCCTCGGCTTCCACGGCCGGTGGCCGCGACAGCGGATGCGCCTGCGGCCCCGTGATGCCTTTTTTGAGCAAGGCTTGCTGCAATTGAAAAACCAGCTCGCCGTTTTCCGCATGCACGGTGGGCAGCGCTCCCAGTTCCAGCGAGCGGGTAAAGCTTTTCACCAGCGTTTCATCATCGGCCATGATGGCGTTTTTATAGGCCATGAAGTGCTTGAAGCTGTTCATGCCATGCTCGCGCACCAGCACTCCCATCTCTTCATGTACCTGCTCGCTCCACCAGGTGATCGCCACGTGGAAGGTATAGTCGCCGGCCGCCTTGGCCGACCACGCGCGCCACTGGTGATACGCCTCGATCAGCGACTGCTTCGGGGCGGGAATAACGAAGTCCATGATGGTGGTGGTGCCGCCGGCCAGTCCCGCCGCCGTGCCCGTGAAAAAATCGTCGGACGTCACCGTGCCCATGAAGGGCAAATTCATGTGCGTGTGGGTGTCTATCCCGCCCGGCATCACGTACAGGCCGCCCGCGTCGATCACGGTGGCGCCAGCCGGCACGGGCAGGTTCTCGCCGACGGCGACGATCACGTCGCCCTCGATCAGCACATCGGCGCGAAACGCGCGGTCGGCGTTGACGACGGTACCGCCACGTATCAGTGTAGTCATCTTCTCTCCTTGAGTGATTACGACTGCGGCGCCTGCTGCACGTGCGCCACCACCTTGCCCTTCATCATGACGCCATACACGACGGCGGCGATGGCCACGCCCACGAACCAGGCGTAGGTGTAAATGGTTTTAAAGCCTTCTCCCACGCCGGGAAACGCCGTGGGAAAGGCCGCGTTCAGAAAGCCCGGGATATTCGGCAGCACGGCGATAATGAAGGCGATCAGCGCCGCCATGTTCCAGCCACTGCCATACGAATAGATGCCATCGTCGCGATACAGCTGTTTGACGTCGAGTTGCGTCTTGCGCACAAAATAATAGTCGACGATGAGAATGCCGGCGATGGGACCCAGCAGGGCCGAATAACCGATCAACCACGTGAAGATATAGCCCTGCGTCGACTCGAGCACCTTCCACGGCATCATGACGATGGCGATGAAGGCCGTGATGTAGCCGCCCATCTTGTACGAAATCTGCTTGGGCGCCAGTGCGGAAAAGTCATACGCAGGCCCCACCAGGTTGGCCGCCAGGTTGACGCTGACGGTGTCGATCAGGAGGATGATCAGGGCGATCAGCACGGCGGCGCCCGTCATGCGGCTGGCCAGGTCGACGGGGTCCCAGATGGCCTTGCCGTACATGACGACCGAACCGGCGGTAACGATCACGGCCAGCATGGCCAGCAAACCCATGGGCACGGGCAAGCCGACCGACTGGCCCACGATCTGGTCGCGCTGCGTCTTCGCGAAGCGCGTAAAGTCGGGAATGTTCAAGGCCAGGGTGGCCCAGAAACCCACCATGGCCGTCAACGATGGCCAGAAGACGCTCCAGAACTGGCCCGCCTTTTTGCCGCCGGGGATGAATTGCGATGGCTGGTCCAGCAGGTTGGCCACGCCGCCGGCCTTGCTGTGCACCCAGTACAGCAGCACGAAGCAGATGAGGATTTTCAGCGGCGCCGTGTAGGTTTCGAGTTTACGGATCGATTCCATGCCGTGCAGGATGTAATAGAACTGGATGGCCCAGAAAGCCAGGAAGCACAGCAGCTGGCTGCCATTGATGCCCAGGCCCGCGATCTTCTCGCCGCCCAGTTCATGCCCCATTAATACACCCATCAAGGTGTAGATCATCTGGCCGCCGAACCAGGTCTGGATGCCGTACCAGCCGCAGGCAACGATGGCGCGCATCAGGGCCGGCAGACGCGCCCCCGCCGTGCCGAACGAGGCGCGCGCCAGCACGGCATACGGGATGCCGTACTTGGTGCCCGCATGGCCGATCAGGAGCATCGGCAGGAGCACGATGGCGTTGGCGAGAAATACCGTGAGCACGGCCTGGTAGCCGGACATACCGCTGTCGATCAGGCTGGCCGACAGGGTGTAGGCGGGAATGCACATCACCATGCCGACCCACAGCGCGGCAAAGTGATACCAGCGCCAGGTGCGCTGCGCCGCCGTGGTGGGCGCCAGGTCTTCATTCCAGAGTTGCGTATTGCCTGAATAGTCGTGGTTCACAGGGTTGCTCCATCGGTTGGGAGGTTGGGCGTTTTAAAAACGGCTGCGGCCTAGCTTACTGCAAAGTTGGGCAACTGTTTATAAAATATACGTACGCAAAAAACGTGCCCTATGCCGATTCCGCCAATGCCCGTGGATTCCTGGGATCCTGCGTCCAGTTCATGTACGGCTTGCCCGTCGCCTGCGGCACCATCGTGATGCAGCCCTGCACCGGACAGGTGATTTCGCACAGGTTGCAGCCCACGCATTCCTCCTTGATCACCTCATATGTGCGCGTACCGGCCGCGTCGATCAGTTGCGCAATCGACTGGTGCGAGGTGTCTTCGCAAGCCACGTAGCACTTGCCGCACTTGATGCAGTCGTCCTGGTTGATCTGCGCGATCACCTGGTAATTCATGTCCAGGTATTTCCAGTCCGTCGTGTTGGCCACGGCCTTGCCGGAAAAATCGCTGATGCGTGCATAGCCCTTCTCGTCCATCCAGCGCGACAAGCCATCCTTCATCTCGTCGACGATGCGGAAACCATGCAGCATGGCGGCCGTGCACACCTGCACGCAGCCGGCGCCCAGGGCGAGGAATTCGGCCGCATCGCGCCAGTTGCCGATGCCGCCGATGCCGGAAATGGGCAAGCCCCGCGTCTGCGGATCGCGCGCGATTTCCGCCACCATGTTCAGGGCGATCGGTTTCACGGCAGACCCGCAATAGCCGCCGTGCGTGCTGGCGCCGCCGACAATCGGCAAGGCCACCATGCGGTCCAGGTCCAGCGAGGTGATGGAATTGATGGTGTTGATCAGCGAGACGGCGTCCGCGCCGCCCGCCTTGGCCGCGCGCGCCGGCATGCGCACGTCCGTGATGTTCGGCGTGAGCTTGACGATGACGGGTAGCTTGCTGTGCTTCTTGCACCAGGCAGTGACCATCTGCACATACTCGGGCACCTGGCCCACGGCCGCGCCCATGCCTCGCTCCGGCATGCCATGCGGACAGCCGAAATTGAGTTCGATGCCGTCCGCTCCTGTCGCTTCCACCTTCGGCAAAATGTCGGCCCAGTAGTGCTCTTCGCAGGGCAGCATCAGCGAGACGATCATGGCGCGGTCGGGCCAGTCCTTTTTCACCTGCGTGATTTCGCGCAGGTTGATCTCCAGCGAGCGGTCGGTGATCAGTTCGATGTTATTGAAACCCACCACTTCGCGGTTCTTGCCGTACAGGGCGGAATAACGCGACGAGACGTTGACGGCGGCCGGATCTTCACCGAGGGTTTTCCACACGACGCCGCCCCATCCTGCCTCAAACGCGCGCACCACGTTGTAGGCCTTGTCGGTCGGCGGTGCGGACGCCAGCCAGAAGGGATTCGGCGCCTTGATGCCGCAAAATTCGATGCTGAGATCAGCCATTATGCAGCCTCCACTTTATTCAACAAATCGGAATGGATGGCCAATGCGGCCAGCTTGCCATGCTGGACGGCTTGCACCGTCAAGTCCTGCCCCGGTGCCACGCAGTCGCCGCCCGCGTAGATCCCCGGCAGCACCGTGCGAAAACCCGCATCGACGGCGATCTTGTCGCCTTCGCGCCGCAACAAGGATGCCATCGGGTCATGCAGCACCTGCGTATCGAGGCTCTGGCCGATGGCCTTGAAGATGGCGTCGGCCGCCACGTCGAACGTTTCGCCCGTGCCCGCCAGGCGCGTGCCCTGCATGCGCGTTTTCTCGAAACGCATGCCGGCCACATGGCCAGCCGCATCGAGCAACACCTGCCGCGGCTGGGCCCACGTCAGCATGCGCACCTGGTTGGTCTTGGCGATTTCCTGTTCGTGGTGCGTGGCCGTCATGGCGTCGAAACCGCGCCGGTAGACCAGGGTGACTTCCTCGGCGCCCAGGCGCTGGATCTGCACGGCCATGTCGATGGCCGTATTGCCGGCGCCAATGACGATGGCGCGTTTCGGCACGGGCAGCGCGGCCAGGTCGTTCGCCTGGCGCAGCGCGCTGATGTAATCGACGGCGGCCAGGAGACCCGGCGCATCTTCGCCCGTCAAGCCCAGCTTGCGGCTGGCGCCCAGGCCCAGGCCGAGGAAGACGGCGTCATACTGCGCATGCAGGTCGCGCAGCTGCAGGTTCTCGCCCAGTACCTGGCGACATCGGATTTCAATGCCGCCTATGCCCAGCAGGAAGTCGATTTCCTTTTGCGCGAAATCGTCCGTCAGCTTGTACTTGGCGATGCCGTATTCATTCAGGCCGCCGGCCTTGCCTTCCTTTTCAAAGATCACCACGTCGTGCCCCAGCATGGCCAGCCGGTGCGCGCACGACAGTCCCGCCGGCCCCGCGCCGACGATGGCAATGGTCTTGCCGGTGGCAGGCGCACGCTGGAACGGATGGCTGGCAAAATGCATGTGGTCGACGGCGTAGCGCTGCAAGAGGCCGATTTTCACCGGCTGGCCTTCGGCGTCGTGGTTGCGCACGCAGACGTCTTCGCACAGGATTTCCGTAGGACAGACGCGGGCGCAACTGCCGCCCAGGATGTTCTGTTTCAGGATGCCGGCGGCGGCGCCGTTGATGTTTTTGTCGTGGATGTTGCGGATGAAGCTGGCCACGTCGATTTCAGACGGGCAGATGCGGCTGCACGGCGCATCGTAGCAATACAGGCAGCGGGCGCTTTCGATTGCCGCCTGGCGTGCCGTCAGAGGCGGCGCCAGGTCCGTGAAATGGCCCGCCAATTCCTCATTGGGCAGGGCGGGATGCGGCAAATAATTCAGGGACTCGATCATCGCGTTTTCCTTCTTTGATCCTGCGGTGGACTATTAGTGTGAAACCGTCACTTCATCTGGGGAAAAGCAAATTCCACACCAGCGCTTGCCGTGTTCGGCCAGCGCTGCATCACGGCCTTGTGACGCGTGTAGAAGCGCACGCCTTCGGGGCCATACGCGTGGTGGTCGCCGAACATGCTGCGCTTCCAGCCACCAAAGCTGTTGAAGGCCATCGGCACGGGCAAGGGGATGTTGACGCCCACCATGCCGACCTGAATCTGGCGCACGAATTCGCGCGCCACGCCGCCGTCGCGCGTGTAGATGGCCACGCCGTTGCCATACTCGTTGGCGTTGATCAGCTCCACTGCCTGCACCACGTCAGGACACCGCAGCACGCACAGCACGGGGCCGAAAATTTCTTCCTTGTAGATTCTCATGTCGCGCGTCACGTGGTCGAACAAGGTGCCGCCGACGAAGAAGCCGTTCTCGCGGCCCGCCACCACGTGGTTGCGGCCATCGACGACCAAGGTGGCGCCCTGCTCCACGCCCGAGGCGATGAGTTTTTCGATCCGCTGCTTGGCCGCCAGCGACACGACCGGGCCCATTTCCGCACCATCTTCCATGCCGTCGCGCACTTTCAGTGCGGCCGTGCGCGTTGCCAGTGCATCGATCAACTTGTCGCCCGCATCGCCCACGGCCACCACGACGGAGATGGCCATGCAGCGCTCGCCCGCCGAGCCGTAGGCCGCACCGATCAGCGCATCGACCGTCATGTCCATGTCCGCGTCGGGCATCACCACCATGTGGTTCTTCGCGCCGCCCAAAGCCTGCACGCGCTTGCCGCTGGCGCTGCCGCGCGCATAGATGTATTCGGCGATCGGCGTCGAGCCGACAAAGCTGATTGCCTGCACCATGGGGTGGTCGAGCAAGGCGTCGACGGTCACTTTATCGCCCTGCACCACGTTGAAGACGCCGTCGGGCAAGCCCGCTTCTTTCAGCAATTTCGCGTGCAGCAGGGAAGCGGACGGATCGCGTTCGGACGGTTTCAAGACGAAGGTATTGCCGCAGGCAATCGCCACCGGGAACATCCACATCGGCACCATCACGGGGAAGTTGAATGGCGTGATGCCGGCCACCACGCCGAGCGCCTGGCGCATGGACCAGGCATCGATGCCGCGCGAAATCTGGTCCGTGAATTCGCCCTTTAACAATTGCGGGATGCCGACGGCAAATTCCACCATCTCGATGCCGCGCGCCACTTCGCCCTGGGCATCGGCAAAGGTCTTGCCATGCTCGCGCGTGAGCATGGCGGCAAATTCATCCGTGTGCTGCTGGCACAGCTGCAGGTAGCGGAACAGGACCCTGGCGCGCGTCAGCGGCGGCGTGGCCGACCACGAGGGAAAGGCGGCGGCGGCCGCCTGCACGGCCGCATCGACGTCTTCCACGGTGCCCAGCGCGACCCGGGCCACGGGTTCGCCCAGGGCGGGGTTGTAGACGTCGCCGTAGCGGCCGCTTTGGGTGTCGACTTTGGCGCCGTTGATGTAGTGGGTAATCGTGTCGAGATCGTTCATGGTCTTCCTTAGTCGAGATTCTTTAATACCTTGGCCAGCTTGCCAAACAGCTCGTCGATATGCTGTTTTTCCAGCACCAGCGGCGGCGACAGGGCGATGATGTCGCCCGTCGTGCGTATCAGCACGCCGTCGGCGAAGGCCTGCTTGAAGGCGTTGAAGGCGCGCGTGCCGGGCTTGCCGGCGATGGGATCGAGTTCGATGCCAGCGATCAGGCCGATGCTGCGCAAATCGATCACATGCGGCAAGCCTTTCAGCGAATGCACGGCGTCGCTCCAGTACGCCTGCATCGCTTTAGCGTGGCCCAGGATGTCCTGCTCCTCGAACACCTGCAAGGTGGCCAGCGAGGCGGCGCAGGCCAGCGGGTGGCCGGAATACGTGTAGCCGTGGAACAGTTCGATGCCCGGTGGCGCATCCATGAAGGCGTCGTGGATGTACTTTTTGCTAAACACGGCACCCATCGGCACCATGCCGTTGGTCAGGCCCTTGGCCGTCGTCATCAGGTCCGGCTCGACGTCGAAATAATCGGCGGCGAACGGCGTCGTCATGCGGCCGAAACCCGTGATGACTTCATCGAAAATCAAGAGGATGCCGTGCTTGGTGCACAGTTCGCGCAAGCGTTTCAGATAGCCTTTCGGCGGGATCAGCACGCCAGTGGAACCGGCCACCGGTTCGACGATGACGGCGGCAATCGTCGATGCGTCGTGCAGGGCGACGATGCGTTCCAGCTCGTCGGCCAGGTGGGTGCCGTATTCGGGCTCGCCCACCGTGTAGGCGTTCTGATTCAGGTTGTGCGTGTGCGGCAGGTGGTCCACGCCCGGCAGCAGGGGGCCGAAGGTCTTGCGGTTACCGCCGATGCCGCCAACGGAAATGCCGCCGAAGCCCACGCCGTGGTAACCGCGTTCGCGGCCGATCAGGCGGGTGCGCGCGCCCTCGCCGCGCGCCCGGTGATAGGCCAGCGCGATCTTCAGGGCCGTATCTACGGCCTCGGAACCGGAGTTCGTATAAAACACGTGGCCAAATTTATGCCCCGTGTAATCCATCAGTTTTTCCGCCAGGTCGAAGGCGGCCGGATGGCCCATCTGGAAGGTCGGCGCGAAGTCGAGCTGGCCCACCATCTCGCGGATGGCGCCGACGATTTTCGGCTGCGCATGGCCGCACGGCACGCACCACAATCCCGCCGTGCCATCGAGGATGGCGTTGCCATCGACGTCCTTGTAGTACATGCCTTCGGCCGACACCAGCAAGCGCGGATGGGCCTTGAAATCACGGTTATTCGTAAACGGCATCCAGAATGCCGACATCGATTCCGGCCTTGTTTCGTTCATGACCTTCTCCTTGGGATGGGCTGGCGCGGGGCCAGGATCGTTTTTGACGAAGCGTAAAATAATTTACCAGTTGGCAAAAAGCTGATGTAATAATAGACAGGCCATCCCCAATGGCACAGATACACAAACGGCAAAACATCCCAACCGTACAGGTCGAAAAACCACTACAGTTTTGTGCAAGGCAGCATATGGAGCCACCGGTAACACACAAGGTGAAGCAGGACGAGGGCGACGGCAATGCCAGCGGCTGGCCCGTGCTCGACATCGACCGCCAGAAAAAGGGCGGCCTGGTCGAGCAGATCGTCGTCGCCATCAGCGTCATGGTGGGCAGCCGCGCCCTGCGCATCGGCACGCGCATGCCGTCCGTGCGCCAGTTCGCCCGCTGCAATGGCGTGTCGACCTTTACCGTCGTCGAATCGTACGACCGCCTGGTCAACCTCGGCCTACTGTCGTCGCGGCGAGGTTCCGGCTATTTCGTCGCGCGCCACGATATCGCCGCCTCGCCGCAGGCAAGCATCCACGCCAGTCCCACCGCCATCGATGCCCTCACGCCGGACCTGTATTCGGGCGTGTCCGACGCCCTGCCGGTGGGGGCGGGCTGGCTGCCGCCCGAGATGTATGGCGAGGCGACCGTGCTCGACGCCGTGCGCCAGGCCATGCGCATTCCCGCCAGCCGCCTGCGCGGCTATGGCCACCCGCTGGGCTTTCCTTCGCTGCGCCAGCACCTTGCAACATGCCTGTCGGAAGAGCTGTTCCAGGTGGAACCGGACCAGGTCTTGCTGACGCACGGCGCCACGCATGCTTTTGACTTGATCCTGCGCAGCCTGACCAAGCCGGGCGACACGGTGCTGGTGGAAGACCCCGGCTACAGCAACCTGCAGTCGCTGATACGCCACCACGGTTGCATCCCCGTGGGCATTGCCCGCGGCGAGGCAGGCCTCGATCTCGATGCGCTGGCCGTTGAAGCCGCGCGCACGCAGCCGAAACTCATGTTCGTCAACACGGTGCTGCAAAATCCGCTCGGTACTTCCTTGAGCCAGGCGCAGGCGCACCGCCTGCTGGCGCTGGCCGAGCAATTCGATTTCTGGCTGGTGGAGGACGATATCTACCGCGAACTGGCGGCGCGCGGCGAAGCGTCGCTGGCGGCGATGGATGGCTTGCGCCGCGTGATCCGCGTGGGCAGTTTTTCCAAGACCCTGTCGCCCGTGCTGCGCGTGGGGTCGATTTGCGCCTCGCCACCGCTGGTGGCCGAACTGGTGCGCGTAAAAATGCTGGCGGGACTGACGACGTCGGAAATCAACGAGCGCGCCGTCTACCACGCCATCTGCGCGCGGCCCTACAAGCGCATGGTGGAACGCCTCGTGGCGCAGCTCGATGCGGCCCGCGAGCGCAGCATCGACGGCCTGGCGCAGGCGGGCATGGCGCCCGTGGCGCGGCCCCGCGGCGGCATGTTCGTCAGCGCCGGCTGGCCCGACGTGCAAACGCCGGAATGGAATGGCAAGATCATCGCCGACATGGCCTTGAAGGCGGGCATCCTGCTGTCGCCGAACGAGTTTTTCATGCTGCGCGCGCCCGAGACGGTGTGGTTCCGCTTCAACGTGGCCTATACCGATACCCCCGTGCTGCAGGCCTTCCTGCAATCGATACGCCCACGCTAAAGAACCCGCCATGGCCAGCGACAAATCCCCTGCCCTTCCCGTGAAAAATGCTGGCGGCAGGCGCCTGCAAAACCGCGACCGCCTGGAAGCGGACATCCTGGAGCAAGCCGTGCGCGCCTTCGCGGAAAGCGGCTATGAAGGCGCGTCGATCGCCACCATCGCCGAGCGGGCCGGCCTGTCGAAGCAAAACCTGATGTACTACTTCCCGTCCAAGCAGCTGCTGTACCAGCGCGTGCTCGACGACGTGCTCGACGACTGGCTGGCGCGCATGGAATCGCTGGCCAATGAACACGACGAGCCGCGCGACGTGCTGCGCGCGTATATCGGCGCCAAGCTGCGTTTTTCGCGCGAACAGCCATGGGCCTCGCGCGTGTATGCGCTGGAAGTGATCAATGGCGCGCCCCTGTACGGGGCACAGATACGAGAAAGAGTCGTGCCCCTGCTGCGCAAGGATATCGCCGTCTTCGAAGCCTGGATCGCGGCCGGCCGGATCGCACCCGTCAACGCCACGCACCTGATGTTCGCCATCTGGGCCATGACCCAGTCGTATGCGGATTTTTCGGCACAGATGGCCCTGGTGCTGGAGCGCAAGCAGCTTACGCGCAAGGATTACGAGGATGCAGAAATTCTGCTCACGCACATGGTGCAGGCCGCCATCGCCCTGCCTGCGGCAGCACCGGGCACGTGACGAAATTTCCAAGGAACAATCTGGCAGTGATAGCATGGCGCGCTGGAGCGTTTGCACGGGCGGCGCCATATCGACAGGATAAGGAACAGGCATGAAACAATGGTCATCGGCGCGCACCGCGTCATTGCTGGGCAAAGCTGTCTGCGCGGCCCTGCTGGCAGCGGCATCCACGGCACAGGCGCAGACAGTCGGCATGATAGACAACCAGCCGCTGAGCGAAACCTGGCTTAACGCGGGCTTTTATTCGTATCACTTTCAGCGCGACAAGAACCTGAACGACAGCAATCCGGGCCTGGGTGCCGAATACCGCTTTTCCACGGTCGCCTCGGCCACGGCCGGTCGCTTCTACAATAGCGACCGCGCCTATTCGAACTACCTGGGCGTGTACTATCAGCCGATCAAGGTGGGCCCGCTGCGCGTCGGCGCCGTCGTTGGCGGCTTCAGCGGCTATCCGAAGATGCGCGACGGCGGCTGGTTCCCGGCCCTGGTGCCCACCATCAGCTATGAATACCAGCGCGTGGGCGTGAATATCGCCATCGTGCCGTCCTACAAGGATCGCCTGTATGGCGCCCTCAGCTTCCAGCTGAAACTGAAGGTCTTCGAGTAACCGTTTGTCTTCGCCTGTCGCCGTTCGGTGCGCCATTCCTGCCATTCGTCGCATAGGCGATGTCTGACAGCAAGGTTTTGCCTATAGTGGATTCATCGCCAGCCTGCATACGCAGCGGCCCACACACGACAGGAGAACGGCATGAAAGACATCAATCCGGCACCGGGCGGCACTTCCTTCAGCGCAATCTGGAACGAGCTGTGCGCTTATGCGCGCCAGGGAATGGCCGCCCTGCGCGCCATGTCCTGGCCCATGCTGCTGGCGTGCTGCCTGGGCCTGGCGTTTCTGATCACCATCTTGCCGCTGGCTATCATGCTGTTTGCCCTCGTCATGCTGCTGAAATGGGCAAGCAACAGCGACGATGCCGGCGCGGAACAGAAAGCGGCGGACTCACAGCAATCGCCGCAATAAAAATTTGCGCCGTAGCAAGAGTGCAATGATTATTCTATGGCAATATGGATGGGCACAGCACTGACCAGCATCAAACCCATTCCGATGGATGGGGTTGATACGGAACGCCACGCAGTATCCATGATCGAAGCTACTCCCCCACAGCCATAGGAGTTTTCTGATGACCACGATAGCAAAAGCTACAGTAAATACGACCATTCCCTGCCTGCGCTACCATGACGCGCCCGCCGCCATCGAATGGCTGTGCAAGGCGCTCGGTTTTGAAAAACAATTGATCGTGCCTGACGGCAACGGTGGCGTCGCGCACGCCCAGCTCAGCTTTGGAAACGGCATGGTCATGGTGGCGCCGGTCCTCGACAGCGACTATGGCCGCCTGATGAAACTGCCCAGTGAAATCGGCGGCGCCAACACGCAAAATTGCTACCTGGTCGTCAACGACGCCGACGCCGTCTACCGTAGCGCGCGCGAAGCCGGCGCCGAGATCGTGCTCGACATCAAGGATGAAGATTACGGCGGACGGGGCTTTACCTGCCGCGACCCGGAAGGCCACATCTGGAGCCTGGGCACCTACGATCCATGGTAAAACGGAGAACAATGATTATCAGCACCCTCACCGCCGCCAGCCTTGCGCTGATCGGCGGTTTCCTGTCCGCCCCCGTCCTCGTCGACGAGCACCTCAACCGTATCCACGCACCATCCGGCAAGGCGCCGTCGACAGCGGCCATGGCCCTGCACCAGAGCCTGTGGATTGCCGACCTGCACGCGGACAGCCTGCTGTGGCAACGCAATCTGAACCGCGACAGCCAGCGCGGGCACGTCGACTTCCCCCGCCTGCAGCGGGCCAACGTGGCGCTGCAGGCCTTTTCCGTCGTCACCAAGACGCCGCGCAAGATGAATATCGAGCGCAATGGCAGCGACACGGACAACATCACGGCACTGGTGGTGGCGCAAGGCTTGCCGCCGGCCACCTGGACCAGCCTGCTGGCGCGCGCCACTTACCAGGCCGACGAGCTGCGCCAGCAAGCGGCCAAGAGCCATGGCAAGGTGCGCGTGATCGGCAGCCGCGCCCAGCTGCGCAGCTTCATCGCCGCGCGTGAGCAAGATCCCGCCCTGCTGGCCGGCTGGCTAACGCTGGAAGGCGCGCATGCGCTGGAAGGCAAGCTGGACAACCTCGATACCCTGTACCAGGCCGGCTACCGCATGGCCGCGCCCACGCATTTCTTCGACACGGAACTGTCCGGCTCCCAGCATGGCTTGAAAAAAGGCGGCCTGACGCCGCTGGGCCGGCAATGGCTGCGCGCCATGGAGCAGCGCAAGATGATCGTCGACCTGGCGCACGCATCGCCAGCCACCATCGACGACGTATTAACGATGGCGAAACGCCCCGTGATGGTGTCGCACACGGGCGTGCGCGGCACCTGCGCCAACGGGCGCAACCTGAGCGACGCACAATTGAAACGCATCGCCGCCCAAGGTGGCCTGGTGGGCATCGGTTTCTGGAATACGGCCGTCTGCGGCAAGGACGTGGCATCGATCGCGCGCGCCATCAAGTACACGGTAAAGCTGATCGGCGCCGACCATGTGGCCTATGGCTCGGACTTCGACGGTGCCGTCACCACGGCCATCGACGCGGCCGGCCTGCCGCGATTGACGCAGGCGCTGCTGGACGCGGGCCTGTCGGAAGCGCAGATCCGCCGCGTGGCCGGCGACAACGTGCGCGACTTTCTGCTGAAAAACCTGCCCGATGACGATGCCTAGGCCAGGGCGCTGATCAAGGCCTGGTCCGCCACCTGGCGCGGCCGGATGCATATCAGCTTGCGGTACAGCGGCGGCATGGCGTCGCACAGCGCCAGCAGCGCGTCTTCCCCCATGGCGGGTCGCACGTACTGGAATTGCGCGGGATTATTCTCCGGCAGCGCCCCTTCCATGGTGGAGCCGTAGGCGCCCAGGGTCATGAAACTGGCGGCGCTGTCATCCGGGCCGATGGCCAGCACGAAGGTGCCGTGCTTGGGGTGGCCCAGGTAGCTTTTGATTTCTTCCTGCAGCGCCGGCGCCGCATTCGCCATCAGCTCAAAGCGCAGCTGCGCATACTGGCGCGTGCATTCCATGAACGGCGTGCGGATGGCCGATTGACTCAATTTTCCCGGCATGCACAGCAGCAGGTTACCGAAGGAATCGAGCAAGGCGGCCGCATCGCCCTGGCCACCATCGCGCAGATCCTGTTCCATGGCCGCCTGCAGGAATGGCGCCAGGCCCGCATCGGGCGCGTGCGGGTCGCAGCGGTAAGTCAGGGCGTCGGGATAGCGGCGCCGCAAGGCGCGCACCACCGCGTGCTCGGGCGGCAAGGCGGCCGGATCGCGCAAGGGCACGTCGTCGCCGGCGTTCAGCAGCTGCATCACCTGCGCCGATGTCGCTTCGAACACGAGCGAGCACAGTGCCTGCGTCGCCTCGTGGATGCTCTTGCCGATGAAAAAAGATTTGGGCGCGGCGCCGGACGGGGCACGCGCGTACTCGGTGGCACCGCGCACGGCCGGATAGCAGAAGCTGCGGCCCGCCTGCGCCTGCAGCGGCGACGGCAAGGCCGTAAACGTGGCGCTGCCATCGTAATTGATGCCCGCCTTGACGTCGGGCGCGGCCACCACCACGTTGAAACCAGCCGCCAGGATGGCCCCCGTACACATGCAGCAGGGGTCGAGCGAGGTGACGATGGTCAGTTCTCCCGGCGGCGGCAAGGGCGCGCCCTTGGCCCGCTCGGCGAAATACCAGTCCACGAGCTGGCGCTCGCCATGGGCGGTGGGATCGAACACCAGCCCCTGGCGCACGACATTGTTGTGCATCGATTGCAGCACGTTGCCGGCGCCATCGAGCAGCACGCCGCCCACGCCAAAGGTACCCTGCGTCTTCGCCGCCATGGCTTCGGCCACGGCAATCGCCACGGCGGCCTGGATGTCGATCGTCTTGTTCAAGCGGATCCTGTTACTTCATGTCCAGGTCGGAATTGCCGAAGCCGTGCGGCAGCAGCCAGCCCGCCGTCACTTCCATGACGTCGTTTTTCAGGTTCGTCAGGATCACGGGCAGGTCGGCGCCGCCCATCTCGAAGATCACCTGGCGGCAGGCGCCGCATGGCGAAATCGGCTCGACCGTGTCGCCCGTGACGGCCAGTTTGGCGAAGTCGCCCGGCTTGCAGCCATGCGCGATGGCGCTGAAAAACGCCGTGCGCTCGGCGCAGTTGCACAGGCCATACGCGGCGTTTTCCACGTTACAGCCGCGGAAGACGCGGCCATCCTTGCACAGCAGCGCCGCGCCCACCTTGAAACGCGAGTATGGCGCGTAGGCCAGTTCGCGGCCCGCATTGGCTTCGGCGATCAGTTCTTGGTTGTTCATTTGCTTATCTATCTGTAAAACCCGCGAAAGGCCGGGGTCAGACCCTCAGGGGGAATGCGTTCCAATGGGACGCATTCCAATCCTGCAAGGACTGACCCCAGATTTTGCTTCTAGGGTTAAGTTATGGTCGAATGGTACGATAAATCACCGGATTGCCCGCCAGCGCCACGGCGCTGATGGTATACGCTTCCTGGATTTCCTTGACGGCTTGCTGCGCCGCCTCTTCCGTGCGCGCGTGCACCATGGCCAGCGGCTGGCCAACGGCCACCTGCTCGCCCAGGCCCACGAGGTCCGTCAGGCCGACGGCGAAATCGATGCTGTCCGTCGGACGGCGGCGGCCACCGCCCAGGGCCACCACGGCCAGGCCGATGGCGCGGCAATCGCGCACGTTGGCAAAGCCGGCCGACAGCGCCGGTGCCGGCACGACGAACGGTGCCTGTTCCAGGTGTTTGTCCGGGTTCTCGACCAGGTCAGCCGGACCGCCCAGGGCCGCTACCATGCGCGCAAAGCGCTCGGCCGCCGCGCCCGAATCGAGGGAGGCGGTCAGTTTCACGCGCGCGTCCTCTTCCGTGGCGGCCAGGCCGCCCAGCACCAGCATCTCGGCGCACAGCGACAAGGTGACTTCGTGCAGGCGCGCGGGACGCGAACGGCCCGTCAGGTAATCCATGGCGCCGCGCACTTCCAGCGCATTGCCGGCGTATGGCGCCAGCGACTCGTTCATGTCCGTCAGAATCGCCGACGTCTGCATGCCCGCGCCATTGCCGACGGCGACGATGCTCTCGGCCAGTTCCACCGACTTGTCGTAGGTCGGCATGAAGGCGCCGCTGCCCACTTTCACGTCCATCACCAGCGCGTCCAGGCCGGCCGACAGTTTCTTCGACAGGATGGAGCCGGTGATCATCGCCACCGATTCCACCGTGGCGGTGACGTCGCGGATGCTGTAGAAGCGCTTGTCGGCCGGTGCCAGCTGCGCCGTCTGGCCAATGATGGCCACGCCGATCTCCTGCACCACCTTGCGGAACAGTGCATTGTCCGGCACCGTGCAGTAGCCGGGAATGGCGTCGAACTTGTCGAGGGTGCCGCCCGTGTGGCCCAGGCCGCGGCCCGAGATCATCGGCACGTAGCCGCCGCATGCGGCGACCATGGGCCCCAGCAGCAGGGAGACGACGTCGCCCACGCCGCCCGTCGAATGCTTGTCGACGATGGGCCCCGGCAGGTTCAGCGAGCGCCAGTCCAGCACCTGGCCGGAATCGCGCATGGCCAGGGTGAACGCCACGCGCTCGTCCATGTTCATGTCGTTGAAATAGACGGCCATGCCCAGCGCCGCGATCTGGCCTTCGCTGACGCTGCCGTCAGTGATGCCGCGCACGAAAAACTGGATTTCCTCGGCGCTCAAGACGCCCTTGTCGCGCTTCTTGCGGATGATTTCCTGGATCAAAAACATGAATTAACTCCGATCATAATAGACTGGGGTCAGTCCCTAAGGTTCTGACCCCAGCTTTGCAACTCCAGTTGTCAATCAGACGCCGTAAGGAATCCACACGTTTTTCACTTGCGACGCATGCGCCAGCACGGCACGGCCGCCGCTTTGCGCGGCGCTGTACCAGTCACGGCCCTTGGCGCCGCCGACCCAGGTGCGTTTCAGGGTGCCGGCCGACAGGCGCTCGACTTCCGCGCAGCCTTCGCCGGAACCGTCATGGCGCCAGACGGCGTCGATGTCGGCGTGCGTGGCCAGGGTCCGTGCCAGTTCATCGGCGTTGCCGCTGATGATGTTGACGACGCCGCCCGGCAGGTCGGACGTGTCGAACACCTGGTACAGGTCCAGCGCGGAGAGCGGATGCGCTTCCGACGGCACCACCACCACGCGGTTGCCCAGCGCGATGGCCGGCGCCACCAGCGAAATGAAGCCCAGCAAAGGCGCTTCATTCGGGCAGACGATGCCGATCACGCCGACCGCTTCGTTGAGCGCCACGGTGATGCCCTTGGTTGGCGGCTGGTGCGCCAGGCCGTCGTACTTGTCGGCCCAGGCGGCGTAGTAGAACAGGCGTTCGATCGATGCCTGCACTTCCTTCTCCGGATTTTTACTGCCCGTCATGGCAGCGATGCGGGCGGCGAATTCGTCGGCGCGCGCAGCCAGGTTTTCGGCGATGTAGTACAGCACTTGCGCGCGGTTGTGCGCCGTGGCGCTGGTCCAGCCGGACGCCTTATGGGCCGCTTCGACGGCGTTGCGGATGTCCTTGCGGCTGCCCACGCCCACTTCGGCCAGCAGGGTGCCGTTGGCACCGAACACGGGCACGCTGTAGGCGCTGTCAGGGCGCGCCTGCTTGCCGCCGATGTACATCTTGGCCGTGCGGTCGATTGCGAACGGGTCGGCTGCCGCCGGCTTCGCATTGGTCTTGGCTTTCGCTTCCACCACCGGCAAGGCCGGACGTGCATCTTCGGCCAGGGCCGTCATGTATTCCAGCATGCCTTCGCGGCCGCCTTCACGGCCGAAGCCCGATTCGCGGTAGCCGCCGAAGCCGCAGGCCGCGTCGAACTGGTTGGCGCTGTTGATCCATACCACGCCGGCCTTGATGGCGGGCGCGATATCGAGGGCCAGACTGATCGACTCGGTCCACACGCTGGCGGCCAGGCCGTACACCGTGTTGTTCGCCAGCTGCACCGCTTCAGGCGGCGTGCGGAAGCTCATGGCCACCAGCACGGGGCCGAAGATTTCAGCCTGTGCCACGGCGGCCGAGGTCGACGCGCCCGTGATCAGGGTCGGCGGGAACCACGAGCCGTCAGCCGGCAGTTCGCACGCGGGTTGCCACACGTCGCAGCCTTCGGCGCGGGCCGAATCGACGAGCGCGGCGATGCGCTGGCGCTGCACGGGGTCGACCAGCGCGCCCACGTCCATCGATTTGTCCAGGGGCGAGCCGAGGCGCAGGTTTTCCATGCGGGCGCGCACCTTGTTCAGGAAGCGCTCCTGGACCGATTCCTGCACCAGCAGGCGCGAGCCGGCGCAGCACACTTGTCCCTGGTTGAACCAGATCGAATCGACCAGGCCTTCCACGGCGCCGTCCAGGTCCGCGTCTTCGAAGACGATGAACGGCGACTTGCCGCCCAGTTCCAGCGACAGCTTCTTGCCGCTGCCGGCCGTCGCTTCGCGGATCAAACGGCCCACTTCGGTGGAACCCGTAAACGCGATCTTGTCGACGCCAGGATGGTTGACGATGGCCGAACCCACTCTGCCGTCGCCCGTGACGATGTTGACCACGCCGGCCGGCACGCCCGCCTGCACGCACAATTCGGCGAACAGCATGGCGGTCAGCGACGTGAATTCGGCCGGCTTGAAGACGACCGTGTTACCGGCCGCCAGGGCCGGAGCGATTTTCCACGACAGCATCAGCAGGGGGAAATTCCACGGCACGATCTGGCCCACCACGCCCACGGCGCGGTAGTCGGCGAATTCTTCCGACTGCAGCTGCGCCCAGCCGGCGTGATGGTAGAAATGGCGCGCGGCCAGCGGCAGGTCGATATCGCGCGTTTCGCGGATGGTCTTGCCGTTGTCCAGGGTTTCGAGCACGGCGAACAGGCGCGAATGCCTTTGCAGCAGACGGGCCAGCGCGTACATGACCTTCGCGCGGCCATGGCCGCCCATGCCCTGCCATACGGGCAGCGCGCGGCGCGCCGCTTCCACGGCGCGTTCCACGTCCGCGTCGGTGGCTTGCGTCAGTTCCGCCAGTTGCTCGCCGTCGGCAGGATTGGTCGAGGCGAACAGCTCGGCCGGCTCGCTCCAGGCATTGTCGATGAACAGGCCGAATGTGCGCTGGTGGCCATCGAGCCACGCTTGCGCTTCTTTTTGACTTTCGGGAGCAGGGCCGTAGTCCATAGTAGTGAGAATCTCGTTAATTGTTGGCATGACGATTGTTCTTTAAGGTTGTGCGTGACGATGATTGGCCGAGTAGCTGCCGGTGACGTAGTGCTCGAGCTGGCGCTCGATGTCGGTCAGCAGGCTGGAAGCGCCGAGGCGGAACAGGTGCGGCTGCAGCCATTCGTTGCCCAGTTCTTCCTTCATCAGGGTCAGGAACTGCAGCGCGCTCTTGGCCGAACTGACGCCGCCGGCCGGCTTGAAGCCCACCTTGAAACCCGTCTGTTCATAGTATTCGCGCACCGTGCGCACCATCGTCAGGGCCACGGGAATGGTGGCGTTGACGCTTTCCTTGCCGGTGGACGTCTTGATGAAATCGGCGCCGGCCATCATGCAGACCCACGACGCCTTGGCCACGTTTTCCATGGTCAGCAAGTCGCCCGTGGCGAGAATCGCCTTCACGTGCGCTTCGCCGCACGCCTTGCGGTAAGCCAGCATTTCGTCGTACAGCACTTGCCAGTTGCCGTTCAGGACGTGCTGGCGCGTGATGACGATATCGATTTCCGAAGCGCCTGCGGCGACCGACAGTTCGATCTCGCGCAGCTTCGTTTCCATGTTCGTCAGGCCGGCCGGGAAGGCGGTCGACACGGCGGCGATAGGCAAGCGGCCCTGGATGACGTTCACGGCCGGGGCAATCATCTCGTGGTACACGCACACGGCGCCGGTGCTCAGCTGCGTCAGGCCCAGCGCATCCATCAGGTCGGCGCGCAGCGGACGCATGGCCTTCATGCACAGGCGCTCCACGCGGCCCGGCGTATCGTCGCCGCCCAGGGTGGTCAGGTCGATCATCTGGATGGCTTTCACCAGCCAGGCGGCCTGGTATTCCTTTTTCACGGTACGGCGGTTCGCCAGGCTGGCCGCGCGGCGGTCCGTCGCGGCGCGGTTGACGCGGATCTGGTTGATCCAGCCCAGGTCGAGGCCGACGGCCTCGTTACGCTTGAATTCGGGGTGCATGAGTGTCATAACAAGCTGGTTCCATTAGCAAGTGGTGGTACGCCAAGGTGCTTGGCGAGGGTTTGGCCAATATCGGAGAACGTCTCGGAAATACCCAGTGCGCGCGGGGCGACGCCGGGACCGAAGAAGATCATCGGAATGTGTTCGCGGGTGTGGTCGGAGCCGTGCCAGGTGGGGTCGCAGCCATGGTCGGCGGTGATCACGACCAGGTCGCCTTCCTTCAGCTTAGCCATGAATTCCGGCAGGCGCGCATCCATTTCGCGCAGCGCGTCGGCATAGCCCTCGACGTTGCGGCGGTGGCCGAAAGCCTGGTCGAAATCGACGAAGTTCACGAAAGTGAGCGACTTGTCCTGCACTTCATCGGCCGTCTTCAGCAGCGCTTCGAACAGCGCCATGTTGTCGACGCCCTTCACGACTCTGGAAATACCCTGGGTGGCGAAAATGTCGCTGATCTTGCCCAGGCCGACGACTTCGCCGCCCGCATCCTTCACGTGGTCGAGCAGGGTCTTGCTTGGCGGCGCCACCGCATAGTCGTGGCGGTTGGAAGTGCGCGTGTAGTTGCCGTTGCTGCCCGTGAACGGACGGGCGATGACGCGGCCGATGTTGTACGGTTCGACCAGCTTGAAGGCCATTTCGCACACTTTGTACAGGCGCTCGAGGCCGAACGATTCTTCGTGCGCGGCGATCTGCATCACCGAGTCGCCCGACGTGTAGATAATCAGCTTGCCGGTGGCGACGTGCTCGTCGCCATGCTTGTTGATGATGTCCGTGCCCGAGGCATGGCAATCGCCGAGGAAGCCCGGCACGCCGGACAGGGCTTTCAGTTTGTCGGTCAGGTCGGCCGGGAACGATGGCGTGGTGCGGGGAAAATATCCCCAGTCGAATTCGACGGGCACGCCGGCGATTTCCCAGTGGCCGCTCTGCGTGTCCTTGCCGGTGGAGCGCTCGCGCGCCGCGCCGTAGGCGCCGGTGAAGCCGTCGCGCTGGTCGAAGCCCGTGGCCCATTCGCCGCTGGCCAGGTGCGCCGCGGCGCCCAGCCCCAGGCGTTCCATGTTCGGGAGTTTCAAGGTCTTGCCGCTTTTGGCGACAGTGCTGGCAATGTGGCCAAAGGTATTGGCACCTGCGTCGCCATACTTGGCGGCGTCTGGCGTCGCGCCAAGGCCGAAGGAATCAAGCAGGAGGATAAATGCGCGTGACATGATAAGGCTCGCTTTATGGATTGATGCGGGGTGATGCGAACAGTGTAGGCCGGATTTCCCCGGCCTGCCGCGCGGCAGCGCCGGTGGCCGGCGCGCCGCTACTGCGTAAAAAAAGTGCTTAGGCTTGCGGCTTTTCAGCTACTTTGGAGAGGAAGGCCAGAATCAGCTTGACCAGGTCTTTTGCGCCGATGGCCGCGTATTTCAGGGTTTGCTCGTGCGACAGGGCGAATGGCGACATGCCTTCGGCCAGGTTGGTGATGACGGACACGCCCACCACTTTCAGGTCGCAATGGCGGGCCGAGACCACTTCCGGCACCACGGACATGCCGACCGTATCGGCGCCCAGGCGGGCCATCATGCGGATTTCGGCGGCCGTCTCGAAGTTCGGGCCTGGGTAGGCGACGAACACGCCTTCGTGCAGGGTGATGCCATTCGAGGCAGCCGTGTCCGCGACCAGCTTGCGCAGGTCCGCATCGTAGGCATTGGCCATGCTGAAGAAGCGCGGGCCGAAGCGGTCGTCGTTCGGGCCGACCATCGGCGTACCCGGCAGCAGGTTGATATGGTCGCTGATGGCGACCAGGCTGCCGGCGTCCACTTCAGGGCGCAGGGAACCGGCGGCGTTGGTGACGAACAGCATTTCGCAGCCCAGCAGTTTCAGGGTGCGGATGGCGCTCGTCATCACGCCCATGCCATAGCCTTCATAGAAGTGGCCACGGCCCTTCATGCAGACGACGGCGACGCCCGACAGGGTACCGACCACCAGTTCGCCCGCATGGCCGTGCACGGTGCTGATCGGGAAGCCTGGCAATTCGTCAAAGCTGATGCTGACGGCGTCCGTCATCTGCTCGGCCAACACACCCAGGCCGGAGCCGAGGATCATCGCCACGCGCGGCTTGAAATTTTCAGGAGCGCGGGCACGGATGATTTCGGCGGCGTGGAAAGGGGCGTTGTTCGACATGGTTATCCTCTGATTGACTAATGATGATGGTTGCTGCCTGCGCAGCCGCGCCCGGTGAGGGGCTGCGGCCCAGGTATCGGGTTTGTATGGTGTTACAGGTATATCGAAATGCGTATTGTCTCTATTTGCCGCCACTATGCATCAAACGGAATATGTATGGCAAATACCATTTTTCTTACCAATTTATACAATTTAAATATAAATCGCCGATATTATAGTCCAGGCAAGCGTTCGTCCGCCAGCAGCGGCCACGCCCCGGCAATGCCCCGGAAATGCATGCATACAAGCTCCATACGAACACGTTTCGCGCACCTTTGAGACGAACTTGACACTGCAAAGACAAATGTTTACAGTTTCGGACAAATGTTTAATCCTTCAGCGAAAACCTGTGACCGATACCAATAAAAAAGACCAGCTGTACACGCTGATCCGCAACAACCCCTTCATCTCGCAGCAAGACCTGGCGAGCGAACTGGGCTTGTCGCGCTCGGCCGTCGCCGGCCACATCGCCGGGCTGATCCGCGAGCGGCGCCTGCTGGGACGCGCCTACGTGCTGCCCGACAGCCGCCCCGTGCTGTGCATAGGCGCCGCCAACCTCGACCGCAAGATGCGCACGCTGGCCACCCTGCAGATGGGCACCTCGAATCCCGTGCGCTCGGAAGAAGTGTTTGGCGGCGTGGGCCGCAACATCGCGGAAAACCTGGCCCGATTGTCGATCCCCGTCGCCCTGCTGACGGCGCTGGGCGACGATGCGGCCGGCCACGCGCTGCAGACGCACGCGGAAGACGCGGGCATCGATATGCGCGGCAGCCTGCATTTAAGCAACACCAGCAGCGGCACCTATACGGCCGTGCTCGATGAACATGGCGAAATGCTGCTGGCGATGGCCAACATGCAACTGTATGAACAGCTGACGCCCGCCTTTTTGCACAGCCGCCAGCCGCAGCGCGCCGCCGCCGCCCTCACCGTCTGCGACCTGAACCTGGGCCACGACAGCGTGCAGGCACTGCTGGCCGATGCGCGCCAGGATGCTGCCCGCGCGACGCCGCTGGTCATCGTCGCCGTCTCGCAGCCGAAGATGGCGCACCTGCCGCAAGACCTGACGGGCTTGCACTTGCTGATCCTCAACCGGGGCGAACTGGAAACGCGCGTGGCGCGGGCCTTGCCAACGGCGTTTGAGGTGCGCGCCGCCTGCCGCGAAGTGCAGCGCCAGGGCGCGCGCCAGGTGATCGTCACCTGCGGCGGCGAAGGCGTGTATTTCACCGATGGCGACAGCCTGGACGCGCCCATCGTCCACCTGGCCGCGCGCGAAGTGGACGCCGTCGACGTGACGGGCGCCGGCGACGCGTTTTCCGCCGCCGTCTGCTGGTCGCTCTACCACGACAGCAGCGATTTGAAACTGGCATGCCGGCGCGGCCTGAAGCTGGCCGCCATGACACTGGAATCCGACGCCACCGTCTCGCCACTGATCTCGGCCGGCGCCCTCGACGACATCGACGACGCCGATCTGGCGCCGCCTCCCCCTACCCTCTTTCAACAGGATTGACACATGACGCAATTGAATAACTTCCTCTCGTTCTCGCAAGAAGTCCTCGACGCGCGCGCCGCCGGCAAGGCCATCGTGGCGCTGGAATCGACCATCATTTCGCACGGCATGCCGTATCCTCAAAACGTGGAAATGGCGCGCGAAGTGGAACAGATCATCCGCGACGGCGGCGCCGTGCCGGCCACCATCGCCATCATCGACGGCAAGATCTGCGTGGGCCTGTCGCCGGAACAGCTGGAATTGCTGGGCACCTCGCCCGACGCTATGAAAGTCAGCCGCCGCGACCTGCCATTCGTCCTGTCGCAGCGCAAACTGGGCGCCACCACCGTGGCCGCCACCATGATCTGCGCGGAACTGGCCGGCATCACCGTGTTCGTCACGGGCGGCATCGGCGGCGTGCACCGCGGCGCGGAAACCAGCTTCGACATTTCCGCCGACTTGCAGGAACTGGCGCAAACGTCGGTCGCCGTCGTCTGCGCGGGCGTCAAATCCATCCTCGACATCGGCCTGACCCTGGAATACCTGGAAACCCATGGCGTGCCCGTCATCAGCGTGGGCCAGGAAGGTTTTCCCGCCTTCTTCACGCGCGAAAGCGGCTTCAAGGCCGATTTCCGCCTCGACACGGCCGCCGAGCAGGCCGCCTTCATCGGCACCAAGTGGCAGCTGGGCTTGAAAGGCGGCGTGATCGTCAGCAACCCCGTGCCCGCCGCGCAAGCGATGCCGAAGGAAGAAATCGATGCGATCACCACGCAAGCGCTGCAGGAAGCGGACGCGGGCGGCGTGAAGGGCAAGCAAGTCACGCCTTTCCTGTTGTCGCGCATCAAGCAACTGACGGATGGCCGCAGCCTGGCGACGAATATCGCCCTGGTCAAGCACAATGCGCAAGTCGGCACCGCGCTGGCCATTGCCATGCAGGCTGTCGTGGCACGATAATAGGACTGCCATAAAAAAGCGCGCGGCCCTCAGGTTCGCGCGCCGTTCCCGCGCTTAGGTTCCCGCTTAGTATCAGGTAATGCAAGGAAAGCATGTCCATCGATCTGAAACAGTTAAAGTATTTTCTTGCCGTTGCCGAGGAGAAAAGCTTCAGCCGCGCCGCCGAGCGCCTGCATATCTCGCAGCCGCCCCTGAGCCAGCAGATCATGAAACTGGAAAGCGAACTGGGCGTTCGTCTGTTTGCGCGCACCACGCGCACCTTCGAGCTGACCGTGGCGGGCAAGGCGCTGATGAACGAGGCGGCCGAACTGCTGGCCAAGATGCGCATGACCATCGACACCATCCGCCAGATCGACCGCGGCGAAGTGGGCCGCTTGCGCGTGGGCATCGTCGGCTCGGCCATGTGGGGCCCCATCCCCAGCCTGCTGGAAGAATTCCAGACCAAATTCCCCCGCGTCACCTGGACCATCCATGAATTCGGTCCCACGGTGCAATATGAAGCCTTGCGCGCCAAGCAGATCGACGTGGGTTTCTGGCGCGAACCCAAGCTCAATGACGACGACTTGCGCCACGACAACCTGCGCCAGGAACTGTGCTTCCGCGAAAACGTCTGCGTGGCCGTCAATGAACACCATCCACTGGCGAAAAACACCGCCATCGAGCTGATCGACATCGCCCACGAGCCGATGCTGACCCTCAACCTCGATAAATCCGCGTTTCCACGCTACCTGGTGCAATGCTGCATCAACGCGGGTTTCGAACCCGTGATCTTCCAGGAAGCGAGCGAGCCGCAAACCCTGCTGGCCATGGTGGGCGCGGGCCTGGGCGTGACCCTGGTGCCGGAAACGACGAGCCGCATCGGCTGGCCCGGCGTCGTCTTCCTGCCCATCAAGACGAATCCGCCGTCGGCCAACCTGTACATCAGCTACACGACCCTCGATGACGCTCCCGTCGTGCGGGCTTTCCTGAATATTATCAATCCCCCATCAGCCTGACAGGCCATTTATATGCGCCGCATATAAATACATAAACAAAAACGTATTTGTCATACATATCTGGCATGATGCATAGTGATTCGGACGCCCATCGCGGCGCCGGTTCCGTGCTTGCCCAGCCCGTCCACTGACGGCGCATCCCAGCCCGCTCCGGCAGCCCCATTCGATGTTGTACCTATAAAAGAGACGGGGCGCGACTGTTGCATGAGCATCACACTGTCGACATCAAAGCAGTCGAGGCCAGCAATGATCTTGTGCAATACAGTGCAATGTTGATAAGGAATTATCACCTCGTGCATCAAAAACAGGCTAAATCGGCCCCAAATTATATGTTTCACCTATAAAAAATATACAATATCGATCTTCCAGGAGCCAATTCATGAAACTTACACAATTTAGTTTGACGATCGCAGCCGTATTTCTGACTGCTCAAGCGTCCGCGGCTACCCCAAAACTGGGTGTCGTGTATGACGCGGGCGGCAAGTTCGACAAGTCGTTCAACCAATCCGCTTTCGAAGGCGCCTCGCGCTTCAAAAAAGACACGGGCATTTCCTTCATCGAAGTCCAGGCATCGAGCGATACGCAAGCCGAGCAAGTCATGCGCGGCCTGGCCCGCAAGAAACTCGACATGATCGCCGCCATCGGCTTTGCGCAAACGCAAGCCGTGCAAAAGGTCGCCAAGGAATTCCCGAACGTGAAATTCGTGCTGATCGACGGCCAGGCCTCCGGCAGCAACGTCAATTCCGTCGTCTTCAAGGAAGAAGAAGGCTCCTACCTGGTGGGCGTGGCCGCGGCCATGGCCAGCAAGAGCAAGAAGGTCGGCTTCATCGGCGGCATCGATATTCCCCTGATCCGCAACTTCGCCTGCGGCTACGCGCAAGGCGTCAAGGCCGTCAATCCGAAGGCGGAAATCACGCAAAACATGGTCGGCACCACGTCCGGCGCCTGGAATGACCCGGCCAAGGGTGGCGAACTGGCCCGCTCGCAATTCGAGCGCGGCGTCGATGTCGTCTTCGCCGTCGCCGGCGGCAGCGGCATGGGCACCTTGCAAATGGCCAAGGAAAAAGGCAAGCTGGCCATCGGCGTCGATTCGAACCAGAACCATTTGTATCCAGGCAGCATCCTGACCTCGATGGTCAAGCGCGTCGACAACACGGTCTACGACAGCTTCATGGAAGTCAAGAACGGCACCTGGAAGGGCGGCGTCAGCTATAAAGGCTTGAAAGAAGGCGGCGTGGATTGGGCGCTCGACGCCAACAACCGCAAGCTGATTACGCCGGAAATCGAAAAACGCGTGTTGGGTGCGCGTAAGGACATTATCGATGGCAAGATCAAAGTGATCGATTACCGCGTCGGCAGCAGCTGCCCGGTTTAATTTTTCTCCGTATCTTTTAGCGCGCCGCCGGGGCCTGTCTCCGCGCGGCGCGTTTCCATGAAACTATCCAGTTATGAACCTATGCAGCCAGCAGTAGAATTTCGCAGCATTTCCAAGCAATTTGGACATGTGAAGGCGAACGCCGACGTCAGCTTCTCCATCGCCAAGGGCAGTATCCACGGCCTGGTGGGAGAGAACGGCGCCGGCAAATCGACCTTGATGAGCATCCTGTACGGGTATTACCGTGCCGACGGCGGAGAAATCTTGCTCGACGGTAAAGTACAGCCTATCCGCAACAGCCAGGAAGCGATCAACCTCGGCATCGGCATGGTGCACCAGCACTTCATGCTGGTCGAGAACTTCACCGTCCTCGACAATATCATGCTGGGCACGGAAGGCGGTTTTCGCCTGGCCAGCCACCGCACGGAAGCGGAAGCGAAATTGCGCGAAATTTGCGCGCGCTACCGCCTCGACGTCGACCCGCTGGCGAAGATCGAAGACCTGTCCGTCGGTGCGCAGCAGCGCGTGGAAATCCTCAAGCAGATTTACCGCAGCGCCAATATCCTGATCCTCGACGAGCCGACGGCCGTGCTGACGGCCCAGGAAACGGCCTCGCTGTTTGAAATCCTGCGCCTGTTCAAGGAGCAAGGCAAGACCATCATCTTGATCACGCACAAGCTGCAAGAGATCCTGGAAATCACCGACAACGTCACCGTCATGCGCGGCGGCACGGTGGTGGGCGCCGTGGCAACGGCCGGCACCTCGAAAGAGGAACTGGCCAACATGATGGTCGGCCGCCCCATCCAGAGCCACCTGCCCCGTGCACCGTACAATCCGGGCGCCACGGTGCTGGAAGTCGACGGCTTGCAACTGGCCGACGAACAACAAGTCAAATTGCTGGCCGACATAGGTTTCAACTTGCGCGCCGGCGAAATCGTCGCCATCGCGGGCGTTTCCGGCAATGGCCAGAGCGAGCTGCTGGAAATCCTCTCGGGCATGCGCTTGCCCACGTCCGGCACCTTGCGCTTCCTGGACAAGGACTTGCCGTTTGCCAAGCGCCACGATGCCGATGGCTTGCCGCTGGCCTTCCGCGAGCTGGGCATCGCCCACATTCCGGAAGACCGCTTGCGCGATGGCGTGGTGAAAAATTTCTCCGTCATGCAGAACACCATCCTCGGCTATCAGGACCACCTGAAGAACCGCTGGGGCCTGTTCAACTTCAAGGCCATCGGCGCCCGCTGCGCGGAACTGCTGAAGACCTTCGACGTGCGCCCGGCCAATCCGGACCTGCGCATCGGCTTGTTGTCCGGCGGTAACCAGCAAAAGGTGGTGATCGCGCGCGAAGTGCTGGCCAAGCCGAAACTGATGCTGGTGGGGCAACCCACGCGCGGCGTCGATATCGGCACCATCGAAAGCATCCATACGCAATTGCTGGCCCTGCGCGACGCGGGCGTGGCGATCCTGCTGGTGTCCGTCGAACTGGAAGAAGTGCGGGCGCTGGCCGACCGCATTCTCGTCATGTGCGGCGGGCGCATCACCGGCGAACTGAAAATTGAAGAATTCGATACCACCCGCATCGGTCTGTTGATGGGGGGAATGCATAAATCATGAATAACGACTTGCCACGCTGGGCGACAGCCTTTGTCATGCCCATGTTAAACCTGCTGTCGGCCTTGCTGGTCTCCGCCCTGGTGATTTATATGCTGGGCGAAGACCCGGCCGAATCGCTGTCCATCCTGGTCCACAGCGCCATCCTCAATCCGGAAGGCTTGAGCTACACCCTGTTCTACGCCAGCACCTTCATTTTCACGGGCCTGTCGGTTTCCGTGGCGATGCAGGCCGGCCTGTTCAATATCGGTTCCGAAGGCCAGATGTATATCGGCGGCCTGGGCTTGACGGTGGCCATGCTGGCCTTCGACCAGACCCTGCCCGCCTTGCTCTTGATTCCTGCCGCCATGATCGGCGCGGCCCTGTTCGGTGCCTTGTGGGGCTTTTTGCCCGGCTATCTGCAAGCGAAGCGCGGCAGCCACATTGTGGTGACCACCATCATGTTCAACTTCATCGCCGCCAGCCTGATGAATTTTATTATCGTAAAGTACCTGATCCCGCCGGGCGAGCAGAACACGGCCAGCCGCGTGTTTGCGGAAAGCGGCGAAATGCCGCGCCTTTCCACCTGGTTCCCGTCGCTGGGCGACACGCCGCTGAACATCAGCTTTATCCTGGCGATCGCCGCGCTGGTGATCTACGGCGTGATGGTCTGGCGTTCGTCGTGGGGCTTCAAGCTGCGCGCCACGGGCTTGAACAAGCATGCGGCCCACTATGCGGGCGTGTCGATCAGCAAGATGATCATCATCGTCATGCTGATTTCCGGCGCGCTGGCGGGCTTGGGTTCCGTCAATTCCATCATGGGCTCGACGCATTACCTGTCGCTCAACTTCGTCGGCGGCGCCGGTTTCATCGGCATCGCCATCGCCCTGATGGGGCGTCAGCATCCGGTCGGCATCTTCCTGTCGGCCGTGCTGTTCGGTGCGCTGATCCAGGGCGGATTCGACCTGTCGCTGGAAAAACCGAATATCCCGACGGAAACTTTCATTTTCATCCAGGGCTTGATCATCCTGTTCTGCGGCGCCATGGAAAACTTCTACGCACCGGCCATTTCCGCCCTGCTCAAGCGCACCAAAGGCTAACACCATGACACTCGACGACTTTCATTTCGCCAGCATCCTGGTATCGACCGTGCGCAATGCGCCCGTCCTGATCTTTGCCGCCATGGCCGGCCTGTTCGCCGAACGCAGCGGCATGATCGACATCGGCCTGGAAGGCAAGATCCTGGCCAGCGCGTTTGCTTCCGCCGCCGTGGCCTACACGACGCAAAACCCGTACTACGGCATGGCTGCCGGCATGCTCGTCTGCGTCGCGCTGGCCCTGCTGCAGGCGTACGTCAGCATCACGCAAAAGGGCAACCAGCTGGTGGCCGGCATGGCCATCAACATCGCCATGAGCGGACTGACGTTTGTGCTGGCGCAATTTTTCTTCCAGCAGGGCGGCCGCACGCCCGACCTCGGTTCGGCGCGGCTGTTCGACGTGGTCTTGCCGGGCACGCAGTACGTGGAACACATTCCCTTCATCGGCTGGGTATATGCCCACCTGATCGGCGGCCATTCCATCCTCGTCTACGTGGCGTTCCTGCTGATCCCGCTCGTGCACTGGCTGCTGTACCACACGCGCTTCGGCCTGCGCCTGCGCGCCTGCGGCGAAAACCCGCATGCGGCCGACTCGGCTGGCGTGAGCGTGGAAGCGACGCGCTACCTGGCCATGCTGGTGGCCGGCATCCTGTGCTCGTTCTCGGGCGCGTATCTTGCCATCGTGCAAAGCGGCTTCTTCCTGCGCGACATGTCGGCTGGCGCCGGCTACCTGGCCCTGACGGCCATGGTCTTCGGCAACTGGCGCCCCGTCTACACTTTCCTCGGCTGCCTGATGTTCGGCTTCTTCGCCGCCATCCAGATTCAAATTGAAGGCGTGGACTTGCCCGTCGTGGGCCGCATCCCCGGCTCGCTGATCCAGATGGTGCCATACGTCGTCACCGTGATCGTGCTGGCGGGCCTGATGGCGAAATCCATCGCGCCGAAGGCGATTGGCATTCCGTTTGTAAAGTCTCGTTAAGCCTGGCTTTGACGTGGCGCAAAAAAGCGAAGCCCACGGGCTTCGCTTTTTTTTACGCCATTGGAATCTCGTCCGGTGAAAAAAATACGGCAAGACCCAGGCTGCGCGCCACGTTGACCATCTGGTCTGCCCCAGCCGATGCGCCACCGAGGCGCAGCACGGCATCGCAATGGCTCAATAAACGCGTCGCATGCGCGTGAAACAATTCCTCGTACACGGCATCGCCCACCCCGGTTGAGCCTGCCAGCGCCAGCATCGGCAAGGCCAGCCATTCACCGAGCACGGGCATGTGTCCCTTTTCATACAACGGAAGGCAGACGGCTTCCATGGCCGCCACATTGCGCGCAATCAAGGCCGGATCGTCGCCCGTGCCGGAACGATACGGGCCAGCCACTAAAATCTGCAGTCCCCTTTTGCGCGGCATCAAGTGCAGCTGCGCATGCTGCAGCAGCATGATGGTCTTGCCGTCGCAGATGCGCCCGTCCGCCACCATCCGCAGCGCTTGCGCCAGGGGCAGTTCCAGCACTTCGATGTCTTCCCCTTCGTGCGCCAGGCCGCCGCCGTCGCCGATGCGGCTGGCCGGGTCGTATTCGGCCACGAAGAAATGCAAGCGCTCCGTCACGGAACCGGGGCTCATGAAGGCCTGGAACACCTTGTGCACCTGCCCCACCCGGTAACCGGTTTCCTCTTCCACTTCGGCGCGGATGCGCTGCTCGGCGCTGGCTTCTTCCAGCAAGCCGGCGGCCGCTTCGATGAGGAAACCGTCGTGGCCCTCGCGATACGTGGGAAAGCGGAACTGGCGGATCAAAACCACCGTGCGTTTGACCTTGTTGTACAGCAGGATGGTGGCGCCATCGCCGCGGTCATAGGTTTCCCGCGTCTGCGTCTGCCATTCGCCATCGTGGCGCAGATAGTCGAACGTGGTCTTTTGCAGCAGATACCAGTCATGCGACAGGGTTTGCACCTGCTGGATGCGGACCCGTTCCTGCTTGCTATTTTCTTCGCGCATATCGTCTCCTTGTGCTTGCGTTCGTCGACTTTATCATGCAAACTCGTGCAATATCAAGAAAATATAAGAAAAACCATGCTCACACATCAACGCAAACAATACCTGCTGGACTTGCTCCAGCGCGAAGGGCAGATCGTCGCCAAGGCCGTCAGCGACGCCCTGGGCTTGTCGGAAGACACGATACGGCGCGACTTGCGCGAGCTGGCGAAAGAGGGTTTACTGGAACGCGTGCACGGCGGCGCCCTGCCCTTGCTGCCCCGTTCGCCCGCGCTGGCACCGTTTGCCGGGCGCGAACAGATTTCGCCGGAAGCCAAGCCCGCCATCGGCCGCGCAGCGGGCGCCATGATACAAACGGGACAAGTGGCGTTCATCGATGGCGGCACGACCGCCGTGCAGCTGGCGCGCCAGCTGCCGCGCGACTTGCGCGCCACCGTCGTCACGCACAGCCCGTCGATTGCCGTCGAACTGGTGCATCACCCGTTCATCGAGGTGCTGATGCTGGGCGGGCGCCTGTACAAGCACTCGATCGTGGGCGTCGGCGCGGCCACCGTGGAAGCCATCGGCCGCATCCGCGCCGACCTGTATTTCATGGGCGTGTCCAGCCTGCATCCGCAAGCGGGCATCACCACCGGTGATTACGAAGAAGCGTGCGTGAAGCGCGCGCTGAGCGAGGCCGCCGCACGCACCGTTGTGCTGGCGTCACCTGAAAAGTTCAACACAACCTCGCCGTTCCAAATCGCACCCTTGAGCCATATCAACGATATCGTCGTGCACCGCGACGTGGAAGACGCCCTGGTGGCCCCCTTCCGCGAGATGGGCATCGCCATCACCCTGGCATGAAAAAAGCGGCCCGCAGGCCGCTTTCGGATGACACCTTACTGTGGCCAGATCGCCTGCAGCACGGCAGCCAGGCGATAGCCCGCCTCGGTCAGCTGCTGCTTGGCCAGCGCCGAGCTGGGCACCGGGTAATTGTCCGGCACCGTCAAGCTCCACACATTATAGACATCGCCCTTGCGGCTGGTCTGCTGCGTGGCCGGTCCCGCCGCCACGTCCGTGAAAGCAAGCTTTGACGCCGCCAGCGCGGCATCGGCCCACTGATACGGCCAGGTGGCGGGGTCGCCACTATTGGCGCTCACCACAGGCACGCTGGCGATCACGGTGCGCGCGAACTGCTGCGGCGTGCGCGTGCTCAGGCGGCGCATGGCGTAATCGACCACGGTCGTGTCCCAGTATGAATGCAGGGGCCTGGTGGACGACTTCGGATAGCTGCTGGCCGGTTTGGCCGTGCCGTCTTCCGTGGGCAGCGGCGCGGGGATCACGGCGTCCGACAGCGCCGTCATCTTCGCATCGTCGAGCAGCAAGTCGTTGCCGCCGCGCGCATTGAAAATGGCGACGTCGTCGATCTGCGCCTGTGTGGCGGGCACGAAGAACTGGCCATCCTTGCCGAGAAACGCATTGCCCACATGCAGCGGCTGGTGGATATCGCCCACCAGGTGCGTGATCAGGATCAGCGCTTCGCGCTGGCTGAAGCCGTGCGGATTGCTGGCCGCATCAGTCTTGCCTTGCAACACCAGGATCGCCCGCTTGAGCGTCTGCACGATATCGTCGTCGGCCGTGCCCACGCCATGGTCATGATAGTGCGCATTCTGGAATGGCACGTTCGTGTAATGGTACTCGCCATGCTTGGGGTTCGCCGCGACATAGGTCAACATTTCCGGCGATTGCGGGCCGCAATACGTGCCCTTCACGCAGTCGGGCCAATTGGCGATCTTTTCCAGGCTTTCGCCCGGCAACAGCAATTGGGAGATATGCGCCTGGGCCGCGCTGCCTTTGAGCAATTGATCGGCAATGGCGCCCACGGCGCGGTGGCCGTCGTTGCCCCAGGCCAGCGCATTGCCGGAAGCGAAAGCGGCGCCCAGCGCCAGCACGCAGAGTAATTTTTTCATGTTCACCATTACTCCTTGCCCTGTGGCGTGGCTTTCGCCGGCTTCGGATACTGCTTGTTGATGTCGATCGGCTGCGCATACGCCGAGCTCCACGTCTGCTCATGCAGCGCGGCGATGCGTTGCGCCATGGCGTCGTTGCGCAGCACCACTTCCAGGTTGCGCGACAAATCAAAATAGCCGCCCGCCCAGTTGCTCGTGCCGACCCAGGCCAGCTTGCCGTCGATGCTCATGGTCTTGCTATGGATCACGCGCGCGAACGGGATGAAACCCGTCGAGGCGGCAGGAATCGTCACGATGCGGATTTCCACGTTCGGCAGCAGGGCCAGGCTTTTCAGGTAGGCGATGGCCGGCGCTTCCGTATTCCAGGCGGACACCATCAGCTTGATCTTCACGCCGCGCTGGGCGGCGGCGCGCACGGCGTTGTCGATCACGGCGTAGTACGGCCGCGTGCGGTTCGGGCCATACGACAGCGGCGCATAGTCGAGCAACTGGATGCGCACTTCGTTTTTCGCTTCCGCCAGCAGGGCGGGCAAGCCCGTTTCCGAGTCGCCCACGCCGGCCGGGTTGTACGCGTTCGGGCTGGCCAGCAGGAAGGCGTTTTGCGCGTAATTGGCTGGCACCACCTTGCTGTTGAGCACCGTGGCGCGGCTGCCTTGCGATGTCAGCGCCTGGGCTTGCCAATCCTGTTCAAAAATCGCCTGCACCTGGCCCACCATGCTTGGCTCCGTGATCTTCAAGCCCGTTTCATGGATGTGCTCGAAAGAGCGCCAGTCGAAGTTCTGGCTGCCGATGTACGCGACCTGGCCATCGACGGCCAGGTATTTTGCGTGCACGATGCCATTGCCCGTGATTTTATTGAAATCGATGAGGCGCAAGTCCAGGTTCGGAATCGCCTTGATGCGGGCGATGGTGGCCGCTTCCGACAGGCCCACGCCCTTCTGGTCCAGCAGGAAGCGGATCTTCACGCCGCGCTGGCCGGCGGCCGTCAGGCTGGCCAGCACCTTTTCAAAGGCCGTGCCCGGCTTGCTGACGGCATAGAACTGGGCGATGACGATCTCTTTTTTTGCACCATCGAACAGCTCGCTCCACACGGCGACGGGCTCGCGCAGGTCGGGATTGGTCAAGCTCGTTTCCACGGGCGAGGTGTGCACCAGCTCAAAGCCGGGTATTGTGAAATCGGCGTGGGCCGTGCCCGCGAACAGGGTAGTGACGAGCAGGGAAACAGATAAACGACGCATGGTTATTCCTTATAGATTATTTGACGCGCACGATGCGGCCGGCCGCCGTGGCGCTGCCAGCGGGCTTGCCGGCCCGCGCGCGGTCGATCAGGTAATTGCTGAAGGCATCGATGTCGCGCACGCCCGTGTCCAGACGGCGCGTGCCGGCCGCCAGCACGGTGAAGCGGTCGCCGCCGCCGGCAAGGAAACTGTTGGCCGCGACACGGTATTGTTGGCCGTCATCAATGGCGACGCCATTGAGCATGATGCTGCCGGGCAGCACGCGCTGGCCCTGGGGCCGCGTGCTGTCCCAGCGATAACTAAAACCTTCGGACACTTGCAGCAAATTGCCTTCGCCGGCCTCTTCGCCCGGCCATTGCTGTTCGAGCAAGGTGCGGATTTGCGCGCCGGAAAGACTGACGACGATCAAGGTATTGCCAAACGGCACCACGGCCTGGTTCTGACCCACATTCGTCATCAGGTCGGCACCCGCTTCCAGGTCCTTGCGGATGCCGCCATTGTTCATCAGGCCGATTTGTGCGCCGGCAGCGCGCGCGCCGAACAGGGTGCTGTCTGCCACAAGGTCACCCAATGGGGAAGCGCCGCCGCCCTTGGTGCTGCGGCCCACGCTAGATACGGCGATGGCGGCCACGGGACGCGACAATTCGGCCGCACTGCGTTGCTTGACCGATTCCAGGTAAGAAGCCACGGCCGGGTCCGGCTCATACATGCCTGGCAACATGACGACGTTTTGCGCGCTGGCATCGATCAGCGCATTTTTGACGGGATCGACCTTGAGTTTGATGCGCGTCAACATGTGTCCGCCCATCTGTGCTTGGGTCACGAGGCGGCCATCGACACGGCACAGATAACCCTGGTGCGAGTGACCGCTGATGACCAGCTGAATCGCCGGATCGAGGCGTTTCACCACGTCGACCACTTCGCCTTTCAGGTGTCTGCAGTCGGGCTGGTCGACGGCTTCCTTCGTCTCGCCGCCCTGGTGCAGCAGCACGACGAACACGCCCACGCCCTGCGCGCGCAATTGCGGCAAGGTGGCGTTGATGGCGTCCGCTTCATCGCCAAACTGCAGGCCGGCAATGCCGGCTGCCGTCACCACGGACGGCGTATCTTTCAGCACGGCGCCGATCAGGCCCACCTTGACGCCATGCGCCTCTTCGATGCGGTAGGCGGGCAGCAAGGACTTGCCCGTCTGCGTGTCGATCACATTGGCCGCCATATAGGTATAGCTGGCGCCCTTGAAGTCGGGCGTGAACTTGCACGCCTTGTCGGCGCGCGACGATTCGCAACCGCCGCGCTGCTGGCGCAGCAATTCCGCCTTGCCCTGGTCAAATTCATGGTTGCCGACGGAACTGGCCTTCATGCCCAGCATATTCATGGCGACGATGCTCGGTTCATCGGCCCACAGCGCCGACATGGCGGGGCTGGCGCCGACCAGGTCACCATTGCCGACAAAAATCAGCTGCGCATCTTCGCGCCGCCATGCCTTCAAGGCGCCGGACAAGGTATCGATACCGCCCGCCTGCACCGTCTTGCGCTCGGCATCGGCAACACTCGTGTAGGTAAATTTGCTGCGGTCGAGGTTGCCGTGAAAATCGTTCAGGGCGACCAGGTTGATATCGACGGGTGCCACGGGATGGGTGGCGCAACCGGTCATGGCGGCGGCGATGGCCACCGCGATCAGGGATAAGGGCAGTGTTTTCATAGGCTTCGCAGCATAGCGCAACGGCCGGGGTACGGCATTGCGCAAACGGGTTAAACAAGGTCCGGCTGCACAACGCCGGCAGAAAAGAAAAACGGGCCCTGAGGCCCGTTGCAACACATCGCGCGCAGCCTGGCCTGCAGGCTGCGCGTCAGCGTCGATTAGATATCGATCGACAGGGTGACCGATACGAAGCGTGGTGCGCCCAGGTAGTAACGCTGGGTATCAACCGACGTCGTCACACCAGCGATAGGCTGCGTGTTCTTGACGGTGGTCGAGGACGGATTGCGGTACTGCTTGTCCGTGATGTTGCTCAGGTTAAACGTCAGCTTAGGACGCTTGATGTAACCGAAGTTGGCAAAGGTGTAGCCGCCGTCGATACCGAAGGTGGTGTAGCCTGGTGCCGTTTCATCATTGACCATCGATGCTTGCTGCTGGCCGGTGGCGCGCGCTTTCACGCGGGTCCAGAACGAGCCATTCTGATATTCGATCGACAAGCCGGCTTTCTTCTTCGGCGTGTTGATCATTTCCTTGCCAGCAGTCGGCAGGTACACATTCGTCGCGGACAGCATGTCGTCCTTGATTTTGCTGTTATTGAAACCCAGCGAACCGTACATCGCCCAGCCATTGATCGGCGTATTGCCGATTTCGAATTCCAGGCCCTTGTTGGTAACGCGGCCAACGTTGGTGTAGCTGCTCGCTTGCGTGATTGGATCGAAGGTGGTTGCCTGACGATCCTTGAAATCGACGAAGAACGCCGTCACCGAGGCGATGAACTTGTCATCTTGATGGCGATATCCGATATCGGTATTCCACGACGATTCTTGTTTCACATCACCAACAAAGTTGGCGACGCCATTGACCACTTTCACGCTGGTACCGATGTTGCCAAACACGAAGTTAGGGGGTGCTTTGACGTTTTTAGCGACAGAAATGAACACTTGGTCGTCGTTGGTGATGCGGTAACGCGCACCCAACTGCGGCAGCAAGGTGTTGTATTTCTTGATCAGGTTGTACGGCTTGACATTGTTGTTTTCGTCGCCGTAGTTGGTGAAGTCGCGCTTCACGTTCGGGCTGCGCACGCCGATATTGATCTTCAGCTTGTCATCATTCAGGCTGATCGTGTCTTGCAGGAAGAACTGATAAGCGGTCGAAATCGACATCCAGTTACGGCTTTGCGCTGGCGTGCCATCCGGACGCAGGATCTGGCCGTTTTGCAGCCAAGGATCTTGCGAGATACCATCGTTGCTCAGCGCCAGCATCGGGCCGGTTTGCTGATGGCGCGCACGTTCGTACCAGAAGCCACCGAGCACATCGTGGTTACCCGATACCCAGTTCAGCGACGCGGTCACGCCAGGACGGAAGGTCTTGGTGACGCTGGCGTTGGCGACCAGGATGGTATCGAGGGTATCGCCGTCGCCATTCAAGTCGACGCCGCTATTGCGCAGGCCGGTGGTCGCGTCATAAAAACCTTTTTCCGACTGGGCGCGCTGTTGCACGCCGCCGTTACCATAGCCGTACCAGATGTATGGCAACACTTTCAGATCCAGGTTCTCGTTCAGGCGAAACTTTGCCGTAGCCGATGCGATGGCATTCTTGAATGGATTGATGCCCAGTTTGTAGAAAGCTGGCGACTGTGTGCTTTCTTTTTGTTCCACGCCTTTTACCGGCTTCAGATGGCCCTTGAAAGTATCGGCGTAATCAAAGTAATAACCGTTCTTGTTGATTTCCGACAAGGTCAGGTTATTAATATTGTTGTTCATCGCCTCGTTGTACAGCAAAGTGGCATGAATATAGTTGAAGCGGTCCCAATCGTAATTGATACCAGCATCGATATGGTCGCGCTTGGCGCCGCCCTTGCCTTTCCATTTGTCGGCTTCAGCATGCGAAGCGGACACGAACATCTTGGTGCGCTTGTCAGAGAACAGGCCGGTGTCGACGCGCACGAAGGTTTTCTTCATGTTCAGTTGACCGATGGTCTGCATCATGCGCAGGCGATGCTTGTCTTCAGGATTACAGGTGTTGATACCGAAGTTGCCGCCGGTGGCGCCCACTTGTGGCGAATCGGCATCGGTCGAACCCTGGGTCACGGTTTGCGAGCAGGTATTTTCCTGGTCGACATATTCTTGTGGGTAGATGGCAAAACTACCGGAGTCATTCACCGGCACGCCATTGATCGTGGCGCCGATCTGGTCGGAGTTAAAGCCGCGCAGTGTCAGGCCGCCGCCGAACAGGCCAGTTGCATCGTAGTTGTAGCTATTGACAGCTGGCAACATCTCCAGGGCTTCGTACGCATTGCCCGTTGGACGCTGCTTTTCCAGTTCTTCTGCCGTAATCGTGCTGCGTGCTTTTGGCGCATCTTCCGTCACCATCAGGCCCATACCGGTTTTTTTAGCGGTAATGACCACTTTTGTGGCTTCGTCAGCACTTTGCGCATGCGCAGTAGAGATGCCGAAGCAGGCCAATTGGCATGCCACTGCGATCATACTTAGTCGCAATTTTGGTTGTTGAATGAACTGCATTTGAACCCCCTAGAGTGTGTTGTAACTTACAAGATTTTGACTTGCTTATATTGTGGTGAAACACGGAAACTATCCAACTAGACACGGCAGTATAAAGATCGAATATTTCAAATCCGTTACACGGATATGACCGCAATGTGACAGGAGCCGCTAGACATCCTGAATTGTCACAAAAGCGATATCAAAAATGACTTATTCAATTCTTCGCCGTCCAACTATGCATTAAGGTCTGTAGGCTGACAAATACGTTTTTTTTTAATAATTTATATATAAAAAATATAAATCACCGCTGGAAGCCGCATTTTTTGTATCAACCGAGCAAGCTCACCTCATCGGGGCGAAATTATAGATGAGCGGCAAGACTTGGAAATTGTTTCAGAAAATAATTGCAAGAAAGCACTACTAGCGCATCATTTTTTGTCGTAAAGGCACAACAAAAAGGAGAAAAGGAGGGTTTTGTAACTATGAAGATCAGGAGACTACGCGACCGCTAGTTGCGGTCGCGTGGCAGGAGGGAGAGGTGAAATACTTTTACGGTTTTACAACAGTTGCCTTAGTATTACTATTTGCGATCAAGGCTTCAAATCGGGTAAAACGGGCATCGAGCGCTTTCAGCAAACGTTGCTTGTCCGCTTCTGCCAGGAAGGAATAGCGCAGGCTGTTGTACGACAGCTTTTTGATTTCCGCATAATCGGTCTTGTACTGGCTGGCAAACAGCACGTATTCATTCGACAAGGTATTGCGCGACACGCCCGCGTCATCGGTGGAGATCACGAACGGCACGCCATACTTGCGGTACAGGGTGACCGGATGCGCCTGCCCCTTGATGCCGAGGATGTAATCGTTGCTGGTCAGGTTCACTTCCACGGGAATGCCCCGTTCGCGCATCTTTTGCATGGTGGCCAGCGCATTGTGCTCGTAGGCAATATCCATGCCGTGGCCAATACGGTCGGCGCCGGCTACATCGACGGCTTCGGCGATATGGAACGCCATGCCCTCCGGCGGCACCATGCCCAGCGCCAGCTCGCCCGCGTGCAGGGCGATCTTGACGTTCGGATATTTTGCCTTGAGGAACTTGAACATTTCCATGTGCAGGCTGTAATCGCGCATGGACACGTTCACGCTTTCCTGGCCCACGATATTGACGCCCACCAGCAGCGGATTCAGGCTGGCCGCCTTGAACGCGGCCACCATGGACGAGAACACTTGCGATGGCGACAGGAAACGCAGCACATACGCCTGGTAGCGCATGGTGAAGTGCGCATCGTCGATGCCGGCGCTGCTGGCGTTCACGTTATCGTTGTAGGCGGTGATGCTTTTCTGGAAGCTGGCGTCCTGCTCCAGGCTGGCTGTCCACTTGGCCAGTACGGCTTGCAACGCTGCCGGCGGCAAGCCCGGCGTCAGCACTTGCTGGTCGAACTGGGTGTTCTGCACGAAGGGCGACAGTTCGAAAATCGTCTCGATGTAGCTGAGGTTTTCCGCGATGGCGCGCTGCTTCAGGGTTTTCAGGCCGTCGGCCGTATTCGTCGAGGCGACAGGGCCGAAGTAGCCGAAAGTATCAAAGAAAGTACGGTCGGGCGGCGTCTGGATGGCGCCGTGGTTATAAAAGTCCTTGGTGGACCAGCGCTGCAGCAGCTCC
The DNA here is from genome assembly GCF_020858115.1 of Janthinobacterium sp. FW305-129. GTDB lineage: Bacteria > Pseudomonadota > Gammaproteobacteria > Burkholderiales > Burkholderiaceae_D > Janthinobacterium. Next base: position 600,214 of record NZ_JACYMM010000002.1, read on the forward strand.
GCATACAGGCCCGCATCGGCAAACACTTCCGTGGACGACAGGCAGCTGCGCTGTCCGGCCGGTTTGGCGCGCTCAGCCGCGACGACGTCCTTGTTGCTTTCGATGCGGTACGTTGTCTTGTTGACGCAATAGTTTTCCTTGTCGACCCAGTCGAGGAATTGCTCGGCGTAGATGGCGCCCGAGTAATGGTGATGCAGGTCGCCGCCCTTGGGCATCATGGAAAAGAACAGGCTCAACTCGGCTGTCTTCGGCTGCGCACCGCCAACCAGAGCGGCAAAATGGCGCGCCGTGGCCGCTTCGTTGGAAGTCGGGGCGGCCTGCGCCGTTCCGGTCAAGGCCAGCGCGGCGCCAAGCGCCAGGCCAGTGAGTTTTATGTGCATTCGCGTTCTCGCTCAGGATGATTCGTGTTGAACAACGGGTAGGTCAGCCCTGCCCCCGCACGTGCACGCATTGCCCGCCCGAATAGGTAGCGGCCACGGCGCGGTCGTCACCGAGCAGCGCGAAGGCAAACAGCAATTCCTCCAGGCTTTGACAACCAGCCGTGCGGCGCGCCAGCAGCGGCGTCGATTGCTTGTCGAGCACGATGAAGTCCGCTTCCGTGCCAGCTGCGAAATTGCCCAGGGTGCCTTCCAGTTGCATGGCCCGTGCAGCGCCCAAGGTCGCCAGGTAAAACATGCGCAAGGCGGGCAGATAGCTGCCTTTCAAGCGTGCTACTTTATAGGCTTCGTTCATTGTTTGCAACATCGAGAACGAGGTGCCGCCACCTACATCGGTGGCCAGCGACAGCAGCACTCTCGCCGCATCGGCCCGCTCGAAATCGAACAGGCCGCTGCCCAGGAACAGGTTTGATGTAGGACAAATGGCGGCCGCCGAAGACGTTTCCGCCATGCGTGCGCGGTCGCGCTCATCGAGCCAGATGCAGTGGCCGAACATGGCGCGCGGGCGCAGCATGCCGTACTGGTCATACACGTCGAGGTAGCTGCGCGCCTGCGGGTGCAGTTCGCGCACCCAGCGGCATTCATCCTCGTTTTCCGACACGTGGGTTTGCAGATAGGTATCCGGATAGGCGCGCGCCAGTTCGCCCGCCAGGTGCATCTGCTCGTTCGTCGACGTCGGCACGAAGCGGGGCGTGATCGCATACAGCGAGCGGCCATGCTTGTGCCAGCGCTGGATCAGCGTCTCGCTTTCGCGCGCGCCGGACTCGGCAGTATCGCGCAGGAACTCTGGGCAATTGCGATCCATCATGACCTTGCCCGCCACCATGCGCAAGCCGCGCGCCTCGCTGGCACCGAAGAAGGCATCGACCGATTGCGGATGCACGCTGCCATACACCATGGCCGTCGTGGTGCCGCAGCGCAGCAGTTCATCGAGGAAAAACTCGGCCACGTTGCGCGCATGTTGAGGATCCTCAAACGCGCGTTCGGTGGGAAACGTGTACGTTTCCAGCCACGGCAGCAGGCCCGGCGCGGGCGAGGCGATCATTTCCGTCTGCGGAAAATGCAGGTGGGTATCGATAAACCCGGGCACGATCAGCTTGCCCCGGTAATCGACGATCTCGCTGCCAGGCGGCAAGGTCGCCAGCAGCTGCGCGTAGTCGCCAGCGGCCACGACCTTGCCATCGGCCACGATCAGCAAGCCATCGGCATGCCAGGCGTGCGCCTCCTCATTGAAAGCGGGATCGGCGTGGAAGTGCAGCAAGCTGGCACGGTAAGCTTGCAATGTGGCAGGAACAATCGGCATGACTTCTTTCTATAACAGGTGAATGGCGGCGCGTGCTGGGCGGCGCGGTGGCGCGCTGGCAGAGGCCAGCCGCAGCGGTGCGGCCAGGGCCGCGCTGGCGGCTTCCTCCCACACCATCAACAATTGGCAGGCAACGGAGGCGGCGATCACGGCCGGCACCTTGCTGCGGATGCCGGGCATGCCGATCGGGCACACCATGGCGGCAATGCGTTCGTCCGGCACGCCGCGCGCCTGCAGGCGGTGCTCGAACTGCTTGCGTTTCGTGTGCGAACCGATCAGGCCGAACCAGCCCGCATCCTCGCGTGCCATGATGGCTTGCGTCAAGCGTTGATCCAGCGCATGACTATGCGTCATGACAAGAAAACTGCCGCCCGGCGGCGCCATGGCGACGAATTCCTCGGGCGTATCGGTGGCGGCGATGCGCACGTTATCTGGCAACTCCGCAGGGAACGCCACGGAAAACATGTCTTCCCGTTCATCAACCCAAGTGACATTGCAAGGCAAGTGGGCCAGTGCGCGCACGATGGCGGCCCCCACGTGACCGGCGCCAAACAGGGTCAGATGGGCGCGCGGCGCCAGGCAGGGGTCGACCAGCCAGCGCCGCCCTTCACTCCCCTGCGCCACATGGGTACTGCGCTCGCGTGAAAACGTGTCGGGCGCCTGGCCTGGCGTGCCGGCGATCAATTTTCCATCGGCATCGAACAGGGCCGACGCGGCAGTGCCATCGAGCGCCGTGACTTTCCAGCTGTCAAGCTGGCGCCGTTCGCGCAGGGCGGACAACACCGCAGCCAGGCTGGTATCAACAGGCTCGAACGCCAGGTGGACGACGCCGCCGCAGCATTGGCCCAGGCTGGGACCGAGCGCAAAACGTTCGAGCCGCGCATGCGTGTCTCCTGTCGCCAGCATGGTCTTGGCAATTTCCACGGCACGCAATTCCAGGTGGCCGCCACCGATGGTGTCTACCTGGCCATCGAGGGTGACGCGCATCTTCGCGCCCGGCTCGCGCGGCCCGGAACCTTCCACCAAGGCAACCGTCACCAGCACGGATGCCTGCGTGCCACTCTCGATTGCCGTCAACCAGTCGCTCATCATCGCCCCCTATGCGCCAGCGCAAACCGCTTGCACGGCCATGACCGCCTTGAGGATTTCCTCGCTGGTGGCGGGGGCATTCAGCGGCGGCTGCACAGCGTGATGGCCCACGCTGGAAATGGCGTCGCGGATGGCAAAGAACACGGAAAACGGCAACAGCAGCGGTGGCTCGCCCACGGCCTTGGAACGGTGGATGCTGTCTTCCACATTACGATTCTGGAACAGTTTCACACGGAAATCTTCCGGGCAATCGGAAATGCCAGGAATTTTATAGGTCGATGGCGCGTGCGTCATCAGCTTGCCCGCCGCGTTCCACCACAGCTGCTCCGTCGTCAGCCAGCCCATACCCTGGATAAATGCGCCCTCCACTTGACCCAGATCAATCGCGGGATTCAATGACTGGCCCGCGTCGTACAAGGCGTCCGCGCGCAGCAACTTCCATTCACCCGTCAGGGTATCGACCACCACTTCGGCCACGGCCGCGCCATACGCGTAGTAGGAAAACGGATGGCCCGTCATCGTCTTCGCATCCCACGACAAGCCCGGCGTGGCGTAAAAACCATCCGACCACAGTTGCACACGGGCCAGATACGCCTTCTGCACCAGCTCGGCAAACGCGACGACATGGCCATGCACATGGATATGGTTGTCGAAGAAGCGCACACTGACAGCATCGCCGCCGTACAGTTTGACCGCGTAATCGGCCAGGCGTTCGCGGATCTGCCGCGCCGCATCCTGCGCCGCCTTGCCGTTCAGGTCGGCGCCGGTGGATGCCGCCGTGGCGGACGTGTTCGCCACCTTGCTGGTATCGGTGGCCGTGGCGCGCACTTTGTCCAGGTCCAGGCCCAGCTCGTGCGCCACCACCTGCATCACCTTGGTATTGATGCCCTGCCCCATTTCCGTGCCGCCATGGTTGACCAGCACGGAGCCATCCACGTACACGTGGACGAGAGCGCCCGCCTGGTTCAGATGCGTGACGTTGAAGGCGATGCCAAATTTCAAGGGCGTGAACGCCAAGCCCTTCTTCAAGACAGGACTGGCCTCGTTAAAGGCATCGATGGCGCGGCGCCGCGCGCGATAATCGCTGCTGTCTTCCAGTTCGGCAACGAGTTCATGAATCACGTTATCGACGATTTTCTGCCCGTACGGCGTGACGTTGCGTCCTTCCGCATCGTTGCGTCCATAAAAATTGAGCAAGCGGATATCGAGCGCATCGCGTTGCAAATGGCGGGCGATTTCATCGATCACGTACTCGATGGCGATGGCGCCCTGCGGGCCGCCGAAGCCACGGAAAGCTGTGTTCGACTGCGTATTCGTCTTGCCGCAGGCGGCGCGGATGTCCACGTCGGACAAATAGTAGGTGTTGTCGAAGTGGCAGACGGCACGCGTGGCGACGGGGCCGGACAAGTCGGCCGAATAGCCGGCGCGCGTGGTCATGTCGACCCTGGCGGCAAGGATCCGGCCATCGTCGTCGTAGCCCACTTCGTACTCATAGTAAAAACAGTGGCGCTTGCCCGTCACCAGCATGTCGTCGTCGCGGTCGGCGCGCAGTTTCACGGGACGCTTCTGTTTGGCCGCCGCAATCGACGCCGCCGCCGCCCACAGGGCCGATTGCGATTCCTTGCCGCCGAATCCGCCGCCCATGCGACGGCATTCGACGGTGATGTTATGCGAATGCACGCCCAGCGCATGCGCCACCACGTGCTGCATCTCGCTCGGATGCTGGGTCGAACACAGCACCAGCATGCCCTGCGCCTCCTTCGGAATGGCGTAGGAAATCTGTCCTTCCAGATAAAACTGCTCCTGTCCGCCCACATACAGCTGGCCCTTGACCACATGCGGCGCCTTCTCGAACGCGGCCTGGTAGTTGCCGCGTGTCAGCTGCATCGGCGGCAGCACATACGATTGCGCCGCCTTCGCCGCCTGCGGCGTCATGATCGCGGGCAATTCCTCGTATGACACTTGCGCCAGGCGCGCGGCGCGGCGCGCATGGTCGTGCGTATCTGCCACCACGATGAAGATCGGTTGGCCCACATATTGCACCAGATCAAATGCCAGGATGGGATCGTCGTGGATAATGGGACCGCAATCATTGGTGCCGGGGATGTCTTGCGCCGTGTAGACGGCGACGACACCGGCAGCGGCGCGCACGGCAGATAAATCCATGGCCGTGATGCGCGCGTGCGGCTTTTGCGACAGGCCCAGCGCCGCGTGCAAGGTGCCATGCAATTCGGCGATATCGTCCGTGTACGTGGCTTGCCCCAGCACATGCAGTTGCGCCGATTCATGGGGGCTGGGCTTGCCCACGGCGCTCCAGGCAGCCGCTTGCAGTTCGGGCGTGGCAGGATGGTTCATGCTGGTCCTTTCAGGCGCGGCAAGCGTAGGCGTTGACGGCAGTGCGCAACAGCGGCGCACCGGGACGGGTTTCCAGCCAGAAGCGGCGCAACAGGTTTTGCGCCGTCGTCATGCGGTAGCTGTTCGACGCGCGCATGTCCGACAAGGGCGCGTAATCGTCGGCCAGCAAGCGCATGGCGATGAGCAAATTGTCTTCCGTCCACGCCTGTCCGCGCAGAAACGCTTCCGTTTGCGCAGCGCGCTGCGGCGTGGCCGCCATGCCGCCGAAGGCGATGCGCGTATCGACGATGCGTTCGCCATCGAGTTCAAAGGCAAACGCAGCGCACACGGCCGAGATATCCTGGTCGAAGCGTTTCGCCAGTTTATACGTGCGGAAATGCACCTCAGCACGGGGCAAAGGCACGCGCACGGCTTCGACGAATTCGCCGGGCTGCAAGTCTTTCTTTTGATAGCCAAGATAAAAATTTTCCAACGGCATGATCCGCTGGCCGGCGGAACCGCGCAGCACGATCTCGCTGCCCAGCGCAATCAGCCACGGCATCGAGTCGCCAATCGGCGAACCATTGGCGACATTGCCGCCCAAAGTACCCGCGTTACGGATCGGCAAGGAAGCAAAGCGCTGCCACAGTTCCGACAACTCGTCCGGATAATGCCGGCACAGCGCCGCATACGCATCGTTGAGGCTGGCGCCGGCGCCAATCTGCAGCTTGCCGTCAACGATGCCGATGGTTTTCAGTGCGGCCACGTTGCCCAGATAAATGATGTCGCCCAGGTCGCGCAACTGCTTGGTGACCCACAAGCCGATATCGGTGGAGCCGGCCAGCAGGCATGCCTGCGGCTTTTCCGCACGCAACGCCACCAGTTCGTCGATGCTGCGCGGCGCGTGGAAGTGCTGGCCGCCATGTTCATACGTGCTCGTGCTGGCGCGCTGCAGCGCTTGTAACTGTTGCGCCAGGGCATCGCGGTCAAAGCTGACGTGTTGCAATTCGCCCATGCGCCTGGCCGCATCGATGATGGGCCGGTAACCGGTACAGCGGCACAGATTGCCGGACAGCGTATCGTCGATTTCGCAGCGCGTGGGGGTGGCGCCATTTTTCTCCAGATACATGCCCCACAAGGACATGACGAAGCCGGGTGTGCAAAAACCGCACTGGGAACCGTGGCACTCGACCATCGCCTGCTGTACCGGATGCAGGGCGCCATCGGGCTGTTGCAAGTCTTCCACGGAAAACAGGGCCTTGCCATCGAGCGTGGGCGTGAGCTGGATGCAGGCGTTGACGGCTTTCATCTCGACCTGGCCATCCACCAGGCTGCCGATGACGACCGTGCAGGCGCCGCAATCGCCTTCGGCGCAGCCTTCCTTGGTACCCGTGCAATGCAAATCCTCGCGCAGGTGCTGCAACACAGTCTGCGTAGGGGCGGCGTTGCGTACTTCCTGTACGGCACCACGGTAATAAAAACGGATCGGTTCTGACATGCTGGCCTCGGTATAGTCCCAGTATAGGAGATTAACACCGGCATATGGGACAACTATATGCAAAGACTGATTTTACTTATCATCCAATATCAATACCCATCAAGCAGTGCAGGGATGCGTCGCATGCCAGTGTTCGGCAATATCGATGCGGCGCGTGATCCACACTTGCTCATGGCGCTGCACATAGTCGAGGAAGCGTGCCAGCGCCGCGGCCCGTCCCGGACGCCCCACCAGGCGGCAATGCAAGCCCACCGACAACATCTTGGGCTGATTCAGGCCGTTCGGATCGCCTTCCGCGTACAGCACGTCGAAGGCATCTTTCAGATAATCGAAAAATTGGGTGCCCGAGTTAAAACCTTGCATGGCGGCAAAGCGCATGTCGTTCGTATCCAGGGTGTAGGGCACAATCAGCTGCGGCTGCATGGCCGGCATGCCCGCGGCATCCGTATAAGCCACTTTCTCCCAGAATGGCAGATCGTCGCCATAGTAATCGGCGTCGTAGCGGAAACCGCCATGCTCGACCACCAGTTTGCGCGTATTCGGAGAATCGCGCCCCGTGTACCAGCCTTGCGGGGCGGAACCCGTCAATTCGCGGATGATCTGCACGGCTACACGCATGTGTTCGCGCTCCGTCGCTTCGTCCATGTTTTGGTAGGAAATCCAGCGCAAGCCATGGCAGGCAATTTCGTGCCCCAGTTGCTGGAAGGCGGCCACCGCCTCCGGATTGCGTTTCAAGGCCATCGATACGCCAAACACGGTCAATGGCAGGCGCCGCTCCTCGAACATGCGCAGCAAGCGCCACAGCCCGGCACGCGAACCGTATTCATAAATCGACTCCATGCTGAGGTGGCGCGCAGGAAAAGCGGCTGCACCGATCATTTCCGATAAAAACGTTTCCGAGGCGGGATCGCCATGCAGCACGCTGTTTTCCGCCCCTTCCTCGTAATTGAGGACGAATTGCAGGGCAATACGAGCCTTGCCCGGCCATTGCGGATGCGGTGGCGTGCGGCCATAGCCGATCAAGTCGCGTGGATAATCTTCATAATTGTTCATGCGGAGGCGCGCCTATAGGAGGACAATGTTGGCTATATGCCCAATCATATAGCCGGGCGCAGTCGCCGGTATATGATTTGCACGATAAGCACATTCACTCACCCTATATACAGGATAGCAAATGGGAAAACTCAGCACGCATGTACTCGATATCGCCCACGGCAGGCCGGGAGCCGGCGTCAAGGTGGCCCTGTTTTCGGTCGCGCCGGAAGGAAAAGTGTTATTGAAGATGGATATGACCAATAGCGACGGCCGTTGCAGCACGCCATTGCTGGAAGGCGACAGCATGAAGGCGGGCCAGTATGAACTGGTATTCAATGCAGGCGACTATTTCGCCGCCCAAGGCGTGGAATTGCCCTCGCCCCGCTTCATCGATCTGGTCACCCTGTCCTTCGGTATCGCGCATACGGATGAAAACTACCACGTACCGCTAGTGGTATCGCCGTGGTCGTATTCGACTTATCGCGGAAGTTAAGCGACGTTAGATGGCAAAGGCAGCGCGTAGCGCTGCTTTTTTTATTCGGAATTACCCCAACGGCGAAATACCGGGGTCAGACCCTCAGGGTCTGACCCCAGCCTTCGCTTGGGGCGAACGCTCAAACCGCCAGACGAAAAAAAACCCGACCATTGCTGATCGGGTTTTTCTCTAGGTGGAACAGCCGGGGGCTGTTTCACCAAATAACA
>NZ_JACYMM010000030.1 GCF_020858115.1 Janthinobacterium sp. FW305-129
GCCGTTTCCAAAGGCGTCTCGCCGCCCAGGCTCGGCAAATCGTCGTTCATCCACGAAATCGGGTTGATGCCGATCTTCACATTCCATGTAGTCATTTCAATTCCTTTGTTTCAGGCGATCGTTTTCATAACGGGCACGGGCAAGCTGCACGCCGGCTTGCGTGGAGACCTCGGGCACGGCCACTTCCCACCAGCAACCACCCTCCTCGGTCGTGCGCGTGTCGTCCGTATTGATGCAGATCAGATACGTGCGGCTAGCTTCGCGGGCGCGCAGCATGGCTTGCTCCAGTTCTGCGATACTGGTCACGTGCTCGCTCAAGGCGCCCAAGGATTGCGCATGCAGGGCGAAGTCGATGCGGGGTGCGCTGTCGGGCAACATATTGTTGAACGAGGCATTGCCGCACGCCTGCTGCAGGCGGTTGATGCAGCCGTAACCGCGGTTGTCGAGCACGACGATGATGAGTTTTTTGTCTAGCATGACGGAAGTGGCGATTTCCGAATTCATCATCAGATAGCTGCCATCGCCCACCATGACGATCACCTCGGCATCGGGTTTGGCCATCTTGACGCCGAGGCCGCCGGCGATTTCATAGCCCATGCACGAGTAGCCGTATTCCATGTGGTAGCCGCCCGGCATTTCCGTGCGCCACAGCTTGTGCAGTTCGGCCGGCAAGGTACCGGCCGCGCAGACGACGATGTCGCGGGTGGTGGAGTCAAGTGAAGAGCGCTGCACGGCGCCGATGACTTCGCCGTCGTACGGCAAGCCGGCCACCTCCCGTTTGCCGGTAATGGACGCCACGGTGGCGCGCCAGGCATTCCCTGCCTGCTGCGCGCGGTCCAGCCACTGGCCCGCGCTGTTACAGCTGCCCAGATAGCGGGACAAACCTTGCAGCCCGAGGGTCGCGTCCGCCTGCAGGCCCAGGCCCCGGCGTTTCAGCGCGTCAAAGCTGTTGACGTTCAGGCTGAGCAGTTGTGCCTGCGCAAACAGGGAGTTGGACCCCGTCGTGAAATCCTGCAGGCGCGTGCCGACGGCCAGCACCACATCCGCGTCCGCCGCCAGCGCATTCGCGGCAGGCGAACCGGTGACGCCGATGGCGCCCAGCTGCAATGGGTGGTCCCACGGCAAGCTGCTCTTGCCGGCCTGGGTTTCCGCCACGGGAATGCCGTGCCGCTCGGCAAACGCCTGCAAGGCGGCGCTGGCCTGGCCGTACAGCACGCCGCCGCCGGCCACGATCAGCGGCTGTTTCGCGTTTTTCAGCAACGCTGCCGCCTCTTCCAGTTCCAGCTCGACGGGCGGCACGGCGCGGAAACGCACGACTCGCGGTTCGAAAAAGTCGGCCGGATAGTCATACGCCATCGTCTGCACGTCTTGCGGCAGGGACAAGGTCACGGGGCCGCAGGCGGCCGGGTCCGTCAAGGCGGCAATCGCGCGCGGCAAGGCCGTCAGTAGCTGTTCCGGATACACGATGCGGTCGAAATAGCGCGATAAAGGTTTAAAAGCATCGTTGACCGAGACGCTGCCGTCGCTGGCGTCTTCCAGTTGCTGCAAGACGGGGTCCGGCGCGCGCGAGACGAAGACGTCGCCGGGCAACAGCAGCACGGGCAGGCGGTTGACGTGCGCCAGCGCGGCGGCCGTCAGCAGATTCGTGGCGCCGGGACCGATGGAACTGGTCACCGCCATCATGCGCCGGCGCATGTGGGCTTTCGCATAGGCAATGGCCGAGTGCGCCATCGCCTGCTCGTTGTGGGCGCGATACGTGGGAAAGGATTCCCGGTACTGGTACAGCGCCTCGCCCAGGCCCGCCACGTTGCCGTGGCCAAAGATGGCGAAGGCGCCGCCGAACAAGGGCTGTCCATCCTCGGTGCGCAGCACGGACAGGTAGCGGACTAAAGCCTGCGCCATGGTCAAGCGGACAGTGGCGCTCATGCGGCACGCTCCAGGCGGTTGCGCGTGCGCTGCCACAAACTGATCAGCTGTTCGAAGTTGGCGCGCACTGCGGCGATCAGGCCCGCATCATCGAGTTCTCCGGCCAG
>NZ_JACYMM010000031.1 GCF_020858115.1 Janthinobacterium sp. FW305-129
CAGCGCCTTGCGGTCTTTCCATGACGCAAAGTCCAGGCCACCCCGGATCAGGTGCACGATGCAGGTCTGCAGCGTCGTCGCCGGGAACACTGCGCCCAGCGCCTCTGGCATGCCCTTGAGGCCGTCGGTGACGGCAATCAGGATGTCCTGCACCCCGCGCGTCTTCAGATCGTTGAAGACCTTCATCCAGAACTTCGCCCCCTCGGTGTTCTCGATCCAGATTCCCAGGATGTCGCGCGAGCCGTCAGGCAGTACGCCCAGCGCCAGGTAGACGGCCTTGGAGCGCACCACCGCATCCTCGCGAATCTTGACCCGCAGCGCATCGAAGAACACCACCGGGTACATCGCCTCCAGCGGCCGTGTCTGCCAGGCCGTGACCTCGCCCATCACCTCATCGGTGACACGGCTGATGAGCTCGGGCGAGACGTCCACCGAGTACATCTCAGCCAGGAAACCCTGGATCTCGCGCACCGTCATGCCGCGTGCGTACATGGCGATGATCTTGTCGTCGAAACCCGTAAAGCGCCGCTCGTGCTTGCCAATGAGCTGCGGCTCGAAGCTGCCTTCGCGATCGCGTGGGACATCGATGCGCAGCGCCCCCACATCGGTCAGTACGGTCTTGGTGCTCTTGCCGTTGCGGTGGTTGGCTGATCCGCCTGTGGGCTTGGCTTGGCCGGGCGCATAGCCTAGGTGATGACTCATCTCGGCGCCCAGCGCCCGCTCAAGAATTGACTTCTTGAACTGATCGAACAGCCCTTGGACTTGGCCCGGCGTCATGGGCCCGGTCACCAGCTGGTCAAGCAGCTCGGCCGGGATGTGAAATTGCGGCTGTGCCGCCTGGTCCGCCAAAGCGGTGGGTTTGGTCTTGCGTGGCATTCATGCTCCTTGTCGACATGCTATGCCTCACACACAAAATTTCTGACAAGCTCTCGTGCACCTGATCCGGGGTGGCCTGGACTTTGCGTCATGGAAAGACCGCAAGGCGCTGGCCGCAGCCATCAAACCCATCTACACCGCGGTGAGCGCCGAGGCGGCCGAGGCCGAGTTGGATGCGTTTGCGGCCGGCCCCTGGGGGCAGCGGTTCCCGACCGTGGTCAGCGCCTGGCGCCGGGCCTGGGACAAGGTCATCCCGTTCTTCGCCTTCCCGCCCGAGGTGCGGCGCGTGATCTACACCACCAACGCCATCGAGAGCGTGAACGCACGGCTGCGCAAGATCATCAAAACGCGCGGCCACTTCCCCAGCGACGAGGCGGCCACCAAGCTGATCTGGCTGGCGCTGCGCAACATCACCGCGGACTGGGGGCGGGCGGCCAACCACTGGAAATCAGCGATGAACCAATTTGCGATCCTCTACGAGGACCGATTTACCAGATCGCGCCAGTAAGATCACCAAGCCGCCTCACGATTGAGTGACGGATTCAACAGCCTCACACACAGAAATCCTGACACTCCCCGGAGTTGGTCCATCAGGGTCGCTTCTCGCCGACAGATGAGGGAACACCGCAAGGTGGTGTCATTTCGCCAACCCTGGCGAATTGCGTTCTGAATGGGTTGGAAACGGGACTCGCCG
>NZ_JACYMM010000032.1 GCF_020858115.1 Janthinobacterium sp. FW305-129
ACCATGACGATCACCTCGGCATCGGGTTTGGCCATCTTGACGCCGAGGCCGCCGGCGATTTCATAGCCCATGCACGAATAGCCGTACTCCATGTGGTAGCCGCCCGGCGTGCTTGTCCGCCACAGCTTGTGCAGTTCGGCCGGCAAGGTACCGGCCGCGCAAACGACGATGTCGCGGGTGGTGGAGTCAAGTGAAGAGCGCTGCACGGCGCCGATGACTTCGCCGTCATACGGCAAGCCGGCGACTTCCCGCTTGCCGGTGATCGCCAGCACGGTGGCGCGCCAGGCCTTGCCTGCCTGCTGCGCCCGCTCCAGCCACTGGCCCGCGCTGCTCCAGCTGCCCAGATAACGGGACAAACCTTGCAGCCCGAGGGTTGCGTCCGCCTGCAGGCCCAGGCCACGGCGTTTCAGCGCATCAAAGCTGTTGACGTTCAGGCTGAGCAGTTGCGCCTGCGCAAACAGGGAGTTGGACCCGGTCGTGAAATCCTGCAGCCGTGTGCCGACGGCCAGCACCACGTCCGCGTCCGCCGCCAGCGCATTCGCGGCGGGCGAACCCGTCACGCCGATGGCGCCCAGCTGCAATGGGTGGTTCCACGGCAGGGAGCTTTTACCGGCCTGGGTTTCCGCCACGGGAATGCCGTGCCGCTCGGCAAACGCCTGCAAGGCGGCGCTGGCCTTGCCGTACAGCACGCCGCCGCCGGCCACGATCAGCGGCTGTTTCGCGTTTTTCAGCAACGCTGCCGCTTCTTCCAGTTCCAGCTCGACGGGCGGCACGGCGCGGAAACGCACGACTCGCGGTTCGAAAAAGTCGGCCGGATAGTCATACGCCATCGTCTGCACGTCTTGCGGCAGGGACAAGGTCACGGGGCCGCAGGCGGCCGCGTCCGTCAAGGCGGCAATCGCCCTTGGCAAGGCGGTCAGCAATTGCTCCGGATACACGATGCGGTCGAAATAGCGCGATAAGGGTTTAAAAGCATCGTTGACCGAGACGCTGCCGTCGCTGGCGTCTTCCAGTTGCTGCAAGACGGGGTCCGGCGCGCGCGAGACGAAGACGTCACCGGGCAACAGCAAGACCGGCAGGCGGTTGACGTGCGCCAGCGCGGCGGCCGTCAGCAGATTCGTGGCGCCGGGACCGATGGAACTGGTCACCGCCATCATGCGCCGGCGCATGTGCGCTTTCGCATAGGCAATGGCCGAGTGCGCCATCGCCTGTTCATTGTGGGCGCGGTAGGTGGGAAAACTATCCCGATATTGGTACAGCGCCTCGCCCAGGCCGGCCACATTGCCGTGGCCAAAGATGGCAAAGGCGCCGCCGAACAAGGGCTGTCCATCCTCGGTGCGCAGCACGGACAGGTAGCGGACTAAAGCCTGCGCCATGGTCAAGCGGACAGTGGCGCTCATGCGGCACGCTCCAGGCGGTTGCGCGTGCGTTGCCACAAACTGATCAGCTGTTCGAAGTTGGCGCGCACTGCGGCGATCAGGCCCGCATCATCGAGTTCTCCGGCCAG
>NZ_JACYMM010000033.1 GCF_020858115.1 Janthinobacterium sp. FW305-129
ATCCTCTGTACCTGCTAAGGTTATAGGGACAAGCCGTACGGGCAATTAGTACTGGTTAGCTTAATGCATTACTGCACTTCCACACCCAGCCTATCAACGTCCTGGTCTCGAACGACCCTTCAAAGAGCTCAAGGCTCTGGGAAATCTCATCTCAAGGCAAGTTTCCCGCTTAGATGCTTTCAGCGGTTATCTCTTCCGAACTTAGCTACCCGGCAATGCCACTGGCGTGACAACCGGTACACCAGAGGTTCGTCCACTCCGGTCCTCTCGTACTAGGAGCAGCCCCCTTCAAATTTCCAACGCCCACGGCAGATAGGGACCAAACTGTCTCACGACGTTTTAAACCCAGCTCACGTACCACTTTAAATGGCGAACAGCCATACCCTTGGGACCGGCTACAGCCCCAGGATGTGATGAGCCGACATCGAGGTGCCAAACTCCCCCGTCGATATGAACTCTTGGGAGGAATCAGCCTGTTATCCCCAGAGTACCTTTTATCCGTTGAGCGATGGCCCTTCCATACAGAACCACCGGATCACTATGTCCTACTTTCGTACCTGCTCGACTTGTCAGTCTCGCAGTTAAGCACGCTTATGCCATTGCACTATCAACACGATGTCCGACCGTATCTAGCGTACCTTCGAACTCCTCCGTTACACTTTAGGAGGAGACCGCCCCAGTCAAACTGCCTACCATGCACTGTCCCCGATCCGGATAACGGACCAAGGTTAGAACCTCAAACAAACCAGGGTGGTATTTCAAGGTTGGCTCCACGAGAACTAGCGTCCCCGCTTCAAAGCCTCCCACCTATCCTACACAGATTGGTTCAAAGTCCAATGCAAAGCTACAGTAAAGGTTCATGGGGTCTTTCCGTCTAGCCGCGGGTAGATTGCATCATCACAAACATTTCAACTTCGCTGAGTCTCGGGAGGAGACAGTGTGGCCATCGTTACGCCATTCGTGCAGGTCGGAACTTACCCGACAAGGAATTTCGCTACCTTAGGACCGTTATAGTTACGGCCGCCGTTTACTGGGACTTCAATCAAGAGCTTGCACCCCATCATTTAATCTTCCAGCACCGGGCAGGCGTCACACCCTATACGTCCACTTTCGTGTTTGCAGAGTGCTGTGTTTTTATTAAACAGTCGCAGCCACCAGTTTATTGCAACCCTTTCACCCTCATGGAGTAAACCAATCAAGCTACCGGGGCGTACCTTTTCCCGAAGTTACGGTACCAATTTGCCGAGTTCCTTCTCCCGAGTTCTCTCAAGCGCCTTAGAATACTCATCTCGCCCACCTGTGTCGGTTTGCGGTACGGTCTCGTATGACTGAAGCTTAGAGGCTTTTCTTGGAACCACTTCCGATTGCTTCGTGAACAAGTTCACTCGTC
>NZ_JACYMM010000034.1 GCF_020858115.1 Janthinobacterium sp. FW305-129
GTGCTGGCCGGCCCCCATTACAAGACGGAGCGCGATGCGCTGGCGTGGATAGGCTATCCGGCCACGCAGCAGGTCGGTGCCTTTACGGCGCAGAAGGGCTTGCCGCCGCCCACGGTGCAGGCGTGGCAGGCGACCCTGGCGCAGGCGACAGGCAACGGGCGCAAGAGCGAGGTGGATATCGGCTATGTGATCCACGATGCGCACAACACGCATCCCGCCTCGTCGGACCGCATCGGCCACCTGGCGCAGACCTTGACGACCGAGGTGCCGGCTTTCGATTTTCTCCAGCAGACCTTCAATACGCCAGCCTTGCTGGGCGAAATGGGCGCCGCCACGGCCTTGACGAATGTGGCGCTGGGCATCGCGCAGGCGAATCACTTTGGCCAGAACGTGCTGGTGGCGGGCACCAGCGACGCGGATCAGACGACCGGCGTGCTGATCTTGCCGCCGGCCAAGGTGCGGCCGATCGACCCCGTGAAACCGTGGTTCCGCGCGCGCGGCGGCGGCAATGCCTATCTGATGTGGTGGGGCATCCGGCATGCCTGGGCCACGCTGGATGCGGGACAGTTCAATGAGCAGGGTTATTCGAAGTAGGCGATGGGAATGGCGCGCCAGATGGCGTACTTGATGAACTGACCAGGGTGAAAAATGAACCTTCTCTCTTCCTTTCGCAACTTGGCGGCACTGCTGTCGGGCCTGGCTTTGTCGGCGTGCGTGACGCATCCGGCGAGCAAAGATGGCCGTGAGAATGAAAAAATGATTGCCCAGCCATTCATGGCGCAAGTGGTGGGCGTGCAGTGGCTCAATCCCCTTCAGCGTCAGGATTATCCAACCGAATGGCAGCTGCTATGGACCCTTGGGAAAGTAAGGCCAAATAAGAAAGACGACATGGTAGAACAATACCCTGCTATTTTCTCTGAGGTCAGATCTGTGTCTGGCATAGCTTCATCAAATGATGGTAAAGGTACTTTTTTTAATTTCCATGGGAAATATTTGTTTGAAATGATAGGTAATTTCACGGTGTATATTTCTCCAACCCCACCTATTTTTATAACGCCCACGACTTCAAACACAAAAAAGGCTGGAATGAACTGGCGGGTATCCATGTTGAATATGCGGTGCCCGCAACGCGCTTTGACCCTATTCAGGCAGGCGAGGCATTGCGCGAAGAAATCATCGATACTTTTTCCATCGGGAATCCCAGTTTCCCCAATTCCTGGACCAAGTCCACCCCGCCCGACGTGCACTTGACGGCCGGCGGCGCGAATGCAGGCTTTGTGTCTCTGGCGGCTGCCCTCGACTATCTGCAGGCGCATCCGAAGGAA
>NZ_JACYMM010000035.1 GCF_020858115.1 Janthinobacterium sp. FW305-129
GCTACACGGTCAACAGCGCCACGCAGATCACGGCGACGGCCCCCGCCGGTTCCGGCACGGTCGACGTGCGTGTCACCACGACGGGCGGCACCAGCGCCACCGGCGCCGCCGATCAATTTACGTATGTTGCGGCACCGGCGGTCAGCAGCATTTCGCCGACTGCAGGGCCGACGGGCGGCGGCACTTCCGTCATCATCACCGGTTCGAATTTTAGCGGCACAACGGCGGTGACCTTCGGCGCCACGGCGGCCACCGGCTTTACGGTCAACAGTGCCACGCAGATCACGGCGACGGCGCCAAGCGGCACGGGTACGGTGGACGTGCGCGTCACCACCACTGGAGGCACCAGTGCCACCAGCGCGGCGGACCAGTACACCTTTGTGGCGTCCCCGGCGGTGACGAGCATTTCGCCGACTGCCGGTCCGGCAGCCGGCGGCACCACGGTCACCATCACGGGTACGGGCTTTGGCGGTACCACGGCAGTGACCTTCGGCGCCACGGCGGTGAGCGGTTTCACGGTCGACGGCGCCACGCAGATCACGGCGACGGCGCCCGCCGGCACCGGCATGGTGGACGTGCGCGTCACTACGACGGGCGGCACCAGCGCCACCAGCGCCGCCGACCAATTTACGTATGTCGCGGCACCGGCGGTCAGCAGCATTTCGCCGACTGCAGGGCCGACGGGCGGCGGTACTTCCGTCATCATCACCGGTTCGAATTTTGGCGGCACAACGGCGGTGACCTTCGGCGCCACGGCGGCCACCGGCTTTACGGTCAACAGCGCCACGCAGATCACGGCGACGGCGCCCGCCGGTTCCGGCACGGTGGACGTGCGCGTCACCACGACGGGCGGCACCAGCGCCACCAGCGCGGCCGACCAATTTACGTATGTCGCGGCGCCGGCGGTCAGCAGCATTTCGCCGACTGCGGGGCCGACGGGCGGCGGTACTTCCATCATCATCACCGGTTCGAATTTTGGCGGCACAACGGCAGTGACCTTTGGCGCCACTGCGGCCACCGGCTTTACGGTCAACAGTGCCACGCAGATCACGGCGACGGCACCAACCGGTTCCGGCACGGTGGACGTGCGCGTCACCACGACGGGCGGCACCAGCGCCACCAGCGCGGCCGATCAATTTACGTATGTCGCGGCGCCAACGGTCAGCAGCATTTCGCCGACTGCGGGGCCGACGGGCGGTGGTACTTCCGTCATCATCACCGGTTCGAATTTTGGCGGCACAACGGCGGTGACCTTCGGCGCCACGGCGGCCACCGGCTTTACGGTCAACAGTGCCACGCAGATCACGGCGACGGCCCCCCGGGG
>NZ_JACYMM010000036.1 GCF_020858115.1 Janthinobacterium sp. FW305-129
CCCATCGTGACGTGCACATCGGGAGGCGTGCTGCGCGACCATGCTTTGGGAAAGTTGGGGTTGCCGATATCGAACGCCGCGATAATGGTTTCTCGAGTGAAATCCGCCGCGGTTACCGGATCGAGGCGACCTTGGGGAAGCGCATATTGCACGTGAATGCCGGCAAGTTCACGCCACGTCGTCTTGTCCTTGAGCGAATGGGCGTTGTAAAAATAACGGGAGCTTGAGAAATAGATGTCATGAAATTTAGTTATTAATGCATTAACATATTTTTGGTGGTATCCCTCTAAGGATTCTCTCCCATCATTTCCGTAGGCGACCATGCCAATCATCTGCAATGTTGAATATTTTTTCGGGTTTTCCTTGACCTTGTCATCTCCCTGATTGGGCTTTGCCAATCCCAGCGTCCACAACAACTGCCATTCCGTCGGATAATCGCGACGTTGCAGCGGGTTGAGCCACTGTACCCCGACCACCTGGGCGACGAAGGGTTTCGCTGAGTCTTCTACGGGTAAAGCTGCAGCAGGTGCGGCGCTTGGCGCGGGCGCGGTTGAGCAGGCGGTAAGCAATCCGAATAAAGCGAGTGCGGATATGGTGGGATAGCCCAAAAAACGCATCAGTAGTTCTCCATCGGTTAAGGATTGTGCAGCAGCAGGGGCTGCGTGCCGTGTGAACCAAAGCGCTCCAACCAAGATCAGGCCGAAGCCGAGCAAGCTCCAGCCCAGTCTTCTAGGCCAGGTTGCGATCAGCTGATTCATAGCTGCACCTCTTGTTGCTGCCGCGTGCGGCTCTGGCGCTCATCGAAGATCTTTTCTGGCATGTCCAGCCTAACAGCCGCTACCCCCTGCCGCTGGCAGGCATCGTAGAAATCAGGGTCGCGCCGCAGGTGGTCTTGTGGCCTTCGAAGGCCACCGGTACACCATCGATTAGCACCTTTGGATCCCCTTCGGCGATGCTGCACACTTCATGGCCGCGCATCGGGCACAGGCAACGGTCGCCTTTGCGCGCAACCGCTACCCCCAGCACGTCACTATTCGGTGCGGCAGAAATGACCTTGCCCCCGTGGCTGGTTGGGTCGCCGAGACGGATCACGCCGCGCATGTGAACTCCACGCGGATTGCGGATACCACGTGATGTCCCGATTCGCGATTCGCTTTCAGCTTCAATCCGATCACTTGGAATAGCCCTGTGTTGACGACTCCTTGTCGTCGTTTCGAATGCCCCAC
>NZ_JACYMM010000037.1 GCF_020858115.1 Janthinobacterium sp. FW305-129
GACCGCCTTGTTCGTGCTGACGTCACCCGTTGTTGCCGTCAGGCCGATGTTGGCGGCGCTGGTCTGGCTGCCGCCGATATCAACCGAGGTGCCGCTCAGATTTGCATTGCCTGCGGCCAGTATCTGGCCGTGTGCAGCAAGATCCTGAGTGGTGCTGATTGTCAGATTGCCAGCCGTGCCCAGCTTGCCATCGGCCTGGATGCCGGCGCCGATCAAGCTGCTTGCGCTGCTGTCGAGGGTCTTTGCCGTGATGCTGTTGTTGCCTTGCGCCGCGATGACGCCCGTGTTCACGATGGCACCTGTTGCGGTCAGGGCTTGATTGCCTGCCGCATACAGGCTGCCCGTGTTGCTCAAGGTATCGAGCGTCGTGGTCAGATTACCGCCGGCAAACACGCTGCCTGCCGCATTACTCACGTTCGCAGCGTTCAGGGTGGCGTTGCCCGCCACGGCTTGCAGCTGGCCTTTGGTATTGTCGATGTTGCCACTATTCAATGCCAGGTTGCGCCCTGCGGCCACAATCCCTTCGGTATTGTCCAGACTGCTCACGTTCAACACGGTATTCTGCGCCGCCACGATGCGGCCCTTGTTGTTCAACAACGTGCCAGCTTTCACCAGTGCATCGCCATTGCCTTCGATCTTGCCACCCGTATTGTCCAGCGAGCCGGCGGCATTGACGCTCATCAAACCGCTACCCGTTTGCGCCAGGCTGCCGGTGCGATTGTCCAGCGTGCCGGTGTTGATGGTCAGCTGATTGGCGATGGTGGTCGCATTGCGGTGATCGAGGGTGGCCGCTGTGATGTCGAGCTTGCCATTGCCCGTGATCTTGCCGAACTGGTTGTTGAACTGACCCGCGTGGATGGCCAGCACGCCTGCACCCGCGTGTTCCAGCTTGCCATTGATATTCGTCAACACCGTCGCGTTCAAAGCCAGGTTCGCACTGTTGACGGCGATACGGCCGGCCGTGTTGTCCAGCTTGCCTGTGGTGATGATCGTATCGCCCTCGCCCGTCTGCACAATGTCGCCGCTGGCGTTGTTCAGGTTGGCCACGTTCAGCTGCAGCTGACCTGCCACCAACTGGCCCTGGCTGTTCACCAGCGACTGGGCGTTGTTTGCATTGGCGGTAATCGCCAGCAACTTGCTGGCAGAAATGACTGCCTTGTTGGTGATGACATCGCCAGCAAGGGCCGT
>NZ_JACYMM010000038.1 GCF_020858115.1 Janthinobacterium sp. FW305-129
CCGTATGCGTATTCGGTCAGCAGTGGCGCCTTGCCTGCCGGCCTGGTGCTCGATGCCGCCAGCGGCCTGCTGAGCGGTACACCGACCGCGTTCGGCAGCTTCACTTTCACGATACGCGCGGCGGACGCGCACCTGTTCAGCGTGCAGCAAGCGTTGACGCTGCAGGTGAACCAGGCGCCGCCGCCCGTGGTCAATGAGTCGGGGGCGACTTCGGCCAATCAGGAGGTGAGCCTGACCATCGATGCGGCCGACGGCAGTCCCATCACGGCAGTGACCATCGTCACGCCGCCGAGCCATGGGCGGGTCGATATCGTTTCGTCGGCGCGCATGGCAGGTCTGGCACGCGGGGTCGCCGCCGCGGCTCCGGCTGTCAGCCGCTTCATCGTCACCTACACGCCGAACAAGGACTATTTTGGTCCGGACAGCTTCAGCTATACGCTGACCGGCGCCGGCGGCGTATCGGCGCCGGCCACCTTCAGCCTGGTGGTGGCGCCGCAGCCGGTACCGGTGCCTGTCGCCAAGACGGCGACGGTACTGGCCGGCACGCCGGTGACGCTGCAGGTGACGCAAGGTGCCACCGGCGGTCCGTTCACGGCGCTGGCCATCACCACGCAGCCGGCCAGCGGCACGGCGGCGGTTAATGGCCTGGACATCGTCTACACGCCCGGCATCAACACCAGCGGCGACATCAGTATCGGCTACACCGTCTCGAACGTGTTCGGCACCTCGGCGCCGGTGACGTCGACGATTTCCGTCAATCCGATGCCGCAGGTGGCCAGCCAGAGCGCCACGGTGGTGGCCGGCCTGACGGTCACCGTCGACCTGACGGCGGGTGCCACGGGCGGCCCGTTCACGGCGGCGAATGTCCTGAGCGTCGCGCCGGCCGAGGCGGGCAAGGCGGTGGTGCGCGACGTCGGCACGGCCGGCAAGCCGTCGTACCAGCTGAGCTTTGCGGCCTCGGGCAAGTTCGCCGGCGCGGCGGTGGTCAGCTACACCCTGAGCAATGCGTATGCCACCTCGAAGCCGGGCGTGGTCAACGTCACCGTGACGGCGCGGCGCGACCCGTCGCTCGATCCGGAAGTGATCGGCCTGCAGGCGGCGCAAGCCGATGC
>NZ_JACYMM010000003.1 GCF_020858115.1 Janthinobacterium sp. FW305-129
GGATCGCGCTCGTGCACGAGGGCATCGATGGCTTGCCATTGCTTGGCCGACATGCTTTCCAGCTTCCACCATTCCGGATAGATGCCGAGGTTGTACAGGCGCTTGACGGCGCGATACACGGTATCGTCATGCTGGGGCAGGGACTTGGCAGGAATAATTTCCAGCAGCAATTCATGGCCCGTGACTTGCGCGGCGTCGTACAAGCCCTTGATTTGCGCTTCCTGCTCCAGGCGGTTTTCCGGCGTATCGTCGGGGTGCAGCTGCACCAGGCACTTGATGACGTGCTCTTTCGGCCACTGCGTCAACCGCGACGCCAGCGAACGGCCCCAGTCGAATTGCAAGGGATTCGAGCCCGGCATCTCGACGGGACGGCCTATCCACCAGCCGCGTCCCGTCGCGTCGTTGAGCGCATCGACGCCATAGCGGTCATCGATCAACACGCCCGTGCCGCCCTGCAAGCCGCGTGCCGCCTCCGTCTGGCCCACGGCTTGCACGAACAGTTGCTTGAGCTTTGAAATCCGCGTTTCGTCGCTCACGCCCTGCTGGGCCAGCTCAAAGAATTGCGTGCGGTGGTCAAAAGCGAACACGCACAGCTCATTCCACTGTTTACGCGCCACCGTTGTGCGGTGCAGGCGCGCCAGGGTGGCGTCCTGGTCAAGACGGGACAGTTTCGCCGCGTTGGCGAGGAAATAATCGAGTTCGACAGGCGACGGCATGGCCGGCGCGCAACCATGGCGCGACACGACCAGAGCGCCGCAGCCGTTCGCGTAGCGGCAGCACGCTTCGTAATCCTCGCCGCGCAGCCAGCCTTTCAGGAAACCGGAAAGAAAAGCGTCGCCCGCGCCGAGCACGTTCAAGACCTCCACGCGCACGCCCTGATAGTTGAACGCCTGATCGAGACCGGCCGGAATGGCCGACTCGATGACGGCGCAGCCCAGCGGCCCCCGCTTGACCACCAGGGTTGCACTGCTTACCTTGCGCACGGCACGCAAGGACGCCATAATGTCCGCGCCGCCGCCGGCGATCATGAATTCCTCTTCCGTGCCGGCGATCAGGTCGAACTGCGGCAAGATCGCCTGCAAGTGTTTCGTCACACCTTCGTTCGAGACGAAACGCGTTTCGCCGTCCGCCTTGCCCGACAAGCCCCACAGCACGGGCCGGTAATCGATGTCGAGCACGGTGCGCACGTTATTCGCGTGGGCCAGTTTCAATGCCTGCGTGCTGACGGCGTGCATGGCGGCGGTCGAAAAATGCGTGCCGGTGA
Source organism: Janthinobacterium sp. FW305-129 (assembly GCF_020858115.1). Taxonomy (GTDB): domain Bacteria; phylum Pseudomonadota; class Gammaproteobacteria; order Burkholderiales; family Burkholderiaceae_D; genus Janthinobacterium. The sequence continues at coordinate 1,265 of NZ_JACYMM010000003.1, forward strand.
TCAACAGCGCCTTGCTCGAGGCAATGAAGGCCGCATCCACCAAGGATGCGTCGATGGCCATGTCGGCGCAATTTTCACGGTAGAAAATCAGGGGGAAGGTGTTTTTATCCTTGATGCCCAGCATGACGAGGGCGGTGAGCCTGTCGCGGTCGATGCCGACGTGGCTGACGTCGCAGCCTTCCTTTGACAAGGTGTCGATGAGGAAACGGCCCATGTGGTCGTCGCCCACTTTCGACAGCATGGCGGACTTCAAGCCCAGCCGGGCCGTGCCGAAGGCGATATTCGCCGACGAGCCGCCCAGGTACTTGGCGAAACTGGTGGCGTCTTCCAGGGTGCTGCCGATCTGCTGCGCATACAGGTCCACCGCCAGGCGGCCCAGGCAGATCACGTCGAGCGCGCGGCCCTGGGCAAATTCAGTCGTATTCTTCATGGCATTGTTTCCTTATGACAGTTGCACGATGCGTTGCTCGCGCCACGACACGGTGGCCGCTTCGGCCAGTTCCAGGGCTTTTAAGCCATCGTGGACGGTGGTGCGCAGCGCTGCGCCATGGGCAAAGGCGTCGAAAAAGTGCGCCATTTCGCTGGCGTAGGCGGCGCGGTAGCGTTCCAGGAAAAAGTCTTCCGGCTTGTCCACGCTGACGTTCACGGCGCCATAGGCCGTCACTTCCGTCGGCTTGTGGTTGCCCGCCTGCAGCATGCCGGCGCTGCCCAGCACTTCGAAACGCTGGTCGTAGCCGTAGGCGGCGCGGCGCGTCGTGTTGATCTGGCACAAGCGTCCCTTCGCCGTGCGGAGGGTCACAGCCGTGCAATCGAGGTCGCCCGCGGCGCCGATGGCCGGATCGACGAGGCAGCTGCCCGTGGCGTGCACGCTGACGGCTTCATCATCGAGTATCCAGCGGAAGATGTCGAAATCGTGGATCAGCATATCCTTGAAGATGCCGCCCGACACCTGGATGTAGCTGACGGGTGGCGGCCCCGGATCGCGGCTGGTGACGATGAGCATCTCCGGCGTGCCGATCTCGCCCGCTGCGATGCGCTGCTTGACGGCGGCAAACGTGGGGTCGTAGCGGCGCTGGAAGCCGATCATGCACATCACGCCCGCGTCCTGGACGGCAGCGGCGGCGGCGCGCGCGCGTTCCAGGGTCAGGTCGACGGGCTTTTCGCAAAAGATGGCCTTGCCGGCGGCGGCCGCGCGCACGATCAGGTCCGCGTGCGTATCCGTGCTCGACGCGATCAGCACGGCCTTGACTGCCGGGTCGGCCAGCACAGTGTCCACGCTGGCCACGCTGGCCACGCTGGCGCCGTGCAGGGCCGCCACTTCCGCCGCTGCGTCCGCATGCACGTCGACCACGTATTTCAGGCGCACGCCGGGCTGGCGTACCAGATTGCCGGCGTGAATGCGGCCGATGCGCCCGGCGCCGAACAATGCCACTTGAATCATTTCCATCTCCTTGATAGTCGGTAATACGCTGCCCGGAAATGCACACGTGTGCAAATCCGGGCTAAAAAAGTTAAAACAGGTGGATGACGCCCAGCATTACGCCGCTGAGCTTGGCACCCTTCTTGGTGGCGGCGAAGGCATTGCCGCCAAACGTGTAGTTGGCATTCTTGTCGTTATTGGTTTGCGTGTAGTAGGCGTAGACGGTGCTGCGCTTGGACAAGTAATACTCGTAGCCCAAAGTCGCCTGCTTGGCGCCGCTGTCGTCGCCGCGCACAAGGGTGGTGGCCTTGATGGTCACGCTGCTGCCGTTGGGCGCGCTGCCCGACACGTCGCCTGCCACGCCGAAACGGCCGATGAAGGCACCGCCGCCCGCCTTGTAGGCGCCCGTGATGGTGAAGTAGTCGCGCTGCAAGTCGCCGCCGGCCACGTCATACACCATGCGGTTCCAGGCCACGCCCACGTCGCCGCCGCCGAAGTTGTAATTGCCCACGGCGCGGAACATCTTTTCGCTGAAGCCGGGACGCAAGTCCTTGTGCTTTTCATAGCCGACGGCGCCCTTCACGGGACCGTTTGCGTATTGCACGATGCCCGAATAGATGCGGTCGCCGTTCGATGCCTCGTTTTCGCTGGCGCGGTAAATCGTGGCGCTGAAGCCTTGCACCACGGGCGTGCGGTAGCTGACGGCGTTCGAACTGCGGCGGTTGAAGCCTTCGCCGCCCAGCTGCGAAATGTTGGCGTCATCCTGGATGCCTTCGCCCACGAAACGGTTGGTATAGCCGTTGATCTGGCGGATCGGCGTGGCGAAGCGGCCCAGCGCGATGCGGCCATAGGCGGGGTTTTCCAGCCCGACAAAGGTATCCTTGCTATTGATGGCGCCCGTGCCATCGTCGAGCTTGGCGTTGCCCTCGATCTGGAAGAAGGCCGTGTTGCCATTGCCCAAGTCTTCTCTTCCCCGGAAGCCGATCTTCGAGGAATTGTCCGATACGCGCGACACCGACTCGCCATTCGGCGCCGTGGCCGAGCTCGACGTTTCGATACGGTCGAAGCCCGCGTGGATGCGGCCGTACACGACGACGCTCGATTCGGCCAGCACGCAGCCTGGTGCGACCAGCAACAATACGGCGGCGATCTTGTTCAACTGCATGGTGTTCATCCCGTTTTTCATTTTTGTCTCCTGCTTGTTTTTATGGTGGTGGATTACTCATGATGCTCGACAGCGTGTTGCCACTACATGCGCCCCTCGCCGGACGCCTGCCCTCCCTTTCCAGTCAATGTGTTCAGGTACAACGCGGCAAGGCCAGCGCCGCCAGTTGCGGATACAGGCGGGGGCCACCCACCAGGATGGGGTTGCCCTTTTCCAGGCCGTTATCGGCCAGGAAATCATTGCAGCGCCCGCCCGCCTCATTGACGAGCACGATGCCCGCCAGGCAATCCCAGGAATTGATGTGCGGCTCGAAATAGCCGATCAGGCGCCCGGCCGCCACGTAGGCGATCATCAGCGCGCCGGAACCGTTGCGGATGAACATGCCTCCCTCTTCCAGCACGTCGAGCAGAAAGGGCAAAAAGGTATCGGTGCCCACGCGGTGCGAAAAGCCCACGCCCAGCACGCCGCCCTGCAGGCTGGCCACGTCGTTGATGCGCAGCCGCGTTTCGCCCGCCTTCGCCGTCACATGCGCGCCTTGCCCCAGGCAGGCGTGGAACAGCTCGTCCGCATTCGGGTCGTACACGGCGCCGATGGCGGGCTGGCCGTCGACCAGCACGCCAATCGACACGCACCAGGCCAGCATGCCGTTGACGAAACAGGCCGTGCCGTCGATGGGATCGATGACCCACACGCAGCGCGCGTCCGACGCCCCGCCGCCCCGCTCCTCGCCCACCACGGCGTCGTCAGGAAAACGCGCGGCGATTTGCGCACGCACATAGTCTTCCACCATGCGATCGGCGATACTGACCATGTCCTGCAAGCCCTTTTCCTCGATCACCAGTTCCGTGCGGCGCTGGAACATGCCCAGCGCAATCTCGCCCGCCTGGCCGATGATGTGCCGGGCGTAGGCATAGCGTTCCAGGGTGGCCGCGTCGGCCAGTACCGCTGCCTGTGTCATATCTGTCATGCTTGTCCTCCAATGATGGCTGCGCCATGTTCGTGTACGGTCATCGCGACCGATGTGCCTTGCGTGAAAACCTGGCTCAAGTCGTGCGAGACGGCAAACAGTTCGCCGACGGGCGTCTCGAGCGTGTATTGCATTTCGCGTCCCAGGTAAGTGGCGCGCGCCACGCGCACCACCATGGCGCTGTCGGGCTGTGCGGGCGACAGCAGGATCGCTTCCGGACGCACGGCGAAACTCGCTTCGCCGCTGCGCTGGCTGCGGCATGGCAGACGCAGCCGCAGCTTGCCCATGACGCAGACGGCCTTGCCGTCGGCCACCGATTCGATCACGCCATCGACGATGTTCGCGTTGCAGATGAAGTCGGCGACAAACTTGTCGGCCGGCGACTCGAACAGCTCGTGCGGTGTGCCCTTTTGCGCGATCACCTGGCGGTTCATGACGATAATCTGGTCGGAAATGGCCAGCGCCTCTTCCTGGTCATGCGTGACGTACACGGCCGTCAAGCCCAGCTTGACCTGGATGTCGCGGATCTCGTCGCGCACGCGGCGGCGCAGTTTCGTGTCGAGGTTCGACAATGGCTCGTCCAACAGCAAGACCTTGGGCTGCAGCACCAGCGAACGGGCCACGGCTACCCTTTGCTGCTGGCCGCCCGACAACTCGTTCGGGAAGCGCGCGGCAAAGTCAGCCAGACCCACCAGGCGCAGGCTTTCCTGCGCCCGTTCGATGGCGCGCGGCTTGGTCTCGCCCGAGACGGTCAAGCCGTAGCACACGTTGTCGAGCACCGTCATGTGCGGGAACAGCGCATACGACTGGAACACCATGCTGACGTCGCGCTCGGCGGCGGAGGTCAGGGTGACGTCCTCGCCGGCCAGCAGGATGCGCCCGGCGCTGACGCGTTCCAGGCCCGCGATCAGGCGCAGGGTGGACGTCTTGCCGCAGCCGCTGGGGCCCAGCAGGGTGACCATGGTGCGCGGCGCGATCGTGAACGACACATCGTTCACGGCCAGGGCCTTGCCGTAGCGCTTGGTAACACCGTCGAATTCCAGCGCGGCAAGCTCTGTTGCTTGGGTAGTAAAGTGGTTCATGCGTAGCTCTTTTCCAGGTTGGGAACGGCGGCCGGCAGCGTTTTTTCGGCGCTGACGCGGCGAAGGCGGCGCTTGCCGACCAGCAAATGGATCAATTGGATGCACAGCAGGATGATGACGATCAGCACCGTGGCATAGGCGATCGCCGTGCCGTAGTTGCCGTTCGACACCAGGCCGATGATGTAGGACGTGGCCATGTCGTAATCGGCGCTGACGAGGAAGACGACGGCCGAGATCGACGTGATCGAACGCACGAAGCCATACACGAGGGCCGAGGCGATGGCCGGGCGCAGCAGCGGCAGGATGACCTTGCGCATGGTGGTCCAGCTGCTGGCGCCCAGGGTGATCGACGCCTCGTCCAGGCTGCCGTCGAGCTGGCGCATGGCGGCGATGCCCGTGCGCAATCCCATCGGCATGTTGCGGAAGACAAAGCACAGGATCAGAATCGTCGCCGTGCCCGTCAACTCGATCGGCGCCGAGTTGAACGCCAGGATGTAGCTGATGCCGATGACGGTGCCGGGAATGGCAAAGCTGAGCATGGTGCCGAACTCGAACGCACTCTTCAGGGCGAATTGCTGGCGCACCAGCAGCCAGGCCGACAGGATGCCGACAAAGGCCGTCAAGGGCGCGGCGATGGCCGAAATTGTCAAGGTGGTGAACAGCGACGGCCAGGCCTGGCCCGTCCAGTGCCAGCCGGCAGCGCCCGCCGTGATGCCGAAGGCGTCGATGTAATGGCGCAAGGTGAAGGCATTGTCCTGGCCCCAGTTATTCACGAAGCCGCCCGCCACCACCGTGCCGTAGATCAGGGCCGTGAAGGCGAACCATGGCAGGGCGATGGTCCACAGGGTGGTTTTCAGGCGCGGGTTGAGCGAGGCGTGGCCGCCGTGGTCGGCCTTGCCCGTCACCGTCACATACGATTTCTTGCCCAGCCACAGGTTCTGGATGAAGAAGGCACCCACGGCAAACGTCAGCAGCACGATGGCCAAAGTCGCCGCGCGGCCCTGATCGTTCGAGGCACCCACCACGGAAAAGAAGATTTCCGTCGACAGCACGTGGAAGTTGCCGCCCAAGACCATCGGGTTGCCGAAGTCGGCCATGCTTTCGATAAAGCACAGCAAGAAGGCATTGGCGATGCCGGGACGCATCAGCGGCAGCGAGACCTTGACGAAGGTTTGCCAGCTGCTGGCGCCCAGGGTGCCCGACGCTTCTTCCAGCGAGGGGCTGACGCCTTCCACCACGCCGATCAACGTCATGAAGGCGATCGGCGCAAAGGCCAGCATCTGCGACAGCCACACGCCCGTCATGCCATACAGCCAGCGGCTTTGCTCGATGCCAAACAACTCGCCGACGAGGCCCGTGATGGCGCCGTTGCGGCCGAAGAGCAAAATCAGGGCCAGGCCCAGCACGAAGGGCGGCGTGACGATCGGCAAGATGGTGATGGCGCGCATGGGGCGTACCCAGCGGCCATTGGTACGCGTCACCAGCAGGGCGAAGACGAGACCGAGGAAGGTGGCCGACACGCCCGTCAGCAAGGCCAGCGCCAGGGTATTCCAGGCCACGCCGCAGCGGCCGGGACCGGCCACGCAATTGAGGCTCCAGATGCCGGGATCCGCCAGGCGGCGCGCCAGGGCGGCGGCGCCCGTGCCGCCATCGTCCAGGGGCTGGCCGGCGCTCACCAGGATCAGCGCGACGGGGAACAGCACGAACAGGGAAATGAGGCAAATGATGAGGCCGATGGCGCCGGCCACGAAGGCGTCGCCGCGGCACACGCCGCAGGCGGCGGCGCCCGAGGTCAGCAGGAACAGCAGGCACAGCGCCAGCAGCAGCGCGCCGAAACCAAGGCCGGTGCCGGCGGCCAGCGGCCCCCAGCCCAGCCATGCCAGCCACAGCAGGCCCGCGCCGCCGAGGGCGATCTGGCCCTGGCCCAGGGTCTTGCGGTGGGGATTGCCGGCCACCAGCGCGGTGCTGGCGGCGATCAGGGCAAAGAACACGCCCAGCGGCCAGGCGCCGAACGACAGCACGTGCAGCACGGCCGGTGCGCCACGTTCACTGAAGAACTGGCCGTCGCGCAGCCATTCGCCGGCGAACAGGCCCGCTTCCTGCTGCTGCCAGGGCAACAGGCACAACGCTGCCAAAGCGGCCAGCAGCCAGCCGTAAAATATCTTTTTCATGAGTTTCATCCAACTATGAACGTCTGAAATTCTGTTGCGCGATGCGCTCTGTTTCCAGACGTTTTGAACAATTTATATAGGTTTAACGCCTGCCAAAACTGTAGCGAGCGGCAGTGAGTTGCGGCCGAGACGCGCAGCTGTGCGCTAGCACAGTGAGCATCGCAGGCTGCAAATCGCGACGCGCAGTAAGTTTTGGCGCGCGTTAATTGCCGGCAGAATAAATCTGTGTCGTCCAGCGTTGTAATAAGCGCTTGCGCGTGTCCGACGCGCCATACTTGGCGAAGTCGTAGTTGATGGTCTTGATGTTTTCCAGGCGCGGCGAGGCGGCGGGAATGGTGGCGGCCGCGTTGGACGGGATCTGGAAGGCCAGCGCCTTGACGGCTTCGCTCTGCACGTCGGGACGCAGGGCGAATTCATAGAATTTCTTTGCCTGTTCCATGTTTTTCGCGCCCTTGACGATGCTCATCGAGCCGATCTCGTAGCCCGTGCCTTCGCAGGGCGGCAAGACCTTCACGGGAAAGCCGGCCACGGTGAGTTTCATCAGGTCATGCATGAAGCCGATGGCCACGCCCGCTTCGCCGCGGCCCACGTCCTCGCCCGGCGCCACGCCCGCGTTCGGATACTTGCTGACGTTCTGGCCCATTTTCGCCAGGAAATCGAAGGCTTCCTCTTCGCCGAACAGCTGCACCACGGTGGCCAGCGCATTGTAGGCGGCGCCCGAGGAGTTCGGGTTAGCCATCTCGATCTCGCCCTTGTAGGCGGGCTTGACGAGGTCTTTCCAGCATTGGGGCGGCGGCAGGTTTTTCTTCTTCAGCACGTTTTCGTTGTAGGCCAGGCCCAGGATGCCGATATAGATGCCGACGGTGCGGTATTTGGCCGTCTCGGCCTGCTTGAGCGCCCACGGCTGCAGCTTGGGCAGGGTGGGCGACTTGTATTCTTCCGTATAGCCTTCGGCGGCGGCTTGCAGGTGCGGGTCGCCCGTGCCGCCCCACCAGATGTCCGATTTCGGGTTCGACGCTTCGGCGCGGATCTTCGCGTAGGCTTCCCCCGCGCTCTTCCTGATCATCGATACCTTGATCTTGCTTTCCGCCTCGAAGCGGTTCTTCATCAGCTGGCACCATTCCATATCGGCCGAGCACAGCACGGACAGGCGTTCCTCGGCGGCCATGGCCGTCATCGGCAGGGCCAGGCTTATAGCAATCGCAACATTGCGCATCTTCATCGTCTCACTCCAAGTTCGTTATCGTTGTGGTACTTCAGACCGCACCGCTATCTTGCGGTGTCACTGTCCCGGGATGTGCTTTCTAAGGCCTTGCACTGTATTGCACACGTGTGCACACCTTACCACCAGCCGATTTTGACTGTCAACAAGAATCTCGGCAGGCGTGCGGCGTGGCGTTTTACCGACAAAAAAAGCCGCCAGCTGGTTGCAGCTGGCGGCTTTCGGGACCGGTGGGGTCAGAGGGGTGTTACTGCCAGGCTTCCTTGCCCGCGCGTGGCTTGCCCACCATCAACAAGGCACCCAGGGTCAGCACGGCCGCCAGCGACAGGTAATAGCCCACGTACTGCAAGCCATAGTTCGTGGCCAGCCAGGTGGCGATGTACGGCGCCAGCGAGGCGCCCAGGATGCCGGCCAGGTTGAACGTCAGCGAGGCGCCCGTGTAGCGCACTTCGGGCGGGAACAGTTCGGACAACATCGTGCCCAGCGGTCCGTAGGTCATGCCCATCAAGCCCAGGCCGACGGCCATGAAAACGGTCACTTCCCACGTCACGCCCGAGCCGAACATGGGCGCGAGCACCAGGCCGAAGATGGCGATGGCGACGGAAACCCAGATCAGGGTGGCGCGGCGGCCGCGGCGGTCGGCCAGCACGGCCGAAAACGGAATCGTCAGGGCGAAGAACAGTACGGCAAACAGTTGCACGACGAGGAATTCCTTGCGCGTGAAGCCCAGCTTGGTCGTACCCCAGCTCAGTGCGAACACCGTCATCAGGTAGAACAGCACGAAGGTGGCCAGGGCGATGATGGTGCCCAGGAACAACATGCGGCCATGCTGGCGGAACACGGTGGCCACGGGCAGCTTGACGACTTCGTTCTTATCGATGACTTTCTGGAAGTCCGGCGTTTCCGTGATCTTCAGGCGCACGTACAGGCCGACGATGACCAGCAGCGCGCTGGCGAGGAACGGGATGCGCCAGCCGTAGCTGAAGAACTGTTCATCGGTCATGGTTTCGCTCAGCAGCAGGAAGATGCCGCCCGACAGGAAGAAGCCGATCGGCGCGCCCAGCTGCGGGAACATGCCGTACCAGGCGCGTTTGCCCGGTGGCGCATTCTCGGTTGCCAGCAGCACCGCGCCGCCCCACTCGCCGCCCAGGCCCAGGCCTTGGCCGAAACGGCACAGCGCCAGCAGCAGCGGCGCCAGGGTGCCGATGGCGGCATACGTCGGCAGCAAACCGATGATGACGGTCGAGATACCCATGGTCAGCAAGGCGGCCACCAGGGTCGCCTTGCGGCCGATGCGGTCGCCGAAGTGGCCGAATACGGCCGAGCCGATGGGGCGGGCGAAGAAGGCGATGGCGAACGTGGCCAGCGACTGCAGCACGGCGGCCGACGGGTCGCCGGCGGGGAAGAACAGTTTCGGGAACACCAGCACGGCGGCGGTGGCGTAGATATAAAAATCAAAGAACTCGATGGTGGTGCCGATCAGGCTGGCGAACAGCACCGTGCCGGGGGAATTTTTCTTGGGGGGGGTGCTCCGGGGCTTACTCATTTACTGCGCTCCTTGGGGAGGGTGTCTAAAGGCCATTCTCTGGATGTTTTTTCAGGCAGCAGCACAGCACGTTGTCTAGGCGCGCGGTTCACATATCATAGCTGTGCGTGGACGTATTTGCTGCGAATTTGCTATGAAATTTGCAAACAAATTCCACGCCACAACACGCCGTTGTTAACGGCAGACAACGGTGTACCAACGCGCGCTAACGCGCCGTGATCAGTGCTGATTTAGAGAAACAACGGTCGTGCGCCATCCGGTTACCCGGGGCACGGCAGGAAAGGCGTCAGGGGATGGGCGACGTGTATCAGGCCCGGCGTATCGCCAGGCATTCCGTACCAGACCCGCGCGTCGGCATCGCGGCATCGGTCATTTGTGGTGAATCCTTGCCTGCGGCCCCTCCGGGTGGAGCGGGCCGGCGATGATCGCGCTGCATCACGAAGGATGCGGTTGATCTTGCTGTAAGCGGCTTATCATACGCGCAGTGCTGCGGTGCGGCAAGAAATGATGCAAACCGCCTACACCTCGATCAGGGCGAACGCCTTGCCGATCTCCGCGCTGTCGAGCGGGCGCACGAGGCGCGCCACTTCCTGGCCATCTTTCAAGAAAATCAGGGTCGGCCACAGTTTCACCCGGAACGAGCGCCCCAGCGCGCGGCCGGGGCCGTCTTCCACGCGCAGGTGCGGCACCCCGGGATATTGCGCCAACGCGGCGGCCAGCGGCGCCTGAGTGGCGCGGCAGTGGCCGCACCAGCCCGTGCCGAACTCCAGCAGGGCCGGGCCCGCCAGCGCGTCGATCTCGGCGCGCGTCGGTTGCGCTACAGAATAGCTGTCGCTCATCATGCCGCTCTCCTTGTCCACTCAGACCACTTTCACGCGCAATTCGCCCAGGCCATCGATGGCGCCCACCAGTTCGTCGCCGCGCTGCACGGCCGCCACGCCGGCCGGCGTGCCCGTGTAGATGAGGTCGCCCGGCTGCAAGGTGAAATAGGTCGACAGGTCGGCGATGGTTTCGGCCACGTTCCAGATCAGCATATCGATGCTGCTGCTTTGACGCAGATCATCATTCACGCGCAGAGTGATGGCAGCATGGCTGATATCGCCCGCCTGCGCGGCCGGGGTGATGGGGCCGATGGGCGCCGAGTGTTCGAAGGCCTTGCCCGTCTCCCACGGACGGCCCAGCTTTTTCGCCGCGCCCTGCACGTCGCGGCGCGTCATGTCCAGGCCGATCGCATAGCCCCACACATGGCTCAGCGCATCGGCCACGCCGATATCGCTGCCGCCCTTGCCGATGGCCACCACCAGTTCCATCTCGTGCTGGAAATCCTGCGTCTGCGCCGGGTATGGCAATTCTCCCGTCGTGCCGGCAGGCACGGGCAGCACGGCGTCGTTTGGTTTCATGAAGAAAAACGGCGCCTCGCGGCCCGTGTGGCCCATTTCCTTGGCGTGGTCCACATAGTTGCGCCCCACGCAATAGATGCGGTGGACGGGGAAAGTATCAACGCTGCCGCTGACGGGAACGCTGGGCTGAATCGGTGCGGGAATGACATACGACATGCAAACTCCTGATCGGCACGATAAAAAGGCGGCGATGAAAAAGGGACACCGCAGTGTCCCCCTATTTTACGACAACGTTACTTCAGCAGTCCCGAGCGGCTCGGGTCCGGCATGCGGATGGCGACGATGAAGGAAATCAGGCACATGATGGTCACATACCAATAGAAATACTCTTCCACGTGCCAGGCCTTGAACTGCAGCGCCACGTATTCGGCCGAACCGCCGAACATGGCGTTGGCGACCGCATACGACAGGCCCACGCCCAGCGCGCGCACTTCGACGGGGAACATTTCCGCCTTGATCAAGCCGCTGATCGAGGTGTAGAAGCTGATGATGGCCAGCGCGATGATGATCAGGCCAAACGCCGCGTACGGGCTGGAAATATCCTTCAAGGCATGCATGATCGGCAACACGCACAGGGTGGCCAGGCCGCCGAAGAACAGCATCGAGGTGCGGCGGCCGATGCGGTCGGACAAGGCGCCGAACACCGGCTGCAGAATCATGTAGACGAGCAAGGCGCACGTCATGACGGCGCTGGCCGTCTTGGTGTCCATGCCGGCCGTGTTGACCAGGTATTTCTGCATGTAGGTGGTGAACGTGTAGAACACGAGCGAGCCGCCAGCCGTAAAGCCCAGCACGGTAATAAACGCCCGCTTGTGCTTGAGCAAGCCGCGCAGGCTGCCCGCGTCCTTGTCCTTGCGTTCGCTGGCGGTCGTCGTTTCCGTCAGGGATTTACGCAGGTTCAGCGAGACGAGGGCCGCCAGGGCGCCAAAGACGAACGGGATGCGCCAGCCCCAGGCGCGCAGCTCTTCCAGGGTCAAGAGTTGTTGCAAGACCACCAATACCAGCAGCGCCAGCAGCTGGCCGCCGATCAGGGTCACGTACTGGAACGAGGCAAAGAAGCCGCGCTTGCCCGATTCCGACACTTCGCTCATGTAGGTGGCGCTGGTGCCGTACTCGCCGCCCACGGACAGGCCCTGGAACAGACGCGCCACCAGCAGCAGGAACGGCGCGAAGGCGCCGATGGTGTCATACGTCGGCATGACGGCGATCATCAGGGAACCGCCGCACATCATCAGCACGGAAATCATCATCGACTGGCGGCGGCCGTATTTGTCGGCGATACGGCCGAACAGCCAGCCGCCCACGGGACGCATGAGGAAGCCGGCGGCAAAGATGCCGGCCGTCTGCAGCAGCTGCGTGGTGGGGTTACCGGAAGGGAAAAAGGCGTGCGAGAAATACAGCGCGCAGAACGAGTAAATGTAGAAGTCGAACCATTCGACCAGGTTACCGGAAGAGGCGCCAATGATGGCCTTGATGCGCTGCTGGGAAGTCAGCTGCGCAACGTCATGCGGAGTATCGTGGGATGTCATATCAATCTTCTTGTTCGTGTAAAAAAGCCAGCGCCAGCCGGGTTGCCCGGGCTGGTTTTGCATCATACGCCCTTGATCAAGGTCAAAAAGCCGCCCGACATACGGGTTAATACGTATCGCCGGCAACTTTTTTTCGCTTGCAGGCGCGTGGAATCAGACCCGTTCCAGCACCAGCGCGATGCCCTGCCCTACGCCGATGCACATCGTACAGAGCGCATAGCGCCCGCCCGTGCGGTGCAGCTGGTTGACGGCCGTCATGGCCAGGCGCGCACCGGAGGCGCCCAGCGGATGGCCGAGGGCGATGGCGCCGCCGTTCGGGTTCACGCGCGCATCGTCGTCGCGCAAGCCCAGCTGGCGCAGCACGGCCAGGCCTTGGGCGGCAAACGCTTCGTTCAATTCGATGACGTCGAAGTCGGCCAGGGTCAAACCCGTCATGGCCAGCACTTTCAGGGTGGCGGGTGCGGGGCCGATGCCCATGATGCGGGGCGCCACGCCGGCCGTCGCCATGGCCACCACGCGGGCGCGCGGTGTCAGGCCGAAACGGGCCGCGTTCGCCTCGTCGGCCAGCAGCAGCGCCGCCGCGCCATCGTTGACGCCGGACGCGTTGCCGGCCGTAATCGTGCCGTCTGCGCGCACGACGGGCTTGAGTTTCGTCAATGTTTCCAGGGTGGTGGCGCGCGGATGCTCGTCGCGGCTGACAACGATGGGCTCGCCCTTCTTCTGTGCAATGCTGACGGGACAGATTTCGCTGTCGAACACGCCCGCCTGCTGCGCCGCCAGCGCTTTCACCTGGCTGGCCAGGGCGAACGCATCCTGGTCCGCGCGGCTGATGCCGAAGTCGGACGCCACGTTTTCCGCCGTTTCCGGCATCGAATCGACGCCGTACTGCGCCTTCATCAAAGGATTGATGAAGCGCCAGCCGATGGTCGTGTCTTCCATTTTCATGCCGCGCGAAAAGGCGCTGTCCGCCTTGCCCATGACAAACGGTGCGCGGCTCATGCTTTCCACGCCGCCAGCGATCAGCAAGCCCGCTTCGCCGCTCTTGATGAAGCGCGCGGCGCTGCCGATGGCATCCAGGCCCGAGCCGCACAAACGGTTCAGGGTGGCGCCCGGCACGCTGTCGGGCAATCCCGCCAGCAGGGCGGCCATGCGCGCCACGTTGCGGTTGTCCTCGCCCGCCTGGTTGGCGCAGCCGTACAGCACGTCGGTGACGGCCGTCCAATCCACATTGGGGTTGCGCGCCATCAAGGCACGGATGGGCACGGCGCCCAGGTCGTCGGCGCGCACGCCGGCAAGTCCGCCACCATAGCGGCCGAAGGGCGTACGCTGGGCGTCACAGATATAAGCGTGGGTCATGTTCTTTCCTCCAAGAAAGTGTATTGAATAGGGGCGGTGAATTAACGTCCGTCCGTCAGCGGCACGGCCGTCAAGGCTTGCAGCTGTTCAAAACTCAAGCCATCGGCCAGTTCCACGACGGTGGCGCCGTTTGGCCCCAGGTCGAGCACGGCCAGGTCGCTGTAGATACGGCTGACGCAGCCGATGCCCGTCAGCGGATAGGTGCAGGCCTGCACCAGCTTGCTTTCACCGCCCTTGGTAAGCAATTCCATCATGACCCACGTCTTCTTCGCGCCGATGGCCAGGTCCATGGCCCCGCCCACGGCGGGGATGGCGTCGGGCGCGCCCGTGTGCCAGTTGGCCAGGTCGCCCGTGGCGGACACTTGAAACGCGCCCAGCACGCAGATATCCAGATGGCCGCCGCGCATCATGGCAAAGCTGTCGGCATGGTGGAAATAGCTGCCGCCGGGCAACAAGGTGACGGGCTGCTTGCCCGCGTTGATCAGGTCGTAGTCTTCCTCGCCCGGCGCGGGCGCGGGGCCCATGCCGATCACGCCGTTTTCGCTGTGCAGAATGATCTCCGCGCCGGCCGGCAAGTGATTCGCTACCAGGGTCGGCAAGCCGATGCCCAGGTTGACGACCGCACCCTCATGGATGTCGGCCGCCACGCGGGCTGCCATTTGATCTCGATTCCATTTATGCATTTGATACTCCTCAGGCAGCTTTGAAGCCGGCGGGGCCGGTGGCCGTGCGCGGCACTTGCACGATGCGCTGCACGAACAGGCCCGGCGTGATGACGTGTTCGGGGTCGATGCTGCCCAGTTCAGCAACTTCATGCACGGAGGCAATGCTGACCTTGGCGGCCATGGCCATGATGGGGCCGAAGTTGCGCGCCGTCTTGCGGTAGGTCAGGTTGCCCCAGCGGTCGCCCTGCTCCGCCTTGATCAGCGCGAAGTCGGCGTGGATCGGCGACTCGAACACATACATGCGCCCGTCGATCTCGCGCGTTTCCTTGCCCTTGGCCAAGTCCGTGCCATAGCCCGTGGGCGTGAAAAAGCCGCCGATGCCGGCGCCGGCGGCGCGGATGCGCTCGGCCAGGTTGCCCTGTGGCACCAGTTCCAGCTCCAGCTTGCCCGCGCGGTACAGCCCATCGAAGACGTGGGAATCGGCCTGACGGGGGAACGAGCAGATGATCTTGCGCACCTGCCCGTTTTTCAGCAGGGCGGCCAGGCCCGTGTCGCCATTGCCCGCATTGTTGTTGACGATGACGAGGTCGCGCGCGCCTTGGGCGATCAAGCCGTCGATCAGCTCGGCCGGCTGGCCCGCGCCGCCGAAGCCGCCAATCATGACGGTGGCGCCATCGTGGATATCGGCCAGCGCATCAAGCACGCTGGAACGCAGTTTGTCGATCATTGCCTGTCTCCTCCCAATCAAACTCACAATTCATTTGTTCGCATATCGAACAAATATTCGTATTTAGAACTTATCCGTGAGAATATGCCTGATCGGAGCGCTTGTCAATTTGCCGTTTTCGCTGGCGCCATGGCTATAATTGCCACCTTAACCAATTGGAATTACCATGACCACACCCCGCAGCACGCCCCTTTCCGCCGAAGACAGCCTGGACGCCGACGGCGCGCCCCGTCCCGGCGACAGCTATGTGCAATCGTTCGCGCGGGGCCTGGCCGTGCTGCGCAGCTTTGGCGCGGAGGCGCCGCAACAGACCCTGAGCGAAGTGGCGGAACGGGCGCAGCTGACGCGCGCGGGCGCGCGGCGCATCCTGCACACCCTGCTGCATCTCGGTTATGTGGAAGCGGACGGACGGCTGTTCCGTTTGACGCCCAAGGTGCTGGACCTCGGCTACGCGTATCTATCGTCCTTGCCCGTGTGGACGCAGGCACAGCCGTTGCTGGAAGAATTGATGCAGACCTTGCGCCAGTCGTGCTCGGCCACCGTGCTCGACGGCGACGATATCGTCTACGTCGTGCGCCTGTCCGCGCACCGCACCATGTCGATCAACCTGGGCATCGGCAGCCGCCTGCCCGCCTACTGCACCTCGATGGGCAGAGTATTGCTGTCGGGCCTGGCGCCCGAGGTGCTGCGCGAACGGCTGTCGAAGATGGCGCTGCTGAAAATCACGCCGGCGACCAAGGTCGACATCGACGTCTTGATGGAAGAGATTGCACAAGTGCGGCGCCAGGGCTGGTGCCTGGTGCAGGAAGAGCTGGAACAGGGCTTGATCGCCCTGGCCGCGCCCGTGTTCGACCGGGCCGGCAAGGTGGTGGCGGCGATCAACGTCAGCGGCCAGACGGCGGGGCCGTCCGTGGCGCATCTGCTGGAGCACAGCCTGCCGAAACTGCTCGATACGGCCAGCCGGGTCAGTGCCCTGGTGCGGGTGCAGCAGTAGGAGTTACTTCTTGAATCTTACTGTTTAAACTTCGCGCACGGGTCCGGGCGCGGTTGCGCGGGCATGGTTTGCGTCAGGTCAAACGTGCCCTGGTAGCCGGTGCTACCCTGCTCCAGGTAGCCGATGCTGCGCAGGTTCAGTTGCGGGTCGGCCAGCTTCAGCCAGCGGGGCACGCCGATATCCTTGCGCACGTGGTCGTTGCCGGCGATCAGCACCACGTCGCGCGGCGCCTGGTCGCGGATCAGCTTGGCCATCCAGATATCGCGCGCCACCTGGGCGTTGACGACACCGCTCACCATCATATCGGGCAACATGTTGCAGCGGGCCGCCTGCACTTCCTTCTTTTGCCCTTCCAGTATGTCGGCCGGCACGGGCGCGGCCAGGTAAGTGGCCGCCATGGCGGGCGGCATGGACCACTGGATGCCGTCGCGCACGATGCGCGAGGCGTCGGCCGGCGACAGGTTGCCGGCGACCAGGCTCAGCTGGTAGCTGATGACGAGGTCGAGCACGGGCCGGTACAAGCTCCAGTCCCAGCGCGGCTGCTCCATCACGCGGATGATGCAGTCGGGGTCGGCGCAATCGCGCGCGGCGCGCGTCAGCAAGGCCTGGTTTTCACGGTCGAATTGCTCCATGACGATCACGGGACGCCAGCCGGTCGCCAGGCGGCGCTGCAATTCCGCGACGCGCAAACGCTGGCCTTGCGCATTGTCATGCACTTCGCCAAGCAGCAGCACTTGCGGATTGGGCAAGGCGTCGGCCACGGGCGCGGGAGGGGGCGGCGCTTCCTTTTTCAGCAAGCTGCCGCAGGCGGCCAGCGCCAGCACGCCGCACAGCAGGACGGCGCGCGCGCCGGCGCGGAAAATCACGGTCTTCATGTAAGCAGTATCCAGAGTGGCGATGCGCCAGATTGTACCGCCTCAGGCCGGCGCGGGTGCCTTGCGGCGCTCCAGCTCTTCAAAGATGGCCATGCCAGCCAGCATGGCAAGCACAAAAATCCACGCCTTCGGCTGTCCCGCCAACAACGACACGAGGGCGGGACCGGGACAAAAACCGGCGATGCCCCAGCCCGCGCCAAAGGCCAGGCTGCCCAGCAGCAAGCGCCGGTCGAGGCGCCGCGACGCCGGCAATTGCATGGGGTCGCCCAGCAGCGCCGTGCTGCGCCGCCGCGCCAGCCAGAACGCGGGCAAGGCCACGCCGATGGCGCCGCCCATCACCAGCGCCAGCGACGGATCCCAGGCGCCGGCCAGGTCGAGGAAACCGAGCACCTTGGCCGGGTTGCTCATGCCGGAAACGATCAGGCCCAGGCCAAACACGAGGCCGCTCAACAGGGAAAGAATCAGCTTGCTCATAAGCTTGCTCACAGATGGCGCAACAGATACACGGTGAGGAAACCGGCCGCCATGAAGGCACACGTGGCCGCCAGCGAACGGGGTGACAGGCGCGACAGGCCGCATACGCCGTGGCCGCTGGTGCAGCCGGCGCCATAACGCACGCCCACGCCCACCAGCAGGCCCGCCGCGATCAGGGCAGGCGTGCCCGCGTCGATCTGCACGGGCGGCAAGGCTTGCCACAACTGCCACAGCAGGGGCGTGCCGGCCAAGCCGGCAAGAAAGGCGATGCGCCAGCCCAGGTCGCCACTGCGCGGGCGCAGCAAGCCGCCGACAATGCCGCTGATGCCGGCGATGCGGCCATTGAACAGGATCAATAGCGCCGCCGCCAGGCCGATCAGCATGCCGCCGGCCAGCGAGGCCCATGGCGTGAAGTGTTGCCAGGCTATCGTCATGGCAAGCTCAGTCGGCTTCGTCGTTGAACGGGGGACGCGGCGCGCAAAATTGCGCGTACAGCACTTGCAGCACAGCCAGCACGGGCGCGCTGGCGACGCGGTAATAGATCTGCTTGCCGTCGCGCCGCGTGGCCACCAGCATCTCTTCACGCAGCACGCCCAGCTGCTGCGACAGGGTCGGCTGGCCGATGCCCACTTTTTGCTCGAGGTCGCTGACGCAATGCTCGCCCTGCGATAGCTGGCACAGCAGCATCAACCGGTCGGCATTGCCCATGGCCTTGAGCAGCGAGCTGGCCTTGTAGGCCGAGCCACGCATGGCGTCGAGGTTGTATTCGGCGTGTTGTGTTGCGACTGTCTCCATCTTGCCCTCCCACAGGCGGTCATATTGATCATCATGCGATAAACAATATACTAATCAATATATTGTTTTCCTGCTGGCGATTCGCACAAAAAAACAACAGTGTTTTTCGGCGATAGCGTGCTCATGCAAAGTGTGCGGCAACGATAGCGCTCGCGCTATCAAAATGATAAATATTCGTAATTTAAAGCAAATATACGTAGCAAAATTGCCACGATTTGTGCTGTAATAAGACCTCATCAGAAAAATCGTGATACGCCCCCGTACAGGCGCATTGTCCGTCCAGGTGCAGGCCGGTTTCGGCCACGCCGCACGGTGAACCAGGGAGTCAAAGATGAAGATACTTCAGCCGCTATGCATGGCCTTGCTGGCACTGTCCGTCAGTGCAGGTGCGGCGGCAACCGGCGCCGGCACGCCGGGCGAGCCGCGCGCAGCAAGCGATCAGATCGTCAGCGACGAGAGTCTCGGCGTCAACAACATCAGCAACAATCCCGGCTGGGAAACACCGGACCTGCCGTATGCGCGCCTGCTGACGCAGGGCAACACGCTCAACGCGGCCCCGCGCTGGCGCAACGCCGGCGCACGCCAGGGCGCACTGCCCCCGTCCGCAGCCACCCCTGCGGTACAGCAGACGAACGTGCCGCCGCCCGTGCCCGAAGCGAGCATGGTCTCGATGCTGCTGGTGGGCTTGGGTTTGCTGGCCTTTAGCATGCACGGTGAAAAACAGGAAAAATTCGATAGCTGACCCCACTCCGGCGGCCGATGCCGTTGCGTTAAAAAAATTCCGCCTTGCGCGGAATTTTTTTGGCGGCCTTGCGGGTAAATGCTCACTTATCCAGCAAGCGGCACACCCGTTCGATATTCCCCACAGGAATGCCTGACTTCAGGGCACGCGCGATGCAGGCGGCCTTGTCCGTGCCCGAGGCGGAAATGAGCACGAAGGCCGTGCCCAGGGCGCTGACGGCGACCAGCAGGATCAAGATGCCCTTGACGATATCCCAGTTCATTGCGCCTCAGCAATGTCATACGTGAAATCATAATAATGCTTGCCCTCTTCGATGCGGATGGCCAGGCTGCCCGACAGCCCTTGCAACTGGCCCGTCCCCGTATCGGGCACCACCGTCACCGACAGACTGGGCGCACCGCGCGTCATCGTGCCGCTGTGCTGCAAATAAAAACTGCCGTGACGCCCGTCCAGGCTGCCTTCCACCCGTTCCAGCGCCACATAGCCTGCCGAACCGGTCACGCTGGCACGCGCACTGAGCATCTCGCCCTGCGCGCTGGCGTCGAGGGCGCCGTGGTAGCGCTTGGCTAGCGACAAGCGTCCCAGCCCCGACTGCGCGGCCGTGTCCGACAAGGTTTCGGGGGTGATGGTGACGTCGAAGGTACCTGTAATGGCAGGCATCAGTGCTCCTTGGTGAGTGAGGATGGGGCTGCCGCCTCCGGCCCGTTCAGCAGCGCATGTAACTTTTGCATGGTGGCCCAGTTGCGCGACGTGACGCCATCGCCCAGCAGCACGCCCAGCGCCGCCACCACCTTGCTGGCCAGCACGCCATCGGGACACCAGGCATACGCGGCCCATTGCCCCAGCGCCAGCGCTTCCGGCTGCCACGCCTGCTGCAAGAGCGGCGCCAGGCGCTGCACGTCGGCCGGAATGTTCAGCACCAAGGTCAGCAAACGGGCCGCATCGGCCGCCGGCGCCAGCGTGTTTTGTTCGATCAGTTCGGCAAACTGCTGGGCCGACAGCACGGTCACCCTGGCCGCCACGCCCAGTTTCAATACCAGCGCTTCCTCGATGCGGGCTGCGGCCTCGGCCGGCGCGACCTTGCCGCCGTCATACACGACGTTGCCGCTGTTGAGTACGGTGCGCACCTGCGCAAAACCCAGGTCGCCCAGCAACTTGCGCAGGTCGGCCATGGCCACGCGCTTGGCGCGGCCCACATTGATCCCGCGCAAAAGCGCCACTTGCTGACTGTTTTCAAGCTGTACCATGTGTTTCCCTTTGCCTATGCCTATGCCTGGCCGGCAGGAACGCTGGCTGCGCCTTCCGGCAACGGCGTCACCTTGGGCAGGCGCAGCAGGAACGTCGCGCCCTGCCCCAGCGTGCTGCTGACCGTGATGGTGCCGCCAAACTGCTTGGCAATCAAGTTGAATACGATATTCAAGCCCAGGCCCGTGCCGCCCTGTCCGCGCCGCGTGGTGACAAACGGGTCGAACACGCGGTCGAGCATGTCGGGCGCGATGCCGCGGCCATTGTCGCGCACCTGCATGGCGATCCAGTCGTTGTCGCCGTGCACGCCGATATGGATATGGCCATCCGTGTCCGCATCAAAGGCGTGCTCGACGCAGTTCAGGACCAGGTTGGTGAGCACCTGCGCCAGCGCGCCCGGATAGCTGTCGAGCATGATGCCTGGCGGACAATCGATATCGATGCGGATGCGCGTCTTTTTCAGGGTCGGCTGCAGGCTCGAGATCACTTCACCGATATAGTCGCGCAATTCGAACAGCCGGCGCGCCTCGCTGACCTGGTCGACGGCGATCTGCTTGAAGCTGTGGATCAGGTGCGCGGCGCGGTAGGCATTGTTCATGATCAGGCGCGCACTTTCGCCGGCCGTTTCCAGGTAGCGCACGATATCGGTCTTCTTGACGCTGCCGCCGGCCACCGCTGCGCTGATGTGATCGGTGGCTTCCTTCAGCACCGAGGCGCTGGTCAGGGCGATGCCGACCGGCGTATTGATTTCATGCGCCACGCCGGCCACCAGGCTGCCCAGCGAGGCCAGGCGTTCCGACTGCAGCAACGATTCCTGCGCGCGGCGCAGCTCGTCCATGGCCTGCGCCGTCTCCTGCTGCGAACGGCGCGCCATGTCTTCCGCCTCGCGGCTGCCCTCGATGATGGACTTGAGCTTGCGCTGCACGGCATTGAAGCCGCGGATCACGTCGCCGAGTTCGTCGCGCCGGTTTTCCGGCAACTCTTCAACGTCATCGCTGCCGCGCGTGGCCAGGTCGAACAAGCCGTCGCGCAACTGTTTCAACGGTTCGAAGACGATGCGCAGGCTGAGCGCCAGGGCGCCCACCAAAATGATGTCAAGTAGCAACACTTCCAGCACCTTGCGCCGCACTTCGCCGCGCAAGGCCGCATCGATCTGCGCGCGGCTGAAATTGACGATGACCTTGCCGACGATCACCGGCTTGCCGCCCGTGGCCGCCGCCACGGCGTCGCGGAACACCAGCGGCGCCTCGACGGGCGTGCCGCCCATGGCCACGTCGTCCGTCAGCGGCACCAGGGTGCCGGACGCGTCGCGCACTTCGCCGGCGAACAGGCCGACCGAGGCGTCATAGACGCGGATACCGACCAGTTCCGGCGGCAACATTTCTGCCGCAACGATGCTGTCGACCTTGGATTTATCGAGGTCCCACAGGGCCGAAGGCAAGCTGGTCTGCAAGCGCGTGAGCACGCCGCTGCGCAGGCGCGCGCTGCCCGATTCAAGTTCCTGGCTCAGGGTATATTGGGTATAGCTGCCCGAAATGCCCAGCACCAGGGTGACGATCACGACAAAAAGCAAGGTCAGCCGGACTTGAATACTCACCATCGATCAACACTCCCCGGGCCAAGCCGGCCCGCGGCGCGGGCGCAGAGACGTCAGCGGACAACAGCCTGAATCAAATGTACGGTATGACATGCTTATTGGCAAGATTTACAGCATCCCCACTTTCGATAGGGACTTTGATGCAGGTTGAGACATTGCGTGATGGCAATGGTAATATCCCGCAATCATCTAAGGAGTCGTCATGGCGGTCACGCATCAACATCTACCCTTGGAACAAGTTCGTCCCGGCATGGTCTTGTCGGATGTCTTGCTCGATGCGCATGGACAAGTGCTGTTGCCGCAAGGCGCGGTATTGACGGAAAACATGCTAGCCCTGATGCCGCGTCACAACATCGACATGCTGCCGATCCAGGCACCACCCCCGTCGCCGGAAGAAATCGCCGTGCAGCAGGCGGCCGACAGCGAACGGCTGGCTTACCTGTTCCGCAAGCTGGACCCGGAAAATCCCGAGGATGCGGCCACCGCCTTGCTGCGCAGCTATGTCACGGCTTACCGCCTGGGCACGGGAGAGGCAGCATGAGCACCCAGTTGACGCTCGACGATATCGTCGCCCACCTCGATGACTTGCCTTCGCTGCCCGCCGTCGTCATGGAATTACTCAACAGCATAGACCAGGAAGACGTGGATATTTCCGTGCTGGCGAAAAAAGTCTCGTACGACCAGGCGCTGACCGCGAAGACCCTGCGCCTGGCCAATTCGTCGCAATACGGCCTGCAAGTGAAGGCCACCACCATCCAGCAGGCGATTACTTACCTGGGCTTCCAGACCACGCGCAGCCTGATCACGTCGGCCGCCATCACGGGCTGCTTCCCGGAAGGACGCTGCCCCGGCTTCGACGACAAGGCCTTCTGGCGCCATTCGGTGGCGACGGCCGCCTGCGCCAAGGTGCTGGCGCGGCAGATCCGCTTCAACCAGGATTACGCGTTCACGGCCGGCTTGCTGCACAACATCGGCCGCCTGGTGCTGGTCAGCAGTTTTCCCGCTCAGTATGCGCAAGTCATCGCGCACCAGGCGGCGCACGATTGCAGCCTGCTCGCAGCGGAGCAAACGGTGCTGGGCGTGGACCACGTGCAGGCGGGCGTGGCACTGGCCGAACACTGGAATTTTTCCGATACCATGCGCCTGGCGCTGGCCAACTACCTGCAGCCGGAAACGCCGGGGGCGGGCTTCCTGGCATCGCTGATCCACGTGGCCAATGCCGTCGTCTGCGCGCTCGACCTGGCGCAGGCGGGCGACGACATGGTGCCGCGCGTCTCGCCCGTCGCCTGGGATGCGCTGGGCCTGGGCGAAGATGCGTATCTGCAACTGTTCCGCGAAACGGAGCTGCGCTACGACGAAATCACGACGGCCTTGTTAAACTGACTCGGCAGGCAAAGCCGCAAACGCAAACGGCCCTCGCCTGGGGGCGAAAGCCGTTATGGGTACTGCCATCATTCCACCTTGCCCGGTCCACGCCAGCCTGTTGCCGCCAGCAGCTACGCAAGCGGCACAGTCAGCGTACAACCGCCACCTCAGTGCGCGTAATTCGATTCTTGCGCATCGCCGCGGTCTTCCGCTTTTGGACGGCCCTGGGCGTCGGACAGACGATACTTGGTGCGGCGGTCGCCCATCAGGTCGCGCAGGTCGCGGATGCTCATGCCCGTCACTTCGTGCATGCGGATCAGCAGCGAGGCGCCGACCGGCAAGCGGTGGTGACGGATCTTGCTGATGACGGGTGGCGCCACTTCGAGCAGGCGCGACAGGGCTGCGTCGTTTTTCAGCTGCATCTTGCTCAGCAGAATATCCAGCAGGTGATTCGGGTTGTAACTCTCTTGCGATGCTAATGCATGATGTGCCATGATTTTTCCTCGTCTGGTGAATGTAGAAAATAATGCCGATACGAACTTAAGGCTGGCTTAGAGTGTTTAAATAAACGCCTTCCATCAGTGTCAGCCTCCCCTCCGCCGTCCCTCCTTGTCGCACTGCCTGCACAGGACTCGCACTGCCACGCCCAGCCAACATGCACAGCTTGCCGCGTGAGTAAAAGCACGTGCAATCCGTTGAAATGAATTGCATATAAGACAATATACTAGTCCAAACACGCAGCATCTGCGCCTCGCGCAAACTTCCTGATTGTTAAATATCAATCAAACTGCTGGTTGGCTTGGCAACGATGCTATTTCAACACATTAGGATGCCAGCGGGCGCACACAAGGCTTTGCAGCAACTTGTTACAAATCAATGGTGTCGTACGGCAATAAATGCTTTGCAGCATCGTCGTTCCGGGCGCCTTGCTCACACCGCAACCTTGTCGGCAAGGTCAGCACGACATGGCCCGTCCCGGCGATTTACGCTAAACTATGGCCTGAACTTGCAGCGAGCCTGCCACCGGGCAGCCAGAGGCGCCCGGCCGGTCATCCACCGTCTCCCGCCCCGAGCGGCGCACGGCGCAAGCCCCCTGCCCAGCTGATTTGCCGCCACACTTAGTTGTCCCACTTATTTGCCGCCACATTTACCGATAAGCATCCGACTCCATGCAGAAAAAAGTATTCATTAAAACCTTCGGCTGCCAGATGAACGAGTACGACTCGGACAAGATGGCCGACGTGCTGGGCGCCTCCGATGGCCTGGTGCGCACCGACACGCCGGAAGATGCCGATGTGATCCTGCTCAACACTTGCTCCGTGCGCGAAAAGGCGCAGGAAAAAGTGTTTTCCGACCTGGGCCGTCTGCGCGAGCTGAAACTGGCCAAGCCGCACCTCTTGATCGGCGTCGGCGGCTGCGTGGCCTCGCAGGAAGGCGACGCCATCGTCAAGCGCGCGCCGTATGTCGACATGGTCTTCGGCCCGCAAACGCTGCACCGCCTGCCGCAGATGATCGAGCTGCGCCGCGCCAGCGGCGATGCGCAAGTGGACATCAGCTTCCCGGAAATCGAAAAATTCGACCACATGCCGCCAGCCAAGGTGGAAGGCGCTTCGGCGTTTGTTTCCATCATGGAAGGCTGCAGCAAATATTGCAGCTACTGCGTCGTACCCTACACGCGCGGCGAGGAAGTGTCGCGCCGCTTCGAGGACGTGCTGACGGAAGTGGCGGGCCTGGCCGCCCAGGGCGTCAAGGAAATCACCCTGCTGGGGCAAAACGTGAACGCCTACCGCGGCGCGATGGAAGGCGGCGAGATCGCCGACTTCGCCCTGCTGCTCGAATACGTGGCCGACATTCCCGGCATCGAGCGCATGCGCTTCGTCACCAGCCACCCGAAGGAATTCACGCAGCGCCTGATCGACGCCTACGCCAAGATTCCGCAACTGGTCGACCACCTGTACCTGCCGGCGCAGCACGGTTCCGACAAGGTGCTCGGCGCCATGAAGCGCGGCTACACGGGCCTCGAATACAAGTCCATCATCCGCCGCATCCGCGCCGTGCGCCCGAACATGGCCATTTCCTCGGACTTCATCGTCGGTTTCCCCGGCGAAACCCAGGCCGACTTCGATGCCATGATGAAACTGATCGCGGACGTCGGCTTCGACAACAGCTACAGCTTCATCTTCAGCAAGCGCCCCGGCACGCCGGCCGCCAGCCTGGAAGACGACACGCCGCATGACGTCAAGCTGGCCCGGCTGCAGCAACTGCAGGCGGCCATCGACGCCAACACGCGCAAATACAGCCTGGCCATGGTCGGCAGCGTGCAAACCATCCTCGTCGAAGGCCGCTCGAAGAAGGACACGATTGACCGCGAACTGCAAGGCCGCACGGAAAACAACCGCGTGGTCAATTTCGACGCCGGCCCGGACGGTTTGCACCTGGTCGGACAGCTGGTCGACGTGCGCATCACCGAAAGCCATTCCTACACCCTGCGCGGCGAACTCGTCGCCAGCGCCCCCGCATTGAAAAGAGCCAGTTGAAAACCAAAGCCCCGATACAGCCGCATTACTTCATCCCCGAGCCGCTCGACAACACGCGCCTGGCGCACCTGTGCGGACCGCTCGATGAAAACCTGCGCCAGATTTCCGCCGCCCTCGACGTGACGATCTTCCGCCGCGGCGAGAAATTCATCGTCGGCGGCAGCAATGCCGAACGGGCCGTGGAAATCCTCGAGCAGTTCTACGCCATCGCCAACAAGGTCGTGCCGCTGGAAGAAGTGCAGCTGGCCCTGGTGGAACAGCGCGCCGGCCTGTCCGCCGCCTCGGAACACCACGCCAATACGCCCATCAGCACCTTCGTCGAGCCGGACATCGCCAGCCCCGTGCTGAAAACGCGGCGCGCCGACCTGCGCGGGCGCACGCCGCACCAGATCGCCTACTTGCGCGACATCCTCGAGCACGACATCAGCTTCGGCGTGGGACCGGCCGGCACGGGTAAAACCTATCTGGCCGTCGCCTGCGCCGTCGATGCGCTCGAACGCGACGCCGTCAAGCGCATCATCTTGACGCGCCCCGCCGTCGAAGCGGGCGAACGCCTGGGCTTCCTGCCGGGCGACCTGGCGCAAAAAGTTGACCCCTACCTGCGTCCCCTCTACGATGCGCTGTATGATTTGCTGGGCTTTGACCGCACGCAAAAACTGTTTGAAAAACAGGTGATCGAGATCGCCCCGCTGGCCTACATGCGCGGGCGCACCCTGAACCACGCGTTTGTCATCCTTGATGAAGCGCAAAACACCACCGTCGAACAGATGAAGATGTTTTTGACGCGCATCGGCTTTGGCAGCAAGGCCGTGGTGACGGGCGACGTGACGCAAGTCGACCTGCACAAGAGCCAGACGAGCGGCCTGATCGACGCCGTGCACGTGCTCAAGGATGTGCGCGGCATCGGCTTCACGCAATTTAACAGCACCGACGTGGTGCGCCATCCGCTCGTCGCGCGCATCGTCGACGCCTACGAAACGGCGCAGGCGGCCAATGCCGACGCCGCCCAGTTACTTCCCTTATTGAAACCAGCTGCCGCCAAAAATGTCCGAAAAAAATAAACTGTCCTTGTCCGTGCAATACCCGGATGCCCGCCTGGCAACCCTGATCACGCGCCCGAACGTGCGCCGCTGGGTCAAGGCGGCCCTGTTCGCCCCGGCCGAATTCACCATCCGCTTCGTCGACGCGGAGGAAGGCCGTACCTTGAACCGCGATTACCGCGAAAAGGATTACGCCACCAACGTGCTGACCTTCGCCTACAACGAAGGCGAAGAGCTGGCCGAAGACGAGCCGACGCGCGCCGACATCATCCTGTGCACGGACGTGCTGGAAAAGGAAGCGGCCGAGCAAAAGAAGAGCGTGGAAGAGCACACGGCCCACCTGATCGTCCACGGCGTGCTGCATGCGCAAGGCTACGACCACATGGACGACGAGGAAGCGGCCGAGATGGAGGGCCTGGAAACGGAGATCCTCGCCAAACTCGGCATTACCGATCCGTACAAGGAGTAAGCACATGGGAACCTGGGCACTTGACGCCTTCGGCAACGACTACGCCATGGACTGGGCGCAGGACTTGCACGAATATAAAACCCTGGAACTGGTCGAGACCACGCTCGACAACGTCATCGACAGCCAGGAAGCGGAGCTCGAAGCGCCGTTCGCCGCCGAGGCGCTGGCCGCGCTGGAAGTGATCGCGCGCCTGCTGGGCAAGCCGGGCGAGGACGACCCGGCCACGGCCGAGGTGGATGAATGGGTGGCCGCCTGCAAGAAGAAGGTCACGCCGCCGCTGCTGGAAAAGGCGCGCCTGGCCTTCGACAAGATCGCCGCCGAGACCTCGGAACTGCACCAGCTGTGGCAGGACAGCGAGCATTTCGCCGACTGGCAAGCCGACGTGGCGCACTTGCGCGCGCGCGTGCTGGGCCCGGAAGCGGCGTAAAAGATCGCGCAACGGCGCACTTCAACGTATTAAATTTACATCAAAAGCGGGGAAATCCGGTATTCTCCCACTTTTGGTGTATCCTATATCCCTTCGCAACAACGGCTCACGCCTCCTATGCCCGAGCACCCTAGTGGCGTCAGAACTGACGTCAAGCCCCACCGGTCACTGTTTGAACGCCTGACCGCACTCATTTCCCCCGAGCCAGAGAACCGTGCAGAATTGCTCGAAGTTCTACACGATGCGCATGAACGCAAGCTGATCGACGCCGACGCCCTGTCGATGATCGAAGGCGTGTTCCAGGTGTCGGATCTCTGTGCGCGCGACATCATGATTCCCCGCTCGCAAATGGATGTCATCGACATCAGCAAGCCGATCGAGGAATGGATGCCGGAAGTCCTGTCCACCGCCCACTCGCGCTTCCCCGCGATCGAAGGCGAGCGCGACAAGGTCATCGGCATCCTGCTGGCGAAAGACTTGCTGCGTTATTACGCAGAAGAAACTTTCGACGTGCGCGACATGCTGCGCCCCGCCATCTTCATCCCCGAATCGAAACGCCTGAATGTGCTGCTGCGCGATTTCCGCGCCAACCACAATCACATGGCCATCGTCGTCGATGAATACAGCGGCGTCGCCGGCCTGATCACCATCGAAGACGTGCTGGAACAGATCGTCGGCGACATCGAGGACGAATACGACTTCGACGAAGCCGAGGACAACATCCTCTCGCTCAAGGAAGGCCAGTTCGGCCCCCGCTGGAGAGTCAAGGCGCTGACCGAGATCGAACAGTTCAACGAAGAAGTGGGCAGCCACCTGGTCGACGACGACGTCGACACCATCGGCGGCCTGGTCTCGAAGTACCTGGGCCGCATGGCGCACAAGGGCGACATCTTCGACCTGGGCAATCTGCGTTTCGAGGTGCTGCGCGCCGATGCGCGCCAGGTGCACGTGCTGCTCGTCGAGCGCCTGCCCAACGTGCCGGAACTGGAACTCTGACATGCGCGTGCTGTAAATGCGTTTCAGACGCTTAGATCCCAACGCCCCCGCCAAACCGCCCCGCAGCACGTGGGCGCGCATGCTGACTGCCTTTGTTGCCGGCGCCGTCGCCGTGCTGGCGTTCGCCCCTTTCGGCTACTGGCCTTTGCAAATCCTCAGCCTGGGCGTGCTGTTCTACCAGGTACTGCGCGCGGCGAACGTCAAGGCCGGCGCGCTGATCGGCTGGGCCTATGGCTTTGGCTGGTGCGCGGCCGGTACGCACTGGCTGTACATCTCGATGCACCGCTATGGCGACATGGCCGCGCCGATCGCGGCCATCGCCGTGGCCCTGCTGGCCCTCTTGATGGCCATTTACGTGGCCCTGGCCATGGGCGCGGCCGCCTGGCTGCGCCAGCGCTGGGTGCTGTCCCTGCCCGCCATGACCCTGCTGGTGCTGCCGGCCATGTGGACCCTGTTCGAATGGACGCGCGGCTGGCTGTTTACGGGTTTCCCGTGGCTGGCTACCGGTTACGCCCACAATGCCAGCCCGCTGGGCGGCTTTGCCCCCATCGTAGGCGCGTATGGCCTGGGCTGGCTGGCGGCGCTGTCCGCCGGCGCCCTGCTGCTGCTAGTCCACCCCCTGCACCGCACGCGCTGGAGCGCGCTGGGCGGCGTCATCGCCCTGTACGCGGCCGGCGTTGGCCTGCAATATGTGAACTGGACCCATCCGGTCGGGCGCCCCATCACGGTGCGCCTGTTGCAGGGGAACGTGCCGCAACAGCAGAAATTCGACCCCGGCTTCGTGCTGGGCGCCCTGCAGATGTACCAGCGCGCCATCACCAGCGCGCCGGCCGACCTGATCGCCACGCCGGAAACGGCCGTCACCGTGCTGCCGCACCAGCTGCCGCCCGGCTATCTGGATAGCCTGGCGACGTATTCGCAGCAGACGGGCAGCACGATTTTGCTCGGCATGCCCGTGCTCGACGAACAACAGCGCTTCTACAATGCGGCCCTGGGGATTTCCCCCAACGGCACGGGCGGTCCCTACTACCAGTACCGCAAGCACCATCTGGTGCCGTTCGGCGAATTCGTGCCGCCCGGCCTGCACTGGTTCGTCGCCATGATGGCCATCCCGCTGGGCGACATGGGCCGTGGTGCCGAGGTGCAGGCCCCGCTGCAGGTACGCGACCAGCTGGTGCTGCCGAATATCTGCTACGAAGATCTGTTTGGCGAAGAAATCGCAGGACAGCTGGCCAGCGCCCACCGCCAAGGCAAGCAGTCGGCCTCGGTGCTGCTGAATATCTCGAACCTGGCCTGGTTCGGCGACTCGATCGCCATCCCCCAGCATCTGCAGATTTCGCAGATGCGCAGCCTGGAAACGGGCCGCCCCATGCTGCGTTCGACGAACACGGGCGCCACGGCCGTCATCGACGGCAAGGGCGTGGTGCAAAGCCTGCTGCCGCCGGAACAGCAAGCCACGCTGGCGGCCAAGGTGCAGGGCATGGGCGGCATGACGCCATACATTCTGTACGGCAATAAACTGGTGCTGGCCCTGGCCGCGCTGGCCCTGCTGACGGCCTTCCTGCTGTCGCGCGCCGCGCGCCGTGGCCGCGCCGCGCAGCAATAAGCGGCCGATATTGCCCGAAGAGTCACAGTGGGCCCGCAAAAACCGCTAAAATTAGCAAAACCCCGGCCCGGACGCGCTTGTTAGCAGCGTGCGGGCTTCAAGCAAACCTTAACAAAGCGCAGCCTCCCGCGCGGCGAACTCATACGATGCTCACATTTCAACAAATTATCCTGACCTTGCAAACCTATTGGGACAAGCAAGGTTGCGCCCTGCTCCAGCCTTACGACATGGAAGTCGGCGCCGGCACCTTCCACACCGGCACCTTCTTGCGCGCGATCGGCCCGGAACCCTGGCGCGCCGCGTATGTGCAGCCGTCGCGCCGCCCGAAAGATGGCCGCTATGGCGAAAACCCGAACCGCATGCAGCACTACTACCAGTACCAGGTGGTCTTGAAGCCGGCGCCGGAAAACATCCTCGACCTGTATCTGGGTTCGCTGGCCGCGCTGGGCCTGGACCTGAAGCAGAATGACGTGCGCTTCGTCGAAGACGACTGGGAAAGCCCGACCCTGGGTGCCTGGGGCCTGGGCTGGGAAGTCTGGCTGAACGGCATGGAAGTGACCCAATTTACCTACTTCCAGCAAGTGGGCGGCCTCGATTGCAAGCCCGTGCTGGGCGAGATCACCTACGGCATCGAACGCCTGGCCATGTATCTGCAGGGCGTGGAAAACGTGTATGACCTGGTGTGGACCGAGTGGGAAGAAAATGGAGTCACAAAAAAACTGACCTACGGCGACGTCTTCCACCAGAATGAGGTGGAGCAATCGACCTACAACTTCGAGCACGCGAATACGGACCTGCTGTTCGAACAGTTCGGCAACTACGAAGCGGAAGCGAAGCGTTTGATCGAGCTGCAACTGACCCTGCCCGCCTACGAAAAGATCATGAAGGCCTCGCACAGCTTCAATATGCTCGATGCGCGTGGCGCCATCTCGGTGACGGAACGCGCCGCCTACATCGGCCGCGTGCGCACCCTGTCGCGCCTGGTGGCGCAAGCGTATTACGACTCGCGCGAGCGCCTCGGTTTCCCGATGCTGCCCGCCGCAGACCAAGCCGCCGCCTAATTCGAGCCTCTACACCGCCGTACCTGACAAGAACACCATGAACCAAACACTGCTCATCGAACTGCTGACCGAAGAACTGCCGCCGAAAGCGCTGGCCAAACTGGGCGCCGCCTTCACGGCCGGCATCGTCAACGGCCTGAAATCGCGCGACTTCCTGGAAGCCGACAGCGTCGCCACCAGCTACGCCTCGCCGCGCCGCCTGGCCGTCTCCATCACCAACGTGCGCGAAGTCTCGCCCGATAAATCGATCCGCGAAAAAGTCTTGCCCGTCTCCGTGGCGCTGGACGCGAACGGCAACGGCACGCCGCCGCTGGCCAAGAAACTGGCCGCGCTGGGTTTTCCCGATCTGACGGTGGCCGAGCTGGAACGCGCCGCCGACGGCAAGGCTGAAAGCTTCTTCTATACCTACACGGCGCCCGGCAGCAAACTGGAAACGGGCGCGCAAGCCGCCTTGACAGAGTCCTGCGCCAAGCTGCCGATTCCAAAACTGATGAGCTACCAGCGCCCGGACGGCACCACCGTGCAATTCGTGCGCCCGGCCCACAGCCTGATCGCCCTGCACGGCATCAACATCCTGCCCCTGACCCTGCTGGGCTTGAGCGCCGGCCGCACCACGCTGGGCCACCGCTTCCTCACCGACGGCGAACCGATCACCATCGCGCACGCGGAAAACTATGCGCCGTCGCTGATTCTCAACGCCAGCGTCATTGCCAGCAACGAGGAACGCAAGGAACGCATCCGCGCCCAGCTGCTGGACAAGGCCGGCGCCGACCAGGTACTGATGCCAGAGGCGCTGCTCGATGAAGTCACGGCCCTGGTCGAATGGCCGGTCGTGTATGAATGCCACTTCGAGGAAGAATTCCTGGCCGTGCCGCAGGAATGCCTGATCCTCACCATGCAGACGAACCAGAAATACTTCGCCCTGACCGACAGCGAAGGCAAGCTGCGCTCGCGCTTTTTGATCGTCTCGAACATCGAGACGAACACGCCCGAGCACATCATCGGCGGCAACGAGCGCGTCGTGCGCCCGCGCCTGTCCGACGCCAAGTTCTTCTTCGAGCAAGACAAGAAGAAGACCCTGGCATCGCGCCTGCCGCTGCTGGCCAACGTCGTCTACCACAACAAGCTGGGCACGCAAGCGGCCCGCACAGAGCGCGTCAAGTCGCTGGCCGGCGCCATCGCCGCCAAGCTGCAATATGACGTGGCGCTGGCCGAACGCGGCGCCCTGCTGGCCAAGGCCGATCTGCTGACCGACATGGTGGGCGAATTCCCCGAACTGCAAGGCATCATGGGCACGTATTACGCGCGCCATGACGGCGAGCCGGAAGAAGTGGCGCTGGCCGCCTCCGAGCACTACCAGCCGCGCTTTGCCGGCGACAGCCTGCCGTCGACCGCCACCGGCACCGCCGTGGCTCTGGCCGACAAGCTCGAAACCCTGGTCGGCATCTGGGCCATCGGCCTGGCGCCCACGGGCGACAAGGATCCGTTCGCGCTGCGCCGCCACGCCCTGGGCGTGCTGCGCATGCTGCTGGAAAAACGCCTGCCATTGTCGATCCAGGGCTTGCTGGCCGATGCGGCCGCGCAGTTCGCAGCGGTGCCCGGCTTCAAGGACCCGGTCACGGATGTCACCACCTTCATGCTGGACCGCCTGCGCGGCATCCTGCGCGAGCGCGGTTTCTCGCCGAACGAGATCGAAGCCGTCGTGGCGCAGAATCCCGACCGCCTGGACGACATCGTGCAGCGCCTGGAAGCCGTGCAGGCGTTTGCCGCCTTGCCGGAAAGCGCTTCGCTGGCGGCCGCCAACAAGCGCATCACGAACATCCTGAAAAAGAACGAGGAAGCCGTGAGCCAGGTCGCTGCCGGCGGCGTGAACGTGGCGCTGCTGCAGGACGAGGCGGAGAAAAAACTCGCCGCCGCCGTCTCGCGCGTGCAGCCGGAAGTCGACGCGGCCTTCGCCAAGGGCGATTTCACCAGCACCCTGCAAACCCTGGCGCAGCTGCGCGATGACGTCGATGGCTTCTTCAACGACGTGATGGTGATGGCCGAGGATGTCGCCCTGCGCAACAACCGCCTGGCACTGCTGTCGTCCCTGCACGGCATGATGAACCGCGTGGCCGACATTTCCAAGCTGGCGGCATAATGGGGACTCCGGCGCTGAAACTGATTATTCTCGACCGCGACGGCGTCATTAATCATGACTCGCCGGACTTCATCAAGTCGCCGGCCGAATGGCTGCCGATCCCCGGCTCGCTCGAAGCGATCGCCCGCCTGAACCAGGCCGGCTATCGCGTGGTCGTCGCCTCGAACCAGTCGGGCATCGCGCGCGAATACTTCGACATGACGGTGCTCAACGCGATCCACCAGAAGATGCACACCCTGGCGCAGCAGGTGGGCGCCGATATCGACGCCATCTTCTTTTGCCCGCACGCGGGCGCGGACAATTGCGACTGCCGCAAGCCGAAACCGGGCATGTTCCATGAAATCTCGCAGCGCTACAACACCAGCCTGAAAGGCGTGCCCACGGTCGGCGATTCGCTGCGCGACCTGCAGGCCGGTTTCATCAGCGGCTGCGCGCCCTACCTGGTCCTGACGGGCAAGGGCGAGAAAACCAACGAAACGGGTGGCCTGCCGCCTGGCACCCAAGTCTTCCCCGACCTGGCCGCCGTCGTCGGCCACCTGCTCAAGGCGCCAGCCGCACCGGCGCCCACAGTGGCATTCAGTATCTAATCTTCGGAGAACCGCATTGCGTAATATTTCCCTGTTCCTGCGATCCCTGCTGTTCATGATCATCATGATCGTGGCCACCATCGTCTGGGCCTGCGTGTGCTTTTTTGCCGCGCCATTGAGCTACAACAAGCGCTATTGGGTCACTTCGCGCTGGAACGTGTTTATCCTGTGGTGTGCCAAGGTCATTTGCGGCATCCGCTATGAAGTCAAGGGGGCCGAGAACTTCCCCGATGCGCCGGCCATCGTGCTGTCGAAGCACCAGTCGGCCTGGGAAACCATCTTCTTGCTTCCCAGCCTGCCACGCCCGCTCGTGTACGTGTTCAAGAAGGAGATTTTGTACATCCCGTTCTTCGGCTGGGCCATGGCGCTGCTGCGCATGATCCCCATCGACCGCAAACAGGGCAAACATGCGTTCAAGAGCGTGGTCGCGCATGGCAAGCGCCGCCTGGCCGACGGCCAATGGATTATCATGTTCCCTGAAGGCACCCGCATTCCCGTGGGCCAGGCGGGCAAGTACAAGAGCGGCGGCACGCGTCTGGCCATCGCGACGGGCGCCGTGGTGGTGCCGATTGCGCATAATTCAGGCGAGTGCTGGCCCAAGCAGTCATTCCTCAAACGCCCGGGACTGATCACCGTCTCGATAGGCAAACCGATTTCGCCGGAAGGGCAAACCCCGGACAGCATGATGCAACAGGTGGAAAATTGGATAGAATCAGAAATGCGCGTCATTTCGCCTCACGCCTACAACGCTGGCTAGACGGCATCAGCGCGGTCATCCAGGAGCCGACCCTGCGCCAGCAGATGAAGACCATCAAGGTCGGCGACCAGCAACTGGATTTGTTCGCGCATGACGTCTCGACCAGCACGCCCCCGGCGGTGCGCCCCACGGCACCGCCAGCGCCGCCCGTGGCGCCACCGGTAGTGGCGCCCGCGCCCCCCATCGTTCGCCCTGCCCCGCCCCCCCTGCCTTCCCCGCCACGCACCGCCGATGGCCCGCCGCTGCGCCAGCTGCAACTGGGCAGCCACCTCGTCGAATTCGCCCTGCGCCGTTCCACGCGCCGCTCCATCGGCTTCATGATCGACGATAACGGCTTGCGCGTGACGGCGCCCAAGCGCGTCACCCTGGCCGAAATCGACAACGCCATCCGCGCCAAGCAAGGCTGGATCGTCTCGAAACTGCAGGAACGGGGCGAACGCAAGGTGCAGCGCCAGCAGCGCCCGCCCGTGGCCTGGATCGACGGCGCCGTGCTGCCGTATCTGGGCGGAGAGATCACCTTGCGATTGCACCAGGCGCCGCGCCACCGCGCCAGCTTCCAGCGCGAGACGAATGAGCTGCACGTGTGGGTCACGCCCACGGGCAGCGAGCAGCAGTTGAAGGAAAAAGTGAAGGGCTGGTTCCAGCACGAGGCGCGCCAGCTGTTTGAGGCGCGCCTGGATCTGTATGCGGACAAGCTGGGCGTAAGCTACGATTCGCTGTCGCTGTCGTCGGCCGGCACGCGCTGGGGCAGCTGCACCATCGAGCGCAAGATCCGCCTGAACTGGCGCCTGATCCACTTCGCCCTGCCGCTGATCGACTACGTGGTGGCGCACGAGCTGTCGCACCTGCTGGAAATGAACCACAGCCCCCGCTTCTGGGCCACCGTGGAATCGATCTATCCCGATTACGACGGGGCCAAGCAGGCATTAAGGAAGCGCTCGCAAGAACTGCCGGTGTTGTTTTAACGGTACTCCCACCAAACGGCGCAAAGCTGGGGTCTGACCCCGGAATTAAACCAACAATAAAGGTTGGATGGCCGCGATGGTGCGCGGCGTGGCGCCCCGGTGCTGGTTGGCAAACGCCAGCGCCCGCTCTCCCATGGAAGATAAACGCGCCGGATCCTGCAGCAAGGTCGCCGCCTGCGCCATCAGCGCGTCGGCATCCGCCACCAGCGCGGCGCCGCCGGCGGCAATCGCCTGCTCGGTCACCAGGGCAAAATTGAAGGTGTGCGGGCCGATCAGCACGGGCTTGCCCAGCGCTGCCGGCTCGATCAGGTTCTGTCCGCCCAGCGGCAGCAGGCTGCCGCCGACGAAGGCGCAATCGCATGCCGCGTAATACGCAAACATCTCGCCCA
This sequence comes from Janthinobacterium sp. FW305-129, assembly GCF_020858115.1. Classification (GTDB taxonomy): domain Bacteria; phylum Pseudomonadota; class Gammaproteobacteria; order Burkholderiales; family Burkholderiaceae_D; genus Janthinobacterium. Next base: position 37,576 of record NZ_JACYMM010000003.1, read on the forward strand.
TGGTATCGCCCAGCAGCACCTGCGTGCCCGCCGCCACAACATCGTCCTGCGCCAGGCCGGACCTGCGCTGCACGGCCAGGCCATGCGCCGCAATCAGTTTTTCCACCTCGTCAAAGCGCTGCGGGTGGCGCGGCACGATCAGCAGCAGCGCATCATCTGGGAAGCTGGCGCGGGTATACGCATCGAGGATCAGCTGCTCTTCTCCTTCGCGCGTGCTGGCGCACAGCAGGACGGGGCGCCGGCCGATAGCGCCGCGCAGCCAGGCGCCTGTCTCCAGGGCCGCCTCGGGCACGACGACGTCGAACTTGATACTGCCCGTGACGACCACGTCCCGCACGCCCAGCTGGCGCACGCGATCGGCATCGTCCTGCGTCTGCGCCGCCACCAGGCTGATGCCGCACGCAGCGTCGGCAATGAGTTGACCCAGGCGCTGCGCCTTGCCCAGCGAACGCTGCGACAGGCGCGCGTTGGCCAGCACCACGGGCACTTTGTAGCGATTGCATTGGTGGATCAGATTCGGCCACACTTCCGTCTCCATCAGGATGCAGATGCGCGGCGCAAAATGGCGGATGAAACGGGCCGGCATGGCGCCCGTGTCGTACGGCAGATAGCTTTGCACCAGGCGCGCGCCGTGCTTGGCGAACAGCGCCTTGCCCGTGGCGCGCCCCGTCGGCGTCATGTGCGTGAGGACGATGCGGCATGCGGGCCAGGCCGCCAGCAGCGCATCGATCAGCGGCTCGGCCGCGCGCGTCTCGCCGACGGAGACGGCGTGCAGCCAGATGGTGTCCGCAGCGGGTTCCGGCTGGCGGCCGTAAAACCCCAGGCGCTCGCCCCAGTGCTGGCGGTAGCCAGGTTCCTGGCGTCCGCGCAGCCACAGCCGCGCCAGCACCAGGGGCAAAGCCAGCCACCAGGCAAGGGTATAAAGAAGTCGCATGATTGTTTGATGTTGAAGTCAGGCGGGAGGATAGTCGGCCAGCAGGCGCTGCGCCGCGGCCAGCACTTCCGGCACGCCGGGCGGCGCGCCCTTGTCGCCCAGGTTGATGATTTTCGGCGACCAGTTGCCTTCCGTTTTCCACAGCGGCGAATCGGCATAGATTTCCACCGTCGGACGCACAAAGGCGGCCGCGATATGCGTCAGGCCCGTGTCGACGCCGATCACCAGCGCCGCGTGGCGCGCCAGCAAGGTGGCGTCGCCCATCGACAGTTTCGGCAGCACGCGGGCGTTCGGCAGGCCGGCCGCCAGTTGTTCGGCTTCCGCCTTTTCCTTGGGCGAACCCCACGGCAGCAAAATCGGCATGGGCGCGAGCGCATGGCCCAGGGCGATCCAGTTCTGCGGTGCCCATTTCTTGGCGTCGCGCGCGGTGCCGTGGAAATACACGCAGTAGGGCACCGCGCCCATCCAGTCCGGGCGCGGCTCGCTGCCGGAGACTTCCGGCAAGCCGAAATCGGCCAGCGTGTCGACCGCGTAGCCAAGTGCGGCGGCAGCCACCAGGCGGCCGCGCGCTACCGCATGCGTGCGCGGGTCGAGCGGAATGCTTTTGGTGTGGAACAGGCGCGAAATGCCTTCGTAGCCGGAGCCTTCGCTGCCGTTGGCCAGGCCGACCTTCTGTCCGCCCGGCGCCAGGCGCGCGGCGCCCATGATGATGCCCGTCTTCAGCAAGCCCTGGGTATCGAACACATAATCGTAGCGCGTCTGGCGCAGGCTGCGGAAGAAGGCGGCGATTTCCGCGCGCGTCTCCTTCTTGCCCAGGCTCTTGCGCCAGCGCCGCAGCGCGAACGGGAAGATGGTGTTCACGCGCGGGTTCAGGCGCACCAGGCTGGTGTAGCCTTCCTCGACCACCCAGTCGATGGTCGCGTTCGGGAAATGGCGGGCGATGTCCGCCACCATCGGCAGGTTATGCAGCACGTCGCCCAGCGAAGATACCCGCACCAGCAGGATTTTCAAGGGCGCCTGTGCGCTAGGTTGACCGGCCATGCTGTCAGAACGGCAGGACGGCGTCAGGCTTGGCGGCCAGGATCACGCTCTTGAACTGTCCCTGGATGCGCGCCAGGGCTGCCGGCGTTTCCGCTTCGAAGCGCATGACGATCACCGGCGTGGTGTTCGACGAACGGGCCAGGCCGAAACCGTCCGCGTATTCCACGCGCAGGCCGTCGATGGTGATGATCTGTTCATTGCCGGGGAAGACGGCGTCGCGGCGCAGCATGTCCATCAGCGCGACGTTCTCGCCTTCCTTCAGTTCCAGGTGCAGTTCCGGCGTGCTGTCGGACTGCGGCAGGGAGTTCAGCAAGGCAGAAGGATCGGCTTCGCGCGTGAGGATTTCCAGCAGGCGCGCGGCCGAGTACAGGCCGTCGTCGAAACCGTACCAGCGGTCCTTGAAGAAGATATGGCCGCTCATTTCGCCGCCCAGCGGCGCACCCGTCTCGCGCAGCTTGGCTTTCACCAGCGAGTGGCCCGTCTTGTACATCAGGGGCACGCCGCCATGCTTGCTGATCCACGGCGCCAGGTGGCGCGTGCACTTCACGTCGTACAGGATTTGCGCGCCAGGATGGCGGGTCAGCACGTCGGCTGCGAACAGCATCATCTGGCGGTCAGGGTAGATGATCTGGCCATCCTTGGTGACCACGCCCAGGCGGTCGCCGTCGCCGTCGAAGGCGATGCCGATTTCGGCATCCGTTTCGGCCAGGCAGCGGATCAGGTCTTGCAGGTTTTCCGGATGCGCAGGGTCCGGATGGTGGTTCGGGAAATTGCCATCGACGTCGCAGAACAATTCGATGACTTCGCAGCCCATGCCGCGGAACAGGTCACCCGCGAAGGCGCCGGCTACGCCATTGCCGCAATCGACGGCGATCTTGATCGGGCGCGCCAGCTTGACGTCGCCCAGGATGCGCTGCAGGTAGGCGGCGCGGATATCATGCGTGGCGTAGCTGCCCTGCTTGGCGCTGGCACTGCCGTCGTGCGCGACGATGCTGTGGTACAGCGCCTGGATCGCTTCGCCATGAATGGCTTCACCGGCCAGCACCATCTTGAAGCCGTTGTAGTCGGGCGGATTGTGGCTGCCCGTGACCATGATGCCGGAGCGCGTGTCGAGCACATTCGTGCCGAAGTAGACCATCGGCGTGGCCACCACGCCCAGGTCGATCACGTCGACGCCTGCCGCTTGCAATCCCTGCGCCAGCGCCGCCGTCAATTCAGGTCCCGACAGGCGGCCATCGCGGCCGATCACGACCCGCTGCTCGCCCTTGGCCAGGGCGGCCTGGCCAAAGGCCTGACCGATCTTGTGGGCCACGCTGGCATCGAGGGTTTTAGCGATGATGCCGCGAATATCGTAGGCCTTGAAGATCGTTCTGGACAATGGAAGCATGGTGTGGGCGATATATAAGAATAAATAGGGGCTAAATAAGGTGCCTGGCAAGGTGCAGCGCGCGGCGGACCGCTTGCCACTGCGCCAAGAGTATACCGAATTATACGCGCAGCAGATCGATGGACTTGCCCGATTCCACCCATTGCCTGACCCACAGCGGCTGGCGGCCACGGCCTGTCCATTGCTCGGCCGCATTGTCAGGATGGCGGTAGCGCACCGCGACCTTGCCCGTGCGCGGGTGCAAACCATCGAGTATCAGTTGTTTCAGCGGAATGCCCGCCTGCTGCGCGATGGCCATGATCTGTTCGCGCGCCTTGTTCAAATCTTCACGTTCGCGGCTGTTCAACTCCTGTTTGACATTATCTTCCAGCTTGCGCAATTCCTGCATCGTCATCGTCGACAGATCCATTGGTACATCCTTTATATTAATTTAAATAATAAAATCACGTGGAATATACTACATTGCATAAACATTTGCGCACCGCTGCATAATCCGTCGCCAATTGAATCACGGCCCACTGATTATTTAGCGGGCCAACATTAAGATTAAATGAAGAATATGCCGGAAGCGCGCAGGGGAAATGCATGAACATCGATGAAATGGCATGCCAGGGCGGCAGGCCGGCGGATTATGTATCGATATATGACAGCGGGAGAAGTCCAATTAAATCCCCATGCAGCATAATCGGCATCCGCTTTTCCTTCCCGCTGGCAAAAGCCTAATCAGGCACCTGCCAGGAATACCCCCGACGCCAAAGGGCAGGCATGCTTATAATGCATGCGCGTAGTTCACTTTACCCGGCACATATGAAAACTTATTTTATCGGCGATCTGCAAGGCTGCCATGCACAAACCGTCGAATTGATCGAACGGATACAGGCGGTGGCGAAAGGCCCGTACCGCCTGCTGTTCGCGGGCGACTTGATCAACCGCGGCCCGGCCTCGCTGGCCACCCTGCGCCACGTGCACGCGCTGGCCCGGCAGGGCCTGGCCGACAGTGTCCTGGGCAACCACGACTTGCATTTTCTGGCCGTGGCCAACGGCATCCGGCCCGAGCACGCGTCCGACACCCTCGCCGAAATCCTCGACGCGCCCGACCGCGATGAGTTGCTCGACTGGCTGCGCCGGCGGCCACTGGCACTGGAACACGACGGCCATGTGCTCGTGCATGCGGGCTTGCTGCCGCAATGGAGCGCGGCCCAGGCCCTATCCCTGAGCGGGGAAGTGTCCGCCATGCTGCGCAGCGACGGCTGGGTGGCGTTCCTGCGCACCATGTACGGCAACGAACCGGCCGCCTGGCGCGACGACCTGCAGGGCGCCGACCGGCTGCGCTGCATCGTCAACGCCATGACACGGCTGCGCTTTTGCACGCCGGACGGCGTGATGGACTTCAAGATGAAGGAAAGCGGTAGCCCGCCGCTTGGCTCCGGCCTGCTGCCATGGTTCGACGTGCCGGGCCGGCGCAGCGCCGGCGACACCATCGTCTTCGGCCACTGGTCGGCGCTGGGACTGCAATTGCGCGAGCACTTGATCGGCCTCGATAGCGGCTGCGTGTGGGGCGGAAAACTGTCGGCCGTGTGCCTGGAAGACCGCTCGCTGCTGCAAGTCGACTGTCCCGCCTTCCAGCAGCATGGCGGCAAGCGCTAAGCCGCATCGCGCATATGCTTAGTCGAAATCGGTCGTTGGTCTTGCCGCGCGTGGCCCGTATGATGGCGCTTTTGCCATTGCGATCCCATGCATCCTGATACCGACAGACTGGCGCGCTGGCTGCTCGGCAGCCTGGAACTCGACACCGCCGTCCTGCATGTGGGCCAGTACTGCGGCCGCTGGCGCGCTTCCACGGCGGGCCGGGAACTGGGCAGCTTCCACCTGGTGCTCGATGGCCACTGCTATTTGCACCTCGACGGGGCCGCGCCGATTGTGCTCGGCCCGCGCGATGGCGTCTTCCTGCTGCGCGACTTGCCGCACTTCCTCAGTCCCCACAGCGATCCGCTGCAGGCGGTGAGCGCGCAAGCCATGCTGCCGCTGCAGGCGTCCACGGACGGCCCGGCGACGGCGCTGGCCTGCGGCTTCTTTCAATTTCGCGGCGCCCTCTCCGCGCTGATCGTCGACTCGTTTCCGCCGTATCTGCTGATACGCGGCGACGCGCCCGCCTTCAGCGCCGCCGCCGCGCTGTTCGACCTGATCCTGGCGGAGGCGGGCGGCGACCCGGAACAACCATCGCCGCTCATCGCGCGCCTGGTCGAGCTGCTGTTCTTTTACCTGATCCGCCACGTGGCGCAGGGCGAGCAGGTGGCGGCCGGCCTGCTGTCGCTGCTGCACCAGCCCGCATTTTCGCCGCTGCTCGAACGCATGCTCGACGCCCCTGCCGACGACTGGTCGATCGAGAACATGGCCAAGGCGGCGTGCATGTCGCGCGCCAGCTTCTGCAAGCATTTCGCCAGCGCCAGCGGCCACTCGCCGGCCCAGTTCCTGCTCCTGCTGCGCATGAAGATCGCGGCGCGCCGGCTGCACGACGGCGTCTCCGTCGAACGCGCCGCCGAACTGGTGGGCTACCGCTCGCACGCCGCGTTTACACGCGCCTTCAAGCGGGTCACGGGCGAGCAGCCGGGCGCCTACCGGCGCGACCAGCGCCAGCGTCAACTGGCCAGCTGAAATCAAGAATCACACAATCACAGACGAACGAGCACAAAAGGACGACGCTGACGTCTGTTGCGTGCACGGCATGGCCGATATAATGCCCGGGTGACTTACTAACTTAGCAAGGTACCCCATGTCCCGTCTGACGCTGCACACTCTCGATACCGCCCCGGCCGACAGCCGCCCCTTCGTGGAAAAGGCCATCGCCAACAACGGCTTCCTGCCCAACCTGATCGGCGTGCTGGCCAATGCCCCGCTGGCACTGGAAACCTATCTGACCGTCTCCGGCATCAATGCGCGCGCCAGCCTGACGTTGATGGAACGCGAAGTGGTGCAAATCACGGCTGCGCGCATCCATGGCTGCGATTTCTGCATCGCCGGCCATAGCGCCATTTCGCTGAAAAAAGCGGGCCAGACGCCCGACACGGTGCGCGCCCTGCAGTACGGCCAGCCCACAGGGGATGCGAAGCTCGATGCCGTCGCCGCCTTCGCCACGGCCGTCATCGCCACGCGCGGCGCCGTCAGCGACGCCGAATATCAAACCTTCCTGGCCGCCGGCTACAAGGAACAGCAGGCGCTGGAAGTGGTACTGGGCATCAGCCTGGCCACCTTGTGCAATTTCTCCAACAGCCTGGCCGGCACGCCCGTCAATCCGCAACTGACGCCCTACCTGCCTGGCGCCGTCTGATATGGCGCATCTCAATCACTGGCTGCACATGCATGCCGACCAGCTCGACCAATCATCGGACCTGGCTGAAACCGTATTACCGACGCTGGCCGGCGACCAGCTGCTGGGCATCGGCGTGCCGCAGGAGCACGGCGGCGCGGGCGGTGACGTGCGCGATGCCATCGACGCCATCGCCAAGGTAGCCGAACAATCGGTGACGGCGGCCTTTGTCTTCTGGGGCCAGCGCTGCTTCATCGAATTCCTGCTGCAAAGCGAAAACCGCGCGCTGGCCGAGCGCCGCTTGCCCGGCCTGCTGGCAGGCACGCAGGCGGGCGCCAGCGGCCTGTCGAACGCCATGAAATTCTTGTCCGGCATCGAGCAGCTGCAAATCACGGGCGCGCGCCACGGCGACGGCTTGCTGGTCGACGGCGGCCTGGCCTGGGTAACGAACTTGCGCAAGGCGGGCTTTGTCGCGGCAGCCGCCGTGGCGCCCAACGACGGCGCGCCACCCGTCATCGTCGCCTTCGACAGCGGCACGGCGGGCGTCAAGCGCAGCGACGACCTGGACCTGATCGCCCTGCGCGGCAGCAATACGGCCTCCGTCAAACTGGCGCAGGTGCACATCCCCGCCGCGGACATCATCAGCGACAATGCACCGGCCTGGCTGCCGCAGGTACGCCCTTCCTTCCTCGGCATGCAGTGCGGCCTGTCGATCGGCCTGGCACGCGCCAGCCTGGCCAAAGCGACGCAGATTTCGGCCGGTTCGCGCAACGCGCTCACGCCGCGCATCGAAGCGCTGCAAGCGACGCTGGAGTCGGCTGTCGCTACCCTGCTGGCCGGCGTGCACGATGGCCGTTTCAAGAAAGAGGCGCCGGCCATGTTCCGCCTGCGCATACAGCTGGCCGACGTGCTGCAACAGGCCTTGATGCTGGAACTGCAGGCCATGGGCGGGCGCGCCTACCTGAACGCCGAACAGCAGGGCTTTGCCCGCCGCTGGAGGGAATCGTCGTTCATCCCCATCGTCACCCCCAGCCTGACGCAGTTACAGGCGGCGCTGCAGCTGTTCGACAGCCAGCAGGCGGCAGCGGGAGCGCCGGCATGACGGCAGTAGTGGAAACGCAAGACTGGGCGCTGCAGGCGCAGGACCTGAGCTACGCCTATGCGGGCACGGCGCCCGTGTTCCAGCACGTCTCGCTGGGCGTGCGCAAGCGCGAAATCGTCTGCCTGCTGGGCGGCAGCGGCTGCGGCAAGTCAAGCCTGCTGCGCGTGCTGGCCGGCTTGCAGCCGCCATCGACGGGCGCCATTCAATTCCTCGATGCGCCCATGCGCGAACCGGACCCGCGCAGCGCCCTCGTGTTCCAGCAGGCGAGCCTGTTGCCCTGGCTGAACGTCACGGGCAACGCCGGCTTCGGCCTGGACTTCAAGCACCAGCCGCAGCTGACACGTGAAGCGCACCAGACGCGCGTGGCGCAGGCCATCGAAGCGGTGGGACTGAAGGGCCGCGAGAAGCTGTATCCATCCGCGCTGTCGGGCGGCATGGCGCAGCGCGTGGCGCTGGCCCGTGCGCTGGCACGCGAACCGGAACTGCTGTTCGCCGACGAACCGTTTTCGGCCCTCGACGCCATCACGCGCGCCGAAATGCAGTCGCTGCTGGTCGACGTGGTGCACCGCTGGCACACGGCCGTGCTGCTCGTCACGCACGATATCGATGAAGCGATCCTGGTGGCCGACCGCATCCTGCTTATGGGCGGCAAGCCCGGCAACATCGTGCGCGAATGGCCCGTCGCCATCGCCCAGCCGCGCATCGGCCACAGCGCCGACGTCATCGCCCTCAAGATGGATATCCTCGACGCCCTGCAGGCGCTGCAAAAGCAGGATCAAACGCCCGCCTTTGCTCCCAATTAATCGACCGGAACTTTCCCATGACATTCGAAGACCAAAACAAACCCCTGCACATCTGCGCCTCGTCCGATTGCGACTGCGGCCTGACGCGGCGCGACTTCCTGCGCATGTCGGCCCTGGCCACGGCCAGCGTCGCCTCGCCCCTGCTGTTCGCCGGCGACGCCATGGCCCAGCAAGGCCCGAAAGGCGACGACCAGCCCGTCAAGATCGGCTACCTGCCCATCACGGACGCCACCCCCCTGCTCGTCGCCCACGCCCGCAAGCTGTTCGAAGCGGAAGGCTTGCAGGCGGAAACGCCGCGCCTGTTCCGCAGCTGGGCGCAAATCATCGAAGCCTTCGTCGCCGGCCAGGTCAACGTTATCCACCTGCTGTCGCCGGCTACCCTGTGGGTGCGCTACGGCGCCAAGTTCCCGGCCAAGGTCGTCGCCTGGAACCACGTCAACGGCTCCGCGCTGACGGTGGCCAACGAGATCAACAAGGTTTCCGACCTGGGCGGGCGCACGGTCGCCATCCCCTTCTGGTACTCGATCCACAACATCCTGCTGCAGCAAATCCTGTCCTCGAATGGCCTGACGCCCGTCACGCGCGCGCGCAACGCGGCCATCAAACCGAATGAAGTCAACCTGATCGTGCTGGCGCCGGCTGAAATGGTGTCCGCGCTGGCCAGCAAGTCCATCGCCGGCTACATCGTGGCCGAACCGTTCAATGCGGCGGCGGAAAACGCCGGCATCGGCAAGATCCTGCGCTTCTCGGGCGACGTGTGGAAAAACCATGCGTGCTGCGTCACCTTCCTGTCCGAGCGCGACATCAACACGCGTCCCGAATGGGCACAAAAGGTCACCAACGCCATCGTCAAGGCGCAGCTGTGGACGCGTTCGAACCAGGTCGACACGGCCAAGCTGCTGTCGAACGTGGGCGAGCACCGCTACACGCCGCATCCGCTGCAAGTACTGACCAAGGTGCTGGCCACCACCGATTACGCCGGCTATGAAAAGCAGGGCCTGATCGTGCACAAGAACTGGCAGCAGCGCCGCATCGACTTCCAGCCGTACCCGTTCGCCTCGTACACGGAAGAACTGGTGCGCGCCATCGGCCGCACCAAGGTCGAAGGCGATACGCGCTTCCTGGCCAACCTCGATCCGAAGTTCGCCGCGCGCGACCTGGTCGATGACCGCTTCGTGCGCAAGGCCATCACGGCAGTCGGCGGCCCGGCCGCCTTCGGCTTGCCGGCCAACCTGCTGCGCAGCGAAACCGTGGCGGTCTGACGATGGCAAGCAAGTTGTTGACGAAGTTCGGCCTGCCCCTGGTGGGGCTGGCCTGTGCCTTGCTATTGTGGTCCGTGGGCGTGACGGCGCTGGAGAAATCCACGCCGATCGCCACCGCCTTTGCGCCCTTGCCCACGGCGCTGGCGTTCCAGGAGATGCTGAGCGGTTCGGATATCTGGCTGCACGTGGTATTGAGCCTGCAAAGGGTGGCCGTGGGCCTGGGGCTGGCGATCGTCATCGGCGTGCCGCTGGGCGTGCTGGTGGCCATGTCGAAGAGTTTTTCCGGCGCGGCCATGCCGCTGTTCCAGCTGCTGCGCATGATTTCGCCGCTGTCGTGGATGCCGATCGCCGTGATGGTGCTCGGCGTCGGTGATGCGCCCGTGTACTTCCTGCTGGCGTTTGCGGCCGTCTGGCCGATTTTGCTCAATACGGCGGCCGGCGTGGCGCGGCTCGATCCGAACTGGCTGCTGCTGGCGCGCAGCCTGTCGGCCACGCGCAGCGAGATCGTGTTTAAAGTGATTTTGCCGGGCATCACGGCCGATATCCTGACGGGCGTGCGCCTGGCCATTGGCATCATCTGGATCGTGCTGGTGCCAGCGGAAATGCTGGGCGTATCGGCAGGCCTCGGCTACTTCATCCTCGACACGCGCGACCGCCTCGCGTATTCGGAACTGATGGCCGCCATCGTGCTGATCGGGATGTTAGGTTTCATCCTCGACTACCTGGCCCGCGCCGCACATGCGCGCTGGCTGCACGTGAAGAACTAAGCCGCCTTGTCCAGCGGCAGCGTGGCGGCGATAGTCGCCTGCGTTGCCGCTGCCAGTTCACGGCGGTGCGCGTCGAGCGTCGCCACTGGCGCCAGGCAGGTCAGGCGCGCCGTGATCGGCGGACCGCTCAAGATCGCCACCATGCTTTGGGCAAAACTCATCTCGCCTATGAAATCGACGGCGTGATGCAATGCTCCCTTGTCATCCACATACACGAGCGCGAACGGCTGCACCGGCACTTGCGCATCGATGGCCGCCTCGAACAAGTTGGCGTGAAACGGCAGGATCTGCCCTTGCGCGGCGGTCGTGCCTTCGGGAAAGAACGCGATGCGCTCGCCCGCCGTCAATTTATCCACCAGACCCTGGAAAATCAGGCGCAGGTCGCGCTTGCTGCCGCGCGAAATGAAGATGGTGCCGGCGCGTCCCGCCAGCCAGCCCAGGATCGGCCAGGCGCGGATTTCCGCCTTGGCGACGAAACGGCAGGGGTGGACGGCGTTGATGACGAAGATGTCGAGCCACGACACGTGGTTCGCCACCACCATCGCGTGGTCAAGGGCCGGCAAGCTGTCTGCCGGCTGCGCCACATGCACGCCGCAGATGTCGAGCAGCTGCGTCGACCAGCGGCGGATGCGCCGGTTACGCCCCTCCAGGTCCAGCCAGGGAAAAAGCACGGCGCTCTTGGCCATGCCGCAGCCCAGGTGAATGGCGATGCGCGCAAGGCGGTAGGTAAGCAGAAGTTTCAAATCACACCAACAAATAAACCAGAGCCGAAATCCGGGAGCAGACAAGGGATGCCGGGGCAGTGTGCCCCGGTCCACGGATCTGATTTTTAACGCTGAAACGCCACCTGTCCAGCCACGATGGTCGCCTTGACAATGCCGCTCAGCTCATAGCCGAGGAAAGGCGTGTGCTTGCCCTGGCTGGCCAGCGAGGCCGACGACACGGTCCAGCGCGCGGCGGGATCGAAGACGCAGATGTCGGCCGCTTCGCCCACGGCCAGGCTGCCGGCCGGGATGCCGGCGACACGGGCCGCATCGGAAGTGACCTTGGCCACGGCGCGCGCCAGCGGACGCTCGCCCGCTTGCGGCTGGCCCAGCGCATAGTCGTCGGCCCATTTCAGGGCCAAAGACAGCAGCAGTTCCAGGCCCGTGGCACCTGGCGACGCTTCGCCGAACGGCAGCAGTTTTTCATCGTCGTCGACGGGCGTGTGGTCCGAGCACATGGCGTCGACCGTGCCATCGAGCAGGCCGGCGCGGATCGCGTCGCGGTCGCGCTGGCTGCGGAACGGCGGCGTAACGCGCGCGTTCGGGTCGAAGAAGCCGATGTCGGCGTCCGTCAGGTGCACATGGTGCACGCCCACGTCGCAGGTGACGGGCAAGCCTTCGGCCTTGGCCGCGCGGATCAGTTCCAGGCCTGCCGCCGACGAGATGCGGCACAGGTGCACGCGCGCGCGGCTGGCGCGCATCAATTCAAAGATCGTGTGCAGGGCGATGGTTTCGGACATCACGGGTACGCCGGACAAGCCCAGGCGCGAGGCCAGCGGACCGCTGTGGGCGATGCCGCCACGGCCGATGTGCGGGTCTTGCGGGCGCAGCCAGACGGTGTAACCGAAGGTGTTCGCATACTGCATGGCGCGCAGCAGCACGGTGGTGTCCTCGATCGGCTCTTCGGCTTGCGCAAAGCCGATGCAGCCAGCTTCCGTCAGTTCCGCCATTTCCGTCAGCGACTTGCCCTTCAAGCCCATGGTCAGCGCGCCCAGCGGATGCACGTGCGCCTTGTTCTGCGTCTTGGCGCGGTATTTCAGCATTTCTACCAGGCCCGGCTCATCGAGCACGGGATCGGTGTCGGGCGGACACACCAGGCTCGTGACGCCGCCTTGCAGCGCCGCCTGCAGTTCCGATTCCAGGGTTGCCTTGTATTCGTAGCCCGGCTCGCGCAGGCGCGCGGACAGGTCGACCAGGCCGGGGGAAACCACCAGGCCGGCCGCGTCAAAGGTGGTGTCGGCCTTGAAGCCGGGCGGGGCGCTGCCCACGGCCAGCACCTTGCCGTCGGCGATAAACAGGTCTTGCAAGCCATCGATGCCGTTGGCAGGGTCGATCAGGTGGCCGTTCTTGATATGTAGTGTCGTCATGCTCGCTTACTCGTCCTTGGGCTATCAGCCCTGATTACCAGCCAAAATACTCATCACCGCCATGCGCACGGCGATACCGAAGGTCACCTGCGGCAGGATCACCGCCTGCGGACCGTCGGCCACGGCCGAGTCGATTTCCACGCCGCGGTTCATCGGGCCCGGATGCATGACGATGGCGTCCGGTTTCGCCAGCGCCAGGCGCTCGGGCGTGAGGCCATAGCTCTTGAAGTATTCCTGCGCCGACGGCAACAGCGCGCCGCTCATGCGTTCATTCTGCAGGCGCAGCATGATGATCACGTCCACGCCTTTCAAGCCTTCATCCATGTTGGTGAAGGTGCGCACGCCCATCTGTTCCAGGCCGCCCGGCAGCAGGGTGTGCGGGCCGATGGCGCGCACTTCAGGTACGCCCAGGGTGGTCAGCGCGTGGATGTCGGAGCGGGCCACGCGGCTGTGCAGGATGTCGCCCACGATGGCCACCGTCAGGTTCGTGAAATCCTTCTTGTAGTGGCGGATCGTGTACATGTCGAGCAAGCCCTGGGTGGGGTGCGCGTGGCGTCCGTCGCCCGCGTTGACCACGTGGACGTGCGGCTGCTTGGTGTCGATCAGGTGCTTGGCAATCAGGTAGGGCGCGCCCGACTGCGCGTGACGCACGACGAACATGTCGGCATGCATGGCCGACAGGTTGTCGATGGTGTCGAGCAGGGACTCGCCCTTGCTGGCCGACGAAGCCTGGATGTTCAGGTTGATGACGTCGGCCGACAAACGCTTCGAGGCGATTTCGAAGGTGGTGCGGGTGCGCGTGGAGTTTTCAAAGAACAGGTTGAAAACGCTCTTGCCGCGCATCAGCGGCACCTTTTTCACGTCGCGGTCGGAAATGCCGACGAACGAGGAAGCCGTGTCGAGGATGTGGTTGACGATAGACTTCGGCAAGCCTTCAATCGTCAACAGATGTTGCAGTTCGCCGTGTTTATTCAGTTGCGGATTAAGCATGGTGGGTATCTATGGTGAGCGTGAATTTTCCATCGTCGGCTTGCTTCAGGACCAGGGCCTGGCCCGGCGGCACGGCTGTGAAGGCGGCCACGAAATCGGCGGCCACCGGCAGCTGGCGTTCGCCGCGGTCGACCAGGGCCGCCAGCATGATCTTGGCCGGGCGGCCATAGTCGAACAATTCGTTGATGGCCGCGCGCGTGGTGCGGCCCGTGTACAGCACGTCGTCGACCAGCAGGATGGTGGCGCCGGCCACGTCGAAGCTGATTTGCGTCGGCTTGACGTCGGCATGCAGGCCCTTCTGGGCGAAGTCGTCGCGGTAGAACGAGACGTCGAGCACGCCCAGGCGGTCGAGCAGGTTCAGGTCGCGCGCCAGGCGTTCCGCCAGCCAGGCGCCGCCCGAATGGATGCCGACGATGGCGACGTTGGGGATGCCCGCCAGGCCGCTGCGCACCTGCTGCAGCAAATCTGCATACAGGGCCTCGGCGTCGAGTTGGGAAGGATTCGCAGGATGCGGCATAGAGTTCTTAATCATTCAGGGATGGAGTCTAGGGTCAGATTAATAATTCGCGTCGAAATACTGTTGCAGGATGATGGCGGCGGCGCGGTCGTCGATCACTTCGCCGCGCCTGGCGGCGATGACGGCCGAGGAATAGCGCTCGTCGACCAGTTCCACGGGCAGGTTGAAGCGGCCATGCACCTGGTTGGCGAAACGCCGGCAGCGCGCGCTCATCTCGTGCTCCGTGCCGTCCGGGTGGCTGGGCAAGCCCACCACGATGCGGCTGGCGCCCCACTCCTTGATCAGGCTGGCGATGGCGGCGAACTTCGGCTCGTTCGCCGTCTCCGTGATCACGCTGAGCGGCTTGGCCTGGCAAATCATGCTATTGCCGATGGCCACGCCAATGCGTTTCAAGCCAAAATCGAAGGCGAGGATGGTGTCGATGGCGTCACCGCTCATGCGTGGCCAGCCTCGCTCGCCAGCATGAGGGGATCGATGCCCAGTAACTTGATGGCCGCCACGTAACGCTGCTCGATGGGGAAATCGAACAGGATGTCGGCCGAGGCGCCCACCGTCAGCCAGCCGTTGCGGCCGATCTCGTCTTCCAGCTGGCCCGGGCTCCAGCCCGAGTAGCCGATCGAGACGAGCATGCGCTCGGGACCATCGCCCTTGGCGACGGCTTCGAGCACGTCGATCGAGGTGGTAAATGCCACTTCATCGGTCACCGTCAGCGACGAGGAATAGCGCGCGCCCGGGGTATGCAGCACGAAGCCGCGGTCGTCCTGCACCGGGCCGCCAAACATGATCGGCTCGTTGATGATGGGCGTGTCGCTGCCGGCCGCCAGTTTCAGGTCGATGCGGTCGAACAGCACTTCCATGGTCATGTCGGTGGGTTTGTTGATGACGACGCCCAGCACGCCGTTTTCATTGTGTTCGCACACGTACACGACCGTGCCGCCGAAGATCGGATCTTGCATGGCCGGCATCGCAATCAGGAAATGGTTGGCCAGATTCAGGGTGGAGGAACCGGTTGCGGCCGGTTCTCCCATCCCCTGCATCAGACGATGTCCTGGTAGAGTCTGGTCGATTTTACTCTTTTTCATACGCGATGCTCTCTCTGTGGGCTTGCTGGCAAGTCTCGCTTACCCCGCTATCGTACGCCTGGCGCAAGCGACCGCACATCCTGGGCGGCGCGCACCGTGTTGCCAAGCGTTATTCTTGTTATGTTGTAAATTAATGGTCAATTCGCCATGCCTGCGGGTGCGTTTCAATGCCAATTGTAAAATTGATTGCAAAACCGCTGTCGCACATAAAGCACCACGAACATACCCGGTAGTTTACACTGAATTGCCACCGCAGCGACGCCAAAGGCACGACGCGAGCGGCCATAAAGCCCTGTTGGCGGCAAAAAATCGCCTATCTTTGACCCTGAACACGCGAAATAATGACAATCAAGACTTCCCTGGTGTGGTTCCGGCGCGATCTGCGCGCGTTTGACCATGCTGCACTGCATCACGCCCTGCGCCAGAGCCAGGCCGTGCATTGCGTCTTCGTGTACGACACCGCCATCCTGGCAACGCTGCCGCACCGCGACCGGCGGGTCGACTTCATCCATGCCAGCGTGGCCGAGCTGGCTCATGAGCTGCGCCAACTGGGTGGCGACCTGATCGTGCTGCACGCGGACGCAGCCGAGGCAATCCCGCGCCTGGCCGCCGAATTGAACGCCGACGCCGTCTTTGCCAACCATGACTACGAGCCGCAAGCGATCGCCCGCGACGCCACGGTGGCCGCCGCGCTCACGCGCGACGCGCGCCTGTGGTTCAGCTTCAAGGACCAGGTAATCTTTGAAAAGGACGAGGTGCTGACCCTCTCGCAAAAACCCTACACTGTCTACACGCCGTACAAGAATGCCTGGCTGAAGAAAATGCGCGCCGAACCCGGCTGCCTGGCGCCGTTCGATATCGAACCGCACGCGGCCAGCCTGGCGCCGCCGCGCAATGGCACGCCGGCGCCCCTGCCCAGCTTGGGCGAGCTGGGGTTCGAGGCCAGCAACCTGGCCGCACTGGCCATTCCCACCGGCATGTCGGGCGCCAGCACGCTGTTCGAGGACTTTTTGCCGCGCGTGGCCCGCTATGACGTGGCGCGCGATTTTCCCGCCTTGAAGGGGCCGTCGTATCTGTCCATGCATCTGCGTTTCGGCACCGTGTCGCTGCGCTATCTGGTGCGCACCGTGGTCGACCTGATGGACCGGGGCGGCGGCGGCGATGGCGCGCCCGTGTGGCTGGCCGAACTGATCTGGCGCGATTTCTACGCCATGATCCTGTACCAGAACCCGCACGTGGAAGGCGGCGCCTTCAAACCGGCCTACGACGCCATCACCTGGGAAACGGGTCCCGAGGCCGATGCCGCCTTTGCCGCCTGGTGCGAAGGGCGCACCGGCTATCCGCTGGTGGACGCGGCCATGGCGCAGCTGAACCAGACGGGCTATATGCACAACCGCCTGCGCATGGTCACGGCCTGCTTCCTGATCAAGGATCTGGGCATCGACTGGCGCCGCGGCGAAGCGTATTTCGCGCTGCACCTGAACGACTTCGACCTGGCGTCGAACAACGGCGGCTGGCAGTGGGCTTCGTCGTCCGGCTGCGATGCCCAGCCCTACTTCCGCATCTTCAATCCCATCACGCAATCGGAAAAATTCGATGCGGGCGGGCGCTTCATCCGCCGCTACCTGCCGCAGCTCAAGGCGCTGGGCGACAAGGAAATCCACGCGCCCTGGCTGGTGCCGCGCATGCTGCTCGAGCAAAAAAACATCGTGCTAGGGCGCGACTATCCGGAGCCGCTGGTGCAGCACGACGAGGCGCGCAAGGAGACGCTGGAACGCTATGCAGTAGTCAAGGCGGTAGCGTAGATCAGGCGCCCGCCAGCAAGCGCCCCACCTCCGCCAGCAATTCCTCTTCCTGGAACGGCTTGCCGAAATACGCATTCACGCCCAGTTCAAAGGCATGCGCGCGGTGCTTGTCGGCGCTGCGCGAGGTGATCATGATGACGGGAATGGTACGCGTCTTGTCGTCGCTGCGCACATTGCGCGTCAAATCAAAACCGTCCATGCGCGGCATTTCCACGTCGACCAGCAGCAGGGCCGGCATGGCAGCCGCTTCCAGCGCGTGCAATTGCTCCAGCGCGTCGAGGCCATCCTTGGCCAGCAGCACCTGGTAGCCTTCGCGCTCGAACAAACGCTGCATCACGCGGCGCACCGTCAGCGAATCGTCGACCACCATCACGCGCACGGCAGGCGCGGCCAGCGCGCTGGTGGCCGCATGCTGCTCGCTGCTGGCCAGCGCATACTGCGACAGCAGTTCCGGATTGTGTTCCAGGTGCTGCGCCAGCGCCACGGGGTTCAGGATCAGCACGATGTCGCCCGTGCCCAGCACCGTGGCGCCGGCGATGCCCGGCATGCGCGCCAGCTGCGGCCCCACATGCTTGACCACGACCTCGCGATTGCCCACCACGTCATCGACCTGCAAGGCCAGCCTGTCATTGCCATTCCTGAGCAGCAGCACGGGCGCATGGCGCTGCGTGGCCTGCGCCGCCGGCGTCTCGCCCAGCATGGCCGACAGGTGGTGCAGCGCCAGCGGCTGCCCGTGCGACTCGATGCATCCGGCCGCCCGCACCTGCTCCAGCTGTTCGCCTTTCAGGTGCAGCACCTGCTCCACCAGCACCGATGGCAAGGCATACGTCTTGCCGCTGGCCGCCAGCAGCACCACCTGCGTGACGGCCAGGGTCAGCGGCAGGTGGATGGTGAAGCGCATGCCCAGGCCCGCCTGCGTCAGCGTTTCCACGCGCCCGCCCAGGGCCAGCGCTTCGGAGCGCACGATGTCCATGCCAACACCACGTCCGGCCAGTTCCGTCAGGCTGTCGGCGGTGGAAAAACCGGGCGTAAAAATCAGTTCGGCCGCCTGCGCGTCGGACAATGGCGCGTCCGTCGCCACCAGGCCGGCGCCGTGCGCCTTGGCGCGAATGCGTTCCAGGTCCAGCCCCGCGCCATCGTCGGAAAAGGCGATCGCCACTTCATTGCCCTGCTGGCTGACCTGCACCAGCAGCTCGCCCGTCTCGCTCTTGCCGGCGGCCAGGCGCGTATCGCGCGGCTCGACGCCGTGCACGATGGCGTTGCGCAGCAGGTGTTCGAAGGGCGCCGCCATGCGTTCGAGCACGCTGCGGTCGATTTCCACGCCGCCGCCGCGGATGTCGAGGTTGACGCGCTTGTCGACTTCCTTGGCGCTTTGCCGCGCCACGCGGAACAGGCGTTCGGCGATGCTGGCAAACGGCACCATGCGGATCTGCATCAGGTCGCGCTGCAGCTCGCGCGTCAGCCGCGCCTGCAGCACCAGGTCGTCCGTCACCGCATCGACGCTGTGGCTGAGGTTTTCGTGGAACGAGGCCACGTCGTTGACGCTTTCAGCCATCATGCGCGTAAGTTCCTGCAGGCGCGTAAAACGGTCGAATTCGAGCGGGTCGAATTCGCGCTCGCTGCCGACGGCCATGCGCGAGGCGATCTGCGATTCGGCCTGCATTTCCACTTCGCGCAGCTGGCGCCGCAGGCGCGCCAGGTTGTCGGAAAATTCAGACAGCGAAGCGCCCAGCACGCCGACTTCATTTTCCATCTTCGAGCGCGTGATCGACACTTCGCCGGCCTGGTTCACCAGACGGTCGAGGATATCGGCGCGCACGCGCACCAGCGCCGCCTTCGGTTCGGCCACCGGCGTGTCTTCCATGCCCGGCAAGGGCAGCAACGGTTGCTGCAGCTGCTCGAACAGGTGCAGCGCATGGTCGTAATGGGCCAGCAATTCCTCGAAAGCTTGCGGCGTGGCGGTGCCCGCGTGCAACATGTTTTCGATATGCGTCTCGATTTCATGCGCATGCTGGCCCAGGCGCATGGCGCCGGCCATGCGTGCGCTGCCCTTGACGGTGTGCAGGGTACGCAGCAGCATCTGCGCCTGGCCGCTGTCGTGCGGCTGCTGCTGCCAGCTGCGCAGCGCTTCGCCGATCTGCGGCAGCAGGTCGGCGCCCTCTTCCAGGAAGACGGACAATAAATCGAGGTCGAGTTCATCGCTGATGCCGGCGCTCGCGGCCAGCAGCGCGGCCGCATCGGCCGGCATGATGGCGGGCGCCGGCGCTTCCGGCGCCGCGTACTCCAATGGCGGCGCGTGCTCGAAGCCGGCATCGAACAGGTCGTCACTGGCGCCGCTGTCCTGCGCCGGTTGCGACGCCGGCACTTCGGCAGCCTCCTGCTGCTGCAGCGCATCGGCGACGATGCTTGCATACGTCGCCTCGAACAGGGTTTCGAGCTGCGGCACAGGGAGCTCGGAGAGCAATTCGGACGGCTGCGCGGGCGCGCCGACGATGCTGGCGTAAGCGGCCGCAAACAGGGCGTCGAGCCGCTCTTCCCGGCTCTCGCCGGGCGGCGCCGTCAAGGTGCGCCACAGGGTGTTGAGCGCTTCGATCATGTCCGGCTGCGTTGGCGCCAGGTCGCCCAGCGCGAACGCCTGCAGCATTTGTCCAATGCGCTGCGTGGCCTGCTCCAGCACGTCGTGCTGTTCAGCGCGCAGGCCGGCCAGCGGCGGCACCACCGTTTCGATCACCGTTTCCAGCGCGTGCGCCAGGTCGCGCAGGGACTGGAAGCCGACCGTGCCCGACGTCCCCGCCAGGGTGTGCACGGCTTGCAGCGCCTCCGCGCTGACGGCGCGCTGTTCATGGCGCCATTCGCCGAAGTCGCGCGTGAGCACGCGCAGCAATTCATCCGTCTCGGCCAGGTAGATGTTGTACAAGGGAAGGCTGATGCGCAGTTCGCCCACGTGCTTGAGGTGATCGTCAGGCGCTTCGTGCAGCGCGGGCGCCGTGGCCAACGGAAGTCCGATCACATTGCCATTGCCAGCCAGCGACGTGGCCGGACGCGGCTTGCGCAGTTCGAACGGCCCGCCTTCGCGCACGCGCTCTGCCGCCGCCAGCAGCATGCCGGCCTCGCGCTCGCGCCCCGCGCCGCCTTCCAGTTCGGCCACCCATTCGCTGAGCTGGTACCAGCCGTAATTGAGCAAGGTAAACAGATCGTCGCTGACGGGGCGCGCTTCGGCCAGCCAGGTATTCATGACGCGCTCGATGGCGCCGGCCGCTTCGGCAAACTGCGCCAGGCCGATCATGCGGCCGCTGCCTTTCAGGGTGTGGAACGAGCGGCGCAGCATGGCCAGATGGTCGCCGCTGGCGGCCTGCTCGCGCGGCAAGGCCAAGGTGGTGTCGACAAAGGCCAGCACTTCGCGCGCTTCGGCGATGAAGATGTCGAGCATTTCCGCGTCGACGTCGGTCACTGCCGGCACGGCATCCATGCCGGCGGGTGCGGCGGGCGCCAGGGCCTGGTCGAGCAAGGGCACAGGCACGGCGCCGGCAGCGGCGACTTTTTCAAAGGGCAGGGCGCGGAAAGTACCGGCGGCCGCATCGAAATGAAAACGCCCGCTGGCCGCTTGCGCGTTGCGGCCCAGCATATCGACAAAAAAACCCAGCGCACTGACATTCTGCGCGATCTCGTCGAGCGCCTCGGCGTGTGACTCCGCCTTGGCGTCTGCATTGGCATCGCCACCGGCCAGCTGCCGCACGGCCGCATCGACCTGCAGCACGGCGGCGCGCGCGTCGTCCTGTCCCAGCCCGGCCAGCTGCCGCTGCAACTGCTCCAGCACGGGCGCGACGCCATCGAGTGCCCCCGCCCTCCCCGCACCCGCTGCATCCGCGTAATAGGCGTTGAGCACCTTTTCCACCTGGCGCAGTCCCGTCTTCATGTCCTCGGCCAGCGCGGCCACGGTCTGCCCCTGCTCGATCTGGCGCGACAGCTCGCCCGCCGTGACGGGCGGCGGCGCATCACCAGCCAGCAGCGCCTGCAGGCGCGCGGCGATGGTTTCCGCATTGCCGGCGAAATCGTCGGGCAGGCGGCGCAGCTGCTCCAGGCCCGTGTCGGCAAACAGCAGCGCCATGCCGATTTCATTTTCCAGGGCCGCGCTGCGCCCGCTGGCAACGGCTTGCCGCGCCACGGCCGCGCATTCGCGCAGCAGGCTGGCCAGGGCCGGCTGCCGCAGAATGTCGGTCTGTGCCGCCACCTGCTGCAAGGACTGTTCGAATGCGTCGCCCAGGGCAGGATCGAGGTCGGCTTGCGCCAGACGGCTCCAGCTGGCGCGCGCCTGCGCCAGGGCCGTGCGCGCGCCTTGCAAGGCATCCTGGTCAACCTGGCCGTAGCGCCGCGTTTCCACGTCGGCGGGCAGCATGCCGTCCAGCGCGAAGGCGGCGCGCAGCTGGCATGCCTCCGGCGTCGGCTCGCGTGCGGCGGCGATGAAGAACAGGGCGTCGCGCAGCATCGCTTCGGGCAGGCCGGCCGTCCCCTGCGCCAGGCGGCGCAATTGCAGGTTGATCAGGCCGAACAGTTGCTTGACGTTGAGCGTGCCCATGCCCTCTCCGCTGGCCGCCAGCCCCGCGAACGCCTGCATGGCGAACCAGAAGGTGCGCGCCGGCCCTTCCTGCTGCGCGTCGGCCACCAGGGTCAAGGTGGCGTGCAGCTCGCCCGCGTGCTGGCGCCGCGCCGCATCATCCTGCGCCTTCAGGAAAGGCAGCAGGGATTTTTCAAAGCGTCCACGCCAGGCAGGATAGTCCGCCACGGGCGGCGTGTCGGCCAGCGCGATGGCCTGACCTTCCAGCATGGCGGAGGGCGGGAAAAACAGGTCGGCCGGGTGGATGCGCTCGGCGCCCAGCAGGATTTGCAGGTCACGGTAATAGGGGAACAAGCGCGCCGGCTGCGGCGGCGTGCCGGCCACCAGGTCTTCCAGGTATTCGGTTAATGCCTGATACAGCCCGGCGACGATCTGTGCATGGTCCAGCGTGTATTCCAGGCTGCCGTCGCGAAAGCGCGCCAGCGCCTGTTCCGCGCCGTCCGTCAGCAGGCTGGCGCCGGCCACGTCCACCATCACCAGCGCGCCATGCGCCTGGTGCAGGTGCGAGCGCGCGTGCTGCAGGGCCGTGGCGCGTTCCTCGCGCTCGCGGCCGCCTGCCTCGAACAGGGCTGTTTTGGAGCGGCCCAGGGCTTCGCGGATTTCCACCATCACCCACGACAAAGGTTCGCTGTCGAACGGCTTGGACTGCTGTGGACTATCTGGTGTGCTCATGCATGCCTCGGTAAGGAAATCGCCCTGGACTGGCGCGGCGTTCAGGCGGCGACGCGGAAGCGCGACACCGAATTTTTCAGTTCCTGCGCCAGCATCGACAGTTTATGGATCGATTGCGCCGTTTGCTGCGTGCCATCCTGGGTCTGCTCCGTCACGCTCAGGATATGCTGGATATTCAAGGCCACGCCGCTGGCCGAACCGGCCTGCGTGCCGGTGGCGAACGAGATGCCCTGGATCAGTTCGGCCAGGTGTTTCGACACCTGGCTGATGTCGTTCAAGGCCGCACCGGCCGCATCGGACAGGTGCGCACCCTCGACCACGCCCTGCGTGGACTTTTCCATCGCGCGGGTGGCGTCCTGGGTATCGGCCTGGATGGTGCGCACCAGCGCGCCGATCTGCTTGGCGGCGGCGGCCGAACGTTCGGCCAGGCGCTGCACTTCCTCGGCGACGACGGAAAAGCCGCGCCCCGCCTCGCCGGCCGATGCGGCCTGGATGGCGGCGTTCAGCGCCAGCACGTTGGTCTGCTCGGTGATGTCGGAAATGAGCTCGGTGATTTCGCCGATTTCCTGCGACGACTCGCCCAGGCGCTTGATGCGCTTGGACGTATCCTGGATCTGCTCGCGGATTTCATGCATGCCCTTGATGGCGTTTTCCACCGCCGTCGAGCCCTGCTGCGCCGCCGCCACCGACTGGCGCGCCACGTCGGCCGAAACGCTGGCCGACTTCGACACGTCGGTAATCGCATTGGCCATCTTGACGACGGTAGCGCTGACGCCCTGGATTTCGCGCGACTGCTGCTGCGACGCGATCAGCAGCTTGCTGGAGATGCTTTGCGCCTGCGTCGAGGCGCGGTTGACCTGTTCGGCCGTCGCCGTCACCCTCCCCACCAGGCCGCGCAACTCCTCGACCGTGTAGTTGACGGAATCGGCGATGGCGCCCGTGATGTCTTCCGACACGGTTGCCTGCACCGTCAGGTCGCCGTCGGCGACCTTCTGCAATTCGTTCATCAGGCGCAGGATGGCCGCCTGGTTCTGCTCATTCTTGGCCTTGGCCTGCTCCTCCTTTTCCTGCGACAGCAGGCGCTGGATTTCCGCTTCCTGGCGCCGCCGCTCGGCGTCGCGCGTGCGGTTGACGGAGTCCTGCAGCAGCACGCGGCCGATGCCGGCCGCCGCGATCAGGGTCAGCAAGACGCCGCCGACCATCAGCCAGAAGGCGACGCCCAGGGTTTCCTGGTTCACGTGGTACATCTGCTGCAGCAGGGTCAAGCGCTGGCGCAGGTCTTCGTTCTCGTTGAAGATCAGCTGTTCGGCACTTTTCGCCGAACTGAACTTGTCGAGCCGGTCGAGTATCGACGACACCAGCTTCTGGTAACTATCAAAAGTGGCTTTCAGCGCCACCAGCCGGTCACGCAGTTCGGCGTCGCGCGTGGGCGCCAGTTGCAGCGACACGCTGCCATTCAACAGGCCTTCGACCGCGGTGCGGAAATACGTCGTGTCGCGCCCCAGCGAAAACGCCGTTTCCGAGCTGATGCTGCCTGACGACAGGAATTCGCTGGCGCTGCGGCTCATGCGCTGGCTCAGCATCATCAGGCGGCCGATGACGGCCAGGTCGCGCGCATTGCCGCCGCGCTGCACCTTCAGCGCCGCGATTTCCTCGGTCTGCGCCAGCAGCGCCGGCGACAACGCGTTCAACTGCTGCAAGGTCTTGTCGAATTCGCCCAGCTCCGTTTTCAGGCGCAGGATGGTGCTGGCCGCGCGGTCGCTGCTGGCCCACTTCTTGCGCGCGTCGGCCACGGCCGCCAGCAGGGCGGAACGCGACTCGCCGATATCGCGCCCGTGATACGTCCCGCCGCGCAGCATCAGGCGGAAATCCTGATTCAGTTCATTGCGGCTTTCCTCGAGCTGGCGGAACGCTTCCGGATTGCCTTGCACGGCGTTCGGCGCGGCCTTGCCGAGGCGCTGCGAATGCATCAGCGCATCGCTGGCCAGCTGCGTCTGCGCCGAGGCGATATTGCCGCTGCGCGTATTGAGGCCGACGAACAGCAGACTGGCGGCCAGGCTCAGGGCCATCACCGTCGACAGGATGCTCAGCTGCTTTTGCAGTGGAAAATGGCCGATCAGCGGCAGCTTCCAGTCCCCGGCCGGCGCGCTGGCCAGCGACTTGCGCCGTCCCAGCGCGTCGCGCAGGCGCAGCGGCAGGTCGGCTGCCGATGCCGGCTCGCCGGGCAGGTGCTGCGCTTCGGGCATGCCGGCCGCCAGGATAGGAGAATGGGCGCCCATCAGCAAATGTCCTTGTGGAGGGCCGGGCCGCCAAAGCCGGCATCGAGGAAGCGTTCCGCTTGCGCCAGCTGCGCCAGGTCCAGGCGCAGCCACTGCTGTCCTTCGCTGTCGCGCAGGGCCTGCGCCGCCCAGGACGGCGGTGCATCCGGCAAGGAGACGGACTGCATCGCGCGCAGCTGGCGCAAGCCCAGCACGCGCTCGACCAGCAATGCGCAGTTCAGACCCAGGCGTGGAGAAAACGTGATGATGCGGCAGTGATTGCCTGGCGCGCAAGCCGGTTCGCCCATGTAGCGGGCCAGGTCGACGACCCCCGTCAGGCGTCCGCGCATGGCCGCCAGGCCCAGGTACCAGTCCTGTGCCAGCGGCACGCCCTGGATCTGCACGCCGGCGGCAATGACGATTTCACCGAGCTGCGTCAGGTCGAGCAGGCAGGGGCGGCCGCCGAGCATCACGCCCAGTTCCTTGCGCGCCGCCAGCGCGCCGCTGCGTGCTGCCTGTATCCGCTCGATCAATTGCAGCTGATACTGGCGCAAGCGCCCCTGCCGCGCGCCCGTTTCGAAGGATGGCATGGCGGCAGCGGCAGGTGGAAAGACCGCTGTGGACACGCCGTGACCTGGCATCGTGTGCATTCTCAGGAGAGCGCGGCGATCTTGGCCAGCAGCTCGGCTTCGACCACCGGCTTGACCAGGTAATCGCGCGCGCCCTGGCGCAAGCCCCAGATGCGGTCCGTTTCCTGGCTCTTGCTGGAGCAGATAATCACCGGCACGTCCTGCAGTTCGGGATCGCGCGCGATGGCGCGCGTGATCTGGAAGCCATTCGCACCGGGCATCACCACGTCCATCAGGATCAGGTCGGGCCTGGCCTCTTTGAGTTGCGCCAGCGCGTCGGCGCCGTCCTGCGCCGTGAGGACGGCATAACCGGCGCGCACCAGCATCTCGCTCAGGTAGTAGCGTTCTGTCGGCGAGTCATCGACGATCAGAATTGTGTGTATGGCCATCTGCTTCCTTGCTGCGTTGTCAATCAATAAAAACACTTACTCAAAATGCCCTGCCAGGTGCAGCCGCACGGCCGCCAGCAGCGCCTCGCGCGCCAGCGGCTTGGCCAGGCAGGCGCTGGCGCCCGCCATGGCGCCGCGCGCGCGGTCGAACAAGCCTTCCTTCGACGACAGCATCAGCACCGGCGTGGCGTGATATGCCGCGCTGGCCTTGATCAGGGCACAGGTGCGGTAGCCGTCCAGGCGCGGCATCACGATGTCGCACACGATCAGCGCCGGCTGGCAGTCGGCGATCTTGGCCAGGGCCTCGAAGCCGTTTTCCGCCACCACCACGCAATAACCGGCCTCGCGCAGTATCTTCGCGGCCGCGCTGCGTATCGTCGCACTGTCGTCGATGACGAGTATCGTGGCGCTGGCGCACACGGCATCGGACGGCGCCTCGGGCGGGAAAGGTCGCGTCATGTGATTATTCGACAATCTTTCATACCATAGCACAGGCGGCCGCGATACCAGCGTGCGGCAGCGGCATCCGGTGGATCGGATTGATTACAGCGCCACCATCTCGAAATCATCCTTGCGCGCACCGCATTCAGGACAGGTCCAGTTCATCGGAACATCGGCCCAACGCGTGCCCGGAGCGATGTCTTCGTCGGGCAGGCCGGCCGCTTCATCATAAACCCAGCCGCAAATAAGACACATCCACGTTTGGAATTGCTGCGTTGTTTCGTTGCTACTCACGTTCTGCCACCCTTCAATCAAGTAAAATGCTGAATTAGGTATCTTAATCTACCCGCCGTGCAAAACCAAACTTCTCCCCTCATATTAAGCTTCGGCGTGTCCGATCCGGTCGGCGCGATCGGCATTCAGGCCGACCTGGCCACGTTTTCAGCCTTCGGCTGCCACGGCCTGTCCGTCACCACGGGCCTGCTGATCAGCGATACGGCGCGCGTCGAAGACGTGCAGGCGGTCGACCCGGACTGGGTCTCCGACCAGGCGCGCGTGCTACTGGAAGACATGTCCGTCGCCGCCATCAAGATCGGCGCGCTGGGCAGCGTGGAAAACGTCACGGCCATCGCCGAAATCGTCTCCGACTATCCGAACGTGCCGCTGATCCTCGACCCCTTCATCTCGGCGCTGCCGGAACAGGGCATGGACGACGAGGACATCCTCACCGCCGTGCGCCAGCTGCTGATCCCGCAAACGACACTGCTGGTGCTCTCGCCGGTGGAGCTGGAACGCCTGGCCGAGACCTGGCGCGACGCCGATCCGGACGACACCCTGCAAAACGACGTCGACTACCTGGTGGCGCTGGGCTGCGAGTACGTGCTCGTCACCGGCATGCCGGCCGACGCCAGCAAGTCCGGCACGGGCGAAGGCAAGTTGCGCGCCAATACCCTGTTCGGCGAGGATGGCGTGGTGCGCCACGACGAATGGCAGCACCTGCCGGGCATCTTCAACGGCGCCGGCAGCACCCTGTCGGCGGCGGCCACAGCCCTGCTGGCCCTGGCGGAAAACGAAGACGATGTGCCGCAGGTGGTCGTGGCGGCGCAGGAATTTACTACCGGTGCGCTGGCCCACGCGCAGCGCCACGGCATGGGCAAGCTGGTGCCGAACCGGCTGTTCCGGCAGCAGCGCCAGCGCGGCGCCCAATAATCCCGTCCAGACAAACACAGACGACACAGACAACGATCCACTTTCAAGGCACGATTATCATGACGACGACTTCCCAGAACGACATCCTGTTTGCCCGCGCACAAAAAACCACGCCAGGCGGCGTCAATTCGCCCGTGCGCGCCTTCCGCTCAGTGGGCGGCACGCCGCGCTTCATCACGCGCGCCGAAGGCCCGTATTTCTGGGATGCGGACGGCAAGCGCTATATCGACTACATCGGCTCCTGGGGCCCGGCCATCGTCGGCCACGCCCACCCGGAAGTGGTGAAAGCGGTGCAGGATGCGGCCGCGCTGGGCCTGTCGTTCGGCGCGCCGACCGAAGGCGAAGTGCTGATGGCCGAGGAAATCACGCACCTGGTGCCGTCGATCGAGCAGGTGCGCCTGGTGTCGTCGGGCACGGAAGCGACCATGAGCGCCCTGCGCCTGGCGCGCGGCGCCACGGGACGCGACAAAATCGTCAAGTTCGAAGGCTGCTACCACGGCCACGCCGATTCGCTGCTGGTGAAAGCGGGCAGCGGCCTGCTCACCTTCGGCAACCCGACCTCGGCCGGCGTGCCGGAAGATTTTGTAAAGCACACCCTGGTGCTCGACTATAACAATGTGGAGCAGCTGAAGGACGCCTTCGACAGCTTCGGCGCGGAAATCGCCTGCGTCATCGTCGAACCGGTGGCCGGCAACATGAACCTGGTGAAAGCCACGCCGGCATTCCTGCAGGCGATGCGCGAGCTGTGCACGCAACACGGCGCCCTGCTCATTTTCGATGAAGTCATGTGCGGCTTGCGCGTGGCCCTGGGCGGCGCGCAGGCGCTGTACGGCATCCAGCCCGACCTCACCGCGCTCGGCAAGGTGATTGGCGGCGGCATGCCGGTGGCGGCCTTCGGCGGCAGCGCGGCGCTGATGCACCATATGGCGCCGCTGGGCGCCGTCTACCAGGCCGGCACCTTGTCGGGCAACCCGGTCGCCGTGGCGGCCGGCATGGCCACCTTGAAACTGATCCAGCAGCCCGGCTTCTATGAGCAGCTGGGCGCCACGGCCAAGCGCCTGGCCGAAGGCTTGACCGCCGCCGCCAAGGAGGCCGGCGTGGTCTTCTGCGCCGACTACATCGGCGGCATGTTCGGCATCTACTTCAGCGCAACGCCGCCGACCAGCTACGCGGAAATGATGGCGGGCGACCGCAGCAAGTTCAACGCCTTTTTCCACGCCATGCTGGACGAAGGCGTGTATTTCGCGCCAGCCGCTTTCGAGGCGGGCTTCGTCTCGGCGCAGCACGACGATGCCGTCATCGACGCCACCATCGCTGCCGCGCGCAAGGTGTTCGCCACCCTCGCTTAAACGTTTTACACTGCCGCGGTGTCCATCACCACGGCCACCAGCGCCGGCAAACTGGCCATGTCGTTGAACACGACATGCGCGCCGGCCGCTTTCAACCTATCTTCCTGGCCGGCGGCGATATGCCCGCCGCCGATGAATCCCAATACCGTCATGCCCGCCGCCACGGCGGCCGTCACGCCCGTGACGCTGTCTTCCAGCACCAGGCACTGGCTTGGCGGCACGCCAAACGCGCTTGCTGCCGCCAGGTAGACGCCCGGATGCGGCTTGGCGTGGCCCACCAGATCCGGCGTAAACACGCGCTTGTCGAATAGCGGCGCCATGCCAGTGCGCTCAAGCGCCGACAGCACGCGCGCGCTGACGCTGTTTGAGGCCACGGCCTTGGGCAGCGCAATGGCGGCCAGCGCCTGCGCCACGCCGGGCACGGCGCGCAATTGCGCGTCGCAAGCCGCATCGACGGCGTTGCCAATGGCCATGATCTCGTCAGCCGGCAATTGCGGCAAGCCCAGTTCCTTGTAGATATCCTGCATCAGCGGCACCAGTCGCTGCCCCAGGCGCGGCTCGATCAAGCCTTGCACGGTGACGCCCTCGGGCAGGTTCGGCAGGCGCGGCCCCAGCAATTCCAGCAGCGCTTGCAGGGCCACGGCTTCGCTGTCGATCAGTACGCCATCGCAGTCGCTGATCAAATGGGTAAAGCGCGGTGGGGCGGTAGCGGTATCAGGCATGGATTCTCCAGAAGAACAACGGTGGCAGGAAATGCGGCGGCCAGCCGGCAAGGCTGGCATCGCAACGATCATAGGTGGAACAGGCGGACGCTGCCACGCAGAAAACGTCTGAATGACGATACTATTCTGCAAAAGGCAGACTACGGGGAAAAGAATCGGGCGCCAGGCAAGCGCCTAAGCGCAAATACCAATTCAATACCACGCAATACCAATGATTATCGCTGATTTTTGAAATTGCTGCGCTCGCCTTGAAACCGGGACGCAGGAGCGCCCCGGCGAGACCGTTTATTTCAGCCAGCCGCGGTGGCGGAAATACAGGAAGGGCGCGATGGCGCTGGTGATCATCAGGCCCCAGGCCCATGGATAGCCGAACGACCATTCCAGCTCCGGCATCAGCTTGAAGTTCATGCCGTACACGCTGGCGATCAGGGTGGGCGGCAGGAAGGCCACGCTGGCCACCGAGAAGATCTTGATGATCTTGTTCTGGTTGATGTTGATGAAACCGACGGTGGCATCCATCAGGAAGTTGATCTTATCAAACAGGAAAGACGTGTGACCGTCCAGCGATTCGATGTCGCGCAAGATCTGCCGCGCTTCCTCGAACTGCTCGGAATTGAGCAAGCGGCCGCGCATCAGGAAACTCACGGCGCGGCGCGTATCCATCATGTTGCGGCGGATACGGCCATTCAAATCTTCCTCGTGGGCAATGGCATTCAGCGCTTCGGCCGCGTGCGCATCGGTAAATTCCTTTTGCAGCACGCGCGTGCTGACTTCTTCCAGGTTCTGGTAGATGCCTTCGAGCACGTCGGCCGAATATTCGGCATCGGTGGCGTACAGGTCGAGCAGCACGTCCATGTAGTCGGCAATCGAGCCTGGCCGCGAGCGGGCGCGCATGCGCACCAGGCGGAACACGGGCAAGTCGTCCGTATGCATGGAAAACAAAATCTTGCGGGCCAGGATGAAGGCCACGGTGATGACGCGCGACGGGCCGTCGTCTTCTTCGCGCAAGAAATCCGTGCGCAGGTGCAAGTCGCCGTTTTCCGCTTCGTAATAGCGGGCCGACGCTTCAATATCCTTGACTTCGTCTTCGCCCGGCAGGGTGACGTTGTAGATGGCCTTGACCCAGGCCCGTTCATCATCGGTGGGGTCGGTCAGGTCGACCCACACCGGTTCGGCATTTTCGAGGTCTGCGCGGCTGTCGATCGGCACCTGGTTGAGCCGGCCATTCTGTAATACAAAGACATTGATCATGCGCGCTCTCAGCCGGATGTTGGGTTATCGTGATGTACTGGCGCTGGCGCCAAAAATGAAAACAGCGCAAGTGTACCCGCAAAGGCCTTTTCACGACCACCCCCGGCACGGCTTTTTCACGGAAAAAGTGCGGCGTTGCACCAACCGGGGCCGATTAAGATGCTGCACCGCAATAGTGCCAATCAAACAGCTTTAATGTTATGCAAAGAAAGCCCGTTGCCATCAAGGCAGTTCCGCCGCTCCCATGCGGTGCAGGATGACGCCCGTGCGCCGGTTCAGGTAACCCGTATCGCGGTGGCGGTCGTAAAAGCGGGGATTCGGCAGCATCACGGCCAGTTTCGCCGCCTGTCCCGCGCTCAGGCCCGCCGCGCTGACCTTGTAATAGTGGCGCGCGGCCGCTTCGGCGCCAAAGGTGCCCGTGCCAAATTCCACCACGTTCAGATAAATCTCGAAAATGCGCTGCTTTTCCATCAGGTTTTCCAGCATATACGTGATGATCAGTTCCTGGCCCTTGCGCACATAGCTGCGCGAACCGGACAGGAACAGGTTCTTCGCCAACTGCTGGGTGATGGTGGAGCCGCCCGCCACGACTTTCTGCTTCTTGCTGTTCTTTTCATATGCCTTTTGCAAGGCTTCCCAGTCCACGCCTTCGTGCTCGGAAAAATTCGCGTCTTCCGAGGCGATGATGGCCCGTTTCAGGTTGTTCGAGATGCGGTTGTACGGCACCCACGTCTGCTTGATCGTGGCATTCGGATTCTTTTCCTGCAAGACAGACAACTGTTCGCGCATGAAAGCCGTGCTGGACGGGTTATGGTCGACCCACCACCAGATTTGCAGGAAAAAATACAGCTGCACGACGATAAAGGCCAGCACGGGCACGATGAACAGCCACTTGATCCAGCCGTAGCGGCTGCCGCTCTTGCGGGCCCCCTTCTTGCCGCCGCTCACAGGGCACCGCGCAATTGCGCCAGCAAGTCTTGCGTCTGCGGCCGCACGCCGCGCCACACGTAAAACGCTTCGGCTGCCTGCTCCACCAGCATGCCCAGGCCGTCGCGCACCTGCGCGCCGTGCTGGGCAGCAAAGTCCATGAAGACGGTGGGCTGGGCGCCATACATCATGTCCAGCGCCAGCGTGTGGCTGCCGAAGATACCCGGCGGCACGGGCGGCAAGTCGCCCGCCAGGCTGGCTGAGGTGGCATTGATGACGATATCGAAAACGCCATCGGGCTGCGTGAAGCCGCCGGCGCGCAGCTGCTCCGGGTGACTCAGCGCATCGGCAAACTGCGCCACCAGTGCCTCGGCCGTGGCCACGGTACGGTTGGCAATAAAAACTTCCTGCGGTCCCTGTTCCAGCAAGGGCAGCACGACGCCGCGCGCCGCCCCGCCCGCGCCCAGCAGCAGGACGCGCTTGCCGGCGATGGCCACGCCCGCGTTGCGCATGATGTCGGCCACCAGGCCCGCGCCATCGGTATTGTCGCCAAGAATGGTGTCTCCATCAAAACGCAGGGTATTGACGGCGCCGGCGGCCCTGGCCCGCGGTGTCAGGACGGTGGCCAGCGCGCACGCGTCGAGCTTGAAAGGCACCGTCACGTTCGCGCCCTTGCCACCCTCGGCGGAAAACGTGCGGGCCGCCAGGGCAAAACCGTCGAGCGGCGCCAGCCGGCGCTCATAGACGATGGGCTCGCCCGTCTGCTGGGCAAACGCGGCGTGGATCAGGGGGGACTTGCTGTGGGCGATGGGATTGCCGAAGACGCAATATTGATCAGGATTCATCTCTTGCTTGTTCAATTGCTGCCGCCAGTCAGGTTAGCTTCCATTTTTTCTTCGCGGGTAAATTTGAAACGGGTGATGACGACCCACAGGTCATCTTTGTCGCTCGACAACATATTCGGTGGGAATCGGCCGAACGGCGCCGCGCGGCGCACGATGGCCAGGGCCGCCGCATCCAGCGCGGGATTGCCCGAGCTTTTTTCCACGCGGGCGCCGCCCTCTTTCTGGTAAATCGTGCCGTCCTGGAAGATGGGGATGTACACGACCAGCTCGCCATACATCTTGCGGCCATTCTTTTGCGGGAAATTCAGGGTGCCGATTTCCTCGATGCGCTTTTGCAGGGTCTTGTAATACATGGCATAGCCGACCTCCTGCGTGCTGGGCGTAATAAAAGTCTTGCGCGGACGTTTATTCTGGTCTTCCACGGTCTGGCTGATCTCGGCCGCCATGCGCGCGATGGCCTTGCTGCTTTCCATCAAGTCCGAACCGGAAGCGAGGGGATTCGGTTTGTCCTTTTCCGTAACGGGCGCGGCGCTGTAGGGCGTCGCCCTGGCCGCCTGCGTCAGCAATTCCTGCTGCTTCTGCTCCAGCTCGGCGATGCGCCGGGCGCTGGCCTTGACGCTGTCGCCCTCTTCCACCTTGCGCATGTCGGGCAAGGGCGACTTGGCGCGGCCCTTGTCGGCCTGGCCACCGCCATCGAGGTTGGCTTGCGCCAGGGCATCGGCCTTCAGCGGCTTGTTCGCATGCTTGGCGTTGACCAGTATCACTTCCAGGCCGGGATCCGTGGCCACGGCCCGCTGCGGGGCCGGGGCGACAAAATGCATCGCCAGCAAGGCGCCATGCGCCAGCAGCGATACCGCCACGGCAATCATCAGAAAACGATTCTCTCGGAAAGACTTCACGCGCAACCCAGTTCCTTACAACACAAGATACAAGATGGCTGAATTCTACGTCAAAGGGCGGCGCGGAAAACAGTTTTAGTCCCGTTTTTCACGCCGCCCCGCGGCCTTACTTGACCTCGGGTTCGCTGACCACGTCTTCGCTGGCCAGTTCCGCCACTTCCGCATCGGCGTCGCTGACCTGGTTCGCCGCTTCCGGCGAGGTTTCCGGCGCCACTTCGCCCTCTTCCGCGCCTTCGTCGCCCGATTCTTCCTCGTAGTCCAGCTCGGCACCGGCCGCCGCGTCGGGCACGGCGGCGATTTCCAGCAGGCGCGCTTCGATGCTCAGGTCGACTTCATCCCAGCGCAAGAGATCCAGCTTGACCTGCGCACCGCGCGCCACCGATGGCATGCCCGGCAGCTTGATGACCAGCGGAATGTCGACCAGGCGCAGGATTTCGTCTTTCAGCACCACGGCATCGACCTGGCGCGCGTTTTCCTGGTGCAGCCAGCGCAAGCACCAGTAGCGTTCCATGTTCGACTGGAAATCGCCATACGCGGCATACGCGGCGTCGAAGGCCGAAACGATGGCGAACAGGTTTGCGTCGCGCGGCTTGAACGGTGCCACCAGCGGCGCCGTCACGCCATGCTCGGCGCAGGCGATGATTTGCCACTGGTTCACCAGGTCCGTATAGCGGCGCAGGGGCGAAGTGCTCCACGCGTATTGATCCACGCCAAGACCCTGGTGCGGCGCCGCATGGGTGACCATGCGCACCTGCATCTTTGCCGCCCAGCTATTGCCGCTGCCGCCGCCCTGGCTGCGGTAGATACCGGGCACGCCATGGTCGTGCAGCATCTTGCCCCAGGTACTATTGGCAAAAATCATCAATTCGGCAACGATCTTGTCCAGCGGCGCGCCACGCTTGCGGCGCGCCACGGTGACGATGTCGTTTTCTACATAGAAGTTGAAATCGACGCGGTTGTTCTGTTCCGGCTTCAGACCAAACGCTTCGCGCTTCTTCATGCGGCCCTGTTCCAGCTGCTGCGCCCATTGCCACAGCACGGCAAAATCGGCCTTGTGCGGGTATTCTCCCTCGCCGCTGGCCAGGGTTTCCTCATTGACCACGTCGTCCAGCTGGTTATGGCGCAAATTGCTGGCGATCGGCACCAGCTCGGCGCGCGTCTGCGTGCTGACCACGGCCCAGTCCGCTTTCGGGTCCAGCGTGGCATACAGCGACAGGGCCGGGCACGTCGTGCCTTCCGCGAGCGTGAACGCATTCACGATTTCGTCGGGCAGCATGGTGATCTTGTCGCCCGGCATGTAGACGGTGGACATGCGCTGGCGCGCCATCTTGTCGATCACGTCTTCCGGGCGGATGCCCAGACCCGGCGCGGCGATGTGAATGCCCACTTTCACGGTGCCATCCGGCAACGGTTGCACGGAGAAGGCATCGTCGATCTCGGTCGTGGTCACGTCGTCGATCGAGAAGGCGGCCACGTCGGCCAGCGGCAGCTTGGCCGTCACGGCGGGCACGGGCACGTTGGGGAAACCGGCGCCTTTAGGGAAATTCTCGAAAAGAAACTTCGACAGGTGCAAATCTTTCGGCGAAGCAATGCCGCCGACCGCCAGCATCAAACGCGGCGGCGTCGTGTGCAATTCCGTGCACGCCGCTTCCAGCGCCTTGTATTCGATGGTGTTCTTGTCCGGCTTGAACAGCAGTTGCAGCACCATGGGTTGCATCGAGGCAGGCAAACGGTTCTGTTTCAGCTCTTCCACATAGCCTGCCTGCACCAGCGCCTGCTGCTTTTTCTTTTCGATGCCGGCCAGGGCCGCCTTCAGCGACGCTTCCGGCGCCGCCTTATAGCGGCCACGGCCCTTCTTGTAGAAATACACGGGCGCCGAATGCAGGGCAAGGATCAGGCCGGCCGCTTCCGGCGGCAATGGCGCATGGCCGAAATACTCGGCGCCCAGCTCGGCAAAGCCGAACTCGTCTTCGCCCGCCACTTCCCACAGGAAATCGAGATCGATCTCGGCAGCAACGGCCTTGGCTTGTTCCAGCAGCTCGGCCGGGGCCGGCTTTTCATATTGCAGCAGCACGTCCTTGACCTTGACCTTGGTGCGCTTGCCGCTGGCCATTTCGACCTGGTACGCTTCACCCGCTTGCGACAGGACCGTGCCGACCTTGAAATCGCCGGATTCTTCAAAAAATAGATTCATTGTTATGCTTTGTTTATTAATGTGTCGGTTGCAACGGTGCGAGTGACGGACGTCAACTCCAGCACCGCCGGCAAAAATACTTCGGTTACCAGCAGCAAGCCCTGGTGACGCTGATACAGGCAGCGGCGGGCAAAAAACAGCGACTTGGCGTCAAAGCGCCGCCCTTCCAATGCCAGCGCTGCCTGCGCCCGCTGCACCAGCGGGTGGCCGGCGCGCAAGCGGGCAAATTCAAGGTCGCCGCGGCGTACCATGCGGTCGCCAAACAGGGTCGTGCCCAGCGAGCGCTCGCCCAGCGCGGAAAACAGGGGCCAGTCCGTGGCCGTCGCCTGCATGGGCACGACGGTATGGCCAAACACGGCCGGCCTGTTATCACAACGCAACAGCACTTCGCGTTCCCATACCCGCCCCGCGCGGTGCAAACCAATGATCGCGGCCTCGTCGCTCAAGCAGCGTGCCGTTTCCTGATGCAAACATTGCACGCGGAACGCCTGACTATGCGCTTTCAGCTTGGCCGTCAGCGAACCGCCGCCCGTCAGCCAGTGGCGCAAGGCGGGCGGCGCATTGACGGCGTTGACGTGCGCATGCCATTGCGCCTGCCGCAGCGAACCCGGCCTCACTGGGCCGCGTCCGTCGGGATGCCGCAAAATGCCAGCACGGGCGCCAGGTAGGCGGCAAATTCGCTGATGCCATGGTCGCTGCCGTCGATGACGCACTGCTGCGCCCCCTGATAATGCGCCACCATGTCGCGGTAGTCGAGCACTTCATCGCCGGTGGCGGCAATCAGGAAATAGCGTTGCGGCTCAGTAATTTTCTCTACGGCAAACGTGCGCAGCTCATCGATGTATTCGCGCTTGAACTCGAATGGCTTGTCAGAATGGAACTCCGTCGTCACGCCCACATGTTGCTCCAGGTCAATCAGGGGAACAATCGCAGGATTGAGCAGCACGGCGCGGCAGCCGAGCCGCTCGGCCAGCCAGGTGGCGTAATAGCCGCCCAGCGAGGAGCCGATGATGGTCAGGTCGGCCGGCGCCACGTCCTTGACCAAGGACAAGGCCAGTTCGATGGCCAGCTTGGGCGAGGCCGGCAATTGCGGGCATAGCCACTCTGCCTCGCGGCCCAGCGCCTGCATCTGCGCGGCCAGCAGGCGCGACTTCATCGACAGGGGCGACGAGCGGAATCCATGCAGGTACAGAATCATCGGCCCAGCGCCTCCAGCAATTTCTGGTGCACGCCGCCAAAGCCGCCGTTGCTCATGACCACGATCTGGTCGCCGGGACGGGCGCTGGCGGCCACGGCCGCCACCAGGGTATCGATGTCTTCGTAGGCGCTGGCAATCTTGCCCAGCGGCGCCAGCGCGTCGCCCAGGCTCCAGCCCAGCGCGGCATGGCTGCCGAAACCGAAGACCAGGTCGGCATCCTTCAGGCTGCCGGGCAGCGCATCTTTCATGGCGCCCAGCTTCATGGTGTTCGAACGCGGTTCCAGCACGGCCAGGATGCGGCCGCTGTTGCCAATCTTCTGGCGCAAGCCGCCCACGGTGGTGGCAATGGCCGTCGGGTGATGCGCGAAATCGTCGTACACGGTAATGCCGTTGACCACGCCGCGCACTTCCATGCGGCGCTTGACGCTCTCGAAGGTGGCCAGCGACGCGCACGCCTGGGCAATGGGCACGCCCACGTGGCGCGCGGCGGCGATGGCGGCCAGCGCATTACTGCGGTTGTGCTTGCCCGTGAGCGCCCACGCCACGTGGCCTTCCTGCTGGCCATTGAAATACACGTCGAAGCTGCCGTCGGCCTGCTCTTGCAGTTGCCAGTTGGCATCTTGACCAAAACTTTCCTGTTCACTCCAGCAACCACGCGCCAGCACGCGCTGCAGCGACGCCTCGTCGCCGTTGTACACGAGGCGGCCGATACCGGGCACGGTGCGCACCAGGTGGTGGAATTGCGTCTCAATCGCGTGCAGATCGGGGAAGATGTCGGCGTGATCGTATTCCAGGTTATTCATGACGGCCGTCTTCGCGTGGTAATGCACGAACTTGCTGCGCTTGTCGAAGAAGGCCGTATCGTATTC
Organism: Janthinobacterium sp. FW305-129; assembly: GCF_020858115.1. GTDB lineage: Bacteria > Pseudomonadota > Gammaproteobacteria > Burkholderiales > Burkholderiaceae_D > Janthinobacterium. Next base: position 75,171 of record NZ_JACYMM010000003.1, read on the forward strand.
ATCGGCTTCGATGACGAAGAAGTCGGACTCGGCGCTCTTGCCATCGATCTTGCCGCTGAGGCGGGCGGAAATGCCAAAGTTCATCGGCACGCCGCCGATCAGGAAGCCCGGCGCGTAGCCCGCGTCTTCGAGTATCCAGGCCAGCATGGCTGATGTTGTCGTCTTGCCATGCGTGCCGGCCACGGCCAGCACCCATCGATTGCGCAAGATGTGTTCGCCGATCCACTGCGGGCCGGACACGTACGGCAGGCTGCGGTTGAGGATTTCTTCCACCAGCGGGTTGCCGCGCGAGACCACATTGCCAATCACATACAAATCCGGGTTCAACTTGGTTTGTTCCGGATCAAAGCCTTGAATCAGTTCGATTCCCTGCGATTCCAGCTGGGTGCTCATCGGCGGATAGACATTGGCATCGCAACCGGTGACTTTATGGCCGGCTTCCTTGGCCAGGACAGCCAGGCCGCCCATGAAGGTACCGCAAATGCCGAGAATATGAATATGCATGTGATCAGTGCGAAAGGTGCACGCTTAAGTAAGTAAGGCGGTGAGATAAAAAACAGCAAGTGCAGGATTTTACCTGACGCCATGACTTTTTCCGCTTCGGAGTATCATCTCGCTCATGACGAACGATGCATTTGACGATAACGCGCAGTTGCGCCTGGAAATCGCCGCCGCTGCCGCGCGCCTCGTGGCGCAGGATGGCGCCGACTATGGCAGCGCCAAGCGCAAGGCGGCGCGGCAAGTCCTGGGCGACGCGCCGAACCTGCCGAATATACTTCCCGACAACGAGATGATCGAGGAACAGGTGCGGCAATACAATGCCCTGTTCCTGGCCGACAGCCAGCCGGCACGGCTGTTCCAGCTGCGCACGATTGCGCTGCAGGTCATGGAAGCGTTGCAACAATTTCATCCCCTGCTCAGCGGCCCCGTGCTCAACGGCACGGCCGGCCCCCACGACGAGATCTATCTGCAACTGTTTGCCGAGAGCGCCAAGGAAATCCACATCTTCCTGCTGAATAAAAATGTCGTGCTCGACATGTCGGAAAGCCCGCATTTCAAGGGAGCGCGTTATGATGCGGTCGAGACAGCCAGTTTCCTGTGGAAAAATGAAGGCGTGCACGCAGCCATGTATGAGCTCGACGATATGCGCGGCGCGCTGAAAGCCAAGGCCGACGGCAAGGTGCTGCGCACCGACATCGCCGGGCTGCGCAGCCTGCTGGCCGCCAGCCTCGCCGATGGCGTGCCGGCGGCCGACTAACATTGATATAGATAAAGTTATGACAAAAAAGAATTGGATCGCCTGCGCCATCGTCGCGCTGATGTTTGGCGGCATGGGCGCCTATGTCGGTTTGAGCAAGGAAAAAGCGAAAGCAGCGGGACCGCAGACGACCGCCATCGCGCCAGGCGCGACGGGGCCGGTGAATGAACTGTATGCGCTGTCCCTGCCGGACGCGGCAGGCGCCACGCAAGCCTTGTCGCAATGGAAAGGCAAGAACTTGCTGGTCAATTTCTGGGCGCCGTGGTGCCCTCCTTGCGTGGAAGAAATGCCGGAGTTATCCGAAGTACAAGGCCACTACGGGGCGAAAAACCTGCAGGTGATCGGCATCGGCATCGATTCGGCCAGCAATATTGCCACTTTTGCCAGCAAGGTCAAGATCGCCTATCCCGTGTACGTGTCCGGCATGAGCGGTACCGACCTGTCGCGTCATTTTGGCAATGCCACGGGCGGTTTGCCCTTTACGGTGCTGATCGGCGCCGATGGCGAAGTCAAAAAGACCTATCTGGGCCGCTTGAAATTTGATCAGTTGCGCGCCGATCTGGATAAATTGTAAATTCGGAGCGTGCTTTTTTCTCTTGCCAATGCGTATCTTTGGCGGCAAAATGCGGAACTTTCGCTAAAACGGTCTTCCATACATGGCAAAAAACCTCCTTCTGCTCAACGGTCCCAACCTGAATTTGCTGGGAACGCGCGAGCCTGAGGTCTACGGCGCCAGCACCTTGGCCGATATCGAGCAGGCAGCAATGGCGCAAGCCATGGCGGCCGGTGCCGACCTGGTCTGCTTTCAAAGCAACCACGAAGGCGCGCTGATCGACCGTATCCATGCCGCGCGAGCGGAAGGGATCGATGCTATCGTCATCAATCCGGGCGGCCTGACCCATACCAGCGTTGCCTTGCGCGATGCGCTGGCCGGGGTCGCCATCCCGTTCGTGGAAGTCCATATCTCGAATATTTATCAACGCGAAACGTTTCGACATCACTCATTTCTCAGCGCGATCGCGCAGGGGACGATCTGCGGGCTAGGTATCGATGGATATCGGTTTGCCATCGACTTTGCGCTTAAAAAACGTTAATCTACGCGATCTGCACGCATTTAGCGCGGCGATAGGTTCTTGGACATCACCGCATCACTCATAAAACAAACTACATTCCTAGGGGTTTTACATGGATCTACGAAAACTCAAGACCTTGATCGACCTGGTCGCCGAATCGGATATCGCAGAGCTGGAAGTTACCGAAGGCGAAAGCAAGGTTCGCATCGTCAAATCGTCGGCCATGCCGCAAAACCAGATGGTCATGATGCAGCCGCAAGGCATGCAAGCGCAATACCAGCCAGCCGCGCCAGCCGCCGCTCCCGCTGCGGCACCTGCCGTCGTGGTCGCCGCCGAGCCAACGGGCTATGTGGTCAAGTCGCCGATGGTCGGCACCTTCTATCGTTCCTCCGCTCCTGGCAGCGCCGCCTATGTTGAAGTGGGCTCGACCGTCAAGGAAGGTGATACCCTGTGCATCATCGAAGCGATGAAGCTCCTGAATGAAATCGACTCCGATAAAGCCGGTGTCGTGACCCAGATCCTGGTCGAAAACGGCCAACCGGTCGAATTCGGTCAACCCTTGTTTGTGATCGGCTAAAACCCAGTCCACACGGCCGGCAACGGCCGTTTGCAGTTTTAGCCCCTCACACTTGTTGTTTCGCCGGCTCGCCGGCTCTCACAGACATACGCGAACCTACCATGTTTGAAAAAATCCTGATTGCCAACCGTGGTGAAATTGCCCTCCGTATTCAGCGCGCCTGCCGCGAAATGGGCATTAAAACGGTTGTAGTCCACTCCGAAGCCGACAAGGACGCGAAATACGTCAAGCTGGCCGACGAATCCGTTTGTATCGGCCCGGCACAGTCGACCCTGAGCTACCTGAACATGCCCGCCATTATCAGCGCCGCTGAAGTGACGGATGCGCAAGCGATTCACCCAGGCTATGGCTTCTTGTCGGAAAATGCCGACTTTGCCGAACGCGTCGAGAAATCGGGCTTCGTCTTCATCGGCCCCCGTTCCGAATCGATCCGTTTGATGGGCGATAAAGTATCGGCCAAGCAAACCATGATCAAGGCTGGCGTACCGTGCGTACCGGGCTCGGAAGGCGCGTTGCCGGACGATCCGAAAGCGATCGTGCAAATTGCCCGCAAGATCGGCTACCCAGTCATCATCAAGGCCGCCGGCGGCGGTGGCGGACGCGGCATGCGCGTGGTGCACACGGAAGCGGCCCTGATCAACGCCGTGGCGATGACCAAGACGGAAGCGGGCACCGCATTCGGCAACCCTGAAGTGTACATGGAGAAGTATCTGGAAAATCCGCGCCACGTGGAAATCCAGATCCTCGCCGACGAACACAAGAACGCCGTCTGGCTGGGCGAGCGCGACTGCTCCATGCAGCGCCGCCACCAGAAAGTGATCGAAGAAGCACCAGCGCCGGGCATCCCGCGCAAACTTATCGAGAAAATCGGCGACCGTTGCGCTGAAGCGTGCCGCAAGATCGGCTACCGCGGCGCCGGCACGTTTGAATTCCTGTACGAAAACGGCGAGTTTTATTTCATTGAAATGAATACCCGCGTGCAGGTGGAGCATCCCGTCACCGAGATGATCACCGGCATCGACATCGTGCAAGAACAGATCCGCATCGCCGCCGGCGAAAAACTGCGTTTCCGCCAGCGCGACGTCTTGCTGTCGGGCCACGCCGTCGAGTGCCGCATCAATGCGGAAGACCCGTTCAAGTTCACGCCATCGCCAGGCAAGATCGTCTCCTGGCATGCACCGGGCGGCCCTGGCATCCGCGTCGACTCGCATGCCTATGCCGGCTACTACGTACCGCCGCACTACGACTCGATGATCGGCAAAGTGATCGCTTACGGCGCCACGCGCGAGCAAGCGATCCGCCGCATGCAGATCGCCCTGTCCGAAATGGTGGTCGAAGGGATCAACACGAATATCGCCCTGCACCGCGAGCTGATGATCGATGCGCGCTTCATCGAAGGCGGCACCAACATTCACTATCTGGAACAGAAGCTGGCCGACATGCCGGACCTGGGCAAGAACCTCAATAGCGGCAGCCCCAGCATCGCCAAGAAATCCGAAATCAAGGCGGGCGCATGAGCTGGACGGAAATCGTCATTGAAATCGCCCGCGACAACGCCGAGGCCATGTCCGACGCGCTGATGGAAGCGGGCGCCCTGTCGGTGTCGGTGGAAGACGCCGACGAAGGCACGGAAGCCGAGCAGCCGCTGTTTGGCGAGCCGGGCATGGAACCGAAGGAAGCGGCGTGGGAACGCAGCCGCGTGGTGGCGCTGACGGACGTCGACGCCGACCAGGCCGCCATCGTGGCCGCTGCCGCGCAAGCGGTGGGCATGGCGGAAGCGCCCGCCTTTACCGTGCGCCCCGTGGAAGAGCAGGACTGGGTGCGCCTGACCCAGTCGCAATTCGCACCGATTCACATCGGCAAGAACATCTGGGTCGTGCCCAGCTGGCACGAGGCACCGGACCCAAGCGGCCTGATCCTGGAACTGGACCCGGGCCTGGCCTTCGGCACGGGCAGCCACCCGACCACGCGTTTATGCATGGAATGGCTGGAAGCCCATCCGGCCCCAGGCAAGACCGTGCTCGACTACGGTTGCGGTTCCGGCATCCTGGCCATGGTTGCCAAGAAACTCGGCGCGCAAACGGTGGCTGGCGTCGATATCGACCCGCAAGCGATCGAATCGGCGCGCGACAATGCCGAGCGCAACCAGTGCGACATCGAATATTTCTTGCCAGACACGTTTGCCACTTCGGCACACGCCACGGCCAAGTTTGACATCGTCGTTGCGAATATCCTGTCGAGCCCGTTGAAACTGATGGCGCCGATGCTGTCGGGCCGCGTTGCCGACGGCGGCGCCCTGATCCTGTCCGGCGTGCTGGCACGCCAGGCGGAAGAAGTGGCTGCTGCCTACGCCCCCTTCATCCAGCTGGGTGTGTGGGCAGAGCAAGACGGCTGGGTGGCCCTGCATGGCCGCCTGGGCGCCACGCAAGCGCCTGCGCCTCGCGCGGAAGGTGCATAAGCACAGCAATGGCCCTCGCCACCAAATGCCCCCATTGCAACACGATATTTCGGGTCGCTGCTGACCAGTTGAAGTTACGTGGGGGCATCGTGCGCTGTGGCACATGCAGGGAAGTGTTTGACGGCAATGCCGCGCTGGTCGATCCAGCCGCGGCATCGCCGTTTTTAACATCCGCCCCCGGCACGGCCGCCCCGCCGTCGGCCAGTTACCTAGCCGACAACAGTCTGGCGTCCGCCATGGACGACGAACCCATTTATTCCCTCGACTTCGACACCTCGTTCGACCCGTTCGGCATCTTGCCGGAAACGGCGCAACTCAAGGATGACGCAGACGATGGCGAACACATCGAGCTGGACCTCGACGTGGTCCTGCCCGACGAGGCGCTGGCCGACGCGCCGGCCGCCGCACCGCTCGACATACCTGAACCTGAAGCAACACCGGCAGAAACACTGCCAGAACCGCCAGAACCACCGTTGCCCCAGCCGATGGCGCCCTTCAAGCGCCGCCAGGTGGATGACGCGCCCGCCTTCGCCACGTATTTGCGCGATAGCCGCCGCGAACCGAACCTGGAAGCTGGCGCCGCACCGGTGCTGCCTGCGGCCGAAAAAGTCAGCCTGGACAAGCCTGCGACCGCGCGCCGGGAACCCACGCTGGCAGACCACTCGTTCGAAGCGCTGCCCGCCGCCCCCGTTGCACCGGCGCCAGCCGAAGAGCAGGAAGAATCCGTCCTGCCGCCGGCCGACGAGGAACCGGCCTTCGTCACCCAGGGCCGGCGCCGCGAACAGAGCAGCAAAGCCTTGCGCGTGGCCATGGCCGCCGGCTCCGTGGCGCTGCTACTTTTGTTATTCCTGCAAGTAATGACCACCTTCCGCAATCCGCTGGCGGCACAATTTCCGCAATGGAAGCCGACCTTGGTCGCGCTGTGCAAGCTCAGCGGCTGCCAGGTCGACTTGCCGGCGCAGATCGAGGCGCTGTCCATCGAGCAGGGCGAGCTGCAAACCTTGAAGGAACAGACCTTTTCATATGTGTCGCTGCTGCGCAACCAGAGCCGCAGCGTGCAAGCCTGGCCCAGCATCGAACTGACCCTCAACGACGCCAACGACAAGCCGGTCTTGCGCCGCGTCATCGCGCCGCGCGACTACCTGCCAGCCGCTATCGACGTGCGCCAGGGTTTTGCGCCGCGTTCGGAACAAACCATCAAACTGTACTTTGCATTAGACCAGCTCACGGCGTCTGGCTATCATATCGCCATCTTTTACCCCTAACAGACACTATCATGACCAAAACATCGCTGATCTGCGGCTCGCTTGCCACCGACACCATCATGCAATTCCCCGGCCGCTTCGGCGAATCCCTGCTGGCCGACCAGTTGCACAAGGTGAACGTCTCCTTCCTCGTACCTACCATGCGCACGGAGTTTGGCGGCTGCTCGGGTAACATCGCCTACAGCCTGAAAATGCTGGGCGGTGACCCGCGCATCGTCGGCGTGATGGGGCAAGATAGCGCCGCCTATCTGGAACGCCTGCAAAAGCTGGGCATTTCCACCGCCAACATCCTGATCAAGGCCGATAGCTACAACGCGCAGTGCTTCGTCACGGCCGATGCGGACAATAACCAGATCAATGCCTTCCACCCTGGCGCCATGTCGTTCGCGCATGAAAACCCCATCGCCAATGCCGGCCCGGCCAAGGTCGCCATCATTTCGCCGGACGGCGACCAGGGCATGCTCAAGCACGCCGCCGACCTGGCCGAGCTGGGCATTCCCTTCATGTTCGACCCGGGCCAGCAGTTGCCGCGTTTCAATGGAGAACAGTTGATCGACTTCATCAACAAAGCCACGTATGTATCGGCCAACGACTATGAAATGGAAATGTTGATGGAACGCACGGGCTTGACCCTGCCGGACATCGCCAGCCGCCTGGAAGCGCTGATCGTCACGCGTGGTGAAAAGGGTTCGGAAATCTATACGGACGGCAAGCGCATCGACATTCCTGTCGTGACCGCCAAGGAAGTGCTGGATCCGACCGGCTGCGGCGACGCCTACCGTGCCGGCTTGCTGTTCGGCATCACCAACGACCTGGGCTGGGAAACCAGCGGCCGCCTGGCCAGCCTGCTGGGCGCCATCAAGATCGCCACCCAGGGTGCGCAAAACCACGTGTTTACGCCAGAGAGCATTGCCGACCAGTTCGAAGCGGCGTTTGGTTACCGCTATTAATATGTAGGTCGGGTTAGCGCGGTAAAACCGCGCGTAATCCGACAACATCGCTGGCATGGCAAGTGGGGATGTCGGCTTACGCTACGCTAAGCCGACCTACCCCTCACATCACCATCATCGCAGCACAATAATCATCCCCACCAGCACCTGCGCGATCTGCAGCAGGATCAACGCCACCAGCAGCGACAAATCCAGACTGCCCACCAGCGGCACCACCTTGCGGATCGGACGCAGCAGCGGCTCGTTCAGGGCCCGTACGAACGGCGCCAGCGGCGCATGCGGGTTGACCCAGCTGAAGATGGCTTCGATGATCAGCAAGGCCATGAAACCGTAGAGTATCCATTGCAGGAAGCGTTGCAGCGACTTGAGCAGCACCACCTCGACGGGAGCCCCGGAAATAAACAGCACCGAGCTGGCCAGCAGCACGATCAGGAAGGCGCCGATCAGGCTGGCCCAGTCATACCCGCCCACGCCCGGCACCACGCGGCGCAGGGGGCGCACCAGCCAGTCGGACAATTGAAACGTGAATTGCGCCACCGACGAGGGCGGCCGCACGCGCACCGCCTGCATCCAGAAGCGCAGCAGCAACACGCCGCCCAGCAAGGTGGCGATGGTATCAACGATCAATGTAAGGATAACGATCAGCACGACTAATTCTCCAAAAAAAAACCGCTGTGTGATTGAGTCACACAGCGGCGTGTTGCCTCATCCAGGCACCCGTATCGCAGGAATTACGATGGGCGGGTGCTGGTTGGGAATGGCCAGGCTGCAGCCGGTGCCAACACGGTTTTTGCTACAGGTGCGATAGGCGCCGATGGCTTGGCGACAGGCGCTGCCTTCTTCGGTGCGGCCTTTTTAGGCGCGGCCTTCTTGGCGGCTGGCTTGGCGGCCACGGCGGCTGGCGCCGCTGGAGCTGCTGCCGGCGCTGCTGCCATGACTGGCGCGGCGGCTGGCTTGGCGGCAGGTTTCGCTGCTGCTTTCGCTGCCGGCTTGGCCGCTGGCTTGGCTGCAGCTTTTGCTGCCGGCTTCGCTGCTACCTTGGCCGCTGGCTTGGCTACCGGGTTCGCTGCTGCTTTGGCGGCTGGCTTCGCTGCGACCTTGGCCGCTGGCTTGGCTGCCGCTTTCGCTGCCGGCTTCGCTGCTGCCTTGGCCGCTGGCTTGGCTGCGGCCTTGGCTGCGGCCTTGGCTGCCGGCTTCGCTGCTACCTTGGCTGCTGGCTTCGCTGCTACCTTGGCTGCTGGCTTCGCTGCTACCTTGGCCGCTGGCTTCGCTGCAGCTTTTGCTGCTGGCTTGGCTGCTGCTTTGGCGGCCGGCTTCGCTGCTGCCTTGGCGACGACTTTTTTCGCTGCTGGCTTGGCTGCCGCTTTGGCGGCCGGCTTGGCTGCTGCCTTGGCTGCAGGTTTCGCTGCGGCTTTTTTCGCTACCGGCTTCGCTGCTACCTTGGCTGCTGGCTTGGCTGCAGCTTTGGCTGCTGGCTTTGCGGCTGCTTTGGCGGCTGGCTTGGCTGCTGCCTTGGCGACGACTTTTTTCGCTGCTGGCTTGGCTGCTGCCTTGGCTGCAGGTTTCGCTGCGGCTTTTTTCACTGCTGGCTTGGCGGCTGCCTTGGCGGCAGGTTTCGCTGCGGCTTTTGCCGCCGGCTTGGCAACGGCTTTTTTCGCCGCTGGCTTGGCGGCTGCCTTGGCGACAGGTTTCGCTGCCACTTTCGCTGCCGGCTTGGCGGCTGCCTTGGCTGCCGGCTTGGCTGCCGGTTTTGCTGCTGCCTTGGCCGCTGGTTTCGCTGCGGCTTTCGCTACTGGCTTGGCAGCCACTTTTGCTGCAGGCTTGGCTGCGGCTTTGGCGGCTGGTTTTGCTGCTGGTTTCGCTGCGGCTTTGGCAGCTGGTTTAGCGGCAACCGTCTTCGCTGCGGCTGCCGGCTTCTTCGCGGCAGGAGCAGCCTTGGCGGCTGGTTTCTTTACTTCTGATTTCTTAGCGGCTGTTGCCATTTGTCTCTCCTTCATCTGAGATGAGAAATTTAAGCTACAAGATTTAAACCCGTCCGGCCCACCACTGGGATAGGCCAGGCGAATTATTCATCGGCACAAACGGTCGTTTGCGCTAATGAATTCGGCACCAGCTGAACTGCTGCAACTCCTCACGTTTGCAGCACTTCAGCCATCGTCGGTGCCACCCTGCTTTATCTCGCAGCTGGTGGCAAAGTCTGAATTCGGTCATTCGTTTTCGATGCCGTGCGTTTTTTCGCTCCTCGCATCGCGCTCGCCACAACACCCATGCGTCAAATAAAAAACCGCCATGCCTGAAAAAATTCGGGCACGGCGGCAGACGAAAACGGTGTGGTTTTGTGCATATCCGTGTAAATCTGTATCCCTGTTTTGCGAGGTTTTTTCGCTACCGCGCTGGTTAAAAAACCCCGCATTCTAACGCTCGCATTTGCAATCTCATAAAGTACACGAAAACCTTGTCAATGCGCAACCGGCACGACACGTTTTCGCCCGCTTTTTTGCACGTTACGCGTGCTATCGCACAATCGCGCGGCAAATGCCGCCGCCAGCGTCTCCGGAAATGCTTTTTCGGGTGTGCGATGCGGCCATGCGCGGCATCCGGAAATCCTGGCGCAGGCCTCGTCGCATGCACCGATGATGCGCGCATTTTTCCGCCGCCACACACGCAAAAAAAAAGCGCCGTCACGATGACGGCGCTTGTTGGCGTAGCCTGAAAAAGAATTACTCCCAGTTCAGCGCACCGCCCGTTTGGTACTCGGTCACGCGGGTTTCGAAGAAGTTGCGTTCCTTCTTCATGTCGATCATTTCGCTCATCCACGGGAATGGATTTTCTTCCTGCGCGAACAGCGGCTCGATGCCGATCTGCTGCGCGCGGCGATTGGCGATGAAGCGCAAATAGCCCTTGAACATCGGCGCGTTCAGACCCAGCACGCCGCGCGGCATGGTGTCTTCTGCGTACGCGTATTCCAGTTCCACGGCCTTCATGAACAGATCCTTGATCTCTTCGCGGAAGGCGGCCGTCCACAGCTGCGGATTTTCCATCTTGATCGTGTTGATCAAGTCGATGCCGAAGTTGCAGTGCATCGATTCGTCGCGCAGGATGTACTGGTACTGCTCGGCCGCACCCATCATCTTGTTCTGGCGGCCCAGCGCCAGGATCTGCGTGAAGCCGACGTAGAAGAACAAACCTTCCATCAGGCAGGCGAAGACGATCAGGGACTTCAGCAGCTTCTGGTCGTTTTCCACCGTGCCGGTGACGAAGGCCGGGTCGGTCAGGGTGTTGATGAACGGGATCAGGAATTCATCCTTGTCGCGGATCGACTTGACTTCGTTGTAGGCGTTGAAGATCTCGCCTTCGTCCAGGCCCAGCGATTCGACGATGTACTGGTAGGCGTGCGTGTGGATCGCTTCCTCGAACGCCTGGCGCAGCAGGTACTGGCGGCACTCGGGCGCCGTGATGTGGCGGTAGGTGCCCAACACGATGTTGTTGGCGGCCAGCGAGTCGGCGGTAACAAAGAAGCCCAGGTTGCGCTTGACCAGGCGGCGCTCGTCGTCCGTCAGGCCGTTCGGGTTTTTCCACAGCTCGATATCGCGCTGCATGTTCACTTCCTGCGGCATCCAGTGGTTGGCGCAGCCGGCCAGGTATTTGTCCCACGCCCACTTGTACTTGAACGGCACCAGCTGGTTGACGTCCGTCTTGCCGTTGATGATGCGCTTGTCGTCAGCATTCACGCGGCGCGCCACTTGCTCGGCGTTCGCTTCGGACGGCTCGGCGCCGGCCGGCAGGTTCAATTCGGTATTTCCCAGTGGCGCTTGCTGCGCCGGACGCGGCACAGCTGCCGACGTGGTTTCATCATCCCAAGACAACGACATATTCTTCTTCCTTTCCATGCCGGCGAGCCGGCGATCCGCAACAGGCCCGTTGAATCGGACAATGCGGACATTGACAACATTGAATCAGCCCAGAAGTTCTGGGCTGACAACTAAAATCTTACTGGCAGGCTTCGCACTCTTCAAAGCCGTCATCACCGGGACGCAGGTAGCAGGCTTCGCCATCGGCGTCATCCGCTGCCGCTGCCACTACCGGCGCCACGGCCACTGCTGCCGCCACGACGGCTGCCTGGGCGCTCTGTGCGCTGGCCGACATGCCGCCGTCGACTGCCACGGCGTTCAGCGCGCCCGTCTTGGAGGTCGATTTCTCCATGTGGGTAGCGGCGATGGTACGCAGGTAGTAGGTGGTTTTCAGGCCACGCAGCCATGCCAGCTTGTAGGTCTCGTCCAGTTTCTTGCCCGAGGCGCCAGCCATGTAGATATTCAGCGACTGGGCCTGGTCGATCCACTTCTGGCGACGCGAAGCCGCTTCCACCAGCCAGCTTGGCGACACTTCAAAGGCCGTGGCGTAGATATCGCGCAGGTCTTGCGGGATGCGGTCGATCTTCACCAGCGAGCCGTCGAAGTACTTCAGGTCGGAGATCATGACTTCATCCCACAGGTCGCGCGCCTTCAGGTCGCGCACCAGGTAGCCGTTGATCTCGGTGAATTCGCCCGACAGGTTCGATTTCACGTACAGGTTCTGGAATGTCGGCTCGATACAGGCCGAGACGCCGATGATGTTCGAAATCGTCGCCGTCGGGGCGATCGCCACGCAGTTCGAATTGCGCATGCCGAACTTGGCGATGCGTTCGCGCACCGGCGTCCAGTCCATGGCCGACGAGGAATCGACTTCCAGGTAGCCGCCGCGCTCTTCGGCCAGCAGTTTGACCGAGTCCTGCGGCAGGATGCCGCGGTCCCACAGCGAACCGGCGTACGATTCATAGCGGCCGCGCTCTTCGGCCAGTTCCGTCGACGCCAGGTAGGCGTAGTAGCAGACGGCTTCCATCGAGGTGTCGGCAAACGACACGGCGGCGTCCGAGGCGAACGGCACGCGCATCATGTGCAGGCAGTCCTGGAAGCCCATGATGCCCATGCCGACCGGACGGTGGCGCATGTTCGAATTGCGCGCCTTGTCGACGGCGTAGTAGTTGATGTCGATGACGTTGTCGAGCATGCGCATGGCGGTGCGGATGGTCTTGGCCAGCTTGACGTGATCGAGCTTGCCTTCCTTCATGTGCGCCGGCATGTTGACGGAACCGAGGTTGCAGACGGCGATTTCGTCAGGGCCCGTGTTCAGCGTGATTTCCGTGCACAGGTTCGAGCTGTGGACGACGCCGACGTGCGACTGCGGGCTGCGGATGTTGCACGGATCCTTGAACGTGATCCATGGATGGCCCGTTTCAAACAGCATCGACAGCATCTTGCGCCACAGATCCAGTGCCGCGATCTTCTTGAAGACGCGGATTTCGCCGGCGGCGGCCTTGGCTTCGTAGCCCAGGTAAGCCTGCTCAAAAGCCTTGCCGACCTTGTCGTGCAGGTCTGGCGTGTCCGATGGCGAGAACAGGGTCCAATCGCCTTTTTCCATGACGCGCTTCATGAACATGTCGGGAATCCAGTTCGCCGTGTTCATGTCGTGCGTGCGGCGGCGGTCGTCGCCCGTATTTTTGCGCAGGTCGAGGAATTCCTCGATGTCCATGTGCCAGGTTTCCAGGTAGGCGCAGACGGCGCCCTTGCGCTTGCCGCCCTGGTTGACTGCCACGGCCGTGTCGTTGACCACTTTCAGGAACGGCACCACGCCTTGCGACTTGCCGTTGGTGCCCTTGATGTGGGCGCCCAGGGCGCGCACCGGCGTCCAGTCGTTACCCAGGCCGCCGGCGAACTTGGCCAGCAGCGCGTTATCCTTGATGGCGTCGTAGATGCCTTCCAGGTCATCGGAGACGGTGCTCAGATAGCACGACGACAGCTGCGAGCGCAGGGTGCCCGAATTGAACAGGGTCGGGGTCGAGCTCATGAAGTCGAACGAGGACAGCAGGCTGTAGAACTCGATGGCGCGCGCTTCGCGGTCCGCCTCGTTCAGCGCCAGGCCCATGGCCACGCGCATGTAGAACGCCTGCGGCATTTCGATGCGTACGTCCTGGATGTGCAGGAAGTAGCGGTCGTACAGGGTTTGCAGGCCGATGTAGCCGAATTGCAAGTCGCGGTCGGCCACAATGGCTTTCGCCAGGCGCTCCAGGTCGAAACTGGCGAGTACCGGGTTCAGCAGCTCGGCGGCGATGCCCTTGGCGATGTATTGCGGGAAATACGTCAGGTATTCGGCGGCAGCGGCCGCTTGCGGCACTTCCTTGCCGAACACTTCCTTGCGCACCGTGTGCAGCAGGATGCGGGCCGTGACCTGGCTGTAGGCCGGGTCTTTTTCCATCAGCGCGCGCGCCGCCAGAATGGCCGACTTGTGCAGCTCTTCAACGGGCACGCCGTCGTACAGGTTTTTTACGGTTTCAGCCAGGATGGCGTCGGCATCGACGTGCTTTTCCAGGCCGGCGCAGGCGGCGTTGATCAGGTCGCGCACTTCCTGCATGTCCAGCAGGCGGCGCACGCCGTTATCCAGCACGTTCAATTGTGGTGCAGAAACTTGCGCGGACGCGCCCAGCGCTTCCTTCTGCAGGCGGCGCTCTTCCATGTGCTTGGCACGGTACAGTACGTAGGCACGCGCCACGTCGTGTTCGCCCGAACGCATCAGCGACAGTTCCACCTGGTCTTGCACGTCTTCGATATGGAAGGTGCCGCCGCCCGGATGGCGGCGCACCAGCGCGGCGACGACGCCGTCCGTCAATTGTTCCACCAGTTCGCGGATGCGTGCCGAGGCTGCGCCCTGGCCGCCGTTAACGGCCAAAAACGCCTTGGTCATGGCGATGGCGATCTTCGAAGGCTCAAATGCCACCACCGCGCCGTTGCGGCGGATGATGCGATAGTCGCCCAATGCCGCGCCCGTGCTCGCCACGCTGTTGGCCGCGCCTGGCGCTGGCGATACTGGCGTTGGATGGATGGAAATATCTTGTGGTGATTGCATTGAAGCTCCCGTTGTCAGCTAAAGTCAGCCTGCAGTTTTGCTGCCGCGTGTGTTGTTGAATAGAACGCCCGATGGTCAGGGTTTCTTCAGGTATTTGTTGCTAAATAGTAAATTAATGATGCATAAAACAGGGTCAGAATCCATATCGCCACACCGCACTGCCCGGCTGGCGCGAAACACGATCGAGGGTGATAAACCGCCAGTTCCAGTGCTTTATCAGCAATCCGGGTAGCTTTGACAATAATTCTGAAAACGTCTGTGATGGCACTACATATAGTCTTTACATCCAACTTCTGCACTAATTGTAGTGCCCATCGAAGGGCGATGCAATAGTTTTCCGGCATCCGTCGGCGTAATTTTTTGTATTTTCATATACGATTTCGGTTGACTTTTCAGGGCATGGATGGAAAGCCCAATCCCCGCGAAGTAAGCGCTAACGCAGGCTGCCCGCGCAGGGTTTCCAGCCAGCATACTTGGTAAAAATGCCAGTCAAAAAACGGCCCCGGATCCGTCTTCCTCCCCGGTGCGATATGCTCGTGGCCACGCACCTGGGACAGCCCGTAGCGCGCCACCAGCGCCGCCGTCAGCGCCGCCAGCACGCGGTATTGCTGCGGCTGAAAGGGGACAGAGTCCGAACCTTCCATTTCAATACCGATGGAATAGCCGTTGCATTGCGGGCGCCCTGCGAACATGGACGCGCCGGCATGCCAGGCACGTTGATCAGCAGAAACATATTGCAACAGCGCACCATCGCGCCGCACAAAAAAGTGCGCCGACACCTGCAAGCCACGCAGGTCGGCGAAAGAAGGATCGGCATTATAATCTACCCGGCCCGTAAACAAGTCCGACACATGCGGCCCGCCAAAGTGGCCGCCCGGCAAGCTGATGTTATGGATCACCAGCAAGTCGACTTGCGCACCATCCGGGCGCGCATCGTGGTAGGGGGAGTCATAGCGCAGCGCGCCATCGCACCAGCCGTCTTCATCTATCGTCCATGCGCTCATCAAGTAGGGCTTCCTGTATCGTCAATTTCTGCATGCGGTAACGCAACTGGCGCACGCTCAGCCCCAGCTGGCGCGCCGCGCGCGCGCGGTGGTAGCGCGCCTGCACCAGCGCCTGCATGATCATGTCGCGCTCGGCCTGGCGCAAATACACGTCCAGCGGCAGGACCGGGCCCACGCCATATGCCGCCATGCCGGGCAGGCACAGTTGCTGCTCCGGCAAGTCCGGCAATGCCGGCAATGCCGGCGCCGCCCGCAACGGCATGCTGCCCGGCGCGGACGGCAAGACCAGCCCGTCGAGCGCGATCACGCCGCCGTCGGCAAAGGCCAGCGCCCGCTCCAGCACGTTTTCCAGTTCCCGCACGTTGCCGGGAAACGCATATGCGGCCAGGGCCGCCAGCACAGGCGGCGCCAGGCTCACGGCCCGGCGTGGCGACAGGCGCACGAGGATCACCTCACATAATACCTGCAGATCGCCGCGCCGTTCGCGCAGCGGCGGCAGCGCCAGTTCGATCACATTCAGCCGGTAAAACAGATCCTGGCGGAACGTGCCGGCGGCCACGCCGCGCGCCAGGCCCTGCTGGCTGGCACACAGGATGCGCACGTCGATCGCCTCGTCAGTACTGCCGCCCAGCTTGCGCACGCGGCGTTCCTGCAGCACGCGCAGCAGTTTTACCTGCATAGCCAGCGGCAGGTCATCGACTTCATCGAGCAGCAAACTGCCGCCATGGGCCGCCTGGAACAATCCCTGGCGCTCGTGCAGCGCGCCCGTATAGGCGCCCGGGCGGCAGCCGAAGAATTCGGCTTCCATCAACGCTTCGGGAATGGCACCGCAGTTGACGGCAATAAACGGGAAGCCGGCGCGCCCACCCTGCGCATGGATGGCGCGCGCCGCCAATTCCTTGCCCGTGCCCGATTCGCCGCGGATGGCCACCGGCGCGTCACAGCGGGCGATGCGGCTTATCTGCGCGCGCAGCGCCTGCATGGGCAGCGAGTTGCCGCTCAGTTGCGGCGCCCCCGGCTTGCCAGTGGTGGTGGTATGCGGGCTGAAGCTGGGACGGGACATGGCACGCGCCTTTCTGCAATGGCGGTGGCGAACCGCCTGCTGCAGATGCTACGCCGGACGGATGCCGGAGGCCGTTACGATACGGATGAGCAACGGGGCGCAGGCCGGCCCTTACAAGGTGGCGTGCGCGTGGCTGCAGTAATCGTGACCCTTGGCTTGCACGTTTTCCGAGGCCGGATAGTACACGCCGCAATGGGCACAGCACAGCATCAGCTCGGCATCGGGCAATTCCTGCGGCCGGCCCGGCGGCGCAAACGGATTCGGCTGCTGCTGCGCGCGGGCGCGCTGCTGCATGCCCCGGATCTTGCTGCGGATAGCAAACAGCACCAGGAACACCAGCGCCAGCCAGAATAAAACACGTGTCATGCGAATCCCCGGTGTAAAACCACTTCCAGTACAAAACGGCTGCCGACATAGGCCAGCAGCAAGGTGGCGAAACCGGCCAGCGTAAAACTCAGGGCCGTCTTGCCGCGCCAGCCGCGGAAGCGGCGGCCTGCCAGCAGCGAGGCAAACAATAGCCACGACAGCATGGTAAAGACGGATTTGTGATCCCAGTTGAGCGGCTTGCCAAATAATTGCTCGGAAAACACGATGCCAGACAGCACGGTCAGGCTGAGCAGGATAAAGCCCAGGCCGATCATGCGGAACAGCAGCTTTTCCATCGTCAGCAGGGCGGGCAGCTGGTCCAGCGCGCTGCCGATGAAGCCGCGGCTTTCGCTACGCGTATGCAGGCGCGATTCCTGCAGCGCCATGAGCACGGCGTGGAAGGCGGCAATCGTCAAGGTGCTGTAGGCGAGCACGGCCACGGCAATATGCCAGCCGAAGACAGCCGACTTGCCTTCCAAGCTGACCTGGCTGCCGGGAAAGGCCCAGGCCAGGCCGATGGCGATGACGGCGCTGGGCATGACCATGCGGCGCAGTCCGTCCAGGCTGAAATTGCGGTTCTCTATCCAGTAGGCGCCCACGGAAACCCACAGCGCGGCCGACAACATGGCGGAAAAGCCGAAGCGCAAGGTGCCCGGCGCCATCAGGTCGAACCACAGGGTGGCGGCGTGCGCCAGCCAGGCGACGCCGGTCAGGCCGGCAATAAGCCGGGCACGGGACGAGGGAAGCACCGCGCACGCCGCGTACAACAGGGCGGCGATGAAAAAGAAATAAGTCTGCATAGTTTAAGTTTACACCATAGCCGGCAAGCGCGATTCAAGCGACAGTATGGGCTGGAGGCAATTGGCCGCCAGCCGATACCGCAAGCCTGCCATGATATCGCGCCTCGGCCGCGACGGGGTGGCGCACCCTCAAGATTTCGGCAATCTTTCCTCCGATGCACTGCCGGCGCGCCGCAGGCACGTTGCCATCCTGATTAGCCAGTCCTATAATTATGTCCACAAAGCAATATTTATCCAACCTGACGCCACCGCCCTCCACCATGTCTTTTCGAAAAATTTCCTGGACCTGCCTCCTGCTGGCCGCCTGCACTATATTAAGCGGCTGCATGAAAAACGCGCCTTCCCAATCCACGTACGAGGAATACTTCCGTACGTCCATCCAGAGCTATGACCTGTACAAGGACTACTTCGACATCGCGAAGCTGGAAAAGCTGAATGGCTGGAAAGAAAACGAACAGTACGAAATCAAAGGCTCGGCCGTCCTGCGCGCCAAGGTCGGCTACCTGGAATTGCTGGCCGACGTGGCCGACAAGCTCGAGGCACAGGCGAAGACGGACAGCTCCGTGGGCATGAGCATGGGCCTGGGCCTGATGGCGCGCGGCATGGGCGGCGAAAACAAGGTTTTCCGCGATTTCTGGGTACAGCAGCAGAAAAAGAAGGCGATCCCCGCGCCGCTGCTGGCCCGCCAGGCGGCGATGACGGCCGAGCGTTTCGAAAACCTGCTGCAATGGTCGGACCAGATCGTGCAAGACAATTACGGCGCCATCATCAGCCGCCAGCTCAAGAAAGGCGATGAGCTGACCCGCATCTACACGCTGAGCTTCCGCCAAACGGAGAAGGGCTGGATGGGTTTTAACGCCCGCTAAGGCCGTCTCCCCATCAAAAAACCTCCGCACCATCGCTGGCACGGAGGTTTTTTGAATGGTTTCCTGATTTACTTCACGTTCAAGCTCTTTTTCGCCTGCTCCAGCAAGTCCGTCTTGACCCAGTCCTTGGCCACGGGCGGCTTCGTCATGCGGCCCACGCCCGTTTTCACCATCACATCGGTGGTCACCTGGATGTGCTCGGGCGAGATGTCAAACGAATACGGCGAATTGCTGATCGCGTCGTCGAAGTCATCCTTCGTGATCTGGCCGCGGAACACGACTTCGCGCACATACTTTTCCGCCGTCGCCTTGTTGTCGATAAAGGTTTTCGTCGCTTCGACGAAGCAGCGCATGAATTTTTCCGCCACGGGACGGCGTTCTTTGTAGAACTTTTCCGTCATCACCATGGTCCGCACGGGCTCGCCGATCGGCGTGTCGTACGGTTTGATGACTTCGGTGCCGAAGCCCTTGTTGATCGCCTGCGACGATTGCGGCTCCGACTGCATCATGGCATCGATATTCTTGCCCATCAGCGCCTGGTTCAAGTCGGCGTAGGCGAGGAACACCAACTGCACATCCTTGCCCTTGGTTTCGGAATACGTCAGGCCCGCCTGCGACAGTTCGGCCAGCAACAGCACTTCCTGGATGCCGCCGCGCGTCACGCCCACGCGCTTCCCCTTGAGTTCCTTGACGCTGGCGATCTTTTGCCCGGCGCCCGCCACCAGGCGCGCGCCGCCCTTGGCAAAGCCGGCCACCACGTAGATGGGCGCACCGCCGGCGCGGCCGGAAATGGCCGCTTCGGACGCCGTCGCGCCCACGTCCAGCTCACCCGCGATAATAGCCTGCATCACGTCGAGGCCCTTGGCGAAGACATGCTCCTCGACCTTGATGCCGCACTTGGGCGCGATTTCCTTGATGTACGACACGGCGCCGTAATGGGCGAATTTCAAGTTACCCAGGCGCACGACTTCCTGCGCCTGGGCAGCGCCCATGCCGAAGGCCAGCACGAGGGCGGCGGCGATACCGGTCTTCAAGGTTGATTTTTGCTGCATCGGGTTCTCCTGTGGTGGTTGGTATGTGCCCGCAAGGGCATAAAACACGAAACACTGCTCTTATTATGGGGAGATAGTACCGTGTGTTAAGCAACCCTCGGGAAATTATTGTGAATTTATGACGAACAGAACCGGATGCTGTGCAAGGCGCCCGCTGCGACGCAGTGCGAGCACTGCTAGCTGCGGGCAACACCGCACAGCGCCGGTTATGGAAGTCAGAAATCACAATAATTTATTGGGGGTTACTTAAAGCCAAGGCAACATTTTTTTGCCGGCAGCCACGCTGCCGGCATCGTGACAATACCTACTGTCCCGCCAGCGCCACGACCGGATCGAGTCCCGACGCCTTGCGCGCCGGCATGAAGCCAAACACCAGCCCCGTCACCACGGCGCAGGCAAACGCGCCGGCGATGGCGCTCAGCGAAAAGATCACGGGCACGTCCCATACCAGCAGCAGGCCGGCCACCGTCACGCCGACGACGATGCCGGCCACGCCGCCCACCACCGACACCAGCACGGCTTCGGTGAGGAACTGGCGCAGGATGTCGCGCCGGCGCGCGCCCGTCGCCATGCGGATGCCGATTTCGCGCGTGCGCTCGCGCACCGTCATCAGCATCACGTTCATGACGCCGATGCCGCCCACCACCAGCGAGACGGCGGCGATCAGGCTGAGCATCATGGTCATATTGTCCTGCGTCTTGGCTTCGGCGGCGATCGACGCGGCCGCATTGCTGATGCCATAGTCGCGGATGCGGTGGCGCTCGAACATGGTGGCGTCGACCGCCGCCTCCACTTCCGTCACGCGCTTGACGTCGTCCACCGCCATCACCGTGTACGTCGGCTCGCGCTGGCCGAAGACGCGGATGCCGGCCGTGGAAAACGGCAGCAGCAGCACGTCGTCTTCATCCTTCTCGCCCGTCAGCGCGCCCTTCGCGCTCATCACGCCGATCACCTGGAACGGCACGTTGCCGATCAGGATGCTCTGCCCCACGGGGTTGGCCACGTCGGGCATCAGCTTTTCCGCCAGGTGCGCGCCCAGCACGGCCACAGTGGCCATTTCGCGCTCGTCTTCCTCGGTAAAGAAACCGCCCTTGGCCACGGGCCAGGTCTGGATCTGCGGCAGGGCCGGCCCCGTGCCGCGCACATACGTCTGCACGTCGAGGTTGCCGTGGCGTATCACCTTGTTGCCCGTGACATTCGGCAGCACGTGGGAAATGCCCGGCACGTCCTTGAGCGCGTCGAGGTCGGCCAGGGTGATGCTGCGCCCGGGGATGCGCGAGCTTTCGCCGCGCGACGCCATGTACAGCAGATTCGAGCCGAACGCGCCTAATTGGGCCATCACTTGCTGGCGCGTGCCCAGGCCGATGGCCAGCATGACGATCACGGAAGCAACGCCGATGACGATGCCGAGCAGGGTCAAGCCCGTGCGGAAGCGGTTGATCCACAGCACGCGCCAGGCGGCGCGCGCCGCGTCGAGCAATTCCGTGCCCAGCGACGCGCCGGTATCGTGGGCGGCGCGCGACATGTCCAGCGGCGGCAGGGCCGCCGACGTGGCGGGAATGGCGATGGCGCCCGAGTCTGCGACGATTGCGCCATCGCTGATCTCGATCACGCGGCGCGCCTGGGCCGCCACCTTGCGGTCATGCGTGATGAGGATGATGGTGTGGCCCGCGTCGGCCAGTTCGCCCAAGAGGGCCATGACTTCGGCGCCGCTGCTGCTATCTAACGCCCCCGTCGGTTCATCGGCGAGGATGATGCGCCCGCCATTCATCAGGGCGCGCGCGATCGACACGCGCTGCTGCTGCCCGCCGGACAACTGGTTCGGCCGGTGGTCGAGCCGCTCGCCCAGGCCCAGGCGCTTGAGCAGCGCTTCCGAGCGGGCGTGGCGGGCCGCGGCCGGCATGCCCGCGTACAGGGCCGGCACTTCCACGTTTTCGCGCGCCGATTCCGTGGCGATCAGGTGATAGCCCTGGAAGACGAAGCCGAACGCTTCGCGCCGCAGCCACGCCAGTTCATCGGGATTCAGGCTGGCCACGTCCTGGCCGGCGAAGCGGTAGCTGCCGTCGCTGGGCCGGTCAAGACAACCCAGCAGATGCATCAGGGTCGACTTGCCGGAACCGGACGCGCCCACGATGGCGACGAATTCGCCGGCGCCGATCGACAGGGTCAAACCGCGCAGCACTTCCACGGCCGGCGCGCCGTCATGGCCGCCGTAGCGCTTGCGGATGCCGGCAAGCTCGATCAGGGGCGCCGGCTGGCCGCCTTCTCCGGCTTGTCCCAGAGAAGCGGCCTCGCTCATCGCGCTCACAGCTGGAACCTGCTGGCGCCGCTGCTGGCCGGCTGTTCGCCCGTGACCAGCAATTCGCCTTCGCGCAAGCCTTGCAGCACTTCCGCGCTGAGGCGGTTGCGCACGCCGACGGTGACGGCGCGCGTATCGACCTTGCCGTCCGCATCCATCACGCGGGCCGTGAACTGCCCCGGCTTGGCGCCTTCTTCCATCGAGGGTTTCAACGCCGGCAAGGGCACGGCCAGCACATTGTTCGCCGCCGCCGTGACAAACACCACTTGCGCCGTCATCTGCGGCATCAGTTCGCCATCGGCGTTATCCACGTCGAACAGCACGGTATATAAAATCACCTTGCTGGTCGACGGCGCCAGGGCCGTGCCGGCGGCGGAACCACCGGGCACTGGCGGCGCCGGCAGCACTTGCCGCACCTTGCCGCTCCAGCGCCGCTGGTCGCCGCCCAGGGTGGTAAAGTACACGGGCATGTCAGGGCGCACGCGGCGCACGTCCGCTTCCGACACTTCCGTCCATACCGTCATGGCCGACAGGTCGGCGATGCGCAGGATGTTCGGCGTCTGGTACGTGGCGTTCAGGGTTTGCCCTTCCTTGGCATCCAGGCCCACCACCTTGCCGGCCATGGGCGCGTAGATGCGCGTATAGCCGAGGCGCGCCTCGTCCGCCTTCAGGCTGGCCTGCGTCTGGTCGATCTGCGCCTTCAGGTGGTCGATCTTGGCGCCGGCCGAGGCCAAGGTGGCTTCGGCCGTTTCCAGGTCGGCCAAGGGAGTCGAGTCAAACTTGGCCATCTGCTTCTGGCGCACGTGCTGCTGGCCCGCCAGGCGGTGCTGCGCCTGCTGGTCGGCCAGCTGCGCGCGCAAGCCCGCCAGCGCGGCGCGGCCCGCGTCGACCGTGGCCTGCTGCACGCTGGGGTCGATCTCGGCCAGCAGCTGGCCTTTTTCCACGGCGCTGCCCGGCTGCACGTGCAGGCGCGTGATCTGGCCCGACACCTGCGCGCCCACGTCGACATAGGTTTGCGGCTGCAGGGTGCCGATGGCCGTGACGCTGGCCTCGATATTGCCGCGCTTGACGGGCGCCGTGTCGAATACGGTGGCAGGGCCGCGCGTGGCCCACAGGGCACCGGCGCCAAACAGCGCCAGCAAGACCACGCCGCCGAGGATGCGGGCGCGGCGCGAAGGCAGGCGGGCCGCCATCAGGAAGCCGCCTTGGATGAAGTCAAAACGTCAATCGGTGTCGCCAAACGTGAATAATACATCGGTCTATCCTTGAAAATAGCGGTGGACATCACCGCAGGAACGTCACAAGACCTGCCAGCGCGGCGACGGCTGCCAGCAGGGAACTACGAAACAGCAAGCGGGGGGCATACGGCAGCAGCAGGGCCACCAGCAGCGCTCCCGCCCCGATGAAGCCCAGCCAGGCGACCACGCCGACGGTGGCGCTCCAGCCGGCCACGCAGGGCCAGATGGCCAGCGCCAGCAGGATGGCGCCCGCCAGTTGCAGCGCGCGCCGCACGTTCGGCGCCGCATCCCGGCCCCAGACCTGGCCATGGTGGCGGTCCATCGCCAGCGAGAGGCTGGCCATGCCCGCATACGACAGGCCCAGCGCACACAGGATGGTATTGATCATGACTGTCCCTCCGCATTGACTTGCAGGCTGGCCGAGGGCGCAGCGCTTTCCTTGGCAGCAGCCTTTTTCACCGGCTTTTCCTTGCGCTTGTGGACCTTCCACGCGCCCCAGGCGGCCAGCAGGCCGAAGGCCATGCTGCCCAGTTCCACGCCCGCGCTTTCCCAGTCGCCGCGCGCGACCTGCGCCGCCAGGTTGTCGCCCGTGCTCAGGACATTCAGGATGGGCAGCAGCAGGCACAGGGCCGCCAGCAAGCCCAGTTGCTCGATCCACGCGCGCTTTTCCGCGCGCAGGCAGGCGTGCACCAGCATCAGGAACCACACGCCGAAGAAGGCGCGCACTTCCCAGCCGGCACGGTGCTCGATGCCGACGGGGATCAAACGGTTGGCCCACAGGAAGCCCGCGCAGGCGATGGACAGGCCGGCAATCGCCGCCACGTTCAGGCAGGCGATGACGCGGTACACGCGCTGCGTGTAGGCGCCGAACTCGCCGCCGGACTTCTGGCGGCGCTTGACCATGAACAGGATGGCGCCCGTGCCCATCATGGCCGTGCCGGCCAGGCCGCAGAAGAAGTACAGCCAGCGCATGGGCGTGCCGCCGAAACCCACCATGTGCAGGTTCGACATGACGGAGCGCGTCAGGCCCGCGCCGCCCGTATCGGATGCGCCGGGCAGGCGCAAGGCGGTCTGCTCGCCCGTGGCCAGCGCATAGCAAGCCCTGCCCGTATTGGCGCTGAGGCGTTCCATCGTGTCCGTCTCTTCATTCCAGCCGTACATGCAGACACGCATGGAGGCGTCGTTCGGATTGTCCAGCACCACGGCGCGGATTTCCTGGCCGATGGCCTGCTCGGCGCGCAGCGCGAACGATTCCAGCGCGGGAATGGCCAGCGGCTGGCCCGTTTTCACGGGTTTGCCCGCATCGTTCCAGTCGGCCAGGAAGGCCTTCTTGGGATTATCCATGCCGTATTGCGCCGCCACGGGGGCCGGCACATAGTCATCGCTGAAGAATGCCAGGCCCGTGTAGGCGATCATGAACTGGAACGGCAAGGTGAGCACGGCCACCGCGTTGTGCGCGTCAAGCCACGAACGCTGGCCCTTGGCCGGGCGGAAGGTGAAAAAATCCTTGAAGATGCGCTTGTGCGTGATGACGCCGCTCACCAGCGCCACCAGCATGATCATGGTGGTGATGGCGACGATCCATACGCCGATGCGTCCCGCGTGCAGCTCGTAGTGAAAATCGACGAAATGGTGGCCGCCGATGGTTTCGCGCTCCGTTGCCTCGCGCGCATGCTCGATGACGGCACCCGTCAGCGGATCGAGATCCGCCGAGCCATAGCCGCCGCTGGGCTGGAACCAGTAGGCGGACAGGCCGTGGCCGGGACGCTGCACGGGCCAGATTTCCCACATGTCCGCCTTCGGGTGTTCCTTCGCCATGAAGTCGAGCGCCAGTTCCAGGCGTTGGCCACGGTCCGTGACCTTCGGCAGCGGCGGATCGTTCGCATGCGCCGCCTCTTCCAAGGCGTGTTCGGGCGTCATCCAGTGGCCGATCGGATCGTCGAAGACGGCCAGGGTGCCGGTCAGGAAGATGGCGAACAGCAGCCAGGAAATCCACAGGCCGCTCCACGTATGCAGCCAGGCCATGGCCTGGCGCAAGCCGCCCTGCTGCGGCGTCTTGACCACTTTGTCTACCTTGACGGCATTCATGCCACACCTCGCGACAGCAGCAGGCCGATGCCGCCGCAGACGATGGCCGGCAGCAGCATGCCGAGCCAGGCGCGGCGCAGGTCCTGCACGGCAAAGACCCAGATCACGGCGCAGGTGTAGACGACGAAGGCGCTCAGGGTCGCCGTCAGCACGGCTTCGGGGCGCGACAGCGGCAGCACGGCCGCCAGCAGCACGGCCACGCCGGACGTCAGCGCATAGCCGCCAAAAACGGCGGCAAGCACGCGCGAAAACAACATCATGTGGGCCGATTTCATCATCGCGGCGCTCCCTTTAGCACCAGCGTGGTCACGCCATCGCGGGCCAGGTTCAACTGCACATCCATAAGCCATGCATCCTTCATCAAGATAGATCATTCAAAGTTATTAAGTTATAGCTTGTAGTTCAAGGTCAGCATCAGGTTGCGCGGCGGGCCCACCAGGTTGCCGAGGACATCGGAGTAGATGCTCTGGTAATAGCGTTTGTCGAGCGCATTGTTGACGTTCAGGCGCAGCTCGGCGCGGCTGTCGATTTGCCACGCCGCGTTCAAGCCGAGGATCGCGTAGCGGCCCTGGCGCAGGTGGGCATCACCGTCCGTTGATTCCGTCGCGCCCTGCCCGTACACCGAGGCGCCGACGCGCCAGCCCTGCGCCGCGCCGGACAGGCGGTAGCTGGTGGCCAGCTTGAGCTGCTGGCGCGGATAGCGGCTATTGAAATCCTTGCCGATATTGGCCGGATCGCTGTCGCGCGTAAATTGCGCCTTCACATACGTAAAACCGGCCGACAGCTGCCAGTCGGGCGTCAGCGCGCCCGCCACGTCCAGCTCCACGCCTTCGCTGCGCACTTCGCCCGACGCTCGCTGGCAATAGCCCCACGTGCTGCCGGGGCAGGGATCCGGGCCGGTCAGGTCGTCCACGCCGCGGTTTTGCTGGCGGATCTGGAACACGGCCGCGCTGGCATTGAGGGCGCCGCCGAAGTATTCGCCCTTCACGCCCGCTTCATAGTTGGTGCCGCTGACCGGCTTCAAGGGCTGCCCCTTGGCGTCGGTGGACGCTTGCGGCTGGAATATCTCGGTCCAGCTGGCGTACACGGAATGCTGCTTGTCGAGGTCATACACGACACCGGCGTACGGCGTGAATTCGCGCGCCAGCGAGTAGCCGGCATCGTCCTTGTACCAGCTCACGCGCCCGCCCAGCACCAGCGACAGCGGGTCGGCCAGGCGCAGGCGCGTGCCTGCATACACGCCGCTTTGTTCGGTGATGCTGGCCGTGCCCCACTGCGCGTAGTTGATGACGGGGCGCGCCACGCTGCCCGCATCCCAGTGGAACGGGTCGATCACCGGCGCGCTATCTTGCCGGGTGTACGATGCCCAGCCCCCATAGCTGTTTTTCGACGAACGGCGGTGGCTGGCGCCGACCGTCAGCTCGTGCTCGCGGCCGAACAGGCTGTAGCTGCCGCTGGCATACGCGTCATAGCTGGTGTTGGCCAGTTCGGCGCGGTAGCTTTGCGAATTGAAGCGCAGGGTGCCGCCGCGGCGGTTGATGCCGGAAAACGTCGTGTCGATCTCGGGCGTCTTGCGCGTGGCCGCCAGCCTGGCTTTCCAGCCATTGCCGAAGCGGTGTTCCAGTTCGGCGAAAATGGTTTTATCCGTCTGGCGCCAGCCGTCGAAGTCGGTGCCCAGGTAGGTGGAGCGAGGCAAGTTCAAAAAGGTGCCGTCGGCGGCCGTCACCACGCCCGTCGCGACGCCGTCGTTATCGGTCTTGCGGTAGTGCGCGCCCACGGTCAACGTGGTGTCAGGGCGCAGGTCGGCCTCGATGATGCCGTACAGCTGGTGATTACGGCCATGCAGCACGTCGACAAAATCCTTCTTGTCCTGCACCGTGACGACCATGCGCCCGCGCAGGGTCTTCGCTTCGTTGAGCGCGTTGGCCGCATCCGCTTCCAGGCGGTAGTTGCTCCAGCTGCCGATGCTGGCCGAGAATGACGCCTGCGGCGTGGCCGTCGGGCGCTTGCGCACCATGTTGATGGCCGCGCTAGGCGTGCCGCTGCCCGTCATCAAGCCCGTGGCGCCGCGCACCACTTCGATGCGGTCATAGATGGCCAGGTCGTCATTGTCGCCATTGAAAGTGCCGTTCGCGCCCAGGCTGGTAGGCAAGCCATCGAACAGGATGTTTTCGATTGGAAAGCCCCGCGCGCTGAAACTGCCCGAATCGCCCGTAAAGTTGCCTTTTTGCATGACCAGCCCCGTGATCGACTGCACGGCGTCGTCCAGGGTGGTGATGCCCAGGTCGTCGATCTGCTGGCGCGTCAGCACGCTGACCGACTGCGGCGTCTCGCGCAGCGACAAGTTCAGCTTGGTTGCCGTATTGCTCACGCCCGTCGTATAGGAACCGCTGCCTTCGGTCGTCGCATCGCGCCCCGCCGTGACGGACACGCCAAGCATGGTTTGCTCGGCCGCGGGACTGGCTGGCGCCTGCTGCGCCAGCGCCGGCAGGCTGGCGGCCAGGCACAGGGCCGCGGCCGCTTGCGCCAGCGGACGCAGTGAAGAGTGAGATGATGGCAAACTGACAAAAGGCAAAGCGTGCGACATGAAAGTTCCTGATGGTGGTGTCATGAGACGGTGAAAAACAGGCGTCCTACCTTGTAGGTGCCGCAAGACTGCAAAACGGGCAGCCGGATGGAAAAATATTTTTATCGAACGCTACGGCGCCGGTTCGACGCTGACCCAGTACCGCGTGCGGCTGCGTACCTGCACCGGCAGCGAGTTGGGCAGCATGTTCAAAATGCGCTGCGTGTCGGCCAGCGGGAACACGCCCGACAGGCGCAGCTGGGCCACTGCCGGCGCACAGTCGATCACGCCGGGGCGGTAGCGGGCCAGGTCGGCCAGGAAATCGCCCAGGGTCACGTCGTCGACGATCAGCTGCCCGCGCGACCAGGCGTGCGCATACGCATCGATGGCGTGCGGCGCGTCCGCCGCATGGCGGGAAAAGGCTACGCCGCGCCCGGCCGCCAGCAGCATTGGCGCGCCAGCACCGTCGCGGGGGCGGATTTCAACGGCGCTTTCCAACACGTCCACGGTGCTATAGTCATCTTGCTGGCGCACGGCAAAGCGCGTGCCCAGCGCGCGCACCAGGCCTTCGCGCGTGGCCACCACCAAAGGCACGGCGCTGCCGGCACCGTGGCCGCTGGCCACGAGGATCTCGCCGGCCAGCAGTTCGATCAGGCGGCGGCTGGCGTCGAAACGCACGTTCACGGCCGATCCCGTATTCAGGCTGAGCACGCTGCCATCGTCCAGCACCACGTCGCGCCGCTCGCCTGTGGCCGTGCGGTAGTCGGCACGCAGGGCGCGCATGCCATCCCAGGCATCCGTCTGCGCGGCCAGCATGCCGCCGCCGGCCGCCACGCCCAGCCACGCCAGCAACTGGCGCCGCTTGCCGTTGACGGCTTGTTGCTGCGTGCCGGCCAGCGCCTGCGCGGCCGCACCGCGATGCAAGCCGTTGAAGCGCCGCGACACCGCGTCGATATGCTGCCAGGCCCGTTCATGTTCCGGGTCGGCCCCGCGCCAGCGCTGCCAGGCGGCGCGTTCCGCTTCGCTGGCCTCGCTGGACATCAGCACGGTCAGCCACTCGGCAGCCTGCTGCTGCACGTCCTCGCGGATGGCTGGCGGTGCCGCCGGCTCTGCCAGCTTGCTCATGCCGGCAGGGAGAAAAACACCTGGCGGTTGGCGCGCGTCAGGTATTGCTTGACCGAGCTGGCCGATACGTTCAGGCGCGCGGCGATCTCGGCATAGCTGAGACCTTCGAGCTGCGCCAGCAAGAACGCCGTGCGCACGGGAACCGGCAAGCCGTCGAGGGCCTGGTCGATTTCCTGCAGGGCTTCCAGCGCCAGCAGCCGTTCCTCGGGCGCGGGCGCCGTCTCGGGCGGCAGGCAAGCGAGCGCTTCCAGGTAGGCGTCTTCCAGCACTTGGCGGCGGTAGCGGTGCGCCACCAGGCGGCGCGCGACGGTGGCGAGAAAAGGCCGCACCTCGCGGATCTGCGGCGCGGAAGCGGCCGTCAGCACGCTGATGAAGGTGTCTTGCGCCAGATCCGCCGCGTCGCCCGCATTGCCCAGCTTATGCCGCAGCCAGCCCTGCAGCCAGCCATGATGGCTGCTGTAGAGCGCGTGCAGGTCCTGTTGCTGGGCAAAATCGGCGGCCGACATGGCATCCCTTTCCGGTCTGGCGCGGCGCGCCCACGAATGTAAATAAGAATTATTCTCATTTTAACCGTGTTTTTGACTTTCATGCAATCGTGGCGTTGGCAGAAATACCAACTAATTCAAAAGCCGGCCAACCGCCAGGCGCTGCAGCGCGGGACCGCCAGCCACCCGCGATAAGGTAAAATGACGGCCATCGTCCGGCTTTCGCCGCCCACTCCCAAGCTTTTCATTGCAGGTTCATCATGCTAGATAATCTCACCCAACGGCTTGCCAAAGTCGTCAAGACCATGCGCGGCGAGGCGCGCCTGACCGAAGCGAACACCGCCGACATGCTGCGCGAAGTGCGCCTGGCGCTGCTCGAAGCCGACGTCGCCCTGCCCGCCGTGCGCGAATTCATCGCCAAAGTCAAAGAAAAAGCCATGGGCGAGGATGTCATTTCCTCGCTGACGCCAGGACAGGCCCTGGTGGGCGTGGTGCAGCGCGAGCTGGCCGCCCTGATGGGCGCCGACCTGGGACCGGAAGCGTCGCAGATCAGCTTTGCGCAGCAGCCGCCCGCCATCATCCTGATGGCCGGTCTGCAGGGTGTGGGTAAAACCACCACCGTCGGCAAGCTGGCGAAGTACCTGAAGGAAGAAAAGAAGAAGAAAGTGCTGACCGTCTCGGCCGACGTGTACCGCCCTGCCGCGATCGCCCAGCTGCAATCGGTCACCGCGCAGGTAGGCGCCGACTTCTTCCCGTCCACCAGCACGGACAAGCCGGTCGATATCGCCCTGGCCGCGCTGGACTGGGCGAAAAAGCATTACCACGACGTGCTGATCATCGATACGGCGGGCCGTCTCGGTATCGACGAAGAGATGATGCGCGAAATTGCCGCCGTCCACGGCGCCGTGAAGCCGATCGAAACCCTGTTTGTCGTCGACGCCATGCTGGGCCAGGACGCCATCAACACGGCCAAGGCCTTCAACGATGCGCTGCCGCTGACCGGTATCGTGCTGACCAAGCTCGATGGCGACGCGCGCGGCGGTGCGGCCCTGTCCGTGCGCCACATCACGGGCAAGCCGATCAAGTTTGCCGGCGTATCGGAAAAACTCGACGGCCTGGAAGCGTTCGACCCGACCCGCATGGCCAACCGCATCCTGGGCATGGGCGACATCCTGGCGCTGGTGGAAGAGGCGCGCAAGGGCGTCGACAGCAAGGCGGCAGCCGACCTGGCGCAAAAGATCAAGGTGGGCGGCAAGTTCGACATGAACGACTTCAAGGCGCAACTGGGGCAAATGAAGAAAATGGGCGGAATGGCCAACCTGATGGACAAGCTGCCAGCCCAGTTCCAGCAGGCGGCAGGCGGCAAGAACATGGATCAAGCCGATAAACAGGTGCGCCGCATGTGCGGCATCATCGACTCGATGACGCCGCAGGAACGCGCCAAACCTGAACTGATCAAGGCCACGCGCAAGCGCCGCATCGCCGCCGGCGCCGGCGTGCAGGTGCAGGAAGTGAACCGCATGCTGACGCAATTCGAGCAAATGCAGACGATGATGAAGAAATTGTCGGGCGGCGGCATGATGAAGATGATGCGTTCCATGAAGGGCATGATGCCTGGGATGAGGTAGTGGAAGGCTTCAAAATCCGCTGCGCGGGGCGCCTTGCGGCCGGCGATGCTCAGCGCACCAGAGTGCGCTTGCGCTTCTCGGCCACAAATCATCCCCGCTCGCTGTGATTTTGAAGGCCTTTTTTACGCCGCGTGAGGCGTAGTTCAAGTCAAGAAACACCGTTATAAAATAATGCCGGATTGCATTTTCATGTGTCCGGCATCACTCTTCCCTCCCTCCGCAGCGCCCCTCCCCGCATAGCCAGCAACCATGCCATTTACGGGCAAAAACGCCGTTCTGCGCTCCCAAGCGGTGCGCCCGGGCGACAGCATTGCCATTTCCCTGCTTTTTCCTCGTGAAAACGTGAAAAACACTTGCATACAAGGTAAATCCACACCAATATTAGCCGTGCGATTAATTGCGCAATTTCCCATGTGTTTGTTAAGGAGGCTCGAAGATGGCAACAGCCAAAAAAACCCCAGTAGCAGCGCCAGCCAAAGCAGCAGCAGCCAAGCCTGCAGCCGCCAAGAAAGCAGCACCCGCAGCCAAAGCAGCAGCTAAACCAGCAGCGGCGAAGAAAGCGGCAGCACCGGCAACACCACGCAAGCCAAACGCAGCATTCATGAAAGCAATGACGCCATCGAAAGATCTGGCCGCCGTTGTTGGCGTAGCACCACTGCCGCGCACGGAAGTGACCAAAAAGGTATGGGATTACATCAAAAAACTCGATCTGCAAGATCCGGCCAACCGCCGCATGATCAATGCGGACGACAAGCTGAAAGCAGTTTTCGGCGGCAAAGCCCAAGTCTCCATGTTTGAAATGACGAAACTGATCTCCGATCATTTGAAATAATCAGATACGCACAGGGCGTTTTACGCCGTGTGAGTGCCCCGCCGCATGACTGCGAGCGGGGCATTTTTTTGGGATCAGTCCCTGCCGGGATCGGAATTCGCCCCACTGGGGCGCACTCCCCCTTCGGGTCTGACCCCAGCCTTCATCTGAACTCCCACTGCTTCCAAGCCGCCCTTACCGCGTTCGGATACTCGGCCTTGCCCCGGCTGCCGTTGTAGCGCCCCAGCGCCAGGTACAAATCGCCCTTCTCCATATCCAGGTACATGCGCAAAATCGCGCAACCGTAGCGCAGATTCGTCTGCATGTGGAACAGCTTGCTGCGGTCGCTGTCGCCGATGACGCCCGTCCAGAACGGCATCACCTGCATGTAGCCGCGCGCGCCGGCCAGAGAAACGGCATATTTGCGGTAGGCCGACTCCACCTGGATCAGGCCCAGCACCAGGGCCGGTTCCAGGCCCGCGCGGCGCGCTTCGTACCAGACGGTTTCCAGGAATTCCGTGCGCAACTGGGCGTCCGGCAGCTTGCGCTGCAGGCGCTGCGACATCTGCGCCAGCCATTGCTGGTAGCGCTGCAAGTCGGCGGGTGTGGCAAATTTGGGCTGCGGCGGACGCTCGTCGCGGATCGCATGCGACAGGGCCAGGCGGACGGAGTCGGCCAGCGCCTCCTCTTTCTGGTTGCCGGCCTGCGCCGGAGAGACGCAGGCCAGGCCAGCGGCCAGCGCGAGCGCGCCAGCCGCCTTGCTTACCGATAGGCGCTTCACTGCGCCATTTGGCCCTGGATGAAGGCGATGATCTCGTCCGGCGCAACGCCAGTGGCTTCCGCATCGCGGCGGCCCTGGTATTCCAGCTTGCCTTCTTTCAGGCCACGCTCGCCGATGACGATGCGGTGCGGCACGCCAATCAGTTCCCAGTCAGCAAACATCGCGCCTGGGCGCAGGCCGCGGTCGTCGACGATGACGTCCACGCCAGCGCCTTGCAGGGCCGCGTACAGCTTCTCCGTCTCTTCCTTGACCAGTTCGCTGCGGTCCATGCCCATCGGGCACAGCACGACTTCGAACGGTGCGATCGACGCAGGCCAGATGATGCCCTTGTCGTCGAAGTTCTGTTCGATGGCGGCGCCCAGGATGCGCGTCACGCCGATACCGTAGCAGCCCATCTGCAGTGGCGCAGGCTTGCCGTTTTCGTCGAGGAAGGTGGCTTTCATGCTTTCCGAGTACGCCGTACCCAGCTGGAACACGTGGCCCACTTCGATGCCGCGCTCGATGGCCAGCGCGCCCTGGCCGTCCGGCGAAGCGTCGCCGGCGACGACATTGCGCAAGTCGGCCACGATGGCAGGCTCGGCCACGTCACGGCCCCAGTTGGCGCCCGTGTAGTGGAAACCGGCGTCATTCGCGCCGCAGACGAAGTCGCTCATGTGGGCGACCGTGCGGTCCGCCACCACGGTGACGGGCGCTTTGGTGCCGATCGGGCCCAGGTAGCCAGGAATGGTGCCGTAGACTTCCAGGATTTCCGCTTCCGTCGAGAAACGGTGACCGGCCAGGCCGGCAACCTTGCCCACCTTGATCTCGTTCAATTCATGGTCGCCGCGCAGCAGCAGCATGAAGTGCTGTTTCGTGACTTTGTCGTCCTTGCCCGTCGTTTCCACCGTCAGGGCGATGGTTTTCACGGTGCGCGACAGCTCGATGCCCAGCAAGGCGGCCACGGTTTCGCACTTGACGGTGTCCGGCGTGGCCGTTTTGGTCAGCGCCTGGCTGGCGGCCGGGCGCTCGCCCGCTGGCGGCAGCGCTTCGGCCGCTTCCATGTTGGCGGCGTAGTCGGAGGTCGGGCAGTACACGAGTGCGTCTTCGCCCGTGTGGGCGATGACGTGGAATTCATGCGAACCGGAGCCGCCGATGGCGCCGTTGTCGGCAGCCACGGAACGGAATTTCAGGCCGAAACGCGTGAAGATACGCGTGTAGGCGTCAAACATGACCTTGTACGACGCCTGCATGCCGGCCAGGTCGCGGTCGAACGAATACGCGTCCTTCATGGTGAATTCGCGGCCGCGCATCAGGCCGAAGCGGGGGCGGCGCTCGTCGCGGAACTTGGTCTGGATGTGATAAAAGTTCAACGGCAGCTGGCGGTAGGACTTGATTTCCGTGCGCACGACGTCCGTGATGACTTCTTCCGACGTGGGCTGGATCGCGTATTCGCGGCCGTGGCGGTCTTTCACGCGCATCAGTTCGTCGCCCATCTTGGTCCAGCGGCCCGTTTCCTGCCACAGCTCGGCCGGCTGCACGAGCGGCATCAGCAGTTCGATGGCGGCGGCTTTGTTCATCTCGTCACGGATGATGGCTTCCACCTTGCGGATCACGCGCAAGCCCATCGGCATGTAGGTATAGATGCCGGAACCGAGGCGTTTGATCATGCCTGCACGCATCATCAATTGGTGGCTGACGATTTCCGCGTCAGAAGGTGCATCTTTAAGTGTGGAAATAAAAAAACGGGAGGCGCGCATAACGGTGAATTCTTTTTAAAAAGAGAGGGTTATAATCAACCTAATTTTAAAGGATTAGCTGGCTGATGCGTCCATACTTTACACAAATGCGCTCAATTGGTGCGATTCCGGCGCTTTTCGCACCCCGAAAAGGTCACCGGCTTGCGAAGTTGTGGGTAATTATGTAAAAAAGGACGCACTGTCGCAGAAAGTTTGAGGTGCATTATGCTCGACCGTGAAGGGTTTCGGCCCAACGTCGGCATCATCCTGCTAAACGCCCAGAACGAGGTGTGGTGGGGCAAGCGGGTGCGCGAGCACTCATGGCAGTTTCCGCAAGGCGGTATCAAATATGGCGAAACACCGGAACAAGCCATGTTTCGCGAACTTGAAGAGGAAATCGGACTCAGACAGGAACACGTCAAAATTGTCGGCCGCACCCGCGACTGGCTGCGCTATGAAGTGCCAGACCACTTCATCAAGCGCGAGATTCGCGGCCATTACCGTGGCCAGAAGCAGATTTGGTTTCTGCTGAGAATGTGCGCGCGCGACAACGACGTCAATCTGCGCCTGACCGACCATCCCGAGTTCGACGCCTGGCGCTGGCATGAATACTGGGTCCCGCTCGATGTCGTCATTGAATTTAAACGCGATGTGTACCAGCGCGCCTTGCAGGAGCTGTCCCGCTTCCTGACCTGGCCCGTGCATGGCAACGCACAGCAAGCGCACCGCCACACGTCGCGCTACCTGCGCCAGCCCCATGCGCCACGGGCACAGGACGGTGCGGCACTGGCCAAGCCTTGCGACGGCATTGCCGCCGAAGGGTGTACGCCGGAGCTGATCTTGCCGGGCAAGGGGTAGTCCGCCGCAATGAACGCACGCTCCCACGCAAAAGGGGCAGCCTGAACAGGCTGCCCCTTTTTTCATGCCGGCAAGAAACTCCCCTGCCGGTCAGGCTGACTTAGTTTGCTGCCGGCGCTGGCGCAGCGCTTGGCACGTCGAGCGTAATCGCCTTCAAGCCCAGGATATTGCTGCTGTAGTGGCGGATCTTGTTGGCCAGGGCCGGGTCATTGTTCAGCTTTTGACCGTACGACGGCACCATTTCCACCATCTTCGCTTGCCATTCCGGCGTGGCCAGACGGCTCTTGAATGCCGTTTGCAGCACCTTGATCATGATCGGCGGCGCGGTCGAGGCGCCTGGCGAGGCACCCAGCAAGGCAACGATGCTGCCATCGGCGGCGCCGACGACTTCCGTGCCGAACTGCAGCAAGCCGCCTTTGACGGGGTCATCCTTGACGATCTGCACGCGCTGGCCGGCGTTTTGCAGGGTCCAGTCTTCCATCTTGGCGTTCGGCAAGTATTCGCGCAGGGTCTTCAAGCGGTCTTCCGGCGTGTTCATGACCTGTTCCACCAGGTATTTCGTCAGTGGAATATTGTCGTAACCGGCTTGCAGCATCGGTTTCACATTGCCCGTGCCGATCGAGGCAGGCAAGTCGATCCACGAGCCGTTTTTCAGGAACTTCGTCGAGAAGGTGGCAAACGGACCAAACAGCAGGGCTTTCTTGCCATCGATGATGCGCGTGTCCAGATGCGGCACGGACATCGGCGGCGAACCGACGGACGCCTTGCCGTAGACCTTGGCCGCATGCGCCGCCACCAGTTCCGGGTTGGTCGTCACCAGCCATTGACCGCCCACCGGCACGCCGCCGTAGCCCTTGGCTTCAGGAATGCCCGATTTTTCCAGCAGCGGCAGCGAACCGCCGCCGGCGCCGATGAAGACGAACTTGGCGCGCATGGTTTTTTCCTTGCCGGCAGCCAGGTCTTTCACCGTCACGTTCCATACGCCGTCGGCGCCGCGCTGGATGTCTTCCACCTGGTGGCGCAGGTGCAGGACCATGCCGTGGCTGTCCGTCAGGTATTTCACGAGGCCGCGCGTGAGGTTGCCGAAATTGACGTCGGTACCGATTTCCATGCGCGTCGCGGCCACTTTCTGGCCCTTGTCGCGGCCTTGCATGACCAGCGGCGCCCATTGCTCGATCTGCGCCTGGTCTTCCGAGAACAGCATGCCTTTGAACAAGTTTTCCTTTTGCAGCGCAGCATAACGCTTCTTCAAAAAGGCAATATTGTCGTCACCCCACACAAAGGCCATGTGCGGCACGTTGTTGATGAAGGTCTGCGGCGCGCCCAGATGCTTATTAGCTACCTGATAAGCCCAGAATTGCTTGGAAATTTCGAATTGCTCGTTGATGGCAACGGCTTTCTTGGTCTCGATGCTGCCATCGGCCGCTTCCGGTGTGTAGTTCAGTTCGGCAAACGCCGAGTGGCCCGTGCCTGCATTGTTCATCGCGTCCGAGCTTTCGGCCGCCACGGAATCGAGGCGCTCGACCATTTCCATCGTCAGCGAGGGATCGAGTTCCTTGAGCATGCTGCCCAGGGTGGCGCTCATGGTTCCGGCGCCGATCAGCAGCACGTCGACCGGTTTTTCGGACGAGGCCGGAGGGGTCTTGTTACATGCCGCCAGGATCAGGCACGACATCAAAAGTAATAGCGATTTACGCATTCGTAACTCCATTTTTGGATACTGAAGGATGATTCTTGCGCGCCACCGTGGCGGCACCATCGCTGTGTTGAATGAAAAACAGCCAGCCAGCCGGAACGCCAGGGCGGCCGGACAGGTCAAGGTCGATGGTGATAGGCATGCTGCCGCGCTCCGGGATAAGCCAGGAGCGAGATCTGGTGGCAAAGGTGCGGGCAATGGAAGCACGGAATGGCAACAAAATCGCCATCGTGTCCAGTGCAAATATCAAGAGCGGCGATTTTATCACCGTTATTTGCTGCCGCCGGGCCGTGGCGGTAGTGGATAATACTTACTGCAGGGTATTAAATTGCGGTGACTTTCGGGTCATGCCCGCGGCCGCCAGACGGCAAAAAGGGCATCCTCGATGCCCTTGCTTGATGTACGCGGTACAATGCCGGCTGCCCTTTAGCCATAGTCCTTCAGCCATGTTCAACCCCTCTTCCGACGACGTGCGCCGCTTCTTTTGCGACACCTTGCGCAAGCACCGCGCCCATGAAATCCTCACGCCGATGGAAGCCATCGCGCTCGACTGGATCCTCGAACACCCCGAGTATGAAAACGAGCTCTCCGATGTCGAAGCGGCGCTGGCGCGCGATTACTCCGTCGAAGGGGGCCAGGCCAATCCCTTCCTGCACCTGTCCATGCATCTGTCGATCACGGAGCAGGTACAGGTGGACCAGCCGCGCGGCATCCGCCCGGCCGTCCAGCAACTGACCCAGCGCCTCGATTCGGCCCATGCGGCCCAGCACGAAGTGATGGAATGCCTGGGCCAGATGATCTGGGCTTCACAGCGCTCGGGCTTGCCGCCCGATACGGACGCGTATATCGACTGCGTCCGCAGGCGTTAACCGGGCTACACCGCTGAAGGCTGCAGTACTGCTGCCTTCGGCGCCTTGCCCATCAATCCCAGCACCACCTGCAATGCCATGGCGACGGCGCCGACGATGAAGACCACGTCGCCGAAGGTGCGTATCCAGCGCAGGTTCTGCAACAAAGGCTGCTGCATGAAGCCTTCGCTGCGCGCATACCACAGGCCTTCCGTCACGCTGGCGTGGAACTGGATGATGCCAATCGGCAACAGGCTGGTAAAGATCATCAGCGCCAGCCCCCCGTTCAAGCCCCAGAACGCCGTCTTCATCAAGGCAGGGCTGAAGCCGTAGTCGGGCCGCAGATAGCGCAGCACCAGCAAGGTAAAGCCCAGCGCCAGGAAGCCGTACACGCCGAACAGCGCCGCATGCGCATGCACGGGAGTCGTGTTCAGGCCCTGGATGTAGTACAAGGCCACGGGCGGATTGATCATGAAGCCCAGCACGCCCGCGCCCAGCATGTTCCAGAAGGCGACGGCGACAAAGCACATCAGGGGCCAGCGCAGGTTTTCCATCCACGGCGCGCGTTCCTTCAGGCGCCAGTTTTCCCACGCTTCATGCCCCAGCACGATCAGCGGCACCACTTCCAGCGCGCTGAAGCTCGCGCCAATGGCCATCACGGGCGTGGTGGTGCCGGCAAAGTACAGGTGGTGAAACGTGCCGGGAATCCCGCCCAGCATGAACAGCGAGGCCGACGCCAGGCTGGCCGTCGTGGCCATGCGCACCGATACCAGACCCAGGGTCGAGAAGATGAAGGCCAGCGCCGTGGTGGCGAAGACTTCAAAGAAGCCCTCCACCCACAGGTGCACCACCCACCAGCGCCAGTACTCCATCACCGATAAATGCGTGCGTTCGCCGTAGAACAGGCCGGCGCCATAGAACAGCCCGATGGCCCCCACGGACGCGGTCAGCAGCGCCAGCAGGTTCTTGTCGCCCCCCGGCTGGCGCAGGGCGGGCACAACGCCGCGCAGCATCAGCACGAGCCACAGCAGGATGCCGATGAATTTGCCGATTTGCCACAAACGTCCCAGGTCCACATATTCATAACCCTGATGACCGAGCCAGAAATTCCATTCGGGCGGCATGACTTGTGCAATCGCAAGGTAATTGCCGATAAATGAGCCGACGACGACCGCGACCAGCGCCCAGAACAGCACGTCGACGCCGAGGCGCTGCCACTTCGGGTCCTTGCCGCCATTGATCAGTGGGGCGAGGAACAGGCCGGCGGCCAGGAAGCCCGTGGCGATCCAGAACAGCGCCGCCTGGATATGCCAGGTGCGCGTGAGCGCATACGGGAACCAGCGCGACACGTCGATGCCGTAGAACTGCTGCCCTTCCACCGTGTAGTGCGCCGTGAAGCCGCCGATGAAGACCTGGAAGATGAACAGCGCTACCACCAGGAACAGGTATTTGCCCAGTCCCCGCTGCGAAGGCGTCAGCGCGAAAGTGGTGAGCGGGTCGCGCGGACCGGCGGCCGGCAGCGCTTCGTCATGGTCGCGCAAGAAGGCCCAGCCCCAGACGAGGAAGCCCACGCCGGCCAGCAGCACCACCACGCTAGCGACCGACCAGACCAGGTTTTCGCCGCTGGGCTGGTTGCCGATCAGCGGTTCGTGCGGCCAGTTGTTCGTATAGGTCACTTTCTGGCCAGGGCGCTCGGTGGCGGCGGCCCACGCCGTCCAGAAGAAGAACTGCGTCATCTGCGCGCGCCGCGCGGCGCTGGGCAGGGTGTTTTCCTTCATGGCGAAATGCTCCCGGCTGGCGTGCAGCGCAGGCGCGTCCGAGAACAGCTGGTCGTAATAGTACGCCGTGCTGGCGATGGCTTGCACGCGGCGCGCCGACAGGCGCAGCACTTGCGCCTCATCGACCCGATTGCCGCGGTATTCCTGCTTGAGCGCTTCGCGCAGCGCCGCCTGCGCGGGGCCGTCGAGCGCCGCGTACGCCTTGCCATGCTGCTCTTGCGCTGCCAGTTCCAGCCAGGCCGTCAATTCGCGGTGCAGCCAGTCGGCCGTCCAGTCGGGCGCCTGGTAGGCGCCGTGGCCCCAGATGGAGCCCAGCTGCATGCCGCCCACGGATTGCCAGGCCGTCTGGCCGTCGAGGATGCCCTCGCGGTCGAACAGCTGCCTGCCATCCTGCGCCAGCACTTGCGCGGGAATCGGCGGCGCCTGGCGATACACTTCCGTGCCGTAATAGCCGAGCAGCGAAAACGTCACGATCAGCACACCGATCAGGGTGAACCAGAGTTTTTTGTAGGGACCCATGGGTCTTTCCTTTGTCAGTGCACCACGGCCGGCGCGAAGCGCTCGAACAGGATATTGTTTTCAGTATGGATGTGCGCCATCAGGTCTTCGCGGAAGGTGCGCAAGCCCGTGTACAGCGCGCGCCAGGTGGTGCAGGCGCCGCCAGGTGCGGTGATATCGTTCGTCATCGCCTCCATCGCGCGCAAGGCCACACCATGGTCGTCGTGCTCCATGCGCATCACGTTGATGGGCGCGCCGGCGCGTGGACCCTGGCCGCGCACGATCATGGGGAACAGCACGTCTTCCTCCTTGCGCATATGGCTTTCCAGTTCCTGCGCCATGGCCGACAGGTGTTCCGCCAGCCCGTGCGGACAGTCGGCGCGGTCGCCATGCACCTGCTCGACCTTGCGCGCCAGGCGTATCAGCTCGGGCAGCTGCTCGCGGTGCACGGCGTGGTAGCGCGCCAGGATGTGTTCCACCAGCTCGGTGGCCGGGGCGTCCTGCCAGTCACGCGCGCCGCTGGCGTCAATCCGTCCGGCCAGCACTTCCAGTTCCTTGACGATGGGCGCCGTGTCCACGCCGGCCGCTTCGGCGGCGGCGCGCAGGGTCTTGTTGCCACCGCAGCAGAAATCCAGGCGGTGCGCATCGAACAGGCGCGTGGCGCCAGGGATGCGGCGGGCCAGCTGGCCCAGGGATTGTTCGATCATTTCCATAGCAGTTCCTTGATGAATGGGGGGGTTGTTTTATTGGACGGCGCCCGCGTGGTAGACGCCGGGCACGGCTTCGCCAGTCACTTCCAGCACGCCCACAGCGCCCTTGCCGGCGCGCGACAGCGCATGGTCGACCAGCAGATAGCTGCCAGGGTGCTGTACCTTGAGTTCGACGATGGTCGCGCCGCCCGGCGCCACCAGCGTGGTTTGCACGTCGTTTTTCGGGCTGCTGATCGAGCCTTCGCTGTACACCTTGTCGAAGATCTCGCCGATGATGTGGAACGACGAAATCTTGTTCGGGCCGCCCACGCCGAAATAGATGCGTACGGTCTCGCCGACTTTCGCCTGCAATTTGTGCGTCTTGCTCAGGGCGCCCACTTCGCCATTGAAGACGTAGTAGTCGGGCAGTTCATTGGCCATTTTTTCCAGGTTCGGTTCCTGATGCACGGGGGCGCCGTGCGGACGGCCCGTATACATCTCGCCCTGCATCACGTAATACTCGCGGTCCACTTTCGACAGGCCGCCTTCCGGTTCGACCAGGATCATGCCGTACATGCCGGCCGCGATATGCTGCGGCACCAGCGGCGTGGCGCAGTGGTAAACGAACAGGCCCGGATTGAGCGCCTTGAAGGTGACCGTCTTTTCCTGCCCCGGCGCCACCTGCGTGTGCTGTCCGCCGCCATGGCCGCCCGTCACCGCGTGCAGGTCGATCGAATGGATCATCTTGCTGTCCCTGGCGTTGAACAGGGTCAGTTCCACCGTGTCGCCCACCTTGGCGCGCAGCATCGGGCCCGGTACTTGCCGGTTGAAGGTCCAGTAGGTAAAACTGGTGCCGTCATCGAGCTTGCCAGGCAGTTCCACCGTCTCCATGCGGTATTTCAGGGTTTGCGGCGCGCGCGCACCGATGGCGGAAGGCACCTGCGCCGGATTGGCGGCCACGCTGACGGCCGATGGATCGGGGCCGCGCATCGGCGACGGCGCGGGCGTGTACAGGGCCAGCGCGGCGGCCTGGCTCGATTCGCCCGCTGCGCTGCCGGCGCCGGCGGCCTTCGGTGCCCCGGCTTCAGCCAGCGAAGTGCCGGCGACTTCCAGCTTGCCTTCCATGCC
Source organism: Janthinobacterium sp. FW305-129 (assembly GCF_020858115.1). Taxonomy (GTDB): domain Bacteria; phylum Pseudomonadota; class Gammaproteobacteria; order Burkholderiales; family Burkholderiaceae_D; genus Janthinobacterium. Next base: position 117,073 of record NZ_JACYMM010000003.1, read on the forward strand.
GATCTGGCGGTGGCCGGGAATCGAGCAGTAATAGGTGAACGTGCCGGCGCGCGTGACCTTGAAGCGCACGGTGGTGCTGCCGCTGTTGGCGCTGAATTTGGCGGAGGCCACGTTGAGTTCCGGGATCAGCAGGTCGTGCTCGGCGCCTTCGCCGCTTTTCAGCACCAGTTCGACCGTGTCGCCCACCTTGGCCGCCAGCACGGGGTTGACCTGGCCCTTGGCGTCGATGAAGACCATCTTGCCGTCGACGATATTGGTTTGCAGCTCATAGCGCTTGAGCGTCGCAGGCGCGGCTTTGGCCGCAGTGGCGGCGGCGCTGGCCGGCAGGCTCGCCTGGGCTTGCACGGACAGGGGCATGGCCAGGACACAGACGGCGGCGGCAATGGCGCGGAGGGAGGGAGTCGTTTTCATCAGGCTTTCCTTGGTCTTGTATGCCGGTTTGGCACCCTTACCTAGGCAAACCGTGTGCCAGGAAAAACTTGTTTTAAATCAATGATTTGAAAAATGCAGGGTCGGTATGACCCTTTTCAAGCGTGGTCCGTTGTACCCTGCATGGTACTTATGACCACCACCGCCATCCACCTGCTGCTGCTCACCGACCTGGTCGCCGACCTGCCCGTGGCCGTGCGCCTGCAGCGCCTGGTCGGCAGCCTGCGCGCGCACTTCGGCTGCGAGGCCGTGGCCTTGCTCAAGCTCGATGGCGAGCACCTGCGCCCCGTGGCGATGGCCGGCCTGGCCAGCGACGCGCTGGGACGCCGCTTCGCCGTCGCCGACCATCCGCGCCTGGCCGCCATCCTGCAGCGGCGCGGCGTGCTGTGCTTCCATCACGACAGCTCCCTGCCCGATCCCTACGACGGCCTGATCGCCGAGCGGGCCGGCGAACCGCTGCCCGTGCACGACTGCATGGGCATGGCGCTGGACCTGGAAGGCGAACGCTGGGGCGTGATCACGCTCGACGCGCTGCGGGTGGGCACCTTCGACGGGCAGGCGCAGCGCGACCTGGGCGAGCTGGCCTGCGCCATCGAGGCGGCCGTGCGCGTCACGCGTCTGGAGACGGAAATCCGCGCCCTGCGCCTGTCGGGCGGCGCCATGCTGGCCGATGCGCAGGCGCCGCGCGAGGAACACGATTTCGTCGGCCAGAGCAGCGCCATCACGCACTTGCTGCACGAATTGCAGGTGGTCGCCGATTCCGAGCTGCCCGTGCTGCTGCTGGGAGAGACGGGCGTGGGCAAGGAATTGTGCGCGCACCGCCTGCATCGGCTATCGCGTCGCGCCGGCAAGCCATTGATCCACGTCAATTGCGCGGCCTTGCCGGAATCGCTGGCCGAGAGCGAATTGTTCGGCCATGTGCGCGGCGCGTTTTCCGGCGCCGTCAGCGACCGGCCCGGCCGTTTCGAGGCGGCCGAAGGGGGCACCCTGTTTCTCGATGAAGTGGGGGAATTGCCGCTGTCGATACAGGCCAAGCTGCTGCGCACCTTGCAAAATGGCGAAATCCAGCGCCTGGGCGCGGACCGGCCCCGCCGGGTCAACGTGCGCGTGATCGCCGCCACCAACCGCAGCCTGCGCGAACATGTGCGCGACGGCTCGTTCCGTGCCGATCTGTACCACCGTTTATCCGTGTATCCCGTGCCGATTCCGCCCCTGCGCGAGCGAGGCAATGACGTGCTGCTGCTGGCCGGCGGTTTCCTGGAACTGAACCGCGCGCGCCTGGGCCTGCGCAGCCTGCGCCTGTCCGCCGCGGCGGAAAACGCCTTGTGCCACTACCGCTGGCCGGGCAATGTGCGCGAACTGGAACATGTGATCAGCCGGGCCGCGCTGAAAGCCGTGATCCGCGGCGCGGACCGCAAGGACATCGTGACCCTGGAAACGGATATGCTCGACCTCGATGCGCTGGAAGCGCCGGCCAGTACGGACGCGCTGCTGCCGGCGCCGGCCGCGTGCGGCACGCCGGCGGCGCCGCTGCTATCGATGCATCAGATCGTCGAAGCGAGCCAGCGCCAGGCCATCCGGCAAGCGCTGGCGTTACATCAGGATAACTGGGCCGCCGCGGCGCGGCAACTGGGACTCGACGCCAGCAATTTGCACAAGCTGGCGCGCCGGGTCGGACTGAAGAACACCTAACCAAACCTACTGCGCGTCGGTATAGGCAACCTGCGATGCTCACTGTGCTTCAGCACAGTTCCGCGTCTCGGCCGCCTCTCCCTTCCGCTCGCTACGGTTTTGTCAGGTGTCAGAACAACCAATCAATCCGGCGCTAAAACTCAGCGGTGGGTCACAAGTGTGGTCGGCAGGCTGTGCAGGTAAGCGGCCAGATCCTTGATGTCCTGGTTGCTCAGCGGTTTCACCTGGCCCGTCATGATGGCGTTGTTGCGGCCGTTGGCCTTGTCGCCCCGTTTATACGCCGTCAAGGCGTGTTCCAGGTAATCCCTGTGCTGGCCCGCCAGCTTCGGGTAGGACGGGTCGATGGGCGAACCGTAATCCTTGCCGTGGCAGGTGGCGCAGCTGTATTTTTCGGCCAGGGCCTTGCCCGTGTTGATATTGCCGGCGGCGCTGGCGGAAAACGAGACGGTGGCGCAAACGAGGGCGGCGAGTAATTTTGTCATCTGGCTGGTCCTCAGTTCGGCTTGGCTTGTTGCGCATAATACGCGGCGACATCGGCGATATCCTGGTCAGACAGGCTGCTGGCGATGCCCTTCATGCTGGGGTGCTTGCGGTCGCCCTTCTTGTAGGCTTGCAGCGCATTCTCGATATATTTTGCCGGCTGGCCGCCGATCATCGGCACCTGGAACACTTCGGGGAAGGTCGCCTTGTAACCGGGGATGCCGTGGCAGCCGATACACATTTCCACCTTGGCAGGGGCTGCCTTGGCGTTTCCTACAATGTCAGCCGCTGTGACGGCATTTGCTATGCCGGCAAGCACGAGAAGTGCAAATATTTTTTTCATAGTGGCAATGTGAACAAAGGTAATCGGAGAAACGCCAGAGCTGGTTTTTATTGATTTTATGTGTTGACAATTAAGGTTGACAATTAATCTGCTGCTTGCCGATTCTAGCCAAGATATTCTTGCAAGTCCACCTATAAAACCCGCATTGTAGGCAGGCAGGCACAGGCCGTCCGCGTGACGCTGCGCCACAGTTCTGTTTATACTCACCATTTCCCTACTTTGGCAGACCGCTCATGCAAGCACAGCACCCCCAGCAAGGCCAACGCTTCGAAGGTTCCGACAGCTATGTCGCCACCGCCGACCTGAAACTGGCCGTGAATGCGGCGCTGACCCTGCAACGCCCGCTGCTGATCAAGGGTGAGCCCGGCACGGGCAAGACCATGCTGGCAGAGGAAGTGGCCGCCGCGCTGAACATGCCGCTGATGCAATGGCATATCAAATCGACCACCAAGGCGCAGCAGGGCCTGTACGAATACGACGCCGTGTCGCGCCTGCGCGATTCGCAGCTGGGCGACGAGCGCGTGCGCGACATCCAGAACTACATCGTCAAGGGCGTGCTGTGGCAGGCATTCACGGCACCCGAGCCGGTGGTGCTCCTGATCGATGAAATCGACAAGGCCGACATCGAATTCCCGAACGACCTGCTGCGCGAACTGGACCGCATGGAATTCTATGTCTACGAAACGCGCGAAATGGTCACGGCGCGCCATCGTCCGCTGGTCATCATCACCTCGAACAACGAAAAGGAATTGCCGGATGCCTTCCTGCGCCGCTGCTTCTTCCATTACATCAAATTCCCGGACAAGGACACGATGGAGCAGATCGTCGCCGTCCACTACCCGCACCTGAAACAGGAATTGCTGGCGCAGGCGCTGCAAACCTTCTATGAGGTGCGCGACGTGCCGGGCCTGAAGAAAAAGCCGTCGACGTCGGAATTTCTCGACTGGCTCAAGCTCCTGCTGGCCGAAGACATCCCTGCCGAGGCGCTACGCAGCAAGGATAATAAAGCCGTCGTGCCGCCGCTGCACGGCGCGCTGCTGAAAAACGAGCAGGACGTGCACCTGTTCGAGCGCCTGATGTTCATGTCGCGCACCAACCGCTAAGGAGCGCCGGTGAACGACATCAGCCCGGACAAGGTCTTCGTCCCCCTGGAACTGCACGGCATCCGCCTCGAGGCGCTGGCGCCGCATCACGCGCCCGGCCTGCGTGCGGCGGCCATGGATGGCGAACTGTGGAATCTGCGCGTCACCTCCGTGCCCGAGCCGGACCAGGTAGATCAGTACATTTTCAAGGGCATCGAGATGCGCCCCACGCGCTTCGCCTTTGCCGTCATCGACGCGGCCAGCGGCGAGGTGCTCGGCACCACCAGCTACCACGACGTGGTGCCAGCCATCGGACGCCTGGAAATCGGCTACACCTGGTACGCGAAGCGCTGCCAGCGCAGCCACGTCAACACCACCTGCAAATTGCTGCTGCTGGCGCACGCCTTCGATAACCTCGGATGCGCGCTGGTGGGCCTGCGCACCGACAATTTCAACCACGCCTCGCAAACAGCCATCGAGCGCCTGGGCGCGAAAAAGGATGGCGTGCTGCGCCACCATGCGCTGCGCCGCGACGGCACCGTGCGCGACACGGTCATGTACAGCATCACGCGCGGCGAGTGGCCGGAAATTGCCGCCCATTTGCGCTACAAGCTGGCGCAGCGCCCCATCGCCGCACTGCCACGCGCGGGAGAACCCGCGCCATGCTGATCGATTTCTTCTTCACGCTCAAGGATGCGAAGATTCCCGTCTCGATCAAGGAATTTCTGACGCTTCTGGAGGCGCTGCAAAAGAACGTCATCGACGCCTCGATGGACGATTTCTACTATCTGGCGCGTTTGACCCTGGTCAAGGATGAGGCCCATTTCGACAAGTTCGACCGCGCCTTTGCCCAGTACTTCAAGGGCGTCAACGCGGCTTTCGACACGAACGCGGCGATTCCCCTCGACTGGCTGCTGAAACGCATGCAGCGTGAGCTGTCCGAAGAGCAAAAGGCGCAGCTGGAGAAATTCGGCTACGACAAGCTGATGGACCGCCTGAACGAGCTGCTGAAGGAGCAGAAGGAGCGCCACGAGGGCGGCAGCAAGTGGATCGGCACGGGCGGTACCTCGCCGTTCGGCAATGGCGGCACGAACCCGGAAGGCATCCGCATCGGCGGCAAGGGCGGCAACCGCACGGCCGTGAAAGTGTGGGAAGCGCGCAGCTACAAGGATTACGACGGCGAGCGCGAACTCGGTACGCGCAACATCAAGGTGGCCTTGCGCCGCCTGCGCAAGTTCGCGCGCGAAGGCGCGGAAGATGAGCTGGCGCTCGACGCCACCATCGCCGCCACGGCCAATAACGCGGGCTACCTGGACATCAGGATGCGGCCCGAGCGCAAGAACCGCATCAAGGTGCTGATGCTGTTTGATGTGGGCGGCAGCATGGACGACCATATCGAGCGCACCGAGGAACTGTTTTCGGCGGCGAAGACGGAATTCAAGAACATGGAATTCTTTTACTTCCATAACTGCGTCTACGACTACCTGTGGAAGAACAACCGGCGCCGCAACGCCGAGCGTTTTCCCACCTGGGACGTGCTGCGCAAATACCCGCCCGACACCAAGCTGATTTTCGTCGGCGACGCCACCATGAGCCCCTACGAAATCCTGCAGCCGGGCGGCAGCGTCGAATACAACAACGAGGAAGCGGGATCGGCGTGGCTGGCGCGCTTTACCCAGGCGTTCCCGAAATTCATCTGGCTCAATCCCGAAGCGGAAGGCTTATGGCAGTACCGCCAGTCGATCGGCGTGATGCGGCAGTTGATGAACAACCGCATGTTCCCCCTGTCGATCGACGGGCTGGAACGGGGCATGCGTCTGCTCAGTAAATAAAAGCACGCAACAAAAAGTCCATGGCGGCAGGGGGCCGCCATGCCGTACACTGCGACACGGCACTACCGTGCGGTGCATCTCCGCCGCGGGCGGGTAGCATACGCCGATACCAGCCCTGCCCTACCCTGCTGCATCCCGTGCGCGGCCGCCATGACCGCGACACTGTTCGATTGCGCACATCGTGCGCGCCTTCTGCTCCGGTAGAATCGGCGCATCGCTCTGCGCAAACCATGCACCACCGCTGCACCACGCTATTGCTGCGCCAGCCCCCGTGCTGCCGGCCGGTGCCAGCGCCATTTTCAAAGGAATGAGCATGCAAAGTCTGATCTCGATCGCCGCCGACCTGTCCTGGCCGTTCGCCATTACCCTGGCCTGGGTAGTGGGCGAATTCGGCCACCGCTGGACTGGCCTGCCGCGCATCAGTTTTTACGGCGTGATCGGTTTCGTCCTCGCGCAGACGCAGGTAGGCATCCTGCCGCAGACGGACGCCGGCCCCATGCTGGTGCTGGCCGACGTGGCCTTCGGCCTGATCCTGTTCGAGGTGGGCTACCGCATCAACCTGCGCTGGCTGAAGAACAATCCGTGGATCGCCGTCACGGGCCTGGTCGAATCCCTGCTGACCTTTGCCGTCGTCTACTTCATCGGCATCGAATTCGGCAGCACCTCGATGACGGCGCTGCTGCTGGCGTCCCTGGCCATGTCCACCTCGCCGGCCACCATCATGCGCGTCATCAACGAGGAACGCAGCTCGGGCCAGGTCACGGAACGCATCGTCCACCTCACCGCCCTGAACTGCGTGCTGGCCGTCTTCACGTTCAACATCATCGTCGGCTTCTGGATGTTCCAGAGCTCCACCGACCTGATCGAGGCGAGCAGCAGCAGCGCCGCCGTGCTGGCCGCCTCCGTGGCCGCCGGCACCGTCTTTGGCATCGTCGTGCCGGCCATGCTGCGCCGCCTGGGCAACATGGCGCAAGATGCCACTGTGGCGTTTGCGCTGTCGGTGATGCTGCTCGTCGCCCTGACCTACACCACCAGCCTGTCGCCGCTGCTGGCCACCCTCACCTTCGGCCTGGTGGCGCGCCACCGCAGGGTCGCCTTCAGCCAGGCGCAGCGCAATTTCGGCGCCATGGGCGAGCTGCTGACGGTGCTGCTGTTCGTGTATGCCGCCTCGACCCTGGAATGGGCCAGCGTGACGGCGGGCGCGGGCCTGGCCCTGGCCGTCGTCGGCGGACGCCTGCTGACGAAGGTTGCCGGCGTAGCCGCGTTTTCGCACGTCAGCGGCATTTCCTGGCGCAAGGGCGTGCTGACGGGCGTGGCCCTGACGCCCGTCTCCGTCTTCATCATCCTGCTGCTCGAACACGCGCGCCAGCACGGCGTGAACTTCGGCGACGAATTGAACGCCCTGGCCGCCATCACCCTGGGCCTGGAACTGGTCGGCCCCGTGCTGGTGCAGCGCGTGCTGATGCTGGCCAAAGAAACCCACGAAATCAAGGAGCGCTAAATGCCGCTGGAACCCTTTGGCCAATCGGCCGCGCTGACCTTCGGCGTCGAACTCGAACTGCAACTGGTAAACCTGTCGGACTATGACTTGACGGCCGCCAGCCCCGACCTGCTGCATCTGCTGAACAAGAAACCGTTTCCCGGCAACGTCACGCCGGAAATCACCGAGAGCATGATCGAGATCAACTCGAGCGTGCACACGCACCATGGCCCCCTGCTGGAGCAGTTGCAGGAAATCCGCGACACCTTGGTCACGGCTGGCGACAAGCTCAATATCGGCATCGCGGGCGGCGGCACGCACCCGTTCCAGCAATGGTCGTCGCAAAAGATCTTTTCCAAACCCCGCTTCCAGGAGATTTCGGAACTGTACGGCTACCTGGCCAAACAGTTCACCATCTTCGGCCAGCACGTGCACATCGGCTGCGCCTCGGGCGACGACGCCATGTTCCTGCTGCATTCGCTGAACCGCTACATCCCCCATTTCATCGCCCTGTCGGCGTCCTCGCCCTACGTGCAGGGCCGCGACACCCTGTTCGATTCGGCCCGTTTGAATTCCGTGTTCGCGTTTCCCATGAGCGGACGCGCGCCGTTTACGCTGAGCTGGGACCAGTTCTCCAACGAGTATTTCGCCAAGATGGAGAACACGGGCATCATCAAGAGCATGAAGGATTTTTACTGGGACATCCGCCCCAAGCCAGAATTCGGCACCATCGAACTGCGCGTGTGCGACACGCCGCTGACGGTGGAGCGGGCCGCCGCGCTGGCCGCCTACCTGCAGGCGCTGTGCCGCTACCTGCTCGAACGCCGCGAAACCCCGCCGGTGGAAGACGATTACCTCGTATATAACTACAACCGCTTCCAGGCCTGCCGCTTCGGCCTCGATGGCGCCATCACGCATCCGAAAACCTACGAAACGATGTCGCTGCGCGAAGACATCATGACCACCCTGCGCAAAATGGAACCGCACGCCGAGGCGCTGGGCAGCACGCCGGCCCTGAAACACCTGTCGGACGTGGCCAAGCAGTGGAGCGACGCGCAATACCTGCGCAAGCAGCACAGCCTGCAGGGCAGCGCCGAGGGCATGGTCGATTCGGCCATCCGATGTTTTCGCGGTGAACCGATGAATTACTGAGGATGCCTGGCCAAACCTGCTGCGCGTCGGTATAGGCGGCCTGCGATGCTCACCGTACCTTCGTACGGTTGCGCTTCTTAGCCACCTCTCCCTTCCGCTCGCGACGGTTTTGCCAGTCATCGTGATTTTTACCCCAACAACGCAACCCAAAAAACCACACCCCGCCTGCCCGTCATTTACAGCCACCTCCCCCGCTTGTTACAATAAGTGAGAATGATTCTTATTATTGTTTAAAAACACCAGTCCAGCCGGACCGGTCTTGCAAGGGGAACGCGATGCCGCTGGCAGAGCCGCTACAACGCCAGGACATCGCGACACTGTATGCCGACCACCACGGCTGGCTGCAGGGCTGGCTGCGCAAGAAGCTGGGCAGCACGGCGTGCGCGGCCGATGTGGCGCAGGACACCTTCATGCGCCTGCTCGACCGCGAAGACGCCGTCGCCGCGCGCGAGCCGCGCGCCTTTCTCGCTACCGTGGCGCAGCGCGTGCTGTTCAGCCATTACCGTCGTCAGAAGCTGGAACAGGCTTATCTGGACGTGCTGACACAGCTGCCGCCCCTGCACACACCATCGCCCGAGGAGCGCGCGCTGCTGTTGGCCACCGTGTTTGAACTCGACCGCATGCTCGACGGCTTACCGCCTCCCGTGAAACGGGCTTTTTTACTACGCCAGCTCGACGAACTGCCGCAGGAAGACATCGCGCGCGAGCTCGGCATCTCGCTGGCGACAGTCAAACGCCATCTGCAACGGGCCGGCAGCGCCACGCAGGCGTGGCAGCAGCTGCAAATGCAGCACGAGCATCTGCCGCCCGCGGCGCACGCGAGCCTGCTGCGCGCCTGCGTGCAAGCCAACGCCCCGCGCCGCCATGCCGTCAAGACGCTGGCCCTGCTGCTGGCCTGCGGCGCCTCGCTGTATGCGTTCGAACGCCGCAGCCCATGGCGCGGCTGGAAGGCCGACTACCGCACGGGTGTCAACCAGCGCCGCGTCGTGACCCTCGATGACGGCACGCAGCTCACGCTCAACACCAGCAGCGCCGTGAATATCGCTTACGACGGCGCGCAGCGCCGCATCGACCTGCTGGCCGGTGAAATCTTCATCGCCACCGGCAAGGATACGGCACGGCGGCCCTTCTTCGTCGGCACGCCGCATGGCAGCCTGCAGGCGCTGGGCACGCGCTTCACCGTGCGCCTGCACCAGCAATACGCCAGCGCCGGCGTGCTCGAAGGCGCCGTCGCCGTGCTGGCCGGCGATGGAGCACAGCGCCTGGTGCTGCATCCCGGCGAAGGCGCGCATTTCGACGGCACGAGCTGCCACCGCCAGGCGCTGGCGCCGTATGGCGGCGCCTGGCTCGATGGCATGCTGGTGGCGCGCGACATGCGCCTGGCCGATTTCCTCGCCGAGCTGTCGCGCTACAGCGAGCATCCGCTGGACTGTACGCCCGCCGTCGCCAACCTGCGCGTGTCCGGTTCCTACCCGCTGGCCGACGTGGGCGCCATCCTCGACGCCGTCAGCGCCAGCCTGCAACTGCGGCGCAATACCGTCACGCGCTTCTGGGGCCGGCAAATCGTCAGGATCGAACTGGCGGCGCACTGAAAAATATTTTCTGCAAAGTGAGCTGTTTCGCCGTGCTCGCGTGACTTGGTAGACAGGTAGTCTCCATCTTGCGCATCCACGAAAGGTTTTATTCCATGCACCACGCTTCGCGTTCCCTCCTTACCCGCACCGTCCTGGCCTGTGCCCTGTCGCAGATCGGCATGGCGCTGGCCCTGCCGGCGCCAGCCCTGGCACAAAGCCAGCAAGTGCGCGTCTATGGCATCCCGGCCGGCGCGCTGGGCGACGTGCTGACGCGCTTCGGCAGCGACAGCGCCATTTTATTGTCGTTCTCCAGCGACGCCACGCAAGGCTTGCGCAGCGTCGGCCTGCAAGGCAGCTATGGCGTACAAGACGGTTTCCGCGTGCTGCTGGCCGGCAGCGGCCTGCAAGCCGTGCCGCAATCGAATGGCGGCTACCTGCTGCAAAAGGTCCCCGCCAGCGCCAGCGCACCCACGGCGGACAGCCGTGGCGTGGCCGTCATGAGCGGCGTCACCGTGGTGGCGGCGGCCGAGCGCAACGCCGCCACCAGCGGCACGGACAGCTATACGGGCGGACCCGCCAGCGGTGCCACGGGTTTGGCCCTGACGCAGCGCGAAACGCCGCAGTCGCTGACCATCGTCACGCGCCAGCAGATGGATGACCAGAACAGCAACGCCGTCTCCGACGTCATGAAAAACGTCAATGGCGTGAGCGTGCAAAACTATGACAGCGACCGCTGGAGCTTCCAGGCGCGCGGCTTTGCCGTCACCAATTTCCAGTACGACGGCGTGTCGGCCATCTATGACGGCGTGTACGACTGGGGCACGACCAACAGCGACATGGCCATCTATGACCGCATCGAAGTGCTGAAGGGCGCGACGGGCTTGATGAGCGGCTCGGGCGACCCGTCGGCCACCGTCAACATGGTGCGCAAGCGCCCCACTGCCAGCTTCGAGGGCTCGGCCACCCTAGGCGCGGGATCGTGGGACAACTACCGCGGCGAAGCCGATGTCTCCGGCCCCCTGAACGACAGCCGCACGCTGCGCGGCCGCCTGGTGGCCGCCTACCAGGACAAGCACTCCTACCTCGACCGCTACACGCAGCAGAAATCCGTCGCCTACGGCATCATCGAAGCGGACCTGACACCCCTCACCCTGCTGACGGCCGGCTTCACGCACCAGGATTACAAGCCGCGCGGCTCCACCTGGACGGGCTTTCCCCTGTTGTTTTCCGACGGCACGCGCACGAACTTTCCCACTTCGTGGAATCCTGCCACCGACTGGAGCCGCCGCGACATGCAGAACACCACGCTGTTCTCGTCGCTGGAACACAGCTTCGCCAACGCGTGGAAAGTGAAATTGAGCGCCAACCAGTTGCGCAGCAAGCATGACAGCGTGCTCGGCTCGGCCAGCAGCGGCAATCCCGACCCCGTCACGGGCGAAGGCGCCTATTTCTTCATGGGAAAATACAAGGGCGACCGCCGCCAGACCACCGTCAACGTCGACGCCAGCGGCCCGTTTACCCTGTTCGGCCGCCAGCATGAAGCCATGCTGGGCTATTCTTCGTCGACGGCCAAGCAGGACGCCCCCGTCTACAAATCGGTCTATCCGCCCCTGGACGGCAGCTACTTCGACTGGCGCGGCCAGTATGCGGAGCCGGCGTTCGAACACCAGGGCAACGATGATGACAGCACGCGCCAGAGCGGCCTGTATGGCGCCGTGCGCCTGCGCCCGAGCGATGCGCTATCGGTGATCGTCGGCACGCGGATCAGCAACTACAAGATGGATCAGAAGCGCAGCTTATTCGACAATGCCACGCCCAGCCATACGCGCATGGACGAAAGCGGCGTCATCACGCCGTATGCGGGCGTCGTGTATGACCTCGACAAGACCTATTCCGTGTTCGGCAGCTACACGACCATCTTTGCGCCGCAAAGCAACCGCGACGTGAAGCGTAACTTCCTCGCACCCGTGCGCGGCAAGGGTGTGGAAGCGGGTGTGAAGGCGGAGTATCTCGACGGCAAGGTCAATGCCAGCGCGTCCCTGTTCCAGATCCGCCAGAGCAATGTGGCCAGCTCTGTGGGTGAAGTCAACGGCGAAGAAGCGTATAAAGCCATCGATGGCGTCACCAGCCGCGGCGTGGAAATGGAGGTGACAGGCGAGGTGCTGAAAGATGTGAAACTGAGCGCCGGCTACACGTATGCACATGTGCGCGACAAGGATGGCAAGGACGTGTTTTCCACCATGCTGCAAACCACGCAGCCGGCCCACCTGGCAAGAGTGCAAGGCAGCTGGCGCCTGCCTGCCAGCCTGGACAAAGTGACGGTGGGCGGCGGCCTGACCTGGCAAAGCAGTTTCCACGGCGAGGTCAGGAACCCTGCCGCCAACGACAATGCGCGCCTGCAGCAAGGCAGCTATGCACTGGTCAACCTGCTGGCCCGCTACGAGATCAGCAAGAACGTCACGGCCAGCCTGAACGTGAACAATCTGCTGGACAAGAAGTACTTGACGGGTCTGGGCCTGTTCGGAACAGGCTTCTACGGTGAACCGCGCAATGTGATGTTCACCGTGCGCACGAAGTTCTGACTAACTGCCATACAGCGCCAGCGCCCAGGCTGGCGGACGCAGTTCCAGCGCCAGAGACAGATAAGCGGGATCGAAGCGCGCCGCCAGCAGGTACACATTGGCGGCGCCCCTGGGCTCCCAATTCCCCGTAAAACCCTTTTCGCCGGCCGCCACGCGCTTGCGGTCGAAGGGCACGGCGCTTTTCGCGAATTCCTCGTGCGTTTTCCTGCCCTGCGCATACGGCGCCAGCCAGGCCAGCGCTTCGGCCAGGCGCCGCGCTTCCGGCGCGCCATACCAGTCGTCGCCATGCGCCTGCGCCATCAGGGCCGTCGTCAGCAGCGGCTCCAGGCTGTAGGTGGTGTAATGCAGGGCATCGCGCTGCTCGAAGTCGAAGGGCACGCCGCCGGCGCCGATATTGCGCGGCACGTGCGCCAGGAAGCGCTCCTTCGCGCGCGCGATCAGCAAGGCTTCGCCCGTGACATACGCGGCGGCCGTGCCGATCTTGATGCGGTGGCTGTGCCAGTTGTTGCGCGCCGTGGACGGGCCGCCCACCTTGACGGGATCACTCAAGTACCCGTGTGCCAGGGTGCGGCAAAACGCCTGCACCTGCTCGCGCTCGACGCCGCTCAAGCGTTCCTGTACCAGATCAAAGCCCATCAGCAGGCTGGCCAGCTCCGTCTCGTCGACGGGACTGAACGAGGGTGCATAGCCGCCGCTCCAGGCCAGCAACAGCTGGCGCGCCGCCTCGAAATGCGCCATCTCACCCGATAATCTCCAGGCCAGCGCCTGCAAGCGCGCCTGGCGCCAGTCCTCCTGCGCCTGCTGGCTGGTCTCGCGCCCGCCTTCTCCCTTCAGCAAGCCGCCAGTGCGCACTTCGGCCATCAGGTGCACGGGGCGCGCCGCATCCTTGCGCGCCGCCTTGACCACTTGTTCGGCAACGGCCGGCGCCACCCGCGCCTTGAGCGTGCGGGCGCGCGCGGCGGACGTCAGCGCAAACGGCAGCGCACCCTCATGCGGGCGCGGCGCCGCGCGCAAGCCGGCCAGGGGCAGCGCCAGCAAGCCGGCCAGCAAGGTGCGCCGGCGCATCAGATGCGTACTCAAAACCGCGTCTCGCGCGCCGCGCGCAAAAAGTTATCGAGGATGGGCGTGCAATCGAGCAGTTCGACGCCGCCCGCCGAATGGAATTCCGGGTGCCATTGCAAGCCCATGACGAAGCGGGCACGCTGGTAGCGGATGGCCTCGACGATGTTGTCGCCCTGCGAATACGCTTCCACGGTGACGTCGCGCCCCAGGTCCTTGACCGACTGGTGGTGGATGGAATTGACGAGCGCCTCGCCCGTCTTCGGGAACATGCCCGCCAGCGACGAGCCTTTCGGAAAGACGATGGTGTGGCGGTGGCGGTCATACAGGTCGTTGACGTGCGAGGTGGCGCCTGCCACGTCCGAGGCGATGTCCTGGTACAGGGTGCCGCCAAAGCCCACGTTGATCAGTTGACAGCCCCGGCATATGCCCAGCACGGGTTTGCCCGCGTCGACGAATTCGTGCAGCAGTTCCAGCTCATACAGGTCGCGCGCGCGGTCGCCGTTCCATTCGGGGCGCGTGGCCGCCTCGGAATACGTCTGCGGCGAAACGTCGGCGCCGCCCTGCAGCACCAGGCCGTCCAGGTGGCGCGCATAGTGGCGCAGGGTGATGTTACTCGGGTGTAGCTGGCCGCTGGTATTGACGGTCGGGATCATGAACACCAGCACGTCGCGCGACATGACCCACTGGGCGATCGACTCTTCCAGGTATTGCAGGTTCTTGCTGCGCAGGCCAGTAGCGCCCGGCTCGGGGTGGAAAATGCGCGCCGAGATGCCGATGCGCAGGGTGCGCCGCATGAAATCGCGGCTGGCCTTGTCGCGCATGGAGCGGTAGCGCGACGAGATCACCCGCCAGGCCAGCGCCAGCGGCGTGTCGTTATCCTTCAGGTAGCGGGGGGCCGCGTCGCGCGCGCGGTGCTCCTCATCGGGCGCCCGGCGGCCCACCCGGTCTGGCCGCGACGGCGCCGGCGCTGCGGGATCGGTGGATGGGGGCTGCTGGGGATCTTTTTCGTCTGACATGGCAAGGCTGACTGAAAGCGGAGACGTTTTCAATATAAACCCCTGCCTCGGAAAGCACGATTCAATTTTGTAACAAAAGGCCACGCGGGGCATCCACGCAACACGTCCACGCCCGATGCATACAGCCCGTTTACGCTGGCGGCCCCGCTTTTTAGAGAATCTTTACGCCCCCGCTGCTAATCTTGAACTTACCTCAACCACCGCTGCAAAGCCACCATGGAACCCCATTCACGCCTGCAAACGCATCAAGCGCATCAAGCACTGCCCCACCGCCATCCCCGCCTGCCCACCTTCCTCATGCATATCACGGTAGACAAGTCCTGCCTGGCCGAGCTGCGCCAGCTGGTCGTCAGGACCTGCGGCGGCATGCTGTCGTTCATGCGCATCGAGGCGGTCGACCATGCCGAACGCATGAAAGTCTGGCTGTGCGTGACGGAACCGGCCCTGCGCCTGACCATGGATGCCGTCATGCGCCTGCTGCCGGCGGCGGAATTTGGCCGCATCAGCCAGGGGAAATCGCTATGAACCAGTACTCCTGCGAGCAGGCGATGTCTTCCTCGCGCATCACCGCGCACTTCCAAGGCATCTGGGTGCCGATGGTCACGCCCTTCCTTGATGGCGATGGCGACATCGACTTCGACGCGGCCCAGCAGCTGGCGTGCGAACTGGCCGCCAGCGGCATCGATGGCCTGGTGGTGTGCGGCACCACGGGCGAAGCGGCCATGCTGAGCGCCGCGGAACAGACCATGCTGCTCGACAGCGTGCTCGAAGCCGTCGGCCCCCGCTTCCCCATCGTGATGGGGATAGGCGGCAGCGATACGCGCAGCGTCGTCTCCGCCGTGCAGCGCTACAACGACCATCCGCTGGCCGGCCTGCTGGTCTCGGCGCCAGCGTATGTGTGCCCTTCGCAGGATGGCATCGTGCGCCACTTCCAGGCCATCGCCGCCGCCACCGACCAGTCCATCGTGCTGTACAACGTGCCGGCCCGCACGGGCGTCAATATCGAACCGCAGACGGCCGCGCTGCTGGCGCGCGACTCGCACTTCGTCGCCATCAAGGAAGCGGGCGGCAAGCTGCAGCAGCTGGGCGAACTGCTGCTCGACACGCGCCTGGACGTGCTGTGCGGCGACGACGCGCTGCTGCTGGCCAGCCTGTCCATGGGCGGCCACGGCGCCATGTCGGCCGCCGCCCAGGTGCGTCCCGACCTGTATGCGCAGCTGTACCACCTCGTCAGGCAGGGCCGCCACGGCGCCGCAGGCGCCCTGTTCAAGACCATGCTGCCCGTCATCCGCCTGCTGTTTTCCGAACCGAATCCCGCTCCCGTCAAGGCAGCGCTGGCCATGCAGGGCAAGGTGCGCGACGAGCTGCGCCTGCCGATGACGCCGATGTCCGCCGCCGGCCAGGCCGCCCTGGCCGCGGCGCTCGAACCCCTGATGGAATTGCCCGTCTGGACCGTCAGCGACAGGGATGCGCCGCGCGAAGGCTGTCTGCTGCAGCTGGTCTCCCCCGCCAACATCATGCCAGCCGTGCGCCAAGATGATCATCGCCATCACGGATGAACGCGGGGGCATGGAGAAATCCATCCTGGCCGGGCGGCTGGCCGCCTCGCGCGCGCTGGCCGGCCGCAAGGTATTGCTGCTCGATGCCGATCCGCGCCAGGGCGCCATGGCGCAAGCCAGGAACCTGCACGACGGCGCCATGCACGGCAGCCTGACGCGGCCGCGCCTGATGGCGCGCGCCATCAGCGCCAAGGGCTTGCAGCCGGAGCTGGAACACCTGGTGCACTACTACCACGACATCGTCATCGACAGCGAAGGCCGCGACTCCATGGGCAGCCGCTCGGCCCTGATCGCCGCGCGCGTGCTGGTGGTGCCGCTCGACGGCGTCGTCGATGGCGCCGCGCAGGCGGGCCTGGCGCGCCGCATCGCGCACGCGCGCGGCGCCAATCCCGGCCTGCGCGTGCTGCTGGCAACGGACACGCAGGCGGCGCCCGCCCATGCCCTGGCCGCGCAGATTCCAGCCGCCCGCGTGGTCGGCCTGGGACAGCTGTATTGCGCCGTTTTTAACCTGCCCGCTTAGCAACCTGCCCGCCGCTTAAGCACGCAAAAAAGGCGGCGCATGCGCCGCCTCTCCTTTCAGTCAACTCAGTCCATTAAAACGTCTTGCTGACCGTCAGCTGCAGCGCCGTCTTGCCCATGAATTTGCCATTCACTGGCGAGGCATAGGCCGACTTGCCCGCGTTCGTGCCGATCACGGCCAGCGCGCCCGTAACAAACCCGAAATCGCGCGTGACGCCCACTTTCCAGTCCGTGTAGCTCAACGCATCATTGTTTTTGACCTTCTGGTGGCCCGCATGCAGGTTGCCGGTCCAGCCGTTCGTCAGGTCGATCGTCGCGCCGATGTCCAGGTAGCCGCTGTTCTTGCTGTTGACGATGCCGAACAGGTTCGAGACGGCGTGCGAATACTTGACGTAGGCGGGGCCATACGACAACTGGCCGTAGACTTCCTGCGTGTCCGCGTTGGCCAGGCCGATATTCTTCAAGCCGTTGTCGGCATACACATACGCCAGCACGCCGACGTCATAGCCGACGTCGCTGGTCAGCTGGCCGCGCTTGCCCGCATACAGGTCCACTTCCACGTCGCCGCTGCCGCCCGCATCCTTGGTCCATTTGATGGTGGAAGCCCATGCGCCCGCATACAGGCCGGTCGGATTGTTGACATAGTCGACGCCGCCCTGCAGCGCGGGTTTCAAACGCGTCTGCGAGATGCCGCGATAGCGGTAGTCGGACACGCCGGCCACATTGAAACTGACTTCATTGTCCGGCTTGGCCTCTTCCGCGTGGGCCAGGCTGCCCGTAAAGGCGGTCGCGACGGCAAGTGCAAGTAGCATTTTATTCATGGTTTTTTCTTCTTCATGGGTGGTATGGGCCTTTGCCAACATGGCGCAGCTGGCCCGCCGCTGCAAAAATTCGCTGCAAAAATTTAAAGTAAAGCGTCCCCCCGGCGCGCGCGGCGCCTGTTTGCAAACGGGGGAAAATAAAAGGTGTTAGAGCGGCAGCAGCAACCGGTAGCCGACGGCCGTTTCCGTCAGCAGGTACTGCGGCTGGGCCGGATCGGCTTCCAGCTTCTGGCGCAGATGCCCCATGTAGATGCGCAGATAATGGCCGTTTTCGCTGTTCGACGGCCCCCACACTTCGCGCAGCAGCTGCGGATTGGTGACCACCCTGCCCGCATTCTTCACGAGTACCGAGAGCAGGCGGAATTCCGTCGGCGTCATGTGCACCAGCTGCTTGCTGCGCATCACCAGGCGGTCCTTCAGGTCGACGCGCACGTCGCCGAACTGCACCACGCCATCGTCGCTGGCGGCGGGCTGGCGCTGGCGGCGCAGGGTGGCGCGCACGCGGGCCAGCAACTCGCCCACGCCGAACGGCTTGGTCAGATAATCGTCGGCGCCCGCGTCGAGCGCGCGGATCTTGTCCTGCTCGTCGACCCGCGCCGACAGCACGATGATGGGCACGGCCGACCATTTTCGGATGTCGGCGATGAAGTCGATGCCGTCGCCGTCGGGCAGGCCCAGGTCCAGCACGATCAGGTCGGGCCGCCGCGTGCCGGCATCGATCAAGCCCCGCTGCATGGTGGCGGACTCGAAAATCTGCCAGCCCTCGTCTTCCAGCGCGGCGCGCACGAAGCGGCGGATTTGCGGTTCATCCTCGACCAGCAAGGCGGTGGCGGAAGGTTCGTTCATGATGGTTTTCCTGTTTCATTTACGTTGGCGTCGTCCAGCTCCGCTTCCGGCAAGGCCGGCGGCGTACCCAGGGGCAGGCTGAAGACGATGGCGGCGCCCTGTCCCGGCGCGTGCGGCTGCGCGTGGATGGTGCCGCCGTGGGCTTCGACGATGGCGCGGCAAATGGCCAGCCCCAGGCCGACGCCCGGCTTGTTCGATTCGCGCTCGCCGCGCGTGAATTTTTCAAAGATGGCTTCTTCACGGCCGGGCGGCAAGCCCGGGCCATCGTCAAGCACCGTCACCTGCAGGAACTGGCCGTGCACTCCGGCCGCGACCGTGATGGTGCTGCCGGGCGGCGTGTACTTGGCGGCGTTTTCCAGCAGGTTGCACAGCACGCGCTCGATCAGCACGGCGTCGTAGCGCACCAGCGGCAAGTCCGGCGCCAGCTGCGTCTGCACGGCATGCTGCTGCAATTGCGGACCGCTGGCGCGCAGCGCGCTGCCCACCACCTCTTCCAGCGCCTGCCATTGCAAATTCAGGCGCACCTGGCCGCTCTCGATGCGCGCCATGTCCAGCAAGTTCGCCACCAGGGCGCTCATGCGCACGGTTTCGGACTGCAGCGAGCGCGCCATGTCCAGCTGCGCGGGCGACAGCGCAGGCCGGGACAGGGCCAGCGATTCGGCCAGGCCCACCAGCGACGTCAAGGGCGTGCGCAAGTCGTGCGACAGGGCCGCCAGCAGCGAATTGCGCAGCCGCTCGGACTCCATCTGCAGCAGCGCGCCTTGCGCCACGTCGATGTAGTGCACGCGTTCGAGGGCGATGGCCGCCAGGGCGGCAAAGGTATCGAGGTGCTGGCGCTGTTCCGGCACCAGCAGCCAGCGCCCGTGCTGGGCAGCCTCCAGCGGCAGCAGCGCCAGCACGCCCCGCGTGCGCATCGGCGCGATCAGCGGCAGGTAGAAAATGGGCGACGCCGGCAAGGTATCCGTGCCCGTCCCCGCCGCCTGCGCATGGTCGAAAGCCCACTGCGCGATGCCGATATCGAGCGGCTCGCCGCCGTTCGGGGTCTGCAAGCTGCCCTCATCATCAGGCAAAAGCAAGGTAGCGCGCGCGCGGAACGCCCGCTCGATGGCGCTTTTCGTGATGTCGAAAATCTGCTCCGTTTGCAGCACGCCGGACAATTCGCGCGAGAATTCATACAGTGCGCGGGCACGCGCTTCGCGGTGAGATGCCACGCGCGCCTGGAAGCGCAGGCCGGCCGTCAGGTGGCCCGTGATCAGGCCCACGGCCAGCATCACGCCAAAGGTGATCACATACTGGAAATCGCCGACGGCAAACGAGAACCGCGGCGGCACGAAGATGAAATCGAAGCTGGCCACGCCCACCAGGCTGGCCAATGCCGCCGGCCCGCGTCCCAGGCGCACGGCCAGCAGCACCACCGTCAGCAAGGACAGCATGGCGATGTTGGCCAGGTCAAGATAAGGCTGCAGCGGCACCGAGGCGAGGGCCGTGCCCAGGCTGGCGCCGGCGGCCAGGATATAGCGCCAATGACGCGATGGCCGGCGCGGTGCCTCCTCGTCTTTGCCCGCCGCACGCCGGGGTGCCGCATCGGCCGGCGGCAAGCCCACCTCGATCAGGTCGATATCGGGCGCCAGGCTGGCCATGCGCGCGGCCGGCGGCGCCTGCCACAGGCGTGCCAGCGCACCGCAGTTGGCACGGCCGCGGCCACGGCCGACGATGACTTTCGAGATATTCGCGCCGCGCGCATACTCGACCACGGCACCGGCGATGTCGGCGGACGGCACGATGGCCGTGCGCGCGCCCAGGTCCTGCGCCAGTTTCAGGGTTTTCAGGATGCGTTCGCGCTGGCCCGCTGGCAAGCGCTGCAAACGGGGCGTTTCCACGTACAGCGCGTGCCATTCCGCGTTCAGCTGGCTGGCCAGGCGCGCCGTGCTGCGGATCACGTGCTCGCCCCCCGCGTGCGGTCCCACGCAGGCCAGCAGCGCGGCGCCCGTCTTCCACACGGGATTGATGGATTTTTCAACGCGGTAGGCCTGCACGTCATCCTGGATCCGGTCGGCCGTGCGGCGCAAGGCCAGTTCACGCAGGGCGATCAGGTTACCCTTGCGAAAAAAATGCTGCGATGCCCGTTCGGCCTGCTGCGGCTGATACACCTTGCCCTGCTTCAGGCGGCGCAGCAGTTCATCGGCGGGGATATCGACCAGCACCACTTCATCGGCACGGTCGAACACCGTATCGGGCAGGGTCTCGGCCACGCGCACGCCCGTAATCCCCCCCACCACATCATTGAGGCTTTCCAGATGCTGCACGTTCACGGTCGACAGCACGTCGATGCCGGCCGCCAGCAATTCTTCGACGTCCTGCCAGCGCTTCGGATGGCGCGAACCGGCCACATTCGAATGGGCCAGTTCATCCATCAGTATCAGCGGCGGCGCGCGCAACAGGGCCTCGTCCAGGTCGAACTCGTACAGGGTCTTGCCCCGGTACTCGATGGCCTTCAGGGGCAGCACGGGCAAGCCGTCCAGCTGGGCTGCCGTATCCAGGCGCCCATGCGTCTCCACCACGCCCACCAGCAAGTCCTGGCCATCGGCCAGCAATTTGCGGGCGGCCGCCAGCATCGCGTAAGTCTTGCCGACGCCGGCCGAGGCGCCAAAATAGATGCGCAGCCGGCCGCGCGCGGCTTTCTGTTCCTGCGCCTGCACTTGCGCCAGCAGGGCATCAGGGTCGGGGCGTTGGCTGTCGTTGGGGAGCATGGGTATCTTTTAAGGTCAAAACCAGGGGCAAAACCGGCGGCTCTGCCCCTGCATCATCTTACTTCGCGGCCGCATCGAGCGCCAGATTCAGTTCCAGCACATTCACGCGCGGTTCGCCGAAAAAGCCGATATACGCGGTTTTCTGCACCTTGGCGATGGCGTTTTCCACCTGCGCCAGCGGCACGGCGCGCACGCGGGCCACGCGCGGCGCCTGGTACAGGGCGCCCGCCAGGCTGATTTCCGGGTCCAGGCCGCTGCTCGACGCCGTCACCAGGTCGACGGGGATCGGCTTGCGGTTGCCGGGATCAGCTTCCGTCAGGGCGGCGATGCGCGCCTTGACGGCGTCCACCAGGGCCGGATTGGTCGGCCCCTGGTTCGAGCCGCCCGAACCGGCGCCGTTATTGGCCATCGGCGCGGTGGCCGATGGACGGCCCCAGAAATACTTGGGCGAGGTGAAGGACTGGCCGATCAGCATCGAGCCGACCGGCTTGCCACCACGCTCGACGATGCTGCCGTTGACTTCATCGTTGAAGGCCAGCTGGCCGATGCCGGCCGTGGCAAACGGATAGACGACGCCGCAGATCACGGTCAGCGCGGCAAACAGGACCAGGGCGGGACGTACGATAGTGCTCATGATGGTTCCTTTAAACTAAATTGAGGGCGGACAGCAGCATGTCGATCAGCTTGATCCCGATGAAGGGCAAAATAATCCCGCCCAGGCCGTAGATCAGCAGATTGCGGCGCAACAGGCTGGCCGCGCCGATGGCCCGGTATTGCACGCCTTTCAGCGCCAGCGGAATCAGCACGACGATGATCAAGGCATTGAAGATCACGGCCGACATGATGGCCGAGGCGGGGCTGGCCAGGTGCATGATGTCGAGCGCCTTCAGTTGCGGATAGGTGCCCACGAACGCCGCCGGGATGATGGCGAAGTACTTGGCGATGTCGTTCGAAATCGAGAACGTCGTCAGCGAGCCGCGCGTCATCAGCATCTGCTTGCCGATTTCGACGATTTCCAGCAGCTTGGTCGGGTTCGAATCCAGGTCGACCATATTGCCCGCCTCCTTTGCCGCCTGCGTGCCCGAGTTCATGGCCACGGCCACGTCGGCCTGGGCCAGCGCAGGCGCATCGTTGGTGCCGTCGCCCGTCATCGCCACCAGGCGGCCTTCGGACTGGTAGCTGCGAATCAGCTTGAGCTTGTCTTCCGGCGTCGCTTCGGCAAGAAAATCGTCCACGCCCGCTTCGGCGGCAATCGCCGCCGCCGTCAGCTTGTTGTCGCCCGTGATCATGACGGTCTTGATGCCCATGCGGCGCAATTCCGCGAAGCGTTCCTTGATGCCGCCCTTGACGATATCCTTCAGTTCCACGACACCCATGACGCGGCCATCATCGACCACCACCAGCGGCGTACTGCCGCGGCGGGCGATGTCGTCGACGGCGCGTGCCACCTCGGCCGGATACGGCTGGCCCAGCGCTTCCACATACTTTTTCATGGAGTCGGCCGCGCCCTTGCGCAGCTGGCGCACCTGCTGCTCGCCAGGGATATCCACGCCGCTCATGCGCGTTTGCGCCGTGAAGGGCACGAAGGTGGCGTGCAGGCTGGCCATTTCGCGTTCGCGGATATTGAACTTCTGCTTGGCCAGCACGACGATGCTGCGCCCTTCCGGCGTTTCATCGGCCAGGGAGGCCAGCTGCGCCGCATCGGCCAGCTGCTGCTCCGTCACGCCGGGCGCCGGCACGAAGCTCGATGCCTGGCGGTTGCCCAGGGTGATGGTGCCCGTCTTGTCGAGCAGCAGCACGTCCACGTCGCCGGCCGCTTCCACGGCGCGCCCCGACGTGGCGATCACATTGGCCTGCATCATGCGGCTCATGCCGGCCACGCCGATGGCGGACAGCAAACCGCCGATGGTGGTCGGGATCAGGCACACGAGCAGCGCGATCAATACCGTGATGCTGACGGGAGTGCCGCTGCCGGCCGCCGCCACGGAAAACAACGAGTACGGCAGCAAGGTCACGGTGACGATCAGGAACACGATCGACAGGGCCACCAATAAAATCGTCAGGGCGATCTCGTTCGGCGTCTTCTGGCGCTTGGCGCCTTCGACCATGGCGATCATGCGGTCGATGAACGCTTCGCCCGGGTTGACGGAAACGCGCACCAGCAGCCAGTCGGACAGCACGCGGGTGCCGCCCGTGACGGCGGAAAAGTCGCCGCCCGATTCGCGGATCACGGGTGCCGATTCGCCCGTGATGGCGCTTTCGTCGACGGAGGCCACGCCGGCCGTCACTTCGCCGTCGGCGGGAATCACGTCGCCCGCCTCGACCAGCACCGTCATGCCCTTGCGCAGGTCGGTGGCCGGCGTAGGCAGCCAGGACGTGCCGTATTTCGGCGTTTGCATTTTCTTTGCCATCACCGTCTGCTTGAGGGCGCGCAGCGAGGCCGCCTGGGCCTTGCTGCGGCCTTCGGCCAGCGCTTCGGCGAAGTTCGCGAACAGCACGGTAAACCACAGCCACACGGCGACGGCGACGATGAAGCCGAACGGCGCTTCACCCTGGCCATTCAGGGCCTGGATGGCCAGCAGGGTCGTGATGATGCTGCCCACATAGACGACGAACATCACGGGGCTGCGCCACTGCGTGCGGGGGTCGAGTTTTTTGAACGCATCAACGATGGCGGGGCCAATCAGTGCGGAATCGAACAAAGTCAGGCTTGTGCGTGACATGGTAGCCTCTTATTTGATGAAAAGTTGCAGGTGTTCGACGATCGGGCCCAGGGCCAGCGCGGGAACGTAATTCAATACACCAACCAGCACGACGACGCCGATCAGCAGGCCGATGAACATGGGGCCGTGCGTGGGCATGGTGCCGGCATTGGCCGACAGGCGCTGCTTGGCCGCCAGCGAACCGGCCACCGCCAGCACGGGCACGATCACGCCGAAGCGGCCGAACCACATGGCAATCGCCAGCATCACGTTGTAGAACGGCGTGTTGGCGGACAGGCCGGCAAACGCGCTGCCGTTGTTGTTGGCCGCCGACGTGAAGGCATACAGGATCTCGGAGAAGCCGTGCGCGCCCGGATTGGCCACGCCGATCTTGCCCGGTCCGACCATCACGGCGATCGCCGTGCCCGTCAATACCAGGGCTGGCGTAATCAGGATGGCCAGCGACACCATCTTCATTTCATAGGCCTGGATTTTCTTGCCCAGGTATTCAGGCGTGCGGCCGATCATCAGGCCGGCGATGAAGACGGCCAGGATGGCGAACATCAGCATGCCGTACAGGCCCGTGCCCACGCCGCCGAACACCACTTCGCCGAACTGCATCAGCAGCATCGGCACCATGCCGCCCAGGGGCATGTAGGAGTCATGCATGGAATTGACGGCACCGCACGATGCGGCCGTCGTCACCGCCGCGAACAGGGTCGAGGAGCTGATGCCGAAGCGCGTTTCCTTGCCCTCCATATTGCCGCCCGATTGCAGGCTGCTTGCCTGCTGGTCAACGCCCAGGCCTTGCAAGGCGGGATTGGCTTGCTGCTCGGCGCTCATCACGCCGGCCGTCATGACGACGAAGATCAGGCTCATCGCGGCCAGCACCGCCCAGCCCTGGCGCAGGTCGCCCACCATGCGGCCGAATGTGAAGCACAGGCCGGCGGGAATGATGAAGATGGCCAGCATCTGCAGGAAGTTCGACAGCACGGTGGGGTTTTCATACGGATGCGAAGAATTGGCATTGAAAAAGCCGCCGCCGTTCGTGCCCAGCAGCTTGATCGATTCCTGCGACGCGACGGGGCCCATGGCGATCGTCTGCGTCGCCGCCACTTGCGCTTCCATCACGGGTTGACCGGCCGTATCCAGCACTGGCTGGCCATCGGCTGTCACTTTCGGCGTTTCATACGCCACGTGGTCGAGCAGAGTCACTTCCTTGTAGGCGGAAAAATTCTGGATCATGCCTTCGCCCATGAAGACGACGGACAGGGCCAGGGACAGCGGCAGCAGGATATACAGGGTCGAACGCACCAGGTCGACCCAGAAATTGCCGATCGATTTGCCCGAGCGCGAGGCGAAGCCGCGCACCAGCGCGAAGATCACGGCGATGCCGGTGGCCGCCGAGAAGAAATTCTGGCAGGCCATGCCCAGCATCTGCGTCAAGTAGCTCATGGTCTGTTCGCCGCCGTAGCCCTGCCAGTTGGTGTTGGCGACGAAGCTGACGGTGGTATTGAACGAGGAGTCGGGGCTGACGGCGCCCAGGCCCTGGGGATTCAGGGGCAGGAAGCCCTGCAGGCGCTGCAGGCCGTACACGAAGACGGCGCCCACGGTATTGAAGACGATCAGGGCGATGGCATAGCTTTTCCAGCCCATGGCCTTGTCGGCGGGCAGGCCGGACCAGCGGTACAGCAGATTTTCCAGCTTTTGCAGCCAGCCCAGGCCGCGCACGGGGCCATCGCCGGCCACCCTGGCCATGTACAGGCCCAGCGGATAGCCGGCGGCCAGCAGCACGGCCAGGAAGGCCACCAATAACAGTATCGATTGCGTCGTCATCACAGTTCCTCCGCCTTCAGCAGCGCCACCAGCAAATACACGAGCAGGCCGGCCGAGACGACGGCGCCCAGCACATAAAACGCGTTCATTTGACGCTCCCTAATTTGTCGCAGGCGACGGCAAAGCCGGCCGCCACGACGAAAAACACGGCAATCAAGCCGAGATACACGAGATCCATTCCCACCCTCATTCAGGTTTGTTTTGATAGTGAGCAGATTAGCCAAAAGGGTCTAAAAAATTCGTAAAGACTGGGAAGGCAGCTGTAAACAAGATGTAAAAATGGCGGCTTTACCGCATAAAATCCATCACAATTGGCGCAAAACCACGCGCGCGGCGCACTGTTGTTGCCTTGGAGTAGCGCTATTGCTCGCCGGACAAGATAGAATGCGCGAGCGTCCGCACAAGGACGCCAAACCTGCCGCACTGCCCTCCCCCAGTGACGCTGGACGGGATATACTGTATATTCATACAGTTATCGCCGCCGCTGTCATTGCGCCCCGCAGTGCCCTGGCCTGGCGTTCCAACCACTGTCTTTACTTAGCTTGAACACGTATGGCCACTAAAAAACCAGCATCCGACTACAGCGAATCATCCATCCGTGTCCTGAAAGGACTGGAACCCGTCAAGCAGCGCCCGGGGATGTACACCCGCACTGAAAATCCGCTGCACATCATTCAGGAAGTGATCGACAATGCCTCCGACGAGGCGCTGGGCGGTCATTGCACGCATATCGCCGTAACGCAAAACACGGATGGCAGCATCACCGTCGAAGACAATGGCCGCGGCATTCCCGTCGGCCTGCACCCGGAAGAAGGCGTGCCGACGGTGGAAATCGTGTTTACACGGCTGCACGCGGGCGGCAAGTTCGACAAGGGTTCGGGCGGCGCCTACGCGTTCTCGGGCGGCTTGCACGGCGTCGGCGTATCCGTCACGAATGCGCTGTCGACGCGCCTGGAAATCACCGTCTGGCGCAAGGAAAGCGACGGCAACGGCTTGCACCACATGGTGTTTGCCAACGGCGACGTGATCGAGCCCCTGAGTTCCCGCCCCGCCCCCCGCGACGGGAAAAAATCCGGCACGCGCGTCACGGCCTGGCCCGATGCAAAATACTTTGATTCTCCCAACATCTCGCAAACGGAGCTGCAACGCCTGCTGCGCTCGAAAGCCGTGCTGCTGCCGGGCGTCACCGTCACGCTCACCAACGCGAAGACGGGCGATACGCAGACCTGGCAGTACGCCGAGGGCTTGCGCGGCTACCTGACCGAAACGCTGGCGCAGGTATCGAATGGCGAAACCCTGATTCCCCTGTTCGAAGGCGCGCAATACGCTGGCCCGGACTCGGAAGGCTTTGCCGAAGGCGAAGGCGCGGCCTGGGTCGTGGCGTGGACGGAAGAAGGCGCCATCGTGCGCGAATCGTACGTCAACCTGATCCCCACCTCGAATGGCGGCACGCACGAATCGGGCTTGCGCGACGGCCTGTTCGGCGCCGTGAAAAACTTCGTCGAAATGCACTCGCTGCTGCCCAAAGGCGTGAAACTTCTGCCCGAAGACGTGTTCGCGCGCGCCTCGTTCGTGCTGTCGGCGAAGGTGCTGGACCCGCAATTCCAGGGCCAGATCAAGGAACGCCTCAATTCGCGCGATGCCGTGCGCCTCGTCTCGACCTTCACCAAGCCGCCGCTGGAACTGTGGCTGAACCAGCACGTCGATTATGGCAAGAAGCTGGCCGAGCTCGTGATCAAGCAGGCGCAGTCGCGCCAGCGCTCGCTGCAAAAAGTGGAAAAGAAAAAATCCTCGGGCGTGGCCGTGTTGCCGGGCAAGCTGACCGACTGCGAATCGTCGGACATCACGCGCAATGAACTGTTCCTCGTCGAGGGCGACTCGGCGGGCGGTTCGGCCAAGATGGGCCGCGACAAGGAATTCCAGGCGATCCTGCCCCTGCGCGGCAAGGTGTTGAACTCGTGGGAAACGGACCGCGACCGCCTGTTCGCCAATAACGAGATCCACGACATCGCGGTGGCCATCGGCGTCGATCCGCACAGCGTGGGCGACTCACCCGACCTGTCGGGCCTGCGCTACGGCAAGATCTGCATCCTGTCGGATGCGGACGTGGACGGCTCGCACATCCAGGTACTGCTGCTGACGCTCTTTTTCAAGCATTTCCCCGTCCTGATCAACAAGGGCCATATCTGCATCGCCCGTCCGCCTTTGTACCGCGTGGATGCACCGGCGCGCGGCAAGAAGCCGATGCAGAAAATCTATGCGCTCGACGACGGCGAACTGCTGGCCATCGAGGACAAGCTGCGCAAGGAAGGCGTGAAACAGGGTGCCTGGTCGATCTCGCGCTTCAAGGGCCTGGGCGAGATGAACGCCGAGCAGCTGTGGGAAACGACGATGAACCCAGACACGCGCCGTTTGCTGCCCGTGACCCTCGGTGAAATCGACCACATGGCCTCGGCTTCCCGCTTCAATATGTTGATGGGCAAGGGCGAAGCGGCCGGACGCCGCGCCTGGATCGAGGAACACGGCAATGAGGCGGAGGCAGATATCTGATGATCATCGGCATCGACCTGGGCACCACCAACAGCCTGGTCGCCATCTGGCGCGACGGCAAGGCTTCCATCATCCCGAATGCGCTCGGTGAACACCTGACGCCGTCGTGCGTGAGCATCGACGACGACGGCACCGTGCTGGTGGGCCGCGCCGCGCGCGAGCGCCTGCAGACGCACCCGCAGCTGACGGCGGCCGTCTTCAAGCGCTACATGGGCAGCGAAAAGAAGATCACCCTCGGCACGCAGCAATTCCGCCCGGAAGAACTGTCGTCGATGGTGCTGCGCGCGCTGAAGGAAGATGCCGAAGCTTTCCTCGGCCACCAGGTCGAGGAAGCCATCATCACCGTGCCCGCGTATTTCAGCGATGCGCAGCGCAAGGCCACGCGCATCGCCGGCCAGCTGGCGGGCTTGCGCGTGGAGCGCCTGCTCAACGAACCGACGGCCGCCGCGCTGGCCTACGGCATCCGCGACAAGGAACAGGAAAGCAAATTCCTCGTCTTCGACCTGGGCGGCGGCACGTTCGACGTGTCGATCCTGGAACTGTTCGAAGGCGTGATGGAAGTGCGCGCCTCGGCCGGCGACAATTTTTTGGGCGGCGAAGACTTCGTCACCGTGCTGGTCGACGCTTTCATGGAAGGCAGCGGCCTGCGCGACGCCGTCGGCAGCCGCCTGCTCGACCCGCGCCAGCAGCAGCTGCTGCGCGACGAAGCCGAGCGCGTCAAGCGATTGCTGTCGGACCAGCCGTCCGTGCGCATGGCCACGCGCTACCAGGACAAGGAATATAGCTGGGAGATCGGCGAAGACAAGCTGGCGCAATTGTGCGAGCCGCTGCTGGCACGCCTGCGCCTGCCCGTGGAACGGGCGCTGCGCGACGCCACCATCCGCGCGGCGGAATTGAATGAAGTGGTGCTGGCCGGCGGCGCCACGCGCATGCCGCTGGTGCGTAAACTCGTCTCGCGCATGTTCGGCCGCTTCCCCGCCATCCACCTGGACCCGGACGAAGCCGTGGCGCTGGGCGCCGCCGTGCAGGCGGGCCTGAAGATGCGCGACGCGGCCCTCGACGAAGTGGTCATGACGGACGTGGCGCCGTATTCGCTGGGCATTTCGATTTCGCGCCAGGTCGGCGCGAACCAGTATGAGGGCGGCCATTACCTGCCCATCATCGAGCGCAACTCCGTGGTGCCCGTCTCGCGCACGGAAAACATCACCACCATCCACGACAACCAGAAGGAAATCAACGTGGCGATCTTCCAGGGCGAGTCGCGCCTGGTGGCCGACAACGTCTTCCTGGGCAAGATCAGCTTCCCGATCCCCGCGAAAAAGGCGGGCGAGATCGGCATCGACGTGCGCTTCACCTACGACGTCAGCGGCGTGCTGGAAGCGGAAGTGACGGTGCTGGCCACGCAGGAACGCCACAAGATGATCATCAGCGACAACGCGGGCGTGATGACGCCGGAACAGATCGAGCAGCGCTTTGCGGAACTGGCCGACCTGAAGATCCACCCGCGCGAGCAGATGGAAAACCGCACCCTCGTCACGCGCGCCGACCGCCTGTACGAACAGTCGCTGGGCGACGTGCGCCAGTACCTGGCGGCGCACACGGCCAATTTCCAGGCCGCGCTGGAAACGCAGGACCCGGCCACCATCCGCAAGGCGCGCCAGGCGCTCGACGAGGTGCTGCGCCAGGTCGAGAGCGAGAGCTTCCTGTAAATGGACGGCGGCATGCACAACGGCCAGCGCGGCCTGTGGGAGATCCTGGGCACGGAGCCGACCGGCGACGAGCGCGCCCTCAAGCGCGCGTATGCGAAGCGCCTGAAGGTGACGCGGCCCGAAGACGATCCTGCCGCCTTCCAGGAGCTGCGCGAAGCGTATGAATACGCGCTGCGCCATGCGCACCTGTTTGCCGAGGAACTGCCGGAAGCGGAATCGGCCGGTGCCGAGGCGGCGGAAGTGCCAGAAGCACCGCCCCTGGAACCTGCCGACCTGTGGGGCGTCATTGACGACGCGGCGCAGCAAGCACCCACAGAATTATGGGGCATCATTGCCCAGGAACCGGCACCGCAGCCGGAACAATGGGGTGTGATCGCCGTCGATCCGGCGCAGGAAGCGGAGTACCTGTGGCAAGGCTGCCTGGCATGGATGCGGCAGGCGGATGCGGGCGACGCGCTGGCCCGCATGCTGCAGGACGATGCCATGCTGAACCTCGACGTGCGCGAAGAATTCGAGCTGTGCGCGCTGCGCTACTGCGCCAGCGCCGACTATGACCTGGCGCTGCGTCAGGCCCTGTTCCAGCAACTGGACTGGGAGCACGACTTTTCCTACCTGGCGCGCAGCCATGCGGACCTGGTGCGCAGCGCCGTCCAGCGCTACCGGGCCGACCGCTCGTTCGCCCATTTCAGCGACAACCGCGACAGCTACCCGGGCCTGGACTGCATCATGTCGCAGCAGCCGCCAAGCGCCTACGCGCGCCAGCTGTTCGATGAAAAATTCACGCTGCAGCTGCGCGAGCTGCTGCACGCGATACGCTGGCAGCACGGCGAGATGCTGGCCTACAAGCTCGATACGGACCTGTTCGAGCAGTGGGAACACGCCGTCCATGGCAAACGCTACTTCAAGCAGACGGCGCTCGCGTCGGGCGGCCTGGGCTTCGTGCTGCACTTCATGCTCGCGGGCGTGCTCGATGCGGCCGGCTTCAAACTCGGCGACACGGCCGCCTATGCCAGCCTGCTCGGCTTCCAGGCGCTGGCCTTTGCCGTGCTGGCCATGCATGCCTTGCGCTGGCCGGCGCCCCTGTTCGCGCGGCTGGACTCGCTGCAGGAAGCGCTGCAGGAGCGCCTGCCCGTGCTGTGGCAGCGGCCCGGCTTGCGGCAACTGGGCTGGATAGTGCCCTACCTCGTACTGGCGCTGATGCTGTTCCTGCCCGAACGCAGCGACACCATGCGCCTCGTCACCGCGGGCGGCCTGTGCGCGTCGGCCCTGCTCGCGTATGCGATGAACCGCCAGCTGCTGCATGGCATGCTGCTGCTCCTGGTCCTGGGCTTGTCGCTGTTCGCCGCCATGTTCATGAGCGGCAAGGGCCAGTCGGCGCTGGCCATCGGCGAAGCCATGCCATTGATGTTTTGCCTGGCGGCGCTGGCCCTGCGCAGCGCCACCGGCCTGTATGGCGATTGCGGCTGGCCGGAGGCGCTCTTGCCCCGCCTGCGCGCGGCATGGCTGATCGGCTGCACGGGCCTGCTGTCCTTGCTGTACGTGCAGCAGTTGCCGGCCGTCCTCGTGGGCGCCGCGCTGTATGCCTGGTCGTGTGCCGGCCTGCTGTTTTCCCCCACCGATTTCAAATGGAAGACGATCTGGCCAGTGGTGCTGGTGCCGTCCCTCGCCAGCGTCGTGCTGGCCGGCCACGCCCCGGCCATCCGCGCCATGCAAATGATGCACAACAGCGTGGAGCTGGCCCTGGCCGTGCTGTATTTCACCATGTGCTACATCTACAAGACCTACGGCAAATCCTTCTCCAAATCCGGGCTGTCATAATCGCCCCCATGAATTCAACCGCAACCACTTAACACCGAAACAAGCGCCATGTCCACACAAACCAATTTATTTGACGATGCCCAGCCTGAGCCGATCGAGCCGGATGAACCGGTATTCGACGGCGAAGCGCTGACCCTGTCCACCTTTGCCGAGCGCGCCTATCTCGATTACGCCATCTCCGTCGTCAAGGGCCGCGCCCTGCCCGACGTATGCGACGGCCAGAAGCCCGTGCAGCGCCGCATCCTGTATGCGATGAATGAGCTGGGCTTGAATTCCACGGCGAAGCCGCGCAAATCGGCGGCCGTGGTCGGCGACGTACTGGGCAAATTGCATCCGCACGGCGACCAGTCCGTGTATGACGCGTTGGTCCGCATGGCGCAGGATTTCTCGCTGCGCTACCCGCTGATCGATGGCCAGGGCAACTTCGGCTCGCGCGATGGCGACGGCGCGGCGGCCATGCGTTACACGGAAGCGCGCCTGACGCCGATCGCCAAGCTGCTGATGGATGAAATCGGCATGGGCACGGTCGATTTCCAGCCCAACTACGACGGCTCGACGGAAGAGCCGAAGCTGCTGCCGGCGCGCCTGCCGATGGTACTGCTGAACGGCGCCTCCGGCATCGCCGTGGGCCTGGCGACGGAAATCCCGTCGCACAACCTGGCTGAAGTGGCCAAGGCAGCGGTGGCCATGATCCGCGATCCGAAGATGACGCACGCCGAACTGATGGCCATCATTCCCGGCCCGGACTTCCCCGGCGGCGGCCAGATCATCACGCCGCCATCGCAAATTCAGGACATGTACGCGAGCGGCCGCGGCAGCATGAAAGTGCGCGCGCGCTGGAAGATCGAAGAACTGGCGCGCGGCCAGTGGCAAGCCGTCGTGACGGAACTGCCGCCGGGTACCTCGTCGCAAAAGGTGCTGGAAGAAATCGAGGAACTGACGAATCCAAAGATCAAGCTGGGCAAGAAGGCACTGTCGCCGGACCAGGTGGCCCTGAAGGCGCTGATCCTCAATTCGCTCGACACCATTCGCGACGAATCGGGCCGCGCTGCGCCCGTGCGCCTCGTTTTCGAACCGAAGTCGAAGAACCAGGACCAGACGGAATTCATGCTGATGCTGCTGGCGCACACCTCGCTGGAATCGTCGACGTCGATCAATCTGGTGATGATCGGCGGCGACGGCCGCCCGCGCCAGAAAGGGCTGGGCGACATCCTGCGCGAGTGGATCGATTTCCGCTTCGAGACCGTCACGCGCCGCACCGGCTACAAACTGGGCAAGGTCAAGGACCGCATCCATATCCTGGAAGGACGCGAGGCGATCCTGCTCAATATCGACAAGGTGATCCAGATCATCCGCAATTCGGATGAACCGAAGGCGGCCCTGATCGAGGCGTTCAAGCTGTCCGAACGCCAGGCCGACGATATCCTGGAAATCCGCTTGCGCCAGCTGGCGCGCCTGGAAACGATCAAGATCCAGCAGGAACTGGCCGAGCTGCGCAAGGAAGAAAAGTCGCTGCAAGACCTGCTCGACAACCCGGGTTCGATGAAGCGCGCCATCATCCGCGAAATCGAAGCGGATGCCAAGCAGTTTGGCGATGCGCGCCGGACCCTGATCGAGGAAGCGCAAAAAGCCGTGGCGGAACAAAAAGTGGTCGATGAACCGGTCACCGTCATCATCTCGGAGAAAGGCTGGGTGCGCGCGCGCACCGGCATCGGCCACGATGCGGCGCAGTTCACGTTCAAGGCGGGCGACTCCCTGCATGGCGCCTTCGAGTGCCGCACGGTCGACACCCTGCTGGGCTTTGGCAACAACGGCAAGATCTACTCGGTGCCCGTCTCGGCGCTGCCCAACGCGCGCGGCGACGGCGTGCCAATCACGACCTTGTGCGACCTGAGCGGCGGTACGCCGGGCAACGCCGTGCGCATCCTGCACTACTTCGCGGGCAATGGCGCCACCAATTTGCTGCTGGCGTCGAGCGCCGGCTACGGTTTCATTGCCAAGGCGGGCGACATGACGAGCCGCTTGAAAGGCGGCAAGGCCTTCATCACCCTGGACGATGGCGACGTGCCTTTGGCGCCGAAAGTCATCCCCGAGGCGGCCAGCGCCCTGGCCTGTTTGACGGAAGGCGCTCGCCTGCTGGTGTTCGGCCTCGATGAAATGAAAACACTGTCCAAGGGCGGCACCGGCGTCAAGCTGATCGACCTCGATGCCAAAGACAAGCTGCTGGCCGTGCAGCCGATCACCCAGCGCGGCCTGGTGGTCTCGGGCATCGGCCGCGCGTCGAAACCGCAGGATGCGTCGCTCGGTGCCACGGCCCTGGCCGAGCACTTCGGCAAGCGCGCCAAGAAGGGCAAGGCGCTGGCGGCCAAGCTGAAACCGGTGTCCATGGTAGCCATCGGCTAAGCGCCATCGATTCCTACGAAAAGACAGGTTCGCCTGTCTTTTTTTTCGCCCATCGCATCTGGCAGCAGAGAAAACAATTTTACAAATACGTCCCCCGTTCCCGTTACTCCTGCAGGCATGCCACCGGCATGCCGCCCACGAACAGGAGAGCAAGGATGACACACAACGTTTCAGGCAGGCGGCCATGCAGCGCCTGACGCCCGCGGAACGGCTGGTAGCGGCCATGGCGGCCGAAGGCTTGCCGTACAAAAGCATCGCCAGGGAACTGGGCAAGTCGCCGGCCACCGTGCGCAACCAGTTGCATGCAATTTACCAGAAACTGGGCGTGGGCAACCGCACGGCGCTCGCGCACAAGCTGCGCGGCCAGCCTTAATGCCGCGCCAGGCGCAGCACGTCGGGTGTCGCTTCGACGATGTCGATCACGTCCTGTGCCCCGCTGGCATCACTGAGCGCATAGCGGCCCATGCCCAGGGGCACCAGCAGGGAGACAAAACCGGCGCGGGGACGATCGTCGGGACCGGGTGCCATCGACGTCAATGTCACCTCCCCTTGCGCCATGGCGCCGGCGGGTGCGCCGAATTCGAGCACCTTGCGGCCCTTGCGGCTGGGAGGAAAGGCGAAGGTGGCCGTGGGCCGGTACACCTCGATACCGTCTGCATCCTCCTCGAAGGAATGCGTCCAGCTACCGCTGGGCAAAGCCATCGTCATGCCGTGCATGCCGCCTCCCGTTTAATATATTGACGTCAGAAACACGATACCACGCCGCCCAGGCTTTCATAGCCGCTCACGGACGGTGACCAGGCCGTGCCGTTCCACGCCTTGTGGAACAGAGCCCCATTCGTACCCGTGACAAACACGTCGAGGCGGTTCGGCGCCCATGTTGTGGCGCGCGGACGCGAGGTGCAGATGCCGCCCAGGTTTTCAAACCCCGTCACTGATGGCGACCAGGCCGATCCATTCCACGCCTTGTGGTACAGGGCGCTGTCCGTGCCGATGACGAACAGGTCGAGCCGGTTGGCCGCCCACGACACGGCTTCCACCTCGCCCACGCAAATGCCGCCCAGGCGCTCGAAGCCATCGTTGGAAGGGCCCCATTTCGCGCCATCCCACCATTTATGATACAGCGCGCCATCGGTGCCCGTCACAAAAACGTCGAGGCGGTTCGGTCCCCACGCCACCGCCTTCGGCGACGAGGTGCAGATGCCGCCCAGGCGCTCGTAGCCCGTCAGCGACGGTCCCCAGGCCGTGCCGTTCCACCACTTGTGATACAGGGCCCGGTCCGTGCCGATGACGAAGACATCGAGGCGGTTCGGTCCCCACGCCACAGCTTCCGGCTGGCCCAGGCAGATGCCGCCCATGGATTCGTACCCCGTCAGCGACGGCCCCCAGGCGGCCCCGTTCCACCACTTATGGTACAGGGCCCGGTCCGTGCCGACGACAAACACGTCAAGGCGGTTCGGGCCCCAGGCCACGGCGCGCGGGTCGCCCACGCACAAGCCGCCCATCGCTTCATAGCCCGTCAGGGACGGACCCCACGCCGTGCCGTTCCACCATTTGTGGAACAAGCCGCTGTCGGTGCCAGTGACGAACACGTCAAGCCGGTTCGGCCCCCACGACACCACCTGCGGCGCACTGGTGCAAATGCCGCCCTGCCCCTCGTAACCGGTGACGGACGGCGCCCAGGCCGTGCCGTTCCAGGCCTTGTGGTACAACGCGCGGTCCGTGCCCAGCACGAAGACGTCGAGGCGGTTCGCGCCCCAGGCCACGACAGGGGAAGAGCTCTGGCGCGGCGTGGCGCCCGTGCCGCCCGTCCCCGTGCCGATGCTGGCGCGCGGACCATCGAGACAGGCCTGCATGCGCGCCACCTGGCCCGCCGTGAACATGAACATGGCGGGGTCGTCCACATAATCCATGTAGTTCATGAACATGTCGCCATTCGGCCCGTTACTGCAAGAAATGTGGGGGAACGAGGGCTGGCCCGTATTCGGCCCGCCCTGATTCGGCGTGTCGGCCACGTTGTCCGTGCCCGAGCAGCCGGTGC
The DNA here is from genome assembly GCF_020858115.1 of Janthinobacterium sp. FW305-129. Taxonomy (GTDB): domain Bacteria; phylum Pseudomonadota; class Gammaproteobacteria; order Burkholderiales; family Burkholderiaceae_D; genus Janthinobacterium. The sequence continues at coordinate 153,351 of NZ_JACYMM010000003.1, forward strand.
CGTCATCGCCCCAGATATGGTTCAGATTCAGCCAGTGGCCGATTTCGTGCGTGGCCGTGCGCCCCAGGTGAAACGGCGGCGCCGCCGTACCCGTCGTGCCGAAGGCCGATTGCAGGATCACCACGCCGTCGGTGGCGGCCGGGCCGCCGGGAAACTGCGCGTAGCCGAGCAAGCCGCCGCCGAGCTGGCACACCCAGATATTCAGGTAGCTGTCGGCAGGCCAGGCATCCATGCCACCCGTCGCCTGCGACTTGACGGCATCGTCGGCGCCAAATGAGGCCACCGTCGTCTGGCGCCGCTCGATGCCACTGGTGGCCGCGCCATGCGGATCGATCGTGGCCAGCGCGAACTCCACGCGCGCATCGGCCGTCAGCGGCAGGAACGGCGCCGGCGTGCTGTTCACGTCGGGATTGACGCGGCGGAAGTCACGGTTGAGCACATCGATCTGGCTGGCGATCTGCGCATCCGAAATATTCTGCGCGGCCGTATTCCACACCACGTGCACGACCACCGGTATCTGCGTCACGCCGGAACGTCCGGCGCTGCTGCCGGCCCCCTCGTACATGCCAGCCTGGTTTTCAATATCGGCGCGGATGTTCGCATAGGACGGATCTTCCGTCAGCAGGCGACGATGCACATCCATCGTGGCGCAGGTGCGCACCTGCGGCGTACCGCCGCCCTGGCCGCCGCCGTCGCCGCCCATGCCGCCTGCACCGCCCCCGCCATCGCCATCGCGGTCGCCCCCCATGCCGCCGCCATCGCCCACGTGCATGCAACTGGCGCCCGCCATGCCTTGCGATGCCTGCTGCATGGCGCCGCCCGGCATGTCGCCGGCATGCACTGCGGCCGCGCCCTGGGTGAGCGACGCCTGATCCGCGTACGACATGCCCAGGCGCGGCCCCGGCATGGCGCTGGCGCCGGCCGCATCAGTGCCGGCATGCACGTCGCCCTCGACCGGCATGGATTGCATGGACTGCATGGCCGGCGCGCCTTCAGCCGAACCGGTGGCCGGTGATTTTTTCGTTTTAGCGGTGCTCATGATGTCTCCTTCGTCTGTTTGCCAATTCACTATGGCACGGCGAAAAGAACAGCATTTGTGCCAGATCAAGACTGGCAAGCGGTGCCCAAAAAAAGTGGCAGACAAAAAAAAAGACAGCCGAAGCTGTCTTTGGGATTTGCAGGCCGTGGCCCGCAAACGGGGAATTACTTGGCGGCGGCGGCCTTGACTTCAGCGTCGGCCTTGGCCTTGGCTTCTTCCGTCTTGGTGGCGGCGAGGGCTTTGTCGGCGTTCGCTTCCACTTTTTCCTTGGCGACCTTGGCGTTCGCTTTCACGGCAGCCTTGGTGGCTTTCGCATCGGCCTTGGCATCGGTTTTGTCTGCCTTGGCTTCCGCTTTCAGCTTGTCTTCCGCATCGGCGTGGACGACCTTGTCATGGGCCTTGGCCTTGGTTTTGTTCGCCTTGTGCTGGGCGTCGGCTTTCTTTTCGTCAGCCTTCATTTCGGCCTTGGCGACATTGGCGTCAGCCTTGGCATCGACCTTGGCTTCCGAAGCGGCAGCCTTGTTGACGTCTTTTTGCGCGGAGGCCTGGGCTTTCACGACAGCTTCCGTGGCCGGTGCCGTTTGAGCGAAGGCGGCGGTAGCAAACAGGGTGGCGATCAGGGCGGCGAGTAATTTGTTCATGATGAGACCTTTCAATATGGTTTAATTTTATTCTTACTAAAGGCGGGCAAAATGTTCAAAATTTGCCAGGCATCGCGCTGTTTCTTGATGTAGCGCAATGGCATGACTTCATAGTAAAGATAACTGGCAAACCACACAGTGCGTTAGCGCACTCAACGAGAAATATGTGTAAATCGGCAAATTTCCCATCGAGCGCGGCCGGACGCGTCAGATCCTCATGCGCCCACGGCCAGGGCCGCGTGGCGCGCCGCCACCCACTCTTCATTGGCCGGCTCCACGCCCACCACGATGCGGCTGGCGTCGGTGGAGATACGGCTGGCGTTGCGCGCATTGGCGTCGGCATCGAGTACGGGGCCGATAAAACCGAGCTCGGAGCAGATGCGCTGGCGCAGTTCGGCGCTGTGCTCGCCGATACCGGCCGTAAACACCAGCATGTCCAGTCCGCCCAGCACGGCCGTCAGGGCGCCGATCTCGCGCACGATGCGGCGGATATATAAGGCCAGCGCGGCGCGGATGCGTTCGCCCGTGGCATCCTGCCGCTCCTGCTGCGCCAGCAGCACGGGCGGGTCGGCCGACACGCCCGACACGCCCAGCAAGCCCGACTCGTGGTACAGCACATGCGCCACTTTTTCCAGCGACAGCTTTTCGATTTCCATCAGGTAGATGACGGCGCCCGGATCGAGCGAACCGCAGCGCGTGCCCATCATCAGGCCGTCGAGCGCGGAAAAGCCCATGGTGGTGGCCACGCTGTGCAAATTGTCCATGGCGCACAGGCTGGCGCCGCTGCCCAGGTGGGCGACGATGACCTTGCCGCGCGCGACGGCGCCAAAACGCCGCTCCAGCACCAGCGACTGGTACTCATACGACAGGCCGTGGAAACCATAGCGGCGCAAGCCCCGCTCCCACGCATCGTAAGGCAGGGCCAGCATCTGCTCGACCTGCGGCACCGTGTGGTGGAAGGCCGTGTCGAAGCAGGCCACCTGGGCGATGTCGGGGCGCGATTCAAGCAGCACCTCGATCGCCTCGAGCGCGAACGGCTGGTGCAGCGGCGCCAGCGGCACATAGCTTTTCAGGTCCGCCAGCACCGTGAAATCGATGCGCACGGGAGCGAAATACTTGCTGCCGCCATGCACCACGCGGTGCGCCACGGCGCGCAGCGCACGCCCATCCAGCTGCGCCACCACTTGCGCGCGGATGTATTCGAGGGCCGCGTGATGCGGCTGCTCCGGGTCCAGCTGCAAGGCGACTGCCGGCAGGCCGCCGGCGCGGTACGTGGTGTTTTCGCGGCCGATGCCCTCGACCTTGCCGCTCCATTGCGCCTGCTGCGGCAGCACGCCGCCCGCCTGCTCGAACAGGGCGAACTTGATGCTCGACGAGCCGCAATTGAGCACCAGGATCAGGGTGCCATCCGTATGTTGGACTGCTGCGTTCATGGCGGCGTGCTCCGGTAATGGTTGGCCAGCATCACGGCGATGGCGCACGAGGCGATGCGGCTGGCGCGCGAATCAGCGCGGCTGGTGAGGATGACGGGAATTTTCGCGCCCAGCACGATGCCGGCGCTGTCCGCGTCGCCCATGTATTCGAGCTGCTTGGCCAGCATGTTGCCGCTTTCCAGGTCGGGCACCAGCAAAATATCGGCGCGGCCCGCCACTTCCGAGACGATGCCCTTGACGGTGGCGGCGGCGATCGACACGGCGTTGTCGAAGGCCAGCGGGCCGTCGAGGATCGCCCCCGTGATCTGGCCACGGTCAGCCATCTTGCACAGGGCGGCCGCGTCCAAAGTCGCCGGCATGTCCGCGTTCACCGTTTCCACGGCGGCCAGGATGGCCACGCGCGGGCAGGCCACGCCGATCACGTGCGCCAGGTCGATGGCGTTGCGCACGATGTCGGCCTTCATGGCCAGGTTGGGCGCGATATTGATGGCCGCGTCCGTGATGATGAAGGGGCGCGGATAGGCGGGCGTCTGCATCAGGAAGCAGTGGCTGATGCGGCGCTTGGTGCGCAGTCCCGCGCTGGCCGACAGCACGGCCGACATCAGTTCATCCGTGTGCAGGCTGCCCTTCATCAGCGCCTCCACTTCGCCCTTGCCCGCCAGTTCGGCGCCGCGCGCGGCGGCCGCATGGCTATGCTCGACGTCCTCGATGGCGATGCCGGCCAGGCTCAGGCCCGCTTCGGCCGCCACCGCTTCCAGGCGCGCGCGCGGCGCCACCAGCACGGGCGTGATCAGGCCGGCCGCATGCGCGTCCAGCGCGCCCGACAGGCTCAATTCATCGCAGGGGTGGATCACGGCGACCCGGATCGGCCCCAGCGTGCGTGCGTGCTCCAGCAGGCGCCGCGTGCCGTCGCCGTTATGCAGGCGTACCTCGGGCAGGGTGGCGCGCTGGCGTTCGATCTGCTCGGCGGGCGCGATCACCTGGGCTTCGCCGTCGAGCACCACGGCGCCATGCTGGTTGACGCAGCGGCACGCCAGGGTCACGTGGCGGCTGCGCGGCTCGAGGGCCGTGACGGTGACGCTGATGGCCAGCGTATCGCCCACGCGCACGGGTTGCAAAAAGCGCAGGGTCTGGCCCGTGTAGACTGTGCCGGCGCCGGGCAGGCGCGTACCCAGCACGGCGGAAATGAGGGCCGCGCCCCACATGCCGTGGGCGATCACGCCCTGGTAGCGGCTGGCGGCGGCAAATTCGGCATCGAGGTGCTGCGGGTTGTCATCGCCCGACATCACCGCGAACAGGGCGATATCGTCCATGCTCAGGGTGCGCGTGATGCTGGCGCTGTCGCCGATGGCGATCTGGTCGAAGGTGCGGTTACGTACGATATTCAGATCATCGTCTTGGGTAGTAGTCATCGTGGTCTTCTAGGCAGGGGTAATGTGTTTGGCCGGTTTGGCTTTGGATCCGGCATGGGAGGCGCGCGCGTCCGGCGGCAGCGCCTTCGCCTGCGCCTTGACCGCGCGGTCGAAGACGTCCAGCATCTGCTGCAGGCTCGCTTCCTCGTCCGGCGTCGGCGCTTCCGGCACTTGCAGCACTTGCTGCAGCCACTCGGCCAGCGCGCCGATGTCGTCCGGATCGGCGCGCGACAGCAAGGCCGGCAAGGCGGCGATGGCGGTATCGAAATCATGCAGCATCAGGCGCGCCTGCTGGCGCACGATGCCGCGGAATTCCTCCATGCTGACCTCCTGCCGGTATTGCGGCTTGATCAATTTGAGGGCCAGGTTGACCCTGCGCTCATCGGCGATCATGCGGAAGCGGTAGATGTAGAACAGCGCGCGCACGGCCGCTTCCACCAGGCCGCCCCGCTGCATGTCCTCGTCCATCTTGCGCGTTTCGCAGCGCACGTATTCGCAATGCTCGGGCGAGATGCCGGGATGGGGGCGCGGCGGCGTAGCGTCGCCGATGGCCTGTCCCGTCAGCGCCTGCACCAGGGGCGAGCCGTACACCAGGTCGAAGGTGGTTTCCTGCAGCATGTCGCGCCAGTCGCGCCAGCCGTTCAAGCCGGCCGTGATGGCGCCGGAGACGGCTTCCTGCATGGCCAGCAGCGGGTTGTCGGGCGATACCGGCTGGCGGTGCGCGCGCACCTTTTCCGCCTCCTTGGCGACCAGCCTGGCCAGCGGATTATGATCCGTCCAGCGCTCGTACGACACGCGCAGCGGATGCGCAAGCTGCAGGAAGCGCGCCGACTGCGGCGTGACCATGGCGCGCACCCACGGCTGCGCAAACGTGCGGTACAAGGCCAGGTTGACCTCGGATACGCGCGCGGCGGCGGCGAACTTGCGGTCGTTTTCCACACTAGGCTGCACGATGGCGCGCACGTCCTCGATGCCGCGGTGCTCGACCTGCAGCACATAATCTCCGCTGGCCAGGTCGGCATTCGGCGTGTCGGGCGTCTTGTCGACAATCCGCGCTTCATAGATGCCGGCCGGCAGCAGGTTGATCAGGTCGATATTGCTGGCGAATTTCTGGTGTTCCTTGTGCCCCACCTTGGCCGAGACGAAGATGCCCAGGTGGCCGATGCTGTCGTGCACGGCATACACGATGGTCTGGTCGTGCATCAGCACGTCGTTGTCGTCGCGGTACAGGTCCGTGATCCAGCCCAGGGCCTGTGGCGGCGGCGTGATGTTGTCACCATTCGAGCAAAACACGACGATGGGCGAACGGATATTGCGCAAGTCCAGCCGCACGCCGTCGGAAGTGATCAATTCCGCCGTGGCCAGACGGTTGCCGATGAACAGATTGTCGACGATGTACTGCATCTCGACGTCGTTCAGGAACACATGGCCGCCCCAGTATTTTTCAAATTCCAGGTAACGCGGCGCTTCCGTATCGATGTTCGCGTACAGGTTGTACTGCTTGCTCCACAGGGTGTTGGCCGGGTTCAGTTTTTCGAAATTCTGCACCAGGCTGGCGCCGTCGAAGCGGCCGTTGCCCAGGTCGCCCGCCAGCGCCGTGGCCCAGCTACCGCCCATCAGGCCGCCCGCGTAGCGCATCGGATTGCGGCCATGCCAGCCGGCCCAGTAGGACACGGGCGCGCCGGCCACAATGATGGGGCCGAACAATTCCGGGCGCATGGCCGCCGTCATGAGGATTTGCCAGCCCGCCTGGCAATTGCCGATAACGACGGGCTTGCCCTCGCTGTGCGGATGCAGGGCGATGACTTTTTCCAGGAAGGCCGCCTCCGCATGCATCACGTCTTCCACCGTCTGTCCCGGCACGGGATCGGGCAGGAAACCGATGAAGTAGCACGGGTGGCCGGCGCGCAGGGCCACGCCGATCTCGCTTTCCGCCTTGAAGCCGCCGATGCCGGGACCGTGGCCGGCGCGCGGATCGACGACAACAAAAGGGCGCTTCGATGGATCAGGCTCGGGCGCATCGGGCGTCAGGATGCGCGCCAGGCCGTAGTTGACGGGGCGCGCCAGCTCCAGGCCCGACATCACCAGTTCGGCGGGGAAGTCCAGCACGTTCGGCACTTCCTCGGCCAGGTGTTCCTGGTACTGGTTGCCGCGCCGGCGCATCACGTCCGCGTACAGCACAATGCGCTGCCAGGAGTCGCGCGCATAGTCGCCCAGCATACCCAGGGACGGCAAGCCGCCGGTGGAGAAAAATGGTGCAGCTTCGATCTTCATGGCTATCCTTTTCATGCAAAAAACGCCGGACCATTCCGGCGCGGGGCTACGCCATCTGGCTGATGGTCTTGCGAAAGCGCGCCAGCGCGAAGGTAAACAGGGCCGTACCGATGGCCAGCAGGGCCAGGAACGGCTTCCACACCACGTCGATGCCGGCGCCGCGGTACAGGATCGCCTGGCTCAATTCGACGAAATGCGTGGTCGGTGCGATCAGCATGATGTTCTGCACCAGTTCGGGCATGCTTTCGCGCGGCGTGCTGCCGCCCGAGAGCATCTGCAGCGGCAGCAGCACGAGGATCAGCAGCATGCCGAACTGCGGCATGCTGCGCGCCACGGTGGCGAGGAAAATCCCCATCGAGGTGGTGGCAAACAGGTGCAGCGCCGCGCCGCACAGGAACAGCGCGATCGAGCCTTCGATCGGCACGTGCAGCATGCCGCGTACCACCAGGTTCAGCGACAGGGCGGCGGCCAGCAGCACCACCAGGCCCATCGACCAGACCTTGCCCAGCATGATCTCGGCCGGCGTCACGGGCATCACCAGCAAGTGCTCGATGGTGCCATGTTCGCGTTCGCGGATCAGGGCCGCCCCCGTGAGGATAATCGACAGCATCGTCACCTGGTTGATCAGCTCCATCAGCGAGCCAAACCACGCCTGGCTCAGCGAGGGATTGAAGCGCGCGCGCATCACCAGATCCACGGGCGAGACGGTCGCGCCCCGATAGCGTTTGGCGAATTCGGCTATTTCACCGGCGACGATCTGCTGGATGTAGCCGCTGCCGCTGAAGGCCTGGCTCATGCGCGTGGCGTCGACGTTCAGCTGCAATTCCGCCTGGCGCCCGCCCAGCACGTCGGCCTGCAGCTTGGGCGGGATCGTCAGCACGAAGGTGTACCGGCCCGCATCGAGGCCCGCATCGACCTGGCTCTGGTTGATCATGGCCGGCGGCGTGAATTGCGGCGGGAAGAAGGCCGAGGCGATGCGCCCGGACAGGGGCGAGCCATCCTCGTCGACGATGGCGATCGAGGCCATGTGCAAGGTTTCCGGCTTGGCCGTGGCGGCCACGTAGATGGCCAGGGTGAAGGTGTAGAGGATCAGGATCAGCATCATCGGATCGCGGATCAGGCTCCAGATTTCCTTCACGCCCAGGCGGTAGATGTTTTCAAGGTGGCGCATATCAGCTCTCCTGTTTCTTCAGCAGCGCCACCGTCACGCCGAGGATCACGGGAATGGCGACGATCAGGGGCCAGAACGAGGCGTGCAGGTCGCCAAAGCCCAGCGCCTTGTTGAATACGCCGCGGCTGATATTGAGCATGTGCGTGGCCGGGTACATCAGGCCGATGGCCTTGCCCACGCCTTCCATCGACGAGACGGGATTGAGCAGGCCGGAAAACTGGATGGCCGGGATCATGGTGCCGATCATGGTCACGAACAGGGCCGCGATCTGGCTGCGCGTAAACGTCGAGGCGAACAGGCCGATGCCGGTGGCGCAAATATTGAAGATAAAGGTGGCGCCGATCAGGGTCGGCAAGCTGCCCTTGATCGGCACGCCGAAGGCGGTGACCGCCAGCAGCGCCATGAGGACGAAGTTGAACATGGCCAGCACGACGTACGGCACCTGCTTGCCGAGCAAGAATTCCAGGCGCGTGACGGGCGTCACGTACAGGTTGATGATGGAGCCGAGTTCCTTTTCGCGCACCACGGACAGCGCCGCCAGCATGGCCGGCAGCATCAGCAGCAGCAGGGGAATCACGGCCGGCACCATAGCGGGCAGGCTTTTCACGTCCGGGTTGTAGCGGTAGCGCGTCTGGATGGCGACGGGATTGCTCATCGTGATGCCGTAGCGGTGCAAGGCCTGGTCGGCCAGCCACAGCTGATGCATGCCCTGCACGTAGCCCTGCACGGTTTCGGCGCGCATCGGCATGGCGCCGTCGATCCACGCGCCCACCTGCGCCGGCGCGCCGCGCTGCACGTCGCGCGCGAAGCCGGGCGGAATCTCGATGGCCAGCGACAGTTCGCCGCTGCGCATGCGCTTGTCGATATCGGCATAGTCGCGCAACGGCGGGCGCTCGACGAAGTAGCGCGAACCGGCCAGGTTGTTCGTGTAATTCTGGCTCAAGGTAGTCTGGTCGTGGTCGAGCACCGCGTAACTCAAGTCCTCGACGTCCAGGCTGATGCCGAAGCCGATGACGAACAGCAGCAGTACGGAGCCGCCCAGCGCCAGGGTCAGGCGCACGGGGTCGCGCCGCAATTCCAGCGTTTCGCGCCACATGTAGCTGAGCATGCGGCCCAGGCTGAAGCGGCTGCGCTGCTGCTTCTGCTGTGGCGCCGGTGCAGCTTCCTGCTGCGCGGGCGCCGCCGTTTCCTCCACTGTCGCCGCGGCCGTGCCGCCGCCCGCCTCTTCCAGGTAGGCGATGAAAGCCGCTTCCAGCGACGGCGCGCCCTTCTTGCGTACCAGTTCGGCCGGCGCATCGCTGACCAGCACTTTACCCGCGTGCATCAGCGAGATGCGGTCGCAGCGCTCGGCCTCGTTCATGAAGTGGGTGGAGATAAAGATGGTGACGCGGTCGCGCCGCGCCAGCTCGATCATCAGGCGCCAGAAATTGTCGCGCGCGATGGGGTCGACGCCGGAGGTCGGCTCGTCGAGGATCAGCATTTCCGGCTTGTGCACCATGGCCACGGCCAGCGACAATCGCTGGCGTATGCCCAGCGGCAAGCTGTCGGGCAAGTCGTCCATTACGGCGCGCAGGTCGAAGCGCTGCGCCATTTCGTCGATCCTGGCCGGAATCTCGCCCTCCGGCACGTGGAACAGGCGCGCGTGCAGCACCAGGTTCTGGCGCACCGTCAGTTCACTGTACAGAGAGAATGCCTGCGACATGTAGCCGACCCTGCGGCGCGTATCGATGTCGTTGGAATCGACTTCCTTGCCGAACAGCCAGGCCTTGCCTTCCGTGGCCGGCAGCAGACCCGTGAGCATCTTCATGGTGGTCGACTTGCCGCAGCCGTTCGAGCCGAGAAAGCCGAAGATCTCGCCGCGGCCGATGCGGAAATTCACATGGTCGACGGCGGTAAAATCGCCGAAGCGCATGGTCAGGTCTTTGGCCTCGATGGCGACGTCCTGCGCGCTGGCAGGGTCCAGCGGCGTGATCACGACGGGCTGGTGGCCGGCGCGCTTGGCTTCGGGCAGCAGCTTGATGAAGGCCGCTTCCAGGTTGTCGCTTTGCGTGCGCGCCAGCAGTTCGGCCGGCGTGCCCGTATCGAGCACCTTGCCGTCATCCATGGCCACTAACCAGTCGAAGCGCTGCGCCTCGTCCATGTAGGCGGTGGCCACCATCACGCTCATTTGCGGGCGCTGCACGCGGATGCCGGCGATCAGGTCCCAGAACTGGGCGCGTGCCAGCGGATCGACGCCGGTGGTCGGTTCATCGAGAATGAGCAGGTCGGGATCGTGGATCAGGGCACAGCACAGGCCCAGCTTCTGCTTCATGCCGCCCGACAGCTTGCCCGCCGGCCGCGCCAGGAACGGCTGCAAGCCCGTGCTGCGGGTCAGCTGGTCGATGCGGCGGCGGCGCTCGGCCGCGTCATGGCCGAACAGGCGTGCGAAAAACTGCAGGTTTTCCTCGACCGACAGGGTCGGATACAGATTCTTGCCCAGGCCTTGCGGCATGTAGGCGATGCGCGGGCAGACGTCGTCGCGGTGACGCGCATCGCGCATGTCGCCGCCCAGCGCCATCACGCTGCCCTGCTGCACGGCGCGTGCGCCGGCCACCAGCGACAGCAAGCTCGATTTGCCCACGCCATCGGGGCCGATCAGCCCCACCATGCGGCCGGCCGGCACGTCAAGGTCGACGCCGTCGAGCGCCACCGTCTTGCCGTAATGCTGGCTGACGCCCTTGATGCTGACGACAAAGGAAGTCACGTCCATGCTCACTGCGGAACCTTCGCCGTCAGTTCAGCGGGCCATGGCTGCTTCGCGTCGAGGCGCACCCAGGCCACGCCCGGCAAACCCACTTTGACCAGCGCCAGGTGCTTTTGCAGCAGCTCGCGGCTGATCTGCGCCTTCACGCGGAACATCAGCTTCTGGCGCTCGCTGGCCGTTTCCACCGTCTTCGGCGTGAACTGCGCGCTGGCGGCGACAAACGAAATCGTCGCCGGAATCACGTAATTGGGCGCCGCGTCGAGGATGATGCGCACTTCGCCGCCCATCGCTACCTTGCCGGCCGCCGTCTCGGGCAGGAAGAAGGTCATATAGACGTCCGACAGGTCGACCAGGTTGAGCACCTTGCCGCCGCCGGCCAGCACTTCGCCCTGCTGCGCCACCAGGTATTGCACGCGGCCGTCGCGCGGCGCCGCCAGCTGGCCATCGGCCAGGTCGGCGTCGATGCGCGCGGTGGTCGCTTCGGCGGCCGTCACGGCCGAACGCGAACCGACCACTTGCGCCTTGGCCGCGTCGATGGCCGCCTGCGCCGCAGTCACCTGCGCCTTGGCCGCATTCAGGGCGGCGGCCACGCTGCGCACGCGGGCGCGGTCGTCGTCGAGTTCCTGCACCGAGGAAGCCCCCTCTTTCGACAAGGTTTCGGAGCGGGCCAGGCGGCGGCGGGCCGCATCGAGTTCGCTTTCGCGCTGCGCCACCAGGGCCAGTGCGGCCGCCTTGTCGCTCTCGCGCACGGCCACCTGCGCCTGCGCACCGACCACCGCGTCGGACGCCTGCTGCTGGCGCGCACGCGCCTCGTCGCGCTGCGCCGTCAGCGAGTCCACCTGCATGGTGGCCAGCGGCTGCCCTGCCTTGACGAAGTCGCCCTCGCGCACGAGGATCTCCTTGACCCGGCCGGCCAGCTTGGTGGCGACGTCGACTTCCGTCGCCTCAATGCGGCCATTGCCGCTGACAAAACCTTCGCCAGGGCCCGTGGGGCGCATTTTTTGCCAGGCCGCATAGCCCAGCACGAGAACGGCCACGACGAGTGCCGCGGGGATGAGTTTTTTCTGCAGTTGTGGGGTCATGGTATCGGGGCGATCAAATTAGTGGGTGGAAGCGGCGGCAGAGGCGGCGGGCGCGCCGCCGCCCAGGGCCGCATACAGGCTGACCTGGCTCGCGAGCAGCGCGCGGCGCGTCTGCACCAGCTGCTGCTCGACCGTCAGCAGGTCGCGCTGCGCATCGAGCACTTCCAGGTAGGGCGCGGCGCCATTGTCATAGCGCAGCTTGGCCAGGCGCGCGCGTTCGCTCTGCGCGGCCAAGGTGGTCTTGCCGATATCGACCTGCAGCGCCAGCCAGCGCCGGTTCGACAACGCGTCGGCCACTTCGCGGAAGGCGCCCTGCACGCTCTTTTCATAATTGACCACGGCCACGTCGCGGCGCACCTCGGCCAGATCCATATTGGCGCGGATGCGGCCCGCGTCAAAGATCGGCAGCACCAGGCGCGGCGCGAAATTCCAGGCGCCGCTGCCCGAATCGAACAGGCCGCTCAATTCCGCGCTGGCCGTGCCATAGCCGGCCGTCAGCGAAATGGTGGGGAAGAAGGCGGCGCGCGCGGCGCCGATATTCGCCTGCGCGGCGCGCAGCTGGTGCTCGGCCGCCATCAGGTCGGGACGCTGCGTAAGTAAAGCCGAGGGCAGGCCCGCATGCAGCGGCTGCAGCACGCTGGCATCGTCGAAGCGGCGTACCTCGCCAGCCACCGGCGTCAGGTCGACGGGGCCGCCCACCAGCTGGGCCAGCGCGTGCGCCTGCACGGCGCGCGCCTGCTCCAGCTGGGCCGACAGCGACAGGGCCTGGCTGAGCAAGGTTTCCACCTGCGTCAGGTCCAGCTTGGAAATCGCCCCCACCTCGAAGCGGCGCGTGAAGATGCGCAGCGATTCGGCGCGGCTGTCGACCGTGGCGCGCGCCAGTTCCACGCGTTCGTCGAGTTCGCGCAAGCCCAGGTAGCCATTCGCCACCTGCGCCACCAGGGCCACGCCGACGGCGCGGCGCGCTGCGTCGCTGGCCAGCAGGGTTTGCAGCGCGCTGTCCTTCAGGCTGCGCACCCTGCCCCAGAAATCGAGCTCCCAGGCGCTCACGTTCAAGCCCGCCTGGTACTGCGCGCTCGTCATGGGGTGGCCCGTCACGCTCAGGTCGCCGGGCACGCGCGCGCGGCTGCCGGAGGCGCCCAGCGCGATGGTGGGGAACTGCTCCGCGCGCTGGATGCCATACGCGGCGCGCGCCTCTTCCACGCGCAGGGCGGCGATGCGGATATCGCGGTTGCTGGCCAGCGCCTGCGCAATGAGCGCCTGCAGGCGCGGGTCGGCAAAGTAGGCTTGCCAGGCGACGTCGGGCGCCTGCGCGCCGGCCGGATCGGCTTCCGGATACTGCGCCGCCACGGGCAACGGCGGCGGCGCGTACGGCGGCGCCAGCGAGGCGCAGCCGGCCAGGGCCAGCGCGGTGGCCAGCGCGGCCATCCTGGCGCGGTTGGGCAAAACAGAAACAGCCATGATCATCTTCTTCCAGTCAATTCAGAATGTTGTAGCCGCCATCGACATACAGGGTGCCGCCCGTGATGGCACGCGCGCCGTCGCCGGCGACGAAGGCGCACAGCGCGCCCACGTCCTCGATGGTGGCCAGGCGGCGCATGGGCGAGCGCTCGATGGCGTCGGCCATCAGGCGGTCGAAATGGGCGATGCCGGAAGCGGCCCGCGTCTCCAGTGGCCCCGGCGAGATGGCGTTGACGCGGATGCCTTGCGGCCCCAGTTCGGCGGCCAGGTAGCGCACCGACGCTTCCAGCGCCGCCTTCACGGGCCCCATCAGGCCATAGTCGGCGATGACTTCCTCGGCGCCCAGGTAACTCATGGTGGTCAAGCTGCCGCCGTCCGGCATCAGCGGTTCGGCCAGCTTCGCCATGCGCATGAAGGAGTGGCAGGAGATATCCATCGCCTGCGCGAAGCCGTCGGCGGAACTGTCCGTGACGCGGCCATGCAAGTCTTGTTTGGGCGCGTAAGCGATGGAATGGACGACGAAGTCGAGCCGTCCCCACTGCTGCTCGATCTGCGCAAACAGCGCCTCCAATTGACCCGGCACGGCCACGTCGAGCGGCGCCATGATGGCCGCCTGCACTTGCTGCGCCAGCGGCTCCACATGCGGACGCGCCTTGTCATTGAGCCAGGTCACGGCCAGTTCGGCGCCGGCCGCGCGCAGCGCGCTGGCACAGCCCCAGGCGATGCTTTGCGCATTGGCGATGCCCACCACCAGGCCCCGCTTGCCCTGCAAGGGCAAGTGCGGGCGCAAGTCGGCCGTCATGCCTGGACGGGACGCAGGGCGGGCCACGGCGTGGCCGCATGCACGCAGCGCACCGCGCCAGTACGCATGGCGGCCGCGCTCATGGCCAGGGTCACGCCGCCGGCGCGCGCATACGGCAAGGCAATCGGCGTGTGGGGATGGAGGGTATTGCACGCGTCAGGCGCGGGGGTGTGCATCTTCATGAATCGGCTTCCGTCACTGAAATTCGAGGCCGGCACCAGTGCATTGTCGGGGAACTGGTACAGGGCGAAAATTACTCTACAGCATTTAGATACGTGATTCGCGATGAGTCCGGTCCGCATGCTTATCGTTTTGAGCTAGGTCAACTATAAGTGCGATTGCGGCAATGCAACATTGATGTAAATCAAATTTTACCTCAATATTATCTAAATGAAATATTTTTCAGGCAAGCGTGCGAGCATACGTATTTGATAATACTACCGGGCTGGCGGGAAGAAAAGGGAGCATGCCGGCGCCAATGCCGATTGTCTGGAAAACAAGCAGCGCCGGGCGATGGCACAAGGCCGGCAATGGGAAGGGGCGGAAAGGGGGCCATGCTATTGCGATGCAGCATGGCCCCATTACTGGAATGACGGCAGCGGCATTATTTGCCCGGCGCCGGGGCGCCACGCGAATACAGGTCGATGATGGTGCTGATGCCATCCTGGCAGACGGAGCAGAACGTCTCGCTGCGGTCGAACATGATGCATTGCATCTCGGGCCGGTAATAGCCGGACGATTCGTAGTTCGCGCCTTCAAAGGCGCCCACCGCATGGCGCTGCGGCGCCGTCGAGAACAGCTGCTGCGTGTATGCCAGGTCGGCCTTGAACAAATCGCTCATCTCGCTTTCCGGGCGGTTGGCCGCGCGCAGGGCGGCGCGCTGCTTCTGGTATTCGCGCGCATGGCCGTCGTACGCTTCCTTCGGCCAGGGCGTCGGCAGCGGCGTGCCCGCCTTGACGTGGCTCTTCCATTTCAGCTTGGCCGGATCGCGCAGCGCCGTGGCGTTCGGCTCCCACGGCTCCTGGCGTTCGCCATTCGACTGGTAGGCCACGGGCGAGGTGTAGTACTCGTCGGCCAGGCCGGCGAAATGATGGCCGAATTCATGCACGAACAGGTAATTGGCCCAGTCGTTGTTCGCTGCCGCTGTGCTGAACTGGCCGAAGATGCCGCCGCCGCCATAGGTATCGTTATTGACGAGGATTTCGATGAATTCATACGGCGCGTACTGCGCCAGGTCGCGCAGCGCGCGGTTGTCCGTCGTCAGCACATAGCGCTCGCTGCCGAAGATGTCGTAGCGCGTGCCCAGCGGCGAAGCGTGATGCACGCCCGTCGATGGACGCGACACGCCCGACTCCGGCGTCGGCGCGGCCATGGCCCACACGTTGAAGTCACTGGCCCGCTCGCGAAATGGCGAGACGGTAAACAGGTGCTCGGCCAATTTCCGCGCCGTCGCCTCGAACTTGCCCATTTCGGCGGCCGTGTAGCCGTCGCCCATGATCAGCAGGTCGACCTTGCCGGACGACGGACCGCTGATGCGGATCGGGATCGGCTTGACGGGCGCCGGCGGCTGCTTGCGGATCACGTCCTGCGCGGCAGGATCGACATCGGTGCTCCACACAATGGAAAACAGGCCGCGTTCGTCGCGCTTGAGGATGCGCACGCGTACGGGATGCTCGGGCTGCGGGAAGCGCACGGATTCCTGGAAGGCGCGCGTGGTGGTTTTCGCTTCGTCGGTGCTGGCCCACTCGCCGAAGATGGTGGAAAAGCCGCGCGAATACAGCACCTTGCCCGACTTGATGTCGACCACTTCCAGCATATTGTTGCCGCGGTTGCTGTCGTCGATGGGGCGCGCCAGGTTGCCCGGCCATGGCAAGGGCTCGACCAGCACGCGCTCGACCGCATAATGCTCGCCCAGCGCATTGCCGCTGTGCTGGTAGTCAAGGCGCATGGTGGCCGGCAGCGGGGCATTATCGGCCTGCGCGGCGGGGACAATGCCGGCGGCCAGCGCCAGCGCACAGAGGAAGGATCGAATCGGAGTCTGCTGCATCTCATTCCTAACACGGTAGAAAAACGGGTAAAAGAAGCGGTTTTCCAAACAAACAGCGGCGCCAGCGGCGGGCATGGAAAAATCCGGTGCGGCACATTGTAGCGACAGGAATAGGTACTGCAAAGCATCCAGCTTGACCGCGCCGCGCAATCCATTTATATTAGACTGACTAGTCGATTAATTAAAAGGAGAGCCAACCGCCATGCGCACCATCGATCCCGGCAAACACGCGGCCCGCCGCGACGCCATCCTCGCCGCCGCGCGCCACTGCTTCGCGCGCAAGGGCTTCCACCAGACCAGCACCGCCGCCATCTGCGCGCAAGCGGGCATGAGTCCCGGCAACCTGTTTCACTACTTCCCCACCAAGCAAGCCATCATCGCCGCCATCGTCGACCAGGAAGGCAGCGAGACGGCGGCCTATTTCGCCGGCGTGCAAGGCAGCGCCGATGCGTACGGCGCGCTGCTCGACTTCATGGACCTGGTGCTGGCATTGGCGGCCGACGGGGACTTTGCGGGACTGGCGCTGGACATTGCCGCCGAAGCGATGCGCGACACGGATATCGCGGCCAGGGTGGCGCGCAACGACGCCAGCCTGCGCGGCGGCCTGCAAACCTTGCTGGAAGAGGCGGCCGCACAGGGCCAGGTCGACGCCGCGCTAGACGCCGCGCAAACGGCCGGCTGGATCGCAGCGCTGATCGACGGCATCTTCAACCGGGTCGCCGTCGATCCCGATTATGTACCGCTGGCGCAGCGCGCCAGCCTGCACCTGCTATTGGCGCGCTTCCTGCGCCCTGCCCTGGCATGAGCGCCGCCATGACAACTCCGCCCACGCGCATCGCCGACGTCGACGCCCTGCGCGGCTGCGCCCTGTTCGGCATTTTGGTGGTCAATATCGGCGCCTTCGCCACGCCCTGGTTTGGCCTGGGCTTGACCGATCCCGCCTTTCACGGCGGCGTGGACCGCGCCGCGCATTTTCTCGTCGCGCTGCTGTTCGAGACCAAGTTCTATCTGCTGTTTTCCTTCCTGTTCGGCTACAGCTTCACCTTGCAGATGCAGGCGGCCGCGCGCGCCGACGCGCCGTTCGTGCCGCGCATGCTGCGCCGGCAAGCGGGCCTGTGGCTGATCGGCGCCCTGCATGCCGTGTTCCTGTTTCATGGCGACATACTCACCACCTACGCCGTGCTGGGCATCGTGCTGCTGGCGCTGCACCGCTGCGGCGAACGCCAGGCACTGTCCGTGGCGCTGCTTCTGATTACCGTCTGCGCCGCATTCTGGGCAGGCATGGCCTGGCTGCAAAGCCTGCAGCCGGCGGGCGACGCGGCGGACAACGCCGTGGCGATGGCGCAAAAGGCGGCATCGGCGCTGGCCGCCTACCGCGCCACGCCGGCAACCGTCGTCAATCAGCACCTGCGCGAACTGAGCGACATCTGGATCGTCCTGCTGCTGGTGCAGGCACCGTGCGCGCTGGCCATGTTCCTGTGCGGCCTGGCCGCCGGCAAGCGCGAGATGCTGCTGCACGCGGCCGACTATCTGCCGCTGCGCCGGCGCCTGCTGTGGGCCGGCGCCCTGGCGGGATTGCCCGGCGCAGTCTTGTATGCATGGACCTCCGTCTATGGGGACAGCCCGGCATGGCAGGTGGCGGGACTGGCCGTCGGCCTGGCGACGGCGCCGCTGCTGGCGGGCGCCTACCTGGCATTGGCGCTGGCCCTGTTCGAGCGCTTGCGCGACGGCAGGCTGTTTGCCCTGCTGGCCGACACGGGCCGCATGGCCCTGTCGAACTACCTGCTGCAGTCGGCCATCTGCGCCTGGCTGTTCCTCGCGTATGGCGCGCGCTTGATGGGCAGCGTCTCGCCGCTGGGCGCCCTGGCGCTGGCCGTCATCATCTACAGCCTGCAGCTGCCCCTGAGCCGTTGGTGGCTGCGCGGCCACGCGTATGGCCCCGTCGAGTGGCTGTTGCGGGCCTTGACGATCGCCGCGTGGCCGCGCTGGCGGCGCGCCAGTGCAAGCTACTTGTAGCGGTACAGGGGCTGGCGCAGCTGGATCGGGCGGATGTCGAGGCGCAATTTCAGCACCGAATACGCTTCCGCCTCGGTCGAGCTGTAGCCGACGCTGTTGACCGTTTTACTGAAGCGGAACTCGAAGCCCAGGTCCGGGTACGGGTCACGCGGGTTGCCGAAGGCGATGCCGATGGCTTCCTGCTGCGCGTTGTCGATCAGGTTGCCCATCAGGTCCAGCACGGCGTTGTTGCCGAGGATATCGTTGGTAAACACGGGTTCGCGCATGTCCGGCTGGTTCGGATCGAGCTTGTTGTCGGCCTTGTCCGGCGAGGGCGTGAAGACACGCGTGACGAGGTTGAATTTGTCGCCCCGGTCCAGGTAGCTGATGGCCGCGTTGCTGATATTGAAATTTTTCACGCCGCGGTCGCTGATGGCGCCCGACAGGTCGATCAGCAAGGCGCC
The DNA here is from genome assembly GCF_020858115.1 of Janthinobacterium sp. FW305-129. GTDB lineage: Bacteria > Pseudomonadota > Gammaproteobacteria > Burkholderiales > Burkholderiaceae_D > Janthinobacterium. Next base: position 171,915 of record NZ_JACYMM010000003.1, read on the forward strand.
GCTGTAGCCGATCACTTCCACGTCGCGCATGGCGTCAACCACCATGGCGCTGTTTTCATCGATGCCCAGTCCCAGGTGATAGCCTTTTTTCAGCATCACGGGAATCATGCGCGCGAAACGGCCGCGCACCAGCAGATGCTGGTCGACGAAGACGTCGCTGCCGATGAAGCCCAGGCCCGGCGCAATCTCGCGGCCATCCGTCACGCCCATCTTGAGCATGTCGAGCACGGGCTTGGCGTCGTAGAACATGGTGGTGCTCATGATGGCCGCGCCGGCGCTGGAGCCGGCGATCACGCCGCCGTTGCGGTAGACCGACCAGATGGCTTCCAGCGCGGCCGTGCGGCTGCCGTCCGGGCGCAGCAAGGCTTGCGTGATGCGCCCTTGGTCACCGCCGGCAAAATAGATGCCGGTGGCCGACTTGATCTGCGTCACGATGGCAGGGTCTTCGGCCGCCTTGCGGTAATCGCGATTGGCAAGCTTGACAGCCAGCGGCACGAAAAAGGCATCGGCGCCATATTGATTGAGCTTCCTGATGATGCTTTCACCGGATTTTTCCGGGTTCATCGCGGCCGAGGCCAGCACGGCGATGCGCGCGCCGGGACCGCCGGACAACTTGACGATACGCTGCCACACTTCGGCATTGTCGGCGCGCAGGCCGCCGCCGATGATGACGAGGGTGCCCTGCGGCGCGCTGCCGATGGCGCTGCCGCCAGGCGCCGCCACGGCATGGAAGCTGCACAATGCCAGTGCGAACAGCAGCGCGGCACGGAATGTGTGATACAGGCTTGCGGATGATTTCATGGTGCCTTTCGAATACAAGGAAAGTGGCGCGCGCTTGCTGACACAGGCGCGCACCCTTGCTGCCAAAACTGCTGCTTGTAACCCAATTGCCTCGAACTACGATACTACTTGCCGCATATGACAGCGTTGTTGCGCTATCTCCACGCTTCTATGTAAAACTGCTTACTTGAAGCTGTAATTGGCGCTGGCATAAAAGCGCCGGCCGCGCGGGTCCGCGTAGGTCGGGTCATAGCCGGAAAGGAAATAGTAGGCCTGGTTTGAGTACGGCGGACTGGTATTGAACAGATTCTGTATGCCGGCGCGCAGCTTGAACTGCTGGCTGACCGCATACGCGCCCGACATGTCCCACAGCGTGTAGGCCTTCACCCGGTTCGGCTTGACCACGCTGCCATCGTCGGTATTGATGGCCGAGTTCTGGTCATCGTAGCCGCTCGAATACGTGTTCGACAGGCTGGCCGAATACGGGCCATTGTCCCAGTCGAAGGTGATCGTATGGCGCCAGCGCTGCACCACGCCGTCCGTGACAAACTTGTTCAGATTGCTGATGAAGACGTCGCCGGGGCTGGTCTGGATTTTTGAGCCTAGCACATAGGTTCCGCTCAGGTGGCCGCCAAAGCGCCCCCATGCCGTTTTCACGCTGTGCAGGTCGGCCGTGATATCGATGCCCGAAGCTTTTTGCGCGCCGCGGTTCTCCTTGCGCAGTTCGATGTAGCGGATTTCATTGTCTTCGTCGCGGTGCACCAGGTCGCCGTACTTGGACAGGTTGGACAGGATGATGTCGTCGCCGATTTCGCTGATCAGGTTCGTGCGCCGGATGTTCCAGTAGTCGGCACTGAAGGTCCAGTGCTGGCTGGGTTCGAGCACCACGCCGGCCGTGAACTGGCGGCTGCGCTCCGGTTTCAGCTTGTCATTGCTGTAGCGGCGCGTACGCCAGTTGTCGGCGCAGACGGAGTAGTCGTTGTCCTCGGCTGCGCAGTACACGGGATCGGGCAGGGTCGCCGTCTGGCTATAGACGGTGGGCCGATGCAGGTCCGACATCGACGGCGCGCGGAAACCCTTGCCGGCCGAGGCGCGCAGCAGCACCTCCTTGCTGGGCATGTAGGTCAGGCCTACCTTCGGACTGAGGGCGCCACCCACTTGCTGGTAATGGTCATAGCGGCCGGACAGCTGCGCCTGCCATTGCTTGCTGAACGGCAATAGCAATTCACTATAGATGGCCTGCACATTGCGGCTGTCGCTGGTGGCCACGCCTCCTTCGGGCGCGTCATCGTTGGTGATATTACCGCTCATTAGCAATGCGGATGGCCGGAAATCCGTGCGCTCGCGCCGCACTTCGCCGCCCACCGCCAACGCCATGTCGCCGCCGTCCATGGACATCAAGGGACGCGACACCTTGAAATCGAGCGCATCCATGACGCCGCGCGCGTGCCGCACTTCGTCGTTGACCTGGATGCTCTCGAGCAGCGCCTTACCCGCCGCACTGGAGGGGCCGAAAGGATTGATGGTGCCATCCGTGATGCCCTTTTGTAGCTGGTCGGCCAGCAGGTAGCCGTGCGTGTCCTTGTCCCTGACCACATTGACACTGTGATTCAAGCCCACGTCGTAATCCCAGCCGCCCACGGTGCCGGTGGCGCCCACCACGTAACGCTGGCTTTCGCTGGTCAATTCGCTGGTGCGCATGCCCGCTTCGTTCAGGCGGATGCGCAGGGCCAGCGTGCCAGTCAACCCGGCGGCGTTCAGCTGCGGCACCATGCTGGCGTCGATTTCGCCATCCGGCCGCGCCGTCGATCCCACGTAATAGCTGCGCGAACGGCTCAACGCCACCTCCGCATACAACTGGTGATCGTTGTTCAATTTGAGGACGCCGCGCGTGAGCAGGTTCTGCTTGTCCGTTTTCGGATACAGCTCGGTGTCGCCCATGTAGTTATAGGTACACGCATCGACGCCGCCCGTGCCGGCCGGCAGATACACATTGGCCGGTCCGCTGCAGCCTGGAATCGACAGATTAATCAGGCGATTCGTGATCGGCTGGCCATTGAGCAGGAAGCCCTGTTCCTGCAGGTAGTCGCGCTGGTCGCTGGAGAGGCGGATATTCGCCGGACTGGCGTAACTGGACAGCAAATGGCCGAGGCGTTCCGGCACATGCAGGTGCGGAATGAACTTGCGCTGCGAAGTGCTCAGACGGTCGGTTTTTTGCAGGTCGACCACGGCAAAGATATTGTAGCCATCCGTGGCCAGGTCGCCCGTTCCGGCCGTGATGCTGGCCGTGCGCTTGCCGGCGCCGCCTTCCTGCGTGCCGCTGCCGTAGGCGTTCAGCTCCACGCCCTGGTAATCCTTGCGCGTAATAAAATTGATGACGCCGCCGATGGCATCCGTGCCGTACAGGGCCGAGGCGCCGTCGAGCAGCACTTCCACGCGCTGCAGGGCGGCGGCGGGAATGTTATTCAGGTCCACGCCCGCATCGTCGCCGGGCGAGGCGAAGTTGGCCATGCGCCGGCCATTGAGCAGCACCAGCGTGGACGAGGTGCCCACGCCGCGCAGGTTGGCGCTGTTGAAGCCGCGCTGGTCGCCGCCCACGTTGATGCTGACGCCATCGGTCAGGCCGCCCACATTGGCCGAGACGCGCGCCATCAGCTCGGCCGCCGTCGTCACGCCCGCCTTTTCGATGTCGGCACGGGTGATGACCTGCACCGGCAGCGCCGTTTCCGATTCCAGGCGCTTGATGGCCGACCCCGTGATCTCCACGCGCTGCATTTTTTTTGGCGCCGGCTCCACGTCCGGCCCCTGCTCCTGCGCCTGCGCGCCGCCGGCCAGCATGCCCAGCGCCGCCGACACGCTCAGCGCGCCCAGCGCCGCCGACACGCTCAGCGCGCCCAGCGCCAGCCGCACGCCTTGCGCCAATACCGACTCGCGTGGCAAGAAGCCACCGTCCCGTCTTTTCATCTGCATGGTCACTCTCCCCGGATGTTGATGCCTGATTTTTATAATGATTTTGGGACTGCCTTGCGTTGCCTTGAAGCTGTTTTCCGCGGGCCCTGCACGCCATGTTCGCCGCCATACAGATAGGCTGCGATGACTTCGCTCAAGCGGGCCGCTTTTTCTACGTTCTTCCTGTTCGATACCATCAGCGCCACGGCCAGCGCCTCGATCATGGCCAGCGCCGTGCTGGCGCTGCTGGGCAGGACGGGATGCGTGCTTTGCGCATACAGCGCGTGGTCGGCCAGTTCGGCCAGGGGCGACGCGGGCGAGTCGGTGAGCGCCACGATACAGGCGCCGCGGTCGCGCGCGAAGCCGGCCAGGCCGATGCAGTCGAGCGTATAACGGGGAAACGAGATCACCACCAGCACGTCGTGCGCCGTCAGGTTGACCAGATGGCCGGCCGCCACTTCCGAGCCGCCGATGCCCACCACTTCCACCACGTGCGGGCAAAACGGCTGCAGGTGCTGCACCAGCATGCCTGCCAGGTTGGCCGACAGGCCAAAACCCATCACATACACCACCTTGGCCCGCGTCAGGCGGCGCACCACGGCCTGCATGGCGGGCGGCGACAGGGCATCGGACGTGGCGGCGATGTTCGCGGCCGCATATTCCAGGCTTTCCGTGATAGGCGAGGTGGCGCGCGCGCGCCGCTGTATCGTGCGGCGCAGTTTGTCGACCGGCTGCAACAGCGATTGCAGGGTTTCCGCCATGGCACCGCGCATGGCCGAATAATTCTTCTGGCCGATGTCGCGCGCGAAGCGGCTGATGGTGGCCGTCGATACCTGGCAGCTGTCGGCCAGTTCCTCGATGCCCAGCGCCGTCACGCGCATCTGGTTGCGCAGCAAATAGTCGGCGATCTGCCGCTGCGAAGCCGAGCCGCCGGCCAGCACGTGCATCAGCGCCTGCCCCAGCGGCGATTGCGCGAACGCGGCGTCGGGCGACGCCAGCGTGTTGGCAGGTGGCGTGGGGGTGCTGCTTCTGGCAGGACTGGCGGATGCGCTCATATCGCTGGCGGCCTGTGTTCTAGTGTGTGGCGAATGACGGACAAGGAGGCGAAAACGGGTCGCTGGAACTTACTGTACGCATATCAAAAAGAAAACTCAACAAATATTTGTAAAAGGATTTTCATTGATTTACTTCGTGAAAATATTGCTACATAATCGACCGGAATCCATCAACCATGCACCTTTTCGGGGCGCCCACCATGCAAGTACAACAGCATTCCATCTCCACCGCGCACGCCAGCATGTCATGCCAATTGAGCAGCTTCCACTTCGGCACTGCGGCCGCCACCAGCCGCAGCGGCAAGAAGGTGTATATCCAGGCGGCGCTGCACGCGGACGAGGTGCCGGGCATGCTGGTGTCGCAGTTCCTGCGCCGCGAACTGCTGGCGCTGGAGGCGGCGGGCAAGGTGCACGGCGAAATCATCCTGGTGCCGGCCGCCAACCCGATCGGCCTGGCGCAAGCCATCCATGGCGCGCCGTTCGGCCGCTTCGACCTGACCACCGGCATCAACTTCAACCGCGCCTACCGCCACGTGGCCGATGAACTGAAAATCACGCTCGATGGCCAGCTGGGACAGGATGCGCAAGCCAACGTGGCGCTGATACGCGAGCATGCGCGCGCCGCCGTCGCCGCCTGGCGGCCGGGCACGGATGCGGAGGCGCTGAAGAAAACCCTGCTGGGCATGGCCATCGACGCCGACATCGTGCTCGACCTGCATTGCGATAACGAGGCGGCCCTGCACATTTATACGGGCACGCCGCTGGCCGCGCAGATCGCGCCGCTGGCCGCGCTGCTGGGCGCGCGCGCCGTGCTGCTGGAGCTGGCGGCCGGCGAAGAGCCGTTCGACGAAGCCTGCAGCCGATTGTGGTGGGATCTCGACGCGCACTTCGGCGGCCGCTATCCGATTCCCGCCGCCTGCCTGTCGACCACCGTCGAATTGCGCGGCGAAGTGGAAGTGAGCTACGCCCTGGCCGAACGCGACGCCGCCGCCCTGCTGCGTTTTCTCGCCATCGAGGGCGTGCTGGACATCCCCGGCGCCGGCGACGACCTGCCCGCGCCGCAATGCACGCCGACGCCGCTGGCCGGCGTTGAACCGATCCTCGCGCCGCATCACGGCGTGCTGGTCTACCTGCGCGAAATGGGCGAGGTGCTGGCCGCCGGCGACGCGGTGGCCGACCTGATCGACCCTGTCAGCGGCGAGACGACGACCTTGCGCTGCACGGTCGCCGGCGTCTTTTTTGCGCGCAGCGCCCATCGCCACGTCCTGCGCGGCATGAACGTCGGAAAGGTCGCCGGGGCCGTCGCCTTCCGCGGCGGCAGCCTGCTGAGCCAATAAATGTCACAAAAAAGCGCCATGCGAAAATTCAAGCTCCCCAATACCTTCGTCCTGCTGTGCGCCATCCTGGCCATGATCGCCCTGGCGACCTGGCTGGTGCCAGGCGGGAAATTCGACACCCAGCTGGTCAACGGCAAGCAGCTGATCATCCCCGGCACGTTTCATTACGTAGCCAACAAGCCGCAGGGGCTGGCCGCGCTGATGATGGCGCCCATCAAGGGATTCGTCGACGCCAGCCTGATCATCGGCTTTGTGCTGATCGTCGGCGGCGCCTTCGCCGTGCTGCAAAAAACAGAAGCCTTCGACTCGCTGATCAAGGCCATCGCCAAGGCGCACACCAGTTCGCGCTTCGTGCGCGCCGCCATCATCCCCGTCTTCTTCACCATGTTTTCGCTGGGCGGCGCCACTTTCGGCATGAACGAGGAAGCGATTCCCTTCATCCTGATCTTCGTGCCGCTGGCCCTGGCCCTGGGCTACGACACCATCACCGGCGTGTCGATTCCCTTCATCGGCTCGCAGGTGGGCTTTTCCGCCGCCTTTTTAAATCCGTTCAACGTCGGCATCGCGCAGGGCATCGCCGGCGTGCCGATCTTTTCCGGCATCGGCTACCGCCTGATCGTGTGGGCCATCGCCACTGCCGTCAGCATCGTGTTCTTGATGTGGTACGCGGCGCGCATCAAGCGCCATCCGGAAAAAAGCCCGACCTACCTGCTCGACATCGAAAAGCGCAGCGAGCACACATTGGACCTGAACAGCTTTGCCGGCATGACGCGCACGCACCGCGCGGTACTGTGGATTTTCATGGCGACCCTGCTGACGATGGTCGTCGGCGTCGTCAAGTACGACTGGTTCATCGATGAAATCGCCGCCCTGTTCCTGGTGATGGCCATCATCGTCGGCCTGGTCGGCCGGCTCGACATGGACAGCCTGGTGGCGTCGTTCGTGCAGGGCGCGCGCGACATGGTCAGCGTGGCGCTCGTCATCGCGCTGGCGCGCGGCACCATGATCCTGGCGCGCGACGCGCAGATCATCGACACCATGCTGCATGCATTGACGCCCCTGGTGGCCTCGTCGAGCCCCGTCTTCGCCGCGCAAAAGATGTTCTTCATGCAGTCGGTGATCAACTTCTTCATCCATTCGGGCAGCGGCCAGGCGGCGCTGACCATGCCCATCATGGCGCCGCTGGCCGACCTGGTGGGCGTGACGCGCCAGACGGCCATCCTGGCGTTCCAGTTCGGCGAATTCACCACGCCGATGATCCCCACGTCCGGCATCACCGTCGGCGTGCTGGCGCTGGCGCGCGTGCCGTGGATTACCTGGGCCAAATGGATGATCCCGCTGCAGCTGATCTACCTGGTGCTGGCGCTGCTGCTCTTGATTCCGCCCTGCCTGATGCACTGGCAGTGAGCGCCGACCTGGCGGCTCAGGAAATCAACGCTGGTAGATATCGGGCACATACCGCTCCATCAGCGTCTCGGGCCTGAGCGGCGCCGTAAAGCCGTAGCGTGCATATAGATCATGCGCCGTGCTGGTGGCCAGCATGAATCGGCGCAAGCCCTGCAAGCCGGGATGCGCCATCACGGCCTCCATCAGGCGCTTGCTGTAGCCACGGCCGCGGTATTCTTCCAGCACATACACGTCGACCAGATAGGCAAACGTGGCGTAGTCGGTGACCACGCGGGCGAACGCCACCTGGCGGCCGTCCAGCATGCCGCCAAAGCAGAGCGAATGGTCGATCGCGCGCTGTACCGTGGCCAGCGGGATGCCGATGGCCCATGTCGATTGCGTGCCGAGAAAATGGTGGATGGCTGGAACGTCGAGTTCCGCCTTGTCGGTGCTGATTATCAGATGCGACATCGCGCAAGCCCTGCTATCGTTGAAAAACACGATCATCGGCCTTTTTGCCGCGGCTGTCACCAGGGATGCATAGAACCGGGGGCGCCGCCCGTTCCGATTGCCCATGATGGGATGCCATAAGGTGCTGCCAATACTGTTACCGATACTGCCTGCATGCCATCGCCGCGCTTACAGGGCGAGGGCGGCTTTTTCTTCGGCGCTCAAACGCCTGGCGCTCACATACACGGTGTGCATGGTGGCGTGATCGGCGCTGGCGGCGATGGGGGCCGGCGCGGCGCGGAACTTCGGCACGGCGGCGGTGGCCAGGCTGGTCGCGGCGGCGATGGCGATGATGGCAACGAAGATGGCTTCCATGTTTTTAGCGATGTTCATGATGGTGTCCTTTGGGTGGCTGGTTGTGTGCTGCGATGATGGAACTGTAGGCGCATTGCTCCGCGATCGCCACCGGATTGCGACAAACAGCCCAAAAACAGGGACAGAATACCGAGCGGCCCGATGAAAGGCAGAAAGCCAGGCTGGCCCCGCGCAGCACCTTGTTCCGGCTCCGGCAACGACGGGCCATCGTCATTGCACAAGAGACTGATCGCCATTCCTTGCGGCGGACATGCCCTTGAATGTATTTCTTGCAGGCATGCTACAAATGCGGCATGCTACATTTGTAGCTTATCCAATCACCAAGGAATACGATGCTCTCATTCGCATGGAAGTGGACATTGGCCGGCCTGCTGTCTGCCGCCGTCTTGACAACGCCGGCGGTTGCCGCCGATTTTGACGGCATGGTCAGCGTCGGCGGACACCCGCTGCACGTGGCGCAGGCTGGCGCAGGCTCGTATACCGTCGTCTTCGAGGCGGGCTTCGCCAGCGACCTGTCGGTATGGCGCAAAGTGGCGCCGGAGGTGGCGAAAAATGCGGTAGTACTGGTCTATTCCCGCGCCGGCTACGGCAAGTCGCCGGCACGCCCACAGCCGCTCGGCCTGGAGCAAAGCGTCGCCGAGCTGGCCGACGTGCTGCGCCAGCGCAAGGTGGAGGGCCCGCTGATCCTGGTGGGCCATTCCTATGGCGGCTTCCTGATCCGCTACTTCGCGGCCACGCATCCGCAGCGGGTCGCGGGCCTGGTCTTGGTCGACCCCGCCGATGAAGGACTGGAAAGCATACTCAAACACATCGATCCGGCGCGCCTGCGGCAGGACCAGCGCATGCTCGCTGCCAGCATTCCGGCCAAGTGGCAGGGCGAGCTGCAAACGATCCAGGCGCTCCTCGATGCGGGCCAGCTGCCGGCGATGCCGGCGCTGCCCGACGTGCCTGCGGTGCTGCTCACGTCCGTGCAGGCGCGTGCCGGCTCGGACTTCTTCCAGGAGACGCCGGCCGTCATCAAGATCAAGCGCGAGCGGCACGCTGCCTTCCTCAGCCAGTTTTCAAGCGGCGCGCACGTCTTCACGCCGAACAGTGGCCATGGCATCCAGATGCAGGAACCGGACCTGGTCATTGCCGCCATCGGCCAGGTCATGACCCTGGCCACGCAGGGTGCCGCGCGCGCGGCCAAGGCGCAGGCCAAAAAAAAGCTGATGGGTGAGCTGGAGCACAGCACCGCCATGCTGGGCAAGCAGCAGAATGACGCAGCCATGGATCACACCGCGGCGGCACTGCGGGACAGCGCATTGAGCGAAGCGGAGATCAATGCATTGGGTTTCGACCTGCTGACCAAGGCGAAGCAGACGGCGCTCGCCACGCTGGTGCTGGCGTACAATGTCCGGGCCTATGCGCAGTCCGACAATGCCGCGGACAGCTACGGCGAAGCCTTGCTGGCAGGTGCCCGCCCCGCGGAGGCGCAGCGCCAGTTCGCGCGGGCGCTTGCGCTGGGACAGGCCAACGGCGCACGCGAACAGGCCATGGCCGGCTACCGCCAGCATCTTTCACAAGCAGAGCAAGCATTGAAATCACCATGAAAAAGAAACCCTTGGCCACTGTCCCCGCCGGGATGCGCGGACTGGAAGACCTGGCACCGCGCGAGCGCCAGGTCGTCGAATGCGTGTACCGGCTGCAGGAAGCGACGGCGACGCAGATCCAGGAAGAACTGGGGCCGGACTTGAGCAATTCGGCGGTACGCGCCATGCTGGCACGCCTGGAAACGAAGGGCGTGCTGCAGCATCGCGTCGACGGTCAGCGCTATTTGTACAGCGCCGTGGCGCCGCAGGCACAGGTGCGCGAGTCGGCACTGAAAAAACTGGTCGGCACCTTTTTCAATAACTCCAAGGCCAGCGCCGCGACGGCCTTGCTCGGCATGTCCGGTGAGCTGAGTGCGCAGGAGCTCGATGATCTCGAAGCGATGATCGCGAAGGCGCGCCAGGAAGGCCGCTGATGGCGGGAACCGATCTCGCGCAGCTTCTCCTGAAGCATAGCGTGACGGTGATGCTGTTGTTCTGCATGCTGCGCCTGCTGCACCGCGCGTCGGCCTCGCGCCGCGTGTTTGCCACGCGCTGCGGCCTGGTGGCGCTGCTGCTGATGCCCTTGTTCTGGCTATGGCTGCCGCAGCTGTCCATGCGCATGCCGCTGGCCATGTCGGCCCTGCTCGACCCTCCGCTGCGCATCCCCGCCAGCGTGGCGACGGCTGCGCTGCCCGACATCGATGCCGCCCTGGCCGCCCCGGCCCGTGCCGCATGGCTTGGCCGCTGGCTGCTGGCCGCATATGCCGTAGGAGTGCTCTGCCACCTGCTGCGCCTGGCGCTGAACCTAGTGCGCTTGCGCCAGGCTACCGCCGCCGCGCAGGTGCTCGAAGCACCGGCATGGAGCATGGCCCTGCAAAGGCTGCGCCTGTCGCTGGGGCTGCGCCGTTCCGTGCGTCTGCTGGTCTCCGAGCCGGCCACATCGCCATACAGCTGGGGCTGGCGCCATCCCGTCATCGTGCTGGACCGGCATAGCGTCGGCAATGCGGAAGCCGATGCCGTGCTGGCCCACGAACTGGCGCATATCCGCGCCCACGACTGGCCCATGCTGCTGCTGGCGCGCATGCTGCTCGCCCTGTACTGGTGGCACCCTCTGATGTATCCGCTGCTGCGCATGCTCGAACACGATACGGAATGCGCCGCAGATGACGCGGTACTGGCTGCCGGCGCCACGCCATCGCGCTACGCCCACACCCTGCTCATGGTCTCGCGCCAGGCCTTCGGCGCAGAACAGGCAGGCCAGCCGGCAGCGGGCATGGCCAATCGCATTGCCAGCCGCGGCGCCATGCTGGGCACACGCATCGCGGCGCTGCTGGAAGCCCATCGCCCGCGCGGGCTCGTCACGCTGCGTCAATGGTGGAGCGGCATGCTGGCAAGCGTGGCGCTGGTGTGCGTGATCGGCAGTATCACGCTGCAAGGGGAACAGGTGCTGTGGCCGGACAGCCTGTTGCCGGCCCCGAACGGCCAGCAGCAAGATCCGGTCGCCTTGCTGCATGCGCTCGGCAACCCGAATTTCACCCAGTTATCCAGCGCGATGCGTGCCAGGGACTACACCCTGCGCCATGCGGCCGAGACAGAATCGTTCCGCCAGCGCGCCGCCATACCGGCACTGCTGCTGGCCTTGCGCGACCCGCAGCCTGTCGTACGCCAGCTTGCCGTCTGGGCACTGGGCGAGATGCGTTTTGCGGAAACGGCGCCCGCCGTGGCGGCGCTGCTGGCCGATCACGACGCCGCGGTGCGCGCCGAAGCTGCCGCCGCGCTGGGCGACATGGACGAGCGGCGCTGGCTCGCTCCCATGATCGCCATGCTGGGCGACAAGGACGCTCTGGTGCGCCGCCGCGTGGCCCATGCGCTGGGCGACTTGCAAGCCGGCGCCGCCATGCCCATGCTGCAAAGCCGCTTGAACGACCCCGTCCCCGACGTGGCCAGCGAAGTGCGCTGGGCGCTGGGCGAAATGCGCTAGGCGTGGCTGTCCACTGCCGCCGGCGCGATGCCGATGGCTGATGAGGGCTGACTGATAAAAATAGGGGGCTTGGCTGGAAGCGTGCGTTCCGCCCGTTGCTACGCTGTGTTGCAGATTGCTGCTGTCACCGGGGCTGGAGCGAACCGGGGTACCGCCCGTTCGAATGGCCCGTGATGGGATACTGCGAGTTACTGCTACTGCCCGCATGGCATAGCCGCGCTTACAGGGCGGCTTTTTCTTCGGCGCTCAGGCGCTTGGCGCTGACGTATACGGTATGCATGGTGACTTGCTCGGCACTGGCGGCGATGGGGGCTGGCGCGGCGCGGAACTTCGGCACGGCGGCGGTGGCCAGGCTGGTCGCTGCGGCGATGGCGATGATGGCGACGAAGATGGCTTCCATGTTTTTGGCGATGTTCATGATGATGTCCTTTGAGTGGCTGGTTGTGTGCTGCGATGATTGAACTGTAGGCCGATCCCCCCTGAACTGCCATCGGATTGCGACCAAACGCACGATTCGCGGGACAGAATACAAACAGCCCGGATGAAACGCGCAACAGGCCGTTGCCGTGGCATTTGAGGCTTGCCAGCCCCATTCCCGGCCATTTCAGCGCCCTGCAAGCCCCTAAAAGCCCTACCGCTGGCCAACCTTGTTTATAATCGCCGTACACTAAAGGACTTCTTTCATGACTGATCAATTCTCCAAAAAGGGCGAAGCCTGGTCGGCCCGGTTTTCCGAACCGGTCTCGGACCTCGTCAAGCGCTACACAGCTTCTGTATTTTTTGACAAGCGCCTGGCGCTGTTCGACATCGAAGGTTCGCTGGCCCATGCGGAAATGCTGCATGCGCAAGCCATCATCAGCCCGGCCGACTACGCGGAAATCCAGCGCGGCATGGCGCAAATCTCGCAGGAAATCGCCGCCGGCCAGTTCGAATGGCTGCTGGACCTGGAAGATGTCCACCTGAATATCGAAAAACGCCTGACCGAACTGGTCGGCGATGCGGGCAAGCGCCTGCACACGGGCCGTTCGCGCAACGACCAGGTGGCGACCGACATCCGCCTGTACGTGCGCTCCGCCATCGACGACATCACCGCCCTGCTGGCGACCTTCCGCAGCGCGCTGACGGACCTGGCCGAACAGCATGCCGACACCATCATGCCGGGCTTTACCCACATGCAGGTGGCCCAGCCGATCACCTTCGGCCACCACATGCTGGCGTATGTCGAAATGTTCGGCCGCGACGCCGAGCGTATGGCCGACTGCCGCAAGCGCGTCAACCGCCTGCCGCTGGGCGCTGCCGCCCTAGCCGGCACCACCTTCCCCATCGACCGCCTGCGCGTGGCCAAGACGCTGGGCTTTGACGACGTGTGCCACAACTCGCTCGACGCCGTATCGGACCGCGATTTCGCCATCGAATTTTGCGCCGCCTCCGCCGTGCTGATGATGCACGTGTCGCGCATGGCCGAAGAACTGGTGATCTGGATGAGCCCACGCATCGGCTTCATCGACATCGCCGACCGCTTCTGCACCGGTTCGTCGATCATGCCGCAAAAGAAAAACCCGGACGTGCCGGAACTGGCGCGCGGCAAGACGGGCCGCGTCTACGGCCACCTGATTGGCCTCTTGACACTGATGAAAGGCCAGCCGCTGGCCTACAACAAGGACAACCAGGAAGACAAGGAACCGCTGTTCGACACGGTCGACACCGTCATCGACACCTTGCGCATCTTCGCCGACATGGCCGGCGGCATCACGGTAAAACCGGAAGCGATGCGCGCAGCCGCCCTGCAGGGTTATGCCACGGCGACCGACCTGGCCGACTACCTGGTCAAGAAAGGCTTGCCATTCCGCGACGCCCATGAAGCGGTGGCCCTGGCCGTGCGCGCCTGCGTCGACGCCGGCTGCGACCTGGCCGACCTGTCTTTGGATCAGCTGCGCGCGTTTTCGCCGCTGACCGGCGAAGACGTATTCGAGGTGCTGACGCTGGAAGGCTCCGTCGCCGCGCGCGACCACGTGGGCGGCACCGCGCCGCGCCAGGTACGCGAAGCGATCGCCCGCGTGCGCACGCAGCTGGAAAAATAAACCGCGCTTGCGCCTCCGGACGCCCCGCTGCAGCGATGCAGCGGGGCGTTTTTCATTGCGCGACGATTTTCGACAGTACGGAAAAGGCGGCGCCCGTCTGCGACGCTTCCAGCAGCAAGGTCAGCTCCGTATATGTGCAGATGATGTTGATCAGATTGATGCGCTCCCAGGCCAGGCGCTTGAGAATGGCGTGATACACGCCCGGCGTATAGCAGGTTTCGGCGGCCAGGTGCAAAGTCACGGCCGTCACCCGTTCCTGGCGCGCCAGTTCCTGCTCTTCGCCGAACACCTCTTCCACCAGCGCGTGCAGCGAACGGCTGCAGATCACCATCACCTCGTTGACGCCGCGCGTAACGGTGATGAACGTGCCCCGCTGGGGTGCTGCCAGCGCCAGCAACTGGCGCTGGCAGGCATACGTCTGGTCGGAATAACGGTAGGTAAAAATCATCAGCTCGCTGCGCGTGGACAGCTCGCCCGCGCGGTGCGCCAGCACGATCTCGCCGCCTTTCTGCTGCGGCATCCGTTCGGCCAGGCGGCGCAGCGCCATTACCACGGCAGCCTGCCCCACCGGTTTCCATAAGTCGCTCTGCAATTGCGGCTGCAGCTGGCGCGCCAGTTCCGACAGGTTCAGCAAGCCGCGGCCCAATCCCTCGCTGAGAAAGGCCGATTCCATCACGATCTGTTCCACTTTGGTCGCTATCGAAAGCATAGTTCGTCGGGCCGGTGATTCCGGTGCACGCACCAGGAGCCGGCAACCCTTCCTGAAAAAAGGATGCACTGCGCCAGCGGCCACGCCGGGCGGCGCGGTCGGACTCGCGGAAAAGCCCCCTTGCGGGGGGAACAGCCGGCTAGCGGCGGCTAGGAAGGCGGATGCAGCATGAAGGCCGCTCCAGAGGGGAAATGGCTGAAACCTGCAGCAGAAAACAGAACTGACGTCATGTGAAACTCCCGATTTTTTCCCGATGCGCTGTATCTGGACGCGGTCATTGCCGCGTGCGCTTTTTTTGTCTTCGCCTGGTCCTCTGGGGACACCGCGAAGACCTAGTGTAGATCGCAACATTTAGAAAAGGCAACAGTGTTTTTCCAACAGAACACACCATTAGGCGAAGTAGTCCAAAACAAAAGTTGCAGCTTGCGATACATCAAACTTTCATATGATGTATTGCCGAAAAATGTTCAATTCTTAACAAAAATTCGCGTAGTGACCCATTTCTTGAATTTTTTGACATGGCGATCTCGACAAGTTTAGTGTCCCCCTACCCGGCGTCATGCCACCACAAAACGGCAGGCTATCCGCCCGCCGCCAGGCACGCCGGGGTGGCCATCAGGCATCGCGGCCAGCTCATTCACCATTTCCTTAACCGATACCATGGAGCAGAAATGAATTTACGTTTGACGATAGTTGCCGCATCCATCGCCGCCCTGCCGCTGATGGCCACCACGGCCGACGCCGCCACGTCGCTGCCACAGACCCTGATGGCCGCGCCGGTCGCCCTGGCTTCTCCACAAGAGACCGCCAGCCTGGTCAACAAACTGGCCGCGCAAGCGCGCAGCCGCGGTCTGAATACCGAGCATGGCTTTGCCGTCGGCGCCCAGCATCCGGGCGTCAGCGGCACCCGCGTGAGCCGCGTACAGCACACCTACAAGGGCTTGCCCGTCTTCGGTTCCGAGACGGTAGTGGTCAGCAACAGCGCCGGCGACATCGTCAGCGAATCCGTCTCGGACCGCGCGTCCGGCCTCGGTAGCGGCGGCGTCAATGCCGTCACCCGCAGCGCCACCACCGATATCGACACCACGCCGGCCGTCAGCGCCGCCGCCGCCATCGCCGCCGCCGTGAAAAGCATCGGTGTGCCGGCCGTCGACCATGTGCCGCCGCATGCGCAGCTGCTGATCTACCCCGTCATGAAAACCGTGCGCGTGGCCGGCGCCGAGAACAAGTCGGAAGCGGCGCTCAACGCCCTCGACGTGCAGGATGTAGTCGACCACTATGAGCTGGCCTACCTGGTGCAGACGCGCATGATCAGCGGCAGCAAGCCGGTCTACTACGACACCGTCGTCAGCGCCAGGGATGGCCGCATCCTGCGCCAGTGGAAAGCCCTGAAAACCGTCGCCGGCATTGGCAACAGCCAGTACAACGGCCAGGTGCCGCTCAACACCACGCTGACCGGCAGCACCTACACCATGAAAGACCCGAGCCGCGGCACGGGCGGCAGCTTCGGCGGCATGGCCATCACGAATGCCAACCATGGCACCACCTCGGGCAGCGTGTACAGCAGCACCAGCAATACCTGGGGCGACGGCCAGCAATACATCAACGGCGGCAGCACCACCAACGCCAACGGCCAGACGGCGGCCGTCAATGCGATGTGGGGCCTGATGAACACCTACGACACGCACAAGAACGTGCTGGGCTGGTCCAGCCTGGACGGCAACAACACGGCCACTCACATCGCCGCCCACGTCAATACGGCCTACGACAACGCCTACTACGACGGCAACTGCAAATGCATGTACATCGGCGACGGCGGCAGCTCGTTCAACAACCTCGGCTCCATCGACGTGATCGGCCATGAGATGGGCCACGGCATCACGGACGCCACCTCGGGCCTGATCTACTCGCAGGAGTCGGGCGGCTTGAACGAATCGAGCTCGGACATCGCCGGCGAGATGGTGGAAGCGTATGCGCGCGCCGGCGGCACGGGCAGCACGATTCCCAATACGGGCAACGATTGGATGACGGGCAAGGAGATCGCCAAGAATGGCCAGCCGCTGCGCTGGCTGTACAAGCCGAGCAAGGATGGCAGCAGCCCGAATGCGTGGAGCAGCACCATCAAGAACCTCGACGTCCACTACAGCAGCGGTCCGAACAACCGCATGTTCTACTTCCTGTCGCAAGGCTCGAATTCCACGTCCAGCAGCGACTACTACAGCTCCTACCTGAACAAGAGCCCGCTGGCCATGACCGGTATCGGCAGCGACAAGGCTTACCGCATCTGGTTCAAGGCCGCCACCACCAAGTTCACCTCGTCGACCAACTATGCCGATGCGCGCAACAAGGTGCTGCAGGCAGCCGAGGAACTGTATGGCGTGGGCAGCGCGGAATCGATCGCCGTCAAGCGCGCGTATGCGGCCATCAACGTGGGTACCGACGTCGATGAATCGACGACGGGCGGCGCGGTGACCATCACCAGCCAGCCGGCCAGCATCACCGTCGCACCAGGCGCCACCGCCTCGTTCGCCGTGGGCGCGGGCGGCGGCACGGCGCCGTACACCTACAAGTGGTACCGCAACGGCGCCGTGATCAGCGGCGCCACCTCGCCCGCCTACAGCTTCACGGCCATGGCGGCCGACAGCGGCGCCGTCTTCAAGGCCACGGTGACGGATTCCTCATCGCCCGCCGTGACGGCCACGTCGAACAACGCCACGCTGACGGTGGGCACCAGCAGCGCCACCGAACGCGTGACGAACGGCGGCTTCGAGGCCGGCGCCACGGGCTGGAGCGGCACCACGGGCGCCATCGGCACGTTTACGGGGCAAGCCGCATACGAAGGCACGCAGTACGCCTGGCTGGGCGGCAATGGCGTCACGGCCAGCGAATCGCTGACGCAAAGCGTGGCCATTCCGGCCACCGCCACGTCCGCCAGCTTGACCTTTGCGCTGCATATCGACACGGCTGAAACGGGCAATACCGTGTACGACAAGCTGGTCGTCACCGTGAAGAACAGCGCCGGCACGGTGCTGGGCACCCTGGCTTCGTACTCGAACGTGAACAAGGCGGCCGGCTACCAGATCCGCACGTTTGACCTGATCGCCTACAAGGGCCAGACCGTGCAGCTCTCGTTTGCCGCCACCGAGGACGCGTCGCTGCAAACCTCGTTCGTGATCGACAAGGTCAGCCTGGTTACCCAGTAAGCGGCTGAAGATGCGGGCAAGCCATCGATGTATCGGCTTGCCCGCACGACACGATTGATTTCCTGGCAATTCCAGTCTACCCTGAGGCAGTGATTGCATCTTGCCTGCTGCCGGTACCCGCGACGAATTGAACTTTTTTTGGATGGTTCCTGACCGATGCCTACTTCGACCTTGTCCGCACGCGCTCTCCCCTTTTCACATCACCCCATTTTCACGCCCCAGGCCACCACCATGCTCGCCTGAGCCGGACATGCAGTTCCACCTCCAGGTGCAGGGCCCGGCGGGCAGCCAGGCGCTGGCCATCGACGCCGCCAGCGAGGCCGAGGCGATCCGCGCGGCCGTGCGCGGCGGCTGGCGCGTGCTGGCCGTCGACGCTGGCGTCGCACAGGAGACGGGTGCCGCGCTGCGCCCCGGAAAACAGGGCTTGCCCCTGCTGCAATTCAGCCAGGAGCTGCTGGCCCTTCTCGAAGCGGGCCTGAACCTGGGCGAAGCCATGGCCACCCTGCACAACAAGGAAACGCGCCCCGGCGCCCGGGCCACCCTGGCTGCCATCGTGCTCACCCTGCAGCAGGGCCTAAGCTTTTCCGACACCCTGGCCGGATTCCCCGACATCTTCCCCGACATTTACATCGCCACCGTGCACGCGGCCGAACGCTCGGGCAACCTGCCCGAGGCGCTGGCGCGCTTCGTTGCCTACCAGCTGCAGTTCGACGCCATCCGCAAAAAACTCATTTCCGCCGCCATCTACCCGTGCATGCTGCTCGTCGTCGGCGGCCTGGTGACCCTGTTCCTGCTCGGCTACGTGGTGCCCAAATTCAGCGTCGTCTACGAAAGCTCGGGTCGCGAGATTCCCTGGATGTCGCAGATGCTGCTGGGCTTTGGCCAGACCCTGGCCGCGCATCCGCTGCTGTGCGCCGGCGCACTGGCCGCGGCAGTGGGCGCCGTGGTCTTCGGCATCGCCAACCGCGCCATGCGCATGGCGCTGGTGCTACGCCTCTTGAGCCTGCCCGTGCTGGCGGACAAGGCGGCGGAATTCCGCCTGGCCCGCTTCTACCGGGCACTGAGCCTGCTGCTGCATGCCGGTATCCCGCTGCACAAGGCGCTGGCCATGGTCGCGCCGATGCTGCTGCCGGCGCAGCAGGAGCAGCTGGCGCAGGCGCGCCGCGCGGTGCAGGAAGGCATGCCGTTTTCCACCGCGCTGGAACAGGCCGGCATGGCCACGCCGGTGGCGCAATCGCTGCTGAAG
The DNA here is from genome assembly GCF_020858115.1 of Janthinobacterium sp. FW305-129. GTDB lineage: Bacteria > Pseudomonadota > Gammaproteobacteria > Burkholderiales > Burkholderiaceae_D > Janthinobacterium. Next base: position 191,038 of record NZ_JACYMM010000003.1, read on the forward strand.
GTGGGAGAAAACACGGGCCGCCTGGGCGACATGCTGGAACGCTCGGCCAAATTCCACGACGAGGAATTCGCCCGCTGGGTGGACTGGGCGTCGCGCCTGCTCGAGCCGCTCTTGATGACCATCATCGGCGTCGTCATTGGCGGCGTGGTGGTGCTGATGTACATGCCGATCTTTGAACTGGCGGGGAGCTTGTCTTGAACCTTATCGTGAAGGTGCTGCCATGAACGCACGCGACGAAGAACGGGCCGTGCTCGATGCGGCCATGCTGCGCCGCGCCCATGCGAGCGCGCTGGAACAGGGCCGCCCGCAGATGGCCGTGCTGCAGGAAACGGCGGCCCTGCCGCCCGAAGTCTTCCTGCGCCAGCTGGCCGCCCTGTTCCGCTATCCGGCCTGGACGATGGCCGAACTGCAGGCCGCCCTGCCCGCCTTTGCCCTGCTGCCCTACACCGATTGCGCCCAGCGCGACTGCGTGCTGCTGCAGCCCGATGCTCCGGGCACGCCGCCCGTGCTGGTCATCGGCAATCCCTTCAGCGAGGACCTGCTGCAATGGGCCGACTTCGCCCTGTCCACGCCCTTCACGGTGGCGCTGGCGCATCCGGACGACCTGGCCGCCTATCTGCTGCAGCAGGAAAGCGTGCAGCAGGCGATGCAGGAGATGCAACATGGCGATGACGTGCCGGGACTCGACCAGAGCATCGAAGACATCTCGCTCATCCGCATCAGCGAGGACAGCAGCCCGGTCGTGAAACTGGTGAACTCCACCATCTACGATGCCCTGAAATTCCAGGCCAGCGACATCCACCTCGAATGCGACGTGGCCAGCCTGGTCATCAAATACCGCGTCGACGGCGTGCTGGTGCAGGCGGGCCAGGTGCAGGGGCTGCAGATGGCCGAACAGATCATCTCGCGCATCAAGGTCATGGCCGACCTGGACATCGCCGAGCGGCGCATCCCGCAGGATGGCCGCTTCAAGGTGCGCGTCAAAGGGGCAGAGATCGACTTTCGCGTTTCCATCATGCCCAATATCTTTGGCGAGGACGCCGTGCTGCGCCTGCTCGACCGGCGCGCGCTGACGGAGGCGGCGCAAGCGCTGCGCCTGGAAAGCCTGGGCCTGAACGAGGATGCCATCGAACAGATCCGCCGCCTGGCCGCCAAGCCGCACGGCATGCTGCTGGTGACGGGGCCTACCGGTTCCGGCAAGACCACCACCCTGTACGCGGCGATCACGGAAATCAACACGGGGCGCGACAAGATCGTCACCATCGAAGACCCCGTCGAATACCGGCTGCCGCGCGTGCTGCAAATTCCCGTCAACGAAAAGAAGGGGCTGACGTTCGCGCGCGGCCTGCGCTCCATCCTGCGCCACGATCCCGACAAGATCATGATTGGCGAGATCCGCGACGATGAAACGGCGCAGATCGCCGTGCAGGCCGCGCTCACGGGCCACCTGGTATTTACCACTGTGCACGCGAACAACGTGTTCGACGTGGTGGGCCGCTTCCTGCACATGGGCGTCGATGCCTACAGCTTTGCGGCGGCCCTGAACGGCATCGTGGCGCAGCGCCTGCTGCGCCTCAATTGCGCCCATTGCGCCGTCGACGCCAGCGCCGAGGTGCTGGCCGACGCGCAGCAGCTGCGCGACAGCGGCCTGGCCCTGCATCAGGTGCAGGACTGGCAATTCATGGCCGGCAAGGGCTGCGGCCACTGCCGCGGCACCGGCTACAAGGGCCGCAAGGCCGTCGCCGAGGTACTGATGCTCAGCGATACGATGCGCGAAATGATCTGCACGCGCGCGCCCCTGAGCCAGATGAAGGAAGAGGCGGCGCGCAACGGTTTTCGCCTGGCGCGCGAGGCGGGCCTGGATCTGGTGCGGCGCGGCGAAACCACTTTAGCGGAGCTCAATCGTGTCACTTATTGAACGCCTTACCCGCGCCACCGTGTGCCTGCACCTGGCGCCGCACGGGCTGCACGGCGTGCTGCGCCGCGCCGGCCGCCCCGTGCCCGACAGCGCCTTCCACCTGCCCATTGCGAATCCCGACGCCAGTTGGGAAGTGGCGCTGGCCGCCCTGCGCGGCTGGCTCGAACAGCACAATGAAAAAAAACTGCCGCTGGCCGTCAGCCTGGCCAGCCGCTGGTGCGCCATGCTGATGGTGCCGTGGAGCGGCGCCCTGCTCGACCGGAGCAGCGCCCAGCGCTTCCTGCACAGCCAGTTCGGCGCCGTGTATGGCGACAGCGCGCGCGCCTGGCGCCTGGCCGCCGACGATGCCCCGTACGGCATGCCGCGCCTGGCCTGCGGCATCGATGCGGCCCTGCTGCAGGGCGTGCAGGACGCGGCCGCCGCGCATGGCCGGCGCTGCCTGTCCATCGAACCGATCGCCGGACCGGCCTGGCGCGGCATCGCCGGTGCAAAACCTGCCGCCTTCGCCTTGGTGGAGGCGGGGCGGCTGCTGCTGGCGACAAGCAGCGGCGGGCGTATCACGGCCCTGCACAGCCAGTCCTGCGCCGCGGCCTGGGGCGACGAACTGGAGCGGGCGTGGCGGCGCTGGAATTTGCGCGCGCCGCAGCTCGACGCCATCGAACAGGTGGCCCTGATCGACTTGAGCGGCGTGCCGCAGACGAACGTGCCGGAACGCTTCGTGCCCATCGCCGTGGCCGGCGCCGCCCACCTGATGCGGGAGGCCGCATGGGCCTGAGCCGCCTGGAATTCCTGCCGCCCGGCGCCGCGCAGACGTTCAAGGGATGGCGCCTGGCCCTGTGCCTGGGGGGCGGCTTGCTGTTGCTACCGGCCGCCGTGTACTGGCTGGTGCAGGCGCAGGAAACGCGACGCCTGGAAGCGCAGCTGGCGCAGCTGCAGCCGGTGCGTCCCGTGCGTGCGCCCCTCTCGGCGAACCAGCAGCGCGAGCGCGACCTCGAACTGAAACAGGTGGCCACCGCCGTGCGCCAGCTCAACCTGCCCGTCACGCGCCTGGTCAGGACGGTGCAGGCGCCGCGCGACGTGCGCGTGGCCCTGCTGGGACTGGACCTGAACGCGCAGCAGGGACAGGATGGCGCCAGCGTCCTGAAAATCGCCGCCGAGGCGGAAACCCCGCAGGACATGCTTAATTATCTGGCCTTCCTGAACCAGCAGCCCATGTTCAGTTCCGTGTATCTGCTCAAGCACGAGATGAACAGTAACGCGAATGCAAACGCGCCCGCACATCCTTACCGTTTTCAGCTGGAGGCGCAATGGCGGCAATAAAACCCGTACTGAAAGCAGGCGCGCCCGTGGCCCGCGCACGCCGCCAGTTGCATATGCCGCCGCGCATGGCGTGGGAAGCGCAGCGTCTGTGGCGCATGCTGGGCTGGCCCAGCGCCATCGGTGCGGCAGGCCTGGCGCTGGCCGCTTTCGCCGTGCAGCAGGGCGAGGCGCTGGCCGAACGCCAGCAGCCATTGCACGCGCAGCTGGCCGCGATGGCGAAACAGGCGGCGCTGCCGCCGGCGCCCGTCACGCTCGACGCCGACGCGGACAGCCTGGCCGCCTTTCACGCCTACCTGCCCGCGCACGACAGCATTCCCGAGCAGCTGAAAACCTTGCTGGAAGTGGCGCAACAGAGCAGCGTCACCCTGGCCAAGGCCGACTACAAGCCGCAGGAAGACGGTAACACGGCCTTTTTGCGCTACCAGATCACCCTGCCGGTAAAAGCCGAATACGCGCAGCTGCAAACCTTTATTGTCGACGCCCTGCAGACGCTGCCCACCCTGACCCTCGACTCCGTGCTGTTCAAGCGCGAGCAGATCGAGGCGGGCGAGATCGACGCGCGCATCCAGTTCATCCTGCTGGTCAAGAAGCCGGAGGCGCGCCGATGAAAAAAGCCGTACTGGGGACGGCTGCCGTGGCCACCCTGCTGGCCGCCCTCTTCGCCCCGGAGGACGAAGGCAGCATCGTGGGGCCGGCCACGGCCACGCCGCGCCAGGTGGGACGGGTGGCGGTCGCGCCCCTCGTCGCCACCGCTGCCGCTGCGCCAGCCAATCGCGCGCTGGCCATCGAACCGCGCCGGGGGCTGGACGACGAGAAAGCGGCCACGCTGTTCGCCAAGCAAAGCTGGCAGCCCGAGACGCCGAAAAAGATCATGCTCGACCAGCAGGCCGCGCAGGCCACGCGCACTGTCGCCGCCGTCGACGCAAATGCGCCGCCGCCTTTGCCCTTTCACTTCCTCGGCCGCTTCGTCGACGAAGGCAAGGCCGCCTATTTTCTCCAGGCGGGCGAACGCAACGTGGTGGCGCGGCCCGGCGACACGCTGGAAGAGCGCTACCGCTTCGACGGCGTGGTGCAAGGCGCCCTGCAATTTACCTATCTGCCGCTCAACCTGAAACAGACACTCGCCGTAGGGGACCTCAATTGAAACGACGCACACCACGTACCGGCATCACCCTGCTGCCGATGCTGTCCCTGCTGGCCGCCTGCGCCGGCAACCAGGCCTATACCGACGGGCAGGCCATGCTGGGCGCCGGCCGCACGGAACAGGGCCTGGCCCTGCTGGAACAGGCGGCGCAGGCCGAACCGACCAACGCCAAGTACCGCATAGCTGTCACCAATGGCAGGATGCGCGCGCTGAACAACCTGAATGGCCGCGCCGAGGCGCTGCGCCAGCAGGGCAAGCTGCCCGAAGCGCAAGCGCTGTACCAGCAGGCGCTGGCGCTGGACGCCAGCAACGACGTGGCGCAGCGGGGCCTAGCCGGCGTGGCGCAGGATGAACGGCACCGCAAGCTGGTGCAGGAGGCGCAGGCCAGCTACCAGCGCGGCGGCGAAGCGAATGTCGCGCAGGCGCAGGAAGCCTTGCGCCAGGTGCTGCAGGAACGGCCCGCGCAGCGCGAAGCGCTGGCCCTGAAAGGCCGCATCGGCGACGAGCTGGCCAAAAGCCGTCCGGCCGGCGGCAAGCTGGCGGCCGCCTACCGCAAACCCGTGACGCTGGAATTTCGCGACGCGCCCCTGCGCTCCGTGTTCGACTTCATCAGCAAGGTGTCGGGCCTGAACTTCGTCTTCGACAAGGAGGTCGACCCGGCCCTGCGCGCCACCATTTCCGTGCGCGACACCAGCATCGAAGAGGCGATCGCCATGCTGCTGGGCGCCAACCAGCTCGAGCAAAGCGTCACCAGCGACAAGTCGATCACGATCTACCCGAACACGCCGCAAAAGGTGAAGGATTACCAGCAACTGGTGGTGCGCACTTTCTTCCTCGCCAATGCGGATGTCAAGACGGTGGCGTTTTCCATCAAGACTCTGCTCAAGGCCAAGGATGTCGTCACCGATGAACGCCTGGGCATCATCATGCTGCGCGATACGCCGGAAATGGTGCGCATGGCCGAGCGCATCATCAACGTGCAGGACCTGGCCGACCCGGAAGTGATGCTGGAAGTCGAGGTACTGGAAGTGAAACGCACGCGCCTGATGGAACTGGGTGTGCGCTGGCCCGACCAGGCCAGCCTGACCCTGGCCGGCGTCGCAGGCAGCACGGGAGGCCTGGGCGGCCTGAAGGTGGCGGACCTGCACCGCATCAATGGCGACAATATCAACCTGGGCATCGGCGGCGTCACCCTGAACGCCAACAAGACGGACAGCGACAGCAATATCCTGGCCAACCCGCGCATCCGCGTGCGCAACAAGGAAAAGGCGAAGATCCTCATCGGCGACCGCGTGCCCGTCATCACCGTCACGACGAACAACGGCGTCAGTTCCGACAGCGTCAATTACATCGACGTGGGCCTGAAACTCGACGTGGAACCGAACGTCTACCTGGACGACGAGGTGGCCATCAAGATCAACCTGGAAGTGTCGAACGTCGTCAAGGAGGTGATCAGCAAGACGGGCACGCAGGCTTACCAGATCGGCACGCGCAGCGCCTCGACCGTGTTGCGTTTGAAGGATGGCGAGACGCAGGTGCTGGCGGGCCTGATCAGCGACGAGGACCGGGGCACGGCCAACAAGGTACCGGGCGTGGGCGAGCTGCCCGTGCTGAACCGCCTGTTCGGCAGCCAGAAGGATGATGCCATGCGCAGCGAGATCGTGCTGTCGATCACGCCGCGCCTGCTGCGCAGCATCCGCCGCCCGGACCTGATGACGGCCGAATTCAATTCCGGCACCGAGGCGTCCGTGGGCGGCCGCGCCAGCGTCGGTGGCAGCCCTGAGGCCATCGCCGCGCCCGAGCAAGCCGCACCGCGCACCGGCTCGCCCATGACGGGCGGCGACGAGGCGCCCGCGGCAGGCGACAAGTCCGGCAAAGGTGGCCAGTGAGGTGGCCAGTGAAAGAGCGGGGCTTTACCTTCATCGAACTGATGATCACCCTGGCGATCATGGCGACCCTGGCCACGGTGGCCGTGCCGATGGCGCAGGTGGCCTTGCAAAGGGCGAAGGAGCAGCAATTGCGCAATGCCCTGATCGAGATGCGCGAAGCGATCGACGCCTACAAGCGCGCCTCGGACAATGGCCGCATCAAGCTGTCGCTGGGCGCCTCCGGCTATCCGAAAAAACTTGAGGAACTGGTCGAGGGCGTGCCCGACCAGCGCAGTCCCTCGAAGCAGAACATCTATTTTTTGCGCCGCCTGCCGCGCGACCCGTTCCAGCCCAGGGAAGCCGGCAGCGCGGCCGACAGCTGGAGCAAGCGCGCGTATGCCTCGCCGCCCGACAATCCCAGCGAAGGCGAAGACGTATTCGACGTCGCCTCGCGCTCGACCAAGGCGGGCCTGAACGGCGTGCCGCTCAATCAATGGTGACCGCCATGCAGACCACGACCATACGCCGCGGCTTTACCCTGGTCGAACTGCTGGTGGTGCTGGCGATCATCTCGCTGCTGCTGACGATCGCCATCCCCCGCTATTTCGGCTCGGTGGAAAAGTCGAAAGAGGTCGCCTTGAAGGAAAACCTGCAGGTGCTCAGGAGCGGCCTCGATAAATACTATGCCGACAAGGGAGAATACCCGGCCGCGCTGGCCGACCTGGTGACCCACCACTACTTCCGCAGCGTGCCGCTGGATCCCGTCACGGAATCGGCCGCCACCTGGCAGCTGATCCCTTCGCCGAATGGCGAGATCGGCGGCGTGGCCGACGTGCGCAGCGGCGCCAAGGGCAAGACGCGCGAGGGCATCCCCTTTGAGCAGCTCTAGTTTCCTGAGCCGCGCACGCGGCTTCGCGTATATCTGGACCCTGATGCTGGTGGCCTTCATGGGCGTGGGCCTGGTGCTGGCCAGCGAATTGCATGCCACGGCCGCGCGGCGCGACAAGGAGCGCGAGCTGCTGTTCATCGGCCATGAATTCCGCAACGCGCTGGGCCGCTACTACGACAGCACGCCGGGCGACGGGAGGCCCCGCTATCCCTTGACCCTGCAGGAACTGCTGCGCGACCCGCGCTTTGCCAACGCCCGGCGGCATTTGCGACGCCTGTATGCGGACCCCGTCACGGGCAAGGCCGAATGGGGCGTGCTGCGGCAGGAGGGGCGCATCGTCGGCATCCATTCGCTGTCGCCGCAACTGCCCATCAAGCAGGACAATTTTCTTGACGAAGACGCCAGCCTGCGCCGCAAGCAGCGCTACGCGGACTGGCACTTCACGTATCCGCACGACCTGGTGCTGGCCCCACCCGATGCGGCCGGCGGCGCGCCCGGGCTCAAGCCGAAAGGCGCGAACTGATATCATGCCCGCATTCCATATTCAGCATCGAGCAAAGGAGCAGGCATGAGCATAGGTGGCACTTCCATCGAACAGGCATTGGCATCGCTGTCGGACATGACGGTCGGCATGGCCGCCATCGGCAAGGACGAACATGCGCAGCGCATCGCCAGGGCGCAAGCATTCATGCGCGAGCAGGACATCGCCGCGATCTACCTGAATGCAGGCGCCAACCTCACCTATTTCACGGGCACCAAATGGTATGCCAGCGAACGCATGGTGGGCGCCATCCTGCCTGCCAGCGGCGAGATCGAATACATCGCGCCCGCCTTCGAGGAAAGCACCTTGACGGGCTTCATGCTCGTCGAAGGCCGTGTCAATTGCTGGGAAGAGCATGAAAGCCCGTACCAGCTGTTCGCCAACGTGCTGGCGCGCATGGGGATAGCCCAGGACGCGAATCAACCGCCGCGCGTGGGCATCTGCGAAAGCGCCGCCTTCTTCATCTATGACGGCATCCGCCCGCTGGCCCCCGGCTACGCGCTGGAAAACGCGCGCACCGTGACGGCGTACTGCCGCAGCAGAAAATCGCAGGCTGAAATCGCCCTGATGCAGCGCGTGATGGACATGACCCTGGCCGTGCACGTGGCCACGGCCAGCATGCTGTACGAAGGCATTACGACGGTGGAAGTGGAGGAATTCATCCAGCGCGCGCACCGCAAGGTGGGCGCGCCCCGCTCGTATTTTTGCATCGTGCTGTTCGGCGAGGCGACGGCCTACCCGCATGGCGTCAACTACGTGCAAACCCTGAAGGCGGGCGACACGGTGCTGATCGACACGGGCTGCCAGGTGATGAACTACATCTCCGACATCACGCGCACTTACGTGTTTGGGGCCATCAGCGAACGCCAGCGCAGCGTGTGGAACAGCGAAAAGGCGGCGCAGGCCGCCGCATTCGCCGCCGCCCGGTTGGGCGTGCCCTGCGGCGACGTGGATCGCGCGGCGCGCGTGTCCCTGGAAGCGGACGGCTTCGGCCCCGGCTACAAGCTGCCGGGACTGCCGCACCGCACGGGCCACGGCATCGGCCTCGATATCCACGAGTGGCCTTACCTGGTGGGCAACGACACGACGCCGCTCGACGTGGGCATGTGCTTCTCGAACGAGCCGATGATCTGCATCCCCGGCGAATTCGGCATCCGCCATGAAGACCATTTCTACATGACGGAAAACGGTCCGCGCTGGTTCACGCAACCGGCGCACAGCATCGACGATCCGTTCGGTTTGCGCGCGTAAGCCGGCACTCCTGTGTTGGATTACGCTGCGCTAATCCAACCTACGCCGCCAATGCCCGGTAGGTCGGATTAGCGGGGCCGCCGAGGCGCATGGCGCGTAATCCGACATCACCGCAACGCCAGGTAGGTCGGATTAGCGCGTAGCGCGTAATCCGACACACCCCCCTGCGCCAGCTTGAACACGGCCAGCGCCGTACCCAGCTGCACGGCCTGCTCCTGCAACGATTCGGCCGCCGCCGACGCTTCTTCCACCAACGCGGAATTCTGTTGCGTCATTTGATCCATGCTGCCGATGGCCACGCCGATGTCCCCGATGCCGGCGCTTTGCGCCTGGCTGGCAGCACTGATTTCGGCCATGATATCGGCCACTTTTTTCACAGAGTCAACGATCTGGCCCATGGTCAGTCCCGCCTCATCGACCAGCTTCGAACCCACGTTGACCTTGGCCACCGAATCGCCGATCAATTGCTTGATTTCTCGCGCCGCAGCCGCGCTGCGCTGCGCCAGGTTGCGCACTTCGGACGCCACCACGGCAAAGCCGCGTCCCTGTTCGCCGGCGCGCGCCGCTTCCACGGCCGCATTCAAGGCCAGGATATTCGTCCGAAAAGCGATGCCGTCGATGACGCCAATGATGTCGACGATGCGTTTCGATGAATCGTTGATCTCGCCCATGGTGGTGACCACCTGACTGACAACTTGCCCGCCCTTCACGGCAACCGACGATGCCGACACCACCAGCGCATGCGCCTGGCCCGCGTTGGCGGCGTTGTCGCGCACGGTGGAGGTCAGGCTGTCCATGCTGCGCGCCGTCTGGTCCAGGCTGCCCGCCTGCGATTCCGTGCGCGCGGCCAGGTCTGCATTGCCCTGGGCGATTTCGGCGCTGGCCACCTGGATGGTCTCTGCTGACGCCTTGATGTCGGAAACCATGCCGCCAAGCTTGGCGCGCATGTCCTTCAGCGCCGCCAGCAAGCTGGTCTGGTCGCCCGCCTCGGTCACGATATGCATCGACAGGTCGCCATCGGCCACGGCGCGCGCGATCTGGCGCGCATATTCGGGTTCGCCGCCCAGCTGCTGCCAGATGGCACGCACGACGAAGTGCGACACGGCCACCAGGCAGACGATGACGGCCAGCGCCACGGCGATGCTGGTATTGAGCGCATTGCGCACGTTGGCCGCGCTGCGTTCTATGCCCTGCCTGAACTGCGCTTGCGCCTGTTCATTGGTCTTTGCCAGGTCGGCATTGAGTACCGCCAGCGCGCCCTGCATGCGTGCCACGGCCGCTTGCGGGTCGCCCTCTTCCATTTCCAGCATGATGCGCGCCGCGCTCAGGGCCGGCGCATAGTACGCATCGAATTCCTTGGCCAGCCGCGCACCGTGCTCGCGCTGGCCGGGGATCGCCGCAAAGTCGCCCAGCCTGGCACGCAACTTGACTGCCTGGCCGCCGACTTGCCCGATGCGTTCCTTGTCGCCTTCGCTGACGGCATCGCGCAGGGCGTCGCCGACGGCGGCCACATCCAGGGTCAGCGACTTGGCCAGGTCGAGCACGGGATAGTCGGCGCTTTCCGTGGCGCGGATGGAATTGAGCGTGGCCGTGGACAGATAGGCGCTGACGGCCAGCCCCAGCCCGAAAATCACGGCCGAGATGACAGGCAGCGCCCATATCTTGCGTTTGATGCTCATTGCTGTCTCCTGATGGTATGTGTACCGGGCCGCCGCATGGCGCGCGGCCCGGGGCGGCTTTATGGCGCCGTCAGCACCACTTTGACGCTGGCGTCGACGGCGCTCTTTTCGATATAGCCGATGGCTTTCGGATCGGCCGCCACGACCTTCTTCACATCGGCGCTATTGGCCACTTCCTTCGGCAAGGTCGCCTTGCCCGTGAAGACCAGCTTGGACCACAGGGCCTTCGCCTGCGACGGTTCCTTGTCCGTCACCTTTTTGTAGAACTCGGCACGCACGGGGGCGCTTTCCGGCTGGTCGATCGGCGTCATGGCCGTCGATTTACCGAGGAAAAACTGCGCCACCTGTTCATTCGTCATCGCGCCGGCAGCGCTCTTGGCATTGACCACCACGACCACTTCGGCCATGGCGGGAACGGCGGTCGACAGCGCCAGCAAGGCAGCCGCAAAAATAAAGGGTTTCATGCGGAGCTCCTCAGAAAACGAAATCGATGGCGGCGGCAGCCACCGTAACGGGGCCATGGAAACCCGGCTTGGCTTGCACGAACAGGCCCGGGCCATTCTTCGGCTTGATGCGGTCGATCTGCACCTTCAAGGCGGCAGAACGGTGGAAGTCCCAGCGCACGCCGATGCTGTCCGTCGATTGTTCGAGCTGGTTACGCATGGTGGCCAGGGTGTCGACGCCGGCCGACAGGACGCGCAGGGTCGGCATGCAGGCGGCCGGATAGCCGGCAGGGCAGGATGCGGGCACGGTGTTGTTCACGCGGCCATCGGCCTTCAGGCTGGCGTGGCTGTAGTAGGGCAGGAAGGCACCGATGCGGTAGCCGCCCATCACGTACCACGAGGTGCTGTCGCTGACATAGCTGTCCGTCTTGCGCTTCGCATATTCGGACTGCAGCAGCACATTGTTCCAGTCCAGGCCCAGGCCCACGGAAGTGAACGACGCCTTCTTGTCCTTGACTTCCAGCGCATCGGCCAGGGCGCCCAGCTGGGCGATCCTGTAGCCGCTGCCGGCCGTGCGCAGGCTGCCCATCAGGGTGTTCAGGCTCGGCGAATCGTTGATCGTCAGCTTGGTCTCGGCACGGCCGAAGCGCACGGTGACGGGACCGTGTTCGGCCACCACGTTCAGGGCGACGATGGACTTGCCTTCCACCTGCACGGTCGAAGCGGGCCCCGTAGCCAGGGTGGCCTTGGTACGGCCCAGCGCCAGCTGCGTGGTGATGCTGGTATCGCCCGCGCTGAACTGGTAGGTCCCGTCGATGCCGTCGATGCTGTTCAGCGGTACCTGCGAATACATTTCGCCCGGCGGGCGCAGCATGGTGTTGGCATAGCCCACGTTGCGGTAATCGGAAATCATGAAGACGGGCAGGCCTATGCGGCCGACGCGCACGCTGAAGCTGTCCGATACCTTGGCCTTGGCGAAGGCCCACGCCAGTTCGGCGCCGACATCATCCTCGCCATCCTTGCGCGCCAGGCCCTGCACGGTGGCCGACAGCCACGGGGTGACGGTCACATTGGCTTGCAATCCCAGGTTGGAATCGACGCCCGTGCGGGTGGTGCGGCCGGCACCGGCAGCCTGGTTCGGGCGCGCGAACTGCGCGTTGTCCGTATCGGCCATGGTCAGGGCGGCCGTGCCGTAACCGCTGATCTTGACCGCGGGGCCAACGGCCTCTTCGGCATAGGCATGACTGATGGCCAGGGGCATGGCCATCAGGAAAAGCAGGACGTGTTTATTCATAGTAATTAAATACCCGTAGCGGTGAACGTTAATCGTGGAATGGGACTCGAGGTCGATGGCTCACCGGCCGTAACAGGCCGGGTCCGTTTTTTTCACGCCGCCATCGCCTATGAGGCCTGCATGGCGTGTGACCAGTGAGTAAAACCATGCTACAGAGAAAAGGTTTTACGTTGGAAAGTTTTCTTGCAGCAATGCGTTGATTCGCCACTTTTTGCGAAAAAAGCACGCGTTCTAGAGGGGTTTATCTAAATAGCACGCCGTGCAAAACCACACTTAGCCTATATTTTTCATACACTTATGGATAATTCAAGACGAAAAGAATCCGGATAAAAAAAGCGCCACCCGCGCGATGATCGCGGGCGGCGCCGATGCAGGCAGTCTTGCGTCTGAAGCTTATTCGCGCTTGGACACCAGGGTCAGGATGTCGTAGCTGGCCACCAATTCCTCGTTCTGATTGGTCACCTGCACGTCCCAAGCGACCACGCCCTGTCCCACGCCAAATACGTCCTTGCGGTTGCGGTCGACCTTGCGCTTGCACGTCAGGCGCGCGCGGATGGTGTCGCCGATGGCGACGGGAGCGACGAAGCGCAGGTTGTCCAGACCGTAGTTGGCCAGCACGGGACCGACGCCGGGCGAGACGAACAGGCCGGCGGCGGCCGACAGCACGAAGTAGCCGTGGGCGATGCGCTTGCCGAACTGCGATTCCTTCGCGGCGATTTCATCGAAGTGCATGTAGAAGAAATCGCCTGAGATGCCGCCGAAGGCGACGATGTCCGCTTCGCTGATGGTGCGGCGGTGCGTGAGCAGCGAGTCGCCCGTCTTCAAGTCCTCGAAGTGCTTGCGGAACGGGTGGATCGGGCTTTCGTTGACGTCCGCGCCGCGCACGTATTCACCCGTGATGGCCGCCAGCATGGTCGGCGAGCCTTGCACGGCCGCCCGTTGCAGGTAGTGGCGCACGGCGCGCACGCCGCCCAGTTCCTCGCCGCCGCCCGCGCGGCCAGGGCCGCCGTGCTTCAGTTGCGGCAGCGGTGAGCCATGGCCCGTCGAGTCGACGGAGGCCACGCGCTCAAGTACGTGCACGCGGCCATGCGTGGCCGCCACTTGCGGCACCACGCGTGCGGCGATCTTCGGATCGCGCGTCACCAGGGTGCTCACCAGGCTGCCCTTGCCGCGCGCGGCCAGGGCCAGCGCTTCATCGATATCCTTGTAACCCATCATGGTGCTGACGGGGCCGAACGCTTCCACGTCATGCACGGCGTCGTTGCCGAAGGCGTCGCGGCACAGCAGCAAAGTCGGCGAGAAGAAGCTGCCGTCAAGGGCGCCATCGCCCAAAGGACTAAAACCGTCGGCCACGCCGAACACCACTTCATTACCCTGCGACAGGGTGGCGACACGCTCGGCCACGTCATTCTGCTGTTCCTTCGACGCCAGCGCGCCCATGCGCACGCCTTCGATGGACGGATCGCCCACCACCACTTTGGCCAGGCGCTCGCGCAAGCGCGTGCCGACGGCATCCATCAAGTGTTGCGGCACGATGATGCGGCGGATGGCCGTGCACTTCTGGCCCGACTTGCCCGTCATCTCGCGCACGACTTCCTTGACGAACAGGTCGAATTCCACATCGTCCGGCGTGACGTCCGGCGCCAGGATGGCGCAGTTGAGCGAATCGGCTTCGCCGTTGAACGGCACAGACTGGGCGATCAGGTTCGGATTGGTGCGCAGCTTGGCGGCCGTGGCCGCCGATCCCGTGAAGGTGACGAAATCCTGGCCATTCAAGCGATCCAGCAAGTCGCCCGTGGAGCCGATCACCAGTTGCAGGCTGCCGGCCGGCAGCAAGCCCGATTCGTGCATCATGCGCACGACGGCCTGCGTCAGATAGCTCGTCGCCGTGGCCGGCTTGGCAATGCAGGGCATGGCCGCCAGGAAGCTTGGCGCGAATTTTTCCAGCAAGCCCCAGATGGGGAAGTTAAAGGCGTTGATGTGCACGGCCAGGCCGCCGCGCGGCACCAGGATATGCGTGCCGGCGAAACCGCCCTTCTTGCCCAGCGCAATGGCCGGGCCTTCGTGCAGCACGTTCGACGACGGCAGCTCGTTGCTGCCCATGCTGGCGTAGGCGAACAGGGTGCCCGTGCCGCCTTCGATGTCGACCCAGCTGTCGGCGCGCGTGGCACCCGACAGATGCGAAATCGCATACAGTTCTTCCTTGCGCTCGACCAGGTACAGGGCCAACGCCTTCAGGCGCGCGGCGCGCTGCTGGAAATCCAGCGCCATCAGGCCCGGCACGCCCGTCCTGCGCGCATACGTGACGGCTTCGTCGAAGTCGATCTTTTCCGCATGCGTGTGATAGATCACGCGGTTGTTCAAGGCGCTGTGCAGGGGCACGGCGGCGCTTTCGCCCAGCCAGCGGCCGGCGATCAGGCTTTGCAGGGTGGATATGTGAGCCATGTGGTTTACTCCTATGTAGGTTTTTACTGCGCCGCAGCGTTCTTGTGCAAATGCAGCGGCAAGGCCGATTCGAAATTGAGACGCTGGCGGTTAGCCTCGACTTGCGTCAGGGCTTCCACTTCGCGCATCGTTTGCATCGAGCGCACGGCCAGTTCGTGGTACTGGCCCGTGCCCGAGCTTTTCCATTTGATTTCATCGTCGGTCAGCGCGCGGATGATCTTGGCGGGCGTGCCGACCACCATGCTGCGCGGCGCGACGATCATGCCCGCCTTGACGAAACTCATGGCGGCGACGATGGATTCCTCGCCGATGACGGCGTTATCCATCACCACGGCGTTCATGCCGACGAGCGCGTTGCGGCCGATGCGGCAGCCGTGCAGCACGGCGCCATGGCCGATATGGCCGTCGACTTCGACCACCGTGTCGCAGCCGGGGAAACCGTGCATGACGCAGGTATCCTGCAGGTTCGCGCCCTCTTCCAGGATCAATCGGCCGAAATCGCCGCGGATCGAGGCCAGCGGGCCGATATAGCAGCGCGGGCCGACGATCACGTCGCCGATCAGCACGGCCGACGGGTGCACATAGGCGCTGGGGTGGACGACGGGGGTGACGCCGTTGATTTCGTAGACTTTGACCATGTTGCTCTCCAAAACATTATTGCCAGCCGTAGCGGCTGATGTCGGATTACGCGCAAGCGGCTCGGCGCCCCCGCTAATCCGACCTACGTCTTCACATACCCAGGTACGCGCTCTGTACCTGCTCGTTGTGCAGCAACTCGGGACCGGGACCGGACAAGGTGATGGCGCCCGTCTCGATCACATAGCCCACATCGGCGATCGACAGGGCCGCGTGCGCGTTCTGCTCGACGAGGAAGATGGTGATGCCCTGGTCGCGCAGCTCGGCCACGATGCGGAAGATTTCCGCGATCAGGAGCGGCGCCAGGCCCATGCTCGGTTCATCGAGCAGCAGCAGTTGCGGGCGGCCCATCAGCGCGCGCGCCATGGCCAGCATCTGCTGCTGCCCACCGGACAGCGTGCCGGCCAGCAGCAGGCGCTTTTCCTTCAGGATCGGGAATAGGCCGTACATGCGCTCCATGTCGCCGGCCACGTCCTGCGCCGGACGCGTAAAGGCACCCAGGCGCAGATTGTCTTCCACCGTCATGGGGCCGAACACTTGCCGCCCTTCCGGCACCTGGCAGATGCCGCTGCGCACGCGCTTGTCGGCGCTCATGCGGCTGACATCCTGGCCGGCGAAGGCGATGCTGCCGGCGCTGATCGGCTGCACGCCGGAAATCGCCCGCAGCAGGGTCGTCTTGCCGGCGCCATTCGCGCCCACCAGCGCCACCAGTTGGCCCTGGCGCACTTGCAGGTCGATGCCGTGCAGGGCCTGGATGCGGCCGTAATGGCTGGTCAGGCCGGCGATATCGAGCACCAGCGGTGTCTGAGGTTTTTCCATCTTCATCATGCCGCCACTCCCAGGTATGCCGCCACCACGTCGGGATTGGCGCGCACTTCGGCGGCGGTCCCTTCGGCCAGCTTCTTGCCATAGTCGAGCACCAGGATATGGTCCGACAAATTCATCACCAGTTTCATGTCATGCTCGACCAGCACCACCGTCACGCCCGATTGCGCCACCTTGCGGATCAGGACTTCGATCTCGCCCGTTTCCGTGTGGTTCAAGCCCGCCGCCGGTTCGTCGAGCAGCAGCACCTTCGGCTTGGCCGCCAGCGCGCGGGCGATTTCCAGGCGCTTTAACGCGCCATACGACATCTGCCCCGCCTCGTCATCGATATGCCGGCCCACGCCGACAAACTCCATCAGGCCCGCCGCTTCGTCGCGGCAAGCCGCATCGGCGCGGCGCACGGACGGCAAACGCAGCATGGAGGCGAACAGGTTCTGGTTCAGGCGCAGGTGCGCGCCCACCATCACATTGTCGATGGCCGTCATGTTCATGCACACCTGCAGGTTCTGGAAGGTGCGGCTCATGCCGCGCCGCGCCAGCGCATCGGGCGGCATGGCGGCCACGTTCTCGCCATTGAGCAGGATCTCGCCCTTGGTCGGCGTGTAGACACCGGTGATCAGGTTGAACAGGGTCGTCTTGCCGGCGCCGTTCGGCCCGATCACGGAGTGGATATTGCCTTCCTTGACGGTGAAGCTCACGTCCTGCACCGCGTGCACGCCGCCGAAGCTCTTGCTCAGATTATTAATCGTCAGCATCTCACACCTCCTGCTCAGCTTTGACGGGCGCCTTCGGCGTGGCGGCCCGCTTGCGCGAACGGCTGGCCAGGCTCGGCACCAACCCCTTGGGCATGAAGATCATGGTGGCCATCAGGATCACGCCGAACACCACCGTTTCCCAGCCTTCAAAACTGGACAGCAGTTGCGGCAGGATCGTCAGCAGCGCCGCGCCGATGATGGAGCCGAAGATCGACGCCATGCCGCCCACCACCACCATCGTCACCAGTTCGATCGAATGGAAAAAGCCGGCCAGGTTGGGCGTGATGAAACCGATGTAATGGGCGCTGATGCTGCCCGCGATGCTGGCGATGACGGCCGACAGCACGAACACACGCACCTTGAAGCGCGTCGTATCGACGCCGACCACACGCGCCGCCACTTCCGAACCGTGGATGGCCTGCAGCGCGCGGCCGACAGGCGAATCGATCAGGTTCAGCGCCAGCCACGTGACCAGCAACAGCAGCACGGCGCACACCAGGTACCACGATTTTTCACCGGCGATTTCCAGGCCGGCGACACTGAAGGCGGCGACGCCGATGCCGTCCGGGCCGCCCGTCCATTGCGTCTCGTTGTTGATGACGATGGAAATGATGATGCCCAGGCCCAGGGTCGCCATGGCCAGCGTATGGCCCTTGAGTTTCAGCACGGGACGGGCCAGCAGCAATGCCAGCAAGCCCGTGGCGACGGCGCCGGCGGCCAGGGCAGCGAGCGGCGGCCAGTTGTAGTGCGTGGTCAGCACGGCTGACGCATATGCACCCAGGCCGTAGAAACCGGCGTGGCCGAGGCTGATCTGGCCCGTATAGCCCATCAAGAGGTTCAGGCCGATGACGACGATGGCGTTCAGCGCGATGCGGATCGCCACGTCATAGTAGAACGCATTGCTGAGGAACAGCGGCAGGATGGCCAGCACCAGCGCCAGTACCAGCAAGCCGCCATGGCGCGAGCGAGTGAGTAAATTCTTCATACACGCTCCGAATTTTTAGCGCCAAACAAGCCTTGCGGCAGGAAGAACAGGATCAATAAAATCAGCACGAACGGTACCGCATCCTTGTAGGCCGACGAGATGTAGCCGGCCGTCATGGCTTCGGCGATGCCGAGGATCAGGCCGCCGGCAATCGCGCCCGCGCCGCCGCCCAAGCCACCCAATACGGCGGCGACAAAGCCTTTCAGGCCCAGCATGATGCCCGCGTCATAGGACGTGTACGTGATCGGTGCGACGAGGATGCCGCCCGCCGCGCCCAGCAGAGCCGACAGGCCGAACGAGAACAGCAGCACCTTGCGCGTGTTGATGCCCACCAGTTGCGCGGCCAGCTTGTTGTGCGAGGTGGCCAGCATGGCCTTGCCCATCAGCGTGCGGCCGAAGAACCAGCCCAGCACCAGCACGATGACGACCGTCACGCCCAGCACCCACAGGCTTTGCGGCAGCAGGCTGGCGCCCAAAAATTCAATCGGTGCGTCGCCGGAAAAGGCCGGCAGCGAGTGCGTATCCTTGCCCAGCCAGATTTGCACCAGGCCGCGCAGCACGAGGGAAGCGCCGATGGTGATGATCAAGAGGGTGATGACCTGCGCATTTTGCGCCGGTTCGATCACGGTTTTTTCCATCAGCAGGCCAACGATGCCGGTGGCGACGACGGCCAGGATGATGGCCAGCGGCAGCGGCACGCCGGCGGCCGACATCACGGCGGCCAGCATCCCGCCCAGCATGATGAATTCGCCCTGGGCGAAATTGATCACGCCGCTGGTGTTGTAGATGATGGTAAAGCCCAGCGCCGCCAGCGCGTAGGCGGAACCGACCGTCATCCCGGAATACAGAAATTGTAGAAATTGAGCGACTTCCATGGTGTCTCCATTATGTTCGGCTATGCGCGGGCCGTCTTCGAGGGCGGCCTCGCGCAGGTACTCTGGCTTACATCACTTCGACAATTGCCATTCGCCGTTCTTCACTTGCACCATGCGGAAAGCCGACAGATCCAGGCCCATGTGGTCTTTGGCCGACATGTTGAAGACACCAGTGGTGCCGACAAAACCCTTGGTCTGCTCCAGCGCCGTGCGCACTTTTTCGCGGTCCGTGCCGCCGGCGCGCTTGATGGCGTCCACCGACAGGTTCAGGGCATCGAGCGCATAGCCGCCAAAGGTTGATGGATCGATCTTGTAGCGCTCTTTATACGTCTTGTCGTAGCCGACGACGATGGCCTTCTGCGCGTCGCTATCGGGCAGCATGGCACCGATCAAGAGGGCCGGCGTCGGCAGGCGCACGCCTTCGGCGGCCTTGCCCGACAGCTTCAGGTATTCGTCCGACGCCACGCCATGCGACTGGTACAGCGGCAGCGCGGCCATGCCCAGCTGGCCGTAGTTCTTGGTCACCACGGCCGGGCCCTGGCCCAGGCCGAAGACGAAGACGGCCTGCACGCCAGCCGTATTCTTGATGCGCGTGAGCTGCGCCGTGATATCCGTGTCTTTCGGACCGTAGGTTTCATCGGCCACCAGCGTGATGCCGTATTTCGAGGCGACGATCTGCGATTCCTTGCGGCCCGAGGCGCCGAAGCCGCTCGTTTCCGACAGCAGGCCCACCTTGCTGATGCCGCGCTTCTTCATGTCCTCGAACACCTTCTCGGCCGCCATGCGGTCCGTATGCGGCGTCTTGAAGACCCACTTCTTGACCGGATCGATGATTACCACGGCGCCCGCCAGCGAAATGAACGGCACGCTGGCGCGCTCCACCAGCGGCGCCATCGCCATCGTCGCGCCCGTGGTGGTGCCGCCGATCAGCACGTCGACCTTGTCCGACTCGATCAGGCGCTTGGTAAAACCGTTGGCCTTGGCCGCATCGCTGCCGTCGTCGTAGTGCACCAGTTCCAGCTTGCGTCCCAGGACGCCGCCGGCCGCATTGATTTTCTCGATGTACAGCTGCAGGGTTTTCAGTTCCGGGTCGCCCAGGAAGGCGGCCGGACCCGTGACGGACAGCACGGAACCGATCTTGATGTTGTCGGCCGCGTACGCACCCGCGGCAGTCATGGCCAGCACGCCGGCGATCAGGGTTTTCTTGAAGATATTGGCAATCATTGTGGTCTCCACCAGGTTGGCACTACGGTCAATTAATATTGGCGCTTTTTTACAAGCCTGCGCCTTTTTTGTTTTTCTACTTTTTTATACGCGTTCAATCACCACGGCAATACCCTGCCCCACGCCGATGCACATGGTGCACAGCGCATAGCGCCCGCCCGTGCGCTCCAGCTGGTTCAATGCCGCCATCACCAGGCGCGCGCCCGATGCGCCCAGCGGATGGCCGATGGCAATCGCCCCGCCATTCGGGTTCACGTGGGCCGCATTGTCGGCCAGGCCCAGGTCGCGCGTGACGGCCAGCGCCTGCGCCGCAAACGCTTCATTGAGTTCGATGACGTCCATCTGCCCGATGGTGAGTCCCGTCTGCGCCAGCACCTTGCGCGACGCCGGCGAGGGACCAAAGCCCATGATGCGCGGTGCCAGGCCGGCTGTGGCCATGCCCAGCACCTTTGCGCGGGGCGTCAATTTGTATTTATCGACGGCGGCGGCGGACGCGAGCAAAATCGCGCAGGCGCCGTCGTTCAAGCCCGAGGCATTGCCGGCCGTGACCGTGCCGTCCGCTTTCACCACGCCTTTCAATTTCGCCAGCATTTCCAGCGAGGTGTCCGGACGCGGATGTTCATCCATCGTCACCATCTTCGGCTCGCCCTTTTTTTGCGGCACGGCGACGGGCACGATTTCGCGATCGAACACGCCAGCCGCGTTGGCGGCGGCCCAGCGCTGCTGGCTGCGCAAGGCCAGCGCGTCCTGGTCGGCGCGGCTGATGCCAAATTCCACGGCCACGTTTTCCGCCGTTTCCGGCATGGTGTCGATGCCGTACTGCGTTTTCATCTTGCCATTGACGAAGCGCCAGCCCAGGGTGGTGTCTTCGATTTTCGCCGCGCGCGAGAACGCGCTGTCGGCCTTGCCCATCACGAAAGGCGCACGCGTCATGCTTTCCACGCCGCCGGCGATGATCAGCTCCGCCTCGCCCGCCTTGATGGAGCGGGCCGCCATGCCGACGGCGTCCAGGCTGGAGCCGCACAGGCGGTTGATGGTATTGCCCGGCACCGCCGCAGGCAAGCCGGCCAGCAGCGCGGCCATGCGGCCCACGTTGCGGTTGTCCTCGCCCGCCTGATTGGCGCAACCGTAGAACACGTCGTCGATGGCGGACCAGTCGACGGACGGGTTACGGGCGATCAACGCGGCAATCGGCAGCGCACCCAGATCGTCGGCGCGCACGCTGGATAGTGCACCGCCGTAGCGGCCGAAAGGTGTGCGCACGGCGTCACAGATAAAGGCTTCGTTCATGTTTGCTTCCTTGTTCGGGCTATCAGGAGAAAATCTTCGGGCGCTGGTCGACCACGCGGCGGGCCTTGCCCGTCAGGGTGCGTTCGATGCCGGCAGCGGCCACCAGGCGCACGCGCGTGCTCACGCCCACGTGCGTCTTGATGCGGTGTTCCAGCTCGCGCGCCAGGGCATCCGTTTCGCTGGACGAGATGGTGGCGGTCAGGTCGATGCGCAGCTCGGCGATGACTTCGAGCTTGTCGAGGTGGCCGTCGCGCGTGACCACCAGCTGGTATTGCGGCGCCAGCTTCGGCATTTTGAGGATCAGCTCTTCGATCTGGGTGGGGAAGACGTTTACGCCGCGGATGATCAGCATGTCGTCCGAGCGGCCCGTGATCTTGCCGATGCGGCGCATGGAGCGCGAGGTGGGCGGCAGCAAGCGGGTCAGGTCGCGCGTGCGGTAGCGGATGACAGGCAGCGCTTCCTTCGACAGCGAGGTGAAGACCAGTTCGCCCTCCTCGCCATCCGGCAGCACTTCGCCCGTTTCGGGATCGATGATCTCGGGATAAAAATGGTCTTCCCAGATGACGGGACCATCCTTGCTTTCGATGCATTCGGACGCCACGCCAGGCCCCATCACTTCGGACAGGCCATAGATGTCGACGGCGTCGATGCCGGCGCGCGCCTCGATTTCCGAACGCATGGCGTCCGTCCACGGTTCCGCGCCGAAGATGCCCACCTTCAGCGACGATTCGGCCGGGTCCAGGCCCTGGCGCGTGAACTCCTCGATGATGTTGAGCATGTAGGACGGCGTGACCATGATGATCGATGGCTTGAAATCCTGGATCAACTGCACTTGCTTTTCCGTCTGCCCGCCGGACATCGGGATAACCGTGCAGCCCAGGCGCTCGGCGCCGTAGTGCGCGCCCAGGCCGCCCGTGAACAGGCCGTAGCCGTAGGAGATATGCACCATGTCGCCCGCGCGGCCGCCGCCGGCGCGGATCGAGCGCGCCACCACGTTGGCCCAGGTATCGATGTCGTTCTGCGTGTAGCCGACCACCGTGGCCTTGCCCGTGGTGCCGCTGGACGCGTGGATGCGCACCACTTGCTCGCGCGGCACGGCGAACAGGCCAAACGGGTAATTGTCGCGCAAGACTTTTTTATCGGTGAACGGGAATTTCGACAGGTCGGCCAGGGACTTCAGGTCGTCCGGATGCACACCCGCTTCGTCAAAAGCGGCGCGGTAATGGGGCACGTTGTCATACGCGTGCTTGAGCGTCCATTTCATGCGTTCGAGCTGCAGCGCCTGCAGTTCATCCTTGCTGGCGCGCTCGATCGGCTCGAGGTCATTCGGGGCGGGAATTCGTTGGACCATCATTGTCTCCTGTTTAATTCTTTAACTGTTCAATCGGTACTGGCAGTTCAAGCCTGCTCTTGTATGACTTCGCCCGCCACGCGGATCGACTTGCCGCGGAAGAGCGCGATGGCGCGGCCTTCCTGATTGCTGACCTTGACGTCGTAGACGCCGCTTTTTCCCGCCAGCGCCTGTTCGACGGCGTGCGCCGTCAGCACGTCGCCTTCGCGGCCTGGCGCCAGGTAGTCGATGGTGCAGCCGGCGCCCACGGTGTTCAGGTTGTAGCTGTTGCAGGCGAAGGCGAAGGCGCTGTCGGCCAGGGCGAAGATAAAGCCGCCGTGGCAGGTCTGGTGGCCATTGAGCATGTCTGCGCGCACCGTCATCGTCATGCGCGCATGGCCGGGGCCCACGTCGGCCAGGGCGATGCCCATGGCGGCAGTGGCGTTATCGCGCGACAGCATGGAGGCGGCGGCTGCTTCGGCCAAGGCCTGGGCAGCGTGGATAGGGTGTTCCTTATGCATGAAACTGGGCTCCATTGGCGAGTTTGCGACGCAGCAGCGGCGAGACCCGGTAGCGGTCCTCGCCATAGCCTTGCGCTAGGTGGTGCAGCACGGTCACGATCTGTTGAACGCCGACCGCATCGGCCCAGGCCAGCGGTCCACGCGGGTAATTGACGCCCTTCTGCATGGCGATATCGACGGCATCCGCCGTGCACACGCCCTGGTTGACGGCGTCGGCCGCCTCGTTGGCCAGCATGGCGACCGTGCGCATGACGGCCAGGCCAGGCACGTCGTCCAGCCGCGTGACGATGAAACCGGCCGCCTGGAACAGGCCGACGACGGCCGCGTAGGCGGCGTCGCTGCACTGGTCGGCGCGGACCACGGCGATGCGCTTGGCACCGGCGTAATCGAGCGCCAGGTCGAACAGCACCGTGTCCGGATGCTGGTTGTCGTGCGCGCGCTGGGTGGCGCTGCGGCCATCGGTCAGATAAATCGCGGCGCCATGGCAATGCAGGGCCGGCGCTTCGTCGTGTGTCTGGCCTTCCTGCGTCACCCGGCGGCTGACCGTGATGCCAGCCTGCTCCAGCCGCTGCACCAGGCTGCGAATGATGCCGCTATGACCACGGCCATCACCGCCGATGGCGGCCGACAGAGCGACGAATTCCGGCTTCGGCTGCGGGGCTTCCGCCTGCGCGACAGGGGCAGCCGCGCCTTCACCATACTGATAAAAACCACGGCCCGACTTGCGGCCCAGGAAACCGGCGTTGACCATTTCCTGCTGCAGCACGGACGGCGTGAAGCGCGGGTCGTTGAAATAGGCGCCGAACACGGATTGCGTGACGGAGAAATTGACGTCATGGCCAATCAGATCCATCAGCTCGAATGGCCCCATGCGGAAACCGCCCGCTTCACGCAGCACGGCATCGATGGTGGCGGCGTCGCCTGCCTGTTCATTGAGCAAACGCCAGCCTTCCGCATAAAACGGACGGGCGACACGGTTGACGATGAAGCCGGGCGTCGATTTCGCATGCACGGGATTTTTTCCCCAGGCGATAGACGTGTCGTAGACGGTGGCGGCAACCTGCTCGCTGGTGGCCAGGCCACTGATCACTTCGACCAGCGCCATCAGGGGCACGGGATTAAAGAAGTGCATGCCGACCAGGCGTTCCGGGCGGCGCAGCTTGGTGGCGATGGCCGTGACGGAGATCGACGAGGTATTCGTCGCCAGGATGCAGTCGTCGCTGACCAGCGCTTCCAGTTCCGCGAACAGGCCGCGCTTGACGTCGAGATTTTCCACGATGGCTTCCACCACCAAGGATGCATCGCTCACATCGGCCAGGCTGCCGGCCGCCTGCAGGCGCGCCGTGGCGGCTGCCGCATCGTCAGCCGTCATGCGGCCCTTTTCGGCCAGCTTCGCATACATCTTGCCAATATCGAGCAAGGCCTTGCTGACGGCTTCTGCGCGCGTGTCGTACAGTTTGACGCGGTAACCGGCGGCGGCGGCCACCTGCGCGATGCCGGCGCCCATGGCGCCGCTGCCGATGACGGCGACGATACTGTTGTTTGCCAATGCGGTCATATCAATGTCCCTTGAATTGCGGTGTGCGTTTTTCCATGAAGGCGGCCACGCCTTCGCGGTAATCGTCGCTGTTACCGAGATCGCTCATCATGCGCGCTTCCAGCGCAAGCTGCTGCGGCAGGGTATTGGCGCCGCTGGCGGCCAGCGCCTGCTTGGTATACGCCAGGCCCTTGGTCGGCGCCGTGGAAAAGTGCACGGCCAGCTTGCGCGTCTCTTCCGCCAGCTGCGCGTCGTCCACGCATTTCCAGATCAGGCCCCAGTCTTCCGCTTTTTCCGCCGTCAGTTTTTCACCGAGCATGGCCAGGCCCATGGCGCGCGCCGAACCGATCAGGCGAGGCAGGAAGAAGGTGCCGCCCGTGTCCGGGATCAGACCCAGCTTGCAGAACACTTCCACGAAACTGGCCGACTTGCCGGCGATGACGATGTCGCAGGCCAGCGCCAGGTTGGCGCCCGCGCCCGCGGCCACGCCGTTGACGGCGCAAATCACGGGCATAGGCAAGGCTTTCAAGGCCAGCACCAGCGGCGCATAGTTTTTTTCCACCGACTCGCCCAGGTCCACGCCCTTCGAGCCCGGTTCCACGGCGCGGTCGGACAAATCCTGGCCCGCGCAAAAGCCGCGGCCCGCGCCCGTCAGCACGAAGACGCGCACGGTGCTGTCGGCGTTCACTTGCGCAATCGCGTCGCGCACTTCCTCGTGCATGGCTTGCGTAAAGCTATTGAGCTTGTCGGGACGGTTCAGGGTCAGAGTGGCGATACCCTGCTCGATGGTGAAGAGGATGTTTTGGTAGGTCATGGCGTCTCGCTTTTGTAATGGATACGGCAGGGCGTCAGCCCTGCGCCGGCTTTATTCAGCCTGGTCGAAGTCCACCACGACCTTGTCGGTCAATGGAAAACTCTGGCAACTGAGGACGAAGCCGCGCGCCACTTCGTAGTCTTCCAGCGCGTAGTTGACGTCCATCTCGACCTTGCCGTCGAGGATCTTGCAGCGGCAGGTCGAGCACACGCCGCCCTTGCACGAGTAGCGCATGTCCAGCCCATGGCGCAGGCCCGCGTCGAGGATGGATTCCTTGTCCTTGTCCATCGTGAAGGTGGTGTGGTTGCCATCCATGATGACGGTCACTTCCGTTTCCTGCACCGCATCCGCAGCCAGCTGGGCGCGTGGCTTGTGGGCGTTTTTCGGGATGCTGGCGGCGAACAGTTCGACCTTGATGTTCTGCTTGGGCATGCCGGCTGCCTGCAGGGCGGCGGAGACACCGAGCATCATGTCTTCCGGGCCGCAGATGAAGGCGTTGTCGTAGTCTTCGACCTTGATCCAGTGCTGCAGGAATTGCTCGCATTTTTCCTGCGTGATGCGGCCGTTGAACAATTCGATGTCCTGCTGCTCGCGGCTCATCACGTACACCAGGTTCAAGCGCTCCAGGTACACATCCTTCAAATCCGTCAATTCTTCCTTGAAGATGACGGACGACGAGGCGCGGTTGCCGTAGAACAGGGTGAAACGGCTCAGGGGTTCCGTCAGCAGAGTCGTCTTGATGATGGAGAGGATGGGCGTGATGCCGCTGCCGGCCGCAAACGCCAGGTAGTGCTTGCGGTTGACGCAATCGAGCGGCACGTTGAAGTGGCCCATGGGCGGCATCACCTCGATAGTCGCGCCGGCTTTCAGGGTATCGTTCGCCCAGGTGGAAAAGGCGCCGCCCGGCGTGCGCTTGATGGCCACGCGCAGGGTGCCGTCCTGCACCGCCGAACAGATGGAATACGAACGGCGCACGTCTTCCGCATTGATATTGGCGCGCAGGGTCAGGTGCTGGCCCTGCTGGAAGCGGAACTGCTGCTGCAGTTCCGCTGGCACGTCGAACGTGACGGCGATGGTGTCGCGCGTTTCATTGCGCACGTTGGCCACGGACAGCGGATAAAATTTACTCATGCTTCATCTCCAGTTTCTTCGGAACGTGTGCCTGATTTTTTTAGTGGCACTTGAAGTAGTCAAACGGTTCGCGGCAAGCCAGGCATTTGTACAGTGCCTTGCACGGCGTGGAGCCGAACTGGCTGGTCAGCTGCGTATGCGTCGAGCCGCAGTTCGGGCAGATCACGTCCAGCTTGGGCATGGCCTGGCGCTTGACTCCACCACGCAAACCGCTGATGTCGATCACCTGCTGCTGCGGCGGGGCGATGCCATAGCCTTTCAGCTTGGCCTTGCCCGCTTCGCTCATCCAGTCCGTGGTCCAGGCGGGCGCCAGCTGGTTCACCAGCGTCACCCTGGCCACGCCATGGCTGCGCAAGGCATCGGTGACGGCATCGGCGATCACCTGCATGGCCGGGCAGCCCGAATACGTGGGCGTGATCGTCACGATGCAGGCATCGACGTCCGTGACGTCGACGGCGCGCACGATACCCAGGTCCACCACCGAGATTACGGGGATTTCCGGGTCGGGCACCTCGCCCAGCCAGGCCCAGACCTGTGCCGCGTCCAGCGCCGCGGCGCCACCGGCCGTGTTCATTACCACTCTGCCCCGGGATAGGCGCGCTGCAGGAACTGCATCTCGGCCAGAATAAAACCCAGGTGCTCCGTGTGCGTGCCCTGCTTGCCGCCCTTTTGCATCCAGGCGTCGGGCGCCGGCATGACCAGCGTCGCTTCGGCGAAGATCTCGGCCACGTGTTCGAGGAAGGCCCGGCGCAGCACGTCCGATGGCGGCGCGATGCCGGCGGCAACCATGGCCTGGTCAACGGCGTCGTACTTGAACATCTCGCCCGTGTACATCCACAGCTTGTCGGCGGCCGCCTGCGTCTTGGCGTGGCTATCCGCCGTGCCGTCGCCGAGACGCACGATCAGGTCGCCGCTGCGGCGCAAGTGATAGGTCACTTCCTTGATCGATTTTTGCGCCACGTCGACGATGCGGGCATCCGCCGATTTTGTCAGTTCCAGCAGCTGGAAGTAGTGCCAACTGTCGAAGAAGAACTGGCGCATCATGGTGTCGGCGTAATTGCCGTTCGGCTGTTCGACCAGCAGGCAGTTCTTGAAGTCGTGGGCGTCGCGCAAAAAGGCGATGTCGTCCTCGTCGCGGCCGGCGTTTTCCAGTTCGGCCGCATAGCTGAACCACAAGCGCGTCTGGCCCAGCAAGTCCAACGACACGTTGGTCAGCGCCATGTCTTCTTCCAGTGCCGGGCCCTTGCCGCACAGCTGCGACAGCTGCTGGCTGAGGATCAGGGCATTGTCGCCCAGACGCAGGAGGTAGTTGACCTTGTCATCCATTGCAGGCGCTCCCATCACAGATTCTTGACTTCTTCCGGCATCGGGAAGAAGGTGGGATGGCGGTACACCTTGCTGTTCGACGGTTCGAACAGGGCGCCCTTGTCGCCGGGGCTGCTGGCGACGATATCGGCCGCGCGCACCACCCAGATGCTCACGCCTTCATTGCGGCGCGTGTAAACGTCGCGCGCATGGTTGACCGCCATGGCGGCGTCGGAAGCGTGCAGGCTGCCCACATGCTTGTGCGCCAGGCCGTGCTGGCTGCGGATGAACACTTCCCACAATGGCCATTCTTTGCTCATGTTGCTATCCCCTTTTATAGATATTTCAGGCTGCCGCTTTGCTAGCGGCTTGCTTGTCTGCATACGCGACCAAGGCATCGCGGAACCATGCACCGTCTTCATACGCTTTCACGCGCGTTTGCAAACGTTCGCTGTTGCACGGGCCATTGCCCTTCAGGACATTGTTGAACTCGGACCAGTCGATCTCGCCGAATTCATAGTGGCCCGTTTCCGCATTGAACTTCAGGTCGGGATCGGGCACGGTCAGGCCCAGGTATTCGATTTGCGGCACGGTCTGGTCGACCATGCGCTGGCGCAATTCATCGTTCGAAAACAGCTTGATGCGCCATTGCGCCGATTGGGCGCTGTTGACGGAGGCGGCGTCGGACGGGCCGAACATCATCAACGATGGCCACCACCAGCGGTTCAAGGCATCCTGCGCCATGGCTTTCTGCTCGGGAGTGCCCTTGCACAGCGACATCATGATGTCGTAGCCCTGGCGCGCATGGAACGATTCTTCCTTGCAGACGCGGATCATGGCGCGCGCATACGGACCGTAGGAGCAGCGGCACAGGGGAATCTGGTTGATGATGGCGGAGCCGTCGACCAGCCAGCCGATGGCGCCCATGTCGGCCCACGACAGGGTGGGATAGTTGAAGATGCTGGAATACTTGGCTTTGCCCGAGTGCAAGGCGGCCAGCAAGTCGTCGCGCGAAACGCCCAGGGTTTCCGCAGCGCTGTACAGGTACAGGCCGTGGCCCGCTTCGTCCTGGATCTTCGCCAGCAGGATCGACTTGCGTTTCAGGGTCGGCGCGCGCGTGACCCAGTTACCTTCAGGCAATTGGCCGACGATTTCCGAGTGCGCGTGCTGCGAAATCTGGCGGATCAGGGTCTTGCGGTAGGCGTCCGGCATCCAGTCCTTGGCCTCGATCTTGATGCCTTCGTCGATGCGCGCCTGGAAAGCGCGCTCTTCCTGGCCCATGTCGTCGATGGAGCGGACGTTCTTGAGGCCGGTTTCAACCATTTGTGCGTACATGATCTGTCTCCCATGTCTTTGATTTTGCGCAGTAACGCGGTGCGATGAACAGATAATACGATACAAAAAACGATTTGCATACACTTGATGTGAGTCATTTTAAAAAATCGTATCTTGTGCAGCTTTTTTGTGCGTATGATATTGCTTATCAGAAAACACTACGGAGCGCCCCCTGCGCTTCCGGCAAATTATTGCCGCGCTACCCGCGCAGCCAAGTAAACTGCTGCTTTTATTGAACCGACCGCAACACGGCCAGACCGGAACCACATGAAGAACACCCGCTGCACGGCATGGATAGCCGATTTCCTGGAAAGCGACCCACCGCGCTCGAAGTCCCTGGTGATGACGATTTTCGGCGACGCCATCGTGCCGCGCGGCGGCGCCATCTGGCTGGGCAGCCTGATCGAACTGCTGGCGCCGTTCGGCGTGAATGACCGTTTATTACGCACCAGCGTGTTCCGCCTGGCGCAGGAAGGCTGGCTCAGCTCGCAACGCGACGGCCGCCGCAGCGCCTATACGATACGCCCGGAGGCGCTGGCCCGCTTCGAACGCGCCTACCGCCGCATCTATGCGCCGCTGGTGGTGCACTGGGATGGCAGCTGGACCCTGGTGATCGGCCCGGCCGGCAGCATCGGCGCGGCCGAACGGGGGGCGCTGCGCAAGGAATTGTTATGGGCCGGCTATGGCTTGATCTCCCCGGGCATCTTCGGCCACCCGGCCAGCAATACGGAAGCGCTGGAAGATATCCTCGTGCGCAACGAGGTACAGGGCAAGCTGTATGTCTGCCACACCACCGAATTGCCTGGCGTGAGCACGCGCCCCCTGCGCGACATGGTGGGCGAATGCTGGGACTTGTCGGAAGTGATGGCCGGCTACGAAAAATTCATCGCCAGCTTCCTGCCCCTGCTGACCCTGCTACAGGAAGCGCCCGTCTTCGATGCGGAGCAAGCCTTCGTCATCCGCTCGCTGCTGACGCACGCCTACCGTCGCGTGCAATTACACGACCCGCAACTGCCCGTCGAACTGCTGCCCGAACCGTGGCCCGGCACGCAAGCCTATGCGCTGGCGCGCGACCTGTACCGCATCACCCATGCGGCCGCCGAGGAACATATCCTGGCCACCCTGCGGCGCGAGGATGAGCATGTGCCCGACGTGGAGCCGTGGTTTTTTGAACGTTTTGGCGGACTGAACACCTGATAAAACGTCCATGGCGGCGTTGCAGGGCCTGGGCGTACGTTCGTACTGCCTGCGGCCCTGCGCCTTGCCCTGGCCATTTTTCAGGCGTTCAGGAATAAGAACACCTATCAAAACCTACTGCGCGTCGGTATTTGCGGCCTGCGATGCTCACTGTACCTTCGTACAGTTGCGCTTCTCAACCACAACTCCCTTCCGCTCGCTACGGTTTTACTAGGTGTTGTAAGTCACCGCCTGCTCACTGTTTTGCCACCACCTGCTTGGCCCCTGCCAGCAAATCCTGCCCTAGCTTTTCCAACGCATTGGCCTGCACCAGCATGGTGTCAAGGATGGCGGCGTTGAAGGTGAACTCGGCAGGCGTGGTATAGCCGGGGAAACGTATGATGCGCAGCAATTCCTGCAAGGTCGTGCCCTTGCCCAGGTGCGCCAGGGCGTCGCTGAGGGCGCTGATTTTCTTTTCCAGTTCGCGTATGTGGTTGCTATGGTCGTCCATGATGATCTCCCCATGTCGGAGCTTCCACGTTAGCAAAGCACGTCCGTCGTCGTTTGCGCCAGCACAAAGGCGTGGCTAAAACGGGTATCATCGCGCCATTGCACACGATGCAAAACCCATATGTTTTTATCAGGAACACTCATGACCATTAAAATCAGCCAGCAATTCGACGCCGGCGCGATCGAGGTGCTGCGCGCCGACGATGCCCAATCCATCGAGCTGAACATCCGCAAGGATTCCCACGCCGACATCACGCAGTGGTTTTATTTCCGCCTGCAAGGCGCGCAAGGCGAGGCGTGCACGATCCGCTTCATGAACGCAGGCAAGTCAGCCTACCCGGACGGCTGGAAAGATTACCAGGCCGTGGCCAGCTACGACCGCGAAACCTGGTTCCGCGTGCCGACCAGCTTTGACGGCACGGTGATGACCATCGAACACACCCCCGAGGAAGAAAGCGTCTACTACGCCTATTTCGAACCGTACCCATGGGACCGCCACCTGGCCCTGATCGACAGCGCGCAAGCGTCGCCGCTCGTGCGCCTGATCGACCTGGGCAGCACGGTGGAAGGCCGCGACATGAATCTGCTGGTCGTCGGCGACGCCGATGCCGAGAAAAAAGTCTGGGTCATCGCGCGCCAGCATCCGGGCGAGACGATGGCCGAGTGGTTTGTCGAAGGCATGCTTGAAGCCTTGCTGGACCAGGCCAATCCCTTTGCCCGCCAGTGCCTGCAGGACGCCGTCTTCTACGTGGTGCCGAACATGAACCCGGACGGTTCCGTGCACGGCAACCTGCGCACCAACGCGGCCGGCGCCAACCTGAACCGCGAATGGATGACGCCGACCATGGAGCGCAGCCCGGAAGTATTCCTGGTGAAACAGAAAATGCATGAAATCGGTTGCGACCTGTTCCTCGACGTGCATGGCGACGAAGGCTTGCCCTACGTCTTCGTGGCCGGCAGCGATGCGCTGGAAAATTTCACGCCAGCACAAAAAGCCGAGCAAGAGCGCTTCATCGCCGACTTCAAGGTGGCCAGCCCCGACTTCCAGGATGAGCATGGCTATGAAGACGGCCCGTTCACGCCGGAAGTGCTGACCATGGGCTCGCCCCACATCACGCACGCTTTCGGCTGCCTGTCGCTGACCCTGGAATTGCCGTTCAAGGACAACGCCAACGATCCCGACCCGCAAACGGGCTGGAGCGGCGCCCGCAGCGCCGCACTGGGCGCGGCCGTGCTGCAGCCTATCCTGTCCACCTTGCGCGCCTGAGCGCCAGGGCCGATACGGCCCGCCTGATCCCATGCCCCGCTCGCCGGGGCTTTTTTTTGACCGCACGACAAGCGTTGCTGGCCGAGCAGATTTTTTTCTTAACATCTTGCTTGCCAGAAATTATCGTCCTACACTAAGCAACAGAATCGGGCCGCGCCACGCTGCGCGGCCCCGCAAGAATATCTCGCCGGGCGGGTCGCCATGACTTCCCGGCCACCGGCAATACGCATCCACGGCCTTGTCCCTGCCGAATTAGCTTTCTGTAACGCAAACTGACCGCATCAGCATCGTCTTGAATGGACACCGCCTGTCCGCGGGACGATTCCCTGCGCACGCTTTCCGCTTTTCGCCGAGGATGAATGACCTATGTCTAAGCTTAAAATCAGCACCCGCCTGGCCTGCAGTTTCGGCCTGATCATTGTCCTGCTTGCCATGGTGGCATTTGTTTCCGTCAGCCGCATTCGCAACATCAACACCTCGACGGAAAAAATTCTCAACGACCGCTACGTCAAGGTCATGCTGTCGAATACGATACAGTCCGAGGTCAATATCCAGGCCCGCCTGCTGAGCATCGCCATCATCGGCGCCAACGATGCCGACGAAGTCAGCAGTTCCGTGACCAAGATTCAGGCCTCGATCAAAAAGAACGCGGAGCTGCTGGCGCGCCTGAAAACCATGATCAATACGCCCAAGGGCCAGGAACTGCTCCAGGCCGTGATGACCAGCCGCGAAAGCTATGCCAGGACGCGCGATGCGAATATCAAGCTGTTACAAGAAGGCAAATCGGAAACGGCGGGCATCTTCCTGTTGACGCAGCTGCGCTATCCGCAAGAAAAATTCTTGACGGCTCTGGCGGCCATGGCCAGCTTCCAGGAATCGCTGATGGAAAGCGAAGGCAAGCAAGCCACCGCCGATGGGCGCATGGCCATCATCCTGACCTTGTCCCTGTCCATCGCGGCGACGGCCATTGCCATCGCGCTGGCCGTCCTGATCAGCCGTTCCATCAGCCGGCCCATCGCCGAAGCCGTCAAGGTGGCGCAACGGGTGGCGGCCGGCGACTTGTCGGTCAGCATCGACGCGCGCGGCAGCGATGAGACGGGCCTGCTGCTGCGCGCCCTGAAAGACATGAACGACAATCTCCAAGGCATCGTGGCCCGCGTGCGCCATGGCACGGATGCCATCGCCCATGGCTCGCGTGAAATCGCCTCCGGCAATATGGACCTGTCCTCGCGCACGGAACAGCAAGCCAGCTCGCTGGAAGAAACGGCCTCGTCGATGGAAGAACTGACGTCGACCGTCAAACAGAATGGCGAAAACGCGCGCCAGGCCAACCAGATGGCGCAATCGGCCTCCAGCGTGGCCAGCAAGGGCGGCCAGGTGGTGGCGGAAGTGATCACGACCATGGACTCCATCAATGCCTCGTCGAAGAAAATCGTCGACATCATCAGCGTCATCGACGGCATTGCCTTCCAGACCAATATCCTGGCCCTGAATGCGGCCGTGGAAGCGGCCAGGGCGGGCGAACAGGGACGGGGCTTTGCCGTGGTAGCCACGGAAGTGCGCAACCTGGCCCACCGCTCCGCCTCCGCCGCCAAGGAAATCAAGATCCTCATCGATGATTCCGTGCACCAGGTCAGTCTCGGCAGCACCCTCGTGAACCAGGCGGGCAGCACGATGGAAGAGATCGTCAATAGCGTGCGGCGCGTCACGGACATCATGGCCGAGATCACGTCCGCCAGCAACGAACAGGAAGCGGGGATTGAACAGATCAACCAGGCCATCACGGAAATGGATGCCGTGACCCAGCAAAATGCCGCCCTCGTGGAAGAAGCGGCTGCCGCCTCCGAAGCGCTGCAGGATCAGGCAGGCATCCTGGCCGAAGCCGTCAGCGTGTTCAAGCTCGACGGCACGCAGGCGCTGCCAGCCACCGCGCCAGCATCGCGGCCGGCGCCAAAGCCGGCGCCACAGCCCGCAGCCACCAAGGCGGTCCGGCCCCGTCTCGTCGCCCAGGCGCCCGCCAGCCGCAAGAGCGCCGCACCCGCCATGGCGGAGGAAGGCGAGTGGGAACAATACTGACCGAGCCGCAGCCAGCCGCCCGTGCCGCCCTCTGGCACGGCGGGCGGCACCGCCATGGCGCAGCGCAGCATCGCAAATCGTTGCCACACCGGCCATTGCTGCCTATACTGGGCGCAGCATTGCCTGTCCCTCCCCTTGCCGATAGCGACCCCACCTATGACCATCAAAGACCAGCCACGCGCTGAGGCGCGATTTTCACCGACCCGATTTGCACACGTGTGCATATTCTTGTTTCTTGGCGCGTACGGCATGCCGGGCACGGCGGCCGAACTCAGCCCTGCCGCACAGCTGGGGCAGCGCATCTTCCACGATGCCGGCCTGTCCGCCTCGGGCAAGCAGTCGTGCGCCAGTTGCCATGACCCGGCCCATGCTTACGCGCCAGCCAACAAGCTGGCCGTGCAACTGGGAGGGGCCGATGGCCAGACGCACGGCTACCGCGCCACGCCATCGCTGCGCTACCTGGAACACAATCCGCCCTTCCGTTTTGACGAGGAGGGCGCGCCCAACGGCGGCATCAACCGCGACGGCCGCGCCGCCAGCCTGGCGGAACAGGCGGAACGGCCTTTCCTGGCAGCTCACGAAATGGCCAATGCCAGCACGGATGAAGTGGTGGAACGGCTGCGCAACGGCAGTTACGCAGAAGCATTCCGGCACGTCTTTGGCGACGCCATCTTTGCGCAACCGCAACAGGCATTCCGCCGTATCACCTATGCCTTGCAGCAATTCCAGCAGGAAGAGCCGGACTTCCACCGCTACGATTCCAAATATGACCTCTACCTGGCCAACAAGGTTCCGCTGGAGCTCGCGGAATTGCGGGGCCTGGCCCTGTTCAACGATGAACGCAAGGGCAATTGCGCCGCTTGCCACCCCAGCGTGCGGGGCGAACATGGCGCACCGCCCTTGTTTACGGACTTCAGTTTCGACAATCTGGGCGTGCCGCGCAATACGCGCATTCCCGCCACCGCCGATTCCGCCTACTTCGACCTGGGCTTGTGCGGCCCCGACCGCACGGACCTGGCAACAAAAACAGCGTTATGCGGCGCCTTCAAGGTGCCCAGCCTGCGCAATGTGGCCACGCGCCAGGTGTTTTTTCATAATGGCGTGTTTGACAACCTGACGGATGCCCTGCGTTTTTACGTGCGGCGCGATACGCATCCACAAGAATGGTATCCGCGCGACAAGCGGGGAAAAGTGCAGAAATTCAATGACCTACCCGCCAGATACCGCGCCAACGTGAACGTCAGCGAAGCGCCGTTCGACCGCAAGCGCGGCATGGCGCCCGCGCTGACGGCGGGCGAGATCGAGGATATGGTGAAGTTCCTGGCCACCCTGACGGATGGCTATCAAGTCCAGCAGTAAAGCGTGGGGCGCCTGCCCGGCGTTGCCGCGGCGGGCAGGCAAGCGCTCAGCCGCCGGCCACCACCATGCTCTCGATGAGGATGGAACCCGTCTCTTTGGTGCCGCGGCGCAAGACGTCGGCGCCCACGGCAACGATGTTGCGCAGCATGTCCTTCATGTTGCCGGCGATGGTGATTTCTTCCACCGGATACTGGATCACGCCATTTTCCACCCAAAAACCGGAGGCGCCGCGCGAATAGTCGCCCGTCACGTAATTGGTTCCCTGCCCCATCAGTTCCGTCACCAGCAAGCCCGTGCCCAGCTTTTTCAGCATGGCGCTGAAATCGTCGCTGGCGGCCGTCAGGCTCGAGGTCAGGTACAGATTGTGCGAGCCGCCCGCATTGCCCGTCGTCTGCATGCCCAGCTTGCGGGCCGTATAGGTCGACAGGAAATAGCCTTGCACCACGCCATCCTTGACGACGTCGCGGCTGACGGTTTTCACGCCCTCTTCGTCGAACGGCGCGGAACCGACGCCGCCGATCACATGCGGGTCTTCGAAGATCTGCACGTGCGACGGCAGCACTTGCGTGCCCAGGGAATCGATCAGGAACGTGGATTTGCGGTACAGGGCGCCGCCCGAGGTCGCTTGCACATAGGTACCCAGCAAACCAGCCGCCAGCGGCGCCTCGAACAGCACGGGGCAAGTGCGCGTGCCCAGCTTGCGCGCATTCAGGCGCGACAGGGCGCGCTCGGCGGCGTAGCGACCGATGGCTTCCGGGCTCGACATCTTGGCGGGGTCGCGCACGGACGAATACCAGTCGTCGCGCTGCATCTTCGCACCCTTGCCGGCGATGGGTGCCACGGACAGCGTATGGCGCGAAAACGGGTAGCCGCCGATGAAGCCGCGCGAATTGGCGGAAACAAAGTGCGATTGCTGTACGTGCACGCTGGCGCCCTCGCTGTTCGTGATGCGCGGGTCGACGGCAAACGCGGCCGCTTCGGCCCGCTGGGCCAGGGCGACGGCTTCCTCGGTCGAAATGAGCCAGGGATAGCACAATTGCAAATCGCGGGGAGACATTTCCAGCATGTCCGCATCGGCCAGGCCCGCGCAATCGTCCTCGGCCGTGAAGCGGGCGATATTGTAGGCGGCGTCCACCGTGGCGCGCAGGGCGGACGGCGAAAAGTCGGAGGTGCTGGCATTGCCGCGTTTCTTGCCGACAAACACGGTCACGCCCATGCCCTTGTCCTTGTTTTGCTCGATCGTTTCGATCTTGCTTTTTCGTACAGAAACGGACAGGCCGCCGCCTTCGCTGACTTCGACGGCAGCGTCGGTGCCGCCCGCTTCCCGCGCAAAAGACAACACATCACGGGCCAGTTGCTGCAATTGCTCTTGACTATGGGTAAATACGGAGTCGTTCATGCGCTGTTTTCTTCGGAAAGCCGCTAAAAAGGTTATCATAGCAGTCGTTTACAGTTTACAGGTGCGGCCTACGCGGCCAATCCCGCCTTATCATGCCAAATCCAAACCGGGGAGCTTGCGGCTTCCAATCCACCGAATTCGAACAGGAATATGAACGTCCGTCGAAGTCGGAACTCAAGCGCCAGATGACCGTCCTGCAAAAGCTGGGCGAAGAACTCGTCAATGAGGCACGTGACCGCGTCAAGCGCGTCCCGATGCCGGAAGACGTGCGCGACGCCATTCTCGAATGCCAGCAAATCAAGGATCACGAAGGCCGCCGCCGCCAGCTGCAATACGTGGGCAAGAAAATGCGCACCCTGGATGAAGAAGAAGTTGCCGCCATCCAACGCACCATCGATAGCTGGAAAGGCTTGTCGAAAGCCGACACGGCCAATATGCACGCGA
Source organism: Janthinobacterium sp. FW305-129 (assembly GCF_020858115.1). Taxonomy (GTDB): domain Bacteria; phylum Pseudomonadota; class Gammaproteobacteria; order Burkholderiales; family Burkholderiaceae_D; genus Janthinobacterium. The sequence goes on from NZ_JACYMM010000003.1 coordinate 228,624, forward strand.
TGGAGCGCCGCCGCGACAAACTCTTGACGGATGACAAGGCCCTGACCGTCTTGCTGTCGGAAAACCCGGAACTGGACGTGCAGCATCTGCGCACCCTGATCCGCAATGCCCGCAAGGAGCAAGCCGAGAACAAGCCGCCGAAAGCCTACCGCGAAATCTTCCAGATCTTGAAAGAGATCGCCAAGAAGAACAACAGCGGCAAGAAAGATGCCGACGAAGATGGCGTTGAAGGCGAAGACGACGAGTAAAAAACTGGGTCAGACCCGCGGGTCAGACCCCGAAAGTAGCGAAAAACCGGGATCAGCCCGGTTTTTTTACGACATAGACAGGTGCCCCATGACCACGATAGAAGACGAATTGATTATCGGCCTCGTGTCGATCTCCGACCGCGCCAGCGGCGGCGTGTATGAAGACCTGGGCATCCCGGCCCTGGAAAGCTGGCTGTCCGCCGCCATCCGCACGCCTTTCCGCCTGGAAAAACGCCTGATTCCGGACGAGCGCTCGCAGATTGAAAACACCCTGATCGACATGGTCGACCTGAATCACTGCCATCTGATCCTGACGACGGGCGGCACGGGCCCGGCGCGGCGCGACGTGACGCCGGATGCGACCTTGACCGTCGGAACCAAGGAAATGCCCGGTTTCGGCGAACAGATGCGCCAGATCAGCCTGCAATTCGTGCCGACGGCGATCCTGTCGCGCCAGGTGGCCGTGATCCGCGAGACGCCCGAGCGCGCTTGCCTGATCATGAACTTGCCGGGCCAGCCGAAAGCCATCAAGGAAACCCTGGAAGGCTTGAAGGATGTTGATGGAAATCAATTGGTGAACGGCATCTTTGCCGCCGTGCCGTATTGCATCGATCTCATCGGTGGCCCCTACATGGAAACCGACCCGGCCATCTGCAAGGCCTTCCGTCCCAAATCGGCGCTGCGTCCGGCGCAACCATTACCTGAGGAAAATACATGAGCACCTTGCTGGAAACCATAGAACTCGACAGCGCACCGAATCCCACCGTTTCCATCATCTGGATGCATGGCCTGGGCGCCGACGGCAACGATTTCGTGCCCTTGGTAAAAGAACTCGATTTGCGCGGCTGCCCCGCCATCCGCTTCATTTTCCCCAGCGCCGGCACCATGCCCGTCACCATCAACAATGGCTACGTGATGCGCGCCTGGTACGACATCCTCGTGAACGACCTCGTGCGCCGCGAAGACGAGGCTGGCCTGCGCGCCTCGCAGGGACAAATCGAAGCGCTGATCGCGCGCGAAAAGGCGCGCGGCATTCCCGCCAGCCGCATCATCCTGGCCGGCTTCTCGCAAGGCTGCGCCATGACCCTGCAAACGGGCTTGCGCCACGCGGAACCGCTGGCCGGCCTGATGTGCCTGTCCGGCTACCTGCCGCTGGCCGACAAGACGGCTCTTGAGCGCACGCCAGCCAGCCTGCAGACGCCCATCTTCATGGCGCATGGCACGGCCGACCCCGTGGTGCCGATTACCCGCGCGCAGCAATCGCGCGACTTGCTCACCGGCATGGGTTACAAGGTGGAATGGCACGAATACATGATGCAGCACTCGCTGTGCCAGGAAGAAATCGACGCCATCGGCGCCTGGCTGAAAAAAGTATTGGTTTAAAGTAAAACAGGCGCGGCGTGCGCCGCGTCTGTTGTCATTCGGAACGCCGGGAACGATCAGTTCGCCGGCGTTTTTTCATTCCAGACTTTCAACATGTCGGGCGACGCTTCCGAACGGATACCGTTGTCCGTCAGCACCGATTCCGTCGCTGCCAGCATGTCCTTGCGGGGCACGACGAGCATTTCCGCATCGCGCTGCTGGAAGCGGAACGTCAGCAATTCGTCCGTCTGGTCGCGCAGCAAGGCCACCAGGTGCGCCAGGCTGCGCACGCGCACGCCATTGACGGAATCGACGACCGAGAAGAAACGGGTGCTGTAGCCGTTCATCAGCTTGTGCGGGAAGAACGGCGCGGCGATCACCACCAGCTCTTCGCGCTCGCTGTCGGGCGCATCGCCGCGCCGCGTGGCCAGTGGATTGCCGGCAAACGCCATGCCGCCCAACATTGCCGGGTTGCCATTCGGCGCGGCCATGAATTCCGTGGTGGCGCGCGAAAACACCATCGGGCCGAAGATGAAATAGGACGGATAGTTGCCCTGCAGACCGCTAATGAGCATCGGGTGCGCCGCCGAGACGGGCACCTTGATTTTCAGGGGCGCGCCCTGGCGCACCACCGTCAACGGCAATTGCCCGTCTTTCGCCAGCTGCTGCACGCGGTACTGGAAGCGCACGCGGCTGTTGGCATTCAGCTTGACCATGCCCTGGTTGTCGATAGGAAATTCACCGATATGCGTGATGACATCCCACTCCTTGAGCGGATAGGCGGCATCCTTGCTGGCCGGCGTCATCACGACGGCGCCCTCGACACCCTTGGCCAGCTTCAGATACGTGCGCAGCGCGGGATTCTCCAGCGTTTGCGTCACGTCGCGCATGGCCGGCTTGCCCTTGGGCGCGCCACTTTCCTGGTCGCGCAGGAACAGCTCGATTTCCTCGTTGGGAATGATGTAGCCGATGTTTTGCGCATTGAGCATGCCGGCAAAGGCCAGGCCGATCATCTTGTCGCCCGCAATCACGGGGCCGCCGCTATTGCCGGGGTTGATGGCCGCATCGATCTGGATGCGCAGGCCGGAGACGGGAAAGTTGTAGCGCACGAATTCGATGCGCGACACGATGCCCTTGGTGATCGACAGCGAGGTGCCGCCCGTCGGATAGCCATACGCCAGCACGGCATCGCGCACGTCGGGCAGGACGTTGGCGCGCGGCACGGCTTTATGGCTGGCGAAAAAACTGTCATCGTCGATTTTCAGCAAGGCCAGGTCCATGCCGCGCGAAATGGCCAGCACGGTCGCCGGTATCTTGTCGCCCGCGCCATTCGCCTGGATCTGCACCTGGCTGGCATAGCCGACCACGTGCGCATTGGTGAGGATGCGGCGGCCCTCGATGACGACGCCGGAGCCCGTCACCTCTTGCGGCGCGGCCTTGCTCCAGGGTTTATAGGGGTCCGGCCCGCGCAGGGTGGAAAACACCTTGACGACGGAATTTTCCAGCGCCGAAGCGCTGGGGTTAGCCGTAGCGGCGGGCTCGGCGGCCAGCGCCCGCACCGTCATCAAGGGGCAAAAAGAAAGGGCCAGCGCCAGGAAGGCGCGGCCCATCAGGGTGATGCACGGACGAGTTTTCATTGAGCTAGTGGGCAATGGAAGGGAAGTAAAATTATATATTGAATAATTTCAACTTCATTACACTTTGTCCATCTTTGCCCGAAGAACTCTTCTAATCGGGCAAACGCGTGACGCCCAAGGCGGGCACCGCCGTCTGCGCCCCATTCATCACCATGGCCAGGAAAGTATAGTAGCCATTGATGCCCATCAAGTCGACCACGCCATGCTCGCCGAACAGGGCCAGCGCCCGTGCATACGTGACGTCGCTGACGCGCTTGTTTTGCTGCAGCTCGATGCAAAAGTCATGCACGGCTTGCTCATCTTCCTTCAGGGCAAGCGGCGCGCGCCGCGCCGCGATGGCGTCCACGGCCGCTTGCGCGATGCCGTTCTGCACGGCCAGCGGCGCGTGGATGGCCCACTCGACTTGCTGATCCCACTGGCGCGCCGTCACCAGGATCGCCAGCTCCGACAGCCGCGTGCCAATGGCGCTGCGGTAGCGCAAGTATTCGCCCATGCGCTGCGCCGTTTCCATCAGCTCGGGACTGCGGATCAGCGGCACGAAGGGGCCGTACAAGGCACCGCGCGGGCCATCGATGATGGCTTGCGCGGCCGCGCGCTGCTGCGGGTCCAGCTGCGCCAAAGGCAACGCGGGCAAACGGTCGATAGCGCTACCGGCCATCAGGCAGTCCAGGCGACGACGTCCTGCTGCTGTTCGCCCAGGCCGGCGATACCCAGGCGCATGCTATCGCCTTTTTTGAGGAAACGCTGCGGCTTGCGGCCCTGGCCCACGCCCGGCGGCGTGCCCGTGGCGATGACGTCGCCCGGTTCCAGGGTCATGAATTGCGACAGGTAGCTGACGATCTGCGCGACAGTAAAAATCATGGTTTGCGTATTGCCCGTCTGCATGCGCTTGCCGTTGACTTCCAGGTACAGGTCCAGGTCCTGCTCGTCGATGACTTCATCGCGCGTCACCAGCCACGGGCCGACGGGGCCGAAGGTGTCGCAGCCTTTACCCTTATCCCACTGGCCGCCCCGCTCCAGCTGGAACGAGCGCTCAGAAATGTCGTTGACGACGCAATAGCCGGCCACGTGCTTCAAGGCGTCTGCTTCGCTCACGTACTGTGCGCGCGTACCGATGATCACGCCCAGCTCGACTTCCCAGTCCGTCTTTTTCGAACCTTTCGGCAGCACGACATTGTCGTCCGGGCCGTTCAGGCAAGTGATTGCTTTCATGAAGACGATGGGTTCGGCCGGGATTGGCATGCCGGACTCGGCCGCGTGATCCGCGTAGTTCAGGCCGATGCCGATGAACTTGCCGACCTTGGCCAGCGGCACGCCGAAGCGCGGATTGCCGCGCACGAGGGGCAGCGTCTTTTCGTCGATCTTGGCCAGCTTGCGCAGGGCCTTGTCGGACAGTTGCGCGCCGTCAATATCCTGGACCACGCCGGACAGGTCGCGCAGTTTGCCTTCTTCATCGATCAGGCCCGGTTTTTCCTTGCCTGGACGTCCATAACGAACGAGTTTCATAGTCTTCCTTGGAGTTGATCATTGCCGCTGTGCAGGCTGCCATTTTACCGGATGGCCCGGCACGCCTGTAGCGGTTGATGAAAAACATCGCAAGTCCCGGCAGTTGCAAGGCGGCCAGCACGCCAAACGCCACCTGGTACGCCTGCGGCGGATACTGCTGCAGGCTGTTCAGGGGCCAGCAGCCGAGGATCAGGCCAAAGCCCGCCTGCACCAGGAAGGCGCCCGTAAAAATGAGCAGATTCAAACAGGTGGCCGCCCTGCCCGTCAAGCTAGCCGGCATGCTTTGCGCGACGATCGCATATTCGAGGCCCGTTACCGTGCCCAGCAAGGTAAACAGCACGGACAGCAAAGGCAGGCCGGGCACCACATTGCACGCCATCGCCACTTGCACGGCGACAAACAGGACGATGCCGGCGGCCGCCACTTGCATGGGTGCAATGCCACGCCGGCCCGCCCATTCCGTCAGCATGCCCATGCCGATGGCGCCGAAGATGACGGCCGCCATGCCCAAGTACAACAAATACGCCACGCTGTCATCGGACAAGCCGCCCACATCGGCCAGCCAGCGCCCCACCCACAAGCCCTGCACGCCAAAAAACACCGTGTGCGGCAGCAGGATCAGCGCGATGGTGCGGCGAAAGCCGGGATCGCGGTACACGCTCCAGACGCTGACCTTGCTCGCCTGGTTCATGCCTGCGGCAGCGGCGGGCATGGCCGGCGACAGCAGGCGGATCAGCAGGCCGATGGCCAGCGCCGCCAGCGCCAGGCCCAGGAACACGCCGCGCCAGTCCGTGTAATGCAGGGCCAGCTTGACGGGCATGGTGGCCGTGGCCGCGCCCAGGCCGCCCACGGCGATCAGATAGCCATGCACGGAAGGCAGGCGCGCCGGCGCGATGGCGCACGAAATCGCTTTCACGGCGGCCATGAAACAGCCGCCCAGCCCGGCGCCCATGATGGCGCGAGCCCACATCAGCTCGGCAAAGCTGTGGCCCCGGCTGAACAGCCACACGCCCAGGGCCGCCAGCGCCAGCAGCCACAGTTGCACCGTGCGGGGGCCGTAACGGTCGAGGGCCATGCCAACCGGCAATTGCACCAGCGCAAAGGCGAGAAAAAAGGCGCTGGTCAGCAGGCCCAGCTGCGCCGGCGTCAGGGTGATGGCGCCCAGCAACTCCGCCGTCAGCACGGCATTGACGCCGCGCAGCAGGCACGACAGGTAATGCCCGAGCGCAAACGGCAGAAATACCAGGCAAAACACGGCCACGCCGGAGCGGGCAGGCGCACCGGCGGCAGGCATGCTCAGGCAGCCTGCGCCAGGCGGATGATTTTGTGCGGCATGTGCGGTAGAGGTTCATCCGTTTCAAAGAAAAACTTCTCGTGGCCAAAGGCCGGCTTCAAATCGTCCATCCACGTCGCTTCCGCGTCGAACTTCGCATAAAACGGCCGGCGCACCCAGTCCGGGTTGCGCGCCTGCAAAAATTGCAGGGCAAACAGTTTCTCGCCATTGATGCTGACGATGCCGTCGATGACAATCTTGCCGGGAAACGCGCTCATGGATGGCCCACGCACCGTGCGCGACAGGCCAGACACCATCTGGTAGGCGGCCTGGAAGACTTCGTACGCCTTCGCCAGCGGCAACTCGAAATAGCCGCGCGGCCCCGTGTCGCGTTCGACAAACATGTAATACGGAATGGCTCCCAGACGCGTGCCCGTCTGCCACAGCTCGGCCCAGCATGCCGGATCTTCATTGATGTGGCGAATCAGCGGCCCCTGCGTGCGCAGGGTGGCGCCCGTGGAAACGATACGTTTCACGGCTTGCTGCGCGATGTCCTGGCGCAACTCGACGGCGTGGCTGTAATGGCCCATCACGGCCAGGTTCTTGCCCGCCTTGACGATGCGCTCGAACAGGCGCATCAAGTCATCCGCATCGCGGTCCGAGACGAAGCGCTGCGGCCAATACGCCACCGCCTTGGTGCCGATGCGAATGTTCTGGATATGTTCCAGGCCCGGCGCCAGCAGCGGTTCCAGGTAGGCCGCCAGTTGCCGCGTGTTCATGATCATCGGGTCGCCGCCCGTGATCAGCACGTCCGTCACTTCCGGATGCAGTTTCAGGTAGGCAACCAACTCATGCGATTCGCGCGCATCGAATTTCATGTCATCCATGCCGACGAACTGGGGCCAGCGGAAGCAAAAGGTGCAATACGCGTGGCAAGTCTGGCCCGCGCTGGGGAAAAACAGCACCGTTTGCGCATATTTATGCTGCAAGCCGCGCACGGGCGCATCATTGACCCTGGGCACGTTATGCGTCATCTGCCCGGCCGGATGGGGATTCATGCCCAGGCGAATACCGTGTACATAGGCGTCAATGGCAGCCTTGTCCCGCTGCACCAGCACCAGGTCGCGCAAATGCGCATATTGCTCCGGCGGCAGCATGTCGCGGTGGGGAAAGACGAGACGGTAGATAGGATCGTCAGGGATGTTGTTCCAGTCGATCAGCTGATCGAGCACATATTCATTGGTGCGAAATGGCAAGACGTGCGAGACCACTTGCACGGCTTCACGCTGCTCTTCCGGCAGCCATTCCCACTGCCGCGCCTGTTGAATGGTTTGCCGCGTGTACGGCTTGAACTTGGGTGAAAACGGCTCGGTAGTGAATGCGGACACGGTCGGCTCCTTGCCATAAATAGCGACAACTTCCATGAAATCAGCCGTATATCAGCCAATTTCACCCTTTATATCCCCATGCCAACCCAGCGCGGCATGCTGTGAAAGTCATCATAATTCTTGCTGCATGGAACCTAATTGCTACATATCAACAAGCCCGTCGATCCGTTGCACGCTGCCTACAAGCAACACCTTAGTTTGTTCCACCGCAATTTGATGCCGCCGACGGCGACGTAAATTACGACTTGGCAACACATCCCTCGATACCACAAGGAGCTTTCATGAAACGCTTATTCACGGGTAGCCTGCTGTGCCTGGCATTTGCCGGCGGCAGCGTCAGTGCCGCGGTCGAACCAACGGAAAAAGACGCCATCGCCATGGCCGAACGGGGCGCCGCCTTCATGAAGGCGCATGGCAAGGAAGAAATGATGAAGAAAATCACGGCGAAAGACCCGGACTTCGTCCAAGGCTCGCTGTATGTGGACATGCGCGACATCAAGACGGGCATCGTGCTGGCCCACCCCATCAATCCTTCCATCGTGGGCAAGGATTTGACGGATGTGCCCGATGCGAATGGCAAGAAATATCGCCGTGAAATCATTGAGCTGGCGCAAAAACAGGGCAAGGGCTGGGTCGATTACCAGTACAAGAATCCCACCACCGGCAAGATCGAGCCGAAGACCACCTACATCCTGCGCGTCAACGATGTGGTGCTGGAAGCGGGTATCTACAAAAAATAAGGCAGGGGCGGCGCGCGCGCTCGCCGCGCGCCGCCTGCCGTTCGAACAGCCACTGCCAGGAGTCAAGCATGCTCAATCAATTACGCATCGGACCAAAATTGTTGCTGGCGCCCGCTCTGGTCTTGCTGCTGCTGATACTCAGCTCGACCGGCGCCTGGTATGGCATGGTGCGGCAAAATGCCTCGCTGGAAAACATGGTGCGGGTGCGCATCGCGCATTTGAAAGCGTCCGCCGACGTACTAGGGGAGGCCAAGCATGTGCATGGCAATATGTACCAGTTGCTGTCGTGGACGAATGGCAGCTTCGCCAAGGCCCGCCTCGATACGCTGGAGCAGCAGATCAAGGCGCGCCATGCAGCCATCGGCACCCAGCTGGCCGCGCTGCGCGCCACGGCCACGGGCGCCGAGCGCAGCCTGGTCGATGCGGCCATCGCGGCCCTGGCCGGCTACCGCAAGGCCGTGCTGGAAACCATGGAAATGGCGCAGATGGATCAGTCGATCGCCACCAATTCCATGCTCAAGGCGGAAACGCAATTCGGCCAGTTCAATACGCAGCTGGCGCAGCTGTCGGCGCTGGAAACGACGCTCAGCAGCCAGGCCCATGCGACGGCCAGCGCCGAGTTTCGCCGCCTGAGCTGGAGCCTGTTGCTGACGGTGCTGCTGTCCATTCTCGTCTCCATCGTGGTCACCATGCTGGTGCGGCGCGCCATGCTGGTGGAAATCCGCGGCATTGCCGACGCCGTCCAAGACCTGGCGGCAGGCAAGCTGATGGCCGGCGCCCCCAAGCAGGGCAATGACGAAATCGCCGCCACCTCGCGCGTGCTGGACCAGACCATCGCCCACCTGAATCAGACCTTGCGCACCATCATGGGCGCCGTGCAATCGATCGACACGGCCTCGCGCGAAATTGCCACCGGTAATCTGGACTTGTCGGCGCGCACGGAAATGCAAGCCAGTTCACTGGAAGAAACGTCGAGCGCCATGGAAGCGCTGACGCAAGCCGTCAATGACAACGCCGACAACGCCCAGCTGGCCTGCGAGCTGGCGGGGCAAGCATCCAGCCTGGCCGTGCAAGGGGGCGAGTCGATGCAGCAAGCCGTGACGACGATGGCGACAATTCGCGCCAATTCGCGCCAGATCGTGGATATTATCGGCGTGATCGACGGAATTTCCTTCCAGACCAATATCCTCGCGCTGAATGCGGCGGTGGAAGCGGCGCGCGCGGGCGAGCAGGGCCGCGGCTTTGCCGTGGTGGCGTCGGAAGTGCGCACCCTGGCGCAGCGCTCGGCGCAGGCGGCCAAAGAGATCAAGACACTGATCGCCACGTCCGTCACCACCATCGACGGCGGCAGCGTGGCCGTGCAGCTGGCGGGCGACAGCATGGGCGCCATCGTCGCCTCGGTGCAGCAGGTCAACGAGATCATCCAGCGCGTGAAAGAGGCCAGCGCCGAGCAGGCGTCCGGCATCACGGAAGTGAACCAGGCGGTGGCGCAAATGGATGACGTCACACAGCAAAACGCGGCCCTGGTGGAGCAGGCGGCAGCGGCGGCGGCCAGCTTGCAGAACCAGGCCGTCAAACTGTCGGCGGCGGTGGCCGTGTTCACCCTGGACGAGCGCCCCGCTACGCCGGCCGGCCACAGCGGAGACGAGGCATTCCAGCATCCGGCCAGCCCCGTCAAGGGAGAAGACAAGGACAGGCGGGCCCTGCACAGCCCGCTCCGCGGCGCCAAGGATGCGCCGCAGCGCCGGCGCGGCTAGCGAAGTGACTCAATGACAGGCGTGCGCATCGGTTTGCTCAGATAGCGAGAACCGGCCAGCACGAAGCGCCACGGCGTGTCCATCGCCCTGGAAATGCCGATGCGCGGGCCCGCCTGCACAGCAAACTCTTCCTCGCGGGCCAGCAGGGTGAACGGCGGCGCATCGAGCGCCAGGCGGTTGTGGCGATGCGTGACACCGAGCGCCTGGCACACCTTGCCCGGCCCCGAGCACAGCAGCCGCAGATCCTCCACACCGCGCCGCTGGCGCATGGCATCGAGTCCCGCCACGGGTTCGATGGCGCGTATCAGCACGCCCGCCCCATGCCCCGCTTCGCGGCAGACAAAGTTCAAACACCAGTGGATGCCGTACGAGCGGTACACATAGGCGTGCGCGGGCGGGCCGAACATGGCCGCATTGCGCGGCGTCAAGCCCCCATACGTGTGCGAAGCGGGGTCCAGCCGGTCATACGCTTCCGTTTCCACGATGCGCCCGCCCACGCCATCGACCAGCACGGTCACGCCGATCAACTGGCGCGCCACGCTGCTGGAATCGTCCGCAAAATCGATACCGGCGAGGATTTTTTTCATCCGGCAATTGTACTGCCGCACTGTCCGCCGCACGCCTGGCCCCACCTTGAAAACAAATAAAACTTGATTTTTTCATCATGAATGCCGGAATAGGGAGCGTCGTAAAATGTGGAAAACAAGGGATGGAGCAGGCCAAAACGGGGATTTTTTCCAGAATAATTTGCAGAGACGAACTATTGCTATGCATAAACAGCGATAATCGTCGGGCACTGCGCCAGACGCCCACGAGGCCGGCAGCGACAGTGCGCAACAGAATAACCACAGGCAAGGCAATGATGATGAGAGCGGCAGCGCAAAAGCAGGTAGTGCAGGAAGATCCGGTTGACGCCCTGATGCGTTCCATCCGTATCCCGCCGCGTCCCAGCCTGCTGGTCGACTTGCAGCGCGAATTGGCAGAAGAAGACCCGTCGCCGCGGAAAATTGCACGCATTATCGCCGACGATGTCGGCATGTCCGGCGCCCTGCTGAAGCTCGCCAATTCGCCGTTCTATGGCGCCGCGCGCAAGGCCAAATCCGTCGAGCAAGGCATCAATTTTCTCGGCATCAACCAGTGCAGCGCCATGATGACGGGGCTGCTGGCGCGCCAGGCGCTGGAAGCGGAAGGCGTGGAACTGACCAATTTCTGGGATGTGTCGGCCAAGCGCGCGCGCGCCCTGGTATTTACCTCGCGCAAGCTGCGCATCGCCCCACCCGACATCGCGCATACCTTCGGCTTGTTCTGCGATATCGGCGTGCCCCTGCTGATGAACCGCTTCCCCGACTACGTCAAGACGTACGCGGCGGCCGCCAACGATGCGCACAACTGCTTTACCAGCCTGGAAGACGCGCGCCACCAGACCAACCATGCGGCCATCGGCTGCTTGCTGGCGCGCAACTGGGGCCTGTCTTCCGACGTCTCCTGGGCGATTTTGCACCACCACGACTACACGGTGCTGGCCGACCCATCCACGGACGACGCCATCCGCTCGCTCGTCGCCCTGTCGCTGCTGGCCGAAAAGGGCATTCAGCGCTACCATGGCAACAGTACCTCGCTCGAATGGGACAAGGGCGGCGAACTTGCTTGCCAGCATCTTGGTCTGTCGCAGGAAGAAGCCGCCGACCTGCTCGACGAGCTGCACGAGATGTTCGATACCGACCATTGAGGTATCAGGCGGCTGCGTCCGCCTGTATGATCCGTCCCGGCGCCTGGCAGAGTCCTGGCGCCCGTTTCCGTTTGCCTGACCGTATTTCTTAACCTGTTGATCGCCATGCCCAAAAATAAGCGCCCTGTCCCCCGTAAATCCGCCAACACGCCAGAAGACAAGGATGAGTCCGTCACGCGCATGCTGTGCACGATGGCCCTGAACCTGGCGGAGCAGGAAGACAGCGAATCGCAGGGTACGGTGCTGGCCGAGCAAGCCGTCGAGTTCGGCCGCCTGATCCGCAAGGCCTTGAATCAAAAGAAGGATGAAATCCTGTACGACGCCATCGAGCGTTCCAAGTACGAAGACGTGGGCGCCTACCAATACCTGCGCAGCCATATCGAGGAAGCGGCCTCCATTTCCGTGATCCGCCGCGAGAATGCCCCGGCCATGGAAATCAACGCCTTCGTCGTACCCCTGCTAGTGCAAAGCACGGGCGGCCTGAAGGAAGCGGACAGTTTCCAGGACCAGGATGCGTTCGAAGCGCTGGTAAAAAGTTTCCAGCAAGCAGAATTGGAAAGCGCCAAGGCCAAGGTGGTCCTGATGAGCCATGCCTACGACCTCGATGAAATCGACCGCATCACCTACAGCCACCTGCATGACATGGTGCGCGATGCGTATTCGTCGATGACGGACAAGAAAATCGTCGCCACACCGGGCCTGGAAAGCAGCATCGTCGGCTGGAGCGAAACGGCCTTCGGCCCGCAGGACACGGCCGTCGAACTGCGCTTCCTGCTGGGCTTTGCCCTGAAGCGCGTGGACGACCCGTTCTATGCGGAACCGAAGGATGAAGCGGCGCTCGACGCCTGGTTCGACGCACGCATGGCCCGCTACCAGCAGTGGACGACGGAAGTGGGCGACCTGGTGAAACGCTGCCTGGCGCCGGCCGGCAGCGCCCTGGAAGTCAGCTTCCTCTACCAGGACCTGTTCCACGGCGGCAAGGAACAAGGCATGAGCGAGTATGCGATGCTGCAAATGATGTCCGGCATCAACCATGCATTGGCGGAAAACAACGTGGCCGCCGGCGACGTCGCGGTGGTCGTCGGCCCGGCCGATGAACACGGCGAAATGTTGTTGCGCGTCAACGTCAGCGCGGCGGGCGGCGCACTGCTGCACAGCGCCGACAAGCCGCTGGACCTGGCCGCCGACCTGCAGGACGAAGTCGACGACATCTGCGATGCGCTGGCCACCATCGGCGTGACGCAACTGTCCGTGGCGCTGAGATTCGATGCCAAGGGACAGCCGCTGGAAGTGCAAGCCTACGCGCCAGCGTAAGGGCCGGCAACACGGTCAACGCGCGGCCGGCTCCGGCTGGCCGCGCAGCGACAGCCACGCCTGCAGCTTCTGCGCATACGCCAAGGTATAAGCCGGGCTGCTCGACGGCAAGCTGACGATGCGGTAGCGCTGCGCGTGCTCGCCCAGCACCTTGACGCCCAGCTTCGCGGCCGTGCCGCCGTTGAAGGCGATCGTGTGCAATTGCGGCAAGCTGGCAGCCAATGCCACCAGGTCATTGTCGTCGCGGGCGCGGATATTGCTGTCCAGGCTGCCCGTGCGCTGCGCCTGCGCCACCACGTCCCACAGGCCCACGCCGTGCGCCAGCAAGCTTGCCAGACGCGCCTCATAGGGCAAGCTCTTCAAATCCACGTCCAGCACTTCGCCCAGCAGCATCCAGAACTTGTTTTGCGGATGCGCATAGTACTGGCTGTGCGCCAGCGATTTTTCGCCGGGCAGGCTGCCCAATATCAATAAGCGCGTGCCGGCATCGACGACGGGATCGAAACAGCGTTTAAGCGGGTCGGCGCTTTCGTCTGGCAAGAAGGCTGGGCTATTCAAATCAGATATCCGGAAGGAAAGACGAAGGACCATTTTACCCGGCCACGCGACGGTGTAGAATTCCCGCACAACCCTCCCTCTACAAGAGACCTCCCATGCGCACCATCGACACCCTGCTGGCCCAGTATGGCGAAAGCCACCGCAACCACGTCAATGAATGGGTGCACATCGTGTGCGTGCCGCTGATCGTTTTCAGCCTGCTGGGGCTGCTGTGGAGCGTGCATCCCAGCGTGGCGCTGCTCGGCAGTATTCTTGCCTTATACTATTATTACAAGCTGTCGCGCCCGTTTGCGGCGGGTATGCTGGCGATGCTGGCCGCCATGCTGGGCCTGCTGCTGCTCATGCCGGCGCTGACCATTCTGCCCGTGTCGCTGGCGCTGTTCGTGCTGGCCTGGATAGGCCAGTTCATCGGCCACCAGATCGAAGGCAAGAAACCGTCGTTCCTCGACGACTTGCGCTTTTTACTCGTAGGCCCGCTGTTCGTGCTGGGATTTTTGTACCGGCGCCTGCGGCTGGCGTACTGAGCGGCAAGAGGTCACGCGTCACCGGTAACAGATTTTTACTATTCGCAACTAGTTATATGAGGCAAGTGTCCTTATGATAAGTCATCATCTGCCGGTCAATGTAATCGGCAACTAACTTTTGTCCAAGGGAGTTCCACATGAAAGCACCAATTATTGCAGTGGCATTGCTGGCCACCCTGGCCGGCTGCGCCGTACAACCGAACTCGGCGAATGTGTACAACGCGCGCCAGGCGCAGAATGAACAATCGGTTCGCATGGGCACGGTTGAATCCGTGCGCCAGGTCACCATCGACAAGGGCGAAACGGGCACGGGCGTGCTGGCTGGCGCGGCGCTGGGCGGCGTGGCCGGCTCGACCGTCGGCGGCGGCAAGGGCGCCATCGCGGCCAGCATCCTCGGTGCGGTTGCCGGCGGCATGGCCGGCAAGAGCATCGAAGCGAATGCCTCGAACAAGCCCGGCCTGGAAATCACCGTACGCCTGGACAATGGCGACATGCGCGCCATCGTGCAAGACGCGGACGAACTGTTCCGCCCGGGCGAACGCGTGCGCCTGCTGTCGGATGGCCGCAAGACCCGCGTCACGCATTGATCTGCATGCCGGCGCATGGGCTTTAACCGAAGGCGCCGGCAGCCATCAGCAAGGCCGAGGGCGACATGCCCTCGTGCAGCCAGATGGCCATCAAGGTTGCCACGACAACATACACAAGCACGCTCCATACTTTGATCTGCAGTGAGGCTGGCATGGCGGTCTCCGTTCAAAGATGCAATTCAGAAAATATTTACTTGATATTAATGTAAATATTTTCATAAATTCAACATTCTCCAGAAGCACTGCGCTGGCTCAATACCGGAGTGTCTCCTGACGGCCCCGAGCAAGCTCGGCCAATACTCGCCATCCCCGCGCGATGCCCGTATACTTGCGCGATGTCCTCTCCTCTCCTGTTCATCATTGCCTGCCTGATCTGGGGCTCCACCTTCTGGGCCATTACCTTGCAGCTGGGCGACGTCGCCCCCGCCGTGTCCGTCGTCTACCGCTTCGGCCTGGCGTCCGCCACCCTGTTCGCCTGGTGCGCGCTGCGCGGCGACCGCCTGCGCCTGCCCTGGCGCGCGCAAAAATGGATGCTGCTGCAGGGATTGGCCTCGTTTGCCCTCAGCTATGTGTGCACCTACAGCTCGGAGCAATACCTGGTCTCGGCCCTCGTCAGCGTGCTGTTCGCGCTGATGGTGTTCTGGACGCCCTTGCTCAACCGCATCGCCTTCGGCACGCCGATCACCTGGAGCACCTGTTGCGCGGCGTTCGTCGCCATCTGCGGCATCGTGCTGCTGTTTTACCAGTCCATCGGCGCGGCGCTGCACGACATCCTCGGCGGCGGCAATGGCCACTTTCTGCTCGGTTTCATGCTGGCCCTGGTGGCCACCGTCTCCAGCACGGCAGGCAACGCCCTCGTCATGAAAGTGCGCGAACAGTCGGGCAACGTGATGCTGACCATGGCCTGGACCATGCTGTGGGGCACCCTCATGGTGGCTGCCTGGGCCATCGCCACGGGCCAGTCCTGGCAGCTGCCCGCGCGCGCCAGTTACTGGATGGGATTGCTGTATCTGGCCCTCTTCGGCTCGGTGATCGCCTTCAGCGCGTATTTCACTTTAATCGCGCGCATCGGCACGCAAAAAACCGTGTATATCGGCGTCGTCACGCCCGTCATTTCCGTGCTGCTGTCGGTACAGTTCGAACACTACCGGCCCGCCCCCATCGAATGGGTGGGCATGGTGCTGTGCCTGTCCAGCGTGGCATGGGCACTGACGTCGGGCGCGCGCAAGACGGCTGCCGTTTCCTCTCTTTCCACCACTCCATCCGCAAAGGCAACATGAGCACCTCTTCCTCCCTCGCCATCCGTCCCGCGACCGCATCCGACGTAGCCGCCATCTTCGGCATGATCCATGAACTGGCCGTGTTTGAAAAACTCGAGCACATGATGATCGCCAAGGAATCCATGCTGCACGACAGCCTGTTCGGCCCGCACCCCGCGTGCGAAGCACTGGTGGGCGAGGAAAACGGCGAGATGGTGACGTTCGCCTTGTTCTTCCACAACTTTTCCACCTTCCTGTGCCGCAAGGGTCTGTACCTGGAAGACCTGTATGTAAAGCAATCGGTGCGCGGCAAGGGCTATGGCAAGCAGATGCTGGTGGCGCTGGCGCAACTGGCCGTCGAACGCGATTGCGGCCGTTTCGAATGGTCGGTGCTGGACTGGAATGAAAACGCGATCAACTTCTACAAGGGCATGGGCGCGGACGTGATGCCGGACTGGCGCATCTGCCGGGTCGCGGGTGATGCCTTGACGCAATTGTCGGCAGGCACGCCAAAAACCATCGCGTTGGAACCGTCAGAGTAAGTTCCCAAAAAAAAATCCCCGCGGGCTAGCGGCACCGCGGGGTGAACCCATTGTCAAGTGGGAGGGGGAGAATGCAATCAACGGTTATCAATATAAACGCTACGACTGGTCACCGCGCCGACCTTTACATTTGCTTACCGGGCCTTACATTTTCCTTAAAGCTGACACCTAACTGTCCACCATTTGCGACAGTTTATTTCCGTGGCTCAATCAATGTGCCGTGCAAGCCGATATGTTGTTGCGCAACCCCACTGCCACCCTGCGCATTTTTATAGATTTGGTACACTGTCAGGCAGGCAATGCAGCCAGCAACCACGGCAAAAATGACCATGCAACGCTCCTTGAGTATGCTTGATGGGATCAGGGCTCGCGGCTGATGACGTCCAGGCGAGCAGGGAAGATTCAGTGTGGCATCTTCGACGTTGGGGGCATTGCGCAATGTCAAACGCGCCAATGTGACGGGGTCAAGGCGTTTGATATGACGCAACGTGGCGGCATTCCGCTCACACAAAATGAACGCATCATTCCGCACCTGGGAGCCACATCATGAATGTCTCTGCCAAACCGCTCGTCATGAAAATCTACCGCGCCTATCTGCGTTCCCGCCTGGAACGCTACACGCGCGACTTGCAAGCCATCGCGGAACAGCGCGAAAACGACTTCCAGGCCGAACGCATCCTGCACCAGGCCGTCGTCTCGGTGCGCTCGAAACTGCACTCGCTGTAGCCGTGATGCCGTCAGTGCTGCCGGCCGGCCACGGCCCAGCGCTCCACCAGCTCAAACAGGCCCTGCGTCAGCAGGGCCAGCACGGCTGCGGGGATCGCGCCGGCCAGCAGCATGTCGTTGTCGTTCAGGGCCAGGCCGATGGTGATGCGTTCGCCATAGCCGCCCGCGCCGATGAAGGCGGCGATGGTGGCCGTGCCCACGCTCATCACGGCCGCCGTTTTCACGCCCGCCAGCATGACGGGCAAGGCCAGCGGCAAGTCCACGTGCAGCAGCCGGTCGCGCCGGCTCAGGCCCAGCGCCAGCGCCGCCATGCGCAAGCCTTGCGGCACCTGCAAGATGCCCGTGCACGTGTTGCGCACGATGGGCAGCAAGGCGTACACGAATAGCGCCGCCAGCGCCGGCACGGTGCCGATCATGCCCAGCACGGGAATCAATATCGCCAGCAACGCCAGCGACGGCACCGTCTGCAGCACGCCGACCAGCGCCAGCACCGTTTGCCGCAGCGGCGCCGAAAACGCCGCCAGCACGCCCAGCGGAACGCCGGCCAGGCAAGCCAGCGCCACCGACAGCAGCACCAGCGTCACATGCTGGCGCGTCAGGGTCCACAGATCGTCGCCGAGGATTTTATCGAGCAGGCCGCTGCGCGTGGCCGCCGGCTTATTCGCCCGCGTGCCGGACGCCAGCCACTGCCGCGCCACGCCGGCAAAGCTCTTGCCGTCGATTTCCACGGCCGCATTCATGGCGATCATGTCGGCCTCGCTGATGCGCCCCTGCAGCGCCTGCAAGGCTTGCCAGGCGGCGGGAAAGCGCTGCGGCACGTCGAGCCGGTACAGCAGCATGGCGTCGTAGCGGGGAAAGTACTGCTGCGTGTCGGCCAGCACGCGCAAGCCATACTGGCGGATCTTCGCATCCGTCGAATAGATGTCGATCACGTCCACCTGGCGCTGCGCCAGCGCTTCATACGCGATGCCGTGATCGAGCCCGCGCGGGCGCTGCGGCAAGCCATAACGCGCGGCCAGGCCCGGCCAGCCATCGATCCTGCCGATGAATTCATGCGACAGGCCGAATTTCAGGGATGGGTGCCGGGCCAGCTGCGCCAGGTTCGTGATGGATTTTTCATCGCCGCGCACGGCCAGCGCATAGGTATTATTAAAACCCAGCGGCACGGCCACGCCCAGGCCCAGCGGCACCAGCTCGCGCCGCATCTGATCCAGATCAATGGCTTTGTCGTGCTTGAGGATTTCGCTGGCGATGGTGCCCATGTATTCGGCATACACGTCGATGCTGCCCGCCTGCAGCGCGGCCAGCACGATGGCCGTGTTGCCCAGGCCCTGGCGGTGCTGCGCCGCGACGTGCGGCGCGGCGCTCTGCTTGACGATTTCGCCGAGGATGTACGATTCCGTAAAGCGCTTCGAGCCCACCTTCAGGGTGCCGCCGTCCATGGCAAGGGAGGAGATAGGCGCGGCGGCGCTGAAAACAAGCAGCAACAACAGGTAAACGCAACGCACGCGGCGCTCCAGGACGGATGATCAATCCGGCAAGCTTACCACCGGCGCGCGCCAGACACCGCCGTACACCACGCCCGCGCACGGGTTCAAGCCCAGCGCATATGCCAGGTCGGCCGGGCGCGCGATGCGCCACAGGGCGAAATCGGCGCGCTTGCCCACTGCCAGGCTGCCCGTGTCGTGCTGCTGGCCCAGCGCGCGCGCCGCATGGATCGTGCATCCAGCCAGCGCTTCCTGCGGCGTCAGCCGCCACAGCGTGCACGCCATGTTCATCGCCAGCAGCAAGGACGTCAAAGGCGAGGTGCCAGGATTGCAATCGGTGGACACCGCCATCGGCACGCCGGCCGCGCGCAGCGCCGCCACGGGCGGCGGCTGCGTCTCGCGCAAGAAGTAATACGCGCCCGGCAGCAGCACGGCCACCGTGCCGTGTTCCGCCATGGCGGCGATGCCCCCGTCCGACAAAAATTCCAGGTGGTCGGCCGACAGGCCGCCGTAGCGGGCCACCAGCGCCGCGCCGCCCAGGTCCGACAGCTGCTCCGCATGCAGCTTGACGGGCAAACCCAAACCTTGCGCCGCGTCAAACATGCGCTGCGTTTGCGCCGGCGTAAAGCCGATGCGCTCGCAAAACGCGTCGACGGCGTCGACCAGGCCATCGCCGGCCAGCTTGGGCAGCATCTGCGCGCACAGCAGGTCGATATAAGAGTCGGCCTGGCCCGCGTATTCGGGCGGCAGCGCATGCGCGCCGAGAAAGGTCGTGCGCACGGATACAGGTAGCTGTTCGCCTATCCTGCGCGCCACGCGCAGCATCTTCGCCTCGCTGTCCGCAGCCAGGCCATAGCCGGACTTGATTTCCAGCGTCGTCACGCCTTCGGCCAGCAGCGCCAGCACGCGGGGCAGGCTTTGCCGCAGCAATTCGTCGTCGCTGGCCGCGCGCGTGGCGCGCACGGTGGACATGATGCCGCCGCCGGCACGGCTGATGTCTTCATAGCTGGCGCCATTCAGGCGCGCCTCGAATTCGTCGCTGCGGTTGCCCGCGTGGACGATGTGCGTATGGCAGTCGATCAGGCCCGGCGTCAGCCAGCAGCCCTGGCCATCGTGCAGCACCGCGGCGCTGGCCGGCAGCTCGTCGCCGGGGCCGATCCAGGCGATGCGGCCATCCTTGACGGCGATGGCCGCGTCGAGCAGCTCGCCATAGCCGTGCTCCATGGTGGCCAGGTGGACGTTGTGGATGACCAGATCCCAGTCTTGCATCGTTTTTACTCCCTAGGTAAACAGGTCGACGCACAACACGGCCGAACGCTGCAAGGCATCGAGCCGCCATTCCTGCGCATCGTCGGCGTCCAGCAGCAGCGCATCATGGCGGGCCAGCGCGAACTGCTGGTCGCTTGAGCGCGCCAGCACGGCGCCATCGCCGGCGACAAACAACAAGGTCATCTCGCTGCGCCGCACCAGCCGGCCCGGGGCCGTGATTTTTTCCAGCTGGTGGCGGCAGCGGTCGCGCCGCGTCATCACATTGAAATCCGTCGTCGTCCCCTTGACCTGCGCCTCCACGGCGGCCTCGCCGGGAAACCACAGCATCGGCTGCGCCGCGCTCAAGGTCACCTTGCGCGTGCCGTCGAGCGTCAGCTGCACGCTGTCGCCATCGACCAGCATCAGGCTGCGGTCGATGCCGGGAAAGCTGGAAAACGGTCCGCTGGCCGTGATCGTCGCCAGGCTGATACGCCAGTCAAAATCGTCGAAACCGGCGTCCGGCGGAGAAATGGCGATTTCCGTCGTGCTGCCGCCGCCGTTTTTCCACGGCGCGGCGCGCAGGTATTCCTGTGGGATGAAGGTCGCCATCAGAGCGCCCTCAGTTGCGCCAGCGTACGCCGGTAGGCGGTGGCGATGGCGTCCTGCGCCACGTGGCGTCCATCGCGCACCTGCCACTGGCCGCCGCACAGCACGTCGCGCACCAGGTTGTCGTTGCCGCAGAAGAGTACGCTGCCCAGCACATCGGCGATGGCTACGCCGCACAGGTTCACGTGCGCGTCGTCGAGCACCAGCAAGTCGGCGCGGCAGCCCGGCGCCAGCGCGCCGAGCTTGCGCCCGGCCGCCTGCGCCCCGCCCCGCAAGGCCGCTTGCCACAGGTAGTCGCCCACATGGCGTTCATCCGGCGTGGCGGCGACATTGCGCTGCTGGCGCTGCAAGCGCTGGCCGTATTCGAGCCAGCGCAATTCTTCCACCGGCGACTGCGATACGTGGCTGTCGCTGCCGACGCCGAAACGCCCGCCGGCGGCGATGAATTCGGCCAGCGGGAACAGGCCGTCACCCAGGTTCGCCTCCGTCGTCGGGCACAGGCCCGCCACGGCGCCGCTGGCCGCCATCCGCGCCACCTCGTCGGGCTGCACGTGCGTGGCGTGCACCAGGCACCAGCGCGCATCGACGTCGAGCTGATCGTACAAATACTGCACCGGGCGCCGGCCGCTGTAGTCCAGGCACTGGCGCACCTCGCCCTGCTGCTCAGCGATGTGGATGTGGATGGGGCGGCCCGCGGGCAGCGCTGACGCCACTTCACGGATCTGCGCCACGCCAGCGGCACGCAGCGAATGGGGCGCAAAGCCCACTTCCACCTGCCCGCCGCGCTGCGGCGCCAGCGCCTCGATGATGCGCAAGACATCGTCCGCCCCCGTGCGGAAGCGCGCCTGCTCGGGTTTCAGCGGCTGTGCGCCGAAGCCCGCATGGCTGTACAGCACGGGCAGCATGGTCATGCCGATGCCGCTGAGGCGCGCCGCGGCCAGCACCCGTTCGGCCGTTTCGGCGGGACGCGCATACAGGGCGCCTGCCGCATCGCGCTGCAGGTAGTGGAATTCGCACACCGCCGTGTAGCCATGGCGCAGGCATTCGACAAACAGCTGCGCGGCGATGGTTTCCATCTGTTCCGGCGTGATGTGGCGCGCGAAGCGGTACATCAAGTCGCGCCAGGTCCAGAAGCTGTCCACTACATGATTAACCTCGTCGCCTGCAACCTCCGTCATGCCGCCCAGCGCCCGCTGGAAGGCATGCGAATGCAGGTTGACCATGCCGGGCAAGACATATTCGGCCACTTCCGCGCCGGGCGGCGGCGCGACGCTCTCTTTAATCTGCGTCAAGTCGCCGGCCGCGTCCCATTCCAGCAGCACGTCGCGGCGCCAGCCCTGCGGCAGCAGCGCGTGGCGCGCGAACAGACAGGTACTCAATGCGCCACCCATGCGACGGCCGCTTCCATCATCCGGCGCAGCAGCGGCTGCACCCGGGCCGCCAGGTCGGGCCGGTAGCCGAACGGCGCCGCCTCGTCCATGCCAGGTTCATTCATGTACAGGCACTGGCACATCTCGAGCTGGATCGCATGCACGCGCTGTGCCGGCTGGCCGTAATGGCGCGTGATGTGGCCGCCCTTGAAGCGGCCGTTGAGCGCCACGGTAAATTGTTCCTGCGCGCGCGCGATGCCGACCACGGCGGACGTCAGGCCCGCATCGCAGCTGGCGCCATCGGCCGTGCCGAAATTCAGGTCGGGCAGCTTGCCGTCAAAGAAGCGCGGCACGCGCGAGGCGATGGAATGGGCATCCCACAGCACCACGGCGCCATGCACGCGTAGCAGGCGGTCCAGTTCCGCGCGCAGCTGCGCATGATACGGCGCCCAGTAGCGCTGCAATCGGCGCTGCACGTCGGCCGCATCAGGCTCCTTGCCGGCCAGGTATAGCGGCTCGCGGTGGAAGGTATCGTTGGGCAGCAAGCCCGTCGTATCCTGGCCCGGATACAGATTCGTGTCTTCCTGCGGGCGGTTCAAGTCGATGGTGTAGCGCGACCAGCGCGCCGACAGCACGGACGCATCCATCTCCTGCAAAAAGCCATACAGCTCGCGCAAATGCCAGTCCGTGTCGGCCTTGATCAAGGCTTGCGGCGTCATGCGCGCGGCGATATCGTCCGGTATGTCGGTGCCCACGTGGGGCATCGACACGAGCAGCGGGATGCTGCCCTCATTAAAGCGGAAATCCATGCTTGTCTCCTTGCGCCCGCTCAAGCGTACAGCGGGGCGAACAAATTCTTGCAGGTGCTGCTCAACTCACCCTGCAGCACCATCTGCTTGGCCGCTTCGATATCGGGCGCGAAGAAGCGGTCGGCGTCGAAGAACGGCACCTTCTGGCGCAGCTGGTGGTGCACGTGCTCCAGGTGCGGCGAGGTTTTCAGGGGACGGTGGAAATCGATGCCCTGCGCGGCGGCCAGCAGCTCGATGCCGACGATGACGGCCGTGTTGTGCGCCATGTCGTCCAGGCGGCGCCCGGCGAACGTGGCCATGCTCACGTGGTCTTCCTGGTTGGCGGACGTGGGCAGGCTGTCGACGCTGGCCGGATGGGCCAGCGACTTGTTTTCCGACGCCAGCGCGGCTGCCGTCACGTGGGCGATCATGAAGCCGGAATTGACGCCCGGGTCGCGCACCAGGAACGGTGGCAGGCCGGAGAGCGTGGCGTCGATCAGCAGCGCGATGCGGCGCTCGGCCAGGGCGCCGATTTCAGCGATCGCCAGCGCCAGGGTGTCGGCGGCAAACGCCACCGGCTCGGCATGGAAGTTCCCGCCCGAGACGATTTCCGCCTGCCCGTTGGGGCCATCCTGGAAGATCAGCGGGTTGTCCGTGACGGCATTGGCTTCGATCAGCAGGGTACGGCCCACGTTGCCGATCAAATCCAGGCAGGCGCCCATGACTTGCGGCTGGCAGCGCAGGCTGTACGGGTCTTGCACGCGCTCGTCGCCCTCCAGGTGCGAGGCGCGGATGGCGCTGTTGGCCACCAGCTGGCGGTACATCTGCGCGGCCAGGATTTGCCCCGGCTGCCCCCGCACGGCGTGCACGCGCGCGTCGAACGGCGAGTCGCTGCCCTTGGCCGCGTCCAGCGACAGCGCGCCCGTGACCATGGCCGCTTCCAGCAGGCGCTCGGCCATGAACAGGCCATGCAGCGCCAGCGCGTTCGACACTTGCGTGCCGTTGATCAGCGCCAGGCCCTCTTTTGCCGCCAGCACGACGGGCGCGATGCCCGCCTGCGCCAGCGCTTCGGGCGCCGCCATCAATTCACCGTTGACGCGCACCTCGCCCACGCCCAGCATGGCCAGGGTCATGTGCGACAGGGGCGCCAGGTCGCCCGAGGCGCCGACGGAGCCCTTGGCGGGAATGGCCGGCATGATGCCCGCGTTGTACAGGGCGATCAGGGTGTCGACGATCAGCGGGCGCACGCCGGAAAAGCCGCGCGCCAGGCTGCCGATCTTCATCAGCATGATCAGGCGCACGACGGCGTCCGACAGCAGCTCTCCCGTGCCGACGGAATGCGACAGGATCAGGTTGCGCTGCAATTGCTCGAGCTTTTCATCGGGGATGCGCGTCTTGGCGAGCAGGCCGAAACCCGTGTTGATGCCGTAGGCCGCATCGCCCTTGGCGACGATGGCTTGCACGGCGGCGGCCGACGCCTCGATGACGGGATAGGCCTCGGCGGCGAGGATCAGTTTCGCGGGTGCGGCCCAGACGGCGCGCAGGTCGCCCAGAGTCATCGCGCCCGGTTTCAGGGTCCAACTTTTGGCATGCTGTGTCATAGTCATTCGAATCTAGGTCTCAAGGAAGCATTGGAAGAATCAAGCCGTTGCGCTTGGCGCAGGCGGCCGCTGTTTCATAGCCGGCATCGGCATGGCGCATCACGCCCGAGCCGCTGTCGTTGACCAGCACGCGCGCCAGGCGTTTCGCCGCCGCTTCGCTGCCGTCGGCCACGATGACCATGCCCGCATGCTGAGAATACCCCATTCCCACGCCGCCGCCATGGTGCAGCGAGACCCAGGTGGCGCCGCCGGCCGTGTTCAGCATGGCGTTCAGCAGCGGCCAGTCGGAGACGGCGTCCGTGCCGTCCTTCATGCTTTCCGTCTCGCGGTTCGGGCTGGCGACGGAACCCGTGTCCAGGTGGTCGCGGCCGATGACGATGGGCGCCTTCAGCTCGCCCGTGCGCACCATCTCGTTGAAGGCCAGGCCGGCGATATGGCGCTCGCCCAGTCCCAGCCAGCAGATGCGCGCCGGCAGGCCCTGGAAGGCGATGCGCTCGCGCGCCATGTCCAGCCAGTGGTGCACCTGCTTGTGGTGCGGGAACAGCTGCTTGATCTTCGCATCCGTTTTATAGATGTCTTCCGGGTCGCCCGACAGGGCCACCCAGCGGAACGGGCCACGTCCTTCGCAGAATTGCGGGCGGATGTAGGCGGGCACGAAGCCGGGGAAGTCGAAGGCATTTTGCACGCCCTGGTCGAACGCCACCTGGCGGATGTTGTTGCCGTAATCGACGGTGTGCACGCCCATGGCGTGGAAATCGAGCATGGCTTGCACGTGGGCGGCGCAGGAATCGGCGGCAGCCACCGTCAGGCGCGCGTGGCGCTGCGAGTCTTGCTGCGCGGCCTTCCAGTCCGACACGCTCCAGCCGCGCGGCAGGTAGCCGTTGACCAGGTCGTGCGCGGACGTCTGGTCCGTCACCAGGTCCGGCACCAGGCCGCCCGCCTTGGCCCGGCGCACCAGTTCCGGCAGCACTTCGGCCGCGTTGCCCAGCAGGCCGATGGAAATGGCTTCCTTGCGCTCCGTATGGTATTTCACCAGTTCCAGGGCTTCGTCCAGGCTGGCCGCCTGCTTGTCCAGGTAGCGCGTGCGCAGGCGGAAATCGATGCTGCTTTGCTGGCATTCAATATTGAGCGAAACGGCACCGGCCATGGTGGCGGCCAGCGGCTGCGCGCCGCCCATGCCGCCCAGGCCCGCCGTCAGGATCCAGCGCCCGCCCCAGTCGCCGCCGAAATGCTGGCGGCCCGCCTCGGCGAAGGTTTCATACGTGCCCTGCACGATGCCCTGCGTGCCGATGTAGATCCAGCTGCCGGCCGTCATCTGGCCGTACATGAACAGGCCCTGGCGATCGAGTTCGTTGAAGTGTTCCCAATTGGCCCATTTCGGCACCAGGTTGGAGTTCGCGATCAGCACGCGCGGCGCGTCCGCGTGGGTCTGGAACACGCCCACCGGCTTGCCGGACTGGATCAGCAAGGTCTGGTCGTCTTCCAGTTCGCGCAGCGAGGCGAGGATCTGGTCGAAGCAGGCCCAGTTGCGGGCGGCGCGGCCGATGCCGCCGTAGACGACCAGGTGCTGCGGATTTTCCGCCACTTCCGGGTCCAGGTTGTTTTGCAACATGCGGTAGGCCGCCTCGGCCTGCCAACTCTTGCAAGCCATGACCGTGCCGCGCGGCGCGCGGATGGTACGGCTGGCATCAAAGCGTGGATCGGTGTCCATTGTGCTGTTCATGCTGTCTCCTCGTAGGGTGCGAGCGGGCGTATTTAGCCCGCTCTTGTGCTCCCAGCATAGGTTGTCTATACAACCAAGTCAACAGGTTTTTGCAGCCGTCCAGCGCCTATTTTTTCTCGAACACGCGCTTGCCAGCCACCCACGTCTGCAGCACCTGCGTCTTGCCGATGGCCTTGGGGTCGACATTGAACAGATCCTGGTCGATGACGACGAAATCCGCCCATTTTCCCGCTTCCAGGGTGCCGATGACCTTTTCCTGGTGCGCCGCCCAGGCTGCGTCCAGCGTGAAGCAGCGTAGCGCTTGCGTCACCGTCATCGCCTGCTGCGGATACCAGCCGCCGGCCGGGAACCCCTCGCTATTTTGCCGCGTGACGGCCGCGTGGATGCCCTCGAACGGATTCGGCGACTCGATGGGGAAGTCGGAGCCGCAGGCGATGCGCGAACCCTGCTTGAGGAAGGTGCGCCACGCATACGCGCCCTTGATGCGCTCGTGGCCCACGCGCTGCTCCGCCATGTTCTGGTCGGACGTGGCGTGCGTGGGCTGCATCGACGGCACGATGCCCAGCGCCTTGAAACGGGGGATGTCGGATAATTGCACCACCTGCGCATGCTCCATGCGGTGGCGCAGGCCCACGCTATGGTATTGCGCGGTCAAGGCCTGGTAGCCGTCGAGGATTTGATGGTTGCCCGCGTCGCCGATGGCGTGCACGTTCACCTGGTAGCCGGCGCGCATGGCCTTTTCCATCTTCGCGCGCATGGCGTCATCTTTGAAGAACAGCAGGCCGCTGGTGGTCGGATCGTCGCTGTACGGCGCCAGCAGCGCTGCGCCGCGGCTGCCCAGGGCGCCGTCGGACAGCAGTTTGACGGCGCGCAAGGCGTACATGTCGCGTGCGTAGCTGGTCAAAGGGCCGTTTTTCGACAGCGCGTCGAAGTCTTCCGTCGTGTCGGCAATCATGCCGTACACGCGCACCGTCAGCTTGCCGTGATCCGCGTAGTCGCGGAACAGTCGGTCCTGCATCTGGCCGATGCCCGCATCGTGCACGCTGGTCAGGCCCGCCTGCGACAGCTGCGCCAGCGCGCCATCGAGGGCGGCGCGGTTTTCCACGTCGCCCGGCTTGGGCAGCACGGCGTCCATCAAGTCCATGGCATTATCGACCAGCACACCGGTGGCATTGCCATCCGCGTCGCGTTCTATCTTGCCGCCGGACGGGTCTTGTGTGGCGCGCGTGATGCCGGCCAGCGCCAGCGCGCGGCTGTTGGCCCATCCCGCGTGGCCATCGACCCGGCGCAGCCACACGGGCCGCACGCTTTCCGCCGCATCGAGTTCCGCGGCCGTGGGAAAGCGCCCCAGCTTCCAGATTTCCTGGTTCCAGCCATTGCCGACGACCCAGCTGCGCTCTGGATGCGCACGGGCGAAGTCGCCCACGGCCTGCACGGCGGCCGGCAACGACGCGGAACCGTACAGCATCACGCCGCTGGCGATCGTCCCCAGGCCGAACACGTGGCCGTGCGCGTCGATCAGGCCCGGCAACACGGTCTTGCCCTGCATATTGACGTGGGTGGCGCCCTTGGCCGCCTTGCGTTTCACCTGCGCGGCGCTGCCGACGGCGAGCAGCTTGCCCGCGTCGTCAAATGCCAGCGCCGTGAAGCGAATCACCTTGCCATTTGCGTCGAGCGTGTAGCCGTTGGCATTGTCGATGACGGTATCGGCGTGGGCGTGGGTCAGGGCGCCAAGGCAGGCGAGCGTAAGCAGGGTACGGCGCAAGGGCAAAGTCGGCATTTCCATCTCCAGGTCTTTTAGTCGTTAGCAAAAAGACGAGTGTATAGAAATTGGCAAAATGGTCAATCAGGCAGCAGATGATTGCCGCAGCATCAGCCAGTAATCGCAGCCCGTGACGGCTTCCGCGTAACGCCCCGCCACCACGAAACCCAGGCGGGCATAAAACGGCAGGCTGCGCTCATTGTAGGTCTCCAGGAAGCACGCGGCACCCGCCGCATCGACGGCCGCCAGGCCAGGCGCCAGCACGGATGCGCCCAATCCCCGCCCCTGCGCATCCGGGGCGATGCCGGCGATCGACAGATACCATGCGTGCTGCAGACCGTGCGACGCCAGCGCATGCTCCATGTTTTCGACGATGGCCGAAAAGTGTGCAAAGCCGCGCTCACCCAGCAGCACGCGCAAGGCATCCTCGCGCTGCGCGTAGGCGGTCTGACGCCGGGCTATCGGCGTATCCGTCGTCCAGATGGCCGCGCCATTGCGCCCGTCATCAGCCAGGTCGACGCGACCCGCCTGCCAGCCTTCGGCCAGTGCCAGCGCGAAGTAGGCTTCCAGCATGGCCAGCCGCGCCGTTTCATCCTCGCCGCAGGCCACCGTGACGGCGCGGTAGAACGGGTCGCCGATCAGGGCGGCGGCCAGGCTGCGGGCGGTGCGGGAGGCTTCGGTGTGGGATGGGCTGGACATGGGATCTCTTTCTTTTCATGAAAACGCCCGGCATCTTAACGCAAGCGCCCAGGCCTTGCGCCCAGTCAATACCTCCCCGCCGCCGCTGGCTTAGGCTGAGGTTTTAAGGCGGAGGTTCCATGGCCAGGCACCATGTCATCAGCACCACCGCGTGCGACGTGTTCTTCAAGCTCGTGGCCCACCAGAAGAAAAGCCTGGGCGCGCGCTTCGACAGCATGATCGTCATCACCTTCAGCGCCAACGGCCGACCCGTGCTGGGTGCCACCCTGCGCAACGCGACAAGCGGCTGCGAACTGCACCGCCTGGCCGGCCAGCCCGACGAATGCTGGTGCTGCGGCTACGACGAGCAGCTGGAATTCGTCTCGCAAGCCAACGTGCCGCTGGCGCACGCCGACTACCGGCTCACCTTGAGCAATGGCGAAACGTGGACGGGGACGACGGATGCGAAGGGACGCACGGGGCGCATCGCCAGCAAGCGGGAAGAGCAAATTACCCAGGCCGAATTCCTGCCGCACGCGGACAAATCGCCATGCTGCGCCGCCGCCCCGAAACACGCGGCGCCTGCAGTCAAGGTCATTCAGCTGGAAGGCATCAAGACGACCGACAAGGACGTCGGTTCGTCCGTCAAACAGGTCAAAGTCAAGGACAAGGTTCGCCCGCTGACCAGGGGCGAGATCGACATGGCGTGGATGCTGTTCCAGGATGCGATCGACTACAGCAAGGTCAAGGTGCATGGCGAGCCGTATCTATGGTTTGGCTTGCAACCGAAGGATGTGGCCATGACGCCGGATGGGGAGATTTACTTTCATGAGTCAGATTACAAAGAGGACTTTTCCAAAGAAAAAGATAGTCTGAAACACTGGTTTATGCACGAAATGGTTCATGTTTGGCAGTACCAACTCGGATATCCAGTAAAACTGCGGGGAGCCATTCGACTGGGGCTGGACTACAAATATACCTTGCTCCCCAAACAGAAATTATCCAGCCATGACATGGAAGCGCAAGGTGATTTACTGGCGGACTACTTTGTGCTGAAGTTTTTAACTTCCACTCGCGCCATGCGCCAACAACGCTATAAAAACTCCGGAGAACTGTTTAAAAAGGTACTCAATGATTTTTTTAACGACCGTAATAGCCCGAAAAACTTGCCTGGCAACGATATTGACCATGAGCCTATATTGGATATTCCCTGACACATGGGCATATTCCCGCATGGCAGAAGCAGTTATCCAGTCGGCGCAGGGCATGCCCTGCTTTTCCATTACAAAAAAGGAAGAGGCGCGCAATGGCCTGCCATTTCTTGGCGCACTCATGGTTTCAGACATGTCCGTGCAACCGGTAAAAGAAGTATGGGGATTCTCCCTACCGCCAGACAGGGCGTTACCCATCCGTGCCAGCACATGCATCCGCTATGGAAACCTGCCTACCGGCGCGACGGGCATACGCGCTGAAAAATTGATACCCGGACATTTCTATAGCGTATTCCTGAATGGCAGCCCCAAAGATCCGTCCGATCCAACCTATGGTTACCAAGGAAAATTCTGCGTGAGAGCTACGGCGGATGGCGGCCAGCAAGTCATCCCCATCAGCAGCGACATGCAGGCCTGGATCGATGAAGTCTGTCCGACGCCTCCTTAACATTATGTCCTTATGCCATAAAACACTGCTCATACTGCTCGTATTCTCGAGCATGAACAGCGACGCGCGCTCACGCATGGCCGATGCCGAAGTTACCTCGATCAATGGCGTGCCCTGCTTCAGCATTTCCAAAAAAGAAGAGAGGCGCAACGGCCAGCCCTTCCTCGGCGCCTTGAGCGTGTCCGACGTGACGGTCAAGCCAACGACGGAAATATGGGGGTTTCTCATGACGGACGATAAGAAAATTCCGCTGTCTTCAAAAAATTGCATTCCCTATGGGAATATTCCGGCTCATGCCGAAGCTGCGCCCGCGCCTGAATTGAAGACCGGCAGGGTGTACGAGGTATTTCTGAATGGCAGGCCAGCCGATCCTGCCGATCCCACCTATGGATATGTGGCAAAGTTCTGTCTCGTACAGCAGGTCTCTGCCAAGCCACGCCTCGTCGTCATCAAAAGCGATACACAGGCCTGGATGGATGATACGTGCCCAGCCAGAAATTCTTCCCGATAACGCAAGGCATGCCATGAATCATCGCCACCTTATTCTTTGTCTGCTGGCGACCTTGACGAGCACGGATGCCTCGGCGTGGTCGCGCATGGGCACTGCCGCCGTCATGACTGAGGCTGGCCTTCCCTGCTTCAAGATTGCCAGCGAAGAGGAGCGCTCAAGGGGGCCTGTCAGCCTGAAGATGCTGACGATCAGCACACCTGGGCCGAATGGCTGGAAAGATGTATGGACGGTCATGTTTCCCAATGCCTCGTTTGGCGATCCCAGCTATCGTCTGCCAAACAAGGGATGCGTGCGCTACGGCAAGGCCCCCGAGGGGGCCGAGAGCAGCGATGCCGCGCCGCTGGTGGCGGGAAAAGTGTATGGCGTATCCTTCCTGGGAAGGCCGCCATCCGCGTCCGATCCCACTTCGCGCTACTCCGCAGATTTTTGCCTGCTCACGGCACCCGCCGGGGGTTTCCAGGTGATTCAGCTGACAAATGGCAAGAATACCTGCGCTCCCGAAGAAAAACCAAGATAGCGCGTGCCATTGCATCCGTCACGCGCAGACCACGCCTCGCGTTCAAGACTTGGGCTGAACCACCTCAATCGATTCCTCCCCCCGCTTCGCAGGCGCCCTGAACCATTCACCGGGCGGCACCACGTGCGATTCTTTCGGGTCGTCGATGTAATGCGGCGAGGTGATCTGCACGTCGAATTCGTTGAAGACGTCGATGATGTTCTGGTGCAAGCGGTTCAGCACTTCGGCGCGCTGGCGGGGGACTTCGGCGCTGGCGTAGGCGACGAGGCGGTATTGCACGTAGTAATCCTGCAAGGCCAGCTGCATCACGTACGGTTTCGGCGTGGTCGACAGCTCCGTCGTGCGCGACGCGGCCAACTCCAGCATGGCGTGCACTTGCCGCCACGGCGTGGCGTAGCCGATGGTGACGGTGGAGTCGAGCACGAAGCCGCCGCCGGGCTGGGCGCGCGAATAGTTTTTCGTCGTTTGCGACATCACCCACGCGTTCGGCAAAGCGACCTCTTCACCTAGTCCCGTGCGCAGGCGCGTCTCGAACATGCCGACGTCGACCACGGTGCCCTCGCTGTCGCCCACGCGCACATATTCGCCCTTGCGCAGGGCGCGCGTGTACATCAGGATCAGGCCGCTGGCGCCCTGGCCCACGATGCTCGACGCGCCGATCGACACCATCAGGCCCACCAGCACGGAGAGGCCCTGGAAAGCGGCCGTGTGCGAACCGGGCAGATACGGATACGCCATGGCCAGCGCGAACAGCCAGATCACCACGCTGGCGATGCGGCGCGTGGGCAGGGCCGTGTCCTTGTCCAGCCAGCCGATCTGCAATTCGCCGCTTTCCACGCGCTTGAACAGCGAAGCGGCCGTGGCGGCGATCAGGCGCGCAATGGCGAAGATCACGCACACCAGCACCAGCCCCGGCAAGGCGCCGATGATGGCGTGGAAGACGTCGGCCGCCACGTCGAACAGGTAGCCGCTCAGGCTTTCGCCCCACGAGCGCGTGTACGGCAGGCGGCCCAGCACGAAGGCGGCCCACAGATAGGTGGCCATCAGGCGCAAGCCCCACAGCACGGCGCTCAGCAGTTGATAGGCGAAGGCGATGTAGTGCTCGGCGTCGAGCACGCGCAC
The DNA here is from genome assembly GCF_020858115.1 of Janthinobacterium sp. FW305-129. Taxonomy (GTDB): domain Bacteria; phylum Pseudomonadota; class Gammaproteobacteria; order Burkholderiales; family Burkholderiaceae_D; genus Janthinobacterium. The sequence continues at coordinate 260,846 of NZ_JACYMM010000003.1, forward strand.
GTTTTTCAGGCGCACGTCGCGCAGGCGAGAAGCCAGCAGGATGCCGCTGCGGCGCTTGGCCCAGCGGTACAGACGCGTCAGGCCCAGCCACACGAGCCAGAACACGAGGGTAGCGGCCGCGCACACGGCGGCGGCGATGGCCAGGTAGCGCCAGCTGCTCTGCTCGCGATAGTCAAAGACGGCCTTGCTCAGTTCCTCGGCCGCCGTTTTCGCCACGCTTTCCGTCGTGTCGCCGGCCAGCAGGTTGACGTCGCCAGGCACGACGACGAACAGCTGCACGCCGTCGAGCAGCACCTGCGTGCCTTCGGGAATCATGCGCGTGCTTGCCTGCAAGGGGCCGTTCTTGGCCAGCACGCCGTCCAGGCGGCGCTGTGCGCCGATGGCCCGTTCATCGGGCGGATAGCCGGCCAGCGCGGCGCGGAAGACGAACACCTTGCGGTTGGCGAACATCAGCGGCGCCGTCCTGGCCGCCGCGGCATGCGCCGGCGCGATGGCGGTCGCAGCCTCCGCAACGAGCGATGGCGCAGCGTCCTGCGCATGGGCCACGGGCAAGAGGAAGATCGTCAACAGGCACAACAGGCGGAGCAACGCAGACATGGCAGAAATGAAAGAGTGACAAGGAGTAGCCATCATGCCATGTAATTGCGGAAACTCAAGCGCCGCACCTACCGTTCAGCTCGCATCATGGAAAATGATGCCCAGGGTGTGGCGCATGCCCGAGCGCAGGCGCGACACGCCATGGCGCATGTTGACGCGGTAACTGCCCCGGGTGCCGTTGACGGGACGCTGCGCGACAGGAAAGATCACGGCGTCGCCCTGCGCCAGCGGCACGACCTCCAAGCGCGACTGCATGCGCGGGCGCTGCTCCGTCAGCACGAACTCGCCACCCGTGAAATCGACTTGCGGGCGCGACAGCAGCACGGCCAGCTGCAGCGGAAACACGTGCTCGCCATACAGGTCCTGGTGCAGGCAGTTGTAATCGTCCTTGCGGTAGCGCAAGAGCAAGGGCGTGGGCCGCGTCTGCCCCGCCGCATGGCAGCGCGCCAGGAAATCGGCGTGACTGGACGGAAAGCGCGCTTCCAGGCCCATGCTGGCGTGCCAGCGGTTGGCAATCGCCGCCAGCGGCCCGTACAGCTGTTCGCGCAAGGCGGCCACCACAGCGGGCAGCGGATACGCCCAGTACTGGTACTCGCCCTGGCCGAAACCGTGGCGCTGCATCACCACCCGGCTGCGAAAGCGCGACGCATCGTCGTACTGCGCCGCCAGCGCCGCGCAGGCATCCGCAGCCAGCAAGCCCGGCACGACGGCGCAGCCGTATTGATTCAGCTCATCCTCTATCTGCCCCCAGTCCAGCGCCCTCACCGTCCGCCCTCGCGTTCCAGCAACGCCTGCTTGCGCTCCACGCCCCAACGGTAGCCGGACAGCGCGCCATCGTTGCGCACCACCCGGTGGCAGGGAATGGCGACGGCCAGGGCATTGGCGGCGCAGGCGCCCGCCACGGCCCGCGCGCCTTGCGGGGCGCCGATGCGCCGCGCCAGTTCGGCATAGCTGACCGTGCTGCCGGCAGGAATCTCGCGCAAGGCTTGCCAGACGCGCTGCTGGAACACGGTGCCGCGCACGTCGAGCGGCAAGTCCAGGCCGATCGCCGGCGCCTCGACGAGGCCCACCACCTGCGCCACCGTCCGTTCATAGTCAGGCTCGGCGCCGCGCAGTTCGGCCCGGGGAAAACGGTCCTGCAAGTCGCGCAGCAGCACTTCCGGGTCGTCGTCGATCAAAATGGCGCAGATACCCTTGTCCGTGCTGGCCACGAGGATGGCGCCCAGCGAGCAGGCGCCGATGGCAAAGCGGATCACGGCGCCGCTGCCGCCGTCGCGGAATGCGCCCGGCGTCATGCCCAGCAAGCCCGGCGTGGCCGCGTACAGGCGGCCGCTGGAATTGAAACCGGCCGCATACAACGTTTCCGTGACGTTCGCCGCGCCCTGCAAGCCGGCCTTCAGGCGCTCGCCGCGCCGCGCCGCCGCATAGGCTTTCGGCGTGATGCCCGTGTGCGCCTTGAAGACGCGGTGAAAGTGAAAGCGGCTCATGCCGGCCGCATGCGCCAGGCTGTCCAGGTCGGGCAGCTCGTCGCTGGCGTCAATCAGGCGGCAGATATCGGCCACGATGGCCGCCTGGCGCTGGGCCAGGGGTGGCAAGTCCGGTTTGCAGCGCAGGCAGGGGCGGAAACCGGCCGCCTCCGCCTCTTCGCACGTGGCGTGGAAAGCCACGTTGCGGCGCAAGGCGGGGCGCGCCGCGCAGGAAGGGCGGCAATACACGCCCGTCGTGCGCACCGAGTAATAAAAAACGCCGTCGGCGTCGGGGGCGCGCCGCTGCAGCGCATCCCAGCGTTCATCGTCAGTCAGATAAGCGTATTCCATGGCGAACTCCGTGCAAGTCAATGGTAAGCAATAGTAAGTTCGCAGCATAACCAGCGCCAGGGCGCGCCACACTCCGGCGCTTGCTTTTGAATTCAAAAAAAGGCTGGCGGCAGGCATCGCGCTCGGTGCTAAAATCGGCCATCGCGCCTCCAGCCGGCGGCGCGCCCTGCCCGCGCCCCGGAGAAACCGCATTGGACGATCACAATACCCAGGAAAATACGCCCATTTTCCAGCGCATCAAGGATTTTCTGCTGGCCGGCATCGCCGCCGGACGCTGGAAGGAAGGCGACGTGATTCCCTCCGAGCAAGCCCTGGTGAAACAATTCGGCGTCTCGCGCATGACGGTCAACCGCGCCGTGCGCGAACTGACCAGCGAGCAAATACTGACGCGGCGCCAGGGTTCCGGCACCTATGTGGCGCAGCAAAAATACCAGGCGACCTTGTTGGAAATCAAGAGTATCGCCGATGAAGTGCGCGCGCGCGGGCATATCCACCGCAGCAGCCTGCAATTGCTGGAGCGCACCAAGGCGTCCGATTTGCTGGCCAAGCAATTCGGCCTGCCGCCGGAGCACCCGCTGTTCCATTCGCTGATCGTGCATTTCGAGAACGGCGTACCGATCCAGGTGGAAGACCGCTGGGTCAACCCCGAGTGCGCGCCCGACTACATGACGCAGGATTTTTCCAGCATCACGCCAAACGAATACCTGATGGCCGCCGCCCCCCTGCAAGGCGCCACTTACAGCATCGAAGCGCTGTCGGCGCCGCGCGACATCGCCGAAATGCTGGCCATCGACACGAAACAGGCGTGCCTGGTGCTGCGCCGCCAGACGCGCTCGGGCGGCAGGATCGCCTCGATCGCCACCATGTGGCATCCCGGACACCGCTATCAGTTTGCGGGAAGTTTCGCCTGAGGCTATCAGCTCAATTGAGTAGCACGATTTCGCGCCAACTTTCTCACGAATTCTCACCAAATCGCGAAAAAAACAGCCATTCCGGGGCAAAAAAAATCCCGTTTTGGCTGTTTCAGAACTTAACTACTCCGACTAAATATTCGATGCTATAGTTGCCGCCAGAAAGCGCCGCAGGCGTTTATTTGAACGCGCATCATGCACTGCCAGCCCCGTCCAATCACGCCCCAGAAAGGGATGCATTTGTCGTATTGCAGCCACACGAGTTTCGGCGCACCACGCCCACGGCGCCCTGCGCTGCGCCGGCTCGCGCGTACGATGCTGGCGGCGGGCATGGCATTCTCGCTGCCGGTGCAGGCGGCGGCACCCGGCATGGCGCCGGCACTGCTGTGGCCGTATGCAGCCGCCAGCGCCACCGCCCTGGCGGGACTGGCTTGCTGGCAAGCCTGGCGCCTGCGCCGGCAGTTGCAGCGCCAGCCCCTGCCCGCCCATGCCCTGGCCGAACACGATGCCATGCAAGCCTTGCGCGGCGCCATCATGGCTGGCTGGACCTGGCGGCGCCAGTCCGACCGCCTGCAATTCGCGCCCCAGTACCAGGACGTGCTGGGCGACAAGAATGCCAGGCTCGAGCATGCACTGGCCGACTGGCTGGCCGAAGTCCACCGCGACGACCGCGCACGGCTGAGCCTGGCCTTTCGCCAGCATCTGGATGGGCAAGCGCCCGGCACCTTCAATTGCGAATTTCGTTTGCGCCACAGCGACGGCCACTGGCGCTGGCTGCTGGCGCGCGGCGCCGTGCTGGCGCGTGCCTCGGATGGCGCCGCCACGCAGGCCAGCGGCATCGTCTGCGATATCAGCGAGCGCAAGCAGGACGAGGAATCGCGCATGCGCTCGATGCTGGAAGCGGCGCCCGAAGCCATGCTGGTGGCCGACGTCGAGGGCAAGGTGCATTACGCCAACCAGATCGGCGCGCGCTGCTTCGGCTATCCGCTGGCCGAATTGACGGGCATGTCGCTGGAGCAATTGGTACCGGAAAGCACGGCCAGCCACTCCGTGGGCGACCCGCAAGGGCGGCACAGCCTGCCAGGCCGGGTGATGATGGCGCGCCGCCGCGACGGCACGCATTTCCCGGCCAAGGTCAGCCTGTCGCCGCTGCGCATGGCCGGGCAAGTGTTTTCCATCGTCTCGCTGCGCGACATGACGCAGCGGCAACGCGCCGAGGAAGCGCTGCACGCCAGTTCGGAACGCTACCGCCTGATCGTGCAGACGGCTGCCGAGGGCATCTGGATGACGGATGCGAACGGCAAGACCACCTTCGTCAACCCGAAGATGGCGCACATGCTGGGCTACACGGTGCAGGAAATGCTGGGCCGCCCCCTGCTCGACTTCATGGACCGCGACAGCCAGCTGCTGATGCAGCGCCGCCTGGCCAGCCACGGCAATGCCGCCAGCCAGCCGGACCAGGTCGATTTCCGCTTCTTCCGCAAGGACCAGTCCAGCCTGTGGGGCTTGCTGTCGAGCACCAGCATCCAGTCGGACAACGGCGAGCCGGGCGGCACGCTGGCGATGATTACCGACATCACGGAACGGCGCCAGGCGTCGATCGCCCTGTCGAACTCGAGCCAGCGCATGGCCTCCGTCTTCGGCGCCGTGACGAATGGCCTGGTGGTGCAGGACAGCCACGGCCACATCCTGGAAAGCAATGCCGCCGCCGAGCGCATGCTGGCGGCCAGTCCTGCCGGCAACAGCCTGTGGCAAGCCATCCGCGAAGACGGTTCCGCCTTCGACCAGCGCAGCCATCCCGTGCACATCACCCTGTCGACGGGCGAGGCCATGCGCGACGTGCTGATGGGCGTGCAGCAACCCGACGGCAGCCTGTCGTGGCTGTCCGTGAATACCGAGGCCATCCGCGATGAATACGGCAAGGTGGGCATGGTGGTGGCCAGCCTGACGGACATCACGTATCACAAGCGCAGCGAGAGCGCCTTGCGCGAGCTCAATGAACATCTGGAAGAGCGCGTGGCACAGCGCACGGAGCAGCTGGACCAGGCCAAGCAGGTGGCCGAAGAGGCGAGCCTGGCGAAGGGACAATTCCTGGCCAACATGAGCCATGAAATCCGCACGCCGATGAATGGCGTGATCGGCATGGCCTACCTGGCCCTCAAGACGGACCTGGAACCGCGCCAGCGCGACTACCTGGAAAAGATCCGCTTCGCCGGCGAACATTTGCTGGGCATCATCGACGACATCCTCGACATCTCGAAAATCGAGGCGGGCAAGCTGGAAATCGAGCGCGTCAACTTCAGTTTCGACCATGTGGTGCAAACCCTGATGACGGTGGTGGCGCCGCGCGCCGCCGGCAAGAACCTGGAATTGCTGTTCGAAATCGACCCGCAGTTGCCCGCCGTGCTGGTGGGCGACCCGTTGCGCCTGGGGCAAGTGCTGATCAACTACGCCAATAATGCCATCAAGTTCAGCGAACAGGGCAGCATCACCGTGAAAGTGCGCAAGGTGGTGGCGGACGCCAGGCACTGCCTGGTGCGCTTTGAAGTGTGCGACCACGGCATCGGCCTGTCGCAGGATGAAATGAGCAAACTCTTCCAGTCCTTCCAGCAAGCCGACACCTCCACCACGCGCGAGTACGGCGGCACTGGCCTGGGCCTGGCCATCTGCAAGCAGCTGGCGCAGCTGATGGGCGGCGACGTGGGCGTCGACAGCCGTCCCGGCGCCGGCAGCACCTTCTGGTTCACGGCCAACCTGGGCATTTCCGACCAGGCGGCGCCCGCCATGCTCGACAGCATGGTGCAGACGGCGGCCGCCATGCGCGCCAGCGCCGACGCGGCCCTGGTGATGCGTACGCTCAAGCATGCGCGCATCCTGCTGGTGGAAGACAACACTTTTAATCAGCAGGTGGCGCTGGAATTGCTGGAAGAAGCGGGCGCCTCCGTCTGCCTGGCCAACAATGGCGAAGAGGCACTCGATTTGCTGCGCCAGACGCAGTTCGACTGCGTGCTGATGGACGTGCAGATGCCGCTGATGGACGGCTTGCAGGCGACGCGCCACATCCGCGCCGACCCGCAGCTGGCGCACCTGCGCGTGCTGGCCATGACGGCCACGGCCACCAGCGAAGACCGGGTGCGCTGCCTGGACGCGGGCATGGACGATTTCATTTCCAAGCCCATCCAGCCGGCCATGATGTACCAGACCATCGCCAGCTGGCTGCCGGCGCGCGACACGCCGCCACCGCCGGCGCGCAGCCGCGCCGCGCCCGCCTTCAAGACCACGCTGGCGGGCGATCCTCAGGTGATCGACCTGTCCATCCTGGCAAAGTTGCTGGGTTACAACCCGGAAAAGGTGCGCAAATTCGCCTTCAAGTTCCTGCAGACAACGCAGGATGGCTTTGGCGACATCGATGCGGCGCTGGCGCGCGGCGACGTGCACCAGGTGCGGGAACTGGGGCACCGCATCAAGTCGTCGGCGCGCACCGTGGGCGCCCTGGGACTGGCCGAGCTGTGCCACAACCTGGAAACCCTGGCGCCGGGCGAACCTGCCGACGAGGCAGAGCGGGCCCGGCGCATCGTCGCGCGCCTGTGGCCCCTGCTGGAACAGATTACCGAACAAATCATGAATAACACCAGCTTTGCCAATGACGATTAGCTACCGCCAAATTCCGTTAAGGCAAGGTATCGGCATCGACAGCGATGCAGCATATCAATAGAAAGACAGGACGATGAACACTGTATCAAACCAAGCAAGCCGGGAACACAACGAAGCAGGCCTGGCGCCATTGCGCGTGCTGCTGCTGGACGATGACGTCTTCATGCTCGACGTGCTCAGCGACATGCTCGAGCAAATGGGGCCCTTCGACATCCGCTGCGAGTCGCACAGCGAACAGGCGCTGGCGACCCTGAAGCAGCACCAGCCCGACCTGCTGATCTGCGACCTGTCCATGCCCGACATCGACGGCATCGAATTTTTGCGCATGGCGGCGGACAATGGCTTCCGCGGCGGCGTGGTCCTGCTGTCGGGCCTGCATTCGGCCGTGCGCCTGGCAGCCGAACGCCTGGCCGTGGCCAATGGCCTGCATATATTAGGCACCTTCCGCAAGCCGATGGAAAGCGCGGAATTGCAGCTGATGGTGAACTTGCAACTGCAGCACACGGCGCGTCAGGCCAGCGTACAAGCCTGATCGCGGAGGGCGGGCATGGCGCTGCAGGCCAGCAGGCATGCGGCTTTGCCGCCCTGCCGGCACGTGCGGGGACGATATGCCTCAAGTTTTTCTGCAATAATCGCCACGCTTTGAAAAAATGGGTTATTATTTCAGCCATCCCCGCCTGCATACCTCTGGTCGCACCTTCCAAGAACATTGAAGTCGTGCCCATTGCCCCCATCTGCTAGCTGTACTCCAGGAAGCATGGATGGCGAACCAGCGTATGGTGAATTCCAGGCATTATTGATCCCACCCTCATTTGAGGAAAATATGAGCGAAAATATCAAACACATTAGCGATGCATCTTTTGAAGCAGACGTCCTGAAATCCGACTTGCCCGTCCTGGTGGACTTCTGGGCCGAGTGGTGCGGTCCCTGCAAGGCCATCGCCCCGATCCTGGAAGAAGTGGCCAAGGAATACGCCGGCCGCATCGTGATCGCCAAGATGGACGTGGACGCCAACCAGGCAGTGCCTGCCAAGTTCGGCATCCGCGGCATCCCGACCCTGATCCTGTTCAAGGATGGTGTTGCAGCAGCTCAAAAAGTGGGCGCCATGGCCAAGGGCCAGTTGACCGCTTTCGTCGACAGCAACATTTAATGTATGATAGGCAGCGCTGCGCCCGCAGCGCCGCCTGACTGGATAGACCGGGAAGCACTTTGCCATCATTCGTGCACAGCCTTCCCCAATAATTAATCAACGCCACGCAGTCCCCTCCCCTACCTTTACATCCCGTCTCGGGACACTCAACACATATGCATTTATCCGAACTAAAGGCCTTACACGTATCCGCCCTGCTTGAGATGGCGATCGGTCTTGACATTGACAACGCAGCCCGCTTGCGCAAACAGGAGCTGATGTTCGCTATCCTGAAGAAACGCGCCAAGTCCGGCGAACAGATTTTTGGCGACGGCGCCCTGGAAGTGCTGCCTGACGGCTTCGGCTTCCTGCGCTCGCCCGACGCCAGCTACATGGCGTCCACCGACGACATTTACATCTCCCCTTCGCAAATCCGCCGCTTCAATCTGCACACCGGCGATTCGATCGAAGGCGAGGTACGGACCCCGAAAGATGGCGAACGCTATTTCGCACTGGTCAAAGTAGACAAGGTCAACGGCGAATCGCCGGAAGCCTCGAAGCACCGCATCCTGTTTGAAAACCTGACGCCGCTGCACCCGAACGAGCCGCTGCGCCTGGAACGTGAAATGAATGGCCAGGAAAACATCACCGGCCGCATCATCGACCTGATCGCCCCGATCGGCAAGGGCCAGCGCGGCCTGCTGGTGGCATCGCCGAAATCCGGCAAATCCGTGATCCTGCAGCACATCGCGCATGCGATCACGGCGAATCACCCGGACATCACCCTGATCGTGCTGCTGATCGACGAACGTCCGGAAGAAGTTACCGAAATGCAACGCTCCGTGCGCGGCGAAGTCGTCGCCTCGACCTTCGACGAGCCGGCCACGCGCCACGTGCAAGTGGCCGAGATGGTGCTGGAAAAAGCCAAGCGCCTGGTCGAAATGAAAAAAGACGTGGTCATCCTGCTCGACTCGATCACCCGCCTGGCGCGCGCCTACAACACCGTCATCCCTGCCTCGGGCAAGGTCCTGACCGGTGGTGTCGACGCGAACGCGCTGCAACGTCCAAAACGCTTCTTCGGCGCCGCGCGCAATATCGAAGAAGGCGGCTCGCTGACCATCATCGCCACGGCGCTGATCGAAACGGGTTCGCGCATGGATGACGTGATCTTTGAAGAATTCAAGGGTACCGGCAACATGGAAGTGCATCTGGAACGCCGTTTGGCCGAAAAACGTGTCTATCCGGCAATTAACCTGAACAAATCGGGTACCCGCCGCGAAGAACTGCTGATCAAGCCGAACGAACTGCAAAAAATCTGGATCTTGCGCAAGTTGCTGTACTCGATGGACGAGATCGAGGCGATGGAGTTCATTCTCGACAAGATGAAAGCCACGAAGAACAACGCAGAGTTCTTCGACATGATGCGCCGGGGCGGTTAATTTGCTGTGAACCCGTGAACCGCCGGGGTCGGACCCTGAGGGTCCGACCCCAGTTTCCGCCTTGGGTTATCGATACAAGCCGCTCATTGAGCGGCTTTTTTATTGCCTGCTGCGGGAAAGCGCTATATAATCGACGGTTGCATTATTTTAAACCCTGGCAAGTGATCGGCAATCGGGTCAAGAAGCAGGACGACCGACGAAGTGCTGTTTGGCTACCAAACTAGAGAGAAGACCATGAAAGTCGATACCCATCCAGAATACCGCGAAGTTGTTTTCCACGATCTGTCGTGCGATTTCAAATTCGTTACCCGCTCGACCATCCAAACCCGCGAAAAAATCACCCACGACGGTAAAGAATACCCACTGGTGAAGATCGAGGTTTCGGCTGAATCGCACCCATTCTTCACGGGCAAGCACAAAATCGTCGATACCGCCGGTCGCGTCGAGAAGTTCCGTCAGAAGTTCGGTTCGGTTGGTTCGAAAACCGCAGTCGCAGCAGGCTGATTTTTGCCGCTTTGCGGCAAAAAAGGGCAGCTTCGGCTACCAGAGAAAAAGGCAGCCACGGCTGCCTTTTTTGTCTTTGGCCGCTTTACTTTATACTCGCGCATACCCGACGCCATTCGTCGCGTCTTGCCACTATTCTGATACCGATTATCAATGAAGCCAGTCCGCCTTCCCGCCGCTGCCACACTCGCGCTGCCACGATGGGCCTTGTTTGCGCTCGGCCTGCTGTACATCCTGCCTGGCCTGATCGGCCGCGAACCGTGGAAGAACGATGACGCCGCCAGTTTCGGCATCATGTGGACCATGGCACATGGCGGCCTGAACGACTGGCTGTGGCCCAACGTGGCCGGCCTGTCGCTGCCCGATGAAGGCCCGCTGGCCTTCTGGCTGGGCGCCATCTTCATCAAGCTGTTCGGCTGGATCGACGGCGACGTCTTCGGCGCGCGCATGTCGACCATCGGCATCTTCGTCGTCAGCACCCTGTCCGTCTGGTACACGGCCTTCAATCTGGGCCGCCGCAACGACGCCCAGCCGCTGCGCCTGGCCTTCGGCGGCCAGCCGGAGCCGGACGATTTCGGCCGCACCCTGGCCGATGCCGCCGTGCTCATCTACCTGGGCTGCCTGGGCCTGCTGCAGCACAGCCACGACATCACGGCCGAAGCGCTGTACGTCTCCCTGATGGCTTATTTGCTGTACCGCGCCGTGCGCTACATGGAAGGCCCATCCGTGCGCAATGCGGCCCTGCTGGGCCTGGCGATGGGCGGCCTGACCCTGGCGCGCGGCTGGATCACGCCGGCGGCGCTGAGCATCGCCTTGCTGCTATGCACCGTCTTCCTGCGCCTGCCCTTGCTGCGCAGCATACGCCACCTGGCGCTGGCCATCCTGATCGGCGTCGCGCTGACCCTCGTCTGGCTGCTGCCGGGCGAATGGCTGCAGCCGTACGGCCATTCGCCGCTGCAAGCGTGGATGGAATGGAATTGCCGCCAATTCAGCGCGCCCAGCCTGAAAAGCGTGCAATATTTCTTGCGTGTCGGGATCTGGTTCTTCTGGCCTGCCTGGCCGTTCGCCGCCTGGGCCGTGTATGCCTGGCGCCGCCAGCACCACGTGCTGCATATCGTCGTGCCGCTGACCTTTGTCGCCATGCTGGCCATCCTGGGCCTGTGCCATCCCGATCCCGACCCGAGCCAGCTGCTGCCCCTGCTGCCGCCGCTGGCCGTCATGGCCGCGTTTGGCTTGCTGACCATGAAACGGGGCGCCATCAACGCCATCGACTGGTTCTCCGTGATGGTGCTGACCATCTGCGCCCTCGCGCTGTGGCTGTTCTGGTTCGCCATCCTGACGGGCTGGCCGCCGAAACTGTCGCACAATGCCCTGAAACTCATGCCGGGCTTCAAGCCTGAACTGGACTTGCTGGCCTTTTTCGTGGCCGCCTGCGCCAGCGCCGGCTGGGTAACGCTGGTGCACTGGCGCATCTCGCGCCAGCCTGCCGTGCTGTGGCGCGCCGTGGTGCTGTCGTCCGGCGGCCTGATCCTGATCTGGGTGCTGATCATGACCCTGTTCCTGCCGCCGCTGAACTACAGCAAGAGCTACGCCAGCGTGGCGCACCAGATTTCCATTCACCTGCCGCCAGGCAGCAGTTGCATCAACAGCAACGTCGGCGCCGCACAGCGCGCCTCGTTCGCCTACTTCGGCCACCTGCCGTTTGCCAGCGTGGGGCAACAGCAGTGCGATGTGTTCCTGTTGCAAGACAGCATCAAGGTTCCCGACAGCAAGGAGAAACTGCCCGAGCACCATGGTGCGGACTGGATCAAGCTGTGGGAAGGGCGCCGCCCCACGGATGACGTGGAACGTTTCCGCCTGTACCAGCGCGTCAGGTAGCACATGAAAAGAACCGGGCTAGCCCGGTTTTTTCTTGCCCGTAAAGCAAGCTTTGCAAACAGCAAAAGTGTTGCTTTTAAATATACTTAATTACCTAAATTGAACTAAAATTGTTTTTTAGATTATAATGATGGCTTGCGCGATGGCGGTGTCTTGCTTTCCCGCCCGATTCGTCCCCCCATTCACCATGAGATTGTCCATGAAATTATTTGCTACACGCACCTTGCCGCTCATCAGCGCCGCCCTGTTCGCTTTCTCCTTCAGTGCCTCGGCCCAGGCGACCGTGATTGACCTCGGCGTCGCCAACGGCTACTCGGCCTTCATCTTCGGCAACATCGGCAGCGGCTCGGCCAGCGGCTTCACCAGCGTCAGCGGCAGCCTGGCCGCTGGCGGCAATATCTACCTGGACAACTACAACGTTGGCACGAATAAAAAACCAGGCAGCGCGACCAACGCCATCGTTGCTGGCGGTAACCTGAACACGGGCTGGGGCACCATCGTCGGTTCCTCCGTGTATGGCGTCAGCAACCCCAACGCCACCTTGACAGCCCCACAATGGTTCCCAACCAGCAACATCAGCAAGGGCAATGCCTCCACCCTGGACTTTGCGGCCGCCCAGCAACAGCTGACGACCCTGTCGGGCGACGTTGCCAAGCTGCAATCGAACGGCACCGTGATTTCGCAATCGGGCGGCTTCAAGCTGGTGGGCGACGTCAACGCCGACGTGAATGTCTTCACCATCGCTGCAAACGACCTGCATAACCTGACCCTGGACGTGTCGTCGCTGAAAAGCACGGCCAGCATCATCATCAACGGCACGGCCACCAACATCACCATGAGCGGCGGTTTCGACAATTTCGGCAGCTTCGCCGACCGCACGCTGCTCAACTTCGCCAATGCCACCACCACCAACCTGAACAACGTCGGCATCAACGGCAGCATCCTGGCGCCGAACAGCGCGTTTTCCGGTTCGGGCAGCATGAACGGCACCCTGGTCGCCAATTCGGTCAGCTCGATCAATTATGGCCACGTTTCCATGAACGGCGCCGGCTTCAACACGGTGAACGTGTCGGCCGTGCCGGAACCAGGCACCTACGCCATGCTGCTGGCCGGCCTGGGCTTGCTGGCCTTCGTGCGCCGCCGCACGCCAGCGCGCGCACCGCAAGCGCAACTGGCTTAAGCTTTACGCAGGATCAATAAAAAACACCGGGCCGCGCGAGCGTCCCGGTGTTTTTTTATGCGCGGGCGAAAGACTTAGTCCCCGCTCAGCCCCAGATCCGTCGCCACCTGCTGGCGCAACAGGTATTTCTGGATCTTGCCCGTCACCGTCATGGGGAATTCCTCGACGAAGCGCACATAGCGGGGAATCTTGTAATAGGCGATCTGCCCGTCGCAAAAGGCGCGGATATCCTCGCTGGTGGCCTGCGTGCCCGGGCGCAAGATGATGCAGGCGCACAATTCTTCGCCATACTTGGCATCGGGCACGCCCACGCATTGCACGTCGAGCACGCTCGGGTGGCGGTACAGGAATTCCTCGACTTCGCGCGGGTAGATGTTTTCGCCGCCGCGTATCACCATATCCTTCGAGCGGCCCACAATGCTGCAAAAACCGTTGGCGTCGATGACGGCCAGGTCGCCCGTGTGCATCCAGCGCGCCGCGTCGATGGCTTCGGCTGTTTTTTCCGGGTCGCCCCAGTAGCCCTGCATCACGGAATAGCCGCGCGTGAGCAATTCGCCCTTCTCGCCGCGCGGCACGATGCGGCCTTCCGCATCGACAATCTTGACTTCCAGGTGCGGGTGGACGCGGCCGATGGACGACACGCGCATCTCGCGCGGGTCTTCGATCGACGTCTGGAAGCTGACGGGTGACGTTTCCGTCATGCCATACGCAATCGTGATTTCCGCCATGTGCATCAATTCGATGACCCGCGTCATGACTTCCATCGGGCAGGGCGAGCCGGCCATGATGCCGGTGCGCAAATTCGACAGATCGTATTGCTTGAAATCAGGATGGTCGAGGATGGCGATGAACATGGTCGGCACGCCATGCAAGCCCGTGCAGCGCTCGGCCTGCACCGTTTCCAGCACGGCCTTCGGATCAAACCCTTCGCCGGGAAACACCATGGCCGCGCCGTGCGTGACGCAGGCCAGGTTGCCCAGCACCATGCCGAAACAGTGGTACAGGGGCACGGGGATGCACAAGCGGTCCTGTTCGGTGAGGCGCATGGCTTCGCCGATGAAAAAGCCGTTATTCAGGATATTGTGATGCGTCAAAGTGGCGCCTTTCGGCGCGCCCGTGGTGCCGGAAGTGAACTGAATGTTGACGGCATCGTCAAACTGCAAGGTAGCGCTCACTTCTTCCAGGCGCGCCAGGTCGGCATCCGTGATGCCATCCATCAGGGCGTCGAAGCTGTGCATGCCCGGCGTGGCGGCCGCGCCCAGGCGGATGACGTGGCGCAATTGCGGCAGGCGCGGCGATTGCAGGGCGCCGGCGCGCGAACGGGCGATTTCCGGCACCACGTCCTGCACGATGGCCAGGTAATCGCTGGACTTGAAGCTGGGCGACAGGATCAGCGCGCTGCATTGCACCTTGTCGAGCACGTATTCGAGTTCCGAGCGCCGGTAGGCGGGGTTGATGTTGACCATGATCAAACCGGCTTTCGCCGTGGCAAACTGCGTCAGCACCCATTCGGCGCAATTCTGCGACCAGATGCCGACCCGGTCGCCCGGCTGCAAGCCCAGTTTCAACAGGCCGGCGGCCAGGCGGTGCACGCGCTGCTGGAATTCCAGATACGTCCAGCGCACGTTCTGGTGCGCCACGATCAGGGCGTCGTGCTGGCCATAGCGGGCGGCGATGCCATCCAGGTAGGCGCCTATCGTTTCGCCGATCAACGGCGTCTCGTGGGCGCCATGTACATAACTCATTGCTTGCATGCTGTCTCCGGGGTGGGTGGCGCGGCGCGCTCTTGTTATCGTCTTCGATGCAGAAAATTATAGCCGCAACCGCCCCCGCCCTGCATCAGCTTGCTGTAATGTGCAGGCCAGCACACCAGACACTCACGCACCATGACAGGCAACGCGCAGCACCCGCCCGAACAGGGCTTTATCCTGACCCGCCACTGGCGCGACACGCGCGATGGCACGGAGGTCGATTTCTGGCTGGCAACAGACGCCGGGCCCCGCCACGTGCGCCTGCCCGTGCAGACGGCCGTCGCCTTTATCCCCATGGAGCAGCAGGAACAGGCGCAACAGCTGCTGCGCGGCGAGCGCCATGCCGAGCTGCGGCCCCTGTCGCTGTGCGATTTTCACCACCGTCCCGTGCTGGGGCTGTACTGCAAGCAATACCGGCATTTGCTGAAACTGGAAAAGCAGCTGCGCGCACACGGCGTCGACGTGTACGAAGCGGACATCCGCCCGCCCGAGCGCTACCTGATGGAGCGCTTTATTACGGCGCCGGTATCGTTCAGCGGGGAAACAGGGCAGGAAGTGCAGCTGAGGCCGGCGCCCGGCTACCGCCCCACATTAAAACTGGCATCGCTCGATATCGAGACGACGGCGCATGGCGAGCTGTATTCGCTGGCCCTGGAAGGCTGCGGCCAGCGCCAGGTCTACATGCTGGGGCCGCCAAACGGCGGCGATGAGCTACTCGACTTCGACCTCGCATACTGCGACACGCGCTCGCAGATCCTCGAGCGCCTGAACACGTGGATGGAACGGCACGATCCGGACGCCATCATCGGCTGGAACCTGGTGCAGTTCGACTTGCGCGTGCTCAAGGAACATGCTGAGCGTTATCAAGTGCCCTTGCGGCTGGGACGCGGCGGCGCCGTGATGGAATGGCGCGAGCATGGCGGCAAGCAGGAGCATTACTTTGCCGCTGCCGCCGGACGCCTGATCATCGACGGCATCGAAGCCTTGCGCTCGGCGACGTGGAATTTTTCTTCGTTCAGCCTGGAAAACGTGGCGCAGACCCTGCTGGGCGAAGGCAAGTCCATCGACAACCCCTACCAGCGCATGGCCGAGATCGACCGGCGTTTCCGCGAGGATAAACCTGCGCTGGCCCGCTACAACCTCAAGGATTGCGAGCTGGTCACGCGCATCTTCGCCAAGACCGAGCTGCTGACCTTCTTGCTGGAACGGGCCAGCGTGACGGGCCTGGCGGCCGACCGCAGCGGCGGCTCCGTGGCCGCCTTCGAACATTTGTATCTGCCGCTGATGCACCGGCAGGGCTATGTGGCGCCCAACCTGGGCGACGTCTCCGGCGACAACAGCCCCGGCGGCTTCGTCATGGATTCGCAGTCGGGCCTGTACGATTCCGTGCTCGTGCTCGACTATAAAAGCCTGTACCCATCCATCATCCGCACTTTCCTGATCGACCCCGTGGGGCTGGTGGTGGGCACCAGCGGCGACGAAGCCGATACCGTGCCCGGCTACCGGGGCGCGCAGTTTTCCCGTGTAAAACATTGCCTGCCGGCCATCGTGGAACAGGTGTGGCAGGGCCGCGAGGCGGCCAAGCGCGAACGCAACGCGCCGCTGTCGCAAGCGTTAAAAATCATCATGAACGCGTTTTACGGCGTGCTGGGCTCCAGCGGCTGCCGCTTCTTCGATCCGCGCCTGGCCTCGTCGATCACCTTGCGCGGCCACGACATCATGCACCGCACGCGCGAGCTGATCACCGCACAGGGTTACCAGGTGATCTATGGCGACACGGATTCCACGTTTGTGTGGCTGAAAACGGCGCATAGCGACGAAGAAGCGGGCAAGATCGGCCGCGCCCTGGTAGCGCACGTGAATGCCTGGTGGAACCGGCACCTGCGCGAGGAGTTCGGCCTGGACAATGCGCTGGAGCTGGAATTCGAGACGCATTACCGGCGTTTCCTGATGCCCACCATCCGCGGCTCGGAAGAAGGCAGCAAGAAGCGCTACGCTGGCCTCGTCGGCAAGCCCGACGGCAGCGAGGAGATGGTCTACAAGGGCCTGGAAACCGTGCGCAGCGACTGGACGCCGCTGGCGCAGCAATTCCAGCAAGAGCTGTACCGGCGCATCTTCCAGCGCGCCGCCTACCAGGACTACGTGCGCGACTACGTGGCGCGCACGGTGCGCGGCGAATGCGACGCTTTATTGGTCTACCGCAAGCGATTGCGCCGCCCGCTCGACGATTACCAGCGCAACGTGCCGCCCCACGTGCGCGCGGCGCGCACGGCCGACGCCTACAACCTGGCGCAGGGACGGCCGCTGCAATACCAGAACGGCGGCTGGATCAGCTATGTCATCACGGTGGCGGGGCCGGAACCGCTGGAAACGCAGCGCTCGCCCATCGACTACCAGCATTACCTGACGCGCCAGCTGCAGCCCGTGGCCGACGCGATACTGCCCTTCCTGGGCGACGATTTTTCGCGCCTGGTCTCGGGGCAGCAGGATTTGTTTTAGGTCAATTTTTCTGACCAGCATGGCCAAGCTGGGGTAATATCGGCGCCTGCCGGGCCAGTCCGCGGGCGCTGTGCGCCGCGGCAGCGTAAAATACGCCATGGCGAAAGAATAAGAGCTCCACCGCAGAAGAAGATGCCATTCCAGACGAGAATCGTTCGCAAGAAGATTTTTACGGCTGAAATGGCGCATAATTTACAACTATGTTGAACCTGCAGGCAGCGCGTTTAGCCGTCTGCCCTGCTAATTTTTGAATGAATTGACACCATGACCGAGATCACGTCCCTGAGAGACATCCCGCAAAAAAATATCTTCCGCAAGGGCGACACCTTTGTGCTGTTCGGCGAGCTGTTCGGCCGCGGCTATGTGAATGGCTTGCTGGACGAAGCGCGCAAGGCGGGCATGAATATCGTCGGCATGACGGTCGGCCGCCGCGATGAAAACATGGCCCTGCGTCCGCTGAACGCGGAAGAGCTGGCCGAAGCCGAAGCCAACCTGGGCGGGCGCATCATCAATGTGCCGCTGATGGCCGGTTTCGACCTCGACGCGCCGGCCGGCGAACCGACGCCGACGGCCCTGCTGGCCGACATGACCCTGAAAAGCTGGCAGGAAGACAAGCTGGACTGGGCGCAGATCGAACGCTGCCGCGAAGCCGGCGTCGCCCGCTTCAGCGCTTCCGTGGCGAAAGCCATGGCCGAGCTGGACAGCCTGATTCCTGACGGCAGCAATGTGTATTTCGCCCACACCATGGCCGGCGGCATTCCGAAGGTCAAGGTCTTCCTGGCCATCGCCAACCGCATCTACAAAGGCCGCGGCGAGCGCTTCATGTCCTCGCGCGCCCTGCTCGACAGCGACCTGGGTAAATTGATCCTGATGAACTTCGACGAAGTCACGGCCAACACCCTGCAGCACCTGATCGACGGCAGCGCCGCCATCCGCGCCCGCATCGAGCAAACGGGCGGCCAGGTGCGCTACAGCGCCTACGGCTACCACGGTACCGAGATCTTGATCGACGGCAAGTACCAGTGGCAAACCTACAGCAACTACACGCAAGGCCTGGCCAAGATGCGCCTGGAAAACGTGGCCAAGGCCGCGTGGGAAAAAGGCATCAAGGCGACCGTCTTCAATTGCCCGGAAATCCGCACGAATTCGTCCGACATTTTCGTCGGCGTGGAACTGTCGCTGTTCCCCCTGCTCGACGCGCTGAAAAAAGAAGGCGGCGGCGCCTGGGCCGAAGAGCAGTGGAAAATCTGCCAGGGCTTGCTGGAAGACGGCGTGTCGCTGCAAGACTTGCTCGACCGTATCGCCGCCTACAACGGCGACGCCACCAGCGTGCAGTTCCGCAACTTCGCCGCCTGGCCGATGGACAACACGCCAGAGCTGGCCGACGTCATGATCGGCACCTCGGACGACATCACCAAGCTGCACAAGGACCGCAAGGAACTGATCACCGACCACCTGAGCTCGCTGGTGCTGGAAGGCACGGGTCCGCTGATGTTCCACACCATGTCGGAACCGCCAGCGCCCGTCGTCTGGCTCAACCACGACATCATCGCGCGCCAGCTGAACTCGGTTCACAACTGAGCTTGATGTAGCGTAAGGTAAGCTGCAAGACACCGACGGCCCGGCTCATCCCCGGGCCGTCGGCGTTTCTGCGCATGCCCTATGCGCGCACGACGGACACGCCGCCATCGGCCAGCAGCGCCGTGCCGGTGGTAAAGCTCGATGCATCGGACGCCAGGTACAGCGCCGAGCGGGCGATCTCGTCCGGCGTAGCCAGGCGTTTTAACGCATGCAAGCCCGCCACGAAGGCCAGCGCTTCGGGCGTGTCGGCCACCGCGCGCCCCATGGGCGTATCCGTGCCGCCCGGCAACAGGGCGTTTACACGCACGCCGGCCGCGCCATACTCGGCCGCCAGGGCCTTCGTCAAGCCGATCACGCCCGCCTTGCTGGCCGCATACGCCGCCATGCCGGCCATGCCCAGCGTATGGCCGACAAAGGTCGAGGTGAAGATCAGCGAGCCGCCGCCGCGCGCCGCCATGGCGGGCAGCTGGTATTTGGCCGCCAGGAAGGCACTGGTGAGATTGGTGTCGACCGCCGCTTGCCAGTCTTCCAGCGCCAGCTCCGGCGTGGGTCCCATGGGCCCCAGGCTGCCCGCATTGTTAAAAGCGATATCGAGGCCGCCAAAGCGTTGCAGCGCCAGCGCCACGGCCCCTTGCGCGCACGCGGCGTCGGCCACGTCGCCCACGCAGGCCACGGCCTGCGCGCCGCCGTCCGCCAGCTGCGCCACCAGCGCCTCGAGTTCCTTCCGCCGCCGCGCCACCAGTACCAGCCGCGCGCCCTCGCCCGCGAACAGGCGCGCCGCCGCGTGGCCGATGCCCGAGCTGGCGCCCGTGATGATGGCGACCTTATTTTCCAGTTGCAACATTTGCTTCCCCTTCAAGTGGTTGAAAGGGAAAAGATAGGCCGGCAAGCCGGGCGCGGCACTCCGCTTCTTGCGCTGGAATCGGCATCGTCACAGATTCGCCAGGCTTGAGCAAAACGCACGCCAAGCATAAAACTTGCCAGATTGTGACAAATCAGTGATAATGCGTCTCGCGTTGCCGGGATGGCGGAATAGGTAGACGCACGGGACTCAAAATCCCGCGCTGGAAACAGCGTGCCGGTTCGATTCCGGCTCCCGGCACCACAGAACACATCAAAGAAGTACCGATCAAGCCATTAAATCCAATAAAATCAAGGATTTAGTGGCTTTTTTCTTGCCTGATCAAGCCGATCACTCCCGATTAAACCCGATAAGAACGGATGGGCGTTACGCCATGAAACGCTCAGGGGACTGGTGCGCGGAAATTGCCGTACTCGCGTTCGAACGCTGGCGTGACAAAGTCTCCGCGCGCAAAGAAACGCCCGCTCAACTCAAAGCCAGCGGCAATTTGCCCATGCCCTGAGCTAGGGCCATGAAGCACATCAAGGCAATGCCTGATGGCATGCCGATGCGGCCCTGGCCGCATCAGGATTTGCGGCCGCATCACTGGATAGCGGCCGACGATTCCTTGCCATCAAAGGAAGGTCATTTCCAGACCGGCCATCCTGACGACGAAGAAGGTGACGATCCCCAAGGCCAGCAGCAATAGCATGAAGACTGCGACCACCTTGCCGCTTGCGCGCAGCACCGCGCGGTTCTGCTTCGCCTTATCCTTGTCCTTCTTCCCTTGATCGTAATGCCACTTGATGGCGAAGAACATGCCCGTGCAAAGCACGAAAGCCTTGAAGGTAACGAAGACTATAGGAGTCCAATCGATCATTTTGCGTATTTCCAGTCTATTACTTGACACTATCTATCGCGGGGAGCACTGCCTCAACACGCCGCTTCAGCAGCTGCTGCTCAAACCATCCCCCCGGCATTCCCGGCTTGAGTCTTTCATTATATCCAGCTATGAAATAACCATGGCATCTTGCCCATTGATTTGCCGAATGCAAAGGAGAGAGGAGAAAACGTCAGCAACTGCCATGCAAGGATGGTGCTGCTGTACGTTCTGATGCATACTACCTGAAAACAATTTCCATACATTGAGACAAAATGTCCCAGTTAAAAACCATACAAGATGAACATTTGACTATCTGGATGCCCCGCCTGGCCGGGAACAAAGGGCCACGTTTCTTGCAGATTGCGGATGCCCTGCAAGCGGCGCTGGCAGTCGGATCGGTGAAGCCGGGCGACCGCCTGCCTACGCAGCGCCAGCTGGCGGCACAGCTGGACGTCGACCTGACGACGATCACGCGCGCCTACGACGAAGCCAGGCGCCGCAACTTGCTCGAGGGCCGCGGCGCCCGCGGCACTTATGCCGCGGCGCCGAAAGTCGAATTGACCGCCATCCTCGACCTGAGCATGAATACCCCGCCACCGCCGGATGGCGTGGACTTCGACGACATGTTGAAACAAGGTTTGTCGCAAGTATTGATGAGGTCAGACAATGAATTGCTGATGACTTATCACCTGGGCGGGGGAAGCGACTCCGACCGCAAGGCTGGCGCCACGTGGCTGGCACCGATGTTCGGAGATCTGGATGCTCGGCAGGTTGTCGTGTGTCCGGGTGCGCAAGCGGCGATCGCCGCATTGATCCTTGCGCTGACGGAGCCTGGCGAGGTCATCCTGACCGAGCCAATCAGTTATCCCGGCTTGCGTACCGCAGCGACCCAATTCGGCCGGCACCTCATTGCCGTCGAAGCGGACAAGCACGGGATGCTGCCCCAGATGCTGGAGGAAGCGTGCCGCCGGCACAAGCCCGGGCTGGTCTACCTCAATCCGACCTTGCACAACCCGACCGCCATCACCATGCCGGAACACCGGCGCAAGGAGCTCGCCAGCGTCGCGCAGCGCTGCAATGTACGCATCGTCGAGGACGATCCCTACTGGCTCCTTGCCGAGGCCCCGCCGCCGCCGATTGCCACGTTTGCCCCGGAACAGGTGGTCTACATCTCCACCCTGTCGAAATGCCTGACGCCCGGCTTGCGTGTCGCCTTCGTGCTGCTACGCGACCCGTTCGAGCGCGAACGCTTCCTGGTCGCGCTACGATCCTTTGCGCTGATGGTCGCGCCGCTGACGGCCGCACTGGCCACGCAGTGGATACTCGACGGTTCGGCTGACGGCTTGATGGAAGGCGTACGCAAGGAGGCGCGCCTGCGCCACCGGATGGCGCGCGATATCCTGGCGGGGCGCTACAGCGGCGCGGAAGACGGCCTGCATGTATGGATCGAGTTGCCGGCGTACTGGAACTCCTCGCAGCTGGCGCATGCCGCCGCCAGCTCCGGCATCGCCGTCACGCCGGCGGAGGCATTCGCCACCGGCGGCGCATCGGTGAATGCCATTCGGATTTCCCTGGGCAGCATCAAGGACCGTGGCCGCCTGCAAGCAGGTCTGCAACGGCTGTCCCATCTGCTTGCGCGGCGGCCCGAGTCGTTCAGCGCCGCCGTGGTGTAACTGACCAGGAAACACGGCGAGAAAGCCACGCCAGCCGCCGGCGACGATGCGCACCGAGTGCACGCCGAGGAACAGCAGCAAACCGGGTATCAGCACCATCATCGTCCACTCCTCCAGTCAATGCCCGCTACCGGGCATAGCCGACGCCATGGCCGGCGTCGTGCGCGCAGATCAACGCTCCTCGCGGTAGTAATCGCAGCCCTCGAACGTGGTGCGCAGCGCCTGCTGCAGCTGGGCGTAGCGCTCGGGCGTCAGGTTGAAACGCACGTCGATCTGGCCGTCGTCGTCCATCTGCATGGCGGCCTCGGCATCCATCTGCACGGACAGGCGGTTCGGATGCAGAATCACGGCGTGCATGTGGCCATACCAGGCAAATTCCTGGCCGCCGTATTCGATATACGGCTCGTCCATGCCCGTGGCCACGTCCTGCTCGTCGTATTCGTCGGCGCGCTGCAGCATCAGGTAGACGGGCTCGCCTTTGCCGGCTGGCGCGGCCAGGGTGGTGATCAGGGCGTCGTCTTCATGGATGACGGACAATTCGGTGGCGGTAAATCCTGCGGACATGGCATGCTTTCAACAATTCAAGGGATGGCGCCACCATAGCGCAAAAGCGCCGCGCACGACATAGGGCGCGGCGAATAAAGCGTGCCGCCCCCAACCGCGCTGGCCGCCTATAATGGCCATTCCATCCATATTGCACAGGAGAACGCCTTGTCCGCAGCATCGTCCTACACCACCCGCCTGGCCATCCCCGCCATCGCCACCTACCAGCAGCTGCGCGTCGCCGCCGGGCTGAGCGCGAAAAGCACGGAGGCGGCGGCCAAGGGCTTGCCGAATTCCCTGTTCGCCGTACAAGTGCTGCTCGGCGACACGGTGGTCGGCATGGGCAGGGTCATCGGCGATGGCGGCTGTTTTTACCAGGTGGTCGATATCGCCGTGCTGCCGGCCCACCAGGGCAAGGGCCTGGGCAAGCTGATCATGCGCGAAATCCGCCAGTTCATCGACAGCGACGTGCCGGACAGCGCCTACGTCAGCCTGATCGCCGATGGCCAGGCGCAAGACCTGTATGCGCAGTTCGGTTTCAAGCATACGGCGCCCGCCTCCGTCGGCATGGCGCTGAAGCGCTAGGCGCCCGATGCCTGCCTGGCTGCTGTGCAGCATGGCGCTGGCGCTGCTGCTGGCGGCCGGCGCCTGGCGCGCCGAGCCTGTGCTGCAGCGGCGCGGGCGCGCGACACGCTGGCTGTGGCTGGCGGCCATCGCCGCGTCCGCCATCGTGCCCCTGGCGTGGCTGCCCGGCGTGCTGAAGGCCATGCCGGCGGAGCAGGCGCAGCTGAAACTGGGCTGGTTTATGGCGTCTGCAGGCATGCTGACGCTGCTGGCGCTGCGCAGCGTCTGGCTGCTGTCGCACCAGCGGCGCTGGCAGAAAACATCGCTGCTGGGCACACTCGTGTACTTGAGCGGCGGCATCGGCCCCTGCGTGGCAGGCTTGCTGCGCCCCCGTATCGTGATGCCCGTCTGGCTGCAACTGATTCCGCCCCAGCAACAGGCGCTGCTGTTGGCGCACGAGCAATGCCGGCTGGCCGCGCGCGACCCGCAGCTGCTGGCCCTGGCCTACGCCTTGATCCTGATCATGCCGTGGAACCTGCCCCTGTGGTGGCAGCTGCACCGGCTGCGCTTTGCCATCGAGGTCGATTGCGACGCGCGCATGCTGGCGCACGGCCACGCGCTGCGCGACTACGCCACCGTCCTGCTCCGGCACGGCCAGTACTATTCGGGCTTGACGGGCGCCTCGCCCATCGTGCTGAACGACCCGCTGGCACTGCGCCGGCGGCGCCGGATCATGGCCAGAATTACCCGGGACCGGGCGGCGAACTTGCTATAGTAGCGGCAACGCCGCGCGGCATGCCCGCGCCCCTGGCTCCCCCCTTAGAAATCAGAGAGATACCATGCTTTACCTGCTTGCCATCGTGATCGTCATCGCCCTGCTGTACTACGTCTTCAGCGGCCGCACACCCGTCAAACCGCTGCACAAGCCGCTCGTCTCCGTGCGCCAGTACGTGCCGGCGATCCCTGCCGGCGCACCGGCGCACCACTGGAGCGATGAGGGGCGCTTTGCGTCGGAAGTGGAAAACGAAGCGATGTACCAGCCCGCCATCGCCAGGCTGGCCGGCGAGCACGGTCCCGGCAACGCGGAAGAAAAATGCCTGGCCCTGCTCGTCTGCGACGATGCCAACCCGTTCCAGGACAAGGCCATCGCCGTCTTCATCGATGGCCAGCTGGTCGGCTACCTGTCGCACAACGACGCGCTGCGCCTGCGCCGCAACCTGGGCCGCATGGATCTGGTGGGCCAGCTGACCTCGTGCGACGCCGTCATCCGCGGCGGCGGCCTGTGGAATGGCAAGCGCCTGTCGTACGCCGTCTGGCTGGACTTGCAGCCGTACAACTAATGACCGCTATGCCGCGCGCGCCAGCCTGACGGCCCGCGTGGCAATAAAGCTGGGCAGGAATTTTTCAATTTCAAAGCGCGGGTGGGGATGCATTTCCTCGTGGTAACCCGCCAGCACGAAACCCGCCGCCAGCTGGCCGCCGATCTGGCTGTCCAGGCCATGGCCGAAGACCAGCGCCTCCCCCTTCTCCATGCGCGCCGCCAGCGCATCGGCATCCATATCCTCCACATCCGAATACGGCAGCACGAAACGGGGACGTATCAAGCCCTGCTGTGCCCATTGCGGATCGCGGTCGCCGATGAAGACGGCCGGATTGAAGAAACTGCTCAGCAGCACGCCGCCATCGGCCAGCACGCGCGCGCATTCGCGCCACACGGGGGCGATATCGGGCACGTACTGGTTCGACACGGGGTGGATGATGACATCGAAGCTGGCGTCGGCAAAGCGGGCCAGGTCGCGCATGTCGCCCTGGACGGTGTCCAGTTGCAAGCCGTCGCGTTCAGCCACCATGCGGTCTTGCGCGAGTTGCTGTTCAGACAGGTCGAAGACGGTGACGTGCGCGCCGGCGGCGGCCAGCACGGGCGCCTGCTGCCCGCCGGCACCGGCCAGGCACAGGATGCGCTTGCCGCGCACCTCGCCCAGCCAGCCGGCCGGCAAGGGGCCGGGCGTCAGATGGATTTGCCACTGCCCGGCACGGGCCGCGGCGATGGTGGCGCTGTCGACGGGCTGCGACCAGGGACTGTCGCGTGCAGCCTGCGCATCCCAGGCTTGCTGATTGTGCTGCAAGAAGTTGTTACCGTGATTACCTAAAGGCATCGTCATCCTTTCAGAAAAACAGGATGCGAATGTAGCATGACTCCAGGCAAGGTGCCGAGAAGTGAACTCCCGCCACGGCCAGCGTTGTTGCGTCACACAAGGAAGTGCCGGACAGATGGCGCCGGCGCCGTTGCAGACCACTGGAAGGGCAAGGAGTTCAAGGCCATTATGGCTGCTGGTGAACCCGGCATTTTGATGCACATCAAACACCTCGCAATTTCCTGGCGGCGGCCTTGCGAAAGGTCATGGCCCGTGTTTTTTTGATCCACGTCAAGCGCCGCATAAGAAAACCGCCGTCCAGCACGGCAATGCTGGACTTGCCCGTGTTGCCGTTCTAGCCTTGTTGCCATCCTGACTAGCGAATGACACCATGGCCTACAAATCCATCCTCGTCCACGCCGACCTGTCGCGCCATGCGCCGCAGCGCATCGCCATCGCGGCGCGGCTGGCGCACGCGCACCAGGCGCACCTGATCGGCGCCGCCATGACGGGCATGTCGCGCTTTACCCTGCAAAACAACCGCGGCATGCGCGGCAGCGCCGTGGCAGCGCAGATCAATGCCCTGCACGGCCAGGCGGAGCAGGCGCTGGACCAGTTCGAAACGCTGGCGCGCCAGGCCGGCGCCGTCTCGCTGGAACGGCGCCTGATCGAAGACGATGAAGATGGCGGCATGGCCGTCAGCGCCCGCTACAGCGACCTGACGGTGCTCAGCCAGCACGACGCCAGCGAGGCGCTGCCGGGCGCCATGAGCGACCTGGTGCCCTACGTGATGCTGAACGCGGCCCGTCCCGTGCTGATCGTGCCGCACAGCGGTCAATTCGCGCAGGTGGACAACACGGTCGTGGTGGCCTGGGACGGCAGCATGGAAGCGACGCGCGCCATCGGCCACGCCCTGCCGCTGCTGCGCGCGGCGCGCCTGGTGGTGCTGGCCCTGCTGCACCCGCCCGCGGGCCACGCGCAGCCGGCCCGCCATCCGGGCGCCGACATCGCCGCCTACCTGAGCCGCCATGGCGTGCCCGTCGAGGTGCGCCAGACCGTCGCCATCGGCGACATCGGTGCGGCGCTGCTGGCAATGGCCGCCGAGGTGCATGCGGACTTGCTGGTGATGGGCGGCTACGGCCACGCGCGCTTCCGCGAAATCCTGCTGGGCGGCGTGACGGAAACCGTGCTGCGCCAGATGACCTTGCCCGTGCTGATGGCGCACTGAGGTCCCGCGCGCCACGTTCTGTTGCACAATGGCTATACTTGCCTGATTTTCCATATCAAGGCAATGTAGATGAAGCAACAACTGATCAATTGGGGCAGCGCCCTGGCGCCGTTCGGCAGCGACCTGCTGTGGACCGTCCTGCCGTGGATGCTGCTGTATGGCGTGCTCGGCTTTGTGCTGGCGCTCGGCATCTGCCACCAGCTGGCCAAAAAATGCCTGCTGGTGCGCCGTCCGCCCGCCTGGCATGTGGCCGCCAAGCTCAGCTATGTGTTGATCCTGCTCGCGCTGCCGCTCCTCGGCAGCGGGTTTGGCGCCGTGCACAGCGTGCACCGCGTGGTCAACCAGGCCCTCGAGCGCGACTTGCAGCCCGTGGTCGAGGCACAGATGCCGGCGCTGCGCGTCTACCTGGAGCAGCAGGTCAAGCTGATCGCCCCGGGCCAGCCCATCAGCGTGCGCAGCCTGCTCGAACCCTTCGTGCAAGGCATGTATTACCAGCCCACGTCCAGCAGCTACTGGGAACGCAGCAAGGCGCGCTGGATCAATGAATTCATCCTGCGCCGCGGCAGCGTGCTGCTGACGCAAGTGCTGCAGGAACAGCTGATCGCCAGGGTCGGCCTGCTCGGCGAAGCGCTCAAGGGCGCCAACTTCCGTGGCCAGGCGACGGGCGAGCTGGCCGCGCTGGGCACCGACCTGGCCGTGCGCCTGACCACCGATGTGGCGCGCCAGGCCGACTTCAGCAAACTCGATCAATCCGTGCCGATGATCTTCATCGACGCCATCAAGCGCCAGGCCGGCGCGTATTTCAATTCGCTCAAGATCACGCTGGGCCTGTTCGCCCTGCTAACGCTGCTGCTGGTGTGGGGCGAGATATTGCTGTACCGCTACTATTACCTGCGCCGCCAGCCGGCCGCCACGGCCCTGCCCGTGCCACCGATGTAAAAAAGCCGCGCCCCCCTTGCGGATGGCGCGGCTTTCAAGCAATAGCTAAAACCTTAGGCTTTGCGCTGCGCCACGGCGTCGACGACACACAGGGCCGTCATGTTGACGATGCGGCGCACGGTGGCCGACGGCGTCAGAATGTGCACGGGCTTGGCGCAGCCGAGCAGGATCGGGCCGACGGCGATGCCGTTGCCGGCCGCCGTTTTCACCAGGTTGTAGGCGATGTTGGCCGACTCGATGTTCGGCATGACGAGCAGGTTGGCGTCGTTCTTCAGTGCCGAATTCGGCATGAGTTTTTGACGCAGCTTGCTGTCGAGGGCCGTATCGCCGTGCATTTCGCCGTCGATTTCCAGATCCGGCGCGCGTTCCTTGATAATGGCCAGCGCGGCGCGCATCTTTTGCGCCGAGGCGCTGTCGCTGGAACCGAAGTTCGAGTGCGACAGCAGGGCCGCGCGCGGCGACAGGCCGAAACGGGTCATTTCTTCGGCGGCCATGATGGTGATCTCGGCCAATTGGTCAGCATCCGGGTTTTCGTTGACGTGCGTGTCGACCATCACCAACTGGCGTTCCGGCATGATCAGCACATTCATGGCGGCGTAGACATTGCTGCCCGCGCGCTTGCCCAGCACCTGGTCGATATACTTCAGGTGCAGCTGGGTGGTGCCGAAGGTGCCGCAGATCATGCCGTCGGCGTCGCCCTTGTGGATCATCATCGAACCGATCAGGGTGTGGCGGCGGCGCATTTCCAGTTTAGCGTATTCCTCGGTGACGCCTTTGCGGCTGGTCATGGCGTAGTACGTATTCCAGTAATCGCGATAGCGCTCGTCGAAGTCCGGATTGATGACGTCGAAGTCGACGCCTTGCTTGAGGCGCAGGCCGAACTTCTGGATGCGCGCTTCGAGCACGGGCGGGCGGCCCACCAGGATGGGACGCGCCAGTTTTTCATCGACCACTACTTGCACGGCGCGCAGCACGCGCTCTTCTTCGCCTTCGGCGTAGACGATGCGTTTCAGTTCGGCCGGCGTGGATTTGGCCATCAGGAACAGCGGCTTCATGAAGGTGCCGCTGCGGTAGACGAATTGCTGCAGACTGTCCGCGTACGCCTGCAAGTCCTTGATCGGACGCGTGGCGACGCCCGAATCCTCGGCCGCCTTGGCCACCGCTGGCGCGATCTTGATCAAGAGGCGCGGGTCGAACGGCATCGGGATCAGGTATTCAGGGCCGAACGACAGGTTGCTGATGCCGTAGGTGGTGGCCACGATGTCCGACTGCTCGGCGTGCGCCAGGTCGGCGATCGCGTGCACCACGGCGATTTCCATCTCGCGCGTGATGGTGGTGGCGCCGCAATCGAGGGCGCCGCGGAAGATGTACGGGAAGCACAGCACGTTGTTGACCTGGTTCGGATAGTCCGAACGGCCCGTGGCGATGATGGCGTCGCTGCGCACGGCCTTGACTTCTTCCGGCAGGATTTCCGGATTCGGGTTGGCCAGCGCCAAAATCAATGGGTTGGGCGCCATCTTGCGCACCATGTCCTGTTTCAGCACGCCGGCGGCGGAAACGCCGAGGAAGATGTCGGCGTCCGGGATGACTTCGCCCAGGGTGCGCAGCGGCGTGTCTTGCGCGAAGCGTTCCTTGTCCGGGTCCATCAGTTCCGCGCGGCCCTTGTAGACCACGCCGGCCAAGTCGGTGACGTAGATGTTTTTCAGCGGGAAGCCCAGGTCGACGATCAGGTCCAGGCAGGCCAACGCCGCCGCACCCGCGCCCGAGACGACCAGCTTGCAGTCCTCGATTTTCTTGCCGACGGCTTTCAAGCCGTTCAGGATGGCCGCGCCGACGATGATGGCGGTGCCGTGCTGGTCGTCGTGGAAGACGGGAATCTTCATGCGGTCGCGCAGCTGGCGCTCGATATAGAAGCACTCGGGCGCCTTGATGTCTTCCAGGTTCACGCCGCCGAAGGTCGGTTCCAGCGAAGCGATGATGTCGACCAGTTTATCGGGGTCCGATTCGTTGATTTCGATGTCGAAGACGTCGATGCCGGCGAATTTCTTGAACAGCACGCCCTTGCCTTCCATCACCGGCTTGGCGGCCAGCGGGCCGATATTGCCCAGTCCCAGCACGGCCGTGCCGTTGGTGATGACGGCCACCAGGTTGCCGCGCGCCGTGTATTTATAGGCGTTCGCCGGATCGATGACGATTTCTTCGCACGGTGCCGCCACGCCTGGCGAGTAGGCCAGCGCCAGGTCGCGCTGGTTGGTCAGTTGTTTGGTGGGCGTCACGCTGATTTTGCCGGGGCGCGGGCACTCGTGGTACTCGAGTGCGGCCAAGCGCAATTGTTGACGCAATTCTTCTTTTTTATCAGATGACGAATCCATGCTGTGCTGCCTTCCTGTTTGGTCGATCGGGGTGCTTCCGATTTTATCAGACCGAATCTTTCAATTAGCTAGGTATTTTCCGCTAGCCACAGTCTGATATCACGAAAACGCATAACCTAGCATTGTAAGGCCGTCCGGCGGCACAAACGTCCTCAACAGGAAAAACTATCAAATTTTATATTTCAATTAGTTTTTATGATGACTGGCCGGGCGCGCGCCACAGCGGCAGCGCGGCGACGGCGCGCTCGAGATCGTCCATGTCGTCGTCGCCCAGGCTGGTGTCGAATGGCGCGGACAGGATGCGGCGCATCAGCGCCAAACGCGTCGTGGCTTGCTCCTCGTCGATGAAGCGCGTCGTTTCGGCGCAATACCGTGCGCGGCGCTGGGCATCGGCGCCGTCATCATCGCCGTCGGGATAATAATGGCGGCCGATGTTATTGAGCGATATCAACAAAAATTCGATCTCGCGCAGGATGCGCAGCGCATCCTCGCCGGACAGCACGATGCGGCGGTTGGCGGGCAGCAGGGAGGGCGGCGCGGCCGGACTATTCAAAATTGTCCTCGATCAGGAAGCCGTAGTCCTCATCGATCAGCATTTGCAGATAGGCATCGAAACTGTCCGCGATGACCTGGTAATTGTCGGGATCGTGCAGGAAGCGCACGACCTGTCCCACCTTGCCCGATGCCGTGGGCGTGAAATCGACATACAGCCGCGAGGAGCCGCCGTTGTTCATGCAATGCGAAAAACACAGGCGCTGGCCCTGTTTGATGCCCGCGTCGATGCGGGCGTCGACGATGCCGGGGTCGTCTTCCAGGTAATGGCCGTAAATATCGGCGATGCTGCGCTGGTTCGCTTGCCGGTCGTCCAGGATCTGTTCGACGGAACTCAGGTAATACGGATACTCGAACACGTCCGAGCCCAGCATGTACACCAGCACCATGCCGCCCGCATATTCCTGGTAATAGGTGCCGTTGTAGTGGCCCAGCAGGCGCAGCAGGCTGTCCGGGCACAGCGGATACGCCTGGCGCAAGCTGTCCAGTTGCGCCGCGCTGGCGCCGCTGGCCAGCGCCAGTTCCGCCAGCGGCTCCGGCGGCATGGCCTGGCGCAAGCCGGCTAAATAGTGGTCGACAAT
This sequence comes from Janthinobacterium sp. FW305-129, assembly GCF_020858115.1. Taxonomy (GTDB): domain Bacteria; phylum Pseudomonadota; class Gammaproteobacteria; order Burkholderiales; family Burkholderiaceae_D; genus Janthinobacterium. Next base: position 292,097 of record NZ_JACYMM010000003.1, read on the forward strand.
GTTCATAGCCGAAATATATCAGTTGGCCGATACGCCATGCGCACGCTAGCGCATAGCGGCCAGCCGCGCCCCCGGCGCAAAGCGCGTGGCAATCAGCAGCAACAGCACCACGCCGCCCGCCATCACCATCCACGCCTGGGCCAGGCTGGACGAATGCTGGCGGATCAACCCGGCGATGAACGGCATGCTGCTGGCGATGATGTAGCCGCCGCCCTGCACGAAACCGAGCAAGGCGCCGGCGCCGGCAGGCTCAGCCACGTGATCCATGCTGACGATCAGCGACAGGGGAAACAAGGAGCCGATGCCGCAGCCGAGCAATATCACGGCGGGAATGGCCAGTTGCGCGGGCGCCACGATCAGGCAAGCGAGGCCGGCCAGCACGGCCAGCAGTACCGATAACAGCAGGATGCGGCGGTCGGGAAAGCGGTGGATGACACTGGAAATGACCAGTCCCGCCAGCACTTCCACCAGGGTCAGGGCGCCCAGCAGCAAGCCGCTGTCGGCCGCGCTCCAGCCCAGTTCCGTGTAAAACGGCGGCAGCCAGGCCAGCACCAGCGTGTAGGCGCCCGTGCCGATACCAAAGAACACCATCAGCAGCCAGGCCCGTGTGCTGCCCACGGGCAGGCTGGCGCCCGCGCCGCCGGCCACGTCCACGCGCGCGGCGGCGGCGCGGCGCCACAGCAGCGCGGCGGCCACGGCGGGCAGCGCCCACAGGGCCAGCAGCGCCTGCCAGCCCAGCGACTGCGCCAGCGGTGAAGCGGACGCGGCGGCGATGGCCGCGCCACCCATGATGCCTGTCGTATAAAAGCCCATCAACTGGCCCGCCCGCTCGGGGAAATGGCGCTTGATGAAGGCCGGCAACAGCGCCTGCACCAGCGCGATGCCCAGGCCGCCCAGGGCCGCCGTGGCGATCAGCCCGCCGCTGCCATGCAAGGGCCAGCGCAAGGCGCAAGCGGCAGCGATGATGGCGATGCCCAGCGAAATGCCGCGCGCCACGCCCAGGCGGCGCTGCAGCTGCGCGCCCGCCAGCGCGCACACGCCCATGGCGAACACGGGCACGGTGGTCAGCAAGCCCGCGTCGGCATTGCTGATGCCCGTGCTGGCCTGGATGCTGTCGAGCAAGGGACCGATGGCGGCCAGGATGGGCCGCAAATTCAAGCCCAGCAGGATGATGGCGGCCACCAGCAGGGCGGACGAGGGCAGCGGGAAAGATACGGGGCGTTCAACAGGCATGGCAGAGTTGTCCTTGCCTCGCAGGGAGGCACATGGTTTAATGCGTGACATAATCACTTGATGAAAAGTATCTTAACATAAAGATAGAAATCTATCTTTATGTCGAGATACATGCATACACCATGACGGATACCCCGCAAGAACACACGCGCGCGCAATTTGCCGCAGCACAATGGCAGCGCGAACTGCCGCAGATGGATACCGCCGCCATGCAGCTGGTGGGCCAGCTGGGCACGGTGGCGCAGCTGATGGCGCGCGACTGGCTCAACCCGCTGTTCGCCGAACACGGCTTGCAGCCGGGCGAATTCGACGTGCTGGCGACCCTGCGCCGCTCGGGCGCGCCCTGCAGCCTGACGCCGACGGCCCTGTACGAGGCGGCCATGCTGTCGTCGGGCGGCATGACCAACCGCATCGACCGGCTGGAAGCGGCCGGCCTGATCGAACGGCAGAAACACCCGACGGACCGGCGCGGCGTGCTGGTGGCCCTGACACCCAGGGGCCTGGCATTGATTGAAAAACTGGTGCTGCTGCACGTGGACAACGAGCGCGCGATGCTGTCGGCACTCAGCGCGGACGAGCAGCGCCTGCTCGACCAGTTGCTGGCCAAGCTGCTGCACGGCATGGCGCAGGCGAAGAAAGGCTAGGAAAGCAACTGCGCCAGCTCGCGCAGCGCTGCACTGCCGCGCCGGGCCAGGCGCCGCAGGTCGGCGGGATCGCGGCTGTCGTACAGGGCCTGGACGTGGCCCACGCTGGCCGCGCGCAAGTCGATATCGCTGTCGCGGTCCGCAAGCTGGGCATCGGCCACGTGCCCCTCGACCAGGGTCAGGTAGTAATGGCGGGGCTTGCCGCGCAAATTGGCGGCAAACTGCAGCACCAGGCCGCTGTCGAACAGCAGGGCGCCGCTGCGGCCGCCCTGTTCCAGCAGCACGCGAAACGCCGGCAACGGTTGCCGCGCCGCGCGCAGGAAACCGGCCAGGTGCACCTGGTAACCGAGATCGAGTCCATTCGCGCCCAGCTGGCCGCGCTGCAGATACGCCTTGAACGACGCCAGCACGGGACGCTGACCCCTGCGGAACAGGCGTTCGTCCTCGTACAGGCACAGCTGGCCGCCGTCGCTGATGGCGTCGAAGCCCCACGCCACCAGTTCCTGCGCCTCGAAGGTGTTCAAGCCGACGGCTTGCGGGTCGCGCAGCCAGCCGTGATCGAGCCAGGATTGCAGTAAGACGTGAATATCGAGAATGGGCATGGCAAGTTGTTCGGCAGTGGCAAAGACCCGTATTGTAGGCCAGCCTATAATAGCCGGGCCACACCATCATTCAACGACCAGACTACGCCATGGCCCCACACGACGCGCTTTCCGAATTCGACCTGATCAAACACTATTTCGTGCGCCAGCGCCCCGGCCGCGCCACCCTGGGCATCGGCGACGATTGCGCGCTGATGACGCCAGCGGCCGGCAAGCAGATCGCCATCTCCTCGGACATGCTGGTCGAGGACCGGCACTTCTTTGCCGGCGCCGACGCCCGCATGCTCGGCCACAAAAGCCTGGCCGTGAACCTGTCCGACCTGGCCGCCATGGGCGCGCGCCCCGTGGCATTCACTTTGGCCCTGGCCCTGCCGCAGGCGGAGCGCGCCTGGCTGGCCGGCTTTGCCGAAGGCCTGTTTGCGCTGGCCGACGCCTTTGATTGCGAACTCATCGGCGGCGACACCACCAAGGGCCCGCTGAACATCTGCATCACCGTATTCGGCGAACTGGCGCCGGGCCAGGCCCTGCGCCGCAGCGCGGCCGTGGCGGGCGACGACATCTGGGTCAGCGGGACTGTCGGCGACGCGCGCCTGGCGCTGGCCGGCTACCGCATGGAGCACGAATTGGCGCCAGCCGACCTGGCCACTGCCGCCGCGCGCATGCACACGCCGACGCCGCGCGTGGCGCTCGGCTGCGCGCTGGCCGAAGCGGGCCTGGCGCATGCGGCCATCGACATTTCGGATGGCCTGGCGGGCGACCTGGGGCACATCTTGAAAGCGTCGCAGGTGGGTGCCACGCTCGACGTCGACGCCTTGCCGGCCGGCCCCGTGCTGGCGCGGCAAGCCACCGCCCTGCGCCGCCGCTACACGGCCGCCGGCGGCGACGACTATGAGCTGTGCTTCACGGCGCCAGCGTCCTCGCGCGAGGCCATCGCCGCGCTGGCGCTCAGCTGCGGCACGCCCGTCACGCGCGTGGGCCGCATCGAAGCCCAATCAGGCTTGCGGCTGGTCGATGCGCAGGGACAGCCGCTGGATTTACAACTGAGCTCGTTCGACCACTTCAGCGACTGAGCTAGCGCACCGCCGTGCGCGCCAGCCCCGGCTGGTTCACCATCCAGTAGTGCTGGAAGGCCAGGCGAATATTGTCGCGCAGCTGGGTGTCATCCCACGGCTTCGTATAAAAACGATAGATGGCGCCCCGGTTGATCGAGTCGAGCACGGCTTCCAGGCCCGTGTAGCCGGACAGGATGATGCGGATGGTTTCCGGATACAGCTCCTTGACCTTGCTCAAGAACTCCGTGCCGCTCATGCTGGGCATGCGCTGGTCGCAGACGATGACGTGGACCCGGTGCAGGGCCAGCATTTCAAAGCCTTCGGCCGGCGTGCTGGCCGTGAGGATCTGGTAGCCCTCGGGGCGGAACAGGCGGTGCAGCGAGGACAGCACGTTGACGTCGTCGTCGACGATGAGCAGGGTTTGCGCGGGCTGGGCGGCCGGGTCGTGGCCGGGCGGCAGGCCGGCGCCGGCGGCGATCATCTGCCCCAGTTCCAGCGCCGGCAGGGCGCGGCTGAAATAAAAGCCCTGGATCTCGTCGCAGCGGTTGCGCCGCAGGTATTCGAGCTGCGGGCGCGATTCCACGCCCTCGGCCACCACGCTCAGTTTCAGGCTGTGCGCCATGCTGACGATGGCCAGCGCGATGGCCGCGTCGTTCGGGTTGCTGGTGATGTTGCGCACGAAGGCGATGTCGATCTTCAGCTTGTCGATGGGGAAGCGCTGCAGATACGCCAGGCTCGAATAGCCGGTGCCGAAATCGTCGATGGCCACCTTCACGCCGATTTTCTTTAATTTTCCCAGCACGACGATGGTGCGCTCGGCGTTCGACATCAGCGCCGTTTCCGTCAATTCCAGTTCCAGCAATTCCGGCGCCACGCCGTACTGCGCCAGCGCGCGCGTTACTTCGCCCTCCAGGTCGCCCTCGGCAAACTGGCGGCTCGACACATTCACGGCCACGCGCACGGGTCCCACTTCGCTGTCGCGCCATTCGGCGATCTGGCGGCAGGCAGCCTGGATCACCCACGCGCCCACGCGCACGACCAATCCCGTGTCTTCCAGCACGGGCACGAATTCAGCCGGCGCCACCAGGCCATAGCCGGGGCGGCGCCAGCGCAGCAGCGCTTCCACGCCGCTGATGCGGCCCGTGCGCAAATCCACCTTGGGCTGGTAGTACAGGATGAACTGGTCGTGCTCGAGCGCATGGCGCAGCGCCAGTTCCAGGTCCAGGCGCGCCAGCACCTGCACGTTCATGCCGGCCGTGAAAAAGCGGTAGCCGTCGCGCCCCGCCTGCTTGGCGCCGCCCATGGCCGTATTCGCGTATTTGATCAGCGTTTCCGGGTCGGTGGCGTCGTCCGGATACATGGCGATGCCGATGCTGGCCGTCAGGGTGGCAGCATGGCCGCGCAGGTCGAACGGCGCGCGCAAGGCTTCGCGCACCTGGTTGGCCACGGCCACGGCTTCCTGCTGGTTGCGGCTCATGGTCAATATCAGCGCGAATTCGTCGTTGCCCAGCCTCCCCACCGTGTCGCGCAGGCGCACGCATTCGACCAGGCGGTTGCTGAACTGGCGCAGCAGTTCGTCGCCCAGCGCCGCGCCCAGGGTGTCGTTGATGCTTTTGAAGCGGTCCAGCGCGATGAACAGCACCACGATGCGCCAGCTTTTTTCCTGCGCCAGTTCGACGGCCTGGGCCAGCGTCTGGTAAAACAGGCTGCGGTTCGGCAGCCCCGTCAAGCCATCGTAATGGGCCAGGTGCTTCAGGCGCTCCTGCGCCTGGCGCCGTTCGCTGATGTCGCGCGCCACGGCGATCAGCAGCAGGCCGCCCGTGCCAGGGGTACCAGGATGGCCGCCCGCCACGGGCGCCTGCGCATACCAGTGCCAGCCCAGTTCCACGGGCACCAGGCTCAGGTCGCGCCGCACCAGTTCGCATTCCGTCACTTCCGTGGCCAGGTGGGCCGGGCCGCCCGGCAGCGCGGCCAGCGGCGGGGCCGGCGGCGACGGCAGCAGGGTGCCGGGCGCCAGCGCCAGCAGTTCGGCGCGCGCATAGCCGAGCAGGCGGCAGGCGCCGTCGTTGGCGTCGACCAGGGCCATGCCCAGCACGTCGACGAGGAAGATGGCGTCGCTGGTGGCGTCCATGGCGCCGCGAAAGCGCTGCAATTCGGCCGTGCGCTGGCCCACCGTGCGTTCGAGCAAGGTGTTGTAGTGGCGCGCGGCGCGGTGCAGCAGCCGCACTTCGAGCATGTTGCGGATGCGCGTGAGCACTTCGAGCGCATCGAAGGGCTTGCTGATGAAGTCGCGCGCGCCCGCTTCCAGCGCCGCCAGCTTGGCGTCCGGGTCGGCGGCGATCACCAGCACGGGCAGATAGCCTTCCAGTTCCAGCGGGCGCAAGGTATCCATCACCTCATAGCCGCTCATGCCGGGCATCACCAGGTCGAGGATGATCAGGTCGAACTGCTGGCGCTGGTGCAGGCCGGCCACGGCGCGCGCGTCGAGGGTGCTGCTGATGGCCGTGTAGCCGCCGCCTTCCAGCAAATGCGCGAGCAGGCGCAAATTGACTTCCTGGTCGTCGACGATGAGGATTTTCGCCGCATAGATATCGGCCTGGCTGATCACGGCGCCCCCTTGCCTTTCTGCCGGCGCTGCTGTGCCACGTAGGCCAGGGTGCTGTTGATCGCCTCGGTAAATTCATCGAGGTTGATCGGCTTGGTCAGATAGCGGTAAAAGCCCAGCGCCATGCTGCGCTCGACGTCGCCCGGCATGGCGTTGGCCGTCAGGGCGATGACGGGAATGTGCGCCGTGCGCGGATCGGCGCGCAGCAGTTTCAGCGCGTCCGTGCCATTCACATGCGGCAGGTTGATGTCCATCAAGATCAGCTGCGGCAGGTGCGTGCGCGCCATCTCCACGCCCAGGCGGCCATCCGTGGCCGTCAGCAGCTGCAATTGCGGGCAGTAGCGCACGATTTCCTCGACCAGGGTCAGGTTGGCGGGATTGTCTTCCACGTACAGCAAGGTCACGGGGGCGCTGTGCTCGAGCAGCGCGCCGGCCAGGTCCGGGCGCGGCAAGGCCAGCGGTGCGGGCGCGGGCAAGGCATCGACCACGCGCAGCTCGATCCAGAACGTGCTGCCTTCGCCTGGCGCGCTGGTCACGCCGATGCTGCCATCCATCAGCTCCACCAGGCGCTTGGTGACCACCAGGCCGATGCCGCTGCCCTCTTCCGTGCCGCCTTCCTGCCCCAGCCGGTTGAAGGGCTGGAACAGCAGCGCCACCTGTTCGGCATCGAGGCCCACGCCCGTGTCGCGCACGCTGATGCGCACCCGCCCGCCCGCCTGCGGCGCGCAAGCGATGGCCACCTGCCCCTGCTCGCGGTTGTACTTGAGCGCATTCGACAGCAGGTTCAATAAAATCTGCTTGAGGCGCGTGCGGTCGGCCAGCACGTTCAGGGGGCAGGCGTCGGGAAAGTCCATGCCGATGCCGCGCTGGCTGGCCAGCGGCGCGATCATGTCGCGGCATTCCTGCAAGATGGCGTCCAGCGCCACCGGTTCCAGCGACAGGCTGACCGTGCCCGATTCCACCTTCGCCAGATCGAGAATTTCATTGATCAATGTCAACAAGTGACGCCCCGATTTCAGGATATGGCCGGCGAATTCCTTCTTTTGTTCCAGGGTCGACGGCAGGCGGTCGGAACTGAGGATTTGCGCGAAGCCCAGGATGGCATTCAGCGGCGTGCGCAATTCATGGCTCATCGACGACAGGAAGGCCGACTTGGCATAGTTGGCGCTGCGCGCCTCTTCCATCGCCATGGCCAGTTCGCCATTCGTCATTTCCAGCTGCATCGTGCGCTCGTGCACGCGCACTTCCAGCTCCTGGTTCAGGCGCATGACTTCCTGCTGCGCCTGGGTGCGCTGCTCGCCCTCGCGCGCCAGCTCGCCGTTCGAGCGCTCCAGCGCCTGCGTGCGCAGCTCGATCTCGGCCAGCATCTTGTTGAAGGAATCGACCAGCTGCGCCACTTCGTCGACGCTGAGCTTGCGCGCGCGGCGCGAGTAGTCGCCCGTCTCGATCACTTCACGCGCCACGTCGGCGATATCGAGGATGGGCTGGGTGATGACGAAATCGAGACGGCGCAGCAGCAGCAAGGCCACCAGCAGCGCCAGCACCGTCACGCCCAGCGCGATGGCCAGGTAATCGGCCGTGCGGCCGGCCAGCTCGTAATCGGCGCGCAGGTAGACGGTGCCCAGCAGTTCGCCATTGTCGACGATGGGCTTGAACAATTCCACCGAACTGCCCTGGATGGTTTCGCCTTCCTTGCCCACCTTCGCCGGCAGCTCGCCCACCTGCTCGTTTGCGCGGTAGCTGGCAAACAGGCTGCCGTCGGCCTTGTACAGGGCGCCGGCCGTCACGCGCGGGCGGATGCGCATCAGGTTGAGGTTTTCCAGCGCCAGGCGTTCGTCGTCGAAGGCCAGCGCGGCCGAACTCATGTGCCCCAGCAGCTCGGCCTGGGTACTGATGTCGGCCACCAGGTTGCGGTGGTAGGCGCGCAAGTCGTAGACGACGATGGTGCCCAGCGAAATGACGAGCGCCACCAGGGTAGTCAGCAAGACCACCGACATCAGCTTGTGGCGGATGGAACGCAGTCGTATCATCAGGCGCCTCCCGTCTGCACGCGGTAGGCGGCCAGCAGCATGCGCGCGCTGATGCGGATATGCGCCAGCGCCACGGGTTTTAAGGCCACGTCGAAGCGCACCTTGTCTTCGGCCATGACAAAATTGATCATGCTGCCCATCGCGTAGACCTCATCCGAATCGGATACCGTCAACAACGCCAGGCCACGGCTGGCGGCCAGCATCTCCTGCAGCGCCGTTTTCTCCAGCGCGCCCAGGTACAGCACGTGCAGCCCGGCCAGCGCTTCGCCGCGGCGCACTTTTTTCACCTGCACGGCGCGGCCGTTGACGCTGTGCCCGGCCACGCTCTGTTCGAGCTGCTCGGCCAGCGCATCGGCGCCCGCCACGCCGATCACCAGCGGCGAGTCGGGCCGGGCAAAGCTGCCCTCGGGCCATTCGACATAGCCGGCAAACTTGTACAGGTACGCGGCCTTGACCTGGCGCTCCAGGTCGCCCGGCACTTGCGCCTGCGCCTCGGCGCACAGCGCGCCCAGGAGCAGCAATAGCCAGCCCCAGTGCAGGGAGCGATGGCCGCCGCGCACGGTGCGGCGCAGGGGGCCAGGATGACGCCACCAGGTCCAGTTCAGAATTGCCATGACAACCGAGTAAAGATAATGCATACGAAGGCGCGGCACCATGCCGCGTGCCTGTTCGGGCGATGCGCACCAGGGTAGCGCAGCGACAGAGCGCCTGCCGGACCGAAGTGGTAGCAAATGTATAAAAGAGTGTACGCATTTTCGCTGGTACCGGGGAAAGTTTCTTTTACCGTGGGCCATGCTACAGTCTTGCCACCCTTTTCCACCGCCTGCAGGAGTCATCCATGAGCAACGAACGCGTCCCCCTCTCCACCGCCGTCGGCCAGGCCCTGCAGGCGAAGGGCTTGCTGCTGGCCACGGCCGAATCGTGCACGGGCGGCGGCGTGGCGCAAGCCGTCACCGACGTCAGCGGTTCGAGCGCCTGGTTCGAGCGGGGCTTCGTCACCTATTCGAACGGGGCCAAGAGCGGCATGCTGGGCGTGCCCGCCGAGCTGATCGCCGCCCACGGCGCCGTCAGCGAGGAAGTGGCCGCCGCCATGGCGCAAGGCGCGCTGGCCCACAGCGAAGCCCAGGTGGCCGTCTCGACCACGGGCATCGCCGGCCCCACGGGCGGCGTGCCCGGCAAGCCCGTCGGCACCGTCTGCTTCGGCTGGGCCATGGACGGGCGCGTGCAGACGCAGCGGCTGGTGTTTGCGGGCGACCGCCAGGCCGTGCGCGAGCAGGCGGTGGCGCACGCCCTGCGCGAACTGCTGCGTTTTATCCGGTAGCCTCGGCGATGCAGGCGCGGTCGCGCCCGGCCTGCTTGGCCGCGTACAGGGCACTGTCGGCGCGCATCAGCAATTCGTGGCGGCCGGCGCCGTGGCGCGGATACTCGGCGATGCCGGCGGAAAAAGTGCAGCCGGACAGGCTGTGCGGCGCCTGCTGGATCAGCAGCTGGCGGTAGCGCGCGGCGATGTCGTCGATCTTGTGCGCGGCGATGCTGCTGTCGGCTTCGCGCAACAGCAGGCAGAATTCCTCGCCGCCATAGCGGCACACCATGTCGCTGCCGCGCAGCTGGCTCTCCACCAGGCGCGCGAACTGGATCAGCACCTCGTCGCCAAAGTTGTGCCCGTACGTGTCGTTGACGCGCTTGAAGAAATCCAGGTCAATGATGGCGATGGCCACGGGCGCGTTCGCGTCGGCCGCGTGCAGGATGGCATTGAGGCAGGTTTCGAAATGGCGGCGGTTGTACAGGCCCGTCAGGTGGTCGCGCATGGCCTGTTCCTTCAGGCTGTCCTGCAGGGAATTGACGTGCAGGATCTGGTGCGCCAGTTCGCGGTTCAGGTGCTCGAGCTTGGCGTTTTCCGTTTCGCGCGCCGCCTGCAACTCCAGCGCCTTGTCGCGCTCGGCTTTCAGGCTGTGCATTTCCTTTTCCAGGTTACGCATCAGGCTGCGCGAGGCGCGCGCCGACTTGCTGCTGGCCTCGTACGCGGCCTGGTATTGCTGCAAAAAGCCATACGCAGCCTGCCATTCGCCCAGCTGGGCATTGATATCGGACAAACCGCGCAGGATCTGCTGCTGGTGGAACGGATTGCGCGTCCAGCTCAGCAGGCTGTGCGCCTGCGTCAGCGAGGCCAGCGCCTGCGCCGTCTGGCCCGCGTGCAGGTCGAGCTTGCCGCGCACCAGCCACGCGTGCATCTGCTCTTCCAGGTCCTGGCCGCGGCGCGCATACTCTTCGGCGCGCAGCAGCAGTTGCAGCGCGCTGTCGGGCCGCTGCAGCAGGATGGCGGCGTGGGCGGCGATGCAGAACAAAAAGGCGCGCACGGCCAGGTCTTCTTCCGGCCATTCGTAAAACGGTTCGACCAGCGCCAGCGCTTCGGCCGGCTTGCCCGTGGCTAATAAACACATGGCCAGGTTGGCCGAGACGATGGTTTGCTGGTATTTGAGCTTTTGCGTGCCGATGATCTCGAGCGCCTCGACCAGCAGGGGGATGGCGTCTTCGTCGTTGCCCAGGTCGTGCTGCGACGACGCCAGGTTCGACAGGCTGTTGACGCGGTGCGCGGGGCTGCCGAAGCGCTCGGCGATGTCCAGCGCCAGCAAAAAATTGCGCGGGCCGTCCTGCGTGTCGCCACGGTTCAGGGCATCGACGCCCAGGCGCGCGTACAGCATGAATTTATGCAGGGAATCGGGGATCTGCGCGGCCTGGCTGCGCGCCTGCAGGAAATGCTGCTCGGCATCGGCAAAATCGCCGCGCCGGCTCGCGTACGCGCCCTGCAGGGCCGCCACTTCCATGCCCCCTTCCAGGTCGCCGCTGTGCTGGAAATACGCGCGCAGCTGCTCGCACGACGGTTCGGCTTCGCCCGCGTAATACGCGAGCCAGCAATGATTCAGTTCCGCATACGCGCCGCCGCGCGCATACTGTTGCCGTTGCGCCGCCGCCAGCGCCATCTGCGCCAGCCGCCGCGCCTGGCGGCGGTTGCCCACCAGGCAAGACAGGGCTTGCTGATTCAGACGGTCAATGTCGGCTTTATCGAGACTGGAGATCGGCACTGCGTCCTCATACACACGCTGGGGTGGATTTTTCACACAAAACTTGCTCTGTATCAATGGTATCCTGATTAACATCATAACCAGATTCGCTGTTCCGCATGGCATATTTGCAAAGGATTGTGGTAAAAATGCCAGTCGTGGCCTGGCCGGGCGCCTGCGCCGCTGTCACGGATCTTTGATTGTCACTGACGCAACAACTTGGAGTAGTCGCAATGCAAAACACGGTACATTTCATCCTGCAGGGCAAGGGCGGCATCGGCAAGACCCTCGTCTCGACCCTGCTGGCCCAGTGGATAGGCGGCAAGGACGACACGCCTTTGCGCTGTTATGACACCGACCAGGAAAACGCCACGTTCTCGCGCTACAAGGCGATGAATGTCAAACACGTGCCCGTGATGACGGATGCGCGCAACATCGATCCGAAACGCTTCGACGCGCTGATGATCGACATCCTCGATACGGACGGCAACTGCGTGGTCGACAATGGCGCGAACACGTTTTCGCCGCTGATGGGCTACCTGCTGGAAAACGACTGTTTCGCGCTGCTGGAAGAATCGGGCCGCAAGGTGTACATCCACACCATCGTCGGCGGCGGCGACACCCTGCACGACACGGCCACGGGCTTCGTCGCCACGGCACAGGCGACGAAAGTGCCGCTGGTGCTGTGGCAGAACGAACACTTCGGCCTGCTGCAATCGGCGTCGGGCAAGCAGTTTGTCGAATCGCAATCGTATGCCGACAACCGCGCGCGCGTGAAAGGCAGCATCACCTTGAGCCAGCGCAATCCCGACACGTTTGGTGCGGACGTCAAGAAAATGAATACGGCGCGCCTGACGATGCAGGAAGTGTTGCAGAACGACAAGTTCAACATCATGGAAAAGCAGCGCATCAAGGTCGTCTACCGCGACATCTTCGAACAGCTCGACAAGGTGCAATGGTAGATGGACCAGCACAAACTGCGCAGCCACGTGTTCGACAAGACGGGCATCAAGATCGACGTCGATGACCCGATATTCGCCCTGGTGGCGCTGAACGAAGCCGTGCTGGCGGAAACCGTCGAGCGCCAGCTGGCCTTGCTGGACGCCGCCACCCAGGCGCTGGCCGCGCAGGCGCGCGCCACGGGCGGCTTGCCGCCCGAACCGGCACCAGCCATGCCCCGGCCCGCGCCGCAAGCGCCCGGGCCTGCCCCCCTCTTTACGCCGCGCGAATGGCGTTTGCTGGGCGCGGCGGCCCTCGTCTCCGTCGCTTGCGCCCTGCTGGTGCTGGGCGGCGCGGCCCTGCTGTATAAACTGTAGCACCGTCGCGCTGGGCCCGCCACGAGCGGGCCGCAGCGTCTTCCCCACCCTAGCCTGGAAGCATGCATGAAACCGATCAAACTGCTGGCCATACCCGCCCTGATGCTGTCGCTGTACGGCGCCCCGCTCACGCTCGCCCACGCCGCCGGCGCCGCTGCCGCGACGGCAGCCACGGCCGTGCCAAATGTTGCCTACGAAAAATATACGCTGCCGAACGGCCTCGACGTGATTCTCGTGGAAGACCATAAATTGCCCGTCACGGCCGTCAACATCTGGTACCACGTGGGACCGGCGAATGAAGCGCCGGGCCTGACGGGCTTTGCGCATTTGTTCGAGCACATGATGTTTGCCGCCACCAAGCACGTGCCGCGCGGCATGGCCGACCAGTTGCTGGAAGGCGCGGGCGCCACGGATTCGAACGGCAGCACGGATTTCGACCGCACCAATTATTTCGACACGGTGCCGTCGAACCAGCTGGAACTGGCCCTGTGGGCCCATTCCGACCGCATGGGCTACCTGCTGGACGTGCTCGACCAGACGGCGCTGACGAACCAGCAAGACGTGGTGCGCAACGAGCGGCGCCAGAGCGTGGAAAACGCACCCTACGGCATCGTGCAGGAAGCCCTGTACCACCAGCTGTTTCCGAAGACCCACCCGTATTACGCCAGCGTCATCGGTTCGCACGCGGACATCCAGAACGCGAAGCTGGCCGACATCAAGGAATTCTTTACCCAATACTATGGCCCCAACAATGCCAGCCTGGTGATCGCGGGCGACATCGACAAGGCGAAGACCAAGGAACTGGTCAACAAGTATTTTGGCAGCTTCAAGAGCGGCCCCGCCGTGGCCAAGCCAGACGTCGTGACGCCGCCCATCACGCAGGAACGCCGCATCGTGGTGCAGGACCGGGTCGAGCTGCCGCGCGTCTTCATGGCCTGGCTGACGCCATCGGCCTACGCGCCGGACGATGCGGAACTGTCGATGGCCGCGCAGATCCTGGCCGGCGGCAAGTCCAGCCGCCTGTATAAATCCCTCGTGTACGACAAGCAGATCGCGCAGGACGTGGGCGCCAGCCAGAGCTCGAACGCCCTCACTTCCGTGTTCACCATCGACGTGACGGCCCGCCCCGGCCATCAGCCCGAGGAAATCGAGCAAGCCATGCAGGCGGAGCTGGAGCAATTGCGCGCCAAAGGCCCCAGCGAGAAGGAAATCGAGCGGGCCCGCAACAGCATCGAGACAGCCATGCTGAGCCAGGTGGAAAAAGTGGGCGGCAACGCCAACATGATGAACCAGTATAACCAGTACCTGGGCGACCCCGGCTACCTGGGCAAGGATATCGAGCGCTACCGCCAGGTGACGGCGGCCGGCGTGCAGCGCGCCGTCGACACCTACCTGAAAAACCAGGCGCGCGTGGTCGTGTATGGCGTGCCGGGCACGCCGGACCTGGGGCCGGAAGTGGCGACGCCGGCGCCGGGCAAGGTCAAACCGGCGCCGGGCACGGCCATCAATGCGGACGAGCCATGGCGCAACGCAGTGCCGAAGGCCGGTCCCGCGCCGAAGATTGTTCTACCGCAAGCGACGTCCTTCACCTTGAGCAATGGCTTGACCGTGATCCACAACTACAACCCGGCCGTGCCGCTGATTTCCAGCCAGCTGGTAGTAAAAAGCGGTTCGGGCGCCAATCCGCTGGCGCAGCCGGGCTTGTCAAGCTTTACGGCGCAATTGCTGCAGGAAGGCACCAGTACGCGCAGCGCGCCGCAGATCGCCGATGACGTGGCGCAACTCGGCGCCTTCCTCGGCACGGGTTCCGGCGCGGATGCCTCGTTCGCCCAGCTGACGTCGCTGAAAAACACCTTCCCGCAAGCGCTCGACGTGCTGGCCGACGTGGTGCAGCACCCGCAATTCCCGCAAGAGGAAGTGGAACGCCAGCGCGCCAGCCGCATCGGCGAACTGGCGCAGCAGCGCGAAAACGCGGGGGCCGTGGCGGCCCGCGTGGAAGCGGCCGCCCTGTACGGTCCGCAACATCCGTACGGCACCATCCAGCTGGGCACGGAAGCGGCCCTGAAAGCCACCAGCCGCGCCGACCTGCAGGCGTTCTGGCAACAGCATTATGTGCCCAACAATGCGGCGCTGATCGTCTCGGGCGACATCGATGCGGCGCAATTGAAGGCGCTGGCGGAAGCGAAATTCGGCAGCTGGAAGGCGGGCGCCGTGGCGCCATCCGTGACGGCGGCGCCGGCCACGACGAAAGCCAGGCTGATCCTGGTCGACAAGCCCGGCGCGCCGCAGACGGCCGTGCGCCTGTCGACCATCGCCGTGGCCCGCGCGACGCCCGACTATGCGCCGCTGCAAGTGATGAACGCGGCGCTGGGCGGCTTGTTTACCAGCCGGCTGAGCAATAACCTGCGCGAAGAGAAGGGCTACACCTATGGCGTGCGCTCGCAATTCCAGTACCGCAGCCAGCCGGGACCGTTCTCGATCGCGGCCGGCGTGCGCACGGACGTGACGGGCCCGGCCGTATCGGAAACCTTCAAGGAAATCCGCGCCATGATCGCCAAGCCGTTAAGCGCCAAGGAATTGTCGAATGCGCGCAATTCGCAGGTGCTGTCGCTGCCGGGCCAGTTCGAGACGAATGCCAGCATCAGCGCCAGCATGGCCAACACCTATATCTACGGCCTGGGCCTCGACTACTACGCGACCTTGCCGCAGCGCTTTGCGGGCGTGACGGACAAGCAGGTGCAGCAGGTGGCAAAAAAATACCTGCAGCCGGAAAAGCTGATCGTCATCGGCGTGGGCGACAAGGCCAAGATCGCGCCGCAGTTGAGCAAGCTCAAACTGGCGCCCGTGGAACTGCGCGATGCTGAGGGTAACGTGAAGTAAAGACTAGCGGCGCTTGAACAGCGCCAGCTTGTCGATGAACGCCGCCACGGCCACCCCGGCCGTGTAGGCGATCAAATCACCCCAGCCGAAGGTGGAACCGAGCGCCAGGTGCCCCAGCGGATGCGCGCGCAGCGCGACGAGCCAGGGCGTCTGGACCAGCTGGCCGAATTCGACGGCAAAGCAGATCAGCAGCGCAGTCAGCGCCAGCTGCCACGTGCGCATGCGCGTGGCGAAGATGCCCAGCGCAAAGACGATCATCATGGCCCACAGGGCGTCGCCCGGATACTTGCCCAGCGCGGCGGGGAGGAATTGGGGATAGGCGCGCGAGGCCAGGCCCAGCGCGATGACAGCCACGGTTGCGCCCACCTGCAGCAGGCGGCGGCGTTCAGGTTTTACCAGGAACATATTTCCATTCAAAGGCACGATACGGGCCGAACCATTGCGGCCCGTCCGATATTGTACTGCGCGGCCGTGTCCGCCTGCAGCCTATCGCATCAAGCCAGCTCCACGTGCTGCGCCAGGAAGTCGAGAAAGACGCGCACGCGCAGCGGCACATGCCCGCCCTGGCCCACGAAGACGGCGTGCACTTCTTCGGTGTCGCCCGGATTGAATTCTTCCAGCACGGCCTGCAAACGGCCCGCCGCGATATCGGCGCGCACCTGGAAGGCGGCCAGCCGCGCCAGTCCCAGTCCTGCCAGCGCCAGTTGCCGCAAGGCTTCGCCATCGCTGGCCTGCGCATTGCCCACGACCGGCACGACGATGTCGCCCCCGGGCAGACGCAGCGGCCAGCCCGAACGGGCGCGCGCGTAATTGGCGTCGAGAAGGTTATGGGATGCCAGCTCGGCCGCTGCCCGCGGCGTGCCGCGCCGCGCCAGGTAGGCGGGCGCCGCCACGATCGCCATGCGCGTCTGGCCCAGCTTGCGCGCCAGCAAGTTGGAACTTTTCAGGGGACCGGCCCGCACGGCCACGTCCGTGCGCTGTTCGAGGATATCGACGACGGCATCGGTGAGCACGATGTCGAGCGTCACCTCGGGATAGCGCTCCAGGAACAGCGGCGCCAGCGGCAGCAAGAAATGCTGGCAGAACGGCACGTTGGCATTCACCCTGATCTTGCCGCGCGGCACATCCTGCACGCCCGCGCAGCGCTCGGCCTCGTCCAGCGCCGCCAGCACCTGCATGCCCCGTTCATACAGGCCGCAGCCTTCGGCCGTCAGCTGCAGCTGGCGCGTGGAGCGGTTCAGCAGGCGCGCGCCCAGGCGCTCTTCCAGCCGAGACACAAGCTTGCTGACGGCCGACGGCGTCATGCCGCAGGCGCGCGCGGCGGCGGAAAAACCGCCCAGCTCGACGACGCGCACAAACACTTCCAGCTCGCCGGAGCGGTTCACTTCCAGTCTGGCCATTGTGAATTCAACTCATAAATGTTCTTCGATAGGATAGTCTAGTGCATAAATGGCTTTGCTTGCATCATGCGCACATTCCCCTTGATGAAGCGAGCCGCCATGCAACGATCTTCCCTTCTCCCCACCGCCCTGCTGAGCCTGGCATTCAGCACCAGCCCTGCACAGGCCGCCAATGCCGAACTCGCACCAGCCCCCGCCTTCAGCTGGCTGGCCAGCTGGACGGCCAGCCCGCAAGCCGTGTGGGGCAGCGACTTTGTGCTTCCCGCCAACGTGCCCGCCGTGCTGCACGAACAAACCGTGCGCCAGGTGGCGCGCCTCAGCGTGGGCGGCCCGCGCGTGCGCATCGTGCTGTCGAATGCGTATGGCAAAGTGCCGCTGCGCATCGGTGCGGCCAGCGTAGCCCTGGCGGCGAACGGCTCGGCCATCGAAGCGGGCAGCCTGCGCACGCTGACCTTTGCCGGCCAGCCGGCGGCCACCATGGCACCGGGCGCGCCGCTCGTCAGCGACCCTGTCGACCTGTCCGTGCCGGACCTGGCCCGGCTGACGGTGAGCGTGCACCTGCCGCAAGCCAGTCCCGTCGCCACGTTCCATTGGGATGGCCGCGAAACGGCGTGGATCGCGCCGCATGACCAGACGCGGGCCGCGCGCATTGACGAGGCGCAAACGGGCGTGCAGACCACCACGGCGCGCCTCTTGCTCAGCGCCATCGAAGTGGCAGCGGCGCCGGGGGCGCAAGCGGTGGCCATCCTCGGCGATTCGATTACCGATGGCGCCAGCGCCAGCCTGGGGATGGATGCACGCTGGCCCGATTTCCTGGCCGAACGCCTGGCGCCGCACGGCGTGGCCGTGCTCAATGCGGGGATTTCCGGTGGACGATTGCTGTCCGACGGCATGGGAGAGAACGCCCTGGCCCGTTTCGGGCGCGACGTGCTGGCGCAGCCGGGCGTGCGCACGGTGGTCGTCTTGATCGGCATCAATGACATCAGCTGGCCCGGCACGGCGTTTGCGCCACGGGAACAGCGTCCCACCCTGGAGGAATTAACGGCCGGCTACGCCCAGCTAGTCGCCCAGGCGCGCAGCCGCGGCGTGCGCGTGGTCGGCGCCACTGTGACGTCGTTCGCAGGCGCCCTGCCCGGCACGCCATTGAGCGACTATTATCAGCTTGATAAAGATGCGCTGCGCCAGCAACTGAACGCGTGGATACGCGCCAGCGGCCTGTTTGACGCCGTGCTCGACTTCGACGCCTGGGCGCGCGACCCGGCATATCCGCTGCGCCTGCTGCCCGCCTACGACTCGGGCGACCATTTGCACCCGGGCGACGCGGGCAACCGGGCGCTGGCGGAAGGGATAGACCTGACGCTACTGTTTAACAGTAAAGATCAGTCGCCGAGGCCCGCGTACAAAGCCGTGCTCAAGTAGCGCTCGCCGAACGACGGGATGATGGTGACGATGGTCTTGCCCGCGTTTTCCGGACGGCGCGCCACTTGCAGGGCGGCCCACAGGGCGGCGCCCGACGAAATGCCGACCAGCAAGCCTTCATCGCTGGCGGCCAGGCGCGCCGTGGCGAACGCATCGTCGTTCTTGACGCAGATGATTTCGTCGTAGATGGCCGTGTTCAAAATCTGCGGCACGAAACCGGCGCCGATGCCCTGGATCGGATGCGGCCCCTTGGTGCCTTTCGACAGCATCGGCGACGCTTCCGGTTCCACGGCGATCACTTGCAGGCCGGGCTTGCGCTCCTTCAGCACTTCGCCGATGCCGGTGATCGTGCCGCCCGTGCCCACGCCGGCGACGACGATGTCCACTTGCCCATCCGTGTCACGCCAGATTTCCTCGGCCGTCGTGGCGCGGTGGATGGCGGGATTGGCGGGATTATTGAATTGCTGCAGCATCAAATAGCGCGGGTCGGCCGCCACCAGCTCTTCGGCCTTGCGGATGGCGCCCAGCATGCCTTCGCTGCCGGGCGTCAGCACCAGCTCGGCGCCGTAGGCGCGCAGCAGGATGCGCCGTTCGCGGCTCATGGTGTCGGGCATGACGAGGGTGCAGCGGTAGCCGCGCGCGGCGCAGACCATGGCCAGCGCAATGCCCGTGTTGCCGCTGGTGGGCTCGACGATGACGGTATCGGGATGGATCTTGCCTGCCGCTTCCGCGGCGACGATCATGGACAGGCCGATGCGGTCCTTGACGCTGTGGGCGGGATTGTAGAATTCGAGTTTGGCCAGGATGGTGGCCACACTGCCGGCGGCGATGCGGTTGATGCGCACCAGGGGGGTGTTGCCGATCAGTTCAGTGACGTCGTTGGCGATGTTCATGGGAGTCTCCACAGCAATTACAGAAGAAACCAGTCTACCGCTTTTTCACGGCAGCGCACGTGGTGCGCTGCCGAAACTGAACAATTACTTCACGTCCAGCAGTTCCACGTCGAAGATCAGTGCCGAGTTCGGCGGAATGTCGCCATTGCCGGCGCCGCGCGGGCCGTAAGCCAGTTCGCCAGGAATGATCAGGGTGCGCTTGCCGCCCACTTTCATGCCGGCCACGCCCTGGTCCCAGCCCTTGATGACCATGCCCTTGCCCAGCGGGAAGTCGAACGGGCCACGGCCCACGGAGCTGTCGAACTTCTTGCCGCGCGAATCTTTCGCCAGCGGACGGTACAGCCAGCCCGTGTAGTGCACGACCACGGTATTGCCGGCGGACGCTTCCTTGCCCGTGCCGACCTTGTTGTCGATCAAGATCAATTTATCGGCGACAGGGCCGGGGCTCAGCGATACGGCCGAGGCGGGAACAGGCGCTGGCGCCTGTGCCTGCGCCAGCGACGCGGCGACGGAGCAGATCAGGGCAAACAAAACGGAGCTACGCGTCATGATGTATTCTTTCAGTGAGTTTCGGTGAGATCTCTGCCAATGCAAGAGGCAGGGAACGCCAATCATAGCAAACCGCCGCAACGATAGGAAAAACTTGTCGCCCGATATCCATAGCCCCCGCCTGTTTTACGCGCTGTGGCCCGATGCGGCCACGCGCGCGGCCCTGGCCGCCTGGCAGGCGTTGCTGGACGGCAAGCCCGTGCGCCCGGAAAAGCTGCACCTGACCCTGGCCTTCCTGGGCCAGCGCCCGGCCAGCGAGCTGCCGGCCCTGCAAGATATCCTGGAACAATTGCCGGCGCGTCCCATGCCCTTGCTGTTCGACCACGCCAGTCATTTTACGCAGCTGGCGCTGGCCTGGGCCGCCCTGGCGCAACCGTCGCCCGCCCTGCTGGACTTGCGCGCGGCCTGCATGCATGCGCTGGCGCAACAGGGGCTGGCGCCGCGCTTCGAGCACGACCGTTTTACGCCCCACGTGACCCTGACGCGCCAGGCGCCGCCGCCGGCAAGCCAGGACTTCGCGCCCATCGCCTGGCAGGCGGACGAACTGGTGCTGGTGGAATCGCTGAAAAGCAGCGGCGACTACCGCATCCTGGCCAGCCGCAAACTGACTTAAGCGGCGTGACTTAAGCGGCGTGGCTTAGGCGGCGTCCGGCACCGCCACTGGCTCGGCGGCAACTTTGTCCTGGCGCAAGCTTTTCAGTGCATGGGCGGCCGCCACCATGCCGAAGCTGGCCGTCACCACCACGCTGGAGCCAAAGCCGGCGCAATTGAGGCCCGTCACGCCGGCGGGCGTGCTGCCATCGATGGCGCACGCTTCCGCGCTCTCGGGCGTGCTCAGCGGTTCCATGGAAAACACGGCGTCGACATTGAATTTGTTTTTGATGCCGCGAGGAAAGCCATATTCGGTGCGCAACAGTTTGCGCACGCGCTTGAGCAGCGGTTCCTGCTCCGTCTTCGACAGGTCGCGCACGGCGATCAGAGTCGGGTCCGTCTGCCCGCCCGCGCTGCCGATGGTCAGCATCGGTACATTGCGCGCGCGGCAATACGCAATCACGGCCGCTTTCGCCTTGGCATTGTCGATGGCGTCGACCAGGTAGTCGAAATCGCGCCCGCCCAGCAACTGCTCCAGGTTATCGGGAGTAATAAAATCCTCGATCTGCGTGACCTGGCACAAGGGGTTGATCAATTCGATGCGTTCGGCCAGGGCCGTGATCTTGGCCTTGCCGATGGTGTCGCTCATGGCCTGGATCTGGCGATTGATGTTCGATTCGGCAACATTGTCGAG
This sequence comes from Janthinobacterium sp. FW305-129, assembly GCF_020858115.1. Classification (GTDB taxonomy): domain Bacteria; phylum Pseudomonadota; class Gammaproteobacteria; order Burkholderiales; family Burkholderiaceae_D; genus Janthinobacterium. Next base: position 313,067 of record NZ_JACYMM010000003.1, read on the forward strand.
GTCGATCAGGGTCAGGCGGCCGATGGCGCTGCGCGCCAGTGCCTCGACGATCCAGGAACCGACGCCGCCCACGCCGATCACACACACGTGGGCGGCGCGGAAGCGGGCCAAAGCGGGCGCGCCGTACAGGCGGGCAATGCCGCCGAAACGCCGCTCAAAATCGATCTCGGTCAAGTCCATGGAAATTAGTTCATTGGTGGAGGTATGCATGGCGCCATTTTAACGGACACTGCGCTGGCGGATATTCTAAAATAGCCGGATTGACACAGCGACAAGGCCAGACTGTCGCCGCGCCCCCACACCGCCCACCACGAGAACTCGCCATGACCACTCCCCTGTTCGACTCCGTTCCCGGCTTTGACCAGCCCATCGCCGTGCTCAAGCATTGCCACGACAAGATCCGCAAGCAGCTGAGCACATTGCAAAACCTGCTGGCCCACCTGGTGCAGCACGGCAACACGGCGGACGCGCAGCAGGCGGCCAAGGCAGTGTTGCAATATTTCAATAAAGCCGCCCATCTGCACCATGACGATGAAGAGCAGGATCTGATGCCCATGCTGCAAGCGACCGCTACGGGCGACGATGCGGCCCTGCTGGTGACCCTGGTGCCGGAAATCCTCGCCGACCACCAGCGCATGGACCAGGCCTGGCTGACCCTGCGCCCGGAACTCGATGCCATCGCGGCCGGCACGGGCGTGCAGCTGTCGGCCCATGGCGTGCGCGACTATGTGGCCGCCTACCAGGCCCACATGAGCAAGGAAGAGGGCCAGCTGGCACCGATGGCCAAGCGCCTGTTCAGCGCGCAGCAGATGGAGCAGCTGGGCACGGCCATGCAGCGCCGCCGCGGCATCGCGCCCGATGCAGCGGAAGCCCCCGTGCAGGCAGACCCGGCCGCCGTGCTGGCAGCCATGCGCACCGATTACGTCCAGTCCAGCCTGAGCGAGACGGATGTGCTGGCCGATCCCATCGCCCAGTTCCAGAAATGGTTTGCCGAGGCCGTCAACGCGCAAGTGATGGAGCCGAACGCCATGGACCTGGCCACCGTCAGTGCGGACGGCAAACCCAGCTCGCGCATCGTGCTGATCAAGCAATTCGACGAACGGGGCTTTACCTGGTACACGAATTACCACAGCGATAAGGGCCGGCAGCTGGAACACAACCCGCACGCCGCGCTGCTGTTCTTCTGGCGCGAGCTGGAGCGGCAGGTGCGCATCGAGGGCACGGTGGTGAAAACCACGGCGGCCGAGAGCGACGAGTATTTCAATGTGCGCCCCCTGCAAAGCCGGCTGTCCGCCATTGCCTCGCAGCAAAGCGCGCCCATCGCCGACCGTGCCGCGCTGGAAAGCCATTACGAGGCCGTGGCCGCCGCCGTCGGCGACGCGCAGCCGCCGCGCCCTGCCCACTGGGGCGGCTACCGTTTGCAACCGGAACGCATCGAATTCTGGCAGGGACGCCGTTCGCGCTTCCACGACCGCATCGTGTTTACACGCGGTGCTGACGGGCAATGGAGCATGCAACGCTTGCAACCATAAGCAGGACAGTCAAGGCGGCGCAAAGCAAGCTGTGCAATATCAGTGTAGGCTATGAGGGTAGAAGTTACTAAATGACATTGTTTCTCAATTTGCGGCCTCAACAGCGGCCGCTTGATTGGAGGCCATTTTGTTTGTACAAAACCAACTCAAGTCCTGGATTGCCGGCATCCGCAGCAAGACCGCCTTGCCGCTGCGCATAGAATTGTGGAACGGCCAGCACGTTGACCTGTCCAGCGAAGCGCCCCGCGTCACCATCCGCCTGCCGACCGTCGCCTCGGCCCGCTATCTGCTGAACCCCTCGCTGGCCAATCTGGGTTCGGCCTATGTGGAAGGCAATATCGAGGTCAAGGGGACGGCGATGGACATGATTTCCATCTGCAATGCCCTGGCGCGCAACACCTTGAAACCGGAAGGCAAGCTGGCCCGCATCGTGCGCAGCTTTACGCACGACAAGAGCAAGGATGCCGAAGCCATCCGCTACCATTACGACGTGTCGAATGCCTTCTACGAGCAATTCCTCGACCCCGCCCTCGTGTATTCCTGCGCCTATTTCGAACACGGCGACGAAACCCTGGCGCAGGCGCAAGTCAAGAAGATCGACCATATCCTGAAGAAAATCCAGCTGCAGCCGGGCCAGACCCTGCTCGACATCGGCTGCGGCTGGGGCGCGCTCGTTATTCGTGCCGCGCAGCAATATGGCGCCCGCTGCGTGGGCGTGACCCTGTCGGAAAACCAGTACGCGCTGGCGCGTGAGCGCGTGGCGGCGGCCGGCCTGGCCCACCTGATCGATATCCGCCTGCAGGACTACCGCGACGTGACGGGCCAATTCGACCGCATCACCAGCGTGGGCATGTTCGAGCACGTGGGCCTCAAGCATTTACCCGAGTACTTTTCCATCGTCAACAAGCTGCTGGCGCCGGACGGCATGGCGATGAACCACGGCATCACCTCCACCGACCCGGAGAATGGCGAAACGCCGTACGGGGGCGGCGAATTCATCGAAAAATATGTGTTTCCGCACGGCGAACTGGCGCACATCGGCAATGTCCTGAAAACCATGCAGCAAGGGGGGCTGGAAGTGCTGGACGTGGAAAACCTGCGGCGCCACTATGCGCGCACCTGCGCCCTGTGGACGGAGAATTTCGAAGCCCATGCCGAACAGATCCGTCCGCTGGCGGGCGAGCGGCGCTTCCGCATCTGGCATGTCTACCTGGCCGGCTGCGCCTATGCCTTCGAGCAAGATTTGATCAGCCTGTACCAGATCGTCTGCGTCAAGGCGGGCCGGCGCTCTTCCACTCTGCCCTGGTCGCGCAACTACATGTATGCGCAGGAGAATACGCAGGAAACAAGGCCGGCGCCCGTGCTCACGCCCTGACAGGCGCGCGGAGCGTTTACTTCAGGCGCCCCGCATACATGGCGCGGAATTTCTCCACCTTGGGCGCGACGACCAGGGCGCAATAGCCCTGCAAGGGATGCTGTTCCACATAATTCTGGTGGTAATCCTCGGCCCGGTAAAAGACTTGCGCCGACGCAAGTTGCGTGACGATCGGTGCATCCCATACGCCGGCCATCTCGGCCAGCACCTTGCGCGCCACTGTTTCCTGTTCGGCCGACTGGTAATAGATGACGGAACGGTATTGCGTGCCGACATCGTTCCCCTGGCGATTCAGGGTGGTGGGATCGTGCAGCGTAAAAAAGATTTCCAGCAAGTCGTGATAGCTGATGACGGCCGGATCGAATTCCAGGCGCACCACTTCCGCGTGACCCGTGTCGCCCGTGCAAATCTGTTCGTACGTGGGATCGGGCACACTGCCCCCCGTGTAGCCGGACTCGACGCGCGTCACGCCGCGCACTTCCCCGTACACGGCGGCCAGGCACCAGAAACAGCCACCGCCCAGTACCGCCACTTCCGTCTGTTGATTCATGATGTCCTCCCGCAACGCTACTGCGACTTATCATTTCACCACTGTAACGCAAAGCCCCATGGCCTGCAGCGCCGCTTGAAACGGTGCGTAGCGCACCGCACATAGGGCCAGGCCGGCCACGATTGCGCTGGCGCCGCCGATTTTTGGCATAATGTCAGCAAATAGACAGGTCACCCATGAACACACGCTCTCCCCGCGCGCCCGCGCAAGAATTCGATACGACACATTTCCGGCAGGCACTGTCGCAGTTTGCCACGGGCGTGACGGTCATCACGACGCGCCTGGCCGACGGCAGTTTCCGCGGCTTGACGGCCAGTTCCTTCAATTCCGTTTCGCTGTCGCCGCCTCTGGTGCTGTGGAGCCTTGGTTCCGTGGCGAACAGCATGCCCATCTTCAGCGGCAACTCGCATTACGTCATCAACGTGCTGGGCGCCGACCAGGCGGAACTGGCGACGCGCTTTTCGCGCCGCACGCCAAATCCCTTCGACGACGTCGAGTATGAACTGTCGCGCACGGGCCAGCCCATCCTGAAAGGCGCGTCGGCCTGGTTCGAATGCCACAACCGCAGCCGCTATCCGGAAGGCGACCACGTCATTTTCGTGGGCGAAGTGGAACAATGCGCGTTTGCCGCGCAAGCGCCCTTGATCTTCCACAATGGAAAGTTCAATACACCGCAAGCCTGAGCCGCGGCACAAAAAAAAATCCGCCGAGGCGGATTTTTTTGCATTACAGGGTGAAGTTATACCCGATGCTGATGCTCACGGCGAGCGGATCGAGCTTGATGTCCTGCGTCTGCCCCGTCGAGAATTTCGCCTTGGTTTTCAGGAAGGTCTTGACCACGGCCACATCGGCAAACCAGCGCTCGTTGAGGGCCAGGGTGCTGCCGACCACCAGGCTGCCTGCCAGCTTGTTGTCCATGCGGTAGGTGACGGGCGATCCACCCGGATCCAGCAAGGCCGTCATCTGGCCCGAGCCTTTTTCCTTCTGGAAATAGGCATACGTCAAGCCTGCGCCCACGTACGGACGGATCATCGCATTGGGCTGGAAGAAACGGTACTGGATGAAGGCCGTCGGCGGCAAGGCTTCCGCCGTGCCCAGCTTGCCCGTGCCCTTGATGGAACCATCGCCGATCAAGTCATGCTTGTACGGCACGCCCAGGATCATTTCAGCGGAAATATTGTCCGTGATCATGTAGGCAAAGGTCAGGATGGGCTTGGTATCCGCCTTGACATCGGCCTTCGTGCCCGGCAGTGCAGGCGCGGAAATGTCGCCACTGTCCACGTGCGGCGTGATCTTGTTGAGGCCAGCCTTGGCCATCCAGGTGCCTGCGCTTTGCGCCGAAGCGCCCGTCGCCATGGCCATCGCGGCAGCCGCGGCCAGCACGCGTACGGCGGTATTCAAACGATTCTTCATCTTGTCTCCTGATTCAGTATGTGCGGAGTGTTCCGCTTTCGAGTCTTGTCGCTGCCGGCACCGGCCTCGCCTCGCAGGCACAGCCGGTGCGGCCATCCCTTACAGCCAGCCCCGCACGACCATGTCCTTGGCCACATAACGGGCCAGCAACAGGTTGTTGAACGGCGTAGGATGCACGTCGTCGGCATACGAGTAGTGGCTGACGTCGCCTGCCTTCAGGTTCGTGCCATTGCACACGAGCGAGCTGCCCAGGAGATTGCCTGGCGCGTTCAGGTCGCACGCCGTTTCCGTGACGTTGGTCAAGCCGTACGGGCCAGGATTGACGCCCTGGTCATGGCTGACGGCAAACACGTCGACCAGCAAGACTTTCGCATTGCCATTCAGGCCGCCGCTCAGTTCGCCGTTGAAGGCGCTGACCATGGCATTGATGAGCGCCTTGGTATTGGCATCCTTGCCCAAGCCCGATGGCGTGCCGGCCACGTCCGGCAGATTGTTGACGATCACATAATTGGCGCCCTTGGCGATGATCTGGTCCTTGACCAGTGCCACCAGTTCGATTCCCGCCTGTTTCATGGCGCCAACCAGTGCAGGGCCATTCGCCGCAGCGTAATCGGCGCCGGCCTTGGCACCGGCGGCGTTGCCGGTGACAGTGGCGTCGGCCTTGGCCTTGGTTGCGGCGGCGGCCGCCAACGCTGGTGCATTCAGATTGCCCGCCATGTAAGCGGCAGTGGCAGCAGCTGTCACCACGGACGCGTCCGTGTGGCCGGGACGTGCATTTTCCGTCACAATCGCCGCTGCGATGGCCTGCACCGCCGTCGAGGGAACGGTAGCGCCGGCGGCCAGAGCCGTCGCCAGATTGGTAACAAAAGCCTGCGCACCGGCGGTCGCACCGGCAGCCAGGCCAGCAGCGGTCGCCTTCGCTTGCAAGTCACCCAGCAGGAATAGCACGTCATTACCGCCGGCCATCACGAAGACGGCTTCCGTGCCGCTGAACTTGCCGCCGGAGACTGCCAGGTGGTTCGCGATCTGCGTCACCACGGGCACGGTCAGGGCGCCCAGCGTACCGCCTGCCAATTTATTGTTCGGGCCGACGGGGTTGGTCACGCGCGAACCGCCCATGGCGTAGCCGAAGCAGCCGGCATGCTTGACGCGCGGCACGGACAAGCCCTTCGCCGCATCGCCCTCCAGACCGGTCTCGGCGGCGCATGGCGCGGCCAGGCCGAATTGCGCGGCCAGGTGCTCGGTCCAGTTCTTGCCCGTCAGTTCAGGATTGATCTTGGTATTGTCGCCATTGATGGTGAACTTGCCGCCACCGAGCTTGGCCACGGTGCCCACGGCATACGAACCGACGTCGGACAGGCTGTCGCCGAACGACACCTGCGCCGTGTATTTGACTTTCAAGGCTTGATCACCGCCACTGGCGCCGCCGCAACCTGCCAGGACAGCCGCAGCCAGCACGGCCAACGCGAATTTTGTTTGATGCATTTTGTCTCCTCGGTCTTTTTTCTGGTTTCTAAACGAACGGACGTGCTATTCGCTACCCAACTAATATGCCATCGTTCCTCGGGCTTGCATAGAAAATATGTTTTAAAAATCAACGAAATAACAACACCGACAGCGCCCTGTCACGACCGGACGATCCGCTGAATTATGGAGGATTTAATATGGTTCGTGGCAAGCATCTCTATTGCGCTGCATCAAGAAAAAGCCCCTTGCGGGGCTTTTTAGGATGCGGATAGAAATTGCTGCAAGATGCCACTCGAGCCGAAGGCGGCGCGCCGCAAACGGTCGTTGATGCCCAGCCACGCGGGGCCGGTGGGCGGTGCTTCGACGAGTATCAGCTCGGCGCCGACCTGGTCCATCGTGCGCAGCGAGGCATACAGCGCATGTGCGTAATTTTCCGGGTTGGCCGCCAGGCGCACGCTGGCGCTGGCCGGCGGCAGATCCGAGTAGTGGATCAGGGCCACGCGGCGTCCGTCGTTGAGCAGACGGTTCAAGGTGGCGCGCACCTCGTCGCTGTGCTGCATCGCAACAGGCGTATGTGGCGCGTAGTGCGATTCCAGCGTGCCCGAGGCGCGCGGCGCGGCCGCGTCGGCAACAGCCGGCGCGCGGCCGATGACGGCGGCGATCTGTTCGCTGCTGATATGGCCGGGACGCAACAGCACGGGGCCATGCGTGGCCAGGCGCGACAGGTCGACGATGGTCGACTCGATGCCCACGTCGCTCTGTCCGCCATCGAGGACCAGGCCCAGCAAGCCGCTGACGAGTTCCGCCGCAAATTCATCGCGCACGTGCTGCGCCGTGGTGGGGCTGACGTTGCCGAACTTGTTCGCCGACGGCGCCGCCAGGCCGCCCTTGCCGCCCTTGAAGGTGCGTAGCAATGCGATAGCCACCGGATGCGACGGGCAGCGCAAGCCCACCGTATCCTGGCCGCCGGAAACGGCATCGGGAATATGCGCGGCGCGCTTGACGATCAGGGTCAGCGGACCGGGCCAGAAAGCGGCCACCAGCTGCTCGGCCTCGACTGGGATGTCATCGGACCAGTGCCCCAGGTCGGCGCCGGGCGCCACGTGCACGATCACGGGGTGGTCCGAAGGCCGCCCCTTGGCTTCGTAGATGCGCGCCACGGCGGCCGGGTTTTCCGCATCGGCGCCCAGGCCATACACCGTTTCCGTCGGGAAAGCGACGAGGCCGCCCCCTTCCAGCACGGCGGCGGCCGCCGCCAGGTCGTGTGCGGGCACGCTCACGGCGCGATTCCCAGGATCAGGCAAGCGTCGCGCAGGCGCTGCTGCGCCTCTTGCAAGCTGGCCGCGATGAAGGTCAGGTGGCCCATCTTGCGGCCACGGCGCGGATCGTCCTTGCCGTACAGGTGCAAACAGGCGCCCGGCAGGGCCAGGATGCGGTCCCAGGCAGGTTCGCAGGCGACATCGCTGCCGTCGGCAAACCAGGCGTCGCCAAGGATGTTGAGCATCACGGCCGGCGAATGCTGGCGCACGTCGCCCAGCGGCAGGCGCGCCATGGCCCGCACTTGCTGCGCAAACTGGCTGGTGACGCAGGCATCCATCGTGTAGTGGCCGCTGTTGTGCGGACGCGGCGCCATTTCATTGACCACCAGGCTGCCATCTTCCAGCACGAAAAATTCGATGCACAGCACGCCGACATAGCCGAGTTCGGCAACCATCGCCTGCGCCGCCCGCTGCGCCCTGGCGGCGCAATCGTCGGACACGTTCGGGCCCGGCACCGTGGTGGTAAACAACACGCCGTCGCGGTGCACGTTTTCGGCGATCGGATACACGACCGATTCGCCGTCCACGCCGCGCGCCGTCAGCACCGACACTTCATACGCCAGCGGCAGCATCTTTTCCAGCAGGCAAGTTACCTCGCCCATTTCCGCGAACGCGGCGCGCACGTCGTCGCGCGTGCGCACGCGGAACTGGCCCTTGCCGTCATAGCCCATGCGCACGGTTTTCAAAATGCCTGGCAGCAAGTCGTCACCAATGGCGTCAATATCGGCCTGCGTGGCGATGACCATGTGCGGCGCCGGCAGCACGCCCGATTTCGGAGCGCAGTCGACAAAGAAACGCTTTTCCGCGATGCGGTCCTGCGCCACCGACACGCCATGGGCGTTGGGCGCCACGAACACGCGTTCGGCCAGGCGCGACAGGCTGCCGGCCGGCACGTTCTCGAATTCGGTGGTGACGGCCAGGCATTGCGCCGCCAGCGCGTCGAGCCCTGCCGCGTCGCTGTAGCCGGCATTCACCAGGCGCTGCGCCACCTGCCCCGCAGGGCAGGCGTCCGATGGTTCCAGCACGGCAACCTGGTAGCCCATGCTCTGGGCGGCCTGGGCAAACATGCGGCCGAGCTGGCCGCCGCCCATCACGCCCAGCCACGCCGGTGGGTTGGCGGCGGGCAGCAATGGGGAAGTCGATTTACTATTCATTATTTTTCAAACACATTATTCAGGCAAGACCATGGCCTTGGCGGCGGCCGTTTGCGTCACGCGGAACGCTTCCAGCCGCTCGGCCAGGGCGTCGTCATTGGCGGCAAGCATCGCCACCGCCGTCAGCGCCGCATTCGCCGCGCCCGCTTCGCCGATGGCGAAGGTGGCCACCGGCACGCCCTTGGGCATTTGCAGGATCGACAACATGGAATCTTCGCCGCGCAGGTATTTCGATGGCACGGGCACGCCCAGCACGGGCACGATGGTCATCGCCGCCACCATGCCGGGCAGGTGGGCGGCGCCGCCGGCGCCGGCGATGATGGCGCGCAAGCCGCGCGCGCGCGCGCTTTTCGCGTACGCATACATCTCGTCGGGCATGCGGTGCGCGGAAATGACTTGCGCTTCGTATGGCACGCCAAACTGTTTCAGCATGGCAACAGCGTTCTGCATCACGTCCCAGTCCGAAGACGAACCCATGATGACGCCGACCAGCGGCTTATTCTGCTCGCTCATCTCAGGCCTTCAGCTTCTCGCCCGTCAGGCGTTCGATGGCTTCAAAATACTTGGCCTGGGTTTTTTCGATGACGTCGGCCGGCAGCGCGGGCGCCGGCGCGGTCTTGCCCCAGGTCAATGTTTCCAGGTAGTCGCGCACGAATTGCTTGTCGAACGATGGCGGCGAAATGCCAGGCTGATACGAATCGGCGGGCCAGAAGCGCGACGAATCGGCCGTCAGCACTTCATCCATCAGATGCATGACGCCATTGTCGTCCAGGCCGAATTCGAACTTGGTGTCGGCGATGATGATGCCGCGCGTGGCAGCGTACTCGGCGGCCGTCTTGTACAGCGCGATGGCGACGTCGCGCATCTTGGCGGCCAGGTCGGCACCGATACGCTCTTCCATTTCAGCAAAGCTGATGTTTTCGTCATGTTCGCCCAGCTCGGCCTTGGCCGCCGGGGTGAAGATCGGTTCCGGCAGCTTTTCCGCCTGTTGCAGGCCCGCTGGCAGCTTGATGCCGCAGATGCTGCCCGTGTCCTGGTAATCTTTCCAGCCCGAACCGATGATGTAGCCGCGTACGACTGCCTCGACCATGATAGGCTTCAAGCGCTTGGCCACCACGGCGCGGCCTTGCACTTGCTCCACTTCCTCGGGCGCCACCACGGATTCCGGCGCCACGCCGGTCAGGTGGTTCGGCACGATGTGGCCCAGTTTCTCGAACCAGAAGTCGCTCATCTGGTTGAGGACCTTGCCCTTGCCGGGGATAGGCTCGTTCATGACGACATCGAAGGCCGACAGGCGGTCCGTGGTGACGATCAGGATCTTGTCGTCGCCGACGGCGTAGTTGTCGCGGACCTTGCCGTGGCCCAGCAATGGCAGGGAGTGGATGGAAGTCTGATAGAGGCTGTTCATAGCGGGGGAATAGTTGGATGAAACGAAACCGGCAGGCAGGGAAGGCGCCCGCCGGTCGAGAAAATCGGGCACGGAGCATTGCTTCCGGCCCGTTCCAGACAGAATTTTACTTCACAATTTGCGACAGCTCGCCGGCCTTGTAGCGCTCGGCCATTTTTTCCATCGTGATGACCTTGATCTTCGACGCCTGGCCTTCGCAGCCGAAAGCCTGCATGCGCGCGCGCACGATTTGCTCGGCGGCGGTGCGGGCTGGCTTCAGGAAGTCGCGCGGGTCGAATTTCGACGGGTTCTCAAACAGATACTTGCGGATCGCGGCCGTCATCGCCAGGCGGATATCGGTATCGATGTTGATCTTGCGCACACCGTGACGGATGCCTTCCTGGATTTCTTCGACTGGCACGCCGTAGGTTTCCTTCATGTCGCCGCCGAATTCGCGGATGATGGCCAGCAATTCCTGCGGCACCGACGAGGAACCGTGCATCACCAGGTGGGTGTTCGGGATGCGCGCGTGGATTTCCTTGATGCGGTCGATGGCCAGAATGTCGCCCGTCGGCTTGCGCGTGAACTTGTAGGCGCCGTGCGAGGTGCCGATGGCGATCGCCAGGGCGTCGCACTGGGTGCGCTGCACGAAGTCGGCCGCTTGCGCCACGTCCGTCAGCAGTTGCTCGCGGGTCATGGTGCCGTCGGCGCCATGGCCGTCTTCCTTGTCGCCCTTCATGGTTTCCAGCGAACCGAGCACGCCCAGTTCCGCTTCCACCGTCACGCCGATGGCGTGCGAGAATTTCACCACTTCACGCGACACTTCCACGTTGTATTCGTAGGAAGCGACCGACTTGCCGTCCGCTTCCAGCGAACCGTCCATCATCACGGAAGTAAAACCCGAGCGGATGGCGGCCATGCAGACGGCCGGCGACTGGCCGTGATCCTGGTGCATGACGACGGGAATGTGCGGATACGCTTCGACGGCGGCGTCGATCAGGTGGCGCAGGAACGCTTCACCGGCGTACTTGCGCGCGCCAGCGGACGCCTGCATGATCACCGGGCTGTTGAGCGCATCGGCGGCAGCCATGATGGCTTGCACTTGCTCCAGGTTGTTGACGTTGAAAGCAGGAATGCCATAACCGTTTTCGGCGGCATGGTCCAGCAGTTGACGCATGGATACGAGAGACATGGTAATACTCCAGAGAACAATAGAAACCGTTGCGGCGCTTCGCGGTCGATGACCGCGGCGGCGCCTGAATTCTTACATTTAGTCGAATTCGCCTACTTTGACAATTTTCAAGGCATTCGTACCGCCCACCTGGCCCATCGGCTCGCCCCAGGTGACGACGATCATGTCGCCCTTCTTGACGATGCCCTGCGCCACCAGCAGCTCTTCCGCCTGCTTCAGCACTTGCGCGCTGGGGGCGTTCTGCATCAGATGATACGCCCGAACATTGCGGTACAGCGCGGCTTTGCGCAAAGTCGTTACGCTTGGCGTGAGCGCGTAGATCGGCGTATCGATACTGTGGCGGCTCATCCACAAAGCGGTGGAACCGGATTCCGTCAGCGCCACGATGGCTTTTACGCGCAGGTGGTGGGCCGTAAACAGCGCGCCATAGGCGATCGACTGGTCGATGCGGGTAAACGTAACGTTGAGGAAGTCGGCGTCGAGCTTGTTATATTCGGACTGTTCCGCTTCCACGCAGATGGCGGCCATCATTTCCACCGTCTCGATCGGGTACTTGCCCGAGGCCGTTTCGGCCGACGTCATGACGGCGTCCGTGCCGTCGAGCACGGCATTCGCCACGTCGGACACTTCCGCGCGCGTCGGCACGGCGTTGACGATCATCGATTCCATCATCTGAGTTGCCGTAATGGCAAGCTTATTCGACGCGCGCGCCATCTTGATCATGCGCTTCTGCAAGGCCGGCACGGCCGCATTGCCCACCTCGACAGCCAGGTCGCCGCGGGCCACCATGATGCCGTCCGAGGCGTCGAGAATCTCTTGCAGGGCAGGAATGGCTTCCGCGCGCTCGATCTTGGCGATCATCATCGGCTTGTGGTGGTACGGTTCGCCCGCGATATTGGCCAGCTGGCGCGCCATTTCCATGTCCGTCGCGCATTTCGGGAAGGAAATGGCCAGATAGTCGGCCTGGAAACTCATGGCCGTCTTGATATCTTCCATATCCTTGGCCGTCAGCGCGGGCGCGGACAGGCCGCCGCCCTGGCGGTTGATGCCCTTGTTGTTCGACAACTCGCCGCCAATCTTGACGGTGGTGTGGATTTCGCTGCCTTGGATGCGCTCGACGATCAGCACGATGAGGCCGTCATTCAGCAGCAGCACGTCGCCCTTGTGCAAGTCGCGCGGCAGGGCCTTGTAGTCGAGGCCGACCCGCTCCTGGTTGCCCAGTTCGCCGTTTTCGCCCCACTTGGCGTCGAGGATGAAGCGCTCGCCCGCTTCCAGCTCAATGCGCGTGTTTTCAAACTTGCCGACGCGAATCTTCGGCCCTTGCATGTCGGCCATGATGGCCACTTCGCGCCCGCACTCGGCCGCCGCCAGGCGCACCAGCGCCGCGCGGTCGATATGGTCTTGCGCCTTGCCATGGGAAAAATTCAAGCGCACCACGTCGACGCCCGCACGTATCATTTTGACCAGGATATCGAAGTCGGTGGAGGCGGGGCCGATTGTTGCTACGATTTTTGTACCGCGTGGCATAGGATTCCTTGTGCGCGAGCGAAGGTGAGCAAGGCCGGTTGATCAGGCATCCGGCAAGGTAAAAGCGCAGCGGTCAGGCTGCGCTTGGTATTGCACGACAGTCAGGCTATCTCAGCCAGCACGTTGCATGAGAATTTCCACTGCAGGCAAAGTCTTGCCTTCCAGGAACTCCAGGAAAGCGCCGCCGCCCGTCGAGATATAGCTGATTTGATCGGTAATGTCGTATTTGGCAATCGCCGCCAGGGTGTCGCCACCGCCGGCGATCGAGAACGCTTTCGATTCGGCAATGGCCAGGGCCAGGGTCTTGGTGCCGTTGCCGAACTGGTCGAACTCGAACACGCCGACGGGGCCGTTCCACACGATGGTGCCGGCGGCAGCGATCTGCTGCGCCAGCAGGGCGGCCGTTTTCGGGCCGATATCGAGGATCATGTCGTCGTCCGCCACGTCGGCCACGTCCTTGACAGTGGCGGCAGCGGTCGGCGAAAACTCCTTGGCGCACACGACATCGACGGGAATCGGCACTTGCGCGCCGCGCTTGGCCATGATCTCGATGATGGCTTTCGCTTCCTCGACGAGTTCCGCTTCCACCAGCGACTTGCCGACGTTCAAGCCGACGGCTTTCATGAAGGTGTTGGCGATGCCGCCGCCGACGATCAGGTTATCGACCTTGTCGGACAGGGCTTTCAGGATGGTCAGCTTGCTCGACACTTTCGAACCGGCAACGATGGCCAGCAGCGGGCGGGCGGGCGCGTGCAAGGCTTTCCCCAGCGCATCGAGTTCGGCGGCCAGCAGCGGACCGGCGCAAGCGACGGGCGCGAACTTGGCGATGCCGTGCGTGGACGCTTCGGCGCGGTGGGCCGTGCCGAACGCGTCATTGACGTAGATATCGCACAATTTGGCCATTTTTTGCGCCAGCTCATCGCTGTTTTTCTTTTCGCCCTTGTTGACGCGCACGTTTTCCAGCAGGACGACCTGGCCGGCGGCCAGGTTTTCCAGGCCGGCGCCATCGACCCAGTCTTGTTTCAGTGCAACTTCCTGGCCCAGCAGTTCGGACAGGCGGGCCGCCACGGGCGCCAGGCTGTCGGCCGGCTTGAACTCGCCTTCCGTCGGACGGCCCAGGTGCGACGTCACCATGACGGCAGCGCCAGCGTCGAGGGCGGCGCGGATGGCCGGCACCGAGGCGCGGATGCGCGTGTCTTCGGTGATCTTGCCACTGTCATCTTGCGGGACGTTCAGGTCGGCGCGGATAAACACGCGCTTGCCTTGCAGTGCATTTTGGGCGATCAAATCTTGCAGACGGATGAAGTTGAGAACAGCTGACATGGCGATCCAGATGACGAGTGGAAGGAAGTGCGCTATTTTACCGCAATGACCAGAGCAAATCGCCGATTTGTCCTGCTTTACTGAAAAACGTGCAACAGTCGCAAGCCCGTGAAAACCAGCATGCCGAAGACGATGGTTTGCAGCATATTGCGGCGAATCACAAAAAAGAGCGTGGCGGCAATACCGGACAAGAGTTTCAAATTGGACAAGTCGAAGTGCACTTGCTGCCCGTCCATCAGCATGTCGGGCGCGATGATGGCCGCCAGCGCGCAGGCCGGCGCATAGCGCAGCATCTCGCCCACGCGGCGCGGAATGGTGATGTGGTGGCCGATCAGCCAGAAGGTGCTGCGCGTGGCGGCCGTGGCCACCACCAGCACGGCGATGGCGATCCACACGTCGGCCCTGCCCCAGTCTATGCCGTCAAACATGGCGTTTTGTCCATTTTTCTGTCAATTCTTCCACGGCCATGGCGCTGACCATGCCCGCCACCACAGCCACCAGCAAGCCCAGCTTATACGGCAGGCTGAAGGCCAGCACGGCCACCGCGCCCGCCACCAGCACGCCGCACAGGGCGGCGCGGCTGAGGATCAGCGGCACCGTCACGCACAGGATCGCCAGCGTGCCAGCGAAACCCAGCCCCCATTCGGCCGGCACGACGGCGCCCAGCACGATGCCGATGAAGGAACCGGTTTGCCAGGCCAGCCAGTTGGGGTAGATCAAGCCTTTCAGGAAAGGCAGCTTGGCCGGGTCCGGCGTTTCGTGCGGGTAACGCTGCAGAAACAGGCCCACCGTGATGTCGCCCGCCACATAGCCGAGCGCAAAGCGCTGGCGCCACGGCAAATGCGCGAAATGGGGGGCCAGCAGCACGGAAAATATAACAAAACGCAAATTGACGACGAGCGCCGTGGCGAAGATCACCCACACGGGCGCTTGCGCGGCCAGCAGGGGCAAGGAAGCGAGCTGGGCCGAGCCGGCAAAGACAAACAGGGTCATGGCGCCCGCCTGCGCCACCGTCAGGCCGCTTTTCACCATGGCCACGCCTACCACCATGCCCCAGGCGGCGATGCCCAGCAAGGTGGGCGCCCCCAGGTTCAGGCCGGCGCGCCAGGCGTCTTTCAGCAGGGCATCGTCCTTGTCGGCCAGCACGGCGTTCACGCGGGTGTTCATGCGAGCCCCCGGCAGGCTGGGTGTGGTAACTGCACAACAATGGTGCATGGCGACAAGGGCGGCAACGGTGATACCGGCAAGGCAAATCCAGTCAGTGTGGCGCTGCAGCCGCCATATTTCCGCAAAAAACCGCGCCGCAGCCGTAGATGATCGAGCCGACATTTTAGCCATGATTTTTGCTGTCTGCCTGAATCCGTTAAAATCGTACTTTTGGCAGCAGCCGACTTCCTTCCATACAGCCTCACGGAGCATGACAAGATGACAAAAACCACCCAGCCAGCGGTCGAACTCGACAGTAAAGACTTGCCAGCCCACTGCCCTAACCCGGCCATGCCGCTGTGGTCGTCGCATCCGCGCGTGTTTCTGGAATTCAACAAAGACGGTATCGCCAAGTGCCCGTACTGCGGCACGGCCTACACCCTGAAGGAAGGCGCCAGCGCCGGCCATCATTAAACTGCCCAGCGGCGCGCCCCCAGCGCGCCGTTTTTATGTGCACCAGCCCGGAGTCGTCATGAAACGTCTGAAAGAACTCAATGGCAGCGCCGCGGAAGTCGAAGCGGCGTTCTACGATGCCTTGCACCGCGCCGACCTCGAAGCGCTGATGGCGCTATGGGCCGACGATGAAGAAATCGTCTGCATCCACCCGGGCGGCGCGCGCCTGATCGGCCATGCCGCCATCCGCGCCTCGTGGGAAACCATCCTGGCGGGCGGCGGCCTGCACATCGTGCCGGCGCAACTGCATGAAACGCACAACCTGATGAGTTCAGTGCACACGGTGATCGAAGGCGTGACCCAGGAAGAAGGCGGCCCGGCGCACTTGCTGGCGACGAATGTGTATGTGAAAACGCCGCGCGGCTGGCGCATCGTGCTGCACCACGCCTCCATCGCGCCCGGCGGCGCGCCGGCAGACGCTGCGGGAGCGCAGATCCTGCACTGATGTCTTTATCTCATTCCTACACCGCCCCGCTGTGGCTGCCCGGCGGCCATGCACAGACGATTTATCCGGCCGTGTGCCTCGCCAAGCCGGCCGTGGCCTTCCGCCGCGAACGCTGGCAAGCGCCCGATGGCGACTTCGTCGACGTCGACCTGGTCGACGGCCAGCCGGGCCAGCCCTTCGTGGTGCTGTTCCACGGCCTGGAAGGTTCATCGAACAGCCATTACGCGCGCGCCCTGATGGCCGAGGTGGCCGCACGCGGCTGGTCGGGCGCCGTGCCGCATTTTCGCGGCTGCTCAGGCGAAGCCAACCTGGCGCCGCGCTTTTACCATTCGGGCGATGCGCAGGAAGTGGACTGGGTCGTGCGCACACTGCGCCCGCGCGCCACGGGCAAGTTTTATGCGGCCGGCGTGTCGCTGGGCGGCAACGCCCTGCTGTGCTGGCTGGGCCAGTCGCAGCACCAGGCCGAGATCGTCGATGCGGCGGCTGCCGTGTCGGCGCCCCTTGATCTGGCGCAAGGCGGCAAGGCCTTGTCGTCCGGCGCGAACCGGCTGTACACGCGCATGTTCCTGAACACCTTGAAACCCAAATGCCTGGCCAAGCTGGAACAGTTTCCCGGCCTGTTCGCGCGCGAGGCCATGCTGGCCGCGCGCGACTTGCACGCCTTCGACAATGTCGTCACGGCGCCCCTGCACGGCTACCGCGACGCCGACGATTACTGGCACCGCGCCAGCGCCAAGCACGTCTTGCACGACATCACCGTGCCGACCCTGGTGCTGAATGCGCAGAACGACCCCTTCCTGCCCGGGCGCTTCTTGCCGCGCAGCGCCGCGCCGACGGTCACGCTCGAGTATCCGCGCCACGGCGGCCACGTCGGCTTTGCGGCAGGCAAGTTGCCGGGAAGCACACGCTGGCTGCCGCAGCGCCTGATGCATTTTTTTGAAGGCGGCAACACGGCGCCATCAGCGCCGCAAACCTGTCACGCTGGCGCTGCGCGCACTCACACGGAAAACACTACACATGGATGAACTCGTCAAGCAGGCCCTGGCCAAATGGCCGAACGTGCCCCACTGCTACGGCTGGCTGGGCCTGGATGCGCGCGGCCACTGGCGCATGCGCGACCAGCAGGCGCAACAGCAGCAACTGCCTGGCGACAAGATCGCCCACGTGGCCCTGTTGAGCTTTATCAACCGCAATTATGGCCATGACGAACGCGGTTGCTGGTTTTTCCAGAACGGCCCGCAGCGCGTCTACCTGAACCTGGAAGCGACGCCGTATATCGCCCGCAGCGATCCGCGACACGGTTTTGTCTTGCAGACGGGCGCGCCGCTGGCGGCCATCGAGGCAGCGTATCTGTGCGACAACGGCGCCTTGATCTTGCGCAACGATCATATCGTGGCGCAGGTCGATGACCGCGACATGGCGCAGGTGCTGGCATCGCTGCGCCTCGATGGACAGGCGGCCAGCGACGAGGCCTTGCTGGCCTGGCTGGAAGAAGGGCAAGGAAACTTGACTTTATTACATGACGGCAAGGAGGTCGCCGTGCAGCCGCTGCGCTACGATGCAGTGCCGACAACCTTCGGCTTCCAGCGCGCGCCGCTGGCCGAGTAAAAACTAGCCCTTCTGGTCCTTGATCTGTTCGCGGCGTTTTTCCTGCAACTCGCGCTCGCGCGCATCGATCACGGCCTGGTCATAAAAGGTCGCGTCCGTCGACTTGCGGGCGATCGTCAACTGGTCCAGCGCGGCCATGGTGGCGCCCTGCAGCACATAGGATTCGGCCAGGGCCATGTGCTGCAAGGTCATCTTGCCCTGGTCCGCATAGGCTTTCGCCAGTAAATCGTACAATTCCGGCTCTTCCTTATAGAGCTGCACCTGATCGCGCAAATACAAGGTTGCCTGCTCCAGCTTGCCGGCAGCCATCAGCGCTTCCGCATACTGGTGGGCAATGCCGCGCGAGAGGGGAAACTGCTGGCGCGCAGAGTCCGCCGCCTTCAGGGCTTGCTGCGCCACTTCCTTCTTTTGCGCCGGCATCAACAGCACTTCCAGCCCCATCGCCGCCAGCAGCGAATTGGGGCCCTGCGTGCCGCCCGAGGTAAACACGTTGGGCCCGGCCGGCTGCTGCAGGGCGGCATTGGCCGCATCGAGTTCCTTCTGCGCCTCCGCCGGCTTGCCCTGCTTGACGGCGACAAAGGACAAGCCGTAATGGGCGGCCACCACCTGGAAGCGGCTTTGCTGTTCCAGCTGCGTCTTGAAGACGGCGCCGGCATTCAACAGGCCTTGCACGCTTTCATCCTGCAGCACGCGGGCGCGCGCCCGGGCCAGGTGGAAACTCAGGCTGTCCGGACGCTGCTTGTAGGGCTGCTCGCGGATGCGCGCCTGGATGTCGGCGATGCGTTCCGTCGTCAGCGGGTGGGTCTGCAGATAGGCGGGCATCAGGTCGCTGTACGAACGGCTGGCCGCCTGCATGCGGCCGAAGAAGGCCACCATGCCGGTGGTATCGAAACCGGCTTCGCCCATGATCTGGAAACCGATGCGGTCCGCCTCGCGTTCGGCGTCGCGGCCGAAATTGAGCTGGCGCTGGATGGCCAGGCCCTGGCCGGCGGCAAACACGCCCATGGCCACGTCGCCGCCCGCCCGCGAAGCGAGCGCCGCCAGCAGCATGGCCGCCAGCGGCATCAGGGCATCCTGGCGCTGCTGGCCCAGCATGCGCGCGATATGGCGCTGCGCCACGTGGCCGATCTCGTGCGACAGCACGGACGCCAGTTCCGCCTCCGTTTGCGCCGCCAGCACCAGCGCCGAGTGCACGCCGATGAAGCCGCCCGGCAAGGCAAACGCGTTCAACTGGGGATCGCGCACGGCAAAGAAGAAATAATCGTAATTCGTTTCGCCGCGCACGCTGGGGCGCGCCGCCACGAGGGCGTTGCCGAAGGTATTCAGGTATTCGAGCAAGGGCGCATCGTCGAGATAGTCGCGGTCGCCGCGGATGCCACGCATGATTTCCTCGCCGATCTTGCGCTCCATCGCCGGCGACAGGTCTTCGCGTGACGTATCGCCCAGGTTCGGCAGGTTCGGCGCCGGCGGCACGGCCAGCGGCGTCCAGCTGGAGGCCGGCTTGGCGGCAGCGCCGGCAACCTGCGCCGCAGGGGCGGACGTATAGGTTTGCGCCAGCGCAAACGGCGCCGCCAGCCACAATGCGGCCAGCATGGATGCGCGCCGGGAGCCGCGCCGCCATGCCGCACCGGCGTTTTCAAGTACGATCGGAAGGGGAGTTTTTGAATTCACGGGTGCTATCATACCTTGTTCGCGGCGCCGTTTCCGCGCGACAGGCATGCGATATGCTTGTGGCACGGCTTTGCATTCCGGCATGCCGCACCCTCATTTCCCGACCCTATTTTGACGCCATGACAACAGCAGACAAGCAAGCCCCCGCCGGGGAACTGACTCATTTCGACGCCACGGGCCAGGCCCATATGGTCGACGTGGGCAGCAAGGAAGACACGCGCCGCAGCGCCGTGGCCGCCGGCACCATCCGCATGCAGCCCGCCACCCTGGCCTTGATCATTTCCGGCAATGCCAAAAAGGGCGACGTGCTGGGCATCGCCCGCATCGCCGCCATCATGGGCGCCAAGCGCACCAGCGACCTGATCCCCCTGTGCCACCCGCTGGCCCTCACGCGCGTCACCGTCGACTTCGAAGTGGATGAAGCGGCCAACAGCGTGCACTGCCGCGCCCAGGTCGACACGACGGGCAAGACGGGCGTGGAAATGGAAGCGCTCACGTCCGTGCAGATCGGCTTGCT
Source organism: Janthinobacterium sp. FW305-129 (assembly GCF_020858115.1). GTDB lineage: Bacteria > Pseudomonadota > Gammaproteobacteria > Burkholderiales > Burkholderiaceae_D > Janthinobacterium. The sequence goes on from NZ_JACYMM010000003.1 coordinate 333,206, forward strand.
GACCATCTACGACATGTGCAAGGCCGTCGACCGGGGCATGGTCATGACCAACATGCGCGTGCTGGAAAAGCATGGCGGCAAGTCGGGCGATTGGCACGCCGAGGCGTAATTATGCTACTTGGCGCGCCTGCTGGCCTCGGACGCGGCGCAAGTCGCGCAGCAACCATAGGGCGCACGCCAGGCACAGCCCGATGATGGCCACGGACAGGGGCAGGTGGAACTGTTCCTGTCCCGCCAGCGCAAAGCCGGCGTGAATGAGAAAGGTGCCCGCGCCCAGCGCGGCGCACACTGCCGCATAGCGGGGCGCCAGCCGGGTGTCCAGCAGCACATGCCGGTAACCGGTCAGCACCACGGCGATCGCCGCCAGGTTAAACACCAGAAAACCCTGCACGCCGCCCGGCACATGAAACATTTCCCATTCCCGCCAGTAAGCCGCATCGATCTGGTGCAGGATCAATGACAACATCGTCCAGAAGTAGCTGCGCGACATAAGGTTTACATTCGTTAATATTGACGCAATTGTAAATCTTATGTCGCGGACCGTCACGCACGGTATTCTTGGATAGCAATATCAATTTCATTGATCTAAATGCTTTTTCATCAAGAAATCATGCATACTGCGTATCGACAATATCCAGATGAGCATCGCATGACTAGCAACAAACCCACCGCGGAAAGCAAGCTCCAGGACTTCGAATTCGAGGCCATGAATCTGCAGGTGGGTGGACGCATCCAGTTCATCACGCATCGCACCATCAAACCCATCCAGCATTTCTCGACCCTGATCGGCTATGTGAAGGACGAGTACCTGATCGTCAAGATTCCCATGGAAAACGGCGCGTCCATCGTGCTCAACGAGGGCGACAAGCTGACCATCCGCGTGTTTTCCGGCGTCACCGTGTGTTCGTTTTCCTGCAGCGTGCTGCGCATCTTCGGCCGCCCGCTCAACTACGTGCACCTGAGCTTTCCCGATGCCATCCAGGGCACCAGCCTGCGCACGGCCATGCGCGTGAAAGTGGAGATTCCCGCGCAGCTGAGCTACCGCGACGTGGCGGCCGTGCCCGTCTTCATCGTCAACCTCAGCGTCTCGGGCGCGCTGATCGAGGCGCCCGGGATGCTCACGCCCGACGACGACGGCGTAGCGCTCAGCTTTACCCTGCTAGTGCAGCCGAACAAGCATCAGATGCGCGTCAATACGCGCGCCCGCATCCAGAACGTCAGCGTGAGCAAGCCGTCGAACGGCCACGCCGCCGAAGTGGCGGAAATCTATACGTATGGCGTGCAATTCATCGACCTGGAACCGACCCACTACACGCTGCTGCAAAACCTCACCTATGAAGCACTGATCGCGGACCGGCAAAAAATCGTCTGACGCTGGCGCGGCAGGCGCCGCTCACTGCGTCGCCACCACCTTGGGAATATTGTTCCTGGTAATGGCTTCCTTCGCCGCCGCATTCGTCACGCTGGTGCTGTTAAACCAGCTCAGGCTGCTGGAGCCGACCTGCAGCTCCATGCTCACCGTCTGGCCGCCCATGCCGCTGCCCAAGTCGCCCGCCAGGGTCAGTTCGATATTGCCCTTGTCGACCTTGCCGCTGGCCACTTCGCGCGTCGGACTGAACAAGGGGATGGCGCTGGGCACGGCCTGGGTGGGCGTGCTGCAGGCGGCAGCCAGCCCGCCGTTTTCCTGCACGCACAGGGCCACGGCCGTTTTCAACGGTGCGGCGGCGGCCAGCACGTTGCTGACCTTGGCCCGCATCGTGTAGTCGCCGTACTGGGGAATGGCCACGGCCGCCAGGATGCCGGCGATGGCCACCACGATCATCAGTTCTATCAGGGTAAATCCGCTCTGCGCGCGCATCGCATCCTCCCGGAGTGCAGTTGGTCACGCCGTGCATGGTGCAAGCGCCATGCCAGCGGCACGCCCGGGCAGCGGCGATACACATGGAAAGAAAAGCGACACTTTTTGGCAGGTTAGGACCGACGCCGTCGCCCCAGGCCGGAAAGCGGCGTGTCGTGCGGACAAAAAAAAGGAGCCGAAGCTCCTTTTTTGTCCTGCATCAATACCGGGCTGAAATTACAGCATGGCTTTCAGCAGACGCGCCATTTCCGACGGGTTTTTGGTCACGGTGATGCCGCAAGCTTCCATGATTTCCAGCTTGGCTTGCGCCGTATCGGCACCGCCCGAGATCAGCGCGCCGGCGTGGCCCATGCGCTTGCCTGGAGGAGCCGTCACGCCAGCGATGAAGCCGACGACCGGTTTTTTCATGTTGTCTTTGATCCAATAAGCCGCGTTGGCTTCGTCCGGACCGCCGATTTCGCCGATCATGATGACCGCGTCGGTATCCGGATCGTCATTGAACATCTTCATGATGTCGATGTGCTTCAGACCGTTGATCGGGTCGCCGCCGATGCCGACTGCCGACGATTGGCCCAGGCCCAGTGCGGTCAGCTGACCCACTGCTTCATAGGTCAGGGTGCCCGAACGCGAAACCACGCCGATACGGCCCTTCTTGTGGATGTGGCCTGGCATGATGCCGATCTTGATTTCGTCTGGCGTGATCAAGCCTGGGCAGTTAGGGCCCAGCAGCAAGGTTTTGCTGTTGGCTTTAGCCATGCGGTCTTTCAGGGCCATCATGTCACGGACAGGAATGCCTTCGGTGATGCAAATGGCCAGATCCATTTCAGCTTCGACAGCTTCCCAGATCGCCGCTGCCGCGCCTGCTGGCGGCACGTAGATCACGGAAACGTTGGCGCCGGTTTCTTTTTTCGCTTCGGTAACGTTAGCGAAAATTGGAATGCCTTCGAAATCTTCGCCGGCTTTCTTCGGGTTCACGCCTGCCACGAAGGCAGCTTTGCCGTTCGCGTAGTCGCGGCAACCGCGGGTGTGGAACTGGCCGGTCTTGCCGGTGATCCCTTGGGTAACGACTTTGGTATCTTTATTGATCAGAATGGACATGTTGATTCCTTAATTAAGCTTGACCGGCAGCAGCGGCAACGACGCTCTTGGCTGCATCTTCCATGGTGTCGGCTGCGATGATAGGCAGACCGGAATCGGCCAGCATCTTTTTGCCCAGGTCTTCGTTGGTGCCCTTCATGCGCACCACCAGCGGTACGTTCAGCGAGACGGCTTTCACCGCGGCGATAACGCCTTCGGCGATCACGTCGCAACGCATGATGCCGCCGAAAATGTTCACCAGGATGGCTTTCAGGCCTGGGTTTTTCAGCATGATCTTGAACGCTTCGGTCACTTTTTCTGCCGTGGCGCCGCCGCCGACGTCCAGGAAGTTGGCTGGCTCGCCGCCGAACAGTTTAATCGTGTCCATGGTGGCCATGGCCAGGCCGGCGCCGTTCACCAGGCAACCGATGTTGCCGTCGAGCGAAATGTAGGCCAGGTCGAATTTCGACGCTTCGATTTCAGCTGGATCTTCTTCGTCCAGGTCGCGCAGGGCGACGATTTCCGGATGACGGAACAGGGCGTTCGGGTCAAAGTTGAACTTGGCGTCCAGGGCGATGACCTTGCCGCTGCCGGTAACGATCAGCGGGTTGATTTCGGCCAGCGAGCAGTCGGTTTCCCAGTAGGCTTTGTACAGGCCTTGCAGGTTGACGCGGGCGTCGGCGATGGAGCCGGCAGGCACGCCGATCTTGGCGGCGATGTCGTCTGCCTGGGCATCGGTCAGGCCCGTGCCCGGATCGATGGTCACGTGGTGGATTTTCTCAGGGTGGCTCTCGGCCACTTCTTCGATGTCCATGCCGCCTTCGGACGACGCCATCAGGACGATTTTCTGGGTAACGCGGTCGGTGACCAGCGAAACGTACAGTTCTTGCTTGATGTCGGCGCCTTCTTCCACCAGCAGGCGGTTGACTTTCTGGCCTTCGGCGCTGGTCTGATGCGTGATCAGCTGCATGCCCATGATCTGGTCAGCGTATTCCTTGACCTGTTCCATCGATTTTGCCACTTTCACGCCGCCGCCCTTGCCGCGGCCACCTGCGTGGATCTGCGCCTTGACAACCCATACCGGGCCGCCCAGGGTTTCCGCAGCCTTGACGGCTTCTTCGACGGACATGCACGGAATACCGCGTGGTACCGTCACTCCGTGCTGCCGGAGGATTTCTTTGGCTTGATACTCATGGATTTTCATGCTGGCTTCCCTTCTGATACTGATGTGTAAAAATACGGTTAGTGGTGCAAAAAAACAGGAAATACAGCGCCGGGGTCACGCTTTGGCTACCCAGCGCGGGTAATACTGTGCAACCGCCCCGCCATCGGTGCGCAGGGCGTGGCATTTGTCGAGTTGAAACGGCTTTTCATGCGATAAGTCAGCATTCGCACCGTCACGGGTCGACCAGACATCGCCGGCAAATGCCTGAACCGTCGCAGTCGGCAAGACTTGCGCCAGTTCGGTCAAATGGGTACAGCCGGCGATTCCCGCCAGGCGCTGTTTCAAGTCGCGGCGGAAATTCTTCAATAAATTCAGACCGATCAGCGCCCTGTAAGCGGGCCCGATGGTATCGCAAAAACCGGGATAGGGCACGGCATCGGAGGCAGCTTCGGCCTCGACGATGGTCAGTTCGCGATCGACGGTAATACGCAAGTGGAGGTCATGCAGAGGGGCGCCGGCGGGACGCGGGCCAGAGGCCAGGGTCGCGTCATAGCTTTTGATATCGGTGATATGGGCGTCAATATCCCACAGGCCGTCGTCGCGCATATACGCTTGGACGTCGATAACGCGGGAGTGCCGTAGGGCGCGCCGGGATACGGGAGTTGACAGGGGCATAAGACCGATGCCGCTTGCGCGGCCATAATTAGTAAGCAGCCATGTGCCTAAAGCACTCTGTTCGCAGCTTCTACGAACAGCAACCGCACCTGCGGCGCCGCAAAAACCCTAAAAGTGTAGCACACAGGGCGCTAGTTGCGCCGCAACATAATTTTTTATTGGTCTTGCCGCCTGCAACAAACCATCAATGAAAACCGCAAAATGAATGACAAACATTCACAATTCAAATAACTTGGGAGACAGGCATGCCGGCGGCGTCAACCTGGCCGCCGCCACGCCTCAGTCAGTCACACCCAGCGCGCGCAATACGGGCAAGGTGCGCGCATAAAAATGCTGCACGTGCGCCAGCAGTTCGGCCAGGTTTTCCTCTTCCGTCAACAAGGGCTGCTCGTCCCGCGTCAATAGCTGGTTCAGGCGCAGCAGCACAGGCCACGTCGCACGCACCCATTCTTGCGGGGCTTGCCAACCTTGCAGTTTCGCCCACAGGAATAGCTGTTGTAAATGCGATACAGCCACGCCGCTGCCCGTCATGGGACTGGCAAGGATGGTCAAATCAGTTCTTGCCAGTGCCTGTTCCAGCAGGTGCGCATTCAGGCGCGCCGTCTGCGGGCGCGCCACGGCGATGTCGGCCTCGTCCTGGACGGCCAGCACGCTGCCCTTGCTGATCAAGATCAACATGATCTGCAACAAGGCGGCCAGGCTGGCTTCTGTGCCAGCCAATTGCTGCTCCAGCTCACCTATCGTGTACACGCGATGGTCAGCCATGGCATCGAGCACGGGTGCATACACGCGCTCGTCCATATCGGCGTCGCCCAGCACGCCATGCACGCTCAACACCACCTCGTCGCGCGGCACGGCCAGCATCACGCGCACGGCCCGCAAGGCGCTGGCCTGGGCGAACGGCGTGAGCGTGCGTGCACCCTTGACCCAGTAATCCTTGCGGAACTGCTCGTTGACGAGAAAGGCCCGCGTCGTCTCACGAAAGATGGGATCTGGTATCTCGGCCAGGAACTGCTGGTGCTCGGCCGTAAGGTTCAGCATGTCGACCAGGGCGGTATAGGTAGCGGATGCGGCAAACTCGAGCTTGGCCTCGCCCAGCATGGCCGCAACGCTGGAAAAGGCCATCGGCTGCCAGTCGGCATTGAAATATTCGTGGGCAAGATAATGCCCATCCATCGTCTTGAGCTTTTCGAAGCGTTCCGCCAAATGCGGGTTGGCCTCCAGGTAACGCGGTTGCGCGGCGATCATCCTGCCGACAAAATCGATGGCGCCATCGACTCTGGCCAGCACGCCCTGGCCCGGGGCACTCATGACGCGGCTATGCTCCGCCATCAGGTCGCGCATCGGCATCATTGCAGCCCAGCCTGGCTGCGTGTTGTAACTGATGTAGACGACACCGCCCACTTTCAGTTTGCGCCGCAGAAAATCGACGATCAGGGCGCGATTTTCCGCCGAGATCCAGCTCCAGATCCCATGCAAGCAGATAAAGTCGAAATCGGGCAAGTCGTCGCGGCGACAAAACTGCGCGAACGATTCGTCCGTCAACTGCGCGCCAGCGCCAGCCGCGCCGGCCAGCTCCTGCGCGAAGGCGGCCTGGGATGCATTGAAATCATTGCCATGCCAGCGCGTGGCGGACGCCGCCGCATGGATATTGGCGCTGATGCCCTGGCCAAAGCCCAGTTCGCAAGCCGTGCCGCTGGCCGGCAAGGCAAGGCCGGCGGCCAGCAGGGGTAGCCGCAGGCGCAGAGGATTCAATTCTTCGTAATAGCCATAGGTATAGGCGATTTCGGCCACATAGCCGGCATTCCAGTTGCTCATCTTACATCCTGTCACGATCAGTGGTGCTGCGCGCATCGCACAGCGTTCGAGCGCCAGCATACCCGATCGCGCGGCGTCACCATACTGGAATCAGACGACGTTTGAAAGCGCAGTTCCTGGCGGCGCGGCGTGGCGGCCGGCCAGCCCTGGATGACCTATTCCTCGTCGGGATCCAGCCCCTTCAAGGCTACCTGCACGGCGCGCTGCGAAAAGCCGCGCTGCATCAAAAACCGCATCTGCTTGTTGCGCTGCTCGGCATCCTGCGCCACCTGGCCAAACTTGCGGCGCCACACCTCGCAGGCGCGCGCCACTTCCCCTTCGGCCAGACCCGCCTTGAGTTCCTGCAATGCCTCACCGCCTATGCCATGGCTTTGCAGTTCCGCCATGATGCGGCTATTGCCAAAGCGGGCCGAGCGGCGGTGGATCAGCGACTCGGAAAAGCGCTCCTGCGACAGCCAGTTGGCTTGCTCCAGGCTGTCGAGCAAGGCTTCCACGTCATCGCCCTCCTGCGCATGGCGCTGCAGCTTGCGCCGCAATTCCATGCGGCTGTGTTCGCGCATCGACAAAAAGCGTAGCGCCCTGCCTTTCAGGCTTAGTTGTACTGCGGCCATACCCCCACCTTGTCTTTCATTCCACGATCACATCACCCAAACACAATCGCCGCCCGGCGCAACAGCGCGGGACGGCGATCATGGTCACACCTTGCCAGCCGCCATCCGCAAGCGCGAATGGTGGCTGACGGCAGCTTACTCGGCGGCTTTGGCTTCCGCCTTGGCAGCCTTGTCAGCGGCTTTATCCGCTTTTTCCGGCTTTTCAGCAGCCAGCGGCGGCAGTTCGCGCACGCCCAGCGAAGCGCGGACCTTGTTTTCGATCTCGCGGGCCAGCGCCGGACGCTCTTGCAGGAAGGCGCGGGCGTTGTCCTTGCCCTGGCCGATGCGTTCGCCGTTGTAGCTGTACCACGAACCGGATTTTTCCACGATCTTGGCATCCGAACCCAGATCCAGGATTTCGCCTTCGCGCGAGGTGCCGGCGCCGTACAGGATGTCGAAGTGCGCTTCCTTGAACGGTGGCGCGATCTTGTTCTTGACGACCTTGACCTTGGTTTCGTTGCCGATCACTTCATCGCCGGACTTGATCGAGCCCGTGCGGCGGATATCCAGGCGCACGGAAGCGTAGAATTTCAGCGCATTGCCGCCCGTGGTCGTTTCCGGGCTGCCGAACATCACGCCGATCTTCATGCGGATCTGGTTGATGAAGATGACCAGGGTATTCGTGCGGTTGATGGAGCCGGTCAGCTTGCGCAGCGCTTGCGACATCAGACGCGCTTGCAAACCTGGCAGGGAATCGCCCATGTCGCCTTCGATCTCGGCGCGTGGCGTCAGTGCGGCCACGGAGTCGATGACGACCAGGTCGACGCTGCCCGAACGCACGAGGGCGTCGCAGATTTCCAGTGCCTGCTCGCCCGTGTCCGGTTGCGAGATCAGCAATTCATGCAGGTTCACGCCCAGCTTTTGCGCGTAACCGACATCGAGCGCGTGCTCGGCATCGATAAAGGCGCAGGTGCCGCCCAGTTTTTGCATTTCGGCGATGGTTTGCAGGGTCAGCGTGGTTTTACCCGACGATTCCGGACCGTAGATCTCCACCACGCGGCCGCGCGGCAAGCCGCCCACGCCCAGCGCGATATCGAGGCCGAGCGAACCGGTCGACACGACTTGCACTTCTTCGATCGGTGCGCTGGCATCCATGCGCATGACCGAACCTTTGCCAAACTGCTTCTCGATCTGCGCCAGTGCGGCGGCGAGCGCCTTGGCTTTTTCCGATGCGGGTACTACAGCTTTTTTATCGTCCATATGTTCTTTCAGCCGTTCTACAGGTGCGGATTCAGTGGAATCCGGCAGCCTGCGATAGCGCCAGTGGGTTAAATTCTTTACACAGACAGTACTGTATAAAAAAACAGTGATCAATGCAAGCGGAACGTGGATTTGTTTTGAAACAGATCAATACAAGCCTGGTTTCTCACAAAAACTCGCCACCTTGCGGGAAATGAAACACAATACAAACTTCTACCGCCGCAAGCATAGGAAGTGCACCATGCGTATTTTACTTGCCGAAGATGACAGCGTGCTGGCCGATGGCCTGACCCGCTCGCTGCGCCAGTCCGGTTATGCGATCGACTACGTCAAGACCGGCCAGGAAGCCGATACGGCCCTGTCCACCCAGGAATTCGACCTGCTGATCCTCGACCTGGGCCTGCCGAAGATGTCCGGCCTGGAAGTGCTGCGCCGCCTGCGCGCGCGCGCCTCGCTGTTGCCCGTGCTGATCCTGACGGCCGCCGATTCCATCGAACAACGCGTGAATGGCCTCGACCTCGGTGCCGATGATTATATGGCCAAGCCGTTCGCCCTGTCGGAACTGGAGGCAAGAGTGCGCGCCCTGACGCGCCGCGGCGCCGGCGGCGGCGCCACCATCATCAAGCACGGCCCCCTCAGCTATGACCAGGTGGGGCGCAGCGCCTACATCAACGACCAGATGCTCGACTTGTCCGCGCGCGAACTGGGTTTGCTGGAAATCCTGCTGGGCCGCACGGGCCGCCTCGTTTCAAAAGAGCAACTAGTCGACCACCTGTGCGAATGGGGCGAGGAAGTGTCGAACAATGCCATCGAAGTATATGTGCACCGCCTGCGCAAGAAGATCGAAGTGGGCGGCGTGCGCATCGCCACCGTGCGCGGCCTCGGCTATTGCCTGGAAAAATACTCGGAAGCGGCGCGCCTGCAAGCCGAAGCGGGCGAGGCGGCAAGCCCGGCCAACGGCCCCGCCAGCAAGTGAAGGCGCGCGAGGCGCCAGCGGACGAGGCGGACGACGACGACTGGTTCGAACCGCCCACCACGGAGCAGGATGACACCATCGAGCACTCGCTGTTTGGCGAAATCCTCGACTGGATGCTGGCGCCCCTGCTGCTGCTGTGGCCGATGAGCATCGCCATCACCTATCTGGTGGCCAAGGGCATCGCCAATCAGCCGTTCGACCATGCGCTGGAAGACAGCGTCACGGTGCTGACGCAACAGGTCAAGCAGGCCGATGGCGCGCTGCTGCGCCGCGTGCCGGACAAGAACAGCAATAACAAGGGCCGCGACTTCCTGCGCGGCGACGATATCGACACCCTGTATTACCTGGTGGTGGGCCCGCGCGGCGAACACCTCGACGGCGACCGCGACTTGCCGCCGCCGCAAGACCCCGACAAATACCGCAGCGGCATGGTGCTGTTTCGCAACGACACCATCCACGGCGCGCCAGTGCGCGTGGCGTTCAGCTATCTCGACATTCCTGGCGGTAGCGACGACGACGCGCACCGCGCGCTGGTGCAAGTGGCCGAGACGCTGGAAAAGCGCGCCCAGCTGGCCAATGAAATCATCAAGGGCGTGATTTTGCCGCAGTTCATCATCCTGCCCGTGATCCTGGCCCTGGTCTGGTTTGCCCTGGCGCGCGGTCTGTCGCCGCTGGCGCAATTGCAGGAACGCATACGCGCCCGGCCGCCCGACGATTTATCTCCCATCGAATCGGGGCAAGTGCCCGAGGAAATCACGCCGCTGGTCGGTTCGCTCAACGAGATGCTGGCGCGCCTGTCGCTGTCGATCGACATGCAGAAACGCTTCATCGCCGATGCGGCGCACCAGATGAAGACGCCGCTGGCCGGCATGCGCATGCAATCGGAGCTGGCCCTGCGCCAGACCGACCACGATGAGATCCACCGCTCGCTGCTGCAGCTGGCGAAAAGCTCGGAAGCGGCCACGCGCCTGGTCAACCAGCTGCTGGCCCTGGCGCGCGCGGAAAACCAGCCGCAGGCGGGCACGGCCTTCGAGCCGATCGAGCTGAGCGAACTGGCGCGCGGCGTGGTGCAGGACTGGGTGCAAGCCTCGTTTGCCCAGCATATCGACCTGGGCTTCGAACAGCCCGCGTATTCAATCATGATTTCCGGCAATGCCATGATGCTGCGCGAGCTGCTGAGCAATCTGATCGACAATGCCCTGCGCTACACGCCGGCCGGCGGCAGCGTCACGGTGCGCGTGCGCAGCACCCTGGAACTGGCCATCCTGGAAGTGGAAGACACGGGCCCCGGCATTGCGCCGGCCGAGCGGGCCCACGTGTTCGAACGCTTTTACCGCATTCTTGGCAGCAATGTCGACGGTAGCGGCCTGGGCCTGGCCATCGTGCGCGAGATTGCCCAGCAGCATGGCGCCGAAGTCGATATTTTTAACAATCCGCGCGCCACTTCGCCCAAGCTGCCAGGCACCCTGCTGCGCCTGAGCATCGCCCTGCTGTTGCCGGAAGCGCCAGAAGAGGACGACATCACGTATGGATAAGCCCAGCCTTCCCGCGGCGCCGCTGCAGCCGGCGCGCTCGCCCGGCCCCGAGCTGCAGGCGCGCCGCGACGCCCACTGGCGCAAGACGCGGCGGCTGACGGCCATCCTGCTGCTGGTCTGGCTGCTGACGGGCTTCCTGACCGTGTTCTATGCGCGCGAGCTGTTGCACCTGAACCTGTTCGGCTGGCCCCTGCCCTTCTATATGGCGGCCCAGGGCGCCTCGCTCGTCTACCTGGCCATCATCGCCTTGTATGCCTGGCGCATGCGGCGCCTGGACCGGGAATTCCATGCCGAGGAGCAAGCATGAGCGGCCAGCGCAGTTTCTTCGCCCGGCTGAGCCGCTACTACCTGCTGTTTACCGCCGGTTTCGCCGCCTTCCTGCTGGCCCTGTCAGTGCTGGAACAGGAAGGCATGCCGCGCGCGTGGATCGGCTACCTGTTCATGCTCGTCACCATCACCCTGTACGCCACCATCGGCGTCATCAGCCGCACCTCGAACGTCACCGAATACTATGTGGCGGGGCGCCGGGTGCCGGCCATGTTCAACGGCATGGCCACGGCCGCCGACTGGATTTCGGCGGCCAGCTTCATCAGCCTGGCCGGTGGCCTGTACCTGAACGGCTTCGACGGCCTGGCCTTCATCATGGGCTGGACGGGCGGCTATTGCCTGGTGGCACTCCTGATCGCGCCCTACCTGCGCAAGTTCAGCCAGTACACGATTCCCGATTTCCTCGCCGCCCGCTACGGCAGCGGCACCGACAAGCGGGGCGCCAGCGTGCGCGTGGTGGCCGTGGCCGCCACCATCATCGTGTCGTTCACCTATGTGGTGGCGCAGATCTACGCCGTCGGCCTGATCGCCTCGCGCTTCACGGGCGTGGATTTTTCCGTCGGCATCTTCCTGGGCCTGGCCAGCATCCTCGTCTGCTCCTTTCTGGGCGGCATGCGCGCCATCACCTGGACGCAGGTGGCGCAGTACATCATCATCCTCGTCGCCTTTCTGATTCCCGCCATGTGGCTGTCGGTCAAGCACGCCGACAATCCCGTGCCGCAGATCGCCTACGGCAAGGTGTTGCCGCAACTGAGCGCGCGCGAACACGTGCTGGAAACGGACCCGAAAGAAAACGAAGTGCGCGCCATCTTCCGCCAGCGCGCGCAAAGCTATCAGGCGCGCATCGACGGCTTGCCTGGTTCCTGGGAGCAAGGCCGCCTGACGGCCCAGCGCCAGCTCGATAGTTTGCGCCAGCGCAATACCTCGCTGTTCGACATCCGCAACGCGGAGCGCTACCTGATCGCCTATCCCAAGAGCCCAGACGAGGCACGCGTGCTGTGGCAGGCGATGCAGGCGCAAAACCAGAAACGCGCCGAGCCGATCATTCCGCACGCGCAGCCGTTTCCCGCCGCCGACCGCGAGCAATCGGACATCAAACGCAACAATTTCCTGGCCCTCGTGTTTTGCATGATGCTGGGCACGGCCGCCCTGCCGCATATCCTGATGCGATCGTACACCACGCCGTCCGTGCACGAAACGCGCGTGTCCGTGTTCTGGACCCTGTTCTTCATCTTGTTGATCTACCTCACGATTCCCGCGCTGGCCGTGCTGGTCAAGTACGATATTTACTCGGCCCTGGTCGGCACGCAATACGCGAACCTGCCCACCTGGGTGTCGTACTGGGCCAACGTGGACAAGCTCAGCCCCCTGATCAGCATCGTCGACGTCAACCGCGACGGCATCGTGCAACTGGCGGAAATTTCCATCGATGCCGACGTGCTGGTGCTGGCCACGCCCGAGATCGCCGGCCTGCCCTACGTGATTTCCGGCCTGGTGGCGGCCGGTGGCTTGGCCGCCGCCCTGTCGACGGCCGATGGCTTGCTGCTGGCCATTTCCAACGCCCTGTCGCACGACGTCTATTACAAGGTGGTCGATCCCAGCGCGTCGACGCAAAAGCGCGTGACGATTTCCAAGTTGCTGCTGCTGGCCGTGGCCTTCATCGCCGCCTATGCCGCCTCGCAAAAGCCGGCCGACATCCTGTCGCTGGTGGGCGTGGCCTTTTCACTGGCCGCCTCGACCCTGTTCCCGCCGCTGGTGCTCGGTGTCTTCTGGCAACGCGCCAATTACCAGGGGGCACTGGCCGGCATGCTGACGGGCTTTGGCGTCTGCCTGTACTACATGCTGCATACGAGCACCATGCTGGGAGGCAATGCCAGCGGCCAATGGTTTCACATTGCGCCTATTTCCGCCGGCATCTTCGGCGTGCCGGCCGGCCTGGCCGCCGCCGTGCTGGTCAGCTGGCTGACGCCGGCGCCGGGACGGCGCAGCAGGGGACTGGTCGAACATATCCGGGCGCCGGAATGAATAGGCAGGCCCGCCAGATCAATTCCCCTTGCGGCCTAGGAAAAAGACAGCGCCCCGCTAAAAAAGGAGTAGTCTGGAGGGCCGTTTTACTTGCGAGGAGATCCCATGCCGTCTGGAAAAATTCTTGTTGCCCAGGGAGGCGGCCCCACCGCCGTCATCAACCAGTCGCTGGTGGGCGTGGTGCTTGAATCGCGGCGTTTCCAGCACGTCACGCGCGTGTACGGCGCCCTGCATGGCGTGCGCGGCATCGTCAATGAAGAGTTTGTTGATCTGACGCAGGAAACCAGCCATAACCTGGAACTGGTGGCCGCCACGCCCTCGTCGGCGCTCGGCTCCACGCGCGACAAGCCCGATATTGCCTACTGCCAGCAAATCTTCGAGGTGCTGCGCGCGCACGAGATCGAACACTTCTTTTACATCGGCGGCAACGACTCGTCCGACACGGTGCGCATTGTCAGCGAAGAAGCGCACAAGGCCGGCTATCCGCTGCGCTGCATCCACATCCCGAAAACCATCGACAACGACCTGGTGGGCAGCGACCACACGCCCGGCTTTCCCTCGGCCGCGCGCTTCGTCGCGCAAGCGTTCGCCGGCGCCAACCTCGACAACGCGGCCTTGCCCGGCGTCTACGTGGGCGTGGTGATGGGACGCCACGCGGGCTTTTTGACGGCCGCCTCGGCACTGGGCAAGAAGTTCCCCGACGACGGCCCGCACCTGATCTATCTGCCCGAGCGCGTCTTTGTCCTGGAACAATTCCTTGCCGACGTGAAGGCCACCTATGAAAAGTATGGCCGCTGCGTGATCGCCGTGTCGGAAGGCATCCACGACGCCTCGGGCGAACCGATCGCCAGCCTGCTGGCCAAGGAAGTGGAGCGCGATGCGCACGGCAATGTGCAATTGTCGGGCACGGGCGCGCTGGCCGACCTCCTGTGCGACGAAATCAAGGCCAAGCTCGGCATCAAGCGCGTGCGCGGCGATACCTTCGGCTATCTGCAGCGCTCCTTCATCGGCTGCGTCTCTGATGTAGATCAACGCGAAGCCCGCGAAGTGGGCGAAAAAGCCGTGCAGTTCGCCATGTGGGGCGACCGCGACGGCTCCGTCGCCATCAAGCGCACGGGCTTTTATTCCGTCGATTACGAACTGCTGCCGTTGACGGACGTGGCGGGCAAGACGCGCACCATGGAAGACGAATTCATCAGCGCCAGCGGCACGGATGTGACCGATGCTTTCAGGCTGTATCTGCGCCCGCTGCTGGGTTCAAGCATGCCCGATGCGTTCCGCCTCAGGGCGGCGAAAGTGGCGAAGGTCTTGAAACCCTAGCTGGACTCCGCCAGCAGCAGCGGCCGCAGTTTCACGGCCGCTTCTTTTAACTGCGGCACGTGCTGCAGCAGCTGCTCCACGGACTTTCGCGCCACGGGCGCGTGGCAGGCGACGGCCGCCACGATGCGCCCGTCGGCCGCGCAGATGGGCACGGCCACGGCCACCATGCCGTGCACGAATTCCTCGTCGTCGATGCCGATGCCCAACCGGGCGATGCGCACGATCTCGCGTTCCAGCAGCGCCGGGTCGGTGATGCTCTTCGGCGTGCGTGCCTGCAGGGTCAGCATGGCCAGCAATTCGCGCCGCTCCAGCAAGGTCATGTGCGCCAGGAATAATTTTCCGCTCGCCGTGCAATGCATGGGCGCGCGCGTGCCCAGCACCAGGTGCAGGCGCAGCGGTTCCTGCGTTTCCACCCGGTCCACATACACGATCGCATTGCCCTCGGGAATGGCCAGATTGCAGGTCTCGCCCGTGGCCGCCACCAGGCTGCCCAGGATGCTGCGGCTCACGCGGATCAGGGCATTGTTGCGCAGGGTCGCCAGCGCCAGGTTGGTGGACGCCGCCCCAGGCACATAGCCGCGTCCGACGGGCGTGCGCAGCACGTAACCGTGTTGCTCCAGGGTATCGAGCAAGCGCATCATGCTGGCCTTGGGCACCTGCATGCGCGCCGCCAGCTGCGACAGGGTCAAGGGCTGGCTGGCGCTGGCCAGGTGTTCGATCAGGCGCAGCACGCGCAAGCCCCGCGCCTCGTCGCCATGGCTGGCCGCCGTATTCGTCGCCACCGCGCCCCCCGCCGGGCTGTCTTCTTCGGCCTCGGCCTGCCGTTTTTGAAACGCATCATGCATGTTCTGTTTCACCTCTCGCGTATGCGGTGGTTTCCGCTTGTCCCGGTGCTGCACGTCTTTTATAAATGGAACCAGACGTTCCAAAAATAACCAATAAAGACCAGTGTATCGCAAAAAACGCCCGCCGAGGCGACGCGATACCGCAACGCAGGAGACAAGAGTAATGTTGCAAACACACTACGATTACATCGTGGTCGGCGCCGGTTCCGCCGGCTGCGTGCTGGCCAACCGCCTGTCGCACGACAGCAACAATCAGGTATTGCTGCTGGAAGCAGGCGGCAAGGACAACAATCCGTGGATACACGTGCCGGTCGGCTATTTCAAGACCATGCACGACCCCAGACTGGACTGGTGCTACCGCACGGAAGCGGACGCCGGCATCGCCGGACGCCAGCTGCAATGGCCGCGCGGCAAGGTGCTGGGCGGCTCCAGCTCGCTCAACGGCTTGCTGTACGTGCGGGGACAGAAGGAAGATTACGACCGCTGGGCCGAACTGGGCAATGCAGGCTGGAGCTATGCCGAGGTGTTGCCCTACTTCAAGAAATCGGAAGACCAGGAACGCGGTGCCAGCGACTACCACGGCGTGGGCGGCCCGTTAAAAGTGTCGGACCTGCGGCTGCGCCGCCCCATCGCCGAACACTTCATTGCCGGCGCCACGGAAAGCGGCATTCCCTTCAATGCCGACTACAACGGCGCCACGCAGGAGGGCGTCGGCTACTTCCAGCAGACGGCCAGCAAGGGCCTGCGCTGGAGTACGGCGAAAGCCTTCTTGCGGCCGGCCCGCAAGCGCGCCAACCTGCGCGTGGAAGTGCGCGCGCAAATCACGCGCGTGCTGTTCGAGGGCAAGCGCGCCGTCGGCATCGAGTTCCGGCAGGATGGCCAGTTGCGCCAGGCGCGCGCCAGCGGCGAAGTGATTTTATGCGCGGGCGCCATCGGCTCGCCGCAAATCCTGCAATGCTCGGGCGTGGGTCCGCGCGCCTTGCTCGAGCAAGTGGGCGTGCCGCTGGTGCACGACTTGCCCGGCGTGGGTCAGAACCTGCAAGACCATCTGCAAATCCGCCTCGTCTTCAAGACGCGGCTGAAAACCCTGAACGATGAAGTCAACAGCCTGTGGGGCAAGCTGTGGGTGGGCATGCAATATGTGTTTTCCCGCTCGGGGCCCTTGACCCTGGCGGCCAGCCAGGTGACGGTGTTTACCAGGTCGTCGCCCGAGGTGGAGCGGCCCGACATCCAGTTCCACATGCAGCCGCTGAGCGCCGACAAGCCGGGCGAAGGCGCGCATCCGTTTTCCGCCTTCACGTCGTCTGTGTGCCAGCTGCGCCCGCACAGCCGCGGCCACGTATCGATCAAGTCCGCCGACCCCCTCGCCTATCCGGGCATCTACCCGAACTACCTGTCCGACCCGCGCGACCAGCAGACGGCCGTTGCCGCCCTGCGCGTGGCGCGCAGGATCGCCGCAGCGCCGTCGCTGGCGCCGCACATCATTTCAGAGTTCGTGCCCGGTCCGCAGTTCGAGACGGATGCGCAGCTGCTGGAGGCGGCGCGGCGCTTCAGCCAGTCGATCTACCACCCGAGCGGCACCTGCAAGATGGGCCACGACGCCATGGCCGTCGTCGACGACCGCCTGCGCGTGCACGGCATGCAGAACCTGCGCGTGGTCGATGCGTCGATCATGCCGGAAATTGTCTCGGGCAATACGAACGCGCCCACCATCATGATCGCCGAAAAAGCGGCCGACATGATCCTGGCGGACGCCGTGCGGCTGCCGCAGGCGGCCTGACCCACCCATTCCATTTCCGGCAAGGAGGATGCCAGCGGCGGGCAGGCGGCCCCGCACATAATGACCCGGCGACAAGCCGAGCATCAAAAAATACATAATCGATATCGATTGGAGACTAGATATTATGGATAACAATCCGAACAATCCCAAAAAGGCCAAAGAGCTGCGGAAAGTCGTGATGGCCAGCGTGATCGGCGCCACCATCGAGTGGTATGACTTCTTTTTATACGGCGTCGTCGCCGGCATCGTGTTCAGCAAACTGTATTTCCCGGGCGGCGATCCGCTCGTCTCGACCATGCTGGCCTACGGCACCTTTGCCGTGGGCTTTCTGTCGCGTCCCATCGGCGGCGTAATCTTCGGCCACTTCGGCGACAAGATCGGCCGCAAGAGCATGCTGGTGATGACCCTGATGATCATGGGTATCTCCACTTTCCTGATCGGCGTGCTGCCGACCTACGACCACATCGGCTACTGGGCGCCGGGATTGCTGCTGTTCCTGCGCGTGCTGCAAGGCATCGGCCTTGGCGGCGAGTGGGGCGGCGCCGTGCTGATGGCGTATGAATATGCACCGCCCAAGGAGCGCGGCTTCTACGCCAGCCTGCCGCAGATCGGCCTGGCCATCGGCCTGTGCCTCGCTTCCGGCGTGGTGGCCATCCTGTCCTACAGCCTGACGGACGCGCAATTCCTGTCCTGGGGCTGGCGCGTGGCCTTCATCCTGTCGGCGGCCCTCGTCTTCATCGGCATGTGGATACGCCTGAACGTGATGGAAACGCCCGAGTTCCAGGCCGTCAAGGAAAAGAACGCGGAGACGCAGATCCCATTTTTCGACCTGCTGAAGCGCTATCCGGGCAATGTATTGAAGGGCATGGGCGCGCGCTACATCGACGGCGTGTTCTTCAATATCTTCGGCGTGTTTTCCATCACCTATCTGACCAACACCATCAAGATAGACCGCACGGAAGCGCTGATGGGCGTGATGGCGTCGGCCGTCGTGATGTGCTTTTGCATCCCCTTCTTTGGCCGCCTGTCGGACCGCATCGGCCGCAGCAAGGTGTTTTTCTGGGGCTCCTTGATCACGGGCGTGTCGTCGATTCCCGCCTTCTGGATCATGCTGCACCACGCCGACAATCCGCTGCTGCTGTGGTGTTCCGTGATCATCCCGCTTGGCGTGCTGTATTCGGCCGTGTACGGCCCGGAAGCGGCCCTGTTCTGCGACCTGTTCGACGCCAAGGTGCGCTACACGGGCATCTCCTTCGTGTACCAGTTCTCCGGCATCTTCGCCAGCGGCCTGACGCCCATCATCGCCACCTACCTGCTGAAAACGGGCAATGGCGAGCCATGGCACATCGTCGGCTACATCCTGTTCGCCTCCCTCGTCTCGGCCGTCAGCGTGGCCATGATCGGCAGGGGCGGTTCGCAGCCAGATGGGCGCATGAAGCCGGCGCACGCAAGGTAAGCGGTAAGATATCACGGCGTAAAAAAAGGCAGGCCTCTCGCGAGTGCCTGCCTTGTTTATTCAAGCGACAGCTTAGATGACGATGGTCTGATGCTCGTCGCCGTTACGGGCGCGGATGGTGCCGATGCGCGAGACGGTTTCGCCGGCTGCTTGCAGTTGCGCGATAGCGGCGTCCGCGTTTTCCTGCGAGACGATGACGGTCATGCCGATGCCGCAGTTGAAGACGCGGTGCATTTCGGCGTCAGCCACGCCGCCGTGCTGTTGCAGCCATGTGAACAGCGGCGGCATGGTCCATGCCTTCGAGTCCAGCTCGGCCACCAGGCCAGGCTGCAGCACGCGCGGGATATTTTCCACCAGGCCGCCACCGGTGATGTGCACCATGCCCTTCACTTCCATGGCATCCATCAGGGCCAGCAGTGGCTTGACGTAGATGCGCGTCGGTTGCATCAGCACGTCAGCGAGTTTACGGCCATGGAAGTCGCCTTCCAGGTCCGGTTTTGCCACTTCGATAATCTTGCGCACCAGCGAGTAACCATTCGAGTGCACGCCCGACGAGGCCAGACCCAGCACCACGTCGCCTGGGGCGATCTTGGTGCCGTCGATGATTTTCGATTTTTCCACGGCGCCGACGGCAAAACCTGCCAGGTCGTATTCGCCGGCCGGGTACATGCTCGGCATTTCCGCGGTTTCGCCGCCGATCAGCGCGCAACCGGCTTGTTCGCAACCCTGGGCGATGCCCTTGATGACGTCGGTGGCGATGGCCACGTCCAGCTTGCCGCAGGCAAAATAGTCGAGGAAGAAAAGCGGTTCGGCGCCTTGCACCAGGATGTCGTTAACGCTCATGGCGACCAGGTCGATGCCGACCGTGTCATGGCGGTTCAGTTCGAACGCCAGGCGCAATTTGGTGCCGACGCCGTCGGTGCCCGAGACCAGCACCGGTTCCTTGTACTTCTTGCTGATTTCAAACATGGCGCCAAAACCGCCCAGGCCGCCCATCACGCCTTCGCGCAAGGTGCGCTTGGCAAACGGCTTGATTGCTTCGACTAAAGCGTCGCCTGCGTCGATATCGACGCCAGCGTCACGGTAGGAAAGGGAAACATTAGAAGTCTGGTTCATGGTGTGGTGGCAGCGGAGGCGGTAAAATAGAAGGCGGATACCCGCCGGCACGCGCGCGCAAGCATGTTTTTCAACATCGTGCGGCAGGACGCCAGCGGGTGAATTCGGTCGATCAAGTCGCTATTTTATCAAACTGCCCCGCCATTTCGTAATTAACTGCCTTTTTTTAACGCAACAGCACAAACTACATGCCATTCGCCATCACCGCCGAGCAGAAGCAAACAGCATTTTGGATCGCGGTCTGGCTGGCATTCTTGCTGCTGCTCGTCAGCCTGGGTCCTATCCTGACGCCCTTCCTGGCCGCCGCCATCCTCGCTTATGTGCTCAATCCCGGCGTGGACCGATTGCAGCGCCTCCATTACAAGCGTTTTTACGTGCCCCGCCCGCTTGCCGTGCTGGTCGTCGTAGCGTTGTTTTTCCTCGCCATTACGGCGCTGGTGCTCATCGTCGTGCCCGTGCTGCAAAAGGAAATTCCCCTGCTGCAGGCGCAAATCCCGCAATTTCTGAGCAAGGCGAACGAGTTCCTCGCGCCGAAACTGCGCGACCTGGGCATCCGCGTGCGCCTGGACGGCACGGGCATCAAACGCATGCTGAGCCAGCAGATGGCCACCAGCGGCGATGAAATCTGGAGCACCGTGCTGGCCTCGGCGCGCATCGGCGGCACGGCCGTGCTGGGCTGGCTGGCCACCGTGGTGCTGATTCCCGTGGTGCTGTTCTACCTGTTGCTGGACTGGCATCCGATGCTGGCGCGCATCGCCGGCGCCGTGCCGCGCCGCTGGGTCGGCCGCACCGTGGGCATGGCGCAGGAAGTCGACACGCTGCTGGCGCAATACCTGCGCGGCCAGTTGCTCGTCATGCTGGTGCTGGCCACGTATTACTCGGTGGCGCTGGCCATCGCCGGTTTTGAAGTCGCATTGCCTGTGGGCATCATCACGGGCTTGCTCGTGTTCATCCCCTACCTGGGCTTCGGCCTGGGGTTGATGCTGGCGCTGATCGCCGCCCTGCTGCAGTTTGCCGACTGGAGCGGCGTCATCGCCGTGGCCGTCATCTATGGTTGCGGCCAGGTCATCGAAGGCTTTTTCCTCACGCCGCGCCTGGTCGGCGAGCGCATCGGCCTGAACCCGCTGGCCGTGATCTTCGCCTTATTGGCCTTCGGACAACTGTTCGGTTTCGTCGGCGTTTTGCTCGCCTTACCCGCTTCTGCCGTCCTGATGGTCGCTTTTAAGCATCTAAGACGCCACTACCTCTCCAGCAGCTTCTATAATACCTAGTAAAAGCGGATATCATATCAACCTAGCAATACCACGATGCACATGCAGTAATGAAAAACAGGACAAGGCGTACGCCATGAAACAACTGGTGCTCGATTTAGGCACAGACCAGGCGCACAGCCTCGATACCTTCGAGGTGGGACAGAATGCCGAAGTGGCGCAGCTGATGCGCCAGTTCGCCGCGCGCACGTCGCGCGAACATTTTGCCTACCTGTGGGGCGAACTGGCCGCCGGCAAGAGCCACCTGCTCAAGGCCCTGGCCAGCACTGAGCGCGCGCGCTACATTTCGCCATTCTCGATCGAGTCCGAATTCGTGTATTCGCCCGACGTGGATTTGTACCTGCTCGACGACTGCGAAAAGCTGTCGCCGCTGGCGCAGATCGACGCCTTTGCCCTGTTCAATGAAATCCGTGCCAACCAGGCGTTCATGGTGTGCAGCGGCGCCGTCCCGCCCGCCGTGCTGCCCGTGCGCGAAGACTTGCGCACGCGCATGGGCTGGGGCCTGATCTACCAGATCCACGGCTTGACCGACGATGAAAAAATCGCCGCCCTGACCCAGGCGGCCACCACCCGCGGCTTGACCTTGTCGCCGGGCGTGTTACCCTATCTGCTGTCCCATTTCCGGCGCGACATGCGTTCGCTGTCGACGATGCTGGACTCTCTCGACCTTTACTCCCTTGAAACCCAACGCCCGATCACCTTGCCATTGTTGCGCGAGTTGCTGCAGGCGGAAGCGAAAGAATGATGAATCTGGCCCTGTTTGACCTCGACCACACCCTGCTGCCCATCGACTCGGATCACGAGTGGGGCGAATTCCTGGTACGCATCGGTGCCGTGGACGCCGCCGAATTCACCCGCCGCAACGACGAATTTTTCGCGCAATACCAGGCCGGCACGCTCGATCCGGTGGAATACCTGGAATTTTCCCTCGGCACCCTGGCGCAATTCCCGCGCGAACGCCTGGAAGCGCTGCACCGCCAATTCATGGCCGAAGTGGTCTTGCCGGCGATCCGCCCGGAAGTCGTTGCCCTGCTGAAACAACACCAGGACGCGGGCGACCTGCTGGCCATCGTCACGGCCACCAACCATTTCATCACCAAACCCATCGCCGATGCACTGGGCGTCGAACACCTGCTGGCCGCCATGCCCGAATATGACGAGCAAGGCAATGTCACGGGCAAGCTGCTGGGCACGCCGACTCTGGGCGCGGGCAAGCTGACCCACACCCACGCCTGGCTGGAAAAGATGGGCAAGGAACTGGGACAGTTCGAGCGCAGCTATTTTTACAGCGATTCGCACAACGACATTCCCCTGCTGTCGGTCGTGACCCACCCGGTCGCAACCAATCCCAATGCCGCGTTGACAGCACACGCATCCCTCCACGGCTGGCCATCACTCCACTTATTCAATGATTAAAAAATTCATCCGCAAGATCCTCGGCGTTAAAAAAGAGGCAGCGCGCGACACCACGGCTCCCATCGTGCTCGGTCCTGCGCAACACGGAATCGACCCGAAACTGGTGTCGTCGAATGCCATCCGCGTCACCAGCAGCCTGCAGGAAGCGGGCTTCGAGGCCTTTGTCGTCGGCGGCGCCGTGCGCGACCTGCTGCTGGGCGTGAAACCCAAGGACTTCGACATCGCCACCGACGCCACGCCGGAACAGGTCAAGCGCTTGTTCCGCCGCGCCTTCATCATCGGCAAGCGCTTCCAGATCGTACACGTGATGTTCGGCCAGGATTTGCTGGAAGTGACGACCTTCCGCGGTGCCGGCGCCGATTCCGCGCCCAAGGATGAACATGGCCGCGTCCTGCGCGACAACACCTTCGGTTTGCAGCACGAAGACGCGCTG
This sequence comes from Janthinobacterium sp. FW305-129, assembly GCF_020858115.1. Classification (GTDB taxonomy): domain Bacteria; phylum Pseudomonadota; class Gammaproteobacteria; order Burkholderiales; family Burkholderiaceae_D; genus Janthinobacterium. Next base: position 356,149 of record NZ_JACYMM010000003.1, read on the forward strand.
CGCCGCGACTTCACCATCAACGCCATGTACTACAACCCGGCCACGCAGGAGGTGCTCGATTACCACGGCGGCGTGGAAGACATCCGCGCCAAGACCTTGCGCATGATCGGCAAGCCGGAAGAGCGCTACCGCGAAGACCCCGTGCGCATGCTGCGCGTGGTGCGCTTTGCCGCCAAGCTGAAATTCACCATCGAGCCGCACACGGCCGCGCCGATTCCCATCATGGCGCCGCTGATCAACAACGTGCCGGCGCCGCGCGTGTTCGACGAGATGCTGAAACTGCTGATGAGCGGCCATGCGCTGGCCTGCCTGCAGCAGCTGCGCAAGGAAGGCTTGCATCACGGCCTGCTGCCGCTGCTCGACGTGGTGCTGGAACAGCCGCTGGGCGCGAAATTCGTCACCCTGGCGCTGGACGCGACCGACCAGCGCATCGCCGCCGGCAAGACCGTCTCGCCGGGCTTTTTGTTTGCCTCGCTGCTGTGGCACCAGGTGCTGGAAAAATGGACGGCCTACCGCGCCGCCGGCGAGTCGACCATCCCCGCGCTGCACCTGGCGGCCGACGACGTGCTCGACTCGCAAACGGAAAAACTGGCCCTGCAGCGCAAGATCGGCTCCGACATGCGCGACATCTGGTCGATGCAGCCGCGCTTCGAGCGCCGCGTCGGCAAAGCGCCGTACAAATTGCTCGAACACCTGCGCTTCCGCGCCGGCTACGACTTCCTGCTGCTGCGCTGCGCCTCGGGCGAGATCGACATGGATATCGGCGAATGGTGGACCGCGTTCTATGAAGGCGACGAGGAAACGCGCGAAGCGCTGCTCGTCAGCGCGAATGCAGCACCGGGCGCCGTCAAGAAGAAGCGTCCGCCACGCCGCAGCACGCGCAGCAAAACGGGTGGCGGCACCACCACCGGCGGCACCAGCGGCGAATAATGTCAGTGATTGCTTACATCGGCATCGGGGCGAACCTGGGCGACGCGCGCGCGAATGTGCAGGATGCGATCGCGCGTCTGGCGCGTCTGCCCGGCGCCAGCTTGCTGGACGCCTCGGCCAGCTACCGCACGGCGCCCATCGATTCCAGCGGCGACGACTACATCAACGCCGTGGCGCGCATCACGACCACCCTGCCGGCGGAGGAACTGCTGCTGGCCCTGCACGCCATCGAGGCGGCGCACGGGCGCGAACGGCCTTACCGCAACGCCCCGCGCACCCTGGACCTGGACTTGCTGCTGTACGGCGATGAACAGATCGCCAGCGCCACACTGACGGTGCCCCATCCGCGCCTGACGGAGCGCGCCTTCGTGCTGGTGCCGCTGCTGGCCCTGGCGCCCGACATCGCCGTGCCAGGACGCGGCCCCGCGCAAGACTATCTGGCGGGCGTGTCGGACCAGGCCATCAGCCAACTCTGAGCGCCACGCGGCATTGCTCTACAATGCCGCCCCTGCACGCCGCCCTATAAAGTACTACACTAGCGGCGTCGCAATAGCATCACACCCCTTTCACTCTAGAGAATACCTATGTCCGCTTATTTGCAAGGAACAGATCTGGCCGCAAAAGACAAGGCCGCCACACCGGCGCCGGCGCCATCCAAGCCTGTCGCCAACAAGGCCGTGACCATCCATACCCTGGCCACGTTGCGCGCCGCCGGTGAAAAGATCTCCATGCTGACCTGCTATGACGCCAGCTTCGCGTCCCTGATGGACCGTTGCGGCGTGGAGATCCTGTTGATCGGCGATTCGCTCGGCATGGTCTGCAACGGCCTGAACTCCACCCTGCCCGTCACCGTGGCCGAACTGGCCTACCACACGGCTTCCGTCGCGCGCGGCAGCAAGTCGGCCATGATCCTGTCCGACCTGCCGTTCGGCGCGTACGGCACGCCTGAAACGGCTTACGCCAACGCCGTCATCCTGATGCAGGCGGGCGCGCACATGATCAAGATCGAAGGCGGCGCCTGGCTGGCCGAGACCGTCCGTTTCCTCACCGAGCGCGGCATCCCCATCTGCGCCCACATCGGCCTGACGCCGCAATTCGTGCATCAGCTGGGCGGCTATAAGGTGCAGGGCAAGAGCACGGAAAGCGCCGCCGAGCTGAAAAACGACGCACTGGTGCTGCAAAACGCGGGCGCCGCCATCGTGCTGATGGAAGCCATGCCGTCGCAACTGGGCAAGGAAGTGACCGACATGCTGACGATTCCCACCATCGGCATCGGCGCCGGTCCCGACTGCTCGGGCCAGGTCCTCGTCATGCACGACATGCTGGGTGTCTTCCCAGGCCGCAAGGCGCGCTTCGTGCGCAACTTCATGGAAGGCGCGGCCAGCATCGACGAAGCCGTCACCGGCTACGTCAAAGCCGTCAAGGACGGCAGCTTCCCGGCGCTGGAACACTGCTTCTGATTGCACTTAGCGAGCCACTGATTGGCGCTTTAGTCCGCAGATGAAATCCAGGGTCAGACCCGTCGGGTCTGACCCTGGCTTTTAGGCCAACAATACGCCTACCCCACCTGTATCCACGTCGTCTTCAGCTCCGTGTACTTGTCCAGCGCGTGCAGCGACTTGTCGCGCCCGTTGCCCGACTGTTTATAACCGCCGAACGGCACGGTGATATCGTCGCCGTCGTACTGGTTGACGTGCACGGTGCCCGCGCGCAGGGCGCGCGCCGTCTGGATGGCCTTGGTGATGTCCGAGGTCCACACGGCCGCCTGCAAGCCGTAGGGCGTGGCATTGGCCTGTTGGATGGCTTCCGCGATATTCGTAAAGCCCAGCACGGACAAGACCGGCCCGAAAATCTCTTCGCGCGCGATCGTCATGCCGGCGTCCACGCCGAAGATGGTCGGCTGCACGTAGTGGCCGCCCGTATCAAGGCGCACGGCCTCGCCGCCGCCCAGCAGCTGCGCGCCTTCGCTCTTGCCGGCCGCGATATAGCCCATCACCGTTTGCATCTGCGTGGCGTCGACGATGGCGCCCATGACGGTGGCTTCGTCGAGCGGATCGCCTGGCTGGAAGCGGGGCAGCATGGCCAGCGCCTTGGCGATAAATGCATCCTTGATCGATTCTTCCACGAACAGGCGCGAGGGCGCGTTGCAGCTTTCGCCCTGGTTGAAGAAGATCGAGCCGACGGCGGCCGCCACGGCCTTGTCCAGGTCCGGGCAATCGGCGCACACGATGTTGGCAGACTTGCCGCCCAGTTCCGTCCACGCCCGTTTCAGATTCGACTGGCCCGCCATCTGCACGATCAATTTCCCTGTGCGCGTGGAACCCGTAAAGCCGATGCAATCGACGTCCATGTGCAGCGCCAGCGCGGCGCCGGCCTCGTTGCCGTAGCCTGGCAGCACGTTGAATATGCCCGCCGGCACGCCCGCTTCCAGCGCGATGTCGGCCAGGCGCAGCGCCGTCAATGGCGATTTTTCCGACGGTTTCAATATCACGCTGTTGCCGGCCGCGAGGGCCGGCGCGATCTTCCAGGCGGCCATGATCATCGGGTAATTCCACGGCACGATGGCGGCGACGACGCCCACCGGTTCGCGCGTGATCAGGGCCAGGCTGTTGGCGGGTGTCGGCGCGATTTCATCGTAGACCTTGTCGATCGCCTCGCCATACCAGCGCAGGCAGTTGGCCGTGGCGCCCACGTCCACGCTCTGGCTGTACTTGATCGGCTTACCCATGTCCAGGGTTTCCAGCAGGGCCAGCTCGGGACCGTATTTCTGCACCAGGTCGGCGAACTTGATCAATATCCGCTTGCGCTGCGCCGGCGACTTACCGGCCCAGCGGCGGTCGTCAAAGGCGGCGCGCGCGGCCTGCACGGCCGCCTCCACGTCGGCGCCGTCGCAGCGGGCCACCTGCCCCAGCGAGCGCCCGTCGATGGGCGACAGATTGTCGAAAGTCTGGCCGGCCCTGGCCGCGACCCGTTCGCCGTTGATGACGGCGCGCCCATCGATCTTGATCGCTGCGGCCCGTGCGTGCCAGCTGGTGTTTTCCGTCATGGTCGTCTCCTGTGTCAGTTTACAAGCAGCTTACTCCTGGTCCAGCGAATACGCCGCGGACATCTGTTTGCGGCGTCTGCGGTCGGCGCGCGCCAGCATCACGGCATACGCGATGACGGCGATGGTCACGACGAGGATGGTCAGCGCGGCGATGGCATTGACGCGCGGATCGAGCCCCAGGCGCGCGCGCGAAAAGATCACCAGCGGCATCGTCGTCGAACCGGGACCGGACAGGAAAGCGGACAGCACCACGTCGTCGAGCGACAGGGTGAACGTCAGCAGCCAGGCCGAGGCCAATGCCTGCGTGATGTTCGGCAGGGTTACGAGGAAAAACACCTGGTGCGCGCGGCAGCCCAGATCCATGGCCGCTTCCGCCAGCGATTTGCTCATTTCCTGCAGGCGCGACTGCACCACCACGGCCGCATACGCCATGCCCAGCAGGGTGTGACCGAGCCAGATGGTCAGCACGCCCCGCTCGGGGAAACCAAAGACCTTTTGCATGGATACCAGCATCAGCAGCAGGGACAGGCCGATGATCACTTCCGGCATCACCAAAGGCGCGCTGACCATTGCGGAAAACACCGTGCGGCCACGGAAGCGCTGGTAGCTGGTCAGGGCAAAGGCGGCAAAGGTGCCGAGGATGACGGAAGACGTCGCCGACATAAAGGCGATCTTCAGGGATAAACCGAAGCCCGAGATGATTTCCGCATCGTTCATCAACTCGCTGTACCAGCGCAGCGAAAAGCCGCTCCACACCATATCCTGGCGCGAGCTGTTGAACGAGAAGACGATCAGCACGATGATGGGCAGGTACAGGAACAAGTAGCCCAGCGAGAGCCAGCCGCGCCCGAACCAGCGCTGCAGGAAGGTACGTCCGTTCATGTGCGCTCCTCCGCGTCCTGGTCGGTCTTGTATTTGTTAAAAATGGCCATCGGCACGAGGATCAGCAGGATCACCAGCACCGTCACGGACGAGGCCATGGCCCAGTCGTTATTGGTGAAATATTCATCCCACAGCACTCTGCCGATCATCAGGGTTTCCGGACCGCCCAGCAACTCGGGAATCACGTATTCGCCGACGGACGGAATGAACACCAGCATGGCGCCGGCGATGATGCCCGACTTCGACAGGGGCACGGTGATGCGCCAGAACGCCTGCAGGGGCGTGGCGCCCAGGTCGGCCGCCGCTTCCAGATAACGCACGTCCATTTTCACCAGGTTGGCGTACAGGGGCAGGATCATGAACGGCAGATAGGCATACACCATGCCGACCACCAGCGAAAACGAGGTGTTCATCATGTGCAGCGGTTCGCTCACCACGCCCAGCGCGAGCAACAGGTCGTTGAGCAAGCCGTGGTTGGCCAGGATGCCCTTCCACGCATACACGCGCAGCAGGAAGGAAGTCCAGAACGGCAGCATCACCAGCATCATCAGCACGGGCCGGATCGATGGCCTGGCGCGCGCCATGAAGTAGGCGAACGGGTAGCCGATGAAGAGGCAGATGGCCGTGGTGATGGCCGCGTATTTGATGGAACTGAGGTAGGTGAGCAGATACAGTTCGTCGGCGGCGATGAACAGGTAGTTGGCGATTTTCACCTTCAGCACGACGATGCCGTCGACATACGATAGCAGGCCGCCGAACGGGCTGCCCGCCGTGTCCATGTCGGACAGGCTGATACGCAGCACGATCAGGAACGGTACCAAAAAGGCGGCCGTCAGGAACAGCGCGGGCACGGCGATGACGGCGTTGCGCCCAGTGACCCAACGCAGGGTGACGAGCTTGCGCAGCGATTGCAGAATGGACGTCATGATGGCCTCAGCTGGTCAGCACGACGATGTCGGCGCCATCCCACCACACCCACACGCGCTGTTCGCGCTCGAGGCGTGCGGCGTCGTGGCGGGCCGCGTTGGTGCGCGAGACTTTCACCACTGTGCCGCTGTCGAGGCGTACGTGGTAGCTGGTTTCATTGCCAAAATACGCCATGGCGACGATCACGCCCTGGGCGCAGTTGTAGCCGTGTTCCGCTGGCGAAGCGCGTTCTTCCAAGGCGGGCGGTTCTGTCTGGATGCCGATCTTTTCGGGGCGCACTGCCACCGAGACATCCATGCCCAGGTTGCCCGTGATGCCATGCGCGACATAGTGGCGGCCGTCGGACGTGTCGATGACCACGTGATCGGGTTCGTCTTCCGTGATGCGGCCATCGAACAGGTTGACGCTGCCGATGAAGTCGGCGACGAAGCGGCAGTTCGGCGTCTCGTAGATTTCACCCGGCGCGCCCACCTGCAGGATGCGCCCCTCGCTCATGACGGCGATGCGCGTGGCCATGCTCATGGCCTCGTCCTGGTCATGCGTGACCATCACGCAGGTGACGCCCACCTGTTCGATGATGTTGACCAGTTCCATCTGCGTGCGCTCGCGCAGTTTTTTATCCAGCGCGCCCAGCGGCTCATCGAGCAGCAGCAATTGCGGACGCTTGGCCAGGCTGCGCGCCAGCGCCACGCGCTGCTGCTGGCCGCCCGACAGCTGGTGCGGCTTGCGCTTCGCGTACTGCCCCAACTGCACCAGCGCCAGCATCTGTTCGACCCGCGCCGCCACTTCCGCTTTCGGCAAGCCGTCGCGACGCAGGCCGAAGGCGATGTTGTCCCACACGGACAAATGGGGGAACAGCGCGTACGACTGGAACATCATGTTGATGGGCCGCTGGTGCGGCGGCACGTCGACGATGCTGTTGCCCGCCAGGGCGATACGCCCCGAGGTCGGCGTCTCGAAACCGGCCAGCATGCGCAGCAGGGTCGACTTGCCGCAACCTGAGCTGCCCAGCAGGGCGAAAATCTCGCCCTTGTTGATCGTCACGGAAATGCCATCGACGGCGCGCACGCCATCGAATTCCTTGACCAGCTGATCAATCAGCAAGAAAGGCGCTTGGGCGTCGCTGGCCGACGCGGCAGGTGTTGCTATCGTCATGTGTGGGTAGCTTCTGGGTAAGAGGGTGTCAAAATGAAAAACTGGCCGCTGTAGTAGCGGCCAAGATGGAAGTTTAGCGGAACTGCCGCCATTGCGGTCCAAAAAATACGCAGATGGCGGCAAAATTGGGCAAAAACCTACACCCAGCCCTTCGCCTTCACCTCGTCATACGTCTTGTCCAGGCACAGCCGTATCAGCGCCACCATCTCATCGATCTGCGCGCGCGTCATCACCAGCGGCGGGGCGACGATCATGCGTTCGCCCACGGCGCGCATGATGACGCCGTTGTCGAACATGTGGCCGCGGCAGATCATGCCCACGCCCTGGCCCTCGTCGAACAGCTCGTTGTCGTGCACGGTGGCGCCCTTGCGGCGCACCAGGTTCAGCCCCGCGACGAGGCCGCAGCTGTCCGCATAGCCGACCAGCGGATGCTCACCCAGGCTGGCGAAGCACTGCTTCAGGTACGGTCCCGTGTCCTCGGCCACCTTGGCCACCAGCTGCTCTTCCTCGATGATGCGGATGTTTTCCAGCGCGGCCGCGCAGGCCACGGGGTGGCCCGAATACGTGAAACCGTGCGTGAATTCGCCGCCCCGCTCGATCAATACCTTGGCCACCCTGTCGCCCACCAGCACGCCGCCCAGGGGCACGTAGCCCGAGGTGACGCCCTTGGCAAACGTGATCAGGTCGGGCTTGATGCCGAACAGCTCGGAGCCGAACCAGCGCCCCAGGCGGCCGAAGCCGCAGATGACTTCATCGGCGATCAGCAAGATGCCGTACTTGTCGCAGATGCGGCCGATTTCGGGCCAGTACGTCGATGGCGGGATAATGACGCCGCCCGCGCCCTGTACCGGTTCGCCGATGAAAGCGGCCACCTTGTCGGCGCCGATCTCGAGGATCTTGTCTTCCAGCCAGCCGGCCGCCTTCAAGCCGAAGGCTTCCGGAGACAAACCGTGGCCCGACTCCAGGTAATTGGGCTGGCCGATATGCGCGATGCCCGGTATCGGCAAGCCGCCCTGCGCATGCATGCCGTCCATGCCGCCCAGCGATGCCCCCGCCACCGTGCTGCCGTGATACGCGTTGTGGCGGCTGATGATGGTGTGGCGCTCCTTGTAGCCGAGGATATCCCAGTAGCGGCGCACCATGCGCAAATTCGTGTCGTTGCCTTCCGAGCCGGAACTGGTGAAGAACACGTGCTGGAACTGCGGCGGCGATATCTGCGCCAGCTTGGCCGCCAGCTGCGCGGCCGGCACGTTCGTCGTGCCAAAGAAGCTGTTATAGAAGGGCAGCGTCTCCATCTGTTTGTACACGGCTTGCGAAATCGACGTGCGGCCGTAGCCCACGTTGACGCACCACAGGCCCGACATGCCGTCGACGATCTTCTTGCCCTGGCTATCCCACAGGTAGACGCCGTCGCCGCGCACGATCACGCGCGCGCCCTTGCTTGCCAGGTCCTGGAAGTCGGTGAACGGATGCAGGTAGTGGGCCGAATCCATCTGCTGGATGGCGGCCGTGTCGTACACCTGCGGCGCCGCGTTCTTTTGCGCCACGGACGATACAAAAGCGGCGCTCGGCGCCAGCGGATTGTTTGTTGTGCTCATAGGTGATCCTTTATACGTGCAGTAAGAGATGCTCGCGCTCCCACGGACTGATGACGGTCATGAATTCCTGGTGCTCCAGGTCCTTGATGGCCGCATACACGTCGATGAAGCGCTCGCCCAGCACCGTGCGCAGCTTGTCTTCCGCGCGCAGCAGCTGCAGGGCCTCGGGCAAGCCTTGCGGCAGCTCGAATTTCATGTCGTAGGCGCTGCCCACCATCATCGGCGTCGCTTCCAGCTGTTCCGTCATGCCGAGATAGCCGCAGGCCAGGGTGACGGCCAGGGCCAGGTAGGGATTCGCGTCGGCGCCGATGATGCGGTTTTCCACGCGGCGGTCCTGCACGCCCGACTCGGGCACGCGGAAACCCACCGTGCGGTTGTCCAGGCCCCACTGGATGTTGATCGGCGCGGCCGTGTGGCGCACGATGCGGCGGTAGGAGTTCACGTAGGGCGCGACGATGGCCATGGCCGACGGCATGTAGCGCTGCAGGCCCGCGATGTAATGCTTGAAGATGGGCGCGGCCGAACCGTCCTCGTTGCTGAAGATATTCAAGCCCGTCTTCGCGTCGACGACGCTCTGGTGCACATGCATGGCGGAACCCGGCTCGCCCGCCATGGGCTTGGCCATGAAGGTGGCGTACATATCGTGTTTTAACGCTGCTTCGCGCAGGGTGCGCTTGAAGAAGAAGACCTTGTCGGCCAGGCCTAATGGATCGCCGTGCAAGAAGTTGATTTCCATCTGACCCGCGCCGATTTCGTGGATCAGCGTATCGACGTCAAGGTTCATCAGTTCGCAGTAATCGTAGATATCCTCGAACAGCGGGTCGAATTCATTGACGGCGTCGATGCTGTACACCTGGCGGCTGGTTTCCGCCCGGCCGCTGCGGCCGATGGGCGGCTTCAAGGGCAAGTCGGGGTCCGTGTTTTTCGCCGTCAGGTAGAACTCCAGCTCCGGCGCCACCACGGGTTTCCAGCCCTTGTCCGCATACAGTTTCAGCACGCGCCGCAACACGGATCTTGGCGCAAAATCGACCAGCGCACCATCGGAAAAATAGCAGTCGTGGATGACCTGCGCGGTAGGATCGGTAGCCCACGGCACCATGGTGATGGTGGTGGGATCGGCCTTCAAGATCATGTCGCGGTCGGTGCTGGAAATGGCGCGGTCGTAGCCGCCATCATCGACCGGATAATTGCCCGTCACGGTCATGCCCAGCACCGCTTCCGGGATGCGCATGCCGCGCTCCTGGGTGAATTTCCCGCGCGGCAGGATCTTCCCGCGCGCCACGCCCGTCAAGTCGGGCACCAGGCATTCGATTTCCGTGACGCGCTTTTCATTGAGCCACAAATCCATATCCGTATAGGTGAAATTTTCGCGTATTGCCATGTTTCCCTCTCGCTGGTCTTGATCAAACGCCGCGTGCTGCGGGCGGCGCGCCTGTCATTCTGTCTTTCTGTGCTGCTCCTGGTAATCGCGGCACGCCTGGCCGAAGGCGCCGAACAGCCGCATGGACTGCGGATTGTCTTCCACCTGCCATTCCGGGTGCCATTGCACGGCCAGCGCAAAGCCGGCGGCGCTGGCCACCGTATACGCTTCCACCAGGCCGTCGTCGGCCAGCGCTTCCACCAGCAAGCCGTCGGCCAGCCGCGCGATGCCCTGGCCATGCAGGGAATTGACCATCATTTCGCTCTCGCCGCCCAGCAGCCGCGACAGCACGCCGTCGGGCATCAGCTTGATGCGGTGCGCGGATGCGTACTGGCGCGCCAGGGTATCGAGCACGTTCTCGCGGTGGTCCATCATGCCCGGCATCGCATGCACGGCCTGGTGCAGGCTGCCGCCCAGGGCCACGTTGACTTCCTGGAAGCCGCGGCAGATGGCGAGCAACGGCAACTGGCGCGCCAGCGCGGCGCGGATCAGGGGCAAGGTGGTGGCGTCGCGCGCGGGGTCTTGCGGCAGGTCGGGATGGAGGATATCTTCGCCGTACAGGCGCGCGTCGACGTTCGAGGCCGAGCCGGTCAGCATCACGCCGTCGGCGACCTGCAGCGCCGCTTCCAGGTCGGCGTCGGCGCCCAGGGCGGGCAGCAGCAGCGGCATGCAGCCGGCGCCGCGCAGCACGGCGTGCAGGTATTTGTCCTGCGCCATGTGCCAGGCGTGGCTGCCCAGCTGGCGCTGGCAGGCGGGAACGAGAACGATGGGACGGCGCATGGTGCTACCTCGCTGGCGTGACGATCCAATGACAGCGCCATGACAGCGCTGCCGCTCGCTACACTGTACAGCAGAGCCGGTAGAAACGGCCACACGTGGCCAACGGCGGCACACATCGCCTACACTACGGCCTTGCTTTATTAAAATCATCATATGCCCGTCCGGCGCCAAACACCAGCGCCACCGGCAAAGTCCCTTACTTTCCCATGCATCCACACCGCTTTCCAGCCTTCCGAAACTCCTTTTTCACCCTGCGGGGACAGCCATGAAGCACATGCCATGGCGCGACTTCTTTGCCCTCGTGGTCAGCATCGGCGTGGTCGGCCTGGGCCTGGGCGCGACCATGCCGTTGACGGCGCTGACCCTGCACCAGCGCGGCGTGGGCACGGACATCATCGGCATGATCACGGCCGTCAGCGCGCTCGGCATCCTGGCCGCCTCGCCATTCGTCTCGCGCTGGGTGGGGCGCTTCGGCGCGCGCGCCACCATGCTGGGCGCCGTCTGGGTGGCGTCGCTGGCGACGATCGCCATGCAGTTCACCGATCATCTGCTGGCGTGGAGCGTGCTGCGTTTCCTGTTCGGCGGCGCCATGGGCGTGCTGTTCACCATCGGCGAAGCGTGGGTGAACCGCCTGGCGCCCGACAATTCGCGCGGACGCGTGGTGGCCATGTACACCACCAGTTTTACCTTCTTCCAGCTGATCGGCCCTGCCCTCGTGGCCCTCTTCAACGACAAGATCAGCTGGAGCTTCGCCGCCTGCGGCCTGCTGTTTTTGCTGGCCGTGCCGGGCCTGATGCTGATCTCGAACGGCGGCCCGGAACGCGAACCGGAGGAACAGGGCGTGAAGTGGATCTTGATCCTGCCGCGCATGCCGATGATCGTGCTGGGCGCCGCCTTCTTCGCCCTGTTCGACACCCTGGCATTGAGCCTCCTGCCCCTGTACGCGATGGAGCACGGCATCGGCACGGACCTGGCCCTGCTATCGGCCACCGTGGTGCTGGTGGGCGACACGGGCCTGCAATTCGCGCTGGGATGGATGGCCGACCGCTTTGGCCGCGCCAGGGTACACGCGGGCTGCGGCGTGGCCGTCTGCCTGCTGCTGCCGCTGCTGCCCTTCGCCGTCGGCACGCCGTGGCTGTGGTGGACCTTGCTGCTGTTGCTGGGCGCGGCGGCGGGCGGCATCTACATGCTGGCGCTGGTGGCCTGCGGCGAGCGCTTTACGGGCCTGTCGCTGACCAGCGCCAGCGCCATCGTCAACGCCACCTGGGGCGTCACCAGCGGCGGCGGCCCCTTGCTGACGGGCGTGCTGATGCAATCAGTCGGCGTGAACGCCCTGCCTGCCGTGATGTGGGTGTGCTGCGCCATTTTCGTCGGCAGCGCCGTGTGGGAACGCAGGAAGGGGATCGTGTAACGCGCTACTTTTTTTCCAGCCGCTGCCGCAGCTCCTCGGCCACGGGATAGTCGGGATATGCCTGCCGGAACGCCGTCCACTCCTCGTGCGCCAGGGTATCCTCGCCCGCCTTGAGCAGGGCGTCGATCTTCACCAGCCATACGGAGGCGTCGAGCTTTACCGGCGGCGGCAGCGGCGCGGAGCGGGCCGCCACGGGAGCGGGCATGGCCAGCGCGCGCTGCACGAGCGCCGGGCGTTGCAGGCCGGCTTCAGCCTGAATGGCGGCTTGCTGCTCCATTGCCGCAGCAGGCGCCGGCGGTGGCGGCGGTGGCGGCGGCGCAGGGGGAGCAACGGGTACTGACACGTGCGCTGGCACCGGCTCGGCCTGCGCCGGCGGCCTCGGTGCCGCCTTGGTCATGGCGCGCGGTGCTGGCCGCGGTGGCGCAGACTCAGTGGCAGGTGCAGCGGCCGGTGCGGACATCACCTCCTGCGTGAGCGGTTCCCCTACGACGGGAAATTGCGCCGGTTTCGACCCGAACCAGTCCACACCGATCAGGTTTACCGTCAACAGCACGGCGGCGGCCAGTCCCAGCGGCACGCGCCAGCGCTGCAGGTAATCGGGCGATTTCTTGGCCGGTAAGGTGCGCCGCACGCCATCGGCGCTGTCGTTCGCGGCAACGGGTTTTGCCAATGCTTTTTCAGCGTCGGCCAGGATGGCCGCATCGAGCGCGCTGGAAGGCGCGGGCTGCGGCAGGCTGGCCAGCAACGCGTTCAATTCCTCGTCATTCGGTTCGTCGTGATTGTGCGTATTCATGCCTGTCCTCCCGCGCCAGCGGCGCTGTCCAAGCCCGCGCGCAATTTCTGCATGGCGTAGCGCAGCCGGCTCTTGACGGTTTCCGCTTCCGCCCCCGTCACCACGGCGATCTCGAGGATGCTCATGCCGCTGAACTGCTGCAGCACCAGCGCTTCCTTCTGTTCCGCCGGCAGCGCGGCGATGGCCGCATGCAGCCGTGCATGCTGCTGTTTCTGCTCCAGCGACTGCGGCGGCGAGGCGCCCTCGTCCGCCAGTTCGCCCACGCCGTCGTGTTCCTGTCCTTCCCGCTGGCGCAGGAGGTCGATCAGGCGGTTGCGCGCGATCTGGTACAGATAGGTGCGAAACGCCGCCTGCGGCTGGTAGCCGGCGCGCGCCGCATGCAGGCTGGCCCACGCATCCTGCACGATCTCGTCCACCCACGCGCGGCGCGGCGAACGCCAGGCCACGAAGCGGTACAGCCCCTGGCTGTGGCGCCGGTACAGCTCGCGAAACGACGGCAGGTCGCCGGCGCTGTAGCGCAGCATCAGGTCTTCATCCGTCGCGGTCAATAAAGTGTCGGGCATGCGAATCAGTGTAGCCGAACTGCGCGGCAGCGGCAATTTCCCGACGCCGTCAGCGTACAGTGGGTACGATGGGCGCATAGCTGATGCGGCGCACTTCGCGGATCTGTCCATCCCTGAGCGCCCCTTCCACCAGTTCATAACCGAGCAAGGCGAAGACCCGGCCCTGCAGGAACAGGGGCCGCGCATTGCCATACCAGTCCACGCACGATGCGCGGCAGCCGTCGTCCGGCGCCTGGCCCGGCCGCGCGGCAAGCGCGCCCAGTTCCGTCAATGTCAAACCGCTGTTGCGCAGATACAGGACGGAGGCGGCTGACTTGTTGAGGCCAGGCCGCTCGTCCGCGCCCAGGATGGGCAAGCCGATCAGGCCCTCATTTTGAGCTTGCGGCTTGTAGAAAAAGCCGTGGCTGCGCGACTCGCCCTGCGCCGCGTCGGCGCGGATGTAGCGCGTGGCGACCGCCGCCTGCGCCCCCAGGCCGATGGTGCTGAAGTGCAAATCCCTGCCCTGTGCGCCAATCACCACCGCATCATTGCCCAGCGCCTCGATGCGCTCCACGCCGTGCGGCAGGGACAAGGCTTGCACGCCGCCCGCGTCGGCCCAGCGCACGGCGTACAGGGGCTGGCGCGGCCAGGCCTGATCGGCCTTGCGGCGTCCCGCATTGCCCGGATTGCCGTACAACAGATATGACCCGACATAACGGTTCTGCAGGCCGTAGCCGCCACCACCGGGCAGCGGCTTGTAGCTGCCGGCGGGCGCGCTGTCGCGGCCATCGGAAAACGACGCCAATGGCACGCGCAGCAGGGCCATGTCGCCCCGCCCCCGCGCGCCATCCCACATGGCGTCGCCCTGGCCCTCGGCGCGCAGCAGGACGTTCAGGTGGCCATCAGCGCTTTCCAGGAACGAGAACTGGTCGATGGGCGCGCCCGCCACCTTCAGGGCGCTGGGCGCCGTGCCATCGAGGGGAATGCGGAACACGCCCGAGTCGCTGCCGCGGCGCGTGGTCCACACGAAGACGGATTCGCCCGACACGTAAAACACGCGCCCCTGCGGCCCCATCACGGCGGTCGCTTCGCAACGCATGTCGCGCTGTGCCAGGTCGCACACGGTGACCGTATGCAGGGTCAGACCAAAGCCTGGTTCGGGCTCTTCATCGGTGCGGTAGATGCGCGTGGCAGGGGCGATGCGCTTGAAATCGGACGGCACGGCATCGGGGCGCCAGCGGCGCAGCGCGGGGAAGCCGCCGAACGGGTCGCCCCGGCGCAAGTTCAGCGACAGGGGCGAATAGAACACCAGTTTGCTGCCGATCAGGCGGCTGGCGTAATTGCGCGACGAATAGTAATCGTTGGAGCGCAAATGGTAAGTCGAGCGGTAGGCCAGCTTGCCGTCCGCGTCGATGTCGAACAGGCCGATTTCCGTGCCGCCCCGGCTGTAGCTGTAGCCGATCACCACCACCGTATCGCCGTCGAGCAGCATCTCGTCATACCAGCTGCCCGATGGGTCGCTGCCCGGCGCGTACGCGTCGAGCGAGGCGACGGGCTGCAGGGCATTGCCGCCCACCTGCACGGTAAACAGCTTGCCGCGCCGGAGCATCACCAGGTGCCTGCCATGCAGCTTGACGATGCCGCCTTCGTCCACGCCCGCCGTCTGCACATTGGTGACGGATTCCGCCGCTTCTGCCGATGCCGCCGGCGCCGCTTTCGCCGCCATCGGCGCGGGAGGGGCCGGTGGCGCCGACATGTACTGCGCCGTGGCGCGCTGCAGTTTCTGCTGCTCCCTTTGCAGCGCCGCCTGGCGCGCCTGCAGCTGCTGCAGGTAGGCGCTCAAGGCTTGCTCGCTGGCGAACGGCGCCAGGGTCTTGCGCGGCGCCGTGCCGGCGGCGTGGCTGCCTGCCGACAGCAGCAGGGACAGTATCAATGTGATCTTGAGAGCACTGGACATCGCTTCTTCTCCGGTTGACTGGGGTGTGCAACATGAAACGCAGCGGCGCAGAAAAAGGGGTTAAATTTGCGCAAAAATATGCACGTGGCTGCCGTCTTACTCAAAACCCCGTATGCGGTCGCCGTTGAAATTCGGCAGCCGCCACTCGAAATGCAAGGCCAGGAAACGGAACAAAAAGCCCGCGCCGATGGATGCCAGCTGCGCCACCGAGCTGTCGACCTTGAAGTGCAGCAGGCCAACATACAGGGCACCCGTGAACAGGGCCACGGTGGCATACACTTCGCGCTGCAGCACGAGGGGAATCTGGTTGCACAGGATATCGCGCAGCAGGCCGCCGAAGACGCCCGTGATCATCCCCGCCAGCACGACGATGGCTGGATGCATCTTGGCCGACATGGCGATGTCGCAGCCAATCACGCAAAACGCCACCAGGCCCAGGCCGTCGACCAGCAAAAAGATGGCGCGCAGATGGTGCAGGTAGCGTGCGACAAAGGCCGTCACAATGGCCGCGCCGATGGTAAACAGCAGGTATTCGGGATGCGCGATCCAGCCCAGCGGATAGTGCCCCAGCAGCACGTCGCGCACGGTGCCGCCGCCCAGCGCCGTGACGGTGCCGATCATGCAAATGCCGAACAAATCCATGCCGCGCCGCATGCCCATGATGGCGCCGGACATCGCTTCGGCGACAATCGCCACCAGGTAAATCGTATATAGCAGCATGGTCTTACTCTTCCGAAAATGATTTGAGAATTTGTTCGCGTTCGCGCGCTTCGCTCAGGGTGCGCGCCTCGCTCGTGCCCGTGCTGGAGCCGCCATCGCCCGCTTCACCGCGCGCCATGCGCGTATCGGCACCGCCGCTGCCGCAGCCGACGCTGCTATGGATAAAGGCGAAGTTATCCTTCAGGCAGTCGCCGGCCAGGTATTCGGCATACACATAGTCGCCGTCGAGCAGGGCCAGGCCTGGCGGTTCGGCCAGCACCTGCTCGCGGCGGCCCTGCACGGCCACCTGCATGTAGTCGCGCCAGACGGGCAGCGCCAGGGTGCCGCCGGTGGCATTGCCCAGGCTTTTCGGCTGGTCGTAGCCTAGCCAGACGACGGACACCAGGCCCGAGGAATAGCCGGCGAACCAGGCGTCGTACGCATTGTTCGACGTGCCCGTCTTGCCTGCCGCGTCGCCGCGCCCCAGCGCCAGCGCGCCGCGTCCCGTGCCGCTCTTGACGACGTCGCGCAGCATGCTGTCCATGACGTAGGCATTGCGCGTGGAGATGACCTGCGTGCCCTCTGCCGGCACGCCTTTGGCGCGCGGCGCCGCGTCGCTGAACAACACCGCGCCGCTGCGGCTGCGCACTTCCTTGATCAATTTGGGCGGCATCTGCACGCCGCCGTTGGCGAACACGGCATACGATTGCGCCAGCTGCAGCGGCGTGACGGCGCCCGCGCCCAGCGCCAGCGGCAGGGAAACGGGATTGCGTGCGCCCTCGAAGCCGAAGCGCGTGGCGTAGTGCTGCACGTAGCCGGGGCCGGCCGCCTGCATCAGGCTGACGGCGACCAGGTTTTTCGAGCGCACGAGGCCGCGCCGCACGCTGATGAAGCCTTCATAGTTGTTGCCGTAATTGCGCGGACGCCACGGCTGCGCGCCCGTCTCCTGCGGCAGCAGCAGGCGCTGCGTATCGTCCACGGCCGTCCCGGGAAAATATCCCTTTTCCAGCGCCGCCGAATACACGAAGGGTTTGAAGCTGGAACCGGGCTGGCGGTAGGCTTGCATGGCGTGGTTATAGTGGTTGCGGTAAAAATCGAAGCCGCCCGCCATGGCGACGATTTCGCCGCTGTGCGCCTCGACGGAAATGAGCGCGCCTTCCATCTCGGGCAACTGGCTCACGAGCCAGCGCTTTTTCGCCGCGTCGTGCACCACGCGGATCACGCTGCCCTCGACGATGGCGCGCTTGCCGTCGAGCGGCAGCTTGCCGCCCAGGCGCGCGTCCGATGCCGTCAGCACGATCTCGTCGCCATTGCGCAGCTGCGCCGTCAGCTGGCGCTTGCCGCTCGTCTCGACCTTACGCACCAGGGCGGCGCGCACTTCTCCGCTGTCCGGATAGGCGGCCAGCTGGCGCGCCACGCTGTCTGCGGAGGCGCCCAGGCGCGCTTCCGGGCCGCGATAGCCACGCCGCGCCTGCGCGCTCAATAGCCCATCGCGCAGCGACTTGTCGGCCGCCCGCTGCGGCTCCATGCGGATGGTGGTGGTCACGTCCAGGCCCATGCTGTAGGCGCCTTCGGGATAGCTTTGCAATATCAGCTGGCGCGCTTCCTCGACCGCATACGCGGCCGCGTGCACGGAGCTGTTGCGGTCCTTGTTCAGGGCCAGCTTTTCCGCCACGGCGGCGTCGTATTCGGCCGGCGCGATGTAGCCGAGTTCGCGCATGCGCTGCAGGATGTAATGCTGGCGCACGGTGGCGCGCTGCGGATTGGCGACGGGGTTGTAGGCCGACGGTGCTTTCGGCAAGCCGGCCAGCATGGCCGCTTCCGCGATGCTGACGTCGGCCAGCGGCTTGTCAAAATAAATGTTCGAGGCAGCGGAAAAGCCGTAGGAACGTTCGCCCAGGTAAATCTGGTTCATGTACAGTTCCAGCAGCTTGTCCTTGCCGTAGTGCTGTTCCAGCTTGTAGGCGAGCAGCATCTCCGTCAGTTTACGCTGCACGGTCTTTTCGCGCGACAGGAAAAAGTCGCGCGCCACCTGCATGGTGATGGTGCTGGCGCCCTGCGCGTGGTGGCCCGTGACGACGTTGGCCAGGGTGGCGCGCGTCAAGCCATAAAAGTCCACGGCGCCATGCTCGTAGAAGCGGGCATCCTCGATGGCCAGCAAGGCCTGGCGCATGCGCAGCGGGATCTCCTTCAGCGGCAGGAACTCGCGGCGCTCTTCGCCGTACTCGGCCAGCAGCTCGCCTTCGCTGGAGAAAATACGCAGCGGCAGCGCGGGCTTGTACTGGGCCAGGTGCTCGACGGCCGGCAAGTCCTGCCACGCCTGGCGCAGCCACCAGCCGCCCGCCAGGGCTGCGGACAAGCCCAGGCCCAGGGTCAATCCCAGGCCGAATTTCAGCTTGCGCGCCAGTTTAGACTGCGGCTTGCGGGGGGTGTGGTCGTTCGCTTGTGCTTCCATGGTGATATTCCCTTGCTGCCAGGAGGCCGCGCGCGGCGCTCCATCAAAGAGACATTGTGCACTGCAACACACCCATCCTTATAAAAAGTAAGTATTATTTAGTATTGATAAATTTTTCTTATGTTAGGCAGTGGTCATGGATCTCAATCCCAAGCACACGGAAGCGTTCCGCGCCGTCGTCGAAACGGGCAGTTTCGAGCAGGCCGCGTTGCGGCTGCATCTGACGTCACCGGCCATTTCGCAGCGCGTGCGGGCGCTGGAAAGCCAGCTGGGCAATGCGCTGATCGTGCGCAGCCGTCCCGCGCGCGCCACGCGCATGGGCCAGCGCCTGATGCAGTATCTGAAGCGGGCCAAGCTGCTGGAAGCGGACTTGCAGGCGGAACTGGCGGTGCAGCAGGATGCCCCGCTGACCCTGGTGCTGGCGCTGAACGCGGACTCGATGGGCACCTGGTTCTTTCCCGCCCTGTCCGAGGTGTTGATACGCGAGCGCGTGCTGCTGGACCTGACCGTGGAAGACCAGGACCACACCTACACCTTGCTGGAGACGGGCATGGCCATCGGCTGCATCAGCACGGAAGCCAAAGCCATGCGCGGCTGCACGGCCGAGCCGCTGGGCGTGATGCGCTACTGGCTGGTGGCCACACAAGCGTTCCGCCAGCAGTGGTTCCCGCACGGCCTGACGCGCAAGGCGGCGCGCACGGCGCCCGTCGTCGCCTACACGCGCAAGGACACCCTGCAGTCATCGTTCCTGCAAGAGGCGCTGGGGCTGCCCGAAGGGGCCTACCCCTGCCATTACGTGCCGGGCGCCACCTCGCACTTCAACGCCATCCGCTACGGCCTCGGCTACGGCATGGTGCCGGAATTGCTGCTGAAGGCGAACACGGATGGCGAGCTGGTGGAAATGCTCACCCCCAAGACGCCGGCCGACGTGGCCCTGTACTGGCACACGTGGAAGGTGCAGTCGCCGCGCATGGAGCAGCTGTCGCGGCAAATCATCGCGGCGGCGCGCAAGATCCTGAAATAAGTATGGTGAGATAACTACCGCTGCATGCCCCAGCGTTTCAGGGTCACGCGCTCCAGGGTGCGAAAGCCGATGTTTTCCACGATTAAACCGATGACGATGACGGCCGCCAGGCCGGCAAACACCTTGTCCGTGTACAGCTCGTTACGGTTCTGGAAGATATACCAGCCCAGGCCGCCCTGCCCCGACGTGGTGCCAAATACCAGCTCGGCCGCGATCAGGGTGCGCCAGGCGAATGCCCAGCCTATCTTCAAACCCGAGACGATGGACGGCAAGGCGCCCGGCACGAGGATGTGCAGCACCAGGCGCAAGCCGCTCAAGCCATAATTGCGGCCCGCCATGCGCAGGGTCTCGGGCACGCCCTGGAAACCCGCATACGTGTTCAGGGCCAGCGGCCACATCACGGAATGGACGATGACAAAGATCAAACTCGCACGTCCCAGGCCAAACCACAGCAGGGCCAGCGGCAGCAGGGCAATCGCCGGCAAGGGATTCAACATGGCCGTCAGGGTTTCCAGCACGTCACGCCCGATGCGGCTCGACACGGCCAGCAAGGTCAGCACGAAGGCGGCCAGCACGCCCGCCGCATAGCCCTGCAGCAAGACGACGAGGGACGCGGCCGTGCGCGTCAGCAATTCACCGCTGGCGATGCCGCCGATAAACGCCTGCGCCGTCTGCAGAAAACCGGGCAACAATAAATCGTTGTGCGTCCAGCGCGCCGCGCCTTCCCACAGCAGGGCCAGGCTGAGCAAAATCAAGGCCTTGCGCCATAGCGCATGCTGGCTCCAGCGCTGCCAGCGCGACAGCGGCAGCTCGACGGCGACACCGGCCGGCGGCGGCGCCGCGTAGACGAATTCCTGGCGAATCGGTGGCTCCAGCAGCGCGTTCATACGGCCTCCCGGTGGACAGGCTCTGCTTGCTGAACGGGAACCACTTCCTCATCGAACAGCAAGCCGTGGATGCGGCTGCTGGCCGCCTGGAATTCCGCACTGCCCGCGCTGTGCAAGCCGAACTGATGACTGTTGAGTTCGGCGCGCACCCTGCCAGGGTGGGGCGACAGCAGCAGGATGCGGTTGCCCACGACCAGCGCTTCCTCGATCGAATGCGTGACGAAGACGAGGGTAAAACGCAGCTCTTCCCACAGGCGGCTCAGCTCTTCCTGCATCTTGCGCCGCGTCAAGGCGTCGAGGGCGGCAAACGGCTCGTCCATCAGCAGCACTTCCGGCTGCATGGCCAGGGCGCGGGCGATGGCCACCCGCTGCTTCATGCCGCCCGACAAAGTATGCGGATGAGCGTCTTCAAAGCCCGCCAGGCCCACCTTGGCGATCCAGTGATGGGCACGCTCGCGGGCCGCCTGCTTGTCCAGCCGCTTGCTGGCAAGCAAGGGGAACATGACGTTCTCCAGCACCGTTTTCCATGGCGGCAACTGGTCGAATTCCTGGAATACGACGACACGGTCCGGCCCCGGTTTCTGGATGGGCTGGCCCTGCATGGCGATGCTGCCCGCGCGCGGCGCGATGAAGCCGGCCACGGCTTTCAATAAGGATGACTTGCCGCAGCCGGATGGACCCAGCAGCACAAAACGGTCGCCGCGGAACACGTCGAAACTGACGTCGTGCGTGGCGCGCACGGTGCGCTGCTCCGTGCGGTATTCCAGGCTGACATGCTTGACGCTGAGTAATGGTTGTAGCGCAACCGGAGGACGTACCAGGTGAAAAGCGGGCGCGTTCATGTCAGCCTCCTTGCGTGATGGCAGGGTCGTCAAAGAAGTAGTCGCGCCAGTTGTCGGGCAGATTGCGGATGGCGTTCACGCGGTGCAGGAATTGTGCCAGGCCATAGGTATTTTGCGGCGCGATCTTGAATTGCACTTGCGGATTGGCAAAGATTTTCAGCAGCAGATTGCGGTCCACCTTGCTCTTGTTCACCTTGATGTAGATGTCGGCCGCTCCCTGCGGATTGCTGCTCGCATACTGCGCCGCTTCGGCCAGGGCGGCGATGAAGGCGCGGTACGTCTTCGGATTGTCCTTGCGGTACTTTTCCGTCGCATACAGCAGGGTCGATGAGCTGGGCCCGCCCTGCACGTCGTACGAGTTCAGGATGATGTGAGCGTTCGGGTTTTGCGCCAGCTCCTGCTCCTGGAACGGTGAATTGCCGAAGTGACCCGTCAACTCCGTGCCGCCGGCGATGATGGCCGCCGCCGCATCGGGGTGCGGCAAGGTTTGCGTGATCTTGTCGAGCCGCGCGAATTCCTTGTCGCCCCACTGTTTCGCCACGGCCATCTGCAATATCCTCGCCTGGACGGAAACAGAGACGGCAGGCAAGGCGATGCGGTCCTTGTCCGTCAAGTCGGCCAGGGTTTTCACCTTGGGATTGTTGCTGATCAAGTAGTAGGGAAAATTACCGAGCGAGGCCACGCCGCGCACGTTCTGCCGGCCTTTGGTGCGGTCCCAGATGGTCAGCAGCGGCCCCAGGCCGGCCCCCGCGATATCGATATTGCCCGACAACAAAGCGTCATTGATGGCGGGGCCGCCGGACAGGGTGATCCACTCGACTTTGACATCGACGCCCTGCTGCTTGCCATGCTTTTCGATCAGCTTTTGTTCCTGCGCAATATTGAGCAGCAAGAAGGTGATGCCATGCTGGCCCGCGATGCGGATCTGGCCTTCGGCCCGGGCCATGGGCATGGCCATGCACAGCACGACAATGGTGGCGAGCAGGCGGCGGGAAAAGGTCAAGATCGGCAACATGGACACTCCTTGGGTCAGATCAACAGTAGAAATCAGTACGGTGCATCGCCTTCGATGGTTGTACGGTAGAGTTTGCGGCGCTGCTCGGGCGGACAACCCGTCGCCAGATGCATCAGGGAACGGTTGTCCCAGAACACCAGGTCATGCGGCTGCCAGCGGTGCACGTACAGGTGTTCCGGGCGTACGCTGTGCGCAAACAGTTCGTCGAGCAGGGCGCGGCTTTCGTCCTCGGGCAAGCCGACGATGCGCGTGGTGAAATGTTCGCTGACGAACAGGGCGCGCCGTCCCGTTTCCGGATGCACGCGCACCACGGGGTGCGTCACGGGCGTGACTTCATCGATCTGCGCCTGCGTCAGCGCGGGCCGCCACGGGTTGCGGCGGCGCAACTCCTCATACTGGCTCAGATAGCTGTGCTCGGCGCGGGCGCCGCGCACGGCATGGCGCAGCGCGGCCGGCAAGCTTTCCCAGGCCAGGTGCATATTGGCAAACACGGTATCGCCGCCCTCGTCCGGCAATTCCTGCGCGTGCAGCATGGAACCGAGGCTGGGCACTTCCTTGTACGACAGGTCGGAGTGCCAGAAATGGCCCGCGTCACCCAGACCGATGGGCTGGCCATCTTCGACGATGTTCGAGATGATCAGCACCTCCGGCTGCGTGGGCAGCTGGAACTGGCGCAGCACGTGGATTTGCAGGGGGCCGAAGCGGCGGCTGAAATCGACTTGCTGCTGCGGCGTGATGCGCTGGTCGCGGAACACCAGCACGTGATGGTCGAGGTGGGCGTGGTGCAGGCGCTGGAAGTCGCCCAGCGACAGCGGCTGCGCCAGGTCCAGCCCCAGCACTTGCGCGCCCAGCGGCGCGTCGAACGTTTCGATACGGAAATGGCTGGTGGACTGCGCGGGTTTCAGGACGGCCGACATGGGAACTCGACTAGAGTCTGGGGAAGCCCACTGTATGCCTGCGCATCGATCCTGCAAACGAAGCATTTCTGCTATGGATATGCGCGGCGCGTTGCGCCACGCTGCAACAGGCACTGTCACGCAATGGCACAGCAGTAACGGCTTCGCCCGGGAATGGCCCTAGCACGAAACTTGCTTATATAACAATTTTCAACGCATAGACAGGAATGCCATGCCCACTCTCGCCCTCTTGCTTGCTCTGTTGCTCGCTGCGCCCTCCCATGCCCAGGATAGCCAGGATGAAGGCGATCTCAGCTACAAAGCCTATGTGCACAGCGACAAGCGCATCAAGTGTTTATATGGCTATGCGGCCGACAAGACGGGCGACCATGCGGCCGCCGTGGCCATCTTTGAAGATTGCATCCGGCGCTGGAACGATGTGTATTCGATGATTTGGCTGGCCCAGCTGTATGAAACGGGCATCGGCGTGCCGAAGGACCTGGCGCAGGCGACGGCGCTGATGCGGCGCGGGGCCCATACCAACGATGACGCCGCCTATGCGCGGCTGGCGCGCTATCACTATGGAGTAGCGCTGGCTGAAGGCCGGGGCACGCCCCGGGATATTCCCCAGGCAAAAACCTGGCTGCGCCAGGCGGCGCAGGAAGGCGTGCGGGAGGCGGCCGATTACCTGGGCCGCCTGGAAGGCGCCGCGCCCTAGGCGCTGCGCCGGCGTTGCCTACGCCGTTGCTTCGTAGCGGGCCAGGCGCGTTGCCATGCGCGGCGCCAGCTCGTGGCCCGCCGTGACGGTCACTTCCAGGTCGTTCAGCAAGCCATCCTTCAAGCCATAGACCCAGCCGTGGACGCTGAGTTCCTGGCCCCGTTCCCACGCATCTTGCACGATGGTGGTCTGGCACACGTTCAAGACTTGCTCGACCACATTCAGTTCGCACAGGCGGTCGCCGCGCTGGCGGCTCGTCAGCACGTCGCCCAGGTAGCGTTCGTGCTTCTGGCCCACGTCCTGGACGTGGCGCAGCCAGTTGTCGACCAGGCCGATGCGCGTGCCCGTCATGGCCGCATGCACGCCTTTGCAGCCGTAATGGCCGACGATGATGACATGTTTGACTTTCAGCACGTCCACGGCAAATTGCAGGACGGACAGGCAATTGAGGTCGGAATGCACGACCACATTGGCAATATTACGGTGCACAAACACGTCGCCAGGCGCCATGCCCAGCAGCTCGTTGGCGGGCACGCGGCTGTCGGAGCAGCCGATCCACAGGTATTCGGGCGAGGTCTGCGCTTCCAGGTTCTTGAAGAAGTTCGGGTCTTTCGCCACCATCGAGTCGGCCCAGCGGCGGTTACGCTGCAGCAGTTCCGCCAGGGCCAGGCCATTTTTCTGTTCGGTCATATCGCTCCCATTGTGTAATACGACTGAATTGACGGCAGATCGCGCCCATAGGCCGGCGATGTGCGCACATTTATCAGTCGCAGTGAAAAAAACGCCGGGATGTGTGAGCATCCCGGCGCATGGTATTACGTGTGCTTACTCAAAAAAATCCTTGACCTTGTCCTTCCAGGTCTTGCTTTGCGGACTGTGCTTGGCACCGCCCTCGGTGGTCGACTTTTCAAAGTCGCGCAGCAGGTCTTTCTGTTTTTCCGTCAGTTTCACAGGCGTTTCGATGGCCACGTGGCAGAACAGGTCGCCCGCGTAACCGGAGCGCACGCCCTTGATGCCCTTGCCTTTCAGGCGGAAGGTCTTGCCCGACTGGGTGCCTTCCGGAATCGTGAACGACACTTTGCCGTTCAGGGTCGGCACTTCGATTTCGCCACCCAGGGCCGCCTTGGCGAACGAGATCGGCATTTCGCAATGCAGGTCGTCACCTTCGCGCTGGAACACGGCGTGCGGCTTGATGTGGATTTCCACATACAGGTCGCCCGACGGGCCGCCATTCGTGCCCGGTTCGCCGTTGCCGGACGAACGGATACGCATGCCGTTGTCGATACCGACTGGAATCTTGACTTCCAGCGTCTTGTTGCGCTTGATGCGACCGGCGCCGCCGCACGGCGTGCAGGGGTCGGTGATGACCTTGCCGCTGCCATGGCATTTCGGGCAGGTTTGCTGGATGCTGAAGAAACCTTGCTGCATGCGCACCTGGCCGTGACCGCCGCAGGTACCGCAAGTGGTCGGCGACGTACCCGGCTTGGCGCCGCTGCCGTGGCAAGTGTCGCACTTGTCCCAGCTCGGCACGCGGATGGTCGTGTCGAAGCCGTGAGCAGCTTGCTCCAGTGTAATTTCCAGGTTGTAGCGCAAGTCGGCGCCACGGTACACCTGCGGCCCCGCATTGCGGCTGCGTCCACCGCCACCGCCAAAGATGTCGCCGAAGATATCGCCGAAGCTGTCGGCAAAGCCGCCAGCACCGCCGCCGAAGCCGCCACCGCCGCCCATGTTCGGGTCCACGCCGGCGTGACCGTAACGGTCATACGCATCGCGCTTTTCCGGATTGGTCAGCATCTCGTAAGCTTCTTTGACTTCCTTAAACTTTTCTTCCGATTCCTTGCTATCCGGATTGCGGTCCGGATGGTATTTCATCGCCAGTTTACGGTAAGACTTTTTGATCTCTTCTTCCGAAGCATTTTTTGCGACACCGAGTGTCTCGTAAAAATCACGCTTTGCCATGTTGTCGGCACCTTGCAGTCTATCTACTGATGTAAAAATTACACGAAAAAGCCGAGTCGAGTGCTGCACTGGGCAACGACTCGGCTCGGCCGGTCTTCGCGGCTAATCCCGCGATGTAGCGTTCAGCCCGGCTGCCCCCGGTGAAGGGGGCGCAAGACAATTACTTGCTGTCTTTGACTTCTTTGAAGTCAGCGTCAACAACGTCGTCTTGCTTGGCACCTGCGTCCGATGCGCCAGCAGCTTGCTGTGCACCTTCCGCGCCGCCGGCAGCTTGCTGCGCTTGCATGTCGGCATACATTTTTTCGCCCAGTTTCTGCGATGCGCTCGACAGTGCTTCCACCTTGGCGTCGATCTCAGCCTTGTCGCCCGCCTTGATGCTTGCTTCCAGGTCGGTGATCGCCGCTTCGATCTTCTCTTTCTCGCCCGCATCCAGCTTGTCGCCGTATTCGGTCAAGGATTTCCGGGTCGAGTGTACCAGAGCATCGGCCTGGTTGCGCGACTCGGCCAATTCTTTGACCTTTTTGTCTTCTTCCGCGTTCAACTCGGCGTCTTTGACCATCTTCTGGATTTCAGCCTCGGTCAAGCCGGAATTGGCCTTGATCGTGATCTTGTTTTCCTTGCCGGTGGCCTTGTCTTTCGCGCCGACGTGCAAGATGCCGTTGGCGTCGATGTCGAAGGTCACTTCGATCTGTGGCGTACCACGCGATGCTGGCGGGATGCCTTCCAGATTGAATTCGCCCAGACCCTTGTTGCCGGCGGCGATTTCGCGCTCACCCTGGAAGACCTTGATGGTCACCGCAGGCTGGTTGTCGTCGGCCGTCGAGAAGACCTGGCTGAACTTGGTCGGAATCGTCGTGTTTTTGTGGATCATCTTGGTCATCACGCCGCCCAGGGTTTCGATACCCAGGGACAGAGGAGTGACGTCCAGCAACAGCAAGTCTTTGCGTTCGCCCGACAGGACCGAACCTTGAATCGCTGCGCCCACGGCAACGGCTTCGTCCGGGTTCACGTCCTTGCGTGGATCCTTGCCGAAGAATTCCTTCACTTTTTCCTGCACCTTCGGCATACGGGTCATACCGCCGACCAGGATGATGTCATCGATGTCCGACACTTTCACGCCAGCATCTTTGATGGCGGTACGGCATGGTTCCATCGTCGCCGTGATCAGCTCTTCCACCAGCGATTCCAGCTTGGCGCGGGTCATCTTCAGGTTCAAGTGGACCGGTGCGCCGTTCGCCATGGCGATGTACGGCTCGTTGATCTCGGTTTGTTGCGACGACGACAACTCGATCTTCGCGCGCTCGGCCGAAGCCTTGATGCGCTGCAGGGCGATCGGATCTTTTTTCAGGTCGATGCCGTTGATCTTTTTGAACTCGTCGATGATGTAATCGATGACGCGCTGGTCGAAGTCTTCGCCGCCCAGGAAGGTGTCGCCGTTGGTCGACAGCACTTCAAATTGTTTCTCGCCATCAACATCTGCGATTTCGATGATCGACACGTCGAACGTACCGCCACCCAAGTCATACACGGCGATTTTACGGTCGCCTTTTTCGGTCTTGTCCAGGCCGAACGCCAGCGCTGCCGCGGTTGGCTCGTTGATGATGCGCTTGACGTCCAGACCAGCGATACGGCCGGCATCCTTGGTGGCTTGACGCTGCGAGTCGTTGAAGTACGCAGGCACGGTGATGACGGCTTCGGTGACTTCTTCACCGAGGTAGTCTTCTGCCGTTTTTTTCATCTTGCGCAGGACTTCAGCCGAAATTTGCGGCGGCGCCAGTTTTTTGTCGCGTACGCCGATCCATGCATCGCCGTTGTCGGCTTTCATGATTTGGTACGGCATCAGCGCGATGTCTTTTTGAACTTCTTTTTCGTCGAACTTGCGACCGATCAAACGCTTGACTGCGTACAGCGTGTTTTTCGGATTGGTCACGGCCTGGCGTTTCGCTGGCGCGCCGACGAGAATTTCGCCATCTTCTTGATAAGCAATAATCGACGGCGTCGTGCGTGCGCCTTCAGCGTTTTCGATTACCTTTGGTTGACCGTTTTCCATGATGGAAACGCAGGAATTCGTGGTTCCCAGATCGATACCGATAATTCTACCCATGATTTTTTTCCTTTTATTTGCTAGATTTCAGATGGTTCTTATATGTGGCAAAGCGGCATGGTTTCAAGGCTTGCTTGATGCCGCCCTCTGATTATTTTGCTTGCGCGGTCGTTACAATGGCTGGACGCAGCAGGCGGTCCGCAATCATATAGCCCTTTTGCAAGACTGATACGATGGTATTGGCTTCCTGCTCCGCTGGCACCACGGCAACAGCCTGGTGTTTCATCGGATCGAGCTTTTCACCTTGCACTGGCAACACTTCCACCAGGCGGTTGCGCTCGAACGCGGCGTTCAGTTGCTTCAGTGTCATCTCGACGCCTTCTTTCAGCGATTCGATGGTCGGTGCTTCCACCGTCAGCGCCGTTTCCAGGCTGTCTTTGACCGGCACCATGGCTTCGGCAAAGCTTTCCACTGCGAATTTATGCGCTTTAGCAACATCTTCCTGCGCGCGGCGGCGGATATTTTCGCCATCGGCCTTGGCACGCATGAAGGCATCGTGCATCTCTGCCAGACGCGCTTCGGTACTGGCCAGCTGCTCTTCCAAAGTAGGCTCTGCGGGAGTCGATGGCGCAGTCGTCGCGGCGTCCGCTTGCGGATTAGGTACAGCTTGGTTTTCCTGATCTTGCATCTAGAAAGCTCCTACAATCAATGACTTAAATGGGTTAGGCTATACATCTTTACAACACTAACCGGCAGATGGGGCTATATCCTACTGTTTCAAGGGGTATCGGCGCGAGCGCCAAGGTTTACGTCAGCTAATGTTACAGCTTATTACATTTCGTTTCCCATTTCGGGCCGCGAGCCGTGCGCGCCGTCTGATACAGCCGTCATCCCCAGCGAAGCCGGCATTCTACCAGTCCCGACCAAGCCATTGCCACTGACGGTGTTGCTATTTGGAAAACCTCGGTGGATGCGAAAAATGACAAAGCCGCGCAAGCGCGGCTTTACATGGTAGAAAAACATGCCTCTTGCTTCTAATTCGCTGCGCCCAGGGCCAGAGCCGCCGCGCGCGCCTGCTCGCCCGCTTTCTTGTCCGCCTCGCGCTGCGGCGCCGTCTTCATCGTCGGCCAGCCGATCATGTGTTGCTCGGCAATTTCCGCCATGCCGGCGATCCAGGCCGGCGTTTCGTTCAGGCAAGCAATGTAATGAAACTGCTGACCGCCGGACGTTTCGAAATCATGCTTGGCTTCCATGGCGATCTCTTCCAGGGTTTCCAGGCAATCGCTGGTAAAGCCCGGGCACAGCAAATCGACACGCTTGACGCCCTGTTGCGCCAGCGCCACCAGGGTCGGCGCCGTGTATGGCTGCAGCCATTCGGCCTTGCCAAAGCGCGACTGGAAAGTCACCACATATTGCTCTTTAGTTAATTTCAGTTTTTCCGCCAGCAATCGCGCCGTTTTCAGGCATTGGCAGTGATACGGATCGCCCAGCAGCAAGGTGCGCTTGGGCACGCCATGAAAACTCATCACCAGTTTTTCCGGACGGCCATGCGCTTCCCAGTGGTTCAGCACGGAATCGCGCAAGGCGTCGATATACGTGTCGTGCTCGTGATATTGCTTGATAAAACGCAATTCCGGCACATTGCGCACGGTGGCGTAATGGGCGAATACGGCGTCGTAGATGGAACCCGTCGTCGTCCCCGAATATTGCGGATAGGCCGGCAAAATGGCGATGCGCTCGCAGCCTTCGCTTTTCAGCCTGGCCAGCACGTCGGGCAAGGAAGGCGAACCGTAGCGCATGGCCATGGCCACCGTCACCCCGTCATGGCCCCGCTCGGCCAGGGCGCCAGCCAGCAATTTGGCCTGCTTTTGCGTATGTACTTTCAGGGGCGAGCCGTCGCGCGTCCAGATCGACGCGTATTTCTTGGCCGACTGGCCCGAACGGAAGGGCAAGATGATCAGGTTCAAGATGAACCACCAGACGATGCGGGGAATTTCCACCACGCGCGGATCCGACAGGAATTGTTTCAGATAGCGCCGCACGGCCGACGAGGTCGGCGCATCGGGCGTGCCCAGGTTGACCAGCACCACGGCGCTGCGGTCGATGCTGCCATGCGTGTACGGCGGTTCAGTTTGAAATGACATGAAGGCTCTTCAAAGGCGTTGGATGGATTAGCCGCCCATTATAGTTACATTGCGTCAACATCGGGAGTACTGCCAGACGATGGCAGCACGCCTGCCACATCCCAGGTCAAATCGCGAGCAATTCACGTGCATGCTTGCGCGTGGTGGCCGTGATTTCCAGGCCGCCCAGCATGCGCGCCACTTCTTCCACGCGGGCCTTGGCGTCGAGCATGTCGATGCGCGAGGCCGTCTTGCCGTTGTCCAGGGTACTTTTTGCCACCTGGAAATGCTGATTCGCCTGGCTCGCCACTTGCGGCAAGTGGGTCACGCACAGCACTTGCCGCCCTTGTCCCAGGCGTTTCAGCAAGCGCCCCACGACTTCGGCGACGGCGCCGCCGATGCCGCTGTCGACCTCGTCGAAGATCAGCGTGGGCGTGGTGGTGGCGTGCGAGGTGATGACGGAAATGGCCAGCGCGATGCGCGCCAGTTCGCCGCCAGACGCCACCTTGGCCAGCGAACGTGGCGCCGTGCCCGCGTGGCCGGCGACGAGGAATTCCACTTGCTCGAGGCCATGCGCGGCCGGTTCGCACGGGTGCAGCGCAATTTCAAAGCTGCCGCCCGTCATGCTCAGTTCCTGCATGGCGCGCGTGACGGCTTGCCCCAGTTCCAGGGCGGCGGCGCGGCGCGTGGCGGACAATCGCTCGGCGACGCCGCGGTACTCGGCCTCGATCTTCGCTTCCTGGCGCAGCAAACCTTCGATATCGGAAGCGTCGGCCAGGTGCTGCAGCTTTTCCGACAGTTTAGAATGTTCCTCAGGCAACTCTTCGGGCGTGACGCGGAATTTGCGGGCCGTGCTGTGCATGGCCTCCATGCGCGCGTCGAGCTGGTGCAGGCGCTCCGGGTCCAGTTCCACCCGGTCCAGGTAATTGTTCAACGCATACACGGATTCCTGCAGCTGGATGCGCGACGATTCGATCAGGTCGACGATCGGCTGCAATTCCGCATCGACGGACACCAGCTTGCCCAGCTTCTGGTTCAGGGCCGACAGTTGCGACACGATCGGATGATCTTCCTGTTCGGAAATGATCGCCAGGGCTTCCTGCGCCCCTTCGAGCAGGCTGGCCGCGTGCGACAGGCGGCTGTGCTCGTTCGTGATCTCCGTCCATTCGCCGGGCTTGGCGGCCAGTTTTTCCAGTTCTCCCACTTGCCATTCCAGCCGTTCGCGTTCATACAGCACGTTGGCGGCATTCGTTTCGAATTCCTCGCGCTGACGCACGAGTGCGCGCCAGCGCTTGTGCAGCGCCGCCACTTGGCGCGCATCCTGCTCCGCGCCCGCTTCGCGCGCCGTCGCCTGGCCGTCGAGCAAGGCGCGCTGCGCTTCGCTTTTCAGCAAGGACTGGTGCGCGTGCTGGCCGTGGATGTCGACCAGCATGTCGCCCAGTTCGCGCAGTTGCGCCGCCGTGGCGGGGATGCCGTTGATATACGCTTTCGAGCGGCCCGCATTGTCGATCACGCGGCGCAGCAGGGCGCCGCCATCGTCGTTGGCGAATTCATTGGCCACCAGCCAGGCCTGCGCCACCTCGCTGACGGAAAAATCGGCCGTGATGTCGGCCTTGGCCGCGCCTTCGCGCACCACGCTGGCGTCGCCGCGCCCGCCCAGCGCCAGGGTCAGCGCATCGATGAGGATGGACTTGCCGGCGCCCGTCTCGCCCGTCAGCACGCTGAAGCCGGCGGAAAATTCCAGTTCAATGGTATCGACAATGACAAAATCGCGAATGGACAGTGTATGGAGCATGGCTTCTGTGGTTAGGCGGCGCACCGCGGGTTGAGGTAGGGAAACTTATTAGCTGAGCTTGCCCTCGCCCGACGGGTACTCGTTCCAGTGCAGTTTTTCACGCAGGGTGTTGTAGTAGCTCCACCCTTCCGGATGCAGGAAGGTAATCGTGTGCGGCGAACGGCGGATGAGGATGCGGTCTTGCTGCACCAGGCTGGCAAAGGTCTGCATGTCGAAATTGACGCTGATATCGCGTCCGCGGACGATTTCCACGACGATCTGGCTGGAATCGGGCAAGACGATGGGGCGGTTCGACAGCGCGTGCGGGGCGATCGGCACGAGCACGATGCCGCCCAGGGTCGGGTGCAGCAAGGGGCCGCCGGCCGACAGCGAATATGCGGTCGAGCCCGTGGGCGTGGAAATGATCAAGCCATCCGACCGCTGGTTGTACATGAAGTGGCCGTCGACCTCGACACGCAATTCGGCCATGCCGGCGCCGCCGCCGCGCGAAACGACGACGTCGTTGACGGCCATGCCCACGTGGATCGATACGCCGTCGCGCAGCACGCTGCCTTCAAGCAAGGTACGGCGCTCGGCCTTGAAGCGCCCGCCGAGGATTTGCGCCAATACAGGCAGCATACGCTCAAGCGGAATATCCGTCATGAAACCCAGGCGCCCCTGATTGATACCGATCAAAGGGACGTCGAATGGCGCCAGCTGGCGCGCAATGCCGAGCATGGTGCCATCGCCGCCCATGACGATGGCGCAATCGGCGGCGGCGCCGATCTCGGCCGCCGACATGGCGCGCACGCCGGGAAACGCCAGGTTCAGGTGCGCAGCCGTCTCCGCCTCGAAGACCACCGTGTGGCCCAGCACTTGCAGGAAATCGACGATGCTTTTCACGGGTTCGGCAATGCCATCCGTATTCTGGCGCACGACCAGGGCGATGGTCTTGGCGCCCAGGTTGAAGCGCTCGCCCGGGGCTGGCAAGGTCGCGGCTGGCTGTTCGGCTCGCTGGTCGGCGTAGTTATCGACGGGCATAAAAATCTCGGTAGTGAATTCGGTGGCAAACCGCCCCTGGCTGTCGCATCGCACGCCGGCATCGCATGATACTGTATATATGCACAGTATAGTGCGACTGCCGTGTGCCCGCAAGGGGCGTTCCTGGTGTTGCACGCAGTGTAGCGCAGAAAAAGAATCGTCCATGCGTGCGCCAGCGCTCCGAACATGGACAAATCCGCTTGCAGGCGGCTTGCCGCGGCGGGACACTGCTTACACTTTACTGTCAGGAGGCCATATGGTTAGCCAGCATAGCGAACGCAAGATCAATACCGATGCAAAGGTCCAGAATGACGGCGTCGACCGCCTGCCGCATGAGCGCGACGAGTCGCCCGACGCGCAGAACGTGCGGCCGCGCAAGATCATGCAACAGGCGGCCAGCGACCTGGAACAAGGCCTGGTCGATACGGACCGCCACGCCCAGCCCGGCGCGGAAAAGGTCAAGCCGGCCGCGCCGCAGCAAGCCCGTCCCGACCCGCAACTGGAACCAAAGAAGGCGCGCTGACTCCAACTGTCACGCTCTGCGACTCGCATTGCTCATGTTCCGGAGTACGCCATGCATCGTTACGCCTGTTCGTTCCTGCTGGCCGCTGCCTGCGGCGCCCATCTCGCGCACGCCCAGGCGCCCGCCATGCCCGTGGGCTTCGTCCCGCAGCCCGTGCTGCCCGCGCCGGACAAGCAACTGATTCCCACAGTCAATGTTGCCCCCGTGCAGCGCTGGACGGCCGGGCAGCGCCCCGCTGTCGCGGCAGGCCTGGCCATCCATGCGTATGCGCGCGATCTCGACCATCCGCGCTGGCTATACGTCTTGCCGAATGGCGACGTGCTCGTGGCGGAAACGAATGCCCCGCCGAAACCGGACGACAGCAAGGGCATCAAGGGCGCCATCATGCAGATGCAAATGAAAAAAGCGGGCGCCGCCACGCCCAGCGCCAACCGCATCACCCTGCTGCGCGGCGTCGACGCGCATGGCGTGGCGCAGACGCGCATGGCGTGGCGCAGACGCGCAGCGTGTTCCTGCAGGGACTGAATTCGCCATTCGGCATGGCCCTGGTGGGTAACGAACTGTACATCGCCAATGCCGACGCCCTGCTGCGCTTTCCTTACGTCACCGGGCAAGCGGCCATCACGGCGCCGGGCACCAAGGTGATGGATTTACCGGGCGGGCCCATCAATCATCACTGGACCAAGAACGTCATCGCCAGCCCCGACGGTAAATTTCTCTATGTTGCCGTCGGTTCCAACAGCAATGTGGGCGAAAACGGCATGGCAGCCGAAGATGGCCGCGCCGCCATCTGGCAAGTCACGCGCGCCACGGGCAAGGCGCGCGTGTATGCGACGGGCTTGCGCAATCCCGTCGGCCTGGCCTGGCAGCCCAGGACGGGCGCCCTGTGGACGACCGTCAATGAGCGCGACGAGCTGGGCAACGACCTGGTGCCCGACTACATGACCTCCGTCAAGGAAGGTGCCTTCTATGGCTGGCCCTACAGTTATTTTGGCCAGCACGTTGATGCGCGGATCCAGCCACCCCGTCCCGAACTGGTCGCCACGGCTGTTGCGCCCGATTATGCGCTCGGCGCGCACACGGCCTCGCTGGGACTGGCGTTTTATGACGCCACCCTGCTGCCCGAACGCTACCAGGGCGGCGCCTTCATCGGCCAGCACGGCTCGTGGAACCGCAAGCCTTTCAGCGGCTATAAAGTCCTGTATGTGCCCTTCGCCAATGGCGTGCCCAGCGGATCGCCGCAGGACGTCATCGCCGGTTTCCTCGACAGCAATGGCAAGGCGCAGGGGCGCCCCGTGGGCGTGGCCGTCGACAAGGCGGGCGCGCTGCTGGTGGCGGACGACGTGGGCAATGTCATCTGGCGCGTGACGCCGGCGCCGTGAGCGTATTGACGCCGCGCATGCGCCCCCTGTGTGGCGCAACGAACGGAAGCGCAAGGGTGGGGCGCGCATGATGGACCTTCGAACCACGCAAGGAGTACATCATGAAAAAAACAGGATCAGCCGTCTGGAGTGGCGGCCTCAAAGATGGCAAAGGATTCATTTCCACCGAAAGCGGCGCGCTCGACAATGTGGCGTACGGCTTCAACACGCGCTTCGAAGACGGTCCCGGCAGCAACCCGGAAGAACTGATCGGCGCGGCCCATGCGGCCTGCTTCACCATGGCCCTGTCGGGCCAGCTGGGCGAGGCGGGCTTGCGCGCCACGGCCCTGAAAACCACGGCCGAGGTCAGCCTGGAAAAGATCGATGGCAGCTATGCCATCACGGCCGTCCACCTGACCCTGGTGGCCACCATTCCCGGCGCCACCGACGCAGCGTTCCAGGATGCGGCCCTGCGCGCCAAGCTCGGCTGCCCCGTATCGAAGCTGCTGGCCACGGAAATCACGCTGGATGCCCATCTGGAGTAAATCCGGAGGCATTGACGTCACCGCC
Organism: Janthinobacterium sp. FW305-129; assembly: GCF_020858115.1. Taxonomy (GTDB): domain Bacteria; phylum Pseudomonadota; class Gammaproteobacteria; order Burkholderiales; family Burkholderiaceae_D; genus Janthinobacterium. The sequence goes on from NZ_JACYMM010000003.1 coordinate 391,521, forward strand.
CGCTGCTGTCCTGCACCGGGGCAGCCAGGGCGGTCTCGGCAAGAAAGCCGTAAAACGCATAAAATCCTGCCATTCCCCTATTCAGATCAAGGATTTACGATGCGTATTTTGCACACCATGTTACGGGTCGGCGACCTGCAGCGCTCCATCGATTTTTACACGAACGTCCTGGGCATGAAATTGCTGCGCACCAGCGACAACCCGGAATACCAGTACACGCTGGCCTTCGTCGGCTACGGTTCGAACCCCGACCACGCGGAACTGGAACTGACGTATAACTATGGCACCACCAGCTACGAGCTGGGCACGGCATACGGCCACATCGCCATCTCGGCCGACGATATCGTCTCCGCGTGCGATGCGGCACGCGCGAATGGCGGCAACGTCACGCGCGAACCGGGCCCAGTCAAGGGCGGCAACACGGTGATCGCCTTCATCACCGACCCGGATGGCTACAAGATCGAATTGATCGAGCGCAAGTTCGACGGCCAGGGCGGCGGCCTGTAATACCTCAGCCTGGCTCGGCGGCCCTGGCAATGGCCGCGCGCAGCCAGGCGATGCCCGCATCGCCGTCCGTGCGGCGGTGCCGTATCATTTCAAACGCAAACGGCGCGATGGCGAACGGCGCAGAATGCTGCGCCAGCCCCTGCGCCGCGCTCCCCTGCACGCCGCGCCGCGCCACCGTCAATATCAGATCCGTCCCCATCAATACTTCCGGCGCGACCGTCCAGTACGGCACGCGCACGGCAATGCGGCGCGCCTGTCCCAGCTGCGCCAGCGCCGCATCGACTTCAGCCGCCATACCGTCTTCGCCGGATGCCACCAGCACGTGCGGGCGCGCCAGATAGGTGTCCAAACTCAACATTTCACCGGCCGCCAGGCTGGCCGGATCGAGCGCGCACACGAAGGTTTCCTCGAATAAAGTTTCTCTGTGTAACTGTTCAGGCAGTTGCGGGAACACGCCCAGCGCCAGGTCGATGTCGCCATCCTGCACGCCAGCGATCACGGCCGGGCGGCTGGCATAGCTGACGGCCAGGTCGATGCCCGGTGCTTCCACGCGCAAACGCCGCAGCAAACGGGGCAAGATCAGCGCCGCGCCGTAATCCGACATGGCCAAGCGAAACACGCGCTGCGCCGTGGCCGCCTCGAAGACGGCGCCGCCCAGCACGGAGCGCACGCTTTGCAAGGCTTCGGCCAGCGGCCGCGCCAATTCCAGGGCGCGCGCCGTGGGCTGGAAACCGCCCTTGCCGCGCAGCAGCAACGGATCGTCGAGCAGATGGCGCAAGCGCGCCAGCGCATGGCTGACGGCGGGCTGGCTCATGTGCAAGCGCTCGGCCGCGCGCGACAAATGGCGCTCGCTGAGCAGCGCATCGAGGATCACCAGCAAGTTCAAATCGACGGCCCGCAGATTATTCGTTTGGTGCATAGTTGGATGACAAACTACGAATTGGATTTAATCATGACAGCATAATACGATGACGCCATCAACTCAACACGCAGGGAGTCATACATGAACGGATGGATCACCTTGTTTGCCCCGCTGGCCATGCTGGCCGGCGCCGTCGTCCCCTTCCAGGCGGGCGCAAATGCCGCGCTGGGCCGCAACCTGGGCCACCCGCTGTGGGCGACCCTCGCCTCGCTGGCCGTCAGCGCCGCGCTCGCTTCACTGGTGATGCTGGCCTGGAGAATCCCGGCGCCCGATCTCCACCTCGCCGTGCGCGGGCCGGGCTGGTCCTGGCTCGGCGGCGCGGCCGGCGTGTTTTATATTACGGCCGCGCTGATGCTGGCGCCGCGCATGGGCTCCGGCCCCTTCATGGCGGCCGTCATCGGCGGGCAGATGCTGGCCGCGCTGGCCATCGACCGCTACGGCTTGCTGGGCTTTGCCGTGAAGCACATTTCTCCGCTGCACTGGGCGGGTGCGGGACTGGTGGTGGCAGGCGTGGTCTTGACACAAGTGGCCAACAGCCGCGCCGTGTGACAACAACGCCAGACGAAAAAAAACCAGCGCCGTTGCCGGGGCTGGTTTTCATGTAGAGCAAGAGCGCGCTTACTTGACAAGCAAGGCGTTGACGGGCATCAAATCCGTTTCCTTCAGCGTGCCGGCGGCCGCCTTCAGGCGCAAGCCGTTCATGATGGTGTCGTAGCGGGCTTTCGACAGGTCTTTTTGCGTCGAGAACAATTGTTTCTGTGCATTCAGCACGTCGATATTGATGCGCACGCCCACCTGGTAACCGAGCTGGTTCGACTCCAGCGCCGATTTGCTCGACACTTCCGCCGCTTCCAGCGCCTTGACCTGGGCCAGGCCGCTGTTAACGCCCAGGAATGCCTGGCGCGCGCCTTGCGATGCCGTGCGGCGTGCCGTTTCCAGGTCGTTGCGGGCCTTGTTTTCCAGCGCGATCGATTCGCGCACCTTGCTGGTGACGGCAAAGCCGCTGAAGATCGGGATGCTCCACTGCACGCCAATGGCATTATTGTTATTCCCGTTGCCATTGCCGCCACCGGACGTGTAGCTATGGCCCGTGTTGGCGATCAGGTCCAGGGTCGGGTAGTGGCCGGCGCGGTTGCGGCCGATGTCGCGCTTGGCCGATTCCACGTTGAACTGGGCCGTGACGACGCCGTAGTTCTGCTCTTCGGCGGACGACACCCACGGCTCGACGGCAGCCGGTTCCGGCGCGCTGATGACGACGCCCGCGCGCATCGGCGCCAGGGTGGTCGGCGCTTCGCCGATAATGGTTTGCAGCGCGCTGCGCTTGTTGGCCAGGTCATTGATGGCGGCAAATTCCTGCGCCACCACCAGGTCGTAGGCCGCTTGCGCTTCGTGCGTGTCGGTAATCGTTTGCGTGCCGACTTCAAAATTGCGCTTGGCCGATGCCAGCTGCTCCGTCGTGGCGACCTTTTGCGCCTGCGTGGCGCCCAGATTGTCCTGCGCACTGAGCACGTCGAAATACGCCTGCGCCACGCGCGTGATCAGGTCTTGCTGAACTTGCGCAAATTGCGCTTCCGCAATCGCCTGCGCCAGCTTGCTTTGCTGATAGGTTTCCCAGCGATCCCAGCGGAACAGCGGCTGCGCCAGGGTCAGGTTGTAGCTGTTCGTGCGCACGTTGACGGACGGCGAGGTGATCTTGTTGCCGCCATTGTTCTGGATAATCTGTTCCTGATTGCCACGCGTATTGCTGCCCGACGCGGAGATTTGCGGCAGCAAGCCTGCCAGCCCTTGCGGAACCCGCTCCATCCCGGCCGACAGGGCCGCGCGCGCGCTGGCGTACTGCGCGTCATTGGCCAGCGCCTGCTGGTACACCTGGATGAGATCGGCCGCCTGCGCTTGCAGCGAGCATGTCATCGAGACAAAGGCGCTGGTCATCAGCACGGCGATTAGGGGTTTCCGCATTGCATTTCTCCGTTGGAGTCGTCAAAAGTTGATGGAATCAAAAATCTGCTACCGCTTGCCTTGCGCCCGCCGGGTGAGCGGGGTACAGGCCTCCGCAGGCATGCAGAAAAACATGCCTGGGTGCATCTACTGCAACATAACTTAGTATTTAGGCATCGCGCTGTCGACTTGCAGCGCCCAGGCATGCACGCCGCCCGTCAAATTACTGATCTTGCCAAAACCATTGCGCTCCAGGAAGGCCGCCACTTGCATGCTGCGCATGCCGTGATGGCAGATGCAGACGATCTCGGCATCTTCATCGAGGTCATCGATGCGCGCAGGAATCGAGTTCATCTGCATCAAGGTGGCACCGTCGAGGTGGCACAGGTCGAACTCCCACTGTTCCCGCACGTCCAGCAAAACAGGACGGGGGCGGGAAGGGTCAGCCAGCCAGGCGGCCAGCTGCGGTGCACTCAAATGCTCCATCGAATCGGTCGCCTCAGAACTGGAAATGCGACGGTGCCACGGCTTGCAGCGGCGTGACATTCGTTTCAAACAGCTTGCGCGTGTCGTAGGCCTTGTCCGAGCTGCGCGTGATCAGGTGCGCCGACATGATCGGCGCTTCGCCGATGATGGCCAGGATGCGGCCGCCGACTTTGACTTGTTGCAACAGCGCTTCCGGCAACACGGCCAGGGCACCGGACACGACGATCACGTCGTACGGTGCGCCCTTGCTCCAGCCCTGGGCGCCGTCACCCAGTTCCACGGTCACGTTGGTCACGCCGTTGGCGGCCAGGTTCTGCTCGGCCAGGGTTTTCAATTGGGGAACGATTTCCACGCTCGTCACATGACGCGCCTTGTGCGCCAGCAAGGCGGCCATGTAACCGCTGCCGGTACCGATTTCCAGCACATTTTCATGCTTCTTGACGGCTACATCTTGCAAAATGCGCGCTTCCAGCTTTGGCGTGAACATGCATTCGCCGCCGCCCAGTGGAATTTCCGTATCGACGAAGGCCAGATTTTTATAGGCCGCAGGTACGAAATCCTCACGCTTAACCACGTTCAACAGCTCCAGCACGTCGATATCCAGTACGTCCCATGGACGGATCTGCTGTTCGATCATATTGAAGCGGGCTTGTTCGATATTCATCTTTGGACTCGGTAAGTGAAGTAATAATCCGCCATTTTATCGTTGAACTGGCTGAAAGCACATGTTAACCATAAAGGCGGGGAATGGAGGAAATTTGCGACGATCTGCAGATTTGGGGGGGCGAACCTTGGAAAAGGGGCAACTGAACGGTGGAAGCAGGTCCAGCGGATCAGCTTTTCCCGGGTGCCTCCACCTGCAGGCTGCGCAAGCTCATGTCGATAAAGGCATCCATATAGGCAAGCGGATCGATATTCTTGACCTCGCATGGCAGGAAAGAGTGTGTCCACATCATCAGCATGGTGACGGGCGCGCTGAGGATGGTGCTGACCAGCACGGGATCGACCTGGCGGAATTCGCCGCGCTGCATGCCCCGTTCCAGCAGGGTGGCGATCAGCGCATTGCCGCGCGCGACCACCTCTTCGTTGTAAAACTGCGCCAGTTCCGGGAAATTGTTCGCTTCGGCCAGCATCAGCTTGGTCAAACCGGCCAGCTTGGTGGCGCCGAATTCTTCCCACCATTGCATCATCATGCTGCGCAGCAAGTCGGCGCTGGTGCTGTCCGAGGCGGCCATGCTGTCTTCCGCCTCGCCGATCGATTGCACGATATTGTCGCGCACCACGGCCTTGAACAGCTCTTGTTTATTCTCAAAGTACAGGTACAGGGTGCCTTTCGACACGCCGGCCCGTTTGGCCACATCCTCCAGGCGCGTCGATGCGAAACCCCGTTCGACAAACAGGTCGAGGGCGGCGGCGAGCAATTCCTGCGGGCGGGCATCCTTGCGCCGCTCCCAGCGGGGCTTGGTATCAATCGGGGCTTGCATGTATCTTTCCAAGTAACTTACTTTTGAGTCATTAATAGTAGCCCTGTCTATCGGCAAGGTCAAGCGCGGGGCACCGCCCGGCACGCCGAACACGGGTATTGTACGCTCCGTGCCGGCGTTGGCGACACCTCCACTGCCGCCGGACCTGTCGCGCCGGGTGAAGCAGAATGCGTTTCAGCCCCCGTTTTGCGCAGTTCATCGCATTTCCCCTCAGCTAGCGTGTCGGATTTGCTACCTTGCCATCGACAGCACGGCAGCCGCGGGGCGGCAGCCGGCTTTTTTCTTGTTCCGAACTAAAACAATCATAAAGGAAACACCATGCGTACCCTGCTGGCCCTGTGCTGCGCCCTTGCCCTCGGCGGTTGCGCCATCGTCATCAACCCCAACGATGGCGAAGTGCGCTATGCCGACTCGGGTGGCAATACCATCCAGGGCAACGAACAAGTGAGTCGCGACGCGCGCCAGGTCAGCAACATCGACACGCTCGACATCGACAGCATGAAGCGCATCGATCTGAAAATCGACGTGCGCGTGGGGCCGGCAACATCGCTGGTGATCGAGGCGGACAGCAACCTGCAGCCGCGCATCCATAGCGAAGTGAGCGGCAATACCCTGCGCATCTGGAGCGATACGAACATTCGCAGCAGCAATGGTATCCACGTCATCTATACGACGCCGCAATTGAGGAAAATCAACATTTCCGGCTCGGGCCGCCTGGTGGCCAGCGGCTTCAATGGCGAGGATTTCAGCCTGGAGCAGCGCGGTTCGATGAAGAGCGAACTGTCGGGCACGGTGGGACGCCTCGACGTGGCCAACAATGGCTCGGGCAGCATCAACGCGGCGGCCCTCAGCAGCGGCAACACGGACGCGGTGCAGAACGGTTCGGGCAACATCCAGCTGGGCAGCGTGCGGGGCGAACGCATCAACGTGGCCGTCAACGGCTCGGGCAGCATCAGCGCCAGCGGCGCCGTGCAGCGCCTCGACGCCAACGTGAATGGCTCGGGCGACATCAACCTGGCCGCCCTGCGCAGCGATGTTGCCTATCTGGCGAGCAACGGTTCCGGCGACATCGACGTCACCGTCCAGAATGAAGTCAACGCCCGCGCCAGCGGTTCCGGCCGCATCACCGTGCATGGCGACCCGGCCCGCCGCACCCTGTCGGGCAAGCGCGTCAGCATCGTGCGTTAAACACCGCCCTGGCGAGACACGGGGGCCGGCTTGCTATACTGTCGGCTCCTCACCCGCTCGTCTGAAATCCCATGTCATCATCTGCCACCCTGGCATGCCGTCCATCCTGCGGCGCCTGCTGCACCGCACCGTCCATCACCAGCCCGATTCCCGGCATGCCTGATGGCAAGCCTGCGGGCGTGCGCTGCATCCAGCTGGCCGACGACAACCGCTGCAATATCTTTGGCCAGCCGGAGCGGCCCGCGTTTTGCGGCGGCTTGCAGCCATCCGAGGATATGTGCGGCAGCAGCCGCGAACATGCGGTGCACTGGCTGGCGGAGCTGGAACGGCTGACGGCCCCCTGAGCGGCTTGGCGGCGCGCACCGCCCCAGAATCAGTATTCCTGATGACCATCCATGGCCACGCATAAGGCTGCGGCTGACAGATAACTGTTGACCACGTTTGCACGTTTGCGTATATTCATGCACATTCCTGCACGTTTTAATTAAAACCTATGTCCGCCACCCTGCTTCTCAAACAACGCCACGCACTGATCCAGCAACAATTGCAAGCCGACGGCAGGGTCCTGGCGCTGGACCTGGCGCGCCAGCTCGATGTTTCCGAAGACACGATACGGCGCGATTTGCGCGAGATGGCGGCGGCCGGCCTGTGCCAGCGCGTGTATGGCGGTGCCCTGCCGCTGGCGCCCGACGGCGGTACCTTGACGCAACGCAAACAGGAAGCGCCGGAACGCAAGGCGCGCCTGGCGCAGGCCGCCGTGTCGCTCGTTCGCACGGGTCAGGTACTGTTTCTTGATGCGGGCTCGACCAATCTGGCCATCGCCTGCGCCTTGCCGGAGTTGGCGCTCACCGTCATCACCAACGCCCCATCCATTGCCATGGCCCTGATGGAACGTCCCGAAATCGAGCTGATCATGGCCGGCGGCAGGGTCGACCGCCGCGCCGGCGCCAGCCTGGGTCCGCAGGCGCTGCGCACGGTCGAGCGCATGCATCCCGACCTGTGCTTCCTCGGTGCCTGCGGCGCCGATGCGGACGCGGGCGTGACGGCGTTCAATTACGACGAGGCCGAGTTCAAGCGCAGCATCGCCGGCGCCAGCAAGGCCGTCGTCGTGGCCGTCACCAGCGACAAGCTGGGCACTGCCGCACCGTTCGGCGTGCTGGCGACTGGATTGCTGCAGCATCTGGTGCTGGAAGCCGATGCCGACGCTGCCCACATCGCCGCCTTTGAACGGCTAGGTGTGCAAGTGCTGCGCGCCCGCGCCTGATTTTATCCACCCCGATTCTTGAAAAGCTTCCCCATGCACCTTACCGGCACCCTGCAACAACGCGCTACGCGCCTGGTCTTCTTCGCCGCAGGCCTCGGCATGGCCGCCTGGGCCCCGCTGGTTCCCTACGCCAAGTCGCGCCTGGGCCTCGATGAAGCGACCCTGGGCATCCTGCTGCTGTGCCTGGGCGCCGGCTCGCTGTGCGCGATGCCGTTTACGGGCATGCTCACGGCACGCTTCGGCTGCCGCAAGGTCATCTGCAGCGCCGGCTTGCTGCTGACCGCCATCCTGCCCGGCCTGGCGCTGGCCGCCACGCCGCTGCAACTGGGCCTGGTGCTGCTGGTGTTCGGCGCGGCCATGGGCACGTTTGACGTTGCCATCAATATTCAGGCCGTGATCATCGAAAAAGCCAACGGCGGCGCCATGATGTCGGGTTTTCACGCGCTGTTCAGCGTGGGCGGCTTTGCCGGCGCGGCCTGCATGGCCCTGCTGCTGTGGCTGGGCCTGACGCCGGCCTGGTCGTGCGCGGTGGTGATGCTGCTGCTGTGCGGCGTGCTGGGCGCTGCGCAAGGCCATCTGCTGCCGACGGCGTCCGCTTCGGGCGAAAAGACGCCGCTGTTCGTGATGCCGCACGGCGCCGTCATTTTCATCGGCTTGCTGTGCTTTATCGTCTTCCTGGCCGAAGGCGCGATTCTCGACTGGAGCGCCCTGTTCCTTACCACCACGCGCGGCGTGGAAGAAGCCAAGGGCGGCCTCGGCTACGCCGCCTTCGCCATCGCCATGACCTTGGGCCGCTTCACGGGTGACAAGGTGGTCAGCCGCTTTGGCGGAAAGCGAGTGCTTACTTTCGGCGGCTTGTGCGCGGCCAGCGGCTTTTTCCTGGCCGTGCTGGCGCCGCATGCCAGCCTGGCCATGGCCGGCTTCGTGCTGATCGGCCTGGGCGCTGCAAACATCGTGCCCATCCTGTTTACGGCGGCGGGCAACCAGAGCGCCATGCCGGCCAGCCTGGCGGTGGCGGCCATCACCACCATCGGCTATGCGGGCATCCTGGCCGGTCCGGCCGTGATCGGCTTCGTGGCGCACGCCACCAGCCTGAATATCGCCTTCGCCATGCTGGGCGCCGCCCTGCTGCTGGTGGCGGCCAGCGCGCGCCTGGCCGCGCCGGCAAAACAGGCTTCCTGAACTCTCCCCTTGCCTTGCGGGCAGCGGCAAAAAACCGCTGCCCGCAAGCGCCCAAATCGGCTCGACGGGCCTCCGGCATGGTAAGCTTCGACCCCGCGCACATTGCTGGCGCCACGCGGTCACCCCATCCTGTCACTTATACCCGTTTATACATCTATGGATCTCATTCTTGCGTTAAAAGCCATCATCATGGGGCTGGTCGAAGGCTTTACCGAATTCTTGCCGATTTCCTCCACGGGTCATTTGATCTTGGCCGGCAGCCTGCTCGACTTTACCAAGGATGTTTCGAAAGAAGTCATGGATGTCTTCGAGATCGCCATCCAGGCCGGCGCCATCCTGGCCGTATGCTGGGAGTACCGCCAGCGCATCGGCAGCGTGCTGACCACCTTCAGCACCGAGGTCAAATCGCGCAAGTTCGTGCTGAACGTGGCCATCGCCTTCCTGCCGCTGGCCATCATCGGCCTGGCGATTGGCAAGATGATCAAGCATGCGCTGTTCAAGCCAGTACCGGTCGCCATGGCCTTCATCATCGGCGGCATCGTGATTTTGCTGGTGGAGCGCCGCGCGCGCACCAATCCCGTCACCGTGCGCGTCAACTCGGTCGATGAAATGACGCCGTTCGACGCCCTGAAGGTGGGTTGCGCGCAAGCGTTCGCGCTAATTCCCGGCACCAGCCGCTCCGGCTCGACCATCATCGGCGGCATGCTGCTGGGCCTGTCGCGCAAGACAGCCACCGAATTCTCGTTCTTCCTGGCCATCCCGACCCTGCTGGCGGCCACCTTCTACTCGCTGTATAAAGCGCGCGACATCCTGTCGGCCACCGACGTGCCCCTGTTCGGCCTGGGCACCGTAGCCGCCTTCATCTCCGCCTTCCTGTGCGTGCGCTGGCTGCTGCGCTACATCAGTTCGCACGACTTCACGTTTTTTGCCTGGTACCGCATCGTGTTCGGCTTGCTGGTGTTGGCCAGCGCCCACTACGGCTGGGTTGTTTGGGCAGAATAAGGCACTATGAATCAAGATCTTAACCAGCGCGCGCTGCACCTGCTGCAGACCGTTTTCGGCTATCCGGCCTTCCGCGGCCAGCAGGCCGACATCGTCGACCACGTCAGCCATGGCGGCGACGCGCTGGTGCTGATGCCCACCGGCGGCGGCAAGTCGCTGTGCTACCAGATTCCCGCACTGCTGCGCGAGGGCGTAGGCGTCGTCGTCTCGCCGCTGATCGCCCTGATGCAGGACCAGGTGGACGCGCTGGAGGAAGTCGGCGTGCGCGCCGCCTTCCTCAATTCCACGCAAACCTACGAAGAGGCGAGCCGCATCGAGCGCCTGGTGCGCACGGGCGGCATCGACGTCGTCTACGTGGCGCCCGAGCGCCTGATGACGCAGCGCTGCCTGGACCTGTTCCAGGCCTCGAAGATCTCCCTGTTCGCCATCGACGAGGCGCATTGCGTGGCCCAGTGGGGGCATGACTTCCGTCCCGAGTACATCAAGCTGTCGGTGCTGCACGAGCAGTTCCCGGACGTGCCGCGCATCGCGCTCACGGCCACGGCCGACCCGCAGACACGCGCCGAAATCGCCCTGCGCCTGCAGCTGGAAGACGCGCGTCAGTTCGTCTCGTCCTTCGACCGTCCGAACATCCGCTACCAGATCGTGGAAAAGGCGAATGGCCGCAAGCAGCTGCTCGACTTCATCAACACGGAACACGCGGGCGATTGCGGCATCGTCTACTGCCTGTCGCGCAAAAAAGTTGAAGAGACGGCGGAATTTCTGAACCAGAGCGGCATCCGCGCCCTGCCCTATCACGCCGGCATGGAGTACGCCAAGCGCAGCGCCAACCAGGCACGCTTCCTGCGCGAGGAAAACATCGTCATGGTCGCCACCATCGCCTTCGGCATGGGTATCGACAAGCCCGACGTGCGCTTCGTCGCCCACCTCGATCTGCCGAAAAGCATCGAGGGCTATTACCAGGAAACGGGGCGCGCGGGCCGCGACGGCATGGCCGCCAACGCCTGGATGGCGTACGGCTTGCAGGACGTGGTGCTGCAGCGGCGCATGATCGATGAATCCGAAGCGGACGACACCTTCAAGCGCGTGCTGGGCGTGAAACTCGACGCCATGCTGGGCCTGTGCGAAACGCTCAGCTGCCGCCGCATGCGCCTGCTCGAATACTTCGGCGAACCGGCTTCGCCGTGCGGCAACTGCGACACCTGCCTGGTGCCGCCCGTGTCGTTCGACGGCACGGTGCCCGTGCAAAAACTGCTGTCGGCCATCTACCGCGTCGACCAGCGCTTCGCCGGCGGCCACGTGATCGACGTGCTGCGCGGCGTGGAATCGGAGCGCATCAAGACCTGGCACCACGATGCACTGTCCGTGTTCGGCATCGGCTCGGACCTGGGCGAAGCGGAATGGAAATCGATTCTGCGCCAGGCCATCGCGCTCGGTCTCGTCTCGGTCGACCATGAACAATACAGCTCGCTGAAACTGACGGACGCCTCGCGCCCCGTGCTCAAGGGCGGCCAGAAAGTGCAACTACGCCAGTACCAGAAACCGGTGAAAACCAGCAAGCGCTGCACCAGCGTGGCAAAAGGCTATGTCGAGACGGACTTGTCTACCAGCGAGCAGGCGATCTTCGACAAGCTGCGCTGGTGGCGCGTGGAGACGGCGCGCACGCACAACGTGCCCGCCTACGTGATTTTCGTCGACGCCACCCTGCGTGAAATCGCCAAGGCCAAGCCCACCTCGCTGGAACAGATGCGCGGCGTGAGCGGCGTGGGCGAGAAAAAACTGGCCTCGTACGGCGACGAAATCGTCGCCATGATCCTGGAGATGATTTAATGGAAGCACTCTCGCCGGACCTGATTTACCAGGCCGTGAAAATCCTCGGCGCCCAGCCCGACGCCGATGACGCGGTGGAAGCGCAAATCCGTACCCTGGTCGGCGACGACCTGACGGTGCGCCGCCTGGCCGACGTGGTGCCGGAAGCCTTCGGCCTGGTGCTGGCCTCGCACCTTCCCGGTGCCGAAAACATGACCTTGCCCGGCACCTTCTGCGCTCAGGACGAGGATGGCGAGTGGGTGGAGTTCCCCCTGCGCCGCGAACCGATCTTTGTCGTCGCCGCGGACATCGCCCAGCATACTTTCCACAACGGCCCGCGCGCCCTGATAAAAAATCTCGCCGACCGCAGCTCTTTGCTGTCGGCCATCAACAAGGCCCTGAACGCGGGCGGCTCGCTCGACGGCACGACCCTGGGTCCGCCGTCCTTCTTCGGCCTGCCGGCCGCCCTGTACCAGCCGGCGGCATCGCCCGATACGCCCTGACCACGTCATCTTGCCCCTGCCCTTGATAAAGGAACGCCGCCGCGATGGAAACCAAATGGCTGGAAGACTTCATCTCGCTCGCTGAAACGCATAATTTCAGCCGTTCCGCGGCCCTGCGCCACGTCACCCAGCCAGCCTTTTCGCGGCGCATCCAGTCGCTGGAAAACTGGCTCGGCATCGACCTGGTCGACCGCACCTCGTATCCCACGCGATTGACGCCGGCCGGCGCCGTGTTCTACGAGCAGGCGCTGGAAATGCTGGGACAAATCAATGGCGTGCGCGCCCTGTTGCGCGGCAAGCGGGCGGCCACGCAAACGAGCGTCGATTTCGCCGTGCCGCATACCCTGTCGCTGACCTTCATGCCGAAATGGCTGACGGCACTGGAAGACGGTTTTGCACCGATCAACAGCCGCCTGATGGCGCTGAACGTGCACGACGCGGTGCTGCAGCTGGTCGACGGCGGCTGCGACCTGCTGCTGTGCTATCACCATCCACGCCAGCCGGTGCAGCTCGATCCGGGCCGCTACGACATGCTGGTGATGGGCCGCGAAACCGTGCGCGCGTATGCGCGCTGCGGCCAGGACAAGGTGCCGGACTTCGTCCTGCCCGGCAGCGCCAAGGAGCCGCTGCCCTTCCTCTCCTACACCAGCAACGCCTACCTGGGGCGCATGGTGGAATTGCTGGTGGCCGACGCCAAGGCGCCCCTGTTCCTGGAAACCTGCTACGAAACGGACATGGCCGAAGGCCTCAAAATGATGGCGCTGGAGGGGCGCGGCATCGCCTTCCTGCCCGAATCGGCAGTCATGCGCGACGTCAAGTACAAGCACCTGGCGCGCGCCGACGGCGGCGCGCCAGGCTGGGAAATCGAGCTGGAAATCCGCCTGTACCGCGAGCGCCCGTCGGGCCTGCGCCCCGGCAAGCAGATCGTCGAAAGCCTGTGGCAATACCTGGTGCAGGCGCAGGAAAGCGCCGCGCGCGGCGGAAAAAAACGCCGGCGTGCAGCCTTCACCACAATTCCATCCTGACCTCCAATCTATGCAATAAATGCATAACCGGATGCGCACAAAGCATTGGCCGGGGCATGAGGCTATCGCCTACGATGCGGTTCCGCTGCGCGCAGCTGCATCTCGGCTGTGCCTCTAACGTATTCGTATTGTCAGGAGCTTATCAAGCATGACCAGCAAGCACGCACTTCCTTCCTACCTCAATCCTGAAGACCTTGGCCCATGGGGCGTCTACCTCGAGCAGATCGACCGCGTTACGCCGTACCTGGGCAACCTGTCACGCTGGGTGGAAACGCTGAAGCGTCCAAAGCGCATCCTGACGGTCGACGTGCCGATCGAGCGCGATGACGGCACCATTGCCCACTACGAAGGCTACCGCGTGCAGCACAATCTGTCGCGCGGCCCCGGTAAAGGCGGCGTGCGCTTCCACCAGGACGTGACCCTGTCGGAAGTGATGGCGCTGTCGGCCTGGATGACGGTCAAGAATGCAGCAGTCAACGTGCCATACGGCGGCGCCAAGGGCGGTATCCGTGTCGATCCGAAGACCCTGTCGCGCAACGAACTGCAACGCCTGACGCGCCGCTACACGAGCGAGATCAGCATGATCATCGGACCGAACAAGGATATCCCGGCGCCGGACGTCAACACGAATGAGCAAGTCATGGCGTGGATGATGGACAGCTATGCCATGATCGGCGGCAATATGTCGACCGGCGTGGTAACGGGCAAGCCAATTTCGCTGGGCGGCAGCCTGGGCCGCCGCGATGCGACGGGCCGCGGCGTGTTCGTCGTCGGTTGCGATGCAGCCGCCAAGGTCGGCATGTCGCTCGAAGGCGCGAAAGTCATCGTGCAAGGTTTCGGCAACGTGGGCGGCGTCGCTGCACGCATGTTCGCTGAAGCCGGCTCGAAAGTCGTGGCGGTGCAAGACCACAAGACCACCGTCGTGCACGCCGGCGGCTTGAACATCCCGCAGCTGCTGGCACACGTGGCCGAAGTGGGCAGCGTCGAAGGCTTCCCGGGCGCCGAGGCATTCGTGCCGCGCGAAGATTTCTGGGGCATCGATTGCGACATCCTGATCCCGGCCGCGCTGGAACAGCAGATCACGGCCGAACGCGCACAAGTCATCCGCGCCAAGATCATCCTGGAAGGCGCCAACGGCCCGACCCTGCCGGCAGCGGACGACATCCTGACCGACCGCGGCGTGCTGATCGTGCCAGACGTGCTGGCCAACGCCGGCGGCGTGACCGTCAGCTACTTCGAATGGGCGCAAAACTTCTCGAGCTTCTTCTGGACGGAAGAAGAGATCAACAGCCGCCTGACCCGCATCATGCGCGAAGCGTTCGACGCGGTCTGGCAAGTGTCGCAAGAGAAGAAAGTGTCGATGCGTACCGCCACCTTCATCCTGGCGTGCACGCGCGTCCTGCAAGCGCGCGAAGTGCGCGGCCTGTACCCATAATGGCTGCCTGAGAAAAAGCCTGGGGCGTTGTCGCTTCGCCTCGCCGTACTTGCGTACTGTCTTCGGCTTTGCGCCTAGCCCTGGGCATTTTTCAGGCGCCATTGGGTTGCTGGCGCTCTAAAAAAATCCCGCCACACTTTTGTGTGAGCGGGATTTTTTTACATCTACCGGATTTTCTACACTGCGTAGCCTTGCGGGTTCTGATGCTGCCAGCGCCAGTGGTCGCGGCACATGTCGTCGATATTTTTCTGCGCTTGCCAGCCCAGCAATTCCTTCGCTTTGTCGGCCGAGGCATAGCAGCTGGCGATGTCGCCCGGGCGGCGCGGCACGATGTCATAGGGAACCTTGCGGCCGCTGGCGGCCTCGAAGGCGCGCACGGTGTCGAGCACGCTATAGCCGTGTCCCGTGCCCAGGTTGACGGTAAAGCCGCCCTCGGTGGAAAACAGGCGGTTCAACGCCGCCACATGGCCCAGCGCCAGGTCGACCACGTGGATGTAGTCGCGCACGCCCGTGCCATCGGGCGTAGCGTAGTCGTTGCCGAACACGGCCAGGCGCTCGCGGCGGCCCACTGCCACCTGGGCGATGAAGGGCATCAGGTTATTCGGGATACCGGCAGGATCTTCACCGATCAGGCCACTGGCATGCGCGCCCACCGGGTTGAAGTAGCGCAACACACCGACTTGCCATTGCGCGTCGGCATGCACGAGATCGGCCAGGATCTGCTCGACCATCAGCTTCGAGCGGCCGTACGGATTAGTCACGGACAGGCGCGACGTTTCCAGGATCGGCAAGGCTTCCGGATCGCCATACACGGTGGCCGACGAGCTGAAGACAAAACGCTTCACGTTCGCCGCCGCCAGCACTTCCAGCAGCGCCACGGTGCCCGATACATTGTTGTCCATGTACATCAGCGGCTGGGCCACCGATTCACCCACGGCTTTCAAGCCGGCGAAATGGATCACGGCATCGATGGCGTGCTCGCGCAAGACGGCCGCCATGGCCATGCGGTCGCGCACGTCCGCTTCATAGAAGGGCACGCTTTTACCGGAGATGCGCTCCACGCGCGCCATCGCTTCGCGCGCGCTATTACACAGATTATCCACCGCGATGACCTCAAAGCCTGCAGCCAGCAATTCGACACAGGTATGCGAACCGATGAAACCGGATGCGCCGGTCACGAGTATTTTCTTGGACATAATATTACTCAATGCAAAAAAGATAAGACTACCGTAATTCCCGCGCCCTGCCTAGCCAGCGCACGCTAGCGTGCGCATGAAAAAAGCCTGCGGCGTCACCGCGGCAGGCTTGTTCTCGTGCAAACGGCACAGGTGGGCAAACCGCCAAAGAAATTTACTTCTTGATGAACACCAGATCCCACACGCCATGGCCCAGCTTCAGGCCGCGGTTTTCAAACTTGGTCAGCGGACGATACGCCGGCTGCGGTGCATAAGCATCGGCGCTATTGCGCAGCTGCGGCTCGGCACCCAGCACATCCAGCATTTGCACCGCATAATCTTCCCAGTCTGTGGCGCAATGCAGATAGCCACCCGGCGCGAGCCGATCGGTCAATTGCTTGACGAATGGCGACTGGATCAGGCGGCGCTTGTTGTGGCGCGCCTTGTGCCACGGATCGGGGAAGAAAACGTGGATACCGGCCAGGGAATTGGCTGGGATCATGTGCGTCAGCACTTCCACGGCATCGTGCTGCAGCAGGCGCAGATTCGTCAGCGACTCTTCACCGATCAGCTTCAACAAGCTGCCCACACCGGGCGTATGCACTTCGACGCCGATAAAATCCTTCTCCGGCATGGCTTTGGCGATATGTGCCGTCGTCGCGCCCATGCCAAAACCGATTTCCAGGATGACCGGCGCCTTGCGCCCGAATACCTGCTCGAAATCCATGGAGTCCTTGGCGAAAGGCAGCAGGAACTGCGGCCCCAAGGTCTCAAGCGCGCGCGCCTGCGCGACAGACAGCCGTCCCGCGCGGGTCACGAAGCTGCGGATGCGGTGTTCGGTCGGATCGTACATCATCGGCCGCGCCGGGCCGTTTGCTGGGGTATCAGAGGACATGGGAATGAAGAAAATAGTGGCCGCGCCGCACAAAACCAGGCGCCAGCGAAAAGTGGAGCGGGTGAAGGGAATCGAACCCTCGTCGTAAGCTTGGGAAGCTTCTGCTCTACCATTGAGCTACACCCGCGAAGCCTGCATTTTACGCGGGATGGGAAGGACTTGGCAAACTTGTGCGGCGCTTTTGAATTCATCAGCAATCCTTGCCGAAATGAATAGAAAATATTAAATTCACATCGGCACGCCAACGTTTTTGTTGATGCTGAACAACATCGCGGGAAGTTTGGTGCAGTGAATGACCTCGAATACGGCTAAAATAAGAGAAATTATTGTCGCCCTGAACGGTGTGGCGCAGACTAGCCGAAGAAATGTTGCTACAATCGAGTGACAGTTTAGCATTCCCGCTGTTCAACCTAAAAGGATATCCCATGAAGAAAATTCTGATCGCTTCGGCAATCCTGTGCTTCGCTTCCGCACAAGCCATGGCTCAATCGGCACCAGCTCCTGCACCAGCAGCAGCTGCACCAGCAGCTGGCGCTACTGGCGCCGCCGCTGCTGGCACTGTTGCCGGCCTGAGCACGAGCGCCCTGATCGCCATCGGCGCAGCAGTTGCCGTTGTGGCCGGTGCAGCAAGCTCGGACTCGACCACCGCGCACACGACCCCAAGCCACGCCAAGTAATCTGTTGATGCCTTTGGCTGAGACATACAAGGCCAAGCCAGCGGGCTGACGTCAAGCCGCACAACGCTGGCCTGGTCCCACGAGAAGCAAGCCTTGTCATACAAAGCGCCACTTCCTCGATAAAAGCCCTTTTTCATTTTCTTGAAAACGGGCTTTTTATTTTTCTTCAATGATGCGCGCGCTGTTAACGCCAGTCTTTCCTATTCCTGATACCTGGTCCTCTCCATGTGCGGGCGATACGCATCTGTTTTCAGAAAGAGCATCGGTCGTCAGGAAAATGAGTCGCCCTGACCAATCATGCATAGTTAATGAAAAACCAGCCTTTCCATAAACGCATGGGGTTTGCCCTGCAAGGCTTGAGTTCCGCCTTCCGCATGGAATCGAGCTTCCGGCTGCAATGCCTTGCTGCCCTCATGGTATTGATCGTACTGGCCTGGAACCGACCGGCCATGATCTGGTGGGCTTTATTGTTGCTCAACTGTGGCATGGTCCTAGCGGCGGAGCTCTTCAACACCGCCCTCGAAAATTTGATTGATCATATCCACCCGGCCCTCCATCCCTGTATCAAGACCGTCAAGGATTGCGCCGCAGGCGCCGTGCTCATTCTCAGTCTCAGTGCCATCTGCGTGTTTGTTGCTTTTTTGCTTGAAAACGTTGTGTGCTAAGGGGGAATACTGGGGGAGCAAACTACAATACAGGACGCGCTAGAATACCTGCCTCTCAGATTCCATAGAGTCGGGAGAAAATACAAAGATTCCTGTAATTCATTAAAATACTGCCCCTGCTTGCAACATTGATTTTTTGGCAGCATGTATGTCCGCCTCCTGTTGAAGAGCGCAGCAATCCGGGCAAGTTTTAGTGGATGCCGAATGACCAATCATTCAGCTCTATCCAATATTATTTACATTGAAGCATAAATGACTATTCCCCTCCTACCGGTAATTCTTTGTGGTGGCTCCGGCACACGTTTATGGCCGCTTTCGCGCGAAGCATTCCCAAAGCAGTTTCTGCGCTTGTCGACTCAGGGCAGCATGCTGCAACAAACGCTGCAGCGTCTGGCCGGCATCGACAATATGTCGCCAGCATTACTGGTATGCAACGAATCTTCACGCTTCATTGTCGCGGAGCAGGTGCGTGAAATCGGCCTGGAACATAGTCGCATGTTACTTGAGCCCATGCGCCGCAATACAGCACCGGCGATCGCCTCAGCCGCCCTGCAGGCGATGGAGCATGGCGAAGATCCGCTATTGTTGGTGTTGCCATCGGACCACGTCATTCTGGATACCCCGGCTTTCCATCGAGCAATCGCGCTGGCGCGTACTGCTGCAGAGGCAGGTAATTTGTTGACTTTCGGTATCACACCAACGTCTCCAGAAACAGGATACGGCTATATTCGCACCGAAGGCACTGCAACCGGGCAAGTTCAGCGCGTACTTGAATTCGTGGAAAAGCCGGCCTTGGCGCTTGCAGAACAATATATCGCCAGCGGTGATTACTTCTGGAACAGCGGCATGTTCCTGTTCCGCGCCAGCCGCTACCTGGCGGAGCTGGAACGCTTCCAACCCTCTGTCCTGGCCGCGTGTCGCGCTGCCATCAGCGCTGCGAAAAGCGACCTCGACTTCATCCGCCTGGACCAGGATGCCTACGCGGCCAGCCCCGATATCGCCGTCGACTACGCCGTCATGGAGCGCACCAGCCATGCGGCTACCATCGCCCTTGATGCCGGTTGGAATGATATCGGTTCCTGGAAAGCCGTACTCGACGTGACGGAAAAGGATGCCAGTCAGAATAGCACCCAAGGCGACGTGCTGGTCCAGGATTGCAACGATTGCCTGGTACACAGCAGTAGCCGCCTGGTCACCGCCATCGGCATGCGCAATACCGTTATCGTGGAAACCGCCGACGCCGTGCTGGTCATGGATGCGGATCAGGCACAACAGACGAAAACCATGGTCGCACAGCTGATTGCCAGGGAGCGTCCCGAGGCCACCATGCACCGTGAAGTCTTCCGTCCGTGGGGCTCCTATGATTCCATAGGCAAGGGCGACCGCTTCCAGGTCAAGCGGATTACTGTCAAACCTGGCGCCAAGTTGTCATTGCAAATGCATCACCACCGCGCCGAGCATTGGATCGTGGTATCCGGCACAGCCCAGATCACCAATGGCGACAAGGAATATTTGCTGACCGAAAACCAGTCCACCTATATCCCCCTCGGCGTCGTCCATTCTCTGGCCAACCCTGGCAAGCTACCGCTGGAATTGATTGAAATTCAATCGGGCAGCTACCTTGGGGAGGACGATATCGTCCGCTTTGAAGACCGCTACGGCCGCGCTTGAGCAAGTCGGCACACAATCGCCATGCATGCGGCACCGCAAGAGTTCACACAGAAGTTTATAAGGTTTAGCAAGTCATCATGAAACCAATCGAAGGCATCTTTGTACAAGAAGTGAAATGGTATTGCAGCAACAGGGCAGAAAAATATTTCCTCACCTTTGCCGATGCACTTGCCATGTTCATGGCATTCTGGCTCGCTGGAAAATGGAACCTCGATACCAGCGACTTGAACAGCTTCGGCCTGGATAGCTCACGCCTGCTCAGCTACAGCCTGCTATGCCTGGTCACTGTGGCGATCTTCAAGCTGAAGGGCCATCATGCCAAACGCCGTCCGTACTCGAATGAAATCAAGGAGCTGCTGAAGATCGCCATGGTCATGGGCTTGATCGACGCGGCCCTGGTCTTTCTCGACAAGCGCGACTCCTCGCGCGAGGCACTCTTGGCTACCTGGCTGCTGGTGCCATGCTGTGTGTTGCTGCTGCGCGGCCTGGTCAAATACCTGCTGATGAAAGCGGGCGGCTGGATACGCCCCATGGTCATCATCGGATGGGGTGACAATGCCTTGCAAACAGCACGCGCCTTCGATGAGGAAGCATTGATGGGCTATCGCCTGATTGCGTTCCTGATCCCGGAAGGCCAAGACCGTCTGGAGCATCATTATGTCAATCGCAGCAAGCAAGCTGTGCCCTGCATTCAACTGGGTGAGAACCCGGAACAAACACTCAAGCTGCTGGGCGACCCGCATACGGTTGTCGCCCTGGAGCAAGGCGGCATCGATGCCTATCAAAGCATGATCCAGCAGGTCAGCCGTTGCGTTGCCAATATGCAAGTAGTACCAGCCGTACGCGGCCTGCCCCTGTACGGTATGGAGGTCAACCATTTCTTTACACATGAAGTCTTGCTGCTGACCATGCGCAACAACCTGGCGCGACCAGGTTTGCAACTGATTAAGCGCTGCTTTGATCTGGCGGCCTCGATTTGCGTGCTGATCGTCGGCGCGCCCATCCTGCTGTGGATTGCGGCCAAGGTCTTGGCATCGGGCCGTCCCATCTTTTACGGCCACAAACGCGTGGGGCAGAATGGCAAGCATTTTCTCTGCTACAAGTTCCGCACCATGGCCGTGAATGCCGACGTCTTGCTCAAGGAGCTACTGGAGCGTGATCCTGAAGCCCGTGCCGAATGGGACCGTGATTTCAAACTGAAGAACGACCCTCGCATCACATCGATCGGCCACTTCCTGCGCCGGACCAGCCTCGATGAACTGCCGCAGCTATGGAACGTGCTGAAAGGCGAAATGAGCCTGGTCGGTCCGCGCCCCGTTGTCGATGCCGAACTGGAACGCTATGGCAACCAGATCGACTATTATCTTGAAGCCAAACCCGGGGTCACGGGCCTATGGCAAGTCAGCGGCAGGAACGACGTCAGCTATGATACGCGCGTTTATCTGGATGCCTGGTATGTCAAGAACTGGTCTTTATTCAATGACATTGTCATCCTGCTGAAAACGGTAAAGGTCATTTTCAAGAAAGATGGCGCGTATTAAAAACATGATCAAATAGAATTTCAATAATTTCATTTCGGAAATTTTTTCTCCCATTGTTATCAAAACAACAGGAAGAGCGAAGCATCGTGAAGATGTTCAAGTAAACAAGGATAACAGCATGATTTTAGTGACTGGCGGCGCCGGCTTCATCGGTTCCAATTTTGTACGCGACTGGCTGGCGCTCAGCGATGAGCCCGTAATCAATTTTGACAAACTGACCTACGCTGGCAATCTCAGCAACCTGGCCAGCCTGGAGCAAGACCTGCGGCATATCTTTGTACGCGGCGACATTTGCGATACCGCCCATATCTCCCGCCTGCTGGCAGAATACCAGCCACGCGCCATCGTGCATTTTGCCGCGGAAAGCCATGTCGATCGCTCGATCCATAGCCCCGGCGAATTCATTTCGACCAACGTCAACGGCACCTTCAGCCTGCTCGAAGCGGCACGCGCCTACTGGTCCGGCCTGACGGGCGAAGCCAGGGACGGCTTCCGCTTCCTGCACGTCTCGACCGACGAAGTCTATGGCACCCTGGGACCGAATGACCCGCCATTCACGGAAACGACGCCGTATGCGCCAAACAGCCCGTACTCGGCATCGAAAGCGGCGTCTGACCACTTGGTGCGCGCCTACTTCCATACTTACGGCATGCCGGTGCTCACCACAAACTGCTCGAACAACTATGGCTCGTTCCATTTCCCGGAAAAACTGATTCCGCTCATCATCAGCAATGCCCGTGCCGGCAAAGCCTTGCCTATCTATGGCGATGGCATGCAGGTGCGCGACTGGCTGTACGTGGGTGACCATTGCTCGGCAATCCGCCGCGTGCTCGAGGCGGGACGTCTGGGCGAGGTCTACAACGTGGGCGGCTGGAATGAAATGGCCAACCTGGAAGTCGTGCACACCCTGTGCGATATCCTCGACACGCTCGATCCGAAAGCTGCCGGCAGCTACCGCGAACAAATCACCTATGTGCAGGACCGCCCTGGCCATGACCGCCGCTATGCCATCGATGCACGCAAGATCGAGCGCGAACTGGGCTGGAAGCCGGCCGAAACCTTCGCCACCGGCATACGCAAGACGGTGCAGTGGTACCTGGACAACCAGGCCTGGGTACGCGACGTGCAGTCGGGAGACTACCTGAAATGGGTAGAAAAAAACTATGCGGCACGCGATACAGCCCAGGAGCAGCAATAATGGGTACCGCCATTGAACGCAAAGGCATCATCCTGGCCGGTGGTTCGGGCACGCGCCTGTATCCCGTCACCATGGCCGTATCGAAGCAGCTGCTGCCCGTGTATGACAAGCCGATGATTTACTATCCGCTGACCACCTTGATGCTGGCCGGCATACGCGACATCCTGATCATTTCCACACCACAAGATACACCGCGTTTCCAGGAGTTGCTGGGCGACGGCAGCCAGTGGGGCATCAGCCTGAGCTATGCCGTACAGCCCAGCCCGGATGGTTTGGCGCAGGCGTTCATTATTGGCAAAGAGTTTGTCGGCGATGCACCATCGGCGCTGATTTTGGGCGACAACATTTTTTACGGCAACGACTTCGAATCGCAATTGCGGCAAGCATCGGCACGCACAAGCGGCGCCACCGTATTCGCCTATCATGTCACCGATCCGGAACGCTATGGCGTGGTTGAATTCGACGCCCAACGGCGCGCGGTCAGCATCGAAGAAAAACCGCTCAAGCCAAAATCGAACTTCGCCGTTACCGGCCTGTATTTCTACGACAGCCAGGTGTGCGATATTGCCGCCGGCATCGCTCCGTCACCACGGGGCGAGCTGGAAATCACGGATGTCAACCGCACTTACCTGGAGAGCGGACAGTTGAATGTTCAAATAATGGGGCGCGGCATGGCCTGGCTCGATACCGGCACGCATGAATCCTTGCTGGAAGCGGGCCAGTTCATCGCCACCATCGAAAACCGCCAGGGTTTGAAAGTGGCCTGTCCGGAGGAAATCGCCTATCGCAAAGGTTATATCGATGCCGCCAAGCTGGAGCAACTGGCCCTGCCGTTGAAGAAGAACGCCTATGGTCAGTATCTGTTGCAGCTGCTCAACGACCAGATATTCTGAGGTGTGCCGTACTATCTACCTAGTTCAAGTGATGCCGAAATACCATGCACATCCAGACCACAGCAATTCCTGACGTGCTGATACTCGAACCGACGGTGTTCGGTGACGACCGCGGCTTTTTCTATGAGAGTTTTAACCAGAAGCGCTTTACCGAACTGACTGGCGTCACGCGCGACTTCGTGCAGGACAACCACTCCAAGTCAGCCAAGGGCGTCTTGCGCGGCCTGCATTATCAGATCCAGCAACCACAAGGCAAGTTGGTACGCGTCACCGCCGGTGCAGTGTTCGACGTCGTCGTTGACCTGCGCAAAAGTTCACCAACTTTCGGAAAGTGGGCCGGCGTCGTGCTGTCGGCCGCCAACAAACGCCAGCTATGGATACCCGAAGGTTTCGCCCACGGCTTCATGGTCACCAGCGACGGCGCAGAGTCCCTGTACAAGACCACAGACTACTGGGCGCCGGAATTCGAGCGCAGCATCCTGTGGAATGACCCTGCGATCGGCATCGACTGGCCGCTGGACGGCGCACCGCTACTGTCGGACAAAGACAAAGTCGGCACATTGCTGGCCAATGCCGACGTTTTCACCTGAGCACTGCAACACTGCCGCTTCCCCGTTCATGGAAACAAATATGAGCCGTATCTTAATTACAGGAAAAACCGGCCAGATCGGCTACGAACTGGAACGCAGTCTGCAAGGTCTGGGAGAAATCATCGCGCTGGACCGCAGCCAGATGGACCTGGCCGACCTGGACCAGGTACGCGACGTGATCCGCCGAGTCAAACCAACGCTGATCGTCAATCCAGCCGCGTACACCGCCGTGGACAAGGCCGAGAGCGAACCTGAACTGGCACTACGCATCAACGGCGAAGCGCCTGGCGTGATGGCGGAAGAAGCAAAAAAGCTGGGCGCCGCGATGATCCATTACAGCACCGACTACGTGTTTGATGGCTCGAAAGATGGTCCCTACGTCGAAAACGATCAGACCTGCCCGATCAATGTCTACGGCAGCAGCAAGTTGGCCGGCGAACAGGCGATCCAGGCCACCGGCATCCCGCACCTGATCTTGCGCACCAGCTGGGTCTATAGCACCCATGGCAAGAACTTTCTGTTGACCATGCTGCGCCTGGCACAGGAACGCGAAGAACTGAGTATCGTTTCCGATCAGTTCGGCGCACCGACGTGGAGTCGTACCATCGCCGATACCACCGCCCATATCGTGGCGCAAAGCCTAACGGCAAGCGACCAGCAAGCATGGTGGCAGGCACACTCCGGTCTGTATCATTTGACGGCGCAAGGATGGACCAGCTGGTTTGGTTTTACCGAAGCGATCATGGCCCATGCATCCGTGCATAGGAAACCACGTTTAAATGCGATAGAGGCCAAAAACTATCCGATGCCGGCGAAACGTCCCACCAATTCTGTGCTGTCCTCACAACGCCTGATGGATACTTTTTGCGGCTTGCCCCAATGGCAGGAAGCCTTGAAGCTATGCCAGGACTGAAACGGGCTACAATTTAAAGCGATTTCAAATAGCCACGATTTGAGAAATCGACCTCATGAAGAATCAAAGGCCAAGAAGGAGAAGTGCCCGACAAAGTGATGTTTCAGGGTGTACTTAAGTCATTGGCGAAATGGGGCAGACTATCGCCTGTATGACTGTTCCGGCCATGTAATTCTAAGAATAGACATTAGCTCTCAGGTCGTGAAAATGTCCATTACAAAAGACTGTTTTCATCTGACATTTCCACTCTCTCGGGTGATCACCAACCTCCTTCAGCCGTCAATAGCGGTCAACTCGCACCAAATCAGGTTCCGTATATGCGGTTGTCCTTTCATTGCAATTAATAGGTAGATAAATGGTAGCGCTCCACCTAAGCAACCTGAACAGGCTCGTAATGCGTCGACCGCAACACCATCATCATGCCGCCAGTCAGATCAGCGGGAAAGGTTGAGGTTGATGGATCGCTTACCCATTAGCAAACTGATGTCTCTGGCCAGCATGCTTGCCATTGAAGCACATTCACGGCAGGCTGGATGGTCGTCTCGCGAGAGATCACCTCGCATTTTCCTGAACACATCGCTGCCAGCATAGATCATCCTGATGCGTCAAGGAGGCGGGAAATACGATTCAACTTACACAATTACTCCTGAAATCGATGCTTTTTTTGTGCTTTTTCAATGAAGACACGCATATTTTCCTTAAAGATCTTCACAGAAAATGTTTCTGCATGCGCACGTATCGTCTGAGAATCAAATTGCGCGCGGTGTTGTTCATAATATTGAACAGCATCATTCAGGGACGCAACGGTACTTTCAAAAAAGAACACGCCGGTTTTTCCAGCTACTACCGTTTCCATCGCACCGCCTTTGCCCAGCGCAATCACCGGACGGCCAGATGCCATCGCTTCCAGGGGTACGATACCAAAGTCTTCCACGCCTGGAAAAATCAAGGCTTGACACTCCGCATACAGCTTTTTGATATTGGCAAATGATTGACGGCCAAGGAAGGTCACATTTGAACCCGCCAGTTTCTTCAGTCGATTCAATTCTTCGCCTTCGCCAACGATAATCAATTTCCTGCCGCTCTGATTGAATGCCTCAACCGCCAAATCAGCGCGCTTATACGGCACCAGTTGCCCCAGAAGCAGATAGTAGTCCGATACTTGGGAAGCGATATAAAAATCATCACTGGAAACCGGTGGATGAATGACCTCGGTTTCACGACGATAGTACTTACGAATACGCTCTGCAACAAAACCTGAATTCGCAATAAAATTATCCACTCGCATCGAACTGAGCGCATCCCACATGCGGATACGGTGCATCAATATCGGCATCAACAAGCGTTTTAACAAGCCCGCATTTCTTCGATACTCGTGGTACATATCCCATGCATAACGCATGGGAGAGTGGCAATAGCAGATATGTACCACGCCTGGCGGCACCACGATGCCTTTGGCCGGGCCACTTTCGCTCGATATAACCAAATCATAGCCACTGAAATCGATCTGTTCCAAAGCCATCGGCATCAATGGCAGATAATTCTGATACAGACGCTTGGCAAACGGCAGACGAGAAATGAACGTCTCATATAATTTGTGACCAGGGAATTCTTTCTGTGCCATTTCCCGATCAATTACATGCGCATAAATATCGGCGTCCGGATACATTTCGGCCAGCGCCTGCAAGACGCGCTCGCCACCACGCATGGTTAACAACCAATAATGAACCAGAGCCACCTTCATTTTATTTCATCTTTCAACAAGGTCAGGCAGGATGGTACCGGCGATCATACGCCAACATAAAAACATCCTACCTGCAATACCACATCCCATCAGGGAAAATTTGAATACCGTACTTCTCCAGCCAGTTCGGAGGCATACGCAAGAAACACCGACGCACCATGGCTGGCACTCATCGATATTTCTACCTAGAGACACTCGCCAAGGCCCACCTGACTTTTTCGACGGTCGCCGGCCAGGAAAACCTGGCGGCTTGCAGCAGTCCCTTTGCGCTCAGTTCCTTACGCAAGGTTTGATCGTTGCAAAGTGCCTCGATACCTTTCCCAATCTCTTCGATGGAATCCGGATTGACCAGCAAGGCAGCATCGCCAGCAACTTCAGGCAGCGATGTCGTATTGGCAGTCAGCACCGGTGTGCCACACGACATTGCCTCAATAACAGGCAAGCCGAATCCTTCGTACAGAGAAGGAAACACAAGGCCCATTGCACCACGATACAACCCTGGCAGATCCTCTTCCGCCACCCTGCCCACAAATACCAAGCGTGACTCGACACCCAGCGAGCGGGCCAGTTGCAACAACTCGTCGGTCGGCTTGCCTGTAAATAACAGGCGAACATCCACATCGATGGCGGCAGCCGCAAAAGCCTTGACGATACGTGGTTCGTTCTTGTGCGGTTTGCGATTACTGACACTCAACAAATAACGAAAGCCCGGCTGATACGCCAGGGCATGAACATTGTAAGCAGGATCGACGCCATTATCGATATTGATGACCTTGGACGGCGCAATGCCGGCCCAATCAATGATGCGTTGCCGAGAAAATTCGGAAACGGTCAGTACGGCGGCAGCCTTGCGGCAGGCACGCCGCATGATCAGCGAATAATATACCGTTTTCAGGAAGCTGGAATTTTCTGGACGGTCGATATGGTTCAGATCATGAATCGTGAATACGAACGGACGCGATATGAATAATGGCGCGTTATAGCCAGGAGTGAACAAACCTTCACCGACGGGGATGTTCTTCAGCGAAGCGAACCATAAAAACAGTGTGTCCAGTGGGGACGAAGGCGAGCCTTTGATATCGAGGTGGGGTAGTTGCAATGCCTCGTCCAATACCCGCGCCACACGCCCGATACCATGTTCGCCAATCCAGCGTGCATCATAAAAAAATCTCAAGATATCTTACCTTTATTATCAAACCCATTGAAGAACACAAATCAGCCAATCGCCGTATCTTTTTCTTCGGCACCAAATCTTGAAATTCCCATGGCAAAACCAAGAATAACCCAGATATAAAGGAAATAAAATTGAGTTCCAAAAAATATGCAAATTATCGGAATAATAGAAATCGACTTGGGAATAGAGTAAATCAGTTTTTTGTAAAAATACCTGAAGGAGAAGGCAAATGCCAAAATTCCGAGCAGGCCATTTTCCACCTGAATTGTATACATGCCCAACCCTGTAAGATCCCACTGATCGACTACCGGAAACAACCCCAGATAATCCGGATTATTTCGCACTAATGAATAATTTCCCAGTCCGACGCCAAAAATTGGATTATCAAGAATGATATTATAGCCAATAAAAGCACCGCTGATACGTCCCATCACGATATTTGGATCGTCTTCCCGTCCGATCAGAGATTGCTGGATATTCATTGAATCCATGATATATCCCATGACCAGATCACCGTAAAATACATAGCCGACCGCGGCGATCAGTAATGAAAACAGGATCGGAACCAACTTTTTCTTCATGCTTTGCTCGCTGAATAAAGCATAGATAAAGAAATATATCACCAGCAGAAAAATTGCTGCCTTGGATTGCGCAGCCAGGATGACGATGAGAAAAATAATCGACGAGATGGTGACTTTGCGATTCGCGACCAGATCCAGGCATAGCAACGAGGCATAGAAAACACCAAGCGGCCCACCTTCCACAAAAAAACCTTTCAGACGATGGCTTTTTCCATAAGTGAGGCCAAGATCAGCACCTGCATAAGCCAGTGCCAGCGCGGCAATGAAAAACAAGCCGAATGCGGCATTTTGCCTCAAAAAAACATTCAAAATATCATGCGCATTCTTCAGCTTGCTGCACAGAATATAAACATAGACAAAAGCAACGGCGCATAGCAACAGCTCAATAAAGCGAATCAAGGAAATCACATAGGATTCTTTGAAGAAATTATCTACTGCTGCCGGAGGGTAAAAATCCACTATTGGATTTTTTATCAATGTGCAGACAAACAGGAAAATGAACAGGTAGATGAATACCATGATTTTCGAGTTTTTTATGGCGCCAAGATTCAGCAAAACAAAAGGAAATGCCAGCAGGACGATCATTTCGCCGGCCTTGATGCCGTAAAAACCAACATCGGTTAATTGGCACATCAATACCAGGATAAACACGCCTGGATATTGCAAATCTAAAAAACGCTTGACCATTTTATTATGCCATTCAATATTTTTTTACGGACTCATCAAATTTCAGTGAATTCATGAAAATCAATCATTCTTGCTTTGCATTTCGAAAAACAGGTTGATATATTGATCAATCCATGCTTTTACATCCATAAATCGTGGCGCAGACTGCAATGCCGCCAGTTGCATTGCATCGAGTAACGCCGGCTGGGCCGAAATCTTCCTGATCAAACCAGCCAGTTCCTCCGGCCGGTCGGGGTCAAACAGGAAGCCATTCTTGCCATCCTCAATCATTTCAGGGATACCGCCGCGCGAGCTGCCAATAACAGGTACGCCATTGACCAGCGACTCGAATACCACGGTCGGCAGCGTGTCATTCCACAGCGATGGCACTACCAGCACATCGATATTACTGAAAAAAACTTCCGGCGAGCTGTAGCCCAAAAAGCGGAGATTGTCAGTTTTGTATTGTTCCAGTTCGCGAACATAGTCCGATGGCCCCGATCCGGCAATCACCAGGCTGATGTCGGTCAACCCGGCCAGATGCGAAAACGTCCGCAATAAAAGTTCCACGCCTTTCGCCGGCACCAGCCCGCCGATATAACCAAAGCGAACATTCTTCCGACCAGCAAAGGGCTTAGGCAAGGAGACGGACTTGAACGACTTTGCATTGATGATGGCGGTCTTGATCTTGGCTTGCGTAAACAGGCCATTGCGTAAATGATGCTTTAGTACAAAATCGCTGACGCCGACGATGCAATCGACATTGTTCGACAGCGTCTTGTGAGGTATTCTGAAAATCTTGCACTTAGTACATTGTGTCTCGCAAGGCTGGCCGGCCTTGAACATGTTTGAATTGGGACACAGCGCGTATTGATCATGCAATACCTGAATAATCGGTACGCCGTGCTTCCTGATGACAGGCCAGATTGCCGCTGAAAAACCGACTACATTGTGCGTATTGACGACATCTGGCTGGAATTCGCGCATGATCTTGTCGACCATTGCCGCCATGCCTGCGTTATAGATATCGCGCAGATGCCAGAACAGGCGATGCAGGGTCGGCTTTTTATCAGCCTTGTAATTCCAGTAAATATTCTTGATACCGACCCGTATTACCTTGATGCCGTCCACTATCTCGGTATGGATGCCCTCATCGGCACAGGTAGTCAGGACACAGACCTCATGACCGCGCTCTGCAACTCCTTCGACCAGCGACTTCAAAATAACTTCTGCACCTCCTCCAATATGCGGGGAATAGAGGGTGTTGATAAATAATATTTTCATTTATTTTTGCTATCTAGCATATTTTCTGAAGGCAACTTTCTTGTGGTTAGCGGCCGCACGCTGATTTTTTTCGCCGGAATGCCGCCCCATATTTCATAGGCCGGCACATCTGAAACCACGACGGCGCCAGCAGCAATAATAGCCCCCTGGTGGATGTTGATACCTGGCAGTATCACAGCATGCGAGCCGATCCAAACATCATCACCGATGCTCACGCCACATTTTTCGGTATCCCATGCCTGTTCACGGATCAGCGATGAGGACGTAATGCCATGGTTGCTGCCGATAACGGTAGCAAACTGGCCGAACAGGCAGTTATCACCGATCTCGATGTGACAGCCCGATGCACGAATATTGCAATACTCATTGATTGCCGTGTTTTTTCCGACCTTCAACACGGCCGCTGGGGAACCAGTGATGCTGTCCTTCGCAACGATTAACAACGTTCCTGTACCAACCGATGTACCTGCCCCCATCCGGAAAACGCAACCGGGATCGACAGCGAGTATCGTACTTCTTGAAATCCGTACGCCTTGCGCGCGTAAATGAGCGCGACGGCCGGCAGCACGCAGATACGTGGACAGGTCGTGCAGGATCAGGGCAAAAAACAGGAATATGGGCTTCATTTTTATATCGTCAATCCGGGAAGTCGCCTGGCTCGAATTACATTATCGTGCGACAAACTGGGAATCCAGTTTTTCACGCGAATTTTTTGAAATGCCGAGTTTCAACGCGACATACAATGGACTGCTCAATCGCAGCAAGCCGGTCATCTGGTATATTCTGGGGTACGGCCTTAATGCGCCTTTGGCCAATTTGAAACGAAAAATTTCCAGCATTCTATCCCAGCGTTGCAGCCCGTTCAGATTGGCGATCTGATAATTTTTATATAAAGTAACGTGATCTTCCAAAAACTGCTGGTTCATGCCGGTTGCATTTCTTGCAGCAGAGATTGTGCTCTCGCTGATCCGGTATGCCACCAGGGGCTCGGCAAGATAAGCAAAGTTCTTGTTTTTGGCGAGCAAATTGAGCCACAATGGCCAGTCATCGAGGTGAAAAAATCGCCGATCAATGCCACCTACCTCGTTATAATCGGCGCGTCTGAGCAATATCCCGGGGGCAGGGATCAGGTTTCTCACATACAAGGCTTGCTGCAGCCCGCTTGAAGAGCCTGCAATGATCTCGATGTCTTGCTGCCCAGGGATGACCTTATCCTTGGAGACATCTATCTTCGATGAATCAACAAACGGCAGGACCGCCGAGACGACCACGGCGCAATTAGTTTTCTGCGCGAACTCGACATAGCGGGCAATTGCACCGGGGAAAATAAAATCATCGCCAGCGATCGGCTTGATCCATACTCCTTTTGCTTCAGCATAGCCCTTGTGGACATTGCTGCATATTCCCTGATTCGCTGCCGCGGCCAGTATGACCACGCGCTGAAAATGCTGTTCATTTTCAGCTATCCATTGTGTCGCCACCTCGACGGTATGATCTTTCGATCCATCATCGCAGATAATAATCTCTATTGGTGAATACTCTTGTTTTAACAAGCTATTCAATGTCTCCAGCAGGGTTGCTTCACTATTGAAAGTCAAGACAATAATGGACACCAGGGGACACGTTTCCATGTCTTGGATTATCTCTTTTCCCGCTACGTCATGCATATTATTACTTTTCCAATCTTCTTTCAGAATACGAGGTACAGCCGGTCGCAATCGTCATCTCCGGAATATTCTTGTTGATCAACGTCGAAGCGCCGACGATGCTGTTGCGCCCAATCTGTACACCTTTAAGCACCGTCACTCTTGCACCAAGAAAAACATTCTGTCCGATGACTACCGGTTTGGCGGTATGCTGGCCGGTGTGCCGGGTTTCCGGCTTCAAACCATGAAAATCGGAATCAAAAATACAGACCTCAGGGCCCAGCAAGGTGTCTTGCCCGATATGAATCAAACTGCGCTCGGCGATGATGCATGCTGAATTATTGATGTACACACCGTCGTCGATCACTACGTGCGAGCCATCTTCTCTTGCCTCGATATGCATGTAACCGGAGAAGAACAGCGGCGAGGGAAACGAACCCAATGTGCACTTGCCCAGCGTAATCGTGCCTTTTCCTGAAAACAGAACTGGCTGCAAAATCGTGGCGCCATGATCGATAACCACTGCAGTGCTGATCACGCGGTAAAACTTGATGCGCGGCCACTGAATCAAGGCGATCAATTCATGGTACAGGCGCCGTTTTAAACGAAAATATAGGGTTTTCTTGCCTTTCATGCCGACTTCCTCTTCAGGCGCCATTCAATAACGATGCAATACATGGTAATGAAATGAAAAACATAGTTGATGGCATAGGCGATAGCCGCTCCCTTGAAACCGTATTCATGCGTCGAAAATAGTGTCAAGAAATACAGCGTGGCGGCAAAGATGATTTCTGTCGCCACCACCATTTTCATCATGGCTTTGCCGACAAGAACATAGCCCAGCAGCCAGCTGGCAGTCTTGATCACATCGCCAACCAGTTGCCAGCCCATCAATGTAGATACTTCCTGAAAATCCGGCGAGAATAAAATCCTGATCAGGATGTCGCGCAACAAATAAATTGTCAGCGCGATCACGGAGACGACCGGCACAATCAGCTTGAATGCATCGCCGATTTCTTTGCGAAGAACATTATCGTCCTTGACTTCTGAAATACGCGGCAGGTAATAGAGCGACAGGGTAGTGGTGACCAGGGCCAGATAGATCACGCTGATCTTATTGGTAGCATCCCAGTATCCGGCATGGGCGACATCGAAACTGTTGATCAAATGAGATCTGATCAGCATCTGCGCCAGCGGCGTTACAGCTGCTGTCACAACGGCCATCACGATAAACTTGCTCAGCAGCCTGACCGTTTCGCCATCCATGCGCCCGAAAAACACTGACGGACGCAACCAGGACAACTTTCCGCAGGCCAACAGAGTCGTCACCAGGGATAATGCCTGCCCCAAACTTAATGCTATCAGGGCACCACGCAGGCCCATGTACCAGGCCAGTCCACCGGACACCAGCAGGCCAACCAGCGAGCTGGCGATATTGGCCACCACATACCTGCGCACCTCTTTTTGTCCGGCCAGCACTGCCAGTAACAGACCATTCAAGCTGATCAACAACAAACACAAGGCGAGCCAAAGCATGGCTTCCGTGTAATCTTTTCCACCAAACAGCCATTGACTGAGCTGCTTGTTAAAAATCACTAACAAGATGCCGCCCAGGATGCTCCCTATCAGGGTCAGTGTCCCGGCCGTACGAAACAAGCGTAGTTTCTTCTCCGGCGCGTCATGGTACTCTGCGGCGTACTTGGTCACCCCTGTATTAATGGCGCCTGCAGCAAACGCCGTCACCATGGCGATAAAATTTTGGAGTTGCCCAATTGCGGCAAAACCTCCAGGTCCCAAATAAATAGCAAAAATCTTATTCAAGACCAAACCAGTCCCCATGCGCACGCACACGGCAATACCATTCAACAGGCTGGTTTTTACCAAGCTCATTCAGCAGCCTGGTGCAATACGAAGTTACGAATGGCTTCCACCACCTGGTCGACCTCGTCAAACGACATGGTCGGGCCCAGCGGCAAACTCAGTACTTCGGCATGCATCGCTTCCGCAATCGGGAAGGCGCCAGCCGTGTAGCCGAGGTGGGCATAAGCAGGCTGCAGATGCGGTGCAATCGGATAGTGAATCACGGTACCGATACCGTGGGCCGACAGGTGCTGGGCCAATTTGTCGCGCTGCGCGTGGCGCACGACGAACAAATGCCATACCGAAGTACAGTTATTGGCCACTTCTGGCAGCGTCAGGCCCGGCAGTTCACGCAAGCCAGCCATATAGCGGGCGGCGATCGCAGCGCGGTGGGCATTGCCGGCATCGAGAACAGGCAACTTGACACGCAACAGAGCGGCCTGCAGTTCATCAAGGCGCGAGTTGTAGCCAATCATTTCATTGTGGTACTTGACCTTGGAGCCATAATTGCGCAGCACGCGGATGCGTTCCGCCAGTTCTTTGCTATTGGTGGTGACCGCACCTCCATCGCCCAATGCACCGAGGTTTTTTCCTGGATAGAAACTCCAGGTCACGGCGTCACCATGTGAACCCAGGCGCTTGCCAGCATATCGTGCACCATGCGATTGCGCGCCATCTTCGATCACTTTCAGATTGTGGGCTCGAGCAAAGCTGATGATCGGCCCCATTTCCGCAGGCTGTCCATATAGATGCACTGGCATGATGGCCTTGGTACGCTCTGTCAGCGCCGCCTTCAGCAGTTGAGGATCCATATTGGCTGTTCCGGTCACCGGCTCAACGGGGACTGGCGTTGCACCGACATGACTAACAGCGAGCCAGGTCGCAATATAGGTATTCGATGGCACCAGCACTTCATCACCAGGGCCGACATCCAGCGCCCTTAATGCAAGGATCAGCGCATCCAGGCCGTTCGCCACGCCGACGCACTCCGCGGCCTCGCAATAAGCCGCATATTCCTTTTCAAACTGCTTTACTTCTTCACCCAGGATATACCAACCGGATTCCAGAACACGGGAAAAAGCGGCCTTAAGCTCTTCGGCCTGTTGTAATTGAATGGATTTGAGATCTAAAAATGGAATCATAATTGTCCTGTCTGTATCGCAACCAGCACCGGGGTTAAGGCGATTGAATTTCTATATTTTTTAAAATAACCATCATGCAGGTATGCAGCTAGGCAAGCTCGGCAAGAACTATCGCCACTTCGCGTACTCTCTCAGCGACTGATAGCGTGCAGCGTTAGCCGGATCAGCTTTCATGTACAAGCGAACTTCGTTCAGAAATGCCCACAGGGTAGCCAATATGGCGGCAGCGACGCCCGCCATCAACACCAGCACGGCGCGCGATGGCTTGGATTTTTTTTCAGGAACAATCGCAGCGTCCAGGACTTGAATCAATGAGCCCTCCTTGGCTTCATCCACTTTTGCAAATTCAAACTGCTTGGCAAACATTTCGAACAGGGCCTCCTGATACTTTACCTCGCGTACAATTCTTGTATATTCCTGGCCCAGTTCCGGCACCGCTCGCACTGCCAGCGAGCTGTCGCCCTGACCAGCATTGACCCCGCTTTCGATCTTGCTCAATTGCGTACGCAACCCGGCAAGTTCCTGCTGCGCGCGAATAAATTCAGCACTTTTATCGGTAACAAAAGTACGCAAGGTACCGATTTCAATTTCCTTCGCAGCGATCATGGCTTTGATCGTGGCTGCAGCCTTGATCGCACCTTCTGCCTGCTCATTGAGTTTGATCACACCGGTTTTTTCTTGCATCGCGCGTAATGCGGTCTCTGCTTGAACCAGGTCAGCTTTGGTCTTCTCCAGCTGTTTCTCAAAGAACAAACGACGCCTGGATGCCTCGGTGATGGCCAGTGTCGACGTCATTTTTTGCATTTCTTCGATATATGCATTCGTCACCGCAGCGGCCAGCTTGGGATCAGTATGGGTAAACTCGATGGAGATCAGGTTTTCCTTGCTGCTCATGATTTTGCTTGCGCTTTGCAGGTACAGGCGGGCATCACTAGCAAACTTGACTCCATACACTTGCTGCAGTTTAAACCGCTCAATCAGGCTGTCGGCCATCGTGCGGCTATTCAAAATACCCAGATAGGTATCGTTCGGGTTTTTCAGCGAACCGCCAGTCAGGCTCCCTAGACTACCAAGCTGCCCTAGCAAAGCATTGGCGCTCGACTGGGATTGCGGTGGCAATACCTGGGCACGCGCCGTAAATTTATTCGGTATCAATAGCGTAACACCTGCAGTTATCACCATAACAATTATGGTAAAAAACAAGATTTTCTTTTTATTTTTTACAATAATAATCAGCAAATCCAGCAGATTTACATTCGTATCGGCTTTCATAGCAGCCCCGCCACGTGGCAACTGACCGGACTCATTCACTAACGTTTTCTCAATCATTTATTTTCCCATTTCCGTACCAATTACCCAGGTCAGGCATACATCATTCTATTCAGATCATTCTGATACGATACTGAGAAATTCAGAGTAATCACGAATGTAGTCATTCGCATCGTAAGAATGTGAAGCAAATACCAGCAGTACTGCATCTGCAGAGTACTTGTATTGCACACCCCAGGTTTTCGGTGGCAGATAAATACCTAGATCAGGTGAATCGAGCACGAACTCCTGACGTACTTTTCCATCATCGGCGACAACGGAACACGATCCATGTACGCAGATTAAAAATTGATGGCAGGCATGATGAGCGTGTTCACCACGCAACTCTTTGCTGGGCACATCAAACACCAGGAAATAGCGCTCGGTATCGAATGGAATCTGTTTCTGAAACTCGCCGACCGACAGAGAGCCGCGAATATCTTTAATCAGAGGGAATTTATACAGGCGCACACCAGCGACACGACATAGCGCGCCGTCTTTCGTAAAGGCTGACACGGTTGGGAGACTGGCAGCCACTGTTTTCGGTGCCATGTCTGTCGAGTTGGTATACCCAATGACGCGGGCGGGGTTGCCCACCACGATGGCATGGGGTGGAACGTTGCGGGTTACCACGGCACCGGCCCCCACCATGGCGTTCTCGGCAATAATAACACCAGGCAGTATCACTGCGCCGGCACCGATGGAGGCGCCGTTACGTATGATGGTGCGGCTGAACTCTTCTGGATATTGTTTACTTCTTGGAAATTTATCGTTCGCGAATGTTGCATTCGGCCCCACAAACACGTCATCACCGAGCGTGATACCGTCCCACAGCTGGACGCCACATTTAATCGTCACGCGGTCGCCAACCAAGACATCATTTTCGATAAAAACATTATCGCAGATATTGCATTGGTTGCCAATTTTTGCACCTGGCAATATATGAGCAAACGCCCATACATTTGTTTCATCACCGATTGAAGCACCTGGCTCGATAATCGCGTGACTATGAATACGATTTTTTTGATTCATTTTTTTCACTAAATAATGAAGACTGAATTAACACCAATTATCTGACAATATGAATATGCGCTGAGATCAGTTATAGCCCGTCAAGCGAAGGCAATGGGCAAGCAACTGTCATATTAGCCATTACCTTCACTACAAGGGGAACGCAATAATCAACAGCTCTTCAGCTTAATCTTTCAACACTTTCAAGCCAGCCGCTCCCAGGCCAAACTGATAAAAGATCGATGTCCATTCCTTCAAACTCTGCATGAACGTACTGCGTTCAATTTTCTCAGGCACCACCACGGCATCACCTGGATTCAAAGCCGTGCCGCCAATACCGCTAAACCAGCCCGTACTTTGCCCACTCTTGGCCGTACCGTCCGCGCGTATCACATACATCTCGGATTTATCCGCGGTGGTGGTCAGACCACCGGCTTGCTGGACATAATCGTTCACCGTGCGCTGTGGGCGGTAAACAAAAGCGTTTTGCTGGAATACCGAGCCCAGCACATCCACCGTACCCGGGCGGCGCGGGATCAGAATGGTATCGCCATCCTGCAAGGGCAAGTCGGGCAAGTTCTTGATTTGCGTTTCGACGCCAGGCAAATCGAGCACAATACGGCCTTCGGCCTTGATGGTGCGCAATTTCTGCACGATGCGGCGCTGCTGCTCCACCTCGGCAGCGGTTTTTGCCGCATTTTCCTTGTCGCCAGAGGCGGCCATACGCTGGGTAGCATTCGATTCCAGGTCGCGCTCGAAACGGTCAGCCACTTCATTCAACTTGGCTTGCTGGGCGCGGCGTACTGATTCCCGGTTCAGCTGTGTCGCATACAAATAGCCGTTTTCATTCGCCCCCCCTACACGAGCGACCAACTCGCGTAAGGTCTCGCCTTTCTTCAGGAGAAAGATGCCGCTCTGTTTGGCTTCGCCGGCCACGCGCACGTATTCATTCTGGATTTGCGCTTGCACCGGCACCGCGCCCGGTGCAAACACACGCAGCACGTCGGTTGGTTTTACCTGGATATTCGCCAACTGGCCGCTGGTGACAGCTTTGTCGGCGATCAATTCCACCACCGTCTTGTATTGATTGTCGACGTTCTTTTCAACGATAACCTGCTTGGTTTCCGCTGCCGAATCAAAGCCGCCGGCCCAGCTCAATACATCGGCCAGGCTGGCATTGCCTTTCAATTCAAAAATAGCGGGCTGTTTTACATTCCCCGTCAAGGCCACGAGGGGACCGACTTCCGGAATATAGATGACATCGCCGTCGCGCAGGCTCACATCGCGGCTCTTGTCGCCTTTGGCCAGCATGTCGTACAAGTCGAAGGTGCTGACGGTTTGTGCGCCACGCTTCAATTGGATGTTGCGCATGCTGCCGGTGGCGTCCGGCCCACCCGAGGTAAACAGGGCGTTGAGCAGGGTGCTCATGGAATTCAAGGTATAGGTGCCAGGGCGCACCGCATGGCCAACCACGTACACTTGCACGGCACGCGTTTGCGCGATACTCGCCGTCAGGTCGAAATTGGTGTAGATCTTGCCAATGGCTTTCTTCAGATAGCCCTGCAAGTCCTTGTACTGCACGCCGCTGACCTTGATGGAGCCGACGCGGGGAATGAAGATTGCACCGCTGCGGTCGACCGTGGCGCTGACGTCGATATCGACCATGCCCCAGCCGCGTACCTGCAACTCGTCACCCGTGCCGATGACATAGTCCTGGTTCACTTGCGCGCCATCGAAGGGCGCGAAGGTAGATGGTACATCGCTGAACAAGTCCTTGCCGAACATGTTCAATTTTTGTCCAGTAACGCCTTCCGCATAGAGCTCAAATGCACCGACTTCAGCAACGGCGCGTTTGGCCGGACGGCTGGCGGGCGGATTCTGCACCTGCCGCTGCTCGCTACGGGCGCTGCGAATGGCCGGCAGGCCATTGCTGGTTTCCATCGATTGCATTTTGTGCATATCAATTGCATCAGTATCCTGTGCAAAAGCGGAACTCATTCCCAGCAGGCAAGCCGAGAAAATCACGTGTTTCACGAAAGGCGGGGGAGTACGAAGTTGCTTTTTCATGCTGGTCTTTGTCTGGATAAATGATGTTGTATGAGTAAAGGGAGCGCCATGCGCGCTTAATACTTGCCCTGCCAGGTCACGCTGATTTCTTTCGGTCCGGGATTGATCGACAACCCCGATTTGCTCTGGTCGCGCTGCGCGTGCCACAGCCAGCTACCCATGGCGTAACCGACGATGCCACCGGCGACCGTATCGGACACCCAGTGCTTGCGGCCAAATACGCGGCCGGCGGAACCGACGGCGGCCACGCTGTACAGCCATGGCGCATCGTATTCCTTGGCAAACGGCGTCACGGCGGCAAAGCCGATGGCGGCATGCGCGGAAGGGAACGCGGAGTTCGAGCGGGACGTACCGCTGCCGACGCGGCTCCACGCTCCGCGGTCTTCCTCCGGACGGGCGCGGCCAAACGCATATTTGCCAGCCACCGCCACGCCCGTTGCCGCAGCAACCGATTGCAGGGAAATGAGTCCCGTATTTTGCATGCGCTCATCGCCCAGGGCGAAAGCGGCGGCGGCGGCGCCCACTGCCGCATACGGCATGGCCTTGCCCAGCTTGTCCCAGTTGCGGTAGACCTTGGAATCTTCATGTTTCTTCACGAAACGGTCGACCGGTTTGTCGGCCAGCGCGGAGGCCACCACCACGCCGCCGACCACCGCCGTCGCCTTGAGCCATTCAGGGGCGCTCGGCGTAGCAGATGCGGATTGCTCCAGGCGCGCGCGCATGGCGGGCCATGGGCTGACAAAAGGCCGGTCCGGCGGATTGACGGCAGGCAGGTGCTGTTCGTCCGGGCGCTCGGCAAAGTTACCCAGGCCATCGTAACTGTGCATGTCGGCGCGCGGACGCTCGAACATGTCGTACAGGTCGCCCGGCGAAGCCACCATCTGTCCCACGTCGCGTGTCCATGGGGCGATGGCGAAACCGGCCGTCGATTGCGTGTCCATCGGCAACATGCTGTTCAGCGGTACGGACATGAAGATGCCACGGTCCTGGTATGGCTTCGATGGCGTACCGGGGCTGGTGATATCGTTGCCGTTGGTATGCGTGTACCAGGCGCCGACTTCGATACCGGACTGGAAGCGGCGCTTGAATTCCATGCGCACGCCCGTATCTTTGGCAAGGAAGCGGCCAGCGCGTGCCGTGACGGTAATGTCGTGCGGCAAGCGATAGTGCAGCGAGCCGATCGCCGTTACCGTCTTGTAGTCGCGCGAATCGAGCAAGCCTTTGTAACCACGCTGCTGCAAGGCATCGACGGCCACGTCGGCCGCCCAGCGGCTATCCTTCGGCAGGTACAGCACCTGGCCGCCCACACCACGGAACATGTCTTCATACAGGCCGGCCGACATGCGGGTATATACGCGCTCGGCGGGATTGTTGTATTTATTCAGCAAGACGCGGCTCAGCGAGAAACGTCCGCCGCGCAAGTATTCCGCGATATCGGTACGCACGTGCGGCAAGTTACTGTTCGATGGCTGCTTGACGCCCGATACCGTTTCCAGCAACTGCAGGCTGGCGGCGCTATTCAGGTACAGGCCGTCGCCCAGGCGGCGGTCGTAATTGGCCACGGCCGAAATCGAATAGCGGAAGGCGCCGCTCGGGTCGTTGAAGAAGAAGCCTACCTTGGGAGCGACCTTGAAGCGGTTCGCCTCCCGGTCCAGCGATTTGATTTGCACCACGTCGCCATCGACGCCAACGCCGACGGCCAGCTTGCCGTCGTCCTTGATGACATCGGCAGCCTTGCTGGCAACCGGCGCGGACACGGCAGGCGCAGTCGGCACAACGCCAGCAGGTGCCATGGCAGGTGCCGGTGCAGCGGCCACGACAGGCGCCGGCTTGTCGAGGAATTCCTGCAGCCAGCCTTGCTGGTCGTCCCGGATGACATCGCTTTTCTCCGGATAGCGCAGCAGCACGACGTCGAGGAAGGCCTTGCGGTCGATCTTGCCTGCCAAATAGTCATTCAGTTTGGGCAAATCAAAGAATTCGTAAGTGGCGACTGGCTGGTCCAGCTTGGTATACGTGATGCGCAGGGTCGTCACGCCCTTCGGCGTGAAGGCGACAGCAGTGCGCGCGGCACGGCCAACGGCGCGGCCCATGTTCGAAATACGGCTGTTCGTCAGGCTCAGGCTGAGAACATTGCCCTCTTGCTCGACACGGATATTCTTGTAGTCCTGCTTTACCAGGGCATTAACCAGGTCGGCGCCATACACGGGGTCGCGGTGCCATTCTTCCTTGCTCGGCAGCGGTGGCGGATTCTTGTCGTCCACGAAATACGCTGGCTCATACACCTTGGGGACAAACTCGCGCTCGCCAAACGGAATGCTGATAAAGGCATTCAGGCTGAACTGGTCGCGGCTGCGTGCCGCTTGCACGGCAAGCCAGCCCCAGCGGTACTCCAGGCCCACGGACGCGCCTTTGCGGCGCTTGCCCGCATCCGTTTCGCTGGCGCGGAAGTCGCGCAAGTAATTGGTGGTATCGTATTCGGCCACCACCGACCAGCGCGGCAATGCCGTTGGGGTCCAGCGCGCGCCGGCAAACACGCCGTCCGGGCGTTTATGGGCATAGCCCAGGCTCGCTTCGATATTCTTGCTGGCGCCAAAAGTCTTGGTGGCAACCACATATTGGCCCTTGAACAACTCGGTACCGAACAAGTCCGTCATGCCGACGGCGACAGACGGCATCCACTCCGTTTCCGTCCACAGGCGCAATTTACCGTCGACGACCTTATCCTTGTAGCGGCCATAGCCACTGCCATATTCTCCGGGCACATTGGTAAAACCGGGAATGCCCGTGATCGACACATAGCGCCCCGTCATTTGCAGGAAAGGCAGAATATTCGCCGTGGCCCATAACTGGCCATACGGGCTGTCGTAGCTGTAGCCGACGCTGAAGGTGCCGTCCGTTTCCACCACGGCACTGGGCATGTTGATATACCCGGATTGACCACCATGATTCGGAGTCGCGGCCATCGCCGACGGCGCGCCAAGCACCAGACAGCCACACCAGGTATATTTGATTGATTTTCTGAGTACGCTTAACAAATCCGGCTACCTAAAATATCCTGCACCTGGAATTCCTGAGAATGTATTCAGAAAATCAATGAGCTTGGGGAAACGTGAATGAAACGAAAAAAGGCCAACCGACGGGCATGTTGCAATGCCACGCATCAGTTCGCCACTAAAACTGGGCACACCCGTGCATCAAATCGTTGCTTAATCATGCCTCAGGAATGTATGTCGCAGAATTTTAACATTGTTTTCTTGTAGCAAATGCTTAACTTGTTTCCCTTGCGCCACACCTATCTACGCGGCGCAAACACCGCCTGCGGCACGGTGGCACGCCGGAACAATCACTTCAAACTGCCAAACACTTTGCCGATAATCTTGCTGCCGTAGGCCAACGGATTACTACGGATGGCTTTTTCTTCCTCGCCGATCATCAGGTACAGGCCAACGAGCGCACGGTCCGTGACGTAGCCTTCCACCGTCGACTGCTGCTGCGGCACGAGTCCCGTCTTGCCGATCTGGCTCATGGTGCTGTTGTATTTGCTGGCCAGGCCGGAACGGTCGGTCACGGATTTTACGATGGGCAAGAATTTGACGGCCAGGGGGGCAGAGGTCTTCTGGCGGAAAAAGTCCGTCACCGACGTGTCGCCACCGGACAGGATATTCTTTGCATCGGTCACGCTCATCGATTTGACCGCGTCGAGCAACAAGGGCTTGGCCATGGGCACAGCCGACTCGGCGGCACGGTTCATCGACACCACCAGATCATCCAGCTGCTGGCCACGGCCCGTCATTTTCAGCAAGGGTTTGGCTTGCTCCAGGATGCCGGGCAGCTTGATTTTGACCTTGTCGTTGTTCAGGAAACCATTTTCGATGCCCAACTTGGCAACGGCGGCGGCCGAACCGGCTTCCAGCGCCGCCTTCAAGCCATTGCTGGCATCCTGGTTGCTGAGAGCATCCAGGGGATTGGCGGCGCCTGCGCCGGACGACAGCAGCGCCAGCGCGCACAGGATGGCGGCGGGACGGCCAGGGAAAGGGTTCAGGCGCATGGTTTTTCCTTTTCTAAAGAATAGTCAGACCACCTTCTTCTGGCACCTTAGCACATCAAAACCGCGAATACTGCAGCATTTTTTGGCGTCTGAGGGGAAACAAGGGGGGCCGCAGATGGCGGAGGAAGGGGACTATACAGCACTTGCTGTTGTATTCGCGCACGTTAATGCCGGCGGCATAGCTTAGTCTGCTATCGCCGCCAACTGTTCGCGCACCCGCGCCAGATCCGTCTCGCGCATGCGCGCCGCCGTCTGGCGCAAGGATTTTTCCGCACCGGCCACGCCGGCCGCCAGCGCCATCGACAGCCAGATATACGCCTGCTGCAAATCGAGCGGGCCACCCTGGCCGCTGGCCGCCATCAAGCCCAGATTCATTTGTGCCCGCGCATGGCCCTGGCGCGCAGCCAGCGCATACCAGTCCCAGGCGGCGGCATAATCCTGCGGCACATCCTGGCCATT
The DNA here is from genome assembly GCF_020858115.1 of Janthinobacterium sp. FW305-129. Taxonomy (GTDB): domain Bacteria; phylum Pseudomonadota; class Gammaproteobacteria; order Burkholderiales; family Burkholderiaceae_D; genus Janthinobacterium. Next base: position 435,474 of record NZ_JACYMM010000003.1, read on the forward strand.
GTCATGCCGCAGGCCCAGCGCGAACTGCGCCAGGCTGTGGCCCTGCGCGGCGGCGCGGCAATAGCAGGCGCAAGCCTGCTGGCTATCGGGCGCCGGGCCATCGTCGCGGTCATGCAACACTCCCTGCATGTATTGCGCCGGTGCGTAATCCTGCTCGGCGGCGCGGCGGTACCACTCCAGCGCCAGCGACAGATCCTGCGGCACGCCCTGGCCATGTTCGTAGCGCAGGCCCAGGTCGAACTGGGCCCGCACATGCCCCTGGTCGGCCGCCTTGCGGTACCAGAAGATGGCTTCCTGCGCATCGGCAGGCATGCCCTGCCCATGCTCGTACAACAGTCCCAGCTGATACTGCGCGGCGGGGAAGCCCTGCCCTGCCGCCTGGCGGTAAAACACCTGCGCCCGGGTATAGTCCTGCGCGCCATGCTCATGGTGCAGGCCCAGATTGTGCTGGGCCGCCGCGTGCCCCTGGCCAGCCGCCTTCACATACCACGCAAGCGCCGCCTGTTTATCGCAGGGCACGCCCTGGCCATTGTCGTAGATCAGGCCCAGGTTGAACTGCGAACTGGCGTGGCCCTGCTCGGCCGCGCGCCGGTACCAGGCGATCGCCTGCCGGCTGTCCTGCGGCAGCACGTCGCCATTTTCATAGCGCAGCGCCAGGTTGAACTGGGCCGGCGCATAGCCCTGCTCGGCCGCCTTGCGCATCCAGGCGGTCGCCTGCTGGCGATCCTGCCGCACGCCTTGGCCATTGTCGTAGCGCAAGCCCAGGTTGAACTGCGCGCGCGCATAGCCCTGTTCCGCCGCCTTGCGGTACCAATTGATGGCTTGCACGAAATCCTGCGGCACGCCCTTGCCATTGTCATACATCATGCCCAGATTATTTTGCGCACCCGCGTCGCCCTGTTCCGCCGCGCGGCTGAACCACAGCATGGCTTGCGCACTATCTTGCGCAAGACCCTGGCCCTTGGCATACAGCCAACCCAGGTTGTACTGCGCCGCCGCGTAACCCTGTTCGGCCGCCTTCTGATACCAGTGCGCGGCCTGCGCAAAATCCTGCGCCACGCCCTGCCCCTTCTGGCACATCACGCCTAGGTTGTACTGCGCGTGTTCGAGCCCCTGCGCGGCGGCCAGGCCATACCAGTGCAGCGCCAGCGCATAGCTTTGCTCGATACCCTGGCCATTGAAATGCATGAAGCCGAGACTGTGCTGGGCATTCGCATTGCCCTTCTCGGCCAGGCCCTTCAGGCGCAGGAAATCAGCCGTGTAATGAGCGGCCGTGGAATGCGCAGCCGTAGAACGGGGAGCGGCGAGCGGCATGGGTCAGGCCTCGATGGCCAGCGTCCGGGACGCTGCGGGAGCCGCATCGGCGATCAGGCGATTCTGCTCCTGCAGCACACCGATGAAGCTGCCCAGCGAAATGGGCCGGTGGTACAGATAGCCCTGCATCGTGGTGCAGCCCTTGTCCTGCAGGTAACGCGCCTGGCCTTCCGTTTCCACGCCTTCGGCAATCAGGTGCAAGCCCAGTCCACGCGCAATCGAAATGATGGCCAGGATGACGGGATAGTGTCCCTGCTCGTCGTGAATTTCCTTCACAAACGACTGGTCGATCTTGATGGTGTGGATGGGGAAGCGGTGCAGGTACGACAGCGACGAATAGCCGGTGCCGAAATCGTCGATGGCGACCGACACGCCCAGCTGGCACAGCTTGTTCAACTGCTCGATCGCATATTGCGGGTTGCGGATGCAGATGTTTTCCGTGATCTCCACTTCGATCTTTTCCGGCGCGATGCCATAGCGCGTCAGCGCGCCGCGCATCTTCTCGAAAAAGTCGCCCCGGTCTAGGTATTGCGGCGACAGATTGAGCGACAGGCGCACGGCCTCGCCACCAGCCGCGTTCCACTGCACCAGGTCGCGGCACAGGGCGCCCAGCATCCAGTCCGAGATCGGCAGCATCAAACCGTTTTCCTCGGCGAACGGCAAGAATTCGCCGGCCGTCAGCAAGCCCCGCTGCGGGTGGTTCCAGCGCATCAACCCTTCGGCGCCAACGATGCGGCCCGTCATCACGTCCACCTGCGGCTGGTAATACATCTCCAGCTGGTTCAGCTCCAGCGCCTTGCGCAGGCTCTGTTCGAGGGCGATCTTCTGGTGCGATACGTCGAGCATGGACTCGTGATAAAAACTGTGGCCGTTCTTGCCCAGCGCCTTGACCTGGTACATGGCGATATCGGCGTGGCGCAGCAGCTCGTCGATGGTCTCGCCGTCGCCCGGATAGATGGCGATGCCAATGGAGGCCGAGATATGCACCTGGTTGCCATCGAGGTCGAAGGGCTGGTGCAGGCATTCGAGGAATTTGTCGGCGATCAGGCGCGCATCCTGGCGGTCGCGCAGTTCCGGCAGCACGATGGTGAATTCATCGCCGCCCTGGCGCGCCAGCGTGTCGCCGCGGCGCAGGCAATCCTTCAGGCGCAGCGCCACCTGCTGCAGCAACTCGTCGCCCTTCACGTGGCCCAGGGTATCGTTGACCAGCTTGAAGCGGTCCAGGTCGATGAACATCACGGCCAGTTCCGTCAGCTTGCGGCGCGCCTGGATCACGGCCAGGCCCAGGCGATCCTTGAACAGCATGCGGTTCGGCAGGTCCGTCAGGATATCGTGGTAGGCCTGGTAGGAAATGACTTCTTCGGCGCGCTTGCGGTCGGTGATGTCGCGCGCCACGCCGTAGGTACCGAAGTATTCCTGCTTGCGGGCCTCGTGATCGAGGTTGTGCATGCCGATCGAATTGAGCGGAACCGTCATCAGCGTGTTGTTGAAGGTACGGTCGCTGCCGCTGCCACTATGGCACTTCAGGCGCAATTCCACATTGCGCGAAGCGCGCTCGTCGAGGCGGCGTTCATTGAAGGCATAGCGCGCCCGCTCCTGGTCTTCATCGTGCACGAGGATGGAATAATGGCTGCCGATCAGCTCTTCGCGGCTAAAGCCCAGCAACTGGTGCACCCTGTCGTTGATGAAGGTGATGCGGCCTTCGTGGTTCAGGGTATAGATGATGTCGGGCGAGCTGTCGACCAGGTAGCGGTACATCTTTTCCGAGTTTTCCAGCTGCAGCGCGATGCGCTCGTTCTCCAGCGCCAGCTTGCGCTTTTGCAGCGCGTTCTCCACCGTCTTGAGCAGCTCCTCGCGGCTGTACGGCTTGCGCAAATAGTCATAGGCGCCGCGTTTCAGGGCACCGATGGCCGCCTCGATGCCAACGTCGCCGCTCATGACGATCACGTCGCCCTCGATGCCGCGCCGGTTGATGTGGTCCATGATTTCATGGCCGCTCATGTCGGGCAGGCGCAAATCGAGCAGGATCAGGTCGAAACGCAGCTTCGACAACTGCGCCAGCGCCTCGCTGCCGCAGGTGGCCGTGTACAGCTGGTAGCCCCGGTCCTTCAGCAATTCGTGGAGGGAAGCGAGCAGACGGGGTTCGTCGTCGACCAGCAGGATGCGCGGGCTGTTTTCCAGGTCAAATGGAATGGCGGAGGAGTTCATGGACGTTACGAAGACAAGGCGGTATTACCGGGCGCGGGCAGCGCGGCTGCAGCGCTCGTCGGCAAGGGAATGGGCAGCAGGATTTCAAACGAGGTGCCCGACTTGCTGCTGCGGCAGCCGATCACGCCATGCAGGCGCGCGACCAGCTCATGCACAATGGACAAGCCCAGGCCGTGATGCGCCCCGTCCTTGCTGCTGCGCACAGGGGAAAACAGATTGGCCAGCACTTCCGGCGCCAGGCCGGCGCCATTGTCGCTGACGCACAGTTCCAGATACAGGCGACGGTCGCGGTTGACGTGGCCACGGTTCGCCACTTCGATGCGCCCGCCATCGGGCAAGGCTTCGACGGCGTTTTTCAGCAGATTGAGCAGGATTTGCTTGAGCATGCCGGCATCGGCCTCCACCTCGCATGGCGCGTCCTGCATGCGCGTGACCACCTCGATCTTCGGCGGCAGGAAGTCGGTGGCGCGGAACAGGCGCAGCACATCGTCGACGACGCGCGCGCAATCGGTGACGCCGCTGGCGGCCGCCGGCTGCAGATCAGCCAGGCCGCCGATCAGCTGGCCGACGCGGTCGATTTCCTCGTTCAGGATAGCCATCTCGCTGCTGACCGGCTCCTGTTTCTCCAGCTTGTGATCGAGTACGCTCAGATAGTTCTTGATGATGGACAGCGGGTTATTCACTTCATGCACGACGCGGCGCGACGCGGCGCGGTATTCCTCGGTCACGTGATCGAGCTGGCGCCGTGCCAGGCCGCGCGCGCTGATGGCCGCTTCCAGCGCCATGGCGGCCTGGTTGGCATACGCGCGCAGGAACCCCTCGCGCTTCTGGCAGGCGGGAATCTGCCAGGCCGCCACGCCGCCAATCAAGACGCCCAGGCTGCGCTGGCCCGACACCAAAGGCACGCAGACCAGGCTGTCGGTACCGAGAATGCGGAACAGCTGCTCCTCGACGATGCCCAGCGCGGGCATGTCGCGTTTCAGGAACGCCAGCTGGCACTCCAGTGCGGAGGCGGCCAGCGGACCGCCCTTGGCCAGCGGGATCGAAAAGCCGGCCAGGCGCTGCTGATGTTCGCCCGCCGCCACGCCCACCAGTGCATGACCGGTGGGGTTTTGCAGCAGGATGACGGCCGTATCGAAATCGAACAGGATGCGCGCCGAGCGCGTGATGGCTTCGAGCAGGCTGCTCTCGCCCTCTTGCCGGGCAAAGGTCTGGCCCACCTCGGACACCAGCACCATGTTGCGTACTTCGTCGGACAGACGCTGCTGCACCGGATCGACGGCTGGCGGCGCATACGCGGGCGGCGTGGCGACATCGTCCGCGCCGGCCAGGTCGATGCCCAGGTGCTGCGCGGCCTGCGCCACCTGGCGCGCCACGCTGCCGGCCAGCTCTTCCAGTACCTCGGCGTCCAGCGCGCACAGGCTTGCCGCCTGCGTAATCGACTCCGCATCGTCGGCATGGCAGCACAGCAGGTGCGCCAGGCGCACGATGCGGATCAAGGGATGGCTCGCTTCCAGGCGCGCCAGCGGTTCATGGTGATACAGCACGCTGTCGGCCAGGAAGGAATCGAGATGCCAGCGCTCGATCAGCCAGGCGCCCGCTTCGGCATGCGTAATCTGCAAGGTGCGCAGCTCCACCGCGCACAGGGCGGCATCGTCGCGCGCCGTAAAATTGAACGCATATTCCTTTGGCGCCGTGGCCAGCAAGGCCAGGCGGCCCACGTTGTGCAGCAAGCCCGCCAGATACGCTTCCTCGACGTGCGGATAGGCCATGGCCTTGGCCAGCGCGCGCGCCATGACGGCGGCCGACAGCGAGCTTTTCCAGAAGGCGCGCAAATCCGTGCTGCCGGAATGGGGGAAGCTGTTAAAAGTCTGGAAAACGGATTCGCTGATGACCAGCGTCTTGATCATGTCCGTGCCCAGCGACACGAGCGACTGTTCCAGACTGGCGACCTTGCCCTGGCGATGGTAGGCCGAGCTGTTGGCCACGCCGAGGATCTTGCTGGCCATGCCGGCATCCTTGGCGATCAGGGCGGCCAGCTCCGGCATGCCGGCATCGTCGGCCTGCAGGTGGGCGATCAGCTTGATGAGAATCTGCGGCATGGCCGGCAGGCGGGCAATCAGCAGGCGATTGCGAATATCTTGATCAGATTGATGCATCGTATCAGGCATTGCCGGTTCGAAAAGGATGAGCGCTTAGCAGCGAAGCGCGGCCACGTTCAGAGGAATCCTCCACTCCTGTAACCAAAAAAATATCGCCTGAGAGGATGCCGGGAAAAAAAGTCATCTTATCATAAGCGCCGGATATTACTTGCAATATAGAAAATTAAGTTGAAATAAATCCAGCGTTCTGCCATGGAAACTTATGCCTTGAAGGAACCCAACAAACGGTGGCGGAAGCGCCGCGATAGCAGCCACAGAGCCAGTGCCAGCCCCGTAAACGCCAGCTGCCCGGAGGCCAGCCACAGCACGGAACCGGACAGCAGCGGCGAAATCACGCCAGCCACCACGGCGCCCAGCAAGGTACTGGCAAACGACTGGCAGGAAGCGACGGTACCGCGGATATGCGGGAACAGATCGAGCGCCAGCAGGGTCGCGCCCGGCCCCACCAGGGACATGCCGAAGGTATAGAAAAACAGGGGCAGTACCGACCAGGGCAGCGACGGCGGCAAGAACAGGTGATACACGACATTGACGCAGGCGGCGCACAGCAGGAAGGCAAAACCGATGCCGATCTGGCGCGCGAAAGTGACCTTGCCGGCGATGCGGTTGGCCGCCGCGGCGCCCATGAAGATGCCGCTCACGCACGGGATGAACAGCCAGCCGAATTGCGATGGCCCCAGGCCCAGTTGCTTGGGCAGCATTTCCGGCGCGGCCGTGATGAACAGGAACAGGCCCGCGAAATTGAGGGCGACGATGCCGGCCTTGATGTGGAACAGGGGCGAGCGCAGGATCTGGCCATAGCTCGACGCCAGGAAGTGGGGATTGAAGGGCTGGCGCTTTTCCATCGGCAGGGTTTCGGGCAGGCGCCAGTAGCAGAACGCCAGCAGCACCACCGTGTAAAAGGCGAGGAACAGGAAGATCGAGCGCCAGTCGAACCAGATGACGATCCAGCCGCCCAGGATCGGCGCCACCGCCGGAGCGATGGAAAAGATCATCGTCACCAGCGACAGCAGCCGCGCCGCCGCCGCATCGGCATACAGGTCGCGGATGATGGCACGGCTGATCACCACGCCGGCGCCGGCCGAAACGCCCTGCATGATGCGGAAGAACCACAGGTAGTGCACCGTGTGCGCCGAGGCGCAGCCGAGCGAGCCGATAGCAAACATCAGCAGGGACACGAGAATGACGTTGCGCCGGCCGAAGGTGTCCGAGATCGCGCCATGCCACAGCACCATGCCGGCAAAGGCCAGCATGTAGAACGTCAGCGACTGCTGCACTTCCAGCGGCGACGCCTGCAGCGAACCCTGGATCGCGCCAAAGGCAGGCAGATAGGTGTCGATCGACAGGGGGCCGAGCATCGACAGGCCGGCCAGCATCATCGCCAGCGCACCGCGGCTCAAAGGCGCCATGTGACTGGGCGCGGGAGGCGGAACGGGCGTGACCGGATCGGGCGGCACATCGGCCGGAGGGGTGGGAAACATGGCGGATCCAAAGTGGCGCGCGGACCTGTATTGGTCCGCGCGCGGGGTTACTGCGGGGGTCTTGCAGTGAACGCTTACTGCTGTGGTTTAGGTTTCGCTTCTTCACGGCGGTTGTATCCCGCCACCATATCGAAGCGGAACAGACGGCATTCCAGCGCGCCGTTGAAGAATGGCGTCTTGCGCGCTTCCTTCAGACGCAGCAGCTTGGGCAAGCCCAGGTCGGCCGTGAACAGGAACACGGTCCAGCCAGCGAAGCGCTGCTTCAGGGTCGTGCCCATGGCCGAATAGAACGACGTCGACAATTCATCTTCCGGGATGGTGCTGTCGCCGCGCACGCCGATACGCTCGCCGTACGGCGGGTTGGTCAGCATGATGCCCGGCACGTCGCTTGGCGGCTTGACTTCCTGCGCCTCGATCTGTTTCAGCGGCACGTCGAAGCGCACGCCCGCGCAGCGCAGGTTATGGCGCGTCATGGCGACCATGTCACCCGAAATGTCGCTGCCGAAAATGGTCGGTTCGGCCGGCAGCGGATTGACCTTGATGGCGTTTTTCATGGCATTCCACGGCGCGGGATCGAAGTCGTGGAAGTTTTCGAACGCGAACTGGCGCGACGCGCCCGGCGGAATGCCCTGCAGCATCTGCGCCGCTTCGGCCAGGATGGTGCCGGAACCACACATGGGATCGAACAGCACCATGCCAGGCTTCCAGCCCGACACGCGCAGCAAGCCGGCGGCCAGGTTTTCGCGCAACGGCGCGTCGCCCGTCTCTTCACGCCAGCCGCGCTTGAACAGCGCTTCGCCCGAGGTATCGAGGTAGACGGTGAACGTGTGCGCGTCGAGGAAGCCGACGATGCGCATGTCCGGCGTCTTGGTGTTGACCGATGGACGCTCGTTGAACTGGTCGCGGAAGCGGTCGCAGATCGCGTCCTTGATTTTCAGTGTCGTGAATTCCAGGCTGCGCAGCGGCGATTTCACGGCCGTGACGTCGACGCGAATGGTGTGGTGCACGCCGAACCAGTCTTCCCAGGCTTGCGCCAGGGTCAGGTCATAAATGTCGTTTTCCGTCTTGTAGCCGGAATGGGCCATGCGCATCAGCACGCGCGAAGCGATGCGCGAATGCAGGTTGATGCGGTAGGAGTCCAGCAGGTCGCCCGAGCAATGCACGCCGCCCGGCACCTGGTTGTGGACCTTCATGGTCGCACTATCCTGGGCGATCTCGCCCAGTTCCTCGGCCAACGCCGCTTCCATGCCGCGCGGGCATGGGCAAAAATATGAAGCCATAATTAGGATACCTTTTATCCGTTGAAAAACACGTTCAATGAAAACCCAAAAAAAGGCCGGGGTCGTACCCTCAGGGTAAGCCCCCAGTTCTGCTCTTGGGGTTACTAACTACTCTCTAAAAACTACTTCTCCAGCGCCCGCTCGACAAAATCGAGCCTGTCCTGGCCCCAAAACCCTTCGCCATCGACGATGTACCACGGCGAGCCGAAGACGCTGGCGGCGGTAGCTGCCTCGGTGTTGGCATCGTATTCGGCCTGCACGCTGGCCGTCTCCGACGTTTTCAGCAACTGGCGGCCTTCGAAACCCGCGTCGAGGGCGATCTGCACCAGGGTTTCCTCGTCGCCGATGTTGCGCTCTTCGGCCCACAGGCCGCGCATGATGGCGTGCGCCAGATTCAGCGACGCTTCCACGCCGTGCGCCAGGCGCGTGGCGATGATCAGCTTGGCCGCCGCTTCCGGCGAGACGGGGAAGAACTTCGGCTGCAGATTCAAGGGCACTTGCAAAAAGGCCGACCAGCGCGCCAGCTCGGCCAGGCGATACGCCTGACGCTGCGGCGCGCGCTTGGCCAGCGGCAGGCCGCCCGAGACGCTGAAGACCTTGCCCAGGTCGAAGGGGCGCACGTCGATCTGTGCGCCCGTCTTAGCGGCGATGGCCATCAGGCGCGCATGCCCCAGGTAGGTCCATGGCGAGTGGGGAGCAAAGAAATATTGCACGACTTTGTTCTGGTTTGCACTCATCACGACTCCCTTAGAAAGGCTTGACCACGACCAGCACGACGACGGCCAGCAGCATCAGCACCGGCACTTCATTAAACCAGCGGAACCAGGTGTGGCTGCGCTTGTTGAGACCTTTTTCAAACTTGCGCAGGATGGAACCGCAGGCGTGGTGATAGCCGAGCAGCAGCACCACGAACGTCAGCTTGGCGTGCATCCAGCCCGGCATCTTCATGCGGCCCTCGCCTCCACCGTACAGCATCCACATCAATGCCAATCCCAGTACCATCGCCGGCAGCGCCAGCAGGGACATGAAGCGGTACAGCTTGCGCGCCATCAGCAGCAGGCGTTCGGTGGCCACCGTTTCCGTCTCCATCGCCAGGTTCACGAAGATGCGCGGCAAATAAAACAGGCCGGCAAACCAGGACATGACGAAGATGATGTGGAAGGCTTTGGTCCAGAGAAAGAGCATGGGATTCCCAGTGTCAGAGAGCTACAGAAATGAGAGCGCGGGCCGCCTTGTGGGCCGCCCGCGAAGACGTACTACCTACGATGCCTACTTGCGTACTTCGCCGTGGCCAAAGACCACGTACTTGAGCGAGGTCAGGCCTTCCAGTCCCACCGGACCACGCGCGTGCAGCTTGTCGTTCGAGATGCCAATCTCGGCCCCCAGGCCGTATTCGAAGCCGTCGGCGAAACGCGTCGACGCGTTCACCATCACCGAGGCGGAATCGACTTCGCGCAGGAAGCGCAGCGCATCGCTGTAGTCTTCCGTGATGATGGATTCCGTGTGCTTCGATGAGTACCGGTTGATGTGATCCATCGCTTCGTCAATGCCGTCGACCACTTTCACCGACAGGATCGCCGCCAGGTATTCGGTGGACCAGTCTTCCTCGGTGGCAGCTACCAGATGCGGATAAGCGGCGGCGGCCAGGATCGCATGGCTTTCCGGATCGGCGCGCAGTTCCACCTGTTTGGTCAGGTACAGTTCGGCCAGCTGCGGCAGCACGGTAGCGGCAATGGCGCGCGACACCAGCAAGGTTTCCATGGTGTTGCAGGTGCCGTAGCGGTGGCACTTCGCGTTGAAGCCGATATCGATCGCCTTCCGGATATCGGCCTTGGCATCGATGTAGACGTGGCAGATGCCATCGAGGTGCTTGATCATCGGCACGGTGGCCTCGGCCATCAGGCGTGCGATCAGGCCCTTGCCGCCGCGCGGCACGATGACGTCCACGTATTGCGGCATGGTGATGAGGGCGCCGACGGCGGCGCGGTCGGTGGTGTCGATCACTTGCACGGCATCGGCCGGAAGACCTGCTCCCAGCAAGCCCTCCGCCACCAGCTTGGCCAGCGCGCGGTTGCAATGAATCGCTTCCGAGCCGCCGCGCAAGATCGTCGCGTTGCCGCTCTTGATGCACAGGCCGGCCGCGTCCACCGTCACGTTCGGACGGGCTTCATAGATGATGCCGATGACGCCCAGCGGCACGCGCATCTGCCCCACCTGAATGCCCGTCGGGCGGAACTTCATGTTCGAGATTTCGCCGATCGGATCGGCCAGCGACACGATCTGCGTCAAGCCTTCGACCATGGTGGCAATGGCGGCATCGGACAGGGTCAGGCGGTCGAGCATGGCCGGCGCCAGGCCGGCGGCGGCCGCCGCATCGAGGTCGCGCTGGTTGGCCGCGCGCAGCAGATGGGCATCGCGCACGATGGCGGCGGCGATCAGGCTCAAGGCGCGGTTGCGCGTGGCGCTGTCGGCGCGCGCCATGGCGCGCGAAGCGGCGCGCGCGCGCGTGCCCACGTCCTGCATATATTCTGTGATGTCCATGCTCGTATCCATATAGTAAAAAACTAGCCTCGGGCGATCTTCAGGCCCAGCTGCAGCATGGCATCCCAGGCATCGCCCGCGTAACCCTTGGCCCGCAAGCCCTTGATCATCTTGTCCACCTGCGCCGCCTGCTGCAGCGCCGCTTCCAGCACGGGCAGCGAAATGCGCCGCAGGGCCGGTTCCATCATCCGCTCGCGCGGACCCCAGATGCGGTATTCCTTCAGCAACGCGCCCAATGGACGCCCTTGCGCCATGCCGGCCTTCAATTTTAACAGCGTGCGGATTTCCTCGGAGACGGCCCACAAGACCAGCGGCAGCGCCTCGCCCTCGCCTTTCAAGCCTTCGAGCATGCGCACCAGGCGCGCCGGGTCGCCGGCCAGCATGGCTTCGGACAGCTTGAAGACATCGTAGCGGGCCACGTTCAGCACCGCGTCCTGCACTTGTTCGTACGTCAGCTTGCCCGCCGCGTGCAGCAAGCCCAGTTTCTGGATTTCCTGGTGCGCCGCCAGCAAATTGCCCTCCACCCGTTCGGCGATGAAGTCGATGCTGGCACGCTCGGCGCTTTGCCCTTGCGCGGCCAGGCGCTGGGATATCCACGCCGGCAACTGCGCCCGCTCCACATTCGGAATCTCGATATACACGGCAGCCTGCTGCAGGCTGGCGACCCATGCCGCCTTCTGCGTGGCCCAGTCCAGCTTGGGCAAGGTGATCAGGGTCAGGTTGTCGGGACTGAGATTTTTCGCATAGCTTTGCAGCGCCGCGCCGCCATCCTTGCCCGGCTTGCCGGTGGGGATGCGCAGCTCGATCATTTTCCTGTCACCGAACAGCGACAGCTCCTGGTTCGCCGCCAGCAATTCGCCCCACTTGAAGCTGCGCTCCACCGTCAGCACGTCGCGCTCGGAATAACCCTGCGCGCGCGCCGCGCGGCGGATCTTGTCGGCCGCTTCCAGCGCCAGCAGGTGTTCATCGCTGGTGATCACATACAGCTGCGCCAGCGGCTTGGCCACATGCCCATCGAGCGCGTCTATCCGCAATTGCATGGCGTCCCCGTTACTGCTGCGGGGCTGCCGGCGCGACCGGCGCCACGGGCGCCACCGACATGGCCGGCAGCACCGGCTTGATGGCGGCCAGGCGGCGCATGATCTGCTGCACCAGGTCGTTGCGCATGTCGCGGTACAGCGCTGCTTCCTCAGTCTCCTTGGCCAGCACCTGCGACTCGTCGAAGGTGATCGGACGCACCAGATTGATGGTGGTCGGCGCCAGCAACTGGTTGCCGGCCTTGTCGACGACGCGGAAGTTGATCGAATAGCCGAGCTGGTATTCCTGCACGCGGCCATTTTTGTTCAGCGACAAAATGGTCTTGGTACGGTTCCTCTCCGGGTCGCTGAGCACTTCAAGCACGGCGTCGGCGCCATCCTTGGTGTTCACCACCTCCGTGCTGCCGATGGCGCGGATATAGCGCTTCAAGCCGATCGCCAGCGGCGACGTCTCGGGCAAGCCGATATACATCGTCGCGAACGGCAGCATGAAACTGCCGTTCGAACCGCGCAAGTGAAAGCCGCAAGCCGACAGCAGAACCGTCAGACCCAACGCCAGCATGGCGCGGCGGCCCAACAGCGATACGGAAGAGGAAGTCGTCATGATTACACCACGATGCTGATTAACTTGCCTGGCACGACGATGATCTTCTTCGGCGTGGTCTCGACATACTTCTGCACACTTTCGCACGCCAGCGCGGCCGCTTCGATGCTGGCCTTGTCCGCATCCTTGGACACCGTGATCGAGCCGCGCAGCTTGCCGTTCACCTGGATCATCATCTCGATCTCGGACTGCTCCAATGCGGCCGGGTCGACTTGCGGCCAGGCGACGTTGAGCAGGTCGCCGTGCACGCCAGCGTAACCCAGTTCCTGCCACAGCACGTGGGTGATGTGCGGCGCGACAGGGTTCAACAGGCGCAGGAAGATCGAGAAGCCTTCGGCGATCAACGCCTTCGACTGCGCGCTGTCGTCCAGCTTGGCCGACTCCAGCGTGTTGAGCATCTTCATGCAGGCCGACACCACGGTGTTGTACTGGATGCGTTTCAAGTCGTAATCGGCTTGCTGCAGCAGCTTGTGCAATTCGCGGCGCAGGTTTTTCTGCGCGTCGCCCGTGGCCGGTGCGGCAGCGCCAGCCAGTGCGGCCTGGATCGTGGCCGACTGGGCGTAGCCGAAGTTCCACACGCGGCGCAGGAAGCGGTTCGCGCCTTCGACGCCGCTGCCCGACCATTCCAGGGTCTGTTCCGGCGGCGAGGCGAACATGGTGAACAGGCGGGCCGTATCGGCGCCGTACTGCTCGATCTGCGCTTGCGGGTCGATACCGTTGTTCTTCGACTTCGACATTTTTTCCGTACCGCCGATTTCCACAGGCTGGCCGTCGGCCACCAGGATGGCGCTTTGCGGACGGCCCTTGTCGTCGAGCGACAGGCGCACGTCATCCGGGTTGAACCAGGTGGTCTTGCCCGCAGCGTCCTTGCGGAAGTACGTTTCATTCAGCACCATGCCCTGCGTCAGCAGGTTCACAAAAGGCTCGTCGAACTTGACCAGGCCGAAGTCGCGCATGATCTTGGTCCAGAAGCGCGCGTACAGCAAGTGCATGACGGCGTGTTCGATGCCGCCGATGTACTGGTCCATCGGCATCCAGTAATCGTTGCGCGCGTCGACCATGGCGTCGTTCGAGCCTGGCGAGGTATAGCGCATGTAGTACCACGACGAATCGACGAAGGTATCCATGGTGTCCGTCTCGCGGCGCGCCGGCTTGCCGCACTGCGGGCAGTCGCACTGCAAGAAGGCTTCGTATTTGTTCAGCGGATTGCCCGTGCCGTCCGGCACGCAGTCTTCCGGCAGCACTACCGGCAAGTCTTTTTCCGGCACCGGCACCACGCCGCAGTCGGCGCAGTGGATCATCGGGATCGGCGTGCCCCAGTAGCGCTGGCGCGAGATGCCCCAGTCGCGCAGGCGGAACGTGGTTTTCTTCTCGCCCAGGCCCAGTTCCGCCAGATCGGCGGCTACCGCATCGACGGCGGAAGCGAAATGCAGGCCGTCGTATTTGCCGGAGGCGACGCAGACGCCGTCCTTGCTGCCATACGATTCCTGCCAGGCGTCCGTCGAAAATTCCTGGCCCTTGACTTCGATCACTTGCTTGATCGGCAGATTGTATTTCTTGGCAAAGCCGAAATCGCGTTCATCGTGCGCCGGCACGCCCATCACGGCGCCGTCGCCGTAGGTGATCAGCACGTAGTTGCCGACCCAGACTTCCACTTGCGCGCCCGTCAGCGGATGCGTGACGAACAGGCCGGTCGGCATGCCCTTCTTCTCCATCGTCGCCATGTCCGCCTCGATGACGGAGCCGAGCTTGCATTCGGCATTGAAGGCGGCCAGCGCAGGATTGCCTTGCGCGGCGTGGATGGCCAGCGGGTGTTCGGCGGCAACGGCGCAGAAGGTCACGCCCATGACGGTGTCCGGACGGGTGGTAAATACATACAGCTTGCCGTCGCCGATCAGGGCGCCGTTCGCGTCCTTGATCTCATGCGGGAAGGCGAAACGCACGCCCGTCGACTTGCCGATCCAGTTGGTCTGCATGATGCGCACGCGCTCTGGCCAGCCCGGCAGCTTGTCGTCCACATACGCCAGCAACTCTTCCGCGTAATCCGTGATGCGCGCGTAGTACATGGGGATTTCGCGTTTTTCGATCAGCGCGCCGGAACGCCAGCCCTTGCCGTCGACGACTTGTTCGTTGGCCAGCACGGTCTGGTCGATCGGGTCCCAGTTCACGGTACCGGTCTTTTTGTAGATGATGCCTTTTTCCAGCATCTTGAGGAACATCCACTGGTTCCATTTGTAATATTCGGGCTTGCAGGCGGTCATTTCGCGCGACCAGTCGATGGCCAGGCCCATCGATTCCATCTGCTGCTTCATATGGGCGATGTTCGAATACGTCCATTGCGCGGGCGGCACGTTGTTGGCCATGGCCGCATTTTCCGCCGGCATGCCGAACGCATCCCAGCCCATCGGCATGAGCACGTTGTAGCCATTCATGCGCAGGTAGCGGTACATCACGTCATTGATCGTATAGTTGCGCACGTGACCCATGTGCAGCTTGCCCGAAGGGTAAGGCAGCATCGAGCAAGCAAAATACTTGCCTTTTGGGAAACGCGGGTCGTGTTCGACGGCTTTATAGGCGTCGATCGCCTTCCAGTGCGATTGGGCGGCTTGTTCGACGTCGGCGGGACTATATTTATCTTGCATAATGGATGTGCGACCAGCGTGGCCCGGCCAATAGTGGATATGAACCGAGCATTATACTGGTTGTCGCGGCCCGATAGCGCGGCGCCCAGGCGGCCCGGGCCGGCATATTTTTGCGAGCGCACAATTATGCTGTGTGATATATACACAATCTTGTTCTTTGCATCAAAGCCGGCCATGATCATCTACCAGGAAGTCGCCCCCATCCCCGCCCTGCGGCCGTGGCTGGACTGCGTCTGGATGTGCCGCGTGCAGACGGGCGCCACGCCCCTCACGCACCAGGTCTTGCCGGACAATTGCATCGACATCCTGTGCCAGGATCAGCAGGACGCCAACTTTGCCGTCGGCATGATGACGGCGCCGATTGCCGTCGTCAGCCGGGGCCTCGTGCAGACGGTGGCGGCCCGCTTCAAGCCGGGCGCGGCGGCGCGCTTCTTCCAGTTGCCCCTGTGCGAACTCAATGATGGACGTGCTGATCTGCGGCAGCTGTGGGGCCGCGACCTGGCGGCGCGCCTCGGTGACGCGCTGTGGAGCGACCCCTTGTCCAACGCGCAAAGAGTTTCCATTTTGCAAGATTACCTGCTGCTGCGCCTGCGCCAGGGACCGCCGCTGCGCCCGGCCGGCGTCGCCGAACATGCCATTGCCGCCATCGAAGGCGCGCACGGCATGCTGCGCGTGGATGGCCTGGCGCAGCAGCTGGGCGTGTCGCGCCAGCACCTGGCGCTGCAATTCCGGCGACAAGTCGGCATCAGCCCGAAGCTGTTTGCCCGCATCTGCCGTTTCCGGGCCGCCAGCGCTGGCTTGAAAAACCTGCCGCAGCAGCCGGACTGGGCGCAGGTGGCCTTGCAATACGGCTATTTCGACCAGTCGCATCTGATCCACGACTTCCAGGATTTCGCCCGCAGTTCACCCGAAGCGTGGCTGACGGGCCGGCGCGCGTGAGCACCTTCCATTTTTCCAATCGCGCGGCGCGTACCGGTGGCATGATGGCGTTATTCTTCATTCACCAGGAGCAGAACATGATCAAGGGCTTGCGCACCGTCACCTATCCCGTCCCCGACCTGGACCAGGCCAAGGCCTGGTATAGCCAGGTATTCAATGCCACGCCGTATTTCGACCAGCCGTTCTATGTCGGCTTTGCCATCGGCGGCTTCGAGCTGGGCTTGCTGCCGGGCGGCGAGCCGGGCACGCAGGGCAGCGTGACGTACTGGGGCGTGGACGGCATCGAGCAGGAAGTCGAACGCATCGTCGCGCTGGGCGCTACCTTGCACCATCCGATCACGGACGTGGGCGACGGCATCCGCACGGTGGAATTGCTCGATCCGTTCGGCAACCAGATCGGCCTGATCGACAATCCCCACTTCGATACGGCCAAGGTCCGTTAAGTTGCATTAAGCGGCGGCTTCGCCCTGCAGCCACAGCCGGAACTGCTGCAAGGCCAGCTTTTCATGCGCCGCCTCGGGCGTAATCAGGTAATATGCGCGCTGGCCGCGCAGTGGGCGCTCGCACACAATGCGCAGCTCGCCACGCGCCAGTTCCGCCTCGACCAGCATACGGGGCAGCAAGACCACTCCCTGTCCCTGCACGGCCGCCATGGCCAGCATGGAAAACAGTTCATAGCGGGCGCCGTAGCGCGCCCCTTCTCCTTCGACCTGCATGGCGTCAAACCACTGGCGCCAGGCGCCCGGGCGCGTACTTTGCTGCAACAACGTCAATGCCAGCATATCCTGCGGCTGCCAGACGCTGCGCGCCGCCAGCACACGGGGGCTGGCGACGGGCACGATTTCTTCATGCATGAGCAAGGTGGCGCGCGTGCCGGGCCAGCGCGCCAGCTGCTCGGGTGTGCCCGCGTACAGGGCGCCGTCGTATTCCGTATCGGCAAACATGAACGGCTTCGTATAGGCATCGATATGCACGACGATGTCGGGATGCAAGCCTGCCAGTGTCGATAGGCGCGGCATCAGCCAGCGCGTGGCAAACGTGGGCACCGAGGCCAGCTGCAGCGCCCCGCCGCCGCCCTGGCGCGCCATGGTGTCGAGCGTGTCGCGCTCCAGTCCATCGAGGCGGGCCGCGATCTGGCGTGCATACGCGGCGCCGGCGCTGGTCAGCAGCACGCCATGGCGCGTGCGCTGGAATAGTTGCACGCCAAGAAAGCTCTCCAACGATGAAATCTGGCGCGAGACGGCGCTTTGCGTCAGCGACAGTTCGCGCGCCGCATGCGTGTAGCTTTGGTGCCGCGCCGCCGCCTCGAAGCAATTTAGCGCTTGCAGCATGGGAATTTTTCGCGACATGGCATCTCAAAGGAAGGAAAAGAAACGCCAGTATGCCGCAAGATATGCGTCACACGCATGTCTGGGTGCGAATAAATCGTTTGCGCAAGGCTAGGCAAGAACCTACCATGAGCCATATTCAATCTTGCGCCGATCACCGGCGCTCACCTGCGAGGCCTGTGATGAGCAAAACCGTATTCGACTGGAATTCCCCCCTGCTGCTGGAAGAACAACTGACGGGCGACGAACGCGCCGTGCTGGAAGCGGCGCGCGACTATTGCCAGGGCAGCCTGGTGCCCAGGGTCCTCGAATCGTTCCGCCATGGCCGCACGGATGCGGCCATCTTCCGCGAAATGGGTGAACTGGGCTTGCTGGGCACCACCATTCCCGAAGAATACGGCGGCGCCGGCCTGAACTATGTTTGCTACGGACTGGCCGCGCGCGAAGTCGAGCGCGTCGATTCGGGCTACCGCTCGATGATGAGCGTGCAATCGTCGCTGGTGATGGTGCCGATCAATGCCTTCGGCAACGAAGAAACCAAACAGAAATACCTGCCGAAACTGGCGACGGGCGAATTCATCGGCTGCTTCGGCCTGACGGAACCGAACCACGGCTCCGACCCTGGCAGCATGGTCACGCGCGCACGCAAGGTGCCGGGCGGCTACAGTATCTCCGGCGCCAAGATGTGGATCACCAACAGCCCCATCGCCGACGTGTTCGTCGTCTGGGCCAAGGACGATGAAGGCGCGATCCGCGGTTTCGTGCTGGAAAAAGGCTGGAAAGGCCTGTCGGCGCCCGAGATCCACGGCAAGGTCGGCTTGCGCACCAGCATCACCGGTGAAATCGTCATGGATGAAGTATTTTGCCCGGAAGAAAACGCCTTCCCCGACGTGCGCGGCCTGAAAGGCCCGTTCACGTGCCTGAACAGCGCCCGCTACGGCATCGCCTGGGGCGCGCTGGGCGCGGCCGAGGACTGCTACCTGAAGGCGCGCCAGTACACGATGGACCGCCAGCAATTTGGCCGTCCGTTGGCCGCGAACCAGCTGGTGCAAAAGAAACTGGCGGATATGTTGACGGAAATCACCATGGGCTTGCAAGGCTGTTTGCGCCTGGGCCGCATGAAGGATGAGGGCTCGCCCGCCGTGGAGATCACCTCGATCATGAAACGCAACAGCTGCGGCAAGGCGCTGGACATCGCCCGCGTGGCGCGCGACATGATGGGCGGCAACGGCATTTCCGACGAGTTCGGCGTCATCCGCCACCTGGTCAACCTGGAAGTGGTCAACACCTACGAAGGCACGCACGATGTGCACGCGCTGATCATCGGCCGCGCCATCACCGGCATCGCCGCCTTCAACTAATGGACGCCTTGGCTTCCACCCTGCGGCCCGCGCCGTTGAGCGGCTTGCGCGTGCTGGACCTGTCGCGCGTGCTGGCCGGCCCGTGGGCCGGACAAATGCTGGCCGACCTCGGCGCCGACGTGGTCAAGGTCGAGCAGCCGGGTCGCGGCGACGACACGCGCTCCTGGGGTCCGCCGTATCTGAAGGACGAGGATGGCCGCGACACGGCCGAAGCCGCCTATTTCCAGTGCGCCAACCGCAACAAGCGCTCGCTGTGCATCGACCTGGCCGCGCCCGAAGGCCAGGCCCTGGTGCGCCAGCTGGCGGCCGAATCGGACGTGCTGCTGGAAAATTTCAAGCTCGATGGCTTGAAGCAATATGGCCTGGACTCTGCCAGCTTGCTGGCGCTCAACCCGCGCCTCGTGTACTGCTCCATCACGGGTTTCGGCCAGGATGGGCCGTACGCGGCGCGCGCCGGCTATGACTTTTTGATTCAGGGCATGGGCGGATTGATGAGCATTACGGGCGTGCCCGATGGCCAGCCGGGCGCCGGGCCGCAAAAAGTGGGCGTGGCGCAAACGGACATCCTGACGGGCTTGTACGCCACCATCGCCGTACAGGCGGCGCTGGCAGAACGCGAGCGCTCGGGCCTGGGCCAGCATATCGACCTGGCCTTGCTCGACGTGCAAGTGGCGGCCCTGGGCAACCAGGCCGCCAACTTCCTGTGCGGCGGCAAAGTGCCCCAGCGCATGGGCAATGCGCATCCGAACATTGTTCCGTATCAAGACTTTCCCACGGCCGATGGCGACATGATTCTGGCGATCGGCAATGACGGGCAATTCTCCCGCTTCTGCGCCGTCGCCGGCCACCCGGAATGGGCGCAGGACGAACGTTTCGCCACCAATCCGCAGCGCGTGGCGCACCGGGCGATCTTGATTCCCTTGATGCGCCAGACCACGGTCATGCGCACGACGGCCGAATGGATCAGCGCTTTCGAGGCGCAAGCCGTGCCGTGCGGCCCCGTCAACCGCATCGACCAGGTCTTTGCCGACCCGCAAGTGGTGGCGCGTGGCTTGAAAGTGGAAATGCCGCATCCGACGGCGGGGACTGTTGCGCTGGTGGCCAATCCCGTGCGCCTGTCCGGCTCGCCGGTGCAATACCGCTTGCCGCCGCCCTTGCTGGGGCAGCATACGAACGAGGTGCTGCAGCAGTGGCTGGGCCTCGATGGCAGCCAGATCGACGGTTTGCGCGAACGCAAGGTCGTCTAAACAAAAACGCCGGCCAGTTGCAAAACTGTCCGGCGTTCTTTATTTCTTCAGGATTACTTCAGCGTCAATTTCAACGCCGGCTTTTCGCCATAATCGTCATAGCGCTCATTGATGCCGGCGATACAGAACGTGATTTCTTCCAGTAAATCAGGCACTTGCGCCTTCATCGCGTCAGCATCCTGCACCACGATTTCCAGCACTTCGTTCGGCTTCAGGCGGAACTGCGTCATGTTTTCATCGTCGCGCAAGTAGCTGAGGCAATCGACCCAGGCATCCATGCTGTTGCCGTAGAACTCGGGGAAACCGAAGGCTTGCGCGCATTGCGCGTGAAAGCTCGCTGCGTCGGTGATATCTTTTCCATTCAGGATGGCAGTGGCCATGGTCTTCCTCAGTTCTTCAGCGACAGCACGTCCTGCATGTCGAACAGGCCCGTCGGCTTGTCTGCCAGGAAACGCGCGGCGCGCAGGGCGCCGTGGGCGTAAGTGACGCGGCTGCTCGACTTGTGGCTGATCTCGATGCGCTCGCCGATGCCGGCAAACAGCACCGTATGGTCGCCGACGATATCGCCGCCGCGGATGGTGGCAAAGCCGATGGTCGACGGGTCGCGTTCGCCCGTCACGCCTTCGCGGCCGTACACGGCGCATTCCTTCAGGTCGCGGCCCAGGGCGCCGGCCACCACTTCCCCCATTTGCAAGGCCGTGCCCGACGGCGCGTCGACCTTGAAGCGGTGATGCGCTTCGATGATTTCGATATCGTAGCCTTCGGACAGGCTTTTTGCGGCCAGTTCCAGCAGTTTCATGGTGACATTCACGCCCACGCTCATGTTCGGCGCGAACATAATGGCCGTCTTTTCGGCGGCGGCGGCAATGGCGGCCTTGCCCGCGTCATCGAAACCGGTGGTGCCGATGATCATCTTGATGCCGTGCTCGGCGCAGTAGGCCAGGTGCTGCAAAGTGCCTTCGGGGCGCGTGAAGTCGATCAGGTAATCGGCATTGGCCAGGCCGGTGGCCAGGTCGGATGCAATCAGCACGCCGGCAGGCTTGCCGAGGAAGGCGGCGGCATCCTGGCCGACGGACGGCGAGCCGGCGCGGTCGAGGGCGCCAGCCAGCACGGCGTCGGGCGCATTGCTGACCGCTTCGATCAGGATATGGCCCATGCGGCCGCTGGCGCCAGCGATGGCAATTTTCAGTTCAGTCATTTTATTCTCTTACAGCAACTTATTTGGTGGGTTCGGCGGCAGGCGCAGGTGCTGGCTCGGCGGCGGGCGCCGGTGCAACGTCAGGCTTGCTCACAGGAATGGCAGGGGCGGCATCGGCCGGCACGGGCACGGCGCTCGGCGCCACGGGCGATGGCACGGCGGCGGCAGGCACGTCGGCCTTGGCAACCTTGGCGAATGGCGACGGGCCGGCGATGCGGTCGATGTATTCTTTCTCGGTCGGCAAGTTGCCGCCTTCGAAACGTTCAACCTTGCCATCCTTGCCGAAGTACACGACCACGCGGCTGCTGGTGGTTTCGCCACTGCCCCGGGCCAGGCGGAATGGATAATCCCAGCGGTCGGCATGGAAGATATCGGTCAACAGCGAGGTGCCGAGGACGAAGCGCACCTGGTCGCGCGTCATGCCCACTTTCAACTGGGCCAGCATCTCTTCGGAGACAAAGTTGCCTTGCTGAATGTCAGGACGATACGGCGAGAAAAACCACATGAATTTCTGCAGCGGCGTAATGGTGGTCGTCTGCGCGCCTTTTTCAGGAACGACTTCCTTGCCCTCTTTCTGGGTGATGGCTGGCTTTTCGCCCAGGATGCCACGGCTGGCGCAGCCAGACGCCATCAGCGCGACACAGACCATGCCTGCCACGACTGGTGCTCGAAATGAAATACGGTGCCAGAGAGATGGCAATACAGCCGGTGTTACGCGCATAAATGACCTCAATTGGATGAACAAAACGCCAGGAGTGACCGGCCCGCCAAAAAATGCATATTTTGGCACTCCCCGACAAAACGCTATATGATAAAGCACCTGACCCACATACGAGCAACAAACATGAGTAACAATCCTAGTGATCTCAAGGCAAGCGGCCTGAAAGCCACCCTGCCACGGCTGAAGATACTCGATATCTTCCAGAGTAGCCCGGTACGCCACCTGACCGCGGAAGACGTCTACAAGATTCTGCTGGCCGACAATATGGATGTCGGCTTGGCAACTGTCTACCGCGTCCTCACGCAATTCGAACAGGCAGGCTTGCTCAACCGCAACCATTTTGAAACCGGCAAGGCGATTTTCGAACTCAACGAAGGCTCCCACCACGACCACCTGGTATGCCTGGACTGCGGCCGGGTCGAAGAATTCTTCGACGAAGAAATCGAAATCCGCCAGCAAAAAGTGGCCGAAGAGCGCGGCTTCAAGATCGCCGAACACGCCTTGGCGATCTACGGCAACTGCACCAAGACGGCTTGCCCGCACAAAACCGCCTGACGTCTGACACATTCTCCGCCGGCCGCTCCCACGGGGCGGCTTAGCTGCATCAATGCTGGCTGAGTGCGCTCGACAGTAATTTAGCGGTGATGTCGACAATCGGAATGACCCGCTCGTAAGCCATGCGGGTCGGTCCGATCACTCCCAGCGTCCCCACGATCTTGCCGTTGACTTCATACGGCGCCGTCACCACGCTCATTTCATCCATCGGCACCAGGTTCGATTCGCCGCCGATGAAAATCTGCACGCCCGTCGCCTTGCTCGACACGTCGAGCAACTGCATCAAGCCCGTTTTTTGCTCGAACATGTCGAACATCTGGCGCAGCGAATGCATATTCGATGACAGATCGCTCACGCTGAGCAAGTTGCGCTCGCCGGAAATGACCATGTCGTCGCTATGGTCGGCCATCGCTTCGCTGCCCGCCTCCACTGCCGCCTGCATCAGGCTGCCCATATCGTCGCGCAACTGGCGCAATTCGCCCTGCAGGCGCACGCGCACGGCGTCGAAGGACAGGCCGCCATAATTCTGGTTGATGTAATTGGCCGATTGCACCAGTTGCGCGGGCGTATAGTCGGCTTCCGTCAGCAACAACCGGTTCTGCACGTCGCCGCCCGGGGCGACGATGACGAGCAGGATGCGTTTTTCCGACAGGCGCAGGAATTCGATTTGCTGGAATACGGATTCGCGGCGCGGGCTGAGCACGACACCGGCAAACTGCGACAGCGACGACAGCATCTGCGCCGCGTTGGCGATGGTCTTTTGCGGTTGCGGCGTCTGCAGGCGCATGCGCGATTCCACCACGTGCTCGTCCAGGTGCCGGACGGTCAGCAAGGTATCGACAAAGATGCGGTAGCCGCGCGGCGTCGGGATGCGTCCGGCCGAGGTGTGCGGACTGGAGACATAACCAAGCTCTTCCAGGTCGGCCATGATGTTGCGGATCGTGGCCGGCGACAGGTCGAGGCCGGAAATTTTCGACAAGGCGCGCGAACCGACCGGCAGGCCGTCGGCGATATATCGCTCGACCAGGGCTTTCAGCAGTGTTTGGGCACGTGTATCGAGTTGCATGGTGTTTTAGGTAAGCAAATATTCTTTAGATAAGCATATTGTTAAGCAAGCGGCAACGAAAGCGGCCGAACGTGCGGCAACAGCGCCTATTATGCACGTTCGCCCGGCCAGCGGCGATCAATCTTCCAGTTGCCCCTGCAGCCACAGCAGCAATTCATCAAAGTTGGCGCAGATGGCGTCGGGCTGCACGCCGGCGGCCAGATGGGCGTCGCTGCCCTTGCGGTTCATCCAGACGGCACGCATGCCCGCCCCTTGCGCTCCCGTCACATCGAAATACAGGTCGTCGCCCACGTACACGGCTTCATGCGGCGCCACGCCCAGCGCGGCGCAGCCGGCCAGGAAGATGCTGGCGTCGGGCTTGGCCACGCCGAAATCGCTGGCGGCGATAGAGACTTTAAAATGCTGCGCCAAACCGATAATTTCAAGGTCCGCGTTGCCATTCGAGATCGAGCCGACCAGCATGCGCTGGCGCATCCAGGCCAGGCCAGGCAAGACGTCCTCATATGGCTGGACGCGGTTGCGCGCGGCCAGGAATTGCAGGATGGCCCCGTCGACCAGGGCGGCATCCTCGCCGGCGGCCTCGAAGGCGGCCAGCAGGCCGGCGCGGCGCAACTCGATCAGGTTGCCATGGAAATGCGGTTGCTCGTTGAGCATGGCCAGGCGGTGCTGGCGCAGCATCTCGCTGGAGAACTGCTGCGCCACCTTGGGCGCATGCGCGGCCAGCCAGTCGTGCAACAGGATTTCGGCGGCGGCAATCACGGGCGCGATGGGCCACAAGGTATCGTCGAGGTCGAACAGGATGGCCTTGGGCGGCACGGCGGTTTTTACAGGGGCAAGGGACATGGGACTCACAATGGGATGCTGCGTCACGGTGCGCAGGGTGTAGCTATTGTCGCACCGATCGCCGCCGCCGGCATGGCTGCGCCCCCGTGAAATGGGGCCGGGCCAACGCTTCCGGGCGAAAAATTGTTACAGGGTGATACAAGGCAAGGTCATCCAGCTTGCCAGATAGACTAAAATAGGCGCCATTCCAATGCGGCGCCAGCGTCCGCGTTGCGCTACCCAACCTAATTCGTTTTGGAGAATGTATGAAAAATTTGTACCTGCGCTCGATGCTGGCGGCGGCTTGCGCCGTCACACTGGCAGCCTGCGGCGGCAGCGGCGGCAACCTGTATCTGCAAGGCACAGTGAGCGACCTGGCCAAGAACGGCCTGATTCTCGTGAATGACGGGGAACGCTTGGCAATCCCCGCGGGTCAGGGCCAGTTTGTTTTCACCAAGCTGCTCAAGACCGATGACCGCTACGACATCACCATCGCGGAACAGCCCAAGGGCGCCGTTTGCACCATTGCCAATGGCGTCGGCAAGGCATCGAGCTATTCCGTGAGCACGGCAGTCGTAAGCTGCAAGACCAACTCCTACCCGCTGAAAGGCGCCATCACGGGCTTGAGCGCCGACGGCTTGCGCCTGGTAATGGGCCCCAACGGCATCAGCCCACTGACTGGCGCCACCACCTACGAATTCAGCGTTAATGACGGCGCCGCATATGGTATTTCCATACTGACTCAGCCAACTGGCCTGACGTGCCGCTTCCAGGGTTCAAAGAGTGCCGACGCCAGCGATACGGTCGGCACGATGGGTTCTGCCGCCACGACCGCGGCCACACTTGACTGCACGCCGCAGTAATCCTTGCGATCCGTCACCTATTTTTTGGAGAATTACATGAAGTTATCCTGCTTGCGCCCACTGGCCGCACTGCTGCTGACCCTGGGACTGGCCGCTTGCGGCGGCAAGGCCTCGTACGATGTCAGCGGCACGATCTCCGGCTTGAACAATGAAGGACTGATCCTGGCCAATGGCGGCGAGGACCTCTCGATTGAAGCCGGCAAGACCTCGTTTACCTTTAAAAAGCGCATCGACTACGGCACCGAGTACAACATCACCTTCAAGCAACAACCGGCCCACATGACTTGCGGCATCAGCGGTGGTTCCGGGTCGGCTGGTCATTACATCAATATCAGCGCCGCTGTTACTTGCTCGCAAAACCGATATACCGTGGGCGGCACGATTTCCGGCCTGACCGTTGAGGGCCTGGTGCTGATTAACGGCAGTACGACAACAACGGTGGCCAAGGACGCCACGACCTTTACCATGAACGGCTCCGTCGCCTATGGCGAGACCTATGGCATCAGCGTCTCCGAAACCCAGCCTAAGGGGCTGAAGTGCGACCTGGTGCCAGGTACAGAAAAAGGCACCATGGGCGAAGCGAATGTGACGACGGTGAAGATCGTCTGCAATCCGGCCTAAGTTGCGGCAACGGTAGCCGCTGCGCGGCTACCGGGAAGAGATATCATGGAAATCTATAGTTGATATTCCAAAGATAAATTGGAGTTATATGTGGCGATGCAGCATAATGCATCTGTCTCCTCCAACTCTTCCAAGAATTGGATTTAGCCCGCTTTTACCAGCGGGCTTTTTTTTGCCCAGAATTCCTCAAACGGGTTTATTCAAGCCCGGCTGCAGCATCTGCACGATGCTGGAGAAATCCTGCTGCGCATAGCCGGCTTGCGCATGCATCTGGTACAGCTGCCGCACCAGCCCGCCCAGGGGCGTGGGCGCATTCGCCGACAAGGCAGACTGCTGCGCCAGGCCCAGATCCTTCAGCATCAGCGCCGTGCCGAAGCCGCCTGTGTAATTGCGCGACGCGGGCGTGCCATCCATGACACCGGGCCACGGGTTATACACTTCCAGGGTCCAGTTGCGGCCCGAGCTCTTGGCCATGATGTCGGACAACACTTTCGGATCGAGGCCATGCGCCACGCCCAGGTTCAGCGCCTCGGCCGTGCCCGCCATCAGAATGCCCAGCAGCATGTTGTTGCAAATCTTCGCCACCTGGCCCGCGCCCGCCTCGCCCGCATGGAAGATATTCTTGCCCATCTTTTCCAGCAGGGGCCGCGCCTGCTGCAAGGCCGCTTCGCTGCCGCCGACGATGAAGGTCAGGGTGCCGGCCGCCGCGCCCGCCGTGCCGCCCGAGACGGGCGCATCGATCATGGCAAAGCCGCGCTCGCTGGCCGCCTGCGCCACCTGGCGCGCCACGTCGGCGGCGATGGTGCTGCAATCGATGAACAGGGCGCCCGGCTTGGCCGAGTCCAGCACGCCGCCGGCCGCCAGGTACAGTTCCTGCACGTGCTTGTTGGCTGGCAGCATGGTGATGACCGCGTCCGCCGTCTGCACGGCCGCGCTGGCGGATGCGGCCGCCGTGGCGCCTGCCTCGACCAGCGACGCCACGGCCGCCGGCGCCAGGTCGAACACGGACACGTGGAAGCCGGCGGCCACCAGGTTGCGGGCCATCGGCGCGCCCATGTTGCCCAAGCCGATAAAAGCGATATGTTGCATGGTAAAAATCTCCTGTTGTTCTTTTAATGCAGATCCGCCAAAGGATGCGTGCTCCACGGCGCATTGAAATATTCATCCAGATACGCTGCGCTGACCTCGGCCAGGCTGGCCGGCTGCCATTGCGGCGTGTTGTCCTTGTCGATCAGCAAGGCGCGCACGCCTTCGCTGAAGTCTGCATGGGCGCAACATTGCACGGCGACAATGAGTTCCAGCTGGAACACTTGCGCCAGGCTCAGATGCCGCGTGCGTTCGCGCATGCCCCACACCAGGGCGGCCGAAGTGGGCGCGCCCTTGTCCAGCGAGTGGGCCGCCTTTTGCAGCCAGGCCGAGTCGCCGTCATACGCGGCGATGGCGGCCACCACTTCGGGCAAAGTGGGCGCTTGCGTCAGCGCGGCGATGGCGTCGAAGTTGGCGCGCACTTCGGAGACGGGCAACATGGATGCGGGAGCCGAGAAGCCGCGCAGCAGGCGGTTCAGCTGCTGGTGGTTCGCCTGCGGACCAGCTTGCCATTGCGCCAGCGCCAGCGCGTCGAGCACCATGGCGCGCTCTTCCTGGCGCAGGAAATAGTCGCCCAGGCCCGTAAACAGCGCGTCGGCCGCGTTCATCGGTGCACCCGTCAAGCCCAGGAACAGGCCGCTGCGGCCCGGCATGCGGCCCAGGAACCAGCTGCCGCCCACGTCTGGGAACAGGCCGATGGTGATTTCCGGCATGGCGATGCGTGTACTTTCCGTCACGACACGGTGGCTGGCACCGGCCATCAGGCCCAGACCGCCGCCCATGACGATGCCGCCGCCCCATACCAGCAGCGGTTTCGCATACGTATGGATGCGGTGGTCGAGCCGGTATTCCTCGGCAAAGAAGGCCAGCGCTTGCGGGTTCGGCACGACACCGGGCTGCTCGACGATGGCCGTGCGCAGGCTGCGCACGTCGCCGCCCGCGCAAAAGGCCTTGTCCGTCGACGATTGCAGCACCACGCAGGCGATGGCAGAGTCACTGGCCCAGCGCACGAGGGCGCCATCGATGGCGCGTATCATGTCCAGGGTCAGCGCATGCAAGGACTTTGGCGCGTCGAGGGTGATGACGCCCAGCTTCATGCCGCCGGGACAGTCGCGTTCCTCGATTTTCACAGTTTCAACAATATTAACGGTCTCAGCCATTCTTCCACTCCGCCGGACGTTTTTCCAGGAACGCCTGCACGCCCTCTTTCTGGTCTTGCGTATCGAACAAGCCCAGGAACAGGGTGCGTTCATCGGGCAGGGAATCGACGAGCGGATGGCTGCGAGCGCCCTGGATCAGGGTCTTGCACGCCGTCACGCTGCTGGGGCTTTGGCGCGCCACCTTGGCGGCCAGGGCCAGCGCCGTGGCGGCAGCCTTGCCGGTTGGCACGACCTCCTCGACGAGGCCGATGGCCAGGGCCTTGGCCGCGTCGACCCGCTCGCCGCACAAAATCATGCGTTTGGCCCAGCCTTCGCCCACCAGCCACGGCAAATGCTGCGTGCCGCCCGCGCACGGCAGCAAGCCGACGGAGGCTTCCGGCAAGGCCATCTGCGCGTGTTCCTCGGCAATGCGGATGTCGCAAGCGAGCGCGCATTCGAGCCCGCCGCCCATGGCGTAGCCATTGATGGCGGCGATGCTGACGCCGCGAAACGCGGACAGCGCCTCGAAGGCCTCGCCAAAGGCGGCGGCCATGGCGAACGCCGTGTCCTTGTTGCCGTCGGCAAACACGTTCAGGTCGGCGCCGGCCGAAAAGAACTTGGCGCCGCCGCCCGTGATCACCAGCGCGTACACGTCGGCGTCCGCATTCAGGTCGGCCACCAGCTCTTTCAGCGCGTTCAGGCTGGCCAGGGTCCAGGTATGGGCGGGCGGGTTGTCGAGGGTCACCAGGGCCGTATGGCCACGGCGCTCCAGCAGCAGATTGGTATACACTTTAGTCATCGTAAGGTCTCCGTGGCGCCATCTTTCAGAATCGCTCGCGCGACGATCAGGCGCATGATTTCATTCGTCCCTTCCAGGATCTGGTGTACCCGCGTGTCGCGCACGTGGCGCTCGAGCGGGTACTCGCGGATGTAGCCGTAGCCGCCATGCAATTGCAGCGCATCGTTGGCGACATTAAAACCCACATCCGTGGCGAAACGTTTTGCCATGGCGCAATACGCCGTCGCATCCGGGCTTTCCTGGTCGAGTTTCCAGGCCGCCAGGCGCACCATCTGGCGTGCCGCCACCAGTTCCGTCAGCATGTCGGCCAGCTTGAATTGCAGGGCCTGGAACTGGGCCAGCTCGCGGCCGAACTGCGTGCGCTCCTTCATATACGTTTGCGCGCGCGTGAGGGCCGCCTGCGCCGTGCCCACCGAGCACACGGCGATATTGATGCGCCCGCCATCGATGCCCTTCATGGCGATGGCAAAGCCTTCGCCTTCCGCTCCCAGCAAGTTACCGACAGGCACTTTTACCTGGTCGAAGCTGATAATGCGCGTGGGCTGGCTGTTCCAGCCCATCTTTTCTTCTTTCTTGCCGTACACGATGCCTGGCAAGTTCGCCGGCACGGCAAAGGCGGAAATACCGGCCGCGCCCTCGCCGCCGGTTCTCGCCATGACGATCAGCATGTCCGTCTGGCCCGCGCCCGAGATAAACGCTTTCGTACCGTCGAGCACATAAAAGTCGCCATCCTTGACGGCTTTCGTGCGCAACGATGCCGCGTCCGAACCGGACTGCGGTTCCGTCAGGCAATAGCTGGCCAGTTTCTGGCCGGCGGCCAGCGCTGGCACCCATTCGTCGCACAGGGCTTCCTGCCCCCAGCGCGACAGCATCCAGGTGGCCATGTTGTGGATCGTGATGTAGGCCGTGGTCGAAGTGCAGCCGCCGGCCAGCTCCTCGAAGACGATGGCCGCGTCCTGGCGCGACAGGCCCAGGCCGCCCCAGCGCTGCGGCGTGTACAGGCCGCAAAAGCCCATCTCGCCCGCCTTGGCGATGGTTTCCACGGGAAAGATCGATTCCGCGTCCCAATGGGCCGCGTGCGGCGCCAGTTCGCCTTCGGCAAACGCGCGCGCCGCCTGCTGGAACTCGCGCTGTTCGTCGCTCAATTCAAAGTCCATGGCAGCTCCTTACTTGAGGCTGATGGTGGTGTTGACCTTGCCCACCGACGCCGCATCCGTAAACCAGCGCTGGGTGATCGTCTGCGTCTGCGTGTAGAACAGCACGACTTGCTTGCCGAACGGACCCAGGTCGCCCAGCTTGGAGCCGCGCGAACCCGTAAAGCTGAACAGGGGAACAGGCACGGGAATCGGCACGTTGATGCCGACCTGGCCCACGTCGATTTCTTCCTGGAAATAGCGCGCGGCCGCGCCGCTCTGCGTGAACAGGGCCGTGCCGTTGCCGTTCGGATTCGCATTCACCAGGGCAATCGCTTCATCGAGCGTGTCGACTTCGACGACGATCAGGACGGGGCCAAAGATTTCCTGGTCATATACGACCATGCCGGGTTTGACGCCGGACAAGATCGTCGGGCCGACGAAGTTGCCGTTTGGATAGCCATCGACCTTCACGTCGCGGCCATCGAGGGTCAGCACGGCCCCCTGCTCGATGCCTTTGGCGACGAGGCTATGCACGCGCTCTTTTGCCGCGCAGGAAATCACGGGGCCCAGGTCAGGATTGTCCTTGCCCGCGCCCACCGTCAGGGTTTGCGCCTTGGCGGACAATTCCGGCAGCCACTCGCGCGCTGCGCCCACCAGCACGGCGACGGAGGCAGCCATGCAGCGCTGGCCGGCCGCGCCGAAACCCGCGCCCAGCAACTGGTTCAGGGTCTGTTCTTTATTTGCATCAGGCAAGACGACGGCGTGGTTCTTGGCGCCCATCATGCATTGCGCGCGCTTGCCGTTCAGGCTGGCGCGCTGGTACACATGCGTGCCCACCTTGCTGGAGCCGACAAACGAGATCGCCTTGATGTCCGGGTGGTCGCACAGGGCGTTGACGACGTCTTCGCCGCCATGAATGACGTTCAGCACGCCGGCCGGGATGCCCGCCTGCAAGGCCAGGCGCACGAGTTTTTCCGTCACGAGCGGGTCTTGCTCCGATGGTTTCAGCACGAAAGTATTGCCACAGGCAATCGCCATCGGGAACATCCACAGCGGAATCATGGCGGGGAAGTTGAACGGGGTAATACCGGCGCACACGCCCAGCGGCTGCATCACGCTGTAAGTGTCGACGCCGCCGGCCACGTTCTGCGCGTATTCGCCCATTTGCAGGGTGCCGATATTGGCGGCATGTTCCACCACTTCCAGGCCGCGGAACACGTCGCCTTCCGCGTCCAGCAGGGTCTTGCCCTGTTCCATCGTCAGAGTGGCGGCCAGGTCGGCCATGTTTTCGCGGATCAACTGCTGCAATTTCAGGAAGATGCGAGCACGGGCGCCGATCGGCGTCTTGCGCCAGGTTTTGAAGGCGCGCTGGGCCGAGGCGATGGCCGCGTTCACTTCCTCCGGCGTGGCGAACGGCACCTTGGCCAGTACTTCCTGCGTGGCGGGGTTGACGACATCGCGCCAGACGGTGGTTTGGGATTCAACCCATTCGCCATTGATCAACAGTGGAACGGTCGGAATTGTGGTTTGCGTGGTCACTCGGTGTCTCCTCGTTGGGGTATAGGTCTGTTTGCATTATTCGCACAATCCGCGCTGCGAACAAGGCGTGAAAATGCGAGATAATGCAAAGCTGAATCTGTTAATCTGCAAAGATTGTAAATTTGCAGATTCCACAAACGGGGAAGAGGAAACGCGATGGCAAAGGTTTTCATGGGCGTGCGCCTGCAGCGCCTGCGCGAGGAACGGCGCATGACGCAGGTGGCGCTGGCCAAGGCCCTGGGCATCTCGCCCAGCTACCTGAACCAGATGGAGCGCAACCAGCGCCCGCTGACGGTGCCGATTTTATTGCGCATCGGCAGTGTTCTCGGGGTCGATCCGCAAATCTTTTCCGAACACGACAGCGCCAGCCTGGTGGCCGACGTGCGCGACGTGTTCGGCGAATTGCCCGACGCGCCGCCCACCTCGATGGCGGAATTGAAAATGCTGGTGGAAAACATGCCGGAACTGGCGCGCTCGATCCTGCTCCTGCAGCGGCGCTACCGCGTGATGGCGGAGCGGGCCGATACGCTGGCCGCGCGCCTCGACGACGGCAGCCGCGGCGCCAGCTCGGCTGCGCCGTCCACGGACGAGGAAGTGCGCGAATACCTGAACCGGCGGCAAAACTACATCGATGAGCTGGACCGGGCGGCCGAGCTGGTGGCAGGCGAACTCGATCCGTCCCTGCGCACGCTCGACGCGCTGCAAGGGCGCTTGCTGGAGCGCCACGGCATCCAGGTGCGCTTGTCCGATGGCGACGCGGGCATGGTGCGCAAGCACCGCTACGATGCGCAACAACATATCCTGTTTTTGCCCGACACCCTGACAGGTGGCCAGCGCGCCTTCCAGATGGCGGCGCAAATCAGCCTGCTCGAGCACAGCGACTTGATCGACGCCCTGGTGCTGGCGGCGGGACTCTCGGGCGCGGCCGCGCAGACGGGGGCGCGCCTGGCCTTTTCCAATTATTTCGCCGGCGCCCTCTTGATGCCCTACCAGCGTTTTTTACAGGCGGCGGAAACGCGTGCCTACGATATCGAGCGCCTGGCGCACCAGTTCGGCGTGGGTTTTGAAGCCGTGTGCCACCGTTTGAGCACCATGCAGCGCCCCGAGGCGGCGGGACTGCCGTTTTTCTTCGTGCGCGTCGACCGCGCAGGCAATGTCTCGAAGCGCCAGTCGGCCACGGATTTTCACTTTTCAAGAGTGGGCGGCACGTGTCCGTTGTGGATCGTCTACGACGCCTTCAGCCATCCGGGCCAGGTACTGACGCAAGTGGCCAGCATGCCCGACGGCTGCACATATTTATGGATCGCGCGCCAGGTCAGCACGGCGTCGCCGGGCTTCCGCGCACCGGGCAAGACCTTCGCCGTGGCGCTGGGCTGCGACATCTCGCAGGCGCACCGGCTGATCTATTCGAAGGGACTCGATTTGCACGATCCCAGCAGCGCCACGCCCATCGGCACGGGCTGCAAGGTGTGCGAGCGCCAAAGCTGCCCGCAGCGGGCGTTTCCGTCGCTGCTGGCCCCTCCACCGGCGTCGGCCTGATTTACTCGGCGACTCTTGCGCGCAGCGCGTCGAATTCGCGCGCAAATTCCGCGCGCCAGTCGCGCCGCGTGGATTCGTCGATCCAGGCCGCGTCCAGGCCATTCAACATGAAGCCGCGCATGTCATCGAGGCCGAAGCCGAATTCGCGCATCATCATCCAGGCGCCCGTCGGCGTCACGTGGTGCAGGGTCGGGTCGTCCGTGTTCGGATGCAGCTTCAGGCCCAGCTTGGCCATGGCGCGGATCGGGTGGTCGAGCGCCCAGCGCTCGGGCGCCAGAGTGCGCAGATAGTACGAATTGGTCGGCACCACGGTAAACACCAGGCCGCGCTCCACGCAGCGCTGCGCCAGTTGAGGATTATCAACAATCGTGTAGCCGTGGTCGACCCGGTCCACCTGCAGTTGTTCGATGGCCGTCGCCACGTTCATCCACGGCATGCCGAACTCGCCCGCATGGGCCGTGCATTTGAAGCCGGCGGCGCGCGCGGCGCGGTAGGCCTCGATGAAGAGCTCGGGCGGGCGGTCGTTTTCGCGGTAGTCGATGCCGATGCCGATCACTTCCGGCGCGCGGTAGGCCTTCATCCATTCCACCATCTGCACGGCTTCGGCAGGAGCGGCTTCGCGGTCGATGCTGGGGATCAGGCGGCCGATCACGCCGAAGTCGCGCTGCGCGTCGCGGATGGCGGCCACGATGGCGTCCTGCGCCGATTCGTAACGGATGCCCGAGACGCGCACGGTGCCGGTGGGGTTCCAGAAGAACTCCGCATAGCGCACGCCGTGGCCATGCACGTCTTCCAGGTATTCATAGGCGAGGCAATACAGGTCCGTCGGCGAGACGATCAGGTGCGCGTCGAGCGCGCGCAGCACGCGCAGCACGCCGACGGGCTTGTCGCCGCGCGTGTAAAACGCGTCGATTTCCTCGGGAGTGACGACATTGCCCGTCTTGGCGGCCAGCGCGCGGAAAGTAGCCTGGCGCACCGTGCCGAACAGGTGGCAATGCAGTTCCACCTTGGGCATGGCGCGTAAAAACTGTTCGATGCTCAGGGCAGGCAGGGTGTCGGCAGGGTTACTCATGAAGCTCGCTTCGTTAGTGGATAAAAGGTCAGACGAGAATGGCGGCCAGGCGGCGCATCAGGCGCTCGATGGCGGCCGGGCCATCGGCCAGCATCGCCACCTGCGTGTTGATGGCGGCGCGGCGCGGCACGCGGAATTCGCACACCGTCATGCCGCGCGTCAGTTCGCCCGTCAATTCGATGGCCACGTGGGCGCTCTGGAACTGGAACAGCTGCGGCGCTTCCAGGTACAGGGCCACCACCGGGTCGTACATGGGCATGGGCACGGAGCCGTCGCTGCTGCGGATGCGCACGTACGCTTCCAGGTAGCCGGCCAGACGCAGGGCGCGCGGCGTGGCGATGGCGCGCAGGCGTGCCACTTCCGCATTCGTCACCAGGAGCTGGCGGCACAGGTTCAGGCCGAACATGCGCAGCGGGATGCCGGCCTGGAAGACTTGGGCGGCCGCTTCCGGGTCCGCGTAGATATTGAATTCGGCCGCCGCCGTATGGTTGCCCTGGTCGGTGGAGCCGCCCATCAGGATGATTTCGACGATTTTTTCCGCGATATCGGGGGCGCGCGTCAAGGCGGTCGCCAGGTTCGTCATCGGCGCGATCGCCATGATGGTGATCTGGCCCGGGTTGGCGCGCACGGCGGCGATCAGCGCGTCGACGGCGTGGCCGGCAGCGTCACTGGCGGCGCCAGGCGGCAGGATGTCGCCCGTCGTCGGCATGCCGCTGTCGCCGAGGATGCGCTGCGCCGTTTCGATGACGCCGGCCAGCGGTTCTTCGCAGCCGCGGTAGATGGGCACCGTCAAACCGTCATGGGCCTTGATGCGCAAGGCATTGTCGTAGGTGATGTCGACGGGCGCATTGCCCGCCACCACGCTCACGCCCAGCCACTCGATGTCGGGATTGCTGCCCAGCAGCAACATCGTCAGCCAGTCGTCGAAACCGGGATCGGTGTCGAGCCAGATCTTTTTCAAGGCTTGGGTCATGGTGGTTTCCAGTCGAGGTTAGGCGGCCAGGCACAGGGCGCTGTCGGACGGCAGCACGAACGACACGGCAGTGCCTTCGCGCCAGGCGGCGCCGCCGGCCGCGCAAATGCCCTTGACCTGGCCCAGCGGGGTTTGCAGCAGGTATTCGACGGTGTCGCCCAGGAAGCCGCGCGCCAGCACGGTGCCAGGGTACTGGCCTGCCGCGTCGTCGGCGCCGCAGACGCGCACCTTGTCCGGACGCCAGCCCAGCACCGTGGTGCCGGCCGCGACAGGGGACGTGTATGGCAGGCTGGCACCCGCGTGGTGCAGCGCGCCGTCGCGGTAGTCGAACAGGTTCTCGAAGCCCATGAAGTTGGCAACGAAGCGCGTCGACGGGGTATTGAAGACGGCTTCCGGCGCGGCCAGCTGCTCGATGCGCCCGCCGTTCATGACGACGATGCGGTCGGACAGGGCCAGCGCTTCTTCCTGGTCATGCGTCACGTACAGCATGGTGATGCCCAGTTCGCGCTGGATGCGGCGCAGCTCGGCGCGCATCTGCACGCGCAGCTTGGCGTCCAGGTTCGACAGCGGCTCGTCGAGCAGCAGCAGGGCCGGCTCGACGACGATGGCGCGCGCCAGCGCCACGCGCTGCTGCTGGCCACCGGACATCTGTGCCGGCAAGCGCGTTTCAAAACCGGTCAGGCCGACGGCGGCGATCACGGCTTCGACCTTGGTTTTCAACAAAGCTGGCGCGACCTTGCGCAGGCGCAAGCCGAAAGCGATGTTGTCGTATACATTCAAGTGCGGGAACAAGGCATACGACTGGAACACCATGCCGATATTGCGCTTGTTCGGCGCCAGCTTGCCGATTTCGCGGCCGTCGAGCACGATGCGGCCCGACTGCAGCGGCATCAGGCCGGCGATGGCGCGCATGGTGGTGGTCTTGCCGCAGCCGCTGGGGCCCAGCAAGGAAATCAGTTCACCCTGCTCGACGTGCAGGTCCAGGTCTTTCACGGACGTCGTGTTCTTGGCGTAGCCGAGGTTCAGCTTGTGCAGTTCCAGATAACTCATCGTGTATTGCCTCTTACATGTATTTAGAAATGCCCAGCACCTTCTCGGTCACCATCACGAAGGCCATGGTGAACAAGACCAGCAAGGTCGACAGGGCAGCGATCGACGGATCGAAGCTGTTTTCCATATGCCCCAGCATCTCGATCGGCAAGGTGCTGATGCCGGGGCCCGTCAGGAACAGCGAGACGGGTACCTGGTTGAACGAGGTGACGAAGGCGAGGAAGAAGGCGGCGATCACGGCGTTGCGGATATTCGGCAGCACGATCATGAAGAAGGCGCGCAGGCGCGACGCGCCCAGCGTGATGGCGGCATCCTCGATATCCACGCGCAGGTTCACCAGGCTGGCGTACACGACGCGCACCGAGTACGGAATCAGCAGCGCGATATGGCCGATCAGCAGGCCCACGTAGACGGGCGCATTGATCGTCAGGACCAGGTGGTGCAGCAAGCCCAGGCCCACGAGGATGGCGGGAATGATCAGCGGCGACGTCAGGATTTGCCGGATGGCGCCGATGCCGGGCGGCGGCATGCGCGAAAACGCATACGCGACGGGAATGCCCAGCAACAGCGCGATGACGGTGGCAATCAGGCCGATTTCCAGGCTGGTCTGGAAGGCGCGGCGGAACTCGGGCGCAGACCACACTTCGAGGATCCAGCGCAGCGAATACGACTCGGGCGGGAACGCCAGCGTTTCGCCGCCGCTAAAACCGGCCAGCACGACGATGGCGAAAGGCCCCAGCAGGAACAGGAACACGAGCCACAGGACGGCACGCGAGAAGACACTTTCTTTCATACGGAACTCCGGCTCGAGGAAATACGTTTAAGGCCGGCATTCACCAGCAAAGTCATGCAGACGAGGATGACGGCGATGACGTTGGCCGCGCCGAAATCGCTTTCCACGCTGACCTTCTGGTACAGCAGCGTTTCCAGCATCAGCACCTTGGTGCCGCCCAGCAGGGCCGGCGTCACGTAGGCCGTCACGCAGCCCGTAAACACCAGGGTGCCGCCGACCACCAGGCCTTCCTGCGTCAGCGGCAGGGTGACCTTGCAGAACACTTGCCAGGGATTCGCGCCCAAAGTCGCCGCGGCCGGTTCCACGTCGCGCGGCAGGTTTTCCAGCGCGCCCGCCAGCGACATCAGCATCAAGGGCAGCAGCAGTTGCAGCAGGCCGACAAACACGGCAAATTCGCTGAACAGCAAACGCAGCGGCTCTTCCGTGAAACCCATGTTGACGAGCGCCGCGTTGACGGCGCCGTTACGGCCCAGCAAGACGATCCAGGCGTAGGTACGCGCAATCGGCGAAACCATCAGCGGCAGGATCATCATGCCGACCACCAGCCCGCGCCACTTCGGCGACACGCGCGCCACGGCTTGCGCGGCCGGGTAGCCGAGGATGACGGAAGCGAGCGTCACCAGCGCGGCGATGCGCAGGGTGCGCCAGAAGATGGTGCGGTTGAATTCCTGCGAAAAGAATTCAATGAAGCGGTCGACACCCCACTGCATGCCGTCGCCGACGCGGAAGGCGTCGACCAGCAAGGCCAGCACGGGCAGCAGGAAGCAGACGACGATAAAGATCAGCGCCGGCAGGACCAGCAGCAGTCCCAGGCGCTTTTTTGGATCAGCAAACATGGTGTTTTCTCCTCGTCACCACTATTTGCTCATGGCCTTGTTCCACTGCGTCATCCAGTTGCTGCGCTGCTTGATGATGGTTTCCGGTTTGACGAATTTCAGCGAGCTGATCTGGTCGGCGCCATAGGTGTTGAATTGCGCGGCCGCCACGGACAGGCGCACGTCCTTGTTGACGGGCGAGTCGACCAGGTTGGTCGCCAGCTGCGTCTGCACTTCCTTGGACAGCCAGAAATCCATCAGCTGATAGGCCAGGTCCGCATTCTTCGAACCGGCAACGATGCCCATCACGTTCATGCCGGCCGCCTGGCCTTCGGCCGGGATGCTCCATTTCAGGGGCAGGCCCGTCTTGAGCATTTGCGACCAGGTAAAACGCGCCACGGGCGCGGCCCAGATTTCATCCTGCGCGAACAATGCGGCCAGCTGCGCGCTGTTTTTCGAGAACGTGACGACGTTGCCCTTCATGCCGACGATCTTGGCAAAACCCGTGGCGTAGTCGTCCGTCTTGCCGCCCCAGGCCGCATCGGCCATGCGCAGCATCAAGGGGCCCTGCGTGGTGCTCACGTCGGGGAAGGCCACGCGGCCCTTCAGTTCGGGGCGCCACAGGTCCTTCCAGGACGTCAGCGGGGCGATCTTGTCGCTGCGGTACACCAGGCCGACCGAGTACAGCGTGTAGCCGACGGCGAAGTTGCCGCCGACGGGGTTTTTCGCCACGTCGTACAGGGCCTTGTAATTGCTCAATTTGGAGTAATCCATGGGCTGGATCACGCCCTTCTGTGCCGCTTCCAGCATGCCGGAATCGGACAGCAGCACCAGGTCGATCACCGGGTTCTTGGCGTGCACCACCAGCTTGGCGATGCGGTCCGCGTTATTCCCCGTTTCCACCTTGATATCGCACCCGCATTTGGCCTTGAACGGCTCGTACACATACTTCATGAACAAGGGCTGGGCAATCGGGTAGGCCGAAATGACCAGCTCGCGTTTTTCCGCGTGGGCGGCGTTAGCCAGCAAGCCTAGGCTCAACGCCAACATGAGGTGCTTTTTCAAGATGCTTCCTTTCAGGGGGCGGCGCTGCGGGACAGCGCCTGTAAAGATGAATCAGAATCAGAAATAATGTCGCATGCCGACGATCAGGACGCTTTGCGTCTTGCCGCCCGAGGCGCCGAAGCCGAACACGCGGGCGAACGTCGCATCGCCGGCCGCTTTCTGGTAGCTCCAGGTGACGGCGACGTCGGTGCGCTTGGACAGGAAGTAATCGGCCTGGAAGTTGACCTGATGCCATTTCGGCGTCTTGTTGATCACGTCATATTTTCCGGTGGTAAAGAAATACGACGCGCCCAGGTTCAGCGCTTCCGTCAGCTTGTGATTCACGTTCAAGTCCACGTTTTGCAGGGTCAGATTGCTTTGATCCAGGTAGTGGTAGCGCACATTGGTGTACAGCGCGCCAAACTTGGTCTTGCCCACATTATAAAAGCCTCCCGTGCCGGCGATGGCCTGGCTGTCCACGCCCGCGCCCTTGACGGCGCTCTTGTTGAAAATCAACAGGGAACTGGCATAGTCATTGCCGATGGCGCCATTCGGCGCATCGGGGCTGTTCGGACGGTCCATCTTGGTGTAGGCGACGGCCCAGCTGAAGGCATCGACCTTGTAGCCGGCGCCCATGCTGTAGACGCGGTTGCGGTTCGAGTCTTCCGGGTTCTCGCTGAAACCATACAAGCCCGTGAACGACAGGTTGCTGATGTTCGGGCTGACGTACTTGACGGCATTTTGCACGCGCAGGTTGTTGTAGCCATTGTCGTTGTCGCCGATGTGCACGCCGTTACTGGCGATGACCACCGGGCCCAGCAAGTCCTTGACGGCTTCGTACTGGCGGCCCAGGGTGAGCGTACCCTTGTCGTTGCTGGACAGGCCCACATACGACTGGCGGCCAAACAGGCGGCCGCTTTGCGATGCCGTGCCCGTCATCACATTAAAACCGTTTTCCAGCACGAAGATGGCCTTGGTGCCGTCGCCCAGGTCTTCCTGGCCGCGGAAACCGATGCGGGGATTCTGGTTCGTGCCGCTCAGCGCATGCGTGCGGCTGCCGTTACCCTCGTCCGACACATAGCCGATACCGGCCGACAGCAAGCCATACACTTGCACGCTGCTTTGCGCCTGCGCCGCGCCCTGCGCCGCCAGCAAGCCCCCCACTACCATCGTTCCCGTCATCCATTTGTTCATCGCCGCCACCCTAAAAAGAAGAAACCCTGAGTTTTTTTGGAATTATTTTATTGCTGCGTCCCTTGCCTGATGCACCGCCGCCAGGGCCGGCGCCGCATTCCAGGCGCTTCCCCTGAAGATTGTTGCTTTCAAGACAAGTAAAGACCAGTCCAGAATATGGTAAATTGCGGGATAAGAAAATTTGTTTATTTTTATAAATCCATTACTTTTTCTAATAAGCAACGCCCATGCATGAACTGAGCAAGAAAATTTCCTTACGACATTTGCAAGCGTTTGCTACCCTAGCCCGGGTAAACAGCTTCAGCAAGGCTGCACAGGAATTGTGCGTGACCCAGCCGGCCCTCAGCGCATCGATCAAGCTGCTGGAAAATCAACTGGGAAAAAAGTTGTTTAACCGCACAACCCACCAGCTGGAATTGACGCGCGAAGGCAAGCTGGCGCTCGAATACGCCACGCATTTATTGAATACGGCCAGCAATACCTTTGCCGATATCCAGCGCGCCATCGGCAGCGGCCGGCATCGCATCCGCATCGGCGCCATCCCCTCGGCCATGGCGATGACGGCCGTCGTGGTGGCGCGCTACTGCGAGCAACATGGCGATGAAGTGGAAATCGTCCTGTCGGACATGCCCAACGACGGCTTGCTGCACGCGCTGCATTCGGGCCAGCTGGACTTTTGCGTGGGCATCGAGGTGCCCGGTTCCGTCTCGCTGGAAAGCGTGGGCCTGTTCGAAGACGAGCTGGTGCTGGTGACGGCGGGACGCCATGCGCTGGCGCCGCTCAAGGAAGTGCGCTGGGAGCAATTGGCGGGCCAGGAAATCGTCGTGTTTACCAAGGGCAGCATCTGGGAGTTCGCCTCGAGCGCGCTGCGCCAGCATGGCCTGAGCCCCTCAAACCTGTACCAGATGATACACAGCGAGTCGCTGTATGGCGTGGTGCGCGCCGGCATCGCCGTGGGCATCATGCCCAGCCTGTACACGACCTTCCTCAATGACGAGGACTTGCACGTGGCACCGCTGCGCCAGCCCACGTGCAAGCGCAAGATCGCCTTGATGCGGCGCAATGAAATCAGCCGCAACCACCATGTGGACGACTGTTTTTCGGCCCTGCGGCAGGATCTGCAGCAGGTCGACCAGTGGTTTTAAGTTAAACCTGGGGCTTAGGCGGGCGCCTTCAACAGATTTGCCAGCGCCACATACTGCTCCAGCCCCACGGTTTCCGGACGCAGGGTCGGGTCGATGCCGGCCGCCTTGATCTGCTCTTCCGTAAACATCCCGGCCAGGCAGTTGCGGATTACCTTGCGGCGCTGCGAGAAAGCCTTCATGACCACCGCTTCCAGGGTCGCCTGGTCGCAAGCGAGGCGCTCGGCCACGGGAATCATGCGCACGATGGCCGATTCCACTTTCGGCGGCGGGTCGAAGGCCGTCGGCGGCACGATGAACAGCAGCGACATGTCATAGCGCCATTGCAGCATCACGGACAAACGGCCATACGCCTTGCTGCCCGGTTCGGCCACCATGCGTTCGACGACTTCCTTTTGCAACATGAAATGCTGATCCTGCACCAGCGGGGCGAAGTCCGCCAGGTGGAACAGCAGCGGGCTGGAAATGTTATACGGCAAGTTGCCCACGATGCGCAGCTTCTGGCCGGCCGGCACGGGAATTTGCGCGAAATCAAACTTCAGCGCGTCGCCCGAGTGGATCGTCAGCTTGGCCGGATTGAAGGTCTTTTCCAGGCGCACGATCAGGTCGCGGTCCAGCTCGACCACATGCATCTGTTTCAAATGGCGCAGCAGCTGCTCCGTCATGGCGCCCAGGCCGGGGCCGATCTCGACCATTGCATCGTCCGCCTGCGGCGCGATGGCGGCCGTGATGTCGTCGAGGACGAAGCGGTCATGCAGGAAGTTCTGGCCAAAGCGTTTGCGGGCAACGTGTTTCATATTCTGTTTTTCTATTCTAGAGGCGGTGTAGCGGGGTAAGACCGGTGGATATCAGGCGCGGGTACTGGCGCGCAGCATGCCGAGCGCCGTTTGCAGCGCCTGCTCCATGCTGTGGCAATCGGCCAGGCCGAGGCCCTGCGCAGCCAGGTCCAGCGCCGTGCCGTGGTCGACCGAGGTGCGTATCAGCGGCAAGCCCAAGGTGACATTGATGCCGCGCCCGAAGGTCGCGTATTTCAGCACGGGCAAGCCCTGGTCGTGGTACATGGCCAGCACGCAATCGGCATCGGCCAGATATTTATGCTGGAACAGGGTGTCGGCCGGGTACGGTCCGCGCGCGTCGATGCCGCGCGCTTGCGCCGCGGCAATGGCCGGCGCGATGACATCGATTTCCTCGCGTCCCAGATACCCCCCTTCGCCCGCGTGCGGGTTCAGGCCGGTAACGAGGATGCGCGGCGCGGCGATGCCGAATTTCTGTTGCAGATCAAGCTGAATGATATCGAGCGTGACGGCCAGGCTGTCCATGGTGATGGCAGCGGACACGTCCTTCAAGGGCAGATGCGTGGTGGCCAGCGCCACGCGCAGGGTCGGTTCGCCATGACCCGGTTCGCCGGCCAGCATCATGACCACTTGCGGCGTGCCGGTTTTTTCTGCCAGGTATTCCGTATGGCCGGAAAAAGCCACGCCCGCGTCGTTGATCGTGCTCTTTTGCAAGGGCGCCGTGACCATGGCGCCAAACCAGCCGGCGGCTATGCCTTCCACGGCCGCGTCCAGGGTGGCCAGCACGGAACGGCCGTTTTCCTTGTCCAGCACGCCAGGGATGACATTATTGACGGTGGGAATATCGATCACGGCCAGGCGGCCGGGGCCGAACTGGGGCAGGCCGCTGTTGCGCACGGCTTGCAGCGACAGTGCCGCCAGGCGGATGTCCGGGTCGATCAGGCTGGCCGTCAGCGCCAGGAAGGCGGCGTCGCCCAGCAGGATGCAGTTGACTTCATTGCGCATGGCCCAGGCCGCGCGTATGGAGATTTCCGGGCCGACACCGGCCGGTTCGCCGCACGTGATGGCGATGGCCGGGCGGCGTGCAAGGGGCAAGTTACTCATGCGCAATGAATCAGCAGCATTACTGGTCGTCCGCGCGGAATTCGACGTAGGCACGGTCGCGCACTTCGCGCGCCCAGTTTTCCGTCGCTTCTTCCAGCTTGCGTTCGCGCAAGGCATTGCGTGCGGCGGCGCGCTGTTTCTCTTTCGAAACGTCGTCGCTCTTGCGTTCCAGCACTTCGATCAGGTGGAAGCCAAAGCTCGATTCGATCGGCTGGCTCACTTCGCCCGGTTTCAGCGCATTCATCGCCGTTTCGAATTCCGGCACGGTGTCGCCTGGATACAGCCAGCCCAGGTCGCCGCCCTTGGCCGCCGAACCGTCGTTCGAGAACAAGCGGGCCAGGTCTTCGAACTTGGCGGCCTTGTTATCGAGACGCTCTTTCAGTTCCAGCAACTTGCGCTTGGCTTCGGCCGCCGACAGGGTCGGCGTTATTTTCAGCAGGATGTGGCGGGCATGCGTCTGCTGCACGGCAGCGACG
Organism: Janthinobacterium sp. FW305-129; assembly: GCF_020858115.1. Taxonomy (GTDB): domain Bacteria; phylum Pseudomonadota; class Gammaproteobacteria; order Burkholderiales; family Burkholderiaceae_D; genus Janthinobacterium. Next base: position 479,159 of record NZ_JACYMM010000003.1, read on the forward strand.
GCTTGCGCCTCGGCCGCGCTGCGGCGGTCCACCAGCTTCAGGATATGGAAACCCGTATTGCTCTTGATGATAGGCGTGATCTGGCCCGGCTTCAATTTCAGCAACTGTTCCGTGAACAGGGGCGGCACGCGGTCGCTATGGCGCCAGCCGATATCGCCGCCGCTCAGCGCATCGCTGGCGTCGGAATAGGTGGCGGCCATCTTGGCGAAATCGGCGCCCGTGCGCAGCTGGCGGCTGACTTCTTCGGCGCGCGCGCGGCGCGCGGCGATCTGTTCAGGGCTGGAATTTTCCGGGATGCGCACGAGAATCTGCGCCAGGTTCAGTTCCACCTGTTCGCTGGCGGCCGCTTTTTCCGCTTCCAGGAAGTTATCCACTTCGGAATCGGAAATCTGGATCTTGGCGTCGACTTCATGCTCGCGCAGGCGCTGCATGATGATTTCGTCGCGGATTTCTTCGCGGAAGGTCGCAAACGGCGTGCCTTCTTTTTCCATCTGATTGCGCAACTCTTGCACCGTCATTTTTTGCTGTTCAGCAATACGGCCGATCGCGCGATCCAGGGTCAGGTCATCCACGCGGACGCCCATTTCCTTGGCCAACTGCATTTGTGCGCGCTCAACAATCATGCGTTCCAGCAATTGACGACGCAGGTCGGCAGGATCGGGCAAGGGCACGTTCTGCGCCTTCATGCGCTGCTCCACGCTCTTGATGCGGGCCGCCACTTCATTGCGCGTAATCACATCGTCATTGACGACCACAGCGATGGAGTCGATGGTCTGGCCACTGCTCGAGGCCGGTGGCGTGAACCCCTTGACCGGCGCGGCGGCCGCGGCAGCGGGCTGGGCCGCAGGAGCTGGCGCAGCCTGTTGCGCCCAGACACTACTGGTCGTGGCGCCGGAAATGGCGCACAACAAAACCGTTGCAATTTTGAGTTGGTGCATACTGGCATTACGCATAATGTGTAGAGCGCTCATGAGTTCAGGTGAATAAAAAAACCGGTTTGTGCCAGCGCCGGGAACACCGGCGGCGGCAACGGTGCCTATCTTAACGGAGTGGCTGGCTCAATGTCTGGTAACCAGGGATGGTTTTTGTAAAAGTTTCCAGGCCATTCGCGCCCAGACCCAGGCCATTCGACAAGCCCGTCAATTCCAGCTGGAAGAAGATCGGCGTCGAAACAGTATTGGCCGTCGTCACGAAACGCTGTGCTCCCATGCGGAAGACCCAGCAATCGCCCTTGTATTCCAGGCCAACCAGGCTTTCCAGCATGCGTCGGTCCAGCAAGGAGTAACTGATGCGGCCCACGCCATACAGGCGGTCCGTCAACGGCCATTGCGTCGACACTTCCGCATTGCGCAAACTGCCACGCTGGAAACGATTGCTGAAATTCAATACTTTCTTGGCACCGGGCTGATATTGCAAGCTGTAGTTGTAGCTCATCAAACGGCGATCGCTGGGATTGTACTGCACCAGGCTGTCGACGGTCCAAGTCTCGGACACGCGGCCCGTCGCGGCCAGCAGGATATCCGAGCGCGACTGGTTCACGGGCGTGGTCGAATTGAGCTGCACGCGCTGGTCGGCAAAATAGAAACGCTGGCCGAAGGTCAGGCGCATGCGTTCGGTGCCATCCGACTGCAGGAAGCGCGAGACGACAGCCGCCGTGACCTGGTTGGCATCGGCGATGCGGTCGCTGCCGACAAAACGGTTTTCCGTGAAGATCTGCGTCAGGTTGAACGTGCCGTCGGCCGTATCGAAATTCGGAAACTGCGACTGGTCGCGGTACGGCGTGTAGACATAGAACAGGCGCGGCTCCAGGGTCTGCGTACCGCCCTTGGCACCAAACAGATTCGTGTCGCGTTCAAACACCAGGCCGCTGTCGACCGAGAAGGTCGGCACGGCGCGCGTAAACGAGGTCGACGGGAACAGCGCCTTGGTCCTGGCGTCATTATCGAGCTGATACGCGCTGGCATTGAGCATCAGCTTGGGCGTGACGAAATAGCCAGGGCGCATGATGGGAAAACTCACTTGCGGCACGGCCACCAGGCGCGAACCCTGCACCAGGGTCGGGTGCGAGAAGCGCGTCGCTTCCGCGTCGAAGGTCCAGTCGAAGCCGCCCCAGACATCGTATTTGCCAGCGTGGAAGTTCACCGCTGGCAAGCGGTCATACGGACGCGTGACAGTCAGGCTGGGATTGTTGACCGCGTCGGGATCCTGCAGCACCTGGTAATTCTGCACGCGCGCCGTCAGGCTCCAGTCCTCGGTGCGGTAATCGGTGCGCAATTCGCGCAGCAACTGGCGCTCGGTGGCGGTGGCGACGGTTTTCGAAAAATCGTTCGGATAATTATTGTCGGACGCCTCGCGCAGATCCCAGCTGTAAGTCCAGCCCTTGGCCAGTGCCTGCTCGTGCTTGGACTTGATCATGTAGCGGTTGGTCTTGGTTTGCTTGTCGTTAGGCAAGAACTCAAACGATGTTTCACCGCCGTACAAACCGGCATCCGTTTCGCCCATGTAGCGGCCCGTCGCACCGAGCTGGATGCCGCGCCGCTGAATGTAGCGCGGGTACAGGGTCAGGTCGCGGTTCGGCGCGATGTTCAGGTAATACGGCATCAGCAGCTCGAAACCATTCTTCGAGGCAAAGCCCGGCGTAGGCGCCAGCCAGCCCGAGCGGCGTGCCCCCGACAGCGAAAACGAGATGCCCGGCGTACCCAGGATCGGCACGTCCTTGAAATAGATGATGGTCTTGCTGCCGGTGCCCACGTCGCGGCCCGCATCGAGGTTCAAGGTGCTCGATTTCAGGTACCAGTCCGGATTCGGCCCTTCGCAGGTACTGTACGTGCCATCGATGACGTTGGCTTCGTCAGGGTTGATGAAGTCGATGCGCTCGGCCTTGCCCTGGCCGCCGCCCAATTCGAAGCGGTACGTGGGATTGAGCAGGAAACCCTTGCCGGTCTCCATGTTCAGCTTCAGGACGTCACCCGTGTAGTAATCGCCGAAACGCCACATCTTGATATGGCCTTCGGCATCGAACTGATCTTCAACTTGTTTGTAACAAGCTGTATCGGCCGTCATTTTTGTGGTTTTTCCGCGCTCGATCACGACATTTTTATCGAGATTGAGCTCCCTTTCCGGCCGCCCGCTCATGCTGTTCGCCGTCATGACGGTAGGCGCGTCGGGATCTTCCACATGAACCGGGCGCGGCGCTTTCTGGGCGTGGACAGGCACCGTCGTGGCGGCGACGAGCGCGCTGATGGCGAAAGCCCAGCGCTGCGAAGGGGGGGAGGCCGAAAACCAGCTCATGAATTGGAAGGGGCAAGCACCATTGACAGGCGATTTTTTGATTTGAATCCCTTATTATATGGGAATCTGCACCATCAACCCGATTCCACAGGCCGCTTAATGTCATTCTCCCCCAATTCCCCTGCCGCGCCGGCCTCCGCCGACGCTCGCCTGACCCTGTTGAAAGCCTGGTTGGCCCCGCTGAACCTCGTTTCGCCCGATTCCACCCGCCCCGCTTCCAGCGATGCCAGCTTCCGCCGCTACTATCGTCTCGATGTGCTGCCAGGCAATACAACATTGCCAGGAAGTACACTGATCGCCATGGATGCGCCGCCCGAGCGCGAAAACGCGCCCGCCTTTGTCAAGGTGGCCGGCTTGCTGAAAGGCGCCGGCGTGTCCGTGCCCGAGATCATCGCGCAAGACCTGGAGAATGGCTTCCTGCTGCTCTCCGACCTGGGCACGACCACCTATCTGGATGCCCTGAACCACGACAATGCCAGCGTGCTGTACGCCGAAGCGCTGGAATCGTTGATGAAAATCCAGCTGGCCAGCGCCCCCGACGTGCTGCCCGAATTCGACCGCGCCTTCATCCTGCGCGAAATGAATCTGTTCCCGGAATGGTTCATCGGCAAGCACCTGGGCGCCACCTTGACGGATGTGCAACAAGCCCAGCTGGACAAGGTCTTCGAAGCCATCACGGCGAATATCTTGTCGCAACAGCAAGTATTCATGCACCGCGACTACCATTCGCGCAATTTGATGCACATCAACGATGGTTCGATCCCCAATCCCGGCATCCTCGACTTCCAGGACGCCGTCTTCGGCCCCGTCACCTACGACATCGCCTCGCTGCTGCGCGACGCGTACATCCAGTGGGATGAAGAACTGGTGCTCGACTGGGTGATCCGCTACTGGCAGCGCGCCAAGCAGCTGGGCTTGCCGGTGAACCCCGACATCGACGCCTTCTACCGCGATTTCGAATTCACGGCCCTGCAGCGCCACCTGAAAATCCTCGGCCTGTTCTCGCGCCTGAATTACCGCGATGGCAAGGATCTGTACATGGGCGACCTGCCAACCGTGCTCGACTACGTGCGCAAGACGGCCAACCGCTACACGGAACTCAAGCCGCTGGTGCGCTTGCTCGATGCACTGGAGAATAAAACGCCGCAAGTCGGCTATACGTTCTAGGCACTTTCCTGCTGCGCGGCCTGTCCGCGCAGCCGACTTACCGATACTGAAAACGACTACCCATGAAAGCCATGATCTTTGCCGCAGGCCGCGGTGAACGGATGCGTCCGCTTACCGATACCTGTCCCAAACCGCTGCTGAAAGTGCGCGGCCGCCCGCTGATCGTCTGGCATGTGCTGAACCTGGTGCGCGCCGGCATCACGGACATCGTCATCAACCATGCGCACCTGGGCCATTTGATCGAAGAAACCCTGGGCGACGGCAGCGCGTACGGCGCGCGCATCGCGTACTCGCCAGAAAGCACACCGCTGGAAACGGCGGGCGGCATCGCCCAGGCGCGCCACTTGCTGGGTAATGAACCATTTCTCGCCATTTCCGGCGACATCTATTGCCCCTACTTTGATTTCAAACAAGTACTCGACGTGCTGGCCGACAAAGATGTGCTGGGCACGCCATATGCGGCCGACCAGCGCGACATCGCCTGGACCTACCTGGTGCCCAATCCCGACTTCCATCCCAAGGGCGACTTCGGCCTGACCTTGTTCGCGATCAACAATACGGACGAGACCAAGTGGACTTTCGCCAACATCGGCGTGTACCGTCCCGAGATGTTCGACGGCATCACGCCCGGCAGCCATGCCAGACTGGGCGATCTGCTGCGCCAGTACGCGGACCAGGGGCGCGTGGGCGGCGAAGTCTATACTGGCGAGTGGACGAATGTGGGCACGCCGCAGCAGCTCGACACGCTCAATGGCGTGACGGCCAAGGCCAGCGCAACATGATGGCCAACTACGCGGCCCGGCGCGCGGCGCTGCTGGCGCAGATGCTGCCGGGCAGCGTGGCCATTCTTGCCACGGCGCCCGCAGTGGCGCGCAACAGCGATTGCGATTATCCGTACCGGCACGACAGCTATTTCTATTACCTCAGCGGTTTCACGGAACCCGACAGCGCCGTGGCCCTGGTGGCCGCCAGCGCCACGGCCCCCGCGCGCGCCATCCTGTTTTGCCGCGCCAAGAATACGGAGCGCGAAATCTGGGACGGTTTCCGCCACGGCCCCGAAGCGGCGCGCGCCAGCTTCGGTTTTGACAGCGCCTTCCCCATCGAGGAACTCGATGCGGAAATGAGCCGCCTGCTGGCCGACGCCCCCGCCATCTACTATGCGCTGGGCGGCAGCCTCGATGCACAAGTGAAGGTCTGGCTGCACAATGTGCGGCAGAAGGCCCGCAGCGGCGTCACGGCGCCCGCCATGGCGCATGACATCCATGGCATGCTCGACGCCATGCGCCTGCTGAAAGACCCGGAAGAACAGCAGCTGATGCGCCGCGCGGCCGCCATTTCCAGCGCCGCGCACGCGCGCGCCATGCGCGCCACGCGGCCCGGCCTGCACGAATACGCGCTGGAAGCAGAGCTGCTGTACGAATTTCGGCGCAGCGGCGCGCAGTTCCCCGCGTATTCTTCCATCGTGGCCGGCGGCGGCAACGCCTGCATCCTGCATTACAGCGCCAACAACGCGGTATTAAAAGACGGTGAGCTGGTCCTGGTCGACGCCGGCTGCGAACTCGACGGCTACGCCTCCGACATCACGCGCACTTTTCCCGTCAACGGCCGCTTCAGCGGCCCGCAAAAGGCGCTGTATGAACTGGTGCTGGCGGCGCAGCAGGCGGCGCTGGACGTGGTGCGCCCCGGCTTGCCGCACAGCGCCATCCACGAGGCGGCCGTGCAGGTGCTGGCGCAGGGCATGCTGGACCTGGGTTTGCTTGGCCGCCAAAAAAGCGGCAGCGTGCAGGACGTGATCGCCGACAAGGCCTATATGCCCTTCTACATGCACGGCACCAGCCACTGGCTGGGCATGGACGTGCACGACGTGGGCGCCTACCGCGACACGGGCGCGCCCGGCAAGCCATGGCACGCTTTGGCACCGGGCATGGTGCTGACGGTGGAGCCGGGCATCTACGTGCGCCCCGGCGCGGGCGTGCCGGAGCAATTCTGGCATACCGGCATCCGCATCGAAGACGATGTGCTGGTCACGCCGCAAGGCCATGAAGTCTTCAGCACGGCGCCCAGGAGCGTCGCTGAAATCGAACAACTGATGACACAGGATTAACACCGCCGCATGCATACACCGTCCACTTTCGATCTCGCCATCTGCGGCGCCGGTCCCGTCGGCATGGCGCTGGCCGCCCTGCTGGTGCAGCGCGGCAGCCGCGCCGCCGGCATCGCCCTGCTCGACGCCAAATCCATCGAGCAAGCCCGGCGCGACCCGCGCACCATCGCCCTGTCGCACGGCAGCCGCCAGATACTCGAGGAAGCGGGCGCCTGGCCCGTCGAGGCGACGCCCATCCACCAGATTCACGTCTCGCGCCGCGGCCGGTTCGGGCGCAGCCTGATGGACCGCGGCGAGCATGGCGTCGAGGCGCTCGGCTACGTGGCCCGCTACGGCGCCGTCGTCAGCGCGCTGGCCGACGTATGCGAGCGCCTGGGTGTGGCCAGCTTGCGCCCCGCCCTGGTCACGGGCAGTGAGGAAGACGCCGACGGCGTGTCCGTGCAGATCGACCAGGCTGGCGCCGCGTCGAGCTTGCGCGCCAGCCTGCTGGTGCAGGCCGAGGGCGGCCTGTTCGGCCAGCAGCAGGAGCGCGCCGTCAGCCGCGATTATGGCCAAAGCGCCATCATTGCCCATGTGCGCGTAAGCAGCCCCATCGCCCACCGCGCGTTTGAACGCTTCACCGATGAAGGCCCGCTGGCCTTGCTGCCGCAGGACGACGGCTACGCGCTGGTGTGGTGCGTGCCGCCCACGCGCGCCGAACAATTGCTGGCGCTGGACGACGCAGCCTTCCTGGCCCGCCTGGGCGCCGCCTTCGGCAGCCGCCTGGGACGCTTTACCCATGCGACGGCGCGCCTGGCCTATCCGCTGGGCCTGAACGCGCAGGCGGGCGGCACGGCGCGCACGGTCGCCATCGGCAATGCGGCGCAAACCCTGCACCCGGTGGCGGGACAGGGCCTGAATCTGGGCTTGCGCGACGCCGCCGTGCTGGCCCGCGTGCTGGCGCAGGACTGCAGCCCCGCAGCGCTGGAACGCTACGCCAGCCTGCGCCAGGCCGACCGGGGCCTGACCGTGCGCGTCACCGACACCATGGCGCGCATCTTCACGGGCAGCGCCCCCACGCAAGGCTTACTGGGCCTGTCGCTGGGCTTGCTGGATGCGTTCCCGCCCGCGCGCAAGGGGTTGGCGGAACTGATGATGTACGGCCGCCGCTGAAATATTATTAATAAGGAAAGGGCACGGGCGAAAAAGAAACAGGCGGGCGATCCGGCATGGAGTAAACGGCCCGCGGATGCGACAATGGCTGTCACCTGGCTTTTGGCGACCGTTCCATGACAGATGCATTGCCCGCAGCACCGCCTGCCGCTCTTCCCGAAGTACTTTTTTCCCGCCTGCTGGAAGACGCCCTCGACGCCGTCATCATCATCGACGAGCAGTGCCGCATCCGCTATATCAATGGCGCCATGCAGGCACTGTCGGGCTATGCCGGCGGAGAATTGCTGGGCCAGACCCTGAACGGCCTGTTGCCCGACACCGTCGCCTCGCAGCACGACAACCTCGTCATCAACTACATCCGCAGCTCGCGCCAGTCCAGCGTCCTGGGGAAAATCCGCGAATTCGCCATCCGCCACCGCAACGCACAGATGATCCCCATCGAAATGAAGGCGCTGGACCTGGGCGTGGTCGACGGCATGCGCTATTTCGGCGCCTTCTTGCTCGACGTGCGCGAACGGCGCGAACTGGCGGCCAAGAACGCCAGCCTGCTGGCGCAGCTGGAACAGCAGGCGCTGCACGATGCGCTGACGTCGCTGCCCAACCGGCGCGCCTATGAAGCGCAAGCCGAGCAGGCGATGGCGCGCGCGGCGCGCAGCGGCGCCGCCCTGACCGTGGGCGTGGCCGACCTCGACCACTTCAAGAAGATCAACGACCGCTATGGCCATGCCGTGGGCGACGCCGTGCTGCGCACGGTGGCGCAGGCGCTGCGCGACACGGGACGCATCACCGACGTGGCGGCGCGCCTCGGCGGCGAGGAATTCGGCCTGCTCTTCCCCGACGCGACCTTGCAGCAGGCACACCAGGTGGCCGAACGCATCCGCGCGGCCGTGGCGGCGGCGGTCACCGTGCTGCCCGACGGCGGCGCGCTGCAGGTGACCATCAGCATCGGCGTGGCCTCCCTGACGGCCGGCGCCAGCCTGGACGCGGCCATGTCGGAAGCGGACAAGGCCCTGTACGCGGCCAAGCACCAGGGACGCAATAAAGTCGTCGCGGCAGCGGCCGCCCAATAAAAACGGCCCGCGCAAGGCGGGCCATCTTCCGTTGCGCAAGGCCTTGCCTTACTCGACGGCCTTGAGCATATCCTCGATCACCTTCTTGGCGTCGCCAAACACCATCATCGTGTTCGGCTGGTAGAACAGGTCGTTGTCCAGGCCCGCATAGCCGGACGCCATCGAGCGCTTGTTGACGATGATGCTCTTGGCCTTATAGGCTTCCAGGATCGGCATGCCGGCGATCGGCGATTTCGGGTCTTTCGCCGCCGGGTTGACCACGTCGTTCGCGCCCAGCACCAGCACCACGTCCGTCTGGCCGAATTCGCCGTTGATGTCTTCCATCTCGAACACCTGGTCGTATGGCACCTCGGCTTCGGCCAGCAGCACGTTCATGTGGCCCGGCATGCGCCCCGCCACGGGGTGGATCGCATATTTGACGGTGACGCCCTTGTGCGTGAGCTTTTCCACCAGTTCTTTCAGCGAGTGCTGCGCGCGCGCCACGGCCAGGCCGTAGCCGGGCACGATGATGACGGTTTCCGCATTGCCCATGATGAAGGCGGCATCGTCGGCCGAGCCCGACTTGACGGGGCGCTGCTCCTGCGCGCCGGCGCTGCCTGCCGCCGGCGCATCGCCGCCGAAGCCGCCCAGGATGACGTTGAAGAACGAGCGGTTCATGGCCTTGCACATGATGTACGACAGGATCGCGCCGGAAGAACCGACCAATGACCCCGCGATGATCAGCATCGAGTTATTCAGCGAAAAACCGATGCCGGCCGCAGCCCAGCCCGAGTAACTGTTGAGCATCGACACCACCACCGGCATGTCGGCGCCGCCGATCGGGATGATGATCAGCACGCCCAGCGCAAAGGCGATGACGGTCATGATGATGAACGGCGTCCAGGCCGGTTCCACCCCGTCGGCGAAGCAGAACGCCAGGCCCAGGCCGACCATCACCAGCGCCAGCACCAGGTTGAGCATGTGCTGGCCCTTGAAGCTGACGGGCGCGCCCTGGAACAGGCGGAACTTGTATTTGCCCGACAGCTTGCCGAAGGCGATCACCGAGCCGGAAAACGTGATGGCGCCGACAAAGGTGCCGATGAACAGCTCGAAACGGTTGCCGATGGGCAGCGCCTCGCCGTGTTTGGCGATATTGAAGGCCCACGGTTCCGACACGGCCGCCACGGCGATGCAGACGGCCGCCAGGCCGATCAGCGAGTGCATGGCCGCCACCAGTTCCGGCATCTTCGTCATTTCCACGGTTTTTGCCAGGTAGGCGCCGATGGCGCCGCCAGTGACGATGCCGATAATGACCAGGGTCAAGCCCATGCCGCCCGTCTGCTGTTCCTTGAGTTTCAGGATCAGCGCCACGGTAGTGACGGCGGCAATCGCCATGCCGCTCATGCCGAAAGCATTGCCGCGGCGCGCCGTGGAGGGCGACGACAGGCCTTTCAGGGCCTGGATGAAGCACACCGAGGCGATCAGGTACATCATCGTCACCAGGTTCATGGTGACGAAGCTCATGGCGTGACTCATTCTTTTGCTCCTTGCTTGGCTTTCGGTTCTTTTTTACGGAACATCTCGAGCATGCGCTGCGTGACGAGGAAGCCGCCAAACACGTTGACGGCGGCCAGGGCCACGGCCAGGGTGCCGGCCGCCTGCGCCAGCGGGCCTTGCGTCAGGCCGGCCGCCAGCATGGCGCCGACGATGATGATGGCGGAAATGGCATTGGTAACGGCCATCAGCGGCGTATGCAGCGCCGGCGTGACGGTCCAGACGACGTGATAGCCGACATAAATGGCCAGCACGAAGATGATCAGGTTAATGATGGTGTGACTGATTTCCATGATGTTGTTCTCTCCGGCGCCGCGTTATTTACGTAAGATTTCACTGCTTGCACACACCAGGCTGGCCTTGATGATTTCATCCTCGCGGTCGATCAGCAATTGGTCGTCCTTGTCGATGATGAGCTTTAAAAAGTCCAGCACGTTGCGCGCATACAGGGCCGAGGCGTCGGCCGCCACCAGGGTCGCCAGATTCGGCTCGCCGACGATGTACACGCCGTGTTTGAGCACCGTCTTGCCCAGCTCGGACAGGGGGCAGTTGCCGCCCTGCTCGACGGCCAGGTCGACGATGACGGAGCCCGGTTTCATGGCTTTCACCGTTTCTTCTGAAATCAGCACGGGCGCGGCGCGGCCGGGAATCAGGGCCGTGGTGATGATGATGTCGGCCAGTTTCGCCCGTTCGTGCACCAGTTCGGCCTGGCGCCGCATCCAGTCGGCCGGCATGGCGCGCGCATAGCCGCCCGAACCCTTGGCGATTTCCTTTTCTTCATCGGTGAGGAAGGGCACGTCGAGGAACTTGGCGCCCAGGGACTCCACTTGTTCCTTGACGGGCGGGCGCACGTCGGACGCTTCGATGACGGCGCCCAGGCGCTTGGCCGTGGCGATCGCCTGCAAACCGGCCACGCCCACGCCCATGATCAGCACGCGGGCCGCCTTGACGGTGCCGGCCGCCGTCATCAGCATGGGCATGAAGCGCTGATAGGTATTTGCGGCCACCAGCACGGCCTTGTAGCCGGCGATGTTCGCCTGCGATGACAGCACGTCCATCGATTGCGCGCGCGTGATGCGCGGCACGGCTTCCAGCGCGAAGGCGGACAGCCCGGCCGTGGCCATGGCGGCGATATTGTCCGCGTCAAACGGGTTCAACATGCCGATCAGCACCGTGCCGCTGGCCATCAGGGCCCGCTCAGCGGCGTCCGGTGCGCGCACCTTGAGCACGATGGCGCAACCGTATGCTTCCTGGGCGGTGCCGATCTGCGCGCCGGCGGCGGCATAGGCTTCATCGGGAATCGACGCTTGCAGGCCCGCTCCCGACTGCACGACGACTTGATGCTTGGCTGCCAGCTTCTTGACTGTCTCGGGCGTTGCTGCCACCCGCGTTTCACCAGGCCGTGTTTCGGCCGGTATGCCTATCCTCATGATGCCTCCGCTAATTGATAAACTGACTAGAATCTAACACGGAAAGCAGCGCGTTAAACGTTTGTGAACCAGCAACTTTTAGTCGTACGACACTAATTTCATCAACATCCCACGATTCGTTTCACCATGCGGCGCAGCGACCATATTGTGGGAAAGGTGTGTCAATCTCACCACAGTCGAGCCTGCGTGCGCGCTTGTTTTGACCACAGGGAAAGCCTATATTAGCGGGCGTTTCCTGCCATCTTGCCGACTAAGCCCCCATGCTAGTGCGCTCCCGGGGAAAGACGTAAGTACCTCCCACCGCTATTTGCTAAAACGTTGTCATTTATCAATATGTCCGCGCAACAGAAGGCCGGGTTCAAACCGCGCGCGCAGAACAAGATAAAATGTCGGCTCTTTCAAGGATGGAATCATGCCGAGAATCTGGAAACCCTCTGTCACCGTTGCCGCCATCGTCGAGCGCGACGGCCTGTTTTTACTGATTGAAGAAGAGACCAGCGAAGGCATCAAGATCAATCAACCGGCCGGTCACCTCGACCCGTTCGAGTCGCTGGAACAGGCGGTGATCCGCGAAACGCTGGAAGAAGCGGCCTACGATTTCATCCCCACGGCACTGGTCGGCATGTACATGTCGCGCTACCAGTCACTGCGCACGGGCGAGGACGTGACCTATCTGCGCTTCACCTTTTGCGGCACGGCCGGCGCCGAGCATGACCGCCCGCTGGACGAAGGCATCATCCGCACCCTGTGGATGACGCGCGACGAGCTGGCGGCATGCCAGGAACGCCACCGCAGCCCCCTGGTGCTGCAGTGCGTGGACGAATACCTGGCCGGCCGGCGCGCGCCGCTGGCCCTGCTGCACACGCATGCGTCCGTTTTCAATAGCGCATAGCAACATTATCTAAAAAGTAACTGGAAGGCAAGATGAGCAAGAAGAAAGTCGTTATCGGCATGTCGGGCGGGGTCGATTCCTCGGTCGCGGCATGGATGCTGAAGGAACAAGGCTATGAAGTCATCGGCCTGTTCATGAAAAACTGGGAAGATGACGACGATTCGGAATACTGCTCCACGCGCCAGGACTGGATCGACGCGGCCAGCGTGGCCGACGTCATCGGCGTCGATATCGAAGCCGTCAATTTCGCTTCCGAATACAAGGACCGCGTGTTCGCCGATTTCTTGCGCGAATACCAGGCCGGCCGCACGCCGAACCCGGACGTGCTGTGCAACGCCGAAATCAAGTTCAAGGCCTTCCTTGACCACGCCATGACCCTGGGCGCCGACCTGATCGCCACCGGCCACTATGCGCGCGTGCGCCAGGCGCCGACCGATGCGGGCCGCTATGAACTGCTCAAGGCCGTCGACGCCAGCAAGGACCAAAGCTATTTCCTGCACCGTTTGAACCAGGCGCAGCTGTCCAAGACCTTGTTTCCGCTCGGTGAAATCCCGAAGACGCAAGTGCGCCAGATCGCCGAAAAACTGGCCCTGCCGAACGCGCAGAAGAAGGATTCCACGGGTATCTGCTTCATTGGCGAACGCCCGTTCCGCGAATTCTTGAACCGCTACCTGTCGTACAAGCCGGGCCCGATGAAAACGGCGGACGGCAAGACCGTGGGCGAACACGTGGGACTGAGTTTTTACACGCTGGGCCAGCGCAAGGGTATCGGCATCGGCGGCGTGAAGTCGTACCAGAATGCGGACGGCAGCAGCGACGCCTGGTATGTGGCGCGCAAGGATATCGCCAACAACACCCTGTGGGTGGTGCAGGGCCACGACCACCCGTGGCTGCTGTCGCCATCGTTGACGGCCGACCAGGCCAGCTGGGTGGCCGGCACGGCGCCGCAGGCGGGCGCCTTGAGCGCCAAGACGCGCTACCGCCAGGCCGACGTGGCTTGCCAGTTGTTGCCGAATGGAAATGAACTGTTCAGCCTGGCGTTTGACCAGGCGCAATGGGCCGTCACGCCGGGCCAGTCGGCCGTGCTGTACGACGGCGACGTGTGCCTCGGTGGCGGCATCATCGCCAGCGCGACGGGCCTGGCTGGCGTCTAGGTATTGCCTTGCGCAGCGGCGGCCAAGGCCTGCTGCTGCTTGCGCACCATGGCGATCACCGTGTTGCGCACGGTTTTCAGGACCGTGTCGGCCATGAAGGGTTTCACGATGAAGCCCGACACGCCCATGGCATGGGCCGCCTGCAGCGAGGCGGCGTCGATGCCGCCCGAGACCATGAAAATGAGCGTCTTCGGGTACTGGGCGCGGATGGTTTGCACCACATTCGTCCCGTCTTCCACCTGTTCGCGCGCGATGCAGACGAAATGCGGGTGGTGCTTGACCAGCAGCGCCAGCCCCAGCGCGCTGGTATGCGTCTGCCCGCAGACGTCGTAGCCGCCATCGGTCAGGACCGTGTTCAGCAGGCCGCGCGCCACGGCGCTGCTATCGATCAGGACTGTCTTTAACATCATGATTACTTCCCTTGCTTGATTTATTCCGTGTTCTGGCCAGAAGAGCTCTATTTTTCCCAGACGAGCTTGTTCCAGGTCACACCCAGGGTCACGTCGGTCTTGAGTTCTACTAACTTTCTTGAAAGATACAGTATTTCCCGCTCTTTTCGCAGGCTTTCGCCCAGCGTGCCGGGCAAAATGCCCGCGCCGGCCATCACGGCGTCGATATTGCCGTAAGCGCGCAACAGTTTCGCGCCCGTCTTCAGGCCGATCTTCGACACGCCGGGGATGCTGTCGGTGACGTCGCCCATCAGCGCCAGCAGGTCGGGCAGCAGTTCCGGCGGCACGCCGAACTTTTTCTCGACCCAGGCGCGGTCGTGCCAGATGCCCTTGAAATGGTCCCACACGAGCGCGCCGTGGGCGATCAGGCCATGCAAATCCTTGTCGGTGGTGGCGATGACGGCCGCGCCGCGCCCCTCGTGCAGCCAGCGCATGACGGCCGTGCCGATCACGTCGTCGGCCTCGACCTCGGGGATGCTGACCACGTGCATGCCGAAGCTGGCCAGGGTGGCGTAAAAGCCGGGCAAGGCGTCGCGCAGCACCTGCGGCATGGGCTGGCGCCCCTCGCGGTAACCGGCATACAGCGCGTGGCGCCAGGTGGGGCCGCCAAAGTCGAAGGCGGGCAGGATGTGCGTCGGCTCGTGGTCGTTGATGAGGGTGCGGAACGACGACAGCGCATGGCGCAGCGCGATCTCCGCCTTCAGGTCGGAATCGGGTTCAGGACTGGCTTCGTAGACGCGGCGTACGATATTCAAGCCGTCGATAGCGAGGAGTCTGGCCATGCGGTAAGTAAATACTGGTTGAATCGGGCATTTTACCGTATGGAGCGAGCACTATTCCCCGCGAATTCCGCTTGGCAGGTTTTACGCGGCGTAACAACGCCTAACAAAACCGTAGCGAGCGGAAGTGAATTGTGGCTAAGAAGCGCAACCGTACTCAAGTACGGTGAGCATCGCAGGCCGCAAGTCGCGACGCGCAGTAGGTTTGGTTAGGCGTTCTCATTTGGCGAAATCGTAGGGGCCGCCACGCTCCAGGGCACGTTGATACGCGGGCCGCGCGTGGATGCGCTGCAGGAACGCCGTCAGCTTCGGCAGGCTCTCGTCGAGTCCGCCGCGCATGGCCGCCGCTTCCAGCGGAAAGCTCATCTGGATATCGGCCGCCGTGAATTCATTGCCGGCAAACCATTTGCTTTTCTCCAGTTCCGCTTCCATGTAGGCCAGCTGGCTGGTGATATTGGGCAGGATGAAGCTGCTCTTGACCTTGCTGGCGATGCCGCGCGCGACCGGTTTGACGAAAAACGGCATCGGCGACGACTCGACCTTGTCGAACACCAGCTTCATCAGCAGCGGCGGCATGGCCGAGCCTTCCGCGAAATGCAGCCAGTAGGTCCAGCGCAGCTTGTCCGGCGTGCCGGCCGCCGGTATCAACCGGCCATTGCCGTAGCGCTCGACCAGGTAATCGATGATGGCGCCCGACTCGGCGATGGTATTGGCGCCATCCGTGATCACGGGCGACTTGCCCAGCGGATGGACGGCTTTCAAGGAAGCGGGCGCCAGCATGGTTTTCGGGTCGCGCTGGTAGCGCTTGACCTCATATTCCAGGCCCAGTTCCTCGAGCAGCCAGAGCACGCGCTGCGAGCGCGAATTGTTCAGATGGTGGACGACGATCATGGTTTTCCCGGTAGCGATGGTTGAGTTCCAGTATA
This sequence comes from Janthinobacterium sp. FW305-129, assembly GCF_020858115.1. Classification (GTDB taxonomy): domain Bacteria; phylum Pseudomonadota; class Gammaproteobacteria; order Burkholderiales; family Burkholderiaceae_D; genus Janthinobacterium. The sequence goes on from NZ_JACYMM010000003.1 coordinate 495,106, forward strand.
GCCGGGACGGCCGGATCGGGGCAGCGCAAGCGAATCGACGAAAAAATTGCGAAAAACAGTATTTTCAATTGATAACTTTTCAATAATCCCTTATCTTGTTTTGTTTCCAATAAGTAAGGAAACCCCTGTGGATTTCGACGCAAACAACACTACTCCCAGACAAGAAGCCATCACCTTCAGCGCCACCGGCAGCGAATACTTCCGTATCTGGATCGTTAACCTGCTGCTGAGCATCGTCACCCTGGGCATTTACTCGGCCTGGGCCAAGGTGCGCCGCAACCGCTATTTCTATTCCAGCACCCACCTGGCCGGCAGCAGCTTCGAATACCATGGCAATGCCGTGGCCATCCTGAAAGGCCGCATCGCCGCCGTGGTGCTGATCGCCGGCTACAACATCGCCTTCCAGGTCTCGCCCATCGTCGGCTTGCTGATGTTCGTGCTGCTGGCCGCCATTCTGCCCTGGCTGATATGGAAAAGCCTGCAATTCAAGCTGTACAACACCAGCTACCGTGGTATCCGCTTCGGTTTCAGCGGCAGCGCCAAGGATGCCTACAAGTACTTCCTGTGGCTGCCCATCCTGAATACCTTCACGGGCGGCCTGATGACGCCTTTCCTGCACCAGCGCCTGAAGCGCTTCCAGCACACGCAAAGCCGTTTCGGCGCCACCCATTTCAGCTTTGACGCCACGGTCGGCAGCTTCTACAAGACCTATCTGCTGTTCTTCGCGCTGCTGCTGGGCGGGCTGCTGGTGCTGGTTTTCGTCGTCTTCGGCAGCATGTTCGCCTCGTTTTCCACCGATATGAGTGACAGGGCCAAGCTCGAAAGCGTGCTGTTTGCCATCGGCGCCCTGTACCTGTGGGCGTTTACCGTGCTGCCGCTGTTCCTGACCATGATCCAGAACCTGATCTGGAACAATACGCGCTTGCAGCAGCACCAGTTCCAGTCGCAGCTGACGTGGGGCCGCACCACCTTCGTCATGCTGACTAACCTGCTGGGCGTGGTCTTCACCCTGGGCCTGTTTACGCCATTCGCCCAGGTGCGCTGGCTGAAATACCGCCTGGAGGCGACCTCGATGCTGGTGCATGGCAGCCTGGACGAGTTCGTCGCCGCCACGGGCCAGCAAGTATCGGCCACGGGCGAAGGCATGGTCGACCTGCTGGACTTCGACCTGTCGCTGTAAGCAATGAACGCCGACACGCAAGAAGACCACGCCGCGCTGGCCGCCCGCTATTTCGACGGCCAGAGCTCGCGCCTGTACCACGTCATGCTCAGCGTGCGCGATGGCGTGGCCGTGCTGGCGGGCGACATCGAGCGCAGCTGCCCGCTGGGCGAGCTGCACGTGTCCGAACGCAGCCGCCACGCCGTGCGCAAGGTCAGCTTTCCAGACGGCGCCTACCTGGAAATCGCCGACCAGGCGGCCTTCAACGACATGCTGCACGCCACGGGCCACCGCGACGGCTGGGTGGTGCGGCTGCAGCAAAGCTGGCGCGGCGCCCTGCTGGCGACGGTGGCCACGGTGCTGGCCCTCTGGCTCAGCTATCAATACCTGCTGCCGCTGGCGGCCAAGGGCATCGCGTACACCCTGCCGCAGTCGGTCGAACGGCAGCTGGGCCAGGGCGTGCTCGACATGCTGGACCGCCATGTATTCGCGCCCAGCCAGCTCGATGGCGCGCGCCAGCAAGCCTTGCGCGCCCAGTTCGCGCGCCTGGCCACGCCCGGCGACAGCACGCCCGAGCACCGCATCGTGTTTCGCAAGAGCAAGATCGGCCCGAATGCGTTTGCCCTGCCGTCCGGCGACATCGTGCTGACCGACGAAATGATCGAACTGCTGCCGGACGACCAGGCCATCATGGGCGTGCTGGCGCATGAGCTGGGACATTTGCAGCAGCGCCACCTGACGCGGCGCATCATCCAGACCTCGGCCGTGGGCGCCGGCGCGGCGCTGCTGTTCGGCGACGTGTCGACGGTGGTGGCAACCCTGCCGCCGTTGCTGCTGGACTTGAAGTATTCGCGCGATGTCGAACGCGATGCGGACGACTACGCGATCGCCATGCTGCGCCAGAACGGCATCGCGCTGGAACACCTGGCGCAGGTGTTTGTCGCCTTGGGCAAGCTGGACGAAGGCACGCCGTATCTGTCGAGCCATCCGGCCAGCGCCGAGCGGGTCGAGCGCATCCGCGCCGCACAGCGCTAAGCGCCTCACGCGGCGCTTCCGGGCGCCGCGTTCTTTCCCACCAGCACGTTCCGTGAATCGAAGGTAGACTCATCAGTTATCAGTCTGACTTCCCCGGAGTGCCCATGCACCTAGTACCATTTCGCTACCTGACCTTCATTGCGACGGCAGCCATCTTTGTCCTGTCCCTGTTTTACTACGATCACTACTGGCTGCCCGTGCTGGCCGGTGCCCTGACCCTGGTCGGCATCAGCGACCTGCTGCAAACGAAGCGCGCCCTGCGCCGCAATTACCCCATCCTCGCCCATTTCCGCTTCTTTTTTGAGAGCATCCGCCCCGAAATCCGCCAGTATTTTCTGGAAAGCGACAGCGAGGCGACGCCGTTTTCGCGCAGCCAGCGCAGCATCGTCTACCAGCGCGCCAAGGAGCAGACGGACAAGCGCCCGTTCGGCACCCAGCTCGACGTGTACCAGGCCGGCTACGAATGGATCAACCATTCCATCGCCCCCGCCAAGGTCACGGGACACGACTTCCGCATCGAGATCGGCAACCACCCGGACTGCCCGCGCCATAAACCGTATTCGGCCAGCGTCTTCAATATCTCGGCGATGAGCTTTGGCGCCCTGTCCGCCAACGCCATCCTGGCCCTGAACGGCGGCGCGCGCAGCGGCGGCTTCATGCACGATACGGGCGAAGGCAGCATCAGCCCCTACCACCGCGAAAACGGCGGCGACCTGGTATGGGAAATCGGCTCCGGCTACTTCGGCTGCCGCAACCAGGACGGCACGTTTTCGGAAGAGCGCTTCATCGCCAACGCCAGCTCGGAGCAAGTGAAAATGATCGAGCTGAAAATGTCGCAGGGCGCCAAGCCGGGCCACGGCGGCGTGCTGCCCGGCCCGAAAGTGACGATCGAGATCGCCACCACGCGCGGCGTGATGGTGGGCGAGGATTGCGTCTCGCCGGCGGCGCACAGCGCCTTTTCCACGCCACTGGAAATGCTGCACTTCATCGACCGCCTGCGCACGCTCTCCGGCGGCAAGCCGACGGGCTTCAAGCTGGCCATCGGCCACCCGTGGGAATTCTTCGCCATCGTGAAAGCCATGCTCGAAACGGGCATCACGCCCGACTTCATCGTCGTCGACGGCAGCGAAGGCGGCACGGGCGCGGCGCCCCTGGAATTTACGGACCACGTGGGCACGCCGCTGCAGGAAGCGCTGGTGCTCGTGCATAACACCCTGGTGGGCGCCAACCTGCGAGACAGGATCAAGATTGGCTGCTCGGGCAAGATCATCACGGCCTTCGACATCGCCCGCCTGCTGGCGCTGGGCGCCGACTGGTGCAATTCGGCGCGCGGCTTCATGTTTGCGCTGGGCTGCATCCAGTCGCAAAGCTGCCACACGGACCGCTGCCCCACGGGCGTGGCCACGCAAGACCCGCAGCGCCAGCGCGCGCTGGTGGTATCCGACAAGATCGCCCGCGTGGCGCACTTCCACCAGAACACCATGAAGGCGCTGGCCGAACTGATCGCCGCCGCCGGCCTGGCGCATCCGCAGGAGCTGCGCCCGCACCACCTGGTGCGGCGCATCTCGCCGAACCAGGTCAAACTGGCCTCGGCCCTGCTGCCCTTCCTGGAAGCGGGCCAGCTGCTCGACCCGAGCCAGCTGCCGCAGCTGCCGCCCGTATTCGGCCTGTACTGGCCCAAGGCGCAATCGGCCTCGTTCCAGCGCCTCGATTGAGACAGTGTTTGCGCAAGCGGAGCAATACCACTTAATAACCACTTGCGCAAAAACCCAAATCCAATACAATACCAAAACAAGTACAAAACCAAGGCAGCTTTTCCGGTGACCGCCTCGACGCGCCACCACGGTGCCAGAATACGTATGCCGTCGTCACAATCAATACCGGAGGAGTTGCAGCATGGAGCAGGGTTTGCGCGAGAAAATAGGACAGTTGTTCATGGTGGGCTTCGACGCCCTGCAGGCGGACGAGCATATCAAGACCTTGATACGCAACAAGAAGGTGGGCGGCGTGATCCTGTTCCGCCGCAACGTGCATACGCCCGCGCAAGTGTCGGCCCTGTGCCGCGAACTGCAGGAGATCAACGCGGAAGTGTCCGACATCCCGCTCTTGATCTCGATCGACCAGGAAGGCGGCATGGTGATGCGCATCGAGCAGGGCGTCACGCCGATTCCCGCGGCGATGGCCTTCCAGGCGGCCGGCTCCATCGACGACTGCGAACGCATGAACCAGATCAGCGGCGATGAAATGCGCCAGATCGGCATCAATATGCTGCTCGCGCCCGTGCTGGATGTGAACAACAACCGCAACAACCCCGTCATCGGCGTGCGCGCGTATGGCGAGGATGCCGCCACCGTCATCGACTACGGCATGGCGGCCATGCGCGGCCAGCGCGCCAGCGGCATGGCCGTCACCGCCAAGCACTTCCCCGGCCACGGCGACACGGCCATCGACACGCATTACGCCATGGCCCTGGTCCCGCACGACAAGGAACGCCTGCGCGCCGTGGAACTGGCGCCCTTCCGCGCGGCGATTGCCGGCGGCGTGGACGCCATCATGACGGCGCACGTGGTCTTTCCCGCCTTCGAGGCCGACACCAGCGTGCCGGCGACGCTATCGAAAGGCGTGCTGACGGACCTGCTGCGCGGTGAAATGCAATACAAAGGCGTGGTCATCACGGATTGCCTGGAAATGGCGGCCATCGCCGACGGCATCGGCATCGCCCAGGGCGCCATCGCCACCTTGCAGGCGGGCGCCGACATCGTCCTCATCTCGCACCGCGAAGCGCAGCAGACGGCGGCCATCGACGCCGTCCTCGCCGCCGTGGAGCGCGGCGACATCGCGCTCTCCCGCATCGACGCGGCGCTTGCCCGCGTGGCGGAACTCAAGCGCAACCGCGCCGTGCGCGACTGGCGCGAACGTCCCGTCGCCCCGCCGGCGCTGATGCAGCCGGCCGCCATGGCCCTGTCGCAGCTGCTGCAAAAGGCGGCGCTGCGCGTGCAGGGCGACTACCGCCCGCTCGACGCCAGCCTGCCCGTGACCCTGCTGACGGTGGAAGTGCGCTCGCGCAGCGAAATCGACGAAGTGGCGCTGGGCCGCAACAAGGAAGCACGCAGCTCGATGCTGCCGGCGCTGCTCGAAGCGGGCCTGGACGTGCGCGAGTACGCCTTGTCGGCCGAGGCGCTGGACGAGGAAGTGGCTGCCGCCATTGATTTTGCGCAAGGCGCGCAACAGATCGTGCTGCAAACGTATAACGCCATGTTCGTCGACGGCCAGCGCCGCCTGGTCGAGGCCCTGCCGCACGATAAACTGTGGCTGGTGGCGGGCCGTTTGCCCTACGACCTGGATCTGGCGCCCAAGGCGCAAGGCCGCCTGGCCGCCTTCGGCTGCCGCCCGGCCGCGCTGGTGCCGGTCGTCGACAAGCTGGCCGGCAAGGCGTAGGCGCAGTACCGGCGAAAAAAAACCCGCAGCAGCGGGTTTTTTTACGTTCAGGGCCGCTGAACTGCTGGCACGGGCGGCAGGGCCGCCACCGCCAGCAAGGCAAACGGCCCGAGGAACAGGCCGATGCCGAACCAGAGTCCCCCGTGGCGGCCGCGCCGGCTGGCCAGCAGCCAGGTGGCGACGGCAAACAGAAACATGAAGATCAACAGTATCGCCATTGCCACTCCTTGCCATGCGGAAAGCCCAGTGTAGCCCACGGGCGCGCCCGTGACCAGACGTACATCAATCCTGGCGCTGTACCTGCATCAGGATCACGCGCTTGCTGCTGCCGTCGGCCGGCGGCGTGGCGGACGGCGGCGGCGGGCTGTCGCAAGAGCCGCAGGAACCGCAGCCGCTGCCGCAACCGGGCGCCACCTTGAACAGCACCGACATCTTCGCCTCGTCGAGGCCGCAGCGCACCAGGCCGCGCACGATGGCGCGGCGCACGCCCGCCGGCAGGTACTTGGTCGAAAAATGCAGCAGCGCGGCGGCGACGATCAGGGCGACGATAAGGGTTTGCCACATGGTTTTCTCCTAAGCGCCCAGCATCAGGGCGAGACGGTACGTGATGAACGAGGCGGCATACGCCAGCGCGAACATATAGCCGGCCATCAGCAGCGGATAGCGCCAGCCGCCCGTCTCGCGTTTCACCACCGAGAGGGTCGACAGGCACTGCGGCGCGAACACGTACCAGGCCAGCAGCGACAACGCAGTGGCCAGCGACCACGAATGGGCGATCAGCGGTTCCAGCGTGGACGCCAGCGCGTCGCCCGTTTGCGACAGCGCATACACGGTGCCCAGGGCGCCCACGGCCACTTCGCGCGCCGCCATGCCCGGCACCAGCGCGATGCAGATCTGCCAGTTGAAACCGATAGGCGCGAAGATCACTTCCAGGCCGCGGCCCAGGATGCCGGCCAGGCTGTAGTAGATGGGCGGGTGAATCGCGTTGTCCGGCGCGCCGGGGAAGGTGCTGAGGAACCACAGGATGATCATCAGGCTCAGGATGATGGTGCCGACGCGCGTCAGGAAGATCTTCGCGCGCTCCCACAGGCTGACGGCCAGGTTGCGCAAATGCGGCCAGTGGTAGGCAGGCAATTCCAGCAGCAGCGGCTGGTTGCCGCGCACGCCCATGCTGCGCTTCATGACCCAGGCCACGGCCATGGCCGAGATGATGCCGGCGAAGTACAGTACGAACAGCACCAGGCCTTGCAGGCTCAGGTAGCCCCATACCTGGCGCTCGGGAATGAAGGCGGCGATGATCAGCGCGTACACGGGCAGGCGCGCCGAACACGTCATCAGCGGCGCAATCATGATGGTGACGAGGCGGTCGCGCGGGTTCTGGATGGTGCGCGCCGCCATCACGCCGGGAATGGCGCAGGCAAAGCTCGACAGCAGCGGGATGAAGGCGCGGCCGGACAGTCCCACGCCGCCCATCAGGCGGTCCAGCAAAAAGGCCGCGCGCGGCAGGTAGCCGCAGTCTTCCAGGCTCAGGATGAAGAAGAACAGGATCAGAATTTGCGGCAGGAATACCAGCACGCTGCCGACGCCGCCGATGATGCCTTCGACCAGCAGGCTTTTCAGGTGGCCGTCGGGCATGTTCGCCGTCAGCAGGGCGCCCAGGTGGCCCACGCCATCGGTGATCATTTCCATCGGCGTGGCGGCCCAGGCAAACACGGCCTGGAAGATCAGGAACATCAGCACGGCCAGGATGATGGGGCCGAAGACGGGGTGCAGCACCACGTCATCGATCTTTTCCGTCAGGTTGCCGCTGTCGCCCGTGTCGTTGCTGACGGCAGCGAGGATGCGGCGCACTTCGCGCTGCGTTTCTTCGACGCTGACGGCATCGATGGCCGCCAGCGGTTTCGCTTCCACGGCCGGCAGCGGCAGCATGGCGTCGATGGCGTTCAGCAAGGCTTTTTCGCCGTCGTGCTGCACCGCCACGGTTTCCACCACGGGCATGCCCAGTTCCTGCGACAGCTTGCCCGTGTCGATCAGCATGCCGCGCTTGCGCGCCACGTCCGTCATGTTCAGCGCCAGCAGCATGGGCAGGCCCAGGCGCTGGACTTCCAGCACCAGGCGCAGATTCAGGCGCAAATTGGTGGCGTCGACGACGCAGATGATGGCGTCCGGACGCGGGTCGCCGCGGCGCAGGCCGCCCACCACGTCGCGCGTGATGGCTTCATCGGGCGTGGTGGCCGACAGGCTGTAAGCGCCCGGCAGGTCGAGCACGCGCACGGGTTTGCCGGCGGGCGAAGTGAAATGGCCTTCCTTGCGCTCGATGGTCACGCCGGCGTAGTTCGCCACTTTCTGGCGCGCGCCCGTCAACCGGTTGAACAGGGCGGTCTTGCCGCAGTTCGGATTGCCCAGCAAGGCAATTTGTGGCTGATGCGGCGGCTTGTGCACACCCGCATCGACAATAGTTTCGACAGCACCCATGGTTATTCCGGTTGAAGCAGCGGTTGAATCGTGATCAGCGCCGCTTCGAAGCGGCGCAGTGCGAACGTGGCATTGCCGACCTTGATGGCCAGCGGATCGCCGCCGGGCATGCCGCGCTTGAGCATGCGGATATGTTCACCAGGAACGAAGCCCAGCTCCATCAGGCGGCGGGCCAGGTCGACGCCGTCCTCCGTCTGTCCGGCCGCGTGGGGCGTGATATGCAACACCGTGCCGCTCTGGCCGACTGCCAGCGCATCGAGCGTCATCAGGGGTGGAACTAGAGTCATGAGCAAATTCCGTTCAAATTAAGAACACCTGATACAGGCCACGGCGCGCGGCGCCTTGCACTGGTCCCAGGTTTGTGAGGTAAAACGCAACTGTTGCGCATTACCGACAAGCGGCCTTTCAATGTGTCCAGACGGCGGCCGTCCGAGACAATACCAGCATTATAAACATGAATGCGAATAGTTTTTATTTAGCCCGGAGAGCCGCCCCCATCAAGGGCTGCGTCATGCGGGAACACGGCCGGTCAAGCTGCGGCGCCAGGCCGCCAACTGCCACACACTTGATCAAAATCGCTTGCATTGTCCCCCGCTTTGCGCGACAATGAAACGTAATGATAATGATTCTCATTAAAACACTAGCAACAATGCTTTCCAGCACTAGTGTCTGTTCATCCTCCAGCCAGAAGGTGTATCAATGATTGTATGTGTCTGCAACAACATATCTGATCGTGAAATCCGTCAAGCCGTCGATCTTGGCCTGTCCAGCATGGCCGAACTGCGCCGCGACCTGGGCGTGGCCACCTGCTGCGGCAAATGCCACACCTGCGCGCGGGAAGTGCTGAACGATCACCTGAACGCCACGGCAGTGCTGCAAGAAACCGTATTGATGCGAGCTGTACTGACAAACTAAAGAAAGCGATAACGCCATGACGATGATGCCCCCGCCCGTAACGGTGCAGGCCGTGCCGCAATTTGCCGACTTCGACAAGAAGCGCAACAAATTCGCGCCGCTGATGGCCATCGTCGTCCTGCACATCGCCGGCTTTTACGCCATCCAGAGCGGCCTGCTGAGCCGCGTCGTCACGGCGGCCATGCCGACCATCACCACCATCAGCATCATCGCCCCGCCCGCGCCACCGAAACCGCCGGCGCCGTCCGTACCGAAAACCGTGGAATTGAGCGCCCCCGTGCCGCGCGCCGTCATCCCGCCGCTGCCGCTGATCGCCGTGGCGCCGAGCGAGCCGACGATCACGCCGCCGCAGCCGACGCGCGCCGAAGCGGCCCCCGTGGCCACCGCCGCGCCGACGGCGCCAGCGGCACCGTCGCCGACGCCACCGGCCCCGTCCGCGCCGCGCACCGTCAGCAGCGTCGAATACATCAAGGCGCCGCAGCTGATCTACCCGAACCTGTCGCGCCGCCTGGGCGAAAGCGGCACCGTGGTGCTGCGCATCCTGATCAATGAAAAGGGCTTGCCGGAGCAAATCCTGATCCACAAATCCACCGGCTACGGCAACCTCGATGAAGCGGGCCGCCAGGCCGCGCAGCGCGCGCTGTTCAAGCCGATGATCGAAAACGGCAAGCCCGTCCCGGTCTACGTGCTCGTCCCCCTGACCTTCCAACTGAGCTAGCCTTCCGGCGGCCACGGCGCCGCTGCCAGCCCGCAAGCACCGCACACCGTGCCCTGCTTGCTTTTTTACGCCCTGTTTTCTGTACCAGTCAAGCAACTGCTTGTTTCAGTCTGCCAGCCTACATCCCCGGGCCAGGCAGACTTTTTTTTGCCCGCGCATTTGCGCGACTGCACCGCGAAGCGCACAGGGCAAGGCGCGACGGCGAAGACAGTACGAATGTACGGCGAGCCTAAGCAACGCCGCCATGCGCGTTTCGCGTTACATCTCCGCCCACATCCGCAGCAGATTGTGATAATGCCCCGTCAAGCCCACGGTGGCCGGCGAATCGCCGTGTTCGCCGCGCACGCTCTGGATGTTTTGATCGAGCTCAAACAGCATGCTGCGCTTCCAGTCCTCGCGCACCATGCTTTGCGTCCACAGGAAGGAGCAGATGCGCTCGCCGCTGGTGACGGGCAGCACCTGATGCACGCTGCTCGACGGATACACGATCACGTCGCCGGCCGGCAGTTTCACTTCATGCGTGCCATACGCGTCGACCACCACCAGTTCGCCGCCCTCGTATTCGTCCGGCTCGCTGAGGAACACGGTCGAGGAGACGTCGGCGCGCATCGACTGCATGCCGTTCTTCGGCGTGCGGATGGCGCCGTCGATGTGCAGGCCATAGTGCTCGCCGCCCGCATAGCTGTTGAAGAAGGGCGGCAGGATGCGCAGCGGCAGCACGGCGGCAAAGAACAGCGGGTTGGCCATCAGCGCGCGGCTGACGATTTCGCCCAGCTCCAGCGCCAGCGGCGAACCTTCGGCCAGCTGGCGGTTGCGCTTGACTTGCGCCCCTTGCGCGCCGACGCTGGCGCGCCCGTCGACCCAGTCCGTCTGCGCCAGGCGCTGGCGAAACTGCGTCACCTGTTCCGGCGTCAGCACGCCGGGTATATGCAGCATCATCTTGCTATCCTTTGTAGTGAATTTCCCGGTGATTATCGCATCGCCATCAGCGGCAAAGAATACGTAAAAGCAAGAATGGCGCAAACATTTTGCGCCGTTTCCACGCGACACCCCAAGTCCGCTGAACCTGCATGAAAGACCGCATGAACGCGAATGAGAATGGCCTTCATTTTCCTTAACAAATAAAAAACGGAAAAATAGGGCAATCCATTTGAGAATGGGTTTTATTCGCACGATATTTACGTTAAAAAGACGGAAAAATGCCGTTTAGCGCCCGAAACCGCCCCTATTTTGCGCTATCATGCGGGCATAGCGAAACCGGCAACCTGCGCGCCACCAGGCAGCCCTGCGCCACCCGGCAGTGAACGCCAGCAGCCTGCGGTTTCATCATCGAACGCGACACAGAACAAAGGAATTCCCATGAAGGGCGATAAAGAAGTCATCCGCATGCTCAACGCACAGCTCACCAACGAACTGTCGGCCATCAACCAGTACTTCCTGCATGCGCGCATGTACAAGCACTGGGGCCTGGAAAAGCTGGGCAAGAAGGAATACGAAGAATCGATCGGCGAAATGAAACACGCCGACAAGCTGATCGACCGCATCCTGATGCTCGACGGCCTGCCCAACCTGCAAGCGCTGCACAAGCTGCTGATCGGCGAGAACACGCCGGAAATGCTGGAATGCGACTTGAAGCTGGAACGCGCCGCGCACGCCACCGTCAAGGAAGGCATCGCCATCAGCGAAAAAGCGGGCGACTACGTCTCGCGCGATCTGTTCCTGATGATCCTGGAAGACACGGAAGAGCATATCGACTGGCTGGAAACGCAGATCGACCTAATCGCCAAGGTCGGCATCCAGAACTACCTGCAAAGCCAGATGGCGATTGAGGAGTAATTTCCTTCGTCAGGCGCAAAAAAACCGGCAACAGCCGGTTTTTTTTCGTCCGGGCCTTTACTGCGGCACGGTGTCCTTGAACGATTGCCGCTCGGACAGTTTGTCGAACAGGCGCGCCAGCGCCGGGTGATCGGCGCGCCAGTCGATTTCCGGGAAGCGGAAGCTGAGCCAGCCCAGGGTACACCCCACGGCCACGTCGGCCAGCGTGTAATTCTTGCCGGCGCAATAGGCGCTCTCGCCCAGGCGCGCCTCGAGCGCCGCCAGGCCCAGCGTGATTTTGTCGAGCTGGCGCGCGATCCAGGCAGCGCTTTGCTGCTCGGGCGGACGCTGCGTGCGCTCCAGGCGCACCAGCACGCCCGCGTCGAGGATGCCGTCGGCCAGCGCTTCCCAGTTCTTGATGTCGGCCCGTTCGCGGCCATTGCCGCCGGCCGGCAGCAGCTTGCAGACGGGCGTGAGCGTGTCGAGGTATTCGACGATGACTTTCGAATCGATGAGCGTGCTGCCATCCTCCATCACCAGGCAGGGCACCTTGCCCAGGGGATTGGCCTGGGCGATGCGGGTTTCCGGCACCCACACGTTTTCCAGCTCGAAGACATAGTCGAGCTTTTTTTCCGCCAGCACGATACGGGCTTTGCGGACATACGGGCTGGCGAGGGAACCGATCAGTTTCATAGGTACTTTAAGGTAAAGGAGCAGCAAGCAGTATAGCATCGGCGGCCGCCGCCTTTTGGCAGCGCGCGCCCGGCGCTCCCCGCAGTGTGGCAGGCATGCCGCATCGGGGCCGGATTCGGCCGGATTGCGGTGCGCCGGAGCCCGACGGACGGCTGGCCAGCGGCCAGCGGTGGTAAAATCGCCCTTTACTGTGGCGCCGTCAGTGTTGCTGTATTGCAATAGCCCTGCCCTCCCCGCGCGCCACACGCCAACCGTTTCTTTAACTTGCGTCCGCTCTCATGACTTCTACTACTCCGTATTCCACGCTGTCGGCCCTGTCTCCGCTCGATGGCCGCTACGCCAGCAAGACCGATCTGCTGCGCCCGATCCTGTCCGAAGCCGGTTTCATGCACCACCGCGTGAAAGTGGAAATCTCCTGGCTGCAAGCGCTGTCGCAAGCCGGTTTCGCCGAAATCAAGCCGTTCTCGGCAGAAGCGAGCGCCCTGCTCGACAAGATGGCGGCCGATTTCTCGGAAGCCGACGCGGCCCGCATCAAGGCCATCGAAGCGGTCACCAACCATGACGTCAAGGCGGTCGAGTACTGGCTGAAGGAACAAGTGGCGGACGTGCCGGAACTGGTGGCGGCGTCGGAATTCATCCATTTCGCCTGCACCTCGGAAGACATCAACAACACTTCGCACGGCATGATGCTGAAAGCGGCCCGCGACGGCGTGATGCTGCCGGCCCTGCAAGGCTTGGTGACCAGGCTGACGCAGATCGCGCACGACAATGCCGACGTGCCGATGCTGTCGCGCACGCACGGCCAGACGGCCAGCCCGACCACCCTGGGCAAAGAATTCGCCAACGTCGTGGCCCGCCTGCAGCGCGCCGTGAAACGCATCGAACAAGTGGAAATCCTCGGCAAGATGAATGGCGCCGTCGGCAACTACAACGCCCACCTGTCGGCCTACCCCGGCTTCGACTGGCCCGCATTCTCGCAGGCCGTCATCGAGCAGCGCCTGGGCCTGGTCTTCAACCCGTACACCATCCAGATCGAACCGCACGACTACATGGCCGAGCTGTTCGACGCCTTCGCGCGCGCCAACACGATCCTGCTGGACCTGAACCGCGACATCTGGACGTATGTCTCGCTGGGCTACTTCAAGCAAAAACTGAAAGCGGGCGAAATCGGCTCGTCGACCATGCCGCACAAGGTCAACCCGATCGACTTCGAGAACTCGGAAGGCAACCTGGGCCTGGCCAATGCCGTACTGAAACATTTGTCGGAAAAACTGCCCGTCTCGCGCATGCAGCGCGATTTGACGGATTCGACCGTGCTGCGCAACATCGGCGTGGGCCTCGGTTACACCTTGCTGGCCTATGACAGCTGCCTGCGCGGCCTGAACAAGCTGGAAGTGAACCACGCGCGCCTGGCGCAAGACCTGGACGCCACCTGGGAAGTACTGGCCGAACCCGTACAAACCGTGATGCGCCGCTATGGCATCGAAAACCCGTACGAGCAACTGAAAGAATTGACGCGCGGCAAGGGCATCTCGAAAGAAGCGCTGCAAACCTTCGTCAACGGCCTGGCCATTCCGCAGGATGCCAAGGACGTGCTGCTGACCATGACGCCGGGCAACTACATCGGTATCGCGGCGCAATTGGCCAAGGCAATCTAAGCCACAATCTGTACCTGGATCAAGCAGATCCACTCCCGCGGGGCGGCCAGCACACAAATGCTGCCCGCCCCGCGGTTTTTCCCGCACGCTTTCTTGTAGAATCTGCAGCACGCAGCGCAATTTGCTTTTCTTTGGTATATTAGGCCGAATTAGTCCTAACACGTACTACATTCAAGAAAGCCGCCGATGCAACGCTACACCACCACCGCCATCATCCTGCACTGGCTGACCGCCCTGCTGATCATCAGCGCCTTTGTCATGGGCCTGGTCATGACGGACATTCCCGGCCTGACGCCCACCAAACTCAAATATTTCTCCTGGCATAAATGGCTGGGCGTGACCGTGCTGGCCATCGCCGCCATCCGTTTGCTGTGGCGCAAGGCCAACGTACCGCCGCCGCATCCGGCCAGCATGGTTGCCTGGCAAAAGAAGGCGGCCGACGCCATGCACGTGCTGCTGTACATCCTGATCTTCGCCGTGCCCATCTCCGGCTACCTGTACACCCTGGCCGCCGGCGTGCCGGTGGTCTACCTGGGCCTGTTCCAGTTGCCCGTGATCATGGCGCCGAACCCGGAACTTAAGCCGCTCTTAAAAGAAATTCATTATGTTCTGAACATGACGATGGCCGCCGCCGTGGCCGCCCATGTGCTGGCGGCGCTGAAACACCAGTTCATCGACCGTGACGGCGTGCTGAAACGCATGCTGCCATAACGTCCTCCCCTTGCTCACTGAAACACAGGAAAAAACAAGATGAAAACCACCCAACGCATCGTCCTCGCTTCCCTGCTGGGCCTGTCCGTGGCCGCCACCGCCGCCACCCTGCTGAAAGTCGATCCCGCCAAGACCAGCGTGTCGGCCGTGTTCAAGCAGATGAACGTGCCCGTGGAAGCGAAATTCAAGAAATTCAATATCGCCATCGATTACAACCCGGCCACGCCGGACGCTTCGAAGGCGTCGGTGGAAATCGAAACGGCCAGCATCGATATCGGCGATCCGGAATACAACAAGGAAGTGGCCAAGAAAGAATGGTTCAACTCGGCCCAATTCCCGAAAGCCACCTTTGTCTCGAGCAGCATCAAGGCCGCCGGCGCGGGCAAGCTGACGGTCAGCGGCAAGCTGAGCATCAAAGGCAAGACCACGGACGTGACTTTCCCCCTGACGGTGAAGGCCGATGGCGGCAAATACGCGTTTGACGGCGCCCTGCCGATCAAGCGCCTGACCTACAACATCGGCGAAGGCGAGTGGAAAGACACGAGCATGGTTGCCGACGAGGTCACGATTAAGTTTCATGTTTCTGCTCAGTAATCGCCACACCCCTTGTTCAACCTTAGGATATTCATGACATTCAAGCATTTGATGATCGCCGTGCTGGCAGCCGCCGGCGCGGGTTCGGCCATGGCCGCTACCGACACCTACAACCTCGACCCGACGCACACCTTCCCCAGCTTCGAAGCCGATCACATGGGCATGTCCGTGTGGCGCGGCAAGTTCAACAAGACCAAGGGTACCGTCACCCTGGACCGTGCCGCCAAGACGGGCAGCCTGGACCTGGTGATCGATGCCGATTCGATCGATTTCGGCCTGGACGCCATGAACACGCACGCGAAAAAAGCGGACATGTTCAACGTCGAGAAATTCCCGGCAATCACCTACAAGAGCACATCGTTCAAGTTCAACGGCGATCAATTGGTGGAAGTCGATGGCGAACTGACCCTGCTGGGCGTGACTAAGCCCGTCAAATTGAACGTGAGCAAGTTCAAGTGCATCATGCACCCGCGCTACAAGCGTGAAGTGTGCGGCGCCGATGCCAGCGCGGAATTCAAGCGCAGCGACTTTGGCCTGAACTACGGCATACCGGCGTTCTCGCCGGAAGTCAAGCTGGCCATCCAGGTGGAAGCGATCAAGGCCGACTAAACACGACCTTGCCGCATGACAAGCCCGCCTCGCTGCCCGCAGCCAGGCGGGCTTTTGCATGCGCCATGCGAATCCGCTGGACTTTTCTATCGTGCGGCATCAGTATCAATTTGCCATGACGTGCAAGCCGCACCGCTCTGGCACAACCACTCACCCAACGTGCGGAGGACTACATGAATTTCATAATCTGGATCGTTATTGGCGGCGTCATCGGCTGGCTGGCCAGCATGGTCATGAAAACCGATGCGCAACAGGGCATCTTCCTCAATATCGTCGTCGGCATCGTCGGCGCCTTCCTGGGCGGCTGGCTGCTGGCGCCGCTGTTCGGCACGGGCACCATCAATAGCGACAATTTCAGCCTGTCTTCGCTGCTCGTTTCGTTCCTGGGCGCCGTGATCCTGCTCGGCATCGTCAATCTTTTGCGCCGCGGCAAAATACGCTAGACCAGCAACACACGGTCCATCACGAGGAGGCCGGGCCGCGCAAGCGTCCGGCCTTTTTTTATTGCCGCCAGGACATGTATGGACAATACCACAGCCGCAGCACGGAAAAATGCGTCCTGGCAGCCAGTTTCTGCCCCTGCAGCGCCGAGAATAGTGCCATTTAAGCAATCGACTACAAACATGCTCCCCGGAAAATGTGATTGACTAGTGCCGGTTCGATACGGATACTCTATGTCGCCCGCTGCACAATCAGCGGGTACTCCGCTGATTCCGACTTCCCTACAATGTAAAAGAACAGAACTCGAATGAAAAAATCTCTAATCGCGCTCGCCATCCTGAGCAACTTCGCACACGCCGATGAAGGCATGTGGATGCCCCAACAGCTGCCACAAGTAGCCAAGGAACTGAAAGCCGCCGGACTGAAACTCGATCCGGCTACCCTGACCAAGCTGACCGAGTTCCCCATGGGCGCCATCGTCAGCCTGGGCGGTTGCTCGGCCTCGTTCGTTTCGCCGCAAGGCCTGGTTGCCACCAACCACCATTGCGTCTACAACAGCGTGGCGGTCAATTCGACCAAAGAGCGCGATTTGCTGGCCAACGGTTTCCTGGCCAAGACGTTCGCTGAAGAACTGCCGGCCGCCCCAGGCAGCCGCATCTTCGTCACCTCGGCCGTGACCAATGTCAGCGACAAGATCATCAGCGCCGACGTGGCCAAGCTGCAAGGCAAGGCGCGCATCGATGCGATCGAGAAAAACCAGAAGAAACTGGTCGCCGAATGCGAAAAAGAAGCGGGCTTCCGCTGCACCGTGTCGAGCTACTACGGCGGCCTGGAGTTCTACCTGATCAAGCAACTGGAAATCCGCGACGTGCGCCTGGTGCACGCGCCTCCGGCCGGCGTGGGCAAATTCGGCGGCGACACGGACAACTGGATGTGGCCGCGCCACACGGGCGACTACGGTTTCTACCGCGCCTATGTCAGCAAAGACGGCAAAGCTGCCGATTTCAGCAAGGACAACGTGCCTTACCAGCCAAAACACGTGCTGAAACTGGCCAAGGATGGCTTGAAAGAAGGCGATTTCGTCATGGCGCTGGGCTATCCTGGCCGCACCAACCGTCACCGCCTGCCATCGGAAGTGGCGTTTACGTTTGACTGGAACTATCCGGCCTTCGTGAAAGCGTCGGGCGAAACCCTGGCCATCATCGCGCGCGAAACCAAGGACAACAAGGATGTGGCCCTGAAATACGCAGGTCAAGTTGCCGGCGTGAACAATTACTACAAGAACCGCCAAGGCATGCTCGATTCCTACGCCGGCAGCGACTTCCTGGCGCGCAAGACGACGGAACACGAAGCCCTGAAAACCTGGGTCAACGCCAATCCTGCCCGCAAGGCGGAATTTGCCGGCGACATCGAGCAAGTGGAAAAGCTGATCGCCGAGCGCGATGCCGACACCAAGCGCGATTTCTTCCTCAGCTACGCACAGCCGCGCCTGCTGAACACGGCACGCAGCCTGTACCGCCTGTCCAACGAAGGCACCAAGGCCGATACGGAACGCAAGTCCGGCTACCAGACGCGCGATTTGCCGCGCCTGACCTCGAGCGTCACGTCGGTCGAGCGCACCTACGATGAAAAAGTCGACAAGGCGCTGGTACTGAACAGCCTGACCAAGTACGCCGCGCAACCGGCAGCACAGCGCCGCGCCAGCTTCGACGCCGCCATCGGCATCAAGGATGGCATGTCGCAGGCCGACTTGTCCGCCGCCCTGGACAAACTGTATGCCGGCAGCAAGCTGGCCGACAAGGAAGAACGCGCAGCCTGGCTGAAACGCACGCCTGCCGAATTCCAGGCCAGCAAGGACAGCTTCATCCAGGCAGCCGTCGCCATGTATCCGGATTCGCTGAAAAACGAAGCGGAAGACGAAGAACTGGCAGGCAAGATCCAGCAAGCCTACGCCAACTACATGAAAGCCAAGATCGCCTTCATGAAGAGCAAGGGCCAAGCCGTCTATCCTGACGCCAACAGCACCCTGCGCGTAACGTTCGGCAAAGTTGCCGGCCGTGACCATGGCGCCGACGGCACCACCTGGACCGCCTTCACCACCGTCAATGGCGTCGTTGCCAAAGCCACGGGCGAAGGTGAGTTCAATGCACCAGCGAAACAACTGGCCGCGATCAAAGCCAAGGACTTCGGCAAATTTGTCGATCCGAAGCTGAAAACCGTGCCGGTCGACTACCTGGCGACCCTGGACATCACCGGCGGCAACTCCGGTTCGGCAGCCCTGAATTCGAAAGGTGAATTCATCGGCCTGGCCTTCGACGGCACCTTGGACTCGATCATTTCCGACTGGGACTACAACAAGGCCAACACCCGTTCGATCCAGGTCGACCTGCGCTACATGCTGTGGAACATGAAACACATCGACCACGCAGATAACCTGCTGAAAGAAATGGGCGCTGAATAACAAAAAGCAATAACCCGGCAACGGGCGCTTTAGCCTGAGCCACTCCTGCGGGAGTGGCTTTTTTTTGCCTAGCGTTTTACCTTGGCAAAGCGGTAAGGCACGGCTTGCTCCTCGCCAAACACTGGCGCGCGGCCACTTCCCAGCGGCAACATCACCCTCCTGCCATCCTGCAGCAGCAAGGCCAGGTCGGCGCCGGGAAAGCGCTGCGCCAGCAACGGATAGGCTTGCCGTTCGATGTGGGCGGCGGGAATCACGATGCGGTAATCGGCCTCGCCAAAGTCCAGCAGCAGCGCGGGCATCTCATCCGGCCCCGGCAGTGCCGTGATGCGCAGGCGCGTGCTGCCCTTGATCAACTCGAAGGCCGCCCATACTGGCAAGGCACGCTGCAGCGTGCCGACCCGCAACTGCGGCGCCTGGCCCGCCTCCGCCGACGTCAGCAAGACGTCAGGCATCTGCTCGGACGCCGCTCCATCAACGGCCAGCAGCCAGCCCCGGTAGCGTATCAGCACCCCCTGTGCGGCGGCCGTCACGGAGCCGCCCTGCGCCACGGGCTCCTTGCCCGCCGGCAAGCGCAACGGCGCCGCCTGTGCCGCCAGGCATATCCCCCACACCAGCGCCGCCATCGCTGCCATCGCCGTCTTGCCCATGCCGCCTCCATCCTTGCGCCTGAAACGTATTCATAACACAAGTCCGGCGATCGCCTCCTGTTGCGCATCAAGGCAAGAGCGCCGGTGCTACAATTGGCCCCTAGCGGGCGTACTTACCCAGCGCGCCTTCCCCCTCCCAGACTCAGACCGCTATGCCACCAGACTTGCGCACGACCTACGAACTCGGTAACCACAACCAGACTACGACCTGGCTGGAATGCATCACCTTCTATCAAGATCTCGCCGCACGCTATCCGCAGGTGCTGCACTTCGAACAGATCGGCCTGTCCGATTCTGGCGTGCCCATCCACGCTGGCGTCGTCAGCGCGGACGGCGTGTTTGACCGCGAGCAAATCAAGCGCGCGGGCCGCACCGTGTTCTTCAACAATAACGGCATCCACCCGGGCGAACCGGAAGGCATCGACGCCTGCATGGCCATCGTGCGCGACCTCTGCACGCAGCCGGAGCGCCTGGAGGCGCTGGGCAGCACCGTGCTGCTGTTCATTCCGATCTACAACGTCGATGGCAGCCTGAACCGCGCAAATACCTCGCGCGTGAACCAGGATGGCCCGGAGCAATTCGGTTTCCGCGGCAACAGCCGCCACCTGGACTTGAACCGCGATTTCATCAAGTGCGACAGCCTGAACGCGCAAGTGTTCAACCGCCTGCTGGCCAGCTGGGATCCGGACGTGATGGTCGACACGCACACGTCGAACGGCGCCGACTACCCGTACACGATGACCCTGATTCACACGCAGACGGATAAGCTGGGCAATGGCCTCGGTCCCTTCCTGCAAGACACCATGCTGCCGCACATCTTTGCACACATGGAACAGGCCGGCTGGCCCACGTGCCCGTACGTGAACCCCGTCAAGGACAGCCCGGACCACGGCATCGCCGAATTCCTCGAAGTGCCCCGTTTCTCGACCGGTTTTGCGGCCTTGCATCACGTCATCGGTTTCATGCCGGAAACGCACATGCTGAAACCGTTTGCCGACCGCTACGCGTCCATGCGCGCCCTGCTCGACATCACGATGGCGTTCACGGTCAAACACGGCGAACAGATCAAGCAACTGCGCGCGCAAGCCAAGGCAGCGGGACGCACGCAAGCCGAGTGGCCGATCCACTGGAGCATGAACGAGGAACAACCGTCGACCTTCCCCTTCAAGGGCTACGCGGCCAAATACACGGCTAGCGTGCTGGGCGACTACCAGCGCCTGTCCTACGACCGCTCGCAGCCGTGGGAACGCGACATCGCTTACTACAACCGCTTCGATGCGGACGTCACCGTGGCCGCACCGAAAGCCTATGTCGTGCCGCAAGCCTGGCGCGAAGTGATCGAGCGCCTGCGCTGGAACGGCGTCGAAATGCACCGCATCACCGCTGAACAGACGCTAACGGCGCGTTACTACCACATTGCCAACGTCGGCACGCGGGCCACGGCCTACGAAGGCCACATGTTCCACGATACGGTGGAAGTGGAAGCGCGCACGGGCCAGTTCACCGTGCAGGCGGGCGATTATGTGATCAGCCTGGACCAGGATAACGCGCGCTACGCCGTGGAAACGCTGGAACCGCAGGCGCACGACAGCTTCTTCCGCTGGGGCTTCTTCAACAGCGTGCTGGAGAAGAAAGAAGCGTTTTCCAATTACGTCTTCGAAGACATGGCGTCGGAACTGCTGCGCGACGAGCCGGCGCTGGCGGCCAAATTTGCCGATTGGAAAGCAGCCAACCCGGCCCTGCTGAGCAACCAGGAAGCCGTGCTCGACTTCATTTTTGAGCACTGCCAGCGCTTTGCCGAGCCCGAGTGGCGGAGATATCCTGTCATTGCCCTGATGTAAATCAAGGCTGTAGCGACTGCAACATCCTGGCGCCGCATCGGAGACCCCGGTGCGGCGCCTCTTTCTGTGCCCTACCCACAAGGTAATCCCATGCACTACGCACTGAACCTGCGCACCTTTATTTACAGCCATTATTTTTACCTGGGCTTGCGCGTGGCCATCGGCCTGGTCGGCCTCGCCTTGCTGGTCCAGGAAATCAGCGACAGCGCCACCGCCATGACGGTATGCATCGGCGCCCTGTGCACGACCCTGATGGACATGCCCAGCCCCCTGCGCCACAAGTTCAACGAAATGCTGGCTTCGGTGCTGCTGTGCAGCGCCGTCACCTTGTTGATCAGCCTGTGCGGGCCCGTGCAATGGCTGTTGATGACGGTGCTGGTCCTCGTCAGTTTTCTTGCCAGCATGATGGTGGTGTACGGCAAGAAATCCATGCCTTTGCAGCTGGCCGCCCTGTTCATCATGACCATGTCGATGGAACACCAGATGACGTGGCAGCAATCGTTCCACCATGCAGGCCTGTTCATGCTGGGGGGCTTGATCTATCTGGCCTACGCCATGGCCATCGCCTGGGTCTTGCGCCACCGCATCAAACAGCAAGTGCTGGCAGAAGCCCTGTTCGAACTGGCCGCCTACATCGACATCAAGGCCGATTTCTACGACACGCGTTTCAATTTGACGGAGCAGTTCAACAAGCTGGTGCGCCATCAAAGCATCCTGGCCGACCGCCAGCAAGCGTCGCGTGATTTGATCTTGCGCAGCCACAAAAACAGCAAGGATGCTATCGTGGTGCAAGTGCATGTGTGCATGCTCGATTTATATGAACTGATCCTGTCCACGCACACGGATTACGCGCTGCTGCGCCAGCACCTGGCCGACTCGGACGTGCTCAAATCCCTGCATGACCTGGCCTACAAGGCGGCGCGCGATATCGAGTCCGTGGCGTATGCCGTCACGCGCAAGCGCGCCTCGTATGCGCAGATCAGCTATGACAAGGAATGGGCCGCCATCGAGGCGGAGATCGCACGCCTGCACGCACAAGGAAACAATGCGCAAGAAGCGCTGGCGACCCTGCGCGCGCAGCGCAACAAGATCCGCGCCATTCTGAAAATGATCGCCGAGCTGCACCTGGCCACGCAAAAAGTCTATGCCGATGTGCCATTCTGGAGCGGCGCCGACATGGCGCCGTTCTTGTCGCAGCAGAAATACGAGCTGAAGACTCTGCTGGCGAATCTGCGCCTGGATTCGCCCGTGTTCCGCTTCGCCCTGCGCGTGTCGATGGCCATCTCCGTGGGGTTGCTGATCGGCCACTGGCTGCCGTATGCTGCCCACAGCTACTGGATCGTCTTGACCATCGTCATCATCCTGCGCCCCACGTTCAGCATGACGCGCCAGCGCCGCGCCGACCGCATCATTGGCACCATCATCGGCTGCGTGGTCACGGCCATCGTGATCCGCTTCGTGCACAGCAATATCGTGCTGATGGGGATTTTATTTCTCTCCATCGTCGCCACGCCCACCTTTATTTACTTGCGCTACCGCTACACGGCCATCGCCGTCAGCCTGATGATTCTGTTGCAAATGCATCTGGTGGCGCCCAGCAACCCGAACCTCGTCAGCGAGCGTTTGATCGATACCCTGATCGGCGCGGCGGTGGCCACCGTGTTCAGCTTCGTGCTGGCCAATTGGGAATACCAGAGCCTGCCGCGCCTCGTGCGCCAGGTGCTCAACGTCAACCTGTCGTATATGCAAGCCAGCTTCGAGTTACTGCAGGGAAAATGTTTCGACGACTTTGCCTACCGCATCGAGCGCAAGCGCCTGATGGACAGCCTGGCCGCGCTCAGCTCGGCGCTGGTGCGCATGCTCGACGAACCGGCCAGCAAGCAGCGGGCCGTGGAAGACATCAACCTGTTCATCGTGCAAAATTACTTGCTGGTGGCCCACGTGGCGGCGCTGCGCTCGATCCTGGGGCGCCATGCCAGCCAGTTGCCCGTCGCGCCCGTCAACGCCCTGCTCGGCCACAGCCACACGCAAGTGTGCCTGACCCTGTCGCGCGCGCTGGAGCAGCTCGACGACAAGGCCGCCATCAGCGCCCCGCTGGCGGCCTCTGCAGCACCGCCCGCCAGCGACGTGGCCTGGTCGGGCTGGCCGCTGGTGCAGCGCCGCATCCGATTATTGCAGGCGGATGCGGACAAGATCGTGGTGCATAGCGCGGCGATCGTGCATATTGTGGCCCCGCGCTAAGCCTGCGCAACTTACTTCAAATATTGTTCGAACCAGCCGACGGTGCGCTTCTGCAAGTCGCGCTGGTGCTCGGGCTTGCGGAAGGAATGGCCTTCGCCGTCGTAGATGAACAGGCTGGACGGCACGCCCATGGCGCGCAAGCCATGCCAGAATTCCAGCGACTGGGCGGCCGGCGTTTCCACGTCGCGCTCGCCCACATAGATCAGGGTCGGCGTCTTCGCTGCCTTGATCGATTCGATGGGCGAGGCACGGCGGTAGACGTCCGGCGTGTCATACGCGGAGGCGCCGAAGAACGGGATCATCCACTGGTTGATGCCGTTCTGGCCATAATAACTGATCCAGTTCGACACGCCAGCGCCGGCCACGGCCGCCTTGAAGCGGTCGCTGTGCGTGACGCCCCACATGGTCATGAAGCCGCCATACGAATGGCCGATCAAGCCCAGGCGCTGGCCATCGATGGGCGCCACTTTTTGCGCGGCATCAATACCGGCCAGGATGTCGCGCCAGTCGCCGCCGCCAAAGTCCGCCATGTTGGCGCGCGTAAATGCCTGGCCCTGGCCAAAACTGCCGCGCGGATTGGGCAGGAAGACGAAATAGCCCTTTTGCGTCAATTCGTGGATCAGCGTGCTCGCCGCGACGTAACGGGGCGAGGCGGCGGCGCCGGGCCCGCCATGCACGTTGACGATCATCGGGTAGCGCTTGCCTGCGTCCGCCTTCAACGGCCCCAGCAGCCAGCCTTGCACCTTGTATTGCTCGTTGTTCCAGCCCACGTTCTGCACCGTCAGTTGCGGCGCAAAGCCGTCATTGTCGCGCGTAATCTTTTTCAGCTGGCCTACCGGTCCCGCCACCAGGTAGCTGGCGTGCGTAAAGTCTTCCTGTGCCGCCGCCGCTTGCAAGCCATCGGCGCTGAACGACAGACGGCCATCGCTGCCGCTGCTGCTCAGTTCTCCGAGCAGCACGGGCTGGGCCGGACCCGTTTGCGCATCGACGGGCACCAGCGCCAGCTGCGAGTCGATCAGGGCCGTCGCCAGCAAGCCGGCGCCGCGCCAGACGACGCCATTGAAGGTGCCGCGGTAATCGGGCGTGAGATTGCGCGGCGTGCCGCCGGCCAGCGGGACGGTATAAATATCGCCGCCGATGGAGCCGAAATCGCTCATCAGGCCGCCGATGAAGGCTACCGTCTTGCCGTCCGGCGAGACCGACGGCAAGTTCAGCTGCATGGCCGGCGCCGCGATCACGCGCAGGGCGCCCGTGTCGCCGTCAATATGGCTGAGCTTGGCAACCCACCAGTTGCTGTCGCCATTGCCTTGCGCGCTGGTGGCGACAAAACCGCGCCCATCGGGCGTCCAATTATATTCATACACATAGGTGTCGGCGGGTGACAGCAAGCGCAGCTCGCCGCCGCTGACCGGCACGACGGCGATGCGCTGGGCATCGTCTTCGCTGCCCACTTCGCCCACCTGGCGCGCACCCGCTTCGACAGCACCCGCCAGCTTGCGCGCGCCCACCGTGGCCAGCAGCGCCAGCTGCTGGCCGTCAGGCGACCAGCGTGCCGTGCTGGCCACGCCTTTGATACTGGTCAACACGCGCGCCTGCGCCTGTGTCATTGTGGCCAGGTACAGATGCGCCGTGCCCGCCTTGGCGTCGTAGCCGACAAAGGCCAGTTGCCGGCCATCGGGCGACCAGCTGGGCTTGTCGTAGGAACACACGGCGCACGGGTCGAATTGCTGCACGATGGTGCCGTTGGCGGCGTCGCGCACGACGATGGCCGCATGCGGACGCTGCGGCTGTGGCTGTTCCGCCCTGCTCGACTCGATTGCGGCGATGCGCTGCCCATTGGCCGACAGGGCGACGGCGCGGTAATCGCGCAATGCCGGCTCGGCTGCAGGAGCGGCCTGCGCCGCGATGCCCAGAAGACTGCTTGCCAGCAAGCCGCAAGCGGCCAGATCAGTTATTTTCATCATGTAAATTCCGGTTAGAAATAAAAAAAACCGCCGGCAAGCGCGGCGGTTTTGGATGGAACAGGCTGCATTAGCGGGTCTTCTTGCCCAGGTGCGAATGCCGCATGCTGTACAGGAAATAGATGGCCACCGTGACCGCCATCCACACGCTGAACACGACAAACGTCGTATGCGGCAAATCGCGCATGATGTACAGGCAAGCCAGTACGCTCAGGCCAGGAATCACGTACGGCCCGAACGGCACGCTGAAGCCTTCGATGCGGTTGGCGCCCTGCTTGTGGCGCAGCACGGGCACGGCGATCGAGACCACCATGAAGGCCGTCAGGGTGCCGATGCTGACCATATCCCACAAATAGGTCGCATCGACGGAACCGGCCACCACGGCCACCACCAGGCAGACGATGATGGTATTGCTGACCGGCACCAGGGTGCGCGGGTGGATCTTCTGGAACGATTTCGGGATCAGGCCGTCGCGGCTGACGGCAAACAGGATGCGCGTCTGGCCGTAGATCGTCACCAGGGTCACGCTGAAGACGGAAATGACGGCGCCGGCCGACAGCACCAATGCGGGCCAGGTCTTGCCCGTGACGTTTTGCAGGATCACCGCCAGGCCCGCTTCCTGGCCTTCGAACAGCTTCGCCTGTTGCGCGCCGAGGGCGGCCACGGCCACCAGCAGGTAAAACACGGTGACGATGAGCAAGGCGCCAAGGATGCCGCGCGGCACATTGCGCGTGGGATTTTTCACTTCATCGCCTGCCGTCGCCACCGTATCGAGGCCGATGAAGGAGAAGAACACGGTGCCGGCCGCCGCCGTGACGCCCGTCATGCCGGCAAAGCCCTTGCTATTGTCGGTATTGAAGAAGGGGAAGAAATTGTCGGCATTGAAGCCGGAAAACGCGATGACGATGAAAAACACGAGGATCGCCAGCTTGATGATGACCATGATGGCGTTCATCAGGGCCGATTCCTTGGCGCCGCGCAGCAGCAGGAAGCCGCACATGCAGATCAAAAAGATGGGCGGCAGATTGATGTGGCCGGCGTGGAACTCCATGCCATGCGGGCCGGAAACGATCATCGGCGTGCGCAGCATCTCGGGGATATGCCAGCCGAAGGCATTTTCCAGGAAATTATTCAGGTAGGACGACCAGCCGATGGCCACGGCACTGCCCGCCAACCCATATTCGAGCAGCAGACAGGCAGCCATGATGAAGGCAAGAAACTCGCCCACGGTGGCGTAGGCAAATGAATACGAGGAGCCGGAGGCGGGGATGCGGAACGACAATTCCGCATAACACAAGGCCGTCAGGCCGGCCGTGATGGCGGCGATCAGGAAAGACAGGACGACCGAGGGGCCCGCCTTGGGGACGGCTTCGACCATGGTAAAGAAAATGCCCGTGCCGATGGTGGCGCCGACGCCGATCATGGTGAGGGAAAACAGGCCGATGGACCGGCTCAAGCCGCTGCTGCTGAGGCCTTCACCATATTCGACCGTGGTATCGATCGGCTTGGTGCGGCAAAGTTTCTGGACCAGGGTTTGGCTCACTAGCATTCCTTTATGAGGCATGCACTTGAACACCTGCCAAAACCTACTGCGCGTCGCGATTCGCGGCCTGCGATGCTCACTGTGCATTCGCACAGCTGCGCTTCTTAGCCACAACTCACTTCCGCTCGCTACGGTTTTGTCAGGTGTTGTTCGGAACATGACGGGTAAAAACACATAAAAACGGCGCTCCGGCCCTACCTGGCAAAAAACCGGAAAGATCGCGTCCATTTTCAAAACTAAGCGATTATAGGGCTTTCACCGGCTCAGCTAAACAGAACTTTGATGCAAGGAAACAACGCCAGGCGTGCGCCAGCAAAGCCGCAACAGTGCTGGCGCAGAAGAAGTTGCTTCTATGAAAGAAAAAGCGCGCCGCTGCAGTGGCAGGGGCGCGCTTTTGATTCAGCTCAACTACGCTGGTTTACTTCTTGACGTGCGGCGCATCGGCCGCTGGCCAACCCGCTTCGTAGCCTTGCGGCACGTCGTCGCGCCGGTCTTTCGGCGCCAGGCCCAGCGCGTAATACAGCACCGTCAACAGGATCAGCCAGGCTGGTCCCACCATCAGGGCGATGCGCGTATCGGGGAAATACGCCATCAGGCCGATCACCAGCGCCAGGAACGCCAGCGAAATCCAGGAACCATACGGCGCGAACGGCATGCGGAAGGCCAGGTTCTTGATTTCCAGCGGGCTCAAGGTCTTGCGGAACTGGATCTGCGTGACCAGGATCACGCCCCAGGTCCAGACGGCGCCGAAGGTGGAGATCGAGGTGACCCAGATAAACACTTTTTCCGGCACCAGGTAATTCAGCAGCACGCCCAGCAGCAGCGCGAAGACGGACACGAGGATGGCGCGGCGCGGCACGCCGCTGGCCGTCGTTTCCGCAAACGCCTTCGGCGCCTGGCCTTGCAGCGCCAGGTTGTACAGCATGCGGCCCGTGCTGAAGATGCCGCCATTGCACGACGACAAGGCCGCCGTCAGCACGACGAAGTTGATGATGCCGGCGGCCGTCTTGATGCCCAGGCGTTCGAACGTCATGACGAACGGGCTGCCGGTGGTGCCGATTTCATTCCATGGGTAGATCGACAGGATGACGAACAATGCGCCGACATAGAAAATCAGGATGCGCCAGAACACGGAATTGATGGCGTCAGGAATCGATTTCTTCGGGTTCGCCGCTTCGCCGGCCGTCAGGCCGATCATTTCCACGCCCAGATAGGCAAACATCACCATCTGCAGCGACATCAGCACGCCCTGCGCGCCGTTCGGGAAGAAACCGCCATGCGTCCACAGATTCGAGATGCCGACGGCCACGCCGCCGTTACCCAAACCGAAGATGATCATGCCCGTGCCGCCGACGATCATCAGGATGATGGTGACGACCTTGATCAGAGCAAACCAGAATTCGAACTCGCCATACGCTTTCACGGCCAGCAGGTTGATGGCGCCCATGGAACCCAAGGCCGCCAGGGCCCAGATCCAGCGCGGCACGTCGGGGAACCAGATGCCCATGTAGATGGCGACGGCGGTAATTTCCGCCACACACGTGACCAGCCACAGGAACCAGTAGTTCCAGCCCGTCAGATAGCCTTGCAAGGGGCCCAGGTAATCCTGGGCATAGCGGCTGAAGGAGCCGGCAACCGGGTTGTGCACGGCCATTTCGCCCAGTGCGCGCATGATCATGAAGATGACCGCGCCACCGATGATGTACGACAGCATGATGCCGGGACCGGCCATCTTGATGGCGTTGCCGGAACCCAGAAACAGGCCCACGCCAATCGCCGCACCCAGCGCCATCAGGCGGATTTGCCGCTCGCCCAGGCCGCGGTGCAAGCCTTGTTCACTCGTTTTCATTACGTGTCTCCGTTTTTTTCTTGAATACACCGATCCCTCCACCCCAATGGCGGTTCCGCTCTTGCTGGAAAGGAGGAAAAGGCGAGCCGGCGGTTATCGCCGGCATGCTCATGTGGTCAGGCTACTGCGTCAGGCCAGTTCAGCGATCAGCTCGATTTCGACGCAAGCGCCCAGCGGGATTTGCGCCACGCCGAAGGCGGAGCGGGCGTGCTTGCCGCTGTCGCCGAAGACTTCGACGAACAGTTCCGAGGCGCCATTGGTCACCAGGTGCTGTTCCGTGAAGTCGGAGGTGGAATTGACCAGGCTCATGACCTTGACGATGCGCTTGACTTTGCTCAAGTCGCCGCCGCAGGCGTCTTGCAGGGTGGCGATCAGTTCGATGGCGATACCGCGCGCAGCGATCTTGCCTTCTTCCGTGGTGACGTCCTTGCCCAGTTGGCCGACCCAGACCTTGCCATCCTTCTTGGCCAGGTGGCCGGACAGGAAGACGGTGTTGCCCGTGCGGGCATGCATCACGTAGGCGGCAGCTGGTGCGGCAACGACTGGCAGTTCAATGTTGAGGGCTTTGAGTTTTTCGTAAAACGACATGCTATTTCTCCAAGAAAACAATATAAGCGAAACCAAAATTCATGCACGGCAGGGCACGGAGGAGGACGCCCTGGCAGCGCGGTAGTGACCGACAACAGTGCCAGATTAAACGTCATCATATTGGTGAACCAGCAGTTTTAGTTCACAAATAGGCCCGGTTATTCAGTGGATTATACCGACAATCAAACAAAATTCAGCATCAGTTCATGAAGCATGCTCTACAGGCATCGAGCGTGACTTTTTTCATTAAATTATCACTTATGCAATGTCAAGCCCTCGGGGTCAAGGTTTATCGCCTGCAAAAATGCCTGGTCGTGCGAAACCACAAGTAACGCCCCCTGGTATTGCAGCAGCATCTGCTCCAGCGCCTGCAGGCTGGCCAGGTCCAGATGATTGTCGGGTTCGTCGAGCAGCAGCAGTTGCGGCGGCGCCTGCGCATACAGTTCGGCCGCCAGCGCCACCTTCATGCGCTCGCCGCCGCTGAGCAAACGGCTGGGCATGGTGGCGCGCGCGCCGGCAATGCCCAGCAGCGCCAGCCGCGTGCGCAGCTCGCCTTCCGGCATGATGCTGTTGCGTGCCTGCAAGCGTTGCACGGCGCTGCGCTCGCCGTCTTGCAGTCCCGCATGCTGGTCCAGCCAGGCCACCTGCGCATGGCAGCGCAACTCGCCGCTGGCGGGCGCCAGCTGTCCGGCGATCACGCGCAGCAGGGTCGACTTTCCGCTGCCATTGTCACCCGTCACGGCCAGGCGGCGCGGGCCGTTCAATACCAGGCTGATGGCGTGCGCCTGGCCGTGCGGCAAGACCACGTCGCGCCATTCCAGCAGCAATTTGCCATTCGGCACCAGGCTCTCGGGCGCCAGCAGCAGCCGTTCGTTCTCGGGCGCGCAGCGGGCGCTGGCGTCCATCACCCGTTGCTGGCGCGCCTGCTGCGCCTCTTGCGCGCGCACGCGCAGCTTGCCCTGGCTATCCTGGCTTTTCTCCTTTTTCGCGTCGAGCAGCAGCTTGCTTTGATTGCCTTCGCGCCCTTCCCTCTCGCCGCGTCCGACACGGCGCTGCTGGCGCTCGGCCTGCTGCTGCGCTTCGCGCTGCTCGCGTCTGGCACCAGCCTTTTCCGCCTGCAGGGCGGCAGCAAAACCGGCCTGCTCCAGCGCGCGCTGCTGCGCATACAGCGCGTAATTGCCGCCATAGCTGCACAAGCCCTGCGGCGACAGCTCGACGATTGCATCGACGTGCTGCAGCAAGCCGCGGTCATGGCTGATCAGCAACAAGCCGCCAGGCCAGCGCGCCATCTGCGCCACCAGGCGGGCGCGTTGATGCGCATCAAGGTGGTTGCTCGGTTCATCGAGCACCAGCCAGTCCGCCTGCGACAGCCAGGCGCCCTGCAGGGCGATGCGCTGGCGTTCGCCGCCGCTCAGGCTGGCCGTTGGCGTGCCGGCATCGACATGACGCAAATCGAGCGCATCGAGCGCCTGGCGCAGACGGGCGTGGGCATCCCAGCGTTCGCCCACCAGGGCGTAGTCGGCCTCGTCGACGCTGCCTTCAGCGATGCGCGCCAGCGCGGCCAGCAAGTCGTCCATGCCGGCAAGCGCCGCCACGCTGGGATAGCGGTCCGGATCGAGCTCCTGCGCCACGTAATGCACGCTGCCGTCGCAGCGCACGGCGCCAGAAGACGGCTGCGCCCGGCCTGCCAGCAGGCGCGCGAGCACACTCTTGCCCACGCCGTTATCGCCGACGAGGCCGATACGTTGCGAAGCAAAGGAAAATTGCAAATCGGAAAACAGGGCGCGGCCATCGGGCAGCGCAAAGGAAAGACGGTCGAGTTGCAGTAATGCGGGCATGGATACTCCTTGAGCAAGGCTGGCGAACCCGCGCGGCGCAAGGCGCTGTGGCGGGATGGGCGAGGCCGTGCACAGCACGGCAGTATCAATGGCGCATGTCGAAGCGTCCTGGAGAAATGGGAAAGAAGCGTCAGTGTAGCAGAGCAGACCTGTTAGCGCTGGCCCAGGGTCGTGTCGCCGAACAGGTTCTTGTATTCGCGCGGCTGCGAGCGCCAGTACTGCGGCGGCGCCGACACGTGCGCGCCCAGCTGGGCCGCCGCATGCCAGGGCCAGCGCGGGTCGAACAGGATGGCGCGCGCCAGCGCCACCATGTC
This sequence comes from Janthinobacterium sp. FW305-129, assembly GCF_020858115.1. Lineage (GTDB taxonomy): Bacteria > Pseudomonadota > Gammaproteobacteria > Burkholderiales > Burkholderiaceae_D > Janthinobacterium. Next base: position 526,650 of record NZ_JACYMM010000003.1, read on the forward strand.
GGACTGGCCGTTGGCGATGATGTCTTCGGCCTGCTGCGCTTCCGTGATCAGGCCCACGCTGATGGTGGGCAAGCCGCTGTCGCGCTTGATGCGTTCGGCAAACGCCACCTGGTAACCGGGTCCCACGGGAATCTGCTGCTGCGGCGAAATGCCGCCGCTGGAGACGTGGATGAAGTCGGCGCCCAGCTGCTTGAGTTCCTGCGCGAAACGCACGCTTTGTTCGATGTCCCATCCGCCCTCGACCCAGTCGGTGGCGGAAATACGCACGCCCACGGCCATGCTGGCGGGCACCGCGGCGCGCACGGCTGCATAGACTTCCAGCGGAAAGCGCATGCGGTTGTCCAGGCTGCCGCCATACGCATCGCTGCGCTGGTTGGACAGGGGCGACAGGAACTGGTGCAGCAGATAGCCATGCGCCGCGTGCAATTCGATGCCTTCGATACCGAGCGCATGCACGCGCTGGGCGGCGGCGACAAACGCCCCCTTGATCTGCAGCAAACCCATCTCGTCGAGGGCGAGCGGCACGGTTTCGCCAGGCGCGTGGGCGATGGCGGACGGAGCCACCGTTTGCCAGCCGCCCTCGGCCAGATGCACGCAGGCGCCGCCCTGCCAGGGCGCGCGGCTCGACGCCTTGCGTCCCGCATGGCCCAGCTGCACCACCAGCGGAATCGGCGCATGGCGGCGGATCGCCTGCACCACCTTGGCCAGCGCAGCTTGATTCGCGTCCGACCACAGGCCCAGGTCGTCGGCCGAGATGCGCCCCTCGGGCGAGACGGCCGTCGCTTCCGTCATCAGCAATCCCGCGCCGGACAGAGCCAAATGGCCCAAGTGGATCATGTGCCAGTCGGTGGCGTTGCCGTTGTCGGCCGAATACTGGCACATGGGCGCGATGGCGATGCGGTTGGCCACCGGCAGCGGCCCCAGTGCATACGGCGTGAATAACTGGCTCATGGCGGACTCCGGAATAGGGGAAGCACCGATTCTACTGTGCTTTGGAAAGTGCGGCTTACACCTGCTTACGTTTGATACAGCGCAAGGGCTAGCCTTGGGCAGGCAGGGCCGCTAATCTGGACACATCAACAACACCAGCAATACCACCCCAGGAGAACGCATGAACACGACGACTACCGCCAGCCGCATCCACCCCTTGATGGCCGGCGCCGCCATTTCCGTGACGGTCCTGTGCTTGGTGGGCGCGGCGTCCATCGCCGGCATCCTGCCCAATTCGCGGGCAAATGTGCCGGCCGTACCTGCCGATGTGGCCGCCATGACGCCGACCAACGCCGCTGCGCTGGCAGCGCCCGTGGCCGCCCCCGTGGTGGCGCAAGCTGCTCCGGCACCAGCCCCGGCACCCGTCGTGCACAAGCGCGTCGTGCACCACACGCAGGTGGCGCAGGCCCGTCCTGCCTACCGTGACAACAACGATGGCTACCGCGACACGGCCTACCGCGAACCGGTCCGCCAGCAGCAACCGGTGCCTGCGCCCGCCCAGCCCAACTACGTGGGCATCGGAACGGGCGCCGTTATCGGCGGCTTGATCGGCAATCAGGTCGGTGGCGGCCGCGGCAAGGCGCTGGCGACGGTGGCCGGCGTGATCGGCGGCGGCATGCTGGGCAATGCGGTGCAAAACCAGGTTCAGCAGCAACCGCAGCAATAATCAGTCTCAGTCGTACGGGCCAAGATAATCGAGCTTGCCCACGGCCACGCCATTGTTGCGCAGGATGGCGTGGACCATGGAGACGTGGAAATAGAAATTCGGCAAGGCAAAGCTGAGCAGGTAATCGTCGCCCGAGAATTTTGTCCCCTCGTCCGTCCAGTTCAGCACGACTTCCTTCTGCGCGCTGCCCGCCATCTGGCCCGCATTGACGCTGTCGATATATGCGATGGTGTTGGCGATGCGTTCCTGTAACTGCTCGAACGACGCTTCATTATCCTCGAACTTCGGCGCCGGCACGCCGCTCAGGCGCTCGACCGACATCTTCGACGTATCGCTGGCGCGCTGCACCTGCGCCGTCAGGTCCAGCATGTCGGGCGCCAGCTGCGCGCCCAGCAAAATCTCGGGCACGATGCCGTCTTCCTCGACATGCGCTTGCGCTTTTTCCAGCAGGGCCGAGACGACCCGCAAGCCGCGGATGAAGACGGGGATGGTTGCCTGATACATGGACACGGACATGACTGACTCCTGATAGTGAACGATGAGTCAGTGTACCCGAGGCGCTGTTTTCGGACAGGGCGCGCATGTGCGCCGGCGCACCGAGCGGCTCAGTTCATCCTACTTTTCCAGATTTACCTTGCCATCGGGTGCATGGCCGGGCTGTTCAGCCGTTTCCGGCTGCGGTGCTGTCTGCGGCTGCGGCTTGTCCTTGCGCTTGCCGCCGAAAAACTTGACGATGGCCGCGCCAGCGCCGACCACGGCCAGGATCAGCACTTTCTTGAAGGCCAGCAGCAGCGCCAGCAGCTTGCCGAACAGGCCCAGCTTGCTGGCCACGCCGCCGGCCACCAGCGCCGCCAGGCCATATTCAGCCACCTTGTCCGTCTTGCTGTCGAAGTCCGTGTAGCGGTTACCGTCGGTAAATTCCGTGAACGCCGTCACTTGCTGCATTTCCTTCTTGATCGCTTCGATCTGCTGCATGCTGGCGATCGCGTTCAGGTTCAGCACGCCTTCGCGGCCCAGCACGCGCACGTTGTAGTTCAGCGAGTGCTCGCCGCCATCGACCATCAAGTCCTTGGCCCAGTACAGCTTGTGCGTATCCTTGGCATAGCTGGGTTTTTCCGCCCAGCCCATCAAATGGATGCCCGGATAACCCTGCTTCTTGCGCTCCGCATTGTTTTCCAGCACGGACGCCTGCATATCCTTGAGCAATTCGTCGTATTTGATGCTGTCCGCATCGTCATCCTTGATATGCCCTTCCTTTTCATACGTGACGATGACGCCCCAGCTATCGCGCTCGAGCACGCTGGTCTTGGCGGGCACGATCATGCCCAGCGATTCCATGCCCGGTGGATTGCCCCAGGCATCGACCAGCACGCGCTCGGCGTCCGTCGGCGACAGATAACGGAAGTTGGCGGGCAAATCCAGGGTGGCGATGCCGCCCGGCAAGGTGATCTTGCCGCGCTGCAGGTGCAACTGGGCGAGGAACTGCTCGGCCGTCATTTCCGGTGCGACGGCCTTCTCCTCGGCAGGGGCGGCGGCCGTGAAGCCGGAGAGGGTCAGGCACAGCAAGGCTGTCAGCAGGCGTTTCAACATGATCGGTCCAAAAAATTGCAAAGGGTAAATATTTTAAACCAATCAATTGCTTAATGGATAATTATTTCCGTGCGGCATTTTTTCATGAAAAAAACGCCAGGCGGGTTTCCCCGGCTGGCGCCAAATGCTGTGTGAGGACTGGACGATCAAGCCACGCGCACCACCATCAAACCGGCGCGCAAGCCCACCCGCACGTCCGGGTTCGGGAACACCACCAGCTCTTCCGCGTGCCGCACCGTGTAGACGTGCTCGCCATCGCTGGCGATCACGGCATGTTGCGGCAGCGACGTAAAATTCTGCGTGCTGCGATCAAAAGCCATGCGGAATTCATCGCTGTGCTTGATGATTTCCTGCGCCACCTTGAACACGTGCGGTTGCGCCTTGACGGGCTGCGCAGGCAGGCCGCGCAGCAAGCCATCCAGCGCCCGCGACACGTCGTCGAACAGCGATAAATCGTTCTGCCCCAGGGTGCCCACGCGGCCCAGTTCCACCGTGCTGGCGGCCGCGCCGCAATGTTCGGCCGAATAATAACTATACGTGCCGGCCGACTGCGGATTCATGATGATGGCGCCGATGGCCGCCTGGCCCAGCCAGGCTATCAGCTGCGCCTTGGCGTCATCGGCCACCAGGTCCGGCACGATGGCAAACGTGGGGTACACGGAAGGCCGGATGGCCGTGTGCAAATCCAGGTGCCAGCGCACGGAGCCCGCCGCGTCAAAGAACGCTTTGGTCGCGGCGATCATTTCATCGGCGCGCGCGCTTTCCGCCGCTTGCGCCAGGCTGCCCCGCACGGGGCGGAACATGCGATTCAGGTCGGCGTCAATAAAACGCTTGCCGGCACGGATCGCATCGACATTGCCCACGCAGACGAGCAAGTCGACGGCCAGTGCCGACGCATCGCGCGACAAGGCGTCGAGCAAATGCGCGAGCACTTCGATCGGCCCCGTCTCGTCGCCATGCACGCCGACAGAAACGGCCACGCTGGGGCGGCCCTTATCGGCTTGCGGCTTGACGACTTGCAGCATGCCGGGTGCCGGCAAGGCCACCGTGAAACCGGCGTTGGCGAACAGCTGCGCCACACCGCTGAAATCGGCCTGCGCCAGCGCCTGCACGGCTGGCGGCAAGCCGCCAGCACCCTGTCCAACTTGTCGTACTTCTTGCGTCATTACACCGCCGCTTCCACTGCCACTTTATTCACCGCCTCGGAGAGCGTCCACACGTCCAGCATGGCTTGCTCCAGTTCCGTCGCCGCCACATAGGCCGACAGGCCCAGCGCGCCCGTCACCGCATCGACGGCCTGGCCCGCATTGCCTTGCTCGGCGCGCGCCAGCACCTGCGTCAGCAGACGCTGTTGCGTGCGGCGCAGGGCTTGCTGCGCATAGTTGCGCAACTGTTCCTGCGACTTGCCTTGCGCGGCCAGCTTCAGGCCACGCTCCAGCGTGTCGATGCCCGCCTGGCTGCGCAGGGCCAGGCCCACTTGCAGGAAGGCGGCCAGGTCCATCGAGGCAGGGCGCGGCACGGACAGGGCCGGGAACAGGAAGCCGGCAACGACTTCCAGCGCATCGACCGCATCCCACGCCTGCACGAAGGCGGGCGTCAAGCCCGGCACCAGCGCCGCTTCCGACTTGATGCCGACGGCTTTGAGCAGCTCGCGCTTCGATTCCGCACCAAACAGGCCAGTCAGCTCGGCCAGGCCGGCGCCGCGCAGTTGCTCGGCCGGCACGGACAGCACGCCGGCGATCATCGTCTGCTGCAGCACGCGCGTTTGCGCATCGACCCTGATCGACACGTCGCGCGGCACCGTCAGGGCATCCGCGTCGAGCGCGTCGAACACGGGCGCCAGGTTCAGCGCCACCCAGGCCTGGCCCCAGGCCAGAATCACTGCCGACTCGTCCACGCCATGTTCGGCCGCCAGGTTGCGGATCATCAGCGGGCCGCAGCGGTTGATCACTTCATTGGCCAGCACGGTCGCCAGGATGGCATTGGCCAGCGGATGGTCGAGCGCCGAACGGGTTGCCACCAGCAAGGATGGGAAGTAGGGTTTGAGCACCGGCTCGGCCCACGTTTCGTCCGTCAAAGGCAAGGCGGACAGGATGCGCTTGAAGCGGTTCTTCACGTTGGCGATCACCACCGCCAGTTCCGGCGTGGTCAGGCCACGGCCGTCTGCCTTGCGACGTGCCAGTTCGGCCACCGACGGCAGTTGCTCCAGTTCGCGCGACAGGGCGCCCTCTTCTTCCAGGCTGGCGATCAGGGCGGCATAGCCATCCTGCACGGTGCTTTCGCCTTGCGCCTGCAACTCGCGCACCAGCAAATGCGTCTGCTGCGTGTTGTCGCGCAAGACCAGGCGTTCGACGTCGTCCGTCATCGCATACAGCTCGCGGTTGCGTTCGGCTTCCGTCAGCTTGCCCGCATTGACTTCCACGTCCAGCCAGATTTTCACGTTCACTTCATGGTCCGAGCAATCCACGCCGGCCGAATTGTCGATCGCATCGGTGAAGATGCGTCCGCCCGCCAGCGCGAACTCGATACGGCCGGCCTGCGTCGCACCCAAATTCCCCCCTTCGGCCACGACCTTCACGCGCAGCTCATTGCCGCTGACGCGGATATGGTCATTCGCGCGGTCCTTCACCTGTGCGTGCGTCTCGGTCGATGCCTTGATGTAGGTGCCGATGCCGCCGTTGTAGAACAGGTCCACGGGCGACTTCAGGATACGGTGCATCAGTTCTTCCGGCGCCAGCGAGGTTTCTGCGATATCGAGCGCGGCGCGGATCTGCGGCGACAGCTCAATCGTGCGCGCGGAACGCGGATACACGCCGCCGCCTGCCGAAATCAGCTCCTTGTTGTAATCGTCCCACGAGGAGCGCGGCAAGGCGAACAGGCGCGCGCGTTCGTCGAACGAGACGGCGACGTCCGGTGTCGGGTCGAGGAAGATGTGGCGGTGGTCGAATGCGGCCACCAGTTTCAGCTGGCGCGACAGCAATACGCCATTGCCGAACACGTCGCCCGACATGTCGCCCACGCCGACCATGGTGACCGGGGTGGTATTGAGGTCGTGGTCCATCTCATAGAAGTGGCGCTTCACGGCTTCGAATGCGCCCTTGGCCGTGATGCCCAGCTTCTTGTGGTCGTAGCCGTTCGAGCCGCCCGAGGCGAAGGCGTCGCCGAGCCAGAAACCGCGCTGCACGGCGATGCCGTTGGCGATGTCCGAGAACGTGGCCGTGCCCTTGTCGGCGGCCACCACCAGGTACGGGTCGGCGTCGTCGAAGCAGACGGTGTCGACCGGCGGGACGATATTGCCAAGCGAGCGGTTGTCCGTCACTTCCAGCAGGCTGGAAATGAACAGGCGGTAGACGGCTTCGCCTTCGGCCGCGATGGTTTCACGCACGGCGTCCTTCGGCATCATCTTGCAGACAAAACCACCCTTCGCGCCGGCCGGCACGATGACGGCATTTTTGACCATCTGGGCCTTGACGAGGCCCAGCACTTCGGTGCGGTAGTCTTCCATGCGGTCGGACCAGCGCAAGCCGCCACGGGCGACGGGGCCGCCGCGCAGGTGCACGCCTTCGAAGCGGCGCGAGAAGACAAAAATCTCGCGGTAAGGACGCGGTTCCGGCACCAGCGCCAGGCTGCTGGTGTCGAACTTGAAGATGATCTTGTCGCCTTGTTGATTGTTCTGGAAGTAGCTGGTGCGCAGGGTGGCGGCCATCAGGTCGGCCAGCGCGCCGAGGATTTCCTCGGTATCGGCGTGGTTCACGGATGGCAGGCCGGCCTTGATGGCGGCGATTGCCTCCAGGGCGGCTGCATGCTGCGCGTCGGACAGCGAAGGATCAAAGCGCTGCAGGAAGGCTTCGACCAGGGCTTTGACCTGGGCCGGCTGCTTGCGCAGGCTTTCGGCGATGTAGCGCACCGAGAAGCGGCTGCCCGTCTGGCGCCAGTAGCTGGTGTAGGCGCGCACCAGCTGCACTTCGCGCGTCGACAAGCCGCCTTCGATGACGAGGCCATTCAGGCGGCCATCTTCGGCCGTGTCGTTGAACAGGGCGGCAAACAATTCCTGCGCCACGGCGACGACCGATGGCTGCGCCAGTTTCGCCGCGCTGGCGGCATCGACCGTCAGGCTGGTGACGAAATAGCGCGTGGTATCAAGCAGCGAAACCGAGTATGCCTGTTCGCGGTCGATGGCCACGCCCGCATTGTGCAGGGCCGGCAAAATGGTCGACAGCGGCGGCACCTTGTTGGCCGAGTACAGGCGAATGGTGGTAACGGCGCCCGTCTCGATGCGCACGGCCACGTGCGCCGGATCGGTATTGCGCAGGATGGTGTCGAGGTCGCGGAAGGCGACGGCCGGCGCGGTGGCGGCCACGTAGTCGAGCGGCAAAGTAGCGCAGAGTTTGCGCAGGCTGGCGCGCAGGGCCACGTCGGGCACGGCGTCGGCCACGGCGGCAAAGCCGTTATGCCAGCCATCGAGCACGCCCAGCAGCGGCTGTTCGATATCCGTTTCCAGATCCAGCGGGTAGCGCGCGGCGTGGGCGATCAGGTAGACGCGCGCCAGGGGGCCATCGGCCACCAGGGTTTGCGTGCTCACATGCGTGGCGCCGGAACTGGCTTGCAGGGCTTTTGCCAGGCTCGATGCGACGCTGGCGCTGTAGCGCTCGCGCGGCAGGTAGACCAGCACGTTCAGGTGGCGCGCGTACACGTCGCGGCGCGCGAAGACCTTGGTGCGCGGCTGCTTGTACAGCGAAACGACGGAACCGCATACTTGCGCCAGCCAGTCCAGGTCCGCTTCCAGCGCTTCGGTGCGCGGCAGGGATTCGAGGATTTCGCGGAATTTCTCGGCGCGGAAGCCTTGCTGGCGCACGCCGGCCAGGCTCAATACCTTGGCCACGCGGCCGCGCGCAAACGGCAGCGCCGCCAACGGGGTTGAATTGCCGGCGCGGGTGAACAGGCCGACGAAGCAATGCTCGCCCAGGATCGCGCCTTGCGCATCCATGTCGCGCACGCCGATGAAGTCCAGCTGCTGGTCGCGGTGCAAAGTACCCGCCACGTCGGCCTTGACGATGGACAGCGCCGAGTCGCGCTTGGCCAGGGTGTCGAAGTCGCCGGGAATATTCGCCAGGCAGGTGCCGTACACGGGGTGCGCCGTATCCTGCAGCACGCCGACGCGGCTCGGGATGTCGCGTTCGAGTTCACGCACGCCCGGCTTGACGCGGTAATAGGCGTAGCCGAATACTTCAAAGCCGCCGCTGCGGGCCCATTCCAGGAAGGCGGCCACTTCCGCGCCCTCTTCGCCATGCTGCGCTGCAGCCGTGGCGACGGTGGCCAGGCGCTCGCTCATGGCGGCGGCATCGCGGCGCACGACGGCAGCGTCACGCGCGACCGTCTCCAGGGCGGCGACCAGCGCGGCCAGGGCTTCCGGCGCCAGCTCTTCGTCGAGCAGCACCAGCACATACGATTCGAGCGGGTCGCCCGGCTGGCGCACCGCTTCCACGCTGCCATCAAGAGCGCGGCGCACGGGCAGCACGGTATTCATCACGCCGCGCACGGCCAGGTGCTGGCGGCGCATGGCCATGACGATGGAATCGACCAGGTAAGGCATGTCTTCGTTCAGGATCAGCAAGGCGCTCGCCATGCCGCCACGGCCATCCGCATAACGCAGGGTGGCGATTTGGCAGCCGCTGCCGGTGCGCTTGGCCGCTTGCGTGAAGCCGTCAACCAGCACGGGCGCCAGGCTATCGGGCGCGATGTCGGCCAGGTCTTCGGCGTCGAGCGAGTCGAGCCATGCCTGCACCAGCTGCACGACAGGCGCCGCCGCCTTGCCTGCATTGCCAGCCGCGTTAATCAGCTCCAGCGTTTGTGTACGCAAATCTTGTGGCGTGTGATTCATCTTGCATCTCCATTACGGTAATGTGAATGTCCAACGCTGTCGTTCGGGCTTGTGGCTGGGCGGCAGCGGTGTCAAGAGACGGGGGTCGCCCGTCCAATTCTGTGCTACGGATAGTCTGTCTCGGATTTTTTCTGTGTGTTTTCTATCGCCTACAAGTCGTACAATCCCGGTAAGTTGAGGATGATCGTCAATTCTTCAAGCGCCGCATGCACTTCCAGCGCCAGCTGCGGGTCGGCCAGGTCACCCGGCTCCAGATGGTCGCGGTAGTGTTTTTCCACCCACTGCACCAGCCGATGGTACAGCGTTTCCGTCATGATCACGCCCTGGTGCATGGCGCGCGCCTCGGTTTCCGTCAGGGCCACGCGCAAACGCAGGCAAGCGGGCCCGCCGCCGTTGCGCATGCTCTGGCGCAGGTCGAAATGGATCAGTTCATCAATGGGTCCACCGCTGGCCACCAGGCCTTCCAGGTAGCGCGACACGGCGCGGTTTTCCTGGCATTCCTGCGGTATCACCAGCGCCATCTTGCCGCCCTCTTTCGTCAGCAACTGGCTGTTGAACAGATAGCTGGTCACCGCATCCTGGATCGGCACCTGGCCCGTGTCCACGCGCAAGGCTTGCAGTTCCGTCCCGGTGGCGGCGACGGCGCGGCGCAGCTGCGACAGACTTTCCCCTTCATCGGCAAACGCCTGTTCGTGATAGAACAGCACATTGCCATTGCCGACGGCGATGACGTCGTTATGGAACACGCCCTGGTCGATCACTTCCGGATTCTGCTGCACGTACACGGTGCGCTTCGCTTCCAGGCCATGCAGGCGCGCCACGGCTTGCGACGCTTCCAGCGTCTGGCGCGCCGGATAGCGCTTCGGCGACGGAGCGGAAGGATCGAACTCCACCCGGCCATACACGAACAATTCAACGGACGGCGCGCCGTGGTTCGCGCCCAAACGCGTGTGGTTGGCCGCGCCCTCGTCGCCAAAGGCGGGCGTCGACGGCAGCGCGTCGTGCACGGCGAAGTGCTTGTCGTCGCTGAAAATGGCGCGTAGGCTGCGCGCCGACTGCGCGTGCTCGAAGGCGCGGTGCAGCTTGTTATTCAGGTTGGCGGCCGTGAAATGCACGCGGCCATCTTGCGTGTCCGCCGACGGGCTGACCGTGGCGGCATTCGCTGTCCACATGGGCGAGGCGGAATAGGCGCAGGCCAGGATGACGGGCGATTCCTGGTAGGCGCGCGCCAGCACCTCGGCGTCCGTGCCCGTGAAACCGATGGAGCGCAGCAGGCGGAAATTCGGCCGGTCCTGCGGCGGCAGCAAGGCTTGCGCAAAGCCGCGCGCGGCCAGGGCGCGCATCTTGGCCAGGCCCTGCAAGGCGGCCTGCTTCGGATTCGAAGCGCTTTTCACATTGCTGAACGAGGCCACGTTGCCGAACGACAGTCCGGCATAGTTATGCGATGGCCCGACCAGGCCGTCAAAATTGTATTCGCGCGTGCTGTGCATGGGGTTTCCTTAAAAATTCAGGCCGGGCGACAGCTTGGCCGGCAGTTCCAATACGCTGTTCTCGATCGACGCGACCGGGTAGGCGCAATAGTCGGCTGCGTAATACGCGCTAGGACGGTGGTTGCCCGACTTGCCGATGCCGCCAAACGGCGCCGTGCTGGCCGCGCCCGTGGTCGGACGATTCCAGTTGATGATGCCGGCGCGCGCGCGCGTTTGAAAAGTTTGCCACAGGGCAGGATCGTCGGACAGCAGCGCCGCGGCCAGGCCGAATTCGGTGGCGTTGGCGACCTTCAGGGCCGCATCGAAATCGGCCACGCGTATCACTTGCAGCAGGGGGCCGAACCATTCTTCGTCGGGGATGCCGGCGGCAGCGGTGACGTCGACGATGCCGGCCGTGACAAAGCCCGCCTCGGGATTCAACTGGCGCATCTGCAGCAGGGTGGTGCCGCCCTTGGCGACCATGTCCGCCTGCGCCTGCACCAGGCGCGCGGCTACGGCACTGGACACCACTGGCCCCATGAACGGCTGCGGCTGTGCGTCAGAGGCGCCGATGCCCAGTTTCGCCGCCACTTCCACCAGGCGCGCCACAAAAGCGGCACCAAAGGCGTTGTCCTGTACCACCAGGCGGCGCGCGCAGGTGCAGCGCTGCCCGGCCGAGACAAAGGCCGAGAAGATCGCGTGGTGCACGGCGGCGTCCACATCCTTCACGTCCCATACGACGAGGGCGTTGTTGCCGCCCATTTCCAGCGCCAGCATCTTGCCCGGCTGGCCGCCGAACTGGCGGTGCAGGCTGATGCCGGTCTGGCAGGAACCCGTAAACAGCACGCCGTCGAGGTGCGCATTGGCGCCCAGCGCCACGCCCGTATCGCGCCCGCCGTTGACGAGGTTGACGACGCCATTCGGCAAGCCCGCCTGCTGCCACAGCTGCACGGTTTTGATGGCCGTGCGCGGCGCGTATTCGCTGGGCTTGAAGACGATGGTGTTACCGGCGATCAGGGCCGGCACGATATGGCCGTTCGGCAGGTGGCCCGGGAAGTTATACGGGCCGAAGACGCCGAACACGCCATGCGGACGGTGGCGCAGCACGGCATCGCCATCGGCGATCTTGCTTTGCGTGATGCCCGTGCGCGCGTGGTACGACTGTACCGAAATATCGATCTTGTTGGCCATGGTGGCCACTTCCGTGCGCGACTCCCACAAGGGCTTGCCCACTTCTTCCGAAATCAAGAGCGCCAGCGCCTCGGCATGCTCCTTGAGCAGCTCGCGAAAGCGCACGCAGATGGCAATGCGCTCGTCGACGGGGGTATCGGCCCACGCTTCAAAGGCCGCGCGGGCGGCCTGGCAGGCTTGTCCGACTTCTTTCTCGGTCGCTTCCAGGCTGGCCCAGGTCTGCTTGCCGTTCGACGGGTCGATGGTGACGAGTTCGCGGCCCGTGCCCGGCAGCCAGGCGCCGTTGATGAAGTTCGATTGCGTGGTATTCACATTAGACATGGGGATGCTTCCTCGGGTTGAGTGACAAGGTGCGCACGGTATCGCCGTGATGGCAGCGCAGCAGATGCAGTTCATCGTCGTCCAGCGCGAGCTTGCCGCTATGCGGATTGGCGCTGGTGACGATCATGCGGAAATCTTTCAGGTCGGTGTTCGACACCAGGTAAGGTTCGGCCTGGGCGGCGTCGCCGCACGCTTCCGACGCAGCCCCGGCGTCGAGCACGGCCGGCATACTGTCGCGCATGGCGCGCAGTTCGGAGACGCGCGCCTGCAGCACGGGACCGGCGTCGAAAATGTCGACATAGCCTTCGAAGTGCAAGCCTTCCTGTTCCAGCAAACGGCGCGCGGGCGCCGTGCTCAGATGCACCTTGCCGATGACTTCCTGCGCCTCGTCGGGCAGGTAGGCCACGTACATGGGCTGGCGCGGCATCAGTTCGGCGATGAACGATTTCTTGCCCAGGCTGGTCAGGTCGTCGACGTGGTGGAAATCCATCTTGAAGAAGTGGCGGCCCAGGCCTTCGTAGAACGGCGAGCTGCCGTCCGGCGCCTGGTAGCCGCGCATCTCCGCGATCAGCTTTTCCGTAAACAGGTGCGGGAACTGGGCGATAAACAGAAACCGGCTTTTCGACAGCAGCTTGCCGTTGTTGCCGCTGCGGTAATCGGGGTGCAAAAACAGCGAGCACAGTTCCGTGCTGCCCGTCAGGTCGTTCGACAGGTACAAGGTTTCCATGCGCGTAAACACGTCGAGTTCGCGGCTGGAATGGACCAGGGTGCCGATGCGGTAGTTATAGAACGGCTCTTCCAGGCCCACGGCGCCCTTGATGGCGCACACGCCGGCCAGGCGGCCCGTGTCGGTATCCTCCATGACGAACATGTAGTCGCGCTTGTCGGGCGCGATGGTTTCGGCGAACGAGGCGCAGGCAATCGCCAAGCGGTCGCCCAGCATTTTCATGTCCGGCTTGAGGGTGGTCATGCCGGTGCCGACCTGGCTGGCCAGGCCGTACAGGGCATCGAGGTCATTGGCGTTGATGGCGCGTACTACTAGCATAATGTTCTCTCGGTTAGATGCGCACGCAAATGACGCTGTCGCCTTCGGCCACGGCCAGCGCTTCCAGCAGCTCGGCCGGCAAGCCAACGGTGTCCTGCGCTTCGAGCGCATCGCAGGTGAAGGTGACGGCGCGGAAGTTGCGCTCCGCGCCCGAAGCGATCGCGTAATGCACTTTCAGGCCCGTGCGGCTGGGCGTGACGCCTGCGACCACGCGGCGCGTGAGCGAGCCCGTAAACGAGCGCAGCGCATGCTTGTGCGCCTGCAGGATCGGGCCGCCATCGAAGATGTCGATGTAATCGTCCGCTTCAAAGCCTTCTTCCGTCAGCAAATTGAACGCTAGTTCGCCGCTCGGGTGGATCTGGCCCATGGCCGCCTGCGCGTCGCCAGGCAGCAGGGGCACGTACACGGGATAGTGCGGCATCAGTTCGACGATCAAGGTGCGGTTGCGGGCGCCGCCGATGACTTTTTCGGCATCGAGGAAATCCATCTGGAAGAACTTGCGGCCCAACGCGTCCCAGAACGGCGACTGGCCGTTGGCGTCCGTGATGCCGGCCAGCGGCACGAAGAAGCGATCGCCGAAACGGTGCGGCGCAAGCACGGCGAACAGCAGCCGCGCGCGCGACAGCAGGGCCGCTTCCAGGCCCGCCTGCTCCATGTTGCGCACAAAGAAGCCAGACAGCTGCGAGTACGCCGTCAACTCCGAGCACAGGGTCAGCGCATGCACGCTGTGGCTGATGTTCAGGTCGCGCGAGACTTGCTGAATGACGTCGTTGCGAAAGGAAAAATAGGTGCCGTTCGAGCCAGCCGAGGCGAAGATGGCGGCCGTACCGGCAATGCTCTTGTCGAACAGGGATTCAAGCACGAAGAGATACGACTCTTCGCTGGGGATGTCGACATGGGCGGCAAACGAGGCGATGGAGCGCTCGACGGAGGCGGCGATTTTCTCGCGCGTCTTCGGCAGGGTATGGACACCCGGCATGGTTACCGCGGCCAGCGCTTCGAGGGCTGCAATATCCGCAATTTCTACCGGACGGACAACATACATGGGTACTCCTTCAATGCTGACGATGCTGGGGGTAGAACCAAGCCGGCCCGCAGCAAAGCGGCGGGCCGGTGATCAAACAGGGAGCGAGGCTAGCCTCAGGCTTTCAGCATGCCGTCGATGGCGGCGCGCAGCAGACGGCCCGCTTCGGCAATCTGTTCGTCCGAGACGATCAGGGCCGGCGCCAGGCGCACCACGTCCATGCCGGCGATCAGCACCATCAAGCCTTGCGCTTCGGCCGCTTTCTGGATGTCTTTCGCGCGGCCCTTCCAGGCATCGCTGACGACCAGGCCCAGCAGCAAACCGCTGCCGCGCACCACGGAGAACACTTGCGGGTAATCCGTGATCAAGCCTTGCAGCATGGCGATGGTGTTGACGCTGGCTTCCTTGACGCGCGCCAGGAATGCCGGCGTGTTGATCGTCTCCAGCACGGTCAGGGCCACGGTGGCGGCCAGCGGGTTGCCGCCGTAGGTGGTGCCATGGGTGCCGACGGCCAGGGTTTGCGCCAGTTCGTTGGTGGTCAGCATGGCGCCGATCGGGTAGCCGTTGCCCAGCGCCTTGGCGGCCGTCAGGATGTCCGGCGTGACGCCATAGCCCATGTAGGCAAACAACGCGCCAGTGCGGCCCATGCCGCTCTGGACTTCGTCGAAAATCAGCAGCGCGCCCGTCTTGTCGCACAGGGCGCGCAGCTCCTTGAGGAATTCCGGATTACCCGGCACCACGCCGCCTTCGCCCTGTACCGGCTCGACGATCACGGCGCACACGTCATCGCCGATGGCGGCGCGCGCCGCTTCGATGTCGTTGTAGGCGATATGGTCGATCGACGGCGGCAGCGGCTCGAAGCCTTCCGTGTACTTGGCCTGGCCGCCGACGGAGACGGTAAACAGGGTGCGGCCGTGGAAGGAGCTGAAGCACGAGATGATGCGCGACTTGTGCGCGCCGAACTTGGTGTGCGCGTACTTGCGTGCCAGTTTCAGGGCCGCTTCGTTGGCTTCCGCGCCCGAGTTGCAGAAGAAGGCGCGGTCGGCGAAGGTCGCTTCCGTCAGGGCCAGCGCCAGGCGCAGCACGGGCTCGTTGGTGTAGCCGTTGCCCAAATGCCACAAATTATTGATTTGCTTGGTCAGCACGTCGACCAGGGCCGGATAGCAGTGGCCCAGGCTGTTGACGGCGATGCCGGAGGTGAAATCGAGGTAATGCTTGCCCGACTGGTCCCACAGGTCCAGTCCGGAACCGCGCACGGGCACCATGGCTGCAGGGGCGTAGGTAGGAACGAGGACCTGGTCAAAGGTTTCCCGGGTGACTGGACGAGCCGTTACGGTCGAATCAAGCTTGGCATTCATAGCATTTCCCCATCAATATGTTAGGTACTCCGCAGCTACGACAGCTACGTGTGTACTGCATTATAAAAAGCGGGATGCTAAAACTCTTTTGAATCTGCGACAAGGATTTTCACAATTCATCACAGCTCAATGCGCCAGACGTCAGGCCGGCGGCATCAGCTTTCTTTGCCGCTCTTCGCGCGGCGTATTGCCAAACAAGGCGCCAAACGCCGTGGAAAAGTGCGAGCCGGAGGAAAAGCCGCACATCAGGCCCACTTGCACGATGGAATAATGTGTATCAAGCAACAATTGCCGTGAGCGCTGCAGGCGCAGCTCCAGGTAGTAGCGCGACGGCAGGCTGCCCAGGTATTGCTTGAACAGCCGCTCCAGCTGGCGCCGCGACAGGCCCACCAGGCTGGCGATGTCGTCGGTCGACAGCGGTTCCTCGATATTGGCTTCCATCAAGGTCACCGCTTCGGACAGTTTCGGCTGCAGCACGCCGAAGCGCGCCTGCAGGGCCACGCGCTGGCGCTCTTCCTTGCCGCGCACCTTGTCCACGCACAGCGCTTCCTTGACGAGCGCCTGCACGTCGGCGCCAAAGATGGTCTCGATCAGGGTCAGCGAAAAGTCGATGCTGGCCGCGCCGCCGCAGCAGGTGATGTGGGGGCCGTCGATGTCGAACAGGTGCGGCGTCAGGATGGCCCGTTCCGCCTTCGCTTCCGCATCGGCATACAGGGCCCATGGCAAGGCGATGCGCACGCCATCCATGACGCCCGCGTCGGCCAGCCACAGCACGGCCGCGCCCACGCCGCCCCAGAACGGCGCCGAACGGCAGCGCTCGATCACGGCCCGGCACAGCTCGGCGCGCAGCGGCGCCTGCGTTTCATCGGCCACCAGCAGCGCAATATGCCAGTTGCCGCCCTGCGCGGCCACCTGTTCCGGCGTGCGCACGTCCAATTGCAGGGCATCGGGCCCCAGCGCCCGCGCGCACAGGCGCAGCGGCTGCACCAGGCCAGCCCAGGTGATCGACTCGGCATCGCCGGCATGCACCAGCAGCAAACGCAGCGGTTTGTCGAGGCCGATACGGGAAAGATTAGCGAAGGACATCGGCGGGGGCGGGATCGGGGCAAGGGCTGAGTTGCTCACATGATACCGGACTTCCGCCCCATCCAGCCCCTGCCGCGACAACCCGCCGGGACGCGGCGGAAAAAAGCGGGGCGGAAGGATATAATCACACCCATGGGTGAACGATATTTAAAAAGTATCCGGCTGCTGGCCGAATGCATGCAAGGCTTCGAGCGGTTTTCTAGCGACTTCGTGCGCCAGTACGGCTTGACGCATGCGCAATTCGACATCATTGCCACGCTCGGCAACACTTGCGGCATGTCCTACAAGGAACTGGGCCAGAAAACCCTGATTACCAAGGGTACGTTGACGGGCGTGGTGGACCGGCTGGAACAAAAGGGGCTGGTGATACGCGAACGTTGTCCACGCGACAAGCGTTCCTATTACGTGCGCCTGAGCTGCGAAGGGGAACAGGTGTTCCATGACGTGTTCCCAAAGCTGACACAACAGGGCCAGCGCCTGTTCGACGGCTATACCGAAGACGATTTCATGCGTCTCGAAAGCACCCTGGCGGGCTTGAAACACGCCATCGCCAACGGCCACGGCTGACCATTCACCAAGCACAGACATTCAAACAAGACAAAGGAAACCAAGTTGAAAACCTCACTGCTCGAAGGCAAAAAGCCTGCTCATTTCGATAAACACATCATCGGCAACCTGCTGCTCAACGCCAGCACGCCGGAACTGGTACGCCAGGAAAAACTGATCATCGGCGTGCGCAACGAAGACGGCGAAATCTACCGCCTGATCGGCGCCACCAAGCACAACAGCTTCATGAACGCCGTCGAGGAACTGTTCGACCTGGGCTTGACGGATGAACTGGAAGACAGCGACGAGCTGGTGGAAGGCTGCGACGCGATCTTCAGCGAAGTTCTGTAGTAGCGCTGAACAGGACCTGCTGCGCAGTCGTCCTGTCCAGCGCTGTGACGATCGCTGTCGTTAAAAAAAGGCATGTCAACAATATAGGCATGCCTTTTTCCGTTTACGGGGCTTTACTTGCCTTTTACTCGCTTGTTTGCGAAAAGATCACGGTTAAAAAGTTCCGTACGGAAATATTGCGAGTATAATTTTTTCAATGAACAGACTCGACGCCTTTAAAAGCATCGCCGCACAAGCCGCTCGTGGCGAGCTGACCTTTCCTGCCAATGTGGACGCTTCGCTCAAGCTGCAAGAGGCGCTGTCCGATCCCGACTGCCATATCGAGGCCGCCGCCAAGCTGGTGCAGGCAGACCCGCTGCTGGCGGCGCGCACGGTGGCCATCGCCAATTCGGCGGCGTTCAACCGTTCCGGCAATGAAATCACCAGCGTGCGCAATGCCGTGCAGCGGCTCGGCGTGCGCACCCTGCAATCGGTGGTGGCATCGCTGATCGTGCGCCAGCTGGGCAGCACCATCACCGATCCCGCGCTGCAGGCGAAGGCCAACCAGCTGTGGGAGCATACGGCCCACGTGGCGGCCCTGTCGCAGGTACTGGCCCGCCGCGTCACCAAGGTGGATCCCGATACGGCCCTGTTTGCCGGCATCATGCATGAAGTGGGCGGCTTTTATCTGCTGTCGCGCGCGGCCGAATTCCCCGGCATCCTCGACGGCGAACCGCAGGACTGGGTCGAACATGGCGAACAAGCCATCGGCCATGGCGTCCTGACCAAACTGAAGGTGCCGGAAGCGGTAATGGGCGCCATCGATGCGCTGTGGGAAGGCTTGCGCGCCATTCCGCCCGAATCGCTGGGCGACACCCTGCTGCTGGCGAATGACCTGGCGCCCGTCTCGTCCCCGCTCAACGAAAGCCCGGCCGCCATCGCCGTGCGGGCCGCCCGCGCCGCGCGCAGCATCGATTGCCTGATCGGCGACGATGCGACCTTGTCAAGCATCATGGAAGAATCGGATGATGAAGTGCAGTCGCTGCTGAAGGTGCTCGTGCACTAGCCTGCAGGCTTCTTGGCCGCTGGCGGCGGTGCCGCCGGCTTGACCGTTTCGACGATCAGCACATGCTTGTCCATGGCCTGCGTTCCCTGCTTTTGCTGGGCGACCTGCGTGGCGACCGCCCTGGTACTCAACAGCGGTTTCGGATGGCGTGGCATGAACATGGCGTACCTGCTGGAAGTGGAATGTGCCCATTTGTGCGGCGATTGTCAGATTATCAAGCCATTTTTTATACGCCAGACAAAAAAAACCCGCTCGAAAGCGGGTAAAGTCCAAAGCTAGGGATGTCCTGAAAGAGACAGCTCTATCTTATGCGGTGCGCCGCGCCGGCTCCGTGCGCTGGCACACTTAGCGCGCAGATTATCCCGGCAACAGTTCCACGTCCGTTTCCTGCCAGGCGCGCAGTTGCCGCACGCGGGCAAACCACGCCTGGATATGCTGGTACTGCGCCAGCGGCAGCCGCACGGCCTCGCTGTACATCAGCGGCGCGGCCACGGCGAAATCGGCCAGGGTCAAGGCATCGCCGCAAAGCCAGTCGCGGCGCGCCAGATGCGCGTCCAGCACCACCGCGCATTCATGCAGGTCGCGCTCGCCACGCGCCTCTTCCAGCGGATCCGCCGGACCATTGCCTGTCATGCCCTTCCAGGCGCGTTCCCAGGCCAGCACGCTGATGGCGGGCGCGAAGTGCTGCGCGGCCCAGAACAGCCAGCGGTTGACGTCGGCGCGCGCCTGCGGCGCCTGCGGATAAATCGTCTGGCCCGGCACCTGCTCGGCCAGGTATTGCATGATGGCGCACGATTCCCACAGCAGGAAAGCGCCATCGGCCAGCACGGGCACCTTGCCGTTCGGGTTCAGTTCGAGCAGGCGGCGGCGGTCGTCCGCATTCATCAGGTCGACTTCGGCCAGTTCCAGCGGCAGACCGAGGTGGATCGCCGTCATCAGGGCACGGCGGGCATTCGAGGACATAGGGTGGTGGTACAGGCGCATGATGGATGGCTCCGGTGAGTGAAGAAGCCACCATCGTAGTTGCCGTCACTGACAATTTTTGTCAGGAGCGAAATCAGGATTCGGGGTCGATATCATGCACCTTGCGCCAGGCATCGAGCAGCACATGGCGGCGCGTGGGATAGCGCCCCTCATGCTGCTGCACGCTGGCGATGCGGTCGATGCGGAAATGCCGGTAATCGCCGCGCAGCTCGCACCAGGCGGCCAGCAGACGCTTGCCCTCAAAAAAGGCCAGGGCAAACGGCCACACCGTGCGCGAGGTGGCGCTGCCATGCTCATCCTGATAGGCGAGCGTGAGCTTCTGTTCGTAGCGGATCGCCTCGCGCACGGGCTGCACATACCGGTCGGCCGGGTCGGCCGGCTGCGTGCCGTCGGCGGGACGGCCCAGCGGCACCCACAGGCTGGTCTCGGCCATGCTGTCGCGCAAATCGCGCGGCGAGGCGGCCGCGATCTTGGCCAGGGCATTGCTGGCCGCCTGCGCCAGGCCCGCATCGCCCTGGCGGCGCACCCAGCGCGCGCCCAGCACCAGCGCTTCCAGTTCATCGGCCCCGAACATCAGCGGCGGCAGGAAGGCGCCGCGGCGCAGCACGTAGCCGATGCCCGCCTCGCCCTGCAGGGGCGCGCCCAGTTCGGCCAGGGTCTGGATATCGCGGTAAATCGTGCGCTCGGAGACACCCAGCTGCTGCGCCAGCTGGGCCGCCGTGACGGGCACGCGCTTGGCGCGCATGGCGTCCATCAGCAGGAACAAGCGGCCGCTGCGGCTCATGGGCAGGCCCGCAAAGCCTGGTCGCCCATGACGAGGGCCGACAGGGCCGGCACGTACAGATAACCGTCGGGCGCCAGGCGCGATGCGCGCGGCCCCTCTTCCACGCCGGCGATACCGTAGCAGTGCGCCAGGCGGGTTGCGGCCGGCCACCAGTAGACGACGGCCTCCTGGTCAGGAAAGCGCTGGCGCACGCTCTCGGCCTGCGCCGCCACTTGCGGGAAAGCGCGGTAAAAGGCGGAAGCAATGCCCAGTTCCGCGGCAAACGACGCTTCCTGCGCCGCAGTCTCCGTCAACTGAGCCGCCAGCGCCGCCGTGTCGCGTTCCAGGTCCTCGGCCGCCACGCCAGCCTCGGCCAGGATGCGGCGCATCTGTGCCGGGCTCGCCTGCGCGCGCAGGAACGCCGATTCCTGCAGCGCCAGCACGGCGCCGCCGGGGATGCTTTTGTGCCGCGCGGCCGGGAAGACATACAGGGCGCAGCTGCCCGCACACACCGTGTCGATGGCGATATCGAGCCGTAGCTGGCGCACCAGGCGTCCCAGCTGCATGGCCGCCTGCGGTTCGCCAGCATCGCTATTCACGCGCAACAGCGTCGTACCCGGCGTGGCCAGCTGCCGCAGCGTGTCCACGTCGCCGCCGGCAATCGGGCCGCGCAGGGCGATGGCGCCGCTGTCCACACGGCTCAATTGCGCGGCACTGGCCAAGGTGCCGATGCCTGCCATGATGCCCATCACTATCAAACGCTTCATCGTCATCCACCATAAAAAAAACGACCACCGCAAACGGTGATCGTTCTTCATTCGACCTGCAAAAAACCTGCGCTTACACCACGGCGCCGTCGGTTTCGTCTTTTTCCTTGATCGGCTTGATCAAGTCTTCGCGCTTGACGCCCAGCCACATGGCGATCGAGGCCGCGACGAACACGGACGAGTAAATACCGAAGCAGATACCGATGGTCAGCGCCAGTGCAAAGTGGTGCAGGGTCTGGCCGCCGAAGACCAGCATCGACAGCACCATCATCTGGGTCGAGCCGTGGGTGATGATGGTACGCGAAATGGTGCTGGTGATCGCGTTGTCGATCACTTCATGCACGGAAGCCTTGCGCTGCTTGCGGAAGTTTTCGCGGATACGGTCAAAGATCACCACCGATTCGTTGACGGAATAACCGAGCACCGCCAGGATCGCCGCCAGTACCGTCAGCGAGAATTCCCACTCGAAGAAGGCGAAGAAGCCCAGGATGATCACCACGTCGTGCAAGTTGGCGATAATGGCCGAGACAGCGTATTTCCATTCGAAGCGTACGGCCAGGTAAGCCATCACGCCGAGAATTACCACCACCAGCGCGTTCAAGCCGTTCTGCTTCAGTTCCTCGCCCACTTGCGGACCGACGAATTCAACCTTCTGCAGTACCACCGCTTCATTGCCGGCGGTGTCCATGCAGGCGCTCTTGATGACGTGCTCGCCCTTTTCGGTGACGGTGTCGACGCCCTTGGTCGTGCCTTGCTCGGCCTTGCACAGGGCTTCAAACACGCGCTGCGAGGTGTTCGCGGCGCTGACGCCATTTTCCACCGGCAGGCGGATCATGACGTCGCGCGCCGTATCGAAGCTGGTCACGCCCGGCTCTTCATAACCCAGGCCGATCAAGGTGCCGCGTATGCCTTCAAGGTTGGCCGCTTTCGGGTACTTCACCTCCATCACGGTGCCGCCCTTGAATTCCACGGACAGGTGCAAGCCCTTGTGGAACAGGAAGAAGACGGCGGCAAGGAAGGTCACGGCCGAAATCACGTTGAAAATCAACGCATGGCGCATGAAGGGAATATCTTTTTTGATCCGGAAAAATTCCATGAAATCCTCTGAGTTCTATTCTGTGCATCCGGCGGCTGGGCCACCGGACGCGATCGCTGTTGACGCTATTGGGTAAGGCTGGGCCGTCGCTTATTTGCTGGTGCCCGGCACCCACACCGTGCCGATCGACAAGGTCGTCAGCTTTTTCTTGCGGCCATACCAGAGGTTGACCACGCCGCGCGACACGAACACGGAGGAGAACATCGAGGTCAGGATACCCAGGCAATGCACGACAGCGAAGCCGCGCACGGGACCGCTGCCGAAGGCCAGCAGTGCCAGGCCGACGATCAGGGTGGTCACGTTCGAGTCCAGAATCGTGGCCCAGGCGCGGTCGAAGCCGGCGGCGATCGCCGCTTGCGGCGTATTGCCGGCGCGCAGCTCTTCACGGATACGTTCATTGATCAACACGTTGGCGTCAATCGCCATGCCCAGCGCCAGCGCGATAGCGGCGATACCTGGCAAGGTCAAGGTCACCTGGATCATCGACAACAAGCCGACCAGCAACAACAGGTTGGTGGCCAGGGCCAGCACGCTGAAGGCGCCGAACAGCATGTAGTAGGCGATCATGAAGATGGCGATGGCGATGAAACCGTACAAGGTCGAGTGGAAGCCCTTGGCGATGTTTTCCGCGCCCAGTTGCGGTCCGATCGTGCGTTCTTCGATGACGGTCATCGGTGCGGACAGGGCGCCCGAGCGCAGCAGCAGCGCCAGTTCATTCGCGTTTTCCGCGCCGCCCATGCCGGTGATCTGGAAGCGCGAACCGAGTTCCTGCTGGATGGTCGCGACCGACAGCACTTCCGGCTTGCCCTTTTCAAACAGCACGATGGCCATCCGCTTGCCCACGCGTTCGCGCGTCGCTTCGCGCATCTTGCGTCCGCCGTCGCCGTTCAGATCGATCGACACGGCCGCTTGCTGGTTCTGGTCGAAGCTGGCCGTGGCGCTGGAGATATAGTCGCCCGTCAGGATTACGTCTTTCGCCAGTACGACAGGGACGCCCTTGCCGACGGTGAACAATTCCGAGTTGAACGGAATGGCGCTCGACAGTTCGGTGCCAGGCACGATGCTTTCATCGACCAGACGCACTTCCAGGGTCGCCGTGCGGCCGATGATGGCTTTCGCGCGGGCCACGTCCTGTACGCCAGGCAATTGCACCACGATGCGGTCGGGACCTTGCTGCTGGATCAGCGGCTCGGCCACGCCCAGCTCGTTGACGCGCTTGGAGAGGGTGGAGATATTCTGTTTCACGCCTTCGTCGATGGTAGCCTTCAGGGCCGCCGGCTTCAGGGTGATGTTCAATTTCAAATCGCTGCCTTCACCCGCATCGGCGAACGCCAGTTCCGACATCTGGTCGGACAGCACATTTTTTGCCTTCAGGCGCGTTTCCGCGTCGCGGAAGTTGATTTGCACACTGTCGCCCACGCGCTCGATGCCGGCGTGGCGGATATTCTTGTCGCGCAACACGCTACGCGCGGCGGACTGGACGCCCTGGACTTTCTTGTTCAGTACTGCTTTCGCATCGACCTGCATCAGGAAGTGCACGCCGCCGCGCAAGTCCAGGCCCAGGAACATGGGCAAGGCATGCAATTTTTGCATCCACATCGGGGTATTGGCTTGCAGATTGACCGTCACGATATACGCAGGGTCGCTGGCATCGGGATTCAGGTCCTTTTCCAGCACCAGTTTCGCCTTGAACTGGGTATCGGGATCGGCGAAACGCACGCGCACGGAGGCGAGGTTGCCAGCGCCATCCATGGTGACACCTTCCGACTTGACGTTTTCTTTCGTCAATATTTGCTCGACTTGCGTCATCAGCTCGCCCGTCACCTTGACGGTCGACTTGCCGCTGGTTACTTGCAGCGCCGGTGACTCACCGAAATAATTGGGCGCCGTATAGAGTGCGCCCAGCAATAAGGCGACGACGATGATGATGTATTTCCAGGCAGGATAGCGATTCATAGTGATTCAGCGTTCAGTGTTGAGCGTCGGAGGCGTCGCGAGGGGCGGCCGATAGCCGCCCCGGTCATCATTGCCGAAGCAATGACAGCGAGGAATTACAGTGCCTTCAGGGTGCCTTTAGGCAGCAAGGTGGTAATGGAGCTCTTTTGCACCGTGATTTCGGTGCCGGCCGCCACTTCGATGGTGACGTAAGCGTCCACTACCTTGACAACACGGCCCAGCATGCCGCCGGCGGTGACGACTTCGTCACCCTTGGCCAGCGCGTCCATCATCGCCCGTTGTTCTTTGGCGCGTTTTTGCTGTGGGCGGATCATCAGGAAATACATGACCACGAACATCAATACCAGCGGCAGGAAGCTGGTCAGGTTGCCGCCGAGGCCCAGGGCTTCGGTTGGGGCTTGCGCATAAGCGTTGGAAATGAAAAACACGGTGACTCCAGTTCTAATCAGTTTGAAAAAATAGCGCTGTATTCTAGCATTGGCTATACGTCATAACCCGAATTGCAGCCATGGCAACTTTAAATGGGGCTAAAAAAGCATTATGCAATGCTTTATCGCCCCCGTCCAAGCACCAATACACAAAACTTCCGGCCATGCTGTTGCCAGAGCGCAAGCTAAGGTTTTCTTAAGTTCCGCGTGCGCGTTCCGCGTGGAATTGCAGGGTAAACGCGTGGAAACGGTCTTCGTCCAGCGCCTCGCGCATCTGGCGCATCAGGTCCAGGTAGTAATGCAGGTTGTGGATGGTATTTAAACGCGCGCCGAGGATTTCCTTGGAGCGGTGCAGATGGTGCAGGTAGGCGCGCGAAAAATTGCGGCAGGCGTAGCAGCTGCAGGTCTCGTCGAGCGGCGCCTGGTCTTCCTTGTATTTGGCGTTCTTGATCTTGATGTCGCCAAAACGGGTGAACAGCCAGCCATTGCGGGCGTTACGCGTCGGCATGACGCAGTCGAACATGTCGATGCCGTTCGACACGCCCGCCACCAGGTCTTCCGGCGTACCGACGCCCATCAGGTAATGGGGCTTGTTGGCCGGCAAGCGCGGACCCACGTGGGCCAGCATGCGCATCATGTCTTCCTTCGGCTCGCCCACGGACAGGCCGCCGATGGCGATGCCGGGGAAATCGATCTCTTCGAGCTTGGCCAGCGACTCGTCGCGCAGCATTTCGAACATGCCGCCCTGCACGATGCCGAACAACGCATTCGGGTTTTCGCCGCGGTGGAACTCGTCCTTCGAGCGCTGCGCCCAGCGCAAGGACATGCGCATGGACTTGGCCGCTTCCTCGATGGTGGCCGGACGGCCCTGAATTTCGTACGGCGTGCATTCGTCGAACTGCATGACGATGTCGGAATTCAGGACGCGCTGCACCTGCATCGACACTTCCGGCGACAGGAACAGCTTATCGCCGTTGATGGGCGAATTGAAATGCACGCCCTCTTCCGTGATCTTGCGCATGGCGCCCAGCGAAAACACCTGGAAACCGCCCGAATCCGTCAAAATAGGCTTGCTCCAGCCCATGAAGCCGTGCAAGCCGCCGAATTTCTCCATGACGGTGTTGCCTGGACGCAACCACAGGTGAAACGTGTTGCCCAGGATGATCTGCGCGTCGATCTCGTTCAGTTCCAGCGGCGACATGGCTTTCACGGAGCCGTAAGTGCCCACTGGCATGAAGATCGGCGTCTGCACGACGCCATGGTTGAGTTTCAAGGTGCCGCGGCGTGCCTTGGTCAGGCCGCTCGTGTCGGTCTTGAGTAGTGTAAATTCCAGCATGGTCAGTCTTTCACGGGAGTATCAAGGTTCAGCGGAGCGCGCGATTGCGTGGTGAGCAGCATCGCATCGCCATAGCTGAAGAAACGGTAGTTCTGCGCGATCGCATGCGCGTAGGCATGGCGGATCGGTTCATAGCCGGCAAAGGCCGACACCAGCATCAGCAGGGTCGACTTCGGCAAATGGAAGTTGGTGATCAGCCGCGTCACCGTTTTAAACGCATAGCCGGGCGTGATGAACAGGGCCGTATCGGCGCTGCCCGCCACCAGCTGGCCGCTTTGCGAAGCCGATTCCAGCGCGCGCAGGCTGGTCGTGCCGACGGCCACCACGTCGCGCCCGGCCTGCTGCGCGGCGCGCACGGCGTCGACGGTTTCCTGCGGCATGGTGTACCACTCGGTATGCATCTTGTGCTCGGCCAGCACTTCCGTGCGCACGGGCTGGAAAGTGCCGGCGCCCACGTGCAGGGTGACATAGGCAAAGTTGACGCCCTTGGCCTTCAATTGGTCGAGCAGGGCCTGGTCGAAATGCAGGCCCGCCGTCGGCGCGGCGACAGCGCCGGGCACCTTGTTGAACACTGTCTGATAGCGCGTTTCGTCGAATGCGTCCGCATCGTGCTCGATGTAGGGCGGCAGCGGCAGGCGGCCATGCGCCTCGATCAGCTCGAACACGTCGGCCTCGAAGTGCAAGGTAAAGAATTCGCCGGCGCGCTGGCCGACCGTCACGTCGAAGGCGTCGGCCAGGCGGATGCGGCAGCCGGGCGGCGGCGACTTCGACGCGCGCACCTGGGCCAGCACGGTGCGGTCGTCGAGCACGCGCTCGACGAGCGCCTCGATCTTGCCGCCGCTTTCCTTGACGCCGAAGAAGCGCGCCTTCAACACGCGCGTATCGTTCATTACCAGCAGGTCGCCCGCCTGCAACAGCCCGACGATATCGGCAAAGCTGCGGTCAACCAGGGCGTCGCCGTCCAGGTGCAACAGGCGCGAGGCGCTGCGCTCGGCCAATGGAGTTTGCGCAATGTTTTCTTGCGGCAAATTAAAATCGAAATCGGAAAGCGAATACATGCGTTTTGCTTCAAAAGTACGTCAAAAATGATTAGGAGTGCGCAATGGAACATCTGGCACTATACTGTGCGCCTATACAGGCATTACAATAATCCGCCGCAACAATTTACAACTGCGGTACGCACAGGGTGTGCCGGACAACCCTCTATTTTACGCTAGCGGCACCAAAACCTTGCATATGTCCGATCCCAAGCCCGATCTTCCTCCCACAGCCAAGCCTGCCGCGAAGCCGAAAGCCGTCAAAAAGGTGGTCAGCACGGAAAGCCGGCTGGCCAAGCTGGGCTTGCGCACGGATATGGACCTGGTGCTGCACCTGCCGATGCGCTACGAGGATGAGACCAAGGTCTACACCATCCGCGACGCCTGCCTGCGCGGCGGCGAGTCGTGGCAGGTGGAAGGGGTCGTCACCAAGTGCGAAGTCAACTTCAAGCCGCGCAAGCAGTTGCTGGTGACGATCGCCGATGAAACGGGCAATTTGCTGCTGCGCTTCATGAATTTCTACGGCAGCCAGGTCAAGCAGCTGGCCGAAGGCACGCGGGTGCGCGCGCGCGCCGAACTCAAACACGGTTTTTTCGGCGCCGAGATGGTGCACCCGACGTATAAAGTGGTCAACGAGGGCGCGCCGCTGCCCACGGCCCTGACGCCCGTGTACCCGTCCGGCGAAGGCCTGTCGCAGCACGTCCTGCGGCGCGAAATCGCCGACGCCATGCGCCGCATCGACTGGCAGGACACCTTGCCGGGCCAGCTGCTGCACGACATGCAGCTGTCGCCTTTCCGCGCCGCCGTGCACCTGCTGCACTATCCGCCGCAGGACATCGATGAAAGCGCGCTGATGGACCGTTCGCATCCGGCCTGGGTACGCATGAAGTTCGATGAACTGCTGGCGCAGCAGCTGTCGCTCAAACGCGCCCAGCGCGCGCGCCGCTCGAAAGGCGCCGCCTCGCTGCCCGTCGTCGGCACGCTGTCGGATGCCTTCGGCGCCGCCCTGCCCTTCAAGCTGACGGGCGCGCAGGCGCGCGTGCTCGAGGAAATCCGCGCCGACCTGCGCCAGCCCTACCCGATGCAGCGCCTGCTGCAAGGCGACGTTGGCAGCGGCAAGACGGTCGTCGCCGCCCTGTCGGCCACGCAGGCCATCGACAGCGGCTACCAGGCCGCGCTGATGGCGCCCACGGAGATACTGGCCGAGCAGCACTTCCGCAAGATCGCCGCCTGGATGGAGCCGCTGGGCGTGAAGGTGGCCTGGCTGACGGGCAGCCTGAAGAAAAAAGAAAAGACGGCGGCGCTGGCCCTGATCGAATCGGGTGAAGCGCAGCTGGTGATCGGCACGCATGCGCTGATCCAGGACAATGTGCTGTTTGCCAAACTGGGCCTGGTGATCGTCGACGAGCAGCACCGCTTCGGCGTGGGCCAGCGCCTGACCCTGCGCAACAAGGGCGACAGCGCGGCCGTGCCGCACCAGCTGATGATGTCGGCCACGCCGATTCCGCGCACCCTGGCCATGACGTATTACGCCGACCTGGAAGTGTCGGTGATCGACGAGCTGCCGCCCGGACGCAGCCCCATCGTCACGCGCGCCATCGACCAGAACCGCCGCGACGAAGTCATCGCCCGCGTGTACGCGGCCGCGCTGGAAGGCCGGCAGGTGTACTGGGTCTGCCCGCTGATCGAGGAATCGGAAGCGCTGCAGCTGCAGACAGCCACCGACACCTACATGATGCTGGCCGAGGCCCTGCCCGCGCTGCAGGTGGGCCTCGTGCACGGCCGCCTGAAGCCGGCGGAAAAGCAGGAGGTAATGGACGCCTTCATCGCCGGGCATATCCACGTGCTGGTGGCCACCACCGTCATCGAGGTGGGCGTCGACGTGCCGAACGCCTCGCTGATGGTGATCGAGCATGCCGAGCGCTTCGGCTTGTCGCAACTGCACCAGTTGCGCGGCCGCGTGGGACGGGGATCGGCGGCCAGCGTCTGCCTGCTGCTGTACCAGGGCCCGCTGGGCGGCGTGGCGCGCCAGCGTTTGATGACCATGCGCGAGACGACGGACGGTTTTGAAATTGCCCGCCGCGACCTGGAAATCCGCGGCCCCGGCGAATTTCTCGGCGCGCGCCAGTCCGGCCAGGCCATGCTGCGTTTCGCCGACCTGGAAACGGATCAATGGCTGGTAGACCAGGCGCGCGACGTGGCGCACGATTTACTGCACGCCACCACGGCGGCTGCCGCAGCCACCGTGGAAGCGCACCTGGCGCGCTGGCTGGGCGGGAAAGAGGAATTCCTGAAAGTCTAGGAGCGCCCTACATGCACATCCAGAAGCGGTTCGCCAGGTCCAGCATGAAGTCGGGACGCAGATAGGCCAGGTAGACGATGGCCAGCAGCGCGGCGCCAGCCAGGCGCCATAACCATGTGCGCCAGCTGGCCATTACGCGGCTACCGCCACGCGCTTGACGGCGCGCTCGTCGATGGGCAGGTTGATCAGCGCGGCCAGCAGCCCCAGCCCGATGGTGATCATCCACACGATGTGATAACTGCCCTGGTGTTCGTACAGATAGCCGCCCAGCCACGCGCCAAGGAAACTGCCCACCTGGTGCGAGAAGAACACCATCCCGGCCAGCATCGACAAATGCTTGACGCCAAAGATGCCAGCGATGATGCCGTTCGTCAGCGGCACGGTCGACAGCCACAGCACGCCCATGCCGGCGGCGAACAGGTACACCGACCACGCCGACAATGGCGCCAGCAGGAACACGGTGATGACCACGGCGCGCGTCACGTAGATGGCCGACAGCAGGTAGCGCTTGGCTATCTTGCCACCGAGTTTACCCGCATAGTAGGAGCCGACGATGTTGAACAGGCCGATCAGGGCCAGCGCCGTGACGGCGATGTTCGGATTCATCAGGCCCTGATCCTTCAGGTAGGCGGGCAAGTGCACGCCGATGAACACCAGCTGGAAACCGCAGACAAAATACCCTGCCAGCAGCAGCCAGAACGAGCGGCTGGCGATGGCTTCACTGAAGGCCGCGCCAACGCTTTGCTGCGGGCCGCTGGCGTGCGAGACGGGTGGCTCGCGCAAATAAAAGGCCATCGGGATCATCGCCAGCAGCACCAGCGCGGCCAGCACATAAAAGGCGTTTTGCCAGCCCACGGCGGAAATCAGCTGCTGCTCCACCGGCATCATCAGAAACTGGCCGAACGAGCCCGCCGCAGACGAGATGCCGAAGGCCCACGAGCGCTGCTCGGGCGGCGCGCTGCGGCCGATGATGCCGCTGATGGCGCCAAAGGCCGTGCAGGCCAGCGCCAGGCCGATGAAGATGCCGGAACCGACGATGAACAGGGTGGGCTGCGTCATCAGCGCCATCCACACGAGGCCCGCCATGTAGCTGATGGCGCCGACGATGACGACGCGCATGGTGCCGAAACGGTCGGCCGCCATGCCGGCGAACGGGCCGAAGACGCCCCACATCAGGTTTTGCATGGCCAGCGCCAGCGAATACGTTTCGCGCGTCCAGCCGTTCGCTTGCGAGATCGGCTGCATCCAGAAGCCCAGGCCGTGGCGCACGCCCATCGCCAGGGTCAGGACGACGCCGCTGGCGATGAGGACAGTCTTCAGGCTGGGACGCGATGCGTGCAATGTCATGGGATTCCTGTTCACGCCTGGTCGGCTTGGTAAACGAGGCCGATCTGGCCGCGCATGGTATCGAGGTTGCGCATCAGCGCCACGCTGTCGGCGTGTGGCATGACGGGGCTTTCCAGCAGGCCGGCGCGGATGCAGCGCATCGCTTCGATGGCCTCGTGCGCATAGCCATTGCCCAGGTGCGGCGCGGCGACGACGCGGCGTTCGCCATCCATCGTTTCGACGATCAGCTGGTCGGGCTTGTAAAAACGGTTGGGCAGGCGGATGCGCCCCAGGCTGCCGGAAATGGTCATTTCCGTCGGCGTCTGCGCGCGCAGACTGCAGGCGCAGGACGAGGTGCCGCCACCCGCGTGCAGCAGCGAGAACACCACCTGTTCATCGACGCCGGTGGCGCCCATCTCGGCAAGCGCCTGCACCTGCGATACCGGGCCGAGGAAGAAGGCCGCCATCGACAGCGGATAGATACCCACGTCGAGCAGCGCGCCGCCGCCGAGTTCCGGATTGAACATGCGGTGCTCGGGCGGGAAATTGGCGACAAAGCCGATATCGGCCTGCACTTGCCGCAGCACGCCGATTTCGCCGCTGGCGATGATGCGTTTGGCTTCCTGCACGGCGGGCAGGAAACGGCTCCACATCGCTTCCATCAAAAACAGCTTTTTCTCGCGCGCCAGGTCAACCACGGCCAGCGCCTCGCGCGCGTTCATGGTGAACGGCTTTTCGCACACGACGTGCTTGCCGGCGGCCAGGCACATCAGGGCATTTTCCGCATGCAGGGTGTGCGGCGTGGCGATGTAGATCACGTCCACGCCAGGATCGTCAGCCAGCGCCTGGTAGGAGCCGTGACAACGCTCGATGCCGAATTCGGCGCCGAACGCTTGCGCGCCGGCGGCGCTGCGCGAGGTGACGGCCGCCAGCTGCGCTCCAGGCGCGTCGCGCAAGCCATTGGCCATCGCGCGGGCGATCTTGCCGGTGCCGAGGATGCCCCAGCGGACGGTATGCTCCATGCTCTACTCTCTTTCTGTGCCTGCTGCCTTGCGCTTCGGGCGGAACACCGCCGCGTCATTGTAAAAATCGTCGTCCTGGCCTTCGCACCAGCCGGGCAAACCGAGCACCGGCAACGGCGTGAAGTCCGCCGTGGTGAGGCCTTGCTGCGCCAGATCCTGCGCCACCCGCTCGTCGAGCCAGGCGCGCCGTGCCGCGTCGTCGAGCGCAAAGTAAGCGTCGCCGGCAAGGATCACGCGCGTATGCGCCGTGATGGCCTTGCGCGGCGCTACCAGTTTTTCCATCAGTGCGTGGCCGAACAGCCAGACTTCGGCGTCGCCGCCTGCGCCAAATTTATCACGCTGCGCGATGAACGCGCTGCGCCAGTCGTGCCCGCGCAAGGCCGCTTCCAGCGCGCGCCCCGCATCGCTGTCGCGCAGCACCAGCAAGGCGGAGTTTTCATCGAAAATGGTCGCGCCGTCGCGCGCGGGACCACGCGATTTACCGACGCCGGACAGGGCGATCTGCGCGGCCTGCAGCGCATTCAACTGCCGCTTGATGCGCGGGAAAGTGAGCCACACGAGTGCGTTGAAAAAATCGTGCAGATTGTCGCGCGTGGGCACGCCGCCCGTGGCGCCGATGAACTCTTCGTAGGCCATGCCTTCGGGCAGGTCCGCTTGCGGCACGAAGGCCAGCGGCAAGCCGGACGGATTGCGCAAGTCCAGCGCCCGCGCACGTCCGTTCAGCGCCGCGATCACCGTGTCGCGCTGCAGGTCCAGCTGCCGTCGCGCCGGCAGCACCGTGGCAAACCAGGGGCGGGTCCAGTCTATCGATGGCAGCATGAACGCTTAGACCATTTTCCAGTTGATCTGTTCGCCCGCGTTGAGCGGAATCACGTGGCTGTCGCCCAGCGGCAGCGAAGCCGGCAAGGTCCAGCTTTCGCGACGCAAGGTGATGGTATCCGTGTTGCGCGGCACGCCGTAGAAGGCCGGGCCGTGGAAGCTGGCGAACGCCTCCAGTTTATCGAGCGCGCCGGCCCGTTCGAACGCTTCGGCATACATTTCCATCGCGTGCAGGGCCGTATAGCAGCCGGCGCAACCGCAGGCCATTTCCTTGGCGCCTTGCGCGTGCGGCGCCGAATCGGTGCCGAGGAAGAAGCGCTCGTCGCCGCTGGCGGCTGCCGTCATCAGCGCCAGGCGGTGCTCTTCGCGCTTGAGGATGGGCAGGCAGTAGTAATGGGGGCGGATGCCGCCCTTGAAAATCTCGTTGCGGTTGTACAGCAGATGGTGCGCCGTGATGGTGGCGGCGATCGGGCCTTCCGCTTCAGCCACGTACTGCGCCGCATCCTTGGTGGTGATATGCTCGAACACGACGGACAGGGCCGGGAAGGCGCTGCGCAGCGGACGCATCACGCGTTCGATGAAGACGGCTTCGCGGTCGAAAATGTCGATTTCCGGATCCGTCACTTCGCCGTGCACGAGGAAGGGCATGCCCACTTCCTGCATCACTTCGAGCACCTTGTAGCAATTCTTCAAATCCGTCACGCCCAGGTCGGAATTCGTCGTCGCGCCCGCCGGATACAATTTGACGGCCTGCACGATGCCGCTGTCCTGCGCGCGGCGGATTTCCTCGGGCGAGGTGTTGTTCGTCAGGTACAGCACCATCAGCGGATCGAAGTTCACGCCCTCCGGCACGGCGGCCAGGATGCGCTCGCGGTAGGCGCTGGCATCGGCCGTGGTGGTAACGGGCGGCTTCAGGTTCGGCATGACGATGGCGCGACCGAACTGGCGCGCGCTGTGCGGCAGCACGCTGGCCATGACGGCGCCATCGCGCAGGTGCAAATGCCAGTCGTCTGGACGGGTGATGGTGATGGAATCTGGGGTGTGATCGGGTGTGGACATGGCGGCTGCTCTCAGGCGGTCATTGCGGATAGCGCCATTTTACCAGCCGCGGGGCTGCCTTTGCGGCCAGACTGCCGGAGGCAAACCGGACGCAAACCGGACGCAAGCGTGCTGTCAACGCAAAAACGGCCGGTGGAAACCGGCCGTTTTTATCAAGAAAACCTGGGATCAGTGAATGATTTTCGCCAAGAAATCACGCGCGCGATCCGAGCGCGTCGTGTTGAAGAAATCATCCTTGCTGCAATCCTCGATGATTTTGCCCTGGTCCATGAAAACGATGCGGTTGGCCACGCGCCGGGCAAAACCCATTTCGTGCGTGACGACCATCATCGTCATGCCTTCCTGCGCCAGGCCCACCATCACGTCGAGCACTTCGTTGATCATTTCCGGGTCGAGCGCCGACGTCGGCTCGTCGAACAGCATGGCGATCGGGTCCATCGACAGCGCGCGGGCAATCGCCACGCGCTGCTGCTGGCCGCCCGACAACTGGCCCGGGAATTTATCCTGCTGCGACAGCAGGCCCACGCGGTCCAGGTATTTCAAGCCCTTGGCATTGGCTTCGTCGGCGCTGCGCCCCAGCACCTTGACCTGGCCGATGGTCAGGTTTTCGCGGATGGACAAATGCGGGAACAGCTCGAAATTCTGGAACACCATGCCGATGCGCGCGCGCAATTTGGACAGGTTCGTCTTCGGGTGGTTGACGGCGATGCCGTCGACGAAAATCTGTCCCTGCTGGATCGGCTCGAGGCCGTTGACGGTCTTGATCAAGGTCGACTTGCCGGAGCCGGACGGGCCGCAAATGACCATCACGTCGCCCTTGTCGACATTGGTGCTGCAGTCGGTCAGTACCTGGAACTGGCCATACCATTTGCTGACGTTATTGAGTTCAATCATCTTGTTCTTTCTTTTACGGTTAGCGAATGATGGCGACGCGTTTCTGCAGGCGTTTTACCAGGAATGACAAGGCATAGCACAGCACGAAATACACGACGGCGACAAACACGTACATCTCCACCAGGCGGCCGTCGCGCTGGGCGATTTTCGAGGCGGCGCCAACGAAATCGGGGATCGACAGCACGTACACGAGCGACACGTCCTGGAACAGCACGATGGTTTGCGTCAGCAGCACGGGAATCATGTTGCGGAAGGCTTGCGGCAGCACGATGAAGGCCATGGTCTGCGAGTAATTCATGCCCAGCGCCTGGCCCGCCCACACCTGGCCGCGGGGAATCGACTGTATGCCGCTGCGCATGATCTCGCAATAGTAGGCCGCCTCGAACATGATGAAGGTGATCAGCGCGGAAGAAAACGCACCCACTTTCACGGGTTCGTTCGCGCCGATGACCCAGGCGGCGATATACGGCACCAGGAAGTAGAACCAGAAGATCACCAGCACCAGCGGGATCGAGCGTATCAGGTTGACGTAGCTCGACGCCACGCCCGAGATGAGGCGGCTGCCGGACAAACGCATCAGCGCCAGCACGGTGCCCAGCACGATGCCGCCGACCATGGCCAGCGCCGTCAGTTTCAGGGTAAACACCATGCCGGTCTGGAACAGGTAGACCCACGAGCGGGAGATGACGTCGAAGTCGAAATTGCCGAACATATCAGTGTCCTCCCGTCTTGGCGCCGGCCACGATGAAGCCCGGGATGGCGACCTTTTTTTCGATCAGGTGCATCAGCACCACCACCAGCAGGTTGACGACGACGTAGATGATGGTGGCGGCCGAAAACGCCTCGAACACCTGGAAGGAAAACTCCTGGATGGCGCGCGCGCTGGCCGTCAGTTCGATCAGGCCAATGGTCAACGCCACGGAACTGTTCTTGATGATGTTTAAAAACTCGCTGGTCAGCGGCGGCATGATGACGCGCGCGGCCATCGGCAGCAGAATGAAGCGGTAGGTTTGCGGCAGGGTCAGGCCCAGCGCCGTGCCGGCCAGTTTCTGCCCGCGCGGCAGCGCCTCGATGCCCGTCGTCACCTGCACGGCCACGCGCGAGGAGGTAAAGAATCCCAGGCACAGCACGGCCGTGACGAACGGCGCATTCGGCAGCGACTTGACCCAGGCGCCCAGATCAGGCGGCAGCAGTTCCGGCATGACGAAATACCAGAGGAACATCTGCACCAGCAGCGGCACATTGCGAAACAATTCCACATACGCATTGGCCACGCCCACCAGCCATTTGTTCGGCAAGGTGCGCACGGTGCCGATCACCAGACCCAATATCAGCGCCATGATCCAGGCCGTACCGGCCGTGGCCAGGGTCCAGATCAAGCCGGACCACAGCGTGTCCATATACGTGCCCACGCCATCGGGAGAAATCTCCCAGAAAATGCGCCAATTCCAGTTGTAATTCATGATCATCCTTCCCGTGCAGCCCAAGGACGGCGGCCAGCCGGCCGACCATCCCGCAAATAAATCGGGAGGCTTGCGCCTCCCGGTTTGTTACGCAATCTTTACTTTTTCCGTTTGTCCGAAGTCTTCTGCGCTTCGGGCACGGCCGCATATGCTGCCGGGTCGCCCGAGTCGGTCGGATTCATGAACACGGCCTTCAGTTGCGGCGGCATGGGGAATTTCAGGTTGATGTTTTTCGGTGGAATCGGCGAGGTAAACCATTTCGCATAAATGCGGTTGATGTCGTCGCTCTTGTACAGGCGGATCAGCGCGTCGTCGACCACTTTCTTGAAGGCCGGGTCGCCCTTGCGCAGCATGATGCCGTACGGCTCGACCGACAGCGCTTCCTTGGTGATTTCGTAGTCGTTCGGGTTCTTCGAGTTGGCCACTTGCGAGGCCAGCAAAATGTCGTCGTTGGCTTCGGCCACCGCGCGGCCCGTTTCCAGCATCAGGAACGACTCGGGATGATCCTTGCCGACGGCAATGTTCATGCCCAGGTTCTTTTCCTTGTTCAAAATCGTCATCTGCTTGATGGTCGACGTGCCCGCCGTGGCGACCAGGGTCTTGCCGCGCAAGTCTTCCAGGGTCTTGATGTTCGAGGATTTTTTCGCCAGGATGCGATTGCCGATGACGAACATGGTCGGGGCGAATGCCACCTGCTGCTGGCGCTCCAGGTTGTTCGTCGTCGAGCCGCATTCGAGGTCGATAGTGCCGTTGGCCATTAGCGGAATGCGGTTGGCCGACGTGACGGGGCTCATCACCACTTTCAGTTCGCTCAGGCCCAGGTGCTTTTGCAGGGCCGTGACGACTTTCATGCACAGGTCGATCGAATAACCCTGGTATTGCTGCTTGTCATCGAGATAGGAGAAGGGCACGGAGCCGTCGCGCACGCCGAGGGTGACGGAACCGGCTTTCTTGATCTTGGCCAAGGTGCCGGTCAATTCCTGGGCCTGGACTGGCGACATGCTGCTGATGACACCGACGCTGAGCAGCGTGGCGATGATTTTGGTCAATTTCATAAATTCTCCTGGGCGGACAAACCGGATGGACTCCGAACGAAACAACTGTGGTGCAGACGCCACCAATGGAATTAATTTTATTTCATTTTCAGCGCCGGACCAGCCGTTTTCTGCGATTGCCGTCAAATAGGCGCTATACGCGCGCCTGAAGGGGCGCGGCTGTAGCATTTTTCCTACTGATTTCCCATTCCCGATTTATTTTGCCGGCGCCAGCCCCGCCAACTCGTCCTGTTCGCCGCGCTCTTCATCCTGGTTCGCCTGCTGGCGTTGCCACATCTGCGCGTACAGGCCATCCGCCGCCAGCAATTGCGGATGCGTGCCCCGTTCGACGATGCGGCCATGGTCGAGCACGAGGATTTGCTGGGCGTCGGCCACCGTCGACAGACGGTGCGCGATCACCAGGGTGGTGCGGTTTTTGGCGATGTCCTTCAGCTGCGCCTGGATCGCCTGTTCGGCCTTGGAGTCGAGCGCCGAAGTGGCTTCATCGAAGATCAGGATGGCCGGGTCTTTCAGCAAGGTGCGGGCGATGGCCACGCGCTGCTTTTCGCCGCCCGACAGTTTTAAACCCCGCTCGCCCACCATGGAGTTGTAGCCATCTGGCAAGCTTTCAATAAAATCATGGATCGATGCCGCTTTCGCCGCCGCCACGATGGCGTCCTTGCTGGCGCCTGGCTTGCCATAGGCGATGTTGTATTCGATGGCGTCGTTGAACAGCACCGTATCCTGCGGCACGATGCCGATGGCCGCGCGCAACGAATCCTGCGTTACGGCGCGCAAGTCCTGGCCATCGATGGTGATGCCGCCGCCATCGACTTCATAGAAGCGGAACAGTAAACGCGACAAGGTCGACTTGCCCGAGCCGCTGTGGCCCACCACGGCCGTCGTGGTGCCGGCCGGTATCTGGAAATCCACGTCAAACAGGATTTGCCGCTTCGCTTCATAGCTGAAATCCACATGCGCGAAACGCACGGCCGCGCCGCGCGTGACGAGCGGTTTGGCGTCCGGCGTATCGGCGATTTCGCGGTTTTCGTTCAGCAAGGAAAACAGGCGTTCCATGTCGGCCAGGCTTTGCTTGATTTCGCGATAAATAACGCCCAGGAAATTGAGGGGAATATACAGCTGGATCATGAAGGCGTTCACCAGCACCAGGTCGCCCAGAGTCATCGTGCCGGCGATCACGCCCACGGTGGCGCGCCAGAGAATTAATGTCACGGCCGTGGCGATGATCAGCGACTGGCCCGTATTGAGCAAGGACAAGGAAGTTTGCGATTTCACGGCCGCCGATTCGTAGCGCTGCAAGCCCTCGTCGTAGCGCTTCGCCTCGTAATCCTCGTTGCCGAAATATTTCACGGTTTCATAGTTAATCAGCGAATCGATGGCCTTGGTATTTGCCTTCGAATCGAGGTCGTTCATGGTGCGGCGGAAATGCGTGCGCCAGTTCGTCACCAGCACGGTGAACGCGATGTACGACACCAGCGCCACCGCCGTGATCACGGTGAACCAGATGTCGTAATGCAAGACCAGATAGCCGAGCACGAGGGTGATTTCCACCAGGGTCGGCAAGATGTTGAACAGGGTGTAGGAAATGAGCGAACCGACACTGCGCGTGCCCCGTTCGATATCGCGCGTCATGCCGCCCGTCTGGCGGTTCAAATGAAAACGCAGGGACAAGGCATGCAGGTGGCGGAACACTTGCAGGGCGATGGTGCGCACGGCGCGCTGCGTGACCCGGGCGAACAGAAATTCGCGCAATTCCGTAAACAAGGTGGTCGACAGGCGCAGCAAGCCGTAAGCCACGAGCAAGCCGACGGGCAGCACCAGCAGCGCCTGCGGATGCGCCGCCGTGATCGTCATGGCGTCGACGAGTTTTTTCAGGATCAGCGGCACGCCCACGTTGGCCAGCTTGGCGCCCACCAGGCAAAGCAGCGCCAGCAGCACTCGCCATTTGTAGACCCACAGGTATGGCAGCAAGGTCTTGATGGTGGCGAAATCGCTGTGGCTGGCGGAAGCTGGCGAGCGGGGCGGAGGGGGAGTCTGGGAACGGCGCATGGCGAAGGTCGGCTTTTTATGGTTCAATCGCAGCAATTGTAGCCTTTCATGAGAATAAAAGATGAGCACCTCCCCCGCCCGCCCCGACAACTGCCTCGCCTCCGGCCTGCCCGCCGGAAAAATGCCGGAATTGCGCATGATGCCCGCGCCGTCCGACGCCAATGTGTACGGCGACGTCTTCGGCGGCTGGATCATGGCGCAAGTCGATATCGCCGGTTCCCTGCCGGCCACGCGGCGCGCCAACGGCCGTGTCGCCACCATCGCCGTCAACTCCTTCGTCTTCAAAAACCCCGTCTTCGTCGGCGATCTGCTCTCGTTCTACGCCGACATCGTCAAGGTGGGCAATACCTCGATCACCGTCAACGTGGAAGTGTATGCCGAGCGCAACCGCCTGCAGGCGTGCATCGTGAAAGTCACGGAAGCAACCCTGATCTATGTGGCGACGGACTCTGACCGCAAGCCGCGCAAGGTGCCGCCGATCGAGACCTTATTGGCGTCCTGATTGTCGTATTAATCCCACGTTTCAGACGGCATGGATAGCCAGCGCCGCATCTTCCTGCACAGCGCCGCCCGCATCGGTGCGCTGGCCGCCGCCGGCAGCGTGCTGTCCGGTTCCAGCGCCAGCGCCGCCACGCGCCTGAACGGCGCGGGCTACCCGTTTGCGCTCGGCGTCGCTTCCGGCTCGCCCCTGCCCGACGCCGTCGTGCTGTGGACGCGCATCTGCTACGACCCGCTGCAGGCTGCCGCCACGCCCGCCATCGCCCTGAACGTGCGCTGGGAAGTGGCCGAAGACGAAGCTTTCCGGCGCATCGCCGCCAAAGGGCAAGCGACGGCCACGCCCGCCCTCGCGCACAGCGTGCATGTCGACGCGGGCGGCCTGGCGCCCGGACGCTGGTACTGGTACCGCTTCATGCTGGGCGACGCCGTCAGCCCCGTGGGCCGTACGCGCACGGCGCCCGAGCCCGGCTCCATGCCTTCTTCGCTGAAACTGGCTGTCGCCTCATGCCAGCACTGGGAATTCGGCGCGTATGCGGCGCACCGGCACATCGCCGCGGCCGCGCCCGACCTGGTAGCCTTTCTCGGCGACTACATCTATGAGTGGGGGCCGTACCAGCTGCAGCACCCGAACCGGGCCATGCGCACGCATGAAAGCTTTACCCTGGACGAGTACCGCGCCCGCTATGCGCAGTACAAGAGCGACCGCGACTTGCAGGGCGCGCACCTGGCCGCGCCGTGGATCGTCACCTGGGATGACCATGAAGTGGCCAACGATTACGGCAACGACCGCGACGAGTTGCTCACGCCCACCTTCTTGCAGCGCCGCGCGGCCGCCTACCAGGCGTTTTATGAGCACATGCCGCTACGGCTGCTGCCCTTGGGACGGCGGGGCTTTGTCGACATGCGCATCTACCAGCGCTACGACTGGGGCCGCCTGGCGCGCTTCCACGTGCTGGACGACCGGCAATACCGCGCCTACCACGCCTGCGCCAGGCCCGGCCGCGGCGGCTCGAATTCCGTCACCACGCGCAGCTGCCCCGACTTGCTCAAGCCCGGCCGCACCATGCTGGGCGAGGAACAGCAGCGCTGGCTGCAAACCGGTCTCGATGATTCTCCCGCGCGCTGGAATATCCTGGCCCAGCAAACCCTGATGGCGCAATCGAGCCAGGTGCCCATCCTGCGCCCCGGCGACGAGCGCGTCTGGACCGATGGCTGGGACGGTTACCCGATGGCGCGCCAGCACCTGCTTGACGCCTTGCGCAGCAGCAAGGCCAGCAACCCGCTGGTGCTGTCGGGCGACGTGCACACCTTTTATGCCACGGAACTGAGCCGCAACGCCATGCGCCCCACCGGCAAGGATAATCCCGTGCTGGCCACGGAGTTTTGCGGCACCTCAATCACCTCGAGTTCCCGCCCGCAGGCGCGCACGGAGCAGTACGTGGCGATGAATCCGCACATCCGCTACGGGCGCAGCGACAAGCGCGGCTATATGTTGATGGAAATCACGCCGGAGAAAACGACGACCCTGTTCCAGGGTCTGGAAAATGTGCGCGACAGCGCGTCGACCATCGCGACACTGGCCAGTTTCACCGTCCAGGATGGCAAGGCTGGCGTGCAGCGCGTCTAGCCTATGCTTTTCAAGGCCTCGCGGTAGCGCCGGCTGACGGGCACTTCGCCCCCAGTGGAAAGTACCGCGCGGGCATCGCCCGATTCCAGCGGCACGATGGCTTGTACGAAATCAAGATTGACGATATAGCTGCGGTGCACACGCAGGAAGCGCTTGCTATCCAGGCGGCGCTCGATGGCCGCCATGGTCGAGCGCAACGGATAATCATGGCCGCGCACGTGCAAATTCACATAATTGCCCCAGGCCTGTATCCACTCGATATCGGCGGCGGGCAACAGAAAATCCTTGCCCAGCTTGCGCACCAGGAAGCGTTCCGGCTGCTGCACCGGCTCCACGGCCAGTCCCTCGTCGGGTTCGCCCAGCAGGGTCGCCTCGCCTTGCCAGCGCATCAGCAGCAACTGGTAAAAGCCCGTGAACAATAAAATGGAGAAGTAAGTGCGCACATCCTTAACATATTCATAAGGCAATTCGCGCCACCAGTTACCGAAATCGTAATCGCTGCCGGCGCTCCAGTACGCCAGTTTGCGCAAGGCCACCATGGCCAGCACATGCACGAGGCTGTAGACCAGCGACGCGATCAGGTGCCAGCGCAGGTTTTGGCGCTGGAAAATCAGGTGCAAGGGCCGAAGCTGGTTAGCCAGGATCACCACCGGCACCAGCGCCAGCAACACCAGGTTGCTGCTCCACTCCCACACGGCCACTTCCCAGAACGGTGTAGCGAGCCCGGCGCGTTGGCGATCCGTCCAGCTGATCCAGCAGTTGAGCGACGTTTGCAGCAGATACAGGACGATCCAGAAAGCTGGCTCGGCGAACTGGCGCCAGCGTTGATATCGTTGCAACAAATCGGTGGAAGACAGGCGCATGGTGTCGGATGGCAAATTAGTTGCATGATTGTAAGGTCCCAAAGCCGTCCCAGTGTCACCGCTCGTCACAAACAGCCCGCAATTGATCACTTTTCGCTGGATCGCCCCGTGTGGCCTGCCTATGCTGGGCTCTTCCTTCACCAGCGGACCCGCGACCATGACCACTGATTCTCGCCGTTACGATATCGATGCCTTGCGCTTTCTTGTCTTCAGCCTGCTGATCGTCTACCACACGGCCATGCTGTACCTGGACGGTGCCGCCTTCCACATGAAGAGCAGCTACTTGACGGAAACATTGAACTTTCCCATGGTCTTTATCAACCGGTGGCGCATGGAAATCGTGTTCCTCATTTCCGGCGTGTCGTGCGCCATGATGGCGCACGCCTCGCGCGGCGCCTTCCTGTGGCGCCGGATCAAGCGCCTGTTGCTGCCCCTGCTGTTTGGCGTGCTGGTGGTGATTCCCGTGCAGCCGTATTGCGAGGGCGTCAGCAACGGCCTGGTCGAGCCTGGCTATGGAGCATTTCTGCTGCACTACTTTGGCGGCTACGCCTGGCCGGCCGGCGCATTTACGGGCTGGAAAACCAGTTTTACCTGGAACCATCTGTGGTATCTGGTGTATCTGCTGCTGTACACCATCGTGCTGGTGGCGCTGCAGCCGCTGCTGGCCAAGGCCAGGCCGCTGTTGACGGGGCTGCGCGGCTGGCGCCTGTTGATCCTGCCCGCCCTGCCCGCGCTGGCGGCAACGGCTTTCCTGAAACTGCGCTATCCGGAAACCCATGCGCTGGTGAAAGACTGGTACGCGCACGCCATCTATTTCACCATGTATCTGTATGGCTGGTGGCTGGGCAATGACAAGGGAGTGTGGCAGGAACTGGCGCGCTTGCGCTGGCATGCGCTGCTGCTGGCGCCCTGCGCGTTTGCCGTGTATCTGGGCTTTGATCTCGTGTATTCGGAAAACCTGCTGACCTGGGCCTCAGCCGGCTCCTGGCCCATGCGCAACCTGTACATGTGGCTGGCCATCTGCGCCATCCTGGGCTGGTCGCACACCTTGCTGAATAAACCGTTTGCCTGGCTGCCATGGGCGCGCCAGGCCGTCTTTCCCTGGTACATACTGCACCAGAGCGCCATCGTGCTGCTGGCCTACTGGCTGGTGCCGTTAAAGCTGGGCCCCGTGCTGGAACCACTGCTGATACTGGCAGGCACGGTGGCGACTTGCTGGCTGGGAACGTCGCTGCTGATCAGCAAAGTGAACTGGCTGCGCCCCTGCTTCGGCTTGCCCGCCCAACCACGGCAAGCCGTGGCGGCAGACACAGCCTTATCGGCGCATTAAGCTGCTTTCTTTTCGTCGCGCAATTGACGGCGCAAGATCTTGCCGACGTTGGTTTTTGGCAATTCATCGCGGAACTCGATGTATTTCGGCTTCTTGTACGCCGTCAATTCATGCTTGCAATGCTCGCGGATCTGTTCCACCGTCAGGTTCGGGTCCTTGCGCACGACAAACACTTTCACGGCTTCGCCCGAATTGGCATCCGGCACGCCGATGCAGGCACATTCGAGCACGCCCGGGCAGGAAGCGACCACGTCTTCCACCTCGTTCGGATACACATTGAAGCCGGAGACGATGATCATATCTTTCTTGCGGTCGACAATCTTCACATAGCCGCGCTCGTCCATGACACCCACGTCGCCCGTCTTGAAGTAGCCGTCGGCCGTCATCGACTTGGCCGTCTCGTCCGGACGCTGCCAATATCCCGCCATCACTTGCGGGCCGCGCACGGCGATTTCACCCGGCTCGCCCAGCGCCACTTCCACGCCATCATCATTCAAAATAGCCACTTCCGTCGACGGGAAAGGCAAGCCGATGGTGCCCGTGAATTCCGTGATATCGACGCGGTTGCCCGTCACCACGGGTGATGTTTCCGACATGCCATAACCTTCGATCAGCGGGCAGCCCGTCAGTTTCAGCCAGCGTTCGGCCACGTTGCGCTGCAGGGCCATGCCGCCGCCATTGCACACTTTGTAGCTGGAAAAATCGAGCTTGGCGAAATCGGCATTATTCAGCAGCGCGTTGTACAAGGTATTGACGGCAGGGAAGACAACGATCTTGTGCTTGCTCAATTCCTTGACGAAGCCGGGGATGTC
Source organism: Janthinobacterium sp. FW305-129 (assembly GCF_020858115.1). Taxonomy (GTDB): domain Bacteria; phylum Pseudomonadota; class Gammaproteobacteria; order Burkholderiales; family Burkholderiaceae_D; genus Janthinobacterium. Next base: position 570,700 of record NZ_JACYMM010000003.1, read on the forward strand.
GCGCGGATTCGGAATCAGCACGCACATGCCGCCCAGACGCATACCCATCAGGGCGCTGACCGTCAGCGAATAGATGTGATACAGGGGCAAGGCGCACATGAAGCCCATCGACGTGGCGCGCATTTCCTTGGTCATCACGGGCGCCATCCACGCCTCGTTCTGCAGCACGTTGGCGATCACATTGCGGTGCAACAACATGGCGCCTTTCGATACGCCCGTCGTGCCGCCCGTGTATTGCAGGAAGACGATATCGTCATGGCCCTGCTCTACCGGCGTCAAGGTCAGGCGCGCGCCTTCGGCCAGCATCTTGTTGAAGCTGATGGCGTTCGGCAAGGAAAACGCCGGCACCATTTTCTTGATCTTGCGCACGACGAAGTTGACGATCGTGCCCTTCAAGCCGCCCAGCAAGTCGCCCATGGTGGCCACGATCACGTGCTTGACCTGGGTATGCGGCAGCACCTGTTCGACCGTGGTGGCAAAGTTTTCCAGCACGATGATGGCTTCGCTGCCCGAATCGATCAGCTGGTGCTGCAATTCGCGCGGCGTGTACAGGGGATTGACGTTGACCACCGTGTAGCCGGCGCGCAGGATCGCCGCCATGGCCACCGGATATTGCAGCACGTTGGGCAGCATGATCGCCACGCGCGCGCCCCGTTGCAGGCCCTTGCTTTGCAGCCAGGCGCCCATCTGCTGCGACAACTTGTCCAGTTCGCGGTAGGTGAGGAATTTATCCATGCACACGAAGGCATTGCGGTCCGCATAATTCTGGAACGACTCTTCCAACAAATGCGTTACGGAACGGTATTGCGTGCAATCAATCTCTGCGGGAACGCCGTCCGGGTACGACTTCAACCAAATCTTGTCCATCTCGCCTCATCTTTATCTGTAAAAGGGATGCGCCCCCTGGCGCATCCACATTGTTTATGCTGCTATCTTTTTCTCGTCGCGCAAGGCGCGACGCAAAATCTTGCCGACGTTGGTCTTCGGCAGTTCATCGCGGAATTCGATGTATTTCGGCCGCTTGTAGCCCGTGAACTGCTCCTTGCAATACGCGGCCAGCACTTCCTGGGTCAGGTTCGGATCCTTGCGCACGACAAACACTTTCACGGCCTCGCCCGAATGTTCATCGGGCACGCCCACGCAGGCGCACTCGAGCACGCCCGGATGGGCCGCGATGACGGCTTCGACTTCGTTCGGATACACATTGAAGCCGGAGACGAGGATCATGTCTTTCTTGCGGTCCACGATCTTCACGTAGCCGCGCTCGTCCATGATGCCCACGTCGCCCGATTTGAAGTAGCCGTCCGGCGTCATGACCTTGGCCGTTTCATCGGGACGGTTCCAGTAGCCGCTCATCACTTGCGGGCCACGGATGGCGATCTCGCCCGTCTGGCCCAGCGCTACTTCCTTGCCGTCATCGTCGAGGATGGCGATCTCGGTCGACGGAATCGGCAAGCCGATGGTGCCGGAGAACGCCGTGCTGTCTGCGCGGTTGCAGGTGGCGACGGGCGACGTTTCCGACAAGCCATAACCTTCGATGATGGACACACCCGTCACCTGCAGCCACTTGTCGTTGACAGCTTGCTGCACCGCCATGCCGCCGCCATTGGCGATCTTCAAGCCCGAGAAATCGAGCCTGGCGAAGTCGGGATGATTGACCAGCGCGTTATACAGCGTATTGACCGCCGGCAACAAATTGAACTTGTATTTGCCCAGTTCCTTGATCAGGCCCGGGATATCGCGCGGATTCGGGATCAGGATATTCAGGGCGCCCACGCGCGTGCCCCACATGGCGCACGCCGTCAGGGCAAAGATATGGTACAGCGGCAAGGCGCAGACGATGATCATCTGTTCCTTGCTGTTCTGGTCGAGCGCCGCGCCCGACCACGCTTCGCTTTGCAGCACATTGGCAATCACATTGCGGTGGCTCAAGGTCGCGCCTTTCGACACGCCCGTGGTGCCGCCCGTGTATTGCAAGAAAGCGGGGTCGTTGATGCTCAGCTCGACTGGCGTGAGTTTCATGCGGCTGCCCAGCGCCAGCGCCTGCTTGAAACGCATGGCGTTCGGCAGGGAATACGCGGGCACCATCTTCTTGACGTTACGCACGACAAAATTGACGAGCATGCCCTTCAAACCGCCCAGCATCTCGCCCATGCTGGCGACGACGATGTGCTTGACGGCCGTCCTGCTCAGCACTTGCTCGAGCGTATGGGCAAAGTTTTCCAGCACGATGATGGCTTCGCTGCCCGAATCGTTGAGCTGATGCTCGAGTTCGCGCGGCGTGTACAGCGGATTGACGTTGACCACCGTATAGCCGGCGCGCAGCACGGCGGCAATGGCCACCGGATACTGCAGCACGTTCGGCATCATCAGGGCCACTCTGGCCCCCTTCTTCAAGCCGCGGCTTTGCAGCCAGGCGCCCAACTGGCGCGAATAGGTATCGAGTTCGGCGTAGGTGAGAAATTTGTCCATGCAGACATAGGCCTTGCGGTCCGCATATTTTTGAAATGCCTCTTCCAGCACATGCACCAGCGAACGATATTGATCAGGATCGATGTCGGCGGGGACGCCGGGAGGGTACGACTTCAGCCAAATTTTTTCCATCCTGTGCCTCTTGTCTCGAATCATCGTGGGGGAGCCGGCGCACCTTGCCGGCGCGGATCATTGCTGCGGATTCTGTCGTCCGGCAGTCGGTTTGAGCATTCTGACGAGCAATTGCTCTATGCTACTAATGCGATGCTATCGGGCGCCGCGCTTCCATGCAAGCGCTTTCAACAGTATTCGAGCGGCAACTCTAGGGGTATTTTATGCTGCAATGCAGCATGACAAATACACTGTTGCAGGATCGCTTGCCCTGCCGTGCGGGACAAACTTTACGGGTCACGGGCTGGACAATTGTTCCAGCGCCTGCCTGCGCTCAGGCTTCTTGATCTGGGACATTGTGTGCACTGCAGCATAAAAAGCACGAAAGTTCTTTTTTTCTTCAAGCAATTTTTTGAAGGCAGGCAAAAATTCATTGTAGGTAGACACGGAAGCCAGGTGCGCATTGCTCAAGGGCTGCTCGAACCAGCGGTCGTAACCGGCAAAACCACCCCAGTTTTTCTTCAGCACCTGATACCCTTCTTGCAATGCCGCAAACACCTGCGCCTTGCGCGCGCGCTTGTCCGCATCGCTGGCGTCGCTTGCATACACGGCGTCCAGTTTCTCCCGATATGTCAGCAGCAAGGCCAGGAAATCCTGGCGCCGCGCCGCATACTGGGCGTACGACGCGCGCATGGCGTCATTGCCCTCGCGCGCCAGCCAGCGCTGCACGCCCGCCTCTTCCACGGCGCCGGCAAACGATTCGTTGAAGGCCGAATCGCCGGGCACGTACACCACCTGGTGCGCCAGTTCATGGAAGATCAGGCGCGCCAGTTCCGCATCGTTGTAATTGATAAAAGTCGACAGCAGCGGGTCGTCGAACCAGCCCAGCGTGGAATACGCGGGCACGCCGCCCACCTGCACGTCGTAATGCTGGGCGCGCAACTCGTCGGCATACGCGAGCGCCTCTTCCTTGCTGTAATAGCCGCGGTAACTGACGCAGCCGGCGATGGGGAAACACCATTGCAGCGGCTGCAGCGACAGTTCCGGCGTGGCCACCACGTTCCACAGCACGAACGGGCGCCGCAGGGACGCATAGTTCTTGTAGCTGCCATTGTCGGGCAAGTCCAGTTCGCTGACGGCAAAGCGGCGGATTTGCTGCGCCTTGGCCAGGCGCACTTTCAGGCGCGGCTCCGTGGCCGGGTCATCGAGCCAGTCGCCGATGGGACGCGCGCCGGACCACAGCGCATATTGCCCCTGCGCCGCCTGCGTGTAGTAGCGCAGCTGCGTGCAGCCGCCCAGCGGCAGGCACAGCATGCCGACAAGCAGCCGGGCCGGCCAGCGCGCCATGTCAGGCCACCTTTTCCACTTCGACCAGCGTGTCGTAGAAGGTTGGGGCGCGGCCCATGTCCGTCAGGCGCTGGCTGGTCACTTCATTGGCGTTCTTGCCATCGCTGGCGAGCTTTTTCCACCACACGGACAGGCCCACCACCAGGCCCCGTCTCGCCTTGTCCGTGACCCTGGCCTTGGCCACAAAACTGCCGCGGTCATTGAAGATGCGCACCATGTCGCCGGCCGCGATGCCGCGCGCGGCGCTGTCATCCGGGTGGATATCGAGGTGCGGCTCGCCTTCGGCCGCGCGCAGGCTTTTCACGTTCACAAAGGTGGAATTGAGGAAGTTGCGCGCCGGCGGCGAAATCATGGCCAGCGGGAAACGCGCCGCCAGTGCGGGATTGCTGGCTGGCGATTCGTGCGGCGCAATGTAGGTCGGCAAGGGATCGAGTCCCGCCTGCGCCATGGCTTCCGAATACAACTCGCATTTGCCCGATGGCGTGGGGAAACCGCCCGCGGCAAATGGCGCCTCGGGCATGGCCAGCTTTTGCCAGCCCGTGCGTTTCAGCGATTCCCAGTCGAAATGCACGGCGCGCGCATCCGTGTTGTCGAACGCCTTGGCCGCCAGCGCATCGTCGCTTTCCTGGAAGCATGGATCATCAAAGCCCATGTATCGGGCCAGCAGGCGGAAGATTTCCGTATTCGCCTTCGCTTCGCCCAGCGGCGCCACGGCCGCATTGTTCGCCATCATGTACAGATGGCCGTAGGTGGAATGCGCATCGACGTGTTCCAGTTGCGTGGTGGCGGGCAACACGATGTCGGCGTAATCGACGGTATCGGTCTGGAAATGTTCGAGCACGACCGTAAACAGGTCTTCGCGGGCGAAACCCTGCGCCACTTTCGCGGAATCGGGTGCCACCGCCAGCGGATTCGAGTTGTAGACGATCACGGCTTCCACTTGCGGGCCGAACTCGGGCGAGCTGGTTTTCAGCAAGTCGTCGCCGATGGTGCTCATGTTGATGGTGCGCGGCGTGCCTTTCAATAAGTCGGGACGCTGCAGGGCCTTGCGGTTGACGGGGAAGGAACCCGAGCTCGACAGCTGCATGCCGCCGGCAGGATGGCGCCAGGCGCCCGTCAGCGCCGGCAGGCAGGCGATGTTGCGCACGGCCATGCCGCCGCCATGCACGCGCTGCACGCCGTAGTTGGTACGGATGGCGGCGCCTTCGCCGGAGCGGCAGGCCTGGCCGTACAGGCGCGCCAGTTCCACCACTTCCGTGATCGTGATGCCGCACACCTCGGCCACCCGCTCGGGCGGCCATTCCAGGGCCCGCTGTTTCAAGGCCTCGTAACCAATAGTGTAGCGCTCGATGTAATCATGATCGAGCAAATCTTCCACAATCAAGACATGCATCAAGCCCAGCGCCAGGGCGGCGTCGGTGCCCGGCAGCAAGGCGATATGCTGGTGGCATTTTTCGGCCGTCAGCGAACGATAGGGGTCGATGGCGATCAGGGTAGCGCCATGGCGCTTGGCTTCCTGCGCGCGCATCCAGAAGTGCAGGTTCGAGGCGATCGGGTTGCCGCCCCAGATGATGATCAATTTCGCGTTCTGGAACTGCTCCAGGTCCGTGCCGATGCTGGCGCCCACCGTGTAGCGGTAGCCCGTGGCGCCGGCTGACGCGCAGATGGTGCGGTCCAGCAGGGAAGCGCCGAGCTGGTTGAAGAAACGCGAGGACATCGACTCGCCCTGCACCAGGCCCATGGTGCCACAGTAGCTGTACGGCAAGATCGCCTGCGGATCGCGCGCAGCGATCGGCTTCAAGCGCGCCGCGATGGTCGTCAGCGCTTCGTCCCAGCTGATGGGCTCGAACTTGCCTTCCCCCTTCTTGCCCACGCGGCGCAGCGGCGTCAGCAAGCGGTCCGCATGGTAGGTGCGCTCCGTGAAGCGCGACACCTTCGTGCACAGCACGCCAGCCGTGGTCGGGTGGTCGGGATCACCCTTGACGGCGGTGGCCACGCCATCGGTCACCGTGACCAGGAGGGCGCAGGTATCGGGACAGTCGAGCGGGCAGGCGGCGCGCACTTGGGTGGTGGTCATGGGGCAATCCAAAAACGTTGGGGGAAGGCGATACTGTAAACCATTCCGCGCGCTTGCTGTTGGCGCCATGGCAAGCTGGTCCGTGCGCTGGATTTACCCGGCAAACAAGGGCTACAATGCACTATTGGCCACGCCTGTTTTTGATCAAACAGCCGCGGTCCGGCGCGCCATACATTGCCGCGTGCCAGCATCCACAGGAGAGTCCCATGAAACTAGTTGATCCGATCTTGGCGTTTCAATCCGAGCTGCAAGGTATCCGCCGCGACCTGCATGCGCACCCCGAGCTGTGCTACGAAGAACAGCGCACCTCGGACGTGGTCGCCGCCAAACTGACGGAGTGGGGCATTCCCGTGGTACGCGGACTGGGCCGCACTGGCGTGGTCGGCATCATCCAGCATGGCAGCTCGACACGCGCCATCGGCTTGCGCGCCGACATGGATGCCTTGCCCATGCAGGAAATGAATACTTTCGAGCATGCCTCGCGCCACCCGGGCAAGATGCACGCCTGCGGCCACGACGGCCACACGGCGATGCTGCTGGGCGCGGCCCATTACCTGGCGCAACATCGCAACTTCGATGGCACGGTCTACCTCGTCTTCCAGCCGGCCGAAGAGGGCGGCGCCGGCGCGCGCGAAATGATAGCAGACGGCTTGTTTAGCAAGTTTCCCATGGACGCCATCTACGGCATGCACAACTGGCCAGGCGCCGAAACAGGCACCCTGAGCGTGGTGGAAGGCCCGATGATGGCGTCGAGCAATGAATTCCACGTCACCGTCAAGGGCAAGGGTGCCCATGCGGCCCAGCCCCACAAGGGTATCGATCCCGTGATGGTGGCCGTGCAGATCGCGCAAAGCTGGCAAACCGTCATCACCCGCAACAAGAGCCCGCTCGACACGGCCGTGCTGTCGATCACGCAGATCCACGCGGGCAGCGCCACCAATGTGATTCCCGACGACGCCAGCCTGGTCGGCACCGTGCGCACGTTTACCACGCCCGTGCTGGACCTGATCGAAGAGCGCATGCGCGACATCGCCGTGCACACCGCCGCCGCCTTTGGCGCCGAAGTCGAGTTCCACTTCAAGCGCAACTATCCGCCGCTGGTCAACCATGCGAAGGAAACGGCGTTTGCCGTCGAAGTGATGAAAAGCGTGGTGGGGGCCGACAAGGTCAACGCGAATGTCGAGCCGACCATGGGCGCGGAAGATTTCGCGTTTTTCTTGCAGGAAAAAGCCGGCTGCTACATCTTCATCGGCAATGGCGATGGCGAGCACCGCGACGGCGGCCACGGCCTGGGGCCGTGCGTCTTGCACAATGGCAGCTACGACTTCAACGACAACCTGCTGCCCATCGGCGCCAGTTTCTGGGTCAAGCTGGCCGAAGCGAGCCTGCCCGTCACTTGATTCAGCTCAACTTATCCGGACCGGTGCCCAGGCGCTGGCCCGGATTCAACGCTTCCAGGGCCAGCAAGGCCGCCGCATGGTCTGCCGTCGGGTGCGTGGTAGCCAGGGTTTCATAGCGCTGCGTCACCAGTTGCGTCACCGGCAAGGTGACGTGGGCCGCCTCGGCCGCCGCGAGGATATTGTGCATATCCTTGATCTGGCTTTTTACCTGTCCACCGGCAATAAAGTTACGTTCCAGCATGCGCTGGCCATGCACCTCCAGAATCTTACTCTCGGCAAAACCGCCACGGATAGCCGTGCGCACGGCAGCCGCATCGGCGCCGGCCGCCTGGGCCAACAGCAGGGCTTCCGCCACGATATTCAGGGTCGCGCCGACGATCAGCTGATTGCACAGCTTGGCAACCTGGCCACTGCCGGGTGGCCCCACCAGGGTCGGTCGCCCCATGGCCGCCAGGATAGTTTCCACGCGCGCGTAATCGCCGGCGCTGGCGCCAGCCATGATCGCCAGCGTACCCGCCTGTGCCCCGCCGACGCCACCCGACACGGGCGCATCGATGAAGCCATGGCCGGCGGCGTGCAAAGTGGCATGAAATTGCCGGGCTTCCGATTGCTTGGTGGAACTCATATCGACCCACAACGCTCCTGCGCGCAAGGCCGGCAACGCTTCCTGCAGCACCGTTGCTACGACGGGGCCGGCTTCCAGCATCGAGATGACCACATCTGCGCCATTGACCGCCTCAGCCACGGAAACGGCCGCCTGCGCCCCTGCCGCACGCAGGACTTCGGCCTTGCTGTGCGTGCGATTCCAAATTGTGACAGAATATCCAGCGCGTAGCAGGCAGCGGACCATCGGATCCCCCATCAGACCGATACCGAGAAATGCGATTTTTGTAGAGAATGTCAATTGAACCCCTGAAATCAACAAGTGGCGAGAGCGGCATGCAAAAAAGCTGCCTGCGCAGACAAGACAATAGCCTATCGGCCAATTTTACGATGAAAGCCTCTATGTTCTTCAAGAAGAATCTCCTCAAATCCATCGCCGCCGTTGCCGCGCTGATGGCAGCCAATGCCGGCTTTGCCGCCGACGACAAACTGATCGACTCCGTCTACGGCGAATATGCCAAGGGCGTGAAGGTACAAATGGTACGCGCCGGCGTCACCTCGAACTGGGACAAGGCCTGGTTTGTATCGAATGGCACGCAGCTGAGCGGTTACTGGGATGCCAGCATCGGCGGCTGGGATGGCAAGAGCTATCGCAATGTCCCTGGTCAGCATCAAAAACTGTGGGACCTGGGCTTTACTCCCGTCTTCCGCTTTGAAAACACGAACAAGCTGGGCTTCTATGCAGAAGGCGGCATTGGCGTACACATGCTGTCCAAGCTGTACGATAACGACGATAACCGCCTGTCGACCCACTTCCAGTTCGGCGACCATATCGGCGTCGGCTATATCTTCAATAACAAATGGGAAGTTGCTGCGAAGATCCAGCATTTCTCGAATGGCGGCTACAAGAAACCAAATAGCGGCGTCAATTACATGAACGTCAAAGTCGCTTATCACTTTTAATGGGTTTGATAAATGATAAAGGCAGCGCATAGCGCTGCCTTTTTTTCGTCTGTTGCATGCACAGCCGACGAATGGACAGCCGGGGTCAGTCACTTCGTGATCGGGATGTGCCCCACTGGAGCGCATCCCCCCGCCTCGCACGCTGGCGATGACCTTGGCGTTGGCGGTGTTGAGGGTCTGACCCCAGCCTTCGTTTGGGGTCACCATCACAAACCGCCAGACGAAAAAAAACCCGACCATTGCTGATCGGGTTTTTCTCTACTGCGAATAACAAGCCTGACGATAACCTACTTTCACACTGGTTGCAGCACTATCATCGGCGCAAAGTTGTTTCACGGTCCTG
>NZ_JACYMM010000039.1 GCF_020858115.1 Janthinobacterium sp. FW305-129
GCATCGGCTTGCGCCGCCTGCAGGCCGATCACTTCCGGATCGAGCGACGGGTCGCGCCGCGCCGTCACGGTGACGTTCACTACGCCCGGCTTCGAGGTGGCATACGCATTGCTCAGGGTGTAGCTGACCACCGCCGCGCCGGCGAACTTGCCCGAAGCCGCAAAGCTCAGCTGGTACGACGGCTTGCCGGCCGTGCCGACGTCGCGCACCACCGCCTTGCCCGCCTCCGCCGGCGCGACGCTCAGGACATTCGCCGCCGTGAACGGGCCGCCCGTGGCACCCGCCGTCAGGTCGACGGTGACCGTCAGGCCAGCCACCACCGTGGCGCTCTGGCTGGCCACCTGCGGCATCGGATTGACGCTGATCGTCGACGTCACCGGCGCCGAGGTGCCGAACACGTTCGAGACGGTGTAGCCGATGCCGATGTCGCCGCTGGTGTTGATGCCGGGCGTGTAGACGATGTCCAGGCCATTGACCGCCGCCGTGCCGCTGGCCGGCTGCGTGGTGATGGCCACCGCCGTGAACGGACCGCCGGTGGCGCCTTGCGTCACCTGCAGGGTCACCGGCGTGCCGGCCAGTACCGTCGCCGTCTTGGCGACAGGCACCGGTACCGGCTGCGGCGCCACCGTCACGCTGACCGTGGCCGGCGCGGAGGTGCCGCCCGGACCCGTCGCCGTGTAGCTGAAGCTGTCCGGACCAAAGTAGTTGGCATCCGGCACATACGTCACCTTGAAACTCGCACCGGCGACGGCGCGCGCCATGCGCGCCGAGGCACCGCTCGAGACCACCGTGACGCGCCCGTGCTGCGGCGGCGTGACGATGGTCACGTCCGTGATCGGGCTGCCATCCGTGGAAGCGATGGTCAGGCTCACTTCCTGGTTGGCCGAGGTGGTCGCCGTTTCATTGGGCACCGGCGGCGGCGCCTGGTTCACCTGCAGCGTCAGCGCCTGCTGCACCGTGAACTGGTGCGCATCCTTCGCTTGCACGGTGAAGCTGAAGCTGCCGAACGCGGTCGGTGTGCCGCTCAGCAGGCCGCTGGCGGCATCGAGCACCAGGCCGGCAGGCAAGGCGCCACTGCTGACCGAATACGCATACGG
>NZ_JACYMM010000040.1 GCF_020858115.1 Janthinobacterium sp. FW305-129
GGCAAAGTAACAGAGATTAAACTGAAGAGTTTGATCCTGGCTCAGATTGAACGCTGGCGGCATGCCTTACACATGCAAGTCGAACGGCAGCACGGAGCTTGCTCTGGTGGCGAGTGGCGAACGGGTGAGTAATATATCGGAACGTACCCTGGAGTGGGGGATAACGTAGCGAAAGTTACGCTAATACCGCATACGATCTAAGGATGAAAGTGGGGGATCGCAAGACCTCATGCTCGTGGAGCGGCCGATATCTGATTAGCTAGTTGGTAGGGTAAAAGCCTACCAAGGCATCGATCAGTAGCTGGTCTGAGAGGACGACCAGCCACACTGGAACTGAGACACGGTCCAGACTCCTACGGGAGGCAGCAGTGGGGAATTTTGGACAATGGGCGAAAGCCTGATCCAGCAATGCCGCGTGAGTGAAGAAGGCCTTCGGGTTGTAAAGCTCTTTTGTCAGGGAAGAAACGGTGAGAGCTAATATCTCTTGCTAATGACGGTACCTGAAGAATAAGCACCGGCTAACTACGTGCCAGCAGCCGCGGTAATACGTAGGGTGCAAGCGTTAATCGGAATTACTGGGCGTAAAGCGTGCGCAGGCGGTTTTGTAAGTCTGATGTGAAATCCCCGGGCTCAACCTGGGAATTGCATTGGAGACTGCAAGGCTAGAATCTGGCAGAGGGGGGTAGAATTCCACGTGTAGCAGTGAAATGCGTAGATATGTGGAGGAACACCGATGGCGAAGGCAGCCCCCTGGGTCAAGATTGACGCTCATGCACGAAAGCGTGGGGAGCAAACAGGATTAGATACCCTGGTAGTCCACGCCCTAAACGATGTCTACTAGTTGTCGGGTCTTAATTGACTTGGTAACGCAGCTAACGCGTGAAGTAGACCGCCTGGGGAGTACGGTCGCAAGATTAAAACTCAAAGGAATTGACGGGGACCCGCACAAGCGGTGGATGATGTGGATTAATTCGATGCAACGCGAAAAACCTTACCTACCCTTGACATGGCTGGAATCC
>NZ_JACYMM010000041.1 GCF_020858115.1 Janthinobacterium sp. FW305-129
GCCGTGATGGCGATGTGCGCCGCACCTGTCTGGCTACCCGACAGGTCCACATTGTCCCCCGTCAACACCGCGCTGCCTGCCGCCAGGTTCTGGCCACTCGCCTGCAGCACGCCATCGGCATTGATGATCAAGTCACCCGCCGTGCCGAGGCTGCCATCGGCTTTCACGCCAGCGCCCAGCAAGCCGCTGCTGGTCACCTTGCCAGCGGAAATTATCGTGTTGTTGACGGAGGCAATCGACCCCGTGTTGTTCAACACGCCGCCGACCGTCAATTGCTGGTTGCGGCCCGCATACAGCAGGCCGGAATTGTTCAGGTCACCACTGATTTTGGCCGTCAGGTCCGTGCCGGCGCTGACCGTGCCCTGCTGGTTCAGCAAGGTCGCCGCATCCAGACGTAAATTGTCTGCCTGCAACACGCCGCGCGTGTTGTCAATATTCACGCCGCCAACGTGCAAGTCGGCGGCCGCAGCCATCACGCCATCGGTGTTGTTCAATACACCTTTGCTGGCGATGTCGGCTGATGCAGCGGACGTGATGCGGCCCTTGCTGTTGTCCAACACGCCTGCTTGCAGATTCAACGTACCCGCACCCGCGTGCTCGATCTTGCCTTCCTTGTTCATTACGCTGACGGCATCGATGTTCAAGTTTGTACTGTTGACGGCGATACGGCCAGCCGTGTTGTCGAGACTACCCGTCTGAATGACAGTATCGCCCGTGCCCGTCTGCAGCACCGTGCCCTTGGCATTGTCCAGATTGCCCACGTGCAGATCGAGCTGGCCCGCCTGTAAGGTGCCGTCCGTGTTGTGCAGGGTGGAACTGGTCGTGACGTTCAGCGTGCCAGGCGTCGTCACGACAGCCTTGTTCGTGCTGACATCGCCCTTGGTTGCCGTCAGGCCGATATTCGCGGCGCTGGTCTGGCTGCCGCCGAGATCAACCGAGGTGCCGCTCAGATTCGCATTGCCTGCGGCCAGTATCTGGCC
>NZ_JACYMM010000042.1 GCF_020858115.1 Janthinobacterium sp. FW305-129
GGCAATACTGTCATTCAGACAGGTAATCTTGATAATACAGCCGGCCGCATTGCCGTCAATAGCGCCAATTTGACCTTAGATACAGCCACCTTGGCGAACAAAGACGGCAAGATCGAGCACGCGGGTAGTGGCATCTTGACGGTACAGGTGGGCGTGCTGGACAACAGCAAGGGCCGCATCACGTCCGCTGCCTCGGCAGATATGGTCAGCAAGGGCACCTTGAACAATACGGATGGTGTAATTGCCGCCACGCAAGAGTTACAAGTTGGCGGCATCAATGTCGACAACACGCGCGGCGTGTTGCAGGCAGACAATTTACGTCTGGATGCCGTTACCTTGCTGAACCAGCAGGGTACGGTCAGCGCCGGCACGGACCTGACGGCCAAAATCAGTGGTGACCTGAACAATGCCGGCCTGCTGTATGCGGGCCGCAATCAGCAATTGACGGTCGGCGGCGTGTTGAACAACACGGGGTCGATTGCCTCCGTCAACAACACGATAATTTCCGCTGGCAAGGTGACCAGCAGCGGCTTACTGGGTGCTGGCGTGAAAGCGGATGGCAGCCTGGGTACGGCAGGCGATCTCACCATCAACGCCGATGGCGTGCTGCAAGCGAGCGGCCAGAACCTGGCGGCAGGCAGTGCGGTGTTGACGGGGGACAATGTGGACCTGTCGGGTAGCCAGACAGGTGCGGCGCACATCGCCATCACGGCCCTTGCTGGCGATGTCATCACCAACAAGGCAGTCATCTCGGCCAGCAACGTGCTGGCGATCACGGCCAATGCAAATAACGCCCAGTCGCTGGTGAACAGCCAGGGCCAACTGGTGGGCGGTCAGTTGCAATTGAACGTGGCGAATCTGGACAACGCCAGCGGCGACATCGTGCAGACGGGCGCGGG
>NZ_JACYMM010000043.1 GCF_020858115.1 Janthinobacterium sp. FW305-129
GGCAATACTGTCATTCAGACAGGTAATCTTGATAATACAGCCGGCCGCATTGCCGTCAATAGCGCCAATTTGACCTTGGATACAGCCACCTTGGCGAACAAAGACGGCAAGATCGAGCACGCGGGTAGTGGCATCTTGACGGTACAGGTGGGCGTGCTGGACAACAGCAAGGGTCGCATCACCTCGGCCGCGTCGGCGGACATTATCAGCAAGGGCATACTGAACAATACCGATGGCGTGATCGCCACCACGCAGGCGCTGCAGTTGACGGGTATTGGACTCGACAACACGCGTGGCGTATTGCAGGCGGACAATTTGCGTCTCGATGCGGCGACCTTGTTGAACCAGCAGGGCACGGTCAGTGCAGCCACGGACCTGACGGCCAAAATCAGTGGTGACCTGAACAACGCCGGCCTGCTGTATGCGGGCCGCAACCAGCAACTGACGGTCGGCGGCTTGCTCAACAACACGGGGTCAATTGCCTCCGTCAACAACACGATAATTTCCGCTGGCAAGGTGACCAGCAGAGGCTTGCTGGGTGCCGGCGTGAAAGCCGATGGCAGCCTGGGTACGGCAGGCGATCTCACCATCAACGCCGATGGCGTGCTGCAAGCAAATGGCCAGAACCTGGCGGCAGGCAGTGCGGTGTTGACGGGGAACAATGTGGACCTGTCGGGTAGCCAGACGGGTGCGGCGCACATCGCCATCACGGCCCTTGCTGGCGATGTCATCACCAACAAGGCAGTCATCTCGGCCAGCAACATGCTGGCCATCACGGCCAATGCGAACAACGCCCAGTCGCTGGTGAACAGCCAGGGCCAGCTGGTGGGCGGTCAGTTGCAATTGAACGTGGCGAATCTGGACAACGCCAGCGGCGACATCGTGCAGACGGGCGCGGG
>NZ_JACYMM010000044.1 GCF_020858115.1 Janthinobacterium sp. FW305-129
TGTGTTTCCAGCGGCACATACACGGCATAGGGCGAGACGTCTTCAAAAACGCTGGCGCGCTTGCCGATGCCTTCCCATACGTGATCGCCCGCCTGCACGGTGACCGTGCCCGTCAGCACGACGAGGCACAGCTCGCGGCTGCCCGTCTCCAGGCTGATGTGTTCGCCGGCCTGCAACCTGTGCGCGGCAAAGCCCACGTGCGTCCAGCCGGCCGACGCCGGTGTCACCTCGACGATGGTGGAACCGGACTTTGCTTTGACCAGCAGCGGGCTCATGCCGCCTCCCTGCCCAGGCGCGGAATCGCATCGACCAATTGCGCCAGGTAATCGTGGCCCATCTTCGCGTATTGATAGCTGGGCGCCACGGCCGGGTCTTGCTCCGCCTCCACCACCAGCCAGCCTTCATAGCCGTGCAGATACAAGCGCGTCAGGATGGCCGGGAAGTCGATGCAGCCATCGCCCGGCACGCTGAAGGCGCCATTGATCACGGCCTGCAAAAAACTCCAGTGGCCATTTCTCGCCAGTTTCACCACATTCGGGCGCACGTCCTTGCAATGCACGTGGCAGATGCGTTCGATGTGTTTATTCAGCACCGCCAACGCGTCGCCGCCGGCAAAGGTGATATGACCCGTATCAAACAACAAGCCGACTTCCGGCCCCGTCAAGGCCATCAGTTGATCCACGTCAGCGGGCGTTTCCACGTAGGCGCCCATGTGATGGTGGTAGGCCAGCCTTACACCGTTATCGAGCAAGTGCTTCGCAAAGGCCGTGAGTTTATCGGCGTAGTCCTGCCACTGCTGCTGCGTCTGGAAGCGGGGGCGTTTGTACAGCGGACG
>NZ_JACYMM010000045.1 GCF_020858115.1 Janthinobacterium sp. FW305-129
TGTGTTTCCAGCGGCACATACACGGCATAGGGCGAGACGTCTTCAAAAACGCTGGCGCGCTTGCCGATGCCTTCCCAGCTCTGCTCGCCCGCCTGCACGGTGACCGTGCCCGTCAGCACGACGACGCACAGCTCGCGGCTGCCCGTCTCCAGGCTGATGTGTTCGCCGGCCTGCAACCTGTGCGCGGCAAAGCCCACGTGCGCCCAGCCGGCCGATGCCGGTGTCACCTCGACGATGGTCTGTCCCTGCCCCGCTTTCACCAGCAGCGGGCTCATGCCGCCTCCCGGCCCAGGCGCGGAATCGCGTCGACCAATTGCGCCAGGTAATCGTGGCCCATCTTCGCGTATTGGTAGCTGGGCGCCACGGCAGGGTCTTGCTCCGCTTCCACCACCAGCCAGCCTTCATAGCCGTGCAGATACAAGCGCGTCAGGATGGCCGGGAAGTCGATGCAGCCGTCGCCGGGCACGCTGAAGGCGCCATTGATCACGGCCTGCAGGAAACTCCAGTGGCCATTTCTCGCCAGTTTCACCACATTGGGGCGCACGTCCTTGCAATGCACGTGGCAAATGCGATCGATATGCTTATTTAACACCGCCAGCGCGTCGCCGCCGGCAAAGGTGATATGACCCGTATCAAACAACAAGCCGACTTCCGGCCCCGTCAAGGCCATCAGTTGATCCACGTCAGCGGGCGTTTCCACGTAGGCGCCCATGTGATGGTGGTAGGCAAGCCGCACGCCGCGCGCCAGCAGGTGGGCGGCAAAGGCCGTGAGTTTATCGGCGTAGTCCTGCCACTGCTGCTGCGTCTGGAAGCGGGGGCGTTTGTACAGCGGACG
>NZ_JACYMM010000046.1 GCF_020858115.1 Janthinobacterium sp. FW305-129
TTGCCCGTACGGCTTGTCCCTATAACCTTAGCAGGTACAGAGGATAAGACGGTACAACGTTGCGTGTGTGTTGATACTATTATTCATTACCCCGATCTTTGCTTCTTCCAGATTCATGGCTTTGTCGTCCTACAGGAGACAAATGCCGGTACAAGTTATGCCTGATGACCATAGCAAGTTGGTCCCACCCCTTCCCATCCCGAACAGGACCGTGAAACAACTTTGCGCCGATGATAGTGCTGCAACCAGTGTGAAAGTAGGTTATCGTCAGGCTTGTTATTTGGTGAAACAGCCCCCGGCTGTTCCACCTAGAGAAAAACCCGATCAGCAATGGTCGGGTTTTTTTTCGTCTGGCGGTTTACTCTCCAGGTATTACTGGAAATGCAGTCGTCAAGCTGTGCTTTATCCCTTACTAAGGCTGTTGTCCTCGTCTGGCCAGCGCCGACCTGGTGCAGCTGCCCGTGAATCCGCTCATTAATAGGCAAGCGTCAATGGCCACCAGGGCATTCCGAATGGTATTGCCTGGTCAATTTGATAGTGATATGGCATCGCGTCATTAAATTTCACACTTTCTTAGAATAAACCTTGCTGCCTGCGTATAGCTTTGCTATAGTTCGCCTCCCCAATGAGACGCTGCAGTTTGCGAAACAACGGGATCACTGGAAACGGTGAGGGTAGTAAAAAAGAAGGTTGACGGATTTAGCGAAATGCTTCATACTCTTTCTTCTTCGCAGCTGACAAACACAACGCTTTGTCGATAGCGCGAGAGTAGTAAATAAGCAGTACCGAATACAGTTCTTTAACAATTAACAGTCGATAAGTGTGGACATTTGA
>NZ_JACYMM010000047.1 GCF_020858115.1 Janthinobacterium sp. FW305-129
CACGTTGCCTGCGGTGTTATTCAAGTTCGCGACGTTCAAGGTCGCGTTGCCGGCCACGGCCTGCAACTGGCCCTTGGTATTGTCGATGTCAGCACCGTTCAATGCCAGGTTGCGCCCGGCGGCCACGGTGCCTTCCGTATTGTCCAGGCTACCGACGTTCAACCCGGCATCCTGCACCGTCACGATGCGGCCCTTGTTGTTCAGCAACGTATCCGCATTGACCAGCGCATCGCCATTGCCCTCGATCTTGCCGCCCGTGTTGTCCAGCAAACCCGTGCTGTTGATGCTCATCAAACCGCTACCCGTTTGCGCCAGGCTGCCGGTGCGATTGTCCAGCGTGCCGGTGTTGATGGTCAGCTGATTGGCGATGGTGGTGGCGTTGCGGTGGTCGAAGGCCGCCGCCGTGATGTCGAGCTTGCCATTGCCCGTGATCTTGCCGAACTGGTTGTTGAACTGACCCGCGTGGATGGCCAGCACGCCTGCACCCGCGTGTTCCAGCTTGCCATTGATATTCGTCAACACCGTCGCGTTCAAGGCCAGGTTCGCGCTGTTGACGGCGATGCGGCCGGTCGTGTTGTCCAGCTTGCCAGTGGTGATGACGGTGTCGCCCGTGCCCGTCTGCGCGATGTCGCCGCTGGCGTTGTTCAGGTTGGCCACGTTCAATTGCAACTGACCTGCCACCAACTGGCCCTGGCTGTTCACCAGCGACTGGGCGTTATTCGCATTGGCGGTAATCGCCAGCAACTTGCTGGCAGAAATGACTGCCTTGTTGGTGATGACATCGCCAGCAAGGGCCGT
>NZ_JACYMM010000004.1 GCF_020858115.1 Janthinobacterium sp. FW305-129
CTGTAGCTCAGCTGGATAGAGTACTTGGCTACGAACCAAGGGGTCGTGGGTTCAATTCCTGCCAGCCGCACCAGTATTGCCAACATCGGGTTTTCCTGTGTTGATGAAAGTTTCAAGCTTCGCGCCGTCCGGCGAAGTGTGTCAGAGTTTGCGGCTGTAGCTCAGCTGGATAGAGTACTTGGCTACGAACCAAGGGGTCGTGGGTTCAATTCCTGCCAGCCGCACCAGTATCAGCAGTAGTGAAAAAAACCCGGAAAGTTCGCTTTCCGGGTTTTTTTTCGTCCAGTCAAACTGTCGCTTGAAACACGCCGCCAGCAGCGCGGCGCGCTTCAGTGGCCAGGCCGTATCAATTCGGATAAGGCTGGCCCGACGACGCCTGGTTGCCCAGGACGATGGTGGTCACCCACAATCCGCCATGCGTCACGGGACCGGTGAACTTGAACAGCGAAGCGCCGGACTGCGCCGGATCCGCCACGTTCGAGGCCAGCGCATTCAACCCCGAGCTCGTGAAGGTGCACGCGGTTTCTTGTCCAACTGCATTTTGTTCCGCATTCAGCACCGGCGTGGCGCCATTGAACAAATACAGGCCGCAATTATCCATTTTCGAGCCGTAGGTGGCGGATTGCGTGTAATGGAAGGTCACCGCGCCGTCGAGCAGGGCGGCGGCGGGGATGGACGACAGTTTCGCCGGCGTGATGCCGGTGAGGGTGGCGAACAGGCTGGCCTGGTTGGCCTTGGCAAACGCTTTCGACAGCGGCACGGCATTGATCTGGAACGGGAAGGCGCTGACGGGGCCATTCGGCGTTTTCAGGGTCCACACGTAGATTTTTCCAGGCGCCACTTTCGTTTCGTCGATGCAAGCCGTACCCGCGCCCAGGCCCGGCGTATTGGCGGGCAGGCTGGCCAGGTCCTGGCAGCTCTGGATCGCTTCCGCGTTATTGTAGAAAGCGCTGGCGGCGCCATTGCTGTCGGCAATCCGCATGTGGGTGTAGCCGGTCGCTGGCAGGATCAGCTGCAGTTTGCTGCCGGCCGTGCCCGGTATCTGGAAGTCGCCGAACGTCGTCAGGCCCGGTCCCCGCACGTCGATCTTGTTGACGGCCGGATTTTCCTGCAGCACGGTGTCGAGCTCGACGTGCGCGGCCCATTCGCGCGCAAAGCTGGCCGTGCCCCCGCTATCGACGCTGCGCTGGATGCGCGCATTCATGTGCATGTCCAGATGGCCGCTGCCGGCCAGTTTCCAGCCGCCGGCGCAGCCGCTGGTGTCGCTGGTCTTGACCAGTTGCCAGTTGAGCATGCCCGCATCGTTTCCTATCCGCAACTGCACCCATGCGCTGCTGGGCTTGCCTGCGGCGAAGGCGATGGCCGTCGCCCCGGCGCCCAGGCGATTGCCGATGAAGTCGGCCACGCGCGTCGTCGAGGTGCTGCTGCTGGATGTCAGCGTGGCAATTTCATTGCTGCTCAAGGGCTGCATGCTGACGCTGGACAAACCCAGCGCCTCGATCGTCAGGCCCGCGTGGGCGGCCTGGTCCGCGCTGGTCAGGGCGGCCAGGATGTCCGCCTGGCCCACCCCAGCGCCCATGTTGAAGCTGCTGTCGATGAACGGCGACACGACCGCCGTCGACGGCACGACGAAGCCCGTCTTCGGATACAGGGCGCTGAGCGAGGCCATGCAGGCGCGGATTTCCGGCAAGACACTGGCCGCGGCCGTCGCCTTGAGCAAGTCGGCATCCGATGGCGGCGTCGCCGCGGGGATGGTCGGCGCGCCGCCGGCGGCGGCGGGCAAGGTTACGCTGCCCAGCGCGCTGTTGGTGGCGATCAGGGTAACGGTGGCCATGGCGCCTTGCGCTTCCGCGGGCGCGACGAGGATCTGGTCCAGTACGGCATCCATGCCCGTGCCGTTGGCCACGAAGGCGCCCGTCAGCGGATTGGTATTGCCGGTATTAATCGGTTTGATCATGGCGACGACGGCGGCCACGGCCGCATCGAGCCGTTGCTGGGTCGCCGCCGTGGCCAGCGCCGCGGTGCAGGCGGCCGGGACCGCATTGGCGACGGGTGCGCAGACGGCGGCCAGGGCGGTGCCGCCGGGCTGGCCCGACGCCGTGGAGACGATCAGGTCCGTCAGCGGCGTGATGTTGACGGTTTGCCCTGCTGCGGTGGCGATGGAATTGAGCGTCACCTGCTTGCCCCCGGACGTGCCGGTGATGCTGAGGAAAAAGGGCGCCGTCATGCCGGCCACGTCGACGGTAAAGGCGCCGCCGGCGCCGGTGTTGACCGCCACGGACACTTTGCCCTTGCTATCGATGGCCACCACGCTGCCCGTGATGGGGGCGCCGACGGCGGCCGTGCCGCTGACCGTCGTTGCCGGCACCGGCGGGACGGGCGCAACGGGGGGAACTGGCGGCGCCGGGTCGGCCGGGGTGCTGCTGCCGCCGCCACAGGCGGCCAGCAGGAAGGTGGCCGCGCAGGCGGCGGCCAGAGGCAATTTATGCAATTTTATTTTCATGACATCCCCTTGGTATTTTTATTGAAATTACTGCTAGTAAACATTCTCAAAGTTTTCCATGAATAGCAATTTATTTTTCCTGGATGTATTGATAATGACTAGGAAGAAATAAACCTGTCGGTTTTGCGCCGCAGTCAGAAAATAAATGTGATGAAAGATGCAAGTGAGCGGGGCGGCTCGGCCGTTGAAATCCGGGCAGGGCGTCAATTGTGAAATAGTGCCGCCACGCCCTTTGCCATTCTGCAAAGCCCTGCTATAATCTTGTCTTAGGCGGCTGTAGCTCAGCTGGATAGAGTACTTGGCTACGAACCAAGGGGTCGTGGGTTCAATTCCTGCCAGCCGCACCAGAATATCGGGGGTCAGATTGTAAAATCTGATCCCCTTTTTCGTTTCCGAACGGATTTATGTTGCGCCTGTGGCACCGCGCCGGTACTGCCGGCGAAACGCGCGCGGCGTGACGTGCCTGGCGGCGCGGAACTGGCGGTTGAAGTGCGCGAGGTTGCGGTAGCCCGCCTCTTGCGCGATGACGGCGATGGCCAGATCGCTTTCGATCAGCTGTTGGCAGGCGCGGCCGATGCGCAGACGCGCCAGGTAGTCGCCCGGCGTGCAATGCGCATGGCGCTTGAAACAGCGGTGGAACGCGCCCAGCGACAGGGCCGCCTTCTGCGCCAGGGTTTCCAGTGCGATTTCTTCCCGGAAATGCGTGTGCATGAAATCGAACACGCCGGCCATGCGCTGGTGCTGCCCATCGGGCAGCGGCGCCTGCGCCATCGAGGCCAGCGGCCGCGCGCCCGCATCGCCCGCCAGTTCCAGCAGCACGTCGAGCAGCAGCGGCAAGCGCTGCGGCACGGGCAGGGCATTCAGCCGCAGCAGCTGAGCGGCGCAGCGCGCGCTCGTGGCCGGCGAAAAATGCAGGGCGGGGCCGGCGCGGCGCGCCAGCTGCCGCACGCCGTGCAATTCGGGAAAACAGGCCGCCAGCCGCTCCAGCCACTCCAATGAAAACCACACGACGACGGCCAGCATCGGCTGCGCGCTATCGATGCGCTCGCTGGCCGACCACGTGTGCGGCAAGTTCGGCCCCAGCAGCACCAGGTCGCCCGGTTCGAAGTCGCCCACGTGGTCGCCGATGTAGCGTTGCCCCCGTGCATTGACCGTCAGGGTCAGCTCGAACTGCGGATGGTAATGCCAGAGGAAGGGAATGGCGTCGAGTTCGCGCCACAGCAAGCCCCAGGAGTGGCCCGCCGGGATCGTGACTTGTTCGAATAAAGGCGTCATTGTGACGTTTTGAAGGTGTCAATGGTCAGGATAGTATCAGTATTGGCTGCCTGGCGCGCATTTTACGGCGCTGTGCCATCGCACAATCTGTCTCACACCAACACAGGAGACAGCGATGCAGAACCCATACCAATACGGCGAAGACCGTCCCGGCAACCCGTCCGTGGCCTACACGGAACAGACCCAGTTGCGCGACATCCAAAAGCAGCTGCCCCTGCGCGTGCTGTCCGCCAGCGACTTTTTGCACTGGCAAACCTACGGCTACGTCATCGTCAAGGATGCCGTGTCGCCTGAGCAAGTACGCCGCACGACCGATTTCCTGTGGGAATTTCAAGGACTGGACCAGCACGATCCCTCTACCTGGAACCGGGAGCAATTGCGCGACCATGCGATGAAGGAACTCAACGGCTCCGGCATGGTCGAGGCCTACCACAACCAGACCCTGTGGGATAACCGCCAGACCCCGCGCGTCTACGACGCCTTTGTCGACATCTGGGACCGCCAGGATCTGTGGGTAACCATCGACCGCGCCAACCTGAACACGCCGAATAATGGCAAGCGCAAGTTTGGCGGCTTCATCCACTGGGATGCCGATACCACGCTCGACCCGCTGCCCGTCAACGTGCAGGGCGTGCTGGCCCTGTCCGACACCTCGCCCGAGAGCGGCGGTTTTCAGTGCTATCCGGAACTGTTCAATAATTTATTGAGCTGGCGCAAGACGGTGCCGCAAGACCGCAACCCGTGGCAGCCGGACCTGGCGACGGTGCCGTATCCGATGGAATTCATCGCCATGAAGAAGGGAGAACTGTTGATCTTCAACAGCCTGCTGGCGCACGGCATTCGCCCGAACACGTCCACGGACCAGGTGCGTTTGGCGCAATACATTTCCTTTACGCCGGCCCAGCAAGACAATCAAAGTCTGCGCGACTGGAGGGTGCAAAGCTGGCGCGAGCGCAGCGCGCCGCAGGGCTACGCGTTTCCCGGCGACCCCGAGGAAAAGGAAAAGCTGCGCTACCCGCAGGCGCGCCTGACCGCGTTGGGCGAGCAGATTCTCGGCGCGCGCGACTGGTAAGCCACGCTCCATGCGTCAGGCTTGCCTGCCGGATAGACAATTGCGGGCAAATGCACGATCATGGCCTGACTAGCCATCGACCGAGGAAACGCATGAGTATCATCACCTGCATCGAAGACTTGCGCGTGCTGGCCCAGAAACGGGTGCCGCGCATGTTTTACGACTACGCCGATTCCGGCTCCTGGACGGAGTCGACGTACCGCGCCAACAACAGCGATTTCGCCAAGATCAAGTTCCGCCAGCGCGTGGCCGTCAACCTGGAAAACCGCAGCCTGGCGTCAACTATGGTGGGCCAGCCCGTGTCGATGCCGGTGGCCCTGTCGCCCACGGGCTTGACGGGCATGCAGCACGCGGATGGCGAAATCCTCGCGGCCCAGGCCGCTGAAAAATTCGGCGTGCCGTTCACCCTGTCGACCATGAGCATCTGCTCGATCGAGGACGTGGCGGCGAACACGACGAAACCGTTCTGGTTCCAGCTGTACGTGATGAAGGACCGCGAATTCATCAACCGCCTGATCGACCGCGCCAAGGCGGCCAAGTGCGGCGCGCTCGTGCTGACGCTGGATTTGCAGGTACTGGGCCAGCGCCACAAGGACTTGCGCAACGGCCTGTCGGCGCCGCCCAAGCTCACCATTCCGAATATCATCAACATGGCCACCAAGCCGCGCTGGGTGGCGGGCATGCTGGGCACGAAACGGCGCGGTTTCGGCAATATCGTCGGCCATGCCACCTCCGTGTCCGACATGTCGTCGCTGTCGGCCTGGACGCAGCAGCAGTTCGACCTGAGCCTGTCGTGGGCGGACGTGGAATGGATCAAGCAGCGCTGGGGCGGCAAACTGATCATCAAGGGCATCATGGATCCGGAAGACGCGCGCCTGGCCGTGGAAAGCGGCGCCGACGCGCTGATCGTCTCGAACCACGGCGGGCGCCAGCTTGACGGCGCGCAATCGTCGATCGAAGCCTTGCCCGCCATCGTCGACGCCGTCGGCAGCCAGATCGAAGTGCACATGGATGGCGGCATCCGCTCGGGCCAGGACGTGATCAAGGCCGTGGCCTTGGGCGCGAAAGGCGTGTACATCGGCCGCCCATTCTTATATGGCTTGGGCGCCATGGGCGGCCCGGGCGTGACCAAATGCCTGGACATCATCCGCAATGAACTCGACCTGACGATGGCGTTTTGCGGCTTGCGCGACCTGCAGCAGGTGGATAAAAAGATACTGCTGCCGGGGACGTTCTAAGCCGTCACGCGCACCAGCTTAAAACCTTCAGACGCGGCGGGCGGCACGAAGTGGCGCGTGATTTCATCAAATTGCGCGTTGCTGGTGGAAAACGGATGCAAGCCGCTGGCATTGCGCTGGCGCAAGCGCGCCTTGCATTCCTCATCCGTCACGTCGAGGTAGTGCAGCACGTGCGGCACGCCCGCCTGCTGGAACAGCTCGCGCATCCAGGCGCGGCTGGCCGGCGTATTCGCAGGGAAATCGAGCACGACGGACACGCCCGCCTGCAGCATCTGCAGGGCCAGAGGCGCGATGGCCGCGCGCAGCCGCGCCGCGCAAACCACGTAGTCTGCCAGACTGGCGATCTGGCCCGGATACAGTTGCGCCAGCAAGCCGTCTTCGCTGATGCGCACCGTATGCGGCGCGCTGGCCAGCCGGGCCGTCAGGGTGGATTTGCCTGAGGCAATCTTGCCGCACACGAGGTGCAAGGTGGGGGGAACCGGGGTGCTGGAAGTGGTGTGCATGGTCGCTCGCTCAGGTGAGTAAAACAAAGCCTGCGAGACGTCTTGATTGTTTGTTGCCGATCAAAGCCGCCTTGCAGGCGGCTTGGTCAATGTCATTCCTGTCCAGCCACCATGCTTGAAATGGCGGCAATAATCGATGGCTGGGGAGGGAATGGCGATGGCATGGGGTAACGATGCCATGGAATGTCTGGCGCTGTCAATGGCCGATGCTGCTCCACGTATCCTGGAATGCGGCGTCATCGAGCGGCCGCGCATGCGGGTCGTCCTGCCGGAACAGGCCGCCGATCAGCATGTCCTGGATGGCGCCCGTGAAGCCGCCATACGGCGAGGCGCGGCCCCACTGGCGGTGCGTATGGGCGAAGACGACGGCGTCTTGCTGCGCAGCCAGTTGCGCCAGCGCTTGCCGGAAGGTGGCGGCCGCTTCCGAGCCCATGTCCGTGGCGATGGCGCACACGAGGCGCTGGCTGAACTGCAGGCGCTTGCCTGCCAGTCCCAGCAGCGATTCATTGGCCAGGGCGAGGAACACATCGGGCGCCTGCTTGTCCTTTTCGCAGACGGTCCAGGTGGGCGCCCACGCTTCCAGGCTCATGAAGCGCGCATCCGTCGTGGCCGGCGTGTGCGTCCACTTCGCGTGCGATTTGTCGTTCCAGCCCAGGCGGCCAAAGGGAATCGACTTGCCCTTGGGATTGTATTGATGGCTGCGCACGGCGGCCTTGCCCCGCGCGCCAGCCTGCGCCATCAGGCCGTCGAGGCTGGCGGCAAACGGCGTCCATTGCGCCGCATCCCACAGCGGCGGCGCATCGGGCGCTGCCAGCAGCAGGAATACTTCGTACTCGCGTGAAAAAAACGCCATGCAGATTCCTTATCGTTGCAGTTGAGATATGGCCGCCCGCTGGCTGGGGCGCAGCAGGTAGACGCCGTACAGGCACAAGGGCAGCACGGCCAGCAGGGCGATGTACGGCAGGATCGATGCGCCATCCTCGGCGGGGTGCGGCAAGGTGGCCGTCACCAGCGCGTAGTCCCACAGTCCATGCACGAGCACCATGGGCCAGATGGAGCGGGTGCGCAGGCGGATGGCCGCGTAGCCGATGCCCTGCAGGGTGGCGGCCACGGCTTGCCACAAGGCGCCGCTGACGTCGCCCGAGGCCAGGCCGTTGGCCGTGTGGGCCAGGCCGAACAGCGCCGAGGACATCAGGACGGCGGGCCAGACGGCGTAGCGGTCCAGCATGCCTTGCAGCAAGATGGCGCGAAACATCAGCTCTTCCGAGATGGCCACCAGGGCCGCATTGCACGCGACGACCAGCAGCACGCGCGGCTGCGGCCAGCCGCCGGCCCAGGCCAGCAACAGCATCAGCAGCGCATACAGCAGGGGCGGCGAGACCAACCACACTGTTTTCCATGGCTGCGGCGCACACAGGCCCGCTTCGCGGGGCCGGCTTGACGCCAGCAGCAGCGCCAGCGCGAACAGGGCGGCCAGCGCCCATGACAGGCCGATACGGCCGGTGACGGCTGCGCCCGGCAAGGCGTAGCCGGCTGATTCCAGCCAGCGGCCGCCCATGCTCAAGCCCAGCCAGACGGCCAATGCGCCCAGGGCGAGCGGCATGGTGATATGAATTTTTTGCATGGAAAATCTCGATGTCATGTTGCTGGCGCATGGATGGTGACGCGGTTGCGGCCGCTGTTTTTCGACTGGTACAGCAAGGCATCGGCCTGGCGTATCAGTTCGCTGCTGTCCGTGCGCCGCTCCTGGCCGGGCAGGAGCGTGGCCGCGCCCAGGCTGACGGTCACGACGCCGTTCGCGCTGGCCGCGTGGGGGACTTGCAGCGCTTCGACGGCCGAGCGGATGGCTTCGGCCACTTCCAGCGCGCCCGCGGCATGGGTGGCGGGCATGATCACGGCGAACTCTTCGCCGCCGTAGCGCGCCGCCAGGTCTTCGGCCCGGCCCACGCTGCGCGCCACGGCGCCGGCAACGGCCTGCAGGCAGGCGTCGCCCGCCACGTGGCCGTACTGGTCGTTAAACTTTTTAAAGAAATCCACGTCCAGCATGATCAGCGACACCGGATGCCCGCTGCGCTGGGCGCGATTGAGTTCATGCGCCAGCGTTTCGTCGAAACAGCGGCGGTTGGCCAGGCCCGTCAAGCCGTCTTGCGAGGCGCGCGCGGCCAGGTCGGCATTCGCCTGTTGCAGCTCGGCACTGGCCAGGCGCAGGCTGGCCTCGATACGGTCGCGTATGGCGATTTGCCGCATCAGCTTGCGGAACAGGTACAGCAGCAGCGCCCCCGCCGCCAGCGAGGCGAGCACGATTTGCATGCTCAACCATTGCCATTCGGCAAAAATATCGTCCTTCGACAAGCCCGCCGCCACGATGACGGGAAAGCGCTGCAGATGGCGATAGCTGTACAGCCGTTCGATCTCGTCCACTTTCGCCGTCATCATCGCCGTGCCGACGGGCCCTTGGTCGCGGTAGGCTTGCAAGATGGCGCCCGAGGAAATATCCATGCCGATCACCTCGGGCTGGAACGGCCGCCGGTAGATCAGGGTGCCGTCATCGAGGGCAAAGAAGGCCGTGCCCGTATTGCCCAGGTTGAGCGTGGCGTAGATGCGTTCGAAGGAGTTCAGCCCCAGGGTGACGAGCACCACGCCGGCAAACGTGCCGTCTTTTGCTTCGACCCGGCGCGAGACGGGCAATACCCATTGCCCGCTTGATTTGCTGCGCACGGGCGCACTGATATGGCTGCCAAGCTGCGCATGCGTCTGGTGGTAGATAAAGTAATTGCGGTCGGCATTGTTGCCGTCCTGCCTGGCGCCGGAAGAGGAGGCCAGCAGCTCTCCCTGTCCATCGAAAATGAAGACGCCGGCAATTTCCACGATATTTTTCGACAACTGCTGCAGATGCGACTGCAGCCGTTCGCCGGTATGGTCATTGTTGCCTTCATTCCTGACGTGTTCGGCAATATCTTCCAGCATCACATCGGCGATTTCCAGTTCCATGTACGCTTGCGTGGCCAGGGTGCGCGCCATGTTTTCCGTCGTCGCCCGCGCTTCGCGCAAGCGCACGTCGCGCGAAGACCAGACGATCCACACCGTCATGCCGAGCAGCATGGCGCACATGCAAAAGAAGGCGATACTGGCCCAGACCGTCACTGGCCGCTTGTGGCGGTGCAAGACCTGGGGCTGCGCCGCGAGGGCGTTGGTGTCGGGGACATCCTTTAGTGGGCGCATGAACGGATCATGAAGTTGCATCAATGATATGGTAAAAATATTGCCATACTACATTAAAAAGTGCCGTCATAAAGTTGCCACATCACTATAGTTGCATGGAATAATAAGCATCGTCCGTTTCAACCTTCGATTGGAGTTGCATGGCCTACACGAAAACCATCACCACTGAGCGCCTGATCCTGCGCAAACCGCAACCCTCGGATGAGGCAGCCCAGTTCGCCATGCATGCCGATCCCGAAGTGATGCGCTATTTCAGCGAACCGCCGTGGGAAGATATCAGCCGCGCCACGCGCCAGATCGCCGAGGACAGCGCCGCTTTCGAGAAAGAGGAATTCTTCCGCTTTGCCGTCGAGCTGAAGGCGACGGGCGAATACCTGGGCAGCTGCAGCCTGTTTTCCGAGCACCGCCAGAACCGCCGCGCTGAAATCGGCTACGCGCTGGGCCGTCCGTACTGGGGCAACGGTTATATGCAGGAAGCGCTGTCGGCGCTGATCGAATTCGCCTTCGTCGAGCGCGACCTGAACCGCCTGGAAGCCGATATCGACCCGCTCAACGCCGGCTCGGCCAGCGCCCTCGAACGCCAGGGTTTTAATAAGGAAGGCTTTTTGCCGGAGCGCTGGATCGTCGCTGGCCAGGTCAGCGATTCGGCCCTGTACGGCTTGCTGCGGCGCGAGTGGGAAGCACGGCGCAAGGGCGCCGTGTGAGCCACTGCGGGAAGCCGCGATTGCCGCTCACCGATCATCCCCTGGTGACCTTGCGCCACCTGGAACGCAGCGACGCGCCCGCCTGGTATGCCTACCTGGCCGACCCTGTCGTCGTCGAACACACGAGCTGGGATTTGCATTCCATCGATGATCTGCAAGCCAATTTTGATGACTACGCATCGGCAGACGCGTCTTCGCCCATGCGCCTGGCCGTCGTGCTGCGCGAGGGCGGCCAGCTGGTGGGCACCATCGGCTTGAATGCGATTTCCCCGCAGCACCGTACGGCCGAAATCGCCTACGATCTTGCTCCTGCCGTGTGGGGGCAGGGCGTGGCCACGTCCATTGTGAACGCCGTCGTGGACTGGGCCTTCCGGCATCTTGGCTTGCTGCGCATCCAGGCGACCGTGCTGGAAAGCAACGAGCGTTCGCTGCGCGTGCTCGAACGCTGCGCTTTCGAGCGGGAAGGCTATCTGCGCTGCTACCGGCAAATTCGTGGAAGGTCCGGCAACTTCTGGCTGGTTGCGCGCCTTGCCGGCGTGCCATGAACAAAGCGCCCCTGAGCATCCTGCTGGTGGAAGACCACCTGGGCATCGCGCGCCAGGTGCTCGATTTCCTCGACGGCCTGGGCTGGCAGACGGACCATGCGGGCACGGGCGCGCTGGCGGTGCAATTGGCCACGCGCAATCCCTATGACGTGGTGCTGCTGGACCTGAACCTGCCCGACATCGATGGCTTGCAAGTGTGCCGCGCCATCAAGGCCGGCGCGCCCAGCAATGTGCCGGTTCTGATGCTGACGGCGCGCGACTCTTACGAAGACAAGGCGCGCGGTTTTCGCGACGGCGCCGACGATTATTTGACCAAGCCCTTCGACTTGCGCGAAGTGGCCTTGCGCTGCGAAGCGCTGGCGCGCCGGCAGCAGTTGCACGTGCAGCAGGAAATGCGCGTGGGGCCATTCACCTTGCAGACGCGCGCAGGACGCGCCCTGTATGGCGACGCACTCCTGCCATTGACGCAGACGGGTTTTAAGATCCTTCTGCTGCTGTGCCGCGAATACCCGCACGCCGTATCGCGCTCGGCCTTGCTGCAACAGCTGTGGGGCAGCCAGCCGCCCGACAGCGACGCCCTCAAATCGCATATCTACGCGCTGCGCAAGCAGCTGGAGTTGCTTGGCGGGTCTGGCGCGGCGGGCGTGCTGGTGACCATACCGCAGCTGGGCTACCGCCTGGCCTTCGACGGGGCGGCCAGCGATGGCTAAGTCGATCCGGCAGCGCCTGTTCGCGGCCCTGGCCGGCTTCACCGTCCTGCTGTGCCTGTGCTACACGGGCTTGGCGCTGGTCATCGCCTACGTGACGGAAGACATGCTGGTGCAGCGCCTGCTCGAACGCGAAGCGGTGGCCGTCAGCCAGCGCTTGCGCCAGCACGGTCAGCTTACGCCGTCTGGCAGCGACCTCATCACGGTTTATGGCAGTTACCTTGATTTGCCTCAAGCGGTGCGTGCGCAAGTGCCGCCGTCCGCCCCGCGCGCGGAAGTGTTTACGACGACGGGCCAGCATTATCATGTGCTGGCGCTCGATTTCGTTACCGGCGGCAAGCCGGCCCGCTGCTATCTGCTGGCCGACGTGGCGCCCGTGCTGGTGGTGTCGCGCCTGACGCGGGAAGTGGGCGGTGTCGTGGCTGGGGTGGCGCTGGCGCTGATCGGCCTGGCCCTGCTGCTGGCCTACTGGCTGGCGCGGCGTCTCGTGCTGCCCTTGCAGCGTCTGGCCCACGAAGCGCGCCAGCTGGCGCCCGGCGGCGCCGTCCATTTCAGCGAGCGCGACCGTCCCGACGAGATCGGTTTCCTGGCGCGCCGCCTGGAAACCACGTTTACCGAACTGCAGGCAGTGTTGCGGCGGGAACAGGCATTCGCGCGCGACGTCAGCCACGAACTGCGCACGCCGCTCACCCTGATGCATAACACACTGGCGCTGGCCTATGCGCAGCCGCTGGGCAAGCAGGAGCAGGCGCAGCTGCGGCAAGCCACGGACGAGATGCGCGCTACCATCGACGTGCTGTTCGCGCTGGCACGGGCCGAGCAATTGCCGGGCGACGTGGTGGAGTTGCGCGGCTGCATCGAGCAATGCCTGCTGCGCCTGCTCGACGAACACCCTTGGGATGCCAGCCTGCTGACCCTGGACTTGCCCGAGCGGCTGGAGGTGGTCGGCAACGTGCAACTGGTCATGTTGCTCCTAAATAATTGCCTGGGGAATGCCCTGTTCCATGGCGGCCCCGCTTGCCGCATCAGCATTGCATTTGCGCAAGGCCGCCTGAGCATCGTCAATACGGTGCCGGCGGGGCAACCGCGGCGCATCCACGGTTTCGCGCATGGCCAGAACCTGCTGCTGCGCCTGGCGCAAGCCATGCACTGGGACATCGTTTTCCACCCAAACACGGCGCAGTACCGCGTCGACATCATTGCGCTCCAGAAACAGTAAAAAGCAGGGAGATTTCACCGCGATTTCACCGGCGCCTGCATAAGCTGCAAGCTCTTGATTAACGGAGAAAACCGCATGAAATTTCTTATCAGCCTGCTGGTGCTGGCGTGCACCAGCATCCCTGTTCTGGCGCAAGTTAGCAGCCTCGTCCACAAGGAAGATAAACGCCGCTACATCGTCTACACGCCGGAGGCTTATCAAAGCCAGCCTCAGAAGACCTTTCCCGTCGTCTTCAATTTCCATGGCGGCGGCATGAGCATGGCGGAACAGATGCTGTACACGCAGATGAACAAGACGGCCGAGCGCCACCAGTTCATCGTTGTGTATCCGCAAGGCATCAAGCAAGACTGGAACGTAGGCTTCGGCATGGATTACCTGGCGGGCACGGACGACGTCGGTTTTACGCAAGCGATATTGAGCAAACTCAAGCAGGATTACCGCATCGATGACAAGCGCGTGTATGCGACGGGCCTGTCGCGCGGCGGCTTTTTCGCCTTGCGCCTGGCAGCCGAGTTGCCGCAGCAGTTCGCCGCCGTCGCCTCGGTGGGCGCGCCCATGCCGGAACCCGTGCGGCAGCATCACAAGCAGAAGGACAAGGTTGGCATGCTGCTGATACAGGGCACGGCCGACAAGGTGGTGCTGTTCGAGGGCAAGGCCGCCAGCTATCTGTCGGCCGAGGACACGTTCGATTACTGGCGCAGGCACAACGGCATCGACGGCGCCGTACCGCTGCCGCGCCTGATGCCGGCTCCTGCCGGCGACGCCACGCAAGTGACTTGGCTGGAGCAGGGCGCTGGCGGGGCCAGTGTGGCCTTGCTCACCGTCAAGGAAGGCGGCCACACGTGGCCCGGCGCCGATGCCTTCAATGTTGGCCTACCCATCGGCAAGACCACGCGCGCCATCGATGCGAATGAGGTAATGTGGGAATTTTTCAGCCGCCATCGGCGCTGACGCCATGCTAGGATGGCGGCGCATGGCGTAACCCAACAGGAAAGGCAGGCACAGTGGGATTATCAACAGCAGGTATCGCGGCCATGGCCGAGGCGATCTTTGCCAAGCCCGGCGCATCCGTGGCGCAGGCGTATTCGGAGCCGGAACAGGAAACGCTGCATTTCCGCTCGCCGGCCGAGCTGTGCGCGTATGCGGCCAGGCTGGAGGCAGATGGGGCCAGCGACGTGCTCCTGGCCGTCCATTACGCGGACATGGCCGGGCAGTTTGCCCCGACCCGCATCGCGCTCGACCCGGCCCAGTGCGGCGGCCTCACGTATCGTTATGTGTGCGAAGGCTGGGGCGTCATCCGCGTGTATCTGCGCCTCTCCAGCGGCAAGGGCCTGGCGTCGAACGTGGGCGCCAATTCGCAGAAGCGCGCGGAAAAATGGCAACCCCATTACCCGGCATTCGGTTCGCCCGACGCGTGGGACTGGGACGCCGTGGGCCGCCATGAACGCAGGCTTATCCGTGTGCTGAAGAAAGTGGCCGAGCAGGAAGGCGTGGCATGACGGACATGATGCAGATCAACCCCGCCACCGTCTTTTGCCGCTCGCTGGCGCAGCTTTCCGCCATGCTCGACAAGACCGGCACGGCGCCACAGCTGCTGGCGGCGCGGCTGCATCCGGACATGCTGCCGTTCGCCCAGCAAGTGCGCGCAGCCGTGAGCTTTTCCCTGCGCGGCTGCTGCCCGCTGGCGGGGCTGGAGGTGGCCGATTTCAGCGGCGCCGCCAGCCTGCAGGAACAGATCGCGCAGACCATGCGCTACATCAAGGCCATCCCCGCGGAACGCTTTGACGGGCCGCCTGACCGCATCTGCCGCGACCGCGCCGGCTTCGCCGACATCGTGCTGCCGGCCGATGAGTACCTGAGTCTGTACATCCTGCCGAATTTCTATTTTCATTTCAGCATGGCGTATGCGATTGCGCGCAGCCAAGGTGCCGCCATCGGCAAGGGCGATTTCGACGGTTATCATGCGTATGCGCCGGGATTTTCATTCGAGCGCCCTGCCGCGCCGTAGTGGTTACAGCCCCGCTTCCTTCCATGCTGACAGCTCCAGCCGCTTCAGCAGCCGGCCCGACAGCCCGCAGCTCCAGCAACTGATCTGGATTTGCCGGCGCCGCCCCTGATCCGCATGCCAGGCTTGCTCGGCGTAATCGAGCAGCGCGTCGCTGAGCGCAGAGGCGTCGGCTGTCGCAGGCAGGCGCGACATCAATTCAAGCACGCCGTGGGTGGCCTCCTTGATCTGCAGCAAACCGGCCAGCAGCGCGCGCAGCACGGCGCCGTCGATGGAACTGCTCGCTTGCGTGAAACGTTGCTGCCAGCACAGGCTGCGCTGCGGCCACAAGGCCAGCAGCGCGGGCACGTCGGCCGTCCGCAGTTGCCCGATCAGCTCATCCGCCTCCTGAAACAGGTCGAGGCGGTCGTACTCGTCGCCATCCAGCCCCAGCAGTTCATCGAGTTCCTGCAAGACGCTCATGCCACCACGTTCACGGGAACGCCCCGTTCGAACGCTTCGATATTGCCGATCAATATGTCAGCCAGCTTTTGCATGGCTTCACCACTGGCCCAGGCCGTGTGGGGCGTAAGGATGAAGTTGGGCAGCCGCAAGTTCAACAGCGGGTTGTCGGGCAGGGGCGGTTCCTTCGACAGCACGTCGAAGCCGGCGCCGGCGATTACGCCACGGGTCAATGCGTCGGCCAGCGCCGCTTCATCGACGAGGCCGCCCCGCGCCGTGTTGATCAGCAGGGACGTCGGCTGCATACGCGCCAGTTCCTTCGCGCCGATGATGTTGCGCGTCTTGTCCGTCAAGGGCAGGTGCAGGCTCAGTACGTCGGAGGTGGCCAGCAGTTCGTCAAAACTCACTTCCTTGACGCCGTCTTCCTGGATCGGGGAACGGTTGTGGACGATCACCTGCATGCCGAAGGCGCGCCCCAGTTGCGCCACGGACTTGCCCAGCGCGCCGTAGCCGAGCAGACCCAGGCGGCTGCCCGCCAGGTCGCGGATCGGGTGGCCGAACAGGCAGAAGCGGTCCGACGCCTGCCACAGGCCCGCTTCCACGTCCGCGCGGTAGGCGATGAGCTGGCGGCGCAGGGCCAGCATCAGGGCCAAGGTGTGCTCGGGCACGGTGGCGCGCGCATAGTCGCGGATATTCGCCACGATAATGCCCCGCTCGCGGCAGGCGGCCAGGTCGAGGATGTCCGTGCCCGTGGCGGCCACGGCGATCATCTTCAGATCGGGCAGGTGCGCCAGCTCGGCCGCGCGCAGCGGCACTTTATTGGTGATGGCGATGCTGGCGCCTTGCAGACGAGAAACTGTCTGCTCGCTGCCCTTGGTGTGCGGAAACTCTTCCCAGCTGTGGGCGAAGGCGGGCGGGCGCACGGTGGCGATCAGGCTGTCGCGGTCGAGAAAGACGATGCGGTGCGGGTGCAGGTGCGGTGGTGTGCTTGCTGCGGTCATGGCTGGGCCTCGGTCAGGGCGGCACGCGCGGGCAGGGTGCTCTTGCCCTTCAGTTGCGTGGCCGGGTGGTTGGTAAACATGTCGGCGACCCATTCGACGAACACGCGCACCTTGGCGGACAGGTGGCGGTTGGGCGGATAGATCACGTGGATGGGCAGCGGGTCGGATTCCCATTCACTGAGCAATTCCACCATTTTGCCCTGTTCCAGCAGCGGCGCAAGCATGAAATGCGTCATTTGCACGATGCCCAGGCCCGCCAGGCCGGCGGCCGCGTAGGCGTTCGAGTCGTTCAGGGCGATATGGCTGGGCATGGACATCTGGATGCGTTCACCGGCGCGCGTGAAATCCCACTCGAAGGTCTTGCCCGTCTTGGCAGAGAAAAAATTCACGCCCCGGTGCTGCGCCAGGTCGTTCGGGTGCTGCGGCGTGCCGTGGCGCGCCAGGTAGCCGGGCGCGGCGCAGGTAATGAAATGCAGCACGCCGACCCGGCGCGCGATCAGGTTCAGGTCGCCCAATTCTCCGCCGCGCACGGCGCAATCGACGCCTTCCTCGATCAGGTCGACGGGGCGGTCGCTGCAACCGAGTTCCAGCGAGATGTCCGGGTAGCGGGCAAAAAAGTCGGGCAGGGCGGGGATGATCAGTTCGCTGGCCAGGGCTGTCGGCGCATCCACGCGCAGCCGCCCGCTGGGGCTCAGGCGCGTGCGCGACAGCGATTCCTCGGCCTCGCGCACGTCCGACAGAATGCGCACGCAGCGCTCGTAATACGCGGCGCCATCGGACGTGATGCTGACGTGGCGCGTGGTGCGGTTGAGCAACTTGACCGACAGGCTCGCTTCCAGCGACTGGATCAGGGTCGACACGGTGGCTTTCGGCAGCTGCATGTTTTCCGCCGCGCGCGTAAAGCCGCCCGCGTCGACGACTTGGATGAAGACTTCCATGGCTTGCAGCTTGTTCACTTGATTTCCTATCACTTTCTGCGTGATTATTCAGAATCCTGAACAATCAATTCGGCATTGCACTCTTTATCAGATTGTAGATCAAGTCTATAGTTGTTGTACTGCAGCATAAATGTGATTGCCGCAGGAAGTTCACAGGAGAAATATCATGGGTCACCGGAATGGAATCTTTGCAGTGCTTGCTCTCGCTATGAGCTCGCTCGCTCTGGCCGCGATGGTATCGACGGATGCCTACTCGTCGGCGGCGCAAAGCGAAGCCAGCGGATATAGCGCCCTGACCCATGAAGTGGGCGGCGTCGCCCTGTTGTGCCTGAACGACACGGTGCGCGATGCTGCCGTGCAGCCGGTGGTGGCGCAATGACGTTTGCCGACGCCGCGGCTGAACTGGCACCTGGCCAGGCGCTGAAGATACGCGACATCCAGGTGCAGGGCGCGCAGGATGCGCTCGGCGCGCGCGTCTACACGGCCGGCGTGCCGGGCGCCAAACAGCCGAACCTGATGGTCTTCTTCCATGGCGGCGGCTTTGTCGATGGCGACCTGGAAGACGCGGACGACTTCCTGCGCTGCCTCGTGCTGAGCAACCCGGACCACGTGGTGCTGGCTGCGAACTATACCTTGGCGAAGGTGCGGCCATTCCCCGCCGCCGTGGAAGACGCGCATGCCGTGCTGCTGTGGGCAAAAAAGAACAAGTCCAAGCTGGGCTGGACGGGCAAGCAGATGGTGGTATCGGGCATCGAAGCGGGCGCCAACCTTGCTGCCGTGTGCGCCATGATGTCGCGCGACCGGGGCGGACCGCCCCTCGCGGGCCAGGTGCTGATCATGCCCATGCTCGACCCCGGCCTGTCGACCTGCTCGATGCGCAGTTTGCCCAGTTGTCCTGACCTGGCGGAAGTGGCGGACCAGTGCGCCGCCGCCTACCGCGGCTACCTGCCGAATGCCGCTGACCGTACCCATCCGTACGCGTCGCCATTGCAGTCGAGCCGCCTGAAGAACCTGCCGCCAGCCTTGATATTGTCCAGCGAAGACGACCCATTGCGCGACGAGGCTGAACAATACGGCAGCAAATTGATCGCCTGCGGCATCAAGACCACCGTGCGGCGCATGGCCGCCGCGCCGCTGCAAGACGCCACCGCCCGTAATGAATGCGCCTGCAAGGTGCAGGTATTGAGCGAAATTAGCAGTTTCGTCGCCGGACTGGGGCAAGAGCCCGAGTCATAAAGCCGCCATCCGCGGCACCGCAAAAAAACTTACACTAATCAGTTTACTTTTTGAGTTTCGGTTGCTACACTACGCAGTGTAGTTCCCATCCTGTCTGCGTTGTGCGTTCGCACAGCCAGCTTCGTCGTCCCCGTCCGCTTTCAAGCAGCTGGCGGCCTGTTTACCTTTGATCGAGCGCCGTCGGGCGCCATGGCACCACCATTCACTTTTTAAGCTGGGTTGCTTCCTGCCGCCCATACCATTAGAAATTTTCATAAAACAGGGAAATAAAATGAAAAACGTTCAACAATTTTCCACTCTGCTGAAGCCCCTGGCTGCCTCGCTCGCGCTGGCAGGTCTGGTGGCCGTGAGCCTGGCCGGCTGCGATTCGGCCAACAGCAAGGTGCCCGACGCGCCCGCAGCCGGCGGCCCGCCCATCTCGGCCGCCGCCGTCGTGGAAAAACAGATTACGGAAACGCAGGAATTCTCGGGTCGCCTGGAAGCGATCGAGCGCGTGGAAATCCGCTCGCGTGTCGGCGGCTTCATCACGGCCGTCAACTTCAAGCCGGGCAGCGAAGTCAAAAAGGGCGACGTGCTGTTCGTCATCGATCCGCGCCCCTTCCAGGCTGAAGTGTCGCGCGCCGAAGGCACGGCTGCCTCGGCCCGCGCCAAGGCGGAACTGGCCAAGCTGGAACTGTCGCGCGCTGAAAAGCTGCTGGCCGAAAAAGCCATCGCCCAGCGCGAATTCGATGAAAAGGCCTCGGGCCTGAAAGAGCTGGACGCGAATGTCCGCTCGGCGCAAGCCGCGTATGAAGCGGCCAGGCTGAACCTGTCGTACACGCAGGTGCAGGCGCCGATCAGCGGCCGCGTCAGCAAGGCGGAAATCACCGTCGGCAACCTGATCGACGCTTCCGCCATTCTGACTTCGGTGGTGTCGACGGACCGCATCTACGCCAGCTTCGACGGCGATGAAGACACGTATCTGCGCGTGGCCGGCACGGCGCAAAAGGGCACGCCCGTCACCGTCAAGGTGGGCCTGGCCAACGAAACGGGCTTCCCGCACGAAGGCAAGCTGGAATTCGTCGACAACCAGCTCGACCCGGCCACGGGCAGCGTGCGCATGCGCGCCACCTTCGCCAACGCCGAGCGCCAGCTGGTGCCGGGCCTGTTCGCGCGCATCCAGCTCGACGGCGGCAACGGGCCGCAGGCGCAAAGCACGGCCCTGTTGATCAGCGACCGCGCCGTCGGCACGGACCAGAGCCGCAAATACGTCTACGTGGTAGGCGCCGACAACAAGGCCGAATACCGCGCCGTCAAGCTGGGCCCGACCTCGGACGGCTTGCGCGTGGTGCGCGAAGGCTTGAAGGCGGGCGAAAAAATCGTCGTCAACGGCTTGCAGCGCGTGCGCCCCGGCGCGCCCGTGACGCCGCAGATGGTGGCGATGGATTTCGACCCGACCGCGCCCGTCGCTCCCGCAAAACCTGAAGTAAAAGACGCCAAGATCGCCGCGAAAGCAGCATCGACTTCCAAGGAATAAACATGAATTTTTCCCGCTTTTTCATCGACAAGCCGATTTTCGCGGCGGTGCTGTCGATTGTCATATTCGTGGCCGGGCTGCTGTCGATTTTCGGCCTGCCCATCTCCGAATATCCCGATGTCGTGCCGCCATCCGTGGTGGTGCGCGCGCAATACCCGGGCGCCAACCCGAAAGTGATCGCCGAAACCGTGGCCGCGCCGCTCGAAGAGCAGATCAACGGCGTCGAGAACATGCTCTACATGTCCTCGCAAAACACGTCCGACGGCGCGATGATGCTGACCGTGACCTTCAAGATCGGCACCAACGTCGAGCAGGCCGAAACGCAGGTGCAGAACCGCGTGCAGCGCGCCTTGCCGCGCCTGCCCGAGGAGGTGCGCCAGATCGGCGTGACGACGGTGAAATCGTCGCCGAATCTGACCATGGTCGTGCACCTGGTCTCGCCGAACAAGCGCTATGACGATATGTACCTGCGTAACTACGCGGTGCTGAACGTCAAGGACCAGTTGGCCCGTTTGCCCGGCATGGGCGACATCCAGATCTTCGGCGCCGGCGACTATGCCATGCGCATCTGGCTCGACCCGCAAAAGGTAGCGGCGCGCGGCATGACGGCCAATGACGTCGTCGACGCCATCCGCGAGCAGAACGTGCAGGTGGCTGCAGGTGTCATCGGCGCTTCGCCAGCGAAAAACTCGGACTTCCAGCTGACCGTCAATACCCAGGGCCGCCTGCAGACGCCCGAGGAATTCGGCGCCATCATCGTGCGCACGAATGCAGACGGCG
Source organism: Janthinobacterium sp. FW305-129 (assembly GCF_020858115.1). Lineage (GTDB taxonomy): Bacteria > Pseudomonadota > Gammaproteobacteria > Burkholderiales > Burkholderiaceae_D > Janthinobacterium. Next base: position 20,906 of record NZ_JACYMM010000004.1, read on the forward strand.
CCGTCACGCACCTGAAGGACGTGGCGCGCGTGGAAATGGGCGCCAACAGCTACTCGCTGCGTTCGCTGCTGAACAATAATCCGGCCGTCGGCATGGGTATTTTCGAGGCACCGAATGCCAACGCGCTGCAACTGTCTTCCGACGTGCGTTCCAAGATGGAAGAGCTGAAAAAAGACTTCCCGCAAGGCGTGGAATACCGCATCGAGTACGACCCCACGCAATTCGTGCGTTCGTCCATCGAAGCCGTGATCCACACCCTGCTGGAGGCCATCGCCCTGGTGGTGCTGGTGGTGATCATCTTCCTGCAAACCTGGCGCGCATCGATCATTCCGCTGCTGGCCGTTCCCGTGTCGATTGTCGGCACCTTTGCCGTGATGCTGGGCTTCGGCTTCTCGATCAACACCTTGTCGCTGTTCGGTCTCGTGCTGGCCATCGGTATCGTCGTCGATGACGCCATCGTGGTGGTGGAGAACGTCGAGCGCAACATCGAGGAAGGCCTCTCGCCGCGCGACGCCACCATCCAGGCCATGAAAGAGGTCAGCGGCCCTATCGTCGCCATCGCCCTGGTGCTGTGCGCCGTGTTCGTGCCGATCGCCTTCGTGCCCGGCCTGTCGGGCGAGTTCTACCGCCAGTTCGCGCTGACCATCGCCATTTCGACCGTGATCTCCGCTTTCAGCTCGCTGACCCTGGCGCCGGCCCTGTCGGCCGCTCTCCTGAAACCGCACGATGCGCCGAAAGACGCACTGACGCGCGGCATGGACTTGGTCTTCGGCCGCTTCTTCGCCTGGTTCAACCGCTTCTTCGGCCGCGCTTCGCACCGCTACGAAGCGGGCGTGAAGGGCGTGTTGGGCCGCAAGAGCGCCTCGCTGGGCGTGTATGCGCTGCTGGTCGTTGCCGCCATCTTCACCTTCAAGTCCGTGCCGGCCGGCTTCGTGCCGGCGCAGGACAAGCAATACCTGGTGGGCTTTGCGCAATTGCCCGACGCCGCTTCGCTGGACCGCACGGAAGATGTCGTGCGCCGCATGTCCGACGTCATCAAGTCGGTGCCCGGCGTCGAATCGACCATCGCCTTCCCCGGCCTGTCGATCAACGACTTCACCAATGCGCCGAACGCCGGCATCGTCTTCGCCACCCTGAAGCCGTTCGATGAACGCGGCAGCAAGGAATTGTCGGGCGGCGCCATCGCGGCCGAGATCAACAAGCGCCTGGGCGGCATCCAGGACGCCTTCATCATGGTCTTCCCGCCACCGCCTGTGAATGGCCTCGGCACCATCGGCGGCTTCAAGATGATGATCGAAGACCGCGGCAACCTCGGTTACGACGCGCTGTACAACGCCACCCAGGCGCTGGCCGCCAAGGCCTACCAGACGCCGGAACTGGCGGGCGTGTTCTCGGGCTACCAGATCAACGTGCCGCAGCTGTTCGCCGACGTCGACCGTGTAAAAGCCAAGCAGATGGGCGTGCAACTGCAAACGATTTACCAGACCTTGCAGATCAACCTCGGTTCGCTGTACGTGAATGACTTCAATCAGTTTGGCCGCACCTACCAGGTGCGCGTGCAAGCCGATGCGGCTTTCCGTTCACATGCCCAGGATATCGCGCAGCTCAAAGTCCGTAATGACAAAGGCGAAATGATCCCGCTGTCGTCGTTGATGCGCGTCAAGGATAGTTACGGTCCTGACCGCGTGCAGCGCTACAACGCGTATGCCGCAGCCGATTTCAACGGCGGCGCCGCCCCTGGCGTGTCGAGCGGCCAGGCGCAAGCCGCACTGGAACGCATTGCCAAGGAAGTGCTGCCGCAGGGGATTTCGTATGAATGGACGGAGCTGACCTACCAGGACATCTTGTCCGGCAATACGATGATCTATGTGTTCCCCCTGTGCGTGCTGCTGGTGTTCCTGGTGCTCGCCGCCCAGTACGAAAGCTGGACCCTGCCGCTGGCCGTGATCCTGATCGTGCCGATGTCGATCCTGTGCGCCTTGTTGGGCGTCAAATTGACCGGCGGCGACAACAACGTGTTCACCCAGATCGCGCTGTTCGTGCTGGTGGGGCTGGCGTCGAAGAATGCGATCCTGATCGTGGAATTTGCCCGCGAACTGGAAGAGCATGGCCGCACCGTCGTGCAAGCGGCGCTGGAAGCGTGCCGTCTGCGTCTGCGTCCGATCCTGATGACGTCGATCGCCTTCATCATGGGCGTGGTGCCCCTGGTGTTCTCGCACGGCGCCGGTTCGGAAATGCGCCATGCGATGGGCGTGGCGGTGTTCGCCGGCATGCTGGGCGTGACCTTCTTCGGCCTGTTCCTGACGCCCGTGTTCTATGTTCTGCTGCGCACCCTGGCGCAGCGTTTTGAGAAAAAACCAGCCGATGCTGCCGCCAAGCCAACTGCTGCGCCAGCATTGAACCTGGAAGGAGATATATATTGAAAACCAATGCAATCATCCGGCGCGCGGCGCCCGTCTTGAGCGCCATGGCCGCAGCCGTGTTGCTGGCCGCCTGCGCGGCGCCCGAGTTCAAGCAGCCGCAGATCGAGACGCCGGCTGCGTTCAAGGAAGCGCAAACGCCGGCCGTGCAGACGGCGGCGGACGGCACGCGCTGGAAGCAGGGCGTGCCAGCCGAGCGCCAGGCGCGCGGCGAGTGGTGGCTGGCCTTCAATGATCCGGCCTTGACTAGCCTGATTAATGAGGCCACGCAGGCGAATGCCAACCTGGCGGTGGCCGCCGCCCGCGTCAAGCAGGCGAGGGCCATTGCCGGCATCGCCGAAGCGGACCGCATCCCGCAAGTGGGCGTGAACGTGGGCGGCCAGCGCAACCGCGCTTCCGCCGTGTCGCTCGGCTTGCCGAACGGCGCGCCGGTGGCGGCGACCAACGTCTACCAGGCCAGCCTGACGGCCAGCTACGAAGTCGACCTGTTCGGCCGGGTGGCATCGAATGTCAGCGCCTCGCGCAGCGATGCGCTGGCCGTGGAAGCGACTTACCGCTCGGTGCTGCTGTCGCTGCAGGCTGACGTGGCGCAAACCTACTTCCAGCTGCGCGCCACGGACGCCGAGCTGGCGACCCTGGAACAGACGGTGCGCCTGCGCGAGGAAAGCGTGCATGTGAACCAGCGCCGCTACGATCTGGGCGACATCGGCGAATTCGATCTGTCGCGTGCCCGCACGGAGCTGTCGACCGTGCGCGCCGAAGCCATCGGCCTGCAGCGCCAGCGCGCCACCGGCGAGCATGCGCTGGCCGTCCTGCTGGGCAAACCGGCCGCCAGCTTCACGGCGGGCGTCAACCCGCTGCAGGACAGCGGCTTTCTGCCCGTGATCCCGGCCGGCATGCCATCGTCCTTGCTGGAGCGCCGTCCCGACATCGCGTCGGCGCAGCGCACCATGGAAGCGTCGAATGCGCGCATCGGCGTGGCGAAATCGGCCATGTTCCCCGCCTTGAGCCTGAACGCTTCCGGCGGCGGCGCGTCCGACACCTTCTCGGATATCTTCAAGTGGAGCAGCCGCTCCTGGCTGCTGGGCGCCCTGATGTCGATGCCCATCATCGACGGCGGCCGCAACAAGGCTGCCGTGACGCGCAGCGAAGCGCAGCTGGAAGAATCGGTGGCCACGTATCGCCAGAGCGTGCTGGTGGCCTTCGCCGAGGTGGAAGACAACCTGGCCGGCCTGCGCATCCTGTCGGGCCAGACGCAGCAGATCGACGAAGCCGTCGTGTCGGCGCGCCGCTCGGCCGACCTGGCGCAAAAGCTGTACGACGCGGGCCGTTCCAGCTACCTGGACCTGCTCGACGCGCAGCGCAACCTGGCGGCCATCGAGCGCAACGCCGTGCAATTGCGCGGCAACCGCGCCGTCACCACGGTGGCGCTGATCCGCGCCCTGGGCGGCGGCTGGGGCGAGACGGAGCCGCAGGTCGCGGCCAACTGATTTCCGGCACCGCGGGCTGGCATTCCCGGCCCGCGGAGAGGAAAACATCATGAAAACGGCGTCGTGCATCTGCACGGCGCCGTTTTTTTTGTTGAAACCAGTTGAATCCGTTTGCGGACAGGCCGCGTAAATACTCGTGCAATCACGCAAATGCAGTCATCCAGGAGATATCACCATGCGCACCATCGTTCCCGCAGCTCTTTTCATCACCTCCATGCTGGCCGCCAGCGCCCCTTTTGCCGCCGACATGAGCACCATGGTGGGCGGCCAGAGCATGTATCCGAGCAAGGACATCGTCGACAACGCCGTCAATTCGGCCGACCACACGACCCTGGTCGCCGCCGTCAAGGCGGCCGGGCTGGTCGACACCCTGAAAGGCAAGGGGCCGTTTACCGTGTTCGCGCCGACGAATGCGGCGTTTGGCAAGCTGCCGGCCGGCACCGTCGAGACCCTGGTCAAGCCGGAAAGCAAGGCGACCCTGACGAAAATCCTCACCTACCACGTGGTGCCGGGCAAATACGACTTCAAGGCGCTGGCCAAGGAAATCAAGATGCATGACGGTAAAGCCACCTTGCCCACGGCCAGCGGGGGCAAGCTGATGTTCGCCATGAACGGCATGCACAACATCGTCGTGATGGATGAGGGCGGCAACAGCGCCAACATCAGCACCTATGATGTATATCAATCGAATGGCGTGATCAATGTCATCGACACGGTGCTGATGCCAAAATAAATGGACGAAAAAAAAGACAGGGGAAACCCTGTCTTTTTGTTGTTGCGGCCTCGATTACTTGGCTGGCGCTGCTGCCGGTGCGGAAGCTGCCGGCGTGGCTGGAACTGCCTTCTCTCCAGTAGCCGCTTTCTTCGCCTTGTGATGCTTGGCTTTCTTGTGCGTCGCTGGCTTGACGGCGGCGGCTGGCGCTTCGGCTTTGGCTGCAGGTGCAACGGCTGCGGCGGAAGCTGCTGGAGCGGCCGGCGCTGCCGGCGCTGCTGGCGCTGCTGGCGTCTGTGCGAAAGCGGCGGTGGCGAACAGGGTGGCGATCAGGGTGGCAATAACTTTTTTCATGATGAGATCCTTGGTGTTTTTTCGGGTGAGTGCAGTGTGAAGAAATTACTTGGCTGGTGCCGCTTCGGCGGTGGCCGATGCCAGTTTCGCATCTGCTTTGGCTTTGGTTTTTTTCGCCGTGTGATGCGCCTTGGCCTTGGTAGCGGCAGCTTCCGTCTTGGCGCTGGCCACTTCCGTTTTCGCGGCGACGACGGCTTTCGCTTCTTTCGCGTCCGCTTTCACGACGGCTTGCGCTTCCTTGGCGTCGGCTTTCACGACGGCCTTGGTGTGGGCCGCTTCCACTTTGGCGGGCGCTGCTGGCGCTGCGGGCGTCTGGGCAAAGGCAGCGGTAGCGAACAGGCCGGCGATCAGGGTAGCAATTGCTTTTTTCATGGTGCAGTCCTCAGTGGTGGTTTGTCTGGCGTGCCGGGATGATTCCCGTGTCACTGAGCATAAAACGCGCCCCCGGACGCTGGCGTTGACGCTCATTACAAACGCTTACAACTACCGCGTATCCGCCTTCAGGATGTCTTCCGAACGGCGTTGTCCGTAACCCTTGCCGTAGGCGCTGGAAGCGATGCTCACGAGCATACGGCGCGCCGGTATCACATAGATCTTGTTGCCGCCATTGCCCGGGGCGAAGTGCACGTCAATCTGCTGTCCCCCGATGTCCTGCGTCTTCGCGTACGAGAAGTAGCCGTAGCTGTCGGCGTCGCGGTCCACGGCGCCGATGGCCGGAGTGCCAGTGTCGCTCAAGTGCGCCGCTATGTCGCGCGCAAGCTGGCCTGTTCGATGACGTTCGCATGAAGGCGCGCCATGCAAAAAGGACAGCCGAAGCTGTCCCTGGTATTGCGGGCGAAACAGCCGCGCAAGCGCAGACCCGGCGGACGCGCTCGCGTGGCGACTGCCGCGATTACTTCGCTGGTGCTGGTGCCGCCGGAACGGCTTCTGCCGCTTTCGCTGCGTCCGCTTTCACTTTGGCTTTGCTTGCCTTGTGATGGGCCTTGGCCTTGGTGGCTTTCGCATCGGCCTTGGCGCTGGCGACGTCGGCTTTCGCGTCGGCGGCGGCGACCGCTTCTTTCGCATCGGCTTTCACGACGGCCTTGGTTTCCTTGGCTTCCGCTTTTGCTACGGCTTTCGTGTGGGCCGCTTCCGCCTTGGCGGGTACCGATGCTGCCGGAGCGGCAGGGGTTTGCGCGAAGGCGGCGGTAGCGAACAGGCTGGCGACGAGGGTGGCGATGACTTTTTTCATTTTATTTTCCTGGCGAGTGGTAAGTGATGGTGTGTCGGTGATTACTTGGCTGCTGCTGGCGCTGGCGCCGGTGCGGCGGCGGTGGCCGAAGCCAGCTTTTCGTCAGCCTTGGCTTTGGTGTGCTTGGCTTTGTGATGGGCCTTGGCCTTGGTGGCGGCCGCTTCCGTTTTAGCGCTGGCGACGTCCGTTTTCGCGGCGACGACGGCTTTCGCTTCTTTCGCGTCCGCTTTCACGACGGCTTGCGCTTCCTTGGCATCGGCTTTCACGACGGCCTTGGCGTGGGCCGCTTCCACTTTGGCGGGCGCTGCTGGCGCTGCTGGGGTCTGGGCAAAGGCTGCGGTGGCGAACAGGCCGGCGATCAGGGTAGCAATTACTTTTTTCATGGTGCAGTCCTCAGTGGTGGTTTGTCTGGTATGTCTGTTGGTGCCGGGATGATTCCCGTGTCACTGAGCATAAAACGCGCCCCGGAAGCTTACCGTTGACCTCGTTTACACTTTCTTACAATCAGGTGTTTTATCGGCTGTTGCTGCGTGATGCGGGCATGAAAACGAAAAAAGACAGCCGAAGCTGTCTTTTTGTGCGGCGCGGAAAACGCGCGGAGCCGATTATTTGGCTGCTGCTGCGGTCGCTTCAGTTTTGGCTTCGTCAGCCTTGGCCTTGGCTTTTTTCGCTTTGTGATGGGCTTTGGCCTTGGTGGCTTTGGCATCAGCCTTGGCGCTGGCGACATCGGCTTTGGCGTCTGCAGCGACGGCGGCTTCTTTCGCATCGGCTTTCACGACGGCCTTGGTTTCTTTGGCTTCTGCTTTAGCCACTTCCTTGGTGTGCTTGGCTTCGGCCTTGGCCGGCGCTGCTGGTGCTGGGGTTTGAGCAAAGGCTGCGGTAGCGAACAAGCCGGCGATCAGAGTAGCGACAATGTTGACAGTGCGTTTTTTCATGATGCAGTTCCTCGAGAAGTGGGGTTGTAGTTCAGGAGATCAATCCCCTGTCACTGAGCCAAAAACGCGCCGTGCGGCAATTGCGTTGACAGGATTTTCGTCAATTACAAACACTTACATTTGCCCGGACAGGCACTCTGTTAGCTGGCGTACCGCACCCCAGCCCCTGGCGGACTAGACTCGATGCCATCGTCACCGCATGGGTCCGCCATGAAAGCCGCCCTGAAAACCTATCAAGCCAAGCGCAATTTCGCCGTCACGCCCGAGCCCGCGGAGGGCGGCGAGGAAGCGGGCGACGGGCTCTCCTTCGTGATCCAGAAGCACTGGGCCAGCCGCTTGCACTACGATTTTCGCCTGGAACTCGATGGCACGCTGAAAAGCTGGGCCGTGCCGAAAGGGCCCAGCTACGACCCGCGCGACAAGCGCATGGCCGTGCAGGTGGAAGACCACCCCATTGCCTACGCCAGCTTTGAAGGCACGATCCCCGAAAAACAGTATGGCGCGGGCAAGGTCATCATCTGGGACAAGGGCACGTGGCAGCCGCAGGCGACCACGCCCGATGCGCGCGCCGCGCTGGCTGCCGGCGAGCTGAAATTCACCCTCTATGGCCACAAGATGCATGGAAACTGGGTGCTGGTGCGCATGCGGGGCAAGGATGAAAAGCAGCCGGCCTGGCTGCTTATCAAGGAAAAAGACGCGTTTGCCCGGCCGGCCGTCGCATTTTCCGTCGTCGACGAGTTCCCCGCCAGCGTCAAGCACCAGGCCCTGCCCGCGCGCAAGGCGGCTGCCGCACCGCCCGATGCCGCTTTGCCCAGCACCCTGTCGCCGCAGCTCGCCACGCTCGTCGATGCGCCGCCGCCGGACGCGCAAGACTGGATTTTCGAGGCGAAATTCGACGGCTACCGCATCCTTGCGCGTTGCGATGGCGAACGGGTCAGCCTGATGACGCGCAATGGCAACGACTGGACGGCCAAGCTGCCGCAACTGCTGCAGGCGCTGGAACAGCTGGGCTTGCCGCCTGGCTGGTATGACGGCGAAATCGTCGTCAACGACGCCGGCGGCCAGCCGGATTTTGGCGCCTTGCAGCGCGCATTCGACGCGGACAGCACCAGCGCGATCGTGTATTACCTGTTCGACGTGCCGTATTTCGATGGCCATGACTTGCGCGGCCAGCCCGTCGAGGCGCGCAGGGCCTTGCTGCAAGGGCTGCTGCAGCGCTTGCCAACTTCTCCCCAGGTGCGCTTCAGCGCGGCGCTCGATGCTGCGCCGCAGCAACTGCTGGCCCACGCCTGCCGTCTGGGGCTGGAAGGCGTGATTGGCAAGCGGCGCGGTTCGCCCTACGTCACGCGGCGTTCCGGCGACTGGATCAAGCTCAAATGCGGGCTGCGCCAGGAATTCGTCATCGGCGGCTATACGGCGCCGCAAGGCGCGCGCGAAGGCATCGGGTCGCTGCTGCTGGGCGTGCACGATGACCAGGGAAAACTGCGCTATGCGGGCAACGTGGGCAGCGGCTTTGACGATGCGGCCTTGCGCGACTTGCGGCAGCGTCTCGGGGCGCTCACCGTTGATACGAGTCCGTTTGAAGGCCAGGCGGGCGGCGTGCGCCGGCCCATCTGGGTCAAGCCGCAGCTGGTGGCCGAAGTGAGCTTCGCGCAATGGACCAGCGGCGGCGCCGTGCGCCATGCCGTGTTTCACGGCTTGCGCCAGGACAAACAGCCGGCCGCCATCGTGCGGGAGCGGCCACAGCGAAGCGATCGGACCAGGGAGAAGAGCATGCACAAGCACGATGAGGCGGCGGACAGCGTCCTGCCGGCCAGTTTCAAGGTCAGCCACGCGGACAGGGTGATCGACCGGGACAGCGGCGCCACGAAGATCGACCTGGTGCGCTATTACGCGCTGGTGGGCAAGCTGATGCTCGTGCATTTGCGGGGGCGCCCCGTGTCGCTGGTGCGCGCGCCGGCCGGCGTGGGCGGAGAATTGTTTTTCCAGAAGCATGCGGACACGTCCACCATGCCCGGCGTCAAACAGCTCGATCCCGGCCTCGATCCCGAGCATGCGCCCATGCTGGAAGTGGGCAGCGTACAGGGCTTGCTGTCGGCGGCGCAGTGGAATGTGGTGGAATTTCACACGCAAAACGCGCTGGCCAGCGCCTACGACACGCCGAACCGCCTGGTGTTCGACCTGGACCCGGGCAAGGGCGTGGCCTGGCCCGCCATCCGCGAGGCGGCCGTGCTGCTGCGCGCCTTCCTGACGGAGCTGGGCTTGCCCGCCTGGCTGAAAACCAGCGGCGGCAAGGGCTTGCACGTGGTCGTGCCGATCCGCCCGAAACACGACTGGGATACGGTCAAGGCGTTTTCGCAAGCCATCGTGGCGCACATGGCGCAGCTCATTCCCCAGCGTTTTGTGCTGAAAAGCGGGCCGGCTAACCGGGTCGGCAAGATTTTCATCGATTATCTGCGCAATGGGCGGGGCGCCACCACCGTATGCGCGTGGTCGGCCCGCACGCGCTCGGGGCTGGGCATTTCCGTGCCGCTGGCCTGGGAGGAACTCGACCAGCTGAAGGCGGGCGATCAGTGGACTGTCGGCAACGTCCACAGCCGCCTCGACGTGGGCAATGCGCCCTGGGCTGGCTATGCGCGCAGCGCCAGGGCCATCGATGGGGCCATGCAAAAGCTCGGTTTCAGTCCGCCGGCTTGAACGGCAGGGTGGCGCGCGCCAGCTGCAGCGCTTCGTCGATGGCGGCGTTAAGCTGGGGAATCTCGACGGGTTTGGTCAGGTAGCGGAAAAAGCCCGCGGCCAGGCCGTGCCGGATGTCGCCCTTCATGGCATTGGCCGTCAGCGCGATGACGGGGATGTGCGCCGTGCGCGGATCGTTGCGCAGGATGCGCTGTGCCTGGTTGCCATTCATGCCGGGCAGGTTGATGTCCATCAAAATGACGTCGGGGCGGCGTTCCAGCGCCAGCGCGATGCCCTGGCGCGCGTCGGTGGCCGAGATCATGCGCAGATGGGGCAGGAAGCTGACGATGTCTTCCACCAGCCGCAGGCTGGCCGGATTGTCTTCCACGTACAGCAGCAGGGCCTGGCCGCTGGCATCGTCCCCGGCTCCGCCGGCAGGCTCGGCCAGCCCCTCCGTGTCCAGCGGCATGCTCTCTGGCGGCGCGGCCATGGTGTCGAGTTCGATCCAGAACACGCTGCCCTCGCCAAGGCAGCTGTGCACGCCCATGCGTCCGCCCATCAGTTCGACCAGGCGCTTGGTGACGACCAGGCCGATGCCCGTGCCTTCTTCGCTGCCGGCCTCCTGTCCCAGGCGGTTAAACGGCTGGAACAGTTCGGCCATCTGCGCGTCGTCCAGGCCCTTGCCCGTGTCGCGGATGGCGATGCGCACGCACAGTGCATCGGGCTGCGAGATTTCCAGCTCCACCTTGCCGGCCGGGCGGTTGTACTTGATGGCGTTCGACAGCAGGTTCAGCAGCACTTGCTTGAGGCGCGTATGGTCGGCCCTGAGCGTCAGCGCTTCGCAGGCTGGAAAGATCAGGTGGATCTGGCGCTGCTGCGCCTGTTCTTCCACCATCACGCGCACTTCCTCGATCAGCGCGGGCAGCGTCACCGCTTCCATCGACAGGCTCAGGCTGCCTGATTCGATCTTCGCCAGGTCGAGGATTTCATTGATCAGGGTGAGCAAATGGCGGCCCGAGGTGACGATGTTTTGCACGAAGGTGCGTTTTTGCAGCACGGTCGCGGGCAGGGATTCGTTGGCCAGCAGCTGGGCAAAGCCGAGGATGGCGTTCAGCGGCGTGCGCAGTTCGTGCGACATGCTGGTGAGGAAACGGTCCTTCGCCTGGCTGGCCCGCTCGAGTTCGACTTTCTGTTCGTTGAGCGTGCGTTCGATGCGCTTGCGCTCGGAGATGTCGCGGATGGCCGACGAAACGAGCACGCCTTCGTCCGTTTCCAGCGGCGACAGGCTGATTTCGACGGGAAACTCGGTGCCGTCGCGGCGCAAGCCGTACAGTTCCAGGCCCGCACCCATGGAGCGGGCCCGCGGCGCCGTGGAAAATGCATGGCGGTGGCGCGGATGGTCGTGCGCGTAGCGGGCCGGGATCAGCACTTCCACATTGCGCCCGAGCAACTCCGCGCGCGAGTAGCCGAACAGGCGTTCCGTCTGCGAGTTGACGAGCACGATCTCGCCGTCGCCGTTGACGATGACGATGGCGTCCGGCGCCGATTCGAGCAGGCCGCGGAACTTCTGTTCGGCCCGGCGGCGGTCGCTGACGTCGCGGATGGCGCTGATGACGAAGGTGCCGATCTCCGTCTGGATGGGCGACAGGCTGATTTCGACGGGGAACTCGACGTTGTCCTTGCGCAAACCCAGCAATTCCAGGTCGGCGCCCATGGTGCGCGTGCGCGGCTGGTCGAAATAGCGCGCGCGGTGCGCCACGTGCGAATGGCGCAGGCGTTGCGGCAGCAGGCTATCGATTTGCCTGCCGTTCAATTCGCCTTCCGCGTAGCCGAACAGGCGCTGTGCCTGCTGGTTGGCCAGCACGATGGCGCCCGTGGCATTGACCATGATGACGCTGTCCGGCGTCGATTCGAACAGCACGCGGTAGCGCACCTCGACGAACTGGGCGTCGCGCGCCGCCTTCAGCAAGGTCGTGTCCTTCATGGTGGAAATCAGGTAGCGGGGGCCGTCCGCCCCGGCCTGTGCGGTCTGGCATGCCACATCGACGTGGATAAGTTCGCCATCCTTGCGCCGCCGCAGCGATTCGCGGTCATAGCTGCCGTGCAGGGTCAGCTGTTCGTCGATCAGCAGGGCCGCTTCGGCTTGTCCCGGCAGCGAGATCAGCTCCCACAGCGTGCGTCCCAGCGCCTCGTCGCTGGCATAGCCGAAAATGCGCTGGGCACCCACCGTCCAGCGCACGACGGCATGCTCTTCGTTCGTGATGACGACGCCGCCAGGGGCGCCGCTGAGGATAAGCTGATCTAACTCGGCATCCATTTTTTTCCGCACGCGAGACAGGGCTTGCCGGCTGGCAGGCCTGTGCATAACGTAGCGAGAAGCTTGATCAAAGTCAATGCATTTATAGTCTTGACTATTCTCGGTGGCGTGGGGCGTGCCTCAGGCCGCCTTGCGCCTGGCGGACGCCGTTTTGCGGGCGGCGGACGAGGCAGGACGCTTGCGGGCCGGCGCGGCGGGCGCCTTCTTGCCCAGGCTTTGCTGCAGCAGGGCGACCAGGTCGATCACGTTGCTGCCGTGCTCTTCTTCCGGCGTGGGCGCGGGCGCGGTGATGGTCTTGGTCTGTTTCGCCTTGATTTTCTTCTTGACCAGCGCCAGCACGTCTTCGCGGTAGCTGTCGTGGTATTGCTCCGGTTCCCACGCTTCGCTCATGCCTTCCACCAGGGACAGGGCCATCTTGAGTTCCTTGTCGGAAATACCCGCCGCCTTCAGGGTGTTGCCGGGTAAGTCCAGGTCGTCCGTGGGGCGGAGCTCATCGGCGTAGCGCAAGGTGTTGAGCACGATGGCGTCGCCGACGCAGACGAGCGCGCACAGATGCTGCTTGGTGCGCATGACTACGCTGGCGATAGCCACTTTATTGGCCTTGCGCAAGGTTTCGCGCAGCAGCGCATAGACTTTCTCGCCGCCCTTGGCGGGCAGCACGTAATACGGGTGCGCGTAAAAGGTCAGCGGCACCTCGGCCGCGTCGACAAAGGTGTCTATGTCGATGGTTTGCGTGGCCTTGACGTTCGCCTGCCTTAAATCCTCGTCGGACAGCACCACGTATTCGTCCGTCTTGTATTCATAGCCCTTGACGATGTCGTCCCACTCGACTTCCTCACCCGTCTGCTTGTTGTAGCGCTTGTAGCCGATGGGCGCGAAGTCGCGCCGGTCCAGCATGGACAAGTCCAGTTCATGGTCGAGACTGGCTGAAATCAGCTCGACGGGGATGTGCACGAGGCCGAAGCTGATGGCGCCTTTCCACAGTGCGCGCGCCATCGCTTATGCTCCCACGCTGCCGGTGACGGGCAGGACGATGCCCGTGATGTAGCTGGAACAGGCGGGCGAGGCTAAAAAGACGTAGGCGGGCGACAGTTCCTCTGGCTGGGCCGGACGGCGCATGTCCGTGTCGGCGCCGAATTGCCGGATTTCTTCCGGCGTCTTGTCGGCCGGATTGAGCGGCGTCCAGACGGGCCCCGGGGCGATGGCGTTGACGCGGATGCCCTTGTCGAGCAGGTTGCCGGCCAGCGCCATGGTAAACGCATGGATGGCACCCTTGGTGGTGGAATAGTCGAGCAGGTGTTTCGAGCCCTGCAAGCCCGTCACGGAACCCGTGTTGATGATGGCCGCGCCCCGCTGCAAATGGGGCAGCACGGCCTTGGCCATGTGAAAGTAGCCGTACACATTGGTTTTCATGGTCAGGTCGAAGCGTTCCTCGCTCAGGTCGAGCAGCGATTCCGCGTGTTCCTGGAAGGCGGAGTTGTTGACCAGCACGTCGATGTGCGTGAAACGTTCCAGCACCTGGCTGACGGCTTGCTGGCAAAAGCCCTGGTCGCGCACGTCGCCGGCAATCAACAGGCAGCTCTGGCCTTCCGCTTCCACGTAGCGCTTGGTTTCGTTGGCGTCCGCGTGTTCGTTCAGATAAATGATGGCGACATCGGCCCCTTCGCGCGCGTACAGCACGGCCACGGCGCGGCCGATGCCCGAATCGCCGCCCGTGATGACGGCCACCATGCCGGCCAGCTTGCCGCTGCCGCAATAGTCGGGCGCCAGGAAGCGCGGTTTCAATGCCATCTGCGCTTCGATGCCTGGCTTGTCCAGGTGCTGGGCGGGCAGGGGCGGGGCCGGCTGGCCGCGCTGGCCCGTCTGCACGGGCTGCCTGCTTTCCTGGCCTGGCTTGCCGGCATCACGTCCATCCTGCTCCTGCTGGACGGCGCGCTGCAAGTTACCGGCGGACTGGTCCTTGTTCTCGTTCATGCTGGCCTCCCTGGAAACGAAGATCCAGTATCGGCGCGGCGCCCCCATCAAACGGTGCGCTTGCTAACAGAGTGGCGCAAACAGGCGCAAAGTTATATGATGATTGACATAAATATTGGAGGGCAGCATGAAAGTGAGCAGGGAACAGGCGGCGCTGAACCGCGAACGCATCGTCGAAACGGCGGCCAGGTTGTTCCGCGAAAAGGGCTATGACGGCATCGGCGTGGCCGACCTGATGAAGAACGCGGGTCTCACGCATGGCGGCTTCTATGGCCATTTTGCGTCCAAGGAAGACTTGATGATCGAAGCGTGCCAGCATGCCTTGAATAAGTCGCTGGAAGGCTGGCGGGCGAAGGTGGCCAGCGACCCGCAGCGGGCGTTGCCGGCCATTGTCGACAGCTACCTGAGCACCCGCCACCGCGACCAGCCCGGCGGCGGCTGCCCGGCGGCGGCCATGGGCGTCGATGTGGCGCGCATGTCGCCCGGCGCGCGTCCCGCGTTCACGCAAGCCACGCGGCAGCAGTTCGCCTTGCTGCAGGGCTTGCTGCCCGACGGCGCCCCGGATGGTACGCAGGAGCGGCAGCGCCAGCAGGCGATCACCACGTTTTCCGCCATGGTGGGCGCCATGGTGCTGGCACGCGCAATCGATGACGAGGCGCTGTCGGCGGAAATCCTCGACGCCGTGAAGGCGCAATTGCTGCCAGACTGAGCACTTCCCCCTGTCAGCCGGCCTCGTCGCATGATAGGCTTCGGTTTTCAGATTTTGGGATTTCATCATGCTGCTCTGGCTCAGGCAATACCGGCGTCCTCTGTTGGCCGGGGACATCACTGCCGGTATCGTTGTCGCCATGATGATGGTGCCGCAAGGCATGGCCTACGCGCTGGTGGCCGGCTTGCCGCCCGTGGTGGGCATCTACGCCAGCATCTTGCCGCCCGTGCTGTATGCCTTGTTCGGCAGCAGCATGACGCAATCGGTGGGCCCGATGGCCATCGTTTCGCTGATGACGGCCGCGGCCCTGGCGCCGCTGGCCGACCCCGGTTCCTCGCTGTACATCGTGCTGGCCGCCCAGCTGGCCTTCATCAGCGGCCTCGTCCTGCTGCTGTGCGGCGTGCTGCGCCTGGGCTTCATGGCCAGCTTTTTGTCGCGCCCCGTGATCAGCGGTTTCAGCAATGGCGCCGCCATCCTGATCATCTGGGGCCAGATCACGCCCCTGCTGGGCGCAACGCTTCCCCACTGGCATACGCCCAGCCTCGTGCTGGGGCTGTCCGGCCTGCTGTTCCTGTGGCTGGCCAAGCGCTATGCTTCGCGGCTGTTGCAGCGCTGCGGCTTGAATAAAGTCGCCGCCGACGTGGGCGCGCGCCTGGCGCCGATGGCGCTGGTGCTGGCCGGCATCGCCCTCGTCGCCTATGGCGGCCTGGAAGCGATGGGCGTGCAGACGACGGGCCACGTGCCCAGCGGCTTGCCGGGCCTGAACCTGGCCACGTCTGGCGCCCATTGGCGCACCCTGCTGTCGCCGGCGCTGCTGATCGCCTTCATCGTCTTCCTGATGAGCATGTCCGCGGCCCAGACCCTGGCGCAAAAGCGCGGTGAAAAACTGCACACGAACCGGGAACTGCTGGGCCTGGGCGCGGCCAACGTGGCCAGCGCGCTGTCGGGCGGCTTTCCCGTGACCGGTTCCATTTCCCGCTCGGCCGTCAATTTCCAGGCGGGCGCGAACACGCCGCTGGCCAGCATCATCACGGCGGGCTTGCTGGCGCTGGCGCTGGTGGCGCCCACGGGCTGGCTGGCCCTGCTGCCGCTGCCCGTGCTGGCGGCCACCATCATCTTTGCCGTCAGCAGCCTGCTGGACTGGGATACCCTGAAATTGTCGTGGCGCTACGACCGCAGCGATGCGCTGGCCCTGCTGGCGACGACGGCCGGCGTGCTGGTGCTGGGCGTGGAAGCGGGCGTCGTGATCGGCGTGCTGCTGTCGATGGGGACCTTGATCTGGCGCGCCAGCCGCCCGCATATCGCCGTGCTGGGCCGTATCCCGAATAGCGAGCACTTCCGCAACGTGGAGCGCTACGAGGCGCAAACCCTGCCCGACGTCTTGCTGCTGCGCATTGATGCTGGCCTGTTCTTCGGCAATGTGGAAGCCGTCACGGAGCGCGTGGAAGACGAACTGCGCGGCCACCCGACGGCGCGCCACCTGGTGCTGGTCTTGTCGGCCGTCAACCAGATCGACAGCACGGCCTTGCTGGGCTTGATCGAACTCAACAGCACACTGGCCAAGCGCGGCATCAGCCTGAACCTGGCCGAAGTGAAGGGGCCCGTGATGGACCGTTTGCGCCAGAGCAGTTTATTGCAAGACCTGAGCGGCAAGCTGTACCTGAGCACGGCGCTGGCGATGAACGATTTGAGCGGAAGCAAAACATGACGATGGAATTGAACTTGCATGGCGAGGCGCGCGCCGTTGACAATATCCTTGCGCTGGAACAAATGCTGCAGGAAGCGCGCGCGCTGGCCCAGTGCGAACTGTGGCTGACCATGGCGAGCGATGCGGAGCAGGGCCCGGCCCTGTGCATGCTGCGCAATGGCGGCAACGCCTGGCTGATGTACCTGTCGGGACAGGATGACCTGAGTTTTCACTCGCTGGGCGATGAGGAGGCGGACGGCGTTTGCAGCTATCTGCTGTCGAACGGCCAGGTGGACGAGTATCCGGAAGCGTGGTGCATTGATCTGGAACAATGCCAGCGCGCCTTCGTCGCGTTCTTCAAGACAGGCGGCGCGCGGCCGGCCGCCATCGCCTGGGAGGCGGATTGATATGGCGCACACCATCATCGCTGACATCGACAGGGAATTGCTAGCCGCGCTCGATGCCAGGGCAGGGCTATTGACGCTGCGCGCCATCCTGCTACGCTACCACGCCAGCGGCGTGACGGCGGAACAAGTGGCCGGTTTGCTGCAGGAATTGCGCGCGTCTGCGCAGGACGGCGCGCAGGAGGGGCCGCTGGAAGACGTGATACTGGACGCCCTCGACATCGTGACGGGCTGGTGCGCGCCGCAGCTGCGGGTATGGGACGAGGCAGGGGAAAACCGTGCATCCTGAAAAGCTCAAGCAGGTGATGGGCCTGCCGTCCGCCGAACGCCATGCTTACTTTGTGCGCAAGGTAGCCGATACGCAAGAGGTGTGGGGCTTGCACCACGACGGCTGGGCCACGGCGCAAGCCCATGGACAGGTGGCGATCCCATTCTGGCCGGAAGCGGCGTTCGCGCAAGCGTGCGCCGGCGGCGAGTGGGAACATTTCCAGCCGCGCGCCATCGCGCTCGGCGATTTTTTGACCAGGTGGCTGCCCGGCATGGCGGGCAACTTGCAGCTGGCGTCCGTCTTTCCCGTGCCGCAAGGAGCGGGCGCCATCGCGGTGCCTGGCGATTTACTGAGGGATTTGCAGCATGAATCAGAACAATATGAGTGAACGCAAGGATCGCCTGGATGCCTGGTACGACGGCTCGGCCATCTGCCTGATCGCCGTCGGCGCGCAGGGCGACCCGCTGGACCTGGGCGACGACGAAGTGCGCGCCCTGATCGCGAAGCTGCAGCAATGCCTGGCCGAGTCCGAGGCAGGCACTGTGCCTGACTGAAGGTTCAGGCGGGCGTCAACTCCTTTTCCATCGCCACGCTGGCCAGGCTGATGCCGCTGGGATGCGCATACGCTTCTGCGCGCAAGGCAACAAAACCGGCGGCCTGGTAAAACGGTTCCGCATTGAGCGAGGCGGACAGGTGCAGGCGCGCGATGCCGCGCCCGCGCGCCAGCTGCTCCAGCGCCGCCAGCAGGCGCTTGCCGATACCGAGTCCCCCGCAGGCGGGATCGACGAACACGGCATCGACTTCCTGCTCGTCCGCATCGAGCATCGCATAGCCGGCAATGGCCCCGTCCTGCATGGCGACGATGCCGCCACCGGCAGCCAGCATGGCCGCATACGATGCCGGCACGGGCGTAGCTGTCCAAACAGTTATTTGCTCCGGCGCATAATGCGTGGCGCAGCTGACGCGCACGGCCACCGTGCGCAGGGCCCACAGGGCATCGATATCGGAGGGCAGGGCGGGGCGCAGGGTGATGGGCATGGCGGCTTTCCGGGCAAAAGGAGCATGCTAGCGCAATGGCTGGCACGGCGCCAGCATGAGTTTGTCAATCGTCACTGCGCCGGCTTGTCCGGATCGATGTAATACGAACCCGGCGGCGCACCCGGCACCTTCACCCGGAACTTCAGGCCGGACAGCAGCTTGTCCCACAAGGCGATGGCCTCTTCGTCGGTCAGCGACGCCGCGTCGGCGGCGCCGACCATGTTGTGGGCGACTTTGGTGTACATCTTGACTTCCAGCACAGATGGATTTGCGATGTCTTTCGGTTTGCCTACCAATGCCCATTCAAAATCATGTACTCCATCAGGGCGCAGGATGAGTGACTCTTCCCCCTTCCAATGCTGAACGTCCCGCTTCCCTTCGCGTAACAAGTTCCGCTTGGGATAAGTCGCCCCCTGTATGTCTTTTGCACTCTGTATGCGGTTGAGCAAGGATAATTCGCCACGCAGGCGCTTCTCAAATTCTTCTGAAGAGTAATCGCCGTATGCATCCTTGTTGGAACTCACCGAAAAAGTTATATCAGGAATACTTGGGAAATGAATTCCGACGTTATCAATCTCTTGCTCTTTATATAAACTTTCTGCTAGGAAGCCATGTTCGAAGCAAACGCCAGGATCTGAAGGAATTTCCTCCGTATCACGCAACCGTATGTTTTTTGCGAGAAGCAGTTGTCGACGAGCAATTTCTTCTTCTCGTTCACCGATATCCACATCTACAGCATCTCCAGCAATAAATGTAAAATCTCCTTTTGTAATATAAGTTCTAAAAAATAGAAATTTCATTTCCTTTGCATGAATGCTGTTGTAATAGCGTAATTGCCAACTATTTTCAATTGGGCCTTCAAGGTTGTATGTGATTTCTGCGCTCTTGTTTTTTTTAAGAATTTCTTCTATGTCTTTTTCTATTTTAAAATGCAAATTATTTGTTGTTATTTTTTTCGCGTCAATAGTATTGCTTCCAATAATAAGTTTCGATTCGACTGGAACTTCCAAGGCATAGCGGCCGAAACATAATAATTTAGTTTTTAAAAACATTTTTTCCAATCGACCATTCAATTTCGTTTTTTCAGGCATAATTTCCTCCTTAATCATAGAATTTTTTGTGCAAGCAATTATGGGGAGATATATGAAAATTATTAAAATATATTTAATAAAAATTGATTTCATTTTTTATCCCAATTTGCTAATTTTGCAATTTGAATTATGGAGTAAAGCATAGATGCAAGCACGTTTTTGTTCAAGTAACTATTTTGGTGTTCATAGCCGCTACCATCTGCTAATCCATGACGAAAAATATTTCCTGTAATATGGCGGGCAGACCGGATTGCTGGAACTGTTTCATCTCCAAGCTCTTTTGCAGGCTGCAACTTGAGTTTTAGTATGCGTGATCCAGTTTGAACGGTTAGGGTTCCTTTTGCATCATCGTTGGTTAGTTTCCATTTCTCTGCATGAGGAGGAGTAAAGTTCTTAAAAAAATCTGTCAGTCCACCACCCATGCCCTCAGTAACTTTGAAGATTACCTCGCCATAAGACAGGTAGTCTTTTGATTCGCAGTAACTAGCGTATGTTTGTTTGTGGAAGTATTTTTCGATGGATTGTGAAAATGCAAAAGCATCTTTTATTCGTTGGGTTACATTTTTTAATCCACCACCTTTTTCATGGGGAATGTTAGCTGGATTTACCCACGTCGGATTGATAAGGCGCCACCAATTACTGCTTGGTCGTAGATAAATGCTATCGAGTGCGTTCTGACCTTCTTGCGGCCAGCTCCATAAAATTCGATCTTTGTCGTCCACGACTTTGAGCCAATTCGCGCCATAGGCAACGCTCGGCATCATTTCCAATGCAGCTGGAGCATTTGCTACCATTGCAGTTGCATGCTCTCCGTTAATTCCCAGAACTTGTGCCGTCTTTTTATTGAATGGGCCAGATTTTTCCAAAAAACCGAAGCGCATACGTTTATAGGCGCTTGCGGCACCTATCGACGGCATGACGTTATGATAGACGCCAAGTACTTTTACTTCCTTGTCGTTAACAAGATTTCCATAACTTGGATGCATTAAGGTGCGTGCAAGCAGACCTCCCATGCTATGTGTGACGAGAATGACCTCTTCGCATTTGAATCCGCAGCCCACATAGCCTTTGACAAGTCCACGTATCCGCTCAGCGATGACGCCGGCGGAGATAGCATTGCTCTGCAAGAAGTTGTAGCCCATGGCGTGAACAGGATACCAGCATGGAGATATTTTTTTTAGATCAGCCTCGGTAATTGCAGTACCGGATGTGGCACCGAAGGCGCTGGGTGCTTGTAGCACTAATTTTGAAATTTCAGGATATGGACCTTGATTTTTATTGGAGTGAATATCTCTTGTCTGCCAATGGGGAAGAATATTTTTGTCTCTGACAATGTTATTCATGAAAAATTCCGCAGTCTTTAGCATTTCACCATAAGCCCCAATAAAAAGTATCTCGCTCCAGCCGCGCCAACGTGCAATTTGTGCCGGTGTTTCACGCAAGGCTGGGGGTAAGGAGGTATCTACTATTCCTGGAATGTTGTACTTTGCATTCTTTTTTATTTTTCTTGGACTAATGGCAATCAATGGCGGCACTCCAGCAAAATCATGTGGAATGTTGGTGTGGCGAAAATCGGAAAGTCCTGTGATGTTGCCACTTGGTTCAAATCTTCCTTGATTTGTGCTGTAAATATAATATTCGACCTCGGTTTCATTTGGATCGAGGGCCATCTGTCGATCTCTCGGTGATGCATTTTTATACCATCCACCGATGCCATAACCTTCTACGACACTCCATTTTCCGGCCACGCTCATCATGTCATCTGGCCTCCAGGAGATGTTATCGCTTTTGTCCAGCTCTTTCTGGCGTACCTTGCTCATGCGTAAATTACTACCCATCACGCCTGGTAAAAAGATGATAGGAATTATTTTCCCAGGAGGAATGGTTACGTCATGACGAATCGTGTCGTTTATTTCAGTCATATTGACGGTGTACTCAGCCCATCCGCCAACAGTCTGCCGAAATTCGCCTTGGTGATTGCCGTGTTCATTCAGATCCGTATCGTCACTCATGGAAGTTCTCCCTTATAGCGTATTGTGTAGCTATCCATGCCGTCTCCTTTCTGTACTGGGGTGTGCCCGTCACTGCTACTTTTTTCACTGATTCTGTGGCCATCTTCGCGTATTAACTCAAAAGCTATATCGGGAGCGGGTGTGCCATCGACTTGCAGCAGTCGAACGGCCTGATCAAAACGCGCCACTGGCCTCTCATTGAATTCCTGCGACACGCTCTTCGGCGCCAGGGTTTCCAGGTTGCCGTTGAAGAGCACGGGTGAGGAGGTGAAGAACTGCACCTTGTCGCTGATTTCCAGCATGTGGTTGGCGCCGTGCAGGCGTACGCCTTTCTTCCCCTTGATGTTGACCCAGTCCGCTTCGCTGATCAGCGACAGCACTTTCCGGGCGAGGATTTCCACCTCGTCGCTGTGCGCCTGGATGGACACCTTGCCGCTGGCGGCGATCAGTTTCATGCCGGCCTTGTGCACGAACAGGCTGAAGCTCTTGGCGATGCTGGCAAACATGCTGTCGCCGCTGGCGAGTGAAATATGCTTGCTGCTGCTGAGCGCCACATGCTCGCTGGCGGCCAGGTGGATGGACTGGGCCGTGCTCAGTTCGATGCCTGCCGGGCTGGCCAGCAGCAAATGTGGTTCGGACAGTTCCGGGAAATCGCCGCCGCTGCCCTTGATGGCGGCGTTTTGCCGCTGGATGGCGTCGGCCACGGCGCCTTGCTGTGCGGTACTGTCTTGCGCGCCCGCATCGACGGCCATGCCGGCCAGTCCCTCATGCAGTTGGCGCGCCTGCGCCAGGCGGGACTGCGTTTCGTCGAGCTGTTTGACCGATCCAGTTCCTGTTGATGTTTCCGTGGTGATCAGCATGCCTTTGGCGGCGCGCAGGGCGCCCCAGGCGTTGCTGGCCAATTCAAAGCCCGCGCCGCGTGCTTCCTTGCGGCCGGCATTGTCGTCGATGCGGGTGATGTTGCCCAATGACAGCCGGCTGTCCTGGTGTTCGCTGCGCAGCTGTGCCTGGATCGCGCCCTTGGTGTCGTCGAGTACCAGATGGTTGGCGCTGCGGGCGCCCAGTTCGCGGCTGCGCACGCCGGACAGCGCGCGCTGCTGCGGCAATTGCCACGGCGGCGGATTGGCGCTGTTGTAGACGACGCCGATGACGATAGGGTGGTCGATATTGCCGTCCTGGAATTGCACGACCACTTCCTGTCCCACGCGGGGCAAGGCGATCTGTCCCATTTGCGCTCCCGCCATCGGCATCATGACTCTTATCCATGGCGAGCTGCGTTCATCGAATGTACCCAGGCGGTCCCAGTGAAATTGCAGGCGGATGCGTCCCAGGGCGTCGGTATGGATTTCTTCCCCGGCCGGCCCGACCACCAGCGCCGTCTGCACGCCGGCGACGATGCATGGCGTGCTGTTGTAGCCGCGGCCCGGCCGCCAGCGGATGTCCCGCCGCACGCATACGAGCGTGTTCGCATAATCCGATGGCGCGCTGGGGCCTGCCTGATAGTTATTGCTGGCGATATGCTCGGCTGACAGGATCAGGTATTCGCGTTCGGCAATACTGTCTGGGCGCTCCTGGCCAGGCTGATAGCGTTTTTCCTCGGCGCTGAAATGCCCATCGAGCCGGAAACAAAGGCCGGGCTGTGCGCCACGGTGATTGCCTGCCGCCTCGAAATACTGGCGCAGATGGTCGCTTTCTTCCATGCGGCGCTGTGCCAGGGATTCCCCATCATTGACATTCTTGTAGCCATAGGCGCCCGTGTTTTCATACAGTTCGTGGGAAAATACGTCGCCCTGGCGATTCAGGGAGTAGCCGCTGGAAAGGCGTGGCTGCGGATTCTTATAGTCGAAACTGGCCAAGGTCAGCTGCCCGGAGCCGATCCGGCGCACGGCTTGCCATTGTTGTAAGCCATCGTCTTCCATGGAACCCGACCCGGAGTGGAAACGCATGGCGCCGTCGCCGGATGCCGTGGCGATCATGTCCGCTAGGGTGCTGTTATCTGCGAGCCACAAGGTATGGCCATCGGCACGGTGCTCGTACCAGTAATGCCAGCCGAGGGCTTCCCAGCGCCGGTGCAGGTGGTTGTAGTCGGTTTCATTGTGCTGGTTGGCGCAGGTTATCTGCGGATCGTCGCCATGGATGCTGGTTTTCCAGTCGCGCTGCCCGTAGTGCGCAAACGTTGTTTCGGTCAGCTGCATCACGCTTTGACCATGAAAGGAGACGTTGTCCTGGCGCAGCCGGGCAAAGGCCAGCCATGGTTGCAGCACCATGCGGTACCAGGTAAAGCCGCCGTCGGCGCGCAGCAGGCAAAACTCGCCCACATAGCCGTTAAAGTGGCGCAGCGTGCCATCGTCGCGCACCATGGAAATGGTCACCATGCGGCCCATCATGGCCTTGAGCGCAATGTGCGCGTCGTCCGACAGCAATTCGGCTTCGAAACGGAAGTCGCGCGATACTTCTTCCCTGGCGGACAGCGAATTGACCAGCAGGATGGCGCCGGCTGGCCCATCGTCATGGGGGAACTCGATTTTCAGCAGGCGCCGCTCTTGCGCGGCGAGGTCGAAGACCGATAGCGCCGCCTGTGTGCTTGCATGCATGGCCGGCCTCCGCTATAGCGATGTGATCAGGCGGGCACCGCAGGCGGTGGCATCGCCGTCATAGGCGTACGGCTTGCCCATGTGTTTTGCGCCGGCGCCGTCCGGCGTCATGGGGAAGCTGCCCTTGCACTTGGGGCAGAAGGTTGTGTCGTCGGCCAGCGCCGCCGTCTTCCCCATCACGGTGCTGCCCGACGATGCGCTGGTGACCTTGCCGCCGTGATCGGTTGCGTCTCCGAGCCGGATGACGCCGCGTCCCGCATGTTTCATGCTTGCCTCGCTTTCCAGAGATGAATTGTTCAATCCAGCTGCAGCAAATAACGCACTTCGGCGCCGCGCACCTTGCCTTGCGCCGTCTGCAAGAACGTCGTCCAGCCCAGGCGCCGCCTTTCTGAAGGGCTGGCGCTCAGGAGCAGGGGCCCGATGCACGGCGGGCTCAGTATCAGCCGCACTTCATATTGCAAGTCCGGGACGCCAAACAGCGCCAGCATCTTTGCCAGTGCCGCCGCACCAGCGCTGCGCGGCAGGAAGCGCTGCAGGCCGGCCGGATCCAGCGGGCCGATATGCAGGCAGATGCGCATGTCCTGGCGCCACAGCCGCAGGCCCACGGTTGCGCCGCGCGCCAGCGTAAAGTTGACACTGCCCAGCAGGCTGCGCCGGTCTTTTTCCAGATAGTCCCAGCCACCGACAAATTGTTGCAGGGCGACGGGGACGCCGCAGTACTCGGCCAGCACGGGGCCTATCGCTTGCGCGGAGACGGGGCGGCAGCGCAGCAGACCCGCGTACCAGGCCGCCACGTCCTGCGTCACGGCGCCGGCTTCGCCGCTTGACGGCAGCGCATCGCGCTGCACGCCGGCCAGTGCCGACAACAACAGTAGTTGCTCGTCTTTTGCCTGGGTCTGGAGCATGGATTCCAGCCGATACTTTTCACACGCCTGGTAATACAGCGCGACCATGCGGTGCGAAAAGATCTCGAGGAAGGCCGAGACGCCGGCGTCCTTGCTCGACAAGCGGTAGGCGGCGATGCGTTCCGAGTGATGCAAGGGCAAGGTGCCGCCGACGCCCAGAAAGCGCATGAACGCCGGTATCAGGATCAGCTGTTCATTCTCGTCGAGCGAGAGCCGCTCGATTTCACTGGCCGGAAAACTCAAGGACAGGCTGTTTCTGAAGCGCAGCACCTGGCCGAAGGCTTGTGCATGGGACACGTTCTGCTGACGTAGCCAGCACAGCAGAATACGCACCGCCTGCACGAACTGATAGCGGTACGGCTCGGCGAACAAGTGTTGGACTACACCAGATTCTGCAATCCGCTTCTTGGTTTGCATCGGATCAGCTCCTCTCCGCTTTGCAGTGACAGCACCACCAGTTCAATGAAACTGTTGATTTGCACATACAGGCCAAGGAAGTGATCGATCACCTGCACAAACAGGTGCATGCCGCTGCCGATAAAGGCTTCTTCGTCCAGCGTGATGCGCACTTCCACGCCGTGCGCCAGCGAGGTGCCGCGCCTGTGCCGCAGCCATGTCGTGGTGGGCGCGTGAGCCAATGCCACAATGCCGCCGATCTGGCGCTGCGAGGTGGCCGATTGGGACAGGTCATACAGCGTCAGCATTTCGCGCAGCGCCGGCAGGCCCTCCTGGACCAGCGCGTGATGATTCAGCGCCAGGTGCGAAATCAGGCGCCAGTGCAGGCCCGCGCCCGGTGAAAAGCGGCGCGGCTGGCTGGGACGGCGCAGCATGTGCAGTGCCGGCCCGCCAGCGCATGGCTGCAGGTCTCCTTGCGGCTGGCCGTATTTGAGTGCCAGGGGAAGATCGCGGTTGCTGCATGTCAGCGACAGCGACAGGCTGGCCTTTTCATGGATCAGTGGATGGAAGTCGCCATCGACCAGCGAAATTTTCTTTTCGTGACCAGGGCTCTTGATGGCCAACGCCGTATCGTGGCGCATGATCCAGTAATGGCCTTGTTGCGCCGGCCCCTCGCCATGGCGCAGGCTATACAGGGGGCGAAATTCGCTCAGCGTGCTTTCGCCGCCGCGTTGGCGCAGCAAACGCACCGCATCGACAGTGACGACTTCGTAGCCATGCGCATGGGTGGCATGGGCCAGCACGGAGTAGTCGGTTTTCTGCCGGGTGACGGAGATCGGTACGCCTTCCTGGCGGAAGAGATTGACCGCCGGACTGCAGCCCAGCTTCAGGTTTTCGCTGGAAATGCTGGACAACATGCGGGCCGCGGCGGAATCGGGCCGCAAACCGGCCATGCACAGATGCAGGGTGAAGCGCTGGCAAGCTGGCGGCAGGGCCGCGCCCAGCGCCGCGACATCGATGTCAAAGAAATTGAATTTTTCCGGATACGCAAAATACTCGCTCAGGATGCGGTAGGCCGGCTGCGAACGGGCGCCAAAAGGTAGCAAGGCATCCGCGTCGGCGAAGCCGACGGGCGTCAACGGCACGGTGGGCAATGCCGTCCATTGCGCCGCCTCGGTCGACACAAAAGCGCAGACTGTCTGCATGAACAAGGCATCGCGCAATGCGGCGCAAAAAGAAGCTTCGCCATCGATGAAGACGCGCAGCGATGCGGGTGCCGCATCGAGATGCCGGAGGCCGATGTTCAGCGAGGAACTGGCCGATACTGGCAAGCGCAAGCCCGGCGGCGCCTTGATCATCGCATCGAAAACGGCGCTGTCCAGTACCGATGCGCCGGTCGTCAGCTCATAGACCGTCTTGAAGCGGCAGCGCACGCCGCGCACGGGCGCTGCATCCATTTCACTGCCGGCCGGCAGGTGCAAGACGCCCGCGCCAGCCGCTGGGGCGCAATGGCGCACGATGCTGCAGGATGGAAAGGGGCGCAGATAATGCGGGAACAGGGCTTCGAACAGGGCTTCGGTAAATTGCGGATAGTCGTCATCGAGCCGTTTCGAGATGCGTGCCGCCAGCATGGCCACCGATTCGATCAAATGTTCCACGTGCGGGTCTTCGCACGACTCGCCGGACATGTGCAATTTGCCGGCGATTCTCGGATAGCGTTCGGCAAACTCGCGGCAATGCCGCCGCAACATCACCAGCTCGCGCTCGAAATACGGCAGCAAGTCCTCCATCTCTCTTTTCCTGTGTCTTGGCGGCGGAATGGCCAGTATCCGAGCGTTTGCTCCAAGGTAAATTGCGTTTGCGCAAATAATTGAACAGGGTTGCTGCGCAACATCAAGGACGTTCAAACTGACAACATCAGACTGGCAAGGCAGCATGATTCCAATGGTCAATATGGAGAACGCCATGACATTGCCATCCAAATTACTCTGGTCCGAAGGCCTGGCCATCGGTCCCCAGCAATTCCAGCAGCTGGACCGCTACCATGAAGCGCGCCTGCAACGTCTGGCTTCATTGATGAATCCCCATTTATGGGGCGTGCATGGCATCAGCTGGAACGCGGATGCGCTGGCCAACAATAGCTTGCGGGCGGATGCCATGTCGCTCGTCTTTCAGGATGGAGAACTGTTTGACGCGCCGCTTGGCGATATATTGCCCAGTGCGGTTGACCTGTCCAGGCTGCCTGCCAGCGAACATAGTTTTACGTTTTATGCCGCGCTGCCCGCGCTGCAGGCACATGGCGGCAATGTGAGCTCAGCGGGCGCCCGCTATGTCCAGGCGGATATCGAAACCCCGGATCTGTACAGCGAGGCAGTCAGCATAGACGTCGCTTACCTGAAGAAACGCGTGTATCTGCTGTCGCAACTGGATCCCCTGAACGATTACCTTGCCATCCCGGTGATCCGTTTGTACCGCGCTGGCAACGGCAGCTTTGACATCGATGCCGCCTTCATGCCGCCTGGCCTGACCATCAGCGCCGATCCCTCGCTGCAGAAACTGCTCGATTCGCTGATCGACCGCATGGGCGCGAAAATTGAAGCGCTGTACAGCCGCCACCGTCAGCCCGGTAACAATACGGTGGAATTTTATGGCGGTGATGTTTCCTCGTTCTGGATGCTGCATACCTTGAGCACGGCCAGCGCCATGCTCAGTCATTGCGCCAGCTACCGGCGCCACCATCCCGTGTATCTGTTTGAAAAATTGATGGCGTTGGCCGGCGGCTTGATGACGTTTTCAAAAAAATACACGCTGAGCGACTTGCCGTCTTATTCTCACGATGATGCGGCTCCCGGTTTCGGCAAGCTCGATGGCATCATTCGCGACCTGATCGATACGGTGCTCCTGTCGCGCTACTTCCCGATTCCCCTGTCCAACGATGCGCAACAAAACACCCACTATCACGGTTTGCTCGATGCCAAGCGGATAGACCGCCAGACCGAACTCTGCCTGGCGGTAAACGCCGATATGCCAGCGCTGGAACTGGTTGCCACGGTACCGTTGCAGTTCAAGATTTCATCTCCGGACAATATCGAACTATTGCTGGCCCGGGCGCTTCCGGGTGCCGAGTTGCGCCATATGGCCCAGGTTCCCGCCGAAGTGCCGGTGCGGCCCAATACGTATTACTTTTCCATCGATAGCAAGGGCAGTATCTATGACAGCATGATCAAGGCGCAGGCGATTGCGATTTACGTGCCGGCCGGCATAAAAGGGCTGAAGCTGGAATTGTTCGGTATCAGCGGCACGGCTGCATAACGATGACGGGTGTTGCGGGCGGGTGTATTGTCAAATGATTGTCCTAAGCAATAGACTTGCCCCTGCAGTTGACGTTATCATGTTTTTGTAAGTGTCGGTGGCTGAATGGCCGGCGCATAGGTGAAACATGGTGACAGGCGAGGGTGAGCATGGGCATGGCGAATGATGCGTGAGGTGTCTGGCGGCTTGCGGCCTGGCGGCGGAAGGGCGGCGGTGCGCCGCTGTGGGCGCGCATTGCTGCTGGCGTTCTGTGCCGCCTTGCCGGCATCGGCATCGGTGCCGGCCGCTGCGCCGCCGCACCAGGGCCAGCGCGTGCTGTTCCTCAACGCTTACGATTACGGCCGCGCCGGCGTGGAATCGTACACGCGCACCTATGTGGCCGCCATGGTGGCTGCGGGCCTGGCCAGCGAAGACATCATGGTCGAGCACCTGAGCCTCAATACCCAGGGCGACCCGGCGCTGCGCAATGAGATGCGGGATTTGTTGCTTTTAAGATACACGCAGATGATGGGACGCAAGGCCGACCTGATCATCGCCATGCAGCAGCCGGCGCTCGATTTTTTGCTGTCGGACCTGGCGCCGCTGGCGCGCGGTGTGCCCGTGCTGGCGATTAATACCTCGGGCAAGGCCTTGCCGGCCGGCAGCCCGCTGGCCATCTGGCAGCAAAAGGCGAATGTCGATTTCCCCGGCACCCTGGCGCAGGCCATGGCGCTGTTCCCGGAGACCAAAACCATCGTCATGGCCGTCGGCGCCAGCGAGGCCGACCAGGCCTTGAAGCGCAACATGCAGCAGGCGGCGCTGGCGTGGCAGGGCAAGGTGGCCATGCGCTACCTCGATGATCTGACCCTGGCGCAGATGCGCGCGGCGGTGGCGCACCTGCCCGCCGATACCTTGCTGGTGGCGGGCAATGTCAACCGCGACGTGGCCGGCAATATCGCCACGCCCGTGCAGTTTTCCGCGCAACTGGCGCGGCTGGCGAATGTGCCCGCCTTCGGCATGTATAACGCGACGGTCGGCAAGGGCATCCTGGGCGGCTCCATCCTGCACATCGAACAGGCCGCGCAGCAGGTGGCGCAGCTGTCGCTGGCAGTACTGGCGGGCAAGGCGCCTGCCGCGCCGGGCGCCTTGCTGCCGCCGGCCCGTCCCGTGCCCATGTACGATTGGGAACAGCTGCAGCGCTGGGACGCCGACATCAGCCGCCTGCCGCCGCACACCCTGTTCTTCAACCGGCCGCCGCAGCTGTGGCATGAGCACCGCGTCGCCGTGCTGCTGGTGGGCGGCGTCTTCATCGTGATGGCCGGCTTGCTGAGCGCCTTGCTGCTGCAGCGGCGGCGCTTGCGCCGTGCCGAGAGCGAGGCGCGCGAGAGCGAGCAGCGCTTCCGCATCCTGGTCGAGCACGCGCCCGAAGCCATCGTCGTGTATGACCTGGACCTGGACCGTTTCGTCGACGCCAACAGCAGCGCGCAGCGCATGCTGGGCATGTCGCGCGAAGCGCTGCTGGCGCGCGGGCCGTTCGACCTGTATAGCACGGAGCAGCCCGACGGCCTGCCTTTGGGCCTGATGGTGGAAGAGCATTTGCGCCGCGCCATGCTGGGCGAACCCATCCTCGTCGAGCGCCATGTGCGGCGCGCCGACGGCAGCATTTTCCCCTGCGAGGTGCGGCTGGTCAAATTGCCGATGGAAGGGCGGCGCCTGGTACGCAGCGGCATCGTCGACATTTCCGAGCGCAAGCACAGCGAGCAGGAATTGCTGGGCTACCGCGACCACCTGGAAGAGCTGGTGCAGCAGCGCACGGCCGCCCTGTCGGTGGCCGTCACCGAGGCCGAATCGGCGAACCGCGCGAAAAGCGTTTTTCTCGCCAACATGAGCCACGAATTGCGCACGCCCTTGAATTCCGTGATCGGCTTTTCGCAGATGATGGCCGATTCGAGCAGCATGTTCGAGGAAGAAAAACATAACCTGGCCATCATCAACCGCGCCGGCCACCACTTGCTGACCTTGATCAACGATATCCTGGAATTGTCGAAGATCGAGGCGGGCCGCATGCAGCTGCAGGCGGGACCCGTGGACTTGAACGGCTTGCTCGACGAGGTGCTCGAAATGGTGCGCATGCGCTCGCGCGACCAGGGCATCGCCCTGCGGCTCGAGCGCTCCGGCGTGCCGCCGCTGGTGCGCCTCGATGGCGCCAAGCTGCGCCAGGTGCTGCTCAATTTGCTGTCGAATGCGCTCAAGTTCATCGAGCAGGGCAGCGTGACCCTGTCGCTGGCCTGTCGGGAGGGCGACGACGGGCAGCTGGCGCTGGTGTTTGCCGTGCGCGATACGGGCAGCGGCATCGCGGAACAGGATCTGGAACGCATCTTTGAACCGTTCGTGCAGGCCGACAGCGCCGTGGCGCAGGCGGGCACGGGTCTGGGGCTGACCATCTCGCGCGAATTCGTGCGCCTGATGGGCGGCGAGCTGCGCGTCGAATCGACCTTGGGCGCCGGTTCCCGCTTCAGTTTCGAGCTGCGCGCGCCGGTGCTGCAGCAGCCGGCCATCGCGGCGCTGGCGCCGGGCCGCGTGGCGCGCCTGCCGCCGGCCCAGCGCGGGCGCATGGTGCTGCTGGTCGACGATGACGACAACTGCCGCAAGCTGCTGGCCGGCTTGCTGGCGCCGCTGGGCTTCCAGCTGCACGAGGCAGCGGGCGGCGCGCAGGCGCAAGCCATGCTGGCGGCGCAGCGCTACGACATGGTGCTCAGCGACTGGCGCATGCCGGACATGGACGGCCTGGCGCTGACGCGCTGGCTGCGCGCGCAGCCGGCGCTGGTGCAGCCGCGCCTGGTGATCATGACCGCCTCCGCCTTCGAGGAAGAAAAGCAGGAGGCGCTGGCGGCCGGCGCCGACGGCTTCCTGCGCAAACCGATCGAGCAGGAACACCTGTTCGCCATGCTGGAGCAGCAGCTGGGCCTGCGCTTCCAGCGCAGCGCCGCCGCCGCGCCGCGCGCGCCGGCCGCTGCCTTCGACCTGCAGCGGGAGCTGGCCCAGCTGGGCGGGGCCGAACGGCAGGCGCTGCTCGAATCCGTGCAAGCCCTCGATTTGCGGCGCAGCGCCATCGTGCTGGCCGGCTTGGCGACCAGCCTGCCGCAGCTGTCCGCGCACATCGCCGCCATGCTGGAACAGCACCAGTACCAGCCGCTGTGCGCCTTGCTGGCGCAGCTGGCCAGCGAGCCGCAGGGTGAAGGCGCATGACCGTTCACGCACCGAAAGGCGAGCGCCTGGGCGGCGTATCCATCGTGCTGGCCGTCAGCGTGGCGCTGACCTTTGTCGTCACCGTGCTGCTGCTGGTGTTTGCCGTGCTGTTTTACCAGTCCGAACGCGAGCAGCGCTGGCAGCAGCTGCACCGCAGCCTGGCCATCAGCGCGGACCAGCTGGCCGTGGCCATCGAGCTGCCCTTGTGGAATCTCGATGAAAAGCAGATGCAGGCCATCATGCGCAGCACGCTGGGCAAGCGCGACCTGGTGGCCAGCTCCCTGACGCCGGGCATCGGCAAGGAAGCGCTGGTCCTGCGCCGCACTGCGTCCGGCGCCATCGGCAGCTTTTCCTCGCTGTCCGCGGAACCTGGCTGGCTGGTGCAGCGGCGCCCCGTGACGATGGGCGGACAAGTCATCGGCAGCGTTGCCGTGTATGCGACGCCGGCCCTGCTGCACGCGCAGCTGCGGCAGCGCGCGCTGGGCATCGGCGCCATGATCGTGGCGCTCGACGTGATCCTGGTGGCCAGCATCTGGCTGCTGATGTGGTGTCTGATGCTCAAGCCCCTGAAGGCGATCGGCCAGTATGCGGCCGGCGTCAAGGCGGGGCAGGGCGAAGCGTTCGGCACGCCGCCGAAAGCGTGGTTCCTGGGCGAGCTGCGCACCTTGTACCGTTCCATCCGCGACATGGTGGCGCTGCTCGACAGCCGCTACCGCGCCTTGCAGCGCAGCGAGGAGCGCGTGCAGATGGCCACCGGCGCGGCCAGCATCGGCATCTGGGACTGGAACGTCAGCAGCGACGCCTTGCAGTGGGATGAGCAGATGTACGCGCAGTTCAAGGCCGATGCGGATAGCTGCATGGCGCCGGCGGCGATCTGGCGCGCGGCGCTGGTGCCGGACGACGTGCCGGCCGCCAAGGAAGCCCTGCGCGCCGCGCTGGGCGCCGGCCAGGCGTTCACGCACGAGTACCGCATCCTGTGGCCCGATGGCGCCATCCGCTACATCAAGGCCGATGCCGTGATCTTCCGCGACGGCCAGGGCCGGCCCATGCGCCTGGTGGGGTCGAACTACGACATCACGGCGCACCGCGAGGCGGAACTGGAACTGCTGCGCCACCGCCATCACCTGGAAGAGCTGGTGGCCGAGCGCACGAGCGCCTTGTCGGTGGCCGTCAGCCAGGCGCAGGCGGCGAACCGCGCCAAAAGCACCTTCCTGGCCAACATGAGCCATGAACTGCGCACGCCCTTGAATTCCGTGATCGGCTTTTCGCGCCTGATGGCCGCCTCGCCGAACATGCAGGACGATGAAAAGCGCAACCTGGCCATCATCCACCGCTCCGGCAATCATTTATTGACTTTGATCAATGAAATCCTCGAACTGACGAAGGGCGAGGCGGGCCGCCTGCAGGCGCAGACGGCCGTGGTGGCGCTGGCTCCGCTGCTGCAGGAAGTGATGGACATGCTGGGCATGCGCGCCGAGCAGCAGGGCATGGCGCTGCGCCTCGATTGCGCGGACGTGCCGCCGGCCGTGCTGCTCGACGCGACGCGCCTGCGCCAGGTGCTGCTGAACCTGATGTCGAACGCCGTCAAGTTTGCCGGCGGCGGCGAGGTCGTCTTGCGCGTGCGCGGCGAACGGCGCGAGGGCGAACAATGGATGCTGTCGTTCGCCGTCAGCGACACGGGCATCGGCATCGCGCCTGAGGACCAGCAGCGCATCTTCGAACCTTTCGTGCAGGCCGACAGCGCGGGGCCGAAGGATGGCACGGGCCTGGGCCTGGCCATCTCGCGCGAATTCGTGCAGCTGATGAAAGGCGAACTGACGCTGGAGTCCAGGCCGGGGCAGGGCGCCACGTTCCGCTTCAGCATACCCGCGCAGGCGGCCGAGGCGCCCGTGCAGGCGTCCGTGCCGCTGCCGGCAGCGCCCGCGCACGAGGCCCCGCCGGTACTGCGGGCGCAGGACTTGCTGCTGCTGGCCGGGGAAGAGCGCGCCGCCTTGCTGGTGGCGCTGCGCGAATTGAACCTGGCCAGGGTTGCCCTGCTGCTGGGCGCCTTGCCGCCAGCGGCGGCGCCCGTGCTGGCACCGCTGCAAGCCATGCTGGACCAGCATCAGTACCGCCAGCTGTGCGACTTGCTGGAGAATGAGGGCGCGCTGGCGCCCGCGTAAAAGTGTGGGATGACAACATCGTTTTCGCTGAAAAGACGGACTAAGTGGCGCCGATGGATGGTGCTAAATTGCAATAAAGATTATGATGATAATACGTAGTTCATCGCAAAGAAATGTCTTGTCCAGCGCGGCAACGGAGCGCCGCGCCTCATCCAAAGCTGAGAGAACTGCTACATGCACCGCGATTTTTCGGAAGTGAATTCGAAGGGCGAAGTACTGATCGTTGAAGATACGCCGGCTTCGCTGAAGCTGTTGAGCGATTTGCTCGGTGGCGCCGGCTATGCGGTGCGCCAGGCGCCGAACGGCGAACTGGCCCTGTGGACGGCCCAGGCGCGCCCGCCGGAGCTGATCCTGCTCGACGTGCGCATGCCTGGCCTCGACGGCTTTGAAGTATGCCGCCGCCTGAAGGAAATTCCATCGCTGAGCCAGGTGCCGGTGATCTTCCTGTCGGCGCAATACGATACGGACGACAAGGTGCGCGGCTTTGCGCTGGGCGCCGTCGACTTTATTGCCAAGCCCTTCCAGGCCGAGGAAATCCTCGCCCGCACCGATGCCCACGTGCGGCTGGCGCGGGCGCAGCTGCAGCTGGCGCAGGAGCGCGCCAACCTGGAGCGGCGCGTGGCCGAGCGCACGGCCGAACTGGAACAGGTGGCCAGCACCCTGGCGCGCGAAGTGCAGATCCGCCGCGCCAATGAAGAATTGCTGCGCCTGTCGGGCCAGGTCTTCGAAGCCACCCAGGACGCCATCCTGATCACCGACCCGGCAGGCGTCATCGTCACCGCCAATCCCGCGTTTACGCGCATCACCGGCTACGCGGCGCAGGAAGTGGTGGGCACGGACATCATGCGCCTGCATGCCGAATACACGGGCGAAGCGGTGCTGCTGGCGCTGCGCCAGGGCTTGCGCAGCAGCGGCTGCTGGTCGGGCGAGGTGCAGACGCGGCGCAAGAGCGGCGACACCTATCCCTGCCTGCTCAGCGCCTCCACCGTGCACGGCCCCGACGGCGCCGTCGTCAACTACATCGGCGTGTTCCTCGACATCAGCGAGCGCAAGGCCGAGCAGCACCTGATCGATTTCCTCTCCTACCACGACGCGCTGACGGGTTTGCCGAACCGCGTGCTGCTGCGCGAGCGCTTCGAACAGGCGCGCGCGAATGCCCTGCGCGACGGCCAGCAGGTGGTGCTGATGTGCCTGGACCTGGACCGCTTCAAGAACATCAACGATTCGCACGGCCAGGCCGTGGGCGACAAGGCGCTGCAGGTGGTGGCGCGTTTCCTGTCCGGCTGCGTGCGCGAGGGCGACACGGTGGTGCGCCAGGGCGGCGACGAATTCCAGATCCTGCTGCAGGACGATGCCCTGCTGGGCCGCACGCTGGCGCTGGCGCAAACCATCCTGGCCGGCCTGCGCGAAGAACTCAGCGTCGATGGCGAGCGCCTGGCGCTGACGACGAGCATCGGCATCGCCCTGTGCCCGGCCGACGGCGACAGCCTCGACGACGTGCTGCGCCACGCCGACACGGCCCTGGTGCGCGCCAAGGAAATGGGGCGCGACCATTACGCCTTCTTCACGGAGCGCATGGGCAGCGATATC
Source organism: Janthinobacterium sp. FW305-129 (assembly GCF_020858115.1). GTDB lineage: Bacteria > Pseudomonadota > Gammaproteobacteria > Burkholderiales > Burkholderiaceae_D > Janthinobacterium. The sequence continues at coordinate 56,411 of NZ_JACYMM010000004.1, forward strand.
CGCGCCCGCCTGGCCATGCAGCAGCAGCTGCGCGGCGCCATCGGCCGCGATGAATTCGAAGTGCACTACCAGCCGCAGATGTGCTTGCGCACGGGCGCCATGCTGGGCGCGGAAGCGCTGTTGCGCTGGAATAACCCTGTGCTGGGCAAGGTGCCGCCCGGCCTGTTCATTGCGCTGGCCGAGGAGTATGGTTCCATCACGGCCATCGGCGAGTGGGTGCTCGAAAGCGTCTGCGCGCAGATTCGCGTGTGGCACGATGCGGGCCTGGGCAGCATCAAGGTGGCCGTCAACCTGTCCGGCAAGCAGTTCGCGCAGGACCGCACCGTGCCTTTCGTCGAGGCGGCCCTGCGCAAATACGGCATCGCGCCCGCCTGCCTCGGCATCGAGATCACGGAAAGCACGGTGATGGGCGACCCGGACAAGGCCGTGGCGGCCCTGACGCGCCTGAAGGACATCGGCGTGGGCATTTCGCTCGACGACTTCGGCACCGGCTATTCCAGCCTCGGTTACCTGAAGCGCTTCCCCATCGACGTGCTGAAGATCGACAAATCCTTCGTTGACGACGTCACCACCAGCAGCAGCGACGCGGCCATCGCCCGCTCCGTCATCTCGCTGGCGCACAACCTCGACATGCGCGTCATCGCCGAAGGCGTGGAAACGCGCGAACAGGTCGATTTCCTGACGGAACACGGCTGCGATGAAATGCAGGGCTATTATTTCAGCCGCCCCCTCGCGGCCGCCCCATTCACGGACTTGCTGCGCGAACGGCGCACCCTGGCCGTGGCCCAGGCCTAAGTGCCGCGGTGCGGCCGATGCACCATGCTGGTGCGTCCGCCGCAGCGCGGTGCAGGATTCTCACTTTTCCTTCCCCTGACGCTGGCACATATCCTGCTTAGGTAATCGCTTATTTACGCGATTGCCCCGCATGCCAGACAGCAGCCATCCAGTCATACCTACACCAGCCAGCGCACACGGCGCCTGGCAGGCGCACCTGCGCCTGGGCTTCGCGCTGCACGAGGGCGTCAGCCGCCTCGTCGAGCGCGCGCACAGCGGCCCCCTGCGCGTGCAAAAGCCCCTGTATCCGGAAGGCGACGGCGTCTGCCACGCCATCATCATCCATCCGCCCGGCGGCGTGGTGGGCGGCGACCAGCTGGCCGTCGATGCCACGGCGGGCGAGGGTGCGCACGCCTTGCTCACGTCGCCGGGCGCGGCCAAGTGGTACCGCGCCAACGGCCACGTCTCGGGCCAGCACATCGTGCTGCGCGCCGGCAGCGGCGCCGCCATCGAGTGGCTGCCGCAGGAAAGCATCTTCTTCAACCAGGCTTGCGTGCGGCTGCGCCATGAGGTGGAACTGGCGCCGGACGCCGGCTACATCGGCTGCGACATCGTCTGCCTGGGCCGCAGCGCCGCGGGCGAAGTTTTTAATACGGGCAGCATCAGCCAGCAAGTGCGGATCCGCCGCGGCGGCAAGCTGCTGTGGTGGGAGCAGGGCGTGCTGGCCGGCGGCGGCCCGCTGATGGCCAGCCCCCTGGGCCTGGGAGGACATACGGTGTGCGCCACCCTGATCGCCGTCGGCACGCCCGTCTCGTCATCCGTGCTGGCCGCCTTGCGCGAGATCAAGGTGCCTGCCGGCGCCGCGTTTGGCGCCACGCAGATGAAAGCGCTGGTCGCGGTGCGCCTGCTGTGCGGCGACAGCGAGGCGGCGCGCCGGATCATGCTGGCCGCCTGGCAGCTGCTGCGACCCGCCATGCTGGGACGCACCGCCGTCGTGCCCCGCATCTGGAACACTTAGCATCTGGAACACTTAATCAGGAAAGAAGCGCAAGGAAAACCATGGACCTGACACCCCGCGAAAAAGACAAGCTGCTCATTTTTACGGCCGCGCTGCTGGCCGAACGGCGCCTGGCGCGCGGCTTGAAGCTCAATTACCCGGAAGCGGTGGCGCTGATCAGCGCCGCCATCATGGAAGGGGCGCGCGATGGCAAATCGGTGGCGCAGCTGATGTCGGACGGCACGAAGATTCTGTCGCGCGCCGACGTCATGGACGGCATCGCCGAGATGATCCCCGACATCCAGGTGGAAGCGACTTTCCCCGATGGCAGCAAGCTGGTGACCGTGCACCACCCGATACCGTAGTTTTTTTTGCGAAGGAGCCCCTCATGACCCCAGGCGAATACCAGTTGGAAGAAGGCGAAATCAGCTTGAATGCCGGGCGCGCCACGGCCACCGTGGTGGTGGCCAACCGGGGCGACCGTCCCATCCAGGTCGGCTCGCACTTCCACTTTTTTGAAGTCAATCCGGCGTTGGCCTTCGAGCGCTGGCGCGCCTACGGCATGCGCCTCAACATCACGGCCGGCACGGCCGTGCGCTTCGAACCTGGCCAGCAGCGCACGGTGGAACTGGTGGCGTTGGCGGGCGAACGCAAGGTCTACGGCTTCAATGGCGCAGTGATGGGCGAATTGCAAGACACTCCACCAGGAAAGGATTGAGATGGCCAGCATTCCCCGCAGCGCGTATGCCGAAATGTTCGGCCCCACCAAGGGCGACCGCATCCGCCTGGCCGACACGGAACTGTTCATCGAGATCGAGCATGATTACGCCATCTACGGCGAAGAGGTGAAATTCGGCGGCGGTAAAGTCATCCGCGACGGCATGGGCCAGTCGCAGCGCTGCGCGGCCGAGGTGATGGACACCGTCATCACGAATGCCGTCATCCTCGACCACTGGGGCATCGTGAAGGCCGACATCGGCCTGAAAAACGGCCTGATCTTCGGCATCGGCAAGGCGGGCAACCCTGACATCCAGCCCGGCGTCACCCTCGCCATCGGCGGCGCGACGGAAATCATCGCCGGCGAGGGCATGATCGTCACGGCCGGCGGCGTCGACACGCACATCCACTTCATCTGCCCGCAGCAGATCGAGGAAGCGCTGATGAGCGGCGTGACCACTATGCTGGGCGGCGGCACGGGGCCGGCCGTGGGCACGGCCGCCACCACCTGCACGCCGGGGCCGTGGCATCTGCACGCCATACTGGCGGCCGCCGACGCCTTCCCGATGAACCTGGGCTTCATGGGCAAAGGTAATGTGAGCCTGCCGCTGCCCCTGGAAGAGCAGGTGCGCGCGGGCGCCATCGGCCTGAAACTGCATGAAGACTGGGGCAGCACGCCGGCCGCCATCGACAATTGCCTGTCCGTTGCCGACCGCATGGATATCCAGGTGGCGCTGCACAGCGATACCCTCAACGAGGGCGGCTTCCTCGAGCACACCCTGGCCGCCTTCAAGGATCGCACCATCCACACGTTCCACACGGAAGGGGCGGGCGGCGGCCATGCGCCCGACATCATCGCCGCCGTGGGCCAGTCCAACGTGCTGCCGTCGTCGACGAATCCCACGCGCCCGTTCACCGTCAATACGCTCGACGAGCACCTGGATATGCTGATGGTATGCCACCACCTGGACCCGGCGATTGCCGAAGACGTGGCCTTTGCCGAGTCGCGCATCCGCCGCGAAACCATCGCCGCGGAAGATATCCTGCACGACATCGGCGCCATTTCGATGATGTCGTCCGATTCGCAGGCGATGGGGCGGGTGGGCGAGGTGATCATGCGCACCTGGCAGACGGCGCACAAGATGAAGGTGCAGCGGGGGCCACTGGCGCCCGACACGGCGCGCAGCGACAATTTCCGCGCCAGGCGCTACATCGCCAAGTACACGATCAACCCGGCCATCACGCATGGCATTGCGCACGTGGTGGGGTCCATCGAGGCGGGCAAGATCGCCGACATCGTGCTGTGGAAGCCGGCGTTTTTCGGCGTCAAGCCGTCGATGATACTCAAGGGGGGCATGATCGCCGCCGCGCAGATGGGCGACCCGAACGCCTCGATACCCACGCCGCAGCCCGTGCACTACCGCATGATGTTCGGCGCCTTCGGCGGCGGCCTGAAAAAGTCGTTTACGTTTGTGTCGCAGGCGGCCTACGAGCTCGATATCGGGCACCAGCTCAAACTCAATAAATCCGTCATCGCCGTGAAAAACATGCGCGGCCTGCGCAAGCACGACATGATCCACAACGGCGCCACGCCGCACATGGAAGTGGACCCGGAAACCTACGCCGTGCGCGCCGACGGCCAGCTGCTCGTGTGCGAGGCGGCCGCCGTACTGCCGATGGCGCAGCGCTATTTTCTATTTTAAGGGGGAGACATCATGCTCACTTTGCATACCAAATTAGGTCCCGACGATGGGCGCGCGCCCACCGCGCAACTGATACTGCCCTACGACCAGCGCGAAAAATGCCGGCTGCGCGCCGTGCTGTCGAATGGCGCCGACGTGGCCGTGTTCACCGTGCGCGGCACGGTGCTGCGCGACGGCGAGCGCATGACGGGGCCAGGCGGGCAGGTGGTGCGGATCGTCGCCGCGCGCGAAGCGACCTATCTGGTGCAGTGCGCGGATGCGCACACGCTGCTGCGCTGCGCTTTCCACCTGGGGAACCGCCACACGCAGGCGCAGGTGGGCGACGGCTTTTTGCGCATCCGCAAGGACGTGGTGTTGAAGGAGATGCTGGAAGGCTTGCAGGCGACCGTGACGGAGGAAGACGCGCCGTTCGAGCCGGAAGCGGGCGCCTACGGCGGCGGCCATGGCCACCACGACGGCCACGGCCAGCATTTGCTGGCACCCGTGCCGCTGCGGCAGAAAATCCACCGCCCCAGTGATACGCCGGGCACCGTCTGATGCAGGCCTCGGCCCTGCTGCATCTGCTGCAGTTCGCCAGCCCGGCCTTGCCGATCGGCGCCTACAGCTATTCGCAGGGGCTGGAAGCGGCGCTGGAGTCCGGCCTGGTGAGCGACGCGGCCACGGCGCGCGCATGGATCGCGCAGCATCTGGCGCAGGTGGTGGCGCGCTGGGAAGCGCCTTTGTGCTGGCGCTTGATGCAGGCGTTTGCAGCGCAGGATTTGTGCGCCGTGCAGCGCTGGAGCGAGCGTTTCATCGCTTCGCGCGACACGGCGGAATTTCGCGCCGAAACCATCCAGATGGGGTACTCATTGACCAAATTGCTGGCCGAGCTGGGCGTGGCCGACGGCGTCTTGATCGACATGCTGCAGGGCCAGCCGGAGGTGGCGCTGCCCACCGCGTATGCCTGCGCCGTGGCGGCGCTGGCGATTCCGCGCGAAGAGGCGCTGCTGGCCATGCTGTTCGCCTGGGCGGAAAACCAGGTGCTCGTCTGCGTGAAATCCGTGCCGCTGGGGCAGGTGGCGGGCCAGCGTTTGCTGCTGTCGCTGCGGCCCGACCTGGAAGCGGCAGCCCTGACGGCGCAAACCTTGGCAGACGACGAGATGGGCAACTGGGCGCCGGGCCTGTCGCTGCTGTCGATGCGCCACGAAGTGCAGTACAGCCGACTGTACCGCTCCTGAACACTACCACGAGAGACTACAACATGACATCGATTACCTCAAACCCCCTGCGCGTAGGCATCGGCGGCCCCGTCGGCTCGGGCAAGACCGCCCTGTGCGAAATGCTGTGCAAGGGCATGCGCGAACGCTACGACATGGCCGTCATCACGAACGACATCTACACCAAGGAAGACATGGAAATCCTGCTGCGCGCGGACGCCTTGCCGGCCGAGCGTCTGATGGGCGTGGAAACGGGCGGCTGCCCGCACACGGCCATCCGCGAGGATGCGTCCATCAACCTGGAAGCCATTGCGCGCATGCAGGCTGATTTCCCGAATCTCGACCTGATCCTGGTCGAGTCGGGCGGGGACAATCTGGCCGCCACCTTCAGCCCGGAACTGTCGGACTTGACCATTTACGTGATCGACGTGGCCGGCGGCGAAAAAATCCCGCGCAAGGGCGGACCCGGCATCACGCGCTCCGATTTGCTCATTATCAACAAGACGGATCTGGCGCCGTACGTGGGCGCCAACCTCGACGTGATGGCGCAGGACGCCAGGCGCATGCGCGGCGAACGCCCCTTCGTATTCACCAACCTGCGCAGCGGCGATGGCGTGCAGGTGGTCATCGATTTTATCCGCGAGCAAGGTTTGCTCGATCAACCAGGCAAGGAGCTGCAATGAGTGCAAGACTGATGACAAAAACGGCCGCCGTGGCGGCCTTGTGCTTGCTGGCCTTGCCGGCCATGGCCCACCCCGGCCATGGCGACAGCGTGGGCTTCCTGGCCGGTTTTGCCCATCCATTCACGGGTATCGACCATTTGCTGGCCATGCTGGGCGTGGGTCTCTGGGGCGGCCAGCAGCGCCGCAGCCTGGCACAGCCCGCCACGTTTGTCGGCATGATGCTGCTGGGCGCGCTGGCCGGCATGGTCGGATTGACGGTGCCTGGGCTGGAAACGGGCATCGCCGCCACAGTGGCGCTGGCGGGACTTGCCATCGCGCTGGCGCTGGCCTTGCCGAACTGGCTCGGTATGTTGCTCGTGGGTATGTTTGCGCTGGCGCATGGCAATGCGCATGGACAGGAATTGCCGGCCGCCTCGGCCGCGTGCGGCTTCCTGCTGGCCTCGGCCGTGCTGCTGTGGGCGGGACGCTGCATCGGCCAGGTACTGGCCGAGCGCCTGTTGCGCGTGGCCGGCGTGGCCTTGACGGCCGCCGGCGTGGTGCTGATGGGGGGGGCTTGAGCGGCTTAAGCGCCGGGGCGCTTGTCGGACAGCACGATGGGCGCCGCCTTTTCCGGATGTAAACCCTGGTGGCCCGCATACACGGCGGCAATCGCCGCCATGTCGGCGTCCTTGTCGCCCGTCAAATACAGATGGTCGACGACGCCCAGCACCTTGTTCGGGTAATCGATGTAGACCAGCAGCAGCGGCACCTTGGCGGCCAGCGCCAGGTGATAAAAGCCGCTTTTCCAGTTCGGACGGTAGCTGCGCGTCGCTTCCGGCGTGATGGCCAGCCAGTACCAGTCGGCGGCCAGCATGCGTTCGGCCTGGCGCTGTATCGTGCCGCTGGTGGTGCTGCGGTCGACGGGTTCGCCGCCCAGGTAGCGCAGCACCTTGCCCATGGGACCACGGAACAGCGAATCCTTGGCCAGCCAGCGGAACGGCAGCGACAGTGCCCATTTGCCGAACAGGCCCACCATGAAATCCCAGTTGGACGTGTGCGGGTAGACGACGGCGATGCCGCGCGGCCCCGGCAGGGGGCGGAAGCGCATGCGCCAGCCAAACAGGTGCAGCACGCGCAGCGCGCTGCGCTGGTGCCAGGTTGGCAAGTCGCCCGCTTGTACAAATAAATCGTCCATTGATACCCTTCAGTGACACTGTTCTTAATGGGATGGCGCTGGTGGCCATTTTCCTTGAAGCAAAATTCTGCGCAGGCATTCTATACGGGGCTGGCGGTGGCGACAAGCAGCCGAGGCCGCTATTCATGCGGTGTCGGGGCTGGTTGTACTGTCATTTTACCCATGCTTGCATCCTGTGCCGGGCACTAAATGCACAGTATGTGGTCAAAACTTGACGTAGTGTTGATTCATCCGACAGGGAGCCATGGCATGGAAAACAGTGTCAATGATGTACATGGAAACAATGTCCGAACGGACAAAGTGATGGCAGAGCTCGTCGAGCGTGGCGTGGCGTTTCATCACGCCCTGGGCCGCACGGTCGCGATGGCCTACTTGCGCGAGCACGCGGTGCCGGCCGAGGTGATACGCCGTGTTTTCAGCAGCGTACAGGCGCGCCGTCCGGCCCGGCCGGCACGGCGCCGATGGCGCTGAGGGGCAGGCAACAGCGACAAGTGCCGCTGCCACCGCTCAGGGGGGCCATGTATGTTGTTTAAGCCCGTGCCGCCAGTGCCGGGTAGTCCGTGTAGCCTGCGGCGTCCGGCGCGTACAGGGTGGCCGGGTTCAGCGGATTGAGCGGCGCATCGCTGTGCAGGCGGATGGGCAGGTCGGGGTTGGCAATGAACCACAGGCCGAAGGCCACGGCATCGGCTTCGCCCTTGGCCAGCAAGGCTTCGGCCGCCGCCTTGTCCATTTTCTCGTTGGCAATGTACACGCCGCCAAATTCCTGCTTCAGGTAGGGGCCCAGGCGGTCGTCACCGAGCGCTTCGCGGGCGCAGATGAAGGCGATGCCCCGTTTGCCCAGTTCGCGCGCGACATAGCCGAAGGTGGCGCGCGGGTCGGAGTCGCCCATGTCGTGTGCATCGCGTCGTGGCGCCAGGTGCATGCCGACCTTGTCTGCGCCCCAGACGGCGATGCACGCGTCCGTCACTTCCAGCATCAAACGGGCGCGGTTTTCAATCGAACCGCCATAGTTGTCGGTGCGCAAGTTGGTGCTGTCTTGCAGAAACTGGTCGAGCAAGTAACCATTGGCGCCGTGGATTTCCACGCCGTCGAAGCCGGCTTTTTTCGCATTCTCTGCGCCCAGGCGATACGCCGCCACGATGCCTGGAATCTCTTCCGTGTCCAGTGCGCGGGGCGTGACGAATTCCTGTTGCGGGCGCACCAGACTGACATGGCCGGCCGGCTTGATGGCGCTGGGCGCCACGGGCAAGTCGCCATCGAGGAAGAGGGGAGCGGAAATGCGGCCCACATGCCACAGTTGCAGGACGATCAGGCCGCCTGCTTCATGCACGGCGCGGGTGATGTGTTTCCAGCCTTCCACCTGTTCGTCGGACCAGATGCCCGGTGTGTCGGCATAGCCCACACCCTGCGGCGTGACGGCCGTCGCTTCCGAGATGATCATGCCGGCCGAAGCGCGCTGCGTGTAGTACTCGGCCATCAGGGCGTTGGGCACGCGGCCCGGGTTGCCGGCGCGCGAACGCGTCAGCGGCGCCATGATGATGCGGTTTTTCAGTTGCAAACTGCCAATGGTGATGGGGTCGAATAAAGTTGCCATGATTGTCCTTGTGAGTGCCGCTCCGGCGGCGTTGAGATGGGGGTGCTTACAAACCTTGCTGCATGTGCTCCAGAAAAGCCTCGATGGTGGCTTCATTGCGCTTGAAAAAGCTCCATTGGCCAACTTTCCTGGTGGAAATCAAGCCAGCCTTTTGCAAGGTGGCCAGGTGTGCCGAGACCGTCGATTGCGACAGCCCCAGCCGGCGGTCGATCAGGCCGGCGCAGACGCCGAAGTCGAGCGGATGGTCTTGTTCGCAAAAATACTGTTCCGGCTCTTTCAGCCACTGCAGGATCTGTCGCCGTACGGGATTGGCCAGCGCCTTGTGGATGGCGTCGATGTCCATGCTGTTTCTCCTGGTCGATGTTCGTCTTCAAACGATATATGTATCGTCTTTTGTGAATTTCAATATCGGTATATTACGATATAAGTAAAAAACGTGCTGGCCAGTGGATTTTTCAGGCAGGGATCAGGCGAAGTGGAACAGCAGCAGGGCGATGACGGCGGGCACGGTTTGCAGGTAAAGGATGCGCGTCATGACGGTGGCCGCGCCCCACACGCCTGCCACGGCGATGCAGCCCAGACCGAAGACGGTGAATGCCTGGGCGATGGCGGCGTCCGGATGGAAAAAGCCCAGCGCCAGCGCGGCGACGAGAAAGCCGTTGTAGCAGCCCTGATTCGACATGGCGGGGCGCACGATCTCCGCCTTTTCCTTGCTCAGGCCAAACACCTTGCGTCCGCGCGTATCGAACAGCACGGTTTCCAGCAGCACGATGTAGACGTGCAGCAGCAGGATGAGGGCAGTAAGGATTTGGGCCAGCAGTAGCATCATTTTTCCCGAGAGTGAGTGGATGCCCAATTATGCTTCTATCAGCATATTTTTGGGCAACAGCAGCAGAAAAATGTTCTGGCGGCAAGAGTTTTCACCCAATGGTATACTTTTCCCTTTGCTCCTGTGGGGACGACCCCGCTCGATGTGGGGGCTGTATGGCGGGGACGACCCTGCCGCCTCGGGAGAAATAGATGGCGTGGATCATTCTGGTATTGGCGGGTTTGCTGGAAATCGGCTGGGCCATCGGCCTCAAATATAGCGCTGGCTTTACCCGCCTCGTGCCATCCGTCTTGACGGCGGTGTCCATGCTGGGCAGCGTGGTGATGCTGGGCCTGGCCTTGCGCACCTTGCCGCTGGGCACGGCCTACGCCATCTGGACGGGCATCGGCACCGTGGGCACGGCCATCTTCGGCATCATGGTGCTGGGCGAACCGGCCAGCGCCGCGCGCATCGCCTGCATCGCCCTGATCGTGTCGGGCATCCTGGGCTTGAAACTGCTCAGCCCTCAATAAAGGATGCCCGCATGAGTCTCGCCATGACGTATTTCTACCTGGCTATCGCCATCATCGCCGAAGTCATCGCCACCAGCGCCTTGAAGGCGTCCGAAGGCTTCAGCCGCCTGTGGCCCAGCGTCATCACCGTGATCGGCTACAGCATCGCCTTCTGGTGCCTGTCGCTGACCCTGAAGGTCATTCCTACCGGCATCGTCTACGCGATCTGGTCCGGCGTGGGCATCGTGCTCATTTCCGCCGTGGGCTGGTTCTGGTTCAAGCAAAGCCTCGATACGCCGGCCCTGATCGGCCTGGGGCTGATCATTGCCGGCGTGCTCGTCATCAACCTGTTTTCCAAGTCCGTCGGCCACTAATTAAAAGCTGCTGGCCACCCGCGCCAGGTAATACCACTCGGCATTGGCTTGCGCGTTGACGTCCGGGAACAGGATGTAGGCGTCGAATTCGGCCGTCACGGGCGTGCCGTCCGCGCGCACGCCGATCTGCTCGCCCTGTTTTACCTTGTCAAAACTGGACCAGGTCTTGATGAAGCGGTCGTTTGCATGCAGCTTGTCGTGCACGACGACCATGTTCAGCGCTTCCATGTCGGCGTCGGCGATGGGTTCCGGTTGCGGTGCATCAATGAAGCCTAAAAAGGCCAGGGTATTCTTGATGGCGCGGTAGGCGACGTCCGGCGCGGCCGGGTCCGCGTGCTGGCCGCATTCCAGGGTCAGGGCGTAGCCGCCCGTCGAGCGCATGTATTCGGTCGTGCCCACGCCATAGCGCAAGACCAGGCCCACCTGGTCGCTATTGCCCAGGCGGCGCTGCACACCCTGGCCATACGCATGCAGCCAGCCATCGACAAAGCGGCGCACGCCCAGGCGGCGCGCCAGCGCGCGTTCCTTGTCTTCATGCTGGAACGGTTGCAGCGGGCCATCGTTGTTGCGCGGTCCCACCATGACGAAGGGCTGGCTGTCGGCATTGAACGAGTGCAAGTCGAGCAGCACGTCGTGCTGGCCCAGCAAGGGGCACAGCCAGTTGGCGATGCGGTCTTCGAAATCCTGCGGATTGTCGTTCGGAAACAGATTGCGGTTCAGGTTGCGGTCGCCGCTGCGCACGCCCTTGGCGTAGGCCAGCGGGTTGGTGATGGGCACGAAGGTGACGCTGCCGGCCACGATGGAGAGGGCGCCGCTGTCGAGTTCAGCCATCACGCGGTGGATGCCCTTGGTGCCGCAGGTTTCATTGCCGTGCACGGCGCCCGTGACGATCAGGCGCGGGCCGCTGCCCTGGCCCGTGTAGTTGATGGACTTGAAGTGGAGTGCGCTGCTCATGCTGGACATATCCTATGCTGTTGCGGGAAGGGAAAGCGGGGTCGGCATATTTTAGCGGGATTCGCCGTGCACGCCTGCAAAAATGTGGCCATGGTGCACTCTGGCGTGGCATGATCGGCGCCACCGTTGTTTTCCCTTGCCGATTCCATGTCCAGTACGTCCCATCCTTCCCGCCTGTATGGCCTCGACACCTTGCGCGCGCTGGCCATCGTGCTCGTCTTCATGAACCATTATTTGTTGTTCGTCAGCGAGGGCGGGGCGTTTGGTTTCTGGGGAGAAATCGGCTGGGTGGGCGTGGACTTGTTCTTTGCCCTCAGCGGCTATCTGATCGGCAACCAGATATTTGTCGCCTTGCGCAGCGAGCATGGATTTTCCTTGCCTTGCTTCTATGCGCGGCGCTTCCTGCGTACCTTGCCCAATTTCTATGTCGTGCTGGCCCTGTACTATTTGTGGCCCGCGTTCCGTGGCGACAGCGCGTTATTGCCCCTTTGGAAATTCCTGACGTTTACGCAAAACATCAACCTGACGCCGGGCACGGCGTTTTCCCATGCGTGGTCGCTGTGCGTGGAAGAGCAGTTCTATGTGCTGCTGCCGGCCGTGGCGCTGGCGATCGCCGCCTGCCGCAAGTCCTTGGTGTGGGCGTGGCTGGCCGTGGCCGCCAGCTTGATCGTCGGCATGCTGGTGCGCGCGTATCTGTGGGAGGAGTACGTACAAGTGCCGCGTGGCGGCCTCGGCTATTACAAGTATATTTATTACGCGTCGTGGTGCCGCTTCGACGAGCTGGTGGCGGGCGTGGCGCTGGCGCTGCTGAAGAACTACCATCCTGCCGCCTGGGCGCGCCTGACCGCCTACGGCAACCGCACCTTGCTGGCGGGAATCGCGGGCACGGCGCTGATGTTTTATGTGTTTCTCACCGATCACTATGGTTATGCGGTGACGGTGTTCGGGTATCCGGCCCTGGCCGCCAGTTTCAGCTTGCTGCTGATCGCCGCGCTCAGTCCCGGCAGTGCGCTATATCAACTGCGCGTGCCGGGCGCGGCCAGCCTGGCGTTGTGGTCATATGCGATTTATCTGTTGCACAAGCAGCTGTGCATCCTGCTGCGGCCGCTCTTGCAGGAGATGGGGTATGGCGCGGACGGCGCGCCGGCGATACTGATCAGTATCGTCGTCAGTATCTTGACGGGCTGGCTCCTGTATGGATTGGTGGAAACGCCGTTCATGCGTTTGCGGGCGCGTTATGTGCCGGCTAATCATACGTGACGACTACATATCGATCACATCGAGCCCCCGCGGCGTGCCCACCAGTAACTCCAGGATCGCATGTACGCGCAGGTTCGTGTCTTCCTGTTCCGTGTTGTAGATCAAGGTGCGCAGGCCGGGGACGGCTTCCGCGATGTGGGGACTGGCATAGGCATTGATCAATAACAGGACCAGGTCCGTGGCGCCCGCGCCCGGCTGGCGGCGCAGCCGGTCGTGGATCACGTTCAGCAGCGCGCGCTGCATGCGCGGCGTGGGATTGCTGATGTAGGCGAAGACGCTAGGCGTGTTGGCGATGGCCGCGCACAGACGCAGCTCCATCTCGTCGGGCTTCACGTCGGAAGCGATATCGAAATACGCGGCATTCCAGCGCGTGCGCGCATATGGGTGGTTGGGAGGGAAGGAGTCGGCCGTTTCAAAACCGCAGATGCGGCTCAGGGTTTTCAGCCAGGCTAATATGGTGGAGTTCATGCCCCGATTCTAGCGGCATTCCGCATGCGCCGGGCCGTCTCTATATAAAGGAGGCTGACGCCCGGGAAGCGGATGAAAAAGAGATTAAAGTTTCCTGTAAAACAGCCCTTGTCATTCTGGGAAAGCCTCTCTATAATGCTGGTCTTCGGGGCGGTTAGTTCAGCTGGTTAGAATACTTGGTCGACATCCAAGGGGTCGGGGATTCGAATTCCTCACCGCCCACCAGAATTTGGCAGTAGATAGTTTTTAAGCTGGCGCAAGCCGCAAGCGGTCATTTGAAATACAATGATCAAAAAAGTTTTACGGGCGGTTAGTTCAGCTGGTTAGAATACTTGGTCGACATCCAAGGGGTCGGGGATTCGAATTCCTCACCGCCCACCAGAATACAGTTAGAGAGAAAGGTAAAACCGGTTATGACACCGCGAACTACTACCAAGCTTTGGGAGTGACGCTAGTCGAACGGGTTTCCTTTGTCTCAAGAAAGTGAAAAACGCGGCTAGTCCGCGTTTTTTTGCGTCTGCGTTTTCCTTTCAGTATTTTACCCATCACATTGCAGTTTTACCTGGCGCCAGCGCCGATATGGAGATCAATATGCTTACAATCCGACTTCCCGATGGTTCCGCCCGTCAATTCGACGGCCCGGTCACCGTGGCCCAGGTTGCGGCCAATATTGGTACCGGCCTGGCCAAGGCTGCCCTGGCGGGCAAGGTCGATGGCAAGCTGGTCGATACCTCCTATCTGATCGAGCAAGACGCGGAACTGGCGATCGTCACGGACAAGGACGCCGACGGCCTGGAGGTGATCCGCCACTCGACGGCCCACTTGCTGGCGTATGCCGTCAAGGAATTGTTCCCGGACGCGCAAGTGACCATCGGTCCCGTGATCGACAACGGCTTTTATTATGACTTCGCCTACAAGCGTCCGTTCACGCCGGAAGATCTGGTTGCGATCGAAAAGAAAATGGCGGAACTGGCCAAGAAGGATGAGCAAGTCACGCGCAAGGTTGTCGCGCGCGACGAAGCGATTGAATACTTCAACAGTATCGGCGAAGCCTACAAGGCTGAACTGATCGGCTCGATTCCGGCCGACCAGGAAGTGTCGCTGTATTCCGAAGGCAAGTTCACGGACTTGTGCCGCGGCCCCCACGTGCCATCGACGGGCAAGCTGAAAGTGTTCAAGCTGATGAAGCTGGCCGGCGCCTACTGGCGCGGCGACTCGAAAAACGAGATGCTGCAGCGTATCTATGGCACGGCCTGGGCCAAGAAGGAAGACCAGGAACTGTACCTGCACAATCTGGAAGAGGCGGAAAAGCGCGATCACCGCAAACTGGGCAAGCAGCTCGATTTCTTCCATTTCCAGGAAGAAGCGCCGGGCCTGATCTTCTGGCACCCGAAAGGCTGGTCGATCTGGCAACAGGTCGAGCAATACATGCGCAATGTGTACCAGGTCAACGGCTATCAGGAAGTCAAGGCGCCGCAAATCCTCGACCGTGGCCTGTGGGAAAAAACCGGTCACTGGGATAATTACCGTGAAAACATGTTCATCACGGAATCGGAAAACCGCGCCTATGCGCTGAAGCCGATGAATTGCCCCGGCCACATCCAGATTTTCAACAATGGCATGCGCAGCTACCGCGACTTGCCATTGCGCTACGGCGAATTCGGTCAATGCCACCGCAACGAGCCGTCCGGCGCCTTGCACGGCATGATGCGCGTGCGCGGCTTTACGCAGGACGATGGCCACATCTTCTGCCTGGAAGAGCAGATCGCCGGCGAAGTGACGGCTTTCCACCAGCAGGCGATGGATGTGTACACGGCGTTCGGCTTTACGAATATCGACGTGAAGCTGGCCTTGCGTCCCGATAACCGCATCGGCACGGAAGAATCGTGGGATTTCGCCGAGGAATCCCTGCGTTCGGCCCTGCGCGCCTGCGGCGTGGAGTGGACGGAGTTGCCAGGCGAGGGCGCGTTCTACGGTCCGAAGATCGAATACCACCTGAAAGACAGCCTGGGCCGCGCATGGCAAGTGGGCACAGTGCAGATCGACCCGTCGATGCCGGGCCGCCTGGGTGCCGAATACGTGGCCGTGGACAACACGCGCCAGGTACCGATCATGCTGCACCGCGCGATCGTGGGTTCGCTGGAACGTTTCATCGGCATCCTGATCGAACACTATGCGGGCGCCATGCCGTTGTGGTTGTCGCCGGTGCAGGTGTCGGTGTTGAATATTTCCGACGCTCAAGCCGATTATGTACAGGAAGTTACAACAAAACTGCGCAAAGCGGGGCTGCGCGTGCAGGCTGATTTGCGTAACGAGAAAATTACCTATAAAATACGTGAACATTCCGTACAAAAATTGCCTTACATCTTAGTAATTGGCGACAAAGAGCGGGATGCGAATACAGTGGCCGTGCGGGCGCGGGGCAATGTCGATCTGGGCGTCATGTCCGTCGATGCCCTGATTGAGCGACTCAAACATGAAGTCGACACCAAGGCCTGACGAGGAAACTCGCTGCACGACCGTCTTACAAGATTTTTAAAGGAAATTACAATAGCTACTGACAAGTCACATCGCATCAATGGCGAAATCACTGCCCCTGAAATGCGTTTAAGCGGGGTCGATAACGAGCCACTCGGTATCGTAAGTTTGGCTGAAGCCTTCCGCCTGGCGGAAGAGGCAAACGTCGACCTGGTGGAAATTGCGCCTACCGCGCAGCCACCGGTGTGCCGTTTGATGGACTACGGCAAATTTAAGTATTCGGAGCAGAAGAAAGCTCACGAAGCCAAATTGAAGCAAAAGATCATCCTCGTGAAGGAAGTTAAATTCCGTCCGGGGACTGATGATGGTGACTACAATATCAAGTTGCGTAATCTCATCAAGTTCCTTGAAGACGGCGATAAAACCAAGATCACCTTGCGTTTCCGCGGTCGCGAGATGGCGCACCAGGATATTGGCTTCCGCATGCTGGAACGTCTGAAAGCCGATCTGGAGCCGTACGGCCAGGTCGAGCAGTTCCCGAAGATGGAAGGCCGCCAAATGATCATGGTTCTTTCGCCTAAGAAGAAGAAGTAAGCTACAATAGCGTTTTACTGTGGATCGACGTGGTTTGTGCCTGCATTGGTGCGACACCAGATTCCAGGCAGAATTTGCGCGGCCCGCTCAGCAATGTGCGGGCCGCGTGAACTGTAGCGGACTCGCATCCGCTGCACAACATGTGAAAGCAGGCATCTAAGCGCAGCGTCGTGTTGCCACCTGCAATCCTGTTATAAATGGAGCTGTCCGTAAGAGGACAGATTGCTATGCCTAAAATGAAGACCAAAAGCTCCGCGAAAAAACGTTTTCGCGTGCGTCCAGGTGGAACAGTCAAGTCGGGTCACGCGTTCAAGCGCCACATCCTGACCAAGAAAACCACCAAAAACAAACGTCAGTTGCGCGGTACCCGTAACATCAACGCATCGGATGTCACATCCGTCATGCGCATGATGCCGACTGCTTAATCTCACACTCAATTTAAGGAGTTACTATGCCTAGAGTAAAACGTGGGGTTACAGCTCGTGCCCGTCATAAGAAGATTCTTGTTCAAGCTAAAGGCTACCGTGGTCGCCGCAGCCGTGTATACCGTGTTGCCAAGCAAGCAGTTATGCGCGCTGGCCAATACGCTTACCGCGATCGCCGCAACAAGAAGCGCGTTTTCCGCCGCCTGTGGATCGCCCGTATCAACGCCGCTTCCCGTGAGCATGGCGTAACGTACAGCGTATTCATGAACGGCTTGAAAAAAGCAAATATCGAACTGGACCGTAAAGTCCTGGCCGATATGGCTGTGATGGACAAGCCAGCATTCGCTGCGATTGTCAACGCAGTGAAAGCAAAAATCGCTGCGTAAGCACGGTTATTGCACAACGTCATCCTCAGGGTGACGTTATAAAGAGCGGGGCAGGGGTTTTAACACCTTATGCCCCGTTTCCGTTTTTGATTGTTGGATTTTAGATAACTGAGTCCAGAATTGATGTCCAAAACAGGAAATGCCGCATGAACTCCCTAGAAGAACTCGTCGTCTCGGCCCAGGCTGACTTTATCGCCGCCGCAGACGCTGCCGCACTTGAAAACGCCAAAGCCCGCTACTTGGGCAAGACTGGCCAGATTACTGAAATGATGAAGGGCCTGGGCAAGCTGGACCCGGACGCGCGCAAGGCGCAGGGCGCCCTGATCAATGCCGTCAAGGTGCAGATCGAAGACGCGCTGACGGCGCGCCGTGATGCGCTGGCCGATGCCCAGATGCAAGGCCGTCTGAACGCCGAAGCGATCGACGTGACCCTGCCAGGCCGTGGCCGCATGCCCGGCGGCATCCACCCCGTCATGCGCACGTGGGAGCGGGTCGAGGAAATCTTCCGCTCCATCGGTTTCGGCGTGGCCGACGGCCCCGAAATCGAGAATGACTGGACCAACTTCACGGCGCTTAACAGCCCGGAAAACCATCCGGCCCGTTCCATGCAGGATACCTTCTACATCGACGGCAACGACACCGATGGCAAGCCCTTGCTGCTGCGCACGCACACGAGCCCGATGCAGGTGCGCTATGCGCGCACGCACACGCCGCCGATCAAGGTCATCGCGCCGGGCCGCACCTACCGCGTCGATAGCGACGCCACCCATTCGCCGATGTTCCACCAGGTCGAAGGCCTGTGGATCGCCGAAGACATCAGCTTTGCCGACCTGAAGGGCGTCTACCTGAACTTCGTCAAGGCCTTCTTCGAGACGGACGACTTGCAAGTGCGCTTCCGTCCGTCGTACTTCCCGTTTACGGAACCGTCGGCCGAGATCGACATCGCCTTCGGTTCGGGCCCGCTGAAAGGCCGCTGGCTGGAAGTGTCGGGCGCCGGCCAGGTGCATCCGAGCGTGGTGAAGAACTTTGGCCTCGATCCCGAGAAATTCATCGGTTTTGCTTTCGGCTCCGGCCTGGAACGCTTGACGATGCTGCGCTATGGCATCAACGACCTGCGTCTGTTTTACGAGGGTGATTTGCGCTTCCTCAAGCAGTTTAACTAAGGCGTTTCATTATTCCATGTCACTCGATGCGCTGGAGCGTGCCCTTGCATGCTCGCGCATTGAACATTTGAAAGCTTGATTATGCAATTTTCCGAAAACTGGCTCCGTACCATGGTCGATCCGAAGATGACTTCGGACGAACTGGCCCATCTGCTGACCATGTCCGGTCTTGAAGTCGAGGACGTCGATCCCGTCGCCCCGCCGTTCTCGAACGTGGTGGTGGGCCTGGTCCTGGAGATGGAAAAACATCCGAACGCGGACCGCCTGAACGTGTGCCAGGTCGACGTCGGCACGGGCACCATGCTCAACATCGTCTGCGGCGCGCCGAACGTGCGCCCGGGCTTGAAAGTCGTCTGCGCGATGGCCGGCGCCGTACTGCCGCCCGGCGCCGATGGCAAGCCGTTTGAAATCAAGGTAGGCCAGCTGCGCGGCGTCGAGTCGCAAGGCATGCTGTGCTCCGCGCGCGAATTGAAATTGTCGGAAGAAAACGCCGGCTTGATGGAATTGCCGGACGACGCGCCGATCGGCCAGAATTTCCGCGATTACTTTGCGCTCAACGACTTGAAATTCACCATCAAGTTGACGCCGAACAAGGCGGACTGCCTGTCCGTGCTGGGCGTGGCGCGCGAAGTGTCGGCTCTGACTGGCGTACCGCTGAATGCGCCGCAGTTCCGCACCGTGCCGGTTTCCAGCGATGAAATCCTGCCCGTGAAAATCAGCGCGCCGGACCTGTGCGGCCGTTTCACGGGCCGCGTCATCCGCGGCTTGAACGCCAAGGCTGCCACGCCGGACTGGATGAAGCAGCGCCTCGAGCGCAGCGGCCAGCGTCCGCTGTCGGCCCTGGTCGATATTTCCAACTATGTCATGCTGGAACTGGGCCGTCCCAGCCACGTGTTCGACCTGGCAAAGATCCATGGCAGCCTCGACGTGCGTTGGGGCAAGGCGGGCGAATCCGTCAAGCTGTTGAATGGCAACACCATCGCCGTCGACGAGTGGCTCGGCGTCATTGCCGATGAGCAGGAAATCGAATCGCTGGCCGGCATCATGGGCGGCGACGCCAGCTCGGTGTCGGACGATACGGACAGCATCTACCTGGAAGCGGCATTCTGGTGGCCGAACGCGATTCAAGGCCGCGCCCGCCGTTTGAATTTCTCGACCGATGCGGCGCATCGCTTCGAGCGCGGCGTCGATTTCGCCACCACCGTCGAGCACATCGAGCGCATCACGGCCCTGATCGTGGAAATCTGCGGCACGCCAGCCACCACCGTCGGCCCCGTCGACGACCACGTGGTGAACCTGCCGCAACGCCAGCCTGTGTCGATGCGCACGGCGCGCGCGCAAAAAGTCATCGGCGTGCCGCTCAATGATGAGCTGATCGCCGATATCTTCACGCGCCTGGCCCTGCCATTCACCCTGGCCGACGGCGTGTTTTCCGTGACGTCGCCCAGCTACCGTTTCGACATCGAGATCGAGGAAGACTTGATCGAGGAAGTGGCGCGCGTGTACGGCTTTGAAAACATCCCGACCTTGCCGCCCGTGGCCGCGAACGTGATGCAGATTGCACCAGAAAATACCCGCTCCTTGTTTGCGGTACGTCATGTGCTGGCCGACCTGGGCTTCCAGGAAGTGGTTAACATGAGCTTTGTCGATACGGCTTGGGAGCGCGATTTCTCGGGCAACACGAATCCGATCAA
Source organism: Janthinobacterium sp. FW305-129 (assembly GCF_020858115.1). Lineage (GTDB taxonomy): Bacteria > Pseudomonadota > Gammaproteobacteria > Burkholderiales > Burkholderiaceae_D > Janthinobacterium. The sequence continues at coordinate 76,365 of NZ_JACYMM010000004.1, forward strand.
ATTGCAGAACCCGATCGCCAGCCAGATGAGCGTGATGCGTTCCTCGCTGATCGGCAGCCTGATCGCCAACGTGCGCTACAACCTGAACCGCAAGACCAACCGCGTGCGCATCTTCGAAGTGGGCGCCATCTACCAGCGCGACGACAGCGTGGAAAACGGCCCCCTGTCGGTGGCCGGCTACGCCCAGCCGAAGCGCGTGGCGGCCATGGCCTACGGCGCGGTGGCGGACGAGCAATGGGGCCAGCCGTCCCACACGGTCGATTTCTTCGACGTGAAGGCGGATCTGGAAGCGCTGTTCGCGCCGCTGGTCTTGCGTTTCAGCAAGGCGGAACACCCGGCCCTGCATCCGGGCCGCTCGGCGAATGTGGAACTCGACGGCAAGGTCATCGGTTTCATCGGCGAATTGCACCCGCGCTGGATGCAAAAGTACGACTTGCCGCTGGCGCCCGTGCTGTTCGAAGTCGACGCCGCCGCCCTGACGCAGCGCGTCGTGCCCGCGTACCAGGAAATCTCGAAATTCCCTGGCGCCAGCCGCGACCTGGCCGTGGTCGTCAAGCAATCGGTGGCAGTGCAGGATCTGCTCGACAGCTTCCATGCCGCCGCCAAGGCAAGCCCGGCAGCGCGTATCGTGCAAGCCATTGTTTTATTTGATGAATATCGTGGAAAAGGGCTGGAAACGGATGAAAAAAGCCTTGCTTTCCGGATTAGCTTGCAAGATACTCAAAACACCCTGCAAGACGATGTCGTCGATGGCCTGATGGCTGTCCTGATCGATGCCGCCAAGCAGGGACACGACGCGAAACTGCGTTCGTAATTACCGGACTGGCCGTCGCTTTTTGCGTGACGGCCTTTCCGTCGTCAACCGTAGACGAGCTTGCCATGTGGCGGGCTCGGGCGCACAGAAAAGGCAGGGCAGGAAAATTAATAACAGCGACGTTGATTCCGCCGTACTGCAGTCCGCACTGGCCGCAGACTTACATCGGGCCATGCTGGTTGCCAAAGTGCGCCAGGAAGCGGAAAAAGATTTACCCACCTTGACCAAGGCGGAGCTGGCCGAACTGTTGTTCGAGCAAGTGGGCCTGAACAAGCGCGAAGCGAAGGATATGGTCGAGACCTTTTTCGACGAGATCCGCAATGCGCTCGAGCGGGGCGAAGCCGTCAAATTGTCGGGTTTCGGCAATTTCCAGTTGCGCGACAAGCCGCAGCGGCCGGGCCGCAATCCGAAGACGGGTGAAGAGATTCCCATCACGGCGCGCCGTGTCGTGACCTTTCATGCCAGCCAGAAGCTGAAAAGCATGGTCGAAGAGACCAGTCCGCTGGCACGTGCTGCCTGAGTGAGTGGCGATGAACGAGCGCATCAGTAAAACCGAGTTGATCGCCTTGCCGCCCATTCCGGCGAAGCGCTATTTCACGATCGGCGAGGTGAGCGAGTTGTGCGGCGTCAAACCGCATGTATTGCGCTACTGGGAGCAGGAGTTTTCCCAGCTCAAGCCGGTCAAACGACGTGGCAACCGCCGCTATTATCAGCACCATGAAGTGCTGCTGATACGCCGCATCCGCGAATTGCTGTATGAACAGGGCTTTACCATCAGCGGCGCGCGTAACAAACTCGACAGCCGTGGCGCATCGCATGTCATCGCCGATGAGCTGCCAGTGCTGCCGGCCGTGCCCGTCGTGCCGCAGGAAGCGCCGCTGGACCGCGTGTGGATACGCAATGAATTAATTGCGATTTTAAACTTGCTAAAATAAGATTTGTACCAATATAGGTCGGGTTGTCCGATACCGCTTGACTATACTGCATGGTACAAGCCCTGGCGCTGCCGGTATCGTACGGCACGCCATGTTTTGAATATAATGTTAATGTTGCGTTTTTGTTAGTGACGCTAGGCCGGAGCAGCGTTCAGGTTCCGGTAGTCTTTCCCAGGCCAGGAAAATTTAAGGGGAAACAATGATACGCGTTGCCATTTGTGATGATCACCAAATAGTACGAGCTGGATTCAAACAGATTTTTTCGTCGTCAAGCGATTTCAGTGTGGTGGCGGAAGCCGGTACGGGGCGCGAAGCGCTCGATATCGCCCGCCGCGAAATTTGCGATGTCTTGCTGCTCGATATCGCCATGCCCGATCAGAGCGGCATCGATACCTTGCGCACGATCCGCCAGGGCCAGCCGGAATTGCCCGTGCTGATCCTCAGCGGCTATCCTGCGCAGCAATACGCGCTGAACCTGTTCAAGATGGGCGCGAATGGCTATCTGAACAAGGAATGCGAAGCGGACGAGCTGATGACGGCCGTGCGCACCGTGTTCCAGGGACGCCGCTACGTCAGCTCCACCGTGGGCGAATTGCTGGCGCAGTCGTTCGACCGCGATACGAATGCCGCACTGCACACGGAATTGTCGGACCGCGAATTCCAGGTCTTCCTGCGCCTGGCGCGCGGCGCCACCGTGTCCGATATCGGCGTGGCCTTGTCGCTGAGCATCAAGACGGTGAGTACTTACCGTACGCGCATCATGGAAAAAATGGGCTTGCAATCCAACAGCGACTTGACCTATTACGCAATGAAAAACAATTTGCTTGACTAGCGTTGCGGTGCGATCATGGAAACATGATCGCTCAGCCAGCTGGCCAGCACGACTTGTGCAGTGCAGCAGTCTGTGGCGAGGACTATAATTGGCCGGCGCCGGCGTCTTCTCCCGCGCCGAACCTTGCTAAGGATGCACATCAGGATGTATTTCACCGCTGAACCGGCCCCGAATCACCGCCTGCCCCTGTACAAGACGATCCTGTGCGTCACTTGTGCCCTGCTGCTTGTACTCAATGGTTTCAGTCTCTTCCATAACTTGCAGTCGCTGAAGGGCACGAACGCCTTGCTCAGCCAGAGCGCCCGCGTGGCCGACCGCCTGCAGTACTTGAACGTGCTCGTGCTCGACGCGGAAAGCAGCTTGCGCGGCTATTTCATTTCCGGCTCCGAAACCTATCTGGGACCGTCGAAGACGGCATCCACGGAAATCGAAAACGAATTCAACGAGCTGCAAACCTTGCTTGCAGGCAGTCCCACCCAGCTGAAGAACCTGGGCCAATTAAAGAGCTTGATCCGTCGCAAGATGTCGATGCTGCAACAGTCTATCGATGTCTACAAGCAGGGCGGGCTGGCTGAAATCGTCAACATCTCCCGTGTCACCGATGACCGCGCCACCATGGACGAGATCCGCCTGCAGGTGGTGATCATGACGCGCGAGCAGAACGAGGCACTGTCGACCGGCAGCGCCGCCTTTTACCATGAGTACCAGAAAGCCGTGCTGCTCGGCATCGGCATCAATGCCCTGGCCATCCTCGTGCTGATCATGTTTTACCAGCTGGTGCGGCGCAGCTTCCAGAACCGCGCGGCCGTCGAGTATGCATTGCAGAATGCCAATGACACCCTGGAATCGACGGTCAGCAAGCGTACCGAGCAGTTATCCGTACTGTCGCGTCATTTGATCAGCGTCAATGAAGTGGAAAAGGCGCGCCTGGCACGCGAACTGCACGATGAGCTGGGCGCCAACTTGACCTCGATCAGCATGGACCTGGGTGCCGTCACGCAGCAACTGGCACATACGCAGCCGGAACTGGCCGCGCAATTGCGCCGCGCCAAGGCCACCTTGCTGGAAACGGTGGAACTGAAGCGCCGCATCGTCGAAGACCTGCGCCCGAGCCTGCTGGACAATTTGGGTTTGTGCGCCGCCATCGAAAGCTATTGCGAGGATTTTGCGCGCATGAGCTCGGTTCGCTGCGAAACGGACGTGGCCATCAATATCGACAACCGCGAAGCGACCTTGACGATTGCCCTGTTCCGTATCGTGCAGGAATCGCTGACGAATATCCTCAAATATGCACGGGCCGGCATGGTCAGCGTGACCTTGAAGCGCAACGAGCACGGCCTCGTGCTGCGCGTCATCGACGACGGCATCGGCATCACGGACGATGCGCTGCAAAAACCCATGTCGCACGGTTTGCTGGGCATGCGCGAGCGGGCCTTGCTGCTGGGCGGCACGCTCACGGTGCGCCAGGGGCCGGAAGGCAAGGGGACGTGCGTGGAAGCCGTGATTCCGCTGCCGCTGACGCCGGAGCCGGAAGACATCGATGCGGATGCCGAGGCGTAATTTTCCTTGAGACAAAAAAAAGGCCGGGCATGCAGCCCGGCCATTTTTTATTTATCTTGCCTGATCAGCAGCGTGAAACGTCGCGCAGCAAGCGGTCATATTCCGTCTTGGCAACTTTATAGCACTCGCCCGCATAGCATTCCAGGCCGGCGCGGTCCAGCACCGTGATATTGCCGCGGCGGTAATGAATCAAGCCTTCTTCCTGCAGCTTGCCGGCGGCGGCCGTGATGCTTTCGCGGCGCACGCCCAGCATGATGGAGATCAGCTCTTGCGTGACTTTCAATTCGTTCGATGGCGAACGGTCCAGGCGGTCCAGCAGCCAGCGGCACAGCTTTTGCTCGATCGAGCTGTGGCGGCCGCCGACGGCGTTCTGCGCCATTTGCGCAAACAGGGCGTTGGTGTAGCGCATCAGCAGCTGGGGCAGGGCGCCGCCCTGGTTGAAGGCGTCGCGCAAGCTCTGCGTTTTGAGGCGGTAGCCGTAGCCGGCGCTTTGCACGACAGCCGTGCACATGGCGCGCTCGCCAGCCAGCAGCGAGGCACCGGCCACGCCTTCATGGCCGACGACGGCGATTTCCGTCGTGGCGCCGTCTTCCATGACATACAGCAGGGAAATGATGGCGGTGGTGGGGAAATAGCTGTATTCCAGGTTATTGCCGTAGGCATACAGTTCCTTGCCGAAAGGCAGTTCCACCAGTTCCAGGTCTTCGAACAGCGATTCGAGCGCGGCGCGCGGCAGGGCGGCCAGCAATTCATTCTGTTGGGCACTGCTGAGGCTGACCCGCGACGCAAGCTTGATTTCCCGTCCGGCCGCCGGCATGGCGCGCGGCAGCAACTGGCTTTTCTGGACCGGGGTGCTAAGTTGAGTATGGTTCATGGTATTTCCTCACAGGCTTTTTACATCGGAGTGCGATTGCCGCGTTGCCGGTCGAAGAAGCGGCTGTCTCCATTTGGTGACAGCGTTTTTTTCGACCGCGCGGTGCAGATCGCGATGTAGCTACTTTAAAAGCTTATGTAAGTGGCGAACATAAGATTAGCAGTCGCCACTTTGTAGTCTCATTTGAGGCGAAATTGTAGTCCTTGTCCTACGTGCACACTTTTGACTAGCTAGCCTTGCGCCGTTCTGCGCGATTTTGTGATATGACGCGCGGCTTGTTGGCGCTCCACAGGCCGGCTGGACGCACGCTGGGCAAGCCGTCGCGCACGGTCGCCGCGGGTGCCTGGCGCGTGGCTGGCGCCTCGTGTTCGCCCAGGCGGAAGCGGCTGACGGCCTGCGTCAGCGCCTCGCCTTCCTGGTGCAGGCGCTGCGAACCGGTGCGCGCCTCGTCGACCAGGCCCGCGTTCTGGCGCGTCATGTCGTCGATCTGCGCCAGCGCCTGGTTGATGCGGGCGATCTCGCCATTCTGCTCGGCACCGGCGCTGCTGATGCGTCCGATCACCACGGCAACTTGCTGCACGGCATCGACGACTTGCCGCATGGTGCTGCCCGCGGCATTGACCAGGTCGCCGCCCGCATCGACGGTGGCGACGGAATCGCCGATCAGGCGCTTGATTTCCAGCGCCGCCTCGTTCGAGCGCTGCGCCAGGCTGCGCACCTCGGCCGCGACGACGGCAAAGCCGCGCCCTTGCTCGCCCGCGCGCGCCGCTTCCACGGCCGCGTTCAGGGCCAGGATATTCGTCTGGAAGGCGATGCCGTTGATGACGCCGATGATGTCGACGATCTTGTGCGAGCTGGCCTTGATCGAGGCCATGGTCTCGACCACGGCGCCCACGGTGTGCCCGCCGCGCAGGGCCACGTCGGCCGCCGTCGCCACTAGGGTGCGGCCCTGTCCTACGTGGGCTTCGTTGCGGCCCACGGTGGCCGTCAGCTCGCGCATCGAGTCCACGGTGGCCCCCAGCGCGTCCGCTTGCGTGGCCGTGTGGCCGGACAGGGCCGCGTTGCCCTGGGCGATATCGGCGCCGGCGGCGGCGATGACGGCCGCGCCGCCGCGGATTTCCTGCACCAGGGTGGCCAGGCCGTGCGTCATGGCGCCGAAGTCGCGCACCAGGTCGCCGATTTCATCGTGCGCCTGCGAGGTGATGCGCTGCGACAGGTCGCCCGCCGCCGCCGCGCCGACGGCCACGCGCAATTGCGTCACATCGCGCGCGAAGGCGGCATAAAAGCCCGCGCACAGGTAGGCGGCGGCCAGCAGCACCAGCAGCATGGCGGCCAGGATCAGGCCGCGGCGCGCCTCGTCGCGGGCGATGCGCTGCGCCAGCAGGCTGTCCAGGGCCGTGGCGGAGGCGCCGGACAGCGCGTGCAGGGCGTCGATCGCCTGCATACCGGCCGCGTGGAATTGCGCGCCCGACGTCTGGTCGTAGGAATTCGTCACTTCGTTCTTCGTGCGTTCCAGGAAGGCGAGAGCTGCCGGCACGGCTTTCAGGGCCGGCTGCAGACTGGCCCGCAATGCCGGCTTGGCGGCGAGGATTTCGTCGTAGCGGGCCGGCAGGCGTTCCAGTTCGTGGCGCGCGATCAGGGCGTTGGCGTTGACGAGCTGGTCTTCATTCGCTTCGAACAGGCCCGTGTCGATGTAGGCGGCGCCGCGCCCGCCGATGTCGGACAGGCTCTCGGCCAGGTCGGGCAGGGTGGCGGTAAATACGGCGCTCAGGTGGTTGGCGCCCGCGTCCGGGTCCAGGCTCAGGTGCGAGCGGTCGGCCACCAGCTGGCCCAGCTTGGCCGCCTGGCGCAGCAGCGCCGTATGCGCTGCATAGCTGTCGCGCGCCGCGAGGCCCGCCTGGCGGCCCAGCAGCGCTTGCCACTGCTTCGTCAGCTCGGCCGCCTGCGGCAGGCCGGCGCCGGCCGGCAGGCGCGCCAGGGCCGCCAGCGCGGCCGTAATGCGCGCATTGACGGCCGTATTGTCCATGCCCGCCTTGCCGCTCAGGCGCAAGTGCTCGAGGCCGCGCCGCTGCTGCAGCAGGCGCGTGCCTTCCTGCAGCTGGCGCACATAGGCCACGCCCCGCTGCGCATCCTGCGCCTGGGCCAGCGATTTGCCCAGTTCCGAGATCAGCAGGGTGGTCGCCAGCGCCAGCGGCAGCAGGAAGACCAGGCAGACAAGCATGAATTTGGGCAGCAGGCGCAAGCGCTGCATGAGTCGGACGGCGGGGGTGAGGAGCATTTTCATCGGGTTTCCAGGGTAGGGTGACAACATTTCTGCAGTGCAATGTTGCCTGCGGATTGTGACCCCTTGATGAACTGCGCGGCTGCTTGGCCAATTCGCGCAGCCGATTTTGCCGTTCGCCAGAGTGAAGCAGTTCACACGGAAGGCCGATCCTTCTGTAAAATCGAGGGTTTTTTGCGAGGGCCATATTATGGTCACCAATATGGCCAACGAGAACGACATCAACACCCCCGATTCCACCGACAGCGCGGACAATGCCGCGGCGCCAGCCAGCAGCAAGGCGCCGGCCGTGATCGCGCGCGAAGTGCAGCGCCGCCGCACCTTCGGCATCATTTCGCACCCGGATGCGGGTAAAACCACGCTGACGGAAAAACTGCTGCTGTTCTCGGGCGCGATCCAGATGGCCGGTACCGTCAAGGCACGTAAATCGGGCCGCCACGCGACGTCGGACTGGATGGAGATCGAGAAGCAGCGCGGCATTTCCGTCGCTTCCTCGGTGATGCAGTTCGAATTCCGCGACCACGTCGTCAACCTGCTCGATACCCCGGGCCACCAGGACTTCTCGGAAGATACCTACCGCGTGCTGACGGCCGTCGACTCGGCGCTGATGGTGATCGATGCGGCCAAGGGCGTGGAAGCGCAGACGATCAAGCTGCTGGCCGTCTGCCGCATGCGCAATACGCCCATCGTCACGTTCATGAACAAGATGGACCGCGAGACGCGCGATCCGCTGGACCTGCTCGACGAACTCGAATCGGTGCTGAAGATCCAGTGCGCGCCCGTCACCTGGCCTATCGGCATGGGCAAGAACTTCCGCGGCGTGTACCACCTGCTGAACGACGAGATCATGCTGTTCAAGGCGGGCGAGGAAAAGGCCGACGGCGCCTTCGAAATCATCAAGGGCATCGACAACCCGCGCCTGCAGGAGATGTTTCCGCTGGAGATGGATCAATTGCGCATGGAAGTCGAATTGGTGCACGGCGCCTCGAACCCGTTCAACCTGGAGGAATTCCTCTCCGGCGTGCAGACGCCCGTGTTCTTCGGTTCGGCCATCAACAACTTCGGCGTGCGCGAGATTCTCTCCGCGCTGGTCGACTGGGCGCCGGCGCCGCGCCCGCGCGACGCGACCGTGCGTTCCGTCGATCCGACCGAGCAGCCATTCACCGGTTTCGTCTTCAAGATCCAGGCGAATATGGACCCGGCCCACCGCGACCGCATCGCCTTCCTGCGCGTGTGCTCGGGACGTTTCGAGCGCGGCATGAAGGTCAAGCACTTGCGCCTGGGGCGCGAGATCAAGGTGTCGAACGTGGTGACCTTCATGGCTTCCTCGCGCGAACAGGTGGAAGAAGCGTACGCTGGCGACATCATCGGCTTGCCGAACCATGGCAACATGCAGATCGGCGACAGTTTTTCCGAAGGCGAGATGCTGACGTTTACGGGCATTCCGTACTTCGCGCCCGACTTCTTCCGCTCAGTGCGCATCCGTAATCCCTTGAAAATCAAGCAGTTGCACAAGGGCTTGCAGCAACTGGGCGAAGAGGGCGCGGTACAGGTCTTCAAGCCGGTGCAGGGCGGCGAACTGGTACTGGGCGCCGTCGGCGTGCTGCAGTTCGAAGTGGTGGCCAGCCGTTTGCTCAACGAATACGGCGTCGACGCCGTGTTCGAAGGCACCAGCATCAGCAGCGCGCGCTGGGTCAGCTGCGACGACAAGCGCATCCTGCAGGATTTCGAAAACGCGCTGGGCCACAACGTGGCCTACGATGCGGCCGGCAACATGGCCTACCTGGCGACATCCGGCGTGAACCTGCGTTTGACGGAAGAGCGCTGGCCGAAGCTGACGTTCCACGCCACGCGCGAGCATTCGGCCAAGCTGGCTTGATGAATATCAAGTAGGTGACAGGGGCAGAACCAGCGGTTCTGCCCTTTTTTTACGCCGGCAGGATCGTGCGCGTGCTCCAGTCGCGCCGCTCCAGCAGCAATGCCGTCAGCTGCGCCGCTGTCATCGGGCGCGCAAAGAAGAAACCCTGCACGTTGTCGCAGCCGGCCGTTCTCAAAAACTCCACCTGCTGCAGCGTTTCCACGCCTTCGGCCACCACTTTCAGGTGCAGGCTGTGCGCCATGGCGATGATGGCCGTGACGATGGCTTCGCCCTCGCCGGGCAGGTCGTGCACGAAGCTGCGGTCGATCTTCAATTGGTCGATCGGCAGGCGTTTTAAATACGACATCGACGAATAGCCGGTGCCGAAATCGTCGATCGACAGGTGGATGCCCGTTTCCTGCAGGCGCCGCATCAGTTCCACGTTGGCGTGGACGTTGTCCATCAGGACCCCTTCCGTGATTTCCAGCTCCAGCAAGCCATGCGGCAGCTGCGTTTCATGCAGGATGGCGCGGATATCGTCCATCAGTCCCGGGTCGCGCGCCTGGCAGGCCGACAGGTTGACGGCCACGTGTTCCAGCGAATCGAGCAGGCCCGCCTTGCACCAGCTGGCAGCCTGGCGGCAGGCGCTTTGCAGCACCCAGCGTCCCAGGTCGACGATGATGCCGCTTTCCTCGGCCACGGGGATGAATTCGGCGGGACTGAGCTGGCCCATTTCGCGGCAGTTCCAGCGTATCAGCGCTTCCACGCCGACGATGCGCCCGCTGCGCAGGTCGATCTGCGGCTGGTAGTGCAGATACAGTTCCTCGTTCTGCAGCGCGCGGCGCAGGTTCGCTTCCATGCGCAGGCGGCGCTGGGCGCGCAGCTCCATTTCAGCCTTGAAGACGGCGTAGCGGTTCTTGCCCTGGTGCTTGGCGTGGTACATGGCCGTATCGGCATTGCGCGTCAGGGTGGCCACGTCCTGCGCATCGAACGGATACAGGCTCACGCCGATGCTGGCGCTGACATACAGCTGGTGGCCTTCGAGGTCGAACGGCGCGGCCAGCACGGCGAGGATCTTGCGTGCCACGCTGGCCATTTCCGAAGCGTCGTCGGCCGGTTCGACGATGACGACGAATTCATCGCCGCCGATGCGGCAGATGATGTCGGTGCCGCGCAGGATGGCCACCAGGCGTTCGGAGACGAGCTTGAGCAGCTGGTCGCCGCAGTGGTGGCCCAGGGTGTCGTTGACCACCTTGAAGTTGTCCAGGTCCAGCAGCAGCAGGCCCACGCTGCTGTCCTGGCGGTCGGCGCGCGCCAGCGCATAGGCCAGGGCGTCGTTGAATTCATGGCGGTTCGGCAGCTGCGTGACGGGATCGACGTGGGCCAGGTAGTGCAAATGGTTTTCCGCATGCTGGGCGGCGGTGCGCGTGCGGCGCACCATCAGGAACGTCAGGCCGAACGCGCACAGGCAGACCAGCAGGGTGAAGGCGGCAAATTGCCCCAGGCTGGCGTACAGCGGCGCCAGGCTGGCGCGCAGGTATAGCGCGCCGCCGCCGGGCAAGGCCTTCAGGATGGCGGCGCTGCCGTCCAGATAATCGGTGTGCATGCCGCTGCGCGGCGCCGCGGGCACTGCATCGCTGCTGCTGCGCGCATAGCGGACAATCGGCGTGCCATAGGCGTTGTAGAGCAGTGCTTGCCGCAGGTGCGGGGCAGCGGGGAGGGAAGCGAGAAGTTGCTGCGCTGGCAGACGATTGTCCTGGCGCAAGGCCTGGGTGGCGGCGGGCGCCAGCATGTCGGCCTGGATGCGCAAATCGCGCTGGAAAGATGCCTGGAGGGAAAACAACTGGAAGAGGATCAGCAGCATGCTGGCCATGGCCAGCATGGCCGCCGCAGCCAGCAAGTTCAGCCGGGCTATCCGGTCGCCGCGCAACTGCACGGAAGGCAGCATCAAGGGCGCCATCATGACGCTGTCTCCTTCCGGCCCCGCTTGCCGCCGCCCCGTGTGATCCCGCCTCGCCCTGCCATACTTTACGTTCCAGTCTGATGAAAACCGAAGTGAGCCGGAACTCTCAACGTGTTGCTAAGTGTTGCTAAGGCCGACATATTGTCATTTTGCCGCGTGAAAGTACAGGGCGCGCGGCAATTTAATGTCCATGCCACACGCCGGTGGCGGCAATGAAGGCGACAAGATCAGCGGAAAAGGCGGGGCATGTCTTTCTAATAATAATGCAAGCTGAATTTTAATCCTTTTTTTGGCGGCAGGTTTTTTCCCCTAAAAACATGCTACCGGTAAACAAAATGTCATGAAGAATAACTTGAGTACCCCCGGCCATCCCGGCGCGGATTAACTTTTTCTCCGTATGGTCCATTGCAAGTCATTGATTTTAATAAATTTTAATGAAGAATGCGAGAACGCTATGGCCTTGCTCCGCGAGTTCGTCCATAATCCGCTGATGATGGACGTTCTGATGCTGTTTATTTTGTCTGCCGCGGCCAAGCAAGCTGCCGCCAGCAAAACCGGACGTCGCCCTAATGATCAATAGTGAGGATATCTTGGAAAAAAAACCAAAAATTATTTTGTCGTCACAGGACCTGGAACGACTGGAAGCGTTGTTGTATGCCTTGGGCAATAACTTGTCGCCGGACAAGGCCGCCTTGCTCGATGAGCTGGGCCGTGCCGAAGTGCTCGAGCCGCAGGAGATTCCCCCCACCGTCGTGACGATGAATTCCACCGTGCGCTTCACGGTGGAAAACAAGGAGGAATTCTGCCTGACGCTCGTGTATCCGAAGGATGTGGAAGGCCAGGCCGACCGCATTTCCGTGCTGGCGCCCGTCGGCAGCGCGCTGCTGGGCCTGTCCGTGGGCGACAGCATCGCCTGGCCCATGCCGGGCGGCGTGGTAAAGGTGAAGATCGAGGAAATCGTCTACCAGCCCGAGCGGGCCGGCGAATACCACCGCTGAGCGCGGCAAGCAGTAACGGCGGACGGCGCCTGCCGTTCGCCTGCCAGGCCGTGTTTCCAATAGTCAACTATTGCGTTGCACGCGCACCACCAGCCATCCCGCCACGACGGTAAATGTGACGATGATGGCGACGATGATCCAGAAGCCCTGCGGGTGCTGGGCCAGCGGAATTCCCCCCACATTCATGCCCAGCATGCCCGCGATGATGTTGATCGGCAAGGCCAGCACGGTGACGATGGTCAGCACGAACAGGCTGCGGCTGTTTTCCTCGTTGACGCTGGCGGCGATCTCTTCCTGCAGCAGCTTGATGCGTTCCTGCAGCGAGGACATATCGCTGAGCACCACGGAAAATTCCTCCGTCGACTGGCGCAATTCCAGGCTGTCCAGCTCCGACACCCATGCGGGCGGGCGCTGCAGCAGGCGGAACAGGGCTGCCGGTTCCGGCGCCAGCAGGCGCTGCAATCGCACCAGCACGCGCCGCATGCCGCCCAGGTCTGCGCGTTTCGGCACCAGGCGTCCGGCCAGCAAGTGGTCCTCGATATCGTCGACCCGCGCCACGGCATCGCGCACGATGTTGACCAGCACGTCGGCCTGGTCGCGCAGCAGGTGGATCAGCAGTTCCACCGACGAGCGGATCGGCTCGTGGTTCTTGATGACGGCCTGGCGCAGGCGCTCGATCGACTGCAGCGGGGCGCGGCGCGCCGTGATGACGAGGTTTTGCGCCACGCTGGCCCACATGGTGGAAATGTCGGACGCCTCGAACGAGAAATTGTGCACCACATCGTTGACCACGGCGATCAGGGTGTTTTCCGCCTGTTCGATGCGCGTCGAGCGCGAGCCCTGGTGCAGGGTTTCATAGAATTCACCGGCCAGTTGCGTATGCGCCATCAGCCATTTTTCGCTGGCCGCATGCGATAGATTAAAGTGCAGCCAGACGAATTCCTGCGCCGGCCGCGCCGCGCCGTCGGCCAGCCAGGCCAGTGCGGCCGTCGAGTCGAGCGCCAGCGGCTGCGCTTCGCGGCCAAACAGGAAGCCCCAGACCAGGCCCGAGGTGTCCGAGCCGTAGGTAAAACCGGCAGTTTCCATCGCCATCGTGAATCTTTCTCGCGCAGTGTGATTGTTCGTCGCGCGATTTTAATGGACGGATATGTCGGGAGAATGACAAGGCCACCGCGATGGGTGGCCTTGGCGGGGACTACAGTCGAGTATTAATTGCGATGGGGATTATCGGGCCGGCGGTCGTCGCGGTTCGGTATGCCGTCGCCGTCACGGTCGTGGCGGTTGCCATTGTCGCGGTCATAGCGGTTGGGAATGCCGTCGCGGTCGCGGTCGCCGTTCGGGCCGCGTGGCGACCAGCGGCCTTGCTCCATCTGCCAGCGGCCGTCGCGCTGGTTCCAGGCGGGCGGCGCATACACGTAGCCGGGGCGTTCGGCGATCCACACGCCTGGCGTCCAGGCGTAGCGCTGGCTGCGCCATTCCCAGTGGCCGGGCGCCCAGATGTAGCCGTGGCGGGCGCGCGGGATGGCTTCGCGGCGTGGCGGCGGCGGGGCGATGCGGATCTCGTCATAGCGCACGGGCTGCACCTGTGCGGCGACCCAGCCGCCACGGTCCAGGCGCCAGCGGTTGTTCTCTTGTATCCAGGCGGCGCGGCGGTACTGGTTGCCGCCCCGTTCGCGCAGCCATTCGCCATTGTTCCAGACATGGCGCTGGCCATCCCAGTTCCAGTAGCCGGGCGCCCAGACATAGCCGGCGCGCGGCGCGGGCACGCTTTCAAACCGTGGCGGAGGCGGGGCGTTGCCGACGACAATGCTGACGCCGAGCTGATTCTGTGCCATGGCCTGCGCGGGCAGGAGGGCCGCGGTGCTGATGGCAAGCATGGCTGCTGCGTAGAGTGCGATGGGTTTCATGATGTGCTCCATTTCGGTGATTGCGTGAAATGGACTATAGGCGCTTGCTGGCGGATTTTCGCCTTTGATTCAACTTATTACAATTGACACAATGCTGTGTGTCCGTGTATCCGTGGCGGATACAAATGGCGGCCTGGCGCGGCGGTCTTCAAACTGGCGCCAGGCGGCGTGGGGGGCGTCATGCGTGGCTCACAGGGTGCTGGCGGTGGCGTTGCCCAGCAAGGCTTGCCGTTCTTCGATCAGCGAGATTTTCTTTTCCTGTTCCGTCAGGCGCTTGGCGCTGACCACCACGACGGGGATGGCGCTCGCCTGTGCTACATCGGCCGTTTTGGCAACCGATGGCTGCATGAAGCTGACGTAGCTGGCGCCGCAGGCGATGGCGACGGCGACGGTGAAGATGGCTTCCATGTTTTTCAGGGCGTTTTTTTGCGTGTTCATGATGGTTCCTTTCGGGGGGCGGGTGGGTATGCATGCACTGTAGCCAAGGGCGCGCCTGCCCGCCATGCGCATGCGACCAGCCGTGGTTTTGGCGGGATGGCCTGCAAAAAAACGGCGCTGAAATGCCGGCGGGGGCGGCCCGTGATCCGACGGCTGGAATTGAGGGCTAAATAGCCCTGTATCCGGGCATATGAATGCAATTGCCACATGGCATTATTTGACACTGCGCGATGTGGCGTGCGCCGCCGGCGCTCCTGCTAGAATCGCTACGGTAGCCAGCGCGCGCAATCATTCTCATCAGGAGTCACATATGTTCCAATTGTTTGGTTTTGGCGGCGCCCGCTGCCCGCGCTGCGAGCACAAGAACGGCGCTGCCGCCGGCTATTGCGCGCAATGCGGCTTGTCGCTGGGCGCCCCCGACAGCGACGCGGTGCTGCATGCCAATCAATGGCATCTTGCTGATGGGCAACTGGCTCTGTTCTTCGGCGTGCGCGAGCTGTCCTCGCTGTTCGGCAGCGCCGCGCGCCGCCTGCAGGTGCCCGCCGAGTCGCGCGCCTGGATCGTGCAATCGGACGCTTTCACCTTGATACCGGCCGGCGACTACGACAGCGCCGCCTTCTTCGCCCGCCTGCCCGCGCTGCTGCCGGCGCGCCCGGCCGAAGTGCTGATCGCCCGCGCCGGTGCCGTCAGCCTGGAATTCGATCTGCCCGGGCTGGCCAGCACGGAACTGCTCAACGTCGCCGCGTCCTTGCGTATCGATATCGCGCTGGGCCAGCCCGATGCGTTCGCGCGCCAGTTCATGCGCGCGCCGGGCGCCGTCACGCGCGCCCACCTGCACGCCTTGTTGCTGCCGTCCGTGCGCCAGATTGCGCTGGAATTCATCGGCAGCCGCGCGCTGGCCGAGATGGATGCGAATGCGGACTTGCGGCCCGAATTGAACGAACGCCTGCAATCGGCCCTGACGCAGCGCCTGGCGCCTTCCGGCCTGGCCGTGGCGCGCGTGGAAACGCTGAGTTTGCGACACGACAAACGCGACGGCAACGGCGATGCCGCTATCGGCACCTTGTGGCTGGGCGGCTTGCCGGCGCAGGAGCTGGAACAGCACAGCCTGGAGCGCATGAAGCAGCTCGACCAGCTGTATGACGAGGAAGAATGGCAGCGCATCCGCCGCGAAGAACTGGCGGCGCGCCATGCGCACCGCCGCGCCGAACTGCGGCAGGATGCGACGCTGGAAAAGGCCGAGCTGGGCCACCAGGAAGCGGAGCGCCTGCAAGCACTGCGCGGACGCCAGATCGACCTGTATGGCCGCATCCTGGAAGCGAAATCGCGGCGCCAGGCGCTCGACCACGGCGCCGCGCTGGCGCTGGGCGAGCTGGAACAGGAGCTGGCGCAGAAGGGCGCGCAGCGCGCCGATGAAGCGGCCAACTGGGAGCACGTGCGGGCGCTGGCCGCCATCAAGATGCGCAGCGAGCTGGAATTGTCGCAGCTGCATGGGCGCGAACAGATCCAGCTGGCGCAGCAGCGTTTTACGCATCAGGTGCACTTGCAGTCGATCGCGCAGCAGGTGGAAAGCGCGCTGCTGATCGATGATGAGACGGGACGCCGCACCCAGCTGGCGCGCCTGCGCCAGGCGGAGGCGGATGCTGCCCAGCGCGAGGCGCAGCTGGAGGCGGAGCAGCACCAGGCGGCCTGGCAGGGCCTGATGCTGGCGAATGCGGCGCGCAAGCGCGAGGCGGAGCGGGTGCAGGAATGGGAAGACCAGATGCAGCTGGCGCGCCAGCGCGAATTGCTTCGCGCCGAGGCGCACAAGGACGAGGCGGCGCAGGTGCAGGCGGTGGAAATCGCGGAAAAGGTCGCGGCGCTGCGGCGCGGCGGCGCGCGCGAAGAGGCCATCGCGCAGCAGGAAAAACTGCTGCGCACCATCGAGGCGGACGGCGTGCACGCGCGCCAGATGCAGCAGCAAACGCAGCTGGCGCAGCTCGACGCGCTGGCCATCGAGGAGCAGCGCCAGCAGCTGCGCCAGCTGGAACAGGAAGCGCAATGGCAGCGCGACTTGCTGGCCATGGCGCAGCAGCGCGAAAGCGATTACGCGCGCTGGAAGGGAGAATATGAAGCCTTGCTGGCGCAGCAGGCGCATGCGGCCGAACTGGCGCGCATCGACATCGACTGCATCGAGAAAATCGGCTCGCTGAGCGACACGGGCAAGGTGGCCATGGCCGCCGGGCAGAATGCGGCCGCGCTGGCGCAAGTGCTGAAAGTGCAGCTGCAGGCGGGCATGAGCGCCGAGCAGATCCACGCGCTGGCGGCGCTGGCGGCGGCCGAGAACAGCGTCGCGCCGCTGGACGCCATGCGCATGGCGCAGGACAGCGTGGCGCAGGAGCGCAGCTACCTGGAAGGCCAGGCGGAGCGCGAACGGCGCCAGCAGCTCGACCTGATCAACCTGCAGAACGCGGCGCACGCGCACGGCCTGTCGGCGCAGGCGCAGCTGGGCGTGGCCGTGGCGCAGGCGCTGCAGCCTGGCGCGGCCTCCGCCGCTGCCGCGCCGGCGCGCTGCAAGAATGGCCATGCGCAGCGCGCGGGCCACCCGGAAGATAAATTCTGCGCCGCCTGCGGTGTCGCCCTGCAGCCTTGATGGAAGCGTTTCACCCCAGATGATGCAAAAAGCACGAGACAAACTGCGGGAACTGCGCGCCCTCCACGACGACGGGCTGCTCAGCGAGCAGGAATTTGAACGCCGCAAGAACGCCATTCTCGACGCCGAGTACGCGCCGCCCGGCGCGGCTCCCGCGGCCGCGCCGTTGCCCGTACGCCAGGGCACGGAGCTGGGTTTCATGACGGGCCAGGAAATCGGCCCGCAAAACCGCCGCTACCGGCTCGAACGGCTGATCGGCACGGGCGGCATGGGGCAGGTGTGGCAAGCGACCGACCTGGCCACGCACGCGGAGCTGGGCAGCAGCGAAATGGTGGCGCTGAAGATCCTGCCGCCGCAGCTGACGCAGAGCGCCACGCATGCCAAGCTGCTGATCGAGGAAGCGACGCAGGCGCGCAAGCTCGCGCATGAAAACATCGTGCGCGTCTACGAGTGGGCGCAGGACCCGGCCACGGCCAGCTATTTCATCATCATGGAATGCCTTGATGGCGAAGACCTTGAGCATTACCTGGGGCGCCAGGGCGCGCTGCCCCTGTCCACCGTGCAGCAATTGCTGCAGCCGGTGGCGGACGCGCTGTCGTATGCGTGGGAAAAGCACAAGCTGGTACACCGCGATATCAAGCCGGGCAATGTCTTCCTGACGGCGAAGGGCGACGTCAAATTGCTCGACTATGGCATCGCATCGCGCGTGCGCAATGCGGACAGCAGCCTGGCGCTGGAGATGCCAAATGCGGGCACGCACGGCTACCGGGCGCCCGAGGCCGGCGCCAACCAGCGCCAGCCCAGCCCGCGCCTGGACGTGTATGCGGTGGCCGTGATGATTTACCAGATGCTGGAAGGGCGCATGCCGTTCGACGATGCGCGCAGCGCCAGCCATCTGCCGTCGGCACCGCAAGCGCTGAACGCGCAACAGTGGCAAGTGCTGCAGAACGGTTTTTCGCTGACGCCGGAATTGCGCCCGCAATCGGTGCAAGCCTTGCTGGAAAATCTGGAACGGGCGGCCGGGCCGTCGCCCGAAGAACTGGCGGAGCAGGCGCGCCAGCAGCAGGCGCGCGCGGCGCAGCAGCAAAAGGAGGCGGCGCTGGCCGCCGAACAGGCCCGCGAGGAAGAGATCAAGCGGGCCCGGATACGCCAGGAAGAGCTGGACCAGCGCCGCAAGGCGGAAATCCAGGCGGCTGCCCTGGAAAAGCAGCGGCAGGATAAACTGCGCCGCGAGCAGGAGGCGCAGCGCCATTTCGAGGCGGAAGAGGCGCGCAAGCTGCGCAAGGAGGCACTGCGCGGCCAGCTGCGCGCGCGCCGCGAAGCCGATGCGGCGATGGCGCTGCAGGAGCACCAGGAATTGCAGCGCAAGGCCATCGTCGCCAAGGCGGAAGCTGCCTACCGCGCGGAGCAGGAACGGGCGCGCCGCGAGGAGGCCAGCCGCGCCGCCGCTGTCCCCGCGCCGGCATCGGCGCCAGTGCCAGAGCAGGAGCACGCGGAACCGGTGGCCAATGCGGAAGGCATCCTGCGCGACGATTTCCTCGATGGTTCGGGACAGGGGCCGGAACTGGTGCTCATTCCCAGCGGCCGTTTCCAGATGGGCGCGCACGAGACGGAACACAAGGCCGCCATCCAGGCCGGCTCGCAGCAGGCCTGGCTGGAGCGCGAAATGCCGCAGCACTGGGTCGGCATCGAACGCCCGTTCGCGCTGGCCCGGCATCCCGTCAGCGTGGGCGAATGGCGCGCCTTCGTCAAGGCGACCGGCTGGGCGGGCGGTTCCGAGACGGACTGGGACAATCCCGGCTTCGTGCAGAACGACCAGCATCCGGTGGTGGGCGTGAGCTGGAATGACGCGCAGCTGTACCTGGCGTGGATGAGCGAGCGCACCGGGCGGCAGTACCGCCTGCCCAGCGAAGCGGAATGGGAGTACGCCTGCCGCGCCGGTACGCGCACGGCCTTCAACGTGGGCGACACCATCAGCACCGAGCAAGCCAACTATGATGGCCTGTATGTGTACAACGGCGGCCCGCGCGGCGTGTACCGGGGCGGCACCACGCCGCTGGGCAGCTTCGCGCCGAACTCCTGGGGCCTGTTCGACATGCATGGCAATGTGTGGGAATGGGTGCAGGACGTGGTGCACGACAATTACGCAGGCGCGCCCGTCGACGGCAGCGCATGGGAAGAGGGCAGCGACAGCAGCCGGCGCATCCTGCGCGGCGGCTCCTGGCTGTACCACCCGCGCTACCTGCGCTCGGCCCTGCGCAACGGTTTTTCCACCGTGCTGTCGAACGATATCGTCGGCTTCAGGGTGGCGCGCACGCTCGATTAGGCAAGTTGGCAGGGAGCGGGCTGCGCCAAGCGGCCAAACGGTGTAAATTGTGGCTTTCCAAACGCACCAAGGAACGCCATGACCATCAAAGCCATCCGCGACCAGTCGCAAGCCATGCGCCACATCGTGCACGTGCGCGATCACATCATTTCTGCCGACGCCTCGGTGGAGGAGGGCGGCGGCGATGCCGGCCCGTCGCCGCACGACCTGTACGACGCGGCCCTGTCGGCCTGCAAGGCGCTCACCGTCGTCTGGTACGCCAGACACAAGGGCATCCCGCTGGAACACGTGGAAGTGTCGACCGAGCGCGATGCCAGCGAAGAGCGCAAGGGCGTGTACCGCCTGGCCGCTACCCTGCACCTGACGGGCGAGCTGACGGATGCGCAGCGCCAGGAATTGCTGGCCGTGGCCGGCAAATGCCCGATCCACAAGCTGATGACGGCCGTTACCACGGAAATCACGACGGTGCTGGCATGAGCGCGGCCATCCTGAAAAGCCACGAAAAGGACCTGGGCGGCGGCTTCGTCGTGCGGCGCCTGCTGCCTTCCGCCGTCAAACAGGCCGTCGGCCCCTTCATCTTCTTCGACCATTTCGGCCCCATCGACGTGGCGCCCGACGCCGACCACGACGTGCGCCCCCATCCGCATATCGGCCTGGCCACCGTCACCTATCTGTTCGAGGGCGCGATCGACCACCGCGACAGCATCGGCTCGTACCAGCGCATCGAACCGGGCGCCATCAACTGGATGACGGCCGGGCGCGGCATCGTGCATTCGGAGCGCACGCCGCACGACCTGGCCGGCCAGCCGCACCGCACGCACGGCTTGCAGCTGTGGGCCGCGCTGCCGAAGGCGCACGAAGAGGATGAACCGAGTTTCACGCACACGCCGCAGGCCGACATTCCCGTCGTGGCGCTCGATGGCGCCGTCGTCAAAGTGTTGATCGGCACGGCGTTTGGCCAGACCTCGCCCGTGCGCACCTACATGCAGACCTTGTACCTGGACGTGGCGCTGCAGGCGGGGCGCACGTTGCGGCTGGAAGGCTTGCCGGCGGAAGCGGCGATTTACCCGGTTAGCGGGGAGGTGCTGGTCGATGGCGTGGCGCTGGTGCCGCACACCATGGCCTTGCTGGAGGAGGGTAAGGTGCCTGTCGTGACGGCAGGCGGCGGCCCGGTGCAGTTCGTCGTGATCGGCGGCGAGCCGCTGGACGGCCACCGCTTCCTGTTCTGGAACTTCGTCTCGTCGAGCAAGGAGCGCCTGTCGCAGGCGGCTGACGACTGGAGCGCCCAGCGCATGGGACAAGTGCCGGGCGAGACGGAATTCATCCCGTTGCCGAAGGCGCCATTGCGCCCGGCAAGCTAGGCATCGTTCAGAACCGCGCGCGCAAGGTCAGTTGCGCCTTGCGCGGTTCGCCATAGAAATTGCCCCACGCGGGCGCGCTTACCGTCTGGTAGTAGCGCTTGTCGAGCAAGTTCGTCACGGACAGCGACGCCGTCCAGTTGCGGTCGATCTGGTACGCGGCACGTGCGCTCCACAAGGCATACGCGCCCTGCGCCACGGTCACGTCGCGCGTGGTGCGCGAGCTCTCCGTCTGGAAGTTCACGCCGCCGCCCACGCTCCACTTCTGCAAGGCGCCCGGCAGGCGGTAGTCGCTCCACGCGCGCAGCATGTGGCGCGGCGAGTAAGTGCTGGCGAACATCACGCCCACAATCGAGGTCTGCTCCAGATATTTAAAATTGTTCAGGGTGTAGCCGGCGAACAGCTGCCAGCCCGGCGCCACTTCGCCGCTGATTTCCGCATCGACGCCTTCGCTGCGCACCTTGCCCGTCGAGAAATAGCATTCGGTGCCGCTGGTGCAGATATTGACCAGATCTGCCTCGGCGCGGTTGCGCTGCTCGATGCGGAACAGCGCCAGCGAGGTATTGACCTTGCCGTCGAACAGTTCACCTTTCACGCCCACTTCCAGGTTGCGGCCTTTCAGCGGATCGAGCAGGGCGCCTTTGGCCGTGCGCTGGTTTTGCGGCTGGAAGATGTCGGAGACGCTGGCGTAGCCGGACCAGCGCTTGTCGAATGCGTAAATGACGCCGCCATACGGCGTGACGACGCCGTTTTCGCGGTACGGGTCGATGTACACCTCGCCCGTGTCGCGGTACACGCTGCTCCATTTATAGTTCGACACGCGCGCGCCCGCCACCACGGTGAGCGGGTCGCTGATGCTGAAACGGGCCACGCCATACGCGCCCGTCTGCGTCATGGTCGTCAGGCTGTGAGCGCCGCCATACTTTTCCTTGCGTATCCATGCATCGCTCGGTTCTGCCACGCCGTGATTCGGTTGCAGCGCGCCATTGGGCAGCTTCATCATGGCCAGGCTGTAATCGCTGTCGCTTTCCAGCCGGTTCGTGCTGACGCCGGCGCTGAAGCCGTGGCGGCGGCCGAAGGCGTTGAATTTGCCATCGAGCGACAGGTCGATGCCCTTGTTGGTGCTGCCGTAGTCGAACACGCCGGTGTACATCATCATGCCGGCCAGGGTGGCGGGATTGAGCGCGCCCAGGCTGAACATGTATTTCACGTCATGCTGTTCGCGCGTGTAGTTGGCGCTGGCCTTGAGCGACCAGTCGGCATCGAAGCGGTGTTCGAATTCGGCAAAGGCGGCCGTCTGGCGGCTGTCCCAGCGGTTCCAGTCTGCGCCGAGGTAGGTCGAGCGGGGCAGTTTCGGGTCGCTGCCATCGAGGTAGCGGGGCATGCCGGAGAAGAATGGCGTCGACTTCAGTTTTTCGTAGCTGGCGCCCGTCGTCAGCTTGCTGCCCGGCGTCAGGTCGAATTCCAGTACGCCATACAGCACGTCCGTGCGGCTGTCGGCCACGTCATAGAAATAATCGCGTTGCTCGCTCGCGGCCACGGCGCGGCCGCGGATGCTGCCCGACTCGTTCAGGGGACCGGTGACGTCGACTTCGCCGCGCACGTCGTTCCAGCGGCCCGCGCTGAGTGCCAGCTGCACCTGCTTTTCCGCCAGCGGGCGCTTGCGCACCATGTTGATGGCCGCGCCCGGCGAGCCCGTGCCTTGCAGCAGGCCCGTGGCGCCGCGCACGATTTCCACGCGATCGAGCATGGCCGTATTGCTGGTAAAGCTGTTCGCCTGCGGGTAAAACATGGCGCGGTTGACGCCGTCGAACTGGTACGTTTCGACCATGAAGCCGCGCGAATACACATAGCGTCCGCCCATGGGGCTGTCGTACATGGTGATGCCGGTGGTATTGGCCAGCACGGCGTCGATGGTGTTGAGGTTCTGGTCATCCATCTTCTGGCGCGTGACGACGCTGACGGATTGCGGGATTTCGCGCAGGGTCTGCACGCCCTTGCCGACGGTGACGGCGCGCGCCGCGTACGAGTTGCTGTGTTCACTGACGGGGTCGCGTTCCATGCTGGCGTTCACGACCACGGGGGCCATGGTTTTTTCCGTGCCCGCCACCGTTGCGGAGGGTGCGGCCGCCTGGCGCAGCACCCAGGCACCGTTCGGCAATTGCACCGCTTCCAGGCCGCTGCCGGCCAGCACCTGGGCAAAGCCCTGGGCCACGTTGAAGCTGCCGCGCACGCCGGACGAGCGCAAGCCGCGCGTCTGCGCGGGATCGGTCGACAGGCTGACGCCGGCGGCGACGGCAAAATCGTTGAGGGCGGTGGCCAGCGGGCCGGCCGGCACGGCGTAGGCTTGCGGCGCCGCGCTTGCAGCGGCCTGGCCTTGCGCCAGGGCGGGCGCGGCGGTGAAGGCGGCGGGGGCGGCGCAAGCCATGGCGATGACGGCCAGGCGGATGGCGCGCGCGGCGGGATGGAGGACGGGGGTGGTCAGCTGCATGCTCGGTCTTTCTGTTCAGGGTATGGTCAATGGAGGATGAATCGGCTACTTATCTATGAAGCCGAAGCAGCGCAGCAAAACACCAACCCCTGGCGCAAAAAAAAACTGAAAATAATTACGTTGACCGGGCCGCCACCGTGGCCCAGTAGCGCGTGAAGTACGTCACTTGCAGCCCGTGCGAGGCGCACAGGCTTTCCAGCACGGCGTCGATATCGTCGAGCCGGTAAGTGCCCGTGACGGGGCGCCGCGCCACGCCGGCGTCGCAGACGAGACGACCGCGCCGGTAGCGCGCCAGTTCCTGCACCAGCTGTTGCAGGGGCCAGTCGGCCGCCACCAGCATGCCGCGCAGCCAGCTGTCCTGGTGCGCTTGCGTGGCCTGCACACTATCCGCGCCAGTGGCGCTGAAACGCAGCTGCTGGCCTGCTTCCAGGCGCCGCACGGCGTCCGGGCGCGCCGCGCAGCGCACTTCCACGGCGTGCTCGAAGACACTGACGACGCTGCCATCCGCATCGCAGCGCACGCCGAAGCGCGTGCCCAGCGCGCGGATCACGCCGTGCGGCGTGTCGACGAGGAAGGGGCGCGCATCGGGCGCCGTCGTGATCATGATTTCGCCATGGTGCAGGCGGATACGGCGCTGCGTGGCGCTGTAAGCGACATCCAGGGCGCTGTCTGTATTGACTTCCAGGCGCCCGCCATCGGCCAGCGCCACATGGCGGCGCTGGCCCGGCGCCGTGCGCAAGGACGCCGTCAATGCCTGCCAGGGGGCGGACTGCAAGCCCGCCTGGCCCAGCGCGATGCCGCCGCCGGCCGCGACCAGCACGGCGAGTATCCTGGCGGCCGCGCGCCGGCGCTGCTGCGCCGCCTGCAGGGCCGGAATCGCCAGCGCTGCCGGTATCGCGCCCAGCTGGCCGTCCATGTGCTGCAGCAGCTCCCAGGCCCGTTCATGCTCGGCGCTGGCGTCGCGCCATGCCTGCAGGGCGGCCGGGTCGGCGCTGCCGCACTGGCGCTCCACATGCCAGTGGGCGGCAGCGGCCAGCACCTTGCGGGGGATGGTTGACGCAGCGGAGGCGGATGAGGCGAACATCAGGCGGCCGCCAGCATCAGGCATTCCGTGTAGGCGCGCACCAGGTGCTTTTTCACGGTCGGCAGGGAGACGCCGAGGCGCCGGCTGATGTCCACGTAACTCAGTTCTTCGATTTGCGCCAGCAGGAAGATGGTCCGCGTGCGCGCGCCCAGGCGGTCGAGCAGGCGGTCGATGGCGAGCAGGGTTTCGATGATGATGGCATGCGTTTCGGCGCACATCGATGTTGGTTCTGCCTGCTGCGCCAGCGCTTCCAGGTAGGCCTGCTCCAGCGCCTGGCGCCGGTAGCGGTCGATCAGCAAGCCGCGCGCGATGGTCGCCAGGTAGCCGCGCGGCTCGCGCAGGGGTGCCAGCGGTGCCGCCTCGCGCTTGCCCAGCAGGCGCAGGAACGTGTCCTGCGCCAGGTCGGCCGCCTCGGCGCGGTTGCCCAGCTTGCCGCGCAGCCAGCCATACAGCCAGCCGTGGTGCTCGCTGTACAGGGTCTTCAGGTGGATGGCATGGACGGGACTGACGGTACTCACTGCGTTCTCCAGGCAAAGGAAGAGCTGGGCTGACGGAACGCGGGGTGCCGGCTGGCTGGGCTGTTTGAGAATGATACTCATTATCACATTGCCATGCGGGCGGCGTCAATTACTGTCCGCCGCCCAGGCGCCAGCGCTCCTGCCACTGTTGCAGATCCGCTCAGGCTTGCTGCAGGGCCGTGGCGGACCAGTGCAGCAGGCCCTCGAACGCCAGCACGCTGCGCTGCCAGTGGATGCCGTCGAAAAACACGTGGTCGGCCACGATGGTGGCGGCCAGCCAGGCGGCGATGATGACGATGATGTCGTGGCGGCCGCTTTTCCACCAGCGCAGCGAGTGGCGGCGAAAGATCCACGGCACGCCCAGGGGATTGGGCCAGTCTGCCAGCAGATGCATGATGCCGCCGGCGGCAAAGCCGAACAGGGGCGGCGCCCACAGGTGGTGCGGCAATTGCAGGTAGGTGTAGACGAGCAGGGCGATCCAGGCCAGGCCCCAGTGCGTCCACGTACGGTGTGTGATCCACAGCCGGTGCGTGCGCGCCCACCATGCCACTTCCAGCCAGTCCGGCGCCGTGCCGCCCAGTGCCCCCATGACAAAGGCGAGCATGCTCAGCACTTGATAGGGGCCACCGGCGCCAGCGTGCGCGACCAGGGCCGCGGCGATCACGCCGGCAGCCCAACCGGTCGCATGATGCGCTTTGTTGGAAGCCATAGGAAATGTAAAACGCCCTCTGGGCGCTTTGTGAAATGTCATGAATATTAACTGGATGAATATACAGTACGCAAGGGCGTCGCTGTGGGCTATTTGCGGAATATCTGTCGATAATTTGTTAAATTATGTGTCGGGATGGACGTGATGGCGAACTCGGCGCCTGATGCCGGCCGGCCAAGTGTGTTGTGTGGCTGATAATGCATTTGGCGCAGGGCGCGCTATGCTGAAAGCAGTCTTACGTTTTAAGAGGTGTCGCCATGAAAATCCCGCGCGAATTGCAGATTCCCGCCATCGTGTTTACGCTGGAAGCGGTGTTTATTCTGGGATTGTCGATGATTTTTCTCGTACTGATACCACGCTAGTACCGTGCGGATAACTGCAGATTTACAACAGTGTTCTTATGCAGTTTGCATGGTGCTATCGCACAGCGCAGCGCCTTCGGTGCGGATGATCCAGCATTCCGGATACGGTTCGCTGGCGAAGCGGTTATGCCGCGCGAAGCCGCTCAGTTTATCGAGCGCTGTGGCGGGGGCCAGCGCGGTTTCCTTGCCGCTGGCCGTGTCCAGGTGCCAGAAACCGCCATTGCGGTGGAACAGCACGGGAAGGCAGCCGGCTTGCGGCGTGGCTAGGTGGCTGGCCGGCGTGGGCTGGGTGTCTGGCAGCAGCAGGTAAAAACACTCGGCGCGGGCGCCGTGGTCGAGGCGGTGCAGGATCACGCCGTGCGCGAGCAGGGCCGTGACGCTGAGTACGACGATGCCCTTGATGCTGGCGGACAATTCAATGCGCATGCCCAGGCGCAGGGCGACGGGCTTGTGCTTGCCGGGCCACACGCCGTCGAGCAGCATGCCGTAGCGCGATACATCCTCGATTTCAAAGCCTTGCTGGCCGCGCCGGATGAGGGCGTGGCGGCCCGACAGGCGGCGCGTCAAGCCATTGTTGTCCTGGCCGTCGGGGCTGAAATGGCTGAGCAGCACATCGGCTTCCGGATCCACCAGCTCGAAACGCCCCAGCATGCATTCTTCCAGCGCGAACAGGCGGATCTGGCGCTGTTCGCCCGCTTCCGGCGCCGCATTGACGAGGCAAGCGGCCTGGCTCGGGTGCGGGTGGCAGTGGCTGGCGGCGGGCAGGTCGACTTCGATCAGCTCCTCGTCCCAGGCGATGGTGGTAAAACCCATGTCGATCTTGCCTTGCGGGGAAGATAAATCCACGTGGGCGATGCCGGCATTGCGCGCGGTGACGTCGAGGTTGCAGCCATCGCCGCCCGTCACGCGGGCGATCGAGGCATCGTCGGCCATCACGCGCACGTTCTTGTGCGTGCTGAGGAAGATCTGGTGGATTTCCGTCAGGGTGGCGTCGCGGCGCGGCACCAGGATGACGAAGGTGCACACCCATTTCTGCGCCACGGCGCCATCGACGTGGCTGTGCACTTCCACCTCGATCTGGTATTGCCCGTGTTCCTTGTTGCGCGAGGAAAACTCGACAAACACGGGACGCCAGTCGCCGCGCGTGGCGCGCACGAAATCATGCTGGACAAAGCCACGGGGGATCAGGTCCGAGCGCAGGCGCAAGGTCAGCTGCGGCGCGCAGGTGGCGCTCATGCCGCGCAACTCCATTTTCAGGGTTTGCCGTCCGCCTGCCGCGCGGGGATCGAAGCCGCTGATGTGCAGGTGGGCATGTATCGGCTGGTAGGCCGGCGCAGTGGTCGGCTGTGCGACGGGCATTGGGGTAAATGCCGGCAGGCCGGCGGGGGCCGAGGCTGGCGCAGGGCTGGTCACCGCTTGAGCGGCATCGCGTATCACCGCATCGCGCAGCCCGGCATCATGCGCACGGGCGTGCGGAAGCGCCGTTGCCGATGGCTCGGAACGGGCGCTGCGCAGTGCGGTCAACAGGTCGTAGCTGCTGGGATCAGTCGCCGCTTGCAGGTGGTTGCCCGCGCAGACTGTTTCCCCAGGCAAGACCCAGAACGTACAGTGCGGGTGCTCCGGGTTGCTGCATTTTTTCATGACATTCTGACTCGAATCGAGCGGGGACGTTTTGCCCTCTGTTATACATGAGAGCTTACGCGCTTTTGCGCCTGCTTGGCAACTTTCGCCGCACCGGAATGCGCTCTTTTTGTCCAAATTCATCCCCTTGGTCACACCTTGCCATGCATGCCATGGAAACTATTGCTCAAAAACACATTTTATATCTTTCTGGATATGTTGTTTTGACATGTATTTCACCCGCGCCGTTTGTCGATGATGACTTCCAGATACTCGCCCGGCACCACCAGCGAGTGGGCGCCCGCCGTATTCAGCCGTTCGAGCAGGGCGAACAGTTCCTGCTCCAGCGCCTCGGCGCCAGCCGTGTCGAGCGCGGCAAAGGCCTTGTGGACGGGGCCGTAATAATCGCGGAAGACCTGCACCCAGTGGTGAGCGGAGGCATAGCGGAAATTGAAGACCTTGCGCTGGCTGTGCACCTGCTCGGCCGCCTGGCCGAACAGGTCGCGCACATACGCTTCTTCGCCCCAGCGGGCCGGCGACACCACGCCTGCCGGGGGCGGCACATACTTGCCGATGGTCTTGAACAGCTGTCCGATAAAGCCGTCCGGCGTCCAGTTGGCCATGCCGATGCGCCCGCCAGGACGCAGCACGCGCAGCATTTCGCCGGCCGCGCGCCGGTGGTCGGGCGTAAACATGACGCCAAAGGTCGACAGGGCCGCGTCGAAACTGGCATCGGCGAAGGGCAGGGCTTCCGCGTCGGCCACGCGGAAGGTCACGGCCAGCCCATCCGCCTCGGCGCGCGCGCGGCCCTTGTCCAGCAGCGCCGGCACATAATCGGTGGAGACGACGCGGGCAAAGCGGCGCGCCGCCGCCAGGGTGGCGTTGCCGTTGCCGGCGGCGATGTCGATGACGTCTTCGTTGGCGCGGATGTCGGCCGCTTCGGCCAGCGATTCGCCGACCGGCTGCAGGGTCACGCCGATGACGGCGAAGTCGCCGCTGGCCCAGCCTGCTTGCTGGCGCTGCTTGATGGCGGCGTAGTCGGGCGCGCCGGCTGCGCCGGCCTGCGGTGTAGCGGTGTTGTTGCTCATGGCATGCTCCTGGTGACGTTGGGAGAGATCCTTCCGTCAGACCGCGCGCCACGGCCATGGTTCACGGGCATGCGCCATTTATGCGGCCCGTTGCGATTCGCGTCACGATGCCACCTTGCGCGGCTGGCCGCTAGCCGCCCGGGACGGTGAATGCCGCATCGAAGCGCAGCGCCAGCACGGTAATGTTGTCGCTATGCAAGCCTTTTGGCGGGTGCGAGAGGAAGTCGTCGAACAGGGCGTTGACGGCCTGTGCCGCGGTCTTGCCGGCACACAAGGCGGGCCAGCGGGCTGTGAGGGCCAGCGGATCGTCGCAGGCCCAGAAACCGTCGCTGGCCAGCAGATAGTGGGCGCCGGGGCGCACGCGCAGCACGCGGCGGTCGCCCAGGTGGGCCAGGAAGGGCGGCAAGGCGGCCGCATCGAGGCCGCGCAGCGGCTTGTCGAGCTGCAGGCTGTCGCTGATGGCGTTGCCTAAAATAAAGGCCTGCGAGATTTGCGGATGGTGTTCGCCGTGCACGGCGGCGCGCCAGCGCGTCTCGTCGAGGGCGCCGCGCATGGCGTACACGGTGGCCGGCACATGGTCGACGGTGAGGATGCTGGCCTTCCCGTCGGCAATTTCATACAGGCGCGAGTCGCCCACGTGATACAGCAGCGGGGCTTCGCCGGGCGGCACTTCCAGCAAGGTCAGGGTGGTGCCGGGCGGGCGCGCCTGGGCGGGCGCCGTCCTGGCGAAGGTGTCCTGCAGCCGCGTGTGCAACTCGTCGAGCCTGGCTGCCAGGCTGGCCGTATCGAGGCAGGCGGGTACGGCCAGCAAGCCTTGCACGGCCGCTTCCGCCGCTTCACGCCCCAGGCCGTGGCCGCCCATGCCGTCGAGCACGGCGGCGCGCACGTGGCCGCGCGGCCAGCCCGGCACCTGGCAATGAAACGGCGCCTGGCGCGACAGGCAGACGGCATGGCCGCTGGCATCGATCAGCAGGAAGTTGTCCTGGTTTTCGCGCCGTGGCAGGGGGCCGGCGCCCACGCTGGTGCCGGCGGCGGCATCGAGCCAGGGGCCGAAGTCAAGCGCGTCTTTAATTAAATGCATCGGTTGGTGCGGTCCAGGCGGCCAGTAATGTTGATCATAGGACACAGCTTAGCCGATATTGTGCGGTGGCGATACCTTGCTTATCTTGCAAAAAAACCTGCGGCAGCAGGCTGGCGCAGGTTTTGGCGGATGGTGGGTGCCGATCAGCGACGATGGCCCCAGCCGTGGCCGTGACCGTGGCCACGGTCATAGTAGTCGCGGCGGCCATGGTCGCGGTAGTAGCCGCGGCCCGGTTGCACGTAGACGACGGCCGGCGGGCCGTAGTAGCGCGGAGGCGGCGCGTAATACACGGGCTGCGGGGCCGGGGCGTAGTACACCGGTTGCGGCGCAGGCGCGTAATAGGTTTCGCGGTAGCCGCCGCGATAGCCGCCACGGTCGTAATAGCGGTCATTCGTGCTGATGCTGTTGCCGACGGCGGCACCCAGCACGCCACCGACGATCGCGCCATTGCGTCCGCCGGTGCTGTTGCCAATGGCCGCCCCGACAACGGCGCCTGCAACGGTATTGAAGTCGCGGTCACCGGCGACTGCGGCCGAAGACACAGCCACTGCCGCTACCATTACCGCACCCAGGAGTTTCTTGTTCAACATGGCATTTCCTTCCATTCCGGCGAGATCACAATGATCTGCATGCACTGGACTATATCTGCTGCCGCAAGCTTGTTCCACGTCTAATACAACTTATTACAATCGGGGCTGAGCGGTAACAAGTCAGCGCAGGCGCGCCTGCCATTCGGGCCGCAGCAGGCTGTACATTTTGACATCGCGCATCACGCCGTTGATAAAGAAGGCCTGGCGCATCAAGCCCTCCTGGGTAAAGCCGTTCTTTTGCGCGATGCGCTCGGAGCCGATGTTCAGCGGGTCCATCAGCAGCTCCAGCCGGTGATACGGATAGGCGTTGAACAGGTAGTCGATCACCAGGCGCGTCGCTTCGCTGATGTAGCCCTGCCCATCCCGCTGCCGGTCGAACAGGCGGTAGCCGATCTCGCGCGAGGCGGGCGTGCGGCTCTTGAAATGCGTGATCGTGCCGATGATGTGCTGGGCCTTGTCTTCGATGAGGAACAATTCGCTGTCCTCGGTGACGAAGCCCGATTGCAGGAAGTCGCGCCGCATGGCCTCGGGCGACTTGAACTGCATCGAGAAAAACTCGCCGCGCGAGGGCAGGTCGTTGACGAGGGAAATATAGGTATTCAGGTCGGCGGCCTGCAAATGCCGGACGGTACAGAGGGTTCCCTTGAGCATGGCGGTATCCGGTAGCGATCACGATCCTGATGGTAATCGACTCTGGGGGAAAGAAGCAATCACTCCCGCAAAAGTTGCTGCAATGACAGAATAAATACGCTATCGTAGAAAGCCGCGCCTTGCCCCTGGCCACGGCGTACCCGCTTCGACCTTGTTGACTGGAATTGACATTACATGCATACCATCCTGACTGGCGCGCCACTGCGCCGTTCCGTTTTATCCATCGCCCTGGGCTGCATCGTCAGCGCCGGCGCCTTTGCCGCCGCGCCAGGCAATACGCCGCAAGCGCTGGCGCAGGTGCGCGACACGGCGCTGCACAGCGACTGGGCCTACGCCCGCCTGGCCGACATGACGGACCTGATCGGTCCGCGCCTGTCCGGTTCCGCCGGCGCGGCTGCCGCCGTGCGGCAGGTGGCCGACACCATGCGCCAGCTGGGCGCCACCGTTACCTTGCAGCCCGTGAAAGTGCCGCACTGGGTGCGCGGCGTGGAAACGGCGGAAATCGTCGATTATGCGGGCCGTCCGCAGGGCGTGTCGCAGCGCGTGGTGCTGACCGCCCTGGGCGGCTCCGGCGCTACGCCGGCCGCCGGCCTGACGGCGCCCTTGATCATCGTCAAGAGCCTGGACGAACTCAAGGCGCGCGCGCCGGAAGTGAAGGGCGCCATCGTGCTGATCGACACGCCGTTCGACCAGGAGATGGCCGAGCGGGGCCTGGCCGGCGTGACTTACGGCCAGGGGTCGCGCGCGCGCTTCCTCGGCCCGAAGGCAGCGGCGGACCTGGGCGCGGCCGCCGCGCTGGTGCGCTCGGTCGGCGGCGCCGATTTCCGCATCCCGCACGCGGGCGCCACGGGTCTCGATGACAACAAGCGCATTCCGGCCGCCGCCGTCACCGTGGAAGACGCCTTGCTGATCGGCCGCCTGGCCGCGCGCGGCGCGCTGAAAATGCACCTGACCCTGACGCCGCAAAACCTGCCGGAAGCGGACAGCTACAACGTCATCGCCGACTGGCCGGGCACGGACAAGGCGGACGAAGTGGTGGTGGTCTCGGGCCACCTCGATTCGTGGGACCTGGCGACGGGCGCGCACGACGATGGCGCCGGCGTGGTGGCGGCCATGGGCGTGGTGGAAACCCTGAAAAAGCTCGACTACCGCCCGCGCCGCACCATCCGCGTGATCGCCTGGATGAACGAGGAAAACGGCGGGCGTGGCGGCCAGGCGTATTTCGAGGCCCACAAGCAGGCGCTCGGCAAACAATATGCGGCCATCGAGATGGACAGCGGCGCCGGCCGCCCGTTCGGCATCCTCGCCAGCGTGGGGCCGAAGTCGGAAAAACTGTTCGCGCCGCTGCGCGCGGCCCTGCTGCCGATGGGCGCGCACGCCTTCACGCGCCGCGACGCACTGGGCACGGGCGACCTGCACCGCCTGGAAACGGGCGGCGTGCCCAGTTTCGAGCCGCTGGTCGACAGCCACAGCTATTTCCACTACCACCATACGCCGGCCGATACCCTGGACAAGGTCGATCCGGATAACCTCAAGCGCAACGTGGCGCTGATGTCGTCGCTGGCCTGGTTCCTGGCCAATATCGACGGCGAAATCGGCCGCGCGCCGGAGCAGGGCGAGTAAGCGCCAATGTCGCTACCCGATCTGAACCTGTTGATCACCCTCGATGTCCTGCTGGCCGAAGGCAGCGTCACGCGCGCGGCGCGGCGCTTGCGTCTGAGTCCATCGGCCATGAGCCGCGCCCTGGCGCGCCTGCGCGAGACGACCGGCGATCCGCTGCTGGTGCGCGCCGGCCGTGAACTGGTGCCCACGCCGCGCGCGCTGGAGTTGCGCGAACGGGTGGGCCACCTGGTGGGCGAGGCGCTGGCCGTGCTGGGACCGGCGGAGCAGCTCGATCCGCGCCAGCTGGAACAGACGTTCACGCTGCGTTCGAGCGACGGCTTCGTGGAAAATTTCGGTCCGGCCCTGCTCGCGCATATCGGCGCGCAGGCGCCCGGCGTGCGCCTGCGCTTCGTGCAAAAGGTCGACCGCGAAAGCGTGCAGCTGCGCGAGGGCAGCATCGACCTGGAAACGGGCGTGATCGGCAGTCTGACCAGCCCGGAAGTGCGCACGCGCAGGCTGTTCGGCGACCGTTTTGTCGGCGTGGTGCGCAGCGGCCATGCGCTGGCGCAAGGCGACATCAGCGCCGAGCGCTATGCGGCCGGCCGGCACGTGCTGGTGGCGCGGCGCGACCAGGAGACGGGACCGATGGATGACGCGCTGGCCGCGCTGGGATTGCAGCGCACGATCGCCAGCATCGTCGGCGGCTTCACGGCGGCGCTGGCGCTGGCCGCCGGCTCCGACCTGATCGCCACCGTGCCGGAACGGCATACGGGCAATCTGCGCGCCGGCATGTTCAGTTTTGCGCTGCCGCTAGGCATGCCCGACCTGACCGTATCGCTGATGTGGCATCCGCGCATGGATGCCGACCCCGCCCACCGCTGGCTGCGCGGCTGCGTGGTCGACGCCTGCGCGGCCCGGATCAGCGCCGGCTGATGGCGCCGGCAGCGGCCTGCTGCGCGGGCCCGTCGAAGCCGCCGGCCATGGCCGTATAGCCGCGCGCCGTGGCGATGGTCACGTCGCGCTGCGCCGTCACCAGCTGCTCCTGCGCGGCCAGCGCAATGCGTTCCGCTTCGAGCACGCCCAGCAGGCTTTCCGCGCCTTCCTGGTAGCGCACACGCGCCAGGCGCGCGCTTTCCTGCGCCAGCTGGTGCGCCAGGCGCAGCTGCGCATGGCGGCTGCGCAATTGCACCCATTGCGCGATGGCGCTGTCGGCTTCTTCCAACGCCAGCGCCAGCGCCTTGTCGAAGCCGGCCTGCGCGGCCTGCACCTCGGCGCCAGCCGCGCTTGCGCGGGCGCGGCGCGTGCCGCCGTCGAACAGCGGCAGGGAAAACGCGGCGCCCGCCTGCCAGCGCGCCGCATCGCCGCCATTCCAGTCGCCGGCCACGCCGGAGGCGCCAAACAGCGCGCCCAGGCTGATGCGCGGGAAGCGCTCGGCGATGGCAGCACCTTCGCGCGCGCTGGCCGCCGCCAGCGCGCGTTCGGCCGCGCGCACGTCGGGCCGGCGCAGCAGCAGGTGGGCCGGCTCGTCCGTCAGCAAGGATTGCGGCAGCGCCAGCGGCATCGGCTGGTCGAGCGCCGCCAGTTCCTGCGCATCGAGACGCTGTCCGGTGAGCGTCGCCAGCCGGTTGCGCGCCACGCGTTCTTCGGCGTTCAGGCTGGGCAGGCGGGCGCCGGCCAGGCGCATCTGCGCCTCGGCGCGCATGCGCTCGGCCGGCGCGGCGCGGCCCGCGCTTTCGCGCTCGCGCACCAGTTGCAGGGTGCCGGACTGGTTCGACAGCTGCTCCTGCAGGCTGGCGCGCATCTGCTGCGCGCCGCGCAGCACCAGGTAGGCGTCCACCACCTGCGCCAGGATCAGGCGCCGCACGTCGTCGCGCACGGCGGCGCGTTCGTCCGCCGATGCCTCGGCAGCGGCGATGCTGTGGCGCACGCGGCCGAACAGGTCGAGCTCCCAGCTGAAGACGGCGCTCCACTGCACCGGCGAGGCGATGTGCGGCTGGCCGTCGCCGCCCTCGATCGGCGCCAGGCGCGCGCGTCCGGCCTGGGCGTCGAGATCCACCGTCGGCAGGCGGGCGCCGCGCGCGGCCTGCGCGAACGCGCTGGCGCTGGCCAGGCGCGCGGCGGCGATGCGCACGTCGTAGTTGTCTTGCCAGGCGCGCCGCACCAGCTGTTCCAGCCTGGCATCGCCCAGTTCCTGCCACCACAGCGCCGGCGGCGCGCCGGCCTGCAGTTCCGGGCCGCCCGCCGAGGGCAGGGCAGACAGTTGCGCCGGATCGAGCGCCCGCGTCGCCGTGGGCGTGCCGGCGCTGCAGCTGGCCAGGGCCAGCATGGCCGCCGCCAGCAGCGGCGCGGCGCGGCGCGTGTTCAGGGTTGTCATGCGGCTCATGCGGCTTCTCCCAGTGCGACCGTGCGCGTGGCCGGCGCCGCGCGGCGGCGGCTCAGCAAGGTAAAAAACAAGGGTGTAAACAACAGGCCGGACAAGGTCACGCCCAGCATGCCGGCGAAGACGGCCGTGCCCATTGACTGGCGCATTTCCGCGCCCGCACCGGAAGACAGCATCAGCGGTATCGCGCCCAGCAGGAAAGCCAGCGACGTCATCAGGATGGGCCGCAAGCGTGTGCGGGCGGCGCCGATGGCCGCTGCGCGCGCATCGGCGCCGGCCGCCATCGCCTGGCGCGCGAATTCGACGATCAGGATGGCGTTCTTGGCCGCCAGGCCGATCAGCACCACGATGCTGATCTGCGTCAGCACGTTGTTGTCCAGGCCGCGCCACGACACGCCGATCAGCGTGGCCAGCACGCAGCTGGGCACGATCAGCACGACGGACAGGGGCAGCAGCCAGCTTTCAAACAGGGCCGCCAGCAGTAAATACACCAGCAGCACGGCCAGTCCCAGCACCATGCCGGTGCTGGCGCCCGCTTGTTTTTCCTGCAGCGCCAGCTCCGTCCACTCGTAGTCGAAGCCGGCCGGCAGGCGCGCCTTGAGCAGTTCTTCCATCGCGGCGATGGTCTGCCCCGTCGAGTAGCCAGGCCTGGTGCTGCCCTGGATTTCGGCGGCGGGATACAGGTTGTAGCGCGGCACGCGGAACGGCGCCGTGCCTTCGCTGAAGGTGGCCACGCTGCCCAGCGGGACCATGTCGCCGCTGGCGGCGCGCGTCTTGAGCGCGGCCAGGTCGGCCACGCTGCGCCGGTAGGGCGCGTCCGCCTGCGCGGTGACGCGCCAGACCCGGCCCATCAGGTTCATGTCGTTGACGAACACGGGCGCCAGGTAGCTTTGCAGGGTCTCGTTGACGCGCAGCAGCGGCAGGCCCAGGTATTCGGCCTTGGTGCGGTCCAGTTCAACCTTGATCTGCGGGCTCATGGCGTTGAACGGCGTGAAGGCGCCCGTCACCGAGGGCAGCCTGGCCGCTTCCTCGGCGATGCCGCGCGCGGCCGCCTGCAAGGCTTGCGGTCCCAGGCCGCCCGTGTCGCGCAGCATCAGCTTGAAGCCGCCGCCGGTGCCGATGCCGCGCACGGAAGGCGGCGGTATCACCATCACGCGCGCCGCGCTGATGGGCGCCAGCTTGCCGCGCAGGGCGCCCAGCATGGCCGGCCCGTCCAGGCCAGCGCTGGCGCGCGCGCCGAAGTCCTTGAACATGGTGAAGATGACGGCCGTGTTGGGCGCCGACGTAAACGTGGCGCCGTCGGTGCCGACGAAGGCGGCCGTGTGGGCCACGCCAGGGTGGCTCATCAGGCGTGCCGTGGCGTCCTGCACCACTGCGCTGGTGCGCGCCAGGGTCGAGCCGGCCGGCAGCTGGATCGAGACGATGGCATAGCCGCGGTCCAGCTGCGGCACGAAACCGCGCGGCGTGACGTCCAGGCGCCACAGGGTCAGGCCCGCCAGCACGAGGTACACGGGCAGCATCAGCCAGCGCCGCGAAAGGATGCGCCCGGTCAGTTGCACATAGCCGCCCGTCAGGCGGGAAAAGCCGCGGTTGAAGATGGCCATCCAGCGCGCGCCCAGGCTGTTGGCATTGAGCTGCGGCTTGAGCAGCAGCGCGGCCAGGGCCGGCGACAGCGTCAGCGAGACCAGCGCCGAGATCACGGTGGAGGCGGCGATGGTGACGGCGAACTGGCGGTAGAACATGCCGGAGATGCCATCGATGAAGGCCGTCGGCACGAACACGGCCACCAGCACCAGCGCGATGGCGACCAGCGCGAAACCCACCTCGTTCATGCTGCGCTGCGCCGCGGCGACGGGGCTCATGCCTTCCTCCATGTGGCGCTCGACGTTTTCCACCACGACGATGGCGTCATCGACGACGATGCCGATGGCCAGCACCAGGCCGAACAGCGAAAGGGTATTGAGGGTATAGCCCATCGCGGCCAGCACCGTGAAGGTACCGACCAGGGACACGGGAATGGCCAGGATGGGAATGATGGCGGCGCGCCACGAGCCGAGGAACAGCAGCATGGCCAGGCACACCAGCAGCGCCGCCTCGAAGATGGTGTCGCGCACCTTGTCGATCGAGGAACGGATGAATTCGGTCGGATTGTAGTAGGTGTGATAGGCGACGTCCTGCGGGAAATCGGCTTGCATCTTGGCCAGCTGCGCCAGCACGCGGTCGCCGGTAGCCAGCGCGTTCGAGCCGGGCAGCAGGCTGATGCTCAGCGCGATGGCCGTGCGGTTGTCGACGAAGCCGCTTTCCGCGTAATCCTGCGCGCCCATCTCGACGCGCGCCACGTCGCGCAGGCGCACCACGCCGCCGTCGCCATGGGCGGCCACGATGATGGCCTCGAATTCGGCCACGTCGCGCAAGCGGCTTTGCGCCTGCACCTGCACCTGGTAGGCGCCATCGCTGCCGCCGGGCGGCTGGTTCAATACCCCGGCGGCGACCTGCGAGTTGGCTTGCCGTACCGCCGCGATCACTTCCGGCGGGCTCAGGCCCAGCGAGGCGACGCGCGCCGGATCGAGCCAGATGCGCATCGAGAAATCGCGCGCGCCGCGCGTGTAGATGTCGCCGACGCCTTCGATGCGGGCCAGCTGGTCCTTGATGGCGGTGCCGATGAAGTTGGAGATGTACTGCTGGTCGCGCGTGCCTTTCGGCGAATCGAACAGCACCACCATCAGCTGGTCGGGCGAGGCCTTCTTGACGGCCAGACCCAGCCGGCGCACGGCTTCGGGCAGGCGCGCTTCGGCCGCCGCCACGCGGTTCTGCACCAGCGATTGCGCCTGTTCGATGTTGGTGCCCGGCTTGAACACCACGCTGATGGTCAGCTTGCCGTCGCCCACCGATTGCGAGGACATGTAGAGCATGCCGTCGACGCCGTTGATTTCCTGTTCGATCGGCGCGGCGACCGTATCGGCGATTTCCTGCGCCGAGGCGCCAGGATAGCTGGCCTTCACCGTCACCGTGGGCGGCACGATCTCGGGAAATTCCGAGATCGGCAGGCGCATGGCCGACACCGCGCCCACCAGGGTGATGAGGATCGACAGCACGATGGCGAACACGGGACGGCGGATGAAAAATTGGGAAAAACGCATGCTTGCTCCTTATGCGCCGCTGGCGCGGGGAGCGGCCACCAGGACCTGGTCGCCCGGGCGCACCTTGGCCACGCCGGAGACGATGACCCGCTCCTGCGGTCCGAGGCCGGACAGCACGATCTGCCTGTCGCCATGCAGGCCGCCCAGTTCCACCTTGCGCGGCGCCACCTTGCCCGCCGCGTCCACGACGAACACCATCTTTTTATTCTGGTCGCTGAGGATGGCGGCGTCGGGCACCAGCAGGCGCTCTTGCGCCGCGCCGACGGGAATGCGCACGCGCGCAAAGCTGCCCGGCATGACGGCGCGGTCGGCGTTGGCCAGGCTGGCGCGCAGGCGCACCGTGCCCGAGCGGGCGCTGATTTCGTTGTCGACAAAGTCGACGCTGGCTTCCTGGGCGGGGCCGCCGCCATCAAGCGCCAGCTGCACCTTGCCCGGCAGCCTGCTTTGCTGGCGCAGGCGCTGGAAATCCGCTTCCGACAAGTCGACCATGGCGCGCACGGGATTGTGCGCAACGATGGTGGTCAGCACGCCGCTCTGCGCCGCGCCGCCGGCCACGTAGTTGCCGATATCGACGCGGCGGTCCGAGACGGTGCCGGCGATGGGGGCGCGCATGG
This sequence comes from Janthinobacterium sp. FW305-129, assembly GCF_020858115.1. Classification (GTDB taxonomy): domain Bacteria; phylum Pseudomonadota; class Gammaproteobacteria; order Burkholderiales; family Burkholderiaceae_D; genus Janthinobacterium. The sequence goes on from NZ_JACYMM010000004.1 coordinate 115,071, forward strand.
TGGTGAAGGACAGTTCCAGCTCGGCGCTGCGCAATTCCGCCTGGCTCAGCATGACGGCCGCCTGCGCGCCTTCCAGCTCGCCGCGCGCCCGTTCCAGCTCCTCGGTGCTGGCCGCGCCCGTCTGCTGCAGCCGGCTGCTGCGCTCGAACTGGGCCGTGGCCAGCTTGCTGCGCGCATGGGCCTGGGCCAGGCTGGCCTGGGCGCGGTCGCGCGCCGCCGCGAAGGGGCGCGGGTCGATGACGAACAGCGCATCGCCGGCCTTGACCTGCTGGCCATCGCGAAAAGCGATCTGCTGCAGGTAGCCCGACACGCGCGAACGCACTTCCACGCGCTGCGACGGCTCGATGCGGCCCGTGTAGTCGAGGCTTGCCTGCACCATCGATGTTTCCGGCAGCGCCACGGAAACGGTGGGCTTGGGCGGCGGACCGCCAGGCGCGGCCTGGGAGCGGCCGCAGCCTGACAAGGTGGCGCCGCAGGCCAGGGCCAGCAGCAGTAACAGCGGGACGGGCAGGGACGGGATCGGACGGGGGCGCATCATGCGGGGTCTCCAGAAGACGTAGGGGGCTTGGCCAGGGCGCGGCCGAGCGCGAAAATGGCCAGCGCGGCGAGTATCAGCGCGCTGGCGACGGCAAAGGTGGCGTGCATGCCACGGATCATGGCGGCTGGCTGGGCGCCGGCGATATCGCCGGCGCCGGCGCCGGCGGCGAAGACGGCGCCCATCACGGAGGCACCCGTGACGAGGCCCAGATTGCGCGACAGATTGAGCATGCCGGAGATGACGCCGCGCTGGTCGGCAGCGATGTCGCCCATCACGGCGGTATTGTTGGCCGCCTGGAACAGCGCGTAGCTGGCCGTGAGCAGCATGATCGGCGCGACGTAGCCGGGGATGCCCAGGCTGGCGGGCAGCAGGGCCAGCGCCAGGCAGGCGCCGGCAGCGCCGCACAGGCCCGCGCCGCCCATGCGCTGCGCGCCGTAGCGGTCCACCAGCCAGCCGGACGGCACGCCGCAGAACGCCGCCACCAGCGGCCCGGCCGCCAGCACCATGCCGGCGACGGCCGTGCCCAGGCCCAAGCCGTGCGCCAGGTAGAAGGGACCGACCACCAGGGTCGACATCATGACCGTCGATACGAGCATGCTGGTCGCCAGGCCGGCGCTGAGCACGGGCGCGCGCAGCATGGCCAGGCGTATCAGCGGCGCCGGCGCCTTCAGCTCCACGTAGACGAACAGGGCGCCGCCCATGCAGGCGGCCAGCAGCAGCGCCGCGTTGCGCATGCCGAAATGGCCGCGGCCCAGGGTCATGGCCAGCGCATACGCGGCCAGGGTCAGCGCCAGCAGCACGGTGCCGCGGTGGTCGAACAGGGGCCGCCTGGCGTGTGCGCCGCGCTGGTCAGCCGGCAGGTAGCGCCAGGCCATCAGCAGCGCCACGCCGGCCAGCGGCACGTTGACGAGGAAAATGGCTTGCCAGCCGAAATGCGCGATCAGCAGGCCTCCCAGCGCGGGGCCCAGCGTGGTGCCGACGGCGGACATGGTGCCGAGCAGGCCCATGGCGCTGCCTGTCTGGGCCTTGGGCACGGTGCTGCCGACAAAGGCCATGGTCAGCGCCATCATGACGGAAGCGCCCAGGCCCTGCAGGGCGCGCGCGGCAACCAGCAGCCACAAGGTGGGCGCCAGGGCGCACAGGATGGAGGCAAGGGCAAACAGCGCGATGCCGGCCAGCAGCAGGCGGCGCCGGCCGAGCATGTCGCCGAGGCGGCCCACGCTGACGATCAGCGCGGTGATGGCCAGCAGGTAGGCCAGCACGATCCATTGCACATCCTGGAACGGTGCCTGCAGGGCCCTGGCCATGTCGGGCAAGCCCACGTTGGCGATGCTGGTGCCCAGCGCGGGCAGCAGCATCGCCAGGGACAGGCTGGCAAGCGCGCCGCGCACGGGCGGCCTGGCGCCAGCGGCCTCGGTGGCCTGCTGGCTGGATGGAGCGGTTTTGGATTGTGAAGGCATGGCGTGGCGGATCCTCGAATAGGGTCACCACATGGTACTGAGGGATATGGTATGGCGGAAGACGCATCATTTGCATTTTGTTATTGCGTTTGACGCCATGTGATGCGCGTCGCCTTCGGACTTCAATCTGAATAGCCTTGCATAGCGTCCGCTGCATCGTGGCGGATGCCCCACCACGGCAGGTACGCATGGTGTTCGCCGCGCGCGCGGAACCACGGCTGGTCGTGATTGATGGGGCGCACGATGGCCGGCGGCGAAACCAGCACGCCCGTGACGCTGTCGGGATCGCTGGTGCCCGCCACCAGCACGGGCTGGCCGACGTGGTTGGCATGGGCGATGCCCAGGGCGACATTGGTCAGCGCCGTGCCGGCGCCCATTTCGCCCAGCAGGGCAGGCGTATTGAAGGTCTGCGGCAGGAAGTCGAAATCAGGTACTTCCAGCGTCAGCGCCTGCGCCAGCTGGCCCAGCCGGTCGGATGACGTGGGTAAGGTCTTGTTGGCATCGTGGATGACGTAGCCGATGTTTTCTTCCGTCCTGCCGCCCTGGCGCGCCGCTTCGGCAAACACGGCCTGCCACGCCTGCACGGCGCGCGGCGGCTTGTCCTTGGCCAGTGCAAAATCGGCGACATTCTTCGTGGCCGGATAGCCTATCCACGCCAGCGCCGCCCGCTCCGTCTTGTAGCCGGGCCCGGCCAGCACCAGCAGCACCAGGTTTTCATTGATCTGCATGGTTTTTGGCCGGCTTGGCGCATCCCAGTTCATGACCCACACGGTTTGCTGCGGATGCGCTTCCAGATAGGCCAGCGCGGCTTTCAGGGACACGAGGCCCGCATTGTTGCCACCGAGGGTGATGCGCACGTCGGGTGGCGTGGCGCGGGTCCAGAGGGTGGGGAAATTGACATTGCCGATGCTGAAGGTGTTGGTGATGGTTTGCTGCGTGAATTGGTGTACTTCTGCCAGATTGAATTTTCCTTCAGGCAGGGCATATTCCACGCGGATGCCTGCCAGTTCGCGCCAGTTCTGTTTTTTATCCTTGGGATAGACGTGGTAGAAGTAGGTGGGGCTGGAATAATAAATGTCGTGGAAATTGGTCATCAGCTCACGCAGATACTTATGGTGATAACCCTTGAACGTTTCCCTGCCATTGATATCGTGAGCAATGGGGGCGACGGCCTGCAAGGTGCTGAAACCCCTGGGATCCGTCCTGACCATATCGTCATTTTCGTTGGGCTTGGCCAATCCCAACGTCCATAGCAGCTGCCACTCGGTCGGATAGTCGAGCCGCTGCAGTGGATTGAGCCATTGCAGGCCCACCACTTGTGCCCGGAAGGGAGCATGGGTCGTGTTTTTTGGGAGATCGTCTTCCTTCTGCACAGGTTGCACGGCGCAGGCCGTCAATAGCGCAAACATGGTGAACGCAGCGAGCATGGGCAGCGCAAGGAACTGTTTCATGAGTTCTCCAGGTGAATGGATAGTCTGGTGACCTGCATAGCTTTGCCAGTTGAGCCAGAGCGCAAGGCAAATGACAATGAAAGATGTGGCGAGCGCCCAGGCCAGTCGCTGGCGTGGCGTGACAATGAACTTACGCACCGTCAGTCCTCAGTGCAAAGTTGGTGGAAGGGTCGGCAGGCCTGGCATTCTGGCGCTCGTCAACGATGCTTTTTGGTTTTCTGGCAGGGCTGTCTTTGTCATTTGCCCATGTAAATAGAGATACATTTTTAAATGTCCCATTGTCGTAGTATTCAAAGAACTCTCCAGACTCGAAAGATGAGCCTTTCAACAGGCTCCAATCCGCCGCAACCCTTAATTCGCGCAACGCCTCCTGCCTGATCGTGCACACCCCCACCGCCACGTCATACGCCAGCGCCTTTTCCGCATGCTCGGGATTGGTCATGATGGTCGAGTGATCGGTGGCGTGGGTGTCGATGTTGGCGGCCAGGTAGCTCCGGATTTCGTTCTTGCGCCAGGCATTGAATTCTTTGGAAGCCTCCTCCGGCTTGTCCACGGGCGTCTCAGGCTTGCCTTTTTCGGTCCAGCCGTCGCGCCTGGCCTGCATGCGCAGCATGCCGTTCTGTTCGTAGCGCAGCGCCGCTTCGGTCTGCGCGTCGCCCTTGCCCTGGGAACGGTAAGGCGCATATGCCTCATCGGCTTCGGCGGCGCGGTCCTTGTGCAGGGAGTCGGCGGGGGCATCGCAGCCTTCGTCAAATTGTTCGCTGGCGTCGGCAAAGCGCTTCGAGCGCGGCAGGAATGCCTCGGGCAGCCTGGGCGCCTTCATCGGCAGCCGCCAGGTCTTGGGCGGCAGGGCGTTGATGCGCGTGCCGGCCGTCCTGGCGAGCACGATGACGATGGGGGCGAAGAGGAAGGTCAGTATCTTGCGGCCGATGCCTTTGCTGGCCCGCATGCCCTTTTTGATCGAGTACTCGGCGACCAGTGAACGCGGGTGCCAGAAATCGAGGCTGTCCGGCGTCAAGGGCTGGCCATTGCGCTGCCAGATGTCGTAATCCTTTTCATTTTCCTGGCCGACAAGGTGGTTTTGCGCAAACACGCGCTGCGTGAAGACGCCTTCACCGCCCGCATCGGCAATTTCCTGTGCCGACATGCCGCGCCAGCCTATGCCCTGCACGGGCGTGGCCGAAATCACCTGGTCGTGCGGATTGAAATACAGGGTAACCCTGCCGTAGGTGGAGCCATGCAAGCCGTAGTCTGCGCGGTCGAACGCGGCCGTATAGCTGTCCTTGCGTTCAGGCTTGCGATTGGCGCTGCACTCGTCGACAAAGGCGGCATCCTGCTGCATTGCCGTGCGGGTGCGCAGGATGTTGAAAAACGCTTTCAAGGTTTGCGTGCGCGCCGCGTACTTTTGCCGGCCCGTATTGCCATGCTCATCCTTCAAGTGGCCGCTGACCCAGTTTTCCGTGAAATTGCTATCGAGCAGGCTGTAGGGCGGGTTGCACAGCACATAGCTGTCGGCCACGGCGGACGGTCCCAGCGTTTCGCCGAGAAAGGCGGCCGCCATGGCCACCATATTGCCCTGGCTATGGCAGACGATGGTGACGGGCGCATCGTGCTGGCACGCTCTGATCGATTGCACCAGACGCGCCAGGCGCCAGGCGGCGAACACAAAATACGGGCGCGGCGGGCAGGCATACACTTGCCGGTCATTCGTCGGGTTCATGTGCTGGATATGCATCCACAGGAACAGTTCCTCCGACAAGCCCTGGCCCCACAGGTCAGGCAGGGCGCTGCAGCCGTTGGCGAACGGCCCGCCGCCCCAGTAATTCTTTTCGTTGAGATAGATGCCGTCGCCAAATGCCTGCAACTCTTCGCCGTTGGCCTTGTAGCCCCAGCGGAAGCGGATCACGGGAGAGTTGGCGTCGTCCGCCAGCAGGAAGGTGGTGGCGTTGCGCTTGGGGTTGAGGAAGCCGTCATCCGTCAGTTCGCGTGCGTAAGTGGCGGCCCGCATCTGTCCGGCGGCCGGGCCAGGGATCGCCAGATCCTCGTCGCGGCGTTTCAGGCGGGCATTCAGGCCTTCGCACAGGCCTTGTTCCGCCTGCTCATACCATTCGCCGTCGGAATTGACGCCGTGCACAAAGATGATGATGCCGGGACGCGGCAAGCGCGTGACGGCCTGGAGCAGCGCATGGCTGAACAAGGCCGTGCCTTCGGCTTCGGCGAGCAGGATGCAATTGGTATCGAGCGTAGGGTCGGGCGACATACGGGCGCTCCGTCAGCGTCAAGCAGGAAAAGGCGGCGCCAAAGTGAACTCAGGCAATCTGCACTGTATGCGGAATGCCCGGGGTGGAACTTGCGTGATGTCAAGAAAGAAGGAGCGGCGGGGACCGGTACCCGCAGGGATCAGATCGCGTTCAGCGGTATCTTGAGATAGCGCACGCCGTTGTCTTCCGGCTCGGGCAGCTTGCCCGCGTTGATGTTGACCTGGATGGCGGGCAGGATCAGGGTCGGCATGTCGAGGGTGGCGTCGCGGCCCGTACGCATGGCCACGAATTGCTCTTCCGTGATGCCGTCGCGCAAGTGGATGTTGCTGGCGCGCTGTTCGGCCACCGTCACTTCCCAGCGCGGCGCGCGGCCGTTGGGCGGATAGTCGTGGCACATGAACAGCCGCGTTTGCGGCGGCAGCGACAATAATCGCTGCACGGAGCGGTACAGCAGGGTAGCGGAGCCGCCGGGGAAGTCGCAGCGGGCCGAGCCCACGTCCGGCATGAACAGGGAGTCGCCGACGAAGACGGCGTCGCCGATCTGGTACGCCAGGTCGGCCGGCGTGTGGCCGGGCACGTGCAGGGCGCGCACTTCCAACTTACCAATATGAAACACCTGGTCGGGCGCGAACAGCTGGTCGAACTGCGAGCCGTCGGCTTTGGCGCCGTTCTGGTGATAGACGGCGGCGAAGGCCTGCTGCACCGTCTGGATGGCGGCGCCGATGGCCACGTCGCCGCCCAGCTGCTGCTGCAGGTAGGGCGCGGCGGAAAGATGATCGGCATGCGCGTGGGTTTCCAGCAGCCAGCGGCACTGCAAGCCGTGTTCGCGCACGAAGGCAATGACCTTGTCGGCCGAGCCGGTGGACGTGCGGCCCGCCTTCGGGTCATAGTCGAGCACGGAATCGATGATGGCGCAGTCCTGCCCATCGGCCTCGTAGACAACATAGGTGACGGTGGCGGTGGCCGGGTCGAAGAAGGCTTGGATTTGTGGGATCATCACGGCGAAAAAGTGCGGTCAGGGAATGGCATTATATCGCCAGAGTTCGCTAAAAAAATGCTGCAAATTGACATTTAACATGCGAAAAACAGATAAGCGGGCGCGCATGTGCCTGTCACAGTCGTGCGCACCCTGGCGCTTGCCGCATGGTAACCTCATTCTTCCAAGGAGAAATTCATGAACGATATACCTGCACGCAGCGAACAGTACCGGGGATTTACGATTTCCGTGACCCCGCAAAAGGATAACGACGATTTATGGGATTTTACCTACCGCCTGCAGCGCGAGGGTGAACCGGAAGCGCAGGCGATCACGCGCAGCCGCACCCTGGGCGGTTACGCAGCGCCCGAGACCGCTTGCACGGCGGGCCTGGAAGTGGCCAAGACGGAAGTCGATAATCTGCTGCGTCCTTGAGCCAGCGTAAATCGTTTAGCCCGATTGCCTGCCGGCGCGTGAAACACATCGCTGCCGGCAGCGCTTCATGCTACGATTTCCACTATTGAGTCAGTCACCAAGGAGGCACCCATGGATAACAGTTCTAAAATTCACTATAAAGGCTGGGAAATCGTTCCCCTGGCCGTGCCCACCACCGACGGAAAATGGTCGGCCAGTTGCGACATCGAACGCGCCACCGCGGAAGGCCTGGAAGTATTCGAAGGTTCGACCATGCAGTTCGTGCGCGACGACGAGGAGGGCGCCATTGCCGCCGCCTGCGAAGAAGCCGTGCGCCAGATCGACAACATCATCGCCAATCCGCTGGTGCGGCTGGCTTAGCCCCTGAATTTCCAGCAAACCTGCAGCCGGCGCCCGCCGGCTGTTTTTTTATGCGCGCCCCCGGTGGCAGTCTCATATGTTTCATGTTTCAATGTTTCAAATGAAATGATTGAAACATATTTGAAACATCATTGACCTGAATCGTGACATCGCTGTTCCCTGGCGTGACAGCGCGTGCAGCGCCGCTGCGTGGCCATTTCCCTGGTTTTCACTGTGCCGTGGCGCATTTTCCGCGCGGGCGCATGGTGCTGGCACGGCATTTGCAATACCAATGCTCATAGCCACTCCATGAAACATTCGGGACCATCCGATACCCATAAGGTGAACACATGACTCAATACTCAGCAGGTGCCGCATTCCGCAAGGCCGTCCAGGAAGAATCTCCGTTGCAAGTCGTCGGCGCCATCAACGCCAACCACGCCTTGCTGGCCAAGCGCGCCGGCTATAAAGCCATCTACCTGTCTGGCGGCGGTGTCGCGGCTGGCTCGCTGGGCTTGCCCGACCTGGGCATTTCCAGCCTGGACGACGTGCTGACCGATATCCGCCGCATCACCGACGTGTGCGACCTGCCGCTGCTGGTCGACGCCGACACGGGTTTCGGTGCGTCCGCCTTCAACGTGGCGCGCACCGTGAAATCGATGATCAAGTTCGGCGCTGCCGGCCTGCACATCGAAGACCAGGTGGGCGCCAAGCGTTGCGGCCACCGTCCGGGCAAGGAAATCGTCAGCAAGGAAGAGATGGTCGACCGCATCAAGGCGGCCGTCGATGCGCGCACGGACCCGAACTTCGTCATCATGGCGCGCACCGATGCGCTGGCCGTCGATGGCCTGGAAGCGGCACTGGAACGCGCCGTCGCCTGCGTCGAGGCGGGCGCCGACATGATCTTCCCGGAAGCCATCACGGATCTGGACATGTACGCCACCTTCGCCAAGGCCGTCAACGTGCCGATTTTGGCCAACATCACGGAATTCGGTTCCACGCCGCTGTTCACGCTGGACGAACTGCGCAGCGCCCATGTGGGCCTGGCCCTGTATCCGCTGTCGGCCTTCCGCGCCATGAACAAGGCGGCGGAAAACGTCTACCAGGCGCTGCGCCGCGACGGCACGCAAAAGAACGTCGTCGACACCATGCAAACGCGCATGGAACTGTATGAATCGATCAACTACCATGATTTTGAACAAAAACTGGACGCGCTGTTCGCCGCGCAAAAGAAATAAGTAAAGAAGCAGGGACCGCATGCCGGTCCCGCAGTGACGCACCCGAGACTATTCAATCTGGAGAACACAATGACCGCACCGCAAGCCGCCACTTTCAAGCCTAAAAAATCCGTCGCCCTGTCCGGCGTCACCGCCGGCAATACGGCGCTGTGCTCGGTCGGCAAGACCGGCAACGATTTGCACTACCGCGGCTACGACATTCTGGACGTGGCCGACAGCTGCGAATTCGAGGAAATCGCCTATCTGCTGGTGCACGGCAAGCTGCCCACCGCCGCCGAACTGAAGGGCTACAAGGCCAAGCTGAAATCCTTGCGCGGCTTGCCGTCGGCCGTGAAGCTGGCGCTGGAAGCGCTGCCGGCCGCCGCCCACCCGATGGACGTGATGCGCACTGGCGTCTCCGTGCTGGGCTGCACCCTGCCGGAAAAAGACGACCATAACGCGCCGGGCGCGCGCGACATCGCCGACCGCCTGATGGCGTCGTTCGGCTCCATGCTGCTGTACTGGTACCACTACAGTCATAACGGCAAGCGCATCGAGGTGGAAACGGACGACGACTCGATCGGCGGCCACTTCCTGCACCTGCTGCACGGCGAAAAACCGTCGGCGTCGTGGGAAAAAGCCATGCACACGTCGCTGATCCTGTACGCGGAACACGAATTCAACGCTTCGACCTTCACCAGCCGCGTCATCGCCGGCACGGGGTCGGACATTCACTCGGCCATCACGGGCGCCATCGGCGCGCTGCGCGGCCCGAAACACGGCGGCGCCAACGAAGTGGCGCTGGAGATCCAGAAACGCTACGACAACCCCGATGAAGCGGAAGCGGATATCCGCGAGCGCGTCGCCAACAAGGAAGTGGTGATCGGTTTCGGCCACCCCGTCTACACGATTTCCGACCCGCGCAACGTCGTCATCAAGGAAGTGGCGCGCAATCTGTCGCTGGAAGCGGGATCGACCAAGATGTTCGACATCGCCGAGCGCCTGGAATCGGTCATGTGGGAAATCAAGAACATGTTCCCGAACCTGGACTGGTTCTCGGCTGTCTCGTACCACATGATGGGCGTGCCGACGGCGATGTTTACGCCGCTGTTCGTCATTTCGCGCACCTCGGGCTGGGCCGCCCACATCATCGAACAGCGCATCGACAACAAGATCATCCGCCCGAGCGCCAACTACGTGGGTCCGGAAGACCTGGAATTCGTGCCGATCAAGGACCGCAAATAATGAGCACCAACATGAACACCTTGTACCGCAAACCCTTGCCGGGCACCCAGCTAGACTACTTCGACACGCGTGCCGCCGTCGATGCGATCCAGCCAGGCGCCTATGCCACCTTGCCCTACACCTCGCGCGTGCTGGCCGAAAACCTCGTGCGCCGCTGCGACCCGGCCACCCTGAACGCTTCGCTGAGCCAGTTCATCGAACGCCGCCGCGACCTCGATTTCCCCTGGTTTCCCGCGCGCGTCGTCTGTCATGACATCCTGGGCCAGACGGCCCTGGTCGACCTGGCCGGCCTGCGCGACGCCATCGCGGCCCAGGGCGGCGACCCGGCCCTGGTCAACCCCGTCGTGCCGACGCAGCTGGTGGTGGACCATTCGCTGGCCGTCGAATGCGGCGGTTTCGACCCCGACGCCTTCGCCAAGAACCGCGCCATCGAAGACCGCCGCAACGAAGACCGTTTCGACTTCATCGACTGGACGAAAAAAGCGTTCAAGAACGTCGATGTGATTCCACCAGGCAACGGCATCTTGCACCAGATCAATCTTGAGCGCATGTCGCCCGTGATCCAGGTGCAAAATGGTGTAGCCTATCCTGATACCCTGGTGGGCACGGATTCGCACACGCCCATGGTCGACGCGCTGGGCGTGATCGCCATCGGCGTAGGCGGCCTGGAAGCGGAAAGCGTGATGCTGGGCCGCGCTTCGTGGATGCGTTTGCCCGACATCATCGGCGTCAAGCTGACGGGTAAACCACAGCCGGGCATCACGGCGACCGACACGGTGCTGGCGCTGACGGAATTTTTGCGCAAGCAGAAGGTCGTCTCGTCCTACCTGGAATTCTTTGGCGAAGGCGCGTCGCATCTGACCCTGGGCGACCGCGCCACGATTTCCAACATGGCGCCGGAATTCGGCGCCACGGCCGCCATGTTCTACATCGACGCGCAAACCATCAAGTACCTGAAGCTGACGGGCCGCGACGACGAACTGGTGAAACTGGTGGAGCTGTATGCGAAGGAAACGGGCCTGTGGGCCGACAGCCTGGCCGACGCGCAGTACGAGCGCGTGCTGACGTTTGACTTGTCGTCCGTCGTGCGCAATATCGCCGGGCCGTCGAACCCGCACAACCGCGTGCCGACGTCCGAGCTGGCCGCGCGCGGCATTTCCGGCGTGGTGGAAAACGAGCCGGGCAAGATGCCGGACGGCGCCGTCATCATCGCCGCCATCACCAGCTGCACGAATACGAACAACCCGCGCAACATGATCGCCGCCGGTTTGATCGCGCGCAATGCGAACCGCCTGGGCCTGACCCGTAAACCCTGGGTGAAATCGTCGCTGGCGCCAGGCTCGAAAACCGTGGAACTGTATCTGCAGGAAGCGGGCCTGATGCCGGAGCTTGAAAACTTGGGCTTTGGCGTGGTGGCATTCGCCTGCACCTCGTGCAACGGCATGTCAGGCGCGCTCGATCCCGTGATCCAGGAAGAAGTGGTGTCGCGCGACCTGTACGCTACGGCCGTCCTGTCGGGCAACCGCAACTTCGACGGCCGCATCCACCCGTACGCGAAGCAGGCTTTCCTCGCCTCGCCGCCGCTGGTGGTGGCCTACGCGATCGCCGGCACCATCCGCTTCGATATCGAAAAGGATGTGCTGGGCCATGACGCGGATGGCAAGCCGATTTTGTTAAAGGACATCTGGCCATCCGACGAGGAAATCGACGCCATCGTCGCGTCCAGCGTCAAGCCGGAGCAGTTCCGCAAGGTGTACATCCCGATGTTTGCCGCGCAGGCGGATGACGGCATCAAGGTCAGCCCCCTGTACGACTGGCGTCCGCAGACGACGTACATCCGCCGGCCGCCGTACTGGGAAGGCGCGCTGGCTGGCGCACGCCCATTGAAAGGCATGCGTCCGCTGGCTGTCCTCGGCGACAACATCACCACCGACCACTTGTCGCCATCGAACGCCATCATGCTCGACAGCGCGGCCGGCGAATACCTGGCGAAGATGGGCTTGCCCGAGGAAGACTTCAATTCCTATGCCACGCACCGGGGCGACCACTTGACGGCGCAGCGCGCCACGTTCGCCAACCCGACCCTGAAAAACGAGATGGTCATCGAGGATGGCAAAGTGAAGGCCGGTTCGCTCACGCGCATCGAGCCGGAAGGCAAGATCTCGCGCATGTGGGAAGCCATCGAGGTGTACATGGAGCGCAAGCAGCCCCTGATCATCATCGCCGGCGCCGACTATGGCCAGGGTTCCTCGCGCGACTGGGCCGCCAAGGGCGTGCGCCTGGCCGGCGTGGAAGCCATCGTGGCCGAAGGTTTTGAACGCATCCACCGCACCAACCTGGTGGGCATGGGCGTCTTGCCGCTGGAGTTTTTGCCTGGTGTGAACCGCAAGACCCTGGGCCTGGACGGCAGCGAAACGTATGATGTCGTGGGCGAACGCACGCCGCGCTCCACTTTGACCTTGTTGATCCATCGCAAGAGCGGCGAAACGCTGGAAGTGCCCGTCACCTGCCGTCTCGATACGGCGGAAGAGGTGTCGATCTACGAGGCGGGAGGCGTTCTTCAACGATTCGCGCAGGATTTCCTCGAATCGTCCAAGGCAGCGTAAGCAGTTCGTCATTCACCGGGTGGCGCGCAGGCGCGCGCTGCCCGGCTTTTCAGGAAATTTCATGACCCACGTACCCCAAATCAAGATCCCCGCCACCTACATGCGCGGCGGCACCAGCAAGGGCGTGTTCTTCCGCCTGCAGGATTTGCCCGCCAGCGCGCAAGTGCCGGGCGCCGCGCGCGATGCGCTCCTGCTGCGCGTTATCGGCAGCCCCGACCCCTACGGCAAGCAGATCGACGGCATGGGCGGCGCCACGTCGAGCACCAGCAAGACGGTGATCCTGGCGAAAAGCAGCAAGCCGGAGCACGACGTCGACTACCTGTTCGGCCAGGTTTCCATCGACAAGCCCTTCGTCGACTGGAGCGGCAATTGCGGCAATCTGTCGGCCGCCGTCGGCTCGTTTGCCATTGCCAGCGGCCTGGTGGACGCGGCGCGCGTGCCTGCCGACGGCATCGCCACGGTGCGCATCTGGCAAGCCAATATCGGCAAGACCATCATCGCCCACGTGCCCATGACGCATGGCGAAGTGCAGGAAACGGGCGACTTCGAGCTCGATGGCGTGACCTTTCCGGCCGCCGAAGTGAAACTGGAATTTCTCGACCCGGCCGCGGACGAGGAGGGCGGCGATGCTGGCAGTTCGGCCATGTTCCCTACCGGCAACCTGGTCGATGACCTCGACGTGCCCGGCATCGGCGTGTTGAAAGTCACCATGATCAACGCCGGCATCCCGACGATTTTCGTCGATGCGGACGCCATCGGCTACGCGGGCACGGAACTGCAGGACGCCATCAACGGCGATCCGGCAGCCTTGGCCCGTTTCGAGACCATCCGCGCGCACGGCGCCCTGCGCATGGGTTTGATCTCCCGCCTGGATGAAGCGGCGAAGCGCCAGCACACGCCGAAAGTGGCGTTTGTTGCCAAACCGGCCGGCTATGTCTCGTCCAGCGGCAAAAAGGTGGAAGCGGGCGACGTCGACCTGCTGGTGCGCGCCCTGTCCATGGGCAAGCTGCACCACGCCATGATGGGCACGGCGGCAGTTGCCATCGGCACGGCAGCGGCCATTCCCGGCACCCTGGTGAACCTGGCGGCGGGCGGCGGTCCCCGCAACGCGGTGCGCTTCGGCCACCCCTCCGGCACCCTGACGGTGGGCGCGCAAGCGCAGCAGGTCGATGGCCAATGGAGCGTCACCAAGGCCATCATGAGCCGCAGCGCGCGCGTGCTGATGGAAGGTGTTGTGCGCATTCCCGGCGACGCGTTTTAAGCTGTCAGGTCAAATGGGCGGATGCGCATGCAGATAAGTTGATATTTCTGCTAGCAAAGAAACTGAACGGCAAGGAAAATGGGGGAGCGTCAGCCGCGATGTACGCGCGGTGGCGGTCTCCCACGCTTCCTGACTGGTGAACCGATGCTATTTAATTCCTACGTCTTCCTGTTTGCCTATCTGCCCATCACGGTGGCCGGATTTTTCATCCTGGGACGGCGCAGCCAGTTATGGGCCGCCGCCTGGCTGGCCGGCGCCTCGCTGCTGTTCTACGGCTGGTGGGATTACCGCTATGTGCCGCTGCTGCTCGGCTCCATCGTCTTCAACTACGGCTGCGCGGGCCGGCTCGGGCCTGGACGCGGCAGGCACCGCAAGGCGCTGTTGACGGCGGCCATCGCCGCCAATCTGGGCCTGCTTGCGTATTACAAGTACGCGGGCTTCTTCGTCGCCAGCGTGGCGCAATTGCTGGCGCAGCCGCTGCCCGCCCTGCATGTGATCCTGCCCATCGGCATTTCGTTTTTCACCTTTACGCAGATCGCCTTCCTGGTCGATACCTACCAGGGCAAGGCGCAGGAAAGCCGCTTTGTCCACTATCTGCTGTTTGTCACCTATTTCCCGCACCTGATCGCCGGCCCCGTATTGCACCACAAGGAAATGATGCCGCAGTTTGCCGACCGGCGCATCTTTCGCCTCTCGGCCAGGAATGTGGCCATCGGCAGTACGATCTTCTTCATCGGCCTGGCGAAAAAAGTCCTGGTCGCCGATAACATCGGTCCGTATGCGGCGCCGCTGTTCGATAACCCTGCCGCGCCCTCGCTGCTGGCCGCCTGGGGCGGCGTATTGGCCTACACCTTCCAGCTGTACTTCGATTTTTCCGGCTATTCGGACATGGCCATCGGCTTGTCGCGCCTGTTCGGCGTGCGCCTGCCCTTGAACTTCGATTCGCCCTATAAAGCGCGCAATATCGCGCAATTCTGGCGCCGCTGGCACATGACACTGTCGCGTTTCCTGCGCGACTACCTGTACATTCCGCTGGGCGGCAACCGCTGCGGACCCGCGCGGCGCTACCTGAACCTGATGATCACCATGGTGCTGGGCGGCCTGTGGCATGGCGCCGGCTGGAATTTTATCGTCTGGGGGGCGCTGCACGGCGCTTACCTGGCCATCCACAAGGGCTGGAGCACGGTGGCGTGCAAGCTTCACCTGCCGTCCGATACGCGCGTTGGCAACATCCTGGCGACGGTCCTCACTTTCATTGCCGTCTGCGTCGCCTGGGTCTTCTTTCGCGCACCCGACATGGCAACCGCCCTGACAATCATCCAAGGCATGGCGGGCGACTTTGGCCTGGACTTGCCCGATGCGCTGGCGCCCCATTTACTGCCGCTTCAGCCTGTGCTGGCCGCCATCGGCACGGGCTATTACCTGGGCGGCGGCACGGTGTTCATTGAAAGCTGGACGTGGATAGCGGTAGCAGCGCTGATTACTTTTTCCATGCCGAATACGCAGCAGATCATGCGCCACTTTGATCCGGCGCTGGATTTTTCTGCCGGTGGGCGACACCTGCGGGCCTGGCTCACCTGGCGCGCCTCGCCTGCCTGGGCGGCCGCCATCGCCGTGCTCGCGCTGGCGAGCATGCTGGCCCTGAACCGCCCCGCTGAATTCCTGTATTTTCAATTCTAGAGAGGGCGCATCATGACGGCATCCCCTTTCAAATCCTATCTGGCCGTACTGGCGCTGGTGCTGGCGGGGGGCGCCGTGCTGGTGGGCGCCTTCGTTTTCGTCGTCGACCCTTATGGCCTGTATGGCGTCGTCCGGCGCGATAATTTCAATGCCGTCAAGCCGGGCCTGAGCCGCTACCAGAACCAGATCAAGCAGGAACATGCGCTGCGCAGGCAGCCGCGCTTCATCATCCTCGGCAATTCGCGCGCGGAGATCGGCTTCGATCCGCGCGCCGGCGCCTTGTCGGCGCTGGGCCCCGGCTACAATCTGGCGATTCCGGGCACGGGCCTGGCGACGTCCGCCAGCCAGTTTGCGCAACTGCGCGAGGCCGGCGTCCGGCCACGCACGGTCATCGTGGGCGTGGAATTCATCGATTTTCTCAATCCCGCCGTCGCACCGTCCGCACTTCCGGCGCCTGCGGCCGCCACGCCGGCGCATGGCCGCGCCTTCTGGCGCTTCGATGCGCTCTTTTCGCTGGCCTCCGTCAGGGATGCGGCGCAGACGCTGCGCATTCAGCACGACGATGAGGCGGCCACCTTGTCGGCCGATGGCTTCAATCCCATGCTGGAGTACGGCGCCCATGCGCGCCGGGATGGTTACCACAAGATGTTCACGCAGCGGGCGCAGGAAAGCGCCGCCAACTTGCGCCGCAAATCGACGCGGAGCCTTGCCACCGAAGACTTTCAATTGCTGCGCACCTTTTTGCTGGCGATGGCGGCCACCGAGGCCGATATCAAGCTGGTGATCTATCCGTATCACGCGCAAATGCTGGCCATGTTCGAGGCTGCGGGGCTGTGGCCCCTGTTCGAAGTATGGAAAGCACAGCTGGTGCGGGAAATTGGCGCGGTCAGGGCGCGCTACCCGGATGCGCATATTTCCCTCACGGATTTCAGCGGCTATGGCGCATACAACTGCGAGCCGATACCCGCCGCCAATGAGCGCGGCACTGCCACGCGCTGGTATTGGGAGGCCGGACATTTCAAGAAGGCGCTGGGCGATATCGTATTGCAGCGCGTGATGTCGCCGCAGGATGTTGCGCCTGGCGATGGGCAGTTTGGCATGCCGCTCGATGACGCCAGCCTCGAGGAAAACCGCGCGCGGATCGCGCGGGAACGCAACAGTTGCGCGGCGGCGCAGCCAGCATTGTTTTCAAGGCAGCTGCTCGCCACACAGCATAGCCACACTGGAGGAAGCAGATGAACAGATAAGCAGAACATGCACGAACAAAAAAACACAGATTGCACGCCTACCGGAGGAGACATGAATTTCGCAGCATTTTATCAACGCTCGATCGACACGCCTGACGCTTTCTGGCGCGAGGAAGCGGACAAGATCGACTGGCACACCCCGTTTTCGCAAGTGCTCGATTATTCCCGCCCGCCTTTCGCCAAATGGTTCGTCGGCGGCACCACCAATTTGTGCCATAACGCCGTTGACCGCTGGGTGGACAGCCAGGGCGACGCCGCCGCGCTGATCGCCATTTCCACCGAAACGAACACGGAGCGCAGCTACAGCTTTCGCGAACTGCAGCGCGAAGTGGAACGCTGCGCCGCCATTTTGCTGTCGCTGGGCGTCGTCAAGGGCGACCGCGTCCTGATCTACATGCCGATGATCGCCGAGGCGGCGTTTGCCATGCTCGCGTGCGCCCGCATCGGCGCCGTGCATTCCGTGGTGTTCGGCGGTTTTGCCGCCAACAGCCTGGCCAGCCGCATCGACGATGCACAGCCCAAGCTGGTGTTTTCCGCCGATGCCGGTTCGCGCAACGGCAAGGCGATCGCCTACAAGCCGCTGCTCGACGAAGCCATCCGCATCGCCGCGCACAAGCCGCTGCAGGTGCTGCTGGTCGACCGCCATCTGGTGCCGATGGAACTGACGCCGGGCCGCGACGTCGATTACGCGACCCTGCGCGAGCAGCACCTGGACGCGCGGGTGCCCGTCGCCTGGCTCGAATCGAACGAGCCTTCGTACGTGCTGTACACCTCGGGCACGACGGGCAAGCCGAAGGGCGTGCAGCGCGACGTGGGCGGCTATGCGGTGGCGCTGGCCTCGTCGATGCAGTATAACTTCTGCGGCAAGCCCGGCGAAACCTTCTTTGCCACCTCGGATATCGGCTGGGTGGTGGGCCATTCCTACATCGTGTATGGCCCGCTGATCGCCGGCATGGCCACCATCCTGTACGAGGGCTTGCCGATCTGCCCCGATGCGGGCATCTGGTGGAGCATCGTCGAGAAATACAGGGTCACGCGCATGTTCTCGGCGCCGACGGCCATCCGCGTGCTGCGCAAGCATCCGGTGGAGCTGATGCGCAAATACGACCTGTCCTCCCTGAAGGCGCTGTACCTGGCGGGCGAACCGCTCGATGAAACCACCTCGCAATGGATCGCTGACGAGCTGAAAGTGGACATCATCGACAACTACTGGCAGACGGAGACGGGCTGGCCGATTTTGTCGGTGGCGAAAGGCGTGGCCGACACCCCGACGCGCCTGGGCAGTCCGGGTCTGGCCATGTACGGCTACCAGGTCAAGCTGCTCAACGAGGCGACGGGCGAGGAGTGCGGCGCCAACGAGAAGGGCGTGCTGGTGCTGGAAGGCCCGCTGCCGCCGGGCTGCATGCAGACGGTCTACGGCGACGATGCGCGTTTCGTCGACACCTACTGGTCCACCTTCGGCGGGCGGCAAGTGTATTCCACCTTCGACTGGGGCGTGCGCGACGCCGATGGCTATTATTTCATCCTCGGGCGCACGGACGACGTGATCAATGTGGCTGGCCACCGCCTGGGCACGCGCGAGATCGAGGAAAGCATCACCAGCCATCCGAACGTGTCGGAAGTGGCGGTGGTGGGCGTGGAGGACAAGCTCAAAGGCCAGGTGGCGATGGCTTTCGTGATCCTGAAGAATCCGCAGGGCGTCGACAGCATCGAGGCGAAGGCGCTGCTGGAACGCGAAGTGATGGCCGTGGTCGACCGTCAGCTGGGCGCCGTGGCGCGGCCCGCGCGCGTGCTGTTCGTGGCGCAGCTGCCGAAGACGCGTTCGGGCAAGCTGCTGCGCCGTTCGATCCAGGCCATCTGCGAAGGACGCAGCCCGGGCGACCTGACGTCGATGGACGATCCGGCATGCTTGCAGCACATTCAAAGCGCACTGGCAGTCTGATCGGCCTGACGGGCCCTCATCACGATGGGCCCGTACCCAGGCGCAGGCGATCGATAGTTGCGAAAAAAATAAAAATGAACCTTTTTTCATTGGCGTCCGTCTTATGGAAAGGAGATACGGCCGCTGCCTGTCAGGCTTGCACTGCACTGCTGTTTTCTCCCTATTCATACCAGTCCTGATATCCATCCTCACCATGACGGGAGACGACCATGCCGGCGAATAAACAATACTATTGCAGTTGTTTTACGAGCAAAGACATCGACCCCAAGCAGCGCGAGGTGCTTGAGCACCAGACCAAGGGCGTCCTTTTGCGGGACGCGAAATGGCCGGATCATAGCGTCATCACCATACGTTTTCTTGAGGGCAATGCGGAATTGCAAGAGCGGGTGCGCCAGGTTGCCAATGAATGGGACAAGCTGGCGAATCTGACATTCTCATTCGTCCAGCACGGCCCTAGCGACGTGCGTATCGCATTCCAGCAGGGGAATGGTTCGTGGTCTTACATGGGCACCATGTGCAGGAGCATACCGGAACCGAAGCCGACGATGAACTTCGGCTGGCTGACGACGGGGTCCAGCGATGAGGAAGTGCGCAGCGTGGTATTGCATGAATTCGGCCATTTGCTCGGCTTGACGCATGAACACATGAACCCCAGGGACGGCGGCATCAAATGGAACCGCGATGCCGTGATCCGCGACCTGAGCGGGCCGCCGAACAACTGGGACATGGATACGATCGAGCGCAACATGTTCCAGAAGTATACGCTGGATCAGGTGGTGGCGACCAAGCTGGATCGTGATTCGATCATGATGTATCCGATCCCGCTGGCGTGGACGGAGGATGGCACCTCGGTCGGCTTCAATTCCCGCTTGTCCGAGCAGGACAAGAAATTCATCAGGGATACCTACCGATAAGCGAGGGGGATAGATGCCGGACCATGCGATATTAATCGGCATTGGCGACTATCCGGGATTGGGCGAGGATGAACAACCGGCCAGGCTGCTCGGCCCCGTTAACGATGTCGATGCCATCAAGGAGTGGTTGCTGGATCCGCAAGGCGGCGCCTTTGCCGATGACAGCACGATCCACGTCATTATTTCCGATGCCGCGGCGGCCGTGGCGGGCAAGCCCCGGCCCACGGGCTCCGAACTGGAGGCGGCGCTGGCGCGGATCGCCGACCTTGCCGAAGCCAACCGGCTAGCTGGCAAGAGCATGCAGGTGGGGGAGCGTCTGTACCTGTTCATGACGGGCCATGGTTTTTCGAGCCGGCGCAATAGTGCCTGCCTGTTTACCGCCGATGCCACGCCGCGCATGAATGCCCATATCCACGCCACCGGTTGGCTCAACTGGCTGCAGGACAGCGCACTGTTTCGTGAATTCGTGCTGTGGATGGACTGCTGCATGGATCGCATGGCGCTCGAGCCGGTGCGCGATCCGCTGTTGAACGTGATTAATGCCGGCATCCCGCCGCGGGCCAACTTTGTGGCTTTTGCCGCGCAGCGGCCGTTGAAGGCGGTCGAAAGGCTCATGCCGGCCGACGGCAAGGTGCACGGGGTGTTTACCTGGGCCTTGCTGCAAGGCTTGCGCGGGGCGGCGGCCGACCATAACGGCCGGGTCACGGGGCGCAGCCTGGCCGACTGGGTGCGCAATGCCCAGTCGGCCCTGATGACGGAGGACCAACGCGCCAGCAGCGAGGTCGCGCTGGAACCTGAAATCCTGCAGGAGGACCGCGCGCTGGTTTTCGCCCGCGGCATCGCACCATTGCGCTATCGCGTGGCGTTCGAATTCCCGCCTGAGGCGCTTGGCCATGCCGCCTGGCTGTGGAGCGGCGTGCCGCCTGTCGCGCAGCAGTTCACCGTCGATGGAACGGAGCAGTTGCTGGCGCCGGGACTTTACTTGCTGCAGGTACCGGCCCTGGGCTTGTCGCAGGGCTTTGAAGTGCTGTGCGACATGCGGGTTCAGGTACAGGAAACGGGGCCTGAGGTCGAGATGCCCGCAGTGGAGGAAATCTTCCGCCTCAAGGTCGATCCGGGGAACCTGACCACGGAGATCTTTGTCATCGATCAGCGCCTGTCGCTGGTTGACAGCCAGCCAGGGAGCTTGGCGGTGTCATTGCCGTTCGGCTTGTTCAAGATCAAGATGCGCTCCGGCCGCGCCATCAGCCAGCGCGTCATCATGCTCGATCGCGACAGTATATCGATCGATGCCGCCAGCGTCACGCTTCCGCCATCGGCGGTAGTCCCCTTGCCTGGAGCAACATCCTCGCTGCCGGCGCATACCGAAGCCCGGATGCGGGCGCTCGAGGCGGCCAGCAGGCAGGCGGTCGATGCGGGCAACGGAGTGCTGCTGCTCATGGTGCGCGCCTATGCTGGCGGAAATGCCAGGTTGATGCACAGCGAACCGTGGCACGGTGTATCCGTCGTCGATGCCGACGGTACCACCGTTTTCGATTGCGCGCGCGATGCGGCATTGCAGCGCGACGCCGATCCGTATGCCGTGGGCAGCAGGGAGCTGGTGCCTGGTCCGTATTTCCTGCGCCAGACGTTGAAGGATGGCACCGTACTGGAACAGAGTTTGATTATCCGCAAGGGATGGCGGCTGGAAGTGTACCTGTTGCGCCGAGGTACCCCCGGCACGGACAAGCTATCCGTGCGGCCGCGTGTGTCGCTGATGATGCACAGGGTCGTAACGGGCGCTCCGTTGGATTATGGCAGCGATCAACTGGCCGAGAACGCCCGTCTGGCGCTTGCCGACGAGCGGCGCATACTCAGTGATGGTCTGGAAGACCTGTTGCTGCAAAATGCAGACAATCCTATCCTCGGCCTCATAGGCGCCCACCTGTTGCTGCTGGAGTTCGAGCGCGACCGGTATCGTCCCATGGGCAAACTCGATCCTGTCGTGCAATCGTTACTGCCTCTGCTCGGATCCACGCACCCTGACTGGGTGGCGCTGGCCCTGCAGTGCCCCGACATCAGGGTGCCGCAGGATGTGGCGCTCGATGGGCCGCCCCTGTTCGCGCGCAGCTGGCCCTTGCTGGTGCGGGCTGCGCAAGGTGGACGTATCAACCTTCCTTCCGCCATGTGGAGCCGGGTACAGGCGCTTGCCCCCTTGCCACCGTTTATGGCGTGGGCTATCGATGCGGATATCCGGAATGCCGTAAGCGCTACCTTGCGCAAGGCCCTCGCTTCGCCTGCGCCTGTCGTCCCTGCCATGGCCATGGCGCCGCCTGCGCAGGCCGATCCCTGGCAGATGAAGGCGCGGCAATTGCAGCTGCCGCCATCCGCGCTGGAACTGCTGGTACCCGCGCCGCTGCCATGACGCCTGGCCGCCTTGCGTTGGGGCAGCATTTGACATTGACCTTTCAGCGTTTCCGTTATCCGCCGACGGGTTTGGTTGAGCAACCTCCTGCCAGTCTCGGTGCGCTGCCAATCGGGCGCAATGCGGCAGGTGCATGGCTGCTGCCGTTGGCGGACGAAGAGTGTTTCTGGATCGGGATGGCCGAGAACCGGGCGGTGGTGCCATCGATGCTGGCGGTAATGGCCGAGCTGGGGGACGCAACACGGGTTGATGCAGTATCGGGCCAGCCATGGGATGGGGGCAGTCCTGGCGAGCTGGCCTTGCCTGGCGTCCTGTGGCTTGCCGGCATACGCCAGCAGGGCGCTACGCCCGTATGGAAAGTATTCGGCCATAAATACTCCGGACCCGCAGCAGCGTCCTGCATTTCCTTGACGTTCAGGCTGCGTACCTGTCCTCCTGGCGAGGACGATATTGCCGTGCGCATCGATATCGTCGATTACGTCAGCTTCGCCCATGCCACCGGCGTTGCGGCGCCCCTGCCGATGGACGATGCCGCCGCCTACAAGGGATGGCGCTTGCCCTGAGATGCGCGTCGCGCCTGTTCAGATCCGGTCGCTTTCCTTGCGCACGACCCGGCCGACGATCAGGCATTCATTGCCACGGCATAGCTTGCGGTGGTATTTGCGCTGGTCCGGGTTGTCCGACGTCAGCCACCACTCGCCGATATCGCGCGCCATGCGCTTGACCACCGGCTCGCCTTCGTAATTGATGGCAAACACGATGCCATCGGCCGGCCGGTTGTCGGCCGTATTGATGATCACCACGTCGTCCTCGTACAGGGCCGGCTCCATGCTCTCGCCCTTGACCTTGATCGCCACCAGTTTTTCTGGGTGGTAGCCATTGCGCTCGACCCAGCTGCGCGGCACGCTGATGGTGCTGCCGTCGTGCGTTTCCGGTTCGATGGCAAAGCCCGTGATCCCGGCCGACAGGCGCAATTTGACCTTGCGAATCGGGTAGAAGCGCTCGTCCTCGCCATCTTCCACGACCACAGGCTGCACGCCGGCCAGCGCGCGTGCGGCCAGCGCCGCCTGGTCGGGCGCCGCGCCCTGGTCGAAATACATGCTGTCCAGTTGCAGGTCCGCTTCCAGCTTGCGCGCGATCTTCTCGCTGAAGGCGCGTCCCTCGCGGTAGGTGGGCGAGAGGATTTGCGAGATGCGCGCCTCGCTCCAGCCGCTGACGTCGGAAATTTTCTTGCGTGTGTTGTCGTAGTGTTCGCGGATCAGGGCCAGCAGGCGGTCGCGTCTGTATTGATACATATTCATCTCCACATTAAACCTGAAATTTACCGTTTGATAAATTACCAAATGCTTGACTTTAACATTAGCGATTGATAAAGTCCACTCGTTGCCTGTCGCAAACGTACTACAGCGTTTACCGGTGGGCGACACCACGGGAGGTCAGGCAGATGTTGAACAGCAGTCAGTCGGTTGAAAGCAGGGCGGTGCCGCGGCAGGGGCGCCAGTTACAGGGACGCAGCAAGAAGTCGCAGCTGCATATTGCCCGCATCGCACAGTACATTCGCGAGCAGGGCCAGGCCAGCGCGGCGCAATTGTCCGCCTTGCTGGGACTCGATGCGGGCACCATGAGCCGCTATTTGCGCCACATGTGCGGCATGGGACAGATTCACCTGGCACAGCGCCATTGCACGGAGCCGGGGCGCCAGCGGCCCGCCCTGTATGCGCTGGGCGAGCAGGACGACGAGGTCGACGGCTGGGCCGCACTGCCGCCGCAGGTCCGCCGCACGGCCAGCTGGCCACGTGGTGCGGCGCGCCGCGATCCGCTGGTGGCGGCCCTGTTCGGACCGGCGCAGGAAAATTAAGACCAGAATCAACGAGGAGAAAATCATGGGGTTTGCAGAAAAATTCATCGCATCGCTGTCGTCGCAGAACCTGCGCGACGATGCCGTCCACCACGACCTGGACGTCATCGCGGCCGCCGCGCTGGCCGGCGACATGGGCGCCTTGCTGTGCCGCGTCAAATACGCGGACGGCACCGTCAGCCGCTTGTTCGAAGGCAATGCGGGCAACCTGGCGCAGCTGCTGCGCGCCTGGACGGCGGCCGTGACGCAGAAGGGCCGCGCGCGGCGCTGGGTCAAGGCGCAGACGGCCTGGGATGCGCAGGCCGCCAATACCTTGTACCGCCGCGTGGCCGAAGCGTCGCTCGCGCATTGGCTCGACAGCAAATGCAAGGCATGCCATGGCACGGGCGTCGTCGCCGCCATGCAGGCCGGCGCGCCCGTCGTCTGCAAGGCTTGTCACGGCGCCGGCGAAGCGGCCATCAGCTGCTCCGGCGGTTTCGAGCTCGAACGCATCAAGGACATGGTCAGCGAGCTGGAAAGCATTTTTCAGTCGCACGGCGCCCGCGCCATGCGCCGCCTGGGTCACTGAAAAGTTTTTTGCAATATGCCTGGCCCTGAAAAAAATGCCCCTACAATAGAGTCTCGATCACGCAGCAACAGCAACACCGGCAACACCGCAGGACCACATGCTTCTCCACTCGTAATAGACGCGCTTTCGGCGCGACACCGATAGGGGAAATCAGCGCAGCGAACGGCCTTCATGGCCCCCTTCGCCCATTCCGTCCGGCACGGCCTCGCGCCATCCGGACGCCAGCCCGGCGCCGCGCCGCGCGGGCTTTCTATTTTCCCGATACTTGGCAGTTCCACCCCTCAAGACCACAGCTGTGGTCTTTTTTTTCATCCCACGAAAGGTATTACTTATGGCATCGACAGCAAACGGCATCGACAGCTTGATCGTTATCAGCAAACAAAGCGCCGAAGGCAGCAAGGCCGCCGCCGGCGGCGGCCAGATTTATCCCCGCGTCACGGCCACCTTCGACACGGAAGCGGACAAATACGCCAGCGCCGAAATCGACGCCAGCCAGCAGCAGGGCGATACCCGCCTGGGCAATTTCCGCACCACGGGCGCCATCAAGGCCGAAGCGGCGTGCGGCACCTATGCGCCGCTGATGGCAGCGCTGCTGCGCCGCGACTTCACGGCCGGCGGCGTCGCTGCCGCGCAAACCACCATCGCTGCCGCCGCCTCCGGCCTGACGCGCAGCGCCGGTTCCTGGCTGGCCGAGGGCTTTCGCGCCGGCAGCGTGGTGCGCATCACCGGCATGACGGCGCCGGCCGCCGCCAACAATGCTAAGAACTTCTTCGTCACGTCGGTGACGGCGACCAACCTGAATGGCCAGTTCATGGACGGTTCGGCCATGATCGTCAAGGCGGCCGGCGACTCGGTCGGCGTGGCGGCCGTGGGCAAGCGCAGCTTCACCCCCTTGAGCGGCCACACCACCGACTGGTTCACGGCCGAAGTGCAGGACCCGAAGATCGGCGTGCACCGCAGCTTCGTCGACCAGCTGGTCAGCAAGATGGACATCGCCGTGCAGCCGAACGGCATCACCAGCCTGGACTTCACCCTGATGGGCAAGGCGGAAGGCCCGACCACGGCCGTGCCGTACTTCCCCACGCCGCTGGCCGCGCCGGGTTCCGGCAAGTTCTCGGGCGCCACGGCGATGCTGTCGGTGAACGGCATCCCGTCGCAGATCTGCACCGGCATGTCCGTCTCGCTCGACGGCCAGGTCAAGGTCGACCCCGTGATCGGTTCGAAGTACGCCACGGCCGCCTCGCGCGGCAAGGTCATGGGCTCGGGCCAGTTCACTGTGCTGCTGCAGGACGCCACCTACCTCGACTACTTCAAGTCCGAGACGGAAATCCCGCTGGCCTACGCCATGGCGTCGGGCACGGCGCCAACCGCCGACGTGCTGGCGCTGGCCATGGGCCGCATCAAGATCACCTCGGCCAAAATCGACGATGGCGAGAAAAACAAGATCGTCACCTGCGCCTTCGACGTCCTGCGCTACAAGGGCACCGATGCGCAGCATGAAGCGACCACCCTGAGCATCCAGGACAGCGCGCTGTAAGTAACTGGCGCCTGCACCGGGGCCGCCGTGATGGCGGCCTTTTACTTTTTACCTTTATCAAGAAAGAAAATACACATGAACAACGCACAAATGATCGCCTCGGCTGGTTTTGATATCTCCCTGCTGAATGACGGTAGCAAGCCCGTGGACCAGGTACACCTGGTGTCGGTCTTGTTCGACGAAGACGGTGCGCACAAGGCGGGCTTTGACATCGTCAGCAAAAATTCCGACCAGTACCGTGCCGTGATCCGCGAAACGTCGGTGGTGGCGATCAAGCGCTCGGTGCAAAAAAGCAAGCAAATCGATGCAAAGACGGACGAAGGCGCGGCGGAACTGTATGACCTGGCGGAAAACCGCAACATGAAGATCGCCATCGCTGTGGTGGTGGGCATGCCTGGTTTCGTCGACAAGGGCGTGCCGGTACAACCTTCCCCGGCTTTGCTGAAGGCGATTTTTGAAAAAATGCCGTCCTGGCAGGAAAAAGTGCTGGCTGCGCTCGAGGCGGACGGCAATTTTTTGACGGTCTAGCCACCGCCTTGCTGCTCTTTGCCGACGAACAGTTTGAGCGTTCGGCAAAGGCGGCCGATGGCAATGCGAAAGGCGAGCACCTGGATGCCGCGAAGCGCCATCCACTTTACCGGGAGCCGCAGGCTCCCGTTCGCGCGCAACTGCCGTTTGAATTGGCGCATGTGTGGCAATTTTTCGTGCAGATGAGCCGCAAGCGCCAAAACGGCATGGCGGTCAATCCCTTGAGCAGCCTGGATATCCTGGCATGGCAACTGCGGCATCGTGTCCGTCTGACGGCATGGGAAGAGGAGCTGCTCGATCAGCTCGACGCAGCCTATATCGCCCATCAAAACATGTCGCATTAGGCAAGCTTCCACCTGACCTTTTTATAACAGAGGTGACACAGAAAACACTACGGTCGTCGCGAGGGTGGCCTTGATTTGCATTGCCACCCATCGGTGGCTTTTTTTATGGGTAAATTATGACCGTTGAAATTGAAACATTACAGATACGCATCGATACGCTCAATGTGCGCATCGCGGCAGATGACCTGGAACGCATGCGCGAGGCCAGCGAGCGGGCTGCCAATTCGACGTTTAAACTCGAAGATGTCACGAAAAAATACACGGAGATACTCTCCAACCTGGGTATTTCCAACAGTATTGGCAAGATCGTCAAACTGTCTGATGAATATACGAAACTGACAGCGCAATTGCGCATGTCGACCAGTTCCACGCAGGAATATGGCGAGGCGTACGACAATGTCAAGCGCATTGCCGCCTCGGGGCAGACAGACCTTGCCGCTACGGCGGGATTGTATGCCCAAATGAACGATGCGACCAAGAAATTGGGCATCAGCCAGGCCGAAGTGGCCGGCATCACCGAGGCCCTCAATCTGGGCGTCAAGGTCAGCGGCGCCTCCGCGGCCGATTCCGCTACCGCCGTCAAGGGGCTGTCCGATGCCTTCGCCGATGGTGCCCTGAGCAGCCAGCAATTTAACGCCATCAGCCAGGCCGCCCCCGAAGTCATGGCGGCCATGGCCGCTGGCCTGGGCGTGTCGAAGGAAGCGTTCGCCGGGCTTGCTGGCGCAGGATTGATCACTGCCGACGTGATGGCCGTCGCGCTGCCGAACGCGCTGGGCGAGTTGCGCAAGGAAGCTGTGCAGTTCGAAACTATCGGTGGCAGCTTTACCGTCTTGAGCAACAACGTCATGGAATTCACGGCGAGACAGGCGGAGTCGACCGGCGCCGTGCGCCTGATGACGAGCGGCCTCGAATTTCTGTCGAATAACCTGACCCTGGTCGTTGGCGTGCTGGAAACGCTGACCACCGCGAAATTTGGCGCCTGGGCTGCCGGCGTCGTCGTGGCTACGTATAGCAAGGTCACGGCCAACCGGGCCTTGCTTGCATCCACCCTGGCGGCGGCGAATGCCGATGTGACGGCGACCGCCGCCACCTCGGTACTGGCGACCGCGCGCGTGGCTGAATTGCAAGCGACGATACGCGCCAGCCAGGCCGACGTGGCGCTGGCGTTGACCACCAATGGACTGATCCCGGCCCAGGCCCGCGCTGCAGTTGCCGCCGAGGCCCATGCGGCTGCATTGGTGGCGCAAACGACTGCAACGCGCGCAGCATCCGTGGCTGCTGGGGTGCTGAAGGGAGCCTTGGCATTCATGGGCGGTTATATCGGCTTGCTGGTGACTGTCGTAGGATTAGGTGTTACTGCCTGGAATATGTGGGGGAATTCATCGAAGGACAATGCGGAGAAGGCCGTAGAGCCCATGCGCAAAAGTACCAAAGATATCATTGCTGAACTCGACAAGCAGATGGTTCAGCTGGCAAAGCGCAATGAGCTGGCAAAGCTGGGCGTGTCCGGGCAGGGATTGGATACCCCGGCTGGCGCGCGCATGATAGAGATATCGACGGAAATGGAGGCGGTGCGCAATCGCACGGGGAAATACAAGTCCCTGGACAAGGCCGGGTTGGACAGCAGCCTGGCAAGGCTCCAGAGTGAGTTCGATGAGCTGCGCGGCAAGCTGAAGCAGCTTGAGGAGCAAGGCGCGGAGGGCAAACCGAAGAATGGACCGGCTACACGCGTGCCGATGCCTCCCGCTCCGCCAACGCCTTTCGAATCCATGATGGATGACATGCGTGGTAAAGCCCGCGACCTGAAGCGCGAGGCCGAAGGTTATGCCGAGCTGAATGAGGCACAACAGTTCGATTATCGGTTGAAAGAAATCCTGGCGGATCGGACGAGCAAAGTGACCGCGTCGCAGCAGGCGGGGTTCGACGTCAGGCGCAAGGTGATACAGGCCCATCTCGACGAGATCGAGGTGGACAAGATGGCCAGGGCAGCGGCGGAGCTGGCGCTGGCAGACGCGAAAGCGCTGTCCGATACACGGACGCAAGCCGTTGCCGATGCCGTCAAGGAGGCCGAAGCTGGCGAAAAGCTGGTAGCGGTGTATGGCATGAGCAAAGCCGCCATCGCGCAAAACGAAATGGCGCTGCTGAAGGAACAGCGCGCTGCGTTGGCGGTGGGCAAGGAAAATGCGGCGCAGATCGAGTATTTGAATGCTCTGATCGATGCCAAGCAGCGCAGCATGACGGCGACGGAAGAACTGGCCGCCAAGGAAGCGTCTGCCGCTGCGGCCAAGAAGGCCTCCGATGATTGGGCTGCCAGTGCCAAGGACATTGAAAAATCGCTGACTGACGCCTTCATGAATGGCTTCGAAGGCGGCAAGAACCTGGCGACGATGTTCAAGGACAAGTTGAAGAGCATGTTCAACAACCTCGTGCTGCAACCGATCATGTCGCCCATCGCGGCTGGCTTTGCCTCGTTCCTGAATCCGGGCGCGGCGCAGGCGCAGGGCAGCGTGGCCAACGGCGGAGGTATCCAGTCGTTCCTGAGTTCGGCGAAGGGCATCTACGATTCGCTGTCCAGCGGACTTTCCGGTATTGGTACTTCGGTGGCCAATGGCGTGCAACGTGGCATGAGCATGCTGCAAGGCACCCCATACACGGCCGGGGCCAATGGCGCATTCGCCACCGGTGCGGGCGCGGCGGCAAGCGTCGCCGCCGGCGTCATGGGCGGCGTGTATGGCGGCAAGATGATTTCAGGGGAATATGGCCGCAATGGCATCGTCAATGCTGGCACGGCGATCGGGGCTGTCGTTGGCAGCGTTTTCCCGGTGGTAGGTACTGCCGTGGGCGCGCTGGTGGGTGGCCTGCTGGGCGGAGCAGCGAACCGTCTGTTCGGCATGGGTGAGAAAAAGGTCAGCAGCGCCGGTATTTCCGGCAACCTCGGTGCGGATGGTTTTACGGGCGAGAGTTATTCGAACTGGACCCAGAAGGGCGGCCTGTTCCGCAAGAATAAAAAAGGTACGGACCGCTCTGAAGTCGATGCCGAGCTGGCGGCATCGCTTGGCGATACGTATGCGCAGATGAAGGCGGTGACGGGCGCCTTCGCCAGCACCTTGGGCGTCAACACGGATAGCCTGGCCACGCGCACGCAGTCGCTCAATATTGTCATGACCAAGGACGACGCCGCGAACCAGAAAGCGATTGCCGACTTCTTTACCGGCGTCGGCGATGCGATGGCAAAGGAACTGGTGCCATCGCTGTCGCAGCTGAGCATGAAAGGCGAGTCGGCGAGCGCCGCGCTGCAGCGTCTGGCAGGCCACTACGCTGTTGTCGATGCGGTGCTGGCTACCCTGGGCAGCACCTCACAGCAGGCATTCGGCGCCGTTGGCGTGGCGTCCCTGGCGGCACGCGAGCAGTTGGTCAAGGCTGCCGGCGGTGTGGAAGCACTGGGAAATCGGACCGCGTTCTTTGCCGAAAACTACCTGACCGAAGCCGAGCGCCTGGCGCCAGTGCAAAAGCACGTGACGGAACAGATGGCAGCCCTGGGCTATGCCAGCGTGACCACGCGCGCGCAATTCAAGGACACGGTCTTGCAACTGGCCAATTCCGGCGCATTGGCCACCAAGACGGGCGCCGAGCAGTATGCGGGCCTGATGGCACTGGCCGATGCATTTGCGAAGACGCATGCGGCGACGGAAGACCTGACCAAATCGGAGCAGGGTATCGCCGACGAGCGCAAGGGCATCCAGGAAAAGCTCGACCAGATGACGATGACTTCGGCGCAATTGCGTGTCCGCGAGCGTACTTTGGTCGATGCTTCCAACCGGGCGCTATATGACCAGCTGCAGGCGCGGCAAGACATCGCCAGCGCCTACGAGACGGAATCCTCCGCCCTCAAATCCACCATCGATCGCCTGAAAACCTTCGGCGATGGCATCCGCTCTTTCAAGGATTCCCTGCTGCTGGGCAGCTTGTCGACCCTGACGCCAATGCAGAAAATGGCTGAGGCGCAGCGCCAGTATGAGGAAACGCTTGCCAAGGCGAAGACGGGTGACGCGGCGGCGCAATCGGCGCTGACGGCGGCGGCCACGGCGTACCTGACGGCGAACCAAGTAGTGAAATCATCGAGCGATGCCTATGCGGCCGATGCGGCACGGGTGCAGGCTGACCTGGCGGCGCTGGCTGCGATTGCCGGCACGCAGATGAGCGATGCGCAGAAGCAGTTGACGGCCCTCGACACGCAGGTAGGGCAGTTGATCAATTTGAACAAGACGGCGGTCGGCATCAAGGAAGCGGTCGATGCGCTGGGCGCGGCATTGCGGGCAGGTGGCAACGTCGATATTACAGGCGGGATGCAGTTCGCGTCCGCTTTCGGCATGCCGCTTGCCGCCGTTGACGAGGTGGTGGTCGACGCGCCGGCGGCGCAAGCGATGCAGCGTTATTTCAGTGCCGGCGACGGCGTCAACGAAGTGCTGGTGGCAGAGATCAAGGGCTTGCGCGAGGAAGTGCGCCAGCTGCGCGCCGATCAGGACCAGCAGACGGGCGCCATCATCAGCAGCAATTACGACGCCAATGAACGTGCCGCCGACAAGGTGTCAGCCGGCGCGTTGGAAGCGGCCCGTGCCACGGTCTGGGCCAGTCAATCGAAAGCGAGCATAGTATGAACGAAACCTTGAATGGGGCCATGAGCGACGCGCAGTTCACCGCGTGGCTGCGCAATCCCTCGGCGCGCCGTCTGGTGCTGATCGAGGTGGCCGTGTACAGCGGTGGACAGGAGCGTACCCGTTTCCTGAGCACGGGTGCGTATGTCACGGCGCCCGACGATACGCCGCCGAACCTGGCGTACCAGTCCATCGTCTCGACGGGCATGCAGTTCACCGAACAGCTTTCGCTGGACGGCGAGGCCAGTCTGTCGGCGGGCGACATCGAGATCCACAATCCGTCCGGCATCCGTGATGCCTGGCTCGATGATGTGTGGATGAACCGTCCGATTCGTGCCTGGATCGGCGATCCGCGCTGGCTCCGCGGTGACTTTCGCATGATCTTCAATGGCGTGGTGGCCGACATCGCGCCGAAAGGCCGTGACAGGCTGGCCCTGAAACTGCGCGACAAGCTGCAACGCCTGAATACGCCTGTCAGCGAGGCCAAGCTGGGGGGCGCGACGCCGAACAAGGACGCCGTGCTGCCGCTGGCCTTTGGCGAGGTGCACAACATCACGCCGCTGCTGGCCGATCCGGCCTTGCTGCAGTACCAGGTGCATGACGGCGCCATCCAAGGGATCATCGAAGTGCGCGACAACGGGTTGCCGGTACGAATGGCGGCTGACAAGGCCAGGGGCACCGTCATCCTGGCGGCGCCGCCTGCCGGGACAGTTACCGTGACTGTGCAGGGCGATCGTCCTGGCGCCTATGCCAATACGGTGGCCGCGCTGGTGCGGCGCCTGGCGACAGGCTACGGCAAGGCGGGCGACCGCTTTGCCGATGGCGACCTCGATACGGCCAACCTGGCGGCGTTTGATGCCGCGCATCCGCAAGCGGTGGGCCTGTTTCTGGCCGGTCGCACGAATGTGCTCAATGCCTGCCAGATGCTGGCGTCCAGCTTGGGCGCGCAGCTGGTGATGTCCCGCCTGGGGCAGCTGCGGCTGCTGCAAATCAGCCTGCCTCCCGCCGGCTCGCCGACGCAGGTAGGGCCGCAGCACATGGTGGCGGGCAGCCTGACGCCAGTCAGCCGCAGCGCACCGATGGCATCCGTCAAGCTGGGCTTCTGCAAGAACTGGACCGTGCAAACGGGTTTGCTGACCGGTATCCCAGTTCAGCACAAGGATTTGTTTGAAACGGAGTGGCTGACGGCCACCCTTGCGGACAGTGCGATACAGGCGGCCTACCGGCTCGACGCGGAACCGCTGCAGCAGGACACCATGCTGCTGCGCCGCGTCGATGCCGAGGCAGAGGCGCAGCGCCGCCTGGCAATTGGCCGCGTGCCGCGCATGGTTTACGAATTCGACGGCACGGCGGAGATGCTGGCGCTGGAATTGGGACAGGCCGTGACAGTCACGCATCCACGCTTTGGCATGGAAAACGGCGTGGCGGGGCAGGTTGTATCACTGGCCCCGGATTGGTTGACTGGACATGTGAAAGTGGGGTTTGTCGTATGAGTACCATCATGAATGACCGCG
This sequence comes from Janthinobacterium sp. FW305-129, assembly GCF_020858115.1. Taxonomy (GTDB): domain Bacteria; phylum Pseudomonadota; class Gammaproteobacteria; order Burkholderiales; family Burkholderiaceae_D; genus Janthinobacterium. Next base: position 148,051 of record NZ_JACYMM010000004.1, read on the forward strand.
ACGTGCTGTTGCAGGCAACGTCACCAAGGTTGACGGCGCCGGAAGCGGGGGCCGCGCTGCTGCTGACGGTGGACACGCCCGTGTTCCACGTCAGCACCAGCGGCGCCGGCTCGCCGGCCGCCATCAATTTCAAGGCCACGCAAATCAATTTGCCCGGCACGGTGCAATTCAGCTGTAGCGCTGGCGGCGTCCTGAGCGGCAGCGGCAACATGCGCAGCCTTGCCTATAGCGCCATGTCGGTGCAGCAGGTCACCGTTACCGCCACCTTGCTGCACGACAGCGGCGTGACGTTCACGGTGCAGCAGATCGTCAATAAAGTGCAGGACGGCGCGAATGGCGTGCCTGGCTCGAATGGCAGCAGCGGCAAGTCAGCGCGTCAGTGCTTCACGCTGATCGACGGCTATGCGCTGGCCTTCGATCCGGCCAGCGTAACGGTACAGGGCGACGCCTATCCCCCCGTGGGTACCTGGGGCGAGACGCGCCCCTGGGGCGCGGCCATCAATGGCGCACCGGCGGAACGGCAGGTGTGGTTTCAGTCCAGCGGCAACTACGATCCGGTGACGAAGCAGACTGTGTGGACGACGCCGTTCCAGAGTTATGCCAAGTTTGGCTCGCTGGAGGCGATTTCGACCAAGACGGGGGCGTTGACCTTCAGCGACACTTGCAAGTCCGCCAATGGCAATGTCGTCATTAATGCGGATGGCACGTTTTATTTGCGTTCGACGCCCAGCGAGGTGACTGGATATCAACGAATTGAACTCAATGCGAACGGATTTTACGTGTTCAATAAAGATGGCCGGGCGGTGATAGAACTGGGCATGGCTTTATGAGGGCCGCCGCGTTGATACTCCGTACCGATACAGGCCGGGTGATATTCGATTCACGGCAGGCGGCAGGCGGAGTCTGTCTTGGGATCTTCGCCATTCCGGCGACAGGAAAAACCATCATCTTTCCTGGCTTGCCGCGTGGCCGCATGCCGATGGTGGTGTATGGCGATGGGCAAAATCATGTGGAGTGGTCCTATGACGAAACACTTGGCTATCCGCGTTTTATTTTTCCCGTTAGCAGCGGTTTGCCATCAACCAGTACGACGACAGCGGGGGTGTATTTGAAATGACAAATACACTTCGCATTCTGAATGCCGCTGGTGATCTTGTTGTCGATAGCGATACCCCTGGTACCGCCTGCATAGGTAAAGCGAATTTTTTGAAAATTGTGCAGCCTTACTACAAGGATGGCGCATGGCAGACAGGCTATTCCCAATATACGTTTGCCACGGATCGCCCGGTGCTGTGGGCGTTCGATTTGCCGCTTGGCCGGCGTGTCGGAATTTTTGGCACATCGTATCAGGATGGTGTCCATATGGTGGGGGTGTATTGCGGTGCCGGAGGAGATTGGGAAAAATTTGACAGGCAGGAAGCTGTAGATGTTTGGGCCTTTTCCACCATATCCCAGGCACGCTCAAAGTTTGGTTTGATCTTACGGCATAGTAAGGAGCACTACGTGACCCATGATTTTGGCACGCCGAATATCACTTTCCCGATTGCGTCCGGATCGCTGGGTGAAAGTGTCAGGATTCCTCCCGTTGACCGTCCAATCGCCATTGGAAATGCGCCTTTCTACAATGTTTCGTATTTTGATCTTGAGCCTGGCTACATCCTGACGAATCGCCGCTATTTTCTTTTGCGCACCGCGAACAATACGGTGGGATATTCGGCAGGGCTCACATTCAAGAGGATTGAATCGCAAGGCCAGCGGGGTAAAGACTCAACGGTAAGTCATCCTTCGCCATTCCTGGTAATAGATGGAAGCTTCCTGCCGTAGAGATATTTTGCAAATCACAGGAAAGAATATGTTATGACGAATTTACGCATCATCCACCACAATGCGTCTGACCTGGCCGTCATCACGGCATCGAGCCAGTCGGGGGGGCTCACCGCAGCAAACCTGTTGACGGACATTAAATCCGAAGTATGGCGATCCACAGGCACGAGCGCCACCCTGCGCGCTGTTTTTCCCTCGACCGCTTTGATCGGCGCCTTAGCGCTGCCATTTTGCAACTTGAGTTCGGCCGCCACCTTGCGTGTGCGCGGCTACGTATTGGCGAGCGATTCGACACCCGCATTCGACACTGGCACGGTGCAGGCCTGTGCGCACCAGCCGCTGGGTGCCTGGGACTGGGGTCTTGAACCCTTGGGTGTGAACGCCTTTTCGTATGGCGGCGGCGCCTACGGGCGCATCTGGTTTGCACCGGCTTGGGTGGAAAAGCTGGAAATTGACATCGATGACGCGCTCAATCCTGCCGGCTACATCGAGGCGTCGCGTCTGGTCGCCGGCATGTACTGGTCGCCTGAAAGCAATGCCGATTATGGCGCTTCGGTGACGGCCGACGACGCCAGCCAGCATTACCGCAACGAGGGCGGTGATTTGCTGACGAATGTGGGACCGCGCAGCCGCAAGCTGGCTCTGAGCCTGACTGCCATGTCGCCACCCGACCGCAGCAAGTTGATGGCCATCTTGCGCGGCAATGGCAAGTCGCGTCCGGTCTTCATCAGCCTCTTTCCGGAATCCGACGACCCCTTGCTGGAGCAGGATCACCAGGTGTACGGCAAGCTGCCCGAGGCGATTGCCGTCACCACGCCGCAATTCGAACGTTATTCCACATCCATTACTGTAGAGGAAATCTGATGCCAGCCAATTTTTATCCCGGGCAAACGGACTATGTGCGCAAGCTCAATGAGTTGGCGCTTGCTCGTGACATCGCGGATATTCCGCGCAATGCAGCTGCAGCTACGGCAGCTGCGGTGGAGGCAGCACATTCCGCAACTAGTGCCAGCGCCGATGCGGGTAGAGCATCGGCATCAGCCGTATCCGCAGGCGCCGCGTTTGCTTCGCTCGACGCGCGCTATCTTGGCGCCAAGTCGCTGCCGCCAGACGTTGACCATAATGGCGGCGCGCTGCTGGCCGGCGCGACCTACTGGGACACGGTGCTGAACGGCGGCTGCCTGCGCGTATTTCAGGCTGGCGCCTGGGTGACGATACCGTCCAACGTGGCGTCGCAGATAAGCAGCACGCCGGTGGGGGGGATTATTGCGACGAATGTGCAGGCGGCGCTGAATGAGCTTGAGCTGAAAAAGGCGGCAACGACCAGCCTGGCCAAGGTGGCTATTTCCGGCAATAAAGTTGATGTTGGCCTGGGGAATGTAGACAATACCGCAGACGCGTCAAAACCAGTTAGCGCCGCGGTGGACAGCGCGTTGTCATTGAAAGCCAATGCATATAACGCGGTGTTTGGCGGTGTCATCGGCGGGGATTTCTCCAATGCGATTCACGATGCCCGTGTGCTGTTGCGCACGACAAGCGCCAATAGTTCCACGATTGTTGGTGCGATTCCTAACGGTACCGGGACGGTCGCCCAATTCAATGCCTATGCCGATGATAATCCGCAGAATACCTCCTTGGCCTCGCTAGGCGTAATCAGAGCCGATAGTGTCAGGCTTTCTTCCTCACAAATTGGTACGGGAAGTTACCTTCCCCTGAAGTTTTATACCGGTAGTGCCAACACCATGACTCTTGGTGTCAACGGCAACGTGAGCGTGGGAGAGCAGCGTCCGGTTGTTGGCTACAGGTATCTGGATGTGGTGAATGAGGCCAATGGAACTGGCAATTGCTCGATCATACGGCTGATTACAAAGGCTGTATCGGGAGGAGGATCCACCTCGGCGGATATCCTGAAGAATTCCAATGGTCAATTTGCGATGATTAACTACGAGCCGAGCAGTGCCGGGACCATTTACTTCAGAACAAGTACATCAGACGCGACCTTGTTCCCGGGAGGGTTTCAGGTAAATGCGCCGGGCCAGAATTCATTGGCCGTCAAATCAGTCGCGGGTTACTCGGCACTGGCATTAGATGCGGCGCAGGGCCAGGCATCGTATATTTTTAGTTATAACAATGCGATCGAGCATGGACGTGCCTGGTTTGATAATAATGCAATACTGGGTGGTTTCAATATCGCAGTAAAGCGAGCCGGTGTTTTAACTGCCATACTTTGCGTGCAAGGAGATTTCGTCTACCCATTCGAAGACAATGTGATTGGGTTGGGCAGCTTCAACCGGCGCTGGACAAATGTATACGCGTCTTCTGGTACGGTTCAGACATCCGATGCCAGGCATAAATCGGCAGTCGTTGCCATGTCTGAGCACGAAATCGCGGCTGCAAGCCAACTGGCCAGAGAAATAGGTAAGTATCGCTTCCTGGATGCGGTGAAGGAGAAGGGAGCTGCAGCGCGTCAGCATGTTGGCATGACGGTGCAGCGGGCAATCGCAGTCATGGAAAGCCACCAGCTCGATCCGTTCGCCTACGGCTTTATTTGCTATGACGAGTGGGGTGAAAAAACCACCGAGCACCCAGAGATCCAGCCGCCGGATCAAATGCCCCCACCTGTTGTGAACCACCATGAAGCCACGGATACTGCTGAGGCCCACGACGAAGTGCTCACTGTGGGAAATACCGCACCTGGCGCGGTTCAAGCTGCTCGAACGGTAGTTCAACCCGCCGGCAGTATCTACAGTTTCCGTCCTGATGAATTAAATCTGTTTATCGCGCGTGGCCAGGCCGCCCGCCAGGATCAGCTGGAACTCCGGCTTGCTGCGCTTGAGCTTGCTGGCTAGCCATCTACTTGTTACCACTTCCACCCGCTTCGGCGGGTTTTTTCATTTCCACCATCTGAAAGGCAACCATGGCCCTCGAAACCACCGCCGCTGGCGGCGCATTGATCAAACTGTTTGGCGTGCCCGTGCTGGCCGGCGCCGCCGCCACGTCGCTGGGCTTCATGTTCATGTGGCCCCAATCCACCAAGGAGGCATTTATTCGTTTTTGTTCCAGCATCATCATTTCCACCTTTCTCGGCCCTGTGCTCGTGGCCGCCGTGCTGTCGTGGTGGCCCAGCCTGTTCGACAGCGCCAAGACCGTGGCGGGCCTGTATGGCGGCGACCCCGCCACGGGGTTTTTATTCATCGCCGCGCCGCTGATGGTGGCGGCCGGCTTGCCTGCCTGGTGGGTGCTGGGTGCCTGCGTGCGCTGGTTCGACAAGCGGCGCGGCAAGGACATCGGCGAACTGGCGGCCGATGCGGCCGCTGCCGTCAAGGATGTGCGGGGCATGCTGTGACCGGCGCCCAATTGATGCAGATCATGCCGTTGGCCGGCCGTCGCGCTACACTGTTCCTGGTGCCACTGAATGCGGCGATGATGGAATTCGGCATCGATACACCGCTGCGCCAAGCGTCGTTCCTGGCGCAGGTCGGTCACGAATCGGGACAGTTGCGTTACGTGCGCGAGCTGGCCAGCGGCGCGGCCTATGAAGGGCGCGCCGACCTGGGCAATGTGATCGCCGGTGATGGCGTGCGCTTCAAGGGGCGTGGCTTGCTGCAGGTGACGGGGCGCGCCAATTATGCCGCGTGCGGCGTGGCGCTGGGCCTCGACCTGCTGGCGGCGCCGCAGTTGCTGGAGGCGGCGACTTTCGCGTGTCGCTCGGCGGGCTGGTTCTGGCAATCGCGCGGCTTGAACCACCTGGCCGATGCGGGCGACCAGGAACGGGTGACGCGCCGCATCAATGGTGGCGTGAATGGCCTGGCCGAGCGTCTGGCCCTGTATCAAACAGCGCGCAAGGTGCTGGCATGAAGCCGTCGTTGAGCATCCTGGCCATGCTGTTGCTGCTGGGCGCGGCCGTGTTTTGCGCCCAGCGTTGGGGCCATGAGACGGGCCGTGCCGCGTGCGCGGCGCAAGTGCTGGAGGTGCAAGCCGTGTTGAAGCGCCAGAACCAGGCGTTGAATACGATGCGGGAGGAGGGCGCGCGCCGGTCGGCGCGGGTAGGGCAGGCACTGGCCAAGGCGCAGACCGGACAGGCAGATGCGCAAGCGGCTGCGGCGCGCATCCTGGCGCTGCGGTCCGAAGGTGATGCCTGCCTTGCCGCCGAGGCGCTGATCGCCAGCGAAATGCCATGAAGCCGCCGCGTGAGAATGAACGGAGGGTGCGGTGGCGGGCAGGGCGGCGGAGTGTCCAGTGCGCCGCCGAGCTATTGCTGCTGAGTTTGCTGAGCGGCTGTACGGCATGGGTGCCGGCATCGAAGGTGGAAGCTTGGCCCATGAGTGCGTCGTGCATAGCCACGCGCCCCGTCGCGCCCGCCTTGCCGCCGGTGCCGTCCCATGGCATCTTCGAGCAAGTGCAAGCTTTGCTGGCGCGCGAGCAATTGCGTGCCGCCCATGTACGCCACCTGGAAACGCTGCTCGATGCCTGCTCCGGGGGCTAACAGCGCCTGACAACGCCTGACAAAACCGTAGCGAAAGGAAGGAGGGTCCGGCGCCTCCCCGTTTGCTCAAGAAGCGCAACTGCACGAAGTACGTGGCCGCCGAGGCAGTGAGCGTGGCGGGCCGTGAATTACGACATGCAGCAGATTTTGACTGGCGTTCCAAGCTTCATTCACCCCTCACCGATGGCCTGCCAGCGCTGCCGCCTTCTGGTGCAGGCGCGGGGCGGCATGCGAGAAAACGGTGCATCCGCCGTCAAATTGCGCGATCTCTGGTGATTTTCGGCACAATTCCTGTATACAATCCACCTGGCACGATGCGTGCATGGCATACCTTGGTCATCCCATCCAAGGAGCTTCGCATGCCTCATCCGCCGCCAGTGTGTTCCTGTCTTCCCGTTTCTCTCTTGCTTTTCCGTTGTGCCTGCGCCCATCCGGGGCGCGGTAACCCAGGAAATGGAGCGTAAATGGCTACTCCCCGCCTGAAATCCATCCACCGCAGCGTGCCCGGCGCAACGCCTGCCGCCCCGTCCCCCGTCGATGAAATCCTGCCAGCTGGCAAGCTGTTTACTCTGGGCTTGCAGCACGTGCTCGTCATGTATGCGGGTGCCATCGCCGTGCCGCTGATCGTCGGCCGGGCCCTCAAGCTGCCGCCTGAACAGGTGGCGGCGCTGATCAGTGCCGACCTGTTCTGTTGCGGCCTGGTGACCCTGATCCAGTCCTTGGGCATCGGCAAGTACTTCGGCATCCGCCTGCCAGTGATGATGGGCGTCACCTTTGCCGCCGTCAGTCCCATGCTGGCCATGGCGAACAATCCCGCCCTGGGCATCACCGGCATCTTTGGCGCCGTGATCGGCGCCGGCGTCGTCTCCATGCTGATCGCGCCCTTCATCAGCCGCCTGCTGGTTCTGTTTCCGCCCGTGGTTACGGGCAGCATCATTGCCGTGATCGGCGTGTCGCTGATGCGCGTGGGCGTGAACTGGGCCATGGGCGGGCCGCCCGCCATGGCGCAAATCGCCGATCCCGCCTTCCTCAAGATGGCCGCTGCCGCCACGGCGGCCGGCTTGCCCGCGCCAGCCGGCCCCGTGCCCCTGATCGCCAACCCCGGCTACGGCGCGCTGGATAACATGGGCATCGCCTTCTTCGTGCTGGCCGTCATCTTGCTGGTGGCCAAGTATGGCCGCGGTTTCCTGTCGAATATCGCCGTGTTGATCGGCATCATCGCCGGCACGTCCCTGTCGTTTGCGCTGGGCAAGGCCGATTTCGCCAAGGTGGCCGGCGCCAAGGCCTTTGCCATCGTCACGCCATTCCAGTTCGGCATGCCGACCTTCGACCTGGTCGCCATCGTGACCATGAGTTTGGTGATGATCGTCGTCATGATCGAGTCCCTGGGCATGTTTTTGGCGCTGGGAGAGATGACGGACAAGCGCATCACGCAGGCCGACATCAGCCGCGGCTTGCGCGTCGACGGCCTGGGCACCCTGATCGGCGGCATCTTCAATACCTTTCCGTACACCTCGTTCTCGCAAAACGTGGGCCTGGTGGGCGTGACGGGCGTGCGCAGCCGCTGGGTCTGCGTGGCGGCCGGCCTCATCCTGCTGGTGATGGGCGTGATTCCGAAGATTGCGCAGACGGCCGAAGCCGTGCCGGCGTTCGTGCTGGGCGGGGCAGGGCTGGTGATGTTTGGCATGGTCGCCGCCACCGGCATCCGCATCCTGGCCGGCGTCGACTACAAGAGCAACCGCAACAACCTGTTCATTGTCGCCCTGGCTATAGGCTTCGGCATGCTGCCGCTGGTGGCGGAACAGTATGCGCAGCACATGCCCAAGGCCCTGTCGCCGTTGCTGCACAGCGGCATCCTGCTGGCCGCCATCGTCGCCGTGCTGCTCAATCTGTTCTTCAACGGCCTGGCGTCGCAGGAAAGTGCGCGGGAGCAGGCGCGCGACAACAGTCATGGCAGCGAGTAAGGTGCCGCCCCGTGTCCTGATATAAATGGCACGCGCCGCATGCCGGTCAGCCAGGCGGCAGAGTCCTCAGCACCACGCAATTGCGCCCCGCATCCTTGGCCTGGTACAGCGCGGCATCGGCCAGGCGCAACAGGGTGTCCGGATCGGCGGCGCCCGGTGGCGGCTGGACCGCGATGCCGACGCTGATCGTCACATGCTGCGCTTCCGCGCTCGCGTGGGCGATGCCCAGGGCTTCGATGGCGCGCCGCAGCGCTTCGCCGGTCTGGCGCGCTTCGTCCGCGCCGGTGTTCGGCAGCACGATGGAAAACTCTTCGCCGCCGTAGCGCGCCGTCAGGTCGCCCGCGCGCCGCATGCCTGCCGCCAGCGCCTGCGCGACCCGGACCAGGCAGGCGTCGCCGGCCTGGTGGCCGTGACGGTCGTTGTAGCGCTTGAAGTAGTCGACATCGAGCATGATGACGGCAAGCGGCTGGCTGACGCGCGTGGCGCGCGCACATTCGGTGCGCAGCACGTCGTCGAAATGGCGCCGGTTCGCAAGGCCCGTCAGGCCGTCGGTGATGGACAGGGTCGCCAGCTTGCGGTTGGCGTCCTCCAGCTGTTCCGTGCGTTCGGCAACGCGCCGCTCCAGGCTGTCATGCAGCCTGGCGCTGGAGATCGAGATCATCGCCTGTGCGCCGAGCATGCGCAGGAACGCCACGCGTTCTTCCGTGAACGAGGCGTCGGCCAGCCGGTTCTCGAAGTACAGGATGCCGCCGATCTGGCCGCCGTGCCGGATCGGCAGGCACATGACGGCACGCGGCCGCTGCAATTGCACGTAGGGGTCGGCGGCAAAGCGCGAGACGGCCATGATGGAGTCCTCGATCACCTCGGTGCCAGTGCGGATGACGTAGCGCAGCAGCGACAGCGGGAACTGCGGGTCGCTGGCGGCGTTCAGGTCGAGCTGGCGCGACTGCAGCACGGTGGTCACATCGCCATCGATATTGGCCTCCAGCTGGTAGCTGCCTTCGGCGAGCAGCAGCAGGCGCGCTACCTGTCCGCCGGCGTTTTCGCAGACGATGGAAATGAGGCGCGTCAGCACGTTGCGCAGGCCGACTTCGTTCGACAGGATTTGTGCCGCCTTCAGCAGCGACACCAGGTCGAGCGCGGAACTGCCGTGCGTGTGGGAGACTGAATGCGGCTGGGTGCTGCGGCCGTCCATTCTGGACAGCAGCGCAGCGTGGCGCGCCCGCAGCTGCGCCACCTTGCCCTCCGCGCCCCACTGGCCGTAGCGCGCGATGGCGTCGCGGATGAAGACGGCCGCCACGCGCGGCTGTCCCTGGTCATGCCAGCATTCGCCGCACAGCTCATTGCCCAGCGCTTGCACGTTGACGTAGCCTGCCAGGCCGGCCGCGTCGATCGCCTGCTGGTAGCAGCGCGTGGCCAACTGCAGGTCTTGCCGGTAGCGTGCCATCTCGGCCATCACCAGCAGATGTTTGGCCGCGCTATTGTCCGAGCCCTGCCTGGCCCACTCGGCCAGATTGCCCTGCAGCGTGCCGATCACGGCCAGCACATCGCCCGTATCGGGACGCGCGGGAGCGCGCCGCAAGGCGCGGATCAGGATCAGTGCGGCGTAGAAGCTGGACTCGGCAACCTTGGCCTGGCCGCGCATGATCTGGGTGACGATGCCGAGCTGGCCGGCCAGCAGCTCGGCGTCGGAGCCGTCGAACAGATAGGCGTTGCGTATCTTCCCTTGCAAGAAGTAGGCGCGGTACAGCTGCGAGCCGCCATACCGATCGAGGAAGCGCGTCTCGCTGAAGGCAGCATCGTCGTAGCTGTCGTGACGGGGCAGGAGGCCCATCAGGCACTTGATCGGCTGGACCGCGGCGGCGACGCAGCAATCGGCCATCGCCTGCTGGCCGTTGGCGCGCATCAGCGCCAGGTCGTGCTCGATGTCGTGCATCAGGTGCGGCAGGTAGTCGCCGAGGATGATACGGTCGGTGGCGCGCACGGCAGCCACCACGCCGACCTGGACGAAATCGGCGATTTCCAGCGCCCAGCCAAACGCTTCTTCGTACAGGGCGTCGGAGCTGCGCAGCGGCTGCGTCCAGTGGTTGCTGAGCGCGCCGAACATCAGGCCCGTGAGCGTGCGCGTCTGCAGGTTGTCGCGGCGCCTGGCCAGCGCCATCGCCATCGCGCCGAAGGCGTAGCCGCGCGCGACGTCGCCGCCGTACAGAACCAGCATCAGCGCGTAGCCGACATAGGCGACGGCGCTGAAATCGCTGTTCCCCCGCTGCATGGACAGCCGCGTCATCGACACCACCATCAGCGCGCTGAGATCCTGCTGGCCGGCGTAGTAGCTGGCCATCCACAGTCCCTGCATCATCTGCATCGCGGCCACCGCGTCCGGCTCGCACATATCGTCGGCCGCCAGCAAGGTCTCGGGCGCATGCGCGCCAGGCAGCCGCCCGATGTCGGCGAGAATGTCCGCGAAGCGCGCCTTCATGTGCGCCACCTCGTGCGGAATGTCGATGTTCAGCTGCGCCAGGCCGTCACGCTGCACGGCGATGGCGTCAAGCAGGCGGCCCTGCAATTGATACTGGTGCGCCTGGATGGCGATGCAGCGCAGCTGCGGCAGCGGGCTCAGGGCGCGGGCGCGCACCAGCGGGTAGATCGCCTCCGCGGCATCGAACTGGCCGCACAGGTAGGCCGCTTCGGCAGCACCGAGCTGCAGGTCGAGCCAGAGCCCGGCGTGGACTTCCCACGCCTGTGGCGGCAGCAGGCCGAGACCGATCCGCATGTGCTCCAGGGTGGACTGGAACGCGGCGGAACGTCGTGCCTTGACGCCGGCCTGCAGATTGAGCGTTGCCAGCCGCAGGCGCTCGCCCGCATCGTTGATCAGCGCGCGGCCGGCGTTGAACTGCTCGACGATCTCGAACAGCGACTCGTCCTGACGCTCCGGCGTCGCATGCCGCAGCAGCAGGCGGCCGATGAGCAGATGATTGGCCGCGCGCGCGCCGTCATCGGCGACCAGATAGGCGGCCTGCTGCACCCGGTCGTGCAGGAAGCGGTAAGCGACGCCGCTGTTGGCCGCATCGGTGTCGCCATTGACGTACTTGTAGCGTTCGTCGAGCGGCTGGATCAATCCTGCCCTGAGCGCCGGCCACAGGTCTTGCTGCGTTTGCCGGGGCGTGCGCTCCATTGCCAGCGCGAGCGTGTCGAGCGTGAAGCGGTTGCCGCAGGAAGCGGCCAGTTGCAGCAGGTGCTGCGTGACGCCGGGCAGGCGGCGGATTTTCTCCAGCAGCACCTCGACCACGTTATCGGTATATTTGGCCTGTTGTATCGCGGGCAAGTCCCAGTCCCAGCAATCGCCCTCGGACCGGTAGCGCAGATGGCCCGTTTCATTGAGCGCAACGAGGAACTGGTTGAGGAAAAAGGGATTGCCGGCCGTCTTGCGGTAGCAAATGCTGGTCAGCGGCGCGCAGTCGGGGGCCGCCACGCGCACGGTGGCCGAGACCATTTGCGCCACCTGCGGCTCGCTCAGCGCGCCCAGAGACAGTGTCGACAGGCGTACCTCGCGCGCGCGCAGCTTGTCGCGCAGCGCGATGAGCGGATGCGCGGGGCCCACTTCGTTGTCGCGGTACGCGCCGATGAACAGCAGGCAGCTCTTGTCGCACGAGACCATCAGCAGTTCGATCATCCGCAGCGTGGCCGCATCGGCCCATTGCAGGTCGTCGAGGAACAGCACCAGCGGATGCCCGGCAGAGGCGAATACTTCGACGAAGCGGGGGAAGAGGCGGTCCAGGCGCAGCTGGGCCTGTGCCGGCGCCGACGCGGGCGTCGTGTCGCTGGGGCTGGCGATCAAGGCCAGCTGGGGAATCAGTTCGACGATCACGCCCATGCCGCTGCCCAGGGCCGCGTGCAGTTTGGCGGACCACTGGCGCAGCGTTTCCTCGGGCTGGCCCAGCAGCTGGTGCACCAGCCCCTGGAAGGCCTGGATCAGCGGGGCATACGGCATGTCGCGCTGGAGCTGGTCAAATTTGCCGGACAGGAAACAGCCGCGCCGGGCGATGATGGGCTTTTGCACTTCGTTGACGACTGCCGACTTGCCGATGCCGGAATGGCCGGCCACCAGCAGCATCTCGCACCTGCCCGCGGTGCTGCGTTCAAACGCCGCCAGCAGCATGGCGATGGCATCCTCGCGCCCATGCAGCGTTTGCGGCACGAGGAAGCGGCCGTTGTGGTCGGACAGCTTGAGCGCCTGGGCCGGCTTTTTCGCGCGGCATGCTTCGAGGTCGCTGCGCAGTCCCTGCAAGCTCTGGTAGCGCTGATCGGCATTTTTTTCCAGCAGCCGCTGGATGATCGGCTGCAGCTGGCCCGGCAAGCTTGCCAGCGCCGGGTGCGACCAGTCCGGACTGCGCGCAATGTGGCAATGCACGAGTTCCATCTCGTCGCCTGTCTCGAACGGCGCCTGGCCGGCCAGCAATTCGTAGAAGGTGGCGCCCAGTGCATAGAAATCGGCGCGCCAATCGACCCGCCGGTTCATGCGCCCCGTCTGTTCCGGCGCCATGTAGCGCAGCGTGCCTTCCAGCGTCTGGAGATTGACGATGCCATGGCTTTCGTACGGCAGTTCACAGGCGATGCCGAAATCGATCAGCTGCAGCAGGCGCCGCTCGCCATTCCACACCAGGTTGGAGGGATTGATATCCTTGTGGATCACGCCCTGACGATGGACGGCCTCCAGCGCCGCGCACAGTTGCAGCGCGATGTCGAAAAAGTCGTCCAGCGCCAACGCGGGCTGCGACGGCGTCCTGCGCGCCGCCAGCTGCGTGTGCAACACCTGGTCGAGCGCCTGGCCGCCGCTATCTTCCACGATCATCGTCCAGTGCCCGCCGTGCAGCTGCAGCGCCAGTGGATGCGCCACGCCAGGATGGCGGCAGCGGCGCGCGATCGCATATTCGCGCTTGAATTGCGCCACTTGCTGAAAAGAGGGGAACTGCTGATTGGGTTTCTTGACGACCAGCGCCGTGCCATCTGCTGCCCTGGCGCGGTAAACCCGTGAGCGGGCACCGCTGTGCAGCTGTTTGATGATCTCGTGGTCGAAAAGGGAGCGCATGGGCTGGGCTAGCGGTACACAGACGGTTGCGGGAGCCTTGAGGCGCACATTTCGGGGTATTGCTTGGTTGTAAGTATTATATCAGGAGGGGGCTTGGGGGAAGGGAGGGTGGGGGCGGGGTGTTGTAAAAAAGTCAGTGGAGGCAGGCGAGTCCGGGGGCCGTACGGAACAACGGCGCATCTCCACATCGGGTGGATCATGCGCCGCAGCTTTGTCAATTCAGGACCAATTTTTGAGTTATGAGCGTCCCAGGGATGGGTCGCTCACGGAATCCTTGCCATTTTCGATTCGTCCCGCGACGCGGCGCCGGAAAGTCTTCTGAGTACTGCAGGTAACGGAGAAGTCATACCAGTTGCCGCTGTCGGCCAGCGGCCAGTGATACGATCCTACCTCACCGGCGGCTACCTCGATGGTCCACGGGCCATCGCTGCGATATGCTTCTGCCGATACTGTGAATATGCAACGCGCGCTGCTTTTGTTGTGCAGTTTGAGTACGAGTTCAGTAGGGCTGCACCTCATGTAGCAGGCTTGAATTTCCGGACCTCGGGGATCGCCCTGTTCCTTGAGGTCACCGGCAAAGTGGCGATGAAAGCCGTTGGGGCCGAGCACCCACAAGCGGTACGCACCGTTATCGGACGCAACTTCCCAGCTGCCTTCCAGCGTCTTGCCGGCCTCTACGACATAGCGCCGCGGGATCCGGTCCAGATGCAATTCGTCATACACGTGAAACACCGCGCCGGCCTGGTTGCTGCTGTCGTTGGCAAACACCAACGTCACTTTTTTTGCGCCTGCGCCTGCGTCGGCCCGAGCCGTTACATGTAATACATACGGCAGGGCGCGCGATGGACGGGTACCCGCCGTCTGCACCGGTAACTTGGCTGTAGTAGATGCCAACGGTCTCGCCAGCGTGCGCGCCTTGCCCTGGCTTAGTGCCAGCGCATCCACATCCGCTTTGCTGCCGTGCCCGGTAAGCGTTGGCAACGCCCCCGTATTCGGGTTCACAAAATTAAAGCAAGTGGTCAGGTCGCCACAGACGGCGCGCCGGTAAGCGCTGATCTGCGGCTCGAGGACGCCAAACCGCTTCTCAAGAAATTGCAGCACTGAGGTATGGTCGAAGACCTGCGAGTTGACCCAGCCGCCACGACTCCACGGTGAGACGATCCACATCGGCACACGCATTCCTGGGCCGTACGGCCGACCATCGATGCCTGGTTGAAGATTGGTCGCCGGTTTGTGGTTGTGATACTCGACCGCGATGTCGGCCTTGTCGAGCGTAGTGGCACCTGCGACGCTGCCGTCAGGATTGACCGAGGGCGCGCACGGCGGTGGAAGGTGATCGAAGAAACCGTCGTTCTCGTCATAGTTGATCAGCAGCACGGTCTTGCTCCACACCTCAGGATTCGCCGTGAGCGCATCGAGAACCTGCTGGATATACCAGCCGCCTTGGGCAGGGCTGGAGTATCCAGGATGCTCACAGTAGGCCGAAGGCGCAATGATCCAGGAAACGGCTGGCAACTTGCCGTTGGAGATGTCTTCGCGGAAGGTTTCCAGGAAGCCGTGAGGCATGGTGTTGTGGAATCCCTTGGCCAACGGGCTGAGGGCGTCGTCGATGCTGGCGTCATAGAATGGGCCGGCGCGGGTGACATCCTGTCTGATGTCGGAGGAGGGAGCATGGAGCGGACGGCGATTGGCGGGAAGTCTTTCAATTTCAGCGCGCCAGTGGCGAAAACTGGTCATTTCGTTGCAGCCAAAGTTGTCGACCAGGCTCTGGTACACCTTCCAGCGCACTCCGGCCTTTTCCAGGCGGTCCGCATACGTCGTCCAGGTCCATCCTTCGCTCGAAGGCCCGATGTTGTTGCCGATGTTGTACTGGTTGTCGAGTGCCGCTATCTCCACTTTCTTGCCATCGATGGGGTTCCGGCCGTTGGGACCGTTTGTGCCGGTAAAATAGAACAGCCGGTTTGCAATTGTCCCCGCGTGGATGCCACAGTGATAGTGGTCGCAGACGGTGAAGGCATCGGCCAGCGCGCGTTGAAACGGCACCTCCGCCGTATCGAAATATCCCATGGAAAGGGAACCCTTGGAGTCTGGCCAACGATTCATCCGGCCATGATCCCACGCCGCCTGCGAGTCGCCCCATGAGTGCGGTGCGCTGCCGGCGCGTTGCGCGTTGCCCTTGGTTTCATCAAGATGGAAGGGAATATACGTGCCGGCAGATTTTGGCTGGGTATGGGTCTGGTACATGATGTTGCTCCCGTTCGGCGACGGCGCGACGAATCGGTCACCGTATCCCCGGACGCCCTTGAAGGTGCCGAAGTGGCTATCGAATGAGCGGTTTTCCATCATGATCATGACGACATGCTGAACATCATTGATCGTCCCCGTGACGTTATTGGCTTCTATGGCCAGGGCGCGCCGGATCGCCGGCGGAAATGCGGACAAGGCTGCAAGGGACGCCATCGTGCCGAACGAATTGCGCAGGAACTGGCGTTTGGAATTGTTTGTAGACATGGTGGAGTAGCCGCAGGTAACGATGTTGGGTGGATAGGTGATCCGGTGGCGAAGGGTGCCTGGCGGTTACCATGTCAGGGCGTGGGGGCGCATTGCGACTTCTCGCACGTCGATGGGGGCGGAGGAGGGCTGGGGCTCAGAGTCGGAGCCGAGGCTGAGGTTCCACCGCCACAGGCTGTCAATGCGCATAGCCATGACAAGGACAGGACGAGCCGGAGACGGTCACGCGACAGACGCAAGGTTGGGGAAGCTGTTTTCATTTGGTTAGGCCAAAAGGTTGATTGCATACGCAACGACCTGCCTGGGTGTGCTGCGTGATCACCCAGTCTTGGCCACTGTCGCAGGTTTGTTCGTGGACATTGCACTGCAATACCCGGAACCAGGGAAGTGCTGGTCAATTCTTTTCTTGGTGAGGTTGAAGTCTCAAAGGGGCGAACGGCGAACCGCTCCAGCCATTTCCTGTCAAGCGGTGCCGAGCAACATGCCCCAAGGGGGACTCGCTGTCGATCATGGACAGGACACTGTCGCGTCGGATCTGCTTTTTCTTGACGGGGGATTCAAGGTCGGAAAAGTTCTTTTGCATGATCGATGGCGGCCTGGGAGAGTAACTATATTGTCTCAGATGAACGCGCCGCAGGGAATGGCGGCCGATGAATTAATCTATGCTTCTTGAGGAAACCGAATGAAATCTCTAAATCTTATCCAGAAAGATGAATGGGTGGAGCACTAGAAAAAAGCCTGGCATAAGGTCATCTTGAAAAACATTTGTAGCGATGCGCAATGCACTGAAACAGAGGCCCCACTCTGCATGCACATCATTGCTGCGTCATGCATTGAAGCTTATTCGTCCTGTAATCAATGATGTTGATTAAAAGCAGTTCTTCAGCAGAGAAGCCATCTTATGGCTCCCTGCCATGTGACTGCGCAGAGGCGCCGGTATCCAACGTTCGGGTTTCAGTTCATTCGGGCGGTTTTTTATTGCCTGATCACTGCCTTATCTATCCAAGCGTGATCGCCATATCCTCGGTGCTCTCGTGGCATAGATATGGGGCATGCGCAAATCTCTGTGGCCGACCATGCGCGCCAGGTCCAGCACGTTTAATTCTATTTCCAATCGTGTGATGGCTGCATGCCGGCTGTCGTGCAGGGTTTGCCCTTCGATGCAGGATTGTTCGTGCGCTTTGCGGAACAGGGCATCGAGCGAGGCGGCAATACCGAACAATGGCGCATCGCCGGAGTCCGGCAGCAGCGCCAGTAGTTTCAGCGCGCGCGTCGATAGCGGCACGTCACGCCGCACGCCGTTTTTGTTGATCCGAGGTAGGCAGGCAAGCGGGCGACGGCGCCGTCAACCCAGGCTGGCATCAGGCCGCAAATTTCTCCGGCTCGCATCGCCGTTTCGATGGCGAAGAGGTAGGCGGCGACAGCCACGGCCTGGCTCTTCGTCGTCATAGGCTCGTCGGTGAAGCCCGGTGCGTTGCACCGCCTCGGCCATGGTGCTGCATGTTTTAGATTCCCGAGTGCCGTGGATGGCGATCTCTGCCCGCCAACCGCCAACCCGTTTCCTGAACGAAGCCATGCATCCCTCTCGTTGGGGCGTAATCACGGCGTAAATCTGGCGTAATCGCTACAGGTTCTTGTCGGATTTACTCTGAATAAGGGGAAATGTCGGGACGTAAAAAAACCACTAAACCGTTGATTGTATTGGGTTTAATGGCTTTTTTTTTATGTTTCTGAATTCTGTGCGCTGGTGCCCGGAGCCGGAATCGAACCGGCACGCCCTTACAGGCGGGAGATTTTAAGTCTCCAGTGTCTACCAGTTTCACCATCCGGGCAGCGCGGCGAGATTCTAGCACAAGAGATAGGCGTTACACCACCTTCTGCCGGCAGGCGCTGCAAGGCATGACGACAAGTGGGTCGGCTCAGTCGGCGAAGGTGATCCTCAATATCCTGTCGCCACAGAAAAAATCCAGTGCATAGACGGACGGTGTCGGCAGGAAGACAGGCTCTTCCAATGCCTTGCAGTCGGCACTGCTGCGCAAGTGCCAGCGAGCCGGGCTGATGATGTGATTGCCTTTTCCGGCTTGCGTCATGGAGGGCAGGGCGATGCTATATTCGCCTTGTCCTGACGCGATCAGCAAGGCGGGGCGGCCTTCTGCATATTTTGATACATCGCGTATGACGATAGGAAATTGTCGTGGCAGATAGCGGTGCTCTCCCAGGAATGAGTACGCGTTGAGCCTGCTTGTCGCGATTTGGCCGGTTTTGAAATCATGGTATTGCAGCTCGTGTACCGTATTGACAAAGGCAGCGGACTGCCGCTCTGATTGAAATGCACCGGTGACGGCGATGGCGATATCGAGTGCTGCGCGCGTGGGAGCGATCATATGCTGGTCGAAATGGCGCGTACGCTGGTTGAAAAAGCTGAGTTTCAGCAGGTGGTGCGCATCCCTGGCATACCAATGCAAGCCGGCAAAGTGGCCACCTAGCGCGGGATTGAGCAAAGGGCCGTTCAAAGTGTCCGAGAAAAAACCAAATTTGCTATTGTTCATGCGCTTGTCGCGCTGGAGTTGCCCATCCTCGAGCATAGCCAGTTGCATCACGTCAGAACAAAAAACGGATGTGCATGGCGTTTTCCGTTCCGCAAATAACAGCGGTATTTGTCCTGTATAAGTTTCCTCAAAATAAAACGGAAACAAGTGCAGTGTCGCATCCAGCTGCAGATGCGCGACGCGAAAGTCATTGTCGAGATAATACAAATTGCGGCTGATGGGGCCTCTGGCCGTCTCGCCAGGATGGGCCTGGCCCTGCAGGTCGATGGGGGAGTACACCCGGACCAACTGTTCGCCCTCGCTAGTCCACGCGGGTCGCATGACATTTCCCAGTCTCATCCAGCGAACTTGCGTAGGTGTGCTAAAACGCTCATCCTGAATCTTTTGATAGACTAGCAGGCGCATCTGCTCGTCAAGTATCAACAAATGGGCGGCTTGCGGATCGGGTGGTGATTCGGCCGGGCTGGCAGGCCGGTCTTCGGCGAGCAGGAGGATGTATTCGCTTTTGCCGTCGAAGTTGATATCGAGCTTGTTGTATTGTTGTACGTGGCAGTGTTCCAGCAAACCATTGATTCCAATACTAGTCGGTGCGGAAAACGCTAATTTTCCATTGTTCGATGTGGCCAAGGCAAGCCGGATTGCGCGTGGATTGACCGGATCGGGCCCCATGGCCAGGTAGCCGTGTGGCCTGCGGTCAAGGTCGGATTGCTCGACCCTGCGCAGCTGCATGCCTGCTTCCAGGCTACCGCTGATCGGGTAGCTTGTGATGTGCGGCCCGCCCATCGTCTTACCGACAGACCGGGTTAGCGTGGCGCCGATGTCGAATGGGGGCTGTGCGACGCCATTGATGCTGACTGTTACCGTGTAGGCGAGGTTGGACGGAATGGGACGGTCGGTACGCGCCGGGTCGGGTAGCTGCAAATGGATAGCGAAGCGTTTTTCCTGTTGTGTCGGCCAGTTACCGTTAAAGGATGCGCGGTCGATGGTGGCCGATGGTAGCACCATATCGGCGCCGGCGGGCCGGATAGTGATCGCGAAGCGCGCAGCAGGACTCGATTCCCAGACGTTTTTCAGTGCCAGCTCCAGTGCGACGGTCTTTGCGACGCCGTCCCAAGATATAGGCTTGACCTCCTTGTGCGCCGGTAGTATCAAGGCCCGCGCGGGCAACGCCAAGGCGGCAGCGATATCCAGCTGGCCGGATCGCAGCGGTATGCCACGCGGATCCAGGCTGTCGACGGCATGGCCGCTAGTGTTGAAGGGCCCTTCGATGATTCGGGTTTCAGGCAGCACGGGCCTGGCGCCCAGTACCAAGCGCGGATAAACGTCTGCCGCTGGAATGCCTCGCGACAGCAAAAGGGCTACGGCGCCGGCGACCATGGCTGCGGCCTGGGAGGTGCCCGACCTGTTGTCGTAGGCGTATCCCGGTTGCCGGATTGATCTGTGGCCAACTGGTATCGGCCCCGGTATCTCGACACCTGGCGCTGCGATATCTACGCCAGGGCCGATATTCGAAAAACTGGCGATGGCGCCATCGGGCCGGCTGGCGGCGACACAAATGACGCCGCTTAACTGACAGGGGACGGGCAGCGTGGTCGATGCATCATTTCCCGCCGCCGCGACGACCAGGACGCCACGGGCCTGCGCCTCGGCGATTGCCGCCGCGACCGGGTCGGTGACGGCGGTGCGTGGCCAGCCGAAGGGTAGCAGCATTAGTTGGACCGACCTGTCCGCAAGGCTGCGAATGGCAGCAGCCATGCGCTGAGACAATTCTTGAATGCTCACGGCATCCACGCCCATCCGCTCCGACACGGCATCAATAAGATGGGGTTTGACTGGTGCGTTGCTTGCACGCGGCAATACCTGCATGGGGATGATGACAATGTCTTGCGAGATCGATGCGACAATGCCGGCCAGATGCGTGCCGCTGCCATCGGTATCGCTGTAGCCAGCATTATCACCGGACGCGGACAGGTGCGGTGTGCTTGTGTCACTTCGGGCAAGCAGTTTGGCAAAGGCGGGATGAGTGGCATCCAGGCCTGTATCGAAGATTGCTATAGTGACGATCTTGCGCGCCGTCGCCGTCGCCGGCGTCGGCCCTGGCAGGCCGATATCCTGCCCGGCGACAGCTTGAATGCGGTAGCTCTGCATCTGATCCAGATCCACCGGGATCAGGCCCCCCTTGTTATGCAACGCCCACGATGCCGGCACGTCTGGGGAAGCTTGCACCGGCAGGGCCGCCATGCAAGCCAGGCAAGCGGATGTCATCAAGCGCCATGTCCACATACAGCCTCCTGCAGGTAGGAGCCTCCATCTTCGCGCATCATGCCAGCGTTTGATTGATATTTATCACACTCGGCGTTCATAGATAGCTGACCATGGATCAAGCCGGCAGCGCTTCCGCCGGAGCACCATGGTCCATCCACCAACGGGAGGTTTTCATCATGCGTCCAACCCATCAGCAATATGGCACCGCTACACTGCTGCTGTTCTCAATATTGTCGGCTGGTTGTAACACGGAACAGAAGACAGTCGAGCCAGTCGTCATCACGCCGCCAAAAACCGGCTTCCAGTGCCTGCCAGTGCCCAGCACCTGGATGGCCGCCGGCAGTATCTTTTCTGTCGATCAGGCCGGCACGTCGTTCCAGATCGGCATGGTGGACACCATCAAACCCAGCGGTCCGCATCCGGCGGGATTTCCACAATATACGGCCAGCACGAGCTTCAATGTTGGCCTGTTAATGTCGACGTTGGCAACCCTGACCAAGTCCACCGGATGGGATGCGCAAGTGAGCGCCAACGCCGCCAACAAGCTGTGGGTGAGCAGCAAATACGAGGCGCCCACGCTGATGATCGTCGAAGGACAGCCTGAAGCCGAGGCTATCAACTGGTTTTCCAATACCAAGCACTATCGTATTGAACCCGGCGTTCGATATTACCTGGTACGCGAGGCGCTGCGCGCCGACAATGCCGCTTACGAAATCAGGCGTGACGATCTCAGCAAGATTGGTGCCGAGGCATCGGTGCGCGATATGGTCAAAGGCAAACTGAGCTTCGGCGACAACCAGTCCAATACCGCCTATATGTTGAGCGCCAAGTTTCCCGAGCCCTTGAATGTCTGCGTCAAATCAAAGGAGTTACGCATCGCTTCATCCGGTGCCGGGGGTATCCAGCGCCTGGAACTCGTCGACGTCGACCAGCCGATTCTGATCACTAGTGTGGGCCGTTGATGAACATCTACGCGCGCTGCCTGTCGCTGTCGCTGGCTTGCGCGCTATGCTCATGCCGCTCGGTGGCGCCCGGGCCGTCCGACACGCACAGCATGCTGACGCGCATTGATGCCGTGGTGAGCAGGCTGGACGAGATCGAAGCTGCGCTCAGTGTTACTTTGCGCAAACGCACCGTTTTGCTGCGCGTGAACGCACTGGCCCAGCATGGCAAACCGATACTGCCGTCTCAGTTGCTGGCACAAATGCCCGCGGTAGACCACAGCGCGTTGGGCGCGGCGTTCTTTGCCTTGCTCGAAGAGGTCGCTTCAGGCAATGAAATCGCCCCAAGCTACGGCTGCAGCCGGTGGAGCGATAGCCAAGAGCAGAGCGTGGCGCGTGCATTTGGCGAGCGCCAGCGCGAGGCTGCCGCGTATCTGGATGCGGTTGTCCGTGTACAGATCACCGGCTGTGAGCCGACTGGCCTTGCCGTCAATACGACCAGTGCTTCGCTGCCTTCCGATAGCAACTCCAAGGCCCAGAAATCGGAGTCCGACAAGGCGGCTGACGCGGCAATGAATTTGCCTTTCCAGGTCACCGAGGGTGAAATGCATTTTGTCATGCTGGGCCAGGCTTTTCGCTTCGGCAATGTTGATGACGACAAGATCCCTCTAGCTGCTTACTTGCAACGGCAGGTACAGAGCAATGTGCAGGCAGTGCAACGATTGATTTTGCAGACGCGACCAGACGCGAGTCCGCTCACCGTTCTGTTCGACCGTAATGTCACGACTGCCTCTGTCGCGGCATCGATGCAGCGCGACCCCAGAGGCTGGTTCAATGCCGAGGCGCAGGCCAATGCACGTACGCTGTACATTTCTCCGACCGTGCCACGTGCCGCATTGGTTTTTTGTGCAGTCAGCCGGCACTATCGCTTGAGCTTGAATGAAAACCTGAAAAAAAACTTGAGGCCGGAATTGCTCAAAAGGGCGTCAACGACAGATGATGTCGCAGCGACGGTGGTGGCGGCGGAAAAATCCGCAGACAGGATGGCGCAATGCCTGGCCGATGAAATGTTCTTTTTATTGGCGCATGAGCTTTCCCATGGCATGTTGAAGATCGGTTCGGAGGCGATAGCCGATTGCTCGGCGCGCGCGCTTGGCGCTTCGGTGGGACGGGAGAATCTGGGCCTGTTTGCCAGCCTGATTTTTCCGGTAGCCAATAGCCAGGATTTTTATCGGCTATTGGGCTTGAGCGCGGCTGGGCGCGAAGCGCTGCTATGTCGCGAACGGTCGCTGCAACAAACAAAGGTCTCGTTGATGACGCCCTTTGCGACTTCATTTCTGGCCTGCCTGGCCATGCATGACCCCTGCCCGTGAACAGGAGGGATGCCGGTCGGCTTGCATCGAGCGGCATCTTCGTTGCTTGGTATTCGCCAGCGTTTACCTATCAAAACACCGCCTTGAACTGCACCCCATACGTGCGCGGTTCGTTGATGATGCCCGTCAGGTTGTCGAAATCGATCGCGCCCAGCGACTGGATCTGGTTGGTGATGTTGCGGCCATACGCGGAGAGTTCGTATTTGTCCCATTTGTAGCCGACGCGCAAGCCGCCTTCCAGCAGTTCCTTGGCCTTGTATTCCTTCGCTTCATACAGGAAGAAGTTGTAGCTGGTGCGGTAGGCCCAGTCCGTGTAGGCGTAGAACTCGCCGTTGGCGAGGGGAATGCTGTATTTCAGGGTGAAGTTGGTTTGCCATTCCGGCGCGCGCGGCAGCGGGTTGCCGTCGATGTAGGCCGTGCCCTTGAACGGGCCCAGCGGGTCGGTGACGGTGCAGCCGCTGGCCGGGTTGTTTTGCGCGTTGCCGCAGCTTTGCACGAACAGCTTCTTGTCCTGGATTTCCGTGTGGTTGTAGCTGCCGCCCAGGGTCATGCTGAGCGAGTCGCTGAGGTTCGCCTGGAAGTCCAGCTCCACACCGCGGCCCGTGGCCTTGTCGGCGTTGATCAGCTGGTTCATGTTGACGGCGCCGCTGCCGGCCGTCAGCTGCTTGTCCTTCACGCGGTACTGGAACACTGCCAGGCTCAGGCGCGCGCGCTTGTCGAACAGGTCTTGCTTGATGCCCGCCTCGACGGACAGCGCTTTCTCGGCGCCGGCAAACGAGGGGCGGTCGGCCAGGCCGTTCAAGCGGCCCTGCATCGACGGCGCGCGGTAGCCGGTGGCGATGCGCGCGTAGGCATTCGTTGCCGGCGTGAGCACATAGGTGCCGCTCAAGTCCCAGCTGACGTTGTGCGAGGTGTCGTGCAAGTCGAAGGGACCGGCCGTGGTCGCTTCCACGCGCTTGGCCGAGAAATCCTTTTTGTCGCTCGTGTAGCGCAGGCCGGCGCGCAGTTTCAGGGCGTCCGAGACCGTGTAGTTGAGCGAGCCGAACGCCGCGTACGACTTCGAGCTCTGGTTTTGCGTGGCGTAGTTCGGGCTTTGCGGGTTGCCGGGCGCCAGGCTGTTGAAGCCGAAGCTGTCGATCTGGATATCTTCCTTGAAGTAGAACAGGCCGCCTATCCATTGCAGCGGGCCGCGGGCAGACGATTCGGCGCGGAATTCCTGCGAAATCTGCTTGTGGTTGGGGATCGCGTCGGCCGTTTCCACGACGAAAGGAATGAAGCCGGGGCCCATCGGCGGCGCGTACACGGCGCCATAGCCGCCGTCGACGTCGGCGCGGCTGTAGAAATCGAGTTTTTCGTAGCCGGTGATCGAATGCAGGGTGACGCCGGGCAAGTCCCATTTCAGGCGCATGCTGCCGCCCTTGGTTTTCAGGTGCTGGCGGTTGATGCCGTCGGTGGGGTAGTTGTCATAATCAAAGCCGTCGACCAGGTCGTTCGTGCCCTGCTTCAGGATATTGGCGCGGAACAGCGTGGCCGTGCCGTCGAGGTTGCGCGCATGCACGTTGAACAGGGCCGTGAAGTCGCGCGTGGGCTTGACCAGCACCTGCAGGCGGGCGGCGCTGTCTTCATAGCCTTCGAAGTCGCGGGTGCCGGTGGGGCGCGGGTTGTGCACGCGGTCGTCGCGGCGCTGCGTCTGGCCGGAAAAGCGCAGGGCGACCGTGTCGCTGACGGGCACGTTGTAGGCGCCTTCCAGGTTCTTCATGCCATCCTTGCCGAAACCGCCGCTCAGGTAGCCTTCCGTCTTGAAGACGGGCTTGGCGGAATCGAACTTGATCACGCCGGCCGGCGAGTTGCGGCCGAACAGGGTGCCTTGCGGGCCGCGCAGCACTTCGACCTGATCGACGTCAAACACGGGAAAACCTTTCAACATGGCGTTTTCCTGCACCACGTCATCCATCACCAGGCCCACCGGCTGCGAGGCGTTCAGGTCGAAGTCGGTATTGCCCAGGCCGCGAATGTAGAAGCGGGGGAAGGTGCGGCCGTAATCCGATTCGACGGACACGCTGGGCGAGCGGCTGTTGAGGAAGCGGATGTCGGCGCCGCCGGCCGTCAGGGTGTCGAGCTTGTCGCCCTTCAGGGTGGCGATGGACATGGGCACGTCCTTGATGTTTTCCGCGCGCCGCTGGGCAGTCACGATCACCGTTTCCAGCTGGCCAGGGCCGGCCTGCGCCGCTGGTGCGGCCGGCGCCGGCACGCTGTCCTGCGCCAATGCCTGCAGGGGAAAGGCGGCAGCGATTGCCACGGCTATCAGGGTGTGGCGTATGGTGCTGGCGTGTGTGCTGGCATGCGGTGTCATCATGAAACGGCTCCTGTCGGTCAAGGTTGTTCGAAAGGTCCAGGCAGGCGCAAGTCCGCTAGACGAAAAATCATGCTAGCACGGAAAGTTTTGGTATTCATGCCATTTTCCAGGCCAGACTATTTATATGCGTTTCGACTCAATACGTGAATAAAATCGTATTTGTCGTCAATATCGGGCGGGTGCATAGTGGAGTGCCGGCAGGCCTGCGCGGGCGCAAATGGGGCGGGACATGGTGATGGGGTTTCCTGCGGCCGCGCAAAAAAGCCGCGTGCATTCTGTCGTAGTGCCGGGCTCGGAACGCAGGAAATACAACAGTTGCTGCGGATTTTTGCTGTGAAGGCTTGTTGTTGCAACGCGACAGGGGGAGACCCGCTGTGGCTCTCCCCCTGTGCGTGTGACGCGGGGCATGCGTGGCCGCATGCCCGATCTGCTCAATTAAAACTCTTCCCAGTCGCCGGCCGTCACGGCTTCTGCCTGCACCGCGCGCTGTTTCGCGGGCGCGGCCTGGCGCTTCACGGGGCTGCTGGCGGGTGCCGGTACCAGGCGCAGCGGCTTGTGGCTGGCGCGCACTGGCGCTGGGGCGGGTGCCGCGACCTGGCCGTCGTGCGTCTTGAAGATGCTCACGGTTTGCACCAGGTGGCTGGCCTGGTCGCGCAGCGATTCGGCCGCCGCCGCCGCTTCTTCCACCAGCGAGGCGTTTTGCTGCGTGACGCTGTCCATCTGCGCCACCGCCTGATTGATCTGCTCGATCCCGGTGGACTGTTCCTGGCTGGCCATCGTGATGTCAGCGATGATGTTGCTGACGCGGGCGACACTGGCGACCACTTCCGACATAGTCGTGCCCGCCTGTGCCGCCAGCCTGGCGCCCGCGTCGACGCGGCTGACGGAGTCGTCGATCAGGGTCTTGATTTCCTTGGCCGCGCTGGCGCTGCGCTGCGCCAGGCCGCGCACTTCGGTCGCCACGACGGCGAAGCCGCGGCCCTGTTCGCCGGCACGCGCCGCTTCCACGGCGGCATTCAGGGCCAGGATGTTGGTCTGGAAGGCGATGCCGTCGATGACGCTGATGATGTCGACAATCTTGCGCGACGATTCGCTGATCAGGTCCATGGTGCCCATCACTTGCCCCACCACGGCGCCGCCCTTGCTGGCGACGTCCGATGCGGTCGTGGCCAGCAGATTGGCTTCGCGGGCATTTTCCGCATTCTTGCGCACGGTGCTGGTGAGTTCTTCCATCGAGGAAGCGGTTTCTTCCAGTGAACTGGCTTGTTGTTCCGTGCGCAGCGACAGGTCGCTGTTGCCGGTAGAAATTTCCGCGGCGGCAAGGGCAACCGTGTCGGAATCCTGGCGCACGGACGAGACTACCGAGGTCAGCGACACTTGCATGCGCTGCAGGGCCGACAGCACGCTGGCCGTATCGTTTGGCGCAACGATAAGCTTGCCTGTCAGGTCGCCAGCGGCCAGCAGGCTGACGGCGTCGCACAGCTGCTTCGGTTCGGCGCCCAGCGCCTTGAGCAGGCTGCGCGTGATGAGCCAGCCCGCCAGGGCCGCCAGTACGATGGAGAGCAAGCTGGCGCCGATGAGGATATTTCTGTTGAGAATGTATTCTTCGTTATCTTGCTGCAGGATGAGGGCGGAACGCTGATCCGTCAGGGCGAAATACTCATCGCTGGCGGCAACGAGGGCGGCCAGCAACGGACGGCATTCCTCGTTCATCTTGGCAATGGCTTGTTCGTTTTTCTTTTGCAGCGCCAGGTCCACGATGGCCAGTGCCACGGGGGCATAGCGTTTTTCGATGCCGTCGATCTTGTTGATGACGCCGCGCACATCGTCCGATACCTCGGGCTGCTGTGCCAGCTGCAGCAGATGCTGCATGTTCTTGACGACATCGGCGTGGGCCTGCAAGACGTGTTTACGTTCGATCTCCAGGTCTTCCGGCTTGGTGACGAGCACGAGGTTCCTGGCCGCCACGGCACGCATGTCGATCGCGTCACGCACGCGGTGCGCCGTATTGGCGCGGGCGGTGATGCCGTTGACATACTGGTCAAAACTGGCGTTGAAGTTGGAAAGGTTCCGCACGGACAGGATCGATATGCCGATGAGGAAAAAGACCAGCAGGCCGAAAGCCAGAGTGAGCTGGGTGCGAACGGTGAATTTATCCATGATGTCTCTCCCAAGATACGTGTTGACGATTAGAAAGGGGGCTTGCGTGGGCAGGTGGCAAGCGGGCCGTACCTACGCAGTGCTTCTCTATCCAGAACACGGATTCGTGGTGTGAGGATCGTTTTACTTAAAAACCGATTTCAATAATTTATTTGTTTTATTTATTAAAATCATTGTGGCACAGAAAATTCAGTAAATCAATGAGATTTTGCGTGCCAAAAAACAACTTTTCGGCATGGATGGCTGCTCCGGGCGCTGCTTGAGCGGCCCGGAAAGCGTCTGGCGGGGGGGATCAGCCGGGAACGGGCGTGCCCTGGTGGAAAAGCATTTGCCAGCGGCCGTCGCGCCATTTCCACAGCGAACTGCGCAAGCTGGCGCTGGCGGGCAGGGCGCCGCAGGCGTGCCGCAGCGAGCGGTAGGTAGCCAGCGCAACATCCTCGGCCAGCAAGCGGGCTTGAAAATCGTGGATGCTGCGTGGGCAAAAATCTTCTGCTGGCAAGTCCGCCAGGGTTGCCGCACGCGTCCAGAGATTGCCCGAGCTGCCGAATTCGACGAACTCGTCGGCCAGCAGGGCCGCCAGCCTGGCGCTGTCGGCGCGCACCGCCTGGCTTTGCAGCGCCGCTTCCAGCGCCTGCAGGTGCGCTGCCAGGCTGTCCTGCGTATTATCCTGCGCGTCGGCCATTGCCGAGGTCATCAGATGGGAAACGCGCCCGCGCCCGATACATTCAGGCAGGCGACCTTGTCGCTGGAAAAATACTTGATTTGTCCCAGGCCGATGGCGTAGCAGCCGTCGCTGAGCGGGGAAATCGGGCCGGTAAGTTTTTCACCGCTGATCAAGGTCACCACCCAGGGCGTGGTGGCCGGTTTGCCTGCGTGGGCCAGTGCGTGTTGTACCAGGTCTGACATGGAGCCTCCGATGGAAATCAAAGCCTGATGATAGCAGTGGCGCGCAGCCTTGGGCGCTGCCGTGATGGCCGGCCGCCATTGTTAATTTGCATAATGGCAATAAAGTGATATAGTTGACAAGCAATCCGGGCGAAGCAACCTGGTCAGCAATGTTTATTGATCCTTTTCTGCCGTGCCGCGTTGGTTCCGCCGGACGCCGCGCGCAGTCCTTTTGAAAGCCGTACCATGTCCAGCCAGTATCACGACGCATCGCCCCGCTTTTCCATGCCTCCGCCGCCGGTCACCCAGACGCCGCTGGAATTCATGCCCACGCACGACCTGTCCTTCTGGGACAGCGACGTGTCGCCAGGCTGCACGGTGTCGCTCGATGCCGCCATGTCGTTCAAGGACGGTTATCCGTCCCTGCGCGTGGATTTGCCGGCAGGGTTGCCTGCCGGTACGGTCGTGCGCGTGGGCACCTCGGGCGCCGAGGGCAAAGGCCAGCCGCGCATTCCCTTCGGCTGGGACTTGCGGCGCTTTTCCTTTGCCTTGCGCTCGACCAATGCCGCCATCATGCAGATCGGCGGCATGATTTACCTGGGCGATAGCGAATGGAGTAATTACTGGTATGGCGCCCTGAATGCCTTGCATTACGGCGGCTCGGCCGGCGCGGACACGGTGATGTTCATCGACAACGAGTGGTGGGTGCCCAAGCTGGACGCGCCGCTCGATTGCGAAGGCGTGCCGACGGCAGCGACCCTGTCGCGCGGCAAATTTACGGTGCAGCTGTCGGCGGCCACCACGCAGCCGGAAACGATCTGGCTGGGCATGTTTGCGGCATTGCCGAAGCGTAAAATGCCCACCGTGATCCTGTCCTTTGACGACGGCTTCGCTTCCTGGGATACGTATCTGATGGAGCGGCTGAAGTACTATGGCTTGCCCGCCTCGTTTGCCATCGTCACGTCCCTGCTGGATACGCCCGATTACATGTCGGCAGAACGCATGAAGCTGCGCTTCAACGACCCGTCGCGCCTGTTCGACTTCATCCTGCACCAGAGCGTGCACGACAATGTTGTGGTGCAGGGTTCCGCCAACTATGTGACGGCGCTGCAGGTGGGCCGCGACCAGATGCGCACGGCCGGCATCGGCGGCGATGGGCCATCGCACCATGCCTGGATCGAATCGCTGTGGACCGATACGGCCATCGATGCCATGCGCGCCGCCGGCTTCCTGTCGGCCCGCGCCGCCGGCTATACGGCGGAGAGCGGCTTTGACCAGGTATTTTTCACCGGCAAGGACAAGGCCGCTTTCATCCTGAACACGGCTGCCGTGAGCCTGACGAACGATGTCACCTTTGCGCAAGTGCAAGCGGCCATCGAGGCGGCGGCGGCCGACGGGAGCTTTGTGTTTGTCAACGGCCACGATATCGTCAGGACGCCCGAGTCGACGTATCAGACTTCGTATGCCGTTATCGATGAGTTGCTGGCCTGGCTGGCGGGGCAGGTGGCGGCCGGCGCGCTGCAAGTGGTGTCGCATAGCCGCTGGTTTGCCGATACGACGGGCAGGGTGACGGACCGGCGCTGATCGCCCCGGGAGCAAGGCCTGCCCCGCGCCTTACGCGTCGGCCAGCAAGTTCTTGGGCAGGGCGACCGATACCAGCTTCCAGCGCCACAGGCCGTCGCGCGCCAGGGTCAGCTCGCCGATGTGGCTTTTGCTGTGGGCGCGCTGCACCACGACGCTGTTCCACGAGGTGTAGCGCAGTTTATAGTCGGGCTTGGTATTGCGCTTGCGGCCGCTGATGTCGCTGACCTTGGCGATGGGCTTTTCGTAGCGGTCATTGAGCTTCATCAAGGCGACGATGCCTTCGGGCATCAGCATGGTATCGAGCAAGGGGTCGATGACGTCGGGGCTGATGTCGTCGGCCACTTCCGGCGCCGAGAACAGGGTGTGCAGTTGCTGCCCCAGGCTGCCGCGCAGCTGGGCCAGGTCGATCTGCGCAGCCAGCGCCTGCGTATCCTCGTCCATGGTGGCCGCGCGGATCTTGTTCATGGTGAAATACGGGCTGCCATAGAAGACGCCGGCCAGCGCGACCAGTACCGCTACAGCGAGAAGCATCATTCTTTTCATCTGCAATCTCTCGGATGCCTGGCGACCCGGTGCGCCTGAAGTGTTGGCATTCTACATAATATTTCCCAAAATCAACATAGCGGTTTAGGTAAGTGTTGTTTTAGATCAAGTTTCTTTAAAGTAATTCCGGCGGCAAGATAATGTCCGTCAGTTTCCAGTCCCAGATGCCATGCCGGCGCAGCAAAAACTGGCTGGCGGCGGGGCCGGCGCCGCTGCGCCGCAGCACCACTTCATTCCACGAACGGTACGCCATGCCGAAGTCGTGGCGCTTGCCGTCCGCTCCCTGCTTGCCGTGCAAGATCAATACCGTGATGCCGGGCGGCGAGACGATGGTGTCGAGCATTTCCTTGAAATCGTCTTCATTGGCCGTTTCGCCGCCCGCGCGCAGCTGGCGCGCCACGCTGGCGCGGATGGCGGGCAGGTCGGCCTGCTGCGCCAGCGTTTCCAGGCGCACGGATTTCGCCGCGATGCTGATGCGGTACATGGCGATGTAGGGGCTGACCCAGGTGAAGCCGATGGCGGCGACGCTAAAAATGATCGCGGTGGCGTACTTTCTTTTCATGGTCCGTGTTTTTGTATGAGCTGTGCCGCCGTGATTTTACCCGGCCAGGCACGGCGGATGGTGTAGCATTCGTGCCGGCGCGGACCATCGCGCCGCAATATTGAGGACAACCATGAATATCACTATCAATCAGGTGCTGCAGTCGTACATCGATCCGCTCACCGCCAGCGAGTACGCGGCGCTCGAGCGCAGCCTGCTGGCCGAAGGCTGCCGCGACGCGCTGGTGCTGTGGAACGACGTGCTGATCGACGGGCATAACCGCTACGCCATCTGCCGCCAGCACGGCATCGAATTCAAGACCATCCAGAACACCAGTTTTAGTTCGCTCGACGACGTCATGCTGTGGATGATCGACAATCACCTGGCGCGCCGCAGCGTGTCGGACTTCCAGCGCGGCGTGCTGGCCTTGCGCAAGAAGGAAATCGTCGCCGCGCGCAGCCCGGCGCCCGTCAGCGCCCAGGATGCGCCCGATGGCGAAAACGCGCCGAAACCGCCAATGAGCACGCGCGAGGAAGTGGCCAAGGCGGCCAGATTGAGCAGCAACCAGATCAGCCAGATCGAGAAGATCCAGAAAGCGGCCTCGCCGGAACTGGTGGAAGCCGTCCGTTCGGGCACGATCTCCATCAATGCGGCGGCCACCGTGGCGTCGCTGCCGCCGGAAGAACAGGTGGCGGCCGTCGCCGGCGGCAAGAAGTTGTTACGCCAGGCGGCCAAGGAAATCCGCGAACAGCGCGCCGCCACGCGCACGCCGCGCGAGCCGAAAGCGCCTCACGTTTCGCAGGACACGCCGGAAACGGGCAACGAACCGTGGGCCGAGAATGCAGCCCAGGCGCCGTCCGAAGCGGAGCGCCTGCGCAGCGAGATCGCCAGTTTGAAGCAGAAAGTGGCGCAGCTGCAGGCGGAAAATGTGGAACTCAACCAGCGGATTGCCACCCTCATCGACGCATCCTGATATTGGAGTAGTGCATGCCAGTTCGCCGTGCCCTGTTCGCCGCCATCGCCTGCGGCATCGTTGCCAGTGCTCCCGCGCTGGCGGCGCCCGCCGTTGCCGCCACGGACATGGCCCGCTGGCGGGCGCAGGCCGCCAACGTCAGCATCGCGCGCGACACCTGGGGCGTGCCCCACGTGACGGGCAAGACGGATGCCGATGCCGTCTTCGGCCTGATGTATGCGCAAGCCGAGGACGATTTCCCCCGCGTGGAATTGAACTATATCAATGCCATGGGGCGGCTGGCGGAGGTGGAGGGCGAGCGGGAACTGTACCGCGACCTGCGCATGAAGCTCTTCATCGATCCGCTTGAGCTACAGGCGCAGTACCGCGCCAGCCCGCCGTGGCTGCGCAAATTGATGGATGCGTTTGCCGACGGCCTGAATTTTTACCTGGCCACGCATCCGCACGTCAAACCGCGGCTGATCGCGCGTTTCGAACCGTGGATGGCCCTCAGTTTCAGCGAGGGCAGCATCGGCGGCGATATCGAATCCGTCAACCTGGCGCAGCTTGAAGCGTTTTATGGCCAGCAAACCGCGCCTGTGGCGCTGGCCAGCGTGGAAACCGGGTTGGCGTCAGGTCTGGAGCCGGAGCCCAGCGGCTCGAACGGCTTCGCCATCGCGCCCGCCATCACGAAAAATGGCCATGCGCTGCTGATGATCAACCCGCACACCTCGTTCTACTTCCGTCCCGAAGTGCAGGTCACCAGCGGCGAAGGCCTGAACGCCTACGGCGCCGTCACCTGGGGCCAGTTCTTCGTCTACCAGGGCTTCAATGAACGCCTGGGCTGGATGCATACCTCGGGCGGCGGCGACGTGATCGACGAATACCTGGAAAGCATCGTCGACCGGGACGGTGCCTGGTTCTACCGCTATGACGGCGGGCTGCGCCCCTTGAAAGCCATGCCGCTTACCGTGCCGTACAAGCTGGCGAACGGCGCCATGGGTTCGAAAACCATCACCGTCTATTACAGCCACCACGGCCCCATCGTGCGCGCGCAGGATGGTAAATGGGTGGCAGTACGGCTGATGAATGAACCCTTGAAGGCGCTCATGCAGTCGTACACGCGCACCAAGGCGCGCGATTATGCGGCGTTTTACAAGACCATGGAATTGCGCACGAATTCGTCGAACAACACCGTGTATGCGGACGCGGACGGCAATATCGCCTATTTTCACGGCAATTTCATCCCCGTGCGCGACCCGCGCTTCAACTGGAAGCAGCCCGTCGACGGCAGCGACCCGGCCACGGAATGGAAAGGGCTGCACACGGTGGCGCAAACCATCACCCTGTTCAATCCGAAGAATGGCTGGATCCAGAACACGAACAACTGGCCGTATTCGGCGGCCGGGGTCCACAGCCCGCGCCAGCAGGACTATCCCGCCTACATGTCGGTCTACGGCGAAAACGCGCGCGGCCTGCATGCCGTCAAGGTTTTTCAGAATAAAACAGGGTTCACGCTCGACAGCCTGATCGCCGCCTCCTACGACAGCGAACTGACGGCGTTCGAAGCGCTGCTGCCGCCGCTGTTCGCCGCCTACGATGCGCTGCCGGCGGGCGGCGCGCAAAGGCTGGCGCTGGCCGACAAGATCGCCTTGCTGCGGGCCTGGGACTGGCGCTATTCGCTGACGTCCACCGCCACCTCCCTGGCCGTGTTCTGGGGCCAGGAACTGGCCGAACTGGCGGGCAAGCAGGCGAGGGAGCAGGGCGTGCCCGTGGTCGACTTCATGGCGACGGACAAGGTGCATGGCGAACAGCGCCTGGCGGCGCTGGCGACGGCGGCCGATAAACTGCAGCGCGATTTCGGCAACTGGCAAACGCCGTGGGGCGAGATCAACCGCTTCCAGCGCCTGACGGGCGACATCGTGCAGCCGTTTGACGATGCGCAGCCCAGCTTGCCCGTGCCTTACGCGTCGGGCAACTGGGGCGCGCTGGCCGCGTATGGCCAGAGCAGCAAGAGCCGCACGAAGCGCATCTACGGCGAACGTGGCAACAGCTTCGTGGCAGTCGTGGAATTCGGTCCGCGCGTCAGGGCGAAAAGCATCCTCGCGGGCGGCCAGAGCGGCGACCCGAAGTCGCCCCACTTCCAGGACCAGGCGGCCATGTATGCGAGGGGCGAGTTCAAGGAGGTGCTGTTCTATCCGGAACAGGTGGAACGGCACCTGGAGCGCAGGTATCGGCCGGGGGAGTGAGGAAACCCCACAGCAAAAGCCGGGGTCGTACCCTCAGGGTACGACCCCAGTAGTTCTGGTCTTGGGTTGATTTGAAATATCAGATTGCGTCGAGCGCCGTGCGCAAGTCATGGCGCAAATCCTCGATATCCTCGATCCCCACCGACAGGCGGATCAAGCCATCGCCGATCCCCAGTGTTGCCCGCTGTTCGGCAGGGATGCTGGCATGCGTCATCAGGGCAGGGTGTTCGATCAGGCTTTCCACGCCGCCCAGGCTTTCTGCCAGGGCGAATACTTCGCAGCGCTCCAGGAAGCGGCGCGCACCCGCCAGGTCCGTGTCGAGGTCGATGGAAATGATGCCGCCGAAACCATCCATCTGGCGCTGCGCCAGCGCGTGCTGCGGGTGCGACGCCAGGCCCGGATAAAACACCTGTTTGACTTCCTTTTGCTGTTCCAGCCACTGCGCCAGCGACAGGGCGCTTGCGCAATGGCGCTGCATGCGGATGGCCAGCGTTTTCACGCCGCGCAAGGCTAAAAAGCTGTCGAATGGCCCTGCGATCGCCCCCACCGAGTTTTGCAAAAAGCCCAGCTGCTCGCGCCATTCCGCCTGGCGTTCTTCCGCGCCCACGATGGCGATGCCGCCGATGATGTCCGAGTGGCCGTTCAAATACTTGGTGGTCGAGTGCACGACGATGTCGAAACCATGTTCCAGGGGGCGCTGCACCAGCGGGCTGGCGAAGGTGTTGTCGGCCACGGCGATGATGCCCCGTTCGCGGCAGATGTCGGCAATCGCGCGCAAATCGGCCAGTTTCAGCATCGGGTTGGTCGGCGTTTCGACCCATACCATTTTCGTCTCGGGGCGCAGCGCGGCCAGCAGGTTTTCCGGATTCGTCAGGTCGACATACGTGAAGTCATGGCCGGCCGAGCGGCGGCGCACTCTTTCAAACAGTCGATATGTGCCGCCGTACATGTCGTCGCCGGCGACGATATGGCTGCCCGCGTCCAGCAATTCCAGCACGGACGAGATGGCGGCCAGGCCCGAGGCGAACGCGAACGCGGCGCTGCCGCCTTCCAGGTCGGCCACGCAGCGCTCGAGCGCCCAGCGCGTGGGATTTTGCGAGCGGCCGTAATCGAGGCCTTTGTGCACGCCGGGGCTGTCCTGCACGAAGGTCGAGGTGGCGTAAATGGGCGGCATGATGGCGCCCGTCGACGGGTCGGGCGACTGGCCGGCGTGGATGACGCGGGTGGCCAGATGGCTCTTGCGGGTGGTTTCTTTACTCAAGATAAAGTCCTGCGTAGGTGGTTGAGAAGGTCGAAGCGGGTGATCAGGCCATAGAAGCCGGTATCGTCGGCGACGACGGCCGTCAAGCCCCGGTCCAGCGTGGCGCGCAGGGCGGGCAAGCCGCTGGACGGCGCCAGCGTTTCGATCTGCGTCGTCATGGTGGCGCCCACCAGGCCCGTGAAATGGGCGGCGTCGCTCGACACATGCAGCAGCAGGTCCGATTCGTCGATAATGCCGACCAGCTGGCCGTTATCGATGACGGGCAGCTGGGCCAGGTCGCTGGCGCGCATGCGGTTGAACGCCGTGAGCAGGGTGTCGCCGGGCGCCACGCTGACGACGTCGCCTTCGTCGTAGCGGCGCCCGATCAGGTCGCGCAAGTCGCCCGAGAGTGCCCGCTGCAACAGACCCTGGTCGCGCATCCAGCCATCGTTGTAGACTTTAGATAAATAGCGCGTCCCCGTGTCGCAGACGAACGTGACGACGCGCTTCGGGCTAGTCTGTTCGCGGCAGTATTTGAGGGCGGCGGCCAGCAGGGTGCCGGTGGACGAACCGCCGAGGATGCCTTCGGCGCGCAAGAGGGCGCGCGCGGAATCGAAACTTTCCTGGTCGCTGATCGTGTAGGCCTTCGTGACGCTGTCCATGTCGGCAATCGACGGAATAAAATCTTCGCCGATGCCTTCCACGGCCCACGAGCCGCTCGTGTCGCTGACCTTGCCCGTGTCGATGTATTCGGTGAGGATGGAGCCTTGCGGGTCGGCCAGCACGAATTCCAGCTTCGGCTGCGCCTTGCGGAAGTAGCGCGTCAGGCCCGTCAGGGTGCCGGACGAACCGACGCCGACGACGATGGCGTCGACGTCATGCCCGCTTTGCTCCCAGATTTCGGGCGCCGTCGTCGTTTCGTGGGCCAGCGGGTTGGCGGGATTGTTGAACTGGTCGGCAAAGAAGGCGCCCGGCAGTTCGCGCGCCAGGCGCGCCGCGTAATCCTGGTAGTACTCGGGGTGGCCCTTGCCCACGTCCGAGCGCGTGGTGTGCACTTCGGCGCCCAGCGCCTTCAGATGCAGCACTTTTTCCGTCGACATCTTGTCGGGCACGACGAGAATCACGCGGTAGCCCTTGATGCGGCCCACCAGGGCCAGGCCGATGCCGGTATTGCCGGCCGTGGCCTCGACGATGGTGCCGCCCGGCTGCAGGCTGCCGTCGGCTTCTGCCGCCTCGATGATGGACAGGCCGATGCGGTCCTTGATGGAACCGCCGGGATTTTGCGATTCCAGTTTCAGGAACAGCTGGCACAGGCCCGTGTCGAGCCTGGTGACTTCGACCAGCGGGGTGTTGCCGATCAGCTTGTATAGCGCTGGCGGCTGGGAGGGGGATGGCATTCGATCATTCATGGTGGCTCCTGTCAGAGAAACAGCCGCTCAGGATCGTGTCCCGAGCCGCCTTCCGTGCCGCGCAGTGTAGGCGGGGGGACGAGTGCGGCGAACGAATGTTTTAATGCTTGCATATACGGCATTTGCATATGGGGAGAGGCTTGCATCGTCCCAGTATGCGCCGTTTTTTTGCGTCATGCCGCGCTGTCGGCGCATGTATTAAGCTGCCGCAATGCCGGCAAGGCGATTTATAATCACGCCTCGAAAATAGTATTGAAAATCAACCAGACAGGGCAGGCGGCAGTGGCAAAACTTTATTTCCGGTATTCCGCGATGAACGCGGGCAAGTCGACGGCCTTGTTGCAGGTCGCGCACAACTACGAAGAGCAGGGCCAGCAGGTGCGCCTGTACACGGCCGCCATCGACAGCCGCTACGGCGTGGGCCGGGTCACTTCGCGCCTGGGTCCGCAGCGCCAGGTCGATATCTTCCATGCCGACACGAATTTCCTCACCGATATTCCTCAGGTGGCGTGCCTGCTGGTTGATGAAGCGCAATTCCTCAGCACGGCACAAGTGCAACAATTGCACCAACTGGCGCAAGTGAAGGGCGTGCCCGTCATCTGCTACGGCTTGCGCACGGATTTCAAGGGCGAACCGTTCCCCGGCTCGGCCTACCTGCTGGCGCTGGCCGACGATATCGAAGAGTTGAAGAATATTTGTACGTGCGGCAAGAAGGCCACGATGAACATCCGCGTGGACGAACAGGGCCGCCGCATCAAGGAAGGCGAGCAGATCAGCATAGGCGGCAACGAGAGTTACCGCCAGGCTTGCGGGCGCTGTTTCTACTCGTAAGCTTATTCGTTATTCGTTATTCGTTATTCGGCGGCGGGCATTCCCACGTCCGCATCATCCGCCAGCGCCAGATCACCCCGCTCGAAGGCGGCGAGGATTTCATTGGCGCGCGGCACGTCGTGTTCGCGCACCATGACGCGGGCGCCGCCGATGGCGGCTGCCAGCAGCATGTCGGCCTGCATGTGCTGGTCGTCCGTCAGCAGCACGTCGATGCCGGCCGCTGCCAGGCAGCCGCGGATGACGTGCGCATCCGTGGGGATCATCAGGCGGGCAATTAAAACATAGTCGTCGTGCATCGTGTCTCCTGGCAAGGTGGATTCATCCCCATCTTAGCACCAGGCTGTTGTTTGTCGTTTGAATTACAGCTTGAACACGCCCACCACCTGGTTCAGCTCCTGCGCCTGCTCCTGCAAGGCGTCGGCGGCCGCGGCCGCTTCTTCCACCAGGGCCGCATTCTGCTGGGTTACCTGGTCCATCTGGGCGATGGCCTGGTTGACTTGCTCGATGCCGCTGCGCTGCTCGTCGCTCGCCTGCGCGATTTCCGCCATGATGGTGCTCACTTGCTGCACGCTGGCCACCACCGTGTCCATGGTGGCGCTGGCCTGGCTCACTTGCGCGTGGCCCAGGTCCACCGTGCCGGCGGATGCCTGGATCAGATCCTTGATGTCTTTCGCGGCGGCCGTCGAGCGCTGCGCCAGGGTGCGCACCTCGGTGGCGACGACGGCGAAGCCGCGTCCCTGTTCGCCGGCCCGGGCCGCTTCCACGGCCGCGTTCAAGGCCAGGATGTTGGTCTGGAAGGCGATGCCGTCGATGACGCCGATGATGTCGGCGATCTTGCCCGACGAGCTGCGGATGGCGTCCATGGTGCTGGCCACCTGCGCCACGGCCGCGCCGCCTTCGGCTGCCAGGCTGGCCGAGTCGTGCGCCAGCCGGCTTGCCTGCTGCGCGTGATCGACGTTCTGGCGCACGGTGGAACTGAGTTCTTCCATCGAGGCGGCCGTTTCTTCCAGCGAACTGGCTTGCTGTTCCGTCCGGCTCGACAAATCCAGGTTGCCGCTGGCGATTTCACCGGACGCCGTGGCGATTTGCCCGGCGCTGCCGCGCACCTTGCCGACCACTTGCGACAGGTTGTCGCTGATGCGGTTCATGGCGCGCAGCAGGCGGCCGATTTCGTCCAGGCTGCTGGTGTCGAGGTGCACCGTCAGGTCGCCGGCGGCAATTTGCGCGGCGGCCGTTTCGGCGGCGGCCAGCGGGCGCGAGACGAGGGTGCGCACCAGCCAGTACAGCAGCAGGGCGAAGACGAGCAGGGCGATGAAGCCGGAAATGGCCAGCTGGTTGCGCAGCTGGCGCGCCTCCAGGGTGATTTCGTCCGTGAACGTGCCGCCCGCGATGATCCATTGCCAATCCTTGAATTGACGGTAGTACAGCTGCTTTTCGCGCGCGCTGGCAGCCGTTTCGCCGGGCGCCGTCCACGTGTAGCGCATGGCGCCGTCTTTCTGCGCCAGCATTTCCTGGATGAACAGGCGGCCGTCGCTGGCCTTGAACTCGAGCGCGCTCTTGCCTTCGCTGTTCGGGTGCAGCACCATGTGGCCGTAATTGGCGCCGGGCGCCGTGTCGAGGATATAGATGTAGCCCGTCTGGCCGATCTTGACCTGGCGAATCTTGTCTTTCAACATGGCCAGATTCTTGCTGATATCGAGGCCGATGAACAGCACGCCTACCACCTTGCCAGCCGCATCGCGCACGGGGTCGTATTGCGTGATGTATTGCTTGCCAAACAAGGTTGCCATGCCGACGAAACGCTGGCCCGCGCGCAGGGGAGCATAGCTGGGGTGGTTGTGGTCGAGCTGGGTGCCGATGGCCCGTTCGCCATCCTGCTTTTTCAGCGACGTGCTGATGCGCACGAATTCATCGCCGTTGGCGGCAAAGATGGTGGCGATCACGCCCGTCTGCGCCGTGTAGCGGTCGACCACGGCCGTGTCGAGGTTGAGTACCTTGCCGCCATTGGCCAGGGCCGGCGTGGCCTTGCCGGCCACGGCTACCATGGCGCCCGTGTCGACCGTGAACGGGCCGGGGAATTCGGCCGCGAACAGGCGCGCGAAGCTGGCCGCCTCGTTGACCATGGCGGTATGAAACACTTCCGTGGTCGTCATGACGCTATTGAGTTCGCTGGTGACGGCCGCTTCGGCCCGCTGTTCCAGCACGCGCGAGGTGTTGATACTCATCAAGGCAGTCAGGCTGGCCAGGATCAGGCTGACCAGGGCAAACGTGAAGACGGTAATCTTGCCGCCGACACTCCAGTGGCGGGGGGAGAAAGAAATTGTAGGCATAGTGTGAGTCAGGCAAAGGGTAAACAGCTCGGCCATTCCTGGTCATGACATGACACGCGGGGAGGGGATCTGGTGGGGAATGCTGTTGAAACGGAGGCGCGCCGGCCTGTGGCCGCGCGCAGGCAAGCTGGATTTCAGGGCGCGATGATAGCATGTTGCTTGCCATTTGTTACTAAGTGTTTCCCAAAGGAATCATTTTTTCGCATAAAAACATCATCCAGATCAAGACTTGCCGCTTTAGCCTATTGACTTTTTGTGTTCCATTGGGCTTGTTGCTATTTGTTGCTGGCGAACGATGCGATTTTTGTCACGAATGTTTCAGTTTGTAATGAATGAGACGCAGCCTTTAATCCGCGTTTAAGCTTCCAGGAAGAAACTGATCTTCCATGGGAGACTGCCAGGCCGTATCCTGTAGAATAATATGCAGACCAGTCGTGTATTCCCCTTACTGTCTTGCTGGCTGGCGCATGAATAGCTGCGCCGCCTGGAATTGATTCAACTAATTTTCGGAGAAGCCGATGAAGAAGCAAATGATGCTGGTCACCCTGGTGCTTGCCCTGTCAGCCCACGCTGGCGCAGCCCAGACGGACAAGAGCGCCGCTCCTCCGCTCACCATGAAGCCGCTGGCCCAGCAAACGCAGGCCGCCTTGTGGGCATCGCGCGTCCTGACGCGCGTCCATTACAAGGCCATGCCGCTCGACGACGCCATGTCCGAGAAAATCTTTGACCGCTATTTCAAATCCCTGGACGCGGAGAAACTGTTCTTCGTGCAAGCCGACATCGACCGCTTCGCCCCCTTGCGCACCAAGCTGGACGACGCCATCGTCAACGAAGACCTGACGGCGCCGTTCGCCATCTACAACCTGTACCAGCAGCGCTTCGACGAGCGCATGGCATATGCGCGTGAGTTGCTGAAAACCAAATTCGACTTTACCGCCGACGAGAGCTACCAGATCGACCGCGAAAAGGCCGCCTGGCCGAAGAACGACGAGGAAGTGCGCGACCTGTGGCGCAAGCGCGTCAAGAACGACTGGCTGCGCCTGAAACTGGCGGGCAAGGAAGACAAGGCCATCCGCGAGACGCTGGACAAGCGCTATGAAAGCTACACGACCCGTTCGCGCAAGCTCAACAGCGAAGACGTGTTCCAGATCTTCATGAACGCCTACGCCATGTCGATCGAACCGCACACCAATTACCTGGGCCCGCGCGCTTCGGACAACTTCGACATCGCCATGCGGCTGTCGCTCGAAGGCATCGGCGCCGTGCTGCAGACGCGCGACGAATACACGGTGGTGCGCGAAGTCGTGCCGGGCAGCCCGGCCGGCTTGTCGGGCAAGCTGAAAGTGGGTGACCGCATCGTCGGCGTGGGGCAGGGCGAAAGCGGCCCCATCACCGAAGTACTGGGCATGCGCATCGACGACGTGGTGCAGCTGATCCGCGGCGCCAAGGATTCCGTCGTGCGCCTGGACATCCTGCCGGCCGACGCCGGCCCGGACGCCAAGCACGTCGTCTTGCCGCTGGTGCGCAAGAAAATCAGCATGGAAGAGCAGGCGGCGAAGAAATCGGTCATCGAAGTGCGCGACAACGGCGTCAAGCGCCGCATCGGCGTCATTTCCCTGCCGACCTTCTACCAGGACTTCGAAGCGCGCCGCCGTGGCGACAAGGATTTTAAAAGCGCCACGCGCGACGTCAGCCGTTTGCTGGCCGAGCTGAAGAAGGACAAGGTCGACAACGTCCTGATCGACTTGCGCAACAACGGCGGCGGTTCGCTGAACGAAGCCGTCGAACTGACGGGCCTGTTCATCGACAAGGGCCCGGTCGTGATGCAGCGCAATGCCGAAGGCAAGGTCGACGTGGAAAGCGATACCAATGCCGGCCTGGCCTGGGATGGCCCGATGGGCGTGCTGATCAACCGCGGCTCCGCTTCCGCTTCCGAAATTTTCGCCGCCGCCGTGCAGGATTATGGCCGTGGCGTCATCATCGGCGAAGGCAGCTTCGGCAAGGGCACCGTGCAGACGCTGTTTAACCTCGACCGTTTCGGCGGCAGCGAGAAAGCCCGTTTCGGCGAGCTGAAAATGACCATCGCCCAGTTTTTCCGCATCAATGGCGGCACCACGCAGTTGCGCGGCGTCACCCCCGACATCAAGCTGCCGGCCATGTCGGACACGGAAAACTTCGGTGAATCGAGCTATGACAATGCCTTGCCATGGGTGGCCATCAAGCCGGCGCCGTACATACCGACGGGCGACCTGAAGGATATCGTGCCGTTGCTGGACAAGAAGCATGAAGCGCGCGTGGCCAAGGACAAGGATTTCCAGTACTTGCTCGATGACATCGCTCTCGTCGTCAAGCAGCGCAAGGAAAACCAGATTTCGCTCAATGAAACCGTGCGCCGCAAGGAGCGCGATGCCCAGGAAGCGCGCGCCAAGGCCCGTGAAAAACGCCTGATCGCGCAAATTTCGAATCCGGCCGACGACTTGGTGGTGATTCCCGATCCGAAAGACGTGCTGAAGGGCGCGAAAGCGGCCAGCAAGACGGCCAAGCAGATCGCCGCCGTGAAGGGCGCCTTGCGCACCGACGATGGCTTGCAGGGCGACGAGCGCGCGCTGAGCGCCGAGCTGGACGCCGAAACGGCCGCCAAGAGCGCCAAGGACGTGCTGCTGAACGAAGCGGCGCGCATCCTGGCCGACGAAGTGGCGCTGATCAAGGCCGATACCCGTCTGGCATCGAAGGTCTTGCCATAT
The DNA here is from genome assembly GCF_020858115.1 of Janthinobacterium sp. FW305-129. Taxonomy (GTDB): domain Bacteria; phylum Pseudomonadota; class Gammaproteobacteria; order Burkholderiales; family Burkholderiaceae_D; genus Janthinobacterium. Next base: position 190,877 of record NZ_JACYMM010000004.1, read on the forward strand.
GCCGCCGATGTGAAGGCGACGCCGGTGGCGGCAGCGAAGTAAGGCTTGTTGTTAGGTGAAAAACCGGCTCCTGGCGGAGCAATGCCGTTCAGTTAAGACTGAACGGCATTTTTATTTTCTGATTGTAAACCGTCCAATTCACTGTTAACCTGCGTCGCCATGTGTCATTTTCAGAAGACGACTGCACGTAACGTCAGGAGTCGGCGCACTCGTTGCTTGCAGGGCGAGGTATAGAGCCGCCATCTTGAGCAGTGCAGCAGCCCCGCGAATGTTCGGACATCTGGCCGATCGCATCATGGCAACTTGCCGGTTGAGCGGCTGAATTTGCGGCGGTTGCTGCTGCGTCGCGCAGTGTATGTGACTTCTGAGCCCCTCCGGTCTTTCGCGGCATTTCATGCATAGGACTTCTGACGTGTTACGTTCAGGAATCATATGCACACACGGCGGCCAGCCCAATGAACTGGTGCAGTCTTCTTCTTTAAACGACAGTTCCGGACACATCTCGACTAAGTTTTTCGCCAAAAGTCGAGGATTCGTGCAAGAATAGAAAATCTTGCCGATTTACTACTCGACGCAAAACGTATCGTTTGCGTCGGTACCAGCTCTCGATGGTGAGGTGGCCACTCTGGCTAGTGTCAAGTCAGAAACAGAGGTGGCTATTTCTTTTGGTTATCCTAAAGTCCCTCAGAGACTGACTGCTTGATCAGGGTTTTCGTTGAGGGAAAGTCTCTTAAAAATATTGACGGCGGAGACTTAATCCTTGGTCCAAGGGGCGAGTATTTATTTGCGTGGAAAAATCATTGGGGTGCAAGTGCCACAAGGGTTGCTCCCGATCGGAATTTTGGTGGCGAGCTGAAGATTGTCGCAAAATCCGGCTAACCCACCATTCAACCGGACCTGCGCAAAAACCGCGCAGGTCAGTGAGTTCAACCGTTAGCCGTCAAAGGCTGCATCCCGTTTTCACCACGAAAGGAAGAAACCATGACCGAACCCGAAAATCTCTCGCAAGTCGCTGCACATGTGCTAGTCCATAGCGGCAACGGCGACATTGTCTTCGATCAAGTGATTCAACCTCAATCCGAATTCAAGGTCAGTTTTTTCTTGCGAGATGGCAGTCCTGCGGTAGGGGTCCTGGACGTGATCCATCAAAATCCGACAGTGAGGGGGAAGGGAACGGCAAAAATAACGTGGAACGAATCTTTGGAATGGGGGCCAAGTCCCACGTCAACAGATGACTCTTGGCAAAAAGTCGTAACCATCAGCAATCTATCTCGATCACCGCAAGACGTAACTATTCGTCTTTTTGCTTTACAGCAACGGACGCCAGTTGCCGGATCAGTCTACGGCGACTCAATGGAAATTCAATTGGACCCAGCAGTCGATCAGGTAATTAGCTTTACAGTCAAGCCAAATTCAAAACTTGTTCTTTATCCAAACCCCGTATACAACAAGCAATTTGTAAGCCAGTTCATTCTGGTAGAACCCCAGGCGAAGAAGCACAGTGCTGTCGTGGGCACTATTAGCTGGGCGGAAGAATGGCACAAATTCGATAACGGAGGATGGGCCAGAGCAGAAGTCTTTTCCAATAGCACTGATCAGCCCCAAGATATAGTTGTAACATTTCGCATTACGCCTTAACGGTTGAGGGATCTTAAGAAACACACTTATAGAATAAATTTTTTATGATTTTTGGTTATATATAAGCGTGTTTCTTCGGCGCGATTTGCGGTACTCGGGCCGATTACTTCCTTAAGTCCTCGCTCAAGCCGGTACCGGCTCGAACGTTGGATGTCACCAAGATTCACTTCTATGCCACCCTCTGGGAAACACGGTGCTGGGCTTTTATGCTTATTCCGGGATTGCGGTTCCGGCCCGGCGTGTGAAAATTGGGAAATGAGCACGAAAACCCGACCCGGCACCGTAGACGCGCGCGTAGATTTTGCCCTAACGATTGCTGGATGAATGGAACGGCCCGAGAAAACAGGTAAGCCAATGAAGCAGAGATTCCTGATGGCAGTGTGCCTCGCGGCCATGTTCGTGACCAACGCGCGCGCCGAATTTGTCGGAAAGCTTGAGTTCAGTCCGCTGGGGTGCAAAAGCACCGGCGAATGCAAACTTGTTTTCGATTTCGGTTACATCGACCCCAGGGGCGTCGGTTGGCAGGCCAAGGCAGGCCTGCCAACCGATGGAGCGTCGATTCCGTCCTGGGCACAGCCCATCATCGGCGGCGCGTGGGAGGAGCAGTTCCTGCGGGCCGCCGTTATCCACGACCATTACTGCATCAGAACGGTAAGGACCCGGTCGTCGACCCACCGCATGTTTTACGATGCATTGATCGAGAGCGGCGTTAACCGATTCAAGGCTCTCGCAATGTACTACGCCGTAACGGTCGGCTCACACATGTGGATCAATCTGATGGAGGGCAATAGCTGTTCAGGCCTCAAGAATTGCGTTCAGAACATCAATGTGCCACAGACTATTCCCGGCTCGAGCATCAGAAAGAATGAAACCAACGAACTGCAAGCCTATCGGCCCGCGCGCTTCTCGGATCCTGCGGTGTCACGGGACATATCGGAAGCACAAATCATCATCGAAGGAGGGGCGATCAATTCGCCCGAAGATGTCGAGCGACTCGCGAAAAATCGTAACCCCAATGATTTCTTCCTGACCCATGGCGACAGTGTCAGCTACCAGGGGCCGACCAGCACCTTCCCCGACCGCTGAAACAAGCCGATCATCGTCAGCCTGACCTTGTGCGTCGAGCTGGCGTGGCGGTTGATGGTCATGCCAACATCGCTTCACCCCATGATGCCGCCGCCGAACCCCCAATATAACGTTCGGGTGCTAAAGAAAAATCCTTAACTGAACAGCATTACTCCTGGCTGAGCCGTTTTTTTTTGCCCTGATCAGTTATCTGTTTTGCGTATTTCTATCATTCCAACAATCAATTGGATTGATATGCCGCGATGCAGCATAATGCACTTGTCTCCTCTATTCTCCTCCAAGAAAATAGATTCAGCCCGCTCTCGCAGCGGGCTTTTTTTGTTCTTTTGCTATCCGGCAGAGGACGCTACTTAACAGCATAGGTTCATGATCGAGTCGCTAGATCCAGATCAAAACTGCCTGCATTAACCTTTCAGATTGCAGTCATTCGATTACAGTCAAGTGATCAGGTGATCCGGTGATCAGCGGCCACCCATTGACGGAGAGGGGCAAGGTTGCCCAGGAACCAGCACATATCCGACCGACAGCAGCTATTCGGTAGGGAGGGGCAATGGCCGAAGAGAGCGCGGAAAAGAAGCATGATGATGCGGTGCGCGAGTGGCTGTCGCGGTGGACTGAGCGTGTTGGTTTCTTGCTTCCCATACTGACGGCCTGGTTCGGAACCTTCCTTTCTGAGCGCCAGGCCAAGTTCTTCGCCTATCCCGGGGCGGCCACTCTTGCTGTTGCCTATGTTATCTTTCTTTATTGGCGAAGTCGTCATCGGCCGCCACTACTCCCGCCAGCGCCTCCGCAAACGCTGGATACTTCAATCTTGCGCTCCTTCCTGCCATTCGAACAAGGCGACACGCTGATCGGTCGTCGCAGCGACTGCACGGATGCAATGGCAATTTTGCAAGGCGCCGACTTTCGCTTTGGCGTGATATGGGGCGAATCGGGCTGTGGCAAGACCTCATTCTTGCGCGCTGGCCTGGTCGCGGAGTTGCACCGGCGTGGTCATGTTCCCATTTATCTGGGAAGGCCGACTGACGATCCCTGCACGGCGATCGAACGCGCGTTCAGCCAGTACGGCGGCACTGCGCGCTTGTTCGTCATCATTGACCAGTTTGAAGAATACTTTCTCACGCACCCCAGTCATAGTGCGAGCGGCGCGTTGGGAAACTGTATGCGGAAACTGCTCGACGAGCACCCGCACTGCTCACTGGTGATTGCCATCCGGCGCGATTTCTTTGCGCGATTGCAGAACTTCGCTCCCGACATTCCCGATCCAACGTCGCCGCGCACGACGTTCGAGTTGGCCAATTTGAGAACGCATTCTGCACGTCAAGTTCTGGCGCAAGCAGCTGCCGACGAGGCGGTCCAGTTCGAGGCTGCGCTTGTCGACGCCATTATCGAAGATCTGGAGAATAACGGCGAGGTTTGGCCCGTTGAGCTTCAACTGATCGGCACGCGTCTCAAGCGTGCGCACGTTCGGGAGAAGGCCGTGTATGTCGCGCTTGGACGCAAGGCTGGCGTGATTGGCACCTTTATCCGTGATGAGCTTGCGCGTCTTCCCAAGCCTGTTTTAGGCGAGATCGTATTGCGCAAACTCTGTGCTCCTGGCGGTATCGCAAAATCGCCTGTCGATATTACTTTAGATGCAATCGTCGAGGATGTCCGCGCGCGCGATGCTGCTTTTCTGGCTGGAACCGAACTCGCAACGTGCCTGAAGAAGTTACTGGAAGCGCGGCTCGTCATCCAGACCAGGCCCGATACGTTCAACTTGACCCATGATGCGCTGGCGCCCCTGATTCAGCGAGGAACCTCAGGCCTGCAAGGGGCGACCGAGGCGGCAGAGCGTTCCATGTCCTTCTATCTTGGCGCATTTCGCAACGATAATATGGTACGGATTCCGATCCGGACGCTTCTGCAAATCCGCCGCCACGCCACGCGCCAGACCCTCTCGGATAACTTTGTGAGGGAACTGATGGCCCGAAGCTGGCTCAGCGGGGCTTTTGCACTGAGCTGGCCAGCCGCCATGGCAGTCCTGATATTGGTGGCGGGCGGCTATGTCTTCGCTTTCAGTAGCTGGTCGATAGGTACTGTACCCGTGGCCTTTGCGTCGGCTCCGCCGGCGGTGGCCATACGCTTCAGCAATCCTTTCACGCGATTTCTGTCTGGAACGGATAAGGTTGCGGTGGAAACGTCGTTTGGTATAGATCAGATTGACCCAGCGAACACGATTGCCGTCACTCAGGTTATGCGCGGGGAAATTTGGGGTTTAGGCGGCACGCAGGAAGCAGTAAAACACCTCGCCGACGTCTTGGATCCAATCGAGAAAATCCGTTTTCTGCGTCTTGCTGGAAAACCGAAAGAGGCAGCGGCGGCGTTCGCCACCTTCAGCCGCAGGAAACAAAGCGCTCTTCGTTTGAAAGCGGCCTCCGATGCGATCGGATTAGCTGGCAGGACTAATGATGAAATGGGCACGGACGAAGTTGTGCAAGTGCTTTCCCGAATTCTGGGCGCCACACCGTCGGCGCCTGACTTGCAAAGCCGGCTGGCTGCAACTGCCGGCTTGTTGCGTATTGCCGAGACCCGGACTGGTGTTGCTGATCGAATGACGCTGAATTTGCAGCAATCTTTGAGGATTCTCAGACAGCAAAGCATCCGTCAGACTTTGGCTGAGATGCTCAAGCAGCAAAACATTCGTATTAATTGGACTGACTATGATGCGGAAACTTATCTCATTGAAGCGGCGATTAAGCAACTGCTGCTGAACGGCATATCGCAACCCACGGAAGGAGATCTTAAAATACTTGAAATGATCCTCAATGATTCAGAACTCGACCTTTTAGCGCGGAACAGAGCATTCAGTCTTCTGGAAAGTTATGCCGCTCGCAATGAAAATCTTGCCTTGCCAGCATTGAAATACTTGCTAAAGTTATCGATACGGCCGACCCATGGATTGCAATGGTTGAGGGCGGAAGCAGTAGACATCATACAGATCCTTCTTCGTAGCCACCCTCACGCGGCGCAGCACACATCAATAACAGAACTGCTGACGTCTGCGCAGTTAGATTTTTTAGAAATCAATAACCTTGAGTCTAATCCCCTTGGGTACTCCGTGATCGCTCTTAGCTTGTTCGGGGGCGAAGACAGGATCGCCTTCTCCACAAAATTGATGGAAATGCTGGAGGGGCGACTTGATAATCCAGGAGCAAGCATTCATACTCGTGAAATCGCGTTGGTCGCATGGTCCAATCTGGCGGCGGCCAAGCCTGGTCTTCAAGCTTCGCCAACGACGCGCCTGGTGGCCGATCTGTTGCATGAGACTGCGGCAACCGGTAGGAATCAGATTCAAGCTGAACCGCAGCCTATTATCTACGCTGCTGCCAAGCTCGCGGCATCGGGGCAACTTGATGCTGAATGCGCACAGCTTGCATTGAACTTATTGGGACGCATCCTGAATGATGATGATGCTTTCTATCTAGCTTTGCCTGACTATCCTCTTGATGTGGAACTGAAGGATCTGCTAGGCGCCGGCGCTCAATTGGCCCCTCAGACTATGGACGCCATTGTCAAAGCAATCGGATCGTCGTCCGACAGATTAAGGTTCGGCACCTATAATTTTCCCATTGCCAGATCGATCAGATCGTTGTGGGGGAGCGGAAGGCAATCTGCAGCGGCGCAGATATTGATCGCTATCGCCAGGACGCATCCCCAGGAGGTGCTGAGTCGGCAATCTACAGTTGACAAAGCAGTACTCGAGCAAAAGTTCGACCGTTCGGTTCGTCTTCAGGTTCTTGCTGCCTTCGGCCGGGCAGATGCCGCCACCGGTAGCAATGCAGAGCGCTTGGAGCGATGCAAGGCCCAGCTCGTATCGGGGGATAAGGCGGATGTTTGGCGAAGAGGCGCCTTTTGCGCGTTCTTCATTGCCCTCGATCATCCGATCGCGCGCACCCAATTGAATACTTATCTCGTGGGTATGTCCAAAGGCGGTGTCGGCGAACGCATGGCGGCGCGGATGGCGCTGGAGATGCTGGCCACTGCGCAGCGCGTCACAGAGGCAAAGAACAATCCAGCCCTTTTGCCTATGACGCGGGCAAGGCTACGATACGACCTGGGCGATCAGGAGGCGCATGTGGCAATCGCGGCACGGGCAGGCTTGCTGGCGCTCGATGGCACTCTCTAGGTACCTGTTCATCATTGGTGATCATTTCGAGATCAGCACACAGGCGCAATGCCCTCGTTTTGTCCTCGATTCGGCTGGCATGTATCGAGCAGGCTTTTATACCCGGCCTGCCGCCTGCACATCCGCATTTCCCGCCAGCAAGGCCGTGATCCAGCCGGCAAACGCCTGCAGCTTGGGCGTGGCCAGGCGGCCTTGCGGCGTCAGCAGCGACATCGGCATGGGCGTGGGCGGGTGGTCGGCCAGCACGGCGACCAGCGCGCCGCTGTCGAGGTGCTGGCGCACCTGGTACACGGCTGCCTGTGCCAGTCCCAGCCCCTGCAGCGCGCAAGCAACGCTGGCGTCCGCGTCGTTGACGGCGATGGGGCCGGCCATCTGTACGCGCAGCACTTCCTTGCCTTGCTGGAAATCCCACTCGAAGGCGCGGCCCGTGCGGCCCGAGTAATGCATGATGCCCTGGTGCGCGGCCAGGTCGGCCAGGGTGTGCGGCGTGCCGTGCCGCGCCAGGTAGGCGGGCGAGGCGCACGTAACGAAGCGCATCAGGCCGACCTGTTTGCCGATGAAGGCGGAATCTTGCAAGGTGCCCACGCGCAAGGCGCAATCGATGCCTTCCTGCGTCAGGTCGACCAGGCGGTCCGTCAGGCTCAGCTGCAATTGCACGTCCGGCCAGGCGGCGTGGAATTGCGCGATATGGGGGATGATCAGGCGCCGTCCCACCGTATTGGGTAGATTGATGCGCAGCAAGCCGCGCGGCTTTGTCGCGTCGGGGCCGCGAAACGCCAGTTCCGCCGTATCGACGGCTTTCAAAATATCAATGCAATGGCGAAAGTAATCTGCCCCTTCCGGCGTCAGCGACAAGCGGCGCGTGGTTCGTTGCAGCAATTGCGTGCCCAGGTAGGCTTCCAGCTTTTGCAGGGTGGCCGTCAGCGCGGCACGGGGCAAATTCAAGGTTTCGGCCGCCTTGGAAAAGCTGTTGGCTTCGACGATGCGCACGAAGGTCTGCATGGCCTTGATCTTGTCCATAGGATAGCTTCCATTCTCATTGTTCATTTTATGTGAAAAGTATAAGTGGATTATGCCCTGATTATCTTGGGCCCGGTTTTGCCTAGAATGGCAACATCCCTATCGAACCGAGGAAACAACATGAACAAGGCCTCATCTTCCGCTCCCCACGACATTGCGCCCGCCATGGTGCTGCTGCTGGCCATCGCTTCCGGCCTGATCGTGGCCAATCTGTACTACGCGCAAACCCTCGTCGGGCCCATCAGCGCCTCGACGGGCTTGTCGGCCAAGGCGGCCGGGCTGATCGTTACCCTGACGCAAGTCGGCTATACCCTGGGCCTGCTGTTTGTCGTGCCGCTGGGCGACCTGCTGGAAAACCGCCGCCTGATCGTCACGGCCTTGCTGGTGACGGCCACGGCCCTCGTGGCGGCGGCCCTCTCCACGGGCGCCATCGTCTTCCTCGCCGCCGCGCTGGCCATCGGCCTCGGTTCCGTGGCGGCGCAAGTGATCGTGCCGTTTGCCGCCCACCTGTCGCAGGAAGCGACGCGGGGGCAAACGGTGGGCAAGGTCGTCAGCGGCTTGCTGCTGGGCATCATGCTGGCCCGCCCCGTGGCCTCGCTGGTGGCCGCGCACGCCAGCTGGCACGTGGTGTTTGGCGGCGCCGCCGTGCTGATGGTGCTGCTGGCGCTGGTGCTGCGCCGCGCCTTGCCCATGCGTCAGCCCGTGTCCAGCATGAAATATCCTGCCCTGATGGCGTCATTGTGGCACTTGCTGCTGGGCACGCCCGTGCTGCGCCGCCGCGCCGCCTATCACGCGGGCCTGTTTGGCGCCTTCAGCCTGTTCTGGACCGTCACGCCGCTGGTGCTGGCCAGCCCCGCGTTCGGCCTGTCGCAAACGGGCATCGCGATCTTTGCCTTGGTGGGCATGGCGGGCGCCGTCGCTTCGCCCATCGCCGGCCGCTTGGCCGATGCGGGCCACAGCTTGCCGGCCACGGCCGCCGCGCTGGCGCTGGGCATCGCCGCGTTTGCCTTGCCGATGTTCGCGCCGGAGTCGAAACACGTGGCGCTGGGCTTGCTGGTGGCGGCGTCCATCGTGCTCGACATGGGCGTGGCGGCGAATCTTGTGCTGGGCCAGCGCGCCATCTTCAGCCTGGGCGCGGAAGTGCGGGGCCGCCTGAACGGCCTGTATTTCGCGCTGTTCTTCGCGGGCGGCGCGGCCGGCTCGGCCGTCGGCGCCTGGGTATATGCCAGCTATGGCTGGCAAGCAACATTGTTGACCGGTATGGCGTTTCCGGGCCTGGCCCTGCTGGTGTGGCTGGGCGAATTTTTACCGCTGGCCACGCGCCGCACGGCTTGAAACCCTGATGGGGCCTCATTATCACTGATGGATATTTCTATCATCATGAAGATAAAGTGGCGTGATATGCCGCGATGCCGCAAGATGCACTTGTCTCCTCTATCTCCTCCAAGGAAATAGATTCAGCCCGCTTCCATAGCGGGCTTTTTTTTTGTCTTTGCAGATTAAATCACCACCAGATCGAGCGCGCGCATGAAGTTGGCTGCCTGCGCATGCGTGATGACGGCGCCTTTCAGCAAGGATGCTTCGCTCAGCTTGAAACCGTCGATATCGGCGCCGCGCAAGTCCGCGCCCTGGAACTTCGCCAGCTTGATGGTGGCGTTGCGCAGGCTGCCGCCTTCGAAGACGGCCTCGCGGAAGTCGCAGCCGGCCAGGTAGGCGTCGGAAAAGTCCAGCTGTTTCAGTATTGCCTTGCGGAACGAGAAGCCGCGCAGGTCGGCGCCTACCAGCAGGCTGTCTTCGAACGTCAAGCCCAGGTGGGCCGCTTCCTCGAACGAGGCGCCCGTCAGCTTGCAGCCACGGTAGGTGGCCGATGCGAGCTTGGCGCGCCGCCATTTCGTGTTGTTCAGGTCGCAGCCTTCGAAAATGGCGTCGACGGCGTCGACGGATTCGAAATCGGCGCTGCCGGCGCGGCAGCGGCGCCAGGTGCTGCGCGCGAGTTTGCTGGCGAACAAGCTGGTGTCGGCAAAGGTGCAGCGTTCAAACGTACAGCCCTGCAAGTCGAGGCGCGACAGGTCTTCGCCATCGAAGGCGCAATCGATGAAGTGGCGCACCGGCAGGGCCAGTTGCTGCTCGATGCCGGCGCGGTCCAGGGTCATGCCAGTTACTGCGGTGTCGTGTGTTGCCATCCGTTTTATATTCCTAATCAAAGCAGGGGAGGGATGGCGCGGCGGGAAAATGCACGAACCAGAACACCTCCCCGGCTGGTGTAACAGCCAAGGGTCAGCGCCGTGGGTCCGCGTGGGCGGGAGCATGCCGGACGGTGCCGGGCACTTACCGGGTTACCAACCGGTGCGCTCATTTTCGATCAGCCTGCATTGTAACGACTCTGCAGCACCCTTGCCAGTGCTGGATAAACCGGGTTAGTATCGTTGCAGGCGCACCCATTGCGCCAACGTCGCTCGGACGGATCCGGGCGCTTACGTATAGAGATATCATGACCGACAGCCAAGCTCCGCGCAGCTTTTCTCGCATCAATCGCCTTCCCCCCTACGTTTTCAACATCACCGCCGAGCTCAAGATGGCCGCGCGCCGCCGTGGCGAGGACATCATCGACATGTCGATGGGCAATCCCGATGGCGCCACGCCGGCCCACATCGTGGACAAGCTGGTCGAGACGGTAAAACGCCCCGACACGCACGGCTATTCCGCCTCCAAGGGTATTCCCCGCCTGCGCCGCGCGATTGCACATTGGTACAAGAAGCGCTACGAGGTCGACATCGACCCGGACAGTGAAGCGATCGTCACCATCGGCTCGAAAGAGGGCCTGGCCCACCTGATGCTGGCAACGCTCGACCGTGGCGATACGGTGCTGGTGCCCAATCCCAGCTACCCGATCCACATCTGGGGCGCCGTGATCGCGGGCGCCGACATCCGCTCCGTGCGCATGGGGCCGGGCGTGGATTTCTTTGCCGAACTGGAACGGGCCATCCGCGAAAGCTACCCGAAACCGAAGATGATGGTGCTGGGTTTCCCGTCCAACCCCACGGCGCAATGCGTGGAGCTGGAATTCTTCGAGCGGGTCGTCGCGCTGGCGAAGCAGCACAATATTTTAGTCGTCCATGACCTGGCCTACGCCGACATCACCTTCGATGGCTGGAAGGCGCCGTCCATCATGCAAGTACCCGGCGCGCGCGACGTGGCCGTGGAATTTTTCACCATGTCGAAAAGCTACAACATGGCGGGCTGGCGCATCGGTTTCATGGTGGGCAACGCGGAACTGGTGGCGGCCCTGGCGCGCATCAAGAGCTACCACGACTATGGCAGTTTTACCCCGGTGCAAGTGGCGGCCATTGCCGCGCTGGAAGGCGACCAGAGCTGCGTGACGGAAATCTGCGCGCAGTATCAGCGCCGCCGCGACGTGCTGGTGAAAGGCTTGCATGAAGCGGGCTGGATGGTGGAAAAGCCGAAGGCCTCGATGTATATCTGGGCGCATATCCCCGAGGCCTATCGTCACCTGGGCTCGCTGGAATTTGCCAAGCTGTTGCTGCAAAAAGCCAAGGTCAGCGTGTCGCCCGGCATCGGCTTCGGCGAATACGGCGATGAATACGTGCGCTTCGCCCTGATCGAAAACGAGGCGCGGGTACGGCAAGCCTTGCGTGGCATCAAGAATATGTTGCGTTCCGGCGACGGGAAAGCGGAAGCGGCAGCATAAAAGTTGCCCCATGGAATTCTTCGTTGCCCTTAATATCACTGCTGCGTATTTCTGACATCACGAATATAAAGTGGTTTTATATGCTGCGACGCGGCATCATGCATCTGTCTCCTCTATCTCCTCCAAGGAAATAGATTCAGCCCGCTCCCGCAGCGGGCTTTTTTTTGCCTGGAAATGCATATTTGTTGTCTGAAGAGTATTTTGTGGACCTTGAATGGCAATGCATGTTTCAATGCGCGGCTATCCTCCTATGAAAGTCCGACATGGCACATGAAAATCTCAGCAAAGGACAGCAAAAAGTTCCTGAGGCGGACACGTTTTTCATCAATAGCGATGCAACGTCAAATAATGAGTTCAGTTTTCATAATGAATGGTTAGTCAGGGGCGTTGCGGTGACCAGTGGCGGCCCCGAGTTTCTGGAAAAGATCAAGCGGCCCAAGCGCGGTGACACCCTGCTGTTATGGGTAAACAAGATCGGTATTGTTGCTGCTGGCACGGTGCTCGATGACGCGCCAGTCATTGTGTATCGCGGCGGGGGAGTGGTCAGTCCGAATGAGCCAGAAGAGTATCACCGCATGATGCGCTGGTATGCGGATCTGCGCAGTACGCCTGTTTCCTCGGCCGAAGTCGTCGTTTTTCACGGCACCAATCCCCGCCAAGCTTTCGGGGCCTTGAACAAAGGGAAGGAAGCCATCCTCGCGTTGATCGCCAGCAGGGTGGAGCAAAATGATATCCATGATTTGCTTTCGAGGGGGAAGGGGCGATCAACGGAGATAGAAATACTGTGCCAGGCCCGGCTCGGCCAAGGCAGGTATCGGGACGAATTGCTCGCATTGTGGGATAGGAAATGTGCTGTCACGGGTTGCGATCTTGAGCCGGTTCTGCGTGCTTCGCATGCGCTGTCCTGGCAAGGAGCCACTGATCAGCAGCGGCTTGATCCCCATAACGGCTTGCCGCTGATCGCGACCCTGGATGCCTTGTTCGATCGGGGCCTGATCAGCTTTGCAGATGATGGCGCCATGCTGTGCTCCCCCTCGCTACTGGGGCGGCATCGCGAACTCATCGGTTTGCCTGCTCCGTTGCGCATCGTTTTGAAGGAAGAGCAGAAATATTATCTGCGCATGCATCGGCAACGCTTTGCGTTTTGTTCGCCGCCCCAGGATTGAACAATCATCGCTACGCTGCCCTGTATTTCTCTGTCGATGGCGCGGCATTTTTCGGTGTCCGTTTGAGATATGGATAATTCATATCTCCACTATCACAACATGTAATTGGATTGATATGCTGCAATGCGGCATCATGCATCTGTCTCCTCTATCTTCCTCCAAGAAAATAGATTCAGCCCGCTCCCGTAGCGGGCTTTTTTTTGCCTGTCGCCGTCACACAGTGTAGGTAGCCGATGCCGTCGTCCGTTTCAGCGGGTCAGGCGTGACCCGCGCAAGACGGCCAGATGCATTCGAGCATGATTTCACATGATCAGAATTCATGGATGTATAAAATATTATCATTATTTTTAATGGATGGAACCTTCTATGATGTGTGCATACTTCATAAGGAGCACCGCCATGACCGTCACGACACACAATCTGGGCTACCCGCGCATCGGCGCCAAACGCGAACTGAAATTCGCCCTGGAAGACTACTGGAAGGGCCAAAGCAGCCTGGACGCGCTGGAAGGCCAGGGCGCCGAATTGCGCCAGCGCCACTGGCAAGACCAGCACGCGCTGGACTTCGCGCCCGTGGGCGACTTTTCCTTCTACGATCAGGTGCTGGACCTGAGTTTTACGCTGGGCAACCTGCCGCAGCGCGTGCGCGGCCTGGAAGGTGCCGCGCTCGACAACTATTTCCGCGTGGCCCGCGGCCGCTCGGCCAGCGACAGCGATTGCAGCTGCGTCCACGCCGGCGAAATGACGAAATGGTTCGACACCAATTACCACTACATCGTGCCGGAATTTTCGGCCGAGACGCAATTCAAGCTCGACAGCAGCCGCCTGTTGCAGCAACTGGCGCAAGCGCGCCAGCTGGGCGTGAAAGCCAAGCCCGTACTGATCGGCCCCGTCACCTATTTGTGGCTGGGCAAGGCCAAGGATGATTCCGACAAGCTGGCGCTGCTGCAAGGCTTGCTACCCGTCTACGTGCAACTATTGCAGGAACTGGCCGCGCAAGGCGTGGAGTGGGTGCAGATCGATGAACCGATCCTCGTCACGGAACTCGACGGCGCCTGGCGGCAGGCGCTGGTGACGGCCTACGAGGCCTTGAGCAAGGTCAAGCACGTCAAATTGCTGCTGGCCACGTATTTTGGCAAGCTGCAAGACAACCTGGCACTGGCGTGCAAGCTGCCCGTGCAAGGCTTGCACCTGGACGCGATCAATGCCCGCGATGAGGTGGAGCAAGTGATCGCCCAATTGCCTGTCACCAGCGTGCTGTCGCTGGGCGTGGTGAATGGCCGCAATATCTGGAAGACGGATTTGAATGCAGTGCTGGCATGGCTGGAACCCGTGCATGCCAGCCTGCAATCGCGCCTGTGGATCGCGCCGTCGTGCTCGCTGCTGCACGTGCCCGTCGACCTGAACAGCGAACAAAAGCTCGATGCCGATATCCACTCCTGGCTGGCCTTCGCCCGCCAAAAGCTTGATGAAGTGCACACCATCGCCGGCGCCCTGAATAAGGGCCGCGCCGTCGTGCAGGCGGCGCTGGACGCCAATCATGCCGCCGTGCAAGCGCGCCAGCAGTCGACCCGCGTGCACAATCCGCACGTGAAAGCGGCCGTGGCGCGCATCGATGCGACGTTGGGCCAGCGCGCCAGCGGCTATGCCGAGCGTGCCGCCAAGCAAGCTGCGCTGCTGCAACTGCCGCTGTATCCGACGACGACCATCGGCTCCTTCCCGCAGACGGCGGAAATCCGCCAGGCGCGCAGCCAGTTCCGCAGCGGCCAGCTCGATGCAGCCGGCTACAAGCAGCTGATGCAGGCGGAAATCGCCCATTGCGTGCAGGAACAGGAAACTTTGGGCCTGGACGTCTTCGTGCATGGCGAAGCGGAACGCAACGACATGGTCGAATATTTTGGCGAACAGCTCGATGGCTACGCCTTCAGCCAGTTCGGCTGGGTGCAATCGTACGGTTCGCGCTGCGTCAAACCGCCCATCTTGTTTGGCGACATCAGCCGTCCGCGCGCCATGACGGTCGAGTGGAGCACCTATGCCCAGTCGCTGACGGACAAGCCGATGAAAGGCATGCTGACGGGCCCCGTCACCATCCTGAACTGGTCTTTCGTGCGCGACGACCAGCCCCGCAGCGTGTCGTGCTACCAGCTGGCGCTGGCCATGCGCGCCGAGGTGCAGGACCTGGAACGGGCCGGTATCCGCGTGATCCAGATCGACGAGGCGGCCTTGCGCGAAGGCTTGCCACTGCGCAAGTCGCAATGGGCCGAGTACCTGCGCTGGGCCGTGGAATCGTTCCGCATCACGGCCAATGGCGTGGCTGACGAAACGCAGATCCACACGCACATGTGCTATTCGGAATTCAACGACATCATCGCGCAGATCGCCGGCATGGATGCGGACGTCATCACCATTGAAACGTCGCGTTCCGACATGGAATTGCTCGACGCCTTCGATGATTTTAATTACCCGAACGCAATCGGCCCCGGCGTCTACGACATCCACTCGCCCAACATTCCAAGCCAGGAACAGATGGTGAGCCTGATGCGCAAGGCGGCCGAGCGCATTCCCGCCCAGCGCCTGTGGGTGAATCCCGATTGCGGCCTGAAGACGCGCGGCTGGAAGGAAGTGATTCCCGCGCTGGCGAATATGGTGGCGGCAGCGAAAACCTTGCGTGCCGATAACGTCGCCTGAGGACGGCAGGGGAAAGGGCAGATATAGGGAATAGCTATTTCTGTCATCACAACATGCAATTGGATTTATATGTTGCGACGCGGCATCATTCACCTGTCTCCTCTACTTCCTCACAGGAATTAGATTCAGCCCGCTCCCGCAGCGGGCTTTTTTTTGCCGTTGCACCTTATCGCGCGGGCCGCCACGGCTGCATCGCTTAAGATACCCTTGCTAAACCATGCACAAGGAGACAAGTTGATGACACCTTTGTTTTACGCAGCCGGCATGCTGGCGCTGATGGCGCTCGGCGCATGCTCGGAGGAGCGGCATCCGCTTGATCGCCACTTGGGCCAGTTGCGTCCGGAGACGGTCGCCGCGCTGCCTGATATGGGGTGGCCGCCCGGCACGCTGCTGTGCCCGCTGACCATGTATCAGAGCGAGCTGCCCGGTTCGGCGCCTCCTGCGGACAGGGTCAACGCCTTCCTTAAGCAAAAGCAATTCCTGGGGGATGAAGGCCTTTGGTCGCTCATCGTTGTCAAACCGATGCCCGAAGGGGACGCCGGCATCGAACAGTTGCTTTTCAAGCGCGCGGACTATGACGTGTTCAATGAGCCGGAAATGCTCAAGCGCGAAGGAGGGACATTGCCGACGGGGTTTGTGCCGCAGACTTGCGTATCGGTGGAACGCGCCCGCGTGCTGGTCACTCGCCCGCAAAGATCGGATCGAACGCTGATCGTTTTTGGAGCGGCCTGAACGAGATATTGATAGACGCTATTTCTGTCATCACAACATGCAATTGGATTTGTATGTTGCGATGCGGCATCATTGCACCTGTCTCCTCTACTTCCTCACAGGAATTAGATTCAGCCCGCTCCCGCAGCGGGCTTTTTTTTGCCCGTTTTTAAGGCGCAAACCTGCGCACGCTTGCTTGTCATCATCGCCATCGTGTTGCTTTTGTGCATGCTAAACTGGGCCTTCCCCAGACCAAGGTTTCTGATGCTTCAATTATTTCGCCACACGCTGGAGTCCACACCCATCCTCGCCCTGTTTCTTGTCATCGGCGCCGGTTATGCGCTGGGGCGCATCAGCGTGTTCGGTTTTTCGCTGGGCGTGGGCGGCGTGCTGTTCGCGGGGCTGGCGCTGGGCGCCTTTGCGCCCGGCTCCGTGCCGCCGCCCATGGTCGGCTCCATCGGCCTGCTGCTGTTCCTGTATGGCATAGGCGTGCAGTACGGCGTGCAGTTTTTCGCCGGCTTGCGCGGCGCGGGGCAGAAACACAACCTGATCGCCTTTGCCGCCGTCATGGGCGGCCTGGCCGTATCCGTCTGGGGCGGGCAGTGGATCGATATCTCGCTGCGCATGGCCAGCGGCGTGTTTGCCGGCGCCATGACCAGCACGGCCGCCCTGCAGGCGGCGCTGGAAGCGTCGCACGGCAATGGCGACGCGGCCGTCGGCTATGCGGTGGCGTATCCGTTCGGCGTCGTCGGCCCCATGCTGGGCCTGTACCTGGCCGGGCGGATACTAAAACCCGTGCTGACGCCGCCGCCGGCGCCCATCGTCGTGTCGGAAATTACCATCGACGAAGCGAAACTGGCGGGCGCGGCCCTGTCCGAGCTGGCCGATGGCCCGCTGGCGGGCGTGCAAGTGATCGGCGTGCGCCAGGGCCACCAGAACCGCTTGCCGGACCCGTCGCTGGTACTCGGCGTGGGCGATGCGCTGATGGTGTCTGGCACGGTGGCGGGCGTGGAAGCGGCGCGTACGGCGCTGGGCCACCTGGACCCGGGCCGGCTGATGAAGGACCGCAGCGCGTTCGACGGCACGGAAGTGTTCGTGTCGGACGCGGAAATCGTCGGCGTGCCCCTGGGCGAACTGAACCTGTCGAAAGACTTTCCATTGCAAATCGCCTTCATCCGGCGTGGCGACGCCATGATTCTGCCCCATCCTTTCCTGACGCTGGAATTCGGCGACCGGGTGATGGCCATTGCGCCAGCGAAACATGCGGCCGACGTGCGCAAGCTGTTCGGCAATTCCATCACGGCCACGGCCGAGTTCAGCTATGTCTCGCTGGGCATGGGCATGGTGCTGGGTGTGCTGCTGGGCCTGGTGCCGATACCCTTGCCGTGGATAGGTTCGTTCAGCCTGGGCCTGGCGGGCGGCCCGCTGGTGATGGCGCTGATCCTGGGACGCCTGGGCCGTGTCGGCAAGATCAGCTGGCGTTTGCCCCTGTCGGCCAACCTGGTGATGCGCAACTACGGCTTGACGATTTTCCTCGCTTCCGTCGGCATGGCCTCCGGCTTGCCGTTCGTGCAGCAGGTGGGCGCCGACGGCTTGCCCATGCTGGCGCTGGGGGCCGTGACGGTGCTGGTGGTGGTGGTCCTCGTGGTGATTTTGGGCAAGGTATTCCTGCGCCTGCCGTTTCCCGAGTTGCTCGGTATCGCGGCCGGTGCCACGGGCAACCCGGCCGTGCTGGTGTTCGCCAACCGCCTGGCCAGGTCGGACCGCCCGAACCTCGGCTATGCGATGATTTTCCCCAGCATGACCATTGTCAAGATCGTGGCCGTGCAGGTGTTGCTGCATTTGTATGGGTGATTGCGGCCTGGATTTTTATCTAAACTTCAGCTTACCCGCGTCTTTCAACACAATAGGCCAACAGCAGATATTCGCATCGATGTGACAATGTGTGAATTTTTCTTATTGGCAATTCGTTAAGCTCTGGGGGCGCATCCTGCCGAAGCCGCTCAAACAGGTGACCGCGCTGGTGGCGCTAATGAGACAGGAACGAATTTGATGAGCAATAATTTATGGTTGGGTACCGTTGTTTTGGTATCCTTCATTTCAGGATGTACCGAATCTCCGCCAGCGAAGAGCCCGGAAGAAATTGAAAAAATTGCGTTAGATTGTGGTGCGACAAAGCCACAAATTGAGGCATGGTTTGCAACGCATAAAACCGGTTGGGCGGAGCACGTCGCCGAAGGCGTGAAGTGCATTCAAGATCATCCTTAGGCTGCGAGAGAATATTCCCGCAATACCCATGTTTGCGATGATTTTTTCGGCTATCGATCGACAATAAAGCAGTAAATCCGACACACGTGGGCGAGGCTCCTTGGCGCTTCGACTAATGGCCAAAAGCAGGCTGTAATGAACACCTACTGAAGGAATAAATTTGCCACCGATGCGTTTCTTCATCTTCATTGTGGTTTCCTTGCTTGTATTCATCGGCATCCTGCGCTGGACCTTGCGCGCCAGGCCGGTCATGCCGACCGCTGGCCTGACTTGCGGCATTGCTTTCGTCGTCGTCGTTGTCGGCATGTGTTTTGCCAAGTTCGGTGCGACCGCCGGGTTTCCATGGCCGGTCTACTATGGCGTCCCGGCCGCCGCAACACTTGCGCTTCCTCCGCTGGCATTCCGCATGCAGCGCAGCGAGTTCGCCTGGTATGTGTTGCTGGCCTTTGCCTCGTCGCCGGCAATCCACGCAGTCTTCTCATTGTTCGTGGGTTGGCATGAGTACATGCCATTTTGGCCTATTCCTTCACTCTGGGAGATGCACTCCTGACTGTGTCGCGAAGCTATGGCGGCTGTGTCTGCCATTACATTCGGGCATGCACTCACTGGTAGCCGTCGGCGGCGGCTGGCCAATTCCAGTCAACTCCCTCTTCGCGCCAGCCCATGTAAAACCCCTGGCGCCGCTCCCAATCTGTTGTACAATCCTTGAGAACGGTCGTGCTTTTTTGTGCGCTGAGCTTCCTTGCGTGCAGTCATCACGGCAACCGACAAGAACAAGGAGACAGACATGGACTTGCATTACACGGCCGGGGAGACGGCTTTCCGCGACACGGTGCGCGCCTTCCTCGACACCCATCTGCCGGCGGACTTGCAGCGCAAGGTGCGCCAGCATTTGCGCCTGGTCAAGGACGATTATGTACGCTGGCACAAGATTGTCGCGCAACAAGGCTGGGCCGCGCCGGCCTGGCCCGTCGAATACGGCGGCACGGGCTGGACGTCCGTGCAGCGCCACATCTGGGAAGACGAGTGCGCGCGCGCCGCCACGCCGCCGATTTTGCCGTTTGGCATCAACATGGTGGCGCCCGTCATCATGGCCTTCGCCAACGCCGAACAAAAGGCATATTATCTGCCGCGCATCTTGAATTGCGACGACTGGTGGTGCCAGGGCTATTCGGAGCCCGGTGCCGGTTCCGACCTCGCCTCGCTGAAAACCACTGCCGAGCGCGACGGCGACCATTACATCGTCAACGGCCAGAAAACCTGGACCACCCTGGGCCAGCACGCGGACATGATCTTTTGCCTGGTGCGCACGGATAGCACGGTGCGCAAGCAGGAAGGCATCAGTTTCCTGTTGATCGACATGAAAACGCCGGGCATCACCGTGCGCCCCATCATCATGCTCGACGAAGAACATGAAGTGAACGAAGTCTTTTTCGACAACGTGCGCGTGCCCGTCAGCAATCTGGTCGGCCAGGAAAACAAGGGCTGGACCTACGCCAAGTATCTGCTGGGCCACGAGCGCACGGGCATCGCCGCCGTCGGCCGCTCGAAGCGCGAATTGACATTCCTCAAGCAGCTGGCCATGCAGCAGAGCAAACGCGGCGCGCCGCTGCTGCACGATCCCGCGTTTGCCGCCAAGGTCGCCACGCTGGAAATCGAATTGATGGCGCTGGAAATGACGGTCTTGCGCGTCATCAGCGAAGAGGGCAAGGGGCCGGGGCCGCAGGCATCGATGCTGAAGGTGCGCGGCTCCGAGTTACAGCAGCAGCTGACGGAACTGATGGTCGAAGCCATCGGCCCGCAAGCCTTGCCTTTCGATCCGGACTTCCTCGATGGCGGCGCGCCGCATTGCGCGGGCGGCGATGATCTGGCCGCGCCGCTGGCCGCGTATTACTTCAATTACCGCAAGACATCGATCTATGGCGGCTCGAATGAAATCCAGAAAAACATCATCACGCAGATGATCCTGGGCCTGTAAGGCGACAAGGAGACGACATGGACTTCCAATTCAATCAAGAACAGCAGCAATTCGCCGATGCGCTCAAGCGCTGGGTCGACAAGGATTACCCGTTTGAAACGCGGCAAAAAATCATCCATTCGGCCACGGGCACGTCCGATGCCGCCTGGGCCACCCTGGCCGAGCTGGGCATGACGGCCTTGCCGCTGCCGGCCAGCGCGGGCGGTTTCGACGGCACGGCCGTCGACATGCTGCTGGTGATGCAGGAACTGGGGCGTGGCCTGGTGGTCGAACCATACCTGGCCACCGTGCTTGGGGCGCGCTTTTTGACCCTGGCGGGCGGCCACGATGCCGTGCTGGAGCAAGTGGCCAGCGGCAGCCTGAAGCTCGCTTGCGCGCTGGGCGAGCGCCAGTCGCGCCATGACATGCACGATATCGCCACCACAGCCAACGCCAGCGGCGAAGGTTTCGTGCTCGACGGCGAGAAAACCGTCGTCATCCATGGCGCGCAGGCGGATTCTCTGATCGTCTCGGCGCGCAGCGGCGGCGGACAGATGGACACGGACGGCATTTCGCTGTTCCTCGTGCCCGTTGACGCGCCCGGCGTTTCCGTGCGCGACTACCGCACCATCGACGGCCAGCGCGCCGCCACTGTGACCCTCGTGCAAGTGGTGCTGGGCCACGACGCGCTGATCGGACAAAAGGGGCAGGGCTGGCCCGTGCTCGACGCGGCGCTCGACTATGGTGCCGCCTTGTTGTGCGCGGAAGCCGTGGGCGCCATGGATGCCATCTTTGCCGCCACGCTTGAATACTTAAAAACGCGCCAGCAGTTCGGCGCGCCGATCGGCAAGTTCCAGGCCTTGCAGCATCGCATGGCCGACATGTTCATCCACCTGGAGCAAGCCCGTTCGATGGCCATGCTGGCCGCCGCCAAGGCCGGCAGCGAGGATGCGGCGGAGCGCCGCCGCACCGTGTCCGCCGCCAAGGCGCGCGTGGGGCTGGCCGCCACCTTTGTCGGCCAGCAAGCCGTGCAATTGCATGGCGGCATGGGCGTTACCGATGAATTGCCTGCCGCACACCACTTCAAACGCCTCTCGATGATCGCCCTGACCCTGGGCGACGTGGACCATCACATCGAGCGCTTTATCGCCCAGCCGGGCTTTTTGCCGACGGAGACCGCATGACCGTATTGACCGAAATCAAACCCAAGCACTGGTATTTCGAAGACTTTACGCAGGGACTGGAAATCGACCTGGGCCAGCGCCACGTGACGGAGCGGGAAATCATCGCCTTCGCCACGGATTTCGACCCGCAGCCATTCCACGTCGACCATGCGGCGGCCGAAAAGACCATCTTCAAGGGTGTCATCGCCAGCGGCTGGCACACCTGCGGCATGATGATGCGCCTGGTGGTGGACAACCTGCTCAAGCATTCGTCCAGCATGGGCTCGCCCGGCCTGGACAGCATCCGCTGGCTCAAGCCCGTGCGCGCCGGCGACACCCTGCACCTGACCTACCAGGTCAAGGAAGTGCGGCCGTCGACGTCAAAGCCGGACCGCGGCATCGTCATTTCCGTGTGGAGCGTGCGCAACCAGCATGGCGAGGTGGTGACGACGGTGGAGGGCATGGGCATGTTCGGCCGCCGTCCTGCAGGAGAGCACCATGCGTGACATTGCTGGCATCGCCGGTTTCCAGGCCCTGGCGGGGCAGCACGTGGCCGTGTCCGACTGGCTGACCATCACCCAGCAGCGCATCGACACCTTTGCCGATGCCACGGACGACCACCAGTGGATTCACGTGGACGCGGAGCGCTGCGCGCGCGAGTCGCCGTACGGCGGCACCGTGGCGCACGGTTTCCTGACCTTGTCCTTGCTGCCCGCCATGCTTGCGGGTGCGCTGCACATGGCCGGCATCCGCATGGCCATCAACTATGGCCTCAATAAAGTGCGCTTTCCCGCCCCCGTGCCCGTCGGCAGCCGCCTGCGCGCGCGGCTCGACATCCTCTCCGTCGAGGACGTGCCGGAAGGGGCGCAAGTGAACTGGGCCGTGACCATGGAGAGGGAAGGCGACACGAAACCCGTGTGCGTGGCGGAGTTCTTGATGCGTTGCTATCCCTAGTTAGCCGGCTTCACTCTTCGCCCTCCGACGCGCAATACCTGTCCCGCCCCGTTTGCTTGGCGCGGTACAGCAGGGCGTCGGCGGCGCGGATCAGGGCGCTGGGGTCCATGCCTTCCGTGGGCATGACGCTGGCCATGCCCAGGCTGACGGTGACGTGGGGGCCGGCGCTCGATCTGGCGTGGGGAATTTGCAGCGCGCGCACTTCGTCGAGGATGCGCTGGGCCACCACTTCGGCGCCGTCGCGCGTTTCCTGCGGCAGCAGGATGATGAATTCCTCGCCGCCGTAGCGCGCCAGCAGGTCGGGCGGGCGCACGGCGCAGCGGCGCAGGGCGGCGCTCACCTGCTGCAGGCACAGGTCGCCCGCCTGGTGGCCATACGTGTCGTTGTAATCCTTGAAATGGTCGATATCGGCCATGATGAGGGCCATCGGCACGCCGTCGCGCGCGCAGCGCCGCCATTCGCTGTCCATGGCCTCGTTGAAGCTGCGCCGGTTGGCCACGCCCGTCAGCGAGTCCGTCAGCGACAGTTCGCGCATGGCATCGGCCTGCCGCTTGATGGTCAGCTGGCTGCGCACGCGGGCGCGCACGACGGCCGCGTTGAACGGCTTCGTGATGAAATCGACGGCGCCCGCTTCCAGCGCCCGCGTCTCGTCTTCTGGCTGGTTCAGGGCCGTGACGAAAATGACGGGAATGGCGCTGAGGATGGCCGATGCGCGCAGCGCGCTGCACACGGCATAGCCATCCATGCCGGGCATGACGGCGTCGAGCAGGATCAAATCCGGCAGCTGATTATGCGCAATTTCCAGCGCCTTTTCTCCGCTCAGGGCGAACAGCACGTCGTGTTCCTCGCGCAGCAGCTGGTGCAGGATCTGGATGTTTTCCATGGCGTCATCGACGATGAGGATGCGCCCGTTCATGGCAAGGTTAGTCCAGCTCACTTGTTTTCCTCTCGTTTCAGCTGATCGAGCACGAGTTTTTCCGCCTCGGCAAAATTCAGCGTTTCAATCGCATGTGCCATCGCCAGCGCCGCTTCCCGGTCTGACTGTTGCAGGGCGGGGTGCAGGGCGTGGAATTGCGCCAGCGCTTTCAGGTTGTTGTTGCGGATCAAGACGAGCAGCTCGGCCAGGCCGGCGTGCAGGTCGACCGGTGCGCTGCCGGCCGCGTCTGCCGCCGGCTGGCTGCGCCGCAGGGGCGAAGGCAGGGTGCGCGCCGCCACGATGACTTCCGCCATTGCCAGTTCCAGCTGTCCCAGCAAGGCGGCCGTGGCGTGCGCCTGTCCCGTTTTCAGCGCTTTTTCCGCCGCGCCGGCCAGGCTGGCGACGTGGGAGGCGCCCAGGTTGGCCGCCACGCCGCACACGCGGTGCAGCAACTGCGCCGCCTGCGGCGCCTGGCCGGCGTCCAGCAGGCGCCGTGTTTCCTCGACGGCGTCGCCTTGCGAATTCTCAAAGCGCTTGAGCAGCGCCAGGAAGGCGCCGTAGTCGCCGCCGAAGCGGTGCAGGGCCGCTGCCAGGTCGATGCCGGGTACCGCGGCAGGCAGATCCGGCGTGTGCGGGACGGCATTGCCGGCCTGCCCGTCGCTGCTGCCGCCATCCGCGGGCGCCGGCACCAGCCGGGTCAAGGTCTCGATCATTTCGTCGACATCGATGGGCTTGGCCACGTGCGCGTTCATGCCGCTGGCGATGGCGCGCAGGCGGTCTTCGTCCATGGCATTGGCCGTCATGGCGATGATGGGCAAGTCCGGCAAGCCCAGCGCGCGGATGGCCAGGGTGGCTTCATAGCCATTCATGACGGGCATCTGCAAATCCATCAGCACCACGTCCCAGGCGTCCGGTGTGCTCGTGAGCAAATCGACGGCCAGCCGGCCGTTGGCGGCCACGGCCACGCGCGCGCCCGAGTGCAGCAAAATGTATTGGGCCACTTCCTGGTTGATTTCATTGTCTTCCACCAGCAGCACGCGCATGCCGGCCAGCAAGCCCGACAGGGGCGTGGAAACGGGCAGCACGGATGGCGCGCTGCGGCCATTGCGTCCATCCCGCACGGCGGTCACGGCCGCCAGCAGGCGCGCCGGGGTGGCCGGTTTCGAGACGATGCCGGCCAGCATCAGGCTGTCGGCCAGGCGTTCGAGGTTTTCGCTGTCCTGGTCGGCCACCAGCATGATCACGGGCGGCAGCGCCAGGAGCGCATCGGCGCGCGCCTCGGTGAGCATGGAAATGCCGTCCATGCCGGGCATGGCCGCGTCGAGCAGCACCAGGTCTGCCGGCGGCAAGCCGTCCGGGCCACCGGCCTGGCGCAGCAAGGCCAGGCCGGCCGCGCCGCTGCCGGCGCTGCGGCTGTGCCAGCCCTGCGCCGCGCACCAGCCTTCCAGCATGGCGCGCACGCTGGCGTTGTCGTCGATGATCAGCAGCGACAGGGTTCTGGGTGCGCCCTTGGTCGGCGGCTCGGGCGGCGGCGCGACCTTGCCGAAGCGGCAGCTGAAGCGGAATTCCGAACCCTGGCCCAGAGCGCTAGTCACGCTGAGCTTGCCACCCATCAATTCCACCATGCGCCGGCAGATGGCCAGCCCCAGTCCCGTGCCGCCGTATTTGCGGCTGGTGCCGCTGTCGCCCTGGGAAAACGCGTCGAAGATGCGTTCCTGTTCGGCCGCGCCGATGCCGATGCCCGTGTCGCGCACGGAAAACTCCAGCGTGGCGCCGGCCGCATCCTCGGCCACCATGGCGATGGACAGCACCACTTCGCCCTGCTTGGTGAACTTGACGGCGTTGCCCACCAGGTTGATCAGGATCTGTTCCACGCGCAGGGCGTCGCCGATCAGTTCGTCCGGCACGCCCGGGTCGAGCACGAACACGGGTTCCACGCCGCGCGCCCAGGCGCTGCTGGCCAGCAAGACGCCTACGCTGCCCAGCATGCGTTCGAGCTGGAAGCGGCGCTGTTCCAGCACCATCTGTCCCGCCTCGATCTTGGAAAAATCGAGCACGTCATTGACGATATGGAGCAGCGACTGCGTGGCCATCTGGATCTTGCCGACATAGCTGCGCTCGCGCCGCTCCAGCGGCGACTCTTCCAGCAGGCGCGCCAGGCCGATGATGGCGTTCATCGGCGTGCGGATTTCATGGCTCATGTTGGCGACGAATTCGCTCTTCGCCGTGCTGGCCGCCTCGGCCTTGTCGCGCGCGCGCACCATTTGCTCGTTCAGCTCGTGCAGGCGCAATTCCGTGCGTTTGAGTTCGGAAACGTCCGAGGCCAGCACGAAGAAGCCGCGCACGCCGCCGCTGTCGTCGACGTCGGGGATGTAGTTGGTCCACGTGTGGCATACCTGGCCGCCGGGATCGAGCAGGTCGCGCTCGAAGCTTTGCGGCCGGCCCGCCAGCACGCCTTCGACGTGGGGCGCATACACGTCGAACAGTTCCTGCCCCAGCAATTCGCTCATGTGGATGCCGGCCAGCTCGGCGCTGCTGCGGCCAAACCATTCGTTATAGAATTTATTTGCAAAGCGGCAACGCAAATCGGCGCCCCAGTACGACACCATGCCGGGCAGGTTGTCGGTGACGGTGCGGATGAAGCGCTCGTTCTGCTCCAGGCGCCAGGTGGCGGCGTGCAGCACCTCGGTGGCGCGCTTGCGTTCCGTGATATCGATCGATACCCCCAGCACATGGCTGGCGCGTCCCGCATCGTCGCGCAAGACCACCTTGCGCGTGGTGAAGTGGCGCGTGGTGCCGTCGGCCGTATTGATCGCCTCCTGTTCGATTTCCACCATCTGCCCCGTGGCCAGCAGCTTGCGGTCGGCGCTGACGAAGGCTGCCGCCTGCTGCGGCGGGAAGAAATCGTGGTCGGTCTTGCCCAGCAACTGCTCGCGCGAGCGTCCCAGGGTCAGTTCCGCGTGGCGGTTGACCATTTCAAAGCTCAGCTTGTCGGCGCGCTTGACGAAGACCATGGCCGGGATGTTTTCGATGATGGTGCCGAACAGGTGCTTCGAACGGCGGAATTCCGCTTCGCTGCGCTTGCGATCGCTGATATCGAGCCACAGGCCCGACACGCCCAGCAACTCCTGCTCGGGACCGAAAATCGGGTGATACGAGACGATCCAGTGGCTCAGCTGCTCGCGCTGCCGGCCGCTGTGGCCCTTCAGTTCGATGTCGACGATGGGAGTGCCCGTTTCCAGCACCTGGCGCACGCAGCGTTCCACGTCCGCGCGCACGGCATCGTCGAACAGCATGGCGCCCACGGGACGGCCCAGGTGCTGCGCCACGCTGGCCCCGTTGATGGCGGCCAGGTAGTGGTTGATCATGACGATGCGCAAGTCCAGGCCCAGGAACAGCATGCCGATCGGCGCCGTCGCGTAGACGGTTTCCAGCAGGCGCGTGGATTTTTCCAGGGCCAGCGTGCGTTCGGCCACCAGGCTTTCCAGTTGCGTGCGGTGGCGCCGCAGGTCGCGTTCCAGCGCGCCCAGGGCGCTGGCCATGTCAGCCGATTCGCGGTCCGCGTGCTTGTTCGACAGCAAGGGTTTGTCCTGCGCCAGCGCCTGTATCTGCTGTGTCAGTTCCTGCAGGGTGCGGGCCAGGCGGCCGCCCACGCGCCAGGCCAGGGCGAAGCCGGCGGCCAGCAGCAGGGCCAGGATGACGGAACCCGTGACTACCGAGCGCAGCAGGGCATCGGCCACCGTGCTGGTGCGTATGGTGACGGCCACCGTCCAGGCGGCGTCCGGGGCGCGGCGAAAGCCCGTATACACGTCGATGCCTTCCAGCGTGGCATGGCGCACCACGCCTTCGCGCGCCCGGCGTATCTGTTCCAGCAGGGGCGCCGCGCTGCGCTGGCCCACATAGCGCTGCGGCGCCAGGGTGCGCGCCACGTTGATGCCGTCGGCATTGATGATGGCCGCGCCCAGGTAGGCTGGCAAGTGCAGCTCGCGCAGCAGCACGGGCAGGTAGTCGGGCGGGTATAGGGCCGTCAGAACATAGGCGGCGCCCGCCGCGTCCGGATGGCGCGGCAGCGGCAGGTTCAGGGCCAGTTGCGGCACGCTGTCGGGCGCCGTGGCCAGGCTGGTCAGGCGCGGCTTGCCGTAGTCGCGCGTGCGTTCCATGCTGGCCGCCCATTTTTGCGGCAAGGGCGGCGGCGCCTGGCTGGCGGGCAGGGTCGTATTGACCAGCTGGCGGCCCTTGGCGTCGGACACGATGAAGGCACTGACGGCCTGGCCAGGCTGCAGCAGGCTGGCGGCCAGGATCCGCAGGGCGCCGATGTCCCCGGCTTGCAGGGCGGGCGAGTCGGCCAGGATGCGCGCGGCCATCTGGGCGCCGCTCAGGTCGCGTTCGACGGCGGCGGAGACGGCGCGCGCCGCCTGTGCCGTTTCGCTGACGACGTGGTCGCGTTCGCGCGTATAGCTTTGCGCCACGAGCAAGAGAAACACGAGCGCCGTCGGAATGACCCAGGCGAGCACCAGCCATGAAATTCTTGAGCGTATCGAAGGCAAATCTTGCACCCGGAAAGCTCCCAGAATGGATGAGTCGACAGGCAGGCTTGCGCTGGCGCTGGCTGACCTTGAATGAAAAGATGCTAGACGAAATTGATTGTTCTGACAAGCCTAGTTTCCGGAATGGAAAAAAGGTTGCGCAAGGCATACAGAGGAGGGGGATGCCCCTCCCGCCGTGGCGGCGGGAGGGCAAGGCAGCTTACGGCACTACGGTCAGCACGTCGACATCGATTTCCGGGCTTTCCAAGAAATCCTTTTCCACTTCGCCGCGGATTTCCACCAGTGTTTTGGCGTCGATCTTGCGGTTCATGAAGACCTTGTCGTCGATGTCCACGCGGATTTCCGCCGTGCCGTCGGAGAAGGTGTATTTTTCCTTGCCCACCTTGCGCAGCAAATGGCCGCGCAGCACGACGGCCTGGTCGTCGACGGGATTTTTCAGGATGGCGGCCACATTGCCGGGTGCGCTGGGGCCGGCCGTCGGACCCACGTATTGGGCGTGCGCGCCACCGGCCAGCAAGGCGCAGGCGGCGGCCAGGGAGACGATGAATTTACGGTGCAATGGCATGGTATTCCTTCGATAGTAACTTGCGGCTCAGAAAAACACGGCGGTGCGGGGAATGATAGCACCGGTATTGCCGTAGGGTACGTTCGCCCGGACGCTGCCCGTGCTGGCCACTCCATCGTCGAGTTTGCTGTCGATCTGCTCCGCGTAGCTCTCGGGCAGGTTGTCGAAACGGATGCCGTTGCCGGCGCGGCCGCCCACTTCATCGTTGTACAGGTAGACGGCGCCGCCCTGGGCGCTGGTCATGAATTGCGAAGTGCCGTTGTAGGAGCCCGTGATGAAGCCGCCCAGCGCCAGGTGCTGCGGCGCCAGCGTGAATTCGCGCGGCTGGCCGTCGCCGATCTGGCCGTCGCCATTGCCGTTGCCGGCCGAATTGGGCACGTGGGTGGTGCCCTGGATATCGTCGCCGGGCAGGGCGCGGAACTTGTCCTGGTAGGCGTTGACGGCGGCCGTCAGCGCATTCGACTGCTGGATGATGTTTTTCACCTTGGCGCTGTCGATCAAGCCTTGCCCCTTGAGCACGCCGCCGAGCAGCAAGCCGATGATGACCAGGACGATGGCGATTTCTACGAGCGTAAAGCCGTGCTGGCGGCGTGGGGGCATGGGGAATTCCTTGGGAAAAAGTGCAGGGGTCTGGGATGGCAGTTTACTGCAAATGTTGTCGGGCGGGCATGGCATTTCGGATGGCGGCTCATGGCGCCGCCTTTGCTTTCTTTTGGGCAAGTTCGTCGAGCCGGCGCGCGAGGAAAGCCAGCTCGTGCGGGTCGCTGATCTGTCCGCTGGCGATCAGGCCGCCGGTCACCAGGCGGGCGCTGTCGAGCTGGTCCATGTCTTCCAGGATGAACGCTTCCATCTCGCGCACCCAGGCTGGCACGTGCGGCCCCGTCGCCAGCCGGCGCAGCTGCCGTGCATAGGCGAGCGCCAGCGGCAGGTCGTGCAGCTGGTGTTTTGCCACCAGCACGGCCTGCGCCATGGCGGGCCAGCGGCGCTGCGGGTCGGCGGCGAAGCTGGCGGCGACAAAATCGAGCATGCGGCGCGCGCGTTGCGGATCGGCCACGCCCGCGTACACCTCGCCGGCGGCCACCAGCGGGTACTGGCTGCGCGGGTCCAGCGTTTGCGCCGTCTCCAGCCAGCTAGCCAGGCGCTCATAGTCGAGCTCGCGCCACGGCAGGCTGACGCCGGGCTGGTCTTCGAACGCTTGCAGGTACAGCAGCATGGCCTTGGCCATGGCCAGCGGCTCGCCCAGGCTGGCCAGGCGCGCCACGGCTGCCGGCGGCGCGGCTGGCAGGGGCTGCGCCTGCGCCGGGGCGTGCTGCTGCGCCAGGCGCCAGCCCAGCTGCAGCAGCAGGCAGGCCGCCAGCAGCCAGCACAGGGGGCGCGGCACGCTGGTCCACGGACGCTGGGCGGCCGCCATCAGATGTTCCTGCGGTAAAAGTCGCACAGCGCGCAGCTGGCCAGCAAGCCGACATAGATGGCCGTTTGCGCCGCCACGCCGGCCAGGGCTTGCCAGTCGCCGGTGCCGTACAGCAGCCACTCCGTGCGCGCAAAGGCGTCGAGGCGGGGCAAGAGCAGGGCCAGCACGTCGATGGCGCCTGCCGTGGCCCGTTGCACCAGGGAATCGCCCGCCTGCGGGCCGTGCGCGAGTAACTGCAGGCTGCCCAGCATGCGCGCCAGCACATAGAAACCGCCAGTCGCGGCCAGCGCGGGCAAGGCCTGCTGCAGGCTGGCCGCGCACAGCAGGCTGAAGGCGGCGACGATCCACAATTCTCCCAGCAGCGACAGCGCCCACAGCGCGCTGTGGGCGGGCGCGGCGAACAGCGCCATCAGCAGGCCGAACAGCATGGCGGGCACGGCCGCCAGCGCTGCATAGCCCAGCAGTTTGCCCAGCAGGTAGGCGGCGCGCGGCATGGGCAAGGCCAGCAGCAATTCCAGGCCCCGGTCGGCCGCCTCGCGCGCCATGCTGGTGATGATAAAAGTGGCCAGCAGGAAGACGCCGGCCAGGCGCAAGGCGGCCGCCAGCAGCGCCGCCTGCACGGCGCCGCTTTCCGTCAGCGCCAGTTGCTGCAGGAAGCCGGCCAGGCCGGCGCCGGCGCAGGCGGCCAGCACGAACAGCCACGGCAGGCGGCTGCGCAGCGCTTCGAGCAGCGTGTAGCGGGCGATGGTGAGGGCGGGACGGAACATGGCCATCAGCGGGGCAGCCTTTGCGCCGCCACCATGCGGTTGAACAGGATGTTCGGCGACAGCCAGGCGACGATGTCGTCGTACTCGCCGCCGGGCTGCTGCGGGCCGCTGGCGGCGCGGCTGATGAAGGTGGTGGCGTTCGATGCATTGTTGCGCTCGTCGACATTGTTGCTGAAAGGCACAGCCTGGCGCTGGCCCTGCACGCTGGTGGCGCCAAAGCCGTTCTTGCCGTGCGACATGATCATCGCGGGGATGTCCTGCAACGCCGTTGCCTGCAGCAGCGTGCCGCCATTGCGCGTGACGATGCTGATGTCGCGCGGCGTGGACAGGCTGAAAAGCTGGCCGCTGTCGCTGAAGGCCGGCGTCACGCTGTAGCGGAACAGATTGTTCCAGCTGTCGCCCTGGCGCAGCCCCAGGGTGGCCCAGGGCAGGAAACCGGCGCGCTTTTCGCCCGTGCAGCGCGTGCCGCGCCGGTCTTCCAGGCCATTGGCGGCGGAAATGGCGGGACACGGCAGGTAGCCGTAGCGCAAGGCGTAGCCCGTCAGCGCTTCCTTCGCTTCATTGAGCGCCTGTTGCGTCTCGGCCACCTTGCGCTGTTCCAGCTGCACCGTCAAGGGCGTGACCAGGCCGCCTATCATCAGGCCCACGATGACGAGCACGATGGCGATCTCGATCAGGGAAAAACCGCGCTGGCGGCGCGAAGGGTGCGGGCGGGGGCTCATGGCAGGTTGCGCGCGGCGCGCATGCGTTGATACAGGGTGGGCAAGGTAATCCAGGTGAGCATGTCGTCAAAGGCGCCACCGGGCGGCGCGGCAAGGTCGGTGGCGGGGCGGTTAATGAAGCGGCGGCTGGCGCTGTCGTTGGCCGCCTCGTCGATATTGCCGCGCGCCGTGTTGATCTGCGCCACGCCGCTGGCGGCCGTGCCGTAGTGATCCTTACCTTGCGAGAACAGCACGACGGGCAGGCATTGGGCGCTGACGTCGCACTGGTCCTGTCCCGCCACGTAGGCGAATGCGCCGCGGCCGTCGCGCGTGAGCACGACTCTGTTGGCGACAGCGGAAAACGAGACGATGGGCGCGCGCGCCATTTCCGGCGTGACGCTGTAGCGCAGCAGCTTGCCCCAGGCGTCGACGCCGTCCACGCCCAGCGCCACCCACGGCAAGAAGCCGCTGCATTCGGCGTCGCCGGCGCAGTCGGCGGCCCGCTCGCGCCCGTCGAGGGCGGAAGCGGCCGGACGGGGCAGGCGGCCATTGGCCGCCGCAAAACCCAGCAAGGCGTCGCGCGCCTGCGCCAGGGTGGCCAGGGTGCGCTGCTGGCGTTCGGCCTCGCCCGTGTTGCGCCCGAAGGCGCCGATCAGCAGGCTGGCCGCGCCCAGGCCCAGCACGGCGACCAGCAGCAACAGGGCCGCGCCGCGCTGGCGTCGATGTTGACAATGAGCTTGCCGTGGCGTCATGGCTGCGCCTCCTGCGCTTCGGCGACCGTGCCGCTGGCCGGGTCGTAGCGCTGGCCGGGTTGCAGCAGCACCACCTGGCCGTTCGACAGGCGCAAGGTCAGTGTGCCGGGTTTGCCACGCGCAAGGCGGTTGTGCGGCTCGTTCTGCGCTTCCTGGTTCAGCCAGACGGTGGAGCGGCCGCTGCTGCGCAGCACCAGGCCATTCAATTCCACGGGCGGGGCGGGAGGCGGCGGTGGCTGGGGCGCAGCCAGGGCGGGATCGGGCGGTGGCGGCCCGTAGCGCTGCGCGTCGAGCTGGGCGCGCTGTGCGGGCGACAGGAACAAGCGCCCCAGCTGCGGTGCCGGTGCTTGTGCCTGGGCCGTGAGCACAGTGCCGGCCAGGGACAGGCACAGGACGAGGGTGCGCATCATGGCCGCCCCAGCACGGGCACGCTGTTGACGGTCAGCCACAGCAGCTCGCATTCGGCGCCCAGGGCGGGCGCTTGCGCGCTGCCGGCCGCGCCCGTTGCATGGCGCTTGAGCGTGCATTCCTGCACGGCGAAATAGCCGGCCTGGCGCAAATCGTCCAGCAGGTTCAGCAAATCCATCTCGTGCAGCAAATCCATCTGCAGGCGCATGCGGCTGCCGCGCAGGTGATATTGTCCCATCACCATGGGCAACGGCACTGGCAGCGCTTGCTGCGGGCTGATGTCATAGCTGATCGGCAGCAATTTGCGCTGTTCCTGGCTGCGGCGGATGGCGTCGATCCAGGCCAGGCGGTTTTCTTCGCCGATCAGGCCGCGCTGGCGCAGGGCGAGAAATTGCGGTTCGTAGGCGCGGATTTCCTGTTTTTCCGCTTCCACGTGGTTGAACAAGGTGGCCGCCGCCGCGCGTGTGTGCCGGGCCAGTTCCAGCGTTTGCGCTGCGCGCGTGCGATAAGCGGCGCTCAGGCTGAGCAGCACCACGCTGGCCAGCAGGGTCAGGGCAAAGCACAGCAGGGCGCCGCGCACCAGGTGCAATTCTCCCAGCCAGGCGGGCAGGGTGCGCGCGGGCGTGGCAGTCCGCTGCATGCCGGGCAGGGGCGGCTGCTTGACGGGGCCGCTCATGGCTGCCACGCGAGCAAGAGGGTAAAGCGGGCCTGGCTGTCCGGCGCCGGCGCGGCGCTCTTGCCGGACAGGGCCGCGCTGGAACGCAAGTCGAGCGGCGTTTCCTCGATCGTCACCTGCATGCCCGGCTGGCGCGCCAGGGTTTGCGCGAAGGCCGTGATGGCGGCCAGGGCGGCGCGGTAATCGTTGTTCGGCATGGCCACGTCCGCTTCCAGGCGCAGCGCCTGCGGCGGCGCTGTCGGAATGCCGGCCAGGGCGCTGCCGGGCGGCGCCGCATTTTGCTGCTGCGCTGGCTGGCCGCCGGCCGCGCGCGCGGGCGCCTGGCCCGCGCGCCAGTGCAGCTGGCCCAGCGCAACCTGCGGCGCCTGGTCCAGCGCGGCGCTCAGCATGCCCAGCAACCGGCCCGGTTCCGGCGCCTGGGTGGCGATCATCTGGCCCAGGGTCACGGCCACTTTCATGTTCTGCGTCTTGGCCGGCGCTGGCGGCTGTGTCGACATGACGCTGCGGTAGCGTTCCTGGTAGGACGCCGTTTCCTGCGCCAGGCGCTGCGTGCTGGCGCCATCGGTAATGCCTCCGAGCAAGTTGATCGCGCACCACAGGGCTGCCGACGTGCCGATCAGCGCGCTGGCGCCGTACAGCGTCTTGCGCGCGCGCTGGAAGTGGTAGTAGCGGGCCAGCGCGCCGGGCGGATAGTGGCTGGGCGGCGGATGCTTGCCCAGCAAAGTCAGCAGCAATTCGTCGGCCAGCGCCGGCGTCTGCTTCAAGCCCACGCGTGCGCCGGCCAGCTGCAGGTCGATGAAGTGGTAAGCCACTTCCAGTCCGTTGTCGCACAGCAATTCGAGCTTGGCGATCTGCGCGGCCGGCGCCAGGATGACGGTATTCAAGACATCGCCGCGCGCCAGCATGCGCGTGCTGGTGAGAAATTGCCGCGTCTTTTCCGTTTCCAGGGCGATATTCACGGCTACGCCGTCGAGCGCGATGGTCGCCGTCTGGCGCGAAAAGCGCAACTGGCCCTTTTCGTAGTAGCTTTGCCTCAAGCCGCCCGATTGCTGCGTCACCAGCAGCAGGTGTTCGTGCGCGATCGACAGCTTTCTGACCAGCGCGATACTGAGCAGGCTGGTCGAATAGATGCCGGCCACGGGCACGCGCAAGTGTTCGAGCGCCTCCGTCCATGGCTGCAGCAAGGTGGGGTTGGTCAGGGCGAAAAACAGCACCTGGTCGTCATGCCGGCCTTCGCTTTCGCGGCCCAGCAGGGTGCTGCCCCGGTAGGGCGTGTCGCGGTGCAATTGCTGCTTGCGCCGTTCCAGCAGTGCGCGGCCCGCCTTGCCGCGCACGTGGGGCAGCAGCTGGCGCTGGAAATCTTCTTCGATGAGGTCGGTCAACAGGTAGGCGGGCACGCCCGACCGCTGCGCCTGCGGGTCTTCCAGCCACGCGGCGAAATCGTCCAGCCCGGCCGCGCTGGCGGGGAAGACGTGGCCCTGGCCCAGCACGCCGTGGTCCCAGTCGTAGGCGCACAGGGCGTCGCTGGTGATGTAGAGTAATTGTTTGCGGAACACGGCGGCCTCAGGTCTTGAGTGTGCTGATGGTGTCGTAGATCGGCCCCAGCACCGACAGCATGATCCAGCCCAGCAGCAAGCCCAGGATGACCGTCATGGCCGGCTCGATCATGGCTTGCACTTTTTCAATCAATTCCTTCACTTCGCGGTTGTAAAAGTAACTGACATTGCGCAAGGCCGTGTCCAGCGAGCCCGTCGCTTCGCCCACCTTCAGCATGCGGATGACCAGCGGCGGGAAGATGCCCGTGTACTGGAAAGCGGCCGTCACGCCATGGCCTTCGCTGATCAGCTGCGCGGCGCGGCGCAGGCCGGCCGCCACCACCTGGTTGCCGGCGATGCCTTCGGACAGGCGGATGCATTCGAGGATCGTGATGCCGGAAGCATACATCAGGGCAAAAAACGTGGCGAAGCGGGCCAGGATGATCTTGTGCAGCACGGGGCCGACCAGCCACAGGCGCAGCTTCAGGCCATCCCAGGCATAGCGGGCCGCGCCGCTCCTGCGGATCAGCGCGCGCAAGCCGAAAAACAGCAGCACGGGCAAGGCCAGCAGCCCATACCAGTAATCGATGAAGACATTCGACACGGCAATCAACACGCGCGTGTGCAGCGGCAACTCGCCGCCCATGTTGCGGATGAAGGCCGTCAGCTGGGGTACTAAATAGATCATCAGGAAAAACGACACGCCCGCCACGACGATGGCGACGATGATGGGGTACATGACGATCTTGCGCGTCTGCGAGGCCAGCTCGTCCTGCCATTTTAAACTTTCGGACAGGTTCTTGAACACCTCGGCGATCCTGCCGCTTTGTTCCCCCGCAAGGATCAGGCTGGTAAACGTGGCATCGAAGATGTCGCCATGCTGGGCCAGCGCGCCCGACAGGGGCAGGCCGCCCTCGATGCTTTCAATCAGGTCCGTGACGACTTCGCGCAGACGCGGGTGGTCCGTGCTTTCGCGCAAGTCGTTCAAGCCTTCCAGGATGGGCACGCCTGCGCCCGTCAATTGTTCCATGTGGAAACAAAAGTTGATCAGGTCGCGGCGGTGGATGACCCGCTTGCCCAGCAGCACCAGATACTGGCCCGTGATCTTGCAATCGATCAAGTCGAGCTGCATGCGGTGCAAGCGCGCTTCCAGGTCCGGCACGTTGGCCGCTTCCATGCTGCCGGGAATCAGGGCGCCGGCGGCATCCATGGCGCGGTAGACATATTGCGGCATCAGGCCAGCCTTTCCGTCAGGTCGACCACGCGGCCCACTTCTTCCAGCGTGGTCACGCCTTCCAGCACGCGGCGCATGCCGTCGTCGACGATGGCCTTGAAGCCGGCCGCGCGCGCGGCGGCCTTGAGTTCGCGCACACCGGCGCGGCGGGCCGTCAATTCATCGAGTTCGGCCGTCATCTTGAGGATTTCCATGATGGCCAGCCGGCCCCTGTAACCCTGGTGCGCGCAGCGCTCGCAGCCGACGGCGCGGCAAATGGACACGGGCGCGGCGTCTGCCGCCAGGCCCAGCAGGCGGCGCTCGACGTCGTCGGCGATCACGGTTTCCTTGCAATGCGGACACAAACGGCGCACCAGGCGCTGCGCCACGATGCCGATGATGTTGCCGGCCATGATGTCGGGCAAGATGCCGATGTCGAGCAGGCGCGCCACGGAGCCGATGGCCGAGCTCGTATGCAGGGTGGAATACACCTGGTGGCCCGTCATGGCGGCGGCAAACGCCATTTCCGCCGTTTCGCGGTCGCGGATCTCGCCCACTAAAATAATGTCCGGGTCTTGCCGCATCATCGAGCGGATGCCGTCGGCAAAGCCCAGCTTGACGGATTCGTTGACCGAGGTCTGGCGTATCATGTTCATCGGATACTCGACCGGGTCCTCCAGGGTCATGATGTTGACGCTTTCCGTATTGATATGGTTGAGTATCGAATACAGGGTGGTGGTCTTGCCGCTGCCCGTCGGGCCCGTCACGAGGATCACGCCATCGGGCCGCGCGATCATGAGTTTCAACAAGTTCAATTCCGCCTCGGCCAGGCCCAGCGCATCGAGCGGGACGATGCCTTTTTGCCGGTCCAGCACGCGCAGCACGACGTTTTCGCCATGCGTGGTGGGTTGCGCCGAGGCGCGGAAGTCGATTTGCCGCCCGGAAAACTTGATGCTGATGCGCCCATCCTGCGGCGCGCGCGCCTCGGCGATATTCATGTTCGACATCACCTTCAGGCGCACGGCCATGGCCGGCCAGTACGATTTGTGCAGGCTGCGGATTTGCCGCAGGATGCCGTCGATGCGGTAGCGGATGCGCAGGAACGACTGTTCCGGCTCAAAATGGATGTCCGAGGCGCCGTTCTGCACGGCGTCGGCCAGCAGCGCGTCGATCAGGCGCACCATGGGCTGGCTGTACTCGTCCGACGGCGAGGCCATGCTCTGATAGCTGACTTCGCCCGTTTCGATCTCGTGCAGGATGCCGTCGATCGACAATTCGAAGCCATAGTACTGGTCGATGGCGCGTGAAATGTCCGATTCGTTGACGAGCACGGTGGAAATCGTGATGCCCTTGACCAGCATGGCGCTGATTTGATCGAGCGCAACGATGTTGCTGGTGTCGGCCATGGCCAGGATCAGATTGTCCGCCTGCCGCTCGTAGACGATGGGAAACACGCGGTAGCGCTTGGCCACGTCCTTCGGGATCAGTTTTAAGGCAATGGCATCGACCACCAGGCTGGACAGATCCGCGCTGACCTGTTTCAGGTTTTCGCTGAGCGCCTCGCGCACGGTCGCTTCCGTGACGAAACCCAGGGTGATCAGCAGCTTGCCCAGCGGTTCGCTGCTGCGCCGCTGCTCGATCAGGGCGATGCGCAACTGGTCTTCGCTGATCACGCCTTTCTGGATCAATAGCTTGCCCAGCGGAAGTTTTGCCTGTTCTGCCATGTAGCGCTTATTCCTGACGGGGTGGAATGGTGGCCGGCTCGGCCGCGGCCGGCGCTGCTGGCGCGGGGGCCGCCAGTTCGCGCAAACGCGCTTGCGCCACGGCCTGGTCGAAGGCGGCCGGCGTGGCTTGCGCCAAGGTCAAGGCGCGCTGGTAATACGTGGCGGCCAGACGGGGCTGGTTCAGCCGGTCCAGGCCCACGGCTAGGTTGAAGGCATAGTCGGGATTGCCGGGCGCGGCGCCATAGGCGCGGAAAAATTGCTGCTGTGCTTCGTTCCAGCGGCGCTGCTTGGCATACACATTGCCCAGTGCAAACAGCACGGGGCCGCTGTCGGGGTTGCGCGCCAGGATGGCCTTCAGTTTTGCCTCGCTCTGCACCACGTCGCCCTGGCGCAGACCGATCAGGCCGGCCAACGCCTCGCCATCATCGGGATTGATTTCCAGCAAACGCACGTACAGGGCCGCCGCCTGCGCGCCCTGGTTCTCGCGCAGGGCCACGGCCGCCAGGCCCAGCAGCGCGTCGCGGTTGTTCGCATCCTGCCGCAGCACGGTTTCATATTGCTGACGAGCAAGGCCCAGCTGGCCCCCGTTGTAAGCCTGGTAGGCTTGCTGCACGCCGGGGTTGATTTGCGGCGCGGCAATGCTGCGCTGCACCTGGATCTGGCTATTCTCGGGCGCGGCCACGGGCGGCAGGCTGGGCGGCGCGGGCGGCGCCATGTGCGCCAGCTGCGCCGCTACGGCGGCCTGGGCCGCCGCTTGTATCATGGCTTGCTGGTCCGGTGCCGCCGCCGGCTGGCGCGCGTCGCGCGGATAGTCGGGCGGCAAGGTCGCGGGCGAGGGCAGGGCGTCCTGTGGCGCGGCCCCCGTTGCCGGCAGCACCACGACGGGACCGGCAACGCCGGCCGTGCCCGGGGCATCCGTCAGCGGCATGGGCACGCCGGGCAGGCTGGCGCCCGCGCCGGGACTGGTGCTGGCGCGCCAGTACCAGTACGCCATGGAAGCGGCCACCAGCAGCAGGATCGCCAGCAGCACGGCCAGGCGCACGGTGGCCGGATCGATGCTGATGGGGCCAGCAGGACCTTTCGGCGGCGGATTGCTGCGGCTGGCGCGGGGCCGGGCGGGTGGCGGTTCCGGTGGCGCGCGCGGCGGCTCGGGAGGCGGGCCGGATGGTGGGCCTGGCTGCGCTGCGCTGGGCGCCGGTTGCGGCGCGGGCGCGTCCGCCAGCGGCTCCAGGCGCAAGCTGCCTGGCGGCTGCACGGGCGCCGCTGCGGCGGGCGCGGGACGGGGCGGCAGGGCGTCGGCCGGCGCCAGTTCCAGCACCTGGTCGTAGGCTTCGGACGGCTTTTCCAGTTCCTCGTCGGAAAGGCTGTTCTGCTTGGCGCGCTCGGCCTTCTTGAGCGCCTGCATCAGCAAGCTCATGGGAAGTCTCCCTGCAGGCGCGCCTGCGGCGGAACGGCCGGCGCAGGCGCGCCATCCGTGTACGGCTGGGTGTTGAGCGGCGCCTGGCCGGGCAGCAGGTAGCGGTAGTCGCGGTAATCGCCGTCGACGCTGGCGTCCTTGACCACCACGGGGCGCATGAAGATCACCAGCTCCGTCTTGCTGCTCGCCTCATTGCGATAGGTAAACAAATTGCCTACCACGGGCAGGCTGGACAGTCCCGGCACGCCATCCCTGGCATTGTCGATGGAATCCTGCATCAGGCCGCCCATCACGGCGATCTGGCCATTGCCCACTTTCATGATCGATTCCAGCTCGCGCGCCTGGATCACGGGTACGCGGCTTTGCACGTTCGCCGTGGCCAGGGCCGGATTCGGGTCTTGCACGTAGCCGACGATGCGCGTGATGGTGGGGCGCACGTTCAGGGTCACTTCATCGCTGTCGGAAATCTGCGGCGTGACGCTCATGACAAAGCCGACGGGCACCGTTTCCAGTTTCGATTCATACGTGGCCGGCGTGGTGATGGTGCCCGTCGAGCTGATCACGGCGGGCGTGACCTTGATGGTAAAGAAGACATTGTTGTCGACCACTTTCAACATGGCCGTCTGATTGTTGAGTACGCTGATCTTCGGGCTGGACAGCACTTTCACCTTGCCGAACGATTCAAGCAGCTGGATGGTGGTGGAAAAACTGTCTTTCAGATAATTGAGCAGGAAGATGCCGGGCGTGGCGTTCGGCGCGACGCCGCTGGACAGGCCTGCCGTGCCCACTTGCCCCTGCCGCAGCTGCAGGCTGCCCGTCAGGCGCGACCAGTTGATGCCTTGCTGATATTCATTGCTCAGGCGCACTTCGATGATGGTCGCCTCGATCAGCACTTGCCGCTTGGCGCTATGCAACACCGCGTCGAGGAAGGCGGCGATCTTTTCATGCTGGCGCCCCGTGGCCCGCACGGCGATCAGCCCGCCCTCGACGTTGACGACGACGGACGAGGGGCTGCCCTTGTTGGCCAGTTTCAGCAGCGGCATGCCGTTCGCGTCCAGCGGCTGGGCCGGATTCGCGCTCTGGGCGGGCGCTGGCTGGCCTGGCGCAAACTGGCCGCCATTCGGATTGCCATATTGCATCGGCGCCTGGGCGCCGTACTGGCCCGTTGCGCCGGCGGCCGGGACATTGCCGGCCTGGTTCTGCGGCTGCCCTGGCTGCCCCTGCTGGCCTGGCAGGCTCGTCAATTGCTGGTTCAGCTGCGCCAGCGGGTCCACCTGCACGTCGTTGAGCGTGGTCTCGCGCAGCAGGTCGCGGATATTCTTTTCCAGGCTGTACCAGAAGTTATTTTCCGAACGATTCACGACCAGCGTGGTCGAATTGTTGTTGCCATTGCCGCCGCTGCCTTGCGTGTTGCCGACGGGGTTGCTGGCGTTCGACCCGCCGCCCGCCGTGGAAATTTGCGTGGCGATATTGACGCTGCTGTTGGTGCTGCGCGCCATGTTGACGTAATCGACCTTGTAATTGCGCCACACGGGCGCGTCGGGCAGCACCGTCAGGTTCTTGCCATCGATTTCGTAGCGCATGTCGACTTGCTTGCCGATACGCGCCAGCAGTTGCGGCAGGGTCTGGTTCAGCGCATTCAGGGTGACGCTGCCTTCGATTTGCGGGTGGATGTCGATATTCATGCCCGCATCGCGCGCCAGCGCAAACAGCAGCGATTGCACGGGTACCTTGTGCACGGTGACGCTGTAGGTTTCCTGCTTGGGCGCGGGCAGGGGCGCGGCCAGCGCGCTGCTTTGCTGCACCGGTTCGGGAATGACGCCGGCAGGCGGCGGCGCGGTATTCAGGTGGGCCGGCGACAGCGGCGTTTGATGCGTGGCGCAGCCGGCCAGCATGGTGCTGCAGGCGAGGGCGACCCAAGAGGCCAGCACAGGAATAGGGTGTTGAGTCATGAAAAGTTCGCCCTTGGAGTCGTGTTGTGCTTTTGTAATTTTACCCAGCATGATCGCTTAAAAGCAATCGGCTGTGCAGGCTTGGGAGGCAATATGCCGAAATAAAGTCAGGGGGCGCCACGCCCCGGTTTTGCCGGTGCCATGGCTTTTATTTCTGTGCGGATACTGTCTATGTCGCTCAGCAATATTTTCTGCGGCGACGCCGGGGCCAGCCTGGCCCACACGGCTTCGGCGCTGGCCTGGTCGGCAAAGCTGCCATAGACGACGAGCAGGCGCGCGGCGGAGGCCGTGGGCGGCGTATTGGGGGATGCGGGCGCGGTTGCGGGGGCGGCGCCGGGCAGGCGAAACACGTGGAGGTCGTGCAGGCCGGTGGCTTGCTGCGCCTGCCGCAGGAAGGTTTCCGCCGCAACTGTCTCGGTGGCGGGCAGGCTGGCGATGTGCAGCACCAGTTGCCGCGGCCCTTGCCGCGCCAGCCAGTCGCGCGATTCGGCCAGCTTGCTGTCGAGTAGCGTGGATGGCGCTGGCGCGCGGGCATCGGCGTGCGCGGTAGCGCGCGACGGGGGGCTGGACGGCGGCGCCAGCCATTGCCACAGCAGTGCGGCGGCCAGCAGCAGCATCAGCGCGCTCAAGGCGCCGGCCAGCAGCTTGCCCGCATGCCAGGGCGGGCGGTGGAAGGGGCTGTCGGCAATGGCCAGGCGCACGTGGCGCGCGCCGATTGCCTGCGCATCGTCGGCAAACGCGGCCAGCAAGGCCTTGTCGGCGAGGATATTGATCCTGCGCACGATACCCTGCGCGGCGCGCGCCAGCCGGCGCAGCGCGGCCGGCGTAAACATCAGCGGCGCCGTGCGGCCGGCGGCGGCCAGGCGGCACGCCAGATAGTCGTTCAGCAAGGCTTGCGGCAGGCGCGGCACGGTAAAACTGTGGGTGATGCGCTCCTTCAATTGGCGGAACTGGGGCAAGTCCAGCGTGTGCTGCAATTCCGGCTGGCCGAACAGGACGATTTGCAGCAGCTTGTGGCTGGCCGTTTCCAGGTTCGTCAGCAGGCGCAGCGCTTCCAGCGTGGCGCCCGGCATGGCTTGGGCCTCTTCGGCCAGCAGCACCACCTGGCGCCCGGCCGCATGCCTGGCGATCAGCTCGCCGTGCAGGGCGCGCAGCACGGCGTCGGCGCGGCAGCCGTCCAGTTCCAGGCCCAGTTCGGCGGCGATGGCGTGCAGGACGTCGTCCGGCTCCAGGCGGGGATTGAGCAGGTACACCACATCGACCCGGGGCGGCAGGCGCTCGGCCAGCATGCGGCACAGCATGGTCTTGCCGCTGCCCACTTCGCCCGTCAGCTTGATGATGCCTTCGCCCTGCGTGACGGCGTACAGCAGCGCATCGAGCAGTTCGCCCCGCGTATTGCCCGTATAAAAGAAGGCCGGGTCCGGCGTGATGCCGAACGGGGCCGTGCGCAAGCCGAAATGGCGCAGATACATGCCGTGCGGCGAGGGCGTGTAAGGCCGCCCGGGCGGCGCCTGATCGCGGTTGTTCATGCCGCGATGCAATTGAGGAAAGCCTGTTCCAGGCTGGCGTCTTGCGCACCGCCATGGCGGGCGCGGCATTCGGCTGGCGTGCCCGCAAACACGATGCGGCCCCCATGCAGGATGGCCATGCGGTCGCACAGCTCTTCCACGTCGGCCAGCGCATGCGAGGTGA
Organism: Janthinobacterium sp. FW305-129; assembly: GCF_020858115.1. Classification (GTDB taxonomy): domain Bacteria; phylum Pseudomonadota; class Gammaproteobacteria; order Burkholderiales; family Burkholderiaceae_D; genus Janthinobacterium. The sequence continues at coordinate 233,681 of NZ_JACYMM010000004.1, forward strand.
GCAGCGCGCCGCGTCCCTGCGCGCGCGCTTGCCGCAGCACTTGCTTGAACTGCGCGCGCGCCTTCGGGTCGAGTCCGCTCATCGGTTCGTCCAGCAGCAGTTGCGGCTTGCCCGACAGCAAGCAGGCGGCCAGCCCCAGTTTCTGCATCATGCCCTTCGAATACGCGCGCGCCGGGCGCAGCAGGGCGTCCGGGGGCAGGTCCAGCGCATCCAGTGTTTGCTGCACGGCTTGCGCATCGGGCCGCACATCGTGCAGGCGCGCCAGGTAGCGCAGGAAGTCGCCGCCCGTCAGGTAGTAGGGCGCCTGGAAGCGTTCCGGCAGAAACGACAGGGGCTGGCGCGCCGCGCCTTGCCGGTGCGGCTGGCCGAAGATGGCGATGTCGCCGCGCTCGGGCGTGCAAAAGTCCAGCAGGCATTTCAGCAGGGAAGTCTTGCCCGCGCCATTCACGCCGACCAGGCCAAACAGTTCTCCCGCGCGCACCTGCAGGTCGACGCCGCGCAGCACGGCGCTGCCCGCCAGCTGCAGATGCACGTTGTGGAACTCGATGGCGCAGGCGTTCATAGGGGCAAGGGTTGGCAGGCAAGACGGGGTACGGCCGCCATTATTGCCATGGGCGCCGGCGGGCGGCAAGTCTTTCCTTGCAGAGTGTGGAAATGCGCGAAAATCAAGCTGCGGAATGTATTTTCTTTAAGAAACAACAGGTTCTGGAATAAAATACCCCTCGCGCGCCGCTGGCGTGCATCGTCTGATGAATCTGTCGAGGAGCAAGCATGGCAAGGCCAGAGAAAGTCCGGCTCGGTGAAATTTTGGTGCAGCAGAAATTGCTGACGGAAGAACAGTTGGGCCAGGCCTTGACGGAACAGAAGCGCTCGGGGCGCAAGCTGGGCCGCGTTTTTGTCGAGCACGGCTTTGTCACGGAAGAGCAGATTTCGGGCGCGCTGGCGCGCCAGCTCGACATTCCCTACATCAATCTGAAGTTTTTCAACATCAATCCCGAACTGGTGCGGCTGCTGCCGGAAACCCAGGCGCGGCGCTTCCGCGCGCTGGTGCTGGAAGACCGCCGCGAGGGCTTGCTGGTCGGCATGTCCGATCCGACGGACCTGTTCGCGTACGATGAAATTGCGCGCCTGGTCAAGCGCCACATCGAGCTGGCCGTCGTCAATGAAACGGAAGTGCTGGCCGCCATCGACCGCATCTACCGCCGCACGGAAGATATTTCCACCCTGACGCGCGAGCTGGAGCAGGACCTGGGCGACGTGTCCGTCGACTTTGGCGCGCTGGCCGCCAATCCGGGCCTGGAAGAGGCGCCCATCGTCAAGCTGCTGCAATCGGTGTTCGAGGATGCCACGCAGGTGCGCGCCTCGGACATCCACATCGAACCGCAGGAAGGCCGGCTGCAGATCCGTTTCCGCATCGACGGCGTGCTGCACCTGCAGACGGAAGCGGACAGCAAGATCGCCAGCTCGCTGGCGCTGCGTTTAAAGCTGATGTCGGACCTCGATATTTCCGAAAAGCGCCTGCCGCAGGATGGCCGTTTCGCCATCCGCGTGAAAAACCAGCGCATCGACGTGCGTATTTCCACCATGCCGACGCAGTACGGCGAATCGGTGGTGATGCGCTTGCTGAACCAGGGCGGCACGACCTTGCGCCTGGACGCCATCGGCATGCCGCCCAAGCTGGTGCAGCAGTTCCGCGCCATCGTCAGCCGCCCGAACGGCCTGGTGCTGGTGACGGGGCCGACCGGCAGCGGCAAGACGACGACTTTGTACTGCGCCTTGTCCGAACTCAATTCGGTGGAAAAAAAGCTGATTACGGTGGAAGATCCGGTCGAATACCGCTTGCCCGGCATTAACCAGGTGCAAGTCAACGACAAGATCGAGCTGAACTTTGCCAGGGTGCTGCGCTCGGCCTTGCGGCAAGATCCCGATATCGTGCTCGTCGGCGAGATGCGCGACCAGGAAACGGCGCAGATCGGCTTGCGCGCCGCCATGACGGGCCATCTGGTGCTGTCGACCCTGCATACCAACGACGCCATCAGCACGCCGCTGCGCCTGATGGACATGGGCGTGCCCCGCTACATGGTGGGCAGCTCGCTGCAAGCCGTGCTGGCGCAGCGCCTGGTGCGCGTGATCTGCGAAAGCTGCAGCACGCCCTACCAGCCCACGCCGAACGAATACGAATGGCTGCGCCTGGAACTGGGCGAGCTGGTCGAGCGCAACCAGTATTTCCACGGCAAGGGCTGTTCGCATTGCAATGGCATGGGTTACCGGGGCCGCACGGGCGTGTACGAATTGCTGGAAATCACGCGTGCCGTGGCCGACGCCGCCAACCATGCCGATCCATCGCACTTCATGAAGGTGGCGACGGCGCAGATGGCGGGCGACACCCTGCGCCGCCACGCCGTGCAGCTGGTGGTCCAGGGCCGCACGACGGTGATGGAAGCGATGCGCATCAGCAACCAGAGCGAGGATTGAGGTGCCGTTTTTCTACTACAAGGCGCGCAGCGCCAGTGGCGAACTGCTGACCGGCGTGATGGAAGGCGCCGACAGCGGCGCCGTGGCCGACCAGTTGATGGCGGGCGGCAGCACGCCCGTCGACATCAGCGTGACCAAACAGACGGTGACGAAGGCCGGCGCCAACCAGCTGGGCTGGTGGGACAAGCTGACCGAGAAAAAGGTCACGCCCATGGACGTGCAGCTGTTCAGCCGCCAGCTGTACACCCTGCTGAAAGCGGGCGTGCCCATCATGCGCGGCCTGGCCGGCTTGCAGGAGTCCGCCATCAGCCCCGCGTTCGGGCGCATCATCAAGGATGTGCGCGAATCGCTCGATGCGGGGCGCGAACTGTCGGCCGCCATGGCGCGCCATCCCGCCATCTTCACGCCGTTCTACCTGTCGATGGTGCGCGTGGGCGAAATGACGGGGCGCCTCGACGAAGTGTTCTTGCGCCTGTTCAACCACCTGGAATTCGACCGCGACATGCGCGCGCGCGTGAAAACGGCGACGCGCTACCCCACCTTCGTCGTCTTTGCCATGCTCGCCGCCATGATCGTGGTGAATATCTTCGTCATTCCCCAGTTCGAGAAGGTGTTCGCCAGTTTCCATGCGGAACTGCCCTTGATGACGCGCATCCTGATCGGCACCTCGCGCTTTACGGTGGCGTACTGGCCCATCTTGCTGCTGCTGGGCGTGGGCGGCTTTTTCGGCTGGCGCGCCTGGCTGCGCACGAAAGAGGGTCTATATAAGTGGGACCGCGCCAAGCTGCGCCTGCCGATCGCCGGCAAGATCATCCTGAAGGGCACGATGGCCCGCTTCGCGCGCAGCTTTGCCCTGTCGAGCACCAGCGGCGTGCCCATCGTGCAGGCGCTGACGGTGGTGTCGCAAACGGTGGACAACACGTATCTGAGCGCGCGCGTGGAGCAGATGCGCGATGGCGTGGAGCGGGGCGAAAGCATCTTGCGCACCTCGGTGGCGGCCGGCGTCTTCACGCCCGTGGTGCTGCAGATGATCGCCGTGGGCGAGGAATCCGGTTCGCTCGACGACCTGATGGACGAGATCGCGGACATGTACGAGCGCGAAGTCGATTACGAGCTGAAGACCCTGTCGGCGCAGATCGAGCCGATTTTGATCGTTTTCCTGGGCGCCATGGTGCTGGTGCTGGCGCTGGGCATCTTCCTGCCGATCTGGGACCTGGGCCGGGCGGCCCTGCACTGATGGCAAAGCCGCTTCGCCAGCGCGGTTTCACCCTGTTCGAGCTGGCCGTGGTGGCGAGCGTGTTTGCCGTCCTGATGGCGGTATTTCTGAACCGGGTCGGCTATTACCAGCAACAGGCGCAGCAGGTGGCCGTGGCGCAGATGCTGGGCGTCTTGCGCACCAGCTTGCGGGTGCAGGTGCTGCACCTGTACCTGGCGGACCGGCGCGACCAGTTGCCGGCGCTGGCAGGGCAAAACCCGTTCGACTGGCTGACCGACAAGCCGGCCAACTACCTGGGCGAGTTCGTGCAGCCGGACCTGGAAAAATTGCCGACGGGGAATTGGTTGTACGATAAAAAAGAGCAAAAAATCATCTATTTGTTTAGTAATGGCAATATTTTTCCCAGTAAAGGGGGTGATGCAGTGAAATTTAAGGTAACCTTGCCAAGTGCAGACGCCGATCTTGACAAGCTCGCCCAGGAACCCGATATTGTGGTGTGGAAATCGCCGGACTCGGCAGTAAAGTGAGTGCCGTGGAGCAGCAGTTTTGGTTTTGATGTTTTTATTTGATTTTGGAGAAAGCAAGAATGAACAAGTCTTTACGTAGTATGAAAAGCGGCGCCCAGGCAGGTTTCACCCTGATCGAACTGATCGTCGTCATCGTGATCCTCGGCATCCTGGCCGCGACGGCGATTCCTAAATTTATCGACATGTCGACCGATGCGCGCATCGCCAAGATGAACGCGGCGGTAGGCGCCATGAAGGCTGGTGCGGCGCTGTACCATGCGCAGTGGCTGGTCAAGGGCTCCGTCGATACGCCGAAAGTGCAGATGGAAGGCAAGGATATCGACGGTGCATTTGGCTACCCGACAACTGCCGGTATCATTGAGGCGGCAGGCTTGACCGATCCTGATTACAAGTTTTCTGGTGGTGTAGTGACACCCGATGCAACGCGCACGAAGTGCACCGTCACCTATGTCGCCCCGACCGCTGCCGGTGGCGCGCCGGTCATCACGCCTGCTTTAAGCCCAGATGATTGCAAGTAAATTGCATTGATCGGCAAGGAAGGCCAGGTCAAGTCATTCCCGGCCTTCCTTGCGCACCACCAGCCCAACCCCAGGCGCCAGCCCGTTGGGCTTTTTTACGGGCCATCCATTGCCGCAGCCACCGACAGACTTTCCGCATCCGTATCGCCAGGCAGGGCCGCCAGGGTCGCTGCGGCGTACGCCTGCGCGCGGCTTCACCTTGATCGAACTGGTGGCCGTGCTGGTGCTGGCGGGCTTGCTGGCGACCTTTGCCGTCAGCCGGTTTTTCCAGCGCGACACGTTTGACGCGCGCAGTTTTGCCGACCAGGTGACGAATATCGTGCGCTACGGGCAAAAGCTGGCGGTGGCGCAAAACCGTGCCGTCTTTGTGAGCATCGATGCGAACAGCGTGGCGCTGTGCTTCGATGCCGTCTGCAGCGATGAGCAGAAGGTGCTGCCGCCCACGGGCAGGAACAGCGGCAGCAAGGACACCTTGAAGTATTGCTCGGTGACCAACTGGCTGTGCGAAGGCCGTCCGTCCGGCGTCACCCTGTCCACCAATCCCGTCAATACGGCGGGCTTTTATTTCGACGCGCTGGGCCAGCCGTATGCGAAGGGCGATGTGTTTCCTGCCGTATCGACCTTCCCGGCACAGCTGCAAATCAGTATCCGGGGCGACGGCCTGACGCGCAACGTCACGGTCGAAGGGGAGACGGGCTATGTCCATTAGCCAGCGGCGCCGGCGTGAGCGCGGCGTGACCCTGATCGAACTGGTGCTGTTCATCGTCATCGTCGGCCTGGCCTCGGCCGCCATCCTGGGCGTGATGAGCCTGACGACGCAACACAGCGCCGACCCGCAACTGCGCAAGCAGGCACTGGCGATTGCCGAAGGCATGCTGGAAGAGATCCAGCTGGCGCGGTTTACCTATTGCGACCCGCAAGACCCGGCCGCGCAAACGGCCACCAGTCCGGCCGGCTGCGCCATTCCGGAAGGGCCGGGGGAGGAGCCTAACGGCGCGGGGCGGCCTTTCGACAACGTCAACGACTACGTGAGCGCGTACGGCACGGCCACGCAGTACAAGACGGATGCCCAGGGCACCGTATGGGCTGCCGGTTCTCCCCAGGAATATATTGCCTCGGTGGTCATCACCCAGGCGGCACTGAACGGCTTGCCCGCCACGGAAAGCCTGCGTATCCAGGTGACGGTGCCGTATGCCGACCAGAAGATCGTGCTCGACGGCTATCGCGTGCGCTATGCGCCGAACAGCATTCCATGAAAACTATCCTCAACATCAGGCGCCGCCCGCGCGGCTTTACCCTCGTCGAGATGGTCATCGTGATCGTCATCACGGGCATCATCGGCGCCATGGTCGCCGTCTTCATCCGCGTTCCCGTGCAGGGGTATGTCGATACCGCCGCGCGCGCCGCGCTGGCCGACACGGCCGATACGGCGGCGCGCCGCCTGACGCGCGACGTGCGCCTGGCCCTGCCCAACAGCGTGCGCGTGTCGAACGACGGCCTGTTCCTGGAATTGCTGCTGACCAAGACGGGCGGGCGCTACCTGAGCGACAGCGATGCGGCCGCGCCGGGCAATGTGCTGAGCTTCGAGACCCCTCCCGACCCCAGCCTTCCATTGAACTTTACCGTCGTCGGCGCCATGCCCGCCAACGCGCTGGGCGCGCGCCAGGCGATCAGCGTGGGCGACCAGATCGTCGTCTACAACCTGGGCACGGATTACGCGCCGAACAATGCGTATGCGTGCAGCGCGGCGACCGGCTGCAACCGCGCGCCTGTGACGGCCGTGTCCGGCACTGTCGTCACCTTGGGCAGCTATCCTTTCACGACGGCGCCGGCGCCGCTGCCATCGCCATCGAACCGCTTCCAGGTGGTGTCGACGCCCGTCACCTATGCGTGCAATCTGACGACCGGCACCCTGACCCGCTACGCCGGCTATGCCATCGTGGCCAGCCAGCCGGTGGCGGAGGACGCCGCGCCGCTGGCCGCGGCAAAAGGCGCCCAGCTGGCGCGCCAGGTGGCGGCGTGCCGTTTCAGCTATGGCGTGCTGGCCAACGTGCAGCGGGGCCTGGTGAATATCGACCTGAGCCTGGGTGTGGCGAACAGCAATACGGGCCTGCTGCGCCTGGTGCAGCAGGTACAGGCGAGGAATACGCCATGACGCGCTTGCCACGCCGCCGCACGGGCCGCATGCGCGGTTTCAGCCTCGTCACGGCCATTTTCCTGCTGGTGGTGCTGGCCGCGCTGGCGGCCGTGATGGTGAATATTTCCACCTTCCAGCAGACGGAATCGGCGATGGACGTGCAGGGCGTGCGCGCCGAGCAGGCCGCCCGCGCCGGTCTCGAGTGGGGGCTGCAGCGGCAGATCAGCGCCGGCTTGAGTGCCGGCGCGGCGTGCATCGGCCCGGCCACGTTCAGCTTGCCGGCAGGCACGACGCTGTCGTCGTTCAGCGTCAGCGTGCAATGCAGCACGGCCACGAGGCCCGGCACCTTGACCAGCTGGACCATCACGGCCACGGCCTGCAACCAGCCGGGAGCGGCCGGCTGTCCGAATCCGGGCAACAACCCCGACTATGTCCAGCGCCGCCTGCAAGCCGTGCTGTCGCAGTAAGGTCAACGGGGTGAAAAAAAGATCGCTAATTTATTGTTTTTACACAATAAAGTTGGCTTCATGAATTAAAATTGGCTGGATGCATTAACTGCGCGACAAGATCGGGCAGGCACTTACACTGGACAGGTCGCATGGGTTTATTCGCAAGAGCAAAGAAATATGATGGCTGGCTGGCCACGGCGTTTGGCCGCGAAGGCGTCAGCGCTGTCGTTGTCGAACGTCCCGCCGACGGCATGCCGCGCGTGCGCGGCGCCAGCTACCAGGCGGCCGCGCGGCCGGCGCCGGCCGAGGTGCTGGAAAAACTGGGCAAGGAGCTGCACGCGGCAGCGCGCCACTGCACCACCGTGCTGGCCGGCGGCGATTACCAGCTGCTGTCGCTGGAAGCGCCGGCCGTGCCGCGCGAAGAATTGAAGACGGCCGTGGGCTGGCGCCTGAAGGATATGCTGGACTTTCCCCTGGCCGAAGCCACCATCGACGTGTTCGACATCCCCGGCGACCCGAACGGCACGCAGCGGGGCAGCAGCGTGTTTGCCGTCGCCGCGCGCAACAGCGCCGTGTCGCGCCGTCAGGCGCTGTATGCCGAATGCAAGATCGGCCTGTCCGTGATCGACATCCCCGAAATGGCGCAGCGCAATATCGCCACCTTGCTGGAAACGCCGGGACGCGGCATCGCCGTGCTGTTCTTCGATGGCGACGGCGGCTTGCTCACCATGAGCTTCAATGGCGAGCTGTACCAGGCACGCCGCATCGACGTGACCCTGGCGCAGTTGCAGTCGCCCGACGCCAGCCAGTACTATGACCGCGTCACCCTGGAACTGCAGCGCTCGTTCGACCATTTCGACCGCCAGTTCCATTTCATTTCGCTGGCGCGCCTGATGCTGATGACGGGCGCGGCCGATGGCTTGCACGCGTATCTGGCCGACAACCTTTACATGCCGGTGGAGCAGCTGGACCTGGCCACGGTGCTGGACTTTTCCCAGGCCGCCGAGCTGCGCGCGCCCGCCATGCAGGCGCGCTACTTCCTGGCCATCGGCGCCGCCTTGCGCGAAGTCGGCCTGCCTGCGGGCAAGCACGAAGGGAAGGGCGCATGAGCCAGCAAATCAACCTGTTCAATCCCCAGTTTGAACTGAAACAACACCATATGTCGGCGCGCACGGCCGGCCTGGGCCTGGGCGCGCTGGCGCTGCTCTTGCTGGCCGTGGGCGTGCTGGCCCAGCGGGCCACGGCGGACCTGGAACAGCGCGAAGCGGGCGTCAAGGCGGCGCTGGCGCAAGTCGAGGCGAAGCGCGACCAGGTATTGCGCGATTTTCCTCCACGCAAGAAAGATCCGGCGCTGGCGCAGGAACTGGAGGCCGTCGAGGCGCAGCGCCAGTTGCTGCAGGACGCTTCGGCCGTGCTGGACAGCGGCAAGCTGGGCAATACCCTTGGCTATGCCGGCTATTTCCGCGCGCTGGCGCAGGCCAGGGTCGAGGGCGTATGGCTGACGGGCGTGGACATCGCCGGCGCCGGCAATGATTTCGGTTTGCAGGGCCGCGCCTTGCACGCCTCGCTGCTGCCTGCGTACATCACGCGCCTGGGCCAGCAGGAAGTACTGAAAGGCAAGACCTTCGCCAGCCTCGACATCGGCCAGCCGGCGCAGCCGGCCGTGGCCGAGGGCAAGGCGGCCAGCCTGCCGTATATCGCGTTCAGCCTGCAGTCGGCCGACCGCGCCGCCGGCGCCACGCCGCCCAAAGCTGTTGCGGGAGGAACGCGCTGATGCTGCCCTTGCTGAAGAAATGGGCCACCGCCTTCGATGCCCTCAGCCTGCGCGAGCGGCTGATGGTGTTCGGCGCCGGCGCGGCCGCCATCGTGTTCGTGTTTTATTTCATGAGCTTCAATCCCCTGCTGGCGAAACGCGCCGCGCTGGAGGCGAGCATTGCGCAAAAGCAAAGCCTGCTGAGCGCGACGAACAAGGAAATCGAGCTGAGCATGCTCGCCCATGCCACCGATCCCGACCGGGAAGCGCGCACGCGCCTGGTGGCCTTGCAGGCGGAAACGGCGTCCCTGGCGCGGGCGCTGCGCGAGAAACAGCACGGCCTGGTGGCGCCCGAGCGCATGGTCACCTTGCTCGAACACCTGCTGCGCCGGCACGCCGGGCTGCGCGTGGTGTCGCTGAAAACCTTGCCTGCCAGCGCCGTGGGCGCGCACCAGGCCGATAGCGCGAACGGCGACGCCTCCGCCAAGGCGGCGGCCCCGGCACCGTTGCTGCACCAGCACGGCGTGGAAGTGGTGCTGCAAGGCAGTTATGCGGACATGGTGCAATACATGCAGGCGCTGCAAGCGATGCCGACGCGCGTCTTCTGGGGCGCCGCCCACCTCGATGCGGCCAGCTACCCGGGCGCCACCCTGACCCTGACCTTACATACCCTCAGCATGGACGATACATGGATCGCACTTTGACCTTTGCTCCCGCACTGCTGGCGCCTGTCTTGATGCTGAGCCTGGCATGGCCGGGCGCGCAGGCACAGGCGCTCGATGATCCGACGCGTCCGCCGGCAGCCCTGTGGGCGCCCGCCAGTGCCGCACCCGTTGTCGCGGCCCGGCCGCAGCTGCAATCGGTGCTCATTTCCACCCAGCCGGGCGGACGCCGCCTGGCCGTCATCGATGGCCAGACGGTCAGGGTCGGCAGCAAGGTGGGTGACGCCGTGGTGACGGAGATACACGACACGGCCGTTCTGTTGCGGCGTGGAAAATCCCTGGAAACCTTCAAGCTGTACCCGAGCAGCAAGACCGACAATAAGACCGACCGCAAGCAGGAGTAGAAGAAGTGGCCAAGCAACTCAATCAACACAAGGCGAGCATGTTCAAGATCAGTACGATGGCGGCTGTCATCAGCGTCAGCCTGGGCCTGGGCGGCTGCAACGTCGCGCCCGTCAAGCGCGACACCTATAATGCGATCACCGATGCCGTCAAGGGCGCGGCGGCCACCACGGCGCCAGCGTCCCAGCCGGACGCCGTGGAAGCGGCGCTGCTGCCGCCCGTGGCGGCCCTGGCCCAGCAATTGCCGAAGGCCCGCGCCGCGCTCGACGAGCGCTTCAACGTGGCTTTCAACAATGTGCCGGCGCGCCAGTTCTTCACCTCCATCGTGGCCGGCACACGCTACAACATGCTGGTCCATCCCGACATCGGCGGCACGATTTCCGCCAATCTGAAGGACGTGACCCTGTTCCAGGCGCTCGACGCCGTGCGCGAGCTGTATGGCTACGACTACAAGGTCGAGGGCACGCAGATCTATATCAAGCCCTTGACCATGCAGACGCGTTTGTTCCACGTCAATTACCTGACGGGCGCGCGCCGCGGCAGTTCCAACCTGCGCGTGTCGTCGACGTCGGTGGGTTCGGTCGGCTCGACCAATTCGGGCGGCTCGGGCAACAGCGGCAATAACAACCAGGGCAATAACCAGAACAACGAGCAGAACCAGCAGACGAACGGCGGCCAGGGCGGCCGCACCCTGGACAGCAGCAACCTGACGACCTCGTCGACGGCGGATTTCTGGCCGGAACTGAGGGCGGCGCTGGAAGCCATCGTCGGCAGCAGCGACGGCGGCCGGCAAGTGGTGCTCAGCCCGCAGTCGGGCGTGATCGTCATCCGCGCCATGCCGGAAGAGCTGCGCAATGTCGACATGTATTTGAAGGCCACGCAGCTGTCCGTCGACCGCCAGGTGATCCTGGAAGCAAAAATCCTCGAAGTCGAGCTCAACGACAACACGCAGACGGGCATCAACTGGGCCTCGTTCGCCTCGATCAAGAGCGGCCACACGAACCGCATCTCGACGGGCTTCATCCAGCCTGGCGGCACGCTGGCGCCGCTGCCGTTCAATGGCGGCCAGCCGCCCAACATGACAACTGGCAACGGCCTGACGGCCAGCAGCGGCTTTGGCCTCAGTTCGGCGGCAAATGCGGCCGGTTCCATGTTCGGCCTGGCCTTCCAGACGGCCAATTTCGCCGCCATGATTTCCTTCCTGGAATCGCAAGGGTCCGTGCACGTGCTGTCGAGTCCGCGCATCGCCACCATGAACAACCAGAAGGCCGTGCTGAAGATCGGCACGGACGAGTTTTACGTGACGGGCGTGTCGACCACGACGAATACGACGGCCAGCGGCGCCACCACCAGCCCCAACGTGACCTTGCAGCCGTTCTTTTCCGGCGTGGTGCTGGACGTGACGCCGCAGATCGATGCGGATGGCAACATCATCCTGCACGTGCACCCGTCCGTCAGCCAGGTGTCGACCATCAGCAAGGAAATCGACCTGGGCAGCGCCGGTTCGCTGAAACTGCCGCTGGCCGCCTCCAGCACGTCCGAAATGGACAGCATGGTGCGCAGCCAGGATGGCCGCATCGTCGCCATCGGCGGCCTGATGCGCCAGGCGACGACGGCGGACCGCTCGCAAGTGCCGGGCGCGGGCGACCTTCCCGTGCTGGGCGCGCTGTTCCGCAACACGGGGCAGGTGATCCAGAAGCGCGAGCTGGTGGTGCTGATCAAGCCGACCATCGTCGATGGCGCCAACAGCTGGAACGAGGACTTGCTCGATTCGGGCAAGCGCATCGAGGCGCTCGACCCGCGCCGTCCGTCGGAGCGGCGCTAAATGTACCAGGCCCATTTCGGCTTGCGCGAGGCGCCGTTCGGCCTCACGCCCGATACCAGTTTCTTCTTCAACGGCCCGCAGTCGCAAAAGGCGCTCAACACCCTGCTGGTGGCGGCGCGCAACGGCGAGGGCTTCATCAAGATCACTGGCGAAGTGGGGACTGGTAAAACCTTTTTGTGCCGCAAGTTCATGCAATCCTTGGGGCCGGACTTCGTCACGGCCTACATTCCGAATCCGAACCTGCCGCCCCGTTCGCTGATCCTGGCCCTGGCCGACGACCTTGATGTGTTGCTGGAGAAAGATGCTGATCAGCATCAACTACTCAAGTCGCTCAACTTGCGTTTGCTCAACCTGGCGGCGCAGGGCAAGCGCGTGCTGCTGTGCCTGGATGAAGCGCAGGCGATTCCCGTCGACAGCCTGGAAGCCTTGCGCCTGCTGACGAATCTGGAAACGGAAAAGCGCAAGCTGCTGCAGATCGTGCTGTTCGGCCAGCCGGAACTGGACGTCAAGCTGGCCTTGCCGGAAATCCGCCAGCTGGCGCAGCGCATCACCTTTCACTACCACCTGGGGCCGTTGTCGCGCGACGACGTGGATTTTTATGTGGCGCACCGTTTGCGCGTGGCCGGCTTCGACGGCGCGCGCCTGTTCAGCCGTGGCGGCGTGAACAAGCTGTACAAGGCTTCCGGCGGCATTCCGCGCCTGATCAACATCATGGCGCACAAGGCGCTGATGGTGGCGTATGGCGAAGGGCGGCAGCAGGTGAGCGGGCGCCACGTGGCGCTGGCCGCCAGCGATACCCTGGCCAGCAAGCCGCGCCCCTTCTGGCAGCGGCCGTGGCCGTGGCTGGCGGGCGCCGGCGTGCTGGCCGCCTGCGGCGTGAGCTGGACTTTATTGAACCGATGACGAAGATGAGCCTGTAGATGAGCCTGATTAACAAGATGTTGCAAGACCTCGATGCCCGCGGCACCCCCGATGGACGCGGCGACGCGGCCGGCATCCGCTCCGTGCCCGAACGCGAGCGGGGCGTGTCGCGCGCGCTGGTCTTCGGCAGCGCGGCCGGCCTGACGGCGGCCGCCATCGCCCTGGGCTGGGTCTACCTGAAACGGCCGCCCGTGCCGCCCGTGCTGGTGAATGTGGCCAGCAACGCGGTTCCGGTTCCGGCGCCGGTGCCAGTCCCTGTGCCTGTCGCCGTAGCGCCTGTGGCGGCGGCCCCGGCGGCGGAACCCGAGCCCGTGTTCCAGGCTGCGGAGACGGTCGCGCCAGCCAGCCTGCGCGCTGAGGATATGCGCCGCATGACTGCAAAGCCGGCCAAGCCTGCCGTGGCGCCCGTGGTGAAGACGGCAGTGCCTGTCGCCAGCGAACGCATCATTGATGGAAAACAAGTCACGCCGCAGCAGCGCGTGGAGAATGAATACCGGCGTGCGCTGGCACAGTTGCAGGATGGCCGCGTCTCCGACGCCATGCTGGCCTTGCAGCAGACCCTGCAGCTCGATCCGCGCCACCAGGGCGCGCGCGAAACCCTGGTGCGCCTGTTGCTCGAAGCGCAGCGTCCCGACGAGGCGGCCCGCCAGTTGCAGCTGAGCCTGGCGCTGGACCCGAAACAGCCGGCGCAGGCGATGATGCTGGCCCGTTTGCAGCTGGACAAGGCCAATGGCGGCGCGGCGGCCCTCGATACCCTGATGCGCAGCTTGCCTTACGCCAGCGACAGCGGCGAATACCACGCCTTCCTGGCCGGCGTGCTGCAGCGCGAACAGCGCTACCGCGAGGCGTCCGAGCACTACCAGCAGGCCCTGCAGACGGCGCCCGACAACGGCGTCTGGTGGATGGGTCTCGGCATCGCCTTGCAAGCGGACAACCACCCGGCCCAGGCGCGCCAGGCGTTCGAGCGGGCCAAGGGCTTGCAAACCCTGTCGCCGCAGCTGCAGGCGTTTGTCGAGCGCAAGCTGGTGCAGCTGACGGCGGCTGCGGCGAAGTAATTTTGACCTCAATGAAAGAAACAGCTTGAAGCCTCTCAGCCTGCTCCTCGTCCTGTGCTGCCTGGCCAACAGCGCCCAGGCCGCTCCCGCCAGCGCGCCTGCCAGCTACGTTCTTGAGAATACGCAAGTGCGCGACATCCGCGCGCAAGCCCTGAAACGCGACTACCAGCTGTATGTCGCCTTGCCCGATTCCTATCGGCAGGGCAATAAGCGCTATCCGGTGCTGTTCGTCGTCGATGCCAATTATTCATTTGCCATCGTGCGCAATATCGCGCAGCGCCTGAACAAGCATGCGGGGATGGAAGAAGTCATCGTGGTCGGCTTGTCGTACGCCAACGGCGATGGCGGGGTGTACAGCCGCCGCCGCGACTACACGCCCACCACGCCGCGCAAGCACGATTACCGCTCGGACATGCCGGGGCGCCAGCCGGCGTTCGGCGAAGCGAAAGCGTATGGCCAGTTCATCGCGGGCGAGGTGTTTCCCTTTATCGCCAGTAACTATCGCGCGAACATGCAGCGCAAGGTGTTTATCGGCCATTCCTACGGCAGCCTGCTGGGCCTGCAATTTTTGCTGACGGAACCGCGCACCTTCGAGCACTACATCCTCGGCAGTCCGTCGCTGTGGTACGACGCCGGCGTCATGTTCGACCGCGAACAGGCGTATGCGGCCAGCCACAAGGACTTGCCCGCGTCCGTGTTCTTCGGCATCGGCGGCCTGGAAAAGTTGGCGGCGGGCAAGAAACGTTCGCGTGCGGAGGAAGACGCCGACATGCTGGCCGATTTGCGCGAGTTCGATGGAAAGTTGAAATCGCGCAAGTTTCCCGGCCTGAAAACCCGTTTGCGCGTCTTCGAGGACGAAGACCACGCGAGCGTGTTTCCCTTTGTGCTCACGCATGGCTTGCGCGCGTATCTGGCGTCCTCGAAATGAAGGGCGTTCAGGGGCGCATCAATGCCGGGAGGATCAGCTTGGTCAGCAATTTTTCGCTGAGTCCATGGGCGTCGCGCACCTGGAAGTTGGTCGTGGTGATGACGACCACGGCATCGAGTTCCGGCAATACCAGCACTTTATTGCCGCCCGAACCGGCCATGCCATAGCTTGGCACCGTGCGGCCATTGGCCGTGAACGGCTGCAGCCACCACAGGTAACCGTAGTCCATGCCTTCGCGCGCGTTGGCATGGGGCGCGATCGAGCGCCTGACCCAGTCGGCGGGCACCACCTGCTTGCCATGCCAGCGCCCGCCGTCAAGGTAGAGCTGGCCCAGCTTCAGCAGGTCCACGCTGCGCAACTGCAAGCCGCCGCCCGTCATGGCGCTGCCCTTGGGTTGAAATTGCCATTTGACCTTGTCGATGCCAAGCGGCTGGAACAGGCTGGCGGCGGCGAAGTCGGGCACGCTCTGGCCGCTCACTTTTTCCAGCAGCGGTCCCAGCAGGGTTACGCCCGCCGTGCAATAGCTCCAGGCGCGGCCATACGGCGATTGCTCGGGGCGGGGCTGCCATTCGGGAAAGCCGCGGATCGGCAAGTCGGCCACGAAGCGGCTCCAGTCTTCCACCAGATACATGCGCTCTTCGTTGCCGCGCGAATGCTGGTTGTCGTCGTCGCATTCGAGCAGCGAGCTCATGGTCAGGAAATCCTCGACCGTGATCCTGTCCTTGCGCGGGTCGGCGTAGGCCAGCGGGCGCAGTTCCGGAAAGTAGGGCAGCACGGGGGTGTCGGCGCGCAAGAGCTTGCGCTCGATGGCCAGGCCGACCAGCATGCCCGCCACCGTCTTGCCCACCGAGCGCGTGTTGCGCAGGCTTTCCGCGCCGTCCTTGTCGAAGTAGTGTTCGTAGAGCAACTTGCCACGCTGCGCCACCACGACGCTGGTGACCTGCTTGAAGTCGCCCGCTTCGATGGCGGTGGTGATGCCGTCCAGCTCGCCCGCGTGGACGCTGCTGCCGAAGGCCAGAAGTAGGGGTAGATATCGCAACATGGTGTACTCCGAGGTTGGAAAAGTGCAGTCTAGTCTTGCAAATCGGGCATTGTCTTGGACGTTTGAAACATTTGGCGGCGATAGTTGCTGGGCGTCATACCGTAACGGGCCTGGAAGGCGCGGGTCATGTGGCTCTGGTCGGCGAAGCCCACGCTCAGCGCCACCTCGGCCATACTCAGTTCCGGCCGGCGCAGCAGGCCGCCGGCTTGCTCGACGCGGCGCCAGCGCAGCAGGTCGCCCGGCGAGCAGCCCCAGGCCTGGCGGAAGACGCGGGCCAGGTGCACGGGATGCACGTCCAGGGCGGCGGCCACGTCGGCGATGCGCAGATGCGTGTCATTGGCCAGGTCCATCACGGCCGCATAGGCCTGGTGCGCCCAGCCGGGCAGGGACGGGCGCGCCTCCCGGGGCGACCTGTGCAGGCTGGCCAGCATTTCCCACGCGCCCGCTTCCATCAAGGCGCCATCGCCGCCGCGGCCGATTTCGCGCGCCAGCCGGAACGCGGCGGCCGCGCTGGCCGTATCGCGCAGCACGGTGGCGCACTCCTGGGCCGTTTGCAATTCCTCGGCGCCCGACAGCAGGGCCGGGTCGAGCGATACCGTCATGAAACTGCCCTTGCCATCGACGAAGCGGTCGCGGTGCGTCGTGCCGGCCGGATTGAAGACGAGGGTGGGCGAAGGCGCGCGCGGCGGGGCGTGCAGGGCGCTGGAAATATAGGTGCCGGACAGAACGAAGACGAAATGGGCATCGTCATGCCGGTGCGTTTCGACTTCATCCTCGCCGCGCGTGGCCTTCAGGCGGCGGATATCGAAGATGCTGCCGCGCGCGCCGTGATGCACGTCGCCATAGAACTGGCCGGACTTGAACTGGAGTGGAGTGGTCATATTGGCATGGTATGTGCGGCCGCCAGGCCAGGCCAGCGCGGGCCGACGAATGGCGCCAGGCGCAGGATGAACGGTCGATACAGGGGAATGCACGGGAGTTGCGCGGCATCAAGCCGGCTTGCCGTGGCAAGCGTGCGGCCGTGCAGCGGGGTATCTGTGTAAAATTTGCAAAGTGTCCAGGTTGCGTCATTGATACCGGATCACGCCATGGGCAAGCGGCTGGCATGCCTGGCGGTGCCCGCCAGACAGTACCCGCTTCGTCATGCACTCACCGGCCGCTGCAAGCGGTCATCGATAAGGTCAGATTACATGCGTACATTGAATGAATTACTCGATAGTGAAGACCCGGCGTTTCCGCTGATCAAGCAATGGGCCAGCGAGGCCGACTTGCCGGTGGAATTGCTGCCACCGTCGGCCGGCAGGGAGGATGTGCTGCTGAGCCTGCAGGTCACCACGCGTTCGCCCCTGGGCGCGCTAGCCTATGAAACGGGGGGCATCCTGGTGGATGACGGCTGGCTGCGCATACTGGGGTCGGGCCACGCCAGGCTGGGGCGGGATATTGCTACGTGGAATGAAGGGAAGGCCGACGGTTTTCTGCTGGTCGCCGACGACGTGCTGGGCGGCTTTTTTGCCATCAACGGCGGCGCACTCGGGGACGACCAGGGCAATATGTATTATCTGGCTCCCGAGACGCTGGAGTGGGAAGCGCTGGAAATCGGTTTCACGACGTTCGTCGAGTGGGCCTTTACCAGCCAGCTGCGGCAGTTTTACGGGCGGCAGCCTGGCGGCGCGGAGGGCTTTGACGAATTGCCCGAATTGCCCTTGCCCGGCGAGCAATGCCTGAATTTTTATCCATTTCTGTGGACGCAAGAGGGTTCCCTCAAGACCAGTTCGCGGCGCGCCATTCCCGTGCAAGAGCAGTGGGCGCTCAACCTTGATCTGAAACAGAAGTTGCTGGCTGCGCCTGCGGACGCGCGCTGAGGCAGGGCTTGCGGGGCATCTCTGAAAGCATCGCCATGCGCATCCTGCGCCGGCGAAATGGCATTTCAATCCACCAATCCAGCGGTTTGTCGCAATGGCATGTGCCGGAAAATGGCAAGGCGATAGCATGCAGTGGGTTACTCACGATGGGCTGCCCGCAAGCGGGTGTTCGATGCTGACGGTAGCGCAGTCAGCAGCGGACGCTTCTCCATGACTTCGACCAGGATGACATACGCATGAAATTGACCCTGCCACATATTCTTTCCACCTGCCTGCTTGGCACCTTGGGCGCGATCGGTGGCGCGCAGGCGGCTCCCGCCGACGCCGAACTGGTGGCTTTGGTGCAGCGCCATGCGCAGGCCCAGAGCAGCTTCGACCAAGCCGCCTTGAAAGCCGTCACGGCCGAGAATTATGTGGAAATATCGCCCGTCGGCGAAGTGGATGTGCGTGAAAAAATGCTGTCCTTCTACGCGCCCGAGCAGAAGCGGCCGGGTCCGCAAGTCCAGGTCGATGAGCCGGCGGTGCGCCTCTTCGGCGATACGGCGCTCATCTCGGCGCGGCTGTCCTACCGGCTCGACCAGGAAGGGGCGGCCCGCACCTTCGCCATGCGCGCCGGCTATGTCGCCCGGCTTGTCGACAAGCAATGGCTGCTCGTCAGCGCACAGTACACGGGCATCCGTCCGCCGAAACCGTGACGTGACAGGGGGCCTTGCCCGGCGAGGCTACAGCCGCGCCTCGTCGCCCCACACGTGCCGCATGCTGAAATGCACGCCGGCATCGTCTTCATGCAGCGACGAAACGATGGCGAACTGGCTGTCGCCCGTGTCGCGCGGCGCCATCTGCGATAGTTCGGCGGCGGCCAGCGGCGCGCCCAGCGGGTCGCTGAGCGGGTGGACCAGGGCGGCGCCCCGCTGCGTGACAACGCCCAGTTCGCCGCTGCGCAGGCGGACCAGGGTGCCGGGTGGATATTTGCCCAGCAGCTTGACGAACTGTTCGCCCAGCAGCGGGTCGATGGGCAGGCCCTGGTCGAGGAAAATGTGCTGCAGCGCCTGGTCGGGCACGATGGAGCGCCGGTAGTTGCGCGCCGAAACGCGCGCGCAATAGCGGTCAGCCAGGCCGATCAGCTTGGCGTTTTGCAGGATTTCATCGGCCGTGCGCCCCTGCGGGTAGCCGCTGCCGTCGTCGTTTTCATGGTGCAGCAGCACGCAACTGAGCCATTCCTCGTCGTCGACGCCGGCGCAGCGCAGCAATTCCGTGCTTTCCTGCGGATGCAGGCGCACGATGCGCATTTCCTCGTCGTTCAGGGGGCCGCGCCGGTCCTGGAAACTGTCGTGGTGGCGCAGCATGCCCACGTTCATCGTCAGCGCGGCCGCGCCGATCAATAAGAGTTCATCGTGGGATTTGTGCATGCTGCGGCCCACCAGCATGGCCAGCAGCGCCGTTTCGATGCAGTGGCGCACGGCGTAGCTGCCGGCGATCTGGTTCAGCAGGATGCTGGCCAGGGCGATGTCGGCGTCGTGTTCGAGCGCGCGCAGCAGTTCGCGGGCGATGTCGCGCACGTCGCGCTCGGCATTGCTTTCGCTGCGCATGTCCAGCAGCAGCCGCTCCAGGCGCTGCGCCGCCTCATTGAGCAGGCGCAAGACGGAGGGCTGGTCCGGCGCGCCCACGTACAGGCCCAGCTGCAGCAAACGGCCCAGCTGGGCGCCGTCCGTGATGATCTGCCCCTTGCGTAGTTGTGGGCCGGCACTATGGTCGGCCAGAAACAAATCCCAGGGCAGGGGTTCGCCGGGAACCAGGTCGGCCGGGCCGATGCGACGCTGTACCATGCTGTCATCCTTTGCCCCGCCGGGGCGGAGCCGTGCTCAGTGCTCGGTTATATGCTGCGCAGGCGCTCCAGCGCCAGGCGCAAGGTGTCATCTTTCTTGGCAAAGCAGAAACGCACGATGCCCGACTCCTTGCCCTGCGCGTAAAACGCGGACACGGGAATGGCGGCCACCTTGATTTCGGCCGTCAGCCATTCGGCGAACTGCGCTTCGGTTTCTTGCGAAATGGCATCGTAGCGCACGCACTGGAAATACGTGCCGTCGGCCGGCAGCAGGGTAAAGCGGCTGCCCGCCAGGCCGTCGCGGAACAAATCGCGCTTGCGCTGGTAAAACGCGGGCAGGTCCAGGCAGGGCTGCGGGTTCGCCATGTAGCCGGCAATGCCGTGCTGCATCGGCGTGTTGACAGTAAAGACGTTGTACTGGTGCACCTTGCGAAACTCCGCCGTCAGGGCCGCGGGCGCTGCCACATAGCCGACCTTCCAGCCCGTCACGTGATACGTCTTGCCGAAGCTGGACACGATGAAGCTGCGCGCCGCCAGTTCCGGGTGGCGGGCGAGCGACTCATGCGGCACGCCGTCGTACACCATGTGCTCGTACACTTCGTCGGATAAAATCAAAATTTGCGTGCCGCGCACGATGTCGGCCAGCGCCGCCACGTCGGCCTGGCGCAGGATCGTGCCCGTCGGATTGTGCGGCGTATTGATGATGATCAAGCGCGTCTTGCTGCTGACGGCGGCCGCCAGCTTGTCCCACGGCACGCTGTAGCCCTGTTCGCTCACCTGCATGGACACCAGCACGGGCACGCCGCCGGCCAGCGCGATGGCGGGCAGGTAGCTGTCGTAGGCCGGTTCGATGACGATGACTTCGTCGCCCGGATGCACGCAGCACAGAATCGCCGTGGTCAGCGCCTGCGTGGCGCCGGCCGTAACGGTGATTTCCGTGCCCGCATCGTAGCCGTGGCCGTACAGGCTGGCGATCTTCGCGGCAATCGCCTCGCGCAGGGGCGCGGCGCCCGTCATCATCGGATACTGGTTGTGGCCGGCGCGCATGGCGTCGCCGACGAGCTCGACCAGGGCCGGGTCGCAATCGAAGTCGGGAAAGCCCTGGCCCAGGTTGACGGCGCCATGCTGGGCCGCCAGGCTGGACATGCGGGTAAACACGGTGGTGCCGACAGCGGGCAAACGGGTGGCCAGTGCGGGAGTCAGGTGGGGCAGGGACGGGCTGTTCATGAACGGTAGGGTCGCGGTGCGGAAAGTGGAATCGTTTCCCATTCTAGCGCAGCGCGCCCCGTCGCGTGCGGGGCTTTGGCTGCTCAGCCCGGCAATGCCCAGCCTTCCGGCACCATGATCTTGAACATGCCGGCCTTGGCCGTCTTGCGGGCCAGTTTCAGCAGCGCCTTGTCCTTGGTGATGAGGATGTCGGCGTTGGCGTCGCGCGCCAGTTCGAGGAATTTCTGGTCATCCTTGTCCGTGCAGACGGGCAGGCGCACGCCGGAGACGGGCGGCGCCACCACCGTGATGTGGGCGTCGAAGCGGGCGGCGGCGACGGCGCGGCTGGCTTCATCGAGCGGCAAATGCTTGTAATGCAGCACGACCAGATATTCCGCGCGGCAATCTTCGCGCGTGATGGCGTGCACGGCGCCGCTTTCCATGGCCGCCAGCAGGCCCGCCCAGCGCGGGTCGTTGAAGACGAACAGGTCGAGGCAAACGTTGGTGTCGAGGACGAGTTTTTGTGGAGCAGGTATCATGTCGGCAATTCTATTCTGTAGTGATAATTTATGTTGATCGTGCTTTCGCCCGCCAAGAGTCTCGACCTGGAGACGCCGCCAACAACCTCGTTGCACAGCACCCCCGATTTTCTCGACCATTCTGCCCAGCTCATAGCCCGCATGCGCCAGTTTTCGCCCGCCGAAGTGGGCAGCCTGATGGGCATTTCCGACGCCTTGTCCGCCCTCAACGTGGCCCGCTACGCGTCCTGGACGCCGCAGCTGGAGGAGGCGCGCCAGGCCATCATGGCTTTCAATGGCGACGTGTATGCCGGTTTCGAGGCGCGCAGCCTGCAGCCGGCCCAGCTCGACTATGCCCAGTCGCGCGTGCGCATTTTATCTGGCCTGTACGGCTTGCTGCGCCCGCTGGACCTGATCCACCCGCACCGCCTGGAAATGGGCACGCGCCTGTCCACCACGCGCGGCAAGGATTTGTATGCGTTCTGGGGCGATACCATCACCAACGGCCTGAACCGCACAGCGAAGGAGCAGGGCGCGCAAGTGCTGGTAAATCTTGCTTCCGAAGAATATTTCAAATCCGTCAAGCCGCGCCAGCTGGACGTGCCCGTCATCGCGCCCGTGTTCGAGGACTGGAAGAACGGCAAATATAAAATCATCTCGTTCTACGCCAAGCGCGCGCGCGGCATGCTGGCCCGCTATGCGGCCGTCCACAATATCCGCGATCCGCAGCAGCTCAAGCAGTTCGACGTGGACGGCTACGGTTTCGTGCCGGAAGCGTCGAACGACACCAGCTGGGTGTTCCGGCGCAAGGTCGGCGAATAAGTAAAAAAACCGGGCTAGCCCGGTTTTTTCTTATTTTACTGCCAGAATTTCCACCACTTGCGTTCCTTGTTCACCCCTTCCGGGCTGAGGAATGCCGTGTTCGGGTAGTTCTTGGTCAGCACGCGCAAGGTATCGTCGCGCAGGTCGGTCAAGCCCAGCTTGTCGTACGAGCGGTACATGATGAACAGCGCTTCTTCGATGGCGGGCGAGGCGGCAAAGTCCTTGACCGTCGTTTGCGCGCGGTTGGCGGCGGCCAGGTAGGCGCCGCGGCGGTAGTAATAGCGCGCCACGTGCACTTCGTATTTCGCCATGGCATCGATCAAATAGTTCATGCGGGCCAGCGAATCGGGCGCGTATTTGCTATTTGGGAACTTGTCGACCAGTTGCTTGAAGGCCGCAAACGCTTCGCGCGTGGCTTTCGGATCGCGCTCGGTCGGATCTTGCTCGTACAGGAAGTTCAGGAAGCTGATCTGGTCGTTAAAGCTGATCAGGCCCCGCAAGTAGTACATATAGTCTACATTGGCGTGGTTCGGATGCAACTTGATGAAGCGTTCGACGGCAGCCAAAGCCTGTGCCTGGTCTCCCGACTTATAATACGCGTAAGCGATCTCCATCTGCGCTTGCAGAGCATAGTTGCCGAAAGGATAGTTAGCCTCCAGCTTCTGGAACAGGCCGATTGCAGCTTCATAGTGCTGCCCGGCCATTTCTTCACGCGCCTCCGAGTATAATTTCGTAACGGACCAGTTTTTGGTCTCATCCACTTTTTCAGGCAACAAGCTGCAAGCGGACATGCCGAGCAGAACGACTGAAGCGACTACCAACGATAATTTTTTTTGCATGACGTTTTGCAAGAAGGTTTTAACCAAGATTTTACAATAGGCTGATTATAGCCGATGGGAATGCTGTGATATTAACTCCGAAGCCTAATTTGGCTGACCCCGCGTTTGACTCCCTTTCTGACCATGCCGCCGAAGAGGCGTTTGACGGCGATTTTGCCGCCGACGACGTCTTCGAGGAAATGGCCCCGATTACATTGGAACTGACGCCGGACGCCTGCGGCCACCGCCTCGATAAAGTCATCGCCCAGCTGGTGCCACAATACTCGCGCAGCCGCTTGCAATTGTGGCTGGAAGCCGGTTTCGTGACCGTCGATGGAAAAGTTGCCAAACGCAACATGACCGCCTATGGCGACGAGAAGATCGTCATTCTGCCGCAAAGCGCGCCGGAAGACGAGGCTTTTAAGCCGGAAGCGATGGAATTGAACATCGTGCACGAAGATGAGCATATCATCGTCATCAACAAACCGGCCGGACTGGTCGTGCATCCGGGCCCCGGCAACTGGTCGGGCACCCTGCTCAACGGCTTGCTGCACCACTGCCCGCAACTGGCCGGCGTGCCGCGCGCCGGCATCGTGCACCGCCTGGACAAGGATACGAGCGGCCTGATGGTGGTCGGCAAGACGCTGGCTTCGCAAACGGACTTGGTGCGCCAGTTGCAGGCGCGCACCGTCAAGCGCGAATATTTCGCGCTGGTGTGGGGCACGCCGAAAATGGCAGGCACCATCGATGCGTCCATCGCGCGCCACCCGCGCGACCGGGTCAAGATGGCCGTGTCGGAGAATTTCACCGCCAAGCCCGCCATCACGCACTATGAATTGATCGGCAGCGGCGAACTCGACCGCCGTCCCGTGAGCCTGATGCAATGCCGTCTGGAAACAGGCCGCACGCACCAGATCCGCGTGCACATGCAGCACCTGGGCTTTGCGCTGGTCGGTGATTCCGTGTACGGCAAGCAGCACCTGGTGTCCGTGTTCTCGCGCCAGGCGCTGCAGGCGCGCCGCCTGGGCCTCGTGCATCCGGGCACCCTGGAAGCGTGCGAATGGATCGTGCCGCTGGCCGATGATTTCGCGCAATTGATCGCCACGGCCGGCATTCCCGAGCCGGAACAGGTCTGATGACGTCGCCGTTGCCTTGCATTGTTCCCCATTGGCCCGGCCTGCCCGCCAACGTGGGCGCGCTGGCGACCGTGCGCGCGGGCGGCGTCAGCCAGGGGCCATATGGTGACGGGCAGGGCGCCGGCTTGAACCTGGGCACGCACGTGGGCGATGACCCTGACCATGTGGCGGCCAACCGCGCGCGGCTGGCAGCCATCCTGCCTGCCGAGCCGGCCTGGCTGTCGCAGGTGCATGGCGTGGCCGTTGCCGATGCTGGCAAGCTGGACGGCCACGTGCCCGACGCCGACGCCAGCATCGCCACGCAGGCGGGCGCCGTGTGCGTGGTAATGACGGCCGATTGCCTGCCCGTGCTGTTCAGTTCGACCGATGGCCTGGTCGTCGGCGCGGCCCACGCGGGCTGGCGCGGCCTGGCCAACGGCGTCTTGCAGCGCACGGTGGACAGCATGCGCGCGCAGGGCGCGACGGAGATCCTCGCCTGGCTGGGGCCAGCCATTGGTCCGCAGCAATTCGAAGTGGGGCAGGACGTGCTGCAGGCGTTCCGCGACGGCGCGCGCGATGACGTCGAGCGGCAAGTGTTGTCGGATGCGTTCGCCGCCATCGCAGGCAAGCCTGGCAAGTATCTGGCGAATATTTATGCGCTGGCGCGTACTATGCTGCTGCGCGATGGCGTGGCGCAAGTGGCGGGCGGGGAATATTGCACCGTCAGCGATGCGGTGCAGTTTTACTCGTACAGGCGCGACGGCGTCACGGGAAGACAGGCCAGTTTGATCTGGCGCAAATAATCTGCACGGCAGACACTTATGTGTCTGCCGTTTTTGTTTTATCGTCTGCTGAGGCGAGCGCGCGGGCGTTCAGTTCAGCGATACGCGCCGCCTTGCGTTTGCGTCGCCGCGAGCCCGTCAGATAGAATAGGATGGACAGCGGGATGACGCAGTACAGCACGAAGGTCATCACCCCGGCGACGATGGACGGTTCCGTCAGCGCCATGAGGCCGACGACATAGATCCAGGCAACAGCGGTCATGAGCATCATGAGTAGTGGCAGTCAGTAAGAGTTTGCATGCTTTGATCCAGAAGTATTTATTTTTGACGACGTTTGCGACGCCTGACAAAACCGACGCGCAGCAGGTTTTGTTCGGCGTCCCTCAATCTTGAATGGACTTAACTATCTATGAATATGCCCGATCCTCAAGCGATGACCAAGGAATGGATGGCGCAGATCAGCAATCCTGAGCAGTGGAAGACGTGGTTCAACATGGTGCCGCAGCCCCAGGGCAATCCGATTGCCGGTATTTTGCAGGATGCGGGCGCCAGCATCAAGCCGGAAGCGATCGAGCAACTGAAAAATGCCTATGTGGCCAAGCTGACGGGCTTGTGGGCCGACTTTATGGCCGGCAAGTCGCCGGAGCTGAAAGACCGCCGCTTCGCCGCGCCCGCCTGGCATGCCAGCCCCCTGTCGGCCTTCAACGCGGCCACCTACCTGCTGAACGCGGAGTTTCTCACCGCCATGGCTGATGCCGTGGAAGCGACGCCGCACCAGAAGCAAAAGATTGCCTTTGCGGTACAGCAAATCGTTGACGCCATGTCGCCCGCCAACTTTCTTGCCACCAATCCTGACGCCCAGCAAACCCTGATCGAAACCAAGGGAGAGAGCCTGGCCAAGGGCTTGACGAACATGCTGGCCGACATGCAGAAGGGCCGCATTTCGCAGTCGGACGAATCGGCCTTCGAGGTGGGCCGCAACGTGGCCACCACGCCGGGCACGGTGGTGTTTGAAAACGCCTTGTTCCAGCTGATCCAGTACACGCCAAGCACCGCCACGGTACACCAGCGGCCCCTGTTGATGGTGCCGCCATGCATCAATAAATTCTATATCCTTGACTTGCAGCCAGAAAATTCGCTCGTGCGCTATGCGGTGGAGCAGGGCAATACCGTGTTTCTCATGTCCTGGCGCAATCCGGACCTGAGCATGCAGCACCTGACGTGGGACGATTACGTGGAGCAAGGCGTGATCGAAGCCATCCGGGTCACGCAGGATATTTCCGGCCAGGACAAGCTGAACATGTTCGGCTTTTGCGTGGGCGGCACCATCGTCTCGACGGCGCTGGCCGTGCTCAAGGCGCGCGGCGAGAATCCGGCCGCCAGCCTGACACTGCTGACCACCTTCCTCGATTTCTGCGATACGGGCGCGCTCGACGTCTTTATTGACGAACCGCAAGTGGCGCTGCGCGAGCAAACGCTGGCCAAGGGCGGCCTGATGTCCGGGCGCGACCTGGGCAGCACCTTTTCCAGCCTGCGGCCGAACGACCTCGTGTGGAATTACGTGCAGTCGAATTACCTGAAAGGCAAGGAACCGCCCGCGTTCGACTTGCTGTACTGGAATGGCGACGGCACGGGCTTGCCAGGCCCCATGTTCTGCTGGTATTTGCGCAATACTTACCTGGAAAACAGCCTGAAAGTGCCGGGCAAGCTGACGGTGGCAGGCGAAAAGGTCGACCTGAGCAGCATCGATGCGCCCGCTTTCATCTACGGTTCGCGCGAAGACCATATCGTGCCCTGGGGCGCGGCCTACGCCAGCACGGCTTTGCTGAACCCGAAAAAACCGAAAGCCAACCGTTTTATCCTCGGCGCCTCGGGCCACATCGCCGGCGTGATCAATCCGGCGTCGAAGAAAAAGCGCAGCTACTGGAGCAACGACAAGCCTCGCACGGCGAAATCCAGGCCCTTGACTGCCGAGCAATGGATGGAAGGCGCGACCGAACACGTGGGCAGCTGGTGGCCCGAATGGGCGGCCTTCCTGGCCGAACACGGCGGCGCGCAGGTGAAGGCGCCGGGCAAGCCGGGCAACAAGCGCCACGCGGCAATCGAGCCCGCGCCGGGGCGGTATGTTAAAGTCAGGGCGGATTAAGTCACAAAGCGTTTTGCCGGGCAAGACCGGGGTAAACTCCGGTCTTGTCAGGAATCTACTTTTAGTTGCGTTGCAATAAATGCGGGAATCTACTACCCTGATGTGCAATGGAGCCGTTTTCCACTCTATAATGGAAAACGTAGGCAGGTGCGAAAGCGGACCCACGTTCGCTTTTTTTTCGGATTAACTCAGTATGCGCTGCGGCGCAATAAGTGGAACTTGTGATGAGTAGTGCAAAAAAAAGTATAGACCGCCTGATTAAAAAATATCCCAACCGCCGTCTGTACGACACGCAAACCAGTTCCTACATCACCTTGACGGACGTCAAGCAGCTGGTGTTGGACAATGAGGTGTTTACCGTCGTCGATGCCAAATCCAATGAAGATTTGACGCGCAGCATCTTGCTGCAGATCATTTTGGAAGAGGAAGCGAACGGCGCGCCCATGTTCTCGAGCAGCGTGTTGTCGCAGATCATCCGCTACTATGGCCACGCCATGCAGGGCATGATGGGATCCTACCTGGAAAAGAACGTGCAGGCGTTCACCGATATCCAGCACAAATTCACGGGCACCTCGGCCGGCAGTTTCGAAGGCAAGCCATTCAGCCCGGAAATGTGGACCCAGTTCATGAATGTCCAGGGCCCGATGATGCAAGGCATGATGAACAACTACATCGACCAGAGCAAGAGCCTGTTCGTGCAGATGCAGGAACAGATGCAAAGCCAGAGCAAGAACCTGTTCGGCACCTTCCCGTTTGTGCCGCCGGTTCCTCCAAGCGACAAGAAGTAATCAATGCCACATGCTCACCGGGTGATTCGATCGCCCGGGAGTTGTATCTGCGTCATCAAAACAGCATAGTTCTGTCAGCAAGGGGCGGCTCGGGGTACAATAGCCGATTCGCCTCACCATATTACTAGCTGCCAACTATGTCTGAAATTCACCGTATTCCCGTTCCTTCCGCCCAGCCCGAGGCCATGCTGGCCATGCCAGGTGCGGCGCCGAAAGTGGGCTTTGTCTCGCTCGGCTGCCCGAAAGCGCTGGTCGACTCCGAGCAAATCCTGACCCAGCTGCGCGCCGAAGGCTACGAAACGGCGAAATCCTATGCTGGCGCCGATCTGGTGATCGTCAATACCTGCGGTTTCATCGATGCTGCCGTGCAAGAGTCGCTCGACGCCATCGGCGAAGCGCTGGCGGAAAACGGCAAAGTGATCGTGACCGGCTGCCTGGGCGCCAAGAAAGATGCTGCCGGCGACGACATCATCATGAAGGTGCACCCGAAAGTACTGTCCGTCACGGGCCCGCACGCGCTGGCCGAAGTGATGGATTCCGTCCACTTGCACCTGCCGAAACCGCATGCGCCGTTCCTCGACCTGGTGCCGCCGCAAGGCGTCAAGCTGACGCCGAAGCACTACGCGTATCTGAAAATTTCCGAAGGCTGCAACCACCGGTGCAGTTTCTGCATCATCCCGTCCATGCGCGGCGACCTCGTTTCGCGCCCGATCGGCGAACTGATGATGGAAGCGGAAAACCTGTTCAAGTCGGGCGTCAAGGAATTGCTGGTGATTTCGCAAGATACCTCGGCGTATGGCGTGGACGTGAAATTCCGCTCCGGCTTCTGGAACGGCCGTCCCGTGAAGACCCACATGACGCAGCTGACGGAAGCGTTGGGCGAGCTGGCCAAGTCCTACGGCGCCTGGGTGCGCCTGCACTACGTGTATCCGTACCCGCACGTGGACCAGATCATCCCGATGATGAGCGGCGGCCATATCCTGCCCTACCTCGACATCCCGATGCAGCATGCGCATCCTGACGTATTGAAGCGCATGAAGCGCCCGGCCAGCGGCGAGAAAAACCTCGACCGCATCCAGGCCTGGCGCGCCATCAACCCGGACCTGACCATCCGCTCGACCTTCATCGCCGGTTTCCCTGGCGAAACGGAAGCGGAATTCGAGTATCTGCTCGACTTCCTCAAGGAAGCGCAGATCGACCGCCTCGGCTGCTTCGCCTATTCGCCCGTCGAAGGCGCGACGGCCAATGCCATCGCCAATCCCGTGCCGGAAGAGCTGCGCGAAGAGCGCCGCGGCCGCGTGATGCTGCTGCAGGAAGAAATTTCCAAGAAACGCCTGCAAGCCAAGGTCGGCAAGACCGTGCGCGTGCTGATCGATGAAGTCACCCGCTCGGGCGGCGTGGGCCGCTCGTCCGCCGACGCGCCGGAAATCGACGGCGTCGTGTATGTAAAACCGCCGTTCGAACCGCACCGCAAGCTGGCGGTCGGTCAATTCGTCGACGTGACCATCACGTCCGCGGATGCGCATGACCTGTGGGGCGCCGCAGAATAAAAATTTTATGCAGGTGTAACACTCTGTCATACGTACGGCAGGCAAGGGCATAAGCCCTTACAATCAAGGCGGATCAGCACAGGCTGATCCGCCTTTTTTATTTCCTGACGCCATGACCACACCCAAATCTCCGCAAACCGCGCTGATCCACAGCGATTACCAGGCGCCGCAAGGCTTTGCTGCCTTTCCCAACGCCATCCATCACGCGTCGACCGTGCTGTTCAAGGACGTGGCGGCCATGCGCTCGGGCGACTGGAAAGAGAAGAACGCCTACACCTACGGCTTGCACGGCACGCCCACCACGTTCACGCTGGAAGCGCGGCTGGCCGGGATCGAAGGGGGGAATCACTGCCTGCTGGCGCCGTCGGGCCTGGCGGCCATCGCCATGGCGGATTTCGCCTTGCTCAAAACGGGCGACGATGTCTTGCTTCCCGAAAACATCTACAACCCGAACCGCGAACTGGGCCGCTGGCTGTCGCAGGATTTCGGCATCACGGCCCGCTATTACGATCCGCTCATCGGCGCCGGCATCGCCGGCTTGATCCAGCACAATACCAAGCTCATCTGGACTGAAGCACCGGGCTCCGTGACGATGGAAGTGCCGGACTTGCCCGCCATCTGCGCGGCAGCCCATGCGCGCGGCGTGCTGGTGGCTTTGGACAATACCTGGTCGGCCGGCCTGGCCCTGCGTGGCTTCGACCTGGGCGTGGACATCATCATGCAGGCGCTGACGAAATACCAGTCGGGCGGCTCCGATGTGCTGATGGGCGCCCTGATCACGCGCGAGCGGGCGCTGCACGACCGCCTGGCGCAGGCGCACATGCGTCTGGGCATGGGCGTGGGGGCGGACGACGCCTATCTGGTGCTGCGCGGCTTGCCGACGATGAAGCTGCGCTTCGACGCCCACGACAGGGGTGCGCGCGCGGTGGCCGCCTGGCTCAAGGGCCGGCCGGAGATTGCCACGGTGCTGCATCCGGCATTCGAAGATTGCCCGGGCCACGCCATCTGGCAGCGCGATTTCACGGGCGCGGGCGGCCTGTTTTCCGTGCTGTTCGATGCCCGCTACACGGAGCAGCAGACGGACCGCTTCGTCGATGCCTTGCAGTTGTTCAAGATTGGCTACAGCTGGGGCGGCGCGAACAGCCTGGTGATGCCGTACCGCATCGCCGCCATGCGCAAGGGCTGGCAGTTGCCGGGCCAGCTCGTGCGCCTGAACGTGGGGCTGGAAGATCCGCAAGACCTGATCGCCGATATCGAACGGGCGTTCGCGGCGATGTAGCGGCAGCGGGGCAAGCACGATGGCTTGCCCGCAAGTCCTTACATGGGCACGGGCGTGTTGTTGTTCAGGTCGATGAAGCCGCGCAGCAAGCGATACGCTTTCCATAGCCAGGCCACGCCCCACACGAGGAAGGCCAGCGGAATGCCGATGATGGTGACCCACAGGATGGCGCCGACGACGATCCAGGCTACATACCACCAGAAGGAACGGATCATCCAGCTGTGATGGCTATAGACGAAGGTCCCGGCCGCCGTGTCCCGCTTCACGTAATTGATGATGAGCGGAATGAAGGAAAACGCGCCCAGCGAAAACACAAAGCTGGCGCCATGTATCAGGTACAACCACCAGGCCAGGTTTTTGGTTTGCTGGAGTTGGGTATCCAAAACAATATCTTGTGACATGAAATCTCCCGCCGTTGCTCAATTTTTAATTGTAACAAGCAAAGCGGCGCGGGAGCGCAGTCCATGCAAAAAGGCAGAATACATTGTTGAAACGAAATCAATATGCCACCCTGGCCGCGCGGGCCAGGTCCTGGCTGCGGCGCGCCGCGCCGGCCTTGCTGCTGTGCGCCACGGTGGCCCATGCCGCCGGCGACAGCCTGGAGGCGGAGTTTGCCGCCGGCTTGAAGGAAGAGGGCCTGACGGGCGCCGTCTGGAGCGAAGTCTTGCCCGATGGCACAGTCAAAGTCGGCGCGTCCGGCCTGCGCGATACCGCCAAGCAAGTACCGATGCAGGCGGACACCCGCATGCAGGTGGGTTCCGTGGGCAAGGTGGCGCTGGCGCTGGGCGTCTTGCGCCTCGTCAGCGAAGACAAGCTCACGCTCGACACGCCCCTGCAGCAGGTGCTGCCCGAGCTGGCGCTGAACAACCCGTGGCAGGCCAGCGACCCCGTGCGCATCCGCCACCTGCTGGCGCACACGTCCGGCCTCGATAATGTGCGCTTCTGGCAGGCATTCAGCCTGAATCCGGCGCCGCAGACCCCGCTGGCCGCCGCTTTTGACGGCGGACGCAAGCTGCTGCGCGTGCGCGCCCGGCCCGGCAGCCGCTACGCGTACTCGAACATGGGCTATGGCTTGCTGGGCATGGTGATCGAGAAGGTCACGGGCCAGCCGTATGAACGCTATCTCGATGCGCAGCTGCTGCAGCCGCTGGGTATGGCGGACAGCACGTTTACCTTTGTCACCCAAATGAGCACGCAGGCGGGCGCGCAGGCGGACCCGCGCCTGGCGATGGGCCACTTCGAGCATGGCGTGGCGCAGCCGGCCGTGCCCCAGTACTTGCGTCCGGCCGCGCAATTTACCACCACGGCGGCCGACATGGCCAAGCTGGCGCAATTTTTAATGGGCGACGGCAAGCTGCAGGGCAAGCGCTTCATCGACCTGGCGCTGATGGGCGCCTTGTCCGAGCCGGCCGGCACGGATGCGGCGCAGGCGGGACTGGCAACGGGCCACGGCCTGGCGCTGGCCGTGCGCGACCGCCACAATGTGGTGGGCGCCTGCCACCCCGGCACGGCCGTGGGTTTCCGCGCCATGCTGTGCCTTTATCCTGAACAGAAAAGCGCCTTCTTCGTGGCCTTCAATACGGATGCGGAAGCAGCCGACTATGAACGCTTCAACCGCCTGCTGCTGCGCGACCTGGAGCTGCCCCTGCGCGCGCCGGCCCCGCAGGGCACGCCCGCGCCCACGGTGGAAAACTGGCAGGGCGTCTACGTGCCGTCGCCCAGTCCCATGGCCAGCATGGCCTGGGTCGATGCCGTCTTCGGTTTTACGCGCGTCAAATGGGATGGCGAATCGCTGTTCCTGATCCCGTTCCAGGGCGAGCCGAAGGAGCTGGAACCGGTGGGCGGCTTGCTGTTCCGCGCCAGCGACCGCAGCACGCCGTCGCACGTGCTGATGCAAGAGGATGGCAAGCATGTGCTCAGCGACGGCTTGCGCAGCTATGAGCGGGTATCGATGCTGCGCATGCTGGTGCTGTGGGGCAGCCTGGCCCTGGGCGCCGCCGGCTTGCTGTACGTGCTGGTGGTGGGTGTCTGGCGCGCCGCGCTGCGCAGCCTGGGACGGGGCGACCATCTGTTCGCGCCCCTGCTGTCGCTGCTGGCGCTGCTCCTGCCGCTGCCGTTTTTCTATTTCCAGTCCTACCTGCGTCTGGGCGACGCCACCATCGCCAGCGTGCTGCTGGCAATGGTGACGGGCGCGCTGCCGCTGGCCACGGCATTCGGCCTGGCGCGCTGCTGGCGCAGCCGCGGTACGGCGGCCGAGGCGGGGTTGTGGGCGAAATGGGATTGGGTGGCCTTGCTGGCGGCCCTGCAACTGCTGCTGGTGCTGGCCTGGTGGGGCTTGCTGCCGCTGCGGCTATGGCAGTTGTAGAGCGTCAGATCCAGCCTGCCAGCAGCCGGCGCCACCAGCGCTGCGCCGGCCGGGCCTGGCGGCCATGTCCGGCGCGCCCGGCGCGCTTGGCGCGATAGCTGGCCGCCGCCATTTGCAGGCCGACGCGGTCCATCGCCGCCATCGCCTCCGCTTCCTGCGGCGACAAGCCGTGCAGCAAGGCTTGCGCATGCGGCGCGAGCAGGAAGGCGCCAAGCACGGCGTCGTCCGTGTACAGCCTGGCCAGATAGGTTTCCAGCGCGGGAGAACTCATGCGCTGCGCCCCGCGCGCAAGGCCGCGCGCGCCAGCTCCAGCTGGCCCAGCACGTGCTCGAACGACGGGTAATTGCCGTCGCGTTCGACGATCACCGTCAGGGGCTGGGGCGCATGGCGCGCCAGCAGGGTCAATAAAGCGAACACTTCGGGCGGCACATCGTGCAGATGGTCGTCCAGCAGGCGCTGGCCGCCGCCCGGCGCAGCTATCCAGTGGCCGCCGCTCAGGTGCACGGCGCCCACCCTGTCCAGGGGCAGGCGCAGCAGCAGTGCCGGCGGCGACTCGCCCGCATTGACGGCATTCGCATACAGATTATGCAGGTCCAGCAGCAGCGGCACTTGCGCGCCGTCAAGAATGCGCGTCAGCCACTGCGCTTCGTCCAAGGTGCTGGCGGGCGGCTGCACCAGGGTGGCGATGTTTTCCATCAGCGGCGCGCTGCCGACGATGCGCGTGGCCAGCCCGATATTGGCGATGGCGCCGGCGGCGCTGTGCGGCGTGCGCGGCGGCGCCGCCAGGTGGCCGATCTCGACGCCGCCGGCGCGCACGAAACTCAGGTGCTCGGACCACGATTCCGCCTGCACCTGTTTCATCAGGCGCGCCATCGCCTGCAGGCGGCGCGGGTCGGCGGGTATCGTCGAGGCCAGCCCCATGCCCACGCCGTGCAGGCTGACGGGCACCTGGCGCGCCAGGCTGCACAGGGCGGCGATGCCGGCGCGCGAGGCATGGTAATAATCGTCGGCGATCACTTCCAGCACGTCGATCCGCGCCAGGTGGGACAGGATGCCGGCAGCCAGCTCGCCGCGCCAGCCCAGGCCGACACGGTCGCGCGCTGCCCCCAACTCAACTGCCACAGCCGCCGCCACCGCCGCAACCGCCGCAGCCGCTGCCGCCGCCATCGCCGCCGCCATCACCGCCGCCCGATGACGAGTCGCCCGTGCCGCCGGACGACGAGTCCCTGCCCGTACCTTGCCGGGGCGCCGGGTACAGCTCGGCGACATACGCGTACACCGACGGCGGCAGGGCGCCCATGCCGAAGATGGCCGCCAGCAGCGCCATGTCGGCGCTGTTGCTGCCCGCCTGCAGGCGCGATGCGCGCATGTTCAGGCGGCCAAACAGCATGCGCAGGTCGGTCAGCAGCCGCTGCGCGCTCCAGCTGGTCGCGTGGGTGCGCAAGCCGCGCAGCATGAGGAGAAAAATCGCCAGCAGCAGCGCCAGGAACAGCAGGTTGTAGTGCTGGCGGCTGATGGCGATGACGGCCTTGACGCCGGCTACCGTCACCAGCAGCCAGTGTGCGGCCCAGGTGAGGCGTTCGCGCCGGCGCAGCAGCGGCGGGCCGACCAGCAATTCCTGCTGCGTCAAGGTGTCGTGGTAGGCGCGGCACGATGGCAGCATCTCGGCCTGCACGGCCAGTTCCCTGCTGTGGCCCTGGCGGCCCAGGTACAGCCGCAGCACGTCGCGTTCGATGTCATGGCTGGCGAAGCGCAGGCTGTCGGCGCTGGCCGTTTCCAGCAGCGGGCCGTCGGCGCGCAGCAAGCCGCGGTCGACCAGCACGATGGCGGCGATCTTCACGGCTTCGAGGGCGCCGCCGCGCAAGAAGGCGATGCGGTAGGGATCGTCGGCCAGCGACAGCTGGGCGTGCGGATTGCGCAATTCCTGGCGGATCAGCAGCTCGCGCACGCCGTAGTACACGAGCGTGCCGAAGACCAGGTAGGCCAGCAGGAACCACGGCCCGCTCCAGTCGAACGGATTGACGCCGTTCACCGCATGGTCTCCGCGTGCTCGCGCAGGCGTTCGGTAATCGTCATCAGGCCCGTGAAGGCGGGCAGGGCTTGCCCCGGCGCCAGGCGCGCCGTTTCGCGCGCCTTTGACATGGCTTGCAGGGCGGCGTGCAGGGCCGGTTCGCCCAGCTGGTCGACAAACGCTTCGAGCGCCTGCTTGCCGGACAGCGCAGATTTGCCCTCGAGCTGCGCCAGCGAGGCGGCGGCCGAGCGCAGGGGGCCGGCCGCGTCGGCGATGGCGCCGGCCAGCTGTTCTTCGTTCACGCTCAGGAGCAGATAGCGTTCGCGCATGCGCAGCTGCTGGTTCAGCAGCACTTGCCGCAGCCGGCGCAGCATGGCGTCGCGGCTGGTGCGCAGGCTGGCGAAAGGGTCATTGCCCAGCAAGACCCGGTGGCGCGCGATGATGTCGGCAAACTTCACGGCGAAGGCGTCGGCGGCATCGGCCAGTTCGTTTTCTTGCAGGAACATCACCTGCAAATCGATGGCGGCGTGCGCCAGGCGCAAGGGGCTGCGCAGCGCGTCGGCCGCCTGCGGAGTGAAGCGCTTGAGCAGCAACAGCAGGTTGACGTCGGACGTGGCGCGCAACTGGCCGTCCGCGGCCGAGCCAAACAGTACGGCGGCGGCCAGGTCGGCGCCAAAGGCGTTTTGCGCGGCAGCAACAAACAAGTCCAGGTGGCGTTGTATCTCTTCGGGCAACGAGGGCGGCATGCGGTGTTCTTTCACGGTGGGCTGGCGGGATGCGCGTAAGTTTGCAATATAGCAAACTTATGCCATCGTGCGCGCACCGCCTGGCACCGGCTCAGGACAAGACGTTGAGCAAGCCGTCGAGGCCCACGAAGTTCAGCGCCACGTCCGCCTGCGAGCGCACCACGGGCTTGGCGCGGAAGGCCACGGACAGGCCGGCGATGCCCATCATCTTCAAATCGTTGGCGCCGTCGCCCATGACGATGGCTTGCGATGGCGCAATACCCATCTCGGCGCACACGCGTTCCACCGTGCGCTGCTTTTCCTCGGCGTCGACGATGCCGCCAATTACTTTGCCCGTCAGCTTGCCGTCGACGATTTCCAGTTCGTTCGCGTGCGTGTAGTCGAGGCCCAGGCGTTCCTTCAGGCGCTCGGTGAAGAAGGTAAAGCCGCCCGACACCAGCAGCGTTTTCAGGCCGGCCTTCTGCACGGCCGCCAGCATGGTTTCCGCGCCCGGCGACAGTTTTAACCGTTCATCGTAGACGCGCTGCAGGGCCGACGCATCGAGGCCTTCGAGCAGGGCCACGCGCTGCTTCAGGCTGGCCGCGAAATCGAGTTCGCCGCGCATGGCCGCTTCCGTGATGGCCGCCACTTGCGGTTTGAGGCCCTGCATGTCGGCGATTTCATCGATGCACTCGATGGTGATCAGGGTCGAATCCATGTCCATCGCCACCAGCTTGAATTCACTGAGTTCGCGCTGTCCCATCATGTAGGTGGCGTCCAGCTGCGCCGCCTGGGCCGCCACTTCGATGGTGGGGCGCAGCGCGGGCGAATAGGCGATCTGCTCGCAGCGCACGGCGTTTGGACCCAGGCGCGTGACGGACGTGGGCGCGGCCAGCGCGGCGATACGCTCGAGACGGGCGCTGTCGCCGTCCAGGCCCTGCAGGATCAGGTTCATGGTGATGGTCTTGGTATTGGTCATGGGTCAGGCCTGCATAAATGGTCGAAATGGTCTACACCGTCAATTGCTTGATGGTGGTCTTGATCTGCGTCACGCGCGCGGCCAGGTCCGGCATGGCGGCCGTGATTTTCAGCTTGTCCTGGCCATGCAGCTTGATGTGGCGGTTTTTCTGGATCAGGTCGATGATGCGCATCGGGTCGATGGGCGGCTTGGCCATGAATTGCAGGGTGGCCGCCTCGCCATGCACGTCGATCTTGACGATGCCCACGGTTTTCGCGGCGATGCGCAGGCGGTGCGTCTCGACCAGGGCCTTGACGGCGTCGGGCAGCTTGCCGAAGCGGTCGATCAGCTCTTCCTGGATATCGTCGATCTTTTCCTGCGTGGCGCAGTTGGCCAGGCGTTTATAGATCGACAGGCGCTCGTGCACGTCGCCGCAGAAGTCCGCCGGCAGCAGGGCCGGCACGTGCAGGTTGATCTCCGTCGTCGACGCCAGCGGCGCGGCCAGGTCCGGCTCCTTGCCCGCTTTCAGCGAGCGCACGGCTTCGTTGAGCATGTCCGAATACAGCTGGAAGCCGATTTCCGTCATCTCGCCCGACTGGCTCTCGCCCAGCACTTCGCCGGCGCCGCGGATTTCCAGGTCGTGCATGGCCAGGTAAAAGCCGCTGCCCAGTTCTTCCATCTGCTGGATGGCGTCCAGGCGGCGCTGCGCCAGTTTCGTCAGGCCCTGCACGTCGTGCACCAGCAGGTAGGCGTAGGCCTGGTGATGCGAGCGGCCCACCCGTCCCCGCAGCTGGTGCAGCTGCGCCAGGCCGAACTTGTCGGCGCGGTGCATGATGATGGTGTTCGCCGTCGGCACGTCGATGCCCGTCTCGATGATGGTCGTGCACAGCAAAATATTGAAGCGCTGGGCGACGAAGTCGCGCATGACCTTTTCCAGGTCGCGCTCGTGCATCTGGCCGTGCGCCACGGCGATGCGCGCCTCGGGCAGCAGTTCCGTCAGCATGGCCAGGCGGTTCTGGATGGTTTCCACCTCGTTGTGCAGGAAGTAGATCTGGCCACCGCGTTTGAGTTCGCGCAAACATGCTTCGCGGATGATGGCTTCGCCCTCGCTGCGCACGAACGTCTTGATGGCCAGGCGCTTTTGCGGCGCCGTGGCGATGATGGAAAAGTCGCGCAAGCCTTCCAGCGCCATGCCCAGGGTGCGGGGGATCGGCGTGGCCGTCAGGGTCAGCACGTCCACCTCCGCGCGCAAGGCCTTTAATGCTTCCTTCTGGCGCACGCCGAACCTGTGTTCTTCGTCAATGATGACGAGGCCCAGACGGGTAAACTTCACGTCATCGGACAGCAGTTTATGCGTGCCGATGACGATGTCGATGGTGCCGTCGGCCATGCCCTTGAACGCTTGCGTGATCTCCTTGCCGGTGCGGAAGCGCGACAATTCCGCGATGCGCACGGGCCAGTCGGCGAAGCGGTCGGCGAAGGTTTGCGCATGCTGTTCGGCCAGCAGGGTGGTGGGCGCCAGTATCGCTACCTGCTTGCCGCCCATGACGGCGATGAAGGCGGCGCGCAGCGCTACTTCCGTCTTGCCGAAGCCGACGTCGCCGCACACGAGGCGGTCCATCGGTTTGCCGGACGTCATGTCCTTGATGACGTTGTGGATGGCTTCGGCCTGGTCCGGCGTTTCGTCGAAGCCGAAGCTGTCGGCGAAGCGCTGGTAGTCGTGCGACGAGAATTCGAACGAGTGGCCCTGGCGCAGCGCGCGGCGGGCGTACAGGTTGAGCAGCTCGGCAGCCGTGTCGCGCACCTGTTCGGCCGCGCGTTTTTTGGCTTTTTCCCACTGGCCCGAGCCGAGCGAGTGCAGCGGGGCGTCTTCCGGCGAGGCGCCCGAATAGCGCGAGATCACATGCAGCTGCGACACGGGCACGTACAGTTTCGTGTCCTTGGCGTATTCGAGGTGCAAAAATTCCGTCTCGCCTTCGCCCAGGTCCATGCTGGTCAGGCCCATGTAGCGCCCGATGCCGTGGTTGATGTGCACGACGGGGTCGCCGATTTTCAGCTCGGACAGGTCGCGCACCATCGACTCGACCTGCGTCACGCCTTCCTGTTTCTTGCTGCCGACGCGGCGGCCGGAGCCGGCATACAGTTCGGTTTCCGTGATGAAGGCCAGATTGCCCTCGGGCCGGAACAATTCGAAGCCCGCGTGCAGCGGCGCCACGCCCAGCATCAGCTTGGCATCGGACTGCAAAAAGCCGTCGCTGCCTTCCACGGGTGTCAGGTGCAGATCGTATTCGGCGAAGTACTGCTGCAGGGTTTCGCGGCGGCCGTTCGATTCGGCGCAGATCATCACGCGGCGGCCCGCTTGCAGCAGATAGCTGCGCAGGTTGGCCAGCGGGTCGTCGGCGCGGCGGTTGACGGCGATGTTGGGAATCGGCGCCGACAGTTCGGACGCCAGCGCGTCGTTCGACTTCGCAATCGCCAGGCGCGGATACGGCTTGGCCAGGCCGAAGAACTGCTCGTCGGACAGGAACAGCGCTTCGGGCGGCAAAATCGGCCGCTCGCGGTCGGCCTTCAAAAAGCGGTAGCGCGACTGGGTATCGGTCCAGAAGCGGCTGATGGCAGCGTCGATCTCGCCCACCAGGGCCAGCGAGGCGTCGGGCGGCAGGTAGTCGAACAGGGTGGCCGTCTGTTCGAAGAACAGGGGCAGATAGTATTCGATGCCGGCCGAGGCGATGCCGCTGCTGATGTCCTTGTAGACGACGGAGCGCGACGGGTCGCCCTCGAACTGTTCGCGCCAGCGGTTGCGGAAGGTGGTGCGCGCCGCTTCATCCATGGGGAATTCGCGCCCCGGCAGCAGCCGCACTTCATGCACGGGATACAGCGAGCGCTGGGTGTCGGCATCAAACGTGCGGATGGTCTCGATGGTGTCGCCGAACAGGTCGAGCCGGTAGGGCAGGGCCGAGCCCATGGGGAACAGGTCGAGCAGGCCGCCGCGCACCGAGTATTCGCCGGGCGACATCACTTGCGACACATGGCTGTAGCCGGCCAGCGTCAGCTGCGACTTCAGGCGCGCTTCGTCCAGCGTTTCGCCCTTCTTGAAGAAGAAGGTGTAGGCGGCCAAAAAGGACGGCGGCGCCAGGCGCACCAGCGCCGTGGTGGCCGGCACGATCAAGACGTCGCACTGGCGCGTCTGGATTTCGTGCAGGGTGGCCAGGCGCTCGGAGACCAGGTCCTGGTGCGGCGAGAAGGCGTCGTAGGGCAGGGTTTCCCAGTCCGGCAGCAGGTGGCAGCGCAGTTCCTTGCCGCCAAACCAGGGGATTTCATCGAGCAGGCGCTGGCCGTCGCTGGCCTGCGCCACCACCACGGCCAGCATCTGGCCCCGCGCTTTCAATGCCAGCGCGGCCAGCGCCAGGGCATAGGCGTCGGATGAACCATACAGGGCGGGCAGCGCGTAGCGGTTGCCGGGCTTGGGGAGGGCTTTTGTTAAGTCTAAGGACATGCAGGCGATGACACTAGTGGCAGAGGCAGTTGAGTGGGACAGCTGTGATGCGCGCCGCGCCGCCAGTGACGGCGCTGACAGGCGAGATTATAGACCATCGCCCGCACGGATATTTGCAATCCCGAACGGTACATGCACCATCGGGATGGTTCCGCCCGCCGATTTGAGGTGGCTCAACTGGTCGTCGAAGAAGATATGCGGCTTGAACACGGCCAGCACGCGCGATTTGTCCATGCCGCCGAGGAAAAACGTCTCGTCGGCCGCCACGCCCCAGCTTTTCAGGGTCGTCACGACGCGCTCGTGCGAGGGCGCGTTGCGCGCCGTGATGATGGCGATGCGCAGGATCTTTCTGTAGCCGGGGTCGCGCCGCTGTGCCTTTTCTTCCAGGCGCTGCATGGTGGCCAGCTTCTGGAACAGGTCGGCCAGTGGGCCGGGGCGGTGCGGCGTGCCCACGTTCAGGGTTTCATGGGCGTGGAATTCATCGACGTCATTGTTGCGCTTGAACACGGTTTCCGCTTCGTCGTCGGCGATCACGCCGTCGAAATCGAAGGCAACGCGCAGTTCCTCGTCGTTTTCATCGTCTTCCGTGCGCGACGGCAGCACCAGGCCGGCCGGATAGTCGCAGGCCAGGGCGCTGCGCACGTCGTCCTCGTTCGCGCTGAGGAAGAGCGAGGCGTTGAAGGCGGGCAGGTAGGGGTAGGGCGACTTGCCCGTCATGAAGGCGGCGCGCGAGATATCGAGGCCGTAGTGCGCGATCGAGTGCATGACGCGCAAGCCCGTTTCCGGCGAATTGCGCGAAAACAGCACCACTTCCACGGGCGACTGGCGCGGATAGTGCTTGTTGATGTTCAGGAAACGGCGGATGAAGGGGAAGGCCATGCCGCGCGGCAAGACCGTGTCGATATGCGTTT
The DNA here is from genome assembly GCF_020858115.1 of Janthinobacterium sp. FW305-129. Taxonomy (GTDB): domain Bacteria; phylum Pseudomonadota; class Gammaproteobacteria; order Burkholderiales; family Burkholderiaceae_D; genus Janthinobacterium. The sequence goes on from NZ_JACYMM010000004.1 coordinate 274,768, forward strand.
CCTGGTACTTGCGGTATTCCTCGGGGCCGTTGTCGAGGTAGACCTGGTGCGATTCGGCCAGGTCGAACAGGGCGCTGGAAGCGACCCCGATCACCAGTTTGTGTTCGATAGGATAAGCCATGGTCTGCCTGTTGTTTGCTTGTTGCTCATCTTATACGACTATCAACTGCGTAGCCAATAGTGCTACATGGGGATTTTTTTGCACCAAAACGGGGCGCCGGGCCTTTTTTTTTCGCTGCTGTGCAACACGCGCCACAGTAAAGAAATAAATCTTGTCTTGTATCAAGTATGTAGCAGCCAGCGCGTGTATTTTCCACTATGCTTCCCCTTATGAATTCTCGCCAATTGTAACGAAGCGTACGCCCTATCCCCGCCACCTTTATACAAGTGTCAGCTGTTTTACTCGAACATGCCAGCCCCAACCTCGCCAGCAGTCGTCGTGACTTTATAAAGGACCTAGCCATGTTTAAGAATTTACTGATCAAATGGAAGCTGGCGACGCTCGTCGCCGTGATGATGGTGGCCTTGCTGGTGGTGGGCATCAGCGGCTACACGGGCATCGCCACCGTGGGCAACGCCGTCAATGAAATCGGCGTGGTGCGCCTGCCGTCGATCCAGGGCCTGATGATGATGAACGAAGGCCAGACGGCCGTCGCCGCCGCCACCCTGACGGCCGCCATCTATGAAAACAATTACCAGGCACAGGACAAGTTCGCGGAAGCGCTGCAGCTGCGCACCAAGGCCTGGACGAATATCGAGGCGGGCCGCAAGCTGTACGAGCCGCTGCCGCAAACGCCCGAGGAAGCCGTGCTGTGGAAGCGCTTCCTGGAGGAGTGGGCCGCCTGGAAGGGCGATGACGACAAGGTGCGCGCCATCCTGCGCCAGCTGGCCGACAACCGCGACGAGCCGCGGCAGAAGGAGCTGTTCGTCGCCTTCTACAAGCAGTACCAGGATTCGCGCAGCCTGTTCAGCAAGGCCGAAGCGACCCTCAACGAGATCATCAAGCTCAATAACGGCGTGGCCGACGCCAGCGTCAAGGAAGGCAGCGCGGCCGTGATCCGCTCGGAAAGCCTGATGGTCATCCTGGGCTTGCTGGCTTCGGCCGTGGGCATGGGCTGCGCCGCCTACATCACGCGCGCCATCACGCAGCCGATCAATTCGGCCGTGAAAGTGGCGCAAACGGTGGCGTCAGGCGACCTGACGAGCCATATCGAGGTGCACACGACGGAAGAAACGGGCCAGCTGCTGCAGGCGCTGAAAGACATGAATTCCAGCCTGGTCAACATCGTCAGCCAGGTGCGCGGCGGCACGGAGACCATCGCCACGGCGTCGTCGGAAATTGCCAGCGGCAACCTGGACCTGTCCTCGCGCACGGAAGAGCAGGCCAGTTCGCTGGAAGAGACGGCGTCGTCGATGGAAGAGCTGACCTCCACCGTGCGGCAGAATGCCGACAACGCCCAGCAAGCGAACCAGCTGGCGCTCTCCGCCTCGGGCGTGGCCGTGAAGGGCGGCGCCGTGGTGGGCAAGGTGGTCGAGACCATGGACGCCATCAACGACTCCTCGCGCAAGATCGTCGACATCATTTCCGTCATCGACGGCATCGCGTTCCAGACGAATATCCTGGCCCTGAACGCGGCAGTCGAGGCGGCGCGCGCGGGCGAGCAGGGGCGCGGCTTTGCCGTCGTGGCGACGGAAGTGCGCAATCTTGCCCAAAGATCCGCTGGCGCAGCGAAAGAAATCAAGACCCTGATCGGCGACTCCGTGGTGGCCGTCGATGCGGGCAGCAAGCTGGTGGCCGAAGCGGGCAGCACGATGGCCGAAATCGTCTCCAGCGTGCAGCGCGTGACGGACATCATGGCGGAAATCAGCCTGGCCACGCAGGAGCAAAGCTCGGGCATCGACCAGATCAACCAGGCCATCGGCCAGATGGACCAGGTGACGCAGCAAAACGCGGCCCTGGTGGAAGAAGCGGCGGCCGCGGCCGAATCGCTGCAGGAGCAATCGGGCCAGCTGGCCCAGGTGGTCAGCGTCTTCAAGCTCGATGGTGCGCAGGCGCCGGCCGCGCGCGCTAACGCGAACGCCAGGCCGGCCGCGCCGCGCGCCGCGGTGGCCAGCGCGGCGCCGAAGCGTCCTGCATCACGCCCCACGGCGGGCCGCCCGGCCCTGCATGCCGTGCCGTCCGCGCGCCAGAGCGCGCCGCGCGACGACGAGTGGGAAGTGTTCTGACGGATTGACGGCGCCAGCGCACCCTTTCGGACGGCCGCCTTGCGCGGCCGTTCTTGCATGCGCGCACAGGCGCGCACTGCGGTTTCTACTTATTAAAAAAACAGCGTTATATAAATAGCTGTTTTGCCATCTAAGCAAATCTTTTCAAAACTTAACGCGACATTGCTTGTGAGATAACTCACACTGCCTGCCGTACCGCCCTTGTTCCCGCCTCGGCCACACCCCGGCTGACCCCTCCGCCTGCTGCGTCCGGCCATTCGTGGCAGGCGGCAGCCATTGCCGTCAGCCTTGCATGCGAGCCCGGCGCGATCACCGATGCACCACACTGAAGGATGCGAATAAAGATGGCAAATATGAAAATCGGCACGCGCCTGCGCTGCTCCTTTGCATTGTTGACCTTGCTGCTGCTGGCGACTGCCGCGCTGGGCATGCTGCGCCTGTCCAGCCTGGAGCTGCGCATGCGCGACGTGATCGATGATAAATATCCGAAAACCGTGCTGGCCAACGACATCATCAAGAATGTCAACATCATCGCGCGCTCCTCGCGCAACCTGCTGCTGATGACGGAACCGCAGCAGCTGGCGCAGGAACGCGCCACCATCGCCCAGGCGGGCGGCGAAACGGAAAAGGGCCTGGCGCAGCTGGAAAAGGTGGTGCTGTCGCCGCAGGGCCGCGCGCTGATGGCGGCCGTGACGCAGGCGCGCGCCGCGTTCAACGGCGGGCGCGACAAGGTGCTGGCCCTGCTGGAAGAGGGCGCGCGCGACGAAGCGACGGCGCTGCTGCTCGGTACGGTGCGCGGCGACCAGCTGCGCTACATGGCGGCGCTGGAAAGCCTGATCACACACCAGCACGACCTGATGGAGGAGGCGGGCGCCCAGGTGCGCCATGAGTACGCCACGGCGCGCAACATGATGCTGGCGCTGAGCGCGCTGGCCGTGTTCTTTTCGCTCGTCACGGCCTGGCTGGTCACGCGCAGCATCGTCGATCCGCTGCGCCATGCCCTGACGGTGGCGCAGACCGTGGCCGCCGGCGACCTGACTTCGGTCTTCGGCCGCCACGGCGGCGATGAAACGGGCAAACTGCTCGACGCGCTGTGCATCATGAACGGCAACCTGCTCGACATCGTGCAGCGGGTGCGCAGCGGCACCGACACCATCGCCACGGCCTCGTCGCAGATCGCGGCCGGCAATAGCGACCTGTCCTCGCGCACGGAGGAGCAGGCCAGTTCGCTCGAACAGACCGCGTCGGCCATGGAGGAACTCAGCTCCACCGTGCAGCAGAACGCGGACAATGCGCGCCATGCCAGCGTGCTTGCCGTCGAAGCGGCGAACATCGCCGGCGCGGGCGGGCACGCCGTGGGGCAGGTGATCCACACGATGGACGCCATCAGCGCCTCGTCGGCGCAGATTGCCGACATCATCGGCGTGATCGACATGCTGGCCTTCCAGACGAATATCCTGGCCCTGAATGCGGCCGTGGAAGCGGCGCGCGCGGGCGAGCAGGGGCGCGGCTTTGCCGTCGTGGCGACGGAAGTGCGCAGCCTGGCGCAGCGCAGCGCGGCGGCGGCGCGCGATATCCGCGCCCTGATCGCCAATTCCACCCGGCAGGTCGACGCGGGCGCGGCCCTCGTCGCGCAGGCCGGCGCCACCATGCAGGACGTGGTGGCGGCCGTGGGGCGCGTGAGCCAGATGGTGGCCGACATCACGGCCGCCAGCGCCGAGCAAAGCACGGGCATCGGCCAGGTCAGCCAGGCGGTGGTGCAGATGGACGAAGTGACGCAGCAGAATGCCGCCCTGGTGGAGGAAGCGGCGGCCGCCTCGCAGTCGCTGGAAGGCGAGGCGGCGAACCTGCTGCGGGTGGTCAGCGTATTCCGGCTGCGCCAGGGGCCGGCTGACGCCTTGCCGCGCCGGAGCGCGCCGGCCGTGCCGCGCCTGCTGGCCTAGTGGCGCGCCTGGCAAGGTTCTGGCACGGCCCGCGCGCGCGGGCGCTGCTGTGCGCTGTGCTGGCCGCCTGCTTGCTGCTGGGCATCTGGCTGGACGGGGCGCAGCCGCGTCACGTGCTGCAGGTGGCACTGGCGGCGCTGGCGCTGGGCTGCGCCGTGCTGTGGCGGGCGCGGGATGGGCGCGGCGGCAAGCCGATGGCATCGGCGCGCGGCCGGGAATTGCAGGCGCGCCTGGACGGCGCCATCGCCGGCGGCGAATTCCGCTTTCACTACCAGGGCAAGTTCGATACGGCGCAGCTGCGCCTGGTCGGCCTGGAAGCGCTGCTGCGCTGGGAGCATCCGCGCCACGGCCTGGTCTATCCGAACGAATTCATCGGCCTGGCCGAGCAGACTGACGCCATCGTCGCGCTGGGCAACTGGGGCATCGACGCGGCTTGCCGCCAGCTGGCGCAGTGGCGCGCGGCGGACCTACCTTTGGTGCCTGTCGCGGTGAATATCTCGGCGCGCCAGCTGTGCCAGCCGCACTTGCCGGACTTCGTGCTGGGCTGCCTGCGGCGCCACGCCATCGCGCCCGGCCTGCTGGAACTGGAAGTGACGGAAAGCTGCTGCATCGACGATATGGCGCAGGCAACGCAGGTATTGCGCCAGTTGCGCGCGCTGGGCCTGGCCATATCGCTCGACGACTATGGCACCGGCCATTCGGGGCTCAGCCACGTCAGGATGCTGCCGATTCACACCATCAAGATCGACCGCTGCTTCATCGGCGACCTGGGCAGCGCAGATAGTGACACTGTGATCGTCGCCTCGACCATTGCGCTGGCGCGCGGCCTGGGTTTGCAGGTACTGGCCGAAGGCGTGGAAAACGCCCGGCAGCTGGCGCGGCTGCGGCGGCTGGGTTGCCCGCAGGTGCAGGGCTTTTACCTGCACCGCCCGGCGTGCGCGTCCGACGTGGCCGCACTGCTGGCCGCCGGCGTGCCGGCCGGCCATGTAACAGCGCCGAAACATGGCGCCATGCGGCCTGGCGTGGATGCTCAGTAGAATATGGCCACTGCAAGCCGCATGCTTTAACACTTTCTCCCCCACGCAAGAATGATAAACAGTCCCGTCCCGGCCTATGTATTCGGCCCGTTTCGCCTTTTGCCGCTAGAACGCGTGCTATTCGAGGGCGATCGCGCGCTGCGCCTGGGCAGCCGGGCCATGGACTTGCTGCTGGCCCTGCTGGAACGCGCCGGCGACATCGTCGACAAGCATGAACTGGTGAGCATCGTCTGGCCCAATGCCGTGGTCGACGACGCGACCTTGCGCGTGCACCTGGCGGCGCTGCGCAAGGCGCTGGGCGATGGCCGCGACGGCCAGCGCTACATCACCACCATCCCCGGGCGCGGCTACGGCTTCCTGGCGCCGCTGGCGCACACGGGCCGGCCGGCGCCCGGTGCGGCGGGCGCCGAGCCGCGGCATAACCTGCCCGTCATGCTGACGCGCATGCTGGGCCGCGCCGAGGTGCTGCAAACGATGGCCAACCAGCTGCTGCAATTGCGCCTGTTGTGCATTGCCGGTCCGGGCGGCATCGGCAAGACCACCCTGGCCGTCGCCCTGGCCACGCGCGTGCTGCGCCGCTATGCCGACGGCGTGTGTTTCGTCGACCTGTCGCCGCTGGACGAGGGCCGCCTGGTGCCGCTGGCGCTGGCCACGGCGCTGGGGATGGCGGTGCCGGCCGGCGACGCCATGCCGGTCTTGCTGGCCTATTTGCGCCCGCGCCACATGCTGATCGTGCTCGATAACTGCGAGCACGTGATCGGCGCGGCCGCCACGCTGGCCGACGCCTTGCTCAAGGGCGCGCCGCTGCTGCACGTGCTGGCCACCAGCCGCGAGCCGCTGCGCATCACCAGCGAGCAGCTGCAGCGCCTGCCCGCGCTGGAATTGCCGCCTGCCGATGCCGTGCCCGATGCGGCGGCGGCCCGCCATTTCGCCGCGGTGCAGCTGTTTTGCGAACGCTGCGCGGCCGTCGACGATGCTTTCGTGCTGGCCGACGCCGATGTGCCGGAGGTGGTGGACATCTGCCGGCGCCTCGACGGCATCCCGCTGGCGCTGGAGCTGGCGGCCGGGCGCATCGGCCATTTCGGCTTGCACGAATTGCGCCGCCAGCTCGACGACCGCTTTCGCCTGCTCACGCGCGGCGCGCGCAACATGCCCTTGCGCCACCAGACCCTGCGCGCCACGCTGGACTGGAGCTACGGCCTGCTCGACGCGCAAGAGCGCCAGGTGCTGCAGGCGCTGAGCGTGTTCAAGAGCCGCTTCCGCCTGGAGTCGGCCAGCGCCGTGGCGGGCTGCGACATATTCGACACGCTGGCCGACCTGGCGGCCAAGTCCCTCGTCAGCATCGAATTTTGCCGCCAGCACGTGTATTACCGGCTGCTCGACACCACGCGCGCGTATGCTAGCGCGCAGCTGGCGGCGGGCGGGGATGCCGGCGCCGTGCTGCTGCGCCATGCGCGCCATTGCCTGGGCCTGGCCGGACGCATCGCCGCCGACTGGGAAAACATGCCGCCGGCCCACTGGAGCGCGCGCTACGGCCGCCATGTCGATGATTTGCGCGCCGCTATCGACTGGGCCTTCGGCGAGGAGGGCGACGTGGCGCTGGGCGTGGCGCTGACCCTGGCTGCGCAAACCCTGTTCTATCAGCTGTCGCTGATGGATGAATACCGCGTGCGCGTCGAGCGGGCGCTCGAGCGCATGGCCGCGCATGCGCTGGACGACCCCGGCAGCGAGATGCAGCTGCATGCGTCGCTGGCGCACCTGCTGCTGCATACGCAGGGCGTCACCGGCACCATGCTGCGTTCGTTTCAGCGCGGTTATGCGCTGGCCATGCGCATGGACGATGACAGCCGCCGCTTTGATGCGATTTGCGGCATGTGGGTCTGCAGCCTGAAGCTGGCCGATTTCCAGCGCGCCGACGGTTACGTGGAGCAGCTGGCCGTCCTGTGCGAAGCGCGCGACGATATGGCAATGCGCCTGGTGCTGGCGCGCATGCGTTCGGCGGGCGAGTACTTGCGCGGACGGTACGCGGAGTCGGCGGCGCTGGCGCGCATGGTGCTCGCGCATCCCGAAGGCGCCGGACAGCTCGGCTTCAACAATGCCTTGCTGGCCGATCACCAGGTCTGCCTGCGCGGCACGCTGGCGCGTTGCCTGTGGATGCAGGGCTGCCCCGACGACGCCCTGGCGCTGGCGCGCGAGGCGGTGACGGTGGGCTTCGGGCACAATGGCGTCACGCTGTGCGTGGCGCTGGCCATCAATGCCATTCCCGTCGCCCTGTGGTGCGGGCAGCGGGGGCTGGCGCATGCCTGGACCTGCCTGCTGTGCGAGCATGCGGCCCGCTATGGTTTGCTGTACTGGAGCGCCTGGGGCGCCGCCTACCAGCGGCTGCTCGACGCGGGCGATACGGTGACGGAGTTTCCCTGGCCTTCGGTGCGCAGCTGGCCAATACAGATCGATCTGATGGCCACCCTGCACGACGCGGCCGCCGATAGTCAGGCGCTGCGGCGCGCGCGCACGGGCCTGGCGCCATGGAGCGCGCCGGAAGTGCTGCGCCGCGATGCGCACCACCGCTGGCGGGCGCTGGCGCAAGACGATGCGGCCGGCCTGGAAGCGGTGCGCGTGCAGCTGGAAGAAGCGCTGCTGCTGGCCCGGGGCCAGCAGGCGCCGGGCTGGGAGCTGCGCTGCGCCACCAGCCTGGCTGCCGTGATGCAGGCGCAGGGCCGCGCCGCCGCTGCGCATGCCGTGCTGGCCCCGATCCATGCCGGCTACCGCCAGGGACGCGACACCACGGACGTGATGGCGGCGGCAGCTTTGCTGGCGCGGCTGGCTTGAACGCTATTCGTAGGCACCCAGCCGGCGCTGCTCCTCCGGCGTGAAACTGGCGTCGCGCAATTGCTGCAGGGCCGCCGCATCCTGCGCCCCGCCGGGCAGGCCGGCCTGCTGCGCCTTCTGTGCCTGGTAAGCGATGATGCGCTGCTGCCACTGCGATTCCTCGCGGTCCAGTTCCGCCAGGCGCGCCGCCGCCGCCGGCGTGAAGGTGGCCGCGCGCAGGCGGTAGACTTCATTCTCGCCGCCGCCCTGGGCGCGCAAGGCCTTGACCGAGGCGTCCAGCTGCGCCACCCTGGCCGGTGCGTCGCGCGCATCGCGCTGGGCCGGTGACAGCTTCTGGTCCAGCGCGGCCAGTTGCGCCTGGCGCTGCGCCTCGTCGAGCGAACTGTCGCCGAGGATGGCCATGCGCGCCACGGCGTCGTCGTCATACGCGTCGCTGGCGCCGAACAGGCCAGCGCTTTCCTCCGCCGTAAAATAATTGCCGCGCAGGGCGCGCATCGCTTGCAGGCGCGCGCGCGCCGCCAGGGCGGGATCGGCTTGCGCCGGCAAGGCCTGTTCCGCGCCGGCCAGCGCCTGCTTGTAGGCCAGATAAGCGCCCAGCAGGCGCTTCGCTTCGCGGGCGGGGACGGGCGCCAGGCGCTTGTCGAGTTCCGCCTCGATCTGGCTGCGGATGGCGGCCAGCGGCTTTTCGCCGAGGCCCGCCAGGTAGTAGTCGAACAGGTGGCCCAGTTCCGCGTCGACCACCAGCTTGTCGCCGGCGGCCACCGTCACGTTGCCGTCGGGCCGCGTGCCTTGCATCGAGCGCACGAACGCGAACAGGTCCGGTTCCGCCTTTTCGGGCGGCGGGGCGGGCGGCTCTCCGGGGCGCAGCGCCAGGTACAGGGCCAGGGCCGCCAGGCTGCCGCCGATGATCCATTTCGCGTGCATGCGCTGCTCCTTTACAGTCCCAGGCCTTGCAGGCGGTTGGCTTGCTGGCGGAAGACCGTGACGGGGTTCGTCTCGAACAGGTTGACGATGCCGACGAACTGGTTGACTTCATCGAGGTGGTTCATGGCGTAGTCGTCGCGGATCACCTTGCCCAGGTGGCTGGAGCAGCTGCTGACCAGGCCATCGTTCTTGACGCCGCCGAAGGCCAGGCTGATGGCCGCCAGGGCCGGGTCGCCCACGTCGAGCACATTCGTGTACGGTTGCGCGCCGCTCCACGAAAAGTAGTACACGCCTTGCACCTGGTAGGCGCCTTCGCCGCAGGCGGAGGTGGGCACGCCTTGCGGGTGGCGGCTGTTGAAGGCCAGCGAGCCGGCCGTGGACAGCGACGCGAGCGAGGCGCCCGCGTTTTGCGGTAAGCCCTTGTTGCCCGACAAAATGCCGATCAGGGAAGCGAGCGCGTTGCCCAGCGCGCTACTGGTATTGGGAATGGCGCCGCTGAGGATATCGGCCACTTTCGAGCCCTTGTTGACGCCGGCCACGCTGGTGACGGACGCCACCAGGTCAGGCCGTACGGACGCGACATAGCGGGCCGTGGGACCGCCGTGGCTGTGGCCGATCAAATTGACCTTGGCCGCTCCCGTGGCGGCGAGGATTTGCCGCACCTGCGACAGCAGCTGCTCGCCGCGCACTTCCGTGCTGTTGGCGGCCGAGACGGTGGTCACATACACTTGCGCGCCGCCGCTGCGCAGGGCGTCGGGCACGCCATAGAAGTATTCGACGGGCCCCAGCTTGTCGAAGCCGAACAGGCCGTGCACGAGCACGATCGGGTATTTCGTTTGCGTGTAGCCGGCGGCGCCGGCGCTGCCGGGCAGGATGGCGAGGGTGAGGAGTAGGGTGGATAGCAGTTGCCAGAAGCGAGTCTTCATTTTGTCTCCGTTATTTGAATAATATGGAAATGTCGATGCTGTAGCGATGAACCGTGCGCTCCTGTACATTCTCGATGCATTAAAAATAGCGAGCGCTCGGTTTCTTGAATGTAGCATTGCTGGATTTAAATTGCAGTGAATTGCATGATGCAGCGCAATAACTGTGGGAATTTGGCGTTGCTTATGCGCCCATTGCATAGTTGAAAAGTCAAATAGTTGTTTTCCTGAGCTATAATCGGCCCGGCATCCGCCGTCCCGCCGTCTTGCAGCGCCGACCAGGCGCTGTCTTACATTGCTCATACACCGTTACTTGGGAATGCACTTGTCGACCCATTTTAATTTTGAACAGTTTCAGCAGATGACGCCTTTAAATGGCGAAAACATCTGGGAATATATTCTTGACCGCCACGCGGAACGCATCGGCGTCAAGCGCCGCAAGCCGGCGCTGGAAAATCTTGAGCGCATCTTCGTCGCCACCTTCCGCCTGGCCAATGACGTGGGTTTCCGCGCCATGAGCTTGCGCGACCTGTGCCGCGAGACGGGGCTGTCGATGGGCGGCCTGTATGGCTACATCACCAGCAAGGATCAGTTGGCCGAGATGATCGAGGACGTGGTGCGCCACGCCACGCAAGCCTTGCCGCTGCTGTTTGCGGACGTGAAGTCGCCGCTGGACCGCCTGGAGGCGATGATACGCTCGTCGATCTACCTGTCCGAAGTGCTGCAGCCGTGGTTTTATTTTGTCTTCATGGATTCGCGCGTGCTGCAGGTGGAGCAGCGCAGCATGGCGAAGAATTCGGAACTGTATGTGCAGACCCTGATCGCCGCCACCATCGCCGAAATCGCGCCGAAGCCGCAGGGCGACCCCACCTTGCTGGCCGCGCACTGCCTGGCCCTGTTCCAGGACTGGTACGTGAAACGCTGGAAGTACCGCGCGGCGAAGGTCAATGTCGACGATTTTGCCGATAGCGTTGTCAGTACGGTACGCGGGTATTTGAGCATGAGCGGCGTTTAGCGCAACGTCCCCGCATGGCTCCGGCAGCGGCGCGTATCGGCAGGGCATGGCCCCGTTGCGGGCCTTGTCTGCATCAAGCTGCCGCTGCTCGCTGTGGCGCAGCCTTGCCCTCGGCTGGCCTGCTTCTCCTATTTTCCTGAAAGTAATGCCGCTGCCTCGGAACGCGGCTGCCTGATGGCCGCCGGTACGCCGATGCGTTCGGCGGATCTGGTCGTGCGTGACATTAAAAATGTGAAAGTTTTTATTCCGCATGCCTTATCTCGAATGGCCGCCATGCTCAAAAATACTCCGCGCTGCGAATTTGACTGGTATCAAAATATATTTTCATGATCCGGGATAAAGTCGAATGGTCGGGTGTGGATTGCCCTTCTTGCTGATTCAATTTGAAAATTTATTTGGGGGCGCCATGTCTAATGAAAATTTCAAGTTTATTTCTTTTGAGTCCGGGCTTGAAAGGATTGCACATGCCAGAAAAGAACTGGGATTGGACGAGCAAAATACGACGGTGCTGACTTCGCGGGATCCCTTTGCGCAGCGCATACGCGAGAGCCTCAGTATCCGCAAGCTTCCTGCTGGCTTCCAGAAATGGCAATTGCCGTTCGCGTTGACCGGCAAAGGGGCGCAGTTCTTTGTCTCCGTCGCCCAAGCCGGCGCCGGCGTCGAGGAGCACCAGCACGAGGAAGGCGACGGCATACGGGTCATCGTGTCCGGCTCCATCGAATACGCGGGGCTTGAACTGACGGCCGGCGATTGGATGTTCATTCCGCAGAACGTGCCATATGCATTTAATGCGGGTAAATTTGGCGCGACCATGTTTTATTGTTACGCATGTTGCTGCGTTCCAAATTAATCGATGGTTGACGTATGAATCATCTCGATATTGGCGTCATTCGGATCGGCGGCGCGGTTGGCCGATTGTCCGTGCTTTGTAAGTGAATGTATTGCATATTCATGTGGAGGCGGTATGAACGATATGCGGGGGAAGGTCACGGAAGTGATATTCCAGGTTGAATATCCGGATGGGACGAAAAAGATGTCAAAATTCGTGCCGGAATTCAGGCTGAATGCCATGCTGTTTTCAGATTGCCTGATGACGCCTGAAATGAAGGAGAAATTCACTGTGTCCGACGCGGATTGGAAAAAGAATCCTGCCATGATTATTGTCGATGGAGAAATCCTCAAGGCAAATTGTGACTGGCCGGATTGCCGGCAAGCGTGATCGGCAATGCCGGAGCCCCAGGCGGGTGGTGCGGGCCACGGGCCACGGGCCGCGGGCCAGCGGCGTAACGGTGGCTCCCGGCCCGACCATGCGGCCTCAGTTCGTCTCAACCGGCACCGTCTCCGGCACTGCCGCCGGATCCGTCGGCGTCTCCACGTCCATGTCCAGGGTCTTGATCCCGTTCATGTCGATGAATTCATCGTACAGCCACTCGCCGTCGACCTGGCTCAGGCCCGCCGGCACGGCGCGCGTGACTTGCGGGCGCGTCGACAGGGCCGTGCGCATGTAGTCGATCCAGATCGGCATGGCCAGCGAGGAACCGAATTCGCGTCCGCCCAGGGACTTCGGCTCGTCATAGCCCATCCACGCCACCGCCACGATGCCGCCGCCATAGCCGGCGAACCAGCCGTCGACGGCGTCGCTGGTGGTGCCCGTCTTGCCGGCGATGTCGCTGCGGCCCAGTTTTTTCGTCGCCGCCGCGCCCGTGCCGGTGCGCGTGACTTCGCGCAGCATGCTGTCCATCACGAAGGCGTTGCGCGGATCGAGCGCCAGGGTCTTGTCGTCGTTCGGCGCGGGCGGTTTGGTCTGCATCAATACCGTACCCCTGGCGTCGACGATGCGGTCGATCAGATACGGTTCCACCTGGTGGCCGCCATTGGCGAACAGGGCGTAGGCGCCCGCCATCTGCACGGGCGTGACGGAACCCGTGCCCAGCGCCATCGTCAGGTTGCTGGGCTGGCGCGCCGGGTCGAAACCGAATTTTTCCATGAAGTCGTGCGTGTACGCCACGCCCAGCGCGCGCAGGATGCGCACCGAGGCCACGTTCTTCGATTGCGCCAGCGCATAGCGCATGGTGATGGGGCCGTCGAACTTGAAATCGTCATTCTGCGGCGCCCACACCTTGCCGCCCGCCTGCATTTCCAGGGGCACGTCGTTGATCAGGGTGGCCGGCGAAAAGCCTTTTTCCAGCGCCGCCGAGTACACGAAGGGCTTCATGGCCGAACCGGGCTGGCGCCAGGCCTGCGTGACGTGGTTGAACTTTTGCAGGTTGTAGTCGAAGCCGCCCACCATGGCGTGGTAGGCGCCCGTTTCCGCATCGAGCGAGACGAAGGCGGCGGCCACCAGCGGCACTTGCGTGATGGCCCAGTTGCCCTTGGCGTCCTGGCTGATGCGGATCACGGCGCCGGGGCGCAGCTTGATGCCGGCGCTCGCCTTGGCGGACAGGGCAGGGGCGGCAAAGCGCAAGCCGTCGCCCGTGATGGCCTTGGCGTCGCCGTCGCCCGTGTCGGCCAGCACCTTGCCGCTGGATACCTCCGTGACGACGGCGGCGATCAGGCCGTCGCTGTCCGGCCGTTTTTGCAGTGCAGCATCGATGGCGTCGTCGCGCTGCTCGGGATCCGCCGGCATGTCGATGAAGGTTTCCGGGCCGCGGTAGCCGTGGCGCTGGTCGTAGGCGATGACGTTGCGGCGCGTCGAGGCGTAGGCCGCGTCCTGGTCCGCCTTCAGGATCGTCGTGTAGACGCTGATGCCCTTGGTATAGCTGTCTTCCTTGAATTGCGCAAACACGGCCTGGCGCGCCAGTTCGGCCACGTATTCGGCGTGCGTCTCGAAACCCTGCTTGCCGCGCGTATTGAAATGCAGCGGCTGCGCCAGCGCCTGCCGGTACTGGCCTTCGCTGATGTAATCGAGTTCGCGCATGCGTTTCAATACCAGCTGCTGGCGCGCATGGGCCTTTTTCGGGTTGCTGATCGGGTTGTGGCGCGACGGGTTTTGCGGCAGGCCGGCCAGCATGGCCATTTCCGCGATCGACAGTTCGGACAAGGGCTTGCCGAAATAGGTCTGCGCCGCGCTGCCGAAGCCGAACGAGCGCTGGCCCAGGTACATCTGGTTCATGTACAGCTCGAGAATCTGCTCTTTCGACAGGGCCGCCTCGATTTTCAGGGCCAGCATGATTTCATTGAGCTTGCGCGAGGCGACTTTTTCGCGCGTCAGGAAGAAATTGCGCGCCACCTGCATGGTGATGGTGGAGCCGCCGCCGTGGCCGAAGCCGTGGCGCAGGTTCGACAGCACGGCGCCGCCGGCGCGCACGAAGTCGATGCCGTGGTGCTCGTAGAAGCGGCTGTCCTCGATGGCCAGCAAGGCCTTTTTCATCATTTCCGGCACTTGCGCGATCGGCACGAAGTCGCGGTGCTCTTCGCCGAATTCGCCGATCAGCACATTGTCGGCCGTGTACACGCGCAGCGGGATCTTCGGCTGGTAGTCGGTGATGACGTCCAGCTCGGGCAGGCGGGGGCGCACGTACAGGAACAGATAAGCGGTCAGCAGCAGGGCAGCGGTCAGCGCGGCGCAGCCGGCGATGATGATGGCGCGCACGGTGGCGCGGCGGGAAGGCCAGGGAAATCCGGATCGTTTGGCAGTCAAGGCAGTCTCACGTGAGCGTGCAGGGCACGGTGGCAGCGATTATAGACCAATGCGGCGGCGCTCCCGGCGCCGGGACCGGCTGCAAAAAACCTTTTCATCGAAACGCGGCTGTGCGATAGTCTCGGCTTCAAGCAAATAGCCCGGACGTCGATCCGGGCTGTTTATTTTATAAAATTAAGGATTTATTTATGGCAAAAGATGCAATGCCGAGCGCCGTGAAGCCGTATATTCCGGCCGATGCGAAGCTGCCCGAGATGACCTTCCGCGCGCTGTTCATGGGCGTCATCCTGGGGATGGTCTTTGGCGCCTCTTCGCTCTACCTGGTGCTGAAAGTGGGCCTGACCGTCAGCGCCTCGATTCCCGTCGCCGTGATCGCCATCACCCTGTTCGGCCTGGCCAAGAAGGTGGGCGGCAAGGATTCGTCGATCCTGGAAAACAGCATCACGCAAACGGCCGGTTCGGCCGGCGAATCGCTGGCCTTCGGCCTGGGCGTGACCATGCCCGCCATTTTGATCCTCGGCTTCGACCTGGAAATCTCGCGCGTCATGCTGGTCGGTATCCTCGGCGGCCTGCTGGGCATCCTGATGATGATCCCCATGCGCCGCACCATGATCGTCGACCAGCACAAGGAACTCAAATTCCCCGAAGGCACGGCCTGCGCCGAAGTGCTCAAGGCGGCTGCCACGGAAGAATCGCGCATCGCCGCCGGCGAAAGCATCGAGAAGGATTCGGCCGCCGCGCTGGACGCCAAGCGCCGCGCCAAGATCATCTTCGGCGGTTTTGCCGTCGGCCTGCTGTATAAAGTCTTCAATATCTCGTTCAAGGGCTGGAAGGACACGCCGGGCGTGGAATTTGCCGCGCCGCTCAAGGGCGGCTCCATCGGCGCCGAGATTTCCCCTGAATTGCTGGGCGTGGGCTACATCATCGGCCCGCGCATCGCCGCCACCATGGCGGCCGGCGGCGTGCTGTCGTATCTGCTGCTGATCCCGATGATCAAGTTCTTCGGCGACAGCCTGACCACCGTGCTCTCGCCGGGCACCAAATTGATCAGCGAAATGGGCGCCGACGACGTGCGCAGCGCCTACGTGCTGTACATCGGCGCGGGCGCCGTGGCCGCCGGCGGCCTGATTTCGCTGGTGCGCGCCATGCCCATGATCTGGCGCAGCCTGTCGGCCGGCCTGAAAGGCATCGGCAAGGGCGTCAAGAGCAATTCCACCTTGCGCACGGACCAGGATATCCCCCTGAAATGGGTCGTCATCGGCTGCCTGTCCATCATCGCCGTGATCACCTTCGCCACGCCGCTGCACATGAATTTCCTCGGCGCGCTGCTGATCCTCGTCTTCGGCTTCCTGTTCGCCACCGTGTCGTCGCGCCTGACGGGCGAAATCGGCTCCTCGTCGAACCCGATCTCCGGCATGGCCGTGGCCACCTTGCTGTTCACTTGCCTGATCTTCCTCATCATGGGCTGGACGGGCGGGCGTTACTATGTGACTGCCCTGTCGGTGGGCGCCATCGTCTGCATCGCCGCCAGCAATGCCGGCACCACGTCGCAAGACTTGAAAACCGGCTATCTGGTGGGCGCCACGCCGCGCCTGCAGCAGTACGCGATCCTGGCCGGCGCCTTGTCGTCCGCGCTGATCCTCGGTCCGATTTTGCTGAAGCTGAACGAAGCGAGCACCGTCTACGTGCCGGCCGCGCAAGTGGCGCCTGGCCTGACGGTCGATGCGTCGAAGCTGACGGTGACGGGCGAGCTGCATGGCCCGCAAGCCGACACGGACCACAATACGTATAAAGTCTGGCAAAAGACCGATACCGTGGGCGGCCCGGCCGGCAAGTACTTCGTCAAGGAAGATGGCCAGCTGGCCTACCTGGTCGATCCGGGCATCAATGGCCACTACAGCAAGCGTCCGGACGGCTCGGAAGTGAAGAAATACGATGCGCCGAAGGCCGTGCTGATGTCCTACATCATCAAGGGCATCCTCGACCAGCAGCTGCCGTGGACCCTGGTGCTGTTCGGCGTGATGATCGCCGTGGTGCTGGAAATGGCCGGCATTCCGTCACTGGCGTTTTCGGTGGGCGTGTACCTGCCGCTGTCGTCCACCTTGCCGATCTTCGTCGGCGGCCTGGTGCGCTGGCTGGCGGACCGCCGCAACAACAAGCTGGAACACAACGCGAAACTGAACGAGGAAGAGCGCCAGCTGGCGGGCGACCGCAGTTCGGGCGTGCTGCTGGCGTCCGGCTACATCGCCGGCGGCGCGCTGGCCGGCATCATCATCGCCATCACGGCCGGCGTGCTGACGCACTTCGACCAGATGATGGCCGACTGGGCCGAACACGGCAACCCGTTCTACGCGGGCCTGCATTCGGACGCGCTGTCCCTGCTGCCGTATGCCGTCATCATCGTGCTGCTGTATATCGTCGCAAGAGAGAAGAAAGCGGGCAGCCCGCAGGCTTGATGTTGTAGCCAGCCCAAGGAAAACCGCCCGGTGTCATGACGATCCGGGCGGTTTTTTTATGTGGGCATGGCGGAGATGACTACGATATCGGCCGCGCCGCCAGTTGCGCCGCGCTCGCGTAGATCGTCACCTGGTCGGACGCCAGCCGCCGCAGGTGGTCATAAAACGCCTGCGCCGGAATGAGCCACGACGCGGCATCGCCCACCTGGCCGTTGACGCGCAGGCCGGCGGCGTCGAATTCGCGCGCAAAGTAATCGCGCAAGTCGCCGCGGCCCGGATGGTCGATGCGGCGCTGTGCGACGGCCGGGTCGAAGGGGCGCACGGGCACGTTCCAGCGCCGGCCGGCGTGGTCCAGGCAGGCCAGCAGCTTTGTATCGTCCTCCCACACGGGCACGGGAAAGGCGTCGCCCATGGCGTCTTCCAGCGCGTGATAGAACGTCACCGGCCCCATGGAGATGCCCAGGCCCAGCACCTTGGCCTGGTCGCAGCCGATGAAGCGCTGCCAGGGCGAGCCCACGCCGAAGATCGACGGTGCGCGGTGGTGCGCCTCGGTCAGAGCGTCGGCATGGCGGCCCCACGCGGATACGGAGTGGGTCGGGTGGATGCTGCGGTGGATATTGCCGCTGGCCAGGAACGCTTCCGGCAGGCGCCCCATGTGCGTGCCATGGCGGCGCGGGTCGAACACATAGCCGGGCATGGCGCAGGTGGCGCGCACGGTGCCGCCGGGCAGATAGTAGGTGGGCAGCAGCAGGGTGCCTTGCGGGCCGACGGCGTCCTGCAGGGCGCGTATGACGGCCGCCGCGCCGCCTTCCACGTAGCCGAGGCTTTTCAGCGAAGAATGCACGAACAGCGTATCGCCTGGCGCCACGCCGAGCCGCGCCAGGCCGGATGCCAGCGCGGCGCGCGTCACGTGGGGCGCGTCGTGGCGCATTTGCCGGGCGCCGGCGGCGCGGCGCCACGCTTCCAGCGCGGCCCTGGCGGCGCGCCTGGCCCCGTCAAGCATGGCCTAATTCCAGTTCCAGCAGGTTGGCATCGATGCAGAACTTGGCGGCCCAGTTCAGGTAAGCCCAGGCGCCGTAATCGCCATCGACGGGAAACGAACCCTTGACGCCGCCGCGCGCGTGCGCGGGACCGTCGATGCTGACGGAGCGCCGCACGTAACGGTTCAGGCGGCGGGCCGCGTCGAGGTAGGGCCGCTCGCCCGTGAGCTGGTACAGCAGGAACAGACAATGCGCGTTTTGCGCGGACCCCGTGAGGCAGGCGTAATCGGCGCCAGGCTGGAAGTCCGGGCCGAGGCGGCCGGCCAGGTAGCCGTCGGCCGCCACGGCCCTGGCGACGCCCGTGCCGGTGCGCTTGGCCGCGTCCAGCAGGTCGGCGCGGGCCGAAAAGCGCTGCGCTTCGAGCAGGCCGCGCAAGGCGTAGCCGATGGTGTGGGTCAGGGGCAGCAGCGGGTTGTCCAGGCAGTTCGAGGCGAACCAGCCGTTGGGACGCTGTTTTGTCAGCGCCCAGTCGACCTGGCGCAGGCCCGCCGCGCCATAGCCGTGGCCAGGCGCGATGCGGTCCGCTTCGAACAGGCCCCACGCCACGTGCGTCTCATACGCCTTGTCGCCGGCGCTGGCGAACGGCGTCGGATGCCGGCGCCAGCAGCCGTCGGCATCCTGGCTGTCGCGCAGCCAGCGTGCCGCGCGGTGCATGGCGTCCTGGTACCGATCGCCGTACGCGGCCACGCCGGCGGCCAGGCCCAGCAGGATCTGGCCCGTGTTGAAGGTGACGGGCACGCGCGGCAGCGAATCGATCTTCCCGCCCTGGAAACCGCCTGCGGGGAACTGGATGGCGACGCACCAATCGAGCATGCGGCGCGCCCGTGCGTGCAGGGCATCATCCCCACCCTCGTCGCCAGCGCGCTGCGCCAGGGCGATCATGGTGGGGATGATGTAGCCGGTGGTTTCGGGATAGGAGCTAGCCCAGCCCGTCAGCAGGCTGTAGTCGCGCGCGACCCCGCCGTCGTGTGAACTGGAATGGTCTTGCGCCGCGCATAGCCAGGCCGTGCAAGCCTTGACGACGGCTTGCGGCCCGGGGTCAAAGGCGGGCAGGCCGCGCCGATCCGCCGTCCGCTCCATGCGCGCCGCCGCCGGCAGGCCCGCCTGCGGCGCCAGTGTGTTCCTGATTTTCGCGAGCAAGGCGCGCATGGCTTTCCATTCGGTGGTGGACTCAGGCTACTGTAGCGCCGGCAGCCGGCAGGGCTATTGACTTGCCGCAAGGACCGTTGCGTCGCCGCCGCCGGAATTGACGCATAATGGCCGTATCACCATCGCCGACGAGGCCCGCCATGAACAATGTCACGCTTGAGTATTCGGTCGTCACCAATCCCGACTCGTTTGTCGGCTTCAAGTATTACGTCAAGGCGGGACAGGCCTTCGATGCCGACGATTTCGCCTATTCCTACAAGCTGAACCGGTCCGACCTGAACCCGGACAGCGTGCTGGCCACGCGCGAGGCGGCGGCGAATCTGCAGCCGGGCGAGTGGCTGACGGTGTCGCATTCGATCGCCGCCTAGCCTGCGAACCCAGTGCCGTTTCTTTAACTTACCGGCCCGCCAGGGCTCTTTGCGCGTGAATCCTTCAAAATTTCCTGATATTTCTATTGTTCCAACCTTGCCTGAACACGCCGAAACCCTCGCCGGGCTGGTGGCGCACAACCGCGAGCACCTGCGTGCTTACCTGCCCGCCGTGCTGCAGCTGGACTCGTTCGGCGAGGCGCAGGCCTATCTGCAGGCCGCCGTCGCCCGCGCGGCCAGCGGCGAGGTACTGGAATGGCATGTTTTCTCCGGCACGGCCTTGTGTGGCAGCATCCGCCTGAAAGACATCGACACAGCGGACCGCAATGCCCGCATCGGCTATTACCTCGGGCAGCAGTTCCAGGGCCGGGGCATCGCCAGCGCGGCGGTGCGCGCCGTCCTCGCGCACGCGTTTGGCGCGCTGCAATTGCACCGCGTCGAATTGCAGTGCGCGGCCGGCAATCACGCCAGCATGGCGCTGGCCGAACGGCTGGGATTCGCGCACGAAGGCGTGTTGCGGCAGGCGGAATGCCTGAATGGCGTATTTGTCGACCTGCACGTCTACGGCTTGCTGCAGCCCGATTTTGTGCCGGATGGCGCCGCCCTTAGCCTGGCATGAACCACGCGCGCAGTTCATCCCCGGCCCTCTGCGCCGTTGCCTGCGTCAAGGTCAGCACGATGACCTTTTCCCGCGCCGGACGAAGCTGCCCATCGCTGCCGGCCAGCTCGATGGCTTGTCCGAAGCTCGTGTAGCAGGGGCCGAACTCCTGCGGGCATTGCTGCACGATGCGCGCCGCCTTGCCGGCGTTGCGGTCCGCCAGGTTGACGATGGGATTGCCGTCATTGAATGCCTGGCCGTTGGCAAAGCTGGTGCGCAGATACGGCGAACACAGGCCGTCGAGGAAGGCCAGGCGCGTTTGCCAGTACGCTTGCAGTGCCGCATACACGGCCTGATCCTCGAGAAAATCGGCAAACAGGAAGTCGTTCATAAGGTTTCCTCGGCTAGATGCCGAACACTTTCAAGATGGCGTCCGTAAAACCCTCGAACCAGCTGCCCACCTTGCCCGGCTGCTTGCCGTGGCGCGGGGTTTCTTCGTACAGGTAGACGCCGTTGCCGCCGTCGAAGCGGTCGTTGAGCAGCGCCTGCTGGCCGCGCAGATAGGGCAGGAAGGTTTCGCTGCGCAGCGTCGAGTACAGCACGTCGGTAGTAAAGCCCAGGGTGGCGGACTGGCTGATGGAGCGGCCCTGGCCCGCGCGTTCCAGGCGCACGCCGCGGCAGCCGCGCACGATCAGGGTGACGGGGCCGCGAAAGACGATGAAGCGCAGCTGCAGGGTGAGCCAGGCATGCAGGCTTCCCAGGCGCCAGTGGCTCGATATCGCCAGCGGCTGGCCAGAGTCGCAGACCAGGCCCACCAGGCCCCGCGGCTGGAACACGAGGGCGCTGCCGGCCGGCAGGTGCACGACGGCCACTTCCAGCAGCGGGTCGTCGCTGGCGGAGATCGTCACGGATGCCGGGGCATCGCTTTCCAGCCGCGTCAGCGCCTCCATGCCGGCGGCCAGGCTGGTGAACGGATAGCGCCAGTCCAGCAGCCACTGCGTGCGCTTGCGCGTGCCGACGGGCGACGATTGCAGGTATTCGGGATGGATCAGCATCCGCTGGCCGGGTTTGAGCTGCAATGCCTGCGAGACGGCGGAAATGCGCGACTGGCCATCGGGCGGCAGGGGGAGCGCAGTGGCCGTCACGTTCAGCGCGTGCGCGATGGACAAGGGTTTCAGGCGCGAAGCGAGGGGCGCCAGCACGAAGTAAAAGCAGGCCTTGATGGCGACGGGCAGCAGGATGGCCGACAGCACCAGCAGGGCGGCCGTGGGCGCCACGTCCAGCACGGGAGCGCGCCAGCGGGCGATCCAGTTGCGCGCCAGTTGTTCTTCGCCTGCCGCAATCGCCTTTTGTACGGGCGCCAGCGCGCCAGTCAGCGCCGCGCTGTCGACGGCGAATGGGGCGGGGCGGGTGATGTTGGTGGTATTGCTGCTGCGCGCGCGCTGCGCCAGCCAGGCCTGATACGCTTGCAGGTTGACCTCGCGCAAGCGCTGGCCCTCCGCTTCGAGCCGCGACAGCTGCGCGTAGGCGTCGCTGCCGGGCAGGCGCGCCGCCAGCGGGTGCTGCGCTTCCAGCTGCCGGCGCCGGGCCAGGTTATGTTGCAGTGCGGCATATGCGCTGACGTGTTCCGCATGCAGGCGCGCCAGCGTCTGGCGTGCATCTTCGCCGCTGATCGCCGCCTGCAGGGCGACCAGATAACGGGCTTCCTGCGCCAGCACTTCGATTTCCACGCGGCGCGCCGCTTCGTCCTGCGCGTGCAGGGCCAGGGTGTGCGTGTCGGGCAGGGGAATGGTAAACAGCGACGGTTGCTGCCGCGCGCGCAAGGCCGTCAATTGCGCTTGTACTTCTGTCAGGCGCGTGGCGATGCTTGCTTGTGATGCCAGCCGCAGGGCGTTGACGCTCAGCGTGGCCGCCTCGGCCAGGCTGGTGCCATGGCTGCTGGCGCTGCCGGAAGCCTGGCGCAGGGCGGCGACAGCCTCGCTGCCGGCGCTGTAGCTGCGCCATTCGGCCAGCAGCGATCGTCCTGCCAGCAGGATGACGATGAACAGCGCGAACTGCAGCGCGTGGCGCAGCAGGAAGCGCAGGATGGCCGTCAGCAGCAGGCGCAAGGAGATGCGTCCTTAGCTGGCCGCGCTATCGGCGTCGGCACAGCATTTCTTGTACTTCTTGCCGCTGCCGCAGTGGCACGGGTCGTTGCGGCCCGTTTTCGGCAGTTCGCGCAGCACGGTGGCGCCGGGCTGGCTTTGCTTCAGGTGGCGCTGGCGCGCCCAGGCGGCGTTGATGGCGATCACGGCAGGAATCACGCCATCCATGGCCGTTTCGGCCGCATCGTCATCGAGTTCGGTGGCCGTGGCCAGGTGCTGGAACGGCGCCAGGTACTCGGGATGGCTGACGGCCAGGGCCGCCCACTGGGGCTTGTCCAGGCTCGTGCCCAGCATAAAACCGGCGCACCAGGCGGGCACGCTCCATTCGGGGCCGCACACATAGATGGGCTCAAAACTGTCCGGGTCCTTCGCCAGCCATTCGACCATGTAGGCGTGGTGGCGCCGGGCCAGGCTGGCCGCCCGTTCGCTGGCCGCATCCGCTGCGGGCGCGGCGCTGCCAGCCGCCTTGTCCCAGACCCATGGCAACCACTGTTCCGGCGCGATCTGTTTCGGGTTCAGGGCGACGGCCGTGAGAAAACCTTCGAGCATCGACACGTCCATGGCGCGGCCTTCCAGCGCGGGCGCGGCCAGCAGGGTGTCGAGTTCGGCGTATTCGTCGTCGGAGAGGGGCGAGGTGGTGGAGATGCTGGACATAATATTCTTTGGTGATGTGGGGGGAGTGGCCGGTGGCCCTGGCGGTATTGTACCGCCCGCCAAGGCAAGAACCGGCGCCGGAATGAAAAACGGCGGCCCGCAGGCCGCCGTTCTGATCTACAACAAGACGCTTATTTCACGCCGTGCATCAGTTTGTTGATCAGCGGTGCGATCAGGAACAGCACGACACCGGCGCCCAGCAGGGACCAGAAGCCGAAGGTGTAGCCGGACAGGGCCGATTGCACCGACATGCCGCTTTCGCCGCTGACGTGGCTGGCGAAGATGCCCGACAGGTTGTTGCCGATACCGGTCGACAGGAACCAGCCGCCCATGCCCAGGCCGACCAGGCGCACTGGCGCCAGCTTGGTGACCATCGACAGGCCGATAGGCGACAGGCACAGCTCGCCGATCGATTGCAGCACGTAGACGGTGGTCAGGGTCCAGAACGGGATCTTGTTATCGGCGCCAACCAGGCTCGACAGAGCGAAGATCAGCAGGCCGAAGGCCAGCGCATTGCCCAGCAAGCCCAGGCCGAATTTGCGCGGGATCGACGGGTTGACGTTGTGGCGCGCCAGGAAGACCCAGACGGCGGCGATGATCGGCGCGAAGACGATGATGGCGACCGAGTTGACGGTCTGGAAGTAGGCGGTCGGGAAGATCCAGAAGCCCAGGTCGCGGTTGACGATCTTGTCAGCCAGGAAAGTAAACGAGCTGCCAGCCTGTTCGAAGAACATCCAGAACAGGATGTTGAAGACGAAGATCAGCAGCATGGCGATGACGCGGTCGCGCGCAATTTTACCGTTGCGTATGCCTTCGATCATCAGCATCACGGCCAGGCCGACGAACAGCACGGTCAGGACGATTTGCAGCTTTTCAGCGCCGACGGTCAGCAGGAAGTACATCAGCGGGATCACGCACAGGGAGCCGACGGCCACCCAGACGACGCGCATTGGGTTGCCGGAACCGGCTTCCGGTGCGCCGATGCCCTTCAGGGCGCGGCGGCCGATGAAGAACCATACCAGGCTGATCAGCATGCCGAAACCGGAAGCCATGAAGACCATCTTGTACGACGGCATCGCGCTGGTGCCGAAGATCGACTCGGCCAGCCACTGGGTGAAGACGGGCGCGACCATGGCGCCCATGTTGATGCCCATGTAGAAGATCGTGAAGCCGCTGTCGCGGCGCGGATCGGCGGTCGTGTACAGCTTGCCGACCATGGTCGAGATGTTCGGCTTGAACATGCCGTTACCGACGATCATCGTGGCCAGGCCCAGGTTGAAGATGTCCTGGTTCGGCACGGAGATGCAGAACAGGCCGGCGGCCATGAAGATGGCGCCCAGCAGGATGGAACGCTGGTAGCCGATGACGCGGTCGGCGATGTAGCCGCCGAACAGGGCGCCGGCGTACACCAGCGCGAGGAAGGAACCGTAGGTCAGGTTGGCCGCTGCCTGTCCCGAACCGTCGCCGCCGTGGAACTGGGCCACGATGTACAGTACCAGCGCCCAGCGAACTCCGTAGAACGCGAAGCGTTCCCAGAATTCAGTCATGAACAACATCCACAATGGGCTTGGATGGCCCATAATCTGCTTGAACTCGGGAATAACGGCTTCCTTGTTGGGCGTAGTCGCACCGCTCATGCGGTTCCTCCTGAAAAATTATTATAGTCAATCGATAAAACAAACTTATGGAAGCCTGCGGGCGGCGGGGACTCTCATGAAGAACCGTACGCTCGGGAATTCCAATAGGCTGGCATTCTAATCTACAAATTGCGCTGAGCGAAGATTTCGATTCGCATTAGCAAGAATGACTGTTTCATATTGGTCAAACCGGTTTCAGGCAAAGCTCCTCTCCGGCGATTTTGCGGCACCACAGCACAACTTGCCCGACTTGTCGTATATTGAGGCTGCAACACATTTTGAGGCTGCAACACCTTCGAGCATCGATTTTTAAAGGATTTTTCGCATTATGGAACACGACGTTATCGATACTCTGGTTTCACCGGAAGGCCGCCTGGACGTGCTCTCCAAGACTGAAGTCAATAAACTGCTCGACACCAGCCAGGGCGGCCTGTACAACACTTTCCGCCGCTGCGCGCTGGCGGTCTTGAATTGCGGCAGCACCATCGACGATGGCCGTGCCTTGCTTGAGCGATATCAATCCTTCGAGATTTCCATCATCCAGCGCGAGCGCGGCATCAAGCTCGACATCAAGGGCGCGCCAGCCATCGCTTTCGTTGACGGCAAGATGATCAAGGGCATCCACGAGCATCTGTTTGCCGTGTTGCGCGACATTATCTTCGTCAGCGATGAAGTGACGGGCAACCCGAAATTCGACTTGCAGAGCACGGAAGGCGTGACGGACGCCGTCTTCCACATCCTGCGCAACGCCAACGTGCTGCAAACCCAGCTCAACCCGAACCTGGTCGTCTGCTGGGGCGGCCACTCGATCAACCGCGCCGAATACAATTATTCGAAGGAAGTGGGCTACCAGCTGGGCTTGCGCGGCCTCGACATCTGCACCGGCTGCGGCCCGGGCGCCATGAAGGGCCCCATGAAGGGCGCCACCATCGGCCACGCCAAGCAGCGCCTGCACAATGGCCGCTATCTGGGCATCACCGAGCCGGGCATCATCGCGGCCGAGTCGCCGAACCCCATCGTCAATGACCTGGTCATCATGCCGGACATCGAAAAGCGCCTGGAAGCGTTCGTGCGCGCCGGCCACGGCATCGTCGTCTTCCCCGGCGGCGCCGGCACGGCCGAAGAGATCCTGTATATCCTCGGTATTTTGTTGCACCCGGACAATGCCGAGATTCCCTTCCCGCTGATTTTCACGGGACCGGAAACGTCGCGCGAGTACTTCGTGCAGATCAACCAGTTCATCAGCGACACCCTGGGGCCGGAAGCGCAGCAGCGCTATAAAATCATCATCGACGACCCGGAACTGGTGGCGCGCGAAATGCTCGAAGGCATACGCCAGGTGCGCGAATTCCGCAAGGCGCACAGCGACGCGTATTATTTCAATTGGCTGCTGAAAATCGACCACGAGTTCCAGAAGCCGTTCCAGCCCACGCATGAAAACATGCGCAACCTGAGCCTGCACAAGAACCAGCCCACGCACTTGCTGGCGGCCCAGCTGCGCCGCGCGTTTTCGGGCGTGGTGGCGGGCAACGTCAAGGATGACGGCATCCGCTCGATCGAGGAACATGGCAACTTCGAGATCCACGGCGACAAATCCATCGCCGGCCCCATGGATGCGCTGCTGGCCTCGTTCGTGGCGCAGCACCGCATGAAGCTGGCGGGCACGGCCTACGTGCCTTGCTATACCGTGGTCCAGTAGTCTTGACACCATCGCGCCGCCCGCTCCCGCGTTTGCAAGGGGCGGGCGGCGTTTTTTCATCCGCGTTCCCATCCATGCCCCCAGCGTGTTCCTTCGCCGCCACAGGCAATCAAATCGCTTGCGTCATCGATGCGTGGGTGCTATCTTTGGAACCGGTTCCAAAATAAAAATATGCAGATCAACAGGTAGTGGAGAGCACCCTTGGATTCAGTACGCGGCAGTAAAAAAACAGTCTCCGGCGAACCGGCCCGGCCCGTGACCATCGCCCAGGTGGCGCGCGAGGCGGGCGTGTCGAAGACGAGCGTGTCGCGCTTTCTCGGCGGCGAACTCGATGCCCTGTCGGAAAACATCCGCCAGCAGATCACCAGCACCATCGCGCGCCTCGGCTACCAGCCGAACCAGATGGCGCGCGGCCTCAAGCGGGGACGCACGCGCCTGATCGGCATGGTCGTGGCCGACATGCTCAATCCCTACACCGTGGCCGTGCTGCAAGGCGTGGAAGCGGCTTGCCAGCAACATGGCTATACATTGATTTTATGTAATACCGGCAATGACGAACAGCGCGAACGCCAGTCGCTGGCCGCGCTGCGTTCGTACAGCGTGGAAGGGCTGATCGTCAACACGCAGGGGCGCAACATCGAATCGTCCGACTTGCAGCAGGCGGATATGCCCATCGTGCTGGTCGACCGCCGCATCGAGGGCGCCGATTTCGATCTGGTGGGCCTGGACAATGTGCAGGCGGGCCGGCTGGCCACCGCGCATCTGATCGAACAGGGTTTCGACGCCATCGCCTTCATTGCGCCGCCCTTGACGGGCGTCAGCTCGCGGCTGATGCGCGCCGAAGGTTTCCAGGCCGTGATGGCCGAGCATCCGGGCTGCGTGGGCGAAGTGCTGGCGGTGGACCTGGACGACCGGCCTGCCATCGACGCGCAGGTGCGTCTATGCCTGGCGCAGTGGCGCGGCCGCCGCGTGGCGCTGCTGGCCTCGAACGGCATGGTGGCGCTGGAACTGGCGCTGATGCTGCAGCGCCTCGAATTGCGCATGCCGCAGGACGTGGGCTTGCTGGGCTTTGACGAATTGCCGTGGTCGCCGCTGGCGGGCCTGAGCACGATCCAGCAGCAGACCTATGAAATCGGCTTTACGGCGATGACGTGCATGCTGTCGCGCCTGCAGGGCGAGCAATGCCCGCCGCGCGAGGTGTTGTTGCCGGGTAAGTTGATTGTGCGCAATTCCACCCAGGGCGGGAAAGCGGACAAGGGCGGCGACGCTTGACGGGAAAGAGGGCCTTGCCCTTTTTTTTGGATAAGTTATGGAACCGGTTTCATAAAGTGTGTTCATACGGAAAAGGGGGAGTCAGGCAGGGCAATGGCAGGAAGTTGGCAGGACACGGCAAGAGACGATCTGAATCGTCCATTTGACAATATTCCCGGAAGTGCCTCGACGAGGCCGGAACCGGGATCACAGGAGACGGAAACATGAAGATGACGACACTGTTCTATTCGAAAGTACTGGCATGCGCACTGGCAGCAACGTTTGCCCTCGGTGCGGCGGCCGATGCAGGCGCCCAGACGCTTGGCGACCTGATCAAGAAAGGCAAGCTGACCATCGGCGTGGTCAGCGGCACGCCGCCGTTCGGCAGCATCGACGCCAAGGGCGCGCCCGTCGGCTATGACGTCGACGTCGCCAACCTGATCGGCAAATACCTGAACCTGCCCGTGGAAGTGGTGCCGCTGACGGCGCCGTCGCGCGTGCCGTCGCTGGAATCGGGCAAGGTCGATTTCCTCGTGGCGACCCTGGCGCCCACGCCGGAACGGGCCAAGACCCTGATGTTCACCATGCCCTACAGCGCGTTCGAACTGGCCATCGTCGCGCCGGTGGGCGGCAAATTCAAGGCCCTGGCCGACTTGAAGGGCAAGAAGGTGGGCGTGACGCGCGGCACCACGAACGACACGGCGCTGAGCCGCATGGCCCCGGCCGGCACCAATATCGTGCGTTTCGAGGATGACGCCACCGTCACCCAGGCCTTGCTCAGCAAACAGGTCGATGCCGTCTCGATTCCCAGCACGATGGCGCTCGACATCATCAAGACGCGCGGCGCGGGCAAGATCGAGGTCCGCTTCGCCTACTCGCTGCAACCGAATTCGATGGCGGTGCGCCGCGGCGACTTCGAGCTGCACCAGTGGCTCAACAACTTCATCTACTACGTCAAGCTGAACGGCGAACTCGACGCCATCGCGCGCAAGTGGAGCGGCGCGCCGCTGCCGGCACTGCCGACCTTCTGATACCGCCAGCCGCATAGGAAAGTGCCCGTCCGCACGGCGCGCCGCCATGGTGGCGCGGCCGGGGATGCGCACGCAGACAAGGAGTTGAGTATGCCGTATGAATTTCATTTCGAACTCGTCATGCAATCGCTGGACCGCCTGTTGTGGGGCGCGGCGCTGACGATACGCCTGAGCGCCCTGGCGATGGTGCTGGGACTGGCGGTGGGCGTGTGCGCCGCCGTCATCCTGAAGAATGGTCCCGCCTATGCCCGCGCCGTGGTGCGCGCGTATGTGGAGATCATCCGCAGTACGCCGTTCCTGGTGCAGCTGTTCATCATCTACTTCGGCTTGCCGTCGCTGGGTTTGCAGCTCGATGCCAACGGCGCGGCGCTCGTCGCCATGACGGTCAACCTGGGCGCCTACGCGGCGGAAATCGTGCGCGCCGGCATCGGCGCCGTGCATCCCTCGCAGCTGGAGGCGGCGCAGGCGCTGGGCATGACGCGCTGGCAGGTGATGCGCCACGTAGTGCTGCTGCCGGCGCTGGAAAAAGTCTATCCGGCGCTGGCCAGCCAGTTCACTTTGATGATGCTCGCTTCAAGCGTGGTGTCGGCCATTTCCGCCGAAGAGCTGACCGCCGCCGCCCACCTGCTCGACGCGGAAACCTTCCGCAGCTTCGAGATTTACATCGTCGTGATGGTGCTGTACATCCTGCTGGCCCTGCTGTTCCGCTTCGGCTTCTGGGTGCTGGGCCAGATCGTCTTCAAACGCCGCCGCCGTCTGGGCGCGGCGCGCATGGGAGCTTGACATGATCAGTGACTTTTCCTGGGATAACCTGCAATTCCTGCTCGAGGCCACGCGCTGGACCATCGGCCTGTCGCTGCTCGTCTTCATCACGGGCGGCATCGCCGGCTTCGCCGTGGCGCTGCTGCGCACGGCGCGCAGCCCGCTCCTGCGCTGCATCAGCGCCCTGTACATCCAGCTGGTGCAGGGCACGCCCGTGCTGATCGTGCTGTTTTTGACATATTACGGGCTGGCCCTGTTCGGCTACAAGCTGTCGCCGATTATCGCGGCAGGCGCGGCGATGACGATCTTTGCCAGCGCCTACCTGGGCGAGATCTGGCGCGGCTGCATCGAAGGCGTGCAGCGGCAGCAGTGGGAAGCATCGGCTGCGCTGGCGCTGAACCGCTACCAGCAGCTGCGCTACGTCATCCTGCCGCAGGCGCTGCGCCATTCGCTGCCGCCGACCGTGGGCTTCATGGTGCAGATCATCAAGAACACTTCGATCACCTCGATCATCGGCGTGGTGGAATTGACGCGGGCAGGGCAACTGGTCAGCAACGCGACCTTCCTGCCCTTCATCGTCTTCCCCATCGTCGCCCTGATCTACTTCGCGCTGTGCTATCCGCTGTCGCGCTACAGCCATTCACTGGAAAGGAAATTCCATGCCCATCGTTGAAATCGACAATATCAGCAAGAGCTTCGGCGCCAACCACGTGCTCAAGGGCGTCTCGTTCGCCGTCGAGCGGGGCCAGGTGATCGCCGTGATCGGCCGCAGCGGCTCCGGCAAGAGCACCATGTTGCGCTGTATCAATGGCCTGGAAACCATCGACAGCGGCAGCATCGTCGTGGCAGGCCACACGCTGACGGCGCGCCAGGAACACTTGCTCGACTTGCGCAAGGACGTCGGCATGGTCTTCCAGAGCTACAACCTGTTCCCCCACCTGACCGTGGAAGAAAACGTCATGCTGGCGCCGCGCATCGTCAAGAAGGTGCCCGACGCCCAGGGCCGCGCCACGGCGCTGCGCGTGCTCAAGCAGGTGGGCCTGGACCACAAGCGCGAAGCCTATCCCGAGCAGTTGTCGGGCGGCCAGCAGCAGCGCGTGGCGATCGCCCGTTCGCTGGCGATGGAGCCGCAGGTGATGCTGTTCGACGAAGTGACGTCGGCGCTCGACCCGGAACTGACGCAGGAAGTGCTCAATGTGATGGAAGAACTGGCGCAGGCCGGCATGACGATGCTCTTGGTGACGCACGAGATGGAATTTGCGCGGCGCATGGCCGACGTCACCGTCTTCATGCACCAGGGATTGGTGTGGGAAAGCGGGCCGTCGGAAGCGTTTTTCAGCAATCCGCAAACGCCTGAAGCGCGCCAGTTCGTCGGCGCGGGAGCGATCAAATGAGCCCCGTGCTGGTGGCGGCGTCGGCCTACGGCGCAAGCAGGGTAAGGCAGCTGGGGCAAAGCCATTTCATCGACGTGGTGGCCGACGCGGGCGGCGCCGGCATCGAAATCCGCCGCGAGCTGTTCACTTCCGACTTGCCGGACCTGGCGCGCATGGGCGCGGCCGTGGCCGCGCGCGGCCTGTACTGCGTGTATTCCACGCCCATCGAATTGTGGGACGCGGACGGGCGGTTGCAGCAAGAGCTGCTGCAGCAGATGCTGGACGAGGCGGCGCGCCTGGGCGCGCGCTACCTGAAGGTGTCGCTGGGCCATTACCCGGCCGCGCCGGACTTGCCTGCCTTGAAAACCCAACTGGCGGCGGCGCCCGTGGCGCTGCTGGTGGAAAACGACCAGACGGCTCACGGCGGCGCGCTGGCGCCGATGGCGCGCTTTCTGGCGGCGGCAGGCGAGATCGGGTTGCCCGTGGGGCTGACCTTCGATATCGGCAACTGGCGCTGGGTGGGCGAGGACGCGCAGCAGGCGGCGCGCCTGCTGGCGCCGTACGTGCGCTATGTGCACTGCAAGGCCGTTCTCGATGACGGAGGCCGGCTGTCCGCCTGTGCCGTTTCCGACGCCGATCCGGCCTGGCGCGCCGTCTTCGCGCATTTCGCGCCGGGCGTGCAGCGTGCCATCGAATTCCCGCTCGAGGGCGCCGACCTGGTGGCCGAAACGGGCCGCTATATCCAGATGCTGGAGGCCGCATGAGGGAACACGAAATGATGCACGGAGCGCACGCGCTCGACGTCGTCACCTATGGCGAGGCGATGGCGATGTTCGTTGCCGAGGAAACGGGCGACCTGGCGGCCGTGGCGCATTTCACGCGCCGATTGGCCGGCGCCGAGACGAACGTCGCCATCGGCCTGGCGCGCCTGGGCTTGAAAGTCGGCTGGCTGAGCCGCGTGGGCGACGATTCCTTCGGCCGCTTCATCCGCGCCAGCGTGCAGGCCGAGGGCGTCGATTGCAGCCGGGTCGTCACCGTCGCCGGCCAGACCAGCGCCTTCCAGCTCAAGGCCCGGGCCGAGAACGGCGCCGACCCGCTGGTCGAATACTTCCGCAAGGGTTCCGCCGCCAGCCGTCTGGCGCCCGAGCACTTCGATCCCGCCTATTTCCTGTCCGCGCGCCACCTGCACGCCACGGGCGTGGCGGCGGCGCTGTCCGCCACCAGCCTGGCGTTCGCCGGCCAGGCCATCGACTTCATGCGCGAGCATGGACGCACCGTGTCGTTCGACCCGAACCTGCGGCCCTCGCTGTGGCCGTCGCAAGCCGTCATGGTGGAACAGATCAACCGCCTCGCCGCCAGGGCCGACTGGGTGCTGCCCGGCCTGGGGGAGGGAAAAATCCTCACCGGCCACGACCTGCCGCATGACATCGCCGGCTTTTACCTGCAGCAGGGCGCGCGCCTGGTGGTCATCAAGCTGGGCGCCGAGGGCGCCTATTACCGCACGGCCGACGGCGACAGCGGCATGGTGCCGGGCGAGCGCGTGGACAAGGTGGTCGACACGGTGGGCGCAGGCGACGGCTTCGCGGCCGGCCTGGTCAGCGCCTTGCTGGAAGGCTTGCCGCTGGCGCAGGCGGTACGGCGCGCCAACCAGGTCGGCGCTTTCGCCATCCAGGTGGCCGGCGACATGGAAGGCTTGCCGACCCGCGCCCAGCTCGACGCGCTGGGCCAATCTTGAACCGAACAGGGGAAAACTCGTGAAAAAACATGTGGTTGTGTATAAAAAGCTGGCCGAACCGCTGCTGGCGCGCCTGCGCGCCGAATGCGAGGTGACGTATTTCGAGGCGATCGACGCGGGCAACCGCGCCGCGTTTGCCGCCGCCATCCGCGGCGCGCATGGCTTGCTGGGCGCCAGCGTGCGCCTGGACCGCGAACTGCTGGATCCGGCCATTGACCTGCGCATCATTTCCACCATTTCGGTGGGCGTCGACCAGTTCGACGTCGATTATCTGCGCGAACGGGGCATTTTGCTGGCCAATACGCCGGACGTGCTGACGGAAACGACGGCCGACACGATCTTCGCGCTGATCCTCGCCAGCGCGCGGAGGGTCGTCGAACTGGCCGAATTCGTCAAGGCGGGACGCTGGACGCGCAGCGTGGGCGAAAGCCAGTACGGCGTCAACGTGCACGGCAAGACCATCGGCATGCTGGGCATGGGCCGCATCGGCCGCGCCGTCGCCCGCCGTGCCGCGCTGGGCTTCGGCATGCAGGTGCTGTACGTGAACGGCGAAGCCGTGCCCGAGGTGGAAGCGGCGCTGGGCGCGCGCCAGGTGGCGCTCGACGAGCTGCTGGCCGGCTCCGACTTCGTCTGCGTGGTGCTGCCGCTGACGGCGCAGACGGAACGCATGATGGGCCGGCGCGAGTTCGCGCTGATGCGCCCCGGCGCCATCTTCATCAACGGTTCGCGCGGGCGCATCGTCGACGAGGCGGCGCTGATCGAGGCGCTGCAGCAGGGCACCATCCACGGCGCCGGCCTGGACGTGTTCGAGCGCGAACCGCTGGCGCCGGACAATCCGCTGCCGGGCATGGCCAACGTGGTGGCGCTGCCGCACATCGGCTCGGCCACGCACGAAACGCGCTACGCCATGGCGCAGCAGGCCGTGGACAACCTGCTGGCCGGCCTGCGCGGCGAGCGTCCGCGCCACCTGGTCAGCTAAGAACAGTATCCATAAAAAGACAGACAGGGAAAGAAATGAAGAACAAGGTAGCAAGAGCAATGATCATCGGCGCGGGCGCCTGCGGCGGCCTGTGCTCGGCGCAGTCGAACGTGGCCATGTACGGCATCGCGGACCTGGGCGTGGTGTCCGAGAGCGGCGGCCCCGGGGGCAGGGTGCTCAAGCTGACCAGCGGCATCGCCAACGGTTCGCGCCTGGGTTTCAAGGGCAGCGAAGACCTGGGCGGCGGCATGACGGCGATCTTTACGATGGATGCGGGCATCCTGGCCGACACGGGCGCTTCGGCCCAGGGCGGCCTGCTGTTCGGGCGCCAGGCCTTCGTCGGCCTCGCCGGCGCGGCGGGCACCTTGCGGCTGGGCCGCCAGTACACCTTCATCGATAGCAGCCTGGGGGCGCTGGACCCGTTTTACCTGGGTTTTGCGGGCAGGATGAGCAACGTCTTCACGGCCGGCTACATCAGCCGCGTCGACAACAGCATCACCTACAGCTCGCCCGTGCGCGGGGGACTCTCCGGCGAACTGGCGTACGGCTTCGGCGAAGTGCCCGGCGACGCTTCGGCCAGGCGCTACACGGGCGCGGCGGCCACCTATGCCAGCGGGCCGCTGTACGTGCGCCTGGCGCACCAGGACGCCAACACCCTGTCTGCCGCGCAGTTGGCGGGGACGGCGAGAAACACGGTGCTGGGCGCCACCTGGGACTTTGGCGTGGTCAAGGCGCACGGCGCCGTCGCCGTCAGCAAGAGTACGGCGGGTGCCACCACCACGGTCGACAGCGCGGACCTGATGCTGGGCGCCACCGTGCCTTTTGGCCCGCACCGCATGCTGTTCTCGTACGTGCGGCGCGACGACCGGCGCGCCGCCAACGGCGACGCCAGCCAGCTCGGTATCGGCTACACCTATGCGCTGTCGAAGCGCAGCACCTTGTACGCGGCCTATGCCCACATCGACAACCGCAATGGCGCCGCCTACCTGGTGGGCAACGCCACCGACAACGGCACCGGCAACCAGGCCTGGAACCTGGGCCTGCGCCACACTTTTTAACTGGAGATTCGAATGAAGAAAACCGGATGGATTTTGGTCGGCGCCAGCACCGTGGCGCGCGAATGGATGGTCGACGCGATCCGCCAGCAGGGCGACGCCGAGGTGCTGGCCGTGGTCAGCCGCGATGCTGTGCGCGGCGCCGCCTTTGCTGAACAATTCGGCATCGCCGCCAGCTACACGGACCTCGATGCGGCGCTGGCGCACCCGGGCGCGGACGCCGTGTACATCAGCACCACCAACGAATGGCACATGGCGCAGACCTTGCAGGCGGCGCGCGCGGGCAAGCACGTGCTGTGCGAAAAGCCGCTGGCGCTGAACCTGGACGACGCCCGCCGCATGGTCGACGGCTGCGCCGAAGCGGGCGTGGTGCTGGGGATTAACCATCACCTGCGCAACGCCGCCAGCCACGGCAAGGTGCGCGAGCTGATACGCGCGGGCGAGATCGGCCAGCCCCTGTATGGCCGCGTGCTGCACGCGAACAACCTGCCGCAGCACCTGCGCGGCTGGCGCCTGGACGCGCCGGAGTCGGGCGGCGTCACGCTCGACATGTTCGTGCACGACGTCGACACCCTGCGCTTCCTGCTCGACTCGGAGCCGCGCCACGTGACGGCCTGCGCCACCAGCGGCGGCATGACGGTGGCCGGGCTGGAAGAGGGGCTGATGGCCGTCATCGAGTTCGACAACGGCGCCCTGGTGCAGGTGCACGACGCGTTCAATGCGCCGTATTCGCTGTCCGGCGTGGAAATCATCGGCAGCAAGGGCACCATCTTCGCCACCGGCGTGATGACGCAGCGCCCCGTCGGCAGCATCAGCCTGACGCGCGACGGCGGCAGCGTCGACATCCCCGTCGAGCACGAGAACCTGTACGTGCGCTCGGTGCGCGCCTTCCAGCGCGCCATGCGCGGCGAAGGGCAGCCGGCCGCCACCGGCGACGACGGCATGCGCGCGCTGGCGGCGGCATTGGCGGCGCAGCAGGCCAGCCGCAGCCACCAGCGCGTGACCCTGGCCGGCTGACGGCAGGCCGGCCGCACAAATAAAAAAGCCGCCTGATCGCAAAATCAGGCGGCTTTTTTTGCCTTGAAGCATCGAACGCCTGAAAAATCGTAGCGAGCGGATGTGAGTTGCGGCTAAGAAGCGCAACTGTGCTGGGCACGGGGCCGCCGAGGCAGTGAGCATCGCAGGCCGCAAATCGCGACGCGCAGTAGATTTTTCAGGTGTTCATCACTCTTCGCGGCGCAGGTGAGGGAACAGCAGGACGTCGCGGATGTTCGGCGAATCCGTGATGATCATCATCAAACGGTCGATGCCGATGCCGCAGCCGCCGGCGGGCGGCATGCCGTATTCCAGCGCGCGGATGTAGTCGGCGTCGTAGAACATCGCCTCTTCATCGCCGGCGTCCTTGGCGGCGACTTGCGCCAGGAAGCGGGCCGACTGGTCTTCCGCGTCGTTCAACTCGGAGAAGCCGTTGGCGATTTCGCGGCCCACCATGAACAGCTCGAAGCGTTCCGTGATGCCGGCCACCGTGTCGGAAGCGCGCGCCAGTGGCGACACTTCGACCGGATAGTCGATGATGTAGGTCGGTTCCCACAGCTGCGCTTCAGCCGTCTCTTCGAACAGCGCCAGTTGCAGCGCGCCCAGGCCGGCCGTGGCAAACGGCTTGACGCCGAATTTTTTCAGCTCTTCCTTGATGAATTCGGCATCGTTCAATTGCCCGGCGGTGTAGCCTGGAGCGTACTTGTTGATCGCTTCGACGATGGTCAGGCGGTGGAACGGCTTTGCCAGGTCCAGCTCGCGGCCGCCGTAGGTCAGGGTGGCGGTGCCGTGCGCGTCGATGGCAGCCTGGCGGATGACGGCTTCCGTGAAATCCATCAGCCATTTGTAGTCGGTGTAGGCCGCGTAGAATTCCATCATCGTGAATTCAGGGTTGTGACGGATCGACACGCCTTCGTTGCGGAAGTTGCGGTTGATCTCGAACACGCGGTCGAAGCCGCCCACCACCAGGCGCTTCAGGTACAGCTCGGGCGCGATGCGCAGGAACATCTGCATGTCGAGCGCATTGTGGTGCGTGATGAACGGCTTGGCCGCGGCGCCGCCCGGAATCGTGTGCAGCATCGGCGTTTCCACTTCCATGAACTCGTTCTTTTCCATGAAGCGGCGGATCGACGAGATGGCGGCGGTACGCGCCTTGAAGGTGCGGCGCGTCTCTTCGTTCATGATCAGGTCGACGTAGCGCTGGCGGTACTTGGTTTCCTGGTCGGCCAGGCCGTGGAATTTGTCCGGCAGCGGGCGCAGCGACTTGGTGATCAGGCGCAGTTCCGTGACCTTGATGGTCAGTTCGTCCGTCTTGGTCTTGAACAGGGTGCCCGTCACGCCCAGGATATCGCCCAGGTCATAGTGGTGCAGGGCGGCCATGGCCGCTTCGCCCGTCAGGTCGAGGGTGGCGTAGATCTGGATGCGGCCGTCGGCCTTCGGGCCGGAAGCGTCTTGCAAGGTGGCGAAAGCGGCTTTTTTGCCTGCTTCGCGCTTGAGCATCATGCGGCCGGCCAGCACCACGGTGACAGGTTCGGCTTCCAGCTCTTCGCGCGTCTTGCCGCCGTATTGCGCGTGCAGGTCGGCCGCCTTGTGCTCGGGGCGGAAATCGTTCGGGAAGGCGACGCCTTGTTCGCGCAGTGCTGCCAGCTTGACGCGGCGCTCGGCGATGATCTTGTTTTCATCGGGGGCGGCGGCTTGTTCTTGGATATCCGTAGTCATGGTGTTCTTCGTTGGTGATGATTGATGATGTGATGCCAGCGCTGGCGCCACGCTGGCAAACAGTGCGTCGACGTCGAGTGCGGAGAAATCCGGCACGATGGCAATGATGTTGTCGAAGGCGGCAAACGCCTCGGCCGGCAGGGTGGTGGTGAGCACCACGACCCGCATGCCGGCGCGGCGCGCCGCTTCCACGCCCAGGGGCGCGTCTTCGAAGACGATGCAGTCTTGCGGCAGCGCGCCGGCCAGCAGCGCGCCTTTCAGGAAAACGTCCGGGTGCGGCTTGCCCCGTTCCACGTCGGCGGCGCCGACGATGGCGTCGAAGCGGTGGCGCAGGTCCAGGCCATCGAGCGTGAACGCGATATTCTCGTCCGGCGCGGCCGTGCCGACCACCAGCCCCACGCCATGCTGGCGCGCGCTGGCGATCAGCCGGTCGAAGCCAAGCACCGTAGCCAGGTGCGGGCCATACAGTTCGCGGTAGACGACTTCCTTTTCAGCCAGCAGGGTGACGTGGTCGGCATCCTCGCCCAGGTACTTGGCGATGATTTCGCGGCCCTGGCGTCCCGCCGTGTCGCGGAAAAAGGCGTCCGCATCCAGCGCATGGCCCTGGCGTTCAAAGAACGCCAGCCACGATGTCGTGTGGAAGGCCATGTTGTCGACGATCGTGCCATCCATGTCGAACAGGAAGGCACGCTGCGCCGTTACTGGAGCGGATGCGTTCATCCTTATACGCCTTGCTTGAGCGAGGCGGAGATGAAGTCGTCGATGTCGCCATCGAGCACGCCCTTGGTATTGCCCGTCTCGAAACCGGTGCGCAAGTCCTTGATGCGGGACTGGTCCAGCACGTAGGAGCGGATCTGGTGACCCCAGCCCACGTCCGTCTTCGAGTCTTCCAGCTTTTGCTGCTCGCTCATGCGCTTGCGCAGCTCATGCTCGTACAGTTTCGCTTTCAGCATTTCCATCGCTTCGGCGCGGTTGCGGTGCTGCGAACGGTCGTTCTGGCACTGCACCACGATGCCGGTCGGCGCGTGGGTCATGCGGACGGCGGAGTCGGTCTTGTTGATGTGCTGACCGCCGGCGCCCGACGCGCGGTAGGTATCGACGCGGATATCGGCCGGGTTGACGTCGATCTCGATCGAATCGTCGACTTCCGGATACACGAACAGCGACGTAAACGACGTATGGCGGCCGTTGGCCGAGTCGAATGGCGACTTGCGCACCAGGCGGTGCACGCCAGTTTCCGTGCGCAGGAAGCCGTAGGCGTGATCGCCCTCGACCTTCAAAGTGGCCGTCTTGATGCCGGCGACCTCGCCGTCGGACTGCTCGAGGATTTCAACTTTAAAACCCTTGCGTTCGCAATAGCGCAGGTACTGGCGCAGCAGCATCGAAGCCCAGTCCTGGGCTTCCGTGCCGCCGGCACCGGCCTGGATGTCGATGAAGCAGTTGTTCGGGTCCATCGGATTGTTGAACATCCGGCGGAATTCCATGCTTTCGATGACCTTGCGGATTTCCTGCACGTCCTGCTCGATCGCTTCGAGCGTCTCGTCATCGCCTTCTTCGCGGGCCATGTCGAACAGGTCGCGGGTGTCGCGCAGGTCGGCATCGGCCTTGGCCAGGGTGAAGACGATGGCTTCCAGCGCCTTCTTCTCCTTGCCGAGGTCCTGGGCGCGCTTGGGATCGTTCCAGACGGTGGGGTCTTCCAGCTCTTCGTTGACTTGCTCTAGTTTCTCCGACTTGACAGTGAAGTCAAAGATACCTCCGAAGTTCGGCTTCGCGGACCGTCAGGTCGTTGAGCAGGGCGGAGATGATATTGATGCGTTCGGCTTCCATAATGTTCTGGTCTTCTATGGTGAAATCAAACCTTGAATTATACGCGAGCGCGGCGCGTTTCCGCTGCCGCCGCGGCGCAATTGCCGCCGCGCGGGGCAATAAAATGCCGATTTTGCTGTATTTGCGACAATATTTTTGCCTTGAAGATGGCTGGCGTGCTGCGTATGATGCTGGCGATATTGTCTTTCCACAGGAATACATCATGCTTCAACTTCCCCGTCTCGTCCTGTTACCGCTGCTGCTGGCCGGCTGCGGCGCCTTGCCGCCCGCCGCCACGGGATCCGCCCCGGCGCCATCGGCCGCGCCGGCCGGCAGCAGCGCCACCCTGGCCCTGCTG
Source organism: Janthinobacterium sp. FW305-129 (assembly GCF_020858115.1). Classification (GTDB taxonomy): domain Bacteria; phylum Pseudomonadota; class Gammaproteobacteria; order Burkholderiales; family Burkholderiaceae_D; genus Janthinobacterium. The sequence goes on from NZ_JACYMM010000004.1 coordinate 314,154, forward strand.
GAGACGACGGACTTGCACGCGAACGTGCTCAGTTATGATTACTACAAGCTGCAGGCGGAGCCGTCGATCGGCCTGGAACGCACGGCGGCGCTGATCGCCCAGGCGCGCGCGCAATTCCCGAACAATCTGCTGCTCGACAACGGCGACACCATCCAGGGCACGGCCCTGGCCGACTACCAGGCCCTCGTGAAACCGTTGGCCTGCGACCAGACCCTGGCCATCTACAAGGCCATGAACTTGCTGAAAGTGGACGGCGGCGGCATCGGCAACCATGAATTCAACTACGGCCTGGCGTTTTTGAGCCAGGTGACGGGCAACCGCTTCGACGTCGACAGCGTCGATGCCGGCAAACCGCGCTGCGCCGGCCCCGCATTCCCGCAAGTGCTGGCCAACGTCTACAGCGCCAGGACGGGCAAGCCCCTGTTTGCGCCATATCACATCATCGACAAGCAGATCACGGCCACCGGTCCCGATGGCCAGCCCATCACCAGTACCGTCAAGGTGGGCATCATCAGCTTTGCGCCGCCCACCATCATGGCCTGGGACAAGCGCTGGCTGGAAGGGCGCGTCTACACGCAGGGCGTGCGCGAGACGGCGGAAAAATTCATTCCCGAGATGCGCGCGAAAGGCGCCGAACTGGTGGTGGCCATTTCGCACGGCGGTCTCGATGACAGCCCGTACTCGCCCACCATGGAAAACGGCAATTACTACCTGTCGCAAGTGCTGGGCGTGGACGCCATGCTGATCGGTCACTCGCACCAGCTGTTCCCGAACGCGGCCAGCACGGTGCCGCAGTTTAATTTGCCCGGCGTTGACAAGGTCAAGGGATTGGTCAACGGCGTGCCCACCGTGATGGCCAATTTGTGGGGCAAGCACCTGGGCGTGATCGGCCTGCGCCTGCGCCACGACGGCAAGCAGTGGGTGGTCGACAAGAGCGCCACCACGGTGGAAGCGCGCGGCATCCAGAACGCGGACAAGAGCTATGTACAGCCTGATGCGGCCATCGCCGCACTGGTGGCCGAGGAACATGCGGCCACCATCGCCTACGTGCAGACGCCGGTCGGCGCCACGGATTTCCGCATGTCGACGTATTTCGCCGACGTGGGCGACGTGAGCGCCATCGAGGTGGTGAACCAGGCGCAATCGGGCTATCTCGCCGCCTACGTGAAGGCGAATTTGCCGCAGTACGCGCACTTGCCCGTGCTGTCGATGTCGTCGCCGTTCAAGAGCGGCTCGGCCGGCGTGTCCGACTACACGGACGTCAAGGCGGGCAATGTGGCGCTGAACAACGCGGCCGACCTGTATCTGTATCCGAACGCGCTGTACGGCGTGAAGATGAACGGCGCGGAGCTGAAAGCCTGGCTGGAACAGTCGGCGCGGCGCTTCAACACCATCGACCCGAACAAGCTGGAAGCGCAGGAACTGGTCAACACGGCCCACCCGAGCTACAACTTCGATGCCATCACCAGCGCCGACGTGCGCTACCAGATCGACGTCACGCAGCCGCCGGGCCGGCGCATCCAGGGTCTGAGCTACAAAGGCAAGCCCGTGGATTCCAGCCAGGAATTCCTCATCGCGACGAATAACTACCGCGCCAGCGGCGGCGGCAATTTCCCTGGCCTGGACGGCAGCAAGACGGTGGTGGCCTCGCCCGACAACAACCGCGAACTGCTGATCGCCTACGTGACGCAAGAAAAAAACCTGACGCGCGCGAAAAACGGCGCGGCGCGCAGCTGGCGATTCGCCAGGGTTGCCACGAAAGGTCCGGTAGTGTTCCACTCGGCGCCGGGCGTGATCGAGCTGGCCAGGGCGGCCGGCATCGGCAACGTCACGCAGCTGAAGCCTGATGATGGCGCGGGCAAGGGCTTTGCGCTGTATCAAGTGGATCTGTCGAAATGAAGGCCTGGTTGTGCGTCGTCGCCCTGGCCGTATCGCCGCTGGCGGCGGCAGGGCCGGATCTCACGGCCCAGGCCAAGACCCTGATGCGCGCGGGAGCCGCGGCCCAGCCGCAGGCGCGCATCCTGTTCGAACGCGAGGCGGGGCAGGGCAGCGGTCCCGCCGCGTATTACCTGGGCTTGATGCTCAAGAACGGCATGGGCGGGCCGCAGGACGGCGCCGCCGCGCTGCGCTGGCTGGAACTGGCCGCGCAACGGGGCGTGGCGCCGGCCATGTTCATCGTGGCGAACATGCTGCAGGATACCGACGAAGCCCGGGCGCGCTACTGGCTCGACGCCGCCTGCGACCTGGACTACCCGGAAGCGCTGCAGCAGAAATCCGTGGCCCTGGCCGAAGGGCAGATGGGCTACGCGCACAGCGAGGAGCAATCGTTCCTGTACCTGAAGATGGCCACGCATGCGATGGGGCACCGTCCGCCCGAGCCTTGAGGGCATGGCCGGCTGCCTGGGGCAGGCCTGGTGCAATTGGAATGTGTTGAAGGAATTGTTTGTTTTTGATCGGAAATATTAATTCTTCGTGGTAATTCCTACTGCTTATATTTTCTTTCAATAATTTGTTATTTTATGATCATTATTGGCTTTTTTGAAAAATTGTATGGCAGTATTCGCCATATGGTTTTTTTATTAACTGGTTGATTCCGGGAGCCCGTGTGCAAAGTCAAATGATTCGCCAACAGAAAACAATGTTTCGCCATCGCCGAAGCGGTGTGCCGTTCTTGCCGAGGAAAATGGCGCATGCCGTGCTGGGCATGTTTTGCCTGCTTGCCACTTCCGCGATGGCGCAATTGCCAGCGCCCATCAAGCAGGGCCATCCGCGGCTATTCCTGAATCAAGCCAGTTTCGATGCGCTGAAACCGCAATTGCCGAATCTGCCGGCCGCGTTTCCCGCCGCAGGCGGCAGCATCAGCCTGGAGCTGTTCGCCGGGCGCAAGGATGCGCTCGATAGCGTCAACCAGCCGGTTTTTGGCGAATTCAGTCCGAGCCGCAACGGCTTTTTTATCCGCCACGTCGATTCCTATGACAGTCCGGCCGGTGCGGCGGGGGAAAGCCTCGGTTTCCAGGTCGGCTTCCAGGTCAATGGACTGGCCCAGTATCTGTCTGTCGCCAGGATCGATTTAAAACCCGATGTCTGGTCGAACATCCAGTTGTCATGGAATAGCCAGACCCATAAAATTGACTTGAGAGTCAATGGCGTTGCCGTGCCCATGGGCTGGAGAACGGTCGACGGCACCGGCGCCACGCCACCGATGGAATGGAAGGCGGATGGGCAGATCAGCAGGATAGGCATGCGGCGCAATGAAACCGTGCGCAATTTCCGTTTGCTCGATGGCGGCGGCCATGAATTGTGGCAGGCACCGGCGATGGATGCTTTGCTCAGCAAGGCCTGGTACGGCTTCATGGAACGTGTCGACGGACGGGTGAGCACGCTTCAGGCCTGTCCGCTGATTCCCCCTGCCGGCGGCGTGCCGGACGTGTGCAACGTGGCCACCGGCAGCCGCGGCACGATTTATGAAACTGCGCAGATGCTGGCCATGGCCTACCGCCTGACGGGCAATGCGAAATATCTGGATGGCGCCCTGAATTACCTCGACAAGCTGCTGGTGACGCCCCCCGTGGCCGGCGGCGAGTGGTCGTCGGGCGGACGGGTGGGCGCCATGGGCATCCTGTACGACTGGCTGTTTGCCGATACGGGCGCGCGCGCCGTGCCCGACGCCGTGGGTTTCGGCACCTACCGCGACCTGACGGCGCAGCGAATCAAGGAAACGATCGCCGCCGATACGGGCAAGGGGCACGAGAATCTGTTTGTCTCGATGTGCGGCTATCAGCAGTTATATATCACCAGCACCAGTTTTGATTGCAAGAAGAAGCCCGTGTATGAACAGTGGGACCGCAGCGAATCGAAGCCGTCCATCGCCGGTTTCTATATCAGCGGCCACCCGTTCAGCGCCGTCAATAATGTCACCGTCGGCTTGCTGGCCATCGTCGACGAGCATCCGGAAGTGTTGCCGATGATTGAAACATCGTATGCGCACTACGAAAAGGGCTTTCTTGCGGCACGCGCCCTGATTTCGGTCGACGGCGGCCACCATATGGGCTTTGCCTATGGCGTATCGAGCATTCCCGAGCGCCTGCTCCTGTGGCGCAGCGCGCTGGAAAGTACGGGGGCGGCGCCCCTGCTGCAGGCCGATTGGCAAGCCAGGCTGATTTATCCGTATATCTACGGCTTGCGCCATGACGGCAGCTTTCCCGCCAGCGGCGACAATTTCACGACGCCGCTCGGCAGCACATTGATCGGACAGCTGGCGCTGGGCGCGGTGACGGATACGGCCGATGGCGTGGCCGGGAAGTTTTATCGCGAGCATGTCGTGGCGTCGCGCAGCGCGCACGATGCCCTGATACTGGAACGGCTGCTGTGGCCCGTTCAACTGCCGGCGGCGCCGCTGGAATCGCTGGAACTGTCGCGCCATTTCAGGACGTCGGGCCAGGTGCTGATGCGCGATACCTGGGACTATGCGAATGCCACGCTGCTGGAATTCAAATCGACGTCCTTTATCGCGGAAAATCACCAGCACTTCGACCAGAACAGTTTTTCGCTCAATTACAAGGCGCCGCTGCTGCTCGACACGGGCTTGTATGAAGAATATGGCAGCAGCCACTGGTGGAACTACTACACGCGCAGCATTGCCCACAATACGCTGCTGATATTCGACAAGAACGAGCGGTTCACGCGCGGAGACAGGGAATTCAGCAATGACGGCGGCCAATGGTTCTATGCGCCGAGACAGGGCTATCCGACGATCGAGGAAATCAGCCCTGCGGGCCCGAATGCGCTCGACGGCATCATCCGTTACGAAAATACGCCGCAGTACACCTACACCAGCGGCAATGCAAGCAAGGCCTATGCGTCCAGCAAGCTCGATATGGCCAACGGTTTCGTGCGCAATGTGCTGTTCCTGCGCTCGCCATCGTTCTGGGGCAAGCCGGTCACTGTCGTCTTCGACAGCGTGCGCAGCAAGCAGGCCTTGCCGGCGACCTTCCTGCTGCACACGGCAAATGATCCAGTATCGGGCGCGCCGGGCGTGACGGCGCTGGGCAATGGCCAGTACCAGCTGGGCTACACCGCGGGGCAGGAGCGCATCGTCACCATTCGCAATGGCGGCGGCATGCTGACGGCGCAGACGATCCTGCCGCTCAATGCCAGTGTGCGCAAGGTGGGCGGTGCGCAGGAGGGGGGCAATGGCTGTGCGCAGACCGATCTCGAAACGGGCGCCGTTGCCGCCAACGGCGCCGATTGCCGCTTCACCGTGCGCCGGCGCCAGGCCGATGGCAGTTATCTGTGGCGCAATCAGACGCCGCTGGTCAGCAAGCAGCAATCGTGGACCAGCGATGTCGGGGCCTGGCGCCTGGAAGTGGCGGCGCCCGCGGCGCCCGCCCTGAACGCGCCCGAGTACTTCCTGCATGTGCTGGCCGTTGCCGACAATGACGGCGGCACGGGGCCGGCCGCTGCGCCGAGCGCCATACGCCTGCCGGCGGCAGCCAACACGGAGGCACTGCTGCTGGGCGGGCAGTTGCACGCCTTGTTCAACCGCGAAGTGGCGCCCGCCGCCCGCATGGACTGGGTCTCGACCCAGGCCGGCGGCACCATCCTGGCTACCGGACTGAAACCGGGCGCGCACTACGCGTTGACGTCGGTGCCGGCGGCCGGCGGCTACGCCTGGAGCTTGGCCGAAGCGGCCGATGGCGCCGGGACGCATCAGAGTTCGGACCAGGGCGTGCTCAGCATCGAGTAAGCCGCTTGTCCGGCGGCCGGGTCAAGCCTGAGCGTCTTTTTTAGGCTTGGCCCGCAAACTGGCCGCCGCCTCGCCGATGGCAAACGGGTCGCGCGACAAAATGGCCGCGCCCAGGTCGACCAGTCTGGCCGCCGCCGCGATGGCGGCCTTGACGTCGGCGATGCGCTTGAGCTGTTGTTTGCCCCTGGCGATGGCGCCGTCGATATCGACGCGCGCCTGCTCGGCGCCTTCGGCCGTCAGGTAAATACCATAGGCGCGGAACAGGGCCACCATCTGGTCCAGGTGGTTTTCATATTGCTCCAGCAGCGCGCGCTCGTCCGGCGCCAGCGCTTCCCGTTCGCGGATGCGCAATTCCAGCACCAGGCTTGACGCCTGCGCCAGGCTGTCGGCGATGGCGTAGCTTTGCTCTTTCGTCAGTTCGGTCAGGGGGGACATGGGATTCTCCGGTGGGCCTGCCATTTACCAGCGGGCCGGGGCATAGAAGGCCGCTTGCCGCTGCAGTGTTTCGACGTCGCGTGAAAACCGCGCCAGTTGCCGTTCCAGTTCGGGCGCCTGCAGGCGGTCGAGATTGGCCCGCAGGGCGGCCACGCTCGCTTGCAGCGCATCGACGGCGGCGACGTACGCGGCGGCGATCTTTTCCCTTTCCTGCAGCTGCCGGCCTTCCAGGTGCAAGCGCGTGCGGATGTAGTTGGCGGCCAGCGGTTCGCGCGGCGCGGCGTTATCGACGGCGCCGCGCAGCAGGGCCAGGTCGCGCAATTCATCCTGCAAGCCGGCGCGGTAGCCGCGCAGCGCATATTCCTTGAGCGCATTGCCGACGATATCGATGGCTTCCTGCTCGTCGAGCAGTTCGCGCAAGGCCGATTTCTGCAGGCGCTGCGTGGCCAGGCGGCTCAGGTGCTCGCTCAGCTTGACGACCTTGGACAGCTTGTCCGCATCGAGCAGGGGCGCGCCGGCGCCCGGCTGCGCCAGGCCGCCCAGCGCCTCGCCGAGTCCGCCAAACTCTTCCTTGTAGACGGGCAGCTTGTCGTCGGCCAGCGCCGCCAGCGTGTGCGCATAGCGCAACAGGACGTCGTTCAGGCTGGCGACCGACGCGCTGGCCTGCGCGAGGGCGGCGCAATCGGCGCGCGCCGCCTGTTCGCTGGCTTGCGCATCGAAACGCTCGGCCAGGATCAAACGCTTGCGCATGGCCTTGTCCATGCAGCTGTGGACGCCGCCCGCCAGCATGGGCTCGAAGTGAACCGACATCTTTTGCGTCTGTTCGGCAAAGGTGCGCACGGGCGCCAGGTCGGTGGCGCAGCCGCCCAGCAGCAGGCTGGCGCCAAGCAGCAGGGGGAAGAGGGATGATGTCGACGGGCGCTGCATATGGCCTCCATGCGGTAGCAGTGGCTGACGGGTCCGGCGCGCATGCGCTGGCATGGCCGACATTAGCATGCTGAGGAGTAGCAGTATTGCGCCAGATCAGCTCGCTGTCGAAGTCGCCTGGCCGTCCCGTATCGGCGGCAGGGCTGTTGCCGAATGGCGCAGGTGCGCCAATTTGCGCCATATTTTCCTTACAAAAGACTGACATCGGACGGGTAATGCGGTCTTTTTCGCATGTTGCGACGCGTCATATGTAGTTGTTGCTGGTGCATGTTTACTCACCTACAATGATTTATCGATGGGGCGGTTATCCAGCGTACGACTATAAAAATAAGTGGCATTAAAAACGTTGTATTAGAGGAGATGACAATGAATTTGAAACAGAAATTGCTCGTGGCAAGTTTGGTTTTGGGTTTCTCGCAGGCGGCCGTCGCAGCCGACCCCATAAAGATCGGCGTGTCCGGTCCGTTTACGGGCGGTTCCGCGCCGATGGGCGTGTCGATGCGCGACGGCGTCAAGCTGGCCGTCGCGGAAATCAATGCCAAGGGTGGCGTACTGGGCCGTTCCTTGCTGCTGATCGAGCGCGATGACGAAGCGAAGAACGAACGCGGCGTGCAGATCGCCCAGGAACTGATCAACAAGGAAAAGGTTGCCGCCACCGTCGGCTACATCAATACGGGCGTGGCCCTCGCTTCGCAGCGCTTCTACCAGGAAGCGAAAATTCCCGTCATGAACAATGTGGCGACGGGTTCCATCGTCACCAAGCAATTCGCCGACCAGCCGGAAAACTACATCTTCCGCAATGCGGCCAATGACACCATCCAGTCCGGCATGATCGTGCATGAGGCGATCGAGAACCGCAAGTTCAAGAAAGTGGCGATCCTGGCCGACTCCACCAACTATGGCCAGCTGGGCCGTGAAGACCTGGAAAAGGCGCTCGACAAGAAGGGCATCAAGCCCGTCGCCGTTGAAAAATACAACATCAAGGACGTCGACATGACGGCCCAGCTGCTGAAAGCCAAGCAGGCGGGGGCGGAAGTCGTGCTGACCTACGGCATCGGCCCGGAACTGGCGCAGATCGCCAACGGCATGGAAAAACTGGGCTGGAAAGTGCCGCTGATCGGCAGCTGGACCCTGGCCATGGGTAACTTCATCGACAACGCGGGCAAGAACGGCAATGGCACGCGCATGCCGCAAACCTTCATCCAGGATGCCAGCACGCCCAAGCGCAAGGCCTTCATCGACGCCTACGTGGCCGCCTACAAGCCGTCGGGCGGACGCATGCCGTCGGCCGTCTCGGCTGCGCAAGGCTACGATTCCATCTACCTGCTGGCCGCGGCCTTCAAGCAGGCGGGCGGCACGGATGGCCCGAAAGTGCGCGCCGCGCTGGAAAACCTGAGTGAAAAAGTGGAAGGCGCCGTCACCACCTACAACAAGCCGTTCAGCAAGACCAACCATGAAGCGATCACGGCCGAGCTGACCGTGTTTGGCGAAGTCAAGGACGGCAAAGTCGTCCTCGCGAAATAAGCCTGGCAGACATTCGCCGCGCAGTGGCCAGCCTTGAGGAATCAGGACTGGCCATTTTTTTATCCTCCATCCTTCGGGGAATACCATGGAAATCTTCCTGCAGCTCGTCTTCAGCGGCATCGCGCTGGGCATGATCTATGCCGTCATCGCCTTCGGCTACCAGCTGACCTTCGCGACATCGGGCACCCTCAACTTTGGCCAGGGCGAATCCCTGATGCTGGGCGCGCTCGTGGGCCTGTCCCTGGTGGGCACCATCCACGGCGGCCCGTACATGAGCTACCTGCTGATGATCCCCATCGTCATCGTCTTCGGCGCCTTGCAGGGCGTGTTCGTCGAATGGATAGGCGTGCGGCCCGCCATCAAGATCAAGTCCGAATTCGGCTGGATCATGTCGACCATCGCGCTGGCCATCATTTTCAAGAACGTGGCGGAAAACATCTGGGGCAAGGACGACCTGATGTTCCCGTCGCCGCTGTCGGCCGCGCCGTTCCAGGTGTTTGGCGCTAACGTGCAGCAGATGCAGGTGGCCGTCATCGTCGGCGCGCTGGCCATCATGCTGGCCGTCGAAGTGTTCAACCGCAAATCCATCTACGGCAAGGCCGTCGTGGCGACGGCCAACGACCGCGACGCGGCCGGTTTGATGGGCATCAACACGGGCATGGTCATCACGTTTTCGTATGCGCTGTCGTCTGCCACGGCCGCCTTTGCGGGCGTGCTGGTGGCGCCGCTGACCCTGACGGGGGCCACCATGGGCGCCTCGCTGGGCCTGAAAGCGTTTGCCGTGGCCATCATCGGCGGGCTGACCTCGGGCGTGGGCGCCATCGTGGGCGGCCTGATCCTGGGCATCGCGGAAACGACCACCGGCTATTACATCTCCACGGGCTACAAGGAAGTGCCAGGCCTGCTGCTGTTGCTGCTGGTACTGGCCGTCAAGCCGTCCGGCCTGTTCGGCAAAGCCGCGATCAAGAAAGTCTGAGGACCACATGAACAAGAAAATCACCATGCTGGCGCTGAGCGCGGCGGGACTGGCCGCGCTCGCGCTGTTCCCCATCGTCATCCCGAACCCCTATTATATCCACCTGGCCGAGACCATCCTGATCTACGCCATTCTGCTGTTCGGCCTCGATATCGTCGTCGGCTACACGGGGCAGGTGTCGCTGGGCCACGCCGGCCTGTTCGGCATCGGCTCGTACGTGACGGGCGTGCTGGTGTTCAAGCTGGGCGTGTCGTTCTGGCTGGCCATCCCCGCCAGTATCGCGGGCGCGGCCCTGTTCGGCGCCATCCTGGCCTTGCCGGCCCTGCGCGTGACGGGACCCTACCTGGCCATGGTCACGCTGGCCTTCGGCACCATCGTGCAAATCCTGATCAACGAGATGAGCTTCCTGACGGAAGGGCCGATGGGCATCAAGATTCACAAGCCCGTCCTGTTCGGCCACAAACTGACGGAAGTGGAGTACTACTACATGGTCGCCGCGCTGCTGGTGATCTCGCTGGTGGTGGTGCACCGCATCCTGAAGTCGAACCTGGGCCGCGCCTTCGAGGCGCTGCGCGACAGCCCCATTGCATCGGACTGCATGGGCGTGTCCGTCTACCGCTACAAGGTGTATGCCTTCGTCATCAGCGCCGGCTTCGCGGGCCTGGCCGGCAGCCTGTATGCGTATTCGGAAGAGTATATTTCGCCGAATACCTATAACTTCGAGCTGACGATCCTGTTCCTGCTGGCCGTCATCATGGGCGGACGCAAGACGCGCTCGGGCGCGCTGATCGGCGCCCTGATCGTCGTCATGCTGCCCAGCCTCTTGTCGGACATCGAATTGTTCCGCAAGATCGCCGTCTCCGCCGCCGTGCTGGGCGTGATCGGTTCGGCCTTCATGCTGGCGAAAAAGCGCTCGACCGTGCGCGGCGTGCTCGTGCCCCTGGTGGCCACCATCGGCCTGGCCGCGTATTCTTACAAACTGGACAACATGGTCGACTGGCGTCTGACCATCTTCGGCCTGATGACCTTATTCGTCGTGTACTACCTGCAGGACGGCATCGTGGGCTTTTTGATGAGCTTTATCGGCAAGGGCCGGCGCCATGTGCAAGCCGTCGCTTCGCACGGCGTGGCGCCGTTTGATCATGCGCAAGGCGGGCAGCAGGGCGCCACCCTGCTGCGCGTGGAGCAGGCCCTGATGCAGTTCGGCGGCCTGAAAGCGCTGAACCAGGTGGACCTGAACGTCACGCAGGGCTCCGTGCACGGCTTGATCGGGCCGAACGGCTCGGGCAAGAGCACGATGATGAACGTGCTCACGGGGATCTACAAGCCGACGGCGGGCAAGGTGGAATTCGCGGGCGCCGTCATTTCCGGCCGCACGCCGTCCGAAATCGCCCTGGGCGGCGTGGCGCGCACCTTCCAGAACGTGCAGCTGTTCGGCGAGATGACGGCCACCGAGAACGTGCTGGTGGGCTTGCACAATACGTTCAAGTCGAACGTGCTGGACGTGATGCTGCATACGCCCCGCTACAAGCGCGAAGAGAAGGCCGCGCGCGAGCGGGCCGCCAGCATCCTGGAATTCGTCGGCCTGGCGGACCTGGCCAACGAAGAGGCGCGCAATCTGCCATACGGCAAGCAGCGGCTGCTGGAAATCGGCCGCGCGCTGGGCCTCAACCCCCGTTTGCTGCTGCTCGACGAACCGGCGGCGGGCCTGACGGCGCCCGACATCAAAGAACTGATGGCCATCATCCGCAAGATCCGCGAACACGGCATCACCATCATCCTGATCGAGCATCACATGGACGTGGTGATGGCCCTGTCGGACGTGGTGACGGTGCTGGACTTCGGCCAGAAGATCGCCGAGGGCGCGCCCGCGCTTGTCCAGAGCGATCCGAAAGTGATCGAAGCCTACCTGGGCGGCAGCGCCGACACCCTGAGCCCTGCGGCGCACTGAGAGGAAGACCATGCTGACCATTCATAATCTGCACGCCGCCTACGGCAAAGTCGAAGTCCTGCACGGCATTTCGCTGGAAGTCCCGAAGGGCAAGCTGGTGACCCTGATCGGCTCGAACGGCGCCGGCAAGACCACCACCATGCGCGCCATTTCCGGCATGCTCAAACCGAAATCCGGCACTGTCACCCTGGGCGGCAAGGATGTCACGGGGCTCGACTCGCACCGCATCGCGCGCGCCGGCCTGGCCCATTCGCCGGAAGGCAGGAGGGTGTTCGCCTCGATGTCGGTGACGGACAACCTGCTGCTGGGCGCCTTTCCCCGTTTTACGCGGGCGCGCCCGAAAGGCGACATCAAGGGAGATCTGGACAAGGCCCTGGAGCTGTTTCCCCGCCTGAAGGAGCGGCGCGACCAGCTGGCCGGCACCTTGTCGGGCGGCGAGCAGCAGATGCTGGCCATGGCCCGCGCCGTGATGCTGAACCCGGAAGTGATCCTGCTGGACGAGCCGTCGATGGGCCTGGCGCCGATATTGGTGGAAGAAGTCTTCCGCATCATCACGCGCTTGAAGGCCGAGGGCGTGACCATGCTGCTGGTCGAACAATTCGCCGCCGCCGCCCTGAACGTGGCCGATTACGGCTACGTGCTGGAAAACGGCAGCATCTCCGTGCATGGCCCGGCCGAGAGCCTGAAAACGGACCCGAAGGTGATCGCGGCGTATCTGGGCGGCGGGCACTGAAGCTGGCTTGACAATGCGCTTGCTGCGCATTGTCAAATCCTCTACACTGCGCGCTCCCGTACCCGCAGTGTAGAAAAGGCATCATGCGCAGCGCCAGCCCGACTTTCCCTCTCCTTTTTCTGCTCTTGCCGGCCGCTGCCTGCGCCGACGAGGCGCCGCTGCAGAAAGTTGAAATTACCGCCGCCAGCGGCCTGCAGCAGCGGCGCGACGACACGGCCGCGAAAATCATCGTCAGCCGCGACGATCTTGCCCAATATGGCGACAGCAGCCTGGCGGCGGCCCTGAAGCGCCAGCCCGGCGTGTCCGTCGTCGGCAGCGAGGTGCGCATGCGGGGCCTGGGCGCCGGCTACACGCAGATGCTGATCAACGGCGAACCGGCGCCACCGGGTTTTTCCATCGAATCGATCGCGCCCGAGATGATCGAGCGCATCGAGATTTTACGCAGCGCGACGGCCGAATACAGCATGCAGGCCGTCGCCGGCAGCATCAACGTGGTCTTGCGCAAGGGCGCCAGCGGCGCCGAGCGCGAATGGAAATTGGGTGCGGGCAGGCAGGATGGCCGCTGGCAGCCTGCCGCATCGCTGCGCGTGGCGGACAAGCTGCCCGGTTTCGCCTACTCGCTGACGGGGGCGGTCGAGCGCACGGCCGATGACGTGGCGGGCGGCACGACTGAAACGACGTCCGGGCCGGCCGGCACGCCGCTGGCGCTGCGCGACACGCGCACGCGCAATGCCTCGTCCGTCAACAAGGCCAGCCTGACGCCGCGCCTGCACTGGACCCTGGACAAGGGCGACACCGTCACCTGGCAAAGCCTGCTGGACTGGTACCGCACGGGATTTGACGGCGTGGCCAGCGAAACGGTCTTGCTGGGCATGCCCACGGCGTATCCGCGCAATGGCGCCACCTCGCAAGCGAGCGTGTTTTCCGCGCGCAGCGACGTGAGCTGGTCGCACGCGCTGGGGGCGGCGGGCAAGCTGACGGCCAGACTGGGCGTCAACCACAACCGGCGCGACACGGATTACGCGTTTCATGGCGCGGCGGCCGATGGCGCGCCCCTGCTGCTGCGCGGCGTGGTCTCCGACGCCGTCGACGACAGCGTCAACAGCAGCGGCAAATACCTGGGCCGGCTGGGCGGCGGGCACGCCCTGAGCCTGGGCTGGGACGGCAGCCTGATACGCCGCAGCGAGTCGCGCCGCCAGCGCGACACCTATCTTGCCGGCGGCGCGCCGTACGCGCTCGATGAAGACTACACGGCCGACGTGCGGCGCCTGGCCCTGTATGCGCAGGATGAGTGGGACGTGACGCCGCGCCTGCAAATGTATGCGGGCGTGCGCTGGGAGGGCTTGCAGACGGCGACCGAGGGCCGCACCCTGAGCGAGGTGCGCACGCAGGCCAAGGTCTGGAGCCCCGTGGCGCAGCTGCTGTGGAAGCTGCCGGAGCAGGAACGCGACCAGCTGCGGCTGGCGCTGGCGCGCACCTACAAGGCGCCCGCCACGCGCAACCTGGTGCCGCGCCGTTACACCATCAACAATGGCAACAGCGCCAACAATCCCGATTTCCAGGGCAATCCCGACCTGCGCCCGGAACTGGCGTGGGGGCTGGACGCGGCCTGGGAAAGCTATTTCGGCAAGAGCGGCGTGGCCAGCCTGTCGGGATATGCGCGGCGCATCAGCGACGTCACCGTGCAGCGCTTGTTCCAGCGCGATGGCATCTGGACGGCCAGCCCGTTCAACAACGGCACGGCCACGGTGCGCGGCATCGAGATGGATGTGAAGTTCCCCTTGCGGATCTGGTGGGCGCAGGCGCCCGACCTCGACGTGCGCGCCAACGCGGGGCGCAACTGGTCCAAGGTCGCCGCCGTGCCGGGTCCCGGCAACCGCCTGGCCAGCCAGGTGCCGGCCACGCTGAACCTGGGACTCGATTACCGGCTCTCGCCTGGGATGAGCATGGGCGGCAATCTGCACGTGCAGACGGGCGGCCTGGCGCGGCTCGATGCGCATGCCAGCAGCGATGCGGGCGTGCGGCGCACCCTGGACGCGTATGCGCTGTGGCAGCCGGACGCGAAGACACGCGTGCGCCTGTCGGCGGCCAACCTGCTGCGCCAGCAGCAGCTGCAAGGGCAATCGTATGTGGATGAGGAGGGCCGCAGCGACAGCGTGACGCGCATCGATGGCAGCGCGTCGCTGCGCCTGATGGTCGAGCGCAGCCTTTAGGTATCAGTGCCTGGTCGGCTTTTCCTGCTGCACCAGGATGAACGGGCTGACGACGACGGCCCACAGGGCCGCATCGGCCGCCTGCCAGTCCAGCGCCTGCTGGTCGGAGACCTTGGCGACCTTGCCGTCGGCCATCCATTGCGTGATGGTGGCCTTGTCGTCGTGCGAGATGCGCACGGCCACTTCGACCAGGTCCAGTTCATTGGCGACCCAGACGACGTTGCCTTGGGCGAAGTGCTTTTCCAGCTCGCTCCAGGCCAGGCGGGCCGTTTCGCTGTTCACTTTGAGGCGCAGTTCGGTGTCTTTTTCAGGATTGGTTTGCATGTGAGATCAGGTTGCGGTGAGTCGGGTGCCGTGCCGCGCAGCTATCCTGGGAGGATTTCCACGCGCGGCGCCGGCGTACCCCGCCATGTTAACCGATAGGCGGCGCCTTTGCGAACATTGCCCACCAGGGCGGGGCGGAAGCAGGCCAGGTTGGTGCCGCCGGCGTGCCGCACGCTGGGGAAGATCACGCCCATGGAACCCGCGTCGAGCAGGATGGCGGCAAGGTCTTGCGAGGCGATGTAGCTGGCCGGGTCCAGGCAAGCCTGGTAGCGCTGCTGGCCGCGCAAGTCGTGAAAGCTGGCGGAAAAATCGGCCAGCAGCGACTGGTAGCTGACGCTGTCGTCGAAATAGTCGATTTCCTGGTATTCCACGGTCTTGTGGAAAATGATCTCGGCCAGCGCCGTTGTCATGTCGAAGGCGCAATACCAGGCGCCCCGCTCGCTATCGTTAAAACGCGCCCCTTCCGGGCGGGCATACGTGTAGGCGGCATTGATGATGCGAAAGTTCGGCACGCCAAAAACCAGCTCGTCCACGCCAATTCCTGGCGCGCCGCCGTACTCGGCCACCAGGCGCGCATTCGTCGCGTTATCGAGTTCGAACAGCTCGCGCAGGTGGCCGTCGTCCTCGGCCAGCGGCGCCAGCACGGAATCTTCCATGTCGGCGAAGCGCGAGGGAATCAGGCGGCAGGTGTCGATCTGGCGCAGGGCGGCCAGCGGCGGCAGGGGGGCATGCGGGGCGGCAGGCACGATTACAGCCCTCCGCGGCGCGCATCGAGCAGCTTGCGCACCGTCTGCATGGCCAGCAGGCCGCCTGCCAGCATCTGCGACAACGGCGTGCGGCCGCCAAACACGGGGTTCTTGTTGGGCAGGCTGACCCATTCGTCGGCCAGCTTGTCGCCATACAGGATGTGCAAGGCTTTATAAATGCCCAGCAAATACGAAATGCGCGTGATGCGGTCCACTTCCAGCACGCGGTCCGGGTGCTTTTTCCACTCGTACCAGGCGCTGCTGGACAGGCCGCCCAGCAGTTCGCGCGCATCGTCGTCGCGCAACTTCCAGGCGGCGGCCAGCTTGAAGAAGCCTTTCAGGGCCGCTTGCGACAAGCGCTCGCGCTCGGCCTTGGCGTTCAGGTCCACGAGGATGGCCGGCTCGAAGCGGCTCTTGGGGTAGGCGTAGGCGAGATTCATGGGATGTCCTTCAATAAAACTCTGTTTATGGACTATATATACTCCTTTTCCGGATTCGCTGCAAGGGCCGCGCGCATGAAAAACGGGGCGCAGGGGACGTGTGTCCCGCTGCGCCCCGTTGGCAGGCCGCGTTGCGGCAGTCTATTTTGCCGTGACGCTTACCGGCACGGTCAGCTGCGCCGTCAAGCCGTTACTGTCCAGCGCCACCACCTTCAGCGTATAGCTGCCGGCCACCGGTTGCGGCCAGTTGGCGGTGATGGTCAGGCCGCTCATGGAAAACTGCATGCCCAGCGGCGCGCCGTCGATCGAGATCCGCAGCCAGGTTGCACCAGGCGCCGTCAGCACGATGCTGCCGCTCATGGCCTTGCCCGCTACGCCCGTCATGGGGGCGGCGCTGATCGTGGGACCGGCGGCGGCGATTTTTACCGTGGCCACGGCCTTGCCCGTCAAGCCCGTTTTCGTATCTTTGGCGGTGACGGTCACGCTGTAGCTGCCCAGCACGGGCTTGGCCCAGCTGACGACGCCGGCGGCGCTGATGGCCATGCCGGATGGCGCGCCCGACAGGCTGTACGTGACGGCGTTGGGCGCCACCGTCGTGGCCGTAAACGACAGGGCCACACCGGGCTTGCCGCTGACGCTGGCGACCGTCACCACGGGCGGCAGCGGGGCGGCGATGGCCACCGTGTAGAGACCTTTGCCGCTCAGGCCCGTCTTGGTATCCTTGGCCGTCACGGTGACGGCATAGGTGCCCGCCACGGGGGCGGCCCAGCTCACGAGGCCGGCGCTGCTGATGGACATGCCGGCCGGCGCGCCGGCGAGCGCGTAGCTGACGGGATTGGCGGCCGTGACGCTGACATTGAATGCCAGCGCCGTGCCCACCTTGCCCGTGATGGCGCCAGCGGCGACGACGGGCGGCGCGACGGGGGCGATGACGATGCTGTACACGCCCTGGCCGGTCAGGCCGCTGACGCTATCCCTGGCCACCATGGTCACGGCATACGTGCCTGCCGCGGGGGCTGTCCAGCTGACCACGCCCGTTGAGGCGATGCTCATGCCGGCCGGCGCGCCCAGCATGGCGTAGCTGAGTGGGTTGGACGCGGTGGCCGAGACGGTGAACGACAGCGGCTTGCCGGCCGTGCCGCTGATGCCGGCCGGCGCCACGACGGGGGCGGCGGGGGCGATCTGCGTGCCCGACAGGCTGGCCAGCAGGCTTTTTACGTTCGGCGTGCCCAGGCCGCCCAGCGGGTCATAGCCGATCCTGGCCGTGCACACGCTGCAGGTGCCGTTGCTGCCCCGCGTGATGTCGGCAAAGCTGCTGGCAAAGGTGCCGGGCACGGTGGCGATCTGGCCGTACAGCATGTTGTGCGGCAATCCGAGCGCCGTTTTCGCCTGCAGCGCGCGGCTGGCGTTGGCGATGGCGATCAGGCCGGCCCATTGCGGCGTGGACAGGCTGGTGCCGCCGATGCTGAGCCAGCTGGCGGTGCTGCTGCCGGGCGCCATCACGGCCGTGTACTGGCCCGTGGCGGGGTCGGCATTGAAGGCCACGTCGGCCACATTGCGCCGCAGCAGATTGGTCAGGCCGGGCACGCTGGCCGTCTGGTAGGTGGGCAGGGCCGTGTAGGCGCTGATGCCGCCGCCCGTGCCGGACCAGGCCGCTTCGCTGCGCACGCCGCTGCCGCTGTAGCTGAGCGTGGTGCCGCCCACGGCCAGCACGTTGGACGAGACGGAAGGCCAGGATACGCCGCTGCCCGAATCGCCCGTGGCGGCCAGGTAGCTCATGTTCTTGCCCGTGAAGGCGCTGTCGACGGAAGCCGTCCAGCTGCCTTCGGCGGCGCCAAAGCTCATCGAGACGACGCCAGGGCCCATCAGGTTGGCCAGGCGCACGGCGCCCAGCAGGCTGTTGACGGACGCGTCGGGCGCCTCGATCAGCACGATGCGCGCCAGCGGCGCCGTGGCATGCGCCCATTGCACATCGAGCGCGATTTCCATGGCCCAGCCCGAGTTATAGGCGGGCGCGGTGGCCGTCATGGTGCTCGATGGCGTGTTGTAGACAACAGAAAATTCACAGCCGCTGGCCGGGGCGGGCGGCAGGGGCAGGGTGGCATTCGTGGCGATGGCCTTGGTGGTGCAGCCGGGCAAGCCGAATTTCTGGTTGAAGATGGCCAGTTCGGCGGCCGCGTTCGGGTTGTGCATGGCGTCGACGATGTAGATCGTCTGCCCCGCGCCCAGCTGGGCCGCCTGGGCCGGCGTCAGCGCCGTGCCTGCCGCCGGCAGGGCGGGCAGGTCGTAGGCGGCGCGGATTTGCGCGGGAGAATAGGTGGCCACGACGCTGCTGCCGGCCATGGGGGCGGCCGGGCCCGACCCGTCGCTGGCCAGCGGCGCGATATCCTGTGCCGTCTGTTCCGCGACGGCGATTTTTTGCGCCGTCAGGCGGCGCGTGCTCATGTCCGTCATGGCGCCGGGCACGTTCTGCAAGTGCGGGCGCCAGTGGGCCGAGCCGCTGCTGTTGGCGCTGTCGCGCCCGTCAGGTGCATCGAGCAGGGCGGGGGCCGCATGGAACATCGGTTGCACCACCAGCGCGCCGACGGCGGCGGGAATGACGGGTACCTCGACATTGAAATGGGTCGCCGCCGTGGCGATGGCGGCAGGCGGCGCCGAGGTCTCCTGGCCGGGACCGCAGGCGCCCAGCACGAGCGCGGCAGTCGCGCCCAGCAGCAGGCGCCCGTGACGGGAATGCTGGGGGATGATTTTTTTCATGGCGAAACTCTCCGAGTTGGGCGAGGGCCACATCTCGACAATGCATCCAGGCCTGGCGCCGCGCTCTGGCGGTCCCGGTCCTGGGCATTGGCAGCCCCGCTGCCGTGGCGCTTGCGCGCGGTAGGCCGGTGGCTTTGCGTCCCCGCCTTTCGACGGGTTTGCCCTCAGAACTGATCATGCATCTTCAGGATTAGCTGATGCGTTATCGATTCTAGCGAATACGACAAATAAGTGTTAACTATTTTCAATCAATATTTTTATTTTTGCAATAAAATGTGGCGAATTTGCCTATTGTCAGATGGAATCTTGTCAGCTTTATTAAGACTTAAAAGCAAGGTTATCAGAGGCTTATCGATGGGTGACAGTGTTTTTTCACGGCAACGGTGCTTGTGTCGCCTGATATTTTAATCAATTTACCAAATATACCGATTTTACGTCAATCGTCGAACGCCATGCCCTGATACGGCGCGGCGCGGCACGCCGCCAGCCGCTGCGCCAGGCTGCCCGCATGGGCTTCCAGCTGGTGGCCGTCCGGGTCGAGAAAATACAGGGAATCGCCGGCGCTGTTGTTTTGCTGCCATTCCGCCACGCCAGCCGTGCGCAGGCGGGCGGCAAAGGCGGCGAAGTTTTCTTGTGAAATGGCAAACGCATAGTGCGTATAGGCGGGGCTGGCCAGCGCGGCCGTGCCCTGCCCATCCAGCGACAGGCACAGCCACAAATCCCCGGCCGACAGGTACGCGCCCCTGTCCCAGTGCGCATGCAGGCGCAGGCCCAGCAGGTCGCGGTAAAAGGCGACGCTGCGCGCCAGGTCGCGCACGGACAGGGTGAGGTGGTTCAGGCCGGTCAACATGGTGCTGGATAACTTTCAGGTGGTGTGAATCGCTGTTCCAGCCGTCGCTGTGGTTTGGTGCGACATTGTTTCACGTAAACATGAGACATAGCAATAAGACCACAAAATTCGCAACGCCTGACAGAACCGTAGCGAGCGGAAGGGAGAGGCGGTCGAGAAGCGCAACCGTACTTCTAGTACGGTGAGCATCGCAGGCGGCCTATACCAACGCGCAGTAGGTACTGTCAGGTGTCACTACGCAGGCTCGGCGTGCTCCACCATGAGTTGCACCTTGGTCGTGCCATTGTATTCATTCGCATCGAGCCGGAAGGCGACCCTTGTCCGTTCGCCCAGGGCGTCCGTATGCCCGAACCAGATGGCATCGAAGCGCACGCCGTTCTTTTCCAGCAACAGTTTCAAATGGCGTTCTTTTAAGATGCGCTGGCTGACGACGCGGAATTCGTCGCAGAAGACGGGCGGGGCGAAGCCCTGGCCCCACACCTGGCCATCCATCAGCTCGATAAAGGCCGTCGTGTAGTAGGCGTCTTCCAGCGGGCCATCCGTTTCCACGACACGTTCCAGCTGTTGCTGGCTGAGCCAGGCCTGGCCCACGGCTTCGAACGCTTGCGAAAACGCGTCGAAGGCGTCGGCGCGGATGGTCAGGCCCGCCGCCATGGCGTGGCCGCCGAACTTGTCGATCAGGCTCGGCGCCCGTTTCGACACGAGGTCGAGCGCGTCGCGCAAGTGAAAACCGGGAATCGAGCGTCCGGAACCCTTGATCCAGCCATCGGCGCCCGGTGCGAAGGTAATCGTCGGGCGGTAGAATTTTTCCTTCAGGCGCGAAGCGACGATGCCGATCACGCCCTGGTGCCAGGATTCGTCAAACACGCTGATGGTGCTGCTGTTGGCCGGCTCAAAAGTGTCCAGGTGCAGCAGGGCCGTATCCTGCATTTCCGCCTCGATTTCGCGCCGCTTCAGGTTGATGTCGTTCAGTTGCTGGGCCAGCGCCCAGGCGCGGCCTTCATCGTCAGTGATCAGGCATTCGATGCCCAGCGACATGTCTTGCAGGCGGCCGGCCGCATTCAGGCGCGGGCCCAGGGCAAAGCCCAGGTCGAACGGCGTGGCGCTGCGCGCTTCGCGGCCCGCCACGCGAAAGAGCGCCGCCACGCCCGCGTGCATATTGCCCTTGCGCATGCGCTTGAGGCCTTGCGCGACGAGGATGCGGTTGTTGGTATCGAGGCGCACCACGTCGGCCACCGTGCCCAGCGCCACCAGGTCGAGCAGGTTTTGCAAGGGCGGCTGAGTTTTTTTGTCGTAAATGCCTCTTTGGCGCATTTCGGCCCGCAGGGCCAGCAAGACGTAGAACACGACGCCCACGCCCGCCAGGTGTTTCGACGGAAAACCGCAGGCGGGCTGGTTCGGGTTGACGATGACGGCCGCGTCGGGCAGGGTGTCGGCCGGCAAATGGTGGTCGGTGACGACGACTTGAATGCCGCGCCGGTTGGCCTCGGCCACGCCATCGATGCTGGCGATGCCGTTGTCGACGGTGATGATGATGTCGGGCGATTTTTCGCGGGCAGTGAGCTCGACGATTTCCGGCGTCAGGCCGTAGCCGTACTCGAAACGGTTGGGCACGATGAAATCGACGTCGGCGCCCATGGCGCGCAAGCCGCGGATGGCCACGGCGCAGGCGGTGGCGCCGTCACAATCGTAGTCGGCCACGATGACCATGCGTTTCTTGGCGGCAATGGCGTCGGCCAGGAAGACGCCGGCCGCGCCGATGTGCAGCAAGCCGGACGGCGGCATCAGGGCTGCCAGTTCGCTCGACAGTTCTTTCGCGTCGGACAGGCCGCGCGACGCGTACAGCCGGGCCAGCACGGGATGGATGCCGCCCTGGCGCAGCAATTCGGATTCGCGGTAAGGGCAGGGGCGGGTGGCGATGCGGGTACGGGTCATGATGCTTTCAACTTGTTCAGGGTGATCGCGCGCCAGAATTTGCGCTGCGCATGCTTGCTGGTGGTGACGTCGAGCCGGGCGTCGCGGTGGCTCAGCACCAGGCGCAGCTGTCCCAGGCGGCCGTCTTTGAGGGCCGCCAGCAGGGGTGCGAACCAGTCCGCTTCCAGCGCTTGCAATTGCTGCAGCCACATGCCCCATTCCTGGGCCTGCGCCGCTTCGATCAGGCCGCCCGGCACGACGATGGCGTCGCGCTGGCTTGCCAGCACACTGTTTAGACTGGCATCGCGCTGCGCCGGTTCCGCCAGCGCAGCCAGCCAGCCGGGCGCGTCCCGGGTATGCAGGCTGGCGGCGCAGCGGGGAGCTTGCGCCGTGGCGACGCTGGCGCCCCAGATCCAGAACGCATTGACGGCTTTCAAGCCCCGTTCCTCGCGCGCCGCATTGACCGGATGTTCATGCCACAGCATCTGCACTTCATTTTGCAAACGGCGCGCGGCGCGCGCGTGCTCGCCTTCCGGCATCCACACGGACAGGTCTTGCGTGGTGGCGGCGTCCGGCGTGGCGCACTGCAAGTCGGTCCAGCCATCGGCGCGCATGAACCAGGTGCCCGCGTCGCCATATGCCAGCGGCTGGCCGATCTCGTCGAAATACGGGGCCGCGATGTCGAACAGGGCGCGGCTTTCCGCTTCGCCCAGCTTGAGCTGGCGCAACTCATCGAGGCTGATATGGCTGCGGGCAATGGCCAGGTGGGCCGGATGCAGCAGGAAATAGCGCCCGCCCGGCTCCGGCACGAGGCCGTAGCCGCGCATGGCCTCTGCGGCAAAGGCCGCCCGCGCCGCCTCGCCGTTGGGCGCGGGCGACAGGGTCAAGGCGTGCGCCAGCCACGCTTCGTGCGGCAGCAGGCGGCTGGCGTTGTCAAAAGTTTCTAAATGGCAAGTGGACGTGCGCGACAGCAGGGCCGCCAGCGCGGGCGCCTGCAAGACCTTGAGCAGGTCGGCAGCCAGTTCGGCATTGGGCAAGGCGAAGGGCAGGACGAGGGTAAGTTGATTCATCCCGAGATTGTAGGCGATTGTGGCGCCGCGCGAGAAGGGCGCATGGTTTTTTGCCGCGGGCGGCATCCTTTGCCGGCGCACTACACTTTCTCTTAATGCAATAAAACGATCCGCGCGCAGCTGTGGTCAGATGGCTCACTGATAGCTCATCGTGAACTGCATTTGCCCCTTTACCGTGCCGGCCGTCACCGGCCCCGTCGAGATGTATTGCACTTTCAACGGGATGGCCATGGTGCTGGCCGACGCGCCGACCAGCCACTGGTTCGTATTGCCCGCGTCCGGCAAGGCCGGTCCATATTTCACGGGGCCGCCGCTGTTCGACACGCGCAGCTTCACGCCTTGCGCGCTGGAATCGGCCGTGAGGTTCAGGTTGCTGGTGGTGGTGTCGGCACCATTCATGTCCGTCAAGGTGATATAGACGTTCACGCCGGCCGGGCAGGACGAGAGATCGATGCTGAAGGCGGTGTCGCCCGCCGCCGTGCCGGCCGGGTTCAATGCGCTTGCCTTGACGGTCGGCAAGACCACGCTCGCTGGCGCGCTCACCGTGCACGTGGCGCCGTTCGCGACGATCGTCGTGCTGCCCAGATAAATCTTGACGTCGGTCGTCATGGTCGTTGAACCACCGCCGGTGCGGTCGTTGCTGCCCAGGGAAGCCAGCTCAATCGTGGGAATCGGGCCGCCCACGGTCACCGGCGCGGCGGTGGTGACCAGCCGATACCTGAACCCGAAGGAGCCGCTCGCCAAGGTGCTGGTATACGTGAGGGCGGGCTCGACGAAGGGCACATAATAGTTAATTCCGCCCGTGTAGCCCAGCCTGGAGATAAGGCCGTTATAGTTGTCGGGACCAAGGTAGGTCGTGTCCATCACTTCGATGCCGATCCCCGCGATGCCGGTATCCCATACCCACGTGGCGGGCAAGCTGATGGCGGCCCGCGACGGGGTAATGCCCACGTTGTAGCCGTGTATGTTGGGGAAGTCGGGGTTTGTAGAAGGATTCGCCGGGCACGTCCACGTTCCCGACGAAGTCTGCGTCGCACCGATCTGCGTGCCCACCGGCGCATTGCGCGGCACCGTCACCGTGCCGAAGGTGATCGTCGTGGCAGCGGGGGTGATCGTGCAATTCTTCGCCTGCGCCGGCGCACTCAAGATCAGGCCGGCACAGCTGGCGGCCCACACGAGCGGCACACCGGATAATTTCTTGCTAAAGTGACATGAAAGCAGGCTGCTCATTGTATTGTTCCTCCCTTGGACCGCCGCGCCATTGCCGGGCTTGCCATGACGCCCTTTGCAGCGCACACGGCGTCGGTATGCGCATACGCGCCCCTGTCTTCGCCCTTGGGCGGCAGGCGATACGCGAACGCGCATTGCTCGTCGGCGGCGTCGCCCCATTGCGCCGTGAGCATGCCCTCGTCGGCCACGCCGCGCACGAAGATGCGGCTGTTCTGGCCGATTGCGCCCACGCCTTGCCCCTGCGCGTCATACACCGCCGCGCCGAAGGGCAGCGCCGCGCCATCCGGCAAGCGGGCCGCGATCACCGCCGCCCGGCCCGTCAGCGTGTCGAAGCGCAGCATCACCACCGCATTCGCGCGCGGCGCCACCTGCTGGCTGGTGGACTTGAATTCGACGTCGAGCGGCATTCCGTTCGGATCGATGTCGACCGTGTTCAGGCTGTACGGCGACAAGTATGGAATCACCGCATAGCCGAAGCCGTCGATGCGCACGCCGGCCGCATTGCTGACGCGGGCGCCAGTCGCGCCTTTCGCCTCGACCACGGCTATCGTGTCGCCCAGGTTGTTGGCCAGGGTCACGCCGCCCGGGTGCGCGACGATGGCGCCCGTCACCCCCGCCGACAGCTGCGAATACGCCGCGCCGCCGCTGGCGCTGGCGGAGAAGGTCGCGTACGGGCTGCGATACTGGCCATTCGCGCCGGCCGTGCTGGAACCCGGCGCCCGATTCGCCATGACGCCGTACGTGTAGGCGTTGTCCGCGCCGGCCGAGCCGTTCAGCATCGCCTGCGCGGACGAGCCGTTCGTGTTGTTGTGCGTGAGAAACGTCGACAAGGCCGGCGCATGCTCGTCCGTGCCGAGCGGCAGCGACACGCTGGCGAAGGCCTGGCTCTGCATTTGTCCCGTCAGGTCGTTGCGCTGGCGCGACAGCGACACGTTGTAGCTGACACTGGTGCCGAGCGCGCGCCGCGTATTGTTGTAGCCCAGCTGGAATTGCACGGTGGCGCCGCCCCGGTTCCAGTAATCCTGCGTCGATGCCAGCACATAGGCATTGCCCCAGCCGTCCGCCAGGCTCTGGTTCATGGTCAGTTGCAGCTGGTTGCGCCGGCGGCCGACGGCGCCCGGGTCGCGTCCCGCGGCCGCTTCGCTGCGCGCCAGCATGGCGTCGCGCAAGGCCCAGAAGCCGCTCGACGAGTAGCGGTAGGCGGCCAGCGCGAAGTTGGTGCCGGTGGCGGGCAGCAGTTTGCTGTAGCCGAGCCGCACGCTCTGGCCCGTGGTGCCGTCCAGGCCGCGAATCCGCGCGCGCGCGCCCGTCACGTCGACGGCGACGGCGCCTGCGGGCGTGTTGAACGCCGTGCCCAGCAAGCCGGCCAGGTAGCCATCGGCAACGATCATGCCCGCATACGCGGTGAGAAAATTGCTGAAGCCGTGCTGCACCGTGCCCTGCAGCAGATGGGGGCGTCCGTTCGACTGCGCGTCGCGCAACTGGCCGGCGGCGACGTGGAAGCGCGTGGTTCCTGGGCGCAACAATTGCGCCACCGACGCATACGGCACGGGAAAACCGTGCACGCTGCCGTCGGCTTCCGTTACCGTGACGAGCAGGTCGCCGCCGTAGCCGGTGGCGTACAAGTCGTTGATTTCAAAGGGGCCGGGCGCCACGGTGGCCTCGTACAGCTTGTTGCCGTTCTGCGTCACGCTGACGCGGGCATTGCTCAAGGCCACGCCGCGTATCAGCGGCGCATAGCCGCGCAGCGAGCCTGGCAGCATGCGGTCGTCGCTGGCGAGGGCCACGCCGCGTATGCCGATGCTGTCGAACACGGCGCCGTCGGTGAAGGCATCGCCGAGCGTCAGCTGGCTGCGCAGGGCGGGCAGCTCGTGCTGCAGGTAGGTGGCGATGTTCTGACGGCTGCGCTGCCCGCCCGCCTGCCACGTCAGCGCGGTATTTTGCCGCAGGTGCCAGCTGCCGAGATTGACGCCGCCGTTCAGGCCCAGGTAGGTCTGCGTGCCCGCCGCGCCGGCGCCGGCCACGTGAAAGGTATTCAGGCTGTAGCCGAGGGTGGCCGACGCGACGCCTTCGTCCCAGAATTCCTGGCTCACGTAGCCTTGCGGCTGGCGCAGCAGCGAGGCTTGCGGAATGCCCAGGTCGAGCCGCAGCTCGGACAGGTCGAACGCTTGCGTCGCGCTGTCGACCAGGTCGGCGAGATTCGCGCAAGAGTCCGCCCGGGGCGCCGCCAGTGCGGCACGCGCCGGGGCGGACAGCTTCTCCAGGTCGAGACCCAGGCGCGCGGTCGCGGTCCTGTCCAGGCACGGCGTGGCGCTGGCGGCGCCCGCATGCGTGACGAAACGCAGCGCATCATGGCCCACCCAACGGCCGTTGACGTACAGGTCGACCGTGTAGGCGCCGGGCGGCACCGGATTGCCGCGCGCGAAACGCGCCACGTCGACGCTCTGGCCCTGCGGCTTCATCAGGAAATCGCTGTTGAATTGCACCTCGGCAACATCGGCCACCGCGGCCACCGCGGGCGGCGCGGCGCGGGCGGGCGGGGCGCCCCATGCGGCGAGCGCGCCCAGCAGCACGGCGTGGCCGCGCCTGAGCGCAAGCCGCGTTCCGGCACGCGGGGGCGCAGACTGTTCCCGGGTACGCATGGCTTACTCGTTCGTGCCCTTGCGCAGGGCCTTGCCGCTCACGCCGGCGCCATAATCGTTGATATAAGTGTAGTCGACCTGCGTGGGCACGGCGGCGCGCGGCGCGGCGTTGCCGAGGTCGAAGTCCGCGCTGGCGCCGGGGGCCAGCATGGCGCCCGTATCGTTGCTCCAGCTCGCCACGCCGTCGGCAGCGGTGAGCTTGCTGAACGTCACGTGGTACGGCGTGGGATTATTGCCCTCCAGCACGTAGCGGCCATTTTCCAGGCGCTTGAAGCGCCAGCGCACGAGGGCGGCGGCATCGTCCGCCTTGCCCGGCAGTCCCGTGGGACGGAAGAACAGCTTGATGCGCGTGCGGAACGCCAGTTGCAGGAAATTCGGACTGTCCCCGTTGGCGGCGGCGCCGGCGCGCGGCGGCACTTCGAGCACATTGAGCCAGAACAAGGATTCCTTGTCTTGCGGCAACGGTTCCTGCGTGTAGATCAGGCGCAGGCTTTGGCCTTTCTTCGGATCGAGGCGGAACAGCGGCGGCAGCAGGGTGAACGGCACTTTCGATTCGTCCGGCAGGGCGTTCGGATTGCCCGTATCGAGCCACGCCTGCACCAGGGCCGGCGCATTGCCTTCATTGGCCAGCTTGACGGTGACTTCGCGGTCGCTGGCGCGATAGATCACGCGCGTCGCGCCGATCACGACAGACGCATGCGCGCCCGCCATCATGCATGGCAAGGCGAAAACCGCGATCGTTCTGGATAATTTGTTGCGCACTGTCATTTTGCTATCGTGTATCTTGTAATTTTGATTACATGTTGAATGCGTATTTCGTTCTGTCTCTTCGCCAACCGGCGCATTTTCGGGGCACCGCTTGACACCGCGTCAATTCCTGATGGTTACTGGTAGTTACTGGTAGGACATCGTGTACATGACGGAGGTACTGACCGTGCCGACACCGGCCGCGCCGCCGCTCGCCACGTACTGGGCGAAGTAATTGAGGGTGGCCGTGTTGCTGGCGATCGCCACGCTCTGCGAGTTCTGCGCCGCCTGTGCCGCGCCCAGTACGATCGCGGTGTTGGTGAGGTCGGAGTTGAGCAGGCCGATTTGTACCTTGGTCGCCGTACCCGCCGCATTTTTCAGCCGGCCCGTCGCCGTATCGATGGTCGTGCCCGCTTCGAAATAGGCTGACACATTGCCCGTGGCCGACGTGCAGGCCGTCAGCACGATCTTGAACGGCGTGCGGCCCGCCGTCGCGCCGTCAATCGAGAGTGAGGAGGCCGAGACCGGGGGCAGTGCGACGGTGAAGTCCTTGCCGGCGCCGCCGTTGATGGTGCAGGTCTGGGCCGTGACCTGGCCCGTGAAGGTGATGGTGCCGTCGGCAGCGTGTGCAAGGGCCGGCATGGCGGAGGCGGCCGCGATGAGCGCCGCCAGGACGCCTGAGCGCGCGAATGTCATAGATATCCTATCGAGTAGTGTCGTGTTGTAGTGAAAGGCGTTGGCATGGCGGGCGCAGTTCCAGGCAAGGCAAACGCGGATGAGCTGCCCATGAAACCGGCGCCGTCGATAAACAAGTATATGGACGTACTTTTTGTTGCGCATGTAACTAGTTGAAGTTGTTGTTGCGGCGCATCGGCTGATGGCGCCGTCCGGCCCGGGCGGCGTCAACATGCGCTGGCGCGGCAGTTGTTGCCGGTTTTCGGGCCGGCGCGGGGCCGGAAATAGCGCGGGGTGCCCTGTTTCACGCAGAGTTCATGCATAAAATGCCCATTGTGTGGCACACTGCGCGCTCGCATATCATCGTTGTCGCGGGAGCGCATGAGCATCATCAAACAATTTCCTTTTGAGTGGCAGGTCGGCGTGCGCTATACGCGCGCCGGGAAACGCAGTGGCCGCAACAGCTTCATTTCCTTCATCTCCCTCATTTCCGTGGCCGGCATCGGTCTGGGCGTGGCCGCCCTGATCGTCGTCCTCTCCGTCATGAACGGCTTCCAGAAGGAAGTCACCGACCGGCTGATGTCGGTGCTGGCTCACGTCGAGGTGTTCGACACGAGCGGCTCCATGCCCAACTGGCAGGCGCAGGAGCGCGCCGCCTACGCCAACCCGCAAGTGAAAGCCGTGTCGCCGTTCGTGGAAACCCAGGGCATGCTGCTCAATGACGAAACCATGCGCCCGTCCGTCGTGCGCGGCGTGCTGCCGCAGCAGGAAGCCACCGTCTCCAGCGTGGCCGCCCAGATGAAGCAGGGCAGTTTCAAGGATCTCACGCCCGGCTCGTACAACATCGTGCTGGGCATCGACCTGGCCAAGGCGCTGGGCGTGCAGGTGGGGCAGAACGTGACCCTGATGCTGGAGCGCGAGCCCAGGGCCGGCGACCCGGCCAACGGCATCGTGATGCCGCGCATGCGCGCGCTCAAGGTGGCCGGCATCTTTGAGGCAGGTCATAATGAACTCGATGGCAGCCTGGCCTTCGTCAATATGGCTGATGCGCAGCAGCTGCTGCAGCTCGACGGCCCGTCCGGCCTGCGCCTGCGCCTGCACGACATGAACCAGGCGCCCCAGGTGGCGCGCGAACTGAAAGCCTCGATGCCGGGCCAGCTGTGGATGCGCGACTGGTCGCGCGCCAGTGCCAGCTGGTATGCGCTGGTGCAAAGCCAGAAGAACATGATGTTCATCATCCTCAGCATGATCATCGCCGTGGCCGCGTTCAACCTCGTCTCGACCCTGGTCATGTCGGTCACCGACAAGCAGGCCGATATCGCCATTTTGCGCACCCTGGGCGCCTCGCCGTTCTCCATCATGAAGATTTTCATGATCCAGGGCGCGCTGGTGGGCTTGCTGGGGAGTGCCCTGGGCGTCATCGGCGGCGTCGTGCTGGCGCTGAACGTGGGCGTCATCGTGCCCTTCATCGAAGGCATCTTCGGCCTGCACTTCATTTCCAAGGAAATCTACCAGATCAGCGCCGTGCCGTCCGACGTGCACTGGCTGGACGTGGCGCAGATCGGCCTGATCGCCTTTGGCCTGGCGCTGGTGGCGACGATCTACCCGAGCTGGCGCGCCGCGCGCGTCAAGCCGGCCGAGGCGCTGCGCTACGAATAACACATCAAGAAACGATAAAGACCGCCTGAACAATGAGTATTTTCAAGAATCTGCCCTTCGAATGGCTGGTTGGCCTGCGCTACACGCGGGCCGGCAAGCGCAGTGGCCGCAACAGTTTTATCTCCTTCATCTCGCTCATTTCCATGGCCGGCATCGGCCTGGGCGTGGCGGCGCTGATCGTCGTGCTGTCCGTGATGAACGGCTTCCAGAAGGAAGTGACGGACCGCATGCTGTCCGTGCTGGCCCACGTGGAAGTGTTCGACAACAGCGGCAGCATGCCCGACTGGCGCGCCGAGGCGGCGCAAGCCTTCAAGAATCCCGCCGTGAAGGGCGCCGCGCCGTTTGTGGAAACGCAAGGCATGCTGTTGCGCGACGATGCGCTGCGTCCCGCCATCGTGCGCGGCGTGCTGCCCGAGGAAGAGCCGAACGTGTCCGACGTGGCCGGCCAGACGCGCATGGGCAGCTTCAAGGCCCTGCAGCCGGGCACCTTCAATATCGTGCTGGGCATCGAGCTGGCGCGCGCCCTGCGCGTCAACCTCGGCGAAAAAGTGACCTTGATGCTGGCGCAGGGCCAGGTCACGCCGGCCGGCGTGCTGCCGCGCATGCGCAGCTTCACCGTCAGCGGCATCTTCCAGGCGGGCCACAATGAATTCGACGCCGGCCTGGCCTTCATCAATATCGAAGACGGCCAGCGTTTGCTGCGCCTCGACGGCCCGTCGGGCCTGCGCCTGCGCCTGGCCGACATGAACCAGGCGCCGCAAGTGGCCGCCGAATTGAAAAAATCCATGCCGGGCGACCTGTGGCTGCGCGACTGGTCCAAGCTGAACGCCAACTGGTTCGCCGCCGTGCAGACGGAAAAGCGCATGATGTTCATCATCCTGACCCTGATCATCGCCGTGGCCGCGTTCAACCTCGTGTCGACCCTGGTGATGACGGTGACGGACAAGCAGGCCGATATCGCGATTTTGCGCACCCTGGGCGCCTCGCCCCGTTCCATCATGAAGATCTTTATGATCCAGGGCGCGCTGGTGGGCATCCTGGGCACGATCCTGGGAGTGGGCGGCGGCGTGCTGGTGGCCATGAACATCGACGTGATCGTGCCCTTCATCGAGCATTTGCTGGGCGTGCAGTTCCTCTCCAAGGACATCTATTTCATCAGTACCGTGCCGTCCGACCTGCGCTGGCCCGACGTCACCAAGATCGGCGTGCTGGCCGTGATTCTCGCCTTTTTGGCGACCCTGTACCCAAGCTGGTGGGCCGCCCGCGTCAAACCTGCGGAAGCCCTGCGCTATGAATAAACCACTGACTACGACCATGACCGATCTGAACAAACCTGCCTCCAACGGCGCCACCGCCGATTCTGCCGTCCTTAGCTGCCGTGGCCTGGGCAAGACTTTCACGCAGGGCAGCTACAAGGTGCAGGTGCTCGCCGGCATCGACATCGACGTCCACCGCGGCGAGCGCGTCGCCATCGTCGGCGCCTCCGGCTCGGGCAAGTCGACCCTGCTGCACCTGCTGGGCGGGCTCGATACGCCCACCAGCGGCAAGGTGACCCTGCTGGGCAAGGATTTCGCCACCCTCAGCGAAAAGGCGCGCGGCGACTTGCGCAACGCCTCGCTGGGCTTCGTCTACCAGTTCCACCACCTGCTGCCCGAGTTTTCCGCGCTCGACAACGTCGCCATGCCGCTGATGATACGGCGCATGAAGCGCGCCCCGGCCACCGAGCTGGCGCAGCAGATTTTGACCCGCGTGAACCTGGCCAAGCGCGTCACGCACACGCCGGGCGAATTGTCGGGCGGCGAGCGCCAGCGCGTGGCCCTGGCCCGCGCCCTCGTCACGCAGCCGGCCTGCGTGCTGGCCGATGAACCGACGGGCAACCTCGATCACGCCACGGCCGAACAGATCTTCGACCTGATGCTGGAACTGTCGCGCACCCTGGGCACGGCCTTCGTCATCGTCACGCACGATATCGAACTGGCCAAACGCTGCGACCGCGTGCTGCGCCTGACGGACGAAGGGCTGCAGCCGTACCAGTACTAAGGAGCCGCCATGTGGATCGACACGCACTGCCACCTCGACGCGCACGAATTCGGCAGCGAATCGCCGCAGGTGGCGGCGCGCGCGGCCGCGCAGGGCGTGGCGATGATCGTCGTCCCCGCCGTCGAGCGGGCCAATTTCAGCATCGTGCGCGATCTGGCGGCAACGGCGCCCAATGCCTGCTATGCGCTCGGTATCCACCCGATCTACGTGCCGCACGCCACGGAAGACGACTTGATCGCCCTGCGCGAAGCCGTGGCGCTGGCCATGAACGACGCGCGCTTTGTCGCCATCGGCGAGATCGGCCTCGATTTCTTCATTCCGATGCTGTGCGAACCGGCCATGCGCATCAAGCAGGAGCATTTCCTGCGCGAGCAGCTGAAAATCGCCCGCGACTTCGACTTGCCCGTGCTGGCCCACGTACGCCGCTCGCAGGACATCGTCCTCAAACATGCGCGCCAGATCCGCCCGAACGGCGGCATCGCCCATGCGTTCAACGGCAGCTTCCAGCAGGCGCAGGGTTATATAGCCCTCGGTTTCAAGCTCGGTTTCGGCGGCGCCATGACCTTTACGCGGGCCTTGCAGATACGCCGCATGGCCACGGAATTGCCCCTGGACGCCATTGTGCTGGAGACGGACGCGCCCGACATTTCCCCCGCCTGGATCCACCCGGGCCGCAACAGCCCCGAAGAATTGCCCCGTATCGGCGCCGTGCTGGCCGAATTGCGCGGCCTTGATATTGCGCAAGTGGCGGCTGCGACCAGCGCCAACGCGCGTGCCGTACTGTCCCGATTACCCTTGATGGAATGAGACCATGAACAAGAAAATGCTCGCGGGCGCCCTGGCGGCCTGCCTTTCCGGCGCGTTGGCGCCCGCCCTGGCGGCACCTGGCGCCCAGTGCGACGGCATGCCGCGCCTCGACGTGACCACGCCGGCCGGCTTTTGCGTGGCCGTGCTGGCCGACGGCCTGAAATTCCCCCGCGGCGTGCTGCCGCTGACGAACGGCGACATCCTCGTCACGGACATGGCGGGATGGACGCCGAAGCAGGGCAAATTGTGGCTGTTGCAGCGCAAGGCGGCCGGCCCGGGCTACGAGCGCAAGCTGCTGCTCGACAAGCTCGATCGCCCGAACGGCATCGTGCAGGGGCCGGACGGCCTGGTCTACGTGGGCGAGGTGGGGCGCATCTTCCGCTTCGATCTGCGCGATCCCGCCCGCGCCACCACCGACATCATCGGCGGCACGGCAAAGACGCCGCGCCTGCCGGGCCTGGGCTTGCACCTGCTGACGAACATGCGTTTCAGCCCCAAGGGCGACCTGTACGTGAACGTGGGTTCGAGCACCGACCATTGCGAGAACGATGGCAAGGCGCCCGATCCGGCCAAGGCCTGTCCTTCGGCGGAAGGCCTTGAGGCGCTGGGCGCCATCCGCGAATACACGATGGCCTGGCCGGCCGGCACGGTGACGAGCTGGCGCACGCACGCGCGCGGCTTGCGCAATTCGATGGCGCTGGCCTTCCACTCGGCCACGGGCGAACTGTGGCAGGCGGAAAACGCGCGCGACGCCATCCAGGCCGCCATGCCGCAACTCAAAAGCGACGAAAACCTGCCGCATGAGGAGCTGAACCTGATCAAGGCCGACCGCCACTACGGCTGGCCATACTGCTACGACGACAATGTGGCCAGTCCCGAATACCCGAAGACGGCTTGCGACGCCCAGTATGCGGCGCCGGAGCGTCTGCTGCCCGGCCACGCCGCGCCGCTGGGCATGACCTTTTATACGGCCAGCCGCTTCCCGGCGCTGTACAAGAATAGCCTGATCATCGGCTACCACGGCTACCGCAGCAACGGCCACCGCCTGGTGGCGCTGCTGCCCGACAAGGCCGGCGCGCCGCTGGGCAAGTCCGTCGAGTTGATCGGCAACTGGGAGCGCAAGGGCAAGCAGGGCAGGGGCGCGCCCGTCGACGTGAAACAGGGCCAGGACGGCGATATCTACATGGCCGATGACCATAACGGGCTGGTGCTGAAGCTGCATTATGCGGCGGCCAAACCGTAAGGGGGCTGCGTGCGGCTCGGCATTCTCATGCATGGAATACCATGTCATTCTGAGGCACCAATGTCGGGTGCCCTGGGCCGCTCTTCCATGACCGATTGAAGATAGTGCATGGTGACTTCTTTACGTTTTTTCAGGCGGATCTCCATTTTCCGAAGTGCCGGCGCTTGCGATATCCGTTCTGTTTTTCTTCTTGTTAAGTCCAGAATCACTCTTAGGAAAAATCGCTTAATGATGTGTAATCGGTGGAGTTTCTCGGCTTCAATATCATTGCGCACAATACTCTTTGCCGCATCGATAGCGTGATCGAGGTCGGATAGCGCTTTAACACACTTGGCAAGCACCCCGAGAATTTCCTGGTCATCCACCCGCATTGCGAGCTGAAGCATGTTCTGGAAGCCGTCAAACAGCGTGATAACGGCCGTTCTGAGGTTGCGCAGGGCGTCATTCCTTATTTTTGTTTCGACTTCATAGCCAGTTCTCCAGGCATCCAGTTCGGTCCGTTGTCGTTGCAGCTTCTGAGAGTATTGATAGTTCAGTCTATTCTGCTCCTCGACAAGTTCCTGCTGTTTCCTTTCAAAATCATGTCGCTCGTCCTGAAGTTTCTTGGCGTGCTGCTGTTCAACATTCGTTAGTACTAATAAAAATTTTTGCCGCTCGGTTTCAAATAGCCTTTCTTTTTTGAAAACCAGCACAAAAAGTATCAGATTGCCAATCAGTACAATTACCGCTGCGGCGATAGTGGAAAAATTCTTGATCTCCTCAATGCCCATTGTCGTCAACCCGGTATAAGATTTAAATGCGGCGCTGTCTGGTGCGTTCAGGAGACGCAACGCCGGTGGCGAGGTATCCCGCATAGGGAATGAGATCAGAATAGGTCGTATCTGGTGGCGGTGGTAGAGCGCGGCTGGCACATGTTTGTTCCAGCTCAGTCATTGTCGTCACCCAGGCCGCTGGCGGTCGCCTTGCATTGATGTGGTGCAACGCCAAGGGCCGGAAGTCGCCCGTCTCCAAACTGTCCCCATCGTTAGCGGGTAGCTGGCTTTCCTCAAGCCAATGCTTGACCTTGCTCAGTGCGGGGCTGCCGCATCCTCGTACAATCGGCCTGATGTTCCCTGCCGTGCAGGGGCAACGGGAGGCTGACGTGAAACCTGCATTCATCACGCTGCGCGAGAATTATTCGAGCGTGGCCGCCGTCGACCAGGCGGCGCTGTTCGGCGAAATCGGCTGGGACGATTTGATCGGTAAGGACAGCTTTGCCAACACCTGCGCCATCCGCGTCAGCCTGGCCCTGATCAAGGCGGGCATACAGCTGAAAGGCCGCATGGCGATTCGCAGGGGCCCGTTCAAGGGCGCGCTGATCGAACCGGGACAGGCCAGGCTGGCGCACATGCTGGCCAGCCCCGCGCTGTTCGGCGCGCCCGAAAAATTCGCTCGCGACGCGGCCAACGCCGGCATCGGCCAGCGCCAGGGCGTTGTCGCCTTCTTCCGCATTCCCGGTTACCTGGGCGGCGCGGGCGGGCATATCGACATCCTGCTGCCGTCCATCGGCGTGAAGGTGTGCGGCACCGAATGCTACTGGGATTGCGGCGAGGTCTGGTTCTGGCCAGTCAGCTGACGCTTATTTGAATTTCTTCGACCGTCCGCGCGAGGCCGCGTTGTGCGCGCGCAGGATGGAGTCGACCCGTTCGGACGCATCGCGCGACAGGTTTTGCGCGACAGCGATATCGGGGAAGAATTCGGGCAGGCGGTAGCTGAGCCACGCATACGCGGAATAGTAGCGGCAGGTGTCTTCCACCTGCTGCAGGTTCTGCGTGCCGCCGCCGTACGCGTGCTGGCGCAAGGTGCTG
Organism: Janthinobacterium sp. FW305-129; assembly: GCF_020858115.1. GTDB lineage: Bacteria > Pseudomonadota > Gammaproteobacteria > Burkholderiales > Burkholderiaceae_D > Janthinobacterium. Next base: position 349,650 of record NZ_JACYMM010000004.1, read on the forward strand.
GTTTTTCCCTGCGACAGATTCTTCGCCCAGTGCTCCCACGCCGTCTGCAAGGACGGCACCTTGCTGGAGATCGGCACCAGCGACAAAGTAAATTTGTCGGCCACGGACAGGGGCAGGGTGTCGAGCCAGACGGCGCGCTCCTTCTGGTCTTCCGTGATGCGCGGGAAGAAAAAGCCGTCCGGCACGTCGATATTGTGGATGAAGCGGCGCAGCAGTTTAGAAAGCGACAGCTCGCCCGTCACGGACGAAATCCGGTGCAGGTGTTCCAGCGAGGGCGCCACGGCAAAGCCGCTGGTGTTCAGCGGGTGCAGTTTTTCCTTCAGCAGCGCGCGCATCACTTCATGCGTCTCGTTGTCGTAGCCGGCCACCAGGCCCTCTTCATGCACGCCGTAGCGGCCCGCGCGCCCGGCGATCTGGCGCGCCAGCGCGGCCGAAATCTCTTCCTCTTCGCGGCCATTGTATTTGACGCAGGTGGTCATGACGATGCGCGCGATCGGCATGTTCAGGCCCATCGCCAGCGCATCCGTGCCGACGACGATATCGGCCGTGCCGTCGCGGAAGCGCTGCGCCTGCGCGCGCCGCACCTCGGGCGACAGGTTGCCATAGACGGTGGCCACGGACAGCCCCGTCTCCGTGATCATGTCGCGCCACATCAGCACTTCGCGGCGCGAAAAGGCGATGACGGCGTCGCCGCGGCGCAGGTTGCGCACCTTGCGCACGGCCGTCGGCTCCATCGACAGAGGCGCCATGCGTTTCAATACATGTACTTCCAGCGGGCAGTCCAGGCGCTCGGCCAGCGCCTCGATGGCGCGCCGCGCTTCGGGCGCCCCCACCAGGTAGACGGTGTGGGCGGGCGCGCCGCAGACGGCCGCCGTCCACGCGGCGCCCCGGTCCGGGTCGGCCAGCATCTGGATTTCATCGATGACGGCCACCTCGACGACGGTTTTCGTGTCCAGCATTTCCACCGTGCTGGCCACGTGCGTGGCGCCGTCGACGACCCGGCGCTCCTCGCCCGTGACCAGGCTCACGGCCAGCGGCCTGCCATGCGGCGCGGCTTCCTGCAGCCGTTCGTAGTTTTCCAGTGCCAGCAGGCGCAAGGGCGCCAGGTAGATGCCGCTTTTCGCCTTGACCAGTGCTTCCATCGCGCGGTGCGTCTTGCCGGAATTCGTCGGGCCCAGCAGGGCGATGAAGCGGCGCGGCAGGCGGCGCGCCATCTCGAACGAGGCCGGATACTCGGCCAGGTTGATGCTCTGGCGCGTGCGTGCCGCATGCTGTTCCTCCTGCTGGCGCTCGATGGCGTGATTGAAACGCTGGCGGATGCGGTCGAACACCATGCCGGCCGGCTCCGACGTCTGCATGTCGGCCAGCGTGTGCAGGAAGACCATCGGGTCCGTGTCCACGTCCTCGCTCAGGCCCGCGATATCGGCGACGAAGTCGACCACGTGCTGGCGCAGTTCCTCGAAGACGGCCGCACTGGCCCGCTCGCGCACCAGGGCCAGCTTGGTCTCGCGGTCCATCTTGCGCCACTTGGCCGGCCGCGCCAGCACCCCCTGCGCCGGCACGAGTGCATACGGCACCACCAGGTGGCCGGCCTTGACGACGCCGGAAAAGCGCACGAAGACGCGGCCTTCCATTTTCACCAGGCGGATATGCTCGGCCAGTTCCCCCAGTTCCGCGACCAGGGTGGCGTCGTTATTGTCTTCAGTGCTGTCGGAAAGGTCGGTGGAGGTATCGGGAGGAAGTGCGGAGGAAGTCATGTCGTGCCTGGGTGTTGAAGTAAGCGAGGCCGATTATACCGCGTGGCAATTGCGCTGACTCTAGCACCTTGCGGCGCAGCCGTGGCGTTGCACGGTGGCGCCGAAAGGAGGACATGACGGATGATAGGGAAAGAAAAAGCTGGAAAATCAAGGGATGCCGGCTGGATTGGCAGGCGGCGTTGGGCGTGGCGGGATCGTTGCTCGCAGCGCATTAAATGCCGAGTGCAGCCTGGTGATCAACTGTGGTACGGTTTCTTTGAAGTAAATGAAAACGCCGGTGCCGGGGTGCGTAATTCCCAGGAGCATGGTGCCCTTGTCGTCCACTACCTGCTCCAGGTGCTGGTACATGCATTCGATATATTCCTCGAATTTTTTCAAGGGTAGGCCAATGCCATTGCTGAAAAAACCAGACGGCGCCGTGGTCAAGCTTCCATCGATATTATTGAGCAAGGTGTAAAAGGCATCGAAGGCGAGAGGCTTGCGTGCGTAATCGAGCGCATGCCAAGGTTTGTCGTTGAGCATGATGCCGTCCACGATGTCCTTGCGTGGTTGGCGTTGAGCAACAGCGTGGCCGTAAGGTTCAAATACCAGGAGACCGTTTTCCGGATAGCCCGCAAAATGGCCTACGCTGGCCAACAGTTCACAGTTGCTGTCATTGCGCAAATGCTGGTACAGCGCGTGACGGTGAGGCTTGCCCGTGATGCCGACTTCCTGGGCGATGCCGGCGCGGTCGGTCTTGAATTCCACCAGGAAGTAGCGAAGTCCGACTTGTCCCGCGAGATCGCCAAACTTGGCATCGAAGTCATTTTGGCTATTGCCCAGCAATACAGTGTCTGGAGCGAGACCCTCCGCGCCTTCCCGCGCGCCCCACAGACGGAAAAAGTGATGCGTATAGTGGCTTTCGTACATGATTTTCCTTGCAAGTAGTGAGGGGGCTTTTGATCATCGTACGCGGAAGCTTCTTGTATGCAAGAAAATTACGGCTCTTCGCCAGAGTAAATCGCTTGATATTGACGCATCTCAACCAAGAGCTGATGAAGTGCCAGGCCTTGGCCGCACAGTCTATTCTTCCCCAGGCAGCACCTATTTCTTCGTGTCGGCATTTGAACGCAAGGCCGTATCATGCGCATGGGCATCCTTGGTTTTGCATGCGGTGCGGTTCTGCTGCAGATGCAGGCAGAATTGCCGGCCGTTGCCGGCTGGGTACTGTTGGGCTTGATGGTTGTCGCCTCCGGGTATGCCTTGTTGATGTACCAATGGCAGTGGCGCCCGGGTGCCATCCATGGCTTGTGCTACGGCGCCGCCTTGGGCTACTTTTGGGCCGCCTGGCTGGCCCAGGCCGCCATGGCGCCGCAACTGGCGCTGGCCGACGAGGGGCAGGACATCATCGTCACGGGCACGGTGGCCAGCCTGCCGTACCGCTTCGAGCAGGGCGTGCGCTTCAATTTTGCCGTGGAGAAGGCAGTTGGCGCGAAGGTGCCGCCTTTGATCGCCCTGTCCTGGTACGCGGGTTTTCGCGATGAAGTGACGAACGAGGTGGGCGACGTGCAGCCGGGCGAGCGCTGGCGGCTGACGGTGCGGCTGCAGCGTCCGCACGGCAACGCGAATCCCATGGGTTTCGATTACGAGGCATGGCTGCTGGAGCAGGGCGTGCGCGCCACCGGCTATGTGCGGCCGCAGCCGCGCGCCGATACGCCGAACGTGCGCGTGGCCGCCTTCGTGCCCGGTTTCGGCAATGTGGTGGAAGCGAGCCGCGCGGCATTGCGTGCGCGCATACTGCGCAGCCTGGAAGATAAACAGTATGCGGGCGTGATCGTGGCGCTGGTGGTGGGCGATCAGCGCGCCATCCCGCAGTCGGACTGGCAGGTGTTCAACCGCACGGGCGTGAGCCACTTGATTTCGATTTCGGGCTTGCACATCACCATGATCGCGGGCTTGTTCGCCCTGGGCGCGGGCGCGCTGTGGCGGCGCTCATTCTTTACCGACTGGCAACTGCCATTGCGGCTGCCGGCGCAAAAGGTGGCTGCGCTGGCCGGCGCGCTGGCGGCATTTGTGTATGTACTGCTGGCGGGCTTCGGCGTGCCGGCGCAGCGCACCTTGTATATGTTGCTGGTGGTGGCGCTGGCCTTGTGGCTGGGGCGCATCACCAGCATCGTCCATATCCTGTGCCTGGCGCTGGGCGTGGTCGTGCTGCTCGACCCGTGGGCCGTGCTGTGGCCCGGTTTCTGGCTGTCGTTCGGCGCCGTCGCCACCATGCTGTACGCGACGGCGGGCCGCACCACGGCGCCGTTGCCGGAGAACGCCAGCCGCTGGCGCCGCCTGCGTGCGGCCGTGGTGCTCGGTGCGCATACGCAATACGTGGTGACGGTGGGGCTGGTGCCGTTGACGATGCTGCTGTTTTCGCAAGTCTCGCTGGTCAGCCCCGTGGCCAATGCGCTGGCCATACCCGTCATCAGCCTGGTCGTCACGCCTTTGTCCCTGGCGGGCAGCCTGCTGCCGGCGCCCCTGTGCGACTGGTTGCTGCTGCTGGCGCACGCCATCGTGCAGATGCTGGCGCAGGTGCTGGATTGGCTCGGTGCGCGCCGCTTTGCCGTCTGGACGGCGCCCGCGCCCCCAATGTGGAGTTTTTGCTGGGCATTGTTCGGCACGGCCTGGCTCTTGGCGCCACGGGGATGGCCCCATAGGTGGGCGGGCATGCTGGGCTGGCTGCCGCTGCTGACGGCCTTGCCATCGAGTCCGCCGCCGGGCCAGATGTGGATCACGGCCTTTGATGTGGGACAAGGCATGGCCGTGCTGGTGGAAACCCACGATCACCGACTGCTGTACGACACGGGGCCCGCCTACAGTCTCGATTCCGACGGCGCCAGCCGTGTCATCGTGCCGTATCTGCGCGCACGGGGCATCAGCAAGCTGGACGGCGTGATCATTTCCCACAGCGACCTTGATCACGCGGGCGGCGCCGTATCCTTGCTGGAAAATATAGACGTGGGCTGGCTGGCTTCGTCCCTGTTCGATGGCCACCCCGCCGTCGAAGCCCGGCGGCAAGCCCGGCGTCCGTATCTGCATTGCGTGGCGGGCCAGAACTGGAGCTGGGAAGGCGTGCGCTTCGCCATGCTGCACCCGCTGCCCGCCAGCCACACGGATATTGCCCTGAAGCCGAACGCCCGCAGCTGCACGGTGAAGATCACGGCCGGCAAGCATGCAATCTTGCTGGCCGGCGACATCGAGGCGGCGCAAGAGGCGCAATTGTTGGCGCGCTCGGCCGAAGGCGATCTGGCGGCCGACGTGCTGCTGGCGCCCCATCATGGCAGCGGCACCTCGTCGACACCGGCATTTCTGAACGCCGTCCATCCGGCCCTGGCAATTTTCCAGGTCGGACACCGGAACCGCTATAAACATCCGAAGCCGCAAGTGTATGCGCGCTATGGCGACATGGGCATTGCCCGGCTGCGCACGGATGTGACGGGGGCGGTGGTGCTGGAGTTTGGGGAGAATATTAAAGTGTCATGGTATCGCACCCAACATGCTCGTTATTACTACGGCCACTGAACAGCAATATGGCTTTCTTTGTCTGGTATATAGATATTGGCTTGGAGAAAGATTCATGATTGCTTGAAATAAATCATAGCTTGCGCAGAATCCGTAAGCATGCCGACCGATAGACTTAACGGGTTTGCGGCCCCTAGCGTGCCATAGTATCGGGATATGCTGGTGACAGATGGCGGCATTGCATCATGATCGGTTCTTGTTCGACACTGAGGTGGCTGCAGTCGCTAAAGACAACGCCCTCGCGTTGTGAGAGGGCAAGGACTCCAATACCGTCATATATCCCCCAGCGGCCTGTTTGGCGGCCATTTTTAGCAACAGCTATGTATTGCCTATAATTTTGAGATGGATTTTATGAAACTCACCACGCTACAACAGATTTTCCTTTGTACTCAAGATCCTGAATAGGTTGAGCTAGCCGAAGTAAATATTTTTCCTCTTTGGGTAAGGTGAAGATATTATCCTCCTTGATCAAGTGCAAACGTCTTGTTGCAGGCGCATTGATTGGTTCAAGAAAGCCAATCTCTATTCCAGATTTGTTTTGAAGTTCATAAGTGTCGCGGTTGTCCAAGACACAATTAAGTGATGTTATTGATGCCGAGGCCGTGAGAGAATTTTTGTCTTCCCAAGTAATGCTTCCGATGAATCTGCATCTGCCTGCTGAAAAGACAAGGTCCTGATTTTTAGATTTTAACGGCGATGAGTTTGAAAGTGCAATGACGTTAGTGAAGCCGTCCGGTGCATCTTCCTTCGTTAAGCTGGGGCGAGAAAAAGGAATCACCACTGCGAAATCAGCGCTTTCCGTAGTCGCGGTTGTACCTTCAATTTTTGCCTGATTAATCTTTTTTTCAATTAGATTGCTTCCAGGAATCAAGATAAAATTATCTCTATAATGCATTCCGAAATAAAATAGTACGGCGATCGAGGTCGCAAAAATGAAGAAGATTTTCCCGTATTGAGTTTGCTTGACTTTTCCTTCTGTATTAATGTACTGCTCTGTTTTTTTAACAAGATTTTCAAGTTCTTCTATTGAAAGGTTTCGTGCCATAGAAATCATGTCATCGACTGATATGATGTGTTTTTTTGGATCGAAATTAAATAAACCATCTGTCCTGAAGGGGTATTTATTATCATTATATGTTTGCTTTTCCCCAAGAATAAAAAAATAAATTTCACTGTAATTTTTATAATATTCTTTTTCTATGAAATTGGATAAGGTTTCATCTATTTTTTTTCTGTCAGTCCTGATTGTAACTTGTGCGCAAACAGGAGGGGATTGCTCGTGATCATAAAGATCAATGGTGTCATGATTGGGAGTTTTTAAATTGGAATTTCTAAATTTTCTATTTAGTAATATATTTGCAATTTCTTGGCAGAGCGATTCTGATAAGACTGCTCGATTAAGTAGATTTTGCTTTGCATAGCGTCGAACGATATATGTGTGAAGCGAAATTCGATCTATGAATCTTTTTATTAATTCTTCTGGGGCGTACATTTTAATTGGTGTTGGTGGAATTGGGTGGTTGTTGTAAGGTTGGTATTTTTCAATGGCGTAAAAATGGATTGAAAATTTTTTATTCAATGATTAAATTTCCTCAATGTATTATAAAATTTGCCATCGAGGATATCAAGAAGAATTTTGGGCGTAAAAGAAGGTTATTTGTATGGAATAATTTTTTTTGAAAACATTTCAATTCACAAGAGCGCAAGGAATTCAATCATGTCCACTACATGCAAATGTAGAGCCATCATCTATTAAATCCATGTCCTTTGTTATGTTAATGTGTTGATCGTGCTTGATTGTTGAGGCCAACAATCATTGAGCAACCTGCTTCATTTAATCCGCTCATCGGGTATCTCCATCCCCCGTTTCTTCACATATTCGAGAAACAACCTTGCCCCCTTGGCCATCCTCGACGTGCCATACACGGCATGGATGCTCGGGTCCAGCTCCTTCGACGAGGTCAGCCGGTACGCCGTGCAGACCCTGCGTAAATTGCCAGCGGCCACGGCAGGTTCGGCCAGCCAGCTGGCCAGGCGCACGATGCCGGCGCCTTCCAGGGCGGCCTGGAAGGTGGCGATGCCGGAAGTAAAACGGAAGCGCGGCTGGACCTGGTAGCGCACGTTGCGCTCGGTGGAAACGAAATGCCAGTCGCGCAGGATGCGGGGGGCAGAGTGCATGATGATGTCGTGGCCGGCCAGCTCTTCCGGTTCGTCGGGCGCGCCCATGCGTTCTATATAGTCGGGCGAGGCGTACATGTAGCGGCGGTAGTTCCACAGGGGATAGCCGATCAGCTCGCTGGACTGGGGGAAGGCGCCGCGGATGGCAAAATCCAGCTTTTCCTGGATGGGGTCGATGGATTTGTCCGAGAAATGGATGTCCACCGAGACGTTCGGGTAGTCGCGCGAAAATTGCGCCACCACTTTCGGCAGGAAGCCCAGCGACAGGATTTCCGGCGCCGAGATGCGTACCCAGCCTTGCGGCGAGTTGCTCAATTCCGCTAATTGGTCTTCCGCCTCGGCCTGCGTTTCCAGCAAGTGTTTGGCCGATGCGTAATACGTTTCGCCGGCCGTCGTCAGGGTGAACTGCTTTTGCGTGCGCAGGATCAGCTCGGCGCCGATGGCGTCTTCGAGGAACTGGATGGCGCGCGTGACGGCCGACGGCGAGCGTCCCAGCATGCGCGCCGCGTGGATGAAGCTGCGCTTTTCCACCACGGTGCAGAAGGCGCGGATCTCCCACATCAGTTTCATCGACATCGGTGACTCCCGGCAAAAGAAGCCAGTAGACCGTACGGGGCGCATTCCGTCAAGCGTTACGCCTGATTGCGTTTTCCGCAATTTGAAGTTGCATCCGGAAAAATCCACGGCGCCTATACTGCCGCTGTCGCCCATTCCAGATTGCCTATCATGCTGACCATCTCGCTGCTGTGTTTATTTGCCTTCTTTGCCGGCCTGATCGATGCCGCCGTGGGCGGGGGCGGGCTGATACAGCTGCCGGCCCTGTTCAACCTGATGCCGAACATGGCGTCCACGTCCTTGCTGGGCACGAATAAACTGGCGTCCGCCTGCGGCACCACGTTTGCCGCCCGCTCGTTTGTCGGCAAGGTGCATATTCCCTGGCTGCTGGTGCTGCCCGCCGTGGCCAGCGCCTTCGTCATGTCCTTTATCGGCGCGGCCGCCGTGTCCTACGTGCCGCAACAGGTGGTGCGACCCATGGTGCTGGTATTGATCATCATCATGGCGATTTACACCTTCATGAAGAAGGATTTCGGCACGACGCGCGAAGCGCGCCCCATCGGCCCGCGCGAACGCGTCCTGGCCATCGTCATCGGCGGCGCCATCGGCTTTTATGACGGCCTGTTCGGGCCGGGTACGGGCAGTTTCCTGATTTTCCTGTTCATCCGCGTCTTCGGCTTCGATTTCATCCTCGCTTCGGCCTGCTCGAAACTGGTGAATATCGCTACCAACGTGGCCGCGCTGGCCTTTTTCATTCCCGCCGGCCACGTGGTCTACGCCGTGGCCGCACCTATGGCCGTGTGCAACATCCTGGGCGCCCTGACGGGCACGTGGATCGCCGTGCGCCGCGGCGCCGCCTTCGTGCGCATCCTCTTCCTCGTGCTGCTGGCGCTGCTGATCGTGAAATTGTCCTACGACATCTTCTTCAAGTAAGTTCTTGAGCCTAGCCTAGCCATGAAAACCATCCGGGGCATACTGTGGGACAACGATGGCGTGCTGGTCGCTACCGAACAGCTGTTTTACGAAAGCAACCGTGACTTGCTCTTGCCCTACGGTATAGACTTGACGCCAAAGCAATTCTTTGACTGGTTCCTGGACAATAACTACGGCGCCTGGCATCTGTTGCTGGGGCAGGGCCACGATATCGAACTGGTCGAACGCCTGCGGGCCGAGCGCACCGTGCTGTTTGCGCAACGCCTGCGCCAGGCGCGCCGGCTGGCCATGCCCGGCATCGGGCAAGTGCTGGCGGCGCTGCGCCCGCACGTGGCCATGGGCGTGGTCACCAGTGCCTACGAACAGCATTTCCGGATCAGCCATGTGGCCACGGGCTTGTTGCAGCACTTCGACTTCGTGCTGACGCGCGAAATGTATGGCGAGAGCAAACCGGCGCCCGATGGCTACCAGCTGGGCCTGCAGCGCCTGGGCCTGGCCGCCGCCGACTGCGTGGCCGTGGAAGACTCGCCGCGCGGCTTGCGCGCCGCCAGGGCCGCCGGGCTGGAATGCATCGTCGTGCGCAATCCCATGAACCGTCACCATGCGTTCGACGACGCTTTTTGCGTGGTGGATTCAAACGCCGAGCTGGGCGAGGTGCTGGCCTCGTTCGTGCCCGGCATGGCGGCGGCGCGGGGACAATTAGAGGCCTTCCTCTGATACGGCTTGCCGGTGTGCCATTACAATTGTTTATCGCATTCACCGGCACCGTCCCACGATGACCCTCCCGCAACTGCACTTTGCCCACGCCAACAGCTATCCTGCCGGCACCTACCGCAAGCTGTTCGGCTTGCTGGGCCAGCACTACCATGTGCAGGCGCTCGACATGCATGCGCACGACCCGGATTACCCCGTCAGCACGGGCTGGCCGGAGCTGGTGCGCGAGTACATCGACGACCTGGAGCGCCGCTACAGCGCGCCCGTGATCCTCGTCGGCCATTCGCTGGGCGGCATGCTCAGCGTGATGGTGGCCAAGCAGCGGCCGGATCTCGTGCGCTGCGTGGTCTTGCTCGATTCGCCCGTGGTGGCGGGCTGGCGCGCCTTGCTGGTGCGCCTGGCGCGCAACACGGCGCTGGGCGAGCGTTACTCTCCCGCCCGTTTTTCCGCCCGGCGGCGCAAGCTGTGGCCCGACGCGCAGGCGGCCTATGAACATTTCGCGGCCAAGGACATGTTCGCCATCTGGGCGCCGCACGTCTTGCGCGATTACATCGACAGCGGCCTGGTCCCCCATCCGGACGGGGTGCAGCTGCGCTTTACGCGCGAAGTGGAAACCGATGTCTACCGCAGCTTGCCGCACCATATCGGCGGCCTCGTCAAGGATGGTTTTCCCGTGCCCATCGGTTTTATCGGCGGCACGGAGTCGGTGGAATGCCGGCAAGCGGGCTTGACGGCCACGCGCAAGCTGGTCGGCAAGTTTTTCCGCCAGGTGCCGGGCGGGCATCTGTTTCCCATGGAAAACCCGGAACTGACGGCGCAAGTGGTGCGCGAGATGATCACGGCATTGCTGGCGAAACAATAGCCTGACGCCAAGGATTTTCAGGGGATGGGGGCCAACAACGGCGGATTTTCGCGTAAAATCCTGCCATTCGGGCCGCGCCTGCACCTGGCGCGCCGCCCCAGCCATTCGATATTCTAGAAAGATACCCCTGCGATGACGATTAAAAGCGATAAATGGATACGCCGCATGGCGGAAACAACGGGCATGATCGAGCCGTTCGAACCGGGCCAGGTCAAGGAACGCGACGGCAACCGCATCGTTTCCTACGGCACTTCCAGCTATGGCTATGACATCCGCTGCGCCGACGAGTTCAAGTTGTTTACCAACATCAACACCACCATCGTCGACCCCAAGGATTTTGACGCGAATAACTTCGTCGATGTGTCGGGCAAGGGCTATTGCATCATCCCGCCGAATTCGTTCGCGCTGGCCCGCACGGTCGAGTATTTCCGCATTCCCCGCAACGTCTTGACGATTTGCCTGGGCAAGAGCACCTATGCCCGTTGCGGCATCATCGTCAACGTCACCCCGTTCGAACCGGAATGGGAAGGCTATGTGACCCTGGAGTTTTCCAACACAACACCGTTGCCGGCGAAAATCTACGCCAACGAAGGCGTGGCGCAAGTGCTGTTCTTCGAGTCCGATGAAGTGTGCGAAACGTCGTACAAGGACCGCGGCGGCAAATACCAGGGCCAGGTGGGCGTGACCCTGCCAAAAACCTGAAGACGTTGAACGGGCAGGGCGCCGGCCCTGTTCTAAATCTGTTTCAGCAGCCACGCCTTCAGCGCGGTTGACGGCTGGTACAGGGGAACATGGCCGCGTAGCAAGATTTGCGCGCTGCGCCGGTAGGCCGCGCCGTCGATGGCGATGGCGTCTCCCGCCTGGCGCGCCACGATGGTGGTAGCCAGGATGCCGGCCGGGTTTTCTATGCCCAGTGCAATTTCTTCATTTACTTGCCCGGCAGGCGGCACGCCGCGCGCCAGGGCATGCGCCACCGTGCCCGGCATCAGGCAAGCGGCCGCCAGGCAGCAGCCGCCCGAAACGGCCAGCGAAGCGTGGCCCGCTTGCGGCGTAAAGTAACGTACAGCAATATTTCCCTCTCCCGCGGCAGGCCCCACGATGCAGAACTTGGGGATGGTTTCGCTGCGTTCCAGTTCTTCCAGGGTCATCAACCCGCCATCGCGCTTGCGCAAGCCCATCAGCAGGCCCGCCGCGCTCCACACCTGGCGGATGGCGGCCATGAAAGCCGTGTCCGCTTCCAGTTCCGCGATGGACTCGCGCGCCGTCTTGCCGAACTGGCTCGCTGGCGCGATGACCATGGGCACGGCCACGTCCACGCACGAGACGGCATAACCGTGCACCACATCCTGCGCATTGCCTGTTGGTAATAATTTTCCCGTCTTGGCGCCTGCCGGCTGCTGCAGGAACAGGTCGACGCGGGGGAAGTTGCCGGGCACGCCGGGAATTTCAGTGCCGGTAAAGCTGCCGTCGCGTTCGCGCGCCATGCGCGAGGTGGTGATGACGCCCGTATTCGTGTTGCGGATATCGATGTCGTGCGCGCCGATGGCCAGCGCCTCGATCACGCCGCTGTCCAGTCCCCACAGTTGCAGGGCGGACGACATATTGCCGCAGTTCACGCTCCAGTCGATATCGCCATGCTCGCCGGCCAGCTGCGCCAGCGTGCTGACCAGGCGCGGCTGGCCCGCGTGCTGCTCCACCTCGGCGAGGAAGACTTTATTGCTGGTGGGCGCGCCCCGTCCCAGGCCCGTGATCTGCCGGTTGCCGGGCTGCCGGCCGGACTGGGGCACGCCCAGCAGGTGGCGCAGCAACTCGTCGCGCAGCGCCGGGTCCGCAGGCATGGAGGACGCATGCAAGACCAGGCCCGTCGACGTGCCGCCACGCATGTGGTGGACGGGAAACTCGATCACGCCGCAACGCTGGCGGGGCACGAGGTCGGACAGGGCGGGCAGCAGGGGCGTCATCATCATTGATCGTGGTCAAGGCAGGAAGCGCCAGTGTGCCAGTTTTTCTTGCTGGCGTGCAAGCGGATGGCGTGGCGGCGTCTTTACCCGCCTTTACACTTGCCGCCCTGTATTGAGTACCTTGCGCGCCGATAATAAGGTATTGAATGATCAAGGAGGCAATATGGTAGCGGCAATCGGTTCAGGCAGCGCGGTCAGTGCGGTCAGTGGCAGCAGTTCGGGCAGCAGTGCGCAGATCGCGGCGCTGCAAAAGCAGATCACGGCGGCGCAAAAGCAGTTGACGGAATCGCAGAAGGGCGAGCAGACGGACGCGTCGCAAAAGCTGCAGCAGCAGCTGGCGCAGCAAATCCAGGCCTTGCAGGCGCAAATTGCTCAGTTGCAAGCGGCGGCCGTGCAGCAGGCGGCGCAACAGGATGCGCAGCCGGCCAGCAGTGCCGAGACGGCGGCCAGCCCGGCCAGGTCAAGCTCGTCCACCCTGGGCAGCATCATCGATACCCAGGCGTAACAGGGTCTCGGGCACTAAGTAATCCTCGGGAAAATATTGTGAATTTATGACGAACAGAACCGGATGCTGTGCAAGGCGCCTGCAGCGACGCAGTGCGAGCACTGCTAGCTGCGGGCAACACCGCACAGCGCCGGTTATGGAAGTCAGAAAACACAATAATTTATTGGGGGTTACTTAGCGCGCCAGGCTCGCCGGAAGGTCAGCCTGGCGTTTTGACGGGCAGCAACATTTCCACGCACAGCCCGCCGCCGCTGCGCAGGCTGGCGCCGATGCGGCCGCCATGGGCGCCGATGACGTGCCGGGCGATGGCCAGGCCCAGGCCGTGGCCATCCGTGCTGTGCTGGGTATTGCTGGCGCGGAAGAATGGTTCAAAAATGCGGACCAGGTCGGCTGGGGCCACGCCGGGGCCCCGGTCCAGCACGGCGATGCGCAGCAGATCCTGCTTGCCATCAGGCAGGCGCGACAGTTTCACTTCCACCGTGCCGCCATCGGGGCTGTGCTTGACGGCATTGCGCACCACGTTTTCCACGGCGCGCGCCAGCAGTTCCGGCTGGCCCGTGACGCTGGCGTCGGCCATGGCCGCGTCGCCTGCCAGGACGATATCCACTTGGCGCGCCTTCGCTTCGTAGCGGGCATCTTCCACGATGTCGTGCAACAGGTCGGCGATGCCGACGTCTTCGCTGAGCGGGGAGCCGGCCCCCGCTTGCCCGGCTCCCGCTTCCAGCCGCGACAGGGTCAGCAGCTCGCCGATCAGTTTATCCATGCGTTCGCTTTCGCGCTCGATGCGCTGCATCGACGCGTCCATCTTGTCCGGCTGCTGGTGCGCCAGGCCGATGGCGGCTTGCAGGCGGGCCAGCGGCGAGCGCAGTTCGTGCGAGACATCATGCAGCAGGCGCGTCTGGCTATCCATGAGATGGCGCAAACGTCCCGTCATGCGGTCGAAATCGCGGCCCAGGTCCGTCAATTCATCGCCGCGCTTGCCGCTGGCGTGAAAACGGGGCGCCAGGTTGCCGTGCGAGGCGGCCTCGAACGCTTGCCGCAGCTCGCGGATGGGGCGCGCAAAATACCAGGCCAGCAGGAAGGAAAACAGCAGGCTGGCGGCGATGGCGGCGGCCAGGGGAATGAAGGTGCGGTAGGGGCTGTCCATGCGCGGGCCGGGCGGCATGCCGCGGCCGAATTCGCCGCGTGGCGGCGGGGCGCCCGCTTCATTGGGACGTGGTCCGGCTCCCATGGCGCGCGGGCCGCTCATGGCGACGGCATTGAGGGTGTCGCGCGCGGCGCCCGCCTCGGCATTGCGGAAGCGTTCGGACGAGGGCAGGAACAGCAGGTAGCGCTGGCCGTCGCTGCCGGTGACCGTGCGCACGACGGGATGGGGCGGGTTTTGCGCCAGCATGGCGCGCGCCTTGGCCAGCATGGCGGGATGGACACTGCGGCCCATCAGTTCTTGCCCTTTGGCATCGACGGCAAACACGCGCATGCGTTCCATCTTGCCGAGAAATTGCCGCAAGGCCTGGCTGCCGCCCGCTTCCAGGGTGGCGCTGGCCGCTTCGATGGCCATCTGCGCGGGCGGGCTGGTATCGATGTCGAGCGCCCGCTCCTGCTGTGCGGCCCGGTTTTTCAGCCAGAAGGTGCCGCCGATGCCGATGGTGGCCGTCACTTGCGCCAGCATGATGCACAGAAAAAACTTCCAGAACAGGCGTCCCACGCTTACTCCTTGATCAGCTGGTAGCCGAGGCGGTACACGGTCTGCAGGCAGGAGCGGCCGTCGGCCAGACTGCCCAGCTTGCGGCGCAGGCTGCTCAAGTGCACGTCGATATTGCGGTCGAAGCGGGCCATGGGCCGGCCCAGGCCCAGTTCCGACAGTTGATTCTTGCTCACAGGTTTGCCCGCGTGGCGCACCAGCACTTCCAGCAGGTTGAATTCCGTGCTCGTCAGCTCCAGGTGCGCGCCGGCCCAGGCGGCACGGCGCTGTTCCGGCCACATCGTCAATTGCCCCACGGTCAGAGGTGCCAGGCCCGACGTATCGTGCGGCGCCGCTTGTGAACGGCGCAGGATGGCGCGGATGCGCGCCGTCAGCTCGCGCGGCGTGCACGGTTTCGTCACGTAATCGTCGGCGCCCAGCTCCAGGCCCACGATGCGGTCCGTATCGTCGCCGCGCGCCGTCAGCATCAGAATGGGTAGGTTGCTGCCGGCACGGATGCGGCGCAGGGTTTCCAGGCCGTTCATGCGCGGCATCATGACGTCGAGGACGGCGATGGCATACAGGCCCGTCAGCGCTTCTGCCGCGCCGCTTTCGCCGTCATGCACGGCGCGGGCGTCAAAACCTTCCTGCGTCAGGTATTCCTGGAACATGCCGACCAGTTCCACGTCGTCATCGATTAACAAAACCTTGCTCATGCCTGCGCTTTTTCGGGTGAATATCGCCTGATGATAGCAGTCAACAGGGGCTGTTCAGGACGCTTTTACCCGCTTTTACATCGGGAAGGCCACATGCCTGCTTACAGTCCTTTACACGCTTTTACGCGGCCCTAACGTTGCTTTACACGCCAGACGCCGACAATCAGGGCTGATCGCCACGAAAGGAAAGCCGATGAAACACCTGAGTATTGTCCTGTCCCTGTTGCTGCTGTCCGCCTGCAGCATGCCGCTGGTCGCCCTGGCCCAGCAGGAATTCGCACCGGATGGCCCGCCGCCGCGCGCCATGCCGGGGCCGCCGCCGTTTTTGCACGGTATCGAACTGAGTGAAGCCCAGCAGGACAAGGTCTTCGCCGCCACGCACGCCCAGGCGCCCTTGCTGCGGGAACAGGAAAGGATCGCCTTCCAGGCCCACGCGCAGTTGCGCGCGCTGGCCGCATCCGATGCCTATGACGATGCCAAGGCCGGCGCGCTGGCCAGCACGGCGGCGCAAGCCATGGCGGCGATCAGCTTGCAGCAGGCGCGGCTGGAACAGCAATTGCTGGCCGTGCTGACGCCGGAGCAGCGCAAGCAGGCGCAGCAGCGGCACGACGGCCGCTCCGGCCCGCGCCGGCCCCAATAAGCCAAAGGAGATTGAGCATGAGCATCAGTGCCTTGAGTTCGACCAGCGCCACCAGTCAGCTGAGCGCGTTCAGCCGCCTGGACGGCAGCGGCAGTTTCAGCAGTACCAGCAGCCTGGGTACGGCGAGTGCGGGCGGCAGCCTGTCCTCCAGCGGCAACCTGGTCAATACAACGGCTTGAAGCATGGAACGCAAGCTCGCCATTGCCGCCAGGAAAGTGCTCTCGCAACGGGCCACGCAAGCCCTGTTCCTGTGCGCCAGCCTGAGCCCCGCCTTGGCGGGCTTGCCCCACTTGATGGAGTATGTATGGAACTACATGGTCACGGTCTGGCATCCGACCTCGAAATGATGCGGCGACAGGCGGCCGAGCGGCGGCAAGTGCTGCGCTGGCTGCTGGCCGGCGCCGCCACCTTGCCCCTGGCCAGCTGCGGCGGCGGCACGGACGCCAGCGGTATCGCCGCAAGCAGCGGCTCTGCCGCTACGGGTACGGCTACGACACCTGTCACGGGCGCCTGTTCCGTGATTCCCGAGGAAACGGGCGGGCCGTATCCGGCCGATGGCACGAACACGCATGGCGGCAGCATCATCAACGTGCTGAACCAGTCGGACGTCGTGCGCAGCGATATCCGCGCCAGTTTTAACGGCGCCACGGGTGTGGCGGCGGGTGTGCCGCTGACCATCCATTTGCAGTTGCTCAACGCCAGCGGCAGCTGCGCCAGCCTGGCCGCTTACGCCGTGTATCTATGGCATTGCGACCGCGACGGTCTGTATTCGCTGTATTCGAGCGGCGTGACGGCGCAAAATTACCTGCGCGGCGTGCAGGAAACGGACAGCGCCGGCAACCTCAGCTTCACGACCATCTTTCCCGGCTGCTACGCCGGGCGCATGCCGCACGTGCATTTCGAGGTCTATCCCAGCCTGGCCAAGGCGGCCGCTGCCACGAACCGCCTCAAGACCTCGCAGTTCACCTTCCCGATGGCAACCTTGAACGAGGCCTATACGGCCAGCGGCTACACGGCCAGCGTGCGCAACCTGGCGCAGATCAGCTATGCCAGCGACAACGTTTTCAGTGACGGCACCAGCCTGCAGATGGCCACGGTGACGGGCAATGCCACGCAGGGCTATGTCGCCACCCTGGTGATCGCCGTGAACGGTTAAGTTGCTGTCATGAAACCCAGGTCGCGCCGGCCGAAGTTGCCAATATTCGGGAACACGTCGGCCAGCTGGCTGTCGGCCACGCCGAACCACTTGGCCAGGGTGGCGCCGTACTGGTCGACGGAAGTGGTCGGCAGCAGGGCGCCGGAACCCACGTCCAGCGCATGGCCCAGGCCCGTGACGGGGAAGGCGCCGTAGATGTCGCCGCCCTTGACGGCGCCGCCCACGACAAAGTGGTGCGCGCCCCAGCCGTGATCCGTGCCGTCGCCGTTGCTGCTGAAGGTGCGGCCGAAGTCCGAGGCCGTAAAAGTCGTCACCTGGCGCCGCACGTCGGCGCCCTGCAGGGCCGCCAGGGTCGCGTCGAAATACGCCAGCGCGTGCGCCAGGCGCGCCATCAGGTCGCCATGCAGCTCCTTTTGGCGGTCATGCGTGTCGAAGCTGCCCAGGGTCACATAAAACACTTGCCGCTTTGCCCCCAGCGCACTGCGCCCGCCGATGATGCGCGCCACCGTCTGCAATTGCACGGCCACCTGGTTGACGCCGGACGCGCCCGTGTTCGGATTGACATAGGGCGGCGGATTGGGCACGCCGCCCGCGCCGGCCGCCAGCATGGCGCCGCTCAGCACGCCCTGGCTGGAAATGGCGCGCTGCACCGTCGCCACGTGCTCCTGCTCCATCAGGTCGTCGCCCGCCGTGCTGATGATGTCGCGCAAGGCGGTCTCGCCCTCGGTGGTGCCGAACAGGTAACCGCTGCCGATATTGCGGATCGGCACGGCACCCGCCTGGCCCACCTGGAACTGGCGCACCTGGCGCCCGCTGAGGAAGAGGGCGTTCGAGGCGGCCGAGATGGCCGTAAACGTCGCATTCGCGTTGCCGGCGCCCAGCAGGTCGCCCAGGCGCCCGCCCCAGCCGATGCTGGCGCCTTCCGGCAAGCCCGATTGCCAGGTCGATTGCTGGTCGTTATGCGAAAACAGCTTCGGCGGCAGCGCCACGGTGCCCGCCTTGTATTGCGCCAGCGTCACAGGCTGGATCAGGGTGCCCACATTGGCAAGGATGGCGGCGCGGCCGCCGTCGAACAGGTCTTTCACGGGAGCAAGGGCGGGATGCAGGGCAAAGCTGCGGCCCGCCTGCGCCGTGGCGGGCACGATGGGCAGCACGCCGCCCGTTTCGCCGACCCCGGGCAGGTGGATGGAATCGTTGCCGCCTGTGTTGCGCAGGCGCACATATTCACTCCAGGACGGCGTGTCGGTGGCCAGCACCGTGTTGAAGGTATCGTTGCCGCCGGCCATGAACAGGCAGACGAGGGCCTTGTAGTCGTCGGCGGACTGGGCCGCAGCCTGGCCCATGGCGGCCAGGTTCAGGGCGAAGGGCGCGGCCGTGCTGCCGGCCAGGCCCAGCATGGAACCGAGGAAGCGGCGGCGCGAGAAATGAGAGGGGGTAGTCATGCAGCTTCCTTATTTTTGAACCAGGTATTCAGGCGATGCGATGGCCAGGAAAATGGCCAGGTGCACGCGGTAGGTTTTCGCCGTCGTCACTTGCGCGGCATTGCTGCCGCTGGCGGCGGGAATCGCGATGCTCGTGACGGCTGACAGGATTTTGGCGCGCAGCCGGGACGACATATTGCCGGACATCAACAGCAAGTTGACCCGGTCCAGCAAGGCGGCCGGCTGGTCGGCGAGGGCCAGTTCGGCCGAGTAATCGGCCCGCACGGCGCGGTTTTCCGCCACGCCGCCGCTGATGGCATCCTGCATGAAGTTCAGGTAGCCGGTGACGGACGGCTCCGACGTGATCTGCATTTCCGGCGCCACCAGGCCCGCCGTGGCCAGCGCCGAATTGGGCGGCACGTACGAGGGGCGGAAGTAGTTGAAGACGGACGGCGCGTTCATGGGATTCTGGCCCAGTCCCGCCAGCGGATCGCTCAGGTAATAGATGCGGTACTGCAAGGCGGCATCCCTGGCGTGAAACGCGCGCATCCAGTTACCCAGGCGCACCAGTGGTTCGCGCAATTTGCCCGTGCGCAAGCTGCTGCCGGCAGGCGCCAGCGCTTCGGGATCGAGCAGCACGGCGCGGATCACGGCCTGCATGTCGCCGCGCACGCCCGAACCATTGTTGGCAAAGGCGGCCGCGACCCGGCCCACGTAGGCGGGGCCGGGATTGCTGGTCACTAAGCGCTGGATCAGCTGGCGGCCAAAGAAGGGGCCCGCGTTCGGATGGTTGAACAGGGTGTCGAGGGCCAGCGCCATGTCCGCTTCGCCGCCGGCCGCACCCGCCGCGCTGACGCCCAGAAAGCGTTTTTCGCTGGTCGAGTGATACGCCGCATAGAGCTGCATCTGCTTCCAGTCGCGGTCCGGATCGGCCACGCTGCCAAAAAAACGGTTCGCGGCCTGGTCCGGCCCGGCCCAGCTCCAGCCCGTAAACACTTTCGCCAGTCCGCTCACATCGTCGCGCGTGTAGGTGTCGATGGGTTTGCCGCCGGACAATTTCAATGACCCATCCGCATTCAGCTGGTACAGGCCGATGGTAAACAGCTGCATCACCTCGCGCGCGAAATTCTCGTCGGGCGTGCGCGTGGCCGATTCCTTCTGGTTGCGCAGGTGCGACAGATACAGCCCCATCATCGGATGGGTGGCCACGCCTTGCAGCAGGGTGCGGAAGTTGCCGAACGCATGTTGCCCCAGCATATCGTAGTAGCTGGCGACACCCCGCGTTTGCGGCCACACGGCCTCGTTTTGCGTGGAAACGACGAAGATTTCCGACAAGGCAAAGGCCACGCGCTGGCGCAACTGGTCGTCGCCGCGCACGGCCTGCTGCCAGAACGATTCATAGAAGTCGTTCGGCCTGGCCTGGGTCGCCGCCGCGCCCGCTGCGGGATATTTGGCGTCGATATATTTGCGGTGCAAGGTTTGCGGCTTGGAAAACTGCGCGCGGAACCAGGCGTCGCTATCGCTGGCGGCCAGCGCATCGATGGCCGCCATGTCCGGTCCGAACGTGGCGCGGCCCAGGAAACGCGACGCTTCCTGGCGCGAGAAGGTGGCCGTCTGATTCGCCGGCGGCGTGGTCAGGGGCGGCGGCGGAATGGTATCGCCTGGCGCGGTGCCGGGGGCGGTGGTCGCTGGCGGGACGGCCGATATGTCCGGATTCGGGGTGGAGCCGGTCTTGCTGTCGCCGCCACCGCCGCAGGCGGAAAGCAGGCTGAGCAAGGTAATGGCCAGCAAGCGGCGCAAAGTAGGGTCAGTCATTTAGTTTCTTTCAGGCAATCAAATTCTGGCCCGCTAATTGTAGGGCTTGCCTACCAAAATCCTGTTTCCAATTAACTATTTGCGTGTTGGCCACGTTTATTTTTGCTGTGCGTTGAGGTGGCGTTGGCGGTATTTTCGGCGAGGTAGGACGAAGTTTGTTTTTTTGAAAATGGAAAATATTTTTTGCCGGCCGCGGTCACTGTGGCGGATAGGCCACGTAATCATTCCTGCCAATTAAGCTTGTTTGAAAGCTCATCTTGACAACGAAACCCGCTTCGCCGGCAACGGTGGTTTTTACGCTATCGGCGAAACGCCGTTCGCCGCTGGCGCCGTTCTTTCCCCTTGGCGTATGGCTGGCATGACCCTTGCGTAAGGGAGGCATGGGCCACTGGCCCGACTTCTCCGGAGCCTGTCATGACCAGCCGCCTGCTTGCCTATCGTCCCGAAATGGAATTACCCGACGCACCGGCCACGCCGCCCCTGCAGCAGGAAGATGAGCTGGCCCTGGCGGCGCACTTGCTGGAATTGCAGGGGCCGGCCCAGTTCGATGCTTTCCTGGCGCGCCAGCTGGGCGCCACGGCGGCGGGCCAGCAGGTGCGCGGCACGCTGCTGGAAGGGCCGCTGCGCCAGCTGCTGGGCAAGGTGGTGGCGCCCCTGCTGCCGCTGCACGGCGGTTCGCCGCAGGCGCTCAAGCGGCGCGCGGCAGGCATCTTCGGCATGGAACTGGAAGGATTGAGCCCGGAAGACAAGGAATTCGAACTGGCGCGCCAGGTCGTGCATCTGATCGACGCCGTCAATACGGCACTGGCGCAAGACGGCATGGACCGGCGCGCGCCCGGGGCGCGGGTGGAAACTGCCCTGCTGCAAGTGGCGCGCAGCGTGGCGCCAGGCTTGCTCAGGCAGGCGGCGCAAACGCCGGGACGGGACGCTGGCCGCTGGCGCCGCGAGGGCGGGCACATCGTCGTGCTCGATTGTTAGCCGGACGGCCAGTTCGTCCGGCACTGTAGTGTCAACCGAGGTGCTAACTTTGAGGAGCTCATCATGCATGACTTAGATCGTACGACCCTGGAATACGGGCAGGAGATGTCCGGCTTTGAAGCGGAGCAGTTCGAGTTCGGCCAGGGCGAGTGGAGCGGCGAGGGCGGCTCAAACGCGATGTTTTCCGAAGCCGAGGAGATGGAACTTGCCAATGAACTGCTGTCGGTCAGCAATGAAGCCGAACTGGAACAGTTTCTTGGCAATTTCCTGCGCAAGGCCGCCTCCGTGGCGGGCGGCATCATCAAGTCGCCCGTGGGACAAGCCATCGGTGGCGTGCTCAAGGGCGTGGCGAAGAAGGCGATTCCCCTGGCCGGCGGCGCCATCGGCGGCTATTTCGGCGGCCCGCTGGGAGCCAAGATCGGCAGCGGCCTCGCTTCGGCGGCCGGCAGCGCGCTGGGGCTGGAAGGAGAGGCGTCGTCGAATGAAGACCGCGAATTCGAGGGCGCCAAGCAGTTCGTGCGCCTGGCCGCCGATACCGTCAACCGCGCCGCGCAAGCGCGCGGTGCGGGCGACCCGCGCGCCATCGCCCAGGCGGCGGCCAGCGCGGCGGCGCGCCAGTTCGCGCCCGGCTTGCTGGGCCGTCCCGGCGGCCAGGTCGCGGTGCAGAATGGCAGCGGCGCGGGCAGCCAGGCGCCGGGCGCCGCGCGCAGCCAGGCCGGCATGCGTCCGTCCAGCGGGCGCTGGGCGCGGCAAGGCCACAAAATCGTCCTGTACGGCGTCTGACATCATGGCCATCGGCGCTTACGCCGCCTGGATGCTGGCACAGGAGGCGCGCTCGCTGCTGACGCGGCTGGCGCGGCTGGAGCCGTTTGCGCTGATCGAGCCGACGGTGCTGGCAGCGGCCCTGATGCCCAGCGCCCAGTCGGCCATCGAAAGCCAGCTGGTGCAGGGCCGGCGCGAATTGCGGCGCATGGTGGCCCAGTTCCAGGCCTGGCTGCGGCGCGAAGCGGCCGATGGCGCCAGCATGGCCACCGCCGCCGAGGCGCAGCGCCGCTTCACCTTCCTGCGCCTGAAATTCAACGCCGCGCTGACCCAGTTCGACCTGTTCAACGAAGTCATCACGCAGCGCAGCGAGCACAAGACGGGCGTGTGGCTGGCCGGCCTCGACATCGTCGCCGCCGACGCGCTGGCGCTGCCCGGCAATGTGTACCAGGCGCCGCCCGTGATCTGCTACCTGGACCGGGGGCCGGGTGCCGCCATCCGCCGCGCGCGCACGCGCCTGCCGGGCGGCGGCGACAATCCCGTCGCCATCATCCGCCTGCCGCGCGAACGCATGATCGGCAGCAGCATCGCCTCGTCGCTGGTGCACGAGGTGGGCCACCAGGGCGCGGCCCTGCTGGACCTGGTGGCGTCCCTGCGGCCCATGCTGCAAGCCATGCAGCATGGCGGCAGCGGCCTGGTGCACGTGTGGCAGCTGTGGGAGCGGTGGATTTCCGAAATCGTGGCCGATTTCTGGTCGCTGGCGCGGGTCGGCGTGGCTGCCACCCTGGGCCTGATCGGCGTGGTCAGCCTGCCGCGCGTGTTTGTCTTCCGTCTCAATATCGACGATCCCCATCCGGTGCCCTGGCTGCGGGTACGCCTGAGCTGCGCCATGGGACGGGCCTTGTATCCGCATCCGCAATGGAGCCGGCTGGAGCAGCTGTGGCTGTCGTACTACCCGCTGACCGGCTTGCCGCCGGCCCGCCAGCGCCTGCTGGAGCAGCTGCAGGCCAGCATGGCGGCCCTCGTGGGCTTGCTGGTGCAGCACCGCCCGCCGGCCTTGCGCGGCGGCTCGCTGGCCGAGGCGATGGCCGTGCACACGCGCCAACCGGCCATGCTGGCGCGGCTGTTTCGCAGCTGGAACCTGGCGCCGGGGCAGATGTACGCGGCCGCGCCGACCCTGGTGTTCGCCGTGCTGGGCCAGGCGCGCGCCAGCGGCAGCCTGAGTCCGGAAGACGAAAGCGAGCTGCTGGGACGCCTGCTGACCCACTGGGCCCTGCGCAGCACCCTGGACACGTCGGAGCTGTGCGCCGACGTCGTGCGGCATGGCCGCCGGCCCGGCAGGGCGGTAGCGCCCCTGGCATCCCGTTTGATTATCCATTGAGGAGAATGACATGAGCAGCAAGATCAGCAGCAAGATGGGTGGCAAGAGCAGGGGGGCGGGCCAGGCTGGCCCGATACACCGCGACGGCAGCATCGCCGTGACCGTACACGAACAGGATAGCGGGGTCATGGTCGTCAATGCCGCCGTCAGCCTGTACCGGGGGCTTGACGCGGATTGCCATAATTTCGATCCCGTCACCTGGGTGGCCGATCCCGCCATGCTGGTGGGCGTGCGCTGGACGGATGGCCGTGGCTGCACCGTGTTTTCCGACCTGGCGACGGGCAGCTACGTGGGGGTGTACGGCAATTTCCCCACCACCGCGCCCCAGTGCGTGACGGTGCAGGCAGGCTGCAGCGCCGTGCTGTGCTTCAAGCCCCACCTCAATCCGCAGGTGGGGCTGGCATTCGAGACGCCCGAATGCCAGCCCAGCGATTGCAATTTCGGCAGGGTGGGCGACCGCGCCGTGGCCAGCGTCTCGTTTGACGGCGATCAAAGCGCCGATGGACGCGACCTGGTGCAGGTCCTGGCCGCCTCGCCGTGGGTGCCCCTGCGCGGCACGCCGAACGCGTTTTCCACGCCCGTGCGGCGCGCTGGCATGCACCGTTTCGCGGCGCAGATGATGTTGGCGCAGCGGCCGGAACTGCGCAGCGCCTTGCCCGTGCCCGAGGGACTGAGCCCGAACGCCATGCTGGCCGTGGACGCGGAATACGAGACGGAAGAGCGCCAGCCGCAGCCCATCTCCGGCAATGTGGGCGTGTCGCTGACGCGCACGGAAACGGAACCGACGGAAGACTTGCCGCTGTGGACCCTGATACGCAACAGCACCGAGGCGATGTCGTTTACGAATTACCTGCATTTCATGGACAGCCTGTTTTGCGGCGACCTCGCGAATGTGCGCGGCTTCGAGCAGGAACGCTTCGTCAAGAAGGCCGACATGTTCCAGCAGCTCAAGCAGCGCCGCGCGCTGCCATTCTCGGATTCGGATTCCTACCGCGTGCTGAAAGTGGCGACGGAAGCGTTCGTGATGGTCAATTGCGGCGTGCTGAACCAGCCGCTGGCCTTCAATCCGGCCGAGGACAATGCCTACCTGGACCGGCGCGACATTCCCCAGGGGCGCGACCTGGAAACCGTGCTGCGTAACGATTACCTGGAAAACATCGACGGCTTCCAGACCTTGCCCTACCTGGCCGTGATCCGCCGCAAGCTGCCCGACATCCCCATCAGCATCCCACGCGGCCAGGAGGGCGAAGTCGACCTGTGCTTTGGCATCATCCAGGAAAAGCTGGCCAATCCTTGTCTGCTGGAACTGATCTGGTCGTACTGGCATGAAGAAGGCATGCTGGTGCAAACCATGAATGCCATCACGCAGCGCTTCCAGAACCTGCGCGCGTCCGGCGGTGGCCTCGATCCCCTGTCAAACACGGAAATCGACATGCTGCGTCCCCTGAACAACTTGCTGTGGGGATACACGCAAGATGAGCAGCACCGGCTGACCGTGGTGCGCCGCAATTACGAGTACGACCACCATTACGGCGTGCGTCTCGATGGCAAGGCGGTGCAGCATTTCCGGCCGGCCGACAGCCGCTCGAAATTCCTCGAAGCGTTCCACCATTTGCTGCGCCTGCTGACCTCGTTCTACAAGCAGGATGACGACACCACCGTCAAGGCGGATGCCTTCCCCGTGCTGAATGCCTTGAAGGAAATCCACCTGATCCTGTCGCAGGGCGCGCACAACCAGTTCGGCGACTTGCCGTCGACGGCGCGCATCGAGATGCTGATGCAGCAATGGATGCTGGCGCGGCCCGAGTTCCGCGAATTTTTGCCCACGCGCGTGATGGTGGCGTATCCGGAACCGTGGATGGATCGCGTTGATGCCATGAAGAAACTGCAAGGCTGGACCGATACGAGCGTGATGCATTTCCGCAACCTGGCCATCTTTGGCGAGCAATTGCTGCTCTCCGTGCGCTACGGCAACTGGAGCGATATCTATGAACCCACGCAAGCCTTCAACTGGGCGCGTTTCTGGCGTCCGCAAGTGCAGGGCTATATCCACGGCTACCGCGCCGCCACCGGGGTGGATTTGTCCGTCGACAGCAGCGACCCGGTGGTCGAAGCGACGATGCCCTCGGTGTTGCTGCGCCAGCGCCTGAGCCAGCAGCTGCGCAGCGTCTAGGGCGGGGGCGGGGCGCGTGCATGCTCGACTTTACCAGTGCCCTGTACCTGGGCATGCGCCATCCGGCGGCCGCGCTGGCGCCATGGAGCAGCTTGAGCCTGGGCCAGCCGGCGGCGCTGCGCGAGCCGCCGGGCGCGCAGGCGCTGGCAGCAAGCCTGGCGGTGCTGCAAGGTTGCGAGGCCGCCTGCGTGCTGCCGTCGACCCTGCACCTGTTCTGGGACCTGTTCGGCATGCTGGCTGCCGAGCGGCTCGTGATCCTCATCGATGGCGGCAGCTACGCCATCGCCCGCTGGGGCGCCGAGCGGGCGCGGGCGCTGGGCTTGCCGCTGCGTTTGTTTCCCAGCGGCGAGATGGGAACATTGCGGCGCCTGGTGGCGGCCTGGGGCAGGCAAGGGCGGCGTCCCTTGATCCTGGCCGATGGCTATGTGCCGGGCAGCGAGCAGGCCTTGCCGCTGGCCGCCTATGCGGCCCTGGCGCGCCATGGGGGCGGCTACCTGTTGCTGGACGATACACAGGTGCTGGGCGTGATGGGCGCGTCCGGCGGCGGCTCGGCGCGGCTGCATCGCTTGCCGGGCGGCTACGACAAGGCGGGCGGCCACCTGATCGTCGGCGCCTCGCTGGCCAAGGGTTTTGGCGTGCCGCTGGCCGTGCTGGCAGGCAGCGGCGCCCTGCTGCGGCGCTTCGAAGCGCACAGCCAGACGCGCGTGCATGCCAGCCCGCCCTCGGCCGCCGTGCTGGCGGCGGCGCGGCGGGCGCTGGTGCTCAATGCGCGGCACGGCGACGTCCTGCGCGCCAGGCTGGCGGACAGGGTGGCGCAATGGCGCAGCGGGATGGCGGCGGCCGGCATCGCTTGCCGGGGCGGCAGTTTCCCCGTGCAGCGCCTGCCCGGACGCGCCCACTTGCAGCCAGCCTTGCGCGCGGCGGGCGTGCTGGCGCTGGCGCAAGCGGGGGAAGGTCCCGGGGCGCTGACTTTTCTGCTGCGGGCCGACCAGACGCCCGGGCAACTGCAACAGGCAATGGACTTGCTTGAACATCACACGAGGAGGCGATATGAACGAAGCGTTTGAAATGCTGCCCTTTGCGGGGCAGCCAACAGGGGCCGGCGAGCAGGAGTGGCTGGGGGAATGGTCGCAGGAGTGGTCGCAGGAATGGCAAGGGGAGGACGAAGCCGAGGCCGAATGGGAGGGCGAACGCCCGCGTCCCGGTAGCGCTCGCGGCGCCATGCGCGGCGGCGGGCTGCGCGCGCGGCCGCCCTTGCGCGGACAGCGCCGTCCCGCGCCGCCGCGCTACCAGGGGCAGGGCCGCCGGCCGCCCCGCTATGCTGCCCAGCCCTTGCCCTATCTGCCGCCGCGCTACCGGGGCTGGGGCGGCTATCCCGCCATTTATCCCACGCTGTATCCCGCGCCCTATCCCGTGGCGGAACCGGCTTTTGGCGACCAGCAGGAGCCGGATGCGGACCAGGGGCTGGACCAGGGGGCGGACCAGGGGCAGGACGACGGCCAGCAGCAGGGCGAGATCCCGCCCACCCTGGCCGGCACCATGGGCCGGGTGCCGGAAGCGGCCGCCCTGAATTACCTGGCGCTGGGGACGCTGGCCAATGCCCTGCTCGACCCGAATGGCCGGGGGCCGGGCATGTACGTGATCGAATTCGATGCGGGCGGGCGGCGCCGCGCCTACAGCGGCCAGACGGACGATCTGCACCGGCGTTTGCTGCAGCACCGGCTGTGCGGCCAGATGATGGGCGTGGACCTGAGCGGGCACCAGGTGTATGTGGCGCCCCTGTCCTCGGCGGCGCAGCGGCGGCGCATCGAGCAGCGCATCCACGACGACATGTTTGCCAACCAGCGCGGCGTGCTGACCAACCAGCGGCGCGAACTGGAACTGGCCGTGCTCGGTGAAATGTGGAGTTGACGATAGCACCTTGATAACTGCGAAGGAGAGCATCATGCACCAACTCGAATGCGCATGCGCGCAATGCCGGCAACGGGCCGGCGCCGCGTTTGAAGTGCTGGAATTCGGCCGGGACTGGCCCGGCAAGGGCACGGCGCCGGCCGTCTTCGGCGAAGAGGAGGAATTGCAGCTGGCCATGGAATTGCTGGAAGTGGCCAGCGAGGAGGAACTCGAGCAGTTTCTCGGCAATGTCTTCAAGAGCGTGTGGAAGGGCGTCAAGAAGGTGGGTTCCACCATCGCCAAGGTGGCCAAGCCCCTGGGCGGGGCCTTGAAGGCCGTGGCCAAGACGGCCTTGCCCTTTGTCGGCGGCGCCCTCGGCTCGATGATCCCGATACCGGGCGTGGGCACGGCGCTCGGTTCGGCCCTGGGGCGCGCGGCCAGCAATGCGCTGGAGCTGGAAATGGCAGCCGAGGCGCCGGCCGACCGCGAACTGGAGATGGCGCGTCGTTTCGTGCGCATCGCGGGACAGGCGGCCCGCCTGGCGGCCGACGGCGATGGCAGTGCGCGCGCCGTGGAAAGCGCGCTGACGCGGGCCCTGCACCAGCAATTGCCGCATTTCCGCTCGCCTGCGCCGCAGCAGGAGGAGGAAAGCGGGCGCTGGCGCCGGCGCGGCAACCGCATCGTCGTTATGGGCGACTGGAACTGAGCGCAGGGAGGCGGCCATGGCGCTGGTCATCGATAGCCACTGCCACGCCGGTCCCGGCGACGGCTTGAGCGGGCCGTGGGACAGCGATGCGCCGCTCGATGCTTATTTGCGCCGCGCCCAGGCGGCCGGCATCGCCCGCAGCGTGCTGTTCGCTACATTTCACTCCGATTACGCGATTGCCAACCACGGCGTGGCGCGCCTGGTCGCTGCCGATCCCCGGCGTTTTTACGGCTTTGCCTTCGTGCATGCGCGGCGCGACCGGGGCCGCATCCAGGACTTGCTGCGCACGGCCGTCGAGCGCTATGGCTTTGTCGGCATCAAGGCGCACCGGTTCGATGCGCGCATCAGCGGCGAAGTGTGCGACGCGGCCCGCTTCTTCGGCTTGCCCGTGCTGTACGACCCGGCCGGCGAAGTGGCCGTGGCCGAACTGCTGGCGCAGCAGTATCCCGACGTCAACTTCATCCTGCCTCACCTGGGCAGCTTCGCCGACGACTGGGCGGCCCAGCTGGCGCTGATCGATCACCTGGTTCGTCACGCGAACATTTACACGGACAGCTCCGGCGTGCGCCGTTTCGACTTGCTGCGGCAGGCCGTGCGGCGCGCGGGGCCGCACAAGGTCTTGTTCGGCTCGGATGGCCCCTGGCTGCATCCGGGGCTGGAATTGCACAAGATTGAGCTGCTGGGCTTGCCGTCGCTGGATATGGCGCTGATCACGGGGGGGAATTTTTTGCGGCTGGCGGGACTGGCTTGAGGCAGATCAAAGCGCGGCTGGCGAGGCCGGCAAGGCGGCTGCAGCCGCTTGCGTCGCGCAGGCAGCCGCCTTGCGGCGTATCTGCAGGGCGCGGTCCGTCACGCCCAGGCGGGCGGCGGCGCGCTGGTTGTTGCCGTGTTCATCGGCCAGCACCAGGCGGATGGCCATGTCGGTGGCGCAGCGCGTGATGTGCGACAGCTTGCAGCCCTGGGCCAGGGCGCGCCGCACGGCCGCCTCGAAGTGCTGGTCGGGCCACAGCGGCGCCAGCAGCCGTTCTTCGGGGGGCAGGGCGCCGATGGTGATGGGGCCGGGGCCGCAATGGCGGTGCCAGATGCGCGTGACGGTCTGGCGCAGTTCGCGCACATTGCCCGGATAGTCGCGCAGCAGCAAATATTCGCGCACGGCGGCGTCCAGCGGCGGCGCGGGGCGTTGCGCCAGTTCGGCCAGGAAATGGCGGGCCAGGGGCAGGATATCGTCCTGGCGTTCGCGCAGGGGCGGCGCCTGGCAACGCCAGCCGGCGATACGGTAGTACAGGTCGGCGCGGAAGGCGCCGCGCGCCACTTCGTCTTCCAGTTCGCGGTTGGTGGCGCAGACGAGCCGAAATTGCGTCGGTTGCCAGGAATTGCCGCCCACGCGCTTGTATTTGCGCTCCTGGATGGCGCGCAGCAGCTGCGCCTGCAGGGGCAGCGGCAGTTCGCCCACTTCGTCGAGAAACAGCACGCCGCCGTCCGCCAGGGCGAAAGCGCCGTCGCGCGCGCCAGATGCGCCCGTAAAGGCGCCCCGTTCATGGCCGAACAGTTCGCTGCCGGCCAGGTCCGGCGACAGGGTGGTGCAGTCGAGAATGGTGAAGTCGCCGCTGCAGTTGCCGAGGCGGTGGACCAGTTGCGCCAATAAATCCTTGCCCGTACCCGTCTCGCCCGTGATCAGCACGGAGGCCTGGCTGAAGGCGGCCATTTCCACCACCTGGTGCAGCAAGGTGGTCCAGGCCGCGCTGTCGCCCACCAATTGCCGGCGCACGGCGCTGGATGCCAGCAGCTGCGCCACGGCTTGCCAGCGCTGCAGGCGCGCCAGCACCGGGGCCGCATCGGCGCCGCCGGCTGGCCACAGCAGCACATCGCGTGCGCCAGCGGCCATCAGGGCCCGCTGTTGCGCGCAGCTGGGGGGCTGGCCGCAGGCGGCAATGGCCAGCACGCGGGCATGGCCGCACAGCGCCGGCAGCGCTTGCAGCAGCGCCGCATCGGCCTCGGCAAACAGCACGATGCCCGCGCCGTCTTCTTCACCATCGTGCCGCCGGGCTACAGTTACCTGAGCCTGCTTCAATGCCGCCATCAGCAAGGCGCCACTGCCAGCCGCCGCCTGCTGCACGATTTCCAGCCACACCTTGAGCGTCATATGCCAGCCATCACGAGGGCACGAGTCGCCCATCTTAGAAGCCCGATACCCCAGCCGTTTGATCTGGCGCAAGCGTGCGCGGGAGGCACACAATGAAAAACGCCGCCTGACTCACATTAGGCGGCGCTATTAATGAAGTTCAACGAACATCACGACGGTTCATCCAATCGTAGCGAGCGGAAGCGAATTGTGGCCGAGAAGCGCAACCGTACTCTAGTACGGTGAGCATCGCAGGCCGCAAGTCGCGACGCGCAGTAGATTGGATGAACCGTTACTGACGGACGCAGTCGACGAAGTAACCGCGCTTGCCATCGACTTCGCGTTTCACGAGACCATGCACATCCGTCTCGAAGCCGGGGAAGCGCTCGTTGAAGTCGCGCGCGAAGCGCAGGTAGTCGACGATGGTCTTGTTGAAGCGCTCGCCCGGGATCAAGAGCGGGATGCCCGGTGGATACGGCGTCAGCAGGATGGACGTGATGCGGCCTTCCAGTTCGTCGATGGCCACGCGCTCGATTTCGCGGTGCGCCATCTTGGCGAACGCGTCCGACGGCTTCATGGCCGGGATCATGTCCGACAGATACATTTCCGTCGTCAAGCGCGCCACGTCGTAGGCCTTGTAGAAATCGTGGATTTGCTGGCACAGGTCGCGCAAGCCCATTTTTTCGTAGCGTGGGTTGGCCGCCGCAAATTCCGGCAGGATGCGCCACATCGGCTGGTTCTTGTCGTAATCGTCCTTGAACTGCTGCAAGGCCGTCAGCAAGGTGTTCCAGCGGCCCTTGGTGATGCCGATGGTAAACATGATGAAGAACGAATACAGGCCGCATTTTTCAATGATGACGCCGTGCTCGGCCAGGTATTTGGTGACGATGGACGCAGGGATGCCCGTGTCGCCGAACTGGCCGTCCAGCGACAGGCCAGGGTTGACGATGGTCGCCTTGATCGGGTCGAGCATGTTGAAGCCGGGAGCCAGGTCGCCGAAGCCGTGCCAGTCATCCTCGGCGCGTATCATCCAGTCTTCCTGCTGGCCCATGCCTTCGTCGTTGAAGCTGGACGGGCCCCACACCTGGAACCACCAGTCCTGGCCCCATTCCTGGTCGATCTTCTTCATGGCGCGGCGGAAATCGAGCGCTTCCATGATCGATTCTTCCACCAGGGCCGTGCCGCCCGGCGCTTCCATCATGGCCGCGGCCACGTCGCACGAGGCGATGATGGAATACTGCGGCGACGTCGAGGTGTGCATCAGGTAAGCCTCGTTGAAGGCGTCCTGGTCCAGCTTGACCGTATCCGATTCGCGCACGAGGATTTGCGAGGCCTGCGACAGGCCGGCCAGCAATTTGTGCGTGGACTGGGTCGAGAAGATCATCGATTCCTTGGCGCGCGGACGATCCTTGCCGATGGCGTGCATATTCTTGTAGAAATCGTGGAAGGTGGCGTGCGGCAGCCATGCTTCGTCGAAGTGCAGGGTGTCGATCTTGCCGTCCAGCATTTCGCGCAGGGTTTCCACGTTGTAGATCACGCCATCGTAGGTCGATTGCGTGATGGTCAGAATGCGCGGCTTCTTGTTTTTCGCTTCGCGCGCGAACGGGTTCGCCTCGATTTTGCGGGCAATGCTTTCCGGCGTGAATTCGTGCAGCGGGATGGGGCCGATGATGCCCAGGTGATTGCGCGTCGGCATCAGGAACACGGGAATCGCGCCGCACATGATGATCGAGTGCAAGATTGACTTGTGGCAATTGCGGTCGACGACGACGATGTCGCCTGGCGCCACGGTCGAGTGCCACACCATCTTGTTCGAGGTGGAGGTGCCGTTGGTGACGAAATAGCAATGGTCGGCATTGAAGATGCGCGCCGCATTGCGTTCGGACGCGGCGACGGGACCCGTATGGTCGAGCAACTGGCCCAGTTCTTCGACGGCGTTGCAGACGTCGGCGCGCAGCATGTTTTCACCGAAGAACTGGTGGAACATCTGGCCGATCGGCGACTTCAGGAACGCCACGCCGCCCGAGTGGCCGGGGCAGTGCCACGAGTAGGAGCCGTCGTTGGCGTAGTGCACCAGCGCGCGGAAGAACGGCGGCGACAGGCCGTCCAGGTAGGATTTCGCTTCGCGGATGATGTGGCGCGCGACGAATTCCGGCGTATCTTCGAACATGTGGATGAAACCATGCAGTTCGCGCAGGATATCGTTGGGGATGTGGCGCGAGGTGCGCGTTTCGCCGTACAGATAAATCGGGATGTCGGCGTTCTTGTAGCGGATTTCCTCGACGAAGGCGCGCAGCGATTTCAAGGCATGATCGGTTTCCTCGATGGAACCGCCGCCGAACTCTTCATCGTCGATCGACAGCACGAAGGCCGATGCGCGCGATTGTTGTTGGGCAAATTGCGACAAATCGCCGTAGCTGGTCACGCCCAGCACTTCCATGCCTTCTTTTTCCATTGCGGCGGCAAGGGCGCGAATGCCCAGGCCGGACGTATTTTCAGAACGGAAATCCTCGTCAATGATGACGATGGGGAAACGAAATTTCATGCATGTCTCCAAAAAAGCAAGCCGCCCCTGACAGATGTGAAGGGGCGGACTAGGGCGCGACGGTCAGGCGGTCGTACAACCCGGCAGCCGCAGAAAAAAAATAAGAACGGGATTCTCGCAGAAATGCGGCGTCTGCGGGAAAAAAATATCAGCCCTCAGCCTCACAAGCTTGCGCTAGCGTGACGCACGGGTGTGACAGGGGTATTACAGCAACATTCTGTCAATAACTATCAACCTTATCAGGCTTTGCGTTCCAGCGTGACAAAGGCGTAAGGCAGGCCGGATTTCTCCGATACATGCGCCTCGCGCGCGGTTTCTTGCCACACGGCATGATCCACGGCAGGGAAAAACGCATCGCAATCAAAGCTCTGGCCGATTTCCGTGACGATCAAGCGCTGTGTCAGGGGCAATGCTTGCCGGTAAATCTCGGCGCCGCCGATGACATAGCCTTCGGCGCCGTCCAGCAGGGCGATGGCCGCTTCCACCGACGGCACCGCTTCCACGCCTTCATGGCGCCAGTCGGCATTGCGCGTGATGACGATGTTGCGGCGGTTCGGCAGCGGCCGGCCGATGGAATCGAAGGTCTTGCGGCCCATGAGGATGGGGTGGCCCGTCGTCAAACGCTTGAAGTGCGCGAGGTCTTCCGGCAATTTCCACGGCAAGGTATTGTTGATGCCGATGCCGCCTTGCTGGTCGGTGGCGACGATGATGGTCAGTAAGCTCATTGGTTCTGTGAAAAAGGTGGGGGCGGGGCCCGATGCCCGTCATTATCGTTGAAATTGCCGGCAGCCTCCAGATGCGCACGCATGGCGTCGGCCAGCGGGCCCGGCGCTTCCAATGGGATCATGTGGCCGGTGTTGTCTTTTAGTAATGCCAGGGTGGCCTGCGGCAGGCGGGCCGCCATGGCGCGCAAATCGTCGGGATGGACGAGCTTGTCGTCTTCGGCGCCCACGATCAGCACGGGGAAATCGAGTTCCGGCAGGCGCGCCATCAGGTCGGGACGGTCGATGGTGGTGAGAAATTGCGCCAGCAGCACGTCCTTGCCCAGGTCCAGCCCCATTTGCCGGATCAGGCCCGTGATGGCGGGATCGTCCAGGTGTGACGGGTGCAGCAGTTCGCGCAGGCGCTGGCGCGTGATGCCCGCATAGGCATTGCGCTCGAGCATGGCGACGATGCGCTGGCGCGCTTCGATTTCCGCCGGCAGCAAACCTTGGACCGAATTGGCGATCAAAGTCAAAGACCGCACACGCTGCGGGTGCGCCAGCGCGTGTTCGAGCGCCAGGTAGGCGCCCAGCGAAAAGCCCACCAGGTGGGCTTGTGGAGCGCTGTGGCTGGCGATCATCTGCTGCATCTGCGGGCGCGTGCGCGCCTGGTGCAAGGGCACATGCCGTAGATCAAAGGCGTCGCCCAGGGCAGGCGCCAGGCGCGACCACAGACGCTCGTCGCACAGGGTGCCGGGAATGCAGTCGAGTTGTATCTTGTTCAAGGACATCCCGGGTTCAAGTCGCTCATGGGGGTGAAAATTTTTGTCGAGCGGCATTATCCGTCATTTTGCGCATTAGGACAGCCGTTCGGTATTTTCCTCATGGCATTATTTTCAATAGTGCGCGGCTGACAAGCAGGAACTTTATGGTAGGCTCATGGCTCATCAAGCCGGCGTGCCGGCGGCGTGACTTGAAACACCGGATGCAACCCATTCATTACTAAATACTAAAGAGGAATTACCATGGCGATCAGTTTGCAAAAAGGCGGCAATGTCAACCTGAGCAAGGAAGCTCCCGGCTTGAAGAAAATCGTGATTGGCCTGGGCTGGGATCCGCGCGCCACCGATGGCGCCGCTTTCGACCTGGACGGCAGCGCCTTCCTGCTGAAAACGGACGGCAAGGTTCGTTCCGATGCTGATTTCATTTTTTACAACAATCTGAAGTCGGCTGACGGTTCCATCGTCCACGCGGGCGACAACACGACCGGTGGCGGCGATGGCGACGACGAGAAAATCGCCGTCGACCTGGCCAACGTGCCGGCCGACATCGACAAGATCGCCGTGGCCGTCACCATCCACGATGCGGAAAACCGCAAGCAGAACTTCGGCATGGTGGGCAAGGCTTACATCCGTTGCCTGAACGGCGACAACGGCACGGAAATCGCCCGCTACGACTTGTCGGAAGACGGCTCGACGGAAGCGGCCATGATCTTCGGCGAAATCTACCGTGCCGGCAGCGAATGGAAATTCAAGGCCATCGGCCAGGGTTTCAAAGGCGGCCTGGGCCCTCTGGCCCGCTCGTTCGGCATTAACGCTTAAGAGCTCCGGAAAACGGCCCATGGCGGCGTTGCGCCGCCTCGCCGTACTATTCGTACTGTCTTCGGACGACGCGCCTTGCCCTGAGCCGTTGTCCGAAGCTCCCACACCTGAATACATAATCCCATGGAAAACCTGATCAAGGGGCAGCGCCTGGCGCTGTCCGGCCTCGTCACGGGCAATGTCGTGCAGCTGGGGCTCGCCAGTGCCGGCGTGGCGCTGGACTTTGCCTGTTTCGGCCTCGATGCCGCCGGTAAACTGTCCGACGACCGCTACATGACGTTCTTTAACCAGCCGCGCACGCCGTGCGGCGGCGTGGAAACCTCGGCGCCGTCCGGCGATGCGGCCGGCTTCAGCTACCAGCTGGACCGTTTGCCTGCATCCATCGAGCGCCTCGTCGTCACTGCCGCCATCGATGGCGCGGCCACCATGGCGCAGCTGGGCAGCAGCTACCTGCGCCTGCTGGACGGCGGGCGCGAACTGGCCCGCTTCGCCTTTGCCGGGCCTGATTTTGCACAGGAAAAAGCCGTCATGCTGGGCGAGTTCTACCGCAAGGACGGCGGCTGGCGCTTCATGGCCGTGGGCCAGGGTTTTAACGGCGGCCTGGACGCGCTGGTCGCCCATTTCGGCGGCGAAGTGGCCGAGGCCGCGCCAGAGCCTGCGGCG
Source organism: Janthinobacterium sp. FW305-129 (assembly GCF_020858115.1). Classification (GTDB taxonomy): domain Bacteria; phylum Pseudomonadota; class Gammaproteobacteria; order Burkholderiales; family Burkholderiaceae_D; genus Janthinobacterium. The sequence continues at coordinate 385,615 of NZ_JACYMM010000004.1, forward strand.
GCGAAGATTTCCTTGTCGAAAATTTCGCTGACCAAGGCGGGGCAGACGCACAAGGTCTCGCTGGAAAAGGGCGCGGGCGCGCCGAGCAAACTCACCGTCAAGGCCACCTGGGTCGATAACGGCGATGGCGACGACGATAACGACGACCTCGACCTGCGCGTGGGCATCCTCTTGCCGAACGGCCAGATGCGCTTCATCCAGGCGCCGGACACGGCCGGGAACTTCGACAGCATGCCTTTCGTGCGCCACCTGGGCGACGTGGCGGGCGCGGCGGGCAAGGAGCCGGCCACGGAAACAGTGGAAGTCAATCCTGCGCTGGCGCAACATTACGGCGGCACGGTGGGCCTCGTCTTCAGCGTGTATTCGGCGGTGGCCAACGGCGCCGTCTCGGTCGCGTCCATGCGGCCGAAGATGGTGATGCAATATGGCCAGCAGATCGTCGAGTGCGACTTTGATTTCCGCCTCTCCAAGGCGGCCGACGACGATTCCGTCTACACCTATGTGATCGGCATGGCGCGCGTCACGCCCGACAGCATCATCCTGGAACCGTCCGGCAAGACGTCCGAGCCCGGCAGCGAAGCGACGCCGTGGCTGAGCTGGCAGGGCGAGAACCTGCAACTGGCCTTCAACGGTCCCGTCGTCTTCAAGGGCGAGGACAAGGAAGACGAAGATGATTGCAATGCCGATAACCCGCGCCGCTATATCGCCTAGGAGATACTGATGGAAACCTTGTCCAAGGGACAGCGCTTGCCGCTGGCCAATCTCGTTCCCGATGGCGTCTTGCAGGTCGGCGTCGCCGCCCAGGGCCTGGCGCTCGACGTGGCCTGTTTCGGCCTCGATGCGGCCGGCAAGTTGTCCGACGAGCGCTACATGACCTTTTTCAACCAGCCGCGCACGCCGTGCGGCGGCGTGGAAGCGCGCGCGGGCAGCGGTGGCGACATGGCCGAGTTTGCCTTGCAGCTGGCGCGCTTGCCGGCCGGCATCGACCGCCTTGTCGTGACGGCGTCCATCGATGGCGGCGGCGTGATGTCGCAGCTGCAAGCCGGCCACGTGCGCCTGCAGGCGGGCGGGCGCGAGCTGGCCCGCTTTGCCTTTGCCGGGTCTGATTTTGCACAGGAAAAAGCCGTCATGCTGGCAGAAATTTACCGCAAGGATGGCGGCTGGCGCTGCATGGCCGTGGGGCAAGGTTTCAATGGGGGACTCGATGCGCTGGTGCGCCACTTCGGCGGCGAAGTCGACCAGGCCGCTTCTGCTGCCCCTGCCGCGCCTGCAGCCGCCTCTGCCGTCATGCAGGCAAAGATCAACCTGGAAAAGCGCGTCGAACGCGAGGCGCCGCAACTGGTCAGCCTGGTCAAGCAGGCGGGCGTGTCCCTGCAAAAAGTGGGCCTGCTTGACCACCGCGCCAAGGTGTGTCTGTGCCTCGATATTTCCGGTTCCATGGGACGGCTATATAAAGAGGGGCTGGTGCAGCGCTTTGCCGAGCGCATCCTGGCTTTGGGCTGCAAGTTCGACGACGATGGCGAGATCGATGTTTTTCTTTTTGGCAAGAACGTCCACCATCCGGCGCCGATGGCCTTGAGCAACTGCAATACCTACGTGAGCCAGGCCATACAGCGCCATCCGCTGGAAGGCGACACGCGCTATGGCGCCGCCATGCAGGCCATCCGCGCCTTTTATTTCCCGGACGCGGCAGGCGGCGAGCGCACGCGGCCCGTCGCGGCCGAGTTGCCCGTGTACGTGATGTTCGTGACCGATGGCGGCACCAGCGACCAGGCGACGACGGAAAAGCAATTGCGCTGGGCCAGCAATGAGCCCATCTTCTGGCAATTCATGGGCATCGGCAAGGGGCGCAAGTCGAAAAGCAAGTTCCTCGCCGCCTTTGCCGATTCCGACTTCCCGTTTCTGGAAAAGCTCGACGAACTGCAGGGGCGCCTGGTCGACAATGCCAATTACTTTTCCGTCAGCTCGCCCGACGAGCACAGCGATGCGGAACTGTATGATTTGTTGATGACGGAATATCCGGGCTGGCTGAAACTGGCGCGGGGGCAGGGCTTGCTGACTTAACGTAAAGATAGCGCAAAGGCAGGGCAAAGGTCATCGGATGAGGCTGTACGGCCACAAGTGCAAGAGATTTGTAAATTGAAGTAAATAACAATGGTTCGCATTTGCTTTGCTCCTTGCAATCGTGGCATGCTTGAACTGTGCCCACACATGTGCTCTCACGCTGCGGCGTAGTGCCTCATCCGTAGCGTCTCGATTACTTTTAGCCAATGCATAAACTTCTTTTCCATTGCCTGGCGGGCGGCAGCCTGCTCGTCTCCGGCGCCGCTGTCCAGGCGCAAACCGTCACCGGCGACAATGCCGTCAAGCCGGCGCCGGCCGCCGGGTCTCCGCCTTCCGTCAGCGTGACGGCCGAACGTCCCACGGGGCGCATCGATCGGCAAGTCTACGACGTCAAGTCCGACGTGGGCAGCAGCAACGGCACGGCGGCCGACGCCTTGAACAATGTGCCGTCCGTGGCCGTCGATCCCGATGGGTCCGTCTCCCTGCGCGGCAGCAGCAATGTGCAGATTTTGATCGATGGCAAGCCGTCGGCCATGCTGCAGGGCGATTCGCGCGGCGCCACCCTGAACGCCATGGCGGCCGACGATATCGAATCCGTGGAAGTGATCAACAATCCCGGTGCCCAGTTCGGCAACGAAGCCGGTGGCGGGCCGATCCTGAACCTGGTGATGCGGCGCAACCGCAAGCCGGGCGGTTTTGCCACCGTCAACGCGAATGCGGGCATCGCCGGACGCTACAACAGTTCCGTCTCCGGCACCTATAACGAAGGGCCGTGGGGCTACCAGGGCGGCATCAATGTGCGCCATGACGGCCGCAATTCCGTGGGCGAGGTCAGCCGTGAGCGCCTGGAGCGTGGCACTGGCGCGTTCGCCCCCAGCAGCCAGCAGTCCAGCAACAATGGCTTGAACGACTCGCTGGGCTTGCACGGCACCGTGAATTACAACCTGAACACGAATGACACCCTGGCCGCCAGCGTGTCGTATAACGGGCGCAGCAACGACCAGCGCTCGCTCGACCGCTACATCAATGGCGACAGCACGGGCAGCACCATCGGCGACTATGTGCGCCGCACCGTGCGCAACGGCGACAGCCGCAACTACAGCTGGGGCGCGCGCTACGACCACAAGGGAGAGTTGCCGGGCGAAACCCTCAAGATCGACTTGCGCGTGTCCTCGTCGACCAACGAGAGCGACAGCGATTACGCGAATACCTACGCGGTTGCGCCTGTGAACGCCTTCGACAGCCGCGCGCGCCAGCACAGCGAGATGGGCAACCGCATCGTCGACTTCAGCGGCGACTACGAGCGTCCGTTGGCGGGCGGCACGGCCAAGCTCGGTTACAAGGTGGCCGACAACCAGAGCAGTTTCGACACTTTATATACGGACATCAACCCGGCCAGCCTGCTTGCGACCGTCAACCCCATGCGCAGCAACCGCTTCGAGATGGATGAACGCACCATCGCACTGTACGGCTCCTACCAGATGCGCCTGAGCGAGCGCTGGGGCGCGCTGGCCGGCTTGCGCGCCGAGTACACGGATTTGACGGTGCGCCAGATCACCAGCGGCGTTGAGGCCGGCAACAACTACGTCAACTACATTCCCAGCCTGTTTGCCACCTACAAGGTCAGCGACGAGAGCAACTTGCGCTTCAGCTATGCGCACCGCCTGCGCCGCCCGAACGCGGGCGACCTGAATCCGTACGTGGTCTACCGCGACGAGTTCAATGTGTCGGCCGGCAACCCGAAGCTGAAGCCCACGCAGACGGATTCGTTCGAAATCGGCTATGAAACCAGATTGTTCGGTCTGGAAAGCAGCTTGCGCGCCTACCACCGCCGCGACACGGACGCCATCGTCGATTACCGCTACTTTATCAGCGACAATGTGTTGCTGACGACGCGCGAAAACGGAGAGGGCAGCCATTCGAGCGGCCTGGAATTCAGCGTCAGCGGCAAGCTCACGCCATCGCTGACCCTGAACACGAGCGGCAACCTGGCGCGCAGCCAGCAGACGAGTTCCGACGACCTGGGCAACCGCAGCACGCGCACGGCGAATGCCCTGAGCGGCCGCGCGCGCCTCAATTACCAGATCAATCCGGCCAACCAGCTGCAACTGGCCCTGCAAATGCAAGGCAAGACCTTGTCGGGACAAGGCTACCGCTCGCCGAACAATACCTTGAACCTCAGTCTACGCCACACGGTGACGCCGCAATTGAGCCTGGTCATGAACGTGACCGATGTGTTCAGCAGCAACAAGATGGAAACCGTCATCAACAGCGCCTCCCTGCGCGAGACGAGCACGCGGCGCTTCGATGGACGGATGATTTACGTGGGACTGTCGTACCGCCTCGGTGGCGCCACGTCGGCGGCGAAAGAGGGCGAGCGCGAACCGCGCTTCGGTCCGCCGGGCGGACGCGGGCCAGGCGGCCCTGGCGGTCCCGGCCCGGGTGGGCCGGGAGGCGAAGCAGGCTAGGCCGCCAGCGCGATCTCGTTCAGGAAGTCGATGAAACTGTCCGCATGGCGCTCGAAGCACCATGCGCCCATGCCGTGTTCGGCCGTGTACACGGGCGCATCGCCGCCGGCAATGGCGCCCAGGTCCAGGCAATACGGATTGGCGCCCGCGTCGGCGATCACCAGGTACTGTTCCGGCCAGCCGGCGATGGCTGCGCCGCTGACGGGATCCCAGGCGTAACCGTACTGGCCCTTGACCAGTTCGGCCGCGCCGTACAGGCTCAAGCCCTGGAAATACTGTTGGCTGTCGATAAATACCCGCAGCGGCGAATGGCAGGCCAGGAAGCGCCGGTACTGCTCCGGCAAGGCCCAGCGCTGCGCGATGCCGGCCATGTCGGCGGCGCTGGCGATGGTCAGCCAGTTCGATGGCTGGGCCAGGTCCTGCTCCTTTTTTCGCCGGGCCGCCAGTTTTTTCTCCAGCCTGGCGGCAGCTTTTTCCAGCGGCGTGCGCGGTTCATCGAGCGCCGCGTGGGTGACGGGCACCGCATGGCCTGCGCCATCCGGGTAAGCATCGCGCTGCCAGGCCTGCACAGCCTCCAGTCGCAGCTGCTCTTCCTTCCAATGGCCGGGATCGTACGGCAAACCGGCATCGAAAGGCTGGCGGCAGAAGACGGCCAGGCTTTTCACGGCCTTGGCGCGCACGCTCAGCTTGGCATTTTCCGCAGTGGCCAGGGCCACCAGTGGCGCATACGCCTCCTTGCCGATGCTTTTCAGCATGCCGTCGACGGCCCGGTAGGCCAGCTCGGGCTGCCCCAATGCCCATGCAAAAAATGCCGTATGTTCATTGGCTTCCGCCAATTGCACGATATCGCTCATCAGAAAGGCGCGCCAGTGCAGCAGCTGGCCTTCCCTGGCATAGGCGGTCAGGATGTCGAGCACGGCCAGCCGGTCATCTGCGGCATGCTTTTTCAGCAGCCGGTCTTTCAGATTGGAAAACTTGACGCCGTCCGTTTCGTCAAACAGCTTGCGATGCAGCGCCGCCAGTGGTGACACCGCCATCAGACGGCCATCGCGGCCTTGATGGGCGCATGGTGTTCATAGCCTTCCAGCGAGAAATCCGACGGTTCGATCTTTTCCAGCCATTCCGGCTCGTACTTGCCCGTCTTCGCGTAGTCGGGCACGCGCTCGGAAATGACGAAACGGGGCGCCGGGAACGGCGTGCGCTTGAGTTGCTCTTCCACCATGTCCAGGTGGTTTTCATAGATGTGCGCGTCGCCGATGAAATACGTAAACCAGCGCGGCGTATAGCCCGTCAGGCGCGCCACCAGGTGCAGCAGGGCGGCGCCTTCGGCGATGTTGAACGGCGTGCCCAGGCCGATATCGTTGCTGCGCACATATAAACACAGCGAGATTTCGCGCGTGCTGGCGTTCGGGATGAACTGGTACAGCAAATGGCAGGCGGGCAGGGCGACGGCGTCCAGCACGGCCGGGTTCCAGCCATGGAACAGGATGCGCCGGCTGCCCGGGTTCGTCATGATGGTATCGAGGCACTCGCGCAACTGGTCGACGGCCTTATACAGCAGCACTTTTTGCACGCCGTCCTCGGCGATGGGGGCAATCAAGGTATAACCGTTGGCTTGCGCGTCGGCGATCTGCGCGGGCTGGGCCGCGTCGAGCACCTTATATGCAGGCCATTGACGCCATTGCACGCCATACACGGGACCGAGGTCATCCTCGCCTTCGCGGTAGGGATTGGCCAGCCATTGCGCATTTTCATTGGCGTTCTGGTCCCACACCTTGCAGCCCAGCGCGCGGAATTCGGCCGCGTTGCGCGAGGCGCGCAGGAAGGCGCACAATTCGCCGATCACGGATTTGAAAGCCAGTTTCTTGGTTGTCACGGCAGGGAAATTGCCGTTGGCCAAGTCGAAACGCATCATGGCGCCCGGCACGCTCAGGGTGCGGATGCCCGTGCGGTTGTCTTGCCAGCTGCCAGTTTCGAGCACGGTCTTGATCAAATCTTGATATTGCTGCATGTATTTCTCCAACGGTAAGGATGGTGATTGTAACGCAGGCGCGACAGGCGGGATGCGGGCGACGCACATAATTACACTACCTTATCCCCTGCAAACATGACTCTGTGGTAATTTGTGTGTCCCTAAGGAAATACAGAAACGGCAGATGCTGCACCATGTTTTTGCGACAATTTGTGAATAGTAATAACGCCGCCGTGGTGGAGATGAGCAGGGCCGATTTTTTCAAGGCCAACCTGCGCCTGATTCTGGCCTGGCCCTTGCTGGGGCTGGTTCTGTGCGCCGTGCTGTGGACGGCCACCTTGCTGCAGCTGGAGGCGGAAAAGAAGGTGGCGCAGCAGCAGGCGCTCGACAGCGTGTCTTCCTTGTCGAAGGCCTACAGCCAGTACCTGCTGCGCACCCTGGAACAGATGGACCAGCTGACCTTGCAGCTCAAGTACGAGTGGGAAAATTCGCGCGGCCAGTTGCGTCTGGACCAGTTGAAGACGCAGGGCATGTATGCCTTGCCGCAATTTGCCATCGTCGCCATCCTCGACCGCAAGGGCCACCCCGTGACGGCCACGGCGCCGCTGCAGCGCCTGCGGGTCAACGAGCGCAGCGATTTCCTGCTGCGCCACTGGCGCAGCAATTCCAGCGCGCTGCGCATTGCGCTCGGCAGCGTCAACGGGGGCGGTGTCGCCACGGCGCCCGGTGCCGATGAAGGCCTCGTGCATTTCACGCGCCGGCTGGAAGACGAGGATGGCAATTTCGATGGCGTGCTGCTCATCTCCATCCATTCCAGTTACTTTTCGGAATTCTACGACAGCGTCAATTTTGGCAAGTTCGGCATGTCCGCCATGGTGGGCGAAGAGGGCGAGCTGTTCGGCACGCGCCTCGGCTCGCGCGTCCTGCCGACCCAGACCGGCCGGGGCACGCCCTTCCTCGATACCAGCTTCCTCGAAACGGACAGCGGTGCCCTGCATTCGGGCGGCAGGATCGCTTTTTCCGACAAGCAAAGCCGCTATGTGGGCTGGCAAGCCCTGAAAGCCTATCCGTTTACGGCCGTGGTCGGGCTGTCGGACGGCGAGATGCTGCATCCCTACGAAGAAACGCGCACCATTTATCTCGGCATCGCCCTGGCCGTCACCGTGCTGCTGCTGGCCTTTGCCGCCGTCGCCACCGTGCTGTCGCTGCGCCTGGCGTGGCGCCACCACCAGTCCGAAGGCGTGCGCAATGCCTACCGCATGGCCACCGAAGGCACGAGCGACGGCTTTTATATCATCGCCGCCCTGCGCGGCACCGATGGCAGCATCCTCGATTTCGAGATCGTCGACTGCAACGAGCCGGGCGCCGGCTACTTCGGCGTGCGGCGCGAACAGTTGCTGGGCATGCGGCTGCAGTCGCGCGCCCACGAGCCGTATTTCCGCGACCTGATCCACAATTACCGGGCCGCCATGGAGTCCGGCTTTTCCGAGGAAGAGATCGAGTTGCCGGAAGGTAACCCGTTCAAGCTGCGCTGGATACGTCGGCGCCTGGTGCGCAGCGGCGACCGCCTGGCCGTCACCCTGCAAGACATCAGCACGGCCAAGGAGCACGAGCGCGACTTGCGCCGCCTGGCCAACGAAGACGGTTTGACGGGTCTGCCCAACCGCTACTGGCTGCAGCAATTCCTGCCGGGCGCCCTGGGGCGGGCCGCCATCGCACGGCACATGCTGGCGCTGCTGTTCATCGACCTGGACGGCTTCAAGGATATCAACGATACGCAAGGCCACGCCGAGGGCGACAAGGTGCTGCGCGCCGCCTCCTTGCGCCTGAAGGCCGTGCTGCGCCCGGGCGACCACGTGGTGCGCCTGGGCGGCGACGAATTCGTCGTCGTGCTCGACCCGGTGGAGGACGACAGCCGCGCCGAGCAGGTGGCGCAGCGCATCGCCATCGCTTTCGACGAACCGTTTTACCTGGGCAGCGAACGCCACAAGATGGGCGCGTCGATCGGCATCAGCCTGTATCCGCGCGATGGCGCCGAGACGGAAGTGCTGCTGAAGAACGCCGACATCGCCATGTATGCCGTGAAAGTGGCAGGCAAGGGCCATCACCGCTTCTTCCAGCCCGAATTGTTCGAAACCATCCGCAACCGCCGCGAACTGGAGCAAAGCCTGGTGGCGGCGCTGGAGCAAGACCAGTTCCTCGTCGTCTACCAGCCGCGCGTCGACGCCATGAGCGGCCAGCTGTGCAGCATGGAGGCGCTGGTGCGCTGGCAGCATCCGCAGCACGGCATGGTGCCGCCGCTGGAATTCATTCCCGTGGCCGAGAGCAGCGGCTTGATTTCGCAGCTGGGCGAAGTCGTCATCGAGAAGGTGTGCCTGCAGATGGCGCGCTGGCAGGCCAGCGGACTGGAACTGGTGCCCGTGTCCATCAACGTCTCGGCGCGCCAGTTCGGCCGTGGCGACGTGCACCAGGTGCTGGCGTCCGCGCTGGCGCGCCACCGCATCGATGCGCGGCTGATCGAGGTGGAAATCACGGAATCGGCCATGATGGATGAGCAGAACCGCGCCGTGGAGCAGCTGTCGGCCATCCGCGCGCTGGGCGTGCGCCTGCTGGTCGACGATTTCGGCACGGGATACTCTTCGCTGTCGCAGCTGCAGAAGTTCGCCATGGATGGCTTGAAGATCGACCGCGCCTTTACCATGGAGCTGGGGCGTTCGGAGCAGGGCGAAGTGTTCGTGCGCGCCATCCTGTCGATGGCGCATGCGCTGGGCATGAGCGTGGTGGCCGAAGGGGTGGAGACGCGCGAGCAGCTCGACATTCTGCGCGCGCTGCAATGCAATGAAGTGCAGGGCTATTTCATTTCGCGCCCCGTGGCGGCCGAACAGATGCTGGCGCTGATGCACCAGCGCTTTTTGATACCGCTGCCGGCCCCCGTGCTGCCCCCGTACAGTCCCGCGATTGGCGTAGAAAACAACGCTGTTTCATAAAAAGAGCGAACGTTCGCTTTTTTCTAAAAAATATTATATGCTTCGCTCATGCCGTCAGTGAATTGGAGTTCACGGCGGCAAGAACAGTGCAGGACGGGTGAGGTTGAGCTACCCGGGATAATGTGACGAAGACACTTCATATAATAAAGAGAGACTAACTTGAAACATAAATATCTGCCCCTTTTGATCGTTGCCGCGTTCGCCGGCATCTCTTCCACCGCACAAGCATCGGGCTACCGTTTTGGTTCGCAAAGCGTTTCTGCCCAGGGCACGGCTGACGCCAGCGGCGCCGAAGCGGCCGACGCGTCGACCATTTTCTACAACCCGGCCGGCATGTCCCGCCTGGAAGGCACGCAGTTCGTGGGCGGCGGCACCCTGGTGGTACCGCATTCGACGTTCCAGGACAATCGCTCCGTCAATTTCCTGGGCAAGCCGACGGGTGGCACGACCAAGGACTACGCACCGGATGCCGTCTTTGCGCCAGCCCTGTACGCCAGCAAGAAAGTCAATGACCAATGGACCGTCGGCATGGGCCTGTTCGTGCCCTACGGCGCCAAGCTTGACTATGGCAACAGCTGGAGCGGCCGCTATGCGATCACCAACATCAAGCTCGAAGCCATCGCCCTGAATCCTTCCGTGTCGTTCAAACTGGACCAGCACCACTCGTTCGGTTTCGGCGTGACGGCTGAATACATGAAGGCGGAACTGGGCCAGGCAGTGGACGTGCCGGGTACGGTCAGTGCCTTGAGCGCGAATCCAGTCGCCTCGAGGGCTTTCCTGGCGAGTGTTGCTAAGGCGCAAGGCGCGGCTGCCGCGCAAGCTGCCGGCATAGCACTGGCGGGCGCCAAGGATGGCCACGCCTCGATGGATGGCGACGACTGGGGCTTCGGCTTCAACCTGGGCTACCTGTACCAGCTGAATGAAGGCACGCGTTTCGGTATCGCTTACCGTTCGTCGATTTCGCACAAGCTGAAAGGCGACACGATCTGGGACTTCTCGCAAGTGTCGAACAATGCGGCCGTGAATGGCTTCATCAGCGCCGCATCGGGCAAGGTCAACTCCAAGGCGCTGGTCGAACTGCGCACGCCGGAAACCGTATCGATCAATGCTTTCCACCAGATGGACGATAAGTGGGCTCTGATGGGCGACGTCACCTGGACCCGTACTTCGCGCCTGCAGAACCTGGATATCCAGTTCCCGCCGACGGCCGAAGGCCCGGAACGCATTCGCCAGAACTGGAAAGATACCTACCGCGTCTCGCTGGGCACCAACTACAAGTACAGCGAAAGCCTGTTGCTGCGCGCCGGTATCGCGCATGACCAGGCGCCAGTGCGCAGCGCCGAGCTGCGCCACCCGGCCTTGCCGGACAGCGACCGCATGCAGTACTCGATCGGCGCGAACTGGAAGCTGAACGCCAATTCCTCGCTGGATCTGGCCTACAGCTATATCGATTTCAAGGATGCTGACGTCAATTACAAAAATGGCTGCGGCCCCGTGCCGCCGCTGTCTAACGGCTGCACCGGCAACGGTGAAACCACCAAGGGCCTGTTCAAGACCCGCATGCAGTTGATCGGTCTCGCTTATAACTACAAGTTCTAAGCAGGTAGTGGCGGCCAACCCGGCCGCCATGAAATGAAAAAAGCGCCTTCGGGCGCTTTTTTTTATGCCGCGCAGCACGAAACTTGCTTTTCGAGAAATGTTGATTCATTATTGGAATGAAACCGGATGCAGGTCTGGATGGACATGAAAACCGACAAGGGCATGACATGCGAATTGACATTGATCAAAGCGGCGATGCGTCATCGCTGACGGCGGCCGGCGCCAGCCCATGGGCTCTCTGCGTCGCCACCCGCGGCGGGAAAGCCTGGCCATGAGCGCCACGTTTCCTGCGTTGCCGCCGGCTTTCGTGCGGCCCGGCTTCGGCGACACGCCCGTCGGCGCGGTGGTCGCCTTTGCCGGGGACAGCGCCGGTGCGCATATCGAGGCGAGCGGCTGGATGCCGTGCGACGGCCGCACGCTGGCCGCCGCCAGCTATCCTGAGCTGTTCGTCGTGCTCGGCTATCTGCATGGTGGTTCGGACGAGCAATTCTGCCTGCCCGACTACCGGGGCAGCTGTTTGTGCGGCCACGTTGCCGGTGCTTCCGCGCCGACCGATATCGGCGTCAACTACCTGATCAAATTTACCTACGGCTTGCGGACACGGTAGCCATTCCCGCTTGGCCAGCGAGCCAGCCTGGCGGGAAGCCGGGGTCTAGGCGTGCATGGCCTGGTCCAGCAGGCTCAAGGCATGCCGTACGCTGTCGTCGGGCAGTTCCAGCAAGTTATCCCCCACATACCACTCCACCACGCTGTGCCCGGGCAGGGCGGCGTGGCTGGCGCGGCCGAACAGCCAGATGCCGTGTTCTTCGGCCACCTGGTTGCGGATGGCGATGGCCCGCTCGCGCGACACGGGCAAGTGCAGATGCAGCATGTTGGCCTGCGGCTGGGCAGGGTTGACGGCGATCGATGGAAAATCGCGCAGCAGCGCGTACAGCCACTGCGTGCGTTCGAAATAGCGGGGCATGGCGGCCAGGCGCGCATCGAATTGCATGGCGGCGGCCACCACGTAGGGCGTGCGGTGCACGATATTGCCGCCCTGGCGGCGGAACCACTCGCGCGCCCGTTCCACGAACGGGCGGCTGCCGGCCAGCATGGCGCCGCCGAGGCCGCCGATGCCCTTGTACAGCGACACGTACACGGAGTCAAAGCCGTCGCAGATGGCCGGCAAGGGCTGCTTGAAGCCGGCTTGCGCTTCCCACAGGCGCGCGCCATCCATGTGCAGGTGGATGTTGCGTTCGCGGCAATGCCGTTTGATCTCGCTCAACTCTTCCCACGACGGGCACTGGCCGCCGATTTCGCGCATCGGCAGTTCGAGCTGCGCGGCGCCCAGCGCATCGGGCACGGCGCGCAAGTCGTCCACCGTCCACGGGCGGTGCGGGTCGCCGATCATCAATCCCTTGAAATGATCGAGCAATTCATGGTTGCCCCGCTCGTGGCGCAGGATGTGCGACGTCGGATGCAGCGCCACCAGGCGCGAGCCGCGGTCCTGGCAGGCCAGGCGCAGGGCAGTGACCTGCGCCAAGGTGCCCGTGAGGCAGAATACGGCCGCCTCGAAGCCGAGCAGGCTGGCGATCTTGTTCTCGAACTGTTCGATCAGCGCGCCTTCGCCATAGGTATCGTGCGCAACGTCGTTGGCGTCGCACCAGGCGGCCATGGCGGCGAAGGTGGCCGCTGGCGTCGGCTGGCGGTGGCCCGGCAGGACGGTATGGCAGTGCTGGCGCAGTTCAAGCTCGTTCACGGCAGTTCCTTAAAGTGTGGCCGTGGCCAGTTTCGCGCCAAAGCCGATGAACATGGCGCCCACGCCGCCGCCCATGCCGGCCGACAGGCGGCGACGGCGGCGGAAGGTCTCGGCCAGGCGCGCGCCGACAAAGATGATGGCCGTCAGGTAGGTAAAGCTGATTACCTGGCAGATCAGGCCCAGGCCGATGAAGGACAGCACGGGCTTGGCAAAGGCCGGGTCGACGAACTGGATGAAAAACGAGATGAAGAACAGAATCGCTTTCGGGTTCATCAGGCTGATGATCAGCGCCTTGCGGAACGGGTCGCTTTCCTTGGCGGGAGCAGGTACGGCAGCCGCTTCGCCTTCAGCGGGAGCGGGTGCGCGCAGCTTGCGCCAGCAGCCTATCAGCATTTGCAGGCCGATCCAGCCCAGGTAGGCCGCGCCGATGTATTTCACGACGTAGAACAGGGCCGGGCTGGCTTTCAGCAGCGAGGCGACGCCGCAGGCCGACAGCACCATCAGTATCAGGTCGCCGGCGAAGATGCCGAAGGCGCCCTGGTAGGCGGGCCGCACGCCGCGCTGGGCGGCCACGGACAGCACGTACATGGAATTGGGGCCGGGCAGGATGACGATGAAGATGGTCCCCAGTAAAAAGGTCCAGAAATCGGTGATGCCCAGGTTGGCGTGGAAAAGTGCGTTCATGATTATTCCGCTGGATTGATCTGTACGTGATGGAATTGCAGTGCGGCAAGATTCGCATAGATGCCCCCGAGCGCAACCAGCGATGCATGCGTGCCCGTCTCGACGATCTTGCCGTCTTCCATGACGACGATGCGGTCGGCCCGCTGCACGGTCGCCAGGCGGTGGGCGATGATGACGGTGGTGCGGCCCACCATGGCCGCTTCCAGCGCCTTTTGCACCAGGCGTTCCGATTCCGCGTCCAGCGCGCTGGTCGCTTCGTCGAGCAGCAGCAGCGGCGGATTTTTCAGCAGGGCGCGGGCGATGGCGATGCGCTGGCGCTGGCCGCCGGACAGGCGCACGCCCCGTTCGCCGAGGAAGGATTTGTAGCCGTTCGGCAGGCGCTCGATGAATTCGTGGGCGGCCGCCATTTTCGCGGCGGCGATGACTTCCCCGTCGCTGGCGCCGGCGCGGCCGTAGCGGATGTTTTCCATGGCGTCGGCCGAGAAGATCACGGTATCCTGCGGCACGATGCCGATGGCGTCGCGCAGGGTGTGCAGGTCGAGCTGCTTGATGTCGACGCCATCGAGGCGGATGCTGCCGCTCTGCGGGTCGTAAAAACGCAGGAACAGCTGGAACAGCGTGGTCTTGCCGGCGCCGGACGGGCCGACGACGGCCACCGTTTCGCCGGCGCGGATGTCGAGGCTGACGTGATCGAGCGCGTGGGTGTCGGGGCGCGACGGATACGAGAACATGACATTGTCCAATGTCAAGGCGGCGCCGGTCGCGGCGCGCGCGGGCAGCGGCAGCGGCGTGGCAGGCGATTCGATTTCCGATTTGACGGCCATCAATTCCAGCAGGCGCTCGGTGGCGCCGGCGGCGCGCTGCGCTTCGCCCATGACTTCGGACAGGGCGCCGATGGCGCCGGCCACGATGGACGCGTACAGGATGAACTGGCCCAGGTCTCCGCCCGTCATCGAGCCTTCCAGCACGGCGCGCGCGCCCAGCCACAGCACGAACACGATGGTGCCGAAGACCAGCAAGATCGCGATCATGGTCAGCAGGGCGCGGGCGCGGATGCGGCGCATGGCCGTCATGAAGGCGCCTTCGACGGAGTCGCCGAAGCGCTTCGATTCTATTTTCTCGTGCGTAAACGCCTGCACGGTGGGCATGGCGTTGAGGATTTCGCCGGCCATGGCCGAGGCGTCGGCGATGCGGTCCTGCGAATCGCGCGACAGCTTGCGCACCTTGCGGCCGAAGACGATGATGGGCACGACGACGAGGATCAGCAAGCCGATGATGATGCCGGCCAGCTTGGCGCTGGTGACGAACAGCATCACCAGGCCGCCGAGGAACAGCAGCACATTGCGCAGCGCCATCGAGATGCTGGTGCCGACCACGGCTTGTATCAATGTCGTGTCGGTGGTGATGCGGGACAGGACTTCGCCCGTCTGCGTGGTTTCAAAGAATTCCGGGCTTTGCGTGACGACGTGGCGGTACACGGCGCTGCGGATGTCGGCCGTGACGCGCTCGCCCAGCCACGACACGGTATAAAAGCGCGCCGCCGTGGCCAGTGCCAGGATGGAGGCCACGCCGAACAGGGCGAGGAACACCAGGTCGACGTGCTGGATGCTTTTCGAGCCGGCCGCGCCGCCGAAACCGAGGTCGATCATCTGCTTGAAGGCGGCGGGAATGGCCAGGGTCGAGGCGGCGGCCACCACCAGCGCGATACCGGCCAGGAAGAACTGCTTGCGGTACGGCGTCAGAAAGGGCATCAAGCCCTTGAAGGCGGCCAGGCTGCCTTTTTTCAGTTCGCGGCTGGTGCCGGTATCAAGAGTTGGTGCGGTGCTAGCTGTACTGGTGCTGCCTGTTTCTGTGCTGGTTGTCATTGTTTTTCGCTTTGATTTACATATTCGATGGTGCTGATAACGCTTACAACTTCATCGGCTGAACATAGCCCGTCATTTCCAGGTAGGCGCGGCCCACGGGCTGGCCGTCGCGCTCCACCGTCACGGCGCCTTCCCAGTACACGGCCCCCGTCGAGCGGCGCGAATCGAGCTCCTGGTCGGCCTGCAAGGGCTTGATTTGCCAGCGCGTGGCGCCGGTGCGGATCTCGGTGGCGACCGGGTATTCGGCCTGCGTGCGGGGCGAGCGCCACAGCTGCGTGGGCGTGAAATCGACGTCGCCGGGCGCGTACTGCGTCATCTTACCGGACGCATCGCGCCATGTCGCGTGCGCCCATAGTTTAGCACCTGTCTTGCTGCGGATCTGGAAGGCCATCAGGGCGCCGCCGTCAGCGAGGTTGGCGCCTATCCAGTTCCAGCCGCTGGCGTCCGCGTCGAGCACCTGGCTCGACCACTCGTGATCGAGCCAGGTGGCGCCCGTCACGGCTTCCGGCTTGCCGCCCGCGCGGGCGATCGTGCCCGTGGTACGCAACTGCGGCTTGCTGTAGTAATAACTGGACTGCTCGGGCCGCGCGCCCTTGCGCGAGTAGCCGCCAACGCCCTGCAGCAGCACGGGCTGCGTGGGGGCGAGGGTCAGCTGCAGGTTAAAATCGCGCGCGGCCAGGCTGACCCGGTAGCTGCCGTCGGCCTGGCGCTGCATGCGCCAGTCGTCGAGTTTGACGTCCGTGTCGCCCACCTTGGCGTAGGCCAGGCCGAAACCCTCGCGCGCGCTTTTTTCGTCGTGCAGCAGCTTGCCCACTTTCGGGTCGGACAGGGCCGCGTGGCCGATGATCAGCTGTTTCGGCGCGAAGGCGCTGGGGTTGTCCGCGTCGGCGGCCGTGGCGCTGCGAAAGAAGGTCACCTGGTAACCCAGCTGCTCGCCGCCGGCGGTTTTTACCCAGCCCGTGGCGTACCACCATTCCGTCTTGTACGCGGGATGGGCGCCGAAATCGTGCGGCATGCGCAGGGTCTGGCCGGCCGGCAGCGGCGTGACGGGGGCGAAGGCGGGCGGCGCGGCGATGGCGGCGGCGCTGCAGAACAACAATAAACAAGTCAAGCGGCGCATTACCAGTCCTCCCTGACGGCGCGGATGGGGCCAGCGGACAGCGCCTGGCGCCCCGCGATGAGGGCGGTGAGGGCGGCCGCCGTCAGCAGGGCGGCGGCCACGGTGGCGATCAGCGGCCATGGCAGGTGCAGCTGCATGGTCCAGTGGAACGATTGCGGGTTGACGATGAAGACCAGCACAAAGCTGATCAACAGGCCCAGGACAAAACCGGTGGCGATGCCCAGCGCCGTCAGCGCGCCGCCCTCGAGCGCCAGGATGGACAAGATCTGGCCGCGCGTCACGCCCACGTGGCGCAGCATGCCGAATTCGCGCGCGCGCGCCAGGGTTTGCGCGGAAAACGTGGCGGCCACGCCGAACAGGCCGATGACGATGGCGATGGCTTCCAGCAGATACGTGACGGCGAAGCTGCGGTCGAAAATCTGCAGGCTCAGGGCGCGGATGGCCGACGGATTCGACACTTCCAGGCTGGCGCCGAAGGGCAGGGCCTTGAGCTTTTCCTGCAACTGCTCGCCCGTGGCATCCTTGGCCAGCCACAGGGCCGCATCGCTGACGTCCATATCTCCGGTCAAGGCGCGGTAGTCGTCCAGCGGCATCTGGATGGCGCCGGACGAGCGCGCGTAGTCGCGCCAGATGCCGGCGACAAAGAACTGGTGCAGGCCGCCCGCCAGCGGCAGGGCCATCTGCTGGCCCGATTTGACGTTGTACAGATCGGCCGCCGCTTCGGACAGCCACACGGGTTTCGCGCCCGCTGGCACAGGCAGCGTTTCGCCCACCAGCACCATGCTCTTGCCCGGATCGGCCAGGTTGATGGGACGCGCCAGCAGCATCACGTTGGGACGGTCCGGCGCCAGCGACAGTGAGCGCAGGCGCTGGAAATCCACCCTGGCCACGCCGGGCAGCGCGGCGATGCTCGCCTGTTCGCGTGGATTCAGTCCCGCCGTGCCGCCGCTGGCGGCCGGGCGCGCATACACGTCGGCCGGCAGAATCTGCAGCAGCCAGTCATCGACGGAGACGCGGAAACTCGACACCATGATGGCCATCGCCACCATCAGGCTAAAGCTCGACAGCACGCCGCCGAGCGCGATGCCGGCCTGGCCCGAGGCGTTCGCCAGCCGGGCCACGGTGAGGCTGCGCACGGGCGCATGCTGGCTCGTTTCCGTGCGCAGCCAGGCGCGCTGCAGCAAACGGAAGACGACGGCCGCCAGCTGCGGCATCAGGGCGATGGCGCCGATCAGCAGCAGGGCGATGGACAGGTAGCCGAACAGCGGCAGCTCGAACACGGGCGGCAGGAACGTCAAGGCGCCGGCCAGCAGCAAACAAGCCAGCGCGGGCCAGGTCTTGGCCAGGCGCGTCGTGACGACTTCCTCGCTGCCCGATTTCAGGGCGATGGCGGGGGCGGCACGTGCCGCTTCCAGCGCGGGGGCCGCGCAGCCCAGCAAGGTGACGCCCAGACCCAGGGCAAAGTAGACAAAGGCGGCGACGGGCGTGAACTGCACCTGCGGCTGCACGCCCGCGAAATAGCCGGCGCCCAGGTCGCCGCCGAAGAAGCGCAGGGCGACGGCCGCCATGGCGTAGCCGCCGGCGATGCCCAGCCCAGCGCCGACGATACCGAGGCTGGCACCCTCTAACAGCACCTGGCGCAGCAGTGTGCCCCGCTCCATGCCCAGCACGCGCAGCAGCGCGAACTGGCCGCGGCGGCGGATGACGGACAGCGCCTGCGTGGAAAACACGAGAAAGGCGCCCGTAAACAGGGCGACGAGGGCCAGCACCGTCAGGTTGACGCGGTAGGCACGGCTCAGATTATTGTTGCGGCTATTCTGGTTGTCGTCATTCGGCTGGCCCACCTGGAAACGCCCCGGGTACTGCGCTTCCAGTGCGCGCGCGAGATCCGCCTGAAAGGCGTCGCGGTTGACGCCCTGGCGCAGTTTCAGGTCGATGCGCGACAGCTTGCCCAGCTTGTTGAAGCGCCACTGCGCCGCGCCGATATCCATCACGGCGATGCGCTGGCCGGCGCGCGCCCGCTGCAGCGAGCCGGCCACGCGCAGCGATACGCTACCCGTGCCCGATTGCAGGGCAATGCTGTCGCCCTGCACCACATTGATCCAGCGCAAGGCGGCCGGCGATAAAAAGAGGGCGTCGTCGGCCAGGGTGTCGAAAGGCTGGCCTTCGGCCGGCGCGCCGATCAGGTCGGGCGAAATGAAGCCGGCGCGGAAGACGTCGAGCGCCAGGATGTGCAGCGGGCCGCCGTCTTTCTTTCCGGCTACGCCGGCTTGCAGTTCCAGCACGGGGGAGGCCACGGCCACGCCGTCGCGCTGCGCCAGCCACGGGTAGATGGCTTCGTCGAACAGCGCTTCGCGCCCGGCCACCTGCACGTCGGCCTGGCCGGACAGGCTTTTGACGGCCGTGGAAAATTCGTTGAAGGCGGCCGCGTTGATCAAATGGATGGCAAAACCCAGCGACACGCCGATGGCGATGGCCAGGATGGCGACGAAGGCGCGCACGGGATGCGCGCGCCATTCGCCCAGCAGCAGCCAGCGCGACAGCAGGCGCGTACCCGCGGGATTGGCTGCCGGCACACTCAATTCAGACATTCGACGGCCAGGCGTTCGCCGGCGCGCCGCGCTTTCAATTGCGCCGCGTCGCGGGTTTTATCGCCGGCGCCGACGGCGTCCTGCGCCGCCCATTTCTGTTCGAGGCGCAGCTGGGCGCAGTGCTTGTCATGGGCTTCGCGCTGTCTGGCGCCGCGTTCGCGCGCCTGGTCTTCCCGCTGTTCCTGCTGCTTGCGCGCCGCTGCCATCTGGCTGGCGACGCGCTCCTGGCGCGTGGCCGCGCCCTTGTCTATGGCAGGCGGGGGCGAGGGGATTTCCAGGATCTGCAGCTGCCCGCCCGTGCAGGGCGTGGCGCTGTAGCTGGTCTGGCCATCCTGCACGCATTTGTAGACGTCCTGCGCGCTGGCGGAACCGGCCAGCAAGGCCATGAGCAGGAGGGATGACGGCTTCACAATATCTTCCCCGGATTCATGATGTTCTGCGGGTCCAGCGCCTGTTTCACGGCGCGCATCAGCTGCAGTTCCAGCGGCGACTTGTAGTGGGCGAGATCGGCCTTTTTTAGGGCGCCGATGCCGTGTTCGGCCGAGATCGAGCCGCCAAAGCCGTGCACCTGGTCGTGCACGATGCGGTTGATGGCGTCCTGGTTGGCCAGGAAATCCCGGTCCGTCATGCCGGCGGGCGGCGCCACGTTGTAATGCAGGTTGCCGTCGCCCAGGTGGCCGAAGCACACGAGCTGGCAGCCGGGGAAGGCGCTTTCCAGCGCCGCATCCGTGACGGCGATGAAATCGGCGATGCGGGAAATCGGCAGCGAGATATCGTGCTTGATGTTCTTGCCCGCCTGCGCCTGCGCCAGCGGAATGTGCTCGCGCAGCTGCCACAGGCCTTCCGACTGGGCCACGGAACTGGCGACGACGGCGTCGGCGATCAACTCGTCTTCCAGGGCCGCGCCGATGCTCGCTTCGAGCAATTCCACGGCATGCGCCTCGGACTGGCTGCTGGACAGCTCCAGCAGCACATATTGCCCATGCGACTGCCCATGCGCGTCGCCGAAAGGCCGCGGCAGCTGCGGGAACTGCTCGGCCACCAGTTGCAGGCAGTACCGCGACATCAATTCAAAACCCGTCAGGCTGGCGCCGCAATGGTCTTGCATCAGGCTTAATAAACGCAGGGCGTGGGCGGGCGAGTCCATGGCGGCCAGCGCCGTGATGCAGGCCTTCGGCTGCGGATACAGTTTCATCACCGCGCCCGTGATCACGCCCAAAGTGCCCTCGGCGCCGATGTACAGGTCGCGCAAATCGTAGCCCGTATTGTCCTTGCGCAAACCGCGCAAGCCGCTCCAGACCTCGCCCTGCGGCGTGACCACTTCCAGCCCCAGGCACAGTTCACGCGTGTTCCCGTAGCGCAGCACGGCCGTGCCGCCCGCATTCGTCGCCAGATTCCCGCCGATGGTGCAACTGCCTTCGGCCGCCAGCGACAGGGGGAACAGGCAGCCGGCGGCGGCCGCCGCTTCCTGGATGGTTTGCAGGATGCAGCCCGCGTCCACGGTGATGGTGCGGTTGACGGGATCGAGCGCGCGGATGGCGTTCAGGCGCGCCAGCGACAGCACGACGGCCGTGCCGGCCGCATCGGGGATGCTGCCCAGCACCAGGCCCGTGTTGCCGCCTTGCGGCACGACGGGGACTTGCCATTGCGCGCAGGCGCGCAGGATTGCGGCCACTTGCTCCACCGTGGCGGGGCGCAGCACGGCCAGGGCCTTGCCGGTGAACCTGTCGCGCCAGTCGGTGAGGAAGGGCGCCGTGTCGGCATCCTGGGTGAGGACGTAGCTGTCGCCCAGCAGGGCGCGGCAGGCGGCGAGGAAATCGGCTTTTTCAGTCATTTCTTGATGCTCACTTTATTCACTTTTTCCAGTAGCTCTTTGGCCATGCGCCTGGCGGCCTTTTTATACGGGCGCAGATACAGCACGGCGCAGGCAAAATAGATGCAGACGATGGCCGCTTCTCCCCAGGCCATCAGGGCCGAGGTGGGGTTCGTGTCGCTGTAGCCGCGCACCACGCCTTCCGTGAAGTACAGCAGGATCACCATCGACGACCATTGCAGGGTGTAGACGTCGCGCTTGATCACGCCGTACAGGGGAATGAGCAGGGGCGCCGCTTTCAGGACGACCCAGGAGCCGCCCGGCTGCAGCGGCGCGACGACGGTTTCCCACAGCACGCACCAGACGATCAGGGTGACGAGGCTGGCGATGGCGCCCCAGTGAAAATACTTGTGCAGCGCGCCGTGCATCATGCGCCTGCCAGTTTCGCGGCGTTTTCCGCCAGGCGCCGGCCCAGGGCGATGGCCAGGCGTTTTTCATCGTCGCTCAAGGCCTTGTCGCCGGCTATGCCCGACCAGTGCGTGGCGCCATACGGCGAGCCGCCGGTGGACGTCGTCATCAGTTCCGGGTGCGTGTAGGGCAAGCCCATGACCAGCATGCCGTGGTGGAAGAGGGGGATCATCATCGACAGCAGGGTCGATTCCTGGCCGCCGTGCAGGCTGCCCGTGGACGTGAACACGCAGGCGGGCTTGCCGGACAGGCTGCCGGCCAGCCAGTCACTGGCCGTGCCATCCCAGAAATACTTCATGGCGGCGGCCATGTTGCCGAAGCGCGTGGGCGAACCGAGGGCCAGGCCCGCGCATTCCTGCAGGTCGTCCAGTTCCACGTAGGGCGCGCCATTGGGCGGCACCTCGGGCGCCGTCGCCTCGGCCACGGTGGAGACGGCGGGCACGGTGCGCAGGCGGGCATCGCAACCGGGCACGCTTTCCACTCCCTGGGCTATCAGCTCGGCCAACTGGCGCGTGGCGCCATGGCGTGAATAAAACAATACGAGAATAATCAGATTGGTTGGCTTCATCATTGGTATTATAGGGCGCTTTACAGCCTGATACGACTGCTGTCATGGCGCCGTTCTGATTTTGCACATGTTTTCAAAATATATATTCCCCATCTTTCAATACCTGTGGCGCGCCCTGAGCATGGGACTGGCCGTCGTGCGCGGCCTGACGTGGTCCGAAACGCGCGACCTGCTGCAGTTCGCGCGCCGCCGCGTGCGCGAGGAAAGCCTGCCGCAGGTGGCCGGCAGCCTGACCTTCGCCACCGTGTTCGCGCTGGTGCCGCTGCTGACGCTGGCCCTGGCCATCTTCACCACTTTCCCGCTATTCAATACCTTCCGCCACGCGCTGGAAGACTATTTCGTGCAAAGCGTGATGCCCAAGGGCATTTCGAACACCATTCTCGGCTACCTGACCACGTTCGCCTCGAAGGCCACGCGTTTGTCGGCCATCGGCGCGGGCGCCCTGATCGTTACCTCGGTGGGCATGATGGGTTTGATCGAGCGCGTCTTCAACCGCATCTGGCGCGTGCGCCAGGAGCGCCGCTGGACCAAGCGCCTGCTCGTGTACTGGGCCATCGTCACCCTGGGCCCGCTGCTGGTGGGCGTGTCGCTGACGGTGACGTCGCGCCTCTTCATGGCCACCAGCGGCGTGGTGGGCGCCGTGCCCTTCCTCGGCGCCGTGTTTTATACCTTGGTGTCGATCGGCCTGACCATGCTGGCGTTCACCTTGCTGTACATCGCCGTGCCGAACCGAGACGTGGATTGGCGCGACGCGGCCTGGGGCGGCTTGCTGGCGGCGCTGGCGTTCGAGGTGGCGAAGCGCGGCTTCGGCGAATTCATCCAGGAATTTCCCACGTATTCGCGCATCTACGGCGCACTGGCCGCCTTGCCGCTGTTCCTCGTGTGGATCTACCTGAGCTGGATGATCACCCTGGTGGGCGCCTTGCTGGTGGCTGCCTTGCCCGTCGTGAAATACGAGCGCTGGTGGTACGAGGCGGCGCCGGGCAGCGAATTCGTCGACGCCGTCGCCATCCTGAAAGTGCTGTACCGCGCTTGCCACTGCGCCGATTCGGCCCTGGTGGGCGCGGCCGAGATCCGCCGCAGCACGCGCCTGGGCTTCGAAGAAATGGAAACCCTGCTCGACAAGATGGTGCAGCAAGGCTGGGTGGGACGCGTGAACGTGGATGGCGCCGTGCGCGTCCAGTGGGGCAAGCGCGTGGCCGACAGTTCCGACCACTGGGTCTTGCTGGGCAACGTCAACCGCATCAGCCTGGCCGACGTCTACCGCTTGTTCGTCTTCGGCGGCATGCGCGTGAACTCCGGCTATCCGGCCGGTTCCACCAACGAGCGCGACATCAAGGCGGCCGAAGAGGCTGCGGCGCTGGCGGCGCAGGTGGAAAACGCCGTGGAGCAGGGACTGGGCCTGACTTTGGCGCAGCATTTCGGTACCGTCAAATGCAACTGAGCGGTTTTAACTGAGCGGTCTTAGTACACCACGGGCCGCAAGGCCGCCAGCAGCGCCGCTGCCTTGAACGCGGCCGCATCCTGCGTCCGCACCACGCCCAGATAATACGTGTCTTCGCCGCCGTGCATGTTGACAAGGCGCAGCTGATGCGGCGCCAGGTGGGCGGCGATGGCGGCCAGGCCATCGGCCATCGCGTCGCCGTCTTCGCGCTCCGACCACGAAAAATCGCGCAGCGCGGGCAAGCCGATATGCTGGACTATGCGCGGCACTTCATCGACGGCTTTCCAGTCCAGGGTGGTGCCGTGGCCCAGCGTGTGGGCGGCCGTGGACCAGAGCAGGAAGAAACAGGCCGCTGCGGGCGTGTCTCCTTCGTATTCTTCTTCCGGGTCGTCCTCCGCCAGCTCGTCGAGCGTGATGTCGACGCAGCGCGCGGCCAGGTCCGCGTCGCCCTGCAAGAACAGGGCGGCCATGGTGCGCAACTGCGCGCGGTCGGCCTTTGCCAGGATTTGCGCCGGCGTAA
The DNA here is from genome assembly GCF_020858115.1 of Janthinobacterium sp. FW305-129. Taxonomy (GTDB): domain Bacteria; phylum Pseudomonadota; class Gammaproteobacteria; order Burkholderiales; family Burkholderiaceae_D; genus Janthinobacterium. The sequence goes on from NZ_JACYMM010000004.1 coordinate 409,516, forward strand.
AGCTGCGGCGCCTGACGGGTTTTTTCTTGCTCAGGCCCATGGCTTCGCTCAACTGGGCCGTGATGGCCGCCTTGAAGTTTTCCACGGTGTCGAACTGTTCCAGCAACTGGCCCGTGAAATCCATGCTCCAGGCCATGCCATCCTTGACGACATATAAAAAGTCGCTTTGCACGGCCACGCCGCGCAGATGGTGGGCGGGCGGATATAAAGGCACAAACGATTGTTTTCCGTCCAGGGTCAGCATGCAGGCGAGGCCTTGCGCATCGATGGCGAAGATCAGGTTCTTGCGCAGCCTGGGCGGCGATGACGTCGTGGCGCTATCGATGGCTTCGTACTGGCAGGGCGCCAGCAGCTCGCCCTGGCTATCGACCAGGCCAAACAGGAAGCGGCCATCGATGCGCTGGCTGACGATGGCGATCTTCTTTTTCGTGCCGAAGTCCTGCACGGAGCTGTAGGCGGGCGGCACCACCATCGCGCCCGCGGCGTCCAGCACACCGTGGACATTGCGCTCGTCCTGTTCGCCCGTCAGGCGCATGAAGTCGATATACCCATCGTCGCGCTGGCACAGGTTGTCCACGCCTTCGATGAGCCGTGCGCCGTCCGGCAAGCGCCGGAGGCAGGTGGCGCCGTCCGGCGCAACCTGGTGGAGCAGGTGGGGGCTGATCACGTACAGGTCGCCGGGAGCGGGCGGCAGCACCACCGTGCCGTTCAGGTCCAGCACGCCGTGCGCATCGGGGGCGTCCGCCGTGGCAAAGGTGATCCAGCCATCGTCCGCGTAGTAGACGCCCAGGTCGACATAGCGCTGCGACAGCGGCACGATCCAGCGGCCATAGGGCGTGACCAGGCCGGTGACGTCCGGTTCGCCGGCGGCGCTCACTTCAAAGCACAGCACATCCTCCTCCCACCCCACGATTTCCAGGCCCTGCAGGAACGGCACATCTTGCGTATCGAGTTCCTCGACATCGGCCAGTTGCGCATCGGCCGTGGCCGACCAGTAGCCGGTGGCGGGCGATGCGGCGCTGGCGGCCAGCAGGGGCGCCAGGGCGTCCCGGTCGCCGCGCTGCAGGGCAGAGTGCAGGGCGTTCGCCTCGGCGCGCAGGGCTTCGAGCCTGGCCGCGTAGTCCGGCGTGCAGATATCGTGGGGGATCAGTTGCACGCAATCGAGGATCAGCCACGCCTGGCCCCCTGCCAGCAGGGCGCTGATGCCGGCGCGCGCGACGATGGCGGCCGCGTCGCGCGGCCTGTCCATCAGGGCGGACAAGGCTTGCCAGCTCGCTTGCGCCTGCGCCATCGGCGCGGCCAGCACGCAGGGGCAGTCCTCGCCATCGCCGTAGATGGGCCAGGCGACGGCTTGCGTGCCGGCGCCGATGAGCAGCTTGAACAGCGCAGGGACGTCCAGCCGCCATTCGGCCAGGCCGGTGATCGTCTCGGTGTCGAAGCCGGCCTGGCCGGGTAAAAAGGCGGTGCTGAACAGCGCTGCGGTATTGATCATTGATATTTATCTAAAGTGAACGGGGGATTCAGGGCGCTGGCGGCATGAGCCAATGCGCCAGCGCGCCGCGCTCCAGGCCCAGGTGTTTGGCCACGGCGGCCGCCTCGAAGGCCCACAGGCCGTAGTAGCCGCCCAGGCCGTGCGCGCGCACATGGCCGTTGAACCAGTCTTCGCGCACCAGCGCGCCATGCCAGCTGGCCAGGTACTGTTGCAGGTGCCCGAGCTGCTGCGCCGGGTCGTCGGCGTCCAGGCACTCGAACAGGGCGGAATAGGGCTCGGCGAAATACCATTCGTCGACGGCGGGACGCTGCGGGTCGATCGCCGACAGCAGCGCCTCATACACGCCATCTTCGCCATCGAAAGCCGTTTGCAGGGCAGCCAGGCGGGCGGCCAGGTCGTGGCGGCCGAACAGCAGGGCGGCGCCCAGCAGCTGCAGGGTGCGCGCGTAATCGGTCAATTGTTCGAAATCAAAGGCGGGCAAGGCGTCGTCATCGTAGGCCTCGGCCAGGGCTGCGCGCGCCGCTTCGCAGGCGGCGACGGCCGCTGCCAGCGCCGTTTCCACGTCAGGCAGCGGCAGCCCGGCCGTGTAGCGCAGCGAGAATGCCTGATAAGCCGTGCTGGCGGCCGCGCAGGCCCAGTAGGCCGCGTCGCCACCGTCGTTTTCCGCCTGCGCCTGCGCGCGGACATAGGCAGCCAGCAGGGCGTCGAGATAGGCCAGGTTGCGCGCAAAATCAAATGGGGTGCCGGAAGGCAGGGGCGGCGCCTGGCGCGGCGCGTGGGGCCAGGGCGTGGACGAAGGCGGGCACGCGGCCGCGCAATCGCGCTGGATGGCCCAGTCGGCGAAGATCTGCTGCAAATATGCCGCCGTCTCGTCGTCGTGGGCGATGGCGCCCGCGCCCACCAGGGTCGTGCCCAGCAGGGTGTAGCCGGGGAAGCGGCTGCTTTCGTAGGCGATGGTGGTGACGCTCTGGATGGCCTTGCCGTCGCTGAGGTCGCGCACGCGGAAATACACGTCGTCCCAGCCCGCCAGCGGCGGCGCCGGCGCTTCGTTCGGCAGGGTGCTCCAGCTGCCGTCGTCCTGTTCTTCATAGGCGTCGAGCAGCTCGTCGATGCCGCCGGGGCGGTCGATGCGGTTGTTGGCGTCGTACTGCAGCCCCAGTTCGGCCGCAAACGCGGCCGCGTGGCGGCCCTCGAAGACCAGGTACTGGGCGTTCATGGTGCAGGCCAGCAGGTCGGACTCCTGGCCCGCCACCTGCAGCGCCTGCGGCAGCCGGTACCAGTGGTGGCCGGGGATGCCGGCCATGGGGCCGTTTTCGTCCGCCTGGGGATTGGCGCAGCGCAGCTGCTGCAGCCAGTTGTAGCGTTCGTGCCGCTCCGCTTCCGTGCCGCTGCCGCGGCCGGTCAATTCGTCAAACAGGGTATTCAACAACATCATGCATCTATCCTAAAGAAAGCGTTCATGCCGTTGCCGTTTGCGCAAACGCAAACAGCGCGTCGAGCACGGCGTCGGGCTGCTCGGCCATCAATTCGTGCCCGCTGTCGACCTGCACCACCGTGCCATGCGCGATGGCCGCCGTCAGCAAGCGGGTCGATTTGGGCGGCGTCATCATGTCGCGCGCGCCGAAAATGAACAAAGTGGGGCAGTGTACCGAAGCGGCGGCGATTTCGCCGTTCGCGTAGGCATTGCAGGCAAAAAAATCCGTATGAAACACGTGATCGGGGTTGAGGGCGGCGATGCGCTGTTTCAGGCGCCGCGCGCCGCCCATGGCGTAGAAGCCGGGGCCGGGAAACGACGGCTTTTGCGCGATCGACGAGTGCGACCAGATATTGACCATGTCAATGGCCGCCTGTTCGTCCTGCAGCGCCGTTTCCAGCAGCGCGGGCGAGACTTTCATCGGGTAGGTGGAACCGAGCATGGCCAGGCGGCTGACGCGCTCCGGCGCCAGGAATGCCGCTTCCAGCGCGATCAATGAACCCATGCTGTGGCCGACGAGCATGGCCCTGGGCGCGCCGGCGGCGTCCAGCACGGCCAGTATCCAGCGCGCCAATTCCGCCACATTATCCTTTGCCGCGCCGCCGCTGCGGCCATGGCCCGGCAAGTCGACGGCCAGCACGTTCCAGCCGTGGTGGGCGAAATAGCGCGTCTGCAGGGCCCACACGCTATGGTCGTTCTGCGCGCCGTGGATGAAGACGGCCGTGGGCTGGTTCGGGTTGAATGGCTTGCCACCCGTGTAGCAATAGGCCGTGGTGTTCTCGATGGTGAATAACATGTCAGGCGCCTTTCTGCGACAGTTTCAGGCCACGGGCCAGGTCTTCGATCAAATCGTCGGCGTCTTCCAGGCCCACCGATAAACGCATGGTGCCTTGCGTGATGCCCGCCTGCGCCAGTTGGTCGTCGGGCACGCGGAAATGCGTGGTGGAGGCGGGGTGGATGACGAGCGACTTGGCGTCGCCCACATTGGCCAGGTGCGAAAAGATCTTCAGGCTGTCGACGAATCGCTGGCCCGCCGCGCGGTCGCCGCGCAGGCGGAAGGTGAACACGCCGCCCGCGCCCTTCGGCAGCAGGGTTTTCGCCAGTTCATAGTCGGGGTGCGACGGCAGTTCGGGGTAGGACACGGATTCCACGGCCGGATTGGCCAGCAAAAAGTCGATGATTTTGCGCGTGTTGGCCACGTGGCGGTCCATGCGCAAGCCCAGGGTTTCGATGCCTTGCAGGATGGCGAAGGCGTTGTGCGGGCTCATGACGGCGCCGAAATCGCGCAAGCCTTCGCGCCGCGCGCGCAGTGCGAAGGGTGCCACCGTCGATTCCTCGGCGAAGACCATGCCGTGGAAACCGTCGTACGGCTCGCACAGTTCGGCGAAACGCCCCGTCTTGTCGTACGCCGCCTGCCAATCAAAAGTGCCGCCATCGACGAGCAAGCCGCCGATGGCCGTGCCGTGCCCGCACAAAAACTTGGTGGCCGAGTGGAACACCAGGCCGGCGCCGTGCTCGAACGGGCGCAGCAGATACGGCGTGGTAAACGTCGAATCGAGCATCAGCGGCAAGTGGTGCTCGTGCGCCAGCGCGGCAATCGTCGGGATATCGAGCACGTCGAGGCCGGGATTGCCCAGGGTTTCGGCGAACAGCACTTTCGTATTCGGGCCGATGGCGGCGCGCCACGCATCCACGTCGCGCGGGTCGACGAACGTCGTCTCGATGCCGAAGCGTTTTAATGTGTAGGCCAGCAGGTTGTGCGAGCCGCCGTACAGGGCGCGCGAAGCGACGATGTGCGAGCCGGCGCCGGCGATGGTCGACAGGCCCAGGTGCATGGCGGCCTGGCCGCTGGCCGTGGCGATGCCGGCCACGCCCCCTTCGAGGGCGGCGATGCGCTCTTCCAGCACGGCGTTGGTGGGGTTCGAGATGCGCGAGTAGACGTGGCCGGCCCGCTCCATGTTGAACAGCGAAGCCGCGTGCTCCGAGCTCTTGAAGGCAAACGAGGACGTGAAATGGATGGGCGTGGCGCGCGCGCCCGTGGCCGGGTCGGGCGCGGCGCCCGCATGCAGGGATAAAGTGTCGAAACCGGGGTATTTCGGGCCGCTCATGGTGTCTCCGCCAAGTTTTATAGTGGCAAGATCGTAACCTGATTTGCAGCGGAGCAAAAGGGCTCCTGTGCAGGGCGCATGGCGCCGTGCTGCCGGACGGTCAGGCTCAGCTGGCGTGTAACCTGAAGTGTAAAAAAAGTGACCGGCGCGGTGCGGCGGTGGTACGATATCGTATCAGCGATATTCGGGCTGTTTTACTTGTGCGCGTGCGCCGCGCCGCAGGGAAGGCTGCTACGTGCCAGCGAAATCCTGGGCTTCAGGCGAACTCTCATCGCATGTCCACCAGGAAAGATTTTATGCCCGCAATATCGTTCGACGGCGCCCTTGCCGTACCCGGACCTTCCATCGTCGACGGCCTGTGCCACGCAGGCTGGCTCATGCAAGAGCATTTCATCTCCCCTGAACTGAGCCGCCAGCTGGCCGCCGAATGCGTGCAATCCATGCTCAGCGGCAAGATGAAGGGCGCCGGCGTGGGCAGCGGCCATGCGCCGCTGCTGCAGCCCGACATCCGCGGCGACCATATCGAATGGCTGGAAACGGGCAGGTCAAGCGCGTGCGACCGCTACCTGGCACACATGGAAGCGCTGCGCCTCGTGCTCAACCGCGAGCTGTTCCTGGGACTGGAAGAGTACGAAAGCCATTTCGCCCTGTACGCGCCGGGCGCCTTTTACCGGGCCCATCTGGATAGATTCCGCGACGACGACAAGCGCACCGTGTCCGTCGTGCTGTACCTGAACGACGACTGGCTGCCCGGGCACGGCGGCGCGCTGCGTTTGCACCCGCATGACGGCGATCCGGTGGACATCTTGCCGCAGGCGGGCCGCATGGCCATGTTCCTGTCGGGCGAGATGCTGCACGAGGTGCTGCCGACGGCGCGCGAGCGCCTCTCGATCGCAGGATGGTTCCGCCGCCGGGGCTGATGAAAAGTTGCGCGCAATCCCCCCTCGATTTGATTGCGCGCAAGGCTGGATTTTTCCGCAGGCATAGGCTACAGTCGCAGTAAGGGCTAGAATAACTAAAATACCAATCACGCGGACAGGACGGCCAATATGAAAGTATCTGAAATTCTCCAAGTCAAGGGCAATATCCTCTACACGGTCACGCCTGACCAGCCCCTGCTTGACGCGGCCAATACCATGGCTGAAAAAGACATCGGTTCGCTGGTGGTCATGGAATTTGGCGACCTGGTCGGCATGCTGACCTTCCGCGAGGTGCTCAACGCCTTGCATGAAAACGCGGGCCAGATCGGCGGCGGCACCGTGCGCAAGCACATGGATGACCACCCGATCACCGTCACCCCGGATACGGAAGTCAATGAAGTGCGCCGCATCATGCTGGAAAAGCATGCGCGCTACCTGCCCGTCATGAATGCCAAGACCCTGCTGGGCGTGATTTCCTTCTACGACGTGGCGCGCGCCGTGCTCGAAGCGCAAAGCTTTGAAAATCAGATGCTCAAAGCGTACATCCGCGACTGGCCGGCCGAAACAACCGACTGAGCCTCACCCATGCAGTAAAAACAACGCCGGCAACTGCCGGCGTTTTGTATTGCAAAGGAGAAAGGCGTCGCCTACGCCGCCCCCTGCAGCGCCTCGTTGTTCAGCCAGCTGCCCAGCGCCGCTGCCGTCATGGGGCGGGCGAACAGAAAGCCTTGCGCCATGGGGCAGCCCAGCGATTGCAAGATCTGCGCTTGCCGCTCGTCTTCCACGCCTTCGGCGATCACGGCCAGGCCCAGGTTGCGGCCCAGCTGGATGACCATTTCGGCGATGCTGCTGCCGCGCGCGGAGCCCGTGATTTCGGTGACGAAGGCGCGGTCGATTTTCAGGCGGTCCACTTGCAGGCGCTGCAGGTAGGACAGCGACGAGAAGCCCGTGCCGAAGTCATCGATGGCGATGCTCACGCCCGTTTGCTTGATCTGCCACAACATCTTGATCAATAAATCGGGCTCTTCCATGGCCATCGATTCCGTGATTTCCAGTTCGATGAATTCGGGCGGCGCCTGCGTCTCTTCCAGCGCGGCGCGCAGCATTTCCAGGAACAGCGGGTGGCGGAACTGCACTTGCGACACGTTGACGGACATGACGAAATTGCGGTGGCCCTGTTCGCGCAGCAGCACCAGTTCGCGGCACGCCGTGCGCAGCACCCATTCACCGAGGTCGATGATGATGCCTGAATACTCGGCAATCGGGATGAAGCGGTCGGGCGAGATGAACTTGCCGTCCGGCGTCTGCCAGCGCAGCAGCGCTTCGGCGCCCACGGGGCGGCGCGTGGTCAGGTCGATCTGCGGTTGATACACGACAAACAGCTGGTCCTGGCTGAAGGCCGTGCGCAGCGCGTGCATCATGCGGACTCTTTCGCGGATTTCGATGCCCATGCTGCGCGAAAAATAGAAGTGCCCGGCCCGCTGCTGGCTTTTCGCCCGTTTCAGGGCGATATCGGCATCCTTCAGCGCGTCGGCGCCCGTGCCCGCATGTTCGCCCAGGCGCACCAGGCCCAGGGTGGCCGACAGCTGCACATCCTGGCCGTCGATGCAGAACGGGGCCTGGAACAGGGCCAGGATATTGGCTGGATTGACTTGCGAGGAGTCGCCCAGCACACAGAAGATGTCGCCGCCCAGGCGCGCCACCGTCAGATGCGGCCCCAGCTGGGTTTGCAGGCGGCCCGCCACGGCGACGAGCAGCATGTCGCCGAACTGGTGCCCCAGCGCGTCGTTGGTTTCGGCAAAGTGGTCGAGGTCGACCAGCGACAGCGTGGCATCGTCGCGCGCCGGGCCGGCCAGGGTGGCGTCGAGGATTTCCACCAGGCGCGTGCGGTTCGGCAGCTTCGACAACTGGTCGTAAAAGGCGGCATTGTGCAGGTGCGATACCAGCTCGACGTTGTCCAGGCCCACGGCGACGTTGCTGCAGAACACTTCCAGCAAGCTTTCATCGATGGCCGAGAGGGGGCGCGGCAGCACCAGGTAGGCGGCCGCGTCGCGGCTGGCCTTGCCCGCGAAGTACAGGGTGGCGTAGTCGTGCGCGTACACGTTGCGCCGCTGCGCCAGCGTGTGCTCGATGGCCGCCATCACGCGGGGGTTTTGCAGGCCGCACAGGGCGCTGTGCGGCAGGCTGGAAAAGCTGCCCGTGCAGGCCGAGACGAGCAGCTCCTTGCTGCCATTGTCCTGCAAATCCTGCACGCACAGCACGCCGTCGGCGCGGATGCCCAGCAGGTCGGCGATCTGCGCCAGCACGCCGGCCGAGAAGTTCTGCACGCCGTGCAGCGCCATCAGCTGCGTGCTGGCGTGGACGATGCGGTCCAGGCCGCGCCGGCTGCTGCTGATCGAACGGATCTGCTCATACGAGCGGATTGCCGCCGTCACCGTGGTGAACAGCTTGATGCGCGTCAACTCGGACTTGGTCTTGTAGTCGTTGATGTCGAAATCGCGGATGGCGTCGATTTCCGGCGCATAGCCGGGCTGCCCCGTGCGCAGGATGATGCGCACATCCGTCATTTTCAGGGTTTCGCGGATATAGCGCACCAGATGCAGGCCCGCGTCGTCCTGCTCCATCACCACGTCGAGCAGGATGACGGCGATGTCGTCTTCATGCTTGAGCAGTTCGCGCGCCTGGCCGGCCGAATACGCATGCACGAATTCCAGCGGGCGGTGCTGCATTTCCAGGTTGCCCAGGGCGAAAGTGGTGGTGGAGTGGACGTCTTCATCGTCGTCGATGATCATCACCCGCCAGACGCTGCGCGGTGCGACGGCCAGCGGCGCCGCTGGTTGCTCATCGAGGAATACCAGGTCGTCGTGATCGTCCTTGTTGGCGTCAAGGGGGATGATCGGTGCGGGCATGTATAGCTTCTCCAGGATGACTCGATATTTTTTACGAGCGCGTCAAAAAAGCCCATGGCGTTGTTGCGTTGCCCTTACCGTACTTGTACTTGCGTACTGTCTTCGGCAACGACGCCTAGCCCTGGGCATTTTGTGACGTGCTCTCGGCGCAGCCAGTATCCGGCTTGGCATCGGATTTTGTGGGCGCGCTTTCATCCAAGTATATAGCTATTTAATAAGCAAAATGTTTTTTTAAATCTATTCCGTCGAGCAATATTTCTTGGAGTGCATGATTGCAACTCATATCTGGTGTTTTTTATATGAAAAAATACATGGGATCTCAAAATGGCGAGGCGGGTGGGGCAATATCGGGCCTTGCCGCGGCATTAGCGGCATGGCATGCCCCGCAGGCTGGTAGAATTGAGTTTTCCAGTCCTCACACTTCCTACTATGTCCGGCAATTCTTTTGGCAAGCTGTTTACTGTTACCACTTTCGGCGAATCGCACGGTCCGGCCATCGGCTGCGTGATCGATGGCTGTCCACCGGGATTGATCCTGTCGGAAGCCGATATCCAGCCCGAGCTGGATCGCCGCAAGCCGGGCACTTCGCGCCACGTGACGCAGCGCCAGGAATCGGATACGGTGGAAATCCTCTCCGGCGTGTACCAGGGCGTGACGACGGGCACGCCCATCGCGCTGCTGATCCGCAATGAAGACCAGCGCAGCAAGGATTACGGCAATATCGCGGAAAGCTTCCGTCCCGGCCACGCCGACTATACCTACTGGCACAAATACGGCGTGCGCGACCCGCGCGGCGGCGGGCGCTCGTCGGCGCGTTTGACGGCGCCCGTCGTGGGCGCGGCGGCGATCGCCAAGAAATGGCTGCTGCAGCAGTACGGCACCACCTTCAAGGGCTGCATGAGCCAGCTGGGCGACATTCCCGTGCCGTTCCAGTCGTGGGAACACGTGCATGCGAACCCCTTCTTTGCCGCCAGCGGCGACGCGGACCTGATCGCGCGCATGGAAGAAGCGATGGACCAGTTGCGTCGCGACGGCGATTCCATCGGCGCGCGCATCGACGTGATTGCGCAAAACGTGCCCGTCGGCCTGGGCCAGCCCATCTACGACAAGCTCGACGCCGACATCGCCTACGCCATGATGGGCATCAATGCCGTCAAGGGCGTGGAAATCGGCGCCGGCTTCGATTCGGTGGCGCAAAAGGGTTCCGAACACGGCGACGAACTGACGCCGGAAGGTTTTGTCGGCAATAACGCCGGCGGCGTACTGGGCGGCATCTCGACGGGACAGGATATCAGTGTGTCGATCGCCATCAAGCCGACCTCGTCGATCCGCACGCCGCGCCGCTCGATCGATAAGGAGGGCAATCCCGTGATGGTGGAAACCTTCGGCCGCCACGACCCGTGCGTGGGCATCCGCGCCACGCCGATCGCCGAAGCCATGCTGGCGCTGGTGCTGATCGACCACGCGCTGATGCACCGCGCGCAATGCGGCGATGTCAGCGTGAGTACGCCGAAGCTGAAATAGTTGACCCGAGAGGCAAGATCCGGGGTCGGACCTTCAAGGTCCGACCCCGGCAGTTCTGCCGTTGGGGGCGGGTTTTATGCTACTTTATTCGCCACCAATTCCAATTGATGCCGCATCTCCACCGACTGCACCAATAACGCCCGGATATCGTTGATCAGGTTGAACTCCGTCTGGTTCAATTGAATCGGCGGGAAGCTGTCGTCCCAGTCGCCGTATAAAAATCCCGTGGGGTGGCCGTTGGCCGACAGCGGCAGCACGACGAAGCTGCGCGCTTCCGACAGGGTCGCTTTCCACCATTGCGGCAGCTTGGCGGCGAATTTCGGGTCGCGCGCATTGTCGATGAAGATCACGCGGTCGCTGTTGAGGGCCGCGTGGAACACGTTCGGCTCATACGCGTCGCCGAACACCATCAGGTCCTGCAGGTCGGCCATGCCTTCGCCCATGCTGATGCGCGCCGAATACAAATGATCCCTGTGGTTGCGCACGAACGCCACCGAGCGCGAAAAATCGAAGCCCTGGTGCAGCGTTTCGAGCGCCATCGAGACCATCTGTCCCGGGCTGGCGCTGCCGATGGCGCCGCGCAGGTCGGCCAGACCGCCGATCAGCACGCGGTTGCCTTCGGCGCGCATGCGCGTCGAGGCCAGCTGGCGCGCGCGCCGTTCGGCCGGTTTCGACAGCGGTGCGATCGACAGGTCGGCCGCCGCCATCATCTTCGCCTTGTCCACCGCCACCACCAGGTCTGTGGCGGCGATGCCCAGGGTGCCCGCGTAGTCGTCGATCAGCGCGTGCACCTGCGCCGCGCCGGCCGCATCGTCATGCCACAGCGAGTCGGCGCAGCGCGCCGCCATGGTCGACAGGCCCGCCATCCAGTCGGCGCCGCTGACGGGCGCGTTGTCGGGCGACGGGTCCATCGGACGCATGCCGTTGATCAGGTGCTGCGGCAAGCCCCAGTGGGCGGCCGTGGCATAGCCCACTTCCGGCAGCGACAGGCCGAGGATTTCGCGCGCGGCGGCGGCCTCGTTGCCGGGACCCGCATGCGCCTGCATGCGTGCCCAGAAGTCCGTCATGTAGAACGTCACCATCATGCGGCCCAGCGTGTGCAGCATGGAGCAGACGACGGCTTGCTCCGCCTGCAGGCTGCCGGCGCTGGTGGCCACCTGCTGCGCCACCATCCCGGCCAGTACGGCCTTTTCCATTTCCACATGGGCGCTGACGGAATCGGGCGACGCCTGCGACAGCTCCTCGATCAGTTTCAGGCCCAGCGCCAAGTGGCCGATGGCGTCGATGCCGAGCACCAGCACGGCCTTCGAGACCGTGTTGACGCGCTGGCCGAAGGCCGAATACATGCCGCTGTTGGCCAGCCGCAGCACCTTGTGCGTGAGGACAGGATCGGACAGCACCGTTTGCGTGATGTCGAATTCGTGGTCGTCCTCGCCGCGCATGGCACCGAGGATGGCGCTGATGGCTTTCGCGAAGCCGGGCATGTCGCCCTGCTGCCGCGTGCGCGCCCACAGCAGGTCCAGGGTGTTTTTGCCGAGTTGTGTCGGTACCGTGAAATGACCTGGATTCATTGCACCCCTCCGCGCTGTTCATTGGCAGACGGCGTGGGCACCAGCGCCGCATAGGTTTTGTCGCTCAAGGCCGATAGCGCGGCGTGGGCCGGCATCGGTTTGCCCGTCAGGTAGCCTTGCACGTACTGGCAGCCGCGCGACTCCATGAAGTGCATCTGCTCCTCCGTTTCCACGCCCTCGGCCACCACGGACAAATTCAAATGCTTGGCCAAGTCGAGAATCGTGTTGCAGATGGCTGCGTCTTTGCTCGATTCGGGCAAGTCCTTGATGAAGGTGCGGTCGATCTTCAACACGGAAATAGGGAAGCGCTTCAGATACGCGAGCGAAGAATAGCCGGTGCCGAAATCGTCGATGGCGATGCGCGCGCGGCGCTCCGTCATCTTGACGAGGATCGTTTCCGCATGCACGGGGTCGATCATCAGCGTGCCTTCCGTAATTTCCAGCACCAGGTGTTCGCCCGAGAGTCCTGAAAACGCGATGGCGTCATCGAGCACGTCGAGGAACTTGTCGTTGCGGAACTGGCGCGGGCTGATGTTGACGGAGATGTACAGCGGCCGCCTGGCCACTTCCTGGAACTGCTTGAGCTGCACGCAGGCCGCCTTCAGCGCCCAGGCGCCCAGCAGGTTGATCAGGCCATTCGCCTCGGCGATCGGGATGAAGCGCACGGGCGGCACCAGGCCCAGGGTCGGGTGCTTCCAGCGCATCAGAGTTTCGAAACCCTGGATCTGCCGCGTGTGCGCATCGACGATGGGCTGGTAAAACAGCAGGAATTCGCCTTCGCGCACGGCGTGGAACATGGCCGCTTCCAGCGAAATATCGTGTTCCGACGGGCCATTCAGGCGCGGGCTGTAGACCAGGCAGCGGGCCTTGCCCGTTTCCTTGGCGCGCGACATGGCCGCATCGGCCAGCGCCACCAGCCGCACTTCATCTTCCGCGTGCAGCGGATAGATCGATACGCCGACGGAGGCGCCCACGTAGATCGTGTGGCCATCGACTTCGAACGGCGCCTGCAGGGTGGCCAGCAGGCGGCCAGTCACCAGCTTGATCTGCGCGTCGGTGGCGCTGCCGGGCAGCACGGCGACAAATTCATCGCCGCCCACGCGCGCCAGGGTATCGCTGTCGCGCAGGGTCTTGCGCAGGCGCGCGGCGGCCAGGCGCAGCACGGCGTCGCCGACGGGGTGGCCCAGGCCATCGTTGACCTTTTTAAAGCCATCGAGGCCGATGGTGGCGACCGAAAAACCCTGGCCCGAACGCGCGGCCTGGGCGATCACCATGCGGATGCGGTCGGACAGCAGCAGGCGGTTCGGCAGGCCGGTCAGCGCATCGTGGGTGGCCATGTGGCGCAGCCGTTCTTCCGTATTGTGCTGGGCCGAGGTATCGCGCCCGACCACCAGCAATTCGGCGATGCCTTCCCCGTTCATATAAGAAGACAGGCGCAGCTCGAACCAGATTTCCTGGTCCGGCGTCTGCAGGCGCACTTCCAGGCGGCCCGGTTCTTCCAGGGCGTCTTCCAGCGCCGCCTGCAGCGCCGCGCGCGACGCTTCGGTGGCCAGCGGCAGCAGCAAATGGCCGGACAGGCCAGAGGGCGCGGCAAACAGGGTGGCCGCGCGCTTGCTGGCGAACAGGATCAGGCCGTCCGTATCGAGCCGGAACACGACGTCGCCTGCCTCTTCCATGAGGTTGTCCAACTCGTGGCGGGCCTCGCGGTGGGCGGCGGATGGGGTACTGGAAAACATCGTGCTGGCTTTTACCTTTTTTGTTATCAGTGCCGGCGCTCGCTGCAGGGCAGGGCGCCAACGGAAAGAGTGCATCGTGCGTGACGCGCGCCATAGGGGCCGGAAGGGCGGCTATCGGAACGCGATCCACACGAAATGTATCATTGAAAAGCACCCGATTACATGAAATAGAGCAACATTGCTTCAGGTTTTGTAAATATTCCTGCCTTCCATGAAAAAAATCATGCTACGCGACACATATAGGCATTTTCATTCCACGTGGAAACATTTATCTGCGCCTGCTTCCACTGGCGCGCTTGCCCCGCCATGCGCTTTACGCTAGTCTGGCTGGCAGACGGTGTTGACGGTGCGCCAATGACGGCAAGGGCGCCATGATAACAAATCGCGGGAGACCTCCATGAATGCCTTTGACACGCATGAAGTTTTCAACCAGGCCACGCCCTTTGAAAACGTCAATCTGTTCGCCTGCGACCCGGCGCTGATCGAGGCGCTGCTGCGCGAGGGCGGCGGCGCGGCGCTGCAGGAACTCGACGCGCTGGGCGAAAAGCTGGGCCGCGCCGAAACATACGCGCTGGCGCGCCTGGCCAATATCCACACGCCCGAGCTGCAGCAGTTCGACCGGGCCGGCCGGCGCATCGACGAAGTGCAGTTCCATCCGGCCTGGCATGAACTGATGGCCATCCTCGTGGACGCTGGCGCGCACGCCGCGCCCTGGGCAGCTCCCGGTCCCGGCGCCCAGGTGGCGCGCGCGGCCGCCTATCTATTAGTGGGGCAGGTGGAAAACGGCACGCAGTGTCCCGTGACGATGACGTATGCCTCGGTGCCGGCCTTGCGCCAGGCCCTTGATCTGCCGCAAATCGCGCAGCGCTGGCTGCCGAAAATCCTGTCGCGCGACTACGATCCCCGCTCCTTGCCCGTTGAGCAGAAGCGGGGCGCCCTGATCGGCATGGGCATGACGGAAAAGCAGGGCGGCTCCGACGTGCGCAGCAATACCACGCGCGCCGTGCCCGTGCCGCTGGCCGAGGCGCAAGCCCTGTTCGGCGGCGAGGCTGCTGGCGCCTGGCGCATCGTCGGCCACAAATGGTTTTTCTCGGCGCCGCAGTGCGACGCGCACCTGATCCTGGCGCAGGCGGAGGAGGGAGGGTTGTCGTGCTTCTTCCTGCCCCGCTACCTGCCCGACGGCAGCCGCAACGCCATCCGCGTGCAGCGCCTGAAGGATAAACTGGGCAACCGCTCGAATGCCTCGTCGGAGGTGGAGTTTGCCAATGCCTATGGCTGGCTCGTCGGGCAGCCGGGGCGCGGTATTCCCACCATCCTGGAAATGGCCAGCCACACGCGCCTCGATTGCGTGCTGGGCAGCGCCGGCATCATGCGCGCCGCCCTGACACAGGTGCTGCACCATGCGCGCCAGCGGGCCGTGTTCGGCAAGCCGCTGGCCGAGCAGCCGTTGATGCAGAACGTGCTGGCCGACCTGGCGCTCGAATCGGAGGCCGCCACGGCGTTTGCGCTGCGCCTGGCCCGCTGTTTCGATGAAAAGGACGATCCCCAGCAGGCGATGCTGGCGCGCGTGCTCACGCCAGCCGGCAAGTACTGGATCTGCAAGCGGGGCCCCGGCTTCGGCGCGGAAGCCATGGAAGTGCTGGGCGGCACGGGCTACGTGGAAGACGCGCCGCTGGCGCGCCTGTACCGCGAGTTGCCCGTCAATTCGATCTGGGAAGGCTCGGGCAACGTCATGTGCCTCGACGTCTTGCGCGCCTTCGGCAAGTCGCCGGCCGCGCGCGACGCCCTGGCGGCCGAGCTGGCGCTGGCCGGCGATGATCACGCCGACTTTGCAGATTACCGCGCGCGCCTGCTGGCCGACCTGGACGGGCCGCAGACGAACGAGTTTGGGGCCAGGCAACTCTCCGAACGCATCGTGCTGGCCGTGCAGGCAGCCTTGCTGCTGCGCCATGCGCCACCGTTCGTTGCACAGGCTTTCCTGCAGTCGCGCCTGGCGCAGGCGCCGGGCGGCGCGTATGGGCGCTTGCCGGCCGGCACCGATTGCGCGGCCATCCTGGCGCGCGCCTTGCGCGAGTATTGATTTCAATAAAACCGATTATTTCGAAAATTCCGGCCACAGGCGGGCTGCAGGCTGGGATAATGCTGCAATCCATCATTTTATCGACACACGGCGCGCTTGCGGTGCATGCTTGCCGGCGCGCCAGAGCAGAGAAAGAAAAATAATATGAAACAAGATCCACGCTTCCCGAATTTGTTCATCACCGATCATCCTTTGATCCAGCACAAACTGAGCCACATGCGCGAGCACGACACGTCGACGCGCACCTTCCGCGAATTGCTCAAGGAAATCACCTTGCTGATGGGCTATGAAATCACGCGCGACCTGCCGCTGACGACGCGCGAAATCAAGACCCCGCTGGTGACCATCGATGCGCCCGTCATTGCTGGCAAGAAACTGGCCATCGTCCCCATCCTGCGCGCCGGCATCGGCATGAGCGACGGCCTGCTGAACCTGGTGCCATCGGCCAGGGTCGGCCACATCGGCGTGTACCGCGACCCGGCCACCCACATGCCCGTGGAATACCTGGTGCGCCTGCCGGACCTGAACGAGCGCACCTTCATCCTGTGCGACCCGATGGTGGCGACCGGCAATTCGGCCGTGTACGCCGTCGACGTGCTGAAGAAGCGCGGCGTGACGGACGAGCAGATCATCTTCCTGGCCCTGGTGGCCGCGCCGGAAGGCGTGACCGTATTCCAGAACGCGCATCCGAACGTCAAGATGTTCTGCGCCTCGCTCGATTCGCACCTGGATGACCACGCCTACATCGTGCCGGGCCTGGGCGATGCCGGCGACCGTATCTTCGGCACCAAGTAAGTCATTCAGGCGAGTATTGCGATGGCAACCTTGATCGACCCCGATTTTCGCGCGCGTTTGCGCGCCCTGAATGAAAAATATGCGGCCGGCGTGCCGGCCCTGATGCAGGCGATCGCGCAGGCAAACGGCCGCTGCGACAGCGAAGGCCTCCGTCTGGAGCCGTTGACGCAGCTGCACCGCGCGCTGCACGCGGTGGCCGGCTCGGCCGCTACCTTCGGCTTTGCCGCGCTGGGGCAGGAGTGCCGGCGCATCGAACAGCTGGTGCGCGCCATGCTCAATGCCCCTGCGCAAGCGGTGGCGGACTGGCCCGCCGTGCGGGCGCAAGTGGAGGCGCTCCTGGCCTGGGCCGCGCGCGATGCGGGCGCCACCCATTTCAGCGCGTGAATGACAGCGGCATAGCGATGTGGTTGCAATGATTCATTTGATGCAACGCAAAGCACCCGCGTCGCAGATTAGGATATAGTGTGTCCATGCCGCTGGTACAGGGCGCCGCAAGACGGGGATTTGGCTATTAAAGTAGTGTTCGCAAGTTTATTTTGCGAAAGAATGGTTTTTCTCAGTTTTGTTGGTATAATTGGGCATCGTTGGATTCGAGGTAGTAGTGCAGTTTGTCTGTCATTTCTTTCTTGCTTCAAACGATATAACGGGCGCAAGCCCAACTTAACTGAAATAGGAAATTGTAATGGCAACTGGCATCGTAAAATGGTTCAATGATTCGAAGGGTTTCGGCTTTATTACCCCTGACGAAGGCGGCGAAGATCTGTTCGCTCACTTCTCGGCTATCCAGTCGAACGGCTTCAAGTCCCTGCAAGAGAACCAACGCGTTTCTTTTGAAGTGACCGCTGGCCCTAAAGGCAAGCAAGCTTCGAACATTCAGCCAATCTAATACGCTGGATCAAACGAAATAAAGAAATCCTCGGTCTCCGAGGATTTTTTTTCGCCTGAATTTCCGTAAAGCAGGGGTTTTGCGTGGGCAGCGCGCTCTTTTCGGCGTGCTTGCGTCGCCGTGTAGGTCGGCTTAGCCGCTTGCGCGTAAGCCGACAATGGTGGTGCTGGTAAGATGTATGGGCTGGTGTCGGCTTACGCTGCGCTAAGCCGACCTGCACCGACCTGCGCCGACTTGCGTACCCACGTCTAGGCTTGGGCGCTATCTAGATTGCCCGCTCACGCCAGTAGTCAGGCTGTGAGTATGAGTGCCGCAAAAAATCCACGAACGCCCGTATGCGCAGCGGCAAGTGGCGGCGCTGGGCGAATACGGCGTAAATATCGTTGCCCGGCGCAGCAAACTGATCGAGCACCGTCACCAACTGGCCCGATTCGATTTCCGCCCCGACTTCCCACATCGAGCGCCACGCCAGGCCCTTGCCGGCCAGCGCCCAGTCGTGCAGCACTTCGCCGTCGTTACAGACCATATTGCCCGCCACTTTCAGAATCACATTCTTGCCGTTTTCGCGGAAGGTCCAGCCCCGCTGGCTGCCTTCGCTGCTGATCGCCAGGCAATTGTGCCTGGCCAGGTCGGCCGGGATGCGCGGCGTGCCGGCCCGTTTCAGATAGGCGGGCGAGCCGACCAGCACGCGCTGGTTGTCCGCCAGCTTGGTGCTCACGAGCGAGGAGTCGGACAGGCTGGCGATGCGGATGGCCACGTCGATGCCTTCGCCGATCAGGTCGACGAGGCGGTCGTTCAGGTTCAGCGACACCGTCACGTCGCGGTGCTCGGCAACAAACGAGGGGATCAGGGGCGCCACATGCTGGCGGCCGAAGCCGGCCGGCGCGGAAATGAGCAGATGGCCGCTGGCCTTCACGCTGCGCTCGGCCACGGCCGCTTCCGCCTCTTCCAGCTCGCCCAGGATGCGCTGGCAATCTTCGAGGAAGGCGGCGCCTTCGTTCGTCAACGCGAGCTTGCGCGTCGTACGCTGCAGTAATTTGACGCCCAGGCGCTGCTCCAGCGCATCGAGGCGCCGGCCTATCATGGCCGGCGCGATGCCTTCCGCGCGCGCGGCGGCCGACAGGCTGCCCTTGGCCACCACTTCCACGAAGGTCGATATTTGTCTGAACTGGCCCATAAGATGCTCTCGTTATCTCGTCACTTGTGATAAAAACGCATAGATGAAGTGATTTTTAATCTCGTTTCCATGCCTTATAGTGCAATACTATAGAACAAACGCGCCGCCTGGCAGAGTGTTTTTGCGCCTCTGTCCAGCTTGCCCGAGCAATCATTCGGCTTATACTTGGATCACCAGATTACTTTTGCTTATATTTACTAAAAACCGGAGAACTTCATGACGCAGAACACGATCGCACTTCCCGAAGGCATGCAAATCACGGGTGACATCGCCCCCGGTTACGAACAGATTTTGACGCCGGCCGCATTGGCGCTGGTGGCCAAGCTGACGCGTGAATTCGAACCGCGCCGCCAGCAATTGCTGGCCGTGCGCGTGGAACGCGCCAAGCGCCTCGACGCGGGCGAGCGTCCTGATTTCCTGCCAGAAACCGCGCACATCCGCGACGGCGACTGGAAGATCGCGCCGATTCCGAAGGCGCTGGAATGCCGCCGCGTGGAAATCACCGGTCCCGTCGAGCGCAAGATGGTCATCAACGCCTTCAACTCGGGCGCGGACAGCTATATGACGGACTTCGAAGACTCGAACACGCCGAACTGGGATAACCAGATCACGGGCCAGATCAATATGTACGACGCCGTGCGCAAGACGATTTCGCTGGAGCAAAATGGCAAATCGTACAAGCTGAACGACAAGATCGCCACCCTCGTCGTGCGTCCGCGCGGCTGGCACCTCGATGAAAAGCACGTGCTGGTCGACGGCAAGCGTATTTCCGGCGGCATTTTCGATTTCGCCCTGTTCATGTTCCACAACGCCAAGGAACAGCTGGCGCGCGGCGCCGGCCCGTACTTCTACTTGCCGAAGATGGAATCGCACCTGGAAGCGCGCCTGTGGAACGATATCTTCGTCATGACGCAAAACGAGTTGGGCTTGCCACAAGGCACGATCAAGGCGACCGTGCTGATCGAAACCATCCTGGCGGCGTTTGAAATGGATGAAATCCTGTACGAACTGAAGGAACACAGCTCGGGCCTGAACGCGGGCCGCTGGGATTACATTTTCTCGTGCATCAAGAAATTCAAGCTGGACAAGGACTTCTGCCTGGCCGACCGCGCGAAAGTCACGATGACGGCGCCATTCATGCGCGCCTACGCCTTGCTGCTGCTGAAAACCTGCCACAAGCGCGGCGCGCCAGCGATCGGCGGCATGGCGGCCTTGATCCCGATCAAGAATGATCCGGAAAAGAACGACATCGCCATGGGCGGCGTGCGTAACGACAAGGCGCGCGATGCCACCGATGGCTATGACGGCGGCTGGGTTGCCCATCCGGGTCTGGTCGAACTGGCCATGGGCGAGTTCACCAAAGTGTTGGGCGACAAGCCGAACCAGATCGACAAGCAGCGTCCCGACATCGACGTGAAAGCGTCGGACTTGCTGAACTTCCAGCCGGAAGCGCCGATCACGGAAGCGGGCTTGCGCTACAACATCAACGTGGGCATCCACTACCTGGGCAGCTGGCTGGCCGGCAATGGTTGCGTGCCTATCCACAACCTGATGGAAGACGCGGCCACGGCTGAGATCAGCCGCTCGCAAGTATGGCAGTGGATTCGCTCCAGCAATGGCGTGCTGGAAGATGGCCGCAAGGTGACGGCCGACATGGTGCGCGCCATGATTCCGGAAGAGCTGGCCAAGGTGCAGCGCGATGCGCCGGGCGGCAACGGTCCGACCTATGTGCGTGCCGGCCAGATTTTCGAGGAAATGTCGACGTCGGAATCGTTTGCCGAGTTCCTGACCTTGCCGTTGTACGAGGAAATCTGATCCAGATCAATTAACCGCATAAAAAAATCCCGGCGATGCCACAAAGCATCTGCCGGGATTTTTTATTGCGGAAGGATAAGCTTAAAAATTATTCTTCCACATCCGCAAGGCTGCAAACGCTTCCACGGGCGAAGCGTCGCTGGCCAGTTTGCCCTCGACCTTCAGGCTGGTCAGGATCGCTGGTTCGCGGTAGCGCAGGAAGGGGTTTGTGGCTTTCTCAATGGCAATGGTCGACGGTACGGTCGCTAAACCTTGCTGGCGTTTTTCCGTGTCGATGGCGATGCGTTCCTGCAAGGCCGCATTGCCCGGCTCGACGGCGTTGGCGAAGCGCAGATTGGACAAGGTGTACTCATGCGCGCAAAATACCTCGGTATCGTCGGGCAGGGCGGCCAGCTTGCCCAGCGAATCGGCCATTTGCCCCGGCGTGCCTTCGAACAGGCGGCCGCAACCACCCGCAAACAGGGTGTCGCCGGAAAACAGCCACGGTGCGCCGCTGCGCTCGTCGCGCTGGCGCACGTAGGCGATATGGCCCTTGGTATGGCCTGGCACGTCGATGACGGCCAGTTGCAAGCCCAGCTCGGCCACATGGGCGACATCGCCTTCGGCAAGCGGTTCCGTGATGGCTGTGATAGCCTCATTGCGCGGGCCGAAGACGGGCACGGCGAAATGCTGCAACAATTCAGGGACGCCGCCCGTGTGGTCGGCGTGGTGGTGCGTGAGTAAAATGGCGGACAAGGTCAACTGATGGGCTTGCAGCGCATCGAGGATGGCCGTCGCATCGCCGGGGTCGACCACAGCGGCGTGGCGGCCGTCATGGATCAGCCACAGGTAATTGTCGGCAAAGGCGGGCACGGCAAGTACCGATAAAGCGTGTTCAGGGGAGTGTGTCATGAGCAAAAGAGAAAACTGAATGGACAGTGCGGCATCCGAAAAATCCATTATAGCGCTTGACGGCTGGTTGCAGACGCCGGCCGGCCTGTACGTGCGTGCCTGGGAGCAGCAATGCCTCGACAGCCTGACCGTCGATATCTTCGGCTTTAACGCCGTGCAGATCGGCTTGCCGCAGCTCGATGCGCTGGCCGCCAGCCGCATGCCGAACAAATGGCTGCTCGATGCGCGCCTGCCTTCGCAATCGCCGCAGGGCAGCCGGCTGACCCTCGTGTCGGCCTTCGACGAGCTGCCGTTCGACTCGCAAAGCCTGGACCTGGTGGTCTTGCCGCACGTGCTCGAATTTGCCGCCGAGCCGCACCAGGTCTTGCGCGAGGTCGAGCGCGTGCTGATCCCGGAAGGGCGCGTGATCGTCTGCGGCTTCAATCCGGCCAGCCTGTGGGGCATGCGCCAGGGTCTGGGGCGGATCACGGGACGCCACTACTTGCCGCGGGCTGGCGAACTGATCTCTATGCCGCGCATGAAAGACTGGTTAAAATTGCTGAATATGGGCGTCAGCCAAAGCCACTTCGGCTGCTACGCACCTGCCTGCAGGACGGAAAAATGGCTGCGCCGAAACGTCTTCATGGACAAGGCCGGTGCGCGCTGGTGGCCATATCTGGGCGCAGTGTATATAGTGCAGGCGATCAAGCGCGTCAAAGGGATGCGTTTGATCGGTCCGGCGTGGACCAAAAAACCGGCGACGGCGCCCGCAGGCGCACCGGTCACGAATAAAAGGCGGGAACAGCAAGATGGATAAGGTAGAGATTTACGCCGATGGCGCATGCAAGGGCAATCCCGGCACAGGCGGCTGGGGCGCGCTGATGGTGGCCGATGGTGCCAAGAAAGAAATTTACGGCGGGGAACTGAATACGACGAATAACCGCATGGAATTGAAGGCCGTGATCGAAGCCTTGACGGCGCTCAAACGTCCGTGTCAGGTAGTGATGTATACCGATAGCCAGTACGTGCAGAAGGGCATCAGCGAATGGATCCACGG
Source organism: Janthinobacterium sp. FW305-129 (assembly GCF_020858115.1). Taxonomy (GTDB): domain Bacteria; phylum Pseudomonadota; class Gammaproteobacteria; order Burkholderiales; family Burkholderiaceae_D; genus Janthinobacterium. The sequence continues at coordinate 431,930 of NZ_JACYMM010000004.1, forward strand.
CTGGAAGGCGCGCGGCTGGAAAACGGCGGCCAAGGCGCCCGTGAAGAACGTCGACCTGTGGCAGGCGCTGGACGCGGCCCAGGCCGTGCATGAAGTGGAATGGCGCTGGGTGCGTGGCCACAATGGCCATCCGGGCAACGAGCGGGCCGATCAGTTGGCCAACCTGGGCGTGGAAACCGTGCGCGCGTAAGCACAGCCAACGTCGCTAGTTGTAATCGCAGGGCACAGGTTTGCTATACTGTGCCCTTCGCTTTTTGCTTTTACGAATGAATCCGCCATGCGTCAAATTGTTCTCGATACTGAAACCACCGGCCTGAACCCGCGCACGGGCGATCGCATCCTGGAGATCGGGGCGGTCGAGCTGAACAACCGCATGTTGACGGGAAATAATTTCCACCACTACATCAATCCCGAGCGCGATTCGGAAGAGGGCGCGTTGGCCGTCCATGGATTGACGACGGAATTCCTCAGCGACAAGCCGAAATTCGCGGAAATCGCCGACGAATTCCGCGCCTACATCGCCGGCGCCGAACTGATCATCCACAACGCCCCGTTCGATATCGGCTTCCTCAACGCGGAATTCAAGCGCCTGAACCTGCCGCCGGTCCACGAACAAGTAGCCGGCGTGATCGATACCCTGGTGCAAGCAAAGGAAATGCATCCCGGCAAACGCAATTCGCTCGACGCCCTGTGCGACCGCTACGGCGTCTCGAACGCCCATCGCAAGCTGCACGGCGCATTGCTCGACTCCGAATTGCTGGCCGACGTCTACCTGGCCATGACGCGCGGGCAAAACAGCCTGAGCATGGAAGAAGAAGTGGAAGTGGCCGCCGACGGCGCCGCCCTGGAAATCGTGCCCCTGGCCGAAGTCATCTTCCAGAGCGCCACGGCCGACGAGCTGGCCGCCCACGAAGCCACCATCGTCGGCCTTGACAAGGCCGCCAAAGGCCAGTGCATCTGGACTGCCGTCACGGCTCCCCCGGCGGCCATCTGAGAAAAAATCAGGGCACGGTAAATTTCCTGCCGCCAGCCCTTGCAGATGCCGCAACACCTATGCGATAATTCGCCTCGCTTCGGGAGGTTAGCTCAGGGGTAGAGCACTGCATTCACACTGCAGGGGTCGCAAGTTCGAAACTTGCACTTCCCACCAAGAATTCGCAATACAATCAAGTACTTATATTAAAGCCGACACATTATGTGGTCGGCTTTTTTATTGCACGCAGATAACGCTAACGGACGGTTGGCAATGCCAAGCGCGCCGCCAGCCGCTAATGCGACAGCACCGAATCGCGCGACCTGTGCCCGAGGTAGGGCAGCAAGCTGATGAATCCAAGCACTGCCAGCGCGACGCCGACCCACAGCGGGGAGCGCAGGCCATAGCCGGCGGCAATGCCGAGGCCGCCGAGCCATGAGCCGGCGCCCAGGCCGATGTTGATGACGGAGGTATGTACGGTGTTGACCAGCGGCCCGGGGTGGGCGGTTTTCATCACGCGGGCGATGATGGCGGGATTCATCGACATGCCCACCAGGCCGGTGATGACCAGCAAGACGACGCTGATGGTCTTGTCGTGCGCAAAGATGGCGAACAGCGCCAGGCTGATGCTCAGGATAACCATGCCCCAGGCCATGATGGGGGTGGTGTAGCGGTCCGCATAAAGGCCGACGACGCCATTGCCCACCACGTTGGCGACGCCGTAGACGCCCAGCAGCCAGGGTATCGAGGACGCTGGAAAGCCCGTCACCTCGGTCAGGATGGCCGCGAAGTAGCTGAACGCCGCGAAAATCGCACCGATGATGAGGCCGCTGCTGGCATACGCTGCCCACAGGTGGCGGTTGCGGAACTCCCCCAGTTCCTTGCCGAGGCTGACGACTTCGGACGGCTTGGCGCGCGGCACCAGCACGGTGATGAGCAGCAGGCACAAGAGCGCCAGCAGCACCACCAGCCAGAAGCTGGCGCGCCATCCCAGGTGCTGGTCGATGAGCGTAGCGACCGGCACGCCCACCACGGAAGCGAGCATGAGGCCGCCGATCACGACGGCGGCGGCGCGTCCGCGCGCGTCGGGAGCGACGATGTCTGCGCAGATCGCCAGGGACAGGCCAAAGCAGGTGGCGGCCGCCACGCCCGTGACCACCCGCGCGATGGCCAGGATGTCATAGCTGGTGGCTGACGCGGCGACGGATTGGGCGACGATATAAAAGCCCAGCAGCCACAGCAGTCCCTGCTTGTTCGGCACGCGCAGCTTGAGCAGGGCGATGGTGCTCAGCGGGCCGCCGATGACCATGCCCATGGCGTAGAGCGAGATCAGGTAGCCGATCCGCGTGACCGGCTCGTCCATGGCCAGGGCCAGTGACGGCATCATGCCCGCCACCATGAATTCGGATGTCGTTAACGAAAAGATCGTCAACCCCAGAATGTAAACAACCAGCGGCATAGCAATATCCTTCAAGAGTAATGACTAAGACACGGGCCAGGCCTGGCGCGCGTCTTGGCCTGGTCAGGTGTTGCAAGACGTAAAGACGCTGTCCGGAATGTCGCCGACAAACAGGTTGGGGAAGTCGCGTACCGACAGGTGCTGCGCGTCGTTGCCCGTGACCATGCGCAGCAGGCGGTTGCCGCCGGCCTCCAGGTAAAAGACCGAGGGCGGCTTGCCCGCCCGCTCGACTACCCAGGCGTCCGCCTCCCGGCCCAGCACGCTGTGGCGGCCGTCGTGACGGGCACTGCCGTCCAGCAGCACCGCTTGCGGCAGGAACACGGCATGGAACGGCGTCACCTCGTCGGCCAGTGCCGTGCCCTGCAGCTGTTCGCCAGTGGCCTGCGCCTGCCTCGCGTAGGCCACTTTCTGCTTGCGGCTTTGTTCGCGCCTGGCATCGCCGATTTCCGACATCCACAGCAGGTGTCCATGTTCCTTTTCCGGCCAGGGATTGAACAGGCCATCGATGCGGCAGATGTTGCGGGCATAGTCGAACCAGCAATAGCCGGACGTGACCTGGTCGTCCTCCTGCATCGGTGTCCAGTAGGAAATATAGGCGCTGCTCCATTGCAGCGGCAGCAGCGGCGGGGCGAGGTGTGTCGGCATGGTATCTCCCTTAGCGGCCCAGCGCGTAGCCGAGGCTTGCCATCAGCGCTTCCTGCAGCGACGGCAAGTCCTTGCGGCGCGCGTCGAAGCTGGCGGTCAGCTCTTCATTACTCAGTCCGATACGCTCGCCCACGCTTTCAAACCACAGGCGGCTGCTGTTGGCGTGGTCCTTGAACAATTGCATCAGGGGCATGGCGCGGGCATTGAAGCTGTCCAGGGCGGCCGCCGCGCCGGCTTCGGTATTGAGGACCTTGACCAGCAGCAGGGCAGCCACCACCGCCATGGTGGTGCCATGGCCGATGGAAAAATGCCCCGATTGCAGCGCATCGCCGAGCAGCACGAACTTGCCGTCGCAGGCCCGGTCGTGGCTGAGGGTCATGAAGTTGCGCCAGCCCTGGCCCGGTTGGCTCTGCAGCGCGTGCTCACCGAGTTCGGCCTTGAATGTGTTGGCGATAGCAGCGGCGGCATCGCGTTCGGACAGCGCTTCCAGCCCCGCCTTGGCGTACGTTTCTTCGCTGCATTCGACGATAAAGGTGCTCATCGTGTCCGAGTACTTATAGGCGTGGCCGATGAAAATGCCGTGCTCATTGCTGCGGAACACCAGATTCATCTGGTCGAACAGCTGGGTGGTGCCGTACCAGATGTATTTGTTGCGGCCGAAATCGATGTGCGGCGCCAGCGCGGGCGGCAAGTCCAGCGATTTGTAATTGACGCCATTCGACACCACCACCAGGTCGTACTCGGATTCCAGCTGCGCCTTGTCGGCCGGCGGCGTTTCATAGCGGATGGCGATACCGGCCGCCACGCACTTGGCGCGCAGGGCCTGCACCAGGGCCTGGCGTCCGACGCCGCACAGGGTAACGCCGGTGCTCATCAGGTTGGGCTGGTCGTGATGCACGAGCTTGAATTCTTCCAGGAACTGCGGATTGAGCCGTTCCGGCTGCTCCAGGTAAGAGAGCGGATTGGCGGGATGGCGTGGCGGCCGTCCCGGCAGCACCACGCCCCAGCCCAGCACTTCTTCCGGGGTGTTTTTTTCCGTAATGCGGATATCCCAGCCGGGCTGGGCCTGTTTCATCTGACTGGCGAAGAGCAGGCCTGCGGGGCCGGCGCCGATAACGAGAATGTTCATTAATTTACCCTTCCAAGTTTGTACCAAACGTTTTGTTTCTTCTGGATTTGCTGCAATTCATCGTAAGGAACCGATGTGAAGTACAGTTTCTCTGCCATGTCCGGCGGATAAACACGGGGGAATTTCTTGTGCATGTAGCGCGTGTAGCGCGTCTGCAGGAAGAAAATCAGATTCGGATTGCTCAGCGCTTCATAGTTGGCGATCGCCATGTCCTGCATGGCGTCCGCCTGCACCTTGCGCTGCTGCGTGAATTCGGACAGGGCGGGGCCCAGGGCATTGCCGTGCTTTTCCAGCAGGGAAACGAAGACGTGGACGTCTTCCAGCGCCATGTTCATGCCTTGTCCGAGGAAGGGGGCGGTGGCATGCGCCGCATCGCCGATCAGCAGGATATTGGCCTTGTAGTGGAAGGTGCTGGAACGGACATTGATGAGGTCGTTGCTGGGCAGCGCCATGAACTGGTCCAGCATCTCCTGGCGGCGGTCCGGCGGCAGGGTGCCGAAGTAGCGGCTGAAGAAGTCGGCCATGGCTTCGCGGTTCAGCGTGCCCAGGCTGGGCGTGCCGGTGTAGGGCAGGCACAGGGCGAAGCTGATGCTGCCGTCCGGAATGGTGGCCGCGCGGCCGGCAAACAGGCCCTTGGAATCCATGCCGAAGAAGTACAGCAAGTCCTTCCGGAAACCCAGGTCCGCCGCGTTCGGCAACACCAGCGTCTTGTAGCCGTGGCGGAAGTAACTTTGTTTGAACTCGAAACGGCGCATGCCGCTTTGCATGGCGCGCCGCACGGCCGAGTGGGCGCCGTCGGCGCCAATGACCAGGTCGCCATACAACTGCTGCACGGTGCCGTCCTGGCCCTGGATCAGCACAATCTTTCTTTCCAGGTCGACATCCAGGCATTTATGCTCAAAGTAATACTTCACCGCGTGCTTGACGGCATGCCGGTTCAGCAGGCGCTGGAAGGCCGTGCGGTCCAGCGAGAGGGGAAACAGGCCTTCGAGCGGGGTCAGCTCGCGTATCCGGTGCCGGCCGCCCACGCTGAACGCCATGCCGACGATGGGTTCGCCGCACTGGTCGAGTTCCTGTTTGCTGATGCCCGCTCCCAGGACGGCCTTGATGCCGCGCACCGTCATGCTCACGCCGATGGCGCGCGAGTTGACCGGATCGGTGTTTGCGGCATTTTTCAGCAACGGATCGCCGCGCTTTTCGATGACGTGGACATCGTGTCCCCGTTGCGCCAGATAAATGGCGCTGAGGCTACCTGCCAGGCCTCCGCCGACGATAATGATTTTATGCATTTCAGGCCTCTCTTGACATCTTTCCCCGAGATAAATCGGTAAGTTGCTGATTAAAAAACTCCAACATTTCGATCGGTGCCATGCCGATGACGTCGCTCTCAAGGCCGCGTGCGTACTGCGCCAGCGCCAGGCATTTCTGCGCCAGCATGTCGCAGCCCTGGCTGTAGTCGCTGCTGACCCGGCTGCTGACGGACTCGGGCACGGGCGGTCCCGCATGGCGGCCGGGCACGCCCGATGGCATGTTCATCAGGGCGGCCGACAGGGGGCGCAGCAGGCCGGTCATGATGTCGATGGACGCATTCATCAGGCGCGAGCGGCGCAGGCTGCCCAGCGGCTGCTGCGCGAAATGGTGCGCCATCAGCAGAAAGGTCAGTTCGTAGCAGCCCTGATACAGCCGCATCAGCGCGCGCGCCTGCTGGTCGGTCACCACCGTGCAGTCCGCGCGCGCTTCGAGCACGGGATTCTTCAGCGCCGGCACGGCCGGCTCGAACGGCTTGCCGCAGGCGGAAAACCTGCCGGCGACGGCACGCAGGCGCTGGAAGTGCGAAGAGGCGAAATGCGGCGAATCGACAGCCACGCCTTCGCCCTGTTCCGTGACGAAGTCGATGGCGAACAGCGCGCTGTCGCGGTCGGACACTTCCAGCTGGTAGCCGGGATAGGCGCGGTTGGTCAGTTCTTTGAGGAACAGGTGGTGCTCGCCGCCGCGCTTGCCGCCGCTGCTCTCGAACAGGCCGGGCAGGTCGGCCAGGGCCTGGCGGATCGCGGTATAGAAGGTAGCAATCGATTTGCCCGGCGTGGGAATATAGTCGGGCCATTCGAAACGCACGAAGCGGGCCAGCACGTGTTCGGAAAATGGCTCAAATGCAAATTCCGTGTCCAGACCGAAACGCTGGCGCGCCTGCTGGCCCAGCAGCGGGGTGCCGCCATAATACGGTTCGCCCAGCGCCATCAGCACATTGTTGACTAATAAGTAGTGAATCATTTCTTCATGGGCGATTTCCAGCAACATGCCGCGCGTACCGCTGTTGCGGCGCCGGTCTTCGCCGCCGCAGGCCAGTTCCAGCTCGGCCGGCAGCCAGCGGCCGGCCCGCACCAGCGCCGCCCCCTGCGCGTAATTGGGAATCGAATACGCGGCATACAGGTATTGCAGCATCAGCGACAATTCCAGGTCGATGGCCTTCTTCAGTTCATCGATCAGCTCCGCCTTGCCGCCGATGACGGGCGTCGGCGCCGGTTGCGGCAGCGCGGCCCTGGCCTTTGCCTCGACCTGCGTCAGGTATTTCAGGAACAGGCGCGATTTTGGCAGCGACAGTTCGCGGGTGCTGGGCATGTAGTAGCTCTTGTCGCGGTTCTGCGGATCGCACATCTGCCACATCAGGCGCGAATACGTTTCGCACTTGCACTGGTCCGCCAGGCTGAAGACCTTGTCCGACATGAAGGGATATACGAGCTCGTAGTAGCTCATCACATGCCGGTAGAGGAAGGCGTAATCGACCTGTTCGGCCGGCACGTCGTCGAGGTCCCAGTCGTCGGGCAGCACGCGCACGCCGAGGTATTGTTTGTCGTTGCCAGTGCCCAGCACGATCCTGGTCGCGCCCGGCTGGCGCCCCGTCAGGGTCAGCGCCGTGTAGCCGTGCCCGAGCGGCGACGGTTGCTGCTCCACGGCCAGCAGCGCGCCGTCTTCGGCCTGCGCCGGCAGGTCTGCGGGTGCCGCCAGCTCGCCGCGGAAGCGGCTTTGTACGGTGATGCTCAGCGGAAAATGCTCGTGCTTGTTTCGGTTAGGCGCTTCCAGGTACAGCTGGTTGCTGTCCGATTGCAGCACCCAGTCTGCCTCGTCCCACTGCGCCTGCGCGCTGCCCAGGCTGAGCGAACCCGAGGCGGGGGCCTGTTGCAGCGGTACGTCGAAGACGCCGTGGTGGCGCCAGTGATCGCGGTACAGCTGCTCGGGAATGCGGGCCAGCACGGTGCCGTCACCGTCCTGCAGCAGCAGGTCGCCCAGCGCCTGCTTGCTGCCCAGGGCATGCGTGGGATGCTGTTCGGAAACAGCATCCGTGCCGCGCGTGGTAAACGGAATGGCGGTCGGCATGTTGAACGCGACGCGGTTCGCGTGCACTTTTACCAGCACGGGCCCGAGGCTGGCCTGGCGCGGCTGCAGCAGGCGGCCGGCCGGATAGGTGGCCAGCTCGTCGCGCCGCCACAGGCCGATGCTGCCGGCCAGGTCGTAGAACACGGGCGAGTCGGGCTTCTGCGGCGTCGACATGTTGAACAGGCAATACTGCACCGTCAGGCCCAGCACCTCGCCGTCGGCCAGTGCTTGCTGCAAGGCATGCATGCTGGCCGGCAGCGCGAGGTCCGCGTTGAACAGGAAATGCGGGTCTTGCTTGGACACGGAAAACTGAAACAGCCTGGAGCGGCCGAATTCATCATCCAGGAAATGCCCGCTGCGTTCCGTGATATGGCCGCTGCCGAGCCAGCGCACCGAATGCGCCTGCGCGATGTCGGCGGTGAACAAGGTGGGCGTGTTTGGCGTGGCCAGTTTGTCGCTCAAGGTGAACTGGCCGGCGTAGATCAGCGTGGTGTCCGGCTGGGCCGGGTTGTTGTCGATCCACCTGGCGCGGTTGAACGTGGTGCGCAGGTACGCGTTGTAGTGGCCCCACAGGGCCAGCTTGGCGCCCACCAGCGCGTCTTGCGTATCGACCTCGCCATCGCGCAGCTGGACGCCCGTGATCCGCGCGTTCTCCCACGAGAAATGATTGTTGCCGCAAAAGTTATAACCCGCCGCCTGGCTGAAGATACCGTCCGGATCGGGCTTGCCCTCCGCATTGAAACGGGGGGCAAGCTGTTTCAGGTGCGCATGGAATTCGGCGGGCGGCCGGCTCAGGTCGACAGCTTCGCCCGCCATCGATACCGCATTCGTGGCGATATCGATGTTGCCATGCGTATTGCGATTCCCGGTCGGCACATTGGCGCGGGCAAAACCCCGAAAATGCAGGCGGGGGAAGTCAAGTAGGCTCATGCGCGCTCGGTCGAGGAAGTGATGAAGGTATCGTTGGCGGCGGCGTCCTCCCGTTGCTCCTCCCGTTGCTCCAGCCGTTGCAGCAACAGGCCGCAGGCTTGCTTGGCGCTGATCAGGCTGCCTTCCATCCAGCCGCAATGCGCGGTATACGCATCCGAGCAGGAAATGATGCCGTCGCGGTGCAGCAGGACGGCCGGGTGCTCGGCTTCCGGCTCCACGCAAAACTCGACGCCATGCGGCCAGAACTTGTGGAAGTGCGCCTTGATCTGCGGCAGCGGCTGGCCATCGAGCGGCAGAACTTCTTCCAGGTGGCTGCGGACACGTTCCAGGTACACGTCTTCACCGAGTTCCAGGCTGTCCCGCCAGTAGGTGGCGCTTTTGCTGTCGGTATAGAACAGCACATACTTGTCGCCCTTGAAGTAGACCTTGCGCAGGGGATTGGCCGCCATCAGCACCTTGTCGGTCAGCCCCAGCGCATCCCACCAGGCCGTGTCGAAGGTGAAAAAACCCTTGAACAGGGGCAGCGAATCGTACTGGAACGGACTCCAGGCGTGCGGGAAGTCCAGGTTCAGGCGCGGCATGGCGGACGGCGGGATGGCCATCACCAGATGGCGTGTGCGGTGCATCTGCGTGTCGCCGTGGTGGCTGAAGGCGAGCACATGGTCGGCGCCGGATTTTTCTACGGACAGCAAACGGTGTTCGAGCCGGAATTCCACCCCGGCGGCCTGGGCCTGGTGCTGCAACTGGCACAGCAGCGCGTGGTAGCCGTCGGTGGCATAGCGCCACTGGTTGCCGGCGTTTTCCGTAAAGTGCTGCGTTTCCGGGTGCTTCCTGATGATGTCGTAGGCCATGGCCGCCGACACCATCGGCAGCAGCAAGGCGTCATAGCCGGTCGCCTTGATGATGTGGGTGGCCTTGGCGGCGCCCAGGTAGTGGCTGACGAACTCGAGGAAGGAGTCGTTCGGATGCTCCTTGAGCATCGGGCTCAGGCTATCGAGCGTTGCCTTCAGCTCTTCCAGCACGCTATCGTGGGAGATGACCTCGGTGAACGGGTAGACCGCATGCGGCAAGCCGCTGCCCTGCATGAGTTGCTGGAAATGCGGATGCAGCTGGGGCGAGTAGCGGGCGGCGCCGAGTTCGGCGATTTCCTCGCCGTCTATTTTCCGCGACTGGATGCGGCCGCCCACCGAGGCGTTCACATCGAATACCCGGATGCGCAGCTTCCTTTTGGCGGCGGCGTCGATCAGGCGGTTGGCGCAAGTTAAGCCGCCTATGCCGGCGCCGACGATGCAAATGTCAGAATACGTGCTCATACGAAGTTCCTTTTTAACGTTCATTAATCAAAAAGCTGCAAAATCGCTAGCAAAAGTTTCCCCGGCACGTGCAGGCGAGGGAGGGGGAACGCTGGGTGTTACCGCACTTGGCGAGCGTTTTCGGCTGGGGAATGAAGAGCCTGGCGAGAACTGGCGTTGTGTCTGGAATGGTCGATTCTTGGCAGCAGAGTTTCTGTTTCAAATCAAAGATGGCACCGACAGTAGCCCAGGCCGCGGGCAGTCAATTTGATAAATATCAATGTAGTTGTCGTCCGCCAGGCGGGTGCTGATAAAGCGGCAATGTTGCTGCGCTGTTCGCAAGCGGGCGGCCGTGACGTCGCTTCCACTTGAATATTGTCAATATTGAATGTTTCGCCAGGGCCGCATACATGCCGTGCCGCCGCCCTGCACCCATTTCTAGGCGGAAAATGGCCGTTCTGGCCCGGTAGTTCCGGATATTTGCTGTCTTATATAAGATTCGTCGCCATCGGATACACAAACAGCGGCAGGACAGTCTAAAATACGTGGTGGGCAAGCACGGCGTCACCGCCGGCACACTAGCCGTCCAAAGCAAGGCTAACCGTCCTGTGTTTGGAATGAAGAAAGTTAACCACCAGGCATCACCGCATACAAGGGAATGAACATGGCAACACAAAAATCCAAAATCATCTACACGCTGACTGACGAGGCGCCGCTGCTCGCGACGTATTCCCTGCTGCCGATTATCAAAAAATTCACCGCGCCGGCCGGCGTGGACGTCGTCTCCAGCGATATTTCGGTGGCGGCACGTGTACTGGCTGAATTTCCCGAATTCCTGACGGACGCGCAAAAAGTCCCGAACACCCTGGCTGAACTGGGCAAATTGACCCAGAATCCAGACACCAACATCATCAAACTGCCGAACATCAGCGCCTCGCAAGGCCAGTTGATCGCTTGCGTGCGCGAATTGCAAGGCCGCGGCTACAAGCTGCCCGACTATCCGGAAGATGCGAAGACGGACGAAGACAAGGCCCTGAAAGCCCGCTACGGCAAGTGCATCGGCAGCTCGGTCAATCCGGTTCTGCGCGAAGGCAACTCCGACCGCCGCGCACCAAAGGCCGTCAAAGAGTATGCGCGCAAGCACCCGCATTCGATGGGCGAGTGGAGCCAGTCGTCGCAAACGCACGTCTCGCACATGCATCATGGCGACTTCTACCATGGCGAAAAGTCGCTGACGCTGGAAAAGGCGCGCGATGTCAAGATGGAACTGGTCACGGCCTCGGGCAAGACCATCGTGCTGAAACCGAAGGTTTCCCTGCAAGCGGGCGAAATCATCGACAGCATGTTCATGAGCAAGAAAGCGCTGCTGGAGTTCTACGAGAAGGAAATCGACGACGCCTTCAAGACGGGCGTGATGTTCTCGCTGCACGTCAAGGCCACCATGATGAAAGTGTCGCACCCGATCGTCTTCGGTCACTGCGTGCGCATTTTCTACAAGGACGCGTTCGCCAAGCACGCGGCGCTGTTCGACAAGCTGGGCGTGAATGTCAACAATGGCATGAGCAACCTGTACGACAAGATCGAGACCCTGCCAGCGTCGCAAAAAGATGAAGTATTGAAAGATTTGCATGCTTGCCACGCGAATCGCCCGGAACTGGCCATGGTCGATTCGGCCAAGGGCATCACCAACTTCCATTCGCCGAACGACATCATCGTCGACGCGTCGATGCCCGCCATGATCCGTATCGGCGGCAAGATGTGGGGCGCCGATGGCCGTCCGAAGGACGTCAAGGCAGTCATGCCGGAATCGACGTTCGCGCGCATCTACCAGGAAATGATCGGTTTCTGCAAATGGCATGGCAACTTCGATCCGAAGACCATGGGCACCGTGCCGAACGTGGGCCTGATGGCGCAGCAAGCGGAAGAATACGGTTCGCACGACAAGACGTTTGAAGTGCCTGAAGGCGGCATCGCCAACATCACCGACCTGGAAACGGGCGAAGTGCTGCTGACGCAAACGGTGGAAGAGGGCGATATCTGGCGCATGTGCCAGGTCAAGGACGCGCCGATCCGCGACTGGGTCAAGCTGGCCGTCACGCGCGCGCGCAACTCGGGCATGCCTGCCGTGTTCTGGCTCGATTCCTATCGTCCGCACGAGAACGAAGTCATCAAGAAGGTCCAGGTGTATCTGAAGGATCACGACACCAGCGGCCTGGACATCCAGATCATGTCGCAGACGCGCGCCATGCGCTACACGCTGGAACGCGCCTTCCGCGGCCTGGACACCATCTCCGTGACCGGCAACATCCTGCGCGACTACCTGACCGATTTGTTCCCGATCCTGGAACTGGGCACGTCCGCCAAGATGCTGTCGATCGTGCCGTTGATGGCCGGTGGCGGCATGTACGAAACGGGCGCCGGCGGTTCGGCACCGAAACACGTCAAGCAACTGGTGGAAGAAAACCATCTGCGCTGGGATTCGCTGGGCGAGTTCCTGGCCCTGGCCGTGTCGCTGGAAGACATGGGCATCAAGACGGGCAATGCGAAGGCTAAAATCCTCGCGAAAACCCTGGACGAAGCCACCGGCAAGCTGCTGGACAACAACAAGTCGCCATCGCCACGCACCGGCGAGCTGGACAACCGCGGCAGCCATTTCTACCTGGCCATGTACTGGGCGCAAGCCCTGGCAGCGCAAAAGGACGACGCGGAACTGGCGGCGCACTTCGCTCCAGTGGCAAAAGCCCTGGCCGACAACGAAGAAAAGATCGTTGCCGAGCTGAAAGCAGTGCAAGGCAAGGAAACGGATATCGGCGGTTACTACCTGCCCGATCCGGCGAAGACGGAAGCCGTCATGCGTCCTAGCGCCAGCCTGAATGCCGTGCTCGACAGCATCTGATGCAGTCATGAAGGCAGTCGGTTCCTGACTGCTGCCTGATAAAAAAACGCCGCCGGAAGCGATTCCGGCGGCGTTTTTCATTTCCCCTCAGGGTTATTGGTAGTGCTTGTAGACTTCGGTGCTGCCATTGTTCTTGACCAGCAAGACGTCGTACGGGTCCTTGCGCGGTCCTTCCATACCTGGCGAGCCCATCGGCATTGCCGGCACGGCCAGGCCTTTCGCCTTGGGTTTTTCGCGCAGCAACTGCTTGATGTCGCTGGCCGGCACGTGGCCTTCGATGGCGTAGCCGTTGACGAGGCCCGTATGGCAGGAACCGAGCGCGTCGGGAATGCCGGACAGCTTGCGGTATTGCGCCGGCATCTCGACATTTTTCGCGCGTACCGAAAAACCGTTCGCTTCCAGGTGCTTGATCCAGTCGGAACAGCAGCCGCACGAAGCGCTCTTGTAGACTTCAATGACGGGCAAGGCCGCCATGGCGAACGTGGGCAGGCCCAGCATGGCGGCGAAGGTGCCGCGCAGTATGTAGTGTTTGATCATGTGTTGCTTTCAGACGAATAGAGTCAATCGTGGCCACACGGGTGGCCTGCTTGGGACGAGCTTGGAATTTATGCGGAAAGCGGCCGCGGGGGCCGGCGCGGGCCGTCGGGAATGAATCCTGTCAGCAAGGCGGTAGCGGCGATGGCGGCATGTTCCGCGCCATTCAGGGCGGCGGCGGGAGGGGCGAGGCAAGGCGGCATCAGCGCGCCCAGGCAAAAGCTGGCGCAGGCGCCGCAGGCGGGGTGTTTGGCAGGGGTCTTGTTGTCTTCCGGCGTGCCGGCGCTGTCCGCGACGGCCGATGACCGTGCAGCGTGATGCGGGCAAGTTGTTGCCATCGCGGCGGCAGGCGATGCATGCACCGGGGCGAGCGGTGCGCACAGCCGCATGGAACCCGCAACGGCCGCTTGCAGCGGCACCGCCGTGATCAACAGCAGGATCAGCCATGTTTTGAAGAATCTGAGCATCGCCTGAAAGTATAGCATAGGGGCAATTTCTTCCAGGAGCAGGCGTCCGCTAGCGCGAGGCGGCGGCCAGCACTTTCGAGGCGTACATGGCCCTGTCCGCATGGCGCAGCAGCAGCTGCATGCTGTCGCCGTCTTCCGGATAGTGGGCGACGCCGATGCTGACGGCGATATGCAACTGGTGCCCGTTGCCCAGGTGCAGCGGTACGGCCAGCGCCGCGTGGATTTTTTGCTCGATCAGGCTGACGTCCGCCGGCGTGGCATTGCTTTCCAGAAGCACAACGAATTCATCGCCGCCCATCCTGGCCAGGGTATCTGTTTCTCGCATGCAATCGCGCAGGCGGCTCGCCACCGTTTGCAGCAGCAGGTCGCCACAGGCATGGCCGTGGTCGTCGTTGACGCGCTTGAAGTTGTCGAGGTCAAGGAACAGCAGCGACAGCCGGCCTTCCTGGCGGTGCGCGCGCGCGAAGGCCGTGTGCAGGCGGTCGTGGAACAGGCGGCGGTTCGGCAAGCGGGTCAGCTCGTCATGCATGGCCATGAACTGCATTTGCGTCTGCAATTGCCGGCGTTCGATGGCGGTGGCTAGTTGCTTGGCGACAAATTGCAGCAAATCCTGGTCTTGTTCCGTGCCGATAACGGCATCCGGGGCGCCTTGCAAGGCCAGCACGCCGATGCTCCCGATGGACGAGTACAGCGGCACGGCCAGCCAGCACGAGGACAGGGCGCAGGCTGCCGTTTGCAGCGCCAGCGGCAAACCGGCCAGCTGTCCCGCCTGCAGCAGCAGGGGGCGGCCGCTGCGCAGAACCTCTTCGCACAGCAGGCTGGCCAGCGACGACGTGGACTGGAGGGCGCTGTCGTCGGCATGGCAGGTCATGGGGGGCTGCGCGCCCTGTTCGTCATGCAGCAGCAAGGTCAGGCTGCGTGTCGGCAAGTGTTCGCCGATGATGTGCTGGATGCGGTGCAGCAGGGCGGGCAAGTCCTGCGTCGCCTGCATGGCTTCGGAAATGGCGTACAGCGCCGCCTGCTTTGCCTGCGCCTGTTTCAGCAAGGTGATGTCGCGCGCCACCGCCACGCGCAGCTGGTCGGCCGCGGACCAGCGCGCCGACCACATGATGTGCGCCAGGCTGCCATCCTTGCGCAGGTAGCGGTTTTCAAAGTGCGTCTGGGCATGGCCGTCCATGATGGCCCGCGCGGCCGCCACAGTGCGCGCGCGGTCGGCGGGGGCGACCATGTCAAGCATGAGCTTGCCGATCATTTCCTGCTGCGTGTAGCCGAAGATGCGTTCGCACGCCGCGCTGACGAAGACAAAGCGGCCATCCACGTCGACCATGCACACGGCGTCGAGCAGTAAGTCGGTAAAGCTGGCCAGCGGCGCGCGCAAAATCTTGTGTTCCATAATGGCATTTTAATAGACATTCCCGGCAGGGATTGAACTTGTTGGGGGTAGGCGGGGCTGCTGGCATGAAAATGTTTCATTTCCCCGACGCTCATGCTTTGCGATTTCTTGCCGTTAAAACAGTATTGCCATGCAATCGCTTGCCAACACCTTCGATACGTGGCGGTGCAGGATTGCGGGCACAGGCAGGATTGCCAGAAAATTAAAATGGGCAATATTTTATCCATGTATCTGTTTTCGTTTTACAAGGCCACATCACCATGACTTCCGTCTCCCCGATCCCGAGCTGGAATCCGACCCCGTCCCGTGTGCAAGGCGCCGCGGCAAGCCGGGCGGACGCGCCAGCCGTGCCGGCGTCCACGCCGTCGACCATCGTTGCCTTTGGTGCGGAGGGCGGGGAGCAGCCCGCCATCTCTTACCTGTTGCCGTCGCCGAAAGTGTGGGAAAGCCCGTCGCACGACGCCGTCAGCGAGCTGATGACGAAGAATTTTGCGCCGTACTATTCGTATGGCGGGCGCTTCGGAGGCCTGGGGGCGGCCATGCTGGACCAGCTCAAGGGCGGCGTGCGCAATATTTCGCAAGCGCTGCTGCAGCCGCCGCCGCGCACGCAACCGGGCCCCTACGCCGAGGCTGCCGGCATTGCGCCGGCCAGCCTGCACGGCAATGGCGAAGACAAGGTCAGCCTCAGCATCACCACCAAAAGCGGCGTCGAGGTCAAGCTGTCTCTCGACAGCCAGGATGACGGCCTGGCCGTGCGCATGACCACCAGCGGCGAACTCAGTGACGCAGAGGTGAAGGCCCTGGGCGACCTGTCCGAAGCGTTCCAGGAAGCCATCGACGGCATGGCGCAGGGCACGCCCAAGGTCAGGCTGGCCGGTTTGATGCAGTTCGACCAGGAAGTGCTGACATCGGTGAACCTGCACGCGGAAGTGCTGGTGCGTGGCGAGCAGAAAAGCACGCAAACCCTGGATTTCCAGGCCGACAGCACGCAACGCAAGGTCAGCTTCGCGGGCGTGGCCGGCTCGCTGGACGTGAAAGTCGACGCCAGCCAGCTGCACGCGCTGGGCAGCAAGGAGCGGCAGGCGAAAGCCCTTGGCAACTATACCAAGCAGATCGACCAGGCAGCCTCGCGCGGCCATGGCGATGCCGGGCTGATGGCCATGTTCAAGGATACGTTGACGGCCTTGCACAGCAATGCGCCCGTGCCGCCAGCCAATGCCGGCCTGCCGGAAGACAGCAAGTGGCGGCTGGCCGCCGAAGACCGGGCCATGCTGACGGGCTTGTCCGACTTCAGCGCGTCCGTTTCGCAAACGGTGAAGTTCAGCAATCCCATGCGTGCATCGGAAAGGGATGGCTTCCATTATGAGCTGTCGCAAAAGACCAGCGTGAGCGGCACCAGCCAGGATGACCGCTCGCTGCGCCAGCAGCAGCAATCGAAGCTGAGCGCCAGTTTCCATCAGTCGCTGGTGCCGGGCTTGCCCCTGCGGCTGACCGACAAGGTGGAGTCGCAAAACTACACGTATCATCAGATCGAGGATACGGCCAGCAGCGATGCGCAAATGGCTTACAAGGATGGCAAACTGGTCAAGGCCAGCCTGCAGCAGGAAGCCAGCCAGTCGACGCACATCATGAAGTATGTGCTGGCCAAGGTGGAATCGGACGTCACCACGCCGACCAGCCATTCGCTGATGCGCGACCTCGTCGCCGATCTGGGGCCGTACAAGACGGGCGAGCTGGGCATGACGCCGGAGAAGAAGGCGGAGCAGCGCCAGCAGTTGCTGCAGACGCTGAGTGAAGATGTGCTGCTGCAATCGTATCCGGGCCAGACCATCAGCCTGTGGCAAGCCGACGTGTTGCCGGAAGAGGGCGAGGCCGCCGCCGCTTAGAGAGGGACAGCGCCCAATGCAAAAAGCCCGTCTGCGAAGACGGGCTTTTTGTTTGCTTGTTGCTTGATCTGGTGCAAACAGTCTATGCCTTGGCCTTGCTTTGCTTGATCCAGTAGCCGACGCCCAGCGCCGCCAGCCACACGGGAATCAGGTAGACGGAGATGCGCAGGCCCGGCGTCAGGTACATGATCACCAGGATGCCGGCCAGGAAGACCAGGCACAGGTAGTTGGTGAACGGATAGCCCAGGCTACGGAACAGTGTCGTCTTGCCCTCGGCCTTCTTTTGCGCGCGGAAGCGCAAATGGATCCAGCTGATCATGGCCCAGTTGATGATCAGCGCCGAGACCACCAGGCCCATCAGCACTTCGAACGCTTCGCCCGGCATGAAGTAATTGACCACCACGCAGGCGCCCGTCGCCAGGGCCGATACGCCCAGGGCGACGAGCGGCACGCCGCGGCGGTTCAGGTGCAACAGCGCGCGCGGCGCGTTGCCCTGCCTGGCCAGACCGAACAGCATGCGCGTGTTGCAGTACACGCCGCTGTTGTAGACGGACAGTGCCGCCGTCAGCACCACCACGTTCAGGGCCGTGGCCACCAGGTTGCTGTCGAGCGCATGGAAGATCAGGACAAAAGGGCTGCCGCCGGTGACGACGTTTTGCCACGGGTACAGCGACAATAAAATGCCCAGCGCGCCGATGTAAAAGATCAGGATGCGGTAGATGGCCTGGTTGGTGGCGCGCGGTATCGTCGTGCTCGGGTCATCCGCTTCGGCTGCCGTGATGCCCACCAGTTCCAGGCCGCCGAACGAGAACATGATGACGGCCATGGCCATCACCAGCCCCTGCCAGCCATTCGGGAAGAAGCCGCCATGCTGCCACAGGTTGGCAACCGAGGCCTGCGGCCCCGCGTCGCCGGAAGCGAGCAGGTAGGCGCCGAAGACGATCATGCCGATGATGGCGACCACCTTGATGATGGCGAACCAGAATTCCATTTCACCAAACGCTTTGACATTCAGCAAACTGATGGCGTTAATCACGCAAAAGAAGACCAGCGCCGAGACCCAGGTGGGCACGCCCGGCCACCAGTACTGCACGTAGATGCCGACGGCCGTCAGTTCGGCCATGCTGACGAGCACATACAGCACCCAGTAATTCCAGCCCGACAAAAAGCCGGGCAGGTGGCCGCAGTATTTGTCGGCAAAATAGCTGAAGGAGCCGGCGACGGGCTCGTCGACGACCATCTCGCCCAGCTGGCGCATGATCAAAAAGGCGATGACGCCGGCAATGCCATAGCCGAGCAGGACCGAGGGGCCGGCCATCTTGATGGTTTGCGCGATGCCCAGAAACAGGCCGGTGCCGATGGCGCCGCCCAGGGCGATGAGCTGGATGTGGCGGCTTTTCAGGCCGCGCTTGAGCTCTTGTGGTTCGGTATTCCCGACTGCCGTCATATGTTTTATCCTGTTTTTACGGGGCTGAGGTCGCTGATTCTAAAGCATGCACGGGCAAAGCAGGAGCGAAATGCATGTTGCACTGCGGAGGCGCAAGAAAAGCCCCGCATCTTCGCCGAACGGCGTGCAAATCCGCCGCCGCCCGCGATGGCGGCACGGTATCATGATGGCCAATTTCAAGGAGTGTGTATGAATCTTGCGCAGCGCAGCCGTTTGCAGGGCATCAGCCTGGGCTTTTTGGCCGGCTATGTCGATACCCTGGGCTTTGTCGCCCTGTTTGGCCTGTTCACGGCCCACGTGACGGGCAACTTCGTGCTGATCGGCGCGGCGCTGGCCAATGCCACGCATGCCTCGATCGCCCTCAAGCTGCTGGCGTTTCCCGCGTTCATACTGGGCGTGGCGGCGGCGCGGCTGTTGACGGTGGCGGCCGAGCGCCGCGGCGGCCCGGCGCTGCGCCTGGCGTTGCTGCTGGAGCTGGCGCTGCTGCTCGGTTTCATGGTGTCTGGCGTGCTGGCCGAACCGCTGGGGCCCGAGCCGGGCGCGCTGGCCATGACGGCCGGCCTGTTCGGCGCGGGGGCCATGGGCGCGCACAGCGCCATCAGCCGGCTGCTGCTGGCCCATTTGGCGCCCACGTCCATGATGACGGGCAACGTCACGCAAATCGTCATCGACACGGTCGACGTGCTGCGCGGCGCGGCCGACGGCGCCACGCGCGAACGCTGCGTGAAATTCTTCTGGCCCCTGCTGGGCTTTGCCGTGGGCGCCATCCTGGCCGCCTTTGCCTACCTGGCCGTGGGCTTTGCCGCGCTGGCCGTGCCGCTGGCCATCCTGCTGGTGCTGATCGCGCTGGAACCGGCGCGCCTGCCTGCCTAGCTCAGGCCGTCGCGACGATGGCCGGTACGTACGCGGCCAGGAACTCGGGCGGCAGGCGGCGCGCGCGGCCGCTGCTCAATTCGATGCAGATCAAGTCCCAGCGTCCGCGCACGACGGTGGCGCCGTCGCTGTCGCGCACCAGCTGGAAGCGCCGTTCCATGCTGGAGCGGCCATCGCTGGCGCACAGCCAGGTGGCCAGGGTCAGCGCTTCGCCGGCCCGCGTCGGCAGCAGGTAGTCGTACTCGCCGCGTCGGATCGCCATGGCCCGGTCCAGGCGCCGGTAATCGTCGAGGTCCAGCCCCAGCGCGGCCGAGTGGTGCCAGGCGATGTGCTCGCACCAGCGCACGTAGACGGCGTTGTTCGTATGCTGCAAGCCGTCGATGTCGCCCGGTTCCGGCGTGACGGGCAGGGTATGGGCGTGCGGATAATCCCAGTTCAAGTGCGCTCCTTTCGAGACGGTGGCGGCCGATTGTACGTGCTCGCGGCCGTTTGCGCTGGTGCCGCGCACGGTATGAAACAGTGTTTTTTATCTTGATGTATGATGCATCATAATTTCAAAAGATCAAAAACACGCATGAATCAGCAATTGGACACTCTGCAGCACGTCAACCTGGGCAAGTCCGTGTACGCGATGCTGCGCGAGGCGCTGGCGGCCGGACGTTTCCGGCCGAACGACCGCCTGCGCATCCGCGAGCTGGCGCTGCAGCTGGGCACCAGCGTGACGCCCGTGCGCGACGCCATGCTGCAACTGGTGCAGGAAGAGGCGCTGGTGCTGCGCTCGCCGCGCGACTTCCGCGTGCCCGTGCTCAGCGTGGCGCGCTACCTGGAAATCCGCGCGCTGCGCCTGGAACTGGAAGGGCTGGGCGCGTTCGAGGCGGCGCAGCGCATCGACGCCGCCACCCTGGCCGACCTGGAACGCCTGCTGCAGGCCAATGAAGAGGCGATTGCGCGGCACGACCTGGCGGCGGCCCTGCAATGCAACCAGGCGTTTCACCTGGGCCTGGCGCAGGCGGCCGGCATGCCGATGTTAAAACGCTTCGTCGACCACCTGTGGATGCAGACGGCGCCCCTGATCGCCGCCGGCTATGCCAGTTTTTCGCCCGATATGCGCGTCGGCCACCACCACGCCATCATAGTCGCGCTGCGCCAGCGCGACGGCGCGGCCGCGCGGCGCGCCATCGAACAGGACATCCTCGACGGCGGCACGCAGATGCTGGCGTATGTGATGCGCCAGGAGCGCATGCACGCCAGCGCAACAGAACAGGACAAGGAAGAACATGACGCAGATCAAGCACAAGATTGAACAGAACGTTGAACAGAAAACCGCCATCGTCACGGGTGCCAGCCGCGGCATCGGCCATGCTGTGGCGGAGCGCTTCCGCAGCCTGGGCTGGCGCGTGATCACCGTCTCGCGCAGCCCGATACCGGGCGGCTGCCCGCGCAGCCAGGAGCACAACACGCATGTGTGCATGGATTTGTCGGACCTGAGCCAGATCGGGCAGATGGTCGACACCCTGCGCCCCATGCTGGGCGACGCCAAATTGCACGCGCTGGTGAACAACGCGGGCGTGTCGCCGAAGGGGCCGGGCGGCTCGCGCGTCAATTCGCTGACCACCGACATGCAGACCTGGCAGGAAATGTACAACACGAATTTTTTTGCGCCGCTGGCCCTGACGCGCGGTTTTGCGCAGGAATTGTCGAACGCGCACGGCTCCGTCGTAAACCTGTGCTCGATCGCCGGCTACCGCGTGCACCCGTTTGCCGGTTCCGCCTACGCCAGCTCGAAGGCGGCGCTGGCGTCGCTGACGCGCGAGATGGCCAACGACATGGCGCCGTTGAACGTGCGCGTGAATGCGATTGCGCCGGGCGAGATCGACACGGCGATCCTGTCGCCCGGTACTTCGCACATCGTCGACACGCAAATCCCCCTGCGCCGCCTGGGCACGACGGCCGAAGTGGCGGATCTGGTGGAGTTTTTATGCAGCGAGCGCGCCTCGTACATCACGGGCGCCGAGATTCCCATCGACGGCGGCCAGCGCATTTGAGGAAAATCATGGTGTTCGGGTCGCTGGCGCCCCGTTGCCGCAGCACTGGCTGCGACGCCGTGAGCATGCGCCGCCTTGCGCCGGGTGCTGGCCGCCTGGCTATTTATTCAGCTGCGCGTCCAATTGCGCCTGCAGGGCGGCCACCACCAGCGCGTGGTCGTCCGCCTGCGCCAGGCCGGACACGGTGACCGTGCCGACCAGTCCCACGCCGCGTATCAGCAGGGGAAACGCGCCGCCGTGGCCCGCATACTCGACGTCATCGAGGTATTTCACGTCTTCGAAGGTGCTGCCGCGGCTTTTATACGAGATGCCCATATAGTAGGAGCTGCGGCAAAAGCGCTGCACCGTGTTGTTCTTGCGGCGTATCCAGTCCGCCTGGTCCGCCGTGGCGCCCGTCATGGCGTGGTGGAACAGGACCTGGCCGTTGCGCGTGATATTCACGGTGACGGCCTTGCCCCGCTTGCGCACTTCCTCGACGATCCACAGGCCCACGGCCAGCGCGGCGTCGTTGTCGAAGCGTTCGAATTGCAGGGATTCTTCCTGCTGCGCCAGGGTGTGCAGCAAATCGGCGTAATGATCCATCGTGGGGGCGGGTGGTAGTGGCTGGAAGCGCTACTGTAGCGCACCATGGGGGCTTTTTGGGTAATGCGGCTAAAATAGGCGGCATGACCCTGTCCCTGTTTGCCGATGAAGACCAGGCCCCGGCCGGCCCCGCGCCGCTGGTGCCGGGTTCGTCCGCGTCGGTGCTGCTGCGCGCTTTTGCGCTGCCGTATCTGCCCGAACTGCTGCCGGCGCTGGATGCCATCGTGCTGGCGGCGCCCCTGCGCCACATGGCCACGCCGGGCGGCTTGCGCATGTCCGTTGCCATGAGCAATTGCGGCGCCCTGGGCTGGGTCACGGATGGACGCGGCTACCGCTATGCGCGCCTCGATCCTGCCAGCGGTTTGCCTTGGCCGCCGATGCCGCCCGTGTTCCTGCGCCTGGCGCAGGAGGCGGCGCTGGCGGCCGGCTATGCGGGCTTTGTCCCCGACGCCTGCCTGGTCAACCGCTATGCGCCCGGTGCGCGCATGGCCCTGCACCAGGACCGCGACGAATGCGATTTCACGGCGCCCATCGTTTCCGTCTCGCTCGGTCTACCTGCCACCTTTTTGTTCGGCGGGGCGCAGCGGGCCGACAAGGCTGCCCGCATCCCCCTGCTGCATGGCGACGTGGTGGTGTGGGGCGGCGCCGACCGCCTGCGCTTCCACGGCGTGGCGCCCCTGAAAGAGGGCGAGCACGCGGTGCTGGGCGCGCAGCGCATCAATCTGACGTTTCGCAAGGCCGGCTGATCTGTCGTTAATGCCTCATTAATGCAAGGTACTTGCAAATACGGCGCTTTTTCTCCATGATATGCAACTTGTTTGCATATGGAGCCATGACCATGAAGCGCGATTCCCTTTCCACGTCCCTGCCCGACGTGGCGGCCGGCCCCCACCTGGGCCACCCCTTGCCACTGGAATGGGTCGGCATGCAGGGCATCGCCTTGCCGCTGTGGCTGGAAGAGGGCGGGCAGGCGCAGCAAGTGCATGCCTGGGCCGACGTACAAGTCGACTTACCCGATCCGCAAGTGAAGGGCATCCACATGTCGCGTTTGTATCTGCTGCTCGATGCGTTTGCCGCCGCGCAGCCGCTCGATGCGGGCGCGCTGGCCGCCGTGTTGCGGCGCATGGTCGACAGCCATGCCGATTGCGGCAGCACGCAGGCGCGCCTGGCGCTGGCGTTTCCCGTGCTGCGGCGCCAGCCGGCGCTGCTGACGGCGGGGCTGTCGGGCTGGAAATCGTATCCCGTGCGCCTGCAAGCCAGTGTTTCTCCGCAGGGCTTTGCCCTGTCCCTGACGGTGGAGGTCGGTTATTCCTCGACCTGCCCCTGTTCGGCGGCGCTGGCACGGCAATTGCTGGCCGACGCCTTCGCGGCGCAGTTCGGTGGGGGCGCCATCGATGGCGCCGCCGCCGGCGCCTGGCTGCGCGAACACGCGAGCCTGGCCACGCCGCACAGCCAGCGCAGCACGGCGACGGTCACGGTGCCATTGACGCAGCAGGCCGAGCTGGACCTGTTTCCCCTGATCGACCTGGTGGAAGCGGCGCTGGCGACACCCCTGCAGACGGCCGTGAAACGGGCCGACGAACAGGCGTTCGCGCGCTTGAATGGTGCTAACCTGATGTATGTGGAAGATGCTGCCCGCCGCGTGCAGGCGGCGCTGGCGCCGCATTATGCGCAGGCGCGTGTTACCGTACGGCATATGGAAAGCCTGCATCCGCACGATGCCATGGCGCAGGCGGGCAAGCTTGCCGGAGAATATTAGTCAACCACCGTGGAGGAGGACAGCATGCCGCAGAAAATCGAGCGGGAAGTCAACGATGACAGCCTGGAAGCGGAGCTGGAGCGCGAACGGCGCGACCATGCGCTGATCGACGAGGAAAAGCTGGGCGTGGACGAGCTGGAAGAAGAACATTTGAAGCGGGAGCGCCAGCCGGGCGCGCCGGCAGGGCGCTAGAGTCAAGGCGACGTTATCATCGCTGGCATCGCGCCGCGCTGCCCGGTACAATTTCGCTTTGTCATTCTCCCCCAACCCCGGAGGCCCATGAAATATCGCGCATTATTCCAGTTCATCCTCGGCCTGACAGGCGCCGTCCTGGCAGCCTCGCATGCCCAGTCCGCCACCATCTGCACCGCCATGGCCGACGCCAGAACGGGCGCCGTCTTGTTGCAAGAGGGTAATTGCCTCGATCGTGTCACCCCCGCCTCCACGTTCAAGATCGCGCTCAGCCTGATGGGCTATGACGCCGGTTTCCTCAAGGACGAGCACAAGCCCAGCTTGCCATTTCGCCAGGGCTATGTGGACTGGGGCGGCGAAGCGTGGCGCCAGGATACCGACCCGTCGCGCTGGATGCAGTACTCGGTGGTCTGGTATTCGCAGCAGATCACACAGGCGCTGGGCGCCGAGCGCTTCCAGAAATACGCCAAGGCTTTGCGCTATGGCAATGCGGATGTATCGGGCGACCCGGGCAAGGACAATAGTCTGGAACGCTCGTGGATCAGCTCTTCGCTGAAGATATCTCCGCTGGAACAGCTGGGCTTCTTGCGCAAGCTGGTCAACGATCAGTTGCCAGTCAGTAAACAGGCGATGGAACAGACGCGGCGCCTGACGCGTCTGGCCGATGTGGACGGCTGGCAAGTGCATGGCAAGACGGGCGCGGCCTTCCCGCGCAAGGCCGACGGCAGCTTCGACGAAGCGCACGGCTACGGCTGGTTCGTGGGCTGGGCCAGCAAGGGCGAGCGCAGCATCGTCTTCGCGCGCCTGGTGCAGGACGAGCAAAAGGGGGCACAATCGGCCGGATTGCGCACGCGCGAGGCCATGCTGAAGGAATTGCCGGCCCTGCTGGAGCAGGCGCAGAAGTGACGGCCAGCATCGTCGCCGCCACCTTCATCGCGACCGAGGGCGACTACCTGGAAGCCGTCATCGAGGTGGACGGCCAGCGCCTGCACGTGATGGACGAGTTCGGCGGTGCCCAGATGGCCGCCGGCACGCAATTCCAGGCCGAACTGTGGCCCATGGCCAGCGAAATCGACGATTGGGACGCCATCTTCGACGCCAATCCCGGCCGGGAAAAGCGCCTGCTGCGCCTAGATGGCTGGCGCTACCTGGCGCTCGGCGTCGTCACCCAGGTCGACCCCGTCGTCTGCGACTGCGGCCTGCTGCAGGTCGAAGACGCTTTCCATACGCGCGACGAACGCTGCGTGGGCGCGTATGTGGGCGTCACGCTGGCGCGCCTGGATGCTTGCTTGGCGTAAATTCCGGCCCGCTTTGTTGCCCGCCCTATATACTTGCTGAAACGGATCATCCGGCATCAGACAAGGTTATAAGCATGGCATCAGGCATGGAGCAGTTTCAGGAAAAAGCACGGCAAGCGTTCATGCGGGCGCGCGCGCAGGCGGTGCGCGTGGCGGGAGTGGCATGGGTCAAGGCGGTGGCGCTGTACCGGCGCGGCCATGCGCACTTGATGACCTTGCCACCCGTGCGGCGCGCGCTGGTGCTGGCCTTGTGGTCGTTCCTGGCCCTGCTGGCGCTGGTGATCCTGTACATGCTGTTGCTGATCCCCCTGACGCCGAGCATCCACGACTTGCGCCAGGCGCGCGCGGCCGCGCCCAGCACCATGGTCAGCGCGGACGGCAAGGAACTGGCGCGTTTCGACCAGGGCTTGCAGGAGCGCGTTACGCTGCAGCAGATTTCACCGAACGTGATCAGCGCCCTGATTGCGACGGAAGACCACCGTTTCTACCAGCACCACGGCGTCGATTTCACGCGCACGGCGGGCGCCATCCTGCATACGGCAGGGGGCAACCCGCAGGGCGGCTCCACCATCACGCAGCAGCTGGCGCGCAATATGTTCCTCGAGGAAATCGGCCGCTCGCGCAACCTGAACCGCAAGCTGAAGGAACTCATCACGGCCCTGAAGATCGAAGCGACCTACAGCAAGACGGAAATCCTCGAAGCCTACCTGAACACGGTTCCCTTCCTGTACAACACCTACGGCATCGAAATGGCGGCCCGCACCTACTTCGACAAGCCCGCCGCGCGGCTCGATATCCTGGAAAGCGCCACCCTGGTCGGCATGCTCAAGGGCACGAATTACTACAATCCCGTCGGCAATCCCGAACGTTCCTTGCAGCGGCGCAATGTGGTGCTGGGGCAAATGCGCAAACATGAGGTCATCGACGAGGCGCGCTACAAGCAGCTGATCAAGCGTCCGCTGCGCCTGCATTTCGAGCGCCAGAGCGAGCGGGCGCAGTCGGACAGCCATTTCACGGCGTATGTGCGCAAGTGGCTGATCGACTGGGCCGACGAAAACGACTACAACCTGGAACTCGACGCCCTGGTGGTGCACACCACGCTCGACTACGATTTGCAGCAGGCGGCCGAGCGCGCCGTCGAGCGCCAGGCGAATGCCTTGCAGGCGATTGCCGACGTGGAGTGGAGCCGCGCGGGCGTGCCGTCATCGACCTCGACGGGCATGTACGCGGGCATGCAGGCTGGCAGCGTGGCCTTCGATTATTTCTGGAAATCGCATCCGGCCCTGCTCGACGCCTTCGTGCGCGAGTCCGCCGACTACCGCAAGCTGACGGCGGCCGGCGGCACGCCGGAAGCGGCGCTGGCCCAGCTGAAGGGCGACCGCGCCTTCATGGCGGCCCTGCGCAAGTCGAAGACGCGGCTGGAAGCGGGCTTTGCGGCCATGGACCCGGCCACGGGCGCCGTGCGCGCCTGGGTGGGCAGCCGCGACTTTGCGCGCGAACAATTCGATCACGTCTCGCAGGCGGCGCGCCAGCCCGGTTCCACCTTCAAGCCCATCGTGTATGGCGCGGCGCTGGAAAAGGGCCTCAGCCCCGACCACGTCTACCGCGATGAAGTCATGGATATCAAGGCGGCCGACGGCACCAAATGGCGCCCGACGGACATGAGCGGCACGACGGGCCGCGACATGACCATGCGCGACGGTCTCGTCTACTCGAAAAACACGATCACGGCGCAAGTGATGCAGGACGTGGGCTTGCCGCCGATCATCAAGCTGGCGCGCGCGCTCGGTATCCGCGACAGCAAGCTGGAAAAAGTGCCGTCGCTGGCGCTGGGCACCAGCCCCGTCACCTTGCTGGAAATGGTCAACGCCTACGCCAGCATCGCGGCCCAGGGCGAAGCCCGTCTGCCGTTCGTCGTCACGCACATCACGGACCGCGAAGGCAAGGTCATCGCCCGCTTCGGCGAAGACAAGCCCAAGCGCGCCATGCAGGCCGAATCGGCCGCCACCCTGACGGACATGATGCGCGGCGTGATCGACCGCGGCACGGGCACGGCCATCCGCAGCCGCTTCGGCATCCGGTCCGACGTGGCCGGCAAGAGCGGCACCACGCAAAACAATGCGGACGGCTGGTTTATTTTGATGCACCCGGAACTCGTCGGCGGCGCCTGGGTGGGTTTCAACGACGCACGCGTCACCATGCGCAGCAATTACTGGGGCCAGGGCGGCCACAACGCCGTGCTGGTGGTGGGCGACTTCTTCAAGACGGCGCTCGACACGGGCAAGCTGTCGCGCGACGCCATCTTCCCCGGCGGCAAGCCACCACCGCCGCTGCGCCATGTGGAACCCGTCGAGGAACCGCAGGACGAACCGGTGGAAGAGCCGGGCGACTTGCTGCAGGAAGGCGCGCCGCCGGCGCCGCTGGCCGTGCCGGCCGAAGAGGGCGGGCAGGAAGCGCATGGCAAGGCGGTGCCGGAACCGGTGCCCGCGCCTGCTCCTATGCCGCAGCCGGTGCCTCAAGGCTGACGGGAGGAGTTGATTCGCGAGTTAGCAGCGCTGCCTGATTGACGTTAGTCCCAAAATGGGACTAAAATCAATCCATGCGTATCCTGGCCAAGCCAACGCTGATTGCTTTCTATGAGCAGGTCACGTACGCGGATTCGAAGGGACCGCTGTTGTCGTGGTATGGTCATGTGCTCAGGGCGTCGTGGTCCGGCCCCGCAGCGCTGAAGTCGGACTTTGCCACGGCAGGCATATTGAAAGAGGGGCGGGTGGTGTTCAATATTGGCGGTAATAAATACCGGCTCGTTGCATCGATCAACTATTCATATGGCATCTTGTACATCAAATTTGTCGGCACGCACCGGCAATATGACGCCATCAACGCACAGACTGTTTAATGCAAGATGATGCACATCAAACCTATCCGTACGGAAGATGATTACCGCGCCGCGTTGCTGGAAGTCGAGTCCTTGATGTCGGCCCGGCTCGGCACCCCCGAAGGTGACCGTCTGGATGTGCTCGCCACGCTCGTGGATGCCTATGAGACGCGCCACTTTGTCATGGAATTTCCTGACCCAGTCGACGCCATCAAATTCAGCATGGAGCAGAAGTCGCTGTCGCCGAAGGATCTTGAGCCGATGATAGGGCGCTTGAACCGCGTTTACGAAATTCTCAATGGTACGCGCCAGCTGACCTTGCCGATGATCCGCCGCCTGCATGAGGAACTGGGCATTCCGGCCGAGGTACTGATACGGCCTGCGGCAGCCCAGGCATAGTTGCCCGGCCTGCCTTTACACCGTATTGCGCCGCAACCCCGCTTCCCGCACGAACACCTGCAGCGCCGGCATGGTCTGCTGGTGCAGCGCTTCCAGTTCCGTGCGCAACGTGGGTGTGATGGCCAGGTTGCCGTTCGCCTGCTGGCGCACGGGCAGGCCCAGCGCTTGCGCCATTTCCACTGGGTAATTCGTGAAGTCGCCATACGGGCGCTTGCCGTCGACGGACGGCGTGGGCCAATAGCCTTCGGCCAAATAGTCTTCCGCCTCCATGCCCAGCATGTCCAGCGGCATCCACGATTGCTGCCGTAGCAGCGTCAGATGCCGCGCAGTCAGGGTGAACGGCGCCTTGCCGTTGGCATAGCTGCCCGGTTTCAGGTCGGCCATGTGCACGAAATGGGGCAGCAGCAGCGCCGCTTCCATCAGCCGTTGCGCGGCCAGCGCCGCATCCTGGCTGGCGATCGCTTGCATGGCCAGTTTCAGGGTATCTCCCTTGCCCAGCGGGTAAGCCGGATTGAGCATGGGTGCGCCATTTTCCACAGGCGACCAGCCGATATTGAAACGCCGTATCAGCGCCAGATGCTGCACATTGAGCACGGTGGGCAGCGGTGCGTCGAGGGTGGCCACGATGCGCTGGCGCACGGCGCGTGGCAGGCCGTTGTCGGCCGCGCGCGCCAGCACGGGCGAGCACAGCAGGGCGCCGGCCAGGCGCAGCAGCTGGCGCCGCATGGGCAGGATCAGGCACGCCATCACGGTGCCGTCAAGTCCTGGCGCTGGAATTCGATGCGGTTTTCCTGATACTGCCACTTGGCGTAGGGCCCGAACACGCGCCGGTTTTCCTTGCTGTCGGCATTCGATTGCTCGCGCTTCATGCGCCGCACGAGGGCGGTATCGACCAGCGGTTCGGTCGTCGTGCCGAACACTTCGTGCCGCACGCTTTGCTTGGCGTCGGCGCCGCGCGAAATGATGGTGAGCTTGCGCGTGGCGGGATCGAAGTACAGGCGCATGGCAAACGTGTTCATGTCCTGCAGGTACAGCCCATCGTCGCGCTGCTGGGCATAGAAATAGTCGCCGCAGACGGCCTTCGGCTCGCGTTTCCACTCGCAGGACAGGACGATCAGCAGATGCCGCTCATCGAGTTGCCTGACCGAGATGCGTCCCTTGGAATAGCCCCAGTTGCTGGGCGGTACGGTCTTCGACGAGAGCAGATTGTATTCGCCCACCAGCTTGGTCAGGGGAAGGGGCGCTTGGGCGAAGGCGCCGGCGCAGAGTGTCAAGGCGGCTGCCGCTGCGGCGCCGCGTATCGCGGAAAGTGTCGTCATGATGGCCATAAAGAAAAGTTGCCACATTATAGATGGCAACTTGCCAAGATGGCCGCGCGCTTGCGCAGCGCGCCGCTTGTTACTTGAGCTTGCTCAGTTCCGCGATGTCGATCTTTGTTACCTTGTCGCCCACGGCGGCGACCAGGGTCTTGAAGTGGGGCGTCGCTTCATGCGCCGTGTGGCCTGCCTTGTCCATCCATTCTTCCAGCATGATGAAGCGCGTGGGAATCTTGTTGTCGAGGTGCAACTCGTAGCGCAGGCAGGCGCTTTCCGCGCGGCTCGGCGGCACGACGGCTTCCAGGGCGGCGCGCACGGCGTCGATATGTTGGGCTTGGGCATCGATGGTGGCGACGATGATCAGGGTCATGCTGGTCCTTGTAGAGTGGGGGGGCGATGCAGCTTAGCGCAGTTTCCCCATTCTTGCCCGCCATGCCCAGCCTGGCTGCGCCGAAACAGTTTCCGCCGCAGCCAGATAATCAAGCTGAAGCTACGCCGCCTGCAGCGCGCCGATCTGCTCGAAGGCCGCCGTCATGGCCTGCGCCCTGGCGGCGTCGCTGACCTTGACGCCTTCGGCGCGCACGATCTCGATCTGCTGGATGCCGAGGAAGCCGAGGAAGGCGCGCAGATGGCTTTCCTGGTGTTCCAGGGCGGCCATCGGTGTGTCGGCGCCGTAGTAGCCGCCGCGCGTCGAGGCGATGATCACGCGCTTGGCTCCCAGCAAGCCTTCGGGGCCATTGGCGCCGTACTGAAACGTCTTGCCGGGCACGGCCAGCGCATCGAGCCACGATTTGAGCTGGCTGGGGATGGCGAAGTTGTACATGGGCGCGCCGATGACGATGACATCGGCGGCCAGCACTTGTTCCAGCGCGGCGGCAAGGATTTCTCCCTCGGCGGCGCCGGGGGCGGCCGTAAATTGCGGCAAGGGCTGGGCGGCCAGGTCGCGGTAGTGGACGGTGGCGCCGGGCGCGGCCGTTTGCAGGCGGGCGGTGATGGCGGCGGTCAGCTGGCGGCTGACGGAATGTTCGCCAAGGACGCTGGAATCGATGTGCAGGATGTTCATGGTTGCCTTCTTGGGTGGTATGATCGGGTGGTATGTTTTTGTAACCGGGTTAAATATAGTGACTATCAAATGAACGCACAAGAAGGCACTTTTTCCACACTGGGGCACACGGATGTGACTATGGGCGAGGTGGCCGCGCGCGGGGCCGAGCTGGAAAAGCGCATGCGCGACCATGGCGGCCATGCGGGTGTGGCGGACTCGTGCCGCCCGATCACGGACATCCTGACCCGCGTGGGCGACAAATGGAGCGTGATGGTGGTGATGTTGCTGGGCAATGGCACCAAGCGCTTCAACGAGATGCGCCGCCTGATCGGCGGCATCTCGCAGCGCATGCTGACTTTGACCCTGCGCGGCCTCGAGCGCGACGGTCTCGTCACGCGCACCGTGTTTCCCACCGTGCCGCCGCGCGTCGATTACGCCTTGACGGACCTGGGCCGCTCGCTGTTGATCCCCATCAGCGCGCTGGGTGCCTGGGCCTACGGCCACCGCGACGCCATCGATGCGGCGCGGCTGGCGTTCGATGCCAGGGCTGAGACTCCGCCGCCAGGCAATTAAGCAAACTCACGCCGATCCGAACAGCTGCGCCATGGTCTGGCGCAGCCAGCGGTTCGACGCATCCTGGTGGTAGCGCTCGTGCCAGTGCTGCTTGACTGAAAAGCTGGGCAGCTGCACGGGCAGGGGCAGGATGCGGAACGCTTCGTGGTCCTGCATCTGCAGCGCGTAGCGGTACGGTACGGTCACGATGTATTCAGTTTCGGCGACGATGCGCGATACGCCCAGGAAGCTTGGCAGTTTCAGCACGATGCGCCGCTGCACGCCGGCCGCCGCCAGCACTTTTTCCACGATGGAGTGGCCCGTGCCCGAGCTTTTCACCTCGATATGCCCCTCCGCCAGGAACGCTTCCACAGTAATCGTGTCGCGGATGCGCGGGTGGCCGCTGGCCACCAGGCAGACGAAATGCTGGTCGAACAGTTTCTGCTGATAGAACCCCGATTCCAGGTGCGGCATGAAGCCCACGGCCAGGTCCACTTCGCCGCCTTCCAGCCGTGCCGGCGTGTCGGTGGCGATCTTCGACACGTCCAGCGTGATGCCGGGTCCCGTCTGCTGCAGGTGGTTGAGCAGGGTGGGCAGCAGCACGATTTCGCTGATGTCCGTCATGCAGATGGCAAATTCGCGCGTGCTGGCGGCCGGGTCGAACACGGGCTGGTCGGCCAGCGCATGCTGCCAGGCGGCAATTGCCGCGCGCACATCCTGCACGGCGTTTTGCGCGCGCGGCGTCGGCTCCATGCCTTTCGAGGTGCGCGCGAACAGGCGGTCGCCGAAATGCGTGCGTAATTTCCCCAGGCCGATGCTCACGGTCGACTGGGGCAAGCCCAGGTTTTCCGCCGCGCGCGTCACGTTGCGGCTTTTATAGATCTCGTCAAAGATGAACAGCAGTTCGATATCGAAGCGCGACATAAGAGGATTCCACCATTATTTAAAAACGTGATTGTTGCTATTGTATTCCATCGCTTTACCAAATATTGACCTGTCGGCACACTGCTTGTCATACCAAGAGCACAGCAAACGTGCTGCGCGCAAGCACACAGATCAATTGGAGGAGAGAAATGGAAACTAACCACAAGCCGTCCGTGCTGATCGTCGGCGGCGGCATCGGCGGCATGGCCGCCGCCCTGTCCCTGTCGCGCCTGGGGCTGGCCGTCACCGTGCTGGAACAGGCATCGACTCTGGGCGAGATCGGCGCCGGCATCCAGCTGGCGCCCAACGCCTTCGCCGCGCTCGACGCGCTGGGCGTGGGCGAGCGCACGCGCGCCAAGGCGGTCTTTACGGAACGCCTGGTGATGATGGACGCCGTCGACGCGACCGAGGTAGGCACCTTTGTCGTCGACGCGGCCTTCCGCGCACGCTTCAGCAATCCCTACGCCGTCATCCACCGGGCCGACATCCACGGCGCCATCCTCGACGCGGTGCGCACCTCGCCCCTGATCACGTTTGTCACATCGTCGCAGGTGACGGACGTGGCGGAAGACGCCGACGGCGTCACCGTCACGGACGCGGCGGGGCGCAGCTTCCGCGCCGATGTGCTGATCGGCTGCGATGGCGTCAAATCCGTCATCCGCGAGCGCATCGTGGGCGACCAGGTGCGCGTTTCCGGCCACGTGGTGTACCGCGCCGTCGTGCCGGCCGCCGACATGCCGGCCGACCTGCGCTGGAACGCGCCCGTCGTCTGGGCCGGGCCGAACTGCCACCTCGTGCACTACCCGCTGCGCAATGGCGAGCAATACAACCTGGTGGTGACTTTCCACAGCCGCGAGCAGGAAGCGTGGAGCGTCACGGACGGCAGCAAGGAAGAAGTGCTGTCCTACTTCGACGGCATCCATGCGCAGCCGCGCCAGCTGCTGCACAAGCCGACCAGTTGGAAACGCTGGAGCACGGCCGACCGCGACCCCGTCGCCAACTGGAGCACCAGGCGCATGACCTTGCTGGGCGATTCGGCCCACCCGATGCTGCAATACCTGGCGCAGGGCGCCTGCATGGCGCTGGAAGATGCCGTGACCCTGGGCGAAGCCGTGCGCGCCTGCGACTTCGACATGGCCGCCGCCTTTGCGCTGTATCAAACCTCGCGCATCGCCCGCACGGCGCGCGTGGTGCTGTCGGCGCGCGAAATGGGCCGTTTGTACCACGCCAAAGGCGTCGAACGCCTGGTGCGCAACGACTTGTGGCGCGGCCGCACGCCGGCGCAATTCTATGAAGCGCTGGCCTGGCTGTATGGCTGGACGGCGCAAACCTGCCTGGCCACCACCGAGAAGGAGGCAGCATGACTTCCCACCAAACGCCTGAACGCGAGGCTTTATATGAGGCCCTGAGCGGCATGCATCTGTCGCCCCTGTGGCAATCCTTGCACACGCTGGTGCCGCCGCAGCCGACGGCGCCGTATGCGGCGGCCCTGTGGCGCTATGCCGATATCGCGCCGCAGCTGGCGCGCGCCGGCGAAGTGATCACGGCCCACGAAGCCGTGCGCAGGGTTCTCGTGCTGGAAAACCCCGCCTTGCCGGGCCGCTCGTCGATCACGCAATCGCTGTACGCGGGCCTGCAGCTGATTCTGCCCGGCGAAGTGGCGCCGTCGCACCGCCACAGCCAGTCCGCGCTGCGTTTCGTCGTGAGCGGGCAGGGCGCCTACACGACGGTGGCGGGCGAGCGCACCACCATGCGCCCGGGCGACTTCATCATCACGCCGTCGTGGACCTGGCATGACCATGGCAATGTGGGTATCGATGGCGTCTGCGAGCCTGTCGTCTGGCTCGATGGCCTCGATATTCCCATGCTGCGCTATTTCGATTCCGGTTTCGCGGAAAACGATACGCAGGACAGCCAGACGGTCAGCCGTCCGGAAGGCCAGAGCTTCGCCCGCTACGGCTACAACATGGCGCCCGTAAAACCCCTGCACGCGGGCGCCACCTCGCCCATCTTCAATTACCCGTATGCCCGCTCGCGCGAAGCGCTGGCGCTGCTGTCGCGCACGGACGCCATCGACGACTGGCACGGCTACAAGCTGCGCTACACGAATCCGCTGACGGGCGGCTCGCCCATGCCGACCATGGCCACCTTCATGCAGCTGCTGCCCAAAGGTTTCAAGGGCAAGCGGGCGCGCAGCACGGACGGCACCGTCTACAGCGTCGTCGAGGGGCAAGGCACGGTGACGATAGGCGGGCAGGTGTTTGATTTCGCCCCGCGCGACACCTTCGTCGTGCCGTCGTGGGCTCTTGTCTCCTTCGACTGCCCGCAGGAAGACGTCGTGCTGTTCAGTTTTTCCGACCGCCCCGTGCAGCAAGCGATGGGCGTGCTGCGCGAGCAGTTTTTGACCGATTGATTTTTTCACAGGACTTCACCATGACCAACTTCATCTTCGCCCCCCAAGCCATCGCCGGCCTGCCCATCGTCGGCAGCGACAGCCAGTTCCCCTTGCGCCGCATCTACTGCGTGGGCCGCAACTACGCCGCCCATGCGCGCGAAATGGGTTTTGACCCCGACCGCGAACCGCCATTCTTCTTTTGCAAGCCGAATGACGACAAGTCCGTCGTCCCCGTCTTCCCCGGCGTAACGGCCACGGTGCCGTATCCGGCGCAGACGTCGAATTACCACCATGAGATCGAGCTGGTGGTCGCCATCGGCAAGGGCGGCAGCAATATCGCCCTGGAAGACGCGGCTTCGCACATCTTCGGCTATGGCGTGGGCCTGGACATGACGCGGCGCGACCTGCAGATGCGCATGCGCGAGCAGGGCCGCCCCTGGGAAATCGGCAAGGCCTTCGATTACTCGGCGCCCATCGGCGCGCTCACGCCGATTGCGGCGTCCGGCGAGATCACCACGGGCGCCATCGTGCTGGAAGTCGACGGAAAAATCGTGCAGACGAGCGACCTGGCGCACCTGATCTGGTCCGTCAATGAAGTCATCGCCAACCTGTCGACCCTGTTCGAGCTGCAGCCGGGCGACATCATCATGACGGGCACGCCAGAAGGCGTGGGCGCCGTCACCGCCGGCCAGACCATGGAGGCGCGCATAGACGGTTTGACGCCGATCAAG
Source organism: Janthinobacterium sp. FW305-129 (assembly GCF_020858115.1). Taxonomy (GTDB): domain Bacteria; phylum Pseudomonadota; class Gammaproteobacteria; order Burkholderiales; family Burkholderiaceae_D; genus Janthinobacterium. Next base: position 467,345 of record NZ_JACYMM010000004.1, read on the forward strand.
GTCGCCGTGCAGTAAACATACCGGGGCCAGCGCGGCACAGACCGCGCAGCCCAAGCGAACAACAATAACGGAGACAAGACCATGACTACCCACGCCGGCACCGACGTCCAGCACTTCCTCGACAGCCACCCGTTTTCCCGCTACCAGAAGCTGATCCTCTGGCTATGCTTCCTCATCGTCGCCATCGACGGCTTCGACACGGCCTCGATCGGCTTCATCGCGCCCGCCATCCGCGCCGAATGGGGCTTGACGCCCGCCGCGCTGGCGCCCCTGTTCGGCGCGGGCCTGTTTGGGCTGATGGCCGGCTCGTTTTTGTTCGGCCCCCTGGCGGACCGCTACGGCCGCCGCCCCGTGCTGATCGTCTCCGTCGCGTTTTTCGGCGCGGCCAGCCTGCTGTCGGCCTGGTCGACGGATCTGACGATGCTGCTGGTGCTGCGCTTTTTGACGGGGCTGGGCCTGGGCGGCGCCATGCCCACTTCCGTGACCATGACGTCCGAATACTGCCCGCAGCAGCGCCGTTCCGGCCTGGTCACCATGATGTTCTGCGGCTTTACCATCGGTTCGGCGCTGGGCGGCCTGGCTTCGGCGCAGCTGCTGCACCTGATCGGCTGGCGCGGCGTGCTGGTATTGGGCGGCGCCTTGCCGCTGCTGCTGGTGCCCGTGCTGATGCTGGCGCTGCCCGAATCCTTGCGCTGGCTGGTGCTGAAAGGCCCCGACGGCAGCCAGACCATCGTGCGCCGCATCGCGCCCACCGTGGCCGCCTTGCCGCATTTGGTGGTCAGCGACAAGAAGCTGGCCGGCTCGCCCATGGCCGAACTGTTCCGCCCCGGCGTCATCGGCGGCACCCTGCTGCTGTGGTCCACGTTTTTCATGAGTTTATTGATCATCTATCTGCTGTCGAGCTGGATGCCGACTTTGCTGAATGGCAATGGCTTGTCGCTGTCGAATGCCTCGCTGGTGACGATGATGTTCCAGGTGGGCGGCACGGTCGGCGCCATCATGCTGGGCCGCTGGATGGACCGCTATAGCCCGCATAAAGTGCTGAGCATCGCCTACCTGGCGGCCGCCGGCTGCATCGTCGTCGTGGCCCTGTCGGGCAGCAGCCTGGCCCTGCTGGTGCTGGCCGTCTTCGGCGTCGGCTTTGGCGTGAGCGGCTCGCAAGTGGGCGCCAATGCGCTGGCCGCCGCGTTTTACCCCACGTCGAGCCGCGCCACGGGCGTCAGCTGGGCCGCTGCCGTGGGCCGCAGCGGGTCCGTGCTCGGTTCCATGGCCGGCGGCCTGATGCTGACCCTGAAACTCGATAACGAAACCATCTTCTTTTTGCTGGCCATTCCGGCCGTGCTGGCGTCCCTGGCCTTGCTGGCCATGGGACGTTTGATGCGCGCCCGGACTGCGGCCGGCGCCGTTCCCGCCCCCCTGAAAGAGAGCACCATATGAAATTGCATGGCTATTACCGCAGCTCCGCGTCCTACCGCGTGCGCATCGCGCTGAACCTGAAACAGCTGCACCCCGACACGGCCTATGTGCACCTGAGCCGCAATGGCGGCGAGCAGTTCACGCCAGCGTTTTCCAGCCTGAACCCGCAGCACCTGCTGCCCGTGCTGGAGGATGGCGGCGCCGTGCTGACGCAATCGCTGGCCATCATTGAATACCTGGACGAGACGCAGGCGGGGCAAAAGCTGCTGCCCACCGATGCCCTGGGCCGCGCCCGCGTGCGCCAGCTGGCCATGGTGTGCGCCTGCGACATCCATCCGCTCAACAACCTGCGCGTCCTGAATTACCTGACGGGGCCCCTGGCCCTGTCGCCGGAGCAGAAGAACGCGTGGTACCAGCACTGGACCCATCTGGGACTGGCCGCGCTGGAAGCGGAGCTGGCGCACAGCCCGCACACGGGCCGCTTCTGCCATGGCGACACGCCGACCCTGGCCGATTGCTGCCTGGTGCCGCAGGTGTACAACGCGCGGCGCTTCCAGTGCGACCTGACGCCGTATCCCACGATCCTGGGCATCGTCGCGCACTGCGAGGCGTTGCCGGCGTTCCAGCAGGCGCACCCGGACAAGCAGCCAGACGCCGAATAACAAACCATAAAAAACGGAGACAAGCATGAGAAAAATCAACGCCATCACCATGGCGCTGCTGGGCGCGTGCGCCTGCGGCACCGCATCCGCGCAAAGCGGCGTCACCCTGTACGGAGTGCTCGATAGCTCCGTGGCTTACACGAGCAATGTCAATGCGGCCGGCGACAGCCAGGTGAAAATGCCGACACTGACGGGTTCACTGCCGTCGCGCTTCGGCGTCAAGGGCGTGGAAGACCTGGGCGGCGGCTTGCAGGCGATCTTTGCGCTGGAATCGGGCTTCGGCGTCGACACGGGCATCGCGGGGCAGGGCGGGAGACTGTTTGGCCGCCAGTCGTGGGTGGGCCTGAAGGGGCGCTATGGCAGCCTGATGCTGGGGCGGCAAATGAATATGTCGTTTTGGGCCACGCAAAAGTCCGACATCATGGGTCCGGCCCTGTTTTCCATCAGCAGCCTCGATCTGTACCTGCCCAACGCCCGCAGCGACAACGCCATCGGCTACCTGGGCACGTTCTCGAACGTGACGGTGGGCGCCACCTACAGCCTGGGGCGCGACGCTTCGGCGGCGGGCGGGCCTGCCGCCACGGGCTGCGCGGGCGAAGTGGCGGGCAATGCGAAGGCTTGCCGCCAGATCACCGCCTTGCTCGGCTACGACACGGGCCGCTATGGCGCCACGGCCTCGTACGACATCATGTACGGCAACGCGGGCGCGGCCAACGGCCTCACATCGAGCCGCCACTTCGACCGCCGCGTGATCGCCAGCGCCTATGCCATGCTTGATCAGCTGAAAATCGGCGGCGGCGTGATCGACCGCAGCATCCGCGCCGCCACGGGGCCAGTCGATTCGCAACTGCTGTATGTGGGCGCCGCGTATCCGCTGGCCCCCGCGCTGGTGCTCGACGGGCAGCTCGCCAGACTGGCCATCAAGGACAGTGCGAACGATGCCACCCTGGCCACCGCGCGCCTGACGTATCACCTGTCCAAACGCACGGCCATCTACGCCGCCATCGGCCGCATGGACAACGACGGCGCGGCCGCCGTGGCGCTGGACGCGGGCGGCACCGTGGGCGCGGGGCGCACGCAGAACGGCGTGATGGCGGGGATGCGCCACTTCTTCTGAGCGCTGTCCCGGCTTTACCGCGCCGCCAGGGCCGCGGGCGCGGGCGCCTGCCAGCCGCCGCCCAGTGCCTTGTAGGTGGCGACGGCCGCGCGTGCGGCGCCCGTTTGCGCCTGGGCGCGCGCATCCTCGGCCTGCAACAGCCGGGCGTCGGCCTGCAGCACATCGTGGCGGCTGGCCGCGCCCTTGTGGAAGGCCGCCAGCGCCGAGGCGCGCGCGTGCTCCAGCGCAGCGACGCCCTGCGCCAGCAGACCTGCCTGCTGTTCGTATCCGAGCAGTGCCGAACAGGCATTCTCCACGTCTTCCGTGGCATGCAGCACGGCCAGCCGGTAGGCCGCCAGCAGTTCGGCTTCCTGGCCACGCGAAGCCTCGATCTGCGCATCGATGCGGCCGAAATCGAACAGGCGCCAGCGCATGCCGAGTACGCCCGCGGCCTGGCCGGAGCCGCTGGCAAACAGGGCGCCGCCGGCCGTGGCGCTGCCAAATAGGGCGCCAAAATTGAATTTCGGGTAGTACTCGGCAACGGCCGCGCCGGTGCGTGCGCTCGCCGCGGCCAGGCGCCGCTCGGCTACGAGCAGGTCGGGCCGGCGCCGCAGCAGGTCGCCCGGCGCACCGCCGGCCGTGATGCGCGGCGCGGCCGCGATGTTGCCGTTGGCGGGCAGTTCGTGGCCATGGGTGCCGGGCGCCGCGCCCAGCATCACGTCGAGCGCATGCAGCGCCACCTCGCGCGCCGTTTCCAGGCCGGGAACGACGGCGCGCGCCTGCGCCAGCGATGCTTCGGCCTGCCGCAGCGCCGGCTCGTTTGCCAATCCCTTGTCATATAACAGCGTGGTGAGTTCCAGCCGCGCCGCGCCGGTGTCGACCTGCCGGCGCGCCAGGTCGAGCCGCACCTGCAGGCCCTGGATGGACAGGTAAAGGTCCGCCGTTTGCGCCGCCACGGCCAGCCGCGTTGCGGCCCAGCCAGCGTCGCTGGCCTCGTAATCGGCGCGCGCCGCTTCACGTTCGCGGCGCAGGCCGCCGAACAGGTCGAGTTCCCACGACGCCTGCAGGTTCAATTCGCGCGCGCTGCCGGCGCGCTGATAGCCTGGCGTGGCGTTCAGGACCTGGCCCAGCGGCGTTTGCACCGACTGGTAGGCACGTGCCGCCTGGCCGCCAATGCTGGCCGACGGCAGCAGCGCGGCGTCGGCCGCATCCGTGGCGGCGCGCGCCTGCCTGACCCTGGCCTGCGCCTGCTCCAGGTCGAGGTTTTGCGCCAGCGCCACCGTTACCACATGGGTCAGGCGCGGATCGCCGAAGGCCGTCCACCACTGCCGCAGTTCGGCAGCGTCAGCAGTGTTGGCACCCTCGCGCGCGCCGAGCGCCGCCTGGTGCAGATACTGCGCCGCTTGCGGCAGTTCGGGCCGGCGGTAGTCCAGGCCAGCAGTGCAGCCGGTGGCGGCCAGGCCGGCGGCGATCAGCAGAAAGGGGAGGCGCAGGCGTGGCAATGGCATGGTGGTCTTCCAGTTCAAAAGAGAATAATGAGTGACTATAATACATATTGGTCACTTATTGTGCATTCCGTCGCGGCGCGTTAAGCTGTCGCCATGAATTCCACCACACCCGATACACCAAGCCCGGCACGCGGCCCCGCCGGCCACGACGTGCGCGACCAGATCGTTGCCGCCGCCACCGATTACTTCAGCCGCTACGGCTATGAAAAGACGACTGTCTCCGACCTGGCCAGGGCGATCGGCTTTTCCAAGGCCTATATCTATAAATTCTTCGAGTCCAAGCAAGCCATCGGCGAGCATATCTGCGCCAGCTGCCTGCGCCAGATCGAAACCGAGGTAAGAAGCGCGGTGGCGGCGGCCGGCCAGCCGCCGGAGCAGCTGCGGCGCATGTTCCGGGCCAGCGTCGAAGCCAGCTTGCGGCTGTTTTTCCAGGACCGCAAGCTGTACGACATCGCCGCCTCGGCCGCCACCGGGCGCTGGCCTGCCGTGCAAGCCTACGAGCTGGCGATGGGCGCCCTGCTGCAGGATATCTTGCAGCAGGGGCGCAAGACGGGCGACTTCGAGCGCAAGACGCCGCTCGACGAAACGGCCAGCGCGATCTACCTGGTGATGCGCCCCTACGTCAATCCCTTGCTGCTGCAACACAGCGTCGACAGCAGCGAAACGGCGGTGCTGCAACTGTCCAGCCTGGTGTTGCGCAGCCTGTCGCCATAGCTTCGCATTAATTTGTGACTGTTGACTTATTTGGTCACTGGTACCAGAATGAGAATCCTGATCACTCATTCATGGGATTCTTATGCGCTGGCGCCGCCTCGCTTCATCTGTAGTCATCTCCACCTTGCCCCTGGCCATGAGTGCCTGCGCCGACAAGGCGCAGGCCGATCCGCGCACGGCCGTACCGCTGGTGCGGGCCGTCCCGGTGCAGGGCGCCGAAGCGGGCACGCGCAGCTTCACGGGCGTGGTCGCGCCGCGCGTGCAAAGCGATCTTGGTTTTCGCGTGGCCGGCAAGGTGCGCGAACGGCTGGTCGACGCCGGTCAGGCCGTGCGCCGTGGCCAGCCATTGATGCGCCTCGACGCCGACGACCTGCAGTTGCTGGCGCAGGCGCGGCAGGAGTCCGTCATGGCCGACCGCGCCCGCGCGCGCCAGGCGGCGGACGAGGAAGCGCGCTACCGCGACTTGCGCGGCACCGGCGCCATCTCGGCATCGAACTACGACCAGGTAAAGGCGGCGGCTGACGCGGCCGGCGCCCAATTGAAGGCGTCCGAAGCCCTGGCCGGGGTGGCGCGCAATGCGCTGCAGTACGCGCTGCTGCTGGCCGACGCCGACGGTGTCGTGATGGACACCCTGGCCGAACCGGGCCAGGTGGTCGCGGCCGGGCAGGTGGTGGTGCGCCTGGCCCATGACGGCCGGCGCGAAGCGGCGATCCAGCTGCCGGAAACCGTGCGTCCCGCGCTCGGCTCCACGGGCCAGGCCATCCTGTTCGGCAGGCCCGGCGCCAGCGTGCCGGCGACCTTGCGCCAGCTGGCGCAGACGGCGGACCGGCAAACGCGTACTTTCGAGGCGCGCTATGTGCTCGACGCGGCGCTCTCAAACGCACCGCTGGGCGCCACCGTCACCCTGCGCCTGCCCGGCGCGCATGCCGCCAGCGGCACCGTGCAAGTGCCGCTGGCGGCCCTGCACGATGCGGGCAAGGGGCCAGGCGTGTGGGTGATCGCCGGTGCGCCGGCGCAAGTGGCCTGGCGGCCGGTGAAGGTGCACGGGTTGCACGATGACCGCGCCGACGTCAGCGGCCTGAAGGCGGGCGAACGCATCGTCGCGCTGGGCGCCCATCTGCTGCACCAGGGGGAGCGGGTCAGGGTCGAACCGGTGCCAGCGGCCGCCGGCGCGGGAGCGCATCCATGAGCGCGGCGGGCTTCAACCTGTCGGCGCTGGCCGTGCGCGAGCGTTCCGTCACCCTGTTCCTGATCTGCCTCATTTCGCTGGCCGGCCTGCTGTCGTTCTTCAAGCTGGGGCGCGCGGAAGACCCGGCCTTCACGGTCAAGGTGATGACCATCGTCACCGCCTGGCCTGGCGCCAGCGCGCGCGAAATGCAGGACCAGGTAGCCGACAAGATCGAAAAGCGCCTGCAGGAGCTGCGCTGGTACGAACGGGCCGAGACCTACACCACGCCCGGCCTGGCGTTTACCACCCTGACCCTGCTCGACGGCACGCCGCCCGGGCAGGTGCAGGCCGAGTTCTACCAGGCGCGCAAGAAGGCCGGTGACGAGGCGGCCAATCTGCCGGCCGGCGTGATCGGCCCCATGATCGATGACGAATACGCGGACGTCACCTTTGCCCTATATGCGCTGAAAGCCAAAGGCGAGCCGCAGCGCCTGCTGGTGCGCGAGGCGGAAACCTTGCGCCAGCGGCTGCTGCACGTGCCGGGCGTCAAAAAGGTCAATATCATCGGCGAGCAGGCCGAGCGCATCTACGTGGAGTTGTCGCAGGAACGTCTGGCTACCCTGGGCGTGCGGGCGCAGGACGTGTTCGCGGCGCTGCACGGCCAGAATGTCCTCACGCCGGCCGGCTCGGTCGAAACACGGGGGCCGCAAGTGACCATCCGCCTCGACGGCGCGCTTGACGCGCTGCAAAAGATCCGCGATACGCCGGTGGTGGTGCAGGGGCGCACCTTGGCCCTGTCCGATATCGCCACCGTACGCCGTGGCCAGGTAGACCCGGCCAGCTTCATGGTGCGCAACGGCGGCGAGCCGGCGCTGTTGCTGGGTGTGGTCATGCGCGACGGCTGGAACGGGCTGGATCTGGGCAAGGCGCTGGATGGGGAAGTGACGGCCATCGGTGCCGCCATGCCGCTGGGCATGAGCCTGGCCAAGGTCACCGACCAGTCCGTCAATATCAGCGCGGCCGTCGACGAATTCATGCTCAAGTTCCTCGCCGCGCTGCTGGTGGTGATGCTGGTGTGCTTTATCAGCATGGGCTGGCGCGTCGGCATCGTGGTGGCCGCCGCCGTGCCGCTGACCCTGGCCGTCGTGTTCATCGTGATGGCCGCGACGGGCAAGAACTTCGACCGCATCACCCTCGGTTCCCTGATCCTGGGCCTCGGCCTGCTGGTGGACGACGCCATCATCGCCATCGAAATGATGGTCGTGAAAATGGAGGAGGGCTACAGCCGCATCGCCGCCTCCGCCTATGCCTGGAGCCATACGGCCGCACCGATGCTGGCGGGTACCCTGGTGACGGCCGTCGGCTTCATGCCCAACGGCTTTGCCCGCTCCAGCGCCGGCGAATACACGAGCAATATGTTCTGGATCGTCGGCATCGCGCTGATCGCTTCATGGGTGGTGGCGGTCGTGTTTACGCCCTACCTGGGCGTCAAGCTGCTGCCCGAGCTGAAAAAAGTCGCCGGCGGCCATGACGCGCTGTACGGCACGCCGCGCTACCACCGCTTTCGCCGCTTGCTGGGGCGCGTGATCGCCCGCAAATGGCTGGTGTTCTGCACCGTGATCGGCCTGTTCGTGCTGGCCGTGCTGGGCATGGCCGTCGTCAAGAAGCAGTTCTTCCCCATCTCCGACCGTCCTGAAGTGCTGATCGAAGTGCAGCTGCCTTACGGCAGCGCGATCGGGCAGACCAGCGGCGCGGCGGCGAAAGTGGAAGCCTGGCTGGCTCGCCAGCCCGAGGCGAAGATCGTAACGGCCTATGTGGGCCAGGGCGCGCCGCGCTTTTATCTGGCGATGGGGCCGGAATTGCCCGATCCTTCGTTTGCCAAGATCGTCGTGCGCACCGACAGCCAGCAGGCGCGCGACAGTCTCAAGCAGCGCTTGCGCGTGGCCGTTGCCGCCGGCCTGGCGCCGGAGGCGCGCGTGCGCGTCACGCAACTGGTGTTCGGCCCGTATTCGCCGTTTCCCGTCGCCTACCGGGTCAGCGGCCCCGATCCCGAGGTGTTGCGCGGCATCGCCGGCGAGGTGCGGCGCGTGATGCAGGCCAGCCCGATTATGCGTACCGTCAATACCGACTGGGGCACGCGCACGCCCACCCTGCATTTCAGCCTGCAGCAGGAGCGCTTGCAGGCGATGGGACTGACGTCGGCCGCGGTGGCGCAGCAGCTGCAGTTCCTGCTCAGCGGCGTGCCCGTCACCGCCGTGCGCGAAGATATCCGCACGGTGCAGGTGGTGGCGCGCGCGGCCGGCGACGTGCGGCTGGATCCGGCGCGTATTGCCGATCTGACCCTGGCCGGTGCCAACGGCGAACGCATCGCGCTGTCGCAGGTGGGCAGCGTCGAGGTGCGCTGGGAAGAACCCGTGATGCGCCGGCGCGACCGCCAGCCGACGATCACCGTGCGCGGCGACATCGCCGACGGCATGCAGCCGCCCGACGTCTCGGGTGCCATCACGGCGCAGCTGCGGCCCATCATTGACAAGCTGCCAGCGAGCTACCGCATCGAGCAGGCCGGCTCCATCGAGGAATCGGCCAAGGCAACGCAAGCCATGCTGCCATTGTTCCCCATCATGCTGGCGCTGACCTTGCTGATGATCATCCTGCAGGTGCGCTCGATCTCGGCGATGGTGATGGTGTTCCTGACCAGCCCATTGGGCCTGATCGGCGTCGTGCCCACCTTGCTGCTGTTCCAGCAGCCGTTCGGCATCAATGCGCTGGTCGGCCTGATCGCGCTGTCGGGCATTTTGATGCGCAATACCCTGATCCTGATCGGCCAGATCCACCAGAACGAGGCGGCCGGCCTGGCGCCGTTCGACGCCGTGGTCGAAGCGACCGTGCAGCGCGCGCGTCCCGTGATCCTCACTGCGCTGGCGGCCATCCTGGCCTTCATTCCGCTGACCCATTCGGTCTTCTGGGGCACCTTGGCTTACACCCTGATCGGCGGCACGTTTGCCGGCACGGTGCTGACCCTGGTGTTCTTGCCGGCCATGTATGCGATCTGGTTCCGGATACGGCCGCAGGCTGTATAGCTTGAATAGCGGGCCGGAGACGCGGGCCTGAGAAAATGCCGATGGCGGCGTTGCGGCTTCCTTGCCGTACTGGCGTACTGTCTGCGTCGCCGCGCCTTGCCCTCGGCATTTTTCAGGTCCGCTTGGCCCGGGGAGCCTGTCTTTCTGACTTGGGCCGTTTCGTGGCTTGCTTGTTTTTTGTTTTTTGTTTCTTGTTGCTTGTCTCTTTCTCTAGGCTCCGGCGGCATCCTGCCGGTAGCGCGCCGGCGGCAGCGCGAACTGGGTCTTGAAGAAGCGGGTGAACGCGCTTTGCGAGGAAAAGCCCAGGCGCTCGCCGATTTCCACCACGCTCAGGCTCGTTTCGCGCAGCAAACGGCGCGATTCGCGGCTTTTCGCGCGCAGTTCCAGTGCGCGGAACGAGGTCTGCTCCTGCTGCAGCTGGCGCTGCAAGGTCCAGCGGTTCATCGCCAGGCCGTCGCACAGGGCCGGCAGCAGCGCGGCGCCGTCGGCGTCCCCGGCGCCTTGCCGGCCCAGCAAATCGATGATCGCCTGCTCCACGCGGGCCGAAAACAGCTGCGCCCCCTGCAGCTGCTGCAATTGTCCCTGTGCGTGCCGCAGCGCGTGCGGCGCCAGCATGGCGTTGAACTGGGCGAAGGGCCGGTCCAGCGCTGGCGCGTTGAAGGTCAGGGTATTGCGCGCCTGGCCGAAAGTGGCGGCGGCGCCGAAGCACTCGGCAATGGCTGGCGCGAACCACGGCGCCTTGCCCTGGAAGCCGGCATGGAAAGCCGTGGCGGCGCCATCGTCGTAGGCGCGCGCCACCAGCGACAGCATGCGGAAATTGGCCAGCGCCTGCATGGCGCCCCCCAGCGGGCAAAACTCGGACAGGTATTCGATCTCGATGCGCGTCCCATTCTCACTCATCAGCATGAAGTCGAATTCGCCGATCAGGCCCCGCAAGTGCAGCAGCTCGTGCAGCGCGCTGCGCAGGGTGGGGCGGTTGAAGCAGACGTGGGCGATGCCCGAGTAATGCGCGAACCAGTGCGTCACGTCCAGGTCGAGCAAGCCGCGGTGCTGCGGCAGTTGCTGGGCGTAGGCCGTCATGCGGCGGTGCCGCTCGGCGTTGATGCGGCCGCCCGGCTCCTCCAGCTGCGCCGGCGTGATGCCCGTCTGGCGGAAAAAGTCGGCGGGGGCGTGGCCGTCGGCCTGCATGGCGCGCGCGCATTGCTGCGCAATGCGGTTCGAAACCGTGCGCGTGTCGGGTTTGTGCAAGGCTGTCTCCTGCTTATTCTGCTTATTCTGCTTGTTGTAGTAATTTTTCACAAATATTAGCACTTTGTAGGAAATTGTTGGTTATCGTGGCGCTTAACCAAAAATTGTTCTCGCGGGTATAAAACGCGTGCTGCGCGGTCAAGAAACTCACGCATTCTCACGCTATATTGTTTTCGGCCGGCCTTGCTGTCGCGCCTTGATACCTACAAAAACAGTCTTGGAGATAATGATGAATTGCACTTTGAAACCGATGGCCCGCGTGGTCGCCGGCTGCGTCGCCACGCTTGCCCTGGCCGCCTGCGGCAACGACACCAGCAGCGAGCAATACACGCAGCCCGTATTCGGCGCCACCAGCTACACCCAGTTGAAAGTCGACGGCTATACCTTCAAGGATATGAACCGCAACGGCAAGATCGACCCGTACGAAGACTGGCGCCTGCCGGCCGAGGCGCGCGCCGACGACCTGTTGTCGCGCATGAGCCTCGATGAAAAGGCGGGCCTGATGATGCACGGCACGGCGCCCACCGTGTCCGACCCTTCCGGCATCGGCCTGGGCGGCGCGTATGACCTCACGGCCCTGCAGGACCTGATCGTCAAGCAGTACGTCAACACCTTCATTACCCGCATGGCTGGCGACACGGCGAATATGGCGGCCCAGTACAACAAGGTACAGGCGCTGAGCGAAACCTCGCGCCACGGAATTCCCGTCTCCATCAGCACGGACCCGCGCCACCATTTCCAGTACACGGTGGGCGCCAGTGCCGGTACCAAGGGTTTCTCGCAGTGGCCGGAAACCCTGGGCCTGGCCGCCATCGGCGACGATGCGCTGGTGCGCCGCTTCGGCGACATCGCGCGCCAGGAATACCTGGCCGTCGGCATCACGCAGGCGCTGTCACCGCAGGCGGACCTGGCCACCGAGCCGCGCTGGTCGCGCATCAACGGCACCTTTGGCGAAGACGCCGACTTGGCCAGGCGCATGGTGCAGCACTATATCGAAGGTTTCCAGGACGGCAATACGGGCTTGCATGACGGCAGCGTGGTGGCCGTCGTCAAGCACTGGGTCGGCTATGGCGCCACGAAAGAGGGCTACGACGGCCACAATTACTATGGCCGCTACATGACCTACCCTGGCAATAACTTCGCCTATCACGTCAAGCCGTTCGAAGGAGCGTTCACGGCGAAGGCGGCTTCCGTCATGCCGACCTACGCCTTGCCGGATGGCAATATCACCATCGACGGCATCACTTTGGAGCAAGTGGCGGCCGGCTTCAGCAAGACCATGCTGACGGATCTGCTGCGCGGAAAATACGGTTTCGAGGGCGTGATCCTGTCCGACTGGGGCATCACGTCCGACTGCGACGCCAACTGCCGCAACGGCACGGCGCCTGGTGTGGCGCCTTCCTTCATCGGCTTCGGCACGCCGTGGGGCATGGAAGACGCCACCAAGGCCGAGCGTTATGTAAAAGCCGTGACGGCGGGGATGGACCAGTTTGGCGGCGTGACGGAAGCGCCGTATCTGACGCAAGCCGTGCAGCGTGGCCAACTGACGGAAGCGCGCATCAACGCCTCGGCGCGGCGCATCCTGATCCAGAAATTCAAGCAGGGCCTGTTCGAGCATCCGTTCGTCGATGCGGCCAAGGCGGCCAGCACGGTGGGCAAGGCGGAATTCGTCGAAGCGGGCCTGGAGGCCCAGCGCCGCTCGCTCGTCTTGCTGGAAAACAAGGACAAGGTCTTGCCGCTGGCCGCCACCGTCAAGAAGGTCTACCTGTACGGCATCGATGCGGCCGTGGCGCGGCAGTATGGCTACACGGTGGTCGCCACGCCGCAGGAAGCGGACGTGGCCCTGCTGCGCGTGGCCGCGCCGTATGAAACCCTGCACCCGAACTACATCTTCGGCAGCATGCAGCACGAGGGCCGCCTCGATTACGTCGACGGCAATGCCGACTACGAGGCGATCAAGAACGCGGCCAAGTATGCGCCGAAGACGGTGGTCACCGTGTACCTGGACCGCCCGGCCATCCTCGGCAACGTGCAGGACAAGGCCAGCGCCATCCTCGCCAACTTCGGCGTGAGCGACGGCGCGCTGTTCGACGTCCTGACGGGCAAGGCCAAGCCGCAAGGCAAGCTGCCGTTCGAGCTGCCGTCGTCGATGGCCGAAGTGCAGGTGCAGAAATCGGACGTGCCGTATGACACGGCCCATCCGCTGTACAAGTTCGGTTACGGGCTGGGGTACTAAAACGCTGCTGTTCAGGCTTGCTGGCGCCAGGCATGGCTGTCCAGGGCGTCGATAAAGCGCGCCAGCGGCCAGTCTTGCGCCAGCGCTTCGCGCATCAGCTGCTGCTGCGTGGGCGGCGCCATGCCGTCGATGGGCTGGTCGCGGTCCAGGTTGCTGGGGAAGGCATAGCCTTCGGCACAGGCGGCGATCGCGTGGCCGACGCCAAGATCATCCAGGGCGCCCTGCGCGCGCAGCGCCTGCAGGGCCGGATACAGGGCCGCGCTCATGGCGCGGCGGTCCAGCGTTTCCATGGCGCGCCCGAACGGCGACGACACTTGCAGCAGCTTGGCCATGCGGCGGATATCGGGCGAGCGGTTATGCCCGGCCGCGTGGAACAGGGCGGGATTGAAGAACACGGCGTCGCCTTTCGACAGGGGCAGCTGCACGCAATGCTGCGCAAAATAGTCGCGGAACGGCCGCTGCTGCCAGGCGAGAAAACCGGCGCGGTAGCGCTGCGAGCCGGGCAGGTACAAGGTGGGGCCGGAGTCCAGCGGCATGTCGCAATGGGCGACTGCGCCCTGCAAGGTCAAAAGGGCCGACATCTGGTGTACGGGCGCCGGGTAGGCGGCGCAGGCGGCGGCGCTCTGAAAGCCCAGGTGGTAGTCGCGGTGCGGCGCCTGCGCGGCTCCGCCCGGGTTGACGACGTTCACTTGCGCCGTCATCTGGTAGGCGGGACCGAGCCAGGCCTCGGCGATCCACGCAAAGACGGGATTGGCGTAATAGCGCGCAAAGGCATCGGGCGCGCGCAGGCACAGCTTTTGCTGGGCATTCCAGATGCGGTCATTCGCGCCAGGTTTGGCGAAATGGTCGCCGGCCGCCTGGCCGCTGGCATGCTGTTCGGCGATCAGCGCGTGAAACACGCGACTCACCTGTTCCAGCGTCTCCATGTCGATGACGGCGCGTTTCAGTACGATGACGCCGGGCCCGTCCATCAGCGCCTGGCCCCATTCGGCCTGCAGCGCGCGCAAAGCCAGCGGCTTGCCGGCCAGTGCGCGCACCTGGTCGCAGTCGTAGACGAGGATGTTTTCTTCCACCGCAGCGGCGTGGGGATAGTCGGCCAGCGCCGTGGATAGGCTGACGGTGCGGATGAAGTCCTGCAGGTCGCAGTGTTTCGGCGTCAGCCAGTAGGGGGCGGGCGGCGCGGCGGTGGCGGTGGTGGGCATGCGGTGTCTCCTGATGTTGTAAAAATAAGTTGTAGAATCAGTATAGGGATGAAAATCCGCATTTATCATCAAGAAATCCATCAAAAAACCATCAATTCCTTAAAATGGATATGGCATGACGCATCCTTTCCCCGTCAAGGTCGTGGCGCTGCAGGCCGGCGTCAGCGTGGCCACGGTCGACCGCGTCATCAAGCAGCGCGGGGGCGTGCACGCCAATACGGTGCGCCGCGTGATGCAGGCGCTCGACGAGCTGGCGCGGCAAAGCACGCAGGTGGGCCTGTCCGGCAGAAAATTCATGCTTGACGTGCTGATGGTGGCGCCGCGCCGCTTTACGGACGCCGTGCGCGCCGCGCTGGAGGGCGAGTTGCCGTCGCTGCATCCGGCCGTGCTGCGCTCGCGCTTTCACCTGCATGAAACGCTGGACGTGGGCGGCATCGTCGGCCTGCTCGAGCGCATCCGCAAGAACGGCAGCCACGGCGTGCTGCTGAAAGCACCGGACTTGCCAGCAGTGGCGGAAGCGGTGAACCGGCTGGCGGCGGCCGGCATCCCCGTGGTGACGCTGGTGACGGACTTGCCGTCCTCCGCGCGCCGCAGCTATGTGGGCATGGACAACCGCGCGGCGGGCGAGACGGCCGCCTACCTGGTCGGCCAGTGGCTGGGCAGCCGGAAAAGACAGCAGGTGCTGGTGACCCTGAGCAGCAACCGCTTTCATGGCGAGGAAGAGCGCGAGATCGGCTTTCGCCGCGCCCTGCGCGAACGGCACCGCCACTTGTCCATCGTCGAAGTGAGCGAGGGCCACGGCATCGACGGCGCCACGGGAGCGCTGGTGCGCGAAGCCCTGGCCGCGCACCCGGGCATCGCCGCCGTGTATTCGATCGGCGGCGGCAATGCCGCCATCGTGCAGGCGTTCGCGCAGGCGGGCCGGCTTTGCCAGGTCTTCATCGGCCACGACCTCGACGCGGACAATGTGGCGCTGCTGCGCGCGGGCGCCATCCACGCGGTGCTGCACCACGACCTGGGCCAGGACATGCGGCGCGCCTGCCAGGAGGTGTTGCGGGCGCAGGGCGCGCTGCCGGCCCTGGCGCAGCCGCAGCCGCTGTCCGCCATCCAGATCGTCACGCCGTGGAATCTGCCGGCCCTGAATTGACGGCCGCCCGGCTTGCTGGCCCGGGGCTGACGGCAGTGCGCGCCGCATGCCATACTGGCGTCCTTCAACGATGACGAGGGTATGGCGGCATGTGGCGTGGGATCGTATCTGGTTTGCTGGCCGGCGCCTTCTGGGGCGCCGTTTTCATTGTGCCCGTCCTGCTGCCGGATTTTTCTCCGGTCGAGCTGATGGTGGGCCGCTACGTCTGTTACGGTGCGCTGGCGGCCGGGCTGATGCTGCCGCGCCTCCTGCCCCTGCTGCGGCGCTTGCGGCGCGGCGACTGGCTGGCCATGCTGCGCCAGGCGCTGGCCGGCAACGTCGTGTATTACCTGCTGCTGGCGTATGGCGTTAAGCTGGCCGGCGTGGCGCCCACTTCGCTGATCATTGGTTTACTGCCCCTGAGCGTGACGATTGTCGGCCGCAAGGATCATGGCGCGCTACCGCTGCGCCGCCTGGCCTGGCCGCTGCTGGCGGTGGCCGCGGGCATCGCCTGCATCAATGGCGATATCTTCAGCCATGCGGGCGGCGCGGACGGCGCCAGCCTGGCGCGCAAGCTGGCCGGCGTGCTGTGCGCCATCGGCGCGCTCGCCTGCTGGACCTGGTATGCGCTCGACAACGCCCGCTTCCTCAAGCGCCACGCGCATGTCAGCTCCGTGGAGTGGGCCATGCTGTATGGCCTGGCCAGCGGCGTCATCGCGCTGGCCGTGGGCGCCGTGATGCTGGCGCTGCAGCAGGCAAGTGGCGCCGATGACGCCCCGGCGCGCGACTGGCCCCGCTTCTGGCTTGTGTGCCTGCTGCTGGCGCTGGGCGCTTCCGTGATCGGCAACTACCTGTGGAACCTGGCGTCGCGCCTGGTGCCGGTGACCTTGTCGGGGCAGCTGATCCTGTCGGAGACCCTGTTCGCGCTGCTGTACGGCTTCGTCTACGCGCAGCGCATGCCGCGCCTGCTGGAGTGGGCGGCGATGTTCTTGCTGACGGCGGGCGTGCTGTGGTCCGTGCATGCGCATGCACGGCAGGAGGCCGGGGCTTGACGGACGCGAGGGCGGCCAGCGCCGCCCTCCGGCGCGCTGAGTCTTACTGGACTTCCGCGATCACCATCATCGCGCGCTGGCTGCCCAGGATCAGCAAGACTTGCAGTGGCAGCGCGCCGTCCGGCAGGCGGGTGACGGCAAAGGTCTTGCTGTCGGCGTTGTAGCTGATCCACGCCGGCAGCGGCGCGCCATCGGCCAGGGTCGCCTGCACGGGCACGCGGTTGACAGCGGCCGCTTCGACGATCTGCGCCGGCAGCGGGAAGCCGAAACCATTGCCTGCATCGGCGATCTCCTTCGGTATCGAGACGGCGATTGCGCCATTCTGCTGCAGCGACGCTGGCCTTACCAGCGACACGCTGATGCCGGGTGTGCTGGTCAGCTTGAGCACCGTGCCGGCTGCCAGGGCGGGAAGGGCCGGTGGCGTGCTGCTCAAGCCGGCGTCCGCGGACGGCAGGTCCCCCAGCGGCGGCATGCTCAGGCCGGGCGCCACGCGCTGCTGCGCCAGCGGCAAGGCCGGCAACGGTGGCACGGGCACGACGACGGGCGGCGGCACCTGGACGGCGGCATCGAGGATGTCCGCGCTGAGGCCCTGCGGCTGGCTCAGGGTGTAGTTGGCCGCATCCGCCCCCGCCAGCGCATAGCCGTTGACGCTGACCGGCTTGGCCTTGCCGGCAGTGGCATCGGCAAAGCTGGCGCCAGGCGTGCCGGCGAGGGCGACGTCGTCCTCGCCGAAGACATTGATGACCGCCGTGCCGCCCAGGCTGGCCACGGCATTGCCGTCGAACGTCTTGTTGTTGGCGTGAACGCCTGTCACAGCGACCTGGGCCGGAGTGATATCGCCCGCCAGGCCAGTTTGCTGGCCGATGGCGTAGTTGCTGTCGCTGGAGGTATAGCCGGCCAGGGTGATGGCCTTGCCCTTGCCCACATTCTTGTCGGCGAACTGGCCGCTGCCATTCCCGCCCACGGTGACGGTTTCACCCTCGAAGCCCGACACCACCGGGGTGCCGGATAGCGCCACGCCGCGCGTGCCGTCGTAGGTCTTGGGCGCCGCCAGGCTCAAGCCGCTCACCTGCAGCACGGCCGGCGTGATGGTGGCCGTCAGGCCCGCCGGCTGCTGCAGCAGGTAGTTGCCGTCTTCCGTCGTGTAGCCGCTGACGGTGACGGCCTTGTTGACGCCCGCGTTCTTGTCGGCGAACAGGCCCGTGCCCGTGCCCATGATGGTGACCACGTCGCTGCCGAGCGCCTGCACGGTGGGCGTGCCCGTGATCAGGGCGTTGCGCGTCGTGTCGTAG
>NZ_JACYMM010000048.1 GCF_020858115.1 Janthinobacterium sp. FW305-129
GTTGGCGTTCCATACATCATCGTGTTCCTGAACAAGTGCGACCTGGTCGACGACGCAGAGCTGCTGGAACTGGTAGAAATGGAAGTGCGCGAGCTGTTGTCGAAGTACGAATTCCCAGGCGACGACCTGCCAATCATCAAAGGTTCGGCACGTATGGCGCTGGAAGGCAAAGAAGGCGAAATGGGCGTTGACGCAGTGCTGCGTCTGGCCGATGCGCTGGATGCTTACATCCCAACGCCAGAGCGCGCTGTTGACGGTGCGTTCCTGATGCCAGTAGAAGACGTGTTCTCGATCTCGGGTCGCGGTACCGTTGTGACCGGTCGTATCGAGCGCGGCATTGTTAAAGTCGGCGAAGAGATCGAAATCGTTGGTATCACCGATACCGTCAAAACGACTTGCACCGGCGTGGAAATGTTCCGCAAGCTGCTGGACCAAGGTCAAGCAGGCGACAACGTTGGTCTGCTGCTGCGCGGCACCAAGCGTGAAGACGTGCAACGTGGTCAAGTTCTGGCCAAGCCAGGCTCGATCAAGCCGCATGCGCACTTCACCGGCGAGATCTATGTTCTGTCGAAAGACGAAGGCGGCCGTCATACGCCATTCTTCAACAACTATCGTCCACAGTTCTACTTCCGCACGACGGACGTGACCGGTTCGATCGAGTTGCCAGCAGACAAAGAAATGGTCATGCCAGGCGATAACGTGTCGATCACCGTCAAGCTGATCAACCCGATCGCGATGGAAGAAGGTCTGCGCTTCGCTATCCGCGAAGGCGGCCGTACCGTCGGCGC
>NZ_JACYMM010000049.1 GCF_020858115.1 Janthinobacterium sp. FW305-129
CAGCACCGCCTGTTTCAGCAGGGCAATGCCGGCGGCGTTGTCGCCGGCCGGATCGCGTTGCGCGGCCTCGTGCCGAAGCACATAGCTGCTTACCAGCAGGCCGGCCCTGGCGCGCACCGCGCCATACGCATCGGTGCGCAGCTCGGCGCCGGCGCCGCGCAGGCTGCCCCGGTAGTTGTCGGCGCCGTGGATCAGGTGGCCCAGGTTCAGTTCGCTGGCCGCATGGCTGCTTTTCAGCTGGATGCGGCCCTGCTGGTCGGTGTCGTCGAACAGCAGCTGGTTGTAGCCGGCCGCACTGCCCGCCTTGCCGAATTCCTTGCTGCGGATGCCCCATTGCGCCGCTCCATTGCGGTGCGCCGCGCTGGCGCCCGCGGCGCCATGCCACAGCGGACTGTTGCCGCCCGCCACATTGCCCTGGCCCGCGATGGCGTGGTCGTGCGCCGGCTGGAACACGCCGGCGTCGCTCTGATCGCGCGCCATGCCGCCCGGCGTGGGTAGCGTGCCGCCCTCGCCCTGGCCGTTGTACAGGGCGCCGACGATGACGGGCCGGTCGATATCGTTTTCCAGGAATTGCACCAGCACTTCCTGGCCGATGCGCGGCA
>NZ_JACYMM010000050.1 GCF_020858115.1 Janthinobacterium sp. FW305-129
CACGTTGCCTGCGGTGTTATTCAAGTTCGCGACGTTCAAGGTCGCGTTGCCGGCCACGGCCTGCAACTGGCCCTTGGCATTGTCGATGTTGCCACTATTCAATGCCAGGTTGCGCCCTGCGGCCACAATCCCTTCGGTATTGTCCAGGCTGCCGACGTTCAACTCGGCATCCTGTGCCGCCACGATGCGGCCCTTGTTGTTCAGCAACGCATCCGCTTTCACCAGCGCATCGCCATTGCCTTCGATCTTGCCGCCCGTATTGTCCAGCACGCCGACAGCATTGATGTTCATCAAACCGCTACCCGTTTGCGCCAGGCTGCCGGTGCGATTGTCCAGCGTGCCGGTGTTGATGGTCAGCTGATTGGCGATGGTGGTCGCATTGCGGTGATCCAGGGTCGCGGCGGTGATGTCGAGCTTGCCATTGCCCGTGATCTTGCCGAACTGGTTGTTGAACTGACCCGCGTGGATGGCCAGCACGCCGGCGCCTGCGTGTTCCAGCTTGCCATTGATATTCGTCAACACCGTCGCGTTCAAGGCCAAGTTATTGCTGTTGACGGCGATACGGCCGGCCGTGTTGTCCAGCTTGCCTGTG
>NZ_JACYMM010000051.1 GCF_020858115.1 Janthinobacterium sp. FW305-129
ATATCCGCAGCTTCGGTGACTGGCTTAGCCCCGTTACATCTTCCGCGCAGGACGACTCGATCAGTGAGCTATTACGCTTTCTTTAAATGATGGCTGCTTCTAAGCCAACATCCTGACTGTTTTAGCCTTCCCACTTCGTTTTCCACTTAGCCAATCTTTGGGACCTTAGCTGGCGGTCTGGGTTGTTTCCCTCTTGACGCCGGACGTTAGCACCCGACGTCTGTCTCCCAAGCTCGCACTCATCGGTATTCGGAGTTTGCAATGGTTTGGTAAGTCGCAATGACCCCCTAGCCATAACAGTGCTCTACCCCCGATGGTGATACTTGAGGCACTACCTAAATAGTTTTCGGAGAGAACCAGCTATTTCCAAGTTTGTTTAGCCTTTCACCCCTACCCACAGCTCATCCCCTAATTTTTCAACATTAGTGGGTTCGGACCTCCAGGGCGTGTTACCGCACCTTCATCCTGGCCATGAGTAGATCACTTGGTTTCGGGTCTACACCCAGCGACTGATCGCCCTATTCGGACTCGATTTCTCTACGGCTTCCCTAT
>NZ_JACYMM010000052.1 GCF_020858115.1 Janthinobacterium sp. FW305-129
CGGTTAAGCTACCTACTTCTGGTAAAACCCGCTCCCATGGTGTGACGGGCGGTGTGTACAAGACCCGGGAACGTATTCACCGCGACATGCTGATCCGCGATTACTAGCGATTCCAACTTCATGCAGTCGAGTTGCAGACTACAATCCGGACTACGATACACTTTCTGCGATTAGCTCCCCCTCGCGGGTTGGCGGCGCTCTGTATGTACCATTGTATGACGTGTGAAGCCCTACCCATAAGGGCCATGAGGACTTGACGTCATCCCCACCTTCCTCCGGTTTGTCACCGGCAGTCTCATTAGAGTGCCCTTTCGTAGCAACTAATGACAAGGGTTGCGCTCGTTGCGGGACTTAACCCAACATCTCACGACACGAGCTGACGACAGCCATGCAGCACCTGTGTACTGGTTCTCTTTCGAGCACTCCCCGATCTCTCGGGGATTCCAGCCATGTCAAGGGTAGGTAAGGTTTTTCGCGTTGCATCGAATTAATCCACATCATCCACCGCTTGTGCG
>NZ_JACYMM010000053.1 GCF_020858115.1 Janthinobacterium sp. FW305-129
AGTCCGAACAGTTCCAGCACGGCCGGCGTGATGGTGGCCGTCAGGCCCGCCGGCTGCAGCAGCAGGTAGTTGCCGTCGTCCGTCGTGTAGCCGCTGACGCTGACGGCCTTGTTGACGCCCGCGTTCTTGTCGGCGAACAGGCCCGTTCCCGTGCCCGTGATGGTGACCACATCGCTGCCGAGCGCCTGCACGGTGGGCGTGCCCGCGATCAGGGCGTTGCGCGTCGTGTCGTAGCTGCGGCTCTGCGCCGTGACGCCCGTCACCTGCAGCAGGGCGGGCGTGATCGTGGCCGTCGTCAGGGCGCTGGTGTTTTCCAGCACGTAGTTGCCGGCATCGGCGCCGCCGGCGGCGATGCCGGTCACCGTGACGGTTTTGTTCACGCCGGCGTTCTTGCTGGCGAAGCTGGCGGCGGCCTTGGTGATGTCCAGCACGTCGCCGGCCACGCGGTCGTCGCCCAGGGTGACGCTGGCATCGGTGGTGGCGTCGTACGCGCGGCTGACGCCCGTCGCCTGCAC
>NZ_JACYMM010000005.1 GCF_020858115.1 Janthinobacterium sp. FW305-129
CAGGGCGCCGACGATGACGGGCCGGTCGATATCGTTTTCCAGGAATTGCACCAGCACTTCCTGGCCGATGCGCGGCAAAAACTGGCTGCCCATGCCGCCGCCGGCCGCGCGCTGCGCCACCCGCACCCAGCAGGTTGCGCCAGTCTCTTGCTGCCAGTGAAAGCGGATGCGCACCCGGCCCAGCTTGTCGCAGTAAATCTCATCGGCGCCGCTGGCCACGTCATTGCCGTCGGCGCCGACGACGATGGCGCTCTGGCTGCCCAGGGCCGTCGGCGTGGCGTGCTGGCGCGCCTCGCCGTCATCGTGCGCCGGACGCCACGGAATCGCCGCACTGATCATGTCGATGCAGTTGGCGTAACCGCTGGCTTGCGCCTGGGCAATCGCGGCGGCGAAATCGGGAAACCCTGCACCCCACGCTGCCACGGTTTCCTCCAGCAATTCCGGTATCGGGCCGAACAGTTCCGCCAGTCCTTGCCAAGCCGGCAGCGGCAGGTTGTTGACGCCGATGCTGGCCACGCGCAGCACGACATACTCGGGCGCGGCGCCGTCGGCTGGCTGCAACGGGCCTTGCGTCAGGCTAAAGCGCGTGCCGGCGCGCAGGGTGCGCACGGTCGAACGGGCTTGCCACAGCTGGGCGCGCGCTTCGTGCGACTGCATCTGCAAGCGGGCGTAGCGCTGCGCCTGGGCGCCATTCGCATACCAGTACTGGCCCGGTGTGTCGTAGCTTTCCAGCACCGGCGCGTTCTTGCCGCCAAGAATCATATTCGTCGGTACGCTGGCGGCGACCGCCTTTTTCGCCTTGTAATCGTAGCTGAGCACGCTACTCAGCCCCACCTGCAGGCTGCGCTGCGCGCGCAAGGCTTGCACGCTGTCACCCGGCTCGCCCACGCGCGCGCCATGAAAGCGCAAGCCGCCGCCTTGCGCGCTGCTGGCGTCCTCGGGCGTGGCGCAAGCCTGGCTGCTATCGGCAAAAACGATCAGGGTCTGACCGTCAAACCGCCAGGCCAGCCCCTCTTCCGTCAGCAGGCGACGAATAAAATCGAAATCTGACTCACGGTACTGGCAACAATAGCTGCGTTCGCCCGCTTCCTGCATGAACGACACGACCTCGTCGCTCCAGCGCCACAGTGCATGCGGCGCATACGCCTGCAAGACTTCGTCGACGATGGCCGTCACGCTCCGATCTTGCCAGACGCGGCTGTTTCGCGCCTGCGTCAGCAGCCACAGCCACGGCGTGATGCGCAGCCGGTAGCGCGCCAGTCCGCCATTGCTGCCCAGCATGGCGGCGGCGCTGATGTAGCCGGAAAAGGACGTGCGCGTGCCGTCGGCCAGGCTGACATGCAGGCTGGCAGGCTGGCCCAGCAGGGACGCCAGCGCGACATGGGCGCTGGTGGACAGGGCGATGATGTCGCGCGCGCCGACTTCCTGCAGCCGATCATCGCTGGCAAAGGCCTCGACCAGCAGGCCGCTGTCCTGGTCATCCTTGCCGATGGACAATGCATACAGGCGTGTCGCGCCGTTGAAGGCGGCCAATGCGCTAACGATATCTTGTGTCAAAAGGATGCTCTTCATCTGAATGGTGGCATCGCATATTGCTTATAAAAACAATGTGCAAAATAAACAAGTTCAGGCAATTATGCGCGAGTTCTTAAAAAAGCAAGATTCAATTGAACAAGTAATGCACAGACAAGACAATAGTGGGTCCCACCTGCGATGGATTCGGTACAATACTTCGGCAAGCCCCTTCACTCTTTCCCGTGCAGCCATGAACCAACTCGAACAACTGAAGCAATTTACTACCGTGGTGGCCGACACCGGCGACTTCCAATCGATCCAGGCCTACACGCCGCGCGACGCGACGACCAATCCTTCGCTGATCCTGAAGGCCGTGCAGAAGGATGAATACAAGCCGCTGCTGGAAAAGGCCGTGCGCGACCATCCGAACGCCTCGACCGCCGAGATCATCGACCGCCTGCTGATCGCGTTTGGCGTGGAAATCCTGCAAACCATCCCCGGCCGCGTCTCCACCGAAGTCGATGCGCGCCTGTCGTTCGACACGGAAGGTACTGTCGCCAAGGGCCGCGACCTGATCGCCCTGTATTCGAACGCCGGCATTGCCCGCGAACGCGTGCTGATCAAGATCGCCTCCACCTGGGAAGGCATCCGCGCCGCCGCCATCCTGGAAAAGGAAGGCATCCGCTGCAACATGACCCTGCTGTTCTCGCTGGCCCAGGCCATCGCCTGCGCCGAAGCGGGCGCGCAGCTGATTTCGCCCTTCGTCGGCCGCATCTACGACTGGTACAAGAAATCGACGGGCATCGACTACGTGGGCGCGGAAGACCCGGGCGTGCAATCGGTTCGCCGCATCTACAATTACTACCGCAAGTTCGGCTACAAGACCGAGGTGATGGGCGCGAGCTTCCGCAATACCTCGCAAATCCTCGAACTGGCCGGCTGCGACCTGCTCACCATCAGCCCCGACCTGCTGCAAAAGCTGGCCGACAGCGATGCGCCGGTGGAGCGCAAGCTGAGCGCCGAAGCGGCGCCATCGACCAACATCGTGCAAATGTCGCTGAACGAGGAAGCCTTCCGCTTCATGATGAATGAAGACGCGATGGCGACGGAAAAACTGGCCGAAGGCATCCGCGCCTTCTGCGTCGATTCCGGCAAGCTGAAGCAGATGATCGCGGCGCTGCGTTAATCGCCGGCTCTCCCCGCAGAAAAGCGGCGTCCGTGCAGTGCACGGCGCCGCTTTTTGCATGGCAGCGCCCTCGGGCGCAATGGCGCTACAATAAACGACCGCCACCAGCCACCCACGCATGTTGCTTAATTCGTCCGCCATCACCATCCGCCTGGGCCGCCGCGCCCGCGCCCGCATTGCCGACAACGGCTTGCGCGCGCTCGACGTCGCCATCGTGCCAGCCGCCGCGGGCGGACCGAAAGGCTTGATCCTGCACCAGCTCGACTGCTGGCTGTTCGGCGATTTTCTGGCGCAGGCGCCGCGTCCGCGCCACTTCGTCGGCGCCTCGATCGGCGCCTGGCGCATGGCCGCCGCCGTGTTCCCCGACCCGGTCGCCGCGCAGCGCCGCCTGGTGCGCGCATACGTGGGCCAGCGCTATCCCGACAAGCCCGGGGCGGCGCACGTCAGCCGCACCTGCCGCGCCCTGCTCGACGCCGTGCTCGATGGTCAGGATGCGCAGCTGCTGCAGCATGCGCAGCACAGCCTGTCGGTACTGGCCGTGCGCGGCATCGGCGCGCTGGCGCAGCCGGGCAAGTGGCGCGACCGGCGCGGCTTCCTGCTGGCCGCCGCCGGCAATGCTGTGGCGCGCGCGCGTCTGGCCGCTTCGCTCGAACGCGCGGTATTCCATGCCGGGCCGGATGGCGCCAGCTGGCTGCGTTCGCGCTTCGACGCCTTTCATTCGCATTTCGTGCCGCTGGCGCAAGACAACCTGCGCGACGCCTTGCTGGCCTCCGGTTCCATCCCGCTGGTGCTCGATGCGGTGACGGACATCGCCGGCGCGCCACCCGGGCGCTACTGGGACGGCGGCCTGGTCGACTACCATCTGCACCTGCCCTACCAGCGCGAACCGGACCTGGTGCTGTACCCGCATTTTGCCGACCATATCGTGCCGGGCTGGCTGGACAAGGCCATGCCCTGGCGCCGCGCGCGCAGCGGCGATAGCGCATTCGACAACATGATCCTCGTCTCGCCCTCGCCCGCCTTCGTGGCCAGCCTGCCGAACGGCAAACTGCCGGACCGGCGCGACTTCCCCCATTACGGGCAAGACCACGCGGCGCGCATGCGCGACTGGCGCCGCGCCATCGCGGAAAGCGAGCGCATGGCGGCCGCCTTCGCCCGCTGGGCCGAGCAGCCGGACCTGCGCCAGGCGCTCGACCTGTAGCACGGGCGAGACTGCAACAGGCGCAAAAACAAGCGCGCTTTTCCCTCGCCTATTGGTCACTTATCAGTGCATACTATGTCGCACAGGCAACTTAAATCCCCTCTGCGACAGGAGTTACGACCATGCACGCCCTCTCCCACCTCCGTATCGGCACGCGCCTCGCTGCAGGCTTCGCGCTGGTGCTGCTGCTGTCCGTGATCTCTACCTCGTACGCGCTGTACAGCGCCAGCGTGAATGCCGAAGCGACGCGGCAAATGATGGAAAAGCCGCTGGCCAAGGAACGCCTCGTATCGGACTGGTACGTGTTGATTTACTCGGCCATCGCGCGCACTTCGATGATCGCCAGGAGCACGGATGAAACCCTGTCGAGCGTGTTTGCCGACACCATCGCCGACAGCACCAA
The DNA here is from genome assembly GCF_020858115.1 of Janthinobacterium sp. FW305-129. Taxonomy (GTDB): domain Bacteria; phylum Pseudomonadota; class Gammaproteobacteria; order Burkholderiales; family Burkholderiaceae_D; genus Janthinobacterium. The sequence goes on from NZ_JACYMM010000005.1 coordinate 4,306, forward strand.
GCAGGGCGGCGAACTGCTGAAGCAAATCGAAACCCTGCTCGTCAGCGACGAGGAAAAGGCCATCTTCAAGGCGTCCATTGCCGAGCGCGTCAAATATCAGGATGCCAAGACCCTGGTGATGAATGCGCGCAAGAGCGGCAACGCGGCGCAGGCGGAAAGCACTTACCGCGACAGCTTCGCGCCTGCCGCCACCAAGTACCAGAACAACGTCAAGGCCCTGCTGTCGCAGCAGCGCCAGGCCATCGACGCCACGGCGCATGCGATCGAGGCGGCCAATGGACGCAGCTTTACGCTGCTGCTGACCTTGTGCGCGCTGGTGGTGGCGCTGGGCAGCGTCTGCGCCTGGCTGATCACGCGTTCGATCACGCAGCCGTTGAAGGCCGCCGTGAAAGTGGCTGAAACAGTCGCCAACGGCGACTTGCGCACGCATTTCGGCACGCCTGCCAGCGATGAAATCGGCGACCTGATGCGCGCGCTGCACGGCATGAACGAGGCGCTGCGCAAGGTGGTGTCGGAAGTACAGACGGGCACCAATGCGATTGCCACGGCATCGGGCGAAATCGCCGCCGGCAACCAGGATCTGTCGGCGCGCACGGAACAGCAGGCCAGTTCGCTGGAAGAGACGGCATCTTCGATGGAAGAATTGACCAGCACCGTGAAGCAGAATGCGGACAATGCGCGCCAGGCCAACCAGATGGCGGTCGCCGCGTCCGGCGTGGCCGAACGGGGCGGCAGCATCGTCAGCCAGGTGGTCGACACCATGGGCGCCATCGATACGGCGTCGACGAAAATCGTCGACATCATCGGCGTCATCGACGGCATCGCCTTCCAGACGAATATCCTGGCCCTGAACGCGGCCGTCGAAGCGGCCAGGGCCGGCGAGCAGGGGCGCGGCTTTGCCGTCGTCGCCACGGAAGTGCGCAGCCTGGCGCAACGTTCTGCCGCCGCGGCGCGCGAAATCAAGACCCTGATCGGCGACTCGGTGGAGCAGGTCAACAACGGCACGCGGCTGGTGCAGCAGGCCGGCAGCACCATGGGCGAAGTGGTCGACAGCGTGCGCCGCGTCACCGACATCATGGCCGAGATCACGGCCGCCAGCGCCGAGCAAAGCATGGGCATCGACCAGGTCAACCAGGCCATCGCGCAGATGGACCAGGTGACGCAGCAAAATGCGGCCCTGGTGGAAGAAGCGGCGGCGGCGGCCGAAAGCATGCAGGACCAGGCGGCGCGCCTGGCGCAGGTGGCGGCGGGCTTCCAGCTCGAACACATGGTCGCCGCGCCACCGGTACGCGCCGCGCGGCCGGCGGCTGCCCAGTTGGCCAAGCCGGCAGCCAGGAGCGCCACCGCCCGGCAGCCAGGCATCGCTGCCCGGAGCGCGCCTCCTGCGCGCAAACCCCAGGCGCACGTGGCTGGCGAGCAGGATTGGGAAGAGTTCTAAGGCTGGCGGCGCCGTCGGCTGAAAGGGTTTGACAGCGCCATGGCGCGCGAGGATACTTGCTTCAGGTGGCATGGCGCTCCACCGGCAGCAATACGTGTTGCGCCTGATATCGTTCTGCGGGAGCACGAACATGAAATGTATCAGCGGCATCAGCCAACACCTGCGCCGGGGCTTCCTGCCCCCTTTGCTGCTGTGCGCAGCCCTTGCCGGCTGCGCCACGGCGCCCACCACTGCGCCGCCACCCGACCTTTTCAACGATGCCAGCTTTGCCGCGCCGACCGTACCGGTCGACCCGCGGCAGGCGTTTGCCATGAGCGAGGCCATGCGCCACTACGTGCGTGTCGATATCGCGCGCGAGGCGCGCAGCAAGAATCCCCGCCGCGCCCTCGCCGATGCCCTGCGCAACAGGGCCGGGTTGCAGCTGGAATATGATGCCGCCATGACGCGCACGGCGGCGCAGGCGTTCGACGCGCGCAGCGGCAATTGCCTGTCGCTGGTGCTGATGACGGCCGCTCTGGCCAAGGAAATGGGACTCGACGTCCACTACCAGGCGGTCCTGGGAGAAGAAAGCTGGAGCCGCAGCGGCGGCATGTATTTCGTTGCCGGCCACGTCAATCTCGCACTGGAACGCCGTGCTGCCAGCAATACGGTCGGCTATGACGCCGATGCCATCCTGCTCATCGACTTCCTGCCTGGCGAAGACCTCGCCGGCCAGCGCACGCTGCAAATCAGCGAGGCGACCATCCTCGCCATGTACCTCAACAATCGCGCCGCCGAAACCATGGCCAGCGGCGAGCTCGATCAAGCCTACTGGTATGCCCGCGCCGCCATCCGGCAAGACCCCACGTTTGCGGGCGCCTTCAATACCCTGGGCATCATCCAGCTGCGCCACGGCGACATTGAGCCGGCCCGGCGCACGCTCGCTTACGCACTGGAACGCTCGCCATCGAATACCGTGCTGCTGTCCAACCTGGCGCAGGCACTCGACGGCCTGGGACGCGCGGACGAAGCGCAGCTGCTGCGGCGCAAATTGCTGGCCCTGCAGCCAGAGCCCCCCTTCCACTTCTTCAACCTGGGCCAGCGCGCCATGGAAACCGCCGACTACCAGGAAGCGGCACGCCTGTTCAAGCGCGAAATCGCGCGCGACCCCTACTACCATGAATTCCATTTCTGGCTGGCGCAGGCGTATGCCCGCATGGGCCAGCTGGCGCAGGCGGGCAGGCAGCTGGAACTGGCGATGGACAACAGCACCACGCGCAGCGAACACGGGCTGTACGCGGCCAAGCTGCAACGGCTGCGCGGCGCCACCGCGCACTAGGCAGCGTCAGTCTTCCAGGAACATCTGCTGCAGGTCATTCAGGAAGCACAATCCCCGTTCCGTCGGGCGGATGACCTGATGGTCGCGGTACAGCAAGCCTTTCGCTTCGGCCGCATTCAGCGGCTGCTCGATGGCGTTGAGGGCCACGCCTGTGCGCTCGGCGAACAGGTTCGGCGAAAAGCCCTGCGTCAGACGCAAGGTATTGAGCATGAACTCGAAGCCCATTTCCTCGCGCGCCAGTTCGCGCTCTTCCTGCACCGGGTTACCGGCCAGTACCGCGTCCATGTAGGCGCGCGGCTGCTTGTAGCGGGCCTGGCGCAGCACGCGGTGCGGGAACGAAATCTTCGAATGGGCGCCCGCGCCGATACCGATATAGTCGCCAAATTCCCAGTAGTTGCGGTTGTGCCTGGCCTGGCGGCCCGGCTGCGCATACGCCGACACTTCGTAGCGGCCGTAGCCGGCCTGCGCGGCGCGCGCGGCGACCATGTCGGCGATGTCGGCGCTCTCGTCGTCGTCCGGCAGCACGGGCGGATACTTGGCGAACAGGGTGTTCGGTTCGAGCGTCAGGTGGTACAGCGACAGGTGCGGCGGCGCGAACGACAGCGCCGTGTCCAGGTCCTGCCGCGCCTCGTCCAGCGTCTGCGTGGGCAGCGCGTACATCAGGTCGAGATTGAAATTGTCGAAATTGGCGTGCGCAATCTCCACCGCGCGGCGCGCTTCATTATCGTCGTGGATGCGCCCCAGCGCCTGCAGGTGGCGGCCATTGAAGCTCTGGATGCCGATCGACAGGCGGTTGATGCCGCTGGCCCGGTAAGACTTGAATTTTTCCGCTTCAAAGGTACCCGGGTTGGCTTCCATGGTGATTTCGCAATCGGGCTCCAGCGGCAGCAGGGTGCGCACGTCCGACATCAGCCGGTCCAGGCCCGCCGCCGACATCAGGCTGGGCGTGCCGCCGCCGATGAAAATCGTGTGGATCTTGCGGCCCCAGATCAGCGGCAGCGCCATTTCCAGGTCCAGCCGCAGGGCCGCCAGGTATTCGGCTTCCGGCAAGTCGCCGCGCACCTCGTGCGAGTTGAAGTCGCAATACGGGCATTTTTTCACGCACCACGGAAAATGGATGTACAGCGACAGCGGCGGCAGAGCCGTCAGGTTCAGCGCGCCGGGCTGCAGGTACTTCAGCGCTGCCCCGGCCGCGCCGGAAATGCCTTCCTGCGGCGCGGGCTTGGCTGCCCCCTTGGCGGCAGATTTGGCAACGGCGCCCACCAGTTTGATCGGGATCATCGCAGCTTTTCCACCAGCGCGCGCAGGGCCTGGCCACGGTGCGACAGCGCGTTCTTTTCATCGGAAGTCAGTTCGGCCGCGCACTTGCCCAGCGCGGGAATGAAGAAATGCGGGTCGTAGCCGAAGCCGCCGTTGCCGCGCGGCAAGGCGATCATCTCGCCGTTCCAGCGGCCGTCGGCGATCACGGGCTGCGGGTCGTCCGCATTGCGCACGTACACCAGCACGCAGTAATAGTACGCGGACTTGTCGGCATGCGCCTCCAGGTCGGCGATCAGTTTGGCGCTGTTGGCCGCGTCCGATTTCGGCTCGCCCGCATAGCGGGCCGAATACACGCCCGGCGCGCCGCCGAGCGCATTGACGCACACACCGGAATCGTCGGCCAGCGCCGGCAGCCCCGTCAGGCGCGACGCGTGGCGCGCCTTTTGCAGGGCGTTTTCAACGAAGGTGTGGAATGGTTCGTCGCATTCCGGCACATCGTATTCGCCCTGGGCGTGGACGGAAAAACCGATGGTCGAGAGCAGCTCGTTGAATTCCTTGAGCTTGCCGGCGTTGTTGGAGGCGAGGATGAGGCGTTGGGTCATGTCAGTAGTCCGGTTGAAGTGCCGACATTGTAAACCTTTTGCGCCCCCCTCACCTCGCCCCGCCGCTGCCGCGGAAAGCGGCAAATGTGGGTTTTTTGCCCGGCACGGCGGGCAATCACATGTAAATCTGTGTAAAGATTACATGCCGAGCGCTTGCTTTTGCAGGGCGATCAGGTCGGCGATGCCGCCCTGCGCCAGATCCAGCAGGCGGTTCATGCCGGCGCGGTCGAAGGCGGCGCCTTCGGCCGTGCCCTGCACTTCGATGAAGTGACCCGCCTCAGTCATCACCACGTTCATGTCCGTGTCGCAGCCGGAGTCTTCCACGTAGTCGAGGTCCAGCACCGGCATGCCCTGGTAGACGCCCACCGAGATGGCGGCGACGAAGCTTTTCACGGGAATGGCGGCAATCGCGCCGCGCGCCTGCAGCTGGGAAAACGCGTCATACGCGGCCACCATGGCGCCCGTGATCGAGGCCGTGCGCGTGCCGCCGTCGGCCTGGATCACGTCGCAATCGAGGTGCAAGGTGCGTTCGCCGAACGCCTGCAAATCGAAGGCGGCGCGCAGCGAGCGGCCGATCAGGCGCTGGATTTCCTGCGTGCGGCCCGACTGCTTGCCGCGCGCCGCCTCGCGGTCCATGCGCGTGTGCGTCGAGCGGGGCAGCATGCCGTACTCTGCCGTCAACCAGCCCTGGCCCTTGCCTTTCAGGAAACCCGGCACCTTGTCTTCGATGCTGGCGGTGCAGATGACCTTGGTGTCGCCGCACTCGATCAGCACCGAGCCTTCGGCATGCTTGGTGTACTGGCGGGTGATGCGGATGGCGCGCAGCGCGTCGACGGCGCGGCCGCTCGGGCGGGATTCGAATGTCATGGGGATGTCCTGTGTGATTGGGGTTGCGGCAGCGATTTTACCACCGCGCGCCCGTCCATTTGCAGTCATGCAACAGCGCAGGGCGCAATGGCGGGCGGTGCACACATGATCCCTACAATCCTGCCCCGCCAAACACAATTTTCTTTACAATGCCGTAAAACGCACACTATTCAGCAATTTTCAGGCCATCGGGCACTTCGGTCCTGTTTTGCGGCGCGGGCGGTATTGCCTGTGCTGGCTGATTAAGTGTATAAGTGACTGTATACAAGACCAAATCGGGGAATCCTTTGAGCATTTCAAGCATGACAGGCTACGCGGTTGCCACCAGCGAAGGTGCTGCAGGCACACTGACAATTGAAATCAAGAGCGTCAACTCGCGCTTTCTCGACCTGCAATTCCGGATCAACGACGATCTGCGGGCGCTGGAGCCCGACTTGCGCGCCGCCGTCATGTCCGCCATCACGCGCGGAAAAGTCGAGGTACGCCTGAGCTTTGGCCGCAAGGCCGCCACCGCCGGCACGCAGGCGCTGAACGTGCCCCTGCTGGCCGAACTGGCGCGCCTGCAAAACGAAGTGGGCCAGCATTTCGTCTCCGCCCCCGTCATGACGGTGGCCGAACTGCTGCGCTGGCCTGGCGTCATCGAAGAAGCGCAAGTAGGACAGGAGTCCCTGCAGGCCGACGTGGGCGCACTGACCAAGCGCACCGTGGCCGCCTTCGTCGACAGCCGCAAGCGCGAAGGCGCGGCGCTCGAAGCGGTGCTGGTGTCGCGCATCGAAGCGATGGAAGCCATCGTCAAGCGCATCACCCCCCTGATTCCGCAAGTGGTGGCGGCCTTCCAGCAAAAAGCCATCGAGCGCATGCAGGATGCGCTGGGCCTGGCCAGCCAGGGCTCGAATTCGGCCCTGTCGCGCCAGGACGCCATGGAACGCATCCGCCAGGAAGTGATCCTGTACGGCATCCGCATCGACGTGTCCGAAGAACTGGCGCGCCTGTCGGCCCATCTGGGCGAAACGCGCCACATCCTCACCAAGGGCGGCCAAGTGGGCAAGCGCCTCGACTTCATGATGCAGGAACTCAATCGCGAAGCCAACACGCTGGGCGCCAAGGCGTCCGTCAAGGAACTGGCCGACGCCTCGATGGACCTGAAGCTGCTGATCGAGCAGATGCGCGAACAGGTGCAGAACCTGGAATAAGCGCTCCCGCCTCAGACCAGGCGCGCTCCGGCGCGCCCCTTGTCGCTGGCGGCGATGACGACGCAGGCGACAAACAGGACGATGCTGTATTCCACGCCGCCTGCGCCATGCTCGCCCACGAACCACCCCTTGGCCGCATGCACGATGGCGATGCCGCCGACGCAGATCACCATCAGCCCGGCCGCCGCCCAGCGCGTGTAGATGCCGATGATGAGCAAACTGCCGCATACGATCTCGACGACGGTAATCGCCCACACCACGGCCAGGCCGTAGATGAATCCCTTGTCTTCCAGGAAACCGGCAAAACGCGGAATGGTGCCATTGGCGATGCGCGTGATGGCGTGCGCCATGAACATCACGGCGATGGCCACCCGCAGCAGCAGCATGGCCTGGGAAGAACTGAGGAACGGGAAATTTTTCATGCGCACATCCTGTCGCTTAAATAGTTATTAAGAAAAAACCATTCCAAATTAAATAACTATTTCCTCAAGATAACAAGCAAAATATGCGCAAGCCTGGCAGCCTCGCGCATCGCGGGGCTGGCTCGCCGCCTTGCCTCTTGGTAAAATACCGAATTGGGCGGCGCCCATGCAAGCGCAAACGCCGCCATCACACGCATATGGAAAGATCCGCATGAGCCACCCTACCGCCTTCTCCGGCAGCCTGTTCGTGGTCGCCGCGCCATCGGGCGCCGGCAAATCGACACTGGTCAATGCATTGCTGGCGCAAGAGCCCGGCATCAAGCTATCGATCTCGACCACCACCCGCGCACCCCGTCCGGGCGAGCAGCATGGCCGCGAGTATTACTTCACGACCGCGGAAGACTTTGTCGCGCGCGCCGACCAGGGCGAATTCCTGGAATGGGCGGAAGTGCATGGCAATTACTACGGCACCTCGCGCATCATGGTGGAACAGCAAATGCTGGCCGGCACCGATATCCTGCTGGAAATCGACTGGCAGGGCGCGCGCCAGGTGCGCAAGCAATTCCCCCGCGCAGCCGGCATTTTCATCCTGCCGCCATCGATCGATGCGCTGGAAGAACGCTTGAACAAGCGCGGCCAGGACGAGCCGCACGTGATCACGCGCCGCCTGCTGGCGGCCGGCGGCGAAATCGCACACGCTCCCGAGTTCGAGTATGTTATTATCAATGAAGAGTTTACGGTCGCTTTGTCCGAACTGAGCGCGATCGTGAGAGCGGCCCGTTGCCGGTTTGCGCAACAAGCGGCCCGCAACGCATCGCTATTCGCCCAGCTGGGCCTGCACGCAGAATAATCGTTTCTGCACGCCAGTTCACACAGCACCACGCACACAATTTAGGAGTTACTATGGCCCGTATCACAATCGAAGATTGCCTGAAGCAGATCCCTAACCGTTTCCAGCTGACCCTGGCTGCAACCTACCGCGCACGTCAGTTGCTGCAAGGCCACACCCCCAAGGTCGAAGCCAAGGACAAGCCTACCGTCGTCGCACTGCGTGAAATTGCTGCCGGTAAAGTCGGCATCGAAATGCTGAAAAAGGTCCCGATGTAATTGGGAACCCGCGTGCCGGAACAGTGCTGACCCCTGGTTCTACCGTATCCTTTATTCACACTGTGAAGTAACGCGACGTTTTATGAGTCTGACCCCAGCCGACACGACTTCCGCAGCACTGCCGCCCCTGGCCCCGCGCCAGGCGGCAAAATCGCAGGGCGCTTCCGCGCCCGGTGCCGGCACGTCCGCAGGCGGCGCCCCCGCAGCGCCCGCCCTGGGCGTGGCCTCCGTCAGCCACCTGGCCGACAAGCTGGCCGAATACCTGTCCCCCGCCGACCTGAAAAAAGTCAAGGAAGCCTACCGCTTCTCCGACGAAATGCACCTGGGCCAGATGCGCCGCTCGGGCGAGCCGTATATCTCGCATCCGATCGCCGTCGCCGAAATCTGTGCCGACTGGAAACTCGACGCGCAAGCCATCATGGCCGCCCTGCTGCACGACGTCATGGAAGACCAGGACGTCAAGAAGGAAGAATTGATCGAGCGCTTCGGCGCACCGGTGGCGCACCTGGTCGACGGCCTGTCGAAGCTGGAAAAGATCGAATTCCAGAGCCAGATCGAAGCGCAGGCGGAAAATTTCCGCAAGATGCTGCTGGCCATGGCGTCCGACGTGCGCGTGATCCTGATCAAACTGGCCGACCGCCTGCACAATATGCGCACGCTGGATTTCATGACGGCGGCAAAAAAGCGCCGCATCGCCAGCGAGACCATGGAAGTGTACGTGCCGATCGCGCACCGCCTCGGCCTGAACAATATCTACCACGAGCTGCAAGACCTGTCGTTCTCGCACCTGTACCCGATGCGCTACCGCACCCTGGCGAAAGCCGTCAAGGCGGCGCGCGGCAACCGGCGCGAAGTGGTCAACAAGATCATGGAAGCGGTGAAAAGCACCTTGTCCATGGCAGAGCTCGAAGCCGAAGTCACGGGCCGCGAAAAGACCCTGTACGACATCTATAAAAAAATGCGCAGCAAGCACTTGTCGTTCTCGCAAGTTCTGGACGTGTACGGCTTCCGCGTGGTGGTGGGCAGCTTTGCCGACTGTTACGTAACCCTGGGCACCCTGCACAGCCTGTACAAGCCCATGCCGGGCAAGTTCAAGGATTACATTGCGATCCGCAAGCTGAACGGCTATCAGTCGCTGCACACGACCGTCATCGGCCCGTACGGCACGCCCGTGGAATTCCAGATCCGCACGCAGGACATGCACCGCACGGCCGAATCGGGCGTGGCGGCGCACTGGCTGTACAAGAGCGGCGAATCGAATCCGTCCGACCTGCAGCAGCGCACGCATGCCTGGCTGCAATCCCTGCTCGACATCCAGCAGCAGACGGGCGACTCGGCCGAATTCCTCGAACACGTCAAGGTCGACCTGTTCCCCGATTCCGTCTACGTGTTTACGCCGAAATCGAAGATCATCGCCCTGCCGCGCGGCGCCACGGCCATCGACTTCGCCTATTCGATCCACACGGGCATCGGCGATCAGACCGTGGCCGTGAAAATCAACAACGAAACCTCGCCGCTGCGCACCGAGCTGCACAATGGCGACATCGTGGAAATCATCACCGATTCCTCGTCGCGCCCCAGCCCGACGTGGCTGTCGTTCGTGCGCACCGGCAAGGCCCGCTCGGCCATCCGCCACCATTTGCGCACGATCAACCTGCCTGAATCGATCGCCCTGGGCCAGCAACTGCTGTCGCAGGCGCTGCAAACGCTGAACATCGACGCCGAACTGCCGGCGCCGCTGGTGGAACGCCTGCTCAACGAATCGAGCGCCAATTCCATGGACGAACTGTACGCGGACATCGGCATCGGCAAGCGCATGGCCACCCTGGTGGCGCGCCACATCTTCGGCCTGATCGGCGGCGAAGCGGCCAGCATGCCCGTGGAACACAATAGCGGCAGCGAACTCGATCCCGTCACCATCTGCGGCAGCGAAGGCGTCTCCGTGCAACTGGCGCCATGCTGTTTGCCGATTCCCGGCGACCAGATCATCGGCCAGCTACGCCGCGACCAGGGCTTGCTGGTGCACACCAGCGACTGCTCGCAAGCCAAGCGCCAGCGCGCCAAGGAACCGGACCGCTGGATCGCCGTGCGCTGGGGCACGGAACTGAACCGCCGCTTCGATTGCCGCATCAAGGTCTTGATCAACAGCGAACGGGGCATCCTGGCCCGCGTCGCCGCCGAAATCGGCGAATCCGACGCCAACATCATCTATGTAGGCATGGACGAAGACAAGGACAACGTCCTCGACCAGTTGTGCTTCACCGTGCAAGTGAAAGACCGCGTCCACCTGGCCGCCCTGCTGCGCAATGTGCGCCGGGTCGCCGGGGTCAACCGAATACTCCGGGAGCGCAATTAAAAAAACGGCTGGCCAGATTCTCTGCCCAGCCGTTTTTTCATGCCGCGAGCATCAGCTCAAGTTTCCCCCGGCGCCGGATACGTCACTTCCAGCAATTCCAGCTCCTGCTCGCCCTGCGGCGTGTTGAGGGTGATCAAATCGCCTTCGCGCGCCTTGGTGATGGTGCGGGCCATGGGCGAGATCCAGCTGATCTTGCCGTTCAGGGGGTCGAATTCATCGATGCCGACGATGGTGATGGTGTGCGTTTCGCCGTCGCTGGTGCGGTAAGTTACCGTGGCGCCGAAGAATACCTGGTCGTTGCCGTAGTGCACGCTAGGGTCGACGATGGCGGCCAGGTCCATGCGTTTCGTCAGAAAACGAATGCGGCGGTCGATTTCGCGCAGCCGGCGCTTGCCGTAGATATAGTCGCCATTTTCCGAGCGGTCGCCATTCGACGCCGCCCAATGGACGATGCGCACCACTTCCGGACGGTCGACGTCGATCAGCTGCAGCAACTCTTCCTTGATGCGCTGGTAGCCGGCCGGCGTGATGTAGTTCTTGGCGCCGGCGGGAATGGCCAGCGCCAGCGCGGCCGCTTCTTCATCGTCGTCGTTGTCGGATTCTTTTACAAAGGCTTTATTCATCTGTCTATTGTAGCCCCGTCAAGGACTGCCGGGCACACCGATTTATCGTATCATCGAGGCCATGGCAGCCATACCGGGGCGCCACACGGAGACGGATGAAAAAATTCTACAGAGTCAGGCGCTGGCTGTTCGCGCCGCTGGTCTACCTGGCCGCCATCTGCCTGCTGATCGAGGAATGGCTGTGGGCGACGGGTGCGCGCATCATGCAGGTCATCGCGCAATTTCCACCCCTGCATGCACTCGAAGCGTGGATCAAGCGCCTGCCGCCGTACTGGGCGCTGGCCATCTTCGTGCTGCCGGCCGTGCTGCTGTTCCCCGTCAAGCTGCTGGCCCTGCTGGCGATCGCGCGCGGCCATGCGTTTTCCGGCATCGGCGTGATCGTCATCGCCAAGCTGGGCGGCGCGGCCGCCGTCGCGCGCCTGTATTCGCTGACGCGCCCTACCCTGCTCAGCTTGCCGTGGTTCGCCCGCTGGCACGGTTTATTTATGGAAACCAAGGACCGCTGGATCGCCCGCCTGCGCGCCACGCGCCCATGGCGCCGCGTCAGCCGCCTGTCGGCCGCGCTGGGCCGCGCCCGCCGCGCCTGGTGGCAACGCTTGCGCAAGGGCACGCCCGGACGCCATAATTCCCGCCCAGCAAGAGTGCTGCGCCGCTTCGCCGCCTTCTGGCGCGCCCGCCGCTGATGAAGAAAGGCAACTCCATGCACGACACGCCCCGGCTGGCCCCCGCCCTGCGCGCGGCGGCGCCGGAAATCTACCTGTACGACGCGGCCAGCTTGCAATTGCTGGACGCCAACGATGCCGCCTGCGACAACCTGCAATATGCTCGCAAGCAATTGCTAGCGATGACGCCGTTCGCGCTGGCGCCACAGCTCGAGGCGCAGCAGCTGGCCACCGTGCTGGCCGCCCTGGACGACAGCATCGGCGCGCAAGCCCGGCTGCACGTGCAGCAACGGCGCCGCGATGGCAGCCTGTATTCGCTCAGCCTGCACCTGTCGCGCGCCCAGCGCCAGGGGCGCGCCCTGCTGCTGGCCGAGGGCGAAGACTTGCGCACGCCGCAGGCGACGGCCGCCGCGCTGGCGCAGGTGCAGTCGCGCTTCAACGCCATCGTCTCGAATACGCCGGGCCTCGTGTACCAATTCTGCCTGCATGCGGATGGGCGCGCCGCCTTCCCTTACCTGAGCGATGGTTGCCAGGCCCTGCTGGGGCTGGGGCCGGCACAGCTGCACGCGCGCCCGGAACTGTTCTACCAGTTGATCCTGGCCGACGACCGCGCCTCGTATCTCGAGTCGATGCAAGCCTCAAAAAACGCCTTGTGGAGCTGGAACTGGGAAGGCCGCATCTGGATCGATGCCTGGAAGGACGTCAAATGGATCAACCTGCGCTCCACGCCGCGCGCGCTGGCCGACGGCACGGTGCAGTGGGAAGGCATCATGACGAATATCACGGAAAGCCGGCTGGAACAGATCGAAGTGCGCCAGTCGCGCGCCCGCCTGGCCGAGCTGACGGCGCATATCGACAAGGTCAAGGAACACGAACGCACGCGCCTGGCGCGCGAATTGCACGATGACCTGGGCGGCAATTTGACGGCGATCAAGATGGCGCTGGCCATGCTGGCGCGCCGCCTGCCGCCGGACGACGCGTTGCTGCAGGAAAAGGCCGACTATGTCGATGCCCTGGTCGACCGCAGCATCGACGCCGTGCACCGCATTTCGCTGGACTTGCGCCCCTCCATGCTGGATCTGGGCCTGGTCGCCGCGCTGGACTGGCAAGTCAAGGAATTCGCGCGCCAGGCCGGCATCGAGTGCCAGTTCATTTCCAACCGCCAGCACATCGAACTGGAGCTGGACCAGGCAACCAGCCTGTTCCGTATCGCCCAGGAGGCGCTGACGAATATCGCCAAGCATGCGCAGGCGAGCAAGGTCAGCGTGCGCCTGGCCCGGCAGCGCCAGCATATCAGCCTGACCATCGCCGACAATGGCGTCGGCATGCGCCTGTCCGACCGCGCCAAGCCGCAGTCGTTCGGCATCCGCGGCATGGCCGAACGGGCCAGCGCGCTGGGCGGCACCCTGAGCCTGATGGACGGGCCGGGCGGCGGCACCATCCTGAGCATAAAAATCCGGCTGACCACGCCGCGAGAGGCGATAATAGCGGCTGCAGCCAGCGCACCAGCGCAAAGCGGCATGCCCTAAGTCCACAGGGAAGCCGCCGGTGCAGGGATTCAGATAGGAAACAACGCAGTCATGAAAGAAAAAGCCACCATCCGGGTATTCATCGCCGACGATCACGCGATCGTGCGCGAGGGCTTGAAGCAAATCCTCGCCGATACGCGCGACATCATCGTCGCCGGCGAAGCCGAAAATGGCCACGACGCCATCAAACTGTTCCGCGGCTCGAAATGCCAGGTGTTGCTGCTCGACATCTCCCTGCCCGACCGCAGCGGCATCGAAGTGCTCAAGCAGATCAAGAAAGAAAAGCCGGAACTGGCCGTGCTGATGCTCTCCATGCACCGCGAGGACCAGTACGCCATCCGTTCGCTCAAGGCGGGCGCGGCCGGCTATCTGACGAAACAGAGCGCGCCGCGCGAGCTGGTCACGGCCATCCGCCAGGTGGCGCAAGGCTTGAAATACATCAGCGCCTCGCTGGCGCAGGAACTGGCCAACACGGTGGGCGAAGACCACGAAACGGCCTTGCACGACACCCTGTCGGACCGCGAATACCAGACGCTGGTCATGATTGCTTCGGGCAAGGCGGTGGGCGCCATCGCCGAAGAGCTCAAATTGTCCGTGAAAACCGTCAGCGAGTACCGCGCCCGCCTGCTGGTCAAGATGAAACTCAAGAACAGCGCCGAACTGACGCATTACGCCATCCGCAACCAGCTCGTGGATTGACGGCAAAGCGGCATGCACGCTGGCATCGGGCGAATTGACAGGACTTCTCCTTGCTTCTCGCACAATAAGTTCTTTGCCAACTCGCATATCATGAGGATAATGAGAAATATCTGAAAAGGCTGTGCCTACATGTCCAGTAAATTGCCATCTTCACCAGCAGGTGCTCCCGCTGGCACCACGAATACCGCCGCCGCTGCGGCGATGAACCCGGCCGATATCGCCCGCGAAGCGTTTCGCCGCCTGGCCACGCGCCGCATCGCCCCCACGCCGAGCGCCTACCGCGACATCTACAATGAAATCGCCGGCATCAGCGAACCGGCCGATACGCCTGCCGCCCCGGGCGTCGTGCTGGCCGCCAGCGCACCCACGGAGAGCGGCGCGGAAAACGTCCTGACGCAATTCGCCGCCAAGATGAGCGAATCGGCGGGCGAACTGGGTGACTTTGGCAAGCGTTTCCAGCGGGCACTGAAAGCGCGCGACTGGGACAGCTATGCGCGCACCCTGGCGCAGCTGGCCGAGAAACAGGTCAAGAAAGGCGGCGGCATCGAATTGCCGCCCCTGCCGGACGGCGAACAGACGCGCACCCTGCGCGAATTGCTCAGCCGCACCCTCGGTTTTGCCGTCGCCACCTTGCTGACGGGCACGCCCGCACTGGTGGAAGAGGCGGAGTCCTTGGGCGCGGCCATCAAGCAGGCGCACACGGAAGAGGCGCTGAACGAAGCGGCCCTGCGCCTGAAGCAGCTGTGCTACCAGATCGAACTGAAAAGCGGCGACACGGCCGAGCAGCAGGAATTGCTGTTGCGCCTGTTCAAGTTACTACTCGACAACGTCAGCCAGTTGCTCGACGACGACAGCTGGCTGCGCGGCCAGGTCGATGCCGTGCAAAACCTGATCGCCGGTCCGCTCGACCAGCGCGCACTGGAAGACGCCACGCGCAGCCTGAAGGAAGTCATCTACAAACAAAGCCAGCTCAAACATAG
The DNA here is from genome assembly GCF_020858115.1 of Janthinobacterium sp. FW305-129. Lineage (GTDB taxonomy): Bacteria > Pseudomonadota > Gammaproteobacteria > Burkholderiales > Burkholderiaceae_D > Janthinobacterium. The sequence goes on from NZ_JACYMM010000005.1 coordinate 19,362, forward strand.
TTTGTCCGACGTCAAGCTGACGGTCAAAAACATGATGATGACCTTCATCGACCGCCTGGGGCAAGTGGCGGCCAGCACGGGCGACTTCCATGAAAAGATCGGCGGCTATTCGGAAAAGATCAGCCAGGCGGAAAATATCAGCGAATTGAACAGCGTTCTCGACGAAGTCTTGCGCGAAACGCGCATGGTGCAGAACGAGGCCTTGCGCGCACGCGACAAGATGGTGCTGGCGCGCCAGGAAGTGCAGGACGCGGAACAGCGCATCCATACGCTGGAGGCCAAGCTGCAGCATATGAGCGAACTGGTGCGGGAAGACCAGCTGACGGGCAGCCTGAACCGCCGTGGCCTGGACGACGTGTTCGAGCGCGAGACGGCCCGCTCCGACCGGCGCGGCACGCCGCTGTGCATCGCCATGCTGGACCTGGACGACTTCAAGCGCCTGAACGACACCTATGGCCACCTGGCCGGCGATGCCGCCTTGAAACACCTGGTCAAGATCGTTAAGGAAACCCTGCGCTCGATGGACGTCATCGCCCGCTTCGGCGGCGAGGAATTCCTCATCCTGCTGCCGGAAACGACGGTCGAGGCGGCTTCGTCGACGATGACGCGGTTGCAGCGCGAGCTGACCCGGCATTTCTTCCTGCACGACAACGAAAAAGTCTTGATCACCTTTTCCGCCGGCGTGGCCCTGCGCCTGCCCAACGAAGACCAGGCCGAACTCGTCAAGCGCGCCGACCGCGCCATGTACCAGGCCAAGCAGACGGGCAAGAATCGCGTGGTGGTGGCCGACTGAGTCCGGCCCGCTGCATGCCATGCCGTCCCGCCGCCCGGCCGGACGGCATTTTTCATTTCAAAACAACAACATTTTCTCCTGTTCCCGCGCTTCGCCAGTATCCCTGCGATATAAAAATAAAACTATTTTTACCCTCAAGTTTCTTTAAAACCTGTCGTCTAGCGCGCGGCTGGCGGCAAACTGAAGGGCTAAAAATTAAAATTTAAAGCACTTTTCGCCATAAATTTTCCCGCAGAGCAACCGTTACCCTAAACAACAGCGGCTTGATTGTCCCGGAACAGCGGGGCAGGCCAAAGTGACTAGCACATAGCGCAATGTAGTACCTGTTTGGAGAATTATCATGGCTGCAGTAATTAATACCAACATCTCGTCCCTGAATTCGCAACGCAACCTGTCGACCTCGCAGTCGGCCCTGAGCACCTCGCTGCAACGCCTGTCCTCCGGCTTCCGCATCAACAGCGCCAAAGATGATGCTGCTGGTCTGGCGATTTCCGACCGCATGACGTCGCAAATCCGCGGCATGACCCAAGCCACCCGCAATGCCAACGACGGCGTCTCGCTGGCTCAGACGGCTGAAGGCGCGTTGGCAAGCTCGGGCGACATCCTGCAACGTATCCGCGAACTGGCCGTACAATCGTCGAACTCGACCAACTCGTCGAGCGACCGCCAGGCGCTGCAAACCGAGGTAGGCCAGCTGGGTTCGGAATTGAACCGTATCGCCCAAACCACCTCGTTCAACGGCCAGGCATTGCTGGACGGCACCATGGGTACGGCCAACTTCCAGGTCGGCGCCGATGCCAATCAGCTGATTTCCGCCAGCGGCGCGAACTTCCTGACCAATACCTACGGCAACAACCGTATCGCCAACGATGCATCGGCTGTCAAAAAAGATGCACTGGGTAATGCAGCCGCCGGCAAGCTGACGATTGCCGGCTCCATCGGCACCGCCACCGTCGACACGACGGCGGCAGCAGCCGGCGTCAAAGGCAGCACGGCCAAGTCCGTCGCCGCCGACATCAACAGCCAAACGGCGAAAACCGGCGTGACCGCCTCGGCACAAACGGACGTGAACCTGAACCTGGGCGCCGAATCGTATTCGTTTGCCATCACGTCGGACAACCCAAGCACGGCGCCTGTCACCGTGTCGTTCGCCGTCAGCGGCACGGCTTCGACCGCAGCCGACTATGCGGCAGGCATCAACGCCATCAATGCCCAAACGGCCAAGACCGGCGTGACCGCCCAGTACGACAGCGTCAACAAGGGCATGAAGCTGACCAATGCATCGGGCGAGAATATCGGCCTGACGCAAGGCACGACGGCCAACGTCAAGTTCGATGTCGATGGCTACAAGGCTGACGGCAAAGTACAAGCAGCGGTGCAGTCGATCATCACCGCAGCCGACGCCGCCACGGTCAACGGCCGCGTGACCTTCGACTCGCAAAACAGCTTCTCCGTGACGGAAACGACCACCACCGGTCTGGCGATCGGCCAGGCAACGGCGCAAGGTTCGACCCTGAACTCCGTGTCGACCCTGGACGTGACGAACTTTGACAATGCGCAGCTGGCAATTAAAATTGCCGACGCAGCACTGGCAACGGTCAACAGCCAACGCGCCCAGTACGGCGCTTTGCAGTCGCGCTTCTCGTCGGCAATTTCCAACCTGCAATCGACCACGGAAAACCTGTCCGCATCGCGCAGCCGCATCGTCGATACCGACTTTGCATCGGAAACGGCCAACATGACCCGCGGCCAGATCCTGCAACAAGCTGGTACGGCCATGCTGGCGCAAGCGAACTCGCTGCCGAACGGCGTCCTGAGCCTGCTGCGCGGCTAATCTCCGATTAGTCAGGCAACAGCGTAGGACTCTGATTCCCCTGCCGGATTTTTTCGGCAGGGGAATTTTCACTAGGAGAGCACCATGACTATCGACACGATAGCGGCCGCCTCCGCGGCCAGGATAGACAAGAGTTACGTCGCGACGGACACGCCGGCGGCGCGCCCGGCAGCGCCACGCACGGCTACGGAAAACGACACGGTTGCACCACAGCAAGCCAGCAAGGAACCCAGCCGCGAGCAGTTGAACAAGGCGGTATCGGAGCTGAACCAGTCGTCGCAGATAAAAACGCAAGGCATTGAATTTTCCATCGACGAAGACAGCCAGCGTACGGTCGTCAAGGTCATCGACCAGGAAACCAAGGAAGTGCTGCGCCAGATTCCCACCCGGGAAGCGCTGGAATTGGCCAAGACCTTTGACTCGGCCAAAGGTTCACTGATCAGTCAAAGCGCATAAGATGACCTCGCCCACGGACATGCAGCAGCGTGGCAGTATGCATCGGCATGACCACGGGGCCCGATAGCCTGGCTATCCGGCCCCGTTTTTTATTGCGGCAAAAGCAACATTCTCCGGTCTCTTCCCCGATTTTTTCCGCCCGCTGAAAACAGCGCGGTAAATCCCCCTCTCAAGTCCTGATTGATTCTGCCGATAACAGCTTATATTAGCGTTTTCCTAGGAGTATTCAGTGGCCATCTCACCTACACTTTCATCCATAGGCATCGGCGCCGGCGCCAGCGGCCTGGATGTGAATGCCCTCATCGACAAGCTGATGACGGCCGAAGCGGCACCGCTGGGTACTTTTGACAAGAAAACGGCTTCCTACCAGGCCAAGCTGAGCGCCATGGGCACCTTGAGCGGCGCCGTCAGCACCTTCCAGAGTTCGCTGTCGGCGCTCTCGAACACCAACAACTTCCGCGCCGTCAGCGCCACGCCCGCCGATCCCCTCGTACTGACGGCCAGCGCCGGCGCCAAGGCCGTGGCCGGCAACTACAACATCAATGTCACGCAACTGGCTCAGTCGCAGACCCTGATGTCGGGCGGCATGGCCAACAAGCTGTCGACCATCGGCCTGGGCAGCAAGACGACAATTTCCTTCCAGCTCGGTTCGGTCGCCGGCGGCACCTTCGGCTTGAAGGGCGCCGCCCTTGGCGCCACCACGGCGCAGAGCGGCATCAGCAACGGCTCCCTGATCCTCAATGGCACCGCCATCCCCACCGACGCCAGCACCAAGAGCGCGCGCGCCCTGGCCGACGCCATCAACGCCAAGAGCAGCACCACGGGCGTGACCGCCACGGCCCAGCCGACTGAAAGCAGCGCGACCATGTTCAGCGGCTTCGGCAATATCGAAACGGGCGCGGACGGCACGTATTCGCTGTCGGTGGGCGGCATCGAGATCGTCACCCAGGGGAACGGCGTCGCCGCGGGCGCCGGCATCACGGGGGCCTCGCTCGACACGACGCTCGAAGGCCCGAATGCCGTCTCGAACGCGCTGGCCGCGGCCAACATCACCGTCACCGGCAAGGCCGCCGACGGCACGCTGAAATTTACGCGCGCCGACGGTTCCAACCTGAATATCGAGGAAGTGGTGACGGGCTCGGTCAAGGGCGGCATCGGCCATGCCTCGAACTCGGTCAATGACGGCTCGAACGTGACGCTGACCAGCACCATCAACCTGGCCTCGGGCAATGCCAGCCCCATCACCATCGCCGGCAGCAATCCGGCCGCGGCCGGACTGACGGCAGGCTCCGGTGGCGCCTACATGAACACCAACTTTACCCAGGATGGCACGCAGGCGACGGGCACGGTGGTAATCGACGCCACCAACAACACCCTGCAAGGCATCCGCGACGCCATCAACAACGCGGGCCTGGGCGTCACCGCCAGCATCGTTTCGGACGGCACGGACAAGCCCTACCACCTGGTCTTGAGCTCCTCGAAAACGGGTGCCAATTCGGCCATGAAAATCTCGCTGAGCGGCAGCGACGGCCTGCCGCCGGACAGCGCCCTGAACGACTTGCTGTCGTACGATGCGGGCGGCACGCAGAACCTGAAACAGAACAGCGCCGCGCAAAACACGAACTTCAGCGTCAACGGCATCGCCATCACCAGCGCGTCGAACAGCGTCGATACGGCCATCGAAGGCGTGACCCTGGGCATAGCCAAGGTGGGCAGCACCAGCTTGTCGGTGCAAAAAGACACCTCCACCGTCAAGACCAGCATCAATGCCTTCGTCAAGGCGTATAACGACCTGAATACGGCGATGGCCAAGATGACGGCCTATGATCCGGAAACCAAGAAGGGCGGCGTGCTGCTGGGCGACTCGACCGCGCAATCGATCCAGAGCCAGCTGCGCAGGCAGCTCGGTGCGCCCATTACCGGCTTGAACAGCAACCTGAGCACCTTGAGCCAGGTTGGCATTTCCTTCCAGAAAGATGGCAGCCTGACACTGGACTCAAGCAAGCTCGACAAGGCTATCAGCGCGAACTTCACCGACATCGCCGGCCTGTTCTCGGCACTCGGCAAGGCCAGCGACAGCAACGTGGCCTTTACCAGCTCGACCGCCGCAACCAAACCCGGCAGCTATGAATTGACGATCACCACGATGGCCAGCCAGGGTGCGCTCACCTCGGCCGCCGTATTGCCGGCCAGCACGACAATTGCCAGCGATACCACCTGGAGCATCACGCTCAACGATACCGAGCCCAGCGCTGCCAAGAACACGGCCCAGGTCGTCATTCCTGCCGGCACCTACACCCCTGCGCAGATGGCCTCGATGATCCAGTCCTCGATCAACGGCGTGAAGTCCTTTGCCGACAACGGCGCCACCGTGTCGGCCTCCATCGATGGAGCGGGCAAACTGGTGCTGGCATCGGCCCGCTATGGCTCCGTCTCGAATATCGCCGTCAGCACCGGCACGGGCACGGCGCCGACCGCCCTGTTCGGCGCCGCCACGCCCGTCAAGGGCACGGACGTGGCCGGCACCCTGGGCGGACAACCGGTGATCGGCTCGGGCCAGACCCTGACGGGCGCCGCCGGTTCGCCGGCCGAGGGCCTGAAGATTGAAGTCACGGGCGGCACCACCGGTGCGCGCGGCACCGTCAGCTTTTCGCAAGGCTATGCGTATCAGCTCAACAACCTGGCCACCTCCTTCCTCGGCACGGACGGCATGATCACCAACCGTTCCAAGGGTCTCAACGAAACGATCAAGAACATCGCGACGCAGCGCGACAAGTTCAGTGACAAACTGAACGACATCGAAGCGCGCTACCGCGCCCAGTATTCGCGCCTGGATGTATCCCTGAATAAATTGCAAGGCATGCAATCCTATTTGACCCAGCAGCTGGCCGCCATCGCCGCCAACCGTTAAGCGCTATCATCAGGAGAATATATGTTTGGAACCCAACAACGCGGCGTCAACGCCTATGCCAAGGTCGGCCTGGAAACGGGCATAGGCTCGGCCTCGCCGCACAAGCTGATCGTGATGCTGTACGACGGCGCCCTGGTGGCCGTGCTCAGCGCGCAGATGCACATGAAATCGGGCAATATTCCAGAAAAAGGCAAGTCCATCTCGAAAGCCATCCAGATCATCGACAATGGCTTGCGCGCCAGCCTGAACAAGGAAGCGGGCGGCCAGATCGCCGAAGGCCTCGACGCCCTGTATGAATACATGAGCGCGCGCCTGCTGACGGCCAACCTGAACAACGACGTCACCCTGCTGGAAGAAGTACAGCGCCTGCTCACCGACCTGCGCGAAACCTGGAACGCCATTGGTTCCACGCCCGCCGCCATCCCCGGCGCCGATCTGAAACGTATGCCCAGCCTTGCGAGCGCCTGACCCATGATGACGAATCAAGAAGTCCTGACCACCTACGAAGCCATGCAGACCCTGACGGGCCAGATGGTGACCGCCGCCACCAACGCCGATTGGGACGCACTGGAAGTGCTGGAACAGCGCATCAGCGCGCATGTGGCAGCGTTGAAGGCGAATGAAGCAAAAGTCGTGCTGGAGACCTCCGGCCGCCAGCGCAAGGTCGCCCTGATCAAGCAGATCCTGGAAGACGACCGCAAGATCCGCGACCTGACCATGCCGTGGATGGCACAATTGTCCAAGCTGATCAACAGCACCGGCACGGAGCGGCGCCTGGCCAACGCCTACGGCGCGTAAGCGCGCGCGGGGGCGCCATGTTGCCGAAGATGGATGCCATCGGCATGACGCCCCTGACCCCGGTCAAGGTTACGCGGGCGGCCGATGCCGTCGCCGACCCGCGCCAGGCCGAGTTCCAGCGCTCGCTGCAAGGACTGATCGGCAAATCCCTGCAGGGTCAGGTACTGGCCCGCATGGGCGATGGCAGCTATCTGGTACGTGTGGCCGGCACGCCGGCACGCATGCAACTGCCCGCCGGCGCCCAGCCGGGCACGGAAATCCCGCTGACCTTGATCGGCATCAATCCCCGCCCTTCTTTTCAAATCGGCAATAATCGTGACCAGGCCGCCAGCCCCCAGCTGACGTATGCGGACGCGGAAGCCGAGCCCGAGGCTGCCGACCTGCGCGGCCCCCAGGCCGGCGCCGCCCAGGCCGGCACGCGCGCCAGCAGCACGGCCGCCACCCTGCTCAGCCGCGCACCCCTGACACCCGCCAATCTGCTGCCCGCCCTGGCAGGCGACACGCCCGCGCCCGAGCTGAGCACCACCGCGCGCGCCATCAGCACTGTGCTGAGCCAGGCGGAAAGCGTGCCCGGTGCGCCCCTGGCCCTGGTCGGCAAGACGCCGCTGATGGCCACGCCGGGCGCCAATCCCGCCCAGGTAGCCCAGAACCTGCGCGACGCCGTCGGCAGCAGCGGCCTGTTCTATGAATCGCATGTGGCCGAATGGGCTGAAGGCAAGCGTCCGCTCGCGTCGCTGCTGCTGGAGCCGCAAATGCAGAAGGCCCAGCCAGGAGAAACGCTCAGGACGGGCACCGACCTGGCCTCGGCACAACTGATCAATTTGCAGCTGCACACCCACGAACAGGCGCGCGTGCAGTGGCAGGGCGAAGCCTGGCCCGGCCAGAAGATGCAGTGGGATATCAGCCGCGATGCGCCGGAAAGCCAGCAGCACGAGGGGCGCGACGGCGACGAGGAAGCGACGGCCTGGCGCAGCAATGTGCGCTTCCAGTTTCCCCTGCTGGGCGACTTGGCCGCGCACGTGGTCTTGCAGGGCGGCCGGGTGGCCATCCAGATGCAGGCCGGCAGCGAAGGCAGCGCCGCCACCCTGCGCCAGCATGCGGCACGGCTGGAAGCGGCGCTGGAAGCGGCTGGCTGGCCCTTGGCGTCGCTGACGATCGCCGGCAAGCAGGACGCTGCCGTGCCGGTGGAAGCCGATGATGCTTGACGATACCAGGCGCAAGGTGCCGCAGACGGCCGTCGCGCTCGCCTACCAGAGCGGCACGCCGGCGCCCAAGGTGGTGGCCAAGGGCAGCGGCCTGATCGCGGACCAGATCATCAGCACGGCGCGCGAACACGGCGTCTTCGTGCATGAATCGAAGGAATTGGTGGCCTTGCTGATGGATGTCGACCTGGACCGCCAGATTCCGCCGGGCCTGTATCGGGCGATTGCGGAACTGCTGGCCTGGTTATATCATATTGAATCTGCGAATGGCGGGCCGATCCCGCCGCCGCCCGACACCAGCGTCAACCTCACCGATACATAGACAGGCATCAATGCAAGCACATATTATGGATTCCGGCCTCGAAAACTGGCATGATTTTGAAGTGGAATCGCGGCGGGAAATCATCGCCTTGCTGCGCAGCATCAGCGAAAAGAACCAGCTGATCCGCATGCTGATCCACGGTGAATCCGATGTGTGCGTCACTTCCATCCTGGATGTCGATGCCGACCGCAATACCGTCATCCTCGACCGTTCCGTGAACGCCGACCAGAACCGGCGCATGGTGGCCGCCACGGGCATTTCGTTTGAAACCTCGCTCGACAAGATCCGCATCCTGTTTGCCAGCGCCCTCGTGGAAGAGTGCAGCTACGGCGGCACGCCCGCCCTGAAAATTGCCATTCCAGAAACATTGATCCGCTTGCAGCGGCGCGAGTACTACCGCATGACGACGCCCGTGAGCAATCCCGTGCGCGTGGCGATTCCCCTGCCGCCCTCGCTGGGCGGCGCCGACACCCTGTTCCCGCTGGCCGACATCAGCTGCGGCGGCATCGCCATCCTCGACAATAAACTGATGCTGGGCGAAACCATCGGCAGGGACTACCCAGGCTGCCGCATCGACTTGCCCGACGTCGGCATCGTCACCGCGACTTTGCAAATTCGCAATTCGCTGGACATGACCTTGCTGAACAACAAGCTGAACCGCCGCCTCGGCTGCCAGTTCGTCGACCTGCCGCGCAGCATGCTGGCGCACGTGCAGCGCTATATCACGCGCCTTGAACGAGAGCGCAATGCCAGGATGGCAGGGTTGGGCTGATCATAGATAACCCAAAACGAAGACTGGGGTCGGACGGGGACGCCGAGTCCTTAAGGTCCGACCCCGGCCCTTGCGCTTGGGGTTATCATAAGTTACACCTGCATATTCATGATCTCGTGATACGCCGATACGAGCTTGTTGCGCACCTGCACCGTCGCCTGGAATTCGATGCTCGACTTTTGCATCGATACCATCACGTCCGACAGACTGACCTTTTCGTCACCCATGGTAAAGCGCTGGCCCAGCGCCGACGAGGCCTTTTGCGCGCCGCTCACGGAATCGAGCGCGCTCTTGAAGGCATCGGCAAAATTCACCTTCGCTGCCGGCATTTCGGTCTGGATCGCCGGTATTTTCGCCTCCGGCCGCGTGGCCGCCGACTTCAGTTGCGCGATCATCGCCTCGATCCTGCTGCTATCGATACCGCCTGTTTTCACTTTGCCTCCCGATTCTGGTCTGCTGCATAACTGTTCCTTGCCTGTTGCACCCAGAGAACAAAACCCTGGCTTGCAAGGCAACGACGGGTACAATAACTTCCGTCACATGTTGCCAGGGTTCCACAATACCAGCGCCAACGCCAGCCGCTCGGCCGAGCAGGCGGCAAAAGCGCCTTCTATTTGGACGATTGAAGCGCGTGACAGTGGCGGATAATTCTGCATATCGCCCCCTCCTCCTGAGGAAGCGGCCCCCACGCACCACCCAATACCCGTAAATAACACGCGCCCTGGAAGGCAATCATGGCTGTAGCCGAAGAAATCGATGTGAACCGCATACCGCCGGAACCGGCGCCTGCCCGCTCGCCCGTGGAATCCGTGCAAGCCTTCGCCAAGACGCCGATGGGCAAGAATTTCCTGCGCGGCCTGGGCGTGGCGGCACTGGTCGCCATCGGCGTGGCCCTCTACATGTGGAACCAGCCGCCCGAATACAAGGTCCTGTTCTCCAACTACACGGACCGCGACGGCGGCGCCATCACCGCGTCGCTGGACCAGCTGGGCATCAAGCACAAGTTTTCCGAAGGCGGCGGCGCCATTCTCGTGCCGACCGAGCAAGTCCACGACGCCCGCCTGAAGCTGGCCGCGCAAGGCTTGCCGAAAGGCGGCAACGTGGGCTTCGAGCTGATGGAAAACCAGAAGCTGGGCGTGTCGCAATTCCTGGAACAGGTCAATTTCCAGCGCGCACTGGAAGGCGAACTGGCGAAATCGATCGAATCGGTGTCCGCCGTCGACACGGCGCGCGTCCACCTGGCCCTGCCCAAACCGTCCGTCTTCGTGCGCGACCAGCAAAAACCCACGGCTTCCGTGCTGCTGAACCTGCATCCGGGCCGCGGCCTCGACCAATTGCAGGTCAGCGCCATCGTGCACCTGGTGGCGTCCAGCGTGCCGGAGTTGCTGCCGATCAATGTCACCGTGGTCGACCAGGCCGGCACCTTGCTGTCGAACCAGGAAAAGGACAAGGACCGCGCCAACGGCATCAAGAGCCTGGACCCGAACCAGCTGAAGTACGTGCAGCAATTGCAGCAAAGCGTGATCAAGCAGGTCGAATCGATCTTGCTGCCCATCGTCGGCGAAGGCAATGTGCGCGCCGAAGCGACGGCCGATGTTGATTTTTCGCAAAGCGAGCAGGCGGCCGAAACCTACAAGCCGAACTCGCCGCCGGAAGCGTCCACCATCCGCAGCCAGCAGACGAGCGAATCGACGGGCGCCGGCAATGCCAACCCGTCCGGCGTGCCGGGCGCGCTGTCGAACCAGCCGCCTGGCGTGGCCACGGCGCCGCTGACGGCCGAGGCACCGGGCGCTCCGGCCGGCGCGCCGACGGCGCCCACGCAAAAGGAATCGACGACGAATTATGAAGTCGACAAGACCGTGCGCTACGAGCAGAAATCCATGGGCGGCCTGCGCCGCCTGTCGGTGGCCGTCGTCGTCAACTACCGCCGCAGCATCGGCAAGGATGGCAAGGTCACGGTCACGCCGATTTCGCCTGCCGAAATGGTGCAGATCAATAACCTGGTCAAGGAAGCGATGGGCTACAACAAGGAGCGCGGCGACAGCTTCAGCGTGGCCAACTCGCCGTTCGACGGCATCGACCGCGCGCCGGAAGGCAAGCTGGAGTGGTGGCGCGACCCGGCCAACTTGCCGCTGGCCAAGGAACTGGCGAAATTCCTCATCACGGCCCTGATCCTGCTGTATATCTTCATCAAGATCGTGCGCCCGATGCTGCGCCCCGTGATGCGCAAGATCGACGATTTCGGCGCGCCGCCGCCCGTGATCGAGCCGGAACTGCCGAAGACGGACGAAGAAAACGAAGTCCTGCTCAGCGAAGCCGAGCTGGAAGAACTGGAAGAAGACACGGCCCGCGGCTACCGCGAAAACCTGGCCATGGCCAGGAAACTGGCGCAGGAAGACCCGCGCGTGGTGGCCAACGTAATCAAAGCATGGATAGGCAATAATGACTGAGACAACGGGACTGCAAAAAGCATCGATCCTGATGCTGGCACTGGGCGAGAGCGAAGCGGCCGAGGTCATGAAATTCCTCGGCCCGCGCGAAGTGCTGAAACTGGGCGCCGCCATGGCCACCATGAAGGGCATCGCGCACGAACAGGTGGTCGAGGTGCTCGACGACTTCCGCGCGCAGACGGAACTCAATTCCACCGTCGGCCTCGATTCGGACGAATACATCCGCCAGGTGCTGACCAAGGCGCTGGGCGACGACAAGGCGTCCGTGCTGCTGTCGCGCATCCTGGGCGGCAAGGACGCGTCCGGCATCGAATCGCTGAAATGGATGGATTCGCAATCCGTGTCCGAGCTGATCCGCAACGAACACCCGCAGATCATCGCCACCATCCTGGTCCACCTGGAACGCGACCAGGCGTGCGAAATCCTCGGCCATTTCACGGACCGCCTGCGCAACGACGTGGTGCTGCGCATCGCCACCCTGGACGGCGTGCAGCCGGCCGCCTTGCGCGAACTCAACGATGTGTTGACGAAACTGCTGTCCGGTAACGAAAACATCAAGAAATCGTCGCTGGGCGGCGTGCGCGCGGCGGCCGAGATCCTGAACTTCATGAGCGGCGAGCAAGAAGGCTCCGTCATGGACAATATCAAGAACTACGACAATGACATGGCGCAAAAGATCATGGACGAAATGTTCGTGTTCGACAACGTCATCGATATCGACGACCGCGGCATCCAGCTGCTGCTGCGCGAAGTGCAGTCGGAAATGCTGATCATCGCCCTGAAAGGCGCTTCGCAGGAGCTGCGCGACAAGATCTTCAAGAACATGTCGCAGCGCGCCGGCGAGATGATGCGCGAGGACCTGGAATCGAAAGGCCCCGTGCGCCTGTCGGAAGTGGAATCGCAGCAGAAGCAGATCCTGCAGATCGTGCGCCGCCTGGCGGACGAAGGGCAGATCGTATTAGGCGGAAAAGGCGAGGATTCGTTTGTCTAATCTGATTCCCAAAGAGCAGCAAACCGCCTACCAGCGCTGGGAAATGACCTCGTTTGGCGACGAGCGCCCCAGCGTGGTGGCGGCGCGCAAGCTGCTCGAACCGGATCCCGAACCGGAAATCGACCCGTTTGCCGAGCTGCACGAGGAGGAGCTGGCCCCGCCGCTCGAATACCCGACACAGGAAGAACTCGACGCCATCCGCGAGGAAGCGCGCGCCACGGCCTTCGACGAGGGCCGCGCGGCCGGCTATGCGGAAGGCCACGCGGCCGGGCATGCCGATGGCCATGCGCAATCGTATGCGGAAGGCAAGGCTGCCTCCGCCGTGGAACTGGCGCACCTGCAAACCATCGCCGTCGACTTCGGCACGGCCGTGCAGCAGGCCGACGAGCTGATCGCCAACGACGTCATGGAGCTGGCCCTGCAACTGGCCAAGGGCATGCTTAAGACGGCCTTGCCCGTGCGCCCCGAACTGATGCTGCCGATGGTGCGCGAAGCCATCGAATACTTGCCCGTACTGCAACAACCTGCCTTGCTGATGCTCAACCCCGAAGACGCGCAAGTGGTACGCGACGGCATCGGCGATGAACTCGACAAGGGTGGCTGGCGCGTCATCGAAGACCCGTCCGTGGAACGCGGCGGTTGCAAGATCGACACGGCCAGCAACCAGATCGATGCGCAGGCGTCCACACGCTGGCAGCGCCTGACGCATGCGCTGGGCAAGGACCTGGACTGGCTGGCGCCGTGAGCGAGCCCGTCAAAGGCCCCACCGCCCATGCGGCGCGCTGGCGCGCCTACCTGAGCGACTGTACGGCCGTGGTCGGCTTTGTGGAGCCGATGCAGATTTCGGGCCGGGTCACGCGCGTGGCCGGCCTGGTGATGGAAGCGGTGGGCCTGCGCCTGGCCGTCGGCGCCGCCTGCACCGTGCCGCTGCCGAATGGCGGCCGGGTCGAGGCGGAAGTCGTGGGTTTTGAAGGCGACCGCCTGTTCCTCATGCCGCAAAGCGACGTCGAGGGCATCGTGCCCGGCACGCGCGTATTTTCCGTCGAACCGGCCATCCCCCGCCCCGGCAGCGTGGCACACCCGCGCCGCCGCCCCAGCGACCGCGCGCGCCACCTGCCCGTGGGGCCGCAACTGCTGGGCCGCGTGCTCGACGGCGCGGGCCGGCCGCTCGACCAGCTGGGCCCGCTGCACACGACCGACAGCGCGCCCATCAACGTGCGCCCCGCCAACCCCCTTGGCCGCGCGCCCATCGTCGATACGCTCGACGTGGGCGTGCGCTCGATCAATGCCATGCTGACCGTGGGCCGTGGCCAGCGCATGGGCCTGTTCGCCGGTTCCGGCGTCGGTAAAAGCGTGCTGCTGGGCATGATGGCCCGCTACACGGAGGCGGACGTGATCGTCGTCGGCCTGATCGGCGAACGGGGCCGCGAAGTCAAGGAATTCATCGAGCAAATCCTGGGGCCGGAAGGCCTGGCCCGTTCCGTCGTCGTGGCCGCGCCGGCCGACACGCCGCCGCTGATGCGCCTGCAAGGGGCCGCGTATGCGACGGCGATCGCCGAACATTTCCGCGACCAGGGGCAAAACGTGCTCTTGATCATGGATTCGCTGACCCGCTACGCCATGGCGCAGCGCGAAATCGCCCTGGCCATCGGCGAGCCGCCCGCCACCAAGGGCTATCCGCCATCCGTCTTCGCCAAGCTGCCCGTGCTGGTGGAGCGGGCCGGCAATGGCGAGGAAGGCGGCGGCTCGATCACCGCCTTCTACACCGTGCTGACCGAGGGCGACGACCAGCAAGACCCGATCGCCGACTCGGCGCGCGCCATCCTGGATGGGCATATCGTGCTGAACCGCCGCCTGGCCGAAGCGGGCCATTATCCCGCCATCGACATCGAGCAATCGATTTCGCGCGCCGCCCACTCGATCACCACGCACGAACACCAGCAGCAGGCGCGCAAGCTGAAACAGCTGTATTCGCGCTACGAGCGCAGCCGCGACCTGATCAGCGTGGGCGCCTACAGCGCCGGCACCGACCCCGTGCTGGACCAGGCCATCGCCCTGCACGATAAGATCGAAGCGTTTTTGCAGCAGCAAATCACGGAGCGGGTCAGCATGGACGAGAGCTTGGGGCAACTTACCGCTCTATTTGACTGATTAGGGCTTGCACAGCGGGAATATAATCAGCCATGGCTTCTCCTTCCCAACTTGCAACCCTGATCGACCTCGCCCAGCGCGAAACGGATGATTGCGCCAAGCGCCTGGGCGCGGCCCTGAAAGCGCTCGACGATTGCCGCCAGAAGCTCGACATGCTGTCCGGCTACCGCGACGACTATGCCAAGCGCTTCGAGACGAGCATGAGCAGCGGCATCACGCCCATGGCCTACCGCAACTTCCAGGCCTTCATGGTCAAGCTCGACAGCGCCATCCTGGGCCAGCAGCAAGTGGTCGAGCATGCGCAAGCGCGCAGCGAGAATGAAAAGATGCGTTGGCAGCTGGCCGAACGCAAGCGCATGTCGTACACCACCCTGAACAACCGGGCGCAGGAACAGGCGCTGAAGCTGGAAAACAAGCGCGACCAGAAAGCAATGGATGAGCACGCGGCGCGACAAGCCTATTACAAACGCTAAGCAACACTGAGGCAGCATCATGCAAACCCAGCCAACCCCGATTTCCCAGATCGTCTCGCCGAACGCCACGCCGGGCGCCGCCAACCGCAGCCAGCCGTCCACCGGCGGCACGGCGGGCGACTTCCAGCGCACCCTGAACCGCCAGATCGAACAGCGGCAGGCCAGCCGCGCCATGGAGCAAGCGCAAGCACCCGCACCGGCGGCCCGCCCAGCCAGCCCTGCCGCCACGCCGCCCCCCGCGCCCCAGGCGCCCGCCAGCGAAGCGAAGCCGGCGCAAGCGGGCACCGAACCGGCGGCCGGCAGCGAGCAGCCGCCCGCCCCGGTTGCCGAGGCGGCCAAGCCAGCCAATGGCGATGCTTCCAGCACCGCGGCTGAGGCCAGCGTGCCCGCCGAAACCGCGCCGCCAGCCGATCCGGCCGCCGACATGCTGGCCCTGGTAGGCAGCATCCAGCTGGCCATCCAGCCGCCGGCAGCCAAGGCCGTGCCGGAACAGCCCGCGCGCGCCGGCATCAAGGTCGATGCCAAGGGCCTGGCCACGGGGCCATTGCTGGCAGCCGGCCAGGGCAGCGGCAAGGCTGCCGCCGCCACGCCAGCGGACAGCGGCGACTTTGCCGCCAGCCTGGGCCAGGCCCAGGGCAAGGCAGTTGCCGGCAGCAGCCAGCCAGGCGCCAGCTTGCCAAGCGGCAAGGCCGAGGCGGGAAAACTGGCCATCGATGCCCAGTTGGCCGCCACCGCCAAGGCCGGCGCCGCCGTGGCCGAACCGATTCTCAAGGAAACTCCTGCCGACCTGAGCCGCCTGGCGGCCCAGTTGCAGCCGGGCGCGCTGCAGCAGGCTGCCGCCGCCGTGGCCGTGCCGGCCGACAAGCTGACGGGCCGGGTCGGCACGCCGGCCTGGGACCAGCAGCTGGGGCAGAAAGTCGTGTGGATGGCGGCCGGTGGCGACCAGAGCGCCACCCTGACCCTGAATCCGCCCGACCTGGGCCCGGTGCAAGTGGTCCTGACCGTCACCAATGACCAGGCCGATGCCGCCTTCATGTCGGCCCAGCCCGAAGTACGCCAGGCGCTGGAAGCGGCCATGCCGCGCCTGCGCGAAATGATGAGTGAAGCGGGCATCGCCTTCGGCAGCGCCACCGTCTCGGCCGGCACGCCGGAACAGCAAAACCAGGGCGAGCGTGCCGCCTCTGGCGAGCGCCGCGGCAATGGCCAGGGCGGCGGCGTAGCGGGTGGCGAAATCGCCATCGCGCCAGCGGCGGGCACACGCGGCCGGCCCAGCCTGAGTGCCGTGGATACCTTTGCCTGAGGACAATTCGTCGTCCGCCAGCCGCTGGCGCGCCCCAAGGCGTAACTTTTCGTCTAAAAACAGCGAGTTGAGGGCGCTTCCGCCCTCTTTTCACTGCATCCTTCTGCGCAGAATTTGCCGATAATGACATAATGGCGTCGTGATCCACTTCCATGCACTCGAGTACCATTGAAAGCAAATCCAAAAATGAAAGCAGATCCGAAAGCAGATGCAGGCCTGGCCCCGGCCGGCGCCTCGAAAAAGAAGCTTCTGATCATCGTGCTGGCCTCGGTGCTGGTGGCTGGCGGCGTCGGTGGCGGTGCCGCCTGGTATTTCCTGCATGGCAAGGCCGATAAGGAAGAAGCGGCGCCCAGCAAGAAGAAACATGCCGCTTCCAAGGCAGGTCCGCCCGTTTTCGTGCCCATCGATGCCTTCACCGTCAACTTGCAGCCGGAAAATGGCGAGCAATACCTGCAAATCGCGTTTACCTTGCAGGCCAGCAGCCCGGAAGAAATGGACTTGATCAAGGTCAACATGCCGAAAGTGCGCAGCCGCTTGTTGCTGCTGCTGTCGGGCAAGAAAGCATCCGAACTCAATACCGTGGAAGGCAAGCAGCAACTGGCGGCCGAAATCATCAATCAGGTGAACCAGCCGTTCGAGGACAAAGGGCCGGAGCAGGACGTGACGGACGTATTATTTACCGCATTCATCATTCAATAAGCAGCCATGGCCGATAATTTCCTCTCCCAGGAAGAAGTCGATGCCCTTCTGAAGGGCGTCAACGGAGACCAGGACGACGCGCAGGCGCCGGAAGATGTCACGGGAGTTCGTACCTACAACCTGGCAACCCAGGAGCGCATCGTGCGCGGCCGGATGCCAACGTTGGAAATTATCAACGAGCGTTTCGCCCGCCTGCTGCGCGTGGGCCTGTTCAACTTCCTGCGCCGCAGCGCGGAAGTGTCGGTGGGCTCCGTGCGCGTGTCGAAATACAGCGAGTTCATCCGTAACCTGGTGGTGCCCACCAATCTGAACCTGGTGCACATGAAGCCGCTGCGCGGCACGGCCCTGATGGTCTTCGATCCGGGCCTCGTCTTCTTGTTGGTCGACAATCTGTTCGGCGGCGACGGACGTTTTCATACGCGCGTCGAGGGCCGCGACTTTACGCAGACGGAGCAGCGCATCATCCTGCGCATCCTCGACATCGTCTTCGAAGCCTATACCAAGTCGTGGGAGCCGGTCTTCCCCGTCGAGTTCGAATATATCCGTTCAGAAATGAACACGCAGTTCGCCAACATCGCCACGCCGAACGAAGTGGTGGTGGCGTCCACGTTTACGGTGGAACTGGGCTCCGTTTCCGGGCAAATCCACTTCTGCATGCCGTATTCGATGATCGAGCCGATCCGCGACTCGCTGACCTCGAGCCTGCAGGGCGAAGCGCTGGAAGTGGACAAGCGCTGGATCCGCCTGATGACGCAGCAGATCCAGATCGCCGAAGTCGAGCTGGTGGCGTCGCTGGGCACGGCGCGCGTGTCGTTCGACGAGATTCTGAACATGAAGGTGGGCGACATCATCCCGCTGAATATTCCCGAACTGATCGCCGCCACCGTCGACGGCGTGCCCGTGATGGATTGCACGTATGGCGTGTTGAACGGACAATATGCGCTGAAGGTTGAAAAGTTATTGGCCAATTCCGATAACATGAGTAATCACTAAATAAATATCCGGGTCGCGCTGCGGCCCGCATCTGTACAACAGGAGAAACACATGTCTGACAACCAAGACGACCAAAGCGCGGAAGACGATTGGGGCGCGGCCATTGCCGAGCAGGCCAAGGCGGAAGCGGAAGCGCTGCAGAACCAGGCCGCCAATACGGCCAGCGCGGCCAGCGCCGCCGTGTTCAAGGACTTTTCCAAGCAGGCTTCAAAGTCGGAAACGCACAACGATATCGATTTCATCCTCGATATCCCCGTGCAGCTGACGGTCGAACTGGGCCGCACCAAGATCGCCATCAAGAACCTGCTGCAGCTGGCACAGGGTTCCGTGGTCGAGCTCGACGGCCTGGCCGGCGAACCGATGGACGTGCTGGTCAACGGCTGCCTGATCGCCCAGGGCGAAGTGGTGGTGGTGAATGACAAGTTCGGCATCCGCCTGACCGACATCATCACGCCTTCCGAACGCATCCGAAAACTCAATAAATGAAGCCTGGCCTGTTGATTTCCACCGTGCTGCCGCTCCTGGCGGCATGCAGCATTGCCCACGCGGAACCGGCAGCCGCGTCGGCGCCGGCGGCCAGCGCCGCCAGCGCCAGCGCGCCGGGCGAGGTTGCTGTTGAGAAAGCTGCGGCTGTGCCCGCCGCTGCCGAGACGGCCCCCGCGCCTGCCGCCGCCCTGCCCGCCATGCCGCCCGGCGCCCCGATGACGATGGCGCCGACAAGCTCGGCCGGCAGCCTGCTGCAAACCATCCTGGCGCTCGTCTTCGTGCTGGCCCTGCTGATCGGCCTGGCCTGGTTCATGAAGCGCTATGGCCCGAAAGTGATGGGCGGCAACAGCAAGATGCGCGTCGTCAGCTCGCTCAACCTGGGCGGACGCGAACGCATCGTCCTCGTCGAAGTGGCCGACCAGTGGATCGTCGTCGGCGCCTCGCCCGGCAGGATCAATGCGCTGGCCACCATGCCGCGCCAGGAAGGCGAGTTGCCGCAACTGGCCACGGCGCAAAACGGCCCCGCGGCCGCCAATTTTTCCGAATGGCTGAAACAGACCATCGAAAAACGCAATGGGAAATAAGCAGGCAATGAAGCACGTGACGCGGACGCAAGCGCAGGTATTGAGCAATATCAAGACTCCCCTGACCTGGCTGCTGGCGGCAGCCGCCCTGGCCTTGCCGCTGTGGGCACTGGCCCAGCCGGGCATCCCCGCCTTCAGCAGCACGCCGGCGCCGGGCGGCGGCCAGAATTACTCGTTGCCGGTGCAGACGCTCATCCTGATGACGTCGCTCACCTTCCTGCCGGCGGCCTTGCTGATGATGACCTGCTTTACGCGCATCATCATCGTGCTGTCGCTGCTGCGCCAGGCCATCGGCACGCAATCGGCGCCGCCGAACCAGGTGCTGGTGGGCCTGGCCCTGTTTTTGACCCTGTTCGTCATGGGCCCCGTGTTCGACAAGATCTATACGGATGCGTATCAACCGTATCAGGAAAACAAGATCACCATGCAGCAGGCGATGGACAAGGGCGTCGATCCCCTGAAAACCTTCATGCTCAAGCAGACGCGCCAGGCCGACCTGGCCCTGTTCGCCAAGATGTCGCGCTCGCCGGCCCTGCAAGGCCCGGAAGACGTGCCGCTGCGCATCCTCGTGCCCGCCTTCGTCACCAGCGAGCTGAAAACGGCGTTCCAGATCGGCTTTGCCATCTTCATCCCGTTCCTGATCATCGACATGGTGGTCGCCAGCGTGCTGATGTCGATGGGTATGATGATGATGTCGCCGGCGACCATCTCGCTGCCGTTCAAGCTGATGCTGTTCGTGCTCGTCGATGGCTGGCAGTTGCTGCTGGGCTCGCTGTCACAGAGTTTTTACTAGGGGAAATAAATGACACCCGAAAGCGTCATGACCCTGGGCCGCCATGCGATGGAAATCACCCTGATGGTGGCCGCGCCCATGCTGCTGGTCGCCCTCATCATCGGCTTGATCGTGAGTATTTTCCAGGCGGCCACGCAGATCAACGAGGCGACCCTGTCCTTCATCCCCAAGCTGGTCGGCATTTTCGTCGCCCTCGTCGTGGCCGGCCCGTGGATGCTGTCTGTCATGCTCGACTATATGCGCCAGGTATTTACCGGCATTCCGAACCTGGTCGGCTAGGCATGGGGCCGCGGCATACGCCATGCTGACCCTGTCGAGCATCGAACTGAACACGTGGATCGCAGCACTGCTGTGGCCGCTTAGCCGCATCCTCGGCCTGATCGCGGCCGCCCCCCTGTTCGGCAACGCGTCCGTGCCGGCCACCGTCAAGGTGACCCTGGGCGCGCTGCTGGCCATGATCATCGCCCCCACCGTGCCGGCATTGCCTGCCGTCAACCCGATGTCCTTGCCCGGCTTGCTGATCCTCACGCAAGAGATGCTGGTGGGCCTGGCCATGGGCTTTTCCATCCGCATCGTGTTTTCCGCCATCGAAATGGCCGGCGAGATCAGCAGCCTGACCATGGGCCTGGGCTTCGCCTCGTTCTTCGACCCGCAAACCAAGGGCAGGTCGTCCGCCATCAGCCAGTTCCTCGTCATGCTGGCCACGTTGATGTTTCTCACAGTCAATGGCCATCTGGTCTTGCTGGCGGCGCTGGCGGAAAGCTTCATCAGCCTGCCGATTTCATCGAGTCCCATCAGCGGCGGCGGTTTCCAGCAACTGGCCGCCTGGGGCGGGGAAATCTTCCGTTCCGGCCTGCAGATTTCGCTGCCCATCATCGCCGCCTTGCTGCTGACCAACGTGGCGCTGGGCATCTTGACGCGCGCTGCGCCGCAGCTGAACATTTTCGGGATCGGCTTCCCCGTCACCCTGGGCGTGGGCTTGCTGGTGATCAGCATGGTCTTGCCCTACCTGGCCACGCCGTTCCAGAACATGTTCCTGCGCGGCATAGAAACGGCGCGGCTGCTGCCGCGCGGCTTTGCCACGCGCGACCGGCCGCCGCCGCCCGCGCCGCCGAATCCCCTGCGCCCTGCGTCACCGGCCAAACCGCTGCCGCCCGCGCCCTGATCAGGGCTGCCAGCCCAGCGCGTGGCGCAGCAGCAAGGCGGACAGCACGAACATGGTGACGCCGATCAAGCCATCGAGCACTTGCCAGGCGCGGGGCCGCGCAAACCATGGCGCCAGCCAGCGCGCGCCATAACCCAGACAAGCAAACCACAGCAGGCTGGCCGCGCTGGCGCCAGCAATAAACCAGCCGCGCAACGCGCCCGGTTGCTGCGCGCCAATACTTCCCACCAGCAATACCGTATCCAGATACACATGCGGGTTGAGCAAGGTAAACGCGGCCGCCTGGGCCAGCACGGCAACCAGTCCCAGTCCGCCCCCGCCCTCGGCGGCGCGCAACTGTTGCGGCCGGCGGGCGCGCCGCAGGGCTTGCCAACCGTAGACGGCCAGGAACACGGCACCGCCCAGCGCCAGCGCGCTGGCCAGCAAGGGGCGCTGTCCCAGCGCATGGGCCATGCCCAGCACCCCGGCGCCGATCAGCGCCGCATCGGCCAGGGCGCAAAACAGCACGATGGCGCCCACATGTTCGCGGCGCAAGCCTTGCCGCAAGACAAAGGCATTTTGCGAGCCGATGGCGACGATGAGTCCCAGGCCCAGGGTCAAGCCCTGGAGAAAGATGGAAAAAGTGGGTGGGGTAGCGGCGATCGAGAGTGTCATGCACGCATCTTGCCTGCCCGATAAAATGAAGGCAAACTACCTTTTCTGTTGCCAATTAAGGAAAACTTCATCCATGCTCGACTATGCATCGCTCAGCGCCCTGGCCGCAGTGATCCGCGAAGGCAGTTTCGAGCGCGCGGCGCGCGCCTTGCACGTGACGCCATCGGCCATTTCGCAGCGCATCCGCCTGCTGGAAGAGCGCGTCGGCTGCGCGCTGGTGATACGCGACCAGCCCTGCCGCGCCACGGACACGGGCCGGCGCCTGTGCCGGCACGTGGACCAGGTGCAGCTGCTGGAACAGGATTTGCAGGGCGCCTTGCCGGCGCTGGCGCAGACAGCACTGGGCGTGCCGCGCGCCAGCGTGCCCGTCGCCGTGAATGCGGACAGCCTGGCCACCTGGCTGGCGCCCGCCATCGCCGCCTTTGCGGCCGCCCACCCGGTGCTGCTGCAAGTGGCCGTGGACGACCAGGACCACACGGCCGAATGGCTGCGCAGCGGCGCCGTGCTGGCCGCCGTCAGCGCCACGGCCCGGCCCGCATCGGGCTGCAACAGCCGCCCGCTGGGCGCCATGCGCTACCTGGCGGCCGCCAGTCCCGCCTTCCTGCAGCGGTATTTTGCCCAGGGCGTCGGTGCCGCCAGCCTGGCCTTGGCGCCCAGCCTCGTCTTCAATGCCAAGGACGAGCTGCAATCGCGTTGGGTGCGGCGCCTGTGCCACCGGCACGTGGAGCTGCCGCGCCATGCCCTGCCTTCTTCGCATGCCTTCGTCACGGCCGCCCTGGCTGGAATGGGCTGGGGCTTGCACCCGCAGGCGCTGATCCAGCCCCATCTTGATACGGGCGCGCTGCTCGAGCTGCTGCCGGATACGCCCCTGGATGTGCAGCTGCACTGGCACACGGCACGCGCCGCCTCCAGCCTGCTCGACGGCTTGAGCGCGGCCATCCTGGCCGCCGCCCGCACGGCCCTGCTGCCGCCCTGAGGGCCAGCGTCAGGACTGGTCGCTGCCGGGCGCCACGCGCCAGCGCAGCAGGTCGGCATTCAAACGCAGCTGCTGATGCTTGACCAGGTAGCGCACGCCGACCAGCGCCGCCGCCAGGCCCGACAGCGCGGCGATGCCCAGCGCCCAGCGCGGGCCGAAGGTGTCGGCCACCCAGCCCACGACGGGCGCGCCCAGCGGCGTGCCGCCGGCCGAGATCGCCAGCACGATGGCCATCACCCGGCCCCGCATGGCGGGCGCCGTCGACAGTTGCACGCTGCTGTTGACGCTGGTGGTAAAGGTTTGCGCAGCAATACCGATGACCACCAGCATCATGCCGAACAGCCAGTAATTGGGCATCACGGCGGCCAGCGCGCAGGCCAGGCCGAACAGCGCCGCCGCTCCCAGCAGCAAGGCCAGCGTCGGCTGGCCCCGCCCCGCCGCCAGCAGGGCACCGGCCACGGAGCCGCACGCCATGATGGAGCTGAGCACGCCATACTGGCCGGCGCCCGCATGGAAGGCCGTCACCGACATGGTCGACAGGAAAATCGGGAAGTTCAGGCCGAAAGTGCCGATCAGGAACAGCATCAGCAAAATAGCCATCAGGTCGGGCCGCTGGCGCACATAGCGGAAACCCTCGCCCAGGCTGGCCCGGCTGGCCTTGACGCGCGGCGCGCGGCGCAGCAATTCCACGCGCAGCAGCAACAGCGAACCGATCACGGCGGCAAAACTGACGGCGTTGATGATGAAGACCCAGCCGCTGCCGACGCTGCTGATGAGTAATCCGGCCACGGCAGGGCCCAGCATGCGCGCCGCATTGAACGAGGTGGAATTGAGGGCCACGGCGTTGGTCAAATCTTCCTCGCCGACGATGTCGGCCACGAAAGTCTGGCGCACGGGCGCATCGAAGGCCGTCACGCAGCCCAGCAGGAAAGCAAACACATACACATGCCACAGTTGTACCAGGCCGCTGATGCACAAGATCCCGAGTCCCAGCGCCAGCAAGCCCATGGCCGCCTGCGTGCACAACAACAATTTCCTGCGATCGAGCAAGTCGGCCGCCATGCCCGTCAGGGGCAGCAACAGCAGTTGCGGGCCGAATTGCAAGGCCATGACGATGCCGACGGCGCTGGCATTGTGCTGCGTCAATTCGCTCAGCACCAGCCAATCCTGCGCCGTGCGCTGCATCCACGTGCCGATATTCGACACGAGGGCGCCGCCGGCCCAGATACGGTAATTGGGATTGCGTAACGAACGGAATGTGTTGTTCATCTGGGCGTGCGGGCTCCTTGCCGGGGTCGTGGTGGAAAATTCAGCGGATCACTCCGCCAAGCGTTTGAGTAAGGCCACCGCTTTGTCCAGCTCGGTGACTTCGGCCGGCGTGAGCCGGGTTTCGATGGTGCGCGCCAGCCAGTCTTCGCGCGCGGCGCGGCTGGCCGCGATCCAGGCGCGGCAGCTGTCCGTCAGGGTCAACAGCGTTTGCCGGCCATCGAGCGGATCGGGCGAACCCGTCACCATCCGCGCTGCCGTCAAGGCTTGCACGGTGGCGGCCATCGACTGGGGCCGCATGCCTTCGGCGCGCGCCAGGCTGCTGGCCGTGGCCGGGCCGTCGCGCTCAAGACGGCTGAGTACGGATGCCTGCGACATGCTGACGTCGCCCAGGTGCGCTTCCTCGCGCAGGCGGCGGCGCAGTTTGCCGACCAGGATGCGCAATTCACCGGCCAGTTGCAGAACTTGTTCGTGGTCTTCTTGCGGGGTGGTCATGGTAGCCGTGTGGTGGATCAACGGCCCCTACTATAACAGATATACAGGTAGACTGCACAGTTTGCCTGCATATCTTGTCAAGATGGCCATCTTGCGGACGCAAAAAAGCCGGGGCAGGGAGATATCCTCCCTGCCCCGGCTTGCCGGTCAGCCCGCGATGCGGACCGCCTAGCTGATGTAATTGAACAGCGACAGGCCCGAGATCGAGGTAAAGGATTTCTGCGCCGCCTGCAGGGTGATCTGCTGCTGGCTGAACTGGGAAATCGCCTTCACCATGTCCAGGTCCTGCAAGCCCGACAGGGTGCTCGCATATTGCAGGTCGAGGTCGTCGCCGGCGCTGTCGAGCGTGTCGAGTTCCTTCAGGCGCGAACCGACTTCCGCGCGCACGGACAGCACATTGTCGTAGGCCGTGTCGAGAATATCGTGCGCCGTGTTCAGGCTGGCCGTCAGGCGCGCCTGCCCTGCGTCGCCCGAGGCCGGCTGGCCCAGCGCGCCGATCAGGTTGGTAATCGTGGTAAAGATCGATTCCTTGCCGCTAGGCTCCAGGGTAAACTTGTCCAGGTCGGCCGGCTTGCCCGCCACATTGACTTGCTGACCGTCAAAGTTGATGGCATCGCCCGATTTATAGGCCACCGGCACGGCGGGATTCGGGATGGTCTGACCCAGGGTCACGTCCGTCACGGTATAGGTCGTTTTGGCATCCGTGCCCGTGCCCGTCACCTGGAAGTCGATCGAGTACTTATGCCCCGTCAACTTGGTGGGATCGGTGACGGTGCCGCCGGAAATAATGCCGGCGCCGCCGCGCGTGAAGTTGCCCGGATCGGCGGCCGTGGTGAACTTGCCGTTGCCCGTCAAATTGTTCTCGAACACGGTCGCGCCCGAGTCGCTGGTGGCCAGGTAGCGGGCCGAACCCACTTGCAGCTCGCGCTGGCCCTGGTCGCCCACGTAGGTGGCGCCGCCCGGCGTCTGGCTGAACGGCTGCGTCGTCGACTTGTAGCCGCCGAACAGATAGCCGCCCGCGTTGTCGGATGTGTTGGCGATGCCCATCAGGTCGGTCAGACGCCCCTTCAGTTCCGTCGCCAGGCTCTGGCGGTCGATATCCTTCAAGGCCGGATTGCCCGCCTTCAGCACCAGGTCCTGCACGTCGGCGATCAGCGAGGTGGTGCTGGCCAGCGCCAGCTCTTCCTGCGACAGGAAATTCTTGGCGTTCGAGCGGTTCGTCACGAATTGCGTATTGATCGATTGCGACTGCGTCACTTCCAGCGCGCGCGCCGAGGCGATCGGGTCGTCGGCCGGCGTCAGGTTGCGGCGGTTCGCCGACAGTTGCATCTGGGTACGGTTCAACGCGCCCTGCAGATTGTTCAGCTGCGTGCTGCCCGCGTCATAGATCATTTTGGTACTGATGCGCATGATGCTGCCCTTCCTGATGGCGGCGGACGCCAGGTGCCGCCGCTTGAATTATTAACGTCCGAGGCCGATGACCACGTCGAACAGGGTGCTGGCGATCTGCATGACCTTGCCGCAAGCCTGGTAGGCTTGCTGGTAGCGCAGCAGGTTGGCCGCCTCTTCATCGAGGTTGACGCCGGAAACGGCCTGCTGCTGCGTGCTGGTCTGCTGCAGCAAGGCCAGACTGGCCAGGCCGCTGACCTGCACTTCGCGCGTCTTGTTGCCGACATAGCTGACGGTTTCCGCGTACGAACCCTGGAACGTGGCCTTGCCGCCGTCGAGAATGTTTTTCGTCTGCAAGCCCGCCAGCAAGGAAGCATTGCGGTTGTCGCCCACGCCGCCCGTGTTCGGCGCGATGGTGAATTTATCGCCCTGCGCCGGCACCCCCGTCATGTTGACGTTGATGCCGCCAAAGCTGAAGCTGTCGCCTTCCGTGTAGGGGATGTTCGCCGTGCCGGCCGGATACGTGGTGGTCGCGCCGTTCAAGCCTTTCACCGTCACGGCCTGGCCCGCGGGGAAGCCCGTCAAAGAGGTGGTCGCCTTGTCATAGGTCAAGGTGACTGGCCCCGTCAAGGCGTTGCCCGGCGTTAAATAGGCTTTGTCCACGCTACCGGCACCGAGCTTGCCGCTGCCCGTGTTGCTGACGGGCGCGGCCGTGGTGATCGGCGCGCCGGCAGCCAGCTTGTTGCGGTCGGTAATCGCCACGGCCAGGTCGGCAGCGCCGTGGGCCGTCGGCCTGACCATGAAGTTGTCGCCTTCGGCAGCCGTGCCCGAGATCGAGAAATCCACGCCGTCGATGGTTTGCGGCACCGTTTGCGGATACGGGTTGATGGTCGTTTTCGCGCCGTCGCTCTGGCGCGTCACCACATAGTTCGTGCCGTCGTACTTCACGGCATAATCGCTGGCCGTCAGCTTGGTCGGATCGCTGACCTTGGCCGACAGCGCGGTCGTGCTGGTCGCGTTGTTGCGGTAGTCGGCGCCAATGACGGGATCGGGCAGCTTGAAGAAGTCGCCCCCCAGGTCGCCATTCAAGTCCTGGCCCAGCTTGTGCTGTTCATTGAAGCTGGACGCGAGCGCGATGGCCACCTTGCCCAGCGAATTCTGGATGCGGTCCAGGCTGCCGCTGCGGAATTCCAGCAAGCCGCCCAGCGCGCCGCCGCTCAAGGAACTTTCCGACAGCTTGGTGACGCTGGTGCCCGTCACATAGCCCACGTCCAGGCGGTGCGGGTCCGTCGGCGACGGCGTGACGGCCAGCTCGAAGTTCTTGTCGCCCACCACCAGCGGCTGGCCCGAGCCGATCGACACGGTAATCGAGTTGCCTGCGCCAGGCTGAACCGTTGCCTTGACGTATTTGTTCAGCTCCGTGATCAACTGGTCGCGCTGGTCCAGCAAATCGTTGGGCTGATTGCTTTCATTCACGGTCAGGTTGGTAATCGAGGTATTCAGGTCCGCGATCTGCTTAGCGTAGGAGTTGATCACCTTCACGTTCGAGGTGATCTGCGAATTGACGCCTTCGCCGATTTCCGTCAGGCGCGCGCTGAGGCCCTGGAAGCGCGCCGTCAGCGAATTGGCGCTCGACAGCAATGCCTGGCGCGACGAGACGGACGAGGGGTTCGAGCTGAAATCCTGCACGCCCTTGAAGAAATCGGCCATCGCCGGCGACAGCCCGGCCGTGGGATCGGCCAGCATATTGTCGATCTGCGTGATCTGCGTGTAATACGCGTCGAGCGAACTGGTGGCCGACTGCGCGGCATTCACCTGGGCCGCCATGAAACCGTCGTACTGGCGCTTGACTTGCGATACCTCAGTACCATTGCCAACGAAGCCATAGCCGGCATTGTTGAACTGCGCCGTCTGCTGCAGCACCACCTGGCGGTTGTAACCGTCCACGTTGGCATTGGTGATGTTATGCCCGGTCGTCGACAGGCCCACCTGCGCTGCAAGCAAACCGCTCTTACCGATGCTGAGTAGATTCGAAGTCATGGTGTCTTATTGGTTACTGTCATGAGTATTAACGGCATCCGCGGACAAAACTTGAAGCGCCCGCGCTGCCTCAGGGTCAGGCGGGGGATTAGCCGACCAGCGAATGCTTGATGATTTTTGTCAGTTTGGCAGCGTAATTCGGGTCCGTCGCATAGCCGGCCTTTTGCAAGCCCTGGGCAAAGGTGCTGGCGTCGCCCGCGCTGGCCAGCACTTTTTCATAGCGTTTGTTGTTGGTAATCAACTGTGCATAATCCTTGAAGCTGTCCGCGTAGCTGTCGTAGGCGCGGAATTTCTCCACCTTGCGCTGCGCCTTGCCATTCACATATTCCGTCGTGACGGCTTCCGTGACCTTGCCCTTCCAGTCGGCGCTGGCCTTGATGCCGAACAGGTTGTGGCTGCTGCTGCCGTCGCGGCTGATGATTTCGCGCTTGCCCCAGCCCGTTTCCAGCGCCGCCTGGCCCAGCATGAATTTGGCCGGGATGCCGGTGGCGCGGCTGGCCTCTTCCGCATGCACGCCCAGCTTTTCCTGGAAGGCGCGCACATGCGGCGCCTGCGTGGCGTTGGCCTTGTCGCTGAGGGTCTTGCCGGCGCCGGCGGCGCTGCCCGCGCCTTCCGTGAGGGCGCCCTGCTGCTGGCGGAACGCGGCCAGCGCCTGCGCCATGCTGGAAGACCGGGGCGACGGCGCTTCGGCGCCGTCGGCGGCCAGCGCCTGGTTCGACGACGACAGCTGGCGGATCAGCACGTCCGCCAGGCCCGTGCCCCGCTTGGCCAGGTTCTGGCTCGTCTGCTGGTCCAGCATCGAGGTGTACATCTTGCTTTGCTGGCTATCCATGATGCCGTCCTGCGGCGTGGCTTCGCGCATGCTTTTCATCATCATGTTGATGAACATGGCTTCGAATTGCGTGGCCGCCTCTTTCAGGGCGGCGGGGTCCTTCGCCTTGGCGGACTGGCGTAAGCCATCCATGCCCTTGACGTCATAGGCGGCGGTATTGCTGAGGTCGGTTTGGCTGATCATGGCGTGTCCATCAGATAATTTCGAGTTCGGCGCGCAGCGAACCGGCCGCCTTCATCGCCTGCAAGATGGCCAGCAAGTCTTGCGGCGAGGCGCCGATGGCGTTCAATGCCTTGACCACGTCGGACAGCGAAGCGCCGCCCTTGACCAGCATGACCTTGCCCGGTTCCTTCTTGATATCAATCTGCGCCGTCTGCGTGACCACCGTGCGTCCGCCCGACAGCGGCGCCGGCTGGCTCACCTGCGGCTCGACATTGATGGTGACGGACAGGTTGCCGTGCGAAATGGCGCACGTTTCCAGGGTCACGGACTGGTTCATGACGACGGAACCGGTGCGCGCATTCATGATGACCTTGGCCGCCAGGCGGGCCGGATTGACTTCGATGCTTTCCAGCTGGCCCAGGAAGGACACGCGCTGGTCGCTGCCGCTCGGCGACTGCACCTGGATTACGCGGCCGTCCAGCGCGGCGGCCGTGCCGGCGCCGTAGCGGCTGTTGATGGCGTCGACCACGCGGCTGGCGGTGGCGAAATCGGTGGCGTTCAATTCCAGGCGAATGGTGTTGTTGGCGCCCAGCGCCGAAGGCACGGTGCGCTCGACGGTGGCGCCGCCCGAGATGCGGCCCACGCTCAGGTGATTGATGACGACGGAGCTGCCGGCCGCCTGCGCGCCCACGCCGCCCACCAGCACGTTGCCCTGCGCCATGCCATACACCTGGCCATCGGCGCCCTTCAGCGGCGTCATTAATAAAGTGCCGCCGCGCAAGCTTTTCGCATTGCCCATCGACGACACGGTCACGTCGAGCAACTGGCCCGGCTGGGCAAACGCGGGCAAGGCCGTCGTCACCATCACGGCGGCCACGTTTTTCAGCTGCAAACTGGTGCCTTGCGGCAAGTTGATACCCTGCTGCTGCAGCATCGCCGCCACGCTCTGAATGGTAAACGGCGTCTGCGTGGTCTGGTCGCCGCTGCCGTCGAGGCCGACGACGAGGCCATAGCCCATCAGCTGATTCTGGCGCACGCCGGCGATGCTGGCCAGATCCTTGATGCGCTCGGCCTGCGCCACGGGCGCCAGCAGGGAAATGGCCAGGCCGCAGATGGCGGCAATGCGGGGGAAAGTCAAGGTGGCCATGATCAGAATGGCAGCAGGCTGAGGAAGAAGCGCGAGGCCATCGAGGCCATTTCGGCGCGGTCGATCTGGCTGTTGGTGCGGTATTCGACGCGCGCTTCGGCCACCTGGGTCGATGGCACGACGTTGCCGGCGCCGATGGTGTCCGGATTGACCATGCCCGAGAAGCGGATGAATTCCGTGCCCTTGTTCATGGCGATCTGTTTCTCGCCGGCGACGATGAGATTTCCGTTTGGCAATACCTCGATCACCGTCACGCCGATCGTGCCGCTAAACGTGTTGCTGGCGGACTGGTTGTCGCCATCGGCAAATTTCGTCGCGCCATTCGCCGCCACGGTGCCGCCCAGGCGGCCCTGCAGCATGCCCGGCGTGCTGAAGCCCACGCTGCCCGACTTATTGCCGGAACTGGCGCCCGCCTTGACGGCATTCGTGCGCTCGGTGATGGCGATCGTCATGGTGTCGCCCACGTGGCGCGCGCGGCGGTCTTCGAAGGCGGGCCGGTAGGTCGACGGCTGGTAGATGGAACCGTTGTTGACGACCACCGGTTCGGGCATCGGCGCGCGCGTGGAGGTCGGGTATTGCACGATGGACGTGGGCGTGATGGCGCAGCCGGACAGCAGGACTGCGGACAACAGGGCGATGATGGGGTATTGCATGGCGAACCTCCGCTGCCATCCGGCGGCGGATGGCATGACGACTATGAAAATTAAAGTTGCGACAATTTCTGCAGCATTTGATCGGATGTGGTGATGGCCTTGCTGTTGATCTCGTAGGCGCGCTGCGTCTGGATCATGTTGACCATTTCCTCGGCCACGTTGACGTTCGAGGTCTCGATATAACCCTGCATCAGCACGCCGGCGCCGTTGGTGCCCGGGCTGTTGGTCTGCGCCACGCCGGAAGCGCCCGTTTCCATGTACAGGTTTTCGCCCTTCGATTCCAGGCCGGCCGGGTTGACGAAAGTGGTCAGCTGCAGCGAGCCGATTTGCGATGGCGCAACAGTGTCGGGCAAGGTGACGGAGACGGTGCCGTCGCGCGCCACGGTCAGGCTCAGCGCATTCGTCGGCACGGTGATGGCAGGCTGGATGACGAAGCCTTCCGAGGTGACCAGCTGGCCGTTGGCGTCCGTCTGGAACGAGCCGTCGCGCGTGTAGGCGGTGGCGCCGTCCGGCATCAGCACCTGGAAAAAGCCCGTGCCGTTGACCATCACGTCGCGCGAATTGCCCGATGCCTGGGGATTGCCCTGGGTATGGATGCGTTCGGTAGCCACGGTGCGCACGCCCGTGCCGATCTGCAAGCCCGATGGCAGCTGGGTTTGCTGCGACGATTGCGCGCCCGGCTGGCGCACATTTTGATACAGCAAGTCTTCAAACACGGCGCGCGACTTCTTGAAGCCCGTGGTGCTGACGTTGGCCAGGTTATTGGCGATCACGTCCATCTGCGTCTGCTGCGCTTCCAGGCCGGTCTTGGCTATCCAAAGTGAACGAATCATGATTTTTCTCCAATAACAGCGCTGGTCAGCCCTGTAGACTATTTCTATGTGACCATTATGCGTTGACCCCTATCAATTCAAAGCGAGGATCTGGGTGGCTTTCGCCGCGTTATTCTCGGCATTCTTCAACAGGCTCATTTGCGTTTCGAACTGGCGCGCCAGGGCGATCATGCTGACCATGGAGTCGACGGGGCTGACATTGCTGCCTTCCAGCGCACCGGTAGTCAGCTTGACGGCCTGGTCGGCCTGCGCCACCGTGCCATCCTTCAGGCGGAACAGGCCGTCGTCACCGCGCACCAGTTGCTGCTCGGGCGGGTTGACCAGCTTGATGCGTCCCAGCACTGTCGACGGGCCCGGCGGCACGTCGGTGGAAATCGTGCCCACCGTGCCGTCGCTGGCGATGGCCACCGTCACGCCGGGCGGAATCGCCATGGGACCCGTATCGCCCTGCACCATCAGGCCCGACTGCGTCTGCAGCATGCCGTTTTCATTGAGCTTCAGGGCGCCGTTGCGCGTGTAGGCTTCGGAACCGTCGGCCGACTGCACCGCGATCCAGCCGCCGTTTTCCACGGCCACGTCGAGCGCGCGGCCCGTGTGCTGCATCGGGCCTTGCGTGAAATCGGAACCGACCGTCGAATCGACGACGAAGGTGCGCGTCGGCATCATGCCATCGGCCACCACGGGCACGGCGCGGAACGAGTCGAGCTGGGCACGGAAACCCGTGCTGGTGGCGTTCGCCAGGTTGTTCGCCGTGGTCGCCTGCTTGTCCAGGATATGCTTGGCGCCCGAGCCGGCGGTGTAGATGAGACGGTCCATGTTTTATTTCTCCTGTTGCCTGAAACCCAAGGTAGAAACCGGGGTCGGACCCTGAGGGTCCGACCCCAGCCTTTCGCCGTTAGGGGTTCAATCCGTTAACGCAAGTTCACCAGAGTCTGTAAAACAGAATCCTGCGTCTTGATGGTCTGCGCATTCGCCTGGTAGGCGCGCTGGGCCGTGATCATGTTGACCAGTTCCGCCGTCAGGTCGACGTTCGACACTTCCACGGCCGAGGCGCGCAAGTTGCCCAGGGTACCCGTCTTCGGCTCGCCCGTGATGGGCTTGCCCGAGGCCGAGCTTTCCACCCAGGCGTTGTTACCCAGCGGCTCCAGGCCGTTCGGGTTGGTAAAGTTGCTCAACACCACCTGCCCCAGGGCGCGCGTTTTGCCATTGTTGTACTGGCCCTGGATGACGCCGTCGTCGCCCACGATGAACTGGCTCAGCTGGCCCGCCTTGTAGCCGTCCGCTTCCGTTTTCTTTTCCGCCGTGGCGGTGCCCAGCTGGGTCGATTTGCTGAAATCGACCTGGACCGACAGGGTCGGATTGGCACCCGTGGCCGGGAAGATCGGCAGGTTGACAGTGACGGGCAAGGTTTGCGGCGGCGTCAGGGCCAGCATGGCGGCCCGGTCCAGGCTGCCGACCGTATTGAAGACCAGCGAACCGGTCTTGACGGCGGGCACCGTGGTCACGGCGCGGATGGCGGCGTCGATCTGGTCGGGCGTGCGGCTCGAGTTGATGCCATTCGGCACGGCACTGCCGTAGGTGGCGGCGATGGCGGCCAGTTGCGCCGGCGTGGCGCCCGCGGCGGCGGCGGCGGCCGACACGGCGGCGCCGACCGCATTGCCATAGGCGACGGCGGCCGTCGTCACATTGGCCGGCACCAGCGGCACGGCCGTGGCGGCGGCCTGGTAGGCGGCGCGCGCGGCCAGCGAGGCAGGGTCCGTCTGCAGGGCGGCCGCGACCTTCATGCTGGTCACTTCCGTGCCGTCAACGGCCGAGTATACGTCCCAGGTGTTGGTGCCCGTCTTGACGTAGAAATTCGACATGATGTGGGAATTGCCCAGCGAATCGAAGACTTCGACGGGGAATTGCTTGCTGTACGTGGTGTCATCCGTGAGCTTGAACGGCACCGTGGTCGGCATGGCCGTATTCGAATTGAGGTTGACTTGCGTGTCGACCTTGGTCGTTGCCTGGGGTTTCATGTCCGACTGGTCGATCTGCAGGGGCACGACGGCGCCGGCGACGATCTTGCCGTTGGCGTCGGCCGCATAGCCGGTCAGCTGCGCCAGCTGGGCGTTGACGATGAAACCGCTCTTGTCGACCTGGAACTGGCCATTGCGCGAGTACTGGACGGCGCCGTTGACGCTGGTACGGAAGAAGCCGCCGCCATTGATGGCGATGTCGAGGGGATTCGACGACGATTCCAGGTTGCCCTGGTTAAATTGCTGGGCGATTTGCGAGACCGACACGCCGATCCCCGCCTGGTTGCCGCCCACGCCATACAGCGAGTTGGCATAAATGTCAGCGAACTGGGCC
This sequence comes from Janthinobacterium sp. FW305-129, assembly GCF_020858115.1. Taxonomy (GTDB): domain Bacteria; phylum Pseudomonadota; class Gammaproteobacteria; order Burkholderiales; family Burkholderiaceae_D; genus Janthinobacterium. Next base: position 53,334 of record NZ_JACYMM010000005.1, read on the forward strand.
TGCGACTGCTTGAAACCGACGGTGGACGAGTTGGCGATGTTGTTACCGATGACGTCCAGCGATTTGGCGGCGCCATTCAAGCCGCTCAGGCCTTGTTGGAAAGACATTGTGTTCTCCTGGTAGAAATTAGGGGGTGAGGGTCACGCTAAGGGGAAGCGGCTTACAGAATCTGTTTCACGTCGGCCATGGTGATGCTGCCCACGCCCGGGACATTCAATTTCACGCCCTTCGCGCCCGTCGACACGCTGGCGACCGAACCGAACATCAGCGCCGTTGCATCCTTGAGCTTGGTGCCGCCGCGCGTGGCTTCCACCGCGAAGGTATACGCGCCGTCGGCCAGCACGACCGGCTTGCCGTCCTTGTCGAGGTCGGCGGTGGAGCCGTTCCAGCCCAGCGGCAAGGTACCGGCAGGCTGCGCGCCCAGGTCGATGGAATGGACTTCCTTGCCATCCTTGTAGATGATGACCTTGACCTTGTCGGCGGCCGTGGCAAGGTCCACGCCCAGCAGCGCGGCGCTCTTGCTCAGGTTGATATCCTTGCCTGCCGTCAACACGCCGTGGCCGATGATATTGGCCGCCTGCATGGATTCGGCTTGCTGGTAGCTGGCTTTCAAGCTTTCCACGGTGGTATTGAGCTTGTTGACGCCCGTCACCGTGGACAGCTGGGCCAGCTGGCTGGTCAATTGCGCATTGTCCAGCGGATTCATCGGATCCTGATTTTTCAGCTGGGTGACCAGCAGGGTGAGGAATTTGTTCGTTTCCGCTTCGACACTGCCTGCCGCGGCCGTCGTCTTCTTCGGATTCATCGTCGCCATCAGGTCGGTGGTGACGGAGGTCGTGGTATCGATGGTTGCCATAATGATCAGTCAGCCTTACTGGCCGAGGGTAAGGGTTTTCAGGAGCAGCGACTTGGCCGCGTTCATGGTTTCCACGTTGGTCTGGTACGAGCGCGAAGCGGACAGCATGTTGACCATCTCGTCGACCGTATTCACGTTGGGCATGGTGACGTAGCCCTTCTCGTCGGCCAGCGGGTTCTTCGGGTCGTACACCAGCTTCATCGGCGACGGGTCCTCGATCACCTTCTGCACCTTGACGGCCGTGGCGCCGTTGGCCATGGGCACGGCTTCGAACACCACCTGCTTGGCGCGGTAGGCTTCGCCCGTGGCGCTGGTGGCGCTGTCGGCATTGGCCAGGTTGCTGGCCACCGTGTTCAGGCGCTGCGCCTGGGCGCTCATGGCCGAACCGGAAACATTGAAGATATTAAATAGCGACATGATTATTGTCCTCCCTGGATGGCCGTCAGCATGCCCTTGATCTGCGAGTTAAGGAACGTGACGGCCGCCTCGTAGCGGATGGCATTGTCGGCAAAGGCGTTGCGTTCCAGGTCCATGTCGACCGTATTGCCATCGACGGCACCCTGGGCCGGCGCGCGGTACAGCAGCGGCGTGCCGTCGGCCAGGGTCTCGACCTTGCCGCCCGTGCTGCCGCCCACGGCGGCGGCCACGCCCTTGCCGGGCATATGCTGCGGCGCCGTGCCCTTCAGGGCCGGCGGCACGCCATCCTTGCGCGCCATCGCCCCCTTCAGGGCGGCGGCGAAATCGACGTCGCGCGCCTTGTAGTTGGGCGTGTCGGCATTGGCGATATTCGAGGCGAGCAATTCCTGGCGCGTCGAGCGCAGGCTCAGCGCCGTCTCGTTGAAGCGCATGTAATCGTCGAGTTTCCCTATCATGTCAGGCTCCGGAAAGATCTGCCACTGGCGCCCGAGATGGCGGAAGGATGGCGGTATAGTGATGACAGGAAACATAGTACGGCGCCCGCCCGCAAGGCCATCGCCGGATCAGACCATACTTTTACCCCTTAATCGGCGCTTCGAACGGGGCCGCGCGCACTATCATGGCACTATTCCAGAGGCCTATCACCATGAAAACACCGCTCGCTTTCCTCTTCGCTCTTGCCGCCCTGACGCCGTTGGCGCAGGCGCAGAACGCCGGCCGGCAAACGCCGGAAGCGCTGCGCAACAGCGTGGAACAATTCCTGCAAGTGCAAAGCAATGGATTGCCGGGCAAGGTGACGATCACCGTCGGCGCCGTCGATCCGCGCCTGAACCTGGCCGCCTGCCCCGCGCCGCAAGCGTTCATGGCGCCGGGCGCCCGCGCCTGGGGCAAGACCACCGTGGGCGTGCGCTGCACGGCCCCGTCCAGCTGGACCATCTATCTGCAAGCGAACGTGGCCGTCGTGGGCGACTACGTGGCCAGCGCCGTGCCGCTGGCGCAAGGGCAAGCCATCGACGCCAGCCAGCTGGTGACGATGCAGGGCGACCTGGCCGCATTGCCGGCAGGCATCGCCACCGACATGGCCCAGGTGGTGGGCGCCAGCACGAATATTTCCTTGCCGCCAGGCACGCCGATGCGCCTCGATACCCTGCGCCGCAAGCCAGTGGTGATGCAGGGCCAGCTGGTACGCGTCGTTTCCAGTGGCAACGGTTTCCAAGTGGCATCAGAAGGACGCGCCATCGGCAGCGCCGGCGATGGCCAGACGGTGCAGGTACGCACGCAGAGCGGCCAGCAGATCAGCGGCGTGGCGCGGGCTGGCGGGCTGGTGGAGGTGGCGTTCTAAACACGGATGGATAGCGATATTGTAGTCTGGCGCACTAAAGTTCCTGGATAAGATGCCGATAAGAAGTCATATCCCGGAGTTTTTTGACTTCGACCAGACGAGGATCACGCTGTGAAAATTACCGACAACACCATTAAAAGCAATCCCGGCCTGCCGGTGGCGCCCGCGAGCACTTCCGGCGCCCGGAATGCCGAGAAAGCCCAGGCAACACCGACGACGTCGGACAATGTACGCCTGTCGCCGCAAGGACAGGCATTAGCGGCCAGTGCAACTGCCGGCAGCGGCGCCGTGTTCGACACGAAAAAAGTCGAACGCATCAAGCTGGCGATCGCCGACGGCCAGTTCCAGGTCAACTCTGAAAAAGTGGCGGACGGGCTCCTCGACACAGTCAAGGACTTGCTGCACTCACGAAATAGATAGGTTCCCTCATGCAATCAGTGACTCCGTTTTCCAGCCTGCGCGACGAGCAACAGCTCATGACCACATTGCTGGCATTGATGAAAGAAGAACAGCGGCATCTGGTTGCGGCTGACATCGATGCAATCACGGAGCTCACCGTACGCAAGACGGCACTCGTCGGACAACTGAGCCAGCTGGCGGCGCAACGCCACCAGGCGCTGGCGGCAGCCGGCTTCACGGCCGCCGAAGCGGGCATGGAAGACTGGCTGACCGGCGCCAATGAAGCCGAAGCGGCGCCCCTGTGGAAAGCCCTGCTCGAGACGACGCGCGAAGCCAAGGAACAAAACCGCCTGAACAGCCTGCTCGTCAACAAGCACATGGTTCATACGCAAGGCGCCCTGAACGCCATGCGCCCCCCGGCCCAGAGCGGCAATTTCTACGGCCCCAGCGGCCAGGCGACGACAAACACGGCCAGCCGCCGCGTCGTCATCGGCTAGCCCCCCTTCTTTGCCCGTTCAGCCGTGCGCGGGACGCCCCGTGTGCTGGCGGAATTTTGCCGCGATGGCCTGCCCCTTCGCCGCGGCGGCGGCTTGCTGCTCCGGCGTCAGTTCCGCCTGCAGCCAGTGCCAGTATTCATCCTGATACGGATTGGTGACGCCGGGCGCCAGGATATCGTCATACACGAGGCGCAGGGCCAGCAGATAGCCGTACGCTTGCGGCGCATCCTTCTGCACCACCTCGCCGTCGCGCAGATACGCCATCATCAGGGTAGCCACGCTGGAGAGTTCAGCCTCGTCCGCCTGCGCCGTCAGCTGGGCGATGGCTTGCCGCTTCCACGCCTGCACCAGCGGATCGTCGGGACGGTTGCGCAGGGCGCTGCGGTCGCCGAACGGCCCTTCCGACAGGAACAGGGTGGCCGCACCGGGCACGCCGCCTTGCGCGGCGCTGGCCAGGTAAGCCAGGCGATCGTCGCGCTGGCGCTGCGTCAGCCCCCCGCACAGCTGCTGCTGGGCGGCTTTTTCTTCCGCCGTCATCTCGCGTCCCAGCTCGAATTCCAGCCCCGGCAAGCGGTTTTCGCGCTGGAAGACGATGCAGTCGTCGATCAGGTTGAAGGCAGCATACGCGTCTTGCGCCCTGCCGCTGGCAGCCAGGCGTTCGAGCCGTTGCGCCAAGGAAACGACAACGGGCGCTTCAGCCGCAGGGACGGCGGCATCGATAGTCAAATACGATTCCAGGCTGCGTCCCGCCGGCGCGCTGGCGGCAGCGGTGGAAGATTCCGGCGCCCCGCCGCCGGGTGCGGGCCAGTACACGAGCGCCAGCACTGCCGCGATGGCAGCGGCGATGGCGATACTGGTGAATTTGACGTTCATGGTGAGGATGCGCGTGGACGGAAGCGCACGTTACCACAGGCCTGCGGCAGCGGGCCGCACGCCTGCGCACGCTCAGCCGCCGGCCTTTTTCGGCTGGTGGCCCAGCTTGGCCAGCGCGGCCATCACCGTCTCGACGTGGTCGCCCTGCACTTCGATCACGCCATCCTTGACCGTGCCGCCCGAGCCGCACTGCGTGCGCAGCTGCTTGCCCAGCAGGGCCAGCGCGATGGCGTCCAGCGGCAAGCCTTTCACCACAGTGACGCTTTTGCCGCCGCGGCCCTTGGTCTGGCGCGACACGCGCACCACGCCGTCGCCGATTGGTGCCGCCTTGGCTTGCGCCTGGCAGGCGCACTGCGCCAGCGGCTGGCGGCAGGCGGGGCACATGCGGCCCGTTTCAGTGGAATACACGAGACCGCCCAGGGAACTGCTTTTCATGATGAAGAGATAAAAAGGGAGAAGGCCGCGATTGTACCAAGCGCCGGGGTTCAGTTGGCGGGAGCCGGAGCAGGTGCTATGGGCGGCGTCGGCACTTCCGTCACCGTTTCCGGGATGCCCGACAAGATCGTCACGGCCACGCGGCGGTTGCGCGCACGCCCTTCCGGGGTTTCGTTGGGCGCCACGGGGATGTTGTCGGCGTGGCCGACGGCCGTCAGGCGCGTGGCCTTGACGCCGCTGGCGATGAACAAACGCACCACGGCGCTGGCGCGCGCGGCCGACAGTTCCCAGTTCGAGGCAAAGGTCGAATTGCTGATCGGCTGGACGTCCGTATGCCCTTCCACCTGCACGTCGTGCGTGTCATCCTTGAGCAGCACGGCGACGGCGCGCAAGGCCTGGTCCGATTCCGCCGTCAGGCCCGCCGCGCCCGGGTCGAACAGCACGCTGGCGTTGATTTCCACGCTCACGCCGCGGCTCGTCTGCGTCACGCGGACCTTGCCTTCCTTCACCAGCGGCGCCAGGGTGGATGTGAGGTCCTGCGCCAGGCGCGTCATGTGTTCGCGCTCGCGTCGGATGGCTTCCGTGCGGCGTTTCAGGGCGGGGTTCGGCAGCGGAATGGCTTGCGGCGCTTCCATGATGATGGGCGGCGCGCCCTTTTCCAGGCTGAAGGCCTGGCCGATGGCATTCTGGAAGACGCGGTATTTTCCTTCGTTGACTTGCGAAATCGCATACATGACGACGAAAAAGGCGAACAGCAGGGTGATGAAGTCGGCGTACGAGATCAGCCAGCGGTCCTGGTTGTCCGGTTCCTCGTCATACTTCCTGCGCGCGCGCCGCATCATGGTCAGTGCTCGCTCAGTGCTCGTGAAGCAGGCTGGCGACGCGCTCTTCGATGATGCGCGTATGGTCGCCCGTGGCGATGTCGTACAGCACGGCGGCCGTGATTTCGTACTGCAGCACGCGGCGCGAGACGATGGCCTTGAGTTTATTGGCCACCGGCAGGAACAGCAGGTTGGCCAGGCCCACGCCATAAATCGTCGAGACGAAGGCCACGGCGATGCCGCTGCCCAGCTTGCTCGGGTCGGTGAGGTTTTCCATGACGTGGATCAAGCCCAGCACGGCGCCCAGGATGCCGATGGTGGGTGAATAACCGGCCGCCGATTCCCACACCTTGACGGCCTGGCGCTCGGCCATTTCGTAGGCGGAGATTTCCACGTCGAGCAGCTGGCGCAGCTTGTCTGGCGCGATGCCGTCGACGATCATGCGCAAGCCCTTGGCATTGAAGCGGTCGGCCGTGTTTTCCATCAGGCGTTCGAGCGCCAGCGGGCCGTCGCGGCGCGCCGTCAGGCTCCATTGGCCGATGTCGCGCGCCAGCGCGGCGCGCGTGTCGGACGGCGGCAAGAACACCCAGCGCAGCATTTCCAGGCCGCGCACGAAGGTGCGCAGGCGCGTCTGCAGCAGCACGGCGCCGAAGGTGCCGACGATGACGATGGCGAAGGCGGCCGGCTGCAGCAGGGAGGCCATCTTGCCGCCTTCCAGTGCCTGGCCGACCAGCAGGCCCGCCAGCGCCAGCGCCAGCCCGATTACGCTGGACCAGTCCACGCCAGCTCCCTCAAGGTTGCGCGCAGGCGCGCGACGGCCTGGGTATGCAGCTGCGAGACGCGCGATTCCGATACGCCCATCACCGCGCCGATCTCCTTCAGGTTCAGCTCTTCTTCGTAATACAGGCCCATGAGTATTTTCTCGCGTGGCGGCAGCGCGTCGATGGCATCGATCACGGATTGCCGGAAATCGGTGTCAAGCAGGGAACGCAAGGGGTCGCTGCCCTCGTCCACGCAGTGGCGGTCGAGGAAGCTGTCATTGCCGTCCGGATCATGAAAGTCTTCGTAGTACACCAGTTGGTGGCCGCCGCCGTCGCCCAGCATTTCCTGGTAGTCGGCCAGCGACATTTTCAGCAGTTTCGCCACTTCCGACTCCGTCGGCGGGTGGCCCAGGCGCTGCTGCAGGATGCTCATCGCCTCTTCGATCTTGCGCATGTTCTGGCGCATGCTGCGCGGCAGCCAGTCGCTGGTGCGCAATTCGTCGAGCATGGCGCCGCGGATGCGCAGCACGGCATACGTCTCGAACTGCGCGCCATGCGTCTCTTCATAGCGGGTAATGGCATCGAGCAGGCCGATCATGCCGGCCTGGATCAGGTCATCGACCTCGACCGAAGGCGGCAATTTCGCCTTCATATGGTGCGCCAGACGCTTCACCAGCGGAATATGCTCCGTCAGCAAATAGTCCTTGTTCGATTTCCCTTTGACCGTGTACATAGGCTGCTTATTGTTTTAACTGCTATCGTGTGCGGATGATGGAATCAGGCGCTGAACTGGTGCGGGCTCCCCGTCTGGTACAAGGTACCGCCGAGCACCGGCGCCGCCGAACGGGCCAGCCGCTCGGCCAGACCGCGAAACGCCACCGAGGCGCCCGCCAGCGGAAACGCATCGACCACGCTGCGGCCCAGACGCGCCGCGCGGTGCAGATACTCATCGGCAGGCACCGACCCCATCGAGGTCAGCTTCACGGCCAGGTAACGGCTTGCCGCCTGCGCCATATTATCGTACACCACTTTTGCCTCGGATTCGGAAGCGCCGGTGACGAGAATGCCGAACGGACGGCGCCCCAGCTCCTGGCTCAGGCGCTTGATCAGGCAGTAGGCCGCCTTGATCGAGGTGGCACTGGTCGACACTTGCACCACGATATCCGACGAAGCCATCAGCGGCACGGGGAAGCAATCGCCCTCGTCGGCCACGACGCCGTCGACCAGCACGATGCCGCTCTGGCGCGCCAGCACCTCGAAAGTCTTGCCCAGGCGGCGCAGTTCATCCGCGCCCGCATAATCCATGCTGTCCATCAAATGGTTGCGCGCGCCCAGGCTGGCCACGCCGAAGCCTTGCGGCACCTGGTGGATGACCTGGTTCAAGCCGCACTGCTGGCGCGCCACGTCGCGCAGGCTGGCGCCGTGCGCCAGTCCCAGGCGCGATGCCACGCCATCGCTGCCGCCGCTGGCGTCGAGCAGCAGCACGTCATTGCCGCCATAGACGAGCGACGCGCCCAGGTTGACCAGCATGGCGCCCTTGTCGTCCTGCGGCGTGGCCGAGAGGAACGTCATGACGCGCGGCTGCGGGCCGGCCAGCATGCGGCGCAAGCCTTCGGCCTGGTCGAAATCGAAATTAGCCAAGGTGCACCCCGCGCGCTTCATTGTTGCGGGCGGCCGCCTGCGCCATCAGCAGCGGCAGTTCGGCATCGGAAAACTGCGTCGCCGCCGCATCGCGCTTGAGCTTGAAGGCGCGGTCGATCAGGTAGCCGCGGTCGGCCAGGTACAGGTCTTCCGGCACGCGCTGGCCGTTCGACACATAAAACAGGTTCAGCTTCTGGCGGATCACCACGTCGAGCACATTGCCGATCGAGGCCGCTTCATCGAGCTTGGTCATGATGCAGCCGGCCAGGCCGCTGCCCTGGTAGGCGCGCACCACTTCGTTCAGCGTTTCCTGCGTCGCCGTCGAGTTCAGGCACAGCAGGCGCTTCACGTCGGCGCCGGCGCCCGACAGCATGGCTACCTGCTCCGTCACCATCTGGTCGCGCTGGCTCACGCCCACCGTATCGATCAGCACCGTGTGCTTGTTTTTCAATTCTTTCAGGGCGATGCGCAAGTCCGCCTCGTCCTTCACCGAATGCACCATCACGCCGAGGATCTTGCCGTAGATGCGCAGCTGTTCGTGCGCGCCGATACGATAGGCGTCCGTGGTGATCAGGGCCAGTTTTTCGGGGCCATGGCGCATCACGCAGCGCGCCGCCAGCTTGGCCGTGCTGGTGGTCTTGCCGACGCCGGTCGGGCCCACCAGGGCGAATACGCCGCCCTGCTCCAGCATGGCGTCTTCGTTAGCCACAGTATTGAGGTTGCGGCTCAGGACCGTCTTGATCCAGCGCATGCTTTGCGCGCCGTCGAGGCCGGCAGGCAGCTTGTCGATCAGGTAGCGCGCCAGGCTGGCCGAGAAGCCGGCGGCCAGCATTTCGCGCAGCACGACGGCTTTTTGCGGCTCGCGCTGCTGCGTCGAACCCCACGAGATTTCCGCCAGCTGGGTTTCCATCATGCCGCGCATGGCGCGGATTTCATTCATCATGCCGCTCATTTCGGCGGCGGCGTTTTCCTTGACGTGCGCCAGCGCGCTGGCCATCATCTGCTGCATGCGGGCCATGTCCACTGGCTCGGAGGCAGCCTGGCGCGGTGCGGCAGGACGTGGCGCGGCCGGGCGCTGGGCCGGGGCGGCCGCACGCTGCGGCGTGGCGAACTGGGTCTGCAACTGGGGACGGGGCTGGGCCATTTCGGAGGCGGCCGGCGGCGACGCCAGCGAAGCGGCATCGTCATTGGCCAGCGCGAGGATTTCCACCACGCCATCGGCCTGGCGGTTCGACAGGATCACGGCATCGGGGCCCAGCGCTTCGCGCACCTTGCGCAGCGCATCGCGCGACGAGGCGCCCGTAAATTTCTTCACATTCATGACCGGCCTCCCGGGGCGGGGGTGGCGCAATATGGGCTGAACTGTGTGACCATCATCGACTCCTGTTGCTTGAGTGCTGTCTTCCACATGGACACAGATCACCCGGACAGTTTCCATTATTAGCGATGCTTGGAGGAAATGATCGAAGGAACAGGACGGGAAAGTACCCGTTATTCAGTTTGCCAGCAGGAAATTGATGAAAAAATAAGCAAAAAGGTGGCAGGGACCGTCGTCAGGTGACCGACATCCCCCATTCAAAACCCCAAGGCGGCAACTGGGGTCGAACCCTGAGGGTTCGACCCCGGCCCTTCGCTTGGGTTTGCGGTCTTAACGATGCCGACTATTGCGCCCCCACCAGCGCCGTGACGCGGATCGTCTTGGTTTCCGGCACTTCCGCATGCGACAGCACTTTGAGCTGCGGCAAGGCGCGGCGCAGGAAGCGCGACAGCAGGGCGCGCAGCGGCGCCGGCACCAGCAGCACCGGCGTCAGGCCCAGCGCTTCCTGCTGTTGGGCCGCCAGGCCCGCCTGGTGCGCGATGGTGTCGGCCAGGCCCGGTTCGATGCCGGCGCCGTCGCCGCCATTGCCCATCGCCTGCATCAGCAAACGCTCCAGGCGGCTGTCGAGGGTCATCACGGACAGTTCGGCCGAGCCAGGGAACAGTTGCTGCACGATGGCGCGGCCCAGGGCCACGCGCACCAGCGCCGTCAGGTCGTTCGGGTCTTGCGTGCTGACCGTGTGCTCGGCCAGGGTTTCGATGATGGTGCGCATGTCGCGGATGTGCACGCCCTCGGCCAGCAGGTTCTGCAGCACCTTTTGCAGGGTCGACAAGGACAGCATCTTCGGCACCAGGTCTTCCACCAGGCGCGGCGACTCCTTGCCCAGGTGGTCGAGCAGCGACTGCACCTCGGCGCGGCCCAGCAGCTCCGACGCGTGCGAGGTAATCAGATGGTTCAGGTGCGTGGCCACCACGGTGCCCGCATCGACCACCGTGTAGCCCATCGATTGCGCCTGGTCGCGCAGGCTGGCGTCGATCCAGGTGGCGGGCAAGCCAAAGGCGGGGTCGCTGGTGCTCAGGCCCGGCAAGGTGCCGCTGGCCATGCCGGGATTAATCGCCAGGAACTGGCCGTTGAACGCTTCGCCCACGCCCACTTCCACACCCTTGAGGGTGATGCGGTAGGCCGACGGCTTCAATTCCAGGTTGTCGCGGATATGCACGGGCGGCGCCAGGAAGCCCACTTCCTGGGCGAATTTCTTGCGGATGCCTTTGATGCGTTTGAGTAATTCGCCGCCCTGGGTCTTGTCGACCAGGGGAATCAAACGGTAGCCCACTTCCAGGCCCAGGGTATCGACCGGCATGATGTCTTGCCAGCTGGCTTCTTCCTGCTCGGGCGCCACGGTCGCTTGCGGCACCTCGGCCGGCTTCTCGGCCGCCTCTTTTGCCTGCTCCCGCTTCTTGCTGATCAGATAGGCGGAACCGGCCAGCAGCGAGGCCAGCAGGATGAAGACCATGTTCGGCATGCCGGGAATCAGGCCCATGCCGCCGATGATGCCGGCGGTAATGTACAGCACTTGCGGTTTCGCAAACAACTGGCCCACCAGCTGGGTGCCGATGTCCTGTTCGCTGGCCACGCGCGAGACGACGATACCGGCCGCCGTGGAAATGATCAGCGAAGGAATCTGCGCCACCAGGCCGTCACCGATGGCCAGCAGGGTGTAATTCTTGAGCGCATCGGCAAAGCCCATGTCGTGCTGCAGCAAACCCACCAGCAAGCCGCCGACGATATTGATGACGGTCACCATGATGCCGGCGATGGCGTCGCCGCGCACGTATTTGCTGGCACCGTCCATGGCGCCATAGAATTCCGCTTCCTGCGCCACTTCCGTGCGGCGGCGGCGCGCTTCGTCTTCGCCGATCAGGCCGGCGTTCAGGTCGGCATCGATGGCCATCTGTTTACCAGGCATGGCGTCCAGCGCGAAGCGGGCGCCCACCTCGGCGATACGGCCCGCACCCTTGGTCACGACGGTAAAGTTGATGATGGTCAAAATGATAAACACCACGATACCGACCGTGTAGTTGCCGCCAATCAAGAAGTGACCGAACGCTTCGATCACTTTACCGGCCGCATCGGCGCCCGTATGGCCTTCCGTCAGCACCACGCGCGTGGAGGCCACGTTCAGCGACAGGCGCAGCATGGTCGAGACGAGCAAAATAGTCGGAAAAGCCATGAAATCGAGCGGCTTGACCGTGTACAGCGCCGTCAGCAGCACGATGATGGACAGCGCAATATTAAAGCTGAAGAAAATGTCGAGGATGAAGGCGGGCAGCGGCAGCACCATCATCGCCAGCAGCATGATGATGATGACCGGCGCGGCGATGCCCTTGCTGGCGTTGTTGCTCATTCCGCTGAGCCAGGCTGGCAATCTCAGGCCGTTCATGGTGTACTTCCTTTATTCTTGTCTGCCGCGCCGGCTGCGGGCGGCGTCTGCGATGCGGGGTCGAGCGGGTCGAGCTCGGGCGGCACGTCGAGTTTTTTCGGCTTGTCGGGACGCTCGCCCTGGCCCTTGCCATAGCTGCGCAGCTGGAACACGTAGGCCAGCACTTCGGCCACGGCGCCGTACAGCGCCTCGGGAATCTCGTCGCCGATGTCCGTGTGCTTGTACAGCGCGCGCGCCAGGGCCGGCGCTTCCAGGATGGCGACCTTGTGTTCGCCAGCCAGTTCGCGGATCTTCGCCGCCACCTCGTCGATGCCCTTGGCCACCACCTGCGGCGCGCCGCGCGAATTTTCGCCGTATTTCAGCGCCACCGCATAGTGGGTCGGGTTGGTCACCACCACGTCGGCCGTCGGCACGTCGGCCATCATGCGGCGGCGCGACATTTCATGCTGCATCTGGCGGATCTTCGCCTTGATCTGCGGATTGCCGTCCGATTCCTTCGCCTCTTGCTTGACTTCCTGCAGGGACATTTTCATCTTGTTGGCGTAGTGCCACATCTGGTACGGGCCGTCGATGGCGGCGATCAGGCCCAGCGCGCCGACGATCAGCAAAAAGGCCGTTATCAGCAGACTGATCAGATGCGCCGAACCGGCGCGCAGGGATTCCACCGACAGGCCAAGCACGGCATCTTTTTGGTACTGCATCACCATCCAGGCGACGACGCCGACGACGAGGGTCTTGGCGATGGCCTTGAGCAACTCCACCAGGGCATTCTTCGAAAACATATTGCCCAGGCCACGAATCGGGTTGAGCTTGCCAAAATTGGGAGTGAACGCCTTGGAACTGAACAGCCAGCCGCCCACCAGCACGGGCGAGGCCAGGGCGACGAGCATGATGGCCAGCGCGTACGGCAGGCAAGTCAGCAGGACCGAACCCACGTCGTAGCCGATGCGCAACATCATAGCGTCGGGATTGAGTATCTGCTCCCGGTCCAGCGACAGGCCGGAAACCATGACGGCCGTCAACCGCCGCACGATGGCGTCGCCGGCAAACCACAGGCAGCAGCCGGACGCCATCAACACAGTGAACGTTGCCACTTCACGCGATCGCGGAACGTCGCCTTCCTCACGCGCCTGCTCGAGGCGCTTCGGTGACGCGGCTTCGGTCTTTTCTGCGTCGCTGTCTTCCGACATCAATCAACTCCGGTGAAGTCCTGCAGCCTGGCTAGGCGCAATACGGACTGGGCATGACGCATTATCGGTTCAAGCGGGCGCGCGCCATCGGCGGAACAGGGGCACAAATCCCCTGTATTTCCTTTACTCTCCAGTAACCTTAACGGGACTTGCGCGCCTCAGCCTGTTTCACCGTCTGCTCTATCGCGCCAAACAGCGACTTGCCGTCATCGCCCAGCATTTCCAGCCGGACAACATCGCCAAACAACAGGAAGGGCGTGCTGGCAACGCCATCGGCGATCATCTCCTGGTTACGCCGCTCAAAAATACTGGAAAATCCTTTTTTAATCTCCTTGTTGGCGACGCCGCCCGCGCTGACCACGCTGCCGGCGCGCGCGTTGCGCGTCTGGCACAGATGGGCGAGCAATTGCGGATAATTGAAGGCCATGTCGGCGCCCGCATGGGGCTGGCCCGTCAACTTGCCGTTCAGGCTGCAGCGCAAGGCGTAATGCACCTTGCCGCCGCGCCAGGCGTCGCCCAGCTCGTCGGGCGTGATGGCGACGGGAGAACAAGCCATGGCCGGTTTCGCCTGCAGGAAGCCGTAGCCGCCGGCTTGCTCGTCCGGCGCCAGGTTGCGCAAGGTGACGTCGTTGACCAGCATCAACAGCTTGATGTTCAGGTGCGCCTGGTCGGGCGTGGAACCCATGGCCACGTCGTCCGTGATGGCGGCGATGCCCGCTTCGTAATCGATGCCCCACTGCTCGTGCGCCAGGCAGATGTCGTCGTGGGCGCCGAGGAAATCGTCGCTGGCGCCCTGGTACATCCGTGGCGCGTCGCGCAGATTGGCGGGCACCTCCAGGCCGGCGGCCTTGCTGGCCCGCTCGATCTGCTGCAGGTAGGACGCACCCGCCACGCGCAAGCTGCTGCGCGGCAAGGGCGCCATGCAATTGGCGGGGTCGAATTCGAAGGCGCGATGGCCGCGGCCGCTATTGATGGTCTGGTACAGCAAGTCCAGCTGCGGGGAAATGAAACTCCAGTCGTCGAGCGCCTTTTGCAGGGTCGAGGCGATGCCGTCGGCCAGATGGGCCGTTTTCAGGTCGCGCGAGACGACCGCCAGCTGGCCATCGCGCGTGCCATCCTTCAGTGTAGCTAATTTCATGTACGGAAAACTTCGTCAAATGCGGGCAATAGGAGGCTAAAGACGCCAAAAAGCCGGGAAAACCCGGCTTCGGCGCTCAGGGGGAGTTATGCCAGGAGGGCGATCTGCTCGGGGGTCAGATAACACCACTCGCCTTCGGCGATGCCCAGCGATTCCAGGGTCAGGCTACCGATGGCGGAACGGTGCAGCGCGCTGCAATGGTTGCCGGCGGCGGCCAGCATGCGCTTGACCTGGTGGTATTTGCCTTGCTCGAGCACGATTTCCAGCTGGTGTTCGCCGCGCTTGACGCAGACGAGGGCCGCCAGCGGGGCCGGTTCGTCATGCAATTGCACGCCAGCCAGCAACAGGGCCACCAGTTCATCGGTCACGGGCTCTTGCGTCGTGGCCTGGTAAATTTTTGGAACGTGACGCTTCGGCGACGATTGTGCATGGATAAACGGGCCATCGTCGGACATCAGCAGCATGCCGGTCGTATCGTGGTCGAGCCGGCCGACGGGCTGGACTTCGCGCCAGGTGAACTGTTCCGGCAGCAGGGTCAGCACGCCAGGATGATGGCTCGGTTTGCGCGAGCATTCGAAGTTGGCGGGCTTGTGCAGCGCCAGGTACAGGTGGGCGCGGTATACCCACTCTTCTTCAAACACGTGCAGCACCAGGCCGTCGGTCTCGACGGTGGTGCGGTAATTGGTCTGGGTGACGCCATCGATGACGACATCGCCATCTTCGATAAGGGAACGGCAATATTTACGGGTGCCAAAACCCTGCGATTGCAGGATGCGGTCTAGGGATAATTTACTCATGGGCGTGACTTTACCAGAAGCGGCTGGCAGCGTGAAGCGGCGCCGCTTGCCGCCTGCGCGACGTTGCCAGCCGCACGAAACCATAGCGCAGGCAGAAATACCAAAAAGAACAAGGTGAGATTTGGCGAGAAATGGCTAATTCCTTTGAGATATATCAAGCGCTCGGAATATCGCATTGATAGACTGAAACTTCGTTAGGAATCCGCCTAACGTGCTTTAGGAATAATAACCAGGCAACGACTGACAAGGATATTGTATGAAGCACATCGACACCATTGCCTTAGAAGGCAGCATCGACGACATGCGCAACCGTATCGCCAGCGAACAGGGTGCCATGCATAAAGTGCAACTCGGCGTGGCACGCTGGCGCGGCGCCCTGGCCACGCCAGCCCAGGAAGACCGGACGATGGAGGGCACGCCCAGTCCCGCCAGCCAGGTGCGCTGGCATGCGGAGGCGCAATGCCATTTCATGTGCTGGCTGGAACAGGGCGGCTTTGCCCTGGCACAAGCGGAGTTCGATCAGGAATCGGCGCCCGTGACGGCGGACTGCGCCGAGAACGACGAGCTTGCTTCAAAGGAAGGATTGGCGCAGCTTACGCAAGCCGCCAGCCCAGCCTTGCCTGCGCACTGCAACGACTGTCCCGCCTGAAGCAAGCGCCCAGCCACCATGCCCCGCCCTTGCATGCATGCCACAAGCACACCCGCCAGCCAATGCAACCAACGCGGCCCAGCACCATGCCGCAACGCCCATCACCCTTGTGCGCGATGCACAAACGACGATACACAAAAGGAAACGGCGGCATTGCGCCGCCGTTCCCAAGCCCCATCGGGACTTTAGTGAGGAATGTAAATTCACTCAAAACCACATCTGCGATGCGGCAAGTAGTTCCAAGACCTGCCAATCAAGTTAGTACTGACAACATAGTTGATATATCGCCCCTCCTTGAAAAGAACTACGCTTTCACTATAGCCCAAGCAGCCCCATTTTCAAGCCAATTTACCACCTTATTGAAAATCATTCTCGACTGGCTTGCCTGCCAGTCAAGTGTCATGTCCTCAGCGCAACGCCGGTTGCGACTGCTGCACGGCCGCCTTCATGGCCCCCGCGCCCATGGCGGCGCCAAATTTCTTCAGCACCCGTTCCGGCAAGCCTTCATGCTGCGTGTAGTCGACGATGTCTTCCGCCTTGACGACGTCGCGCGCCACGCTGTCGACCGTGCCGAAATCGTCGGCCAGGCCCATTTCCACGGCTTTCGCGCCCGTCCAGTACAGGCCCGAGAAGGTATCGGCCGTTTCCTTCAGGCGCTTGCCCCGTCCCGTGCGCACCACGTCGATGAATTGCTGGTGGATTTCATTGAGCATGCCTTGCGCATATGCCTTGTGCTTGTCCGTCAGGGGACTGAACGGGTCCATGAAGCCCTTGTTCTCGCCCGCCGTCAGCAGACGCCGCTCGACGCCCACCTTTTCCATCACGCCCGTGAAGCCGAAGCCATCCATCAGCACGCCGATGGAACCGACCACGCTGGCCTTGTTGACGTAGATGCGGTCGGCCGCGGCGGCGATGTAGTAGCCGCCCGAGGCGCACATTTCATCGACCACCACATATAAAGGCTTGTCCGGATAGCCCTTGCGCAGGCGCTGCATCTCGTCGACGATCATGCCCGCCTGCACGGGACTGCCGCCCGGACTATTAATATGCAGCACCACGGCCACGGAGCCGCTATCGGAAAACGCCTTGTCCAGCGCGGGGATGACGACGGCGGCCGAGCCGCTGCCTTCGGATTCGATGGCGCCGCTGATGTCGATCAGGGCCGTGTGGCGGCCCAGGGTTTCGCTGTCGTCGGCCGTGTTGTAGTCATAAAACACCCACAGGGCGAACAGCACGATCAGCAGGCCGAAGACCTTGAAAAAGATGCTCCAGCGGCGGTGCGCGCGTTGTTCTTGCAGAGTGGCAAATACCAGCTTTTCCAGCACGTCGCGCTCCCAGTTCCCCGCAGGGGCACCGTGGCCGGCGGCCGGCGCGCTGCTGTCCAGCTTGTCGTTCGTGTTATCGCTCATGGTTCACTTTGCTTAATTTACGGAAGGCCTGCACCCGGCTTCAGGCCGGCAGCGGCTGGACATAGTCATCTGGCTGCCAGTACAGCTGGCCGTCGCGCTCGGTAACGGGTATCGGGCGCAAGCGGCCGCCCTTGCAGGGACCGCCGGCGCAGTAGCCGCTCTCCGGCACATAGATGGCGCCATGCGTCGAACACATCAGGTACAAGCCGCTGGACTCGAAAAACTCGCCTTCAGCCCAGTCCAGCTCGATCGGCACGTGGGCGCAGCGGTTCAGGTAGCCATACGCCTTGCCGCCGTGGCGCACGACAAAGCCCGTCGTCGCCTCGCCGCCGGCCGAGACGGGAAAGCGCACGCCCTTGCCGCCATCGGCCACGGCGCCGGCGGCGCAAATGAATACTTCGACAACTTCGCTCATCATGCGCGCTCGCTCAGCCATTGGTGCAGATCGGTCACCGTGGCGGCCGAATACAGGGGATTGCAAGCCTGCAACTGCTCGACGGGATGCGCTCCATACTCTACGGCAATACCCGCCGCGCCTGCATTGCTTGCCATCAATAAATCATGACTGGTGTCGCCGATCATCACGGTGCGGCGCATATCCTGGCCCAGTTCGCGCGTCAGCTCCTGCAGCATGGCCGGATGGGGCTTGGAAAACGTTTCATCGGCGCAGCGCGTCGCATCGAACAGGGACAGCAGTTTGACGGCATTCAGCGAACGGTTCAGGCCGACGCGACTCTTGCCCGTGGCGACGGCAAGGAAGTACCCCTGCTGCGAGAGTTCCAGCAGCATTTCATGCACGCCCGGAAACAGGGCCAGCTCATGGTCGCGCGACAGATAGTGATAACGGTAGCGCTCGGCCATGCGCGCATGGAATTTCGGCTCCACGTCGGGCATCGCCAGCTGCATGGCTTCCTGCAAGCCCAGGCCGATCACGTGCGAAGCCTGCAACTCGGTGGGAACAGGCAAGCCCAGGTCTTTGGCCGAAGCCTGGATGCACTTGACGATGGTCGAGGTACTGTCTATCAGGGTGCCGTCCCAATCGAAGACGATCAGATCAAATTGCTTTCTTGCCATGTTTTCCGACGACAACGCCGCCGGCTCCTTGAGAATGAATGATGGCGACTGACTACCTTGTGGGTAGCGTCCCCGCACGCGTTTGATAGCTATCGCGCGGCAACGGCCAATGGTTTGCCCAAGCTTACCAAGAAACGCTCGCATTCGGCAGCCAGCGGTGCGTTCAGGGTCATCGTCTTGCCCGTTTCCGGATGCGTAAACGTGATCTGGTGCGCATGCAGGAACATGCGCTTCAGGGCGCCGCGCGTGCTGTCGGCCTTCAACAGGGCACGGTTGAGGGCAAAGTCGCCATATTTATCGTCGCCGGCGATGGGGAAACCGGACGAAGACAGGTGCACGCGGATCTGGTGCGTGCGTCCCGTCTTCAATTCCGCTTCCAGCAAGGCGAAGTTGTGATATTTATGCAACAGTGAAAATACCGTGTGCGAGGCCAGGCCATCGGCCTGCACGGCCACCCGGCGCTCGCCTTCGGCCGTCGTATATTTATGCAATGGCAACTTGATATGCTGGCGCGCATTCTTCCAGTCGCCGGCCACCAGCACCAGGTAGCGCTTGTCGGTGACGCCGTCGCGCATCTGCTCGTGCAAATTCGTCAACGCCGAACGTTTCTTTGCCAGCAACAGCAAGCCGGACGTGTCGCGGTCCAGGCGGTGCACCAGTTCCAAAAACTTGGCGTCGGGGCGCGAGGCGCGCAATTGCTCGATCACGCCGAACGAGACGCCCGAGCCGCCGTGCACGGCCACGCCGGCCGGCTTGTCGATGACGAGCAGCTGCGCATCTTCGAAGATGATCTTGAATTCGGCGGCTGGCGCGCCCGTGGGCGCCTTTTCGGCCACGCGCACGGGTGGAATGCGCACCACGTCGCCGGCGGCGAGACGGTACAGCTGATCGATGCGGCCTTTATTTACCCGCACTTCTCCCGATCGCAAGATCCGGTAGATGTGGCTTTTAGGCACTCCCTTGCACACTCTTAATAAGTAGTTGTCGATGCGCTGGCCTGCTTCTTCCTCGGCGATCGTTACGAATTGGGCTTGCGGCTGAACCGGGGGTGTTGAAGGGGGAACAACATCATTTTGACTCTTCATTTACTATGTCTTCCCAGAAATCTCTCTAAGTCCTTCATTTTGAATATATAATTGTTTTTGCTGCGGCCCTGGCTGCTGCGAGTGTAAGAATAAAAGCACATTTTACACAGGGGCGTCTCCACCGGCCTCGCCAAATTGCAAATTCGGTGGAAAAAAATGTATATGCACCATCCCTGCGCGAATCAAGGTTGCACCGTAGTTGTAATCGGATAACGCGTGGAGATGCTGAAGTGAGTGTGGGATTATAAGGATAAGTACCCGTTAGCGCGACTTATCGAGTCGGGCTCGCGGGTTGATGAAGTTGATAACGCTTGCCGTTTTCGCCAAACCCCGTATGTGGCCAAATACTGAGGGTTGTCGATGATAGGCTGAGGCCAAGCCTCGCCATCGCGATCCCTGTAATGAGCCGGCTAACGATTTTGGCTCTGAATTTGCTGACCACTTGCATTCTCTGCCCCCGATGCAGTTCATTCTCATCCGGGCTGTTTCAGATGAGTTGCAAGTGTCCTGTGCACTCGGCATGACGATTGACCTCACCGCGCCTGTTGCGGCCGTAACGCATATCTCGTACGCGTTGTTGCTCCGCACGCCTGGCATTTCCCCCGCCAGCACTCCCGTTCTCGCATATATCCCTGTACTTTCGCCGCTTCCCCGGAAGCGGCTTTGAGATGGCCTACGGGTCGCGGAGTTATAAAAATGAAACGCATGTTGTTTAATGCCACGCAGCAAGAAGAACTGCGCGTAGCGATTGTCGACGGACAAAAACTGATCGACATCGATATCGAGACAGCCGGGCGCGAACAGCGCAAATCCAACATCTACAAGGGCGTGATCACGCGCATCGAGCCTTCGCTCGAAGCGTGCTTCGTCAGCTATGGCGAAGACCGCCACGGCTTCCTGCCCTTCAAGGAAGTTGCCCGCACGTATTTCCGCGAAGGCGTCGACGTGCGCAATGCGTCCGTCAAGGAAGCGCTGCGCGAAGGCCAGGAAATCATGGTGCAGGTGGAAAAGGAAGAGCGCGGCAACAAGGGCGCCGCCCTGACCTCGTTCGTCTCGCTGGCCGGCCGCTACCTGGTATTGATGCCGAACAACCCGCGTGGCGGTGGCGTATCGCGCCGCGTGGAAGGGGAAGAGCGCCAGGAATTGCGCGAAACCATGGATAAACTGGACTTGCCTGCTGGCATGTCCGTCATTGCCCGCACCGCCGGCATCGGCCGCAACGTCGATGAACTGCAGTGGGACTTGAATTACCTGATGCAACTGTGGCGCGCCATCGAAGGCGCCGGCAAGTCGGCCAACGGCGCTTTCCTGATCTACCAGGAATCGTCGCTCGTGATCCGCGCCATCCGCGACTACTTCCAGCCCGACATCGGCGAGATCCTGATCGACACCGACGAGATCTACGACCAGGCGCACCAGTTCATGAGCCACGTGATGCCCGACATGGTGCACCGCGTAAAACGCTACAGCGACGACGTGCCGCTGTTCTCGCGCTTCCAGATCGAACACCAGATTGAAACGGCGTACAGCCGCACCGTGCCGCTGCCATCGGGCGGCGCCATCGTCATCGACCATACCGAAGCGCTGGTTTCCGTCGACGTCAACTCGGCCCGCGCCACGCGCGGCTCGGACATCGAGACGACCGCCTTCAACACCAACTGCGAAGCGGCCGAAGAAGTGGCCCGCCAGCTGCGTTTGCGCGATTTGGGCGGCTTGATCGTCATCGACTTCATCGACATGGAAGTGGCAAAAAATCAACGCGAAGTGGAACAGCGCCTGAAAGATGCGCTGCATCATGACCGTGCCCGTGTACAAATGGGCAAGATTTCCCGCTTCGGCCTGATGGAACTGTCGCGCCAGCGCCTGCGCCCTTCGCTGTCCGAAGGCTCGCACGTGACGTGCCCGCGCTGCTCCGGCACCGGCCACATCCGCGATACGGAATCGTCCGCCCTGCAGGTGCTGCGCATCATCCAGGAAGAAGCGATGAAGGAAAACTCGGCCACCATCCACGTGCAGGTACCCGTGGACGTGGGCGCCTTCCTGCTCAACGAAAAGCGCGGCGAAGTACTCAAAATCGAGAACCGCCACCGCATCGCCGTGATCCTGATCCCGAACAAGCATCTGGAAACGCCGCACTACAAGCTGGAACGCATCAAGCACGACGATCCGCGTCTGGAAGACAGCCAGGCCAGCTACAACCTGGCCGAAAGCGCTGAAACCGACATGGCTTACAGCAAGCGCCAGAAGGAAGAAGCCAAGCCGCGCCAGGAAGCCGTCGTCAAGACGATCACGCCTGACCAGCCGGCACCGCTGGTCGAGCGCAAGCCCGTCGAAGCGAAACCGGCTCCGGTGGCCGCGCCTGCCGCACCGCAAGGCCTGATCGCCAAGATCATCAGCTTCTTCACCGGCGCCCCGGCACCGGTGGCGCCAGCGCCCGCCCCAGTCGCACCGGCCAAGCCGGCCGGCACCGACCGCGGCGACCGCAACAGCCGTGGCCCGCGTGGCCGTGGCCGCAACGGCAAGCCTGGCCGCGAAGAGCGCGAACCAGGCCAGGGCCGTCCAGCCCAGGACGATGCAGCGAAAGAAGCGGAAGCACTGGAAAAGGCAGCCCGTCCGCCACGCCCGCCGCGTCCGCCACGCGAACCGCGTGAAGCGCGCGAAGCTGGCGATGCAACGGCAGCGCCACGCGAACGGGGCGAACGTCCTGAACGCGCGGAACGTCCTGAGCGCGCCGAGCGCCCGGAACGCGCCGAGCGTCCGCCACGCCAGCCACGCGAAGGCCGCGAACCACGCGCCGACAAGGCTGTTGTTGCTGAAGTGAAAGCTGACGAACTGGCCCTGGTTGGCGCCAGCGCCAGCGCAATCAACGTGATCGTGGCATCGAACGGCCCGGAATCCGACGCCGCGCCAACGAGCTTGCTGAAAGCACCGGCGAATGCCGGCCCTGAAGGCGAAGAGACGGAAAGCGACGTGGAAGGCGAAGAACCGCGCCGCCGCCGCCGTCGTGGTGGCCGCAACCGCAACCGCCGCGACCGCGAAACGGGCGAGCTGATCGAATCGGCAAACGGCGAGAACGAAGGCCAGGACGCGCCAGTGATCAGCTTTACGGTCGCTCCGGCGCCGGAAGCCGCCGCTGATGCTAGCCCGGTCGCCGTCGTGGCTGCCGCCGCTGTCGTCGCCGTCGCTGCGCCGGTGGAAGCTGCCGCCGTGGAAGTGGTCGAAGTAGTCGAAGTGCTGGAAGTGGCCAAGGCCGAAGAAGCCGCTCCTGCCGCTGAAGCCGCGCCAGCTGCTGAAGCGATCGTGCCGCAAGCCCCTGTCGAGGCCGTCGTTGCTGCAGCGCAAGCTGAACCAGCCGCTGCCGAACCAGCACCAGCTGCCGAGTACAGCTTTGCCGAGAAAGCCGCGCCTGAAGCAGCACCTGCACCAGCTCCAGCTCCAGCGGAAATCATCGTCGAAGCCGTGCCTGTTGCCGTCGTGGAAGCCGCACCGGTGGTGGAAGCTGCACCGCTGGTGGAAGCCATCGCCGTGATCGAGGACGCACCAGCACCAGCCGCTGAAGCAGCACCTGCCGTCGTGGAAGCCGCTGCCGTGGCTGCCGCACCGGCGCCAGCCCCTGTCGCTGCTCCTGCACCTGCTCCTGCACCTGCCGTCGCTCCCGCTCCAGCACCAGTGGCCGCGCCGCTGGACTTGAACGCGGTGCTCGGCTCGGCCGGCCTGACCCTGGCGGCCACCGATCCGGAAAAACTGCGCCTGGCGCAGGAAGCGGCCGCCAAGGCAGTCGCTCCGGTCCGCAAGCCGCGCGAACGCAAGCCATTGCCGCCGCAATCGGATGAGCCGTTGATCCAGGTCAACACGCAGCGTCCATAAGCGCGCCGGGTTCGCCCAGCCGCCAATGATGAAAGGGGGAGCTCAGGCTTCCCCTTTTTTACGTCCTCACCTTTGCCAGCCAGCCGCCATGCACGACAACGCCAACCTGCCCCCTCCCGACCCCGTCAGCCTGCGCAGCGCCTTCTGGTACTGGCTCAAGCTGGGCTGCGTCAGCTTTGGCGGCCCGGCCGGGCAAATCGCCATGATGCATGCGGAACTCGTGGAAAAGCGGCGCTGGATTTCCGAGCAGCGCTTCCTGCACGCCCTCAATTACTGCATGCTGCTGCCGGGGCCCGAAGCGACCCAGCTGGCCATCTACATCGGCTGGCTGCTGCACCGCACGCGCGGCGCGCTGGTGGCGGGCCTGCTGTTTTTACTGCCCTCGCTGCTGGTGCTGATCGTCCTGTCCTGGCTGTACATGGCGTATGGCCACGTGGCCGCCATCGCCGGCATCCTGTACGGCATCAAGCCGGCCGTCGTCGCCATCGTGCTGGCGGCCGCCTGGCGCCTGGGCCGGCGCACCTTGCGCAGCCCCGCCCTGATGGCCATCGCGGCGGCGGCATTTGCCGCCATCGCCGTGCTACGGCTGCCATTTCCCTTGATCGTGCTCGCTGCCGCCCTGCTGGGCATGGCGGGCGGGCGCTGGCTGCCGGCCCATTTCCAGGCCGGCGGCACGCAACATGGCGGCGCGGCCCGCTACGGCCCCGCCCTGATCGATGACGACACGCCCACGCCGGAGCACGCGCAGTTCAAATGGCCGCGCCTGCTTGGCACGGCCGCCGTGGGCCTGGCGCTGGCCTTCCTCGCCTGGCTGGGCCTGGCGCTGGCGGGCGGCGCGGACCAGCCGCTGGCGCAGATGGGCGTGTTTTTCAGCAAGGCGGCCCTGCTCACGTTCGGCGGCGCGTATGCCGTGCTGCCCTACCTGGTGCAGGGCGCCGCCGAGCACTACCACTGGATCACCAGCGCGCAAATGATGGATGGCCTGGCCCTGGGCGAAACGACGCCCGGCCCCCTGATCATGATCGTCGCCTTCATCGGCTTTGTCGGCGGCTGGAGCCACGCCGTGCTGGGCGGCAACCTGTGGCTGGCGGGCGTGTGCGGCGCGCTCGTCGCCAGCTGGTTTACTTTCCTGCCCTCGTTCATCTTCATCCTGGCCGGCGCGCCGCTGGTGGAAGCGTCGCGCGGCAATTTGCGCCTGAGCGCGCCCCTGAGCGCCATCTCGGCGGCCGTGGTGGGCGTCATCGCCAGCCTGGCGCTGTTCTTTGGCCGCCACGTCTTCTGGCAAGCAAACCCGCTGCCGCACTGGGACTGGCTGGCGATTGCCATCGCGCTGGCGGCCGGCGTGGCGCTGCTCAAGTTTCAAATGGGAACCATCAAATTGCTGCTCGCCTGTGCCATCTTCGGCCTCGTGCTATCGTATCTGCCTTGAACGACTTAACGTAAGTGGTATCACCTTTCATGGCTGACAAGATTATCTACCTCGCCGAAGCCCGCAACGGGGCACCGGCGATCCCCGCGCGGCTGGAAAGCCCCAGCGGCAGCGTGGCCGACAGCCTGGGCCGGCCCCTGCATGACTTGCGCATCTCGATTACCGACCGCTGCAATTTCCGTTGCGTGTATTGCATGCCGAAAGACGTCTTCGACAAGAACCACGTGTATCTGCCGCACACGGATTTGCTGTCCTTCGAGGAAATCACGCGCATCGCGCGCCTGTTCGTCGCGCACGGCGTGGAAAAGATCCGCCTGACGGGCGGCGAACCGCTGCTGCGCAAGAATATCGAAAAGCTCATCGCCATGCTGGCCGCCCTGCGCACGCCGTCGGGCCAGCCGCTGGACCTGACCCTGACGACCAACGGTTCCTTGCTCGCCAGAAAGGCGCAAGCGCTCAAGGATGCGGGCCTGAACCGCGTCACCGTGTCGCTCGATTCGCTCGACGACGCCACCTTCAAGCGCATGAACGACGTCGATTTCGCCGTGGCCGACGTGCTGCACGGCATCGATGCGGCGCACCAGGCAGGACTGGGCCCGATCAAGATCAATATGGTCGTCAAGGCCGGCATGAACGAGCAGGAAATCGTGCCCATGGCGCGCCACTTCAAGGGCACGCCGTACATCCTGCGCTTCATCGAATACATGGACGTGGGCGCCTCGAACGGCTGGAACTTGCAGGAAGTCATCCCGTCCGCCGAGGTCGTGCGGCGCATCGCCGCGCACATGCCCCTGCTGCCCATCGACCCCAACTACACGGGCGAGACGGCGGCGCGCTGGCGCCACATGGACGGCGGCGGCGAAATCGGCCTCATTTCCAGCGTCACGCAAGCGTTCTGCGCCGACTGCAGCCGCGCCCGCCTCTCGACCGAGGGCAAGCTGTACACGTGTCTGTTCGCCAGCAGCGGCCACGACTTGCGCAGCCTGCTGCGCGGCGGCCATAGCGACGCGGAAATTTCCTCGGCCGTGGCCCAGCTGTGGCGCGGCCGCGGCGACCGTTATTCGCAATTGCGCACCAGCCAGACGGATTTGACGGGCGGCGCGCTTGAGCACGGTAAAAAGAAAGTGGAAATGTCGTACATCGGCGGCTGAATCGGGCGCGGCGCATGCCCGCCGCTGCTACCATGGCGCATGCACCCATTTTTCTACCTGACATGATCAACAAACACGACATTACCGGCCTGATCCTGGCCGGCGGCCTCGGCACGCGCATGGGCCAGCGCGACAAGGGCATGCTGCCCCTGCACGGCCAGCCCCTGGCGCGCCACGTGCTGCAGCGCCTGGCGCCGCAAGTGGGCCAGCTGGCCATCAGCGTCCACGCCGATGCCGGCGATTACGCGGGCTTCGGCTTGCCCGTGTGGCCCGACGCGCTGCCGGGCCAGCTGGGCCCGCTGGCCGGCTTGCACAGCGGCATGCGGCACGCCGGCACGCCCTACCTGCTGACCGTGCCGTGCGATTCGCCCCTGCTGCCGCCCGACCTGGCCGCGCGCCTGGCGGCCGGTTTGACGCAGGACAATGCCGACCTGGCCATCGCCGTCACCGAAGAGCTCGATCCAGCGACGGGCTCGACCGTGCGCCGCCCCCATCCCGTCTTTTGCCTGGTGAAAACATCGGCCCTGTCCCAGCTCGATGCCTACCTGCGCGGCGGCGAACGCCGCATGCGCACCTGGCACGGCCCCCTGAAGCTGGCCGAAGTGCTGTTCGACGATGGCGGCGCGTTCGGCAACATCAATACGCCGGACGAGCTGGCCGCCCTGCAGGCGCGCGGATTGAGCGTGCCGATGGCGCAAGCGATCCTGGCCGGCACCGTCGCGCCCGTCGCCGGGATCGAGGAATTGCCGTTGCCGCAGGCGTTCGAGCGCATCCTGGCAGCCGACATCATTTCTCCCATCAGCGTGCCCGCGCACGACAATTCCGCCATGGATGGCTATGCGCTGCATGGGGCCGACCTTGGGCCTGACCTTGGCGGCGACACGCCAGTGACTTTGGCCGTGGTCGACACCATCCTGGCGGGCCGCCCCGGCACGGTGGCCGTGCAACGCGGCCAATGCGCGCGCATCATGACGGGCGCCGTCATGCCCGACGGCTGCGACAGCGTGGTGCCGCAGGAACTCGTGCTTCAAGCCAATGAAACCAGTATCACACTGGCGCCGGACTGCATCCGCCCCGGCGACAACCGCCGCTTCAAGGGCGAAGACTTGATGCAGGGCAAACCGGCCTTGCTGCAGGGCAAGATACTCGGTCCGGCGGAACTGGGCCTGCTGGCCTCGCTGGGCATCGCCACGGTGCCCGTGCGCCGCCGCCTGCGCGTGGCCTTCTTTTCCACGGGCGACGAATTGCGCTCGCTCGGCGAACCACTCGATTCCGGCTGCATCTACGACAGCAACCGCTACACCCTGCTGGGCATGCTGACCCGCCTGGGCTGCGAGGTACTCGACATGGGCATCGTCAAGGACAATCCGCAAGCGCTGGAAGCGGCCCTGCGCGGCGCCTGCGCCTCGGCCGACGTCATCATCACCTCGGGCGGCGTGTCCAGCGGCGCGGCCGATTTTACGCGCGAGATCCTGGCGCGCCTCGGCGAAGTGGCCTTCTGGCAGATCAACATGCGTCCGGGCCGCCCCATGGCCTTTGGCCGGATTGCCAGCGAGGGCGACACGGCCTTGCTGCTGGGCCTGCCCGGCAACCCCGTGGCCGTGATGGCGGCGTTTTATTTCCTCGCCCGCCCCACCCTGCTGCGCCTGATGGGCGCCGATGCGGAAGCGTCCAGCCTGCCGCTGCTGCAAGTGGCGGCGCAAGCCCCGATCCGCAAGAAGCGGGGCCGCACGGAATACCAGCGCGGCATCGTCGAGCGCGATGCGGACGGGCGCCAGCACGTGCGCGTGACGGGGGCGCAAGGCTCGGGCATCCTGCGCTCGATGACGCAAGCCAATTGCATGATCGTGCTGCATGAAGCGCAAGGCCACGTGGCGGCCGGCGACCTGGTCGATATCGTGCTGTTCCATGGATTGACCTGATGAAACATCTACTTCTGGCGCTGGCCCTGCTGCCGGGCATGGCGGCGTACGCTGGCGAAGTCCACAGCAATGGCTACACGGTGCGCTTCGACGAGCGCATCGAAACGGCACCGGGCGACTTGCACGGCGCCAGCGTGGGCCGCATCAGCATCGTGCGCGCCGCCGATCAAGGTCTCGCGTGGCAGGAAAACACGCCCTTGCAGCCGGCCTGCGGCGCGATTGCGGCCGTCACCGTCCTCAACGACAGCTATGTGGCCCTGTGCGGCCACCTGGGCGGGCGCCATTACACGCAAAAGATCATCTTCATGCAAGGCAACTCGCCCGCCATGGCGAGCGTGGACCAGTTCGATTCGCCCAGTGCCGTGCGCGTGGAGCGCGACGGATCGCTGGCCATCGACGTCCTGCGGCGCGACCTGTTTCCAGGCGAGCTGACGGGTCCGCATTACTTTCCCACCGTGTACCGCTTGCACCACGACGACGCCACGTTCGGTTTCGCCCCCAGCTTTGATGGCGATGCCGCCGGGCGCTACTGGCAGCACTACCGCGCCACGCGCCAGGCGGCGCCAGCGGCGGGCGTGCTGCCGGAACTGCTGGCATCGCTGCTGGCCGCGCAGGCTGGCAAGCAGCCCATCTGCACCGAGCTGGCCACGCTCGCCGCGGACCTGCAGCGTGACGGCCAGCCGCGCGATGCACAAGCTGCGCGCACCGTGATGCTCGCCTGGCTGCACAAGTTGCCGGCCATCGGCTATCCCCGCTTCGACGCACCTGCCTGCCGGGGCACTTTCTAGCGCGACAAGCGATCGGCGCTGCGGCGCCAGTCCGCTCAACATCCTTCCTCAAGCACCACGACGGCCCGCCCAGCGCGGGCCGCTCGCATTGCCCCTTCGCAATCAATTTGCCTGCGCGGCAACTACCCCGCTATCGAGATAAAAATATTAATCATTTCTTTAAATAACATATAAATAAACACAACACTAATTGTAATATTTTATTTATTTGTTGATACTACAGTTTCTTCGGTGATAACATTCGAACTCATATAAAAATTCAATTTTGATATTGTTTTCACGAGGAAACTAATAATGAGACACCGTTCATGGATCGCGGGCGCTGGCATGCTGGGAGCGGCTTGCCTGCTTGGCATGTTGTCCCTGGCGCCGCTGCCCGCCTATGCCAAAGGGGCCCCACGGGCCGACGTGCTGGAACATTGCAGCTGGAACCGCCCGGGCGCCGACCCGTTCATGGGAGATGTCGTGGCCGCAGTGGACAGGTACCCGGACATCGCGCCGCAGGTGCGCGAAGCATTGAAGGCGCGCATGCGCGCGCGCCAGTACGATGAAATCGTCGTCATCAGCCGCGACGCCATCCGCGGCGAGGGCAATTACGATGCCCGCATCAGCGACATGCATTTCGGGCCGGGCCGCGTCTGCCGCAATGTCACGCGCGCAGGCTGGAGCGAGCAGATGCAGGAAAGGGGGCTCGTGTACTGCGTGCAGGGTGCCTGCATCCTCGTGCCCACCGTGTGCCGCAATGTCAGCCGCATCACGCAGGCGGCGGCCGGGCCGCGCGCTGCTGGCACGGCGCCGGGCGGGGCCACGCCGGGCGGTACTGCGCCAGTGGCCGCAGCGCCACCGCCGGCGGGCGTGCCCGTCATCGAACACCCCGCCGGTGCGCATGGCGGCTCGTTCACGGGCGTGCCGCCGGCCGTGGTGGCCAGCGTGCCCGTGCTGGTCTTCGACATCGTGCGCACGGGCGGCGACACGCTGCTGCCGTCGGGCATCGGCGAGGGGCGCAACGGCGGCGGACCGCCACCGCGCGGCAGCAGCATCATCGAGTCCTATGTTCCCCCCGTCATCCGGCCCTCGCTGCCGCCCACCGACCTGTCCGTCCTGCCGGCCGTGCCGGAACCGCAAACGTGGGCCATGCTGCTGGCGGGACTGGCGCTGATCGCTTACAGCGCGCTGCGCCGACATACTGCACGGCCGGCCTGAGGCGGCGCGCTACTCGCCGTCGCCGTCCGCCTTACCCAGCAGCAAGGCGGCCGCTTCGCCCGGCAAGGCTTCCACGGATTTCAATTTGCGCGCCATCTGCCGGCTGCGCAGTTCCGCGCTTTCGATATTCTTCGCCGCTTTTTCCAGGGTCAGCCGGGTTTGCGACAGCACGTCGCCGAACTTGCCGAATTCCGTCTTGACGGCGCCCAGCACCTGCCACACTTCGGACGAGCGCTTTTCCAGCGCCAGGGTGCGGAAACCCATCTGCAGGCTGTTGAGCAAGGCAGTCAAAGTGGAGGGCCCGGCGATGCTGACCCGGTGCACGCGCTGCAATTCGTCGGCCAGGCCCGGCCGGCGCAGCACTTCCGCATACAGGCCTTCCGTGGGCAAAAACAAAATGGCGAAATCCGTCGTCAGCGGCGGCGCCAGGTATTTGTCCGCGATGGTCTTTGCCTCGCCCCGCACGGCCCGTTCCAGCTCGCGTCCGGCCTGGGCCACGCCGTCGGCATCGGCCCGCTCGGCCGCCTCGACCAGGCGCTCATACTGTTCCTTGGGGAACTTCGCGTCGATCGGCATCCACACGGGCGGCCCGCCATCGGAGAGACCCGGCAGTTTCAGGGCGAATTCCACGCGCGCGCCGCTGCCCGGCACCGTTTCCACGTTCTTCGCGTACTGATCGACAGTGAGTACCTGCTCCAGCAGCATTTCCAGCTGCACCTCGCCCCACGTTCCCCGCGTCTTGACGTTGGTGAGCACCCGCTTCAGGTCGCCCACGCCCAGCGCCAGCTGCTGCATCTCGCCGAGGCCCTGGTGGACTTTTTCCAGCCGCTCCGACACTTGCTGGAACGAGGCACTGAGCCGCGTTTCCAGCGTCGCGTGCAGTTTCTCGTCGACCGTCTTGCGCATCTCTTCCAGGCGCGCGCCATTGTCGGCCTGCAAGTCGCGGATCTTGTTTTCCAGGGTGGCGCGCACTTCCAGCATGCGCTGCGCATTCGATTCCGTCAGCTGGGACAAGGTTTGATTCGTGCTGTCGGCGAAGCGCGCCAGGCTTTGCGCCTGCTCCTCGCGCCCCACTTTCCCCTGCGCCTGCATCTGCGTGCGCAGGCTGTCGAGCTGCTGCAGGGTTGCCGCCTGGAATTGCGCCAGGCCGGCCGCCAGGTCTTGCCGCGTGGCTTGCGCCGACGCCTGCAATTGCAGCCGCACTTCGCGCTCGACCCGGTCGATGCGTTCCAGGCTTTGCTGCTGGTGCTGCTGCACCAGGGCCAGCGTGGTGGCGCCATCGCCGGCCGCGCCACGCGGGCGCAGCAGCAGCAAGATCAATAAAACGATGGCGGCGATGGCGGCGCCCAGCAGGCTGTAGAACTCGATTGGGCTCATGGGATCAGTCAGGTTTGTTGCGCATCCAGTCGGCCGTCTGATAGAACGATTCCATCAGGCGCACGCGCAAGGATTCTTCGATGCCCGTGTCTTCCATGGCCCAGGCCATGGCGCGCAGCCACTGGTCGCGCTCGCTGGTGCCGATGGCGTAGGGCAAATGACGGGCGCGCAGGCGCGGGTGGCCGAATTTCTCGATATACAAGTCCGGGCCGCCCATCCAGCCCGTCAGGAAGAAATACAGCTTGTCGCGCGAGCCATCCGTCGAGGGAGGATGCATGACGCGGATGCCGGCGAACTCGGCTTCGAGCTCCATCAGATCATAAAAACGGTCGACCATTTCGCGCAGCACGGGGGCGCCGCCGATGGTCTCGTACAGGGTGGGGGCAGTGGTATCAGTCATGGCCGCCATGATAACGCAAGCGCTGGCGGCCCACGCGGCGCCGGCCAGATCTGCCTCAATAAATGGCAATATACTTGACTGATCAAGCTTTTATCAACTACTATGCAATTTTAAAACAGGGACAAGACGAACATGCCAACCGCTACAGACACCGATTTGCTGCGCAATACCAACTTCCGCTGGCTGCTGGGCGGCGGCCTCGTTTCCATGCTGGGCGACCAGTTCAGCATGCTGGCCCTGCCCTGGCTCGTGCTGAGCCTGACGGGCGATAGCCTCAGCCTGGGTATCGCCGTGGCCCTGATGGGCGCCCCGCGCGCCGTGCTGATTTTGCTGGGCGGCACCATCGCCGACCGCCATTCGCCCCGGCGCGTCATGCTGATCAGCAAATATGCGAATGCCGCCATCCTGCTGGCGCTGGCGGTACTGCTGTGGCTGGACCAGGCCAGCCTGGTGCTCGCGTATGCGGCCGCGCTGGCGCTGGGCATCGCCTCCGCCTTCGCCATTCCGGCCGGCACGGCCATCCTGCCGCAAGCCGTGCCGCCGCAAACGCTGCAAAAAGCCAACGGCTTGCAGATGGGCACACGCCAGTTGTCCCTGCTGGCCGGCCCCCTGCTGGCGGCGCTCGTGCTGGGCGCCCGCGATGGCGGGCAGCACACCCCCATGGCGGCGCTGGCCGCCGCGTTTGCCATCGATGCGCTGACGTTTGTGTTTTCCGCCTGGACCTTGCGCCAAGTCAAGCTGCGGCCGCTGGCAGCGGCAGCCGCAACGCAGGGCATGTGGCGCGACATGGCGGCGGGCCTGGCCATGGTGTGGCGCGACCTTCCCCTGCGCAGCTGTTATGCCTACTGGGCGGTGGTGGCCTTCTTCGTCATGGGCCCGCTGCAAGTGGCCTTGCCTGTGCTGGCCAGCGAACGCCTGCACGGCGCCGCGGCGCTGGGCCTGCTGATGGGTGCGCATGGCGCGGGCACCCTGGCCGGCATGCTGGCGTCCGGCCTGGGCGGCACCTGGCTGCGCCGCCATTTCGGCGCCACCCTGCTGCTCGCCGACGCCGTCGTGGCTTGCCTGCTGATGGCGCTGGGACAAATCAGCACGGCCTGGCACGGCGCGGCCCTGCTGGCCATGACAGGGTTGCTGGGCGGCTATGTGCAGGTGGCCATCTTTACGTGGATACAGCGGCGCGTGGCGCCCGCCATGCTGGGCCGGGCGATGGCGCTGTTCATGGGCATCTTCCTGGGCCTGGCTCCGCTGTCGGCGGCGGCCACGGGCGCGCTGCTGCGCCACCTGAGCGTGGGCGAGCTGTTCTGCGGCGGCGGCGCCCTGCTGCTGGCCGCCGCCGTGGCTGCCGCCCTGTGGACGGACATCCCCCGCATCGCCGGCACCCCTTCGATATCTTCACCTTGAGAAAGTTCTACCATGGATAAAACACGACAAACGGCCCTGAAAGCGGCTTACCGGCAACAAGCGCCCGCGCTGGGCATCATCGCGCTGCAGCACCTGCCCAGCGGGCGCACCCTGCTCGAACGCAGCCGCAACGCGCCTGGCGCGCTGAACCGCCACCGCTTCGAACTCGCGCTGGGCACGCACCGCAACGCCCGCCTGCAGGCGGACTGGCGGCGCGACGGCGAAGCGGCCTTCCGCTTTGATCTGCTCGACGCCGTCACGGTGCCCGACGATCCCGCCTTCGATGCGGACGCCGAGCTCGACACCCTGCTGGCACTGCACCTGGAACAACTGCAGGAGCGGGGCCAGGCCCTGTATTGAGCCGCCATGCTTTACACTTGCGCACTCAAGCACTTCGCAGCCAATTGAAAGGACGTCATGATGGATCACCCTCTCCCGCCGCCGGACGGCGCCGTCGCGCTGGACTTCTGCCTGCGCCTGGCGCGCGCCCAGGCCGTGCTGGTACGCCGCTTCGACAGCATCCTCGGCAACCTGCATGGCCTCAGTTTCAGCGATTACCAATTGCTGTACCACCTGCAGCGGGCGCCCGGCGGCCGCCTGCGCCGCATCGACCTGGCCGAACGCCTGGCGCTGACGGCGTCCGGCATCACGCGCTCGCTGCTGCCGCTGGAAAAGATCGGCCTGGTGGCGCGCCAGGCCGATGCGCGCGATGCCCGCGTCGGCTATGCCGTCATCACCGAGGCGGGGCAAGCCCTGCTGATCCACGCCGATGCGACGGCGCAGGCGCTGGGCCAGGAATTGCTGGGCAGCGCCAGCGCGGAGCAGCTGGCCCCGCTGTCCCAGTTGCTGGCCAGCATAGCCGGCAGCCAGCCCGGCAACGGCTGACGCGCTCCCCTTACACCAGCGCCAGCCTGCGCAGGCGCCGCGTGGATGGCCACTGCTCCACGCCCGTTTCGGCGCGGACGGCGGCGCAGCCCGCCAGCACCCGCTCGATGGCCGCCGCGTCGAGCCCCGCATTGAGCGTCAGGCGCACGAGGGCGCGGTTCTTCGCCGTGGCCGGCGCGCAAAACATGGCGCCGAAAATACCTTGCCGTTCCAGCGCCTGGCGCAGGGCCAGGGTGGCCGGTTCGCCGCCCGCCTCCAGCGCCACGATCTGCTCCGTGCCGTCGCTGACGTTGTAGCCGAGCTCGCGCAAGCCTTCGCGCACCTGCAGCGTGTGGCGCCGCAAGGCGGCGCGGCGCCCATCGGCGGCCATGATGAAATCGAGCGCCGCCCCCAGCCAGGCCAGTTCATGCGCCAGCAGGCAGGAACTGAAGATGGCGGGGCGCGATTCGGACAAGAAATATCCCTTGAAGCGGCTGGAACAGCTGATGAAGCCGGCGCGCCCGGCAAACGCCTTGGCCAGCGAAGCCGTGCGGAAATGCACGCGGTGTCCCAGCCCCCATTCCTCCACCAGGCCGGCGCCCTGCGGGCCATGCGTGCCCAGCGAGTGCGACTCGTCGACCACCACCACGCAATCGCTGCGCTCGGCGATGTCCAGCAATTCCAGCAGCGGCGCCAGGCTGCCGTTGGTGCTGTACAGGGCATCGACGACGATCACGCCGCGGCCATGCTTTTCCACCTGCCGCCGCAAATGCGTCATGTCGTTGTGCAAAAAGGCGACGGCCTGGGCCTGGGCCGACAGCACGCCTTCCCACAGCGACGCATGGGCCTGCATATCGAGGTAGACGGGAATGCCGGGGCCGGCGATACACTGCAGCAAGCCGACGTTGGCCGCCATGCCGGACTGCGCCAGGATGCCATCCTCGCAGCCCATGTAGCGGGCCAGCCGGCTTTCCAGCCGGTGCTGCTCGCTGCCTTCCTGCAAGTACACGGCCGACATCAGCATGCCGCCCGCGTTCGCCTGCAGGGATGCCACCTGGGCCGCCACCAGCGCCGGCTCGGCCGCGATGGACAGGTAATCATTACCCGCCAGAAAGATGGCATCGGCCGGCGTGGGCTGCCATGCATGCGGATGCTGGCCGCCCAGCAATTGTTCGATGCGCGTGACGTGATGCGCATCCATGCGCCGCACGATGTAATCGGGCAGGCAGTGTTCGGCGCGGACAAACGACGGGGTGTGCAGGCTGGTCATCATGGTCATGAGTTTTCTCCTAGGGAAATGTTTGTTGCAAATTAAAACCTTGACCGTGTTGCCAACCCGTCCATTGACGTATATCAATGTCCAGTCAGATAGTCGTTCAACCAGGAAAAATTACGCGATGATGACGTTCTGGAAAGCATCAAGGCAGAGTCATGACGCAGCAATGGCAAGGACGATGGACATACTGGCGGCAACGCATGCGCCAGACACTGCTCCATTCGCTGCTGCATGAGCGCGCACCGCATGAGCACCTGGCCACCCGGGTTGCCATGCTGGCCGCCGTGGGCACGGTGGCCATGCCGCTGTACTACCTGCTGTGGCAGTTTTTTTTCCCGCAAGCCTATGAAAACCTGACCCTGCGCCTGACGGGCGTGGGCATCTGCCTGGCGGGCCTGTTCGCGCGCCGCTTTTCGGCCCGCTGGCTGTCGCGCTACCTGCTGTTCGCCCTCAGCTACATCCTGCCGTTCTTCTTTACCTTCATGTTCCTGATGAACCATGCGTCGTCCATCTGGAGCGAATCGCTGCTGATCGGCCTGGTGGTGCTGTTTCATTTCGAGACAAGACTGGCGTGCCGCGCCTACCTGATCGGCACGGGCGCCGCCTGCCTGGCCGTCATCGTGCAGGGCGAAGGCGGCTTCCTGCTGCAGCCCACGGTGCTGCAGCAGCTGCCCGTGCACTGGTTCACCATCGCCGCGCTCTCCGTCGTGAAAGTGGGCGGCAAGGTGCTGGAACAGGAGCGCCTGTCGGGTCTGGCCGCCGGGCTCGGTTCCGTGGCGCACGAGCTGCGCACGCCGCTGACCAGCGTGGAGGCGAACGTGCGCGGCATGCGCCGCCTGCTGCCGCAACTGGCCGGCGAGACCGAGGCCATGCCGCCCCTGCAGGAGGCGCTGTCGCGCATCCAGTTCGAGGTGCGCCACATGCAGCACATGATCGACCTGTTCCTCCTCAGCGCCAGCGCCGTCAACCGCAACCTGGAACCGAGCCAGGTGCTGTCGATGCTGGACATGGTGCATTCCGTGCTCAAGCGCTATCCGTTTACCGGCAACAAGCAGCGCGCCAGCGTCACGCTGGACGTGCGCGCCGACTTCCAGTTCGCGGGACAGGACGAACTGTGCGTGGTGATCCTGCTCAACCTGCTGAGAAATGCGCTGAAAGCCGTGCAGCGGGCCGGCAAGGGCCGCGTGCGCATCATCATCGACGGCGCCCGCCCTGTGCCCCGCCTGCTGGTCATCGACACGGGCTGCGGCATCGCGAAAAACCGCCTGCCGCTGATCTTCGAGCGTTTTTATTCGTATCCCGTGCACAACGGCAGCGGCATCGGCCTGGCCCTGTGCCGGCAGATCGCCCACGCCTGGCAGGCGCGCATCCGCTGCGTCTCGCGCGAGCATGCGTATGCGATCTTCATCCTGGAATTTCCCCAGCCCGTGCCTGCCCGCTTCCAACCCATTTCCTAGCAAGGTGACGCATGCAACTGCCCGTCTACACCCATCCGACCCTCACTGTGCTGATCGATGACAGCGATTCCTTTCTGAAAAGCATGGCTTTCCAGCTCGATCCCGCGCTGGCGCGCAAGACCTTCCACGACACGAGCACGGCACTGCGCTGGCTGCAGCAAACGCACCAGCGCGTCGCCATGCCCCTGCATGTGAATTTCGACCTGCACAGCACGGCGCCCAACGACTGCAATGTCGCCATCGACATCGAGCGCATCTGGCGCATCAGCGGCCAGGCCCAGCGCTTTGCCGTGCCGTCCGTGCTGGTGGTCGATTATTCGATGCCGCAGATGAACGGGCTGGAATTCTGCCAGGCCGTGCGCGACTTGCCGTGCAAGAAGATTCTATTTACGGGGGCGGCCGATGAAAAGATGGCCGTGACGGCGTTCAACCGGGGCTTGATCGACCGCTACATCAAGAAGAGCGACGACGATGCGCTCGACATCCTGGAACAGGAAATCGTCAGCCTGCAGCGCGAATTTTTCCTGCAGCAGTCGGACACCGTGCGCGACTTGCTGTTGCTGCATGACTATAGTTTCCTGCAAGACGAGGCGCTGGCCGCCGTGGTGCACGAGCTGTGCCAGCGCCATGGCTTTGTCGAGTTTTACATCTTCCCCAATCCCAGCGGCATCCTGTTTTTCACGCGCGACGGCCACGCCAGGCTGATGATCATCGAGACGGAACGCAGCCTGCACACGCAGTATGAAATGGCGCGCGACAGCGACGCGCCCGAATCCTTGCTGCTGGCCCTGCTGGAAATGCGCGTGATTCCCTACTTTTCCGACGCCGACAGCGATGGCATGTACGCGGCGCACATCGGAGAAAACTGGTTCCGCTACTGCGCCGCGCCCACCATCTGCCTGGGCCGCGTGACGTACTTCTGGGCCCTGTTCGACGTGCCGGCGCACCAGCTGGGCCAGCCGATTCTGTCCTACGCGCAATTTTTACGCGCGCAGGCGGGCGACAGCGTGGGCGCTTAGTTAGTTGGCAAACTAGCTTTCCCGCAAGGTTTGCAGCGGCGGATGCTTCAAGACATTGCGCAAGCCCAGCCAGCCGCCGGCGATCGCGCACAGGGCGCCGGCCAGCAGACCGAAGGCCCACACGCCCGGCGCGAAGCTCCAGGCGAACTTGAACTGGTACGTGGCCAGCGCCCAGCCCATGGCGGCCGCGCCCGATGCGGCCAGCAAGCCGGCCAGGGCGCCGACGAGCGAAAACTCGATCAGCTGCGCCTGCGCCAGCTGGCGCCGCGTGGCGCCCAGGGCGCGCAGCAGGCCCGCTTCGCGCGTGCGCTCGTCCTGCGAACCCATCAGCGCCGCATACAGCACCAGCAAGCCCGAGGCCAAAGTGAAGGCAAACAGGAATTCGACGGCCGTCACCACCTGGTCCAGCACGCCCTGGATCTGTTTCAATACGCCGCCCACGTCAACCACCGTCAAATTCGGATAGTCGCGCAGCAAGGCGTTGCCCAGGTCCGCCTGCGCGGGAGGCAGGTGGAACGCCGTGATCCACGTCTGCGGCGTGTCCGCCATGGCGGCCGGATTGATGATGACAAAGAAATTGACGCGCATCGAGCCCCATTCCAGCTTGCGCAAGCTGGTAATGGCCGCTTCGACGGGCTGGCCGGCGATGTCGAAGCGCAGCTTGTCGCCGAGCTTGAGTTTGAGCGTCCTGGCGATGCCCTCTTCCACCGACGCTTCGGCCGGCGCGCCAGGCTTGTCGCTGAACCACTTGCCCGCCACCAGCTTGTTTTCTTCCTGCATGGTCGCCATCGTCGACAGATTGAATTCGCGGTCGGCCAGGCCCTTGGCGCGGTCATCCTCGTAGGTGGCGTCCGTGATGGCGTTGCCGTTCACGGCCACCAGCCGGCCCCGTATCATCGGATACAAGGGCGCATTGGCCACGCCCGCCTGGGCCAGGCGCGCGGCGATCGGGTCTTTCTGCTCGGGCAGGATATTGATCATGAAGCGGTTCGGCGCATCGGGCGGCGTGGCATTGCGCCAGGCCACCATCAAGTCGCCGCGCACCACCGTCAGCAGCAGCAAGGCCATCAGGCCCAGGGCCAGCGACACCACCTGGATGACGGTGGCGCCCGGACGGCGCTGCAAGGACGTGACGGCGAAGCGCCAGCCCTGGTGATTGAAGGCGCCGCGCAAGGTTTTCAGCGAGCGGATGCCCAGCCAGCCGGCCAGGGCGAACAGGCCGAAGCCGCCGAGGAAGCCGGCCGCCGTCAGCAGCGCCAGTTTCACGTCGCCCGCCTGCCACAGCAGCAGCACGACGAAGGCGGCGATGCCGAGGCCATACGTGGCCAGGGCCAGCGCCTGCGGCGGCTCCTGCTCGCGGCGGATCACCCGGTTATGGGGAACATTGCGCAACTGCAAAATCGGCGGCAGGGCAAAACCCAGCAACAGCAGCATGCCGGTGGCCACGCCCTGCAGCGCGGGCAGCAGGGACACGGGCGGCAAATCGCTCTGCACCAGCTTGCCCAACAGTTCCAGCAGCACCAGGTGGCCGCCGAAGCCCACCATCACGCCGATCACGCTGCCCGCCAGGCCCACCAGCAGGAATTCGATCACGTACATGGCAGTGACCTGGTTTTGCGTCAGGCCCAGGCAGCGCAGCATGGCGCAGGCATCGAGGTGGCGCAGCATGAAGCGGCGCGCCGCCATGGCCACGGCGACGGCCGCCAGCATGGCCGACAGCAGGCCGACGAGCGACAGGAAACGGTCGGCGCGGTCCAGCGTCGATTGCATCTGCGGGCTGCCCGATTCCAGCGATTCGATGCGCACGCCTTTTATCGACTGCGCCTTGATCTGGCTTTCCAGCCAGGCTTGATATTGCGCAAGCTCGGCCGCCTTGGCGGGCGGCGCCGACAGCAGCAGCCGGTATGACACGCGCGAGCCGTTCTGCACCAGCGCCGTGGCGGCCAGGTCACTCAAGGGCAGCATCACGCGGGGGGCGAAATTGAGGAAGGACGCGCCCCGGTCCGGTTCGCTGGCGATCAGTTGCGTGACCGTAAATGCCTTGTCGCCCAGGATCAGCGTGTCGCCCAGCTTCGCGTTCAGGCTGGACAGGATCGCCGCATCGACCCACACGGTGCCCGGTGCGGGCACCTGGTCCGTCGGCTGGCCCACGGCATCCTGCGCTTCGCTCGCTTTGGTGGTGATTTTCAGCTTGCCCCGCTGCGGGTAGCCGGGCGAGACGGCCTTGATGGACGCCAGCTGCGAGGTCGATTGCTCGCCCTCGCCCGCCTGCGCCATGCTGGGGAACGTCACCGTGTCGGCCAGGATAAAGCCGCGCTTCTGCGCTTCGGCGCGCCAGGCCGCGTTGACGGGCTGGTCGGCGTTGATGACGAGGTCGGCCCCCAGCAGCTGGTGCGCGTCGCGGTTCAGGCCCGCGCGCAAACGGTCGACGAAGAAGCCGACGGCCGACAGGGCCGCCACGGCCACGATCAGCGCGACGAGCAGGAAACGCAGTTGCCCGGCGCGCCAGTCGCGCCCGGTCATTTTGAGGGAGAGGCGGAGCATGGGCGGCGGGTCTTTATAGTCAGTTATTGCGCGGCGCCGTGGGCGGCGGCATGCTGGGCGAAATACGCATCGACGGTGGCAAGAAACGCGTCTTTCTGTGCCTGCGGCAGGAAGGCGGCGATGAAACCGTTACGCGCCAGGCGTTGCGCGTGGGACAGGCCCAGCGGCAAGGCGTCGAAGATGGCGTCGAAGTTATCGTTCATGTAGCCGCCGAAGTAGGCGGGATCGTCCGAGTTCACCGTCACCAGCAGGCCCGCGTCGAGCAGTTGCACCAGGTTATGGTCATGCATCTGGTCGAACACGCGCAGCTTGGTGTTCGACAGGGGGCAGACGGTCAGCGCGACCTGTTCGCGCGCCAGGCGGGCCGTCAGCTCC
The DNA here is from genome assembly GCF_020858115.1 of Janthinobacterium sp. FW305-129. Taxonomy (GTDB): domain Bacteria; phylum Pseudomonadota; class Gammaproteobacteria; order Burkholderiales; family Burkholderiaceae_D; genus Janthinobacterium. The sequence goes on from NZ_JACYMM010000005.1 coordinate 93,549, forward strand.
GCGTCTTCCAGGCAGCGCACGCCATGGTCGATGCGTTCGACTTTCAAGTCGTCGAGCGCCGTGCGGATGTAGGCCGGCGGGCCTTCCTCGCCCGCGTGGGCCACCAGGTGCAGGCCCAGCTCGCGGCAACGGGCAAACACGCGCGAGAATTTCTCGGGCGGGTTGCCCACTTCCGACGAATCGAGGCCGATGCCGATGAACTTGTCGCGGTGCGGCAGCGCGTCTTCCAGGGTCTCGAATGCCTCTTCCTCGCTCAGGTGGCGCAGGAAGCACAGGATCAGGGCCGCGCTGACGGGGCTGTCCTGGCAGGCGCGGTGGATGCCGTTGATCACGTCGGCCATGGCCACGCCGCGCGCCGTGTGCGTTTGCGGGTCGAAGAAGATTTCCGTGTGCAAGACGTTATCGGCTTCGGCGCGGCGCAGGTAGGCTTGCGTCATGTCATAGAAATCCTGCTCTTTCAAGAGCACGCTTGCGCCAGCGTAATAAATGTCGAGAAAAGACTGCAAATCTGTAAAAGCATAGGCGCTGCGCAAGTGTTCCACCGATTCATAGCCCAAAGGCACGCCATTGCGCTCTGCCAGTGCGAAAATCAGTTCTGGCTCCAGCGAGCCCTCGATATGGATATGCAGTTCGGCTTTGGGCATGCCGCGGACGATCGCGCGCAATTGGGGGTGCATCATGGGTGTTCCTTATAGGGTGAAGATAACAATGCTGGCTCGCGCACGCGCACGCGCGGCGCGCGGGGCCATCGGACATGCAGGCATCTTAGCGCAAGATGGCCAGCCGCACCGGCGCCCGGCCGCCATGGCCCGCACCGGCACGCACTGGCGAATTGTCGTATGATGGTTTAAAAGGTACAAAAAAGTTCATTGAAATGGATGAAAAATTTGATGTTTTATCCAATTAAATCAACAATTTACAAACAAGTATTAAGGATATGCTGACATATCTTTTGACTTCCTGATCCTTTAGAGCAATAATAAATTTCATGGGGTAATGGTAGGTGCAACAAGCGCTATCAACAGTGAAAAAAAGCCGGCTGGCCACGTCAGCACACGGCATCAAGCGCCAGTTTTTTGGTCCGGGCAATCCGGACTCGCAAAGACAGCCGGGCTTGAAACAACAATAAAAATCGGTACGGGGTACAGGAAAAGTTCAGACGGCAAGCCCAGGCGAGTGCCAGGCGGGCGGCCATGGTGACTGGCAGTTCAGGTTTACATTAAAGGACATTGACATGACCATTTTTGATAACTATGCAGCACGCTACGAGCGCACCCGCGAAGAGGAAATGTCGCTCACCGAGTACCTGGCCCTGTGCAAGAAGGACAAGCTGACGTATGCCAGCGCGCCCGAACGCATGCTGGCCGCCATCGGCGAGCCGCAGCTGGTCGACACGCGCAACGACACGCGCCTGTCGCGCATCTTCGCCAACAAGATCATCAAGATCTACCCCGCCTTCCGCGAGTTCTACGGCACCGAGGAAGTCATCGAGCAAGTCGTCTCGTATTTCCGCCACGCGGCGCAAGGCCTGGAAGAACGCAAGCAGATTCTGTACTTGCTGGGGCCTGTGGGCGGCGGCAAGTCGTCGATCGCGGAAAAACTCAAGTCGCTGATGGAACACGTGCCCTTCTATTGCCTGAAAGGCTCGCCCGTCAACGAATCTCCGCTGGGCCTGTTCAACGAGGAAGAGGACGGCACCATCCTGGAAGAGGATTACGGCATCCCGCGCCGCTACCTGCGCAACATCCCCAGCCCGTGGGCCGTCAAGCGCCTGCATGAATACAATGGCGATATCAACCAGTTCCGCGTCGTCAAGCGCTATCCGTCCGTGCTGAAACAGATCGCCATCTCGAAAACGGAGCCGGGCGACGAAAACAACCAGGATATTTCCTCGCTGGTAGGCAAGGTCGACATCCGCAAGCTGGAAGACTATGCGCAGGACGACCCGGACGCCTACAGCTATTCGGGCGGCCTGTGCCTGGCCAACCAGGGCCTGATGGAATTCGTGGAAATGTTCAAGGCGCCCATCAAGGTGCTGCATCCGCTGCTGACGGCCACGCAGGAAGGCAATTACAAGGGCACGGAAGGCTTCGGCGCGATACCGTTCGACGGCATCATCCTGGCCCACTCGAACGAGTCGGAATGGAAGACCTTCAAGAACAACCGCAACAACGAGGCGTTTCTTGACCGTATCTATATAGTCAAGGTGCCGTACTGCCTGCGCGTCTCCGATGAAATCAAGATCTACGACAAGCTGGTCGCCAATTCCTCGCTGGTGAAAGCCCCGTGCGCGCCCGGCACCCTGCGCATGATGGCGCAGTTCGCCATCCTGTCGCGCCTGAAAGACCCGGAAAACTCCAGCATTTTCTCGAAGATGCTCGTCTACGATGGCGAAAACCTCAAGGATACGGACCCGAAAGCCAAGTCCATGCACGAATACGTCGATTACGCGGGCGTGGACGAGGGCATGAACGGGCTGTCGACGCGCTTTGCCTTCAAGATCCTGTCTAAAGTGTTCAACTTTGACAATTCCGAAGTGGCCGCCAATCCCGTGCACTTATTATATGTACTGGAACAGCAGGTCGAGCGCGAGCAGTTCGCGCCGGAACTCGAGCAGCGCTACTTCTCATATATCAAAGAGCACCTGGCGCAGCGCTATGTGGAATTCATCGGCAAAGAGATCCAGACGGCTTACCTGGAAAGCTATTCGGAATACGGCCAGAACATTTTTGATCGCTACGTGACGTTTGCCGATTTCTGGATACAGGACCAGGAATACCGCGATCCGGACACGGGCGAAAGTTTTGATCGCGAATCGCTGAACAATGAGCTGGAAAAGATCGAGAAGCCGGCGGGCATTTCCAATCCGAAAGACTTCCGCAATGAAATCGTGAACTTCGGGCTGCGCGCGCGGGCGTCGAACGGCGGCAAGAATCCCGCCTGGACCAGCTACGAAAAGTTCCGTACCGTGATTGAAAAGAAAATGTTCTCGAATACGGAGGAATTGCTGCCCGTGATTTCCTTCAATGCCAAGGCCAGCGCCGACGATGCCAACAAGCACGCCGACTTCGTGGCACGCATGGTGGAAAAAGGCTATACGGCCAAGCAGGTACGCCTGTTATGCGAATGGTACTTGCGCGTACGCAAGTCATCGTAGCGCGGACAGCGGGCGCGCCCCGCCCGGAGACTGGCGGGGCGCGCAAGACGAGAAGCAAGGAGGCACCCTTTGACATACCTCATCGACAGGCGCTTGCAAAGCAAGAATAAATCCGCCGTCAACCGCGAGCGTTTCCTGCGGCGTTACAAGGGCCAGATCAAGGATGCCGTGGGGCGCGCCATCAAGGGGCGCTCGATCACGGACGTCGAGAATGGCGAAAAGGTCAGCATCCCCGTCAAGGACGTGGGCGAGCCGTCGTTCGGCCACGCGCATGGCGGCGTATGGGAAGTGGTCAATCCCGGCAACAAGGAATACCTGAAGGGCGACCAGATCGCCCGGCCGAAAGGCGGCGGCGGCAGCGGGCGGGGCAAGGCGGGCAACAGCGACGAGACGACGGAAGACGATTTCATCTTCGAATTGTCGCGCGAAGAATTCATGAATTATTTCTTCGAGGACCTGGAATTGCCGCACATGGTGAAAACCCAGCTGACGGCCACCACGGAATTCAAGAACCAGCGCGCCGGCTACAATATGTCGGGCACGCCGTCGAACATCCACGTGCTGCGCTCCCTGCGCGGCGCACTGGGGCGGCGCATCGCCGTGGGCGGCGGCGCCCGCAAGCAGCTGGCGCAGGCCGAGGAAGACCTGGCCGAACTGCTGCACGAAGGCGCGCCCGACAGCGACCCGCTGGTCACGGAGCTGCGCCGCCTGATCCACCACCTGCACACGCGCTTGCTGGCGATACCGTTCATCGACCCGTTCGACTTGCGCTACAGCAACCGCATCAAGGTACCCAAGCCGATGACGCAAGCCGTGATGTTCTGCATCATGGACGTCTCCGGCTCCATGGACGAGTCGCGCAAGGACACGGCCAAGCGCTTCTTCATCCTGTTATATCTGTTCCTCAAGCGCGTCTACGACAAGATCGAGGTGGTCTTCATCCGCCACCATACGGCGGCGGCGGAAGTCAACGAGCACGATTTCTTCAATTCGCGCGAGTCGGGCGGCACCGTGGTGTCGTCGGCCTTGCACTTGCTCAACACGATTATTGACGAACGCTATGGCGCCGGGCAGTGGAACAGCTATGTGGCGCAGGCATCCGACGGCGACAACTGGGACAACGATTCCGTGCTGTGCCGCCAGCTCCTAATTAATACCATCATGCCCAAGGTGCAGTACTACACCTATGTCGAGATCACGGACGGCCCGCAGCAAAACCTGTGGGAGCAATATGCGGGCGTGCTCGACCATCACGCCCATTTCGCCATGCAAAAGATCGTCACGCCGGCCGATATCTACCCGGTCTTCCGCGAACTGTTCAAGAAACAGGTGAAATGATGAGTGCAGCCTTTGACCGCGCCAGCAATACCCCGGGCGAACCGTTCGTGCGCCTGCGCCACCCGAACGCCTTGCCCGAGCAGTCGGAATGGACGTTCGAACTGATCGAGCAAATCCACGAGGAAATCCGCCGCGTGGCGAAACAGTTCGGCCTCGACACCTATCCGAACCAGCTGGAAATCATCACGGCCGAACAGATGATGGATGCCTACACTTCCGTCGGCATGCCCGTCTCGTACAACCATTGGTCGTTCGGCAAGCATTTTCTGTCTACCGAGAAAAGCTACAAGCGGGGCCAGATGGGCCTGGCCTACGAGATCGTCATCAACTCGAATCCGTGCATCGCCTATTTAATGGAGGAAAACAGCCTGACCATGCAGTCGCTGGTGATCGCGCATGCGGCCTACGGGCATAACTCCTTTTTTAAAGGCAATTACCTGTTCCGCGCCTGGACGGATGCGGACGCCATCATCGACTACATGGTGTTTGCCAAGAATTACATCGCCGAATGCGAGCAGCGCCATGGCGTCGATGCCGTGGAACTGCTGCTCGACTCGTGCCACGCCATCCAGAACTATGGCGTGGACCGCTACAAGCGGCCGGCGAAACTGTCGATGGCGAAGGAATATGCGCGCCAGAAAGAGCGCGAAGCCTATGTGCAGTCGCAGATCAACCAGCTGTGGCGCACCCTGCCCCGGCGCGACGAGGATGAAGACGAGGACGACCAGCGCAAGGCCGCGCCCCGCTTTCCGCCCGAACCCGAGGAAAACCTGCTGTACTTTATCGAGAAGTACGCGCCGCTGCTGGAACCGTGGCAGCGCGAGATGGTGCGCATCGTGCGCAAGATTTCCCAGTATTTCTATCCGCAGCGGCAAACCCAGGTCATGAACGAGGGTTGGGCCACTTTCTGGCACTACACGATATTGAACCAGTTATATGATGAAGGCGTGGTGGGCGACGGCTTCATGATGGAATTTCTCAAAAGCCATACCAACGTCGTCTACCAGCCCCCCATCGACAGTCCGTACTACAGCGGCATCAATCCGTATGCGCTGGGTTTCGCCATGATGAGCGACATCCGCCGCATCTGCGAGCATCCGACGGACGAAGACCGCGCCTGGTTCCCCGACATGGCCGGCAGCGACTGGCGCAAGAGCCTGGACTTCGCCATGCGCAATTTCAAGGATGAAAGCTTTATCGCCCAGTACCTGTCGCCGCGGCTGATCCGCGAATTCCATTTCTTTGCCGTGCTCGACGACGACAAGAATGAAAAGCTGGCCATTTCCGCCATCCACGACGATGCCGGCTACCGCTACGTGCGCCAGCAGCTGGCCGAACAGTACAACCTGGGCAACCGCGAGCCGAACATCCAGGTGTGGTCCGTGAATACGCGCGACGACCGCGCCCTGACCCTGCGCCACACGCAATTCCAGCGCCGCCCGCTGAACCAGCAGGCGGCCGAGGTGCTCAAGCACGTGGCGCGGCTGTGGGGCTTCGATGTGCACCTCGATACGGTCGACCCGCAGGGCGCCGTTCTGGGCACCCTGAATTGCCGGCGCGAGAAGCGCAACCGGCGCGACGACCCCGTTGTCCGGCCATGAAATGATTTGTTGATAATAATCAATGGCAAGAATATAAGCGTTTCCTATGCCTACATAGGAATTCAGTATGGCCTGACGGCGTCAAATGGGCCGCCGGGAGCGCCTTTTTTGACCTGGGTGAAGTTCATTGCGCACCTGTCTGGTGCGCGCGGATGGCTAAGTGGTCTGGTTCCGAGCCAAAACATTTCCAAAAAGAAAGATTTTTCTCCAAATTTAGCAGTTTCCATATTGGATATCACGAAATATAATTCCGCCAGATCGGCACATCGGAGAACTTAGCAGCGGTCGCCCAAAACGGCTGTAAAAAACCGATAAGACCGCCTTTTTTTCTGTCCGAAAGCGTGCAAAGATGACATAAGCAAGTACGTTTTCAGGGCGCAAAAGCGCCAAAAATTTAACCGGTTTTAGGCGTTAAAAATCTGTGTAAAATAAAGAATTCGTATGTATAATTCGGCGACGTCCCGGATACGGCTGGAGCTTTGTGTCGTCATTTTGGGGTTCAGTTGCAAGACAAGAGATGGTATTTGGAGAAAGCAGGCATGAATTTTTCGAACGAGAAAAGTCCCAAGAACTACACAGGCATCACTATCGTTGTCCTGCTGCACGTTCTCGCGGCTTACGGGATCGTGACGGGCTTGGGCAAGCGGTTGGTCACCAAAATGATGGAACCGGTTGAAACCAAGATTATCGAGGAAGTCAAACCGCCTCCACCGAAGGATCTTCCACCGCCACCACCGCCGCCAGAAATGAAGGCGCCACCGCCGCCATTCATTCCGCCAGTCGAGGTGAACGTGCAGCAGCCGCCACCACAGCAGAACGTGATTGCAAATGCGACTGCCGTGAAGCCAGCATCGAATGTATTGGCACCGCCAACGCCGCCTGCACAGCCTGCGCCAACTCCTGGACCAGCCAAATCGGTGCGTACGCCGGCCGTGGTTGACTTCAGCGTCTGCGAAAAACCGGCTTATCCAAAGTCGTCGCAGCGTAACGAGGAAACCGGTGTGGTGACACTGTCGTTCCTGATCGGTGTAGACGGCAAGGTCGCTGATTCGAAGATCGTGAAGTCCAGCGGCTTCAGGGACCTGGACAAAGCCGCGGTGCAAGGTATCAGCCGCTGTACATTTAAGCCGGCAACAGTTGACGGCAAGCCGGAACAAGGCTGGCAGCAAATGCAATACGTTTGGTCGCTGGATTAAAACCCGAGACAGTTATCCCCTGTCTCACACTATGATTTCGTTGTCATTACGTTCAGCGATCTGTTATTTTTAATTTTGGAGGAAGCATGTTTAAGAATACCCGTTTGTCCGCATTTTTTGCCGCGGTTCTGTTGTCCGTTACCGCTACTACCGCTCTGGTAGCAGCTCCGGCATTCGCTGACGCGCCAGCATCGGCTGCCGCTTCGGCTCCTGCGGCAGACGCTGCACCAGCACCAGTTGCTGCAGATGCAGCCGCTCCAGCAGCAGACGCAGCAGCTCCAGCCGCTGATGCAGCCGCTCCAGCCAAAACCGAAGAAGTCCACAACCCGTTCGGCCTGCAAGCAGTGTGGGACGGCGGCTTCGTGCCACGCGCCACCCTGATCATCATGGTCATCATGTCGATCGGTACCTGGTACATCATCATCACCAAGCTGATCGATCAAATGAAGATCTTCAAGCAAGCTAAAGAAGCCGCTGCCAAATTCTGGAAAGCACCTTCGATCGCTGCTGGTTCGGCAACCCTGGAAGAAGGTTCGCCATTCCGCTTCATCGCTGAATCGGGCACCAAGGCAACGGCTCACCATGACGGCGCCCTGCTGGAACAAATCGATCTGTCGACCTGGGTGACGATGTCGATCCAGCGCGCTTCGGACAAAGTCCAATCGCGTCTGCAAGATGGCCTGTCGTTCCTGGCAACCGTTGGTTCGACCGCACCGTTTATCGGTCTGTTCGGTACCGTTTGGGGTATCTACAACGCACTGACCGCTATCGGCATGACCGGTAACGCATCGATCGACAAAGTGGCAGGTCCAGTTGGTGAAGCACTGATCATGACCGCTTTCGGTCTGCTGGTCGCTGTTCCTGCCGTTCTGGGTTACAACTGGCTGGTTCGTCGTAACAAAACCGCAATGGAAGACATCCGCTCGTTCAGCGCCGACGTTCACTCGGTTCTGGTTTCCGGCGTAATGTCCACCAGCGAAGCTGGCCGTGCTGCCGGCGCTAAAAAGATCGGATAAGTCATGTCGATGTCCGTCGGCTCCGACAGCGGAGAACAAGATCAGGTAATGTCAGAAATCAACACGACGCCGCTTGTCGACATCATGTTGGTTTTGCTGATCATTTTCTTGATCACCAGTCCGGTTGTCCTCAAGCTGCAGAAAATCGATCTGCCGATCGAGGCCAACCAAGCCCTTCAAACCAAGCCGCAAAACGTTAACATCGTTGTTAACAAGGATGGCGAGATTTACCTGGGCCAGACCAGACTGAGAGACACGAACGAATTGTTCGATTATCTTAAAGTTGAAGCAGTGAAAGTACCGCAGCCGGAAGTACACGTTCGTGGCGACCAAGAAACACGCTACGAATCGATCGGCCGGGTTATTTACACGACCCAACGTGCCGGGATCCAGAAGGTCGGCTTCATCACCGAACCACCTGACAAGGGCTGATAGCGACTGACAGCGGCGTCCCGGCAACATGGGGGCGCCACTGAAGGAAGCTTGCCGGGCGGCAGTTTCGCCCGGTGCTTCGTTGGACTTCTTAAAGGAAACACTATGAGTATGAATGTCGGTTCGGGAAGCGCAGCAGGCGCGGATCCGGAACCAATGATGGAACTGAACATGACGCCCCTCATCGACGTGATGCTGGTGCTGATTATCATGTTGATCATCACGATTCCTAAGCAAAACCACTCGGTGAACCTGAACATGCCGGTCGGCACCCCGCCGCCACCGACAACCGAACCAGTGGTCGTCACGATCGATGTCGATTTTGATGGCACTATCTTGTGGGACAATCAGGTCGTACCTGATCGTAATACGCTGGAAGCCAAGCTGAGCAACGTTGCTGCGCAAGCAGATCAGCCGGAAGTGCATCTGCGTCCTAACAAGCTGGTGGAATACAAAGTCGTCGCCGGTGTGATGGCGTCGGCGCAGCGTCTGGGCGTGACTAAAATCGGTCTGGTCGGCAACGAGCAATTCCAGTAAGCTGCAGCAATCAGGTTCTCTTTACATCCGAATAGGCAGGACTTCCTGCCTATTCGCTTTTTACTGAAAGACTTTCTCATGTCCAAGTTTCGTCTCGCTCATCTCGGCCTCGTCATGGCCGCTATCGGTTTTACCGCAGCAACTCCCGTAATCGGCCTGGGCTCGCTGGCATACGCCGCGGACACCGTGCGCGCCGAAGTGGGCAAGCCATTGCAAGAAGCGCAAAAACTCGCTGGCAGCGGCAAGAACAAGGAAGCGCTGGCCAAACTGCGCGAAGCAGACAGCGTCGGTGGCAAGACTGCCTTTGAAAGCTACCAGATCGAACGCGTGCGCGCTTCGGCCGCCGCCGCCGCCGGCGACAACGGCACCGCCATCAAGGCTTTCGAAGCCGTCATCAATTCCGGCCGCCTGAGCGCCGCCGAAGCCCCGAAATTCACGCAAGCGCTGGCCGGCATGTACTACCGCGCCAAGGACTGGCCAAATACCATCACCTGGATCAAACGCTCGCTGAAAGACCGCGACGACGCGCAAATGCGCGAACTGCTGATCCAGACCTACTACGTCAGCGGCAACTACGCCGAAGCGGCCAAGGAACTGCAAGCGCGCGGCGGCAACTCGGAAGCGAGCCTGCAAATGCTGGCCAACATCCAGTTGAAGCAAAACGACAAGGCTGGCTACGTCGCCACCCTGGAAAAACTGGCCGGCAGCTATCCAAAGACCAGCTACTGGGCTGACCTGCTGAACCGCGTCTCGGGCAAACCAGGCTTCTCGCAACGCCTGGGCCTGGACGTCCAGCGCCTGCGCCTGGCCAACGGCCTGTTCACCAAGCCTTCCGAATACATGGAAATCAGCCAGCTGGCCCTGCAAGCAGGCAATCCTGGCGAAGCTTTGAGCATCATCGAGCAAGGCTACAAGAAAGGCGTGCTGGGCACCGGCACCGATGCGCCACGTCACCAGCGCCTGAAAGACCTGGCCCTGAAAACCCAGGCCGACCTGAAGGCCAACGCCGCCAAGTCGGAAGCGGAATACGTCAAGAACAAGGACGCCGACAGCTTGAGCAAGCTGGGCTTCGCCCTGGTGTACGACGGCCAGGCCGAAAAAGGCCTGGGCTTGATGAATGACGCGGTGAAACTGGGCACGGCCAAGTATGCGGAAGAAGCCAAGCTGCATCTGGGCATCGCCTACATTCACGCCGGCAAGAAATCCAATGCAACGACGGCACTCAAAGCCGTCAAGGGCACGGATGGCGCGGCTGACCTGGCCCGTTACTGGACGTTAATGAACAAGTAATTGACATCGAACCCAAGCTACTGCGCGTCGCGCTTTGCAGCCTGTGATGCTCACCGTACTACAGTACGGTTGCGCTTCTCGGCCACAAATCACTGCCGCTCGCTACGCTTGGGTTCGACGTTGAGAGTGCATTGAATCAATACTAAAGCGTTGCCAGCATACCCGCCGGCAACGCTTTTTATCATTTCAGCAGTGAAATTCGCCCTGTGCCCACCCTGCCGGGTGTGCATCCCTGAAACAGTCCGTATAATCCCCCTTTTGGCACAGTTTTTCATCAGATTCCCATGAAGGTATTCCGCGGACTTCCCAATGCCCAGGCTCGAGCGCCCTGCGCTCTGACCATCGGCAATTTTGACGGTGTCCACATCGGCCATCAAGCCTTGCTGGCGCGCGTGCGCGAAGCTGCCACAGAACTCGGCATTGAAGCGGCCGTGATGACGTTCGAACCGCATCCGCGCGAATTCTTCGCGCAGCGCGCGGGCGACCTGTCGAAAGCGCCACAGCGCATCGCCAACTTGCGCGACAAGCTGCAATCGCTGGACGACGCCGGCATCGACCGTGTCGTCGTCGAGCATTTCAGCGCCCAGTTCGCCGCCTTGACGCCGCAGGAATTCACGGAAAAAGTCCTCGTCGACGGCTTGCACGTGAAATGGCTGATGGTCGGCGACGACTTCTGCTATGGCGCCCGCCGCGCCGGCGACGTGGCCATGCTGCAGGAAGCGGGCCGTCAATATGGTTTCCATGTAGAAACATTGCCGACGGTAATGAACGGCAGCACGCGCATCTCCTCGTCGGCCGTGCGTCTGGCGCTGGCCGCCGGCGATTTCCCGCTGGCCACGCAGTTGCTGGGCCATCCGTACGCCATTTCCGGCCACGTGATCCACGGCCAGAAACTGGGCCGCACACTGGGTTTCCCCACCCTGAACCTGCGCGTGGCGCACCGCCCTGCCCTGTCCGGCATCTTCATCGTGCAAGTGCACGGCCTGGGGCCGCAACCGCTGCCTGCCGTGGCCAGCCTGGGCGTGCGCCCTACCGTCGACGACAGTGGCCGCGTCTTGCTGGAAGTGCATCTGTTTGATTTTAATCAATCCTGCTACGGCAAGCTGGTACGCGTGGAATTCCTGCAAAAGCTGCGCGACGAAGAAAAGTACGACGATTTGCCCACCCTGACGGCCGCCATCGAGCGCGACTCGAACCAGGCGCGTGCGTATTTCGCACTGCGCCGCAGCGCCATTACCGCCACCGACCGAATTTGATCCCGGCCAACTCCGCCGCCTGGCGGCATTTGCCGCCGCAAACTATTCAACACCATTAAAGAAGATTATGTCCGATCAAAACAAGCCAGCCACGCCCAAGCAGAACAAGAAGCCTGAAAGCAAATACCCGGTCAACATGACGGAAACCCCATTCCCGATGCGCGGCGACATGGCCAAGCGCGAGCCGCAATGGGTGCAGCAATGGCAAGACAAGAAGATTTACGAGCGCGTGCGCAAGGCTGCCGCCGGCCGTCCGAAATTCATCCTGCATGACGGCCCGCCGTATGCGAATGGCGACATCCACCTGGGCCACGCCGTCAACAAGATCCTGAAGGACATGGTCGTCAAGTCGCGCTCGCTGGCCGGCTTCGACGCGCCCTACGTGCCGGGCTGGGATTGCCACGGCATGCCGATCGAGATCCAGATCGAAAAACTGCACGGCAAGAACCTGCCGACGGCCGACGTGCTGGAAAAGGCCCGCGCCTACGCCAACGTGCAGGTCGAGCGCCAGAAGAAGGATTTTATTCGCCTGGGCGTGCTGGGCGAGTGGGACAACCCATATCTGACCATGGCGCACGGCAATGAAGCGGACGAATTGCGCGCGCTGGGCAAGCTGCTGGAAAAAGGCTATGTCTACCGCGGCCTGAAGCCCGTCAACTGGTGCTTCGATTGCCAGTCGGCGCTGGCCGAGGCGGAAGTGGAATACGCGGAAAAACGCGACCCGGCCATCGACGTCGGCTTCAAGTTCGCCGAGCCGGCCAAGCTGGCGGCCGCCTTCGGCCTGCCTGCCCTGCCGACCGATAACGGTTTCATCGTCATCTGGACCACCACGCCGTGGACCATCCCGTCGAACCAGGCGCTGAACGTGCACCCGGAAGTCAAATACGCGCTGGTGAAAGCCGAGCGCGATGGCCAGCCATTGCTGCTGATCCTGGCGCAAGACCTGGTCGTGGCCAGCCTGGCGCGCTTCAAGCTCGAAGGCACGACGATCGCCACCTGCGACGGCGCGGCCCTGGCCGGCATCAGCTTCCGCCACCCGCTGCATGCGGCCGACGCTTTCTACGACCGTTTGTCGCCCTTGTACCTGGCCGAATACGTGACCACGGAAAGCGGCACGGGCGTGGTGCACTCGGCGCCAGCCTACGGCCTGGACGACTTCATCTCGTGCAAGGCGCACGGCATGAAGGACGACGACATCATCAAACCCGTGATGGGCGACGGCAAGTTCGCCTCGACCCTGCCCCTGTTCGGCGGCATGACCATCTGGGAAGCGTCGAAACCGATCTGCAATGCCCTGAAAGAAGCGGGAGCCTTGTTCGAAGTCAAGATGTTCGACCACAGTTACATGCATTGTTGGCGTCATAAGACGCCGATCATCTACCGCGCCACGTCGCAATGGTTCGCCGGCATGGACGTGACGCCGAAGGACGGCGGCGCGACCCTGCGCGAGACGGCCTTGCAAGGCATCGCCGATACCGAGTTCTTCCCGGACTGGGGCCAGGCGCGCCTGCACGGCATGATCGCCAACCGTCCTGACTGGACCTTGTCACGCCAGCGCCAATGGGGCGTGCCGATGGCCTTCATCGTGCACAAGGAAACGGGCGACCTGCATCCGCGCACGCCGGAACTGCTGGAGCAGGTGGCCAAGCTGATCGAAAAGGACGGCATCGAGGCATGGCAGGCGCTGGATCTGAAGGACCTGATCGGCGACGAAGCGGCCATCTACGCCAAGAACAAGGACACGCTGGACGTGTGGTTCGATTCCGGCGCCACGCACCAGACGGTGCTGGGCGGCCCGCAGGCGCACGGCTCGCACTCGACGCAGCTGCAATTCCCGGCCGACCTGTACCTGGAAGGCTCGGACCAGCATCGCGGCTGGTTCCACTCGTCGCTGCTGGTGTCGTCGATGCTGAACGGCCGTCCGCCATATAAAGCCCTGCTGACGCACGGCTTCACGGTCGATGGCGAAGGCAAGAAGATGTCGAAGTCGCTGGGTAATACCCTGGCGCCGCAAAAGATCTCGGACACCCTGGGCGCGGACATCCTGCGCCTATGGATCGCTTCGACCGACTACACGGGCGAGCTGTCGATCTCCGACGAAATCCTGAAACGCGTGACGGAATCGTACCGCCGCATCCGCAACACCCTGCGCTTCCTGCTGGCGAACACCTCGGACTTCAATCCGGCCACGGACGCCGTGCCGGTGACGGAAATGTTCGAGATCGACCGCTATGCGCTGGCCAACATGGCATCGCTGCAAACGCAGATCGAGAACAACTATGCGCGCTACGAGTTCCACCCCGTCGTGTCGAAGCTGCAGACCTACTGCTCGGAAGACCTGGGCGGCTTCTACCTGGACATCCTGAAGGACCGTCTGTACACCTCGGGCTTGACGTCGCACGCGCGCCGCTCGGCGCAGACGGCCCTGTGGCACATCACGCAAAGCCTGCTGCGCCTGATGGCCCCGGCCCTGTCGTTCACGGCCGAAGAAGCGTGGGCAGTCTTTGCCGGCGCGGAGGCGTACGCCGCCAGCGATGAAACCATCTTCACGCAAACCTGGTGGCAGCTGCCGGCAGTGGCGGATGCGGCCGAGCTGCTGGAGAAATACACAGCCCTGCGCGCCGTGCGCACGGACGTCACCAAGCAGCTGGAAGACTTGCGCACCTCGGGCGCCATCGGTTCCTCGCTGCAAGCGGAGCTGACGATCAAGGCCGCGCCGATGAAGTACAAGCTGTTGACCACCCTGGGCGAGGACTTGAAGTTCGTCTTCATCACCTCGCAGGCAACGGTGGCCGAAGTGGCCGACGAAGCGGCCGAGGAAGTGGTCGTGGCCGCGTCGACGGCGCCGAAGTGCGAGCGCTGCTGGCACTACCGTGCGGACGTGGGCACGGACGCCGCGCATGCCACCCTGTGCGGCCGCTGCGTCAGCAATCTGTTTGGAAAAGGCGAAGTTCGCCGTTTCGCTTAGACTGTCACCCCGGGGCGCTGCCTGCGTCCCGCGTCCAACCGCCGCCTGCTGCCAGGCGGCGGCTTTATCTTCCCTGGAAAAATATGGCCACTAAAAACCGTTTTTCATCGAAATCGTCGTCCTCAGCGTCGCTGGTGCCCTGGCTGGGCATTGCCGCCATCGTCATCCTGTTCGACCAAATCACCAAGATCACGATCCTGAAGACCTTCCGCTATGCGCAAGAGATGGTCATCACCTCGTATTTCAACCTGGTGCTCGCATATAACAAGGGCGCCGCGTTCAGCTTCCTGTCCGACCAGGGCGGCTGGCAGCGCTATTTCTTCACCGGCATCGCCCTGGCGGCCGCCGTCTACATCATCTACCTGCTGAAAAAGCACGCGGGCCAGCGCATGTTCTGCTGGGCCCTGGCGCTGATCCTCGGCGGCGCGCTGGGCAACGCCATCGACCGCCTGGTGTACGGCCACGTGGTCGACTTCCTCGACTTCCACTGGAAAAGCTGGGGCCATTTCCCCGCTTTCAATATCGCCGACAGCGCCATCTGCATCGGCGCGGCCCTGTTCATCATCGATGAACTGCGCCGTGTAAACAAATAGACAAGCAGGAGAACGGCATGGAATTGTCCGGCAAAAAAATCGTCCTGGGACTTTCGGGCGGCGTCGCCTGCTACAAGGCGGCGGAACTGTGCCGCGCGCTGACAAAGGCCGGCGCCTCGGTGCAGGTGGTGATGACGGATGCGGCCAGCCACTTCATCACGGCCGTCACGATGCAGGCGCTGTCCGGCCACCCCGTGCACACCAGCCAATGGGATGCCCGCATCGATAACAACATGGCGCATATCGACTTGACGCGCCATGCGGACGCCATCCTGATCGCGCCGTGCTCGGCCGATTTTCTGCGCAAACTCGCGCATGGCGTGTGCGACGACCTGCTCTCGACCCTGTGCCTGGCCCGCCCGGCCCACCTGCCTTTGCTGGTGGCGCCGGCCATGAACGTGGAAATGTGGCAGAACCCCGCCACGCAGCGCAACGTGCAGCAGCTGCACGACGACGGCATCACCCTGTTTGGCCCGGCCGCCGGCGAACAGGCTTGCGGCGAAGTTGGCCTGGGCCGCATGCTGGAACCGGAACAGCTCTTGACGGAGCTGATCGCCGCCTTCCAGCCCAAAGTCCTGGCCGGCAAGCGCGTGCTGGTCACGGCAGGCCCCACGTTTGAAGCCATCGACCCCGTGCGCGGCATCACCAATCTGTCCTCGGGCAAGATGGGCTATGCGGTGGCGCGCGCGGCGCGTGAAGCGGGCGCCGAAGTGCTGCTCATTTCCGGCCCCACGGCCCTGGACGCGCCGTTCGGCGTGCGCCGCATCGACGTGCAAAGCGCGCAGCAGATGCACGATGCGGTGCTGGCCCACGTCGACGGCCAGCATGTCTTCGTCGCCGTGGCCGCAGTGGCCGACTGGAGAGTCGCCAACGCCAGCGACCAAAAGATGAAAAAGCAGGCCGACGGCTCCGTGCCCGAACTGCAGTTCGCGCAAAATCCCGACATCCTGGCCACCGTGGCGGCGCGCACCAACCTGGCCGGCTATCCGTACTGCGTGGGCTTTGCCGCCGAATCGGAAAACCTGGTGGAATTCGGCTCGGTCAAGCGCGAGAAAAAAGGCATTCCTCTGCTGGTTGGCAATATCGGCCAGAACACGTTTGGCCAGGACGACAACACCATCATCCTGTTCGACGAGGAAGGCCATACCGTGCTGCCGCGCGCCTCGAAACTGAACCTGGCGCGCCAGCTGATTTCGGAAATCTCGAAACGCCTGGCAAAAAATTCGCTGCTCAAATAATCCTTTTAAACGACTTAGCTTAGTTAGTTAGATTCATGAAAAATATCGACATCAAGATCCTCGACGCCCGCATGCAAGAACTGCTGCCGGCCTACGCCACACCGGGCAGCGCGGGGCTGGACCTGCGCGCCTGCATCGACGAGGGGATCACCATCGAAGCCGGCCAGACCGTGCTCATTCCCACGGGCCTGGCCATCCACATCGGCGACCCGTCGTATGCGGCCATGATTTTGCCGCGCAGCGGCATGGGCCACAAAAACGGCATCGTTTTGGGGAATCTGGTAGGCTTAATCGACTCCGATTACCAGGGCCAGCTGATGGTATCGACCTGGAACCGGGGCCAGAGCGCCTTCACGCTCAATCCCATGGAGCGCCTGGCGCAACTGATTATCGTGCCGGTGCTGCAAGTGGGCTTTAACGTCGTCGAGGAATTCGGCGACAGCGAACGCGGTGTTGGCGGTTTCGGCAGCACCGGCAAACATTAAGGATTGACACTTATGCCAGGTTTCCGCCATCTGATCCCAGCCCAGACTTCGCTGCGCCGATTGGCCACTCCCCTCCTGTTGGCCGGCGCGGCCATTCTGGCCGGCTGCACCACGCCGGTGACGACTGTCAGCGGCCCGTTCAACGTCGTGCCGGCGCCCGAGGCGCCGGCCCTGACGGCGCAGCAAAAGGCGGCGCAGGAAGAGCTGGTGAAGATGGTAACCCTGCAGGACCGCCTGTCGAAAGTCTCGGCGCCCCTGCTGATCAACAATGCGGACCTGTGCAAGACGTATGCGCGCAACCTGCTGGGCTTCACGGCGCAGAACAAGTATTCCTATCCTGGCATCTATGCCGACGCGGCGCAGGCGGCACTCGGCTACGGCGAACAGATGCAGGTGTCCGGCGTCTTGCCGGGCAGCGGCGCCGCGCGCGCCGGCTTGCGCAAGGGCGACGGTTTGCTGGCCGCCGAAGGCAAGCCGCTGCCGGCAGGCCCGAAGGCGGAAGGCCCGTTCGGCGCCATCGTCGGCCCGCTGGCCTCGAAGAACGCAAGCCTGAACATGACCATCGCCCGCGACGGCCAGCAGCAGGACCTCAAAATTCCCGTCACGCGCGCCTGCGCCTTCCGCGTCGCCCTGGGCAATGCGGACAATATCAATGCGTATTCGGACGGCGCGCGCATCATGCTCACGCGCGGCATGATCAATGCGGCGCAAAATGACGAAGGCATCGCTTTCGTCATCGCCCGCGAAATGGCGCACAACATCCTCGACCACGCGCGCAGCCAGCGCTCGGCCGGTACGGCCGGCACCATCATCGACAGCCTGGGCGCCGTGCAGCCCGACGTCTCGATGCTGACGGGCGCCGCCGGCATCAAGGCCATGCCGCAGGAACTCGACGTGCAAGCCGACACCCTGGCCATCTACCTTCTGGCGCGCGCCGGCTACAACGTCGACAACGCCGCCCGCTTCTGGCAGCGCATGGCCACGCAAGTGCCGGCCACGGTCGCCAACGGCTACACGGCCCTGCACCCGGGCACCAACTCGCGCATGGCTGCCGTCAACCGCGCCGTCATCGACGTGCGCGCCAAGCAGGCAGCCAAGAAACCACTCAAGCCTTAGCACGGAGGCGCCTGACAAAACCGTCGCGAGCGGCAGTGATTTGTGGCTAAGAAGCGCAACCGTACTCTAGTACGGTGAGCATCGCAGGCCGCAAAGCGCGACGCGCAGCAGGTTTGGTCAGGCGCCGGGGAAGTTCGGGAAGTAGGTGCCCATGATCCAGGTCAGGGCGCCGCAGAACACCACGGCCAGAAACAGGACGATGAGCAGCTTGCCGAACTTGGGAATACCCTCTTCTTGCGTCTTGACTTCATTTGACATGAAAATTCTCCGCAGGGTGGTGGAACAGGTAGTATATCCACAATCTTGAATACTTTTCCATACTTTGCCGCAAACATACGGCATGTAACTCGCGTGCGCCATGGACAGCATCGACCTTGAAGTTCTGAAGACCAGCGCCGCCTGGCTCGCCGCCGGGCACCGCTGCGAACTCGTCACCGTCATCAAGACCTGGGGCTCCAGCCCCCGCCCCGTGGGCGCCACGCTGGCCATCTGCGACGATGGCACGGTGGTCGGCTCCGTCTCCGGCGGCTGCATCGAAGATGATTTGATCGACAGGGTGCGCGTGCACGGCATCGAGCGCACCTTGCCGGACATCGTCAGCTACGGCATCAGCGCCGACGAGGCGCACCGCTTCGGCCTGCCCTGCGGCGGCACCATCGAACTGGCCATCGAACCGCTGCATGCGGGCAGCCGCGTGGCCGAACTGCTGGCGCGCCTGGAAGCGCATGAACTGGTCGAGCGCCGCCTCGACCTGCGCAGCGGCGCCGTCAGCCTGCGGCGCGCCGCGCCGGGCGCCGTGCTGGCCCTGGAAGACGCGGTACTCACCACGCA
The DNA here is from genome assembly GCF_020858115.1 of Janthinobacterium sp. FW305-129. Classification (GTDB taxonomy): domain Bacteria; phylum Pseudomonadota; class Gammaproteobacteria; order Burkholderiales; family Burkholderiaceae_D; genus Janthinobacterium. The sequence continues at coordinate 112,603 of NZ_JACYMM010000005.1, forward strand.
GCACGGCCCGCGCTGGCGATTGCTGATCATCGGCGCCAGCCAGCTGTCGCGCTTCGTGGCGCAAATCGCCATGGCCATGGATTACCACGTCATCGTCTGCGACCCGCGCGAGGAATACCGGGGCGGCTGGAACGTGCCCGGCGTGCCCCTGCTGCACGCCATGCCGGACGACCTCGTGCTGGAATTAAAGCTCGACAGCCGCAGCGCCGTCGTCGCCCTCACGCACGACCCCAAGCTCGACGACCTGGCCCTGATGGAAGCACTCAAATCCCCCGCGTTTTATGTCGGCGCCATCGGTTCGCGCGCGAACAACGCCAAACGCCGCGAACGGCTGCTGCAGTTCGACGTCAGCGCGGAGCAACTGGCGCGCCTGCATGGCCCCATCGGCCTGTACATCGGCAGCAAGACGCCGGCCGAAATCGCCATCTCCATCCTGGCCGAACTGACGGCCGTGAAAAATGGCGTGCCCGACGCCCTGCAGATCCAGCATGCGGCGGCCCTGAGCCCGCCCACCACGGATATCTGCGCCCGCTAAGGGCCGCAGCAAGAAACGCGGTGCGCCGGCGGCGCACCCCTGCTACCTTCACTGAATTTGGCCACCATGACCCTGCTGCACTGGACCCTCCCCCTGCCCGCCGGCTACCGCCGAGACGACGTCATCGCCTTTCACAGCCGCGACGGGGAAGCCGTCGCCGAACAAGTCACCGCAGCAGGCCTGCGCAAGGGCATCCTGCTTGCCGGCGTGCCTGTGGTGCTGGACGTGGCCTTCACGGACGCTGCGGCCGTTTGCCGCGCCGAGATCGACGGCGGCGCCAGTGACGCTGTGCAAACGGCGCTGCACGGCGCCCTGCTCAACATCCTCGGCCTGCGCATCGACCCGCAGCCGTTCGCCCGGCTGGCCGCCGCCGACCCGCTGCTGGCGCCTTTGATAAGCGTCAATCCGGGCTTGCGCATCGTGCAATCGGCCAGCCCCTTCGAGGCGCTGACCTGGGCCATCATCGGCCAGCAGATCAACCTGCCGTTCGCCATCGCCCTGCGCCGCACTTTTATTCTGCAGGCGGGGCGCCGGCACGCCAGCGGCTTGTGGTGCTACCCCGAGGCGCGCGATGTGGCGCGGCTGGAAATCGAGGATTTGACCAGCCGCAAATTCTCGCGCGCCAAGGCGGAAACCGTGCTGCGCCTGGCGCGCCTCGTCGACGACGGGGAATTGTCGCTGGAACTGCCCCCTTCCGGCGACGTGGCGGCCATTTCGCAGGCGCTGCTGGCCGTGAAGGGCATCGGCCCGTGGACCGTCAATTACGCGCTGCTGCGCGGCTACGGCTATGCCGACTGCTCGCTGCACGGCGACGTGGCCATCCGCGCCGCCCTGCAAAAGCTGCTCGGAGAGGAAACGAAACCGGACATGGCGCGCACGGAGCAGTGGCTGCGCCAGTACGCGCCGCACCGCACCATGGCGGCCGCCCACCTGTGGGCCAGCCTGCACGCGCCGGCAAAAAATATTTTGCCGACCGGGGAATAAACGGCGGGCGGCATGCGTCTATCCCTTGCAAGCCCACCAAACCTCAAGGAGACCATCATGCGCTTTACTGCTATCGCCACCCTCGCCGCCCTGTTGTCCGCCCCTCTGGCCTTCGCCGCCGACGTTATGCCCGCCAACGGCATGCTGGTCAACGCCAGCGGCATGACCGTGTACGTGTTCGACAAGGATGTCGCCGACAGCGGCAAGAGCGCCTGCAGCGGCGGCTGCCTGGTCGCCTGGCCCGCCGTCATCGCCACCGACGCGGCGCCCGCCGCCCCGTATGGCAGCATCAAGCGCGAAGACAACGGCGCCATGCAGCTGACCTACAAGGGCAAGCCCCTGTACCTGTACAAGGAAGACAAGAAGCCGGGCGACGTGGCCGGCGACAATTTCAAGAACGCGTGGCACGTCGTCAAGCCCTAAGCTCACTATCCCGCCGCCACGATGACCACGCAAGAGGACAGCCGCCAGCTGCAAGCCTGCCTGCCCGGCCTGCGCCGCTATGCGCGCGCGCTGGCCGGCGCCGCGCACGCGGACGATCTGGTGCAGGATACCGTGGAGCGGGCCTGGCGCAAGCTCGATCAGTGGCAGCGCGGCGGCGAGATGCGGCCCTGGCTGTTTTCCATCATGCATAACCTGCACGTGGACCAGTTGCGCCGCCCCGGCCTGGCGCTGCAGGAACTCGACGACGACAGCGTGCTGCCCGCCCCTGAGCACACGCCGGGACAGGCCATCGCCATCGGCGAAATGGATGCGGCGCTGGCCCGTTTGCCGCTGGGGCAGCGCGAAGTCATCCTTCTGGTCGCGCTCGAACAGATGCCGTACGAGCAGGTGGCGGCCACCCTGGACATCCCCGTCGGCACCGTCATGTCGCGTTTGTCGCGCGGGCGCGACCGGCTGCGCGAACTGCTCGACGGCCGCCCTGCCGGCAGCCAGGACAGCGGCCCACCCACCCTGAAAGTCGTGAAATGACAACGCAAGCCATCAGCGAAGCGCAATTGCACGCCCTGGCCGACGGCGTCCTGCCCGAAGACCAGCGCGCGGCCGTCGACGCCCACCTGCGCGCGCATCCCGGGGACGCCGCCAGGGTGGACGCCTGGCGCGAACAGAACCGGCAATTGCGCGCCCTGTTCGATCCCGTGCTGGACGAAGCCGTGCCGCCGGCCCTGCGGCAGGCGGCATCGCCAGCGGCGGCGAACGGCGCCTGGCGCCGCCCCGCCATGCAGGCGGCAGCGGCCGTCGTGCTGGTGCTCGCGGGCGGCGCGGGCGGCTGGCTGCTGCGCGGCGGCGATGGCGTGCCCCCCGGCGCCAGCCCGGTTTCCCTGGCGCGCAGCGCCGCGATCGCCCATGCCGTCTACACGCCCGAAGTGCGCCACCCCGTGGAAGTAGGCGCGGAACAGGAGGCGCACCTGGTGCAATGGCTGTCGAAACGCCTGGGCAGCAAATTGCAGCCGCCCGCGCTGTCGCCGCTCGGCTATCACCTGATCGGCGGGCGCCTGCTGCCCGGCGATGGCGACGGCCCCGTGGCGCAATTCATGTATGAAGATGGCAAAGGCCAGCGCCTGACCCTGTACGTGGCGAAAGAACGGGCCGGCAAGCAGGAAACGGCCTTCCGCTACGCGCAGGAAAAGGATCTGAGCGTGTTTTACTGGATCGACGGCCAGCTCGGTTACGCCCTCTCGGCGAGCCTGCCCAAGCAGGAACTGGGCAAGCTCGCCGGCGCCGTGTACGCGCAGCTGGAGCAGCCGCGCTGAACCAGGCCGCCCATGTGTTGCGCCGCGCGCGGGTACGTCAGCCCAGCGCGCGCCTGAGCTCCGCGTAGGCCTCGACCAGCCGTTCCTTCGAATAGCCGCGATTGAGGCCACTGGGATTGGGCAGTATCCACACGCGCGCACCGCCGAAGCGCTCCGGCTGTTGGCCCCATTCCAGCTGGCGTTTTCCCGTCATCGCCGCGTAGGCGGCCTTGCCCAGGAAGGCGATCCACTGCGGCTGCATCAATGCCAGTTTGTGCTGCAGGCCGGCCGCCGCTTGCGCGAATTCGTCCGCCCCCACCTGGTCCGCGCGGCTGGTCGGACGCCCGACGGCCGCCGTCAATCCCAGCCCGAAACCGAGCACGCTGGCATCGTCCTGCGGCGCCACCAGGTGCGGCGTGAAGCCGGCCAGGTGCAGCACGGGCCAGAAGCGGTTGCCGCGACCGAGAAAATGGTGGCCGGCCGCCGCCGCGTCCACGCCGGGATTGAGGCCGCAAAAAACCACCTGCAAGCCGGGAGCGAGAATGTCGGGCAAGCCTTGCACCACTGTGATGTATGTCATGGAAAACTCCAATATCGGAAGCCGCAGTATGCCACCGGCCTCCGCCATGCAGCGCAGGGCGGCTGGTGCTACCATCCGATACTGATGCGCTCATCCATATGCCGGATGGCCGTCGCGCTTCCCCGCACCATCCCCACTCCGAGGACTACACATGACGACCCTGACCATCAATGGCAAGCAGCACGACCTTGCACTGCCTGAAGACACGCCCCTGCTGTGGGCCTTGCGCGACGAACTGGGCATGACCGGCACCAAATTCGGCTGCGGCATGGCCCTGTGCGGCGCCTGCACCGTGCACCTCGACGGCGAAGCGATCCGCTCCTGCGTGACGCCCGTGTCGGCCGCCGCCGGCAAGAAGATCACCACCATCGAAGCGGTGGGCGAAGACAAGGTCGGCTTTGCGCTACAGCAAGCCTGGCAGGAACACGGCGTGCCACAATGCGGCTATTGCCAGGCTGGCCAGATCATGTCAGCCACGGCCCTGCTGCACAAGACGCCAAGACCGAACGACCAGCAAATCCGCGAAGCGATGAGCGGCAATATCTGCCGCTGCGGCACCTATACGCGCATCCACGCGGCCATCAGGCAGGCCTCGGCCAGTATCCACGCGAAAGGAGCGGCCAAATGAGCATCCATGACACTGCCGCCGCACATTCGCCTGCGCGGCGCCACTGGCTCAAGGCCGCCGGCGCGCTGGCCGGCTTGACCCTCGTGGCCGGCCCTTCCGGCCTCGTGATGGCGGCCGACGCCGTCAAATACGGCGGTGACAAGATGGCGGGCGGCGTGGTCGACGACACCCTGGTCTTCCTGTCGATCGCCGCCGACGGCATCGTCACCATCGTTGTACACCGCTCGGAAATGGGACAGGGTATCCGCAGCAGCCTGCCCATGGTGGCGGCCGACGAACTGGGCGCCGACTGGGCGCAGGTGCGCGTGCAGCAGGCGCCCGCCGACGAAGCGCGCTACGGCAGCCAGGATACGGACGGCTCGCGCAGCATGCGCCACTCGTTCCGCGCCATGCGCCACGTGGGCGCCACGGCGCGCCTGATGCTGGAAACGGCGGCCGCCGTGCGCTGGGACGTGCCCGTCACCCAAGTCAAGGCCGTCAACCATGCGGTCGTGCATGCGGCCAGCGGACGCTCGCTGTCGTTCGGCGCGCTGGCCGAGGAAGCGGCCAAATTGCCCGTGCCGCCGCGCGCGCGCATCAGCCTGAAAACGGCGGGTGAGCTGCGTTATATAGGCCAAAGCAGCACGCGCGGCATCGACCTGCACGACATCGTCACGGGCAATACCCACTTCGGCATCGACACGCGCCTCGACGGCATGGCGTATGCCGTCATCGCCCGTCCGCCCGTCTTCGGCGGCAAGCTGAAAAGCGTGGACAAGACGGCGGCCCTGAAAGTGCCGGGCGTGCTGCGCATCGTCGAACTGGCAGGCAGCCCGCCGCCGGCCATGTTCAATCCGCTGGGCGGCGTGGCCGTCATCGCGAAAAATACCTGGGCCGCCATCAAGGGCCGCGAAGCGCTGGTGCTGGAATGGGACGATGGCCCGAACGGCGATTACGACTCGAAAGCCTTCCGCAAGACCCTGGAAGCGGCCGTGCGCCAGCCGGCCAGCCCGGCGCGCGACCAGGGCAAGACGGTGGCCACCCTGGCCGCCGCTCCCGCCGCGCGCAAACTCAGTGCCGAATATTATCTGCCCCACTTGGCCCACGCCACCATGGAGCCGCCCGCCGCCACCGTGCGCATCGCCGGCGGCAAGGCCGAAGTGTGGGCCTGCGTGCAGGCGCCGCAGGCGACGCGCAGCAACGTGGCCAAGGCCCTGGGCCTGGCGTATGACGATGTCACCGTCCACGTGACCCTGCTGGGCGGCGGTTTCGGGCGCAAATCGAAGCCCGATTTCGCCGTCGAGGCGGCGCTGCTGTCGAAAGCCATGGATGGCGCGCCCGTCAAGCTGACGTGGACGCGCGACGACGACCTGCAGCACGACTACCTGCACACGGTATCGGTCGAACGGCTGGAAGCGTCGCTGGATGCGAAAGGCATGCCGACGGCCTGGCTGCACCGCACGGCCGCCCCCACCATCACCTCGACCTTTGCCGCCGGCGCGAACAGGCAGGCGCCGTTCGAGCTGGGCATGTCGGCCATCAACGTGCCGTTCGCCATTGCGAACATCCGCGTCGAGGTACCCGAAGTGCCGGCCCATACGCGCATCGGCTGGTTCCGCTCCGTGTCGAACATCCCGCACGCGTTCGCCATCCAGTCGTTCACGGCCGAACTGGCGCACGCGGCAAAGAAGGATCACCGCGACTACCTGCTGGCATTGCTGGGCCCCGCGCGCAAGATCAACCCGGCCGACCTGTCCGATGGCTGGAACTATGGCGAAGATCCGGCGAAGTATCCGGTCGACATAGGCCGCATGCGCCACGTGATCGAACTGGCGACGGCCAAGGCGGGCTGGGGCCGCAAGCTGCCCAAGGGACGGGGGCTGGGCCTGGCCGTGTCCTACAGTTTCGTCACCTATGTGGCGGCCGTGATCGAAGTGGAAATCAATGCGGCCGGCGAAGTCATCGTGCCCAGGGTCGATATCGCCATGGATTGCGGCCCGCAGATCAACCCGGACCGCGTGCGCTCGCAGATCGAAGGCGCCTGCATCATGGGCCTGTCGCTGGCCATGAGCGGCGAGATCAGCTTTAAGAATGGCCGTGTCGAGCAAAGCAATTTCCACGACTATAGCGTGCTGCGCGCCGCCGACGCGCCCCACGTGATCCACACGCACCTGGTGCCGGGCACCCTGGACATGGAGCTGGGCGGCGTGGGCGAGCCGGCCACGCCGCCCATCGCGCCGGCCCTGTGCAACGCCATCTTCGCCGCCACGGGCAAGCGCATCCGCGCCCTGCCCGTGGGCATGCAACTGGCGAAGAAAGCCTAGGAGCGCCGCGCGGCGGGCAACTGCAGCAGCAACGCGGCGGCGGCGACCAGGGCGGCGCCGGCCGCCAGCAGCCACATGGGCCAGTCCAGCAGGAGCAGCACCCCGCCTGCGGCGGCGCCGATGGCGCTGCCTAGGTACAGCGCTGATTCATTGAGGGCGATGGCCAGGTTGCCGTCGCCCTGCCGCGCGCGCACGGCCAGCAGTTGCTGGTTCTGCGGCACTTGCAGGGCCCAGCCGGCCGCGCCCCACAGCACGATCGGCGCCAGCATCAGCCACGCCGACCAGCCGGCCGCCAGCGGCAGCGCGCCCAAGGCCAGCGCCAGCAGCAGCAAGATGAAGCAGGTCAGCTTCGGCGCCGCCACCTTGTCCGCCCAAGGTCCCACCAATACGCTGCCCGCGATGCCGCCCACGCCCCAGGCCCACAGGAAGGGCGTGGCAGACACCGGCGCCCCCTGCGCCGACCACGCCAGCAGCGGCGCAATGAACGTGTACATGCCCAGGCTGGCGATGGCCGCCAGCAGCGACACGAGCAAAATGGCCAGCACCTGCCCATCGGCCAGCAAGGCCAGCTTGCGGCGCAGCGAGGTCGCCGGTACTTCCGGCAGCGCGGGCAGCTTCCACAGCAAGCCCGCCAGCGCCAGCCCACCGAGGCCGGCGACCAGCCACAGGGCCGCCGTCCAGCCCAGCTGCTGCGCCAGCAGCAAACTCAATGGCACGCCCAGCACCGTGCCGCCCGCCATGCCGCCCATGATCGCGCCGATGGCCTTGCCGCGCTGCCGCGGCGCCGACACGCCCGCCGCCGCCGCGATGCCCAGCGCCAGGTAAACGCCCGCCCCGATGCCGGCCATGGCCCGCCAGGCCAGCAGACTGGTAAAACCGGGCGCCAGCGCGCTGGCCCCATTCGCCAGCACGAATACGCCCAGCGCGCCCAGCAGGCTGGAGCGCTGCGCGCGCGCCGGCAGCAAGGCCACGGCCAGGGGCGAACCGAGGCCATAGGCCAGGGTAAATGCCGTCACCAGCTGCGCGGCCATGGCCAGGGAAACGGAAAAGGCGCCGGCGATCATCGGCATCAGGCCCGCCGTCACATACGACGCCATGCCCAGCGCGAACGCGCCCACGGCGATCAGGTAGACGGTGGCGGGCAGCGCGGCGTCGGCAGGCGTTGCGGCACGGGAGGAAGAATAGTCAGACATGGGCACGCTTTCGGGAAGAAAGCAGGCATTCTGGAATACAATATAAACAATTACAATTTAACTGTTTATGCTATTACTGATAGCAACAGTCTCACCGGAAAGACCGCACCATGCGCACCTTGCAACGCACCCGCCACGAACTGGCCGCCTACCTGCAGGCGCGCCGCGCGCGGCTGTCGCCCGAAGACGTGGGTTTACCCGGCGGCGGGCGGCGCAGGACGCCGGGCTTGCGCCGCGAAGAAGTGGCGGCGCTGGCCGGCGTGGGGCTGACCTGGTACACCTGGCTGGAGCAGGGGCGCGACATCGGCGTCTCGAGCGCCTTTCTCGACAAGCTGGCCGAAGTGCTGAAACTGGACGCGGGCGAACGGCGCCACCTGTTCCTGCTGGCGCATGCGCGTCCGCCCGCCGAAGAGGGCAAGACGTTTTGCGTGGTGCCGCCGCCGGTGCGCCGCCTGATGCACGAGCTGGCGCATCCGGCCTATGTGCTCAACCTGCGCTGGGACGTGCTGGCGTTCAATGCGGACGCGGACGCCCTGTTCGGCTTTGGCGCGCATGTGCCGGCGCGCCGCAATCTGCTGTGGCTCTTGTTTACCGACCCGCTGCTGCGCTCGTGCTTCACGGCCTGGGAAGAGCAGGCGCCGCTGATGCTGTCGAGCTTTCGCCGCGACTATGCGCGCGCCACGCAGGAAGCCGATATCCACGCGCTGGTGGACGAACTGGAAAAAGTCTCGCCCGAATTCAAGCTATGGTGGCGCCGCCATGACGTGCATGCGCCATGCGCCGGCGTACGCCGCCTGACAATCGATGGCGAGCAGGCCGCGTATGAGCACACTTCGCTGACCATCGATGCGGACCGCCACCTGCGGCTGGTCGTGTACGCGCGCCAGCTGGCAGAAGACACCGCGCCGTAAACGAAAAAACCGCTGGCCCTCTTGCGAGGAACCAGCGGCTTAGCATGGGCCATAGGGACCAGGTCAGTGTCATGCAGGGGCCAGCATTGCGAAAACGCGTAGAACTTGAATCCAGACTTCGGCGCAACAGCTTGCCATATTGCGTTGATAGAACATGGACAAGCGCTACCGCGCATGCGGCAAGGGAGGGAAAATAGACGCCTCTCTTGCCAAGCTTGCCTGGCCGACCTAGCTTTTTATCGGAGAGAAGCTTGGTGCCAGTGCAGTCAATTCCTGAGCCAGCGCCTGATATTCCGGTTCAACCAGACGTGGCGGGATAACGATACCATGCAATTGCGCGCGTAAATCATCCCAGCGCTGTTGCAGAACTTCCCAGTTATATTCATCATACGTGCCCCGGAAAATAACTGGGCGTATGGTGATGCGAGGTATCGCCTCTGCTGCCACGCCGGCCTCGACGGCTGCGCGCACGTCAACGCCCCATTGACTGCCAAGCCGGTCGACACGACCAATTTGCTGCTCCACCACGCCAGGATTCCATTCAGGATGCAACAGCACGACGGTACGACAAGCTTTATGTAAATCCAGGCCTTCACGTCCTACCAACGATTGGGCTACCAACACTTTCGGATAACTGTGCTGCCGGTTGAATGCCGCTTGCAGCAAGCGCCGGGTGGGTTGTTTGGTTGCCCCCACCATCAAGCGCGCAAAGCCGCCTTCCGGATTGCTGTATTCCGCCTGCAAGCGCTGCCACAGGCCTTCCCAGCGTTTTAGCTGCATCTTTTCCTGATCTGCATCATCATTCTCTTCATTCTGACCGCCCATCGCATCGAAAAGCTCACAAAATGCCTGCGCATACGCGAGCGCACCATGTTCCCGATCCGCGTCACCCAACAGATCGGACAAGGCACGCGCCATCAGCGCCGAAGGGTGTAGTCCCTTTTTCGTCTCCATCTGCAGCCATTGCGCCTCGCTTTCGCAAAAGGCCAGGAACACCTGATAAATGGCAGATTTCTGAGCTGGCGCCAAGGCTTGCATGCCATGCTCTAGCGTCTCGAGCAAATGCCTGCGCACAGTTTCCCGCCGCCCCTGCTCGCGTTCATAACGCTGCTTCAACAAGTCATCGAGGATGGCAAAATCAACTTTCGTGCCCAACTGCTGCTGGGCCGCGCGCAGGGCACTCAATTCGTCAATCTTATGCGCTACCTTCCACTCCTCGCGATGTACCTTGGCCTGCGGCCAGGGCAAATCGTTCTCGATGCGGCGCAGCATTTCCCGCGCATTCAACAACGCTGTCAACGCATGCATGGGAATGCTGAAGCGACCAAATACCAATACCTTGCCACCCTGTTGCGTGACCTCCTCGATCGCTTCGACTGCTGCCTGAATGGCAGGATGATCGAACAAGGACTCGCCATCGTCATCAAACACGTCACCCAATGCATTGAGCCACCACTTTGCGCGCGCCGCACGTTTGTCATCGTTGTCAACTAACACCTTGCCAGCAGCGCCAGACGCAGTATCTTGCATGGCTTCAATTACATCATCCTTTTCCTGCGCGCCATCGGCCTCTATGCGTCGAATCTGATCCATCAAGCTGGCAATGCCGTGGCCATTGGCCAAGGTCAGGCGCAAACGCTTGGCCATGCCGTGCGTGGATTGACGCGCTACCAGTGAAAGCGACTCGGCCACACACACGGCATGGCGCCAGGCAGGCGCGAGCTTTTCAGTCTCAACCACGATTTCCCGTTGCTCACGGTAATCGCTCAGCGGGCGTCCCGTATGGCGCTGAAACAAGCGCACAGTCTCGTCTTCACGCTTGTCCCGGCGAATAAGGAACGGTGCCAGCTCCTGCTTGAATACTGTCGCCAGGCGGGCATAGTCCAGACGGGCGGCTTCGCTGGTTCGCCACACTTGGCGCAGACGTAACGCTGCGGCTGCATACTCTTCAATAATCTGGCTCAGGCTGGCAACTTTGAGGGGATCGAGGCCGATGCGGTTCAAAATATCCTGCCACTGCTTTGCATTGAGTTCCACCGGGGTAGCGGTCAACACCAGACGGCGAGCATCATCGGTTGCCAGCATCACCGTGCCCAGCAAGGCCGACAAGGCACTCTCGGGCGCACGGTTCCGATGCGCTTCATCGGTAATGATGAGATCAAAGACGCCAAGCCCCATGCCGACTGCCTGCTGTAAAGGCTTGCGCAAGTCCTCGCGGTTACCATACGAAGCGCTATCCCACACACCGGCAGACCAAGGCACTGTCTCGCTTATCTGCGTCAGGCGGCGCCAGCCAGGGTGTGCCTCATCGATTGGCGTGGCTTTGGCAATACCGCATGCAGCGGCCTGCATTGCCTTGTAGCTACCAGTTTCGCAACCACTGCGCGCACTCTTGTATCCGTTTGGCAAGCGTTCGCGAGTTTTCTTTCGCCACTGCGCCAGCAGTTCAGGCAGCAAGCCCCAGCGCCATGCACTGGCCGCATCGCCGAGACGCCAATTGGTCAAGCCATGGGAAACCAGCACGGCGGGCTGTTCAAACCATGGCGCCGTTTCTTTGCCTTTACCCTGCGGCTGCCACGCCTGCTGATACGCGGCCAGGCTGCGCACCAGGCCAGTGGCCGACAAACCACCTTCCAGCAATGCCTTTTGCCACTGAAAACCCAGCCCGGGCGGCACCAGAATCGCCACGCGCCCCCCTGCGCTGATGACAGCTTTTGCAAGTGCAACGGCAATGCGCGTCTTCCCCATGCCAACTTCATCGGCAATGATCATGCCTGGCGCAATCGCCAGCGAAGCCGATATTTTCACTAGGCTGGCGCGTTGCCCCGCATTTAACTGCGCAGCCGCCGGACCTTGCGATTTTTCCAATTCATTCTGTTCGGCAACCACGGTCGACAGGCTTGCAAGTACCGCGTTCCATCCGCTAAATTGCTGCTTCATGCCGTTGCTCCTATTGCTGCGAGTTCATTTACGCACCATGCTTCTTCAATACGCGCCAATGCCGCCTCATATGTCTGACCCGCCGGACTGTCGCCGGTGGCGGCGAAGTCCGGACGAAACGGAACTTGCCAAAGCGGACTCAGTGGGTTGATGGCAAGCCGTGTGAAGTTCAGCACCACATCGCTGCCTGCCGCCTGCATCAGGCATTGTTCCAGTCGATGACACCAGGCATTCCAGTTGGGCTCCTGCAAAGCTGTTTGCTTTGCGGCAATATTTTCAATGAGCTCCATCATGCTACGTATGCAATAGCGTGCCGCCGGCGATGGCGTGTGGCCACGCCCATCTTTCTTCTTGCCCCGCTTACGCTCGTCCCCCTGCATATCGTCCTCGTCATCGGGTGGCAAAGGGAATCGCAGCAACAATCCCCAGGCATCTTCCAACTCAATGGGTAACAAGGGAGTGCCAGCGATCCGTCCGTGCTCATCGATCACAGGCACGGCCGCAATCTGCGTTCTGTCCGCGACACGCCAGCGCAGCACCACTTCACGCGGCTGTGCCGATGACCAGATGTAGCGCCCGCAAGTATCAACCGGACATGGATGCGCAGCACTGTCAAGCAACTCAAATTCTCCCGCCGCTTCGACGTCGGTGCTCAGCCAGCCGCCATCCTCGCCATCCTCGCCTTCCCGCCAGACCAGGTAGGCCAGCGGTGGAGCAAGAAACAGGGCAGGACGCTCCGGCATGTTGCTACCCGGCGAGAGCGTCGTGGCATCCTCGATGCCATCTTGCTGCCACTGCACGGGCAATACCTCGCTCACCATCTGTACTGATTGCTGCCCGCGCGCGCGGCGCCATACAAGATGTTGCGGTGCAAAAACAACGCCAGCCTCCAGATTACCGCCGCCCGCGCGCATTTTCTCGACGATCCCGGGTCCCGTCAGATTGCCTGAGCCCAAGTACAACCATGGACGCAAGCACGCATCGGAGTTCGAACGATGAGTAGCGGAAAAAATGAACTTCGCATGCAGCTCTCGCGGCGCGCTCCCGAATGCAGGCGGCGCGGCGGCAGCTCGCACCGACCAACCCGCCTGCTGCAAACCCGGCATGCCGCTGTGCACGGCCTGGCAAGCAAGCGGATTAACAAAAACATCGATCTCTGCCTTGGCTGTCAGCAGATCAGCCTCGTCCAAAGCAGCCTGTATCTTGTGCAGTACCACCGGAATGCACGTGGCGTCACTCGCCGGTTCATAAAATCCTGATCCCAGTGCCAGGTAATTGCGGGAAAAAGCTCCGCCTTGCTGCCGGACCATGGTCGGTAACTGGGCAAGCAATCCCTGCTTTCGATTGTCAAAATAGCGAGGCGGCAACGTCGTGCCGCGCACCGTCGCCGTCACAGTTTGCAACCAGGTCTCCACCATATCCGCTGCCAGGTGAGATTGGCCCTCCTTGCCTGTGCTCGACGTGCCGTACAAGGCTCGGAAATCAAAGTAGCCACGCAACCAGTGCAGCATCTGCCACGCAGCACTCAGATCCACACGTCGCTGTTCGGACACGGCCGCGTGCAGATCCGTTCCAGCGAGATCGATACGCCAGACGAGATCGAGACTACGCTCCAGGCTATCCCGGGTCCAGTTGCCAGTCGAAACGAGCAAACGGATGTGCCAATCATGTGGCTCGGCGTGATGCTGAAACCCCAGCACCGCCACCTTGGCATGCAGCAACTTAAACGGCGCCTTCTTGCACAGGCCTACATGCAAGATTCCCGGCGCTTCCACCGGACGGATCTGTTCATTGCCAGGGTCCAACATGACAGCCAGCGCTATGGTGCCGGCATTTGCCCTGCCAGAAAACATCTGGCCAGTAAAACGCTCGACGGCATCGTCAAGAAATGCGGCATCAGCTGAATAGCCACAAAGCCAGCCAAAGGTGCCGGCATACCCTTCAGGTGGCGTAAAATGTTGCGTCAGCGATAATGCTGGTGGAAAGTCGCTCGCATCGCTCATGGCAAAACTCCTTGCGCTGCCGGCATGCGCGCAGCCCGCTCGCCATGCAGGTCAAGATTAAAATAGAAAAAATTGGGAATCCGCCGTGAAATACCATCTGGAAAAATAGGCATTGAGGAGGTATCCACGGCTGTCTCGATACCCGATTCTTCATCGCTGCGGGGAGCAGCCAGGGTAGCGCCCAGCGAAGGGTCGAGCATGGCACGAAATGCTGCGCCAGGAATGATGCGATCCGCACGCACTTGCAGAACCTGGCCATCGCGTTGCACCAAATTGCGCAACAGCATGGCATCGTCTGCTCCATGACATTCCATGCAGAATGTGCTTGCCACGTTGTCCGGCGTCGGATCATATTCTTGCCGCAAAAAGTTGCCTGCGCACGTACGTAAGGCCGCCAGCTTGTCAGCGAGCTGTCCCGGCAAGGCCTGCTGCAGGGCCAGTTGCCGGGATACCGGCGGGCCCATGACGACTTCCACCGCCTCCAGTAACGCAATCGCGGCATCCCTGGTCTGGAAGAACAAGGCGCCAACATGCAGATCACGCCAATGATCGGCGTCCGAAATTTCATCGGCAGGCAGGTGCCACTCGACGGTGCGGGCTCCGGAGCTGTACAGTTTCTCCATCCAGCGCAACGCATCCCGCCTGCGCTGCGCCATGCTGCCGGTGCCCAGTTCCAGCTGCTCACGCAGCCATTCACGTACGCTCAAGGGTAGCAACTCCAGTGGCGACAAGGCGGCCAGCAATAACGGCGATTTTTCGCCAATCTCGTACTGTCCAAGAACCCATCCCGTCAGGTGATCCAGAATTGTCCGGTTATGCGGTGCGAATCCGTGACACATGCGCGAGATCAATTCATACCCTTGCGGCGTGCATGCATAGGAATTGAACTGTTCGCCTGACGACGAGACCAGCCCCAAAGCCGGCAATGCCTGCACGGTCGCCATGCGCATGGGCTGCGTGACATAAAAACTGCGTTGCCGTGCCTGCGCGAAGGTCAAGGCAGTAGTTCCACGCATCTTTTGAGCTCCACGCAAACGTTCATTCGATTCCCAGCGCGTGGCGCGCAAGGCCAGCAGGCAAGCGAGCGCTTCAATGGCATTGGCCGTTTCGATATTGCTCACCACCATGTTTCGCGCCCGAGCAGCCTGAGCGACGGCGACACCCAATGTCGCCAGGAACAATTGACGCCCAAACCATACGCCCCCCATGCCTGGCACGGCAAGGTCATTAAATGTGCGTACGGCAACGCCCAAATCGAGCGTGCGCGTTCGCCGCTCATTGTTCAACCATTCCGGCGCAAGCAGCCCCCATTGCATTTCATGCATGTCAATTCCTGACGAATAAGATAGTGCCGCACCGACGCCGGTATGCGACGGCGGTGCGGGAAGGTAGACGGCGCGCGATGGCGCAGCCGATTATGGTTCAGCCGGAACGAGGCGTACTTCGACCCGCCGGTTCCTGGGGTTGCCAGGATCGACAGCGTCCAGGGGATGCGAATCGCCATAGCCGGCAACGACGACATTCTTCGCGCTGCCGGCGCTCAGGCGGCCGACCAGCAAGCGCCTGGCTTCACGCGCACGGGCGGCCGACAAGGTGTAATTGTCGTCATATACCGTGCAATAACGTTCGATATCGGTGACCGGCTTGCTGACCGCCAGATTATCGGTATGGCCTTCGACAAAGACTTGCGCGCCCTGGTTGTTGGCCAGGAAATCGGCAATCACCGCCTCCGTCTTGCCGAACAGCTCGCGTGCCTGCGGCGTGATGCACGCGCTGCTACGCGCAAAGACGCTGTCGCTCCAGGTCATCTTGCCATTGTCGATATCGAAGCGCACCAGCTGCGAAGCGCCCTGGCTCGCCATATCCGCCTGCAACTGGCCAAGCATGGTGGCGATTTTTTTGCGCTGTGCAATGCTCCCCTTTTCCGCCTGCTCGCGATGCGCCATTTCTGCCGCAGCATTCTTCAAGACGGCCATTACAAGCAGCAACATGACCACCGCCACCACTCCGGCCATCAGGTCGGAAATCGCGACCCATTCATTTGGTTTCTCTTTCATTTCAGCTCTCGGCCGTCTCAGCCTGCTGCGGACTCATTTCCGTCGCCTGGGCCGTCCGCATCAGCTCCACCATGGCGGCCAGCTCGGCAGCCACGCTGCTGATTGCCTCGCTCGAATTTTCGTTGCGGTTATTCATGCGCTTGACTTCCTGCGCGCTGGTCGACACGGCACCCAGGCTGGACTTGATATCGTCACCGAGCTTTTTCACCACTTCCGTCATGGCAGTGACTTGTTCTTCTAGCGCAACGCTGATCGTGGCGAAGTGCCTGCCAGCGGCGCTCTGGATTTTCACCGCTTCATCCAGTTTGCCAGCCATCTGCTGCATGGCGCTTCCCATGTTCTCGGAAGACTGTTCCACCGCCGCCGATATTTTTGCCGTGGCCGCCGTCAAGTCGGACGACATAGTATGAATGTTGCTGCTGAAACTGCCGTTCATATCGCGCAATGTGGCACCCAGTTGCGTCTCCAGGCTCGACAAGGTCTGCTGCATCTGGCCCGACAACTGCTGTACCGCCGTGGAGATGTCGGTCGTCGCGCCACCCAGACTTGCTTCCATCTGCTCGAGTTTCGTAGCAAAATTGTCGCTCATGCTGCTAATCGTGCCCGCCAGATCTTGCTTCACACCATCCAGCACCTGCTTCACATCGCTGCCAAATGCCTTAATCGCCACGTCCAGCAAGCCGGCGGAATGCCCGACCCCGGCGGCCGCGTCGGCCATTTGTTGCGACGACTGCGCCATCGCCTGCATGTTTTCATTGTTGGCGGCGACGAAGGCGGACAATTCCCGGCTGGTCGCCGCGCTGCTTGCAGCCATGTCATTGTTTTTATCCAGCATGGCCGACATCAGCCCGGCGATATCGGACAGGCTGGACTTGGCCTGACTTCCCAGGCTGCAACTACTCTCCAGCAAGGCGCCGTTCTGCTCGAGTACTTTCCGGTTCGCACCGAGTTCGCGCTCCAGCACGCTACCCAGCTGGGCGCCCATGGCCCCAACGGCATCGACCAGCCGATCCGTGCCCAGACTGGCGCGGCGCGCCACTTCATCCCTGGCACCGTCGAGCTGTTCTTTCATTTTGCGCACACACCAGCGCAAGCGGCGCTCATCGACGCCCATATAGGAAGAACATAGTTTCAAGGTCAGGAAACCCATGATGCCCCACGTTGAGGTCTTGAACTTGGTGCCAAGCCCTTCCATCATGTGCATCAGCTGATCCATCGAATTCTTCATGCCATCGGCCGCGCTAGTATTGTGGCTGGTCAAGATATTCGATGCACTGTCCAGCGCCAGCCCCAGGCCAAGAAACGTCCCCAGCAATCCCAGGATCAGCAGGATACCAGGCATGGTCTCGGCCAACTGCTCCGAACGCGTCGCAACCGCATGGCTGAGATCATTCACCGAGCCATGCTCGGCGTCGAGCCGGCCGGACAGATCCCCCAGGCCGCCACCGCTCCAGTTCGCCTCCCAGGAGGTGGCTGTGGCATTCTTGCGCAGCAAAATGAGCGTGGAGGCTACGCCAACGACGATGAGTACAAAGAAAAAGAGCTGCAGGGGCTCGTAGCCGGGTATCAGGAAATGCAAGATATCAAGATTCATTAATCTACCGTTACTTCGATGAGTTGATCGGCACGCGCCTGGCTGTCCTGCTCAAAAATATTCGCAAAGTCCGTGATCAGACTCTGCTCTTCTTCCGTCAGCTCGCTCCACGGTTTTCCCTTCTGGACGCACGCGATAATCAACATGCCGACACGACTCCCCTCTTCGGCGAGAAAGCCCTTGCCCTCGGCCTCCAGGGTCTCCGCATCTTGCTCCAGCATTTGCAGGAATCCCTCGGCCGCGCCGACATACTTGTGCAGGTAACGCTGATTGGCAGCCAGCTCATTGAGCTGCCGTGTCTCGGCCTCGACCGAGTCCTGCAAGCCCAGCAGAATAGTGCTGTCTTCTTCGTTCAATGAGGCCAAACGCTGTTCCATCAGCAGGCGGCGCAGCAAGGAACGGTCTTTTGCCGCCTTCTGGTTCGCTTCTGTCCACGCCACTTCACCTTTCTTCCATTTCTCGTTCCAGATCAAGATCATCTCTTCAAAAACAAAGGGAATGAGCTTTTTGCCGTAGATGGACTCCACGATGCCATCCAGGCGTTCGACCTCTGCGTCCGACAGGACTGGATCAGCCTCGAGCAGGGCGCTGCCCGTCGCGACAAGAAAAATGTCGTCTGAGGAAATATCGTCGACGCTCTTCGCGCGCTTCAAGACCCCCTCTACGCGATTGAGCAGCTTTTGCGTGGCCCGCAAACGCAGGAAATGTTCGAAGTCATCGACCCCGGCGCCGTCGAGACTGGTCTTGATGCCGCTTTGCACCAGGACATAGTTATTGATTAAGGCAGCCAGATCGAGTGCGTGGCGCTGTTCAGGGCTTGCATGTTGCTGCGCCTCCGTGAACGTTTCCTTGCGCTGCCGGGCCTCTTGCTCCTGCTCCTTGGAAAGGAAGGTTTCGCGCAGTTTTTGCGCAACGGTAATGCACCAGCGCAAGGCGCTTTCCAGTTTATTGGCCAGGTCGCCCTTCACGAAGACTTGCAAGGTACCCAGCAAGCCATCAAGGATGCCTGCCAAGCCTTTCAACCACGGATGCGGTGCGTTCTGGGCCATAGACTGCAGCAATTTACGCGCCTTGGCGACATACGGCTCTGCCATACGCCACAGCTCCTTGGCTTCGCCAATTACCGATTCGGCGCCATCGGCCATCCATACAATGGCTTTCGCTGCCGTTTCCTTCGCGGTGCGCCAGACATTTTTCGCCGCACCGACAACGGCCGATCCTACGCTACCGAGAAAATTCCCGAACTTAGAAAACAAACCCATCTTACTTCTCCTCGATTGTTTTAACGCCAAGCAACTGCTTGGCAAGTGCAGCCTGTCCATGTGCAGTACCTGCTTGCGATGCCACTTCCGCCTGGGCTGCCCTGATTTGCGTGATCGCCTCTTGCAGATTTTCAATCGCCAGCATCGCGGGCAAACGCGCCTTCTCCGCGGCAATCAGGGCTTTGGGCAAGGCCAGGCGCATCGCCGTCCGGATCTCGCGCCCAGATAAATGTTCCGACAAGGCAGCGCATTGCTGCGCGAGTTCTTGACGGTCACCCGCAATGGGTATTCCAGGAAGTAGCATTCGCTTCCATAAGCGCACGCGGGCGGCTATGTCCGGCAAGGAAAAACGGATGTGGTGGGTAATTCTGCTGCGGAATGCAACATCATAGTTTTTTGCGAAATTAGTGGCAAAAACAACGATACCGTCGAAGCGCTCTAATTCGATCAGCAATGTGGAGCGCATGGCATTGACTTCATTGTCAATGCCTTGTGTGACAGAAGAAAGCCGCTGCCCCAACAGGGTATCTGCTTCATCAAAGAAAAGCAGGCCACCGCAATCCTGTGCAGCTTGAAAGGCGATCTGGATATTTTTAGCCGTATCGCCCATATATTTACTCTCCAGATCCGCAATACTAATCTGAATAATAGGCAAACCCAGGGTTCCAGCCAGCCCTTCAGCTGCCAGTGTCTTCCCGGTTCCTGGCGGACCATAAAAATTCAGCACCGAACTGCGTCCCAGAGGATCGACTTCCGCAAATCCCCACTCCACATATATTTTCTTATGAAAACGTATTTTCGCAAGACATTCGTCAAATTGAGTTTGAGTTTCCACCGAAAAAATTACATCCCGCAATGTGGCCGCAGGTATGCGTGATGGAAATCGCGTCTCGGATATCGATTTTCGGTAGCCCGCTTCCGGTTCGGAAGCTACTACTGGTATTTCCGCATCGCCGACAATGGATTTTTTTTCACGCCGCATATTTTTCAAACAATCATAAAATGATACCGAGGTCACCTGTAAGAGGAATTTTTTAAAACCCTCAAATTATATTAAATACAAACACCAAACCGAAAGCAATAATTCAATTTCGCGATTAAATATATCAAGGCCTGCGACAAACTATGTCGCGTTGCTGGTGAATTCTGAAACCGGGATGTCACCTGTTGTACCAATGCTGCATACGGCGGGTAATACAGACGACTATGGGCTTATGCAGACGGTTCGAATGTATTCGAGAAAAAACGATACGCCCGACGCAGCGCTTGTTTAAAACAGCCAGGACGACGAGGATGTAATGGAAGGGGGAAAAGGATCACAGATCGGGACGCACAACGAAAAAACCGCTGGCCCTCTTGCGAGGAACCAGCGGCTTCGAATTGGTTGCGGGGACAGGATTTGAACCTGTGACCTTCGGGTTATGAGCCCGACGAGCTGCCAGACTGCTCCACCCCGCACTCGAATTATATACCAGATTGTTGCGCGGCGTAAAGGGCATGATTTGACAATGTCATGCCAGCCCCGCCTGCCGAAGTTTGCCGTTGGGCAGAAATGGAAAAAGCCGCTGATCTTTTGCAAGAATCAGCGGCTTTCCGGTATTGGTTGCGGGGACAGGATTTGAACCTGTGACCTTCGGGTTATGAGCCCGACGAGCTGCCAGACTGCTCCACCCCGCACTTGAATTATAAGGGCAAACGGGTGGCTTAGGCAATAGCTATCTCAACTTAGACTGCAATAGAGCTATTTAATTATAAAACCAGGCCAATTGCCGGTTGGCATTGTGTCCGCCCGTCACGCCACACAGCGCGCAATCGGTGTACAGTAAGCGTTACACCAGACACCCATTTTTCCGAAGCCTGCCCATGAAATTCTGCTCCGAATGCGCCCATCCTGTCAGCCTGTCCATTCCGGAAGGCGACAACCGTCCCCGCTATGTGTGCGCCAACTGCGACGCCATCCATTACCAGAACCCGAAAATGGTGGTCGGCTCCATCCCCGTGTGGGAAGAGGATGGCCAGCTGCAGGTCTTGCTGTGCAAGCGGGCCATCGAGCCGCGCCTCGGTTACTGGACCCTGCCGGCCGGCTTCATGGAAAACGATGAAACGACGTCCGATGCGGCCGAGCGCGAAACGGTGGAGGAAGCGGGCGCGAATATCGAACTGGGGCCCCTGTTTTCGCTGCTCAACGTGCAGCGCGTGCACCAGGTGCACCTGTTCTACCTGGCGCGCCTGCGCGACCTCGATTTCGCGCCGGGCATCGAAAGCCTGGACGTGCGGCTGTTTACGGAAGCGCAGATTCCCTGGGATGACCTGGCCTTCCCCACCATCCGCGCCACCCTGGAACTGTTCTTTGCCGACCGCGTGAAAATCCGCGAAGGCGGCAGCTACGGCTTCCATACGGGCGACATCACGCGCCCGATGGCGCGCGCGGATGCCGAGTAAGCCCCCCCTCACCTGCCAATTGACCCCGCATGATTCCCTGGCTCGACATCCACACCCCGTTTCCCGACGTCTCGCGCGCCCTGAAAGACGAGGCGCCCGGCCTGCTGGCGGCCGGCGCCGACCTGTCGCCCGCGCGCCTGCTCGACGCCTACAAGCACGGCATCTTCCCCTGGTTTTCCGAAGGCCAGCCCATACTCTGGTGGAGCACCGATCCGCGCATGGTGCTGATGACGGACGACTTCAAGGTGTCCGACAGCCTGGCCAAGGCGATCCGCAAGGTCGAGCGCAGCACCGCCACGGACGGGCGCTGGCAGCTGCGATTCGACAGCGATTTCGACGCCGTCATGCGCGCCTGCGCGGCGCCGCGCAAGGATGGCCCGGGCACCTGGATTTCCGACGAAATCATCGCCGGCTACACGGGCTTGCACAAGCTGGGCTACGCCCACTCGTCGGAGCTGTGGCTGGACGGCGAACTGGTGGGCGGCGCGTACGGCGTGTCGATCGGGCGCATGTTCTATGGCGAATCGATGTTCGCCCGCGTTTCGGACGGTTCGAAGATCGCGCTGACGCACCTCGTGCGCTTTTTGCAGGCGCGCGGCGTGACCATGATTGACTGCCAGCAAGAAACGAAACACCTGGCCTCGCTGGGCGCGGCGCCCATTTCGCGCGCCCGCTTCCTGGCCCACGTGCGCGTCGCTATTGAAGCAGCGCAAATCACCGATTGGCATGCTGCACCACCCGCATAAAAAAGCTATGATATCTTCAGGCACATTTCCATTGCCGCGGACAGACCAGACAGGATCAGCATGACGCACCTGAACGAACTACCGTTTGCCACCCTGCAGTTCTACACGACGGCGCCCTACCCGTGCAGCTACCTGGACGACCGCCAGGCCCGCTCGCAGGTGGCCACGCCATCGCACCTGATCAACAGCGACGTGTATTCGGAACTGGTGCGCAACGGCTTTCGCCGCAGCGGCATTTTCACCTACCGCCCGTATTGCGACGGCTGCCAGGCCTGCATTCCCGTGCGCGTCGTAACGCAATCGTTCACCCCCAACCGCAACCAGCGCCGCGCCTGGAACCGCCATGCCGACCTGCAGGCGGGCGTAGCCACCCTGTCCTTCCTCGACGAGCACTACGAGCTGTATCTGCGCTACCAGAGCACGCGCCACGCGGGCGGCGGCATGGACCAGGACAGCCGCGACCAGTACGCGCAATTCCTGCTGCAAAGCCGCGTCAATACGCGCCTGGTGGAGTTCCGCGAACCGGACGGCACCCTGCGCATGGTCAGCATCATCGACGTGCTGGCCGATGGCCTGTCGTCCGTCTACACGTTTTTCGATCCCGACGTGCCGGGCGCCTCGTACGGCACCTACAACGTGCTGTGGCAGATCGCCCAGGCGCAGGAACTGCGCCTGCCCTACATCTACCTGGGCTACTGGATAGAACAAAGTCCGAAGATGGCCTATAAAATCAACTTCAAACCGCTGGAAGCGCGCATCAAGGGGCAGTGGGTCGTGATGTAAAAAAAGGGGCTTGCGCCCCTTTTCCATTGCCTACTTGCTCTTGTCCGGAAACGCCGGACGTGCAGGCCGCGCGGGCGGGTTCTTCGCCAGTTCAGCCTGGATCACCTCGATCGCCTTTTCCAGCTGCGGATCACGGCCGGCGATGACGTCGGCCGGCGTTTGCTCGACTTCGATATCGGGCGGCACGCCTTCGTTTTCCACGCCCCAGCCGTTTTCGCGCGTCCAGAACGCCAGGTTCGGCGCCGTGATGGAGCCGCCATCCATCAGCACGGGGAAGCCGAGGATGCCCACCAGGCCGCCCCACGTGGCCTTGCCGATCAGCGGGCCCATGTTGTTCTTGCGGAACATCCACGGCAGCAGGTCGCCGCCCGAGCCGGCCGTCTCGTCGATCAGCATGGCGCGCGGCCCCTGGATCGAGGCGGACGGCGTCTTCATGTCGGCGCCGTAGCGCATGGTCCACCAGGCGATTTCCTTCTTCTGCAGGATCTCGATGTAGTAATCGGCCACGCTGCCGCCGCCATTGAAACGCTCATCGACGATGATGGCCTGCCTGTCCGCCTGCGGGAAGAAATAGCGCTTGAAGTAGGTGTGGCCCAGTCCCGCCGTATTCGGCACGTACACGTAGGCCACCTTGCCATTGGTGGCCGCATTGACCTTGCGCATATTGCCTTCGATCCAGTCGCGGTTGCGCAAGGCATCCTCCGTCGGCACGGGCACCACAGTGATCGTGCGCGCGCCCTTGCCGTCGGCCGATGGCCCCACGGTCAGGTCGATGGCCTTGCCGGCCGTGTTCTCGAAGGCGCTGTACAGGTTGGTCGGCGGCAACAAAGGGCGGCTGTCGACGGCCAGCAGGTATTCGCCCGCCTTGACGTTCAGGCCCGGCTCCGTCAGCGGCGCGCGCAGTGCCGGATTCCAGTTCAAGCCGCCATACACCTTCTTGAAGCGGTAATGGCCGTCGCGCACTTCATAATCGGCGCCCAGCAAGCCCCCGGGCACCTTCTTCGCCTCGATAAAGTCGTCGCCGCCGCCGCCGCGGTGGTGGCCCACGGCCAGTTCGCTGCACATCCACTGTATCAACCGGTTCAGGTCCGCGCGGCTGGACAGCTCGGGCAGGAACACGGCGTACTTGTCGCGCATGGCCTTCCAGTCCACGCCATGCATGCCCGGGTCATAGAAGTAATCGCGGTTGATGCGCCACACTTCATTGAAAATCTGCGTCCACTCGGCGCGCGGATCGGCCTTCACCTCGATGGCGTCGACCTTGATCTTGCCTTCGCCGGGCGCCAGCAGCTTGCCCGTTGCGCTACCCATGGCCCAGTTGTCCTTCTGGCGGTACAGCAGCTTCTTGCCGTCGGCCGAGACCTCGAAATCATCGGCTTCGGCCACCACGGTTTCCGCCTTGCGCTCCTTCAGATCGAAGCGCTGCACGGCCTTCTTGCCGTCGCTTTCGCGCAACAGGAATATCTGCCCCGCGGCGCCGGCCGTCAGGCTGGAAAACTGCGCGGCAGGCAGCGGCAGGTCGACGATGCGCGTGGCGATACCGTCGAAATCGATGTGGATCGGCGCCACGGGCGCCACCGTCACTTTCGGGTCGTCGCGGCCCGTCTTCGGATCGGTCTTCGGCTCGTTCTTAGGCTCGTTCTTAGGCTCCGCTTCCGCCTTCGCCGTGTCTTTTTTACTCTCCGCGCCGGCGGCCTTTTCCTCATCGCTTTCCTTGATCAGCGGCGACGGCAGGTCGCGCCGCAGCACAGCCATCCACACGGTGCGCGTCACCAGGTTGTCCTCATTCTGCTGCGAGAACCAGTTGTTGCTGGGGCCAGCATTCGTCGACGCGAAGAAGTACAGGTATTTGCCGCTCTTATCGAACACGGGCTGGGCCACGTCGGACAGGCCATCGGTGACGGGCATCGACTTGTTCTGCTCGACGGAATAGATGTAGGCGCTGCGCGTGTAGGTGGGCGAATTGAGCGTGTAGGCCAGCCAGCGCGAATCGGGCGCCCACGAAGCGCGCATGCTCTTGTCGACGCCATACATCGGCTCCGTGGCGATCTTTTGCACCTTGCCGTTGCCGACGTTGATCACGTACATGCTCCAGCCATTGTCGGCAAACGCGATCTTCCTGCTGTCGGGCGACCAGACGGCGTTGTCATAGAAGCCGCTGCCATTGAGTTTGAACTTGCGCACGGCGCCCTTGCCGTCCTGCGCGCGCACATGCAGCTCGTATTCGCCCGATTCGTCGGAAAAATACGCGACCGAGCGGCCATCGGGCGACCAGATCGGCGTGCGCTCGTGGGCGCCGGCCGTCTGCGTCAGGTTGCGCACGTCGCCCTTGTCGGCGGGGATGGTGACGATCTCGCCCCGGTATTCGAAGGCGACCCTGGCGCCCGACGGCGAAATCGACGCGTCGCGGATGTATTTCGCATTCTTCACCCAGCGGGGGCGCGTCTGTCCCAGGTCGCTGGCCACGCCGATGGTCAGCTTGCGCGCCTGGCCGCTGGCGATGTCAAACGAGTGCAGATAGCCGGCCTGCTCGTAGACGATGGTGCCGTTCGCGGCCGACGCGTTGAGCACGGGGAAATCCTTGTGCTGCGTCAACTGGCGCACGGCCTTCGTCTTGACGTCGTAGGCAAACAGGTTGAATTCGCCGTTGCGGTCGGAGCGGAAGTACACGCTGTCGCCTATCCACATCGGGTCGACGTCGTTCGAGCGCGTCGTCGGCTGGGGGATTTTTTCGATCGACTTGTCGCTGGACGAAAACAGCCACAGCCAGGAATTGGTGCCGCCCCGGTAGCGCTTCCACTGTTTGAAGGCGGGCATCAGGGGGTTGTAGGCGATGCGCTTGCCATCGGGCGAATACGTGGCGCGCGACGCGTTGGGGATTTCCAGCTGGGTTTCCACGCCGCCCGCCACGGGCACCGTGAACAGCTTCTGGAAGCGGTTATTGAAGGCGGCGCGGGGCGAGGTGAACATCACGGCCTGGCCATCGGGCGTGAACGATTGCGCCAGATCAACACCCGGGTGGAAGGTCAGGCGGCGCGGCACGCCGCCGGCCGCCGCTATTACGTACACGTCGACATTGCCGTCGATGTTGGCGCTGTACGCGATCAGGCTGCCGTCAGGCGAAAAGACGGGATTGGACTTGTCGCCCAGGTCCGACGTCAGGCGCCGCGCGCCGCCGCCGTCGAGGTTCGACAGCCACAGGTCGCCCGCATAGATGAAGGCGATGTGGCGGCTGGAGACGGCCGGTTCGCTCAGCATGCGCGTATCTTGCGTATTGGGCAGGGCCAGGGCCGGGTAGCTCAGCAGCAATGCGCTGGCGGCCGCGATGGCGGTGAGGATGCGTGTCTTTTTCAATCGATGTCTCGCTTATGAAGTCAAGGGAACAGGGAAGAAACAGGAAAGTCCAGGGCCCGATGCAGATTATCAAGGGATCAATATTGCATCAGACCAACAAGAACTATACACCCGGCCGCCGCGCGGAACACGGTAAAATACGGCACTTATTTCGCGCGCCGCCAGCCCTTCCCGGCGGCCCGCACACCTACTCAAAGCGCCCCATGTCTGAAAAATTCCTGTACTCCCTCGCCCGCCCGCTGCTGTTTTCGATGGATGCCGAAGCGGCCCACCATTTCACCCTGCCCGCCCTGAAACGCGCCAGCGCGCTGGGCCTGACGAAGCTGGCCGGCAAACCGGCTGCTGACCCGCGCACGGTGATGGGCATCACTTTCCCGAATCCCGTCGGCCTGGCCGCCGGCCTGGACAAGGATGGCGCCTACATCGACGCGCTGGCCGACCTGGGTTTCGGCTCCATCGAAGTGGGCACCGTCACGCCGCGCGCGCAGGCGGGCAATCCGAAACCGCGCATGTTCCGCCTGCCGCAGGCGCAGGGCATCATCAACCGCATGGGTTTCAATAATGGCGGCGTGGACGCGTTTGTCGCCAACGTGCAGGCATCGAAGTTCTACCAGGAGCGCGCTGGCGTGCTGGGCCTGAACATCGGCAAGAACGCCGATACGCCCATCGAGCGGGCCGCCGACGATTACCTGCTGTGCCTGGAAAAAGTCTATCCGTACGCCAGCTATGTGACGGTGAACATCTCGTCGCCGAACACCAAGAATTTGCGCCAGCTGCAGGGTGCGTCGGAACTCGACGCCCTGCTGTCGCAATTGAAGGATGCCCAGGCGCGCCTGGCCGACAAGCACAAGCGCTACGTGCCGCTGGCCCTGAAAATCGCGCCGGACATGGATGGCGAGCAGGTGAAAAGCATCGCCGAGTCGCTCACGCGCCACCGCATCGACGGCGTCATCGCCACCAACACGACCCTGTCGCGCAGTGCCGTCGAAGGCATGCCGCACGGTGCCGAAGCGGGCGGCCTGTCGGGCGCGCCCGTATTCGAGCTGTCGAACAATGTCATCCGCTTGCTGAAGGCGGAACTGGGCGACGCCCTGCCCATCATCGGCGTGGGCGGCATCATGCAGGGCAAGGATGCTTTGGCCAAGTTCGAGGCGGGCGCGCAGCTGGTGCAGCTGTATAGCGGCCTGATCTATGCGGGTCCCGCCCTGATCAAGGATTGCGCGCGCGCGCTGCGCGGCAGGCAGCCGGCATGATAGCCAAGGTCAGACTCGGTTCCAGCGGCCTGGAAGTGAGCCGGATCTGCCTGGGCACGATGACCTTCGGCGAGCAGAACAGCGAAGCCGAAGCGCACAGCCAGCTCGATTACGCGCTGGAACGGGGCATCAACTTCATCGACACGGCCGAAATGTATCCGGTGATGGCCAGCGCGCAGACGCAGGGCAGCACCGAGCGCTACATCGGCAGCTGGCTGAAGAAAAGCGGCAAGCGCGGCGAGATCGTGCTGGCCAGCAAGGTGGCCGGGCCGAACTCGCGCATGCACTGGATACGCAAGGGCAAGACGGATCACGACGCGGTCAACATCCGCGCCGCCATCGAAGACAGTTTGCGCCGGCTGCAGACGGAGCACATTGACCTGTATCAATTGCACTGGCCCAGCCGCAACCTGCCCATCTTCGGCGCCAGCGTGTACAACCCGCGCAAGGAGCACGCGTCGGTCGCCATCGAAGACACGCTGGCCGTGCTGGGCAAGCTGGTCGACGAAGGCAAGATCGGCCACATCGGCGTGTCGAACGAATCGTCGTGGGGCGTGTGCGAATTCATCAAGCAGGCCGAGCTGAAAGGCTTGCCGCGCATCGCATCGATCCAGAACCTGTACAACCTGACGGCGCGCCATTTCGAGACGAGCTTGCTCGACGAAACATGCCACCGGGAAAACGTCAGCTTGCTGGCCTACAGCCCGCTGGCGTTCGGCCAGCTGACGGCGAAATACCTCGACGATCCGCAAGCCCAGGGCCGCCTGACGCGCTTCCCGGCCGGCTGGAGTCCCCGCTACGTGCGCCCCGCCACCATCGAGGCGGCCAGCCAGTACGCGGCGCTGGCCCGCGCGCACGGCTTGACGCCGGCGCAGCTGGCGCTGGCCTGGTGCTACTCGCGCTGGTTCGTCGCCTCGACCATCATCGGCGCCACCAGCGTGGCGCAGTTGCAGCAAAATATCGACGCCCATCAAGTCGCCTTGTCGCCGGAACTGGTGGCGGCCGTCGACGCCATCCACGCCAGAGCGCCCAATCCGGGGCAGTAAGCCCCGCCGTCTGGCGGCGCGTGCCGCCGCCAGACTTCCCACGCCCATCGCAGATAGTCGTATTTATACAACAGCCGGTAATTTACTGCTGTGCAGCATTGCGGCCTTGCCGTACCCGGTCGTATGCTGGAAACGAGGCCATATGCGCTACGCGCACCATGTCGACGTCTTTCAGATATTTATTGCATATCGATAGACAGAACGATTCGTAAGCACGCCGCGTGCCCACTGTTAATCTGATTGCATCACCGGACCGCCATGGTCCGCGCAACCACCAACCGAAGAGATATCGTCGATGAGTTCAAGCAACGCCCGCTCCCAGCATCCCGCCCTCCCCGTGAAAACCGTTATCGCCGCCAGCCTGATCGCCTGCTTCAGCCTGCCCATGCAGGCGCAAGCGCAGCAAGAGCTGCCGGCCGAAGGCGAATTGCAATCGGTGGTGGTCACCGGCACCTTCGCCAAGAACCGCCGCACCATCGATTCCGAATCGCCGATCGACATCCTCACCTCGCGCGACCTGCAAAGCACGGGTTCGGGCGAACTGGCCACCGTGCTGGCGCGCCTGCTGCCCTCGCTGAACTTCGCCCGCGCCACGGGCGCCGACGCCAGCGACGCCGTGCGTCCGGCGCAATTGCGCGGCCTGTCGCCCGACCAGACCCTGGTGCTGGTGAACGGCAAGCGCCGCTATACCTCGGCCGTGGTCAACGTCAACGGCTCGCTGGGCCGCGGCTCGGCGCCCGTCGACCTGAACGCCATTCCCCTGGCCGCCATCGACCACGTGGAAGTGCTGCGCGATGGCGCGGCGGCCCAGTACGGCTCCGATGCGATTGCCGGCGTGATCAACATCATCCTGAAAAAAGGCGCGGCCGGCGGCGACATCGAAGTGGGCTATGGCCAGACGCAGGAACGCGACGGCAAGCAAAAATCCATCAAGGGTTCGGCCGGCTTCGCCCTGGGCGACGACGGCTGGGTGCGCGTCTCGGCCGAAGTGGCGGAACGCGATCCGACCAACCGCGCCGGCGCCGACTTCCGCAATCCGCTGGAGCCGCGCTACGGCAAGGTCAACCAGCGTTATGGCGACCCGGAAAGCAAGCCGGCAACGATTTTCCTCAACAGCGAATACCATATCAGCGACAACCTCGACTGGTATGCCTTCGGCAACTACGGCAAGCGCGACACGTCGGCCGCCGCTACCTGGCGCACGGCGCTGATCACGGACCCGAACAATTCGAAGCTGTTCGTCCAGCGCACGCCGATCTACCCGGAAGGCTTCTTGCCGCTGCAAAACAGCACCCTGACGGACCAGTCCTTGGTGACGGGCTTGCGCGGCGAGGCGGCCGGCTGGC
This sequence comes from Janthinobacterium sp. FW305-129, assembly GCF_020858115.1. Classification (GTDB taxonomy): domain Bacteria; phylum Pseudomonadota; class Gammaproteobacteria; order Burkholderiales; family Burkholderiaceae_D; genus Janthinobacterium. The sequence continues at coordinate 142,296 of NZ_JACYMM010000005.1, forward strand.
GCTGGGATGCCAGCCTCAATTACGGCAGCAACAAGTTCGAGCTGGACCTGGACAACACGGTCAACCAGTCGCTGGGCGCGAACAGCCCCACGCACTTCTATGCCGGTTCGCTGAAAAATGAACAGACCGTATTCAACCTCGATGCGGCGCGCGAATTCCCCGTGGCCGCCTTCTCCGGCCCGCTGACGGTGGCCGTGGGCGCCGAAGCACGCCATGAAAAATACACGATCGGCGCCGGCGACGCAGCCTCGTACACGGGTAGCGGCTCGCAAGGCTTTGCCGGCTTCCGTCCCGCCAACGCGGGCAGCCACTCGCGCCACAACGAGTCGATCTATGTGAACCTGGAAGCGGAAGCGACGAAGAAGCTGTCCGGCGGCGTGGCCCTGCGCCATGAGCGCTACAGCGACTTCGGCAGCACCACGTCGGCCAAGGGTTCGGCCCGCTATGCGTTCACGGACGCGCTGTCCCTGCGCGGCACGGTGTCGAGCGGCTTCCGCGCGCCATCGCTGGCGCAGCAGTACTACACCATCACCACCACCAATTTCCAGGTCGTCAACGGCGTCAACACGCCGATCGAGACGGGCACCTTCGCCGTCAACACGCCGCAGGCGCGCGCCCTCGGTGCACAAGACCTGAAACCGGAAAAGGCCCGCAACTACAGCCTGGGCCTGCAATTCCAGCCCAACCGCAACTTCACCACGACGGTGGATGCCTACCGCATCGACATCGACAACCGTATCCTGTTTTCGGCCAATCTGATCCTCAACAATGATTTGAAGAGCATCCTGGCCGCGCAGGGCACGCCCGTGGGTTCGGGACGCTACTTCACCAACGCCGTCGACACGCGCACGGAAGGCGTGGACATCGTCAGCACCTACCGCATCGACCTGCAGGACAAGGACCGCCTGGATCTGACCGTGGCGTACAACCACAACAAGAGCACGGTACGGAAAATCGCCGACAATCCGGCCATCCTGACGGCCAACAACCTGAAACTGATCGACCGCCAGAGCATCGACCGCATCACGGTGGCCTCGCCGAAGGACAAGTTCAGCCTGGCCGCCGACTACGGCTTCGGCATCTGGAATGCGCACGGCGTCGTGACGCGCTACGGCAGCTTCACCGTGCCGCAGAACGACGTCAAGCTGGACCAGACGTATGACCCGCAATGGGTGCTGGACGTGTCCGGTTCCGTGAAACTGGGCAAGAACTGGCGTCTGGTGGCCGGCATCGACAACGTCACCAACCGCTACCCGGCGCAAGTGACGAGCAACGGTAACCTGAACGTCAACGGCACCCAGCCCTACAGCATCTTCGCGCCAAACGGCTTCAACGGCCGCTATTACTACGCAAAGGCTGGCTATAGCTGGTAAAAGAACTCAGTCAAGAGTGTAACGACACAAGCCCGGCCAATGTGCCGGGCTTTTTTGCGAGCATGATCGCTGTGCATGAAAGCTTGATACAGCGCAGCGACAAACAAACCAACCGCGCGGCACCATCCGGAAACTGCTAGTCTTTCATGAGCATCCCTCAGCATCAACACAGCTTACCCAACGATTTTTTTCATAACATCAACATGGGGCAATATCATGCTCAAGATTATGCTCGTCGGATGTATCGCGCTTTCGCTCAGCGGCTGCGCGTCGCAACTAGGAACGCTGTTCAATCGTCCGGTGGTGGAAGATAGCGTCGAAAAAATGCCTGGCGTCTTTTCACTGTCAGCTGATCGACGAACCGTCATTTTTGTCGTGGACGATGGCGCTACCTCAGATACAAATACTCCCGGCATCAAGAGTCGGGCACGTTTCTGTGCGGAGCCTCCGCCCGACACGGCGAACGGCATCAAGGCAGCGTTAAACGGCAATATCAATGTGAATGGCAAAACCGCCCTCACCGGCAATGCTGATTTCGATGACGAGTTCACAACGACGGTGACCGTCCTCGCTGACAGGACGGCGGCGCTGGACGCCTACCGCACCGGTGTCTACGCCCTGTGTCAGTACCATTTGAACGGCGCCGTGAGTCAAGACGAAGTCGCCAGGCTATTTACCCATCTCACCGACACCTTTCTGAAGGTGCAGCAAGCCCAGCAAGTGCAAACGACAGCGGCCAATATCGAGGCCAAAAAAGCACAACTGGCGCGTGCAGAACTGGAAGTCAAAAACAGCGAAGCACAAGCACAGGCGCTGATGCAAACCCGCCAGCAGGAACAAACACATCAAGTTGCCATTGAACAAGCCAAGGCACAGCATGCAGTCACAGCAACACCGGCCAAATAAGCGGTTCTTGCCACAGGCTCGCCAAGGTGGGCAAGATGGCGGCTGCGCGCGCAGTCTGTTGCCATGCGGGTGGCCATCCTGGCCCGCAATCGGCTACCATGGGTGCTACTCTTCTTGAGAACGGATCACCATGCCCAGCTGGCACCTGGCCGATGCCGCCGAACTGGCGGCGCGCCATCCCTACACTTTCTATAAATCGCCGCCCGAGGCCATCGCCCAGGTGCGCCCCGGCGAGGTGGTCAAGCTGATCTTCGCCTTCCACAGCGACGATCCGCAGGCGCCGGGCGCCGAGCGCATGTGGGTGCTGGTCGACACGGTCGAGGCAAATGGCCACTTTACGGGCAAGCTCGACAACATGCCCGGCTACATCGCCGATCTGCGCGCCAAGGACCCCGTCGCTTTCGCGGCGCGCCACATCATCAATACGCAGCACGACGATGACGACAACCTCGTCAACCGCTACGCGGGCCTGTGCTTCGTGACGAAAAAAGTGCTGGAAGACGGCGCGCCCGTCGGCTACCTGTACCGCGAGGAGCCGGACAACGCCGACGACAGCGGCTGGCGCTTCACGGCCAACGACGAAAGCGACGACTACATCAACGACAGCGCCAACGTGGCCCTCGTCTCGCTGGGCGCCGTGCTCGGCGTGGACGACCGTTTTATTAAGCTGCTGGACGCTCCGGCCGGCGCGGCCTATGCCTTCGACCATAGCACGCAACAATTCATGGCGGTTGACGAATGACAAACGATGATCTGAAAGACTTTTGCGCAGCCCTGCCCGGCGCGCAAGCCGTGCTGTACGGTGCGCCGTCGAACATCCTCGTGTATGAAGTGGGCGGCAAGAAATTTGCGTATTTCAAGACCAGCATGCCCGAGCAGTGGCGCTTCAGCCTGCGCGTCAGCGCGGAACGCTTTGTCGAACTGACGGACATGCCGGGCGTGAAACCGGCCCGCTACATGGGCCGCTTTCACTGGGTCACCATCGTCGATGTGGCGCGTTTTCCTACCGATTACCTGGTGGAACTGGTGCAGGATAGCCATGCGCGCGCCGTGGCCAGCCTGACCCGCGCGCAGCGGGCCGCACTGGCTTAAAGCGCGTCCTCGCCCGCCATGGCGCGGTCGATGTCTTCGCGCGTCAGGTCCGGCGCCAGTTGCAGGATGAACTCGTAGGCATACGCGCGCAGGTAGGCGCCGCGGCGCACGGCCAGGCGCGTCGTGTTGGTGGCGAACAGATGCGACGCTTCCACGGCCCGCAGCCCCTTGTCGCGGCCATGGTCGAAGGCCATCGAGGCGACGATGCCCACGCCCAGGCCCAGCGCCACGTATTGCTTGATGACGTCGGAATCCATGGCCGTCAGGATGATGTCGGTGGCCACGCCCGCCTTGGCGAACGCGTCGTCGATATGGCCCCGGCCCGTGAAACCCTTGTCGTAGGTAATCAAGGGATACTTGGCCAGGTCTTCCAGGCGGATCGGTGTATGCTCGAGCAGCGGATGGCCGTCCGGCACGACGATCAGATGGCTCCAGCGGTAGCACGGGAAGGACACGAGGTCGGGGAACTGGCTCAAGCCTTCCGTAGCGATGCCGATATCGGTCTTGCCGGACAATACCCATTCCGCGATGTGCTCGGGTGCGCTTTGTTGTAGCGCGATGCGCACGTCGGGGAATGCGGCGCGGAAACTTTGCACCACTTTCGGCAGCGCATAGCGCGCCTGCGTATGCGTGGCCGCCACGGACAAGGTGCCACTGGTCTGGCCGCTGTATTCGAGGCTGGCCTGCTGCAGGTTTTCCGCCTCGATCAGCAGGCGGTCGACGATCTTCAAAATGCCCTTGCCCGGCTCCGTCAAGCCCGTCAATCGCTTGCCGTTGCGCTCGAAGATGACCACGCCCAGCTCGTCCTCGAGTTCGCGGATCTGCCGGCTCACGCCCGGCTGCGACGTGAACAGCGCATTCGCCACTTCCGTCAGGTTATAGCCGCGGCGGGCCGCTTCGCGGATCGATCGCAATTGTTGAAAGTTCATGGCTATCCTGTATTAAGTTCGGGTGGGTTCAACAAATACGTGCAGGCGTTTCGGACGGACTACCAGCGTTTCGCCTTCCTTCAGCTGCAGATGGGTAAAACGCTCGTTCGACATCACCGCTTCGATCAGTTCGCTGTTATCGACGCGCTGCAAGTCCAGCTGGGCCAGCGGGCCGATCGCATGGGCGCGGCTCAGCTTCACGACGATGCCTTCCGCGCCCTGCGTGTAGCGGTCGATTTCCAGGTCGTGCGGGCGCACATAGGCCGTGCCCTTGCTGTCGCTCACGCCCGCATAATCGGGCACTTCGAAGCTGGCGTCGCCCGTGGCCATCACGCCGTCATGCACGCGGCCATGGAACAGGTTGACGTTGCCCAGGAAACCGTACACGAACGGCGAGGCCGGGTGGTTGTAGACTTGCTCTGGGGAACCGAGTTGCTCGACGGTGCCCTTGTTCATCAGCACCACCTGGTCCGCCACTTCCAGCGCCTCTTCCTGGTCATGCGTGACGAAAATGCTGGTCACGTGCAAGTCGTCGTGCAGGCGGCGCAGCCAGCGGCGCAATTCCTTGCGCACCTTGGCGTCGAGCGCGCCGAACGGTTCGTCGAGCAGCAGCACGCGCGGCTCGACGGCCAGCGCGCGCGCCAGGGCGATGCGCTGGCGTTGTCCGCCCGACAGTTGCGGCGGATAGCGGTCGGCCAGCCAGTCCAGTTGCACCAGCTCCAGCAAATCTTTCACTTTACGGCGGATCTGGTCTTCCGACGGGCGCTCGCTGCGCGATTTCACGCGCAAGCCAAACGCCACGTTTTCGAATACCGTCATGTGCTTGAACAGCGCATAGTGTTGAAACACGAAACCGACTTGCCGCTCGCGCACGTGGCGGTTCGACGCGTCTTCCGCATCGAGCAGCACCTGGCCGCTGTCAGGATGTTCCAGGCCGGCAATAATGCGCAGCAAGGTTGTTTTACCGCAACCCGACGGGCCCAGCAGGGCCGTCAATTCGCCAGCGGGAAAGTCCAGCGAGATATTGTCGAGGGCGACGAAATCGCCGAAGCGCTTGTGGATGTTTTTAACTGCGATGGTCATATCAGTGCTCCGTGGAACGTAAGGCGGAATCGTCGGCGTCGCTCTCGTTCAAACGCCACTCAATAAAGGCTTTCAGGGCCAGGGTCACCAGCGCCAGCAAGGCCAGCAGCGAGGCGACGGCAAACGCGGCGGCGAAGTTGTACTCGTTGTACAGAATCTCCACCTGCAAGGGCATGGTGTTGGTTTCTCCGCGGATATGGCCGGAGACGACGGACACGGCGCCGAATTCGCCCATGGCGCGGGCATTGCACAGGATCACGCCATACAGCAAGCCCCATTTGATATTTGGCAAGGTGACTCTGCGGAAAGTGTTCCAGCCCGAGGCGCCCAGCACGATGGCGGCCTCTTCCTCTTCGCTGCCTTGCGACTGCATCAGGGGGATCAGTTCGCGCGCCACGAAGGGGAAGGTAATGAAGATGGTGGCCAGCACGATGCCGGGCACGGCGAACAAAATCTTGATGTCGTGCGCCTGCAGCCACGGGCCGAACCAGCCCTGGGCGCCAAACATCAGCACGTAGATCAGGCCGGAAATCACGGGCGAGACGGAAAACGGCAAGTCGATCAGGGTCAATAAAATGCTCTTGCCGCGGAACTCGAACTTGGCGATGCACCACGAAGCGGCCACGCCGAACACCAGGTTCAGCGGCACGGCGATGGCGGCCGTGATCAGGGTCAACTTGATGGCGGAAATGGCGTCCGGGTCGATGATGGCGGCGATATACGCTTCCCAGCCCTTCTTGAACGCTTCCGCAAACACGGCCACCAGGGGCACGATGAGGAATGTCGTCAGAAACAGCAAGGCGATGGTGATCAATACCGTGCGCACCCACAGCGGCTCCAGCACGACGGGGCCGACATTCGGCTCGAAGCGGCGCGCTGTCGGCCGCGCAGTGTCCACGCCAGCGGCGGCAGTCGTATTCGTACTCATGATTTCTTCGCCTTTCCGCGCGTCCATGCTTGCAGCAGGTTAATCGTCAACAACAGCAGGAAAGACACCACCAGCATCACCACGGCGATGGCCGTGGCGCCCGCGTAATCGTATTGTTCCAATTTGGTAATAATGAACAGCGGCGTGATTTCCGACACCATCGGCATGTTGCCGGCGATAAAGATCACGGAACCGTACTCGCCCGTGGCGCGGGCGAAGGCCAGCGCAAAGCCCGTCAGCAACGATGGCAAAATCGTGGGGAAGATGACGCGGATAAACGTTTGCAGGGAATTGGCGCCCAGGCTGGCGGCTGCTTCTTCCAGTTCCTTTTCCGCGTCTTCCAGCACCGGTTGCACGGTGCGCACGACGAACGGCAAGCCGATGAAGGTCAGCGCCACCACTACGCCCAGCGGCGTGAACGCCACCTTGATGCCCAGCACGCCTTCGATGAACTGGCCGAACCAGCCGTTCGACGAGTACAAGGCCGTCAGGGTGATGCCGGCCACGGCCGTCGGCAAGGCGAACGGCAAGTCGACCAGGGCGTCGATGATGCGCTTGCCGGGGAATTTATAGCGCACCAGCACCCAGGCCAGGATGCCGCCAAACACCACGTTCAGCAGGGCGGCGATCAGCGAGGCGCCAAATGTCAGGCGGTATGACGCCATCACGCGGTCGGACGTGACGGCGCTGAAGAAGGCGTCCCATGTCATGGTGAAAGTTTTCAGGAACACCGACGACAAGGGAATGAGGACGATCAAGGCCAGGTAAAAGAGCGTGAAGCCCAGTGACAGCTTAAACCCCGGCATGACCCGAAACGGCGCTCCGCGCGCCTTGGGCGGCGCTAGTGTTGCTTCAGACATGGAAACCCCTTCTTATTACATTTTTGAGTTATAGGGCGCAATAATCACATGCAATCGTTATAAAAAGAACTAACCATTTCTCATTTGCTTAGATGGATTTTGCATACTTGCCGGCAGAATCCATGGGCGAAAAAAAACGCACCTGCGAGGTGCGTTTTTGCGGAAACAAGAGTGCCGAATAAAACGTTCAGGGCTAGGCGCGTTGCCGAAGACAGTACGAATGTACGGCGAGGCAATGCAACAACGCCATGGACGTTTTTTCGGTGCTCTTACTTGTTTGGCTGCGGCGTCAACCGGAGATATGGCTTGGCGGCCGTAAAACCCTTCGGATACTTCTGCTTGATCACCTCCGGGTCTTGCACGGTCAAGGGGATGATGACGTCGTCGCCGTCTTGCCAGTTGCCGGGCGTGGCCACCGTGTAGCCGTCCGTCAGCTGCAGGGCGTCGATGACGCGCAGGATTTCATTGAAGTTGCGGCCCGTACTGAGCGGATACGTGAGGATCAGCCGCACTTTCTTGTTCGGGTCGATGATGAAGACGGAGCGCACGGTAGCCGTGACGGACTGTTCAGGGTGGATCATGTCGTACAGCACCGACACTTTCTTGTCGACGTCGGCGATGATGGGGAAGCCGACCACCGTGTTTTGCGTCTCTTCGATATCCTTGATCCAGCTCTTGTGCGACTCGGCCGCGTCCACGGACAGGGCGATGGCCTTCACGTTGCGCTTGTCGAATTCCGGCTTGAGCTTGGCCGTCAGGCCCAGTTCCGTCGTGCACACGGGCGTAAAGTCGGCCGGGTGGGAAAACAGCACCACCCAGGAATTGCCCGCCCACTCGTGGAACCTGAGCGGGCCGATCGAGCTGTCTTGTTCAAAATCAGGGGCGACATCGCCCAGGCGTAAAGTCATCGTGATCTCCTTGAGAGGTTGTGTAGCGAAGATGTTCGTCGTATCAGGCTGCCTGACGGTGGCGCTTGTCGCTTTGCGCCAGATCAAACAGCGTTTGCAGTTGCGCCTGGCCATAAACCCAGTCGCCAAGGCGCGACTCTGCGTTGATATGGCCCAGCGCACCGCCATCAATATACTTGCAATTCCAGCGCCGCGCCCACTGCGTGGCGTGTTCGGCCGTCATCCACGGGTCCGTCTGGCTGGCGATCAGGATGCCGGGGCAAGGCAGGCGCTTTTGCGGCAAAGCCTTGGCCACGCCAAACTTGTCCGGGTCGGCCGGCCCCACCAGCAGCACGCCGGCCACGCCGTGCGGGTCGCGCGCCAGGCTGTGCGCCGTCGTCAGGCAGCCGAAGCTGTGGGCGACGATCAGGGTCGGGCGCGCATCCTGCCGCCGCACCTGGTCCAGGCGCGCCGACCAGGTGGCCAGGTCGGGTGCGTTCCAGTCATCCTGCTCGACCCGCTCGAATTGCGGATACAGGCGCTGCCAGCGGCTCTGCCAGTGCTCGGGACCGCTGTTATGCAAGCCCGGCACGATCAGTACCCGGTAATCGGAAAAGCTGCGCAGCGCCATGATGTGTCCTTTAGTGATCGATTCCGGCAAGCGTTGCCGCCTGCCGGTGAAGATTACTTCGGCTGATAGATCTGGTCGAAGATGCCGCCGTCGGCAAAATGCGCCTTCTGCGCCGCCGTCCAGCCGCCGGCCACTTGCTCGATGGTGAACAGATTGACCTTGGCGAATTGCGACGCGTATTTCTTCGCCGCCTTGTCCGTTGCCGGACGGTAGTAGTTCTTGGCGATGATGTCTTGCGCTTCGTCCGTGTACAGGTAGTTCAGGTAAGCCTCGGCCACCTTGCGCGTACCGTGCTTGTCGGCAAACTTGTCGACGACGGCGACGGGCGGCTCGGCCAGGATGCTGACGGACGGCGTGATGATGTCGAACTTGGTGGGGCCCAGTTCCTTGACGGCCAGATACGCTTCGTTTTCCCAGGCGATCAGCACGTCGCCGATACCGCGTTCGACGAAGGTGGTGGTGGCGCCGCGCGCACCGGAATCGAGCACGGGCACGTTTTTATACAGTTTGCCGAGGAAATCCCTGGCCTTCGCTTCGCTGCCGCCCGGCTGGCGCAGCGCATAGCCCCAGGCTGCCAGATGGTTCCAGCGGGCACCGCCCGAGGTTTTCGGGTTCGGCGTGATGACGGATACGCCCGGCTTGACCAGGTCGTTCCAATCCTTGATGCCTTTCGGGTTACCCTTGCGCACCAGAAACACGATGGTCGAGGTGTAAGGCGAGCTGTTATGCGCCAAACGCTTTTGCCAGTCGGCGGCCAGCAGCTTGTGCTCGGCCAGCGCATCGATGTCGTAGGCCAGGGCCAACGTGACCACGTCCGCTTCCAGGCCATCGATGACGGCACGCGCCTGCTTGCCGGAACCGCCGTGCGATTGCTTGATCTTGACGTTGTCGCCCGTCTTGCCTTTCCATTCCTTGGCAAATGCCGTATTCACATCCTGGTACAGCTCGCGCGTCGGGTCGTATGACACGTTGAGCAGGGTGATATCGGCAGCCTGCGCCGTTTGCAGAATGGCAAACGCGCTGAGGGCGGCGGCAATGATGATTTTTTTCGACAGCATCTAAGATCCCCGTATGGTTGAACTTTCAGAGCCACCAGATTACGGCGCAACGGCCGCAAAGAGAACGAAGCGTTTCGCCGTTTGATATGCGATTTTCGCATATGGACGGCGCGTAACGGGGATTTAGCGGTTAATAGAAGCGGTTGAACAGCACCACGGACCACGTGGCGAAGGCCAGGATGCAGGTCAGCAGCACGGCGGCGCTGCCGAAATCCTTGGCATTCTTCGACAGCGGGTGGCGTTCCAGCGAAATGCGGTCGACCACGGCTTCCAGCGCGGAATTGATCAGTTCAACGATGAGGACCAGCAGCAATACGCCGATCAGCACCAGCTTTTCAAACGCGGAGATGCGCAGCAGCAAGGCGATCACGGTGCCGACGACGAACAGGCCCAGTTCCTGGCGGAACGCGTGTTCGTGGCGCCAGGCCGCCTTCAAGCCGTCGAGGGAATAAAAAAAGGCGGAAAAAATCCGTTTCAAGCCGCTTTTGCTCTTGAATTCATTTACAGGTTGCATAGTTATCCATGATTCAAAGTCCATCCAGCCATCGATTATGACGGCCAACATGAGAATTGTGACAATTTATTCGCTGAATATCTCGGAACATTTCACTATTTTTTCACATCATGGTATAAAGAAGCATGAATACTGCATTGCACCAAATCCATCATGAAAATTGAACCGGTCGCTGCCCCCAAGACAACGATCCAGGTCATCGAACGCATGGTCGCCCTGCTCGATGCCCTGGCCAAATATTCCGACCCGGTCAGCCTGAAGGAATTGTCCAAAGTATCGGGCCTGCATCCATCGACAGCGCACCGCATCCTCAACGACATGGTGCTGACGCGCTTTGTCGACCGCATCGAACCGGGTACCTACCGGCTGGGCATGCGCCTGCTGGAACTGGGCAATGTGGTGAAAAGCCGCCTCAGCGTGCGCGAAGCGGCGCTGGACTTCATGCGCCAGCTGCACAAGAAAACCCAGCAAACGATCAACCTGTCCGTGCGCCAGGGCGACGAGATCGTCTACATCGACCGCGCCTTTTCCGAGCGCTCGGGCATGCAGGTGGTGCGCGCCATCGGCGGCCGCGGCCCGCTGCACCTGACTTCGACAGGTAAATTATTCCTCTCCGTCGACGAGCCGAAAGCCATCCGCGCCTACGCCACGCGCACGGGCCTGGCCGGGCACAACAAGAATTCCATCACGGATCTGCAAAAGCTCGAACGCGAGCTGAGCCTGGTGCGCGAGCGCGGCTATGCGCGCGACAATGAAGAGCTGGAACTGGGCGTGCGCTGCATGGCCGCCGGCATCCGCGACGACTCGGGCAAGCTGATCGCCGGCCTGTCGATTTCCGCCCCCGCCGACCGCCTGCAGGATGAGTGGCTGGTGGACCTGGTGGAGACGGCGAACCAGATTTCCGTCACCCTGGGTTATATCCCCCAAGACTAAAGCACTGCCGCATAAAAATGTTCAGGGCAAGGCGCACTAACGAAGACAGTACGACTAGTACGGCGAGTTAGTGCAACGCAGCCATGGACATTTTTAACCGCCAGGCAAGCTCATGTTGGCAGGCTTGAGTGCTTCGAGCCACTTGCGCATGCGTCCCGCATCGGCCGTACGCGATTGTTTCCCCTTGGAATCAAGGAAGACCATGATCACGGCCCGTCCTTCGATGACGGCCTGCATCATCAGACAACGTCCCGCCTCATTGATAAAACCCGTCTTTTGCAAGCCGATTTCCCAGCCCGGATTGGCCACCAGGTGATTCGTATTGCCAAATTGCATGGGCTGGCCGCTGGCTTCGACGATGGCTTTCGGGTCCGTCGAGTATTCGCGCAGCAGCGGATGGCGGAAGGCGGCCATGGCCAGCTTGCCCAGGTCGCGCGCGCTGGCCACGTTCATTTTCGACAAGCCGCTGGAATCGACGTAATGCGTATCCATCATGCCCAGCTGGCGCGCCTTGCTGTTCATGGCGTCGACAAACGCGGGCAAGCCGCCCGGATAATTGCGGCCCAGCGCCGAGGCGGCGCGGTTTTCCGAACTCATCAGGGCGATGTGCAGCATATTGGCGCGCGTCAATTGCGAACCCACTTTCAGGCGCGAACTGCTGAACTTGGCGCGGTCAACGTCCTCGTCCGTGATCGTCAGCACTTCATCCATGTCCTGGCGCGCTTCGACCACCACCAGGCCCGTCATCATCTTGGTGATGGAGGCGATGGGCAGGGCGACATTCGAATTCTTTTCAAACAATACTTCCGAGTTGGCCTGGTCCAGCACCAGCGCCACGCTCGATTTCAGGTCGAGCGGATCGCGCGTCAGGTTCAGGCCCGCCAGGTCGCCCATGGTGGGCATCGGGGCGGCCATGGGCACGGCCACGCTGCTGACTTTTTGATAGATGACCTTGCGTTTGCCGCGCACCATGACGACCCGGCGCACGGTCTTTTCGCGCGGCGCGGCCGTCGCGCCCTTGCGCAGCACGACTTTGACTTTCTTGGTGTTGTGTTTCTTCGCGGCTGAGGATTTGCCGTTCGCATCCCTGGCGTGCACGGCCGCAGCCGGCGCCAGTGCAAACAGCAGGGAAGCCAGGACACCCAGCGCCAGTTTAAACTTAGCCATTCGATAATTCCCCGTGAAGCTGTTGCCTTATTGCAGTGTAGCGAAATGCAGAGTAATCGCAAGCCTATTTAACAGTTGGGACAGTATTTATTGCAGCAATGAAATACAAACCGTTAGCGATCCGCAAACAAGCTCATCCTTAAGCGGCTGTTTGCCTGTGCTTATCGCTGGCAATGTCTATTTGTCCATGAATTTAACAAAGCCGGCCAGCGGTTCGCGTTCCGTGCTCAGGCGGTTCTCGATCTTGTCCGGATCCGCATGGCCGAGGGCCATGCCGCACACCACCATTTCGCTGGCCGGTATGCCCAGCTCTTCGCGGATGATGTCATGGTAATGGATGAAGGCCGCTTGCGGGCAGGTGTCGAGCCCCCGCGCGCGCGCCGCCAGCATGATATTTTGCAAGAACATGCCGTAGTCGAGCCAGGAACCCTGCTCCAGCACCCGCTCGATGGTGAAGATCAGGCCCACGGGCGCGTCGAAGAACTGGAAGTTGCGTCCATGCTGGGCCGCCATGCCGGCCGTGTCGCCCCGTTCCAGGCCCAGCAGCTGGTACAGGTCCAGGCCGATCTTGCGGCGGCGCTCGATGAACGGCGCCGTCCACTGGCGCGGGTAATACGTGTACGAGGCCGTGCGCGCGGGCGCATCGGGCGCCTTCGGTGCATCGTAGGCGGCGAGGATGCGGCGCGACAGGCGCAGGCGCGCTTTGCCCGACAGCACATACACTTTCCACGGCTGCATGTTGGCGCCCGAGGGCGCGCGCGCCGCCACTTCCAGGATGCGCGCGATATCGTCCTGCGCCACCGGCGTGGGTAAAAAGGCGCGGATCGAACGGCGCGACAGGATGACGCCATCGACGGCTTGCTGCGCCGACTGTATTTCTTCAGATGCTAGCTTGCTCACTGCCCTGCTCTCCTGCTATTTCTTGACGACAAACACTACACCGACCACGGCCACCAGCATGCCGGCAATACCCAGCATATTAAAGGCTTCGCCAAACATCAGCCAGGCCATCACGGCCGTCGTGGGCGGCGTCAGGTACAGCAAGCCCGTCACTTTCGTCGCGTCGCTGCGCCGAATCAGGGCGAACAGCAGGAAGATGGCGCCGATGGACAGCACGAGTACCGACCACAGCAAGGCGCCGATAAAATTCGCCGTCCATTGCACATTGCTGAAATGCAGGTCCAAGCCTTCGTAATACAGGGCGAACGGCAACACGACCACGATGGAAGCGGCAAACTGCACCACCGTGCCGGTGCGCAAGTCGAACTGGGGACAGTGGCGTTTTTGGTACATGGTGCCGGCCGTCATCGACAGCAGGGCAAACACGCACAGCAGCACGCTTTCCACGGTCAGCCCCACGAGGTTGATCTTCGCATACACGACGAGGGCCACGCCCAGCAAGCCGAAGAACAGGCCCAGCCACTGGCGCGGGCGCACGGATTCGCCGATCAATGGCGCGGCGCAAGCCGTCAGCACGGGCTGCATGCCGACGATCAGGGCGGACAGGCCGGCCGGCATGCCCAGCTTGATGGCGCACCAGACGCCGGCCAGGTAGCCGGCCTGCATCAAAATGCCGGCCACGGCGATCTGGCGGAACTGCCCCACGGGCCACGGCGCGCGCAACAGCAGCACCAGCGGCAGCAGGATCACCAGCACGCCCAGGAAGCGCAGCAGCAAAAAGGTCAGCGGCGGCGCGTACGGCAAGCCGAACTTGGCGACGATAAAACCTGTGCTCCATAACAACACAAAAAAGCCGGGCAAGGCCATCGGGGCCAGGGTCGTCAGGAAAGAGGCTTTGGGGGCTTTGCCGCTGGCGCCAGCCGCGGCGGGAAGATTGGACATGGTATCAACTCGGGAAACGGGATCGGCACCGGGGCGCTGCGCCAGTGCGGGAGGCAAAGTCTAGCATGCTGCGCCGCACCCGTCCTGAAAGGCGGGGAAATAACAGTTTAGGGTTAAACCATTAACACCCAGAAATCAAATATTTCTCTTTAGAAACAATGGTTTTTGCTGCAAATCTATTCAATTGTTGCATCGCACAAGAATCGCTTGACTTCATTTTTTTTCGCCGTAGAATAGGGTTTGTTGCGTTGCACAATTCTTGTTCAGCTTGAAAAATTTAGATTCACCTGCTTTCCCAAACGGTACACGCAGCATCAAATTAACCAGATTTCGATTTTTTGGAGATTTATATGTTTTCAATTCCTGAGCAATTTTCGTCCGCTACCAAAGCCAACCTGGAAGCCCAATTCGCCCTGTTCTCGTCGCTGACGGGCAAGGCCTTCGAAGGCATCGAAAAGATCGTCGAACTGAACCTGACCGCTGCCAAGGCAACGCTGGAAGAATCGACCGCCGCCGCCAAGCAATTGCTGTCGGCAAAAGATCCACAAGAATTCTTCTCGCTGAGCGCTGCCCAAGCCCAGCCTGGCGCCGAAAAAGCCATCGCTTACGGCCGTCACCTGGCTGCCATCACGTCCGGCACCCAAGCCGAGTTCAGCAAAGCAGCTGAATCGCAAATCGCTGAAACCAACCGCAAAGTCCTGTCGCTGGTGGAAGAAGTCACCAAGAACGCGCCAGCCGGTTCGGAAAACGCCGTCGCCATCCTGAAAAGCGCCATCGGCAACGCCAATGCAGGCTACGAGCAATTCTCGAAAACCAGCAAGCAAGCCGTCGAAGCCATCGAAGCGAACCTGACCTCGGCCGTGAACCAGTTCACGCAAGCAGCTGAAAAAATCGTGCCGCGCACGGCTGCCAAGTAATTATCAAGCGGCCGCTGCGGCGGTCTGCTGTTTTACTTTAGTACCAGCTCCTCCAGGCGTCCATCCCGCACTTCCCCGACGGATGCCATTATGCCCCAGCCTCGCTGGGGCATTTTTTATGCGCTTTTACTTTCCCGCCATTACTCCCCCAGATACGCCGCCTTCACGCGCGGGTCGTCGAGCATGGCGGCCGCGTTGCCGCCCATGGTAACCAGGCCGGAATCCATCACATAGCCGCGGTGCGCCGCTTGCAGGGCCAGGCGGGCATTCTGTTCGACCAGCAGAATCGTGATGCCTTCGGACGACACCTTGCGGATCACCTCGAAGATTTTCTCGACCATGATGGGCGACAAACCCATCGATGGCTCGTCGAGCAGCAGCAGCTTCGGATGACTCATCAGGGCGCGCGCCATGGCCAGCATCTGCTGCTCGCCGCCCGACAGGGTGCCAGCCATCTGCGCCGCCCGCTCCTTCAGGCGGGGAAACACGTCGAACCACTTGGCAATGTCATCTTCGACACCGGCCTTGTCCGTGCGCGTGTAGGCGCCCATCATGAGATTTTCACGGATCGACATGCGCGTAAACACGCCCCGCCCTTCCGGCACCATGGCCAGTTTCTTTTCCACCAGGTGAAACGACTTGCTCCCCTTGAGCGACTCGCCCAGGTAGCTGATCGTGCCCTCGACCTTGCAGGCCGGCAAAGTGCCCGTGATGGCTTTCAAGGTCGTCGTCTTGCCGGCGCCGTTCGCGCCGATCAGCGCGATCAGCTCGCCTTCGTTCACTTCCAGGTCGATACCCTTGACGGCCTTGATGCCGCCGTACGCCACGTGCAGGCCCGCCACTTTCAATATATTGCTCATGCGTGCGATCCCCCCAGGTAAGCCTCGATGACGGCCGGGTTTTGTTGTATTTCGGCCGGCAAGCCTTCCGCGATGCGCTTGCCATATTCGAGCACCGTGATGCGGTCGCACAGTCCCATCATCAGTTTCACGTCGTGCTCGATCAACAGCACGGTCTTGCCTTCCGCCTTGATTTTCACCAACAACTCGCGCAGGGCCAGCTTTTCCGTCGCATTCATGCCGGCCGCCGGCTCGTCGAGCGCCAGCAGTTGCGGATCGGTGGCCAGCGCGCGGGCGATTTCCAGGCGCCGCTGGTCGCCGTACGACAAAAAGCGCGCCGTGCGGCTGGCGAACTGGGCGATGCCGACGAAATCGAGCAATTCCATCGCCCGCTTGCGGATCGACGCCTCTTCCTCGCGCGCCGCCTTGTGGCGGAAGATGGCGCCGAATACGCCCTGGTGCGAGCGCACGTGGCGCCCCACCATGACGTTTTCCAGCGCCGTCATGTCGCCAAACAGGCGGATGTTCTGGAAGGTGCGGGCGATGCCCGCCTTGGCCACCTTGTGCGGCGCGGACGGCGAATACGGCTTGCCAGCCAGCTCGAAGGTGCCCGTGTCGGGCTGGTACAGGCCCGTGATCACGTTAAAGAAAGTGGTCTTGCCGGCGCCGTTCGGGCCGATCAAGCCGTAGATCTGGCCTTGCTTGATGGTAATGCCCACGTCGGTGAGCGCCTGCAAGCCGCCGAAACGTTTATTTACGCCGGCAATATTCAAGATGATCTGTTCGCTCATGGTACTTGCCTCCTTAAGCGGACACGACGCCGGTTGATTTGTTGGGTTGATCCACATCATGGTCGGGCCGGTCTTCGTGCTTCGGCGAGGGCCACAGGCCCGCTGGACGGTTGAGCATGATCAACACCATGGCCAGGCCGTACAGCAACTGGCGCAGCACTTCCGCCTCGATCACCACGTGGCCGAACAGCGCCTGCTGGGCCGGCTCCACCACGTGGCGCAGCACTTCGGGAATGGATGCCAGGATCACGCCGCCGAGAATGACGCCGGGGATATGGCCGATGCCGCCCAGCACCACCATGGCCAGCACGGCGATCGATTCCGTCAGCGAAAACGATTCCGGCGAGACAAAGCCCTGGAACGAGGCAAACATGGCGCCGGCCACGCCGCCGAACGAGGCGCCCATGGAAAAGGCCAGCAACTTTACGTTGCGCGTATTGATGCCCATGGCTTTCGCGGCGATCTCGTCTTCGCGGATGGCCACCCAGGCGCGGCCCAGGCGCGAATGCTGCAGGCGCTTGGTGACGAACACGACGGCGATGCACAGGAAGAGGAACAAAAAGTAATACGCATTCACGGACGGCATGGAAAAACCGGCCACCGTGACGGTGCTGTTGGTGCCCGCCTCGCCCGCCAGGTTGACGCCGAAGATGCGGATGGGGTCGATCAAATTGATGCCTTGCGGACCATTCGTGAAATTGATCGGGTCGTTCAAATTGTTCATGAAAATGCGGATGATCTCGCCAAAGCCCAGGGTCACGATAGCCAGATAGTCGCCGCGCAATTTTAATGTGGGCGCACCCAGCAGGGCGCCGAACAGGCCCGCCACCGCGGCGGCCAGGGGCACGATGATCCAGATCGACAAATGGATGCCGTTCTCGCGGATTTCCGGCCCCATCAGCTGCACCAGGGTTTCGCCCAGCACGGGATACTGGTTCACCACCGATTCGAGCAGGATGGCGAACTGGGGCGAGGCCAGCAAGGCCGTCAGGTAGGCGCCCACGGCGTAGAAGGCGATGTAGCCGAGGTCGAGCAGGCCGGCGAAGCCGACGACGATGTTCAGGCCCAGGGCCAGCATGATGTACAGCAAGGCCATGTCGATGATGCGCACCCATGAATTGCCGAACTGGGCGGCAAAAAACGGGAACACCATCAGCAGCGCGGCCAGGCCCAGCATGCCGGCGTAGGCTTTGGCCGGATTCTTTTTTGCGTCGAAATCGAGTAGTGCCATGATTAATCTCCCAGTGTCACATCAGGCACGGTCGGCCACGCGTTCGCCCATGATGCCGGACGGGCGCAGGGTCAGCACGATGATCAGTACGACGAAGGCAAAGATATCCTGGTAGTGGCTGCCCAGGAAACCGCCCGTGATGTCGCCGATATAGCCGGCGCCCAGGCTCTCTATAATGCCCAGCAAGATACCGCCCAGCATGGCGCCATAGATATTGCCGATGCCGCCCAGCACGGCCGCGCAAAAGGCTTTCAGGCCGGGGATGGCGCCCATGGAAAATTGAATCGAGGCATAGTTGGCGCCCCACATCACGCCCGCCACGGCCGCCAGCGCGGCGCCGATGGCAAAGGTGGCGACGATGACCTTGTCGGAATCGACGCCCATGAGTCCGGCCACGCGGGGGTTTTCCGCCGTGGCGCGCATGGCGCGGCCCATGCGTGTTTTTTCCACCAGCAACACCAATCCGCCCATCGACAGCGCGGCCAGGGCCAGCAGCAGCACTTGCGTTTGCGAAATCACGGCGCCGCCTATGTTGATGGGGTCGGTCGACAGCAATTGCGGGAAGGGCAAGGGATTGCGCGTCCAGATCATCATGGCGAAGGTTTGCAAGAGGATGGAAACGCCGATGGCGGTAATCAGGGGGGCGAGGCGGGGGGCGTTGCGCAGGCGGCGGTAGGCGACCCGCTCGATGATGATGTTGACCAGAATACAGATGGGAATGGCGCCGAGGATGGCGGTGGCCAGTTTCAGATAGCCGGGCCAGTCCGGCACATAAATGCCCAGCAGCTTGAGGATGGTCAAGCCCACCATGGCGCCGATCATGAGCACGTCGCCGTGGGCGAAGTTGATCAGGTTCAACACGCCGTACACCATGGTGTAACCGAGGGCGACTAAGGCATACATGCTGCCCAACACCAGGCCGTTGATGATCTGCTGGATGAATGTATCCATGATTGCCCTATCAAATATGCATTTTTCGGGAACAACTTCCGCCAGAATATGCCGTTGATACAAAAACGGCACCGGAGGAAGAATTCCTGCAGTGCCATCCCTGGACCGTTCTCACCAGCATGGTGCACGCACTCAAAATGGGCGTGACCTTGCTTAGTCATAACGACAACATATTCAAGCTTGAGGCAATCATAACGATCTTTTGCAAAAACTAAGCTTGGAATAAATCGATCATTTCCGAATTAAATTCGGTTTTGAGGTAACTATTTCATCGATACTCAATCGCCCTATGGCCTCAGGCGACGTCGCGCTTGATGCCGTCGAGGCCTTTCGGCATCGGGAACGTGACGGCTTCCTGCACGCCATCGAGCGGGCGCACGCTCTTCACGCCGCACTCTTTCAGGCGGTCGATGACGGCTTGCACCAGCACCTCGGGCGCCGAGGCGCCAGCCGTCACACCCACGCGCAGCTTGCCTTCCAGCCAGGCGGGATCGATCTGCGAGGCATTGTCGACCATGTAGGCCGGCGTGCCCATCTTCTCGGCCACTTCGCGCAAGCGGTTCGAATTCGAGCTGTTCGGGCTGCCCACGACGATCACCACTTCCACTTGCGGGGCCATGAATTTCACGGCTTCCTGGCGGTTCGTGGTGGCGTAGCAAATGTCGCCTTTTTTCGGCTCGGCGATATTCGGATATTTCGCTTTCAAGGCCGCAATAATGTCGCTAGTGTCGTCAACTGACAACGTTGTTTGCGAAACATAGGCCAGGCTGTCCGGATTGGCGACCTGCAAGTTCGCCACATCGTCGAGCGTTTCCACCAGATGCATGCCCATATCGGCCTGGCCCATCGTGCCTTCCACCTCGGGATGGCCGTCGTGGCCGATCATGATGATCTCGCGGCCTTCGCGGCGCATCTTGCCCACTTCCATGTGCACCTTGGTGACCAGCGGGCAAGTCGCGTCAAAAATGCTCAGGCCGCGCGATTCCGCCTCGGCGCGCACGGCTTTCGAGACGCCATGGGCGGAAAACACGAGTGTATTGCCAGCAGGCACGTCATCGAGGTCGTCGATGAAGATGGCGCCCTTGTTGCGCAAGTCGGCCACCACGTAGGCGTTGTGGACGATTTCATGGCGCACGTAGATCGGTGCGCCAAATTGCTGCAAGGCGCGTTCGACGATTTCGATCGCCCGGTCGACGCCAGCGCAGAAACCGCGGGGCTGGGCCAGTAACAGTTCTTTATCCATCGCTATTCCTTACAGGACCGAAATGAGCTTGACTTCGAAACGCAGCGGCTGGCCCGCCAGCGGATGGTTGAAGTCGAACAGGGCCGAGTCCTCGCGCATTTCGCGCAGCACGCCGGCAAAGCGGCCGCCGCCCGGCGCGGCGAAGTCGACCAGGTCGCCGATCTTGTAGTCGGCGCCCGGCACGGAGTTTTCGTCCAGGGTCGCGCGCGAGACGGACTGCACCAGCTCGGGATTGCGCTCGCCAAAGCCTTCGCCGGCAGCCAGCTCGAACGTCTGGTGCGTGCCTTCAGGCAAACCCAGCAAGCGCTGCTCGAGGAACGGCGCCAGCTGGCCCTGTCCCAGCATCAAGGTCGCGGGATTGCCGCTGAAGGTCGTGACAATGTCAGTACCGTCAACAGTGGCAAGACGATAATGCAGGGTGAGGTAAGCCGCTTCGGTGACGACTGCTGGTTGCTCGTTGGACATAGTAGTTTTCAGGTAACTGGTGCAAAACGATATTGTAAGCCACCCTGAGCCAGCGCGCCCCATGCCATCTCGGCGCGGCCATGCTTTTGTCAAAAAACATGGCCGCGCAACACATCCGACGTCGGATCGGCGAATCAGACGTTGACGTACGTCAACCCACCAGGCGTGCTGGCGTGATTGCCGAAGCCGGAGCTGTCTTCCAGGTTGCCGTCGAGCTTCCAGCGCCCCACGGGCCGGTGCACGATGCCATACTGGCCATAGTCATACACTTCCTTCGGTGTCAGCACGCGGTCGTACAGGATGACGTCCGACAACTGCCAGGCGGGCGCGCCCTGCTCCTGCGCATGCACGGCGCGGCCGATCACCAGCGGGGTGCCAGTGGCATTCAAAAATGGCGGCGCCATGTTTTGCAAACTCTGATACATGAGGAAATCATCCACATACAGGCTGATGCGTCCATCATGCTTCACAGTATAAGTACAGCGGAACCAGCGGTTGGGAATGTCCACCGTCAAGCCGTGCCCATTGCTGTTGGCGCCCAGGCCATTGTCGCCAACGCCGTTGAATAAATACAGGAACGTCTTGATATCCTGCGCCAGCAGCGCCCATCCTTTCTTGTTCGCCTGATGCGCGATAAAAGCCTGCGCCAGAGCAACGGTCGAGGAGAAAGCCTGCTGCCGGATACAATACGACAGCGAAAAATCCGCGCTCTCGTAGCGCACGGACGACGGTACGGTCAACATCAGGCCAGGCTGGAATTGCAAGGTCTTCGTCACGCCGAAGCAAGGCGTGGGCGGCGCCGGACGCATGGCATCTTCGCCGCGCAAGGCGTCCCATACAGCTTTGCGTTTGTTGCTGAACGCCGGCGTCTCCACCAGGTTCAGACCTTTGTCTTCCATCGACTTGCCCCCATTCCAGTCCCAATAGCACGCCAGTTGCACGCCCGTACGGCGTATGGCGCTCAGCAAGGCGTGCAAGTTGTCTTGCCGCTCGGTATCTTGCAAAGCCAGTTCCTGCTCTTTCGACAAGCAAAAGCTGCCAAGGTAATACGGCTTGCCCAAGGTATGGGCGGCACGCTGCATCACTTGCAGATAGGCGAGCGAGGACGAGACGAAGTCCGCTGGCAGATCCGCGCCGCTGTCCAGGGCGCTGCTGACATATTCATTATTCAGGAACAGGTTTTCACAAAGACAGTCGATGGGATCCGGATTCAGGAATGGCAGGGTTTCCGCAATGTATTGTTTGAGGGTACCCTTGCGCGGTGTATAGGAGGGGATTCCTGCATTACCGGAGGAAATCATTCTGGCCAGGGCATCGTTGTCGCGCAGCAATTGCGCCGTTTCCTGGATGATTTCCCGGGTGGCATTCAAGTCAATCTCGGTCACGGCCATCAGTTCCTGCGCAGCCATCCAGGCGGCGATGCCGGGGTGGTTGCTGTAGTGCTGTGCGAAAGCCTGGGCAAAGGCACGCATGTAGCGGCGTGTCTTCGATTGCGGATTGACCAGTGCGACCCGCGCGACTGCGGCCTGTTCGTCTTTTGTGGCGCCCTCAGGGCCCGCTTCGCCCACCAATTGCGGCACGGCGTAGGGATTCCAGAATGGGCAGGCGATGATGCCGATGCCATTGGCCAGCGCGCAATCGAGCAGCGCAGTGACAGCGCTCCAGTACGATGCATTGATATTCATATCGATTAGCGTATTGTCGGGGGCGAACTTTGGCTCGCCCACAACATAGCCCCAGTTCCAACTGCCAGCCTTGCCGTTAAAAGGCGCCACCATCACCTGGATGTACTTGAAGCCGTTGGCGGCAAGATACGGCAAATCGGTGGTGTAATCGGGATTCTTCGGGGCCGGAACGAGCGGTGCGGTCACACTCCAGCTACGGTGTTCCAGATACGCGTGCGAATTGAGGCCGATGCCGCTGACCTTGCCCGTGTTGACGCCGGCGGCGTTGAACTCTTGCATGACTCCATTGATAACTTTGATGTATGGCATGACGACTCCTGTAGAACACGTGGAAGACATTGAGTTCAGGGCCCTGACTCCCCGCCGCTGCAACTTGCATGGAATGCAACGACAAGCAAATGATAGCGCCTGAAAATGGCCGGGCCGGGCATCTTGGTTTTTGTTTTTTTACTATGAATTGACAGGAAGACGAGCTAGCGCAGCATGGCCGCCCGGGGAAGGCGCGACAATCGTCGGCAGGCGCCACGACGAGCTGGGCGCGAACGGGAGGCAGCATGGGCATCAAGGATTGGCCGGCCGGCGAACGGCCGCGCGAACGCCTGATCGAGGATGGCGCGCAGTCGCTGTCGGACGCGGAATTGCTGGCCGTCTTCCTGCGCACGGGCGTGCGCGGCAAGAGCGCCGTGGAACTGGCGCGCGACACGGTCGAGCACTTCGGCTCCCTGCGGGGCCTGTTTGGCGCCAGCCTCGTGAGTTTTTCCGCCGTGCATGGCATGGGCAGCGCCAAGTTTGCCCAGCTGCAAGCGGTGCTGGAACTGGCGCGGCGCGCCATCATCGAGGACTTGCAGGCGGGGCAAGCCCTCAATTCGCCGCATGCGGTGAAAGACTATCTGCGCCTGACCCTGGGCCACCTGGCGCATGAAGCATTTCACGTGTTGTTTTTGGACGTCAAGAACCGCCTGATCACCACCCAGGAAATGTTTCGCGGCACCCTCACCCACACCAGCGTGTATCCGCGCGAAGTGGTGAAACAGGCGCTGCTGCACAACGCGGCCAGCGTCATGCTGGCGCACAACCACCCGTCCGGCTCGCCGGAACCGAGCGAATCGGATTTATTGCTGACGCGCGCGCTGGTACAAGCGTTGTCGCTGGTGGACGTGCGCATCCTCGACCATTTCGTCGTGGCCGGGCGGCAAGTGCATTCGTTCGCGGAACACGGCCAGATCTAGGCCGGCGCCAGGCGATTCACAGTTAACCATGTGTAAACAAGGACATACGTGACAGCAGCGGGACGCTTATCTAACAGTAAACAGCGCTGTTTACCAGTGCTTTCCCCTATGACGAAGGGGAAAAGTCAAATTGTTAAATTATTTCAATACAACATGACACAATTGTTTTTCGCAAGTCATTGATAAATCGGCTTATTTTGGATATACTCTCGTTTTTCCAATTTGGAATATCTTTAAGGAGTGCGCCATGGCACGTGTTTGCCAAGTCACTGGGAAGAAGCCGATGGTCGGCAACAATGTTTCCCATGCAAACAACAAAACCAAACGTCGTTTTTTGCCTAACTTGCAGAATCGTCGTATTTTTGTTGAATCTGAAAACCGCTGGGTCTCCCTGCGTTTGTCCAACGCCGGTCTGCGCGTCATCGATAAAGTCGGCATCGACGCCGTATTGGTCGATATGCGCGCTCGTGGCGAAAAAGTCTAATTAGCAGAATAAGGGAGCTATCATGGCAAAATCAGGCCGCGACAAAATCAAGTTAGAATCGACCGCCGGTACGGGTCACTTCTACACGACTACCAAAAACAAGCGTACGACGCCTGCGAAAATGGAGATCATGAAATTCGATCCTAAAGCACGCAAGCACGTAACGTACAAAGAAACCAAAATCAAGTAATTGATATTGTGTTCTGTAAAAAGAGCCGCTCCGATGAGCGGTTTTTTTTCGCCCTGATTTTCATCTCGCCGCTCTCCCCTTGTGCCGGAACGAAAAAAAGGCCCTGGAATCCAGGGCCTTGATATGGCGCAACAGCTTACTCAGGCATAGCTGCGCAGGCGCAAGGAGAAATCCTGCAGCGACTGGATGCCCGACGCTTCGGCACGCGCGCACCAGTCTTGCAGCTTTTGCAGCAATTGCTCGCGCGTAAAGTGCGAACGCTCCCAGATGGCGCCCAGCTCCACGCGCATGTGGTGCATGGTTTCCAGCGCCTTGCTGTGCTGGAACAGTTCCGACAGCTGCTCGTGGTGCGCATCGGCCAGCTTGCCCGGTTCGCGCTGCATCAGCTTGCGCGACGATTTCAGGAAGCGCTTTTCCAGCTCGGCCTTGTGCTTCAGGTGCTCCAGCTCTTCTTTCCAGGCATGCTTGATCGATTTCGC
This sequence comes from Janthinobacterium sp. FW305-129, assembly GCF_020858115.1. GTDB lineage: Bacteria > Pseudomonadota > Gammaproteobacteria > Burkholderiales > Burkholderiaceae_D > Janthinobacterium. The sequence goes on from NZ_JACYMM010000005.1 coordinate 167,003, forward strand.
ATACTTGGCCATCACGTCGTAGCGGTTGGCGATGACCGACTGCAAGGTCTCGAAGTCTGCTTCCAGCTTGCCGTGCGAGAACTTCGGTTCCGGCGCCAGCTTTTTCACCTTGGCCAGGCCCAGCATTTCCAGCGCGCGGATATACGCCCAGCCGATATCGATTTCATACCATTTCGACGACAGCTTGGCCGACGTCGCATACGTATGGTGATTGTTGTGCAACTCTTCGCCGCCGATCAGGATGCCGAACGGAATGATGTTGGTGGCCGCGTCGGCGCAGTCGTAGTTGCGGTAGCCCCAGTAGTGGCCGATGCCGTTGATGATGCCGGCCGCCGTGATGGGGATCCACATCATTTGCACGGCCCACACGGAAATGCCGATCACGCCGAACAAAATGAAATTGATGACGAACAGCGAGACCACGCCCAGCCAGCTGTACTTGGTGTACAGGTTGCGCTCGATCCAGTCCGTCGGCGTGCCGTGGCCATATTTCGCCATGGTTTCCATGTTCTTCGATTCAGCGCGGTACAGCTCGGCGCCTTCCCAGAACACTTTCTTGATGCCGCGCGTCACGGGGCTGTGCGGATCTTCTTCCGTATCGCACTTGGCGTGATGCTTGCGGTGGATGGCCGCCCATTCCTTGGTCACCTGGCCCGTCGTCAGCCACAGCCAGAAACGGAAGAAATGGCTGGGGATGGCGTGCAATTCCAGCGCCCGGTGGGCCTGGTGGCGGTGCAGGTAAATCGTGACGCTGGCGATCGTGATGTGCGTGACCACCATGGTGTACAGGAAAACTTGCCATGCGGACAGATCGGTAATGCCAGTGGCCATGAACTGCAAAACGTCGTGTAAAACGGAACTCAATGTCATTACTGCTACTCCAAGTGGACAGGGCGTGCGCACGGTCGCTCCAGTGACTCTGGAGGTCCGGCAGAGTTAATTTTAGGCGTGATTGTACGCCCTAATGGGTACTATCAGGCAAAAACGGAGGCAGGCAGCGAGGTTAAGGCTGGGTGCCGGATGGCGGGGACTCACCGTCTGCCGCGCTGGCGAGCGGGGCAGGAGGCGTACCAACAATACGCAATTCGCGTTGCGGAAACGGTACAGTAACCTTATGTTCCTGCAAGGTGCGCCAGATGGCGCGGTTCACATTCGACTTCACGCCGCCCGTGCCGTTTTCCGGGTCCGCGATCCAGAAGCCAATCTGTACATCGAGGCCGTCGGCGCCGAAACGCACGAGGGTGGCCGAGGGCGGATTGCTTTGCGACACACGCGGCACCTTGGCCGTCGCCGCTTCCAGCAAGGGGAAGATGACATCGAGATCCGTTTCATAGCCCACCGACACGGCCGTCGACAGCCAGACCATGCGGTTGCTCAGCGACATGTTTTGCACGCCGCCGGAAATCAGCATTTCATTCGGCACGATGGATTCCACGCCATCGCCGCCCAATAACACAGTATAGCGCGTATTGATCTGCGTGACTTTGCCCGTAAATTGACCCACCGTAATCATGTCGCCGATGGTGAGACTGCGGTCGAGCAGGATGATGAAACCGGACACAAAGTTCGCGGCGATCTTTTGCAAGCCGAAACCCAGCGCCACGCCGAAGGCGCCGCCGAACACGGACAGCACCGTCAGGTCGATGCCCACCAGCGACAGGCTGACCAGCACGGACACGAGGATCAGCACGGCGCGGCCCATGCGCGACAGCACCACGCGCAAGGAGGTGTGCAGTCCCTGCATTTTCATCAGGCGCTCGTCGAGCGAAGTGCCGGCCCACATGGCCAGCACCAGCAGCACGGCGACGGAAATAGCGGCTTGCAAGATGGCAGCCACTGACACCTTGTTGCGTCCCAGCGGCACGACGATGCTTTCCAGGAAGGTATGCAATTCCGGCCACAGGCCCGTGATGTACAGGGCCATGCCGGCCCACACCACGACCGTGAATATCTTTTCCAGAAGCAACATCGTGGGACTGATGTCGCCATGACGGGCAAAAATGCGGCGCAGCACATAAAAGCCGAAGCGCACCAGCGCCATCGACGTGCACAGGGGAATGGCGATGCTGAGCAGGTTCACCGACTGGAACTTGGCCAGGAAGTGTTGCGCAATGCCCAGCAACATGGCCGCCAGAACGGGCGTCAAAATGCGGATGAAACTGTCCGTGCGCTGCAGGGTTTCCGGCGTGGCGGGCGTGGCCGCCGCTTCCGCCCGCTTGTGCAGGAATACGCGCAACTGCCGCACCAGCAGCCAGCTCAGGGCCAGGCAGGCAACGATGACCAGCGCCTGCCACAGGATGGCCGGTTGGCGGAAATCGTCGACAAAATCAGTGATCAGGTTGAGCAGCGGGGTTTCATTCATGGCGGATGCGGTCCGGAAGGTGGGACGAAGGTGGTACGGATGGGCAGTGATCCCATGCCGCCAGGCGGGCTGGCGGCATTGAAGGCCGCCGCTGCAAGGCGCAGCGGCGGCCCGTGACAGGCTTACTCGGCTGGTTCAGCGTCAACGTCGTCGGCCGGTTTTTCATCGGCGTAGACTTTTTTCGGCATGACCTTGCGTTCGAACACGGCGGCGAAGAAGCCGTCGGTCTGGTGCAGGTGCGGCAACAATTTCAGATAGTCGCCCATTTCCAGCTCGATCTTCTGTTCGGCCAGTACCTTGCTCATCGGCACCAGGGTGAAGTCAGGGTTGGCAGCCAGGAATTGCTCGGCGATCTGATCGTTTTCTTCGTTCAGGAAGCTGCAGGTGGCGTACACGAGGCGGCCGCCGCCCTTGACCAGGCGCGCCGCGCCGGCCAGGATGGCTGCCTGCTTGGCTTGCAGCTCGACGATGGAGTTCGGCTGCTGGCGCCATTTGACGTCCGGATTGCGACGCAGGGTGCCCAGGCCGCTGCACGGGGCATCGACCAGCACGCGGTCGATCTTGCCGGCCAGGCGCTTGATCTTGGCATCGCGCTCATGCGCGATCTGCACCGGATGCACGTTCGACAGGCCGCTGCGGGCCATGCGGGGCTTGAGCTTGGCCAGACGCTTTTCCGACACGTCGAACGCGTACAAGCGGCCCGTGTTGCGCATCAGCGCGCCCAGTGCCAGCGTTTTGCCGCCCGCGCCGGCGCAGAAATCGACCACCATCTCGCCGCGCTTGGCGCCGACGATCTGCGACAGGATCTGGCTGCCCTCATCCTGCACCTCGATGGCGCCGCTCTGGAACAATGGCAGGTTTTGCAGCGATGGTTTCTTGATCACGCGCAAGCCCAGCGGTGCAAACGGCGTCGGTGTGCTGAGGATAGGCGCTTCGGCCAGGGCCAGCATCACGTCGTCGCGCGTGGCCTTGAGCGAGTTGACGCGCAAGTCCAGCGGCGCCGGCGCGTTCAGCGCATCGGCCAGCTTCATGGTTTCCGCTTCGCCGAACTGGGCGATCAGCTTGTCGAACAGCCAGGTCGGCATGTTGGCGCGCATGTTCGCCGGCATCAGGCTGCGGTCGATCTGCGTGATGCGTTCCAGCCATTCCACTTCTTCTTCCGTCAGGCCGCCCAGCGAGTCGGCGCCCACGGCTTCGGCCAGGCCGAGGATGGTCAAACGGCGCATGGTCGGGCCGCTGCCCGCTTCGGCGAAGTCCGTGAAGAACGATTTGTTGCGCAGCACGGCATAAATGCCTTCGGCGATGGCGCCGCGTTCGCGCGAACCGAGGCGCGGATGGTCGCGGAAATAGCGCGACAGGGTGGTGTCGGCCGGGGCCGTGAAACGTAAAATTTCGCGCAATACTTCTTCAGCATTGGCAAGTATCGCTGGTGGCAATCTCATTGTTATTCTTCCTGTAATATTTTATTGAGGGTCCACGCGGACCTGGCCATGCTCGACCGACAGTTTATCGTCAATGAACAGGCGGATGGCGCGCGGGTAAAGCAAATGTTCCTGTACCAGCACGCGCGCCGATAAGCTGTCTTCTGTGTCGCCGGGCAAGACGGGGACGGTCGCGCTCGCCACGGCAGGGCCATGATCGAGCTCGGCCGTCACGAAATGCACGGTCGCACCGTGTTCCGTCACCCCCGCCTCGAGCGCCTGGCGGTGCGTCGCCATGCCCGGGAACAGCGGCAGCAGCGACGGGTGGATATTGAGCATGCGCCCCGCGTAATGCTCGACGAAGGGCGGCGTCAGGATGCGCATGAAACCGGCCAGCACGACCAGGTCGGGGGTGTAGCCGTCGATCACGGCTTGCAGCGCCGCATCGAACTGTTCGCGGCTGGCATAATCCTTGTTGGCAACGACTGCCGTCGCTATCCCATGTTCCGCGGCAAAAACCAGTCCCTGGGCATCGGCCCGGTTACTGATGACGGCGGCAATACGGGCTGGCCATTGCTCGGCTTGCGCCGCGCGCACGACCGCTTCCATGTTGCTGCCGCGTCCGGAAATGAGGATAACGATATTTTTCATAGCGCGCATTGTACCCGCTATGGCGATGCGAACCAAGAAAGGCCGCTATTATTGTTGCGGCGCAACATACCGGCCGGGCCGCCGCCGCTGCCCGATTACGCCGCCCGGCCAGGGCATGAAAGGCTGGTTTGACGCCGCCGCGGCGTGAGTAGGTGCTTACTCGAACGAATAGAAGACGCGGAACGGGACTTTCTTCTCGGCCCAGTAGTCGGCCGCGTCGCGGAACACGTCGAGCAGGATCTCGCGCGCTTCCTTGTCGAATTTTTGCGTATTTGGCAATTGCTCGAGCACCACCAGGAAACCTGTCTGCGGTCCCGCCTTGAACATGGTGTCCGTCAGGCACAGGCGCAGGGCATCGAAATTCTTCGCCAGGTTTTTCGGAAACAGGAATGCTTCTGCAATAATGCCGATGACTTGTTGTTTGGTCTGTCCAGCGTTGCAATGCGCATATAAAAAGTGCTGCCCGAGACGGATCGCCTCGTCTTGTAATTCGGTCACGCGAAAGGCACGGATGGACTGGACAAGGTTGGGCGGCACGGTTAGTAACAAACTCATTTTTCCCTCAAATCGACCTGTTATGTATGGATTTTTTCTAGCTGCTCTTCTTATTGCATCCCCGCACGCGGGTCAATGCGCACGCGGTGATTCGATCTGTATCAACTTTTATGCGATTCAGTGCGATTTTATATAAGCCATACGCGTATTAGGGTAACGTGTTGTCCTGCATGAATCAACCCGAATATGATGTCAAACGCAAGATTTGTTACAAACCGCTGGTTTCAAGTCACTTCAACATCTTGTATCGATTGAAAGTGCATGTTACAGACTGTGGGGCAAGGGGCTTGGGCTGTTACATTTTGTTGCCATGCGAAACACTTGCCCCGGTCTGGCGGGATTACTATAGTCCCAAGTTGTAAAAAATACCCTGAAAGATTCTCTAGATAACGAGGTTACAAATGAACTTGCAAGCCAAATTGATGATGTCAGCCCTTTGTATCGGTGCATTGCCACTCGCCCAGGCCGCCGACTTTGAAGATTTCGGCAAGGTCGTGCGCGTCGTGCCGCAAGTGGAACAGATCAATCGTCCACGCCAGGAATGCCGTACGGAATACGTGCAAGTCCAGGCACCGCCGCAACAGCGCAGCGCTGGCGGCTCCATCGTCGGCGGTATCGCCGGCGCACTGCTCGGCAGCCAGGTCGGTGGCGGCAATGGCCGCACGGCCGCGGCAGCTGCCGGCGCGATTGCCGGCGCCGTCGTCGGCGACCGTGTCGACAACCAGAACAATTACCAGGGCGGCATGCAGGAACAAGCCGTCAAGCAATGCCGTCAGGTCGACCACTGGGAATCGCGCAACAATGGCTACCAGGTCACCTACGACTACCGCGGCCGCAACTACACGAGCATCATGTCCTACGATCCGGGCGAGCGCGTCCGTCTGCGCGTCTCGATCGAACCAGCTCAGCAGTAAGCGCCGCAACCGGCCCATACCATGCCAGCCCCAGCGGCTGGCATTTTTTATGGCGCTCCGGCACGGGCTATAATGCGGCACACTTTCAGGCCGCCTTATGCTTATCAAACGAAAATCCATCGAACAAGTCGAATCCTCGCGCCCCGCGCGCAAGCCCCGCTACGCCCCTGTCACCCTGTCGGAAATGGATGGCGTGCGCTATCTGCATTTCGGCACGGAATGGGTGCAGGGCGCCATGCGCATCCGCAAGCCGGACTGGCCGGAACTCGAATACGCGCAGCAGATGATGGCGTGGATGCTGTGGATCGAGCAACCGCAGCGCCTCGCCCAGCTGGGCCTGGGCACGGCCGCGCTGACCAAGTTCTGCTACCGCCAGTTCCCGCAGGCACAGGTCGAGGCCATCGAACTGAATCCTTCCGTCATCACCATCTGCGCCTCGATGTTCAAGCTGCCGCCCAACGACGAGCGCCTGCACGTGCGCGAGATGGATGCGCTCGACTACGTCAACGATGAAGCCAACCACGGCACCCTGGACGCCCTGCAGGTGGACTTGTACGACGCCACGGCGCGCGGTCCCGTGCTCGACAGCGCCGATTTCTATGCCGCCTGCTGCGCCTGCCTGGCGCCGCACGGCATCATGACGGTCAACCTGTTTGGCGACCATCCCAGCTACGCGAAGAACATCAAGGCGATGAAGTTTGCGTTTGCACAGGTGATCTGCCTGCCGGAAGTCCATGATGGGAACGTGGTGGCGATCGCGTTCAAGACGAAAGTGGCACTCGATGCCGAAGCGCAAGCCGCCTTGCTGGAACGGGCCAAGCAGATCGTCGCCGAGACCAAGCTGCCCGCCAAGACCTGGGTCAAAGGCATCGCCAGCACCCTGTAAGCGCCGGCACGCCCACGCAGGCCGGCAGCCCTGAAAGGCGCCGGCCATGCCCGCTTCCCCTCCTCCCTCTCCCATCTCGCCCGACACGCCGCTGCAACTGCCGCAACTGCTGGCCTGGCTGCAGGAAGACGGCTTGCTTGACGCAGCGCAAGCGGCCTCCATCGCCGCCCAGGCCGCCCTGCTGCCGGCACCGGCCTTGCATCCGCTGTGCTGCATCGCCCACGGCGCACTCACGCTCGACACCCTGTGCGCCTGGCTGGCCCGACGCGCAAGCCTGCCGTATCTGCGCATCGATCCCTTGCACATCGATTTCAGCCAGGTGGCCGACGTCATGACGGCCGGCTATGCCGCCCGTTTTAATATCCTGCCCGTGGAAAGCACGCTTGACCGCATCGTCATCGCCACGGCCCAGCCCTACGCACTCGCTTGGCAGGCGCAGCTGGGCAAGCTGGCGCCACGCAAGCTGAGCCTGGTCATCGCCAACCCGCTGCACATCGCCGATGCCATTGCGCAATTTTTCAGCTTGGCAACTTCCGTCAAGGTGGCCCGGCAAGCATCCACGCAAGACCTGGCGCTGCGCCACAATTTCGAGCAGCTGGTGGAACTGGGACGCAACAAGACCAGCCTCGACGCAAACGACCAGCACGTGGTGCGCATCGTCGACTGGCTGTGGCAATACGCGTTTGCCCAGCGCGCGTCCGACATCCATCTGGAACCGAAGCGCGACGCGGGCCTCGTGCGCCTGCGCATCGACGGCCGCCTGCACCAGGCGTATCAATTGCCGCCCGTGGTCTTGCTGGCCATGACGGCGCGCATCAAGTTGCTCGGGCGCATGGACGTGGTGGAAAAGCGCCGCCCGCAGGATGGCCGCATCAAGACGCGCAATGCGCAGGGGCAGGAAGTCGAGCTGCGCCTGTCGACCTTGCCCACGGCCTTCGGCGAAAAGCTCGTCATGCGCATCTTCGACCCGGAAGTGGCCGTCAAGAGCCTGGCCGAACTGGGCTTTCCGCCCGCGGACGCCGAACGCTGGCGCCAGCTGACGGCGCGCACGCATGGCATCGTGCTGGTGACGGGCCCCACCGGTTCGGGCAAGACCAGCACCCTGTACAGCACCCTGAAGGCGCTGGCCGGCAGCGAAGTCAATGTGTGCACGGTGGAAGACCCCATCGAAATGGTGGAACCGGCCTTCAACCAGATGCAGGTGCAAACCCAGGCCGGCATCGAACTGTCGTTTGCCGATGGCGTGCGGGCGCTGATGCGGCAAGATCCCGACATCATCATGGTCGGTGAAATCCGCGACCTGGCCACGGCCGAGATGGCCATCCAGGCGGCGCTGACGGGACACCTGGTGCTGTCGACCCTGCACACCAACGACGCGCCGTCGGCCGTCATGCGCCTGCTGGAACTGGGCTTGCCCGCCTACCTGCTGGAAGCGTGCCTGATCGGCGTGCTGGCACAGCGCCTGCTGCGCTGCCTGTGTCCGGGCTGCAAGCAGCTGGATGCTGCCCCGGACGACACGCCATGGCAGCGCCTGACGGGCGGCCAGCTGGAACGGCCGCAGGCTACGTACCGCCCCGTCGGCTGCGCCCTGTGCCGGCACAGCGGCTACCTGGGACGTGCCGGCATTTATGAACTGCTGAGCGTGACGGAAACGTTCGGCCAGCTCATCAAGGCAGGCGCCGACCTGCACGCCTTGCGCCGCCAGAGCATCCTCGACGGCATGACGCCGCTGCGCATCGCCGGCGCGCGCAAGATCATCGATGGCACGACCAGCATCGACGAAGTACTGAAGCTCACGGCCGCCCTGCATTGAGCCATCTTCATTTTCGTGCAGGAATGCTTTGCATTCTTTTTCAACTGATATATAATGCGGCCTCTTTCGGGTCGTTAGCTCAGCTGGTAGAGCAGCGGACTTTTAATCCGTTGGTCGCAGGTTCGAATCCCGCACGGCCTACCACGAATGCGCAGTACTAAAAAGCCTATCCTCACGGATGGGCTTTTTTCGTTTCCGGCCCCGCGGTTATACTGGCGCTTCGTCTTGCCAGCCCTGAAAGAAACGCATGAAACTTGCCGCCGCCCTCCTCCTGGCCACCACCTGCCTGTCCGCGCAAGCGCAAGCGCCCATCGTGCTCGACGGCGAGTACAGCCTGCGCACGGACGAGATGAGCCTGGAAATCATCGGCAACCGCGTCTGCTTCGCGCCCGACAAGGCGCAGTGGGGCCGTTTGCCCCGCCCTGCCGCCACGCACGATGCGTGGTTTTGTTTCAGCAACGATGCCCAGGCGCGCCGGCTGCTGCGCGTGCCCGCGCGCCAGGCCGACAATTGCGGCTGGCAGGCGCGGGCGCGCATCGTCATTGATACGTATCAACCGTACGTCGAGCAAGGCGACGGCAACGACATGGCGCGCCTGGCGTCCGTGGTGAAAGTGGCGCAGCCGAACGCCATCGCCTGCGAGTAATCAGTTCAGTTCAATCAGTCCAGTTCATACTCCTGCAGATAACGGGCGAACAAGTCCCCGTCGGCCAGCGGACACGCAAACCCCGCGCCCCAGTCAGCCAGCAACAGCTGCTCTTTCAAGGGCAGCAGCAACAGTTGCGGCATGCCATCGCTGCACCACAGGTCGCACACGATACCCTGCTCGTCCAGGCCCGCAAACAGGGTCTCCGTCTTGTCGCCGCCAAAGGCCAGCACGTTCTTGCATTCCACGCGGTAACTGCTGTAGCCCGTGTAGACGGCGTCATACGGCGGCAAGGCATGGTCCAGCGCCAGGCGCAGCTGCTCGGCCGTCAGGCCCAGCGCGCGCAGTGGCGACGGTGGCGCCTTGATCACATACATGTCCGTCCAGCCGGCGCCGCTGCGGTGCGCATCGGCGAACGCCTGCTGCTCGCCCATCTGCGTCACACAGTGCTGCAAATTATCCAGCGGCAACAGTTCGATCATGCAATAGTCATCTTCGTGGTAATACGCTTCCCGCATGCGTCAATTCTCCAGCAAATCTTGCAGTTGCGCATTGCGCCGCGCCGTCAGCCAGCCGGCCCAGGTCTCGCTGGTGACGGCGGGATAACGCACGGCGCCAAAGTTCATCCAGGCATCGCGGTAGGCGAGCCACAGGCGCTGGGTGGCGCGGATGCCGTCCTTGTCCACGGCGCCCGCATGGCTTTCCGCGGGCTTTTTCATCAGCTTGCCGTAGATGGCGTTGAGCTCCTTGTCGAGCGCCGCCGCCTGCTCCTTGGACATGCTGGCCGGCAACTTGCCCCCTTCGTATTCGCGCAGATCGTGCGCCAGCAAGTCGAGCTCGGCCGTGCGGGCCGCGATGCTCTGGGCAGCGCGTGCCGTGCCGCTCAAGTCCGTTTCATTGGCCGCGCGCGCATCGGCAAACTTGCTTGCCGCCGTCTGCAGCTTTTGCAGCGATGCTTGTGCCACGGCAGGCATGCTTGCGCTGGCCTTGCCCGTTGCCTGCGCGCGCACGCGCTGCTTTTGCCGCGCATCGATGGCGCTGCACACGCCCATCATGTAGCCGCTGGTGATGTCGTCGCACAAGTCGATCATGCCGCGCCCGCTGGCATTGATCTTCTGCAAGTGTTCGATGCGGCCCTGCATCTCGGCCGGCGCCGCATCGATGCTGCACGCATACTTGAGCGCCAGCAGCGGGTCCTTCTGCACGCCCTGTCCGTTCTGGTACAGCATCATCAGCACGGCGCTGTTCTGCGTGGCCATCGCGCAATGGCGCGCGGGACGCCAGTCGGCGGGCTTGGGCGAGGACATACTCTTGGTATCGTAATACAGGTCTGTCGCCTGGCATTGCTGCAAGGATGCCACGGCGGACGGCGCCGGCAGGTCGGCCGGCGGCGGTGCCGCATCCTTGACCTTCAGGCAGCCCGCATACCAGGCCGTGCTTTCCGCATGGCCCACGCCCATGGCGCTGGTATTCGGGTACGGCGCAGCGGCAGCGGCAAAAACCGGGGTAGCCAGCAGGCAGCTCGCGCCCAGCAATGCCGTTTTCAATAAGGGTAGACAAATTTTCATGTTCTATCGGCGCCAGCGTGAATAAAGCGGCAAGTTTAACTGATCAGCCAGGCGGCGCCCGCCCGATACGCGGCCATCCGGCCGGGTAAGTAACGGTTCATGGCCTTGGCAGTGGCCGAATCGATGGGCAATAATGTTGCCCGCTGTACTTTTTTCACTACCCAGACCACGCCCATGACCTTACCCCGTCTTCGCCGTTCCCTCGGCTCCCTGCTGATCGCAGCGGCCTGCGCCTCGCTTTCCCATACCACCGCCGCCGCGCCTGCCGCCACCCCGCAAGCCGCCGCCAAACACGCCATCACGCATGAAGACGTGTGGCTGATGAAACGGGTGGGCGCACCCGTCGCCAGCCCGGACGGACGCTGGGCCGTGTTTTCCGTGGTCGACAGCGCCTACGATAGCAAGGAGCAATGGTCGGATCTGTGGATCAAGTCCCTGCTTGATGACAGCCCCGCGCGCCGCCTGACGTATTCCAAGGGCGGCGAAGGCGCCGTGGCCTGGTCGCCGGACAGCCGCCAGCTGGTGTTCGTTGCCAAGCGCGACGGCGATGAAGCGGGACAGATCTACCGCCTCGACGTGGCCGCCGGCGGCGAAGCGCAGCGCCTGACCTCGCTCACCCTGGGCGCGCGCATGCCGAAATGGAGTCCGGACGGCAAGCAATTGCTGTTCATCAGCGACATCTATCCTGGCAACAAGACGGAAGCCGACGTCAAGCAAAGCGCAAAAGAGCGCAAGGAGCGCAAAGTCAGCGCCCGCTCGTATGAAACGACGGCACCGCGCTACTTCGACAAATGGCTGACGGACAAGCAGGTGCGCCTGTTCATCGTCGACGCCGACGCCGCAGCACGAGGTGACAACACCGCGCGCGACATCCTGTCGGGCACGCAACTGGTGGCGCTGCCGGGCTTTGGCGGCGGCCAGGGTGACGAAGGACAATCCTTGGACGCCGTCTGGACGCCGGACGGCAAGGCCGTCGTCTTCAACGCGGCCACCAACCGCGATGCGGCGCAGCGCGAAGCCGTCTACTCGCAACTGTATCTGCTGCCCGTGGCCGGCGGCGAAGCGCAGCGCTTGACGCAGGACAAACATAGCTACGGTTCCCTGAAATTTTCCGCCGACGGCAAGACCCTGTTTGCATTGAGCGACGCGCAAACGCCCGGTAAAGTGTATGACGTGAAACGCCTGGCCAGCTTCGCCTGGCCGATGAGCAACCCTGCGCCGGCCATCCTGACGGCCAAGCTGGACCGGTCGATTGCGCGCTTCGTGCTGCCCGAAGGCGGCAAGCGCGTCATCTTCAGCTATGAACACGCGGGCCTGGAAAAGCTGTATTCGATCGATGCCAAAGGCGGCGACGTGCGCGAAGAGCCATCCTTGCCGACAGGCACCATCAATTCGCTGAGCAGCGGCGGCAAGGCTTTGGTCGGCGTGTGGGAGTCAAGCATCAATCCGCCGGAAATCTATGCGTTCAACGGCAAGCAGCCGAAACGGCTGACGGCCTTCAACACGGACAAGGCCGATAAAATCGACTGGCAGGCACCCGAGCACTTCTGGTTCACCACGGCCGACGGCCGCCGCATCCACAATATGCTCGTCAAGCCCGCCAACTTTGACCCTAACAAGAAATACCCGCTGTTTACCGTCATCCACGGCGGCGCGGCCAGCATGTGGCGCGACCAGTTCGTGCTGCGCTGGAACTATCACTTGCTGGCCAAGCCAGGCTACGTTGTCTTGCTGACCGATTACAAGGGTTCCACCGGCTATGGCGAGGAATTCTCGCGCTCGATTCAGTTCGACCCGTTGAAGGGCCCGGGCGATGAAGTCAACCAGGGCGTCGATGAAGCCATCAAGAAATATCCGTTCATCGACAGCACGAAACTGGCTGCCGGCGGCGCCAGCTATGGCGGCCACCTGGCCAACTGGCTGCAGGCGACCACCACGCGCTACAAGGCCATCGTCTCGCACGCGGGCGAAATGGATTTGATCATGCAGTGGGGCACCAGCGATGGCGGTTTCGGCCGTGAAACGAATGCAGGCGGCCCCGTCTGGTCGAACCTGCCCGTGTGGCGCGACCAAAGCCCGGTCATGCAAGCGGGCAATCACGAAAAAGGCACGGGCTTTACCACCCCCATCCTGATCACGGTGGGCGAGCTCGACTACCGCGTGCCGGCCAACAATGCGCTGATGAACTTTGCAGTACAACAGCGCCTGAACGTGCCGGCGAAATTGCTGGTCTTCCCGGACGAAAACCACTGGATTTTGAAGGGCGAGAACAGCCGCTTTTTCTATAGCGAAGTCGAAGGATGGCTGGCTAAGTATCTGAAATAATCGTGTTGCGCACTTCTTGAAAGGCCAGGCCCCGCTCACGCGGGCCTGGCTTTTTTCATGCGCTCTGGACGGCGGCCACAGCTGCCTTCTGCCGCTGGATTGCCAGCACCAGCAGCGCCGCCAGCAGGCAGGCGGCGCCGGCCGCGAACAGGGCCGGGTTGTAGGTCAGCATCAGGGTGCGGATGCGGCCCGCGCCATACGCGGCCACGGCGGCGCCCAGCTGGTGGCCCGCGAAGATCCAGCCGAACACCATGCCCGCCCGCTCCCGGCCGAACGTGGCGCCCACCAGTTTCACGGTCGGCGGCACGGTGGCGATCCAGTCCAGGCCGTAGAACATGGCGAACAGGGACAGGCCATACAGGGTGAATTCCGAATACGGCAGCCAGAACAGGGACAGGCCCCGCAAGCCGTAGTACCAGAACAGCAATTTGCGGTTGTCATAGCGGTCCGACAGCCAGCCGGACAAGATCGTGCCGAACAGGTCGAAGGCGCCCATCATGGCCAGCACGGATGCGGCCGGCACGGCGGACAGGCCCGAGTCGCCGCACAGCGAGATGAAATGCGTCTGGATCAAGCCGTTGGTGCTGAGGCCGCAGATGAAGAAGGTGCCGAAGAGTATCCAGAAGGTGCGATTCGCTGCAACACTGCGCAATATCAAAAAGGGCGTGGCAAACGTCATGCTTGCCGCCGGCGGCGCCACCAGCGGCGTGGACGGGTCGGCGCCGTACGGGCGCAAGGCCACGTCCTGCGGCCGGTTGCGCATGCACAGGAAGGCCAGCACGGCGACGATGGCGCAGGCGATAAACACGGGCAGGACGGCCGTGCGCCAGCCGAAATGCTCGATCAGCCAGGCGCCCACGGGCAGGAACAGCAGCTGGCCCGTGGCCGAGCTGGCCGTCAGCACGCCCACCACCAGGCCCCGGTGCGTCTCGAACCAGCGGTTCGCCACCACGGCGCTCAAGACCAGCGCCGTCATGCCCGAGCCCAGCCCCAGCAGGATGCCCCACAGGGCGACCAGGTGCCAGAACTGCGTCATGCGCGTGGCCAGCAGCATGCCGGCCGCGATCAGGCCCAGCGCCACGCAGATGACATTGCGCAAGCCGAAGCGCTCCATCAGGATGGCGGCAAACGGCCCCATCAAGCCAAACAGCACGAAACGCACGGCCAGCGCCGAGGAAATCTGCTCGGCATCCCAGCCAAATTCCCGGCTCAAGGGCTGCATCAGCGCGCCAGGCAAGCCCAGCGCAGCCGACGACGTCAAGGCCGTGAGGAAGGTGATGGCGACGATGACCCAGGCAAAGTGGATGCCGCGCCGCTCCAGCCAGCGCGAAAAGGGAAGAGAAAGCATGCCGTCCTCATGAAAAAGTGAATACCGGCCAGCACGAGCCGATGGGATTTTTTCCATGTTATATTATGATCGTAATTTATACAATCAAAAAAACTGGAGCGACACTGCTGCGTGCCACTCCAGTCCTGGCTGCAAGACTTGTGAAGACGCCGCTTACTTGACCTTCAAGCCATTCTTCACGTCCTTCACGCCTTCCACGCCACGGGCCAGGTCGGCGGCTTTCTTTACTTGCTCCTGGGAAGGCACGAAACCGCTGAGCATGACGACGCCGTTGACCGTTTCCACGTGCACATCGAGCGCTTTCAAGTCGTTGTCCTTGACGAGGTCCGCCTTGATCTTGGTGGTGATGACGGAGTCGGACATGGCCGTCTTGGTGCTGCCGGCCGCATTGCGCGTCATGCAGGCGGCCTTGGCCGTCGCATCCATGGCGTCGCAGTTTTCCTTCGTCGTGGCGGGCGGATTCTGCGCCACGTTGGTGCCGGCCTTGGCGCCCGTGTTGGCGTCCGCCAGCGCGGCCGACTTCGCTGCCTTGGCATCGTTCATGCATGTGGTTTTGTCGGCCCCCGTGCGGTCGCCGCACTTGGCCTTGGCCAGGTCATACTCGGCATTGGCGACATCCTTGCGGGCCTTGCCCAGTTCGCGCGGCGTGTTGCGGTATTGCGCCACGGCGTCCGACTCGGCCTTGGCGCGCGCCACCTTGGCTTCTTCCACGCAGACTTTTTTCGCGTTGCCGCTGTGGCTGTCGCAGGCGGCCTTGGCCTGCTTGTAGTCGGCCGTTGCCTTGTCCGTCAAACTCTTGTACGAGGCGTCCTGCGCATACGCGGGCGCGGCGGCAAGCAGGGCGCTGGCACTGGCGGCCAGCATGAGTGCGATCATTTTGTTCATGATGGTTCCTCTCTGGTTAGTTGATGCCCAGATTAGACCCCTGCCGCGCGCAAAGCTCCGTGCGACAGCACACGCTGACACGCCATTCACGCAAAAACTCACTGTCCTTTGTCGCCGCTCAAGCCCTTCCGCCACAATACTTGCGCCTGTTCAAATGGTGAAGCAGAGTCATCAAATGCGCCTGCGCCATCGGCCAGCGCCAGCCATGCCTGCGTGGCGTGGGAACTGCCTACACCGCCGCCCGCGGCCTCGCCAGCCGCGCGCACGCCGCGCATCCAGGCCAGCACCTGCTGGTACTGCCCGGGGTGGCGTGCATGCATCCAGGCCAGGGCGACCAGGTCCGCATAAGCCTCTTCGCGGCGCGTCTCGCGCAACTCCTGCGCCAGCGCTGTCAACTTGCCTTTCTGCATGCTGCGCGGCTCAACGAAGCCGCGCGGCAAGGCGTGCCAGTCGCCCTGCGCATAGCGCTGGCAATGGCCGATTTCATGCGCCGTCATCGCTTCCATCATCAGGCCGTGGCGCGTGGGTGGCACGCCCTGCAAGACACTGTCCGCCTGCGCATTGCCGCGCAAGGACAGCACCAGCTTGCAGCGCCCCCCTTCGTAGCCCAGCGCCAGCGGCACGGCGCCGGGCGCATCCTGGGGCTGCACGATGATATCGACGGGCAAACCTTGCGCGCGCGCAAACGCGATGACGGGCTGGCCCGCCTGCAGCCAGCGGGTTTCCAGATCGGTCAGCCCGGGACCAGCCACGGCGGGCAAAACGATGAGCAAGCTCATCAGCAAGAGCGGTTTCAACATGGGATAGACGGGAAGAAAGGAGGTTTTACCACTGCAGAGTAAGCGGTGGACGTATTTCCACAAGGAAAAACTGGCAACTTTTCGCAAATAAAGACGAAAAAAAAAACCGGTGCGCAAGGCACCGGCTTTTCAGACTGATAATAATCAAGGTCAGCTTATTGCTTCGTCATCTTATCCAGCGCGCGGGCCGTGACGAATTCCGGACGGATATCATTGGGCACGGCCTTCATCTTGTCGAGCGCCACCTGCACCTCTGGGCGGATGACCACGTATTTCGTCATCATCGCTTGCGCGCGCGCATAGTCGCCCGTCGCCTCGATGGTCAGAAATTCACGGTCCAGGTCGATCACTGCCTGCTTGATCTTCGCAAAATCGACGCCGAACCTGCCATCGCCCAGCGAGACGAAACCGCCCTTGTCGAGGATGTAATTCATCTGGATGGCCATGCCGCGCGCGTGCGAATCCGTCAGGCCGAAATGCAGGGTGCGGAAACCGGAAGCGAGGAAGGTGTTGTACAGCTTGCGCTCGGCCGCCTCGCCCTGGCCCAGGGTGTCGTTCAGCTGGCCCTTGTCCATCATGTAGCGCAGCGCGAACAGGCCCGTGATGTCGGCCTTGGCTTCCTCGATGGTGGAATACGCTTCCTTCAAGTCCTGGCGCGGCGTCGATGGCTTGCCGTCGACCACGGTGGCGTGCGGGCCCAGGCCGTGCATGATTTCATGCGCGAGGATGTGCGTAAAGAAGGAATTGAAATCGACGTCCTGCTGCGCTTCCGGCGTGAGCACCAACTTGGAGATCGGCGTCAGGGTGGCCTTGAACTTGGCTTCCTGCACGTTTTTCAGCATCACACGCTTGGAGCCGCGCGCACTGATGATGCGCTCGTCATTGGGCAAGTTGTAGGCGGCCGTCTGCACGGCCATGTTGCCGTCGCCGGCGCCGTACACCTGGTTGACCACCACCATGGGCGCCAGCGCGCCCACTTTCGGATTGCGGTACTTGGCGTCGAGCGGCAGGTTGTCTTCCAGCTCCTGCATGTGCCTGGCGAAGAAGTTGAGCTTCTGCGTCTCGGCCTGGTCGCGGATGTTCACGTAGGCCTCGAAGGCGGCCTTGTAGCCGAACAGCTCGTCGTTGTACGTTTCATACGGGCCGATGGTGATGTCGACGGGCGAATCGAGGTCCATCCAGGCGAAGTCGGACGGTAAATAATCGTTGTCGAGGAAAGCCTTGGCGCGCAGGGTCAAAAATTTCTTCAGCGATCCGTTATCCGTGGCGGCGGCCGCCTCGTCGAGCAGCCTGGCCAGCTGTTTCAGCTCCACCTTGTACTCGTCCGAATACTTGACGGTCTGGTACTTGCCATCCTTGCCCGCGCGGATGGTGGTAAAAAACCATTGCGCCTGCTGCTTGTCGTCCGCCGGCAAGCCGTTCATCCACGTTTCCAGGCTGGCCTTGGTGGCGCCCTGCGGATAGAAATTGCCCGCTTCCGGCTTGTGCGCGGGAATGGCAATGCCGGCGTAGCTGGCCGGCATGAACGAGGCATGCGCGTCGAGCACCGACCATGGCCCCTTGTTGATCCAGAAATAATTCAGGCGGGCCTGGCCCAGGGCCGACTTGTCTTTCTTAAGTGCCGCCCACAGCGCTTCATTGCCGGACCAGCGCTGGCGCAGCTGCAGCACGTCGACCAGCTTGGCCGCTTCGACCAGCTTGGCGATGGCCTGGCGGTCGCCAGCGGACAGGTGGGTGACGTCGGCCGTCAGCGCGACGGGCGCGTAGCGGGCGCTCATGGCCGTCAGTTGCGCGGCGGTGGCCGGGGCGGCTGGCGCGGCCGCTGGCGTTGCTGCGCAGGCGTTGCCGACGGCGGCGGCCATCAGCAGGGGAATCAGGAGTTTTTTCATGGGGCCTCGGTTAAATTCTGGGGTCAGACCCCAAGTGAGGCAAATTGTAATCCACCAGCGCCCCCGCCTGTAGGGCAGGTTTTACCAAACCTTGTACACCTGCCCCGTCTGCGCCCCTTCCACGCTGCGGCTGTACGCCAGGGCCACGCGGCTGGCGGCGGCCGGCTCGAAGCCATAGAAGAAGGGGCCGTACGACTCCAGCGATTCGGCCAGCACCGTCGGGCTGACGACATTGATGCGCACGCCCCGCTGCAACTCGATGGCGGCGCCCCTTACAAAACCTTCCACGGCCGCGTTGGTCATGCTGGCGGCCGTGCCGAAGCGGATAGGCTGCTCGGCCACGATGCCGCTGGTGAGGGTAATCGAACCGCCGTCGTTCAGGTATTCCTGCGCCACCAGCGCCACGTTGACCTGGCCCATCAGCTTGCTTTCCAGGCCCACCTGGAATTGCTCTGGAGTAAATTCAGCCAGGGGACCGAAATGCATTTTACCGGCCGTCACGACAACGGCGTCGACCTTGCCGATGCGCTTGAACAGGGCGCGCACTTGCGCGATGTCGCCCATGTCGGCCTGGTGCGTGCCGCTGCGGCTGCCCACTTCGATGATTTCATGGCGTTGCGCCAGTTGCGCGGCGACGGCCGTGCCGATGGTGCCGCTGGCGCCGATGATGACGATTTTCATGCTGCTTCCTTGTGTGGGTTGAACGATGGAGCCAGTATGCGCCGCTTACGAAAAGGAATAAATACGCTAGAATTTACAAGATTACCAACCCACAGTTTGCAATCGGAATGCCATGGATAAATTGCGCAGCATGGAGATTTTCGTCGCCGTCGTCGATGCGGGCAGTTTCACGGCCGCCGCCGAGGCGTTCCAGATTTCGCCCGTGATGGTGGGCAAGCACATCAAATACCTGGAGGAGCGGCTGGGCGCGCGGCTGCTGGCGCGCACCACGCGGCGGCAAAGCCTGACGGAAATCGGCCAGCAGTATGCGGAACAGTGCCGCCAGATCCTGGCCAGCATCCATGCGGCGGAACGGGGCGCCGAAGCGATGCGCGCGGCGCCGCGCGGCAAGCTGAAGATCACGGCGCCCGTGTCGTTTGGTAGCGAGTGCATCGCGCCGCTGATGGCCGACTACCTCGATGCGTATCCGGAAGTGAGCCTGGAACTGAACCTCAACGACAGGACGGTGGATCTGGTGGAGGAAGGATTCGACGCGGCCATCCGCATCGGCAAGCTGGAAGATTCCGCCATGGTGGCGCGCGTGCTGCGGCCGTATGCGATGGTGATCTGCGCCGCGCCCGCCTATCTGGCCAGACACGGCACGCCGCGCACGCCGGCCGACCTGGCGCGCCACGAATGCCTGGACTTCATGCAGTGGACGCGCCACGTGCGCTGGCGCCTGGCCAGGAGCGGCGACGATGACGGCAGCCCCGTGCGCGAAAGCCGCTTCCGCTCGAACAATGGGCAGGCGCTGCGCGTGGCCGCCCTGCACGGCTTCGGCATCGTCATGCAGGCGGAAATCCTGATGGCTGGCGATATCGCCGCCGGCAGGCTGGTGCCGCTGCTGGCCGACTACGTGCCGGCGCCGCGCCCCATGCACCTCGTGTACGCACGCGACCGCCAGCCCACGCCGAAGCTGACGACCTTCATCGATTTTCTGCTGGAACGCTACGGGCCGGCGGCGACACCGCCACCGGCCACGCTCACGTAACCGTCGTACTTAATTGGCCTTCGCGGCGGGCGCGGACGCCAGCCTGGCCAGCTCGCCGTCCGGCTGCCAGCCTGCGCCCAGCGAACGGGCCACGGCGACCGTCGCCAGCAGGCGCTGGGTCTTGATCTGCGCGGCGGCGCGGTCCGCTGCCAGCGAACTGCGCTGCGCATCGGTGACGTCCAGGTAGGTCGAGATGCCGCGCTCGTAGCGCGTGCGCGCCACCAGGTAGGCGCGCGCGGCCGCTGCCTGCGACAGGGCCTGGGCGTCGCCCTGCAACTGGCGCTGCTCCACGTCGGACAGCGAATCTTCCACTTCGCGCAAGGCCGTCAACAGCTTCGTTTCATGGTTCGCCACGGCTTCCGCATAGCGCGCCTTGCTCAAATCCAGATTGGCCTGGTTGCGGCCGCCGTCGAAGATGGGCAGGGACAGGGCCAGCGGGCCAAAGCTGAACTGGCGCGAACCGCCCTGCGCCAGGTCGCGCAGCTTTTCGGAGGCGTAGCCGAAATTGCCCGTCAATTGCAGCGACGGGTAAAACGCGCCTTCGGCCACGCCCACTTGCGCATTCGCCGCGCGCAGGCCCGCCACGCTGGAAACGAGGTCCGGACGGTGCGCCAGCAGGCTGGCCGGCAAGCCGACGGGAATGGCGGGCGGCAGCGGCAAGATCGACGGATCGGCGGCCACCGGCAATTGCAGCGCCGACGGCGGCTTGCCCGTCAAGGTGGCCAGGCTGTTTTCCAGCTGGTTGCGCTGGCGCTTGACTTCATGCAGGTCGGCCTGGGCGTTCGACAGTTCGACTTTCGCGCGCGCCAGGTCCAGCTCATTCGTCAGGCCCGCATTGAAGCGCGCCTCGACCAGCTGCGCCGACTCGCGGCGCGTGTCCAGGGCGCCATTCAAAATCGCCATTTCCGCATCCAGCCCGCGCAGCTGCCAGTAATTGCTGGCCACTTGCGACGACAGCATCAGCAGCACGCCGTCGCGGTCCGCCTGCGCCGCCAGCGCCTGCGAATCGGCCGCTTCGACCAGGCGTTTCACGCGGCCCAGCAAGTCGACTTCATACGACAGCGAGCCGCCCACGGAAAAATTGTTGCCGCTGATCGAGCGGTTGCCCAGGGCCAGGCCCTGCGAGGTGTTGGCCGAGGTACGCGAGTTCGAGATGCCCGTGCTGACGTTCACGCTCGGACCCTGGTTGGCGCGCGCCGTGCCGCTTTGCGCCAGCGCCTGCAGCAATCGCTCACCCGCCGCCTTGACACTCGGATTGTCCTGCAGCGCGCTCTGTTCCAGGCGGTTCAAGGTGGCGTCGCCATAGATGCTCCACCACTCTTTGGGCAGCTGCGCGGCGTCCGCCGCGGCAGCGCCGTGGCGGAAGGTGCCGTTATCGATACCGGCCACGTTTGCCGGGGCCGTGAAATCCTGGCCCACGGTGCCGCAGGCGGACAGCGCCACGGCAAGGGAAGCGGCCAGCGCGATTTTCGTCATTACTGTTTGCATGATGGTTTGCATGATGATTACCTTCTTGTTCTTGAGGTGTGTGCGTGGGCGGTCAATGACCGCCGCCACCGCCACCGGGGGCTTTGAGTTTGTCGGCCAGCCACAGGGGCACGATGCAGGCCAGCAGGATGGCGCCGACGAGGAAGAAGCCGTCGTTGTAGGCCATCACGTAGGCTTCGCGGCGCACGATGCCGTCGATCGCCTGCAAGGCCTGGTTGCCGGCCGTGACGGCGTCATAGCCCTTGGCCATGAACGAGGACGTCAGCTGGTCGATGCGCAGCTGCGTGGCGCTGGAATACGCGTTGATCGCCTCGCCCAGGCGCTGCGAGTGGAAATGCTCGCGCGTGCTCAGGGCCGTGGCCAGCAGGGCGATGCCGATCGAGCCGCCCAGGTTGCGCGTCATGTTGAACAGGCTCGAAGCGGACGCCATGTCCTTCGGCGCGATGCCCTTCATGGCGAAGTTCGACAGGGTCAGCATGACGAAGGGCTGGCCCAGCGCGCGCACCACCTGCGACCACAGCAGCTGGTCGTAGCCGGTGGAGGCGTCCATGTAGGCATTCATCATGCACGAACCGCCGAACAGCAAGAGGCCGAACGAGCACAGGATGCGGTTATCCACCTTCGATGATAACTTGGCAACAAACGGCATGATGAACAGCTGCGGCAAGCCCACCCACATGATGACTTCGCCGATCTGCATCGGTGAATAGCCGGCGATCTGGCCCAGGAACAGGGGCAGCAGGAAGGCCGAGCCGTACAGGCCCATGCCCGTCACGGCCGACAGCACGGTGGCCACCAGGAAGTTGCGCTGGCCGTACAGGGCCAGGTTGACGAACGGCTCGGCGCGCGTGGCGCTGGTGACGACCCAGCCCAGGATGCCCGTCAGGGCCAGTGCGGCGAAGGCGATGATGAAGCCCGAGTCGAACCAGTCCTTCGAATTGCCCTCTTCCAGGAAGATGGTCAGGCAGCCCAGGCCCAGGGCCATGAAGAAGATGCCCAGCCAGTCGGCCTTCCAGAACAATTTGAGCTGCATCGGCTCCTTGTCCAGGCCATAGATCATGCCGGCGATCAGCAGCACGCCGGGCACCCAGTTGATGTAGAAGATCGAAGGCCAGCCATACAGCTCGGAGAGATAGCCGCCCAGGGTCGGGCCCATGGCCGGCGCCAGGGTCGCCGTCAGGCCGAAGATGGCCATGCCGACGGCGCGCTTCGAGGCGGGCAGCTTGAGCATCACCAGCGTGAACGCCATGGGGATCAGCGCGCCGCCCGTAAACCCTTGCAGCATGCGGAAGACGATCATGCTTTCCAGGTTCCAGGCCGCCCCGCACAGGGTGGAGAACAGCAGGAAGAAAGCGGTGGTGCCTATCATGTAGGCGCGCAGTCCGAACACGCGCGCCAGCAGCGCAGTGAGGGGAATGACGATGATTTCCGCCACCAGGTAGGCCGTGGAAATCCACGAGCCTTCTTCCTGGGTGGCCGACAGCGAGCCAAGGATGTCCCTGAGCGAGGAATTGGTGATCTGGATGTCGAGCACCGCCATGAAGGCGCCCAGCATGCCGGCGCCGACCGCCAGCCAGGTGCGTCCGGAGACTTTCTCACTGATCACGGGAAACGCTGGCGGCTTCGCCAGCGTGGTGGAGGGGCTGCTCATGGAAGCTTAGCGGGCGGTGGTCTGGGCGGCAGGAGCGGCGGCGTGGCGCGCGGCCTTGTCCTGAGCCTGCTCGGGCTGGTTCACTTCCACTTCGGCGATCACCGACATGCCCGGCACCAGGCGGCCATTCATGGCCTTGATGTCTTCCGGCTGGAAGACGATTTTCACCGGCACGCGCTGGACGATCTTGGTGAAGTTGCCGGTGGCATTATCGGCCGGCAGCAGGGCGAATTGCGCGCCCGAGGCTGGGGCGAAGCTGTCGACCGTGCCCACCAGCTTCTTGCCCGGCATGGCGTCGATGGTCACGTGCACGCTCTGGCCGCGGTGCAGGTCGGCCAGCTGCGTTTCCTTGAAGTTGGCGGTGACCCAGACGTTGTCCTGCACGATGGCCGTCAACTGCTGGCCAGGCTGCACGCGCATGCCCGTTTCCACGTTGCGCTTGCCGATGCGGCCGGCGACGGGGGCCAGGATGCGGTTGTATTGCAGCTGCTGTTCCGCGTCCTTCAGTTGCACGCGCAGCACGGCCACTTGCGCCTTGGCGACATCGCGCGCAGCTTGCGCCGCGCCGATCTGCGCCTTGGCGGCGGACGCGCTGTCGCGGCGGGCGGACAGGTCGGCCACGGCGCTCGAGCGGGCCGCGTTGGCGGCGTCGAGTTCCGCTTTCGAGACGGCTTTCATCTGGCTCGTGTACAGCTGGCCATAGCGCTCCGCATCCTGTCTGGCGCGCAGCAGCTGCGCATCGGCTTGCGCCACCTGCGCCTGGGCGGCGCTCGCTTGCGCCTGCACTTGCGCGATCTGCGCGTCGGCCTGCAGCACTTGCTGCTCGGCGCTGGCAATCTGCGCGGCAATCTGCTCGGTTTTCACGCGCTGGTCGAATGGATCGAGTTCGGCGATCACGTCGCCCTCTTTCACGATTTGATTGTCGTCAATAAAAACCTTGGTGACGACGCCGGAAATGCGCGCCGACACGGGATGCACGTGGCCGGCCACATAGGCGTTTTCCGTTTCCACGAAATAGTGGCTGCGGTACCACATGCGCGCGCCGGCACCCAGCGCCACGAGGACGATCAGGCCGGCGATGATTTTGACGCGGTTGTTCGGTGCTGCGGAGCTGGCCGAAGCGGCGGGCGTGGAAGGTGCGGCGGGGGCCGCGGGTGGGACGGCGCTCAGCACCTTATGCTCTGCCTGGCCTGGCTGGTTGGACATACTCGCTCCGGAAATGAAATGATATAGGTTCATTATTGGGCAAAGAAAAGCCAAAGTCAAGAAATGAAACGATTGCATTTCATTTTAATTTGCACTACAGTGTGAGCCATCACTTACCCTCCAACTTATAAAGAGACCCAGACCATGTCCGATCCCGGCCTCAGCGATACCTTGCCCACCGATACAGAATCCGACGCCGCCGCCCAGGAGCTTTCCTGCTGCGGCAAGCCAGCCGGCCGCCCCCGCGCAGCCGACATGGAGGCGCGCATGGAAAACCTGCTGCACACGGCCGGCTGCCTGTTTCTGGAAAAGGGGTATGGGAAAGTGAGCCTGGAAATGATCGCGCGCGAAGCCCACGTGGCCGTGCGCACGATTTATGTGAAATTTGGCGGCAAGTCGGGCTTGTTCAATGCCGTGGTGGAATTACGCCGCGCCGCCTACTTTTCGACCATGCCAGCGCTGGAAACGGACATGCGGCCCCTGCACTCCATTTTGAGCGAGTTCGGCCTGCTGTTCGTGCAACTGGTCACCATGCCGGCGGCGATCCGCCTGAATCGCATGGTGGTGGCCGAAGCGGCCACGCATCCCGAACTGGCGGAAACGTTTTACAAGGTGGGGCCAGGGCAGACGCGCGAAATGCTGACCAAGTTTTTCAGCCGCCCCGACATCGCGCCGTTGTTTCGCGCGGAATTGACACCCTCCATCCTGGCGCTGCACCTGCTCAATTGCCTGCTGGGCGATCAGATGTCGCGCCTGCTGTTTCCGCCACAGGCGCAACCGGACGTGGCGCAACTGCGCGCCAAGGTGGCGGTCAGTCTCGACTTGTTTCTGCACGGCACCCTGCGCCAGCCGCAGGCGGACTGACGCGGAAGTCAGCCAGGGCGGCCGCAGTCTTCCTGCAGCGCCGCTTCGGCCTGTTCATCGCTCAAGCCCAAGGCACGCAGGAAAGGCTGGGCTGCCGACGCGCCATCAACACTGAGTGAAGACTCACTTCCATCGTGGCGCACCGGCCCATAGCGCATCAGATCGAACGAAGTTTCAAAGCGCTGCGCCAGGAAATAGGTGCGGAAGTAATCGAAGGAAAATGCCACCTGGCCATCGTCCCGCAGCAGCAAGCCCCGCGCATACAGCGGCGCCAGCCAATCCCCGGCGGCCATGCTCCAGCCTTTCACGCCGCAATAGTCGCTGGCAAAGCGCTCCAGTTCCGCCTCGTTGAGGAACACGCTCTTGGCTTCGAACATCACGAATGCCAGCTCGATCAAAAATTCGCGCGCATCGGCGGCCGCGCCGGCAGCCACGCGCTGCTGCACGCCCGCCTTGCCAAGCAAGCCATCGAGATACCCGCGCTCGCTGGCCAGCTGCGGCAGCAAGGTGGCAAATACATACTCGGCGTCCATCTGCCCCGCCTCCTGTCCATTCGGCGTGTACAGCACCGACAGGGCGAAGTTCTTGCTTACGTCATCGAACTCGCGCAGCGACACCGTCCACTGCGTGCCTGGCGCGCCGCCATCGGCCGCATCCGTACCGAATTCGAGCACGGCAAACGCCGCCATCTGGCCCTGCGCACCATACAGGCTGCCGGGATTGCTCTTGAACAAGATGCCCAGCGACTTCATCAGCGAACTGGCGTCGCCCGTATGCTGGTGGCCATGGAACACGGCGTGGATATTCTTGTAATGCGCGCGCTGCTCGGCGCTGGCGTGCTCATCGGCGGAGAAAAAGCTGAAGCCGGCATTGCCCAGCGCCGCAGCCGCGACGCCCTGCTGGCGGCTACCCGGCACCAGGTAGAAACGCGCGCCGGGCAAGCTGGCCGCCTGCAGCAAGGGGCGCAGGAAGGATTCGTAGACGTACACGGGCGTGGTGCCGGCACAGGCGTCCAGCGCCACCAGCTGGCCCGTGAAGAAAATCGCATCGATCTTCTTGCCTGCCGCCAAAATAGCGGCCACATCCTGGTACAAGGCGTGCAGCATCACGGCTTGCTCTTGCTCATCGGCCCTGCGCAAACGGACATCGGCAATATGAAGGGCGGTAAATTTTTTCATTGTTGCAAAACTCTCTCAGTACAGCGGAATTTGACCGACTCCCACGCTGGCAACATTCCTGGAAAAATCACACGCTTCCGTTGAAGCAAAAGCAAAACATGGTTACAGACCTCCATTCTGCCACTTTTTCCATACGGCAATACTCACCAATTTTCACAAGATGCCACTGCGCCACGTTTTACTATGCTGCAGGTCAAGGAAAATAAAAAAACCGGGAACATGTCCCGGTTTTTTATACTGAAAGTTAACTCTTTATCAGCGCTTGCGCGGCGGCGGCAAGTCCGTGCACACGCCTTCGTACACTTCCGCTGCCATGCCAATCGACTCGCCCAGGGTCGGGTGCGGATGGATGGTCTTGCCGATATCGGTGCCGTCGCAGCCCATTTCGATGGCCAGGGCGATTTCTCCGATCATGTCGCCCGCGTGTGTGCCGACGATGGTGCCGCCGATGATGCGGTGCGTTTCAGCGTCAAACAGCAGCTTGGTGAAGCCTTCGGCGCGGCCGTTGGCCACGGCGCGGCCCGAGGCGGCCCACGGGAAGTGGCCCTTCTCGACCTTGATGCCCTTGGCTTTCGCTTCGTCTTCCGTGATGCCGGCCCATGCCACTTCCGGATCCGTGTAGGCGACCGACGGGATCACCTTGACGTCGAAGTGCGACTTCTGGCCGGCAGCGGCTTCCGCTGCCACGTGGGCTTCATGCACGGCCTTGTGCGCCAGCATCGGCTGGCCGACCAGATCGCCGATGGCGAAGATGTTCGGCACGTTGGTGCGCATCTGGCTGTCGACGTTGATGAAACCGCGGTCCGTCACCTGCACGCCGGCCTTGTCGGCCGCCAGCTTCTTGCCGTTCGGGCTGCGGCCCACGGCGACAAGCACCAGGTCGTAGACTTGCGGCGCTGGCGCCGTGGCACCCGCTTCGGCCGCTTCGAACGTGACCTTGATGCCTTCCGGCAGCGCTTCCACCGCGACCGTCTTGGTCTTGGTCATGATGTTGTCGAAGCGCTTCTCGTTGAACTTCTGCCACACCTTGACGGCGTCGCGGTCCGCGCCCTGCATCAGGCCATCCA
The DNA here is from genome assembly GCF_020858115.1 of Janthinobacterium sp. FW305-129. Lineage (GTDB taxonomy): Bacteria > Pseudomonadota > Gammaproteobacteria > Burkholderiales > Burkholderiaceae_D > Janthinobacterium. The sequence goes on from NZ_JACYMM010000005.1 coordinate 194,231, forward strand.
TCATTTCGACCACGTCGATGCGCGCGCCGAAGGTCGAATAAACCGTCGCCATTTCCAGGCCGATGATGCCGCCGCCGATGACCAGCATGCGTTTCGGGATCTGACGCAATTCCAGCGCGCCCGTCGAATCGACGATGCGCGGGTCTTCCGGCACGAAGGGCAGCTTCACCACGGACGAACCGGCGGCGATGATCGCTTGCTTGAACTGCACGACTTTTTTCGAGCCGTCGCCAGCCGTCACTTCGATGTGGTTCGCGGAGAGGAACTGCCCCACGCCCGTGACGACTTGCGTCTTGCGCGCCTTGGCCATGCCGGCCAGGCCGCCCGTCATGTTCGAAATTACACCTTCCTTGTACTTGCGTACCTGATCGATATCAATGGTCGGCTTGGCAAATGTCACGCCTGTATTCGACATGTGCGCCGTTTCATCGATGACGGAAGCCACGTGCAGCAGCGCCTTCGACGGGATGCAGCCCACGTTCAGGCACACGCCGCCCAGGGTGGCGTAGCGCTCGACGATGACCGTCGACATGCCCAGGTCGGCCGCGCGGAACGCCGCCGAGTAGCCGCCAGGACCGCCGCCCAATACCATCATGTCGACGTCGATGTCGACCTGGCCGCTGTAATTGCCGGCCGGGATGGCGGCAACTGCCGCAGGTGCAGGGGCGGCAGCCGGAGCCGCCGCTGGTGCAGGAGCGGCAGCTGGCACGGCAGCAGCCGCACCTTCAGCCGCTTCCACCACCAGCAGCGCGCTGCCTTCGGCGATCTTGTCGCCGACCTTGACCTTGACTTCCTTGACGACGCCCGCGTGGGTCGACGGGATCTCCATGCTGGCCTTGTCCGATTCGACCGTGATCAGGGACTGGTCCACCTTGATGGTGTCGCCCACCTTGACCATCAGTTCGATGACTTCGACTTCCTTGAAATCGCCGATATTCGGTACTTTTACCTCTACTGTGCTCATCAATCGCTCCTTACAGCAGAATTTTGCGCATGTCGGCCAGGACTTCGCCGAGGTACACGGAGAATCGCGCGCCCATCGCGCCATCGACCACACGGTGGTCGTAGGACAGCGAAGTGCCCATCATCAAACGCGGCTGGAAGGCCTTGCCATCCCATACCGGCTTGATCGAGGCTTTCGACAGACCCAAAATCGCCACTTCCGGCGCATTGACGATAGGCGTGAAGTGCGTGCCGCCGATGCCGCCCAGGGACGAGATCGTGAAGCTGGCGCCCTGCATGTCAGCCGGTTTCAGCTTGCCTTCGCGCGCCTGCAGCGACAATTCCGTCATTTCGCGGGCGATCTGCGAGACCGACTTCTGGTCCGCGCCCTTGATCACGGGCACCACCAGGCCATTCGGCGTGTCGGCCGCGAAGCCGATGTTGTAGTACTGCTTGAGGATCAGGTTTTCGCCCTTGGCGTCGAGCGACGCGTTAAACGCGGGGAATTTCTTCAGCGCGGCGACGGAGGCCTTGATCACAAAGGCGAGCATGGTCAGCTTGGCCGCATCCTTGTTCTTCGCATTGGCGGCGTTGGTGTCGACGCGGAACGCTTCCAGGTCCGTCACGTCCGCTTCGTCGAACTGCGTGACGTGCGGGATCATGACCCAGTTGCGGTGCAAATTCGGACCCGAGATCTTCTTGATGCGCGACAGCGGCAGCAATTCGGTCGTGCCGAATTTGCTGAAGTCCAGCGACGGCCATGGCAGCAGATCCAGGCCCACGCCCGAACCGCCTTTGGCAGCGACAGGCGCATTTGGCGCGGCAACCGCGCCCGACATCACGCCCTTGACGAAGTTCTGCACGTCTTCCTGGGTGATGCGGCCCTTCGGACCGGAACCGCCGACCAGCGCCAGTTCCACGCCCAGTTCGCGCGCGAACTTGCGGATCGATGGCGACGCGTGCGCCAGCTTGCCATTCGCTGCAGGTGCGGCGGCAGGCGCTGGTGCAGCAGCGGCGACCGGCGCCGAAGCGACGGCGGCGGCGGCTGGCGCGGCGGCAGCTTGCGCTGGCGCGGCAGCTGGTGCAGCGGCAGGAGCGGCAGCGCCAGCGGTCGTTTCCACCACCAGCACCAGGCTACCCTTGGCAACCTTGTCGCCGACCTTGACTTTCAATTCCTTGACGACACCGGCATGGCTCGATGGGATTTCCATGCTGGCCTTGTCCGATTCGACCGTCAGCAGCGACTGGTCGACCTTGATCGCGTCGCCCACCTTGACCATCAGTTCGATGACTTCGACTTCCTTGAAGTCGCCGATATCGGGCACGGTCACGTCGACCAGGGCCGGCGCGCCGGCTGGGGCGGCAGGCGCTGGCGCGGCCGCAGGGGCGGGGGCGGCTTCAGCGGCAGGTGCCGGGGCGGCGGCAGCTGGCGCAGTGGCCGAGGCGTCGTCCGCCACTTCCAGCAGCAGCACCAGCGAACCTTCGGCGATCTTGTCGCCCACGTTGACTTTCAATTCCTTGACGACACCGGCGTGGCTCGATGGGATTTCCATGCTGGCCTTGTCCGATTCGACGGTAATGAGGGACTGGTCGACCTTGACCGTGTCGCCTGGCTTGACCATCAGTTCAATGATCTCGACTTCCTTGAAATCGCCGATATCCGGGACTTTGACTTCCACAATGCTCATAGCTTGCTCCGTTATTTTATTTGTCAGATGGACCCGCACACACGCCAGGGCGGCACTTTCGCACCGCCCTGGCATCATCGGGTCCGCACAACGATTACTGGGTCACCGGATTCGGTTTGTTCGCGTCGATGCCGTACTTGGCGATCGCCTGCTCCACCACCGACACGTCGATCTTGCCTTCGTCAGCCAGCGATTTGAGCGCGGCCACGGTGACATAATAACGGTTCACTTCGAAGAACTCGCGCAGCTTGGCGCGGCTGTCCGAGCGGCCAAAGCCATCGGTACCGAGCACTTTGTAGGTGCGGCCCTTCGGCATGAAGGCGCGGATCTGTTCTGCAAATGCGCGCATGTAGTCGGTCGTGGCGACGATCGGGCCATCCGTGTCCTGCATCAGCGACGTCACGTACGGCACGCGCTGCTGTTTCGACGGGTTGACCATGTTCCAGCGTTCGGCATCCTGGCCATCGCGGGCCACCAGGGTCAGCGACGGCGCCGACCATACGTCCGCAGCCACGCCCCAGTCGTTTTCCAGCAATTCGGCGGCGAAGATCGATTCGCGCAGGATGGTGCCGCAACCGATCAGCTGTACGCGCAGCTTGGCGTCCGCCTTGCCTTCTTGCAACTTATACATGCCTTTCAGGATGCCTTCTTCCTGGCCTGGCTTGATGCCTGGCTGGGCGTAGTTCTCGTTCATGATCGTGATGTAGTAGAACACATCTTCCTGGTTGGCGATCATGCGGCGCAGGCCGTCCTGGATGATGACGGCGACTTCATGGCTGAAGGTCGGGTCGTATGGCATGCAGGTCGGGATGGTCGCGGCGAAGATATGGCTGTGGCCATCTTCGTGCTGCAAGCCTTCGCCGTTCAAGGTCGTACGGCCGGCCGTGCCGCCCATCAGGAAGCCGCGGGCGCGCATGTCGGCCGAAGCCCACACCTGGTCGCCGATGCGCTGGAAGCCGAACATCGAGTAGAAGGTGTAGAACGGGATCATGATGCGGTCGTTGGTCGAATACGACGTCGCCGCGGCGATCCACGAGCTCATGCCGCCCGCTTCGTTGATGCCCTCTTGCAGGATCTGGCCGGCCTTGTCTTCGCGGTAGTACATGACCTGGTCCTTGTCGACCGGCTCGTACAACTGGCCTTTCGGGTTGTAGATGCCGATCTGGCGGAACAGGCCTTCCATGCCGAAGGTACGCGATTCATCGACCAGGATAGGCACAACGCGCTGGCCCAGGTTCGGGTCTTTCAGCAGGGTCGAAATGACGCGCACGAACGCTTGCGTGGTCGAGATTTCGCGGCCTTCCGGCGTCGCTTCCAGCACGTTCTTGAACGCGTCCAGGCCAGGTACGGGCAGGGTTTCTTCCGCTTTCTGGCGGCGCTGCGGCAGGTAGCCGCCCAGGGCCTTGCGGCGCTCGTGCAGGTAGACCATTTCCGGCGCGTCGTCGGCAGGCTTGAAGAACGGGATGTCGGCCAGCTTGTCGTCCGGGATCGGCAGCGAGAAGCGGTCGCGCATTTCGCGGATGGCTTCGTCGTCGAGTTTTTTCGTCTGGTGCGCCGTGTTGCGCGCTTCGCCGGACTTGCCCATGCCGTAGCCCTTGATGGTTTTCACCAGCAGGACGGTCGGCTGGCCCTTGTGTTCCTGGGCGATCTTGAATGCAGCGTAAATCTTGTGCGGATCGTGGCCGCCACGGGTCAGGCGCCAGATGTCGTCGTCCGTCATGTTGGCAACCATTTCCAGCAGCTTCGGATGCTTGCCGAAGAAGTGCTTGCGCACGTAGGCGCCGTCTTTCGCCTTGTAGTTCTGGTATTCGCCGTCGACGGTTTCCATCATCACGCGCTGCAGGATGCCTTCCTTGTCTTGCGCCAGCAGGGCGTCCCAGCCCGGGCCCCAGATGACCTTGACGACGTTCCAGCCGGCGCCACGGAATTCGCCTTCCAGTTCCTGGATGATTTTGGTGTTGCCGCGCACGGGGCCGTCCAGGCGCTGCAGGTTGCAGTTGACCACGATGACCAGGTTGTCGAGCATGTCGCGTGCGGCCAGGCCGATCGCGCCCAGGGATTCCGGCTCGTCCATCTCGCCATCGCCGCAGAAGGCCCAGATTTTACGGTTGTCGGTCTTGGCGATGCCGCGTGCGTGCAGGTATTTCAGGAAGCGCGCCTGGTAGATCGCCATGTGCGGGCCCAGGCCCATCGACACGGTCGGGAACTGCCAGAAGTCAGGCATCAGCTTTGGATGCGGGTACGAGGACAGGCCCTTGCCGTCGACTTCCTTGCGGAAGTTCAGCATTTGCTCTTCCGTCAAGCGGCCTTCGAGGAAGGCGCGCGCGTAGACGCCGGGCGAGGAGTGGCCCTGGATGTACAGCAGGTCGCCGCCGTGGTCGGCCGTCGGCGCGTGCCAGAAATGGTTGAAACCGATGCCCAGCATGTTCGCCAGCGAAGCGAACGAGGACAAGTGGCCGCCCAGGTCGCCGTCGGCGCGGTTGGCCTTGACAACCATGGCCATGGCGTTCCAGCGCATCCACGAGCGCAGGCGCTCTTCGTATTCCAGGTTGCCGGGGCAGTGTGCTTCTTGCTTGGTGGGGATGGTATTGACGTAGGCGGTGGTGCTGGAGAACGGGATCTGGGCGCCACGGCGGCGGGCCAGGTCAACCATGCGCTCCATCAGGTAATGCGCGCGTTCCGGACCTTCGTTTTCCAGCACGGCTTCGAGCGCGTCCAGCCACTCCTTGGTTTCCTGCATATCCGGGTCGGTGCCGATCTGTGTCGTTACCTGGTTCAGTTGAGCTGACATCTGTTGAGTCTCCTTTGTGAACGCCCCACCCCGATTTTCCGGATCGCTGTCGGACGGTATTTCGCTGATTATTTACTATTAAGTCGGTTTAGTGTGGGGATTCTAACAGCGTATTTAGTATTTTTCAAATTACGATATAGCATTTCATATCATGAAATTACCCTATGAAATTTATGCTGCACTGCCGCAAATTCTGTGCGGAAATTAGGATGATCAAAGTGCCAAAACCGGCGCCAAAAGAACCGCAGGCCCTTGCGCTCCCTAGGCCACCAGCACACCAGCAAAACGCATTAGCGCCCCAGTCGTCCGCACAGGCATACCGGGCCAAGCGGGCCTGAAAAATGTCGAGGGCCAGGCGCGGCGACGCAGACAGTACGCCAGTACGGCAAGGAGCTGCAACGCCGCCATCGGCATTTTTTCGGGCCCGCGTCTCTGGCCCGCTTTTTAACATAACGGCTTGGCGCCAAAACCGCCCCTTTGCCCCGCCCGGCTTTATAATCTGTCTTTTCCCTCCCACACAGCCTCCCTACCATGCCAGCACAACTGATCGACGGAATCGCCCTCTCCCAAAAACTACGCAGCGAAATCGCCACGCGCGCCGCCGCCCTCACGGCCAAGGGCACCCAGCCCGGCCTGGCCGTGATCCTCGTCGGCGAAGACCCGGCCAGCCAGGTATATGTCCGCAACAAGGTCAAGGCGTGCGGCGACGTGGGTTTCCACTCGGTGCTGGAAAAATATGAAGCGGACCTGTCCGAAGCGGACTTGCTGGCACGCATCGCCAGCCTGAACGCGGATCCCGCCATCCACGGCATCCTCGTGCAGATGCCCTTGCCCAAGCACATCAACCCGCACAAGGTCATCGAAGCGATCGCCACGACGAAAGACGTGGACGGCTATTCGGTCCTGAGCGCCGGCGAACTGATGACGGGCTTGCCCGGCTTCCGCCCGTGCACGCCGTACGGCTGCATGAAACTGATCGAAAGCACGGGCGTGGACTTGCGCGGCAAGCACGCCGTCGTCATCGGCCGCAGCAATACCGTCGGCAAGCCGATGGCCCTGCTGCTCTTGCAAGCGAACGCTACCGTCACCATCTGCCATAGTGCGACCCCGGATCTGGGCCTGTACACGCGCCAGGCGGACGTGGTCGTGGCCGCTGTCGGCCGCCGCAACACCCTGACGGCCGACATGGTCAAGCCGGGCGCCATCGTCATCGACGTGGGCATGAACCGCGACGATGACGGCAAGCTGTGCGGCGACGTGGATTTTGCCGGAGTGAAAGAAATCGCCTCCCACATCACGCCCGTGCCCGGCGGCGTGGGCCCGATGACGATCACGATGTTATTAATGAATACCGTCGAGGCCGCAGAGCGCATTTAAGAGGAACACCTGAGAAAACGTCCATGGCTGCGTTGCAGTGCCTCGCCGTACTATTCGTACTGCCTTCGGCACCGCGCCTTGCCCTGAACGTTTTTCAGGAGCTCCATATATGAAGACAGAATGGACGAACCGACGATGAATACCAATCCCCTGCTTGATTTTTCCGGCCTGCCACGCTTCGACGCGATCACGCACGAGCATGTCACGCCCGCCATCGATACCCTCCTGGAACAGGCGCGCGCCACCGTGGCGCAGCTGGAAGCGCCCATGGAAGAAGTGAGCTGGGACAACTTCGTCGCGCCCCAGGACCAGATCGCCGAAACCCTGGGCCGCGCCTGGAGCATCGTCAACCATTTAAATAGCGTGGTCGATACGCCGGAACTGCGCGCCGCCTACAATGCCAACCTGCCCAAGGTGACGGAGTTCTTGACCGAGCTGGGCCAGAACGAAATCCTCTTCGGCAAATACAAGCAATTGCAGGCCCGCGCCGATTTCGCCAGCCTGTCGCCGGCGCGCCGGCGCATCGTCGAGAATGCCGTGCGCGACTTCCGCCTGGGCGGCGCCGAGTTGCCCGAGGACAAGAAAGAGCGCTTCGGCGCCATCCAGGAAGAACATGCGGCCGTCGGTACGCGTTTTTCCGAAAACGTGCTCGACGCCACGAATGACTACAAGTTGCTGGTCGAGAACGAAAGCGACCTGGCCGGCTTGCCCGACGACGTGAAGGCGGCCGCGCGCGCCGCCGCCGACAAAGCCGGCAAGCCAGGGTACGAATTCTCGCTGCACTTCCCGTCGTATTACCCGATCCTGCAATTTGCCGACAAGCGCGCGCTGCGCGAAACCATCTATCGCGCCAACGCCACCAAGGCGTCGGACCAGGGCGAGGTCTTCAGCAAAAAAGAAGACTGGGACAATACCCGGAACATCGTCACCTTGTTGCGTCTGCGCAACGAAGAGGCACAATTGCTCGGCTACGCCAATTTCGCCGAAGTGTCGCTCGTCTCCAAGATGGCCACCTCGCCGGCGCAAGTCATCGCCTTCCTGGAAGACCTGGCCAAGCGCGCGCGTCCGTTCGCCGAGAAGGACTTATCAGAACTGAAACAATTCGCCAAGGAAGAGCTGGGCCTGGACGAACTGCAGGCGTGGGACGTGCCGTACGCCTCCGAAAAGCTGCAGGAACGCCGCTACGCGTTCTCGGCCCAGGAAGTCAAACAGTATTTCCCTGAACACAAGGTGATCGACGGCCTGTTCCGCCAGATCCAGAACCTGTTCGCGGTCGAGATCAAGCCCGATACGGCGCCCGTCTGGCACCCGGACGTGCGTTTTTACCGCATCGAGCGCGACGGCCAGCTGGTCGGCCAGTTCTACCTGGACCTGTATGCGCGCGCCGGCAAGAGCGGCGGCGCCTGGATGGACGATGCGCGCGGCCGCCGCGCCGACGCACAGCACGTGCAAACGCCGATCGCCTATCTGACCTGCAATTTCACGCAGCCAGCCGTGGTCGATGGCCAGGCCCAGCCGGCGCTGTTCACGCACGATGAAGTGATCACCCTGTTCCACGAGTTCGGCCACGGCCTGCACCATATGCTGACGGTCGTCGACGAGCTGGGCGTGTCGGGCATTGCCGGCGTCGAATGGGATGCCGTGGAACTGCCGTCGCAATTCATGGAAAATTTCTGCTGGGAATGGGAAGTGCTCGAACACATGACGGCGCATGCCGTCACGGGCGAGCCGCTGCCGCGCGCCCTGTACGACAAGATGCTGGCCGCCAAGAATTTCCAGTCTGGCCTGCAAACCCTGCGCCAGGTGGAGTTCTCCCTGCTCGACATGCATCTGCACTATGACTACGACGCCGGCACGGGCCAGACCGTGCAGCAGCTGATCGACGGCGTGCGCGCCAAGTTCGCGCTGATCATCCCGCCCGATTTCAACCGCTTCCAGAATTCCTTCGGGCATATCTTCTCCGGCGGCTACGCGGCCGGCTACTACAGCTACAAATGGGCCGAGGTGCTGTCCGCCGACGCCTATGCGGCGTTTGAAGAAGCCCGTGCGCTGGGGCCGGCCGCCACGACGGCGGCAGGCAAGCGTTACCTGCAGGAAATCCTGTCCGTCGGCGGCTCGCGCCCCGCGCTGGAATCGTTCACGGCCTTCCGCGGCCGCGAGCCGTCGATCGACGCCCTGCTGCGCCACAGCGGCATGGCAGCCTGAGGGATGTCATGACGCGTGTCGATTTTCATACGAATGTGCCCGACAAGCTGGCGTATGCCTGCCGCCTGGTGCGCAAGGCCTACATGGCCGGCAACAAGGTCGTCGTGCTGGCGCAAGACGGCGCCCAGCTCGACGCCTTGAACGGCGCCATGTGGACCATTTCCGCCACGGATTTCCTGCCGCACGTGCTGGCCGGCGACCCGCTGGCGGCGCAAACGCCGATCATCCTGACCGATGACGCGGCCGCCGAGCTGCCGCACCACGACATCCTCGTCAACCTGTCGCAGTTGCCGCCCGCCAATTACGCACAGTTCCAGCGCGTGTTCGAGATCGTCTCCATGGATGAACAGGATGCGCAGGCGGGCCGCCAGCGCTTCCTGCACTACCGGCAGCAAGACGTGCAGCCCACGCACTTCGTCGCGGGTAAAGCATGAACCAGCCGCCATTCGACCAGGGCATCCCCCTGCTGACGGAAGTGCTGCTGGGGCCGGAGGTGGCGCCCGTTGCACCTGCTGCGCCTGCTTTCGAAGAAGCGCCGGCATTGCCGCCAAGCGTCGTGCAGCCCGACTGGGACGCCATCGAACAGCGGCTCACGCAGCGCATCCTGCATCAAGTACAGGGCAAGATCGACCATCTGCTGGAAGAGCGCATCGCCCACGTCCTGCAGACGGCCCTGCAAAACGCCCTGATCGGCATGCGCGGCGCCCTGCGCGAAGATTTGCAGCAATCGCTGGAACAGATCGTGGCGCACGCCGTCAGCCATGAATTAGGTCACCTGCACCCTCCCGCATAGCCCTGAGCAGTCGGGTTACGCGCTGCGCGCTAACCCGACCTACCCTATTCCCTCTCCCAATGCCATTCTTTGGTGCGCTCGCGCCTGCGAAATCGGTGCATCGCGCCTCACTTTGGTGATTGTTGCGACAAAATGTAAAAAGGCCGAAATGCGGCTTTGCGCCGCCTGTTTTTTGTTGTACCTTTCTTCACACGCACCGCCTGTCGAAGCGGTTTTTCACGAGACGCCGCCGTATCTTTATCCATTGGAGAATGTTTATGCTGCTCAAGACCAAAGTCCTTCCTCTCGCCCTCGCCCTCGCCTTTGCCGGCCACGCGGGCGCACAGGAAATCATCAAGATCGGCCACGTCGCCCCGGTCTCTGGCGCCAGCTCCCACCTGGGCAAGGATAATGAGAACGCGGCCAAGATGGCGATCGAGGATTTGAACGCCAAAGGCTTCAAGATCGACGGCAAAGCCGTGAAATTCGTGCTGGTGCCCGAAGATGACGCCGCCGATCCCAAGCAGGGCACGGCCGTGGCGCAAAAGCTCGTCGACGCCAAGGTCAACGGCGTCGTCGGCCACCTGAACTCGGGCACGACGATTCCCGCCTCGCGCATTTACTTCAATGCCGGCATTCCGCAGATTTCGCCGGCCGCCACCAACCCGACCTACACCCAGCAAAAATTCAACACGGCCTTCCGCGTGGTGGCCAATGACAACAAGCTGGGGGGTACCCTGGGCGCGTATGCCGTGGGCAAGCTGCAAGCGAAGAAAATCGCCGTCATCGACGACCGCACGGCCTACGGCCAGGGCGTGGCGGAACAGTTCGTCAAGGGAGCCAAGAAGGCGGCACCTGGCGTGCAAATCGTCGGCAAGGAATTTACGAATGCCAACGCGACGGACTTCAATGCCATTTTGACCAGCATCAAGTCGAAAAATCCCGACCTGATCTTCTTTGGCGGCATGGATTCCGTGGGCGGCCCCATGCTGCGCCAGATGAAGGCGCTGGGCATCAAGGCCAAGTTCATGGGCGGCGATGGCCTGTGCACGGAACCGCTGGGTAAGCTGGCCGGCGACGCCGTGGGCGAAGACATGGTCACCTGCGCGGAAGCGGGCGGCGTGACGGGCGCGCAGCAAAAAGGCATGGACGATTTCCGCGCCCGCTACAAGCAGAAATACAATATGGAAGTGCAGCTGTACGCGCCGTACGTCTACGATGCCGTGATGACCATGGCCACCGCCATGCAGGATGCCAAATCGTCGAAACCGTCCGTCTACCTGCCATATCTGGCCAAGGTGCACTACCAGGGCGTGACGGGTCCGATCTCGTTCGACGCCAACGGCGACATCAAGGATGGCGCGCTGACCCTGTTCACGTATCGGGATGGCAAGAAAACCAAGATGGAAGTCGTCAAGTAAGCGGCTGCCCGGCCACGTAAGCCAGTAAACCTTCGGCCAGCGCGTCGAAGGTGGCGCGGCAGCGCAGGCTGCCGCGCAAGTCTTCATGCATGGTGACCCAGGTTTCCATCGGCAGCGAAAACGTTTGCGGCAACACACGCCGCAGGGCCGGATCGCGCGCCGCCAGCCTCGCCTGGCACACGCCGATGCCCGCGCCCGCGCGTATCAGGGCCAGCTGCGCCAGGTCGCTGTCGCTGCGCCAGGCAAAGTTTTCCCGCGTAAATCCCTGAAAGGCCGCGCCCGCGTTGCGCACGAACGGGCTTGCCTCGTCGTAGCCGATGACGGCGTGTTGCGCCAGATCAAGCAATCCCGCCGGCGTGCCATGGCGCGCCAGGTAATCCGCGTGCGCATGCAGGCCCAGCTCGATCTCGCCCACCTTGCGCGCCACCAGCTGCTCCTGGCGCGGACGCAGCATGCGCACGGCGATATCCGCTTCCCGGCGCAGCAAATCCTGCACCTTGTTGCTCAATACCAATTCAATGACCAGGCCCGGATGGCGCGCGCGCAAGCGGGCCAGGATGGGCGGCAGCACTTCCACGCCCACCACTTCGCTGGCCGCGATGCGCACGACGCCAGCCACGCCCTGCCCCTGGCTGCTGGCCGCGCGCTGCATCAGGGCCGCCGTGTGTTCCATGGTTTCCGCATGGGGCCGCAACGCCAGGGCCACTTCCGTGGGCAGCAAACCCTGCTGGGAGCGCGTAAACAGGGTCGCGCCCAGCGCCTGCTCAAGCGCGGCGATATGCCGGCCGGCGGTGGGCTGCGTGATGCCCAGCGCACGGGCCGCGCCGGACAGGGAGCCGTGCTTCAGCACGGCCAGCAGCGAACGGTAGTATTCCCAGGGAATGGCGGTAGTCATACATAAATGTATAGTCTGTACTCGATGCTCGTCAATTCCCAATTAACCCTGCGCGGCAGATACTGGCACCATCAACCACACGGAGGTCAGGATGGAGAACACGAAAAACACGGCATTGGTACTGGGCGCCACGGGCGGTATCGGCGGCGAGATGGTGCGCCAGCTATTGGCGGCGGGCTGGCAGGTGCGCGCCCTGACGCGGGGAGAAACGCCATCGCCACGGCGAGATAACATCGAATGGCTGCGCGGCGATGCGCTGTCGCGCGCGGACGTGCTGGCCGCCGCGCAAGGCTGCGCCGTCATCGTGCACGCCGTCAACCCGCCCGGCTACCGCCACTGGGGCCGGCTGGTGCTGCCCATGCTCGACAACACGATTGCCGCGGCCATCGCCGAAGGCGCCACCATCGTGCTGCCCGGCACCGTCTACAACTTTGGCCCCGACGCCTTTCCCGCGCCGGACGACTTACTGGCGGAAGACGCGCCGCAACATCCGCTCACGCGCAAGGGCGCCATCCGCGTGGAACTGGAAGCACGGCTGGAACGGGCCAGCACGCAGGGCGCGCGCGTGCTGATCGTGCGCGCGGGCGACTTCTTCGGCCCCCGCGCCGGCAATAACTGGTTTTCGCAGGGTCTCGTAAAACCGGGCCAGAGCGTGCGCAGCGTGCTGTATCCGGGCGCGCCCGGCGTGGGCCACCAATGGTCCTACCTGCCCGACGTGGCGCGCACGATGCTGCAATTGCTGGATGTCCGCGCCACCTTGCCCCCGTTTGCGCGCTTTCACATGGCCGGCCACTGGGACCGCGACGGCCGGCAAATGACGGGCGCGATCGCCCGCGTGGTGGAACAGGCGACAGGAACCGCGCCCGCCATCCGGCGCTTCCCGTGGTGGCTGGTGACGCTGGCATCGCCGTTCGTGGCGACCCTGCGCGAAATGCGCGAGATGCGCTACCTGTGGCAAACGCCTCTATCCATGGACAATGCGCGGCTGCAGGCCGTGCTGGGCCAGGAGCCGCATACGCCGCTCGACGAAGCGGTGCGGGCGACACTGGAGGGCATGGGCAATCTGCATAAGGCAGCGGGCAAAAAAAACGCGCCGGGATTGCCGGCGCGCTGATTGCAGATACTGCGGCACAGATTATTTCTGTGCCAGCACCCATTTGACCAAGGTGCGGGCTTCCGCCTCGCTCACTTGCGGGTTGGCTGGCATCGGGATCGCGCCCCAGGTGCCGGAACCGCCCTTCATGACTTTCGCCACGAGCTTGGCTTCCGCGTCTTTCTGACCGGCGTACTTGGCCGCCACGTCCTTATACGCGGGACCCACCAGTTTCGTGCTCACCGCGTGGCATGCCATGCAGTTTTTGGCTTTCGCCAGATCCGGATTGGCCAACGCTGCTTGCGATGCCAGAGCCGATACGGCCAATACACTCACCAACATAAAACGTTTCATTGTCTTTTCTCCAAAGTTACTTCCTGCGGCATTTTACTGTGTTTCCGCAGATGCACCACGAGCCCAGATCAAGCGTTTCAATGTAGTAACGCAATATAGACGGGAGGCATACCTATTCTGCCCCATCTGCGCGCCCATGGCCATGTTGTTTGTAAGGCGATGTAACGACGAACGGCCCCGCATCGTCAAACGGGGCCGGCCGTCGTACCGGCGCAACAGATCAGCGTTTCTGCTTCTTCAGCTGGGAGAGATCGCGCACGGCGCCCCGGTCGGCCGACGTCGTCAGCGCCGCATACGCCTGCAGCGCCTGCGACACGTAGCGCTCGCGGTTGACGGGCAGCCAGGCCGCGTCGCCCTTCGCTTCCATGGCGGCGCGGCGCGCGGCCAGCTCGGCATCCGTGATGCGCAGGTTGATGGTGCGCTCGGGGATGTCGATATCGATGAAGTCGCCTTCTTCCACCAGGCCGATGGCGCCGCCTTCGGCCGCTTCCGGCGAGGCGTGGCCGATCACCAGGCCCGAGGAGCCGCCCGAGAAGCGCCCGTCCGTGAACAGCGCGCACGCCTTGCCCAGGCCCTTCGATTTGATGTACGAGGTCGGATACAGCATTTCCTGCATGCCGGGGCCGCCTTTCGGGCCTTCGTAGCGGATGATGACGACGTCGCCTTCGTGCACGGTATCGGCCAAAATCGCTTCAACAGCGGAATCCTGGCTTTCGAACACGCGCGCCTTGCCCGAGAATTTCAAAATGCTTTCATCGACGCCTGCCGTCTTGACGATGCAGCCCTTTTCCGCCAGGTTGCCGTACAAGACGGCCAGGCCGCCATCCTGCGAGTAGGCGTGGGCCTTGTCGCGGATGCAGCCCGTGCTGCGGTCCGTATCGACGGCGGCGAAGCGCTCGGACTGCGAAAACGCCGTCTGCGTCGGCACACCGCCCGGCGCGGCGCGGAACAGTTCATGCACGGCGGGGTTATCCGTGCACATGATGTCGTTTTGCGCGATGGCGTCGGCCAGGGTCGGCGCGTGGATGGTCGGCAGGGTCGTGTTGAGCAGGCCGGCGCGCGCCAGTTCGCCCAGGATGCCCACGATGCCGCCCGCGCGGTGCACGTCTTCGATATGGTATTTGTCCGTCATCGGCGCCACCTTGCACAGGCAAGGCACCTTGCGCGAGATGCGGTCGATGTCGGCCATGGTGAATTCCACCTCCGCCTCGTGCGCGGCGGCCAGCAGGTGCAGCACGGTATTCGTCGAGCCGCCCATGGAGACGTCAAGCGCCATGGCGTTTTCAAACGCCGCCTTGGTGGCGATCGAGCGTGGCAGCACCGAGTAATCGTCCTGCTCGTAGTGGCGCTTGGCCAGTTCCACGATCAGACGACCCGCGCGCAGGAACAGCTGCTGGCGGTCCGAGTGCGTGGCCAGAATCGTGCCGTTGCCGGGCAGGGCCAGGCCCAGCGCTTCCGTCAGGCAGTTCATCGAGTTAGCCGTGAACATGCCGGAGCAGGAGCCGCAGGTGGGGCAGGCCGAACGTTCGATCTCCGCCACGTCGGCGTCGGAGACGGTGCTGTCGCCGGCCTTGATCATGGCGTCGACCAGGTCCAGCTTGATGATCTTTTGCGTGCCGTTGACCACCTTGACGACCTTGCCCGCTTCCATCGGCCCGCCGGAAATAAACACGACGGGGATATTGATGCGCATGGCGGCCATCAGCATGCCCGGCGTGATCTTGTCGCAGTTCGAGATGCACACCATGGCGTCGGCGCAGTGGGCGTTGACCATGTATTCGACGGAGTCGGCGATCAGGTCGCGCGAGGGCAGCGAATACAGCATGCCGCCGTGGCCCATGGCGATGCCGTCATCGACGGCGATGGTGTTGAATTCCTTGGCCACGCCGCCGGCCGCCTCGATCTCGCGCGCCACCATCTGTCCCAGGTCCTTCAGATGCACGTGACCGGGCACGAACTGGGTGAACGAGTTGACGACGGCGATGATCGGCTTGTCGAAGTCGCCATCCTTCATGCCGGTGGCGCGCCACAGGGCGCGGGCGCCAGCCATGTTGCGGCCGTGGGTGGTGGTGCGGGAGCGGTATTGCGGCATGATGGGGTCCTTCCAAGGATGATTGATGCCTGACTGCGCGGATTTTCAACAAAACCCTGCATGCAGTGGGGGTACGCCAGATTGCCTTGCGCGCGCGCCACTGTCAAATATATGATGCACGTGCCTGTGAGTCGTTTTACATATCACAGCAATCAATCCGCATGGAAACGCATATGAACCTCGAACTGCGCCAGCTGCGCTACTTTGTCACCGTCGCCGAAGAATTGCACTTCGGCCGCGCCGCCGCGCGCCTGCACATGACGCAGCCGCCCCTGTCGCAAACCATCATGGCCCTGGAAGAACTGCTGGGCGCGCCCCTGTTCGTGCGCACGCGCCGCGAAGTGCAGCTGACGCCGGCAGGCACGGCCCTGCTGCCCGAGGCGCGCCGCCTGCTGGCGCAGGCGCTCGATTTGCCCGCGCTGGTGCGGCGGGCCGCGCAGGGCGAGGCGGGCCGTTTGAGCCTGGCGTTTGTCTCCTCGGCCGACTACAGCGTGCTGCCGCCGCTGCTGCGCGCCTACCAGACGGCCTATCCGCAGGTGCAGATCCAGTTGCAGGAAGCCACCTCGGATCTGCAGCTGGAGGAACTGCTGGCCGGACGCACGGATGCGGGCCTGCTGATCCCGCCCCTGCCCGAGAAGGCGAAAGAGGCGCTCGATTACCTGCCCGTGCTGGCCGAGCCGCTGGTGCTGGCCGCGCCGTCCGGCCTCGCCATATTGAATACGCCGGGGCCCGTGCGCCTGCGCGACGTGCCGCCCCTGCCCCTGATCATTTTCCCGCGCGCGATCTCGCCCGCCCTGCACGACGCCATCCTCGGCGTGTTCCGCGCGGCCGGCGTGACGCCCATGATCGGCCAGGAAGCGATCCAGATGCAAACCATCGTCAGCCTCGTCTCGGCTGGCATGGGCATCGCGCTTGTGCCACAATCGGTATCGAATCTGATGCGCCCGGGCGTAGAATACAGGCCGCTGCAGGATGCTACGCCGCTGGTGGAAACGGGCCTGGCCTGGCGCCGCGACAATCCGTCCGCCGTGCTGCAAGGCTTTTTGGCGCTGCTGCGCAAGCAGATCGGCGCTGCCGCCGATTAAATTAAGTGGCCGCTAAGGCAAAAAACCGCAAGCGCCCCCATACTACGCAACCTTGGCTTTAAACAAAGAAAGAAACCCATGCTGATACACCCGATGCCCGACCCGATAGCAATCCAGATCGGCCCGCTCGCCGTGCACTGGTACGGCCTGATGTATGTGCTGGCCTTCGCCCTGTTCATTATCCTGGGCCGCGTGCGCATCAGGCAGCCGCATATCGCCGTGCTGGGATGGAAGAAGGAAGACCTCGACGACATGCTGTTCTACGGCATGCTGGGCGTGGTGATCGGCGGGCGCCTGGGCGAAGTGCTGTTCTACCGTCCCGAATACTTCATGCAGAACCCGCTGGAGATCTTCATGGTCTGGCATGGCGGCATGTCCTTCCATGGCGGCTTCCTCGGCGTCATCCTGGCCATGTACCTGTGGAGCCGCAAGGCGGGCCGCAACCTGTTCGACGTGCTCGACTTCATCGCCCCGCTGGTGCCGCTCGGCTACGCGGCCGGCCGCTTGGGCAATTTCATCAATGCCGAACTGCCGGGCCGCATCGCCCCGGACACCCTGCCGTGGGCCATGCAGTGGCCGGGCATCCCGTATCCCGTGCACCCGTCGCCGATCTACCAGATGCTGGTCGACGGCATTTTAGTGTTCATCATCCTGTGGCTGTATGCGCGCAAGCAGCGCCCGCGCATGGCCGTGGGTGCCATGTTCACCCTCTTGTACGGCTGCGCGCGCTTCTTCACGGAATACTTCCGCACGCCGGACTGGGAAGTCGTGTGGCTGGGCGTGCCGATCACCTCGGGCCAGATGCTGTCGCTGCCGATGATCGTCGGCGCCATCGCGCTGCTCGTGTGGGCATATAAAAGCCAGGTGATGGGCACGCCGCCCACCAAGGCCCGCCCGGTCTGAGGAGCAGTCAAGCCTGTAGCTTGCTTGTAATCACTTTCCATTGCGCCGGCGTCACGGGCGTGATCGACAGCCGGCTGCCCTTCTTGAGCAGCAGCATGTCTTCCAGCTCCGGCATCTGGCGCATCTCGGACAGGGGCAGCAGCGCCGTCTTCTTCACGCCGCGCACGTCGACGCTGATCCAGCGCGGCTGCTCAGGGGTGGCCTTGGCATCGAAATACTTGCCGCCTTCTTCAAACTGGCTGTGATCGGGATATGCGCCGCTGGCCACTTCGGCCACGCCCGCCACGCCCGGCTGCGGGCAGCTGGAGTGATAAAACAGCACGCCATCGCCCGGCTGCATGCCATCGCGCATGAAATTGCGCGCCTGGTAGTTGCGCACGCCGAACCACGGCATGGTGTGCCGGGGCGCCGCCATCAGGTCGTCGATGCTCACTTCATCGGGTTCGGATTTCATCAGCCAGTATTGTTTCATGCAGACTCCGTGTGAAAGCGCCAGACGTAAAAAAACGGTTGCGCAGGATGCGGCAACCGTTTTCAGTTGTACTTACAAATCTTACAAATGCAATGCAAATTGGGCCCCGCCTGTGCCGCTATGCCGGCATCCCGAACCAAACGGTTCAAGGTGGTCACGTTAGTTCAATTTCGGGTTCGTCGAACGAGCGACGCTCACTCCCATCAAACAAAATTCGCAACCGATGCGCATAAATGGTTCAAGGAATATATGGCAATCGCGAACACCGCAGGGTAGACCCAAGTTTACTCCTTTGATCGCGCATCGCAAAGACAAATCGTACCGTGTCCGCTTAAAAAAGGTTTTCCTGGGGCGTCAGTGCGCTGTCCAGTACCGTGTGCATGGCCGAGATCTTTTGCTTCACTTCCAGGATCGTCAGTTCCGACAGCGGACCTTGCGGCGACTTCACGGAAAGGAATTCCGCGGCCACGCCCAAGGCGGCCAGCACGGCGATGCGGTCATTGCCCTTGACCTTGCCCGCGTCGCGGATGGCTTTCATTTTGCTATCGAGATAAATCGCCGCTTCGCGCAACGCGCGCTCTTCGCCGTCGCGGCACACCATGCTGTAGGACTGGCCCATGATATTGACATCGACACGCGGCATTACGCTTCCTTCTCGTTCTCGGCAATATAGGCGCCCGCCTCCGAAGCGGCTTGCTCCAGGCCAGCTTGCACCAGTTCGGGAATTTTTTCCAGCAACGCTTCCACCCGCTCCTGCGCCTCGCGCATGCGTTGCACATACAGGGCGTTCTCGGCGGCCAGCGCGGCATTGTCCTTGCGCAATTGCGCGTTTTCACGGCGCAGCGCATGGGTCATTTCGGCCAGCAGGCCTATTTTGTCGGATAATTCGTTGAATTCGGAAATCATCCCGCCACTATAGGGCGGACGCTCCATGGGCGTCAATCGAATCACGCCGCTGTCACACATATTTACATCAATGCAGGTCAGTTGCCGTGAAATACACGCTTTTTCCGGCGCGTTTCGCCATCTGCACGCATCCGCCGGCGCCGCGATGGCAGCGTTTTACTCGTCGACGTAATCGGGTTCGATATCGAGACCACCATAGCGGTTTTCGCACGAGCGGCGCGTCAATTCCTGCTTGCCGCTCTTGCCATCAAGCACCATCGTCAAGTCGCGGCAAGTACGGTGGTAGCTGCCAGGTTTGGCGTCCGTCCGCGAGGGCGTCAAAGTGACGCGCAAGGGCACGGCATTGCCCAGTCCCTTGTTGCTCCATTCACGGCTCTTGCCATCCTCTTCATCTTTCAGGGTGCGCACGGCGGCCGTCAGCAAGGATTTCTGTTCCTTCGCATTCAGCCTGGCGATGGTCACGTCGGACAGGAAGGGCGGATACACGACGGGCGCGGGGTCCTTGCCCTGCACATCCCAACGGCCGCTGTTCTGCGAGCAGGTGCGGCGGCTCAGGTCCTGCGACTTGTCGCCCGCCGTGACGACGAATTTCAGGTCGCGGCAGATGTGCGCCTTCAGGCTGTGTTCCGTCATGCCGGAGTTGCTGAAGTTATACGTGACCTTCACCAGCACGCCGCTGTCGCCGCCGTTGTCCCACACATGCGCTTCCTGGTCGTCGTCGTCCTTGTTCAGATCGTTGAACAGCTCGTTGAGCAGCATTTCCTTTTCCAGCGGCGTCAGGGTCGCCACGGTGATCTCGTCGAGAATGGTGGGAGTTTGCGCGGCGGCATTGCCCAGGCAGGCGAGGCCGACGAGGGCGGCACCCAGCAGGCGCAGGGCGGGATGGGAAAGGGGGAATGGCATGGTGTGCTTTCTCGTGCAAGTGGTGATGTGTGGCGATATTGATATGCAATTGCAATCATCTTATCAAAGTCCATAGCAAAACTCTGTTTCCCGTGCGTACAGGAACGCCGTTCGCCTGAAGGGCATGCTAGAGTCGCGCCTGTTGCTGACGCCCGGGAACGAGGCTTGCGTTTGCGCAAACCCTGCGTAAATGCAGGCTGCACAGAACGTCTATGCATATCTTCCCGGAGAATAAGCCCTTGAATAAGCCCCCTACCGTCCCTATAATTAGCACTCGTTAGTAGAGAGTGCTAACAAACTCTTTCGTAGCAATCCTCAAGACATGATGGTGTCTGCCGGGCAACAGCAGGGAACGCTACGCGGCGGGCGACGCCGCGATGCCACCACTGCCCAGCGCCGGCATGCACCCGATGCCATGGGGTTTGCTTGACCGTTGCGGGCTGCTTTCAACGGCGGTCACTGAAAGCACGCCTGGCGCTGTGCCAGGCATGTATTCATTTAGCAACACCTATCCATTGAACTTTAAGGAGTTTTGTATGAATCTGCGCCCATTGAACGATCGCGTCATCGTCAAACGCCTCGACCAGGAAACCAAGACTGCGTCCGGCCTCATCATTCCTGATGCAGCTGCTGAAAAACCGGATCAAGGCGAAGTCCTTGCCGTAGGCAATGGCAAGATTCTCGACGACGGCAAAGTCCGTCCTCTGGATGTCAAAGTGGGCGACCGCGTCCTGTTCGGCAAGTACGCCGGCCAAACCGTCAAAGTTGACGGCGATGAGCTGCTGGTCATGCGCGAAGAAGACATCATGGCGATCGTCGTCAAGTAATTGTTTCCACGTTGTAGACAGATACATCCCGAAACTCAGGAGAATTGAACATGGCAGCTAAAGAAGTAGTATTCGGCGACGCAGCGCGCGCCAAGATGGTCGAAGGCGTCAACATCCTCGCCAACGCAGTCAAAGTAACGCTGGGCCCGAAAGGCCGCAACGTGGTCCTGGAGCGCTCGTTCGGCGCCCCTACCGTCACCAAGGATGGTGTTTCGGTAGCGAAAGAAGTTGAACTCAAAGACAAGCTCATGAACATGGGCGCGCAAATGGTCAAGGAAGTGGCTTCCCGCACCAGCGACAACGCCGGCGACGGCACCACCACCGCCACCGTGCTGGCACAAGCCATCGTGCGCGAAGGCATGAAGTTCGTTGCCGCCGGCATGAACCCGATGGACCTGAAGCGCGGTATCGACAAAGCTGTTGCAGCGACCGTCGAAGAACTGGCGAAAATCGCCCGTCCTTGCACCACGACCAAGGAAATCGCCCAGGTTGGCGCGATCTCGGCGAACTCGGACTACTCGATCGGCGAGCGTATCGCTGAAGCGATGGAAAAAGTCGGCAAAGAAGGCGTCATCACCGTAGAAGACGGCAAGTCGCTGAACGACGAGCTGGACATCGTTGAAGGCATGCAGTTCGACCGCGGCTACCTGTCGCCATACTTCATCAACAACCCAGAGAAGCAAGTTGCCGTCCTGGACAGCCCATTCGTCCTGCTGTGCGACAAGAAAATCTCGAACATCCGTGACCTGCTGCCGGTACTGGAACAAGTCGCCAAGGCTGGCCGTCCACTGCTGATCATCGCAGAAGACATCGAAGGCGAAGCGCTGGCTACCCTGGTTGTGAACAACATCCGCGGCATCCTGAAAACCTGCGCAGTGAAAGCACCTGGCTTCGGCGACCGCCGCAAAGCCATGCTGGAAGACATCGCTGTCCTGACGGGCGGCCAGGTCATCGCTGAAGAAGTCGGCCTGACCCTGGAAAAAGTGACCCTGGCCGAACTGGGCCAGGCGAAACGCATCGAAGTGGGCAAGGAAAACACCATCGTTATCGATGGCGCCGGCGAAGCTGCCTCGATCGAAGCACGCGTGAAACAAGTGCGCGTACAGATCGAAGAAGCGACCTCGGACTACGACCGTGAAAAACTGCAAGAGCGCGTCGCCAAACTGGCTGGCGGCGTTGCCGTGATCAAGGTTGGCGCAGCCACCGAAGTCGAAATGAAAGAGAAAAAAGCCCGCGTTGAAGATGCACTGCACGCAACCCGCGCTGCCGTGGAAGAAGGCATCGTGCCAGGCGGCGGCGTAGCCCTGCTGCGCGCACGCGCCAACATCACGGTCAAGGGCGACAATCCTGATCAAGACGCTGGTATCAAGATCGTCCTGCGCGCAATGGAAGAGCCACTGCGCATGATCGTGCAAAACGCCGGCGAAGAAGCTTCGGTCGTCGTGGCAGCCGTACTGGCTGGCTCGGGCAACTACGGCTACAACGCTGCCAACGGCACGTATGGCGACATGGTTGAAATGGGCGTCCTGGACCCAGCCAAAGTGACCCGTTCGGCACTGCAAAACGCCGCTTCGATCGCTTCGCTGATGCTGACGACCGACTGCATGGTCTGCGAAATCGCTGACGACAAGGCAGGCGGCGGCATGGGCGGCGGCATGGGTGGTATGGGCGGCATGGGCGGCATGGACGGCATGATGTAATGTCCGGCGGCCGGTCGCGCAGGCGACGGCGCAACCGGCCGCATACGCCGGGACTGGACTGGCAGACCAAAAGCTGCCAGCGCCTGCCCGGCAGCCCCGAGAGCCCCGAGAGCCATCTTCCACGGAAGGTGGCTTTTTTTCGTCTTGCTTTTTAGAAATTTCAACGATTGCCCGCCTGCACGTTTTGCTTTAGCATGGCCGCCATCGTCCCTCTTTCTCACGCCACCATCATGCAGCCACGCGCCTCCTCTTCCAAAACCACCATCATCGCCGGCATCCTGGCCGGCTTGCTGGCCGCCGGGCTCGGCGCTTTCTACCTGCACCAGCAGGCCGCACCGCACGGCACCAATACCCCGGCCGCCAGCAGCCCGGCGCCGGAGCAGAGCGCGCGCGCCGTCGATGCGCTGATGGCATTGCCGGAGATCAAGGCCTGGTCGGCGCATATCGAAAAGGCGTCCGGCGGCCGCGCCCACGGCGCCGTGATGGAAACGTCGCCCGATGCGCGCCTCATCGATGGCAAGCCCTACTATGACCTGAACTTCGTGGAAAACACGCCGGATGCGGCGCACCGCTGGGAAAGTTTCGTCGTTTCCCAGGATGGCAAGCGCATCCTCGTCGACGACGTCGTCAGCGGTGAGCTGATCAGCCTGGAGCAATGGCGCAAGGACAATGCGCCCATGCAGCGCATCGCCACCCAATAACTACCTACGCGCGGCCCCCTGCGGCGCCGCGCCGCGCACGCGCGCCACCCACCACACCGTCCACAGCGACAAGCCCGCCGCCAGCCAGCCATTGATGCCATAGCCGCTGATGTGGCCGGCCGCATCCGACTGCAGTGTCAGGCCGCCCAGCCAGGCGCCCAGGCCGCTGCCAAAACTTTGCAGGGCTGAATTGGCGCTGAGAAACGCGCCCCGCTTGTGCGGTTCCGGTATCGTCGTCAGCAGCGCCTGCAGCGGTACCATGCGGCCCGAGACGAGGGCCATAAAGAAGGGAAACGCCAGCATCAGCGCCAGCAGCGGCAGCTGGGGCAAGTGCGTCATGAACAGCAGCGGCGCGATCGACAGCAAGGACACCCAGCGGTACACCTGCTGCTTGCCGGCCCGGTCCGCCCAGCGGCCGATCAGGCGCGCCGTGAAGATCGTGGCGCAGCCGCCCGCCAGGTAGACCCAGGTGACGTCGGCCGGCGCCAGCCCCATATTGCCGACCAATACGGGCGAAATGAAGGGAATCACCAGCATGCCGGCCGTCATATTGACAATGGACAAGGAAAACGCTTGCAGGTGGCGCCGGTCCCGGAACAGCGCCAGCAGGTTCGGCAGCACCTGGCGCAGCGGCGTGGCAGCGGCGCCCATGTGCGCCGTCAGCGATGGCAGCACGCGCGCCGCGCCCAGCCAGACCAGCAGCGACAGCGCGACCAGCAGGAAAAACGGCGAAGCCCAGCCAAAGTGCGCGGCCAGCACCACGCCGATGGGCACGCCGCCCACGGCCGCCATGGCAAACGAGGTCATGACGACGCCCGTGGCCGCGCCGCGCCGCTCGGCGGGAATCACGTCGCCGATGATGGCCATGACGATGGCGCCCAGCACGCCGCCCGTCAGCCCGGCAAACGCGCGCGACCACAGCAGCACATGGAAGTTCGGCGCCAGCGCGCAAGCGAGGTTCGACACGGTGAACAGGCAAAACATGGTCAACAGCAATTTTTTGCGGTCGAAGCGGTCGATATACGTGGCCGCCAGCAAGCCGGACAGTCCCGCGCACCAGGCGTAGGCCGAGACGGCGCCCGAGACGGCAGCCGGGCCGATGTGGAAGGCCTGCATCAGCTGGGGCGCCAGCGGCATCATCACCATGAAATCCATGATGACGGTAAATTGCGTCAGCGCAAGTAGCCACAGCATCGCGCGCTCGCGCGCCGGCGTCAGAGCCGCGCCAGCGGAGATATCAGGGGAAGGGCTCGGTACAGGTTTCATGCGGCAGATCTTAAGGATGGCGGCGCTGGACGGCAAGGTTTACTTTCTGGCATCAAAGCCCGATACTCGCCCACATGCCCGCCATCACCATCCGCCCCCTCGCGCCAGACGACGCGCCCGCCTACCGCGCGCTGCGCCTGGCCGGCATCGCCGAACTGCCCGCCGCCTTCTGCACGACGTACGCGGCGGAAAGCGGCTTGCCGCTGGCGCAGATCGCCCAGCGCTTGCGCGCCTCTTCACACCAAATAATATTTGGCGCCTTCCACGAGGAACAATTGATCGCCATGGCCGGCCTGCGCCGCGAAGCGATCGCCGTCGTGCATGACAAGGCCAGCCTGTGGGGCGTGTACGTGGCGCCGCAGGCACGCGGGCATGGCGCGGGACGGCAACTGGTGCAGGCCGCCATCGACCATGCCTGCGCCATTCCCGAGCTGGGCCGCGTGCGCCTGGCCGTGGCGCAGGACAACCACGCGGCATTGAGCCTGTACCTGGGCTGCGGATTTACCCTGGCGGACAGCCCCGCAGCGGATGGCATGCTGCAAATGCAGCTGTTGCTGCCCCGCCCCGCTCGTGCCAG
Organism: Janthinobacterium sp. FW305-129; assembly: GCF_020858115.1. Taxonomy (GTDB): domain Bacteria; phylum Pseudomonadota; class Gammaproteobacteria; order Burkholderiales; family Burkholderiaceae_D; genus Janthinobacterium. The sequence continues at coordinate 219,201 of NZ_JACYMM010000005.1, forward strand.
TGCCAGTGCCAGTGCCAGTGCAAGTGCAAGTGCAAGCGCAAGTGCCGAAAGTAATGTCTTTATGAAAATCAATACCTTACAAATCCCTGCGAAATAGCGGACAGGCCGTTTTTTCTGTTGCAAGCAAACGCGGCAGGCCTTAGCATCGCGGCTTACAAAAAAAACTTGGGGGAGAGCCAATGTCATCGGCCGAGACACAAACCGCCACGGGCAAAATGCCGCGGCAAATACCGTACATCATCGCCAACGAAGGCTGCGAACGCTTCAGCTTTTATGGCATGCGCAACATCCTGACGCCATTCCTCATCAGCACCCTGCTGCTGATGATCCCGATCGACCAGCGCACGGGCGAAGCCAAGCACGTGTTCCACACCTTCGTCATCGGCGTGTATTTCTTCCCGCTGCTGGGCGGCTGGCTGGCCGACCGCTTCTTCGGCAAGTACAACACCATCTTCTGGCTCAGCCTTGTGTATTGCGCGGGCCATGCCTGCCTGGCCCTGTTTGAAAACAGCGTCAACGGCTTCTATTTCGGCCTGTTCCTGATCGCCTTCGGTTCCGGCGGCATCAAGCCCCTGGTCGCCTCGTTCGTCGGCGACCAGTTCGACCAGACCAACAAGCACAAGGCCAAGCTGGTCTTCGACCTGTTTTACTGGATCATCAACTTCGGCTCCTTCTTCGCCTCGCTGCTGATGCCGATGTTCCTGCGCGACTACGGCCCGTCGATCGCCTTCGGCATTCCCGGCCTGATGATGCTGGCCGCCACCATCGTCTTCTGGATGGGCGCGAAAAAATACGTGCACGTGCCGCCGGCGCCGCCGAATCCCGATTCGTTCACCCGCGTGGCCCGCACGGCCCTGCTGGCCCGCGTCGACGGCGGTTCGCGTCCCGGCCTGTACGTGGCCTACGTGGGCGTGATCGGTGCCCTGTACGCGTTCTACAGCATTCCCGAATGGGGCTTCGTGATTTCCGCGTGTACGGCGCTGGTCCTGCTGCTGGCCTTCGGCAGCATCGGCACGGCCATGCAGCTGGAACGCGCGCGCGGCATCCACCCGGACGAAGCCGTCGAAGGCGTACGCGCCGTGCTGCGCATCCTCGTCATCTTCGCCCTCGTCACGCCGTTCTTCTCGCTGTTCGACCAGAAGGCTTCGACGTGGATCGTGCAGGCGAACACCATGGAAAAACCGAGCTGGTTCCTGCCGGCGCAGATGCAGGCGCTGAACCCGATGCTGGTGATGCTCTTGATCCCGTTCAACAATCTGGTGCTGTACCCGATGCTGAACCGCTTCGGCCTGGAAGCGACGGCGCTGCGCCGCATGACGGCCGGCATCGGCTTTTCTTCGCTGGCGTGGATCGTCATCGGCTTGCTGCAGCTGGCCCTCGACAGCGGCAATGCCGTCTCCATCATGTGGCAGATCCTGCCGTATGCCCTGCTGACGTTCGGCGAAGTGCTGGTCTCGGCCACGGGCCTGGAGTTTGCCTACAGCCAGGCGCCCGTCTCGATGAAGGGCGCCATCATGAGCTTCTGGAATCTGTCGACCACGGTGGGCAACCTGTGGGTGCTGATCGTCAACCGCAGCGTCATGAACGAAGGCGTGATCGGCAAGATCGCCGAGAGCGGCATCAGCGTGACAGCCTTCCAGATGTTCTTCTTCGCCGCCTTTGCCGCGGTGGCCATGCTGGCCTTCGGCCTGTATGCGAAGCGCTACAAGATGGTCGACAATTACCGCCAGGCGGTCATCCCGGCGAAAGCGTGATGACGGTTTGATGTAACGCAATGCAGAAGGGCGCCCTAGGGCGCCCTTTTTTTACGTCGTCACGCTCGGCGCCTCGCGCCCCGTGCGCGCGCGTATCTGCGCCACTTTTTCCGCCACGGCGATCAGTCCCGCCAGCGCCTGCTGGGTCGGGATGCTGTGCTGCGCGGGATCGGCCTCGTAGCGCTCCAGGTACAGGCGCAGGGTGGCGCCCTCGGTGCCCGTGCCGGACAGGCGCAGCACGATGCGCGCGCCGTCCGTCATGATGATGCGGATGCCCTGCTGCGTCGCCACGGAACCGTCGACGGGATCCGTGTAGCTGAAATCGTCGGCCAGCGCCACCGTGTAGCCATCGAACACCTGGCCCGGCAAGGCGGCCAGCCGGCCGCGCACGGCTTCCATCAACTGCGCCGCGCAGGCGTTGTCGATGTCTTCATAGTCGTGGCGCGAGTAGTAGTTGCGGCCGTAAGTGGCCCAGTGGGCGCGCACGATCTCTTCCACCGATTGTTTTTTCTCCGCCAGCAGGTTGAGCCAGAACAAGACGGCCCATACGCCATCCTTTTCGCGCACGTGGTTCGAGCCCGTGCCGTAGCTTTCTTCGCCGCACAGGGTGGCCATGCCGGCGTCGAGCAAGGTGCCGAAGAACTTCCAGCCCGTCGGCGTCTCGTGGCAGGGGATGCCCAGCGCGCCAGCGACCCGGTCGGCCGCGCCCGACGTCGGCATGGAGCGGGCGATGCCCTTCAAGCCGGCGCGGTAGCCGGGCGCCACGCTGGCGTTGGCGGCCAGGATGGCCAGGCTGTCCGAGGGCGTGACGTCGAAGCGCCGGCCGACGATCATGTTGCGGTCGCCGTCGCCGTCCGAGGCGGCGCCAAAATCGGGGGCCTCATTGTCACCATCTCCGGCTGCCATGATGGCGATCAATTCCCGCGCATTGACGGGATTCGGGTCGGGATGGCCGCCGCCGAAGTCTTCCAGGGGCATGCCGTTGATGACGCTGCCCTTCGGCGCGCCCAGCATGCCTTCCAGGATGGCCGTCGCATACGGGCCGGAAACGGCGTGCATGCCGTCAAAGCAGATGCGCAGGCCGCCCGCGAACAGGGCGCGGATGGCGTCGAAGTCGAACAGCTGCTGCATCAGTTCAGCGTAGTCAAGCACCGGGTCGATCACCTCGACCGTCATCTGCTCGATGCGCACGGTGCCCAAGGCGTCGAGGTCGATGTCGGCCGCGTCGCTGATGCGGTATTCGCGGATCGTTTGCGTGCGCGCAAACATGGCTTCCGTGACCTTCTCGGGCGCCGGGCCGCCATTCGCGATGTTGTACTTGATGCCGAAATCGCCATCGGGGCCGCCCGGATTATGGCTGGCCGACAGGATGATGCCGCCGCTGGCGCCATGCTTGCGGATCACGCAGCTGACGGCCGGCGTCGACAAAATTCCGCCCTGCCCCAGCAGCACGCGCGCGTAGCCGTGCGCGGCCGCCATGCGCAGCACCGTCTGGATGGCCGCGCGGTTGTAGTAACGCCCGTCGCCGCCCAGCACCAGGGTCTGGCCGCGGCAGTCGCCCAGCGTGTCGAACACGCTTTGCACGAAGTTTTCCAGGTATTGCGGGGCGCTGAAGACCGCCACCTTCTTGCGCAATCCCGAAGTGCCGGGCCGCTGGCCGGCCATCGGCGCCGTATTGATAACTTGAATAGCCATGTTGTCTCCCTATTAACTTCCCATGCTAACCGATGCGGGCCGCGGGGCAAAGCGTTGTACGCCTGCCACGGTGCGGCAAGCCGCTTAACGCCGCATCCCGGCATACCGTATAATGAGAATCATTCTCATATGCGGCATTCCTGGCTGCGGACTCAGACATCGGACGCCGTGGTTGCACGCTATTACCAAGAACTGTTGAACTTTTGCTGGCGCAACTTGCGCAACCGCGAGGCCGCTGCCGACCTGGTGCAGGAAAGCTATGCGCGCGTGCTGGACGAAACGGCCGTGCGCGAACCGCGCGCGCTGCTGTACCACACGGCGCGCAACCTGCTGATCGACCAGCACCGCCGCGCCGCCCTGCGCCAGCACGAGGCACTCGACGCCCTGCCGGAGGCCGCGCATCCGGCCGCACCGCGCCATTTGCAGCCGGAACAGGCGCTGGAAAGCAGCCAGGACTGGCAAGCCTGCGTGGCCGCCATCGACGCCCTGCCGCCCCGCTGCCGCGACGCCTTCGTGCTGCACGTCTTCGAGGAATTGCCGCACGCGCAAATCGCCGCGCGCATGGGCATTTCCGTGAGCATGGTGGAAAAACATATCGCGCGCGGCATGCTCAGTTGCCGGGCGCAGTTGCATTCTTTGCGGGAAGCCACATAATGGCGCCCATGACCGCCCACCCGCCCCGCCATGATTTCGGCCCCTCCGCCCAGGAGCAGGCGGACTTGCGCGAGTACGCCGACTTTGCCGCCACGCAGGACCCGCTGGCGCTGGCGGCCGCCACCTGGTTCAGCCGGCGCGGCAACCTTGATGCGCAACAACAGGCCGAGTTTGCCGCCTGGCTGGGGGCCGATGCGCGTCACGCCCAGGAGTATGCGCAGCTAAAAGATACGCACCGCGCGGCGCGCAAGATTCCCGCCCACGTCGCCGCGCGCTGGCAAGTGCCCCAAGGCCCGCCGGCTTCCGCTCCCCGCCGGCACTGGCTGCGCGCCTTGCCGTATGCGGCCGCCGCCATGCTGCTGCTCGGCGTGGGCGCGGGCGGCTACCAGTGGTGGCAGCAGCAAGCCGTGTTCAGCCAGTCGTACGCCACCGCGCGGGGCCAGCGCCTGGCCGTCGCCCTGCCCGACGGCAGCAAGCTGCAGCTCGACACGGCCACGCAGCTGCACGTCACCGTGTACCGCCAGCGGCGCGAAGTGCGCCTGGCGCACGGCGAAGCGCTGTTCCAGGTGCAATCGAAGCAGGGGCAGCCGTTCAACGTGCTCAGCGGCCCCTTGACGGTGACGGTGGTGGGCACGCAGTTTGCCGTGCGCAACACGCTCGAACACGACGGCCAGCTGCGCGTGGCCGTGCAGCATGGCCATGTGCGCGTGGCGGGCGCGCGGCAAGAGCAAGTCGACCTGACGGCCGGCCAGGGCGTGACGGCCGATGCCGGCGGCCGCCTGTCCGCCGTCGCCAGCCTGGCCCCCGGCAGCGTGGCGCCATGGCGCGACGGCAGGATCACCTTCGACAACGTGCCGCTGGGCGCGGCGCTGGCCGAATTCGAGCGCTATGGCGACACGGGCCTGGCCGTGCGCGATCCCGCCGTGGCGCGGCTGCGCATCGGCGGCAGCTTCAGCCTGGCCCAGCTCGACCGCTTCGCCGCCGCCCTGCCCCAGCTGCTGCCCGTGCAGCTCGTGCGCAGCGGCACCGTCAGCGAGATCCGCATGGCGGCAAAAATGCCTGCGCAGGCACCGGCCATGCACATCCAAAAAAATAAATGAAAATAATTCGCATTCGCAGGTGAGGATTTTTCCCGCTGCCGCGTCTACCAGGTTAATCGAAAATAAATTAACCTGGAGAAATGCAACATGTGGTCCCCCCGCTTCAATCTGCAACCCGCCCCCTTCGCCCTGGCCGCCATGCTGGCCCTGGGCACGCTCAGCGCCGCACAGGCGCAAACCTTGTCGCCCGTCAAACTGTCCATCGCCGCCCAGCCGCTGGGGCAAGCCCTGAATGAGCTGGCGCGGCAAGCCAATCTGCAACTGCTGTTTTCACCCGACTTGGTGGCCGGCAAGACGGCGCCCGCTTTCAGCGGCACGCTCAGCGTGCGCGATGGCCTGGAGCGCCTGCTGGCTGGCAGCGGCCTGCAAGCGTCCATCGACGGCAGCGCCGTCATCATCAAGGCGTTGCCCAAGGCCACGGGCGAGACGGCGACCCTGTCGGAAATCACCGTGACGGCCAATGGCGAGCGCACGGCCACCAGCGAAGGCACGGGCGCCTACACGACGCGCGCCGTGACCCTGGCGGGCGCCGAGCGCTCGCTGCGCGAGACGCCGCAATCCGTGTCCGTCGTCACGCGCCAGCAGATGGATGACAAGAACCTGTTCACCCTGGACCAGGTGCTGGAGCAAAGCACGGGCCTGACGCGCATGAACCGCAGCTTCGGCTCGCATGAATTCCTGTCGCGCGGCAACGCCCTGTCTTACCTGATCGATGGCATGCCCGGCATTTCCGACAATGCCACGGGCTGGCTGATTCCCGACATGGCCGTGTATGACCGCGTGGAAATCCTGCGCGGTTCGGCCGGCCTGATCGTCGGCGCCGGCACGCCGGGCGGCGTCGCCAACCTGGTGCGCAAGCGCCCGCGCGCCGAAGCGCACGCGGATCTGACGGCCACCGTGGGCAGCTGGCAGCAGCGCCGCGTGGAGCTCGATGCGGGCACGCCGCTGAACGCGGCCGGCACCGTGCGCGGCCGCGCGCTGGTGGCCTATGAAGAGCGCGATTACTTCTATGACGCGGCGCACAGCCGCATGCCATTGTTCTACGGCATCGTCGAGGCCGACCTCGACGCCGCCACCACCGTGCGCGCCGGCGCGCGCCGCCAGCACACGGTGACGGACGGCTACTGGCTGTTCGGCCTGCCCCGCTACAGCGACGGCGCCACCTTGCCGCTCCGCCGCTCGACCTCGCTGGCGCAGGACTGGAACCGCCACGACGCCACCATCAGCGAGCTGTTCGCCGACCTCGAACACCGCTTTGGCACCGGCTGGAAGGCCAAAGTTGCCATCAACCGCACCTATGGGGCCTTCGACCAGCAGGCGGCCATCGTGCGCGGCAGCGTCGACCCCGCCACGCAGCAGGGAGCGCGCCTGTACACGGTCAACTACCGCAAGCAGGATATCGTCACCACGGGCCTGGACGCCAACGTGGGCGGCACTTTCCAGGCCTGGGGCGGCAGGCATGAAGTGCTGCTGGGCATGAACGCCTCGCGCGCCCTCACCGACGATCACGCGGCCTCGACCTCGCCCGGCCTGCCCTTCGACGTCTTTCATCCGAACAATACGCTGCTCGCGCAGCCCGCGCATCCGGCCTGGGACTCGCTGCCGCACCTGAACGAGCAGCATTACGGCGCCTACGCCAGCACGCGCTGGGAACTGCGCCCGGACCTGCATCTGCTGCTGGGCGGCCGCCTGAGCTGGTTCGACAAGCAGACCACGGGCAAGCTGGCCACCGATCCCGTCAGCCGCTACAAGGAAAGCCGCGAATTCACGCCGTACGCGGGCCTGGTGCACGACCTGGGCAAGCAATGGTCCGTGTACGGCAGCTACGCGAGCATCTTCCAGCCGCAGAGCCTGTACTACACGCTGGGCGGACAACCGTTGAAACCCGTCGTCGGCGACACCTATGAGGCGGGCGTGAAGGGCGAGCTGTACGACGGTCGCCTGAACGTGGCACTGGCCGCCTTTCGCATCAACAAGCGCGACACGGCCGTGTACGACGAGGCCAGCAATGACGATTGCCTGAAGTGGGACGTGACGGGCAGCTGCTACCGCAATGGCCGCCCCATCCGCAGCACGGGCATCGATGCGGACGCCAGCGGCGAAGTGCTGCCGGGCTGGCAGCTGTCGTCCGGCTATACCTACAACATCGCGCGCGGCGAAGGCGACGAGACGCCGCCCACCGTCACGCCCAAGCACATGCTGCGCGTGTCGACCAGCTACCGCCTGCCCGGCGCGTGGAACCACTGGACGGTGGGCGGCGGCGTCTCGGCGCAAAGCGGCTATGTCTATCGGGCCGATGACAATCCTGACGTGAGTTTCCGCAACGGCGGACGCGCGGTGTGGGATGCGCGCGCTTCGTACGTGTTCAACCGCAACTGGAGCGCCAATCTCAGCATCGCCAATGTGACGGACAAGGCCTATTGGGCCGCCACGGGCGAATTGCGCCGCGGCAATTACTTCGGCGAACCGCGCAACATCATCCTGACCGTGCGCTACACGCCGGCTTTGTAATCCAGGCAGGTTTCCGGCGCTACACTTTTCCACTCTCGATAAAGATATCCGATGCGACATTTCCGTTTTCAAGTTACCCCCCTCGCCCTGGCCGCCATGCTGGCCCTGGGCAACATCCCCCTGGCACAGGCGCAAACCTTGTTGCCCGTCAAACTGGCCATCGCCGCCCAGCCGCTGGGGCAAGCCCTGAATGAACTGGCGCGGCAAGCCAATCTGCAACTGCTGTTTTCACCCGACTTGGTGGCCGGCAAGACGGCACCCGCCGTCAGCGGCACCCTGAGCGTGGCCGACAGTCTGGAGCGCCTGCTGGCCGGCAGCGGCCTGATGGCTGCCATCGACGGCAACAGCGTCATCATCCGCCCGGCGCCCGCCGCCACGGGCAAGGTGGCGACCCTGGCGGAAATCACCGTCAGCGCGCGCCAGGACGCGACCATCGATACCGAGCTGACGAAGTCGTATGCGGCGCAGGCGGTGAGCATCGGCAAGGGCCGGCAAAGCCTGCGCGAGATTCCCCAGTCCGTCTCCGTGCTGACGCGCCAGCAATTGAACGACCAGAATTTACTGAGCCTGGACGACGCCATGCGCGGCGTGACGGGCATCACCGTCGAAGCGAGCAGCACGGGCGGCAACCACGGCAATTTTTACTCGCGCGGCCATGCGCTGGACTCGGTACAGGTCGATGGCGTGATGACGCCGGCCAGCACGGGCAACGATCTGTCGGCCGGCTTCGGCCTGGCCATCTATGACCGAGTGGAAGTGCTGCGCGGCCCCGCCGGCCTGCTCCAGGGCGCGGGCGACCCGGGCGGCAGCATCAACCTGGTGCGCAAGCGGGCGCGCGACACCTTCGCCGCCAGCGGCGTGCTCAGCGCGGGTTCCTGGGACCGCTACTATGCGGAAGCGGACGTCACGGGTCCCTTGAGCGCGGACGGCAAGGTGCGCGGCCGCCTGGTGGCCGCGTATGAACACCGGCGCTCCTTCGTCGACCATGTGTATGCGGAAAAACCGCTGCTGTACGGCACCGTCGCCATCGACGTGGCGCCGGGCACCGTGCTGACGGGCGGCGTCACATATCAGCAATACAAAGGCCGTCCCGCCTTCGGCCTGCCCGCCTATGAAGACGGGCGCCTGCTCGACGTGCCCCGCTCCACCTATCTCGACCCGGCGTGGAACCACATCACGGAAAAGGTCACGGAATATTTTGCCGAACTCGATCACAAACTGGACAACGGCGGCCAGTTCAAGGTGACCGCCCTGTACCGCGAGCAGGACGAGCCATCGCGCAACTTCGGCTGGCCCGATTGTTCGGCCGACCCCGTCACGGGCGACAGCTGCCTGATCAGCTGGACCTACCGCAGCCACTGGAAGACGCAGGGACTCGATGCCTGGCTGGCGACGCCGTTCCAGGCGTTCGGCCGCAGCCACGACCTGATCGTGGGCGCCGACTACCGCCAGGTGCACAAGAATTTCCGCTACGGCGGCGGCAACACTGCGCCCATCAATATCTTCCACCCGGATAACAATATCGCCCAGCCCAGCTACACTTTTACTGACGGCAACGACAACCGCACCAAACAGTTCGGCCTGTACGCGCGCACCCGCCTGCAAGCGACGGACCGGCTGGCCGTCAACCTGGGCGGACGCCTGACGCACCGGAACAACCATACCGTCAACCGCAATACGTATTTCAACCAGTTCACCGACGTCAGCAACACCATCAAGGCCAAGTTCACGCCGTATGCGGGCATGGTCTATGAGCTCGACAAGCAGGTCTCGGCCTACGGCAGCTACACGCGCATCTTCTCGCCCCAGATCACCACGGACGCTGCCGGCCAGCCCCTGAAACCACGCACGGGCCAGCAATTCGAACTGGGCTTGAAGGCGGAACTGTTCGACAAGAACGTCAATGCGCATGCGGCCCTGTTCCGCATGGAAGACGAGAACCGCGACATGCCCGATCCGGCCAACCCGCTGTTTTCCATCGGCGCCGGCAAGATGCGCAGCCAGGGCCTGGAAGCCGAGCTGAGCGGCAGCCCCCTGCCGGGCTGGAACATCACGAGCGGCTATTCCTACACCAGCACGCGCACCCTCGAAGGCAGCGATGACCAGAAAGCGCAACTGTATTCCTTCATCGCGCCTCGCCACAACTTCAACCTGTGGACCAACTATCGGCTGGCCGGCGCGCTCGACAAGATCAGCGTGGGCGGCGGCTTGCGCAGCGTCAGCAGCATGTACCGCCTGAACGGGCCCGTGAAATTCGAGCAGGGCCCCGTCACCACGGTGGGCTTGCAGGCGGGCTACCGCCTCAGCCCCACGCTGGAGCTGTCGTTGACGGTGAACAACCTGTTCGACAAAAAATACTACACGCGCGTGTGGGCCGCGTATGGTTCCAACTTCTATGGCGAACCGCGCAACGCCATGCTGACCCTGCGCGGCCAGCTGTAAAAACTCCCGCGCCCCCGCGTCCGCACGGCCGCCGCCAGCAATGGGGCGGTCGTTCTCGTTTACAACATCGCACTCTTGCATGTCTCGCAACCCCACACTATAATAAGAATAGTTCTCATTCACATTTAGACTCTCACCAGAGTCTGCACGCAGCCGGCTGGCTGATGCGCAGCTGGATGACACGCTGCGCCAGCCAGGCATCCCCGCCAAGCAAGCCTCCCCCTATCAATCAGGAAAAAAAGGAAGTTCCATGGCACGAATACGTTCGCCGGCCGGCGTAGCGCCGCCACTTCCCGGCACCGATGCGCCGCTGCGACCACCACGTTGCTCCTAACAAAACAAGGGATACACCATGCACATCACTTCCATCGCGCCCCCCGGCGCCCTCGCCACCGCCCTGCTGGGCGCGGCCTTCGCCTGCGGCAGCGCCAGCGCCCACCAGATCTGGCTGCAGCAGGACGGCAAGGCGGCCAGCGTGTACTTCGGCGAATTCGGCGACAACCTGCGCGAAGCATCGCCCGGCCTGCTGGACAAGTTCAGCATCAGGAACGTGACGTGGGTATCGGCCAAGGGCGCGCAGCCGCTGCAGGCAAGCAAGACGGCCGGCGCGTTCATCCTGAATGGCAAGGTGGGCGCCGGCGAAAGCATCATCGTCGAGGAAGACAACTACCCGTCGTGGGAAGAGAAGAAGGATGGCAAGGCCACGCGCACCGTGTGGATTCCCGCCGCGCGCCTGGTCGCCGACGGCAAGGCGCAAACACAAGCGCTGACCCTGGACCTGGTACCGACCGGCAAACCCGGCCAGTTCCAGGTCAGCTACCAGGGCAAGCCGCTGGCGCAAGCCAAGGTCAACGCCGTGGTGCAATCGGGCTGGGGCAAGGAAGCGTGGAGCGATGCGCAAGGCCTGGTCAGCTTCCCGCTGCCATGGAAGGGCACGTATGTGCTGGAAGTGCAGCACACGGACAAGACGCCCGGCCAGCGCGGCGCGCAAGCGTATGACAAGGCCATGTTCGTGACCACCCTGAGCCTGGTGCAGCCGCAAGGCGTGACGCCGCTGCCGGCCGGCCCGGCCCTGCCACCGAGCAAGGATCACGACTGACCATGCAAGCGCCTGCCATCCTTAAAATGCCGCGCCTGCGGCTCTCCGCCGGCGCCGTCTACCGCCTCGGCGTGGCCTCGCGCAGCGTTGCGGCCATCGGCGGCGGCTACGTGCTGGCCGCGCTGGTCACCATGCTGCTGTCGGTGAGCCTGCCCATGGCCCGTTCCGAAGCCGTCATGACGGCCACCCTGCTGTCGTTTGCCATCTACACCTGCGCCGTGATGTGGGTCTTTGCCACGCGCAGCGCCCTGCGCGCCTGGCTCGGGCTCGCAATCCCCGCCGCCGTCATCGCCGCCATCCTGCAGTCGATGGACGCACTCTCCTGGAGTCTCGCATGAAAGAAGGTTTCCGCCAGTCGATGGCATGGCTGCATACCTGGTCCGGCCTGCTCGTCTGCTGGATCTTGCTGCTGGTGTTTTGCGCCGGCACGGCCAGCTACTACCGCAATGAAATCACCTTGTGGATGCAGCCCGAACTGCATGGCGCCGCCGCCAGCGACGTGACGACGGAAGTAGCGGCCACCGTCGCGCAACAAGCGATGCAAGAGCGGGCCACGGGCGCCACGCGCTGGTTCATCAGCCTGCCCGGCGAGCGCAATCCGGCCACGCAGCTGGGCTGGAGCAAACCCTCGAAGCCAGGCGAAAAGAAACGCGGACGGCGCGGCAATTTCCATAGCGAGCAAGCCGACCCGGCCACGGGCGAGGTGCTGTCCAAGCCGCGCGAGACGCGGGGCGGCGAATTCCTCTACCGCCTGCATTTCGACCTGCACTACATGTCGGCCATCTGGGGCCGCTGGATCGTGGGTTTCTGCGCCATGTTCATGTTCGTCTCCATCATCAGCGGCATCGTCACGCACAAGCGCATCCTCAAGGATTTGTTTACCTTCCGGCCGAAAAAGGGCCAGCGCTCGTGGCTCGACGCGCATAACGTGACGGCCGTGCTGGCCCTGCCTTACCACATCATGATCACCTACACGGGCCTGGTCACGTTGATGTTCCTGTACATGCCATCCGGCGCCACGGCCGCCTACAAGGGTGACAAGGACGCCTTCTTCGCCGAAGCCTTCCCGGGCCGTTCGGGCGACAGCAAGCCGGCCGGCGTGGCCGCGCCCCTGACGCCGATCGCTCCCCTGGTGCGCCAGGCGGAGCAGCACTGGGGCGGCAAGGTCGAACGCATCTCCGTCAACCACCCGGGCGACACCAACGCCACCATCACGCTGTCGCGCGCGTCCGGACGCGACATGTCGTCGAAGCAGCCGTCGATGGAATTCGATGGCGTTTCCGGCAAGCTGCTGGCTACCGACGGCGACGCGCTGCCCGGCGCGGCCGCCACGCACGGCGTGATGTATGGCCTGCACATCGCGCATTTCGGCGGCCCGCTGCTGCGCGCCCTGTTCTTCCTCTCCGGCCTGGCCGGCTGCGCCATGGTCGCCACGGGCGCCCTGCTGTGGGCCGTCAAGACGCGCCAGAAGCAGGCCAAGGCGCTGGCCGCCGGCAAGCGCGCCAGCTTCGGCCTGCGCCTGGTGGAAGCGCTCAACATCGGCGCCATTGCGGGCATCCCGATCGCCTTCGGCGCCTACTTCTGGGCCAACCGCCTGCTGTCGGTGACGATGGAAGAGCGGGCGAAAGAAGAAATCGCCTGCTTCTTCGGCGCCTGGGCCCTGGCCGCCATCATCGCCCAGCTGCGCCCCTCGCGCGCCATGTGGCGCATGCAGCTGGCCGCCGGCGCCTTCCTGCTGGCGTCCCTGCCCGTGCTGAACATGTTCACCAGCGATGCACACCTGGGCGTGACCCTGTTCCTGGGGCGCGGCCCCGTGGCGGTGGCCGCTTTCGACCTGGTGGTGCTGGTGCTGGGCCTGGGCCTCGCGTATGCGGCGTTCAAATTGAAACCGCTGCCCGTGAAGACGGCCAAGGCGGCACCCGTAAAACCGGCGCCAACGATGGAGGCCGCGTGATGGAATTACTAGCCAATTTCCTCGTCTTCGCCCTGTGCTATGCGGGCCTGTCCGCACTGTGCCTGGCGATGGACCGCCACTACGCCGATCTGCACGGACGCGGCGCCGAACCGCCCGCCCCGCTGCGCCGCCGCTTGCAATGGACCGGCTGGCTGGCGCTGGCGGCGGCCCTGGCCTGGGCCATGCACATCGCCGGCGGCGGCTACGGCCTCGTCTACTGGGTCGGCAGCCTGACGGGCTGCGGCTTGCTGCTGATCTGGCTGCTGCCCTACGCCCCCCACCAGGCCATGCGCCTGGCGCGCATGATCGGCGTGGCGGCCGTGCTGGCCGCCGTCGCGCTGGCCATTCTGTGAACTACGCCGGGGCGCCGCACCTGAGCAGCGCCTCGACGCCTTCAGGCCCCATGGCGCGGCCGAGAAAATAGCCAAACGCCTCGTCGCAGCCCATCTCGGCCAGCAGCTCCAGCTGCTCGCCGCTTTCCACGCCGCCGGCGATGGTGCGCAGTCCCAGCGTGCGCGCCATGGCCACGATGGCGCGCACCATGGCGCCGTCGCCGCCCGGCTTGCCCACGTCGTCGACGAAGCACTTTTCAATCTTCACGGCATCCGTGGGGAAGCGTTTCAGGTAATTGAGCGACGCATCGCCCGTGCCGAAATCGCTGATGGCAATGGCCATGCCCAGCTGGCGGAACTGGCGCAGTATCAGTTCGCAGTTCTGGTTGCGGTCGATCAGGATGCCGGCGGCGATTTCCAGTTCGATGCAGTGCCCCGGCACGCCGGCCGCCTCCAGTGCGGCGGCAAAATTGCGCGCGATATCGCGCTGGTAGAACTGGCGCGCCGACAGGCTGACGGACACCGTCAGCATCTGCCCCTGTGCGATCCAGCTGCGCGCCTGTTGCACCGCCGTGGCCATCACCCACGCCCCCACCGGCAGGATCAAGGCGCTTTCCTCCAGCACCGGTAAAAAGTCGAGCGGCATCATCAGGCCCAGTTCCGGGTGCTTCCAGCGCAGCAGCGCCTTCACGCCCGTGATCCTGCGCGTCTTCAGGTCCATGCGCGGCTGGTAGTACAGCGCGAATTCGTTGCGTTCGAGTGCATGGCGCAGGGCCGTCTCGAGGATGGTGCGCGAGTATGTTTGCGTCTGCATGCGCGCGGCGTAGCGCAGACAGGTGCCCGGCGCATGGCGCTTGGCCGCATACATGGCCAGGTCGGCCTTTTCGATCAGCGCGTTGACGTCGTCGTCGTCGTCCGGGTACAGGGCCACGCCCACGCTGGCCGCCACCGACAGGCTGTATTCGCCGATGACGAAGGGGGCGGCGATGGCGCCGACGATCTTTTCGGCCACCCGCTCGGCGTCGTGCGCCGTGCGCAATTCCGTCAGCAGGATGATGAATTCATCGCCGCCCTGGCGCGCCACCGTGTCGACCTTGCGCACGCATTGCTGCACCCGGCGCGCGAACTCCGTCAGCACCTGGTCGCCCACGTCGTGCCCCAGGCTGTCGTTGATGGATTTGAAGCGGTCGATGTCGACGAACAGCACGGCCAGCAAAGCCTGGTGGCGGCGCGCATAGGCGATGCCGTGCTCGAAGCGGATCTGGAAATGCAGGCGGTTCGGCAAGCCCGTCAAGCCGTCGTGGTGGGCGATGAATTCCAGCTGCTGCTCGGCGCGCCGGCGGGCCGACACATCGTGCAGCAGCAGCACCGCGCCGCCCTGCGCCAGCGGCGCGCAGCTGTACTGCACGTCGATGCGCTTGCCGTCGAGAGGACGCAGCAGCACGGCGCCGCGCGCCACCTCCAGCACTTCCTGGCGCGCCACGCAGTCGCGCACCTGGCGCGCCGCGTCGATAGGCGTACCGTCGTGGAACAGCGGCAGCAGCCCGGTCACGGGCTGGCCCAGGCCATCGTCGCCCAGCAGCCCGCCCATGGCGCTGGCGCGGGGATTCAGGTACTGCACCATGCCATCGTGGTCGGTGCCGATGACGGCGGCCGGCAGCGCATGCAGCAGCGCCAGCGCCTCTGCCATGCGCTGCGCCTGGGCCGCCTGCAGCACCGCGCCGGTCGCATGGCGCATGCGCCACATGCGCGCCGCCTGCCACTGGCAAGCCAGCAGCACGCTCAGCATCACGGCCAGGGTCAGGCACAGCGCCAGCAGCAGCGCCGTCATGCGTCACCCGGCAGGCGGAAAGTACGGGACATGGTTTTCCTTTGCAACGCGCGCCATGCGGCCGGGCGCAGATCCATGCGGAAAGGAAATAGTATAAGAATTTCGGCAAGAATTTTGCCTGATGAAGCGCCGCTTGACTGGCATCAAGCGGCGCTGGGCACGCCCGCCTCAGGCCAGCGACAGCCTGCGGGCCTGCGCGGCGCCAGCCGGTACGGCCACGCCGGGCGTCCCGTGCAGCTGGAAGATACTGACGGCGTCGGCCAGGCTGGCCGCCTGCTGCTGCAGCGCATCCGCGGCGGCGGCGGCCTGCTCCACCAGCGCCGCGTTCTGCTGCGTCACGCCATCCATCTGGCTGATGGCGATGCTGATCTGCTCGATGCCGTCGCGCTGCTCCACGCTGGCCACGGCGATCTCGCCGATGATGGCGTTCACGCGCTGCACGCTGCTGACCACGTCATCCATCGTGCGCCCCGCCTGGCTGGCCAGCACGCTGCCCTCTTCCACCGTGCGCACGGATTCGCCGATCAGCTGCTTGATTTCCATGGCCGCTGCGGCCGAGCGGTGCGCCAGGCTGCGCACCTCGGTGGCGACGACGGCGAAACCGCGCCCCTGCTCGCCCGCGCGCGCCGCTTCCACCGCCGCATTCAGGGCCAGGATATTCGTCTGGAAGGCGATGCCGTCGATGACGGCGATGATGTCGACGATGCGTTTGGAGGAGGCATTGATATGGCTCATGGTCTGCACCACCTGCGCCACGGCCGCGCCGCCGCGCTGCGCCACGTCGGATGCGCCGCCGGCCAGCTGGCGCGCCTGGTCGGCGTTGTCGTTATTCTGCCGCACGGTGGACGTCAGCTCGATCATCGAGGCGGCCGTCTGTTCCAGCGAGCTGGCTTGCTCTTCCGTGCGCGAGGACAGGTCCATATTGCCGCTGGCGATCTCGCCCGACGCCATGGCGATGGCGTCCGTGCCGGTGCGCACCCGTCCCACGATGGCGGCCAGGTTGCCGCTCATGGCTTTCAGGGCCCGCAGCAGGTCGCCGATTTCATCGCGGCTGCCGTCGGCCACCACGGCGCGCAAGTCTCCCGCCGCCACTTGCTGGGCGATGCCGACGGCCGCGCCCAGCGGCACGGTGATGCTGCGGATCAGCCACCACACGGTGACGCTGCCGACAACGAGCGTCACCAGCACCGTGGCCAGCATGGCGATGCTGGCGCTGCGGTGCGCCGCGTCATCCTGCTCCTTCATCTGCGCCATCAGGCCGTGCGACTGCTTGCCGATGGCCGCGACGATGGCGTCGATCTGGCGCGTCGGTTCGCGATCCATGCCCTTGACCAGGGCATCGACCGTGTGGGCGCTGTCGGCGCGCGCACCATCATACTTTTGCAGCGCCGCCAGGTAGCTCACGCCCAGCGCGCCGTGCGCCTGCAATGCATGCTCCACGGGCGCCGTGTCGAGCTTCAGCGCCCCCATCATGGCTTGCAGGCTTTTCAATTCCTTGCGCGTCTGCGCGCCGCTGGCGACGAACGCTTCGCGGTAGCGCTGGAAGGCTGCCGCATCGCCGCCGCGCAGCAGGATGTTTTTCCATTCCTGCACCTGGATCTTGAATTCCACCTGCGCGCTGCGCGCCGCGTCGACGGCTTCCGTCAGGGCCACGGCGCGCTGCATGGCGTCCGCGCTGCGCGCGCTGGCCGCGTCGAGCGCGCTCCAGCCGCGCGCGCCAACGAACACCAGTGCAAGAAAGAAGAAGGTGCCCAGCAGACCCAGGCGGATGGAAATTTTCAGGTTCGCGAGTTGCATGTGTTTCTCCCGGCGGCAAGAACAGGATGGCAACAAAGGCGCCGCCAAATCTATCCAATTCCCACCAAACAAGGAAATCATGCGGCGCGCCCCGTGAAAAACCAAGCAGTGCTTTCGCTAGAGAAACACTTTCAACATAGAAACAACAAATTACAAGGAAAAGTTGACTAAGCAGCCACATCGCCGGCCGCAGCGCCCGCGAACTCCTCGCGCAGCAGCGGATACAAGCGCCGGTAGCGCGCCAGCCGTTCGTCGAGCACGCCGGACGGCTGCGGCGCCACCGTTTCCTGCATGGGCGGGCGCGTGCACACCTGCGCGGGCGGCAAGCCTGTCACCGCCATCTGCGCCAGGCGCGCCGCGCCCAGGGTGCCGCCGGCCACGCCGTGGTCGTGGCGCAGCACGTGCAAGCCCGAGGCGTTCGCGCACAGCTGCGCCCAGAAGCGGCTGCGCGAACCGCCGCCCACGAACGACGCTTCTGTCAGGTGCGTGCCGGCGCCGCGCAGGGCTGCATTGCCGTCGGCCATGGCAAAGGCCACGCCTTCCATCACGCTGTAGGCCAGTTCCGCGCGTCCGTGCTCCGTCGACAGGCCGAAAAACACGCCGCGCGCCGCAGCGTCGTTGTGCGGCGTGCGCTCGCCGCTCAAATACGGCAGGAAGACGGGCGCCGTGCGCGCCTCGACGTTTTCCGCCAGTTTCACCAATTCTCCGATGTCGTTCGACTGCGTCAGCCGCGCCACCCAACTGAGGCTCGACGCGGCGCTGAGGATCACGCTCATCTGGTGCCAGCGCCCGGGCAGGCAATGGCAGAACGCGTGCACGCCCTGGCCGGGATTCGGTGCAAAACCGTCGCTGCCGGCGAACAGCACGCCGGACGTTCCCAGCGACAGCAAGCCCGCGCCCGGCTCCACCACGCCCAGGCCCACGGCCGCCGCCGCGTTATCTCCCGCGCCGCCGGCCAGCAGCACCGTGTGCGCGATGCCCCATTCCTGGCACAGGGCCGGGCGCACCTGCGCGGCCGCCTGGCTGCCTTCCACCAGGCGCGGCATGTGTTCGCGCAAGAGGCCGGTGGCGGCCAGCATGCGCTCGGACCAGTCGCGTTTGGCCACGTCCAGCCACAGGGTGCCGGAAGCGTCGGACATGTCGGAGACATACTCGCCCGTCAGGCGCAGGGCCACGTAATCCTTGGGCAGCAAGACTTTACTGATGGCGCGGAACAGCGCCGGTTCGTGCTTTTGCAGCCACAGCAGCTTGGGCGCCGTGAAGCCCGGCATGGCCTGGTTGCCCGTGATGGCGCGCGACCCGGGCACCAGCGCTTCCAGTTCCGCGCATTCGGCGGACGCGCGCGTGTCGTTCCACAGAATCGCCGGGCGCAGCACGCGCTGCTGCTCGTCGAGCAGGGTGGCGCCATGCATCTGGCCCGACAGGGCGATGCCGCGCAAGCCGGAAAACGCCAGCGGCTGGGCGCTGCGGATGGCGGCGATCACGTCCAGCGTGGCCTGCCACCAGTGTTCGGGATGCTGTTCCGACCAGCCGGGATGGGGACTCGACACGCGCAGGGCCACGCCGCTGCTGGCGAGGATGGTTTGCGCGTCATCGGTGAGGATGGCCTTGACTTCGGAAGTGCCGATATCGATGCCGAGATAGGTCACGATGGTTCCATGAAAAGTGTATGGGCGGCCGCGTGCGGCGGCGATGTCACGCTATGGTAAGCGCCCGGCGCCGCCGGCAGCGGGCTTTTCCGCATACTTTTTCCCGCTTTGCCGGTACGCGCCGGCCAAGCTAGCCAACCAATCTAGCCATGCTGGCGGAAATCGCGGCGGTAGACATTCGTATCCTTGCCGTCCGGCTGGCGCCGCGTAAAGCGTTCGAAGCGCAGCCCCAGCTTGTTGAGCAGATTGATCGACGCCTGGTTCTGCAGCGAGGTGATGCCGTACAGCGTGGGCAGGCGCAGCACGTGCTGCGCATGCCGCACGATGGCCGCCGTCGCTTCCCAGGCATAGCCCTGGCCCCAGTAGGCGGGACGCATGGCGTAGCCGATATCGGGGCCGGGCAGGCTGTCGCGGCGCACCAGGCCGGCCATGCCCACGGGCGCGCCATCGCTGCGCCGCTCGACGATGTACAGGCAGTCGCCATGCGCGCGGAACTGCGCCATCGGTCCCGACTCCAGCGCGGCGCGGGCCGCTTCCAGGGTATGGATGTTGCGCTGGCCGATGTTGGCGATCCACGACGGGTCGTTGACCAGCTCCATGTAGAAGGCCGCATCGTCCAGGGTGGCCGTGCGCAGGCGCAGACGGGACGTCTCGATCACAATGACGGCGCCGCTCATGCCGGCCACTGCATCGGGTCGGTCAACAGCTGGTACATCACGTAGGCATCGACATAGCCCAGCTGCGCATGGCGGTAGGCCAGCGGCAGGGTGGCGACCACCGTGAAACCCAGCTTTTTCCACAGGGTGACGGCGGCCAGGTTGGTGCTGACGACGAAGTTGAACTGCATCGCCAGGTAGCCCGCGCGGCGCGCCTCTTCCATGCAGTGCACGCCCAGCAGGCGGCCCACGCCCACGCCCTGCGCGGCCGGATCGACCATGAACGAGGCATTCGCCACGTGCGATCCATGGCCCGGCTGGTTCGCCACCAGCTTGTACATGCCCAGCAGGCGCTCGCTGCCCATCACGGCGACGAAGCTTTGCACGCCGGGGCCGAACCAGTAGGCGTGGCACTCTTCGCGCGTAGTATCGGCGGGGAAGGTGTAAGTGTCGCCGCCGGCCACCAGGGTCTGGAAGATCGGCCACATGGCGTCGAAATCGGCTTCGTTGGCCGGGCGGATATCAATTTCTTTCAAGGCGGTGCTCCCGATAACAAGTGATGGCCGATTGTATCAGCGCCCCAGGCGAAAGTTCACACTCTCGGGCCGCCCCGGCAGGTGCAGGCGCGATTGCGCGCGCGGCGCCTCGCTGACGACTTTCCCGCGCCGCAGCACCAGACGCCGCGCCGCGCGCAGGCGCAGCGCTTCCACGGTGCTGCCGCAATCGAGGATCAGCAAGTCCGCATGGCAGCCGGGCGCGATGCCGTAGCCGTCCAGGCCCAGGATGGTCGCCGGCGTTTCCGTCACGGCCAGGAAGCACTCGTGCATCGCCTGCTGGCCCGTCATCTGCGCCACGTGCAGTCCCATGTGCGCCACTTCCAGCATGTCGCCCGAACCGAGGCTGTACCACGGGTCCATCACGCAATCGTGGCCGAAGGCGACGGGAATGCCGGCGGCCAGCATCTCGGGCACGCGCGTCATGCCGCGCCGCTTCGGATACGTGTCGTGGCGCGCCTGCAAGGTGATGTTGATGAGGGGGTTGGCGATGGCCGCCACGCCCGCCTCGCGGATCAGGGGCAGCAGCTTGCTCACATAATAATTGTCCATCGAGTGCATGGAGGTCAGGTGCGAGCCCGTCACCCTGCCCTGCATGCCAAGGCGCTGGCTGTGGAAGGCCAGGGTTTCAATGTGGCGCGATAGCGGGTCGTCCGACTCGTCGCAATGCATGTCGACCATCAGCCCCCGCTCGCAGGCAAATTCGCACAGCAGGCGCACGGATTCCGCGCCATCGGCCATGGTGCGCTCGAAATGCGGGATGCCACCGACCACGTCGACGCCCATGGCAATCGCGCGTTTTAAATTATCGAAGGCGCCCGGGCTGCGCAGGATGCCGTCCTGCGGGAAGGCCACCAGTTGCAGGTCGAGATACGGCGCCACTTGCCGCTTGACGTCGAGCAGCGCTTCCACGGCCAGCAGGCGCGGGTCGCAGATGTCCACGTGCGAGCGGATGGCCAGCAGTCCGCGCGCCACGGCCCAGTCGCAATACTGCAGCGCGCGCTCCACCAGCGCGTCCTGCGTCAGCTGCGGCTTCAGCTCGCCCCACAGGGCAATGCCTTCGAGCAAGGTGCCGGAGGCATTCACGCGCGGCAAGCCGTAGCTGAGCGTGGCGTCCATGTGGAAGTGGGCGTCGACGAAGGGCGGCGTGACGAGGTCGCCGGCGGCGTCGATCTCTTGCGCACCCGTCACGGGCAAGGCGGGGCCGACGGCGGCGATGCGGCCGCCCTCGATGGCGATATCGATGGCGCGGCGCCCGTCGGGCAGGCTGGCATTGCGGATGACAAGGTCCATGCGGACACTCCTTCGGTTGACTACGGTATCGGGTGCTTCCAGTGCATTGTCAGCTTATCTTCCTCAAGGATGCTGCAGTGCACGAATATAGTCACTGGCAAAAGCGTAGCCATAGATTTCATGACAACGCTTTGCGCGCGCGCAAACTTCCTGCAAATGCTGCCAGGCGCATGAATACATGCGAACATGCAGAAAACACGCGGTGCACGCCCTTGAGAAAATAGCTTTCAACTAACTCGAATCACCGCTAGAATATTCATATTGCGTTGCATCATAATCAGTCCATGTTTAGCTGTTCAGCACGCTACCCATTTTACAAAACGCGGCC
Organism: Janthinobacterium sp. FW305-129; assembly: GCF_020858115.1. GTDB lineage: Bacteria > Pseudomonadota > Gammaproteobacteria > Burkholderiales > Burkholderiaceae_D > Janthinobacterium. Next base: position 240,850 of record NZ_JACYMM010000005.1, read on the forward strand.
AACTCTGGTTTTCGGGATTTTGCAGAGCGTTTTGCCAGCATTTTAATCCGTACAAAGGAGTAAATATGTTTCCGCTTCCAGAACACATTTCCAGCGCCGCCAAGTCGCAACTGGAAAACCAGCTGCAAATCTTCAGCCTTCTGACCAGCAAAGTCTTTGAAAGCGCCGAGAAAATCATCGCGCTGAACCTGAACGCCGGCAAGGCCGCCATCTCGCAGACGGCAGAAACGGCGCAGCACCTGCTGGTCACGCAGGATCCGCGCGACTTCTTCAGCTACAGCACCAGCCAGGCGCAGCCGAATATCGCTAGCGTGCTGGCCTACAGCCGCCAGTTGTTCGGCATCGCCTCGGGCACCCAGGCGGAATTGCTGGCCTCGGCCAAGGCCCGCCTCGATGCGGCCGCCCCTGCCGTCGCTCCGGCCCCTGCCGCAGCCAAGCCCGCGCTGGCCGTCGCCCCGCCTGCACCAGCGCCGGCGCCGGCGCCGGCAGCGGCACCTGCCCCCGTTGCCGCCAAGCCTGCCGAAGTAGCCAAACCGGCCGCCAAGGCCGCGCCAGCCCCCGCTCCTGTTGCCGCGCCGGCAGCCAAGCCAGCGGCAGCGCCTGCCAAGGTTGCCGAGAAGGTTGCCGACAAGCCTGCCGTGAAAGCCGTGGAAGCCAAGCCGGCGGCCAAACCGGCAGCCAAGCCGGAAGCGGCCAAGCCCGCACCGGCTCCTGCCGCAGCACCAGCGAAAGCGGCCGCGGCCGCGGCCGCGCCAGCCCCCGCCAAGCCGGCCGCGAAATCATTTCCTACGAGCAAACCGGCCGCCAAGCCGGCCAGCGCCGCCGGCAAGACCGTGGCCAGGGCCGCCGTGAAGCACGCCCCTGCGCCGGCGGCCAAGGCGGCAGCCAAGGCAGCGCCCAAGGGCACGCCATCGAAGCAGCTCGACATGCTGGGCGGCGGCAAGGGCAGCGGCCGCAAGTAAGCCTCCTGCACGGCAGTGACGCAGCAAAACAACGGGCTACGGCCCGTTTTTTGCGTGCCCGTCCACAGCGCGCTTTTCCGCCTTGTTGTATCCTACGCGTACTTTTCCGTCCGCGTGCCCGTCCTTCCGCCCCGCGACACCCCATTACTCAAAACAAAAGGTAACCATGAGTTTATCGAGGCTCATCGCCGGCTTCGTGCGTCAGCATTGGCCGGCGTATGCCGCCGCCGCCGTCATGCTGACCGGCGTGGCAACACTGACCGTCTGGATCCCGCGCCGCGTGGGCGCCATCATCGACGCCCTGGCCGCGCACCGCATGACGGCCGCCGAACTGTGGCTTGAGCTGCTGACCCTGCTCGCCGTCGGCGTCGTCATCTACTTCCTGCGCGTGGGCTGGCGCATCACCCTGTTCAAGGCCGCCTACCAGCTGGGCGTGATGCTGCGCACGCGCTTCTACACGCGCATGTCGCAGCAGGGCGCGTCGTTCTACCAGAACCAGCGCACGGGTGACCTGATGGCGCTGGCGACGAACGACATCGACGCCATCGAAATGGCCGCCGGCGAAGCCATGCTGGCCGGTTTCGACGGCACTTTGACCCTGCTGATGGTGCTCGGCATCATGCTGCTGGGCGTGGACTGGCGCCTGGCCTGCATCGCCTTGCTCCCCTTCCCGCTGATGGGACTGGCCTTCTGGCGCATTTCCAGCCATATCCATACGGCGTCGACGGATTCCTTGAAGCGCTTTTCGGCGCTGAACGACCATGTGCAAGAGTCCTTGTCGGGCGTGCGCACCTTGCGCGCGCTGGGCCTGGAAGAGCGCAGCAGCGCGCAGTTTTCCACCCTGGCCGGCCACGCGGCCAACGCCAGCCTGACGGCGCAGCGCTGGGAAGCGGCGTACGAACCTGCCGTCGGCCTGACCCTGACGGCCGCCACGGCGCTGACCCTGGGCCTGGGCGGCTACCTCGTGTGGCAAGACCAGCTGACCATCGGCGCGCTGACGAGCTTTTCCATGTACCTGGGCCAGCTGATCTGGCCCATGTTCGCCGCCGGCTGGGTGCTGTCGTTGATCGAACGGGGCCGCGCCGCCTGGCAGCGCCTGCAGCCGATGTTAGATGCGCCGCTGGCCATCGACGACCATGGAACGATTGATACGCTCACGCCCGGCCCCCTGCAATTGCAGGACATCGGCTTTGCGTATGCGGGCCAGACGGCGCCCGCGCTGTCCGGCATCTCGCTGCTGTTGCAGCCGGGCCAGACCCTGGGCCTGGTCGGTCCCACGGGCAGCGGCAAGTCGACCCTGCTGCGCGTGCTGCTGCGCCAGGTCACGCCGCAATCGGGCACGGCCACGTGGAACGGCCAGCCGCTGGACGCCTACACCCTGCATGCGCTGCGCGCGGCCATCAGCTGGGTGCCGCAGGAATCGTTCTTATTCTCCGCCACTATCGCCGACAATATCGCGCTGGCCCGCCCCGGCGCCACGCGCGAAGAAGTGGAACGGGCGGCGCAGCTGGCCGATATCCACGCCGATATTTTGCAGTTCCCGGACGGTTATCAAACGCACGTGGGCGAAAAAGGCATCACCCTGTCCGGCGGCCAGCGCCAGCGCGTGGCGATTGCCCGGGCCCTGCTGGCCGACAACGGCCTGCTGCTGCTCGACGATGCCTTATCCGCCGTCGATACGGGCACGGAAACGCGCATCCTGCAGCACCTGGAGGAATTGCGCCGCAAGCGCCCCGAGCGCAGCGCCATCATCGCCAGCCACCGCCTGAGCGCCGTCGTCAACGCGGACCTGATCCTGGTGCTGCGCGACGGCCACGTGACGGAAACGGGCAACCACGACGCGCTGATGCAGCGCGACGGCTGGTATGCCAGCCAGTGGCGCTATCAACAACTGGAGGCCAGCCTCGATGCCATCTAAGAACGACCAAGCCACCACCGCCACGCCATCCGTGCGCCGCCAGGCCGCGCAAGCCGTCGGCCTGCTGCGCCGCGCCGCCGCGCCCGACCTGCGCCATTTATATTGGGCCACGTTCTGGCTGATTCTCGCCGCCGCCCTGGAAGTGACGGGCCCCATTTTAGGCAAGGCCCTGATCGACCAGCACTTGCTGCCGCGCAACCTGGACTGGACGCGCATGTCCCTGCTGCTGGGCGGCTGCCTGCTGACGGGCTGGGTCGCGTCCGGCCTGCGCTATTTGCAGCTGGTGCGCCTGTCCGGCCTGGCCATGCGCTCGGTGCAGCGCCTGCGCGAAACCGTCTACCAGCACGTGCTGCGCCTGCCGATGAGTTTTTTCGACCGCGCCATCACGGGCCAGCTGGTCAGCCGCGTCACCAACGACACGGAAGCCGTGAAATCGCTGTACGTGCAGGTGCTGTTCGTCATCCTCGACAGCTCCATCGTGCTGGTCGGCACCATGGCCGCCATGGCCTTCCTCGACTGGCGGCTGATGCTGATCGTGCTGGCGCTGCTGCCGGCCGTGCTGCTCATCGTCTTTTTGTACCAGCGCTGGAGCGCGCCGGCCGTCACGCGCGCGCGCGCCCTGCGCAGCGAGATCAACGGCCAGATCGCCGAATCGATCGGCGGCATGAGCGTGCTGCAGGCGAATAATGCGGAAAAGCGCTTCGGCGCGCGCTTCACGGGCATCAACCAGGACCATTACACGGCGCGCATGCAGGAATTGCGCGCCAACGCCTGGCTGCTGCGCCCCGCGCTCGACATGCTCAACATCGTGCTGCTGGCCGTCGTCATCTTCAGCTTCGGCCGGCGCGAGATGGGCGCCGTGGAAGTGGGCGTGCTGTATGCGTTCATCAGCTACATCGCGCGCGTGATCGAACCCTTGATCCAGATCACCATGCAGTTCAGCCAATTGCAGCAATCTGTGGTGGCGACGGCGCGCGTCTCGGCCCTGCTCGATGAAGCGCAGGCGCTGGAACACGCGCCCGGCAAAGCCGCGCCGGCGGCACGCCATGGCGCGCATGACGGCAACACGCCCGCCGTGGACATCGCGCGCCTGACGTTTGCGTATGTGGAAAACCAGCCCGTGCTGCACAAGCTGTCGCTGAGCATCCCGCAGGGCGCCTTCTTTGGCATCGTCGGCCACACGGGCAGCGGCAAGTCGACCCTGCTCTCCTTGCTGCTGCGTTTTTACCCCGTCACGCAGGGCAGCATCGCCATCAATGGCGTGCCCCTCGACAGCATCGACAACGAGCAGTTCCGCGCCGACGTGGGCCTGGTGCCGCAAGACCCGTTCCTGCTGGCCGCCTCGGCGCGCGAAAACATCGACATGGGCCGCGGCTACACGCAGGCGCAGATCGAGACGGCGGCGCGCGCCGCGCATGCGCACGACTTCATCGCCGCGCTGGAGCACGGCTACGACACGCCGCTGGGCGAAGGCGGTTCGCGCCTGTCGTCGGGGCAGAAGCAGCTGATCGCGATTGCCCGCGCGCTGGCCGGCCAGCCGCGCATTCTGCTGCTGGACGAAGCGACCTCGCGCATCGATAGCCAGACGGAGCAGATCGTGCAGACGGCCCTCAATGAATTGCGCGGCAAGGTGACCATCATCGCCATCGCCCACCGCCTGTCGACCATCCGCGAAGCGGACCGGATCATCGTGCTCAACCATGGCCGCATCACGGAAGCGGGCCCGCACGACAGCCTGATGCAGATCGAAGGCGGCCTGTACCAGCGCCTGTATCTGCTGCAGCAACTGGCAGTCTGACAGGCAGGGGGCGCCGTTGCATGGCGCCACTTTTTTTCTGTACGGCATTAGAAATGCCGTACAGACGGGAGTATATTCATCTGGCGGGCAGCGCCGACGGCCCCAACCACACTTCCGGGGGGCACCATGCGCAGCAAACTGTCGATCAAGAATATCTTCACCGCCATTTTCCTGCTCAGCCTGGCGCTCTCCGTCATCAGCCTGTGGGCGCTGTTCCGCGTGGCGGGCAAGCAGGCCGAGGCGAACCGCGTCACGGAAACGCGCTACCAGTCCTACCTGCTGGCAGACGAACTGCGGCAAAGCTCGGACGACCTGACGCGGCTGGCCCGCACCTACGTCGTCACCGGCGACGCCAGGTATGAGCAGCAATATCTGGACATCCTCGACATCCGCAACGGCAAGAAACCGCGCCCCGACCATTACGAACGCATCTACTGGGACTTCGTGGCGGCGGGCATGCCCGTGCCCGCGTCGACGGGCCCCGCCGTGCCCCTGGCCGAGCTGATGCGCAAAGCCGGCTTCAGCGAGCAGGAATTCGCCAAACTGCAGGAGGCCCAGGCCAATTCCGACGGCCTGGTCAAGACCGAGGTGATCGCCATGAACGCCGTCAAGGGCCTGTTCGACGATGGCAGCGGCAACTTTACCAAGAAGGGGCCGCCGGATCCGGAAATGGCCCGCACCATCATGCATGATGCCGCCTACCACAGCAACAAGGGCAAAATCATGCAGCCGGTGAATGAATTCCTCACGCTGCTCGACCAGCGCACGAGCACAGCCGTGCAGACGGCGATGAGCGGCACCATGGCCGCCTACTCCGTCACGGTCGGCGTGCTGCTGGTGTCGGTGATGGTCTCGCTGCTGTGCCTGTTCCTCGTGTACCGCCACATCAAGCGCAGCCTGGACCAGGCGATCGCCACGGCGCAGCTGATCGCCGGCGGCGACCTGAGCATCGACGCCGTCATCGAAAGGGCCGACGAAATCGGCGTGCTGCTGCATGCGATGAACACCATTAACGCCAACCTGACGGGGCTGATAGGCGATATCCGCAGCAGCACCGGCGAAATGTCGGTGGCCACGCACGAAATCGCGCTGGGCAATGCCGACCTGTCGGCGCGTACTGAAGCGCAAGCCAGTTCCCTCGAAGAAACGGCCAGTTCGATGGAAACGCTGACGGCGACGGTGCGGCAAAACGCCAGCAACGCCGGCGAGGCGAACCAGCTGGCCGCCACCGCCTCGGCCGTCGCCGTGCAGGGCGGCGCCGTCGTCGCCCAGGTGGTCAGCACGATGGGCGCCATCAAGGAAAGTTCCAGCCAGATCGCCGACATCATCGGCGTCATCGACGGCATCGCCTTCCAGACGAATATCCTGGCACTGAACGCGGCCGTCGAGGCGGCGCGGGCCGGCGAACAGGGGCGCGGCTTCGCCGTCGTCGCCGGCGAGGTGCGCAGCCTGGCTCACCGCAGCGCTGCCGCCGCGCAGGAAATCAAGACCCTGATCGGCGCCTCCGTGGAACGGGTCGACGCCGGCAGCAAGCTCGTCGACGAGGCGGGGCGCACCATGGCGCTGGTGGTGGAATCGATCCAGAAGGTGGCCGCCATCATGAGCGAGATCACCAGCGCCAGCCACGAGCAAAGCGCGGGGATCAGCGAGGTTAACCAGGCCGTCACGCAGATGGACAACATCACGCAACAGAACGCCGCCCTGGTCGAGCAGGCGGCGGCCGCTGCCGAGAGCCTGCAGGAACAGGCGCAAGCCCTGATCACGGCAGTCGCCATCTTCCGCCTGAAGGGCAGCGCGCCAGGCCCGGCGGCCCTGGCCCTGCGCTGAAGCGCAGCCAAAGTGTGCATTTTCGCAAAAATCTGCACATGCCATGATATTTCTTGATTGCAACATCATATAATCGCTGCAGACAAGCATGGTCATTGCGGGGGCGGGACGTTGGCAGGCAGACAGAAACGGGCATCATGGGGCAAGGCGCATTGGCTGCTGGCATTGGCCTGCCTGCTGCCGCCCGCCGCCCATGCCCAGGCCGGCAACCTTGAGCAGCATATCGCCGCCGTGCGCGAGGATGGCCGCTTCGTGCCCGCGCGCGCCCTGCAGCGCCTGCAAGAGGTGGAAACGCAGGCGCGCAGCGCCCCCCTGCCCGTACGCGCAGAATTCCTTACCCAGCTGAGCAACGCCCGCATGCGCCTGGGACAGAACGACCTCGCCATGCAGCTGGCCGAGGAGCTGATCGGCTATGCCCGCATGAACAAGAGCGACGTGGCACTGGCGAAAGGCATACTCTGCAAGGCCTACATCACGTTCGCCATGAACGAACGCCGCGCCTCGCACCTGCTGGCCTTCGAAGCGGAACGCATCGCCAACCGCACGGACGACTTGCCCGTGCGCGTGCAGGCGACCATCAGCGCGGGCCAGTCCTGGGCCGAGGAAGGCAATTTTCCGTTTGCGCTGGCCAAGCTGCAGGCGGCCGTCGACCTGGCGCGCCAGAGCAACTCCCCCTCCAGCCTGGCCGCCGCCCTGAACGCCCTCACCCTGCTGTACACGCAGATGCGCGAATACGACAAGGGCTTCGAGGTGCTCGACGAGCTGCTGGCCGTATCAGGCACGCTGGCATCGCCGGGCCGCATGGCGCAGGCCAAGAATACGGAATACGGACTGGCGCTCGATGCGCAGCAGCCGCAGCGGGGCCAGCGCGCCCTGCTGGCGGCCCTGGCGCTGGAACGCCAGCTGGACGCGCGCGGCATGGTGGCCGTCACCCTCGTCAATCTGTCGGACAGCTACCTGAAGGAAAACGACTACGCGCGCGCCCTGCGCTACGCGAATGAAGCCATCACGGCGGGGCGCCTGGTCAACAACGAGCAGGTGGAGGCGACGGCGCGCCTCAACATCGGCCAGGCGCTGATCGGCCAGGGACGCTTGCAGGAAGGCAAGCAAAGCGTGGCCACGGGCCTGGCCTACTACGAACGCACGGCCAACCAGCCGGATATGCAGGCCGTGCTGCTGGAATACGGCACGGCGCTGGAAAAGGCGGGCGACCTGCGCGGCGCCGTCACGGCCTACCACCGCGAGCGGAGCATTTCCAACCAGCTGTTCGAGAAACAGCGGCAGAAGGCCGTGTATGAATTACAAGAAAAATATGAAGCGGAAAAGAAACAGCGCCAGATCGAGCTGCTGAGCCGCGAAAATCAGCTGAAAAGCACGGAAATCGACAACCGCCGCCTGCAGCAGCGCGTGTGGTGGCTGCTGGCGCTGGTGCTGGCGATGGCGTCCGTCATCGTCGGCTTGCTGTACCGCAAGGTGCGCCACGCGAACGTGCAGCTAAAGGTGAAGAACCAGGAACTCAAGCGCCAGAGCTCGCGCGACCCGCTGACGGCCCTGTACAACCGCCGCCATTTCCAGGAATTCATGCGCAGCCATGCGGGCAAGCCGCAGCAGACGCACACGGGCAGCGACGTGGTGGGCGCGCTGTTCCTGCTCGATGTCGACCATTTCAAGCACATCAACGACCGCTACGGCCATGCGGCGGGCGACCTGGTGCTGACGACGATCGCCGAAACCCTGCATGAAGTGTTGCGCGAAACGGACATGATCGTGCGCTGGGGCGGCGAAGAATTCCTCGCCTTCCTGCCGGCCGTCGCGCGCGACGGGCTCGACGATATCGCGCGGCGCATCCTCAACGGCATGGCGGCGCAACGCATCGACTACCAGGGGCAGAGCATCGAGGTGCACGTGTCCGTGGGCTTTGCGCCCTATCCGCTGGCGCCGCTGGGACGGCCGCTGACGTGGGAACGCAGCGTCAACCTGATCGACATGGCCCTGTACCTGGCCAAGGCGCACGGGCGCAACCGGGCGTATGGCTTGCGCGGTTTCCATCACGTGGAACGCACGACCCTGGAAGCGGTGGAGCAAGACCTGGAACGCGCGTGGCGCGACGGCTATGTCGATTTGAGCGTGGTGCTGGGGGGAACGGACGGGATGGATGCTGCAAGTACAGGGACAGGGACAACGGCGCACGGCAGGCCAGCGGGCGCCAGCGATGGCGTGGCCGCGGCCGCCATCACCTGACGGTTGCCGCCGTGACCGGACCGGCGGCAGCCGGCCCTGGCGCGCTTATTGCGGTGATTACTTGTGCGCGGCGTCCTGCATCTTTTCGCCGGCTTTTTCCACTTTCTTGCCCACGGCATCGGCCGCTTCGCTCATCTTCTTGTCGGCGTCAGCGGCAACCTGGTCCATCTTGGCGCCCGTATCGGCTGCAGCCTTGCTCACGGCGTCGTCAGCCTTGGTCGCGGCAGCCTTGATGTCGGCTTCTGCCTTGGCAGCGGCCGCATCGATCTTCTGGCCAGCTTGTTCCGCAGGACCGGCGGCGACATCGTCCTTCTTCTGGCAGGCAGCCAGTGCCACAACCATCATCCCGGCGGCGCACACGGTCATCCAATTTTTGCTTACTTTCATGATATTCCCTTTCATTGTTATCAAAAGACACAGATCAGTTCGCAATATACACCCGCCTAAAATTTTCTAGCGTGCGCTAACGCACATAAAATCAGGCTTTTGTGGCGTAGTTGTAAGCAATGGTATCTTGACATCGTCATGGCACCTTGCACGCTGGGCACAATGTTGCTGTGTGCTATTGGCCCGGCGCAGCGTCCAGCAGCGAACGTTCGAGCAATTGCGACAGCGCCGTGCGCAGCGCCTGCGTGCGGGCCGCCAGTTCCGGCCGCTTGTAGCGCTCGGCGGCGATCAGGCTGCTTTCCAGGCAGGTCCGGTCCGATCTGGCCAGGCAGGCGTCGGCTGCATCGAGCTGGGCGCTCGCTTGCGCCACTTTCACCCTGGCGTCGAGTTCCAGGGTGTCGGGATCGTCGCCCCAGCGCTTCACATGCGCGGCCAGGCGCGTGGCGGCCAGGTCCGGCTTGCCCGCGTCGAGCGCCTGGTTGACGCTGCCCTGCAGCACCATCCACGCCTGCGCCCGCTGCTGTTGCCTGTCGCAGGCGGCGGCGGACTTGGTGATGCTTGCTTGCAAGCGTTTGATCTGCGCGGCGGGCGCCTTGGCGCTTTTCAGCACGGCCAGCGCGCTGCGCGCCCCGTCCAGGTCGCACTGCACCGCCAGCGCAGCGGCGGCCTCGACCTGTTCCGCCACGCTGGCCGGCTTGTCGGCGGGCTTGTTATAAAACCAGATACCGGTCAACACCACGGCCGCCGCGATCCACGTGCGCAAGCGCACGGGCGGGCGCGGCGGCGGCACCGATCCCCTGGCCGCAGGCTTGGCGGGCGGCGCTTTGGCTGGTGCGGATGCCGGTGCGGGAGCCGGTGGCGGGACTGGCTGGGGCGCGGAAGCTGGCTGGGGCGCGGGAGGAGGCGTGGGCGTGGGCGCGGGAGCCGGCACCGGCGGCGGCACGCGCGGCACCGGCGGCGGCACGGGGTCCAGCATCACCGGGGCCGGCGCCGCCACCTTCGTCAAAACAGGCGCAGCCCCCGCCTGGCGCTCGCCACAAAACGGGCAATGCACCACGCGCAGCGGCAAAGTCCGGCCGCAAGCGGCGTTGATGCAAACGTCATTCACTGTTTCAGACACGTTCCAACCTTTGTTGCTCATGCAACGAAACAGGGCATACCATCATATCGAATACCCTCTCCGTTACACGAACTCTGCTTATCTCTGCTGGCGGAGATAGCGCAGACTTAACGCTCCGCCTTCACCAGCCCTAATGCTCGTTCCTTTTCCAATATTACCTCACGATCACGGTTCAGCAGCTTCGCACGTGCCAACCACTTTGCAGCCGCACCCAGATCATTTGATGCCGCACTTTTTTCCGCCAGTTTGATGTAATGATCAACTATCTTGCTAGCGAGGCCTTTGACCTCTTCGCCACGATATTGCCCATCAGGATCAATCTGCCGGATTTGATCAAGCGAAGCCTTGGCCGAACTTTCCGGAGGATCAGTATATTGAGCTCGCTCGATATAAAGAGAAGCACGACGCAACTGATCATCGATTTCAGAGCGATCCCCCTCATTAAGCTTAACGGCCTTCGTATCCACCGCGCGACTTTCATTGACTTGCGCCACCGTGCTTGAAGCCTGTACATCCTTTGATGATCGCATCGCAAAAAAAATGACTGCACCAACAACCGCAACGGCGACAATCACCAATCCCGCTTGGGAACCGAGCCATTTTTTTGTATCCGTCGAGCGCGAAGCACCGTTTGCCTTGCAAAAACTAGCCACATACTCCTCTGCTATGCGTGGATCCAGCCCGGCACGTTTTCCTGGCGCCTTGTTCACTACCTTACTCAAGGCCAGACGTTCTTCCTTCTGGTCCAGCTTCTTGTCATTGTCCGTGAACTGGTGCAGCAGCCTATCCAATTCCTCCACAAGCGCACGCTCAGACACGGCAGAATACTCATCCAACTGCTCACGGATCACCAATTCTATTTCTCTGCTCACAATACCGCGTGCGGCCGCTTCTTCTTTAATACGCCGCTCTTCACCACGATCCAGATAATAATCATCGTCCACAGCCGCAGCGACACGGTTCTTCAGCCAATCCAGATCCGATTGATTCATGTTTTCCTCGTTTATTAAAAATTATGATTTGAACATTCAAGCAAAAATCATTCTTCACTACTACAAAATTTTCCAGCCCCAGATACCTGACCTCTGCATTACGCTATTTTCCCGGCAAAAGTCGTTGATGTACTTCTCCGCCATCTCAGGATCAACCCCCTTCATCAGGCCCGAACGCGGTTTACAGACACTTTGCAAAGCATCCACACGACTCTTTTTATCCAGTTTTTTCTCAGTATCGGTAAACACGTGCAACAGTGCAGCAAGCTCATCCAACAATGCTTTTTCATTGACGACATTAAAACGTTGCAAAGTCAACGACAAAATCGACTCAACCCGCTTCACGTCTAGTCCCAGATTATTTTTTCCATATCGCAACAAAATACTAAAAGTTGCGCTATCGCAATATGAATCGGCAATATTGTCGACGATATGAAGACTGAATTTTTTCTGTGCATCCTCCGTCAGGACGAGAGCTGGTAAGGGCTCTCCTTTCGGCGCACTAACGCTGTATCGGCCGGAAACGGCATTGCCTACCTGTTCATGCATAGGTATCGGGAATGGCGTATTCTTATCGATGCTTGGAGGGACGAATAGTGGTGACACTACTTTCACTTTAATGGAGGTTTGCTTCACGCCACAAAAAGGACAAAAACTCACAGTCCAAGGAAATGTCGACTGGCAAGTCAATTCTTGGCATTGATATTCAATTTCCTGTTTCACAAAATACCTCTTCATACGTCCCTCATACGCCACAGGGAAAAATCATCCTGTCATGACGATGAAATCGGCATCAATAAACTTGCAATCAAACATCTTAAATTATCTTTCAAATAATAACGCATCCTCTGCCACCAACACCATCTATTTCCAACATAACAAAACGTATAGCCCCAGGTCTGCTCTGTCCGCCTATGAAAGTCCGCATCACGTGCCGCACAAATAGCTGCCGCCACAATTCAGGAGGTTTGAGACTGATCAATCCTTGTTTCATCGCCACGTCCTAAGCTACAAGCACAGGCCACGGACAAGGAGATTGCCATGCCAGCCCACCTGATCATCGAAGACGGCCAGCCCTCGTGGTGGGACAGCGCCGATATCTGGGTCGTGCCGGGCAATGATCCGAATGGCCCGCCCGGCGCGCCCATTGCCGGCATCAGCAATTACCTGTGGGGCCGCGTGCACAACACGGGCAACAGCGTCTCGAACGGCGTGCGCGTGGACTTTTACTGGGCCGACCCTTCCGGCCAGATCGCCGTCGGCGCCGCCACGCTGATCGGTTCCGCGTTTGCCGACTTGCCGCCCGGCGCCACGCAGGAAGTGCTGTGCCTGGTGCCCTGGATCCCCGTCATCGTCAATGGCGGCCACGAGTGCCTGCTGGCCGTGGCCCACGGGCCTGGCGACGTCAACCCGCTGCCCGATCCCCTGCCCAACGGCTTTCCCTTCCAGCCCAAGCAGCACGAGCAGATTGCCCAGCGCAACGTCACCGTGGTGCTGGCGGCAAGGCGCGCGCAATTGCTGTCCATCGCGGTGGCCGCCCTGCCCCGCGCAACGAAAAAAGTGGAACTGCAGATCGAGTATGGCGGCGAGCTGCCGGAGCGCCTGCTGGCCACGCTCGGACTTGAGCGGTGGCAACCGGCCAGGGATGCCCAGCTGGTCGCGGGCCTGGCGCGCACGCCCCACTGCAATGGCGACGTGCCCGGCGAGCAAAAACTGGCGCTGGAAGTGCCGCGCGGCCAGGCGCAGGCCGTGTACCTGAGCCTGCGCGCCGAAGCCTTGCCGCCACGCCAATATGCGCTGCTGCGCGTACTGGAAACGCAGGAAGGCAAGGTCATGGGCGGCATCACGTATGTCGTCACCGATCTGGAAAAAGAACAAGCTCAAGAACAGCAAAGCCCCGAGGAGCAGGCATCATGAGCGATACCCCCATGCAGGTGCTGACGCGGCCGTTCGCGATCGAGCCCGTCACCAATATCATGCTGCCCGATGGCATCTTCGACAATGCCATCTATGGCTTGCGCATCGCCGCCCACGTCACGAACACGTCCGGCAGCCCGCTGACGAATGTCACGGTGTACCTGGAAAGCGTGGGCGACCCCGGCATCGTGCCCGTGGCGCGCACCTTCTTCTTTGCCAGCGTGCCCGCCGGCGCGGCCATGCTGGTGATGTGGGACGCCGACTTCCAGCACGCCACGCCCCGCAAGCGCCTGGTCAGCTTTGTCGCCAAGGCCGACGGCTACACGCCGCACCGCTCGATCCAGCAAATCTTCGTCTCGCAGACGCGCTTCGACAGCATGAGCAATACCTATACCTGCACGGTCGAGGAAGGCACGCTGGAACTGTCCAAGCCGCAGGGTCACCTGCCGGGCAAGCGCTGGGGCAGCACGGGCACGGATGGGAAGGAGTGCCGCTGCCCGCCCGGCTTCGGGCCCATCGTGCCGACCGGCATGACCCTCGTCTGGACGCCGAATCCCGCCTACGGGGGCACGCATGGGGATTTGCCGTTTTCCGATCCGTGGTGGAAGATTCTCGCCATCATCATTGCCATCATCGCCGCGCTGGTGGCCATCATTTCGGCGGCGCTCGGCTCAGGCAAGGCCAGCTTCAGCGTGGGCGGCACCTTCGAGGAAACAGATCCCAGTGTCGATTGCTGCTCGCTCGAAGGGGCCGGCTCGGGCCAGCCCGAGTTCACGGTCGCCGGCGTGGCCTCGGCCATCGCCTCGGGCGCCATCGCCGTCGCCTGCTCCGATATCGCGGACCCGTTCTGGCGTGGCCAGGAAGCAACACCACCGGCCGCCGGCGAACTGACCCTGGCCGAAAGAGTGGTGGCGAAATGGGTGTTACCGGAAGCGCCGAACGCGGGCCTGCCCTACACGGCCGACATCAGCTGGGAGTATGAGCGTTTCACCACGGGCGCCACCTACCAGCACGCCGTCACCGAAACGCAAGTCAACATCCATGTGGCGGGGCCGGTGGAAACGGATACGCCCGCCGTCGTGCAAGCCTATGAACCGTTGTGGCTGCGCGCCAGCTTCAAGCGCGACGATGGCAATGTCTTCCGCGGCACGGAACTGTACGCCTTCGTGCTGTTCCAGGCGCCGCAGGGCCTGTACTTCGTGGAATCGCTGACCGACGACGGCCTGGGCTTCGACCCGGGCGCCAATGACGGCGTGTACGCAGGCAGCCTGGACTTGAAACGGGCTTACCGCACCCTGCTGCAATACGATCAAAAGGTCTTTGGCACCTGGCGAGTCTTCGTCTTCGCCCAGGACGTCAACCTGACCAAGCCCGGCACGCCGCCCGAAATCGCCGCCCAGCACATCGGCGGCATGTTCGTCGCCAGCGCCATCGAAATCACCTTCGACGACACCCTGCCCTGCCCGCTCAAGGCGCAGGCGAATATCATCGTGGTGTGAGGGGGAAAATCGAAAACGGCTGGGAAAAACGCGCAGGGCCAAGCGCCGCCCCCAAGACAGTACGCCAGGACCGAGGGAAAGGCTACAAACTGTGGCCTTTCGTACAGCCGTTCGTAAGCGCGCCAAGAGCGGCTGAGAAAATGCTCAGGGCTAGGCGCCGCCTCGAAGACAGTACGTCAGTACGGCGAGAGGCAGGCAACAACGCCTTGGGCGTTTTATCAGCCGCTCTTAGACTTTGACGGCGTCAACTTTTGCAATCACGGTACGCGGGATGATATCCGTAACCGGACACGTATCCATCGCATCCGAATACGCGAGCCAGCGCTGCAGGCTTTCCATGCGGCGGATGGTGATGCCCTTGCCGTTAATGTAGCCGATCTGCTCGAAATAGGCGGGGTTGGTGGTCAGCTTCGACACGGTGGGCGCATTGTCCACCAGGCGGTCGTAGGCCTTGCGCGCCTTGTGCTCCCACTTGGCCAGCACGGGGTCGTCGAAGCGGTTGCTTTCAAAATACACGGTGATGGTGCGGTCGTGGTTGGCAAAGCCGACGATGGCCGCACCCTTGCGTATGGTCAACAGGACATCTTCCTTGACGCCCGTGACGGGAACAAAGACGGCAGCGCGCCCATCCGTATCTGGCCGCTCCATGGGAATATCTTGTCCGATTATGCTCATCACATCACACTCTTTGTAATCGCCTGTTGGCCTGTTGTATTTGTATCTGGTTTTTGAAAGCATGTCGTACGCACGCGGACGGGGCCGCTGCGACTGGCCGCTGCCAGGCTCGCTGCCATGCCCTGTCATACCGTTTCATACCATTTTTCAAATAATACATTGCTGTAAAGCACTACACAAGATAATCAGGGCCGCGGCGCCCCCATGTCCTCCGCCGGATGGGGAATGGTGTGCCCCGCAGCAATCGCCTTATAATGCTGCGATTACTTCACGCCCCCACCTTCGCACCATGACGCTTCCCGAGAATGACACCAGCCGGCTCGACGCCATCAGCGCCGCCGCCACCGAAGTGGCCGCGCAAAACGTGGCCGACCTGCTGGCCATGGCCATCTGCCACCGCCCGGACGAACCATCCCTGATCGTCTGCGACAAGCGCAGCTGGCTCAATGTCGTGCTGACGGAAGCGTACCGCCAGGCCTTGCCGGACGCGAGCTTCATCGACTTCGACGAGGTCACGCCGGACGCCGTGCTGGCCGCGTTTGCCGACCTGCCGGCCGGCAGCCTCGTCGTGCTGATCCAGTCGACCAGCTTCCGTCTGGAAGCGTTCCGCATCCGCATCGAGCTGTTCAAGCGGGGCCTGAAAGTGATCGAACACGTGCATTTGTCGCGCATGCCCGGCGTGCAGGGACTGCACTACATCGCTTCGCTGGCCTACGATCCCGCCTACTACCGGGGCGTGGGCCACGCGCTGAAGGCGCGCATCGACGGCGCCCGCCACGGCATGGTCGACAGCGGCGGCGAGCAGCTGGTCTTCGCTTCCCCCTTCGAAGCGGCCAAACTGAATATCGGCGACTACAGCGGCATGAACAACATCGGCGGCCAGTTCCCGCTCGGTGAAGTGTTTACGGAAGCGCAGGACCTGGAAGCGGTGAACGGGCGCGTGCGCATCTTCGTCTTCGGCGACACGCACTTCATGGTCAACCGCCCCGACACGCCAATTACCCTGATCATCGACAAGGGCAGAGTCACAGGCACGGAAAACGCCACGCCGGAATTTACCGCCATGCTCGAGATCATCCGCGCGCATGAAGGCGAAGTGTGGGTGCGCGAACTGGGCTTCGGCATGAACCGCGCCTTTTCGCGCGAACAGCTGGTCAACGACATCGGCACGTATGAACGCATGTGCGGCATCCACCTGTCGCTGGGCGCCAAGCACGGCGTGTATACAAAACCGCAGTTTAAGCGCAAGGATGCGCGCTACCACGTCGACATCTTCGCCGTCACCGAAGCCGTTTATCTGGACGACGAGCGCGTGTACGCCGATGGCGCGTGGACGCTGGAAGCCGTCGCGTTCAATTGACCGTCAGCTGAAAAATCCGGCGGCGTCCAGCTCGCGGTCCCACGGCGGCACGGGCTGGTATTCGGCCACCAGGAAATCGATCAGCGCGCGCACCTTGGGCGACATTTGCCGGCTGGCCGGATACAGGGCGCTCAAGTGATTCAGCGGCAGCGCCCAGCCGGACAGCACGGGCAGCAGGCTGCCATCGAGCAGATTGCGCCAGGCGAGGAACGTGGTGCTGTAGACGATGCCCAGTCCCCGCTGCGCCGCCTGATGCAGCACCAGGCCATTATTGGCCGTAAAGCCCGCCTGCACGCGCACGCTCACTTCCTCGCGCTGTTCCCCTTCTCCCCGCTGGAAATGCCAGTTCGTGCCATCGGTCAGGTGGCTGAAATGCAGGCACTGGTGCTGCAATAAATCCTGCGGCGACTGCGGCACGCCCCATTGCGCCAGGTAGGCGGGACTGGCGCACAGCACGGCGCGGCACGGCGCCAAAGGCCGCATGGCCAGCGCGCTGCTGTCCGGGATGCCGCCCACGCGGATGGTCAAGTCGAAACCGTGGCGTATCGGGTCGAGCAGGGCATCGTCGACAAACAGCTCGGCCCGCACCTGCGGGTGCAGCAGGCTGAAACGGGCGACGGCATCGGCCAGCCACGCGCTGCCGAAACTCGATGGCGCCTGGATGCGCAGCGGCCCGGCCAGCTCCGCCCCCGCTCCCGCCTGCGCCACGTGCGCCACCATGCGCGCCGCTTCCTGCGCCTGGCTGACGGTGGCCATGCACGGCGCCAGGTAGGCGCGGCCCGCATCCGTCAGGCTCACTTCGCGCGTGGAGCGGTGCAGCAGGCGCGCATTGAGGCGCTCTTCCAGCTGCATGATGGTCTTGCTGACCATGGCGCGCGTCAGGCCCAGGCGCTGTCCCGCCGCCGTGAAGCTGCGCAGGCGCGCCACTTCGACAAAGATTTCCATCGCTTTTAGTTGATCCATGTCAAAGATTGTCTGCGTTTTGGCGACAATCTGTCAACCAGAGGGCGATTGTTTGCCACCCTCGTCCATCCTACAATGGCGCTTTCCACTGACCTTCCGGAGCCGCCGCCATGCTAACGATCGAACAACAAGAACAATACCAACGCGACGGCTATATCATCCTGCCCGGCTTCAAGGGCGCGGATGAAATCGCCGCCCTGCGCGCGCGCGCCGGGCAGATTGTCAACGAATTCGATCCCAGCGTCAGCCAGTCGATCTTCACCACGCGCGACCAGGCGAAGAACACCAACGATTATTTCCTCGCCTCCGACAACACCATCCGCTGCTTCTTCGAGGAAGAGGCGTTCGGCCCGGACGGCCAGTTGAAACAGGACAAATCGCTGTCGATCAACAAGATCGGCCACGCCATGCATGACCTGGACCCCGTCTTCCGTGCCTTTTCGGCCGACCCGAAACTGGCCGACGTGGCGCGCGACCTGGGCCTGGCGCAAGCCCAGGTCTGGCAATCGATGTACATATTTAAGCAGCCCGGCATCGGCGGCGAAGTGCGCTGGCACCAGGACGCCACGTATTTCGAGACCACGCCGATCAGCGTGACCACCTTCTGGTTCGCGCTGGAAGACGCGACCCTGGACAACGGCTGCCTGTGGGCCGAGCCGGGCGGCCACCGCGGCCCCCTGCGCGAGCGCTTCATCCGCAACGGCGACCAGGTGCGCGTGGAAAAACTCGATGCCATGCCCTGGCCCGACGACAGCACGGCCGTGCCGCTCGAAGTGAAGGCCGGCGCCCTCGTCTGCTTCCACGGCTTGCTGCCTCACTACAGCGCGCCGAACCGCTCGCCCGTCTCGCGCCACGCCTACACCTTGCATGCGACGGACGGCCAGACCGAATACGCGGCGCATAACTGGATACAGCGCGACGCGGCGTTTCCCGTGCGGGGCTTCGTCTGATGCGCATCCAGGTTTTCGCCGCCCACTGGGGCAATAACGACCTGGCGCCCGAGGTCTTCATCGACAAAGTACTGACGGCCGGCTTCGACGGAATCGAGATGTCGCTGCCGCTGGACGCCGCCCTGCGCGAGGAATGGACGGACCGCATCGCCAGGGCTGGCCTGGACTTGATCGCCGCGCAGTGGGAAACCGTCTTCCACGCTGACTTCGCCCTGCACCGCGCCGCCCTGGCGGAATTGCTGGAAAACGCCTGCCTGGCGCGCCCCGTGCTGGTCAACACCCACACGGGCAAGGATTTTTATACGCCGGCGCAGAACGGGGAATTGATCGACCTGGCCGCCGCCATCTCGGAAAAGCACGGCGTGCCCATCGTGCATGAGCTCCACCGCAGCCGCTTTTCCGGCCACCCGATGCTGCTGCTGCCGTATCTGCAGCAGTATCCGCAACTCCCCTTGACGGCCGACCTGTCGCACTGGTGCTGCGCCTGCGAATCGCTGCTGGAAGACCAGCCGCAGACCCTGGCGCAGGTGCTGCCGCTGGTACACCACGTGCATGCGCGCGTGGGCCATGCGCAAGGGCCGCAGGTGGCCGACTTCCGCGCGCCGGAAGCCAAGCCGGCGCTGGACGCCCACCTGGCGTGGTGGGACGCCATCGTCGCCCTGCGCCGCGCCTCTGGCGCCGAACGCATGACGTTTACGCCGGAATTCGGCCCCGCGCCGTACACGCAAACGCTGCCCTGGACGCAGCAACCGGTGAGCGATGCGTGGGAACAGAACGTCGCCATGCTCGCCCTGCTGCGCGCGCGGTACGCCGGGTAAAGCGCCCGCGTCCCGGCGCCGGATCGCCAGGTCCGGCGCCGCGCATTGCAATTAAATAGCGCACTATATATACTGTGCCCATGGATACCACCCCCGCCCCCAACCCCTTGCACCAGGTGCCGCGCCTGGACAGCCAGCTGTGCTTTGCGCTGTACTCGACCTCGCTCGCCATGAACAAGCTGTACCGCAAGCTGCTGCGCAAGCTCGGTCTTACCTATTCGCAATACCTGGTGATGATGGTGCTGTGGGAGCGCGACGGCCTGACGGTGTCGGAAGTGGGCGAGCGCCTGTTCCTCGACTCGGCCACCCTGACGCCCCTGCTCAAGCGCATGGAGCAATCGGGCCTGTTGACGCGCACGCGCGCCGCCAGCGACGAGCGCCAGGTCATCATTTCGCTCACAGAGCAAGGCGACCAGCTGCGCCACGCAGCGGCCCTGCTGCCCGAAGCCATCCTGACGGCCAGCCACTGCAGCGTGGAACAAGTTGTGGACATGAAACAACAGCTGAACCAGTTGCGCGACAGCCTGATGAAAAGTGAGTAAACGCACTGCTTTTCCGAGCAAAATAAGGCGAAATATCCCCCTGACAGCGCCAGGCAAAAGCTGGCGCACAATCCGCCTTTCTTTATTACAAATCGATACAAGGATGGCCCCACCCTGCGTATAGAATAGTTGCCACTATTTCCTTACAACAACATCAGGGTGAATATGCGCATACCTTTCGGCTCCGTTGCCTCGTTGGCTCTCTGCTTTACCGTGTCGGCCTTCGCTGCCGAACCATTCGACGACAAGTTCCGCCAGCTCGAAGAGGTGCTGCCCACCCCGAATACCTACCGCACCGCGTCCGGCGCCCCTGGCCACGCCTACTGGCAGCAGCGCGCCGACTACACGATCCGCGCCACCCTGGACGAGGCCAAGCGCGAAATCGCCGGCAGCGGCAGCATCACCTACCATAACCAGTCGCCCGATACCCTCGGCTACCTGTGGCTGCAGCTGGATCAGAATATCTACAAGCCCGATTCCGACGCGCGCCGCATGACCACGGCGCCCTCGCGCCAGGCATGGGCCAGGACGGCGGGCGAAGACACGATGAAGTTCGAAGGCTTGCGCGGCATGCTGGCGCGCGGCGACTTCCAGGGCGGCTTCAATATCCGTGCCTTGAAGGGCGCTGACGGCCAGCCTTTGAAGTATGTAGTGAACCGCACCATGATGCGCGTCGACTTGCCGCAGCCCCTGAAGCCGGGCCAGGACTTCGTCTTCCAGGTCGACTGGGATTACCGCATCAACGAACAGAAGGTGCTGGGCGGGCGCGCCGGCTATGAAGTCTTCGACGACAAGAATGCGCTGTTCGAAGTGGCGCAATGGTTCCCCCGCATGGCGGCCTATTACGACGCGGCCGGCTGGCAGCACAAGCAGTTCCTCGGCTCCGGCGAATTCACGCTGGAATTTGGCGACTACGACGTGCAGCTGACCGTCCCCGCCGACCATATCGTCGCTTCCACGGGCGAGTTGCAAAATCCGCAGGACGTGCTGTCAGGCGCACAGCGCGAGCGTCTTGAAAAGGCGCGCCGCAGCGACAAGCCCGTCGTCATCGTCACGCAAAAAGAGGCGGAAGCGGCCGAGAAAACGGTGAGCCGCGCGCAAAAGACGTGGCACTTCAAGGCGGCCAATGTGCGCGACTTCGCCTGGGCCTCGAGCCGCAAGTTCATCTGGGATGCGCAGGGCTACAAAAAGGGCGGCAGCGACGTGATGGCCATGTCCTACTATCCGAAAGAGGGCAATCCGCTGTGGGAAAAATACAGCACGCAAGCCATCGTGCACACGATAGAACAGTACAACAAGTACAGCATCGACTACCCATACCCGACGGCCATTTCCGTCAACGGTCCGGTGGGCGGCATGGAGTATCCGATGATCTCGTTCAACGGCCCCCGTCCCGTGAAGGACAAGAAAACGGGCGCGCTCACGTACTCCAAGCGCACCAAGTATGGGCTGATCGGCGTCATCATCCACGAAGTGGGCCACAACTACTACCCGATGATCATCAACTCGGACGAACGCCAGTGGACATGGATGGACGAAGGCCTCAACACCTTCGTGCAATACCTGGCGCAGCAGGCGTGGGAAGAAAATTACCCGGCCTCGCGCGGCGAACCGCGCGAAATCGTCGACTACATGCGTAGCCGCGACCAGGTGCCCATCATGACCAATTCTGAATCGCTCTTGCAGTTCGGCAACAACGCCTACGCCAAGCCGGCGGCGGGCCTGAACATCCTGCGCGAGACCATCCTCGGGCGCGAGCTGTTCGACTACGCGTTCAAGGAATATGCGCAGCGCTGGAAATTCAAGCGTCCCACGCCCGCCGACTTCTTCCGCACCATGGAAGACGCCTCCGGCACGGACCTGGACTGGTTCTGGCGCGGCTGGTTTTATACGACCGACCCGGTCGACATCAGCATCGACGGCATCAGCGAATACGGCGTGAGCTCGAAAGATCCGGCAACGGAAAAAGCCTGGAAAAAGGCGCAAAAGGACGCCCAGCCGGAATCCGTCACGAGCCGCGCCAACAAGGGCATGCCGCGCCGCGTCGACGCGCATCCTGAGCTCAAGGATTTCTACAACCAGCACGACGATTTCACGGTGACCAACAAGGATCGCAACGCCTACGCCGAAGCGCTGGCCGGCCTGGAACCGTGGGAGAAGGATTTGCTGAAACAAGGCAAGCACCTGTACCTGGTCGACCTGTCGAACGTGGGCGGCATGGTCATGCCCCTGATCCTCGAGATCGAGCTAAAAAGCGGCAAGAAGTACGTCGAGCGCGTGCCGGCCGAAGTATGGCGCTACTCGCCGAAGAAAATCACCAAGGTCGTCATCACGGATGAGCCGATGGTGGGCCTGGTGCAGGACCCGTACTGGGAAACGGCCGACATCGACACCAGCAACAATAGCTGGCCGAGAAAAATCACGCCCTCGCGCCTGGAACTGTTCAAGAGCGAGAAGTCGCCCAGGGAGAACCTGATGCGCGATTTTCATACGCCGTTGAAAGACAGCGGCAAGGCCAGGGGCGACGAGGCGTGAAGCGCTGGCGCCTCCTCGCGGCGAGCCTGCTGGCCTGCGCCAGCATGGCGGCCGGCGCCCACAATTTTCACATGGGCATCGCCGACATCAGCTACAACGGGGCCAGCGGCAGCACCGAAGTGGTGCACACCTACACGGGCCACGACGTCGAGGCGCTGCTGACGAACCTGTACCAGCGCCAGTTCGACCTGGGCCAGGAAGACAGCGAAGCGGCCCTGCGCCGTTATGTCGAAAAACAGTTTTACCTCGTGGGGCCGGACGGCAAGCGATTGCGCCTGAACTGGGTCGGCATGAAGGTCAATGCCGACAACGTGGTGATCTTCCAGGAAATCGAGCACACGCGCCTGGTCCCCGCCACGCGCATCCACAACCAGTTGCTGATCGACTTCCTGCCCAGCCAGCGCAATACCCTCAACGTGCAGGACAGCGGCAGCATCCAGACGCTGATCTTCGACCGCCAGAACACGGAATTGCCGATCCGCCAAGCCCCAGTACACCCATGACGCCACGCTATCTGCCCCTCTTCCTCGCCGCCCTGTTTTCCGCCACCGCCGCCCATGCCGACGACATCTTCCAGCGCGTGCTGGTCGACGGCTCCCGCCTGAACCAGCTGGGCGTGGCCGATTCGGCCAACGCGGGCAGCGTCACGCAACAGCAGCTCGACGCGCGCACCAGCTACCGGCCCGGCGAATTGCTCGAAGCCGTACCGGGCTTGATCGCCAGCCAGCATAGCGGCGAGGGCAAAGCCAACCAGTTCTACTTGCGCGGCTTCAACCTCGATCACGGCACCGACTTGCGCACCACCGTCGACGAGATGCCCGTCAACCAGCGCAGCCATGGCCACGGCCAGGGCTGGACGGACCTGAACTTTTTGATCCCCGAACTGGCCATGCGCCTCGATTACAAAAAGGGGCCGTATTCGGCGGCGCAAGGCGATTTTTCCTCGGCGGGCGCGGCGTCCGTCATCTACGCGAACCGACTGACGCAGGGCATCGCCAGCGCGGGCATCGGGCAAAACGGCTTTCGCCGCGCCCTGCTGGCCGATACGCTCGATGCGGGCGACGGAAGCCTGCTGTACGCGCTCGAAGCGCAGCACAACGATGGCCCGTTCACGCAGCCGGACCGCTACCGCAAGCGCAATGGCGTGCTGCGCTACAGCGAAGGCTATGCCAACAACGGCTTCAACGTCACGGCCATGGCGTATGACGCCAGCTGGAACGCCACCGACCAGATTCCGCTGCGCGCCGTGCAGGACGGCAGCTTGGGCCGCTTCGACGCCATCGATGCCAGCGATGGCGGCAAGGCGCAGCGCTACAGCCTGTCGGGCGCCTGGCGCCAGACGACGGACGACGCGTCGTCCAGGGTCAGCGCGTATGCGATCGCCAACCGCCTGGCCCTGTTCTCGAATTTTACGTATGCGCTGGACGACCCGCTCAACGGCGACCAGTTCGCCCAGCCCGACCGGCGCGTGACGGCCGGCGTCAATGCCAGCCACACTTGGCACCGCCACACGGACAGGGGCAGCAGCGACACCACCATCGGCCTGCAGCTACAGAACGACAATATCCACAATGGCCTGTACAACACGCGCCAGCGCCAGATCCTGTCGACCACGCGGCAAGACCATATCGTTGAAACCAGCATCGGCGTGTATGGCGAAAACAGCACGCGCTGGTCGCGCACGCTGCGTACCGTGGCCGGCCTGCGCGCGGACGCCTACCGCTTCGACGTGCGCAGCGACCGCGCCGCCAATGCGGGCACGGCCAGCGACCATTTGTTCAGCCCCAGCCTGAGCGTGATCGCCGGTCCGTGGCGCGAGACGGAAGCGTATTTCAACATTGGCAATGGTTTTCACAGCAACGACGCACGCGGCACGACCATCACGGTCGATCCGAAGACGGGCGAGGCGGCCGGCAAGGTCACGCCATTGGTACGCTCGCGCGGCCTGGAACTGGGCTTGCGCAGCGCCGCCATCGCCGGCCTGCAAACGTCGCTGTCGCTATACCGCCTGGACTTCGATTCCGAGCTGCTGTTCATCGGCGACGCCGGCGCCACCGAGGCGGGCCGCCCCAGCCGCCGCTACGGCATCGAGTTTTCCAGCTACTACAAGGCGGCCAGCTGGCTGTCGCTGGACCTGGACCTGGCGTATGCGCGGGCACGCTCGCGCGGCAGCGACCCGGCGGGCGACTTCATCCCCGGCGCCATCGAAGGCGTGGCCCAGCTAGCCATGACGCTGACGCCGCAGGGGCCATGGTCAGGGTCCTTACGCCTGCGCTACTTCGGCCCGCGCCCCCTGATCGAGGACAACAGCGTGCGTTCCGCTGCCAGCGTGGGCTTGAACGGGCGTATCGCCTACCAGATCGACAAGACCCTGCGCATGGAACTGGAAGGCTACAACCTGGCCAACCGGCGCGACTCGGCCATCGATTACTACTATGCCTCGCGCCTGCCCAGCGAGACGCAGCCGGTCGACGATATCCACTTCCATCCGGTGGAATCACGCTCGCTGCGCCTGACCCTGGTAAAGAATTTTTAACTCAACAAGAATAATTCGTATCGCACACTGCACAGGAATCGCCGCGAAGTCGTAGAATGCCAGGCTGGATAAACTGATACAGGCCGCGTTCCGGCCGGCACCGCCATGAGCACTTCCGCACCGATCTTTACCGACCCGTCCCACGTCAAGGACGCCTTGCGCGATGACGGCTATGCCGTCCTGCGCCCGCAGGACGTAGCCGCGCTGGCAGGCTGCCCGCTCGACGCGCTGCGCGCGCTGGAACCAAGCTGGAATACGCTGACGCTGGACAATTACCTGAAGGATGGCGGCCGCTACCGCCGCCGGCGCCACTCATGCTTCGTGCAGGATGGCGAGCGCCTGACGCAGACGGCGCACCGTCCGCACTGGCAACCGGTGGAATACAACGCTCTGCACGGCGGCATGCACCGCCTGTTCGAACCGGTCGAACCGGCTATCGTTGCGCAAGCGGCCTGGCAGCAGCTGATCCGCGCGCTGGGGGACGCCTGCTCGCAGGTCAAGGGCCGCCAGCCGTGGTTCATCGAGGCGCACCAGTTCCGCATCGATACGACCGATGGCATCGGCCGCCCCACGCCGGAAGGCGCGCACCGCGACGGCGTCGACTTCGTCGCCGTGCTGCTGATCGGGCGTGAACAGGTCAAGGGCGGCGAGACGCGCATCTTTGAAGCGGACGGTCCCAACGGCAAACGTTTTACCCTGACCGAGCCGTGGTCGCTGCTGCTGCTCGACGATGCGGCCGTGATCCATGAATCGACGCCGATCCAGCCCGTCGGCGAACATGGCCACCGCGACACCCTCGTGCTGACCTATCGCGCCGGCCAGTTCCAGGGCGAAAACTGATAGACGGCCACAGCATTCCCATGGGCCAAAATAGTTACTTGGAAGTTACTTTTACAGACCTAAATCCGATATAGTCACAGGATGTCGATCTTGCGCGCTCAACGCGCCCAGCATCACCACACTGAAATCCTAGGAGAGGTCTGTGGACTCCAACAACCAAATCAAGCCTGACGAAATCGAGATCCTGATCGTCGAGGACAGCCCGACCCAGGCGGAGCGCTTGCGCCGCCTGATCCAGTCGCTGCACTACAACGCGCGCGTGGCGGCGAATGGCCAGCTGGCCCTGGCCGCCATCCGCGAGCGCAAGCCGCACCTGGTGCTGTCCGATATCGTCATGCCTGAAATGAATGGCTACGACCTGTGCCGCGCCATCAAGTCCGATCCGACCCTGCGCGACATTCCCGTCATCCTCGTCACCTCGCTCAACGACCCGAAGGACATCATCCGCGGCATCGAGTGCGGCGCCGACAATTTCATCCGCAAGCCCTATGCGGAAGACTACCTGCTCAACCGCATCAGCCACATGCTGATGAACCAGAAGCTGCGCAAGAACCAGAACGTGGAAATCGGCATCGCCCTGTACCTGGGCGACCAGAAGCACTTCATCAATGCGGAGCGCCAGCAAATCCTCGACCTGCTGATCTCCACGTATGAACAGGCGGTGCAGGTCAACGGCGAACTGCAGGCGCGCGAACGCCAGGTGATCGAGCTGAACATGCGCCTGGCGCACCATGCGGCCGAACTGGAAACCATCAACCGCGAAATCGCCCTGAAAAACCTGGAACTGGCCGAGGCGAGCCGCATGAAGTCCGCCTTCATCGCCAACATGTCGCATGAATTGCGCACGCCGCTGAACGCCATCATCGGATTCACGGGCGCACTGCTGATGAAACTGCCCGGCCCCCTGACGTCGGACCAGGACAAGCAGCTCAATACCATCCGCGCCAGCGCGCGCCATCTGCTCTCCTTGATCAACGACATCCTCGACGTGGCCAAGATCGAAGCGGGCAAGCTGACCCTGTCGATCGAGCCGGTGCACTGCCAGGACCTGATGGCCGAAGTGGCCGACACCCTGCGCCCCCTGGCCCAGCAAAAGGGCCTGGCGCTGGAGATGGCGCTGGGCGAAGCGGGCCAGCCGCCCGCCATCATCGACACGGATCGCCGCGCGCTGACGCAAATCCTCATCAACCTGCTCAACAACGCCATCAAGTTCACGGAACAGGGCACGGTGCGCATCAGCCTGGCCCAGCGCGAGGAAGACGGCGTGCTGGTGACGGAAATGAGCATCGCCGACAGCGGCGCCGGCATCAAGGAAGAAGACCAGGCCAAGCTGTTCCAGGCCTTCTCGCAGCTCGATTCCACCTCCACGCGCCACGTGGAAGGCGCGGGACTGGGCCTGTACCTGTGTCAGAACCTGGCCAACGCCATCGGCGGCGCCCTGTTCTTCAACAGCGACTACGGCTCGGGCAGCACGTTCACCCTGGCCCTGCGCAGCAAAACCTGAACTGCGATGCACCGCAACATGCCATTGTGATGTTTGCCATCCTGGAGAGATAGATACAGTAGTTCTACGGTATTGCACTGCAACATATTCAGCGCTATAGTGAACCTGTCTCCTCCAATTCGTTCTCCGAACATTGGATTCAGCCCGCGCCAGTTCGCGGGCTTTTTTTTGCCTGCGTTGTCCATGATCTTCATCTTTCCTTAACTAAATCAAGCGATTTAGTTATATCAATCGTTTGAGATATATGATTAAATCTCCGACATGATTGAAAAAAACATTTCCCCAACACCAAGCGCCGACGACGGGCGCAAGCCCCGCTCCGATGGCGAGCAGTCGCGCGAGCGCCTGCTGCACAGCGCCATCCGCCTGTTTGCCGAGCAGGGCTACGCCAAGACCTCCACGCGCGAACTGGCACAGGCGGCCGGCACCAACGCGGCGGCCATCCGCTATTATTTTGGCGACAAGGCGGGCCTGTACCGCGCCGCCTTCTCCCATCAACTATCGAATCCACAAGACAATATCGCCCTGTACGAGCAACCGCATTTCACCCTGCGCCAAAGTCTGGAAGGCTTTTATGCGCAATTGCTCGCCCCCATGCAGCAGGGAGAAATCGCGCGCGATTGCATGCGCCTGTGGTGCCGCGAGATGCTCGAACCGACGGGCCTGTGGGCGCGCGAGGTCGACCAGAACATCCGTGCCGAACACGAGGCGCTCACGCGCGTGCTGGCGCGCCACCTGGGCGCCCCCGACGACAGCGACGACATGCACCGCCTGGCGTTTTCCATCGCCTCGCTCGCCCTGCAGCACATGGTCGGCGCCGAGGTGCTGCACACCCTGCGTCCGCAACTGATGGAATCGGCGCACGCCATCGATACCTGGCTGGCGCGCATGACCGACTACGCGCTGGCCATGGCCGACGTGGAGCGCCGGCGCCTGGCCCTTCCTCCCTCCCCCCCCACCGCTCAACGACAAGCACAAGGACCAGCATGACGACTATTCGATGCACCGTTCAAGGCGCCCTGGCCGCCGGCATCGCGCTGGCGCTGGGCGGCTGCGCCCTGCAGGGACCGCCCGCCGCGGTGGCCGCCAGCGCGCCCGCGCAGTGGCAGGCGCCGCTGCCGCACGACGGCAAGCTGACGGACCTGGCCAGCTGGTGGCAGGGCCAGGGCGACAGACTGCTGGTGGAATTGATCACCGATGCGCAGCAGGCCAGCCCCACCATCGCCGCCGCCGGCACGCGCATCGCGCATGCGCGCGCCGACAGCATCGCCAGCGGCGCCGCGCTGGCGCCCAAGCTCGATGCGACGGGTAGCGTGGTGCGCACCAGCCAGCAATCGGCGCAGCCCGGCGGCACCACCTCGCAGGCGGCCTTGCAGGCGTCATGGGAAATCGATGTATTTGGCGCCAACCGTGCCACGCGCGATGCGGCGCAGGAGCGCTACGACAGCGCCAGGGCAGGCTGGCATGAGGCCCGCGTCTCGGTGGCCGCCGAAGTGGCAAACCAGTACTACGCCTTGCGCACCTGCCAGCAATTGCAGGCCGTGGCCGAACAGGATGCCGTCTCGCGAAGCGACTCGGCGCGCCTGACGGCATTGAGCGCCGGCGCCGGCTTCCAGCCGCCCGCCAATGCCGCCCTGGCCCGTGCCAGCGCCGCCGAAGGCGCCAGCCGCGCCATCGAACAGCGCACCGCCTGCGACGTGAATGTCAAGGCGCTAGTGGCCCTGTCGGCCCTGCAGGAAGAGACGCTGCGCCAGAAGCTGGCGGCCAGCCCCTTTGTTGCGCCCTCGCCCGTGGCGATTGCGCAACTGCCGGCGCAAACCCTGGGCCAGCGTCCCGACATTTACAGCGCCGAACGCGAAGTGGCGGCCGCCAGCTTCGAAGTACGCGGCGCGCAGGCGCAGCGCTATCCCCGCCTGAGCCTGGCAGGCTCCATCGGCAAGGGCAATATCCGCGCCGGCGGCAGCAGCATCACGGCCAGCACCTGGAGCATCGGTCCGCTGGCCGTCAGCCTGCCCATCTTCGACGGCGGCACCCGCCGCGCCCAGGTCGATGCCGCCACGGCGCGCTACGACGAAGCGGTGGTGAAGTACCGCGCCGGCGTGCGCCAGGCCGTGCGCGAAGTGGAGGAAGCATTGGTCAACCTGGCCAGCACGGACGAGCGCAGCGGCCACGCGAAAACGGCCCAGGAAGGCTACCGCGTGTCGTTCGTCGCCACCGAAGACCGCTACAAGAATGGCCTGGCCAGCCTGATCGAACTGGAAGACGCGCGCCGCACGCGCCTGGCCGCCGAAAACACGGTGGTCAACCTCGAGCGCGAACGCAGCGCCGCCTGGGTGGCGCTGTACCGCGCCGCCGGCGGCGGCTGGAACAGCAGCAGCGCCATCGCCAACAACGCCCCCTGACGGATACGACAACATGAAAAAAATGACCTTGAAACCGATGGCGCTCGCGCTGGCCGCCCTTTGCGTGGCGCTGGGTGCCGGCGTGGCCCTGTACTCCCCGTCGTCCACGGCGGCCGACGAGGCAAAGGACAAGAACGCGGCGCAAAAACCCGCACTCACCGTCACCACGGCCAAGCCGCAGACGGCCAGCCTGCCCATCAAGCTGAGCGCCAACGGCAACGTGGCCGCCTGGCAGGAAGCCGTCATCGGTAGCGAATCGAACGGCTTGCGTCTCACGGACGTGCGCGTGAATGTCGGCGACGTGGTGCGCGCCGGCCAGGTGCTGGCCGTGTTCTCCAACGACACGGTGAACGCCGACGTGGCGCAGGCCAGGGCCGCCGTGCTGGAAGCGGAAGCGAATGCGGCCGAAGCAGCCGCCAACGCCCAGCGCGCCCGCTCGCTGCAAAGCACGGGCGCCATCAGCGCGCAGCAGATCAGCCAGTACCTGACGGCCGAACAGACGGCCAACGCGCGCATTGCGTCGGCCAAGGCGCAGCTGGCGTCGCAGCAGCTGCGCCTCAAATACACGCAGGTGGTGGCGCCCGACAGCGGCATCATCTCTGCGCGCTCGGCCACCGTGGGGTCGGTGGTGGGCGCCGGTACGGAATTGTTCCGCATGATCCGCCAGGGCCGCCTCGAATGGCGCGCCGAAGTGACGGCCACCGAGCTGCTGAACCTGAAACCGGGTACCCTGGCGCAGGTCAAGGCGGCCAACGGCAGCGTCTTGACGGGCAAGGTGCGCATGATCGCTCCCACGGTCGACCCGCAGACGCGTTCCGCCCTCGTCTACGTGGACCTGCCAGCCAGCAGCGGCAACAACGCGCCGTTCAAGGCCGGCATGTACGCCAGCGGCGAATTTGAACTGGGCACCTCGGGCGCGCTGACGGTGCCGCAGCAGGCCATCGCCGTGCGCGACGGTTTTAGTTATGTCTTCCGCCTCAATGCCGACCAGCGAGTCAGCCAGATCAAGGTGCAGGCCGGACGGCGCCTGAGCGACCGCATTGAAATCCTTGGCGGCATCACGGCCGACACGACGATCGTCGTCAGCGGCGCCGGCTTCCTCAATGACGGCGATTTGGTCCGTAATGTGAAAAACCCGGTTCAGACGCCGGTGGCTGCACCGGCAGCGAAAAAGTAAGGAGAGGCCATGAACTTTTCCTCCCTCTCGATCAAGAATCCGATCCCGGCCATCATGCTGTTCGCGCTCTTGACCCTGGCCGGCCTGCTGGCCTACAAGGCCAATCCGGTGCAGGATTTCCCCGACATCGAACTGCCCATCGTCACCGTCAGCGCGGTACTTCCCGGCGCCGCGCCGGCGCAACTGGAAACGGAAGTGGCGCGCAAGATCGAAGACTCCGTCGCCACCCTGCAAGGCGTCAAGAACATCTACACCAAGGTGCTCGATGGCGTCGTCACGGTGACCGTCGAATTCATCCTGGAAAAGCAGATCGCCGAAGCCGTCAACGACGTGCGCGACGCCGTCGCAAGGGTCAAGGCGGACATGCCGGCCGAACTGCGCGACCCCACCGTCACCAAGGCATCCACGGCAGGGCGCGTGGTGCTGACCTTTATCGCCACGGCAAAACCCGGCGTGGACAACCCGCTCGACTCTCCCGACCTGTCCTGGTACGTCGACAACACGGTGGCCAAGCGCCTCTTGACCGTGCCCGGCGTGGGTGCCGTCACCCGCGTGGGCGGCGTCTACCGCGAGATCCAGGTGGAACTCGACGAGGCGCGCATGGCGGCGCTGAAAGTGTCGGCGCTCGACGTCTCGCGGCAGCTGCGCCTGGTGCAGCGCGAAGCGCCGGGCGGCCGGGGCGACGTCAGCGGTGCCGAGCAGTCGGTGCGCACCATCGCCACCGTGAAAACGGCCGATGAACTGTCGCGCGTGGAAGTGCCGCTGCCGGACGGACGCCATGTGCGCCTGGACCAGGTGGCCAGCGTGCGCGACACCATCGCCGAGCCGCGCGCACTGGCCGAGCAGGATGGCAAGACCGTCGTCGCCTTCGAGGTGTTCCGCACCAAGGGCGCCAGCGAAGTGGCCGTCGCCAACGGCGCGCGCGCCGCCATCGCCGACCTGCAGAAGGAAAACCCCAGCGTGGTGCTGCAGCAGTCGATCGACAATGCCTTCCCCGTCGAGGAAAACTTCGACGGTTCGATGGAGCTGCTGTACGAAGGCGCGCTGCTGGCCGTGCTGGTGGTGTGGTGGTTCCTGCGCGACTGGCGCGCCACCCTGGTCGCCGCCGCCGCCCTGCCCCTGTCCGTGATGCCGGCCTTCCTCGGCATCTACTGGTTCGGCTACACGCTCAATACCGTCACCCTGTTGTCGCTGGCGCTGGTCGTCGGCGTGCTGGTCGACGACGCCATCGTGGAAATCGAAAACATCGAGCGCCATCTGCGCATGGGCAAGTCACCGATGGAAGCGGCCATGGAAGCGGCCGACGAAATCGGCATGGCGGTGATCGCCACCACCTTCGCGCTGGTGGCCGTGTTCCTGCCGACGGCCTTCATGAGCGGCATTCCCGGCCTGTTCTTCAAGCAGTTCGGCTGGACGGCCGTGCTGGCCGTGCTGGCCTCGCTGGTGGTGGCGCGGCTGCTCACGCCAATGATGGCGGCCTACATATTGAAACCGCTGCCGCACAAGGAAGAACAGGATGGCTGGCTGATGACGCGCTACCTGACGGTCATGCGCTGGTGCCTGAACCACCGCGGCATCACGGCCATCGCCGCGGCCCTGTTCTTTGTCGGCGCCATCGCGCTCGTGCCGCTGCTGCCGACCGGTTTCGTGCCGGCTGCCGACCGCGCGCAGACGCAGATCAACCTGGAACTGCCGCCCGGCTCCACCCTGGCGGAAACGCAGGCCGTGGCAGCCATGGCGCGCGACGCGGCCATGCGCACGCCGGGCATCCAGGGCGTCTTCAGTTCGATTGGCGGGGGCTCCAGCGGCGACGCCTTCGCCCCCGGCGCGGCGGCCGAGGCGCGCCGCGCCGTGCTGACCCTGACCACCGTGCACCGCACGGAGCGCAAGGAATCGATGGCGGACCTGGAAACGCAGCTGCGCCACAAGCTCGATACGATCCCCGGCGCCCGCTTCACGGTGGGGCCGCCCGACACGGGCGTCAAGATGCAACTGGTGCTGCGCTCGGAAGACCCGGTGGCGTTGATGGCGGCGGCGCAAAAGGTCGAGCGCGAGCTGCGCGGCCTGAAAGGCATCGGCAACGTCAATTCCAGCGCCTCGCTGGTGCGTCCGGAAATCATCGTGCGCCCCGATTTCGCCAGGGCGGCCGACCTGGGCGTGACGGCGGCAGCCATCGGCGAGACCGTGCGCGTGGCCACGGCCGGCGACTACGACACGGACCTGACGAAAATGAACCTGCCCGAGCGGCAGGTGCCGATCCGCGTCAAGCTGCCCAACAGCGTGCGCGCCGACCTGGCCGCCATCGAGCGCCTGACCGTGCCCGGCAAGAATGGCCCCGTGCGCCTGGCGAACGTGGCCACGGTGACGATGGAAAGCGGCCCGGCGCAGATCGACCGCTTGAACCGCAGCCGCAACGTCACGCTCGACGTGGAACTCGGTTCGCGCACGCTCGGCGAACTGAATGAAGAAGCGCGCGCGCTGCCGTCGATGAAGAATCTGCCGCCGTCCGTGAAGATCGCCGAACTGGGCGACGCGCAGGAAATGGCGTCGCTGTTCGCCAGCTTCGGCCTGGCCATGCTGATCGGCGTGCTGTGCATCTATTGCGTGCTGGTGCTGCTGTTCAAGGACTTCATGCAGCCGGTGACCATCCTGGCGGCGCTGCCGCTGTCGATCGGCGGCGCCTTCGTGGCACTCCTGATCACGGGCAGCGCCCTGTCGATGCCGTCGATGATCGGCCTGATCATGCTGATGGGGATCGTCACGAAAAACTCCATCCTGCTGGTCGACTATGCGATCCTGGCGCGCCAGGCCGGCATGAACCGCTTCGATGCGCTGGTTGACGCCTGCCACAAGCGCAGCCGCCCCATCCTGATGACGACGATCGCCATGGGCGCCGGCATGATGCCGCTGGCGCTGGGCTGGGGCGCCGATCCCAGCTTCCGTTCGCCGATGGCCATTACCGTCATCGGCGGCCTGATCACCTCGACGTTATTGAGCCTGCTGGTGGTGCCGGCCGTGTTCACCTATATCGACGACCTGGAGCACCTGCTCAAGCGCGGCATGGCGAAACTGCGCCGCCAGCAGGCGCCGCTGCGGCGCGATGACAGAGTGGCGCTGGAAAAATAAGCGCCACGGCTGATTGCAAAAACGCCCCCTGCGGGCAAGGAAGCGGGGGACCGGCCACCAGGCCGCGCTCCCCCGCTTTCATCTATCTGGCATACTGCGCCCATTCTCCATGAACGCAATTTGCCCTGCCTATGAATTACCCCACTCCGCTGGCCCTGCTGTTGATATGCTCCCTGCTGGGCGCCTGCTCGGAAAAAACCGCGCCCGCCAAGGCACAGGAAGCCGCCGACGCGCCGGCAGCAGCCGTCGAACCGGCGCCGGCCGACATCGTGCCGCCGCCTGCCGCCACCGCGCCCAAGACCGACGAAATGAACACGCCGCAGGCACGCGAACACGAAGCGGCCATGATGCGCGCCGTCTTCGGCAAGGCCTACCGCGGCGACAGCGACGACGCGCTGGCCGACCTGCCCGATCCGGACAACCACGTCGACAAGCTCAGTTACGTCGTCAGCGCCGTCAGCCACAAGCTGCTGCCCGATGGCGGCGCCATCCTGGTGGCGAATGCGGAAACGGCCAATACGGAAGGCACGGCCGAATCGGCGCATGCCTCGCCGGGACTGCTGAATGTCTTTTTCCTGGCGCCCAAGGGCGCGCCGGAAGACGGCCAGTGGCAAGTCGTGAAACGCCTGGAAAACATCGCCGCCCTGGGCTCGTCGGGGCAGCTCGGCGAAGTCCACTGGGTCATGCTGGGCGCGAACAAGCCGGGACTGGCGATCCGCCACGGCTATACGGGCCAGGGCTACACCATCACGCAACTGGCCCTGTTTGAAATCGGCGACGGCAAGGTCAGCTCGCTCGATGGCGCCATCGACCTGTACTCGGACAATATGGGCGCCTGCGGGCCTGAAACGGACGAGTGCTGGATGGTCAAGGGAAACTGGCGCTTCGCGCCGGCGCGCAATGGCGGCGCCTACGATGACTTGCTGATCGATTTCAAGGGCGCGTCCGAAAAGATCAAGCCGGGCGTCACGGTCAAGCCGGACGAAGACCCGCCGCGCATCGCCACGCCCCTTAACGGCCACGCGCGCTATGGCTTCGATGGCAAGGGGTACAAACTGCTTGAAGGGAAGAATACGGTGCCTGGCGTGTAAGCGTATCCGCACCAGGCACCGGCAAGCCAGCTACCGGCGCGCCGCGTCCAGGCGCGCCAGCAGCGGCGCATACATCGAACGCGTATGGCTGCTCCAGCGGGCCATGGCGCTGTCGATATCGAGCAGCAGGCGTTCCGACAACACCTTGTCGCCCTGCTGCAGCGCCCAGATCGCGCACTCGGCGCGGCACTCGAAACTGTTGTAGCGCGTCAGCGCATCGTCGAATTCCGCCTTCGCTTCCACCTGGCGCCCGCTTTGCGCCAGCGCGCGCGCCGTCAGCAGGGACACCATCTCGGGACGGAAATGGATATCCGTGCGGCGGATGAATTCCAGGTGCGTCAGCGCTTCGGCGCCGCGCCCGCACTCCAGATAGGCGCGCGCCGCGCCCAGGCGAATTTCCAGGTCCGATGAAAACGCTCCCCGCAGGCAGGCTTCGTACGTCGCTGCCGCTTCCTGCGCATCGCCCGCTTCCAGCTGCGCGCTGGCCAGACGCATCTGATTTTGCGCCGTCGGCGTGTACTCGAAGGCGGCCTTCGCCTCGCGCAATTCGCGGTTCGGATCGAGCACCTGCACGGCCACCGAAGCGACCTTGCGCGCGCCTTGCGGCAGGCGCGAATTGGGCAGGTAGATGGCGAAGAAATACACCACGCTGCCCAGCAGCGGGAACATGAATAAAATGAGCAGCCAGTACAGCTGCTGCCCGTTGCGCACCACGTGAATCGCAAAGAATACCGCGATCAGGATGTGGATGCCTATGCCAAAAATCGTCATACTGCGACCTCGTTCGTTCGTGATGGAAGCGGCTGGCACCATGCCGCCGCTTTTCCTGGTGAGAATATTACACTGGCCGCGCCGTGCACACGCCCCTATTGCGCCTTGGCCGACCAGCCGCCGCCCATGGCGCGGTACAGGTCGACCGAGGCGACGAGGATGCGCGTCTTCAGCTGCAGCAGTCCCACGTCGGCGCTGTACAGGGTGCGCTGGGCGTCGAGTTCTTCCAGGTAGGAGGCGTAGCCATTGCGGTAGCGGTTATGCGCGATGCGCAGAGTATCAAACGCCGCGGCGCGGCGCGCGTCGTTTTCCACGGCTTGCTGCTGCAGCCGGTAGAGGGCGCCCAGGCTGTTCTCCGTTTCGGCGAAGGCGTTGCGCACCACGTTTTCATACGCGTACACGAGCTGGTCGCGCTGCGCGCCGGCGGCCTCCGTCTGCGCCTGCACGCGGCCGCCATCGAACAAGGGCGCGGCCGCCAAGGCCGTCAGGCGCCACAGGGCGGTCGGCGCATGCAGGAAATCGGTCAGGGTCGTGGCTTGCCCGCCGCCCGCCGCCGTCAGCTTGAACGAGGGCAGCAGCTGGTCGCGCGTGGCGGCCAGGCTGGCGTTGGCGGCCGCCAGATTGTGTTCCGCGCGCGCGATGTCGGGCCGCCGGCGCAGCAGTTCGGACGGCAGGCCGGCCGGCACGCCAGGCGCGGCCAGCTCGGCCAGCGGCAAGCCGCGCGCGATGGGGCCGGGATTGCCGCCGACGAGGACGGCCAGCGCGTTTTCCTGTTCAAATATCTGCCGCTGCAGCTGCGGCACCTGCTCGGCCGCCGCATGGTATTCCGATTGCGCCTGCAGCCATTCCAGGCGCGAGCTGTAGCCCACCTCGAACTGCTTGCGCGCCAGTTCGCGCGACTGTTCGCGCAGCTGCAGGGTCGATTGCGTCAGCGCCAGCTGCGCGTCGAGTCCCCGCAGGTTCAGGTAAGCGGTCGCCACGCTGGCGGCGATCGACAGGGCCGCCGCATCGAGGCTGGCCTGCTCGGCGCGGTAGCTCTCGCCGGCCGCATCGCTCAGACTGGCCAGCCGGCCCCACACGTCGATTTCATAGCTGGCCTGCAGTTCCGCCTGGAAGACATTCGTCACGTACGGCTTGCCGCTGGAGGCCAGGGTGCGCGTGCGCGTGGGCGAACCGTCGAAGGCCAGGTTGGGCGCGCGGTTCGCGTCGGCCTGCGCCAGACGCGCGCGGTACTCCTGCACGCGGGCGCGCGCCACGCGCAAGTCGCCATTGCGCGCCAGCGCTTCGCCCACCAGGTCGCTCAGCACCGGGTCGCCGAAGGCTTGCCACCACAGCTGCTCGACATGGGCGTCAGCCGCCGCAGGTGCGCCGATGGCTTGCGCGCGCCAGCCGGAAGGCAGCTGCAGTGCCGATGCAGGCTGAGGCGGCGCCTTGGCGGCGCAGCCTGCCAGCGCCAGCGCGGCGGCCATCAGCAGGTGACGGCGCTTCATGGCTTGGCCTTCTTCGGCGGTGGCGGCGGCGCGGGATTGTCCGCCGAGTCGTTCAGCACGGCCGACGTGTCGACGCTGACCACCACCGACATGCCGGGCACGAGGCGGCGCGCATTCGCCTGGCCCGGATCGATGCGGATGCGCACGGGAATGCGCTGGGCAATTTTGAGGTAGTTGCCCGTCGCGTTATCGGCCGGCAGCACGGAAAACTCGGACCCGGTGGCCGGCGAGATGCGCTCCACCTGGCCCGTCAGCACGGCGCCGTCGAGCGCGTCGACGTGGAAGGTGGCGCTTTGCCCTTCCTGCACGCCGTTCATCTGCGTTTCCTTGAAATTGGCGATCACCCACATCTGGCGCGGCACCAGCGCCATCAGCTGCGCGCCCGAATTCACGTACGCGCCCTGGCGCACCGTCACCTGGCCCAGCTGGCCGTCGGAGGGCGCCACGATGCGCGTGTTATCGAGGTCGATCTTCGCCGCCTTGACGGCCGCCTGCGCGTTGGCCACGGCAGCCTCCAGCGCCTGCTTGTTGACCACCACCGAATGCACGCTTTGCTGGGCGATGTCGAGATTGGCCCTGGCTTGCGCCAGCGCGGCCGCCATCTGCGCCTGCGTGGCGCGCGACTGGTCGTGTTCGCGCTGCGACAGCGAACCGTCAGCCACCAGCTGCTCCACGCGATTCAAATCGGCGCTGGCCTTGCGCGCCTGCGCTTCCGCGTTGGCCAGCGCCGCCTCGCTGACGGAAATGCCCGCCTGCGCGCTGGCCTTCTGCTGCGCCCAGTTCGACAGGGCCGCCTGCTGCGCGGCCAGCTGGGCCTGCGCCTGCTCGTAGCGCTGCTGGTAGATGCGGTCGTCGATGCGCACCAGCAGCTGGCCCTCCTTGACGTCCATGAAATCCTGCACCGTCACTTCCACCACATAACCGGACAGCTGCGTGCCGATGATGGTCACCTGCCCGCGCACGGTGGCGTTTTCCGTCGTCACGATGGGGCTGGTGAACGGCGGCAAACGCCATGCATACAGCACGATCAGCACGCCCACCAGGGCCACGGCGGCAAAGGCCAGCGCGGACAGCCACTGGTGGCGCCGGTCCGGCTGCGCCGTCGAAGGGGCGGCGGGTGCGGGTGCGGTGGGAGGTACTGGTGGCGTGGTGTTATTTTCTGTCATTGCTCGGTTCCGAATTGGTAATGGGGACGATGGACATGGCCGTCTGCGCATCGCGCACGGGGCCGACCAGGCGGCGCGCGCCGGTGGTGATGCGGGTCCAGGACTGGCTGACCAGCATCCACAGCAAGGTGGCGATGGCGACGCCGGCGATCATCAGGAAAACGTCGTTATAGGCGAGGACATTGGCTTCGCGCGTGGCGACGGCGCCCAGGCGCGCCACGCCCTGGGTGCTGCGCAGGGCCGGGTCCATCAGCACGCCGCCGTAGCTGGCGGCACCGGACTGCACGCGCGCGGCCACCTGCGGGTCGAGCATGGTGAGGTGCTCGACCAGGTAGCTGGAATGGTATTTCTCGCGCGCCGTCTGGATGGTGCCGACGATGGCCGAGCCAAGGAGTCCACCCAGGTTCTGCGTCATGGTAAACATCACGGAAAAACTCACCAGGTTGCGCGGTTCGGCGATCACGGCGCCCATGCCGGCCACCATGGTGGGGCCGAGGAAATACGTGCCGCCAAAGGCCAGCAGGAACTGGCTGACATACATGTTGACGGGGCGCGTCTGGCTGGTGGCGTGCGCGTCGATCAGGGCGCCGGCAGCGATCAGCAGCAGCGCGAACATCAGCGAGCGATTGAGGGTGGCCGGATTGATCGTCAGCGCGCTGACCACCAGGCCCGCCACGCTTCCCAGCAGCACCACGATGAACAGGTTCTGCATCTGGTCCGTGTTCAGGCCCAGCGCCTGCAGGAAGCCCACGGCGCCCGTCGATTCGGACAGCACGATGCGAAACAGCAGCACGGATAAAAACAGCTTGGCGATCTTGCCCGTGGTGAGCCAGCGCGTGTTGAGCAGCGGGCGCGCGCGGTTATGCTCGATGGCCAGCGATGCGGAGATCAACACGATGGAGCCCGCCAGGCACACGCCCACCCACTCCGATTCCATCCACCACGCCGTGCGTCCCTGCGCCAGCACGGCGCACAGCAGGGCCACGCCGGGCGCGAACAACATAAAGGTGAGGAAATCGAGCGGCTCGAACGTTTGCACCCTGTCGCCGGGCGGCAGTTTCAGGGCCAGCACGCAGCCCAGCGCCAGCAGGGCCAGCCCCAGCTCGAACAGGTACAGGCCGT
This sequence comes from Janthinobacterium sp. FW305-129, assembly GCF_020858115.1. Lineage (GTDB taxonomy): Bacteria > Pseudomonadota > Gammaproteobacteria > Burkholderiales > Burkholderiaceae_D > Janthinobacterium. The sequence goes on from NZ_JACYMM010000005.1 coordinate 280,579, forward strand.
GCCATTCGCCGATCTGCAGCAGTTCGGACGTGAAGATGCGCGCCAGGGGCAGCGCCAGCTGGGCAAAGCCCAGGCCCAGCACCACGCCCTTCAGGCGGTGCCGCGCGGGAAACGCCTGCAAGGTGTAGTACAGCCCCAACACGCCCAGCGCGCCACCCACCATGCCATGCGCGGCGCGCACGGCGATCGCCGACGGCAAGGTATTCGCATACAAGTGGGCGAAGGTGACGAGCGCATACAGCACCAGGAACGCTTCCGTAAACAGGCGCAGGCCGAACTGCTGGCGAAACTTCACCAGCAGCAGATTCATGGACACGATGGTCATCACGTAGGCGGCCGGCAGCCACTGCATCTGGTAGGCATAGGCGGCCAGCGAACCTTGCAGGTTCAGCAAATTGGCCGTCACCAGGCCGTTGCCGAGCCCCCCCGTCAGCGCGACGATCAGCCCGACGATGAAATACGCGACACGCTTGGGCGTCGAATGCTCGGGCATCGATGGCGACCCGGGCAAGGTCGGGCGTTCGCCCGGCCCCCAGGTGCGAGGTGTGTACTTGTCCATGCGGTAATCGCGATCCGGTTTGCTGAAGCCGTTCTTTGCTGCAGTGATAGAAATAGTTGCAAATGAACAGTTCTAGTCAGCAGCATATCATCGCAGGACGTTTTTATTGTTTACATTGTTGCGCACCGTCGCACACGGTGACGCCAGCGGGGCAAGCCAGGCCTGCCCCCCTGACGCTCACGCGGACATCATATGCGCGGCGGGTCCGTCTCGCGCGCAAACGCCCGGTGCGCGGCCAGTGCCTTTTTAAAGGCCGCCACGCCTTTCAGCACGTCGCTCGAAGGCACGACGATGACGGCGGGATCGGGCTTGCCATCGGGCAGGGTCGTCGGCACGCCGGCCTTGTCCAGCAAGCCCTTGCCCGCGCCGATGGCCAGTAGCGGCTTGCAGTGGCGGTATTGCAGGCGCAGGAAGTCGAGCGCATTGGCGTCGCTGCCCAGCTGCTGCACGGCGCCCTGGCCGTCCGGCACCACGACGGCGTCGAACACCACGGAAGGTCCCGTTTCCAGCGATATTTCCACGGCCAGCGGCGCGCCGCCGCTCGTGTCGACTTTCCCTAGGTTGCTGCCCACCAGGCGCGGCACGGCGCCGTCCGCCAGCAGCGAGGCATAGATGCTGCGCACCTGCGCGCCATCGCTGCCCGGCCCCACGAGGATGGCCACGCGCAGGGTGTGGATGCCCGTCTTGCCAGGGCGGAAAAAGAGCGACAGCGCCGGCGACGGCGGATACGTGGGAATCGGCAGCATGGACACGGGCGGCATGAGGGGCGGCAGCGCCAGGCCCAGCGCGTCGGCCAGGCGCTGCGCCAGGGTCTCGTCGACGTTGCGCAGCATGGCGACGATGCGCTTGCGGATGGCCACCGTCTGCACCTTGCTCAGTTCAAAGCGGAACGCATGCACGATATGGTCTTGTTCGACGGGCGTCTGGCTGATCCAGAACAGCCGCGCCTGGCCAAAGTGCTCGGCGAATTTCTCGGGCTTGCCGCGTACCTTGTCGCCTTCGGTCGGCGCGGGAAAACTGTTGAAGCCCTTCGCGCCCGCCTGGAACGGACAGCCGCCCGCCAGCGAATTGGGCTCGTACGCGACCCGGCCCCGGTTGATGGCCTGGCGGTGGATGCCGTCGCGCTGGTTGTTGTGCAGGGGCGCCAGCGGAGAGTTGATGGGGATTTCATGGAAGTTGGCGCCGCCCAGGCGCGTGATCTGCGTGTCCACGTACGAGTGGATGCGGCCCTGCAGCAGCGGGTCGTTGGAAAAATCGATGCCGGGGACGATGTGCGCCGTGCAAAAGGCCACCTGCTCCGTCTCGGCAAAGAAATTGTCGGGATTGCGGTTCAAGACCATTTTCCCGACGGGGATCAGCGGCACCAGTTCTTCGGGGATCAGCTTGGTGGGGTCGAGCACGTCGAAGGCAAACGCCTCGGCCTGCGCTTCCGTGAATACCTGGAAGGACAGCTCGTATTCGGGATACTCGCCGCACTCGATGGCTTCCCACAGGTCGCGCCGGTGGAAGTCGGAATCGGCGCCGCTGAGCTTGACGGCTTCGTCCCACACCAGCGAGTGCGTGCCGGCCATGGGCGACCAGTGAAATTTGCAGAACACGGATTGTCCCTTGGCGTTCACGAGGCGGAAGGTGTGCACGCCGAAGCCCTGCATCATGCGAAAACTGCGCGGGATGGCGCGGTCGGACATGACCCACATCAGCATGTGCGTGATTTCCGGCGACAGCGAGGCGAAATCCCAGAACGTGTCGTGCGCGCTGGCCGCCTGCGGAATGCCGTTATTGGGTTCGGGCTTGACGGAGTGGATCAGGTCGGGGAACTTCATCGCGTCCTGGATGAAGAAGACGGGGATGTTGTTGCCGACCAGGTCCCAGTTGCCCTCGTCCGTATAAAACTTCACGGCGAAGCCGCGCACGTCGCGCGCCGTGTCGGTCGAGCCGCGCTCGCCGGCCACCGTGGAAAAGCGCACGAAGACGGGCGTGCGCTTGCCCGCCTTGGCGAACGGCGCGGCGCGCGTCAGCTTACTTTGTTCCTTGTAGCATTCAAAGTAGCCGTGGGCGGCCGAACCGCGCGCATGCACGACGCGCTCGGGGATGCGCTCATGGTCGAAATGCGTGAGCTTTTCACGCAAAATAAAATCTTCCATCAGGGTGGGGCCGCGCAAGCCCGCCTTCAGCGAGTTCTGGTTGTCGCCCACGGGCACGCCCTGGTTGGTCGTCAGCACGCAGCCGCTGTCGTCGCTGCGGGCGCCGTCGAGCGAGGCATTGCGCGCATTCTCGCCCAGGGCCGGCTGGCCATCGCCCGTCTTCGGCGACGGTATCGTTTCACCCGTCGTGCTGGCCGTGGCCAGCGCTTCGCCCGACGCCACATGCACGCCTTCGGCCGGCGCGCGCGCCGCGTCGCCATACTGGCCGGCGAGATTCGGATTGTCGGGCATGCCGGCGGCCAGCGCCTGTCCGGCGGCAGCCTTTTTCAACAGCGCCTGCGCGGTGTCGCTATCGCTGCCCAGGCTGTGCGGCGGATCGCTCTCGGATGGACCGGACATGCTGCTCAAAACGGAACCCGCACCGTCCGTGGACGGCGTTTTTTTATTGGTAGCCATTACGTCTCCTGTGAGTAGTTTGCCCCGGGAGAACGCTACAACTCCCTCATTCAGCGCACGAACAGGGCAATCAAAACAATGATGGGAATAGGTACACCAATCAACCACAACAAAATGGAGCGCATCTTCACTCTCCTTTACTGCCTGCTACTACCTTGTGCACGTGGGCACTGTTTCCTCCGCCATGACGGCGAAGGGAACAGCGCCCACGACAAATACTTCCAGGAAAGCGTAAAACTTATTTACGCGAACCCAGCAGCTTCGACAGGCCATAACCGGCCGCTGCCGCAATCAGCAGGGACACGGCCGGGCGTTCGCGCACATAATCGCGGCCCGTTTCGCCGGCGCGCTGGCAGGCGGCGCCCAATTGCTTGCCGCGTGCCATCAGGCGTTCGGAAGCCTTCGACATCGTGTCGCTGACTTGGTCGATGCGCTCGCCCACCTGGTCCACGCCGTCATGGGCCCGCGTGGCGACCTTGTCGGCCAGGGGCTGGGCCTGGCTCGCCACCTTGTCGATGGCGCGGTGCAATTCCTGGCGGGTATCCTGGGCGGTGCCGTTCATCTCGGAGCTGGTTTTTTCAATCGCGTTCATGATGGTTTCCTTCAAAGGTGAATAAATCAACCATGCTCGATGCCGTGACCGAATCATGATTCTCCTCGCTTCTGGGAAAAAGAAGCGACTAAACGCTGCCGGGCTGAGCCATATCAAATGCTGGATCAGCAGCAAGCTGTTGCCACCACCTTAACCGCGCCCGCCGGGTGCCACCGTGCGGTGTCACACCTTGAAGCGCAGACTTACATTCCTGATGGAAATAACTATCCCCGCCTGCCTGGCGGGGCGGGCGAATGCCTTGACAAAGCGGTCCCTGCTGCTGGCGCACAAGCCGGCCGTGCGACGCGAGTTCGTGTATAAGCCGACAAGGCAGGGGCAGGCAAGACCGTCCCCTGCCTCCCCCGCCGTGCTCCGTCCTGTGGCAAAACGTCCACGGAAAACCCGTGCCTGCCCCCTTGCCGACAATTTGATTGCTTGTCCGAATAGTTCTATGCGACGATACAAACCGCTTTGACCGTCCGCCCGGATGGCCGATTGCAGGCGCTTTCTTGCCAGCGGGGGACATGAATAAATTGTTAGACCTCAACACCCTCAAGCTTGCGCCCCCCTCTACCGCCCGCCCCCTGATGGAGCGGGAACAGGTGTTGCGCAAGCTCTCCTCCCTTGGCGCCTTCCGCCTGGTGCTGCTGCGCGCACCGGCCGGCTACGGCAAGACGTCGCTGATGCGCATGATCCGCGCCGATGCCAGCGCGGCCGGAGGGAACGTGGCCTGGCTGACCTTCGACAGCAGCGACAACGATCCCGCCCGCCTGCTGCTGGGCATGCGCGCCGCCCTGCTCGTCACGCCCGAGCCGCCGCAGGACAACTATGTCCGACTCGGCGATACGCGCGTCACCCACCTCTTCCTCGACGACGTGGAACTGCTCGACACAAGCAATATCGCCCTCGTGTTCACGCTGATCGCCGACGTGCTGCCGGCGCCGATGAGCGTGTTCATCGGCGCCCGCTCGCTGCGCGGCCACAGCGTAGCGGCGCTGAAAGCCAATGGCGCGCTGCTCGAGCTGGACATGGAAGACCTGCAGTTCAGCCAGGCCGAGACGGCCAGCTACCTGCAGCGCGCCCAGTTCGACCTGTCCGCAGCCGACGTGGCCCTGCTGCAGCGGACCAGCGAAGGCTGGCCCGCCGCCGTCGAGCTCATCGGCCTGGCCTGGAAACGGCTGCAAGGCCGCGGCCATGTTGCGTTGCCGCAATTGCCGGGCCTGCGCGACCTGGGCGAATACCTGGCCGAGGAAGTGTTCGAAGCGCAGAGCGACGATATCAAGGAATTTCTCATCGCGACGGCGGCGCTGAGCTCTTTTCACGCCGAACTGGCCGACTGCGTGCGCGCAAGCGGCGACAGCGCGCGCCTGATCGCCGCCATCCGCGCGGCCGGCCTGCCGATCCAGCCGCTGCAAAACAACTGGTTCCGCTACCACCCGCTGTTCGCCGAGCACATCGTGCTGCACCACCGGCCGCCGCCGGCCATCTATGTGCGGGCGGCGGAATGGCTGACGGGCCATGGTTACGCCTTCGAGGCGATCGATTACTTCCTCAAGGGCGGCGAATACGAACAGGCGGCCGATACCCTCGAAAGCATCGTCGGCCAGCTGCGCCTGCACGGCCAGTTCCCCAGCATCATCCAGTGGTGCGACCAGTTGCCCGACGCGTTGCTGAAGCGCCGCCCGGCCCTCACCAGCGCGCTCGTGGTGGGCATGGTGTACTCGTCGCGGCGCGACGACCTGGCGCGCTGGCTCGACTACTTCCGCCAGCAGGCAGGCAAGCCGGACGCCGACCCGCTCTACGGCGAAGGCTTGCGCGCGCTCGACCCCGTGCTGGCCTTTCTCGACGGAGATACCGCGCGCACCATCGCGCTGGCGGACCGCGACTGGCCGCAGCAGCGCCAGGCCAATCCGAACGACCGCGCCACCCTGGCCTACGTGGCGGCCTACACCTGCCTGTGGCGCGGCATGCTCGACGAGGCAGCCGCGCTGCTCATCGAGGCGCGCCGCGCCTGCCGCGAGTCGGGCACCATTTCCGGCCTGGCCATCGTCTACTTCCTGCAAGCCTACCTCGATGCGATCCAGGGCAATTTCGACGCCGCGCTGCAGCAGCTGGCGGCCATCGACGCGCTGGCCCAGCGCCACAGCGACAAGATCTCGCCGGCCCTGCTGTACCCGTTCAGCGCGGGCCTGATCCTGCTGATCGACTATGAGCGCAACGCCCTCGGCCTGGTGGCCTCGCGCCTGACCTTCGCCCGCAGCCTGATCCCGCTGGGCTTGCCATGGGACTCGCTGAGCGCCGTCTCCATCGTGCAGGCGCGCATGCTGGCCATCAAGGAAAATCCCGCCGCCGCGACGCGCTGGCTGGAAGGGCAGATCATGCAGGGCCATCCGCGCTCCGCCTCGCCCGCGCGCGCGGCGCTCGAGGGCGAACTGTCGCGCATGGCAATCCAGACGGTGCGCCCCGAGTCGGTGGCCGGCTACGCCGCCCTGCTGCTCGATGCCAGCTGGCCCGGGCACGAACGCTGCATCGTTTCCTGCCAGGAGATCGACGGCGCCGGCATCGTCCAGGCGCGCCTGATGATCCATGCGGCGCCCGGCGAAGCGCTGGCGCGCATCGGCCAGTTGCTGGCGCACGCGCTGGCGGCCGGGCGCCTGTGGCGCGCCACCAAGCTGCGCGTGCTGCTGGCGATCGCCTTGCAACGCAGCGGCTTGCCCAAGGACGCGCAGCGGGAACTGGCGCTGGCGCTGGAGCAGGCGGCGCGCTCGGGCATGGTGCGCAGCTTTCTCGACGAAGGCCCCGACATCCTTCCGCTGCTGGCGCACATGCAGGCCAAGTCGCGCCACCTGCTCAGCATCGCCGCCGCCGCCCACCTCGATGCCGTGCTGCGGGCGGGCGGCGCGGCCACCGACGCCGCGCCGCCGGCGGTGACGCTGACGCAGACCGAGTACGCGCTGCTGTCACTGGTGGCGCAGGGCAAATCGAACCAGGAAATCGGCGCCAACCTGTTCCTCTCCGTGAGCACGGTGAAGTGGCATCTGGGGCAGATCTTCCGCAAGCTGGACGCCGGCAACCGGGGCCAGGCCGTCTTCAACGCGCGCCAGCTGGGCCTGCTGCCCCAGCAATAGCCTGTCCGCCCTGCCCCGGGAATCCGTCCGCCTCACTTCGCCGCCGTGCCGAGCCAGCGCCGCGCGATGGCATCATAGGCGCCGTCGCGCTTCATGCGCTCGAGCGTGCGCTGCCAGCGCAGCACCAGGGCAGGATCGGTCGACAGGGGGAAAGTGAGATAGCTGCCGATCGAAAAGATCGGGTACGCGAGTTCGACGGCATCGGCGGCCACGCCCGCCTGCTCCAGCAGGGCCGGCAGCTGTTCCTGGTCCAGCGCCATCAGCGGGTGCCGGCCGGCCAGCAGCATGGCCAGCATGGTGGCCGAGTTGTTCACCGCTTCCAGGTTGGCAAAACCGGCCTGCTGCAAGTAGCTATAGGAATAAAAGGCACGCGGCGCCATCACGCCCGACAGGGCCTTGGCGTCGTTCACACTGCCCAGATGGATGCCCGCGCCGCGCCTGGCATAAAAATTCGTTTGCGACACCAGCAGCGGCCCCACCCATTGGAATTGCCGCTCGCGCTCGGTCGTGCGCTTGGGGCACACCAGCACCACGTTGGCGCCGCTCTGCGCCATCAGATAAGCGCGCGCCCACGGCATCAGGCGCATCGGCGAGCGGTCGCCGAGGCGGCGCTGGATTTCCGCCACCATCTCGACGCAAAAGCCCGTCACCTTGCCATCCTTGCTGAAGGCCAGGGGCGCAATCTCGGCCGTCAGTATCTCCAGCGCCTGCGCGCGCGCAGCGCCGCACAGCGCCGCCGCCAGCAGCACGGGAGCCAATAACCACGTCGGCAACATCGCGTCCTCCTTTCCGCCGGCTCGCCGCCGGCAGAGACCGGCGCAGGCCGGCTTGCGCCGCTGTCCACGCCCTCGCATCCATGATAGCAGCGTGGCCGGCGCGGCGCCAGGCGCGCCAAAAACCGTACTTTAGTAGGGCGCAAAGGACGCCGCATTTGACTATATTCGTCGCTTTTTCATCTGTCTGCCGCCACCTTGCTTCCCTGGAGCGCACACCTTGCCGTATCCCCATTTACTGAAGCTGACGCCGCCATTCGGCAACGTCCCCCAGATGGAACGCGAAGTACCATTGCGCGAACTGTCCGCGGACGGCGCCTTCCGCCTCGTGCTGCTGCGCGCCCCCGCCGGCTACGGCAAGACGGCGCTGCTGCGCGCCGCCCATGCCCGGCGCGCACGCGCGGGCGCCCACGTCGCCTGGCTGAACCTGGACCACGCCGACAACGATCCGGCCACGCTGCGCCGCAGCCTGCATGCCGCGCTGCGCCTCGCTCCAGTGCTCGCGCCCGACAACGACGCCCTGTTGGCCAGTTCAAGCGTCACCCATCTGTACCTTGATGCCGTCGAGCATCTTGACGGCGCGGCCATCCGCGACCTGTTCGCCCTGATTGCGTGTGTCCTGCCGCCCTCGATGCGCATCTACCTGGCGGCCCGCGCGCTGCACCACGGCGGCATCGCCGCGCTGAAGGTGGCCGGTACGCTGGTCGAGCTCGATATGGACGATCTGCAGTTCTCGCCGGCGGAAACGGCAAGCTACCTGCAGCAGCAAACGATCGATATTCCACCCGATGATGTTGCCCTTTTGCAACGCGTCAGCGAAGGCTGGCCAGCGGCTATTGCACTGATCGCGCCGGCATGGAAAAAGCTGCGCCGCCACGAGGGGGCGGACAGGTTCATCCTTTCCGCCTTGCCCGAATTTAACGCTTACCTGCAGCGCGAAGTGCTGGGCGCGCTGGACGAGCCGATGCGCCGCCTGCTGACCACGGCAGCGCCGCTGGCCACCTTTTGCGCCAGCCTGCTCGAGGCGGCGCTGGGAAGCGGCGACGGCGGACAACAGATGGCATGGCTGCAAGCGGCCGGCCTGCCCCTGCGGCAACTGCCGGGCGGCTGGCTGCGCTGCCATCCGCTGCTGGCCGGCCACCTGGCCCTGCGCCAGCCCGTGCCCGGCGCCGTGTACGCCAGGGCGGGAACCTGGCTGGTGCGCCAAGGCCACGTCGAGCAAGCCATCGATTGCTTCCTCATGGCCGGCGCCCACGCGCAGGCGGCAGACGCACTCGAGCGCGTCATCGCCGCGCTGTCCGCCAGCGGCCAGTTCGAGCGCATCGTGCACTGCTGCGAACAGTTGCCTACCGCCATGCTGCAACAGCGACCGGCGCTGTCGGGCGCCTTGCTGGTCGGGTTGCTGTGCGCGGCGCGCGGCACCGAACTGGCAAACTGGCTGCATTTCTACCGCCGCCGCAGCGCCCTCATCGGCGCCGACCCGCGCTACGCCGCCAGCCTCGACGGCATCGCTCCGCTGCTGGCCTTTCTGGCCGGCGACACCGACCGCTGCATCGCACTTGCCGCAGGACACAAGTCGCACGCGACGATGGCGCCACCCGCTCCGGCCGATCCGCGCCACCTGGCCGTCTATACCTGCCTGTGGCGCGGCGAGCTGGCCGAGGCGGCGGCACTGCTGGTGACGGCGCGGCGCGATTGCGCCGCTTCCGGCTCGCCCATCGGCATGGCCTTGGTCGGCTTCCTGCAAGCATATCTGGATGCCATCGGCGGCAATTTTGACGCGGCGCTGCAACAACTGGCGGCCGCCGATGCATTGGCGCAACAGCACGCCGAACAGATTCCCCCCTTCCTCTTCCATGGCTACAGCGTCGGGCTGGCCCTGCTGATCGCCTACGAGTGCAACCGCCTCGACCTGGTGACGGCGCGCCTCGCGCTGGCGCGCAGCCTGCCCGCCGCCGGACTGCCCTGGGACGCGCGCGCCGCCATGCTGGTGATGCAGGCCCGGATGCTGGCGCTGCAACAGGGCCAGACGGCCGCGCGGCAATGGCTGGAAGCCGCCTGCCGCCAGGGGCGCGCACGGCTGCCGGCCCCCGCACGCGCGCTGCTCGAAGCCGAACAGTCGCGCATGGCGCTACTTGCCGGCAACCACGATGCCGTCTCCTGGCACGCCTCGATCCTGCTGCAGCCCGTCTGGGCCGGCGATGAACGCTGCATCCTGCCCAGCCAGGAAATCGATGGCGCCGGCATCGCCCAGGCGCGCCTGCTGATACGGCTGGGGCCCTTGCCCGAAGCCGAGGCCCTGATCGGCCGCCTGCTGACGCATGCGCTGGCCACCGGGCGCCGCTGGCGCGCCACCAAGCTGCGCGTGCTGCTGGCCATCGCCCTGGCCCAACTGGGCAAGGCCAGGGAAGCGGAAGCCGAAATGGCCCTGGCGCTGGAACAGGCGGCCGCTTCCGGCATGCTGCGCCTGTTCCTGGACGAAGGCAGCGATGCGCTCGGCTTGCTGCGCATCATGCGCGGCAAGGCACGCCGCCTGCTCAGCACCCAGGCCGCCACGCACCTGGACGTGCTGCTGCGCGGCGCCGACACCCCCGCCGCCGCCTTGCCTGCGGCACAGCTCACGCCCACCGAAGCCACCCTGCTGGCCCTGGTGGCGCTGGGCCGCACCAACGGCGCCATCGCCGACCTGCTGGACTTGTCCGTCAATACCGTGAAATGGCACCTGGGGCAAATCTTCCGCAAGCTCAGCGTCAGCAACCGCGGCCAGGCCGTCTGCAAGGCGCGCCGCACCGGTGTGTTGCCAATGCAATAGATGTTGCGGATCACGCAACAGATAGCGCAAATCCATACTTAAGTATGGTGACCCCCTACCGCCTGACAAATATGATTTCAATCACTTGCTGGCCAGCGCCAGCCGCCCCGCATCGCACTTAGTTCCTGAAAGAAACATGTCAAAAAAGACCACCATTCAAACGCGCCCGGCCGGTGCCGTCCAGCGGCCGCCGGCCGCCGCTGCGCCGCCGTCACCGGACGCGGCGAAGATGGAGCATCCTCCTGCCGCCCGGCCGCTGCCCGGCCTGCTCAAGAAGCTGGGCACCATGACAGCCATCCGTGACATGCAACTGGTAGAGAAGAGCTTGCTGCGCACGCTCGGGCCGATGCTGGGCGTGCTGCAGACATCGCTCTACCGCACCGACGAAAACCGCGACGTCGTGCGCGTGCTGCGCCATTCGCGCAGCAGCGGCCCGACCACCGACGGCACCGAACGCATCACCGAGCAGGTCGAAGAGGTGCGCAGCGGCGCCCATGTGCCGCCGCACGTGGCGCAATTGCTGGCCGACATGCGCCTGTTGGGCCGTTCCTGCAGCCGGGCGCTGGAGTCGCATCTGATGATCGGCTACCCCTTACATGGAGGCAACGAACTGTGCGGCTATCTGATCTTCGAGCGCAGCCACGCCGTCACCCCGGTCGAGGACGCCGTCATCCACGGCGTGCTGGAAGTGTTTTCCAACTATTACGCCTTGCTCGATACGAGCCAGCGCGACCGCCTGACGGGCTTGCGCAACCGCCATTCGCTGGAACTGAACCTGGAACGCCTGTGGGATGAACTGGCGGCGCAATCGGGCGACGCCGCCGAGGTGCCCGAAACCTATTGGCTGGCCTTGCTTGACATCGACCACTTCAAGCGCATCAACGACAACTACGGCCACATGATCGGCGACGAAGTACTGTTGCTGGTGGCGCGCCTGCTCGACGGCGCATTCCGCAGCAGCGACCTGCTGTACCGCTACGGCGGCGAGGAATTCATCGCCGTCATCGCCGCCAGCGACCTGGAGCAGGCCACGCTGGCATTCGAACGGGCACGCCTGACGATTGCGCAATTCAACTTTCCGCGCGTGGGTGCCGTGACGATCAGTGGCGGCTTTTGCCTGGCCAGTTCCGCGGTCCTGGCCAACGCCATCGTCAGCCGCGCCGACCAGACCCTGTACGAAGCCAAGCGCGCCGGACGCAACCGGATACTCCACTACGGCAGCCTGGTCGACGCCGGCATCCTCACGGAAGTCGAAGCCGGCACCATCGAGCTCTTTTGAGCCCGTTCCCCCGTTCTCATGGAGACACAATGAATAATTCTCAGCAAGCCTTCCTGGCGCAGCGCAAGCGCTTCGAGGCAGACATGCTTGCCCGCTACGACATCGATGCGGCCACCTACGCGGCCGTCAGCATCCTGCTGGCGCCGCTCGCCGTCGCCGTCTCGCTGGACAAGGGCGACTATCTGCAGCGCGCCGGCTCGCCGGCCAGGCACGTGTACTGGATTACCTCCGGCATCGTCTGCTGCGGCGTCAACACGCCTTCCGGCGACGATATCACGGCGGCCTTTTCCACCGAAGGCCACAACGCCACGCCCTACCACGACCTGCTGCAGGGCGCCAGCGGCTTGCCCGCGCTGCACTCGCTGACGGCCGAAACGGCGGTGGAAGCCTTTCGCCTCGATTGGGACAAGGTCGTCACCCTGCGCGCCAGCCACAGCGTGCTCGACGCTTATCACCTCAAGGTGATCGAATACATGCTCAAGCAGCAGTCGCGGCGCAGCCATGCCCAGTACGGCGCGTCGGCGCAAACCCGGCTTGCCTCGTTCCTGCGCGACTACCCCGGACTCGAGAGGCGCATCTCGCAAAAGACGCTGTCCTCGTATCTGGAGATCACGCCGCAATACCTGTCCCAGCTCTTGAACAAGGGCAGGCGCAAGGATGAACCCAGGCAAGACAGTCCCATCCGGCCCATGGCCAGGCTGATGGCATGACGCGCGCCGGCGCGCCAGCGCGACCGCGCTGAACCGGCGCCCGGGCTCCACGGAGACGACAAGGATGAACGCAAACAAATGGCGCAGTTGGACCGGTTCGCCTTACATGCGCAAGGTACTGAAGGTTTCCTTCAGCAACATTGCGTTTTATGCGCTGGCGGCCCTGACCCTGTTCCACAGCGCACGGCACTACGAAGAACAGGCCGCCCTCGCCACGCAAAACCTCGCCTACGCGCTCGAAACGAGCGTCGCCGAGGTCTTCGGCAAGGTCGACCTCGTCCTGCTCGGCATCCAGAGCGAGGCGCAACAGCAGCTCGCCGCGCACGGCATCGACGCCGCGACACTGCATGCCAGCATGCTGCAGCAGCGCGCGCAGATCCATGAAGTCGAAACGGTCGGCGTGGCCGACGCCAGCGGTGCCATCCTGTACGGCCCGCAGGCGCCGGCCGGGCAGCCGCCGCTGCGCCTGCGCGACGATATCCTGCGCGCCGCGCGCGACCCGCATTCGCAGCTGATCATCGCCGCGCCGGGCAGCAGCAGCGCCAGCGGCAAGCGCGTAGTGCTGATGGCGCGGCGCCTGAGCCACAGCGATGGCAGTTTCGCCGGCGTCGTCTACGCGGAGCTGCCGCTGGACTACCTGGCACGCCTGATCGCCGCCTTCGACGTCGGCCGCCACGGCATCATTTCCCTGCGCAGCGCCGACATGGCGCTGGTGGCGCGCTTTCCCGAACAGGCGTGGAATCGGCTGGTCATCGGCAGCCGCACGGTTTCGCCGGCCACGCGCGCCCACATCGCCGCGGCGCCGGCGGCCGGCAGCTACCGCACCGTGGTCGCGCTGGACGGCATCGCGCGGCGCATGGCTTACCGCAAGAGTCCGCGCCAGCCCTTCTACATCTTCGTCGGCCTGGCCACGCAGGACTATCTGCAGCCCTGGTGGCAGCAACTGGCGGTGCTGTCGCTGCTGGCCGCCGCCTTCACCGCCTCGACCATCATCCAGGGACGCAAGGCTTACCGCCGGCGCAAGGCCGAACTGGCGGCGATGGCCGAGCTGCGCGGCAACCGGGAAGAGCTGCAGCACTCCGAATTGAAATTGCGCACCTTGTACAACTCGATCAGCGACGCCGTCTGGCTGGTCGACGCACGCGGCCTGCTCGACTGCAACCGCGCCACTCTGGACGTCTTCGGCTGCGGCAGCAAGCCCGCCTTCCTGGCCAACAGTCCCGGCGACCTGTCGCCCGCGCAGCAGCCATGTGGCAGCGGCTCGGTGGCCCTGTTCGAATCGCAGATCGCGGTGGCGCTGGCGCAGCGCGTCGTGCGCTACGACTGGGTCTACCGCCGCCTCGACACGGGCCGCGACTTCCACGCCGAAGTGCTGCTGAGCGCGATAGAACTGGAAGGCGCGCCGGTCGTCCAGGCCGTCGTGCGCGACATCAGCGAGCGCAAGCTGGCCGAAGAACGCATCCGCCACCTGGCCTACTATGACTGCCTGACCGATTTGCCGAACCGGCGCATGATAATGGAGCGCCTGGGCCAGGCCCTGGCCGCCAATCGGCAGGACTACGGCGCCATGCTCGTCATCAACCTCGACAGTTTCAAGGGCCTCAACGACATCGAGGGGCGCGCCGCCGGCGACCGCCTGCTGTGCGAGGTGGCGCAGCGCCTGCGCGACTGCGCCACCCCGGCCGATACGGTGGCGCGCGTGGGCGCCGATGAATTCATCATCCTGCTGGCCAATCTGGCGTGCGACGAAGCGGACGCTGCCGCACAGGCCGGTGCCGTGGCGCAGCGCATCCGTGGCGAACTGTGCCACCCTTACCAGTTCTGCGCCGACGCCCAGTTCTGCCATGCCACGGCCGGCATCGGCATTACGCTGTACCGCGGCCAGCGCCTGTCCATCGACGACATCCTGCGCCAGGGCGAAGCAGCGCTAGCGCACGCCAAGCAGGGAGGACGCAATGGCATCTGCTTTTTCAACACGGCGATGCTGGCGGAGATCGAATCGCGCGCGCTGCTCGAGGCGGCGCTCGGCAAGGGCCTGCACCGCGATGAATTCCAGCTGTATTACCAGCCCCAGGTGGACCTGGCCGGCCGCCTGGTCGGGGCCGAAGCGCTGCTGCGCTGGCTGCCGCCGGACCGGCCGTCGGTGTCGCCAGCCCAATTCATTCCGCTGGCCGAGGAAAGCGGCCTGATCGTGCCGCTGGGCCTGTGGGTGCTGCATACGGCCTGCGCCCAATTGCAAGCCTGGGCCGGCGCGCCGGACAGCGCGCAACTGACCCTGTCCATCAACGTCAGCGCACGCCAGTTCCGCCGCCGCGACTTCGTCGAGCAGGTGCGCGAGGCGCTGCAGCAGTACCAGGTGCGGCCGGCGCTGCTGAAGCTGGAACTGACCGAGAGCGTGCTGCTCGACAGTGTCGACGACGTCATCGAACGCATGCACGACATCCGCGCGCTCGGCGTCAGGATGTCGATGGACGACTTCGGCACCGGCTTTTCCTCGCTGTCCTACTTGCGCCGCCTACCCCTGGACCAGTTGAAAATCGACCAATCCTTCGTGCACGACGTCACCGCCAACGCCAGCGACGCCGCCATCGTCCACGCCATCATCGTCATGAGCCAGTCGCTCGGCCTGCACGTGATCGCCGAAGGCGTCGAGACCGAACCGCAGTACCGCTTCCTCGCGGAAAAAGGCTGCCATGCCTTCCAGGGCTATCTGTTCGGCAAACCAGTGCCCATCGCCCAGTGGCCCGCGCGGCAATTGATTCCCAACTTCAACTAGTTGATTTTTACCACGCCCAATTCTATTTAGACTGGGCAATACCACAGCGCCATGCGCGCCATCGTTACAGGAGAATGCATTGACAGACCATACGCAGAAGGCCATGTCAGGCCCGCCCACCGACCTCGAGGCGACGATCAGCCATCTGCTGCGCTTGCGCGACACGCTGGTCACCGCCGCGCAGACCCTGCGCGACATGCACTTTGAACAGAACACGCCGGCGCGCCGCGCCGCGCTGGAAGACACCAGCATGCTACTGGACAAACTGTCGCGCATGTATGGCGCACCACCCGTTCAACAACAACAACAACAACAACAACAACAACAACAACAACAACAACAACAACAACAACAACAACAACAACAACAACAAGGAAGAAAACCATGAAATCGTCCAGCATCAAGTTCATGTTCGCCACGGCCCTGGCCGTCGTCGGCCTCGTCATTGCCCTAGTGGGTTTCGGCATCTACCGCGTCAGCCTGGCATCGGCGGCCGTCAGCGCCGCCCACGATTCGCGCTATGCCTCCTACCTGCTGGCGGACGAAATGCGTCAAAGCTCGGACGACCTGACCCGCCTGGCGCGTACCTATGTCGTGTCGGGCGAGCCGAAATGGGAACAGCAATACCTGGAAATTCTCGATATCCGCAGCGGCAAGAAGGCGCGCCCCGCGCAGTACGAAAAAATCTACTGGGATTTCCGCGCCGCCGACATCGACCCGGGCAAGGGCTCGGACAAGGCCATCGCGCTGACGAGCCTGATGAAGGCGGCCGGCTTCAGTGAGGCCGAATTCGCCAAGCTCAAGGAAGCGGAAGTCAATTCCAACGAGCTGGTACGCACTGAAACGGTGGCCATGAACATGGTCAAGGGCCTGTACGCGGACCAGAGCGGCGCCTTCACGCGCCAGGATGCCCCCGACCTGGCCAAGGCGCGCAGCATGATGCACGACGCGGCCTACCATGCAGCCAAGGCCCGCATCATGCGCCCGGTCGACGAGTTCCTCGGCATGCTGGACCGCCGCACGGGCCAGGCCATTGAAGAAGCGGAGCAGGCCAAGCACTTCTGGTTCGGCGCGCTGAGCGCCGTCGCCGTGCTGCTGATCGCCACGCTGGCGGCGGCCCTCTGGTATGTGTATCGCCAGATCGCCGTTTCGCTCGACCACGCGGTACGCCTGTCCGACGTGATGGCTTCGGGCGACCTGTCGGGCGACATCCGGCGCCAGGGGCCGGCCGAAGTGGCCCGGCTGCTGGGGGCACTGGCCAGCATGCGCGACAGCCTGACTGCCGTGGTCGCGACGGTGCGCCACAACTCGGAAAGCGTGGCGCTGGGCAGCGCCGAAATCGCCGCTGGCAACCAGGACCTGAGCGCCCGCACCGAAAGCCAGGCCAGTGCACTCGAGCAGACCGCCGCCTCGATGGAAGAACTCAGCTCCACCGTCAACCAGAATGCCGATAACGCGCGCCAGGCCAACACCCTGGCGCAGCAGGCATCGCAGGTGGCACTGGCCGGCGGCGCCGTGGTCGCCCAGGTAGTAGAGACCATGCGCGGCATCCACGCCGCCAGCAAGCGCATCGCCGACATCATCAACGTCATCGACGGCATCGCCTTCCAGACGAATATCCTGGCGCTCAATGCGGCAGTGGAAGCAGCACGCGCCGGCGAGCAGGGACGCGGCTTTGCCGTCGTCGCCACGGAGGTGCGCAGCCTGGCCGGCCGCAGCGCCGAAGCGGCCAAGGAAATCAAGTTGCTGATCAACGACAGCGTGGCCCGCGTCGAACAGGGCACGACCCTGGTCGACCAGGCCGGCAGCACCATGACGCGGGTCGTCGACAGCATCACCCGCGTCACCGACATCATGGCCGAAATCAGCTCGGCCAGCGTCGAGCAGAGCGCCGGCGTCGCGCAGATCGGCGAGGCGGTGACGCAAATGGATGAAGTGACGCAGCAGAACGCGGCCCTGGTGGAACAGATGGCGGCGGCGGCCATCAGCCTGAAACAGCAGGCCGGGGAGCTGGTGCAGGCCGTCAGCGTGTTCCGCCTGGCGGCACCCGCTGCTGCCGCGCCGCGAACGAACGCGGTCCCTGCCCGGCGCCCCGGCACCACGCCCGGGACGCAGGTGACGCGCATCAGCAGCGCCAGGCCGGCCGCACGCCGCAAGGCCACGGAGCCTGATTGGGAAGAGTTTTAAGAGGCTGCAGCGACGAAGTGCCGATGGCCGGCAAACAAAAAACCCGCTGACCTTTGCAGGTAAGCGGGTTTTCTGATGAAACTTGGTGCCGTTGGCCGGAATCGAACTGGCGACCTTCACATTACGAATGTGCTGCTCTACCAACTGAGCTACAACGGCGAAGACCCACATTCTACAAACAATGCACAAAATTTGCTAGTGTCAACGCGAACTTTTTTCATTTTTTTTAGCGGCCCGGCTGCGGGCCGCTGAAAATCGCGGAAAAGTGCGGCTTTTACTCGGCGTGATACGCCGTCACGCGGGCCACTTCGTCCTTCGAGCCGAGGAAGACGGGCACGCGCTGGTGCAGCTTGTGCGGGGCGATGTCCATGATGCGCTGCTGGCCGTCGGTGGCCGCGCCGCCGGCTTGCTCGACGATGAAGGCCATCGGGTTCGCTTCGTACATCAGGCGCAACTTGCCCGGCATCGAGGTGTCGCGCAGGTCGGCCGGGTACATGAAGATGCCGCCGCGGTTCAGGATGCGGTGCACGTCGGCCACCATCGAAGCGATCCAGCGCATATTGAAATTGGTGCCGCGCGGGCCCGTGTCGCCGGCCAGCAGTTCGTCGACATAGCGCTTCACGGGCGGATGCCAGTGGCGCGCGTTCGACATGTTGATGGCGAATTCCTTCGTCGTGGGCGGAATCTGCATATTGCTTTGCGTGAGCACCCACGACCCCATCTCGCGGTCCAGGGTGAAGCAGTTCACGCCATTGCCGAAGGTCAGCACCAGCATGGTTTGCGGGCCGTACACGGCGTAGCCGGCCGCCACTTGCTTGCAGCCTGCCTGCATGAAGTCCTGCTCCGTCGGCTGGCCCATGCCGTCCGGCGCCTTCAGTACCGAGAAGATGGTGCCGATCGAGACGTTGACGTCGATGTTCGACGAGCCATCCAATGGGTCGAACAGCAGCATGTATTCGCCCTTCGGATAGCGGTTCGGGATCGGGTGGATCGATTCCATCTCTTCCGACGCCATGGCCGCCAGGTGGCCGCCCCATTCGTTCGCCTCGAGCAAAATCTCGTTGGAGATGATGTCGAGTTTTTTCTGTACTTCGCCCTGCACGTTTTCCGTGTCGGCCGTGCCCAGCACTTCACCGAGGGCACCCTTGCCGACAGCGTGGCTGATGGTTTTGCAGGCGCGCGCGACGACTTCGATCAGCAGGCGCAGTTCGGCCGGAATGCTGTTGTTCGAGCGCTGCTCTTCAACCAGGTATTGCGTAAGACTGATGCGTTTCATGAAATCCCTTTTATTTTAATGAGTTATTGCAGTGTTAATTGGCCAATGCCTTGCTGACCACTTCCATCACGTCGTTCGACAAACTGGCCTGGCCGGCGACTTGCTCCAGCGCGTCGCGCATGTGGCTTTGCAGCGCCGGCACGTAACGGCGCCAGCGGTCCATGGAGCGCGCCAGGCGGGCAGCCACCTGCGGGTTCAGGGCGTCGAGCGCGATGACTTGCTCGGCCCAGAAAGCGTAGCCGCTGCCATCAGCCGCATGGAACTGCGACGGATTGCCGTTGGTGAAATTGAAGATCAGGCTGCGCGCGCGGTTCGGATTTTTCAAGGTGAAGGCCGGATGCGTCATCAGCTGGCGTACGGCTTGCACGTCGGTCGTCGGCGCGGCCGCCTGCATGGCGAACCACTTGTCGACCACCAGCGCCTCGTTCTCGAAGTCGGCATAGAAACTGGTCAAGGCAGCCTGCGCATGCGGCTGCGAGCCGGAATGAATCAGCGCCGCCAGCGCCGCGGCGCGGTCCGTCATGTTGCCGGCATTATCGAACTGCAGCCGCGCCAGGTCCAGCTCCGCCGCTTCGGGCGCAATCAACAGATACGACAGGGCCAGGTTTTTCAAGGCGCGCTTGCCGGCCGACAGGGCGTCGGGGCTGTACTCGCCCGGCGTCTGGTTGGCGTGGTATTGCGCCAGCAATTCAGGTTTCAGGGCCGCGGCGATGGTGCGGCGCATGAACTGGCGCGCCGCGTGGATCGCCTGCGGGTCGACTTGCGCCATGCGCTCGGCGATGATGGTTTCCGACGGCAGGATCAGGGCCAGCTCGCGGAAGGCAGGATCGAGCGTCTCATCGGCCAGCAGGGCGCGCTGCGCTGCGATGAAGGTGTCGTCCAGCGCCAGGGCCTCGCCGGTGGCGACGGCGGCGGTCAGTTTCAGCAGGCGCTCCATGGCCAGGCGCTGGCCCGCTTCCCAGCGGTTGACGGGATCGCTGTCGTGGCGGAACAGGTGCAGCAGCTGTTCATCGGTGTAATCGTATTCCAGCACCACGGGCGCGGAAAAGTCGCGCAGCAGCGATGGCACGGGTTCTTCCGCCACATGCGTGAAGCGGAACGTCTGCGACGCCTGCGTCAATTCCAGCACGACGCTGGTGACGCCGCCCGATGCCACGCCATCCACGTGCAGCGGCAGGTCGCTGCCGTCGGCAGCCAGCAAGCCGACGGTGACGGGAATGTGGAAAGGCAGTTTTTCCGGCTGGCCCGGCGTGGCGGGGCAGCTTTGCGCCAGGGTCAGCTCGAACGTCCGGCTGGCGGCGTCGTAGTGCGTGGAAGCGGCCACCACCGGCGTGCCGGCCTGGCTGTACCAGCGCTCGAATTGCGTGAAATCGCGGCCATTCGCGTCCGCCATGGCGGCGCGGAAGTCGTCGCACTGCACGGCCTGGCCATCGTGGCGCTCGAAATACAGGTCCATGCCCTTGCGGAAACCGTCGCGGCCCACCAGGGTCTGGTACATGCGCACCACTTCGGCGCCCTTTTCGTAGATCGTGACCGTATAAAAGTTATTGATCTCGACGAAAGAGTCGGGACG
The DNA here is from genome assembly GCF_020858115.1 of Janthinobacterium sp. FW305-129. Lineage (GTDB taxonomy): Bacteria > Pseudomonadota > Gammaproteobacteria > Burkholderiales > Burkholderiaceae_D > Janthinobacterium. The sequence continues at coordinate 300,844 of NZ_JACYMM010000005.1, forward strand.
CACGGGATGCGCCATCGGGCCCGCATCCTCGGGGAACTGCGCCTGGCGCAGGGTGCGCACCTGGTCGATGCGCGTGACGGCGCGGCCCGTGTCCGTGCCAATCATGTCGGCCGAGAATTCCTGGTCGCGGAACACCGTCAAGCCTTCCTTCAGCGACAGCTGGAACCAGTCGCGGCACGTGACCCTGTTGCCGGTCCAGTTATGGAAGTATTCATGGCCCACCACCGCTTCGATGCCCGCGTAATCAACGTCGGTCGCCACGCGCGGATTGGCCAGCACGTACTTGGTGTTGAAGATGTTCAGGCCCTTGTTTTCCATGGCGCCCATGTTGAAATCGCCCACGGCGACGATCATGAAGCGGTCCAGGTCCAGTTCCAGGCCGAAGCGCTCCTCGTCCCAGCGGATGGAGTTTTTCAGCGACTGCATGGCGTAGTCGGTTTTATCGAGGTTGCCCTCTTCCACCCACACTTGCAACAGCACTTCGCGGCCCGACTTGAGCGTGTAGCGCTCTTCCTGGCACACCAGGCGCGCCGCCACCAGGGCGAACAGATAGGACGGCTTCTTGAACGGGTCTTCCCACTTGGCGTAATGGCGTCCGTCGCCCAGGTCGCCCTCTTCGATCAGGTTGCCGTTCGATAGCAGCACCGGATAGTGTTCCTTGTCGGCGCGCAGCATGACCGTGTATTTGGCCATCACGTCCGGACGGTCCGGGAAGAAGGTGATGCGGCGGAAGCCCTCCGCTTCGCACTGCGTGAAGAAATTATGGTTCGACACGTACAGGCCGGACAGCGAGGTATTGTCCTGCGGCGCCAGCACGGTCTCGATATCGAGCAGCACCTCGTCCGGCGCCTTGGGGATGGTCAGCATGCCGGCCGTCAGCTTGTATTGCGACGGTTTCAGCTGCTTGCCATTCAGGCGCACCATGACCAGCTCGATGTGTTCGCCGTGCAATTCGATGCTGCGGCTGGAGCTGGCCGGGTTGTGGCGCATGCGGATCCGGCTCGCCACCACTGTGCGGGCGGGATCGAGATCGAAACCAAGTTCGACGCTGTCGACCAGGAAGCTGGGCGGCGTGTAATCTTTGCGGTAAATCGTCTGAGGGCTGTCTGTGCGCATAGGGATTTGGGTGGGAGCGGAGGCAAAAGCCTATTTTACCAACACCAGCCCCCGCTCGTCGCGATTCAGCTCAGGAATGTTGGATTCCCTTACACGGCGACATACCAGGTAACATTCTGTAATAATGAATGGAAACAAATGGAACTATTCTTATAATACTAAGCGATAAATTGCGTCTACTAATCAGGAGGTCATGCAATGAAACGATATCTCACCATCATGATGGCCGCATTGACCGTGTTGCTCACCGGATGTGCCACCACCATACGCAGCGATGTGACCGTTTTCCATGAGTGGCCTGCGCAATTGCAGGACAAATCGTACGTCTTCGAAGCGCCAGCGGCGGAAAACGACACGCTGGAATACCGCAGCTACCAGAACCTGGTGCGCGCGGAACTGGCCAAGCACGGCTTCGGCGAAGCATCCGGCCCTGCGGCAGCCAATTTGCGCGTGGCGATGCATTTTTCCACCGTCGACTATCCTGAACGCGTGCTGCAGGCCAGCGACCCATTCTGGTATGGCCCTGGCTACTGGCCTGGCCGCTATGGCTACCGCTACGGCGCATGGCCAGGCTATGGCCGCTTCGGCTACAACCCTTACTGGTATGGTCCGATGGAGGTGGAAGAGAGCGTACGCCATAAGTACGAACGCGAATTGCGCGTGACGATCAATGACCGCAACGGCAAGAAACTGTACGACGTGACCGTGCAATCGACCAGCAACAAGCGTGCCACCTCGCAAGTGATGCCGGCCATGGTGGCAAGCGCCTTTGCCGACTTCCCCGGCCAGAGCGGCGTGCCCCGTAAAGTCGAAGTCAAGGTGGAATAAGTCACTGACGCTCAAAAAAACCGGCTGGTGCAGCGATGCGCCAGCCGGTTTTTTTATGCCTGTTTTACGGCTATGAGTAATACGCCTCGGCCGCAAAGGTCAGCGCGCCGATCAGGGCCACGGCCAGCACCAGCACGATCAGCAGGCGGCCGAACTTCGGCGTGCCGTCACTGCCGCCGCTCATGGCACGATGATGGTCGAGCCGGTCGTCTTGCGCCCTTCCAGATCCGTATGCGCCTGGGCGATATGGGCCAGATTGTAGCGCTGGTTGATCTCGATTTTGACTTCGCCGCTGCTGACGACGCCGAACAGCGAGGCAGCCATCTCTTCCAGGTTGGCGCGGTTCGAGGCATAGCTGAACAGGGCCGGGCGCGTGATGAAGAGCGAGCCGCGCGATGCCAGCTCGCCGAGGGTGAAGGCCGGCACGGGACCGGAGGCGTTGCCGAAGCTGACCATCATGCCCAGCGGCGCCAGGCAGTCGAGCGAACCAATGAACGTGTCCTTGCCGATGGAATCGTAGACCACGGAGACGCCCTTGCCGCCCGTGATCTCGCGCACGCGCTCGACGAAGTTTTCCGTGTTGTAGTTGATGACGTGTGCCGCGCCGTGCGCCTTGGCCAGCGCCGCCTTTTCATCGGAACCGGCCGTGCCGATCAGGTTTACGCCCAGCACTTTCGCCCACTGGCAGGCGATCAGGCCCACACCGCCCGCGGCCGCGTGGAACAGGATGGTATCGCCCGCCTTCAGCGCCACCGTGCGGTGGAACAGGTATTGCACCGTCAAACCTTGCAGCATCATGGCGGCGGCCGTATCGAAAGCGATACGCTCGGGCAGCACCAGCAGCAGGGCCGCCGGCAAGTTGCGCTGCTGCGCATACGCGCCATTGATGCGTGCCGCATACGCCACACGGTCGCCGACCTTCACTTCCGTGACGCCCTCGCCCACCGCCTCGACGATGCCCGCGCCCTCGACGCCCAAGCCATTCGGCAGCGGTTGCGGATACAAGCCGGTGCGGAAATACACGTCGATGAAATTGAGGCCGATGGCCTCGTGTTTCACGCGCGCCTCGCCGGGCCCCGGCGGCGGCAGTTCCACATCCACGTATTCCATCACATCCGGGCCGCCCACGCGCTGTACGCGGATGGCTTTGGTGGTAATCGTTGCGCTCATGCTTATCTCCTTGTCTGGGTAAATCAGGCGGCAGCAACGGCCCGCGCCTGCAGTTGCGACAGCACCAGGTGCGCCGACGACAGGTTCGTCGCGCACGCCACGTTGTGCACGTCGCAGGCGCGCACCAGGGCGTTGATGTCCGGCTCGTGCGGCTGCGGCGTCATCGGGTCGCGCAGGAAGATCACGCAATCGATCAAGCCCTCCACCAGCAGCGAGCCGATCTGCAAGTCGCCGCCGAACGGGCCAGAATGCTTGCGCTCGACCGCCAGGCCCAGCTCGTTGATCAGGCGGCCGCCCGTGGTGCCCGTGGCCGACAGTTCACAGCCCTTGAGAAAATCCAGGTATTCGCCCGCCAGGGTAATCATGTCATCTTTTTTCTTGTCGTGGGCAATCAGGGCGATGCGTGTTTTCATGGTGGAGACCATTTCAGTGGTTGGAGGAATTATTTCTTTTTCGACAGCAAGTAAATACCGGCCAGGACCAGGCTGGTGCCAGCCAGTTGCCAGTTGGTGATCGGTTCGTCGAGGATCATGGCGCCCAGGAACAGGGTCGACACGGGGCCGATCATGCCGGCCTGCGAGGCGACGGGCGCGCCGATGCGCTCGACGGCGATCATCGTCATGAAGACGGGCATCACGGTGCAAAAGATGCCATTGAGCAAGGACAAGCCATACACGGGCATGGGCTGGATCAGCAATTCGACGGGGCGCAAAATGAAAAATTGAGCGATGCAGGCAAAACTGGCCACGCACATCGCATAGCTGACCAGGCGCATCGAGCCGATGCGTTTCACCAGCTCACCGGAACCGAGCAGATACACGGCATACGAACAGGCCGAGCCCAGCACCAGGGTGGAACCGAGCGCCACATTGCTGGCGCCGCCCTGCAAGTCGTGCACGAACACCAGCACGATGCCGCAATACGAGGTGAACAGGGCCATCCATTGCAGGCGGCTGATGCGCTGCTTGAAGTACACAGTGGTAATCAGCAGCACGAAAGTGGGCGTGAGGAACAGGATCAGCCGTTCCAGACCCACGGAAATGTATTGCAGGCCAAGGAAGTCCAGATAGCTGGACAGGTAATAGCCGACCAGGCCCAGCCCGACCAGGCGCCAGCGGTCGCTGGTCGACAGCGGCGGCTCCGTGCGCATCTTCCACCAGGCGATGACGGCGAACACGGGCAGCGAAAAGATCATCCTGAAGGCGATCAGGGTGACGGCGTCGATCTGGTAGCGGTACAGCAGCTTGGCGACGATGGCCTTGGTGGAAAACAATACCGCCCCGCCCACGGCGATGGCCAGGCCACCGAGGTAGACGGAACGGGGAATAGATGGAGGGGTTGCTTGCGGGGAACTGGAGCTCATGCCCAGATTGTAATGGCAAAAGCGAAAGCAAGCTGATAACCCCAACGGCAAATACCGGGGTCGGCCCCTGAGGGTCCGACCCCAGCCTTCTTTGGGGTTGACGTTTAAGAAATAAGTTTAAGAAATGACCACCGCCGCCGCACCCGCCGTCACCGTCGCCGTCGTCACCCGCGCAATCACGTTCGCCGGCGCCGCCGTGCCGACCAGTTTATTCACCTGCTTGAACTGCGCCACCAGCTTGCCCGGCGTCAAGGTCACTACCGTGTAGCCCTGCGCATCCGTGTTCAGGTGCTTGATCCACGGGTTGTTGCCCAGGCCGGATAATTGCTGCGCCAGGCCCAGCAGGGTCGTATTGAAGTCAGTGCTCGCTTTCAAGCCCGCCTGCACGGCAGCGACCGTCGCGTCCAGCTGGGCTTCCGGCACGCCCTTGGCGGCCAGGGCGCCGCGCAGTTGCACGTGCAATTGCTCCAGCAGGCTGTCGACGGTGGGAGCGGCCTTGCCCATGGTGTAGTCGAGCAGGTTGACGTCGAGATTGACGGTGCCCAGGCCCGCGACGGGAATGGCCAGCGGATAGCTGACGAGGGTGCCGATGTCGCCCATGGCGCCGGCGGCCGACTTCAGGTAGCTGAAGAAGGAGTCGGAGCTGACCCCGGCCGACACCAGGTCCACCATGACAGGCGTGCCACCGCCAGCGGCGTCGAAATCATCGCTGACAGTGCCGGCAAAGAATGAGTGGATATCGCCGGTCAGCGCCACCACGTTGCCGATGGCATTCGTTTTCAGGTGCGCCATCAGGTTCTTGCGTTCGCTGTTGTAGCCATCCCACTGGTCGCAATTGAGCAGGAAACGCGTAAAGAACGGCGCCAGCGCCGCTTGCTGGCCGGAAGCGGCGACAAAGCCCGATGCGGCGCCCTTGGCCTGCACGTCGGGCTTGATCCAGCCGAAGGCGATCACTTGCGCGGCGGAGGTCGGCGAGCCACTGTTGTAGGCGGCCACCGTGATGCCGGCCTGGGCCGCGCTCAAGCCGGCGCCCACGGCTGCGGCGCCCTGCGCGCCTGTGTTGGCTGCCGCAGCGGCAATCGCCATGGCCGCTGCCTGCGCCACGGTCGTCGATGCACCCGCCGTCGAGGCGGCCACGATAGCGGAAGCCAATGGCACGCTGCCGCCCACCAACGGCAAGGTGCTGGCGATGCCCTTGCCCACGTTCGCCATGGCGCTCAGGGCCAGCAAGGTGGCAATCGCATCCGTGCCATTCAAGCCCATGCGCAGCAAGGACACTTCATTGCCCCACAGTTTCCAGGTGGACGTGGCCGCCTTCATCTTGCCCTTCCACCAGTCGCGCTGCGTGCTGCCCAGCATGCCGACGGCCGCCAGCGGGTCCGCGCCGGCTTTCGTGGCGGCCGCCATCTTCTGGCCTTCCACGCTGTCGAACAGCGCCTGCGGCACCAGGTAGCGGCTGCCGATGCTGCCCAGCGGCTTGCCCGTGGCCGGATTGATGGTCGATTCGGCGATTGCATGGTCGGCGCGGTACAGGCGCTCGTCCGTCATCACCAGCTGCATCAGTTTGCCGAACTGGAAATCGCGGTAGATCTGGATGTTCTGGAAGGTTGTCGCGGCGCTATCGAACGTGACGTCGGCCGGCATGTATTCGAACCAGGCCTGGTTGGCGCTACGGCGGCGGGCCGGCTGGTGCAGGTCGCTGCCGTCGGCGGCCACAAGGCCTTCATAGGTGGAAGCGTCCTGCCAGGCGTCGTCCGTGAATTCATGGTCATCCCAGACGGCGATGAAGGCAAAGCGTTCGTGCACGGCTTGCAGACGTGCATCGGTGCGGTATTTCTTGTACAGGTAGCGGTAATCGGCCACGGTGGTCGCGTATTTCGCGCCAGAGTTGCCGTTTTTATACGTGCCGTCGGGCAATTTCAGCTGGTCGTGGCGGCTTTCCACGGCGCCGCTCTGGAAGGCCTCGCCCACCGTTTCATAGATGTAATCACCGAGGTGGACGATGAAATCGAGCGCTTCGTTGGCGGCGATGTGCGACAGCGCTCCCCAGTGGTTGATGCTCCAGTCCTGGCACGTCAGGTAGGCGAACTGCAGCTGGGATACGTCAGCCGTGGCGGCGGGCGCCGTCTTGAAGCGGCCCACGTTCGAGCGCACGTCGCCGGCGATGAACTGGTAAAAATACACCTGGCCAGGCTGCAAGCCCGTGACCTTGTGGCGCAGAGTGTTGTCGAAATCGGCCTTCAATGGCAACTTGGCATCGACGATCGGCGTGCCGGCCAGGGCCGTGTTGCCGCCCAGGGCGGCCGTATTGTCGCTGGCGCTGACGATCAGGCGCACGGCCACGTCGGACTTGCCGGCCACGGCGGGCGCGACGGCGTCGAAACTGGCGGGCACGACGCGCGTCCACAGCATGGCGCTGTCGGCGCGCGGATCGCCCGAAGCCACGCTTTGCGGGAATTTCCAGTCGCTGCCCGAGGCCAGCGGCACGCCAGGATCGCTGTAATCGGTGCTGCCGCAGGCGGCGAGGCCGACGGTGGCCACGGAGACGGTAATGAAGCCGCCCAATTTCAGAAATTGCCGCCTGTCCATTTGACTTGCCATGATGTCGCGCCCTCGATATGGTGAAAGCGCGTCACTTTAGCAACAGATTGTGTCATCCTGATGACGCGGCCATGCCGCTTCGCAGGGGGCCGATATGCTAAAATGTCGGCCACAATTGAACACCCGTCTAAGGAAGATTCGACATGGCAGGACATAGCAAATGGGCCAATATCAAGCATAAAAAGGCTGCCACCGATGCCAAGCGCGGCAAAATCTGGACGCGCCTGATCAAGGAAATCACGGTCGCGGCCCGCATGGGCGGCGCCGACGCCATCACCAATCCGCGCCTGCGCCTGGCCGTCGACAAGGCGGCTGACGCCAACATGCCGAAAGACAACGTCCAGCGCGCGATCAACCGCGGCAGCGGCGGCGTCGATGGCGCCAACTATGAAGAAGTGCGCTACGAAGGCTACGGCGTGGGCGGCGCGGCCGTCATCGTCGAATGCATGACAGACAACAAGGTGCGCACGGTGGCTGAAGTGCGCAACGCCTTCAACAAGAACGGCGGCAACATGGGCAACGAAGGCTCCGTCGCCTTCATGTTCCAGCACTGCGGCCAGCTGCTGTTCGCGCCGGGCACCGACGAAGACAAGCTGATGGAAGCGGCCCTGGAAGCGGGCGCCGACGACGTCATAGCCGACGAAGAAGGCGGCTTCGAAGTGGTCACTCCCGTGCACGATTTCGCCGCCGTCAAGGAAGCGCTGGAAGCGGCCGGCTTCAAGGCGGAAGTTGCCGAAGTCATCATGAAGCCGGCGACGGAAACCGTGTATGCGGGCGACGACGCCATCAAGATGCAAAAGCTGATCGATGCGCTGGAGCTGCTGGACGATGTCCAGGAAGTGTTCACCAACGCCCTCATTGAGAATTAATCACTCTGCACACAAGGGCGGCACCGCCGCCCTGCAACCCACACTGAACGAACGGTCCCTATGAAAATTCTGGTAGTCGGCTCTGGCGGCCGCGAACACGCCCTGGCCTGGAAACTGGCCCAGTCCGAACGCATACAGATGGTGTATGTCGCGCCGGGCAACGGCGGCACCGCGCGCGATGCGCGCCTGGTCAATCTCGACATCAGCGACCCGCAATTGCTGGCCGATTTCGTTCAGCAGGAGCACATCGGCCTGACCGTCGTCGGCCCGGAAGTGCCGCTGGCAGCCGGTATCGTCAACCTGTTCCGCTCGCGCGGCCTGAAAATCTTCGGCCCGACCAAGGAAGCGGCACAGCTGGAGTCGTCGAAAGACTTCGCCAAGGCCTTCATGCAGCGCCACGGCATCCCGACGGCCGCCTACCAGACCTTCTCCGACGTCGCTCCCGCGCACGCCTACGTCGACGCCATAGGCGCGCCGATCGTCATCAAGGCCGACGGCCTGGCCGCCGGCAAGGGCGTGGTCGTCGCCATGAGCCTGGAAGAAGCGCACCAGGCAGTCGACATGATGCTGTCCGATAACCAGTTCGGCGACGCCGGCGCGCGCATCGTCATCGAGGAATTCCTCGCCGGCGAAGAAGCGAGCTTCATCGTCATGTGCGACGGCAAGAACATCCTGCCGCTGGCCACCAGCCAGGATCATAAGCGCCTGAAGGATCACGACCAGGGCCCGAACACGGGCGGCATGGGCGCGTACTCGCCGGCGCCCATCGTCACGCCGGCCATGCATGCGCGCGTCATGCGCGAAATCATCGTTCCGACCATCCAGGGCATGGCCAAGGACGGCATCACGTTCACGGGCTTCCTGTACGCGGGCCTGATGATCGACGACAAGGGCACGCCAAAGACGCTGGAATTCAACTGCCGCATGGGCGACCCGGAAACGCAGCCGATCATGGCGCGCCTGAAAACCGACCTGGTCACCGTCATGGAACACGCCGTCAACGGCACGCTGGACGCCGTGGAACTGGAATGGGACCGCCGCACGGCCGTTGGCGTCGTCATGGCCGCCGCCGGCTATCCGGACGATCCCGTCAAGGGCACGCCGATCGGCGACATCCCGGCCGAAACGGTCGATTCCGTCACCTTCCATGCGGGTACCCGCATCGAGGGCGAGCGCCTGGTCACCAACGGCGGGCGCGTGCTGTGCGTGGTGGGCCTGGGCGACAGCATCAAGATGGCGCAGAAGCAGGCATATGAAACCGTGGAAAAAATCCATTTCGACGGCGCGCAGTACCGCCGCGACATCGGCTGGCGCGGCCTGAAGCATTGATCGCCGCATAACGATCACACGGCGGGCCGGCGCGGAATTCATCCGCCCGGCCCGTTTTCATTTTGATTGCCCCATTCCTCGCCATGAGCATACCAACCGGCCTTGCCGCACCAGACTACGATGCCCCGGTGAGCCCCCTTGCCTGGCTGGCGCTTGCCTCGCTGCTCGTTGCCGGCCTGGCTTGGTACTGGTTCAGCAGCTATGCCGTGCCACGCTGCGACACCCCACAAACCGTGGCCGCGGTCACGGATGGCAAATTCAGCCTGCACGATATCCAACAGGCCGGCTATGCCTGGTCGCAAAAAACCCGTGGCTGCCTGGCCACCGTCATCGAGGACGGCAAGCCCATGCAGTACGCCTGGACCATTTCGCGCGTGGAAGGCCGCCGCAAAAGCCGGCTGGCGTATGACCACGCGCATCCGGGCATCGTGCAAACGCGCTTTGCCGACATCGCCTGGCATGGCGGCTTTGCGCAGCAGGGCCAGCCCATCGGGCGCGATGGGCTGAAGCATGCGGTGCTGGCCGGCATGGATGCACTGCGCGGCAAGCCGCTCTACCATGCCAACCTCAACGCAGTGGTATCGCCGCAGCACTACCGTGAAATTGGCGATATTGAAGCGCTGGCACCATGCAAGGAAGTATTGCCCGGCGTGGTTTCCTGCCGCCTGCTGCTGGCCCGTAACGACCTTGCGCCCGCTGCCGCAAGCAAGGTGCTGGCAGTCTCCGTGCTGCAGCGAGGCGACTTTACTTTCCAGCGCAGCAAAAATGGCAAGAACTGGTCAGTAACACCGCAGTTCAGGACAGAACTGGATCAGGCGCAACTTCAATAGTACGCTGAGGAAACGAGATTGCATTGTAAAATTTATCATCTTGATTCTTGATAAAGCCCCTCCGATGACAAGCAATCTACCTGAGTCCACGCATACTTCCGTCGAAGCGCTGCATGTGCTGAAGCTGCTGACGCGCCGCCAGCGCGAGCAGGCGCTGGCGCATCCCGACTTGCCGCAGCTCGCCATCGGCACGCCGCTACCCGACACCTTGCTGTGGCTGTACCGGCGCCAGATCGTTACGTCCGAGGATGTGACGAGCCTGTCGTTGAGCGTGGCGCGCCACTTCAGCGGCGACGAGCTGGCGCTGCGATTGTCGATCTTGCAGCAGGTGGTGGAAGTGCTCAATCGCGAATCGCTCGATCATCTGCGCGACGAAGCGATCATTACGCCAGAGCTTTATCAACAGGCGCTGCCGCACCTGCCCGGCGATGTTTTGCTGCCCACGCCGGGCGAGGCACTGAACTGGATGCTGCATGTGGGACTGCTGCCGCGCGCGCAATTCAAGTCCGTGGCCCAGCGCATCGAGTCCGGCGGCAGCGACGACGCAAAACGTGTGGTCCGGCATGCGCAAGGGCGCCAGGATGAGCACAAGAAGGCGGTACACGGCGTGATCCTCGATGGCCTGTTTCCCGGCTCGCGCCTGGCCTGGCTGATCGGCGCGCCGCTGGCGTTGGCCGGCATGGTCTGGTATGCGATGAGCGGCAATTCCGTGCCCGAGTGCGACTCCGCCAACACGCTCACCAACGTGACACGCATGCTCAATAACGCGGCGCCGGAAGGCACGGGCAAAGCAAGCCTGCACGACGTAAAAGAAGCGGGTTACGCCTCGTCGCACAATATTCGTGGCTGCCTGGCCACGATAGCACTCGATGGCAAGAAGATGGACTATGCCTATACTGTCGCGCGCGACGACAGCGGCAGCAAGCGCCGCATCAGCTATGTGGGCGCACAGCCAATGCTGGTCCAGGCGCGCTTTGGCACCATCCAGGATGGCGACTTTGCCCAGCAAGCCACACCCCTGGGACGCGAGGCGCTGGAAAAAGCTTTCCGCAACGGCATGGACGGCGCGCGCATCATGCCCCAGCCGCGGCAAGCTTTTTCGCTGACGCGATCGATGCAGCGCACGCGCGAAATTGCCGAAATCGAACCGCTGGCGCCATGCAAGGAAATCTCGCCGGGCGTCTATTCCTGCCGCCTGCTGATCGAACGCAATGACGCCTTGCTGGGCATGCTCAACGGCGGCACGGCAGTGATGCAAGAAGGCGAGTTCACCTTCCAGCGCGACGCGAGCGGCAATGGCTGGTCGGTGACGCCGCAATTTGCCGGCGAACTGCGCCAGGCCAAGGTCAAAGAGTAAGGCCATGCATATCGAACCGCCCCACGCATCGCTGCTGCAGCTGCACCAGCTTGGCCTGATCACCGCGCAGGAACTCGACGAGGCCAACTCGGAACGCGATGTCGCCGCCCATGAGCGCCTGCACCCGCCCGAGGAGCCGGTCGACATGCCGGAACTGGCGCAGGATGCCGACCTGGTCAGCACCCTGGGCTGGCTGCTGCTGACCGATCTGCTGCCCAAGAATGACTTCGACAAGCGCGTGGCCACACTACCACCCCGGCAACAGGCACTGGCCGCCGAGGGCGTGCGGCACTATAACCGCCGCGAGGTCGACGCCTTGTACGAGCTCGAGTTGCTGAACCCGTTCCAGCGCGATGCCGCGCACGCGGCGGTGCCAGCAGACCGCATGTTTTATACGCCCTGGATCGCCATGCGCTGGCTGGTGGTCAACGACATCCTGCCTGCGGCGCAGTTCGAGGCGCTGGAAGTGCACGTGCGTGAACATGGCAGCGCACTGGCGCGTGAAATCATGGAAGCGTCCAGGCTGCGCCATGGTCACGACCGCATCGCGTACCAGCGGCCACCGGCCTGGAAAGGCGCGCTGATCGTGCTGGGGCTGATCCTGGTGATGTCCATGGTGTATGGCTTGTTGACCGGAGGCCTGCAGCCATGAGTACCGATCCGCGCCTCAAACCGCTCGGCGAACTGCGGCAGCTGGACCTGATCACCAGCGACGAATACGACGATACGCTGGCCGAGCTGCAGATCATTGAGATCCAGCGCGCGCACAACGCCGCCGAAGACATCGATGTGCCGGAACTGGCGATGAATGCCGGCCAGGTCAGGACGCTGGCCTGGCTGCTGAGCGCCGAACTGGTGCCCGAGGAGCGTTTCTTCAAGATGCTGCGCCAGCTGCCTGCCGACGAACCACGCCGGCAACTGGCCAGCGCCGCGCTGCAGCAGGTGAACCGCGAGGCGGTCGACGCGCTGTACGAGCAGAACCTGATCAACCAGTTTCAGCGCGACGCCGCCCACGACAGCCTGCCGGCCGGTCACCTGGCCGCCACGCCCGTCGCGGCCTTGCGCCATATGCTGAAACAGGGCACGCTATCGCCGTTGCAATACAAGGCGCTGCAAGCACGCACGCGCGCGCACGGCTCGGAACTGGCGCGCGTGATCGTCGATGCTGCCGGTAAACCGCCGCCCCAGTATGGCCGGCCCCGCCCGCGCCCTTCCACCATCATGGCTGCGGCACTGCTGCTGGCGATACTGACGATGCTGACGTATGCAGGACGCGCATGGTTCAAGCACGAGCAGCCAGTGCCTGTGGCACCGCTGGCGCAGCCGGCCGACACGATCGAACGCCCGGACCTGCAACAGCGGGCGGCAAGCATGGTGGAAAACGCCCGCCAGCCAGGCGCGGATGCGCCCCAATTCGAGGTACAGGTAATACAGGACAAGCCGCCTCAATAAAGCAGGGCCGGCAACAGCATCGCCGGTTTTGCTATCACAAAAATCCGTAACAGGGTACAATCCGTCCTTACTTTTTTATTTCGGCCTCGTCGGCCCACGCGATGTCGTCAACTCCCTCTCCTTCGGCCGTCAAGGCTTATTTGCTCGATTTGCAAAGCCGTATCGTGCAGGCGCTCGAAGCGCAGGACGGCAAGCCCTTCCTGACCGATGCCTGGCAGCGCCCCGAGGGCGGCGGCGGCATTTCGCGCCTGATCGAGGAAGGCAATGTGTTCGAACGGGGCGGCGTGAATTTTTCGCACGTCACCGGCGCCGCACTGCCGCCATCGGCCGCGGCCGCGCGCCCTGAACTCGGTGGCAAGGCATGGGAAGCGATGGGTGTGTCGCTGGTACTGCATCCGCGCAATCCCTACGCACCGACGGTGCACATGAACGTGCGCTTTTTCAGCACTCTGAATGCCGATGGTGCCCCCGTATGGTGGTTCGGCGGCGGCATGGACCTGACACCGTATTACGGCGACGCGGGCGACGTGAAGCACTTTCACCAGGTGTGCCATGATGCGCTGGCGCCGTTTGGCGCGGAACTGCATCCGAAGTTCAAGCAGTGGTGCGACGATTACTTCTACCTGAAGCACCGGCGCGAAGCGCGCGGCGCGGGCGGGATCTTCTTCGACGACTTCAACGCCCTGGGCTTTGACGACAGTTTCGCCATGCTGCGCAGCGCTGGCGACGCCTTCATCAACGCCTATGTGCCGATCCTGGCACGCCGCAAGGACACGCCCTACGGCGAACGCGAACGCGATTTCCAGTGCTATCGGCGCGGACGCTATGTCGAGTTCAACCTGGTGTTCGACCGCGGTACCCTGTTCGGCCTGCAGTCGGGCGGACGCACCGAGGCGATCCTGATGTCGATGCCGCCCGTGGTCAAGTGGCGCTACGACTGGCACCCGGAAGCGGGCAGTCCCGAAGCGGCGTTGTATACTGACTTCCTCGTGCATCGCGACTGGCTGCAGGCGTGAGGGAAACTGGTACGGCGGGCAGTATGCCCTGTGTGACGCTGCTTGGCGGCAGCTACGATCCGGTGCATATCGGCCATGTCGCCCTGGGCAAGCATTTTTCCAGCCTGCTGCACGCCGATGAACTGCGCGTGATTCCGGCCGGCGCGCCCTGGCAAAAGGGTAAGCTGGGCGCCACCGGCCGGCAGCGCGCCGAGATGGCCGGCCTGGCCTTCGCCGGCCTGCCCCTGCCCGTGGTGATCGACCGCCAGGAAATCGAACGCAGCGAACATGGCCAGGCCAGCTACACCATCGATACCTTGCGCCAGGTACGCGCCGAGCTGGGATCGCGCGCCTCCATCGTTTTCCTGATGGGTGCCGACCAGCTGCAGCGGCTCGCGACCTGGCGCGAATGGCAGCAATTATTTGAATACGCGCATATCTGCGTCGCGGCCCGCCCCGGCTTCGCGCTGAATGACGCCGCAGTGCCGCAAGTGGTCGCCGATGCATTTTCGCGCCGCCTGGGGTCTCTGGAAAGCATCCGCAACACGCCGCACGGTCTGACTTATCTGGCACAGGACTTCGCGGTGGATATCTCCGCCACCGAAATACGTGCGGCATTACAACGGGGGAATCGGGCAAACCCGCTTGTTTCCCCGCTAGTGCTAGACTATATTGAACAACATAATTTATACAAAAGCTAAATGGATATCAAAAAACTGCAAACCCTCGTCGTTGACGCCCTTGAAGACGTCAAAGGCCAAGACATCGCCGTCTTCGAAACGAGTCACCTGACCAGCCTGTTCGACCGCATCGCGATCGTTTCCGGTACCTCGAACCGTCAAACCAAGGCGCTGGCCGCCTCGGTGCGCAACAAGGTCAAGGACGCCGGCGGCGACATCATCGGCATGGAAGGCGAGGACACAGGTGAATGGGTGCTGGTCGATCTGGGCGACATGATCGTCCACATCATGCAAGCACCTATCCGCGCCTACTACCGCCTGGAAGAAATCTGGGGCGACACCCCGGTCAAGCTGGGTGCCGCCAAGCGCGCGCCGAAAAAAGCCGCTGGCGACGAGCCGAAGAAGGTCAGCGGCCATCTGGCGGCAAGCAAGGCCAATGTGGAAGCTGCGCCCGTGATCGAAAAGAAAGCGCCAGCGAAGAAAGCCACGGCCGCCACCGCCGCCAAGAAAGCCCCGGCGAAAAAAGCCGCCGTTTCGAAAGCCGTCGGCAAGACCGTGAAAGTCGCGCCTACCAAGACCGAGACAGCCGCCGTGAAAGCGCTGAAAGCGCTGCCGGAGAAAAAAGTACGCGCCCCACGCGCGGCCAAGCCGGCAGCCGATGCTGCACCGGCAAAAACCGTGATCAAGCGTATCAAAAAAGTCGAAGCGTAAGCCTCGATGCAGCTCATCATCGCTGCGGTCGGCCATAAAATGCCGGCCTGGATAGAGACGGGCTTCGCGGAATACGCGAAGCGCATGCCGCCGGAATTGCGCATCGTGCTGAAAGAAATCAAGCCGGTGGAGCGTTCCGGCAGCAAGACCGCCGCCACGGCGATGGCGCTGGAACGCGAACGCATCGAAGCCGTCCTGCCCAAGGGCGTGCGCATCATCGCCCTCGACGAACGCGGCAAGGATCTGACCAGCGTCGGCCTGTCGCAGCAGTTGATGGCGTGGCAGCAGGATGGCCGCGACACCGCCTTTTTGATCGGCGGCGCCGACGGCCTCGATCCGCAACTCAAGGCGCGTGCCGAGGGCATGCTGCGCATTTCCAGCATGACCCTGCCGCACGGCGTGGTGCGCGTGATCCTCGCCGAGCAGCTCTATCGCGCCTGGTCGATCACGCAAAACCACCCCTACCACCGCGTCTGAACTCCCCATGAAAACGGCTGATCACAAGATCTACCTCGCCTCCAAAAGCCCGCGCCGGCGCGAACTGCTGCGCCAGATCGGCATCGATTTCGAATTGCTGCTGCTGCGCAGCGACGGCCCGCGCGGCGCCGACGTCACCGAGGAAGTCCTGCCCGGCGAATCGGCGCTCGACTATGTCGCCCGCGTGTCGAATGAAAAAGCCGCCTTCGCCTGGGACCTGGTGCGCCGCCGCCACCTGACCCCGCGCCCCGTGCTGGCAGCCGACACCACCGTCACCATCGACGGCATCATCCTCGGCAAGCCGGCCGACCGCCTTGAGGCCGTGGCGATGCTGCAGCAGCTGTCGGGCCGCACGCACGAGGTGCTCACCTCGATCGCCGTGCACTACAAGGATTTCGCCGAGCAGCGCACGCAAGTGTCGCAAGTGCGCTTCGGCGTGCTCTCGCCCGCCTCGATCGCCGCGTATTGCGCCACGCCGGAACCGTACGACAAGGCCGGCGGCTACGGCATCCAGGGCAGCGCCGCGCTGTTCGTCGAGCATATCGAAGGCAGCCATTCCGGCATCATGGGCCTGCCCCTGTACGAAACTGCACAGTTGCTACGGCTGGCAGGTTTGCCCCTGCCCTGATCGGGTATGATGTCATTCGTTGCCTCCACTCCCGCGCCCCCATGAACGAAGACATCCTGATCAATATCACGCCGCAAGAAACGCGCGTCGCCCTCATCCTGCAGGGCGCCGTGCAGGAATTGCACATCGAGCGCACGCTCACGCGCGGCCTGGCCGGCAATGTGTATTCCGGCAAAGTGGTGCGGGTGTTGCCGGGCATGCAGTCGGCTTTCATCGACATCGGCCTGGAACGCGCCGCCTTCCTGCACGTGGCAGACATCTGGGAAGCGCGCGGCCACGATGGCCAGAACGCCACGCCCGCTCCCATCGAAAAAATCCTGTTTGACGGCCAGGTGCTGACGGTGCAGGTGATCAAGGACCCCATCGGCACCAAGGGCGCGCGCCTGTCGACGCAGATTTCCATCGCCGGGCGCATGCTGGTGTACCTGCCGCAAGACAAGCACATCGGCATCTCGCAGAAAATCGAAAAGGAAGCGGAGCGCGAACAGCTGCGCGTGCGCCTGCAAAGCCTGCTGCCGCCCGACGAAAAGGGCGGCTACATCGTGCGCACCATGGCCGAAGACGCCTCCGACGCAGACCTGAAGGCGGACGTCGACTACCTGCGCAAGACCTGGAGCACCATCACGCACGGCGCGCGCACGCGTCCCGCCACCAGCCTGCTGCACCAGGACTTGAACCTGGCGCAGCGCGTGCTGCGCGACTTCGTCGGCGATGAAACGGCCACCATCCAGGTCGATTCGCGCGAAAACTACGTGAAATTGCGCGAATTCGCGGAAATCTATACGCCTAGCGAGCTGACGCGATTACAGCACTACACGGGCGAGCGCCCCCTGTTCGACCTGTACGGCGTGGAAGAAGAAATCCTGCGCGCCCTGGGCCGCCGCGTCGACCTGAAATCGGGCGGCTACCTGATCGTCGACCAGACGGAAGCGATGACCACGATCGACGTCAACACGGGCGGCTTTGTGGGCGGGCGCAACTTCGCCGACACGATTTTCAAGACCAACCTGGAGGCGGCGCACGCCATCGCGCGCCAGCTGCGCCTGCGCAACCTGGGCGGCATCATCATCCTCGACTTCATCGACATGGACAATGCCGAGCACCGCAACGCCGTGCTGGCTGAGCTGAAACGCACCTTGTCGCGCGACCGCACCAAGGTTTCGGTGAGCAATTTCTCGCCGCTGGGCCTGGTGGAAATGACGCGCAAGCGCACGCGCGAATCGCTGGCGCACATCCTGTGCGAACCGTGCCCCGCCTGCGCCGGCAAGGGACAAGTCAAGACTTCGCGCACGATCTGCTATGAAATCCTGCGCGAACTGCTGCGCGAGGCAAAACAGTTCAACCCGCGCGAATTCCGCATCCTCGCCTCACAGGAAGTGGTCGATCTGTTTTTGGAAGAGGAATCGCAGCACCTGGCCATGCTCGGTGACTTCATCGGCAAAAAAATCTCGCTGCAGGTGGAGAATGCTTACCACCAGGAGCAGTACGACGTGATTTTGATGTAGTCATGCCGGGCACCACCGCCTTCTGGCGCGACCCGTTTCTCCCCCACGTGGAAAGCCGGCGCGCCTGTCACAGCCGGGCGTGCTACAAGCCCCACAGCCATCCCACGTTTTCCATCGGCGCCGTCGACGCGGGCAGCAGCGTGTTTACGGGCAGCCACGGCCGCCAGGCAGCGCTGCGCGCCGGCAGCCTGGTACTGGTGCCGGCCGGCTGCGTGCACGCCTGCAATCCCCTGCCTGACGCCGTCTGGAGCTACCAGATGCTGCATCTCGATGCGCAGTGGCTACAGGCGAATATCCCCCCGCTTTGCACAGACAGCGCCAGCGTGCTGCACGATCCTGCCCTGTACGCGCAGTTCTGCGCCATGAATGCGCTGCTGTTCTCGCCCGCGCCCCCGGCCGAGAAGCAAGCCGCGCTGCTGGCCTTCCTGCACGCCTGCGCCGGTGCCAGCGGAGCGACCTCCTTGCCCTCGCGCGCGGCCCGCATCCCCGCGCAGCTGCGCCAGGTACTGCAGGCGCTGCAGGAACAGCCCCTGGCCAGCCTGGAGTCCTTGTCCGCACTGGCCGGCATGAGCCGTTACCAATTGATCCGCGCCTTCCGCGCCGCCACCGGCATGACGCCGCATGCCTACCAGCTGA
This sequence comes from Janthinobacterium sp. FW305-129, assembly GCF_020858115.1. Lineage (GTDB taxonomy): Bacteria > Pseudomonadota > Gammaproteobacteria > Burkholderiales > Burkholderiaceae_D > Janthinobacterium. Next base: position 319,391 of record NZ_JACYMM010000005.1, read on the forward strand.
ATCTGAGTGTCAATCGCGCGCGCGACGGCGTGCAGGCAGGTAACGCACTGGCGGACATCGCTTGCGAACTGGGTTTTTCCGACCAGAGCCATCTGCAGCGCGTCTTCAAGGCGCATGCAGGCATCACGCCGGGGCGCTATCGCGGCCAGGGCGGCTAGAACACCTGCAATTTTCTTCAATACAGGCTGTCGCCAGCCCCTGCATACTCGCGCATCGCCATTGCCGGAGCCGACTTACATGCAGGATTTTCTCTTCATCGCCGCCGCCCACTTTCTTTCCCTGCTGTCGCCCGGTCCCGATTTTTTCCTGATCGCACGCACCTCGCTGGCCTACGGCTGGCGCGGCGCCGCCGGCACCTGCATGGGCATCACCGTGGCCAATGCGGTGTTCATCGTGGCGGCGTTTGGCGGACTATCGGTGCTGCGGGCAGGCAGTACGGCATTCATGGTGGTGCGGCTGGCAGGATGCGCCTATCTGCTGTACCTGGGCTGGCTGTTCCTGCGCCATGCGGGCAAGAGCAGCCTGGATGCAAAGCCCGCCAGCGGCAAGGCGCGCTGGCGCGGCGGTATCGTGATGGGGTTTGTCTCCGCCATCCTGAACCCGAAGAATGCGCTGTTCTATGTCAGCCTGGCCACCGTGCTGGCCAGCAGGCAAACGAGTCCCGCTGCGATGGCGGCGTATGGCGCGTGGATGGTCTTTGTCGTGCTGGCGTGGGATATGACGGTAGCGCTGGCCATCGGCAGCACCGCCCTGCGGCAGCGCTTTACGCGCGCGCTGCCGTCACTGGAACGGCTGTCGGGCGTGATGCTGATCGTACTGGCGCTGGTGCTGCTGGTTCAGGCGGGCAGCGGATCCAGGTAAAACACGGCATACACTTTCAAGGGCGTGGTTTCCGTGGCTTTTTCCGAACGCACGACGGAGCAGTCGTCTGCCGCCAGGCTGCGCCAGTTCTGGATGCCCGCCTTGGCAAACATGGCGTGCGCGGGCGCGTTGGCGGCCAGGTCCAGCACCAGGCAGGCGTTGCGCGGGCCGGCGCCGTAGTTGACGGCGCGGATCTCGATGCCGAAGGTCGTCATCCACGGCTCCCACAAACCTTTTTCCTTGCCGGCGGCCATGCGCTCGAGCATTTCGCCAAAGCTCAAGCCTTTCTTGACGGTGCTGCGCAGGGCTTGCAACGACGGCGCCAGGCGGGGATCGGCTTGCTTGTTGCCGGCACGGATCTCGGCGATCGCTTTCAATTCCTTGATGATGGCCGCATCGCGCTCCGTGTAGTCGCGCATGCGCGCGTAAAACTCGGCATCGAGGAAGGGATTGACGGTCAGCTTGACGGCGCCCTCTTCGCGGCGTTTGGGGGAAGGCGTGTTGGTTTTGGTCATGGCGATGGAGGGGCAAAATACGTTGAGGGGCGCCAGTGTACCACCTTGCGGCGGCGCGGCCCCAGGCGCGGCATCAGCCCCTGGGAGCGGCCGTCGATTCGCGCACCACCAGTTCAGGTTTCAGGCGTACGTCGAGCACCGGGGAATCGGGCGAGGCTATGGTTTGCAGGATCAGCCGGGCCGCTTCCGTGCCGATGCCATGGTGGCGGATGCGGATGGTGGTCAGGGGCGGACGGATCATGTCCATGTATGGCATGTCGTTGTGGCCCACCACGGAAATATCTTCAGGGCAACTCAAGCCCAGTTCACGGATGGCGTCGTAGCAGCCGATGGCCACCAGGTCGCTGCCCGTCACCACGGCCGTCGTCTGCGGCGACTGGCGCAGCAGTTCCAGCAGGGCCGCCTTGCCGCATTCGCGCGAATAGCCGCTGCTTTCAAACACGAACGCTTGCGAGGGATCGAGCTCGCTGGCCTGGATGGCGGCCAGGAAACCGAGGCGGCGCACGTGGCCGGTGGACAGGTTTTCCGGACCGGCAATGTGGGCGATATGGCGGTGCCCCAGCGCCAGCAAGTGTTCCACGGCCAGTCGCATGCCGACCACGTCGTCGCTGACGACGCAGGACGCGACGCCCGTCTCGTCGCTGCGGTTGACGGTGACGACAGGCACATTCTGGTCGATGCACATCTTGATGACGGGATCGTCGCGCCGTGCGGTAGCCAAAATCAGGCCATCGACCTGCTGCCCCAGCAGGCGGTTGATGACGAACAGCTGTTCCTCCTCGTCGGCGCCCACGTTGGCGACGATGGCCAGGTAGCCATGCTTGCGCAAGCCTTCCTCGATGCCCAGCAGGATCGGCGGGAAAACGGCATTCGTGATGTCGGGCAAGACCACGCCGATGATGCGCGACTTGCGCGTGACGAGGGTGGAGGCGGCGCGATTCGGCCGGTAGCCGAGCCGGCCCGCTTCGGCCAGCACGCGCGCGGCCACCTCGGCGCTGACCATTTGCCGCGTTGCCGGGTTCATCACGCGCGAGACGGTGGAAAAGTGCACGCCGCTGGCCCGCGCGACGTCGCTTAAGGTGGGGTTCTTGTTTGTCATGGGCTTCCCGGATCGCAATACCGTGATTTTATCGCAAAAAATCCCCGCTCCGTCAAAAACCGAGCAAACGCTTGCATTGAAAGAATGCCGTTGCTCAAAGCGGTTTTGGTCGACTTAAGCACAATCCAGCCTTGACAGCGTGCAAACGCTTGCATACCATGGCTCGGATTGACCACTCGGGCCTTGTATGCCCTTCCCAGAATTCCTATGTCTACTTCGCACAGCAAGCACGCCGAACAGAACGGCGAAACCTTCAACCTGAAAGAAGCCGCCCTCGCCTATCACGCGGAACCCCGCGCAGGCAAGATTTCCGTCACGCCAACCAAACCACTGGGCGACGCCCGTGCCCTGACCCTGGCGTACTCGCCGGGCGTGGCCTTCGCCTGCGAAGCCATCGTGGAAGATCCGCGCACGGCCGGCACCTACACCTCGCGCAGCAACCTGGTGGCCGTGATCACCAATGGCACCGCCGTGCTGGGCCTGGGCGACATCGGCCCGCTGGCCAGCAAACCCGTGATGGAAGGCAAAGCCTGCCTGTTCAAGCAGTTCGCCGATGTCGATGTGTTCGACATCGAACTGGCCGAAAACGATCCCGACCTGTTCATCGACACCGTGGTGCGCATGGAGCCGACCTTCGGCGGCATCAACCTGGAAGACATCAAGGCGCCCGACTGCTTCTACATCGAACAGCAATTGCGCAAACGCATGAACATTCCCGTCTTCCACGACGACCAGCATGGCACGGCCATCATCGTCGCGGCCGGAATCCTGAATGGCCTGGAACTGGTGGGCAAGGATATCGGCAACGTGAAAGTGGCCGTCTCGGGCGCCGGCGCGGCGTCGATCGCCTGCCTGGACCTGCTCGTTTCGCTGGGCCTGAACAAATCGCTGCTGAAGGTCTGCGACAGCCAGGGCGTGATCTACCCTGGCCGCGATGCCAGCATGGAAGAGAACAAGGCGCGCTACGCGAATGACACGAGCGACCGCGACCTGGCCGACGCCATGGTCGGCGCCGACATCTTCATCGGCGTCTCGAAGGGCGGCGTGGTCAGCGCGCAGATGGTCGAATCGATGGCCGCCAAGCCCTTGATCTTCGCCCTGGCCAATCCGCATCCGGAAATCGCCCCTGAGAAGGTGCATGCCGTGCGTGACGACGCCATCGTGGCCACGGGCCGCTCGGATTACCCGAACCAGATCAACAACGTGCTGTGCTTCCCGTACATCTTCCGCGGCGCGCTCGACGTGGGCGCCACCACCATCAACGAAGAAATGAAGCTGGCCTGCGTGCGCGCCATCGCCGCACTGGCCAAGGAGCCATTGCCAGGCCACGAAAGCAGCGCGCTGACGCCGCTGCAACTGATTCCATCGCCATTCGATGAACGCCTGCGCAGCTGGGTCGCGCCTGCCGTATCGCAAGCAGCGATCGCCACGGGCGTGGCGACGCGCGTGCCCGCGACAGCCTGATGCGCATGGCAAGGACTTTCTTGCCTTAGCAAAATAACAGCAAGTTACCATTGCTTACAAAAAAACCATGGCTAAAAACCATGGTTTTTTCGTTTCTGCCCTTGGATACGGTCAAATCGTTATTAATAAGCACATATCATGCGAGCGTTTTGGCATGAACCTTCGATTACAATGGCGGCTATTTTATGTTGCTACAGTTGCCATTGTGGCGACAACATGCGTTAACAAGGATATTCATGCTCGGCCTGACTTCTGTTTCTGTTTTTCTTTTTTTTGCATTGGCGCTGGCTGTCAATAGCGGATATTCCCTTGGTGCACTGGTGCTCCTGCTCGCAAGCAGCTGGCTGCTATGGAAACGCCCCCGCCTGAACCTGCAACGCCGGGATTATCTGATGCTCGGTACACTGCTACTGTATTTCGCCATTTTTACGGCCAATATGCTTTATCACGCCGATCCGGCGCGCGAACTCGACATTCCCCTGCGTGCCCTGCTGGCCGCACCAGTGCTGCTGCTGCTGCTGGCATACCCACCCCGGCCGGAGGCATGGTGGAGCGGCCTGGTCATCGGCGCCATCAGTGGTACGGCTCTGGCTTCCTGGCAATTTTTCGCACTCGATGTATACCGCCCGCAAGCGGCAACCAGCAATGCCATCCACTATGGCAATGTCAGCATGCTGCTTGGCATGCTAGCCCTATGTGGCATGGGATGGGCAAGTAAGCAGCGCCACCGCCTGGCATGGAGCCTGCTCCTGCTAGCCGGTGGCCTGTCCGGCATTCTGGGATCCGTCATCAGCGGCAGCCGTAGCGGCTGGCTGGTGTTACCCGCCTGTGGCTGCCTTTTTTCATACTATTATTCGAAGGGCCGCGGCGCACGCTATCTGGCCGCTCTGCTCGGTGCACTGCTGGCGGCATTCCTGCTTGCCTATACACTTCCCAACTCCCGCATGCCCCAGCGCGTGGAAGTGGCTGTCAATGAGATCAAACAGTTCCAGGACAGCGACAATGTGACCACGTCGATTGGCCAGCGCATGGAAATGTGGCGCACCGCGATAGACATGTACCAGCAACGCCCCTGGACAGGCTTGGGCCGCAACGGTTACATGGAACAAAAATCGATGCTGGTGGATGAAGGCAAGGCCAACGTTGCCATACGCCGGCATACCAATGCCCACAACGACTACCTCGATACGCTGGTCAAGCGCGGCATCATCGGCGTAATGGCCTTGTTGGCGCTCTTCCTCGTGCCGTTGCTCCTGTTTGCACGCGCCCTGCGCCAGAGTGCGCCCGCAGCCCAGCCCTATGCGCTGGCCGGCGTGGTGCTATGCACCTGCTACATGATTTTTGGCCTGACGACGAGTTCGCTAACCCTGAATATCGGCATCATCATGCTGACCTTCCCGATGGTGATACTGTGGGCCATGTTGCGCCAGCAAGAACGCCTTGCCTGAGCTCGTTTTCCGCCTGACCGTTTTTGCTGTCCCTTGCAAGGAACCATACCGATGCTCACGCCCGACCTGAAGCGCCTCACCGCGCTGCACGCGCCCTATAAAAAACACCTGGCCCTGGCCCTGCTGGCGATGGTCGTCACGGCGGCGACGGAACCACTGTTGCCATATGCGCTCAAGTTGCTGCTCGACAATGGTTTTGGCGGCAAGGTCAGTTTTTCCTTCTGGCTGGTGCCGCTGATCGTCATCGGCATCTTTACCATGCGCGGCACCTCGACCTTTGCCAGCAGCTACCTGATGAGCTATGTATCCACGCGCATCCTCAACGAGTTGCGGCGCAGGATGTTTGCCAGCATGCTCAACCTGCCTATCGACTTTTACAACACGCACACGGTGGGCAAGGTCATCAACTCCATCATGTTTGAGGTGCAACAAATCATCGAGATGGTGACCAAGGTATTTACCTCGATCGTGCGCTCCTCGCTGACCGTGCTGGGCCTGCTGGCCTGGCTGCTGTACCTGAACTGGGCACTGACCCTGGTGACCCTGGTGCTGCTGCCCGTGCTGACCATCGTCGTGCGCACCACGGGCAAGCGCCTGAAAAAACTCAACCGCGACTCGCTGGCCGTCAACGCCGAACTGACCCAGGTCATCGAGGAAACCACGCGCGCGCAGCAAGTGATCAAGATCTTCGGCGGCCAGCAGTACGAGAAGGCCCGGTTCGAGGAGCGTGCCGAGCAATTGCGCCGCTACAGCATGCGCATGACCACGACCTTTTCCGCCACCGTGCCCATTACCCAGGTGATCACGGCCGCCGCCGTGGCCCTGGTCATCGTGATGGCCCTGTTCCAGTCGGAACAGGGACAAATCACGGTCGGCGGCTTTGTCTCCTTCATCACGGCGATGTTGATGCTGCTGACGCCCTTGAAGCAATTGGCCGAAGTCAACGGCCCCCTGCAGCGCGGCATGGCCGCCGCCGAGGAAGTCTTCCAGCTGATCGACAAGACGCCGGAACGCACGGGCGGCAAGCCGCTTGCTGGCCGCTGCAGTGGCCGCATCGAGTTCAAGGATGTGAGCTTTGCCTATCCCGGACATCAGGAACCAGCCCTGCAACATATCGACCTGAACATTGCGCCAGGACAAACCGTCGCCTTTGTCGGCATGTCCGGCGGCGGCAAATCGACCCTGGTCAGCCTGCTGCCCGGCTTTTATTCAGTCAGCAGCGGTGAAATCTTGCTCGATGGGCAGAATATTGACGACATCGCCCTGACCAGCCTGCGCAGCCAGATCGCCATGGTCAGCCAGCAGGTGGTGTTGTTCGACGATACCCTGGCCGCCAATATCGCGTATGGCGATGCGGCGCCGGACCGGCAGCGCGTCGAAGCGGCCGCCGCGGCCGCTTTCCTGTCGGACGTCATCGATGGCTTGCCCGACGGACTGGAAACGCGCCTGGGCGACAACGGCTCGCGCCTGTCCGGCGGCCAGCGCCAGCGCGTGGCCATCGCCCGCGCCATCTACAAGGATGCTCCCATCCTGATCCTCGATGAAGCCACCTCGGCACTGGATACGGAGGCGGAACGGGCCGTGCAGGCAGCGCTGGAGCACCTGATGCAAGGCAGAACGACATTAGTTATTGCTCATCGACTATCTACAATTGAACGCGCGGACCGTATCGTGGTATTGTCACATGGGAAAATAATGGAAACCGGCAGTCATCAGCAATTATTGGATGCCGACGGCGCGTATGCCAATCTGCATCGCCTGCAATTTTCCCAGCAAGTGGTTTGACACCATCGAATGAATACCTGAAATCGTACTGATACATGACGCCTTTGATTCCCGCCGAACTGTTACAAAAGTCGGACAAAATTCTTTTCATCGCCCATCTGGCGCTGGGAGACTTTACTTACCTGCAAAATGGTTTCCGCGCCTTTGCCGCGGCCTACCCCCATATTCAGATCCACCTGTGGGTCGACGAAGTACGCCGCACGTCCGATGCCAGGCAATGGGAAGGCTTGCGCACCTATTCGCTGTACGACTGGGTAGAGCAGTCGGGCCTGTTCGCCAAGGTATACCGCAAGACCTACAGCCCCGCGCTCTATGAAGAGTCGCTGCGCGAGGCCAAGGCGGAGCACTATCCTGTCGTCGTCTCGCTGGCCCACGTACGGCCACAGCAGTATGCGGATCTTGCGCGCGCAATCAGCCCGAACGGGCTGGTGATCGGCACGCGCAAGCCGTTCAGCCCGCTTCGCCCCTGGCATTACCTGGCCTACCGCAAGATCGATGCCGTACTGGCATCGTATGCGGGACAGGATGCCGGCGAACACCATATCAGCAGCGTGTATGCGGATTGGTTCCATCAATTGACGGGACTCGACATTCCCGTGGCCGAACGCTACCCTTTCGTGCACATCCCCGAGCACGCACTGCAGCAGGCGCAGGAGCAGCTGGCCGCCTGGGGCTTTGCCCCGCGCCAGGGTCCGCTCGTACTCCTGAACCCGTTTGCCAAGTCGCACAAGCGCGGCTGGCCGCTGGAGCGCATTGCCGAACTGATCGCGCGCATGCAAGCGATGCCGAAATGGCAGCATGCCTGCTTCCTGATCAATGCCATGCCGCAGGAACTGGCCAAGGTGAATGCCGTCGTGCAGGCGCATGGCTTGCCGCGTACACACGCCTTCAGCGCCGTCGACAACTTCTTCCAGCTGCCGGCCATGCTGGCGCAATGCGACCTGATTATTTCGGTGGAAACATCGATCATGCACCTGGCGAACGCCGTGCATGTGCCCGTGGTGGCATTGATGCGCAAGAAGAATCCGGAATGGGCTCCCTTCGACAGCGCCAACAGCACCGTCATCACGGTGGCGCGGCGCAGCGACTGGGTCAAGGCGATCTCGGTCGATCAGGTATTGCAGACCATCGCCTAGACGGCTCTAGCGCGGCTAGCCGGTGCCCAGCATGCTGATGCGCACCAGGTCGGCCACATTATCCACACCGAGTTTGTCCATCAGGCGCGCCTTGTGCACTTCCACCGTGCGCACGGAAATGCCGAGTGCCGGAGCGATATCGCGGTTGTGCTGGCCCGTCACCACCAGCTGCATCACTTCGCGCTCGCGCGGCGTCAGGGTGCGCAGCAAGGCTTGCCCCGCCACCTGATGCTGCAACTGGCCGCGCGCATGCGCCTCGCGCGAAAACGCTTCCTCGATGGCGGCCAGCAGCTTGTCGTGGTCAAACGGCTTTTCCAGGAAATCGCTGGCCTGCGCCTTGAATGCCTGGCGTGCCAGCGCCACGTCGCCATGTCCCGTGATGATAATAATTGGCAACATGCAATCGAGCTCCAGCAGGCGGCGCTGCAGGCTCAGGCCATCCATGCCGGACATGCGGATATCGACCAGCAGGCAGCCGGCCCAGTCGGGCCGCCAGCTGTGCAAGAAATCCTCGCCGCAGGAAAACAGGGCCGTGCGGTAGCCGCGTATGCCCAACAGCAAACCCAGCGCATCGCGCACGGCGGGATCGTCGTCCACGATAAACACCGTCAAATTACTTGTCACCATACTCTCCTGTAGCGGCCGCGCTGGCGCGCGCCAGGGGCAGGATAAAACGAAAAATGCCATGCTTGCCCACTTCGGCCCATAGCTGGCCGCCATGCGCTTCGACGATGCTGCGGCTGAGCACCAGCCCCAGTCCCAGGCCGCTGGCCTTGGTCGAGACAAACGGTTCGAACAGGCGTGCCGCCAGGCTATTGGAAATGCCGGGCCCGCTATCTTCCACGGACAGACGCAACCGCCCGCCTTCGAGGCGCTCGGCCGACACCGTGATGCGGCGCTGGCCGCGCGGCTGGCCCATCACCGCATCCTGTGCATTGGCCAGCAGATTACGCAGCACCAGTTCAATTTGCAGGCGGTCGGCATTGACGGCCAGCGGCGACGGCGGCGCCAGCACCAGCTCGATGCCATGCTCGTGGAACAGCGGCGTGAACTGGCGCGCCATGCCCGCGATCAAGGCACTCGCTTCCACCGCTTCGAGCTGCATTGCGCCGGTACGGAAAAAGTCGCGCAAGCGGCGCACCACGTCCGCGGCGCGTCCCGATTCCACGATCATGTGCCCGATGGCGCCTTGCAGCAAGGCGCCTTTCTCGCCCCGTTCCAGCAGGTATTCGCACGCCTTGCCATAGGTCGACAAGGCCGTCAGCGGCTGGTTCAGCTCGTGCGCGAGCGCGGCCGCCATCTCGCCGGCGGCCGCCAGGCGCATCGTGTGTTTCAGTTCGTCAGCCACTTGCCGCATTTCATCGACGACGATACCGATAAAAAAGCCCACCAATGCCAGCACGGCATCGAGCAGCTGCAATTCATAAAACTGGATATCGACCGCATGCGTCCATTTCACCAGGGTAATGATGCAAAGTTGCAATACAAACACGGCCAGCATGGCGCCATGCAAGCCCTGGCGCGAGGCAGCCCAGATCACGGGGAGAAACAGGAAATAGAAATGCTTGTATTCGGAACGCACGATGGAACCGAAAACGCTCCAGAGCACGAAGCTGGCCAGGGCCAGATACGCCAGGGTTTCCCAGCGCCAGACGGCGGCATGCAGGCGTTCGCGCCCCCGCTCGCTGAACAGCACCCAGATCAGCGGCATCGACACCAGCATGCCGACCGTGTCGCCGATGCCGAAACGCCATACGGCCGTCCCCCATTCGCCAGCCGGGATGCGCCCCGTCAGCGACAGCAGGGAAATATAGCCGAGCGCATTGAGCACGGTGCCCGACAGGACGATCCCCACCCAGGCGCTCAGGCGGCGCCGGTTGTCGAAGATATCGCTGCTGCTGAAACTGCAGCGCAGTGCCGCGCCGATACCGCCATAGCCGAGCACCAGCCACGCCGAACAGAGCAAGGTCAAGGGCAGACCTGCCGGCATGCCGCGCACCAGCACCTCGCCAGCCACGAGGGCAATAAACCACGGCAGTGCCGCCTTGCGGCCGTGGATCAGCCAAAATACCAGGCCCAGCGCGGGATCGGGATTCCACGGGGTGATGTTCAGCCCGTACATCGGGTCGATATACGTCGCCCAGTCAAACAGCAGATACAGGCCGACAAAGGCGGGATACGGCAAGTAGCGGGACAGGAATGGGTGCATAACGGTGTTTTTTTAACTGTCCCGCATTATGCATCGCAAGCGTGCGCCACGCCATGCCATCTTGCGTTATAAGCACATGAAATAATTTTCAGACAATATCGCAAGCGCTGCCAGCACGATCAGGCGTCGGCCAATGGCAAGCGCACCTCCACCAGCAAACCCAGGCCGCCATTACCGCGGTGCAACTGAATCGTGCCACCGTGCTGGCGCACGACGGAAGCGACGATGGACAAGCCCAGGCCGCTGCCTGGCTGCGCCTGCTGCGGCGCGCGGAAAAAGCGGTCGAACACGCGGTCATACAGCGCCGGCGCAATGCCCGGCCCCTGATCGGCCACATGCAGCACGGCCTGGCCCCGCTCCGCATGCAGCGACACCGTCACGCTGCTGCCGCGCGGACTGTACTTGATGGCGTTTTCCACCAGGTTGTCGATCAGCGAAACGAGGCTCTCGCGCTGTCCGGGCACACTGAGCGAGATGCTGGCTTGCAACTCAAGCTCGATCTCGCCCGCCTGGGCCAGGCCGGACAGCGCCGCCAGGCGGTCTTGCAACAAGGTATCGAGCGCCTGCCGCCGCGGCAGTTCGCCCGCGCCCGCCTGCACTTCGCTGCGCGTCAGCTGCAGCAGCTGGCCCACCAGGCGCGCGGCCCGGTTGCCGCTGTTCAAGATACCGTCCAGCAGCTCTTGCTGGCGCGCATCATGTACCTGGCCCTGCAAGGCCTCGACATTCACGCGCATGGCCGCCAGCGGCGTGCGCAGCTCATGCGTGGCATCGGCGATGAAGCTGCGTTCGCGCGCGGCGCTGGCATCGACCCGCTGCAGCAGGGCATTGATATTGTCGACCAGTGCCGCCAGTTCGCCATGCGGCGGCTTGAACTCCAGCGGACGCAAGTCCTGCGGCCCGCGCGCCGCCACCTCCTGCGCCAGCTTGCGCCAGGGGCGCATGGCCAGGCGGATCGACAGCCAGGCCGGCACCAGCAGGAACGGCAGGCTGATCAGCAACGGCAGCAGGTAGTAACCGCGTGAATTGATCGTAATGAACAATTGCCAGGCGCCTCCCGCTTCCAGCACCGTCACGCGCGTGTTGCCCTCGGCCAGGCTGCGGCTGCGCCAGGCCTGGCCCTTGATGTACACCACTTCCATCTGTTCCGGGCCGGCGCTGCGGATGCCGCTGGGCGCATCGGGCGACTTGTAGACCAGCTTGCCCTCGCGCCAGACCAGGATGCGCGGCGCCAGTTCCGGCACTTTTCCCGTTTCAAACTCCTCGCGCAAGGCTGCGTCAATGGCGCGCAAGCTTTGTTCCTGGCGCTGCGGCTGCTCGGCCAGATTATCGGCCACGCTGATAATGGCGTGCAGGACGCTGCGGCTCACCGTGCTCGCTTCGTCCGCTCCCTCGACCAGCACATACGCCACGGCCAGGCTCCACACCATGGTCAGCATCAGCATTTGCGCCATCATCAGGCGGCGCACCAGGGTAGGCTGGCGCAGCGTGGCCCAGAAACGCCCCATCATGCGCCGGCACCCGGCTGGGCCGATGTCTCGCCCTGCTGGTCGATGACATAGCCGACGCCGCGCACGGTACGGATATAGCCTTCGCCTATCTTGCGGCGCAGGTTACCCATATGCACATCCAGGGTATTGCTGGCATTGGCCAGCCCGCCGGGCAGGATATGCTCCTCCAGCACGCGGCGCGTGATGACCCGGTTGGCGCGCATCAGCAAGGTCTTCAGCAAGGCATATTCGCTGGCCGTCAGCTCCACCGGCCGCCCGTGCACGCTGACACGGCGCGTGGGCACCTGCAGCAGCAGGCCGCGCAGCTCAATGGTGTCGCCGTCGAAGCCATAGCTGCGGCGCGCCAGCGCGCGCACGCGCGACAGCAGCTCGGCCAGCACGAAGGGCTTCACCAGGTAATCGTCGGCGCCGCCATCGAGGCCCCGCAAGCGCTGTTCCAGCGTGTCGCGGGCGCTGAGGATCAGCACCGGCAGGCGGGCCGCGCGCAACCGGGCCAGCAAATCGAGGCCATCGCCATCGGGCAAGCCCAGATCCAGCAGCACCAGTTCGCAACTGTCGTGCTCGATGCTGCGCGCCGCGTCTTCCAGGCTGCGCACCCAGACTACTTGCATGCCCTGGTCGCGCAAGGCAATCCGCACGCCGTTGCCCAGGTCCATATCGTCTTCTATCAGCAGTATCTTCATGGTGAGTATTAAACCACCGCAAGCTGAAGAATGGGTAAAGAAGCCTTCTTCATGCAATCTTAATAAAAGGCTCATTTTTCCTTCATGGCAAGGACCGATACTGTCCGCAGTCAATCGAGCCACTCCGGACTCGGTTCTCCACCTGACGGAACACTCCATGCACGCACCCACAACCCTGCTGACCTCGCTGGCACTCGCCAGCGGCATGATCCTCAACCCGCTGGCCGCCGCGGCGGCCGAACCGCCAGCGGAAAATGTCTTCACCATCGGCGGCGGCGTCGCCGCCGTATCCAGCTACTCCGGCTCCGACAAGCTGTCGGCCTCGCCGCTGATCATCCTCGACTACGCCATGGCCAATGGCGTGTTCATCAGCACCTCGCGCGGCATTGGCTATGGCGGCCAGGCCGGACCCTTCAGCTACAGCGCCGGGCTGGGCTACCGCGGCAAGCGCGAAGACCACAAGCGCACGGGTGTGAACGGTTTCGGCGGCAGCGATTATCTGAAGGGCATGGGCGAAGTCAAGGGCAACGCCAGCGCCCTGCTCAGCGCGGGCTATTCGCCATTGCCGGGCCTGTCGCTGAGCGTGTCGAGCGATATTCCCCTGTCGAACCGCGAAAATGGCGCGAATGTGCATTTCGGCGCGACTGGCCAGGTGTACGGCCGGGCCGATGCCAAGGGCGTGCAGCAAGACAGCGTGAGCATCGGCGGCCAGCTGGGCTGGGGCGAGCGCAAGTACGTGCAAACCATGTATGGCGTGACGGCCACCCAGGCCGCCAATACCTCGTTCAAGCAATACACGCCCAAGGGCGGTTTCTATGAGGCGCAGGCCACCATCAACTGGGAGCACCGCTTCGATGCGCGCTGGGGTATCAATACCCTGGTCGGCGTCGAGAGCCGCCTGGGCGACGCGGCCAAGAGCCCCATCGTGCAGCGCAAGACGGCGCCGATCGGTGCCGTGTACGTCACCTACCGCTATTGAAACGGGGGCGGCATAAGGGGAACCCGTACGCTGTTTCGCCAATTTACAGGGGGGGGGTGGCATGGATAAGATGACATGATTTTCCGACCAGATCCTCCCTGCCATGCATGCATCGCGTCTTGCCCCGCAACGCCACCGCGCCGCCGACAGCGCCGCGGGCGCGTGCGGCATGCCGGGCCAGGATACCTTGCTGCTGCTCCTGCCCGTCAAGCGCGCCAGCGACATCATCTACGGCGCGCGCTATGCCAGGCGCCTGCAGGAATGGGGCATCAAGGTTCGCGTCAACCTGTTGCACGTGACACCGGCGCCGCCACGCCAGGCCGACGGCCTGCCCCGGCACGGGTCCAGCGCATGCCAGGCACTGGACCTGGCCACGCAGCAGATGATGCACGAGGCAGGACTCTACCTGAGCCGTTCTGATCTCGCCTTCAGTACCCATATTTTCGCCGGCGAGCTGCTGTTTACGATACTCGATACGGCTGAATTGCTCGGTTGCCACGAAATCGTCCTGCCGGCCCTCCGGCACAGCCCCTGGCAGCGCCGCTTCGCCAGCGCGCTGGCGCGCAAGCTGGCGCGCGCCACGCGCAGCGCCACGGTATTGCTGGCCGATACCGACGGCATGAGCGGGCCGCCGCCCGCCTGAAGCGCCGCTGGCGCCACGCCCCATTCACATTCCTCATGGAAACTAATTAATGACACCAACCATCACCCTGCACGCAGGCTTGACCGATATGCCGCCAGGCATGTCGCGCACGCGCGAGCTGCTCAAGCTGCAATTGCGGGCACAGCTGCAGCGCCGGCAGACGCGCATCTGGCTGCAGCTGCTCAATTCCCATCCCGTGTTCCACGAGCTGCTGCAAGCCTATCCGCGCATGATGCACAAGGTGTACCGCCATTATCTGAGCACGAATCTGTCGTGCCGCCAGCGCGTCGCCATGCTGGTCGAACACTATGATTTCATCCTGCAACAAGGCTGGGGCAAGCTGATGGCGCAAGCGGCGCGCGCGCCGGTGCGGCTGGGCACCGTGCCGGGAAAGTCGGGCGCGCCCTACCATTTGCAGTTATGTTCGCTACAACCGATGGACCGCGAAGGCGAGATGGTTCTGCAACTGGTGCATGGCGATGATATGCTTTACTCGGTCGCGTTTACCTTTTTCGGTTCCCGCGCGCGCGCCAGCATGGGCGTGGGCATCGGCTGCATCCAGGGTCCGCACGGCGCGGAAGGCTTGCGCCGCGTGCGCGAGGCGACGCGCGACCTGCATGGCATGCGTCCCAAGGCCCTGATGGTGCGCCTGGTGCGCCAGTTGGGACATGAACATGGCTGCCGCACCATGGTGCTTGTAGGCAACGCCAACCGCGCCGTGCATCACGCCGCAAAAAAGAGCCGTCTGTTCGCCGACTACAATTCCCTTTGGCAAGAACTGGGCGCCCAGGCACGCCAGGATGGCGACTTCGAATTGCCATGCGAAAATCTGCCCTTGCCTGCCCTGGAAGAAATTCCTTCAAAGAAACGTTCGGAAGCCCGCAAGCGCCACGAACTGACATTGGCCATGATCAGCAGCCTGCGTAGCGGTCTCGACGCCCATCGCAGCCCCGTGCAGGTCGCCACGGCAGGCGCTGCCGCAGCTGCCAACCAGGTGGGGCTATCGGCCGATCTCGACGACGACTACGCTTCCGCTGCCGCCTGAAGCTCCCCGGCCACCGCACGGCGCCCGCCCTCGCGTCGTTGCTCGCCGTCACTTCCGCATCGCCGTTCCTGTCGCACGCGCTTCAACCCGTGCGCGGCACAATCCTGTTACGCTAGCGTTATCGGCATGCACTGCGGTGCGCCGGTTCCCCC
The DNA here is from genome assembly GCF_020858115.1 of Janthinobacterium sp. FW305-129. Classification (GTDB taxonomy): domain Bacteria; phylum Pseudomonadota; class Gammaproteobacteria; order Burkholderiales; family Burkholderiaceae_D; genus Janthinobacterium. The sequence goes on from NZ_JACYMM010000005.1 coordinate 334,918, forward strand.
AACGCTTACTAGGAGGCATTCATGCGCGTAGACATCTACCGCCGGGCCGAGCACGACGGCATTTTTTCCTATCTCGCCGTGCCGGAAGGAAAGCTCATTCCGGAAGAAGTGACCAATACCGACTGGCAACTGGAAGTACGCGCCAGCGAAGTGGCCGACGATGCCCAGGTCTTGCCCGACTACCATATCGAACAGCCGCACCAGCAAATCGCTGCCAAGGGTTATGCGATCACGGGCCTGAAAGACATGTAAACGAAAAAAGCCAAACCTGCATGCCTGCGGTTTGGCTTTGCTGTACGCGCCGGGCAGTGCCGGTCAGTATTCGACCGCCACCTCTTGCGCGCCCAGCATTTGCTCCAGCGCCATCTGCAATTCATCCGATGGCGCCACTTTCCACTCGTCGCCAAACTGCAGCACGCAGCTGACGCCTTGCGGGCTGACCTTGGCTGCGATCGGCAAGCCATCCACAGCCCGGTGCGGCATGATCACGTCGCTGATGCGTTTCATGTCCAGCGTCGTGGGCAAAGTCAAACCCAGCTGGCGGCCATACTGCACGCGCGCGGCGATGATGTCGAAGGCGCTCTCGGCCGTGATGCGCAAGCCGCCCGAAAAACGGTCTTCCGACACCTTGCCCACGACGGCGAGGAATTCATCTTCCTTGAAGATTTTCCGGTTGGAATCGAACAATTCGCCGTACACCGTCACCTCGACGGTACCGCTCTTGTCGTCCAGGGTGACGATGAGGATCTTGCCGCGCTGCGTCATCTGCGTGCGCAAGCCCGTGATGACGCCGGCCATCATGCGCGGCTCGCGCGACGGCGACAGTTCGGACAATTTCGTGCGTGCAAAACGGCGCGCCTCGGGCGCATACGAATCGAACAGGTGGCCGGACAGGTAAAAGCCCAGCGCGATCTTTTCTTCCGTCAGACGCTGTTTATCGCTCCACACGGGCACCTTGACGTACTCGGGCGGCGCCACCATGTCGCTGTCGTCGCCGCCGAACAGGCTCACCTGGTTCGCCGCCTTGGCGGCCTGGTCGGCGCACTCCATGGCGAAGGCCACGGATGCGAGCAGGATGGCGCGGTCGACCTTCAGGCAATCGAAGGCGCCGCTGCGGATCAGCGACTCGATGGTGCGGCGGTTGATTTGCTTTTTATCAACACGCTTGCAGAAATCGAACAGGCTCGTGAAGGGCCCGCCGGCCTCGCGCGCGGCGATGATGGCTTCGATGGCGTTCTGGCCCGAGCCCTTCACGGCACCCAGGCCGTAACGGATCTGCGTGACTTTCTTGCCGCTCACGGACGGCGCCGCGCCGCTCGGCATGAAGCGGTAATCGGATTCGTTGATGTCTGGCGGCAACAAGGTCAGCTTGCAGATTTCCAGCGAGTCTTCCACCAGAATCTTGATCTTGTCCGTGTCGTCCATGGCCAGCGACAAGTTGGCGGCCATGAAGGCGGCCGTGTGGTGCGCCTTTAAATACGCCGTGTGGTACGACAGCAGGGCGTAAGCGGCGGCGTGCGATTTGTTGAAACCATAGCCGGCGAACTTTTCCATCAAGTCGAAGATCTCGTCGGCCTTTTCCGCCGTCAAGCCATCTTTCGCCGCACCGGCGCGGAAGATCTCGCGGTGCTCGGCCATCTCTTCGGCCTTCTTTTTACCCATGGCGCGGCGCAGCATGTCGGCGCCGCCCAGCGAGTAGCCGCCGACGATCTGCGCCATCTGCATCACCTGCTCCTGATACACCATGATGCCGTAGGTTTCGGACAGAATCGATTCCGTGCGCGGATCGGGATAATCGAAGCGTTCGCCGTGCTTGCGCTTGCAGAAATCGGGAATCAGGTCCATCGGGCCCGGACGGTACAGCGCCACGAGCGCGATAATGTCTTCGAAACGGTCGGGACGCGCATCTTTCAGCATGCCCTGCATGCCGCGCGACTCCAGCTGGAACACGGCCACGGTCTTGGCCTTGGTCAGCAAGTCGTACGACGGCTTGTCGTTCAGCGGCAATGTTGCCAGATCGAAATTAGCTTGCGCGGGATCAAGCTGCTTGATGTAGCGCACGGCGCGGTCGAGAATCGTCAGCGTGGTCAGACCCAAAAAGTCGAACTTCACCAGGCCGACGGCTTCCACGTCATCCTTGTCGTATTGCGACACGACGCCCGAATCGCCGCCCTGCGTGTACAGCGGACAAAAATCCGTCAGCTTGCCCGGGGCGATCAGCACGCCACCCGCGTGCATGCCGATATTGCGCGTGATGCCTTCGACCTGCTGCGCCAGGTCCAGCAGCTGCTTGACCTCTTCCTCGTTTTCCAGGCGTTCCTTGAGCAGCGGCTCTTCCTCGATGGCGTCGGCGATCGACACGGGCTTACCGGGCTTGAACGGGATCAGCTTCGAGATGCCGTCGCAGAAGTTGTAGCCGAAGTCCATCACGCGGCCCACGTCGCGGATTGCGCCCTTGGCCGCCATGGTACCGAAAGTGGCGATCTGCGAGACGGCCTCCTTGCCGTACAAATCCTTGACGTGCTGGATGACGCGGTCGCGCCCTTCCTGGCAAAAGTCAATATCGAAGTCGGGCATCGAGACGCGTTCGGGATTCAAAAAGCGCTCGAACAGCAGGTTGTACTGCAATGGATCGAGGTCGGTAATGAGCAGCGAATACGCGACCAGCGAACCGGCGCCCGAACCGCGGCCCGGGCCGACGGGCACGCCGTTTTCCTTGGCCCACTGGATAAACTCGGCCACGATCAGGAAGTAGCCGGGGAATTTCATGTTGCAAATCGTGTCCGTCTCGAATTTCAAACGCGATTCATAGCGCGGGCGCTCCTTTTCGCGGCGCTCGGGATCCGGATACAGCTGCAATAGCCGTTTTTCCAGGCCCGCCTGCGATTCGGCGACGAGGAACTGGTCGATCGTCATGCCGTCCGGCGTGGGGAAGTTTGGCAGTTGCGGCTTGCCCAGGGTCAAGGTCAGGTTGCAGCGCTTGGCGATTTCCACGGAATTGGCCAGCGCGGCCGGCAAGTCGGCAAACAATTCCGCCATGTCGGCCTGCGACAGGAAGCGCTGGCTGTCATTGAAGCGCTTTACCCGCTTGGCGTTGGCCAGCATTTCGCCTTCGGCGATACAGGTGCGGGCTTCGTGGGCAATAAATTCTTCAGGGGAAATAAATTGCACGGGATGCGTGGCCACCACGGGCAAGCCCAGCTTGGCCGCCAGGGCCACCGCATGGCGCACCTGCGCTTCCTGGTTGGCCTGGCCGCCGCGCTGGATTTCGATATAGAAATGTCCAGGGAAAATCTCGGCCCAGCGCTGCGCATTGCGCTCGGCCAGGGCCAGGTTGCCATTCTCGATGGCGATGCCGACGTCGCCGAAATGCGCGCCGGACAACACGATCAAGCCATTCGCCGCGCTCTCGCCCGGGTACAGGTCGTAGGTATTCGTCGCCAGCGCCTGCAGCCACTCGATGCGCAGTTCGGCGCGCCCCTTGTACTGGTTCGTCAGCCATGCCGTCGACAGCAGTTCGCACAGCTGCAGATAGCCCATGCGGTTCTTCGCCAGCAACAGCAGGCGCGACGGTTTTTCGCGGTTGTCGTCATTCGTGATCCACACGTCGACGCCGACGATGGGCTTGATGCCCTTGCCGCGCGCTTCCTTGTAGAACTTGACCATGCCAAACAGGTTCGACAGATCGGTGACGGCCAGCGCCACCTGCTTGTCCTTCGCCGCCGCCTTGACCACGTCGTCGATGCGCACCAGGCCGTCGACGATCGAATACTCCGAGTGCACGCGCAAGTGGACAAATGCGGGCCCTTGCGGGGCTTGCGGTGAACCTGCCGGAGCGCCGGCCTCTTGCATTACCATTTCCATCCTGTGTACCGTTTCGTGCAAAATTCAATGGGGTCTATTCTACCGCGTCGCGCGTACGGACCGGGTATCCTGCCTGGCCTGTCGGGCTTATAATATCGGCTGTTCAGTCTAAGCCGATCGCCATCATGCAAGCCATCACCCCAGCAACACCCGCCGTTTCCGCCACCGTCTGCCCGCCGGCCGCCACGTTTGTCAATATCGCCGCGTATAAATTCATCACGCTGGCCGATACGGAAGCCATGCGTCCCTTGTACCAGGAGCAATGCCTGGCGCTGGGACTGAAGGGCACGATCCTGCTGACGCCGGAGGGTATCAACATGTTCCTGTCGGGCACGCGCGAGCATATCGACAGCTTCCTCGCTTGGGTGCGCAGCGACGACCGTCTGGCCGATCTGGAATGGAAGGAAAGCTTGTCGAACGAGCAATCGCACAAGCGCATGCTGGTCAAGCTGAAAAAAGAAATCATCACCATGCGCATGCCGCTGATCAAGCCGGAACTGGGCCGCGCCCCGTCCGTCGACGCGCATACGCTCAAGCGCTGGCTCGATGCCGGCGTCGATGACGCGGGTAAACCGGTGGTCATGATGGAAACGCGCAACGCCTTTGAAGTGGACGTGGGCACGTTCAACAACACGCTCGATTACCGTATTGACAAGTTTACGGAATTCCCGGCCGTGGCCGCCGCCCACAAGGACGAACTGGAAGGCAAGACCGTCGTCACCTTCTGCACGGGCGGCATCCGCTGCGAAAAGGCCGCCATCCACATGAAGGAAATCGGCTACGACAGCGTGTACCAGCTCGACGGCGGCATTTTGAAATATTTCGAGGAAGTGGGCGGCGAGCACTACACGGGCGACTGCTTCGTCTTCGACTACCGCACGGCCCTGAACCCGAAACTGGAACCGACGGAAACCGTGCAATGTTTTGTGTGCCGCGCCGTCGTCACGCCGCGCCAGCAACTGGCGCCGGAATATGTCTACGAGGTATCTTGCCCGCATTGCTACAACAGTGACGAAAAATGAGAAGCGGCTCACCGCGCCTGCAGTAAACTGAAATGCCCATCCTGGCCGTTGCCTGCCAGGATGGGCATTTCCATTCCGCCAGCACATGGCGGTCATTGTGACGACAGTTAGTCAGCCAACTTCAACCGGTTTGCCCGCCACCAGCTACGGCCGAACACCAACAACGAGAAGAACGCCAGACCGGTCAGAAAACCCGCCAGCAAGCTATTCGACAAGCGGCTGGTGCGGCTTTCTGGCAAGGTGGGTCCCGCAATAAAGCGGCTCTTTTCCAGATAGACGGCCGTGGCTTTCTGATTATCGACCGTAATCGTATTGAACACCTCCTTGACTGACTCATCATTCAAGTCCCTCTTCTTGAAGACATTTTCCTTGATCGATTCGAGCGAACGCAAGACCGCCTCGCCGGACTTATTGCTATCGAGCACAACCTTGGCGCCATCATAGTATTCGCGCAATATGAGATTTTGCTTTTGTTCACGCAGCGCCTTGAGAATTGCTTCGTTTGCCATCAAGGCATCTACCTCGGTTGACATCAACTGCGTCGATGGCGACAGATAACGCGCATTGTCCTCGGTCACGCTGACCACCTGGCGGCTTCCCTGCCCCGCAGCATCAGGATAGCGCGAAACAATTTTTCTCAAGGTATCGCCTTTACGGGCAAAACTTTCCAGCTTCTCTTTGTTGCTGATAATCTCATTATCGAGCTTGGTAATCTTGCTCGTCAAATCCAGGTGTTTGGAACGCAAGAAGTCGGAATATACCAGGTAAATCACACTATCCATCGTATAACGGCCCAGCAGGGCAACCATACGTTGCCCATCCTGGGGCGTCGTCGCCTCGTAACTGATACGCAAACCGATAACATTATTGCTGATATCCTTGGCTGTATCCATCAACTCCTTGGCATCGAGCTTGGTCATCGGATAAATCGGCTCCAGAAATTTGGAAAAATTGTTGCGCACGATCAGCGTATGGCGTAACTCTTGCACTGTAGGGTCATTGTTCAGCTTAACTTGTTGCATATAGTCGTCAAAGCGACCACTACTGCTTAATGCCGCCACATAGCGCTTATAGTCGCCCAGCGCGATACCTGGAGGTGGCTCCTTTTCTTTTTCTTTTTCTTTCTCTTTATCCTTGTCTCTTTCACCATTGACCTGTTCTTTCAGTACCGGAATTGCACCGCCAAACTGGTAAAAGCCCTCGCTTTTGTACGTTGCCGTATACAAGGTAAATAATACGCACAATATCATCACGACCACCGTACCGCCCACGATCAATTTACGGCCTTTCCATAAAACGATCAGTACCTCCGTCAAGGAAAATTCAGGCGCACCTTGCTGCTCTGGCGCTTGTTTCATTTCTACCAATTTGTCCATGATTCTTCTTTAAGTAATAAGTACATCAAAAATAAAAGCAATTATCTGACCATCAGTCTGCATTGGCCTGGCGCGCCATTACCACGACCGGGCTATTGGATTGCGCAGTCCGCTGGGCATTCCAGACCCAGTCCTCGATACCGCACTGCGGTTCATATTCGGTAACGATTTCCAGCAACAACGTTCGTACGGCGGCCTGGTCAAACTGATCGCATGCCATCGTCAATGCGCTCAGCATACCTTCCAGCTTTGCCCAGGGGATTTCAACCTCGCGCGCACGCATGATCAACGGATGATCCGTACCTTCAACATTGTCTCCAATCAACAATTCCTCATACAGCTTTTCGCCTGGACGCAAACCAACATGATGAATTTCGATGGTGCCATCGGGCGCCTGTTCACTTTTGACTTCCAGTCCACTCAAATGCACCATGCGCTTGGCCAGGTCGACGATCTTGACAGGGTCACCCATATCCAGAACAAAAACATCTCCCCCCTGTCCCATGGCACCCGCCTGCAATACCAGCTGCGCGGCCTCGGGAATTGTCATGAAATAACGCGTGATTTCCGGATGCGTGATCGTAATCGGCCCGCCCGCCATAATCTGTTTGCGGAACAAGGGCACAACCGAGCCAGACGATCCCAGTACATTGCCAAAACGAACCATACAAAACCGCGTCTTGTCCTGTTTACGGGAAAATGCCTGCAAAATCAGCTCTGCCAGCCGTTTGGTGGAGCCCATCACATTGGTTGGACGAACGGCCTTGTCTGTAGAAATGAGTACAAAACGCTTCACCTGGGCATCGATCGCAGCACGCGCCATGCTCAGCGTTCCCAATGCATTGTTACGTATACCTTCGATTGGATTGTGCTCCACCAAGGGAACATGTTTATACGCAGCGGCATGATACAAAGTTTCAACACGGAAAGTTCGTAGTATTCTTTCGCACTTGGCTGTTTCCAGCACGGATCCCAGGAACGGCAGCAACTCCACCTCGACCCGCAGGATTTTTTTCAATCCTTGCAATTCTTGTTCGATGGAATACAAGGCAAATTCCGACATTTCATACAGAATCAGACAAGCTGGCCGCTGACGCAATATCTGGCGGCACAATTCGGAGCCGATCGAACCACCTGCGCCAGTCACCATAACTGTCTTGCCAGAAATGCACATAGCCATCAAGTCCTGATCCGGCTCCACCGCGTCGCGCCCCAGCAAATCCTCGATTTCGATTTCGCGCAAATCCTGCACCTGCGTACTGGCGCGTATCAAGCTCTTGATCGGCGAAGTCACCAAGGTCTTGATTTTCAGCGGTTCCAGCTTTTCCAGAATACGGCGTTGCTGCGCCTTGCTCAGGGACGGCATGGCAAGCAGCACCTTACTGATGTCCTTGCTTGCCACCAAATCAGACAAAGCTTCGGGTGCATATACCCGTATGCCGCCGATACTGGCGCCATGCAGTTCTTTCTTGTCGTCAATCAGAGCGACTACCTTGTACTCGCCAGCATGGTTCAGGGCCTGGGCCAGTTGATTGCCGGAAGCGCCAGCGCCATAAACGACCACGCGTATGCCATCCGCACGCCGGTTAGCGTACAAAAAATACGCGCGCGCCAGGAAACGGCTGGCCGCCACATACATGATGGCGCACACCCAGAAAATACCGAAAACGCCGCGCGACAAACCATTCATGCCATTCAAAAACACGGCCATGGCCAGCAATACGGCCACGGACAAACTGACGCCAAGAAAAACCACATAAACGATCTTGTAGTCGATAAAGCGGATCACTGCGCGGTACAAGCCCAATTTGATAAAAATAGGCAATGAGACGAGCGGCGCCGCCAGGATCAGCCAAATGTAGGGGGAAAACTGGGCATTTGCCAAGCCATCGAAACGCAATGCAATCGCAATGCAAAAAGTCAGCGGCAAGAAAAACAGATCAGCAAACGCCGCCACAATTTGCTTGTGAAAACGCGAAAAATTGAATATCGGCTTCATTCAAAGGTTCCTTTTTCTACAGCGGCTGGCGCCAATGCCAGGCAGCACCTGGCCTGCGCCATGAGCGATACGCGATTGCCAGGCACAATCTCTGGCAAACCGGACGAGATATTCATCAATGGGTCACTCCATCCCGGCGCACCACCTTCAGGAACGTCAGGAACAGAATGCGCAGATCCAGTGCCAGTGAACGGCGCTGCAAGTACTCGGCATCCAGTTTGACCTTCTCCACGATAGGCAATTCATCGCGCCCATTGATTTGCGCCCATCCCGTCAAGCCAGGCAAGATGCCATCGACACCATGGCGGCTGCGCAATTCGATCAGATCGTACTGGTTGAACAAGGCCGGACGTGGCCCCACAAAGCTCATGTCGCCCTTCAATATGCTCCACAATTGCGGCAATTCGTCGAGGCTGGACTTACGCAAAAAGGAACCCACCGGGGTCAGGAATTGCTTGGGGTCCGGAAGCAAATGCGTCGCCACAGCGGGAGTATCGACACGCATGGTGCGAAACTTCGGCATCTTGAATATCTTGTTTTGCCGCCCCACACGATCAGACCAATAAACAATGGGCCCCGCGGACGTCAGCCGCACCATCAGAGCGACCAGGCCAACCGGAATCAGCAGCAACAACGACGCGATCAACGCCAATACCAAATCAAATACTCGTTTCATTCATCTTCCCTGATATGTATTCCCGTCCCGCGCGCTCGAGTGCCGCGCTACTATTGTATGGCGCGCGCCAACCAAGAATGGACTTTGCTTTAGTTGTATCTACCAGCAATTGTGCGGTCAATTTCGCATACATCTGCCGCTTCCCGCAGAGCGTCGCCACGGCCCGTACCACGGCCGCAGGAATGGGCCATATATGTTGCTTTTTTCCCATGCCCGTCCCTATGTGCCGGAAAATATCTCCCAGCGTCAAACTTTGCTCATCGGACACAAGAAATGTTTCTCCGGCAGCGGCCGGATGCATGGCGCACACATGCAGAAAATCCACCAGATTCCAGATGCTTAACAAACTGCGCCGGGCGGCGATTCTACCAAAGGGCAATGGTAGGGACTTTGCTGCCAGCTTGAGCAACAAGGCAAAATTGCCCGGTGCATCAGGGCCGAAAACCAGCGTCGGACGCACAATGACAAATTGCATTTCGGATGCTGGAATCAGCTCCCCTATCATTTGCTCTGCTTCATACTTGCTGATCGCATACAAGTCATGCGGAGCTGCCGCATCGGCCTCCGTAAATGGATGCGCAGCGCTGGCATTCCCATTCACGCCGATCGAGCTGACAAAGACGAAGCGCTTGACGCCGCAACGCGCCGCATCGGCGATCAGGTGCCGCGTCAGCTCCACATTTACCTTGCGAAACTCCGCCAGCGGATCGGCCACCTGATCGTGCAAGACATGGGCACGCCCGGCAAGGTGGACGACGACATCGCAGCCCTCAAACACCCGACTGTCCGGCGCCAGCGCAGCCAGATCCTGGACGACTTGCCTTACCTTGACCGGCTGCGCGCCCTGCGCACGCACGATCGCCCGCACCTGGTGCTGCTTATCGCTCAAGTGGACGCATAACTGCCTGCCGATAAAGCCATTTGCACCAGTGACGGCGATGTGTCTGGATTCACCTTGATTATTTTGCACAATATAATTACCTGAAGAAAAACTACGATGCCAGCTCACGCTGGCAAGGGCGAATGGCCATCTATAAATTGCGATACTTTCTGGATGCATTCCAGGCATAGTTCACGAAATACCACGACGAAGCCAGGACGCCCAATTTTTCCAGGTCGCGATAGGCACGCCACACTTTCATGGCCGACTTGCTCTTGTTGCGGGAGAGTGATTGATTCACCACACGGTAACGCATCAGGTCTTCGCGCAAGCCATGCGCGACCAACCCGCGCTTGAGCACGGTCAGCCACAGGGCAAAATCATCATAATAGGTATGCGTGATGGCAAATGGCCCCGTCTTTTCGCGATCGATGATGGCCGTGGACGTGGCGATTGCCGTATTGCCCAGCAACTGCCGATACGTGAGGCTCAAGGGGATGGCAATCGGTTCGCCACAGCTATCGCCGTTCTCGGAAATGCGCCGGAAACTGGTGTAGGACAAGGGGGCCGCAGTACTTTCCATGAACGCCAGCTGGCGCGTGAGCTTTTCCGGCAGCCACACATCATCGCTATCGAGAAACGCGATATAGCGGCCGCTGGCAGCCTTCAAGGCCGTTTCGCGCGCCACTGCCGCGCCACCGTTTTTTTCATGGCGAATCAGGCGAATGCGTGCGTCATCCGCAGCCAGGCGCTCGATGACCGCGCAAGTATCATCTTTCGAACAATCATCGACGATCAACATTTCCCAGTGCGGGTAAGACTGGCTTTGCGCCGAACGTATCGTCTCTTCCACAAACCTGGCCGCGTTATAGGCCGGTGTGATGATCGATACCAGTTTATTATTTTCCATGCCACAAATCCCCTGTAGGTAACTTTTCACGCGCGCGGTCCAGCCAGCGCAAACCAACGCGACGGCCGATGTCAATTTCCGGACGTACAGGCCTTGCCTCATCGAATACAGCCAACTGATCCCATTTCTTGTCCAGCATCTTGGCAACCACCTCCATTTCGCTACTGTCGTCGGCGGCCACTTCCGGGTCGTCGGCTTCGAGCATGCCGGAACACAACGCGCGCACGATCCTGTCGGCGTCGGCACCCGCAAAATAGCGGTAGCGCGTGGGCGTCAGCGCTTCGACAAAATCCGTGAATTGAGCAAAGCGGCGCGCCATCGTATAGCCGTAGCGCAAGGTGCGGCGAATCACATCCAGCGGTTCATGTTGTTCCAATGCCTGCAGCTTGTGCAATTCGCTACGCTTGTCCAGATGCACGGCGATACCCGCTTCCTGATACGTGGAATGCCCCAGACAAATAATTTTCTTGCCGCAGGCACCCGCCTCAAACGCCGCGCTGCTGCCATTGACCAGCAAGATGTCGCATTGCTGGATCAAGTCAAAAGTACTGGCTGTTTCGCGTGCGCCGATGCAGCGGATGCCCTGGCCTTTTGCCCAGTCGGCATAATAGCGTTCGGAGCTGGCACCGTCGGCGACGCCAATCTTTTCGCTCCAATTGGGATGACAACGCAGCACTACATTCGCCGCGGGAATACCCAGCGATGCCAGCACCAGTTCAAAGCCTTCCACATAGCTTTCCCAGCCGCTTTCCTGTTCAGGGTGTCCCTGAAATTCATTACGGCTGCTTGGCAGTATCAACACCTTGGGCCCGGCAACGGCATCGGTCGGCCAGTCGGCCTGGGTGGCATTCAGGTTATAGGCACGCCACTCTTTCAGATTCGTGCGCACAAAGCGCGAGGCGATTAACTGGGCCGCCACGCCAGCCTGGCGCGCGGTCAACGGCACGTCGCGGTACTGGATATTCAGACGGTCGACGTCTTTCAAGGACAGACAATTAGCTTGTGGGATGAATTGCAACCCATCACTAAACCATGGCCGTTCCATCGTCAGGTAAGGAATGTCCAGCTGTTCGCACGCATAAGTGATGGCACGCGTGCCATCCATCCTGCCATTAAAGCAAATCACGCCATCCAGCTGATTGCTCTTGATCCATTGCGCGGCATTGCCAAACATCGTTTCGACGGGCTTGTAGAATGTTTCTCTAAGCGCCAGATAGTCCGGCAAATGCGTATCGGCCTCCGTTTCGGTACGCAGCAAGGTGCATGCGCTCGATGAGGCCAATAAGTTACGTTCATCTTCGGACAAGTTGACGCGATGCTTGGCGCGGACCGACGTGATTTGCGAAACCGGGAACGAACGGATACCGCCTGCCATGCAAGTAGGACATTCCGCCAACTTGGAGGTTCCCTTCAAGGCCCGCCCATAACAATTGTCCAGCGCACCGTCGCATGTCAGGAAGAACAATTCATGGCCGGCCTCCTTCAGCAGTGTCGACACATAATACAAATGTTCGACATGGGGCCGAAACGAATACAGGGAAACTAAACCTAAACGCATTTTTACACCTACTTTATTTTGTAATTCTGAATTTGGAAAACAATACGCCAAACATGATAAATTCAAACACGATGAAGGGGAAGCTCATGATGTCCGGCGCGAAAAGCAATGGCGACAAGAAAAGAATTGTATAGACGGAAGAGACGAAACCGACACGCATGAGCGACATCTGCTTTGCCTTGGTGAAAAAATTCGCTACACCAACTAATCCACCCAATATCAAAGTCCCCACAAACAATAAAACATATCCGCCATCATGAAATAATGCTCCTGGCAAAGACGGAAAACGTCCAGCCAGGAACCAATCGGTACTTTGAGGGCCTATCATGCCCAGTTTCGCGAAAATCCCACGCATATGATTGAACAGGATAAATGGATCACCCGCATAATCAGTCTGATGCTGCAAGTACTCGGCAAAGATGAAGGCGCTATGACATAAATATGTGATGATCAACATGCCAAATGCGACCAGGGATCCAAGCGCAGGAAACGATTTTTCCAGAAGCGCCGGCCAGGTCGCAGTTTTCAATTCCATATACTCTTGCATCGCCTCAAGATATTCGGCGCCAGAAACGCCGTCATGGGTAGCACTGGCGCGCGACATGAACACATAGAAAATATACATGATGGCGATCCCACCCAATATCAGCAAACCTATTTTTGTTTTTTTTGAAAAGGTATATGCCCTGTCACCGCGTTCCCGGCGGATAACATAAAACGCCACTGCGAAACATAGTGTCAACAAAATAATCGACCTGCCGCCGATCAAAATCGAATTCAACATTAAAAAGAAGAACAAGCCAAGCAAGGCAATGCCGATCTTTGCCGGACGCAAGAGCCTGGGGCTCAGCATGAGTGGAACGAGCGTCAGGATAAAACAGGTCGAGAGTGCATATCCAATCATGCTATACGGCGATGACACACCTTCGCGTCCCTCGCCCAACTCGCGCCATTCTTCTCGAGCACGCGCCAGTTCACCGCTATAGTCAATATGCTGCACCTGGATTTTATCGAACATCAACGCCAGCAAACCGACCAATGCCAATAACAAAGTGAAGCGAATTAACTTATCCGAAATACCTTGTACCTGTTGCAGATAATAGCCACTATCCACGCGCAGTTTTTTTTCAAGAAAATAATTGGTCAATACCGCCACCAACGACGTCAGCGCCACAAATCCGGCATCCAAAAATACCACCTGATTCATTTCCGACGTCATTGAATATGCCGGTGCAAGTAATACCAGCAAGAAATATAATATCCAGACCCCTACAAATACACGCAAGCTATAAGGCATAAATCCTGCTTTAATAAAATTTCAATTTGACAATTCGCAAGACAATAATGTCACGCTATTGTTCAGGGCTGAGCCAGACAGAATGAACTCATACAGGACTGCGCCTGCGTAACTCTGCCCCGTCGCCTGCGTAACAGGAAAAGACAGCAGGTTGTCACCAGCGACCAAATCCTGCTCATGTTCACCCAGACGCAAACGCCCACCTGCAGCAGCATGCAGCTTCATCCTAAGGCTGGCCGCAACTTCTGACGATAGCGCAATCCTGGTACGTTCACCCATGCGCGCGACCAGCATCTGCGCCTGTAACTGGCAATCGAACCCCTCATATAAATAGGGTATTGCGTCACGCTGTGACGCATCCAGTTTGACCGGCGGTAGCCATATCAGCCGCTGGCCTATCGGCTTGGCGGGCACCCCTGCCACGATACTGTATGGCGCAACAGATTTGCTCACCACGGAGCCGGCGCCCACCACGCAGCCCCGCCCTATCGTCACGCCAGGGAGGATCATCGCGTTGACACCAAGCCAGCAGTCCTCGCCAATCTCCACCGGACGGTCATAATCGCTAGCCAGCCTGGCGCCCGCAGGAGCTGCGACACCTTCGTGAAAAAACTGTTCCTGCCATTGAATAGGCAAGCCTGGCCAACGGTCAAAAATATGCGTACCCGAAGAAATGAAGATATTCGGTGCCAATATGCAGTTCGCACCGATTCTGACATTGCCATTCAAAGTCACACCTTTTTGCAGCGTGGTCCTGCTACCGATCGACAGCACGCCATTGCTGCGTATTTCAATATCACGATAAAACCAGCAATGCGAGCCGATCGCGACCCGAGATGCAGGTCCGATCTCCAGCACAGAAGCAGCGCCAATTTTTGTGGAATGACCAATCCGCAGACGGGCAGCACTACCTTCAATACGGACAGAAGGATGCAACCGGACACGCTGACGCGCCCAGAAAAAACAGCTCCACCAGCGCCAGAACGGTGAAAGCTCGAAAATTCTTTTTATTTTTTTCACGAACCAACCTTATATCCTGCAAAAAATGCAACAACAGCATTCACAATATAGTTTCCCACTGCCAAAAATAAGGCCAGCAAAGTGAAATTATATGGGTCGCTCATCCAATCAGTACCCTGCAAGCCATAACGGCAATACAGGAATGCCGTCAAAATCAAAAAAGATTGCGTGACCAGCAAACTAATGTGCCGATGCACGATGATCAAGTAGCTTGACCAAAAATCCGATACCCTGAAGGCAGCGGCCAACAGTAAAGGCAGGAACAAAGGCAACGCCTCAGTATATTGCCCATACCATTTTGGAATAATCCAGGCAATCAGGTAGTTCGCCAAAAATGCTGCCGCAAATGAAAACAGCAATAAACCAATTGAAACCATGGCTGTGACGCGCAGCGCTTTTCCGTCCGATCCGGCAACCCGCCGCTGCGCAATGAGTGGAAACAGGCCGGCATTCAACAAGCTCTGTATCGACATGGCAGCCACCAAGGGTATCCACGAAAATGAATACAAACCGAATTGTTTGGCACTCAGGGCATCGGCAGCGATCCACCGATCGGCACTGCTGCTCAGGAAAGCCAATGTCGTCCCCAACAACAATATTCCCGCGACAGACCACTCTTTACGCGTAAATCCCTTCTTGCACAAACGTAGGAAAATACCCCACGAAAAATGGGCAGCAGACAATAACTTCTGCATGATCCGGCCAGCCAGGACAAGGGTCACCAATAACTCGCCCAACAAGATGCCGATACCGCCTCCCCCCAGCAATGCGATGACACTAGCCAGTACCATAGAGAAAACTGTTCTCGACAGAATATGCATGGAGTAAGGGATCATTTCCAGCCGGCTACGGCTGTCCAATACCAGCAGCATAAAATTCTGCAAAGCCCAACCATGTAGGACTGCAATCAAAAAAACCAGCGCACTGACTTGCAGCGGAACGAAACGCAACAACGGCAGAAAACACAGCAACAATGCCGCCATCGATGTAATCATGCCGGCCTTGCCCAATATCACCAGGCCATGGCGATAGCGGTGATGCGCAAATACGCTAGGCAAATCACGCTGCGCCAGTATTTGAAAACCAAAGCTGCCAGCCACACAGAAGAATCCGGATATCAACAGCGCCTTGGACAGCAGTCCAAACTCAGCAACGTCCAGCAGTTTGGCGTATATACCTATCCGCACCAGGCCGAGCATGGCTGCAAAACCAAGTATGGGTGTATATTTCAGGTGCGCAATGATGCGCGCCGTCATTGATCTGGTGCGAGCAGCTATATTCAACAATTCACATCCGCAATCTGTTTCAGCCTGTTCGGCGCGACATTGTCGTGCTGAACGCCGTAATCGAACAAGGCGAACTGCATCTGCAGCAGCAATCGTGGCTGATGCATGGGCGTACTGCCTTTATGCATGCAATACGTATCCTCCGCAAATCCGGTACCGGCCTTGCCGTTAATGCTCAGGATATTCTCTTCACCATAAAACTGTTCAATTTCCTGATCGCGCCAGCGTCGAACCAGAAAATGGTCACGCAAGCTCAAACGTGGCGGACGCGTATGCGATCCTGGCACGCAGACATGCGCCCCATCATTTTCAACGTCGCTCAGATAGAAAAAGAACTTGAAGAAACTGAAATCATCCAGGTCGCTATGAAATACATGCGCATGGCGCACCCTATCCTCCGCAGAGGCATCTACAGGGAAGGTCCACCAGCAATTTGTTCCGACGTGCGTCGGTATGCTTCCCAAATACTCGGCGGCAACTAACAACAGGAATGGATCATTACGCAACTGTTCTATCGCCGGGCAATTTTTTTCTGTGTTCAGGTATTGCGCCACCAATACCGGCTTGCCCAGGTGCGCTTCCGCATCACCCCGTTGCTGCGCCATAAAGCCTTTTTCAGGTTCACGGTCCGCATAACATGACGCTTGATCGGTATACGCGCAAATCTCCGCCAGCAAGGCAGGTGGCAAGGCCAAGCCAAAAGCGACACCATCGCGCCGCAACTCTGCTACAAAAGCATCCGGATCACAATTGGCAAAAACGCTATTGGGCAGAGCGGCGCGCAACTGTTGCTTGTATTCCTTCCAAGCATTTTTTTGCGCATAGTGCCGTCCGGCCTTCACCGCATGCCGTACCAGTCTGAAACGAGCAATACTACGCATCGCAACATATCCTGGATTTTTCTTGAATGATCCAGCCAATTGCATCAATTTTGCTACCGCCATTTATGCTCCCAAAGGCATGCATCAGAAAAAATTACCGAGGTCGCCAGGAAGGCTTGCCATTACGCCCCCTCCCTGGAATTCCTGGTTATAAACTTAATTCCTTCTTGAAATACTCGATAGTGCGCGTCAAGCCGTCTTCCAGGCTGACCTTCGGTTCCCAGCCCAGCTTTTCCTTGGCCAGCGCAATGTTTGGCTGACGCTGTTTCGGATCGTCCGATGGCAGGGGCTTGAAGACCAGTTTGCTGGTCGAACCCGTCAGCTTCAAGACCATTTCGGCCAGTTCCAGCATCGTGTATTCACAAGGGTTGCCGATATTCACCGGGCCGGTGAAATCGTCGGGCGAATTCATCATGCGCACCATTACATTGATCAAGTCATCGACATAGCAGAAGCTGCGAGTCTGCTGGCCTTCGCCATAGATGGTGATGTCTTCGCCGCGAATTGCCTGCACGATAAAATTGCTGACGACGCGGCCATCGTTCGGATGCATGCGCGGGCCATAGGTATTGAAGATGCGCACCACTTTGATCAGCAAAGCGTGCTGACGCCAGTAATCGAAGAACAAGGTTTCAGCGCAGCGCTTGCCTTCGTCGTAGCAACTACGGATGCCCACCGGGTTCACGCGGCCCCAGTACTCTTCCGGTTGCGGATGCACTTCCGGATCGCCATACACTTCCGACGTCGATGCTTGCAGGATGCGCGCTTGCAGGCGCTTTGCCAATCCCAGCATGTTAATGGCGCCATGCACGCTGGTCTTCGTCGTTTGCACGGGATCGAACTGGTAGTGCACGGGCGAGGCCGGGCATGCCAGATTGTAGATCTGCTCAACTTCTACATACAAAGGAAAGGTGACGTCGTGGCGCATTACTTCAAAATACGGATTGGTCATCAAATGCGCGATGTTGCGCTTGCTGCCCGTAAAGAAATTATCGACGCACAACACATCATTTCCTGTCCTGATCAATTCCTCACACAAATGTGAGCCAAGGAAACCGGCGCCGCCGCTTACTAGAATTTTTTTCATCGCAATATACTTTTAAAAGTTTGCCTATTCGGCAGGTTTGGCGGTCAAGCGCCCATATCAATATGCGGCGGTGCGGCAGCCAGCACGGAGCCGGCACGCTTCGCCTGAGCCGCTGCTATGCCCGGCGGCCAATCGGGAAATACTCAAAGCCATGCGCAAGCACCGTCGCCGGGTCGTAAATATTCCGTCCGTCGAAAATCACCGGCGTTTTCAATTTTTCCTTGATCGCAGCAAAATCAGGGCTGCGGAATTCTTTCCACTCAGTCACGATTACCAAGGCGTCGGCGCCATCCAGGGCGTCCTGATGCGATTCCGCAAAAGTAATTCCATCTTGCCCAGCATAAATTCGCTTGGCCTCATGCAAGGACACGGGATCGTATGCGCTCACCACGGCACCTGCCGCCAGCAAATCGGCGATCAGTTCACGGCTTGGCGCTTCACGCATGTCATCCGTATTCGGCTTGAAGGCCAGGCCCCAGATGGCGAAACGCATGCCCTTCAGGGTGGCGCCAAAACGGGCCTTGATCTTCTTTGTCAGCACATGCTTTTGAGCATTGTTGACCGATTCCACGGCATTCAATATCTGCAGATCCTGCTGATGTTCCTTGGCTGTGCCGATGAGCGCCTTCACATCTTTGGGGAAACAGGAACCGCCGTAGCCGCAACCGGGATACAGGAAGTGATAACCGATGCGGGGATCGGAACCCATGCCCAGGCGCACCGACTCGATATCGGCGCCGAGGCGCTCGGACAAATCGGCCAGCTCGTTCATAAAGGAAATACGCGTCGCCAGCATCGCGTTCGCTGCATACTTGGTCAGTTCGGCCGACTTCACATCCATGATGATCAGGCGCTCATGGTTGCGCTGGAACGGCGCATACAACTCGCGCATCAGGTGGATAGCCTGTTCATCATCGGCGCCGACGACGATACGGTCGGGACGCATGAAATCGTCGATGGCAGCGCCTTCCTTCAGGAATTCCGGATTGGACACTACGCTGTAGCCGATATCGGCGGAACGCAATGCCAATTCTTCTGCCACAACGGCTGCCACCTTGCTGGCCGTGCCTACCGGCACCGTCGATTTGTCGACAATCACCTTGTAACCCTGCATGTGCTGACCGATGCTGCGCGCTGCCGCGAGCACATACTTCAGATCGGCCGAGCCATCTTCATCTGGCGGCGTGCCGACAGCAATAAATTGCACCGAAGCATGATCAACAGCCTTCTTGACGTCGGTGGTGAACTGCAGGCGGCCGGCGGCGATATTGCGCTGTACCATTTCCAGCAGATGCGGCTCAAAAATTGGGATGCCGCCTTCATTCAGGATACGGATCTTCTCCGCGTCCAGGTCCAGGCACAGCACATTGTTGCCGACTTCCGCAAAACAGGTACCGCTGACCAAGCCAACATACCCCGTGCCAATGACAGTCACATTCATAATCTTACTCTTTTAAAAATCTTCTACTTTATCGATGGATAACGGCTATCCTGCCTGATGCTGGCAACAGAAGCAGGCATCAGGCATCAGGCCCATACGGGCATGGCGAACGCGATGCTTAACCGATCAGGTCCCAGGACAGGGGCGTACCGCGCGGCACATCGCTGGTCACGCACTTGCCCAGGAAAACGTCCATGAACTTGGTCGGCAGCCCCAAGCCAGGACGGATTGCACGCAGATTTTCCTTCGTTAACATCTCGCCCGCCTTGATATCTTGCGAAACATACAGCGAACGACGGAATTGCAGCGATTTCATCTCGGCTGCGGTCGGACCGTAAGCAACGTGACCCAGCGCTTGCCAGGCACGCTCGGTCTCTACCACCAGTTGCGCCATTTCAGCCGGTTCCATCGAGAACGTGCTATCGACGCCGCCGTCGGCACGGCTCAAGGTGAAGTGTTTTTCCACCACGCTGGCGCCCAGCGCCACGCTGGCGACCGACACGCCCACACCCATGGTGTGATCGGACAGGCCGACTTCACAGCCGAATAATTCACGCAAATGAGGAATCGTCAGGATATTCGTATTCGCGGCCGTGGCAGGATAAGTGCTGGTGCATTTGAGCAGGATCAAATCGCGGCAACCGGCCTCGCGCGCTGCGCGCACAGTTTCGTCTAGCTCGGCAACGGTTGCCATGCCCGTGGAAATAATCACTGGCTTGCCAGTGGCTGCCACGCGGCGTATCAACGGCAAGTCGGTGTTTTCAAACGAGGCAATCTTGTAGCAGTCCATGTCCAGCGTTTCCAGGAAGTCGACTGCCGTGTCGTCAAACGGTGTGCTGAACGGGATCATGCCCAGTTCACGCGCGCGCTGGAAGATCGGTGCGTGCCATTCCCAAGGCGTGTACGCTTCACCGTACAGCTTGTACAACGACGTGCCGGCCCACAGGCTCTTGGGATCGCTGATGTGAAATTCCCGCTCATCCAGATCCAGCGTCATGGTATCTGGCGTATAGGTCTGAATTTTCAGCGCATGCGCACCTGTCCTGGCCGCAGCCTCAACAATTTCCAGCGCGCGTTCCAGCGATTGATTGTGATTGCCGGACATTTCCGCGATCACGAATGGCGGATGGTTTTTGCCGATCAGGCGATTGCCGATTTTTATCGAATCAGTCATATTTTTAGTTCACCTTCTTAAAATAGCATGTGGAATCCCTGACATACGATGCAGCCAGGAACAGGCGGTGCGAAGGCTGGTTATCGCCCAGCACCTCGGCCCTTATTATCTTGATATCAGAACGCGCTGTTCGCAGCCATTGCTCGGCACTTGCCAGCAACTCTGCACCCAAGCCCCGTTGCTTCGTGCCGGGAACCAGGTAAATCGATACTTCGGCGCTATCGTCACGCACATCAAACCGCACCACGCCTGCAGCGTGGCCATCGGCGTGGTGTCCAATCAGCAAAATGCGCTGCGCATCGCTTAACACAGCATCAAACCAGCGTTGATGATTCTCCGCCGTGATCGGCGCCGTATTGCGCGACACAGCACGGATTGCATCATCGTTACGCCAGGCCATCAAGGCCGCCGAATCCCCGGCAGTGGCAAGGCGCAATGCGATGACATTGCTCCCCATCAAGCGGGCCACGCGCGCAGCACCACGGCCATCGACAATCTCGAGACTGCGGCGCGACAGGAAATTACGCAAACCCGGATTATCCAGCAATGCCAGATAATGGCGCAAGAAGGTCTCTTCCAAGGTATCGCCAAGCTCGATGCGCGGAGCATAAATGAAGCCGGCGTGCGCCGCGTCATTGACCAGTTGCCGCTGATTTTCCGCGACGCAAACGGTCAAAGCTGGCAAACCAAGACAGCAACGTTCCCAGGTAGCAGTACCGCCTGCTCCCATCGCCAAATCGGCTTGCGCCATCAATTCGGCCATGCGCGAGGTTTGCACGTGGCATTCATAGCCATGTTGCATGCAGCTGGCTTCGATCGCCGCACGCGCCGGATGTTGCGCACCAATCACGACATCGACCTGCACTTCCGGCCTGGCGGCACGCGCCAGTGCGGCAATGGCGGGCGCCGTGTAGTTGTCGGCATCTATGCCGCCAAAGAACACCAGGACGCGCTGCACAGCGGCGTCTCGCGGCCTGACGTGGGATTGCTGCACCACGAACTCCTGGCGCAGCAAGGCATACGCTGGACCCAGGAGCTTCTTGCACGATAAAGGCAACAAATGATCGTAGCGCTGCTGCATGCCCAGATAAAAATTCTGGTCCAACAAAATATCGCAGTCATGCCGGCGATCAGCAAGATCATCGACGACCATGATCGTGTTTGCGAATGATCTCGCCACGCGTTCCCACTGCTCATCAAGCGCGTAATGATCGACAATCAGGCAGTCATGCACCGGCCTATGTAACAAAGCCTCGCACACATCCGCAATTTCTTGCTCCAGAGACACACCCAGCCAGGAAAAATGCCCAACCTGACTGGCCGTGACCACCTTGTCATCCACAGGCGCGGGCAATGCAATCACCTCGAAGTCATTCGACACCAGCCAGTTGATATAGTTACCGGGCAGTTTTCGGCAAATAAAGGTGACGGATGCGCCACGCGACCGGAGCTCTTTCGCCAAGGTTGTACAGCGCATGACGTGACCGCTCCCCATCTGTACGGAAGCATCGACGCGAATGACAACGGAGCTACTCATCGCACCTTGAATAGTGGTTCCAAGGGTTTGCAGCGCAGCAAACCTTCCAGCGTTCCATCCTTGACGGCGCTAACCAGCATCGGCACGACTTCTTCATAAGCCGCAAACAGCTTCTCGAGATCGCTGTCGCTATGGCTGTAGTTGACGTTATGGGTACCGAACGTCAGAATGCCGCGCGCCAACATTTCTTGCATGAACAAGGTCTTGATATGCCATTGCGTGTACGGAGCAGCATCCTTGATCAGCACGAAACTCCAGCTCGGATGGCCAGCAACGCTCATGATGTGCTGCGCCGCATTCGTCTCGATGATGGCATTGAGGCGGTCAATAATTTTCTGCCCCTGCTTCTTGATCGTCGCCACGACAGGTTCGCGCTGTAATTTCTCCATCGTGGCCAAGGCCGCTGCCAGCGACAGCGTTTCGCCACCGAAGGTGAACGAGAAGAAGATTTCTTCCATGAGCTTCATGACATCGGCGCGGCCGGCGATGGCAGATACCGGGTAGCCATTTGCCAGGCCCTTGCCGAACGTGGCAAGGTCGGGCGTGACGCCAAACAGCTCTTGCGCACCACCATTGGCGTAGCGGAAGCCGGTGATGGTTTCATCAAAGATCAGCAGCGCGCCGTGCTTGTGTGCCAGTGCCTTGACGCCCTCGAGGAATCCTTCCTTAGGTGCGTACACATTCATCGGTTCGAGGATCACGGCCGAAATCTGCTCGGGGAAGTCGGCAAACAGCTTTTCCAGCGATGCCAGGTCATTGTACGCAAAGGTATGCGTGAGTTCGCGCGTGGCAACGGGAACGCCGCGGTTGCGCGCGGTCGAACCGATGTACCAGTCCTGCCAGCCATGGTAGCCGCACACGGCCACATGTTCGCGGTTGGTGTAAGCACGCGCCACACGGATGGCGCCAGAGGTGGCATCGGAACCATTCTTGCCGAAACGCACCATCTCGGCGCAAGGCACGATTTCGCAAATTTTCTCCGCGACCTGCATTTCAATCTGATGCGGCAGGCTGAAAATGACGCCCTCGTCCAACTGCGCCTTGACCGCATTGGTCACGTCCTCGTCGTTGTAGCCGAGCGTGATCGACGCCAGACTGCTGATGAAGTCGATGTATTCATTTCCATCCACATCCCATACATGGCTACCCTTGCCGCGTTGAATAAAGTACGGCGAAACACCCAATGGAAACTGGGTTTTGCTCTTGCTGAAAGTCTGCGAGCCGAGCGGGATCGTTTTAAGGGCGCGTTCCAATAACTCTTCAGAGCGTTGATAGCGTGTAGACATATTAGTTCTCTATGGTGGGGGGGGTAGTCGGTACGGCATCGGCGTCGAGCGATTTCTGATATCCCTCGTTACGTCCATGTATGGTGTTCCAATTTACTAATTCGGGGCGCTGCTCCAGCAGGGACAGGACATCCTGCATTGAAAACCGCGTGTTTTTCCGATACAGCGCGTCATAAATCATGGAAACCAGCTCGAAATCCTTCGGCTCATCCACCGTCCAGCGCAAGTGCGACAAATCCGTGGCGTGACGGTACACACCCACCTTATAGCGCCCGGTTTGCTGATGAATGAACGGCGTAACATGCTCGCGCTGCGACGGCAGACGCGCTTCGCGCCACGCCTCATCCAGGCAAGAGGCGCGGAAAATTTCCACATCGAGGCCATCGGGGTAGCTGGCCTCGACACAATTGCTGACGTAGTCGTAGCCGCCGGCCAGATAAAACGCGATAACCTCGTCGATCAACGCGGGGTCGGTCAGCGGACAATCGGCCGTCAAACGCACGATATGCTCGGGTGCAAACGTTTGCGCCGCCTGGTGAAAACGCTCCAGCACGTCGTTCAGATCGCCCCGGAAGCAAGCGATGCCGTTAGCCACGCACAATGCTTCAATCGCATCATCCGACGCTTCGCGGCTCGTAGCCACCAATAATTGATCGATCTGGCGGACGTCGCGCAAACGCTCGATCTGGCGCAGCAGCATCGGCTCGCCCAGCAAGGGCTTGAGCACCTTGCCTGGCAGCCGCGACGATGAAACACGGGCCTGCAGTATTGCCAATATCATGATTTTCCCTTTGCCTGCTGCCACAAGGCCGGATTGACGATCGCTTCGTCGCAGATCGCAAACGCGTCATAGCCGGCGCGCGCGGCGCCTGCGGCCGTGTGTCCGGCCGCCGCGCATATTTCCTGTAGTTGCACACTGGAATTGACGCCACATACCACCTGGTCGATCTCCTCCAGCCCGGTCACAAAGCCCAGCGCGGCTTGCAGCGGCGTCAGACCTTGTCCGGCAATAAAACGGTGATAGGCGGCCAAATGCTCGCGCACACCGTCAAAATGGGCCGGCAAGTCATGGGGCGCCATCAGCAGCAAGCCTTGCAGGAACGCGGAGCGGGCATGTATCTCGACGCCAGCCTGTTTCAATTTGCGCAAATGTCCGCTATGCAGCAGACGTTGGTCCAGCACGTTGATCGGCAGCTGAATCAGGTCGATCGGGAAGCGCGCCAGTACGGCATCAATCTGCTGCCCAGTATAGACGGACACGCCAATCTTGCTGACCAGACCCCGTTGCTTCAACAGTGCCATGCGCGCCATCAGCGCTTCTCCGCCCGGCAACAATAAATCGTCGACGCGGTGGATCAGCAGGCCATAGACGCTGGGGCGCTGCAGCTTGCGCAGCGAGGCGTGCAGGCTGTCTTCCAGTTGCTGCGCCTCCACTTCGGTCACGGCCGCCCCGGAAAACTGCGGCGTCTTGGTCACGATATCGAAAGGCGCGGCAGGCGACATCACACGGCCAAGCACCGCCTCGCTGTCGCCATACAGTGCCGCCGTATCGATCAATGTCAATTGCAACCGGGCCGCAGCGGCCAGAATCGCCGCCACTTCCCCTTCGCTTACCTTGCCTGCCGTATTGGCGATACCATAATCGAGCCCGAACTGAACTGCGCCCAAGCCTATTTTCATTTCAGCGCTTTCCGCAAGGCCTCGATAACGCGGTCTTGCTGCTCGTCCGTGAAGGTGGCATACATGGGCAGGCTGATGGCTTGCGAATAATAATGTTCCGCTTCCGGGAAATCGCCCGGTTTGAAACCTTTTGCCTCATAGTAAGGCTGGGTATGCACGGGAATATAGTGCAGATTGACACCGATCGATTGCGCGCGCAGGGCGTCGAAGACGTCGCGGTGCGTCTGCGTCAAGCGCTCGGTCTGCAGGCGGATCACATACAGATGCAAGCCTGAATAGCCGTCAGGATGCTGCCATGGCGTGATGACAGGGAAATCAGCCAGCAAGGCATCATAGCGGCGCGCCATGACATGGCGATGTGCCACGAACTCATCGAGGCGCACCATCTGGCTCAGGCCAAGCGCCGCCTGCATGTCGGTCATGCGGTAGTTGTAGCCGAGCGTGACCTGCTGGTAATACCATGCGCCATCGGGCGCATGTGTCATCAGCTCAGGATCGCGCGTAATGCCATGGCTGCGCAGTTGCTGCAGGCTGGTCGCCAACTGTGCATCTTGCGTGGTAGCCATGCCGCCTTCGGCACTGGTAATAATCTTCACAGGGTGAAAGCTGAAGACGGTAATGTCGCTGTAGCGGCAATTGCCTATGGCTTCGCCACGATACTTGCCGCCGATGGCATGCGAAGCATCTTCGATAATCTTGAAACCGTATTCCTGGCCCAATGCATGGATGGCAAGCATGTCGCAAGGCTGCCCCGTCAAATGCACGGGGATGACAACCTTCGGCAGACGCCCAGCCAGCTTCGCCTGTGCCAGCTTGTGCGCCAACGCCTCCACGCTCAGATTGTAGGTGCGCGCATCGATATCGACAAAGTCGACATCGGCGCCACAATACAAGGCGCAATTAGCACTGGCAACGAAGGTATTTGGACTGGTCCAGACCAGATCCCCCGGGCCGACGCCCAGTGCCAGGCATGCTATATGCAAGGCACTCGTGGCGCTATTGACTGCAATCGCGTGGGATACGCCGCAATATGTCGCCAGCGCTTGCTCGAACGCCGGCACCGCCGGCCCCTGCGTCAGAAAGTCGGAGCGCAAGACATCGACGACGGCCTGAATATCGGCCTCGGAAATATCCTGTCGACCGTAAGGAATCATCGTCATGTTTTACGCGGTATGGGTAGGGTCAACGTGAGCCTGGATCAACTCGCGCAATTGTTCCTTGCTCAGGAAATCGGTATTGCTGCCACTGTCATAGCAGAAACCTGGCGGCACCAATTTGGCGCCCATCTTGTCGCAATACTCTTGCGTCGAATACTTGGCGCTCATCGGCAGGATGGCGTAATACTTGCCCATATCAACGGTATTGAAACTGTCGCTGGAAGTGATCATTTCCTCATGAATCTTTTCGCCTGGACGCACGCCGACAACAGGGAAGCTGCATTCAGGACCAATGGCTTCAGCCACATCGGTGATGCGGTAGGAAGGAATCTTCGGCACCAGTACTTCGCCGCCCCAGGCGTTCTCGAGCGACCACAGTACCATGTCCACGCCTTCTTGCAGGCTGATGTTGAAACGAGTCATGGCCGTATCGGTGATCGGCAGGACACCCGTCGCGCGGCGCTCGAGGAAGAATGGAATCACCGACCCGCGGCTGCCCATTACGTTACCGTAACGAACGACGCTGAAACGCAGATCGCGATGACCAACGATATTATTGGCTGCAACGAACAGCTTGTCCGAGCACAGCTTGGTAGCGCCGTACAGATTGATCGGCGCGGCAGCCTTGTCTGTCGACAAGGCAACTACACGTTGCACTTTGGTATCCAGGCAAGCCTCGATCAGGTTTTGCGCACCCAATACGTTGGTCTTGATGCATTCGAACGGGTTATATTCCGCTGCGGGCACTTGTTTCAACGCAGCAGCATGAATCACGATATCAATCCCTTCCAGCGCACGGCGCAGGCGGGCTTCATCGCGGATGTCGCCGATGAAATAACGGATACCGGCATACTTTTCATCCGAAAACTCATGCGCCATTTCAAACTGCTTCAATTCATCGCGCGAAAATACCACGAGGCGCTTGATGGTCGGATAACGCTCCAGCACGGTTTTGACAAAGGCCTTGCCGAACGAACCCGTTCCGCCGGTAATGAGAATAGACTTATCTGATAACATTTTTATATTATTAATTAAATGAGAATAACGAATTAAATAAACGCAACATGCTCAGCAGATACCGATATCGTTAACAAATCGGCATCATATCCGTCGGGGCGACTCGGTAGCACATTGCACTAACCAGGAGAAGGAGAGGATAGATATTGCCCGAGACTCAGCCGGACATACATTTACCCTAGCCTGGTCAGCGCAACAAATTGACGTGCCTCAAAACGGGAACCGTAACAAGCTCAAAGTAATCGAGAGCCCGAGCAACACAGCCAGCCACTTTGACAACCGACTAATCGATGAATCATCCCACATCAAAGATGACATGAATCCAAGAAGATCAGAATGCGCTGAATGATGTGACGCAAGATATTTCTAATTGCTTTTTAAAAATACAGTCGCACCATTTTAACATTATTGTCTTGCTAAAAATACGAAATTCTCGCCTAAAAACCACATCCCGCCATGCAACCACAGCTCCATTTCTTCGCAACAACGATAGACAGAAAGCATATTGTCTGCATAAATATACTGCAGCAGATACAGAAAATATTTTCAATTAAGCAAGCAATGACGCAATGACTGATAATGCAATTAACGGCCTGCTCCGGCACGCCGCATCACACGGCAGAGCACCCCAGCTGCAACGCCATCCCTCCCTCCGGCATGCCAGCGACGGCACGCCGCCAACAGCCAACACTTTTCGACATTTCCAGATGCTGCCTTCCAAACCTGCATGATATATGCACAGCCTCCTATTTTCTAACCATCTTGTACGGTTTTACACCTTGTCACAATTCCGCAGCAACATAGCCACCGCCACCACCTATAATATTTGCCCTGCATGCCAGATTCTGCCGCACATGCTTTAAAGCAAGCCAATCCTCAACAATTCCCACCTGCTGCGGCCATGACAGCAAGCCAGGTCGTCTATGCGCCCATACCCGTCAAAGAGAAATACCACGCTATCAAATCTTTAAAGACAGCCTGCAGGCTTCACGCGGGAAAGTTGCTAGAGCAATAATTTCAGCAGACAACAAGACAGTCACGCCGCCTGCGGCATCGACCCCGAGGCAACAACACGCAAAAAAAAACGCTGGGGACAATGCCCCAGCGTCTGCGCCATCCAGAATACAGACTGATAAACGTTATTACTTCAACAAACCACCCAGCAACGCCGCCACCTTCTGCTTCGGCTTGACCGGCACCGGCGTCGTGCTGCTGGCAACCGGGGCTGCTGCCTTGGCCGGCTCATATGGCTTCAGGAACCAGGGATCGGCCTTTTCGCGGCGGGCGCCAGGACCGAAGGCGGGACGCGTGCCGCGTTCGGCGGAGCGGCTGTCGCGGCTCTCGCCGGCATGGCGGCTTTCGGAGGCGCGCGCGGGACGCGCCTCACCACCTTCGCTGCGGCGCGGCGGACGGCGCTCGCTGTCGCTGCTGCGGGCCGGAGCCGGGTTGAAGCCCGTCAATTCTCCGCGCTTGATGCTTTGCTTGATGAGCTTCTCGATATCGGCCAGCAAGCGCTCGTCTTTATCCGAGTAGATCGAAATGGCGTCGCCCGAGGCGCCGGCGCGGCCCGTGCGGCCAATGCGGTGCACATAGTCTTCCGCGTTGTACGGCAAGTCGAAGTTGATGACGCAAGGCAAGTCGGAAATGTCCAGGCCGCGCGCCGCCACATCGGTGGCCACCAGCACGTCGATCTCGCCCTTCTTGAACGCTTCCAGCGCCGCCATGCGCTCTTGCTGGCTCTTGTCGCCGTGAATCGCCGTGGCGCTCATGCCTTCCTGCTCCAGCACGCGGGCCAGGCGCGAGGCGCCGATCTTGGTGTTCGAAAACACGATGACCTGTTTCAGGTCGCGCTGGCGCAGCAGATGGGCGACCAGGGCATGCTTCTGGTCTTCCGTCACCTTGTAGACCACTTGCGTGACCTTGTCGGCCGTCTGGTTGCTGCGCGCCACTTCGATCGTCAGCGGATCGTTGAGGAAGGTGGCGGCCAGCTTCTTGATTTCTGGCGAGAACGTGGCCGAGAACATCAGGTTCTGGCGTTGCTTCGGCAACAAGTTGATGATGCGCTGCAAGTCCGGCAGGAAACCCATGTCCAGCATGCGGTCCGCTTCATCCATGACCAGCATCTGCACCTGGCTCAGGCTGATGTTCTTTTGCTCGATATGGTCGAGCAGGCGGCCCGGCGTGGCGATGACGATTTCCACGCCACCGCGCAGGATGACGGTTTGCGGCTTCATGTCCATGCCGCCGAACACGACGGTCGAACGCAGCGGCGTGTGCTTGGCGTAGGCCTTGACGTTTTCCGCCACCTGCACCGCCAGTTCGCGCGTCGGCGTGAGGATCAGCGCGCGCACCGGATGGCGTGCCGGCGACATGCTGCTGCTGGCATGCGCCATCAGCAACTGGATGATCGGCAAAGAAAAACCGGCCGTCTTGCCGGTGCCCGTTTGCGCGGCCCCCATCACATCGCGGCCTTGCAGCACCACGGGAATCGCTTGTTCCTGGATCGGTGTCGGATGGGTGTAACCCTGGTCGGTCAATGCGCGCTGGATTTCAGGCGCGAGGCCAAAGTCGGCAAAAGTCAGGCTGGGAGCAGCGGGTGCGGCAGGTGCAGGTGCGGCGGCAGGCGCCGCTTCAGGGGCAATCGCCGGGCTGGGCGTAGGAGTCGATTCGGTTTCAGACATAAATTTTCTGGTGTGCCTCCGCACTGCGGAAGCCATGCTTTCTCAATAAACAACATTTCGGGGCACAGGCAGCTCCGTCTTGCAAGCCATGGATCATTGTTCTTGCGGCACCTCCGTGCTCCGGGACATGCTGTATGGCGTATGCGGGAGCGTCGAAGAGATGTGCTGCGATGGCGGCGGAGATCGCGCCGGCGGAACATCGCGCGCAGAAGATACAATATCAGTGCTGTAAACGATACCCTAATTCACCGCAACTGTACACGGAAACCGTGATTTTTGAGCAAAAAGCGTTCCAGCAACGACGCGCCGGGATGCCGTATCATGCTAGGTCCTATGCCAGCTCCTATGCCTGCTCCGATGCCTGCTCCGCCGTCCCCTGCCCTCATCATGCCTACCCCGCCTTTCCCCCACGATCCGCCACCGCAAGCGCCCAGCAAACCGGGCAATGACGAGTGCTGCCACAGCGGTTGTACCTTTTGCGTGCTGGAAATGTACCAGGAAGACCTGGCCACCTACGAAGCAGCCCTGAGGGCGTGGCAACAGCGCCAGCAAGCCGCTGCAGCCCCCGTCCCCAAAGGCGTCAGGAAACCGCGCAAGCGCGCTTAATTAAAAGCTTTCCCACTCATCCACTGGCGCCGCGCGGCGCGCCGTGCTGGCCAGTTGACGTGGCGCAACTGCCGGCGTCACGGCTGCCGGCGCCTTGACGCTGACGGGCGCGCGCGGCCGGCTCGCGGCAGCGCCGGTCGCATTGAGCTTGAAGATGCTGACCACTTCGCTCAGGCTGGCAGCCTGCTCCTGCATCGATTCGGCCGCTGCCGCCGCCTCTTCCACCAGGGCCGCATTTTGCTGCGTCACCTGGTCCATCTGGGCGATGGCCTGGTTGACCTGCTCGATACCGGCGCTCTGCTCGCTGCTGGCGGCCGTGATCTCGCTCATGATGTCCGTCACGCGCGTGATGCTGGCAACGATGTCATCCATCGTGCGGCCCGCCTGGTCCACCAGTTTCGAGCCCGCCTCGACCTTCTCGACGGAATCGCCGATCAGCACCTTGATATCCTTGGCCGCCGCGGCCGAGCGTTGCGCCAGGTTGCGCACTTCCGTGGCGACGACGGCAAAGCCGCGCCCCTGCTCGCCTGCGCGCGCCGCCTCGACGGCCGCATTCAGGGCCAGGATATTGGTCTGGAAGGCAATACCGTCGATGACGGCGATGATGTCGACGATCTTGCGCGACGACGCGTTGATCGACGCCATCGTGCCCACCACTTCGCTGACCACCTTGCCGCCCTCGATGGCGATGCTCGACGAGGTCAGCGCCATGGTGTTGGCCTGGCGCGCATTGTCCGCATTCTGCTTCACGGTCGAGGTCAGTTCTTCCATCGACGAGGCCGTTTCTTCCAGCGAACTGGCCTGCTCTTCCGTGCGCGACGACAGATCCTGGTTGCCGGCGGCGATCTGGCTCGACGCCGTGGCGATGGTATCGGTGCCGCTGCGTACCTGGCCCACCAGGCTTTGCAGGCTGGCATTCATGTCTTTCAGAGCTTGCATCAATTGCCCCGTTTCGTCTTGCGATTGCACAACAATATGCGCCGTCAAGTCGCCGGCCGCCACCTGGCGCGCCACGCCGACGGCCTCGATCAGCGGACGCGCCACGCTGCGCGCCACCCACAGCGCCAGCAGCATGCCGATGACGACGATGCCTACCAGCAAGCCGATCAGGCTGGCGCGCGAGGCCGCATAGGTGGCGTCGGCACTGGCGCTCGAACGCACGCCGCCGTCCGTGTTAATGGCCACCAGTTTATCGAGCGCCACCATCATGTCCGCCATGACCTTGGCGGACGGGCCCACGGCCAGCGCGCGCGCCTCTTCCTTCTTCATCTCGCGCGACAGGCTCAGCATGGTCGCGTGCAGGCGCATGAATTCATCGTTGAGCGTCAGGAAACGCTCGAATACTTCTTTCTCGCCCGGTTCCGAAATCAGGCGGCGGTAGTTGTCGCCGTCCGTCTTCAGCTTTGCCTGCGTTTCCGTCATGCGCGTTTCATTCTGCGCCATGTCGGCATCCTGGGCGGCCAGCATGTGCGCCAGTTCCCAGCGGCGGAAATCACTGACATCGCTGCGCATGGACATGGCCGCCAGCACGCTGGGCATCCAGTTGGCGGACAGATCCGTCGACGCGGTATTGATGCGCGCCATGGACAGGATCGCCGACACGCCCAGCGCGGCCGTCAACAGCAGCACGGCGCCAAACGACAAGATCAGCTTGGTGGCAATTTTCAGATCAAAAAACCATTTCATGCGTTGCTTTCCTTCATTAAACGGATAAACGGGACTAGACAGGCGCGCGCGCCATCGCGGCGCAGGCCATGAGACGGCTCATTCCGACACGCCGGCAAAATTTCCGCAATGCAACATTTTATCACCATCGTCATGCCGCGCAGACTGCTTTGATCGCGGCACGCGGCCAAAGTTCAGATGTCGCGGGCAAGGTGCAGCATTTTTTTGTCCAGGCACTGTTGTTTCCACACGGAAAAATTAAGCGGCAGGCGTAGGAGTCGGATGACAAGAGGCAATGTTCCTAGCCTACATAAGCGCGTCGGCTCATCCGATGCCCGCCGCCGCCCCCTGGTTCTATAGTGGATACAAGATTCAGCACAACGCTAGCAAGCCAGAAAAGCAGCGCCATCCAACAAAATCAGAAGACGAGGCCCTACCATGTACAAAGCTTATAGCAACCTGACCCCAGCAACGAATAACCACGCCGCTGCCCAGCATAACTGGCAAGCCGCTCCCGCCACGCCCATGATCAGCATCACCGGCGCGCAACAGAACGAATTGCTGCGCGCCTTGTCGCGCACCGATCTGGAGCGCCTGTTTTGCCAACTGGAATTGGTCGCTTTGCCTGCCGGCAAGCACCTGTTCGATTGTGGCGGCAAGATTGACTACACGTACTTCCCCACCAACGCCATCGTTTCCCTGTTATATGTGATGGAAGACGGCGCCACCACCGAGATCGCCGTCATCGGCCGCGAAGGCGTGGCCGGCGTGGTGCTGTACGAAGCCGAGCGCGCCACCTGCACCGCCATCGTGCAGACGGCCGGCTACGGCTACCGCCTGAAAACGGCCTTCCTGCGGGAAGTCTTCAATGAAGGCGGCGCGCTGGCGCAATTGCTGATGCGCTACACCAGCGCCATGTTTGCGCAGATGGCGCAAAACGTGGTGGGCGGTCGCCATTGCAGCATCGAACAAAAACTGTGCCGCTGGCTGCTGGACCGCCTCGACCGTTCCCTGTCGAACGAGCTGAAGGTCACGCAAGACACCATGGCCAACATGCTGGGCGTGCGCCGCGAAAGCGTCACCGTCACGGCCCGCAAGCTGCAGGACGAAGGCTTGATCCAGTACCGCCGCGGCACGGTCGAAGTGCTCGACCGCGAAGGCCTGGAAGCGGCCGCCGGCAATTGCTACAAGGCAGCGCGCGCCGGTTTCGAACAATTCCGCAGCGGCATCAGCGCGCACAATTAAACGGCGCTGGCAAACGGCCAGGCAAGCGGGTATCGTAAGCATTCCCCGACTACCCCGGAGACTGGCCATGAAACTGATCGGTATGCTCGACTCGCCCTATGTGCGCAGGGTCGCCATTTGTTTGCAACTGCAGGGCATTAGCTACGAGCACCTGTCGCTGTCCGTGTTCCGCAACATGGATGCCGTGCGCGAGATCAACCCCGTCATCAAGGTGCCGACCCTGGTCCTGGACGACGGGCAAGTGCTGATGGACTCTACCTTGATCCTGCAATATCTATCGCTGCTGCGCCCGGACACGTCCACCCCTCCCCTCGCCGACAGCGTGCGGGCGCTGCGCCTGACGGGCCTGGCCTTGGCCGCCTATGAAAAAGCCGTGCAAATCGTCTACGAACGCAAGCTGCGTCCGCTCGACAAGCAACACGCGCCGTGGCTGGAGCGAGTCAGCATGCAACTGCATGCCGCCTGGAACGCGCTGGAACAGGAATGCGCGCACCTGCCCCTGCCTGGCGAGACGGGCCGTATCGACGAGGCGGGCGTGACCATTGCCGTCGGCTGGAGCTTCGCCCAGCTGGAAACGCCCGATATCGTCAAGCCGGCCGACTATCCTGCCGTGCACGCCTACACGCGCTCGGCGGAAACCCTGCCTGCCTTCCTGGCCACGCCGCCAGTCTGACGCGCCCGGCTAACTGCCTGCGACAGGCGCCATGGCGGCCGGATCAAAATGCCACCAGCCCGGCCTGACATCGTCAAACGAGTGATATTCTGGCGCAAAGGCCGCCTGGGTAGGATCATCAAAACTGCCCACCAGCAAGGCCACCGTCGGCGCGTCGTCGATGGCGCCGATGGAACTGCCGCACGCGGCGCAAAAGGCCCGGCTGGAATAATCGGAAGAGCGGTAGGTGGCCGGAGCGCCAGCCGTGCCCGTCCAGCGCACTTGATCGCGCGCAAACTCCACCCACGCCACCGTCGGCGCGCCCGTATGCTGCTGGCAATTGCGGCAGGAGCAGCTGTGCGCATTGCTACCCTCGCCGCTTACTTCAAAGCGCACCGCGCCACATAGACAGCCGCCTGTTTGCACCGCATTTTCCATCGCTTCTCCTCGTTTGCACCGTTGCGCACCCTGCCAGCAGATACGTACCCGGTACAATATTGCCACAACCCTCTACCTGGCGCGCCTGGCAGCACATGGCGCCGGCACTATGAAAGAATAAATGGAAGACATCAATTGCGAAGGCTTGCCGCACATCCGCGTATTGGCAGGCGAAAACACCAGCGGTCCCGTATATGAAACCCTGCCGGCGCGCCAGATCGACGAGCACGTCTACGAACTGCTGGCCTCGCCCGGCCTGACCCTGAACCTGGCACGCGGCGACATCGTCAACATCGCCAACCCGCTCGCCCCCGCCGAAGTCTTAAAGCGCGGCGGCAACTTCTGCATCCATATCTACGATGCCGACGACGTGTCGCAAGAGGCAGTGGACCTGCTCGAGCGTGACGTGCAAAGCCAGCTGGGCGGAACCCTGGACGGCCAGTACAAGGGCAACCTCACCTTCAGCGTGCCGGGACACCACGGCATCTACAACGTCAACGGCCCCTTCGACGCCTTCCGAGAAGCAACGGGCGTGGAATGGTACTTCGCCAATATCTACGTCAACCTCGATGACGACGATGATGAAACCTTGCTCAACTGGTGGGTGGATATGTAAGGTTGTCCGTGCACCAGGCGGGGCCATGACACATGTCAATGTTCTGTATTGCTCTGGCCCCCATCAAGATGCTAACCCACGCCTTGCATACGCTCTCTCTATCATCAACCACAGAGAGAAACGCTATGCCTTACAAAAAGCGGTATCGCGAAAGGCACAGTGATTGCCACCTTCGTCAACGGCCGCTATCAGAATCTGCGGCAGGGCAATCATGCGGCGCTGTTCATCCGCCAGGTGCCTGGAGGCATAGAAATTTTCGACCAGTGGCGTCACCACAAGCCCAGCGCCCGCGTGATCTACTTCGGCCGTTCGGCGGCCGGGGCATCGAATCGTCCCGAACTCTATTCGGTAGTGGAATGAAGCCGCTCGCACTGGCGACATTGGTCATCGCTGCCGCGGCGATGCGGCCAGCTGCCGCAGCCCCCATTGCGTCCGTTTCTTGCCCGCAAGCGCCTCCCTCAAGCTGGAACCTGCCGGCCAGCAAACTCGATGGCGTACGCGTGCTGTCCTATCCGGCGGATCAGCCGCCAGCAGCTGGCGAAGCCTTGCCTATCCTGGCCCCGGACAAGGAATGGACACGCAACGGTACCTTGCATCAACGCTGGGACATCAATTTTGATGCGCCCGAGTATCTGTTTCAGGTGGACTGCCTGTATGCGGGTACCGAACGCTACCTGCGCATGGCTTTGCCAGGCGTAAAACAGTGCGTTGCAGCCATTACACAGCAAACGAAAATAGTCAGTTTTCAGTGCAATAGTGCGCTCAATACCACTCCTCAAGCCACTCCCCGCAGTCGCGTCAAACATGCAAAAATCCATTCAGAAATGACTGGTAAGCAAGGTCAGCAAGCGGCAAGCGCGTTCGATGTGCGGCAGCCCTACGATTGACATATCTCAAGGTAGCGGCCCAGCACCTTGTCTATGCCCTGCTCGATACACTCGACCACCAGCGCGTGGCCGATCGACACTTCCAGGATGCCGGGAATGTCCAGGAAGCGCGCCAGGTTGTGCAAATCGAGGTCGTGCCCGGCATTCACGCCCAAGCCCAGCGCCTGTGCCCGCCGCGCCGCCTGCAGATACGTGTCAAACACGGCCTCGGCCTGCCCGCCGCCATAACTCTCGGCAAACCGTTCCGTGTACAGCTCGACCCGCGCCGCGCCCACCTCACGCGCCCATTCCAGCGCCGGGTAGTCGGCATCGACGAACAGGCTGACGCGGATGCCCAGGTCGTTCAATTCCCCAATGACGGGGCGCAACAGCGCCGCGTGCCGTTCGATGTCCCAGCCGTGATCGGACGTCAGCTGGCCCGGCATGTCGGGCACCAGGGTGCATTGCGCCGGGCGCGCGCTTTTCACCACTTCCAGAAAGTCCGCCGCCGGATAGCCCTCCACGTTCAGCTCGCGCCCCCGCTCCGCGCACAGGCGCTGCAAAGCGGCAACATCATCGTAGCGCGCATGGCGCTGGTCCGGGCGCGGGTGCAAGGTGATGCCTGCCGCGCCCAGGTCGAGAAAGCGCGCGGAAAACGCGAGCAGGTCCGGGAAATTGCGGCCGCGCGAATTGCGCAGCAGGGCGATTTTATTGACGTTGACGGAGAGCTGGGTCATGGCAGGAATGAAGTGAAAGTGACGGGTCCGGCAGCGATTGTAGCGGATCGCCCGCGCAGGGCATGGCCAACCGAACTCGGCGCTACGTGCTACGATGCAAGACAAGTTCCTTTCAACAACATGCCATGAAATACAAATTATTCCTGTTTGACCTCGACGATACCCTGCTCGATTTCCGGGCGTCCGAAAAACGCTCGTTCCTGCACACCATGCACGAACTGGGTTTGCGCAACGGCATCGACGCGCTGTTTTCCCAGTACCAGGCGATCAACGTCGACCTGTGGAAACGTTTCGAAACAGGTGAGGTGAGCAAGGATTTCCTGAAGGTCGAGCGCTTCCGCAAGACGTTTGCGCTGAACGGCATCGCCATCGACCCGGAACTGGCCAGCCGTCTGTATCTGGAATCGCTGCCGGACACGGTCGTGCTCATCGATGGCGCCAAGCAAGTATGCGAAACCCTGTCGCGCATCGGCGAAGTGGGCATCATCACCAACGGCGTCGAGTCCATCCAGAACCGCCGCATCGCCGCCTCCGGCCTGAGCGACTACATTTCCTTCGTCGCCACCTCCGAAGCGTGCGGCCACGCCAAGCCGGACGTGCGCTTCTTCGACTACGCGGCCAACATGGCCCGCGCATTCAGCAAGGAAACAACGATCATCATCGGCGACCGCCTGGACGCCGACATCCTGGGCGCCAACCGCTACGGCATCGCCAGCTGCTGGTTCAACCCGGACGGCATGGCCAATACCTCGGCCGCCATTCCCACCTGTGAAGTGGCCAGCCTGCACGACATCGTGCCGGCGCTGGACATGATGCAGGTCAACTTGAAACAGGCTTGATCTTCCACAAGCGCACCACCTGAAATACGCTGGCAGGGGCACGAAAACACGCCGCTGTTCGCGTACCATCAGGACTCGTCCATTCTGGTGCCAGCCCATGCCTTCCTACACCGTCCTGCTCGCCATCGCGGCAGTGATCCTGTTCCTTGCCATGCTGGCCACGCGCCAGGCTGCCAAATCGCGCAGGCCGCTGCGTCTGCAAAGAAAACCCGTCATGACGACACGCGAACAGCAGATGTACCACCTGCTGCAAACGGCCTTGCCGGAATGCACGGTGCTGGCACAAGTGGCGTTTTCCGCGCTGGTGACGGCGCAGGGATGGGCAAACAGAAACCGTTTCGACCGCAAGGTGGCCGATTTTGTGCTGTGCAGCCAGCAACTGCACGTCATCGCCGTGATCGAACTCGACGACCGCAGCCACGCCGGCCGCGAACGCCAGGACGAGGAGCGCGACGCCATGCTTAGGCTGGCCGGTTACGTGACCTTGCGCTATGCCAACTTCCCCACCCAGCAGGCGCTGCGTGCCGACATCGAACAACTGCTCACGCAACAAACCGGAGTCAACGCAAGTGCCCTGCCCGCCTGATTGCGCGTCAAGCGATCAATCGCGCGTCAGCACTTCCAGCAATTCAATCTCGAAGGTCAAATTGGAGTTCGGTGGAATCAAACCCACCTGCCGCTCGCCATACGCCAACTCCGCCGGCACCCACAGCTTGCGCTTGCCACCCACCTGCATGCCGTGCAAACCCAGAATCCAGCCCTGGATCACCTTGTTATTGCTCAACACACAGCGAAACGGCTCGCCCCGCTTGTGCGACGAGTCAAACTCCGTGCCGTCTTCCAGCCAGCCCCGGTAATGCGCCGTAATCAGAGCGCCGCGCGCCGCCGCCTTGCCCTCACCCACCACAATATCGTCAATTTTCACGTCAGCCGTCATCTCGTTTCATCCCTCATCAAAGCACCAAGCCGCGATTGTACGACAGCACGAAAAAAGCCCCGGCAGTTACCTGTCGGGGCTTGTTCTATTATTGCTCAATTCTGGTGGGCCTCCCGTGAATCGAACACGGCACCAATGGATTATGAGACAGATGCCCTATCAAGGACATCATCAGAAATTGCCAAAAAGAAAAATAAATTATAGTCTTTTACTGCATTAAATATAACGCTGTTAGTGTGAGAAAAACCGCTTAATTGCTGCTGCAACCTTGCACAACCACGCGCCCAAACTCTGCGCCATCAACCCTACCAAAAGGGTAATTCCTGCAGCTAGCCATATTGGAAAATTGAGGCCAGAAACCAAACCTAAGATAACGAAACATGCCACTAGACCAACTGGCAATGCCCGCTTTAGTGGCACGCCATGAACCTCAGGCACAATTTCCTTATGAACTGCTCTTACCCCTTCTTGCTGAATATCCGCCCATACACCTGGCCCACCATTCCCTACAGGCACAGTTGTCAAATAAGTAAATGTTGCACTTTGCTCACGGTTCAAAGCAATAATTTTATATTCTCGCCCATGCCGATAAATCTTCAATTGTTCCTCGCTAAAGGGTTCAGTAGGAGGAATAGGCACTTTCTTCTTGTATTCCTCTGTGTACTCAGGAATATATGTAGTACCATCAATTACGCAACGCTCTGACAACAGAACCGTGTCGCCAGAATAAATCTTAACTACAACATCTTTAAAATCTCTCGCCGTATCATTGAATAAAACCAACTTTGTATTATAAAGGTTTTTTAATTCATTACCTTGCCAACTTGCTTTTACGCTACCAAAAATTGCATCATCAGCTGATATAGCGACACTCTCGTGCTTTACCGTATATTGCAACTCTTGTACACGCCCCTTCATTAGAGACAGTATCCGAGCAGCTAAAGCGCCAACCATACCCGAACCAAGAGCAATAATTAGTTTATTATCAAGAATAGAAGAAATATCCATTTTTATATTATTTATTAGAATTATATTTAAAAAATATACCTTTATTTAGATCTGAGAACATATGCTGCTAAAAACCTGTTTTCACGTTACACAAAAGAAAAATGGCGTCATCGAATTGCCCGACAGTCCACCATATCCCCAATAACGTTGATACAATAAGTGCTCCCAACGACATCCATTTCGTCCATTTAAAAATAGATTCACCGCGCTTCACACGTTTCCACTCATAACGCAGTACTCGCTGAGTTTCTTCGAGCAAACGCGCAGTCAATGCGTCCCCACGATCAGAGCCTCTCGGCTTGCTCGAGAAATCTTCTAACATATCATCAATATAATTCGCAATGTAGCCCACCAAAATTTTATGTTCAATAGGATTTAGCCTCAGCAAGAGTGCTATCCGCAAATGTTCACTCCGTTGCAAAACTGCCAAATTATCGAAATAGTATTTTTTCCTTTCCTCATATTCTTCCTCTCTCAAATTCGCCGTAACGGAAACACTTTGACGTATGGAAGCCATGAACTCAGCCATTTCTTGTCGAAATTCATTAATCCATGATTGCCGGAATTCAGAGGTTTTCTGCTCTTTAGAGAAGACCGTGCTTAAGAACACCATCAACGCGCTTATCATAGCGGCGCATACAGCGCCAATTGCAACATCAGGCAACATTTCCAACCTCTTGAGCAATTAAAGATGGTAATTTTGCCACGTAAACAGCTAGATGCCCAGCAGAGAAATACGCATATCGTCACACCTTTGTGGACATTCCCATCCGCCGAGCTCCTGCAACACCTTCAATGGTATCCCATTTTGCACATGCCAACCTGCCCAAGTATGTAGCAAATCATGCCACCTAAAATCTTCAATTCCCGCTCGCTTTAAAGCTTTTTCCAGGCAGCTGTATTGACTTTAACAATTGATTCCCCCTTCAATACGAAAACATATTGAGGATGGCGACCAACTCGCAGAGTCAAAACGCGCATAGCGTCCTCATTAAAGGGAATTGGGATTGCCCTACGACTCTTTGACTGGTCTGGATGGCCCCACCCCATTGCACGAGACAAGTCAATTTGCAAGGTAACAGGTAACAGGGTCAGGTCCGCCATTCATACACAAGCCCAACCATAGCCGCATTGAACAACGATAATGACCTGTAGCGTACTTAATTGCAAATACAAGGTCGAACGGCAGGCAAAGTGCACAGCACCTCCTATGCACTCCATACCGCTATAAGATGAAATTAGTGACAAAGCCAGAACCAGCCCATCCAAACGGCCAAACCTTGCGACGATTGTCTCGCGCATAAAAAAAGCCCCGACAGTCACCCGTCGGGGCTAATTCTCTACTGCTAAATTCTGGTGGGCCTCCCGTGAGTCGAACACGGCACCAACGGATTATGAGTCCGCTGCTCTAACCAAGCATGAGCTAGAGGCCCGGGGACTGCGGCTTGGCGGCGCTGTTGAGCCCGCCTCGCGCGGCCGTTTTGGAAACGGACACGCGAGGATAGGGGTATCAGGGGCGTACGTCAAGCCCTATTGGCTTCTAGTTGCCTTCCAAGAAGCTTTTCAGCTTGTCGGAGCGCGATGGGTGGCGCAGCTTGCGCAGCGCCTTGGCTTCGATCTGGCGGATGCGCTCGCGCGTCACGTCAAATTGCTTGCCCACTTCTTCCAAGGTGTGGTCGGTGGACATCTCGATGCCGAAACGCATGCGCAGCACTTTCGCTTCGCGTGGCGTCAGGGAATCGAGCACGTCCTTGACCACGCCCCGCATGGACGCGTGCAACGCTGCGTCGGCCGGGGCCAGGGTGTTGTTGTCCTCGATGAAGTCGCCCAGGTGCGAATCGTCGTCGTCGCCGATCGGCGTTTCCATCGAGATCGGTTCCTTGGCGATTTTCATGATCTTGCGGATCTTGTCCTCGGGCATCTCCATCTTGATCGCCAGGGTGGCCGGATCGGGCTCCGCGCCTGTTTCCTGCAGGATCTGGCGGGAAATCCGGTTCATCTTGTTGATCGTCTCGATCATGTGCACGGGAATGCGGATCGTGCGCGCCTGGTCGGCGATCGAGCGGGTAATCGCCTGGCGGATCCACCAGGTCGCATACGTCGAGAACTTGTAGCCGCGGCGGTACTCGAACTTGTCGACGGCCTTCATCAGGCCGATATTGCCTTCCTGGATCAAATCGAGGAATTGCAGGCCCCGGTTCGTGTATTTCTTGGCGATCGAAATGACCAGGCGCAAGTTGGCCTCCGTCATTTCGCGCTTGGCCTTGCGCGCCTTCATTTCACCGGCCGCCATCTGACGGTTGATATTGCGCAAGTCCGGCAGCGGCAGTACGACACGCGCCTGCAGGTCGATCAGGCGCTGCTGCAGTTCCTTGACGGTCGGAATGTTGCGGCCCAGGATGGCGCTGTACGCGTGTCCTGCGTTGACTTCGCCATCGACCCAGTCGAGGTTGGTTTCATTGCCCGGAAAGACCTTGATGAAGTGGGCGCGCGGCATGCCGCAGCGGTTCACGGCCACGTCGAGGATCTGCTTCTCGATATGGCGCACTTCGTCGACCTGGCCGCGCAGGGTGTCGCACAGCTTTTCCACGACCTTGGCCGTGAAGCGGATGCCCAGCAACTCTTGCGAAATGGCTTCCTGCGCCTTGGCGTACGGTTTCGAGTTGTAGCCTTCTTTCTCGAAAGCACGGCGCATCTTGTCGAATTGCTGCGAAATGACGGCAAATTTTTCCAATGCCGTGCGTTTCAGCGTTTCCAGCTGTTCGGCGGAGAAGCCGGCGGCGCCCGAAGCGCTCGCTTCTTCTTCCTCTTCTTCTTCCTCTTCTTCCGCTTCGCCCTCTTCCTCGTCTTCTTCGACGGGAGCGGCCACGACAGGAGCGGCCGCGACCGGTTCGTTCTCATCGACGAGGCCGTCGACGATTTCGTCGATCTTGATCTCTTCGTTGGCGATGCGGTCGGCGGCGGCGATGATTTCGGCGATCGTCACGGGACAGGCGGAAATGGCCTGGATCATGTCTTTCAAGCCATCTTCGATGCGCTTGGCAATCTCGATCTCGCCTTCGCGCGTCAGCAGCTCGACCGAGCCCATTTCGCGCATATACATGCGCACGGGGTCGGTGGTGCGGCCGAAATCGGAGTCGACGGTCGACAAGGCGGCCTCGGCCGCCGCTTCCGCCTCGTCATCGCTGGTAACGACGGCAACGTTATCGGACAGCAACAACGTTTCCGCATCGGGCGCGTGCTCGTAGACGGCAATGCCCATGTCATTGAAGGTCCCGATGATGCCTTCGATGGCTTCCGGATCGACGATGTTTTCGGGCAAGTGATCGTTGATTTCCGCATACGTGAGGAAACCGCGCTCCTTGCCGAACTTGATCAGGGTCTTGAGTTTCTGGCGCCGGCGCTCGAGTTCTTCCTCGCTCGCTTCCGTATCGGACGAGAACGCATCCTTCAGCAGCGCGCGCTCTTTCGCCTTGCGGTCCTTGGCCTTGGCCTTGTCGACGGCCTTCAGTTCGGCCCGCTCGACGGCGTTCAGCGCGGCGACTTCATCATTTTCTGGCTGGAATTCTTTGGGCTTGCGGCCGCGGCGGCCTGGCACTTTTACCGACGGCAAAACGTAACCGGACGTATCGATGGCCGCCAGGGTGGCGGCGTCGGTGGTCTGGCTGACCACAGGCGGCGCGCTGGTCACGCGCGCTTCTGGCCGGTCGAGCGCCTTTTCGGCTTTCGTGGTAACTTTAGTGGGCTTTGCAGCCGCTTTGGATTCGGGTTTCTTGATTGGCACAGGCGCTTTCGATTACACAACGACTTGCTTTACGGTGGATTAGGATAAAGTTTGCTGCCAGTTCCCTGTCTACCTGCGGGAACCACCATCTTCGAACCTGCCGACTACGCAAATTCGACACTGTTACGTTACTTACACCTCATCGGCCACGATCCGCGGGAAGCGCAGCAATTCCTGTCCACCGGCTGTTGCCAGCCGCCTCGGCAAAAATTCCTGCATCGACCGCGTTGGGAGCGAGAGCCTGGCGCGGCTTGCCAGCGTCTGCGAGCCTTGCCCGCAACGCCGAAACCGCCAGTTGGCCCTGGCTGCCGACACGATCCACCGCGCCGATCAAGAGCCTAACTTACTGAAAACAAATACTATTTACGAAACAGAACTAGCTTGCCAAAGCACACAATACTTAGCATTTAATTATAGCACGCGAAAAATGTTTTTCCAGTGCGCGACATACCCTCAGAGCAAGGTTAGCGATTCACCAACTCGGCATCGCGCTCGCGTTCCAGCTCGCCTTGCTCCTGCATGATTTCGCGGTAGCGTACACCAATTTTCTCCGATGGCAAACCCGACGCAAACAATTGCTGCAATTCCGCCTTCAAGGCATTCAGTTTGATCTCGCGGATGGTGCTCACCAGCCACGACAATTCGCTGTCGTAATCGGATTCCGTGCCGGCCGCGATCTCGCCGATGATCTCGTCGTATTCGCTGCCCAGCTCCTTCAACTGCTGCGCCAAGGCGGCGAAACTGCCATGCTCGCCCAGCGCCTGGCCCACGGCCACCAGCTGCCCCAGGCT
Organism: Janthinobacterium sp. FW305-129; assembly: GCF_020858115.1. Taxonomy (GTDB): domain Bacteria; phylum Pseudomonadota; class Gammaproteobacteria; order Burkholderiales; family Burkholderiaceae_D; genus Janthinobacterium. The sequence continues at coordinate 378,931 of NZ_JACYMM010000005.1, forward strand.
GTGCGCCGCATCGGGCCCCAGGTGCTGGAAGGCCGTCAGCGCCGCTTCGTCGATGCGCAAGGTCAATGGTGGATGCGCCACCAGCATGCGCATGATCTTCAATTCCAGGCCCACGGGCACGGGACGGCCCGATTTCGGCGGCGCGCGGTGCGCCACGGCAACGGGTTTCGCCAGTTCGAACAGGGCTTCGATCTCGGCCGGCGTGGACTGCGTCAACTGCGCCAGCCCCCGCACGATCTGCAGGCGCAGGGACGACGGCGCCATCAGCTGCAGCAGCGGTTTGGCGTCGAACTGCACGCGGGCGCGCCCTTCCGGTTCCGACAGATCATGCTCGCCCGACACTTCTTTCAGCAGGAATTGCGACAGCGGCATCGCTTCATGCACTTGCTGCTCGAAGCCCTCGGCGCCGAACTCGCGGATATAGCTGTCCGGATCGTGTTCCGACGGCAAGAACAGGAATTTGATCGTTTTATTGTCCGATACGTGGGCCAGGCTCGCTTCCAGCGCGCGGCGCGCGGCGCGGCGGCCGGCCTTGTCGCCGTCGAAGCTGAAAATCACGTTATCGGTCTGGCGCAGGAGTTTTTGCACGTGGGTGGGCGTGCACGCCGTGCCCAGGGTCGCCACCGCCTGCGGGAAGCCCATCTGCGCCAGCGCCACCACGTCCATGTAACCCTCCGTCACCAGCACATAGCCGGCGTCGCGGATGGCCTGGCGCGCCTCGAACAGCCCATATAGTTCGAAACCCTTGGAAAACAAGGGGGTTTCCGGCGAGTTCAGGTATTTCGGTTCGCCATGGTCGAGCACGCGGCCGCCAAAGGCGATGACCTGACCCTTGGTATTGCGAATCGGAAACATGATGCGTTCGCGGAAACGGTCGTAGCGCTTGCGGTTGTTGCCCTCTTCATCGACCTTGTCGATCACGAGACCGGCCTCGGCCAGGGCCACCACGTCGTAATCGGGGAACACGGAACGCAGGTTATCCCAGCCGCCGGGCGCAAAACCCATACCGAAGCGAGCGGCCACTTCGCCCGTCAAGCCCCGGTTTTTGAGGTAGGCGATGGCTTCCGGCGCGTGGCGCAATTGCCCGCGGTAATAATCGCAGGCCTGCGTCATGGCGTCGGACAGGGCCAGGCTCTGCGCCTGGATCTGCGCGCGCTGGGCCGGCGGGATCTTGTCGTCCGCTTCCGGCACGACCATGCCCACGTTCTGCGCCAGGTCCTTGACGGCATCGACAAAGCCCATGCCCGAGTACTCGATCAGAAAGCCGATCGAGGTGCCATGCGCGCCGCAGCCGAAGCAGTGGTAGAACTGCTTGGTGGGACTGACGGTAAAGCTGGGCGATTTTTCACTGTGGAACGGGCACAAGCCCATGAAATTGGCGCCGCCTTTTTTCAGCTGCACATAGCGGCCCACGACATCGACGATATCGACGCGGTTGAGCAAATCGGAAATGAAGGATTGAGGTATCACTGGCGAGGGCGGGTCTTGTTATAGGTCAGACTATACTACCGCACGCGGCCTGAGGTTGAGCCAGGTCAACGTGTGGGCTGTTAACAGGCTGCCAGCGCGACGGCTGGCAGCCCTTGCTACTATTGTATGCTTACGCTGCCGGCGTCAAGGCTTTCTTGACCAGCGCGGACACCACCGTCATGTCGGCGCGACCCGCCAGCTTCGGCTTGACGATGGCCATGACCTTGCCCATGTCTTGCGGACCGGCGGCGCCCGAGGCGGCCACGGCGGCAGCCACTTCGGCCGCCACTTCCTCGTCCGACAGGCCGGCAGGCATATAGCCGATCAAATGCACCAGTTCGGCTTTTTCGATGTCGGCCAGGTCGGCACGGCCACCGGCTTCGAACTGGGTGATCGAATCCTTGCGCTGCTTGATCATCTTTTCCACGATGGCCGTCACGTGGGCATCCGTCAATTCGATGCGCTCGTCGACTTCCTTGCGCTTGATTTCCGCCAGCAACAGGCGAATCGTGCCCAGCTTGCCCGTTTCCTTGGCGCGCATGGCGTTTTTCATGTCTTCGGTAATTTGTTCTTTCAAGCTCATGGCAATCCTCGTTGGTCAGTATGGGAACGGTGCTCGTGCGCGGCCAGAAACAAGTACGGGCCACAAAAGCGAAAACCCGCTGCGGCGAACCGGAGCGGGTATGCGACTCATCTGAAGTATCACTCCAGGCGAATCAAAACAAAACCCGTGGCGAACAATGCGCCGAACTACCCGGGTTGGTTCTGACTGAACAGTCTTAGAATAATTTTTTCGGCAGTTGTTGGCTGCGGATGCGTTTGTAATGACGCTTGACAGCAGCTGCCAGCTTGCGCTTGCGCTCAGCTGTTGGCTTTTCGTAGAATTCGCGTGCGCGCAATTCGGTCAGCAGACCCGTTTTTTCGATGGTGCGTTTGAAGCGACGCATTGCGACTTCGAACGGCTCGTTTTCTTTAAGGCGAATAGTGGTCATGTAAAATTCAAACCGTTGAGGTGGTGTATAGGAAGAGATAGATAGTAGCAGCTTTTATTGCGAAAGGGAAGCCCCTCCCCACTTGCGTGCGGCATGCAGCCTGCAGTCACTGGCGGAATGTGGCGTAAACCACGCACCGGGGGCGGCGCACCGGGCGCCAGAACCCCATCCTACAGACTTGCTTACTGCAAGGCAATACCTGCCGCCACGCCGGAAGCCCAGGCCCACTGGAAGTTGTAGCCGCCCAGCCAGCCCGTCACGTCGACCGATTCGCCGATGAAATACAGGCCCGGCACCTTATTGGCCATCATGGTCTGCTGCGACAGCTCGCGCGTGTCGATGCCGCCGCGCGTCACTTCCGCCTTGCGGTAGCCTTCGGAACCGTTCGGCACGATGGACCAGGCATTGATGGCCTGGCCCAGCTTGCGCAGCTGCGCGTCGGGCATGTCGGCGATGCGTGCGTCCGGCGCCAGGCCGTTCGTGGCCAGCAGGCAGTCGGCCAGGCGCTGCGGCAGCCATTGGGCGACGATATTGCCCAGCTGCTTCTTCAGGGTGCCCTTGCCTTCGATCAAGGTCTGCGCCACGTCCACTTCCGGCAGCAGGTTGATGACGATGGGCTCGCCCGGCAGCCAGTAGCTGGAAATCTGCAAAATCGCCGGGCCCGACAGGCCGCGATGCGTGAACAGCAAATCTTCGCGGAAACGCGCGCCCGTTGCCTTGCGGCCTTTCAGGCTGCCCGTTTCCACATCGACTTCCAGCGCGATGCCGGACAATTCCGCGAACGGCGCCCAGCTGGCCGGGTCGAACGTCAGCGGCACCAGGGCCGGACGCGGCTCGACCATCGCCAGGTCGAATTGTTTGGCGATGCGGTAGGCAAAGTCGGTGGCGCCGATCTTCGGGATCGACAGGCCGCCCGTGGCGATGACGATGCTGGCCGTCTCGATGTCGCCGCTGTCCGTCTGCAGCACGAAGCCGCCGTCCGCTTGCTGGACAACATTGTCGATCTTGCATGGCATGCGCCAGTGCACGCCGCCGGCGGCGCACTCGTCCTTGAGCATGTCGATGATCTGCTCGGCCGATTCATTGCAGAATTGCTGGCCCTTGTGCTTTTCGTGGTAGCCGATCCGGTATTTTTTCACCAGCGCGAGGAAATCCTGCGGCGTGTAGCGCGACAGCGCGCTCTTGCAGAAATGCGGGTTTTCCGAGAGGAAATTTTGCGGGGTGGCGTTGATATTAGTGAAATTGCAACGCCCACCACCCGAGATGCGGATCTTTTCGGCCAGCTTGGCCGCGTGATCGATCAACACCACGCGCTTGCCTTGCTGGGCGGCAACAGCCGCACACATCATGCCGGCCGCGCCCGCGCCGATCACTGCCACATCAAATTGTTTTGCCATAAGAATTCCGGTCACCGCTGATTACAAAGACGCCATTGTAAACTGCGGCGGCGCGGCTAGCGCGGCCGTGCTGCAATCTGCCGCGACGCCATCAGGCATTGCTCCACCTGTCCGGCGATCGACGGCGGCACAGGAATCTCGCCGCGCAGCACGGCGGCGATCCAGGCCGCCGTGGTGGCCGCGTCGCGCTCGGCCGGCAAGTGCGGCAGTTCTTCCACCAGCAATTGCTTTTCCACCAATACCGTGCGTTCGCCTTCGTGAAACCAGTCGATTTGCTGCGCCTTGTTGGCGTTGGCCACCGTTTCGCCCTCCGTGCCGCGCATCAGGAAGGCGTCGCCGCGCGCGGGATCACAGGCGGTCAGGAAATATTCACCGAGCATTTCCAGGTATTCCGGGTGCGTGTACGACACCAGGCGCAGGGCGGGCCCGGCGAACGGCTGCATGATTTTCACGAGGGTATGCGTGGAATTGCGCACGCCCAGCACGCGCCGCAGCGACAGCATGTGCGCCAGGCGCGGCGCCAGCGCCTCGATGGGCAGGAAGGCCGCTTCGCCGCGCGCCATGGCGGCCTCGGCTTGTGCATGGTCGAGCGAGGCGGGCACGCCCAGCGCGGCCAGCACTTCGGCCGTCGTGATGCGGCCCGGGTCGCTGGTCACGCCATGCACGAGCACGGGTGCGCCCGCGCGCGCCAGCAGCAGCGCCAGCAAGGCCGTCAGATTCGCCATCTTGCGCGCGCCGTTGTAGCTGGGAATGATGATCGGGGCAAATTCGCCGGCCGGCGCGGCCAGCGGGACGAACGACGCTTCGGCCGCGTCGAGGAAGCCGGCGATCTCGTCCACGGACTCGCCCTTGATGCGCATCGACAACAAAATGCCGCCCAGTTCCAGGTCCGACACGCGGCCCTCGAGCATGGCGCGGTACAAGGCGCGGGCGTCGTCGCGCGTCATGCTGCGCGCGCCGTTCTTGCCGCGTCCTATTTCTTTGATGAAACGCGCGGCGGGAAATGGCTCACCGGCCACATCGGTATGGGGGATGGATACAGTCGTCATGGCGCCAGCTTACACGGATTTTTCCCCGTGCAGAGGGGCTGGAAGACGCCATAGGCGCCGATGCAACAGTCTTTTCAACATATTTCTTTGAGGAATGTACAGCGCGACTGCATCCAAACGCGCCGCCGCTGCGTATAAGACTGCACAGGGGGAACTCATCATGGCACACGCGATCAAACAGGAAACTGCCTTCGTCGGCATCGAAACGGGCAAGCTGCTGCTGAAAGCCGTGCTGCTCTCGGGCGGCGAGGTGCTGTGCAAGGTGCTTGAAAACGACCTGGCCGGCTACCGCTGGCTGCGCAGCTGGCTGCAACGGAACGACGTGCCCGTCATGGGCTTGCGCGTCTGTCTGCGCCTCGATATGCCGTACAGCGAGGCGCCAGCCCGCGCGCTGGCCGAGATGGGCATGCTGCTCTGCGATGCCGAGCCGGGTCCGCTGGAAGCCTATGCGCGCGGCTGCGGCTTGCCCGACGGCGCGGCGCGCGGCGCCGTGGTGCTGGCCCAGTATTGCGCGGCGGCACGCCCCGCCCCCTGGACGCCGCCCTCGCCCGCCCACGTGGAGCTGCGCCTGTGGCTGCGCCGCCTGCGCGCCGTACGGCAGCTGCGCAAGCAGGAGATGGCATGCCTGGACGGCCACCTCCACGCTGGCCAGATTGCGCTGCATCAATTACTGCGCCAGCAAATCGCCTGCATGGACGCGCAGATACGCCAGTACGAAGCCGCCATCCTCGATCACAGCACGTGCGGCGCCAGCCTGGCCGGCGGCGGCGGGCCGGGCCTGCCATAAAAACAACTCATCCATTCCCGTTTTGGCCCCATCCCCGCCGCCAGGCCGCATTTCCGCTACACTATTGCCTCTTAAAGAACGCAATAGCGAAAGCCGAGCCAGAATCATGAATACGCCAGACATCGAAAATATCAACGTCACCTCCTTCGCACCCATGCCGACGCCAGCCGAACTGCACGCCAGGCTGCCGCTGTCGGAGAGCGCGTTCGACACCGTCAGCCGCGGCCGCGAAGCGCTGCGCAACATCATCGACCGCAAGGACCAGCGCCTGTTCGTCGTCGTCGGCCCTTGCTCGATCCACGACCCGGTCGCCGGCCTCGATTACGCGCGCCGCCTGAAAGCGCTGCAAGAGGAAGTCAAGGACACGATGCTGCTGGTGATGCGCGTGTATTTCGAAAAACCGCGTACCACCACGGGCTGGAAGGGCTATATCAACGACCCGTACATGGACGATTCGTTCAAGGTCAACGAAGGCATGGAGAAGGCGCGCCAGTTCCTGCTCGACGTGTGCGAACTGGGCTTGCCCACCGCCACCGAAGCGCTGGACCCGATTTCGCCGCAATACCTGGGCGATCTGATCGCCTGGACGGCCATCGGCGCGCGCACGACGGAATCGCAGACGCACCGCGAAATGTCGTCGGGCCTGTCGACACCGGTCGGCTTCAAGAACGGCACCGATGGCGACATCAGCATCGCGGTGAACGCGATCCTGTCGTCGGCACACCCGCACTCCTTCCTCGGCATTAACGCCGAAGGCAACGTCGCCATCGTGCGCACGCGCGGCAACGCCTACGGCCACGTGGTGCTGCGCGGCGGCGACGGCCGCCCGAACTACGATTCGGTCTCGATCGCCATCGCCGAACAGGCGCTGGCCAAGGCCAAGCTGCCCGCCAACCTGGTGGTCGACTGCTCGCATGCGAACAGCTATAAAAAACCGGAACTGCAGCCGCTGGTGATGGGCGACGTGGTCAACCAGATCCGCCAGGGCAACCGCTCGCTGGTGGGCGTGATGATCGAATCGAACATCGTCAGCGGCAACCAGAAGATCCCGCAAGACCTGTCGCAACTGACCTACGGCTGCTCCGTCACCGACGGCTGCATCGACTGGGACACGACGGCCACCATGCTGCGCGACGCGCATGCGCACCTCGTCAATCGTCCGAAATAAACGGCCGGGGTCAGCCCCCCGCTTGCGTTGGTGCTGAACCTGACGTTAGCGGCATCGAGGGTCTGACCCCATACCGCCCGTTCCCTGATCACGCCATCTGCACATGCGGCAGCACGGCGAACGAACCGGCCAGCGCCTGCTCCGCCTTGCTGGCCGGGATATTGAGTTCATTGAAGTCCAGGCAGATGCGCCCGTCCAGGATGCGCACGGCGTACATGCGCGCCATGCCCTGCACGGGCGCCACCAGGCGGCCAGAATCGAGCTCGATGATCCAGCCGTTCTTCGGCCCCATCAGGTTTTTCTCCATCAGCACCCCATGCGCCAGCGGGCCGCCCAGGCAAGGCACCGCGTCGAGCAGCGCGTACACCGTGTCGTCCGCCGCGCGGAACAGCGCCACGCCGGGCAAATCCTGCCAGGCCAGGCCCCGCTGCACCATGCGCGCGCCCGCCAGCGGCATGTCCTTCAGGCGGCAAATCATTTTCCATTGTTCCGGCATTGCTAGCTCCCTCGAGAAAGGCACACGCTTGACTAAGCAAGAGCGGTGCCAGTGCCGGCACAAGCGCAAAGCAGCCGGAATCGCGGGCAAAACCGGCCCGCGCCGCACTGCGCAAGTGCACACTGCCGCCGAAATGGTGCGCCGGCCGCACGGTGGACTGCCCGGCTTTCCTTTACAATGGCGGATTACTCCTCCCTTTTTAGCACCTTCATGATTGTTCTTGGCGTCGAATCCTCCTGTGACGAAACCGGCCTGGCCTTGTACGACACGCAACGCGGCCTGCTGTCGCACGCCCTCTACTCGCAAGTAGCCATGCACGAGCAGTACGGCGGCGTAGTGCCGGAACTGGCGTCGCGCGACCATATCCGCCGCGCCATCCCGCTGCTCGATGAAACCCTGACGAAGGCCGGCATCGGTCTGTCCGAAATCGACGCCATCGCCTACACGCAAGGGCCGGGCCTCGCCGGCGCGCTGCTGGTGGGTTCCTCGGTTGCCTGCAGCCTGGGCCTGGCTATCAACAAGCCGGTGCTGGGCATCCACCACCTGGAAGGCCATCTGCTGTCGCCGCTGCTGGCGTCCGAGCCGCCGGAATTCCCCTTCATCGCGCTGCTGGTGTCGGGCGGCCACACGCAGCTGATGCGCGTCGACGGCGTGGGCCAATACACGATGCTGGGCGAAACCCTCGACGATGCGGCCGGCGAGGCGTTCGACAAGTCGGCCAAGCTGCTGGGCCTAGGCTATCCGGGCGGCCCCGCCATCTCGCGCCTGGCCGAATTCGGCGACCCGCTGGCGTATAAACTGCCGCGCCCCATGCTGCATTCGAAGGATTTCAATTTCAGTTTCTCCGGTTTGAAGACGGCCGTACTGACCGTGGTCAAGAACCATGAAGAAAAAGTCATCGCGAATATCTGCGAACAGGACAAGGCGAACATCGCGCGCGGCTTCGTCGACGCCATCGTCGACGTGCTGACGGCCAAATGCGTGGCGGCCCTCAAGCACACGGGCTTGAAACGCCTGGTGATCGCCGGCGGCGTGGGCGCCAACGCGCAGCTGCGCGCCTCGCTCAACGCGGCGGCCGCCAAGAAGCGTTTCAAGGTGTATTACCCGGAGCTGGAATTCTGCACCGATAACGGCGCCATGATCGCCTTTGCCGGCGCCATGCGCCTGCAGATCAACCCGCAGGCCGCCAAGCACGATTACTCGTTCAACGTGCGCCCGCGCTGGCCGCTCGACGAAATCCGCGAAGTCTGATCACGCCAGCAGGAAATTGCGCGCGCCCGCCAGGGCCGCGCCCTCTTCCACCGTTTCATCCTTCAGCTCCACGCCCGACAACTGCCTGGTAAATGCCTGCGACAGCAAATAATGCAGCCGGTAGGCGGCCGGCGCATATGCCAGGCCTTCCGGGCGCACGTTCGAGATGCAGTTGCGGCGCTCGTCCAGCAAGCCTGCTTTCGGCGCCCACGTCAGGTACAGGCCCAGGCTGTCCGGGGAACTGAGGCCCGGCCGCTCGCCGATCAGCACCAGCACGGCCCGCGCTTTGATCAATTCCCCCACCTCGTCGCCGATGGCCACCCGCCCCTGCGCCACGATGTGCAGCGGCGACAGCGTCCACGCTTCCGGCGCCAGCCGTGCGCGCAAGGCGGCCAGGAAGGGCGCCGCGTGGCGTTGTATCGCCAGCGCCGACAGGCCATCGGCCGCCACCAGCGCCAGGTCCACGCCCTTGCTACCTCCGGCCAGCCGCGCCCGTGAAACATCGTCGAGCCGGCGTCCCAGGTCGGGGCGTTGCAGATAGTCGGCGCGCGTGGCGGCCGCGCTGTGCAGCTGCACGCAGTCTTGCCCTTGCGTGGCCAGGACGCTTGCCAGGGCCGCGCCATCGAGTTCCAGGTGCACGGCGTCGCGCGCCTGCGCGTGCGCCAGCTGGAACGCCAGCTGCGCGCGGGTCGGCACGCTCACGCCGCTGCGCCCCAGCGCGATGCGCGCCGCCGTATGCGCGCGCAGCGCCTGCCACAGATGGTTTTCGTCCATGCCTACCCCCTAGGCATCCAGGCGCAGCAAGGCCGCCTGGAAGGCGGGCGCCAGCGCCGTGTTCAGGTTCCCCTGCGCATCCGTGATCCGCATGCGCGCCAGCCAGGCGTCGAATTCCGGTGCGGGACGCAGGCCCAGCACGCGGCGCGCATACAGGGCGTCGTGGAACGAGGTGCTCTGGTAGCCCAGCATGATGTCGTCCGCGCCCGGCACGCCCATGATGAAATTGCAGCCGGCCACGCCCAGCATGGTCAGCAAGGCGTCCATGTCGTCCTGGTCCGCTTCCGCATGGTTGGTGTAGCACACGTCACAGCCCATGGGCAGGCCCAGCAGCTTGGCGCAGAAATGGTCTTCCAGCCCCGCGCGCATGATCTGCTTGCCGTCGTACAGGTATTCCGGGCCGATGAAGCCCACCACCGAATTGACCAGCAGCGGCCGATACGCGCGCGCCACCGCATACGCGCGCGCCTCGCACGTCTGCTGGTCCATGCCGTGGTGGGCGCCGGCCGACAGGGCGCTGCCCTGCCCCGTCTCGAAATACATGACGTTGCTGCCCACCGTGCCGCGCCCCAGCGACAGGGCCGCCGCCCGGCCCTCGGCCAGCAGGGACAAGTCGATGCCGAAGCTGCGGTTGGCTGCCTGCGTGCCCGCCACCGACTGGAACACCAGGTCGACGGGCGCGCCGCGGCGTATCGCTTCGAGCGTGTTGGTGATGTGCGTCAGCACGCAGGACTGGGTGGGAATCTGATATTGAGCTATGACGGCGTCGAGCAGGTGCAGCAGCGACACCACCTGCGCCACATTGTCGGTGGCGGGATTGATGCCGATCACGGCGTCGCCGCTGCCCAGCATCAAGCCATCGAGCATCGACGCGGCAATCCCCGTGGCGTCATCGGTCGGATGATTCGGCTGCAAGCGCGTGGACAAACGCCCTTCCAGGCCCAGGGTATTGCGGAAAGCCGTGACGACACGGCACTTGCGGGCCACCAGCACCAGGTCCTGCAGGCGCATGATTTTTGAGACGGCGGCTGCCATTTCCGGCGTGATGCCGGCGGCGACGCGTACCAGCGTTGGCGTATCCGTCGCGTCGTCCAGCAGCCAGTCGCGGAAATCGCCCACGCACAGGTGGGAAATGGGCGCGAACGCGGCGCGCGCGTGGGTATCGACGATCAGGCGCGTGACTTCATCGTCTTCATACGGCACCAGCGCCTCATTGAGAAATGTCAATAATGGCACCTCGGCCAGCGCCAGCTGCGCCGCCACGCGCTCGCGCGCGCTCGATGCCGCCACGCCGGCCAGCACGTCGCCCGAACGCAGCGGCGAGGCTTTCGCCAGCAGCTCCTTCAGGCTGGCGAACTGGTAAACATGGCTGTCTATCGTATGGCTGAAGCGGGGCATGGTTCGGTTCCTCCAAGGCCCCCATCTTACGCCAACTTATAAACTGCGCAGCGCCCCTTCCAGCTGCGGATAGCGGAAGCTGAATCCCTCTTCCAGCAGGCGGCGTGGGGCGACCCTCTGGCCTTCCACCAGCAAGTCAGCCTGCTCGCCCAGCAAGGCGCGCATGACGAAGGCCGGCGTCGGCATGAAGGAAGGCCGGTGCAGCACTTTGCCCGCCACCTGGGCGAAATGGCGCTGCTGAATGGCTTGCGGCGCGCAGAAGTTATACGCGCCATTCACGGCACCCTCTTCGCTGCGGTGCGCCACATGGGCGATGCCGCGGATGACGTCGCGCACGTGCACCCACGTGACCCACTGCCTGCCGCTGCCCAGCGGGCCGCCCGCGCCGAAGCGGACTGGCAGCAGCATCTGCGGCAGCGAACCCTGGTGGCCGAAGACGAGGCCGAAGCGCATGCAGCCCACCTGCACGCCATAGCGCTCCGCCTGGCGCGCGGCCGCTTCCCACTCCTGGCACAGCTGCGACATGAAGATGGCTTGCGGCGCGCTCTCCTCCGTCAATTCCGTGGCGTCGCCCTGCGGCTGCACGCCGTAATAGCCGATGGCCGACGCCGACAGCAGCACCCTCGGCTTGTGCTGCGCGCGGGCGATCCACGCCACCAGGTCCTGCGTCAGCGCCACGCGGCTGCGGCGCAGGGCCGCCTTGCGCGCGTCCGTCCAGCGCTGGCCGACGATGCGCGCGCCGGCCAGGTTGACCACCATGTCGATGCGCTGCGCATCCGATAATTCGCCGAACGACCGGATGCAGCGCACCTGGCCGTCGAAGGTCCACGCGGCCTGCTTGGGCTGGCGCGTCAGCACCGTCACCGCATGGCCGTCGGCCAGCAAGGCGCTGACCAGCTGCTGGCCGATAAAACCCGTGGCGCCCGTCACCAGCACGGACTGCGGCGCGGCGGCAAAGCGCAGGTGCTCCTCTTGCTCTGCAATCTCTTGCACCTTGCGCCGGCCCAGCTGCCATACGGCATACGCGTCGCGCAGACCGGACAGGCCCACGCCCACGCCGCACAGGGCGAGGAAGACGCTGAGCCAGCCATACGGCTGCCATACGAGGGCTGTCGGCAAGGTCGCCCATTCGCTGCTGTTCAGGGCCAGCAGGGCGATGAAGGCGCCCGCATTGATCGCCAGCACCGTGTGCGTGACCCGCTCCGTGGCGGGCAAGAGGCGGGTTTGATCTTCCACAACAAAATCCCACAGGGTCAGCACGATTTCCACGCCAAACACGATCACCAGCACCCAGGCCCAGGCGCCATGCCACTCCCAGGCGGCCAGGCCCACGAACAGCAGGCTGTAGATCAGCGCGCGCGTGGCGTGGATGGTCAGTTCCAGGCGCGCCGACGCCTTTTGCGGCAGCGCTTCCGTGATTTCATGGTGGTAGATGGTGTCGAAGGCGCCCAGGCAGCCTTGCGCCGCCATCAGTTGCAGGGCCAGCAGATGCGTATTCATGGTGTCTCCTTGTGAATTTCCGGCGCGGCGGATTCGCGGAACACGCCGGCCTGGGTAAACGTGGTGCCGAACAGCGCGTGGCGGATCTCGATGCGGATGTTGAACTGCTGCGGCGTGTCGTTGCGGTGGCACAGATAGGTCTTGCCGGGCGTGAGCACGCCGGGCAGCGGCATGCGCCAGCCGAAAAGATCCCAAAAATAGCCGTCGCTGGTGAAGTGCAGATTGCCATCCTCGACGTGGAGCAGCAGCTTCATGCCCAGTCCCATGCCCACGTATTCGAGCACTTCGCCCTTTGCGCTTTCAGCCATGTAGGACGTGAAGCGGATCGGCGCGCGCCCGTGCAGGCGGTAGGTGCGCTGCTTGAAGATGAAGGGGCAGCCGGGGCGCGAATAGACTTCGATATCGACGGGGAAGTCGTGATCGTCATACGGGATCAGGGCGCCGTCGATGAAGGGGCGCGTGAGCCAGCCCAGCACCTTGCCCAGGCGCGAACTGGTGAGTTCACTGAGCTCGCCCCGGTAGTACAGGGGCTGGCCGGGCGCGGGATTTTTCTCGAAGCGGCGGCGGATGTCCGGGTGCAGGGTGAGCCATCGCTCTCCCATCACCTTCTTGAACAGCTCTCCTTCCGAGGGGCCGTTCATGCTTTTCCCGGCTTGCCCGGCTTGTCTTCCGGGCTGAGGAACTTGGCCACCTTGCCGCCCATCGACAGCATGCGCTGCAGGGTGGCCGGCGGCAGGTTTTTATAGTCGCTGTAGGTGGAACTGAGCATTTCCAGGAAGGCCAGCACTTCGCCCATGCGCGCCAGCGTCTCTGGCGGTATCGCCGCATCCTGTTCGCCCTCGATCGCGCATTCGCGCAGCACCGTCAGGGTGGGGTCGATCTCGCGCCGCTTGCGCTCCTCCATGATGACGCGGAAGATTTCCCACACATCCTGCAGGGCGACGAAGTGGTCGCGCCGGTCCCCCATCACATGCGTGATGCGCGCCAGGCCCCAGCTTTGCAATTCCTTCAGGCTGTTGCTGACGTTGGACCTGGCCACGTTCAGGCTGGCCGCGATGTCTTCCGCCGTCAGCGGTGCATTCGCCAGGAACAGCAGCGCGTGGATCTGTGCCACGGTGCGGTTGACGCCCCAGCGGGTGCCCATCTCCCCCCAGTGCAGAATATATTTTTGCGTCGTCGGACTCAATTCCATGGTTTTCTCTTATTTCTGTCGTTACAGAAATGTAAGACAGAACAGAATCCCAGTCAAGCGCAATTCGTCAGGACTGTGCCGGTGGCTGGCCCATGGCGCGCAGGAAGGCTTGCTGCGAGGCGTGCAACTGGCCGTAACCGAGTTCGCGGTACACGAGGCCGTGGCGCGGCGCCAGTTCGGCCAGGATGCGCGCCAGCGCCGGATAGTGGCGGTGGCTCCAGGTGGGGAACAAATGGTGTGTCAGGTGCAGATTCAGGCCGCCGAGCCAGTAGCTGAGCCAGCGCAGCGCGCGCGGTTTCGGCGTCCAGTCGCAGGCCGTGTAAAACGTGTGCTGGTACCAGTCGTGCGGCAGGGTGCCGTCCTCTCCCGGCTGAAAGAATTCCACTTCGGCCCAGTGCGTGCCGAGGATCAGCGCCACCAGCACGCACGAGGCGAGCATCTGGCCCAGGAAATACGCGCCCAGCACCACGCCCCAGCCGATGCCGTGCTGCTGCAGCACCCACATGGGCAGCGCCAGCACCAGCGCCACGTGGCCCAGCTTCCAGCCCAGGAAGGACATCCAGCCGCGCCAGCCCTGCAGGCGGCTGTGCGCGGCCACGGGCGTCTTGCCAAAGCGGTCCAGCCAGTCGCCATACCAGTTCAAATACGGCAGCGACAGGGCAGCCACTACGGGCCAGTACAGGTATTGATAGCGGTACTGGGGCGCCCAGCGTTGGAACGGCGTCTGGCGCAGGAAGGGGTTCGGTTCCGTGTCGAGGTCATAGCCTTCCACGTTCGCATACGTGTGATGGAAATGCACGTGGCGGATGGTCCAGAAATCCGTGTCCACGCCCACGGGCAAGCCCACCAGGCGGATCAGGATGCGATTCAGGCGTCCCTGGCGGAAGACGGCGCTGTGGGCCGCGTCGTGCAGGGTATTCATGGCCAGCGCCATGGCCGCCATCAGGCAGGCGACATAGCTGGCGACAAACGGCCAGGTGCTGTCGGCGTGCAGCGCCAGCGCATACAGCCCCGCCGTCAGCGCTGCCAGGAAGACGCCTTTCGCATGCATGCGCAGGTCGGCAAAGCGGTGCCTGCCCTCGCTGGCAAGGTAGGCGTCGGCGCGTGCGCGCAGTTCGCGGCGGAAGGCGGAATCGCGGGCGGGCTGGAAGCGCAGCGGCGGCAGGGAAGGTACCGGCGGCGTCACGCGCGCGTCCCCGCCGTAGCCGGCCACCACAGGCGGCGCGCGCCGTCGAGGCCATGCGCCAGCAGCGCGGCCAGGAACACCATGCCCCACGCATCGCGCGGGCCATACCAGCCCAGATACAGGGCAGGCATGGCCAGCGCGATGGCGACCCAGGCGATGGCGCCCCAGCGCCGCGCGTCCGACAAGCCGCCCAGCGCCAGCGTGCCGCCAAAGATCAGCGCGAACAGGATCGCTTGCTGCGCGCCGGCCAGCGCCGCTTCGTGGTTGACGTAGTAGATCACGAGGCCAAACAAAATCACGCCGCCGATGCCGATGAACAGTTCGGGTACCTCGAAAGTGCCGCGCGACTGCCAGTGGGGAAAGCGCGCGCGCAGCCACTTGAACAACTTGCCGTTGCTGGCCAGGAGCGGATTGTGGGTTTGTGTCATGCCCTTCACGCCATAGCGCATTTCCACGCCCTCGAGTTCCGGCTGGAAGCTGCCGAAGAGTTTGTCCCAGATCAACAAGGTGCCGCCGAAATTGCGGTTGATGTAGCGTTTATCCGTGCCATGATGGACGCGGTGGTGCGAGGGCGTGACCATGAAGCTATCCAGAATGCCGGACTTGTTCACCAGCGCATTGTGGTTATACAACTGCACCGTGTAATGCAGCGACGAGACGACGAGGAAGATTTCCAGCGGCACGCCCAGCACGGCCAGGATGGCGATGAACGGGAAATTCGTCAGCGACGAATACCAGGAATTGCGCACGCCCAGCGACAGGTTGAAATGCTCGCCCTGGTGGTGCACCACGTGCACGGCCCACAGCAGCGGAATCTTGTGGTGCAGCCGGTGCATCCAGTAAAAGCACAGGTCCCAGGCAAAAAAGGCGAACACCCACTGCGCCGCCACGGGCCACCGGTCGACGATGTGCAGGTTCACATGGCGCAGCAGCAGGGCGAACGCCGCCACTTCCACGCCGCGGAACACCCACATCAGGATATGGCCGGAATTGAGGTTGAAGATGACGTCCTTCCACGGCACGGGCGTCTTGCGTACCCATTTGAGGATCAGCAGTTCGGCCAGCACAAAGGCCAGCATGACAAGGAAAGAGAGGGCAAAGGGATTCATCATGATGCGGTTTCAGTGGCAATGGCGCGGCGAGCTGTCCAGAATACCTGCATTTTCGCCAACATGCCGCCCGCCACGCCCACGGCCAGGCCCGCGGCCAGGTCGATGCTCACGTGCCGGCGCAGCGCGATGATGGCGTAGCAGATGGCCACGCCCAGCACCAGCGCCAGCGCGGAACGCAGCAGATGGCGTTTGTCGCACAGGGCCCACACGCACAGCAAGGTCAGGGCGCCATGCAGCGAGGGCAGGCAGTTTTGCGCGGAATCCGCCGCCTGCAGCAGGCGCAGCGCCTGCGTGCTCCAGGCGGCACCGTCGCCCACGGGCGGATATGCGAGCGTGGTCGGATACAGCAGGAAGACCACGCCGCAGGCCAGCGCGGAAAGCGCCATGGCGCGCGCCAGCCAGCGTACGCGGGCCGCATCGGCCGCCAGGTAGGCGTAGGGGATCAGGATAAAGAACGACAGGTACAGCCAGATGGCGGCATCCGTGTAGGGAATGGCGCGGTCGATGGCCGTTTCCGGCAGGAGTACCCCCTGCCCTTGCAGCACATCGCTGGAAAAATACACGAGGCCGACGCTGCCCCAGCCGGCCAGTAAATGCAGCAGGCGGCCGCGCACGGTCATGGAAGAAGGGTTCATGCGGTCGCAAGGCGCCGGATGCGGCGCCGTTTCATGGTGGGGTCAAAGGGAGGCAGTTCGCTGCCCGTCGTCCAGGCCAGGGCGTCGATGGCCACGCCCAGGCCGCGCAGCACCGTTGCCAAGTGTTCGCGCAAGGCGGCCAGGCCCGCGTCGTCGAGGGCCGCGTGCAGCTGCAGGGCAGCGTCGCCCGATTGCAGCAGGCGGTAGTCGGCGTCGGCCGGCAAGGCTTGCGCGAACGCGCGCGTCAGCACGTCGGCAAACACGGCGACGGGGGCGCCGCCGCGTGCAGAGGGAAGCAGCAGCATGTCGTCACAGCGCCCTTCGATGCCGTCGATGGCGCGCGTGGCGCGGCCGCACGGGCATGGCGTGGCGCGCGCGATCAGGATGTCGTCCAGGCGGTAGCGCACGATGGGCTGCGTCATGCGCGTAAAGTCGGTAATCATGGGCACGAAGCGCCTTTGTTCCGCATCAAGCCATTGCGGCTCGACGTGCACATATTCTTCGTTCAAATGCAGCACGCCGTGTTCGCAGCTGCTGGCAAGGAAACCTTCCGTGGCCTGGTAGATTTCATGCACGGCGCCGAACGCGTGCGCGATCAGGGCGCGGTCCTGCGCTTCGAGCACTTCGGCCACCGAGATGACTTTTTTCGGCGCCAGCTCCAGGCTGCCGTCGATGACGCGCAGCGCCAGCTGGCGCAGCACCTGGGCCGGCGCGACGATGACGGTGGGTTGATATTGCGCAAGCTGCGCGCACAGGCTGTCGAACGGTGCGAACAGGTCGTAGAAGGCAAACGTGAGCCAAGGCGAACGCACGGCCGTGTACAGATTGCTGTTCGCGCGCAGGAACAGCGCCACCTTTTCGCCGGAAAACAGGCCGTCGGGCAGCGCCTTGGCCAGCATCACGCCCGCCCATTGGGCCTTTTCGCGGGGGCTGACGGTAAATACGGCGCGCCGCGACGAGGTGCCCGACGACAGGCCCACGGTGATGTCGCCCACGGCGGGCGTGAAGTCGCGGCTATGTTCGGCCGCCATGGCCGCGTCCATCGCCTGCGCCAAAGTCACCCCTTCGGTGTTCATGGCGTCGAAATGCTCGAGCATCAGCGCCTTGTTCATGGTCGGCCACTGCGCCAGGGGCCGATCGCGGAACGGCGCAAAGTAGCTGCTGCGCGCGCACAGCACATCGATGAAGCGTGACAGCTGTTTGCGCTGGTAGGCGTCGAGCTGCGCGCGGCCGGCAAAGCGCAGGCGGCGCGTGCGCCAGTACGACAGCAACAGCCAGACAATACGCTTCACGGGCGGCCCGCCACGGGCAAATAATCGTTGGTATCTTCATGCGTGATGCGGATCTGCGCATTGCCCGACCGGTGCAGCTGGTGCAGCCGGTTCAGGGTGGCGTAGTACGGCGCGCGCTTGTGCTGGATGAGGAACGACAATTCGGACGGCCCGCGCAGCTGCTGAAAACTCTCCGGCACCCAGGCCGCGTCCGACGCCAGCAGGGTCCAGCCGCCGTCCTGCAGCACGAAGGCGCCCAGATGGCCGATGGCGTGGCCGGGCAGGTCGACGATGTAGATTTCGCCCGTGCCGCTGACGTCGCGCCCGTGCGTAAACGGCAGCAGGGCCGCCGGCAAGGCCGTCTCGGGCACGCTTTCGACGAAATCGAGGCGGTCGGCAATATCGTTCGGCAGCAGCTCGGGCACGAAGGCCTGGCGCACGGCGGCCACGCCGGACAAACCGCGCACGGCGTCCCAGCCCGTTTTGGAGGCCATCAGCCGCGCGCCGGGAAAGTCGCGCAGGCCGGCGATATGGTCGGCGTGGAAGTGCGACAGCAGCAAGGTGTGGATGTCGCCAGGCGATACGCCATGCGCGCGCAGCTGGCCGTGCAGCGACTCATTCTCGTCGAACGAGATGGGCGTGACCCACGCGTACATGCGGTACACGCCTTTCGACGTGGCGGCGCGGAAGTGTTCGGCATACCCCGTGTCCCACAGGTACAGGCCCGCGCGCGTTTCGATCAGGTAGGCGCGCGAGGGGAAGCAGCGGCTGGCCAGCCCGCTGCCTTTCAGGACCATGCAGGACGGATGGGTGCAGTGGCCGACGCGAAACGCGGTGATGCTAGCCATTGCGCTCCTTGCCCACCTTGTGCGCCGCCGCTTCCTGGCGCATCCATTGCGCCGTGCGGGCGATGCCGTCCTGCAGGCTGACGATGGGACGATAGCCGAGCACCTTGCGCGCCTTGGCGCCGTCGAGCGTCATGTCGAAACTGAGCGCGCCGATGCTGTAGGGCGTGAGCGACGGTTCGCGCCGCGTAAAGCGCGAGGCGAACTGCATCAGGCGCGCCACCACCGCCAGCACGCGGTAAGGCACGCTGACGATCTCGAACGGCTGCTGCAGGTGCTCGCAGAACAAAGTGCGCAAGATGTCGCACAGGCGCGCCGGTTCGCCATTCGTGATGTTGAAGGCGGCGCCGGAAGCGATGGTCTTGTGCACGGTGGCCAGCCACATCGCATGCACGACATTGTCGACATAGGTGACGTCGATGGTGGCCGCGCCGCCGTTGGGCAGGGGCAGCTTGCCGCCGCGCTGCTGCAGCACGCGCGCCAGGCGCGGAATCAAGACCTGGTCGTACGGGCCGAAGATGGCGCGCGGGCGCAGGATCACGCACGTCATGCCGCGGTGGCGGTCGACGCAATCCTGCACCAGCCTTTCCGCCATCGCCTTGGAACGCGCGTACGCGTTGACGAAGGCGTCGGGGCGGAAGGTTTCCGGCACCTCGTAGCGGTTGCGGTAGTCGAAATAGATGGCCGGGGTGGAGATGTGCACGAAGCGCGCCACGTGCAGGCTGGCGGCCGCGCGCAGCAGCTGGCCCGTGGCCGTGACGTTGGCGGCGATGAAGTCGCGCTCCGCGCCCCACGGCGAGGACAGCGCGGCGCAGTGCCAGACGGTGTCCATGCCGCGCACCAGCTCATCGACCTGGCGCGGGGTGGCTTGCGCCAGGTCAAGCGCGACGAATTGCGCGCCCATGCGTTCCAGTTCGCGGCCCACGGCGGCGTTGCGGCCCGTGGCGCGCACTTCCACGCCCTGCGCCAGCAAGGTGCGCACGGCATTGCGCCCCAAGCCGCCCGTCGCTCCCGTGACCAGTATCCGCCTCATCGCACCACCTTCACAGGTCAAGAATCATGCCGCCGATGGTCAGGCCCGCAGCCGTGCCCATCATCAGCAAACGCTGGCCTGCCACGGCCCGCCCCGTCATCACCGCCTCGTGCAGGGCGGTGGGCAGGGACGCGGCCACCTGGTTGCCATGCGTTTCAAAGATCTTGATGATTTTAGCATCGGGAACGTCAAGGATGCGCGCCGCATGCGCGAGCCCCAGCGGGCTGGCCTGGTGCGGCACGACCACGTCGACTTTTTGCAGTCCCGCGCCCGATTCGGCCATTAGTTCCGCGAGGAAATCCGGCATCACCTTGACGGCCAGGCGGAACACGGCCTTGCCATCCATGCGGAACAGGTAATCGCCCGGCTCGCAGCCGTTGCGCGGGTTGCGCTCGGTGCCGCCACCGCGGATTTCGCAGTAGCGCCGCCCTTCCGGATACGTGCCCATCTTGTAGGCGCGGATGCCGGCGCTGCCGTCGCCCCGCTCGACGATGACGGCGGCGGCGCCGTCGCCGAAGATCATCGACGCTTCCGGCTCGCTCCAGTCGACCCCGCGCGAGGCGAGGTCGGACGAGACGATGGCGATGCGCCGGTAGGCGCCGCCGGCCAGCATCGAGGCGGCCACGCGGAAGGCGGCCATGAAGCTGAGGCAGCTGGCGTTGACGTCGAAGCTTTGCGTGCCTGGCGGCAATCCCGCGTGTTCGGCCACGAAGCAGGCCGTGTTCGGCAACGCTTGCTCGGGCACGCCGTTGGCGCAGATCAGCAAATCGATGTCGGCCGGACGCAGGCTGGCGTTCTTCAGCGCGTCGAGCAGGGCGGCGGCGCCCAGCTGGCTTTGCGATTCATCGGGCGCGGCGACAAAGCGCGACAGCACGCCGCTTTTGCGCAGGGTATAGCCGGCCGGGTGGCCCAAAGTCAGGTCCAGGCTGGCGGACGTCACGCTCAGCGACGGCACGGCCTTGCCCGTCGCGATCAGGCGAACTGGAATCATGTTGGCCTTAACAAAGTAAAGTAAATATGGTTATGAGTTAATCGCGTGCCAGCGGCGGCAATGCGACACCGCAGTTCTTGCAGAAATTGGCATCGTCATCGAGCCCTTCTTTCAGGCACGTGGGACAGGTACGCGTGGTGACCAGCTTGGAACTGCGCTGTACCGTCATTTCGGCGCTGATAATGCCGGTAGGCACTGCCAGGATGCCCCAGCCGAGCAGCATCATCAGCGAAGCGATGGTGCGCCCGATGTCCGTCTTCGGCGTGATATCGCCGAAACCGACCGTGGTCATGGTGCTGATGGCCCAGTAAATCGACGTGGGGATACTGCTGTAACCGTTTTCCGGCCCTTCCACGACATACATCACAGTACCCAACAGAAAGACCACCATCATGACAAAAGACAAGAAAATGAGGATCTTGCGCCGGCTGGCCAGCAAGGCCCGCCCCAGCACCGTGTATTCATGCACATACGACGTGAGCTTGAGGATACGGAACATGCGCAGCAGGCGCAAAATCCGCACGTCGATCAGCACGTGCGCGCCCGGCAGCAGCAAGCCGATGTAGGTCGGCACGATGGCCAGCAAGTCGATGATGCCGAAAAAACTCTTGGCGTAGCGCACCGGATGCTGCAGGCACGCCAGGCGGGCGAAATATTCGATGGTAAATAAAATGGTGAAAAACCATTCGAGCGCCGTCAGCCAGCTGCCATAGCGCTCGGCCACGGAGGCGACACTGCTGAGCACGACCACCGTCACGCTGATCAGGATGGCGGCGATCAGCAGCAGGTCGAAGGCGCGGCCCGTGCGCGTTTCCGCCTCGAAAATGACGGTGTACACCTGCTCGCGCCAGCCCCGCTCGGGCTTGCCATATTTCTGTTGCGTTTCCTGCGCGGCAATTTGCTGCGGCGTCAACGGGGCCGCCCCGCTCTTCGTCGCGGCTTTCATGTGGGTAATGTGCTCATATACTATTATTGTATAGATAATTTACAAAGCACGGCCACACGCACTGTTGCGTTACGACAGCTTCTTCGCCAGCAGCACGGCATTGCGCCGGTCGCGCTCGGCCTGCACGATGTCCGTCGTGCGCGCTTCCGACAGGCCCACCGTGTGCAGCACGGTAGCCGTCAGCTGCAGCGCCGATTCCAGCGCCTCGGGCACGACGAGGGTGGCGCCCGCCTGTATCAGGGCCACCGCATGCGCCTCGTCGCGGGCCCGCGCATACACGGGCAGCAGCGGATATTCGCGGCGGATCGATTTCACGGCGTGCAGCACGGACGCCGCATGGTCCATCGTCAGCACCACGGCCGCGGCCCGGTCCGCATTGACCTTTTGCAACAATTCCGCGCGCGACGCATCGCCGAAATACACGGGAAAGCCGCGCGGATGCAGGGTCGTCACCAGCCGGGCATCGTTTTCAATCGCCACATACGCGATGTCCTGCTCCGTCAGCACCTTGGCCAGCAACTGCCCCACCCGGCCGAAACCGGCGATGATGACGGTGCTGCCCTGCGGCGGCGGCGCGCCGTGCGCCAGGTCGGCCAGCTGATGGTGGTGGCGCTTTTCCCACCAGTTGCCGAAGGCGCGCGCCGCCTTGGCCAGCGCCGGCGTGGCAAACAGGCTCAGGCCCACCACCAGCATGACGAACTGCGCCACCTGCGGGCCGATCAGCTTCGTGCCCAGCGCATATGCGACGACGATGAAGGCGAATTCGCCGCCCTGCCCCAGCAGCACGCCCGTTTCCACGGCGCGCCCCCAGTGAAAGCCGCCGAGGCGGAAAATCACGCTGATGACCAGGGTTTTTACCGCAAACAGGCTCAGCACGGCCAGCGGGATCAGAATCGGCGACTTGAGGATTTCGCGCACGTCGATCTGCATGCCCACCGACATGAAGAACAAGCCCATCAGCAAACCTTTGAAGGGCTCGATCGTCACTTCCACTTCATGGCGGAATTCCGTTTCCGCCAGCAGCAAGCCCGCCAGCAAGGCGCCCAGCGCCATCGACAGGCCCGCCAGGTAGGTCAAACCCGCGATGCCCAGGGTGCTGAGCAGGGTCAAGGCCATGAACACGTCGGGCTGGCGTTTCTTGACGAAAAACTGGAACAGGGGACGAATCACGCGGCGCCCCAGCAGATAGATCAGCAGGATGGCGCCCGCCGATTTCACGGCCGCAAAGCTGAGCAGGTAGGCCAGGTCATCGCTGCGCCCGCTGGCGAACACGTCGATCAGGATAAACAGCGGCACCACCATCAGATCCTGGAACATCAGGATGGAAAAGCCCGCCTGGCCGGCCGGCGTCTGCAGCGAGCGCTGATCGGTCAGCAGCTGCATCACCACGGCCGTGGACGACAGCGACAGCACCAGGCCCAGCACGATGGACGCTTCCAGCGACAGGCCGAAGTAATACGCGACGCCGCCGATCAGGCAGGCACTGACGGCCACTTGCCCCACGCCCGCGCCGAATACCCAGCGCCGCAGCGCCCACAGCCGTTCCGTCGACAATTCCAGGCCGATCATGAACATCAAAAACATCACGCCCAGCTCGGCCAGGCCGCTGACCTGCTCGGCGCGCACGAACGAGAAATACGTCAGCCACGTAAAGTCGCCCGCCCACAGGCCGAAGCCGAACGGACCGAACAGGCAGCCGACGGCCAGAAAACCAAGCACCTGGTTGACCTTCAGGCGTTGCAATAGCGGAATAAAAATCCCGGCCAGGGCGAGAAACAGCAAAGTTTCCCGCAAATACGGTAAGGCGTGTTGCTCTTCCAAGATAATCCTAACTTAATGACATCTATGTCGAATTGATAATTGTCGCATGCACTGCCGCAGCGAAGTCAGTGCACACCCGATATTTTTGCCACAAGGCAATATATTCGCTCCCGGCACCCTATTTCGGCGGCGCCAGCATGTCCGCGCGGGGGCGGTCCCAGCCCGGCACGTAGGCGGGACACGGGCGGCTGCGGAACTGCTGCAGTTCCACGGTCGTGAAATTGGGCAGCATGCCGGGATTGAAGCGCACGTCCGTCAGCTTGTCCGCATTCAATCTGGGCATGCGGGCAAAACGGAACCAGGCGTCCACATAGCAATTGTCTTCCTGCAAGGCACGCAAAGCGGCCAGGCTGCCGGCCGCCTGAGCGGAGACGGCGATGCCGGGCGCCAGTTGCTGGCCCCGCTTGCCCGTTTCCGCCAGGCCGGCCGGGCAGGCGGCGGGCGCCAGCGCCCCAGGCAACAGGCTCAGGGTGCCGCGCCGCAGAGTGTACACGTCCGTCTTGCTGTCGAGCGAAACGTAAATCCAGCACAGCGGGTTGCTGGGAAACGCCGTCATCGCCACGTCCCACACGCGCGTGCCCGGGTCCAGCCGCTGCACGGCCGCCTCGATGCGGCTGCGGCCGAGGGCCGACGCCACGCCCTGCGTGCCGATGAACGTGGCCGCCAGCGCAAAGGCCAGCAGCAGCGGTCCGCGCCCCCGCTCGCCGGCCCGCCCTTGCAGCACGGCCAGCACCACGCCCAGCCCCAGCAAGACGGCCAGCGAGGCGGGCGCCAGATAGGTTTTATAGGTGAAGAAGCACAGGGCCGCCGCCAATCCCGCCAGCAGCACGCTTTTAACGATGCCGTAGCGCAAAGACATGATCACGGGCACGCCCAGCAGCACCCAGAACATGGGCTCGACGATGAAGACCATATCGCCATACAGCCAGCGGCTGTTGAACGGATAAAACGGGTGCAAGCCATAGGAATTGAGGAAATCCATGCCCATGTGCAAGCAGAATCCCAGCAGCAGACAAGCCGCCAGGCCGATGCGGGCGGGCACGCTTTCCTTCAGCAAGCGCCGGGCGCCGGGCCACAGCAGCCACAGCAGGGCCAGCAACAGCAGCGCCTGCGGCAAGGCCAGCAGCAAGGTATGCGTGTGGCCCCGGTGGTGCAGCATGTAGCCGAAGGGGCGCGGCAGCAGCCTGGTCAGCACCAGGTCCAGGTCGGGCGCGTTGCTGGCGAACCAGGCCGTAAACAGAAACAGCGCACGCCGGGTGCGCTGGGCGGGGGCTTGCGGCTCGGGCGGCAGGCTGCGGTGTACCAGTTCGCCGACCCCGAGGCCGATGACCGAATGCGTAATATTATCCATCGGGCAATTTTACAGGATACGGCCACCCCAAGAGCAAAGGCTGGGGTCGTACCCTGAGGGTACGACCCCGGATTCTGCCATTGGGTTTGTTCAATCAAGCGGCTACAGCGCCTGTAAATCTTCCCCACGCATGCCCACCAGCAAGGCGCGGCCATCGGGCAGCACGCGGAACTCGCCATAGCGGGCCTTTTCCCAGCGCGCCGCCTCGCCTTCCTTGAAGAACCAGGCATCGCTGACCAGCACCCAGTTGCCATCCTTCGGCGTCAGCTCGAGCAGGAATTCGCCGGGCGCCAGCGCCTCCTTGGTGTACGGGCGCAGCAGTTCCGCCACGCCCCGTGCGTCGCGCCTGGCCACGACGAGGGGCCGGCCTGGCGCCCGCTCCACGCTGGCCAAAGTGGACAGGACGCCCAGGTTGACGAAATTGAGGCGCATGTAGTCGCCCTGCATCAGCGAGCGGGGATCGACGGGTTCCAGCGCCACGAAGATCGCTTGCCCCTTGGCGATCAGCTGCTCTTTTTGCCAAATGCTGCCATTGGCGACCAGCAACACCAGCAGCAAGCCTCCCAGCACGCCCAGGCGGACATGGCGGCCTTGCGCAACCACGCCCGCCGGTTTGCTTTCCACCAGGTGCAGCACGGCGCCGCGCATGGCCAGCCACGACAGGGCGCACAGCAGCGCGCCGGCCACGGCCAGCAGCGCCGCCTTGCTGGCCAGCGGCCAGGCCAGCTGGTAATAAAAGCTGCCGATGATCCACGCCGCCGCCAGCGCGGCCGCCACGGCCACGCGCGAGCGCCCGCTCGTCACGCAATACGCGAGGATCAGCAGCACGGGCCCCAGCGCCGGCATGAACCACGCCAGCACGACCAGCACCAGCGCCACGCCGATGGCAGGCAGCTGGCGCAGCGCCGGCCAGCGCCATCCCGTCCAGGCAGCCCCCGCCGTGGCCAGCACGAGCGAGACGCCATTCAATGCTTGCGCATACCAGGCGCCGGCCTGGTGCCGGGCCACTTCGCGCGCCACGTCGCCCGTGAAGCCGCCGCCCAGGGCACCGCCCAGCATGAAGGTCATGCCGGACCAGAAGACCAGCCCCAGCAAGATGGCCAGGACCCACCCCGTCGACAGCGATTCCAGGAAGGCGGCGACGGGTGCGCCGCGGCCATCGTTGAAGGCCTGCTTTTGCAGCCAGTGGACGCCAAGCCAGCAAGCCAGGGCCAGCATCCAGGCCAGATACAGTTGCGTCGGATCGTTGTCGAAAATCCAGTCGCGCGTGCTGTCGATGATGCCCAGCCCCAGCAAGCCGCAGGCGACCAGCCCCAGCAGCACGCGCAGCCAGTCGCGCGGCAAGGCGGCAGCCACCACCAGGGTTGCCAGGCACAGCAGCAGCGACGCCGTCTGCGTGGAATAGTCGCGGTACAAGGCGTAGCCGAGCAAACCGCCGCCCACCAGCAGGCAGGGCACGGCCAGCTGTTCGAGAAACAGCGCCACGCCGCGCGTGCGGATCAGCAGCACGGCCGCCACCAGCACGATGGCGGCCACGACATACGCGCCGGGGCCGTGGCGCACGACGCTTTCCAGGCCCACGCCCAGCGCAATCATCAGGGGAATGGCGGCCAGCCAGGCGCCGAAGGCAGTCATCAGCACCAGCGGCCACGGCCGGACATCCTGCACGGGACGGGCGGCGTCGGGCGGCAGCAGGCCGGCGCGCGTGGCGTCGTCGATCAGGGTGGCGAGCGCATCGGCTCGTTGGCTATTGATATTGCTCATGCCGCCTCCTGGCGCGTACGCCACAAAATGCCTTGCACGGTCAGCGCCAGCAGCACGGCGGCGACCAATCCCAGCATGATCAGCTTGCCCACCTCACTGCCGCCGCCACCGTTGAACAGCAAATACATCAAGCCCCCCACCAGCAGGGTATTCAGGCCCAGCGCCACGGCGCTCAGGCCGAACACGTCAAAGAACTGACTCGTGGCCAGCACCGTAGCGGCGACAGCCAGCAAGACCAGCCCCGCCCAGTACGGCGACCCGACCTCGCTGCCGAACAGGGCGCTGACAGCCGTGCCCGTGATGAGGATGGTGGCCAGCACCAGGCCCAGGCGCAAGGACCAGCTGCCCGCTCCCGTCCAGCGCGCCAGCAAAGGCGACACGAACGCACACGCGGCCAGCACGGCCAGCCAGCCGCCGACGAAGATGGACAGATCGCTTGAATCGATGCGCCAGCTGTGGTGCGCATGCGCCTGCATCCACAGGGGGACGGCCGTCGAAAAGATCAGCATCCATGGCGTCCACAGCACGTCGCTGCGCGCGACTAAACACAGGGGCAAGGCCAGCACGGCCCACAGGGCGAACAATTGCCAGGGATCGGCGCCCGTCTGGTAGGTCTGGCCGAAATATGCGAACAGGCCGCCGATGGTCAGCAAGGCCAGCAGCAGCAAGGGGACTCTCGCCTTGGGCACGGCAAACGCACCCACGCAGGCGGCGGCCAGCATGCCTTGCAGCAGGGCAAAGCGGCCCACGCGGCCCAGGTCTTCCCAGTTGGCGGCGACCCAGAAAATCAGACCCATGCCCAGCAGCGCGGCGCCCAGCACGGCCACGCCGCGCGGCAGCCAGTAGGCCAGGCGCGCCGGTTCGCGCTGGAAGCCGGCCACTTCCTGCAACTGCCGGGTTTGTTGGGCATCGAGCGCATGGGTCGAGGCGAGCTGATACACGGCGAGGCGTAGATCCATCGTCTGCTTTCTGTGGGAATGGTGGGGAAATCGGGGAGTCGGGTCAGCGCTCGACGCTGACGCCGCGCCAGAAGGCGACGTGGCCGGCAATTTGCTTGGCGGCATCCTTGGGCTGGGGGTAAAACCAGGCCGCGTTGGCATTCGTCTGGCCATCGACGACGAGGTCGTAATAGCTGGCCGTGCCCTTCCATGGGCAAATGCTGGTGTGGCTGCTGGGACGCAGATAGGCCTGCGTCACCGCCGACAAAGGAAAATATACATTGTTTTCAACGACTTGCACCTGCGCATCGGTGGCTTGCGCGATGACGGCGCCATTCCAGCTGGCTGTTGGCATTTGACTATCCTCCTTCTGCGCCGAGTGTAGCGCAAAAAGTCCGCCATGGCGCGCGCCGTTGGCGCCTGGCTTAAGCGCCGCTGATGATCTGGCGCAAGGCTTGCTCAAACACTTCGGGCGGCTGGCCGCCGGAAATCAGGTGACGCTCGTTGATGATGACGGCTGGCACGGAATTGATGCCGTTCTGCTGGTAGAAGCGCTCCTGCGCGCGCACCTCGTCCGCATACGCATCGGAGGCCAGCACCTCGGCCGCTTTCGCGGTATCGAGGCCCACGTCGCCCGCGACTTTCAGCAGCACCTCGTGCGAGGACGGATTCTGGCCTTGCGTGAAGTAGGCATCGAACAGCGCCATCTTGAGTTCCTTCTGGCGCCCCTCCAGAGCGGCCCAGTGCAGCAGCCGGTGCGCATCAAACGTGTTGTAGATGCGGCCGCGCTTGTCCATGGCAAACGTAAAGCCCAGCTGCTCGCCGCGCGCGCGGATCGCTTCGCGCGACTGCGCCATCTGTTCCGGCGTGGAGCCGTATTTGCGGGCGATGTGTTCGCCGATATCCTCGCCTTCGGGCGGCATGTTCGCGTTCAGCTCGAAGGGCTGGAAGTGGATCTCGGCCTGGACGGTGCCGTCCAGCTTGTCCAGCGCCTGCTCCAGCGATTTCAGGCCGATCACGCACCAGGGGCAGGAAACGTCGGAAACGAAATCGATACGGAGGGGAACGGGGGAGGCGGAGGAGGTGGAGACAGTCATGGTGGGCAGCCTTTGCGCGGGTCGGTGGCGGCCGCACCGCGCGGCGCCGCAAGCACAGCATATGCGTGCGGGCCGCGGGAAATCAAGCGCTTACTTCTTCTTCGCGGGCGCCTTGGCCCCATCCTTCTTGCCGCCGATCTTGCTTTCCTTGCCAGAGAGCAAGTTCGCGATATTCTGGCTGTGGCGATAGGCCAGCAGCACGCTCATGACGATGACGGCCAGCAAGATGGGGTCGACGCCGAACAGCAAGCCATAGTAAAACGGGGCGAACAGGGCCGCCACCAGGGCTGCCAGCGAGGAATAGCGGAACGCATAGGCAATGATCAGCCAGGTGGCCAGGGTCGCCAGGCCCAGCCAGGGATTGATGCCCAGCAACACACCGAGGGCCGTGGCCACGCCCTTGCCGCCGACAAAGCGGAAAAACACGGGCCACAGATGGCCGAGGAAGACGGCGATGGCGACCAGGGCCACGGCCGTGTCGCCCACGCCCAGCGCGCTGGCAAAATGGTCGGCCAGGAACACGGCCAGCCAGCCCTTGGCGCCATCGCCCAGCAGGGTCATGATGGCAGCGCCCTTGTTGCCGCTGCGCAGCACGTTGGTGGCGCCCGGATTCTTCGAGCCATAGGTGCGCGGATCGGCAATGCCGTAGACCTTGCTCATCACCACGGCAAACGATATCGAGCCGAGCAAGTAAGCGGCCACTGTCATTGCCACGGTTGTGATTACTGGATTCATTTCTTCCCTTTATTGTGTTTATTGCACCAGCATCGGGGCTGGCGCAGCAGAATATACACCAGCGTCCAGCCTACGGACAGGGTGGCGTCTGGTTTTCTTAATCCTGCAGCGCGCACTGCACCGGCTTGGCCTTGAGCAAGTCGAGCAAGACCTGCGGCGCCAGCGAGACGAGGAAACCGCGCCGTCCGCCATTGATGTAGATGCGCGGCAATTCCAGGATCGACGCTTCCACGTAGACGGGCATGGCCTTCTTCGTGCCGAACGGCGACGTGCCGCCGATCATGTAGCCGGAATGGCGCTGCGCCACTTCGGGCTTGCACGGCTCGACGGATTTGCAGCCGATGCCGCGCGCCAGGTTCTTGGTCGATACCTTGCAATCGCCATGCATGAGCACGATCAGCGGCTTGGCCGCCTCGTCCTGCATCACCAGGGTCTTGATCACCGCATGTTCCGGCACCCCCAGCTCGCGCGCCGAGACGCTGGTGCCGCCGTGTTCTTCATACGGATACGGGTGTTCTTCGAAGGAAACTTGATGCTTGCGCAGCAGCTGCGTCGCCTGGGTTTCGGAAATATGCTCTTTTTTAGCCATGCGTGATACGCTGATCGTTCAGTGAGGAGTCCTAATTATGCAGCAAGAAATCCGCTTTGCCACCTTCAATGTCTGCAACCTGGCCCCCGCCGGGGCAAAATTGTATGACAACCTGGAACCGTTGAGCCCCGCGCAATACGCAGCCAAGGCGGAATGGACGGCGCGGCAGATCGACCTGCTCGACGCGGACGTGATCGCCTTCCAGGAAATTTTCTCGCAAGCGGCCCTGCGCGACGTGCTGTCGCGCACGCGCCATTACCGCGAAGCCACCCTGGCCGGCTACGATGCGACGGATATTGCCGGACGCATGCTGCCCACGGTGGCGCTCGTGTCGCGTTTGCCGCTGGCGGGCGCCGGTGTTGCCTGGACGGATTTTCCGGCCGGCGTGACCGCGTCCGCCGACGACAATGCCTGCCGCTTCGCCCGCGCACCGCTGCACGTGCAGCTGCTCTTGCCGGGAGGACAACTCACCGACGTGGTCGTCGTGCATCTGAAATCGCGCCGGCCCGACTACCGCCATGGCGACGGCAACGACGCCATCGCCTACGCGCTGGCCAACCTGCGCTCGCTGCAGCGGCGCGGCGCGGAAGCGGTGGCCCTGCGCGTGCTGGCAAGCGAACTGGGTCACAGCGGCCGTCCCCGCATCGTGCTGGGCGACTTCAACGACATCGCCAATGCCGTCACCACGTCCATCGTCATGGGCGCGGGCGCGCCGTGCGAACCGGGCATGGAAATGCGCGCGCGCCTGTACGACGCCAACGCCATCGCCCTGCGCCAGGATGCGGCGCGCCACGCGGGCTACACGAATATCCACGACAGCGCCTACATGACGATCGACCACATCCTCGTGTCCGAGCATTTCCACGCCGCCTCGCCGCGCGCCATCGGCGCCGTGCTCGATGTGAACTACCTGAACGACCATTTGCTGCTGGGCCTGCCGCATGCCTCCGACCATGGCCAGGTCTTGATGCGCATCAAGCTGCTGGGAAACATTAACTAATTCAATAACTTCGCCAGCACACTGCCCGCCACTTGCGCGCTGGCAAAGCGCCCCTGGTATTGCTGGCAGCCCTGCGCCCGCAGATACGCGAGCTGCTGCGCCGTTTCCACGCCTTCCGCGATCACCGTCAATTGCAGCTCGCGCGCCATGGCGATGATGGTGGCGGCGACGGCCGTGTCGGACTCGCCTGCCGCGTCGTCCGCCGCGGCGGGCAGGAAGGATGGGTCGATCTTGAGTTTATCCACCGGGTAATGGCGCAGATTGGCCAGGCGCGAATAGCCGGTGCCGAAGTCGTCGATGGCCAGCCTGGCGCCCAGCGCGCGCAGCTGCGCCAGCACGCCGGCCAGGCGCGCGCCGCCCTTCATCAGCAAGGACTCCGTCACTTCCAGTTCCAGGCAGCCGGCGGGCAAGCCCGACATGGCCAGCGCCTCTTGCACGCTGAGCAATAAATTATTGTGCTGGCATTGCGCCGGCGACAGGTTCACGGCCACCCTCCAGGCATGGCCCGCATCGTGCCAGGCGCGTGCGCGCAGGCAGGCGTGGCGCAGTACCCAGTTGCCAATCGACACCATCAAGCCGCACTCCTCGGCCACGGCGATGAAGCGCTCGGGCGGCAGCACGCCCAGTTGCGGGTGGCGCCAGCGCAACAAGGCTTCGGCGCCGACGATTTGCCCGCTGGCAACGTCCAGCGCGGGCTGGAACTCGAGCACGAATTCATCGCGCCCCAGCGCTTCGCGCAAGCCGTGCTCCAGGCTGGCCCGCTCGACGATTTGCGCATTCATTTCGGCATTGAAAAACTGGAAATTGTTGCGCCCGCTTTCCTTGGCGTGGTACATGGCGATGTCGGCGTTGTGCACGAGGCTCTCAATATTGTCTCCATCGCTGGGAAAGATGGCCACGCCGATCGACGCCGACACCTGCAGCTCATAGCCGCCCAGCTGGTACACCTGCGTGACGGCATGCAGCAGGCTGGCCGCCACATGGGCCGCCTGGTCGATGCCGCCCACCTCGGCCAGGATGATGACGAACTCGTCGCCCCCATGCCGGCTGACCGTGTCGACGCCGCGCACGCAGCGCACGAGGCGCCGCGCCACCTCCTTGAGCAGCAAGTCGCCCACGTGGTGGCCCATGCTGTCATTGATGTGCTTGAAGTGATCGAGATCCAGGTACAGAATGGCCAGCATGCTCAGCTTGCGCCGCGCCGCCGCCAGCGCCAGCGACAGCCGGTCCAGCAGCAGCACCCGGTTCGGCAAGTCGGTGAGGAAATCGTGCTCGGCCAGGTGGCGCGTGTGCTCCTCGTTCTTCTTGCGCTCGCTGATATCGCTGAGGATGGCCAGGTAATTGCTCAATTGCCCCTGCGGGTCGCGGATGGCCGTCAGCGACAGCCAGGCCGGATAACGCCCGCCCGCCTTGCGCTGGCCCACGATATCGCCTTGCCAATAGCCATTCGCATCGACTTCATCCCACACGGGCTCGAAAAATGCCGGCGTGTCCGGCTCCATGCCGTGCAGGATGAAGTGCTTGCCCAGCATGTCGTCCAGGCTGTAGCCGCTGATCTCGCTGTACGCGGGATTCATGCTGACGACGCGCTGCTGCGGGTCCAGCACGACGATGGCCTCGCGTGCGTGCTCCACCACCTGCGCCGACAGGTGCCACGCCTGCTCGGCCAATTTACGGGAAGAAATATCGCGGATCACGGCGTAAAACAGATAGGTGTGGTCGAGCGTGACGGAGGTGAGCAGCACTTCGCCCCAGAACAGTTCCCCCAGGCACGTCTGATAGCGCCAGTCATAGCGACAATTGCCGTCCGCGTGCGCCTGCGCCGCCATCTGCGTGCCGCGCAACGAGGACAATTGGCCATCGGGCTGGCGCAACGGTGAAAAATCGCTGAGGCGGCGCCCCAGCAGCCGTGGCCGGTCTTCGCATTGAAACAGGGCAATGGCGGCCGGATTCGCCTCGGCGATATGCTCGTCGCGCAGCAGCACGATGGCGTCGGCGGACTTGTCGTACAACTGGCGGAAATTGTCGCCCATCAGCAACAAGGCGCCCTGCGCCGCGCCATCCTGGCCGCTGGCCGTGATGTCGACATCGATGCAGACCACTTGCCGCACGCTGCCGGACTGCATGACAGGAAACACGGTGGAACAGATGCAGCGCGGCGCGGCGCCGTCGGCATCGAGCTTCCACAGGCGCATGCCGCGCGCCTTGCCGCTGTCCCACACGGCCGCCAGTTCCGCGTGGCCGTCGTCGAACCCGCCCTGGCCTTGCGGCAAGGCGGCGGCCACGCCGGCCCAGGCCTGGCCCAGGGCCAGTTCGGCCGGCACGCCATACAGGCGCGCCGCGCCAAAGCTCCAGTAGCGCACGATGCCGTCGCGGTCGATGCCGCGCACGGCCAGGCCAGGCGCCTGTTCGACGGCAGCGACGATGATGGACAGCAAGTCGAGCGCCCTGGCGGCCGGTCCTGCATCCGGCGCGGCGGCAAGCAAACGGCCCGGCGACGGGGCGGCTGCGGCAATCCGGTCTGACATCAGGCCCCCCGTGGCGCGGCCACACCGCAACCGGCGACCGAGCGGCCCGTCCGGTGGCGCAACCATCACTGCCATTCTTGCGCGCCGGCGAATCGGCTCATTGAGGATGCTCAAGCATCGTCGCATGCCGTATCGGTCTTCAGTCGCCGTTTTCTGCATTCCAGCCCCGATTTTGTGCAATCTGTCGCACGGCGATGGCGGCCGGACTTGAATCTTCCTAAAGTGGCAACATGCGCATCGCCGTGAACGGCCGCAGCGGCAGGCGTGCTGTCTGCGGCCGCCACGGTGATGCGCTACCCGAATTCCCCCCGGCCCGCCGCAGGCCGGCCGCACCGAGACCTGGCGCCGAAACCCTGCGCCGCTCCTGAAAAAACCTATGAAAAACGAGACCCTGCCCCCCGCCTCCCCTCTTGCCGCCACGCGCCGCCGGCGCTGGCGCATGCCCCTCTTGATCCTCGTCGTGCTGGGCCTGGCCGGCGGCGGCTGGACGGTGATGCAGTCGAAGCAACAAGCCGCCAAGGCTGCCGAACAGCAAGCCAGCAAGAAGAAGCAGCAGGCAAAATCCCCCGTGCATGAACTGGCGCAGGGCGACGTGGCCGCCATCGATGCGCGCGCGCTGGCAATCAGCCTGCCCTTG
The DNA here is from genome assembly GCF_020858115.1 of Janthinobacterium sp. FW305-129. GTDB lineage: Bacteria > Pseudomonadota > Gammaproteobacteria > Burkholderiales > Burkholderiaceae_D > Janthinobacterium. Next base: position 412,884 of record NZ_JACYMM010000005.1, read on the forward strand.
TCCGGCTCCTTGGCGCCCGTGACCCAGGCCACCATCAAGGCCAAGGTTTCCGGCGTGATCCAGGAGACGACCTTGCAGGAAGGCCAGCAAGTGGCCAACGGACAAATCCTCGTGCGCCTCGACGCGGCAGACCAGCGCGCCCGCCTGACGCAGCAGCAAGCCATGCTCGACGAAGCGCAGGCGCGCCTGTCCATGGCGGCCAAGAACGAGGCGAACAGCCAGGCGCTGCTCAAGCAAAAATACATTTCGCAAACGGCCTACGACACGACACAGAATTCCGTCGACCTGGCGCGCGCCAGCGTCAAGTCCGCCGCCGCCATGGTCGACATCGCCCGCATCGCGCTGGCCGACACGGTGATCCGCGCGCCGATGGCCGGCATCGTCAGCAAGCGCCACCTGCAGGCGGGCGAAAAAGTCTCGCCCGACATGCCCGTCTACACCATCGTCAACCTGGCGCAGCTGACCCTGGAAGCGCCCGTGCCCAGCGCAGAGATTCCCCGCATCAAGCTGGGCCAGGAAGTGCGCTTCAAGGTCGACGGCTTCGGCGCGCGCGACTTTGCCGGCAAGGTCACGCGCATCAATCCCACCACCGAGAGCGGCTCGCGCGCCATGCTCGTCTACATCGCCGTCGACAATGGCGATGGCGCGCTGCGCGGCGGCATGTTCGCCAAGGGCAGCATCGTCACCGAGCGATCAATCGTCGCGCCGCTGGTGCCGCTGACGGCCGTGCGCAACGAAAAGCAGGGCCCCGTCGTGTATGCGCTGGTGGGCAACAAGGTCGTCGCCCAGCCCGTCACCCTGGGCTTGCGCAACGAGGATGAAGGCTATGCGGAAGTCAAATCGGGCCTGGTGCCGGGCGCGAAAGTCATCATCGCCAGACTCGATGGCGTAAAACCGGGCCACGGCGTGACCTTCGCCACGCAATCAGCGACACCCGCCGCGCCGGCGGCCGTGCTGGCACGGAAGGATTAAGCCATGTGGATGACCAAAGTCAGTATTCAAAACCCCGTCTTCGCCACCATGGTCATGGTGGCGCTGGTGGTGCTGGGCATCTTCTCCTACCGGGGCCTGGGCGTGGAGAGCATGCCCAGCGTGCAATTTCCGTTCGCCGCCATCGAAGTGAACTACCCGGGCGCCTCGCCCGAAGCCGTGGAAAACGACATCACGCGCCCCATCGAGGACGCCGTCAATACCGTCAGCGGCATCAAGACCATCCGCGCCAACTCGTGGGAAGGACGCGCCGGCGTCTACCTGGAATTCGAGCTGTCGACCAACATGGACAAGGCCATGCAGGACTTGCGCGACAAGGTGGCGCTGGTCCGTCCGCGCTTCCCGAAGGAAGCCAAGGACCCGTTCATCGCCCGTGCCGAGGGCGACAACGAGCGCCCCATCGCCACCATCGTGCTGACCTCGACGGGGCATGACCTGCGCTCGCTGTCGACCATGACGGAACAGATCATCAGCAAGCGTTTTCAGGGCGTGGCCGGCGTGGGGCAAGTCAAGCTGCGCGGCCTGCGCGCGCGCCAGATCCTCATCAGCATGAAACCGATCGAACTCAATGCCCAGGGCATCGGCGTCGATGAAGTCATCCGCGCCATCCAGGCGACGAATACCAATCTGCCGGCCGGCTCCATCAGCCATGGCGCGGCCGAACAGCTGGTGCGCGTGGAAGGCAAGATCAAGGATGCGCGCGAATTCGGCAAGATCATCGTCGCGCGCCGCGCCGTCGGCCCCGTCTACCTGGACCAGGTGGCCACCGTCGTCGACGGCGAGCAGGAAGAACTGTCGATTTCGCGCATGAACGGCCAGCAAGCCGTGACCATGGAAATCACCAAGGTGCAGGACGCCAACGTGGTCGAAGTGGGCACCGGCATCCTGAAAGTGGCGGCCGACCTGCAAAAAACGCTGCCGCCCGATATCACCCTGCGCGTGCTCGATGACGAGTCGGAACGCGTGCAAAGCCAGCTCAATAACGTCAAGCGCACCATCATCGAAGGCGCCGTGCTGACCATGGTGATCGTCTTCCTGTTCCTGCACTCGTGGCGCTCGACCATCATCACGGGCTTGACCTTGCCGATCTCCGTGCTGGCCAGCTTCATCGCCATGAAGGCCTTCGGCTTCACCCTGAACTTTTTGACCCTGATGGCGCTGTCGCTGTGCATCGGCCTGTTGATCGACGACGCCATCGTGGTGCGCGAAAACATCGTGCGCCACCTGGGCATGGGCAAGAACCACTACAAGGCGGCCAACGACGGCACCAATGAAATCGGTCTGGCCGTGATGGCCACCACGTTCGCCATCGTCGCCGTGTTCGTGCCCGTCGCCTTCATGGACGGCATCATCGGCCGCTTCTTCCTGCAGTTCGGCATCACCGTGGCCGTCGCCGTGCTGGTATCGCTGTTCGTCAGCTTCACGCTCGACCCCATGCTGTCGTCCGTCTGGCGCGATCCCGTCAAGGACCGCTTCAAGTACGCGCCGTGGCTGGGCCGCTTCATGGCCTGGATCGAGACGGGCATCGACCGCCTGCACGTATGGTACGGCAAGGTGCTGGCTGTCGCCTTGCGCTGGCGCAAGACCACGCTGGCCACGGCCGTGGCCCTGTTCGCGGGCAGCCTGATGCTCGTGCCGATGATCGGCGGCGAGATGTTCCCGGAAACGGACCAGGGCTGGGTCAACCTGCGCTTCAAGACGCCCGTCGGCTCCAGCCTCGAATACACGGATTCCAAGGTGCGCCAGATCGAAACGGCGCTGAAGGAATTTCCCGAGATCGACAGCCTGGTGGCCAACGTGGGCACCCAGGATGGACGCAATGCGGCCGACGTGAACCTGAAACTGACGGACATCAAGACGCACAAGCGCCGCTCGCAGCAGGAACTGGAAAAGCTGATCCGCGAACGCCTGGCGCCGATTGCCGGCATCACCCTGTCCGTCGGCCAGCGCCCCATCTTCATCGCCATCCTCGGTACCGACGAAGGCAAGCTCGATGCCGTGGCGCACACCCTGATGGACAAGATGCGCAACATCAAGGGCCTGGCCGACATGGAATACAGCCAGGAAGGCGCCAATCCGTCGACCACGGTGAAGATCAACAACGAACTGGCCAGCGACCTGGGACTGTCGGTGCAGCAGATCGGCAATGCCCTGCGGCCGTTCGTGGCGGGCGACACGGTCAGCCACTGGTTAGCCAGCGACGGGCAAAACTACGACGTCAACGTGCAGCTGCCGAAATCGGGCCGTCAGAAAGTGGCCGACCTGGCCGACCTGTCGCTGGCGTCCAGCAAGCTTGACGCAAACGGCAAGCCCGTCATGATTCCGCTGCGCCAGGTGGTCGACTTCGTGCCGTCATCGAGCCCGCAGGTGCTCAAACGCCAGGCCTTGCAGCGCCGGGTCGCCATCTATGCGGGCGTGCAGGGCCGCCCTGCCGGCGACGTCGACGCCGACGTACAAAAGGCCATCAAGTCCATCGACCTGCCGCCGGGTGTGCGCTTCGACGTGGCCGGCAATGCGCAGCAGATGGCCGAAACCATGGGCGGCGCGATGATGGCGCTGGGGATCGCCGTGATCTTCATCTACCTGGTGCTGGCATCGCAGTTCGGCAGCTTCCTGCAGCCGATCGCCATCATGGTGTCGCTGCCGCTGTCCCTGATCGGCGTGCTGCTGGCCCTCCTGATCACGGGCAGTACCCTGAACATCTTCTCCGTGATCGGCTTCATCATGCTCATGGGCCTGGTCACCAAGAATGCGATCCTGCTGGTCGACTTCACCAACCAGCGCCAGCGCGAAGGCCTGGGGCAGTTCGAGGCGCTGATGGAAGCGGGGCAAGTACGCTTGCGCCCCATCCTGATGACGACCCTGGCGATGGTCTTCGGTATGCTGCCGATGGCCATCGGCATGGGCGACGGCGGAGAATCGCAGGCGCCGATGGGCCGCGCCGTCATCGGCGGCGTGATCACCTCGACCTTGCTCACCCTGGTGGTGGTGCCCGTCGCCTACACCTACCTCGACAGCCTGGGCAAGCGCGCCGCGCGTTTCTTCGGCGGCGGCGAGCATGCGCATGCCGAATCCACCGACGACGGCAAAGCACACGCCCACTGATTGACCGGTCGCCTTCACCGTCCCCGCATTGGCGGGGACGACGCGGCGGCTTCCTGAAGAGAGCTTCAGTTGACCAAAGCGGCCCCACTGGCTAGACTGTCCCCGTTATCAATGATATGGAGTGACTCGTGGGTGCTTGTTCCAGTGACAGTAGTCGATTGACCATCGGCGATCGGCCTTAGGCAAGACGCGCGCATTCCGCCCGCCCTGCCCTCGGCAAGGTGCGGTTTTACCAGCGGCAGTACTCTCTCGCCGCCACTTCCCCCTCATCGTTCCACCGTGATCGTCTGCTGCCCCCTTGCGGGCGGATTGTCTTCGCCCTTGCACTCGCCTGTTCCTCCCCAGCCGGGAGAAACTGATGGTGGTATTTGATTTTGCGCTGCGCGTTGCCGCAGCATTGACCCTGGGCGCCATGATCGGCGCCGAACGCCAGCTGCGCCAGCGCATGGCGGGCCTGCGCACGAATGCGCTGGTGTCCGTCGGCGCCTCGCTGTTCGTGATGGTTTCCGTGCTCGAAGGCGATGCCTCTGGCCATATGCGCATCGCCGCGCAGGTGGTGTCGGGCATCGGTTTTCTCGGTGCCGGCGTCATCATGCGAGAAGGCATGACGGTGCGCGGCCTGAACACGGCCGCCACCCTGTGGTGCTCGGCCGCCATCGGCATCCTGTGCGGCCTGGGGTTTGCGCTGGAAGCGGCCATCGGCACAGGCTTCGTGCTGATCGCCAACCTGGTGCTGCGCCACCTGGCGCAACGCATCAACGCCCACGGCAGCGAAGCGGGCATCGAGACGGAAAGCATCTACCGCGTGACGGCCGTGTGCGAGGCGGAGCAGGAAGTCCAGGTGCGCAAGCTGATGCTGCGCCTGATCAGCGGCATGCCGGCCCTGATGCTGCAATCCTTGCACAGCGAGGATGCGGCGCACGCCGGGCGCATCGAAGTGCGGGCCGACCTGCTCACGCCCTTGTCCAGCCTGGGATTGCTGGAGCAGATCGTCAGCCAGGTCAGCCTGGAAGGCAGCGTTTCGGCCGTGCGCTGGGCGCTCGTGAACAACGCGGAATTTGTCGCCGAACGGGGAGTATGATGATGAAAAAATTCTTCCATTGGTTTGCCCGGCGCGGCCCCGTCGTGGCCACCTACCGCCTGACCGTCACCTGCCCGGCGGCGCAAGCCGACCACGTGGTGCGCCTGCTGCTGGCCGAACTGCAAGGCGCGGGCCTGGCGCCGTCGCAGATGCTGCGCAGCTGGGACGCGGCTAGGCAAGTGGTGCGGCTGATCGCCACGGTGCTGTGCCAGGCCGTGCAGCGCGCCGTGCTGGTGCGCTTCGTCAACCGCGCTGGCGCCTGGCCGCAAGTGCGGCAGGTGCGCTGGGAAGGCGTCGCCCCTTCACTCTGAGGCCGGCAGGCGCATGGTGAACAGCGCGCCGCCTTGCGGGCGGTTGCATGCCTCGATGCGCCCGCCATACGCGTGCACGATGGCCTGCGACAGGGCCAGGCCCAGGCCGAAACCGGGCGCCTCGCCCGCGCGCGCCTGGGCGCCCCGGTAAAAACGCTCGAACAGATGCGGCAAGTCTTCCACGCCGATGCCCGGCCCCGCGTCCGCCACGCCGACCAGGGCATGTTCGCCCTCGCGCGCCACGTGCACGGTGATGCTGCTTCCGGGCGGCGAAAACTTCACGGCGTTATCGAGCAGATTGGCCAGCACCAGGTCCACGGGGCCGGCCGCCACCCTGGCCTGCACGGCCACGCTGTCATCGAAGACGATGCGGATGCCGCGCTGCGCCGCCGTCTTTTCCAGCCGCTGCGCGGCCGCCCGCACGAGCGGGTTGAGCGCGATGGTTTCCACGGCATTGCGCTCCTGCCCCACGTCCAGGCGCGTGAGCATCAGCAATTCTTCCACCAGGGTCGTCAGGCGCTGCACTTCATCGAGGCAGGACGCCAGCGCATCGACATACTCGGGCGCTTCGCGCGGACGGCGCAGGGTGATTTCGATTTCCGTGCGCAGGCGCGACAGGGGCGAGCGCAATTCATGCGAGGCGTCGGCCGTGAAGCGGCGCTGCGCATCGTAGCCGTGTTCCAGGCGGTCCAGCATGGCGTTCAGGGTATCGACCAGGCGGCCGATTTCATCCTGCGTGCCGGGATGGGGCAGGCGCTGGTGCAGGCTGGCCTCGCCGATCGAATGCGCCTGGTCCACCACGTCGTCGATGGCGCCCAGCACGCGGCGCGTGAGCATTTCGCCGGCCAGCCCCACGGCCGCCAGCAAGGCCAACGCCATGGCGCCAAACAGCACGGTGGCCGCGGCCAGCACGTGATTCGTGTCGTCGAGCGAACCGGCCACCTGCACCGCCAGGCGCGAACCGGACGATGGCACGGGAATCGAGACCATGCGCAGCGGCTCCTCGCCGAACTTGGGCAGGGTCTCGAAGACGGTCTCGCCGGCCGCCAGGCGCGCCAGCAGGGCTGCCGGCGCCGGCAGCTGCGCCGCCTCCAGGTTGCGGCTGCGCGCCAGCACGCGCCCCTCGCCATCGATGATCTGCACCAGGCGGTCCAGCCGCGTCAACGACGGTGGCGCCAGGCCCGGCGCCACCTCGTGCACCTGCACGGGCTGGCGCGGCGCGGCCGGCAGCATGGCCATTTCCGTCTCCGCCAGCGCCAGCAGGGCCGCATCGAGCTGGCCATGCACGGCGCGCGACAAGCCCCAGTAGCCGGCCAGCGCCGTGCAGGCGACGATGGCGAGGATGACGGCCAGGTGCACCAGCAGCAATCGCTTGCGAAAGCTAGCCATCATGGTTTTCCGCCAGGCGGAAGCCGCGTCCGCGCACCGTGTGGATCAACGGCGGCAGGCCAGGTGCATCCACTTTTCCCCGCAAATTGCGCACGTGGACGTCGATCAGATTGTCGATGCCGATCAGGTCCGCCTGCCAGATCTGCTCGGCCAGGCGCGCGCGGCTGACCACTTCGCCCGCCTGGCGCAGCAGGATCAATAGAATCGCGTATTCCTTGGGGGTCAGCACCAGCGGCGCGCCGGCGCGCGTCGCCTGGTGGCTGACGGGATCGAGCGTCAGGTCGGCCAGCGCCAGCACCAGCGGACGGCTGATGTCGGAGCGGCGCAGCAAGGCGCGGATGCGCGCCAGCAGCTCCTCGAATTCGAACGGTTTGGTCAGGTAATCGTCGGCGCCCGTGTTCAGGCCCGCCACCCGGTCGACCGTGGCGTCGCGCGCCGTGAGCATCAGCACGGGCGTCTGGATGCCGCGCGCGCGCAAGTCGCGGCAAAAATCGATGCCTTGCTTGCCCGGCAACATCCAGTCCAGCACGATCACGTCGTAGTCGACGGCGTAGCTTTCGTCCTCGCCCTCTTCCGCGCTGTGCGCCACGTCGACGACAAAACCTTCTTCCTGCAAGCCACGCGCCAGCAGGCGCGCCGCCTTGCGGTCGTCTTCCACCAGGAGGATTCTCATGCCTGCCTTTCGCGTCGCGCCTTGTTTTCCATGCTGGCATTTTACCGCGCCGCACCATGCGCACACCGAACCTGAAGAATGATTCAGGCGTTCTTGGGCGCTTCTTCAGGAGCACATTGCTATGCTTTTCCGGCGCTGTCATACCGCTGCCCGCGCTCCCCTCTGACCGCCCGCCTGGGCACGGCATCCACGCATGCCCCATCACCATCAATAACAAGGAAACACGGGATGAACACGACCACCCGCAACGCCCTGGGCGCCAGCTGCGCCCTCGCTCTCGCCTGCTCGGCCCTGGCCGGCTGCGCCAAACCGACGGCGGCAGCCACGCCGCCCGTCCAATCGATGCATCTGGACGACGGCAGCATCGCCGTCGACAGGATGTCGCCGCTGCGCCGGCGCCTGCAGATCGCGCCCGTGCAGGAACAGGAGATCGCCACGCAGACGGAGGCGCCGGGCAGCATCGTAGCCATGCCGGAAAAACTGGTGAAAATCACGCCGCCCCTGGCCGGGCGCATCACGCGCTTGCAGCGCGCTCTGGGCGACAGCGTGAAGGCCGGCGATGCCCTGTTCACCCTCGATTCGGCGGAGCTGAGCGCCGCGCACGCGGACGACAGCAAGGCGAAATCCGCCCTGCTGCAGGCGCGCCAGGAACTGCAGCGCCAAAAAACCCTGTTCGAGGCGGAGATCGCCGCGCACAAGGATTACGAGGCTGCCCAGGCGGCCTTCGACCAGGCCAATAGCGATGCGCATGCCAGCGCCGACAAGCTGGCACAGTACGGCGCCAGCGCCGGCGGCTCGCGCCGCGACTACGTCCTGCGCTCGCCCATCACCGGCACCGTGATCGAGATGAGCGGCGCCCAAGGCGGCTACTGGAACGATATCAACGCGCCCATCATGACGGTGGCGGATCTCTCCACCGTGTGGCTGTCGGCCAACGTGGCCGAAAGGAACCTGGCGCAGGTGGCCGTCGGCCAGGCGGCCCGCATCACGCTCGACGCCTGGCCCGGCAAAGATTTTGAGGGCAAGGTCGCCTATGTGGGCGCCGTGCTCGATAGCGAGACGCGCACCGTCAAGGTACGCGTGGCCATCGACAACCGCAGCGGCATTTTCAAGCCGGGCATGTTCGCCCACGCCGGTTTCGCCGGCGCCACCCGGCGCGGCCTGGTGGTGCCTGCGGCGGCGCTGCTGCAAAGCGGTCTGGTGACGCGCGTGATGGTCGAACGCGGCCCGCTGCGTTTCGAACCGCGCGTGGTGCAGGTGGGCGCCAGCCGGGGCGACCAGGTGGAAATCGTCTCCGGCCTGAAGGCGGGCGAACGCATCGTCGTCAAGGAAGGAGTGCTGCTCAATGATTGACCGCTTCATCGCCACCTGCTGCCAGCGGCGCGGCATCGTCTGGCTGGTACTGTTGTGCGTGACCCTGTACGGCATCTACAGCTGGAAGCAGCTGCCCATCGAAGCCTATCCCGACATCGCCGACGTCACCTCGCAGATCGTCACGCAGGTGCCGGGCCTGGGCGCCGAGGAAATCGAGCAGCAGATCACGATACCGCTCGAGCGCGCCTTGCTGGGCACGCCCGGCATGCATGTGCTGCGCACGCGCAGCCTGTTCGCGCTGTCGCTGATCACCGTGGTGTTCGAAGATGGCAGCGACGGCTACTTCACGCGCGAGCGGCTGCAGGAGCGGCTCGCCAGCGTGAACCTGCCGTACGAGGCCAAGCCGGGGCTCGATCCCTACACCTCGCCCACGGGCGAAATCTACCGCTACACGCTGGAATCGAAAACGCGCTCCCTGCGCGAACTGTCGGAGCTGCAGTTCTGGACCGTGATTCCGCGCCTGCAGCAGGTGCGCGGCGTGGCCGACGTCAGCAATTTCGGCGGCCTGACGACGCAATTCATGCTGGAACTCGACCCCGCAAAACTGGACAGCTACGGCTTTTCGCTGGCGCAGGTGAAGGACGCCATCAACGCCAACAACATCAGCGGCGGCGGCAGCGTCATCGACCGCGGCCAGCAATCGTACGTGGTGCGCGGCGTGGGCTTGCTGCATTCGCTGGACGACATGGGCAACGTGGTCGTCAGCAGCAAGGACGGCGTGCCCGTGCTGGTGAAGGACCTGGGCAAGCTCGCCTACGGCAACGTGGAGCGGCGCGGCATCCTCGGCAAGGACAACAATCCCGACACCATCGAGGGCATCACTCTGCTGCTGAAGGATTTCAATCCCTCCGAGGCGCTGGCAGGCATCCATGCGGCCGTCGATGACCTGAATGCCAATGTGCTGCCGAAAGACGTCAAGGTGGTCGCCTACCTGGATCGCAGCTCGCTGATCGACGCCACCCTGCACACGGTGGGCTACACCCTGGGCGAAGGCATGCTGCTGGTCGCCCTGGTGCTGCTGCTGTTCCTGGGCAGCCCGCGCGCGGCCGCCATCGTCGCGCTGACGATCCCGCTGGCGCTGCTGATCGCCTTCATCTTCATGCACCACTTTAAAATTCCCGCCAATTTGCTGTCCTTGGGCGCGATCGACTTCGGCATCCTCGTCGACGGCTCCGTGGTGGTGCTGGAAAACATGCTGCGCCGTCGCGAGCGCGAACAGGAGCGGCCGCTCACCATCCATGACGCGATCGAGGCGACCCTGCAGGTAGCGCGCCCCATCATGTTCGGCATGGCCGTCATCATTGCCGCCTACCTGCCCCTGTTCGCCTTCCAGCGCATCGAATACAAGCTGTTCTCGCCGATGGCGTATGCGGTCGGCGCGGCACTCGTGGGTGCGTTGGTGGTGGCCTTGGTGCTGATACCGGGCCTGGCCTGGCTGGCCTTGCGCAAGCCGCGCCGCACCTTCCATAACCGCGTGCTGGAACAACTGGCGGCAGCATATGGCCGCTTCCTCGATCGCATGGTGGGCAAGAAGCGCTGGGTGGCGATGGTGTGCGCAGGATCGCTCGCAGCGCTTGCCATCCTGGGCGGCGGCATCGGGCGCGATTTTTTACCCTACCTCGATGAGGGTTCTCTGTGGCTGCAGGTGCAGATGCCGCCCGGGATCACCCTGGACAAGGCATCCGAGATGGCCAGTGAACTGCGGCGCGCCGCGCTGGAATTTCCGGAAGTGTCGACCATCGTCACGCAGACGGGGCGCAACGACGACGGCACCGATTACTGGACGCCGTCGCACATCGAGGCCAGCGTGGGCCTGCATCCGTATAAAAGCTGGAAGTCGGGCATGAACAAGCAGCAACTGATCGCCAAGATGAGCGAGCGCTTCGCACGCATGCCCGGCTACACGGTGGCCTTCATGCAGCCGATGATCGACGGCGTGCAGGATAAATTGTCGGGTGCGCACAGCGACCTGACGGTGAAGATCTTCGGCGACGACCTCGACGAAGTGCGCGGCATCGCCGGCAGGGTGGCGCAGGCGCTGAAAACAGTCCGTGGCGCCTCCGACGTGGCGGTGGACGTGGAGCCGCCGCTGCCCAACCTGAAGGTGGAACTCGACAGGGCAAAGGCGGCCCGCTACGGCATCAACGCGGCCGACGTGGCCGACCTGATTGCCACCGGCATCGGCGGCGCGCCCATCGGCCAGGTGTACGTGGGCGAGAAAAGCTACGACATCGCCGTGCGCTTCCCGCTCGCCACGCGTTCCAGCCCGGACGCCATCGCCAGCCTGATGCTCAACGCCGCCAACGGCGCCAGGATTCCGCTGGCGCAGGTGGCCACCATCAGCACCACCTCGGGCGAAAGCGTGATCGTGCGCGAAATGGGGCGGCGCCACATCATCGTGCGCCTCAATGCCCGCGGACGCGACCTGGCCGGTTTCCTGGCCGAAGCGCGCCCGCTGGTGGCGCAAGCCGTGGCGGGCGAGCACCAGCGCATCAGCGTCGAATGGGGCGGCCAGTTCGAAAACCTGCAGCGCGCGCAAAGCCGATTTGCCCTGATCCTGCCGATGACCCTGGGCGCCATGTTCCTGCTGCTGTTTGGCCAGTTCCGCAACCTGCGCCAGCCCGCGCTGGTCTTGCTGGCCGTGCCGCTGGCCATGCTGGGCGGCCTGGCCGCGCTGCACCTGCGCGGCATGACCCTGAATGTGTCGAGCGCCGTCGGCTTCATCGCCCTGTTCGGCGTGGCCGTGCTCAATGCCGTGCTGATGCTGGCGCAGATCAACCGCTTGCGCGCGGACGAAGGCCACAGCTTGCGCGACGCCGTGCTGGAAGGCGCGCGTGACCGCATGCGCCCCGTGCTGATGACGGCCACCGTGGCCGCCCTGGGCCTGACACCGGCCATGCTGGCCACGGGCCTGGGCAGCGACGTGCAGCGCCCGCTGGCCACCGTCGTGGTGGGCGGCCTGTTGACGGCGACGGCACTGACCCTGCTGCTGTTGCCGGCCCTGTATTACCTGATCGAGGCGTATGTACAGCAACGCCGGATCGATACCGAAGGAGTGAACCATGACACGTTTTAATGTAATGCTGGCGGCCTGGCTGATCGCCCCCTGCGCCAGCGCCGCCCCGTTGTCCTTCGAGACCTATTTGTCCGCGGTGGAGAGCCACAGCCTGGAACTGCAGGCGCAGCAGGAAGACATCGTCTCGGCCAAGGCCGGCATCGGCATCGCCGGCCTGCGTCCCGATCCCGAATTTACCCTGGGCGCCACGCGCGAGACCGTGCGCAGCGTCGAACACCGTCCCATCACGTGGAATCCCGCCATCAGCATGGCCATCGAGACGGGCGGCAAGCGCGCGGCGCGCTTAAAATCCGCACAGAGCCATGTCGCGCTGGCCGAGGAGACGGTGGCTGGCTTCAGAAGTGAACTGTATGGCACGGCCGCCGCCGCGTTCACGGAAGCGTGCCGCACGCGCGAGGTCCTCGCGCGCAAGGAGCAGACCATGGCGGCCCTGTCGAAGGTGGTCGAAGCGAATACCGTGCGGCGCAAGGCGGGCGACGTGGGCGGCATCGAGCTGCTGCAGTCGCGCGTGGAACGCGACCAGTTCCAGGCCGACCTGGCACAGGCGCGCAGCGAGGCGGACAGCGCCATGTTGAATTTGTCGCCCCCCTTGGGCCGCCAGTTCGACAGCCTGTTTCCGGACGCGCAGCTGGCCTGCGACTTCGCCGCGTATGAGAACAGGGATGCCTCGGTACTGGTGCCGCAGGCGCTCGAGGCGCGCAGCGATGTGCGCATCGCCCGCGCCACCGTGGACTATCTGCGCGACGGCGCTGCGCTCGTGCGCGCCAACCGCGCCGTCGACCCCACGCTGACGGTGGGCCTGGCCGCCGCGCGCGGCTACCATGACGGTTTTGACGCCAGCGGCAATCCCATCGACGGGTCGCCGCGCTCGCGCGCCTTGAGCGTGTCGCTGGCCATTCCGATCCCCCTGTCGCGGCGCGACAAGGGCGACGTGGTGCAGGCCGAAGCGGGCGTGACGCAGGCGATGCTGGCCCTGCGCCAGGCGGAACTGCAAGCGGAAACGCAGGTGCGCACGGCGCAGCGGCAGCTGCGTGCGGCGCAGGACAGGCTGGCGCGCTACCGCGACGGCGTGCTGGTCGATGCGCAAAAGGTGGTCGACGGCATGCGCCTGTCCTACTTCAGTGGCAATGCCTCGCTGCTGGAATGGCTGGCGGCGCAGCGTTCGGCCGATGAGGCGTATCAGGGCTATGTGCAGGCGCGCGCCGATGCTGCCAATGCCAGCACGCAGCTGCAACTGGCGATCGGCCAGCGGCCGCGCTTGTAGCGGAGGAAGGGGAAACGCGGGGAGACCGGCGCGGCGATGCCGCACCGGTCGTCAGGAACGGGGAATTACTGCGGCTGGGCGGGAGCGTCGGTGTCGTCCGCTTCAGGCTCTTCACCCTCGGCACCCTCTTCACCGTCGGCCGGCTTCGGATTGTTCTTCGCTTCCAGCTTGCGTCTGGCTTTTTCCTCGGCTTTCTTCTTCTTTTCCAGCTCTTTTTGCCGTTTTTCGTATTGGAAATTTGTCTTGGCCATTTACTACCTCTTTAGTTTTTTATTGTTACAGATAAGCACATAGGGCACATTATGACGTAATTGGACCAAACACCAAATGTTTAGCCGCGCGGATGATGCTGCGCATGCAGCAGTTTCAGCCGTTCGCGGGCCACATGCGTGTAAATTTGCGTGGTGGAAATATCAGAGTGCCCCAGTAACAATTGCACAACACGCAAGTCCGCGCCATGGTTCAGCAGATGCGTGGCGAACGCGTGGCGCAAGGTATGCGGCGACAGCGGCGCCGTGATGCCCGCGTTCAGCGCGTGTTTCTTGATGATGACCCAGAACATTTGCCGCGTCATGGCGCCCCCGCGCCGCGTGACGAACAGCGCGTCATCCATCTGACCGTCGAGGATGACGCCGCGCGCTTCCTTCAGGTAGCGCTCGATCCACAGCCGCGCCTGTTCGCCGAACGGCACCAGGCGCGTCTTGCTGCCCTTGCCCGTGATGCGCAGCACGCCATCGTTCAGGCTCAGTTCCACCGATTGCAAGTCCACCAGTTCCGACACGCGCAAGCCGCTCGCATACATGAGTTCGAGCATCGTGCGCTCGCGCAAGCCCAGCGGTGTGCTCACGTCGGGCGCCGCCAGCAAGGCTTCCACCTGCGCTTCGCTCAAGGTGTGCACGAAGCGCGCCGGCTGCTTGGCCGACACCATCTTCAGGCACGGGTCGGCGGCGATATGCTTGTGCCGCAGCGCCAGCTGGTAAAAGCGCTTGAGCACGGACAGACGCCGGTTCGACGAGGTCGCCTTGCTCTCGTCGTGGCGGGCGGCGAAATACGCCTCGATGTCGGCCGTGGATACCTCGTACAGCCCCTCGCGCCCGGGCCGCGCCACTTCCAGCCAGCGGGCGAACAGCCGCATGTCGCGCCGGTAGGCATCGAGCGAGTTTTTCGACAGGCCGTCTTCCAGCCACAGGCTGTCGCAGAATTCGTCGATCAGGGTGGCGTTGTCGGGCGCCAGCAGGCTGTTCATCATCGGTACGCTTCCACGCCTTCATGCGCCAGCAGCCAGCGCTTGACGCCCAGGTGGAATCCCGTCGCATCGTCGTGATGGGCAAAGCCGCCCAGGCCGCCGGCGGCCGTCACGCGGTGGCAGGGAATCACCACGGGAAACCAGTTGGCGCCGCAGGCCTGGCCCACGGCGCGCGGGGCCGAGCCGATCAGGCGCGCCACGTCGCCATACGTGCGCACCTGGCCGCGCGGAATCCCGGCGATCTCCGCCCATACGCGTTGCTGGTAGGCGCTGCCCGAAGCGGCCAGCGGCAAGTCGAACGGTGCATCGGGGTCGCGGAAATAGCGCGCCAGTTGCTGGCACGCCCGTTCGGAGACGGCATCCTGCGGCGCTTTCTCGTCGAAGTGCGGCGGCAAATACACCAGTTCGCGCAACTGGCCATCCTGCGCGCGCACGCCCATGGCGCCGAACGGCGCGGCCACGATGGCGCTGAACAGTTCACTGCCCTGTTGTTTTTTCATCTGCTGATCATTATTCAAGTGTGGCATATATGCAACCTGCCGGCGCGGAAACGGCGCCACGGGAATTATGCACCGACTTTGGGCGTGCCGGCGGACGTTTCCTGCGCGCGAAAAAAAAGCGCACCAGTCGGTGCGCTTCAAATATTGCTTCACGTTCCCGGTCGTTTGGGTCCGCCGGTGCCGGCTTGTGGCCGCAGACAGCTATGACTCAACAACTTCTGTGAAACGTGTGTCTCCTCAATATATCCCCGGTATCAATACCGTTTTTATAGACCACTCCCCCACTAACCTTGTTGCCAATTCTGTATTTCAGCCTTGCTACCGGGGCGTATATGCATATACGTGTTTCCCCTTAAGGCTGCCCATCATAGCGCATTTATTCGGCCGGATCGACTTTTTTTGCACCATGACGGGGACAACTGTTTTAGTTGTAAATTAAATTTGGCAGCCACAGCGAGATTTGTGGTACGTAGGTAATCAAGCCCAGGAAGGCGAGCATCGTCAGCAGCCACGGCATCACGGCTACGGTCAGCTCCGAGATGCCCATCTTGGTGATGCCGGACGCCACGTACAGGTTCAGGCCCACGGGCGGATGGCACATGCCGACTTCCATATTGACCACGATCAAGATGCCGAAGTGCACGGGGTCGATGCCCAGCTTCATGGCGACGGGGAACAGGATCGGCGCCATGATCAGCACGATGGACGACGGCTCCATGACGTTACCAGCCAACAACAGCAGCACGTTGACCACCAGCAAGAAGCTGATCACGCCCAGGCCCTTGCCCGTGATCCATTCCGCCATCGCCTGCGGGATGTTTTCGCTGGTCATCAGGAACGAGAACAGCACGGCATTCGTGATGATGTACAACAGCATCGCCGACATGGCGGCCGAATCGAGCAAGACCTTGCCCACTTGCTTGATCTTCAAGTCCTTGTAGACGAAGACGGCGATGATGAAGGCGTACACGGCAGCCATGGCGGCCGCTTCCGTCGGCGTGAAGGCGCCTGAATAGATGCCGCCCATGACGATGACGATCAGCAGCAGGCCCCAGGCGCTTTTCTTGAACGTGACGAAACGCTCGCCCCAGCTGGCCTTTTTCATGCGCGGATAGTTGTG
Source organism: Janthinobacterium sp. FW305-129 (assembly GCF_020858115.1). Classification (GTDB taxonomy): domain Bacteria; phylum Pseudomonadota; class Gammaproteobacteria; order Burkholderiales; family Burkholderiaceae_D; genus Janthinobacterium. The sequence goes on from NZ_JACYMM010000005.1 coordinate 429,013, forward strand.
CTTGCGCGCCAAAAACCACGTCGTCAGACCCAGCAGCATGGCCAGCATCATGCCGGGAATCACGCCCGCCATGAACAGCTTGCCAACAGAGGTATTCGTGCTGACGGAATACATCACCATCACGATCGATGGCGGAATCAGAATGCCCAGCGCACCCGAGGTGGTGATGACGCCGGCGCCGAAACCGCGCGGATAGCCCTGCTTGACCATGGCCGGCAGGATGATGGAGCCGATCGCCACCACGGTGGCGGGGCTGGAGCCGGAGACGGCCGCAAACAGCGCGCACGCCATCACGCCGGCCAGCGCCAGGCCTCCGTGCCAGTGTCCCACCATGGAGCTGGCGAAGTTGATCATGCGCCGCGCCACTCCGCCATGCGTGAGGAAGTTACCCGCCAAAATGAAGAACGGGATGGCCATGATTTCGAATTTTTCAATGCCCGTGAAGATCTTCAGGGCCACCGATTCGATGGGCACGCTGGTCATGGTGAACAGGAACGTCAGTACTGTCAGGCCCAGCGAGATGGAGATCGGCATGCCGGTCAGCATCAGCGCCAGCAGCAGCACAAAAATAATCAGCGCGTTCATGCCTTGGCTCCTTTTTCTTCCGCCGTCAGTTCGTCTTCCAGGCCCTCGACATGCGAGTGGTCGTGTTTTGGCAGGGCGCCCGTCTTGATGAAATGCACCATTACCTGCAGGAAACGGAAGCACATCAGGTAGGAACCGAGCGGCACGGCCAGGTAGACCAGCCACATCGGTACTTCCATGTCGGCCGAAGTCTGGTCCGTGTGGCCGATAGACCACACGAAGCTGGCGCCCAGGGTGCCCACGATACCGGTAAACAGGGCGCCGGCGGCCAGGCCGAAGACGATGAAACGGTCGCGCCAGCGGGGGTTCATGCGGTTGATCAGGACGTCGACGCCCACGTGGATGCCCGTGCGCACGCCATACGCGGCGCCGAACTTGGCCATCCAGACGAACATGTAGATGCACAGCTCCTGGGCCCAGCTGGTGTTGATTTGAATCAGGAAGTCTTGCAGGCCCGGTATCGGCAAGCCTGCCAGGTAGCGGTGCACGACCGCCACGAAGATGATGAAGGTGGCTGCGCCCATCAGGGACGCGATCAGCCACTCTTCCAGGTGATCCAGAAATTTCATGGTGGACTTTCAAAGAATGCGGGTACGCTGGCACCCGCGCAGGACGCGCAGGTGCCGTTGCTGCAGAAAGACAGGGATGTCCCTGAAAGCCGCGCCCGGTGGCGCGGCCAGCGCGGCTTACTTCGCGCTTTCCTTGTTGATGGCCGAGATCAGATCCTTGCCGATGCGCCCTTCCATGGCCTTCTGCACGGGCGCCAGCGCCTTGCGCCACTCGGCCTGTTCCTGCACCGTCAGCGTGTAGATCTGCGTCTTGCCCGCTTTCTTGATGGCGTCGAGGGCCTGGTCGTTGTCGCGCTGGGCGATGGCTTTCTCAAACGTGGTCGCCTCGCGCATGGCTTTTTCCAGCTGGCCGCGGATATCGGGCGGCAAGCCATCCCAGAATTTCTTGTTGACGATGACGGCATAGCCCAGGTAGCCGTGGTTGGACACGGTCACGTGCTTTTGCACTTCATGCATCTTTTGCGTGTACATATTCGATGGCGGGTTTTCCGTGCCGTCGACCACGCCCGTCTGCAGCGCCTGATACACTTCCGAGAAGGCCAGCACCTGCGGGTTGGCGCCCAGCGCGCGCATCTGCGCGTCGAGCACCTTCGACGACTGGATGCGCATTTTCAGGCCCTTGAAATCGGCCGGGGTGTGCAGCGGCTTGTTGGCCGACATCACCTTGAAGCCATTGTCCCAGTAGGCCAAGCCCGTGATACCCTTGGGTTCCAGCTTTTTCAGCAGGCTCTTGCCGATTTCACCTTCCGTGACGTTGTACAGCGCCGTCTTGGTAGGGAAGATGTAGGGCAGGTCGAAGGCTTCAAATTCCTTCACGCCCAGCGGGCCGAACTTGGCCAACGACGGCGCCAGCATCTGCACGGCGCCCAGCTGCAGCGCTTCGAGTTCTTCCTTGTCCTTGTACAGCTGGCTGTTCGGGTAGAGTTCGACCTTGACCTTGCCATTCGTGGCTTTTTCGGCCAGTTGCTTGAAGCGTTCGGCGGCCTGGCCTTTCGGCGTGTCCGTCGCCACGACGTGGCTGAACTTGATGACGATGGGCGCTTGCGCATAGGCATGGACGCCGGCGGTGGCGCCGATGGCCGCGCACAGTGCGACGAACAGGGTTTTCATTGGTGGCAGTTGCATTTTTGTCTCCTGAGTGGTTTTTAGAAAAACTTTATTATTTGTCTATTTGAATATTGTGCCAAAGAAACTGCCTCGGCTATTGTGGTTAACCACAATAGCCGCTTCCCGATAAGCCGCTACCCTGCCAGCCATGCCGACTCCCCCCACCCTTGCGCGCCGCTTCAAGCTATCGAGTCCGATGCGCTGGCTGCTGCCCGTCATCCTGCTGCTGCTGTTCCTCTCCGTCCTGTTCTGGCTGCCCTGGCAGGCGCGCCAGATGGAAAGCAACGAGCGCCAGGAGCAATTGATCGCCGACACGCTGTGGGTCGAGCAAACCATCCGTTTCCAGCTGGCGCGCAACGAGGAAAGCCTGTTCAACCTGGGCGTGGACATCGCCAGCGGCTCCCTGTCGGCGGAAAAAGTGCACGAACGGCTGCAGCAGATGCTGCGCAATGGCCGCGAATTGCAGCGCGTGCTGTGGCTCGACACGAGCGGCAAGGTGCTGGCCACCAGCGACAGCAATCCGCCGCACGCCCTGGCGTTTTCTCCCGCCTCGCTGACGGCGGCCGACAATGCGCGCCGCCTGCACCGGGGCCAGTACGCCCAGCCCTCGCAGCAGACGGGCTTTCCCGACGCGCCGCCGGGCGCCATGCTGATGGACTACCACCAGCCCCTGTTCGATGGTCAGCGCTATGTCGGCAGCCTGGTGGCCACCTATCAGATCAGCAGCCTGCTCGATGAAATGGTACCGTGGTGGTTCGCGCAGGATAACCAGATTTCGCTGATCGACCGCGACGACAAGGTGCTGGCGCGGCGCGCCGCCGCCGGTCCCGGCCACGGCGTGTACACGCACAAGCGCGCCCTCGACGTGCCCGGCGCCAGCATCACGCTGTTTACCGACAGCGTGAAAAGCCAGCCCAAGCTGCTGCCCAATCTGCTGGTCGGCTCCGTCATCGCCCTGTCGCTGGGTTTATTATGGAGCTTGCTGGCCCTGTGGCGCCACATTTCGCGCCGCCTGGTGGCCGAAGGCGCGCTGCGCCAGCAGATGCTGTTTCGCACGGCGATGGAAAACTCGCTGGTGACGGGCATGCGCGCGCGCGACCTGGAAGGAAGAGTCACCTACGTGAATCCCGCGTTTTGCCAGATCGTCGGCTATCCGCCCGAGGAAATCCTCGGGCGTTTGCCGCCCATGCCCTACTGGGTGCCGGAGGCGCTGGAGGAATACCAGCAGCGCTTCGTCAAGGCCCTGGCAGGCAATCCCACGCCGCAGTTCGAAACCTATTTCCAGCGCCCGGACGGCACGCGCGTGCCCGTGCTGATCTTCGAGGCGCCGCTGGTGGACAAGAACGGCCAGCAGACGGGCTGGATGGGTTCCGTGCTTGACATCTCGGACCGCAAGCGCGTCGAGGAACTCAATCGCCAGCAGCAGGAAAAGCTGCAAACGAGCTCGCGCCTGGCCACCATGGGCGAGCTGGCGTCGATGCTGGCGCATGAACTGAACCAGCCGCTGGCGGCCATTTCCAGCTACACGACAGGGGCCTTGAATTTGATCCGCCGCGCCATCGACAGCGGTACCCCCGTCGAGCCGAATACATTGAAACCGGCGCTGGAGCAGGCCAGCGCGCAGGCGCAGCGGGCCGGCCAGATCATCCGCAGCGTGCACGATTTCGTGCGCAAGAGCGAGCCGCAGCGCCAGGATATCGCCATCCGCACCCTGATCGACGGCATCCGCGCGCTGATCGACCTGCAGGCGCGCAAATACTATGTCACCATCCAGGAAGAGCTGCCGCCGGACCTGCCGCTGCTGCGCGCCGACCCCGTGATGATCGAGCAGGTGCTGCTGAACCTGACGCGCAACGCCATCGAGGCGATGCAGGACGCGGCGCCGGGACGGCGTATCATGCGCCTGCGGGCCAGCCACGACGCGCAGCAAGGCATGGTGACGGTGGACGTGATCGACCATGGCCACGGCATCCCGATGGACGTGGCCGAGCGGCTGTTTTCGCCGTTTTTCTCGACCAAGTCCGAAGGCATGGGCATGGGCCTGAACATCTGCCGCACCGCCATCGAATTTCACGGCGGCGCGCTGACCTTCGGCGCCAATCCCGCTGGCGGCACCATCTTTACCTTCAGCGTGCCGGCCGCGCCGCACGCCGCACCAGGCAATAACGCATAACGAATAACGAAACGACAAGCCGGAGACACCATGCTACACATTATCGACGACGAAGAGGTCGTACGCGACTCCCTGTCCTGGCTGGCCGCCTCGCGCAGCATCGAGGCGCGCAGCTACGCCAGCGCCCAGCAATTCCTCGATAGCCTCGACGGCGGCTTCGACGCCGCCGGCGACTGCGTGCTGCTCGACGTGCGCATGCCCGACATGAACGGCATCGCCATGTTCGACCAGCTGGTCAAGCGCGACCTGACGGCGCGCCTGCCCGTGATTTTCCTCACCGGCCACGGCGACGTGCCGATGGCCGTCGACAGCCTGAAACGGGGCGCCTTCGACTTCTTTGAAAAGCCGTTCAACGACAACGACCTGATGGACCGCGTGCAGCAGGGCCTGGCCAACTCGCGCCAGGCCGGCGAACTGGCCGCCGTGCACGCGCGCCTGGCCACCCTGTCGACGCGCGAACGCGAAGTGCTGGACCTGATTTTGGCGGGCAAGATGAACAAGGTGGTGGCCGACAAGCTGGGCATCAGCATGCGCACCGTGGAAGTCCACCGCGCGCATATCTTCGACAAGATGCAGGTCAAGACGGCGGTGGAGCTGGCGGGGTTGTTGAAGTAGTTGCGGTAATAATTGCGGTGATGTTGGATTACGCGGCGCTTGCGCGCCGCTAATCCAACCTACGCCGTATATTGCAACGTAGGTCGGCGTAGGTCGGGTTAGCGCAAAGCGCGTAACCCGACACCACTACCATCACGCATCGTGATGCTCATGGTGCTCCGCCGCCCCATGCTTCCAGTAACTGGCCACGTGCAGATGCTGCTTCGGCACCCCGGCGTCGATGAAATGCCCGCGCAAACCCTGCACCTGCGCATGCTCGCACGCCACCCACACGTAGCCATCTCCCTCTGACGGTAGCGCGATCTGGCGCAAGGCGTCGAGCAGCAGCGGTCCCTTGCGGCCATTGCGCGCCACCCAACGCACATCCAACTGCGCCGCGCACTCGAGCGCGATCTGCTCGCCGTCTTCGACGATCTCGATCACGGCGATAGCCAGCGCAGTGGCCGGCAGCTGCTCCAGGCGGCGGGCGATGGCCGGCAAGGCCGTCTGGTCGCCCACCAGCACATACCAGTCGAAGTCGAGCGGCACCAGCATGGAGCCGCGCGGGCCGCCCACGCCCAGGGTCTGGCCGGGCGCCGCTTGCGCCGCCCACAGCGATGCAGGCCCGTCGCCATGCAGCACGAAGTCGATTTCCAGCTCGCGCCGTGCGGCGTCGTAGCGGCGCGGCGTGTAGTTGCGGGCGATGGGGCGCGGCCCTTCCGCGTACTGGATCGGGTTGGCGCCGTTACCCAGCACGGGAAACACGGGCGTGGCCTGGCCCGGCGCGGGGAAGAACAGTTTCACGTGATCGTCATGCGCGGGCGAGACAAAGCCGTCCAGGTCATCGCCCGCCAGTGTGATGCGGCGCATGTGCGGCGTCAGCTGCTCGGTGCGCACGACGGTGAGCACGCGCAATTTCAAATCGTGGCGCACGCGCTCGATGGCGTGCGGGCGGGGTGCTGTTTGTGGTGCAGTGGTCATGTGCTTGTCCTTGTAAAGTGGGCTCAGTGGCCGTCGACGATGGCGTTCGCCGCCTGTTCCAGCACGGCGGAGACACGCTCGGCTTCCGCCTCGCTCCAGCTGGTCTTGTTCAGCAACAGCGCATGCTTGAGGGTGTGCATGGCCTGGCGCACGCGCTCGGGCAAGGCATTGCGCGCCTGGACGCGGGCAAACATGTCGAGGCGGGCCAGGATGCCGTCCACCTGGGCGCGGTTCTCGTCGAGATACGCACGGCCCAGGTCCGTGATCGTGTAAAGCTTCTTGCCGCTGGCGCTTTCGGAGGACGTCACATGGTCCTGCTCTTCCAGCAAGGTCAATGTCGGATACACGGCCCCGGGGCTGGGGGCGTAGGCGCCGCCGCAACGCTCTTCGATGGCCTTGATGATTTCATAGCCGTGGCGGGGGCTGATTTCGATCAGCGCCAGCACGATCAGCGGCAAGTCGCCGCGGCCGAAAACGCGCTCGGCACGTTCGCCGCGGCCGCCCCGCCCGCCAGGACCGCCGCCCATGCCGTCGCCGCGCTCGTCGAAGCCGCGCGGACCGCGGCCATGCATGAAGTAATCAGGGTTGTGTTCGTGGCGATGCTCGCCGTGATGGTGGTGGTGATGTTGGCCGCAATGGCCGTGTTCTGCGTGGTGTGAGTTTCTCATGTTTTCTCTTTAAAGATATATCGTTAGTAGGTATCGACATTTTATAACGATATATCGATAAGTCAAGGAGAAATTTGTTATGCTCGTCTTTTCCCAACCGACACGCCCATGCCATGCCTGAAAAAACCGTTGCTGAAAAAATGTATGTGAAAAATGCCAAGGCCCTGGCCGTGCTCAATGACTGCGGCGAGCATGCCGCCCTGCTGGCGCAGTTGCCTGCCGAGCGGCGAGCGAGTGAGGGAGAGCGCGCCGACTGGCTACTGCTGTTCGCGCGCAGCCGCACGGAACTGGAGCAGTTCCTGCCGGCGGCGCAAGCGCGCCTGGCGCCCGGCGGCACGGTCTGGGTGGCCTACCGCAAGGGTGGCATAAAAGCGGGCAGCGACATCCACCGCGACGCTATCCGCGACTTTGCGCAATCCGTGGGACTCGACAGCGTGGCGATGGTCGCCATCGACAGCGAGTGGTCGGCGCTGCGCCTGAAGCAGGTTTAATGTAGACGAAGGTCAAGCGATGCCGTGCAAGGCCAGCGCCCATTCGACGTGTTCGCGCACGATGGCCGACGGGTGCGCGCGGCGCGACAGCAGGGCCGCGACGATGTCGGGCTGACCACGGGCCTTGGTGACCGCGTTGCCCATGCCGACGGCCAGGTTGCGCAGCCAGCGTTCGTGGCCGATGCGGCGGATCGCGCTGCCTTCCATGCGGCGGTTGAATTCCTCTTCCGTCCAGGCGAACAGCTCCACCATGCCGGCGCTGCCCAGGCTGTGGCGCTCGTCGAAGTCGGGCACGACGGCGCGCTGGGCGAACTTGTTCCATGGGCAGACGGTCTGGCAATCGTCGCAGCCGTACACCTTGTTGCCGATCAAGGGGCGCATTTCGACAGGAATGGCGCCTTTCAGCTCGATCGTCAGGTAGGAGATGCAGCGCCGCGCGTCGAGCTGGTACGGCCCCAGGATGGCTTGCGTCGGGCACACCGTGATGCACGCCGAGCACTGGCCGCAGCGTGGGGTCTCCGGCGGGTCGACGGGCAGCGGCACGTCGATGAGGATCTCGCCGAGGAAAAAGAAGGAACCGCCCTGGCGGTTGATCAGCAAGGTGTGCTTGCCGCGCCAGCCCAAGCCGCCCTTTTGCGCCAACTCGACTTCCATCACGGGCGCCGAGTCGCTGAAGACGCGGTAGCCGAAGTCGCCGATCTCGCCCTTGATGCGCTCGGCCAGCTGCTGCAGGCGCGAGCGCATGACCTTGTGATAGTCGCGGCCCCGCGCATACACGGAAATCACGGCCGCCGACGGATCGGCATCGCGCGCCGCCTCGTGCGCGCGCCAGTCGGGCCCCAGCGCCGGCGGCAGGTAATTCATGCGAGCGCTGATGGCGCGCACCGTGCCCGGCACCAGTTCGGCCGGGCGCGCGCGCTTCATGCCGTGGCTGGCCATGTAATCCATTTCGCCGTGATACCCTGCATCGAGCCAGGCCTGCAAGGGCGCTTCCATGTGCGACAGGTCCACGTCGGCGATGCGCACCTCGGCAAAACCCAGCTCGCGCCCCCATTCCTTGATGGTGCGCGCCAGGACGGCGAGATCGGTGGTGGTGGCGGACATAGGGGACTTTACGGAAAACGGCAGGCGCGCGGGCGGTTACAATGACAGCAGCCTCCATTTTATGCGATACGGAAGATAATGACCGAACACTTCAAAGCCCACCTCCACGACGAAGCTGGCACCGCCGCGCTGGGCGCCGCGCTTGCGCGCGCGCTGGCGCCGGGCCTGGCGATCTACCTGCACGGCGACCTGGGCGCCGGCAAGACGGCCCTCACGCGCGCCCTGCTGCACGCGGCCGGCCATGCGGGCCACGTCAAAAGCCCCACCTACACCTTGTCCGAACCGTACACGGTGCAACTCGACGGCCAGAGCGTCAACGTCATCCACTTCGACCTGTACCGCATGGGCAGCGCCGAGGAATTTCTCGACGCGGGCTTTCGCGAAGACTTCGACGGCCGCAATATCTGCATCGTCGAATGGCCCGAGAAAGCCGAACCGGTGCTGCCGCCGGCCGACCTGAATGTTTATTTGAGCGTTGCGGGTACAGGACGTGATGTAGAATTGCAAGCGTCTTCTGAATTGGGTCTGTCATGCCTTCACCGTCTCAAATTCGCCCCGAACCTTTGATCTCCTCGCCCATCACCCGGCGCACGGTACTCAAGGCCGGCGGCACCCTGCTGTTGTCCGTGTTCGCGCCCATGTCGGCGATGGCGGCGCAAATCCTCGCCGTGCGCGTCTGGCCGGCCGAGGACTACACGCGCGTCACCCTGGAAAACGACAGCATCCTCAAGGCGACCCACTTCATCGTCAAGGACCCGGAACGGCTGGTGGTCGACATCGAAGGGCTGGAACTCAATCCCACCTTGAAGGGCCTGGTGGCAAAGATCCAGTCGAACGACCCTTACATCAAGCAGGTGCGCGTGGGCCAGAACCGGCCAAACGTCGTGCGCCTGGTCTTCGACCTGAAAGAGGAAGTCACGCCGCAGCTGTTTACCCTGCCGCCGGCCGGCTCCTACAATCACCGTCTGATCTTCGACCTGTATCCCGTGCGCGAGCCGGACCTGATCGCGCAAATGATCGAAAAAGGCGACTGGTCGAGCGACCCCGCCAAGCCGCCCATGGCCGGCACGCATACGCCGCCGCCCGCGCTGCCCCTGCCCGACAGCGGCAAGCCGCCCGTGGCCGCCGTGGCGCCGCCGGTAGCGCCCATCATGCCGCCCGTGCCCGATATCCGCCCGGAACAGCGTCCCGAAGCGCGGCCCCTGCCGGGCCAGAAAGTGGTGCGCATGATTACCATCGCGCTCGATCCCGGCCACGGCGGCGAAGACCCGGGTGCCATGGGCAGCCGGGGCAGCCGCGAAAAAGACGTGGTGCTGGCCATCGCCAAGCGCCTCAAGACCAAGCTGGAACTGCAACCGAACATGCGCGTCATGCTCACGCGCGACGCCGATTTCTTCGTCCCGCTGGGCATGCGCGTGGAAAAGGCGCGCAAGGTGCAGGCCGACCTGTTCGTCTCGATCCACGCCGACGCCTTCATCCAGCCGACGGCGCGCGGCTCGTCCGTCTTCGTGCTGTCCGAAAAGGGCGCCACCTCGACGGCCGCGCGCTGGCTGGCCAACAAGGAAAACCAGGCCGACCTGATCGGCGGCGTGAACGTGAAGAACCACGACAAGCAGCTGGCCAGTGTGCTGCTCGACCTGTCGACGACGGCGCAGATCAATGACAGCATGAAGCTGGGCAAGGCCGTGCTGCGCGAAATCGGTGGCATCAACCGCCTGCACAAGGGTTCCGTCGAGCAGGCCGGCTTCGCCGTGCTGAAAGCGCCCGACATCCCTTCCATCCTGATCGAAACGGCCTTCATCTCGAATCCGGAAGAAGAAGCCAAGCTGACCGACAACGGCTACCAGGACCAGATGGCCGACGCCATCGTCACGGGCATCAAGAATTACTTTGCGAAGAATCCGCCGCTGGCGAAAAGCCGTTTGACCTGACATGAAAGCCTAGCATGAGCAACAGCACCTTTGGCCAGCTGCCGGCCGTGACCATCCATGCCGCCGACGGCGCGCAGGCGACCGTCACCCTGTACGGCGGCCACCTGGTCTCGTGGCAAACCAGCGATGGCCAGGAGCGCCTGTTCTGCAGCCGCGATTCCGCCCTCGACGGCAGCCGCGCCATCCGGGGCGGCGTACCCGTGATCTTCCCCCAGTTCGGCGCGCGCGGCACGGGCATGCGCCACGGCTTTGCGCGCGTGTCGACGTGGCAGCTGGAATCGAGCGGCAACAACGATGGCGCCGCATGGGCGCAATTTGCCCTGACCGCGGCTGACTTGCCGGAAGCGATCGCCGCAAGCTGGCCCTACGCGTTCACGTTGCGCCTGCGCGTGGCCGTCAAGGCGCAGTCGCTGGAGCTGCACCTGTCCGTGCACAACACGGGCGAACAGGCATTTCCGTTCTCGGCCGCCCTGCACAGCTATTTTGCGATCGATCAGTTGAGCGAGGCGCGCGTCAAAGGCCTGCAGCGCGTGCGCTATTCGGACGAGACGCCGCAAGATGCCTTGCAGGCGGAAGAGGAGCTGCAATTTTCGGACAAGCTGGACCGCATCTACTACCAGCTGCCGGGCGCCCTGACCCTGCAGGCGGGCACCGCCACCCTGCGCCTGGAGCAGCAGGGCTTTACGGACGCCGTCGTATGGAACCCGGGCGCGCAAGACGCTGCCGCCCTGCCCGACCTGGCCGACGACGAATACCAGCATTTCATCTGCATCGAACCTGCCCTGATCCAGCCCGATACGCTGGCCGCCGGCGCCGCATGGAGCGGCCGCCAGCGCCTTGAATTCGTTTAATTCGATTCCTTGATGATGCGTCCATTACCGGGTTGCACCGGGCGCGCATTCAAGGGATACAAACGGCTGAACAGCGCCATCTGCGCCGGCGATGCCTGCACCGGCTGCTTCATCACCAGCCACAGCACGCCCTCGCTGCACGGCGGCGAGGTCAGCGATCCCATATACGTGTAGTAGTCGCGCCGCGCCGGCAGCATCTCGGCCGGATCGAGCAAAATGGTCGGCTGCATGGTCTCGAATTTTTCCAGCGGCAGGTTGTTCCACACGGTCTGGATGGTCGCTTGCGGCGCGCCCCGCTCCAGCAACAGGGCCAGCACGGCCAGCCGGCCTTCCGCGTCGCGGTGCACCAGGTGCACCACCATCTCGAACGCCTTGCCATTGATGCGCTCTTCGGACGGGCGGTGGAAATGGAATTGCTGCAGCTCGAACATGCGGTTCTGCACCGTGATGTAATTGCCGCCGCTCACGCCCACCTGCACCGTGTGGCCATTGTCGACCACGCTGAACGACGAGGGGTGGTAGTCAAAGCTGATCTGTTCGAGCTCGACCTTCATGCCGTCGCGGATGTCGATCGGCGACTGGCGGCTGCCATTGCCGCATTTGGCCCAGTCGACATTGATCTTGCTCCAGTTGGCGGGGCCACTTTCCCCATCGTACGACCAGTGCGTGCCACGCGGCACGGGCGGTGGTGGCGGCGGCGCAGCCTTCACCACGGCGGCGCGCTTGGCGCGGGCAGCGGCGCGGGCCGCCTGCGTGGCGCGCATTTCCGCCAGGCGCGCCGCGATGCGTTCGGACAGGTCGACTTCGGCCGCTTCTTCCTTCTCGCGCGCCGTGGGCGCGACGACGACAGGCGCCTTGGCCTCCTTGCCCTTGACCGATTCCGTCAGGGTTTTCATGGCGGCCGCGCGCGCCGACGCCGACATGGGCGCGGATGCGGCGGCGCTCGCCGAGGCGGGGGCATCTTTGGCGCTTGCCATGGCCGCCATCGCGGCAAGGCTGCAAGCTAACAGGGCGCTCAAATGTCGCATGGAAATCCAGAAAGTGAGAATACCCTCTGGTTTACGGCTGGAAAGCAACAAAACTTGAATCAGCGCGGGAGTAAAAAGAAACAACCTGGAGAAAAACGGGATCCGGGGCCGGCTGCGGACTGAGCCGCAGCGCGCTTGCCCTGGATTCATGCGGCCTTACGCCGACTTGCCGACCATGCGCTTGTAGAGTTTCCACATGCCGCCCAGTACTACCGGCACGACGGCGGCACCGACACCGATCAGCACGATCAAGGTCAGGTGGTCGCGGATCCATGGGATATTGCCGAAGAAGTAGCCCGCCGTCACCAGACCGACCACCCACAACAGGGCGCCCGTCACGTTGTACATCTGGAAGCGCGCATGCGTCATGTCGGAAATGCCGGCCACGAAGGGGGCGAAAGTGCGCACCACCGGCACGAAACGGGCCAGGATGATGGTCTTGCCGCCGTGCTTTTCAAAGAATTCATGCGTGCGGCGCATGGCATCCTTGTTGATCCAGCGGTAATCGTGGGTAAACACCCTTTGCCCGATGGCCTCGCCTATCCAGTAATTGAGCGTGTTGCCCGTGACGGCGGCCGTCACCAGCAAGGCGATCAGCAAGCCCAGGTGCATTTGCCCCGTCGCGCAAAACGCGCCGGCGATAAACAACAAGGTATCCCCAGGGAAGAAAAACAGTACCACGAGGCCTGTCTCGCAAAAAATAATGGCAAACAGCACTGCATACACGAGGGTACCGTACTGCTCGATCAAGAGGCCCAGCGTCTTGTCGACATGCACGATCATGTCGAGGAATTGCACAAAATCCATATATTTTTCCCTAAAGGTAGCGGCGGAATCATACACCACCCGGCCAGCGCAACGGCAGTCCCCGGCCCGATATTTCAGGATTAATTATGCGTCGCCCTTGCGCGTGTGGCAATTTAAGTAAAGGTTAAGGAAACGCCGTCTCGGCAGGCAACTGCCGGGATTACCACCCGCAATGTTTTTACAACGAAATATTGCCATTCCGGTATACACTTTCTGCACGGCGCAACCCGCGCCCACCAGGAGAAAACATGTATCGACACCCATTGAGCGGCCTGACCATGGCCACCGTACTGGGCCTCGCCCAACTGTCCGCCCATGCGGCGCCCGTCCAGATCAAGGCACCCGCCGAGCTGCCCGCCAAGGCGACCTTGGCCGACGTGATCAAGGCCTCGAAGCCATCCGACTGGCGTGCGCTGGACCCGGACAACACCTTGTACATGGACATTCCCGCCGGCCGCGTGGTGATCGAACTGGCGCCGGACTTCGCGCCGAAACATGTGGCCAATATCAAGGCCCTGGTGGCCGAACAGTACTACGATGGCCTGGCCATCACGCGCGCGCAGGATAACTGGGTAGCGCAGTGGGGCGATCCGAACGAGAAGAATCCCAAGCCGATCCAGCACGCCCGGCGCACCCTGCCCGGCGAATTCACAGTACCTTTGACAAACATCAAGAGCTTTACCCGTCTGCCGGACGTCGATGGCTACGCGCCGCAGGTCGGCCATTCGAACGGTTTCCCGTCCGCGCGCGATCCGAAAACCGGCACGGCCTGGCTCACGCATTGCTATGCGACCGTGGGCGTGGGCCGCGACAGCACCAGCGACAGCGGCGGCGGCACGGAGCTATACGCCGTCATCGGCCAGTCGCCGCGCCACCTGGACCGCGACATCACGGTCGTCGGCCGAGTCGTCTCCGGCATGCCGCTGTTGTCGACACTGCCGCGCGGCGCCGGCCCCATGGGCTTTTATGACAGCCCCGAGAAAAACGTGCCGATCAAGTCCATCCGCCTGGCCGCCAGCGTGCCTTTGGCACAGCGCAGCAACCTGGAAGTGATGCGCACCGACAGCGCCGCCTACCAGGCCGTACTGGAAGCCCAGCGCCACCGCGGCGGCCCGTGGAGCAAGGTCACGGCCGGCCACGTCGACCTGTGCAATGCGCCGATACCGGTGCGGGAGGCAGGGAAGTAAACGCCCCGAAGGGCAAATTCCGGGGTCGTACCCTGAGGGTACGACCCCAGTCTTCGTTTTGGGTTTAAGGCATCAGCACAGCAGTGCCTCCCCTTGCGAACCCGCTATAATCAGGGGATGAACGCTCCCATCACGCCCCACCGCCCGATCCAGGCCCTGCCTGACCAGTTGATTTCGCAAATCGCCGCCGGCGAGGTAGTCGAGCGGCCATCGGCCGTGGTCAAGGAACTGCTGGAAAACGCGCTCGACTCGGGCGCCACGCAGATCACGGTGCGGCTGGAAGAAGGGGGCGTGAAACGCATTGCGATTACCGACAACGGGCGCGGCATTGATAAAGATCAATTACCGCTGGCCTTGGCGCGCCACGCCACCTCGAAGATCGCATCGCTGCACGACCTGGAAAACGTGGGCACCCTGGGATTCCGGGGCGAGGCGCTGGCCTCGATCGCCTCGGTCGCCGCCGTCACCATGACCTCGCGCACGGCGGACGCGGCGCACGCCTGGGAAATCGTCGGCTCGCACAACGGCAGCGTGTCGCCGTCGTCGGGCGCGCACGGCACCACGGTCGACGTGCAGGACCTGTATTTCAACACGCCCGCGCGGCGCAAATTCCTCAAATCCGAACAGACAGAGTATGGCCATTGTGCCGAAGTCGTGCGCCGCATCGCGCTGGCGCGGCCCGACGTGTCGTTCTCGCTGTCGCACAATGGCCGCACCATCGACCAGTGGAATATCAGCGAACTGGCCAAGCGCAGCGCCCACATCCTGGGCAACGACTTCGCCGAGGCGCGCCTGGCGCTGGACGAGTCGGCCGGCAGCCTGCGCATTCACGGCTTTGCCGGCTTGCCGACGGCATCCAAGGCGCGTGCCGACGGCCAGTTCTTTTATGTCAACGGGCGCTTCGTGCGCGACAAGCTGCTGGTGCACGCCGTGCGCATGGCGTATCAAGACGTGCTGCACGGCGACCGCTTCCCGTCGTACGTACTGGCGCTCGACCTCGATCCGGCGCTGGTCGACGTCAACGTGCACCCGTCGAAGATCGAAGTGCGCTTCCGCGACAGCCGTTCAGTGCACCAGTTCGTCTTCCACGCGGTGCAGCGCGCGCTGGCGCAAACGTCGGCCACGGCCTTCGGCAGCGTGCCGGCACCGCTGCCGGCAGCCTCCAGCCTCGGCGGTGATACCGCAGGCGCGGGTTTGGGCGGCCCCGGCATCTGGCGCCGCGAACAGACGCAGACCTCGTTCGGCGCGCAATTCACGAATACCTTTGCACCGGCCTCGCCCGGCGCGGCCCGCCCCTTCTTTGCCGACGCGCCAGGCGTGGGACAAGACACGGCGGCCTACGGCGCCCTGTTCGGCGGCGGCGCAGGTGCCGCCAACTCGCCGGTCACGCAGGCGGAGCCCTACATCGCCTCGCCCGAAGCGATGGCGCGCGAAGAATATCCGCTGGGCTTTGCCCTGGCCCAGCTGCACGGCATCTACATCCTGGCGCAAAATACCAAGGGCCTGGTGCTGGTCGACATGCACGCGGCGCACGAGCGCATCCTGTACGAACAGCTGAAGAACGCGCTGCAGGCGCAGGTGTCGGGCCAGGACATGCAGGTGCAATCCTTGCTGATTCCCGTGACGTTTTATGCGGACGCCATCGAAGTGTCGACGGCGAATGAAAACCAGGACACCTTGAAAGCGCTGGGCTTCGACATCGCCGCCCTGTCACCCACCACCCTGGCCGTGCGCTCCGTGCCGACCCTGCTGAAGAACGCCGACGCGCAAACGCTGGCACGCGACGTGCTGCGCGACGTGCGCGAATACGGCGGCTCGCGCGTGCTGATCGAGCGCCAGAACGAATTGCTGGGCACCCTGGCCTGCCACACGGCCGTGCGCGCCAACCGGATTTTATCGGTGCAGGAAATGAACGCCCTGCTGCGCCAGATGGAGAGCACGGAACGCGCCGACCAGTGCAACCATGGACGCCCGACCTGGGTGCAGGTCGAGATCAACGCGCTGGACAAGCTGTTCCTGCGCGGCCAGTAAAAGAGCCTGAAAAACGTCCATGGCGGCGTTGCACTGCCTCGCCGTGCTAGCCGTACTGTCTTCGGCAATGCGCCTTGCCCTGAACGTTTTGCCAGTCTCTTTTGCACCACATCATACAAAACCAACATGCAAAACACCCCACACCTCCCCCTGGCCGTCGCCATCATGGGCCCCACGGCCAGCGGCAAGACGGCCAGTGCGCTGGCCATCGCGCAAGCCATCCCGTCCGAGATCATTTCCGTCGATTCCGCCCTCGTTTACCGGGGCATGGATATCGGCACGGCCAAGCCCTCGCAAGAGGAGCTGGCCCAGGTTCCGCATCATTTGATCGACATCATCGACCCGCTCGATGCCTATTCTGTGGCGCAGTTCCGCAACGATACCCTGCGCCTGGTGGCGGAGATCTCGGCGCGCGGCAAGCTGCCGCTGCTCGTCGGCGGCACCATGCTGTACTTCAAGGGCCTGGCCGATGGCCTCGACGACTTGCCCGGCGCCGACCCTGCCCTGCGCGCCCAACTGGAAGAGGATGCGGCCGCCATCGGCTGGCCCGCCATGCATGCGCGTCTGGCCGAGCAAGACCCGGTCACGGCGGCGCGCCTGGCGCCGCAGGACGCGCAGCGCATCGGCCGCGCGCTGGAAATCATCGCCCTGTCGGGCCAACCCATGTCGGCCCTGCTGGACCGGCGCGAAAAGACCGTACTGCCATTCCGGCTGCAATCGTTCGCGCTGGAGCCGTCCGACCGCGCCGTGCTGCATGCGCGCATCGCCTCGCGCTTCGACCTCATGCTGAAAAACGACGCCCTGCTCGATGAAGTGGAGCAGCTGCGCCGGCGCGGCGACCTGCACCCGGGCCTGCCATCGATGCGCTGCGTGGGCTACCGCCAGGCCTGGGAATACCTCGACGGCCGCATCGACCGCGCCACCCTGCGCGAGACGGGCATCATCGCCACGCGCCAGCTGGCCAAACGGCAGCTCACCTGGCTACGCTCGATGCCGGAGCGCATCGTCATCGATTGCCTGGGACGTGACCCGGCCGCGGCCATGCTGGCGCAGATCCAAGCGTTGCTGAAATAGTCACGACAACAATCCACCACGAAAAATCCACACATTTTTTTGCGCCGGCATTGACAAGGAAATGGGAAGACTGGATAATGCTCGGCTGTTGGGTGATATAGCTCAGTTGGTTAGAGCACAGCATTCATAATGCTGGGGTCGGTGGTTCAAGTCCACCTATCACCACCAAAGAACATCGATCAGGTTTCCCCTGATCACAACCAGCATCCGGTCTGACCGGTCTGTTTGGTGATATAGCTCAGTTGGTTAGAGCACAGCATTCATAATGCTGGGGTCGGTGGTTCAAGTCCACCTATCACCACCAAGAATTTGCAGCACTGATAAACCCGCCTCTGCCCCGTGCAGCGGCGGGTTTTTTCATTTCCGGCACCGCCGCACATGCGGCCTGCGCGCAACACCTGCCCCAGCCGCATGCAATCGGGGATTGTGGCGAGACGCCGCTCGCGCTTACAATGAGAATAATTCTCATTTATAATATTCATCATCCATGTCCACCATCCAGCCCAGCCTGCAACAGCAAGTGCAGTCGCTCTACAGCGAGCATCACGGCTGGCTGGTCGGCTGGCTGCGCAAAAAACTCAGCTGCCCGCATGGCGCGGCCGACGTGGCGCAAGACACCTTTGTGCGCATCATCGCCTCGCGCGACGCGCTGTTCGGCATGCGCGAACCGCGTGCCTACCTGTCCACCACGGCAAAGCGCTTGCTGCTCGACCGCGCGCGCCGGCAGGTACTCGAGCGCAGCTACCTGGCGGAACTGGCCCTGCTGGCCGACAGCCTGCCCGGCGCGCCCTCGCCGGACGAGATCCTGATGGCCGTGCAGGCGCTCGGACAGATTGCCACGGCGCTGGCCGGCTTGTCCGCCAAAGCGCGCGATGCCTTTTTGCTGCACTACCTGGAAGAACAACCGCAGGCCGCCGTCGCCGCGCAGCTGAACGTCTCCACGCGCATGGTGCAAAAATACCTGGTGCAAGCCTTGCTGGCCTGCCGCCACGCCTGCCCGGGCATGGCGGCATGAATCGCCCCCGCACGGATATCGCCGCCGAACAGGCCGCCCGCTGGATCGTGCGCCTGAGCGCCGACGACCCGGCCGAGCGCGAACAGGCACGCTCCGGCTTCGCCGCATGGAAGGCGGCCGACCCGCGGCACGCCAACGCAGCGGCCGGCATGGAAAACCTGCTGCGTCAATTGCACGCCGTGCGCGAGCCGGCCGGCGGCGACCATCGGCCCGCGCGCGCCGCCCTGGCCGCCATCGCCCCCGATCGTCCCCGACAGCGTCTGCGCCAATTGGCCGCCGCCAGCGCCGTTGCCGTACTCGCGCTGACCGGTGCGCTGGTCATCAGCGAGCGCCCCGCCTACCTGCTGGCCGACCTGCGCAGCCCAACGGGACAATGGCACACGCACACCCTGGCCGATGGCAGCCGCCTGACCCTGGGCAGCGACAGCGCCGTCAACGTGCATTTCAATGCGGGCGAACGGCATGTGGAACTGGTGCGCGGCGACATCCTCGTCGACGTGGCCAAGGATGCGCAGCGCCCCTTCATCGTCGACAGCGGCCAGGCGGCGATCCGCGCGCTGGGCACGCGTTTCAGCGTGCGCAGGGATGGCGCCGCCACCACCCTGAGCATGCTGGAGTCCAAAGTGTCGGCGCAGGTGCCGCGGCATCCGGCCATCGTGGTGCAGGTGGGCCAGCGCACGCGCATCACGGACGATGGCGTAGGCCCCATCACGGCCATCGATGCGGCCGGCGTGCAGGACGCCTGGCGCGCGCACCAGCTGGTGGTCGATGACCAGCCGCTGGCCGAGGTGCTTGACGAGCTGGCGCGCCACCGCCCCGGCCAGCTGCATTACGACCACGCGCAAATCGCCGGTATCCGCGTGGCGGCCGTGCTGCCGCTGGACGACACGGACAAGGCGCTGCAGCTGTTGATCGACAATTTCCCGCAACTGCGCATCCGCATGCTGACGCGCTACCTGGTGATGGTCGACGCGCCAAGCTCTGGCACCGCAAAAAAATAATTTGCCACGCTGGTTCGTGTTGGCGCATCTCGTGCGTCAAGGCAGCTGAGATCATTTAAAAAAGGCTGTCACCATGTACGCTCAAGTCGTTGCCGTTTCCTCCCCGAACACCCTGCGCACGCGTCTGCGCCCGCTGGCCCTGGCGGCCATGCTGCTCGCTGGCGCCGGCCTGCACGCCCAGGCTACCGCCCAGACCACCCCGGCTGTCGCCAGCTACGCCATCCCCGCCGGCCCGCTGGCCGGCGCCCTGAACCGCTATGCGCAGCAGGCGGGCGTCTCCATCGTCATCGATGCATCCCGGGTGCAGGGCTTGACCAGTGCAGGCCTGCAAGGCAGCTACGCCATCGATGACGGTTTCGCCGTGCTGCTGCGCGGCAGCGGCTACGCCATCGGCAAGACGTCCACCGGCTATGTGCTGGTGGCCGCGCCGGCGCCCACGCCCACGGCGGCGATCGGCACTGCTTCAGCGGCCGAACGCACCATGCCCTCGATTACCATCGTTGGCCAGGCCGAGCAAGGCGCCACCACCGAAGGCAGCGGCTCCTACACGGCGCGCAAGCTCACCATCGGCAAGGGCGAGCAAGCGATGAAGGACATCCCCCAATCCGTGAGCGTGCTGACGCGCCAGCGCCTGGACGACCAGGGCATCACGGATCTGCGCGAAGCCGTCAACAACGTCACCGGCGTGGTGGGCGTGCATGGCGTGGGACCGGGCGTGGTGATCACGGCGCGCGGCTTCCAGATCGATCAATGGCAGTACGATGGCGTGCCCATCGACCGCAACACCTATGCGCTGGGCAACTGGGGCCAGGAAAACATGGTCATCTACGACCGCCTGGAAGTGCTGCGCGGCGCCTCGGGCATGCTGGTCGGCACGGGCAGTCCCGGCGGCTCCGTCAGCCTGGTGCGCAAGCGCCCGACCGCCGCGCGCAGTGTCAGCATGACGGCGCGCGCCGGCTCGTGGGACCATTACGGCGCCCAGCTCGACGTCAGCATGCCCCTGAATGCGGACGGCAGCCTGCGCGGACGCGCCATCGTCGATGAAGACGATACCCATTCCTTCGTCGACCGGGTGTGGAGCCAGAACCGCACCCTGTACGCGGCACTCGACTACGACCTGGGACCGGCCACCACCCTGGGCCTGGCGATCAGCAACGTCAACGACCACGGCCGTCCCACCTTTATCGGACTGCCCCGCTACGCGGACGGCAGCGCGCTGAACCTGCCCCGCTCCACCTTCACGGGCGCCGACTGGAACCGCAGCGAAGCCAGACAAACCAACGTGTATCTCGATCTGGAACACCATTTCAACAGCCAGTGGAGCCTGAAGGCATCCGCCGTGAACATGAAGGAAAACACCGGCTCCGTGCACCAGCGCGTGGCCTTGCCCATTAATCCCGACGGCAGCGGTGCGAGCTATGCCGACTTTGGCATGGATTTCGACAACCGCAAGCGCGGCATCGATACCTACGTGCGCGGCAAATTCGACGGCCTGGGCATCGCGCAGGAAGTCCTCGTGGGCGCCAGCTACGTCACGATGGCGTCGGACGACGTCTACGCCCGCGTTTGGGAATCTGGTGCGGACGTCTTCAACATCAGGCACAACCGCCCATGGCAAGACCTCGACAGCATCGCCGCGCGCCCGAAGGGCGTGCGTCCCGTCAGCACCTATGAAATACGCCAGAAAGGCCTGTATGGCAGCTGGAACGGCCAGTTGACCAGCAAGCTGAAAGCCGTGCTGGGTGGACGCTTCAGCTGGTACGACTTCGTGTATGCGACGCCCAAAGGTCCTGAAGAACAGCTCAACGCCACCGCCAAGTTCACGCCATCGGTAGGCCTGATCTACGCGCTCGATCCGCAATGGTCGGCCTACGCCAGCTATGCCGACATCTTCACGCCACAAAGCATCCGCGATGCGCAAGACAAGGTCCTCAAACCCATCACGGGCAGCAACTACGAGGCGGGCATCAAGGGTGAGCTGATGGATGGCAAGGTCAACACCTCGCTGGCCGTGTTCCGCTATGACCACAAGAACCGTGCCGTCACCGACTATGCTGCGGGCATGGTGTGCGCCGACGGGTACTGCTCGCGCGCCTCGGGCAAGGTGCGCAGCCAGGGCCTGGAAGCGGAAGTGTCGGGCGAAGTGGCGCGCGGCTTGCAGCTGTCGGCCGGCTACGCCTATACGACGACGACCTATCTGAACGACCCGGACAGCCAGGGCAAGGTCTTTTCCACGTGGACGCCGAAACACATGCTGCGCGTGTGGTCCAGCTACACCCTGCCGGGCGCATGGGACAAGTTCAGCGTCGGCGCCGGCGTCAACACGCAAAGCCATACGCTCGATACCAATAGTACCTTCAAGGTTGCAGGCGTCTCGATCTGGAATGCACGCATGGCCTGGCAAGCCACGCCCCAAGTGGCCCTGTCGCTCAATGTCAACAACGTCTTCGACAAGAGCTACATCATCCCGGCCTACAATACCACCGGGTCGAATAACTACTATGGCGACCCGCGCAACGTGCAGTTCACCTTGAAATACACGCCGAAGTGGTAAAACGATTGAAAAGCTGAAGGCCGGCACGCTGGCCGCGCCGCGTGACTGATAGTGCAACCGGCATTCAGTTCGCGCCGCGGCCGGGATTTTCGGCTAAGATGATGGCGCGGCATTGCGCCGCACCGCATCGTGCATCGGCCTCTCAATCATCTACACCGTCAATGGAACAAAAAGACAAGTCCTGGGTCACTTCGGTGGACGTCGCCAAACGGGCCGGCGTCTCGCGCTCCGCCGTCTCGCGCACGTTCACGCCCGGCGCCAGCGTGGCGCCCGAAACGCGGGCCCGCGTGATGGAAGCGGCGCAGTCGCTGGGCTACCAGGTCAACATCCTGGCGCGCAGCATGAACCAGGGCCAGAGCAATCTGGTGGGCGTCGTCATCACGGGCTTCACGGACCCGTTCCGCGTGGCCCTGCTGGGCGAAGTCACGCGCAGCCTGAGCGAACATGCGCTGGTGCCGCTGCTGATGAATGCGGAAGATCCCGAGCGCCTCAGCGAACTGCTGCGCATCCTCCTCAGCTACAAGATTTCCGGCGTCATCATGACGTCCGGCTCGCCGCCGTCCGCCGTCGCCACGGAATACCTGCAGCGGCAAGTGCCGGTGGCCATGATCAACCGCGCGCGCGACCTGAAAGGCGTGGACGTGGTCAACAGCGACAACCGCCACGGCGGCGAACTGGCGGCCAGCACCCTGCTCGACAGCGGCGCCAAACGGCTGGCCTTCGTCAACACGCGCGCCAGCAGTTTCAGCGGTATCGCGCGCGGCAAGGCCTTCCTCGACCACCTGGCGCCGGCCGTGGCGAAGAAGCGCTGCACGGCCGGCGAATACCTGGCCGAGGCCATCGGCTACCAGGCGGGCCAGGAAGCGGCCGACGCCCTGCTCGCATCAAGCAAGCTGCCCGACGGCGTCTTTTGCGCCACCGACCTGATCGCCTGCGGCTTCATCGATGCGGCGCGCAGCAAGTACGGCATCGACGTGCCCGCGCAATTGCAGGTGATCGGCTTCGACGACATTCCCATGGCGGCGCTGGACGCCTACCAGCTGACCACCATCCGCCAGGATGCGGGCGAACTGGCGCGCCGCGCCGTCAAGAGCCTGGTCGAGCGCATGGAAAAATTCGCCATGCCGGGCCGCCTGAAGGAAGTCCCCGTCACGCTGGTGCGGCGCGGCACGACGCGCTAAGCGATCCAATACGGCAGATGGCGCAACGCCGTCTGCCCGCCCCCACCGCCCCGCAGCGCCCGCCGTTTCCCGTTTTCCACACTTTTTCGTCCCCCGCCCGTACTTGTTGACATCAAAAAAAATCCGGGTTACTGTTTGCACACGTGTACTGCACACGTGTGCAATTTCTTCAAAAAGCCTGTTCTGGCCACACCACTAAAAAAAGCGCCCCGTCCGCGGAGGCGTATCAAGGAGACCGTTATGTTGAACCACATTCTAAGAATCGCCCTGTTCGGCGCCGGGGCCATCGGCCTGGCGGCCTGCACCACGCCCGCCGGCATGCAGCACAATACGGCTGCCAGTGCCGCCGCCGATCCGAAGCTGGCGAAGATCGGCCAGATCGTCGTCGTGTACATGGAAAACCGCAGCTTCGACCACCTGTTCGGCACCTTCCCCGGCGCCGACGGCATCGCCAATGGCCGCTCGCCCGACACCACCACGCAGACCGGTCCCGACGGCAAGCCGTATGCGATGCTGCCCGCCGTGGTGCTCGACAAGGGCGGCCTGGACCAGCGCTTCAAGGGCGACATCGCCAACGCGCCCTTCCACATGGAGCCGAGCGTATCGCTGGGCGACAAGACGGCCAGTCCCGTGCATGCATTCTGGACGCACAAGCGCCAGATCAACGACGGCAAGAACGACCGCTTCGTCGTCGAGGGCAACACGGGCGCCCTGCCCATGGGCTATTTCGACGGCAGCAAGCTCAAACTGTGGGCCCTGGCGCAGCGCTACACCCTGGCCGACCGCTTCTTCCAGTCCGCCTACGGCGGCTCCTTCCTCAACCACATGTGGCTGACCTGCGCCTGCACGCCCGTGTTCCCGAACGCGCCCAAGTCCATCGTCGCCCAGGATGAGCGCGGCACGGGCCACAAGAAGGGCGAGGAAGCGGAAGTGACGCAGGACGGCTACGCCGTCAACACCATGCAGGGCCCGCTGCTGTTCGATCCGACCAAGAAGCAGACCTTCCTGCCGCCGCAAACCATGCCCACCATCGGCGACCGCCTGACGGACAAGGGCATATCCTGGGTCTATTATGCGGACGGCTACGACATCGCCGTCGCCTCGACCAAGTCGGGCAAGAAGGCCGACGATTTCTCATATCACCACCAGCCGTTCACCTACTTCAAGCGCTTCATCGACAGCCCGCAGCAGCGCGCCACGCACCTGAAGGACCGCTCCGACATGCTCGCCGACGTCCAGGCGGGCAAGCTTCCGCCCGTCTCGTTCTACAAACCGATGGGCAAGAAGAACATGCATCCGGGGATGGACAAATCGAGCGTGGCGGCCGGCGATGACGAGGGTGTGGCCATCATCAACGCCATCATGGAAGGCCCACAATGGAAGGACACCGTCATCATCGTCACCACCGATGAAAACGGCGGTTTCTGGGACCACGTGGCGCCACCGAAAGGCGACCGCTTCGGCCCGGCCACGCGCATCCCCGCCCTCGTCATCTCGCCGTTCAGCGAAGGCGGGCATATCGACCATACCGAGTATGAAACCGTGTCGATCCTGAAATTCATCGAGGAACGCCATGGCCTGGCGCCATTGAGCGAGCGTGATGCGCGCGCCAACAGCCTGGCCAAAGCCCTCAAGCTCTAAATTCCACTCTCCTGCCTGTCTACCCTGGGTGCGCCGTCCTGCGCGGCGCGCCCGGGCAACTCACATCCAAAGGAAACGCCATGCTGCACGCACGCCATCTTCCCCTGTCCATCCTGATGCTCTCCCTGGCCGCCTGTGGTGGCGGCGAGACAACGCCGCCGGTAACGCCCCCTGTCACGCCGCCGGTGACACCTCCTGTGACGCCGCCGCCCGCCACCTTCTACCAGACCAAGACGCCGTACACGCCGCAGCAGGAGGCGGCCACGTATGAAGCCGCGCCGGCCGGCTACGCGCCCGTGTTCACCGAACTGGTGGCGCGCCACGGTTCGCGCGGCCTGTCGAGCATGAAGTACGACGCCGCCTTCTACAACGTCTGGCAAAGGGCCGCCGCCGACGATGCGCTCACGCCGCTGGGGCAAAAGCTGGGCGCCGACATATTGAAACTGATGAAGGCCAACGCGCTGCTCGGCTACGGCGTGGACGGCATCACGGCGCCCGGCTACGGCAACCTGTCGCAAACGGGCATCAATGAGCACAAGCAGCTGGCCGTGCGCATGCTGGCGCGCCTGCCCGCCCTGTTCACGCAACTGGGCGCGAGTGCCGCCAGCGCGCCGCGCCAGATCGTCACCATCAGTTCCGGCGTGGACCGCGCCAAGGACAGTGCTGCGTATTTTGCGCAATCGCTGGCCGCCACGGCACCAAACGTCGCGCCGCTGATTACCCTGCCGCCCGCGCCCGCCGGCTACCCAGCCGGCAAGCCCGTGGCGCAGCCAGCTGGCACCAACCGCTTCCTGCTGTATGCGCACAAGCTGGTGCCGAAGACGGACCTGGTCACCGATGCCCTCGACGGCTACTACCAGACCTACCAGGACAGCCAGGCTTACCAGACCTACCTGAAAAGCCCCGACTTCCTGGCCAAGTACACGGCCATCGACACGGACGCCACGGCGCGCACCCTGGGACGCGAAGTGCTGGAGCGGCTGTTTACCAAGGCCTTTGTCGACAAGATCGACAACGGCACCTACAGCTTCGCCAATACGGGCACCTACAGTTTCACCAGCGACGACGGCAAATTCACCAACACCGTGACGGGCGACGGCGAGACCACCATCAAGGGCCTGGCCGATGCAGCTTCCGTGCTGTACAACCTGTACGCCATCATGGCTGGCATGACGAACGAGGTCAAAGCCGACTTCGTGCAGTACATGCCGTCGGACGCGGCCAAGTACCAGGCCTTCGTGCAGGATTACCAGGATTTCTACAACAAGGGTCCCGGCACCACCGAGAGCGCCGGAGTGACCTGGAACTACGTGCGCGCGCTGCGCGACGACTTCTTTACGGAAGTGGACGCCATCGCGCGCGGCGACCTGTCGCACGGCGCCAAGCTGCGCTTCACGCATGCGGAAGCCATCATCCCGCTGGCCACGGCCATGGGCCTGAAGACCGTCGTCGGCGCGCTGCCGGCGGCGCAGACCTACAGCTATGACAACAGCAGCTGGCGCGGCCTGTACGTGGCGCCGATGGCGGCCAACATGCAGTGGGACGTGTACCGCGACGCCAGCGGCAATGTGCTGGTAAAAATGCTGTACAACGAAAAGGAAACCGACTTCCAGGCCGCCTGCGATGGCGCGCGCTTTGCGGCCGGCAGCCATTTCTATGTGTATGCGAAGCTGAAGACCTGCTACGGCCACGTGGCGCAGTAATCACGGAGTGCAGGCGGGCAGCCGTGCCCGCCTGATTGACGTTTGATGCTAGGCTTGCGCCTAGATAATCACGTCACGGACTCCCATGCCTCCATCGCTTCCCCTGGCCAGCATCCCGCTGGCCCTGGCTCTCGCCATGTGCGCCGGTCCCACGCTGGCCGTCGAAGGCCATTACCAGACCAAGACGCCGTATGCGCCGCAGCAGGATCCGGCGACCTATGCCGCGCCGCCGGACGGCTTCCAGCCCATCTTCACGCAGCTGGTAGCGCGCCACGGCTCGCGCGGGCTCACCAGCATGAAGAACGACGCGACCCTGTATGCGATGTGGCAGCAGGCCGCTGCGCAGGATGCGCTCACGCCCCTGGGCCGCGAACTCGGCCCCGACATCCTGTCCCTGATGCGGGCCAATGCCTTGCTCGGTTATGGCGTGGCCGGCATCGAGCGGCCCGGCTACGGCAATCTGTCGCAGACGGGCATCGACGAGCATCGGCAACTGGCCGTGCGCATGCTGGCGCGCCTGCCCGCCCTGTTTGCGCAAGTGGGGCAAGACGCCGCGACGGCGCCGCGCCAAATCGTCACCATCCATTCCGGCGTGGACCGCGCGCGCGACAGTTCGCGCTTCTTCACGCAATCGCTGCTCGAGCACGCGCCCGCGCTGGCGCCCTTGGTATATCTGCCGCCCGCGCCGGCGCCGTATCCGCAAGGGCGCAAGCCTGCGGTACAGCCGATATTGCAGCCCGATGGCGTTAACCGCTTCCTGCTGTACGCGCACAAGCTGGCGCCGCAGACGGACCGCGTCACCGATCCGGCCAATCCGCATTACGCCACCTATGCCGCCAGCCAGGCCTACCAGTACTATGAAAGAACCAAGCAGCTGCATGCGCTGATGGACGCCCCGGCCAGGCTGCCTGCTGCGACCGCGCATGCGCGCCACGTGCTCGAACGGCTGTTTTCTCCCGCCTTCCTCGACCAGTTTGAAGGCGGCCGCGCCAGCTATGCGGACACGGGCAGCTACACCTTCACCAGCGACGACGGCAAGCTCACGCGCACCATGACGGGCAGCGGCAAGACCGTCATCCGCAGCCTGAATGCGGCCGCGACGAAACTGTATGAGTTGTATGCGATCGCCGCCGGCATGCGGCATGAAGTGCCGGCCGATTTCAGCCGCTACATGCCTGCCGAGGATGCGCGCTACTACGCGTATATCGCCGACCACGAGGATTTTTACCAGAAGGGACCCGCCACCACGGAAAGCAGCGGCGTGACCTGGCGCTTTGCGCTGGCCTTGCGCGACGATTTTTTCAATGAAGTCGATGCGCTGGCCAGGGGCGATGTGCGCCACGCGGCCAAGCTGCGCTTCACGCACGCCGAGATGATCATTCCGCTCGCGTCGGCCATGGGCTTGCAGCAGGCGCTGGCACCGTTGCCTGCATCGCTCAGCTACAGTTATGAAAACAATCCATGGCGCGGCCAGAGCGTCTCGCCGCTGGCGGCCAATATGCAGTGGGATGTGTACCGCAACGACACAGGGCAGCTCATCGTGCGCCTGCTGTACAACGAAAAGGAAACGGACTTCCAGGCCGCTTGCGACGGCGCCCGCATCGCGCCGGGCAGCGTCTTCTACGACTATGCGAAACTGAAAACCTGCTACGGACACGTGGCGGCGCGCTAAGGCACCGCCACTGGCCTGATTACTTCAAGGTCGGCATGGCAAACTCCGCGCCGGCCGCCGTCGAGGCCGGCCAGCGCTGGGTGACGGCCTTCTGCTTCGTATAGAAGCGCACCGA
This sequence comes from Janthinobacterium sp. FW305-129, assembly GCF_020858115.1. Taxonomy (GTDB): domain Bacteria; phylum Pseudomonadota; class Gammaproteobacteria; order Burkholderiales; family Burkholderiaceae_D; genus Janthinobacterium. The sequence continues at coordinate 457,076 of NZ_JACYMM010000005.1, forward strand.
TTCCGGGCCGTGCGCATGGTGGTCGCCGAACAGGCTGCGCTTCCAGCCGCCGAAGCTGTGGAAGGCCATCGGCACGGGGATCGGCACATTCACGCCCACCATCCCCACCTGCACGCGGTGCGTGTATTCGCGCGCCGTGTTGCCGTCGCGCGTGTAGATGGCCGTGCCGTTGCCATATTCATGCGCATTGACCAGGTCCAGCGCGGCCGTGAAATCGGGTACGCGCACGATGCACAGCACGGGACCGAAGATTTCTTCCTTATAAATAGTCATCTCCGGCGTGACGTGGTCGAACAGGCTGCCGCCAAGGAAAAAACCGTGCTCGTGGCCGGGCAGCACGAAACCGCGTCCGTCACTGACCAGTTTGGCGCCTTCCTTGACGCCCGTGGCGATGTAGCCGGCAATCTTGTCCTTGTGCACCTGCGTCACCACGGGGCCCATCTCGGCCGACAGATCCATGCCTTGCGTGATCTTTAACGCCGCGATGCGCGGTACCAGGGCTTCCACCAGCTGGTCCGCCACATTGCCCACCGCCACGACGACGGAAATGGCCATGCAGCGCTCGCCGGCCGAACCAAACGCGGCGCCCATCAGGGCGTCCACCGTCTGGGGAATATCCGCGTCCGGCATGACGACCATGTGGTTTTTCGCGCCCCCGAGCGCCTGCACGCGCTTGCCCTGCGCGCAGCCCGTCGCATAGATATACTCGGCGATCGGCGTGGAACCGACGAAACTGACGGCGCGCACGTCCGGGTGGTGCAGCAAGCCATCGACGGCCTCTTTATCTCCCTGCACCACGTTGAAGACGCCGTCGGGCAAGCCCGCGTCCGTCAACAGCTGCGCCAGCAGCAGGCTAGCCGACGGGTCGCGCTCCGACGGTTTGAGTACGAAGGTATTGCCGCAGGCAATCGCCATCGGGAACATCCACATCGGCACCATCACGGGAAAGTTGAACGGCGTGATGCCGACGCAGACGCCGAGCGCCTGGCGGATCGACCAGGCGTCGATGCCGCCGGCCACCTGTTCCGAATACTCTCCCTTCATCATTTGCGGGATGCCGCAGGCAAATTCCACCACTTCGATGCCGCGCGTGACTTCCCCTTTCGCATCCGTGAACACCTTGCCGTGCTCGGCCGTGATCAGGGCCGCCAGCTGGTCGGAATGTTCTTCCAGCAACTCCTTGAACTTGAACATGACGCGGGCGCGGCGCAGGGGCGAGGTCTGCGACCAGGCGGGAAACGCCGCGTGGGCGGCGGCCACGGCCGCGTTCAGCTCGGCGGAAGTGGCCAGGGAAACCTTCGCCGTCACCGCGCCCGTGGCGGGATTGAAGACGTCGCTCGTGCGCTCCGAGCGCGAAGCCATGGGGTTGCCACCAATAAAGTGGCCGATCATCGGTGTCGTCATTGTCTTGTCCTTGGTTATTTCGTCATCAGCCAGTCATGGGCCGGATCATTTTTAAAGTGCCACACGCGTTTCGGGCCGGCCATCACGTTCAGGTAATAGCCGTCGTAGCCATACGGCACGGTGACGGGGTGGTAGCCCCTGGGCACCATCACCACGTCGTGGTTTTCCACGGCCATGGCTTCGTCGATGGAGCGGTCATCCGTATACACGCGCTGGTAGGCAAAGCCCTGTTCGGGATTGAGGCGGTGGTAATACGTTTCTTCCAGAGAACTTTCGGTTGGAATATTGTCGCTGTCGTGTTTATGCGGCGGATAGCTCGACGAATGTCCGGACGGCGTGACGACTTCCACCACCAGCAAGCCGTCTGCTTCCTCCGTCTGCGGCAGGATGTCGCACACATAACGCGTGTTGGCGCCCTTGCCGCGCACGGAGCGCGTCATCGTCGATGGCTCGATCAGGCGCGCCGGACGGTGGGTGGCGGCTGGCGCGCTGCACAGGGCCACCTCGGCAGCGCTCACG
>NZ_JACYMM010000006.1 GCF_020858115.1 Janthinobacterium sp. FW305-129
CAATCCGAAGATCGGCGCTGCACTACATCAAATGTCCACACTTATCGACTGTTAATTGTTAAAGAACTGTATTCGGTACTGCTTATTTGCTACTCTCGCGCTATCGACAAAGCGTTGTGTTTGTCAGCTGCGAAGAAGGAAGAGTATGAAGCATTTCACTACATCCGTCAACTCCTTCTTTTACTACTCATCGCCGTTTCCGGTGATCCTCAACTGCCGAATTTGACTGCGTCTCATTGGGGAGGCGAACTATAGCAAAGCGCCCCAGTGGAAGCAAGGCTTTTCCGGGGTATTTGCGGCCAACTGCTACAATTTCGCCCCCTCCGCGCCAAACGGCGCTTGCCTATATATAGAACCATAGAAGATTCACCATGAAACAACAAGCTCAAGGATCAGGCCTGACCCTGAAACGAGCTGGCTTTACCACTGGCTTCGGCGTGCTCGCCGCCACCCTCGGTTCCGCAGTCGGTCTCGGCAATATCTGGAAGTTCCCCTATCTGACAGGCGCCAATGGCGGCGCCGGCTTCCTGCTCATCTATCTGCTCGCTACCCTTTTAGTGGGACTGCCCGTGATGATCGCGGAAATCACCCTGGGGCGCCGCGCCAAGGTCAACCCGATCTCCACCATGGAACGGCTGGCACCGAAGGGCAAGCCCTGGTGGCTGGTCGGCCTCATCGGCATGGTCGCCGCCTTCCTGATCGTCGCGTTTTATTCGGAAGTGGTGGGCTGGGTGTTTGCCTATATCGCCAAGGCCATCGATGGCTCCATCTTGAGCAGCGACAAGCTGGTGACGGAGGCGGCTTTCGCCTCGCTGATCAGCAATCCTTTGCAATCGCTGTTGTGGCAATGGGGCGTGCTGCTGTTTATCGGCGGTATATTGATGCTGGGCGTGACCAAGGGTATCGAGGCGATCGCCAAGAAACTGATGCCGCTGCTGTTCCTGCTGTTGCTGCTGCTGTGCGCGGTCAGCCTGTCGCTCGATAAAGCGGGCGAAGGCCTGGCCTTCCTGTTCCGTCCTGATTTTTCCAAGCTGACGGCTTCCGTCGTGCTGACGGCCATGGGCCTGGCCTTCTTTAAATTGTCCGTCGGCATGGGCACGATGATGACCTACGGCAGCTATTTCCGCGATGACCAGAATATCCCCGTCACCACCTTGCGCGTGATGGCGGCCGACCTCGGTGTATCGATGCTGGCCGGCATCGCCATCTTCCCCGCCGTATTCACGTTTGGTTTCGCCCCCAGTGCGGGACCGTCGCTGGTGTTCATCACGATTCCCGCCGTGTTTTCGCAAATCCCGATGGGGCAAGCCCTGATGGTGGTGTTCTTCATCCTGGCCGCCGTGGCCGCCACGGGGGCGATGCTGTCGCTGATGGAAGTGCCCGTGGTGATTTTCCATGAGCGCTTCGGCTGGACGCGCACGAAGGCCACCATCGTGACCATGCTGCTGCTGGCCGTGCTCGGCTCCGTGTGCGCGCTGAGCAACAGCAGCCTGGCAGACTTCAAGCTGTTTAATTTGAATATGTTTGATCTGTTCGACTTCGTCTCGTCGAATATCTTCCTGCCCGTGGGCGGCATCGCCATTGCCTTGTTTACAGGCTGGGCCTGGGGCAAGCAGCATTTTATCGAGGCAATCAGCAATCACGGCCAGTTGCAGAATCAAACCCTGGCGCATGTGCTGCTGTTCCTGCTGCGCTTTGTCTCGCCTGTATTGATCCTGATCGTGATGCTGAAGGGCTTAAAAGTCTTCTAATCAGAGTACCCGGGTGTAGGTCTGGCGCACCAGCACCCGGTCGCCGCAATCGAAGTGCCACCATTCGCTGTTGATGCCGAAGAAGCCCGCCTGGAACATGGCGTCGCGCAGCAAGCGGCGGTGCGCCACTTGCTCCTCCGTAATTTCCCCCTTCTCCAGCAAAGCCAGCTCCAGCGCCGGATGCGAGCGCTCACTCAGATCGTCAAAGCCCGTGCCCATGTCCAGTTCCCTGCCGTCCGGCCCCACGATGGTGATGTCGAGCGCCATGCCGAACGAGTGGATCGAGCCGCGCGACGGTTCGGCGATGTAACCCAGCAACTCCGTTCCCTGCAGCGCATCCCACAGCTGCTGCTGCACCCGTTGCGGGCGCAGGGCGTCGAGCACCAATAAATGATGATCGGGACGATGCGCGGCCAGCCAGGCCACGGCCTGCTCCAGCGCGGCGGCCGCGTCACGGTGCAGCCAGGCGCAATCGATGGGGCTGTATAAGTCGCGGCCGACGAAATTGTCGGGCGTGGCATAGCGCAAGTCGACGGCGATGCCGGCGATGCTGCTCAGGTGGCGAAATTGCGGATCGTTGCCGACCGCTTCCAATTGCAAACTTGCAACAGACATCAGACTCCTCTTTCCAGGCAGTTGCGCGCCGCCACGCCGATGCTGTCGGCCAGGCGCCGCGCGCCATGCGACAGCGGCGAGTGGCTCGCCGTCAATAAATACAGTTGGATCGGTATCGTGGGCGCCCAGGGACGGCGCTGCAGCCGCTCGGGCGAGCCGGACGCGGCCGTGAACGGGTCGACCACGGCCATGCCGGCGCCCGCTTCCACCAGGGAACGGGCGATTTGATAGGTCTGCACCACGGTACTGAAGACGGGGTGGATATCCTGCGCCTCGCAGGCGGCGACCACCAGTTCGCCCAGCGGATCGTTGTCCGCATGGCCGATCAGCTCGCCATTCAGGCCATGCGCCGTCAACGGTGTGCCGCAATCGGCCGCATGCCAGGTGCCGGCGGGGGCGATCACCGTCATGACGCCGTGCGCAATGGGTTCGGCCACGATGCCCGGATGGCGCGGGTCTTGCAGCGACACGGCCAGGTCCGCTTCACCGAGGCGCAGGGTATTGACGATCTCGCCCGTGTGATGGGTGGCCAGCTGGCAACGCGTGTGGGGAAAGTCGCGCCGCCATTCCGTCATGGCAAACGGCAAGACGCTGATGGCGAGCGTCGGCGTGGAGACCAAACGGATGGTTTCCACCGCGTGACCCTTCAGGCTGGCCGCCAGGCGGCGGATGCCCAACAAGTCGCGGTTGAGCTTTTCCGTCTCGACAAACAAGCGGTGTGCCTCGGGTTTCGGGTACAGCTTGCCCCGCACGCGCTCGAACAGCGGCATGCCCAGTTGCAACTCGCAATGCTGCAAGACCTTGGTCACGGCCGGTTGCGAGATATGCAGCACCTGGGCGGCGCCGCTGATGGTGCCAACTTGCATGATGGCGTGAAACACTTCGATATGACGCAGCCGCATGAGCTATTCCTTTACCTTGCCGTGGCCGTCTGGGCCGTCAACGTTCAGCATATAAGAAAAAGTCATGGGCTGGAACGGCCGTGCTACTTTGCGACAACAGCTGCGGCCGGTGTCGTCAGCACTTCCAGCAGGGCCGCCGTTTCGCCATCGGGCGTGCCGTCGAACAAGGTGTTGCGGTATTTCATCTGGAAGGCGATCAGCACATTGCGCGTCGCGTCGTCGAAGACGCCCGTCTGCGGCGTCGCATAGCCATGCTGGGCCAGCTTTTTCTGGAACCAGACAGCGTCCGGCACTTGCTGCTCAAAAATGAGGCGTTGCGCGGCGACGCGGTTGGCATCGGGCCAGACGATCAGGCCCGCGTCGGCCAACTGGCGCCATGGGAACAGCGGACCCGGGTCCTGCTTGCGCTGCGGGGCGATCTCGTTATGACCGAGGATGTTTTCCGGCGCGATGTTGTAGCGGGCCTGGATATCTTTCAGCAGCGGAATCAGCTCATCGATCTGTGCCTGGGGAAACGGATACCAGAGGCGGCCTTCCGGCGTGTCCTTGTAGCCTGGGTTGACGATCTCGATGCCGATCGAGCTGACATTCAACTGTGTATAAGTCTTCCAGTTACTCACACCCGCATGATTAGCCTGGCGCGATTCGTCGACCAAGACGTAAAACTTCGGCTTGTCCGTGTCCGTCAGCAAATAATGGCTGCTGACCACTTGTTCCGTCAGGATCTTGATCGAGCGGGGCAAGTCGCTGACCGTGTAATGGATGACGATGAATTTCACGCGCGGGCTCTGGCCGCGCGCCGTCAAACTGTGGTCGAGGTGCGGCGCGGGCGTGGTACAGGCGGAGAGCAGGGCCACCAGCAGGGCGAGGGCGATTTTCTTCATGAAAGATCCGTGTTCGAGTTAATAAAATAGTCAGTCTTTGCCGGCATACAAGCTGGCCGTCCTGGCCGCCAGCTTGGCCGCGGCCTCATGCGAGCGGGCAACTTTTTGCTCCATTTGCAACGATACAGGCAAAGCGGCCCGCATGGCAGCGGCGATGGCCGGGTGCAATTGCGCCGCGCGCCCCGCCAGCACCACGGGACGGGGACCGTAGCGCGCCGTCAGGGCCAGCGCCAAACGCGCCAGTTCCTGTCCCGCGCGCTGCAAGATGTCCAGCGCCAGCGGGTCGGCATCCGCACTGGCGGCCACGGCCAGCGCCAGCCGGCCGATGGCACCCCGGTCCTGGCCATACATGAAGGCGCGCGACAGCGACCAGTCGCTGCCGCCCAGTTGCGCAAACACGGCCACGGCCATGGGAGACGCTTGCCAGCTGCCGGGCGCCTCGTCTTCGCGGCGCCAGATGTGGCGCAAGGCTTCGCGCGCGATCCAGTAACCGCCGCCGCCATCGTCGAGCAACACGCCGCGCCCGCCCGCCCGGTGAAACACGCCATCCGCATCGATCCAGGCGGCAATCGAACCCGTGCCAGCGTAGACCAGATAACCCTGACCTGGTTCAAAACTGTCGCGATACGCGATGTCGATATCATTGCCCAAGCGAACGTCGCTGGCGTCCAGCGCCAGCAACTCCGCCAGCATGTGCGCCAGCGTTACATCGTCGCCGCCAAAGCCAGTCAAACCGGCCACCACGGCACGCGGCTGGCCGATGGCCAGCACAGCCTGAGACAGTTTCGCAAACGTGGCGTGCACGGCCGCGCGGCCCGCTTCGCTGCTCATTTGCAAGGCAGACAAGCCTTCCACGGCCCCATCGGCCACGATGACGCCGCCCCCGTTGGCCAGGGCCCAGCGCGTCTGCGTGCCGCCCGCGTCGATGCCCAGCCCCAGCACGGCAGTGTCAGTATGGGTTACAGGGAAGGAAATCATGGCATGAGTGTAAAGCCAAGCCGAGCTTGCAGGCATGAAAGCTTGCGCATGTTTCATGCCTGCAGGTTATGGACTAGCGGTGATCCGGCAACAATTACTTGGCGAGGGCCGTAAACGGTGCGCGCACGGTGACGCGGGGGCTTTCATTGCCGAGGCGGTCCACGGCGCTGACCACCACCGCATTGACTTTACCAACGGCATCGTCGACCAGGGTCAGCTCGCCTTGCACGCCCGTGACCACGGTAAAGCGCCAGTCTTCGCCGTAGCGGGCCCAGACGGCATATTGCGCCACGGCTTTGCCGCCGCCTGCCGTCAATTTGATGTTCAGGCTGGTGGAATCGCGGCGCAAGGCCAGCACGGGCGTGCCCGGCGCTTCCTTGCCCAGCCACGGTGTGGCGGGAATCAGGGCAGGGCTTTGATATACGGTCGCCTTGAGTTGCTCGCTGACACCCTTGCGGTTCTGCATCAGGGGCACCATGCTGAAATGCACTTGTCCATTCGCGCCGGGGCGCGTGCGCGTCACTTCGATCTGCTTGATGATCTCTTGCGGCGTGAAGGATTTGGCGGAATTGTCGATGCGGCTCGTATATAAACCGGGCCACACGTGGCGGCCGTACGGGTTTTGCGCCAGCCAATAGTCGAGCAGCACGCCAAACGCTTGCGGCGCCTGCGCCACGGGCCAGTACAACTGCGGCGACAGGTAATCGAGCCAGCCCTTGGCCAGCCACAATTCCGCATCCGCATACAATTTGTCGTACTGGCTGAAGCCGACGATGCCGGCAGGGCGGCGGTCGGGACGGCCGATGCCGAACGGGCTGATGCCGAAGCGCACCCAGCTCTTTTCGCGGTGGATGCCGGTATATAACGCTTCGATCAACTGATTGACGTTCTGGCGGCGCCACGAAGCGCGGTCGAGATCGCCGCCGGCCAGCAGATATTGCTGCCAGGAAGGCTCATCGGGGAAAGGCAGTTCACGCTTGGCGCCGCCATTGCCCGCATCCAGCGCGGCCGTTTCCGCACCGGCACCGGCGCCAGGCGCGTCGATCGGATACGGATAAAAGTAATCGTCGATGTGCACGCCATCGATATCGTAGCGGCGCACCACGTCGAGCACTACGTCCGTCGTGTGCTTCGAGGCGGCCGCGTCGCCCGGGTCCATCCACAGGTAGCGGCCGTATTGCTTGACGGACGCCGGGTTGGTGGACGCGAAACTGTCGCGAGCCAGCGGCGACTTGGCCGTCGCGTGGCGGGCCCGGTAGGGGTTGAACCAGGCGTGCAATTCCAGGCCGCGCGCATGCGCCTGGGCCACCCAGAAGGCCAGCGGGTCATACAGGGGCAACGGCGGCTGGCCTTGCTTGCCCGTCAGGTATTCCGACCACGGTTCCAGCTGCGACGGGTAAATCGTGTCCGCGCTGGGACGCACCTGCAGCACGATCGCGTTCAGATTCAAGGACTTGGCGCGGTCGAGGATGGCGATCGCTTCGGCTTGCTGCTTGGCGACAGGCAAATTGCTGCGGCTGGGCCAGTCGATATTGGCCACCGTCGAGACCCAGGCGGCGCGGAACTCGCGCGGCGCCGGCGGCGGCACTTCGCCCGTGATGTGCTGCACGGGCGGCACAGCCGGCAAGCCCGCTTCGCCTGGCGTCACTGCGGAGGGCAGTTTGGTGCTGGTACAGCTGCTGAGCAATGTGGCGGTGGCCAGCGCGGCCAGTACGCCGACCGTGGTGCCCAGGCGTTTTTTGAAAGTAGACAACAAAACAATTCCTTGCAGTGGTGGAGCGCAGGTCTATCGGTGGGGCATTTTACTGTGCGCCCGCCATCCTTGCGGGCGCACGGTTCAAAAGAATCAGGCCTCGGTCTTCTTGCCGAATTCCGGATCGATCTTGACCAGCGCGGCCATGATGAAAGCGGGAATCGTGGCGATGCAGACCCAGATGAAGAAGTGCTGGTAGCCGAGCATTTGCTGTATCCAGCCGCTGGCCATGCCCGGCAACATCATGCCCAGAGCCATGAAGCCCGTGCAAATGGCGTAATGGGCCGTTTTATGGGCGCCATCGGACACCATGATCATGTACAACATATAAGAAGCGAAACCGAAGCCATAGCCAAATTGCTCCAACGCAATACCACCGGCGATCACATAGATGTTGCTGGGCAGGGCGCTGGCCAGGTAGACGAAGACCAGGTCGGGCAAGTGGACGGACAGCACCATGATCCACAGGCAACGTTTCAAGCCGAAGCGGGAAATGATGAATCCGCCCAGCAAGCCGCCCAGGGTCAGGGCGATCACGCCGATGGTGCCGTAGACGAGGCCCACCTGTTCCGTGCTGAGGCCCAGGCCGCCCTTGGCGACCGGGTCGAGCAGGAAGGGTGCGGCCAATTTCAGCAGTTGCGCTTCGCCGAGGCGGAACAGCAGCAAGAAGCCCAGGATGACGAAAATATCCTTCTTCTTGAAGAAGGCGGCAAAGGTGGCGATGAACTCTTGCAACGGGGAAATACCAGCACCCTGGATGCTGGGGCGGTCATCCTTCGGTTTCGGCAAGACAAAATAATGATAGAGGAAGAGGGCGATGAACAGGCCCGCCAGAATGGCAAACACGACGGACCAGGCCAGCTGCACATTGCCCGTCGCATGCGTCAGGTAGCCGGCCAGAAACACCAAGCCGCCCTGGCCCGCGATCATTGCCAATCTGTAAAACGTGCTGCGCACGCCGACGAAGGCCGCCTGCTGGTGCTCTTCCAGGCCCAGCATATAAAAGCCGTCGGCGGCGATATCATGCGTGGCGGAACTGAAGGCCATCAGCCAGAAAACGGCCAGGCTGATCTGGAAGAAATGGGGCAGGGACGTCGTCAGGGCCACCAGCGCCAGCGCGGCGCCGATCACCAGCTGCAAGCCGACAATCCAGAAGCGCTTGGTGCGGTACATATCGATGAAAGGCGACCACAGGGGCTTGATGACCCAGGGCAAGTACAGCCAGCTTGTGTACAGCGCGATATCCGTATTGGAAAAGCCGTAATTCTTGTACATGATCACGGACAAGGTCATGACCACGACATAGGGTATGCCCTGGCCGAAATACAGGGATGGGATCCACAGCCACGGATTATTTTTGCGCGCCGGGGCGGCTTGTTTCACTAGCTCCATACATCCTTCTTTGTCTCCCAGACAGAAGAATGCCGCGCCATCGGATCACGCCGCCAGTGCTGCCCGCACACTGCCGTCCGCGCCGGCCAACAATGCCTGTGCCTGGTTTGTGTTGATTTTTTTGATCAAGGCAACAATCGCCACCTTGACGTGATAGTGGCATTGCTCCAGCACGGCCCTGGCCTGCGCCTCGCTGGCGCCCGTGGCATGCATGGTCAGACGCACGGCCCGCCAGATCAGCTTGGCGTTGGTCGGCTTCAAGTCTACCATCAAGTTTCCGTAAGTTTTGTGCAAACCCACCATCAGAGCGCTGGAAATCGTGTTCAGGGTGATTTTTTGCGCCGTGCCCGCTTTCAGACGCGTGCTGCCGGAAATGACTTCCATACCCGTGTCGAGCACGATGCCGCATTGCGCCTCGTGCGCCACGGGGGCGTCCACATTGTTGGCGATGCCTATGGTCAAGGCGCCCGCCTTGCGCGCGGCCAGCAAGGCGCCCAGCACGTACGGCGTGGCGCCGGAGGCGGCCAGCAGGATCACCACGTCATTTACTTGCGGCAACAGGGCCAGCACATCGCGCTCGCCTTGCTGTACATCATCTTCCGCCCCTTCGACGGCCGTGAACATGGCGCCCGCGCCGCCGGCCAGGATCGCGACGGCCCGCTCGGGCGGCCAGGAGAACGTGGGAGTCAATTCAACGCTGTCGAGCACGCCCAGGCGTCCCGACGTGCCCGCACCCACGTACAGCAGGCGTCCGCCGGCGGCGATGCGGGGCAGGGCGGCCGTGATGGCGGCAGCGATTTGCGGCGAGGCCAGCCGCACGGCTTCGACGGCCCAGAACTGGTCATCGACCAGCGCCGCCACCAGTTGCTCCACCGGATACAGGTCCAGATCCGGATGCCGCCGGCTCGGGGTTTCAGTTTTCAACATGATTTCAGAACATGGTTGAAGGTGAAACCAGTTTAATACCAACGAGCAAGATCAACCATGAAAGGTTGGCGGGCGGGCATAACGGGAGTTTATGGCTGATGCAGGACGTGGTGTACTACTTGTACTTCGATACGCTCCCGTTTGTGTCTATACTTGGGTTCGACGCCCTAATTCACGACACGCCCATGATCGCTCGCCAATTGCTGTTCCTGTTTAGCGCCCTGGGCGCCATCAACGGCATTTTTCTGGCCGTCTATTTTTTCAGCCGCCGGCCTCGCTGCCTGGCCGATTGCATGCTCGGTGCATTGCTGCTTGCCGTGGGGGTGCGCACCGCCAAATCCGCCTTCCTCTACTTCAACCCGGCGATCGCCATCGAATTCCGCCAGCTGGGCCTGTCAGCTTGCCTGCTGATCGGCCCCTTGACCTATCTGTATGTGCGCGCTTTCATCGCCGGGCGCGCGCAACTGCCTGCCGGCCAAGAATGGCGCTGGCATCTCGGCCTGTCCTTCCTGCTGATAGGCATAGGCGTTGCCTTTCCGTATTCCGCGTATCGTGCTGTGTGGAACCAGTCGAGCCATGCCATTCATGTGTTCTGGTTATGCTACCTGCTGGCAACTGCCAAGTTGCTCTGGCAAAGCCGCCATGCATGGCTGAACGACGGACAGCGGATGGCGACCGGCAGCGTACTCCTGCTGAGCGTCTTTGCAGGCAGCGGTGTCATGCTGGCGGCGTACGCGAGCACGCCGTTCACGTCGTATATTGTCGGCGCCTTGTCATTTACCTTCTCGCTGCATGTCGCGGTCATGGTCTTTCTGCTGAGAAAGGAAACCTCGACGCCTTCCGACCCGAGGCAGAAGTACCAGAACAGCCGCCTGACGCACGAAGATGCGCTTGCCGTGCTCGCTGCGCTGGAACAACAGATGAGCGGGCAGAAATCCTATCTGAATCCGAACCTCACCCTGGCGCAACTGGCCAAACGGGCAGGGTGCACGCAGGCGCAGGTGTCGCAAGTGCTGAATGACAAGCTGAGCAAGAGCTTCACCACCTACGTCAACGAATACCGTATCGCCGAAGCGAAACAGGTCTTGGCCGACGAGCCGCAACTGAACATGGATACCGTTGCCGAGCGCTGCGGGTTCAATTCCAGTTCCACCTTCTACTCAGCCTTCAAGAAAGTTACTGGGCAGACACCCGCCAGCTTCCGCGCCCAATCCAGCCCGGCGGCCAGGGCCGTTTCCGCGTAAAACCGCTCCGGAATCGCCATTCCGGAGTCTGAAATCATGTTTGGCGACATCAACTCCCCTGCATTTCGATAACTTATCGACCAGCAACGACCTGCAATAGTCGTTGCTCCGATAAACGCAGTTATTCATTCAGGGTAAAGTCATGATTCAGTTTTTATTGCGAACGGTACTCGCCTGTTGCTTGCTCGGCAGCGCCGCCGCCGGCACCGCCGCAACCGCAGACCAGGACGAAAATGCCATCCGGGAAACCGTGCGCTTGTATCTGCACGGCACCAGCTTCAACGTACCGGACGAGATCAACCAGGCCTTCCATACCACCGCCCGCCTTTACCTGGACGGCAAAAACGATACGGAATGGGAGCTCAGCGGTCCGGAATACGCCAAACTCTTTCCCCAGGAGAAAATAGGCCAATTCAATGGGCGCCACGGGCGACTGATCAAGGTGGAGGCGAGCGGCAAGGTGGCCACCGCCAAGGCCGAGATCCACATTCCCCAGCAAGGGGTACGCTATGTGGATGTCTTTCTTTTGAAAAAGATCGCCGGCAACTGGAAGATCATCAGCAAGTCGGCCGATCGCGAGCCCGCAGCCCCGCGCCATGCACGCAAAGTGCTGCTGGTCGTATCAAATGTGCATCAATATCCCGGTACAAAAATTAACGCGGGCAATAATTTTCCCGAGCTGGCCTATACCTATGATGCCTTTCGCAAAGCAGGGTACGCGGTCGACTTCGTCAGTCCCGAGGGAGGCGCCATTCCCCTGGAAATGATCGTCACGTCGGACGAGTTGCTCAAAAAGCATCTGTACGACAGTGATTTCATGTGGGCACTGGCCCATACCAAGCCCGTTTCCGAGGTCAGGGCAGACGAGTATGCGGGCATGGCTTTCGTCGGCGGCGGCGCGGCCATCGTCGGCATCCCGGACAACAAGCCGCTGCAGGACATCGCTATGCGTATCTACGAGCAACAAGGAGGGGTGATCGCGGCCATCTGCCATGGCACCGAGGGCATCAAGAATCTGAAGCTCAGTGACGGGACTTTCCTGATCCAGGGCAAGGTGCTCACCTCGTTCCCCGATGCGTATCTCAACAAGGAATCGCCGGTATACAAGGCCTATCCCTTCTCGGCGGAAGCCAGCATCAAGCGCCATGGCGGCATTTTCCGGCACGGCGCCAACGGCAAGAGTCACGTCGAGGTCGATGGCCGGCTGGTGACCGGCATGAGCTGGGAGTCATCCGTCGGCGTGGCCGAATCCATGATCCGCCTGATCGCGCAGTAGCTTTATGGAGAACGGCGCATTTCCGCCACGAAGTCGTAATGGTCGCTGCGGCAATACGAATGCGTCAGTTCCACCGCTTCGCCCGAGTCCAGGTAGGCGATGCGCGTGATGAACAGCACGGCCTGGCCATCGGGGATGCCCAGCTGCTTGGCCAGCACGTCCGTCGCATTCATGGCGCGGATGTGCTGCAAGGCGCGCACGGGGGCCTTCTTGATGCTGCTCAAGTATTCGTACAGCGAGTCGCCCATGGCGGCCGGGTCCGGCACCACGCTGAAGGGCAGCACGCTCACTTCATATGCCATCACCACGTCGTCGGCCAAGCGCAAGCGCTCCAGGCGCGCCACTTTCGTGTTCTGCGCCAGGCCCAGGCTCAGCTGTTCATCGCTGCTGGCGATGACGACTTCGCGCTTGAGCCAGCGCGAGCCGGGACGGTAGCCGCGCTGCTGCAGCTGCTCGGAAAAGCTCGACAGGTTCGACAGGGGCTGCTCGATGCGCGGGGCAATATAGTTGCCCGAACCACGGCGGCGCACGACGAGGCCTTGCTCGACCAATTGATCGATGGCCTTGCGGGCAGTCACGCGCGATACGTCGAGCAGTTCGGACAGGGTACGTTCGGATGGCAGGGCCTGGTCTACCTGGTAGCGGCCGTTGCGTACGTCATCGCTCAGCTTGCGGGCGATCTGCATATATAAAGGCGAATTGTCATTTAAATCGACCTTGAGTTCTACGCTGGTCTGGCTCATACAGTTCTCCTTGTCCTCCTAGTGTAATAGCGATGGCGCTTGCGCGTAGCCCGTCCACCCATGAATAAATGGAAAATGGGCATAAATAACGGTTATACATTTAAAAAAACGATGTTTTACCGTACGTATAGCTTTGCATTATAGATAAATAAGCAATTTTCATTAGCCATGGAAACCATCGCGTTCTATGCTGGCGGCGCATCCACCACAGCGCGAAACAGGAAACATGCATAACAAACTAACGGGTTTATTGGGCTTGCTACTGCTGGGAACGACCTGGACGGCGCTGGCCGCCCCGCCCGGCAGCGGCAGCGAACAGCTGGTGCAACACGAACAGCAGCGCGCGCTCGATGCGGCCCTGTCCGCCATCGTAGATGATGCGGTCCACCCGCTGGCCAGCCTGTCCGTGCTGGCCATCCGCCATGGAAAAGTGTCGTATCAGCAACAATTCGGCTACCGGCACATCGGTGCCACGCCGGCGGAAAACCTGCCCGTGACGCCGGCCACCCTGTTCCGTATCGCTTCCGTATCGAAGATGATGACGACCCTGGGCCTGATGCGCCTGGTCGAACAGGGCAAGCTGAGTCTGGATCAGGACGTGGGCATCTATTTAGGCTTTTCCCTGCGCAACCCGCATTTTCCCCAGCGGCCCGTGACCTTGCGCAGCCTGCTCAGCCACACTTCCTCGCTGCGCGACGCGGGCGGCTATGCCTGGGGCCCCGAACGCAGCCTGCGCGACGTGTTGACGGCCGGCGGCGACGCGATGTGGGATTCCAGCGCGGCGCCCGGCCGCTACTTTACGTATTCCAACCTGAACTGGGGCGTGATCGGCACCGTGATGGAGCAAGTCACGGGCGAGCGCTTCGACTTGCTGATGCGGCGCCTGCTGCTCGATCCCCTCGATGTGCGCGGCGGTTACCACCCGGCGGCATTTTCTAGGGAAGAGCTGGCGAATACGGCCACCCTGTACCGCAAGCGCGCGCCGGACACGGAAGAGTGGCGGCCAGCCGGCCCCTGGATCGCCCAGGCCGACGATTTTGACCAGCGCCCGCCGGCCGGCCTGGCCAACTATGTGATCGGCAGCAACGCCACCGTCTTCAGTCCCACGGGCGGCTTGCGCATCTCCGCCGCAGGGCTGGGCACCGTCATGCAGATGCTGCTCGACGGCGGACGCTACCGGAATCAGCAGCTGTTGCAACCGGCCAGCATCGCCCTGATGTTTGGCCGGCAATGGCAGCTGGCGCCAGACGCCCGCAATGGCGACAGCGAACGGGGCTTGTACCGCGCATGGGGCCTGGGCAACCAGCAATTCGATGCGGTGGAAGGACAGGGCAACGGCCTGGTCGAGGGCGCCAGTTTTCATGCAGTAGGCCACCTGGGCGACGCGTATGGCCTCGTCTCCGCCTTCGTGCTCGATTTCAAGCACAAGAATGGCATGGTGATGCTGGTGGGCGGCACAGGCAGCGATCCCGAACGCTATCCGGGCACGTATTCCGCCATGGGCCGCGGCGAGGAATTGATACTCACCACCTTATACCGTGGTGCGATTGACAAGCATGAATAATTCGCACAAAAATAGTGCATTCCTGAAAGTTATGGCTGCACCATGATGTTTCATTGGCTGCCGTGATGGCCAGCCTCTAAGCTCTCATCGAATGCTCCCGCACCATGGGGGCGCAACGCAGCGAGGCAACATGCAGCAACACGTCATCATCATCGGCGGCGGCGTCGTCGGCCTGACATCGGCCTGGTGGCTGGCCGAGGCCGGCTACAGGGTCACCTTACTGGAACGCAATGAACAGGTGGCGATCGCCGCCAGCTACCGCAATGGCGGCCAGCTCAGCTATCGCTATGTAGCGCCGCTGGCCGACGCGGGCGTGCCCTTGAAAGCCCTGCAATGGCTGCTGCAGAAAGATGGCCCGCTGCGCTTCCGTCCCGAAGCGGACTGGCGCCAATGGCGCTGGCTGGCCAGTTTCTTGCGCAATTGCAACAGCGCCAGCAATGCCCGCACGACGGCCAAGCTGCTGCAACTGGGAGAATTAAGCCGCGCCGGCATGGCGCAGCTGGAGCTGACCGTGCCGCCGGAAGCGTATGCCTGGCGCGACGCGGGCAAACTCATCGTCTACCGCTCGCACGCCATCTTCCAGCGCGCCGTGGCGCGGCCGGAATCGGAAGAGGCGCGCATCGTCTTGTCGCCGCTTGAAGCCGTACAGCGTGAACCGGCGCTGGCCGCCCTGCAGGGCGCGCTGGCGGGCGGCATCTTTACCGAAGGCGAGGCGGTGGCCGATTGCCACGCCTTTTGCCTGGCGCTGGAAGCGCGCCTGCTGCAGCACCCGAATTGTTCGCTCATCCTGAAAGGCGAGGCGCGCCGCCTCCTCGCGCACAAGGGCAGGATCACGGGCGTCGATACCAGCCTGGGCCTGCTGCAAGCGGACCATTACGTGCTGGCGGCCGGCATCCAGAGCCGCGACCTGGCCGCCACGGCCGGCGTCTACCTGCCCCTGTATCCGCTGAAAGGCTACAGCCTGACGGCGCCCATCCGCGCACAGGACCGGGCGCCCGAGATCAGCATCACGGATTTCGAGCGCAAGGTGCTGTACGCGCGCATAGGCGGCGACCTGCGCGTGGCCGCCATGGTCGACATGGTGGGCGCCGACAACAGCATCGACTGGAACCGCATCGCCGGCCTGACGCGGCTGGCGCGCGAAGCCATGCCGCACGGCGCCGATTACGACCAGGCCACGGCCTGGGCCGGCCTGCGTCCCGCCACGCCGAACAGCGCGCCGCTGGTCGGTGCCAGCAAAGTTGCAAACCTGTGGCTCAACGTGGGCCATGGCCCGCTGGGCTTTACCTTTGCGGCCGGCACTGCGCGCATCCTGGCCGACTTGATGCAGAACAAGGCACCGCCGTTCGCGCTGGACTTCCTCGCGCCGCAAAAGTAGGCGCAGCGGCAGCAACGGCGACCGGCGCCGCCGTTATGGCGGATAATTGCGGAACTTTCCTGTTCCCTCTTTTCTGTTGCATATCGTCAGCGCATGTCCACACCCTCGAAATCCACCGCCTGCCCCTGTGGCGGCGCCTCCTACGCCAGCTGCTGCGGCCCGTATATTGCGGGCGACGCCTTGCCGCCCACGGCCGAAGCCCTGATGCGTTCGCGCTACACGGCCTTCACCTTGCGCGATGAAGCGTATCTGCGCGCCACCTGGCATGCCAGCACCCGTCCCGCCGACGCTTTATTTGCGGAAGAAGAAAAAGTCCACTGGCTGGGACTTGAGGTAAAATCTGCTTTACGTTTACGTCAACGTAAAGCAGAATCAGCAGATCAAGCCGAAGAGATACACCGCGATACCGTGGAATTCGTGGCCCGCTACAAGGTCAACGGCCGCGCGCACCGCCTGCATGAAGTGAGCCGCTTCGTGCGCGAGGCGGGCGAGGGCGGTGGCGCCCTGCGCTGGTTTTATCTCGACGGCAGTTTTCCCGAATAGCGCGACCCGAGAGACCGGGCGATCATAAAAAGGAACCGCAATGCCGCATATCGAAAGCAAACTCAATCCGCGCAGTGAAGATTTCAAGGCCAATGCCGCGGCCATGCAAGCCATCGTCGACGATTTGCGCGACAAGGTAGAAAAGATCGCGGCCGGCGGCGGCGAGGCGGCGGCCGCCAAGCATCTGGCGCGGGGAAAACTGCTGCCGCGCGACAGAGTCCAGATGCTGCTCGATCCCGGCACGCCCTTCCTCGAGTTTTCCCAGATGGCGGCCTACGCCATGTACCAGGACGCCAAGGGCGTCGACGCGGCGCCTTCCGCCGGCATCATCACCGGCATCGGCAGGGTCTCGGGCCAGGAATGCGTCATCGTCTGCAACGACGCCACCGTCAAGGGCGGCACGTATTATCCGATGACGGTCAAAAAGCACTTGCGCGCCCAGGAAATCGCCGACCAGAACAACCTGCCCTGCATTTATTTGGTCGATTCGGGCGGCGCCAACCTGCCGAACCAGGACGACGTCTTCCCCGACCGCGACCATTTCGGCCGCATCTTCTACAACCAGGCGAACCTGTCGGCCAAGGGCATTCCGCAAATCGCCGTCGTGATGGGTTCTTGCACGGCAGGCGGCGCCTACGTGCCGGCCATGAGCGACGAATCGATCATCGTCAAGGAGCAAGGCACGATTTTCCTCGGCGGCCCGCCGCTGGTAAAAGCGGCCACGGGCGAAGTGGTGACGGCGGAAGACCTGGGCGGCGGCGACGTGCACACGCGTTTGTCCGGCGTGGTCGACCACCTGGCGCAGAACGATTTGCACGCGCTGTCGCTGGCGCGCACCATCGTCTCGAATCTGAACCGTAAAAAACCGCAGCAGATGGCTTTGCGCGATTCCGTCGAGCCGAAATACCCGACGCAGGAACTGTATGGCGTGATCCCCGTCGACACGCGCAAGCCCTTTGACGTGCGCGAGGTGATCGCGCGCATCGTCGACGGCAGCGATTTCGACGAATTCAAGGCCCGCTACGGCACCACCCTGATCTGCGGTTTCGCGCACATCTATGGCGTCAAAGTCGGCATCATCGCCAATAACGGCATCTTGTTCTCCGAATCGGCGCTGAAAGGCACGCATTTCATCGAATTGTGCTGCCAGCGCAAGATCCCGCTCGTTTTCCTGCAAAATATCACGGGCTTCATGGTGGGCCGCAAGTACGAAAACGAAGGCATCGCCCGCAATGGCGCCAAGATGGTGACCGCTGTCGCCACGGCCGCCGTGCCGAAATTCACGGTGATCATCGGCGGCAGCTTCGGCGCCGGCAACTACGGCATGTGCGGCCGCGCGTTCTCTCCCCGTTTCATGTGGATGTGGCCCAATGCGCGCATTTCCGTCATGGGCGGCGACCAGGCGGCTTCCGTGCTGGCGACCGTCAAGCGCGACGGCATCGAAGGCAAGGGCGGCGAGTGGAGCGCGGACGAGGAAGCGGCGTTCAAGCAGCCGATCAAGGAGCAATACGAACACCAGGGCCACCCGTACTACGCCACCGCGCGCCTGTGGGACGATGGCGTGATCGACCCGGCCGATACCCGCATGGTGCTGGGCCTGGGCCTGTCGGCCGCCTTGAACGCGGAAATCCCGGACACGAAGTTCGGCGTATTCCGCATGTAAGGGAGAGAAAAGCATGGAATTTGAAACCTTAAAGCTGGTCATCGAGGGCAATGTCGCCACCGTGACCCTGAACCGCCCCGACGTGCGCAACGCCTTCAACGAGACGACGATCGCCGAACTGGCGCGCGCCTTCGAAGGCCTGGGACGCAGCGACATGGTGCGCGCCATCGTGCTGGCGGCGAATGGCGCGGCCTTTTGCGCTGGCGCGGACCTGAACTGGATGAAGAAGATGGCAGGCTACACGCATGCCGAAAACCAGGCCGACGCGCTGCAGCTGGCGCAGATGCTGCGCACGATTTACCTGTGTCCGAAACCCGTGGTGGCGAAGATCCAGGGCGACTGCTATGCGGGCGGCATGGGCCTCGTCGCCGCATGCGATATCATTCTGGTTGCGGAAGACGTGCATTTCTGCCTGAGCGAAGTGCGGCTGGGACTGATCCCGGCCACTATTTCACCGTATGTCATCAAGGCCATGGGCGAAAACGCGGCACGCCGCTATTTCCTGACGGCGGAGCGATTCTCCGCCCGGGAAGCGTTGCGCATCGGCTTTGCCCACGAGGTAGTCGAGGCAAGCGCGCTGGACGCGAAAACGGCCGAGGTGCTCAAGGCGCTGACGGGCAACAGCCCGCACGCCGTGGCGCAAGCGAAAACGCTGGTGCGCGAAATCGCCGGCCAACCCGTCGACGATGCGCTGCTGGCGGACACCGCCGAGCGCATCGCGCAGATCCGCGCCTCGGAACAGGGACGCGAAGGCGTGCAATCCTTCCTCGACAAGCGCAAGCCGGGTTGGCTCATGGGCTAAGAATATCATTGGAGCAGTTTTGAAAGCAGAAAAACAATCGGGCTGGGTCGAACGCAGTCTGCGCAGCGTGTGGCATCCGTGCACACAGATGCAGCACCACGCATCGGCCAACGACGCGGTCCCCTTGATCCCCGTCAGCCACGGCCGCGGCGCATGGCTGTATGATCACGAAGGACGACGCTACCTGGACGCCATCAGCTCCTGGTGGGTGAACCTGTTCGGCCATGCCAATCCGCGCATCAATGCGGAACTGAAGGACCAATTGGACCGGCTGGAACACGCGATGCTGGCCGGTTTCACGCATGAACCGGTGATCGAGCTGTCGGAAAAGCTCTCCGCGCTCACCAACGGCGTGCTCGGTCACAGTTTTTACGCGTCCGATGGCGCGTCGGCCGTGGAAATCGCCCTGAAAATGAGCTTTCACGCGTGGCGCAACAGCGGCAAGGGTGAAAAACAGGAATTCGTCTGCCTGAAAGGCAGCTACCACGGCGAAACCATCGGCGCGCTGGCCGTCACCGACGTCGCCCTGTTCAAGGATGCCTACGGCCCCTTGCTGCGTGCATCAACGACGGTGATGTCGCCCGACTTCCGCCAGGCGGCCGAGGGCGAGTCCGCCGAGGACGTGGCGCGCCGCGCCGCGGCCGACGTGGAACGGCTGTTCCAGGAAAAGTCCGAAAGAATCGCCGCCATCATCATCGAGCCGCTGGTGCAGTGCGCCACGGGCATGGCCATGCACGACCCGCTGTACCTGTCGCTGGTGCGCGCCCTGTGCGACCGCTACCAGGTGCACCTGATCCTCGACGAAATCGCCGTCGGCTGCGGCCGCACTGGGACGTTCTTTGCGTGCGAGCAAGCTGGCATCTGGCCCGATTTCGTCTGCCTGTCCAAGGGCATCAGCGGCGGCTATTTACCGCTGTCCCTCGTGATGACGCGCGAAGATATTTATCAAGCGTTCTACAGCACCGACGTGCGCCGCGGTTTTTTGCATTCGCACTCGTACACGGGCAATCCGCTGGCCTGCCGCGCGGCGCTGGCGACCCTGTCGATTTTCGAGGAAGACGACGTGCTGGCGGCCAACCGGGTACGCGCCGGGAAAATCACGCGCGCCCTGGCGCCGCTGGCGCAGCATGAAAAAGTCAAGAATTTCCGCCAGCAGGGCATGATCTGGGCGTTTGACGCGGTCGATGCGGCGCCCGATTTTTCGCGCCGCTTCTTCAGCACGGCGCTGGAACACGAACTGCTGATGCGCCCCATCGGCTCCACCGTCTACCTGATGCCGCCGTACATCCTCGACGACGCCGAAATCGCGGGCCTGGGCCAGCAGACGCTGGCCGTCTTCAACAAAGTGATCGGAGCCTGAGATGGAACTGATCGCGCAATTGCAACAGCAGCTGCAAGGGCTGGAAGAGCGCAGCCTGATCCGCCGCCGCCGCACCGTCGACACGCCGTGCGCGCCGCGCCTGACGGTCGATGGGCGCGCCATGCTGGCCTTTTGCAGCAATGACTACCTGGGCCTGGCGTCGCATCCGCGCATCGTCGACGCGCTGAAAGAGGGCGCCGACCTGTATGGCGCCGGCAGCGGCGCTTCGCACCTGATCAGTGGCCACAGCCGCGCCCACGCACAGCTGGAAGAACGCCTGGCCGCGTTTGTCGGCGCCAACCTGGAACAGGCGCGCGCGCTGTATTTCTGCACCGGCTACATGGCCAATCTGGCCGTGCTGACGGCCCTGGCGGCCGGTGATGCCGAAGCCGAGATCTTCTCGGAAGCGCTGAACCACGCCTCGCTGATCGACGGCACGCGTTTGTCCCGCGTCAAGACGCGCGTGTATCCGCACGCGGACCTCGATGCGCTGGCGCTCCTGCTGGCGGCCAGCACGGCCAAAACCAAGATCGTCGTCACCGACAGCGTCTTCAGCATGGATGGCGACCTGGCGCCGCTGCCCGCGCTGCTGGCCCTGTGCGAACAACATGGCGCCTGGCTGGTGGTCGACGACGCGCACGGCTTCGGCGCGCTGGGAGCCAATGGCCGCGGCGCGCTGGAACACTTCGGCCTGCATTCGCCCTACCTCGTGTACGTCGGCACCCTGGGCAAATCGGCCGGCGTGGGCGGCGCCTTCGTTTGCGCGCATGAAGCCGTGATCGAGACGCTGATCCAGAAGGCGCGCCCCTACATCTTCACGACGGCAGCCGCGCCCGCGCTCGCGCATGCGCTGCTGGCCAGCCTGGACATCATCGCCGGTGAAGAAGGAAAACAACGCCGGATGCACCTGGCGGCGCTGGTGGCGCAATGGAACGAGGGCTTGCAGTTGCAACGCTGGCAAGCCTTGCCATCGCTCTCCGCCATCCAGCCCGTCATCATCGGCGAGAACGCGGACATGCTCGATATCGCCGCGAATCTGTACCAGCAAGGAATGTGGGTCGGCGCCATCCGCCCGCCCACCGTGCCAGCGGGCACGGCGCGCCTGCGCGTAACCCTGTCGGCCGGCCATACGGCGCAGGAAGTGGCGCAATTGATCAATGCAGTCAACACCCTGGAAAGGACTCGCCATGAGCCTTGATGATCCCATCGTGGCGGAAGTGCTGGCGGACCTGGCGCCGGCCGTGCAGCCCGCACCGGCAGCCACCGCCCTGCCATCGCGCTTTGCCTGTTTCGTCACCGGCACGGATACGGAAATCGGCAAGACATTGACGTCGTCGGCCCTGCTGCACGCGCTGGTGGCGCGCGGCGTGCGCGCCTGCGGCATGAAGCCCGTGGCCGCCGGCGCCGAGATGCGCGACGGCGAACTGCATAATGAAGACGCCGACAGCCTGATCGCCGCCGGCAACGTCAGCATGCTGCGCAGCCTGACGACGCCCTACATGCTCAAGGAACCGGCCGCGCCGCACATCGCCGCCGCGCTCGAAGGCGTGAGCATCGAATCGGTGCCGATACTGGCCGCCTACCTGGAAATCGCCGCCGCCTCGGACGCCGTGGTGGTCGAAGGCGTGGGCGGCTTCCGCGTGCCGCTGTCGCCCGGCTTTGATTCGGCCGACCTGGCGCAGCAGCTCGATCTGCCCGTGATCCTCGTGGTCGGCATGCGTCTGGGCTGCATCAGCCAGGCCTTGCTGACGGTGGAAGCCATCGAAGCGCGCGGCCTGACGGTGATCGGCTGGGTCGCCAACACCCTGGAAGTGGAAATGCGCTTCCTCGACGAAAATATCGATGCGCTAATCGAGCGCATCCCGGCGCCGCTGCTGGGCAGGGTGCCGCGCCTGGCGCAGCCCAGTGCGGAAGCGGCGGCCGCGTATCTCGATTTCACCGGCTTGCCGAACTGGCCGGCGCAGCATCCCAACACTTAAACGCATTCAAAAATAGAAACGAAGGAATCACATGTCTCACGTCCAAGAAGCAGCAAAAACCGTCGAACTGCACCGCCCAGCGGCGCGCATCACCGTGCCGGAAGCGGCCACCTGGCCCGTCGCCGACGTGCTGGCCCTGTTCGACCTGCCATTCAATGAGCTGATGTTCAAGGCCCAGCAAACCCACCGCGTCAACTTCCCCGACGGCGACGTGGAACTGGCGACCCTGTTGTCGATCAAGACGGGCGGCTGCGAGGAAGACTGCGGCTACTGCCCGCAGGCGGCCCGCTACGACACGGGCGTGGAAGCGAAGAAAATCCTCGACATCGACACGGTGCTCGACGCGGCCCGCCAGGCGAAAGCCAACGGCGCCACGCGCTTCTGCATGGGCGCCGCCTGGCGCAGCCCGAAAGAGCGCGACATGGAAAAAGTCGAAGAGATGGTGACCAAGGTCAAGGCGCTGGGCCTGGAAACATGCGCTACTTTGGGCATGCTGGAAGAGGGACAAGCGGACCGCCTGAAAAACGCGGGCCTGGATTTCTACAACCATAACCTCGATACGGCGCCCGAGTTCTACGACAACGTCATCTCCACGCGCGAATACCAGGACCGCCTCGATACCTTGGGCCGCGTGCGCGAAGCGGGCTTGAAAGTGTGCTGCGGCGGCATCGTCGGCATGGGCGAGACGCGTCTGCAGCGCGCGGGCCTGATCGCCCAGCTGGCGAACCTGAATCCGTATCCGGAATCGGTGCCCGTCAACCACCTGGTGCAGGTGGAAGGCACGCCTTTGTTCGGCCTGGAAGCGCTGGACCCGTTCGAATTCGTGCGCACGATCGCCGTGGCCCGCATCACCATGCCGAAGGCGCGCGTGCGTTTGTCGGCCGGCCGCCGCCAGATGGGCGAAGCCGTGCAAGCCATGTGCTTCCTGGCCGGCGCCAATTCCATCTTCTACGGCGACAAGCTGCTCACCACCGACAACCCGGAAGCGGAAGACGACCGCGTCTTGCTGGGAAAACTGGGCTTGCAGACACGCGGCGCCATGCTGGACTCGGTACAGAAAGAGAAGTGCGGCTGCTGATCCAGCCCATGGAATGCGCCCCGCCCGGGCGCATCCCCTCCCAGCGACACCTCAGATAAAAAACTTCCAGCCACGAGCTGCAAAGAGAGAGACCATGTTCACTAAAATCCTGATCGCCAACCGCGGCGAAATCGCTTGCCGTGTCGCCGCTACCGCGCGCCGCATGGGCATCCAGACCGTCGCCGTGTATTCGGAAGCGGACGCCAACGCCAAGCACGTCGCCGTCTGCGACGAAGCGGTGCTGATCGGCCCCGCGCCGGCCAAGGAAAGCTATCTGTGCGGCGACAAGATCATCGCCGTGGCGCTGGCCACTGGTGCGCAGGCGATCCACCCCGGCTACGGCTTTTTGTCCGAAAACGCCGACTTCGCCGACGCCTGCCACGCGGCGGGACTGGTCTTCATCGGCCCGCCGGCATCCGCCATGCGCGCCATGGGCTCGAAATCGGCGGCCAAGTCGCTGATGGAAAAAGCCAACGTGCCGCTGGTGCCCGGCTACCACGGCGAGAATCAGGATGCGGACTTCCTGCACGGCCAGGCCGACAAGATCGGCTACCCCGTGCTGCTGAAGGCGTCCGCCGGCGGCGGCGGCAAGGGCATGCGCGTCATCGAGAACAGCGCCGACTTCAAGGCCGCGCTGGCCTCGTGCAAGCGCGAAGCGATCAGCTCTTTCGGCGACGACAAGGTGCTGGCCGAAAAATACCTGTCGCGCCCGCGCCATATCGAAATCCAGGTGTTTGCCGACACGCTCGGTAACTGCATCTACCTGTTCGAGCGCGACTGCTCGGTGCAGCGCCGTCACCAGAAGGTGCTGGAAGAGGCGCCGGCGCCGGGCATGCCGGCGGATCGCCGCGCGGCCATGGGCGAGGCGGCCGTCGCCGCCGCCAAGGCCGTCGGCTACGTCGGGGCGGGCACGGTGGAATTCATCGCCAACCAGGATGGCTCGTTCTACTTCATGGAGATGAACACGCGCCTGCAGGTGGAACACCCGGTGACGGAAATGATCACCGGTACCGACCTGGTGGAATGGCAGTTGCGCGTCGCCTTTGGCGAGCCGCTGCCGAAAAAACAGAGCGAATTGACCATCCACGGCCACGCCATCGAAGCGCGCATCTATGCGGAAAACCCTGAAAAAGGCTTTTTGCCGTCGATCGGCACCCTGCGCCACATGCAGTCGCCGGCGGCCGTGACGTTCGAGCTGGGCGGCACGCTGGTTCCCGCCGCCGTGCGCATCGATTCGGGCGTGCGCGAAGGCGACGCCATCTCGCCGTTCTACGACCCGATGATCGCCAAGCTGATCGTCTGGGGCGCGGACCGCCGCGAAGCGCTGGCGCGCATGGCGCAGGCGCTGGCCGACTACCAGATCGTCGGCCTGGCCAGCAATATCGCCTTTTTGAAGCGCCTGGTCGAAGGCCAGGCGTTTGCCGGCGCGGATCTCGATACGGGTTTGATCGAGCGCAATCAAGACACGCTGTTCCCCGCCCTGCAGGCGGCGCCCGACACGGCCCTGGCGCTGGCGGCAGTCAGCCTGCTGACGGAAGAAAAAACCGCGTCCGAAGCGCAGTCGAGCAATCCCGCCGACCCGTGGGGCAATGCCCTGGGCTGGCGCTTGAACAGCACCCTGGGACGCAGCCTGGCGTTTGCCGACGAATTCGCGCTGGCGGGCGACAGCAAGGCCTATACAGCACGCATCGCCTACAAGACGGATGGCTGGCTGTTCAACGGCCAGCCCCTGAGCTTGACGGCGCGCAAAGGCAATGAGCTGCACATCAAGCTCGGTGAACGTGCCGTGCACGGCACGGTGCTGCGCGACGGCGAGCAGTTCCACGTATTCACCGGCGGCTTGCACTACACGCTGCACTACAGCGACCCGATGGCGCATGCGGGCGAAGTGGAAGCGGAGGGCGGCCGCCTGACGGCGCCGATGCCGGGCAAGGTCGTCGCCGTGCTGGTGAACAAGGGGCAGGACGTCAAGAAGGGCGAACCGCTGGTCATCATGGAAGCGATGAAGATGGAGCACACGATCGCCGCGCCGCACGACGGCCTGGTGGAAGACGTGCTGTACGCCGTCGGCGACCAGGTGGCCGATGGCGCGCCGCTGCTGGCTTTCAAGGCTGCCGCATAGAGGCAGCCACGATGCGCATCCTTTTACAACGCTCGGACGGCAAGGAAGCGGCGTGGATCGCCGATTTTAAAGCCTTGCTGCCCGAAGCTGAAATCCACTTCTGGCGCGAAGGCGACACATTCGCGCCATGCGATTATGCCGTCGTGTGGCAGCCGCCCGCCGCCATGCTGCCGGCATTGAGCGAAGTCAAAGCCATCTTCAACACGGGCGCCGGCGTCGACGCGCTGTTGAAGTTCGGCGACGCGCTGCCGGCCCACGTGCCGCTGGTGCGCCTGGACGACGCGGGCATGGGCGTGCAGATGGCCGAATATGTGAGCCACGCCGTGCTGCGCCACTTCCGCCGCTTCGACGACTACGAGGCGCAGGGCCGCGCCGGCATCTGGCAGCCGCTACCCGCCTTCGACAAGGCCGATTTTCCCGTCGGCGTGCTGGGCATGGGCGTGCTGGGCACGCGCGTGCTGCAAGCGCTGGCACAGTTCGAATTTCCCCTGCGGGGCTGGAGCCGCAGCCAGAAGCACATCGATGGCGTGCAGTGTTTTGCGGGCGAAGAGGGGCTCGATGCCTTTTTGCGCGGCACGCGCGTGCTGGTGTGCATGCTGCCGCTCACGCCGGACACGCACAACCTGCTCGACCGCGCACGCCTGTCGATGCTGCTGCCGGGCGCCTACGTCATCAACGTGGCGCGCGGCGCGCATCTGGCCGAACCGGACTTATTGACGTTGATCCGCTCCGGGCATATCGCTGGCGCGACCCTGGACGTGTTCCGCAACGAGCCGCTGCCGCAGCAGCACCCGTTCTGGCAAGAACCGCGCATCACCATCACGCCGCATATTTCGGCCGCCACCCTGCGCCGCGAAAGCGTGGCGCAGATCGCCGCCAAGATGCGCCGCCTGCACGCCGGAGAGCTTGTGGCCGGCATCGTCAACCGTTTGCAAGGATATTGAGATGAACCCTATTACCAGTTTGCCCAGGCAAGTCAAGATCGTCGAAGTGGGCCCGCGCGACGGCCTGCAAAACGAGAAGGAAACCATCAGCGCCGCCGTCAAGATCGAGCTGGTCGACCGTCTGACCCTGGCCGGCTTCGCCAATATCGAGGCGGCGTCGTTCGTCTCGCCAAAATGGGTGCCGCAGATGGCCACCAGCGCGGAAGTGATGGACAAGATCGCGCGCCGCCCCGGCACCATTTATTCGGCGCTGACGCCGAACATGCAGGGTTTCGAGGCCGCGCTGGCGGCGAAGGCCGATGAAGTGGTGATCTTCGGCTCGGCGTCCGAGGCATTCTCGCAAAAGAACATCAATTGCTCGATCGCCGAATCGATCGCCCGCTTCGAAGGCGTGGCGAAGGCGGCCAAGGAACACGGCCTGCGCCTGCGCGGCAGCATCAGCTGCGCCTTCGGCTGCCCCTACCAGGGCGAAGTGCCGCTGGACGCCGTGGCCGACGTGGTGGGCCGCATGCGCGACCTCGGTTGCGACGAAATCGACATCGCCGACACCATCGGCGTGGCCACGCCGAGAAAGACGCAGGCGGTGATGCAGCGCGCCATCGCCGCCTTTCACGTGGGCGGCCTGTCCGGCCACTTCCACGACACCTACGGCCAGGCGCTGGCGAACATCTACGCCAGCCTGGAAACAGGGATTGCGATTTATCATTCGTCCGTCTCCGGCCTGGGCGGCTGCCCGTACGCCAAGGGCGCCACGGGCAATGTGGCCACCGAGGACGTGCTGTACATGATGCAGGGACTGGGGATTAGTACCGGCATCGACCTGGACCTGGTGGTCGACGCGGGGCAGTTCATTGCGCAGCAGCTGGGGCGCAAGGGTTCCAGCCGCGCCGGCAATGCGATTGCGGCGAAACGCCTGGGATAAATAAAAAGGGGCTGCGGCCCCTTTTTGCTGCCGGCCTCGCGCCGCAGGCGCTACAGACGAAAAAAAACCCAAGAGCCTAAACTCTTGGGTTTTTTTCTACAAATTTGGTCGGAGTACAAGGATTCGAACCTTGGACCCCCTGGTCCCAAACCAGGTGCGCTACCGGGCTGCGCCACACTCCGAAGACCAAGATAATACAGGCCGTATCGACTTCGGTCAAGGGTCAGGTGAAACTCTGTGTAAATTATTTACGCGCGGCACTGCGACTCATGTATTTTTCAAAACGATACAAGTATGCGACACTGGCTTGGCAAGTTTTCCCGATCAGACATGAAGGCGACGACGGCAATGGATTTCAGTATAGAAAGAAGCGGCGGCGGCCAGCCCATGCCGAATCGCCGCGGCATCGCGCTGGGCGTCGGCGTATCCTTGCTGCTGCATGGCGCCTTGATCTACCTGTGGCGCCACGTGCAGCCAGCCGCGCTGCCGGATGCCGCGCCGCGCGTGGAATCGATCGCCGTGTGGATACGTCCGCTGGCCGCCAAGCCCCCGCCGCCGCCTGTCGAGGTGGTCAAGCCGAAGCGAGAAGCCAAACCCGTCAGCAAGCCGACACGCGCCACTGTCCGCGAAACGCCAGCAGCGGCCACAACACCAGCGGCCAGCCCGCAAGCCATCACGGTGGTGCCGGCCTCGCCGGCGGCCAACCCCGACACCTTCAGGCAAGAAACCCCGGAGACGCCGAAATTCGATATGGAAGCGGCCAAACGCACGGCGCGCAAGATGGCGGGCGAGCGCGACCCGTCCAAGGTGGGCACGGCCGTGGGACAAATCCCCGACAAGCCCCTGCAAACGGAAACCCAGCTGGCGCGCGACATCGCCCAAGGCAAGCGCGGCGATTGCCGCACCGCCTATTCCGGCGCAGGCTTGCTGGCGCCCGTGCTGATGTTACTCGACAAGAAGGATAGCGGCTGCAAGTGGTGATGGCCTGCTTGACTATACCCATATTGGGTACTAACATACCCAATATGGGTACTTTCGCAGACACATTGTTTTCCAAGACACAGCAGCGCGTGCTGGCTTTGCTCTTTGGCCAGGCACAACGGTCTTTCTATGCGAATGAAATCATCGCCTTCGCGGCCATCGGCTCGGGCGCCGTGCAACGCGAACTGGCCAAGCTGGTGAAATCGGCCCTGGTGACCGTCAAGAAAGTGGGCAACCAGAAGCATTACCAGGCGAATCACGATGCGCCGATCTTCGACGAGCTGCGCAGCATTGTGCTGAAAACCTTTGGCATCGCCGATGTGCTGCGCGTGGCCCTGCAACCGTATTGGCAGGAAATCGACCTGGCCTTTGTGTACGGTTCAATGGCCAAGGGCTCGGAACATGCGCACAGCGACATCGACCTGATGGTCATCGGCAACATGGCATCGAATGCCCAGTTGCTGGCAGCGCTGCAGCCTGCGCAACAGCAGCTGGGCCGCAGCATCAACCCGACCTTGTATACGCGGGAAGAATGGCGGCAAAGAATAGACGACGGCAAGTCGTTCGTCGTGCGCATCCTCGAACAGCCCAAGATTTTTGTCAAAGGGGCCGATGATGACCTCCTCAAGCTCACAGGCGCTGGCGAACCTGGCGCGCATCGGCCAGCTCAAGGCTGAGCCAGCGGACGCACGCGAACGGGCGGGCTTGCTGCGCTCGGCCACCGTGCGCCTGCGCGATGCCAGGCAGCAGATACTGTCGCTGGAAAGCCGCTTCGACCTCGCGTATAACGCGGCGCGTGCTGCCGCCTTGTCTGCGCTGCGTCAACATGGTTATCGCAGCGACAACCGCTATCTCGTCTTTCAAAGCCTGGAACACACGCTGGGTTTCACGCCGCAGCAATGGCTGCTATTCAATCAGGCGCACCGGAAGCGCAACCTGGCGGAATACGAGGGCGATCTCGATGTCACGCAGGGTTTTGTCGACGAGTTGATCGAGCACGTGGAACAGCTGTTTGCGGCGGCACAGGCACTCGATGTCCAGCCGCCGTCCTGATCGCCTTATTCCTGCCCCTTCAACTGCAACGCCCGCTCATACAGGGCGTTTTTCTTGCGGCCCGTGATTTGCGCCGTCAGATTGGCCGCTTGCTTGACGCTGCATTCGGCCAGCAGGATATTGAGGATGCGTTCCGCTTCCACGTCTTCCGCGTCCTGCGCTTCGGTGGCGCCTTCCAGCAGGACGACGAATTCTCCCTTTTCGCGGTGCGCGTCGGCGCGGATCCAGCTTTCCGCCTCGGACAGGGGGCAGCGGTGGATTTCCTCGAACAGTTTCGTCAGCTCGCGCGCGAACACCACCTGGCGCGTCGGCTCGAATGCTTCCACCAGGGCCGTGGCGCAATCGAGGATGCGGTGCGGCGCTTCATAGAACACCATCGTCGCCGTCACGCCGCGCAAGCCGTGCAAGATGTTTTCGCGCTGCTTGGCCTTGGCCGGCAGGAAGCCGACAAAGTAGAACTGGTCATTCAATAGTCCGCTGGCGGAGATGGCGGTGATGGCCGCCGACGGGCCGGGCAGGGGCAGCACGCGCAATCCCGCCGCGCGCACGGCGTCGACGATGCGCGCGCCGGGATCGGACACGGCCGGCGTGCCGGCGTCGGAAACGAGGGCGATGCGCTCGCCCGCCTGCAGGCGCGCGATCAAAGTCTGCGCCACTTCGCGTTCGTTATGTTGATGTGCCGCAATCAATGGCTTGTTCAAGCCGAAGCGCGTCAGCAGGTGCGCCGTGTTGCGCGTATCTTCACAGGCGACGGCGTCGGCAAGGCTCAGCAAGTGCAGCGCGCGCAGGCTGATATCGGTCACATTACCGATGGGCGTGGCCACTATATACAATGTTGCGATAGGATAGACCTGGTGCGCCGCCTCTGTCATGATGGGCAGGCTGGCGATGGAACTGATTTCTTGTACGGTCATTTTGGAGGTTAAATGCTTGCTAATAGTGTGAAGTTACTGCTTGTTTGTGCCGCGACCGGCATGCTGAGCGCTTGCAGCACGCCTTGCGACGCGCCCGGGCAATTGTGCGCGCCTATTGAATCTAACACAAGGGCGCTGCCGCCACCGAAGCCGCTGCCGCCTCCCGTGCCGCCCAAGCCGCCCGCGCCCGAACCGGTGACGTTTGCCGTGGCCGTGCCCGATATTACCGCGTACGACGGCAGCGGCGCGCCGCTGGCGCCCATCGCCACCAGGCCGGCCACGGGCACGCCGCAGGACATGCCGGCCGCCACGGCGCCGGCGCCATCCGACGGCAATGTCCACCACATCGGCCTGCTGCTGCCGCTGCGCTCCGCTTCCCTGGGGCCGGCCGCCGAATTGCTGCGCGCCGGCTTCATGGCCGCGTACGAGCGCGACCGCAGCGGCTTCGAAGTGACGGTGATCGACACGGGCGACGGCAGCAGCGACGTGCTGAACAAGTTTGCGCAAGCGCAAGAGGAACAGGACGTCGTCGTCGGTCCCTTGTCGCGTTCGGCCGTGACGGCCGTGGCGAACAGCGATCTGGTGCGCAAACCGACGATCGCCCTGAACCACCCGGACAACCGCGGCGAAGCGCGCCTGCCGGCCAAGCTGCTGGTGATGGGCCTGTCGATCGAGGCGGAAGCGCGCCAGGTCGCCGCCTGGGCCGCCAGCGAACAGCCGGGCGCCAGCGCGCTGATCCTGTCGGCCGGTTCGCCCTCGCAGCGCCGCGTCAGCGCCGCCTTCAAGCAGGAATGGCTGCGCCAGGGCGGCAAGGTCGATGCGATGGACTTGACGGCCACGAATGGCTACCTGAGCGATGCGGAACTGGTGCAGCTGCGCGCGCGCCTGGCCGCGACGCCCCCGGGCCTGCTGTTTGCCGCGCTCGACGCCGACCAGGCGCGCCAGCTGCGCGTGGCCATCGGCAGCGATCTGCCCCTGTATGGCACCTCGTCCTTGAATCCCGGCGCCGGGCGTGGCGCCAGCGGCCCCGAGCTCGACGGCGCGCGCCTGCTGGACTTGCCATGGCAAGTGCAGCGCGACCATCCGCAAGTGATGGTGTATCCGCAGCCGCCGCAGCCAGGCGACGTCCGCCCGACGGCCGACATGGAACGCCTGTACGCGCTGGGCATCGATGCCTTCCGCGTGGCGCGCGAAGTGGCGCTGCGGCCGAATGCCCCATTCACGCTCGATGGCGTGACGGGCCGCCTGGCCGTGCGCTTTGAGAACGATCAAAGCGTGTTCGAACGCACGGAGCAAGCCGCCACCTACCAGCAGGGCGTGCTGGGCACCTGGCCGCCGGCCCCGCCGGCCGCGCCGCCAGTACAATAAGGACACGGCCATGCCGCCCTTCGCTTTCTGGAACAAACGGGAACAGGGACGGCAGGGGGAAGACGATGCGCTCGCGTATCTGCTGCTGCAAGGCCTGGTGCTGCTGGAACGCAACTATCTGTGCAAGGGCGGCGAGCTGGACCTGATCATGCGCGACGGCGCCGCCATCGTCTTCGTCGAAGTGCGGCTGCGCAGCAGTGCCACCTTCGGCGGCGCCCTGGCCAGCATCACGCCGGCCAAGCAGCGGCGCATGGTGCTGGCCGCGCAAACCTGGCTGCAGGGGCAAAAGAGCTTGCCGCCGTGCCGCTTCGACGCGCTGGCCATCGACGGCGGACGGATCAGCTGGCTGAAGAACATCCTCGATATGTAAGCATTTTTAACAGTGCTTGTCCGCCATGCCGCGCGCCTGCACTATAATCGGCAGACTATGAATAATCAACGCATCCTCTCGCACTTCCACGAAAGTGCCGAACTCAAGATCCAGGCCGCCACCGTGCTGGCGCAACCCATTGCGCAGGCGATCGACCTGATGTTTTATGCATTGTCCAACGGCAACAAGATCCTCGCCTGCGGCAACGGCGGTTCCGCCGCCGACTGCCAGCATTTCGCGGCCGAGCTGGTCGGGCGCTTCGAACGCGAGCGCTTTCCGCTGCCGGCCCTGGCGCTGACGACGGATACGTCGATCCTGACGGCCGTGGCCAACGACTACAGCTACCGCGAAATCTTCTCGAAGCAGGTGCAGGCCTTCGGCCAGGCCGGCGACATCCTGCTGGCCATCTCCACGTCGGGCAATTCGGCCAACGTGATGGCGGCCGTGGAAGCGGCGCTCGAGCGCGAAATGCGCGTCGTGGCGCTGACGGGCAAGGACGGCGGCGCCATCGGCAAGATGCTGACGGACGCCGACGTGCATATCTGCGTGCCGGCCGAACGCACGGCGCGCATCCAGGAAGTCCATCTGACCACCATACATTGCATCTGCGACGGCATCGATGTCGCCCTATTCGGAGGAGACGTGAATGACTAAATTCGGTACTGGCCCAGGCTGGAAACGCGTACAACGCCCGCTGGCCACCGCACTCTTGTGCGGCGCCATGCTCACTTCGCTCACCGGCTGCATCGAATTGATGGTCGGCGGCGCGGTGATGGGCGGCGTTGCCGCGGCGGACCGCCGCACCCTGGGCGCCCAGACCGAAGACAAGTCGATCGCCCTGAAAGGCGAGTCGCGCATTCCCTCCATCGTCGGCGATGCCGGCCACGTGAATGTCACCAGCTTCAACCGCCGCGTCCTGCTGACGGGCGAAGTGCGCGACGAGGCGATGAAAAATGCCGTCGAGCGCGAAGTGCGCAATATCGAGGGCGTGGAATCGGTGGCGAATGAATTGATCATCGCCGGCCCGGCCAGCTACACCTCGCGCTCGAACGATGCGCTGATCACCACCAAGGTCAAGGCCAGTCTGGTCGACATGAAAACCATCTCGGCCGCCTCGTTCAAGGTCGTCACGGAAAACGGCACCGTCTTCCTGATGGGCCGCGTGACCCAGCGCGAAGGCACGGTCGCGGCCGACGTGGCGCGCGGCGTGGGCGGCGTGCAGAAAGTGGTCAAGCTGTTCGACTACATTTCGGAAGCGGAATTGAAGCAATTGCAGCCCGATCCGCCGCAACAGCGCACGACGAACACGGTCAGCGATACGGTCCAGCAATAAGCGCCTCCGCCGTTTGACCTACGGCGCCAGACTGACGATGCGTCTATAATGGCCGCATCGTTGCTCTACATTAGTGAAACTTTGCCATGTCAACTTCGCCCTCCGCAAGCAAGTCCTGGATCAAGCCAGCCCTGATCGCCGTCTTCGTGGCGGGCGTGGCGGCAGCCGGCTATCTGTCGCTGAATGACAAGCAACGCGCGCCGGACGTGACCTTCCACGGCATCCATGGCGAGAAAATCACCTCCGCCAGCCTGCGCGGCAAGGTCGTGATGGTCAATTTCTGGGCCACCTCGTGCACTACTTGCGTGGCGGAAATGCCGGAAATGGTCGACACCTACAACAAGTACAAGGGGCAGGGACTGGAATTCGTGGCCGTGGCCATGAAATACGATCCGGCCAACTACGTGCTGAACTTCGCCGAAACGCGCCAGCTGCCGTTCAAGGTGGCGCTCGACGTGACGGGCGAGGCGGCCAAGGCCTACGGCGACGTGGCCCTCACGCCCACCACCTTCGTCCTGGATAAACAGGGCAAGATCCTCAAGCGCTACGTGGGCAAGCCGGAATTTGCCGAACTGCATAAATTGCTGGAATCGGCCATCGCCGGCTGATCCAGCCCCCGGCACCGCACAAAACCTTGTTGCCAAGCGTTGTCAATCTGTTATAACCTTCCCAGGCGTGATCCCATTCACCTTGTGAAGGCCAGCCGTGTCCCCAGCCGCTCAATCGCTCGACCCGCAGCAACTCAAAGCCTGGCTGCTTGCCACCGGGAACAAGGACGCCACGGCGTTCCGCCAGCTGTATACTTCTACCTCATCGAAACTGTTTGGCTTCGCGCTGCGTATATTGCATAAGCAAGAGCTCGCTGAAGAAGCCTTGCAAGAGGGGTTCGTCGCCATCTGGAACAACGCCGCCGCTTACCAGAGCCATCTGGCGGCGCCGATGACCTGGATGGCCACCATCGTGCGCAACAAGGCGTTCGATGTGCTGCGGCGCAGCGACGATACCGTGGAAATCGATGCCGAACAGTTTGATAGCGAAGTCATGAATGCACTCCGGGACCCCCAGGCCACGCCGATCGAATCGCTGCAACTGAGCGGTGACGCCAAGGCGCTGGCGTTTTGCATGTCCGCCCTGGAAGGGCTGCACCGGCAGGTGGTCGCCCTGGCGTTCTATCACGACCTGTCGCACAGCGAAGTGGCGCAGCAGATGTCGCTGCCGATCGGCACCGTGAAGACGTGGATACGCCGCAGCCTGGAACGGCTGCGCACGTGCCTGGCGAAACGGGAGGCATCATGAATATCCGCGGCAATGACGCGCTGCGCCAGAAACTGGCGTCCGAATACGTGCTGGGCACCCTGAAAGGGGGCGCGCGGCGGCGTTTCGAAGGCTGGCTGCACAACGACGCCGATTTGCGCAATATCACGGCCGAATGGCGCCAGCGCCTGGAACCGATGGCGGAATTCGCCACGCCCGTGGCGCCGCCCAAGCGCGTGTGGCAGCAGATCGAGCAGCGCCTGCACCTGGCGCCGCAGGGCGGCTGGTCCTGGTTCCGCGATGCGCTGTCGTTCTGGCGCGGCCTGGGCATGGCCTCGAGCGCCATCGCCGCCTTGCTGGTGATCGTCTTGGCCACGCGCGTGATGGAGGCGCCGCAGATCAGCTATGTGGCCAGCCTGACGGACGAAAAAGCGCAAACTGCCCTGCTGCTGACGGCCGACAGCCGCCACGGCGCGCTCGAAGTGCGCATGGTGGCCAACGCGCCCGTGCCGGCCGACCGCGACCTGGAACTGTGGGCAGTGCCGAAGAGCGGCAACCCCCGTTCGCTGGGCTTGCTGGCAGACAAGGGCAACGTGAAACTGGCCCTGTCCCAGCGCGCCCTCGGCAACGACGTGGCCTTGCTGGCCGTTACCCTGGAGCCGAAAGGCGGTTCGCCGAATCCGAATGGACCGACGGGACCGGTGCTCTACAAGGGTAACTGGGTAAAAATATAGTCTTACTTAGGATACAGAATCATCTGCGTGCAGCGGAACAGGGCAATCGTCTTGCCCGTTTCCTTGCTTTTCACCACGGCATCCCACACCTGCGTGTTGCGGCCCTTGTGCTCGACCTTGGCCGTGCAGGTGAGCGTGCCTTCGCGGGCCGTGCCCAGGTGGTTCGATTTCAGTTCGATGGTGGTGAAATTATTGGCGCCCTCGGGCAGGTTGACGATGCAGCCATAGCCGGACGCCGTGTCGGCCAGGGTCACCACGCTGCCCGCGTGCAGATAGCCGTTCGGCGCCAGCAAATGCGGCAGCACGGGCAATTCCGCCGTCAGCTGGCCGTCGCCCACGGCCGTGATGACGATGCCCAGGTGGCCGGGCAGGCGGCCGGTGCCGCGTTCATTCAACATTGCTACGGTGATGTCGGGATTGCTCATGCTGGTCCTTGTGCGGGTGAGTCCGGACAGTGGATACGCCGGAAAATACTATGATGATAGCAACTTTCCCCGCAACGGTTTGGCGGCCGCTTATTTCCGGCCGCGCCGCCGTTTCCACCACACCAGGGTGCCCGTCAGCAGGAACAGCAAGGGCATCAAACCGAAGACGGTAATGAAGGCGCGTCCGGCCACGCCAAAGGCCTGGCCCGAATGCAAGGGGAATTGCCAGCCCAGGAAGACATCGCCGGCCGGCGCCCGCAAGGGATCGCGTATGCGCAGGGGCAAGCCGCTGCGCGCGTCCAGGGTGATGCGTGTGGCGCCGTCGCCGTGGGCGATTTCGCCGGGCTGGCGCACGCGCACGTCGTACGGCTGGTCCTTCTTGCCCGGCAGCACGATGCGCGACACGCGCGCCTGCGGATACAGCTGCTGCGCGGCGGCCATGGCCTGGCCCGCATCGAGCAAGGCGCCATCCCGGGCCACATTTTTCAATTTTGCCGTGTCCGGCACCGTCGACACGAGTTCCACCAGCGGCACGATCAATTGCGGCAAATTGAAATAGATGCCGGAAAAGGCGAGAATTGCCAGCACGGGCGCGGCAAAAAAGCCCGCCGCCTTGTGCAAGGTGTAATTAAAACGGGGCCAGGAACCGCCATGCGACACGGTCAGGGCGCGCTTGATCGCCGTCCACTGCAGGCGCGGCCACCACAGGTAGATGCCGCTCAAGGCCATCAGCAGCAGGGCCACGCCGGAAATCCCCGTGATGGTCTTGCCCGCGTCGCCGGACAATAAATAGCGGTGCAAATGAAACATGCCCGACATCAGCAATGGACGCGTGAGACCGAAGCGGCCCCAGTCGCGCTCGCCTTTGACTTGCAGGGTGTAGGGGTCGACCATCACCTGGCGCACGATGGCCTGGCTGAAGGGCGACGGCTTGCCGGCCTGGCGATACGAGGCCACGTACACGTCGCGCGCATCGGCGGGCGGATTGAGCTGGCTCGGCTTGCCATAGGCGGGGTCGGCCGTAAGCCCATCCACCACCGCCTGCAGCGTGCGCGGCGTCACCTGGAACACCTGGCCAGGCGCGGGCGTGCTCGCCTGCAACAAGGTCGGATTCAGATACGCGTCGAGTTCCGGCATCCAGGCGATGGCGGAGCCCGTCAAGCCCAGCAGGACGAACAGGGCGCCGAACCACAGCCCCACGTACAGGTGCAGTTTGCTGAGCAACCACTTGATCGGGCGTCGGGACATGGAAACTTTGGGAAATTTGGGCTGCGGAACGATAGCATGAAAGCCCGACAGTGAAAATCATGCGCGGCCAGAAAGCGGCAAACCACACAACACGCTCATGCAAACGTCGGAAATAGGATAAAACGAGCGTTTCGGCACCATCAGCGAGCGCATCGGCATCGCGCGGTTATGTTGCGCGACATACACTTTCCCCTATACTTATCGAAAGGAAAATTATGACCGCCTCCCGCTTCCTCGCCGCCACCTTGGGCCTCGCTCTTCAACTGGGCGCGCACGCCGCCGATTTCACGGTGACCAGCACCGACATCGCCCCCGGCCAGCGCCTGGCGAGCGCGCAAGTATTCCAGGGCTTCGGCTGCACGGGCGGCAACCTGTCGCCGCAATTGTCGTGGAGCAACGCGCCGGCCGGCACGAAAAGCTACGCCATCACCCTGTACGACCCGGACGCGCCCACGGGCAGCGGCTGGTGGCACTGGAGCGTGTTCAATGTGCCGACCAGCACCACGTCCTTGCCTGCGGGAACGACAACCGCCACCTTGCCGGCCGGCGCCGTGCAAGGGCGCAACGATTACGGCGACAGCGCCTACGGCGGCGCCTGCCCGCCACCGGGCGACAAGGCCCACCGCTACCAGATCACGGTGTGGGCGCTGAAAACAGACAAGCTGCCGCTGGACCAGCACGCCAGCGGCGCCATGCTCGGCTACATGCTCAACGCCAACGCACTGGGCAAGGCACAGCTGACGGGACTGTATGGCCGATGACATGGAAGCGGTGGCCCTGAGCGAACTGCGCATCGCCCACGGCACCATCGAGGCACGCCGCGCGCAAAACCTGCGCCGCGTGCCCGTCTTCCAGAGCGCCCTGTGCCGCGTGCGGCAAGGAACGAAACTGCTGGAATGGGGCGCGCGCCAGGCCCGCGCCGGCACGCACGATGTGGTGCTGATGCCGGCCGGGCAGGAACTGGGCGTGGCCAACCTGCCCGGCGCGCAAGGCTACCGGGCGGAAGTGCTGAGTTTTTCGCCGGCCCTGATCGCCCGCTTCCGCGCGCGCCACGGCGGCCTCGTCGACAACCAGCTGCGCCAGGCGGCCACGGCCAGCCTGTGCGTGCCGCTCGATGCCCACGCGGCGCTGGCCTGGGACCAGCTGACGGCCAGCCTGGCCAGCAGCACGCCGCCCGCGCTGCTGGCGCACCAGGCGGAAGGCTTGCTGCTGGCTCTGGCACTGGGCGGCCATTGCGGCCCGCTGTTGCTGGATCGCCGCGATCCGCTGGCCGCGCGCGTGCAGCAAGTGCTACTGCTGGACCCGGCCGCCGACTGGAGCGTGGCCAAGGTTGCCAGCCATCTGCACCTGGGCGCCTCGACCCTGCGCCGCCAGCTGGCCCTGGAACGGCGCCATTTCCGCGCCATCCTGGAAGACGTGCGGCTGGGACTGGCCTTGCAGGAATTGCAATCCGGCATCTTACCCATCGGCGACATCGCGGCCGCCTGCGGCTACGCCTCGCCCTCGCGCTTCGCGGCCCGTTTCCGCCAGCATTACGGCCTGTCGCCGCGCGAGCTGCGCGCCACGCTGTAAGGGCGCGCTGGCGCAAATCACGCAACAAGCGCTGACAAGGCGGCGATTTTCTTGCTACTATGCGCCCATGTCTTCCCGCCAGCCCACCCGCAAACCTTACCCGGCGTCCGCCCTCGCGCGCACGCCGTGGCAGCTGTGCGTGGCGCTGTTCAGTGCGCTGGCCCTCGTGTTCCTGCTGTCGACGGCCGCCTCGCACCTGCACAAGACGACGCTCGACGCGGAAGAGTGCGCGCTGTGCGCCACGGTCATCGACAAGGTGGCCGACATCGCCGTGCCGCCGGCCATCGCCGAGCCGCCCGCCCAGTTACTGCCGTACCGCCTGCTGGCCCTCGCGCCCGCTACCCTGGCGCCCGTCGCCGCCCTCGTCCTGCCGCCCGTGCGCGGCCCGCCTGCCGCCTCACTGTAGTTCCCACGCTGTTTTTATCCTTTTCAGGCTGCCCCTTGCCGCACTTTGATGCGCGCCGGGCCGCCTGGCGTTGACTATTTTCGAGGTTTACCATGCAACACACACCACGCCTGAGCGCGCTGTCGCTCGCCCTTGCCAGCCTGTTTACCGTTTCCGCCCATGCCGCCGAGCCTGCCGAAGCCGCCAATACCGATGCCGCCCCGCCAGAGATGCAAAAAGTGGAAGTCACCTCCGCCCATTTGAAAAGCGCGCGCATCAAGCTGTCGCCGAAAGTCGGCACCACCATCTACAGCATCGACAGCCACATGGTCGACATGCTGGGCCAGGGCGACAACACGCCGTTCAATGAAGTGCTGCTGCGCCTGCCGGGCGTGTCGCAGGATTCGAAGGGTTCCGGCGCCCTGCACGTGCGCGACGACCATGCCAACGTGCAATATCGCATCAATGGCGTGCAGTTGCCCGAAAGCATCAGCGGCTTTGGCCAGTCCATCGACACGCGCTTGATCGACAAGACGGATTTCATGACAGGCGCCTTGCCGGCCCAGTTCGGCCTGCGCACGGCCGGCATCGTCGATATTGAAACGAAGGAAGGCGGCTTGAGCCCTGGCGGGCGCATCGGCATCATGGTCGGCAGCCACGACCACGTGGAGCCGAGTGCCGAATTTTTCGGCAGCGTCGGCAAGTTCAATTACTACCTGTCCGGCAGCTACCTGGGCAATTCCCTGGGCGTGGAAAACCCGCAAGCCACGCGCAGCGCCCTGCACGACAAGACGCGCCAGAACAAATCGTTCGGCAGCCTGTCGTATTTCCTCGATGACAACACGCGCCTGGGCGCCATGTTCGGCACGTATAACGGCCGCTTCCAGATCCCGAACAACCCGGACCAGGCGCCGGGCTTCTCGCTGGCCGGCCACAGCGATGCGCAGGCGGGCACGTCCAGCATCCCTTCATCGCAGCTGAATGAAAACCAGCGCGAAGTGAACCGCTTTCTCGTGCTGTCGCTGCAAAAAAGCCTGGGCGACGTCAATTACCAGGTGTCGGCCTTCCACCAGTATTCGGAACTGCACTTCACGCCTGATGCCATCGGCGACCTGATCTACAACGGCGTGGCCTCCGATTCGCGCCGCGCCAACAGCGCTTCCGGTGCCCAGTTCGACATCAGCTACAAGCTGCACCAGGACCACACCGTGCGCGCGGGCCTGGCCTACACGCGCCAGAAGACGACCAGCGACAACACGGTGGCCGTCTTCCCGAGTATTGACGGGGCGCAAACCTCCACCACGCCGGTCAGCATTCTGGACAACAGCGGCAAGACGGGTACCCTGGCCAGTGTCTACCTGCAGGATGAATGGCATATCAGCAAGCCATTGACCCTGAACTACGGCGCCCGCTTCGACAAGGTCTCGGCCTACACGAACGAGCAGCAATGGAGCCCGCGCGTCAACCTGGCTTACCAGATCGCGCCGGGCACGGCCCTGCACGCCGGCTATTCGCGCTATTTCACGCCGCCGCCGCAGGAACTGGCCGCGCAGGGCAGCATCGACCTGTACGCGAACACGACGAATGCGCCGGAAATCGGCCAGTCCGACAACGTCAAGGCCGAGCGCACGCACTACTATGACGTGGGCATCAGCCACCAGGTGAGTTCAAAACTGACCGTGACGGCCGATGTGTACTATAAAAAGATCAACAACCTGCTCGATGAAGGCCAGTTCGGCCAGGCATTGATCCTGACCCCGTTCAACTATGCGGATGGCTATGCCAAGGGCCTGGAATTGTCCGCCATCTACAGCGAGAAAAACTGGGGCCTGTTCCTCAACGCCAGCACGCAAAAGGCGCAGGGCCGCAACATCAATTCGGGGCAAGCCCTGTTTGGCGCCGATGAGTTGAACTACATCAGCAAGAACTATGTCTACCTCGATCATGACCAGAAATACACGCTGTCGGGTGGCGGCCACTATCACTTCGGCGATTCGCAAGTGAGCGCTGACTTCCTCTACGGCAGCGGCCTGCGGATGACACCGGACGGCGGCGCACCGAATTCCGGCCATTTGCCGAGCTACTTCACCGTCAACACGGCGCTCACGCACACGTGGAAAAACACGCCGCTCGGCAAGGTGGAAGGACGGCTGGCCCTGATCAACCTGTTCGACAAGTCGTACCTGCTGCGCGACGGTTCCGGCGTGGGAGTGGGCGCGCCGCAATACGGTGCCCGCCGCAGCATTTACGCGGGCCTGTCGACCAGTTTTTAACCGTTACCACCGTTACGCGCGAAGACAGCGGCAGGGAGCAACGCCTGCCGCTGTCGGTTGCCGTCAGGAATCAGCCATCACCCCAGGCGATAGGCGCCTGGCCATGCGCCTGCAGATACGCATTCGTCAAGCTGAACGGCTTGCTGCCAAAGAAACCTTTGCTGGCCGACAATGGCGAAGGGTGGGGCGCCACCAGCACCAGGTGCTTGCCGGGGTCGATCAGGCTGCGCTTGGCTTGCGCATAGCCGCCCCACAGGATGAAGACCAGGTGTTCGCGCTCGGCGGACAGGTGGCCGATGGCGCTGTCCGTCAGCTTTTCCCACCCCTTGGCCGCGTGCGAACCGGCCGCCCCGGCGCGCACCGTCAGCACGCTGTTGAGCAAGAACACGCCTTGCTCGGCCCAATCGGACAAATCCGTGCGCGTGCGCGCCACGCCCACGTCGCTGTGTAATTCCTTGAAGATATTCTGCAGGCTCGGCTGCGGCGGCGTGCCTTCGGGAATCGAAAAGCACAGCCCCATGGCGGCGCCCGGCGTGTGATACGGGTCTTGCCCCAGGATCACCACCTTGACTTGCTCGAACGGCGTCAGGTCGAAGGCGCGAAAAATGTATTTACCCGGAGGAAAACACGGCCCCGCCGCGTACTCTTCCTTCACGAAGGCGGCCAGGCGCTCCCAGTAGGGCTGGGCAAACTCCCCCCCCAGCCGCGCCTTCCACGATGCATCGATGCGTACGTCCATGGCTCCCCCGTCAAGCATGTTTTTAAAACATCATTGATCAGTATAGCCGCGTCGCGCCCGGCACCGCGTTACGGTACGGCTAGGCAAAGCTACCTACAATAGCAATTTCACTTTAGAAGACTGATGCACTCATTTGTTCATTCTAAGCGGCAAAATAAATATCATTTGTGACTTGAAAATATAAGATTTTTGATCAATAATGACTTACTGAAAAACTAAAAAGGCGATGCTATGATTGGGCAAATTCCTACAAATGTACTTAAAATGGCTAGAGAGAAGGCAGCGTTGAGTCAAACAGAACTCGCTGGCAGATTAGGTGTGAGCGCAAGTATTGTCTCAAGATTAGAAAGTACTGAATTCGCTGATTGCAAAATGGCGGAACGCTACCTCAGTGCCATTAAAACAGACCTAGCAGCCGAAATAGTCGAATATTACGGTGAACGGTGGCGATTTATCGAACAACCACCGTTTACTCACACTGAGAGAAAAGTTATTTTTTCTG
Source organism: Janthinobacterium sp. FW305-129 (assembly GCF_020858115.1). Lineage (GTDB taxonomy): Bacteria > Pseudomonadota > Gammaproteobacteria > Burkholderiales > Burkholderiaceae_D > Janthinobacterium. The sequence goes on from NZ_JACYMM010000006.1 coordinate 41,972, forward strand.
CAGAACAGGCACTTCAAAGCTTGGACAATTTCGAAAATAGTTCACAATTTGATGCTATTTTGCAAGATCCACTGTCCAAGTTACGAAACAGAATAATTGCAGAGACGGAATTTGTCCGGCATAGGGAGCATGGAATTGCTTTCATCGGCGACATTGGAGTTGGTAAAACCACTGCTCTATCTTTTGTAACCAATTTAATACTTACAGGGAAAGGAGGCAAGCCAGAGAGTGTATTTCCAACAGGCAGTGGACGCACAACCGTCTGCGAGGTGGCAATTAAAATAGCTCCAGCATTTGGCATTTCCGTTGAAAGTTTAACGGAGGAAGCAATTCGGGAGTTAGTATCGGATCTCGTGCGAGGACTTAAAACCGGCAAGAGTGGTCTTCCAAGCGAACTTGAACGTGTTATTAGAAACATGGCAGATTTACGACGTACGCCAGTTCGTCCTAAAGCCGGTCTCGAAAAAGCGAAACCAATAGATGAATTACGCGATATGGTTGATGCAACCGATGATATCGATCAGGTCATCGCAGACGTTCTCTCAAAGATGAAACTCGATACTCGGACTGAGGCACAGATGATTCTTTCTGAGCATACAGAAGGAAGTATTGAATGGCTAGCTAGTAATATTGCAAAAATTAACTACGGGCAGCATCCGAATTTTTCTGTCCCCCAACGTATAACTGTTCTGCTCCCGCTGCAAGCACTACGAGAAACACCGTACCTCCTCAGCGTCATCGACACAAAAGGTGTCGAAGGAACCACTCAACGGTCGGATCTTAAAGCTCAGGTGGATGATGCCCGAACTGTAGTTGTACTTTGCTCAAAATTTTCAGATGCACCTGGCCCTACCCCAATGTCGATTATGCGAGAAATGACTGACTCTGGCTCTGACGCATTGGAGGCTGGAAGGATTTGTCTACTTGTGCTTCCTAGGGAAGATGAGGCACTTAAAGTTATAGACGATTTTGGAGGCAATCCATTAACACCTGAAGATGGTTACGCAGTAAGGGAAGCACAAATCGATCAACAATTCGCTACAGAAGGCCTACCTAGCATCCCTTTGAATTTTTACAATGTTGAAAATGATAATCCTGCTGATGTTTGGGTCTGGTTAACTTCAATGATAAATCGCATACGCGAGAATAAAATCGTTAGAATTGAGCGCTTTGTTGGTGCCGCACATGACCTTGTAGTAAATAGTGACATAGCGAAAAGCCGTCAGGCTCGTATCACAATTGCGGAAACAATTGAAAATGTAGTAGTGCGCCTCAATAAACTCCCTGAATCAAGAAAGCCAGCTCATGTTAACCTTATAGCAGAAACAAAAAAAGCTCATCAAAGCTCAATTTCTGCCTCAGTAAACCGCCGCGGGAAATGGGAAAATTTCAATGTTCCTCACATACTTGGGGTAGGGGTTCGAGCAGATGCAAACCTACGTACCAGAGATCTTTTTATTCGAATTGATGAGCAAATAGAAGGTCTAAAAAGAAAATTTGGTCATCTTCTTGATATTAATCAGCTACTTGAATCCCTACAAGATGACGTTACAGAATGGAAGCAAAATTTTCTTGCTAAAGCCGCGCTGACAGGACGTGTGTCATATTCGCCGCACTTGGAAAGCGCGACTGAGCTATGGAGTTTATGCGAGCAACGATACGGTAATGGAACTGGCTACCGTGTCGACATTTCGGAAATTTTCCAAAATCATTTCGAAGAGGATGACGGAGCAATAAACGCTCGAAATCGAGTTAATGCATCTTTGGAAAAAAGCTGGACTATTATCGTTATTGATCCATTGCTTGATGCCGCTAAATTTGACTCCGAGGAAATCTGAAATTTTGTGATAATTCACATATCACTCAACGTAGATGAATTTTTATTTTTAAAAATAACCGTAAGCATGAAAATTTACTCACAGTGACGGGTTATTATCAGCAACCGCCATTCTAGCCGCATTTTCTCTTCATCTTTCTCATCTTGGTTACCCCTTGTAATCATCTTTAATACAACTTGTACTTGTATAGGATACATCATAAAAAAAACCGCCAGCATGAGCGGGCGGCTTTGATCTGGCGCAAGCTGCTTAGAAATTCAGCGCCGATTCCACGCCGGCGCTGTGCGCCTGTTCATCCGCATGGTACGAGCTGCGCACCATGGCGCCCACGGCGGCGTGGGTGAAGCCCATTTTATAGGCTTCTTCCTCGAACATTTTAAACACGTCCGGGTGCACGTAGCGGCGCACGGGCAGGTGGCTGTTCGATGGCGCCAGGTACTGGCCGATGGTCAGCATGTCGATGTCGTGCTCGCGCATGTCGCGCATGACTTGCAGGATTTCCTCGTCCGTCTCGCCCAGGCCCACCATGATGCCGGACTTGGTTTTGACGTCCGGGTACATGGCCTTGAAATCCTTAAGCAATTTCAGCGAGTGCATGTAGTCGGAGCCGGGACGCGCTTCCTTGTACAGGCGCGGCGCCGTTTCCAGGTTGTGGTTCATGACGTCAGGCAAGCCATCCTTGAACAAATTCAACGCTTTTTCCAGGCGGCCACGGAAGTCGGGCACCAGCACTTCGATGCGGGTGTTCGGCGACAGGGCGCGCGTTTGCTGGATGCACTCGACGAAATGGCCGGCGCCGCCGTCGCGCAAGTCATCGCGGTCGACGGAGGTGATGACGACGTAGTTCAAACGCAGCTTGGCGATGGTTTTCGACAGGTTGGCCGGCTCTTCCTTGTCCAGCGGGTCCGGGCGGCCATGGCCCACGTCGCAGAACGGGCAGCGGCGCGTGCACTTGTCGCCCATGATCATGAAGGTGGCCGTGCCCTTGCCGAAGCACTCGCCGATATTCGGGCAGCTGGCTTCCTCGCACACCGTGACGAGCTTGTTTTCGCGCAGGATATCCTTGATTTCATAGAAACGGGTCGAAGCCGACGCGGCCTTGACGCGGATCCAGTCCGGCTTTTTCAGGCGCTCGACTTGCTCGATCGGAATGATCTTGATCGGGATGCGCGAAGTCTTGCTGGCGCCTTTTTGCTTTTCGCTCGGGTTGTACGCAGGAGCGGCAGTAGCGGCGGGGGCGGTGCTGGAAATGGTCTCAGAAGTCATGGCTGCAAGCCCTTGACGGGCATGTTGGTTTGTTTGCTCAGGCATCCGCTGCCTGAGGCGCGCCTGCGGCGCTGTTTACTTCGCTTACATCGAGTAATACGGTCAATTCCTGGGCCAGGGCCCGCTGCACCTCGGCCAGCGGCGCCACCACGCCCATGCTGCGCATGTCCACCGTCTTCAGGCCGGAATAGCCGCAAGGGTTAATCCAGGAAAACGGCGCCAGGTCCATCGCCACGTTGAGCGATACGCCATGGTAGGTGCAGCCGTTGCCGCGCACTTTCAACCCCAGCGCGGCGATCTTCGCACCCTTGTCTGGCCCGTCGGCAATATAGATGCCAGGCGCGCCATCGATGCGCTCGCCAGCGAGATTATACGCCGCCAGCACGTTGATGATGGCTTGCTCGATTTTATGCACGAACTGGCGCGCATACAGCTTGCCGCCCGGCTTGTTGCGGCGCAAGTCCATCAGCAGGTAAATCACCACCTGGCCGGGGCCGTGGAACGTCACTTCGCCGCCCCGGTCCGTCTGCACCACGGGGATCGCATCTGCCCCGGCCAGCAGGTGGCCGCGGTCGGCCGCCAGGCCCAAAGTAAATACGGGCGGATGCTCGACGATCCACAGTTCGTCGCGCGTGTCGGTCGTGCGCGCGTCGGTAAAGGCGCGCATGGCGGCAAAGGTCGGCTCGTAATCGACGCGGCCCAGCTCGCGGATCAGCGCCGTTTCGGTGCGGGTGGTGGTCATGACAGATTCTGTAATCAGCTGCCGGCGCCCTGCGGACGCTGCGGCGAAGCCGTGATTATAAGCCAGGCCGCCGTTTCATTCAGCCGCGGGCGCCGGCGGCAGCAGCAACCTGCCCAATTTTTGAGCAGCATGGCGTATCTGGGCCCCATTCAGGGCCGTGTAGCCGAGCAGCACGGCCGGCGCCAATTTTGCGCTGTGGCAAAAGTCACCGAGCGGCTGCAGCGCCAGCCCCTCCTGCGCGGCGCGCGCGCAAAAGGCCCGCTCGTCGCTGCCCGGCGGCAGCCACAGCACGCAATGAAAGCCCGCCTGCTGGCCGGAAATCGCGTAACGCCCGGGCGCCGTCTGCTCGAGGCAGGACAGCAGCAGGTCGCGCCGCTCCTTGTAGGCCAGCCTGGCCTGGCGCAGATGGCGCACGAAGGCGCCTTCCTCCATCCAGGCGGCCAGCGCCAGCTGTTCCGTCACGCCCACGGAGCGGCCCGTCAACTGCACGATGCGCAGCAGCTGCGGGCGCAGGGCAGGCGGCAGCACCATGAAACCCACGCGCAGGCCGGCAAACAGGGTCTTGTTAAAACTGCCACAATAAATCACGCGCTGATATTGATCGAGCGCCTTCAGGGCCGCCAGCGGCGCGCTCTGGTAATTGAATTCGCTGTCGTAATCGTCTTCCACCACCCAGGCACCGCTGTCGTTCGCCCATTCCAGCAGCGCCAGGCGGCGCGTGACGGACATGGTCACGCCCAGCGGCGACTGGTGCGCCGGCGTCACATAGGCGAGGCAGGCGTCCGTGTGCGCAGCCAGGGCGGCGCAATCGATGCCCTCGGCGTCGACGGCAATGTCCACGGGCACGGCGCCGGCCAGGGCGAACAGGGCGCGCGCGGCCGGGTAGCCCGGTTCTTCCAGGCACACCTTGTCGCCATCGCGCACGATGCTGCGCGCCAGCAAGTCGATCGCGTGGCGGATGCCGGTGGTGACGACGATGTCGTGCGGATCGCAGCGGATGCCGCGGTACTTGGCGAGGAAATCGGCAATCTGCTGGCGCAGCTGGGGCAGGCCGGCCGGATCGGCGCTGCACAGCTGTTCCGGCGTGGCGGCGGCCAGTGCCCGCGTGGCGCATTTGGACCAGGCGGCCATGGGAAACAGGCTGGCGTCGGCCCGCCGGGCCACGAAGGGCAAGCCGTCGCGCACGCCCGTGTCCGGGGCGGGTACGGGCGCGCTGGCCGGTGCGGCCGGGGTGGTTTCTGCAAATCCTGCCATCAAAAAACGCTCCGGCACGACGGCGCACACGCGCGTGCCGGAACCGGGCACGCGCGTCACGTACGCTTCCGCGTGCAGGCGGTCGAACACGGTTTCGATGGTGCCGCGCGACAACTCCCACCGTTCCGCCAGGGTGCGGCTCGATGGCAGCTGGCTGCCGGCCGGCAGCATCTTCGTCAGGATGGCCGAGCGCAGCGCTTCATACGCGCCGTCCTGCTTGTTGACGCCTGCCTTGTCGAGCCAGCTGGTCGGGCGAGGCAAGTCCAGGGCGTGTGGTGATTTTCCTCGCGGCATGATAATCGTCCAAGTGGTCCAATGAATTTTCTGATGACTGGCACTTCGCATTACACCACAACCATCCTATTCTCACCGTTCCGGTGCGCCAGCGGGGCGCATCATGCAATCTTACGTTTGGAAAAATGGTCAAAAACACATCCCTGCCGCTGTGGGCCTGGGGCGGCATCGTGCTGCTGCTGGTCTGCCTGTCGCGCATCAGCATCGACATCTATCTGCCTTCGCTGCCGGCCATGGCCGACGCCCTGCATGCCAGCGATGCCCAGTTGCAACTGACCCTGAGCCTGTTCATGGCCGGCTCGGCCGCTTCGATGCTCGCTTGCGGGCCGCTGGCCGACCGCTACGGGCGCCGCCCCGTGCTGCTGGCCGGCACGGGCATTTTTGTGCTCGCCAGCATCGTCTGCACCGTGACTTCCGATGTGCACGTGCTGATCGCCGCGCGCGTGCTGCAGGCGTTCGGCGGCTGCAGCGGCACCATCATCGGCCGGGTCATGGTGCGCGACCGCTTCGACCCCGCCACGCAGGCGCGCATGCTGGGGCAAATCTCGATGGTGATGGGCTTGTCGCCGATCCTGGCGCCGCTGGCCGGCAGCGTGCTCGACGCGGCGTTCGGCTGGCGCGCCGTGTTTGGCGTGCTGTGCCTGCTGGGCGCGCTGTCGCTGTGGCTGATCGCCGCGTACGTGCCGGAAACCAGGCCGGCCAGCGTCGTGCCACAGGGCAATACCCTGGCGCTGTACCGGCGCCTGCTGGGCGACGCGTATTTCCTGCGCTATGCGCTGGCCATCGGCTGCGTGTACTGCACGTATTTCCCGTTCATCGCGGAATCGTCCGTGCTGCTGCAAAGGGGCATGCACCTGTCGCCCGGCGCGTATGCGCTGGTATTCGGCCTGACGGTGAGCGGCTATATCGCGGGGTCGAGCCTGTTTCGCGCGCTGGGACCGCGCCTGGGCGCCGATCACATGCTGGGCGTGGCGGTACTGATCAATGTGGCGGGGGCGGCCAGCCTGTTGCTGGCGGGTACCTTGGCGCCGCGGCACGTGGCGTCGCTGGTGGCGCCCATGCTGCTGGTGATGGTGTCGGTGGGCATGGCGATTCCCGCCTGCCAGCTGGCCGTGCTGCAGCCGTATGGCGCCCAGGCGGGCAGCGCCTCGGGCCTGTTCTTCTTCGTGCAGATGGCCATTACGGCCGCCTGCGGCGCCGTTATCGCCGCCATCACGGATGGCAGCGAAAAACCGCTGCTGTGGGTGACGGCGGCGGCCAGTGGCGCTTTTGCCGCCGTCTGGCTGCTCACGAAGAGCCGGGCCAGCGTGGCGGCAGCCAGCCTTACATGACGATCTTGACCATCGGGTGGCCCGACAGCGCCATGTACAGGGCGTCGAGCTGCTCGCGGCTGATGGCGCGCACGGTGACGGTCAGGCCCGTGTAATTGCCCTTGCCCGATGGGCGCTCTTCCATGCGGCCAGCGTGGAAGGTCGGATCGTGGCTGATGACCAGTTCCAGCATGGTCGGCGCGAAGTCGACATGCGTCGGGCCCATGATCTTGATGGGAAAATCGCTCGGGTATTCGATCAGCGATTCGCTGGGAGGAATCGTCACTTCGGTCGGTGGGGTGGTTTGCATGGGAAATCCAATCAGTGCCGGTCAGAACAGGCGGCGCAGCGTACATCGCGCGGCGGCTGCATAAAAGCGTATTGTAGCCAACTTTGGCGGCACTTGCGCCCGCCGCCATGGCGCCAGGGGCGCGGAAAAAAAAAGCCAGCTGGGTAAGCTGGCAAAAAACTATTTCGTTTGGACAAAATAGCCGGAAAATCGGTGCTGTCAGCCGCGTCGGCATTGCGCTGTCTTGCAATGACTCCACTGTAGACAAAACACCGCGGCTTGACCGCTGAAATGTGACGAACTGTCGGTTTGGCGGCTTGAACGTCGATAATCCATGACCGGACGGACAAGCGGCCAGCGCCAGCGGCCCGTTCAGCGCTCCGCTTCCTGCATCCGGCCACCGCGGCCAGGCCCGCCGCGCTCCTTGCCTCTTTCATTCCCTCTTTCATTGCCCCGCTCATGATTCCTGGCACGCTCGCCGCCGCGCGCTTCCTGTGCCGGGCCGGCGGCAGGGGCTGGCATCGGCGGCGCGGGCCGCGGCTGGGCCACGGGCGGCGGGGCAGGCATGGACGGCGGCGGCGCCGTCTGCAGCACTTCGCGGCGGGGGCCGCGTTCTCCGCGCTCTGCACGCTCCCAGCGGCTGCCGTCCGGGCGCGGCTGCGGCCGCTCGGCGCGGGACCGCTCTTCACCGCGCCAGCCGGGACGGGCCACCGGATCTTGGACCGGTGGCAAGGCCGGCACGGCCGGCATCACGGGCTGGGGCGGCACGGGCGGCTGCTGAGGCTGCTGAGGCTGCTGAGGCACGGGCGGCCGGTTCGGCTGCATGGGACGCGGCGCCAGATGCGTCTGCCCATCGTCCGTCTGCAAGCGGCCGGGACGGTTGCCCCAGTCGCGGCGGAAACCGTCTTCCTGGCGCGGCATCCCGGCGGCGGGGCGCTGCCAGTTGCCCGCCGGCGCAGGCGGCGTGCTCAAGGGCATGCTTTGCAGCACGGGGGCGGGCATGATGGTGCGGTGACGGCGCGGCACGTCGACCGTGCGCGACCCGCCAAAACGCTCGCCCGGCAGCATCGTCATGCCTTCGCGGCGTTCGCGTTCGCCCGCCACGGATCGGCGTCCTTCCGCCACGCGGTTGATGCGGCGTTCATACTCCGCGCTGGCGCGGTAGCCAGGCACGTAGCGCTCGTGCGGCGACAGGGGGAACCAGCCCACGCCGGGGCGCTGGCCGTGATTGCCGCCGACCCAGCCCACCAGGGCCGGCGCCCACGGCACGCGGCCGCGCTCGCGCCCCGGTGCCCAGCCCCAGCGGTGGCCCAGCAGCACCCAGCGGCCGTAGTGCGAGGGCGCATAGCCCCACGGCGCATTGTCGACCCAGGTCCAGCCCCACGGCGCGATCCACGTCCAGCGCCCGTCGCTGTACGGCGCCCAGCCGGCCGGCACCGCGCTGGGCAGCCACAGGGGGCCGTATTCCGCATCGTCCTGCCAGGCGCCGTAGCGGTCCAGCTCTTCATAGCCGGTGGTATCGTCCGTGACATAGCGCAAGGCCGGCGCCGCAGCGGGCAAGGCTTCGGGCCAGTTGTCAAACGCCACGCGCTGCACCGCGCCCGTGCGCAATTCCTCATCCGTCAGCTCGGCGCGCTTGCCTGCACGCAAGGTGACGCTGCCCGTCGCGCCATCCACGTCGGCCGCCCCTTCGAGCACGCTGACGACGCTGGTGCCGGGCTGGCGCCCCGCCTCGATGCGTATCCAGCCCGGCTGGGTCAGGATCACGCGCGCCTGGGCCGTGGTCAGCTCGAAACCGCGCAGCGCGTCCGGGTTGCGCACGCGCACGCTGACGGTGCCATAGCTGAGGTGCAATTTGAAACTGTCGTCATCGAGCTCGCTCACTTCCAGCTCGGAATCGCCATCGAGGCGCACGGCGGCCGCGCCCACGCGAAACTCGGCCAGCGCGCCGCGCATGGTGCTGAGCCGGTTATCCGTCGTGACGGGCCAGTTCAGCAGGGCGTTTTGCGCCTCGCCATCGCCTGCGCGCACCAGTACCTGCCCTTCGACGGTGGAAATACGCCCCACGCGGGCGGGCGGGTCCTGCGCCAGGGCCAAGGCGCACGCCGACGACAGCAGCATGGCGCACACGGTGTTCAGCAGGGGGAGAGACAGGGTCGGACGCATGGCGCGCTCCAGGCAGGACGGACAGAAATGAAAGATGGACAACAGCCCGATTACATTCCTATCGGGCCGGCATCGCAAGCGGGCTTACAAATGTTTGCATGTTGACCTGGCTCAGGCAGCCGCCTGGCTGCCGCGCTTGACGAAGAACAAGGCCGTGCCGACGGCCATCAGCAAGCCGCCGAAGAAGCGGTTCTGCTTTTTCACGGCGCGCGCATCGCGGAAAAAACGCTGCATCGACGACGCTAAAAAGGCGTAGCTGTGCATGACGATCTGGTCGATCGTGCACATGGTGACGGCCAGGATCAGCAATTGCGGCAGCAGCGGCGCTGCCGGGCTGATAAATTGCGGCAATACCGCCACCATGAAGATGATGCCCTTCGGATTCGTCACGTTGGTCAGAAAGCCCGTCAGCACGCGCCGGCCCATGGAAGGCACCACGGCGTCGGCATGCAGGTCGCCCGTGACGGCCACCTTGGCGCGCCACTGCGACAGGCCCAGGTAGATCAGGTACAGCGCGCCCACCGTCTTGACGATATTGAACGCCACTTCGGACGCGAGCAGCAGGGAACCGACCCCGGCGCCGGCGATGCCCAGCACCACCAGCAGCCCCAGTTGCAGGCCAAGGATGGTGGCGCTGGCCTTTCTGACCCCATACGACAGGCCGTGCGACATCGACAGCACGGCGCCCGATCCCGGCGAGATGGCGATGATGGAAGCGGCGACGACAAAGGCGATCCAGGTGGCGAAGTGCATGCGGTGTCCAGAAAATGGTGATAAGAAGCAATTTTAACCCGGTCAGTGCGGCCCTGCCGGCCTTCGCTGAGGTAAGATCAGGGTCGTGCTTTTCCTTGCCGTACAACCAAGAACAACATCATGAAAAACAATACTTTCCAAGCTCCAACATTCCCTGCCACCGCCACGGGAGCGCGCTGAGATGGCCGGCTCCAGCCTGCTGGCCCTGCTCGACGACATCGCCAGCATCCTCGATGACGTTTCCCTGATGACCAAGGTGGCCGCCAAGAAGACGGCCGGCGTGCTCGGCGACGACCTGGCCCTGAACGCGCAGCAAGTGGCCGGCGTGCGCGCCGAGCGCGAATTGCCCGTCGTCTGGGCCGTCGCCGTCGGTTCGCTGAAGAACAAGGCCATCCTCGTGCCCGCCGCGCTGGCCATCAGCGCGTTCGCGCCGTGGGCCATCACGCCGCTCTTGATGGTGGGCGGCGCCTACCTGTGCTTCGAGGGTTTCGAAAAGATCGCCCACAAATACCTGCACCCGGACGACAGCCACAAGGCCGAGCTGGCGCAGGCGCTGCGCGACCCGCAAGTCGACCTCGTGGCGCTGGAAAAGGACAAGATCAAGGGCGCCATCCGCACCGATTTCATTTTGTCGGCGGAAATCATCGTCATCGCCCTGGGCACGGTGGCCACGGCCACCTTCGCCGAGCAGGTGGCCGTCGTCGTCGGCATCGCCCTCATCATGACGGTGGGCGTGTATGGCCTGGTGGCCGGCATCGTCAAGCTCGATGACGCGGGCTTTTACCTGGCGGCGCGCAAGGGCGCGGGCGCGCTGATGGATGGCGTGCGCGGCTTTGGCCGCATGCTCGTGTCGGCGGCGCCAAAACTGATGAAGTTTCTTTCCGTGGTGGGCACGCTGGCCATGTTCATGGTGGGCGGCGGCATCCTGACGCACGGCTGGCCGTGGGCCAGCGCCATGCTGCACCACGCGGAAGAAGCCGTCGGCGGCGTGGCCGGCATCGGCCCCGTACTGGCGGCCGTCACGCCCAGCCTGATCAACGCGGTGGCCGGCCTCATCGCCGGCGGCCTGGTGCTGGCCGGCGTCACCGCCGTGTCGGCTTTGTTGCGCATGATCAAGCCAAACAAATAGACTTTCTGGTCTGATGGGGCGGCAGGCGCATCCGTGCCTGCCGCCCCGGCCATGCCGGCGGCGCCCGCTGCCCATGGAGACCCTATGCAGACTTCCCCCGCCCCACGCCCCAGCAGCGCCTTCATCGGCGCTTCCTGGGCGGCATTGCTGATCGGCATCGTCACTTATCTGTCCGGCCTGTGGAACGCCGGCATGGCCCTCAACGAGAAGGGCTATTATTTTACGATCCTCATGTACGGCCTGTTCGCCGCCATCTCGCTGCAAAAATCCGTGCGCGACCGCGCGGAAGGCATCGCCGTGACGGGGATCTACTTTGGCTTGTGCTGGATTTCCGTCCTGCTGGCCTTGCTGCTGCTGACGGTCGGGCTGTGGAACGCCGCCCTGCAAAACAGCGAGAAGGGTTTCTATGCCATGGCGTTTTTACTCAGCCTGTTCGCCGCCGTGGCCGTGCAAAAGAACGTGCGCGACGTGGCGCGCGCGGCGCCGGCCACCTCTGCCGAGGTACCGGGAACTTAAATAGCGGCGGCGCATCTATCCCTGTATCCATGTCGGGAGGGGATGATGGGCGACCAGCAGAAACGTTTGCAGATGGCACTGGAGGCGGCGCACATGGCCATCTGGGATTCGCGCATCGTCGATGGCCAGGTCATCGACGGCACGGTCAGCTGGTCGGCCAAGGGCGCTGCCTTGCTGGGCCTGGAGGAGCGCGCCCTGACGCAGCCGTTTCGCAGCTTTCTCGACTGCGTGCACGCCGGCGACCGCGACAAGGTGATCAAAGTGCTGCAGGACGGCGTGCGCCGACGCGAAGGCTACGCCCTGCAATACCGCGTCGTCTGGCCCGACGGCAGCGAGCACTGGTTGGCGGCCAAGGCGCAAGTGTTCATGGATGACGCCGGGCATCCCGAACGCACCCTGGGCATCATCTGGGATATCACCGAGCACATGGCGCGCGAGCTGATGATTGCCGAGCGCAAGGAACTGGCCGAAGTGACGCTCAGCTCCATCGGCGACGGCGTCATCACCACCGATCCGCAAGGCAAGACGCGCTACCTGAACCGCGTGGCCGAGCAGTTGACGGGCTGGAGCAACGACATGGCGCGCGGCCTGGACATCGCCCAGACCATGCCGCTGGCCGACGAGCGCACGGGCGAAGCGCTCGAGCACGTGGCCCTGCGCTGCCTGCAACAGCGCCAGGCCATCGGCATTTCCCCCCGTGCGCAACTGGTCACGCGCGACGGCCGGCGCATCGCCATCGAGGAGTCGGCCGCGCCGATCTGGTCGCGCGACGGCGCCATCCTCGGCGCCGTCGTCGTGTTCCGCGACGTCAGCCACGAACGCAAGCTGAGCCAGCAACTGTCGTGGCAAGCCACGCACGACGCCCTGACGGGCCTGATCAACAGGCGAGAATTCGAACACCTGGTGGCCGGCGCCCTGCACACGGCCAAGCAGGACGGCCACGTGCATGCGCTGCTGTACCTGGACCTGGACCAGTTCAAGGTCATCAACGACACCTGCGGCCACGGCGCCGGCGACGTGCTGCTGCAGCTGCTGGCCAAGATGCTGCAGGGGCGCATGCGCGACAGCGACATCCTGGCGCGCCTGGGCGGCGACGAGCTGGGCGTGCTGCTGCCCCACTGTCCCCTCGAGCACGCGCGCCTGGTCGGCGAACAGCTGCGCCAGTCCATCCGCGAATTCCGCTTCGCCTGGGACGAACGCAGCTTCGAGCTGGGCGTGAGCATCGGCATCGTGGAAATCAACCAGGACAGCAAATCCATGAGCGAGCTGCTGAGCGCCGCCGACCAGGCTTGCTACCTGGCCAAGGAGCAGGGCCGCAACCGCCTGCATGTGTACCAGGAGTCCGACGTCATGCTGGCGCAGCGGCATGGCGAAATGCTGTGGATTTCACGCCTGAACGAAGCCTTCGAACACGATTATTTCCGCCTGTACGCCATGCCCATCGTGCACCTGCACGACCATCCCGAACACCACGACGAAGTGCTGATCCGCATCCGCAACAGCAAGGGCGACCTGATCTTGCCGGGCGCCTTCATCCCCGCCGCCGAACGCTACGACATGATGCTGTCCATCGACCGCTGGGTGATTCGCGCCGTCTGCGCGCATATCCAGAGCGTGCGCGACAGCCTGCCGCCGCTCGAGGCGCTGGCCGAAAGCCGGCGCCGCAGCCCGGCCCTGTATTCCGTCAACCTGTCGGGCCTGTCGCTGGCCGATGCCGGCTTGCACGACTACATCACCGGGCAGTTCGTGCAGTTTGCGATTGCGCCCGAGCAAATCTGCTTTGAAATCACGGAAACGGCCGTCATCGCCAACCTGCCCAAGGCGCAAGTGTTCATGCGCCAGCTCAAGGCCCTGGGCTGCCGCTTTTCGCTCGACGACTTCGGCAGCGGCTTTTCCTCGTTCGGCTACCTGAAGGCCCTGCCCGTCGACTACCTGAAGATCGACGGCGTCTTCGTGCGCGACATCGCCACCAACGCCATCAACCGCGCCATGGTCAAGGCCATCAATGAAGTGGGCCACGTGATGGGCCTGCAAACGGTGGCCGAATACGTGGAAGACGCGGAAACCCTGGCCATCATCCGCGAACTGGGCATCGATTACGCGCAAGGCTACGCCGTCGGCAGCCTGCGGCCGCTGACGGCGGGCGTGGATTAAGAGCCTATCCCGGTAGATGAATACATCCCCTGCTGGCGCCCGTCAGAAGCGGGGACTGCGTTGCTCGTCGTCGCGTGGCTCGCCACGCGTCCTCCTCACGCCTTGTCCGCGCTCCTGATGCGCTGCCAGCAGAAGACGCTCCCTACCGGGATAGGCTCTAAGCGCCGCCGACAACCAGTAGCTTTAAAACAATGCCGCATTGCTATCGCTAAATGCGTGCAAGCACGACCAATCTGGAGGATTTTGATCTACATCAATAAATTTGCGCAGGCGACTCCTTACACTGATCTCCATTCTTGCAATCGTGCAAGTCTTACTCACCAATTGCTCATTTAACCGATCAGGAAGCCGCGACCATGCGACAAAATTTGCCAGTGACTAACCGTGAAGTCCTCGTCTTGGACGATCAGGCCATCGTGTCGAAAACGGATATGAACGGCAATATCGTCTACGTGAATCCCTACTTCAGCCAGGTCAGCGGCTTCAGCGAGGCAGAGCTGCTCGGTTCGCCCCAGAACATCGTGCGCCACCCGGACATGCCGGCCGAAGCGTTTGCCGACCTGTGGGCCTCGATCCAGGCTGGCACGCCATGGACGGGCCTGGTCAAGAACCGCTGCAAGAACGGCGATTTCTACTGGGTGCGCGCCAACGTCACGCCCATCCGTGAAGCGGGCAAGACCATCGGCTACATGTCCGTGCGCGTGAAGGCGGACAAGGACCAGGTGAAGGCGGCCGAGGAAGCCTATGCGGCCATCCGCAACAAGGAAGGCGGCAACATCGTCATCAAGCACGGGCAGATCGTGCGCCCGGGCCTGGCGCACCTGCTGCACAGCCTGACGCACATGTCGCTGAACCTGCGCATCTGGGCCGCCACCTCCATCGTCAACTGTTTGCAATTGCTGGTGTGCATCATCAGCCTGTTCGCCAGCGGCGGCAAGATCACCAATTACGCCATCTTCGGCGCCACCCTGTTCGGCTTCCTGATCAACGTCTTCCTCTGGTACACCTTGCGCATGTCCGTGCTCCAGCCGCTGGGCAAGGCATTGAACGGCGCGCGCGCGATTGCCGCCGGCGACCTGTCGGGCAGTTTCGAAACGGACAGCACGGATGAAATGGGGCAATTGCTGCGCGCGCTGCAGCAAATGAACAGCAACCTGATCGCCACCATCCGCGACGTGCGCATCAACGTGGAAACCATGGCCGTGGCCACCAAGCAAATCGCCGTCGGCAATATGGACCTGTCGGGCCGCACGGAATCGCAGGCGGCCAGCCTGGAAGAGACGGCGTCGAGCATCGAGGAATTCTCGTCGACCGTGAAACAGAACGCGGACAACTCGGTGCAGGCCAATGAACTGGCCGTGGCCGCCTCGAAAGTGGCGGTGCAGGGCGGCGAAATCGTTGCCGAAGTGATCACCACCATGGACGACATCAATACCTCGTCGAAGAAGATCGTCGACATCATCGGCCTGATCGAAGGCATCGCCTTCCAGACCAACATCCTGGCCCTGAACGCGGCCGTGGAAGCGGCGCGCGCCGGCGAGCAGGGCAGGGGCTTCGCCGTGGTGGCGGGCGAAGTGCGCAACCTGGCGCAGCGCTCGTCCGTGGCGGCCAAGGACATCAAGCAGCTGATTGAAATTTCCGTCGGCAAGGTGGGCGCCGGCATGCTGCAGGTAAACCGCGCCGGCGCCACCATGGAGCAGGTGGTCAGCTCCGTCAAGCAAGTGACGGCCATCATGCAGGAAATTTCCATCGCCTCGCGCGAGCAGAGCATCGGCGTCGACCAGGTCAACCAGGCCATCGCCCACATGGACCAGGTGACGCAGCAGAACGCGGCCCTGGTGGAAGAAGCCGCCGCGGCCGCCACGCGCCTGGCGGAAGAAGCGGCCAGCCTGTCGCAAGCCGTGAGCCTGTTCAATTTCGGCAAGATGCCGCCACCGCGCCGCGTTGCCATGCCCGGCGGCAAATCGGGTGCCGCAAACGCCGGCAAACCCGCCATGAAACGCCTGGCCGCCTAAACCTTTCAAGACATCAAAACACATCATGCCTACACTACTCAGCAGTGCTTCCGCCGAACTCGATGCGGTCGTCGAATTCGACCCGGTCATCATCGGCAAGATGAGCCAGTCCGGCCCCCGCTACACGTCGTATCCGACCGCCGACCGTTTCAATGCCGAATTTGGCTACGGCAACTTCCTCGAAGCGCTGGCCGCACTGCGCATGCGCGGCGGCCGCCGTCCGCTGTCGCTGTACGTGCACGTGCCGTTCTGCGACACCCTGTGCTACTACTGCGCCTGCAACAAGATCATCACGAAAGACCGCAGCAAGGCCGCTACCTACCTCAGCTACCTGAAGCAGGAAATCGCCATGCAGGGCAAGCTGTTTGCCGGCATGAACCACATCGAACAGCTGCATTTCGGCGGCGGCACGCCGACTTACCTGAGCGAAAAGCAGATGGACGAGCTGATGACCCACCTGCGCCAGCATTTCGAGTTCGCTTCCGATGAAGACGGCGAATATTCGATCGAAATCGACCCGCGCACCGTGTCGCGCGAGCGCGTGTTTTCGCTGCGCGCGCAAGGCTTTAATCGCATCAGCCTGGGCGTGCAGGATTTCGACGCGGACGTGCAAAAAGCCGTCAACCGCATCCAGCCGGAAGCGGAAACGGTGGCCATCATGCAGGCGGCGCGCGACGCGGGCTTCCGCTCGATCAGCATAGACCTGATCTACGGTTTACCCAAGCAAAGCCTGGAGACGATGACGGAAACCTTGCGCAAGGTCATATCGGCCAGCCCCGACCGCATCGCCCTGTACCACTACGCGCACATGCCGCACCTGTTCAAGCCGCAGCGCCGCATCCTCGACGCCGACATGCCCGACAGCGCCACCAAGCTGGCCATGCTGGGCCTGTGCATCGCGCGCCTGACGGCCGCCGGCTACGTCTACATCGGCATGGACCATTTCGCCAAGCCGACGGACAACCTGGCCGTGGCGCAGCGCCAGGGCCGTTTGCACCGCAACTTCCAGGGATACTCGACGCGCGCGGAAGCGGACCTGATCGCCTGCGGCGTGTCGGCCATCAGCTCCGTCGGCGCCGTCTACAGCCAGAATGAAAAGACGCTCGACGCGTACTACGAAAAACTCGACGAAGGCGTGCTGCCGATCGCGCGCGGCATCAAGCTCGATACGGATGATTTATTGCGCCGCATCATCATCCAGATGCTGATGTGCAACTTCGAATTGTCGATCGCCACCATCGAGCAGGCGCACCCCGTCAAGTTCCGCAGCTATTTCGCCGCCGAGCTGGAAAAGCTGCGCGAACTGGCGCGCGACGGCTTGCTCGTCATCGAGGAAGACTGGCTGACAGTGACGCCGAAAGGACGCTTGCTGATCCGCAATATCTGCATGGTCTTCGACCGCTACCTGACCCTGGCCCGGGCCAACGCCACGCCGGATGCGCCGCAGCCGCTGCGCTACTCGAAAACGGTGTAACGCCGCCCGATGAACGCCCTGAGCCTCCTGCCGCTGTTCATGGTCGGCCTGGCCGGCAGCGTACACTGCATCGGCATGTGCGGCGGCATCGTCGGCGCCCTGTCGATCAGCGGCGGCGCACCGGCGGCGCCGGCCCGCCCCGTGATCGCCATCGCCGTGGCGCGCCCGGCATTGCAGACAACCGTGCAGGCTAACGTCCTGCGCGTGCTGGCCTACAACGGCGGGCGCATAGCCAGCTACATGCTGGCCGGCGCACTGGCCGGCAGCCTGGCGGGCGCCGGCATGCTGCACCTCGCTTCCCTGCAAGTGGCCGGCTACTGGCTGGCCAACCTGATGCTGGTGGCTTTGGGCCTGTACCTGATGGATGCCTGGCGCGGCCTGGCCCATCTGGAAGCGGCCGGCAACGTCGTCTGGCGCCGCGTGCGGCCCCTGCTGAAACCGCTGATGCCGATGGATACCCCGCTAAAAGCGCTGGCCGTGGGCGGCCTGTGGGGCTGGGTGCCGTGCGGCATGGTCTACAGCGCGCTGCTGACGGCTATGATGCAAGGCTCGGCCCTGAGCGGCGCGGCCGCCATGGGCGCCTTCGGCCTGGGCACCCTGCCCACCCTGCTGGGCATGGGCTTGCTGGGCACGCGGCTGCGCACGCAGATGCAGCGCCGCCCCGTGCGCATCGCCAGCGGCGTGCTGGTGCTGGGCTTTGGCCTGCTGGGCCTGTTGCGCGCCGCGAATGGCGTCTCGCTGGGCTGGCTCGACGCCCTGTGCGTCACGGGCCATCCATGAAAAGACGCATGAAAACAAACCTATGAATGCTGTTTTACAACCCTCCGCCTGTTTCCATTGCGGCTTGCCCGTGCCAAGCGGCTCGAACTGGAACGTCACCATCGACGACGTGCCGCGCGCCATGTGCTGCCCCGGCTGCGAAGCGGTGGCGCAAACCATCGTCGACATCGGCCAGAGCGCGTATTACCGCGACCGCGACGAGTACGCCGTCAACGCGGCCGGCGCCGCCATGGTGCCGCCCGAACTGCGTTTGTACAGCAATGACGACGCGCAATTCGCGCGCGACGCCAGCAGTTGCGAGGCGACGCTGTCCGTCGAAGGCATCCGCTGCGCCGCCTGCGTCTGGCTGATCGAGCGTCAATTGACGCGCCTGCCCGGCGTGCAGGCGGCCAGCCTGAACGTCGCCACGGAGCGCCTGTACGTGCGCTGGAGCCGCGCCGAATGCGAGCCGGGCGACATCCTGCAAGCCGTGCGGCAAGTCGGCTACACGGCCTATCCGTACGACGCCGTGCGCCATGGCGAACGCCTGCAAAAGGCCAGCAAGACCCTGGGCCGCCAGCTGTTCGTGGCCGGCCTGTCGATGATGCAGGTCATGATGTACGTGGCGCCTTCCTATCTGGCGGCCGAGGATGGCACGCTGGACGAGAATATGGCCAGCCTGATGCGCTGGGCCAGCCTGCTGCTGACCTTGCCGGCCATCTGCTACTCGGCCATGCCGTTTTTCCAGGGCGCCTGGGCCAGCCTGCGCGCACGCACCCTGGGCATGGACGTGCCCGTGGCGCTGGGCATCCTGGCGGCCTTCTTCGGCAGCCTGGTGGCGACCTTTACGGGACGCGGCGAGGTGTATTACGACTCGGCCACGATGTTCATCTTCCTGCTGCTGTGCAGCCGCTATTTCGAGCTGCAGGCGCGCCGCAAGGCGGCCTCGGCGCTGGAACGGCTGCAGCACGCCTTGCCCGCGTCCGCCTCGCTGATGGCGGGCTTCCCGGCCAACCGCGCCACCACCCTGGTGCCGGCCGGCAGCCTGGCCGTCGGTGACATCATCTTGGTGAAACCGGGCGAGGCGATCGCCGCCGACAGCGTCATCATCGAAGGCACGAGCGCGCTCGATTTATCGCTGCTGACGGGCGAGAGCGCGGCGCAGCGCAGGAAAACGGGCGAGCGGGTGCCGGGCGGGGCCATCAACGCCAGCGCGGCATTGATATTGCGCGTGCTCAAGCCGGCGCGCGAAAGTACCTTGTCCGACCTGCTGAAACTGATCGAGCGGGCCGGCAGCGGCAAGCCGCAGATCGCGCAGTGGGCCGATAAAGTGGCGGCCTGGTTCGTGCTGGGACTGCTGCTGTTCGCCGTCGCCGTGTTCGCCTTCTGGAGCTGGCATGATCCGGCGCAAGCGTGGCCCGTGGCGATTGCCGTGCTGGTCGTGTCCTGCCCCTGCGCGCTGTCTCTCGCCACGCCGACGGCGCTGGCGGCCGCCACCGACAGCCTGCTGCGGCGCGGCGTGCTGATCGTCCAGCCGCACGTGCTCGAAACCCTGCACCGCGCCACCCACATCGTCTTCGACAAGACGGGAACATTGACGCTGGGCCGGCCCGTGCTCAAGCAGATCGAGGGCCTGGACGGCATGACGGAAGACGATTGCCTGCAGGTGGCCGCCGCGCTGGAAGCGGGCAGCGCCCATCCGCTGGCGCAGGCGATCCTGGCAGCAGCGGGAGAAACACCGCGCATGCTTGCGGAACAATTACAGGAAGTGCAGGGCCAGGGCCTGGAGGGTATCGTCGACGGCGTGCGCTACCGCCTGGGCAATGCGGCCTTTGTCGCCGCCGTCGCCGGCCCGCCGCTGGGCGACACGGCCGTCGGCATGCAGGGCATGACGCCGCTGTACCTGGGCACGCAGGGCCGGTGGCTGACGCGCTTCCTGCTCAGCGATGCGCTGCGCCCGGAAGCGCGCGACGTCGTCGCGTATTTCCACCGGCGCGGCAAGCAAGTCGTGCTGCTGAGCGGCGACCAGGAAGCGCTGACGCAAAGCGTGGCGGCGGAGCTGGGCATCGCCACGGCCTGCGGCGAATGCCTGCCCGATGAAAAGCTCGATTTCGTGCAGCAATTGCAGGCGACGGGCGCCGTCGTGGCGATGGTCGGCGACGGCATCAACGACGCCGCCGTGCTGAGCGGCGCCGACGTCTCCTTCGCCATGGGTTCCGGCGCCGCGCTGGCGCAAGCCCATGCGGACACGGTGCTGCTGTCGAGCCAATTGGTCTCCGTGCTCGACACGGCGAAGACGGCGGCGCGCAGCATGCGCATCATCCGCGAGAACCTGGGCTGGGCCACGCTGTACAATCTGACGGCCATCCCGGCCGCCGCGCTGGGCTTTTTAAACCCCTGGCTGTCCGGCGTCGGCATGGCTGCCAGCTCGGCCGTCGTCATCGCCAACGCCCTGCGCCTGCGGAAAGCCTGAACATGGAAGCACTGTATCTCCTCATCCCCTTGAGCGTCGTGGTCGTCTTCATCGCGCTGTGGGTGTATTTCACGGCCTCGGACAGCGGCCAGTTCGACGACCTCGTCGGACCGGGCCTGCGCGTGCTGCAGGACGACGATACGCCGCCGGAAGCGGCCGCCCCGCCCGCGCCTCAGCGCGAATAGCCTTGCGACCCCGGCCGCGCATCGAAGCGCCGGCCCCACCACGGCAGAAACACGGTATTGCCGCCGCGCGCGCGGAACCACGGCTGTTCGTGGTCGACGGGCCGCACGACGGCCGGCGGCGCCACCACCACGGCAGTCGCGCTCTCGCTGTCGCTGCTGCCCGCCACCAGCACGGGCCGGCCCACGTGGTTGGCATAAGCGATGGCCAGCGCCACGTTCGTCAGCGCCGTGCCGGCGCCCGTTTCACCCAGCAGCGCCGGCATGTTGAAGGTCTGCTTGTTGAAATCGAAGTCGGGCAATTGCTGCGTCAGGCTTTGCGCCAGCGGGCCAATGCGCTCCGACGAGGCAGGATAGACGGCGCCCGCATCGTGGATGACGTAGCCGATGGCGTCGTCGTTCAATTGCGCGTTCCGGGCGGCAGCGTCGATGGCAGCGCTCCACGCCTGCACGGCGCGCGGGGACTGTCCCTTGCCGGCGCTGAAATCGGCGACCTTGCGCGTGGCGGGAAAGCCCAGCCAGGCCAGCGGCGCGCGCTCCGTCTTGTAGCCGGGACCGGCCAGCACCAGCAAGACCATGTTTTCATTGATCTGCTCATCCCTGGGCGGATAACTGGGCGCATCCCAGTTCATCACCCACACCGTCTTGTCGGGGTTCGCCTGCAGGTAAGCCAGCCCCGCCGCCAGGGACGTAAAGCCCGCATTGGCGCCGCCCAGGGTCACGCGCACGTCGGGCGGCGTGGCCGTGGTCCAGGAATCGGGGAAATGGGGGTTGCCGATGCTGAAAGCGCGCCTGATTGTATCCTGCACATATTCTCCAGCTTCTATGGGATCAAGACGTCCCGCAGGCAGCGCATATTCGACACGAATGCCGGCCAGTTCACGGCGCGTGGATTTGTCGGTCAGCGAATGGGCGTTGTAAAAATACTCTTTGCAGGAAAAATAAATGTCACGAAAGCGATAAATTAACTCGGCAACGTATTGCTGATGGTAGCCTTTAAAGGTTTCGCTACCGTTATTACCATAGGCAATCATGCCGATCGATTGCACCTTGCCAAAACGCACGGGGTTCTCTTTCACTTTGCTATCGTCCTTGTTCGGCTTGGCCAGGCCCAGTGTCCACAGCAATTGCCACTCGGTCGGATAATCGCGCCGCTGCAGGGGATTGAGCCACTGCACGCCCACCACCTGCGCCATATACGGCTGCGCGGGCGCAGCAGGGATAACGGCGGCAAATGGTGACGCCACAGGTGCCTTGCTGGCGCAGGCCGATGTTAAAAAAAGCACGGCAAGCGCCAGCAATGCCGGCATCAAGAATAGTCGTTTCATCAGCAATCCTTCTTCAAGAGGAACGTCGATTGGCGGGGCCTGCAATACCGACCAAAGTGCAATACCAGACGCAAGACTGAAAACAAAGATGCTCCAGCCCAGCCTGCGCGGTAAGGTAGCGATCAAGTTGCGCATCAGGAGGTCTCCGGGCGCTTGTACATGCGCTCATCCACAATCTCAGAAGGCATGCTTCCCGTGCTGTCATCGCTGCGCACCCAATCCAGCAATGGCAGTTCCTTGAACGTTCCCGTCAAAAAATACTCACGAAATATTTTCAATGGCAGCATTTCATTACCAGTAATTAAAAGACGCCAATCTGCCGCAATGCGCAGTTGTCGCATCGCCTTCTCGCTGATATGGCACACCCCAATCGCCACGTCATATGCCAGTGCCATTTCCGCGTGCCGGGGATTGGTCAGGATGGTGGAGTGGTCGGTGGCATGCGTGTCGCAGGTGGCCGCCAGTTGCCCCTGGATTTCCTGCTTGCGCCATTGCAAGTATTCCGGCGTGGCGGTGGACAGGTCGTCTTCCATCATCGCCTTGCCGTCATTGCCGTCGAGCTTCCCGCGGCGGGCCTTCATGCGCAGGCGGGCATGGTCTTCGTAGCGCAGTGCCGCCTCGGTAGAAAGCCTTGCGCAAACACGCGCTGGGTAAACACGCCGGCGCCGCGCGTGGCCTTGATCTCTTCGGCGCTGAGACCCAACCAGCCCATGCCCTGGATGGGCGTGGCGGAAATCACCTGGTCGTGCGGATTGCAATACAGGGTGACGCGGCCGCGCGTCGTGGGCTGCGGGCCGCAGGCATAGGCGGCCCTGTTCTTGTCGAGGGTGAAATCATGGCGCACGTTGGCGGCCATGTCCGCCAGCACGGCAGACATGGGCGGCTCCGTGGCCTGACCGCGCACGATATCGAAAAACGCCGCCGGGGTCTTGCGGCGCGCCTCGCCGCTCTGCCGGCCCACATTGCCATCGACATCCCTGACCTGCCCCTGCAGCCAGCCTTCCGTGTCGTTTCTGCGCAACAGGCTGTAGGGCGGGTTCACAAGACATAGGTATCGGCCACGCAGCGCCCGCTTTTGCCCGCCGCATCCTGCACCTCGGCCATCTTATTGCCCAGAAACGCGGCCGCCATGCCCGCCATATTGCCCTGGCTGTGACAAACCAGCGTGTTCGTTCAGGTAGATCGCCATATTGCTGCAATTCCCTGTCGCTGGCCTTGTAGCCCCAGCGGAACTGGATCACGGGCGAGAAATGCGCTTGCGGCCCGATGAAGGTGGCGGCCGTGTAGTCGGGATCGACATAGCCGTCATCGCTCAGTTCGCTCCGATAGCCCACCGGCGTCAGTTGCCCCGCCTGCGCCGTGGCATGCGCCATGTGCTCGTCGCAGCGCTTCATGCGCGTGTTCAGGCCCTGGCACAAGCCGGCTTCGGCGGCGCCGTACCACTCGCCGCCGGAATTGACGCCATGCACGAAGATGACGATGCCCGGCGACGGCGCCTGCACCAGGCAAGCGAGCTTGCCGTGATCTAACAGGGTCGTGCCCTCGGCCTTGCCGACGACCAGGTCCACCGGGGCATCAAACGGGTCGCGGCGTTCGGGGTCTTCCATGGCGGGCCTTGGGCGTGTCTGGACAAGCCACTGTAAGTCATTGCTTCCATGCACGTTTTACGCCATGTCAAGCCAGCTGTTGCAGGGATCTTGCATGGCTTTTTTGACCGGAATATCACTTTATTTCGATGCCAGTTCGCTACGCTTATTTCATCCGGGGAATTTTGATCCACATCAAAGTTTTTTCGCGGTCAAACACTTACTCTCTGGCCACCATCATAAATAGTAATTCCAGGGAGAGTCTTTGTGGATCAATCGCTGAACTATAACTACAAGATCGTGAAGCAATTCGCGGTCGCTACTGTGGTATGGGGCATCATCGGCATGCTGGTAGGCGTTATCATCGCCGCTCAGCTGGCCTGGCCTGCCCTGAACCTCGACATACCATGGCTGACATACGGACGCTTGCGTCCGCTGCACACGAATGCGGTGATTTTCGCCTTCGGCATCTGCGGCCTGTTCGCCACCTCGTACTACGTGGTGCAACGCACCTGCCAGGTACGCCTGTTTTCCGACAAGCTGGCCGCCTTCACGTTCTGGGGCTGGCAAGCCGTGATCCTGTGCGCGGTCGTCAGCCTGCCCATGGGCCTGACCCGCGGCAAGGAATACGCCGAACTGGAATGGCCTATCGCCATCCTCATCGCCGTCGTCTGGATCGCCTACGCCATCGTTTTCTTCGGCACCTTGATCAAGCGCAAGGTCAAGCACATCTACGTGGCCAACTGGTTCTTCGGCGCCTACATCCTGGCCGTGACGATTTTGCACGTGGTCAATGGCGCCGTCATGCCAGCCTCGTTCACCAAATCGTATTCCGCCTACGCGGGCGTGCAGGACGCCATGATCCAGTGGTGGTACGGCCATAACGCGGTGGGTTTCATCCTGACCGCCGGCTACCTGGGCATGGTCTACTACTTCATCCCGAAACAGGCCGAGCGCCCCGTGTACTCGTACCGTCTGTCGATCGTCCACTTCTGGGCGCTGATCTTCACCTACATGTGGGCGGGCCCGCATCACCTGCACTACACGGCCTTGCCTGACTGGACGCAATCGATCGGCATGGTCTTCTCGCTGGTCCTGCTGGCACCAAGCTGGGGCGGCATGATCAACGGCATCATGACCCTGTCGGGCGCCTGGCACAAGCTGCGCACCGACCCGATCCTGAAATTCATGATCGTTTCGCTGTCGTTCTACGGCATCGCCACCTTCGAAGGTCCGATGATGTCGATCAAGACCATCAACTCGCTGTCGCACTACACCGACTGGACCGTTGCCCACGTGCATGCGGGCGCTCTGGGCTGGGTGGGCTTCATCACCATGGGTTCGATCTATTACCTGCTGCCACGCCTGGCGGGCCGCACGCAGATGCACAGCACGCGCCTGGTCGACGTGCACTTCTGGGTGGCCACCATCGGCATCGTGCTGTACATCGCCGCAATGTGGATCGCCGGCGTGATGCAGGGCCTGATGTGGCGCGCGGTCAATCCGGACGGCACCCTGACCTACACCTTTGTCGAGAGCGTGAAAGCAACGTATCCGTACTACGTGGTGCGCGTGGCCGGTGGCCTGCTGTACCTGTCGGGTATGTGCATCATGGGCTACAACACCTGGATGACCTTGCGCGGCAGCAAACTCCCCGTCGCCCGCATTCCAGAACTGAACGCGGCGCACGCCTGATAGGAGCATAAGCAAATGAAATTTTCACATGCATGGATTGAGAGAAACCCCTGGCTGCTGATCGCCCTGGTCACGGTGGTGATCAGCATCGGCGGCGCCGTCGAGATCGTTCCCCTGTTCTTCCAGAAGAGCACGACGGAGCCGGTCGCCGGCCTGAAGCCGTACTCGCCGCTGCGCCTGGCGGGCCGCGACATCTACGTGCGCGAAGGCTGCTACAACTGCCACTCGCAGATGGTGCGTCCGCTGCGCGCGGAAACGGAACGCTATGGCCACTACTCGGTCGCCGGCGAATTCGTCTACGACCGTCCGTTCCAGTGGGGTTCCAAGCGCACGGGGCCCGATCTGGCCCGCGTGGGCGCCCGCTACAGCGATGAATGGCACCGCACGCACTTGAACAACCCGCGCGACGTGGTGCCCGAGTCGAACATGCCGGCCTACCCCTGGCTGGCGAAGACCAAGCTGGTGCCTGACGACATCATGCCGAAGATGCGCGCCCTGAAACGCCTGGGCCAGCCGTACAGCGATGAAGAGATCGCCGCCGGCCCCGCGCAGCTGCAGGACAAGACGGAAGAAGACGCCCTGGTCGCCTATCTGCAGGGCCTCGGTACATTAATCAAAACAAGGAATTAGCATGGCAATCGAAAACCTGTTTGACAGCGCCAGCAGCGTCATGACGGTGGTTTCCTTTACGACGTTCGTGGGCATCCTGTGGTGGACGTTCAGCCGCAGCAATGGCGACTTCGACGCGGCGGCGCGCCTGCCGTTCGCCGACGACGCGCTCGACTATCCGGCCGAGGCCGAGATGAACCTGGCGAAGGAGCATAACCATGGCTGACTTTACCAATGGCTTCTGGAATATCTACGTCATCGTGCTGTCCCTGCTGGGCATCATCGGCTGCGGCGTGCTGCTGTACTCGCAGTCGAAAGTGAAAGTGGCCGCCGGCGCCCCCGCCGACGGCACCACGGGCCACGTGTGGGACGAGGACTTGAAGGAACTCAATACGCCGATGCCGCGCTGGTGGATGTGGTTGTTCTACATCACCATCGTCTTCGCTCTGGCCTACCTGTTCCTGTATCCGGGCCTGGGCAACTACGCCGGCAGCCTGGGCTGGAAATCCACGGGCCAGTACGAGGAAGAGCTGAAAAAGGCGGAAGCCGACTACGGTCCCCTGTTCAACAAGTACCTGAGCCAGGACTTGAAGACGGTGGCCGCCGATCCGCAGGCGCAAGCCATCGGCCAGCGTTTGTTCCTGACCTACTGCGCGCAATGCCACGGTTCGGATGCGCGCGGCAACAAGGGCTTCCCCAACCTGACGGACAAGGACTGGCTGTATGGCGGCGAACCCGACATCATCAAGACCACCATCATGCACGGCCGTAATGGGCAAATGCCGCCGATGGGCGCCGCGCTCGGTTCCGAAAAGGATGTCGAGAACGTGGCCCATTACGTGCTGAGCCTGTCCGGTTCCACCTCGGACCCCGTCAAATCCGTGCTGGGCAAAGCCAAGTTCGGCGCCTGCATGGCCTGTCACGGCGCCGATGCGAAGGGCAACCAGATGCTCGGTTCGCCTAACCTGACGGACAAGATCTGGCTGTACGGCGGCAGCGCCGATACCATCATGGAAACCGTGCGCAAGGGTCGCTCCAACACCATGCCGGCCTTCAGCGATTTCCTCGGCGAATCCAAGGTACACGTGCTGTCGGCGTATGTCTGGAGCCTGTCGAATCCCCAGACGCCCGTGAAATGATGTAATGGAACCTCAAGTCATCAAGATGTATGCGGCCCGCGAGCAAATCTACCCTCGCGAGGCCAAAGGACGCTACGCTACCTGGCGATGGGTATGCGTATGGCTTACCCAGCTCGCGTTCTACGGCTTGCCGTGGTTGACCTGGAATGGCAGGCAAGCCCTGCTGTTCGATTTGACCACGCGCAAGTTCTACATTTTCGGCGTCGTGCTGTGGCCCCAGGATTTCATCTATCTGGCGGCCCTGCTGATCATCTGTGCGTATTTGTTGTTCCTCGTCACGGCCATTGCCGGGCGGGTGTGGTGCGGGTTCTCTTGCCCGCAAACGGTATACACGGAAATCTTCCTGTGGGTCGAACGCCGCATCGAGGGCACGCGCAGCGCGCGCATGGCCCTCGACAAGCAGGGCCCCTCCGTGCGCAAGGCGTTCAAGAAGACGGCCAAGCACCTGGTATGGGGCGCCATCGCCCTGTGGACGGGCTTTACCTTTGTCGGCTACTTCACGCCGATCAAGGAACTGGCGCACGCGGTGACCACGCTCAATTTCGGTCCCTGGGAGTGGTTCTGGGTCTTGTTCTACAGCCTGGCAACCTACGGCAACGCGGGCTGGCTGCGCGAGCAGGTGTGCAAATACATGTGCCCCTACGCGCGCTTCCAGAGCGCCATGTTCGACCAGGACACCCTGATCATCACCTACGATGCCAAGCGCGGCGAACCACGCGGCGCCATGAGCAAGAAGGCCGGCAACAACGACAAGCTGGGCGATTGCATCGACTGCACCCTGTGCGTGCAGGTGTGTCCGACCGGCATCGATATCCGCAACGGCCTGCAGTATGAATGCATCGGCTGCGCCGCCTGCGTCGATGCCTGCAACAGCGTGATGGACAAGGTCGACCGGCCGCGGGGACTGGTACGCTACAGTACCGACCATGCGATGGAAAACAACTTCAATTCGAAGCAGATACGCCAGCGCGCCATGCGCCCGCGCGTCTTGATCTACACTTCCATCCTGGCCCTGATCATCATCGCCGTGTGTACTTCGCTGGCCCTGCGCACGCCGCTGAAGATGGACGTGATCCGCGACCGCGGTTCGATGGGACGCGAAGTGGAAGACGGCATGATCGAAAACGTCTACCGCCTGCAGATCATGAACACCTCGGAGCAAAGCCAGCATTTCAAAATCAGCGCATCCGGCTTGCCGGGCCTGACCTTGCTGACGCGCGAAGAAGTGACCTTGCAGCCGACGGAAACGCTGGGCTGGCCGATCCGCCTGCGCGTGCCGCACGGCGTCGGCGAGAAAGGCTCGAACAAGATTGCGATCGAATTGCAATCGCTGGACGACCCGTCGCTGCATGTGCGTGAAAGCGCGGTATTCATCGTGCCACGTTAACAAGGAAAGGCGGACGGGGACCGGGTGCCCTCGCCGCCGCCACGAAGTTGCAGGAAGGCCGGTCCCCGCATGGGGACTGGCCGTTTAAACAGGAGAAATAGCATGTCCGACAGTCTGAAACTGCAACCTCCCGTTGCCCCGTGGTACAAGCACCGCTGGCCATGGCTGCTGATGATCGGTCCCGGCCTGTCCGTGGTCGTCGGCAGTTTCATGGGCTATATTGCGTTTACGCAACCCGATGCGCTGGTGGTGGGCGATTATTACAAGCAGGGCAAGGCCATCAACCAGGATTTGAAGCGCGACACGGCCGCCAGCAACCTGGCGATGGATACCAGCCTGTCGTATGACGTCGCTGCAGCGCGCCTCAGCGGTTCCGTGCACAGCTTCGGCAAAGCGTACCAGGGTCCGCTGCAGCTGCACCTGGCGCATGCGACGTTGCCGGAAAAGGATATCAAGCTGCTGGTGCAGCCCGATGCGGCCGGCAATTTTTCCGTGACGCTGCCGATGCTCGAGCGCAGCCGCTGGCAGGTGCTGGTGGAAAACGACAAGCGCGAGTGGCGCCTGTCCGGCATCTGGACCTGGCCGTTGCAGCGCAGCATCGCGCTGCACGCCGATGAAGAGCTGTAAGCCTTATTTGCAGACGTCGGTGCCGGCCGTAATAGCTTTTAACTTGGCCGGCTGCAAGATCTCGATCTCGCGGTTGGAGACGCGCAGCCAGCCTTCCTTCTTGAATTTCGACAATAAGCGGCTGACGCTCTCGATGGTCAGGCCCAGGTAGTTGCCGATTTCCTCGCGCGACATGCGCAGCTGGAATTTGCTGCTCGAATAGCCGCGCGCCTCGTAGCGCGACGCCAGGTTGACGATGAAGGCGGCAAAACGCTGCGTCGCCTGCATATTGCCCAGCAACAGCATCACGCTTTGCTCGCGCGTGATTTCCTGGCTCATCATGCGGTGGAAATGACGCAGCAGGGTCGGCATGTTGCCCAGCAATTGTTCCAGGCTGGAAAACGGGATTTCACACACTTCACTATCTTCCAGGGCCACCGCATTACAGTGGTGACGGTCGGCGCTGATGGCGTCCATGCCCAGCAGTTCACCCGCCATCTGGAAACCCGTCACCTGCTCTTCGCCGCCCGGATTGATCTGGTACGTCTTGAAGTGGCCCAGACGGATCGCGTACAGGTTCTGGAACGAGTCGCCGATGCGGAACAGCGAGGCGCCGCGCACGATCTTGCGGCGGCGGCCGATGATCTGGTCCAGTCTGTCCATATCGCCCACATCGAGGCCCATCGGCAGGCACAATTGATGCATGCTGCAAGTCGAGCATCGCGCACGCAACGCCTCCACGTTCACGGTGGGCAAGGTTGGAGTGAGTAGCGCTTCAGTCATGTCGGTACCTTTTAGAAAATGCAACAACAAGTTTACTGCATACAGGGTTGCCGTGTGCCAATTTCACCGCAATTTCGCTGAATAAACGACGTTCCGACTTTAATTATATGGCAACATCGTCAAAAGGCCGTACGGGGCAGGCAATTTGCGCGGTGGCGCTTGCCAAGCTGGGGCATTGATAGGAAAATTCCTGACAGCATTATCTGCCGCCTGTGCCGCCCGGTACTGAAAAGGAAATCATGAAGCCTCTTGGCATCAAAGCAAAAGTCGCGCTGGCCACCAGCCTGACCTCGATCGCCATGATCGCGCTGGTCACGATGATCCAGGTGCAGCACATGCGCGACGATTTCACCCGAGTACTGCTGAGCCAGCAGTCGTCCCTGATCACCCGCACCGCCGCCGAACTCGACGACAAGCTGGCCATGCTGCTGCAGATCGTCACCCTGACGGCCAGGCAGCAGCCGCCGGAACTGATCGCCCAGCCCGCCCAGTTGCGCCAATACTATTCGCGCCGCTCGATGCTGGTGCTGTTCGACGACGTGCTGGTGCTCGACGCGCATGGCGCCGTCGTGGCCGACATGCCGGAAGTGGCGGGGCGCGCCGGCATCAATGTTGCCGAGCGCGAATACTTCCAGACCGTGCTGCGCACGCGCCAGCCCATGATCACGGAACCGATGCTGGGCAAATCGAGCGGCATGCCCATCGTGCAGATGGTAGCGCCCGTGCTGGCCGCCGATGGCCAGGTGGCCGGCGTGGTGATCGGCGTATTGCGCCTGTACAAGGACAACCTGCTGGGCCGTTTGCGTTCGGAAAAGATCGGCAAGAGCGGCTATTACTTCATCCTCACGCGCGGCGCCGTGCCGCGCTACGTGCTGCACCCGGACACCAGCCGTTTGCTGCAGCCGCGCCTGCCGAACGCCAACCTGACGACGACCCAGCTGCTGAAGGACGATGGCGAAGGCAGCATGGTCAGCACCAACAGCCGCGGCATTACGGCCGTCAACAGCTTCAAGCGCCTGAAATCGGTGAACTGGCTGCTGGCCGCCTCGCTGCCCATCGACGACGCCTTCGAACCGTTCGATGGCGTGCTGTACCGGCTGGTGCTGTGGAGCATCCTCGCCTCGCTGCTGGCCGCGGCAGTGCTGGGCTGGGTTACCGTGCGCCTGCTGTCGCCCCTGGTGCGCCTGCGCGATACCCTGCAGGCGCTGCGCACCAGCGGCAGCCGCTTCACCCCCGTACCCGTGCAGCAGCGCGACGAGATCGGCCAGCTGACGGAAGCCTTCAACGGCCTGATGAGCGAACGCGACCGGCTGCAGCAGGAGCTCGAAGCGCGCGCGGCGGAGCTGGAGCAGGAGCGCGACCGGGCCGAGGCAGCCAACCGCGCGAAGAGCGATTTCGTGGCCAACATGAGCCATGAAATCCGCACGCCCCTCAATGCCGTGCTGGGCATGGTGTATCTGCTGGGAAATACCAAGCTCGATACGGAACAGCGCAAGTATCTGACCATGGTGCGCGTGGCGGGCCAGTCGCTGCTGGGCATCCTCAACGACGTGCTCGACTATTCGAAGATCGAGGCGCGCCGCATGGAATTGTCGCCCGTCGAATTCGACCTCGACGAAGTCATGAACACGCTGGCCACGACGATGACGATGAATGCGGGCGAAAAGGAGCTGGAACTGGCCATTGCCGTCGAGCCCGACGTGCCGCGGCGCCTCGTGGGCGACGCCCAGCGGCTGCAGCAGATCCTCGTCAACCTGGCCGGCAACGCCATCAAGTTCACGGAGCAAGGCGAAGTGGTGGTGGCCGTCAGCCTGGCCGAGAAGGACAACGGCCGCGCCTGGCTGCGCTTCGAAGTGCGCGACACGGGCATCGGCATGACGGAACTGCAGCAACAGCAGCTGTTTGCCGCGTTTTCGCAGGGCGACCAGAGCATCACGCGGCGCTTCGGCGGCACGGGCCTGGGCCTGGCCATCAGCAAGCAGCTGATCCACATGATGGGCGGCGACATCGCCGTCGCCAGCAGCGAAGGCAAGGGCAGCCGCTTCTGGTTCAGCGTGCCGTTCGACATGCTGGCGCAGCCGGCCGAAACGCGGCGCACGCCCACCCTGGGCCAGCTGCGCCTGCTGGTGGCCGACGACAACCGCACCACGCGCGAGCTGATCGTCAAGCTGATCGAGGCATGGGGCTGGCTGGCCGACGAAGTGGATTCCGGCTTTGCCGCCATCGAGCTGTACCGCGAGCGCCTGGCGCAGCAGCAACCGTACGACGTGGTGCTGGCCGACTGGCACATGCCCGTGATGGACGGCCTGGCCACGGCCAAGGCCATCCGCCAGGCGGCGGCCGGCCAGCGCCAGCCCATCGTGGTGATGGTCAACGCCTTCGCCCGCAACCACCTGGAGGAAATCTCCAGCGCGGCCGAGGCCGACGTGGTGCTGATGAAGCCGATTACGGGCTCGAGCCTGTTCGATGCCCTGCACCAGGCGCTGATTGCCAAGCACGACGGCGGCGAGCAGCGCATCCTGCACCAGCCGCTGGGCACGGAACTGGCCGGCGTGCATTTCCTGCTGGTGGAAGACAATCATCTGAACCAGGCCGTGGCGCGCGGCATCCTCGAACACATGGGCGCCACCCTCGACGTGGTGGGCGACGGCTTGCAGGCGGTGGAACGGCTGCGCACGGAAGCGCTGCGCTACGACATCGTGCTGATGGACATGCAGATGCCCGTCATGGACGGCTTCAGCGCCACCCACATCATCCGCACGGAACTGCGCTTGAGCCTGCCCGTGATCGCCATGACGGCCGGCGTGCTGGCGTCCGAGCGCGAGCGCTGCATGACGGCCGGCATCAGCGATTTCATCGCCAAGCCCGTGGTGGTGGAAGAAATGATGGAAGTCATCCTGCGCCACCTGCCCAAGCGCCCGCCAGTACAGACGGCCGAGCCGGCACGCGTCGCCGATGAAGAAGTGTTTTCCATGGCGCCGCTGATGCGCGTGATGGGGCGCGATGCGAAGGGGCGCGGCGTGCTGCGGCGCATGGTGGAAGACGCGCTGAACAAGGGCATGACGCCCGTGCGCGACGCCGAAACGGCCTTGCAGGCGGGCCGCCACAGCGACGTGGCGCGCATCCTGCACAGCGTGCGCGGCTCCGTCGGCACCCTGGGCACGAAGCGCCTGATCCGT
Organism: Janthinobacterium sp. FW305-129; assembly: GCF_020858115.1. Classification (GTDB taxonomy): domain Bacteria; phylum Pseudomonadota; class Gammaproteobacteria; order Burkholderiales; family Burkholderiaceae_D; genus Janthinobacterium. Next base: position 74,898 of record NZ_JACYMM010000006.1, read on the forward strand.
GCCGCCTTCGCCACCGAGGAAGCCATTGACGCGGGCCGCCTGGACGAGGTGCCGGCGCTGCTGGCGCAGACGGCGCAGGAACTGGAGCAGGCGCTGGCGGCGGCGGCGGATTGGTTGTCGCGCCTAAAAGATTAATTTATGCGGGTACGCCCAAAATCACGCTGGACGCCTTGAAAATCGCCGTCACATTGCTGCCGATCTCGATGCCCAGGTCGGTGCTGCTCTGGTTCGTGATGATGGCGGCAATCGTGCCGCCACGCGGCAAGTCCAGCACCACTTCCGTGTTGACGGCGCCCGTCTGCACGCGCGTCACCACACAGGTCAATTGATTGCGCGCCGAAAAGCGCGCGCCTGCGCTATCGGCCACGAGGATGATGGACGAGGCCTTGATCAGCGCAAACGCTTCCGCGCCCGGCACCAGGCCCAGGCTGGCGCTGCTGCCCTGCGTGACGATGGCCACGATATGCTGTCCGCCCGGCAATTCCAAGGTGACTTCGTCGTTGACGGCGCCCTGTTTCAGTTCAGCAACTTTACCGAGGAATTGATTGCGTGCCGTGGTTTTCATGGCCATTCTCCGTATGAGTAAAAGATCGTCGGCGATGCCTTCCGCCTGGCTGCCCAGCTGGCGCAGGTAGCGGGCATGCTCGCGCTCGATGATGCGGAAATTGTCGACCAGCTGGCGTCCCCGTGGCGTCAGCCGCGTGCCGCCGCCGCCCTTGCCGCCCGTCAAACGCTCGACCAGCGGTTCGCCGGCCAGGTTGTTCATGGCGTCGATGGCGTCCCAGGCCGCCTTGTAGCTCATCTTGACGAGTTTGGCCGCCTGCGTGATGGAGCCGCACTCGGCGATGGCGCCCAGCAATTCCACCCGCCCGGCGCCGCCCAGGTTTTCTCCGCCCACCGTCATCCATACCGAGCCTTGCAGGCCGATTTCCGCTGCCGCTGCTTTATCCAATGCGTTCACCTAATGCCTTATTTTCTTCCATGCTGTCAATTTGTCCGTCACGCAAGTAAAGCACATGTTCGCCCAGGATGCGCGCATCTTCGGGATCATGTGTGATCAGGATCATGGGCACGTCCAGGCGCTGCTGCCACTGGCTCAGTTCCAGCCGCATTTTGACACGCAGGGCCGGATCGAGGGCGGCAAACGGCTCGTCGAGCAGCAACGCGGCCGGCTCAGCCACGAGTGCCCTCGCCAGCGCCACCCTTTGGCGCTGGCCACCGGACAACTCGTCGGGGAACTGGTGCGCCAGTTCCTGCAAGTGGAATGCATCGAGCCAATGCTCGACCTTCTGCAATTTTTCGCGCGCGCGCGGGTTGAACCAGCCGCGCGCCAGGCCGAAGCCCACGTTCTGGCGCACCGTCAGGTGCGGGAACAGCGCGTAATCCTGGAACAGGTAGGCGACATTGCGCTGCTGCGGCGGCAAATTGATGCCGGCGGCCGAATCGAACAGCGTGCGCCCGTTCAGGCGGATATGCCCCGCGTCCGGTGTAAACAGTCCGGCAATGGCTTTCAGGGTCATGCTCTTGCCGGCGCCGGAGGGGCCATACACGGCGATGCGCTGGCTGGTCGACGTGCATTGCACATGCATGTCGAAGCGGCGTTTGCCGGAGCGCAAGGTGGCGCGGAGGTCGAGGTCGAGTTGCATGGGCGTCATCATCAGCGTCATTTGTGCGCGATGCGCCCGGGCGCCAGACGGCCAGCCGACAGCAGCACCACGATGCAGACCAGGGAGATAATCACGACCAGCGTATTGGCCACGTCGTCCTGCCCCGCCTGCACGGCCTCATACACGGCCACCGACAGGGTCTGCGTCTTGCCGGGAATGCTGCCGGCCACCATCAGCGTGGCGCCGAATTCACCGAGCGCGCGCACGAATCCCAGCAGCACGCCGGCGAGGATGCCGCGCCAGGCCAGCGGCAAGGTGACGCGGAAGAAAATCGCCATTTCCGGGAGGCCCAGCACGCGGGCCGCCTGCTCCAGCTGGCCGTCGACCGCTTCGAAGGCGGCGCGCGCGGGCTTGAAGACGAGCGGAAAGGCGACGACTGTGGAAGCGATCACGGCGCCCTGCCACGTAAAGATCAGGTTGATGCCGAAGTTGTCCTGCAGCCAGATGCCCAAGGTGCCGCGCCGGCCCAGCAGCACCAGCAGGTAATAGCCGAGCACGGTGGGCGGCATCACCATCGGCAGGGTCAAGAGGGCATCGAGCAGTTCGCGCCCGGGAAAACGCGTGCGCGCCAGCAGATAGCCCGTTCCGATGCCGAGCAGCAAATTGAGCGCCGTGGCCCACGCCGCTACTTTGAGCGACAGGGCCAGCGCGGTCCAGGCGATATCCATGCGGGCGTGGAGGCGTTAGGGTTTCTTGAAGCCGTACTTGGCCAGGATGGCTTGCGCCGGCGCAGTTTGCAAATAGCTGACGAAACGCTTCGCTTCGGCCGTATTGCCGCTGCCCTTGATGGTGGCGATCGGGTACAGCACGGGCGCGTCCAGCGGCACCTCCAGCACCACGCTGACCTTGTCTTTCATGATGGCCGCGTCGGTGGCGTAAACAAAGCCCGCATCGACTTCGCCGCGCGCCACGTAATCGAGCGACTGGCGCACGTTCTGTGTGCCGATGGCCTTGGGCTGCACGGCGTCCCACAGCTTCGCCTTCTTCAGCGCGCCTTCGGAATAGCGGCCGACGGGCACGCTGGCCGGGTTGGCGATGGCCACGCGGGTCACGCCCTTGTGCGTCAGGTCGGCCAAAGCCTTGATGCCCAGCTTGCTATCGTGCGGCACGATCAGCACCAGGCTGTTGCCAACGAAATCCATGCGGTCGGCCGGCAATACCAGGCCCTGCTTTTGCGCCGCATCCATGGTTTCCTGGTCGGCAGAGGCAAACACATCCACGGGCGCGCCCTTGACGATCTGCTGCAGCAGCACGCCCGAGGCGGCGAAGTTCAGGGACACCTTGCTGCCCGGATATTGCGCCTCGTAGCCTTGCGCCGCATCCTTGAACGCGTTCGTCAGGCTGGCCGCGGCCGACACCACCACTTCGCCGGCAAAGGCGGAAGTGGCGGCGGTGGCGAGAAGAGCGGTGCCAAGCAGGCGGGCGAGGGAGGTGAGGCGCATGATCGTATCCTTGTAAAGTGAACGGTGAACAAGGAGCGTAATATACACTTATATATAGCGTTCTGCCACGGCACAGGTCAAGACAGCTGAACTTGCTTCACGCGAATCCTGGTGCAGACTCAGGCGGCCACTTTCCCGCTGTCCAGCTCGTCGTCCTTGCGCCGCGCATAGCGCTGCGCGATCACGGCGCAGATCATCAGCTGAATCTGGTGGAACAGCATCAGCGGCAAAATCACCATGCCCAGCGAGTGGGTGGCAAACAAGACCTTGGCCATCGGCACGCCGCTGGCCAGGCTTTTCTTCGAGCCGCAGAAAACGATGGCGATCTCATCTTCCTTGTTAAAACCCAGGCGGCGGCTGATGAACGTCATCAGGCCCAGGACCAGCGCCAGCAGCACGATGCTGAACAGGCTCAGGGCGACCAGAGTTTCCACCGAGATCGTGTGCCACAGGCCTTCGCTGACGGCTTCGCTGAAGGCCGTGTAGACCACCAGCAAAATGGAACCCTGGTCGACGAATTTCAGCATGGCCTTGTGGCGGTCGACCCAGCGGCCGATCCAGCGGCGCAGGAACTGGCCGGCCAGGAAGGGCAACAGCAGTTGCATGACAATCGACAATACCGCGTCGACCGACGACTTGCTTTCCGCTCCCTTGGCCACCAGCAAGCCCACCAGGATGGGGGCAAGGAAGATGCCGATGAAATTCGAGGCCGAGGCGCTGCAGATGGCGGCCGGCACGTTACCGCGCGCCATGGCCGTCAAGGCGATCGACGATTGCACGGTCGACGGCAGCGCGCACAGGAACAGGATGCCCACGTACAGCTCGGGCGTGAGGAAAGTCAGCGCCAGCGGGCGCAGGGCCAGCCCCAGCAGGGGGAACAAAATAAACGTGCTGGCCAGCACCAGCAAATGCAGGCGCCAGTGCATGACGCCGGCCACCACGGCTTCGCGCGACAGCTTGGCGCCGTGCAAAAAGAACAGGGCGCCGATGGCCACCGTGGTGATATTGCCGAAGACCACGGCCGTCTGGCCCGTGCAGGGCAGGAAACTGGCCAGCGCCACGGTGACGAGCAGGGCGATGGTGAAGTTGTCGGGTTTGAGATTGCGCAACAGGGCGGCGGGAAAGAATGAAGACATGCGGTAGCCTGGTAGCGGCCCAGCCGTGCAACACTGCGCCGTGGATGACAAAAAGCGCCGGAATCGGCGCCAGTGCTGGCTATTCTAACCCCATTGCCGAGCTATCTGCCTGGAAGCAGGCGTGGCTTGTGGACACAATGGCACAAAAAAATGCCCTGTCCGCAGACAGGGCAACCCGGAGTAAAGTACAGCGCGAGGAATTAACCGGCGGCTTTGACTTTCAGCTCGTTCTTGATTTCTTTCACGCCGCTCACGGAAGCGACGATCTGCACGACGCGGTCACCCGCTTCGGCGCTCGGCACGTCGCCCGACAGGACGACCACACCTTGCTGGGTTGCTACCTTGACTGGCAGGGCAGCGGCTTGCGCATCGGCGCTCAGGGCGGCCTTGGCCGAGGAAGTGATGGTTTCATCAGGGACGGCAGCGGCGGCGTTGGCGGCCACGACGGTGTCAGCAGGAGCTTGTGCTTTTGGGGCGGAGTCAGCTGCATGCGAAGCGGTGATCGAGGCGCCCGACAGTACGATAGCGGCGACCAGGGTATTGAACAGTTTCGATGTTTGCATGGTAGTTCCTCTCAATGAAGTTAAAAGCTTCTTACTTAGATAAAGCAACACTTTGAAGCGTCACATCTACCCATACAGCAAGCACCGTGCCAGCTTTTAATTTCCCTTCAAAATCAGCGACTTACAATCAAACTTGATTTTTTCAGCCCATTTCCGCCGGATCCGGCCCGAAAATCGGGGCTTTCTGTCGCCTGGCAGCGACAGACTATGGCAAGCATATCAATGTTTTAAAATAAGTCGTTGATTATGAAGACTTTATTTTTGTCGCTATTCAGCGACAGGGTCGCCATCACCCCGGAACAGGGCCGGCGTCAGCTCGTATTTCTGCAGTAAACGGTAGAACTCCGTGCGGTTGCGGTCGGCCAGGCGGGCCGCGTCGGCCACGTTGCCGTCCGTCAGGCGCAGCAGCTGGATCAGGTAGTCGCGCTCGAAGCGCTGCTTGGCTTCGTTATAGCTGAGCGCTTCGAGCGACGGCACGCGCAGCGCCCGCTGCACCAGGGACAAGGGCACCAGCGGCGCCGTGGCCAGCGCGCACACTTGCTCGACGACATTGACCAGCTGGCGCACGTTGCCGGGCCAGGGCGCCGCCACCAGGGCTGTCAGGGCATCGGGCGCGAAGCCGTTCAGGGGCTTGTCGTACTTGGCGGCCAGTTTCTGCAAGAAATGGTTCGCCAGCAGGGCGATATCTTCGCGGCGCTCGGCCAGCGGCGGCAAGGTCAAGGTCACGACGTTGAGGCGGTAATACAGGTCTTCGCGGAATTGCCCTTCCGCCATGGCCATATCGAGGTCGCGGTGCGTGGCGGACAGCAAGCGCACGTCGACGGGCCGCGTCTGGTCGGCGCCCACGGGCCGCACGGCCCGCTCCTGCAGCACACGCAGCAATTTGACTTGCAGCGGCAAGGGCATGTCGCCGATCTCATCTAAAAACAGGGTGCCGCCGTCGGCCGCCTGAAATAAACCTTCGCGGTTGCCGACGGCGCCCGTAAACGAGCCCTTCACATGGCCGAACAGTTCCGATTCCAGCAACTGCTCGGGAATGGCGCCGCAATTGACGGCGATGAACGGCGCCTTGGCGCGGCGGCTGGCGTTGTGCAGTGCGCGCGCCAGCAATTCCTTGCCCGTGCCGCTGGGGCCGCGGATCAAAATGCTGGCGTCGGAACCGGCCACCAGCTTGGCTTCGGCCAGCAGCTCAGCCATCTGCGCGCTGCGGCTGATCAGCTCAGCGCGCCAGCTTTCGTCGCCGGACGCGGGCGCCGGCATGACGGTGGACAAGTTGATGGCGTACGCCACCTTTTCCATCAGCAACTTGCCGTCGAACGGCTTCGTCAGGTAGGCAAACGCACCGCGTGCCGTCGCGTCGACGGCGTCGGGAATGGTGCCGTGCGCCGTCAGCAGAATGACGGGCAGGGCCGCGTGCTGGCGGCGGATTTCATCGAACAGGGCCAGGCCGTCGCGGCCCGGCAGTTGCACATCGGTAATAACCAGGGCCGGCAATTCCACGGCCAGGCGCGCCAGCGCCGCTTCCGCGCTGCCCACGGCCGTCACGCGATAGTTGCCCGCCTTCAAGCGGATGGTCAGCAAACGCAGCAGGTCGGGATCGTCGTCGACCAATAAGATGTGGGCGTGCTCGCTCATTTCGGCGCTCCCGCGGCGGGGCGCACGGACAGGCTGCGCTCGATGTTTTTCAGCGCTTCCAGCTTTTCATTGAGCAAGTCGATGCGGCGCTGGGCGTCGCGCAGCTGCGCATTGAGCTTGTCGATGCTCTCTTCCTGGCGGCGCAGTTCCGCGTACTGGCTGCCCAGCAATTGCGCCAGCGGCGCCAGCAATTGCGCGTCCTTGCCCGTGGCCGTGGCCAGCGGTTCCAGCAGCGCTTGCGCGCGGGCCAGGTCGCCGGGGCCGCGCACGGTCGATTGCAGCATGGCGCGGCGTATCGTGTTGTGCGGCGCCGTATCGGCCTTGGCCAGATCCAGTTGCGCCTTCACCAGTTCCGACGGCGTCATCAGGCGCAAGGCGCTTTGATACGCCAGCAGTTCGGTCAGCTGGGGATCGGCGACCACCACCACGCGGGGCGGCGTCTGCACCAGCACGGGCGTCTGTTTGGGAGGCTTGGCGGCGCAAGCGCCCAGCAGCAGCGCGCAGGCGGCCATGCCGGCCAGGGAAGTTCTCGTCATCATAAGGGCAGTTCTATCCGAAAATGCGCGCCAGCCTGGCGCGGTAAAAGAGTGACGCTGCCATCATGGGCGGCGATATATTCGCGCACGATGGACAGGCCGATGCCATTGCCGTTGCGCGCGCCGGCCGCCTGGCGCACGCCCTGGTAAAACGGCTCGAAGATGCGTTCGGCATCCTCGGGCGCCACGCCGGCCCCCTCGTCGATGCAATCGATGCGCACGCGGCCGCCTTCACCGGACAGGGTAAACCGCACGGTGCCGCCTTCCGGGCTGAAGCGCACGGCATTCGACAGCAGGTTCGCCAGCACAGTTGCCAGCTTGTCGCGGTCGGCCTGCACGATCAGGGACTCTCCCTGCACCTCGACCGTCAAACGGCGCGCCAGCCATTGCAAGCGCTGGCCCGCCACCACATCTTGCAGCAAGACCAGCAAGTCGACCTTGCTGTGCGCCAGATGCTGGGCGTCAAAGGCGGCGGTATTGTAGCGCAGCAAGTCTTCGATCTGGGTTTGCAGCGAGGCCGTGTTTTGCTGCAGGATGCCGGCGATTTCGCGCTGGCTGTCGCTGAGCTTGCCGGCCACCTCGTCTTCCAGCAGGGCCACGCCTTCGCGCAGGGCCGCCAGCGGCGTCTTCAGCTCATGCGAGATGTGGCGCAGAAAACGTTCCTTGTCGGCATCGAGATCCGCCAGGCGCTGGCGCAGCCAGTCCAGCTGCTGGCCCAGGCGGCGCGTGTCGGCCGGGCCGCCGACGACGATGGGCTGGTCGTAGCGCTTGTCGCCCAGGCGCTCGATGGCCGTCTCGATGCGGCGCAGCGGGCGCGAGAGTAAAAAGCCGAAGCAGGTGGCCAGCACGGCCGCCAGCAGCACGGCGCCACCCACCAGCAGGCCCAGCAGGCGGCGCTGGCGTTCCAGCTCGGCCAGCAGGGCATCGTTGCGGCTGCCGATTTCCGTCTTGCTTTCGCGCGCCAGGCTGTCATTGATCTGCGTCATGCGGGCAAACGCGCGGTACACGACGGCGTGGCCATCGCGCTTGCGGCGTTTACCCGCTTGCAAGACTTCCCAGGCCGCTTGCGCCTGCACCGTCCACTCGTCGGCCAGCTGGGGAGCGAACTCGGGCGTGGCGCGGTTCAGCACTTGCAGCGCCGCCGCCGCTTCGTCGCGCGCCGCCGCGTAGCGCTCGCGGAAGACGGGGTCGTCCAGCACGAGGAATTGGCGCGCGCTGCGCTCCATGGCCAGGGTGCGTTCGGACAGGCGCTGCGACTGTTCCGTCAGGGCAATCGCCTGCGCCGCCGTCTCGCGCCCCAGGCGCGCCAGGTGCTCCAGGGTCAGCAAGGCTTGCACGGAGGTGGCCGTCAAAATGCCCGTCGTCAAAATGAAGGCGGCAAATAACAGTTGGCGAAAAGAAAGTCTGGACAAGGTGCGGCCTTCGCTACAGTCTGGTAAAAAAACGCATGGTACGCGAAGCGCCGATTCACAGACGCCAGCCACCCTGAAATGGTAAATTTGGCAATACTATGGCTTTTCCGGCCGCCAGCAAGTCCCCGTCGGCGGCGCACGAATACTCCTAGTACAATAGGGAAAAACTTCACACAGGCATCAAAGTGGCCGCCGGCCCTGGCAATACGCCGCTTTGCCCCCAGATGTGATGCACGTCCACCGACCATCCGAACCATCTACCGCAGAGATCCCATACCGCATGAGCACATTTGAAAAAGTCAGCAGCAACTTCATTCCAGTCTTGCAGGCAACCATCGAGCAATATGTCGAGCCAGCAACGGGCATGCGCCATATCCACATGCATACCGAGCAGGCTGAAATGGTGTTCCTGGTGGCCTTTCCCACTGTGCCGGAAGTGAGCGACGGGCGCGCCCACATTCTGGAACACCTGGCCTTGTGCGGCTCGGCCCGCTACCCGGTGCGCGACCCGTTCTTCTCGATGCTGCGCCGCTCGACGGCCACCTTCATGAATGCGATGACCTACCCGGACCGCACCGTGTACCCGTTCGCCAGCACCGACCGCAAGGATTTCTTCAATCTGCTCGACGTGTACCTGGACGCGGCCTTCTTCCCCAACCTCGATTACCTGAATTTCCGCCAGGAAGGCTGGCGCCACGCGTTCGAAGGCGACAAGCTGGTGTACCAGGGCATCGTCTTCAATGAAATGAAGGGCGCCTTCAACAGCCCCATGCGCGCTCTCGACAGCGGCATCGCCAGCGCCTTGCTCAAGGGCACGACGTACGAAGTGGAATCGGGCGGCGATCCGCTGAATATCCCCGAGCTGACACACGATATGCTGAAAGAATTCCACGCCAGCCACTATCACCCTTCGCAAGCCGTGATCATGACCTCCGGCAATATCGAAGCGTCGGCCGTGCAGGAACAAGTCGCGGAACGCGTGCTGTCCAAGCTCAGCGGCTTTAGCCCGCGCCGCCTGCCGCAGCTGGCGCCCGCGTGGACGGCGCCGCAGGAAAATGTGGTGAAAATTCCGTCGCAGGAAGCGCGCGACGATGAATTCGGCCTGCAATTCGCCTGGCTGATGGGCGAGTCGAGCGACCCCATCGCCTACTACCACGCGCATCTGCTGTCGCACGGCTTGCTGGGCGAATCGTCGGCGCCCGTCATGCGCGCCATGGAATCGGCCGGCTATGGCCGCCCATCGGACATGAATGGCCGCGACGCGGGCATCCGCCAGATGGTGTTCCACATCGGCATGGAAGGTTTGACGCAGGAACAGATCGCCGATGCGCACCAGCGCATCTGGACGGCCCTGGAAGAAACGGCGGAAGAAGGCATTCCCGCCGCCGTGCTGCACGCGGCATTGCGCGATATCAAATACAGCCAGCGCGAAATCAGCAGCGGCCGCATGCCTTACGGCTTGGGCCGTTTGCTGCACGCCTTGCCGCTGGCCATGTACGACGGCAACGTCATGGACGCCTTCGACAATGCGGCGATTTTGGAAACGCTGGAGCAGCAGATCGAGGACCCGGCATTCTTCAAGCAGCTGGTGCGCGAACTGATCGCCAATCCAACCCGCTTGACGACGCACGTGGTGCCCGATGCCGCCTATTTCACGGACCGCGCCGCGCAGGAAGATGCCAAGCTGGCGGCCCTGCAAGCGCAGCTGACGGACGCCGAGCGCGAGCACATCGTCGCCGAGTCGGCCGCGCTGGAAGCGCATCAGCAACTGCCATCGAATTCGGAAGTGCTGCCGCGCATCCGCCCGGGCGACGTCAGCGCCGCGCCGCGCCCTGCCCTGCCGATTCCGCCCGCCGTCGACGGCGCCGTGGCGTTCAGCATTGCCTCGAACGGCATCAGCTATGCCAACGTGCTGTACGACGTATCGGGCTTGCCGGAAGCGTCGTGGCCCTGGCTGCGTTTATATACGGACCTGGCGCCGGAACTGGGCGTGGGCGACATGTCGTTCGACGACGCCAGCGCCTGGCGCCAGAGCATGGTGCCGTCGTTCCACATCGGCCTGGAAGCCATTCCCCGCCCGCAACAGGCGATGCGCGTGGAATTGTCGTTCTCGGCCAGCGGCTTGCGCGAAGAACATGCAGCGATTGCCGCCGTGCTGTCGGCCTGGATCGCCAAGCCACGCTTCGATGAAGAAGAGCGCCTGGCTTTCCTGATCGAAAGCCTGGTGCAGGACAAACTCTCCAGCCTGGCCGAATCGGGCAACCGCTACGCCATGCTGGCCTCGGCGGCCCCGCTGTCGCCGACGCGCCGCTTCGACGACATCGTCGGCGGCCCGGCCGCCTTGCCGTTCTACCGCCGCTTGCAGCAGCTGAGCAAGACATCGGCAGGCTTGCAGGAAATCGCGCGCGAACTCGACACCCTGCACGCGCACATCATCGCCCAGCCGCCGACCGTGCTGTGCGCGGGCCTGGAACAGGATGGCATCACCCTGGCCCGTTTGCTGGAATTGCCGGCCGCCGGCACGCAGGCGGATGCGCCAGCCGTTGCCGCCGCACCGGCCGCATTGCCGCTGGCCAACACGGCCCTGCATGCGACGAGCCAGATCAACCATTGCTTCGTTTCCTGGGCCGTGCCAGGCGTGCACAATCCGGACGCTGCCGCCCTGGCCGTGGCCGCCGAACTGATGACCAACCAGGTGCTGCATACGGCCCTGCGCGAAAAAGGCGGCGCGTATGGCGGCAGCGCCAGCTATGCGGCCGGCGCCGGCACGTTCACGCTGAGCTCCTACCGCGATCCGCGCCTGGCCGGCACGTTTGCCGACTTCGGCACGACGCTCGATCAGATCCTAGCCGGCGATTTCTCGCAGGAACAAGTGGAAGAAGCCATCATCTGCGTCATCAAGGGCCTCGACAAGCCGCATTCGCCGTACGCGGAAGCGCTGACGGCGTGGAACATGCAGCAGCGGGGCACGACGGAAGCCGTGCGCCAGCAGTTCCGCACCGGCGTGCTGAATTGCACCTTGAGCCAGATCAAGGACGTGACGCGCACCTGGCTGAAAAACGGCCAGCAAAGCCGCGCCGCGTTTGCGGGCAACACGACGCAGGACCTGGCCGGGCTGGACGTGGTCGATTTGCTGGCGCTGGCCAGCTAAGCACGCTGTACCGGATTCAATACCGCAACTATTGCGGTATTGAATTCGCTTCCATGTACATCAATTCCCATTGATGCCCATCGGGATCCTGGAAACTGTGGCCATACATGAAGCCGAAATCGATCGGCTCCTTGTAGATGCTGCCGCCCGCCTGGACGGCTTTCGCCACCAGCTCATCGACTTCGCCCCGGCTCTCGGCCGACAAACACACGAGCACTTCCGTCGCCACCGTGGTATCGCACAGCTGCTTGGGCGTGAATTGCTTGAATTTGTCGTGCGTCAATAACATCACGAAAATATCGTCGGCGACGATCATGCACGTCGCCGTTTCATCCGTGAAATGGGCATTGAAACTGAAGCCCAGCGCCGTGAAAAACGCCACGGAACGTTCGAGCGACTGGACGGGCAGATTGACAAAGATTTTGCGGGCCATCATGTCTCCTTGTAGGTCGTATGAGTACATCGTGCCCGCCGATTCTACACCGGCTTTTTACCCGCCCGCGCGCCCCACGGTCTTCGGCGCGTAGCCGAAATGGCGGCTGAAGGCGGCGCTGAAATTGGCCGGATGCCGATAACCGGTCTGCCAGCCCGCCTGCGCCACCTGGCAACCATTTTCCAACAGTAACTTTGCCCGCTGCATGCGCAGCGCCAGCAGGGTGCGCTGGGGGCTGTCGTTGTAGCGGTAGCGCCACCCCTGCTTGAGTTTGAACAAACTCAGCCCCACTTGCGCGCACAGGTAATCGAGCGTGAGTGCCTGCGCCATCTGCTCCTGCATCAGCGCGTGGACGCGCTCCAGCTTGATGATGTCGGCCTCGGACCAGCGCGGCACAGGAACGGGCGGCGGCCGCAGTCCCCGCAACTGTTCCGCCAGGATACTCAGCACGCCGATATGCACGGCCAGCGGGTCCGTCGCGCGCAGCAGGGCGCGCGCGTGCTGGGCGACAGCTGCCGTGGTGGCCGCATGCGCCAGCTGGCGCGCGCCGCCGTGGGGCAGCAGGGATGCCAGGCCTTCCGGCCAGTAGCGCGCCAGCGCATCCTCGTCGACCAGCACGCGCAATTGCGCCGCCCGTTGCTGCGCCTCGAAACGGCGCTCGCCGCTGACGTGGTGAAACGCCGTCACCGTCGTATGGCCGGCCCGGAAACGCAATTGTTCGCCATCGCGCGTGGCGTAGGCGGACGCGCCTTCCAGGCCGATGGTAATGACCATGCCGCCCGCGTCGTCATGCTGCGATTGCTCGACGAGCGCCAGGCGCGGGCGGTAATCGGAATGCACGAGCAGCACGCCCTGGTCGACTTGCCGCTGGTCGGCGCGGCACTCTTTCAACCCCGGGTCCAGCTGGCGCCGCACCCAGCCTGCCGCTGCCCTGTCCTGTTCCATCATCGCTCCTCCCCGTTTTCCCGCGCGCCGTCCCGCATACGAAAAACGCCGCCGCGCATACAAATGCAAATGATAACTATTCTCATTGTTACATAAAATGACGTTGATGCCCACTTCGCCGAAAGGAAGATCATGTCATTCGATACGCAACACGCTTTGCAGCCGTACTGGGACCTGGCCGTCGCCCCCGTCCAGGCCGATGGACTGGCCGCCGCCCTGGAACTGGGTATTTTCGAGGTGCTGGCCACGCCGCACACGGCGGCGCAACTGGCCGAGGCCCTGTCGCTGCATGCGCCGCACACGGCCCTGCTGCTGGAATTGCTCTGGAGCATGCAAGTGCTGCAGCGCGACGGGGCCGACGCGGGTGCAGATGCAAGCGATCAGCGCTACCGCTGCGCGGCCGCCACCGTGCAGTATTTCTGCCGCGACTCCGTGGCCTTTTGCGGCGACGCCTGGCTGTACCGGCTGCACGCGCTGCGCCATTTCGCCACGCAATTGCACACGCTGGTGCGCGACGGCGGAAAAGCGGCGCCGTACAGCACGGCGAGCGGGGTCAACTGGGCCGCCGCCGCGCAGCAGCAGATCGGCCAGGAGCAACGCGCCGTCACCATGCGCGCCGCCCTGTCCGTGATGCAGCGCATCGCGCCGTTTGCGGACGGCAACACGCCGCTGCGCCTGCTCGACGCGGGCGGCGGCCCGGGCTGGGTGGCCATTGCGCTGGCGCAAGCCCATGCGGGCGTGCAGGGTTGCGTTTTCGACTGGCCGGAAACGGTGGCCGTGGCGGCCGCGAACATCGCCCATGCGCAACTATCTGAGCGCCTGGAGACCCTGGGCGGCGACCTGGACTGCGACGACATCGGCAGCGGTTACGACCTCATCTGGTGCTCGTCCGTGCTGCATTTCGTGCCTGACATGGCGGCGGCCTTGCGCAAGATGCAGGCGGCATTAAAACCCGGTGGCGTGCTCGTCTGCGTGCAGGCGGAAATCGCCCCGGCAGCCGGCGACGCGGCGCGCGTGCTGCCGTATTACTTGCCGATGCGCATGCTGGGCCGCGCCGTCACGCGCCAGGGAGAACTGGCGCAGCTGCTGCGCGACACGGGCTGGCGGCAAGTGGAACAATACAGTGCCAGCGATTTCCCCATGGCGCCCGTGCAAGTGCTGATTGCTCGCGCCTAACAATTATCATTTAATAATTATCTTTTTTATAGCAAAAGGGGACGCAAATGCGCTAAGCTGTGCCGGCATTGATCGATGTCATCCGCAGCACTGTGCTGCCTTCACAGGGAACCCATCATGAGTCAAGCTATTGCAGGGAAAGTCGTCGTCATCACCGGTGCCAGCAGCGGCCTGGGCGAAGCCACCGCGCGCCATCTGGCCGCATTGGGCGCCTGCGTCGTGCTCGGTGCGCGCCGCATGGATTTGCTCAATGCCATCGCCGAGGAAATCACGGCGGCCGGCGGCCAGGCCGCCATTGCCCGGACCGACGTCACCCGGCCCGAGGATCTGCAGCGCCTGGTCGAAACGGCCCTGGCCGTGTTCGGCAAAGTCGACGTGCTGATCAACAATGCGGGACTGATGGCCATCGCGCCGATGAGCGCCTTGAAAGTCGACGAGTGGAACAGCATGATCGATATCAACATCAAAGGCGTACTGAACGGCATCGCCGCCGTCCTGCCATATTTTCAGGCGCAAAACAGCGGCCACTTCATCAATATCTCGTCGGTGGCGGGACAAAAAGTCTTCAGCCCGGGCGGCACCGTCTACAGCGGCACCAAGTTTGCCGTCAGCGCCATTTCGGAAGGCTTGCGCCACGAGCTGGCGGCCAGCGGCGGCACCATCCGCACCACCGTCATTTTGCCAGGCGCCGTGGATACGGAGTTGAGCCAGGGCAGCAGCCACGCCGACAGCGCCAAGGCCGTCAAGGAGTTCTATCAGATCGCCATTCCCGCCGCGTCGGTGGCGCGCGCCATCGCGTATGCGATCGAGCAGCCGGCCGACGTGGATATCAATGAAATCGTGCTGCGCCCGACGGCGCAGGCGTTTTAAGCGGCATCCTGTTGCAGCGACTCGATGATCAGGGCCGCCAGGCGCTCGACCGGCGGCCTGGACACGCTTGAGGCGCGCAGCAATTCCAGCGACAGCGGGGGCAGGACGGGCAAGCCTGCTTCCACGTGATCGAGCGCGCGCACGGTCGAGGGCAAGCCCAGGCCCGTGCGCACCGTCACGCCCAACCCGGCGGCCGCCGCCGCCCATAGTCCCGCCAGGCTGGGGCTGGTAAACGCCGTGCGCCAGGCGATGCCGGCCCCATCGAGCGCCTGCGTGGCGCAGCGCTGGAACAGGCATTCGCGGTCGAACGTAATGAGCGGCAACGGCTCGCCCGACCCGGGCCGCCAGGCCAGGCTGGACGAGGCGATCCAGCGCATGGACGGTTGGGCAATATGCTGGCGCTGCAGCGGCGGATAGGCGGCCACGTCGGCGATGCAGGCGCCGCCCCACAGCAGGGCCAGGTCCAGCTGGCCCATGGCCAGCCCTTCCATCAGGGCCGTGTTGCGCGCCACATGCGCTTCGATGCGCACTTTCGGATGCGCGCGGGCAAAACGCCCCAGCACGTCCGGCAGCAAGGCTTCGCCAAAATCTTCCTGCAAGCCGAGCCTGATCCAGCCTTCCAGTTCCGCGCCGCGCAAGGCAACGGCCGCTTCGTCATTGAGTTCCAGCAGGCGGCGCGCATAGCCGAGCAGCACTTCGCCGGCCGGCGTCAGCGCCAGCCCCCGGCCATCCTTGCGGAACAGGGGCATGCCCGCCTGCTCCTCGAGTTTTTTCAGCTGCGCGCTGACGGCCGAGGTGGAACGGCCCACCTTGTCGGCCGCGCGGGCAAAGCTGCCCAGCTCGATGCCGGCCACATAGCTGCGCAAGAAGGCGATGTCGAAATTGAGCTGGTGCATGGCGTAACGTTAATCGTCCTGTTTTATGGGATGGTTCAGCGTAAATTATCTGATATTCAGAATGATCGTAGCGCGCCACACTGCCAGGGTCAACCACTATCCTCTCCCTGCCATGACTACCAGCTGCCAAGCCATTCCTGTTCCTGTCCCCGTCACCGCGCCCGCGCTGGGCGACGCCCACCGCTGGAAAGTGCTGGCCGTCGGCGTGGCGGCCAACGCCAGTTTTTCCGCCGCCGCCAACGGCATGCCCACGACGGCCATCTGGCTGCGCAGCGGCTATCACCTGAGCAATACTGAACTGGGGGTGGCGCTGGGCGCCATGGGCCTGGGCGTGGCCCTGACCGAATTGCCATGGGGCATGGCCACCGACCGCTGGGGCGACCGGCCCGTGCTGCTGACGGGCTTGCTGGGCACCATGCTGGCGCTGCTGGTCCTGCTGCTGTGGATGACGCCCGCTGGCGGGTCCGTGCCGCCGTTATGGGCGCTGGCGGCCGGGCTGGCGGCAGTCGGCGTGCTGGGCGGCAGCGTGAACGGCGCCAGCGGCCGCGCCGTGATGCGCTGGTTCGGCGCGGGCGAACGGGGTTTCGCCATGAGCATCCGCCAGACGGCCGTGCCGCTGGGCGGCGGCCTCGGCGCCCTGATTTTGCCCAGCCTGGCATCGCGCTACGGCTTTGTCCCCGTGTTTGGCGCCCTGGCCCTCGTATGCGGCCTGTCGGCGTTTTTGACGTGGCGCTGGATGCATGATCCCGACTTCTCTGCCGAGGCCGCCACGGGGCCGCAGAACGCGTCCACGAGCCTGTTTGAGGTCAAGCCGCCACCGCCGTTGCAGAATCGCAAGGTCTGGCGCATGGTAGCGGCCATCGGCTTGCTGTGCGTGCCGCAGTTTGCCGTACTCAGCTATGCCACCGTCTTCCTGCACGACCATGGCCGCCTGGGCCTGGCGGCCATCACGGCCGTGATGGTGGCCCTGCAAATGGGCGCCATGGTGATGCGCATCTGGAGCGGACGCCACACGGACCGCCACGCGAACCGGCCGAGCTACCTGCGCGGCTCGGCCCTGGTGGCGCTGGCGTCATTCATTTTGCTGGGATGCATCGCCTGGCTGCCGGCGCCGGGCTGGCTGCTGATGGCCGCCGTGGTGCTCGCCGGCATCGCCGTGTCCGCCTGGCATGGCGTGGCCTACACGGAACTGGCGACCCGCGCCGGCGCCGCCAATGCGGGCACGGCCCTGGGCATGGCGAACACGGCCGTCTACGTGGGGCTGTTCCTCACGCCGGTCACCCTGCCGCACGTGCTGGCGGCCAGCAGCTGGCCCGTCGTGTGGTGGCTGGCGGGGCTGGTGGCGCTGCTGACCTGGCCGCTGTTTCCGAAGGATTAGGACAGCACCGTGATCCGATAGACGCAGCGCATCGCATTGGCCAGCACGTGCTGCTCGCGCACGATGCTGGCGTTCGGTCCCACCACTTCCTGGAACAGCTGCAGTTCGGAGCGGCAAAAGCCCTGGCAGGTGCGCGCGGCCGCGCAGATGGGGCAATGGTCTTCGATCAGCAGCCAGTCGTCGCCGTCCGCTTCCACGCGCGCCATATAGCCCTCTTCATCGCGCACGGCGGCCAGCTGCCGCAAGCGCGTGGGCAAGTCCGGCGCCGAGCATGCGAGCGCATACGCGCTGCGGCTTTCCTCTTCGCGCTGCGTGATCAATTTGTCCAGTCCCGCTTCGCCGAACAGCTGGCGCACAGAGCCGATCAGCTTGATCGTCAGCTGCGCATGCGTATCGGGAAAGCGCGCATTGCCAGCTTCCGTCAAGACCCAGTTCTGGCGCGGCCGTCCCGCGCCCGCCTGCGCTTCCTGGCGCCCCTCGATCAGGCCCGCCGCCACCAGCTTTTGCACTTGCTGGCGCGCCGCCTCGCCCGTCATGTCCAGGGTCTTGGCCAGGGTCGCCGTGGAGACGGGTCCCTTGGTCTTGATGAAATACAGGATGCGCTCCGTCGTTTGCGGCGCCTCGCTATTATCCAAACGTTTACTTGTGTAATTCATTTCGCTCAACTATCATGGGGCCAGTTAACCAACTAATTGCTTGCATAATAGGCCGGTAGCTCCCCGCTGTCGAGGAGTTTCCACGTCCGCATGCTGGCAAGGTACTCTTTTGACAGGATTTTCCCATGCAACTGTCTCACTCGATCTGGCTGTTTCACGCCATCCTCGCCACCGGCCTGGCCGCCTGGCTGACCCTGGCCGCCATCAACAACCTGCACGCCTTCCACGGCTCCGTCTGGGCCATCGGCAACACCATGCGCATGGACCCGCTGCGCCAGGACCCCACCATCCAGACGCCGCTGCTGCGCCGCGCCCTCACTTCCCTGCTGCTGCACCGCCTGGCCTTGTTCACGGTGCTGGCGCTGCAACTGCTGGCCGCCATCGCCGCCTGGACGGGCGTGGCGCTGTTTTTCGGCGGTGGCCTGGCCGCCGGCTTGCCCTGGCTGAACCTGGCCTTGTGCGCCATGGCCGCCTTTTTGCTGCTGATGCACCTGGGCGGCCTGTGGTTCGGCTACTGGATCGCGCAGGAAGGCTTGCAGACGACGCACCTGGTGCTGCTGCTGTGGACCATCGGCCTGTTTGTACTCTTCAACGCGCAGCGGACCTGACCAGCCTCCGCTGCGCCTCTTCTTTTTTCCCTTTTACTGCTGTAAAGGACTTCATCATGAACACGAAAATCGTCGGCGCCTCCGCGCTGGCCATCGCCCTGGCCGTCGCGGGCGCCGCGCTGTATCCGCGCGCTGCATCACAAGCCGCTACGCATGCGGCCGATGCCGCCGCCTACCCCGCCACCAAGGTGGCGCTGGTCCCCGTCGTGCTGGGCACGCAGGAACGCTTTTTTGCCGGCGTGGGCGAACTGGAAGCGGCGCGCCAGGTACAAGTAGCCGCCGAAACGGGCGGCCGGATCACGCAGATCCGCTTCGAATCGGGTCAGCAGGTGGCAGCTGGCGCCGTGCTGGTACAGCTCAATGACGCCCAAGAACAGGCAATGCTGCTGCGCCAGCGCGCGCAGCTGAAAAACGCGGAAAGCAGCCATGCCCGCACGGTGCAGATGGTCAAGGACAAGGCGGCCACGCAGGAACAGCTCGACACTGCCCTGGCCGCGCGCGACGCAGCGCTGGGCGACGTGCGCCAGACGGAAGCGCTGATCGCGCAAAAGACCATCCGCGCGCCGTTCGCGGGGCAGCTGGGCATCCGCAAGGTACACGCGGGCCAGTACCTGAACGCGGCCGATACGGTGGCCAGCCTGATCGACACGAAATCCTTGCTGGTGAACTTCGCCCTCGATGAACAGAGCAGCGCCAAGCTGGCGCCGGGCCAGGCCGTGCAAGTGCTGGTGGACGCGTATCCGGGCGACGTTTTTACAGCGAAGATCAATGCCATCGACCCGCTGATCGCCCGCTCGCGCATGGTGCAGGTGCAGGCGGCGCTGACCAATCCGCGCGGCGCCCTGAAAGCGGGCATGTACGCGAACGTGCGGGTAGCCCGCGAGGCCGGGCAGCAGCTGACGGTGCCGGAAACGGCCGTGACTTACAGCGCGTATGGCGACACGGTGTTTGTGGCGCAGCAGGAAGGCAAGCAGCCGCTCACCGTCAAGCGCGTGGGCGTGAAACTGGGCGAGCGGGCCGGGGGCCGCGTGGCCATTATCGACGGCTTGCGCGAAGGCCAGCGCGTGGTCGCCTCGGGCCAGCTGAAACTGGCCGACGGCATGGCCGTGCAAGCCGTGGCCAATACCCTGGACGAGGCCAAGCGCGCCGCGCCCAAGGCCGGTTCCTAAGGAGCGCACACGATGAAATTTACCGATTTATTCGTGCGCCGCCCCGTGCTGGCGCTGGTGATCAGCACCTTGATTCTGATGCTGGGCGTGATTGCCATCCTGCAGCTGCCGATCCGCCAGTATCCGATGCTCGAATCATCGACCATCACCGTGAAAACCACGTATCCGGGCGCCTCGGCGGAACTGATGCAGGGGTTTGTCACGCAGCCGATCGCGCAAGCCGTGTCGTCGGTGGAAGGCATCGATTACCTGACCTCGTCGTCGGTGCAGGGCAGCAGCACGGTCACCGTGCGCATGGAGCTGAACCGCGATTCCACGCAAGCGTTGACGGAAGTCATGGCCAAGGTCAACCAGGTGCGCTATAAATTGCCTGAAGGCGCTTTTGACCCCGTAATCGAGCGTTCGGCCGGCGATTCCTCGGCCGTCGCTTACGTCGGCTTTGCCAGCGAGAGCGTCTCGGCGCCCGCGCTGACCGATTATCTGGCGCGCGTGGTGCAGCCGATGTTCGCCACCATCGACGGCGTGGCCAAGGTCGACGTGTACGGCGGCCAGCAGCTGGCCATGCGCCTGTGGATCGACCCGGCGAAACTGGCGGCGCGCGGCCTGACGGCGGCCGACGTGGCCGACGCCGTGCGGCGCAACAACTACCAGGCGGCGCCCGGCAAGGTGAAGGGGCAGTTCGTCGTCTCCAACATCAGCGTCAACACGGACCTGACCAGCGTGGAGCAATTTCGCGACATGGTCATCACCAAGGGCGGCGATGCAAAGGACGGCGCCGCCCTCGTGCGCCTGAAGGACGTGGGCACGGTGGAACTGGGCGCGGCCGCCACGGAAACGAGCGGCATCATGGATGGCGTGCCGGCCGTGTACCTTGGCCTGTCGCCCACGCCGGGCGGCAACCCGCTGGTGATCGTCGACGGCATCAAGAAACTGCTGCCCGAGATCCAGAAAACCCTGCCGCCGGGCGTGAAAGTCGAGCTGGCGTTCGAGACGGCGCGCTTCATCCAGTCGTCCATCGACGAAGTGGCGCACACCCTGCTCGAAGCGCTGCTCATCGTCGTCATCGTCATCTACCTGTGCATGGGTTCCCTGCGCTCCGTGCTGATTCCCGTCGTGACGATACCGCTGTCGATGCTGGGCGCGGCGGCGCTGATGCTGGCCTTCGGCTTCAGCATCAATCTGCTCACCTTGCTGGCGATGGTGCTGGCCGTGGGACTGGTGGTCGATGACGCCATCGTCGTGGTGGAAAACGTGCACCGGCATATCGAGGAAGGCAAGACGCCCGTGGCGGCCGCCCTGGTCGGTGCGCGCGAAGTGGCCGGCCCCGTGATCGCCATGACGATCACGCTGGCGGCCGTGTATGCGCCGATCGGCATGATGGGGGGCCTCACGGGCGCGCTGTTCAAGGAATTCGCGCTGACCCTGGCCGGCGCCGTGGTGGTGTCGGGCGTGGTGGCGCTGACCTTGTCGCCCGTGATGAGCTCATTGCTGCTGCAGCCGAAACAATCGGAAGGGCGCATGGCGCGCGCCGCCGAGCATTTCTTCGAAGGTTTGACCAGCCGCTATGCGCGCCTGCTGGACCGCTCCTTGCACCACCGCTGGCTGAGCGCCGGTTTCGCCGCGCTGGTGATGGTCAGTTTGCCCTTTTTGTACCTGCTGCCGCAGCGCGAACTGGCGCCGGCGGAAGACCAGGCCAGCGTCTTGACGGCGATCAAGGCGCCGCAGCACGCCAACCTCGATTACGTCGAACGTTTTTCCTACAAGCTCGATGACATCTACAAGAACATCCCCGAAACGGATTCGCGCTGGATCATCAACGGCGGCGAAGGTCCGGCGTCGAGCATCGGCGGCATCAACCTCACGCCGTGGGCCGAACGCGCGCGCAACGCGGCCGTCATCCAGGCCGAACTCCAGCACGCCGTGGGCGACGTGGAAGGCACCAGCATCTTCGCCTTCCAGCTGGCGCCCTTGCCGGGGTCGAGCGGCGGCTTGCCCGTGCAGATGGTCTTGCGCAGCGCGCAGGATTACGCCACCCTGTTCCGCACCATGGAAGACGTCAAGCAGCGCGCGCGCGACAGCGGCCTGTTTGCCGTCGTCGACAGCGACCTCGATTACAACAACCCCGTGGTCAAAGTGCGCGTGGACCGCTCGAAAGCCAACAGCCTGGGCATCCGCATGCAGGACATCGGCGAATCGCTGGCCGTGCTGGTGGGCGAGAATTATCTGAACCGCTTCGGCATGGATGGCCGCGCGTATGACGTCATCGCGCAAAGCCCGCGCGAACAGAGATTGACGGCGCAAGCCCTGACGCAGCAGTACGTGCGCGCCGACGATGGCAGCCTGCTGCCGCTGTCCGCCGTCGTCTCGGTGACGGAACAGATCGAGCCGAACATGCTGACGCAGTTCAACCAGCAAAACGCGGCCACCTTCCAGGGCGTGCCGGCGCCGGGCGTGACCCTGGGCGACGCCGTGGCCTTCCTCGACGGCGTGGCCAAGACCCTGCCGCCCGGCTTCAGCTACGACTGGCAATCAGACGCGCGCCAGTTCGCCACGGAGGGCAATGCCCTGCTGCTGGCCTTCCTGGCGGCCGTCGTCGTCATCTACCTGGTGCTGGCGGCCCAATACGAAAGCCTGACGGACCCTTTGATCATCCTGATCACGGTACCGCTGTCGATTTGCGGCGCGCTGATTCCGCTGGCGCTCGGCTACGCCACCGTCAACATCTACACGCAGATCGGCCTGGTGACCCTGATCGGCTTGATCAGCAAGCACGGCATCTTGATGGTGGAATTTGCCAACGAATTGCAGGTGCATGAACGGCTCGACCGCATCACGGCCATCCGCAAGGCGGCGCAGATCCGCTTGCGCCCGATCCTGATGACGACGGCCGCCATGGTGGTGGGCCTGGTGCCGCTGCTGTTCGCTTCCGGCGCGGGCGCCAACAGCCGCTTCGGCCTCGGCGTGGTGATCGTCTCGGGCATGTTGATCGGCACCTTCTTTACCCTGTTCGTGCTGCCCACCGTGTACACCTTTCTGGCCCGCCGCCACACGGCCGACCATGCCACGCCGCGCGCCCGCGACCTGTCGCAGGCGCTGAAGGAATCCCCATGAAAAATTACCGCTATCTTATTGCCCTTTTCCCCGTGCTGGCCGGTTGCGCCGTCAGCCCCGCCTACGTCACGCCGGGCACGCCCGCCATCGCCCTGGCCAGCCCCCAGCAGGCGCAGTTTGCGCCAGCTCAAACGGCGGCCAAGGATGCCGCCTGGTGGACGTTTTTCGACGATGCGCGGCTGTCGCAGCTGATCGCCAGCGCCCTCGAACACAACCTTGATATCGCGCAAGCGCAAGCGAATCTGCTGGCCGCGCGCGCCATCTTCGACGAGCGCCGCCTCGATGAACTGCCCACCGTCACGGGCCAGGCTGGGTGGCAGCGCACGGTGCAGCAAGACACTCCCGGCAGCCGCGCCGCCAGCACGAATACGCGCGTGGGATTCGACGCGCAATGGGAGATCGACCTGTTCGGCCGCCTGGCGCATATTTCCCGCTCGGCGCAGGCGCGCGCCGATGCCGCGCAGGCGGATTTGCGGCAGGTGCAGCTGACGATCGCCGCCGAAGTGGCGCGCAATTACTACGAGGCGCTGGGCTACCAGCAAAACCTGGCGCTGACGCAGGCGCAGATACAAAGCTGGCGCGATACGGTGGCATTGACCGACGCGCGCATCCGCGCCGGCAGCGGCTTGCCGGAAGAACGCCACAACGCGCTGGCCAACCTGGCGCGCAGCGAGGCAGCCTTGCCGCCCCTGCAGGCGGGGTTACGGCAGGCGCAGTACCGGCTCGATGTGCTGAGCGGGCAAGCGCCTGGCGCCATCGCGCTGGCGACCACGCCGCGGCAACAGGCGCCGCTGGCGGGCCAGCTGCCCCTCGGTGACGTGAACCGGCTGATCAAGCAGCGGCCCGACGTGGTGCGCGCCGAGCGCCTGCTGGCCGCCTCCAGCGAAGACGTGGGTGCCGCCACGGCCGACCTGTATCCGCGCCTGAGCCTGGGCGGCTTTTTAGGCTTCTTCGCCCTGCGCGGCAGCGGCGTGTTCGACGGCGGCGCGCGCGCCTTTGAGGTTGCTCCCTCCGTCAGCTATCCGGCCTTCCGCCTGGGCAGCGTCAAGGCCCGCTTGCGCGGCACCCAGGCCGAAGCTCAGGGCGCGCTGGCGCGCTATGCACAGACGCTGTTAGTCGCGCAGGAAGACGTGGAAAATGCCGTCACGCAGCTGGCGGAAAACCAGACGCGATTGGCCTCCCTGCTGGAATCGGCGCGCCATGGCAACGCGGCTCTGGGCATCGCCACGACGCGCTACCAGGGCGGTGCCGGCAGCTATCAGGCCGTGCTGGAAAACCAGCGCGCCTTGTTCGATATCCGGCGCGAAGCGCTGCAGGCGGAAACGGCGTCCTACATCGATGCGATCGCCCTGTACAAGGCGCTGGGATGGGGGCACACTATGTGATCTTTTTAGCTCGGAAAGGCACGCGATGTTCACGCAAGGCAGCTGGCTCAATCCACCGGAAAACTGGTCCGCCGACGGCGCGCAATTGCGCGTGACGACGGATGCGAACACGGACTTCTGGCGCAAGACCTCGTATGGTTTTATCCGCGACAGCGGCCACTTTTTCGGCACGGAAATCGCCGGCGATTTTACGGCGCAGCTGCACGTGGCGGCGCAGTACTCTGCGCTGTATGACCAGGCCGGCATGATGGTGCGCATCGACGAGCAGAACTGGATCAAATGCGGCGTCGAATTTTCCGACGGCCAGCTGTTATTGAGCTCCGTATTGACGCAGGACAAATCCGACTGGGCCGTCAGCATCGCCCCGGCCATGCCCGATGGTTTCTGGCTGCGCGTCACGGTGGAAAAGGGCGTGATCCGGGTGCAGTATTCGACCGATGGCCGGCGCTGGCCGCTGCTGCGCCTGGCGCCGTTTCCCGAGGCCGGCAGCTACCGCGTCGGACCCATGTGCTGCACGCCGGAACGGGGTGGGCTCGAGGTCGCGTTTTCGCATTTTACGCTGGGCCCGGCGCTGCGCAAGGACCTGCACGACCTCACTTGAGCGCCGGCGTGCGCATGGCGGGTCAGACAACGGCATCGAGCCACTGATTGTCGACGCACCATTGCCGCACATCAGCGATCAGTTGCGCTGAAACAGGCTGGAGTCCCGGGAGTTTTTTCTCGTATTTCTGGATGCTTGCCACAAAAAAAGTGAAAAAGGCGGCGCCGATCAATTTGCGTTGTGCCGGCGTGTTTTTTTTCACCGGCACGAAGTCTTCCTCATCCATGGCGATATCGAGGCCGAACATTTTATCGCTGGCGTAGTAACGGCAAAAGGTTTTTCTCTGCAAGTCTTTCGGCAGGCAGCGCAGGCAGACAAACAATTCCCAGTCCAGATCAGGATATTTTTCTTCCATCACGGGACCAAGCTGCCGCAGTTCATGACCAATGTCAAAGACTTTGCTCCAGCTTGGCGAGTCCGATGTCGTGTCTATGCGCATGTTTGTTTTCTCCGGGTGCAAGCACCGCATGATACGCGCATCGTCGTTCAGGCAGCGCACCCGCCACCACACGGTAAGATCAATCCGCCCGCGCCACCCACGTCTCGTGCAAATGGCGCCACAGCAGGGCGCCGCTGGCCATTTTTTCATACACGACGGTCGACAGGCGCTCCGTGTTTTCCGCGCCGGGCATGGCTTGGAACTCGCGGTAAGACACAGTGGCGCCGGCCGCGCTTTCCTGTATCAGAACGAGATCCGAAATGTGCATCTGCAAGCCCGGACGGCTGCCGCCGGCGGCGCGGAAAAACGCCGCCAATCCGGCGCCATCGAGCTGCTTGCCGCCCGGCGACACCATCGTGTAACCGGGCGAAAAACGCGCCAGCAAACCGGCGCAATGTTCGGGTGCCGTGGCTTCGCCGGCGAGCCACTCGCGGATCAGCACATGCGTGGATAAGACGTCGTCAAAATAAGGATTTGTAGCGTTCATTTTTTGCTTGCTCCATGGTGATGTAAAAGGTCAAGAACGGCGCGGTTGTCGATGCGCAGGCACAGCGCCAGCGGCAGCACGCACGAGACGGCGGCCAGGGCAAAACACCAGTGAAACACCTGCGCCGCGCGCGCATGCTGGGCGGGGTCGTCCAGCGTCGAAATTCCCTGCGCCGCCAGCAAGCCGTTGAGCAGTACGCTCAGCAGCGCCACGCCCAGGCAAAAGCCCAGCTGGCGGTTGATATTCCACACGGCGCTGGCCTGGCTCAGCTGCCCGTCCGGCGTGCGCAAAAACGCCGTGCTTTGCGCCGTGCTGCTGCACAAGCCGCCGCCAAAACCCATCACGGCATACGCGCCGGCCAGCCAGAATAACTGGCCCGCCGAGTCCACCCGCAGCAGCATCAGCATGCCCGCCGCCTGCAGCAGCGCGCCAGCGATGAACAGCGGCTGCGGCCCCACGCGGCGATAGCTTTTGCCCGTGAGCGAAATGGCGCCAAACGAGGCCAGCGCCCACGGCAGCATCAAGGCACCCGCCGTCGATGCCGGCATGCCCAGCACGCCCTGCAAATACAGCATGGCCAGCAGGCTCACCCCCATGAAGACACCGGGCACCAGCAGATACATCAGCATGGCAACGCGCAGCAGCGGCTCGGCGGCCAGGCGCAGGTTGAGCAGCGGCGTGGACTTGCGCAGCGCGCCGCGCACGTAGATCCACGCGCAGGCGGCGCCCAGCGCCAGCACGCCGGCGCCGGCCAGCAACTCGCCCGGCGTACCCAGCATGGTCAAGCCCAGCAACAGCAGCAAAATCGCCGTGCTGCCCGCCAGCAGGCCGCCTGTGTCGAGACGGGGAACGGCCGCGCGCGGTGCGTCGGGACGCAGCCAGCAGGCGGCCAGCAGCAGCGCCAGCGCCGCGAACGGCACGTTCAGGTAAAAAATCCAGCGCCACGACAGGCTGTCGACGATCACGCCGCCCAGCGCGGGCGACAGGGCCGGCGCCAGCAAGCCCACCAGCATGATGACGGAGGACAGGCCAGGACGCTCGGCAGGCTGATACAGCTGGTAGGTCATGCTTTGCCCCAGCGGGATCAGCAAGCCGCCACCGAGGCCCTGCACGCAGCGCCAGGCGATCAGCGCCTCGATCGACGGCGCCAGGCCGGCGCCGATGCTCGCGCATAAAAAAGTTAGCAACGATGCCATGAACACGGTTTTGCTGCCATAATAGGCAGCCAGCCAGGCGCTGGCGGGGATGACGATGGTCAAGCCGAGGATGTAGGCGGTGCTGATCCAGGCCAGCTGCGCCACCGAGGCGTGCAGGGCATGGCCGATGTCGGGGTAGGCGACGCTGGTGATGAACATGTTGATCAGGTCGACGAAAAAACCCAGCAGATAGATGGCCGCCACCTTTTTGCGATAGTCCATGGTGCTCCGAATGGCAAACGGCCAGCTTAAGCTTTCATCGCCATTTGCGTAACGGGCCAGCCCCGATTACACTGTCAAATAAAATTTGACAAACCTCCGACACCCGCATGTTTACTTACTCTTATCATGATCAGTCTTGACCGCCTGGGTATTTTCATCGCCATCGTCGACGCCGGTTCGCTGACGGCGGCCGCCGCCGTGCTGGGCCAGAGCAAGGCCGTCGTCAGTTTTAATTTGAAACAGCTGGAGGCGGAGCTGGGCGTGTCGCTGCTCACGCGCAGCACGCGCAGTCTGGCGCTGACGGACGTGGGGCGGCGCTTTTACGAGGATTGCCAGCGCGTGCTCAGCGAAGCCCACGGCGCCATCGAGACGGCGCGCCAGGGCCAGCAAGGCTTGCGCGGCACCCTGCGCCTGACCACCACCGTCGAATACGGCAGCCGCACGGTGATTCCCGCGCTGATCGCCTTCGCCGCCGCCCACCCGCAGCTGCAGATCCAGCATTCGTCGTCGTCTTCGCACGAAGACCTGATCTCGGGCCGCTACGACCTGGCCATCCGCATGGGTTCCCTCAACGATTCGAGCTACCGCGCCGCGCTGATCGAGCCGTATGCCATCTGGCCCGTCGCCTCGCCCGCCTACCTGGCCAGCCTGCCCGGCAGGGACATCGCCACCTTGGACGACTTGCAGCGCGCGCGCTGGCTGGCGCACAGCCGCCTGGCCTCGCCGCTGCGCTGGGACGTGCACACGCCCGACGGCCCGGCCGCCTTTGCCGCGCAGGACGACGCCGCCATCCATTCCGACTCCGCCTCGGCCCTGCTGGGCTTTGCGCTGGGCGGCTGCGGCGTGGCCCTGCTGCCGCAGTGGCTGGTGGAAGGGGAGGTGCGGGCGGGACGTTTGCGCCGTCTGCTGCCCGGCGTCGTCTTCCCGGAGCAGGGCGTGTATGCCGTGTATCCGAACACCCAGCATATTGCGGAAAAGGTGCGCGCCTTTATCGACTTTTTGCGCGCGTTCGTGGGCACGCCGGACTGAGGTTTCACTTCGTCAATACTTGATAGGCACAACGATTTCCAAGGGGCAAACGGGCGCCCTTTTCGGTGTGCCCGGCCTACACTGAAAGGACGTTGTTCATCGAATGGAGACCATCATGGCACATACATTGGCAGCAGTTTTCGCCGTGCGCGACATGGCCGAGCGCGCCCGGCACGACCTGATCACGGCGGGCTTCCCCGGCGCCAGCATCCGCCTGCACGATGCGGGCAGCGACGACTTTTCCGCCACGGAAAATATCCGCCGCGACGACAGCGACAGCCTGCTCGACAGCATCAAGCATTTCTTTACGGACCTGTTCGGCAGCCATGCCGACCGCCACATCTACGCGGAAGCCGTGCGGCGCGGGCACGTCGTGCTGACGCTGGAGGGAGCGAGCGACGCCGATCTCCAGCGCGCCACCGACCTCGTCGAGCGCTACGCGCCGCTCGACATCGATGCGCACGCCGAGCACTGGCGCGCTGGCGGCTGGCAGGGCGCGCCGCAAGACGACAGCGCGCGGCGCCAGGGCGCCAGCATGCAGTCCGGCGCGCCATCACAGCAGGGCACGCCCAGCGGCAACCTGAACGAAGCGGCGGCCGTATCGCAGCAATTTGCGGGCGGCATGGCCCCGCCGCCTTCCGGCATGGGCGCCAACGTGCGCCGCTATCCAGGCGCGGAGAACCTGCCCGGCACCAGCTACGACGACGAGCAGTACTACCGCAGCCACTGGAGCACCACGTATGTCGCCACCGGCGCGCGCTTCGAGGACTACGATCCCGCCTACCGCTATGGCCATTCGATGGCCAACAGCGACAGCTACCGGGGCCGCCCATGGGACGAGGTGGAAGCGGACCTGCGTTCCACGTGGGAGCACACGTATCCCCAGTCGGCGTGGGACAACTTCAAGGCGGCCATCAAGCATGGCTGGGAACGCGTGACGTCCTGACGCGCGCCGATAAGATTGCTGCCCTCAGCGCCCCTCGTGCGTGAGCTTGAGGAAGTGGTTCAGGATGTGGAAGTGGTCTTCGAAGAATTGCTCTTCCATGGCCGGCAGCGAGGCCACGGGCACCCATTGCGCCAGGGCCGCATCGTCGGCCGCCGTCACGGCCGGCAGCTGGCGCGTCTTCAGGTCGAAATAATGCGCGTGCGTGATGGTGCGCCCGCGCTGGCTGCGGTCCGGATGGTCGAACACGGCCACGCCCACCAGCGCCTCGACGAGGGTGGGCGCCAGCACGCCCAGCTGGGTCTCTTCCGCCAGCTCGCGCAGGGCGCCCTGCAGCAGGCGTTCGCGCGGCTCCAGGAAGCCGCCCGGCAAGGCCCACAGGCCCTTGCCCGGATAGCCGCCACGGCGCACCAGCAGCACGTGGCCGCCCGTCTGCACCAGCGCGTCCACGGTCGTGAAGATGGGCGGATACGGCGCCGTGCGCCAGCGCGCCTTGTAGGCTTCGATGGCGCGGTATTCCTGCACCAGCGGCGCGTACCACGGCAGCAAGGTCCACGCTTTGACATACTGCCCGATGGCCGCCGGCAGCAGCTGCGCCACGGCGCTCAGCGACACGTCGACGTCTTCCGCCTCGAACAGCACGTTGCGGATGGCCGTCGCGCCTATCGGTGCGCCGGGATCGATCTCCAGATTCAATAGCTGCCAATGCGGGAAGTGGTGCAGGTAATAGCTGGTGGCGTCCTTGAAGCAGGCCACCAGGGTGACGCGCTGCGCCGCGGGCACGGCGCCCGCCACGGCGCGCCGCACGGCGTCGGCCCACAGGCCATCGTCGTAGTAATCGCGCACGGCCACGTAATGCACGCGCGCGCGCTGCGCCTCGGGTAACGTCGCGGCGATCATGGCGGCCCGCTCCTGCCACGTAAACGGGTTTTTCGGGCTGCGCGCATGGAAGGCGGATCCGAGCACCACCACCACCTGGGCGGCGGTGGCCAGCGCCGTCTGCAGCAAGCCCGCATGGCCGTTATGAAAAGGCTGGAAGCGGCCGATCAGGATGGCCGCGTCGGCGGAATAGGATAAGGTCATGCGTCGTCTCCGGTGGGGTAGTGGGCGGCGATCGGCAATTGACGCCCGCTGCCAAAGGCGCGCGAACGCACGCGGATGATGGGCGCCGCCTGGCGCCGTTTGTACTCGCTGCGGGCGACCATGCCGAGGATGCGCGTCACGAGAACCCGCCCCTCGTCCGTCTCGCGCAGCTGGTCGACCAGGGTCAGCGCCTGCGCGCTTTCGGCCGCCGGCAAACGCCGTCCCTCGATATGCCACTTTAAAATTTCATCGAGCACCGGGTATGGCGGCAAGCTGTCCGTATCGCGCTGGCCGGGCGCCAGTTCCGCCGACGGGGGTTTCTCGAGCACGGCGACGGGGATCAGTTCGCGCCCGGCGCTGGCGTTGAGGTGGCGCGACAGGGCGAAGACCTCCGTTTTATACAGGTCGCCGATCAAGCCCAGGCCCCCGTTCGTGTCGCCGTACAGGGTGCAGTAGCCCACCGAGATTTCGCTCTTGTTGCCGGTGGTGAGCAGCAGGGCGCCGAACGCATTCGAGTACTCCATCAGGATCGTGCCACGCACGCGCGCCTGCAGGTTTTCCAGCGGCAGCCCCTGCAGCTTGCCGTCGAAGGCCAGGGCATAGCCGGCTTCGTACTGCGCCACGATGTCGCGGATGGGATGCGTGGTCAGGGCGATGCCGAGGTTGGCGCACAGGGCGACGGAATCGGTGACGGAGCCGGCGCTGGAAAATACGGACGGCATGGTGATCGCCACCACATTGTCGGCGCCGAGCGCCTCGACGGCCAGGGCCAGGGTCAGCGCCGAATCGATGCCGCCCGAGCAGCCGACGACGACTTTGCTAAAACGGCAGCGGCGCGCGTAGTCGCGCAAGCCGAGCACGATCTGGCGCCGCGCAAACTCCACGGCGGGGATGCCGTCCGGGTCCGGCACGGGGAAGGGCTGGCCATCGGATTGCGCGAAACGCCCATCGGCAAAACGCAGCAATTGGAAATCCTCGACGAAGCGGGCCGCCTCGAATTGCAGGCCGTCGCCGGGCGAGATGGCGAACGAGGCGCCGTCGAACACCAGCTGGTCCTGGCCGCCCACCTGGTTGACGAAGAGCAGGGGCAGATTCACGCGCTGGCAGGCGGCGCCAAACACGGCGTGGCGCTGCGCGCGCTTGCCGATGTCGGACGGGCTGGCGTTGATGCTGACGACCAGGTCGGGACGCGCCGCGTGCAGGGCCTCAAACGGATTGACGGCGTAGGCGCGGCCATCGTCGTTCCAGCCATCCTCGCAAATCATGAAGCCCACCTTGCAGCCGGCGATAGTCAAGGTGCAGGCGCCGGGCGGACCGGGCTCGAAATGGCGGCCCTCGTCGAAGATGCCGTAGGTCGGCAGCAGCTGCTTGTAGTATTCGGCGACGATATGCCCGTCGCGGATGGCCAGCAAGGCGTTGTACAGGGGCTTGCCGACGCCGGGATTCGGGCGCGCCGTGCCGATGACGGTGACGAGTTCCGGCCAGCGCGTCGATGCTTCCAGCAGCTGATTCAGTGCCTGCTGCAGGCCGCGCAGGAAGGCGGCATCCTCGAACAGGTCGCCCGGGTAATACGCGCACAGCGACAGTTCCGGGCACACGAGCAGGTCGGCGCCATCGCTGCCGGCGCGGACCATGCGCGCGGTGATGGCGGCGACATTGGCGTCGAAGTCGCCCACGGTGGGATTCATCTGGGCGAGGGCGATGGTCAGCATGGCGATCCTTCAATTGGTTACGCATAATTGTGGCACTTGAGACCACTATCCTGCCTGAAAAATTTTCAGAGCGTACTGATGCAATCGTGCAAGCCTGCCGATCCTGCCGCTACAAAGTTTTGAGCCAGGCCCGCAAGCGGGTGCGCGCATTCGCATACGGCGACGACGTATTGAACTGGATCATGCGCCCCATCGTGTAATGCGTGTACCAGGGCTGGCCATACAATTGCGCGTCGTCATGGCTTTCGATCAGCGCCAGCAGCCGGTTCTTCGCCTGTGCCAGGCGCTGCAGCAAGTCGTCCATGCTGAGGTCAGCATAGTCGGCATGGAAGCGCTGCGCCAGTTTTCCCAGAGCGTTCCACGTGAAACCTTCGGCGGGAAAGGCGATATCCTCGATGCGTTTGCCCTCGCGCAGCTGCGCATGCCAGTGCAAAACCAGCTCATTCCAGCCCACCAGGTAGGCGAGCAAATCGCACACGCTCATGCGCGTGCCTTTCACTTGTCCCTCCAGCACGGGATCGCGCGCCAAGGCCGGCGGCACGCGCGCCAGCTCCTGCGCCAGTTTCGCGTACGTGGTGGTAATCGCCTCGACCAGTTCCTGCTTGCTGTTCGGGATCGCCATCACGCCGCCTTCACGACAGGCAAGCCGGCCGCCTGCCAGTCGTCGTAACCGCTGCCCAGACGGCGCGCAGGCAAGCCGTGCAGACGCAGGGCGGCCACGGCCTGCACGGACAGCACGCAGTACGGGCCGCGGCAATAGGCGGCGATCTCCGCGTTCGCGGGCAATTCGCCCAGGCGGCGCTGCAAGTCATCAAACGGAATATTGATCGCCCCGGGCAAGTGGCCGGCGGCAAATTCCTGCGCGGGCCGCACGTCGAGCACGGTGATGCTCGCTTCCTGCATGCGTTCCAGCAACTCATCGCCCGTGATGGCTTCCACGTGGTCGCCCCGGCCCAGCGCCTGCAATTCGCTGCGCTGGTGCTGTGCATACAGCTCCAGCGCATCGAGCAACTGCATCACAGGGCCGCTGCCCAGGCGGTACAGCACGCGCTTGCCGTCGCGCCGCGCCTGCACGAAACCGGCGCGCCGCAGCTGCTGCAGATGCTGCGAGGTATTCGCCACGGACAGGCCCGTCAACTCCACCAGCTGCTCCACCGCATATTCGCCGTGCGCGATCTGTTCGAGCAGGCGCAAGCGCGGCGCGCTGCCTAAAATATGGGCAAATCCGGCGGAACCGGCAAGCAATTCGATATCGGCATTTTTCATTGACACGATGCTAGCACCCTTATAACATTCAAGCAATCAATTGAATGTTATAAGGGAGACACGATGCAAATACTCTGGCTCGATGCGCTGGCGATCGGCGTGGGCGCGACGGCGGTGATGGATGTGTGGGCGGTGGCATTAAAACGTTTCTGGTGCATACCCTCGCTGAACTTTGCCATGGTGGGACGCTGGCTCGGCCATCTGCCGCGCGGCACTTTGCGCCACGTCAACATCGCCCAGGCGGCACCCGTGCGCGATGAAGCGATCCTGGGCTGGACGGCCCATTACGTCATCGGCGTGCTGTTTGCGGCCATGCTGCTGGCGCTGGTGGGACAGGACTGGGTGCAAGGGCCGACGTTCGCGCCGGCCCTGCTGGCGGGCCTCGTGAGCGTGGCCGCGCCGTTCTGCATCTTGCAGCCGGGCATGGGCGCCGGCCTGGCCGCCAGCAAGACGCCGCATCCGAACGCCGCCCGCCTGCGCAGCCTGATGGCCCACACGGCGTTCGGCATCGGCCTGTACCTGGCGGCGCTGCTGTGGTCGACCGTGCGCTGACTTGTGCCGATTAGCTCGTCAACGGCGGCACGGGGGCGGGCGCCGGGGCCGGTGCAGCGGCCACCGCCGGGATCAGCGACGCCTCTGGCTGCGCCGGCACGGTGCTCAGCACCATGGTGCTGGGCTTGGCAATCGCGATATGCGCCTCGTCCAGGCGCTTGAGCAGCTCGAACAGCAGGGCGCTGCGGATGCCCGACGTCAGGCGCGGCGACGAGGCATAGCCGGTGGCGTTGAACAGCAACAAGCCATTGTCGATACCGTCGAGCTGCACGTTGGGCGCCGGCGTGTCGAGCACGTCGGGATTGTCGACAAATGCGGACAGGATCAGCGCGCGCGCCGCCTGCGCATCCGTGCCCAGCGGCAGCGGCAGCTTGACTTGCACCAGACCCAGCGGATTGGCCAGGGTGACGTTGCGCACCGTCTTGGTGATGAATTCCGAGTTCGGCACGATCACCGTGGAACGGTCGCCCAACTGGATTTCCGTGGCGCGCACATTGATGCGGCGAATGTCGCCCTCCACGCCGCCCAGGGACACCCAGTCGCCCACTTTCACAGGACGCTCGGCCAATAGAATCAGGCCGGAAACGAAGTTCTGCACCACGGCCTGCAAGCCGAAACCGATACCCACCGACAAGGCCGACGCCACCCACGCGATGCGTTCCAGGCCGATGCCGGCCGCCGACAGGGCCAGCGCCACGGCCAGCACGCCGCCGATATAGCCGAACAGGGTGATGAACGACACTTGCATGCCGGAATCGAGATTGGTAGTCGGCAAATAACTGTTTTGCAGCCAGCGCTTGAACAGGCCCAGCGCCACGAAGCCGACGACCAGCACCAGCAGGGCCTGGATCAGGGCGGACGGGCGGATCGCCACCTCGCCGATGGCCAGGCCATCCTGCAGCTTGCCGACGCGCTGGAACAGCTCGCCCGGCCCTTCACCGAACGGCGCCAGCAGCAGCATCAGGGCCAGCAGCACGACGATGGCACGGCCGATGCCCGACAGCAACACGGCCGCCTGGTCGCGCGCCTTGGGCGTGGCCAGCACGGGGTTGACGGCGTCCGGCGGCGGCGGCGTGGAGGCCAGCAGCATGCAGATATCGTCGACCAGCACCGTCAGCAGATAGGTGCTGCCCACCACCACGATGACCCAGGCGATTTGCTTGGCAACAAAACTGCCGAAGGCCACATAGCCGACCAGCAAGCTGATGACGCTCGACGCCAGCGCCAGCCACAGCAGCACAGTGACGCAGCGCAGCCAGAACGGCGTGAGCAGGGTGGCGGGGTCGGCCTCGCGCAACAGGCGCCAGCAGCGCTCGGCGCGCATCAAGCCATAGGCGATGGTCGTGCTCATCACGAGGGCGACGATGCAATTGACGGCCACGGCCGTCGACAGCCCCGCATTGATGACGATGGTGACGCGCTCCGTCGCCCACACGAGCACGACGATAAAGGAAAACATCGACGGAAAATGGCGCAAGCGGTGCGCCAGCGCGTCGGGCAGGGGCAGCAAACGCCACGACACGCGCCACGGCGACAGCAGCGCGTGACCGAGGCCCGCCGTGAAACCGGCAAAACAGATGATGCCGATCAAGCTGCTGAGGAAAGTCGACGTCTTTTCGGACAGGCCGCCTTCCCAGCGCAAGCCCATGGCCAGCAATTCCGCCACCAGCCCCGGCGTGGCCGCCGCCAGCACCAGCACGGCCAGCGCATGCAGCGAACGGCGCAAGCGGCCATGCGGCACGCGCGTGGCCGTGATCACCAGCAGATAGCGCGACGCCCAGATGCTGGCGCCGATCACGGCCACGATGCCGGCCAGCAAGCCGCCCCAGGCCGACCACGGCGTGGCGCTGGCCGCATTCGCCAATTCCAGCTCCAGCGCCCGCAGGCGCTGCAGATTCTGCGGCAATTCCGCATGCAGCTGTTTCCAGAACGAACCGGCCAAAATCGACGCCGTGCGCTCGCCCAGGCGCGCCTGCAACTGCGCGCGGCGCGCCGTCGACACCTGTTCCGACGCTTGCGTCGCTTCCACGGCCAACAGGCGCGCCAGTTTCACCTGCGCGTCGAGGGCGCTGCTGGTGCGGTCCAGCTGGCTGCGCTGCGCTGCCACGTCGGGGGCATCTTTCGTGCCCGCCGCCGGCTTGCCCAGCTCGGCCAGCCGCGCCTGCACGCTCGACAGCGTGGGCGTGAGCGCCTCGGCCACCTTGTCCGCCTCGGCGCTGGCCGCCAGCGCATCGGCGCGCATCTGCGACAGGGTCGCGTCATCGAGCTCGGCCTCGCCATCGAGCGCCTTCTGGATGGCCGTGATCTGCTTGCGCAAGCCGTCGAGGCGCTGGTCGGCCGTGGCGGCATCGTCGACGGGCTGCGACCAGGCGGGCGGCGCAGCCAGCGAGCACGCCAGCAGCAGGGTCAATAGCAGCGGCAGCAGGAAGGGGAAACAACGGAGACGGAAAGAAGTCATGCGGACCTATGGCTGAAAATGAGAAAAACGGCCGGATTGGCAGCGGCGCCGGTCATGGCGTGCGGCCCGGCGGGTGCCTGCCAATATAGCGGAAAACACGCGCAAGCCGCAGGATAAGCGGAACTGGCGTGTGCCACGGGGAGAAACTAGGCATATTGCCCTATGGAAATATCGAACAAAAAGGTCTAGGATCGTCGTCCGCTTGGCGGCGCGGCAGCCATCTGCACGCCGCCGACCTTTTTACCATTCCCTCCGTATCGAGACAGCCATGAAGTTTTTATCCCACCTGACCATCGGCACACGCCTTGCCGTGGGCTTTGGCGCCATCGGCGCCATGCTGATCATCATCTCTTGCCTGGGCATTGCCATGCTGGGCAAGATCAACCAGGGCACCGGCCATATCGTGCATGACAGCATGCCGAAGATCGCGCTCGCCAACAGCGTGTCGGCCAACATCAACGACATCGCCATTGCCCTGCGCAACATGATGCTCAGCGCCGATCCGGCCGACCAGCGCAAGCAGACCGACGCCATCCTGGCCGCGCGCCAGGCGGCGGCCGGCAATCTCGGCAAGCTCGCCAGCATGCTCGATTCCGAGCGCGAACGGGCCTTGCTGGCGAAGATGAACGACGCCAACACCCGCTACGCGCAGGGGCAGGAGGTGCTGCTGGAACTGATCAAGAGCGGTACGCCGGACGACAGCAGCGCCTACCTGTACGGCCAGCTGCGCCCCGTCTTGCTCGTCTACAAGCAGTTGATTGCCGAACAAATCAGCTTGCAAAACACCCTGGCCAACACGGCGGGCGACAACGCCAACACCACCTACGCCAACACGCGCACCTTGCTGATCGGCATGTCGCTGGCGGCCTTGGCCATCGCGGCGGCCTTGGCGTATGGCATCACGCGCTCGATCACCGGTCCCGTCGCCACGGCGCTGCAGGTGGCCAACACGGTGGCCGCGGGCGATTTGCGCAGCCGGATCACCGTGCAGTCGAGAGATGAAATGGGGCAACTGTTGCAAGCGCTCAAGCGCATGAACGACAACCTGGCGCACACGGTGGGCACGGTGCGTGCCGGCACGGAAACGATCGCCTCGGCCTCGTCCGAAGTGGCGGCGGGCAGCCTGGACCTGTCTGCGCGCACGGAGCAGCAAGCCAGTTCGCTGGAAGAGACGGCCTCGTCCATGGAAGAGCTGACCTCGACCGTCAAGCAGAATGCCGACAATGCGCGCCAGGCGCACGTGCTGGCCGACACGGCCTCCGGCGTGGCGCAGCGCGGCGGCGCCGTCATCGCGCAAGTGGTGGCGACGATGCGCCAAATCGACGCCGCGTCAAACAAGATTGCCGACATCATCGGCGTCATCGACGGCATCGCCTTCCAGACCAACATTCTGGCCTTGAACGCGGCCGTGGAAGCGGCCCGCGCGGGCGAGCAGGGCCGCGGCTTTGCCGTGGTGGCCACGGAAGTGCGCAGCCTGGCACACCGCTCGGCGGCGGCGGCCAAGGAAATCAAGACCCTGATCGACGACTCGACCCAAAGCGTGGCGGCCGGCAGCGAGCTCGTACACCAGGCCGGCAGCACCATGCACGACCTGGTCGACAGCGTGCGCCGCGTTACCGACATCATGGAAGAGATCACCTCGGCCAGCGCGGAACAGACGGCCGGCATCGAGCAAATCAACCAGGCCATCAGCGAGATGGACAACGTCACCCAGCAAAACGCGGCCCTGGTGGAAGAATCGGCCGCCGCCGCGGCCGCCATGCAGGAGCAGGCGGCTACTCTGGCGCAGGTGGT
The DNA here is from genome assembly GCF_020858115.1 of Janthinobacterium sp. FW305-129. Taxonomy (GTDB): domain Bacteria; phylum Pseudomonadota; class Gammaproteobacteria; order Burkholderiales; family Burkholderiaceae_D; genus Janthinobacterium. The sequence goes on from NZ_JACYMM010000006.1 coordinate 112,849, forward strand.
GAGCGCCTTCAAGCTGGAAGCCGGCGCGTCGGCAAGCAAGCCGGCAATCGCCGCGACAACCGTACCGCGCCAGCAAGCCGTCACCCTGCGCGTGCCGGCCGCCAAAAAAGCTGCACCGGCAGCAACGGCGTCATCCGACTGGGAAGAGTTCTAAGACAGCAACGCCACAAGCGCCTCTCAGCGCCTGTGGCGTCATGCAGCATCGGCTGCTTCCTGTGACACGACTTGATTCATGTCAAACAATTAAATTTGACACGGCGCGGCTAGGCCGAGATTTCTCTGCGGATGATCTCCGCGCCGGCACTGAGCGCTTGCAATTTGCCTCTTGCCACGCCACGCGACAAGGGCGCCATGCCGCAGTTGGTGCTCGGGTAAAGCTTGTCGGCATCGACAAAGCGCAGTGCCTTGCGCAGGGTGTTGGCCACTTCTTCCGGCGTTTCAATGGTATTGCTTGCCACGTCGATGGCCCCGACCATCACTTTTTTGCCGCGTATGAGTTCAATCAGGTCGATGGGCACGCGCGAGTTGTGGCATTCCAGCGAGATGATGTCGATATTCGATTGCTGCAGCTTGGGGAACGATTCCTCATATTGACGCCATTCGGACCCCAGCGTATTTTTCCAGTCCGTATTGGCCTTGATGCCGTAACCATAGCAAATATGCACGGCCGTTTCGCATTTGAGTCCTTCGATCGCCCGCTCCAGGGTGGCGATGCCCCAATCGTTCACTTCATCGAAGAAGACATTGAAGGCGGGTTCGTCAAACTGGATGATGTCGACGCCGGCCGCCTCCAGTTCCCGCGCTTCCTGATTGAGGATCCTGGCAAATTCCCAGGCCAGTTTTTCGCGGCTTTTATAGTGGCTGTCATACAGCGTATCGATCATCGTCATCGGACCTGGCAGCGCCCATTTGATCGGCTGCGTGGTTTGCTGGCGTAAAAATCTGGCGTCGTCCACAAACACCGGCTTCGGGCGGCTTACGGCGCCAACGACGGTCGGCACGCTCGCATCGTAGCGGTCACGAATGCGGACGGTCTCGCGTTTGTCAAAATCGACGCCGCTCAGATGCTCGATGAACGTGGTGACAAAGTGCTGGCGGGTCTGCTCGCCGTCACTGACGATATCGATGCCTGCCTGCTGCTGTTCCTGCAGCGACAAACGCAAGGCATCCTGTTTTCCCTCAATCAATTCCTCGTCCTGTAATTTCCAGGGCGACCAGAGTTTTTCAGGCTGCGCCAGCCAGGAAGGTTTGGGCAGGCTGCCGGCAGTTGAAGTAGGTAACAATTTTTTCATGATGGTGATTTCGTGTATTGTGATTAATCAACGAGCGTGGCGGCAGCCCATTGTTCAAGAATATGCTTGTAGGGCTTGATGAAGTGCTCTTCCGTATATTTGCCCTGCTTGACAGCCAGCTGGCTGCGCTCTTCCCGGTCATAGACAATTTGCGTCAGTGAATAATCCTGATTCTTCAGGCTGGGCTGATAGCATTTCCCCGCCGCGGCATTGGCGTTGTAAATCTCGGGCCGATAAATCTTCTGGAATGTTTCCATCGTGCTGATGGTGGCGATCAGCTCCAGATTGCTGTAGTCAGCCAGCAGGTCGCCGATAAAGTAAAACGCCAGCGGGGCGGCACTGTCTGGCGGCATGAAATAGCGCACTTGCATGCCCATTTTTTCGAAATATTCATCCGTCGAGGAGAACTCATTTTGCTGATACTCGACGCCCAGGATGGGGTGCTGATTTTCCGTCCGCTGATAGGTCTTGCTGCTCGATGCGCTGAGACAGATAACCGGCAGCTTCTTGAAATGCTGCTTGTAAGTAGTTGATCCGACAAAGTGCTTGAACAGCTTGCCATGAAAATCGCCGAAGTTCTCTGGCGTGCTGAAGGTGGATTTATTATTGTTGTGTTCTGGCAGCAGCACGCTGAAGTCGTAATCGCGCACGTAAGAGGAGAAGTTATTCCCCGCGATGCCATCGATGCGTTGTCCGGTTTTTTTATCGATGATATTCGGCTTCAATATCTCGATCAGCGGGATGTTGCCGCCTTTGACATCGATATTCAACTCGACGGAAATGATTTCGAGCTCGACAGAATAACGGTCTGCCTTCGGGTTGTCCCAATGCGCCAGGCTGTTGAAGCGGCTGTCGATCATTTTCAGGGTGTTGCGCAAGTTCTCCTGGCGGCTCTTTCCCCTGGCCAGATTGGCAAAGTTGGTCGTCAGGCGCGTATTGTCCGATGGATGATAGTTTTCATCGAAAACAATGCTCTTGATGCTGAATACAAAATCGTTGCTCATGGTGATCTGCTGTCCTGATTTCTGCGAAAAGGTGAATGGGTTGATTGCCTGGCGACTGTGGCCATGCGTCTCAGGCGGCGGCCAGCTCTTGCGTCGTGGCCGGTCTCGCATGGCGCGTCAATCCGATCAAGGGCAAGGCCCGTTGCACCGCCAGTGCGGCCCGCTGGAGCAGGGCCTCGTCCTGCAGGCGGTAGTCGAGGAAATCCTTGTCGGTCGCGTAGACGCCCAGCGGCAAGGTGCGTGCCTGGAAGAAACTGAACAGCGGCCGCAACTGGTGGTCGATCATCAGGGCATGGCGCTCGCTGCCGCCGGTGGCCGCCAGCAGGACGGGCTTGTCGATCAAGGCGTCCTGATGAATGAAGTCGAAGAAATGCTTGAACAGCCCCGTGTACGAGCCGCGATAGACCGGTGTGGTCACCACCACGATGTCGGCTTGCTCGACGGCCGCAAGTTCCCGCTCCACCGTCTCGGGCAGCTGCGAGCGCCAGACGGCGCCGGCCAGCTGCGGCGCCAGCTGGCCCAGTTCGACCAGGCGTTGCTCGCACAGCACTTCGTCCGCGATCAGGTCCATCAGGTGCTCGGCCAGGGCTGCCGCCTTGGACGGGCGTTGCAGGCCGCCGGAGACGGCGACTAAACGCAGTGGACGTGTCATGTTTGCTTTCATAGGGAGTGATGCGCGAAGGCCTGGTAAATGCCGGCAACAGGAAAGTGGATGATAGCGGGAGGAATCGATGAAGTATAATGGTCATATTTCATACATCCATGAATATGGCTCATTCCAATGCTTGAACGCATCCACCTCAGCATCGTCCAGCAGGTCGAAAAACAGGGGTCGTTGACGGCCGCCGCAGGCGTGCTGCACCTGACCCAGTCGGCCCTGAGCCACAGCATGAAGAAGCTGGAACAGCAGCTGGGCACCGACGTCTGGCTGCGCGAAGGGAGAAATTTGCGCCTGACGCAGGCCGGCCAGTACCTGCTGGCGGTGGCGAACCGGGTGCTGCCGCAGCTGGACCTGGCCGAAGAGCGCCTGGGCCAGTTTGCGCAGGGCGAGCGCGGCGCGCTGCGCATCGGCATGGAATGCCACCCTTGCTACCAGTGGCTGCTCAAGATCGTGTCCCCGTATCTGACCGCATGGCCCGACGTGGATGTGGACGTCAAGCAGAAGTTCCAGTTCGGCGGCATCGGCGCGCTGTTCGGCTACGAGATCGACCTGCTGGTCACGCCTGATCCCCTATACAAGCCGGGGCTGACCTTCGAACCCGTGTTCGACTATGAACAGGTGCTCGTCGTGGCCAAGGGCCACGCCCTCGCTTCGGCGGCCCATGTGCAGCCGCAGCAACTGACCCGGGAAGTGCTCATCAGCTACCCCGTGGACATCGAGCGCCTGGATATTTACAATCAATTCCTCTTGCCGGCCGGTGTCACGCCGAAGCGCCACAAAGCCATCGAAACGACCGACATCATGCTGCAGATGGTGGCCAGCGGCCGCGGCGTGGCCGCCCTGCCGCGCTGGCTGGTCGAGGAATATGCGGCCAAGATGGACGTGGTGCCGGTGCGCCTGGGCGCGCGCGGCATCGCCAAGCAGATCTTCCTGGGCGCACGCGAGACGGACACCGCCATCGACTACGTGCGCGCCTTCATCGCACTGGCGCGCCAGCCGGCCATTGCGATTGCGCAAGGAAGCTAAGCACGCACACCTGTTCGCTGAGGCCGGCTACCGCGGGCCTTCCATGGCTTCCACGGTGTCGAAAATATGCGCCAGCGCGCTTTCCATGGCGCCGGCCGTAGCGTCGCCGCTCTGGTTGGTGATGATGAAGACGCCAAGCTGATATTTGGGAACGACGTAGGCGTAGCTTTGCGCACGCGGCACGCCGCCATGGTGCACATAATGCGTGCCCAGCTGGCGATTGCTGCCGATGTTCCAGAAATAAGCAATGCTGAAGTCGTCCTGAAAACGGACCAGCGGCTGGTGCGATTCAACGACGGCGGGATGGGCGCTCAATTGCAGGCGCAGGTATTTCGCCATGTCCGGCATGGTCGACTTCAGGTTGCCCGCCGCCCCCCAGGGCAGTTGCGGCATCGGCGTGGTGACGACGGGATTGTCGCTGTGGTAGCCCGGTGCCAGCCGGCCCGCATCCTTGGCGGTGATGCTCAGCCTGGTATCCTGCATGCCCGCTTCGCGCGCGAGCCATTGCGTGAGCAGGACTTCATAGGGCATGCCGTAGATTGTTTCGAGCGTGTGCGCAACGAGTTCCGTACCGGCGCTGGAATAGGCGTAGTCCTTGCCGAGCGGCCCCTTGATGCTAACCGTGTGCAAGTCCTGCCAGAATTGCCGTTGTCCGTAGTTGGCGTAGGCGGCATTGAGCTTTGCCGGCGTGGCGTGTGCCGTGAAATCCTGCAAGACGGTGTTCACCTGCAATGGCAGCATGCCCGGCATATTGCTCGTGTGCGTGATCAAATGGCGCAAGCGAATGGGCTGCCCCTGCGACTGCAGGTTCGGGTAGGCGGCCGGCAGGTAGGTTTGTATGGGATCGTCGAGCGCGGCCTTGCCATCGAGCACGGCGTTCGCCAGCAGCAGGCCAGCAAACGTTTTGCTGACCGAACCGATTTCATACAGCGTCGTATCGTCCGGCGGATTGGCTTTGCCGGTCTCCAGCTCGCCCTGATGCAGCATGAATTGCTTGCCGCGATACACGACGGCAATCGAGGTCGCGTGCAGCAATGGCGACTGCAGCAGGGTGGTCGCGGTCTGGCGCATGGCCGCAGGAATGTCGTGCGCAGGTGCCGTGGCTGCGGGCTTGCAAGCTGCCAGCACGAGTGTCATTCCAGTCATGATTGCGGCGAGTTTGTTCATCATGCACACCATCGAAGGGGGAGGGGCATTCTCGCACAATGGGTACAGCGGTGCCTGATAAAAGACAACGCCACCCGGAGGTGGCGTTGTCTTTTCATTCCTGCTGGCCCGGGGCGGCCCCCGCCCGGCTTACTCCACCGTCACCGACTTCGCCAGATTCCTCGGCTTGTCCACATCCGTGCCGCGCGCCAGGGCCGTGTGGTACGCCAGCAATTGCAGCGCGACCACGTGCAGGATCGGCGACAGATCGCCGTAGTGCTCGGGCAGGCGGATGACGTGCAGGCCTTCGCCGGAGCTGATGCGCGAGTCGACGTCGGCAAAGACGTACAGCTGGCCGCCGCGGGCGCGCACTTCCTGCATGTTCGATTTGAGCTTTTCGATCAGGGCGTCGTTCGGCGCGATGGTGACGACCGGCATTTCATTCGTCACCAGGGCCAGCGGGCCGTGTTTCAGTTCGCCGGCCGGATACGCTTCGGCGTGGATGTACGAGATTTCCTTCAGTTTCAAGGCGCCTTCCAGGGCGATCGGATAGTGCATGCCGCGGCCCAGGAAGAGGGCGTTTTCCTTGCGCGCGAACTCCTCGGACCAGGCGATGATCTGCGGTTCCAGCGCCAGCACGGACGCGATGGCGACGGGCAGGTGGCGCATGGCTTTCAGGTGCGCCGCTTCCTGCTCTTCCGTCAGGCGGCCGTTGACTTGCGCCAGGCACAGGGTCAGCAGGAACAGGCCCGCCAGCTGCGTCGTGAACGCCTTGGTCGACGCCACGCCCACTTCCACGCCGGCGCGCGTGATGTAGGCCAGCGCGCATTCGCGCACCATGGCGCTGGTGGCCACGTTGCAGATGGTCAGGGTGTGCTGCATGCCCAGGCTGCGCGCATGTTTCAGGGCGGCCAGGGTGTCGGCCGTCTCGCCGCTTTGCGAAATGGTCACCACCAGCGTGTTCGGGTGCGGCACGCTGTCGCGGTAGCGGTATTCGCTGGCCACTTCCACGCTGACGGGCACCTTGGCAATCGCTTCGATCCAGTACTTGGCCGTCATGCCCGCATACGAGCTGGTGCCGCAGGCCAGGATCAGCACGCGGTCGATCTGCTTGAAGATTTTATAGGCGCCGTCGCCGAACAGTTCCGGCATGATGGCCGTCACGCCTTCGAGCGTGTCGCCGATGGCGCGCGGCTGCTCAAAAATTTCCTTCTGCATGTAGTGGCGGTACGGGCCCAGCTCGGCCGCGCCCGTATGCGCGTGCACGGTTTTGACTTCGCGCTCGACCGGCTTGCCATCGACGTCGACGATCCAGCAGCGCGACAGTTGCAGGTCGACCACGTCGCCTTCTTCCAGGTAGATGATCTGGTCGGTCGTGCCGGCCAGCGCCATGGCGTCGGACGCGACGAAGTTTTCACCATTGCCCAGGCCGACGATCAGGGGCGAGCCCTGGCGCGCGGCCACCACGCGGTGCGGTTCGTCGCGGCAGAAGACGGCGATCGCGTACGCGCCGTCGAGGCGTTTCACGGCCTGCTGCACGGTTTCAAATAGATCGCCGTTGTACATGTGCTCGACCAGGTGGGCGATCACTTCCGTATCCGTCTGGCTCTGGAAGACGTAACCCAAGGCCGTCAGTTCGGCGCGCAGTTCGTCGTGGTTTTCGATGATGCCGTTGTGCACCAGCGCCACGCGGGCATTTTCTTCCGTTGGGGAAAAGTGCGGGTGCGCATTGAAGGAAACAGGGGCGCCATGCGTGGCCCAGCGCGTGTGGGCGATGCCCGTAAAACCGCTCAAGCCTTCTTCGGCGATCTGCTTTTCCAGCTCGGCCACGCGCGAGGTGGAGCGCGAACGCTGCAGCCGGCCATCCGCGTGCAGGGCGATGCCGCAGGAATCGTAGCCGCGGTATTCCAGGCGCTTCAAGCCTTCGAGCAGGATGGGAGTGATATTACGCTGCGCTACCGCGCCGACGATGCCGCACATGGAAACCTCTGTCTAAAATTTAATCAATGCAAGCATGCTAATGCAGAGTGCGTGAAATATGCTTTCTAAATCTGTATGTTTTTGACTAAATATTTCATGACCATTTTACGATGAAATATTATTTCATTTAAACTCAATATATTTCCCAATTCATCAAAATCATGAGCGAACACAATATTGCCCTCGACGAAATCGATCGTCGCATCCTGAACGCATTGCAACTTGATGCATCGCAAACCAACAGCGAGCTGGCACAAGCGGTGCACGTCTCGGCGCCCACCTGTTTGCGCAGGGTCAAGCATTTAAGGGAAAGCGGCGTCATCGAACGGCAAGTGGCCATCGTCGCGCCGCAACTGGTGGGCGCGCGCCTGACGGCCATCGTGGAAATCACGCTCGACGTGCAGGCGGCGGAACGCATGGCGGAATTCGAGCAGCTCGTGGCGGACGAGCCCGCCGTGCTGCAGTGCTACCGCGTCTCGCCCGGGCCCGACTTCGTGCTGATGGTGCAAGTGGCCGACATGCCCGCCTACCACGCACTGGCGCACCGCCTGTTTGCCGCGCACGCGAATGTGCGCAACGTGAAAAGCTATTTTTCCACGTTCCGCAGCAAGTTCGAGACCCGTATCGCCGTTTGATTTCCTTGGCCTCATTTGTCCACGGCTTGCCCACCGCTTGCCCACAGACTTATACGGCGCTTTTCCACCGCTTATGCCGCACTTGCCCACAGGCTTATGCACAAGCGTGACGCGGGCAAGCCATGGCAGCAGAGCAAGGGATGCGCGGGGAAGCAGTGCCAGGCGGCCCGCGACGGCGCCGCACCAGCATGGAAAAAGTGCACAAGCTACTGCCAGGTCAACTTGTACACCGGCTGCGCACAGCTTGCCAACAAGTTAGCAGCCCACTTATCGACAGGCTTATCCACAGCCATTGTGCGATGGCAGGCGGCATACTCAGGGGCGCACTTCGGCGTCGGCATAGAAGCGGTAGCCCGCGTTGCGGGCGGTATTGATGGGCAAGGCCAGGCCCGCGGCCTGTTCGGCCTTGCGGCGCAAGCGGCTGATCTGGGTGTCCAGGCGGCGCTGGTCGTAGCTGAGAAAATCCTCGCCCAGCGATTGCACGATCTGCTGGCGGCTGACGATGCGCTCCGGCTCGGCCATCAGCACGTGCAGCACGGTGACGTCCTGTTGCGACAGCGCAATGGCGCCGCAGCCGGGCGGCAACAGGCGGCGCGGTCCCAGTTCCAGCACCCAGGCCGTGGCGGGCGGCGGCGCGTCGGCAGGCGGCGCGCCGAGGCGCCGTGCCAGCGCGCCCAGGGTGGCGGCCAGCTCGTCCAGGTCGGCGCTCTTGGGCAGGTAGTAATCGGCACCACCGCCCAGTCCGTTGACCTTGTCCTGCGTGGCCCCGCGCGCCGTAAACACGACGATGCCGATGGGATGCCCCTGCGCGCGCAAGGCGCGCACCAGCACCATGCCTTCGCCATCGGGCAAGCCGAGGTCGATGATGGCAATGCGGTGCAGTGCCGGCGTGTAGCAGGCATGGAAGGCGGCCAGGTCGGCCACGGCGCTGACGCGGTAGCCGCAATCGCCGAGAAACTCCGTCAGCTCGTGGCGCAGCACGGCTTCGTCTTCAAGCAGGATGAGGTTCAACATGGCGCAAGGATAACCGATCGCCGTAGGGCCGGGAAGTTGTCTTTTTGACTGCCACGATGGCCGTGGTAAGCTCCTGCGCCATGAAAATCCTGCTCGCCATTTGCCTGTTGCTCACCGCCTTGCTCTGCCGGACTGCGGCAGCGGCACCCGTCCCCGCGCCGCTGCTGCTGCCTGCCAGCGGGCAGCCTGTGTCCGCCAGCGGCCACCTGCGGATGCTGCGCGACGCCACCGGCCGGCTGGGGCCCGATGCGGCATTGGCGGCCCCCGGCTGGCGCACCTTGCCCGGCGCCGTCAGCGCCGGCTACACGCAGGACGCCGTCTGGCTGCGCCTGGACGTGACGCGCGCGGCAGCCTCCCCCGACGAATGGGTCCTGCGTTTCAGCAACGCCGTGCTCGACGATGTGCGGCTGTACCGCTGGGATGCGGCAGGCCACTGGAGCGTGCAGGAGGCGGGCGCCGACGTGGCGCGCGGCAACTGGCCCATCGATGCGCGCCAGGTGGTGTTTCCGCTGCGCCTGCAAGCCGATACGCCGCAGCGCTGGCTGGTGCGCCTGCACAGCAAAAAGGCCATGTCCACCGAACTGACCTTGTTGCCCAGCGCCAGCTTCGACGACGTTTCGCGCCGCGAATACCTGTATTACGGCTTGCAGTTCGGCAGTTATTTGCTATTGATCCTGTTCCACATCTTTTTCTGGCGCATGACGCGCGAAGCGCACAGCGGCTGGTATCTGCTGTACGTGCTGACGAATGCCACGACGGAAGCGCTGACGATCGCCATTCCCCAGCAAATTTTCGCCATGCCGAACTGGCTGTCCGATCCCATGCTGGGCGTGTCGATGGCGATGTCCATCGCCGTCGGTGCCCGTTTTTCCACTTTGCAACTGGAACTGCCCGCCCTGTTTCCCCGTTTCAGCCGCGCCGTGGTGGGCGTGACGGCCGCTGCCGCGCTGTGCGGTGCACTGCTGGTGCTGCGCGGCAACTATGCCGCTGGCGTACTCGTCGTGCAAATGACGGCCTTGCCCTTGATCGTGCTGTTCATCACCCTGGCCAGCTGGCTGGCGCTGCGCGGGCATCGTCCGGCGCACGCCTTCCTGTTTATCTTCGGCATCTTTTACGCGGGCGTGGTGATCAGCTTCCTGCGCAACATGGCGATCGTGCCGCCGAATTTCTGGACCAACCATGCGGCCACCCTGGGCGCCTTCGTGCACATGATGCTGATGAGTTTGCGCCTCAACCGCCGTTACGCCGAATTGCGCCGCGCCAAGGACCGGGCGCAGGCCGAGGCCGTCAGCGCCGTGCGCGCCCTGAATGAGCGCCTGGAAGAGCAGGTGGCGCTGCGCACGGCAGCATTGCGGCAGGAAATCGGCCGGCGCGCCGCGCTCGAAGGCGAATTGCGCGCCGCGCTGGAAGTGGAAACCCGCACGCGCGAAGAGCAGCAGGATTTCGTTGCCATGGTGTCGCATGAATTCCACACGCCACTGGCCATCATCAATACCACGGCCCAGCAAATTGCCCGCAACACAGAGGCGCCGCGGGAAAAGACCCTGCAGCGCTGCCAGAATCTGCGTGAAGCCAGCGGCCGCATGACGGCGCTGGTGGATGAATACCTGAGCGCCGACCGCATGGAAACGAGCGCGGCGACCTTCCGGCCCCTGCCATGCGACTTGCGCGCGCTGCTGACGGCCGTGCTGGCCGAGTGGCCGCCCGGCCGCGTCGATGCCAGCGTGCAGGCGCTGCCCGACAGCATCGTGGCCGATGCCAGCCTGCTGCGCGTGGCCCTGCGCAACCTGCTCAGCAATGCCGACCGGCACGCGCCGCAGACCCAGGCGATCCGCATGCAGGCCGCCACGCTGGGGGACGGCCGCGTGCAGATCGTCGTCAGCAACGAGGGCGAGCCGCTGCCCGCCGATGAAATCCCGCGCCTGTTCCAGAAATACTTCCGTGGCCGCATCGCCCAGCACAAGCCTGGCGCCGGACTGGGCCTGTACCTGGTGCAGCGCATCGCCGAACTGCACGGCGGCCAGGTCACGCTGGCCAGCGCCGGCGCCAACGGCACCATCAGTTTCGCCCTGCACCTGCCCGCCTGATCGCTCCCGCATTCCCGACTGAAACAGTCGGGAATCGCTCAGGTTTGCTCAATTTCAAACGCTTCCATTCTGCTATATTTCCCGTCGGAAATCTTTGTAGCTTTTTATAACAAGAATGTTTAAAAAAGCAACAAAATAGATGCCTTCGGGGAAGCGCACGCCTTTCCTGTCGGCCATCGGCGCCAACACCTACCGCACAGGAAAAACATGCATCGCTCTTCATTCTTCATCCGCAGTCTTGGCCACGCCTGTTCCCGGCCGCATTCCTGAGCGATTTTCATCCCCATTCTGCCCACGCCAGCCTGGCGCTGGAGCATACCTTTTTCACATCAACAAGGATCGACCCTATGCATCGTCATGGATCATTGAATCACGTCTACCGCCTCGTCTGGAGCCACGTCCTGAACGCCTGGGTCGCCGTCGCGGAAACCTCGCGCGGACGCGGCAAGGGCAGCCGCCGCAAACTGGCCGCAGCGGCGGCCGCCATGACGGCGCTGGCGCTGGGAGGACCGGCGCTGGCCACTCCCACGGGCGGGCAGGTGGTGGCAGGCACGGCCAGCATCAGCCAGCAGGGCAACAGCACCACGATCAGGCAATCGAGCCAGCAGGCGGCGCTGAACTGGAACAGTTTTAACGTGGGCGCCAACGAAAGCGTCACCTTCGTTCAGCCTTCGGCCAGCGCGCTGGCCGTCAACCGCATCTTCGACAGCAACGGCACGCAAATCCTCGGAAGGCTCAACGCGAATGGCCAGGTATACCTGATCAACCCGAACGGCGTGCTGTTCGGCCGCGGCGCGCAAGTCAATGTGGGCGGCCTGGTGGCTTCGACGCTCGACGTCGACAACGCCAGCCTGGGCGGCTCGAAGCATGCCTTCGCCGGCAAGGGCAGCGGCAGCGTCATCAACGAAGGCACGCTGCGCGCGGCCGACGGCGGCTATGTCGCCTTGCTGGGCAACAAGGTCGGCAACCAGGGCGCCATCTCGGCCCGTCTGGGCACGGTCGCGCTGGGTGCCGGCAGCGCCGCTACCCTGAGCTTTGACGGTGCGCGCCTGCTGCAACTGCGCATCGAGCAAAGCACCCTGAACAACCTGGCCGAGAACGGCGGCCTGATCCGCGCCGATAGCGGCCAGGTGCTGATGAGCGCTGGCGCCCGCGACTCGCTGCTGGCCAGCGTCGTCAACAACACGGGCGTCATCGAGGCGCGCAGCGTGGAACAGCGCGATGGCAGCATCGTCTTGCTCGGCGGCATGAGCGCCGGCACCACCCATGTGGCCGGCACCCTGGACGCCAGCGCCCCGAACGGCGGCAATGGCGGCTTCATCGAAACGAGCGCCGCCCACGTGAAGGTCGCCAACGACGTTCGCATCAGCACGGCCGCCGCTCAGGGCCGCGCCGGCACCTGGCTGATCGACCCGGTCGACTTCACCATCGCCGCCAGCGGCGGCGACATCAGCGGCGCCGCCCTGTCGGCCAACCTGCGCAATGGCAATGTGGTGATCCAGAGCACGCAAGGCAGCGCCGGCACGGCCGGCGACGTGCACGTCAACGACAAGGTGAACTGGTCGGCCAACCGGCTGACCCTGAACGCCCAGCGCAACATCAATATCAACGCCACCCTGAACGGTTCCGGCACAGCCAGCCTGGCGCTGGAATATGGCCAGGCCGCCGCCGCCGCCGGCAATACGGCCGTGTATCAGCTGGGCAGCGGCGCGCAGGTGCATCTGCCCGCCGGGCAAAATTTCAGCACCACATTGGGCGCGGACGGCGTGCGCACCGACTATACGGTCATCACCGCCCTGGGCGCTTACCGCAGCGTCACGGGCACCGACTTGCAAGGCATTAATGGCAAGCTGAACGGCAATTTTGTGCTCGGTGCCGACATCGACGCCTCGGCCACCGCCTCGGCCGCCTGGAACCCCGTTTGGTGGGATGCGGGCTTCATGCCGCTGGGCAGGGATACGGGCTTCAGCGGCATCTTCGACGGCCTCGGTCATTCCATCAATCAGCTCAGCATGATGTCGGGTTCCGGCGGCGGCAGCGGCTTGTTTTCCATCACCACCAAGGATGCCCTGATCCAGAACGTGGGTTTGAATGGCGGCCACATCAAGACCCATTATTACGCGGGCGGCCTGGTGGGCGACAACAAGGGCACGATCAGGAATAGCTATGCGGCGCTCGATGTCACCGCCGATGGCTTCATCAGCGGCGGCCTGGTGGCGCGCAACAGCGGCAGCATCATCAACAGCTACGCCTCGGGCGCCGTCAGCGGCAACTCCCTGAGCGGGGGCTTGGCCGGCATCAACCTGGGAACGATCAGCAACAGCTATGCCACGGGCAGCGTGGCGGGCAAGAGCGACATTGGCGGCCTGATTGGCACCAACTCGGGATCGGTCGATACCAGTTTCGCCACGGGGCGCCTGCTCATCGCCGACGGCGGCAGCAACTTCGGCGGTTTGATCGGCAGCAATGGTGCACCGCAAAAAATCATCAACAGTTTCTGGTCCATCGACGGCACGGGCCAGGCCACCTCCAAGGGCGGCACCGGGCTGACGGACGCGCAGATGCGCACGGCCAGCAGTTTCACGGGCTTTAACTTCACCACCACGCCTGGCGCGCCGGGCAACAACTGGGTGCTGGTCAACGTGGACGGCGGCTTGAATAATGCCGGCGGCGCGGCGGGCGCCACATATCCGATGCTGGCGTCCGAATATGCGACGACGATCCACAATGCGCACCAGTTGCAATTGATGGCCATGGCGCCGGGCGCCGCGTATGTGCTGGGCGCGAATATCGACGCCAGCGGCACGGCGGGCGGCAAGGGCGTCTGGGGCGAGACCGGCTTCATTCCCGTCGGCACGCGCGACAACGCATTCACGGGTAGCCTGGATGGCCAGGGCCATACCATCAGCGGCCTGTATATCGACCTGCCTGATACCAGGAATGTCGGACTGATCGGCTACTCGGAGGCAGGTTCCGTCATCCGCCATGTCGGCATGCTCGGCGGCAGCATCAAAGGAGAGGACAGTGTTGGCGGCCTGGTAGGGTCGAATGGCGGCCTGGTCAGCGATAGCTACGCCACCGGGACGGTCAGCGGCGACGACTATGTTGGCGGTCTGGTAGGGGAGAATGGCGGTCGGGTTACCGATAGCTACGCCACCGGGACGGTCAGCGGTGACGACAGCATCGGCGGCCTGATGGGCCTGAACTACAAGGGCACCGTCAATGACAGCCACGCCAGCGGCAATGTCAGCGGCAGCGGCAGGATCGGCGGCCTGATCGGTGAAATTGACCATGGCACCGTCAGCGGCAGCTACGCCAGCGGGACGGTCGTCGGCGTGGATAACCGCGTGGGTGGCCTGGTGGGCGATAACTACAAAGGCACCATCACTGGCAGTTATGCCACCGGTAACGCCAGCGGATTTCGCAATGTAGGCGGCCTGGTCGGAAGCAATACTGGCGACGATGGCATCAGCGCCACGGTGCGCGGCAGTTACGCCACAGGCAACGCCACCGCCGTCAAGGACAATGCGGGCGGCCTGGTCGGCTACAACCTGGAAGGCAGCATTGCCGACAGCTACGCTACTGGCGTGGCCAGTGGCGACTATGACGTCGGTGGCTTGCTCGGTTTTAACAGCAACCCGGGTGACAGCGTGAGCAACAGCTACGCAACGGGCGCCGTGCACGGCAATGCGACGACCGGCGCCTTGGTCGGCAACAACTTCGGCATCGTGCGCGACAGCTTCTGGCGCGGCGCGGCCACAGCGCCTGGCATCGCTGGAAATGAAGGCACACTGAGCAATGTGCGCGGCCTGAGCGATGCAGAGCTGCGCTCGCCATCGAGCTTCGCCGGCTGGGACATGGCGTCCGCCGGCGGCAGCCATGCCGTCTGGCGCATCTATGAAGGCCAGACGGCGCCGCTGCTGCGCAGCTTCCTGACGGCCCTGACCGTCAACGCCGATGCCACGAGCAAGACCTACGATGGCAGGAACTACTCTGGCGGCCTGGTCAATGCCCGCTATTCGCTGGCCGGCGCCGCCGAATCCGGGAATATTCTCTACAGCAACAATGGCGTGTATGGCGCCATGCGCGATGCCGGCAGCTATCACGCCATAGACAGCTATCTGTATTCCGGCCAGCAAGGTTATGACATCGACCTGGTGGCAGGGGCGCTGACGATCAACCGGGCCGTCATTACTCTCGACGGCATGCGCACCTACGACGGCGGCAACGGCATGGCTGCGGGCCAGTTGACCATGTACGGGCTGGTCAACGGCGAAAGTCTGTTCCTGTTCGGGAATGGCAGCCTCGACAATAAAAACGTCGGTGTAGACAAGTACCTCAACAGCGCTAGCTTGATGCTGGCGGACGGCCAGGGTGGCCGGGCGGACAATTACACGCTGGAAGGTGGCCAGCACCGCGCCACCATCACCCGCGCCACCTTGTATGTGCAGGATGCGGGGGTGGCAAATAAAGTGTATGACGCCACCAACCAGGCCACCCTGACGGGCACGGCCAAGGTGCTGGCGCTGGGCGACGACCAGCTCAGCTTGACGGGCGGCAATGCGCATTTTGCCGACAAGCACGCCGGCACAGGGAAAACCGTCACCCTCGGCGGCTTCAGCCTGCAGGGCGCGGACGCGGCCAACTATGACCTCGTGCAGCCGGGCAACGTCACGGCCGATATCGCCAAGGCCAGCGTGATGGTGACGGGCGTGGGCGCGGCGAATAAAGTGTATGACGCGACGACGGGTGCCACCCTGACGGGCACGGCCAAGGTGCTGGCGCTGGGCGACGACGACTTGCGCGTGGCGGGCGGCACGGCAGCGTTTTCCGACAAGCATGCCGGCAACCGTAAAACCGTCACCCTCGGCGGCTTCAGCCTGCAGGGCGCGGACGCAGCCAACTATGCACTCGTGCAGCCGGGCACCGTCACGGCCGATATCGCCAAGGCCAGCGTGATGGTGACGGGCGTGGGCGCGGCGAATAAAGTCTACGACGCGACCAATCAAGCCACCCTGACGGGCACGGCCACGGTGCTGGCGCTGGGCGACGACGACTTGCGCGTGGCGGGCGGCAACGCCCACTTTGCCGACAAGCATGCCGGCAACCGTAAAACCGTCACCCTCGGCGGCTTCAGCCTGCAAGGCGCGGACGCGGCCAACTATGACCTCGTGCAGCCGGGCAACGTCACGGCCGATATCGCCAAGGCCAGCGTGGTGGTGACCGGCGTGGGCGCGGCCAACAAAGTCTACGACGCGACCAATCAAGCCACCCTGACGGGCACGGCCAAAGTACTGGCGCTGGGCGACGACCAGCTCGGCGTGACGGGCGGTAACGCAGCGTTTGCCGACAAGCACGCCGGCAACGGTAAAAAGGTCACTGTCAGCGGCTTCAGTTTGCAAGGCGCGGACGCGGCCAACTATGCACTCGTGCAACCAAGCAACGTCACGGCCGACATCGCCAAGGCCAGCGTGGTGGTGACCGGCGTGGGCGCGGCCAACAAAGTCTACGACGCGACCAATCAAGCCACCCTGACGGGCACGGCCAAAGTACTGGCGCTGGGCGACGACCAGCTCGGCGTGACGGGCGGTAACGCAGCGTTTGCCGACAAGCACGCCGGCAACGGTAAAAAGGTCACTGTCAGCGGCTTCAGTTTGCAAGGCGCTGACGCGGCCAACTATGACCTGGTGCAGCCAGGCAACGTCACGGCCGATATCGCCAAGGCCAGCGTGGTCGTCACCGGCGTGGGCGCGGCGAATAAAGTCTACGACGCGACAACCGCCGCCACTTTGACGGGCACGGCCAGGGTACAAGCGCTGGGCGACGACGACTTGCGCGTGGCGGGCGGCACGGCAGCGTTTGCCGACAAGCATGCCGGCAACCGTAAAACCGTGCTCGTCGGCGGCTACACCTTGCAGGGCGCGGACGCGGCCAACTATGACCTCATGCAGCCAGGCAATATCACGGCTGACATCGCCAAGGCCAGCTTGCTCTACACGGCCGCGCCCGTGACCTTGACGGGTGGCCGCACGCCCGATGGCTTGAGCGGCAAGGTCAGCGGCCTGCTGGGCAGCGACACCCTGGCGGATGCCACCAGCGGCATCCTGGCCTGGACCAGCCCGGCCACGGCCAGCAGCCCGGCCGGCAACTACGCCATCACCGCCAGCGGCCTGAGCTCGACCGACTATGCCTTCGTGCAAGCCGGGGGCAATGCCAGCGCGCTGACGTTGCAGTCGGCGACCCTGCCGCCGCCGGCCCAGGCAGCCGTGGTGCAATTGCAGGCGCAAGTGCTGGGCAGCTTTGCCGACACGCGTCCCGGCACCTTGGCCGCCGCGCCGACCATCACCATCACGCAGACGGATGCCCCGGCCGCCAATGCTGGCGCCAGCAATACCTTGCCGAACACCACCATGCAGATCGGCAGCCGCGGCCCGGCCCTGCAAGTCGTCCTGGGCGGCGTCAAGCTGCCCCCCAACATGCTTAACGTAAATCAATAACACCATGACTTATTCATCGATTCCGCGACACCTGATGCAACAACCGTTGCTGTCCCTGCTGCTGCTGGCCTTTGCGCCATGCGCCGCCGCCCAAACCACCCCGGTGGTGCCCGACGCGGGCACCATCCTGCGCCAGTTGCAGCCGGCCACGCCCGCCAATGCGCCCGCCAGTGCGCCGGCGCTGCGCATCGAACAGAAAGAGGGCGCGCCGCTGCCCGCCAGCGCGCCATTTCTCGTCACGCACATCGACATCGCCGGCAACGGCGCGTTCGATGCGGCCACCTTGCAAGCGCTGGTGGCCGATGCCCGCGGCACCACGCTGACCTTGGAGCAGCTGGGCGAACTGGCCGCCCGCATCACCAGCTACTACCGCGTCAACGGCTATCCGCTGGCGCGCGCCATCGTGCCCGCCCAGACCATCCGCCAGGGCACCGTGCGCATCGAAGTACTCGAGGCGCGCTATGGCCAGGTCGGCATCGACAACCGCAGCGATGTCAGCGACGCCTTGCTGAACGCCACGCTGGCGCCCTTGCAAACGGGCCAGACCATCGGCCAGGCGGAACTCGACCGCAGCTTGCTGTTGCTGTCCGACATCCCGAATGTCGCCATCACGGCCACGCTCAAGCCCGGCGCCGAGGTCGGCAGCTCCGACCTGCTGGTCGATGCCTGGTCCGGTCCTGGCGTGGCCGGCAATGCTTTCCTCGACAACAATGGCAACCGTTACACGGGCCGCGCCCGCCTTGGTGCCACCGTGTACCTGTACAACCCGCTGCACCAGGGCGACGTGGCCAGCGCCAGCGTGCTCAGCTCGGGCAAGGGCATGTCGTATGCGCGTCTCGGCTATGATTTGCTGCTGAACGGCGCCGGCACGCGCGCCGGGGTGGCCATGTCCGCCTTGCGCTACCGCCTGGAAGGCGCCATGCGCCCGCTGGAAGCGCATGGCACGGCCCAGGTCGCCAGTGGCTGGCTGCGCCATCCGCTGCTGCGCAGCCGCGATGCGAATATGTATCTGCAGCTGCAATATGACCAGGTGCACTTGCGCGACCGCATCGACACCAGTGCCATGCGCAGCGACCGCCGCCTGGATAACCTGGGCGCGACCCTCGGCGGCGACGTGCGCGATGCGACCCTGGCTGGCGCCATCACCAGTTGGAGCGTGGCCGCCACCGCTGGCAAGCTCGACATCAGCGACCCGCTGGCGCGCCTGAACGACGCCTACAGCGCGCGCAGCCATGGCACTTACGCAAAATGGAACGTCAACCTGTCGCGCCTGCAAAACCTGGACCAGCGCAATGCCGTGTACCTGGCCATCGCCGGGCAGTGGGCCGATAGCAACCTCGATTCGTCCGAAAAGATGAGCGTAGGCGGGCCCTACACGGTGCGCGCCTATGACGTGGGCGTCGCTGCTGGCGACCTCGGCTACTTCGGCAGCGCGGAATGGCGGCATGACCTCGATACCGGCAGCGCCGGGCAATGGCAAGCCGTGGCCTTCCTCGACAGCGCGCGCGTGACGGTCAACCAGCAGCGCTGGTCGGCAGGCCCGAACAGCGCGCGCCTGCACGGCGCCGGGCTGGGCGTGAACTGGGCGGACGGACAGCAGTGGAATGCCCGCGCGTATGTCGCCAAGCCCATCGGCGGCACGCCGGTCCTGCTGGCTTCGCGCAACTCCGCCCGCCTGTGGGTCGAGCTGAATCGCCGTTTCTGATGCGGCAGCAACAGCCGGAAGCCTGGCTTCCGGCTGTTGCTTGATCCAACGCAATACTTACCCACCAGCTTTCCACCGCCTATGCACGGCTTTTCCACAACCTTACCCACAGAGCAAGCTCAGGCCGATGACAGGCACGACTGCTTATCCCCACTTATGCAAAGGCTATGCAGTGCTTATCCGCAGGCTTACGCACAGACTTATCCACAATTAACGGGTAAACCGGCTTACACGACCGCAAAATGACGAAAATCGGAGGGGAGGGGGAGGACAGGCGCATGACAGGCGAAGCCACCCATCTTGCGCACAGCTTGTACGCAGGCTTGCCCACATGCTTATCCCATACTTGCTGATGGGCTTACCCACATAGTTATCCACAAATAAAAAAGGCAGGCCGCAAGGCCTGCCCGTGTGCCAGCGCCGACGCCAGCCTTACTTCTTGATCTTGACGGGACGCGTCCAGCCGTCGATGGTCACCTGCCGCGCGCGCGAGACCGTCAGCTTGCCGGCCGGCGCATCTTTCGACAAGGTCGTGCCGGCGCCCAGGGTGGCGCCCTTGCCGACCGTGACTGGGGCGATCAGCTGGCTGTCGCTGCCAATAAAAGCGTCGTCTTCAATCACCGTGCGGAACTTGTTCACGCCATCGTAGTTGCAGGTGATCGTGCCGGCGCCGATGTTGACCTTCGAACCGATGGTGGCGTCGCCGATGTAGGCCAGGTGGTTGGCCTTGCTGTGGGCGGCGATCTGGCTGTTTTTCACTTCGACGAAGTTACCCACATGCACGTCTTCCGCCAGGACCGTGCCCGGGCGCAGGCGCGCGTAGGGGCCGATGATGGAAGCGGCGCCGACGACGGCATCCTCGATATGGCAGAAGGGCTTGATGTGCGCGCCGGCGGCCACGGTGGCATTGATGATGACGTTGTTGGCGCCCACGCGCACGCCGTCGCCCAGTTCCACGCGGCCTTCAAACACGCAGCCGACGTCGATGGTGACGTCGCGGCCGCAAATGAGTTCGCCGCGCACGTCGATGCGGGCGGGATCGAGCAGGGTCACGCCCCGTTCCAGCAAGGCTTGCGCGATATTGTTCTGGTGGATGCGCTCCAGCTGGGCCAGCTGCACCTTGCTGTTGACGCCCGCCACTTCCCACACGGCAGCCGGGTGGGCCGAGGTGACGGCCACGCCATCGGCGACGGCCTGGGCAACGATATCGGTCAGATAATATTCCCCTTGGGCATTATTGTTCGACAGGGACGACAGCCATTGCTTCAGGGGCACGGTGGGCGCGACCATGATGCCGCTGTTGATTTCGCGGATGGCGCGCTCTTCTGGCGTGGCATCCTTTTCCTCGACGATGCGCACGATGGCGCCATGCTCGCGCACGATGCGGCCCAGGCCGAAGGGATCGTCCTGTTCCACGGTCAAAATAGCCAGCTTGTCCTTGCCGGCCGCCTGCACCAGCTGCTGCAGGGAAGCGGCGCTGGTCAGCGGCACGTCGCCGTACAGGATCAGGGTCGGTACGCTGTCATCGAGCAAAGCCACGGCTTGCTGCACCGCATGGCCGGTGCCAAGCTGCTGCGTTTGCTCGGCGGCGTCGACCGCCAGGCCTTGGCTGGTCTTGTAGCCGTCAAGCAACTTCAGCACCGCAGCGCCCCCATGCCCGTAAATCACGCATAATCGGGACGGCGCCAGACTGCGCGCCGTATCGATCACATGCGACAGCAGCGGCTTGCCAGCCAGCGGGTGCAGTACTTTTGGCAGCGCCGACTGCATGCGTTTCCCCATACCGGCGGCGAGAATGACAACGTTCATAGACCGTAATTTTTATAAGTTAAGAATATGAAAAAGTTTAACACGCAGGCCCCGTCTTCCACGCCCTTCCAGCGGTTTACTTATGCCGTGCTGGCCCTCATGCTGGTCGTCATGGCCGGCTGCAGCGGCTTGCGCCTGGCCTACAACAATGGCGATACCGTGCTGTACTGGTGGCTGAACGCGTATGTCGACCTGGACCGCGACCAGAAGGGCTGGGTACGCGAGGATATCGACAAGCTGTTCGACTGGCACCGCAAGACGCAGTTGAAGGATTACGTGGATATCCTGCGCACGGGCCAGAAACAGTTACAGGGCAATATCACGCAGGCGGACCTGATGGCCGACTACGGCGAAATCAAGCAGCGCACCCAGGCACTGCTGCTGAAGGCGGCGCCGGAGCTGGCCGACCTGGCCCGTTCGCTCAAGCCCGAGCAAATTGCGCAGATGGAAAAGAAGTTTAAATCGAACAATGATGATTATCGCAAGAAATACCTGAGCGGAGACCAGGAGAAACGCCAGAAACTGCGCTACAAGAAAGCCATGGAGCAATTCGAACTGTGGTTCGGCAGCTTCAGCAGCGAGCAGGAAGCCCTCATCCGCAAGGCGTCCGACGCGCGTCCGCTGAACAATGAGATCTGGCTCGACGAACGCATGCGGCGCCAGCAGAACGTTTTGAACCTGGTCAAGAAAGTCCATCAGGAAAAGCTCGGCAAGGACGCCAGCGTGACCCTGATCAACACCCTGATCAAGGACAGTTTCGAGCGCCTCGAACATTCCGAGCGCAAGGCCTTTTTTGATGCCTACGAAAGCAGCACGGCGCAGATGGTCTTGACGGTGATCAAGATCGCCACTCCGGCGCAAAAGGCCCACGCCGTCAAGCGCATGCAGGGCTGGATCGACGATTTCAATTCCCTGGCCACGCAAGCCAAATAGCCAGGCAGCGCCAGCAGGGGGGGAGGGGGCCATATGCTATAGTGGCCGCCACCGAATTGAAGAAATACCCATGCAAAAGAAAATTAAAAAACCCGCCAAAGTCCCCGTCCACCACGCGCCGCCACCGAACCAGGTGCGCATCATCGGCGGCCAGTGGAAACGCTCCGTGCTGCCTGTTTTGCAGGCACTGGGCTTGCGCCCGACGCCGGACCGCGTGCGCGAAACCGTCTTTAACTGGATCAATCACTTGCGCGACGGCGACTGGGCCAACGCCCAGGTGCTGGACCTGTTCGCCGGCAGCGGCGCGCTGGGCTTCGAAGCGGCCAGCCGTGGCGCGGCGTCCGTCACCATGGTCGATACGCACACGCCCGTGATCCGCCAGCTGGAAGAAAACAAAACAAAATTGCGCGCCGACAATGTGCAACTGCTGCGCGGCGACGCCCTGCTGACGGCGCAAGGGCTGGCAGCGCGCGGCCAGCGTTACGACCTGATCTTCCTCGATCCGCCCTACCAGCAGGATTTCCTGGCGAAAGTATTGCCGCTGTGCGCCAACCTGCTCAAGGAAGGCGGCATGGTGTATGCGGAATCGGGCTTGCCGCTGGTCTTCGATGAAACCAGCGCACTGGAAAAGCCCGAGTGGATGGCGCCATGGGAAGTCATCCGCGCCGACAAGGCGGGCACCGTTTATTATCATTTGCTAACTTACAACAAAGTGCCGGCAACTGCCTGAATCTGCCTATAAATGAGGCAAAAAATCTCCCTGGCCCGAGGCGCGGCACCAAGGTGGTCACCAATTTCAGGCATAATGCGCGTCTATATTGGTGCATCATCAGGGAGCCGCAATGGTTGTAGCCGTTTATCCAGGAACATTCGATCCGCTCACGCGCGGTCATGAAGATTTGGTGCGCCGCGCATCGGGCCTGTTTGACAAGCTGATCGTCGGTGTGGCCGACAGCAAGAACAAGCAACCGTTTTTCTCGCTCGACGAACGCCTGGAAATCGCCAACGAAGTGCTCGGCCACTATCCGAACGTGCAAGTGGAAAGCTTTTCCGGCCTGCTCAAGGATTTCGTGCGCAAGCACGAGGCGCGCGTCATCGTGCGCGGCTTGCGCGCCGTTTCCGACTTCGAATACGAATTCCAGATGGCGGGCATGAACCGCTACCTGCTGCCCGATGTCGAAACCATGTTCCTGACGCCATCCGACCAGTACCAATTCATTTCGGGCACCATCGTGCGCGAAATCGCGGCGCTGGGCGGCGACGTCTCCAAGTTTGTCTTCCCCTCGGTGAACCGCTGGCTGCAAAACAAGATTGCCGCCAACGCTGCCTCATCGCAATAAGTAAGAGTGAAATCATGGCATTACTGATCACCGACGAATGCATCAATTGCGACATTTGCGAGCCCGAGTGCCCGAATGACGCGATCTACATGGGCGCGGAAATCTACGAAATCGATCCCAACAAGTGCACCGAATGCGTGGGCCACTTTGACGAGCCGCAATGCCAGCAAGTGTGCCCCGTCAGCTGCATCCCCTTCAATCCCGCCTGGCGCGAAAGCCCGGAGCAATTGATGGCCAAGTACGAACGCCTGCAGGCGGAACTTCCCGCCAAGACTTAAGCTTTTCTTCCGCGCCACTTCCGGGCCACGTCTGCGTGGCGCCAGCTTCTGCCAACTGTTCTACACTGTGTGCTTGTGCGGACTTATCCACAGCCCATGTTTCTCCACGGAGGCAGAAGATGCAAATAAGCACATCCCGTTTCGGCCGCTCCCTGGCTTGTGCCTGCCTGTGCGCCGCCCTGGCACAAGCGGCGCTGGCCGTCGAGGTGGGCGGCGTCAAGCTGGACGACACGGTGCAGCTGGCCAGCCGCGAGTTGAAACTCAACGGTGCCGGCGTGCGCTACAAGGTCATCTTCAAGGTCTACACGATCGCGCTGTACCTGCCGGAAAAGAAAACCCAGCTGGAAGATATCCTGGCGCTGCCCGGGCCGCGCCGTCTGGAAATCGTCATGCTGCGCAATATCACCTCCGACGAGCTGGGACAGGCGTTCATGCAGGGCTTGAAGCGCAGTTCCGACCAGGCCGACCGCACGCGCCTGCTGAGCCAAACGATGCAATTCGGCGCCATGTTCGCCATGGTGCCCGGCCTGAAGAAGGGCGACATTCTCACCGTGGACTGGCTGCCGGAAGAGGGCACCTTGTGCAAGCTGAACGGCAAACAGGTGGGCGACACGGTGCCGGACCTGGCTTTTTATAATGCACTGCTGAAAATCTGGATCGGCGCCCATCCGGCCGACACGCTATTGCGCGCGCATTTGCTGGGCGATATGGCGTAATCGGCTGGCGGCAGGCGTAAAAAAAGCCGGCGCAGGCCGGCTTGTCATTTTGCAACAGTTGCTCGCTCAGGCACGCGTCGACAGGGCGCGCAATTCGGCGGCATTGCTTGGCGACACGCCGTCCATCTTGCCCAGAGTGCGTTGCAAGGCTTGCGCTTCACGCATCTGCTGGCGCGCCAAACGCTCTTCGCGGCTCAGCTTGGGACGCACCACCAGCACCATGGCGCGGGCGATGCCCACCAGCAATGGCTTGAACAGCAGGGCAAACGCGCCCACGGCGACGATCACCAGCACGAGTTGCAGGGCGTTCAGCAGGGAAATCTCCAGCACGGGTGCGGATACTGCGTACAGGGCGGAGGCGAAGGTAGACATACTGTTCCAGTGCATTATAGAATTTGCCAGTACTATAGTGCAGTGCAACATATAAATCTAATTCCATTTCTTGATACCAATTATATGAATCGTGAATGGAAAACTGTAATATTTTTTTACGAGTGAAAATATTCGTGCCCGGCGCGGTTTACACTCTTAACTAAATATCTGAATTCAACTTTTATCTTGGGCTTTCCATGAGTTTTCTGACGCTGGATCTGAACTTGCTGCGTGTTTTCGACGCCGTCATGACGGAACAAAACCTGACGCGCGCAGCGGGCCACCTGGCGATGACGCAGCCGGCGGTATCGAACGCCATCAAACGCCTGCGCGAAAGCCTCGGTGACGAATTGCTGATCCGCACGGCATATGGCGTGAAACCCACGCCCCGCGCCGAAGCGCTGTGGCCGTCCGTGCGCTCGGCCCTGGCCAGCCTGGAAGCGGCCGTCACGCCGGAAACCTTCGACGTGTCGAAAACGCATGCCACCTTCCGCATGGCCATGGCCGATGCGACGGCCGCCTTCTGGCTGCCCTCCCTGATGCGCTCGATCGAACGGGAAGCGCCGGGCGTCAACGTGCGCATGATGCCGCTGACCACGCGCGAGCCACGTCCGATGCTGCTGCGCGGCGACATCGACCTGGCCGTGGGCTTCTTTCCCGGCGTGGCGGCGCAATTGTCGAGCGAAACGGGTTCGCCCATCCGCCACGAGCGCCTGTATTCCGGCAAATATGTATGCGTGATGCGGCGCGGCCATCCGCTGGCCGACAAGGAATTGACCCTTGATAACTATTGCGCGGCGAACCATTTATTGGTGAGCTTTTCCGGCCGCGCGCATGGCTTGATCGACGAAGCGCTGTCGCAGATCCACCGCGAGCGGCGCATCTTGCTGACGGTCAACCAGTTCTTCACGGCCGGCAGAGTCGTCGCCAATTCCGACCTGATCACCGTCTTGCCGCGCCATCTGATCGCCTCGACGGGCATGACGGAATCCCTGCTGTACAAGGATTTGCCCTTGACCTTGCCGGCCGTCCACCTGGACATGCTGTGGCACGAGCGCGACGCCCGCAGCCCCGCCCACAAGTGGCTGCGCAACCACCTGGAAAGCATGAACACGCCCACGTTACGGACGGCCACGGCGGCCGGCGGCGGCGTGGCGCCGAAACCGCATATTGAATAAATGATCTGCCAGCACCAGAAAAAAAACGCCTGATGAATCATCAGGCGTTTTTTTTTTCATGCATGGCTGCTGGAGCGATAACCAATTCTAAAACCGCCCCAGTGCTTGCCCTCGACGTGGATGGGCACGGATAAATCGTGCATGACTTCGCCCGTATCGCGTTTATAGGTTTGCAACAGGAAGGGCTTGGTGTTGCTGCCGCAGCGCTTGCCCGTACGGTCGCTGAAGATGCGCTTGGTGCGGTTATTCACCATATCGGTGGCGTAATCTCCCGTCAGCGGCTGGGAAAACTTCTTGTTGTGCGTTGGAAAATATCCATTGTTGTCGACGGCGCCCGCATACGCCAGGTGGGGCAATGCCGCCAGCACGCCTTCCTGCAGGTCCGGCAGCACCTTGTCCGTAAATGCATCGAACTTCGTGTTGTGCTTGGGCGGATTGGTATTCGGGATGGGCCGGTAGTGCCGGTCGAACAGGGCTTCGCGCGTGATGCGGCCCGACGCGATCGCTTGCTCGAACAATTTGCCCACCTCGCGCGCGGCGCGCTGGGCCGCCTCGCGGATCTCGTCGTGCGGCGTGGCCACGCTCGATTCGCCCAGGGCGCCGGCGATCGCTTCGGCCCGCTCGGCCAGGGCCATGGCCGACTGCGTGGCGCGCGGCAATTCGGCATTCGTCGACAGCATGCTGTCGCGGATTTGCAGGATGGCATCGGCGATCAGCTGCGTCGTATCGACGTGTTCGCGCGAGGCGCGGGCGATCTGCCCGATCTCGTCCTCGGACTCGCCCGATGACTGCTCGATATGGCTGAGTGAGGCATGCACGCTTTCCACATTGCGCGCCGCTTCCGTGACACCGGCCGCGAGCGAACTCATGCCGCGCGCGGCTTTTTCCGCCTGTTCATTGATTTCGCGCACCATCACGCTGATTTCATCGGAGGCTTCCTTGGTGCGCTGCGCCAATTGCCGCACTTCCCCGGCCACCACGGCAAAACCGCGCCCGTGTTCGCCGGCGCGCGCCGCTTCGATGGCGGCGTTCAGCGCCAGCAAATTGGTACGCGCGGAAATATCGGAAATGGCTTCCGTAAAGCCCGTGATGCGTTTGGATTTTTCCTGCAGGCTCAGCATGTTGCTGGACGCGCCTTGCGCTTCCTCGCGCGCGCTATTGATGCGGCGCAAGCCCTGGTCCACTTCGGCGCGCGCCGCCACGCTTTCCACGCGCACGCCGGCGGCCACCTTGGCGGCCCGTTCCGCATTGGCGGCGATCTTTTCCGTCATCGCGGCGTTCTGTCCGGAACTGTCGGCGATGTCGCTGGCCGTGCGCACGTCGAGTTCCACCTTCTGTTTGACGGAATCGACAAAATACGAGGTTTCCGCCGCGCCGATCATGATGGCATCGATGGCGTTGCCCACCGTGTCGGCAAACTGGTGCAAGCCCGGCTCGCCGCGCGGACGGCCGGCAAACGCCAGCAGCGCGGCGCCGATGGCGGCCGCCACGCAGGCAATCAGATACGGATGGTCGCCGCCCGACAGCAGCAGCAGATAGGCCAGGCAACAGGCGACGGCCATGGCCAGGATCGTGAATACAAAGAAACGCACCAGCTGATGCTGCAACTGCTTCATTTGTCCCCCGCTGCGCGAACCCGTCACGTCCCCGCCGAGGGGACGTGCTGTAACCGTATGCGGATGGGCACGATTGCCCACTGTGCACCCTGAAGTTACCGTCTGCGCGGCGTTTCAGGCGGCTACCGGATAGCAGAATTGTAGTTCTACCCTACAACATTTGTTCCGATAGCTCAATCAGAAAAGTGGGGCGGCTACACCGAGGTCACTTAATCGGCAATTTGGTGGTGTTTTTGACCTCTTCCATGACGGCATAAGTGTGGGTTTCCCGCACACCTTTCTGCAACAGCGTCTTGCCCAGGAATTCGCGGTAGGCAGCCATGTCCTTGACGCGCGCCTTGACCAGGTAATCGAAACCGCCAGCGACCATATGACATTCCAGTACCTCTGGAATGATTTGTACGCTATGCTTGAAGGCGTCGAACACTTCCGGTGTCGTGCGATCGAGCACCACTTCGATGAACACCAGCAGCGACACGTCGAGCAGCTGCGGGTTCAACTGGGCCGTATAGCCCATGATGTAACCGGATTCGTGCAACTTGCGCACGCGCTCCAGGCAGGCGGCCGGCGACAGGTTCACGCGCGCGGCCAGCTCCACATTGCTGATGCGTCCATCGCTCTGCAATTCCATCAAGATTTTCTTACTGATCTTGTCCAGCATTACCATCACCCCCAAATTAATATTATTTGGTTAAATTGTCGCATCAAAAACTATCTATTGCTAGTCCCCTGTATTACCAGAATTAATCCATAAGAATCCCCTTTACAATCGAATCATCTTAACGTCCGACTTTCTGTATTTTTTTGCACCAAAAAAGAGCAAGAATTACGTCAGTTTTCGTCCCCTTTTTCCTTGTAAAGAGCACTTATGCACCCTGCAGGCCCCTCGGCTTTTACCCCGATTCCTTTTGCTGCGTTCCAGGCAGAAATCCTGCCCGAAGCGACACCCCAACGCGCCGCCATCACTGCCGCCTATAGGCGCGACGAGGTTTCCGCCGTGCAGTGGCTGTTGCAACAGGTACGCCCCAGCAGCACCGAAACGACGGCCGAAGGACAAGCGCTGGCGCACCGCCTGGTGTCGAACGTGCGCCAAAAACGCACACGCGCGTCCGGCGTCGATGCACTGATGCACGAGTTCTCGCTATCGTCGGAAGAGGGTGTTGCATTGATGTGTCTGGCTGAAGCGCTGTTGCGTATACCCGACAGTCAAACGGCCGACCGTCTGATCGCCGACAAAATCAGCAAGGGCGACTGGAAGAAACACCTGGGTGAATCGCCGTCGCTGTTCGTCAACGCGGCCACCTGGGGTTTGCTGATTACGGGCAAACTGGTCAGTACCAGCAGCGAATCGGGCCTCGGTTCAGCGATGACCAAGCTCATCGCCAAAGGCGGCGAACCGCTGATCCGCAAGGGCGTCGACCTGGCCATGCGCATGCTGGGCAACCAGTTCGTGACGGGCCAGACCATCGAAGAAGCGCTGAAAAACAGCCGCGAGAATGAAACCCGCGGCTACCGCTACTCGTACGACATGCTGGGCGAGGCGGCCCTGACGCAAGCCGACGCGGCCAATTACTACGCCTCGTACGAAACGGCGATCCACGCCATCGGCAAGGCCTCGAACGGGCGCGGCATCCGCAACGGCCCCGGCATTTCCGTGAAACTGTCGGCCCTGCACGCGCGCTACAGCCGCGCCCAGCGCGCCCGCGTCATGGAAGAATTGTTGCCAAAGGTCAAAGCGCTGCTGTTGCTGGCAAAACAGTACAACATCGGCTTCAACATCGATGCGGAAGAAACGGACCGCCTGGAACTGTCGCTCGACCTGATGGAAGCGCTGGCTTTCGATGCGGACCTGGCCGGCTTCGACGGCATCGGCTACGTGGTGCAGGCGTATCAGAAGCGCTGCCCGTTTGCCATCGATTACCTGATCGACCTGGCGCGCCGCAGCGGCCGCAAGTTCATGGTGCGCCTGGTGAAGGGCGCGTATTGGGATGCGGAAGTCAAACGCGCGCAAGTCGATGGCCAGGAAGGCTATCCCGTCTACACGCGCAAGGTCTACACGGACGTGTCTTACCTCGTGTGTGCGCAAAAACTGCTGGCCGCGAGCAGCCTGATCTACCCGCAATTTGCCACGCACAACGCGCAAACCCTGTCGACCATCTACACCTGGGCGAAACGCGACGGCATCACCGACTACGAATTCCAGTGCCTGCACGGCATGGGCGAGACCCTGTACGACCAGGTCGTCGGCCCCGACAACCTCGACAAGCCGTGCCGTATCTACGCGCCCGTCGGCTCGCATGAAACCCTGCTGGCCTACCTGGTGCGCCGCCTGCTGGAAAACGGCGCCAACTCGTCGTTCGTCAACCAGATCGTCGACGAAAGCGTGGCCATCGATAGCCTGATCCGCGATCCCCTCGAGCAGGCACGCCTGCAGGGCGGCTTGCCGCACCCGTCGATTCCGTTGCCGCTGGACATGTTTGGCAGCGAGCGCAGGAACTCGGCCGGTCTGGACCTGTCGAATGAAGACACCTTGCGCACCCTGGCCACCGGCCTGGCCCAGCAGCAACAATGGCAGGCAGCGCCGCTGATCGATGGCGCCGTCAGCCTGAACGGCCCCACGCACATGCTGCACAACCCGGCCCAGCACGACGATGTCGTGGGCAAGGTCATGGAAGCCGGTCCGGCCGACGTGGAAACGGCGCTGGCCAGCGCCAGCGCGTATGCCATGGATTGGCAAACCACGGAACCATCGCTGCGCGCGCAAGCGTTGCAACGCGCGGCCGACCTGTTCGAAGAGCATCATATCGAGCTGATGGCCCTGGCCGTGCGCGAAGCGGGCAAGTCGCTGCCGAACGCCATTGCGGAAATCCGCGAAGCCGTCGACTTCCTGCGCTACTACGCGGCGCAGGTGGAACACGCGCCGAACACCCTGGCGCTCGGTCCCGTCACCTGCATCAGCCCATGGAATTTCCCGCTGGCCATCTTTACGGGCCAACTGGCCGCCGCCCTGGCCGCCGGCAACGTGGTGCTGGCCAAGCCGGCCGAGCAAACGCCGCTGATCGCCCACCGCGCCGTGCAATTGCTGCACGCGGCGGGCGTGCCGCGCGGCGCGCTGCAATTCTTGCCCGGCAGCGGAGAAGTCGTCGGCGCCGGCCTGTGCAATGACGCGCGCGTCAAAGGCGTGATTTTCACGGGTTCGACGGAAGTGGCGCAATTGATCAACCGCAACCTGGCCGCGCGCGCCGTGGCCGAAGGCATCGACCTTCCCCTGATCGCCGAAACGGGCGGCCAGAATGCCCTGATCGTCGATTCGTCCGCCTTGCCGGAGCAAGTGGTGCAGGACGTGATGTCGTCCGCTTTCGACAGCGCCGGCCAGCGCTGCTCGGCCTTGCGCGTGCTGTTCCTGCAAGCGGAAATCGCCGACAAGACTATCCACATGCTGAAAGGCGCCATGCAGGAATTGCGCGTTGGCAATCCTGACCGCCTGGCCACCGATATCGGTCCCGTCATCGATGCGGAAGCGCAAAGTAACTTGCTGGCCCACATCAACAAGATGAAAACCATGGCCATCGACCATTATTCGCTCGATTTGCCGACCGTCAAAGGCACGTTCGTCGCCCCGACCGTGCTGGAAATCAAGTCGCTGGCGCAATTGACGCAGGAAGTCTTCGGCCCCGTGCTGCACGTGATCCGCTACAAGCGGGCCGAACTGCCGCAACTGGTGCAATCGATCAACGACAGCGGTTACGGCTTGACCCTGGGCATCCATACGCGCATCGATGAAACCATCGATTTCATCACCCAGCGCGCGCACGTGGGCAATATTTATGTCAACCGCAACATCGTCGGCGCCGTCGTCGGCGTGCAGCCGTTCGGCGGCGAAGGCAAATCGGGCACCGGTCCGAAGGCGGGCGGGCCCCTGTATCTGAAACGCCTGCAGCGCAATGCGCCGGCCAGCGCGCAGCACCAGCGCCAGGCGCCGCCCGCGCTCGATGCGCTGACCGTGTGGGCCAAGATGCATGGCCACGACAAGGTCGAGCAACTGGCGCAGGAATACGCGCGCACCACCTTGCTGGGCAGCACCACCGTCTTGCCAGGCCCGACGGGCGAGCGCAACACCCTGAGCTTTGCCGCACGGGGCACGATTCTGTGCGCGGCAGCCACCTCCGGCACCTTGATGAACCAGCTGGCAGCCGTACTGGCGACGGGCAACCAGGCTCTGGTGTTGGCGCAAGCGCCGGAGTTGATCCCGGCCGACTTGCCGGCGGCGCTGAAAGACCGCATCCAGATCGTCAGCAGCCTGGAGTCGGTCAAGCAGGATTTCCAGATCGCCATGATCGAGCCGAGTCTCGATGGCCAGCTCAAACCGCTGCTGGCGGCGCGGGAAGGGGCCCTGGTGGGCACCATCGCCACCACGCAGGACGGTGCCATCCCCCTGTGGCGCCTCGTCGCTGAGCGGGCGCTGTGCGTGAATACGACGGCGGCGGGTGGTAACGCCAGTTTAATGATGTTAAGTGTCTAAATTTTAATCAGGTAGTTAACAAGGAAGGGCAGAACCAGTGGTTCTGCCCTTTTTTTATGCACGCTAGCTGAAAAATCAGCCGGCCAGGCGCTGGCACAATTGCTGGATCACCGTCAACGCATACGGCGAGGCGACGGATTGCACGAAACGCATGAAGTCGACGGCGGCCTCCTCATTCGCGTTGTCGGAAATGGTGCGCATGACCGTAAACGGTACACCGAGTTCAAAACACACTTGCGCCACGGCGGCGCCTTCCATTTCGACGGCCAGCAAGTCCGGGATATCCGCTTTCAGCTGCTTGATATGCGCGGCGCTGCTGATGAACTGGTCGCCGCTGGCGATCAGGCCGCGGTGCACCTGCGCGTGCTGCAAGCCGAATTCCACGATATCGGCCGCCTTGAGCACGCTGGAAACATCGTCGCGCAGGAAATCTTCCGCGGCGCCAGCCAGTTGCGTGCTCAGTTCCAGATCCGTGGCGAAGCGCTGCAAGCCCGTCAGCGGCACTTCGAAGCGGGGAAACAGAGGGCGGGCGTCCATATCGTGTTGCAGCAACGATTCCGCCACGACGATATCGCCGACTTTCACGTGTTTATCCCCGCTGCCGGCCACGCCGGTGAAGACGATGTGGGTAACTCCGTACTTTTCCACAAGGATAGAAGCTGTCATGGCAGCGGCAACCTTGCCCAGACGCGACAGGACGCACACAGCGTCGATATTCCACAGGGTTCCCAGGGTGTAGTCGCGCATGCCGTGCGAACGCCTCTGGGGGCCTTGCATGGCTTCTACCAGCCCCTGCTGTTCTTCGTGCAAGGCACTGATGATGCCTAAACGCATTTTTTTGTGTGAATTCATGCTGTTTTTACAGGTTTTTTGCATTGCAAAACGGTTTACAGGGTGAAAACAGCCGTTCAGGCGACTTTTCCACCGTGTGCGTTTGTCTCTGTGTTTTAAATAAAGATGTATACATAAAAATAGTAGTGATAGTAAACGGCCATTTTTTTGTGGATAAGTCGGTATACCGTCTAAAAATCATCGACTTAGCGCACAAAAAAGTAGGCGCACAAGCATTGTATCTACGGAGGACTTGTTTGGGATAAAAATTGGCTTGTGGACAAAGATCGACTTTTCCCACATCTCATCCTGTGGATATGCAGGCACTTATCCACATCACCAAGCAAAAATCGCGTTTTTTCTTGCTGCAGTGACATGTTTGACGGGATTTGCGTGTATGGATCCCTGTCTGGCAATGCATGTTGAGCGATCACGAACGCTGTTCTTTCGCGAACATTGGCGTCCAGGTGATTCCTGGTAGACGGTTTGGCAGTGGGTCGGGCTGTCGCCGTTGGCTTTTTTTTTTTGATGCTTTTTGCATGCTTTTTGGAAATATCCTCGGACTTCCGCTTTTTTTGTCGGTTTACAATAGATCTATATATAAAAATAGTAGTAATAGTAAACGCGTTTTTTTCTGTGGATAAGTCACTTTTTTTCAACAGGATCAACCGTTTACGTGCAAAATAAAGCGTGAATAATCGCTGTATCACGCGAGGAGCAAAATTGTATAAAATGCGGACCTGCGCATAACTTCGTGTTTACTCACAAGTCATCCTGTGGATATCAAGTGACTTATCCACAATCGCTTCAAATACCCCCTCTTTTCGACACTGAATGGCTTGCTGGCACTGTGCCTGCTCAAGCCGGTTGACGTTTCTATTTTGCAAAACGGTTTGGCAGTGCTGTGCGCGTGATGCCGGCCGCGCCGGTTTTCGTTGCTCAGTTGTTGGCTGGATTTTTTTTTGTCAGCCAAAGCAGTTCGGCGGTTTTTTTTGAAGACAGGCTTGCGAACCTTCCCGAAGGCGAAGGGCAGGCAAAGCGCGCGTTGTCGGGTTTACCTTAACAAGTTCGTATACAAGAATAGTAATAGTAGTTAACGGCGGCATCTTCTGTGGATAAGTCCCGATTTATCCTTGTAAACAATCGCTTGGCGTGCGGATAAGCGCTGAGTAAGCGTTGTATCTGCCCGGGATGGTTTTGGGATAAAAAAAAGTCATCCAAAAAAAATTTCGTTTACTCACATATCGTACCTGTGGATATCCATACGGTTATCCACAGCTCGGAGCCCCTGTTTTGCCCGGTTTTTTGGGCTTGCCTTGACGTTTTTTCCTATCGCTTGCCACGATTAATGTCGCCCTGGCCCGGCACTGGTGGTAATCTCAATACGGCTCAGCAGCCATGCATGCACGAAGAAAGACAGACTCTGGTAGCGGAACGGGGCGGGGAGACACGCCGCGCGACAGCTTGATGGCATACCGAAAGGAGCTTCATTGGAATCGGCAGGCGAATACGACTACATCATCGTGGGCGGCGGCACGGCAGGTTGCGTGCTGGCCAACCGGCTTACGAGCGACAAGGATGCCAGTGTTTTGCTCGTGGAAGCGGGCGGCAAGGACGATTATGTGTGGATCCACATCCCCGTCGGCTATCTGCATTGCATCGGCAATCCCCGCACGGACTGGCTGTATTCCACGCAGGCGGACGCGGGCCTGGGCGGACGCAGCCTGATGTATCCGCGCGGCAAAGTGCTGGGCGGCAGCTCGTCCATCAACGGCATGATCTATATGCGCGGCCAGGCCGGCGATTACGATCACTGGGCCGACCTGACGGATGACGCTTCCTGGCGCTGGGACAAAGTCTTGCCGCTATTTAAACAAAGCGAGGATTATTACGGCGGCGCCTCGGAAAACCATGGCGCGGGCGGCGAATGGCGCGTGGAAAAACAGCGGCTGTCGTGGGATATTTTGAATGCTTTCCGCGATGCGGCGCAGCAGGTCGGCATCCCGAAAACCAGCGATTTCAATGGCGGAGATAATAGCGGCAGCGCGTATTTCGACGTCAACCAGCGCCGCGGCATCCGCTGGAATACCTCGAAAGCGTTTTTGAAACCGGCATCGCGGCGCCCGAATCTGACCATCATGACGGGTTGCCACGTGGAACGCTTATTACTGGAAACGACGGAAACGGGGCCGCGCTGCACGGGCATCGTGTTGACGGGCGGCGGCACGCAGTGGCAGGCGACGGCTCGGCGTGAAACTTTATTGACGGCGGGCGCCATCGGTTCACCCCAATTGCTGCAATTGTCCGGCATCGGCCCGGCCGCCTTGCTGCGCGAACACGGTATCACGCCCGTGCTGGACTCGGCAGGCGTGGGCGGCAATTTGCAGGACCACCTGCAGCTGCGCATGGTCTTTAAAGTCCAGGGCGTCAAGACCTTGAACGTGATGGCCAGCAATATCGTGGGAAAAATGCAGATCGGCTTGCAATATGCGCTATTCCAGAGCGGGCCCATGTCGATGGCGCCGTCTCAGCTGGGGGCGTTTGCCAAGTCCGACCCGCAGCAAGCCACGCCAAACCTGCAATATCACGTGCAGCCCTTGTCCTTGGACAAATTCGGCGAGCCCTTGCACGCGTTTCCCGCGTTTACGGCCAGCGTCTGCAATCTGCGCCCCACGTCGCGCGGCCATGTGCAGATCGCGTCGGCCGACAGTTATGCGGCGCCGAAGATCGTGCCCAATTACCTGAGTACCGAACAGGACCGCGCCGTGGCGGCCGACGCCTTGCGCCTGACGCGGGCCATCGCCGCCGCGCCGGCCCTGAAAAAATTTGCGCCGCAGGAATACAAGCCTGGCGTGCAATTCCAGAGCCAGGAAGAGCTGGCGCAGGCGGCCAGCCAGATCGGCACCACCATCTTTCACCCCGTGGGCACCTGCCGCATGGGCCTGGCCAGCGATGCGTCGAGCGTGGTCGACAGCCAGCTGCGCGTGATCGGCGTGGCTGGTTTGCGCGTCGTCGATGCGTCGATCATGCCGTACATTACTTCTGGTAATACGAACTCGCCCACCGTGATGATCGCGGAAAAAGCGGCGCAAATGATACACGCGGCCTGGAAATAGCCGGGCAAGCGTGCGAGTTTGCGCCATTCGGACTGGCGAAAAATCCCCGTAGTTATACTGTATTGTGCGTTAAATTTAAGTTGTGTATTATAAAAATGACTAAGTAGTACAAAAAGTACAACTAGGAGACACGATGTCAAACGTAATCTTGGAAACAAGAAATTTGACCAAGGAATTCAAGGGTTTCACCGCCGTGAGCGAAGTGAACCTGAAGGTAGAGCGGGGCCATATCCACGCCTTGATCGGTCCTAACGGCGCCGGCAAGACCACGTGTTTCAACTTGCTCACCAAATTCCTGGTCCCCACATCCGGACAGATCCTGTTCAATGGGAAAGATATCACGGCCGCCAAACCGGCCCAGATCGCGCGCATGGGCGTGATCCGTTCCTTCCAGATTTCCGCCGTCTTCCCGCATCTCTCCGTGCTGCAGAATGTGCGCATCGGCTTGCAGCGCCAGCTCGGCACCTCGTTCCACTTCTGGCAAAGCGAACGCGCCTTGAACCAGCTCAATGACCGCGCCATGGCCTTGCTGGCCGAGGTCGACCTGACGGAGTTTGCCGACACCATCACGGTCGACATGCCCTACGGACGCAAGCGGGCGCTGGAAATTGCCACTACCCTGGCGATGGAACCGGAAATGATGCTGCTCGACGAACCGACGCAAGGCATGGGCCACGAAGACGTGCACCGCGTGACGGAACTGATCAAGAAAGTGTCGGCTGGCCGCACGATTTTGATGGTGGAACACAATATGAGCGTGGTTTCCGGCATCTGCGACAAGATTTCCGTCCTGCAGCGCGGCGCCATGCTGGCCGAGGGCAGTTACGCGGAAGTGTCGCGCAATCCGCAAGTGATGGAAGCGTACATGGGCACCACCCACGCCGAACTGGAAGGGGCGCATTGATGGCGACACAAGTGAATGGCGGCGCACCCGCGCTGGAAATTACGCAACTGCACACCTGGTATGGCGAATCGCACATCCTGCACGACGTGAACCTGAAAGTGGAGCAGGGCGAGGTGGTGACTTTGCTGGGCCGTAACGGCGCCGGCCGCACGACCACCTTGCGCGCCATCATGGGGCTGACGGGCGCGCGCACGGGTTCCATCAAAGTCAACGGCGCCGAAGCGATAGGTTTGGCCACGCACAAAATCGCCCACCTGGGCATCGGGTATTGTCCTGAAGAGCGCGGTATTTTCTCGTCGCTGTCGACCGAGGAAAATCTGCTGCTGCCGCCGACCCTGGCCAGCGGCGAGAAGGGCATGTCGGTGGAGGAAATCTACGCCATGTTCCCGAACTTGCAGGAACGCCGCCACAGCCAGGGCACGCGATTGTCGGGCGGGGAGCAGCAGATGCTGGCCGTGGCGCGCATCCTGCGCACGGGCGCGCGACTGCTGCTGCTCGATGAAATTTCCGAAGGCCTGGCGCCCGTCATCGTGCAGGGCCTGGCGCGCATGATCACCACCTTGAAAGCGAAGGGATACACCATCGTCATGGTGGAGCAGAATTTCCGGTTTGCCGCGCCGCTGGCGGACCGGTTTTATGTGATGGAGCACGGTCAGATCGTCGAGACCTTCGCTGCATCCGAACTGGAAGCCAAGATGCCGGTATTGACCGAGCTGCTTGGCGTGTAATGCCCATGTAGTTCCGTATCGTCGTCGAGCAATCGTTTAAATAGCAAACAATAATCCCAACGGAGACACTATGAAACGTAACGCTATCGCCATTGCCACCGCCACTCTTTGCGCACTGGGCTTTTCCGCTGCCGCGCATGCCCAGGTATCGGGCGACACCATCAAGATCGGTTTTATTTCCGACATGTCGGGCGTGTATTCCGACGTCGACGGCCTCGGTGGCGCGGAAGCCATCAAGATGGCGATCGCCGATGCCGGCGTGGTACTGGCCGGCAAGAAGGTGGAATTCATTTCCGCCGACCATCAAAACAAGGCCGACATCGCCGCCTCGAAGGCGCGCGAATGGTTCGACCAGCAGGGCGTCGACATGCTGATCGGCGGCACCAATTCCGGCGCCAGCCTGGCCATGGCCAAGGTCGCGGCGGAAAAGAAGAAAATTTTTATTGCCATCGGCGCCGGCTCCTCGCGCCTGACGAATGAAGAGTGCACGCCGTACACCGTGCATTACGCCTACGACACGGTGGCACTGGCGCGCGGCACGGGCGGCACCATCGTCAAGCAGGGCGGCAAGAACTGGTATTTCATGACGGCCGACTATGCATTTGGCCACTCGCTGGAAAAGGACACGGCCGAAGTCGTCAAGGCGGCCGGCGGCAAGGTGCTGGGCAGCGTCAAGCATCCGCTGGGCGCCTCGGATTTCTCGTCCTTCCTGCTGCAGGCGCAAGCGGCCAAGCCGCAAATCCTGGGCCTGGCCAATGCCGGTGGCGACGCCATCAACAGCATCAAGGCGGCCAACGAGTTCGGCCTGACGAAGTCGATGAAACTGGCCGGCTTGTTGATCTTCATCAACGACATCCATTCGCTGGGCTTGAACCTGACGCAGGGCATGTACCTGACCGATGGCTGGTACTGGGACTTGAATGCGGACACGCGCGCCTGGTCGAAACGCTATTTCGCCAAGATGAAGAAGGAACCGTCGATGCTGCAGGCAGCCGATTACTCGGCCGCAGCGAACTACCTGAAAGCCGTCAAGGCGATCGGCACGGATGACACCGAGAAAGTCATGGCGTACCTGAAGAAGACCAAGATCAACGACATGTTCACCCAGAATGGCGAAGTGCGTCCCGATGGCCGCATGGTGCACGACATGTATCTGATGGAAGTCAAAAAACCGTCCGAATCGAAATATCCATGGGATTACTACAAGGTGGTCGCCACCGTGCCCGGTGCGCAAGCGTATGTGACCAAGGCTGAATCGAAGTGTTCGTTGTGGAAGTAATGCTGTAGCCACACCCGCGAAACGCCCGCTTGTGCGCGGGCGGTTCGTCCTGCACGCTTCGCCCGCAGGGTTCACCTTGCGCCGCCGCACTTGTTTGCGGTGGCGCGTTTCCCTTGATACCACACCGCTATCCGGCGGTGCTTTTTATACTGTGATGCCATGGAAATTTTCGGCGTTCCAATACAAGCGATGATGAGCCAGTTGCTGCTGGGTCTTGTCAACGGCTCGTTCTATGCCATGTTGTCCCTCGGTCTGGCCGTCATCTTCGGCTTGCTCAACGTTATTAATTTCTCGCACGGCGCCATGTACATGATGGGCGCCTTCCTGGCCTGGATGGGCCTCAGCTATTTCGACATCAGTTACTGGGCCATGCTGGTCATTGCCCCGATCCTCGTCGGCCTGGTCGGCATCCTGATCGAAAAGACCATGCTGCGCTGGCTGTATAAACTCGACCACCTGTATGGCTTGCTGCTGACCTTTGGCATTACCCTGATCATGGAAGGCGTGTTTCGCTCCTTTTATGGCGTCTCGGGCCAGCCGTATGCCGTGCCCGAAGCGCTGGCCGGCGCGACGGACCTGGGTTTCATGATCTTGCCGAACTACCGCGCCTGGGTGGTCATCGCTTCGCTCTCCGTCTGCCTGGCCACCTGGTTCGTCATCGAAAAAACCAAATTAGGGGCCTACCTGCGGGCCGGCACGGAAAACCCGAAACTGGTGGAAGCGTTCGGCATCAACGTGCCGCTGATGGTGACCTTGACCTTCGGCTTCGGCGTGGCGCTGGCCGGTTTTGCCGGCGTGCTGGCCGCCCCGATCATCCAGGTCTCGCCACTGATGGGCTCGAACCTGATCATCGTCGTGTTTGCCGTGGTGGTGATCGGCGGCATGGGTTCCATCATGGGCTCCATCCTGACGGGCCTGGGCCTGGGCGTGATCGAGGGCCTGACCCGCGTGTTCTACCCGGAAGGCTCGGCCACCGTGGTGTTCGTGGTGATGGTCATCGTGCTGCTGCTGCGTCCCGCCGGCCTGTTCGGCAAAGAAAAGTAATCCTCATCAGTCATGTATTGGAGCTACCACGATGAATAAGAATGTAGGCTACGCCATTGCCCTGCTGCTGGCACTGGCGGCCCCGTTTTACGGCTATCCCGTCTTCCTGATGAAGTTGCTGTGCTTTGCCCTGTTTGCCTGTGCTTTTAATTTGCTGATCGGCTACACCGGTTTGCTGTCGTTCGGCCATGCGGCCTTCTTCGGCGGCGCCGGCTATGTCACCGGCTACGCGCTGCGCACCTGGGGCTGGCCGACGGAACTGGGCTTGCTGGCCGGCGTCGCCACGGGCGCCTTGCTGGGTCTGGTGATCGGCGGGCTGGCGATCCGCCGCCAGGGCATCTACTTTACGATGATCACGCTGGCGCTGGCGCAGATGGTGTACTTCCTGGCCTTGCGTTTGCCGTTCACGGGCGGCGAGGATGGCTTGCAGGGTGTTCCACGTGGAACCTTGCTGGGCACGATAGACCTGGGCAATGACACGGTGTTGTACTACGTCGTGCTGGCCATTTTTGTCGCCGGCTTCGCCCTGATCGTGCGCACCATCCATTCGCCGTTCGGCCAGGTGCTCAAGGCGATCAAGGAAAACGAACCGCGCGCCATCTCGCTGGGCTACGACGTCAACAAGTACAAGCTGATGGCCATCGTCCTGTCGGCTTCGCTCGCCGCCCTGGCCGGCGCCACCAAGAC
Organism: Janthinobacterium sp. FW305-129; assembly: GCF_020858115.1. Taxonomy (GTDB): domain Bacteria; phylum Pseudomonadota; class Gammaproteobacteria; order Burkholderiales; family Burkholderiaceae_D; genus Janthinobacterium. Next base: position 153,249 of record NZ_JACYMM010000006.1, read on the forward strand.
CCTGGTGCTGGGCTTTGAGACCTTGACCGACGTGTACTGGGGCATGTCGGGCCTGGTCGTGCTGATGACCCTGGTGGGCGGCATGGGTACCTTGTCCGGCCCCATCCTCGGCGCCGTGCTGATCATCGCGCTGGAAAACAAGCTGGGCGATGTCGGCACCTACCTGGCCACGCACACGGGCATCGAGTGGTTCGGCACCCTGGGCGAATCGGTGGGCATGGTCACGGGCGTGATCTTCGTCATCTGCGTGCTGCTGTTCCGGCGCGGCATCGTCGGCGAAGCCATCGCGCGCTTCGGCGGCAGGGCGGCCAAAGCAGCTGTCTGATTTTCAAGCAACGCCGGACGGATCGTCCGGCGTTTTTCATTGTGCGTCCACTGTTACTTCAACGGAGAGAACCACCATGCAAATGACGATCACGCGCGCGGGCACCGGCATGAGCCTGTGCACCCTGCTGGCATTGGCAGGCTGCGGCAGCAACCATGCGCCGGAAGAACTGAACCAGATGCCCGGCTACCTGGGGACGATTGCGCGCGCCGACTACGACGGCAAGACGAACGATTTGCTGACGGCCGGCCTGGGCAAGACGGGGCTGGCGGGCGCCACGCCCTTGTATGCGAATGCCGAACAGCCGACGCCGGTCGAACTGCGCCGCAATGCGATTTACGCCAACTACCGCGCCGTGCTCGACATCGCCGCCAACAGCGGCTATGGCACCCTGTACGGACCGAACGTGGATGCCGCCGGCAACGTGGGCAGTGGCGAGGGCCTGGTCGCGGGCAGCGAATACATCGCCTATGCCGACGATGGCACGGGCAAGAAGAATGTCACCTTGATGGTGCAGGTGCCGGCCAGCTTCGACCCGGACCGCGCCTGCATCGTCACGGGCACGTCGAGCGGTTCGCGCGGCATCTACGGCGCCATCGGCAGCTCGGGCGAATGGGGTCTGAAGAAGGGCTGCGCCGTGGCGTATGCCGACAAGGGTTCCGGCACGGGCCTGTATGTGTTCGAGGACGACAGCGTGAACCTGCAGAATGGCGTGCGCGCGGGAAGAGTCGCCGCGGGCAAGAACGCGCTCTTCGCGCCGGACTTGAGCGATGCCGACCGGCTGGCCTGGGCTGGCGCCTACCCGAACCGCGTCGCCTTCAAGCATGCGCACTCGCAGCAGAATCCCGAGAAGGATTGGGGAAAAGTGACACTGCAGGCGGTCGAGATGGCGTATTACGTGTTGAACGAGCGCTACGGCGTGCTGGCCCGCGATGGCAGTTCGCGCATCGTACGGCTGACGCCGAAGAACACCATCACGATCGCCTCGAGCATTTCCAACGGCGCCGGCTCGGCTCTGCTGGCGGCGGAACAGGATAGCAAGGGCTTGATCAGCGGCGTGGCGGCCAGCGAGCCGCAGGTACAACCGCAGCCGTCCACGGCCTACAGCGTGCGCCAGGGCGGGGCGCTCGTCGCCAATCCCGGCCGTGCGCTGTTCGACTACGCCACCTATGCCGCCCTGTATCAGCCGTGCATCGCTTCCACGGCCGGCAATGCGGGACGCTGCACGGCGCTGGTAGCCAAGGGCTTATTGAACGGCGCCGACCTGGCGGCGCAGCAGGCGGATGCGAAGCAGCGCTTGCGCGCGTATGGCTGGCTGGTTGACTCCGACCCGCTGCAGGCGTCGCACGCGGGCACGAACATCCTCGTGGCCGTCACGTACGCGTATGCCTACGGAAAATTCTCTGTGACGGATAAAGTGTGCGGTTTCACGTTTGCACAGACGGATGGCAGCGGCAATCCGATCCCGTTCACCTCGGCGCAAAAGGCGGCCAGCTTTGCCGCGCAAAACGGCATCCCCGGTAATGTCGTGTACGAGAACAGCGTGGGCGGTGCCAAAGTCTACACGGCCGGCGTGTCGCCATCGAGCAGCCTGGCGGACCAGTCGCTCGATGGCTTCCTGTGCCTGCGCAGCCTGGCGACGGGGCGCGACGCCGTCAGCGGCGCCAACTTGCAGGGCACCCTGGCGGGGCAGAGCGTGCGCGTGCGGGCGGGCATGGCTGAGGTGCAGGCAACTGGCAAGCTCAATGGCAAGCCGGCCCTCATCGTGCACGGCCGCAGCGATACCTTGATTCCCGTCAACCACGCTGCGCGCGCCTACCTGGGCCTGAACGCCGCCGTGGAAGGGGGCAATAGCAAGTTGCGTTATATCGAGGTGACCAACGCCAACCACTTCGATTCCTTCAGCAGCGCCTTGCCGACCCTGATCGTACCGCTGCACGTGTACCTGAACCGGGCACTCGACGCCATGTATGCGCACTTGAACGCCAAGCAAGCCTTGCCGCCATCGCAGGTGGTGCGCACGGTGACGCGCGCCGATGCGTCGACCCTGATCACGAATGTCAACGTGCCGGCGATTGCGGCAACGCCGGCGCCCGGCAATGCCATCAGCGTGACGGGGACTGTCGTCGATATTCCCAACTAGGCAGTATCATTTGTGGAACCTGCGGCCACGTTTCACGTGGCCGTTTTTATTCCCAGGCCATATCGGCGATATGGCCCAATCCCTGGAAGATGGGCTTGGAAAACCAGTAGCCCTGCATCAGTGAAATGCCGCAGCCGGCCAGGAAGTCGCGCTCGGCGCGTGTCTCGATGCCCTCGGCCAGCACGCGGATGCCGAGCTCGCGGCACAGGCCAGCGATGGCGCGCACGATCGCCTGGCGCGGCGCCAGCGTATCGATGCCGCGCACCAGGTCCATGTCGATCTTGATGATGTCGGGCTGGTATTCGGCCAGCAGGTTCAAGCCCGCATGGCCGGCGCCGAAATCATCGATGGCCGTCTGAAAACCGAAGCGCCGGTAGGCGCGGAAGATCTCGACCAGGTGGGGACGGTCCTGCACCCGTTCGCCTTCCGTCACTTCAAAGATGATTTTATCGGTAGGGAAGCGATGCAGTTTTGCCGCTTCCAGGGTGCTGCGGATGCACACTTCCGGGCGGTAGACGGCGTTGGGCAGGAAGTTGATTGACAGGAAGCCTTGCATGCCGAGGCGCGCTGCGCCGGCCACGGCCTTGACGCGGCACGCCTGGTCGAAGCGGTAGCGGTTGGCGTCGTTGACTTGCGCCAGCACGCTGGCCGCGCTTTCGCCGTTCGGGCCACGCACCAGTGCCTCGTGCGCATAGATGCTGCGCGTGTCCAGGTCGACGATGGGCTGATAGGCATACTCGAAGGCAAACGGCAGCGGCGCGCTGTCATGGCAGCCGGCACAGGCACCGTAGGGAAAGTGGGTGCTGTCGGGATGAATGGGGATGTCGGGAGGCGTCATGGCTTCAGTGTAGCAGGGCGGGTTGGCAGATTCCGTCTGCTGGCTCACAGTGCGGCAGCATAGATGGCGCGCGCATCGGCGCGCGTGACGGGCCGGGGATTGTTGCCCAGCAAGCGCGTTTGCAGCATGGCTTCATCGGCCAGCCGGTCCAGGTCGCAGGCCGCGATGCCCACTTCGCGCAGGGTGCGCACGATGCCCGTCGCCAGGGCAATCTCCTGCAGGGCGTCGATCAGGGCCATGGCGCGCGCTTCCTCGCTGCCGGTGATGCCGGGTTGCAAGACGGTCGCCAGTTGCGCATACAGGGGCGCCGCATGGGACAAATTAAAACGCAGCACGTGCGGCAGCACCAGCGCATTCGACAGGCCATGTGGCACGTGGAACAGGCCGCCGATCGGATAGGCGAGCGCGTGCACGGCGGCCACGGGCGCATTGGCAAATGCCTGGCCGGCCAGCATGGCACCGAGCAGCATTGCCTGGCGGGCCGGCAAGTTGGCGCCATCGCGGCAGGCGGTGACGAGATTCGCGTGCAGCAGCGACAGCGCCTGGGTTGCCAGCATGTCGGACAGAGGATTTTTCAGCAGGCGGCTGGTGTACGCTTCGATCGCATGCACCATGGCATCGATGCCGGTGGCGGCCGTCACGGCGGGCGGCAAGCCCAGGGTCAGGCTGGCATCGAGGATGGCCAGGTCCGCATACAGTTGCGGCGCGACCACGCCCATCTTGCTGGTGGCGCCCGTGGTGACGATGGCGATATGCGTCACTTCCGAGCCCGTGCCGGCCGTCGTCGGCAATTGCACCAGGGGCAGGCGCTGGCCGTGGACATTGCCGATGCCATACAGCTGGGCCAGTTCCTGGCGGCCCGGTGCCAGCACGGCGATCAGCTTGGCCACGTCCAGCGAACTGCCGCCCCCGAGGCCGATAATCAGTTCCACGTGAAACATCTGGGCTTGGGCCACGCCAGCCAGCACGACGGCTTCGGGCGGATCGGCTTGCACATCGGAAAAGACATGCGCCTCGATGCCCGTCGCTTGCAAACTGTGCAGCGAGGCATCGGCCAGGCCCGTGCGCAAAAAGCCGGCGTCGGTGACGAGCAGGGCGCGGCGTACGGTGGGGAAGTGATGGGCGATATGCGCGCCCAGTTGGGCGGCGGCGCCTGGTTCAACGATCAGATGCGGCACGGTGCGAAACTGGAAGGCGGGCATGCGTACTCCTGACAGGAAGGACAGAAGCCCAGCTTACTCCGCTTTTCGCCCCCGTGCCTGTTTCACGTGGAACCAGAAGCGGCGCTTACTCCCACTCCAGCGCGCCGCGTTTCCATTCATACGCCAGGCCGATGGCCAGCACGGCCAAAAACCCCATGACGGCCCAAAATCCGGCTAGTCCCAGTGCATTGACGTTGGCCGCCCATGGCATCAGGAAGATCACCTCGATATCGAACAGAATGAACAGGATGGCGACCAGGTAGAAGCGGATGTCGAACTTCATGCGCGCATCGCCGAACGCTTCGAAGCCGCATTCATACGGGGACAGTTTTTGCGCATCGGGCTTGTGCGGCCCGAGTACGCGTCCCAGCAGCATGGGCACGATGCCGACGAGGATGCCGATCAGAATGAACAGCAGGACGGGAAAATAGTTTTCGAGGAGCATGGGGATTCCTCTCAGTGGCTGGACGACAGTTTCATCAGCACGATACCGCACACGATGAGGACGGCGGCGCACACGCGCATGGTGTTGACTTGCTCGCCCAGAAAGACGATGCCGACGATGAAGGCGCCGACGGCGCCGATGCCCGTCCAGATGGTGTAGGCCGTGCCCAGGGGCAGGGTGCGCATGGCCAGCGACAGCAAGCCGAAGCTGGCGATCATCATGACGATGGTAATCACGGAGGGGGTAAGTCTGGTGAAACCCGCGGAGAGTTTCATCGAATATGCCCATACGACTTCAAGCATGCCGGCAATCATTAACAGTATCCAGGCCATGGCGGCTCCTTATACAGAGCGGGCCGTCCCGGTGTGTTCCCATGATGGGGGAGGCCGTCCTCCTGGATGATCGTCCCGCTGGCCACTGGCGTGGTCGCGTTGGCGGACGATGCGGCAATTGTAGCAAACATTTCACGCTACCGCAGCCCACTGCCTGACCACGCTGCGTGTTCCACGTGAAACAGAAATCGCCGTTGACTTGCCCCTGCTGAGTAAAAATTAAGCAAAAAATGCGCTGCGCAAGGTTGCGCTTGCAAAAAGACTCTATAATCGGAGCTCTCATCCCGCATTTTTACTTGCACTGTTACCTATTTATCATGTTATTTCCTACAGAATTCGACGTCATCGTTGTCGGTGGTGGTCACGCCGGTACCGAGGCGGCCCTCGCTTCCGCCCGCATGGGGCAGAAGACGCTATTGCTCACGCATAATATTGAGACACTGGGCCAGATGTCGTGCAACCCCTCCATCGGCGGCATCGGCAAGGGCCACCTGGTCAAGGAGGTCGATGCCATGGGCGGCGCGATGGCAATTGCCACCGACGAGTCCGGCATTCAGTTTCGCATCCTGAATTCCTCGAAAGGCCCGGCAGTGCGCGCCACGCGCGCCCAGGCCGACCGTATTCTTTACAAGGCCGCCATCCGTACACGGCTGGAAAACCAGCCTAACCTGTGGCTGTTCCAGCAAGCGGTCGACGATTTGATCGTCGAAGGCGACCGGGTCGTCGGCGCCGTGACGCAGATCGGCCTGAAGTTTCTCGCGCGTGCCGTGGTGCTCACGGCCGGTACTTTCCTCGACGGCAAGATCCACGTGGGCCTGAATAATTATTCGGCCGGCCGCGCCGGCGATCCGCCCGCCATCTCCCTGTCCGCCCGCCTGAAAGAACTGAAACTGCCGCAAGGCCGCCTGAAAACGGGCACGCCGCCGCGCATTGATGGCCGCACGATCGACTTTTCCGTGATGCAAGAACAGCCGGGCGACCTCGATCCCGTGCCCGTGTTTTCCGTCATGGGCAACACGGCCATGCACCCGCGCCAGGTGCCGTGCTGGGTCACGCACACGAATAGCCAGACGCACGACATCATCCGCGCCGGCCTGGACCGCAGCCCCATGTATACGGGCGTCATCGAAGGCGTGGGCCCGCGCTATTGCCCGTCGATCGAAGACAAGATCCACCGTTTCTCGGGCAAGGAATCGCACCAGATCTTCCTCGAGCCGGAAGGCTTGACGACGCACGAGTTCTATCCGAATGGCATCTCCACCAGCCTGCCGTTCGACGTGCAGATCGCCCTGGTGCAATCGATGAAGGGCATGGAAAACGCGCATATCCTGCGCCCCGGCTACGCCATCGAATACGATTATTTCGACCCGCGCGGCTTGAAGGCGTCGCTGGAAACGAAGGCCGTCGCCGGCCTGTTCTTCGCCGGCCAGATCAACGGCACCACGGGCTACGAGGAAGCGGCCGCGCAAGGCATGCTGGCGGGCCTGAATGCGGCCTTGTTGACGCAGGACAAGGAAGCCTGGGTACCGGGCCGCTCAGAGGCCTACCTGGGCGTGCTGGTCGACGATCTGATCACCCAGGGCGTGCAGGAGCCGTACCGCATGTTCACCAGCCGCGCCGAGTACCGCCTGAGCTTGCGCGAAGACAATGCCGACATGCGCCTGACGGAAATCGGCCGCACCCTGGGCTGCGTGGGCGACGCCCAGTGGCAAGCGTTCGAGACCAAGCGCGAAGCGGTGGCGCGCGAACTCGAGCGCCTGCGTTCCACGTGGGTCAACCCGCGCATCCTGGCGGCTGCCGAATCGGAACGCATCGTCGGCCAGGCCCTCGAGCGCGAGTATTCGCTGGCGGACCTGCTGCGCCGCCCGAACGTGGCCTACGACACCCTGATGAGCATGACGGGCATGGAAGGCCAGGCGCTGGCCGGCCCCGGCGTGGAAGACCCTGCCGTGCGCGAACAGGTGGAAATCCAGCTCAAATATGCGGGCTACATCGAGCGCCAGAGCAAGGAAATCGAGCGCCACGAACACTATGAAAACCTGGCCTTGCCGGAAGGTTTCAATTACCTGGATATCGGCGCGCTGTCGGTCGAAGTGCGGCAAAAACTCGACAAGCAGCGTCCGGAAACCCTGGGCCAGGCTTCGCGCATTTCCGGCGTGACGCCGGCGGCGATTTCGCTGCTGCTGGTGCATCTGAAAAAGCGCGGTTTTGGTGCCGCGCAGACTACCACTTTAAAGGACGAGGTTGTTGAATGAAGCAGTTTGACCGGGCCGCATTGGCCCAGATTTTGAATGAAGGCATCGCCGCGCTGGGGCTCGACCTGAGCGCGGATCAGACGGAAAAACTGCTCGATTACCTGGCCTTGCTGGCCAAATGGAACAGCGTGTACAACCTGACGTCGGTGCGCGATCCGATACAGATGCTGACTCTGCACGTGCTCGATTCGCTGGCTGCCGTGCCGGCATTTGCGGAGGCGAAAAACGTGCTCGACGTGGGCGCCGGCGGCGGCTTGCCGGGCATGGTATTGGCCATCGCGCGGCCCGATGTGAAGGTGTCGATGATCGACACCGTGCATAAAAAGACGGCATTCCTGACGCAAGTGAAGGCGGAACTCGGTTTGAGCAACGTCACCGTGTACACGAAACGCGTGGAACAGCTGGAAGTGCAGCAGAAGTTCGACGTGATCACCTCGCGCGCCTTTGCCGACCTGTCCGACTTCGTCAACTGGTCGAACCACGTGCTGGCCGAGGGCGGGCAATTCATCGCCTTGAAAGGGGTAGCACCGCCAGACGAGAGAGAGCGACTGCCGGCAGACTGGAAAGTGACGGAATTACGAGCGATCCAGGTGCCAGGGCTAAATGCAGAGCGGCATCTGGTCTTTATAGCAAGAATTTAAAAGCCGAAAAATTAAACGGTATAAATCATATAAATAGTTTATACGGTATAAATGATATAAACGATTTATATCGTATAAATGGAATAAACAGTATAAACCGTTTCGGCGAGATGCCGGGGCGCACGATGAAGTTTGCATCTCTTTACAACTAGAAGATACATGGCCAAAATTTTTTGTGTAGCAAATCAAAAGGGTGGTGTTGGTAAAACCACAACAAGCGTCAACCTCTCCGCCGGTCTGGCCAAGTTGAACCAGCGCGTGCTGCTGGTCGACCTCGACCCGCAGGGCAATGCGACCATGGGCGCCGGCATCAACAAGGCCGGCCTGAAGGCGTCCACCTATGAAGTCATGCTGGGCGAGTCAGATGTCAAGACGGCACGCCAGCGTTCGGAAGCGGGGCGCTTCGATGTGCTGCCCTCGAACCGCGAGCTGGCCGGCGCCGAAGTGGAGATGGTCGAACTCGACAACCGCGAACGCCGGCTGAAGGATGCGCTGGCCGAAGTCGACGGCGAATACGATTTCATCCTGGTGGATTGCCCGCCGGCATTGTCGATGCTGACCCTGAACGGCCTGTGCGCCGCGCATGGCGTGATCATCCCGATGCAGTGCGAGTACTACGCGCTGGAAGGCTTGTCCGACCTGGTCAACACCATCAAGAAGGTGCATGCGAACCTGAACCCGGATTTGAAGATCATCGGCTTGCTGCGCGTGATGTTCGATCCGCGCATGACATTATCGCAACAAGTGTCGGCGCAGCTGGAACAGCACTTCGGCGACAAGGTCTTCAATACCATCATCCCGCGCAACGTGCGCCTGGCCGAAGCGCCGTCGTACGGCTTGCCCGGCGTGACCTTCGACCCCAGCTCGAAAGGTGCCCAGGCGTATATCGCCTTCGGCGCCGAAATGGTCGAGCGCATCAAACATATGTAAACAAGGGGCGGGCGCCTGCACAATTTGATGTAAGCGCTTACTCTGAAAACACGATTAGGACAGCATGGCTACGAAAAAACTAAAAGGACTGGGTCGCGGACTCGACGCCCTGTTGGGCGGCGGCGGCGACTTCGCCAGTCCGGACACGACTCAACCGTCGAACTTGCCCGTATCACAAATGCAAGCCGGCAAGTACCAGCCGCGCACGCGCATGGACGAGGGCGCACTCAATGAACTGGCCGCCTCAATCAAGGCGCAGGGCTTGATGCAGCCGATCCTGGTGCGCCCAATCGGGCAAGACACCCTGAGCGGACTTATTAAATATGAAATTATCGCCGGTGAACGCCGCTTCCGCGCCTCGCAGCTGGCCGGTTTGACGGAAGTGCCGGTGCTGGTGCGCGACGTGGACGACCTGGCTGCGGCCGCCATGGCGCTGATCGAGAACATCCAGCGCGAAGACCTGAACCCGCTGGAAGAGGCGCAAGGCATCCACCGCCTGATCGCCGACTTCAGTTTTACGCATGAGCAAGCGGCCACTGCGCTGGGACGCTCGCGCAGTGCCGTGTCGAACCTGTTGCGTTTGATGAACCTGGCCAGTCCCGTGCAAACCATGCTGATGGCCGGCGATATCGACATGGGCCATGCGCGCGCGCTGCTGGCCGTCGATGCCGCCAGCCAGATTACCCTGGCGAACCAGGTCGTGGCCAAGCGCCTGTCCGTGCGCGAAACGGAAAAGCTCGTCACCCGCACGGTCGAGGAAGCGGCCAACCCGGTCGAGCCGCGGCAAAAGGAAAAGTCCGGCGACATCGCGCGCCTGGAAGAAGAGCTGTCCGATGCGCTGGCCACGCCCGTGGTGTTCAAGATGGGCAATAAAGGCCGTGGCCAATTGGTCATCGATTTTGCCGATCTTGACGTGCTCGATGGTTTGTTGACCCGCTTGCGTGGTTAAATAGCAAGCTGCAAAGACAGGGGGAACGCGGGGTGGACAATCCTGCCATGCTTTCCAGATGCACCACGTGATTCCTTGATAACACGGCTGGAAGCGGCCAGACAAGCGACTTTGCCATATAGTGGTGCAAAAGGCGGCGAATAGTCGGTAAAGCGTCAGTTTCACGCAGCAATTGCCCTGCTGCGGTGCAGCAACGTTTGACTCTATAGAACAAAGCCAACTATAATCCCGTGTCTTTGCGTGTGTAGATTTTTCTGGGAACCTGGCAATTGAGTGATTCACAACAAAATATTGCCAAGCCAGTCTACAAAGTAGTTGCATTGCAGCTAGCAATCGCTATCAGCTTTGCCACAGTCACCCTGTTTTTCGGTGGTAGTGTCAGAGGCTGGTCCGCCGCATACGGCGGTGCTATCGCAGTCATCGGTAGCCTGGTGTATGCCATGCTGGTCGTTCGCGGTTCTAGCGACGCCAACAAGGCATTCCGGGCGCATTTGCGCGCAGAAGTGATGAAAATATTTATCACAGCGGTGCTGTTTATATTGGCACTGGTGTTGTTTCAGTCGGCCGCCTGGTTATGGCTGATCTTGGGTTTCGCGGTGGCAACCTTAGCATACTGGTTTTCATTGCTCGCTGTTTAATCATTGGTTTTGGGGCCTGTTGAGCTCTGAAACGACAAATCTAAATTCATTATGACCACAGAACACGCTATTGAAGCGGGCCATGCTGCCCCGGCCAACGCCACAGAATACATCAGTCACCATCTGGCCCACCTGAGAAGTGCCGACGGCATGATCAATCTGGATACGTTCTGGATTTCGGCCATTCTGGGCTTTGTTTTCCTGGCTGTTTTCTATATGGCGTCGCGCCGCGCGACGGCTGGAGTCCCTGGCAAGTTGCAAAACTTCGTCGAAATGGTCATGGAAATCGTCAATGACACTATTAATGGGGCCTTCCACGCGAAAAGCAAGGTCATCGCGCCGCTGGCCATCACTATTTTTGTGTGGGTCTGGTTGTTGAACGCGATGGACTTCCTGCCGGTTGACCTGTTGCCGAAGATCCTGAGCTGGTTTGGCGTGCATAAGCTGCGCGCCGTGCCGACCGCCGACGTCAACCACACCTTCGCCATGTCGCTGTCGGTGGTGCTGTGCGTGATTGCCTTCTCGATCAAGGCCAAGGGCCTGGGCGGCTGGATCAAGGAACTGTTCACGGCACCATTCCATGCAAGCGGTCTGATCGGCACGATCGCCCTGGCACCCGTCAATTTCCTGCTGCAAATGGTTGAGCTGGTTGCAAAACTGATCTCCCTGTCGCTGCGACTGTTCGGCAATATGTATGCCGGCGAACTGATTTTCATCTTGATCGCGTTGTTGCCTTGGTGGGCACAGTGGGCGTTGGGTGGTCCATGGGCAATTTTCCATATCTTGATTGTAACTTTGCAAGCTTTTGTGTTTATGGCGTTGACGGTTGTGTATCTGAGCCTTGCGGTTGAGAAACATTAATCATTAACTTTATATTTTGTTTTTTTAGTATCTTTCGTTTTTAAATTTAGGAGAATTTTATGCAAGCTCTGATCGCACAAGTACAAAGCATGACCGTTCTGGCAGCAGCAATCATCATCGGCCTGGCCGCAATCGGCACCGCTCTGGGCTTCGCTATCTTGGGTGGCAAATTCCTGGAAGCTTCGGCACGTCAACCAGAACTGATGCCACAACTGCAAACCAAACTGTTCGTTATCGCTGGTCTGCTGGATGCTATCTCGATGATCGGCGTTGGTGTTGCTCTGCTGTACACGTTCGCTAACCCGTTCCTGTCCGCTCTGACGGCTGTTGCTCAGTAATTCGCTCCAACCCTAGGAGAAACTTTTAGTTAGGAGCAAAGGTATGGACATCAATATGTCGCTCATCGGCCAGATGATCACCTTCGCGGTGTTGGTCTGGTTCTCGATGAAGTTCGTATTTCCAGCGCTGAACAACGCGCTGGATGAGCGTGCCAAACGAATCGCGGATGGATTGGCTGCGGCCGATCAAGGTCAGGCTTCGATGGCTGTCGCTGAAAAGCGTGCGCAAGAGGCATTGAACAGTGCACGTGAAGAAGCGTCGCAACGTGTTGCGGACGCTGAAAAGCGCGCGCAGCTGGTTGCTGAAGAGATCAAGCAAAATGCACAAGCTGAAGCTGCGCGTATCATTGCGCAAGCCCAGTCGGACGCCGAACAGCAACTGTCGAAAGCACGCGAACAATTGCGCGCTCAGGTGGCTGACCTGGCTGTCAAGGGTGCCGAGCAGATCCTGAAGCGTGAAGTCAACCCAACGGCTCACGCCGAAATGTTGCAGCGTCTTGCTGTCGAGCTGTAATCATGGCAGAACTCGCAACCGTCGCCCGTCCCTACGCGGAAGCTTTGTTCCGCGTAGCCCAAGCTGGTAAGGAGTCAAGCAACCTCGCGGCGTGGTCCGAACTGGTGTCCGAACTGGCACAGATCGGTAGCCACCCCGAGGTACAGGCGTACGCGCGCAATCCGAAAGTTTCGGAAAGCGACGTCGCCGCCACCATCCTGTCGTTGTTGAAATCGCCGCTCAATGAAGAAGTGAAAAACTTCGTCACCATGTTGATCGAAAATGGCCGCATCAGCCTGCTGCCGGAAATCGGCGCGCAATTCCATACGTTGAAAAACAGTGTGGAAGGTGCGGCTGACGCCGAGATCACGAGCGCTTTCGATCTGAGCGAAGGCCAAACGGCCGAGCTGGTCGCAACGCTGGAAAAGAAATTCAGTCGTAAGCTCAACCCTGCCGTCACAGTGGATCCATCGCTGCTCGGCGGCGTGCGCGTGGTTGTTGGCGACCAAGTGCTCGATACCTCGGTGCGCGCCAAGCTGCAGCAACTGCACGCTGCACTGGTGTCGTAAGACACGCGCTTCGGCAGGCCAGCTAAGACAGACCCTTACCCCTCGCGCAAGCTGAGAGAAACACTTTTAGGAGTTAGTATGCAACTCAACCCATCTGAAATCAGCGAGTTGATCAAGAGCCGGATCCAAGGTCTTGACGGCGGCGCTGAAGTGCGTAATCAAGGCACGGTTATTTCCGTCGCCGACGGTATCTGCCGCATCCACGGTTTGTCGGACGTGATGCAAGGCGAGATGCTGGAATTCCCAGGCAACACCTTTGGCCTGGCAATGAATCTGGAACGCGACTCCGTCGGTTCCGTGATTCTGGGTGCCTACGAGCACATCTCCGAAGGCGACACGGTGAAATGCACCGGCCGCATTCTGGAAGTGCCAGTCGGTCCTGAGCTGCTCGGCCGCGTTGTCAACGCGCTGGGCCAGCCGATCGACGGCAAAGGCGCCATCGACACGAAACTGACGGCCGCGATTGAAAAAATCGCGCCGGGCGTGATCGCCCGTGAATCCGTTTCGCAACCGATGCAAACCGGCCTGAAGTCGATCGATGCGATGGTTCCGGTTGGCCGCGGCCAGCGCGAACTGATCATCGGCGACCGTCAAACCGGCAAGTCGGCTGTGGCGATTGATGCGATCATCAATCAAAAAGGCCAGGGCATGAAATGTATCTACGTCGCGATTGGCCAAAAAGCCTCGTCGATCAAGAACATCGTGCGCTCGCTGGAACAGCACGGCGCGATGGAATACACCATCGTTGTCGCCGCTTCCGCTTCGGAATCGGCCGCCATGCAATACATCTCGCCGTACTCCGGTTGCGCCATGGGCGAATACTTCCGTGACCGCGGTGAAGATGCACTGATCGTCTACGATGATCTGTCCAAACAAGCTGTTGCATACCGTCAAATCTCGCTGCTGCTGCGCCGTCCACCAGGTCGCGAAGCGTACCCAGGCGACGTGTTCTACCTGCACAGCCGCCTGCTGGAACGCGCAGCACGCGTGAATGCCGACTACGTCGAGAAGTTCACCGACGGCGCCGTCAAAGGCAAGACCGGTTCCCTGACGGCTCTGCCGATCATTGAAACGCAAGCTGGCGACGTATCCGCATTCGTTCCAACCAACGTGATTTCGATTACCGACGGTCAGATCTTCCTGGAAACCTCGCTGTTCAACGCCGGTATCCGTCCTGCGATTAACGCCGGTATTTCCGTATCGCGCGTCGGTGGCGCTGCCCAGACCAAGGTCATCAAAAACCTGTCCGGCGGTATCCGTACCGACTTGGCGCAGTACCGTGAACTGGCCGCGTTTGCGCAGTTCGCTTCGGACCTGGATGAGTCGACCCGCAAGCAGCTGGACCGTGGTGCCCGCGTAACGGAATTGCTCAAGCAAGCCCAATACTCGCCACTGTCGATCTCGCTGATGGCCGTATCGCTGTTCTCGGTGAACAAAGGCTTCATGGACGACGTGCCAGTCAAGCAAGTGCTGTCGTTCGAAGCTGGTGTCCACGCTTACATGAAGACCAAGCAAGCTGCTCTGCTGGCCAAGATCGAAGAAACCAAGCAACTCGACAAAGACAGCGAAGCAACTCTGTCGGCGGCCATTGCTGATTTCAAGAAATCCGGCGCATATTAAGCGGCCAGGCGGCGCCCGCCTCGAGTGAGGCGCCGCCCTACGCGCAGAAGGAGTAAGGACTCATGGCATCAAGCAAAGAGATACGTGGCAAGATCAAAAGCGTAGAGAATACGAAGAAGATCACCAAGGCGATGGAAATGGTTGCCGCATCGAAAATGCGCAAAGCGCAGGACCGTATGCGCGCCGCCCGTCCCTACAGTGACAAGATTCGGAATATCGCCGCCAATCTGGCGACCGCCAATCCGGAATACACGCACCCGTTCCTGGCAGCTGCCCAGGGTACGCAAGCGAAGGCAGTGGGTTTCATCGTTGTCACGACCGACAAAGGTCTGTGCGGCGGCATGAACACCAACATCCTGCGCCAGGTGACGTCGAAGTCGCGCGAGCTGGAAGCAGCTGGCAACCGGATTGAAGCAGTTGCCATCGGTAACAAGGGTTTGGGTTTTTTGAATCGCATCGGTGTCAAGATCATTGCGCACGCCATTCAAACCGGTGATACGCCCCACCTGGACAAATTGATCGGACCTGTCAAGGTCATGCTCGAAGAGTTCCAGGCAGGCAAGATCGATGCAGTCTACCTGTGCTACACCAAATTCATCAACACGATGAAACAGGAACCAGTCGTGGAGCAGTTGCTGCCCCTGACGGCCGACAAGATGGTCGCCGACAAGGGTGCCCACTCGTGGGATTACATCTACGAGCCGGACGCGCAAAGCGTGATCGACGAATTGCTGGAGCGCTATGTAGAAGCGCTGGTGTACCAGGCAGTCGCGGAGAATCTGGCGTCCGAGCAATCGGCACGGATGGTCGCGATGAAAGCTGCAAGCGACAACGCGGGTAGTGTGATCGGCGAATTGAAGCTGATCTACAACAAGACCCGCCAAGCTGCGATTACCAAAGAACTCTCCGAAATCGTCGCCGGTGCGGCTGCGGTTTAAACGAATTTAACTATATTGAAGGAACGAACATGGCTGATGGCAAAATCGTTCAGTGTATCGGCGCTGTGGTGGACGTTGAGTTTCCCCGCAACGCGATGCCTAAGGTATTTGATGCCTTGAAGATGGCAGGCTCGGAACTGACCCTGGAAGTACAACAGCAGTTGGGCGACGGCATTGTCCGTACCATTGCACTCGGCTCGTCCGATGGCCTGCGTCGCGGCATGATGATTCAAAATACCGGCAAACCTATCATGGTGCCAGTCGGTAAAGCAACCCTGGGTCGCATCATGGACGTGCTGGGCAACCCGATCGACGAATGCGGCCCCGTGTCGCACGAGCAGATCGCGTCGATCCACCGCACCGCTCCTGCATACGACGAACTGTCGCCATCGCAAGAACTGCTGGAAACCGGCATCAAGGTGATCGACCTGGTATGCCCGTTTGCAAAAGGCGGTAAAGTTGGTCTGTTCGGCGGCGCTGGCGTAGGCAAGACCGTGAACATGATGGAACTGATTAACAACATCGCCAAGGCGCACAGCGGCGTGTCCGTGTTCGCCGGTGTGGGTGAGCGTACCCGTGAAGGTAACGACTTCTACCACGAGATGGCTGACGCGAAAGTGGTCGATCTGGAAAATCCAGAGAACTCCAAGGTCGCGATGGTCTACGGTCAGATGAATGAACCGCCAGGTAACCGTCTGCGCGTCGCGCTGACCGGCCTGACGATCGCTGAATCGTTCCGTGATGAAGGCAAGGACGTTCTGTTCTTCGTCGACAACATCTACCGCTTCACGCTGGCCGGTACCGAAGTGTCGGCACTGCTGGGCCGTATGCCGTCGGCTGTGGGTTACCAACCGACCCTGGCGGAAGAAATGGGCCGTCTGCAAGAGCGTATCACGTCGACCAAGACCGGTTCGATCACCTCGATCCAGGCCGTCTACGTTCCAGCCGATGATTACACCGATCCGTCGCCTGCTACCACGTTTGCTCACTTGGATTCGACCGTTGCGCTATCGCGTGACATCGCTTCCCTGGGTATCTACCCAGCCGTGGACCCGCTGGATTCGACCTCGCGTCAGCTCGATCCGTTGATCGTTGGTCAAGAGCACTATGACACCGCGCGTGCCGTGCAAACGACCCTGCAACGCTACAAGGAATTGCGCGACATTATCGCGATTCTGGGTATGGACGAGCTGGCACCGGAAGACAAACTGCTGGTCGCCCGTGCACGTAAGATGCAGCGTTTCCTGTCGCAGCCTTTCCACGTCGCTGAAGTCTTTACCGGCGCGCCTGGTAAATACGTTTCGCTCAAAGACACGATCAAGGGCTTCAAAATGATCGCTTCGGGCGAACTCGATCACCTGCCGGAACAAGCGTTCTACATGGTCGGCACGATCGAAGAAGCAATCGAAAAAGCCAAGAAACTTAACTAAGTTAAGTCTGGGCCTAACCCCGCCCCTTAGAAGGCGGGGTTCTTCAACCCGATAGGACACACATGGCACACACAATTCACGTTGACGTGGTTTCCGCTGAAGAACTGATTTTTTCAGGCGAAGCAGAATTCGTCGCGTTGCCGGGTGAACAGGGCGAGCTGGGTATCTACCCACGCCACACGCCTTTGATTACCCGCATCCGTCCGGGCGCGGTCCGCATCAAGGTAGTCGGCCAGGCTGAAGAAGAGTTCGTCTTCGTTGCCGGCGGCCTGCTGGAAGTGCAACCGGATACCGTGACCGTCCTGGCCGATACCGCAATCCGCGGTCACGACCTCGACGAAGCGAAAGCGCTGGAAGCGAAGAAGTTGGCGGAAGAAAATATCCACAACAAGGATTCGGGCATCGACTACGCGCAAGCGCAAGCCGAGCTGGCCAGCGCGATTGCGCAGCTGGCAGCGATCCAGAAGCTGCGCAAGCATTAATTTGCGCGCATGCAGTAATACAAAAAGGCAGCCTGCGGGCTGCCTTTTTTTTCAGCAAACGGATTTCAGTAAAAACTAGCGGCGCTTGTTCTTTCCCCTTTCCAGCCCCGCCTTCAAGATCGTCTTCCACTTGGCGCGCGCGGCGATGCGCTCGAGCGGCGTCTCCTCGCTGCGGTGGGCGTCGCGCAGCAGCTTGTGATAATTGCGCAGGCGGTCGCCGTCGACGGCGCCGCGCACGGCGCAACCGGGCTCGCTGGCATGCTGGCAATCGCGGAACTGGCACGTCGCTGCCAGCGCCGCGATGTCGTCAAACGTGGCGGCCAGGATCTGCGCATCGGCATCGGCGCGCCAGCTGCGCAAGCCCGGCGTGTCGATGATGCAGGCGCCGCCGGCGCACAGGTGCAGCGAACGGGCCGTCGTCGTATGCCGGCCGCGGCCGTCGCCATGGCGCACGCCATTGGTCGCTTGATCCGCCGCGCACAAGGTATTGGTCAGGCTGGACTTGCCCGCGCCCGATGAGCCGAGCAGCACCAGGGTCTGGCCGGCGCCCAGCCAGGGCTCCAGGATGGCCACGTCATACGCATGGCGCGTATCGATGGCAAACAACGGCACGTGGGGCGGCAGGCGCTGTTTCAGCAGCGCCAGCTTGCCCGCCACGTCGTCGGCCACGTCGGCCTTGCTCAGCACCACCACGGGCGTCACTTGCGCCGCCAGCACGATGGCGAGATAACGCTCCAGGCGGCGCGGATTGAAATCCCCATCGAGTCCCATCACCAGCAGGGCCGTGTCGACATTGCTGGCCAGTACCTGGCGCCGGCCGTCATTGCCGCGCCGGGCGATCTGCGTGGCGGGGGATAAGTGGGCCGTTATCCACAGCGTGCCGTGAAGATCGGGTTCGGCGGCGATCCAGTCGCCGACCGTGAGGATGGTGTCCTGCGCCAGCAGCGCGTGCAGCAGCCGCGGCAGGACGTGCGCCGGGTGTTCCTGCTTGCCGTCGTGCACGCCGATGCTGTCGCGGTGCACGGCGCTCACGCGTAGTAACTGCGCGGCGGGGGACGATACGTCGAGATGGGTGGCTGCGCTGGCGATGGCCTGCTGCAGCCCGATAAGGCGTAGTTGCGCAAAATCGAATGCGATCATGGTAGCGTGATTCCAGATTCTGTCGTCCGCGTGCGGACGTGTAGCCTGCGCGTGCAGGCACCGCCAGTCGCGATGACTGGCACGAAAGAAGGGGGAAGTCGGCTACGCGATCACGCGTATGGGCATTGCGGGCTAAAAGGCTTAGCGGGGAAAAACAGTGATCAGGCAGCCGACAGCACGGCAGTATCCGAATGGCGCATGTTGTCTACTCCTGTTGTGTGATGGAAAACACCAGTGTGCCAGCGGCACGCGCCGGCGTCAACCTCAGCTGCACATGCCGTAAGCCTTGCGCTCGGGGAAATAGCGGTAGGTAAACGTGCGCACCGGGTAGCGCTTGCCGGCGATGAGCATGTCGGGCATGGACAGATCAAAACGCTGCGGCAACTGGCGCGGCAGTTGCAGGCGCAAGCGCCACTGGGTTTCGGCGCTCGAACCCACGGCGGAAAACATGATGGGCAGCGTTTCGATGACGTCGACGATTTCCGCCTTGCGGTTCATGCCGCGCTGATAGATGGTCAGCACCTTCGCTTCGGCGAACGGTTCCTTGTGCGGTTCTTCCAGCAGGAAAGACAGGCGCGTAAAACTGGCTTGCGTACCGATGGGCAAGGTAAAAATCAGCGCCAGCTCCGTGCCGCCTTCCTTCAAGGTGACGGGCGGCGTGGCGTAGATGCTGATACCGCGAGGCAGTTCGAAACGCGATCCCTCCGTCCACGTCTTGCACTCGGGCGTGGTGGCCTGGTACAGGCTGGGCGCCGTGTAGTCGTCACAGGCGGAAACCAGCAGCAGCAGGGGCAGGGCAAGGAGGGCGGAACGGCGCATGGGAGTCACGGTTGGGGGAATGAGCCGACAGTGTAAGCGATCCCCACGCGATCCACCAGCGACGCTAGGCTTGCCCAGGCGGCGCGCGCCGCACGGATTGCAGCTGGCAGTGCGCCGCCTGCAAGGCATCCTTGATGGCATCGAGCGCCAGTTGCGGCCGGGCCGCGCCGCACATGAAGATATCGACGGCGGCAAAGCTGCATTCCGGCCAGGTGTGGATGGAGATGTGCGATTCAGCCAGCAGCACCACGCCGGTGACGCCCTGGCCTGCGCCAAAGCTGTGGAAATGGCTGTGCAGCACCTGCGCGCCAGCCGTGATGGCAGTGTGGCGCAGCAGGCGCTCGAGCGCGGCGCCGTCGCGCAGGCGTGCCGGCGCGATGCCCGACAAATCGGCCAGCAAGTGGGTGCCCAGGGGCAGATGCGGTGTGGCTGCCATGCTTATTTGTGGCTGCCGCCGCTGGAGCCGCCGCCATAGCTGCCGCCGCCGCTGCCCGTGCGCGAACTCCAGCTGCTGCCGCTGCTGCTGCCGGCCACCTTGAACATGCGCACCCAGTTGGCGGCCGTGACACTGAAGGTCACCATCAGGGCATAGATCACGTATTTACTCATGGGGGATTCTTTGCATTCTTGTCGAGAAAAGCGGCAGGCAGGAACAGCGCCAGGCAGCCCAGCAAACTCCACATCAAGGTGCTGGAGAACGAGACAAACATGGGAATCGCATTCAAGACCAGCACGATGATGATGAAGACCTTGGCGATGCCGCGATGGCTCAACTGGATATTCTGCACTTTGTCGCCGCCATGGAAGGCGCTGCCGAACCAGGCGGCCATCTGGTCATAGGCGACGGGCACGGAGCGCGACCAGGTCATTTCCTCGCCGGTGAGCTCCGCCGCCAGCTTGGTCTGCCCCTGTTCGAATTCAAACACGCGCGTGTTGTCGCCGACGGCCACCTTCCAGTTGAAGGCGCCCGCCGCATACACGACCTGCGAGCCGTAGTCATACAGTTTGCGGTAGGTGGCGCCATCGAGCGTGCAGCTGGCGGCGTCCAAGGACGCCCAGCTGGGCCAGTTCGGCAGCACGTTCGAGCGCGACCAGCCCTCGTCCGTCTCCACCAGCCAGAAGAAGCCGGCGCGGGCGTTGTACAGCAGGTATTCGTTCCACTCGCTGCCCTCGTCGTCGGCGCGGCGCATCATGCCGATCACCGTGAAATCCACATTGCTGATCTTCGCGCTGGCGCCCAGCTCCAGCGTGATGTCGGCGTTGTCGTGCACCTGCTTGCCGATGGCCAGCACCTGCGCTTCCGGGCCGCTGGCGTCGAGCTGCGCGTGGCAGGCGGGGCACACCAGCTGCGCCGCCGCACCCGGCACATACTGGATGCCGCTGCCACAGGAGGGGCAGTCGAGCGCATCGAGTTTGCCGCGGTACTTGCCGGCGCTTTTGGCGATGGCGTCGTCGTCGCGCAGCAGCTGGCACTTTAAACTGTCCAGGGTGACGGCCACGCCCTGGTAGACGACCGGTTGCGGGCCATCCGTGTAGTCGAGCGTGACGAAGCTGGCGTAGTTGCGGAAGTCCGCCACCTGGATGCGCCAGCCGGCGCCCACCTTGAAGGGCAATTCGCCCTGGCCGGCGATGCATTCGGCATTGCGGATCTCGGCCGCCGTATACGGTTCGCCGCAAATCGTGTAGCGCTTGCCCGGCGCCAGCTCGCCAAAGACGGGTAAGGTAGCTTGCGTGCTGCGCTCGCGCGTCAGCGTGTACAGGCCGGACGAGTCGCCCAGCCAGGCCGTGCTGGCGTCGTCGAACAGCAGATACCACTCGTTCCACGTGCCGGCGCTGTAGCGCTGCTGGATGCGCCCGACGACGGTGAAGTGCACGCCATCGTGCATGCCGGCCGTGCCGATCTGGATTGGCGAATAGTCTTCCAGGACGGCCGACATCTTGCCCACGTCCCTGACGGTATCGGCGTCCTTGAGGATGGTGCTGTGGCAGTACTCGCACACGGCGAGCACGGAAGCGTGCGAGCGGAAACGGACTTCCGCGCCGCAGCTGGGACAGGAAACAGTTTGCATGCAGTCGTATTTCGCCCTAATCAGCCGATCAGTTTTTTCAGCAGCTCAGCCTTGGCGCCGTCGTAGTCGGCCGGCGAGATGAGCCCCTTGTCCAGTAAACCCTTGAGTTTTTCCAGGCGCGCCTCGATCGGTTCTTCCGCGGGAGCCGGTGGCGCCGCAGGTGACGCGGCGGGCGCCGGCTGCTGCAGCGCACCGCCCATGCTTTGCGCCATCACCTGGCCGATCGACAGCCCGGCGCCGAGGCCTGCGCCGATACCGGCCATGCCGCCTTCGTTCTGCGCCGCCAGCGGGATCGCGTTGGCCACCTGGAATTTGGTGTAGCCGCTCATCTTGTCGGCGCCCAGGCCGCCCTTCATGCCGGCGGAAATACGCTCGTCGAGCGCCGCCTGCAATTCCTCGGGCAGGCTGATGCTGGCCACGTTGAATTCATCGAGGCCCACGCCGTAGCGGGCAAACGCCTGCGCCAGGCCATCCTTGACCTCTTGCGCCATCAGCGCCTGGTTGGCCGCCATGTCGAGGAAGGGGACATTCGCGCCGCCCAGCGAGCTGGCCATGCTCGACATCAGAATGCCGCGCAGTTGATCTTCCACCTCGTCGCGCGTATAGACTTCGCGCGTGCCGCTGATCTCCGTGAAGAAGGTGCGGGCGTCGGCGATGCGGTACGAATACATGCCGAAGGCGCGCACGCGGATCATGTCGAAATCCTTGTCGCGGATGGTGATCGGCTGCGGCGTGCCCCACTTGCGGCCCGTCTGCACGCGGGTGCTGAAGTAATACACGTCCGACTTGAAGGGCGAGTCGAACAGCTTGTCCCAGTTTTTCAGGTTGGTCAGCAACGGTAACGTTTGCGTCGTCAGCTTGTGCGTGCCGGGACCGAAGACGTCGGCGATCTTGCCTTCATTGACGAAGACGGCGACCTGCGATTCGCGCACATTCAGGATGGCGCCGTTCTGGATCTCGAAATCCTGCATGGGGAAGCGCCAGGCCAGCACGCCTTCCGTCTCTTCGTTCCACTGCAGTACGTCGATAAACTGCTTCTTGATAAAGCTGCCGAGGCTCATGATGGATGTCCTTGAATAAGATAAAGCGGTGTCAGGAAATGCAGGCGGCGTTGATGGCGCCGATCGACAGTGAAATGGCGCCCAGCAGGCCGCCGAAAGCGCTGTTGTTCGATTCGATCTGATCCTTCGACATGCGCAGCAGGCGCGTGGTGACCACATAGGCGAGCAATTGCACCACCATGGCGCCAAAGGCCCAGGCGAAGAATTGCTGGTAGTCGGCCGTGTGCATCAGGGACGAGGCGATGGTGGCGGAAAAGCCCAGCAGTGCGCCGCCCAGCGACAGGGCCGCCGCCTGATTGCCCTGGCGGATCAGCAGCACTTCGTTATACGGCGTGACGCGCGTGTAGATGATAAAAAAGGCAATCAGCAGCGCGGCGGCCAGTATAAGATGGATCAGATAGTTTAGGATGGCGGGCACGGCTTTCCTCGCAATGAGTATTTGATAACGTCAACGCATATTAGAACAAAAAAAGTCCAATGAACAAAAAGATTCTGATTTTGTCCGTCTTCGTGGTCGCCTCCTGCGGCCTCGCGTATGAACTGATCGCCGGCGCCATGTCCAGCTACCTGCTTGGCGACTCGATCCTGCAGTTTTCCACCATCATCGGCTGCTACCTGTTTGCCATGGGGGTGGGTGCTCACTTTTCCAAGTATGTGCGGGACGACGACGTGCTCTCGCGCTTCGTCGACATCGAACTGGCCGTGGGCCTGATCGGCGGCCTGTCGGCCGCCATCCTGTTCATGACGTTTTCGTGGATGGCCGCGCCATTTCGCACCCTATTGTATGTGATGGTGTTCCTGATCGGCGCACTGGTCGGCATGGAAGTGCCGCTGGTGATGCGCGCGCTGAACTCGCGCCAGACGGAATTTTCCGAGCTGGTCAGCCGCGTGCTGACCTTCGATTACCTGGGCGCGCTGGCCGTCTCCCTGCTGTTCCCGCTGGTGCTGTCGCCCTACCTGGGACTGGTGCGCACGGGCTTTTTGTTCGGCATGCTCAACGTGGGCGTGGGCCTGTGGACGATCTGGGTGTTCCGCGCGGAGCTGAAGAACCTCACGGGGCGCTTCCTGCGCGCCTGCGCCGTGATGCTGGTGCTGGTCGCCGGCTTTGCCATGTCCGACCGCATGGTGGCCTGGGGCGAGCACGGCCTGTTCGGCGACCAGATCGTGTATTCCACCACCACGCCCTACCAGCGCCTGGTGATTACGCGCTGGAAGGACGATACGCGCCTGTACATCAACGGCAACCTGCAGTTTTCCTCGCGCGACGAGTACCGCTACCACGAGGCGCTGGTGCACCCCGTGCTCGAAGCGCTGCCGTGGGCGCGCCGCGTGCTGGTGCTGGGCGGCGGAGATGGCCTGGCGCTGCGCGAAATCCTCCGTTATCCACAGGTCGAACACGTCACCGTGGTCGACCTCGACCCCGCCATGACGGCCGCTTTTACCACGCGCCCGGAACTGGCAAAGTTAAATAACAACGCGTTCTCGGACAAGCGCGTCACCGTCGTCAATGCTGATGCCGCCGTCTGGCTGCGCAACAATGGCGACATGTTCGACGCGGCCATCGTCGATTTCCCCGACCCGTCCAGCTTCGCGCTCGGCAAGCTGTATTCGGTGCCGTTCTACGACCTGGTGAAAAAGCACCTGGCCGCCAAGGGCCTGATGGTGGTGCAATCGACCTCGCCCTTCTTTGCCCCGCACGCCTATTGGACCATCAATTCGACCCTGCGCGAAGTGGGCATGCGCACCTGGCCTTATCACGCCTATGTGCCCTCGTTCGGCGAATGGGGTTTTATCCTTGCCTCGCCCCAGCTCGATTACGTGCCGCCGACGAAATACCGCCTGCCGATGCGCTACCTGAATGCGGACACCACGCGCGAGATGTTCATCTTCCCGCCCGACATGCAGCCGCTGCCGATGGCGCCGAACCGCTTGAATACCCAGTCGCTCGTGCATGAATTCGAGCAGGACTGGAACCGGGTGATCCGCTGATGCAGCGCCGCTCCTTCATGTTGTGGGCCGCTGGCGGCACGGCGGCGGCCGCAGCCGGCATCGGCAGCATCGCCGCGTATCTGCGCTGGCAGGAAATCACGCCCAAGGTACTGTATCCGGGCCGCAGCGAGGGGCATTATTTGCGCAAGCTGCTGCGCGAGCGCACGGCGCTGCCGCCGCCTACACGCACCTTGAGCACCGACGTGGCCATCCTCGGCTCCGGCATCGCGGGCCTGACGGCCGCCTGGCGCCTGAACAAGCTGGGGCACGGGGACTTTCTCATGATCGATGGCCCGCAGCCGTATGGCAACGCGGCCGGCGGCCACTTCGGCGACCTCGCTTATCCGACCGGTGGTCATTACCTGCCGCTGCCGTCGCCCGAATCGACCCATGTGCGCGAGATCCTGTTCGACCTGGGGATCATCGAGCGCGACCCGCAGGCGGAAAAGCCATATTACGACGAGCGCTACATCCTGCACGCGCCGGAAGAGCGATTGCTGTTCAACGGCCACTGGCAGGACGGCTTCATTCCCACCGAAGGAGTGTCGCCTGCGGAACTGGCGCAGCATGAACGCTTCTTTGCCGAGGTGCGGCGTTTGCGCCAGGCGCATGGCAACGATGGCAAGCGCGTCTTCGTCTTTCCTACCGTGGAGTCGTCGCAAGATCCGGCCTGGCAGGCGCTCGACACCATCACCTTGAAGCAGTGGATGGAGCGCGAAGGCTATACCTCGCCTACCCTGCACTGGTATCTGAACTACTGCTGCCGCGACGATTACGGCACGCGCTACGACCAGGTCTCGGCCTGGGCCGGCCTGCATTACTATTGCAGCCGCTGGGGCCAGGCGGCCAACGCAGGCAATGGCGCCTGGCTGACCTGGCCGGGCGGCATGCAACCGGTCGCCACGGCCATGGAGCAGGCCTCTGGTGTCAAACGTCATGTGGGCACGGTGGTTTCCGTGCAGACGACGGAGCAGGGCGTGGAGGCGCTGTGCCTGGAACTGGTCGATGGCCAGCCGCGCACCTATCTGGTCAAGGCGCGCAAGGCCATCTGCGCCATGCCTTTGTACGTGGCATCGCGCGTGGTGAAGAACATCGCCGAGTATGGCTTTGACGCGAAACGCGATACGCCCGCGTATGCGCCGTGGCTGGTGGCGAATTTTCTACTGAAACGCTTTCCCGAGGAACTGCCGCATGCGCCCCTGTGCTGGGACAACGTGGTGTACCAGGAACCGGGCCTAGGCTACGTCGTCTCGACCCACCAGGATATCCGCGTGCGTCCGCCCGAGAAAACCGTCTTCAGCGCCTACGTGGCCCTGTCCGACCGCACGCCGCAGCAAGCGCGCAAGTGGCTCGACACGGCCAGCCCCGAAGAACTGCTGGCGCTGGCCAGCGTCGATTTAAAGACGGCGTATGGACGCGATTTTGCCAGCTGCGTCGAGCGCGTCGACATCACCGTGCGCGGTCACGCCATGGCGGCGCCCTTGCCGGGATTTCGCAGCAACGCGGGCTTGAAGGCCTTGCGCGAGCACGACGGCGCCATCCTGTTCGCGCATGCGGATTTGTCGGGCTTTTCCGTGTTCGAGGAAGCGGCGTGGTGGGGGGACCGCGCTGCGCGATTAGCCTCCGCATAAAAAAGGCCGGCGCGAACGCCGGCCAGAGCCCCCTAAGGCTCGAACCTGTGCTTCCTTGTTCTTCTCATTTATTTTTATTAATCACGTCGATGAAGACGGCTGCCAGCAGCACCAGGCCCTTGATCACCTGCTGGTAATCGATGCCGATGCCCATGATGGACATGCCGTTGTTCATCACGCCCATGATGAAGGCGCCGATGACGGCTCCCATCACCTTGCCCACGCCGCCCGAGGCCGAGGCGCCGCCGATGAAGCAGGCGGCGATCACGTCCAGCTCGAAGCCCGTGCCCGCCTTCGGCGTGGCCGTGTTCAGGCGCGCCGCGAAGATCAGGCCGGCCAGCGCGGCCAGCATGCCCATGTTGACGAAGGTGTAGAAGCTGACCCGTTCCGTCTTGATGCCGGACAGGCGCGCCGCCTTCTCGTTGCCGCCCACGGCGTACACGCGGCGGCCCAGCACGGTGCGGTTGGTGATGAAGGTGTAGGCGACGATGAGCAGCGACATCACGGCCAGCACGTTGGGGAAACCGCGGTACGACGCCAGCAGGTAGCTGAAATACACCATCACGGCAGCGAACACGCCGTTTTTCAACAGGAAGAACGCGCGCGGCTCGTTTTCCATGCCGTGTTTCAGTTGCTTGGCGCGGCTGCGCAGCGAGGTGACGATCAGTGCCACGGCGGCGATCACGCCCAGCAGCAGCGAGAAGCCGCGCAGGTTGTCGCCGCCGAACGGGTCGGGCAGGAAGCCGGAGCTGAGCATCTGGAAGCCTTCCGGGAAGGGGCCGACCGACTGGCCAGCCAGCAGCGCCAGGGTCAGGCCCTTGAAGACCAGCATACCGGCCAGGGTGACGATGAAGGACGGGATTTTAAAGAAGGCGACGAAATAGCCTTGCGCGCCGCCGATGACGGCACCGGCCAGCAGGCAGAGGATGCTGGCCGCGACAAAGTTCATCTCGTAGTTGACGATCAATACCGCCGCCAGCGCGCCGACGAAGCCGACCACCGAGCCGACCGACAAATCGATATGGCCGGCCACGATGACCATCAGCATGCCCAGCGCCATGATGACGATGTAGCTGTTTTGCAGCACCAGGTTCGTCAGGTTCAGCGGCTGCATCAGGGTGCCGTCCGTCATGTACTGGAAAAAGCCCATGATGACGATCAGCGAGAGCAGCATGCCGTAGTCGCGCATATTGTTTTTCAGGAAGCCGGCATAGCTTTTCGCTTGCGGCGCGGCCGCTGGCGCGCCTGCCGCCGCTCCCGCTGTCAGTTTATTGTCCATTGTTTTCTCCGTGTGTAACGATCGCGCGCATGATGCGTTCCTGCGATGCTTCTGCCGCGCTCAGTTCTGCCGCGAAGCGGCCTTCGTTCATGACATAGATCCGGTCGCACATGCCCAGCAATTCCGGCATTTCCGAGGAAATCATGATGATGCATTTGCCTTCGGCGGCCAGCTCGCTGATGATGCTGTAGATCTCGTACTTGGCGCCCACGTCGATGCCGCGGCTCGGTTCATCGAGGATCAGCACGTCGGGGCGCGAAAACAGCCATTTCGCCAGCACCACTTTCTGCTGGTTGCCGCCGGACAGGTTGACCACCTTCTGCGCCACGCTCGAGCAACGGGTCTTGAGCTTGCGGTGGAACTCCTCGGCCACGCTGAATTCACGCTGCTCGTCGATGACCATGTGCCGCGAAATCGCGTCCAGGTTGGCCAGGCTGGTGTTCTTCTGGATGTCTTCCTCGAGGATCAGGCCCAGGCCCTTGCGGTCTTCCGTGACGTACGCGAGGCCGTGGGCGATCGCCTTGCCGATGGTGCTGACGTCGATTTCCTGGCCATGCTTGAGCACCGTGCCGCTGATGCGCTGGCCGTAGGCGCGCCCGAAGAGGCTCATCGCCAGTTCCGTGCGCCCGGAGCCCATCAAGCCGGCGATGCCGATGATCTCGCCCTTTTTCGCGTGCATATTGATGCCCTTGATGACGGGGCGGTCGGCATGCTCGGGATGGAAGACGCGCCAGTCGCGCACTTCAAAAATGGTCTCGCCGATGGTGGGCGTGCGCGGCGGATAGCGGTCGGCCATCTCGCGACCGACCATCTTTTCGATGATGCGGTCTTCGCTGACGGGCTCCGTGCGGCAGTCGAAACTGTCGACCGTGTTCCCGTCGCGCAGCACCGTGATGGCGTCGGCGACCCGTGAAATTTCATTGAGCTTGTGCGAAATCAGGATCGAGGCGATGCCCTGGGCTTTCAGGCCCAGCAGCAGGTCGAGCAGGGCCGCGCTGTCGCTTTCGTTCAGGCTGGCCGTCGGCTCGTCGAGGATCAAGAGCTTGACGTCCTTGCACAGCGCCTTGGCGATTTCGATCAGCTGCTGCTTGCCCACGCCCAGATTGGTGATCAGGGTGTCGGGGGACTCTTTCAGCCCGACTTTCTGCAGCAGTTCGCGCGTCTTCGCTTGCGCGTATTCCCAGTCGATGACGCCCATGCGGGACGGTTCGTTGCCGAGGAATATATTCTCGGCGATCGACAGCTGGGGCACCAGCGCCAGTTCCTGGTGGATGATGATGATGCCGATTTCTTCGCTGTCCTTGATGCCGCGGAAGTGCCGCGTCTGGCCCAGGTAATCGATGTCGCCCGTATAGCTGCCATGGCCGTAGACGCCGCTCAGCACTTTCATCAGGGTCGATTTGCCGGCGCCGTTTTCGCCGACGATGGCGTGAATCTCGCCGCTGCGTACCCGCAGGTTGACATTGTCGAGCGCAACGACGCCCGGGAATGTTTTGCGTATCCCGCGCATTTCCAGGATAGTGTTCGTCATATAACCTCTCTGGCACGGCCGCGCTGGTGGGCAGCGGTCGTGCGGCAGTCTTGTTCTTGATCGTGCGTGAAGCGAAAGGCCCGGCAGTGCCGGGCCTTCAGTACCTTGGACGCTTATTTCACTTGCGCTTCCGTGTAGTAGCCGCTGCCGGTGACGAGCACCTGCTTCCAGTTCGCCTTGTCGACGGTGACTGGTTTGAGCAGGTAGGACGGCACGACCTTCACGCCGTTGTTATAGGTCTTGGTATCGTTGACGGTCGGCGTCTTGCCGCTCATCATGGCGTCGACCATGTTGGCCGTCACCTTGGCCAGTTCGCGGGTGTCCTTGAACACGGTCGATGCCTGTTCGCCGCGGATGATCGATTTCACCGACGGGATTTCCGCATCCTGGCCCGTGACGACGGGGAACGGTTGTTTCGGCGTGCCGTAGCCGACGCCCTTGAGCGAGGACAGGATGCCGATGCTCAAGCCGTCATACGGCGACAGCACCGCGTCGACGCGCGCATTGCCGTAGTAGGCGCTGAGCAGATTGTCCATGCGCGCCTGCGCCACAGCGCCGTCCCAGCGCAGGGTGGCGACCTTTTCCATGCCCATCTGCTTCGAGCGCACCACCAGCTTGCCGCTGTCGATGTACGGTTTCAGCACCGACAGCGCGCCGTTGTAGAAGAAGTGCGCATTGTTGTCGTCGGCCGAGCCGCCGAACAGTTCGATATTGAACGGGCCCTTGCCTTCCTTGAGTTTCAGCGCCGATTCGATATAGCCCGCTTGCAGCACGCCGACCTGGAAGTTGTCGAAGGTGGCGTAGTAATCGATGTTTTTCGTGCCGCGGATCAGGCGGTCATACGAAATGACCTTGATGCCCTTGTCGGCCGCCTTTTGCAGCACGTTCGACAAGGTGGTGCCGTCGATGGCGGCGATCACCAGCACCTTGGCGCCCTTGGTGATCATGTTTTCCACCTGCGCCAGCTGGTTCGGGATGTCGTCGTCGGCAAACTGCAAGTCCGTCTTGTAGCCGCGCTCCTTGAATACCTTGACCATGTTGTCGCCGTCGGCGATCCAGCGCATGGACGATTTGGTCGGCATCGAGATGCCGATCGCGCCCTTGTCGGCGGCGCTTGCCACGGGCATTGCCGCCATGCCGGAGATGGCCAGCGCCAGGCTCGCGGTCAGCATTTTCATTGTTGTTTTCATTTCAGGTCTCCACCGTCTTCGATAGTTGAATGTGCCAGGGCCGTCGTCCAGCGGGCGGGCTCCGTGCGGATGGCCGATTGCAGGCCACGGCTGATACTAGTTTGTCCATCCATCCCTCACCAATCACTTTTTTCGCATTGGCGATATCCAAAACGGTATCGATAAGCCAATTGATGCAATGCGCCATTGCGCCCCTTTGCGCCTGCCGGCAGGGCGGGAACGGGGGCCGGGCGGCGGCTTTTTTTGGTGCGCTGCAATACCAATAATCATCATCCAATTTGGTGATTTTCGTAATTGCGGCGACACAGGGGGGCGCGCAGAATCGCTCCGAACTTGACCAATTGCCTTCTCATCACGACCCTTTGAAAGCTTGCCATGCAGCTGATTTCCCCCGCTTCCCTGTTGCCCGCCGACCTGGCGCAGGCGCTCCTCATCGGCCGCATCTGGCGTGACGGCCCCTGCGTCATCGCCGTGCGCGGCGGCGAGGTGGTCGACATCACGCAGACGATGGCGACGGTGGCCGGGCTGTTCGAGCGCAGCGATGCGCTCGATATCGCCCGCCATGCGCCCGGCATCGCGCTCGGCTCCGTGCAGGCGCTGCTGGCGCAGGCGCTGGCCGCGCCGGCTGGCGAGCCGTTCCTGCTGGCGCCGTGCGACCTGCAGGCCGTCAAGGCCTGCGGTGTGACTTTCGCCGTCAGCCTGCTGGAACGGGTGATCGAGGAACAGGCAGGCGGCGACGCGGCGCGCGCGGCGAGCCTGCGCGCCGCGCTGCAAACAACCCTCGGCAGCGACCTGTCCGCATTGAAACCGGGTTCGGACGCGGCGCAGCGCCTGAAACAGCAGCTGCAGCAGCGCGGCGCCTGGTCGCAATACATGGAAGTGGGCATCGGCCCCGATGCGGAAGTGTTTACCAAGGCACAGCCGATGTCGTCGGTGGGCTGCGGCGCGCAGGTGGGCTTGCTGCCATCGTCCGCCTGGAACAACCCCGAGCCGGAGATCGTCCTGGCCGTCAACAGCCGCGGCGAGGTGCTGGGGGCTTCCCTGGGCAACGACGTCAACCTGCGCGACATCGAAGGGCGCAGCGCCCTCTTGCTGGGCAAGGCCAAGGATAACAACGGCTCCTGCGCCATCGGTCCCTTCATTCGCCTGTTCGACGAACATTTCACGCTAGACACCGTGCGCCAGGCGGAAGTGTCGCTGCTGATCGAAGGCGCGGACGACGGCTTTGTGCTCGAAGGTGCCAGCTTCATGCGCGAAATCAGCCGCGACCCGCTCGACCTGGTGCGCCAGACGGCGGGCCAGTACCACCAGTATCCGGACGGCTTCATGCTGTTCCTGGGCACCATGTTCTCGCCCGTGAAGGACCGCGGCGCGCAGGGCGGCGGCTTCACGCACCACCTGGGCGACCGGGTCACCATCGCCAGCGCCGCGCTGGGCGCGCTGGTCAACGAAGTGCAGCGCTGCGACGCGATTGCCCCATGGACGTTTGGCGTGCGCGCGCTGTACCAGAACCTGGGCCAACGCGGCCTGCTTTGATCCGATTATTTTAAAAAGAGAGACACCATGCAGCATGCAACTTACCCCAGCCTGGCAGGCCAGCGCGTCGTCATCACGGGCGGCGGCACCGGCATCGGCGTGGCCATCGTCGAGGCGTTCGCGCGCCAGGGCGCCCACGTCACCTTTCTCGACATCGCCCGCGAGGCGTCGCTGGCGCTGCAGGAAACGCTGGCGCACCTGCCGCAGCCGCCCCTGTTCCGCTATTGCGACCTGACGGACCTGGCAGCCCTGGCCGCCACTTTCGCCGAGATTGAACACAGCACGGGCGCCACGGATATCCTCATCAACAACGCGGCCAATGACGACCGCCATCAGCTGCAGGACGTCACGCCCGCCTACTGGGACGAACGCATCGCCGTCAACCTGCGCCACCAGTATTTCTGCGCCCAGGCAGTGGCGCCGGCCATGCGCGCCAAGGGCAGCGGCGTGATCCTCAACCTGGGCTCGATTTCCTGGCACCTGGCGCAGGCGAACCTGTCGATCTACATGACGGCGAAGGCCGGCATCGAAGGGCTGACGCGCGGTCTGGCGCGCGACCTGGGTGCCGACGGCATCCGCGTCAACTGCATCATTCCCGGCGCCGTGCGCACGCCGCGCCAGGAGCGGCTGTGGCATACACCGGAAGCGGAAGCCGTGATCCTGCAGGGACAATGCCTGCAGACGCGCGTGGAGCCGGAAGACGTGGCGGCGCTGGCGCTGTTCCTCGCGTCGGACAACGCGGCCAAGTGCGCGGGGCGCGAATACTATGTCGACGCAGGCTGGTACGGCGCATGAGTACCCCAGGCAATCGCCAGGCGCGGCGCTTCCGCTCGCAGGACTGGTTCGACAATCCCGAGCACATCGACATGACGGCGCTGTACCTGGAGCGCTTCATGAACTACGGCATTACGGCCGAGGAGCTGCGTTCGGGCCGGCCCATCATCGGCATCGCGCAAAGCGGCAGCGATATCAGCCCCTGCAACCGCATCCACCTGGAACTGGCCCTGCGCGTGCGCGACGGCATCCGCGACGCGGGCGGCATCCCGATGGAATTTCCGCTGCACCCGATCTTCGAGAACTGCCGCCGTCCCACGGCCGCGCTGGACCGTAACCTCGCGTATCTGGGCCTGGTGGAGATTTTGCATGGCTACCCGATCGACGCCGTGGTGCTGACGACGGGCTGCGACAAGACCACGCCGGCGCAATTGATGGCCGCGGCCACGGTGGACATTCCCGCCATCGTGCTGTCGGGCGGCCCTATGCTCGACGGCTGGATGGACGGCGAACTGGTCGGTTCCGGCGCCGCCATCTGGAAGGGCCGCCGCCAGCTGTCCGCCGGCTTGATCGACAATGACAAATTCTTGCAGATCGCCGCCGCCTCGGCGCCGTCGGCCGGCCACTGCAACACCATGGGCACGGCATCGACCATGAATGCGCTGGCCGAGGCGCTGGGCATGTCCCTGACGGGCTGCTCGGCCATCCCCGCGCCGTACCGCGAACGGGGCCAGATCGCCTATGCAACGGGGCGCCGCATCGTCGGCATGGCGCGTGACGACGTGCGCCCGTCGAGCATCCTCACGCGCGAGGCCTTCCTGGACGCCATCATCGTCAACGCGGCCATCGGCGGCTCCACCAACGCCCAGCCGCACCTGATGGCCATGGCGCGCCATGCGGGCGTGGCATTGCACTCGAGCGACTGGATGGCGCACGGCTACGACGTGCCGCTGCTGTTGAACATGCAGCCGGCCGGGAAGTATCTGGGCGAGCGCTTCCACCGCGCCGGCGGCGTGCCGGCCGTGATGTGGGAGCTGCAGCAGGCGGGCCTGCTGCACGCGGATCGGTTGACGGTCACGGGCCAGAGCATGGCGGCCAACTTGCAAGGCCGCGAAAGCGCGGACCGCGAGATGATCCGCCCGTTTGCCGCACCGCTGAAGGAAAAGGCCGGTTTCATGGCCTTGCAGGGCAACCTGTTCGACTTTGCCATCATGAAGACCAGCGTGATCTCGCCCGCTTTCCGCGAGCGCTACCTGTCGCGCCCTGGCAGCGAGGGCGTGTTCGAGGCGCGCGCCATCGTCTTTGACGGTTCAAGCGACTATCACGCGCGCATCAACGACCCGGCGCTCAATATCGACGACAGCTGCATGCTGGTCATGCGCGGCGCCGGTCCCGTGGGCTGGCCCGGTTCGGCCGAGGTGGTCAACATGCAGCCGCCCGACGCCTTGCTGAAGGCCGGCATTTTGAACCTGCCGACCCTGGGCGACGGGCGCCAGTCGGGCACCTCGGACAGCCCCTCGATCCTGAACGCGTCGCCGGAAAGCGCCGTGGGCGGCGGCCTGGCGCTGCTGCGCACGGGCGACATCATCCGCGTGGACCTGAACGGGGGGCAGTGCGACATGCTGGTCGATGCACAGGAACTGGCGCGCCGCGCCCGGGAACTGCCGCCGCCCGTCAACGACAGCGCCACGCCGTGGCAGGAGCTCTACCGCGCCAGCGTTGGCCAGCTGGAAACGGGCGCCTGCATGGAGCTGGCCCTGAAATACCGCGCCGTGGGCCAGACCCTGCCGCGTCACAACCATTAGCAGCACGTAGGTCGGGTTAGCGCTTCGCACGTAACCCGACGTGATTGTAGAAGTACCCCGCAGTTAAAAAATGTAGTTAAAAAATCCAACAAGGAGACACACAATGAACAAGATCATCAGTGCAGCCATCATGACCGCCATGCTGGCTTTGAGCAGCAGCGCCGCCCTGGCCGATGCGAAAAACCCGAAAATCGGCTTTTCCATCGACGATTTGCGCGTCGAGCGCTGGACGCGCGACCGCGACTTCTTCATCGCCGCCGCCGAGAAGCAGGGCGCCAAGGTCTTCGTGCAGTCGGCCGATGCCAGCGAACAGCGCCAGATTTCGCAGATCGAAAACCTGATTTCGCGCGGCGTGGACGTGCTGGTGATCGTGCCGTTCAACGCCACTGTCCTCAACAACACCGTCAAGGAAGCGAAAAAGGCCGGCATCAAGGTGCTGTCGTATGACCGCCTGATCCTGAACGCCGATATCGATGCGTATATCTCGTTCGACAACGAGAAAGTGGGCGAGATGCAGGCCGAAGGCGTGACCAAGCTGCAGCCGAAAGGCAATTACTATTTGCTGGGCGGTTCGCCGACCGACAACAACGCCAAGATGCTGCGCGAAGGCCAGATGAAGGTGCTCAAACCGTTCATCGACAAGGGCGACATCAAGATCGTCGGCCAGCAGTGGGTGAAGGACTGGAGCGCCACCGAAGCGCTGTCCATCGTGGAAAACGCGCTGACGGCCAACGGCAACAAGATCGACGCCATCGTCGCCTCGAACGACGGCACGGCCGGCGGCGCCATCCAGGCCCTGGCCGCGCAAAAACTGGCCGGCAAGGTGCCGGTTTCGGGCCAGGACGCCGACCTGGCGGCGGTCAAACGCGTCATCGCCGGCACGCAATCGATGACCGTCTATAAACCCCTGAAAACCATCGCTTCGGAGGCGGCCAAGCTGGCCGTGCAACTGGCGCGCAACGAAAAGCCGGCCTACAACTCCAGCTATGACAACGGCCTGAAAAAAGTCAGCACGGTGCTGCTCAAACCCACGCCCTTGACCAAGGCGAATGTGAACATTCTCGTCGATGACGGTTTCTATACCAAGGCGCAGCTGGGTAATTAAGTGGTGGTGTCGGGTTACGCGCTGCGCGCTAACCCGACCTACGCCTCCTTCCTGGTCAATAAATGTGAGCTCAGATGTCTGAATTTTTGCTTGAAATGAAAGGCATCGTCAAACAGTTTGGCGGTGTCCGCGCGCTTGACGGCATCGACCTGCAGGTGCGGGCCGGCGAGTGCATCGGCCTGTGCGGCGAGAATGGCGCCGGCAAGTCGACCCTGATGAAGGTGCTGTCCGGCGTGTACCCGCACGGCACCTGGGATGGCGAGATCCTGTGGGATGGCCAGCCCCTGCGCGCGCAATCGATCCGCGACACGGAAGACGCGGGCATCATCATCATCCACCAGGAACTGATGCTGGTGCCGCAGCTGTCCGTGGCCGAGAATATCTTCATGGGCCGCGAGATCACCCTGCCCGGCGGGCGCATGTATTACGCGGCCATGTACAAGCGCGCCGACGAGCTGCTGCGCGAATTGAAGATACCCGAACTGAACGTGGCGCAGCCCGTGATGCATTACGGCGGCGGTCACCAGCAGCTGGTGGAAATCGCCAAGGCACTCAACAAGAATGCGCGATTGCTGATACTCGACGAGCCGTCGTCGTCGCTGACGGCCTCGGAAATCGCCGTGCTGCTCGATATCCTGCGCGCGCTGAAGGCCAAGGGCGTCACGTGCATCTATATTTCGCACAAGCTCGATGAGGTGGCGGCCATCTGCGACACCATCGTCGTCATCCGCGACGGCAAGCATATCGCCACCACGCCGATGGCGCAGATGAACGTCGAGCGCATCATCGCGCAGATGGTAGGCCGCGAAATGAGCCAGCTGTATCCGCAGCGCGCAGTGGGGAACAATGCGCCTGCGGCCATCGGCGAAGTGCTGTTCGAGGCGCGCCACGTGAGCTGTATCGATGCCGACAACCCGCAGCGCAAGCGGGTCGACGATGTGTCGTTCACCCTGCGCAAGGGCGAGATCCTCGGCATCGCCGGCCTGGTGGGGGCGGGGCGCACGGAGCTCGTCTCGGCCCTGTTCGGCGCCTACCAGGGGCCGTGCCAGGCCGAAGTGTGGCTCGATGGCCGCCGCATCGACACTTCGTCGCCGCAAAAGGCCATCGCCATGGGCCTGGCCATGGTGCCGGAAGACCGCAAGCATCACGGCATCGTGCCCGACCTCGACGTGGGGCAGAACATCACCCTGGCCGTGCTGGAGGAATTCGCACGCGCCACACGCATCGATGGCGAGGCGGAATTGACGGCCGTGCGCGGCGAGATCGCGCAGCTGGAACTGAAGGCGGCCAGCCCGTCGCTGCCCATTACGAGCCTGTCGGGCGGCAACCAGCAAAAGGCCGTGCTGGCCAAGATGCTGCTGACGCGCCCGCGCGTGCTGATCCTCGACGAACCCACGCGCGGCGTGGACGTGGGCGCCAAATATGAAATCTACAAACTGATGCTGGCGCTGGCCGACCGGGGCGTGGCCATCATCATGGTCTCGTCGGAACTGGCCGAAGTGCTGGGCGTGTCCGACCGCGTGCTGGTGATGGGCGAAGGCCGCCTGCGCGGCGACTTTATCAACGATGGCCTGAGCCAGGAAACCGTGCTGGCGGCGGCGCTGGACCAGCGCCCGGCGCCCGCCGTCAACACCGCAAACAAGGAACCCGCAGCATGAAACCGCACAGTATCAAACAGCTGTTCACCCAATACAAGATGCTGGCCCTGCTGATCGCCGTGGCGCTGATCTGGGCCTTTTTTTCGTGGAAAACGCAGGGCAGTTTCCTCACGCCGCGCAACCTGTCGAATTTGCTGCGCCAGATGTCCGTCACCGGCATCCTCGCCTGCGGCATGGTGCTGGTGATTATCGCCGGAGAGATCGACCTGTCGATCGGCTCCCTGCTGGGGCTACTCGGCGGCATCGCCGCCGTGCTGGACGTCACGCAGCACTGGCCGCTGGCGCTGAACCTGATGGCGGTGCTGGGCTGCGGCCTGGTGATTGGCCTCTTGAATGGCTACCTGACGGCGTACCGGGGCATCCCGTCCTTCATCGTCGGCCTGGGCGGCATGCTGGCGTACCGCGGCATCCTGCTGGGCATCACGGGCGGCATCACGATCGCCCCCGTCTCCGAGCCGATGGTCTACCTGGGACAGGGTTACCTGCCCGCCGTGCCGGGCATCGTGCTGGGCATCGGCCTGTTCCTGCTGGCCGCCTTTCTGACGTGGCGCGCGCGCGCCAGCCGCGCCCAGCATGGCTTGCCGCAGACGGCGCCCTGGGCCGACGGCTTGCGCCTGGCCGTCATCGGCGCCGTGCTGTATGCCTTCGTGCGGACCCTGAATGGCTATGAAGGCATTCCGCTGCCTGTGCTGCTGCTGCTGGCCTTGCTGGGGCTGTTCAGCTACATCACCAGCCAGACCGTGTTCGGCCGCCGCATCTACGCCGTGGGCAGCAATATGGAAGCGACGCGCCTGTCCGGCATCAACGTCAAGGCCGTCAAGCTGTGGATCTTCGGCATCATGGGCCTGATGTGCGCGCTGGCGGGGCTGATTAACACGGGCCGCCTGGCGGCCGGTTCGCCGTCGGCCGGCACCTTCAGCGAACTCGATGCGATTGCCGCCTGCTTCATCGGCGGCACCTCGATGCGCGGCGGTTCGGGCACCGTGTACGGCGCCCTGATCGGCGCGCTGGTGATGGCCAGCCTCGATAACGGCATGTCCATGCTGGACGTGGACACCTACTGGCAGATGATCGTGAAAGGCAGTATTCTCACCCTCGCCGTCTGGGTCGATGTCAGTACAAGGGCGGGACGCCGGTAAGACCGATGCGTGACCGGCAGCCAGGGACGAAAATACGTCCCGGCCGCCACATGGAGGAGACACCAGCATGAAGTTACCGACCGCGCACCGGATCGCGCTGCTGTTTAACGGGAATAAAATCTACGACCGCGACATCATCGCGGGCATCGCCGCCTACCTGAACACCACGCGCGTGTCGTGGGACCTGTTCCTGGAAGAGGATTTTCGCTGCCGCCTGCCCGGTATCGAGCGCTGGCAGGGCGACGGCATCATCGCCGATTTCGACGATCCCGCCGTCTGCGCGGCGCTGGCGCACAGCCGCTTGCCCGTGGTGGCTGTGGGCGGCTCGTATGCGCGCGAGGACGATTACCCGGCCGGCATCCCGTACGTGGCGACCGACAATTTCAAGATCGTCAAGCTGGCCTATGAACACCTGGTGGAAGCGGGACTGAGCCGCTTTGCCTGTTTCAGCCTGCCCGAGGCCGATGTCAACCGCTGGGCCCAAGAGCGCGAAACAGCGTTTTGCGCCCTGATGGAGCGCGACCACATGCGCGCCGACGTGTACCGGGGCGTGGCCACCAGCGCGCCGTCTTGGGACGAGGCGGTGGAGCAGCAGATCGCCTGGCTCAACAGCCTGGAAAAACCCGTCGGCATCATCGCCGTGAGCGACGCGCGCGCGCGCCAGCTGCTGCAAGCCTGCATGCACGCGGGCATCGCCGTGCCGGAGCAAGTGGCCCTGATCGGCATCGACAATGATCCGCTGGCGCGCATGCTCACGCGCATTCCCTTGAGTTCCGTGATCCAGGGCACGGAGGAAATGGGCCGCACGGCGGCGCATTTGCTGCACCAGATGCTGAACGGCGCGCGCCTGTCCGGCACGCGTATCCTCGTGCCGCCGGCCGGCCTGAACGTGCTCGCCTCCACGCGCCACCAGCCTTTCCAGCATCCGCAGGTGATGCAGGCGCGCCACTTCATCCGCCAGTACGCCTGCCAGGGCATCAAGACGGAGCAGGTGGCCGATTACGTCGGCGTGTCGCGTTCCTCGCTCGAAGCGCACTTCCGCCATGAGCTGGGGCGCAGCGTGCACGACGAGATCCTGCATTTCAAGCTCGATGCGGCCAAGACCCTGCTGGCGCGCGGGCCGGGGCAGGTGGCTGAGGTGGCCGTGCGTTGCGGCTTTACCACGGTGCAGTACATGCACGCCGTCTTCAAGCGCGAACTCGGCTGCACGCCGCGCGAATTCCAGCAGCGCAGCCGGCCGCCGCCAGCGCCCGGGCAGGCGCCATGATGCATCTGCTGCGCAATGCGCGCGGCATGCGCGTGGCCATCGACGCGCACGATGCCAGCGTGCGGGCCTGGTGGGCGCCCGACCGTTATGGCCGCGTGGCCGACGTGCTGAGCGCCGCGCCCCCTGCGGCGCAGTCGTCTGCGGGCTGGCGGTGCGACCCGCCGGACGATGGCCACTTGCGGCTGCATCTGATGCAAGACGGCCTGTCGGTGCGTCTGGCCTACCGGTTTGATGACGATGGCAGCCTGCAGCTCGATTGCGCCGCCACGGCCGATACGGTTTCCCATTTCTCTCTTGCCGCGCCCCGCTTCAATCTGCAGGGACGCCATGCCAGCGTGGGTGATCACGTGCTGTGCCTGGCCGCCGACCGTTACCGGCCTTGGCCCGGCGGCTGCGCGGGCGACGCTGCGCTCGACGTGGCGGGCAGCGCGTTTGACTTCCGCCAGCCGGCGCCGCTCGCGTCGCGCCTGGCCTGGCCCGCGCTGGTGCACTTGCCGGGATTCCGGCATGACTTTTACTGGACGGGCAGCGGCCAGCTGCGCGAAGCGGCGCGGGTTGCGGACCCCGCGTCCGGCCGGGTCCTGCGTTTTTCCAGCACCCAGGACAGCTGCCATCTGTATTCCGATGCGCGCTGTTTTTCCCTGCTGGCGCAGGGCGTGGAAGTGCAGCCGGGACAGGTGAGGCGCTTCAAGCTCGCCTACCGTTTGGGCGTGCAGGATATCGATGCGTTTGACATATCCGAACCGGTATCAATGATGTCAAATAAGTGATTGGTCAGATATGCGGGGCAGTTCTACCATGGGGTAGTTTTTCCCTCATTTATTTTTGTCCTGACCGACGCTGCGAACCTGCCCATGAACATACTCACCATCGATGCCGGTACCACCAATACGCGTACTTTGCTGTGGCGCGGCGGCGCCGTCGTCGCCCAGGCGCAGCTGGAAACGGGCGTGCGCAATACCGCCATCGATGGCCATAACGGCGCGCTGAAACAGGCGCTGCGCGACACCATCGCCAGCGTGCTGGCCAGCGCCGGCATCGCGCCGTCCGCCGTGGACCTGGCGCTCGCTTCGGGCATGATCAGTTCGCCCATGGGGGTGCAGGAAGTGCCGCATTTGCCGGCGCCCGCCGGCCTGGCCCAGCTGGCGCAAGGCATGCAGGCGGTGGACTTGCCCGACGTGCTGGCGCAGCCCCTGTGGCTGATTCCCGGCGTGCGCAACCAGCATGGCGCCGTCGGCTTGCATAACGTCGAGGCGATGGACATGATGCGCGGCGAAGAGACGGAAGTCGTCGCGCTGCTCGAGCGCCTGCAGTTGCGGGGCGCGGCGACCCTGATCATGCCCGGTTCGCATACCAAACTGATCAGCGTGGACGAGCAGCGCCGCATCCTCGGCTGCAGCACCACCATCGCGGGCGAGCTGCTGCAGGCGATCACGCAGCACACCCTGATCAAGCAATCGGTCGATGGCGGTTTTGCCCATACCCTGGTGCCGAAAATGCTGCTGGCCGGCGCGGCCGCGGCGCAAAAAACGGGGCTGGCGCGCGCCTGCTTCAGCGTGCGCACCCTGGGCCAGTTCAGCGCCGTCGAATGCAATGAGCGGGCCAATTTCCTGATGGGCGCGGTCCTCAGCGGCGACCTGCTGGCGCTGCGCAACAGCACCGCCATCCAGATGCGGCCCGATACGCCGCTCGTCATTACCGGCAAACCCATGCTGCGCCAGGCGCTCGGGCTGCTGATCGAGGAACACGGATTTTTTTATGGCAAGCGCATCATCGTCGACGACCAGCAGCAAGACCATCTGGCCGGTCACGGTGCGCTGCTGATCGCCGCCGCGCGCGGCTTGATTTCCCCGCAGGAGACAGTATGAGCAGCAACAAGAACAAGCGTCCCTTGCGTTCGCAAGCGTGGTTTGGCGGCGACGACAAGGACAGTTTCATTCACCGCAGCTGGATGAAGAACCAGGGTTATCCCGGCGACGCTTTCGATGGCCGCCCCGTCATCGGCATCTGCAATACCTGGTCCGAACTGACGCCGTGCAATGGCCATTTCCGCGACCTGGCCGAGATGGTCAAGCGCGGCGTGCTCGAAGCGGGCGGCTTTCCCGTCGAATTTCCTGTCATGTCGCTGGGCGAGACGAATCTGCGCCCGACGGCCATGCTGTTCCGTAACCTGGCCAGCATGGATGTCGAGGAATCGATCCGCGCCAACCCCATCGACGGCGTGGTGCTGCTGACGGGCTGCGACAAGACCACCCCGGCCCTGCTGATGGGCGCGGCCAGCGTGGACTTGCCCACCATCGTGCTGTCGGGCGGCCCCATGTTGAACGGGAATTACCGGGGCAAGCCGATCGGCTCGGGCACGGACGTGTGGAAGTTTTCCGAAGACGTGCGCGCCGGGCGCATGACCTCAAACGAATTCAAGCAGGCCGAATCGTGCATGTCGCGTTCCGCCGGCCACTGCATGACCATGGGCACGGCTTCCACCATGGCCAGCATGGTCGAGGCGCTGGGCGTGACCCTGCCCGGCAACGCGGCCATTCCCGCCGTCGATGCGCGCCGCAAGCTGCAGGCGCAGCTGACGGGCCGGCGCATCGTCGACATGGTGCATGAAGACCTGAAACTGTCGCAGATCCTCACGCGCGAAGCGTTTGAAAACGCCATCATGGTCAACGGGGCCATCGGCGGCTCGACCAATG
This sequence comes from Janthinobacterium sp. FW305-129, assembly GCF_020858115.1. Taxonomy (GTDB): domain Bacteria; phylum Pseudomonadota; class Gammaproteobacteria; order Burkholderiales; family Burkholderiaceae_D; genus Janthinobacterium. Next base: position 195,367 of record NZ_JACYMM010000006.1, read on the forward strand.
CCGTGATCCATCTGCTGGCCATTGCCGGGCGCATCGGCGTGGACATGCGCCTGGGCGACTGGGACCGCCTGGGCCGCGACATTCCCTGCCTGCTGAACCTGATGCCGTCGGGCCAGTACCTGATGGAAGACTTTTACTATGCGGGCGGCCTGCCCGTGATCATCCGCGACCTGCTGGGCAAATTGCATGGCGGGGCGCTCACCGTCACGGGCGCCAGCATGGCCGTCAACGTGGCCGAGGCGGAAAATTTCAATCCCGAGGTGATCACGCCGCTGGCGCAGCCATTCAAGGACGAGGGCGGCATCGCCATCCTGCAGGGCAACCTGGCCCCGCGCGGCGCCGTCATTAAGCCTTCCGCCGCCTCGCCCGAGCTGATGCAGCACCGTGGCCGCGCCGTCGTCTTCAACAGCATCGAGCACTATAAAAAGCGCGTCGACGATCCCGCGCTCGATATCGATGCCAGCTGCGTGATGGTGCTGCAAAATTGCGGCCCGCAGGGCTATCCGGGCATGGCCGAAGTGGGCAATATGGGATTGCCGAAAAAACTGCTGGAGCAGGGCGTGCGCGACATGGTGCGCATCTCGGACGCGCGTATGAGCGGCACGGCCTATGGCACGGTGGTGCTGCACGTGGCGCCGGAAGCGGCCGTGGGCGGGCCGCTGGCGCTGGTGCGCGACGGTGACATGATAGAACTGGACGTGGCGGGACGCCGCTTGCACCTTGACGTCGACGAGGACGAATTGGCGCGCCGGCGCGCAGAGTGGCGCGCTCCCGAGCCGGCCATGCGCGGCGGTTACCAGTCCATGTACATCAAGCACGTGACGCAAGCCGACGAAGGTGCGGACCTGGATTTCCTCGTCGGCTGCCGGGGTTCGGCCGTGCCGCGCGAATCACACTAAAAAGGAAAAAATGATGGGGACACAGGCCCAATTGCTGGTCGATGCGCAGAATTTCCTGGGCGAGGGCGTGCGCTGGTGCGAACGCAGCGGCCGCGTTTTCTGGACAAATATCGAAGGCTGCCAGCTGCATGCGCTGGTGCTGGCGACGGGCGAACGCCAGCGCTGGGACATGCCCGAGCGCCTGGCGTGCTTCGCGCTGACGGACAGCGACGACGTGCTGCTGCTGGGCCTCGCTTCGCGCCTGGCGTGGTTTGACGCGCGCAGCGGGGCCGTCACGCTCTTGCACACGGTGGAGGGGGACTTGCCCATGACGCGCCTGAACGATGGCCGCTGCGACCGCCAGGGACGCTTTGTCTTCGGTACGCTCGATGAGCGCCCGTGCCGCGATGCGATCGCCGGTTTCTATCGCCTCAACCTGGACTTGAGCCTGGAGCGCTTGCCGCTGCCGTCCATCGCCATCTCGAACAGCATCTGCTTCAGCGTCGATGGCACGGCCATGTATTTCTGCGACTCGATGAAGAAGGCGATCTACCGCTGGGACGACTACCTGGGGGGCGACGCCAGCCGGGTGCGCGTGTTTGCTGTGCTTGATCCGGGGCCGGGCGCCGCCGATGGCGCCACCATCGATGCGCATGACCACTTGTGGAGCGCGCAGTGGGGGGCGGGCAGAGTATTGCGCTTCGCGCCGGACGGCAGCGTCGAGCGGGCGATCGCCTTGCCCGTCTCGCAGCCCAGCTGCGTGAGCCTGGGCGGCCCGCACTACGACGAATTGTTCGTCACGACGGCTCAGGAAAGCTTGAGCCCGGCCCAGTTGGCGGGCGAACCGCTGGCTGGCGGATTGTTTCATGCGCGTCAGGTGGATGTGCGCGGTTTGCCGGAAGTGCGCTTTGGCGCCCTGCCGGCCTGACAGGAGAGAGCAGATGCAGAAGCACATGGTTTTCGATGGCATTCTGGAGCGGGGCATGGTCGGCATCGTGCGCGCCAATTCGGCGCAGGCGGCCGTGCAGATCGCCGAGGCGTGCATCGCCGGCGGCATCACGGCGCTGGAAGTGGCGTTCACCACGCCCGATACCCTGGGCGTGCTGCGCACCCTGCGCGAACGCCATGGCCATGACGTGCTGCTGGGTGCGGGCACGGTGCTCGATACGGAGACGGCGCGCGCCGCCATCCTGGCTGGCGCCCAGTTCATCATCTCGCCCGGCGTGAACGTGGAGACCATCGCGCTGTGCCAGCGCTACCAGGTGCTGGCCATGCCCGGGGCGATGACGCCGACGGAGATCGTCACGGCCCTGCAGGCGGGCGCCGACATCGTCAAGGTCTTCCCCGCTGAGATGTTCGGCCCCGCCTACATCAAGGCGCTGCGCGCGCCCTTGCCGCAGGCGCCGCTGATGCCCACGGGCGGCGTGACGGTGGAGAACCTCGACGAATGGTTTGCCAGCGGCGCCGCGGCCGTGGGCATCGGCAGCAGCCTGAGTGGCCCGGGCGCCACGGGAGATTACGCGGCCGTGACGGCGCGTGCGCGCGCATTTGTGGCGAAGATGGCGCTGGTGCGGAGTTCTAGGTCTTCTGGATAGCTCCCTGCGCTGGATAATTCTGCTACGCTAGGCGGGCAATGTCGCACGCCTAACCACGCCCCGAATATGTCTAACATCGCCCGCATCCTGCAAGACAGCCGCATCATCGCCATCGTCGGCATGTCCGACAAGCCCGAACGCGCCAGCCACGAAGTGGCCGACTACCTGCTGCGGCATGGCTACCGCGTATTGCCCGTTAATCCGGCCCTCGCCGGGCGCGACGTGCTGGGACAGCGCGCCTACGCCACTCTGGCGGAAGCTGCGGCGGCCGTCGCGCCGGCGCGCATCGACATCGTTGATTGCTTCCGCAAGCCGGAAGACATTCTGCCCATCGTCGGGGAAGCAATTGCCGTCAAGGCCGGCTGCCTGTGGCTGCAGCTCGATATTATCAACGAACAGGCGGCGCAACTGGCGCGGGCGGCTGGGCTGGAGGTGGTGATGGACCGCTGCACAAAAATCGAGCACCGCAAGCTGGCGGTGGCGGCATGAAGGCGCGCACGCAGTTTCGCGCCGGCCAGGGCTTTGACCTGAACGAGGAATTCGCCGGCAAGCGCCTGCTGGGCGCCGCCACCAAGGCGGCGAACAAGAAGCTGACGGCGGCCCAGTGCAAGGCTCTGGACCGCGAGGAAACCGTGGCGCTGACGGCGCAGATCGCCGAGTGCCAGAGCATGCTGTACGCGCAGCGCAAGAAAAAAGTGCTGCTGGTCCTGCAGGGCATGGATACCTCGGGCAAGGATGGCACGGTCAAGGCCATCTTCAGCAATATCAATCCGATGGGCATCCGCGCCGTGGCCTTCAAGGGCCCCACCGATATCGAACTGGCGCACGACTACCTGTGGCGCGTGCACCAGCACGTGCCGGTGAAGGGCGAGATCGCCATCTTCAACCGCAGCCATTACGAGGATGTGCTGATCACGCGCGTGCAGGACATGATCGACAAGGCCGAATGCCAGCGCCGCTACGCGCAGATCCGCGATTTCGAGCGCATGCTGAGCGAAACGGGCACCGTCATCCTGAAAGTCTTCCTGCATATCTCGAAGGACGAGCAACGGGGACGGTTGCAGGAGCGGCTCGACGATCCCGACCGCCAGTGGAAGTTCGATCCCAACGATATCGCCCAGCGCAAGAAGTGGGATGGCTACCAGCGCGCCTATGAAACGGCGATCCGCGAGACGGATGCCGATCATGCGCCGTGGTACGTGGTGCCGTCCAATTCCAAGACGCAGCGCAACCTGGTGGTGGCCTCGCTGCTGCTGGAAACCTTGCAGGGCATGAAGCTGGAATACCCGGCGCCGGACCCGAAACTGTCGTCTTTCAAGGTCGAGTAGAGGTCAGGGCAGTTCAGCGCTGCGCCTGCGGAATCGGCCGCGCTGTGGCATAGTATCCCTCGTCGATAATTCAAACCAGACCGGAGATCCATATGCTGCAGTTGAAAGATCCTACCTTGTTGCGTCACCAGGCTTACGTGAATGGAGCCTGGGCGGATGCCGATGGTGGCCAGACGATTAATGTGAGCAATCCCGCCACGGGCGAGCATATCGGCACGGTGCCCCTGATGGGCGCGGCCGAGACGCGCCGCGCCATCGAGGCGGCCAATGCCGCCTGGCCCGCCTGGCGCAAGAAGACGGCCAAAGAGCGCGCGGCCGTGCTGCGCCGCTGGCATGACCTGATCCTGGAAAACGCCGACGACCTGGCGCTGATCATGACTACCGAGCAGGGCAAGCCCCTGCCGGAAGCGAAGGGCGAAGTGCAGTTCGGCGCCTCGTTCATCGAGTGGTTTGCCGAAGAAGGCAAGCGCGTGGCGGGCGATACCCTGCAGTCGCCGTGGCCCGACCGCCGCCTGGTCATCACCAAGGAGCCGATCGGCGTGTGCGCCGCCATCACGCCGTGGAATTTCCCCGCCGCGATGATCACGCGCAAAGTCGGCCCGGCCCTGGCCGCCGGCTGCCCGATGGTCCTCAAACCTGCCGAAGCGACGCCGTTTTCCGCGCTGGCGCTGGCCGTGCTGGCCGAGCGCGCAGGCGTGCCTGCGGGCGTGTTCAGCATCGTCACGGGCGCGCCGAAAGACATCGGCGGCGAAATGACGTCGAATCCCATCGTGCGCAAGCTGACGTTTACGGGCTCGACCCAGGTGGGCCGTCTGCTGGCGGAACAGTGCGCACCGACGATCAAGAAACTGTCGCTGGAACTGGGCGGCAATGCGCCGTTCATCGTCTTCGACGACGCCGACCTGGATGCGGCCGTGGAAGGCGCCATCGCCTCGAAGTACCGCAATGCGGGCCAGACCTGCGTCTGCGCCAACCGCCTGTACGTGCAGGACAGCGTGTATGACGCGTTTGCCGACAAGCTGGTGGCCGCCGTGGCCAAGCTGAAGGTGGGCAATGGCATCGAGGCGGGCGTCACGCAGGGCCCGCTGATCGACGCCAAGGCCGTCGCCAAGGTGGAAGAGCACGTGGCCGACGCGCTGGACAAGGGCGGCCGTCTGCTGGCCGGCGGCAAGCGCCATGCGCTGGGCAACGGCTTCTTCGAGCCGACCATCATCGCCGACGTGACGAACGACATGCGTGTGGCCACCGAGGAAACCTTCGGCCCGCTGGCGCCACTGTTCCGCTTCAAGACCGATGATGAAGTGATCGGGCTGGCGAACAACACGGAATTCGGCCTGGCCGCCTACTTCTATTCGCGCGATATCGGCCGCATCTGGCGCGTGGCCGAAGGTCTGGAAACGGGCATGGTCGGCGTCAACACGGGCCTGATCTCGAACGAGATCGCGCCCTTCGGCGGCGTCAAGCAATCGGGCCTGGGCCGTGAAGGGTCGACGTATGGTATCGAAGATTATTTAGTCATCAAGTACATCTGCATGGGCGGTATCTGACGCCGTTCAATGTGAGCCGCGGCGCGCAGCCAACCTGTCCAGCATGCCCTTGACCGCTTCCATCTGCGTGCCGCTCTTGCGGTAGAAATCCGGATCGATCGGATTGATGCTGGTATAGCCCCAGAAATCCCAGCAGCCTTTCGGGTTGTACGGATAGACGGGGCTCGGTTCGGCCTGCGGATACAGCACGATGATCTTGTTGGCGTCCGCCACCTGGTTGTAGCCGGTGCTGGTATAGAAACGGTCGCCGATGGCTTGCGTCGTTTGCAGGCAGCCGTGGAACACCACGTGTACGCGGCAGCTTTCGCTGTCGCAGGCTTTCGGAATGTAGGCGTAGCCCGTATTGTTCATGCTGGAATACGCGTTCTGGATGAAGCTGCGCTGGTTGAAGGCGATCAGCTTGCCCGTCAGGGTGGTCGACGAGGGCTGCAAGTCCGGGTACAGGTGCTGCAGGATGTCGCGCGCCTGCACGAAGTCGCAGTCGTTGATGAACGGCGAGTCCGTCACGGCGCAGGGCTTGTCCTGGTTGTTGTCGGTGATGATGGCATGGCCCGCGCCGACCGTGTCGACGAAGCGGATTTGCGCCGCCGGCGTGCCGGCCAGTTGATAGAACTTTCCTACCTGTTCCACCACCGGCCGCGTCACGGTCTGGTCTTTCGTTCCGCTGAACAGATATACGCGCTGGCGTTTCAGGTTGGCCGTGTCGTCGATGAGACGGGCCTGCGCAAAATCGTTCGCCGCGCGCAGCAATTCGCTGGCCACGGGCGGCGCCACTTGCGAGCTGCCTGGATTCATGCAGGTGGTCAGGGCATTCGTCAGGTAGGGAATATACGGGAAGCGGCCCGGCTGGCCCGAGCAGAAATACGGGCCGCCCGCGATGATGCCGGCGCCGGCGACGGTGGCCGAGTAGGCGACGGCAAACTGCGCCGCCATGAAGCCGCCCGAGGACAGGCCGGACACCGTGGTCTGGCTCAGGTCGGCCTGGTAGGCAGGCAGGGCGGCAGCGTCCTTGCTCGCGGCGGGTTTGACGGCTTTGGCAGCCGTGGCGGCATGGGCGCTTGCTGGCGCCAGGATGAGCAGGCTGGCGGCCAGCAGGGGGGTGGGTAATGCGGTCAGGTACGGGAAGGGCATGGCAACTCCACAAGGCAAGGGCAGGAAGGCCGAGCATAGGTAAAAAAACTGTGCTTTGGGAAAGTACTGCACTATCGTTGATATCGCTCAAGCTAATGCTGTTGCTGTTCGTCTTGTACGCGTGCGCGGTGTTTGGCATAGAATGGTTTTTTTTTCCTTCCCGACCATGGTGCCCTTCATGTCCAAGACCCTTGCCCAGTTGTTTGCGCTGACCACCCTTGCCGCCAGTGCCAGCCTGGCTGTGCCCGCCCATGGCGCCGAAGCCGCTGCCGCTGCCGCCGCGCCAGCCGCCTGTCCTGCCATTTTGAAACAGACCTTCAAGCGCTTGCAGGATGAAGCGCCGCAAAACCTGTGCCAGTACGCAGGCAAGGTCGTGCTGGTGGTCAATACCGCCAGTTATTGCGGTTTTACCAATCAGTACGAAGGGCTCGAGGCGCTGTACGCCAAGTACGGCAGCAAGGGCCTGGTGGTGCTGGGCTTCCCATCGAACGATTTCGGCAAGCAGGAGCCGGGCAACAGCAAGGAAATCGCCGATTTCTGCTACAACACCTATGGGGTGAAGTTCCCCATGTTCTCCAAATCGGTGGTTTCCGGCCCCGCGCCGAATCCGCTGTACATGGACTTGATCAAGCAGACGGGCAAGACGCCGGCCTGGAATTTCCATAAATACCTGATCGACCGCCACGGCAAGGTGGTGGAAAGCTTCCCCAGCAAGGTAACGCCGGACGACAAGAAACTCGTTGGCGCGGTGGAAAAAGCGCTGGCGCTGTAAGGTGCCGACACAAGCAGGCTGGAACGCCTGCTTTTTTTTTAATGCCGTGCTTGTCGTCTTGCTATCATTGTCCTAAGCTGGTTGTTCGTGTTTGTCAAAACAACCATCAAGGAGATTATCATGGCGTATGTCGATGGATTTGTGGTGCCCGTACCGAAAGCCAAGCTCGATACCTACCTGGCCATGTCGCGTGCTTGCGGCGCCGTCTGGCGCGAATATGGCGCGCAGGAATTTCGCGAATGCGTGGGCGACGATGTCAAGCCGGGCAAGCTGACCTCGTTCCCGCAGGCAGTGGACTTGCAGGATGGCGAAGTAGTGGTGTTTTCCTGGATCGTGTTTGAATCGCGCGCCAAGCGCGATGAAATCAACGACAAGGTCATGAAAGACCCGCGCCTGGCCGAGATGATGGATCCGGCCAAGCTGCCGTTCGATGGCAAGCGGATGATCTATGGCGGCTACGAAATGCGCATTGACGCTTAAAGGATGAGCTTGGCGGGCATCGCCCCGCGCAGCGCATTGCACACGACAATCGCCTCGGCCCGCGCCAGCATGGCGCGCGTGATGACGGTTTCCTGCGCATCCCAGGCAGGATCGGCCAGCATGGTCGTGCGCTGCACGCCGGGCAGCAGGCCGCAGGACAGGGGCGGCGTGTGCCAGCGGCCGTCCAGCTTCACGAAGACATTGCTGCGCCCGCCCTCCGTCAGCTCGCCCCGTTCGTTAAAGAACAGCATGTCGAAGCCGCCTTGCGCTTCGGCCGCGCGCCACGCCGCGTCATAGCGCGCGCGCACGCTGCTCTTGTGGCGCAGGAACAGGTCGTCGGCCACGGTGGCGTCGGACGCCAGCAGGATGGTGACCGTGTCCGGCAAGGCGGTGAGGGCACCGCTTTGCGTCGTGAACCGGCCATCCTGGCGCAGCGCCAGGCGCAGGCGGAAGGGTGCGTCGTCGGGGCGTGCCGCGCAGGCCGCGTGCAGCGCCGCGCGGGCAGCGTCCGCATTCCAGGCAAAACCGAAGTAAGCGCAGGAAGTGGCCAGGCGCGCCAGGTGGCGCTCCTGCTGGCGGCAGCCGCCGGCCCGGTTCGCGTGCAGGGTCTCGAACAGTTCGAAGTCATTGCCCAGCCCCGTCAGGAAGCGGGCCTTGAGCTGGCACTCCGCAAATTCCTCGCCCGGGTCGCTGTCGAGGACGATGCCGGCGCCCACGCCCATCTCGCCGCGCCGCAGGCCGCCAGGGCCGGCCGGTTGCAAGGCCAGCGTGCGGATCGGCACGGACATGCAAAAGTCGCCCACGGCGTGGGCGGCGCTGGCGGCTGGCGGATCGAACCAGCCGATGGCGCCCGTGTAGATACCGCGCGGCGCCGGTTCCAGTTCGGCGATGATTTCCATGGTGCGGCGTTTCGGTGCGCCCGTGATCGAGCCGCATGGATACAAGGCCTGGAAGATGTCGGCCAGACTGGCATCGTCGCGCAAACGCGCCTGCACGGTGGATGTCATTTGCAGCACGCTGCTGTAGCGCGTCACCTGGAACAGGGCCGGCACCTTGACGGAGCCCGTGGCGGCGATGCGGCCGATGTCGTTGCGCAGCAGGTCGACGATCATCAGGTTTTCCGCGCGGTTTTTCGGGTCGCTGGCCAAGGCGGCGGCGCGGCGCGCGTTTTCGTCTGTTTGTTCAGGCGGGGCGGCCGGCGCCGTGCCTTTCATCGGGCGCGCCGTCAGCTCGCCCTGCGCATGGCGCACGAACAGTTCCGGCGACAGCGACAGCAGGGCGCCGCCATCGGGCAGCATCACCAGCGCGCCGTATGGCACGGGCTGGCGTTCCCGCAGCCGCGCATACAGGGCCAGGGGCGAGCCGAAGGCGTCGAAGCGCAGCCGATACGTATAGTTGACCTGATAGGTGTCGCCAGCCACGATGTAGTCGTGGATGCGCCCCAGTGCGCGCGTGAATTCGGCCTGATCCACGTTCGCGCGGATGCCGGCGATGCCGGCCGGCGTTTCCATCGCCGGCGTACGTGCGGCCAGCCACTGCAGCACCTCGTCCTGCGACAGCTGGGTGCAATGTTTGAAGACGAGCACCTGCGCCAGCGGCGGCGCATCCGGGCCGGGGGCGCGCGGCGGCATGGCCAGCAAGTGCGCGCCCAGCTCGTAGCTGCACACGCTGACGGCGTACTGGCCGCGTTCCAAGGCCGCTTGCAGCCCTTCGAGCAGGGCCGGCCACTGCTCCCCCTCGCTGCACCGCAGGACCGCCGCCAGGCCCGTGTACAGGCGCGAACCGGCGCCGGGCGTGCTGGCGTCGTCGAGCAGGGCGAAACAGTCGGTATGCATGGGGACAGCCGCGGCGGTGACCTACCCTAGCAGCATGGCGATTTGCAGCGCCGCTTCCTGGGATGGATTGATCTTGAAGCCGCTCTTGGCGTAGCGGTGCCAGCGTCCGATGACGAAGCTGACGATCAGGGTGGCGCGCGCCGCCACTTCGCTTTCCTTGCCATGGCCTTCGGCGGCGGCCACGCGCAAGGCCTGCTTGAGCGCCAGCTCCACGCGGTCGTAGAACTGGTTCATGCGCACTTGCAGGCGCTCGTCCTCATTGACCAGGGCGTCGCCGATCAGCACGCGCGTCATGCCCGGATTGCTGATGGCGAAATTGAGCAGCATGCCGATGATGTCGCGCGTCTGCGTCATGCCGTCGCTGTGCTTTTCAGCGATCTGGTTGATCAGGCCGAAGACGCTCGACTCGATGAATTCGATCAGCCCTTCGAACATTTGCGCCTTGCTGGCGAAATGGCGGTACAGGGCTGCTTCCGAGACGGCCAGCCTGGCCGCCAGTGCGGCGGTGGTGATCTTTTCGCCTTTCGGCTGCTCCAGCATTGCGGCGAGGGCCTGAAGAATTTGTAGCCTGCGTTGGCCCGGCGGTGTGCTTGCCATATTTTCTCTTGTCGTTAAAAAAAATGCTGCCTTGATGGGGAGGTCCGTCACCGCCGCTAGCGGTGCAGCTTCCGGCGTCAACCGGAAGTCCAGGAGTCCCCTTCAACGCAGTCGGTGAAGGCGGCGTGCCAAATGCCGGACAGATTTTACTTTGACATCGACGTAAGCGGGGCGATTTAACGCCTTGGGCAGCTTCGCCACGCCGATCGGATCGGCCATTTTCAGGTATTGCGTGACCCAGGCCGTGCGCAGGCCCAGTCTTTTTGCGCCCTTCAGGTTGGCGAGGGTGTCTTCCACCAGGATGCAGCGGCCAGGGCGGACCTGGTGCTTGCGCATCAGTTTGCGCAGCATCAGGGTCGATGGCTTGGGCCGCAGCTGGCGGTGCACCTGCATCGCCTCGATGGCGACGTGGTGTGAAAAGTGCCGGCGCAGTCCCAGGTGGCGCATCACGTCGCTCGAATAGCGCAGCGGCGCGTTGGTGAGTAAAATTTTACGGCCAGGCAGGCGTTTGAGTAAAGCCCCCAGCCCCCGTTCGGCGCGTATCATGGCGCGCAAATCGTCGAAGGCGTGCGTCTCGTGTAAAAAATGCGCGGCCTGCACCTGATGGTGCTTGACCATGCCCAGCAAGGTGGCGCCATAGCGGCGCCAGTAAGCCGCGCGCGCCGCATTGACGATGGCGTCGTCGGCCGGCGTCACGCCGTCGCCCAGCACCCGGGCAATATACGTGTTCATATTGGCCGTGATGGTGGGGAAGATGGCGTGCGAGGCATTGTGCAGCGTGTTGTCGAGGTCAAACAGCCAGACCGGCGACGAGCGGTTAAGATGGGACACAGGCACGAGAGTCTTTGCTAGCGAGAGAAGATGAAAAATTCAACAATCAGGAAAACCATGCGACGCCAGATTATAGTGATGTTTTGCGGATTATTCTTGCTGCCGTTGCAGGCGGCCTTCGCCGAGGCGCCACCCGTGGCGCAAAACCGGGGCGCCCTGTTCAAGGTGCAGGACGCGGGCCACACCCTGTATCTGTTCGGTACCATCCACGTGGGCGCGCCCGATTTTTATCCGCTCGAACCGACCGTGACGCAGGCGTTGCTCCAGGCAGGGGCGCTGGCGCTGGAGATCGATCCCGGCGCCGATCCGCGTAAGGCTGTGAGCGCCGTGCTGAAATACGGCATGGAGGCGCCGGGCAGCAAGGTGCCTGCCGACTGCCGCCAGACCCTGGCCCCGCGCCTGGCGCCGCTGTTGCAAAAATACGGCATTCCAGCCGAGTCGGTGGCGCCGATGAAGCCGTGGATGCTGGCCAGCATGCTGGCCATCGGCGAGTTTTCCACCCTCGGCTACCGCTCCGACCTGGCCGTCGACAATTATCTGTCGCAGCAGGCCAAGGCGCGCAAGATCCCCGTGCTGGAACTCGAATCGATGGAAGGCCAGATGGCGCTGTTTGGCGCCATGTCGCCGGCCGACCAGTGCCGCTTCCTGGAAGACGGCGTGGCGTCGATCGAGGACCAGGAGCAAAGCCAGGAAGCGCGCGAGATCGCCGATGCCTGGCGCAACGCCGACGCGGCTGCCTTTGACAAGCTGGCGGCCAAGGCTGCGCAAGACCCCTCGTTCGCCGCGCAATTCGTGCAAAAGGTGTTGCTGGATGGCCGCAACCCGGCCCTGGCCGACGGCATCGCCAAGCTGCTGGCGCGCGAAAAGCACAGCCTGGCCGCCATCGGCGTGCTGCACCTGGTCGGAGCGAAAAGCGTGCCGGATTTATTGCGTCAGAAGGGCTTGAAGGTCGAGCGGGTGTATTGAAACGCGGAGGCGATGCGGGCGACAGATAGCAGAGCAGATGGAAAAATGTTCAGGGCAAGGCGTACTGACGAAGACAGTACGCATGTACGGCGAGGCGAGGCAACGCAGCCATGGACATTTTTTACTATGAGGAGATGACGGCAGAGCAGATGGAAAAGTGTTCAGGGCAAGGCGGACTGACGAAGACAGTACGAATGTACGGCGAGGAAGGACAACGCCGCCATGGGCATTTTTACAGCTGCGGGGAAAGTATACTGGTGCCCTTGACGTGGATCGAACACGTGGCCTCTCCCTTACCAAGGGAGTGCTCTACCACTGAGCTACAAGGGCATAAAAAATCGGCGCTGGGTGAATTGCGCCGAATTATTTTTTAGTGCGAACGGATCATAGTACCAAAAGCCTGCTCGGTCAACACTTCCAGCAATAATGAGTGTTCGATGCGGCCATCGATGATGTGCACCGTGTTCACGCCGGACTTGGCGGCGTCGAGCGCGGACGAGATCTTCGGCAGCATGCCGCCCGAGATCGTGCCGTCGGCGAACATCTCGTCAATTTCACGCGCCGACAGGTCGGTCACCAGGTTGCCCTGCTTGTCCTGGACACCGGCGATGTTGGTCATCATGATCAGCTTTTCCGCTTTCAGGATTTCCGCGATCTTGCCAGCTACCACGTCGGCGTTGATGTTGTAGGCCTGGCCATCCTGGCCGAAACCGATCGGCGAAATGATGGGAATGAAGGCGTCGTCCTGCAGCGCCTTGACGACGGCCGGGTTGATCGCGTCGATCTCGCCGACAAAGCCGATGTCGAGGAATTCGCCCGGATGTTCGCGGTCCGGCATCTGCATCTTGCGCGCGCGGATCAAGCCGCCATCCTTGCCCGTCAGGCCCACGGCCTGGCCGCCGTAATGGTTGATCAGCATGACGATATCCTGCTGCACTTCGCCGCCCAGCACCCACTCCACCACTTCCATGGTTTCTTCATCGGTGATGCGCATGCCTTGCACGAAGGTGCCTTGCTTGCCGATTTTTTTCAGCGCGTTGTCGATCTGCGGTCCGCCGCCGTGCACCACGACCGGATTCATGCCGACCAGCTTGAGCAGGATGACGTCGCGCGCGAAGCCGTGTTTCAGGCGTTCGTCCGTCATGGCATTGCCACCGTATTTGATGACGATGGTCTTGCCATGGAAATTGCGGATGTAGGGGAGGGCCTCGGCCAGAATCTGCGCCTTGATTTGCGGCGACACCGCCGTCAAGTCGTCATTCATGTCCAGGTTCAAGTTAGCTAGTTGATTCATGGCGAGTCCGGAAAATAGATTTGTGCGATTTTACAGGGAAGAAGAAAATCCTGGAGGCATTATAGGGCGATCTTGTTGTATTTTCCCTGATGATCCTATAGTCTGGCCCGATATGTTCCCCAGCCAGCCCTTTTACTGCCCGTTACATCTGCGTCGCATTCCGGCGCAGCATGACACACACTTGTCAATTCAAACATAGCCATGAGCCAGTGCAGCCTGTGCGGCGCCACTTTCCAGTGTGGCCAGCTTGACCCGAACGCCAAGGAACCCTGCTGGTGCGTCGCCCTGCCGCCGGCCGTTCCCGTACCCGGCAGCGCTGCCGTGGGCTGCTGGTGTCCCGCCTGCCTGCAAGAGCGCATCGCCACCCTGGCGTCCCCTGCAAAAGCCATAACGTCGGCTAAATAAGTGCTTCGGCATGCAATTGCTTTGCAATAAACCTTGCATTCCGTAGGGGAATACGTTCAGACTTCGATTTTTAAGAATTTCTTATAGGAAAGTTATGCGCTTCAGGGATATCCGCATCGGCGTACGCATCAATGCCGGTTATGCCATTCTGATCGTGCTGATGCTGGTCGTCATCGTCCTGGCGGGTAGCCGCATCTATGCCATCCGCGCCGAGACCGACGATATCCTGCAGCGCGACTGGGTCGCCGCCAAGGCCACCAGCAAGATCCATGGGCTGGCGCGCGAGGCGGCCACGCGCATCGCCAGCCTGCCTGGCCAGAACCGGCTGGCGCTGCGTCGGGCGAATCAGGCGCGCCTGGAAGCGATCAAGCAAGGCATCGATGAGCAGGTGCGCATCCTCGACGGTCTCGATGCGCGGCCCGAAGAACGGCGCCTGCTGGAACAGATGCATCTTGCGCGTGCCGAGTACTATGGCTCGCTCAAGGCGATGTTCGAACTGGTCGAGCGCGGCGAGGATGCCCGCGCGGAGCAGGCCATGCAGACGCAGACCTTGCCGGTGCTGGAAAAAGTGCTGCTGTACGTGGGCCAGCTCGACGACCTGCAGCAGCAACTGATACGCGACAGCGCGGCCAGGATACGCAACGACATCGATACGTCGCTGCTGCTGATGGGCGGCATCGGCCTGGCGGCCCTGCTGACGGGCCTGGCCTTTGCCTGGTCGGCGCGCTCGATCACGCGCCCGCTGGGCGAGGCGGTGGCGATCGCCACGCGCGTGGCCAACGGCGACCTCAGTTCCGTCATCGAAGTGACGTCGCGTGACGAGACGGGCGAATTGCTGCAGGCGCTCAAGGACATGAGCACCAGCCTGGCCGTCGAGCAGGACCTGCGCCATGCCGTCGAAGTGGCCGAGGATGCGACCAAGATGAAGTCGGACTTCTTGGCCAATATGTCGCATGAGATCCGCACGCCGATGAACGGCATCATCGGCATGACCCACCTGGCGCTGCAGACGGAGCTCACGTCAACCCAGCGCAACTACCTGGAGAAGGTGGAATCGGCCTCGAAGAACCTGCTGGCCATCATCGACGACATCCTCGATTTCTCGAAGATCGAGGCCGGCAAGATGGCCTTTGAAAAAGTCGATTTCTTCCTCGAGGACGTGCTGGCGCAGATCGCCGACCTGTCCGTGATGCGCGCGCAGGACAAGGGCCTCGAACTGCTGTTCGACATCGCCCCCGACGTGCCGAACGCCTTGCAGGGCGACCCGCTGCGCCTGGGCCAGGTGCTGATCAACCTGACCAACAACGCCATCAAGTTTACGGACAAGGGCGAGATCGTCGTCACCATCCGCCTGCAGCAGCTGGAAGAACATGCGGCTGTCTTGCGCGTGGACGTGCGCGACACGGGCATCGGCCTGACGCCGCCCCAGCGCAGCAAGTTGTTCCAGGCATTTACCCAGGCCGACACCTCCACCACGCGCCACCATGGCGGCACGGGCCTGGGACTGACCATCAGCAAGCGCCTGGTGGAAATGATGGAAGGCGAGATTGACCTGGTCAGCGAAGCGGGCGTGGGCAGCACCTTTTTCTTCACGGCCCGCTTCGGCCTGGCAGCCGTGCCGCGCGACAGCCTGCTTGCTCCGCAGCGCTTTGAGGGCCTGCGCGTGCTGGTGGTCGACGACAACCCCAGCGCGCGTGAAATCTTCGTCAGCATGCTGACGGCGCTGGGCTTCGAGGCGCGTGCGGTGTTTGGCGGCGTGCTGGCCATCGGCGCCGTGGCGCAGGCGCGCGCCGAGGGGCGCCCGTACGGGCTGGTGCTGATGGACTGGAAAATGCCGGGCATGAACGGCCTCGATACCCTGGCCGGCATCCGTGCCGATGCCGCCGACATCGATGCCACGCCGGCCTGCATCATGGTCACGGCCTTCCATCGCGAAGCGCTGCTGGAAGCGGCGCGCCAGCGGGACTTACCGCTCGACGGCGTATTGAACAAGCCGGTCAGCGCCTCGACCCTGCTTGACCAGATATCGTTCGTGTTTGGCGGCGTGACGGGGCAGAGCCGCAAGACGCAGCGCCAGAGCAGCTATCGCGACGATGAACGCGCCCTGCGCGGCGCCTGGCTGCTGCTGGTGGAGGATAATGAAGTGAACCAGGAAGTGGCGCAGCATATTCTCAACGACGCCGGCATCCGTGTCGACATCGCGGGCAATGGCGCCATCGCGTTGGCGAAGATCGAGGAAAACGCCTATGACGGCGTGCTGATGGATTGCCAGATGCCGGTAATGGATGGCTACCAGGCCACCCGCAAGCTGCGCCAGGATCCCCGTTATTCCAATTTGCCCGTGATTGCCATGACGGCCAATGCCATGGTCGGCGACAAAGAGAAATGCCTGGACGCCGGCATGAACGATTTCATCGCCAAGCCGATCGATGTGGCGCAGCTGTTCGGCACTCTGGCGCGCTGGATTGCGCCGGCCATGCCGCAGGAAGTGGCGGCGGTGGTGACCCAGCCGGAAGCGGAGCTGCCGGTGATCTCCGGCCTGAAAATGACGGAGGCCATGCGCCGCGTGGGCGGCAATGCCGTTTTGATGCGAAAATTGCTGGACCGTTTTGTGGAAACCCAGTTCGATGCCATGCAGCGCATCGTTGCCGCCATCGAGAACAATCAGCTCGAGACGGCCATCCGGGAAGCGCATACCCTGAAGGGCCTGGCCGGCAATATCGGCGCTGGTGGCCTGGCCGACAGTGCCGCGCGGGTGGAGCATTTGCTCAGCCTGGGCTCGCACGACGGCTTGCCGCAGGCGCTGGCCGCCTGCACGCTGGCGCTCGACGAGCTGGTGCCGAAGATCGTGCTGGCGATGCAGTCGCGCAGCAATGCGGCCGAGGCGGGCGGCGCGCCGGTGGCGCACGTGGCACCGGTGGACCGGATGCGCCTGGAAGCGGGCTTGCGCGAATTGTCGCAGCTGCTGCAGCAGGACGACGCGCAGGCCGTCAAGCACCTGGACGGCATCGGTCCCGTGCTGGTCGCGGCGGGGCAGGCGGAACATGCGCGCCAGTTGAAACGCATGCTGGGACAATACGATTTCGAAGGTGCGCTGGCGCAGCTGGGCGAGGTGGCCGATGCGCTGGAGCTGACACTGTGACAAGGATAACTATGCAGAGCGAAGGACGGGCATGAAAGCGCCGGCAAGCAAGCCAACCATCCTGGTGGTCGACGACACGCCAGACAATATCGACCTGTTGCGCGCGGTGCTGGAAGACGATTACCGCACCAAGATCGCCGTCAATGGCGAGCGTGCCCTGAAGATCGCCGCCGGCAGCGACCAGCCCGACCTGATCCTGCTCGACATCATGATGCCGGGCATGAGCGGCTACGACGTGTGCCGCGCGCTGAAGAGCGATCCCGCCACGGCCGGCATACCCGTCATTTTCGTGACCGCCATGAGCGAAGTGGCCGACGAGCAGCTGGGCCTGGCCCTGGGGGCCGTCGACTACATCACCAAGCCGATTTCGGCGCCCATCGTGCTGGCGCGCATCAGGACGCAACTGGCGATGAAGCAGATGCAGGATTTTTTGCGCGACCAGAACCACTACCTGGAAACGGAAGTGGAGCGCCGCGTGCAGGAAGTGGCGGCGCTGCAGGACGTCACGATCCACGCCATGGCTTCGCTGGCCGAGACGCGCGACAGCGAGACGGGCAACCATATCCGCCGCACCTCGCACTACCTGAAGGCGCTGGCCGAGAAAGTGCGCAGCCTGCCGCGTTTCCGCGATTTTTTGACGGACAAGAATATCGAACTGCTGTTCAAGACGGCGCCGCTGCACGATATCGGCAAGGTGGGCATCCCCGACCATATCCTGCTCAAGCCGGGGCGTTTCGAGCCGCACGAAATGGCCATCATGAAAACGCACACCACCTTGGGGCGCGACGCCATCCTGGCGGCCGAGCATGAGCTGGGCATCGAAGTCGATTTCCTCAAGTACGCGAAAGAGATCGCCTACAGCCACCATGAAAAATGGGATGGCAGCGGCTACCCGCAAGGCCTGGCGGGCGAAGCCATCCCGATTTCGGCGCGCCTGATGGCGCTGGCCGACGTATACGACGCCCTGATCAGCCGGCGCATCTACAAGCAGGGCATGGACCATGCGCAGGCCGTGCAGATCATCGTCGAGGGGCGCGGCACGCATTTC
This sequence comes from Janthinobacterium sp. FW305-129, assembly GCF_020858115.1. Lineage (GTDB taxonomy): Bacteria > Pseudomonadota > Gammaproteobacteria > Burkholderiales > Burkholderiaceae_D > Janthinobacterium. Next base: position 213,216 of record NZ_JACYMM010000006.1, read on the forward strand.
GACGCCGAGATCGTCGACGCCTTCCTGCAGATCCAGGACCAGTTCATCGCCATCTCCACCCGCTATGCCGACGGCGTGTGCGAGATCGCCGACAAGCAGCGGCAGATCGCGCCGTTCGCCGAAAACATCAGCTGACGGTCTTGAAGAAGCGCAGCATCTCCCGGCTGGCGTCCGGCCCTTTGCCGTCCGTATAGCTGCCGTTGTTGCTGCCGCCGGACCAGGCATGGCCGGCGCCGTGGATGACCCAGTGTTCTCCCAGCGGCGAGCCATCGGCCTGGCTGTGCGTGGTGCGCGTGTAGCGGTGGCCGTTCGGCACGCTGCCGTCGACGGATGCGGCCCTGGCCGCCTTGCCGCCCGCCTGGCTGCGCACGCCCTGGGCGATCAGTTCATCGCCATTGCGCGGGTTGACGGTGGTGTCGCGGTCGCCGTGAAAAACGATGATGGGCACGCCGCCGGCCGGCGCCTTGCGCTGGGCATTGGGCATGGCGCCGCCCTTCATGGCTGCCAGCGCCGACGGCAAGTCCTGCGCCGAAGCGAAGGGCAGTCCCGAATGCACGCCGACGGCGGCAAACAGGTCGGGGTACAGGGTGCCGACGATGACGGCCATGGCACCGCCCGCCGACAGGCCGGCGACGAACACTTCGCGCTCGTTGACCGGGTAGTCGTCGATGACTTGCTGGGCGATGCCGGCGATCAGCGACGGTTCTCCCTGGTCGCGCTGCTGGTCGATGGCGTTGAACCAGTTCCAGCAGCGCGAACTGTTGGCGCCCTGCGTCTGCGCCGGATAGACGACAAAACACTCCTTTTCTTCGGCCAGTGCATTCATCTGCGTGCCGGCGGCGAAATCGTCGGGATTTTGCGTGCAGCCGTGCAGCATGACGATCAGCGGCATGGCCTGGCCGTGATAGCTGCTGGGGATATACAGCTTGTACGAACGCGTGCCCGCATGGTTGCGGTACACGCCGTCGATGAACTGCGCGCCAGCGGGTATTTCCGCCGGCGTGGCGGCCGGCGCGTTGAAGCCGGGCGGATGGAAATTCGGCAGCTCGAAGCTGGGCATGTCGAAGCTGTGCTGGCCCAGGCCGGCCGGCACGCCCAGGCGCGCCATGAAGTCCTGCGCGAAATCCTGCGCCGCCTGCGCGGGCGTGGGCGGCACCGATGCCGCTTCCGGTGCGGCTTCCGCTTGCGGCTGCCCGGCCCGGGCCTGCGCCTGCGCCTGCGCTGGTGCCGGTGGTGGATTAATGTCGCGCATCGGCTGCGGTGGCGGCGCTTGCGTGGACGCTGCCGGCGGCGGCGTCAGGCCGGCCGCAGACAGCGCCTGCTGGATCGCTTCGGTGGCGGCGGCAGGGCCGCTGCCCATCAGATTACGGGTCGCTGCGCGCATCTGCGCCAGCATGTTGAGAGGTAGTTTCATGACCATCCTTAACGGTGCCGCGCATCGGCCGGGTCATCGCCGCAAACCAATACGCTAGTGAATTCGCCCTGCGAGCGCCGTCTTGACGACGGTGCTGGCGTGCAGGGCACCTAATACGAAAATCGACTCGATGGTGGCCAGTGCCAGTTCCACGGAGACGTCGCTGGCGATGCTGGCCAGTCCCAGCACCTGTATCTGCAGGCGCTGGCCGGCTGCCTGGATCGCTTCCAGGTCGGCGCGCGAATAGTGCTGCATGCCCAATACCAGGCTTTTACGGGCGACGGTCTGTTTCACCACGTCGGCGTGGGTGCCCAACTGGTTGCGTATGGCCGTACGGATCAGATCCGTGCGGTTGGAATAAAACCCCTCCTGGACCAGCAGATCGATCTGCCCCAGGTCGATCAAGCCCAGGTTGATCGTGATTTTCTCGGATTCCCCAATTTTGGGCTTGCTGTCTTGCTTGGCCATATTTCTCCAAAAACTCCACGTGGCATCCATTTGCCATCTGTATGGATGGTAGTATAGTTCTGAAATGACTCAAGTCAAGCAGGATCTGGGCTGATCGTGTTGTAGGACGGGCACCCGCAGAGTGAGAATGTGTGAAAAATATATTTCCGGAACAGCGGTTGTTGACCATTGTTTCGCTGGAAAATATATTCACGGAAACATTGCAGGGCGATGTCATCGCCTCGCCGGCACGGTTTCGCGGCATAATGAAAACCTTCACGTTTACCGATGCCGCTCCATGATGGTCGCTCCCCCACCTCCGCCAGCCGTTCCGCTCCCGTCGCCGGTGCCGTCGCCCTGCGTCAGCCTGTGCAAGATGAACCGCAACAGCGGCTTGTGCGAAGGCTGCCTGCGCACGCTCGACGAAATCATCGCCTGGAGCAAGGCCGACGACGACTTCAAGCGCGCCGTCTGGGCCGAATTGCCGGGCCGTGAATCGCTGCTCGATTTCGAGCCCGACTACTGAGGAAGCCCATGCCGCGATCGCCAGCGCTGTTCCCCGATGCCATGCAGGTGTTCGAACGCGGCTGGCTGTCGTCGAACAACATCCTGTTCCAGGGGAAGGATGACACGGCCCTGATCGACAGCGGCTATGTCACGCATGCGCCGCAAACCCTGGCCCTGCTGCGCCATAGCCTGGCCGGCCGTCCCCTGGACCGCCTGTTCAATACGCACCTGCACTCCGACCATTGCGGCGGCAACGCGCTGCTGCAAGCCGCATACGGCTGCCACACGGCCATACCCGTGTCGGAGGCGGACAAGGTGCGCGCGTGGGATGCCGATGCCCTCAGCTTCCAGGCCACGGGCCAGCAATGCCCGCGCTTCGGCTTTGACGCCACCGTCTCGCCCGGCGACACCTTGACCTTGGCCGGCATGGCCTGGCAGGCGCTGGGCGCACCGGGCCACGATCCGCACTCGCTGATTTTTTACTGCGCCGGCGAGGGCATCCTGATCTCCGCCGACGCCCTGTGGGAAAACGGCTTTGGCGTGATCTTCCCTGAACTCGATGGCGGTTCCGGCTTTCCGGAAGCGCGCGCCACCTTGGACCTGATCGCCAGCCTGGACGTGCGCGTCGTCATTCCCGGCCACGGGCGGCCGTTCCAGGACGCCGCCGGCGCCCTGCAGCGTGCGTATTCGCGCCTCGATTACCTGGCGTCCGACCCCGTGCGCAATGCGCAGAATGCGGTCAAAGTGCTGCTGAAATTCTTGCTGCTGGAGCGCCAGCGCATCGCCCTGGCCGGGATACCGGCCCTGCTGCGCGGCATGCCCGTCTTCGAAGAGGCCAACCGGCGTTTCCTGCGCCAGGAAGCGGATGCGCTGGCCGAGTGGGCCGTCGCGCAGCTATGCAGGGCTGTAGCGGCGCGTGTCGAGGGTGAGTACTTGCTCAATGATGGCTGAAGCGGGTCTGCGATAAATTCAGCACGATCGTACTTTTTCTGCACTATAATCAACGTTCAGTGTGTCTTTCACGTCCGATCAACTTTCCAGCGAGTCCGCCATGGCATTGCCTGTTGCGTTGCAAAACCTCTCCTTACCCGTTATCGCCTCGCCGATGTTCATCGCCAGCGGCCCGGCCCTTGTCGCGGCGCAGTGCAAGGCCGGCATCGTCGGTTCCTTCCCTGCCCTGAACGCGCGTCCCGCCGAATTGCTCGACACGTGGCTGACCGACCTGCAGGCCGAACTGGCCGCCTTCCAGGCCGCCAATCCCGATAAAAAAGTGGGGCCGATCGCCGTCAACCAGATCGTGCACCAGTCGAACGACCGCCTGGCGCACGACGTGGAAGTGTGCGTGAAACACCAGATTCCCATTATCATTTCCTCGCTGCGCGCGCCGCCCAAAGAAATGCTCGACGCCATCCACAGCTATGGTGGCATCGTGCTGCACGACGTGATTTCGATCCGTCACGCGAAAAAGGCGCTGGAAGCGGGCGTCGATGGCTTGATCCTGGTCGCCAGCGGCGCCGGCGGCCATGCGGGCACCCTGTCGCCGTTCGCGCTGGTGGGCGAAGTGCGCAAATTCTTTGACGGTCCGCTGGCGCTGTCGGGCTCCATCGCCACGGGCGACGCCGTGCTGGCCGCGCAAGCGATGGGCGCCGACTTTGCCTACATCGGCTCGCGCTGGCTGGCGACCAAGGAGTCGAACGTCAGCGACGGCTACCGCGACGCCATCGTGGATTCAAGCGCGGCGGACATCGTCTACACGAACCTGTTTACGGGCGTGCACGGCAACTACCTGAAAAAATCGATCGAAGCGGCCGGACTCGATCCGGAAGCCTTGCCCGAAGCGGACAAGAGCGCGATGAATTTCGGCTCCGGCAGCGCCAAGGCCTGGCGCGACATCTGGGGCGCGGGCCAGGGCGTGGGCTTGATGGACGACGTGCCCAGCGTGGAAGAGATGGTGGCGCGCCTGAAGGCCGAATACGATGCGGCACGCGCGCGGTTGAAGCTGTAAGCTGGTGGTAGTGTCGGATTACGCGCTGCGCGCTAATCCGACCTACGTCCGACCTGCCGCGTCAACCATGGGTAGGTCGGATTAGGCCAAAGGCCGTAATCCGACAAATCCTTACTCCTGCTTCAAATCCTCAGGCTTGATGGCCCACAAACCCGGCAGGTTGCGCCAGTAGCCGTATGCATCCATGCCGAAGCCGACGACGAAGCGGTTCGGGATCACCAGGCCGACGATGTCCGCCTGCACGGGCTTTTTCTTGCCGATGGCCTTGTCGGCGAAGACGGCCAGGATGACTTCCGAGGCGCCCATGTCCAGCAGGCGCTGCTTGACGTGCGCCAGGGTTTCGCCTTCATCGAGGATATCGTCGAGCACGATGACGGTGCGGCCCGCTACGTTCGAGCGGGGGATGACTTTCCACACCACCTCGCCGCCCTTGTCGTCGTCGCCGTAGCGGCTGACGTGGATGTAGTCGAATTCGAGCGGGAAGCTCAGTTGCGGCAGCAGGCTGCCCGTAAACACGACGGCGCCGCCCATCACGCCCAGCACCAGCGGGAATTCCTTGGAATCCGCGGCGTTGAAGCGCGTGTTGAGTACATCGGCCATGCGCGTGATCGACGCCTGCACGGTATCTTGGTCGAACAGCAGTTCCGCGTTCTTGATCAGGTCACGGGCACGGTTGTGATGAAATTCTTGCATGGACTCTTGCATGGCGATGAATGGGGCTGATGGTCAATGCCGGTATTATCCCGCAAATTGGCCTTATTTGTAATCGCGCATGTCGTCGATGATTTTCCCATCCTGCGCCAGACTGCCCACTGCCACCAGCACCACGTCGCCCCGCAGCTTGGTCAATTCGCGGATCGAAGCGACGATCGCTTCCACGCCGCTGGCGTCCGCCGGATCGTCGACTTCGCAATGCAAGGCCATCTCGTCGTTGGCCATGCGCCCCGATACCACCAGCCGCGCCTTCCTGATTTGCGGGTGGCGGCGCGCGATGTCATGCACCTGCGACGGATGCACGAACATGGCGCGCACCTTGGTGGTTTGATCCGCGCGACCCATCCAGCCTTTGATGCGCGTATTCGTGCGGCCGCACGGCGACTCCGGCGCATCGACCAGCTCGGCCGACAGATCGCCCGTGGCAAAGCGGATCAGCGGGTAGTCGGCATTGAAGACGGTGACGACGACTTCGCCCACCTCGCCCGGCGCGACGGGAATGCCGCTGCCCGGATGGACAATCTCGAGCAGCACATTTTCGTCGACGACCATGCCGGGATTGAGCTTGCCATTGCTGGCCGTCTCGTAGGCGATGCTGCCGATATCGGCCGAGGCATAGGTCTGGAACACGTGCGGCACGCCGTTCTCGGCAAACCAGCTGCGCAAGGATTCGGGCAAGGCTTCCGCGCCCATCACGGCCTTGGTGACGCTGCTGATGTCGGCGCCCATTTCGCGCGCCTTCTCGATGATCAGTTTTAAAAATGAGGGCGTGCCGATATACGTGTCCGGCTTCAGGTCGGCCATCGCCTGCACCTGCATTTCCGTCTGGCCGATGCCGGCCGGGATGACGGTGCAGCCGATGCGCGCGGCGCCCCCTTCGACCATGAAGGCGGCTGGCGTGAAGTGATACGAGAAGCAGTTCTGCAGCAGGCCGCCGGCGCGCACGCCGGCCGCATACATGGGCCGCGCGAAGCGCCACCAGTCGGGGCCGCGGCCTTCCGGATCGAAGATGGGGCCGGGCGAGACGAACACGCGCGACAGGGCGTTTTTCGGCGTCGTGTTCAAGCCGCCGAACGGCAGCTGCGCGTGCTGCAATTGCTTGAGGTCGGACTTGCGCGTCACGGGCAGCTGCGCCAGCGCGGCGCGGCTGGTGATGCCGGCCGCGTTGACGCCGTCGAGGATACGGGCCCAGCCCGGCGCCTGTTGCGCGCGCGCGATCAGCTGCGGCAGGCCGGCCATCAATTCGCGTTCGCGCGCCTCGGCGGTGCGCGTTTCCAGACTGTCGAGCGTATCGTTCATGTCAGTCATTCTCCATTTGTCAGTGCGTGTTGATCCGCACGCCAGGCCATCAGGACCGCCGTGCGCGTTGCAGCCAAGGGTTTTGATGGATCAGGCCAGCCAGCGTTTGCGGCGGCGGTAGAACTTCATGTCGCGGAAGCTCTTGCGCCCGGCGCCGGAGACGCCCAGGTAAAACTCCTTGACGTCTTCGTTGCTGGCCAGTTCCTGGGCTTGTCCTTCCATCACGACGCGCCCGTTTTCCAGGATGTAGCCAAAGTCGGCGTAGCGCAGCGCCACGTTGGTGTTCTGTTCGGCCAGCAGGAAAGAGACGTTTTCCTGGTGGTTCAGGTCCTTGACGATGCCGAAAATCTCTTCGACGATCTGCGGCGCGATGCCCATCGAGGGCTCGTCCAGTAAAATCATTGACGGCTTAGCCATCAGCGCGCGGCCGATGGCGCACATCTGCTGTTCGCCACCCGAGGTGTAGCCGGCTTGGCTGGCGCGCCGCGTTTTGAGGCGCGGGAAATAGTGGTACACCTTCTCCAGCGCGTCTTTCAGCTCGCCGCGCGACAGGCTGCGCGTGTAGGCGCCCGTCAAGAGGTTTTCCTCGATGGTGAGATGGCCGAAACAGTGCCGGCCTTCCATCACCTGCGACAGGCCGCGCTTGACCAGTTCATTCGGCGTCAACTGGTCCACGCGCTCGCCCTTGAACTGGACTTCGCCCTTGGTGACGTCGCCGCGTTCGCCGCGCAGCAGGGTCGAGATGGTCTTCAGGGTGGTCGACTTGCCGGCGCCGTTGGCGCCCAGCAGCGCCACGATCTTGCCTTGCGGCACTTGCAGCGACACGCCCTTCAGGACCAGGATCACGTGGTCGTAGATGACTTCGATATTGTTCACCGACAGGTAGGGCGGCGGCGCGTCCGGCTTGATCGGGGCTTGCGTGGCAGAGTGGGTCATGGCTGCTTCTTTAAAATGTTAAACACGGGACCGGCGTTGGCCGGTCCGGTTCCTCTCGCTACGGCATTACTTCATGCACGCCGGCGTGATCTTTTTCTCTTCGGCGTACTTGCCGGACGATTCCTCGACCAGCTTGCGCACCAGGGCCTTGTCGCCGACGATCCATTTCGGCGTGATGGCGGTCCACTTCTTGCCATCCCACTGCTGCACTTTCACGGCACCCGAGCCTTCATGGTCGTCGCAGCTGGTTTTCACGGTGGGGAACATGCCCAGCGCGCCCACGGCCTTTTGGCGCGCATCGTCGACGTTCAGGTTTTCCAGGCCCCAGCGCATCTGCTCGCCCGTGATCGGTTTTCCCTTGCCGAATTTTTCCTGCGCCGTGCGAATCGCTTCGACCCACAGGATGCCGGCCGTCACGCCGCGCATGTGGTACACGGAGCCGATGCGCGACTGGTCGGACAGGTTGCCCTTGCCGGAGGCGTAGAGTTTTTTGCGGATGTCGTCGAGAACGGGGTAGTTGCCCGGCGTATTAAAACTCATCGCCGTGTAGCCCTTGGCCGCGTCGCCCGATGGAATCGTGTCTTCTTCGGAACCGGCCCACCACACGCCCAGCATCTTGTCGCGCGGGAAGCCGTTGCGCTGCGCCGTCTTGATGGCGACGGAGTTCATCACGCCCCAGCCCCACAGGATCACGTGGTCCGGCTTGGCCTGTCGGATTTGCAGCCATTGCGATTGCTGTTCGCTGCCAGGCGGCGCGACGGGAATCTTGATCAGCTCAAAGCCGTACTGTTTCGACAGCGCTTCAAGCACAGGCAGCGGCTCCTTGCCAAAGGCCGAATCGTGGTACAGGTGCACGATCTTTTTGCCTTTCAGCTTGTCCATGCCGCCATCCTTGTCACCCAGGTATTTGATCATGGCGGCGGCCTGGCTCCAGTAGCTGGAGATCAGCGGATACACGTACGGGAAGACCTTGCCGTTGGCGGCGTCCGAGCGGCCGTAGCCGATCATCGTCATGGGGATCTTGTCCTGCGCCACGCGGTCCAGGATGCCGTAGGCGACACCCGTTGACAGGGTTTCGACCAACGTGGCGCCGCCCTGCTTGGTTTTCAGGCGTTCATAGCATTCGACGCCGCGCGAGGGGTTGTATTCGGTTTCGCACTCTTCCCAGCTGATCTTGACGCCATTCACGCCGCCGGCCTGGTTGACCAGGTTGAAGTAGTCGATGATGCCGCCGTAGAAACCGGAGCCGCCGGCCGCGTACGGTCCCACGCGGTAGGACGGCAGGGCGATGTACTGTTCCTTGTCCTGCGCCTGGGCGCTGGCGGCCATGGTGAGTGCGGCACTGGCGATGGCGGCGGCCAGCATGAGCGATTTGATGTGTTTCATTGTGTGTCTCCTCTTGTTTTATTTGGTATTCAAGTGAACCGACATCGACTGCAAAAACTTAATGGGGGAAGGGCCAGAGTCTCAACTTTTCCTTGGCGATTTGCCACAGCCTGGCCAGGCCATGCGGTTCGACGATCAGGAAGAAGATGATCAGCGCGCCGAACACCATCAGTTCCAGGTTCGAGGCCACGCTGGTGGGTAGCGACAGGCCGTGCGCGATGGTATTGAGGAAGATGGGCAGCAGCACGATGAAGGCCGCGCCGAGGAAGGAACCTAAAATCGAACCGACGCCGCCGATGATGATCATGAACAGGATGCGGAAGGACAGGTCCAGGTTATAGGCTTCCGGTTCCACCGTGCCCAGGTAGGCATACGCGTACAGCGCGCCGGCCACGCCGCAGTAAAACGAGCTGACGGCAAAGGCCAGCAGCTTGGTGCGCATCAGTCTGAAACCGATCACTTCGGCCGCCATGTCCATGTCGCGCACGGCCATCCACGAACGGCCCACGTTCGAGCGGATCATGTTCTTGGCCAGCAGCGCCATGCCCGCGACGATGGCCAGCACCAGCAGGTATTTGCTTTGCGGCGTGTCGAACTGGTAGCCGAGGATGGTCATCTTTTGCACCGTGATCACGCCCGAGGAACTGTAGTTGGTCAGGTAGGGGATCTTGGTCAGGCACCAGACGACGAAGAACTGCGTCGCCAGCGTGGAGGCGGCCAGGTAAAAGCCGCGGATGCGCAGCGAGGGCAGGCCGAAGGCGATACCCACCATGGCCGCGCACAGGCCACCGAGGATGAACGACACCAGCAGCGGCAGCCCGGGCAGCCGCGCCATGAAGTTATACGAGGCGAAGGCGCCGACTGCCATGAAGGCGGCCGTGCCCAGCGACAGCTGGCCCGCATAGCCCGTCAGGATGTTCAGACCCAGCGCGGCCAGGGCGAAGATCAGGAAGGGAATCATGATCGCTGACAGGAGATAGGGCGAGGCGAAATACGGCAGGAGGAAGACGGCGGCGAGGAGCGTGGCCGTCAGCGCCAGGCGGTCTTGCCGGATCGGGAAGATCTGGTTGTCGGCCTGGTAGCTGGTCTTGAATTGTCCTGCTTCACGGTAAATCATGGGATGGTCCTTTGCTGGCTGTTTTGGCTGTTGTCGGGTTACGCGCCATGCGCTAACCCGACCTACGATGCTGTTACGGTGGCGTTATATTCGCCGGATGATCTTTTCGCCGAACAGGCCTTCTGGACGCACCAGCAGGAACAGCAGGGCCAGCACATACGGGAACCAGCCTTCGATGCCGCCGCCGACCATGGGGCCGATGTAGACTTCGGCCAGCTTTTCCGAGGCACCGATGATCAGGCCGCCGACGATGGCGCCCGGCACCGAGGTAAAGCCGCCGAGGATCAGCACCGGCAAGGCTTTGAGGGCGACGAAGGTGAGGGCGAACTGCACGCCGTTGCGGGCGCCCCACAGCAAGCCTGCCACCAGAGCCACCAGGCCCGCCACGCCCCAGACCACGGCCCAGATGCGCTGCAAAGGGATACCCACGGCAAGCGCCGCCTGGTGGTCGTCCGCGACCGCGCGCAGGGCGCGGCCCACCTTGGTTTTCGAGAACAGCAATGCCAGGCAAATGACCAGCAGCGCGCAGACGCCGGCGGCCACCATGTCGAATTGCGAAATGTTGATGTCGAAGTGGTCCATCAGGAACTGCATCGGCACGTCTTCGATCGGCAGATCCAGCTTGTGCACCTGCGAGCCCCACATCAGCTGCGCCAGGCCCTCGATGAAGAAGGTCAGGCCGATGGTGGCCATGAAGAGGGTGATTTCCGGCTGGTTGACGAGCGGGCGCAAGACCACCCTTTCAATCGCCATGCCCAGGGCTATCATGGTCACCATCGTCAGCGGGATGGCCAGCCACAGCGACAGGCCGAACTTGTCCATGATGCCGACGCAGGTGAGGGCGGCGAAGAACACCATCGCGCCCTGCGCGAAGTTGAAGACGCCAGAAGCCTTGTAGATCAGGACAAAACCGATCGCCACCAGCGCGTACATGACGCCCGACAGCAGGCCGCCGATCAGCACTTCAAAGAAAAAATTGATATTCATACGGATCCCGGGAATTAATGGCTCGTGCCAAGGTAGGCGTTGATGACATCCTGGTTGCTGCGCACCTCGTCGGGCGTGCCATCGCCGATCTTCTTGCCGTAGTCGAGCACCACCACGCGGTCGCAGATATCCATCACCACGCCCATGTCGTGCTCGATCAGCACGATGGTCGTGCCCAGCTGGTCGTTGACGTCGAGGATGAAGCGGCACATGTCCTGTTTTTCTTCCACGTTCATGCCGGCCATCGGTTCGTCCAGCAGCAGAATCTCCGGTTCGGCCACGAGGGCGCGGCCCAGTTCCACGCGCTTTTGCAGGCCGTAGGGCAGGCGCCCGACGGGCGTCTTGCGGATGGCCTGGATTTCCAGAAAGTCGATGATTTCCTCGGCCTTCTTGCGGTGCTCGATTTCCTCGCGCCGTGCCGGACCCCAGTACAGGGCTTGCAAGAGAAAATTCGACTTCATTTTGAGGTTGCGTCCCGTCATGATGTTGTCGAGTACCGTCATGCCCTTGAACAGGGCGATGTTCTGGAAGGTGCGTGCAATGCCGGACTTGGCGGCCTGGTAGCAGTCCATGCCGCGCCGGTGCTCGCCCCGGTAGATGATCTCTCCCTGCTGCGGGCGGTACACGCCATTGATCACGTTGAGCATCGAGCTCTTGCCGGCGCCGTTCGGGCCGATGATGGCGCGGATTTCATGCTGTTTCACGTCGAACGAGATGTCGGTCAGCGCTTTCACGCCGCCGAACGACAGCGAGATGTTCTTCAGGTCGAGGATGACGGGACCCGTCTTGCGGGCCGTGCCGAAATGGGCGTCGGGTTCGTTCATTTGCATCGTGCTGTGCTCCATCATGCGGCCAGGCCCTGGGGCCGGTACGTTTTGCTGTCCCAGATCTGCAGGTCGGCGCTGGTCGAGCCAAGGCGGCCATCCTCGAATTTCACCTGGGTCTCGATGTATTGCGTTGTCTTACCCTCATACAGGGCGGAAATGAGCACCGCATATTTTTCGGCGATGAATTTGCGGCGTACCTTGCGCGTGCGCGTCAGTTCGTCGTCGTCCGGGTCGAGTTCCTTGTGCAGCACCAGGAAGCGGTGTACCTGCGTGCGGTCCATCAAGGGGTCGGCCGCCAGTTCCGCGTTGACCTGCTCGATGCAGTCGCGGATCAAGCCGTAGGTCTCGGCGCGCGCCGCCAGGTCCGTGTAGCCGGAATAGGCGATGCCGCGCCGCTCCGACCAGTTGCCCACCGCTTCGATGTCGATGTTGATGAAGGCGCAGACCTGGTCGCGCGCATTGCCGAAGGCCACCACTTCCTTGATGAAGGGGAAGAACTTGAGCTTGTTTTCGATGTAGTTGGGGGCGAACATGGCGCCGCAATTCAGCTTGCCGACGTCGGCCGCGCGGTCGATGATTTTCAGATGGCCTTCGCTGTCGAACACGCCCGCGTCGCCCGTATGAAAGTAGCCGTGATCGTCGATCACTTCGGCCGTGGCGTCAGGGCGCTTGAAGTAGCCGCTCATGGTGGCGGGCGACTTGACCAGCACTTCGCCATTGGCCGCCAGCTTGACTTCCACGCCCGGTGCCGGCAAGCCGACGCTGTCGAACTTGATATTGCCATCCGGTTGCAGGCATACGTAGGCGCAGGTTTCGGTGGAACCGTACAGCTGCTTGAGGTTGACGCCGATCGAACGGTAGAAGCGGAACAGGTCGGGGCCGATGGCGGCGCCGGCCGTGTAGGCGACGCGCACGCGCGACAGCCCCAGCACGTTTTTCAGGGGACCGTAGACGAGGATTTCGCCCAGCTTGTAGCTGAGGCGGTCCGCCAGCGAGACGGGCTTGCCATCCAAAATCTGCGCGCCGCAGCGCTTGGCGACGTCCATGAAATGGCTGAACATGCGGCGCTTGATGCTGCTGGCGTCTTCCATGCGTATCATCACGCTGGTAAGCATGTTCTCGAACACGCGCGGCGGCGCAAAGTAGCAGGTGGGGCCGATTTCGCGCATGTCGATCATCACCGTATCGCCCGACTCGGGGCAGTTGACGGTGAAACCGGCCACCATGGCCTGCGCCAGCGAGAACAGGCAGTCGCCCACCCACGCCATGGGCAGGTAGGACAGGATGTCTTCTTCGTCGGTGAGCTGGTCGAAGGTGACGCCCCCTTCGCCTGCCGCCAGCAGTGCCGTGTGGCTCTGGCACACGCCCTTCGGTTTGCCCGTGGTGCCCGAGGTGTACAGGATCACGGCCGAGTCGTGGCCGGCACCCGCTGCCACGGCCGCCTCGAAGAAGCCCGGATGCTCGCGGTCGTAGGTCCGGCCCAGTGCCTGCAGGGCGGCAAAGGACGTCAGCTCCGGCTGGCGGTAATGGCGCATGCCCCGTTCATCATCATAGGCGATGTGGGCGACGTGCGGATACAGGGCCTTGAGTTCGAGCAGCTTGTCGACCTGCTCCTGGTCTTCGACGACGGCGTAGCGGATTTCCGCATCCTGCAGCACATAGGCCATGTCGGCGGCCGGCGCATCCTGGTACAGTGGCACGGGTACGCCGCCCAGGCTTTGCGCGGCCAGCATGGCCCAGTACAGGCGGGGACGGTTGTCGCCGATGATGGCCAGGTTCATGCCGCGCCGGAAGCCGATGGCGGCCAGGCCGCAGGCCAGCGCGCGTACCTCGTCATTGACCTGGGACCAGGTCCAGGTTTGCCAGATGCCCAGGTGCTTTTCGCGAAAGGCGGGCTTGTCGGATCGTACTGTCCCGTGTTGCAATAAGCGCCGCGGAAAAGTCGGCATTGTTGCTGTGGTAGTCGTTTGCACCAGTGTCTCCCTGTTGCTTGTCTCAGGCCCCACCTCGTTGGATGGCGCTCTGTGTTTTTATGTGTAAGGCGTTTGTGCAATGATAGTAGCTTGCGTTAGTTTGCCGAGTTGTCTTTTCGGGGACATTTACCCACTTTTCGATGGTGCATCGCACAATGATCAACCCTGATATCAGCCTCAAGGATGCCGTGCGCGCGGCCAACTGGGCGCAGCTGCTCGACCCCGTTCAACTGGCCAGGGTCGAGGCGGACGTGTTCGAGACTTTCGTGCCGAAAGGCGGTTTTGTCTGCCGCAAGGGCGAACCGGTGGACAACTGGATCGGCGTCATCAGCGGCATGGTCAAGATGAATAATTTTTCCGCCTCCGGCAAGGCCATGACCTTCATCGGCGTGCCGCCCGGCAGCTGGTTCGGCGAAGGTTCATTGCTGAAGAATGAAATCCGCAAATACGACACCATGGCCCTGCGCGACACGCGCGTGGCGCGCCTGCCCGGCGCCACCTTCCACTGGCTGCTGGAAACGAGTTTGCCATTCACGCGCTTTCTGCTGATGCAGCTGAACGAACGCCTGGGCCAGTTCATCGGCATGGTGGAAAACGAACGCTTGCTGGACCTGAACACGCGCGTGGCGCGCTGCCTGGCGTCGATGTTCAACTCGCACTTGTATCCGGGCGTGGAGACGCTGGTGCAGCTGTCGCAGGAGGAAATCGGCCTGCTGTCGGGTTCCTCGCGCCAGCGCGCCAACCAGGCTTTGCAGGTGCTGGAAAAAAAAGGTTTATTGCGCCTCGATTACGGCGGCATCCGCGTGCTGGACCTGGAAGGCTTGCGCCGCTACGAGGCCGATGATGCCATCTGAATCCACTCGCGCCGCGGCGCTACGCGTCCGCCTCGATGGCGGCTTTGTCGAGCATGCGCGTTTCACGGGGCCGCCGGTCGATTTCAGCGACTGGACACCCGAGGAGCTGGGCGCCATCTGGGGTGCGCTGCACCGCGCGGCGGGCTTTGGCCATGACGATCCCGCGCGGCGCGAACTGGCGATGGCGCTATTGGCACAAGCGAGCAGCGTGAAGCTGGCACCGGCGCTGGCAGGTGACATGTTCCTCGACGCGCTGGATGCGGCCCGCGTGCACGACTGGGACTACGCAATCGGCTGCCTGGATTGTCTGCGCGGCGCGCCACCGGAAGGCAGCGCGCAGCTGGCGCTGCGCATCCTGGATGAACCGAAGCACTGGGGCGAACAGCATTTTGCCGCCTGGCTGCTGGCGCAGCTGGCCGGCGGCGACGCCCCGGCCCAGTTCGGGCAGATGATGGAGGAGCGCCATGCGCGCTACCCGATGCCATTGACCTTGCAGGAACTCACCGTACTGCCGCAACTGGCGCGAGCATCCCTGCTGGCGCTGGCCGGCTCGCGCTACAGCGGCCATTGGAGCCGCGACAGTATCGGCGAGGCGGATCCTGCCGAAGTGCTGGCCGATGATGCGGCGTATGTCGCGTTTGCGCGCACGATACTGGAACAGGCGGCGCGCCATATCGCCGCCATCCATGACGGCAGCGTGCCGTATGCGGCCGATGCCGCCTTTGCCACGGCAGACTCGCCCGTGCTGGCGCGTGCCGCGCGGGTGGCGTCCTATCGCGATGATGCCTGGTTCAGGCCCGTGATCGCCGTCTTGCTGCCTTTGGCATGCGTGGCGCCCGGCGCGGCCAAGAGCGCGCCGTCGCAGTCGCTGGCGATGGCGCTGGGCCATGCGGTGGAAACCATCCCCACGCCCGAAAGCCTGCTGGCCCTGCGCGAGGCGCTGGCCCAGGTACGCCATGCGGGCATCCGCAAGAAACTGGAACGCAATCTGAAACCGGCCGAACGGGCGCTGGCCGAACGGCCCGATATCGCCTGGAGGATCGGCATGCCGGGCCCCATGGGCAAGCGGCGCCAGGCCATGCTGGCGCGACGCCTGGAAGCGGGCTACGCCAGCGAGGTGTGGTTTGGCCTGGACCAATGGCGTGGCCTGCGCGAGGATGCCGATATCGACGCGGTGGCGCGTGCGCTGGTCTGGCGCACGGGCGATGGGCTGGCCTTTATGCTCGACGGGAAAGGCGCCATCGATGCGCAGGGGCAGCCGGTGGATTTGCCTGCGCAAGGCGAGATCGGCCTGTGGCACCCCTTGCATGGCAGCGGGGAGGAGCGCGCCGCCTGGCAAGCGCTGGTCGCGCAGCGGCGCCTGCGCCAGCCGCTGCGCCAGGTTTATCGCGAAATATATGCACCGCCCGGCGACGGCAGTGCCGCATTTGCCGGCTACCAGCTGTCGCTGCGCACCTTGCTGGGACTGGCGCGCCGCGAAGGCTGGCGCCTGGACTACGATGAAGGCTTGTCGCGCCAGTTCGGCGCCTGGCGCGTATTGCTGCGCCTTGAGGGGCACGTGTATCCGGGGGCGGGCGGCGCCTGCACGTCAAACGGGCTGGCGCCCGCGCAGATGATGCCGATGGCGCCGGTGGCGTATTCGGAAGCGTGCCGCGCGGTGGACCTGCTGGTCAGCGCCAGCGCGCTGGCGCTGGTGGAGGAGGAGCAAAGCGTGGAGCGCGAACAGCGCCTGTTTTACCTGGCCAATCTGGCACCGGGGCCGATGGCGGGCATGCGGCGCGCCGTGCTGGAACAGGTATTCGCGGACCAGATCGAGGACGGCCGCATGGCGCTCGATGCGCGCCACCTGACGGTGGGCGGGCATGCGATCCACTTGAGCACCGGCAGGATCACGAAAGATGGTGCCGGGGTGCTGATCGAGGTGGTAGCGCAGGGGAACAAGCTGGGCGCCGTGCCGTGGTTGCCCTACGATGAGGCGCTGCTGGAAAAAATCGCCGCCGCCGTCGGGGCGCTGCTGGCGCTGCACCGAGTGCAGTCCGGCCGCTAATCGCGGTATCATAGACGCTTCCCGGCACCGCTCCATTTTCGCTCCCATGCAGACACCAGACCAATCCACTCCCGCTTCCCGTTTATCGCAGCTGCGCGACGCCATGCGCGCGCAGCACATCGATGCCCTGATCGTGCCCTCGGCCGACCCGCATTTGTCCGAATACCTGCCGGCCCGCTGGCAGGGCCGCGAGTGGCTGTCGGGCTTTACGGGGTCGGTCGGCACCCTGGTCGTGACGCAGGATTTTGCCGGCGTGTGGACCGATGGCCGCTACTGGGAGCAGGCAGAAACGGAGCTGGCCGGCAGCGGCATCGTCCTGAAGAAAATCCCGTCCGGCGCCAGCGTGCTGTATATCGACTGGCTGGGCGAGACCATGCAGCCGGGGCAGACGGTGGCCGTCGATGGCGCCGTGCTGGGCCTGGCCAATGCGCGCCTGCTGCAGCAGGCGCTGGGCGCGCAAGTGACCCTGCGCACCGATACCGATGTGCTGCAAGCCGTCTGGCCGGATCGTCCGGCCATGCCGGCCGCACCCGTGTACGAGCATGCGGCCGCGTATCCGGCCCTGTCGCGCAGTGAGAAACTGGCGGCCCTGCGCGCCGGCATGGCGGCGCACGGCGCCAGCCACCACGTCATTTCCACCCTCGACGATATCGCGTATTTGTTCAATCTGCGCGGCGCCGACGTCAATTACAACCCCGTCTTCCTCGCGCATGCGCTGGTGGGCCCCGAGCGCGCCACCCTGTTCGTCGCCGACGGCAAGCTGCCCGCCGCCCTGCGCGCCACGCTGGAGAGCGAAGGTGTGGACGTGGCCGCGTATGACCGTGCCGGCACCGCGCTGGCCGCCTTGCCGGCCGGCGCCAGCCTGCTGCTGGACCCGCGCCGCGTCACGTTCGGCACGCGCCAGGCCGTGGCCGGCGGCGTGCGCGTGGTCGAATCGATCAATCCGACCACCCTGGCCAAGTCGCGCAAGACGGACAGCGAAGCGGCGCACGTGCGCGCCGCCATGGAGCAGGATGGCGCCGCCCTGTGCGAATTTTTCAGCTGGTTGGACGCCACCCTGGCCGACCCGCAGCGCGCGCCGTTGACGGAAATCGGCGTCGACGAGCACCTGACGGCCGCGCGTGCCCGCCGCGCCGGTTTTGTCAGCCCCAGTTTCGGCACCATCGCCGGCTTCAATGCGCATGGCGCCATCATGCATTACCACGCCCATGCGGATTCGGCCGCCACCATCGACGGCGACGGCCTGCTGCTGATCGATTCGGGCGGCCAGTACCTCGGTGGCACCACGGACATCACGCGCGTGGTCCCCGTCGGCACGATCACGGCAGAACACCGGCGCGATTTCACCCTGGTCTTGCGCAGCATGATCGCCCTGTCGCGCGCGCAATTCCCGCGCGGCGTGAAGTCGCCCATGCTGGACTCGATTGCCCGCGCGCCGCTGTGGGCCGAAGGCATCGACTTTGGCCACGGCACGGGCCATGGCGTGGGTTTCTTCCTGAACGTCCATGAAGGGCCGCAATCGATTTCGCAGTCCGCCATGCCGGAGCCGCAGACGGCCATGGAGATAGGCATGATCACCTCCATCGAACCGGGCATCTACCGGCCCGGCGAGTGGGGCATCCGCATCGAGAACCTGGTGCTGAATGTACCAGCGGGGACGACGCAGTTCGGCGAATTCCTGCGCTTCGAAACCTTGACCCTGTGCCCGATCGACACGCGCTGCGTGGAACGTTCGCTGTTGCGCGACGACGAAGCGGCCTGGCTCAATGACTACCACGCCACCGTGCGCGCGCGCCTGGCGCCGCACCTGGCCGCGCCGGCCGATGCGCCTGCGCTGGCGTGGCTGGAACAGCGCACGGGAGCCATCTGATGCGCTCGACCCGCGCCACCTCCGCCATCGAGCGGCTCAAGGAACGCACCGGCAACCGTCTGTACACGATGGCGCGCACGGGCGATGAACTGTTCTTCCTTACGGAAGGCCCGGGCTTGCCGCCCTTGTGCCCGCCGCTGGAACTGGACGCCTTTGTCGCCTTCGTGAATGGCCTGGGGCCGCAAAAGGCGCGCCGCGTCAGCAAGCTCGACGTGGCGTTTGAAAAGCAGCTGACGAAAAAGCCCCAGGATTAAATGCCGACCATCGACTTCCTGCGCGCCTACTGGTCGCCGGCCGAGCTGGCGACGAATGGCGTGATCCTGCTGAACCTGCTGGGCGCATTGCTGCTGGGCTTGCTGGTGGGTTATGAACGCTCGTATCACGGGCGCGCGGCCGGCATGCGCACCTACAGCCTGGTTTGTATGGCCTCGGCCGCGTTGACCGTGCTGGGCGGCTATCCCGAATTCTGGTACGGCGGCCATGGTGCCATCGTCGGCAGTGATCCCACGCGCGTCATCCAGGGCATCGTCACGGGCGTGGGCTTCCTGGGCGCTGGCGTCATCATGCGCGAGGGCTTCAATATCAGCGGCCTGACGACGGCCGCCTCGATCTGGGCCTCGTCCGTGATCGGCATCATGGTGGGCATCGGCTTTTATCTGTCCGCCATGGGTCTGGCCTTCCTGTGCGCGATGGCGATGATTTTCCTGTCAAAATTGGAGAACTGGCTGCCGTCGCGCCATGCGGTGGCCATCACCATGCGCTTCAAGCAAGGGTTCATTCCGCGCGAAGATGCACTGCGGCGCATGGCGGCCAAGCGCGGCTACGACATCGCCGGCGGCTCGCTGACCATCGGCAGCAGCGACGGCATGCAGGAATGGCGCTTTGTCGCCATCGCACATGGCAAGAACACGGGTGCCAGTCTGTCGGCCATGTCGGCCGAACTGGCCGCCTTCGATGGCATCGCCGGCTTCCAGCTGTCGCATGCACGCAACTGAAAAGGATGGACATGGACGCCCAGGCTCAAAAAGTACTCGATTTCTGGTTCCTGCCGCCGGACCACCCCGGCCACGGCCAGGCGCGCATGGAATGGTTCCGCAAGGATGACGGTTTCGATGCGCTGATACGCGCGCGTTTCGGCGCGCTGATCGATGCCGCCATAGCCGGTGCCTTGGGTGAATGGGATGCGACGCCGCACGGCGCGCTGGCGCGCCTCATCGTGCTCGATCAGTTCACGCGCAATGTGTACCGCGGCACGCCGCGCGCCTTTGCCGGCGACGCCTGGGCGCTGGCGCTGGCCGTCGCCATGACGCAGCAGGGACTCGACCAGCAGCTGCCGCCGATGCTGCGCGCCTTCGTGTATTTGCCGTTCGAACATGCGGAAGACCTGGCCATGCAGGCGCGCGCCGTCGAGCTGTTCCAGCGGCTGTCGCAGGCGCAGCCCGGTTTTGAGAGCATGCTCGACTATGCCGGGCGCCACCAGGAAGTGATCGCCCGCTTCGGCCGCTTCCCGCACCGCAACGCCATCCTCGGCCGCGCTTCCACTCCGGAAGAAGTGGAATTCCTGCGCCAGCCGGGATCGAGTTTTTAGAACATCATCATGAACGTGACATTGAATATCATCGGCGCCGGCCACGTGGGCAAGGTGCTGGGCCGCTTGTTCGCCGGCGTGGACGGCATCGCGGTGCAGGACGTGCTGACGCGCTCGATGGCGTCGGCGCAGGCGGCCGTGGACTTTATCGGTGCCGGCACCCCCGTCGACAGCTATGCGGCCTTGCGGCACGCCGACGTCACCCTGCTGGCCGTGTCGGACGACCAGATCGGCCCGGCCTGCGCGGCGCTGGTGGCCGAGGGACGCCAGGCGGGCGCCATCGTGTTCCACTGCAGCGGCGCGCTGGCGTCCAGCGTGCTGCTGGCGGCCACGCAGGCCGGTGCCTTTGTCGCCAGCGCCCACCCGATCCGCAGCTTCGCCGACCCGCAGCAGGTGGCGGCCACCTTCGACGGCACGTTTTGCGGCGTCGAAGGCGACCCGCTGGCGCTGGCCTTCCTCACTCCGGCCTTGAATGCCATCGGCGCGCGTCCCGTGCCCATCGATCCGGCCGCCAAGACCCTGTATCACGCCGCCGCCGTCTTTGCCAGCAATTACCTGGTGACGGTGCTCGATGCCGCCCTGCGCGCCTACCAGGCGGCCGGCATCCCCGAACCGGTGGCGCGCGAACTGGCGCAGCCGCTGGTGACGGAAGCGGTGGCGAACGTGTTTCGCCTGGGCGCCGCGCCCGCGCTGTCCGGCCCCATCGCACGGGGCGACTCGGCCACCGTGCAACGCCAGCAGCAGGCCGTGCAAGCCTGGGATGCGGCCACGGGCGAGCTGTACCGGGCGCTGGTCGCGCCCACGCAGGACCTGGCCAGGCGCAAGTCCGCGCTTTAGGCGGCGTGCAGGCGGTTGCGGCCCCGCTCCTTGGCCTGGTACAGGGCGCTGTCGGCGCGCGAGAAGAAGGCCGACTCGCTTTCCTCTGGCCGGTACTCGGCCACGCCCAGGCTGATCGTCACGGGCAGTTGCGGCTCGGGCAGGCCGAAATCGTGGCGTTCGACGGCGGCGCGCAGGCTTTCCGCCACCTCGACGGCCTGCGCCAGGCTGCAGTTATTCAGCAGCACCAGGTATTCCTCGCCGCCCCAGCGCGTGATGACATCGCTTTCGCGCACGGTGGCGCGCGCCACGTCGGCCACGCCGCGGATGACCTTGTCGCCCCACAGATGGCCGTGGGTATCGTTGACGCGCTTGAAGAAATCGATGTCGAAGAGGATGGCCGACATGGGTTGCGCATTGCGCTTGGACAATAACATCGCGCGCTGGAACAGCAACTCCAGCGATTGGCGGTTCAGCAAGCCCGTCAGCGCATCCGTCGAGGCGATACGCTCGATGCGGCGCTGGTAGCGGTTCACCGTCAGCAGGGTCAGCACGAGCACCAGCAGTGTCACGCCGAAGCTGATGGCCAGGTTGAAGATGAAGACGCGCTGCAGCGACTGTACCTCGTCGCTGACATTCTGCTCGACCACCAGATACCAGCCCAGTTCCGGAATGAAACGCGAGTTGACGAGGATTTGCGCGCGTCCCAGCTGGTAGGACAGGTGCGTCGGTGTGCTCTGGTGGTTGATGATCTGGCCGGCAATGGCGTTTACGCCGGGCAGGCTGCGGATGTTGCCGTGCCCGTTGCGCATGCTCTTGCCCGCCAAGACCAGGGTGCCGGCAGCGTCGACAAAATAAATGTTGCGGTGGAAGCGCGCCTGGTAGCGGTCGATGATGTGGCTCATGGTGGCCAGGGTCAGGCCGATGCCGGTAGCGCCGATGAACTGGCCGTCGTAGTCATAGACGCGGTGGTTGATGAAGATGGTCATGCTGTCGCGGTTGGCCATGTCGACGTCGACATTCGTTTCATAGTCGGTGGTGTCCATGGCGCGCACGCGGTAATACCAGATGTCGCGCGTCGCCTCCGGGCTGACGGATTTCAGGGTGCCTTCCGCATAGTAATATTTGCTGCTCTTGTCCGAGACGAGAAAGCTGGTGATGGCGCCGTATTTTTTCTTGACCTCGGCCAGGTAGCGCACGATCTGTTCCGGCTTGTTTTCGCCGGCGAGTATCCAGTCGCGCACGAAGGTGTCGTGCGCCATCAGCGACGAGATGAAGACGGGGCGCAGCATGTCCTTCTGGATTTCCGAGTAGATGTTGTCGCCCGTCAGCGGCAAGGTCTGGTCGGCGATGCCGTGTTCGATGGCCTGGCGCGAGGCCAGGTAGCTGGCCAGGCTGGTGGCCATGAAGCCCGCCCCCAGGATCAGGGTCAGGAGGATGAGCAGGCGGTACTTGATCGACAGAAGACGCATGGGGACGAGGCAGTGGCAGGCGGGATGGCCATCGTGAGGCAAGCCAAAAGTATGCAACAGGGCGGATATTGGCGCAATGATAACTGGTTTTCTTGATAATTTACGCTGTCGAACGCGACAAGATAACCACGACTTACCAAATAAAAGTGCCGATTTGTCGACAAAGATGCAAATTAGCAATAAGATTTGACGAGGGGAATCATTGCGCACCGCCCCTGTCTTGCCGCCCGTTTCAGGCGCGGGACATTCCGCGCAGGGAGTGTTGCATGTTATTTTTAAAGAGTACGTCCGTCAGCAAGGCCCCCGGCATCTACGAGGTCGATATCGCCGCCAAACCACCGGGCAAGACCTTCGGCATTTTTCTCGCCACCGATCCCGACCATCCGCCGCTGGCCTTGCTGGGGCAATTGAAGGCGCTCGGCTTCGAGAATACCTATAGTTCTCCCTACCTGCACAAGGATATGGGCAAAGTGCTGGACCTGCATTTCCAGAAGGATGGCACGGATATCTTCAAGGGCTGGAAAACCGAGGAGTGCACGCACAATCTGGCGGCCATCACGGCGCTGTTCGAGGAGCATGGCATTGCTATCGCCCCACGCGTCATGTCGATGGCGGAAGCCTACGCATAATTTGCTTCAACCCGCCTCCACGCCGATGTGATACAGCGCCCACGGGCAGCTGGCGAACCGTTCGGCCAGGGGCAGTGCCGCGACGGCCGCGATGCGGTCGGCATCGTGGATGGCCCAGAGCGGCCCCAGGCCGCCCAGCGCCATCGGCTGACCGTCCAGGTGGGTGGCGACGATAAAACGCTGTGCGCGCGCCTGCGCCATGGTCAGCGCCGCCGCATAGCCGTCCACGGCGCGCAGCAGCAGCCGCACGGCATCTTCCTCGGGCGCACCCGCCGCCTTCAAGACATCGGCCAGCAGCGGCCCGCGCAGGGCATGCGCCTTGCCATCGTATTCCAGCGTGGGGTGGATGGTGCGCGCCGGCAAATTCGCCAGCGCCGCAAAATCGAAGGCCCGCGCGCGCTCAAAGCTGATTTTCTGCTTGTGCATCATCTGGTCGCGCACGGCGTCGAACGGACCCCGGTTCGGTTTATCGATGCTGCCCGTGACGGTCAGCAGGGCCGGGCCGCGCAGGCCGGCGGGCGCCACCCGGGCGATGGCCGGCAG
Organism: Janthinobacterium sp. FW305-129; assembly: GCF_020858115.1. Lineage (GTDB taxonomy): Bacteria > Pseudomonadota > Gammaproteobacteria > Burkholderiales > Burkholderiaceae_D > Janthinobacterium. The sequence goes on from NZ_JACYMM010000006.1 coordinate 236,647, forward strand.
GGTAGTGGCGGCCATGGCGGCGGCGAGAAACTGGCGTTTGTGCATGCACCTCTCCTCTTGACTGGAAATCGCTAATGTCCTTAAGTCTATCTTAAGTTCGCTCAACGGTGCGCATTTTACGGTTATTATCAGTTTGCAATTCCCGCTTACATCTTGTCACAGTTCTTACGGAATGGAGAAAGACGTAGCTTTTTTCGCCTGTTATTGTGTAGTCATCGCACTTCGCTGAACTGCGAATCCAGGCACCATTCACTAATTGAGAGAGAGAACATGATGAAGAAGAAAATCCTGTTTGCAATGATCGCTACTGCTACCGCATTCACCGGCATGAGCGCCGCGCACGCCGAAGGCGCCTATGTGGGTGCCGGTGTCACGGGCAACCGCTACAACTTCGATATTCCTGGCGCCACCAGCGCCGATAATCACAGCGGCTACAAGGCGGGTGCCAAGATCTTCGCCGGTTACGATTTCGACAAGACCTGGGCGGTCGAGGGCGGCTACGCCGATTTCGGCAGCAAGGATTACAGCTATGTCACCGGCGCCGGCAACGGTTCCGTGAAAAGCGATTCGCACGGCTACTACCTGGCCGGCAAGGCCACCATGCCCGTGAGCGACAAGGTCGGCGTGTTCGGCAAGCTCGGCGTGGCCAAGGTCAAGAACAGCTTGAGCGGCACGGGTCTGTCGACTGGCATCAGCGGCAACGACAAGACGGGCGTGTATGCTTCTGTCGGCGCGCAGTACGCGATCAACGAGAAAGTCTCGCTGACGGCGGAAGTGGAACACTTCGGCAAGAGCGCCGACCAGGGCCGCAAGGCCACGGGCCTGGCACTGGGCGCACGCTACAACTTCTAATTTACTGGAAGTTTGCTGAAAAAAAAGGCAGTTACCACGAGGTAACTGCCTTTTTGCATTGCCGGACCGAAATTACGTGGTCAAAGGCTTGTAGCGGATACGCTTCGGTTTCGCGCCTTCTTCGCCCAGGCGCTTCTTCTTGTCGGCTTCATATTCCTGATAGTTGCCGTCAAAGAAGGTGACCTGCGAATTGCCTTCGAAGGCCAGGATGTGCGTGGCAATACGGTCGAGGAACCAGCGATCATGCGAGATGACCATGACGCTGCCGGCAAATTCCAGCAGGGCGTCTTCCAGCGCGCGCAAGGTTTCCACGTCCAGATCGTTCGACGGTTCATCGAGCAGCAGGACGTTGCCGCCCATCAACAGTGTTTTTGCCAGGTGCAGACGTCCCCGTTCACCGCCGGACAGGTTGCCCACTTGCTTTTGCTGGTCCGAACCCTTGAAGTTGAAGCGGCCCAGGTAGGCGCGCGACGGCATTTCGAAGCGGCCGACCGTCAGCATGTCGGCGCCGCCGGACACATCCTCGAACACGGATTTGTTGTCAGCGAGACTATCGCGGTTCTGGTCGACGATGGACACGCGCGCCGTCTGGCCGATGGCCACTTCGCCGCTGTCCGGCGTTTCCTTGCCGGTGATCATCTTGAACAGGGTCGATTTACCGGCGCCGTTGGGGCCGATGATGCCGACGATGGCGCCTGGCGGCACCGTAAAGCTCAGGTTATCGATCAGCAGGCGGTCGCCGAACGCCTTCGACACGTTCTTGAACTCGATGACTTCATTGCCCAGGCGCTCGGCCACGGGAATGAAGATTTCCTGCGTTTCGTTGCGCTTCTGGTATTCGTGCTCGGACAGCTCGTTGAAGCGGGCCAGACGGGCTTTCGACTTGGCCTGGCGCGCTTTCGGATTCTGGCGCGACCATTCCAGTTCCTTCTGCAGCGCCTTCTGGCGCGCCGATTCCGTCGCTTCTTCCTGCTTCAGGCGGGCTTGCTTCTGGTCCAGCCAGGTCGAATAGTTACCCTTCCATGGGATGCCGTGGCCGCGGTCCAGCTCCAGGATCCACTCAGCCGCATTGTCGAGGAAGTAGCGGTCATGGGTGATGGCCACCACGGTGCCGGGGAAGCGCAGCAGGAATTGTTCCAGCCAGTCGACCGATTCCGCATCCAGATGGTTGGTCGGTTCGTCGAGCAGCAGCATGTCGGGCTTGGACAGCAGCAGCTTGCACAGCGCCACGCGGCGCTTTTCACCGCCGGACAGCACGCCGATGGTGGCGTCCCATGGCGGCAGGCGCAGCGCGTCGGCGGCCATTTCCAGCTGCAAATTCAGATTGCCGCCGTCGGAGGTCGAGATGATCGCTTCCAGGCGCGCCTGTTCCGTGGCCAGGGCGTCGAAATCGGCGTCTTCCTCGGCATACGCGGCGTACACGGCTTCCAGCTTGGCTTGCGCTTCAAACACTTCGCCCAGGCCCGACTCGACTTCCTGGCGCACGGTTTTTGCCGGGTCCAGCTGTGGTTCCTGCGGCAGGTAGCCGATGTTCAGGCCCGGCATCGGCACGGCTTCGCCCTGGATGTCGGTGTCGATGCCGGCCATGATTTTCAGCAGGGTCGATTTGCCGGAGCCGTTCAGGCCCAGCACGCCGATCTTCGCGCCTGGGAAGAAGGAGAGGGAAATATCTTTCAGAATCTGGCGCTTGGGCGGGACGATTTTGCCCACGCGATTCATGGTGTAGACGTAATTTGCCATTAGAAATCTCGGGTGATATACAAAGACGGACAGGATACGGTAAACGCCCGCTTCCGGCCAGCGCTGTGCGCTGCGGAAACGGACCCCTGGGTGTCTAGGCGGCGCTGCGCGCGCGGCGGGCCGTCCACAGCCCTTCGGCCGCGTACAGGGCCAGCGCCGTCCAGATGACGAGGAAGCCCAGCATGCGCTCGGGCGTGAACGATTCGTGGAAGACCCATACGCCAATCAGCAACTGGCCCGTGGGGGCGATGTATTGCAACAGCCCCAGCACGGCCAGCGGCAGGCGGCGCGCGCCGGCGGCGAACAGCAGCAGGGGGATGGCCGTGATGGGGCCGGACGCCAGCAGCAGCGCGCGCGTGGCGGTGGAATCCGTATTGACGAAGCCGCTCTGGCCATGCCAGCCCAGCCACAGCATATAGGCCAGCGCCAGGGGAAACAGAATCAGGGTTTCGAACGACAAGCCTTCCAGCGCGCCCAGCGCGGCCGTCTTGCGCAGCAAGCCATAGCCGCCGAAGGTGGCCGCCAGCAGCAGGGCGATCCACGGTACCTGCCCCGCCTGCCAGGTGAGCCAGGCCACGCCGCAGGCGGCCAGGCCGATGGCCAGCCACTGCAGGCGGCGCAGGCGCTCGCGCAGCAGCAAGAAGCCCAGCATGACATTGATCAGGGGCGTAATGAAGTAGCCGAGGCTGGCGTCGACCACGTGGCCGTTGTTGACGGCCCAGATATAGATGAACCAGTTGGCGGACAGCAAGAACGCACTGGCGACGAAGCTGGCCACCACTTTCGGCTGGCCGCGCAAGGCGCCCAGCCAGCTCCACTGGCGGCGCACGGTCAGCACGATGCCCAGGAACAACAGCGACCAGACCATGCGGTGCGCCAGGATTTCCTGCGGCGCGATCTCGCCGATGGCATGGAAATACAGGGGAAACAGGCCCCAGCACAGGAAGGCGAGGGAGGCGTAGAGCATGCCTGGATTCATGATGGGCTTCGCTGGAGAGTAGACAGTCTGTCATTATGTCTGAAAACACCGGGGGCTGCCCGGCGCCGCTGGCGAGGCGTAGAATGGCAACAAATCAATGGCCGCAAGCCCGCGCAGCAAGGCGGAGCGGCACAAAACCACGACTTTGGGGCAGCCCGTAACCATGCAAAAATACTCTTGCTATTTGCTAATACCTATCATATTGTGCGATGCAACAAAACAAAAACGGGTGCAATCTTGACGTCGGAACATAAAAAAAGCGGCCTGGCCGGCTTGACGCTGGCGGCCGTCGGCATCGTTTACGGCGATATCGGCACCAGCCCGCTGTACACCCTGAAGACGGTCTTCGACCCGGCCCACGGCCTGGCGCTCTCGCCCGAGAACCTGCTGGGCATCGTCTCGCTGATTTTCTGGGGCCTGACCCTGATCGTCTCGCTCAAGTACGTGACCCTGGTGCTGCGCGCCGACAACCGCGGCGAGGGCGGCATCATGGCCCTGATGGCGCTGGTGCTGTCGTCCGTCAGCCGCCTGTCGCGCTGGCATTTTCCGCTGATGGTGATCGGCGTCTTCGGCGCCACCCTGTTCTATGGCGACAGCGTGATCACGCCGGCCATTTCCGTGCTGTCGGCGATCGAAGGCCTGGAAGTGGCCACGCCCGCCTTCAGTCCCTACGTGGTGCCGCTGACCATCGCCGTGCTGGTGGGCCTGTATTCCGTGCAGTCGCATGGCACGGCCGGCATCGGCCGCTATTTTGCCCCCGTCATGGTGCTGTGGTTTGCCGCGCTGGCCGGCATGGGCGTGGTCAACATCATCAAGTCGCCCGCCGTCCTGGCCGCACTCAATCCCCTGCACGCGGCGACCTTCCTGATGAATAACGGTTTCGTCGCCTTCGTCGCCCTGGGCGCCGTGGTGCTGGCGCTGACGGGTGCCGAGGCGCTGTACGCCGACATGGGCCACTTCGGCAAGAAACCGATCCGCCTGGCCTGGTTCCTGATCGCCTTCCCCGCGCTGGCGCTGAACTATCTGGGCCAGGGCGGCTTGCTGCTGGCCCATCCCGAAGCCGTCTCGAATCCGTTTTACCAGCAGCTGGGCGCGTGGAGCGTGTATCCGCTGGTGATTTTGTCGACCATGGCTACCGTGATCGCCTCGCAGGCCACCATTTCCGGCACCTTCTCGATGACCAAGCAAGCGATCGCGCTGGGTTTCCTGCCGCGCATGCGCGTGCGCCACACGTCGGAAAGCGAAATCGGGCAGATTTACATCCCCGCCGTGAACTGGCTGCAGCTGGCCGTGGTGCTGCTGGCCGTCGTCGGCTTCGGCTCCTCGGAAAACCTGGCCGCCGCCTACGGCATTGCGGTCACGGCCACCATGCTGTCGACCACCATCCTGACCTTCTTCGTCATCCGCTACCGCTGGAAGATGAACCTGGCCCTGTGCTGGGCCGCCACGGGCTTTTTCCTGATCATCGACATCAACCTGGTGTCGGCGACCGCCTTGAAACTGTTCCACGGCGGCTGGTTCCCGCTGCTGCTGGGTTCGATCTTGTTCATCGTCATGCTGACCTGGAAACGGGGCCGCCAGCTGGTGTTCCAGAACCTGGAAAAGCATGCGATTCCGCTCAACGATTTCCTTTCGTCGCTGTTCATCGCGCCGCCGCTGCGCGTCCCCGGCACGGCCATCTTCCTGCGTGGCGAAACGGATGGCGTGCCGCATGCGCTGCTGCATAACTTGCTGCATAACAAGGTTCTGCACGAGCGCGTGATTTTCCTCACCGTCTTCATGCATGAAGAGCCGTGGGTGGCGCCATCGGAGCGCGTGCGCGTGGTGGAGCTGGGTCACCAGTGCTACCAGGTCAACGTGCATTATGGCTTCAAGGATGAACCGGACATTCCGGCTGCGCTGGCGCAGTGCGCCGAGCAGGGACTCGATTTCGAGATGATGGAAACGTCGTTCTTCATTGCGCGCCAGACCATCATTTCGACGCCGGGCGCCGGCATGATGCCGTGGCGCGAACACCTGTTCGTCACCATGTCGCGCAATGCGCGCACGGCGGCCGACTACTACCAGATTCCGAGCAACCGGGTGATCGAACTGGGCACGCAGGTGGAAATCTAGGCAATGTGGTTGTTGTGCCAATGTTGTATTGGCACACAACCGCCACCGTGCTTACGTCTGCTTACAAATGGGGCACATGACTCCTGTTAAACTCCAGCCCGTACCGGTCCGCACCGTACGGGCCTTAGTCACACACCAATATTTAAAGGGAAACCATGAAATCGGTATTTCAATTGATCGCCACCCTCGCTTGCGCCGTTGCCCTGACCGCTTGCGGTGCCGCCGCCAACACGGAGAAGCCGGTCGTGCTCGACCCGAACACGCAAGTGAAAGAGTTCCTCTTTCCTGACCTGGTGAAAGGCACCGGCACGGTCGCCGCGGCGGGCGATACCTTGACGGTGCTCTACACGGGCTGGCTGTATGACGCGAGCAAGCCGGATGGCAAAGGCGCGCAATTCGACGCGTCCCCTTCTCTCAACGGTTATACGTTTGTCCAGGGCATCGGCAAAAATATCCTGGGCTGGGACCGTGGCCTGGTCGGCATGCAGGTGGGTGGCACGCGCCGCCTGCTCATTCCGTATGAGCTGGGTTATGGCGTGAGCGGCACCCGTGACGCGACGGGTGCGGTGGTGATCCCGCCTTACGCCGGCCTGGTGTTCGACATCACGCTGCGAAAAGTGGATAAAAAGTAAGCACGCGCAGGGCACATGAAAAGGGCGATTCCACGGAATCGCCCTTTTTGCTTTGCTGGCCGGTTTAAGCGGGCGCCAGCTCCTGGAAGTAATACGTGGCGCCGCCCAGGTTGGCCGGCGCGTCATATTGCAGCACTTGCGTGCGGCGCAGCGCCACCGGGGCGCTGAAGGCGGGGCCGTCGTAGACGAAGGTGTGGAATTCGCCGTTTTCGCCGCAGGCATCGACGCCGGGCGGCAAGTCGGCGAGGAAGGCGGCGTCGAACTCGCGCCCGCAAAATTCGCGTGGCAGGTGCTGGCCATTGATGCAGACGACGATGGCCTTGAAGCCGGCGGCGAGAAATTCATCGACCAGCGCGCGCCGCGCTTCGCCCCACAGGGGCAGGTGTGCCGTCAGGCCGGCGCGGGCGCAGACTTTTTCTTCCCAATCGCGGTGCGGCTGCAAGTCGATGTCGCCGAAGATGGCGTGTTCTATGCCTGCGTCTTTCGCCGCGCGCAGCATGGCGATGAATTGCTCTTCGTAGCTGGCCCAGCTGGCGTGATAGCGCTGCAGGCGCGCGCCCAGGCTGGCTGCCTGGGCTTCGAGCAATTCCGGCGGCACGCCGTGCGAGCGCGATTTGCGGCCATCTTCATCCATGGCCGTGATCAACAGCGGCACGTCCAGGCCGGCGTTGCGCGCGCGCCACAGGGCCAGGCACGAATCCTTGCCGCCGCTCCAGGAAATCAGCGCCGTCGTCATGCCGGTTTCTCCGCGCGCAGCATGTCGACGTGCTGTATGCCGTCTTCGTCGTACGGTGCGCTGACGGTGACAAAGCCGAACGACTGGTAGAAGCGCTCCAGGTACTGCTGCGCGCCGATGCGGATGGCGTGGCCAGGGTGCCGGCGTTCCGCGCGCGCGATGCCCTCAAGCAATAACTGCTTGCCGGCGCCGCTGCTGCGCGCTTCGGGCGCCGTCAACACGCGGCCCAGCGACATTTCCACATACTTGGCGCCCGGCGCCAGCACGCGCAGGTAGGCGGCCAGCACGCGCTGGCCATCGGCCGTCTGCCAGCCCAGCAAGTGCATCGCTTGCTGGTCATGGCCATCGAGGTCCGGATACAGGCACTGTTGTTCCAGAACAAAGACGCGCTGGCGCAAGGCCAGCACCTGGTACAAATCGTGGGGGCCGAGTTCGTCGAACGTGTTCCATTGCCAGCTGATCATGGGGCATCCTTGATTGAGAGTGGCCGTGATTTTACCGGCTTCACGGCGCCGGCGTGGGATAGCGCTGCGCATACCACTGCTTCAGGTGCTCGATGCAGCGCGTCACGCGGGGCGCCACCAGCTGGCGCGACGGGTAGATGGCAAACAGCGCCAGGCTGGGGCGCTCGATTTCCGGGAACAGCTCGACCAGGGCGCCGCTGGCCAGCTCTTCGCGGCAGACGAAGGTGGGCAGGATGCCGATGCCCAGGCCGCGCAGGATCAGGCTGCGCATGAACAGCGTGTTGTTCGTGCGCACCCAGTTCGGCACCTCGATGTCGCTGTGCGGCCCCGCATGGCGCAGCGGCCAGCGGTTGCCGAACAGGGCGTGGCTGTAGATGAAGCAGCGCTGGCGCGTCAGGTCCGTCGGTTCGGCCAACGGGCCATGGCGCTCCAGGTAGGCGGGCGCGCAGCAGATGTGCAGGCGGTAGTCGTGGATGTGGCGCGCCACGTAGCTCGAATCGGTGAGCGCCGTGGTGACGCGAAAGCCCAGGTCGTAGTTGGCGGCCGCCAGGTCGACGTATTCATCCTTCAGGTCGACGTCCAGCCGCAGCGCGGGCCAGTCGGCCATGAAATCGGCCAGGCCTTCGGCCAGCTCGCCCACGCCCAGAGATAATGGCGCATTGATGCGCAGGCGGCCCGTCACGTGCGCCGTGGAGTGGGCCACCATGTCCTCCGCCTGCGCCAGCTCGTCGAGCAGCTTGCGGCAGTGCTCGAGGTAGGCGGCGCCCGTTTCCGTCAGAGCCAGCTGGCGCGTGGTGCGCGTCATCAGGCGCCCGCCCAGTTCCTGCTCCAGCTGGCCGATGCGCCGGCTCACGTACGAGGCCGACAGGTCCAGTTCGTCGGCCGCGCGGCGAAAGCTGCCCAGCTCGGCCACGCGGCGAAACAGCTGCATCGCCTGTAATTTGTCCATGTCACTCCTATTCAGTCCTATTCCGCATCAGTGCTGTGCATTATTCATCATTTTTCCGCATTTTGATTCGGAATATGCTGGTGACCTCTCCACAGAAAGGCCACACCATGAAAAAATTACTCATCAGCAGCCTGTTGCTGGCTGCCTTTTCCGGCGCCCAGGCGGCCGAGGTTCTCGTCGTGCTGTCGGACGCGAATCACCTCGATTTGCGCGACGGCAAGGTGTTTTCGACGGGCTTTTATCTGAATGAATTGATGCAGCCCGTGAAAAAGCTGCTCGACGCGGGCCACACGGTGACGTTCGCCACGCCGCAGGGCCCGGCGCCGACTCTGGACGCCAGCTCGGATACGGACGCCTATTTTGGCGGCGACGCGGCGGCCCACGCGGCGCACAAGGCCTTGCTCGACCAGCTGGCGCTGACGGTGCCGGGCCGCTCGCCCGTGATCAGCCTGAAGCGGGTGGAACAGATCGGTTATGGCCATTACGCGGCCGTGCTGGTGCCGGGCGGCCACGCGCCCATGCAGGATCTGTTGAAGGATGCCAGCCTGGGCGCGCTGCTGCGCCAGTTCCACGCCGACAACAAGCCGACGGCGCTGCTGTGCCATGGCCCCATCGCCCTGCTGTCGGCCCTGCCGCAGGCGCAGGCATTTGCGGCCGCGCTGGAAGCGGGCCGGACACCGGCCAAGCCGGCGGACTGGATTTACAGCGGCTACCGCATGACGGTGATCAGCAATGAGGAAGAGGCGGCGGCGCAGGGCGCCTTGAAGGGCGGATTGATGAAGTTTTATCCGCAGTCGGGCTTGCAGGCGGCCGGTGCGCAATATGTGCAGAACCAGGCGCCGTGGACCAGCAACGTGGTGGTCGACCGCGAATTGATCACGGGACAGAATCCCGCCTCGGCGCCCGCGCTGGCAGACAAGCTGCTGCAGGCGTTGCGCTGAAGCAAAAATCCCCGGCTGCGCCTGGGGGGCGCGGCCGGGGAGGCGCAACGTGTTGCTGCTATTACACGATCGTCAGGGTGACGTCGATGTTGCCGCGCGTGGCGTTCGAGTACGGGCAGACGATGTGGGCGGCGGCGACCAGCGCTTCGGCGGCGGCGCGTTCCATGCCCGGCAGCGAAATCTTCAGTTCCACTTCGATGCCGAAGCCCGTGTCGATGGCGCCGATGCCGACATTGCCTTCGATCGACAGGTCCGCCGGCACGGCGATCTTGTCGCGGCCGCCGACGAATTTCATGGCGCCGATGAAGCAGGCCGAGTAGCCGGCGGCGAACAGTTGTTCCGGGTTGGTGCCCACGGCGCCATTTCCGCCCAGTTCCTTCGGCGTGGTCAGCTTGACGTCCAGCACATTGTCGGACGAGACGGCACGGCCTTCGCGGCCTCCGGTGGCGGTGGCTTGCGCGCGGTACAGGACTTGTTTGATCGACATGATGGTTTTCCTTGTGTTGATTAAATAGTTAACGACTAAATAGTGTGCTACTTGTTTCGTGGGCCGCAGCCCCAGGATGTCCGTCTGAAGAAGCAATTCCGGCGTCCATGTGCTCAATATATATCGCGCACTATTTAATTGCAAGCGATTTTATTTCGTGGCGGCGCCTATTTAAGCTTTATTTTCTTGCCTTTGTCGCCAGTATTGGCCTTCCATCGCATAATGGCCATCGCCGCCGGGGCCGATGGTTATGCTTGGCTCCACTTCACACCCCAGGGAAAAAATCATGACCAGCCTCTTTTTTATTCTCCGTCTCACCTTGGCGACGATGCTCACCTACATCATCGCCACCGCCCTCCTGGTCGAAAACTTCCTGCGCTATATCTTCGGGCACACGGAAGGCTTTTTTGTCATCGTCGGCGCCCTGCTGGCCAGCGCCGTCATCACGAATGCCTTTTCGCATGTGCGCCGGGTGCGCCTGATCGTCGGCGACGTCAATGCGGCTACCCTGTCGAGTCGCCAGCGGCGCCAGATCGAGATCCCGTTCGAGGCGGGCGAGGCATTCGACATGATCGACGCGGCCATCCGCGAATTGCCCGGCAGCGAAGTGGTCGAGAGCGCGCGCGACAGCCTGCAGGTGCAAGCCCGCGTGCGCCGCGCGGCGCCGTACACGGACACGGGCTTGCCCCGCATGCGCGTGCTGGGTTTCCTCGAGCCGCGGCCGAACCAGATCCTCGCCACCGTCACGCCGAATGGCGAAGCGGGCAGCGTAACCCTGATCTGCGAGCCGGCGCGCAATGCCTGGACCGACTGGTTCCTCGTCGACCATGGCAGCAACCTGGAAAACGCGGAAGCGGTGACGCGGGCGATCACCCGCCGGGTGGCGCAGCGCCGCCGCGGCGAGCAGGCCGAGGCGCGCCAGACGGTGACGGAAAAGGAACTCACGGTGGCCAAGCTGAGCCTGCTGCACGCGCAGGTGGAGCCGCACTTCCTGTACAACACCCTGGCCAGCGCCCAGCTGCTCACGCGCAGCGACCCCGTGCGCGCCGACGAGATGCTGGGCAACCTGATCCTGTATTTGCGCCACTCGCTGCCGCGCACGGAGCAAGCCATGTCGACCCTGGGCACGGAGCTGGAACGGGCGCGCGCCTACCTCGACATCCTGAAAATCCGCATGGGCGGGCGCCTGAACCTGCAGATTGAGGTACCGCAATACCTGCGCCAGGTGGAACTGCCGCCGATGATGCTGCAAACGCTGGTGGAAAACGCCATCAAGCATGGCCTGGAGCCGAAAAGCGGCGGCGGCACCATCTGGATCATGGCGCGCAGCGGCAATGGCACGGTGATCGTCACGGTGGCCGATGACGGCAAGGGTTTCAGCGACGACGGCGCCGGCACGGGCATCGGCCTGCGCAATGTGCGCGAACGCCTGCGCCTGATCTATGGCAATGCCGCCGCGTTTGCCATCGTCGCCAATTTCCCCGATGGCGTGACGGCCACCCTCACGGTGCCGGACAGCACGGCGCAAGGAGTGTCGTATGCATCCGCCTGAAATGACGTGCGTCATCGCCGAAGACGAAACCCTGCTGCGCGACGCGCTGGTGGCGATGCTCGGTGAACTGTGGCCGGACCTGCGCATCGTCGCCGCCTGCGACGACGGCGGCACGGCGCTCGAGGCCATCGCCACGCGCAAGCCCGATATCGCCTTCCTCGACATCCGCATGCCGGGCTTGACGGGGCTGGAAGTGGCGGCCGGCGCGCTGGAAGCGAGTCCCGCCACGCAGGTGGTGTTCGTCACGGCCTACGACCAGTACGCGATCGATGCCTTCGATAACGGCGCCGTCGACTATGTATTGAAACCGATTGCCCGCGAGCGGCTGCAGGCGACCCTGCAGCGCCTGCAGGCGCGGGCCGGCAAGGCCCGCGCGGGCGACGGCGCGCTGGCCGGCTTGCTGCAGCAATTGAGCCATGTCTTGCCGGCGGCGGCCAAGTCGCCGCCGCTGGTGTGGCTGACGGCCAGCAGCGGCAAGGATACGCGCCTGATCATGGTGGAAGACATCGCCTATTTTCAATCCGACACCAAGTACACGGCCGTCATGACGGCCGAGGGCGAGGCGCTGCTGCGCAAGCCGATCCGCGAACTGCTCGACGTGCTCGACCCGGCCATTTTCAAGCAGATCCACCGCTCCACCATCGTCAACATGAAGATGGTGGCCTCGGTCACGCGCGACGAGGTGGGGCGTGGCGCCTTGCGCCTGAAAACGCGGCCGGAAACCCTGGCCGTGAGCCAGCCGTTCATGGCCTTGTTCCGGAACATGTAGGCCGGCTTAGTCCGCCGTCTCGAAACCTTCGAGCACATTGACGACATTGATGCCGATTTCCTTGACCGCATAGCCGCCTTCGAGGATGAAGGCGGTGGGCAGGTTCAGATGCGCGAGGCGTTCGCCCACGCGCAGGTAGTCGCCGCTTTGCAGCGAGAAATGCGACAGCGGGTCGCCCACGAAGGTGTCGACACCGAGCGACACCACCAGCGCGTCGGGCGCGTACATCTTGATGCGCAGGCAAGCCGTCTCCAGCGCGGCGAACCAGCTGGCCGTGGTGGTGCCGGCCGGCAGCGGCAGATTGACGTTGTAGCCGAGCCCCGCGCCGCTTCCCGTCTCGTCGGCGTGGCCCAGATAAAACGGGTATTCGCTGCGCGGATCGGCGTGGATGGAGGCGAACAGCACGTCGTCGCGTCCGTAAAAGATGCTTTGCGTGCCGTTGCCGTGGTGGTAATCGATGTCGAGGATGGCGACCTTGCGCGCGCCGTCGTCGAGCAGATGCTGCGCGGCCAGGGCCGCGTTGTTGAGAAAACAGTAGCCGCCGAAGAAATCGCTGCCCGCATGGTGGCCCGGCGGGCGCGTCAGGGCAAACGTGGCCCGCTCGCCCAGGCGCAGCGCATGGGCCGCATTGACGGCGCAGTCGGCGCCCGTCTTGGCCGCCGTCCATGTGCCGGCCGTCAGCGGCGTGCCGTTGTCCATCGAGTACAGGCCCAGCTTGGCCGTGAAGTCGTCCGGTTCGATGTCGCTGCGCAAGGTGCGCACGGGCCACACGGATGGCAAGGCATCCTTGCTGGCGTTATCCGGGTCGAGTGCCAGCCAGTCGTGCCAGGCGTGGCGCAGGAAATGCAGGTAGCGCGGCGTGTGGATGCGTTCCAGCGACGTCAGCGGCACGCCGTGCGGCGTGACGATGCGGCCCAGGTTGCGCCGTCCCAGTTCGGCCACCACCATGTCGGCCCGCTCCGGCGCCTCGAAGCAGGGCACCATGGCGCCGCGAAACCATTCGAAGCGGCCCCGGTGCTGGCCGTGCAATTCATTATAGAAGGTCAGCATCGGGGCGTTTTGCGCAAGGTCAGGTGTGCGAGCACAAGGTGCTGGCGCGGTAGGCGGCGACGAAGTCGTCGAAGCTGCCGGCGGGCGCCGCTTCCATGGCGCGCTGCTCGGCCAGAGAGCTTTCCGCCAGCTGGTCGAAATACGCGCTTTGCCCGGGTGTGGGCGGATGCGCGCGGAACCAGGCGGCGTGGCGTTCGCTCTGGCGCAGGCCGAAGGCGGCAAACGAGCCGCCGTTGGCGCGCAGCTCGGCCAAGACCTTCGCCGAGGGCGTCGCGTCCGGGTCGGCCAGTTTACGGGCTTGCGCCGCCAGGCTGTCCGCATGCTGCGTGCCGCCCTGGCGCGCGTCGAGCAAGGCCGCCACGGGCGCGATACGCGCCAGCAATTCCTCGCCCCACGCCTGCAGGGTGATCTCTTCGCCGTCGCGGCGCAGGCTCAAGCCCGGCTTGCGGCCTTCTTTGACGGTGCGGGCGAAATTGTGCGTGTAGCAGGCGCTTTGCTCGGCGGAAATAGGCGCGCTGTCGTCGAGCGCGCAGAACAGCAGGAAGGCGTCGAGGAAGCGGCCTGTTTCCAGGCTGATGCCGACCGGTTCGAACGGGTCGACATCCATGCAGCGCACTTCGATGTATTGCACGCCGCGCAGGCACAGGGCCTGGATGGGGCGCTCGCCCGTGCGGATCACGCGTTTCGGGCGGATGGTCGAATAGTACTCATTTTCGATCTGCAGCACATTGGTGGACAATTGTATCCACTCGCCATCCTTCTTCGTGCCCAGCGCCGCGTACGGCGGATACGGGTCGTTGACGGCGTGCGTCAGGGCGTTGACGTAATCATCGAGGCTGTTTTCGTGCGGACGCAGGCCGGACTGGGCATCGTTCTGGTAGCCGAGGTCGCTCATGCGCAGGCTGGTGGCGTACGGCAGGAACAGGGTGTCGTCGGACAAGGTGTCGAGCTTGTGCGCGCGGCCGCGCAGGAAGCCGGCGGACAGGGCTGGCGAAGCGCCGAACAGGTACATCAAGAGCCAGCTGTAGCGGCGGAAATTGCGGATCGTCGCCAGGTAGCTTTCCGACTGCACGTCTTTCGGCGTGGCGGTTGCGTGCGCCGGGCTGGCGCTGGTGCCCGGATGGCTGGCCAGCACTTGCCACAGCTGCTCGTCGAGCGAATAGTTGTAATGGATGCCGGCGATGCATTGCATGGCTTTACCGTAGCGCAAGGCCAGGCCGCGCCGGTAGACGTGCTTGAGCATGCCCATGTTCGACGTGCCGTAGTTGGCGATCTCGATATCTTCCTCGGGCGGCAGCTGGCAAGGCATCGACTGGCTCCACAGCAACTCGTCGCCGAGGCGGCTGTAGGCATGGCGGTGCACGGTATCGAGCTTGTCGAGCGTGACGGCGATGTCGGTTTCGGCCGGGGTGATGAATTCGAGCAGCGCTTCGGCGTAGTCGGTGGTGATTTCAGGGTGCGTCAGCGCCGAGCCCAGGGCGGCGGGGTGGGGCGTGGAAGCCAGATGGCCGGCATGGTCGACGCGCAGGGTTTCACGCTCGATGCCGCGCAAGCCGCCCAGCAGCGCGCGGTTGGCATCTTCGGTCAGCAATGCCAGGCGGCGAGTCAACAGGTTGGGCAATTTGAGCTTCCTTTCTTGTGCAGCATATAAATAATTTGTGCTGAGATTAACCGAATTTTGGCAAATGCGTCGGCGCCGGCCCAAAAAACGCCGCGTCGCCAGCGTCCGCCCCGGGCAAGGGGGGCGGCGCTTCGGTCAGGAATTCGCTTGATATTTTAACAAACTGCGGGGGGATCTGGCGCGCCGCCGGGTCAAGCTTTGCGCAGATGGCGCGGTCAGCCCAGGCGGGCGCCGCTGACTCTTTCGATGCCGGCCAGGTCGCGCCAGCTTTGCACTTTGTTGTAGCCGGCAGCGGCCAGCAGCTCGCGCACCTGGGCCGCCTGGTCATAGCCGTGTTCCATCAGCAGCCAGGCGCCCGTCGCCAGGTGGCGCGCGGCGCCGGCAACGATGGTGCGCAGGGCCGACAGGCCATCCGCATGGTCGGTCAGCGCGCCGGCCGGTTCGAAGCGCAGGTCGCCCTCGGCCAGGTGGCGGTCGCCGCTGGCGATGTAGGGGGGATTCGAGACGATCAGGTCGAATTTTTCCGTGCCCAGCGCCTCGAACCAGTCGCTGGCCATGAAGGTGATGTTGACGCCGTTGGCGCTGGCATTGCGGCGCGCCACGGCCAGCGCCGCGCTGCTCACGTCCAGGGCCGTGACGACGGCGTCCGGCCGCGTGTAGGCCAGGGCGACGGCGATGGCGCCGCTGCCTGTGCCCATGTCGAGCACCCGGCCGCCGGGCGGCAGGCGCTCGAGCGCCAGTTCCACCAGCACTTCCGTGTCGGGGCGGGGGATCAGCACGGCATCGTTGACTTCAAAGGGCAAGCCGAAGAATTCGCGCTGGCCGACGATGTAGGCGATCGGCTCGCCTTGCAGGCGGCGCGCCAGCAAGACTGACAAACGCTCGGCCTCAGCGGCAGTGAGCACACGCTCCGATTGCGTGATCAGCGAGACGCGCGACAGGCCCAGCGCGTGGCCCAGCAGGATGCGGTTGTCGAGCGGATCGAGCAGCGGACGGATTTGCAGGGCGCCGACAGTGCTGCCGGCGGGTATCAGTGTTTCTGGCATGAATAGTCTATTATTTCTTGCGGCGCAGCAGTGTCCACAGCAGGCCTACGGTAAAAATGGCAAACCAGATGAACGCCCATTGCGGGATGGACAGGCCGAAAAACGGCTCGCCGGCATTTTCGCAGGCGCCATACGATTCAAACATGAAGGGTATGAGTTCGGCCGTGAAAATCTTGTTCAGCGCCGTTTCCACCGGGTCGATGCCGCACGAGAAGCCGGGGTTGGCCAGCACGTACAAATGCTTGGCGCCCACGCCCAGGCCGCCCAGGGCCGCCAGCACGCCGATGCCGGCGCCGATTTTCGGGCGGTTGGCGGCGGCGCCCGCCAGGCAGGCGATGCCGATGGCGAGGAACAGGTAGCGCTGGATCACGCACAGCGGGCACGGCGCCATGTTCATGGCATGCTGCAAATACATGGCCACACCCAGCATCAGGAAACACAGGGCGGCGATCGACAGGAGGACGGTGCGTGAATTTTTCATGGGCGACACGGTGAGGTGGATGGAATCGAGCTGGTCATTTTCGCACAAGGGCCGATTTTTATTGCTTAGCCGCTACTTAAACCCTTGATCTGGCTGGGCGCTTTAAAAAGTGTTCAGGGCAAGGCGCAGCGCCGCAGGCAGTACGAATGTACGGCCAGGCGATGCAACGCCGCCATGGACGCTTTTTAATCGCCCAGCGCGGCAAGCAGCTCCGCCTGGTGCTCCGCCGCCAAGGCATTCGTCAGTTCCGTCAAATCCCCATCCATGATGAAATCCAGTTTATATAACGTCAGGTTGATGCGGTGGTCCGTCAGGCGGCCTTGCGGGAAGTTATACGTGCGGATGCGCTCGCTGCGGTCGCCCGAGCCGATCAGGCTCTTGCGCGTGGCCGCTTCCTTCGACTGCTGTTCGCGCAATTGCACGTCCTTGATGCGCGCGGCCAGCACTTTCATCGCCTGCGCCTTGTTCTTGTGCTGGCTGCGGTCATCCTGGCATTCGACGACGATGCCGGTCGGCAAGTGGGTGATGCGCACGGCCGAATCCGTCTTGTTGATGTGCTGTCCGCCCGCGCCCGAGGCGCGGTAGGTGTCGATGCGCAGGTCGGCCGGGTTGATGTTGACGTCTTCCACTTCGTCCGCTTCCGGCATCACGGCCACCGTGCAGGCGGAGGTGTGGATGCGGCCCTGCGTTTCCGTGGCCGGCACGCGCTGCACGCGGTGGCCGCCCGACTCGAATTTCAGCTTCGAATACGCGCCATTGCCGACGATACGCACGATCACCTCGCGGTAGCCGCCCAGGTCGGAGTCCGACGACGACACGAGTTCCACCTGCCAGCGGTTGCGCTCGGCAAAGCGCGTGTACATGCGCAACAAATCGCCGGCGAACAGGGCCGATTCGTCGCCGCCCGTGCCCGCACGAATTTCCAGGAAGATATTGCGCTCGTCGTTGACATCCTTCGGCAGCAGCATGGTCTGCAGTTCGCGCTCGAGCTGCGCCATGGTGGCCTTGGCTGCCTCGATCTCTTCCTGGGCGAATTCCTTCATGTCCGGGTCGGACAGCATCTCTTGCGCTGTCGCAATATCGTTGCCCGCTTCCTGGTAGGAACGGTACAGGGCCACCAGCGGGCCCAGTTCGGCGTGCTCGCGCGTCATCTTGCGGTAGCTGTCCATGTTCGACGTGGCGTCCGGGTGCATCAGCAGTTCGTCGAGTTCGACCAGGCGATTCGCCAGTTGATCGAGTTTGGCCAGCATGGATGGTTTCATAGCGATTCGCGGTAAAAAGAGTGTAGGGATGATGCAGGCCCGGCAGGCGGGCAGGGGGCGGCCGCGCGGGCGGCCAGCGGGGCTGCGCTAACGGCGGGGGCGGAACAGTTTCGGCAGCAGGGTGACCAGCTGCTTGCGCTCGTCGCCTTGCGCATGGTGCAGCGCCTGCTGCGGGCCGTGCAGGAACTTG
Source organism: Janthinobacterium sp. FW305-129 (assembly GCF_020858115.1). GTDB lineage: Bacteria > Pseudomonadota > Gammaproteobacteria > Burkholderiales > Burkholderiaceae_D > Janthinobacterium. The sequence continues at coordinate 254,513 of NZ_JACYMM010000006.1, forward strand.
GCCGTCAAGCCTTTCGACAGCGCTTCGAGCACGGCGTCGATGTCGGCACCCTTGGCCAGCATCTTGCGCGCCCGTTCCACTTCCATCAGGCGCAACGATTCGCTGTTTTCATGCAAATGCTGGATGACGGGCACCATGGCGCGGTCGTCGACCCAGCTCATGAACGATTGTACGCGCGTCTCGATGATGGCCTCGGCTTGCGCCACGGCCGCTTGCCGGCTTTCCAGGCCCGTCTGCACGACTTTGCCCAGGTCATCGACCGTGTACAGGAAGACGTCGTTCAAACGGCCCACTTCCGCCTCGATGTCGCGCGGCACGGCCAGGTCGACCATGAACATGGGCTTGTGGCGGCGCGCCTTGATGGCGCGCTCGACCAGGCCCAGGCCCAGCAGCGGCAAGGACGATGCCGTGCACGAGATGACGATGTCGAACTGGTGCAGCTTTTCCGGCAGGTCGGCCAGGCGGATGGCCGTGCCGTTGAAGCGGTGCGCGAGTTCCTCGCCGCGCTCCATGGTGCGGTTGGCAATCGTGATGCTTTTCGGATTTTGTGCGGCAAAGTGGGTGGCGCACAGTTCGATCATTTCGCCGGCGCCGATGAACAGCACATTCTGTTCGGCGATCTTGTCGAAGATGCGTTGCGACAGGCGCACGGCAGCGGCCGCCATGGACACGCTGTGGGCGCCGATTTCCGTGCTGCTGCGCACTTCCTTGGCCACCGAAAAGCTGCGCTGGAACAACTGGTGCAGATACGTGCCCAGTCCGCCCGCCTCGTCGGCCGTGCGGATGGCGTCCTTGATCTGCCCCAGGATCTGCGTTTCGCCCAGCACCATCGAATCGAGCCCGGAGGCGACGCGGAAGGTGTGGCGCACGGCATCGTGCTGCGGCAGCATATATAAGTGGGGGCGCAGCTCGCTGTAGTTGAGCTTGTGGTAGTCGGCCAGGAAATGCGCGCCCGCGTCGAGCGGGTTCGGCACATGGCTGGCCGCATACAGTTCCGTGCGGTTGCAGGTCGAGAGGATGGCCGCTTCGTCGTTGTCGCGCAGATCGATGCGCTGGAACCAGGTACGCGCCGCCATCACCGCCGAACCCAGATGCTCAGGCGCAAACGCCAGCTGTTCGCGGAGCGACACTGGGGCGGTGGTATGGTTGAGACCGACGGCGAGCAGTTGCATTTCAGGGCTGTTGGGATGACTTATGCCGACATTATAACGCTTTGTGCCCGCGCTTTGAGCAGGTCAGCCGTTTGCCGCCGTTCAGCCGCCCAGTTTTTCCAGACGGTAACCATAACTGTAGACGGGCACGAGGCGGTAGCCGTGTTCCGGTTTCAGCTGCAGCTTGTTGCGCACGCGCGAAACGTGGGTATCCATGGTGCGCGAGGGCAGGGCCGTGTCGCGTTGCCACACGGCTTCGTGGATGTAGGCGCGCGACAGGGGGCGGCCCAGGTTGCGGAAAAACAGCAGCGCCAGGGCGAATTCCTTGTGCGTCACGTCCAGCACTTCGCCATCCTTCAGCAGCCGGCCGGGGCGGGTTTCAAATGTGTAATGACCGAATTGCAAGTTCTCGGCGCCATTCTGGGCCGGGTAGGCCACGCGCAGCAGCGCCTGGGTGCGCAAGGTCAGTTCGCTGCGCCGCAGGGGCTTGATCATGTAGTCGTCGGCCCCAGCCGTCATGCCCGCCACCACGTCGTCCTCGCCGGAACTGTTGGTCATAAACAACACGGGCGCCTTGGGCGCCAGTTTTTCCCGGGCACGGCGCAAGACTTCGGCGCCGTCCAGATCGCTCACATGCCAGTCGAGGATGAGCATGTCGCAACTGTCCTTGCGCAATTGCCCCAGCATTTCCTTGCCACTCTGAAACTCGTGGCAAGCGTGGCCGGCGGCGGTGAGCACCTGGCAGATCAGTTCTGCCTGGCTATGGTCGCTATCGAGTACGGCAATTCGCATAATGGGCTGGAGTGTGTAGCAACAAACAGACGGTCTGCTCTGCTTATCGTAATGTTAAGGAATGCTCAAGTGAAATATAACAGAGATTGCAACTGTGTCCAGTGAAATCGGCAGCGCAGGCCTTTACGTTACACTTGTTCATCTACCCCCTACCAGCGGAGAAGCGGCCATGCCAGACAAGAGCACTACCGATTGGACCCTGATACCGGCCAGTCATGCGGAAATCGAGCAAGTGCGTGAACGTTGCCGGCGCCTGGTGCAGCGGCGCGCCATGATGTCGGCCGGCGCCTCGGCCATTCCCATTCCCGGCATCGACCTGATGTCGGATGTCGGCCTGTTTTCCATGCTGATCAACGATATCAACCACGAATTCGGCCTCACGCCCGAGCAGATCGAGCGCCTGAACCCGCAGTTCAAGATGATGGCCTACCGCGCGGCGGTGGGCATGGGCGGCATGCTGGTGGGAAAGTTGGTGTCGCGCGAACTGATCCTCCACCTGCTCAAGCGCAGTGGCGTCAAGATTGCCACCAAGCAGGTGGCGCGCTTCGTGCCGTTCGCCGGCCAGGCGGTGGCGGCAGCCATCGGCTACGCCGTATTCCGCCAGATCGGCAACCAGCACGTGAACGCCTGCGCCGCGGTGGCGCAGGAATTGCTCACGGTGAGGCCGGAGTAGGTCTTACGCGTCCGGCAGCACCACGTTGACGTCGAGCACCTCCAGGTTGCCCTGGCGGTCCAGCGAGATCTTGATGTCGTCGGCATTCACCTTGGTGTACTTGGAAATGACGGCGATCAATTCCTTGTGCAGGGCGGGCAGGAAGTCCGGACCATCGCGTCCGCTGCGTTCGCGGGCGATGATGATCTGCAGGCGTTCCTTGGCCGCGGTGGCCGTCTTCGGCTTGGGGGGGAACAGGAAAGAAAGCAAGGCCATATCACTTCGCCCCAAAAATGCGCTGGAGTAATCCAGGCTTTTCATAGTTGGTAAAGCGCAACTCGACCTCTTCGCCGAGGAAACGCGAGACCACGTCTTCATAGGCTTGCGCCACGTCCGTGCCCGTGAAATGGATGGCCGGGTTGCCCTGGTTCGAGGCGGCCAGCACTTGTTCCGATTCCGGAATGATGCCCACCAGCGGGATGCGCAGGATTTCCTGCACGTCCTGGTAGGACAGCATTTCATCCGATTCCACGCGTTTCGGCGAGTAGCGGGTGATCAGCAGATGTTCCTTGACGGGCTCGCCGCCCGTCTGCGCGCGGCGCGACTTGGCTTGCAGGATGCCCAGGATGCGGTCCGAATCGCGCACCGACGACACTTCCGGGTTGGTGACGATGATGGCTTCGTCGGCAAACGTCAGCGCCATCAGCGCGCCATGCTCGATGCCGGCCGGCGAATCGCAGATGATGAACTCGAAACCCATGTTGATCAGGTCGTTCAACACGCGTTCCACGCCTTCTTCCGACAAGGCATCCTTGTCGCGCGTCTGCGACGCGGGCAGGATGAACAGGTTGTCGCAGTGCTTGTCCTTGATCAAGGCCTGGTTCAGGGTCGCTTCTTTATTGATCACATTGATCAGGTCGTAGACGACGCGGCGCTCGCAACCCATGATCAGGTCGAGGTTGCGCAGGCCCACGTCGAAGTCGAGCACGGCTGTCTTGTGGCCGCGCATGGCCAGGCCAGTGGAAAAACTGGCGCTAGAGGTCGTCTTGCCGACACCGCCCTTGCCGGACGTCACAACAATAATTCTTGCCACAAATAATCCTTTTCAGATATCTCTTGAATTGTGCAGCTTAAGAGCGGTTCACGGGAGTGACCGGATTGACAGAGTGTATATCGATTCTGTCTCCAGCCAAACGAATTTGCGCGGGTCCGCGCGCCATTTCCGGGGGGAAACCATCCTCGAACGTGCGGTACACGCCGGCGATCGAGACCAGTTCCGGTTCCATGGCCAGCGCGAAGATGCGCGCCTGGGGATTGCCCGAGGCGCCGGCCAGCGCGCGGCCGTACAGCGAGGAATACACGTGGATGCTGCCGTCGGCGATGATTTCGGCGCCATTGTTGACGACGGCGGTGATGATCAGGTCGCAGCCGCGCGCGTAAATGCGCTGGCCGGCACGCACGGGCGTGTCGATCACCATCACTTGCGCTTCGGCGCCCGACTGGGCGGCGGCCGTGGCGGAATCCTTGGGGCCATCCTTGGGCGGCGCATCGTCGCGCGTCTTGCCGCTGTCGAGGCTCAGGCCTTGCGCCAGGATGGCGTCATGCATGTCGGCGGGCGCATTGCGTACGGCCACGGCATTCAAACGGTATTTTTTCAGCAGGGCCACGAGGCCGGCCCAGTCGATGGGCGTGCTGCCAGGCGGCAAATCGGCCACGTCCAGCACGGCCAGGTCGTCCTCGAAAAAATCGGCCACGCCCCCCGTCATGTCGCGCAAGGCGGCATCGAGTGCCTGCGTATCGGCGCTATGCATGATGGCGGAAACGGCAACGACGGTGGAAATCTTGATTTCGATAGGCTTCTGCGACGGGCTTTTGGACATAAACATTTATCAAAGTGAAACTGCGGCAGGCCAGATGTTCCGTACGGCAACAATGGGAGCAGTAAATTTCTTGCATTCTACTGCAAAAAAATCAGCATCAGGGGCCTGGAGTGTGCTATTCCGCAGGGCAACACCTACTTCAGGTCAAAAAAAACGGGCGGCGCCCCGGAAAACCGGTGCGCCGCCCCGAAAGCAGCCCAACATGCGCCCTGACGGCGCTGTTCCTGGCTCAAGCCGCGCGCATCTGGCGCGCCGCCGCCACCATATTTTTCAGGGCCACCTCCGTTTCCGCCCAGCCCCGCGTCTTCAAGCCGCAGTCCGGGTTCACCCATAAATTGGCTGACGGAATGACCGCGCTGGCTTTTTGCAGCAATTTCACCATGTCGACGGTCGTGGGGATGCGCGGCGAGTGGATGTCGTACACGCCGGGGCCGATTTCGTTCGGATACTGGAACTGGCCAAAGCCCGTCAGCAGCTGCATGTCCGAGCGGCTCGTTTCTATCGTGATGACGTCCGCATCCATGGCGGCGATCTGCGGCAGGATGTCGTTGAACTCGGCGTAGCACATGTGGGTGTGGATCTGCGTCGTGTCCTTGACCACGGAAGCGGCGATGCGGAAGGCGCGCGTGGCCCAGTCCAGGCAGGCATCCCACTGGCCGCGGCGCAGCGGCAAGCCTTCGCGGATGGCCGGCTCGTCGATCTGGATGATGCCGATGCCTGCCGTTTCCAGGTCTTGCACTTCATCGCGCATGGCCAGGGCGATCTGCAGCGCCGTCGTGGCGCGCGGCTGGTCGTCGCGCGCGAACGACCATTGCAAGAGCGTGACGGGCCCCGTCAGCATGCCTTTCATGGGTTTATCCGTCAGGCTTTGCGCGTGCACCGTCCATGCGACGGTCATGGCGGCCGGGCGCTGCACGTCACCGTAGATGACGGGCGGCTTGACGCAGCGCGAGCCGTACGATTGCACCCAGCCGTGGCGCGTGAAGGCGAACCCGTCGAGCTGCTCGCCGAAATATTCGACCATGTCCTTGCGTTCCGCTTCGCCATGCACGAGCACGTCCAGGCCCAGCGCTTCCTGGCGCACCACGGCGTGGGCGATTTCGGCGCGCATCTGCCGTTCATACTCGTCCACGGCCAGTTCGCCCCGTTGATGGCTGGCGCGGGCGGCGCGGATGGCCGCCGTCTGCGGGAAGGAGCCGATGGTCGTCGTGGGAAAGTCGGGCAGGCGCAGGCGCGCGCACTGCATGGCCTGGCGCTGCGGGAAGCCGGAATCGCGGCGGTCGACGGTGGGCGACAGCGTCTGCAGGCGCTGCGCGACCGCCGCACGGTGCACGCGGGGGCTGGCGCGGCGGCTGGCGATGGCCCGGCGGGACCTCGCCAGCGCGGTATCGTCGGGATGGCCTTCCAGCGCACCTTTCAGCAGCGCAAGTTCCGTGAGTTTTTCCGTGGCAAACGCCAGCCAGCTCTTGATGTCGCCATCGAGGTCCGTCTCCGCTTCCAGGCTGAACGGCACGTGCAGCAAGGAGCACGACGGCGCCAGCCACAGCTGGCCGTTGCGTTTGGCCGCCAGCGGCTGCAGCACGGCCAGGGCCGCGTCGAGGTCGGTGCGCCAGATATTGCGCCCGTCGACGATGCCGACCGACAAGACTTTATGCGCGGGCAGCCAGTCCGTCACACTGGTCAGTTCATGCGGCGCGCGGATGCCGTCCACGTGCAGGCCGGCCACGGGCAGGCGGCACGTCAGGCTGAGGTTTTCTTCCAGCGGCGAGAAATACGTGGCCAGCAGGATATTCACGCCCACCTGGTTCAGCTGCCAGTAGGCGCTTTCGAAGGCGCTGCGCCAGGCATTGGGCAAGTCCAGGCCCAGGATCGGTTCGTCGAGCTGCACCCAGGCCACGCCTTGTTGTTTCAGGCGGTCGAGCAGGGCGCCGTAGACGGGCAGCAACTGTTCCAGCAGGGCCAGGCGCTCGAAGCCCGGCGTCTTTTCCTTGCCCAGCCACAGGAAGGTGAGGGGGCCGATCAGGGCCGCCTTGACCTCGTGGCCCAGCGCCTGTGCCTCGGCCACTTCCGCCAGCAGGCGCTCGCAGGCCAAAGAAAATTGCGTCTGCGGCGATAATTCGGGCACCAGGTAATGGTAATTGGTGTCAAACCACTTGGTCATTTCCAGCGCGGCTGTGCCTGCGGCGTGTTCATGGTGCGCGTGGCCGCAGCCGGCATGCGCGGCGTGCGCGTCCGCGCCGCGTGCCATGGTGAAATAGCGCGCCAGCGGCGATTGCTCCGGCGTAAAGTTGAAACGCGCCGGTTCGCAGCCCAGCAGCTGTATATGGCTGGCTACCTGGTCGTAGAAGGCGAAGTCGCCCACGGTGACGCAGGCCAGGCCCGCGTCCCTTTGCAGGGCCCAGTGGCGCGCCCGCAGTTGCCGGCCCGTCGCTTCCAGGGCCGCCTCGGAGACTTCGCCGCGCCAGTGGCTTTCCAGCGCCCGTTTCAGCTCGCGCGCGGCGCCGATACGGGGAAAGCCAAGGATGTGGGTACGAATGGTCATGATGTCATCGAGATTTAATGTGAATGCGCTAGAGTGTGCGGCAACTTGGTCTATAATCAAAACGAAACATTTTGCCGAATAACATGAAAATAATTCACGTACAGACGTCATTTCCCCGATGCTAGAAATCCGCCACCTGCGCACCCTGAGTGCCCTGCGTTCCTCCGGCAGCCTGGTGCGCGCCGCGCAACTGCTCAACCTGACCCAGTCGGCGCTGTCGCACCAGATCCGTTTGCTGGAAGAGCGCTACAAGGCGCCCCTGTTCGAGCGCAAGTCGATGCCGATCGCGTTTACGGCCACGGGCAGCCGGCTGCTGGAGCTGGCCGACAAGCTGCTGCCCGAGATCGAGCTGGCCGAGCGCGACGTGGCGCGTTTGTCGCAGGGCGACAAGGGGCAGCTGCGCGTGGCGCTCGAATGCCATACCTGTTTCGACTGGCTCATGCCCGTGATGGATGCGTTCCGCCAGCGCTGGCCGGAAGTGGAGATCGATCTTGTCTCCGGCTTTCACAGCGAACCGGCGGACTTGCTGCGCTCGGGCGAGGCGGATCTGGTCATTGGCTCGCCGTACGGCCCCGATTTCACCGTGTTTCCCCTGTTCCGCTTTGAAATGCTGGTGGTGATGGCGCAGAAGCACCGGCTGCAGGCGCAGCGCCGCCTCGCGGCGAGCGATTTTACGGGCGAGACCCTGATCACCTATCCCGTGCCGGAAGAGCGCATCGACCTGATCCGCGAAGTGCTGCGGCCGGCCGGGATCCAGTTTGAACGCCGCACGGCGGAATTGACGGTGGCCGTGCTGCAGCTGGTGGCGAGCCGGCGCGGCATCGCCGCCTTGCCGAACTGGGCCATCAAGAATTACGTCGATTACGATTATGTGGTGGCGCGCCCGGTGGGCGAGCACGGCTTGTGGAGCGACCTGTACGTGTCCGTGCCGGAACCGTTGCAGGACAAGGCGTATGTGCGCGATTTCGTCAGCGTGATACGCGAACAGTGCGCGGCCTCGCTCGACGGTATCAAGTTGTTGTCCTGATCAACGTTGAATTGGAAACAAACCAACAGCAAAGCTTGATAAATATCAAGGTTCAGCAATGAACCACCGCTTACAGTTGAGTACTGTGCGGCGCAACATGGCGTCGCCTACTCTTTGGGGAGGAACGACATGTTTTCATTTTCCGAACAATGGGCACTGGCCGGCAAGGCCGTGGTGGAAGCACAATTGATCGCTGCGCAAGCGTATGCCCAGGCCGCCGTCGACAGCGGTGCCAGCGTGCTGGACTTGCAGATCGATGCGGCCCGCACGGCGCTGGCTGCCGCTACGGTAGCGGGCAATCAGCTGTTGTCCGTGAAGGACCCGCAAGCGCTGCTGCAACTGTCGCGCACGCAGTCGCAACTGGCCATCGAACGCATCGGTGCTTATGGCCGCCAGGCAAAGGATGTTGCTCAAGAAACCCAGGAGAAATTCGACACTGTGACAAAGGGTGAGTTTGCTGCATCGCGTCAAAAATTTGGCGAGCTGTTGCAGGTGGTAAAGCAAACGCCCGTGCCCCTGATTATTCCCTTCAATAATTTTCTAAAAACCACTTTCGGCGGCGCCGATGAAGGGTATGATAAAAATAAAAACACGCGTCCTGCGCGCCAGGCGTAAGCGTTTTGCGGCCCGGCAGCGGCTATCCGCCGCGCCAGGTTGCCCGCCGCCACCGCAAGCAGGCTGTCATCGCCGCCGCCAGCGGTGCGGCGCTGGAACTGCGGCGCATGCCGCGCTAGAATGAAACGCAGCTTGCTGTGTCTTCCCGGATTCACTGGATTCCAATTGGATTCTATTAGCACCTTGACCTTGGCCCTCGTGGCCAGCATATCGGAGAAATAAATGGATGATGTCGTAATCGTGGCCGCCGGCCGTACCGCAGTCGGCAAATTCGGTGGCAGTCTGGCCAAGATTCCTGCGTCCGAACTGGGCGCGCATGTAATCAAGGGCTTGCTGGCACAAACCGGCATCGACCCGAACCTGATCGGCGAAGCGATCCTGGGCCAGGTGCTGACGGCTGCCGTCGGCCAGAACGCCGCGCGCCAGGCCGTCATCAAGGCTGGCTTGCCCAGCTCCATCCCGGCCTTCACCATCAACAAGGTCTGCGGCAGCGGCCTGAAGGCCACGCACCTGGCGGCGCAAGCGATCAAGTGCGGCGACGCCAACATCATCATCGCCGGTGGCCAGGAAAACATGAGCGCGTCGCCGCACGCGATGAACGGCTCGCGCGACGGTTTCCGCATGGGCGACTTCAAGATGATCGACACCATGATCGTCGACGGCCTGTGGGACGTGTACAACCAGTACCACATGGGCATCACGGCGGAAAACGTCGCCAAGAAATACGAAGTGACGCGCGCCGAACAGGATGAATTCGCGCTGCAGTCGCAACTGAAGGCGGAAGCGGCGCAAAAGGCGGGCAAGTTCAAGGATGAAATCCTGCCGCTGGAAATCGCCAACAAAAAAGGCACCGTCGTCTTCGACAGCGACGAATACATCAAGCCCGGTTCGACCCTGGAATCGCTGGCCGGCCTGCGCCCCGCGTTCGCCAAGGATGGCACCGTCACGGCCGGCAATGCTTCCGGCCTGAACGATGGCGCCGCCGCCGTCATCATGATGTCCGCTTCGCAAGCGAAGGAACTGGGCTTGAAGCCGCTGGCACGCATCAAGGCCTACGCCTCGTCGGGCCTGGACCCGGCCGTCATGGGCATGGGCCCCGTCTCCGCTTCGCGCCTGTGCCTGAAGAAGGCCGGCTGGACGCATGAAGAGCTGGACTTGATGGAAATCAATGAAGCGTTTGCCGCGCAAGCGATTGCCGTCAACAAGGAAATGGGCTGGGATACCAGCAAGATCAACGTGAACGGCGGCGCGATCGCCATCGGCCACCCGATCGGCGCCTCGGGCGCGCGCATCCTGGTCACCCTGATCCACGAAATGATCCGCCGCGACGCCAAGAAAGGCCTGGCCGCGCTGTGCATCGGCGGCGGCATGGGCGTCGCCCTCGCAATTGAGCGTGATTAATCGCTGACACCGGACTTGGGCCGTTACGCGCAATGCGTGGCGGCCTGGTACGGTGCGGTACGCCGCCGTCATGCGGCAGTTTTGGATCGCTGTATTTAAATAATTAACTTTTTGGCAATAGAACGACACTGAGGGGATGAAAAATGGCAAGAGTTGCATTGGTAACTGGTGGCATGGGCGGTCTGGGCGAAGCGGTGTGTTTCAAGCTGGCGGCGCTCGGCTATCGCGTGGTGACCACATATTCCCCAGGCAATCCGAAGGTCGCTGACTGGCTGGCGACGACGAAGGACATGGGCTATGACTTCAAGGCGTATCCGTGCGACGTGGCCGACTACGATTCGGCAGCGGCCTGCGTGGCGGCCGTGGAAGCGGAAATCGGTCCTGTCGACGTGCTGGTGAATAACGCCGGCATCACGCGCGACATGACGTTCAAGAAGATGGACAAGCCGAACTGGGATGCCGTGATAGGCACCAACCTTGATTCCGTGTTCAACATGACCAAGCCCGTCTGCGACGGCATGGTGGAACGCGGCTGGGGCCGTATCATCAATATCTCGTCCGTGAATGGCCAGAAGGGTGCCTTCGGCCAGACCAACTATTCGGCCGCGAAAGCCGGCATGCACGGTTTCACCAAGTCGCTGGCGCTGGAAGTGGCGCGCAAGAACGTCACCGTCAACACCATCTCGCCAGGCTACATCGGCACCAAGATGGTCATGGCGATTCCGCAGGAAGTGCTCGACAGCAAAATCATCCCGCAAATTCCGATGGCGCGCCTGGGCAAGCCGGAAGAAGTGGCTGGCCTGGTCGCCTACCTGGCTTCCGATGAAGCCGCGTTCGTCACGGGCGCGAATATCTCGATCAACGGCGGCCAGCACATGTCGTAATCGTTGTTGAGGTAAAACAAAAAGACAGCTGCGGCTGTCTTTTTTTTTGCTTGCAAGCAAAACAAGGAGATCGCCGGATTTGCCTTAGAATCAGTATTTCTCCACTGCATCATCTCCATGACCCTAGTTCCCGCCTTGCGCCGCGCCAGCGTGGCCGCCATTCTCTTCCTGGGCGTCAGCGCGGCCCAGGCCAGCGTCGCGTTCCACGTTACGGTGGTTACCGAGCGCGTCAACCAGCCCGGCGTGAAAACCAGCCTGCCCGCGCGCGATATTCAGGACAGCGATGTCGTGCTGGGTCTCCATTACCTGAGCGTGCGCGATGGCAAGAGCTTGTCCGTGCTCGACTTTGCCACGCGCCGCCGCCACGTCATCGATACGGCGGCGTCCACCTACGATACGTATTCGCTGTTCGACGTGGCGGGCTTTCGCCGTTTCGAGATAGAACACCGCAAGGGCATGGCCGGCGCGCTTGAGGCTGGCGGCTTGCAAGCCCACGTCACGCCGCCCGTGTACGAGGAGCAATCGCTGTCCGTGCTCGCTGGCAAGCGGCATGGCGCGCTCGTGCCTCAAGTACTCGACGGCGCCGTGCTGTGGTCGCTTGACGGGCAGCCCCTGCTGCGCCTGGGCATCGCCGGCAGTCCCGTCAGCGGCGACGACGCGACGGCGTTTGCCCAGTTCCTGCGTTACACCTGGGGCGGCCACCCGCTGGTGCTGAAGATGCTGGCCGACGGCAAGCGCATTCCCGCCACCTTCACCTTGCACTACCAGGAGGTGGGCGGCACGGTGACGCGGCAGTTCCGCATCAGCGCCATGACGGCGGGCGCACCGGCCACCTACACCTTGTCCGCCTACCGGCCCCGTCCGCTGGCGGCCGATGCGTCCCCGCTCGAGCGCGTGCTGGCGCAGGCGGCGCTGTTGCCGCGGCCGGGACCCCAGGCCCACCCTGCGCTGCGGGCCGAAGCGGAAAAACTCTTTGCCGCAGACCAGCCTTTTGACGCTTTCCTGACCATGCTGGAAGATCATTTTTCCACGGGCGAACTGGTCGACAAGCTGTCGCCCCAGCAGATACTGGCCATGCAGGAATGCCAGCCCATCCATGATTTGACGCGGGGATTGCTGGCCAAGGATCAGGACGGTATCGCGGCCGCGCTGGCCAGTGTGCAGGAATTGAGAAAGCAAACGGGGCTGGAGCAGCCCGTCTTGGCCTTGTTTGAGGGGAATTTGCGCGCCAAGCTGGGGCAATGGCCGGCAGCGACGGCCTTGTATCTGCAAGTGCTGCAGGCCAGGCCGCGGATGGCGGCCGTGTACCAGGACCTGGGCGACGCCTTGCTGGCGCAATTCGATGCGGCCAATGCCTGGCGCAGCTGGGATGCGGGGCGGGCCATGGCGCCGGCCCTGCGGCAATTTCGCAAGGTCAACGACCTGGAACGCAGCCTGCTGCGCGATTACCCCGCCTTCTTTGCCGGCGGCGCGCCGCCGCTGACAGTTCAGCCCAGCACCAGCCGTCCGGCCAGCAGCACGAAGACGGTGGGCAGCACGAACTTGCCGTAAGGCGAAGGTTTGCCGCGCAGGCGGCGCGCCAGGCGTGCGGCCAGCACGGCGTACAGGGCATCGAACAGCAAGCCCACCAGCACCAGGATGGCGCCCAGGCGCAGGTATTGCATGCCGACCTGCTCGCTACCGGTGACGAATTGCGGCAGGAACATGCTGCAAAACAGCAGTGCCTTCGGATTGAGCAGATTCGTCAGGAAGCCGCGCACCAGGCTGGCGCGGGCGCCGTGCGCCGTGGCGGGGGCGGCCGCTTCCTGCGCCGTTTTGGTGGACAGGGCCGACTGCAGCAGGCGCAGCGCCAGGTACAGCAGATAGGCGGCACCCGCCCATTTGACCCACTGCAAGGCTTGCGGATGCGTCACCATCAGCGCCGCCAGGCCCGCGCCCGACAGCGCCACGTGCACGGCGCGCGCGCCGGCGATGCCCAGCGCCGTCACCAGCGCCGTGGCCACGCCGCGCGCGGCGCCCGTCGCCAGCACCAGCGCCATGTCGGGGCCCGGTAATAAAAAGGCGCCGGCCAGTGCCAGCAGGTACATCAGGAAGGTAGAATCGGACATGGCGCAGTTCGGTCACAGGCAAGAGTAAGGGCGGGAGCAACGGCAGCTTGCCGCATGCTCGCCGGGCCTCATTATGTTCTTGTCGTGATGAAATGTGCTTGCTTTTCCTGCCCTGCATGCCCTAGTATTCGGGTAGATTCCACTCCTATAAAAACAAAAATTAGATGAAAATTTCAGAAGTTAGCCTCGACGCCACCGATTTGCAGATACTCAGGCTGTTGCAGGATGAAGGACGGCTGTCCAACGCGCGCCTGGCCGAGCGCTTGAAGCTGAGCGAAACCCCCGTCTGGCGCCGCCTGCGGCGCCTGGAAGACGAGGGTTTTATTACCGGCTACCAGGCTTTGCTCAACCGCAAGAAGCTGGGCATCGGCCTGGTGGCCTTCGTGCGCGTGGTGTTTGCCAACCATGGCGGCGAGCAGCCGTCGCAGTTCGAGCAAGCCATCGCGACCATTCCCGAGATATTGTCCTGCCACAATGTAGCAGGCGAAGCCGATTATTTCCTGCAAGTGGTGGCGCGCGACCTGGAAGCGTATGGCGAATTCGTCTCGACCGTGCTGCGCCGCCTGCCCGGCGTGGCGGAAATCCAGTCCAGCCTGTCGATGCGCGAAATCAAGTCGTCGAACCGCCTGCCCCTGCTGCTGGCCTGAGCCGGCGGGGGCGCACTATAATTGGAACAGTTGCCAGGAATCGTGCCTGGCGCCCTGACCGCCATTCCAAGGACCGCCATGCCCGATTCTTTGTCCCCCCTGTTTCCCGCCCTGACGCCGAACCGGCACGGCATGCTGGCCGTCGATGACGTGCACACCATTTATTGGGAAGAGTGCGGCAACCCCGACGGCATTCCCGTGCTGTTCCTGCATGGCGGCCCGGGCGCGGGCCTGTCGCCGCAGCACCGCCGCTTCTTCGATCCGCAGCGCTACCGCGTGATCCTGTTCGACCAGCGCGGCGCCGGCAAGTCCACGCCGCTGGGCGAGTGGCGCAACAACACGACGCAGCTGCTGATCGAGGACATCGAAACGCTGCGCATCCGGTTCGGCATCGCCCAATGGCTGGTGTTTGGCGGTTCCTGGGGCTCGACCCTGGCGCTGGCGTATGGCCAGGCGCATCCGGCAGCCTGCCTCGGCTTCGTGCTGCGCGGCATCTTTTTGTGCACGCAGGCGGAAATCGACTGGTTCATCGAAGGCGTGCGCTGGTTTTATCCGGACCTGTACGAGGAATTCGCCGCCCCCATTCCGGCAGAGGAACGGGGCGACCTGCTGGCGGCCTACGTGCAACGCATTCTCAGCAGCGACCCCGCCGTGTACTGGCCCGCGGCGCGCGCCTGGAGCCGCTTCGAGGGCCGCCGCGTGTACCTGATGCCGCAACCGGAAGATGCGCCGAACGATGCGCTGGATCTGGGCGTGGGCCGGCTCGAATCGCATTACATGGCCAACCTCGGTTTCATGGAGGAAGACCAGCTGATCCGCAACATGGGGCGCATCGCGCATTTGCCGGCCGTTATCGTGCAGGGACGCTACGACGCCATCTGCCCGCCACTGTCGGCCTACCGTTTGCAGCAAGCCTGGCCTGGTTCCCAGCTTGAAATGATTCCCGACGCGGGCCATGGCGCGCTCGAGCACGGCATCGCTTCGGCGCTGGTGCGCGCCACCGAGCGCTTCGTGCCGGGGCGCGGCTTCGCATGACCTTGCAACGCGCCGGTTGGCAAAGCAGCCAGCCGGCGTGCGCCACCTGCTACACTATGGCCTGTGCTGGCGCCACGGTCGGGCGCCGGTGTGAACCCACGACTTTTTATCCATGAACATACAGATCGGCGACATCGGCCATATCATCCAGCTGGCGATTGCGCCGGTTTTCCTGTTGACCGGTATCGGTACCATGCTGGTGGTGCTGACCAACCGCCTGGGCCGCATCATCGACCGCACGCGCGTGCTGGAAGACCGGCTCGACATCGGCTACAACGATTTCTATATGGATGAGCTAGATACCCTGTATCAGCGTACCCATCTGATCAATTACTCGATTTCGCTCAGCACGGCGTGCGGTTTCTTCGTCTGCGTCATCATCGCCATGCTGTTTTTGGGCGATATTCTGAACCTGACCCTGGATAAATACATCGCGGCCTTCTTTGTGCTGGCCGTGATTTGCCTGATCGGCTGTTTTATTTATTTACTGCGCGAAATTTACCTGGCTGCCAGGGCCCAGCGCATCCGGCGCCATATCCGCCCGCCCCGCTAGGCGGCGCGCCGGTTTACCCTACTATTGAAGAACGAGTCCCGTATGCACGATTACAAACGTCCCCCCACCCTGCACCGCTACGGCCAGCGCAGCGAACTCGAGCTGGCCTTGAGCCTGGGCCAGTTCCGCCTGATGCCCGTGGGCAATTGTTTGACCCTGAGCTTTTCGCAAGTGTGGGACAAGCAACTGTTCGACCTGTTCGCCCCGGCCGACGCTTGTTTGATCATCCACAATACGGAAGAATTCGGCGAACGCCTGCACCGCGCCGTGCAGCGCACCTTGCCCAGCTGGGCAGGCATCGATGGCCTGGTCGAATACGGCCAGCGCGCCGCGCTGGGCGCCGCCTTCACCAAGACGCGCGCCGAAGCGTTTGAGCAGGAATGGCTGTTCGCCTGGCGCTCGATGCAGCCGCAAGCGAGCCTGAACCCCGTCACGGTGAAGCTGGGCAGCCTGGAAAACTTCGCGGAAATCCGCGACCGCGATACGTATTTAGCCTGATTTATCCGGATTTATCGGCGTACTGGCTGTCGATGCGGGTGAGCACGGCCGCCATCATGCGCTCGATATCGCCGCGTATCATGGTCGTGCCCAGCATGCCGGGCACATAGAAGCCCGGCATCAGCCGGCTGGAAAAGACGATGCGCGTGCCGCCCGTCTCGGGCACGGGATACAGATTCCAGCGCGATTCGTAATGCCGCATGTCGCCCGAGATCAGGGCGATGTCGATGGCCGTCAACGGCGTTTCCGTGGCCCGCACCACCAGGTGGATGGGGTGGTTCATGAACAGGAAGCGCGCCATGCCCTGCTGTTCGATGATGACTTCATTGCCGTTGCGCGACAGCACGCGGCAGGAACTGAGGTCGGGCACGAATTCGCTCATGCGCTCGTAGGTGGTCAGGGTCTTCCAGACGGACGCCGGCGGCGCCTGCACGCTGCCGCTGGCATCGACTTCATACATGCGCTGCCCGTCGACCTCGATGCGCTTGACGTCGACCTTCAGCTTGTCCAGGCGTGGCGCCTGCGCCAGCGCGGTCGCGGGGACGGCGCACAGCATCAGCAGGCAGAGGAAGAGTCGCGTCATGCCACCTAGCCTACGGGAAACTCGCGCCCGGCACAAGCTGTACCCATCGCCAGCCTGTGCGACCAGCAATTTAGAACTCCCGGTCTAGAGAAAGTCGCTGCGGCGAGCGGCAATGCTTGTTACCGTACGGCCTGCAACCACCTTACCGGACCGATCACCATGACTGCCTATCCCCATCTGCTGGCCCCGCTCGACCTGGGTTTTACCTCTTTGCGCAACCGCGTCATCATGGGGTCCATGCACACGGGCCTGGAAGATCGTTTTTATCATTATGGCAAGCTTGCCGCGTTTTACCGCGAACGGGCGCGCGGCGGCGTGGGACTGATCGTCACGGGCGGCATCTCGCCGAACCGGCAAGGCTGGCTGCTGCCGTTCGGCGGCACCTTGAATTTCCTCGGCGACGTGCCCAACCACCGCAAGGTGACGCGCGCCGTGCACGAGGAGGGCGGCAAGATCGTCATGCAGATCCTGCATGCGGGCCGCTATGGCTATCAGCCGTTCGTCGTCTCGGCGTCGGCAAAAAAGTCGCCGATTTCGCCGTTCCGCCCCCGTCCCTTGAGCGAGCGGGGCATTGAGCGCACCATCTGCGACTACGTGCGCTGCGCGCGCCTGGCGCAAAAGGCGGGCTACGACGGCATCGAAGTGATGGGCAGCGAAGGCTATCTGCTGAACCAGTTCCTGTGCGCGCGCACGAATCTGCGCCAGGACCGCTGGGGCGGCACGATCGGGAACCGCATGCGCCTGCCCGTGGACATCGTGCGCCGCATCCGCGCCGCCGTCGGCCCCAATTTCATCATCATGTACCGCCATTCCCTGCTCGACCTGGTTGAGGGCGGCAATACCTGGGACGATGTGGTGACGGTGGCCAAGGCCCTGGAGCAGGCGGGCGTGACCATTCTCAATACGGGCTTCGGCTGGCATGAAGCAAGAGTCCCCACCATCGTCACCTCGGTGCCGCGCGCCGCGTTCGCTTCCGTGGCGGGCCGGCTGCGCCGCGAAGTGTCCATTCCCGTGGTGGCGTCGAACCGCATCAACATGCCGCACGAAGCGAACGCCATCCTGGAGCGGGGCGACTGCGACCTGGTGTCGATGGCGCGCCCCTTCCTGGCCGATCCTGACTTTGTCGCCAAGGCGGCCGCGGGCCGCGCGGATGAAATCAACACCTGCATCGGCTGCAACCAGGCCTGCCTCGACCACACGTTCGCCAACAAGCGCGCCAGCTGCCTGGTCAACCCGCGCGCCTGCCATGAAACGGAACTGGTCTATGCGAAAAAAGCCGTGCCGCGCCGCGTGGCCGTCGTCGGCGCCGGGCCTGCCGGCCTGTCGGCCGCCACCGTGGCCGCCGAATGCGGGCACGAGGTGACCCTGTTCGACAGCAGCGACAGCGTGGGCGGCCAGTTCAAGGTGGCCATGCAAATTCCCGGCAAGGAAGAATTTACGGAAACCATCCGTTATTTTGCCCGCCGCATCGCCTTGTCGAATATCAAGCTGCGCCTGGGCCAGCGCGTCACGCGCGAGCAGTTGCTGGCCGGCGGCTACGACGACGTCATCGTCGCCACCGGCATCAAGGTGCGCCTGCCGGCCATTCCCGGCATCGACCATCCGACGGTGCTGTCCTACCTGGACGTGCTGCAATCCAGGAAGCCCGTGGGCGCGCGCGTGGCCATCATCGGCGCGGGCGGCATCGGCTTCGACGTGGGCGAGTATTTGCTGCACGACCCGGCGCACCCGCTGCCCCAGCCCGTAGCGACGTGGGCGGGCGAGTGGGGCGTGGACTTGAACGCGGCGACGGGCGGCGGCCTGGTGCCACCCGCCGCACCGCATCCCGTGCGGCAGATTTTCTTGTTGCAGCGCAAGACGTCGAAAGTGGGCGCGGGCCTGGGCAAGACCTCGGGCTGGGTGCACCGCGCGGCGCTGGCGAGAAATGGCGTGGCCATGCTGGCCGGCGTCACCTACGACAGGATCGACGGGCAGGGCTTGCACATCACCGTGGGCGGCGAGCAGCGTCTGCTGGCGGTGGACAACATCGTCATTTGCGCGGGCCAGGACAGCTTGACGGAACTCATGCCGCCCGTCGGCAAGGATGGCAAACCGCTTGCGTCGGGCGGCCCCCGCTTCCATAAAATCGGCGGCGCCGCGCTGGCGGCGGAGCTCGACGCCAAGCGGGCGATACGGGAAGGTGCCGAGTTGGCCGCCAGCCTGTAAAAAGAAAGCCTGCCGGCTGGGTAGCGGGCAGGCTTGCTGGATGGAAAGGGTACCGGCTTAATGCCCGCCATGCCCCTTCTTCGCCGCATCAAAACTCTGCAGCACGTGTTCGGCCATGCCGTTCGCCAGTTCGTGTTCGCCGATGAACACCTTGCCCGCGTTTTCCGCGCGCAACAATTCCGCCTCTTCCTCGCTGTGCGTGCGCACCACCGTCATGATGTTCGGGTTCAGCGCGCGCGCCGTTTCGATCATGGCGCGCACGTGGAAGGTGTCCGGCGTGGCGATGACGAGCATGGTGGCGTGCGTGATGTGCGCCTGGATCAGTACGGCCGGCTCGCCCGCATTGCCGGCCACGGCCGGGATGCCCTGCTTGCGCAGCTGGTCGACGATTTCGCGGTTTTCCTCGGCCACGACAAAGTGGATGCCCCGCTCCATCAGGGCGGCGGCGATGCGCCGGCCCACGCGGCCATAGCCGACGAGCACGATCTGGCCCGACAGCTTTTCCTGCGGCACCGTCATCGGCAGCTCGGCCAGCGGGTCCGTCGTGCGTTCGAACTTGCGGGCGAAGTCGCTGTTGCCGATCACGCGCAGCAGCGGCTTGGCCATGCTGAACACCAGCGGGTTGAGGGCAATCGACAGGATGGCGCCGGCCAGGATCAGGCTTTGGCCTTCCTGCGGCATCAGGCCCAGGGACAGGCCCAGGGCGGCCAGGATGAACGAGAATTCGCCGATCTGCGCCAGGCTGGCCGAGACGATGATGGCCGTTTTCGGCGGATAGCGCAGCACCATCACGAGCAAGAAGGCGGCAATCGACTTGCCGAAGATGATGATGGCGCACACGGCCAGCACCTGCAGCGGCTTGTCGATGAGGATGGTCGGCTCGAACAGCATGCCGACGGAGACGAAGAACAGCACGGCGAACGCGTCGCGCAGGGGCAAGGACTCTTCCGCGGCGCGGTGACTGAGTTCGGATTCGCGCAGCACCATGCCGGCGAAGAAGGCGCCCAGCGCGAACGACACGCCGAACAGCTTGGTCGAAGCGTAGGCGATGCCGACGGCGGCGGCGATCACGCACAGGGTGAACAGTTCGCGCGAACCGGTGCGCGCCACTTGCCACAGTATCCACGGGAACAGCTTGCGGCCGACCACCAGCATGAAGACGATGAAACCGGCCACTTGCCCCAGAGTAATGGCCAGGGTTTGCCACAGGCTGGCCGCCTCGGCGCCCGGCGCGACCTTGCCGCCCAGCACACCGGCAAACGCCGGCAGCAGCACCAGCACCAATACGGTGACGAGGTCTTCTACCACCAGCCAGCCGACGGCGATGCGGCCATTGAGCGAGTCGAGGATGCCCCGTTCTTCCAGCGCGCGCAGCAGCACCACGGTACTGGCCACGGACAGGGCCAGGCCAAACACCAGTCCGCCGCCGAGGCTCCAGCCCCACCAGTGGGCCAGGCCCATGCCCATCGCCGTGGCGACGCCGATCTGCAGGATGGCGCCGGGCAGCGCGATCTTGCGCACGTCCCACAAATCTTCGATGGAAAAGTGCAGGCCGACACCGAACATCATCAGCATCACCCCGATTTCCGCCAATTGCCCGGCTATTTCCGCATCCGCCACAAAACCGGGCGTGGCCGGTCCGATGATGATGCCGGCGGCCAGATAGCCGACCAGGGCCGGCAGTTTCAGGCGCGCGGCGATGAAGCCGAAGATGAGGCCGAACCCGAGGGCGGCGGCGATGGTGGTGATCAGGCTGATGTCATGGGGCATGCGTGTGGGGTTCCTTATGGGGACGTGCGGATGGAAAAGATGTTGCTCAGCGACCAAGTATAAACGCATCAAAGGCCCTGCCGGAAAATTTCCTGCGGCTTTATTGCAAAAAACCTGTGCTATATCTTCGTCCAGCTGGAAGCGAACGCCCGCCTATCCGTCACGAACATCGCCTAATTCAGGAATCAGGCGATGTTACACCCATGCGCTCAGAGCTTGCGCACGACCACGCAGCCGATGGAATAGCCGGCGCCGAACGAGCAGATGACCCCGGTGCTGCCGGCGGCCATGTCATCTTGATATTTATGGAAGGCAATGATGGAGCCGGCCGACGAGGTGTTGGCGTAGGTGTCGAGGATCACGGGCGCTTCGTTGGCTTGCGCGTCGCGGCCCAGGATCAGGCGCGCGATCAGCAGGTTCATGTTCAGGTTGGCCTGGTGCAGCCAGTAGCGGCTCACTTGCGCCACTTCCACGCCGGCCTTGGCCAGGGTCGCCTTGATCATTTCGGCCGCCATCGGGCACACTTCCTTGAAGACCTTGCGCCCTTGCTGGCGGAACAATTTGTCGGCCTTGCCCACGCCGGACTCGTCAAAACGGTTGAGGAAGCCGAAATTGTTGCGGATGGCGTTAGAAAAGCGCGTTTTCAGTTCCGTGCCGATGATCTCGAACTGGTGGCTGGAAACGGCCGTATCTTTCGCTTCGACGATGATGGCCGTACAGGCGTCGCCGAAAATGAAGTGGCTGTCGCGGTCGCGCCAGTTCAGGTGGCCGCTGGTGATTTCGGGATTCAAGACCAGCACGGCGCGCGCCTGGCCGCTTTGCACGGCGGCCACCGCTTGCTGGATGCCGAAGGTGGCGGACGAGCACGCCACGTTCATGTCAAAACCATAACCATCGATGCCGAGCGCATCCTGCACTTCCACGGCCATGGCCGGGTAGGCGCGCTGCATGTTGCTGCAGGCCACCAGCACCATGTCGATGTCGGCCGGCGTGCGGCCCGCGCGCGTCAGGGCGTCTTTGGCGGCGGCGACGGCCATTTCCGCCTGCAGCGACAATTCGTCATCGCCCCGTTCAGCAATGCGCGACACCATGCGCGCCGGGTCGAGGATGCCTTCCTTTTCCATCACGAAGCGCGACTTGATACCGGACGCCTTTTCGATGAAGGCCACGCTCGACAGCTCCAGCGCCGTCACTTCGCCCGCGGCGATCGCGCCAGCGTTGTCGGCAT
This sequence comes from Janthinobacterium sp. FW305-129, assembly GCF_020858115.1. Taxonomy (GTDB): domain Bacteria; phylum Pseudomonadota; class Gammaproteobacteria; order Burkholderiales; family Burkholderiaceae_D; genus Janthinobacterium. The sequence goes on from NZ_JACYMM010000006.1 coordinate 276,084, forward strand.
TGAACTTTTCCGCGTAGGCATTGAAGCAGGCGACCAGCTCTTCGTTGGAGATCGAAAATGGCGGCGTGTACAGTCCGGTACCGCTGATGACGACTTGTTTCATGGTTAAACTTTCAAATTTGGCAATCGACGTGGCGCCGATAAGTGAAGCAAATTTTACACAAACGGGCTCGACTGTAGAGAGTTTCGTGTTGCGGGGCAGGGGGATGTGTGGCGGAAGATTGATTTTTGTCGCGTGGACGGCTTACCGGGGGGCATGGCGCCCCCCGCGCTACTGCTTACTTCTGCTGTTCTTTCTTGACGTCGGCCTGCACCACCACCGGTTCGGCCTTGGCCAGCTGGACTGGTAAACCCTTCAGGTGGTTCAGTGCCTGGTGCAATTGGAAATCGTCCTGGCTGCCGAATTCCAGCGGTTTGCGGGTCTTTTCCAGGGCGATGATGCGCAATTGCTCTTCCATTTCGTCGTTGACGGGCGCGGCCTTGGCGCTTTCCTTGTCGCGGTCGTTGCTCAGATGCTTGGTCAGGTCCGCTTCGCGGATGCGCAAGCCGTTCAAGCCGTCGCCGTCCGCATTCTCATCGACCAGCAAGTCGGGCACGATGCCCTTGGCCTGGATCGAGCGGCCGTTCGGCGTGTAGTAGCGGGCCGTCGTCAGCTTGACGGCCGTGTCGGCAGTCAGCTGGCGGATGGTTTGCACGGAACCCTTGCCGAAGGTTTGCGTTCCGATGATGGTGGCGCGCTTGTAATCCTGCAGGGCGCCGGCGACGATTTCGGACGCCGAGGCCGAACCTGTGTTGACGAGCACCACCAGCGGCACTTTCTTGATGGCGGCCGGCAATTTTGCCAGTGCGTCGCCTTCCGAGCGGAACGTATAGTATTCGGCGCGGCCGTAGAACACCTGTTTCGAGTCCGGCAACTGGCCATTCGTCGAGACGATGGCCGCATCCTTCGGCAGGAAGGCGGCCGAGACGCCGATGGCGCCCTGCAGCACGCCGCCCGGATCGTTGCGCAGGTCCAGCACCATGCCCTTGATGTTCGGGTCTTGCTTGTAGAGCGCCGTGATCTGCGCGGCCATGTCGTCGACGGTCGGTTCCTGGAATTGCGACACGCGCAGCCAGGCGTAGCCGGGCTCGACCATTTTCGCCTTCACGCTCTTTTGATGGATTTCCTCGCGCGTGATGGTGAAGGCCAGCGGCTGCGGTTCATCCTTGCGGGCAATGGTCAGCGACACCTTGGTGCCCGGTTCGCCGCGCATGCGCTTGACGTTGTCGTCCAGGCTGACGCCCTTGACGGGCTGGCCGTCCAGACGGGTAATCAGGTCGCCGGCCTTGATGCCGGCGCGGTAGGCGGGCGAATCCTCGATGGGCGAGACGATCCTGATGTAGCCGTCTTCGCTCAGGCCGATTTCGATGCCCAGGCCGACGAACTTGCCTTCCGAGCCTTCGCGCAGCTCGGCGTAGGCTTTCTTGTCGAGGTAGGCGGAATGGGGGTCGAGCGAGGCGACCATGCCGGCAATGGCGTCTTCCAGCAGTTTTTTGTCTTCCACCGGCTCGACGTAATCGGACTTGATCAGGCCAAACACGTCGGCCAGCTGGCGCAGTTCTTCCAGCGGCAGGGGCGGCTCGACGGTCTTTTGCGCCATGGCCGAAAATTGCAGCGACACGGCGACGCCGGCCACCACGCCCAGGCCGATCAAGCCGGTATTTTTGAGTTTGCCCATCATTGCACCTTTGCAGCTAGCGTGTCTTGCACAAGCGCCAGTCCCCGTGGAGCGGCGCTTTGTTGAAAGTATAGACCTGAATCTCTGCCGGCGTGGGCCGGCCGTGGAAAAAGCGTGCCTGGGCTCAGTCTACGCGCGAAAACGGGGCTGCCAGCTTGCCATATGTTGCGGTTTTGTATGCGATGTATGGTTAGTCTTGAGGGGAGTAAGCATTTGTAAGAGTCGAAAAAAAGCGTGTGCCGCGGCCCTATAGTGGACTCGCATTCTCGACCCGAAGTGGTTTTGCCTGCGTCCGCGGACGCAGGCTTTTTTTTATCCACGGGTTCAAGCTCATTTAGACTGGCGCTTCTTCCTTGGCAGCGGATAAAAAAATGTTAACTGATTTGCAGGCACGCGCCGCGCTCACCGCGCTGATTGAAAAGTATCTGCAGGGGCGGGATCCTGATGCCGGCCTGCTGATCGACATCGTTCAGGATCCGTCACGGCAAGTGCCGATTCGGGGTGTGCTCGACGATATCGGACAGTTCAATCACACGCAGTTCACGCAACAGGAGCTGGCGCTGATCGACGACCTGCTGTATCTGTATGGATAAACGCGTGAACACACCTTGAGCCTGGCCGAACTGAGCGGCGACTCCCGGGGCAGTCCGGGGGCAATATTGGCCAAAGGGCATGGTCGCGTGCTACATTCCTGCAGTGCCTGGCGCGGCAGGCTATCCGCCCGCAGCTATCCGCCCGGTCTCTTTGACATGCCCCATAAGGACAATCCGTGAATCGCTATCTCTTGAGCAGTCTGACCCTGACCCTGTTGGCTGCGTTTGCCGATGCCGCCGAACCCGCATCCGCCGTGGCCGCCCCGACCGTGGCGCCCAGTGTCGCACCTTCCGCGCCTGCCGCCGCCGGCATCGTTTCCGGCATCGACGTGCAGTACATCGACCCTGCCGTGCGCGTGCAGGACGATTTCTTTACCCATTTGAATGGCAAGTGGCTGGCCACGGCCGAAATTCCCGCCGACAAGTCGAGCTGGGGCTCGTTCGCCAAGCTGCGCGATGACACGACGCCGCAATTGCGCGGCATCATCGAAGCCACGCAACAGGACAAGACCAAGAAGGCCGGTTCCGAAGCGCAAAAGATTGCCGACCTGTACGCCAGCTACATGGATGAAGCCAAGCTCGACGCGCTGGGCACGAAGCCGCTGGCCGGCGAACTGAACCGCATCCGCTCGCTGCGCGACAAGAAGGGCGTGCCCGCCCTGATCGCCCACCTGAGCCAGGCGCGCGTGTCGACCCCGTACGCCGTCTACGTGGGCCAGGATGCGCGCGCCTCGACGAAATATGCGGCTTACGTGAGCCAAAGCGGCCTGGGCATGCCCGACCGCGACTACTACCTGGAAGCCAAGCAGGCTGGCGTCAAGGAAAAATACCAGGCGCACGTGGAAAAGATGCTGGCCATGGCCGGCGACAAGAACGCCGCCGCCCGCGCCAAGGCCGTTGTCGCCCTGGAAACATCGCTGGCCGAAGTGCAATGGACCAAGGTCGAGAACCGCGACCCCGTGAAACGCTACAACAAGACCGACATCACCAAGCTGAACGACCTGACCCCCGGTTACGACCTGAAGTCGGGCCTGGCCGCCCTGGGCATTGCCAACAAGGTCGATTACGTCATCGTCAACCAGCCCAGTTACCTGGCCGGCTACAACAAGGTGCTGGCCGCGACCGACCTGGACACCCTGAAAGCCTACTTCGAATGGCAGTTGCTGAACAGCTATGCCAGCTACCTGTCGAAAAACTTCGTCGACGAGAGCTTTGCCTTCTATGGCACGGTACTCAGCGGCGTGACGGAAAACCAGCCGCGCTGGAAGCGTGGCGTAGGCGCCGTCGAACTCGTGCTGGGCGAAGCCGTCGGCAAACTGTACGTGGCGCAATATTTCCCGGCTGAGCGCAAGGCGCACATGCAGGAACTGGTGAAAAACGTGCTGGCCGCCTACAAGGACAGCATCGACACGCTGGACTGGATGAGCCCGGAAACCAAGAAGGAAGCGCAAGCCAAGCTGGCCAAGTTCACGCCGAAGATCGCGTATCCGAACAAATGGCGCGATTACACGAAGCTGCAAATCGTGCAGGGCGACCTGGTGGGCAACATAATGCGCGCGGCCAATTTCGCTTCCGCGCGCCAGGTGGCCAAGCTCGGTAAACCGATCGACCGCGAAGAGTGGGGTATGACGCCGCAAACGGTGAACGCCTATTACAGCTCGACGATGAATGAAATCGTCTTCCCTGCCTCCATCCTGCAGCCGCCGTTTTTTGACGCCAACGCGGACGACGCCGTCAATTATGGCGCCATCGGCGCCGTCATCGGCCATGAAATCAGCCACGGCTTCGACGACAAGGGCAGCCAGTCCGATGGCGATGGCAACCTGCGCGACTGGTGGACCCCGGCCGACCGCAAGAACTTCGCGGCCAAGGCCGACGCGCTGACCAAGCAATACGACGGCTACAGCCCATTGCCTGGCTACAATGTCAACGGCGCGCTGACCCTGGGCGAGAACATCGCCGACAACTCGGGCGTGGCGATCGCTTATAAAGCCTATAAAATCTCGCTGGGCGGCAAGCCGGCGCCCGTGCTGGACGGCCTCACGGGCGACCAGCGCTTCTACATGGGCTTTGGCCAGGTGTGGCGCAGCAAGATGCGCGAAGCGCAGCAGATCGTGCAGATCAAGACCGACCCCCATTCGCCGGGCCAGTACCGCGCCAACGGCACCATGGTCAACCAGCCTGGCTTCTATGAAGCGTTTGGCGTGAAACCGGGCGACAAGATGTATGTTGCCCCGGAAAACCGCGTGATCATCTGGTAATCACGTGCACGTCGTCGTAGAAAACGTACTACTGTAACAACAGAAAGGACCACCTCGCGTGGTCTTTTTTGCATTCTGGCCAAAGTTCTTTCTGTCGTTTCGGCCGGTATGCTACAGTCAAAAACCGGGCCAGAAGCCTTGGGCCTTCTGACCCTTATATTTCACACAATACAATATAGAGGACAACCGTGAATCGTTATTTGTTAAGTGCATTGACCCTGAGTTTGCTGGCCGGCGTGTCCGGCATGGCTGGCGCCGCTGATAGCGCCAAGAAGGCCGCTCCCGCCACCGCCGTCGCGGCCGCCGCACTGACCTCCGGCATCGCCGTCGAATACGTCGACCCTGCCGTGCGCGCGCAGGACGACCTGTTCCAGCACCTGAATGGCAAATGGCTGGCGGAAACCGTCATTCCTGCCGACAAGTCGAGCTGGGGCAGCTTTGCCAAGCTGGCCGACGATACACAAACGCAGCTGCGCGGCATCGTCGAAGGCGCTGCCGCCGACAAGGCCCGCGCGGCCGGTTCGAATGCCCAGAAAATCGGTGATTTTTATAACAGCTTCATGGATGAAGCCAAGCTGGAAAGCCTGGGCCTGACGCCCTTGAACGCGGAGCTGGCGAAGATCGCCGCGCTGCAGGACAAGGCGGAGTTGCCTGCCGTGATCGCCCACTTCAGCAAGCTGGGCGTGACCTCGCCGTACGACTTCGGCATCCACCAGGACGCCAAGGATTCCACCAAATACGTGGCCGACATCGTGCAAAGCGGCCTGGGCCTGCCTGACCGCGACTATTACCTGGAAGCAGGCAAGGCCGACACGCGCGCCAAATACCTGGCCCACGTGGAAAAAATGCTCAGCCTGGCCGGCGACGCGAACGCAGCCGCGAATGCGAAAGCCATCGTGGCCCTGGAAACGGAACTGGCCAAGGCGCAATGGAGCAATGTGCAGAACCGCGATCCCGTCAAAACCTACAACAAAGTGGAACTGGCGAAACTGGCGGAAGTGGCGCCAGGCTACGACTGGGCCCGCTATCTGAAGGACACGGGCATCGCCGGCAAGGTCAATTATGTGATTGTCAGCCAGCCCAGCTACCTGAAAGGCTTTGCCGAGATCGCCAACAAGACGCCGCTGGAAACGTGGAAAGCGTACTTCCAGTGGCACTTGCTGCACGCCAACGCCGGCTACCTGCCGAAAGCGTATGTCGATGAAAACTTTGCGTTCTATGGCACCACCCTGACGGGCGTGACGGAAATGCGTCCGCGCTGGAAGCGTGGCGTGGGTGCCGTCGAAGGCGCGCTGGGCGAAGCCGTGGGCCAATTGTACGTCGAGCAATACTTCCCGGCCGAGCGCAAGGTGCGCATGGAAGCGCTGGTGAAAAACCTGATGACGGCCTACAAGCAAAGCATCGACAAGCTCGACTGGATGAGCCCTGTCACCAAGAAACAGGCGCAAATCAAGCTGGCCAAGTTCACCACCAAGATCGGCTATCCGAACAAATGGCGCGATTACTCGGGTCTGACGGTGGCGCCCGACGATTTGATCGGCAACATCCAGCGTTCGCACTTGCTCAACTACAACCGTGAATTGAACAAGCTGGGCCAGCCCATCGACCGCGACGAGTGGGGCATGACGCCACAGACCGTGAACGCCTATTACAATCCGGAACTGAACGAAATCGTCTTCCCGGCCGCCATTTTGCAGGCACCGTTCTTCGACGCCAATGCGGACGACGCCGTCAACTACGGCGCCATCGGCGGCGTGATCGGCCATGAAATCAGCCACGGCTTCGACGACCAGGGCGCCCAGTACGACGGCGACGGCAACCTGCGCGACTGGTGGACCAAGGCCGACCATAAAAACTTCGCCAAGAAAACCAAGCAACTGGTGGCGCAGTACAACAGCTTCAGCCCCGTCAAGGGCCACTTCGTCAACGGCGAACTGACCCTGGGCGAAAACATCGCCGACAATTCCGGTGTGGCGATCGCGTACAAAGCGTACAAGTTGTCGCTCAATGGCAAGAAAGCGCCCGTCATCGACGGTTTCACGGGCGAACAGCGTTTCTATGCGGGCTTTGCCCAGGTATGGCGCATGAAGATGCGCGAAGCCCAGCAACTGGTCTTGCTGAAAACGGACCCGCACTCGCCAGGCCAGTTCCGCGCCAACGGCACCATGCGCAACCAGCCAGGCTTCTATCAAGCCTTCGACGTGAAGCCGGGCGACAAGATGTATCTGCCACCGAAAGACCGCGTCATCATGTGGTAAGACGGCTGTTCCAGGCATCAGTTGCCAGCCGCACCGCGCAAGCAGTGCGGTTTTTTTACGTCGTGTGATCTGGCGCAAACTGCGGGCGAAAAAAAACCGCCCCAACGGGCGGTTCCTCGATACTGGTGCTGCGCGGCTTACTTGGCAGGCTCGGCTGCTGGTGCGGCGGCGCCGTCAGCGGCTGCGGCCGGTGCCGGCACTTCCGGTTCCTTGAACTTGCCGCCCGACGCGTTGGCGATATAGACGACGGCGCGCGCCACTTCCACATCGTCGAGGTCGGGATTGCCGCCCTTGGCCGGCATCGCGCGCAAGCCTTCGATGGCGTGTTTCAGAACCGTATCGTAGCCCTGGGCCAGGCGGGCCGACCAGCTGCCCGCATCGCCAAATTTCGGTGCACCGGCCACGCCGGCGCCATGGCACGCCACGCAGGTCGCCGTGTACACGGCTTCGCCGCTTTGCAGCACTTTCGGACCGCTGGCATCCTTGAAGGTAAAGCCGGCATTGGCCACGGGGCTCAGGCGCTCGGCAATGGCTTCCGGCGACTGGCTGTCCGTCCCGGCGCCCGTCAGTTTTTGTGCCGTGACGAACTGCACCAGCAGGATGATGCCGATGACGGTGACGAGGAAGAAGCCTGCTACGGCGGCAAGCAATTGTTTAGGCGTTTTGATCGCTGATTGTTGTTCGTTATGTGCGTCGCTCATGATGTCCTTAGTCCAGATTTGAAACTGATGGCCGTGTAAGGTAGCATTTTTACATGCTTGTATGTAAACCTTTATGAAACCCACAATTATAGGCACAAAAATTGAGCAGTGACATGCAATTGCCGACGATACGACAGTTTCCGTAGACGTAGGTAAAGAAAAACGGTATCCTTCGCATCACTTCAGAAATTCCCCCTACGCGGCTGTAGCTCAGTGGATAGAGTATTGGCCTCCGAAGCCAAGGGTCGTGGGTTCGATCCCCGCCAGCCGCACCAGACAAACCAAGACCTTGTGTTTTCCTTCCGAGTTCTTGCTGTTCATTGATTAATACTTTACATGGTTAGCCATATTCGTGGATGTACGCGACCTGCGCCATGATGTATCTTTCATGTAGTGATACCTTATTCTTCTATATTCAAGCAAAGAGCCACTGCAAATGATCCTCGAGCTACCGCTGGTCGAATCACTGACGGTTGAATTCAAGAGTGACCGTAAGCGCTTACCTGATCGTGAGCTTGTTGAAGCGGTCATTTGCCTTGCGAATGCCGAGGGTGGACAGTTATGGCTAGGAGTAGAGGATGATGGCACCCCGACTGGATTACACGTAGAACGTTTGGAACTGACGGGGCTAGCGGGGCTTATCGCGGCCCGTACATCACCTTCCTTGGCGGTCAATTTCAAGGCTGTCATCGTGGGTGAGGTTCGTGTCGCGTGTATCTTTGTTCCCAAGGCCCATGGTGAGGTAGCAACTACTTCTGGTACTTATCTCCGGCGCCGGATCAAGGCTGATGGACAGCCTGAATGTGTGGCCATGTTGCCGCATGATCGTGCCAGCCGGATCAGCAGCTTTGGTTTGATGGATGCTTCAGCACGAATAGTCGCAGGGGCATCCTTGAGCGATCTCGATCCATTGGAACGCGAGCGCTTGCGTCAGAGCGTGCAGCAATATGGTGGTGACCGTGTGTTGCTGGAACTTGATGATGAAGCGCTTGATGGCGCCTTGGGGCTCACTTCGCGCTTGAGTGATGGCAGCCGGGCACCGACTTTGGCTGGCCTCCTGCTCATTGGCCGGGATACGGCATTGAACGAGTTGGTTCCCACACATGAATTTGCTTTTCAGGTGTTGGCGCGCGAAGCCGTGACGTTTAATGAATTCCGCCGCTTCCCTTTGCTAAAAGCGTTAGATTGGCTGGAAACGAATTTCCGTCCTTATAACCCCGAACGGGAGATTCAAGTTGATCTCTTTCGTGTCCCGGTACCCAAAGTAGATTTTGGTGCCTTTCGAGAGGCTGTTGCAAATGCCTTGGTGCATCGTGATTATCATCGCTTGGGCGCAGTGCATGTTCGTATGGATGATGATGGATTGACGATCAGTAATCCAGGCGGTCTGGTGGATGGCGTCACCTTGGCAAATCTATTAACGACCGAGCCGCGACCGCGCAATCGAGCCTTGGCCGATGCCATGAAACGCATAGGCTTGGTTGAGCGTTCTGGTCGTGGCGTAGATAAAATTTATCGGGGACTGCTACGCTTTGGACGATCCGAGCCAGATTATCGCCGCACTGATAGCACCAACGTTGTTTTGCGTTTGGATACGAGGGATGGGGATGAAGCATTCCTGAAGCGTGTGATTGAAGAAGAAGGGCGTCGCGGTGGTGAGTTACCGATAGATAGCCTTATCGCCTTGGCCGCATTGCGTGGTATGAAGCGCATGACAACGGAGGAACTGGCGTTGCATATTCAGCGGGAAGCTGCTCAAGCCAAACGCACACTCGAGGCACTTGTTGAGGCCGGATTGGCACAGGCACATGGTACGGCCCGTGGTCGGACGTACACTTTGGCCGCTGGCTTGTACCGTGCTGAAGGTGATAAAGCCGCTTATACACGGCAAATGGGATTCAGCGGCCTTCAGCAGGAGCAAATGGTTTTGAGCTATGTACAGCAACATGGTTCGGTGCGGCGTGCCGAGGTGGCTGAGCTATGCCGCTTGACTTCGCTGCAGGCGAAAAATTTGCTGAAGCGCTTGCGGGAGTCTGGGCAGCTCCTGCAGCGGGGGGAACGCCGTACCGCATATTATGTGCCAAATGATGGAGCGACATCGCTTTGATGGTTTTGGGTTTTTTTGGATATTTTTGGACATCTTTGGACATCTTTGGATATCAGTGTGTGATTTCAGCTGATTGACCTGCACAGTAACCCAAACGACTACCCAGGCCGTTTTGGGTTGATGAGTACTGCGCCCATGTCAATAATGTCTGCACCGCCGCCTCCGACGAGGCCCGATTCTGGCCTGTGACAAGGCACCATCCGTCAGTACCCATCCGTCAGATACCAGGCCCATTCGGCGCCCATCCAGCAATGACTGTCGTTTTCCAGGACGCCCCTGCCGTTGTCGCTTCACACCCTCCAAAGTCCCTCCATCGCCGATATCGAAATTGATATCGAAACTGCGGAAAAATTGATTGGAGAGATTATCGTCCAGCCCCTAAGATAAACGCCGAGCATGCGCACGACATGCAAGCGACATAAAAAATATCAATACAATATCTGGAGATTCATGATGCGCAACGCCACCGGCCCGCTCGCGGCCACTTTCCCTCGTCCATTCATTTTGAAGGCCGCCGTTGCGGCATTGGCCGGTATCGGCTTGCTGAGCTCGGCTTCGGTGTGGGCGCAGGAGGCGGTGGCGGCCGATGCCAGTGCCGAGCCTGCCGCGGAAGTGTCGGTCGTGACCGTCAGCGGCGTGCGCCGTTCGGCGCAGAACTCGCAGCAGATCAAGATGCGCTCGGACCAGGTCATCGATTCCATCGTCGCCGACGACATCGGCAAATTCCCCGACAACAACGTGGCCGAGACCCTGGCGCGCATTTCCGGCATCCAGATCCGCCGCGATTCAGGCGAGGCCAGCGCCGTCATGATCCGCGGCTTGCGCGATGTCACGACCCTGCTCAACGGCCGTGAACTGTTCACGACGACGGGCCGCTACGTCAACCTGGCCGACATTCCCGCCACCATGCTGCAGCGTGTCGACGTCTATAAATCGCAGGGCGCGGACCAGGTCGAAGGCGGCGTGGCCGGCATCATCGACGTGCGCACGAACCGTCCGTTCGACTTCAAGGAGTTCACGGCCAGCGTCAACACGCGCGCCGTCTACAGCGACAAATCGAAAGCCACGGACCCGAACGTCAGCGGCATGGTGGCGAACCGCTGGAAGACGGGCATCGGCGAGGTGGGCGCGCTGCTGGGCTTGTCGCAGCAGCAACACCGCTACCACGAAGAACGCGCGTTCAGTACCGCGCCTGTAGATAAAAGTTTCCTGTCGCCCGGCTTGACGGGGCCGGACCAGGTGGGCTTGCTGCCGATCAAGGGCGACCGCCGCCGCACCACCGCCAATGCCGTGCTGCAATGGCGTCCGAACGCCGACGTCGAACTGTACGCGGAAGGCATGGCCACGCGCTTCCTGCTCGATGCCGAGTCCGATTACTTCGTCGGCTTGCCATGGTGGGGCACGCCCGTGTCGGCAACCAAGATTCCCGGCAGCAACCAGCTGCAAACCCTGACCTCGACCAACGTCAACACCATCATGTCGACGCAGGCGAACAAGAACCAGACGAAGACGCACCAGTTTGCCGTTGGCGGCTTGTGGGATATCAACCCGGAATGGCGTTTCACGTCGGAAGTGGCCAGCACCAAAAGCACTTATGCGTGGCGCAATCCGATTCTCGACGCCATCACCGTCGTGCCGAACGCCACCATCAATACCAACCAGAACGGCACTCTGCACGTCGATTACACGGGCATCGATCTGAAGGACCCGTCGAACTACTATCTGAAGGGCTTTTTCGACCGCTACGGCGAAGACAAGGGCAGCTCGAACGACCTGCGCGCCGACCTGGCGTACACGCCGAGCGCCGGTGGCTTCTTCAAGGAAATCAGCGTCGGCTTGCGCGGCGTCAAGCGCGAAGCGGAATCGATCAAGAGCTATGAAGGCAATGCGGAAGCACCGGACGTGTCCGGCGCCGCATTTCCGTTCAGCCGCCAGGGCGTGACGTCGATTCCGGGCCTCAATTGCCTGTCGGAACCGATGTCCGGCGGCGGCCCCGATTATGGCTTGAAGCAATGGTACACGCCGTGCGCCAGCTTCCTGCTCAATAACACGGGCACGATCCGCCAGGCCGTCACGGGCAGCAGCGCGGCGCGCGCCATGGATCCGGGCTCGTTCTTCAAGGATACGGAAAAGACGTATTCGATCTATACCAAGGCGAAGATCGCCTTCAAGCTGGGCGCCTACCCCGTCGATGGCACCGTGGGCGTGCGCGTGGTGCGCACGGAGCAAAGCCTGCAAGGCAATACCTCCGAGGATGGCGTGTACACCTCCGTCGTCAGCGACACGGCCAGCACCGACGTGCTGCCGAGCGTGGCCCTGAAAATCAAGCTGCGCTCGGACCTGGTCGGCCGCTTCGCCGCGGGCCGCACCATCAGCCGCCCCGGTTTTTCCCAGCTGAACCCGGGCGTGGCCCTGGTCAACTCGACGGAAACGGTGAAGGCGACGGGCGCGGGCGGTAATCCGAATTTGAAACCGGTGACGGGCGACAATGTCGATGCGGCCCTGGAATGGTATTTCGCGCCGGCCGGTTCCGTGACGGCCACCGTGTTCCACCACAAGTTCGACGGTTATATCCAGCAGCGCATTGCCAGCGAAACCATCGGCGGCAAGACCTACGATGTGGATCGCCCCTACAACACGGCTGCCGGCAAGCTGCAAGGCCTGGAAATCGGCTACCAGCAGTTTTATGACGGCTTGCCCGGCATCCTGAGCGGCCTGGGCTTGCAAGCGAACGGCACCTACATGAGCGGCACCACCGACGACGAGACGGGCAGCCATGCCATCACGGGCGTGTCGCGCTATGCCTACAACCTGGTGCTGCTGTATGAAAAAGATGCTTGGTCGGGCCGCCTGGCCTACAACTGGCGCTCGAAATTCATCGACAGCTACAACCAGGGCGGCCCCGGCCTGGACTTGAAAGTGGCGCCGACGGCCCAGCTCGACGGTTCGCTGTCGTACAAGATCAACGAGCAGTTCACCGTGACCCTCGATGGGAATAACTTGCTCGACACCAAGTTCAAGGATTACTGGAACGAGCCGGGCGTGTATGCGCGCGATACGCGGCGCTATGACCGCACGGTCGGCCTGTCTTTACGCTGGAAAATGTAAGTTGGCCACACAGTAAAAAATCAAGGGCGTTGCCATGGTTTCGGCCGGCAGCGCCCGTGTCAGTTGGGCAGTCACGCACGATTCATCATCAAAAGAATGGACGGAGAGCATGGAGACGCAAAAATTATCTACCGTTGAAAAGGTCGGCTTCGGCGCCGGCGACATGGCGCTGAATGTCGTCATTTCGTCGATGATGCTGATCATCACCTTTTTCTATACCGATATCTATGGCTTGAAAACCACGGATCTTGCCCTGCTGTTCGTGGCCGTGAAAGTCATCGGCGCCATCGCCGACCTGGTCATGGGCCAGATCACCGACCGCTACAGCTTTGCCTCGGGCCGCTACCGCCCGTATCTGCTGTGGCTGGCCGTGCCGTATGGCGTCAGCGTCTTCTTCGTCTTCAGCACGCCAGAGTGGCAGTATGACGCCAAGCTGATCTGGGCATATTCGACGTATATCTTGATGACCATCATGACGGCGGGTGTCGGCATCCCGTATATTTCTCTGATCAGCGGCCTCACCAGCGACCCGCAGGATCGCCTGTCGGCCAACGGCTACCGCCTGTTCTTCGCCAAGATCGGCGCCTTCATGGTGACCATCGTCGTGCCGGTGCTGTCGCAGCGCTGGGGCGGCGGCAACCCGGCCGTCGGCTACCAGGCAGCCATGGCCGTGATGGCCGTCATGGGCGTGGCCCTGTTCCTGTTCTGCTATTTCTCCACCACCGAGCGCGTCGTGCACGTGGTGGAAAAGCAATCGTTGCTGGCGCAGTTGAAAGTGCTGCTGCGGAACGACCAGTGGCTGGTGCTGTGCGGCGTGTGCGTCACGGGCACCATCGGCTACGTGGTGCGCGGCTCCGTTGCCATTTATTACGCGAAATACTATCTGGGCGGCAGCACGGAAACCGTGGCCGCCTTTTTGACCACGGGCGTGGTGGCCGCCATCCTGGCCATGATCGCCTCGACCTGGATCACCAAGTTTTATTGCAAGGTCAAACTGTTCCGCTACACGCAGATCGGCGTCGCGCTGATCAGCCTGGCCATCTATTTCTTCGTGAAGCCGAGCGACACCGTGCTGGCCTTTGCCCTGTATTTCCTGCTGTCCTTCGTGGTGGACTTGCACGCGCCCGTGTTCTGGTCGGCCATCGCCGAAACCATTGATTATGGTCAAGTCAAGACGGGCAAGCGCGTCTCAGGCTTCGCCTTTGGCGGCATTTCCGTGTGCCAGAAGGCGGGCATGGCGGTGGCAGGCGGCCTGGTGGGCGTGCTGCTCGCGTATTTCGACTACCAGCCCAACCATGAGCAAACGCAATTCGCCCTGAACGGCATCGCCCTGATGCTGTCGGTCATCCCCGGTTTCTTCCACCTGTTGATGGGCTTGTTGATGTTCAAGTACCGCATCAGCGACAGCTATTACACGGGAGTGAAAACCGAAATGCACAAGCGCGGCTACGTGGCTGCGTAAGAATAATTGAATGGAGTAAGCAACATGGCAGACGTCTTGAAACCGCTGATCGAACAGCGCGCCGACCCGCATATCACCCGCCACAGCGACGGCTATTATTACTTTACGGCCTCCGTGCCCCAGTATGACCGCATCGAACTGCGCCGCGCCGACAGCATCGCCGGCCTGGCCGACGCGGAGCAAGTCGCCGTCTGGCACAAGCCGGACACGGGTCCGTACAGCGAACTGGTGTGGGCGCCCGAGCTGCACTTCAACCAGGGCGCCTGGTATGTGTATTTCGCCGCCGCGCCGAGCCGCGAAATCAAGCATAAGCTGTTCCAGCACCGCATGTATGCGATCCGCAACACCAACGCCAACCCGCTGGAAGGCGAGTGGGAATTCATGGGCCAGATCGACACGGGCATCGACACCTTCTGCCTGGATGCCACCACTTTTACGCACGACGGCGTGCTGTACTACCTGTGGGCGCAGAAAGATGTCGCCATCGAAGGCAATTCGAACCTGTACATCGCACCGATGGCCACGCCGTGGCAGCTGGCCGGCCCGCCCGTGATGCTGAGCAAGCCGGAATTCGACTGGGAAATCCGCGGCTTCTGGGTCAACGAGGGACCGTCCGTGCTGAAACGCAATGGCAAGATATTCATCAGCTATTCGGCCAGCGCCACGGATGAAAACTACGCGATGGGGCTGCTGTGGGCTGACGAGTCCGCCGACTTGCTCGATCCGGCGGCGTGGACGAAGTCGTCCGCTCCCGTGTTTGCCACCTGCTACGAGCACGGCATCTACGGCCCTGGCCACAACAGCTTTACCACGGCCGAGGACGGCGACGGCGTATTGCTGGTGTACCATGCCCGCACCTACACGGAAATCGTCGGCGACCCGCTGTGGAACCCGGACCGCCATACCTTTGTGAAGCCGCTGCGCTGGGATGCGCAAGGCATGCCCGTGTTTGGCCGTTCATCGACCCTGTAAAACCTGGATCCGACGCCATGACCCCAGTTGATTCTGTTTCAGTGACGCAAGCGCCGTTCGGCGTCCTGCCCGGCGGCGACCACGTCACCGTGTTTACCCTGACGAACCGCCAGGGCATGCAAGTGAAAGTGCTCGACTTTGGCGCCATCATCAGCGAAATCCACGTGCCGGACCGCACAGGTGCTTTTGCCGACGTGGTGCTCGGATTCGAGCGCATAGAACCGTATCTGCACAACGGCGCTTTCCTGGGCGCCGTCATCGGGCGCTACGGCAACCGCATTGCCGGGGGACGTTTCAGCCTCGACGGCAAGGATTACCAGCTGGCCGTCAACAACGCACCGAATCACTTGCATGGCGGAAACCAAGGCTACCACCAGGTCATGTGGCAGGCCGAACCGTTCACGAAGGAAGACGCCGTGGGCGTCACGTTCACGCGCAGCAGCCCGGACGGCGAAGACGGCTATCCGGGCAAGCTCGACGTCACGCTGACCTACGAACTGGACGACGACAATGCCCTGAGCCTGCGCTACCATGCCGTCACGGACCAGGCCACGCCCGTCAACCTGACCAACCACAGCTATTTCAACCTGGCAGGGCAGGGCCATATCCTCGGCCACGAAGTGTCCATCAATGCGGACCGCTACCTGCCCGTCGATGCCGGTTCGATTCCCACGGGCGAGCTGGCGGACGTCACCGGCACGCCATTCGACTTGCGCCAGAGCACCGTCATCGGCAGCAGCATTGACTTGCCGCACGAGCAGATCCGCATCGGGCGCGGCTATGACCATAACTTTGTGCTGAATCAACAACCCGGTCAGCTGCTGAACCTGGCCGCCAGCGTGCGCGATCCGCAATCGGGCCGGGTGATGCAGGTGTACACGCAGGAACCGGGCATCCAGTTTTATTCCGGCAATTTCCTCGACAGCAGCCAGTACGGCAAGCTGCGCGCCATCAGCTACCGCAGCGCGCTGTGCCTGGAAACCCAGCATTTCCCCG
The DNA here is from genome assembly GCF_020858115.1 of Janthinobacterium sp. FW305-129. Classification (GTDB taxonomy): domain Bacteria; phylum Pseudomonadota; class Gammaproteobacteria; order Burkholderiales; family Burkholderiaceae_D; genus Janthinobacterium. The sequence goes on from NZ_JACYMM010000006.1 coordinate 292,260, forward strand.
ATGCGCCGAACCAGGCGCATTTCCCGAACACCATCTTGCGCCCGGGCGAGGAATACCGGACGGAAACCGTCTACCGGTTTTCCGTAGAGTAAGCGCCCCAGCCAAAATCGCCCACGCCCTGCCGCCATGCGCCCGCAGGGCGTTTTCATTGGCGCATGCCGATATCGTTTTCGATATCGGAACGCATTAAAAATTGATTGGAAAGGCATGGCAGGATTCTTTAGTATTCCAACATCGCTGCCCGGGCCGACGACCTTAGATCCGGCATGGCACAACCAGGAGAATGGCATGTCTGAGACAAAAAAGAAGGTAGCCCTGCGCTCGGCCGAGTGGTTCGGCTCGCAGGACAAGAACGGCTTCATGTACCGCAGCTGGATGAAAAACCAGGGCATACCTGACCACGAATTTCACGGCAAGCCCATCATCGGCATCTGCAATACCTGGTCCGAACTGACGCCCTGCAACGCGCATTTCCGCCAGCTGGCAGAACACGTCAAGCGCGGCATCCTGGAAGCGGGCGGTTTCCCCGTGGAATTCCCCGTCTTCTCGAACGGCGAATCGAATCTGCGTCCGACCGCCATGCTGACGCGCAACCTGGCCTCGATGGACGTGGAAGAATCGATCCGCGGCAACCCGATGGACGCCGTCGTGCTGCTGGTCGGCTGCGACAAGACCACGCCGGCGCTGCTGATGGGCGCGGCCAGCGTCGACATTCCCACCATCGTCGTCAGCGGCGGCCCCATGCTGAACGGCAAGCTGAACGGCAAGGACATCGGTTCCGGCACGGCCGTGTGGCAGCTGCACGAGCAGATGAAGGCCGGATCGATCACCTTGCACCAGTTCATGTCGGCCGAATCGGGCATGTCGCGCTCGGCAGGCACCTGCAACACCATGGGCACGGCCTCGACCATGGCCAGCATGGCCGAAGCGCTGGGCACGTCCTTGCCGCACAACGCGGCCATCCCCGCCGTCGACTCGCGCCGCTACGTGCTGGCGCACATGTCGGGCATCCGCATCGTCGAAATGGTGCATGAAGACCTGCGCCTGTCGAAAGTGCTGACGCGCGAAGCGTTCCAGAACGCCATCAAGGTCAACGCGGCCATCGGCGGCTCGACCAATGCCGTGATCCACCTGAAAGCGATTGCCGGGCGCATCGGCGTGCCGCTGGAACTGGAAGACTGGACCAAGACGGGCCGCGGCACGCCGACCATCGTCGACCTGCTGCCGTCGGGCCGTTTCCTGATGGAAGAGTTTTACTACGCGGGCGGCTTGCCGGCCGTGATACGCCGCCTGGGCGAGGGTGACTTGCTGCCGCACAAGAATGCACTGACCGTCAACGGCAAGTCGCTCTGGGACAACTGCGTCGAAGCGCCGATCTACAACGATGAAGTGGTGCGCACCCTGGACAACCCGCTGCTGGCCGATGGCGGCATTTGCGTGCTGCGCGGCAACCTGGCGCCGCGCGGCGCCGTGCTGAAACCGTCGGCCGCCTCGCCGCATTTGATGCAGCACCGGGGCAAGGCCGTCGTGTTCGAAGACTTTGAACATTACAAGGCGCGCATCGTTGATCCGGATCTCGACGTCGATGCCAATTCCGTGCTGGTGATGAAAAATTGCGGCCCGAAAGGCTATCCGGGCATGGCGGAAGTGGGCAACATGGGCTTGCCGCCGAAATTGCTGGCGCAAGGCATCACCGACATGGTGCGCATCTCGGACGCGCGCATGAGCGGCACCGCCTACGGCACCGTCGTCCTGCACGTGGCGCCGGAAGCCATGGCGGGCGGCCCGCTGGGTATTGTGCGCGATGGCGACATGATCGCCCTCGATTGCCACGCCGGCAGCCTGAACATCGACATCAGCGACGCGGAAATCGCCGAGCGCCTGGCGGCCCGCGAACTGGGCAGCGCGCCCGGACCGAAGAGCGGCTACCAGCAGCTGTACATCGAACACGTGTTGCAGGCCGACGAAGGCTGCGATTTCGACTTCCTGGTCGGCAATCGCGGTTCCGCCGTGCCGCGCCACTCACATTAAGCGGAGACCATTATGCTGTTGCTGCAATTTACGAATGAACATGGCGGGCGCCTCGTCGGCCTGCTGCAAGACGACGTCATCCGCGTCATCGAAGGCTACAACACGACGTATGCGCTGGCGCAAGACGCCATCCGCAAGAAGGTGAGCCTGGCGGACCTGGTGAATGCCAGCGTCGGCAACGCCACGCATGCGTATGCGGATGTGGCCGCCAGCGGCCGTTTGCTGGCGCCGCTCGACCATGCGGACGAGGCGCACTGCTACGTGACGGGCACGGGCCTGACCCACCTGGGCAGCGCCGGCGCGCGCGACGCCATGCACAAGAAGATCGGCGGCGACGCCGAGTCCCTGAGCGACTCCATGAAAATGTTCCGCCTGGGCGTGGAAGGCGGCAAGCCTGAAGCAGATACGGCGGGCGCCCAGCCCGAGTGGTTCTACAAGGGCGACGGCTCCATCGTGCGCGCTGGCGGCCAGCCGCTGCGCATGCCGGACTTTGCCCTGGACGGCGGCGAAGAGCCGGAAATCGCCGGCCTGTACGTGATCGGCGACGACGGCCAGCCGTATAGAGTCGGCTACGCCATCGGCAATGAGTTCTCGGACCACGTGACGGAACGCCAGAACTATCTGTACCTGGCCCACTCGAAGCTGCGCATGTGCAGCGTGGGTCCGGCCCTGCTGGTAGGCGAATTGCCCGCGCACATCGCCGGCAGCTCGCGTGTGCTTGATGCGGCCGGTAATGTGCGCTGGGAAAAGGCGTTTGTCAGCGGCGAAGACAATATGTCGCACACGATTGCCAACCTGGAACACCATCACTTCAAGTATCCGCTGTTCAAGCGCCCTGGCGACGTGCACGTGCATTTCTTCGGCACGGCCACCCTGAGCTTTGCCGATGGCGTAAGCGTGGCGCCGGGCGAAACCTTTGAAATCGAAGCGCCGGCCTTTGGCCCCGCCCTGCGTAACCGCCTCGACGTCTTCCCAACCGAATTTGCGAAAGTGAGCACATTATGAGTTTCAATATCACCGGTGATGCATTGATCGGCGGCGTCGCCGTCAAGGGCAATGGCGGCTCCTTCGAAGCGTGGGACCCGGCCGCGCGCGCGCACATCGGGCCCGCCTTCCACATGGTTGACGTGGCGCAAATTGACGAAGCCTGCCGTCTGGCGCAAGCCGCGTTCGACCCGTTCCGCGCCACCAGCGATGCCGAGCGCGCCGACTTCCTCGACACCATCGCCGCGCAAATCGGCGAACTGGGCGACGACTTGATCGTGCGCGCCATGACGGAAAGCGGCTTGCCGCGCGCGCGCCTGGAAGGCGAACGCGGCCGCACTGTCGGTCAATTAAAACTGTTCGCCGGCTTGCTGCGCGAGGGTTCCTGGACCGATGCGCGCATCGATTCGGCGCTGCCCGAGCGCGTGCCGCCCCGTCCTGACTTGCGCTTGCGCATGATCGGCCTGGGCCCCGTCGCCGTGTTTGCCGCCAGTAACTTCCCGCTGGCCTTCTCCGTGGCCGGCGGCGATACGGCCTCGGCGCTGGCGGCCGGTTGCCCCGTCGTGCTGAAAGCCCATTCGGCCCATCCGGGCACGTCCGAGCTGGTGGCGCGCGCCATCGTCAAGGCGATTGCCATCTGCAAGCTGCCGGCCGGCGTGTTCGCCTTGCTGACGGGCACGGGCAATGGCATCGGCCAGGCGCTGGTCGCCCATCCGGCCATCCAGGCCGTGGGCTTTACGGGTTCGCGTTCGGGCGGCATCGCCCTGATGAAGGTGGCGGCGGAACGCCCGCAGCCGATCCCCGTGTATGCGGAAATGAGCAGCATCAACCCCGTGTTTGCGCTGCCGCAAGCCCTGGCTGCCCGTGGCGCGGCCATCGCCAGCGGTTTTGCCGCGTCGCTGACGATGGGCGTGGGCCAGTTCTGCACCAATCCCGGCCTCGTGCTGGGCCTGGAAGGTGCCGACTTCACGGCCTTTGCCGCCGCCGCCGCCGAAGCGCTGGCGCCGGCACCGGCCGCCACCATGTTGACGGCTGGTATCGCCAGCAGCTATGCCAAGGGCGTCGCCGCGCTGGCGCAGCACGCCGATGTGACGCCGCTGGTGCAAAACACGGGCGAGGAAGGCAAGGGCGCCGCCGCCCTGTTCGTCACCTCGGGCGAGGCCTTCCTGGCCAGGCACGACTTGCGCGATGAAGTCTTCGGCCCCGCTTCCCTGCTGGTGGCGTGCCGCGACATGGAGCAAATGCTGGCGATCACGGAAAGCCTGGAAGGCCAGCTGACGGCCACCCTGCAGATGGATGCGGGCGACCTGGAAGACGCGCGCCGTTTGCTGCCCGTGCTGGAGCGCCGCGTGGGCCGCATCCTGGCCAACGGTTTCCCGACCGGCGTGGAAGTGTCGACGGCGATGGTGCACGGCGGCCCGTTCCCGGCCACGTCGGACGGCCGCAGCACCTCGGTAGGCACGGCGGCCATCAACCGCTTCCTGCGCCCCGTGTCGTACCAGAACCTGCCGCAGGACTTGCTGCCGGAGTCGCTGCGCGATGATAATCCGCTCAGTATCTGGCGCCGTCACGATGGCGTGCTGGGTAAACTTTAATCATAAAAAATAAAAATAAACAGGTGGAGACAAGATGAAGCAATTGGCGAAATATGGCAGCTTGCAGGGCAAGCGCGTGTTCATCACGGGCGGCGGCAGCGGCATCGGCGAATCTTTGGTGGCGGAGTTTGCCGCCCAGGGCGCGCTGGTGGCGTTTGTCGACATCGCCGTGGAAGCGAGCGAGGCCCTGTGCCGCCGCCTGGCCGAAGCGGGCATGACGGCGCCCCTGTTCCGCTATTGCGACATCACGGATATTGCCTCCCTGCAAGCCGTCATGGCGGAACTGGCCGAGAAGCTGGGCGACTTCGATATCCTCGTCAACAACGCGGCCAACGACCAGCGCCACCAGGCGCAGGACGTCACCCTGGAATACTGGAACGAGCGTATTGCGATTAATCAACGTCCGATGTTCTTCACCTGCCAGGCTGTGTTCGAAGGCATGAAGCGCAGGGGCGGCGGTTCCATCATCAATGTCAGCTCGATTTCCTGGCACATGAAGTCGGGCGGCTATCCCGTCTACGCCACCACCAAGGCGGCCGTCGTCGGCCTCACGCGGGGCCTGGCGCGCGATTATGGCGCCCATAACATCCGCGTCAATACCGTCACGCCCGGCTGGGTCATGACGCAGCGCCAGATCGACCTGTGGGTCGATGAGGCGGCGGAAGCGGAAATCAAGAAGAGCCAGTGTCTGCCCAATAAACTGATGCCGCAGGACATCGCCGCCATGGTGCTGTTCCTTGCATCGGACGATGGCGCGATGTGTTCCAGTCAGGAATTCATTGTGGATGCTGGCTGGGTATAAGCCTTAGCGCATCGTTTAATTCGCGCCGGCACTGACCGGCAACTCCGATCTTGAAACTCCCCTCTTGCCGCCCCAACCCCGCGGCAGGAGAGGCATCGCCACATCCAGATTTTGCCGGGGTTGATCCCGGTCCTTGCTTTTCACTAAAAAACAGGAGACAGCATGAAATTCATCCATACCAGCATCGTGGCCCTCAGCCTGGCCATGGCCGTCGGCAGCGCCTTTGCCGCGCCCGTCAACGTCACCATCGACGTGGCCAAGCCCGGTCCCGTGATCAACAAGAACGTGTACGGCCAGTTCGCCGAACACCTGGGGACCGGTATCTACGAGGGCATGTGGGTGGGGCCGGACTCTGCCATCCCGAACACCAAGGGCTGGCGCAATGACGTGCTGGGCGCGCTGAAACAGCTGCACGTGCCGTTGGTGCGCTGGCCGGGCGGCTGTTTTGCCGATGAGTATCACTGGAAGGATGGCATTGGCGCGCGCGACAAGCGTCCGACCAAGGTCAACACCAACTGGGGCGGCGTGGAAGAGTCGAATGCCGTCGGCACGCATGAATTCTTCGACCTGGCCGAGCTGCTGGGCGCGCAGACCTACATCAACGGCAATCTCGGCTCCGGCACGCCGCAGGAAATGTCCGAATGGCTCGAATACATGACGTCGGACAGCAAGTCCACCCTGGCCGAGCTACGCCGCAAGAATGGCCGCGCCCAGCCATACAAGGTTGATTATTTCGGCATCGGCAATGAAGCCTGGGGCTGCGGCGGCAATATGCGCCCGCAATACTACGCCGACCTGTACAAGCACTATCACACCTTCATGAAGACGCCGGAAAGCGCGCGCCCGAAATTCATCGCCAGCGGCGGCAATGACGACGACATCAGCTGGTCCGGCACCCTGAGCCGCGAAATCAAGCCGAACATGATGGACGCCATCAGTTTCCACTACTACACGGTGCCGACCGGCGTGTGGGAAAAGAAGGGCGCAGCCACGGGTTTTGGCGAAAACGAGTGGATTTCCACCCTGAGCCGCACCCTGCGCATCGATAGCTTGATCAAGAACAATCTCGCCGCCATCGACAAGAACGACCCGTCGAAAAAGACGGGCTTGTACGTCGATGAATGGGGCACCTGGTACGACGTCGAGCCGGGCACCAACACGGGTTTCCTGTTCCAGCAAAACAGCTTGCGCGACGCGCTGGTGGCGGCACTGAACTTCAATATCTTCCACGCCCACGCGGACCGCGTGCGCATGACGAATATCGCGCAAATGGTCAACGTGCTGCAGGCCATGATCATCACGGACAAGGACAAATATTTCCTCACGCCGACGTATCACGCATTTGAAATGTACGTGCCGTTTCAGGATGCCACGTCCTTGCCGGTTGCCATTAGCGGCAATGGCAAGTACAGCCTGGGCAAGGTCAGCATTCCCGAAGTGAGCGCCTCGGCCGCGCGCGCCAGGGATGGCAAGGTGTACTTGTCCCTGGTCAACACGAACCCGCACAAGGCCGTCGACGTCAACGTGGCGCTGGCCGGCAAGCAAGTGGCCAGCGTGAACGGCCGCGTGCTGACCGCAGGCAAGATGGATGCCGTCAACAGCTTTGCGCAGCCGCAAGCCGTGCAGCCGTTGGCATTTAATGCCAAGGCGCAAGGCGGCAAGCTGACCGTGTCACTCCCCGCCAAGGCGGTGGTGGTCGTCGCCGTCGAATAAAAACGCCTACAAAACCTACTGCGCGTCGGAATTTGCGGCCTGCGATGCTCACTGTACCTTCGTACAGTTGCGCTTCTCGGCCACAACTTCCTTCCGCTCGCTACGGTTTTGTCTGGCGTTTTACGTTCCAGCTTTCTGACCCGGCTATCACCGGCAGTGTGTATGGCGATAGCTATTCTTGGCGAGATAATATGAACAGAAGAGAAGCTGTACTGGCGCTCGGTAGCGCCATGGCCCTGGCCGCCTGTGGCGGCGGTGGTTCGTCCGGGAGCGCGCCTGTCGTATCCGTCACGCCGCCCGTCGTGCCTCCCGTGGTGGTGCCTCCTGTCGTCGTGCTGCCCGTACAGGGCGCCATCACCTTTATGAATGCCTCCGTGCATGACCCGTCCGTCATCAAGGTGGCCGGCACCTATTATGTGTTCGGTTCGCACCTGGCGGCCGCCAGGTCCACCGACCTGATGAACTGGACGAAGATTGCCGACGGCGTCAACGCCGGCAATCCCCTGTTCAGCAATGTCGTCAGTGCCTTAGCCGACACCTTTGCCTGGTCGCAAGTGACGGGCCTGTGGGCGCCCGATGTCATCCAGCTCGATAATGGCAAGTTCGCCATGTATTACAACAGTTGCAAGGGCGATTCACCCCGTTCCGCCATGGGCCTGGCCCTGGCCGACAAGGTGGACGGCCCCTATGTGAACCAGCAGATTTTCCTCAAGTCCGGCATGTGGGGCCAGCTCAGCGAGGATGGCGTGACGATCTACGATGCGTTGACGCAACCGAACGTGGTCGATCCGAACACTTTCCGCGACGCCACGGGCAAGCTGTGGATGATATACGGCTCGTATTCGGGCGGCATCTTCATCCTGGCCATGGACCCGGCCACGGGCTTGCCCGTCGCAGGGCAGGGCTATGGCAAGCACGTGATCGGCGGCAACCATAGCCGCATCGAGGGCGCCTATGTGCTGTACAGCCCGCAATCGCAGTATTACTATCTGTTCACCTCGTTTGGCGGCCTGGACGCGAACGGCGCCTACAATATGCGCGTGGCCCGTTCGCGCGCGCCGGACGGCCCCTACGTGGATGCCCGGGGCAACGATATGCGCCAGGTCAAGTCCAACCCCGCCTTGCCCCTGTTTGACGATGCCTCCATCGCACCGTTCGGCCAGAAGCTGATGGGCAACCATCAATTCGCGCTGGCGGCTGGCGAGACGGGCACGCCGCCGGGATATGTGTCGCCAGGACACAATTCAGCGGTGTACGATGCTGCCACGCAGCAGTATTTCCTCATCTTCCACACGCGCTTCCCCAACACGGGAGAATTGCACGAGCTCCGTGTGCACGAGCTCTTCCTCAACGCCGATGGCTGGCTGGTGGCGGCGCCGTTCCGTTACGTGCCGTTAAGCAAGAGCGTCACGCCGCTGGCGGCGCAGGTGGCGGTAGCGGAGGTGGCGGGCAGCTATCAATTGATCAACCACGGCAAGGATATTTCCACGGCGCTCAAGCTGTCGCAAAGCGTCACATTGCTGGCCGACGGCACAATTGCGGGGGCGCAAACGGGCACGTGGCAGCACCAGGGCAACAACCTGCTCACCGTCACCCTGGCGTCGGGCGGCCTGTTCAACGGCGTGCTGTCGCGCCAGTGGCATGCGAATGCGCAAGCCTTCGTCGTCACGTTCACGGCGCAGTCCATCGATGGCGTGTCGCTGTGGGGCGCCCGCACGGGCAATTAAAAGTTAAAGGAAAACCATGATGCAAACGCTCAAGCGCGGCCTGGCCGCCGTTACCGCCACCCTGCTGGCGCTGTCCTGCCACGCCGCGCAAGTGAGCGTGCACGACCCCGTGATGGCCAGGGATGGCGACACGTATTACCTGTACAGCACGGGGCCCGGCATCACCTTCTACAGCTCGAAGAATATGGTCGACTGGCAACCGGAAGGGCGCGTCTTCGCGGGCCAGCCTGTCTGGGCCAAGACGGCCGCGCCGTCGTTTGACGACCATATCTGGGCGCCCGATGTGCAATTCCATGACGGCAAATATTACCTGTACTACTCGGTGTCCGGCTTCGGCAAGAACACCTCCGGCATCGGCGTGACCGTCAACACCACCCTGAACCCCCGCTCGCCCGATTACCGCTGGGTCGACCAGGGCATGCTGCTGCAATCGGTGCCCGAGCGCGACGAGTGGAATGCCATCGACTCGAACATTGTCACCGATGCCAAGGGCACGCCGTGGATGGCCTTCGGCTCGTTCTGGAACGGCATCAAACTGGTGAAACTCAATGCCGACTGGAAAACCATTGCGGAACCGCAAGAGTGGCATTCGCTGGCGCGCCGGGCGCCGCTGCCACCGCGCGCGGGAGAATTCAAGCCCGCGCCCGAGGAAATCGAAGCGCCGTTCATCTTCCAGCGCGGCAACGATTATTTCCTCTTCGTCTCCTGGGGACTGTGCTGCCAGAAGGAAAAAAGCACGTATCACCTGGCCGTGGGCCGTGCGAAGAGCGTGACGGGGCCGTATCTGGACAAGGATGGCCGCGACATGGCGCAGGGCGGCGGCACGGTGCTATTAAAAGGCGACAAGGATTGGAAGGGTTTGGGCCACAACAGCGCCTACACCTTTGACGGCAAGGATTACCTGGTGCTGCACGCCTACGAGACGGCGGACAATTATTTGCAGAAGCTCAAGATCCTGCCCATGACGTGGGACAAGGATGGCTGGCCGCAGGTGGATCCGCGCGACTTGAATCGCTACCAGAGCAAGCAGTTGCCCGCTGCCAAACCGTAAGGGTCTGCCATGAAAACAACCTTGCTGACGCTGGCGCTGGCCGCCGGCGGCCTTGCCACGCCGCTACTCCAGGCGGCGGAGCTGTTTCCCCTCGCGTCCGTGCGCCTCGGTGCGGGGCCGTTTCTCGATGCGCAGACGACGGACTTGCAGTATCTGCTGGCCTTCGACCCGGATAAGCTGCTGGCGCCGTTCCGCCGCGAGGCGGGCTTGCCGCAGATCCAGCCCAGCTATGGCAACTGGGAAGCGACGGGCCTCGACGGTCACATGGGCGGCCATTATCTGTCCGCGCTGGCCCTGATGGTGGCGTCCACGGGCGACGCGCAGGCGCGCGAACGCCTCGACTACATGCTGGCGCAGCTGAAGCAATGCCAGGATGCGAATGGCAATGGCTACCTGGGCGGCATCCCGGACGGCAATGCCGCCTGGCAAGCTATCGCCCGGGGCGAACTGCAGGCCGACACCTTCTCCGTCAATGGTAAATGGGTGCCGTGGTACAACCTGCACAAGGTATTCGCCGGCTTGCGCGACGCCTACCAGTACACCGGCAATGCCGAGGCGAAGGCCATGCTGATCGGGATGTCGGACTGGGCCGTGAAACTCTCGGCCTCCTTGTCCGATGCGCAGATGCAGGCGATGCTGCGCGCCGAACACGGCGGCATGAACGAGGTGCTGGCCGACGTTTACGCGATGACGGGCGGGCAAAAGTATCTGGACCTGGCCGTGCGCTTTTCGCACCAGGCGGTCTTGCAGCCTTTGGCGGCCCGGCAAGACAAGCTGACGGGCCTGCATGCGAATACGCAAATCCCGAAAGTCATCGGTTTCGAGCGCATCGGCGCCTTGACGGGCCGGCGCGACTGGCAGCAGGCGGCGCAATTCTTTTGGCAAACCGTGCACGACAAGCGCACGGTGGCCATCGGCGGCAACAGCGTCAAGGAACATTTCCACGACGAACACGATTTTTCCTCGATGGTGGAGGAAGTCGAGGGGCCGGAAACCTGCAATACCTACAATATGCTCAAGCTCACGCAGCAGCTGTTCCGCCGCGACGAGCAGGTGAAGTATGCGGATTACTACGAGCGCGCCCTGTACAACCATATTTTGTCGTCGCAGCGCCCCGGCACGGGCGGCTTTGTCTACTTTACGCCCATGCGCCCGAACCACTACCGCGTGTATTCGCAAGTGGACAAGGGCATGTGGTGCTGCGTGGGTTCCGGTATCGAAAGCCAGGCCAAGTATGGCGAATTCATCTACGCGCACGACGGCGACACGCTGTACGTAAACCTGTTCATGGCCTCCACCCTGGACTGGCAGGCGCAGGGCGTCAAGATTACCCAGAGCACGCAGTTCCCCGACCGGGACACGACGCGCATCACGCTTGAACAATTCACGGGCAATAAAACCTTCAGCCTCAAAATCCGCTACCCGCAGTGGGTAGCCAAGGGCAAGCTGCGCCTCAAGCTCAACGGCAAGGCCCTGCGTGTGGCCGGCGCGCCGGGCGAGTACGTGAGCATCACGCGCGCCTGGAAGAGCGGCGACAAGGTCGACGTGGTGCTGCCGATGAGCACGCGCCTGGAACAGATGCCGGACCAGTCGAACTACTATGCCGTGCTGCACGGCCCCATCGTGCTGGCCGCCAGGACGCAGCCGTTTGTGTATGAACAACTGAACTATTTTGCCGACGATACGCGCATGGGCCATATCGCCCAGGGGCAAGTGTGCCCGCTGGAATCGTCACCGCTGTTCGTCAGCGACGAGCAGGATTTCATGCGGAGAATCCGCCCCGTGAAGGGCCAGCCGCTGACGTTCACGGCGCCCGGTTTGATCCAGGGCAAGGATGCGGCGACGCTAAAACTGATCCCGTTCTTCCGCCTGCATGATTCTCGCTACATGCTGTACTGGCCCGTGTCCACGCCCGCGAAGCTGGCGCAGCTGCAGAATGCCACACGCCAGGCGGAAGCCGAGCGCCTGGCGCTCGATGCGCAGACCATCGACCAGGTGGCGCCGGGGCAGCAGCAGCCCGAATCCGACCACAGCTTCCAGGCCGAAGGGGGAGAAAACGGCGTCAACAAGGGCCGGCACTGGCGCCATGCGACGGGCTGGTTCAGCTATGACCTCAGCGACCCGAAGAGCGAAGCGAGGACTTTGCAGCTGACCCTGTCCACGCTGGATGCGGGCAGGACCTTCGACGTGCTGCTCAATGGCATCAAGCTGCAGACGGTGGCCGTGCCGGCCGATGCGCCGCAGGAGCTGCATACGGTCGATATCGCCGTGCCGAAAGCGTTGGTGGCGGCCGCCAAGGGCAAGCTGGTCGTGAAATTTGTTGCCGGCAAGGACTCCGTGGCCGGTGGCCTGTACGGGCTGCGCCTGCTGCGCTGAGGGGGAGGATGGCCTCGCTCTACCGATACGCAAATCGGTATCGCAAGCGAAAAAGAATTGATTGGATGGCTATGTGGCTTTCTCCTACCATGGGTTCATAAAAAACCGCCCATCCGGCATCCGGCTGTGATGGTATTCCAATAAAAAAACTGGAGACAAGAATGACATTGACACGCCGCACACTCCTCGCCAGCGCCATGCTGCTGGCCGCTTCTGCCACCACCTTGGCTACCTCGTCCGCGTTTGCCGCCAAGCCCCTCGTCATGGGCTTTTCGCAGGTGGGCGCCGAGAGCGAATGGCGCACCGCCAATACCGTCTCCATCAAAGATGCCGCCAAGAAAGACGGCGTCACCCTGAAATTTGCCGATGCGCAGCAAAAGCAGGAAAACCAGGTCAAGGCCCTGCGCTCGTTCATCGCGCAAAAGGTCGATGTGATCGCCTTTTCGCCCGTCGTCGAATCGGGCTGGGATACGGTGCTGCGCGAAGCCAAGGCCGCCAAGATTCCCGTCATCCTGACGGACCGCGCCGTCAACGTGGCCGACAAATCGCTGTACGTGACCTTCATCGGTTCCGACTTCGTGGAAGAGGGCCGCCGCGCCGGCCAGTGGCTGCTGGACTATGCCAAGAAAACCCCGGACGCCACGCTGAACATCGTCGAACTGCAAGGCACGGTCGGCTCCGCACCGGCCATCGACCGCAAGGCGGGCTTCCTGGAAGTGGTGGGCAAGAATCCGAAGCTGAAGATCATCCGTTCGCAAACGGGCGACTTTACGCGCGCCAAGGGCAAGGAAGTGATGGAAGCGTTCCTGAAGGCCGAAGGCAAGAAGATCAACGTCTTGTACGCGCACAATGACGACATGGCCATCGGCGCCATCCAGGCCATCGAAGAAGCGGGCATGAAGCCGGGCAAGGACATCATCATCATCTCGATCGATGGCGTCAAAGGCGCATTCGAGGCCATGATCGCCGGCAAGCTGAACGTCACCGTCGAGTGCAGCCCGCTGCTGGGCCCGCAACTGATGTCCATCGCCCGCGACGTGGTGGCCGGTAAACCCGTGCCGGCGCGCATCACGACGGTGGAAGGCGTGTTCCCTGCCGAGGTGGCCGCCAAGGAATTCCCGAACCGTAAATACTAAGCTTGCCGCATGATGAATACGCAAGCGCATCACACGGCCGCGCCAGCTCCCTTGCTGGAGTTGCGCGGCATCAGTAAAGCCTTTCCGGGCGTCAAAGCCCTCAGCGATGTTGCCCTGCGCCTGTATCCGGGCGAAGTGCACACCCTGATGGGGCAAAATGGCGCGGGAAAGTCGACCCTGATCAAGGTGCTGACGGGCGTCTACACGCCCGACAGCGGCCAGATCCTGTTTGACGGCAAGCCTATCGCCCCCGCGTCCACGTCGGATGCGCAGGCGCTCGGCATCAGCACCGTGTACCAGGAAGTCAATCTGTGCCCGAACCTGTCGGTGGCGGAAAACATCTTTATTGGCCGCTATCCGCGCCGCTTCGGCTTCATCGATTGGCGTGCCATGCAGCAGCAGGCGCGTGCCTTGCTGCAGCAATTGCAGATCGATATCGATGTCACGGCGCAACTGTCCAGTTTTCCGCTGGCCATCCAGCAAATGGTGGCCATCTCGCGCGCGCTGAACATTTCGGCCCGCGTGCTGATCCTCGACGAACCCACGTCCAGCCTGGACGAGGCGGAAGTCAATCTGCTGTTTTCCGTGCTGCGCCGCCTGCGCGGGCAGGGCATGGCGATTCTTTTTGTGACTCACTTTCTCGACCAGACGTATGCCATTTCCGACCGCATCACCGTCATGCGCAATGGCGAGCGCGAGGGAGAGTATGCGTGCAGCGAACTGTCGCGCCTGGCGCTGGTCAATAAAATGATCGGCGTGGCGGCGGATACCCAAGCGCAAGAGCTTGACCTGGCGCAAGAAGCGGGCGCGGCCAGCTTCGGCCCGAATGTGCTGGAAGCGCAGGGCCTCGGCCGCAAGGGCGCCTTGCTGCCCATGGATTTCCACATCCGCCAGGGTGAATTGCTGGGCCTGGCCGGTTTGCTTGGGTCGGGCCGCACGGAACTGGCGCGATTGCTGTTCGGCGCCGACAAGGCCGATTCGGGCACGATCACCATGCAGGGCCAGCCGCGCCACTTCGCCGTGCCGCGCGACGCGATTGCCCGCGACATCGGCTTTTGCTCGGAAGACCGCAAGCACGAGGGGGCGATTTTGTCGCTCTCCGTGCGCGAAAACATTATTTTAGCCTTGCAAGCCCGCACGGGCTTGCTGCGCGCCATCCCCTTTAAACGCCAGCAGGCGCTGGCCGATGAATACGTGAAGGCGCTCGGCATCAAGACGGCCAGCATCGAAACCCCTATCGGCAGCCTGTCGGGCGGGAATCAACAGAAGGCCTTGCTGGCGCGCTGGCTGGTGACGTCGCCCGCCATGCTGATTCTCGATGAACCGACGCGGGGCATCGACGTGCGTGCCAAGCAGGAAATCATGAGCTATGTCAGCAAGCTGTGCCGCAAGGGCATGGCGATTCTGTTCATTTCGTCCGAACTGCCGGAAGTGCTGCGCTGCAGCGACCGTATCGTCGTCATGCGCGACCGCAAGGCCTGCGGCGACTATGCGCGCGGCGAGCTCGATGATAGTTCCGTGCTGCAAGTGATTGCCGGAGAGACCGCATGAGCATGACCACATCGTCGCCCGCCGCCCCTGCGGCGCGTGCGGCTGCCACCACGGATTCTTCCATTGTGCATACCGTTTTACACCACCCCCTGAGCCGGCCCCTGGCCGCGCTGTTGCTGCTGTTGCTGGTGGCCTTCTTCGCGATCCCCGGCTTTTTCCATCTGGAAATCCGCGATGGTCATTTGTACGGCAGCGTGATCGACATCGTCAACCGCGCGGCGCCCTTGATGCTGGCCGCGCTGGGCATGACCCTGGTGATTGCCACGCGCGGTATCGACATTTCCGTGGGCGCCGTCGTGGCCTTGTCCGGCACCGTGGCCGCCATGCTGATCGGCGGCACCATGGTGATGGACAACGGCGTGCCCACCTATGTGAGCAACATCCCCATGGGCTGGGCCCTGGCGGCCGCCCTGGGCGCGGCCCTGCTGTGCGGCGCCTGGAATGGCGTGCTGGTGGCGGGCCTGGGATTGCAGCCCATCGTCGCCACCCTGATCCTGATGGTGGCGGGACGCGGCCTGGCGCAATTGCTGACGGATGGGCAGATCGTTACGGTCTATTATCAACCGTTCTTCTTCATCGGCAGCGGCTATCTGTTCGGCTTGCCGTTCTCGCTGTTCCTCGTCGCGGCCGTGTTCCTCATCACCGCCTTGCTGATGCGCAAAACGGCCCTGGGCCTGTTCATCCAGGCCGTCGGCATCAATCCCGTCGCCGCGCGCCTGGCCGGCATCCGGACGGCGACCTTGATTTTCTTTGTGTACGTCTTTTGCGCCGCCTGCGCCGGCCTGTCCGGGCTGATGATCAGCTCGAACATCAAGAGCGCCGACGCGAACAATGCGGGCCTGATGCTGGAACTGGACGCCATCCTGGCCGTCACCCTGGGCGGGACGTCCTTGGCAGGCGGCAAGTTCAGCTTGGTCGGCAGCATGATCGGCGCGCTCATCATCCAGACCCTGACCTACACGATCTATTCGCTCGGCGTGCCGCCCGAGGTGAACATGGTCGTCAAGTCCGTCGTCGTGTTCCTCGTCTGCCTGTCGCAATCGTCGGAATTCAAGCAATTGCTGCATCGGAGAAAAGCATGAAGGGCTTGCTGCACACCCCGTATTTCACCTCGCTCGTCACGGTCTTGCTGCTGGTGGTGATGCTGGGCCTCGGCGGCGCCGCCTACCCGGGCCTGCTGTCCACGCAAGTGATCTTTAACTTGTTGATCGATAACGCCTTTTTGCTGGTGATCGCCGTCGGCATGACCTTCGTCATCGTTTCCGGCGGCATCGACCTGTCCGTCGGTTCCGTGCTGGCCTTGTCGACCATGATCGCGGCCTGGCTGCTGAACGTGGCGCACTGGCCGCCGCTCCTGGTGATCTTCACCGTGCTGGCGCTGGGCAGCGTATTTGGCGCCGGCATGGGCGCGCTGATCCATTATTTCAAATTGCAGCCCTTCATCGTCACCTTGGCCGGCATGTTTCTGGCGCGGGGCCTGTGCTATTTGATCAGCATCAATTCCATCACCATCGATGATCCGCTGTTCGTGGCCATGTCGCAGACGCAATTGGGCTTCTTCGGCGGCTTCGTTTCGCCCGGCGTCGTGATTGCCGTGGTCACTTTGCTGCTGGCCATCTGGCTGGCGCACGCCACGCCGTTTGGCCGCGCCGTGTATGCGATCGGCGGCAATGAACAGTCGGCCCTGATGATGGGCTTGCCCGTGGGCCGCACCAAGGTTTTCATTTACGCCTTCAGCGGATTCTGTGCGTCCCTGGGCGGCGTGCTGTTTTCGTTCTACATGCTGTCCGGCTATGGCTTGCATGCGCAAGGCACGGAACTGGACGCGATCGCCGCCGTCGTCATCGGCGGCACCCTGCTCAGCGGCGGCTACGGTTACGTGGCGGGCGCGCTGTCCGGCGTGCTCGTGCTGGGCACCATCCAGACCCTGATCGCCTTCGACGGCACGCTCAGCTCGTGGTGGACCAAGATCGTCATCGGCGGCCTGCTGTTCGTCTTTTGCGTCGTGCAAAGACTGATGGCCATGGGCCAGAAAACCACCAAAGGGAGTTAATCGATGTTGAAGCAACACACACGTGCCGCAACCATCGGCATGGCGCTGGCGCTCGCCTGCGCCACGTTCGGTGCACAGGCGGCCAACCCCATCGTAAAAAATATCTACACGGGCGATCCGGCCGCGCTGGTCGACGATGGCCGCGTGTATTTGTACGTCGGTCACGATGAAGCGAGTGCCACGGACACGGATTACCGGATGAACGAGTGGCGCGTATATTCCTCGTGCGACATGGCCAACTGGATCGATCACGGCTCGCCCGTGCGCTTTTCCACGTTTTCCTGGGCCGGCAAGGATGCCTGGGCGGGCGACATCGTCAAGCGCGGCAGCAAATACTATTTTTACTCGACCGTCGACCACAAGACCATCCCCGGCAAGGCCATCGGCGTGGCCGTGTCCGACAGCCCGACCGGCCCCTTCGTCGACGCGCGCGGCAGCGCCCTGATCACGAACGACATGACGAAACAGACGGCGATCCCGTGGGACGACATCGACCCGGCCGTCTTCATCGACACGGATGGCCAAGCCTATCTTTACTGGGGCAATACGGTCTTGAAGTACGCCAAACTCAAAGCGAATATGACGGAGCTGGACGGCCCGATCTTGACCTTCGGCATGGATGCGTTCACGGAAGCGGCCTATATGCACAAGCATGCGGGCACGTATTACTTGTCGTACTCGCGCAACTTCCCGGAAGAAACGGCGTATTCGACGGGGCCGACGCCGACAGGCCCATGGCATTTCCGCGGCGCCATCATGGACAAGAATGCCGTCGTGAAAACCATTCACCAGGCCATCATCGAATTCAACGGCAAGTCCTACATCTTCTATCACAACGACAAGTTGCCCGGCGGCGGAGAATACCGGCGTTCCGTGGCCGTGGAAGAGCTGAAATACAAGCCTGACGGCACGATCGAATTCATCCAGCAGACGGCTGGCCCGGCAGCCAACCCGAGCGCTGCCTGCAAGGCATCGTGATCGCTGCTTGACGACGCTCAAAAAGGAGACAAACCGATATCTGGAATATCGATATTGAGTTAAAACTGATATCGATCATGATATGATTTATTCATGGATACCCTCAACCCCAACTGGTTCTTGCGAGCCCGCCTGAAGACGCGGCAACTGCTGCTGCTGATCGCCCTGGACGAGCAGCGCAACATCCACCGCGCGGCGGAAGAATTGCACATGACGCAGCCGGCCGCGTCCAAGCAAATCAAGGATCTGGAAGAGATGCTGGACGTGCGCCTGTTCGACAGGTTGCCGCGCGGCATGGAGCCGACCATCTACGGCGAAACGATGATACGCCACGCGCGCATGGCCCTGACGAGCCTGTCGCTGGCGCATGACGACATCGTCGCGCTCAAATCAGGCCTGACGGGCCAGGTGGAAGTGGGCGTCATCATGACGCCGGCCATGGCCTTGCTGCCGCGCGCGATTGCCCGCATCAAGCAGCAGGCGCCGCTGATGCGCATCGGCGTGCACCTGGAGCACAGCAATACGCTGATGGACATGCTGCAGCATGGCACGCTCGATTTCATGATCGGCCGCATCCTGGAAAAGGAAAGCAGCGCCGGCCTCATCTACGAGGAATTGACGGAAGAGCCGGCCAGCGCCGTGGCGCGCAATGGCCACCCGCTGCTGTCGCGCAAGAATTTGCAGTTAAAAGATTTGGCGGGCCAGCCGTGGATCTTGCCGCCGCAGGGCAGCATCCTGCGCCACCGCTTCGACATGATGTTCCGCCGCGCCAGCCTGGAGCCGCCCGTGGACGTGGTCGACACCACCGCCTTGCTGCTGATCACGTCCCTGCTGCAGCAGACGGATTCGCTGCACGTGATGCCGACGGAAGTGGCCCATTACTATGAATCGTTGAACGTGCTGAGCATTTTGCCCATCGAACTGCCGTGCAAGATGGATGCCTTCGGCATCATTCGCCAGCAGGATCATCTGTTGTCGCCGGGGGCGGATATGTTGCTCAAAGCTGTACGGGCGACGGCTGCCGACATGTATTGACGATCACCCAATAAAACGTCCATGGCGTTGTTGCCGTGCCTTGTCGTACATTCGTACTGCCTACGGCACGGCGCCTAGCCTTGAACATTTTCTTGGGCGCCGTCATCAACTTCGGCGATTTTTACTGCGAATAACTTAATCGGGCACTTCAAAGAAAAACAGCTGCACCAGCCGGCCATTTTCCGGCGTGTCGCCAAACACATTGCTGATCGAGTGAAAGTAATGGCCCTTGTAGACGATCAGGCGGTTGTGGCGCATGGGCACTTCCAGCAGCGCTTGCCAACTGTCGCGCTGTTCCTGTAAGTCGTTGAATTTCTGTACTTTACTGTTCGGCAGCCAGCGTTTCTGGAAATCCTTGAAACTGGCGTAGCCGCCCGCTTTCACGTCCGCCTCGGGCAATCGCCGGTACCAGCCGCTGGGCTGGTGGCGCCAGAACGTGGTGCCGCCCTGGCACTGTTCGGGCGGATTCAGGTACAGCACGCCCGCATAGAAATTGAAATTGTTGCCCGTCTCGTTGTCCACGTGGATATCCGTGCGCGCCATCGCGTCCGCATAGCTGAGGCGATACGAGCCGTTGTCGGGCGAGATGAAACGGATGGGGCGGCCCAGCGCCGTGGCGATGCGCTCCATGATGGCCTGGCTGGGCTGGCCCGCCGTCTGGCTGCCCGGATAGTTCTGTCCCGCATAGCGCTGCTGCTCGAATGGCAACGCCAGCGCCTGGGCGCGCCAGGCGGCGGGATCGGGCAGGAAGTCGTCGATGATGTGCAGGTCGGTTTCACGGATAAAATCGTGTATGTCATCTGCGGCATTGAGTGCCGTCAAAGTTTCGGCGTATTCCGCTTGCGGACTGGCAAAGCCGATGCAGCACGTTTGCGCCAGTGCCGGATGCAGCGCCAGGGCTTGCGCATAGCGGGCCAAGGCCAGTTCCTGCTGTCCCGTGCGGTAATACAGGTCGGCCAGGCCCTGCAGGGTTTGCCAGCGCTGCGGACGCAGCGCGTGGGCACGTTCCAGTTCGGCGATGGTATCCATCAGCCGCTGCTTCCCCAGCAGCAATTCGGCATGGCTGATGGCGAAATCGTGCTCGTGCGGCGCCAGCCGCGCCGCCGTGGCGTAGCTGGCCAGCGCCGCCTCGCTGTCCGTGCCGCGCAGCACATTGCCGAGGTTGTAGTGGAACAGGGCGTTGTCGGGCTGTTGCTTGAGCGACAGTTTCAACAGGCCCAGGCCGATGGTGCCCTGGCCCAGTTCCAGCATCGCCAGGCCCTGGAAATGCTGGGCTTCGGCCAGGGCCGGGTCCTGTTTAAAAGCCGCCTGATAGGCGTTGATCGCTTCGATCAGCCTGCCTTGCTGCTGCAGTTGCCGGCCCTTGGCCAGCTGTTGTTCCGCCAGTGTCTGTTCGCCCATGTCTCACTCTCGATGTTGTTGGCGAATAGTGTAACTGCAAGTGGCGAGGTCGTGAACCCAAACGAAGGCTGGGGTCGGACCCTGAGGGTCCGAGCCCGGTACCTGCCCTTGGGTTTACAGCGCTTGCTGCACAGGAATTTCCTGCCCGTTCAGCTTGATCGCCACCTTGACGATCTGCGCCTTGACCTGGTTGCTGGCCATGTCCGCTTCCTGGGCATAGGCGTACACGACGATGGCGAAATCCTTGTAGCCGCTGCGCGCCGCCTCGATCTTGCGCGCCGCTTCCTGGTCCACCTTCAGCAGCGAGTAGCCGTCGCCGTTGCTAAATGCCAGCTTGTAGTCGCCGTTGTCGTACATGTAGTAATACGTGCCCGCTTCGGCGAACTTGGCGGGGAAGGCGGCCTTGTCCATCGCGTACGGCGACAGCGCGCCCTGGCCATTGATCTGGTAACGCAGGTAGCGTTTCGTCTTCGCTTCATTGACCTTGGCGTCGATCTGCGGTTTCAGGGCGTCGAGCACTTCCTGCTTGCGGAAGGCGTCGTTGCTGCCCGCATATTCGCGCGAGATGCGCTGCGCCACGGCCGCGTAGTCGGGCGGCACGCCGGACAGGGCGATGTAGCTGTACATCAACTGGTTGCCGCTGGTAATGTCGACATAGCTGGCGCTTGGCGTGGCGGCGTCCGCTTGCGGCAGGCTGGCGGCCGCCGCTTTTACCTGGGCTTTGGCAGCCATGTCGGCCACGCTGGTGGCGGGCGCCGAAGCGACAGGAGTTGCATTCTCGGAGGGCTTGCCGCAGGCGGACAGCAGGATGGCGATGGCGAGCAGGGCGGGCAGGGTACGGTGCATGATATTTCCTTCAAAGTAAGTGGAGAGTGGCTGACTTAGCCGATGGTTTTACGTTTGTATTCGCCGACGCCGTAAGCGGCCAGGACGATGGAAGCGGCCAGCACCAAATAAAAGCCGATGCCGAACGACAGTCCCTGCCACACTTGGCCCAGCATTTCGCTGGCCATCTGCTCGGCCATGCGGGCTGCGCGGCTGCCCATGATGCCGCCCATGGCGTTGCCCGCGTCGCTGACGGCGCCTTTGATCCTGATGAACAGCAAGCTGCTGTGGAGGACGATGAACAGCAGCGGCGCGCACTTGCCCAGCGCCGCTTTCGGGTGGTTGCTGGCCATGGTGGCGCAGCAGGCGGCAATGGCCAGCAGGAAGAAAAATTGGGCGGAGGTAAAACCGCTGCCGCCATCGCGGGCAAAGCTTTCCAGGCTGTCGGCGGACAGGCCCAGCAGCTGCCAATAGGTGCGTGAGACGGAGGCGAACAAACGGATGCCGATGGTGTTGAAGATGAAGGCGCCGGCGATCAGCACGCCAAGAGCCCCCAGCACCTGGATGCCGAGCGCCGAGACGGCCCGGCCCCACAGTTGCTGGCCCTTGTCGCGCGCCAGCTTGGCGGCGCCGGCCATGTCTTCCTGCGCCAGTTGCTGCGCGGGAATGGCCGTGACGGTGGCGAGGCCGCCGGCGTCGTCGAAGCGCACATCGACGACGGCGTTGATGGCGGGCGCCACGTCCGAACGCCAGTGGGTGGCGATGTCGAAGGCATGCTGGATGCCGGCCACGCTGACGGAACCTTGTCCGCTTGCCTGGTAGGCGAGGATGCGGCCCCGTTGGCCGGTGGTAATGGTTGCTGGGCTGGATGCTTGCATGGAATTTCCCTGGTCACTGTCATGCTGTATTGCATGTACCCACGGATAACGGGGGCAGTTCAGGGAAATCCAAAATTATTTCAAATTATTTTTTCGGCGGCTGCATCATGTCCTTGGCGGCGCCCTGGTAATCCTTCATCAAGCCCATGAAGGCATCCTGCAAATGCCGGGCCGCATCCTGCGGCGGCGCGCCCGTGCGCCGCGCCAGGTCGAATTTATACGCATGGGCGGGGCTGTAGCCGGCCTGCGAGGCGGCGTCCAGCAGCACGCCCGCCCGTTTCAGCGAGGCCGGGTCACCCTTGATCATCAGCAATTCGGCCAGATAGGTCTGTGCGATAGGAAAGTCTTTCGCGGCCGCCTTTTCCAGCCACTGCATGCCCGCCTTCGGCTGTTTGATTCCCGCATCGCCTCCGCCGATGCCGTAGCCGAGCGCCGTCAGCGCCACCAGGTCGCCGCCGCGCGCGCGCTTTTCCAGCTGTTGGCGGGGAAACGGCCGCGCCGCGATCTGCATGCGGATTTCATAGTTAATGTCTTGCAGCACATTGCCAGGCCACACCTTGACGCCGGGGACGGCCGGCTTTTCCACCGCTGGCGCAGGCGCCGGGACCGGTGCGCGCATGCCGCCCTGCGCGCCGGCCAGCACGCCCGGTGTTGCCTGGCTGACACCCTTGCCGCTGCCCATGTTCAGCACCAGGCGCGCCGACGTTTCGCCGAACGACACGCGCGGTTTTTGCACGTCGTGCGTCATGGCGGCGACCCGCGCCGCCACTTGCGAGAAGACGTCGCTCATGGGCAAGCCCGGGGCGTCGAGCGCGTCGAGCAAGGCGCTGGTATATGGGCTGTTGCGCGAATCGGGCGA
Organism: Janthinobacterium sp. FW305-129; assembly: GCF_020858115.1. Lineage (GTDB taxonomy): Bacteria > Pseudomonadota > Gammaproteobacteria > Burkholderiales > Burkholderiaceae_D > Janthinobacterium. The sequence continues at coordinate 315,255 of NZ_JACYMM010000006.1, forward strand.
CCAGAAATCGCGCGCCAGGGCGCCGGGACCGGCCGAATAGGCGATCACCACGCCGCGCGGCGCTTGCGTGTCGGCAAAGCCGTGGCTGGCCGCATTGCCGCCGCCAGGGACCATCACGGCGCCGCCGCGCGTGTATTCCTGGCGGCAAGCATCGAGGATCAGCACGGCGCCGCGCGCGCCCGAACGCTGCAGATCGCCCGCCAGGCTGGACACGGACACGCCCTGCGCGGCAATCGCCGCCGCATTCAGCGCATGCATGTTCGCGCCCAGCGGCAACACATAATTGGCTTCGCCCGCCTGGGCGCCGTGGCCCGCGTAAAACACGAGGGCGATATCGGCACCGCGCGCCTGCGTGGAAAACTCGGCCGACGCCTTTTGCAGCTGTTGCGCATTGATGTCCGTGCGCAACAGCACCTCAAAACCCAGGCGGCGCAGGCGCTCGGCCATGGCGCGCGCATCGTTCACGGGATTTAACAGGGGCTGCGGATAGGCCGCGTTGCCGATCACCAGGGCGATGCGCTTGCCGGGAGCCGCCGGCAAGGCGGCGTGCGCCATGTTGCTGAACAGTAAAACGAACAGGCTGAAAAACAGGGGAATCAGGCGTTGCATCGGGGTCTCGGGGATTGTCGTGAAAGTAACAAAAGTTAGCGATTTTTACTGTGATATGAGAAAATTGCCTAAATGCATTTTACCTTACTGACAAGTTTCTCTTGTCTGGCCAGCGCATTGCTTGTTTGCCTGTGCGCATCGCCGCCGGCCAGTGGCGCGTGCCGCCCAACACACGATCGGACCGGCTTTGCAATCGGAACAATTTGAACGCATTCATGACTTCTGGACGCGCCGCCAGCGGCTGACACAAGGCGAACTGGGCGAGTTTTACCAGCGCGTCATCGCCGCGCTGACGCCATGCCGCCCGCGCGAGGCGGCCTCGCTTGGCGATTCGCTGGCCGACTTGCGCCACCAGTTTTTCATTGAAAAAGTCCTCCACGGCGACAGCGACGCCGCGCCCCACCACGTCGGCGCCTTGTTCCTGTACTTCAAGCGCTTCATCATCGACCAGTTGCGCAAGCAGCGCGATGACGAGGATGCCGATGCGCAAGAGGGCTGCGACTTGCAGGCGCCCGACTCTTATGCGGCGCCGCTGCGCGACTACCAGCTGACTCCGGCATCGGTGCGCGCAGCGGCCGACGTGTTCATCGCCACCTTGCCCCGCGATTTGATCTTGCTGCTGCGTCATTGCGGCTGCGGCGGCATGCCCGTCAAGGAACTGGCCGAGCAGATCGCGTCCGCGCATTACCACGGCGGAAAATTAGGTCTCGTGCACCGGCAGAAGGGCGATCCCGCCAGTGCCGGGCGCCAGGTGGTCGAGCCGGCCCACCGCGCCACCTTGCTGGGCAGCTGGGTCTTGACCCTGCTCAAGCTGCGCGTGGGCGACAGCCTGGCCGCGCGCGACATGCAGGCGGCGCAAATAGTTTTGGATATCTTGTGCGTGGCCGCGTTATCCCTGCACTTGGATCCCGTGTCCACCTCCCCGAACCCTGATGAAAGGCCACCGGCATGACTGCATTGACGCCCTCGCTGGCCATCGTTGCCGCGCGCCTGCCATCGCCCCCGTCGTCCGCCGAGCTGCTGGACGCGGACGTGGCGGGCGACACCCCCGACTGGCGCGGTATTGCCGTACCGGAACACTTGATGCAACGCTTTGCGCGCCGCAGCGACGCCGCGCCCCTGGCCGGGCGGCCCATCGCGGGCGGACAAATCCACCTGCTGGCGCGTTGCCCCGGCTTTGGCGCCGTGCTGCTCGACGTCTGGGACAGCACGCGCCAGCGCTGGCGCGGCTGGCTCGTCACGCCGGACGCGTCGTATGCGGACGCCTGCGGCCTCGTGGTCGAGGAGCGCGACGCGCCCGCCGACCCGCGCGCGGGCCTGGTGCTGTGCGACATGCCCGTCACCGTGGCCGTGACGGACCTGGGCGCCTGCCTGGGCGTGTTCAGCCAGGAGCGCCTGCAGGCGGCGCGCTGGCTGGAAACGCATGGCCGCGCCAATGGAGCCGCCGCGGCGCCCGGCGTGATCGCCCGCGTGGCCTTGCCCGGCGGCGATTACGCCTTGACTGGCACGCCCCTGTCGAGCGAGCTGGGCAAGGATGGCCGCGTGGCCTACCGGCAATTGTTGCGCCAGGGGCTGCAGCAGTTGCAGATCGCCCCGGCCGATGCCGCCGCGTCACAGTTGACGCCAATCAAGGCGGCCAATGCGAACCGCTGGCTGAAGATCGTCACGGCCGTGGCCGCCAGCGTGATGGTGGTGCAATCGGCCTGGCTGTTCCTGCCGAAAGACCAGGCTGTCGTTGGCAATGCGGAATTCCGCAATGGTGCCCCACAGCGCAGCGGCGTCGAGACGGGCGTGCGCACGCGCGTGCTGTTCCGTGCCGAAGCAAGCGAGGCGGAGATCCGCGCGTGGCTGCAGCGCGAGCAGCTGGAAATCGTCGCCGGGCCGGACACCTTGGGCGCCTTCACCGTGCTGTCGCGCAACCGCCAGAAAGTCTTGCCGCCGCCAGGCCCGGACAATCCGCTGGCCGTCATCAATCCCTGAATCCTGAAATAAGAGAAAGTTATCAAGCATGACAACGTATAAGAATTTTGCATCCGCGCACTGGCGCACACTGGCCATGGGCCTGGCCGCCGGCATGCTGTTGACGGGCTGCGCCATGACGCCGAACGGCCGTGGCGGCGTGATGATGGGCCTCGATACTGCCGAGCTGTTCGGCACGCCGCTGTCCACCTTCCGCTTGCGCGACGGCACGGAAGGCACCTTGCGCAAGGATCCGCAAGGCAAGTATTCGATCAAGCTGTCGCAGGCGTTTCGTGTCGTGCCGCTGGCCAACGCGATCACGGCCCGCGTGGCGCGCGTGGAAAACGTGGGCGAGCGCACGGTGGTGATCGTGGAAACCCAGGAGCGCGGCTGCGCCTACCGCTATGAAGTGCTGGCTTTCCAGGGCACGGACGTGCTGCAGTGGACGGTCGGCAATTGCAAGGACCGCCCGCGCGTGGAACTGGCGGCGGACGCCAAATCGCTGAACATCGACTTTCCCAACTACAACCGCCTGTCGCGCATGATCTACACGGACAACCGCCTGCTCAACGCCAGCGTGGCCGTGCCGCCCGGCGTCGATACGCGCGCCCAGCCGTTTGCCGACGACGCCTTGCGCGCCACCGGCCCCGCGATTGCCACCGTGCCTGGGAGCGGCAGCGACAGCGGCCGCGTGATCCCGGCGCCGCCGGCCGCCGCTCCGGCCCCTGCCGCCGCGCCGAAAGCGGGCAGCCGTGCCAGCGCCAAGCCGCGCCGCCAGGAAACCCAGGCCAAGGCGGCGCCCGCCATCAGCCTGCCGGCCCCGCGCAGCGCAGCTTCTGCGCCGGCGGCCGCGCCGATGATCTTCCAGGCCGAAGAGATCAAGCCCGTCGTCATCGATCTGAGGAAATAAGATGGCCGCGAGTTTGCGCAGTCTGCAAATCCGGCAGACCTTGATCCTGATCGTCCTGACGATCATTTATTTGTGCTGCGAGCTGGGCTTTAACGCCCGTTTGCTCGACGTGGTGGGCGGCGACGTCAAGCCGCACGACGTGGAGGGCGTGGAATTCTATGGCCGCAGCCTGTCGGGCATCGCCGCCGCGCTGGTGGTGCTGCAACTGATGTGGCGCCGCCGCCTGAAGAACAATGGCAGCGGCCCCAGCTGGAAAAAGATCCTCTTTTGCTGCTTCGCCACGACGGCGGTCGTATTCGGCATTCTGAAGACCACGGTCACGGTGCTGGTGGAAACGCGCGATGCGCAATTTCGCCGCCTGGCCTTCAACACCACCCTGATGCAGCGCTCGCTGGTGGGCGGCAGCCTGCAATTGCAGGGCCTGGTCGACGATGCCACCCTGTTTGCCAAGCCGGAAGGCAAGGCTTTCCTCGCCCTGTTTCCGTTTCTGGCCGTCTCGGTGGGCCACCTCGACGAGCGCATGGAGCCGGCCAAGGAACAGTTGATCAATTTTAATGTCCGCAAGATCGCCGGCGGCGCGGCCGGCTACTATGACAAGTACCAGCAGGCGATCGGCGAGGTGCATGACAAGTGGAAATTGTATTCGGGTATCATTCCCGACGACGATGCGGGCTTGCGCCAGCAGCAGGAATCCGCGTGGAACGATTACCGGCAAAGCCTGTCGCGCCACGGCTGGCAGCCGCATTCCGTGCCGGCGCGGCGCAAGGCGGCCGTCGTCAACAATGTGCGCAAGAAGGTGCCCGTGTCGGCCAACTGGCATCCTGCGGACCAGTTGAGCTTCCGCGCCGCCGTCAAGCGCCGCTATGCGTCGGAAGCGGCCAGCAAGGGTTTGACGGTCAAGGGCGAGCGCATTCCGCCCGGCTTGTCCTTCCCCGCCTTCGTGGCGCGCCCCGGCATCCAGGCCGTCCTGCGCGACGGGCCGGACGGTGGCGACGGCAGCGAAGCGAGCAAGGGCTTGCGGTTGCCCAAGGGTGCCGTGGTGCAGGACGCGTATGCGAGCCCGGCCGAGTTCAGCCGCCTGTTCGACCAGTTCGCCGCGCGCCAGACGGCGGAAAAGCTGGTCGAATACCGCGCCAGCCGCAGCGACTTCGAAGTGCATGGCAAGTATTATGCGGAGGGCAAGGAAGCGGCGCGCGCCGCCATCGTGCCGCCCGTGGCCCTGTTTTTCTCGCTCCTGGGCGCCATCGGCCACTTTTCGAAACTGCTGTACCTGATCGCCACCGTGGGCTTGCTGGTGCTGGCGGCGCGCCGGGGCGAGCAGGCGGGCGCCGATGGCCAGCTGAGCCGCCGTTCCGCCTGGATCGCCACGGGCGTGCTGGCCGGCGCCTTCCTGGGAACCTGGGGCATCTTCAGCCTGTCGGACAACAATGTCACGAAGAGCGAGCTGTTCCGCCAGATGCTGGACTGGAACCGCCAGGCGGCCGACGACAGCACGCGCTGGCAAATCGCCGGCAAGGGCTTGCTGGCCAATATCACGCACGTCGTGGCGGTGGGGCAGGGTTACAGCTACCCCGTCAACGAAGCGATCCGCATCAATGTTTTGCAGGGACTCGAATATGGTTATCACCCGGAAAAGAAATAAGGCGGCCGCCCTGGCCTTGCTGCTGTGCATGGCCAGCACGGCCGTCCAGGCCGACTGCCTGGGCATGAAGGTACACGCCCACCGCGGCGCCGGCAATGCGCCGGAAAACTCGCTGAGCGCCCTGCGCAACACGTATTTCGGCACCTGGGACGGCGTCGAGACGGATTTGCAGCTGTTGGGTGACGGCAACTGGGTCGTGCATCACGACCTGCTCACGGGCAGGGTGGTCGACACGGGCGCGCCCCGCACCGTGAAACAATTGACGGCCGACGACTGGCGCGCGGCCAGCATGAAGAACCGCGGCGTGCTCACGCCGGAAACGCCGCCCTTTGTGACCGACGTCGCCGACCTGGCCACCGCGTTCCCGGCCAAGACCCTGAATGCGGAAATCAAGGACGTCGTGCCGTCGTGCGCGCCCATCGCCACTCTGGTGACGCAGTTGCGCGGCATCAAGCATGGCAACTGGTTCTTGACGTCGGGCGTGCCGAACAACCTCGCTTGCGCGCGCCGCGCCGATCCGCAGGGTTACCTGGGCCTGCTCGTGTTTGACGCGCGCAATGCGCAGGCGGCCGGGGCCAACCGGGTCAGCCGCTATATCGCGAAAAATGCCCGTCCGCCCAAGCTGGACAAGCCGTGGCTGCAGCGCGTGCAGCAGCAGATCGGCATGCCCGTCGGCGTGCACGTCGATGCGCGCAGCCTGGACGCCAATCCCAGGCTGCTGGACGACGCGGCCGGCCTGAACATGCCCGTCTTCGTCTACGCCGTCGATGGCGACTCGGCCCTGGCCGCGTCCCTGTTGCGCGCCCAGCAGCGCAGCCACCGCCTGCCCAGCGGCGTCATTCTTGACGGCAATCCCGAAACGTTTTGTGCGATGATGAAATAAGTTTTCGCTGCTCTGCGAGGCGCTGGTTTTGCCGTGCAGCAGAACGCCTTGCAGTCCCAGAAATAGCAGCGTCCAACGGCCCGTACAGGGCCGCTTTTTGCACATCTTTTGCGCATTGCAGCATCGATAATGTTTGCATCGCGCGCGTGACTGGCCTATAAATGTAATCGATTACATTTATGTGAAAAACCCCATGCTGCCAGCCGTCCCGTCTTCCTTGCCGACAGAAACCGTCTCCATCAGCGCCGTCGCCGCGCATGCGGGTGTGTCGGTGGCCACCGTCTCGCGCGTGATGAACGAGCAGGCAGGCGTGCGGGCGCCCACGCGCGACAAGGTGCTCGCGTCCGTGGCCGCGCTCGGCTACCGCATGAACCACCTGGCGCGCAGCCTGCGCACGGCCGAGAGCCGCATGCTGCTCACCATGGTGCCTGACGTGGGCAATCCGTTTTATGCGCAAATCGTGCGCGGCATCGACACGGTGGCGCGCGAACACGGCTATTTTGTATTGCTGTGCGACACGGGCGCCGATGCGGGCCGCGAGCGCTCCTACTTCGACTTGCTGCGCATGCACCGCGCCGACGGCGCCATCTGCCTGGACCCGGACACGGTGCAGCATGCGCTGTCGCATGAGTCCGCCAGCTTGCCGTGGGTGGCGTGCTGCGAATTCGACCCCGCCGTGGCCGTGCCCTATGTCGGCATCGATAACCACCGGGCCGCGTCGGATGCCGTCGCGCATCTGCTGTCGCGCGGCCATACGCGCATCGGCCTGATCAACTCCGACGAGCGCTATTTGTACGCGCGGCAACGCCAGCAAGGCTATCTGGACACCCTGGCCGCGGCCGGCCTGCCCGTGCGGCCCCAGTGGGTGCACACGGTGCAAAGCCTCGACTATGAAGCGGGCACGGCCGCTACGTTGCGCATGATGGCGCAGCCCGATGCGCCGACGGCCATCTTTGCCGTCTCCGACACCCTGGCCATCGGCGTCTTGAGCGCGCTGCGCCAGCTGAACAAGCGCGTGCCCGAGGACGTGGCCGTCATCGGCTTCGATGATATCGCCATCGCCGCGCAGATGGCCCCCGGTTTGACCACCATCGCGCAGCCGATGCGCGAGCTGGGCGAGACGGCGGCCCGCCTGCTGCTGCAGCGCTTGGCGGACCCGGCAGCCAGCGTGCCGGGCGTGTTGCTTGAACATAACTTGGTCTTGCGAGGGAGTGCATAGTGAGCGTTGCCGTCGGTTTCGAGGGAGTGTGCAAGGATTTTGGCCCCGTGCGCGTCTTGCATGGCGTCAGTTTTACCCTGGCGCCCGGGCGCGTGTATGGCTTGCTGGGCGAAAACGGCGCCGGCAAGTCGACCCTGATGAAAATCCTCGCCGGCTACGAGGCGGTGAGCGAAGGGCAATTGCTGATCGATGGCCAGCCCCGGCGCTTCGCCAGCTCGCGCGCGGCGGAATCTGCCGGTATCGTGCTGATCCACCAGGAATTCAACCTGGCCGAGCACCTGACGGTGGCGCAAAACATGTTTTTAGGCCACGAAAAGACGCGCGGCTGGCTGCTCGACGAGGCCGCCATGCGCGAGGAAGCGTCGCGCTATTTGAAACAGGTGGGGCTGGACGTCTCGCCCGACACCAAAATACGCGACCTCATCGTTGCAGAAAAGCAACTTGTGGAAATCGCCAAGGCCCTGTCGCGCCGCGCCCGCTTTTTGATCATGGACGAGCCGACGGCCACCCTGACGTCGTCGGAAACCCAGCGGCTGTTCGCCGTCATGGCGCAGCTCAAAAGCGATGGCGTCACCATTTTGTATATCTCCCACAAGCTCGACGAAGTGGAACGCAACACGGACGAGGTCATCGTCATGCGCGACGGGCGTTTCGTCACGCGCGAGCCGACGGCCAGCCTCACGCGCCAGCAGATGGCGAATCTGATGGTGGGGCGCGAATTGTCCGACATGTTCCCCGCGAAAGCGCCGCTGGCGGAAGAGTCTCCTGTGTTGCTGAAAGTCGAGGGGCTGACGGTGCCGGGCTGGTCCAGGGATTTGTCTTTCGAAGTGCGCGCCGGCGAAGTGCTGGGCTTTGCGGGGCTGGTGGGCGCGGGGCGCACGGAATCGTTCGAGGCACTGCTGGGCTTGCGCCCGCGCAGCGCGGGCTTGATCGAGATCAATGGCCAAGAAGTCGACATCCGCACGCCCAGGCAAGCCATGCAGCACGGCATGACGTATCTGAGCGAAGACCGCAAGGGCAAGGGACTGCACGTGAACCTGGGATTGCGCGAAAACCTCACCCTGATGACGATGGAGCGCTATGCGCGGCCCTGGCTCGATGTTGCCGGAGAGAAGCAGGCGCTGGCCAAGGCGGTTGAAGACTTCAATATCCGCACGGGCGACCTGGACAGCCGCGCGCGCATGTTGTCGGGCGGCAACCAGCAAAAGCTGGCGCTGGCGAAATACCTGCATTCGGACCCCCGCGTCGTCGTGCTCGATGAACCGAGCCGGGGCGTGGACGTGGGCGCCAAGCGCGACATTTATTTTCTGATCCACCGCCTGGCCGCCGAAGGGCGCGCCGTGATCGTGATTTCATCGGAATTGATCGAATTGATCGGCCTGTGCCACCGGGTCGCCGTGATGCGCGCCGGCACCCTGCAAGCCACCCTGTCTGCTGACCACCTGACCGAAGAGGAGTTGATTGCCCATGCAACCGGCACGCACTGACACCACCGTATCTCCAATCTCCCGATTCGGCGCGCGCATCAAGGGCTTTGGCCCCGTGCTGGGCTTGTTAGCTCTGTGCATCGCGGGCACCTTGCTCAACGGCGACTTCGCCACCCTCGATAACCTGATGAACGTGCTCACGCGCACGGCCTTCATCGGCATCATCGCGGTGGGCATGACCTTCGTCATCATTTCCGGCGGCATCGATCTGTCGGTCGGCTCGATGGCGGCCCTGATCGCCGGCTGCATGATCTATTTCATGAATGCGCTGGCGCAAGGCGCGGGGGGCAACCTGGCGCCGATCACCATGCTGGTGCTGGGCATCGCCATGGCCCTGGTCTTGGGCGCCGGCTTCGGCCTGATGCACGGCTTGTTGATCAGTAAGGGCAATATCGAACCGTTCATCGTCACCCTGGGCACCCTGGGCATCTTCCGCGCCGTGCTGACGTATCTGGCCGACGGCGGCGCGCTGACCCTGGACGCCACCCTGTCCGAGCTGTACAGCCCCGTCTACTACACGAGCGTGCTGGGCGCGCCCATCCCGATCTGGATTTTCCTGATCGTTGCCGCCGCCGGCGCCGTCATCCTCAACCGCACGACCTTTGGCCGCCACGTGCAGGCGATTGGTTCCAACGAGCAAGTGGCGCGCTATGCGGCCATCAATGTCGACAAGGTCAAGATTGCCACCTACATGCTGCTGGGCGTGTGCGTGGGCATCGCCACCGTGCTGTACGTGCCGCGCCTGGGTTCGGCCACGCCGACGACGGGCTTGCTGTGGGAACTCGAAGCCATCGCCGCCGTCGTCGTCGGCGGCACGGCCCTGAAGGGCGGCGAGGGGCGCATCGTCGGCACCGTGATCGGCGCGATTTTATTATCCGTGATCAGCAACATCCTGAATTTGACCAGCATCATCAGTGTCTACCTGAATGCCGCAGTGCAAGGCGTGGTGATCATTGCCGTCGCCTTCCTGCAGCGAGGCCGCAAATAAAACAAGAGCGGCGTTCTGAAAGGGCGGCCACCGGGCGCCCACAACCTTGGAGGAGAGCAGCATGAAGAGCTTTAGACGGGTAGCAGGGGTAGCAGGGATGGCAGTGCTGGTGATGCAGGCGTGGGCGCTGCCGAGTGCGCAGGCGGCTGATAAGTTGGTTGTCGGCGTGGCCATCCCCACGGCCACGCACAGTTTTACCTCGGGCATCGTGTGGTGGGCGAACCAGGCTAAGGCGGAACTCGAGAAGGCCCATCCGGGGCTGAAAATCATCGTCAAGACGGCCGCCACGGCGCCCGAACAGGCGAACCAGCTGCAGGATATGTTGACGGTGAACAAGATCAACACCCTGGTGATCTTCCCCATCGAGTCGGCCTCGCTGACGCAGCCCGTGGCGCAAGTGAAAAACAAGGGTGTGTACGTGACCGTGGTGGATCGCGGCTTGACGAACACGCAGTCGCAGGATGCGTACATCGCCGGCGACAACACGGCCTTCGGCAAGCTGCCAGCCGAATACCTGGCGAAAAGTTTGAATGGCAAGGGCAATATCGTCGTGCTGCGCGGCATGCCGACCACCTTGGACAACGAGCGCTTTGACGCGTTTTCTGCCGTGATGAAGGGCCATCCCGACATCAAGGTCCTGGATGCCAAGTACGGCAACTGGAACCGCGACGATGCCTTCAAGGTCATGCAGGATTACCTGACCCGCTTCAAGCACATCGACGCCGTCTGGGCCGCCGATGACGACATGGCCATCGGCGTGCAGAAGGCCATCGCGCAAGCCAAGCGCACGGACATCAAGCAAGTGTTCGGCGGCGCGGGCGCGAAGGGCGCGGTGAAAAAGATCATGGACGGTTCCGACCCGCTGATCGTGGCCGACGTGTCGTACTCGCCGAAGTTCATGTACGACGCCATCAAGCTGACGACGGAAGCGCGCCTGAAAGGTGATAAATTGCCGGCCAACACGATCATCCCCTCGGTGCTGATCACGCGCGAGAACGCCAAGCAGTTTTACTTTCCGAACTCGCCTTTTTAATTACACCCCAAGACGAGGGCTGGGGTCGTACCTGAAGGGGGAATGCGTCCCAATGGGACGCATTCCGATCCCGCAGGGACCGACCTTCCAATTTGATTTTAAGGAATTTCCATGAAAACCATCCAGGGCCCGGCCATCTTCCTGGCCCAGTTTCTCGGCGACGAGCCGCCGTTCGACTCGCTCGAGCACCTGGCGCAATGGGCGGCCGGCCTGGGCTACAAGGGCTTGCAGCTGCCGACGGCGCCGCGCCTGTTTGATCTGGAACAAGCAGCCAGCAGCCAGCAGTACTGCGACGACGTGGTCGCCTTGCTGGCGCGCCACGGCTTGCAGGTGACGGAATTGTCGACGCATTTGCAGGGCCAGCTGATCGCCGTGCATCCGGCCTACGACGCGCTGTTCGACGGCTTTGCGCCAGAACAGGTGCGCGGCGATCCTGCTGCGCGCACGGCCTGGGCCACGCAGCAGCTGCTGTGGGCGGCCACCGCCTCGCGGCGCCTGGGCTTGACGGCCCACGTGACGTTTTCCGGCGCGCTGGCCTGGCCGTATCTGTACCCGTGGCCGCAGCGCCCGGCCGGGCTGGTGGAAACGGCATTTGCCGAGCTGGCGAAACGCTGGCTGCCCATCCTCGATGCGTTTGACTCTGCCGGCGTGGATCTCTGCTATGAACTGCATCCGGGCGAGGATTTGCACGATGGCGTGACGTTCGAGCGCTTCCTGGCCGCCGTCCATGACCACCCGCGCGCGTCCATTTTGTACGACCCCAGCCACTTCGTGCTGCAGCAGCTCGATTACCTGGCGTTCATTGACATTTATCATGCGCGCATCAAGGCTTTCCATGTAAAAGATGCGGAATTCCGTCCCAACGGGCGCCAGGGCGTGTATGGCGGCTACGGCGACTGGCAAGACCGGGCCGGGCGCTTCCGCTCGCTCGGTGACGGGCAGATCGACTTCAAGGCGATTTTCTCGAAGATGGCGCAGTACGACTTCCCGGGCTGGGCCGTGCTGGAATGGGAATGCTGTCTGAAACACCCGGAGGACGGCGCGGCCGAAGGGGCGCGTTTCATCCGCGAACACATCATCCACGTGGCGCAGCACGCGTTCGACGATTTCGCGGGCAGTGCTGTTGACCAGGATCAAATCCATCACTTGCTTGGCTTGAAATAAGGAAACGATATGCAGCGACGCTTACGGCTGGGCATGGTAGGGGGCGGGCAGGGCGCGTTCATCGGCGCCGTGCACCGCATCGCGGCGCGGATCGACGACCAGTATGAACTGGTGGCGGGCGCCCTGTCGTCCGACCCGCAGCGCGCGCGCGACAGCGGCATCGCGCTGCATCTTTCTCCGGAGCGCTGCTACAGCGATTACCGCGCCATGGCGCAGGCGGAAAGCCAGCGCCCGGACGGCATCGAAGCCGTGGCCATCGTCACGCCGAATCATTTACATGCGCCCGTCGCCACGGCGTTCCTGGAAGCGGGCATCCATGTGATCTGCGACAAGCCGCTGGGCATCTCGCTGGCGGAAGGGCAGGCGCTGGCCGCGCTGGCCAAGCAGAAAAACCTGCTGTTTGCGCTCACGCATACCTACAGCGGTTATCCGCTGCTGCGCCATGCGAAAGCGATGGTCGAGGCGGGCGAAATCGGCGAGCTGCGCCTCGTGCAAGTCGAATATTCGCAGGATTGGCTGGCCGACGCGATACACGCGGGCGGCATGAGCGAGGGCAACTGGCATAACGACCCGCTGAAAGCAGGCCCGGGCGGCACCCTGCTCGACGTGGGCTTGCACGCGTATCACCTGGCGCAATTCGTCAGCGGCCTGACGCCGCATGCCGTGCTGGCGGAATTGTCCACCTTTGTTCCGCACCGCACCCTGGACGACCACGTGCAGGTGATGCTGCGCTACGCCAACGGTGCCAAAGGCACCCTGTGGGCCAGCCAGGTGGCGACCGGTTGCGAAAACACGGTGCGTTTGCGTTTGTTCGGCAGCAAGGCGCAGCTGGACTTTGACCAGGAACAACCGAACGCGTTATGGTTCACTCCGCAGGGCGGCAACCGCCAGTTGCTGCGCCCGGGCCGGGTCGACAGCGCCGCCGCGCGCCACGCCACGCGCGTGCCGGCCGGCCATCCGGAAGGGTATCTGGAAGCGTTTGCCCAGCTGTACCTGGATGCGGCCCTGGCCATCCGCACCCTGCAGGCGGGCTTGCCCGTGCCCACCGAAGCCAGCTGGTTGCCGACGGTGGCCGATGGCGTGGCGGGCCTGGCCTTTGCCGAAGCCGTGCTGCGCAGCCATGCGCAGGGCGGTAGTTGGACCACCCTGGCGGACTGTTAAACTGGGCGCATGAGCGCGCCCCTGACCACCTTTATCGTTACCATCGTCCCGCAAGGCGGGCAATTCCCGGCCGAAGCGGGCACCACCGTGCTGGCCGCCGCCGAGCTGGCCGGCATCCGCCTGCTCAGTTCCTGCCGCAACGGCACGTGCCGCACCTGCCTCTGTCACATGCCCGAAGGAAAGGTGCGCTACACGGTGGACTGGCCCGGCATCAGTCCCGATGAACGGCTCGACGGCTATATCCTGCCCTGCGTGGCCGTGGCGGACAGCGATGTCACCATCCAGGCGCGCGCCGTGCGCACGGGCACCTGACTCACGTTGGCTTGCCGCCCTTGAGGCGCTGCAGCAGCGCTTCCACGCCGTCGCTGACGGGCAAGCCGTGGCGGCGCAGCAGCTGCACGTGCAAGACCAGGTTTTCCAGCACCAGCTTGGCCGCCACGGCCAGCAGGGCCAGGTTGCGGTCTTCCGGGCTGAAACTTTCCATCGCGTCGGCCATCTCGCACAGGTGATTGGCGATCAGGCCGCGCAATTCCTGATCGTCGAAGGGCAGGTCGGCAAAGTCGATCGGGTCGGCCACTTCCACTTCCTGCATCAGCACCGCTAGTTCTTCCGGGGTAATCGTCATGCCTGGCCTCCTTGTGTGCTTGCCGCTATTTTAATTGTATTGGCCGTAAAGCGGACTAGAATGAGTCCAGGCCGACGACGTCAAAGGCACTATGGCGAACTTGCATTTTACGCAACAACTGGCGCGTTTCCTCGACGTCCCCACGGTGGACGTGGCGGCGCCATGCCTGCGCGCCGCCCTCGATAGCGTCTTTGCCCAGCAGCCGCGCCTGCGCGGCTACGTGCTCGACGAGCAGGGCGCCTTGCGTCCGAACGTGGTGATCTTCATCGATGGCGCCCGTTGCCGCGAGCGGCGCGTGCTGGACGACCTATTGCGGCCCGACAGCCAGGTGTATATCTTGCAGGCACTTTCCGGAGGTTAATCATGGGACCAGGCAGGGCGCAACGCGCGTATCTCGGCACCCGCAAGGGGCTGTTCCAGTTCGATGTCGATGCGGCCGGCGCCTGGCAGCTGGCGCTGGTGCAGTTTGCCGGCGACCCCGTCTCCATGCTGTTGCACGATGGCCGCGACGGCGCCCTGTACGCGGCTCTGAACCTGGGGCACTTCGGCGCCAAGCTGCACCGCCGCGATGCGGGCTCCAGCGCCTGGCAAGAAGTCGCCGTGCCCGCCTATCCCGCCAAGCCCGAGGGCAGCAGCGATACCGTGGACTGGACGGTGCGGCAGATCTGGTCGCTGGCGGCCGGCGGCGCGGACCAGCCCGGCGTGCTGTGGGCGGGCACCCTGCCTGGCGGCCTGTTCCGCTCAAGCGACCGCGGCGACAGCTGGCAGCTGGTGGACTCGTTGTGGAATGTGCCGCAGCGGGCGCAATGGTTTGGCGGCGGCTATGACGTGCCCGGCATCCACAGCATCTGCGTCGATCCGCGCGACAGCAATACCGTGCTGGTGGGCGTGTCCTGCGGCGGCGTATGGCAAACGCGCGATGGCGGCGCCAGCTGGGCCTTGAGCGCGACGGGCATGCGGGCCGACTACATGCCGCCCGAACTCGATGAAAACGAAGCCGTGCAAGACCCGCACCGCATCGTGCGCAGCGCCGGCACGCCGGACGCGCTGTGGTGCCAGCACCATAACGGCATCTGGCGCTCGCAAGACGCGGGCTGGCACTGGCAGGAAGTCACCACGGCGCCGCTGTCGCATTTCGGCTTTGCCGTGGCCGTGCATCCGCGCGATGGCGACACGGCCTGGTTCGTGCCCGCGCAGGCGGACGTGCTGCGCATACCCATCGATGGTGCGCTGGCCGTGACGCGCACGCGCGACGGCGGCAAAACGTTCCAGGTGTTGCGCGAGGGATTGCCGCAGCGGCATTGCTACGACCTCGTGTACCGCCACGGGCTGGCGCTGGCCGACGACGGGCGCAGTTTAGTGATGGCGTCGACGACGGGCGGCGCCTGGTATTCGGGTGACGAGGGCGAACATTGGCAGACCATCTCCGCCCACTTGCCGCCCGTCTATGCCGTCTGTTTTGCCACGCCGTAATAGCACAGGAAGATATCGACGGCCAGTTCCGTCACTTCGCGCCGGCGTGCCGGGCCCAGCAGAGGCTCACCGAGGGTGATCTGCGGCCAGAAGGCAAAGGTCTTCAGTGGAGCCATCAGCAGGTGCCCCACTTCCAGCGTCTCGCCCGCCTTGATGCGCCCGTCTTGCTGCGCCGCGCGGATCCAGATATTCAAGCCCGTTTCCTTTTCATTCAGGCGCGCCACCATCGCTTGCGCGCGCTCGGGCGAGTGGATGGTTTCGCCAAAGATCACGCGCGCCAGGTCGATGAATGCCGCGTCGCACAGCAAGGCCATCTTTTGCTCGACCAGGGCCAGCACTTGCGGCCGCAGCGGCTGGTTGGCCACATAGGGCACGGCAGGCTGGGCCATGCTGCTTTCCCACATGCGCTGCAGGATTTCCGCGAACAGCTCGTCCTTGCTGGGGAAATGGTTGTACACGGTGCGCTTGGACACGGCGGCCGTGGCGGCGATCCTGTCCATGCTGGTCGCATCAAAACCGTGCTCGCGGAACTCGGCGATGGCGGCATCGACGATGGCGACGCGCTTGCGGTCGGTGAGGCGTTGCGGTGCGGCCATGGCTGAAAATCTCCTTTGAAAACAATATTTTACACCTCTTGGTTTACTTTGCCAGAAATAGGAACTACACTGTGTAGTGTAATTTAATCCTTGTATTTTATTGACCGGGCTGCATATGTACCGCATCTTATTCTTGGGAGTTCTGATCATCATGAGTTCTTGCACCTTGCGCGCCGCGCCCGTCGCGCCCACCGAATCACCGCAACGCCTCGACGGCAAGTTCCGCAATCCCGTGCAGATGCACAAGCTGGGCACGGCGGCAACGCTCAAGCTGATGTGGACGTTTCTCTTCGATAAGCCCGACAGCACCGTGCCGGCCGCTGCCGTGCCCGTGCAAGCCCTGACCCGGGCGCAACTGCTGGCCGCGCCCGACAACAGCCTGTTTCGCCTCGGCCATTCGACCCTGCTGCTGAAACTGAACAACGCATTCTTCCTCACCGATCCCGTGTTTTCCGAGCGCGCCTCGCCCGTGCAATGGGCCGGCCCGAAGCGCTTTCACCAGCCGCCCATCAGCATCGCCGACTTGCCGCCGATCAAGGCCGTCATCCTGTCGCACGACCATTATGACCACCTCGACCATGCTGCCGTGCTGCAACTGGCGGCCAAGACCGAACATTTTATTGCGCCGCTGGGCGTGGGCGACACCCTGGTGTCCTGGGGCGTGCCGGCCGCCAAGGTGCAGCAATTCGACTGGTGGCAGGGGACGACGATAGCCGGCGTGAAACTCGTCGCGACGCCGTCGCAGCATTTCTCGGGACGCGGCTTGTTTGACGGTAATCAAACCCTGTGGGCCTCGTGGGTCATCGACGCGCCCGGGGTGCGCGTGTTTTTCAGCGGCGATTCCGGCTATTTCGACGGTTTCAAGCAGATCGGCGACAAATACGGCCCGTTCGACGTGACCATGATCGAAACGGGCGCCTACGACAAGCTGTGGCCGGACGTGCACATGCAGCCCGAGGAAACCTTGCAAGCCCACCTGGACTTGCGCGGCAAGTGGCTGATGCCCGTGCATAACGGCACCTTTGACCTGGGGCTGCACGCCTGGCATGAGCCGTTCGACCGCATTGCGGGACTGGCGGCCAAGCGGGGCGTGAACCTGGCCACGCCGCAGATGGGCGAGGCGGTTGACCTGGCGCAGCCGAAGCAGGGGACTACATGGTGGCTGCCAATGCTGGAAGAGGAAATGCTGCGGTAATTTACGCCGTTACGCCGTCACGTCGATCAGGCGGCCCAGCGTCTGGCCATAGCCGTTCAGCTGGGGCGTGCTTTTCGGCGCGGCCGGGATGGCTTGCTGCGGCACGGCTACCTTGATCGCCTGGTCCAGCTGCGGTGCCTTCACGGCGGCGGGGGCATCGGCCTGCACTTGCTGGCTGCTGCGTTGCGTCTGGCTCAGCGATTCCTGTTCCCGCGCCAGCAGCTGGCGGCTTTGCGCCAGCTGTTCGCTGTCGCGCCGTACCTGGTTCTGGCCTTGCTCGACCCGGCGCTGCGCCGTGGCCAGCGAGGCTTGCAAGTTGTTGACGGATGTTAGCGTGACCACATTGTTCACCTTTGAAAGAATATCCAGGCTTGCGCAGGAGAGGGAAGTCAGGCCGGGGAGCGCGACGTGTCCGCAGGTAATCTTTACCTGAATCAAGAGTAGGACAAATTCTCGCACAGTTCCAGTGAATTATGTTTTCTTGATAATTTTATCGTGCGCGCTTTGCCTTGCCGAAGCGGCATGCCGAAACTGGCCAGACATTTGCCAAAGTGAGTACCCGCTGTGGCTTTCAGTCCTTGTTTGTCTGGCATTGCCGAGGCCAGGCCGCACAGTTGTTAAACGTGGTCGCCTATAAAACGTTGCTTTTTAAATAGTCAATATGTTGTTGTTTTTCTACCATGTATGCGCACGCGAATGCGCGGCCTGTTTGGCGCTCTGGGCTATAATGGACGGTCAGAGTTGGTTTCTTTTGCCATACAGACAGGTAGTTAACATGAATCTCAAGAGCCTCGCAATTGCCCTCGGCATGTCGAAAACGACAGTCAGCAGGGCGTTGAACGGCTATCCGGAAGTCAATTCCCGCACCCGTGAAATCGTCCTGGCCGCCGCCAAGAAAGTCGGCTACCGGCCCAATCCGCTGGCGCGCAGCCTGGCCGTCGGCCGCACCAACGTGCTCGGCATGATCTATCCGCTGCTGCCCAGCGACCTGGGCGACAGCGTCTTTCTTTCCGTCGTGAATGGCATGTCGGATGCCGTCGAAGCGTCGAAGATGAGCCTGATCATCGCGCCCGTGTCGCCGCAGAACGAACAGCCGTCATATGAAAACATGGTGCGCGGGCGCCAGGTCGATGGCCTCGTGGTGGGCCGCACCAAGGTGGTCGACGAACGCATCGCGTATTTGACGAAGGTCGGCTTTCCGTTTGTCGCGAACGGCCGCACGCGCATCGACGCGCCGTACGCGTATTTTGACTACGACAACGACACGGGCATCGACCTGGCCGTGTCCTTCCTGGCGGCGCATGGCCACCAGCGTATCGCCCTGCTGAGCGCGCCGCTGGAGCTGCATTTTGCTTATGAGCGCAAGGAAAGCTTTATCCGCTGCATGGCGCAGGCGGGCTTGCCGCTGGATCCCGCCTATCTGCTCGATAATACTTTCGACCGCCGCAGCGGCTACCAGGCCATGCAGCAATTGCTGGCTTGCTCGCCCCGTCCGACGGCCGTCATCGTCGACAACCACCTGTCCGGCGTGGGCGTGGTGCGCGCGCTGATGGATGCGGGTATCGAAATCGGCAAGGAAATCTCCGTCATTGTCTGGGGCAATGTGGAAGACACTTTGATCGGCATCAACGTCACCACCATCGACCAGCCCGACCTGCGCCGCGCCGGCGCCAAGATGGTGGAAATGCTGCAATCGCTGCTGGCCGGCACGCCGCCGGAACGGCTGCAGGAAATCTGGCAACCGGTGCTGTTGCCGGGGGCGACGGTGGGGCGCTGCGCGGATTGACATCAGTTCATGCCCAGTATGGGACGTATTCCGCGAATTTATTGCCGCTGGTGCTGTCCTTGCGCTTGATGCGTCCCGCTGCGACAGCATCGGCAATCAAGTTGGTGATTTGATTGCGCTGGCGCTCGCTGACCTTGAAGCGGGTACGCAAGGTGGTATTGGTCAATGTCTGGCTGGAAAAATACTGCAAAACGGCATGTTGATAGCAAGCTTCCACGCGCTCGACCTGCGCCATGTCGGCGAACTGCCTTGGCGCGTACAAGGTGACTTGGAAACCATTTTCCAGTGGCGTGAAGAGGACGGGCGGCATGCCGAATAACTCGACGGCCGAGACCACTTTTTGGAATCCCGTACCCCTTTCTTCACAGATCCGATATTGCCGAAATTTGGATGCCAGCAATTCATTGCGTGACTCTGGTGTCGTACCGATCAGACGGTCAAGGCGCTTGCTTGGAAGCAGTGTCCCCGGATTGGTGAAGGTGATGCGGTCGTCGTAGATTTCTATAGTAGGGCCAGCGCCTGTGACGTTGAAATCCTGGTGGATCAAGGCATTCGCGATTAATTCGCGTAGCGCAATTTCAGGATAGAGGCTAACTTGCTCACGCAGGGATTGCTGGATCACTTCCGAATGTGGCAGGACGCGCAGTAGATAGCCGATCAAGCCTTCGAAACCCACTGCATAGCCTTTGTTGCCGCGAACTTCATCAATTGTATCGACTTTGTTGGTGCCGCTATAACGGATGACGCGAATACGTTTACGACTGAGGTGCGTGAAGTGCTCCAACTCACGCGCTGCTGAGATACCACCGAAATGCGTAATGTAGTAGCCGCTGCCATCGGGAATGACCATATTTTCCTCCTCCAGCCAGCGCATCAGCTCAAAGCTGTCGTCAGGAAGAGGGCGTTGCAAGAGTTTGGAAATGGTCGCCAGATCGAGATGTTCGATGACTTCATCGGCAGAAAGCAGGGGTGTCGTTCGTAGTTCCTCCCAGCGGGGAGCATGGCTGTTGAGCATGAGTGCACCAACTTCCGATCGAGATGCTTTACGACTTGTGCCACCCGATCTTATCCATGTTTCTTCAATACTCTTGCCCCTGCGATGTGCGGGCTTGTCTGCTTGTTCACGGATATAAACGAATAATAAAGGAACGGTGTCGTATTCGACTACTGCATGGTCGAGGATAAGAGGCGGCTCAACTGCATCGCGGCCCAGATTGGTCAACTGCAAAATGGTTTCTTCAACTTGAGTTTGCTCAACTCCCATCAGCGCAGCTCCAGCGTCTGCGATGCCATAGACCATATAGCCGCCGTGCGGACAATTGGAGAAGGCGATCAGATGTTCGATTAAGCGCTCTTTGTTGCCGGACAACGATAGTTTCCAGTCCAGTTCATTGATCTCATGGGGCACGGGATCCCGACTGGACTTAAGCAGCGCTATTGCCTGGACGACCCAATGTTTTGCCATGTGATTGTAAGTGGCTGATTTTTATGGTTATTTTGCGTCTGTCGTTTTTCTGGTGTGATAAAGCGAGTGAAATAAATGGCAGGATCAGGATAGTGAATTAAACGCTGCCAGGCAAGCCACCTGGCAGCGTTGTATTCCAGAGTTACCTAGGCTGCGTGCTTGCTCCCATCAGCCAGCTTTGCCAGCAACCTCGCCTTGTCCTTGCGGTAAGTATCGACGGCCGCTTCCTTGACGTGGCCGAAGCCGCGGATTTTCTCGGGCAGGGTCGCCAGTTCCACGCAGGTGGCAATATTGTCCGCTGTCAGGTTCACCAGCATGCCGGCCAGCAGTTCGCGGTACTCGACGATCAGCGCGCGTTCCATCTTGCGCTCGGCCGTATAACCGAAGATGTCGAAGGTGCCGCCGCGCAAGCCTTTTGCTTTGGCCAGCAGCTTGAAGGCGCGCCACATCCAGGAACCGAACTCCGCTTTCACCAGATGCCCTTTTGCATCTTTCTTGGCGAACAGCGGCGGCGCCAGGTTGAATTTCACGGAGAAGTTGCCTTCGAACTGCTGCTGCAATTGCTCCACGAAACGGCCATCCGTGTACAAACGCGCCACTTCATACTCGTCCTTGTAGGCGAGCAACTTGAAATAGCTCTTGGCGACAGCCGTCGACAGCTTCTGGCCCAGTCCCAGGGCATTCTCGCGGTCGCGTACCTGTTTGACCAGGGTCAAGTAACCATCCGCATACGCGGCGTTCTGGTACGCGGTGAGGAATTCCACGCGCTTTTTCACCAGGCTATCCAGGCTTTGCGGCATTTGCACGATGATCGCTTGCGACGGCGTGGCGATTTGGGTCACCTTGCGCACGTCGACGGCGGCGCGGCGGCCCCACAAAAAGCTTTTCTTGTTCGATTCGATGCCGACGCCATTGAGTTCAATGGCGCGCAGCAGGGCCGCTTGCGTCAGGGGGATGCGGCCCTTTTGCCAGGCGTAGCCGAGCATGAACAGGTTGGCGGCGATCGAGTCGCCCATCAGCGCGGTAGCCAGTTTTGTGGCGTCGATAAAGTCGGCAGCATCCGCGCCGCCCACGGATTCTTCGATCAGCTGGCGCACTTCCGCCGTTGGATATTGCCAGTCGGCATTTTGCGCAAACGTGCCCGGCGGCTGTTCGTGCAGGTTGACGACGGCCAGGCTTCTACCCGGGCGCATTTTCGACACGGCATCCTGCGCGCCGGCCGTCAGCATGTCGCAGCCCAGAATCAGGTCCGCTTCGCCCGTGGCGATGCGCTGGGCGCGGATGTGCGCGGGGGACTTGGCGATCTTCACGTGCGAGGTGACGGAACCGTTCTTTTGCGACATGCCCGTCATGTCCAGCACGGACGCGCCCTTGCCTTCCAGGTGGGCCGCCATGCCCATCAGCGCGCCCACGGTGATGACGCCCGTGCCGCCGATGCCGTTGATGAGGATGTTGTACGGCGCGTCGCAGGCAGGCAATTGGGGTTCCGGCAGCGGGCCGAAGTTGTCCGTCTCGCCCGCTTTACTCGCTCCCGTCTTGGTTTTTTTCAGGCTGCCGCCTTCGACGGTGACGAAGCTGGGGCAGAAACCCTTGGCGCACGAGTAATCCTTGTTGCACGAGGATTGGTCGATGGTGCGCTTGCGGCCAAATTCCGTCTCTTTCGGCAGGATCGACACGCAGTTCGATTGCACGCCGCAGTCGCCGCAGCCTTCGCAGACGGCGTCGTTGATGACCATGCGTTTCGGCAAATCGGGATACTCGCCTTTTTTCCTGCGCCGGCGCTTCTCGGCGGCGCAAGTCTGGTCGTAGATCAGCACGGACACGCCTTGTACCTCGCGCAATTCGCGCTGCACGGCATCCATGTCCTTGCGGTCGTGCAAGGTCAGGTGGGCGGGCAGGTTGCTGCGGTCGCTGTAGCGTGATAAATCTTCCGTGACCAGGGCGATGCGGGCGATGCCTTCGGCCGCCACCTGCTGCGCCATCATCGGTACGGTAATCAAGCCGTCCACGGGCTGGCCGCCCGTCATGGCGACGGCGTCGTTGTACAGGATTTTATAGGTGATGTTGACCTTGGCCGCCTGGGCGGCGCGGATGGCCAGGTAGCCCGAATGAAAGTAGGTGCCGTCACCGAGGTTCTGGAACACGTGCGGCAATTCGGAAAATGCGGCTTGCCCGATCCACGGCGCGCCTTCACCGCCCATGTGCGTGGTCAGCTTGTTCATTTCCGGATAGATCGAGGTCGCCATCACGTGGCAGCCGATGCCGGCCAGCGCCAGGCTGCCGTCGGGCACCTTGGTCGACGTGTTGTGCGGGCAGCCGGAGCAGTAGAACGCGGGGCGGAAAGGCGTATTCACGGCCTTTTTCAATACCGCATCCTTGGCGTCGAGGAAACTTAATCTCGCCTTGATCAGGTCGCAGGTGACGGGGTCGGAAATCAGGCGCGCGATGCGGCTGGCGATGACACGCGCCACTTGCGAGACGGAAAAGTCGGCCTTCGAGGTCAGCAGCCATTCGCCGCGCGGCGCCACCCATTCGCCTTTTTCGTCGAACTTGCCGATCACGCGCGGACGCACGTCGTCGCGCCAGTTGTACAGCTGTTCCTTGAGCTGGTATTCGACGATCTGACGCTTCTCTTCTACCACGAGAATTTCATCGAGACCTTGCGCAAACTCACGCACGCTGTCCGGCTCCAGCGGCCACGGCATGGCCACCTTGAACAGCCGCATGCCGACATCGGCCGCCATCTGCTCGTCGATGCCCAGCTCTTCCAGCGCTTCCAGCACGTCCAGATACGATTTGCCGGAGGCAATGATGCCCAGCTTGGCGTTCGGGCTGTCGATGGTGGTGTGGTTGAGCTTGTTTTCGCGCGCGTAGGCCAGGGCCGCATAGATCTTGTAGTCCTGCATCAGCGCTTCCTGGTTGCGCGCCTGCTGGCCCAGCGGGATGCTCGACAGGCGCGCGTTCAGGCCGCCTTCGGGCATGACGAAGTCTTGCGGAATTTTCACTTCCACGCGGAACGGATCGGCGTCGATGGAAGCCGACGATTCGACCGTGTCGGCCAGGGCCTTGAAGGCTACCGTGCAGCCGGAAAAGCGCGACATGGCCCAGCCGTGGATGCCCAGGTCCAGGTATTCCTGCACATTGCATGGATACAGGACGGGGATCATCGAGGCGGAGAACAGATGGTCGGACTGGTGCGGCAGGGTCGACGAATACGCGCCATGGTCGTCGCCGGCTACCAGCAGCACGCCGCCCAGTTTCGAGGTTCCCGCATGGTTCATGTGCTTGAAGACGTCGCCGCAGCGGTCCACGCCCGGGCCCTTGCCGTACCACATGGCGAACACGCCGTCGTACTTGGCCGGGCCGATCAGGTCGACCTGCTGCGAACCCCAGACGGCCGTGGCCGCCAAGTCTTCGTTGACGCCGGGCACGAACTGCACGTGGTGCGCTTCCAGCTGTTTCTTGGCTTTCCACAGGTTTTCATCGAGGCCGCCCAGGGGCGAGCCGCGGTAGCCGGAAATGAAGCCGGCCGTGTTCAGGCCCGCGGCCTGGTCGCGCAGGCGCTGCATCATGGGCAGGCGCACGAGGGCCTGGATGCCGGACAAGAAGATGGCGCCGGAAGTGGCCGTGTATTTGTCGTCGAGGCTGACGGTGGTCAAGCGGGAAGGCTCAAGAGGTGTAGATGGCGCGGCACCGGCGTTTCTAGCGAACGCTGCGGAGCCGTTTTCCGTGGTCACGGACATGGCTGTCTCCAAAAGGGTGTTTCAGATGACGGCTGTACAAGGGACGCGCCCGGTAAGGCGCGCACTGTGCAGACGGGACGGCCGCGTGTGGGCGGCACATAACTATTTTAAATTTAAAATAATTAATGTGGTCAGTGTAGAACGAGTCAGGAGTGGGGGCAAATACGCTTTGGCGATGGGGGTATAAGAAATACTTATGCCGTGGGCGAGAGCACGTGCGCCCCCACCCAGCGCCCGCTGCCGCACAGCTCGGCGGCCACTTGCAGCACGAGGTGCTTCACGGCGTTGCCCGCATTGGTGAGGGGGATGTTCTTCGAGGCGCACAGGGCCACCGTGCGCGACAGTACGGGGCTGTGGATGGCGTAGCTGCGCATGGCGCCGCTGTCGAGTTCGGCCAGCAGCGGTGCGGCGGGCAGGATGGTGGCGCCCATGCCGGCCAGGATGGCCGATTTCAGGATGGCGATGGAGTTGATCTCGATCACGTTCGCCGTCTCCAGGCCCAGTTCGCGGGCGCGGCTGTCGATGCGGGGGCGCACGCCGTGCTGCAGGCCAGGCAGGATCAGGGTGGCGCTCAAGGCTTGCTGGAACGACACGGCAAGGCCGGCGGGCGCGAACGGCGAATCGCTGCGGCAGATAAAACGCATCTCTTCTTCCACCAGCGGGCAGCAGGAAAACGGCGTCAGCTGGCCATCGTCGAACAGCACGGCCAGGTTGATGCGGCCCGATTTGAGCTGTTCATTGAGGTTGCCCGTGATTTCTTCCGTCAGTTGCAGGGTGATCTCGGGATAGCGTTCGCGCGCGGCCAGCAGCAGGGGCAGGGCCAGGGCGCCGGAGATGCTGTGCGGCAAGCCCAGGGTGACATTGCCGGACGGCCGCGTGGCGCTTTGCGTGACGGCCGAGCGTGCGTCGGCCACCTGTTTCAGGATCGCCTGCGCATGTTCGTAGAATACCTTGCCCGCGTCCGTGCTGAGCACGCCCTGGGCCGAGCGGTGCAGCAGCTGCACCCCCAGTTCCTCTTCCAGCTGGCGCAGCTGCTGCGTCAGGGCCGGCTGCGCCACGTGCAGGACCAGGGCCGCGCGCGACAGCGAGCCGTGGTCGACGATGGCAACAAAGTAGCGTAATTGGCGCAGTTCCATGGGTTCCAGAAGCGGTACGGTGATCGGAAAAATTGCGCCGCGGCGCCGAACGCGGCCAGCAGAATAACAATTTTGTTATACTCATTCTAGCCCCTTCGGTGCTCCAGACGCGTATTTGTGGGATGACAGCATGCTCAAGAAAGTTGATTCGTCTCAATTAAAAGTGGGCATGTACATTCATGACCTCAGCTGCGACTGGATGACGCATCCCTTCGTGCGCAACCGTTTCCTGTTGCGCAGCGACGAGGAAATCCGCAAGATCGTGCAGGCCGGCATCCACGACGTGGTGATCGACAGCGGCAAGGGCCTCGACGTGCAGGATGCGCCCACCGTGGCGCAGGCGCGCGCCGAGACCGAGCGCGAACTGGTGCAGATCGCCGCGGCAGCGCCGCCAGTGGTCACGCGCGTGTCGCTGGGCATGGAACTGGCCCGCGCCACGCAGGTGCGCCGGCAGGCAGCGAGCCTGGTGCGCACGGTGATGGCCGATGTGCGCCTGGGCAAGGCCGTCGAGCTCGACCGTGTGCAGCACACGGTGCAAGATATTACCGAATCGATCCTGCGCAATCCCGGCGCCCTCGTCGGCTTGCTGCGCATCAAGACCAAGGATGATTACACCTTTTTGCATTCCGTCAGCGTGTGCGCGCTGCTGGTGGCGTTTTGCCGCTCGCGCGGCATCGATGCGGCCACCACGCACCAGGCCGGCCTCGGCGGCTTGCTGCACGACACGGGCAAGGCCCTGGTGCCCGACAGCGTCCTGAACAAGCCCGGTCCATTGACGCCGGAAGAATTCGCCCTGATCAAGCGCCATCCGCGCGACGGCTACGACATCCTGCGCCAGTCGCCCGAGCTGGGCGCCATTCCCCTCGACATCGCCCTGCATCACCATGAGCGGCGCGACGGCAGCGGCTACCCGGACCAGCTGGCCGGCGACGCCATCAGCGAGCTGGCGCAGATGGCCGCCATCGTCGATGTGTATGACGCGCTGACGTCGGACCGCAGCTACCACAAGGGCATTGCGGCCGCCGAAGCCCTGCGCAAGATCTATGAATGGAGCAAATTCCACTTCAACCCCGTGTTTGCGCAGGATTTCATGCGCTGCGTGGGCATCTATCCGGTGGGCACCATGGTGATGCTGGAATCGGGCCGCCTGGCCGTCGTCGTCGAGGCGCACGAAAGCAATCTGCTGGCGCCGAAGGTGAACGTGTTTTTCAGTACGAAAAGCAAGACCTACATCAAGCCCGAAACGGTCGATCTGTCGCGCGGCTTCGGCTTCGGCGG
This sequence comes from Janthinobacterium sp. FW305-129, assembly GCF_020858115.1. Taxonomy (GTDB): domain Bacteria; phylum Pseudomonadota; class Gammaproteobacteria; order Burkholderiales; family Burkholderiaceae_D; genus Janthinobacterium. The sequence goes on from NZ_JACYMM010000006.1 coordinate 341,607, forward strand.
CGCCGACAAGATCGTCGGCCATGAGTCGGCTGCCAGGTGGCAGGTCGATCCCATGCGCTTTCTCTCCCTCGCGGATGCCTGATCAGGTTTTTTGTTTTTGACTGAGAGCGCCTGAAAAACGTTCAGGGCAAGGCGCAGGCGCGAAGACAGTACGACCAGTACGGCGAGCGCCTGCAACGCCGCGATGGACGTTTTCTCAGGTGATCAGAAAAATTCCGCCGTATCGTTCGAGGCGATAGTGGTAAGCAAGCCCTTGGCGACCAGCTCGTCATAGTGGCAAGCCAGGTTGCGGCCATGGCTCTTGGCGTAATACAAGGCCTGGTCGGCGCGGCCGAGGATGATGACGGGCGCTTCGTAGGCGTTGATGCTGACGAAGCCCACGCTGACGGTGACTCGGCCCACTTGCGGGAAGTCGTGCGCTTCGACATTGGTGCGGAAGCGGTCGATGATTTTCTGCGCATTTTCCAGGGTAATCGAGCGCAGCAGCACGACGAATTCCTCGCCGCCGAAGCGGAAGATGCGGTCTTGCGAGCGGAACGACGATTGCAGCTGGTTGGCGATCAGGATCAGCACTTCATCGCCATACAGGTGGCCGAATTTATCGTTGACCAATTTAAAATGGTCGACGTCGATCACGGCCAGCCATTGCCGTTCCGTATCCGTATGGTGGCGCCGCTCTTCCTCGACGGGACGCGGCCTTTCCGCTTCCGGTTCGCCGCGGCTTTGCAGGATTTTCGCCAGCTGGTCGTCGAAGGTCTTGCGATTCAACAAGCCGGTGAGCGAATCGCGTTCGCTGTAGTCGAGCAGGTTCTGGAAATTGCGGTACACGCTGACGATGCCGCCGATCACCTGGATGGTGGCGCCCGTGTAGGGCGTGGGGTTGGTGATTTCCAGGCAGGTGGTGACCTGGTCGCCGATCCAGATGGGCAGCCACAGCAGGTGGCGGCCGTCGGCGCACAGGGTGTCGGCGCTCGCCTCGTGGCGCGCGATGCAGGCGGCCAGGGCCGGGTAGTCCGACAGCGGTTCACCCGGCAGCGCAGGATCGGCATTGTCTTCCATACGGGCAACGCTGCCCGCCACGATGATGGCCCGCGACCGCACGAACACCTGGCCACGCACGCTGGTCAGGGCCAGCACACGGGTCTGCGACGCGGAAGCGAGTTCCTGGACCGCCGAGATCACGGAGATGTCGAGCATCGTGTGGTCGCGGTGCCCGGTCATATCCACCATGTGTTTCAGTAGGGAATCCATTGTCGTTCTCTGGAAAGTAGTCACACAAGTGTCGTCATAGCAGCATTGCATCAAGCAAGAGCATGTTCGCGTCCGTCTACAAGAAGCCAAGATTTATTTGGTGGCATGACGCTCTGTACCGCCGGGCGAGAGGCCTTTCCAAAGAAGAGCTAAGCAGGATAATGTCTTTTTGCCTAATAGGCAATTAACGTATGCAATATTTCATGTAAATACATGAGATTAGGGCAGCGCGTTGCAAAAAACTTGCCCTGACGCAGACTTTCAATCCTGATCGCAACATTTGTTTGCGCCAGTCGTCATTTCAACAGGGTTTGATAATTTCCATATGGAAACTTGTGGCGCGTCAATTTGCCAAAACGTAGACGCTTTATAGTCAATGCAATGGCGCAGAAATTTACGGCAGGAAACATATTAGCAGGAATGGGCAATGTTTCACACCCGATTGCGCCAGGGACTTGTGATTCACTTTTGGGAGCTTGTCATGCATACCTTCCTGTCGGCAGTACAGCAGTTTGTCAAGGATGAGGATGGCATTACGGCAATCGAATACGGCTTGATTGCGGCCTTGATGGCTACCGCCATCACGGCCGGTTTCTTGCTGATCAAGACCAACTTGCTGGCCGTCCTCACCGACATTTCGTCGAACCTGGTGTTGACGCCCTAAGCGGGTGCCCGCTGCTGGCCGGCCGGCAGCGGGTTTTTTTTCGGGAGGTATGCCATGCCTGCAACTGCCTTGTGCGACCTGCTGTTGTTGTGTTTTGTGACGGCCGCCGCCGTCAGTGATTTGATCCGCCGCAAGATACCGAATGGTGTGGTGTTGTCCGGCATCCTCACCGCGCTGGCCCTGCATTTGTGGCTGTGGCCGCAAAGCGTGCCGTCGCTGTGGCTGGGCGGCATGGCCACGGGCTTTTTCCTGTTTTTACCTCTGTACGTGCTGCGCGGCATGGCCGCCGGCGACGTCAAGCTGATCGCCATGGCGGGCGCCTTTGCCGGCCCCTGGCCCGTGCTGCAGATCTGTTTCGCCACGTTTGTGCTGGGCGGCCTGATGGCCGTGCTGATGATCACCTGGCAGGGCAAGTGGCGCGCCTGCCTGGGCAATCTGCGCCAACTGCTGTGGCCGATGATCGCGCGCATGGCCGGCATTCCCCTGGCGCCAAACGCACTGGGCAGCGGTGCCAGCGTGGGCAACATGCCGTACGGCCTGGCCATCGCCCTCGGTTGCCTGCTGGTGCAAGGGCGGCATTATTTCTGATTGTCATTCATTGCTCTTGATCAATGGGCGCCAGTCCCCGCTCGCTAGAATGAATTCTGTTCAATGCAGTCCTAACCGGCTTGGAGATGCAGCATGACCGAGGTCGACTATTCCATGAGCACCGAGAGTGCGCCGCGCCCTGCCGACGCGAACCTGATGCCGCCCTTGCCGCCGCAGCCGAAGAGCTTGCGTGAAACGGGACTGGAGCGGCCGCTGGTGGTCGAACTGATCGCCAAGCTGATGTTTGTGGGCGGCAAGACGCATCTGTCCGCCCTGACGACGCGCTTGCGTCTGTCGATCAATGTCTTGCGCGAAGTGCTCGATTTCATGGTGACGGAGCAGATGGCCGAGGTGGCCTGGCGCGGCGAATCCGATATCGACGTGCAGTACCAGTTGACGGGCGCCGGCAAGCAGCGCGCCAGCGCCTTCCTCGAACGCTGCGCGTATATCGGCGCCGCGCCCGTCACCCTGGAAGCGTACCGCGCCATGGTGGCGCGCCAGTCGTGGCTGGCGCAGGAACAGCGCGTCGGCAGCGACGACCTGGCCGCCGTGCTGGGCGGCGCCCATGCGGGTCCGGGCATGCTCGACGTGGTCGGCGCGGCCCTGCATTCGGGACGCTCGCTGCTGCTGTACGGTCCGCCCGGCAGCGGCAAGTCGACCCTGGCGCTGCAGCTGGGACAATTGCTGCACGGGCTGGTGGCCGTGCCCTACGCCATCATCGTCGGCCAGGACATCATTCAATTGTACGATCCGGCGCAGCACCTGCCGCCCGCGCCGCAGCATGTCAGCCATGCGCGCCAGGCGCTGGAGCGGCGCAGTACGGACATCCGCTGGGTGCTGTGCCAGCGTCCCGTGATCCACGTGGGCGCCGAGCTCGACGCCGGCACGCTGGAATTGCGCCATGACGCCAGCGGCGGCTGCTACCAGGCGCCGCCCCATGTGCGGGCCAACAACGGCATGCTGATCATCGACGACCTGGGCCGCCAGCGCCTGGGCGCGCAAGAACTGCTGACGCGGCTGATGCAGCCGCTGGCGCGCGGCAGCGACCAGCTGGGCCTGCCCGGCGGCGTGCAGGTCAGCGTGCCCTTCGACAATGCCCTCGTGCTGGCCACGAATGTGCCGCCGGGCGAGCTGTTTGACGCCGCCTTGCTGCGCCGCATCGGCTACAAGGTGCAGGTGGGGCCGCTGACCGAGAGCGCCTATCGCGCCTTGTTCCGTCAGCAATGCCGCCTGGCCGGCATGGCCATCGACGAGCCGGCCCTGAACCATCTGCTGCAGCTGCATGGCGCGCAGGGGCGGCCCTTGCTGGCCAGCTATCCGCAGGAATTGCTGGCGCGCATAGGCGACTTTGCCGGCTTTGCCGGCAGCGAAGCGCGCCTGACGGTGGGCGCCCTGGAGCAAGCCTGGAGCAGCCTGTTTGCCAGCTGCGACATGCCGGCCGCCAGCCTGTGCGAGCGCATCGCATGAAGAACCGGCGCGCCATTCTGATGATGGGCCTGGCAGTCGTGCTGGGCTTGCTGGCCGTGCTGCTGGCATCGCACTGGCTGCTGCGCCAGACGCCGGCCGGCAAGGGCAAGATCGTCGTCGCCGCCAGCGATGTCAACCTGGGCCAGCGCCTGACGCCGGACATGCTGCGCCTGGCCGAGTGGCCGGCGGAAAGCTTGCCGCAGGGCGCGCTGCAAGACCCGGCGAAACTGGCGGGACGGGTGCTGAAAACGAGCGTGCTGCGCGGCGAGCCGCTGAGCGAAGCCAAGCTGGCGCCCGTGGGCACCCTGGGCGGCCTGTCGGCCCTGATCACGGAAGGGCGGCGCGCCATCACCGTGCGCGTCAACGATGTGATCGGCGTGGCCGGCTTCGCCTTGCCGGGCAACTATGTCGACATCATCGTCAGCACCCAGCAGGATGCCGGCGACCGCGCGTTTCCGCAAAGCCGCAACATTTCCAAGATCGTCCTCGAACGCATCCTCGTGCTGGCCGTGGCGCAGGAAGTGGGGCGCGACGAGACCAAGCCGCGCGTGGTCAATGCCGTGACCCTGGAAGTGACGCCGGAGCAGGCGGAAAACCTGGATCTGGCGCGCAGCGTGGGCAGCTTGTCGCTGGTGCTGCGCAACCAGGTCGACCCGCAGCCGGGCGTGACGGAAGGCGCCACCAAGCTGACCTTGCTGGGAGGGCCGCACGAAGCCGAGCCCGCTCCGGCCGCCGCGCCCGTGCCGGCCGCCGCGCCGCGCCCGGTGCGCGTGGCGAAGGCGCCGCAGGAACCAAAGCGCCAGTGCAGCGGCGTTATCGACGGGACGCGCCAGTCGCGCGAATGTTTTTAGCCAACCATGGACACGCTCATGAACCGCGCCCTGCTGACACTGTGCTGCCTGCTGTTGCCGCTTGCCGGCGCGGCGGCCGATCCTGGCCCGCGCTGCGGCGGTGACGCGGCGACACCCGGCAACTTGCAGCTGCAGGTGGGCAAGTCGAGCATGCTGCGCCTGCCCGAGGCCGTGCTGGCCCGCAGCGTCGGCAATCCGGCCGTGCTGCAAGCCATGCTGGTGGCGCCCGACACCTTATATGTGGTCGGCGTCGACGTGGGCAGCACGAATATGATCATTCAGGGCAGAAGCGGCGTGTGCAGCGTGGTGAACGTCAGCGTCAGCATGGATCCGGCCGGCCTGCAATCGACCCTGGCGGCCCTGATGCCGGAAGAAAAAGCCATCCGCGTGACGGCCGTGGCCGATACCCTGGTGCTGTCGGGCACGGTGCAGGATGCGGGCGCCGTGCTGCGCGCCGTCGAGCTGGCGCACGCGTATGTGCGCCGCGCTACGCACGCGCTGGCGCTGCCCAAGCCGGCCGATGGCACGGCCTTGCCGCTGGCGGCCGCCGCGCCCGGCGGCGCGGGCAGCGCGAACAGCCGCGTCATCAATATGCTCGACGTCAGCGCGCCGCAGCAGGTGATGCTGGCCGTGCAGATCGCCGAAGTGTCGAAGTCCTTGCTGGAGCGGCTGGAAGTGGGCGCCACCCTGCGCTTCGCCTCCGGCAGCTGGGCCACCACCCTGCTGTCGAATTTCCTCAGCGGCACGGCGAATGGCTTGCTCGACGTGCGCAAGTCGAATGGCCAGCAGCTGACCATCGAGGCGCAGAAACAGGATGGCCTGGTGCGCATCCTGGCCGAGCCGACGGTGATGGCGATCAGCGGCCAGGAGGGCAGTTTTCTGGCCGGCGGCAAGATCTTCATTCCCGTCGGCCAGGACAACAACAAGATCACCCTGGAAGAGCGCGAATACGGCGTCGGCCTGCGTTTTACCCCGACCGTGCTGTCGGGCGGGCGCATCAACCTGAAGGTGGCGCCGGAAGTGTCGGAACTGTCGCGCGAGGGCGTGGGCATTTCCGCCGCCGGCGTCAGCGGACGCTCGATTTTGCCCGTCATCACCACGCGGCGCGCCTCGACCACGGTGCAGCTGTACGACGGCCAGAGCTATGCCATCGGCGGCTTGATCAAGAACAACCAGGTGAGCAATATCACGGGCGTGCCCTGGCTCAGCGAGCTGCCGATCCTCGGCGCGCTGTTTCGCAGCACGGATTTCCAGCATGACCGCACGGAATTGCTGTTCGTCATTACCGCGCACCTGGTGAAACCCTTGCCGGCCGATGCCGTGCTGCCGACGGCGCAGCTGGCGCCGCCCTCGCGCACGGATCTGATGTTGCACGGCAAGATGGAAGGGACGCTGGCGCCGCCGTCCGTGCCGCCGCCGCGCGCGGCCAACGGTTTCGAGTTGAAATGAGACGGGGAGACACGCCATGCCGAATTCGCTCCTGATGACGTTGCGGCGCCTGGCGGCGCTGCTGGCGGCGCTGCTGGCGGCGCTGCTGCTGGCCGCCTGCACGCACGGCAGCACGCCGCGGCTGGACGGGCGCTTCGGCGACGCCGTGCGCCTGGCCATGGCGCAGCAGGTGCGCGAGCCGGCCGGCGCCGTCAATCGCACGCCGGCCGATGGCCTCGACGGCGCCAGCGCGCACGCCGTCATGCAGCGCTACCGCGCCTCGTTTGCGGAACCGAACGGCCAGGCGCCCCAGCCCGTGCAATTCATGCTGGGAGGCGGCAATGGCAAGTAGACGCCAGGGCCAGCGCGGGGCGATGCTGATCGCCTTTGCCATCCTGCTCATCCTGGTGCTGGGCTTTGTCGGCCTGGCGCTGGACGTGGGGCAAGTCATCGGCCGCAAGACGGAATTGCAGAACCTGGCCGACAACGCGGCGATGGCGGCGGCGGCGGAACTGGTGGGCACGCCCGAAGGCTTGCTCGCTGCCGTGGACAAAGCCAAGCACAGTGCGGCCGACCGCAGCGCCTGGCGCCGCCGCATGGAGGGCGCCGTCCTGTCGGATGCCAGCATCCGCTTCGCCAGCGCGCCCGACGCGCCCGCCAGCGCATGGCATGCGGCGGGCAGCGTGCCCGATCCCGCCACGGCGCTGTTCGTGCGCGTCGATACGCAGGCCAATGACCCATCGCTGGGGCGGGTGGCGACGGCCTTCCTCGGTGCCTGGTCGCCCGCGCTGCGCACCCTGGACACGGGCGCGCGTGCCGTGGCGGGCCATACCAGCCTGCGCCTGATGCCGCTGGCCATCTGTGCCTTGTCGTCCAGTGCGGCCAGTCCGCGCACGAATGCGGCATTGCTGCCGGCCGTCGAGCTGCTGGAATATGGTTTTCGCCGCGGCGTGGCGTATAACCTGTTGAAGCTCAATCCGCATGGCCCGGGGGCCGAACATTTCGTGCTCAATCCGCTGGGCCAGCCGGGCGTGGTGGGGTCGTCGCTGCAGGTCAGCGACGCGAGCGTGTTGCCGTTTGTCTGCAGCGGCATGGTGCTGTATCCGCGCATCGGCAGCGCCCAGGTGCACGTGCACCGGCCGTTTCCCGCCACCATGTGGCCGGCCTTCAACGCGCGCTTCAACCAGCATGCGGGCAGCGGCTGCGATCCTGTCGTGGCGCCGCCCGACACGAATATCCGCGCCTACCCGAATACGGCCGCGAACTGGTGGATGACGAACACGCCCGATGCGCCCAGCGCCCTGAGCACGGGCAACCCGCTGTTGTCCGTGGCCGATCCGGAATCGAACGCCACGCCACCCAGCGTCGGCAGTTATGGCCCGCTATGGTCGTTTGCCAGGGCGGTGAAATACAGCAGCCCGAAGCCGGCCGGCGGTTATCTGCCGTTTGCCACCAGCGACTGGCCCAAGCTGTATCCCGCTACGCCGGCGGCGCCGGCCGCCAAGTCCAATTATCCGACCGATAAATCGCCATACCTGACGCCAGCCTACCAGACGGCGCCGACCAGTAACACGGGCGTGGCGCAGCGCCGCCTGCTGCACATTCCCCTGCTGGCCTGCCCCGTGCCGGCCGGCAGCGACGTGCTGGCCCAGGTGCGGGGCATCGGCCGCTTCTTCATGACGGCGCCGGCCAGCAATGGCGTGCTGAGCGCCGAATTTGACGGCCTGGCGGCCGAGGGCACGCTGGCCGGTCCCGCGGAGCTGCTGCAATGAGGCCGCCCTGCCGCGCGGCGCGCCGCCAGGGTGGAGTCGCCGCCATCGAGCTGGCGCTGATCCTGCTGTTTTTCATGGCGCTGCTGCCCTTCGTGCTGCTGTTCGGTCGCGCGTTCTTCGCCTATACGGCCTTGCAGAAGGGCGCGCATGACGCGGCGCGCTACCTGGCGACCTTGCCGCTGTCGCAGATGGCCAACGGCGATGCTATCGTGCAGCACAGCGATTTTGCCCGTCAGCTGGTGCTCGATGCGATGGTCGAAACGGCGCCGCACATGAAAGCGCTCAGCGTCAGCCTCGATTGCATCTATGCCGACGATTTCTATAACTGCGGCAGTTATCCGAAGGCGCCGCTGCAGGTGCGCGTCAAGGTCACCATGGAAATACCCACCGGCTTTCTGCCTGACCTGACGCGCGCGTGGCTGCCGCAGCTGGCGTCCATCCCCTTGCGTGCGAATGCGACCTTGCGCTATGTCAATTAACCCGCCTCCACGCCGGCAGCGCCAGGGCGGCGTTTTCGCCGTCGAGTTCGCCATGCTGGCGCTGCTGTTCTTCCTCTTCCTGTTCGCCATGCTGGAAATGGCGCGTGCCGTGTACGTGTGGAACATGGTGCATGAAATCACCCGGCGCGCGGCGCGCGCTGCCGCCGTCACCGATTTCAGCAATGCCGCAGCCTTGCAGGCCGTGCGCACGCAAGCCGTGCTGCGCGCCACACCGGGTGCGCTGCCGCTGGGCGGCGGCCTCGGCGACGCGCATGTGCGCATCGATTATTTGTCGGAGGACAGCGGTGGCGCCGCGCTGGCGGCGGTGCCGGTGACGGTGATGCCGGGCTGCCCGCAACGCAACCGCATCAATTGCCTGAACGATCCGCATGGCGCCAGCTGCATCCGCTTCGTGCGCGCGCGCCTGTGCCAGCCGGGTGTCGGCACGCGCTGCGAGAGCGTGCCGTACCGGCCCATTTTGCCGTTGCTGGGCGTGATGTTCCCCTCCGGCGCAGGCGCCATACGTTTGCCCAGCGGGATCACCATGGCGGTGGCCGAGTCGCTGGGTTATCCGGACAATCCCGGTTTTTGTCCATGAGCGCCGCTCTGCTGGCGCAGCCGAATGTATTGCCTTGAATGAAGGAGGGGCGATGAAAGCCTTGATGATTACCCGCGACGCCAGCTTGCACGACGAAATCGCGGCGCAAGGCGCGGCCCGCATGCCCGTGCTGCGGCTGCTGGAGCGGCGCAGCGGCCTGCGCGACGCCGTCGAGCGCATGCAACCCGAAGCGCCCGAGCTGGTGATCGTCGACGCCAGCGGCATCGATGCCGACGAGGCCGACCTGCTCGAGCGCCTGGCGCGCCAGTATCCGCTGGCCGTGCTGATGCTGCTCACGCGGGGCCAGCAGCAGGATGTGCTGATCCGCGCCATGCGCGCCGGCATGCGCGAAGTGCTGCAGCTGCCGCTGGTGCACAAGGCCTTCCACGAGGCGATGGACCGGGTCGATATCCAGGCCGGCGTGACGCAGATGCGCGACGGCAAGGTGCTCGCCTTTATCTCTTGCAAGGGCGGCAGTGGCGCCACTTTTTTATCGACGAATTTTTCCTACGCGCTGGCCAGCCTGGCCGGCTGCAAGGTGCTGCTGATCGACCTGCACGGCCAGTTCGGCGACGCCACTTTGTATGTCTCGGACCAGAAGCCGGCCATGACCCTGTCCGACATCTGCGCCCAGATCGCGCGCATGGACGGCGCCTTTCTCGCCTCGTGCCTGGTGCACGTGACGCCGAACTTTGGCGTGCTGGCGGCGGCCGACGACCCCGCGCACAAGGTCGACATGCAGCCCGAGCACATGGACCGCATCCTGGCCGTGGCGCGCCAGCACTACGACTACATCGTGCTCGACGTGGGACGCCAGATCGATGCGCTGTCGCTGCGCGCGCTCGACAACGCCGACACCATCTATCCGGTGCTGCAGCTGGCCTTGCCCGACATCCGCGACGGCCGGCGCCTGCTCGACATCTTCCGCTCGCTCGGCTACCCGGGCGAGCGTTTGCGCCTGATCGTCAACCGCTATGAAAAGGGCGGGCGGCTGCGCCTGGCGGACCTGGAGCAGGCGCTGGGTGCGGAAGTGGTGCACACGGTGCCCAACGATTACATCGCCGCCACCGATTCCGTCAACCAGGGCATCCCGCTGCTGCAGCTGTCGCGCACCAGCGCCGTGGCGCGCAGCCTGGCCGAGCTGGTGGAGCTGGTGACGGCACGCCGCGTGACGGAAAGCCGCGGCCTGTTCGACCGCCTGTTCAGCCGCAGCGAGGCTTGACGGGGCGGCAGCTGAATTGTGTCAAGGCTCCCGCCGGGAGCCATCATGGGAGCCGAGATGACCTTACGCGAACGCCTGGCGGCAAATGAAACGGTGCGCCCCGCCACGAATGGACAAGGCGCGCTGGCGCTGCACGCCTACCAGGAACTGAAAAAGACCATGCACCAGACGATACTCGACCGTATCGACCTGGAACGCCTGAAACGCCTGACGGCCGAGCAGTTCAAGCACGAGCTGGCGCTGCTGGTGCAGCGCGTGATCGAGGAAGAGCGCATCGTGCTGAACCAGCACGAGCGGCATAGCCTGGTGCTCGACATCCAGCACGAGATGCTGGGTTTTGGTCCGCTGGAACCGTTGCTGGCCGACGCCAGCGTGTCCGATATCCTCGTCAATACCTGCGACAAGGTGTACGTGGAGCGCGGCGGGCGGCTGCAGCTGACGGACGTGACCTTCCACGACAATGCGCACCTGATGAAGATCATCGAAAAGATCGTCTCGCGCGTGGGACGGCGCGTCGACGAATCGAGCCCGATGGTCGACGCGCGCCTGCCGGATGGCTCCAGGGTCAACGCCATCATCCCGCCGCTGGCCGTCGACGGGCCGATCCTGTCGATCCGGCGCTTTGCCGTGCAGCCTTTGACGATCGCCAACCTGCTCGACTATAAAAGCCTGACGCCGCCCATGGTGCAGGTGCTGCAGGCGCTGGGGCAGGCCAAGGTCAACATCCTGATCTCGGGCGGCACGGGCAGCGGCAAGACGACCCTGCTCAACGTGCTGTCCGGCTTCATTCCCGGCAGCGAGCGCATCGTCACCATCGAGGATGCGGCCGAACTGGCGCTGCGCCAGCCGCACGTGGTGCGCCTGGAAACGCGCCCGCCGAATATCGAAGGCAAGGGGGAAGTAAGCCAGCGGGCGCTGGTGCGCAATGCGCTGCGCATGCGGCCCGACCGCATCATCCTGGGCGAGGTGCGCGGCGCCGAGGCGCTCGACATGCTGCAGGCGATGAACACGGGCCATGAAGGGTCGCTGGCGACCATCCACTCGAACACGGCGAGGGATGCGCTGGCACGGCTGGAAAACATGGTCGGCATGGCCAGCGTGAACCTGACGCCGCGTGCCACGCGCCAGCAGATCTGCTCGGCCGTGACGGTGGTGATGCAGGTGTCGCGCCTGACGGACGGCGCGCGCAAGCTGGTCAGCCTGCAGGAAGTGACGGGCATGGAGGGCGACATCATCGCCATGCATGAAATCTTCCGTTTCGAGCAGACGGGCGTCGATGCCGCGGGCAAGGTGCTGGGCCACTTTTGCGCCACGGGCGTGCGGCCCCGCTTCACTGAGCGCCTGCGCATGTTTGGCGCGCCGGTTCCGGACAGCGTCTTTGACCCGGACCGCATCTACGAATAGAGGGGGGACGCATCATGGACCTGGTCTTCTACGGCTTCGCCGTGCTGCTGTTCGCCGCCTGCATCCTGATGGTGGAAGGCGCCTGGCTGTGGTGGTCGGGCACGCACGGCAGCGCGGCGCGGCGCATCAACCGGCGCTTGCAGCTGATGGCGGCGCGCGGCGAAGCGGGCGGCGAGCGGGTCTCCATCCTCAAGCAGCGCCGCTATGCGCGTGCGCCGGGCCTGGAGCGGCTGCTGCGGCGCATGCCGCACATGGCGCGGCTGGATCACCTGCTGCTGCAATCGGGCTTGTCGTGGTCGGTGGCGCAATTCCTCGGCGGCGCGGGCGGCTTGCTGCTGCTGGCGCTGCTGTGGCTGGCCATCTGGCCCATGCCGCTGCCGGGCGCCTTGCTGCTGCTGGGCGTGGCGGGCGGCGGGCCGTACATGGTGGTGCTGCGCGCGCGCGCGGCGCGGCTGAAGAAGATCGAGGCGCAATTGCCGGAAGCGGCCGATTTCCTGGCCCGCGCGCTGCGCGCCGGGCACTCGTTTTCGAATGTGCTGCAGATGGTGGGCGATGAACTCAATGAGCCGATCAGCGGCGAATTCAAGATGGCGCACGAGGAGATCAATTACGGCGTGCCGATGAACGAGGCGCTGCAAAACCTGGCCGCGCGCATTCCGCTGACGGACTTGCGCTACCTCGTCATCGCCGTGCTGGTGCAGCGCGAATCGGGGGGCAATCTGGCCGAGGTGCTGGTCAGCATCGCGCGCATCATCCGCGCCCGTCTGAAGCTGCTGGGGCAGGTGCGCGTGCTGTCGGCCGAGGGACGCATGTCGGCCTGGGTGCTGGGACTGATGCCGGTGGTGATGATCGGCGTCATGGCGCTGGTCAACCCGCAATACATCCGCCTGCTGTGGACCGATCCGAGCGGCATAAAACTGCTGTGGTACGCGGCCGGCATGGTGGCATTGGGTGTCGTCTGGATGCGCAATGTGATCCGCATCAGGATATAAAACCGGAGGTGGCATGAGCGGTGCACAATTGCTGTTCCTGTTGATCGTCTTCGCCGTGGTGGTGGCGCTGGCCCTGCTGGCGTGGCTGATCTTCTTTCCCGGCGCCCTGCGCCAGCGCCTGTTCGGCTCTATGGCGCCGGCCGCCAGCGACGCGGTGGTGGAAAACGGCTGGGTGGAGCGCGTGGCGCGCGTGGCGCAGCCGTTCAGCAAATTGTCGCTGCCGGAAGAGGGCTGGGAGCGCTCGCCGCTGCGCACGCGCTTCATGAACGCGGGCTGGCGCCAGGCCAGCGCGCCGGCCCTGTACTTCGCCGCGAAAACCGTGCTGGCCCTGCTATTCCCTAGCGTGCTGGGCCTGTATGCGGCCAGCGCCATGGCGGCGCAGCTGCGCAGCGTGCTGTTGCTGCTGCTGTGCGTCGGCGCCACCGTCGGCTATTACCTGCCGAACCTGGTGCTGGCCAGCACGGCCAAGCGGCGCCAGCGCGACATCTTCGAAAACATCCCCGACGCGCTCGACTTGCTGACCGTGTGCGTGGAAGCGGGCCTGAGCCTGGAGCGCGCGCTGGTGAAGGTGTCGGGCGAAATCCACATCAAAAGCGTGGTGCTGGCGCAGGAATTGCAACTGGTGCTGATGGAAATGCGCGCCGGCTTTTCCAAGGAAAAGGCGCTGCGCAACCTGGCCCTGCGCAGCGGCGTGGAAGACGTCGACACCCTGGTCGCCATGCTGATCCAGTCGGAGCGCTTCGGCACCAGCATGGGCGATTCGCTGCGCGTGCATTCGGAAAACCTGCGCGGCAAGCGCAGCCTGCTGGCCGAGGAGGCGGCAGCGAAGATCGCGTTAAAACTGCTGTTCCCGCTGATTTTTTGCGTCTTTCCCACCCTCATGCTGGTACTCATGGGGCCGGCCGTGATCGAAGTCTATCGCGTGCTCGTGCCGGCCATGGCCAACCGCTGAAAGGAGTCACCATGCGCTTGACGCTTTCCCGCCTGGCCGCCGCCTGCGCCTGTCTTGGCCTGGGCGCCTGCGCCAGCCATACGGCGCACGCGCCGCCGCTGCCGCCCGACGCCGATGCCGCCTACGTCGCGGGACGCCAGCATTTTGACGCGGGCAACCTGCCCGCCGCGCAAGCGGCCTATGAACAAGCGCTGCGCCATGCGCCGCGCCACGTGAATGCGCGCAACGGCCTGGCCGTGCTGCACGCGCAGCGCGGCGAGCACGCCGCCGCCATCGCCCATTGGCTGGCCTTGACGCAGGAGGCGGGCACGCCGCGGCCGCAGCAGGCATATCTGTTCAGCAATCTCGGCCGTGCCTATTATCTGAGCGGGCGCGATGCGCTGGCGTTGACTGCGCTGGAACAGGCGTGTCTGCTCGATCCGCTCAATGCGCTGGCCTGGCAACACCTGGCGCAGGTGCTCGAACGCCTGGGACAGCATGAGCGCGCGGCCGTCATGCGGCGCCAGGCGGCCAGCTTGCAGGAACACGACCTGCGGCGCGACCTGGCCTTGTTGCGCGATGAAGCGCCGCCGCAGGGCGTGCCCGCGCCCGCGCCGCCGCAGGAGACGCCCGCCATGGCGCGCATCGAGATTACGCAAGGCGACGGCATGGCCCGTTTGCAGCGCGTGCCGGCCGAGGCGCGCGGCGTGCCCGTTGCCGCCCCGGCGCGGACCGTGACGGCGGCTGCCGTGCCGCGTCCGCGCCTGGAAATTGTGAATGGCAACGGTGTGCCGGGCATGGCCGCCGCGCTGGCGCGCAGCCTGGCCGTCGCTCCCGTGCAAGTGGTGCGCCTGGCCAATGAAACCAGCTTCCAGGTGGCGCGCACGCGCGTCGAATACCGGCCCGCGCAAGAGCAGGCGGCGCGCCAGCTGGCCCGCCAGCTTGGAACGCAGGTGCAGACCCAGGCCGCCGACTGCCCGGCCAGCGAGCTGCGCCTGGTACTGGGACGCGACCTGAGCGACCCCGCCATGCTGCACCGCTATTATCTGCAGCAGTTGCAACTGGCGCGCCAGGCACTGGCGCGGCTCGGTTAAAACGCCGCTGTTGATGCAAAAAAACGGCGCCCATGAGGCGCCGCGTGTTTTGCATGCTGCTGATTACTTCGGCTGGCGGCGGCGCGTGAAGGCCAGGCCGGCCAGTCCCAGGCCCAGCAGGAACAGGGTACCAGGCTCCGGCACGACCAGTGGGTCGATGACGACGATATCGGTGCGCGTGGACTTGGAAAAATTCAGGGTATAGCTGCCGGCGGGCAGGGCGAAATTCGAAGTCAGGGAAAACAGCGCGAAGTCATTCGTGAAGGCGCGTCCGGTGGCGGGATCGTTGGTGCCGCTCGTCATGTTCAGGCTGAAGGGGTCGAGGCTGCCGGCGCCATGGTTGCCGTTGACGTCGCTGCCATTGCCGGCATTGCCATCGGGCGCGAACTGGAAGATCACGCCATCGGCATTCGCGTTCGACAGGCAGCCTGCTGGGCTGGCGGCATTGCACGAGATATTGAAGATATCCATGATCGACACGTTCGACTTGTCGCCCATGGTCGTCACGCTGGTGCGCAGGTCGCGCCGTCCCATGAAGCTGAAGGTGATGAAGCCGGCGCTCGACAGGGTCAGGTTGACGGAGCCGGTGAGCGTGTCGCCGGCCGTGGATGAGGCGGCGCCGACCGTGTTGCGCTGCGCTTCCGAGACGGCGCGTACGGTGGCGCCGCCATTGAGCATGTTGCCGAAGGCATGCGCATCGCCGCGCGCGAACTCCAGGGTGGAACTGGGACTCGGGGCGTAGTGGTTCTGCGGCAAGCCGCTGCAGCCGCCGCCCGAACATACCTGCTGCACGTCGGCGTTGGCGGCCGGTCCCGTATTGACGGCACGCGGATTGACGGCCACGCCGCCTTCAAAGAAGGCGCTGTCGCTGGCATTGCGGTTGGCGCCGGCCAGCGACAGCGCGCCGGCGCTGGTGGTGATGCGGAAATTGTTCAACTCGTTGACGGCCAGGCCGTATGCGCCGGCCTGCGCCTGGCCGCTGGCCAGCAGGCTTGCCGCCGCCAGTGCGCCCAGCCAGCCCAGGGTCTTGCTTCGTGTGTGATCGACGTTCATCGCAGCCTCTTATCGTGGTCAGTCTCGGAAAATCCGGGGATGAGGAATCCAGGATGACTTGCCTGAATTCATCTCGTAGACAGGGATAAGCAGTTTGCATGCCACACAAAAAAAGCCCATGGAATCAATGATTTGTGCAAAGCGGACTGAACTGGATAGGGCAAAGTGTAAGAAAGGCCGACGCCGCTTGGCGGAAGGCGGCGGGGGTGCCTCAGGTGGCGCGGTGATAGCCCAGGTGGCCACCCGAATTGCGTGCGCAACCGCAACCGATGCGCGCCACTTCCTCCCCTTTCGTCAATTTCCAGTTGGTAATCGTCGTGTGTTCCCAGTCGATGTCGCTTTTCTTGACAGGTTTCACTATCAGCGTGCGTTGTTCCACATCCGTGTACTCCATCAGCTCCTCGTCGTCGGCGATGTCGAAATGGCGGTGGATCAGGGAAATGCCGAAGCGGTCGAGCGCGCCATAGCGTTGCAGCACGTCGCGCAGCTCGCGAAAGCAGGCGAGGTCGTCGGGCCGCAGCGGATCGACGGCGGAAATATCGGCAACGGGCTGCCATTGCATGGCGTGAATGTTCAGGCTGTGCATGATGTTCTCCTGTGCCCCTGGTATCAAGCCCAGGCTGCCGGAAGGGCGCCGGCACGCCTGGCGACATGCCCATCGTGGCCGCAAAGCCGCTGCGGCGCTTGCGCCATATCAAAGGTGCGGCACATCGCCTCTCGCCCGATCATTGCCCGGTAAAATAGGCGATGGCAAACAAAACCCCCACCTTCCCCGGCGCACGCACGGGCCGCGGCCAGGTCCTGGCCGTGCTGCTGTCGAACCGCGACCAGTCCGGCGCCGAACCGCTGCAAGGCCGCGTCTCGCTGGCCGCCATCGTGAAAGCGCTGAAACGCAAATACCACTGGCCGATTGAAACGCACAGTTTTCCCGCGAATACGCAAGATGGCCGCGCCAGCTGGGCGACCGTCTACAGCTTGCCGGAAAAGGTGATCGAGGCCGCGCTGGAGGCCGGCGGCCGGGAGTGGCTGGAGAGCCGGGCAGTAGCCGGGCGGCGGTGACGAACGCGCCGCTTTGCGCTATTCCAGCCGGAAGCCGACCTTGAGCGTGACCTGGAAGTGCGCCACCTTGCCGTCGACGATATGGCCGCGCGATTCCGTCACTGCATACCAGTCCATATGCTTGACCGTCAGCGCCGCCTTGGCAATGGCATCGCGTATCGCCTGATCGCTGCTCTCGGTGGACGTGCCGACCAGTTCGATCAGCTTGTAAGTGTGTGCGGACATGATATTTCCCCAGGTAGGCAAGCCAGACATCGGGAGCCTGCTTTGCGCAGGCACGTGCTCATCTTGCGCCTAAACGTGCTGATAGTCATTGCGCGGTGCAGCATGCGATTGCGAATCGGGCGAAGGCCGCCATCATGCTGGCAACATTGCTGTCGGTTAAAACCGGGACTTCAGTTGGTCTTGTCGGCGTGTGGGTGGAGATAGTCCGCGTTGCGTCCCACGCTATGCGCTCACTTCGGGTCGCGATGAGCGTCAATGGCACCAGGAGCATCCTGCAGGCGCCTGGGAAGAAAAAATTTAGCTACACAACTAAATGGGTAGTCGTTTGAAGGCACCCTTCGTGAACTTCGATGCATTCAGCCCGGCTTTGATCTCTGAAAAAGGCGGGTCTCCGCAAGGACGGTGCACACGAAATACCCCGCTCTCCACCAATTGCGACAATGTTGCCGCAGGCTCCAGTCGAGTATGCTTGTAGGCGATGTGACTGTGATGCTCTACGAAAGGATGGCTTCCGACCTGAAGCTCACAAGTTGCATCGAACGGGACGTTCGGATAGGTCGAACAAACGCATACCAGCGCGCACATATTGTCAGGATAGCCATCGATGGGCGCTGGGTCATTTAGTACTACAAATAAATGAAACAAACCACCAGGGCCCGATGGTATGAGTAGTGTTTCCTTGGCTCGCGGTAACCAGCCGGGCATCATGCCGCCGATGTAAAAGCGGCGTTGATCGCCTGCTGCTCACGCAATTGTTTTTTCAGTAACCGTGCCTGTTCATTATTGAATTTAAGTACTTCGAACAATTTTTCTAACGTGATGGGTACTGATGAGCCTTCAGGATCTTCCCACTCAGGGCAAATTTTGTGAGTGAGGTCGCGAATCTGATATTTGCTCAAGTGACCAAAATCTTTCCAAGTTTCTGCGAGAACTTCAAACTCGGCTTCAGATAATTCCAGAAGGTCTTGCTCTGGCGAGCGAATCCGACTTCCGTCACGCAAAGCCACAGCATGATCCTCACGATCCGCGATCCACGCATCCCACCCATTATCTTCAGATGAGGACATTCCGTTAATGCGATTCAATGTTTGAGACAGAACAGGTCCGTGATCCATAGAAACAAGCTTGTCGCCAATGATCGGATCGCCGTACATCTCATATGAGCGCCGCTCTGCTAGATAAAGCAACTTCATCAGCTTAAGTACAGGAAGGCGGCCTTGGGCTTGAAATAGGAAGTAAGCGGCAACCTGCGCGGCTTTCTTTTCGGAATATAAGTTTTGCATAATTTTGAGCCTCCATCGCATCAATTTTGAGCAATTTGGATAGCTATTCGAGATCAATCTACGCACAAAGTACATCGCTGTCAACATATTGCCGTGCATGATGCTTTGGCCCATGCAACATGTGCGGAAAGTGGATGAAATCAGTTTAACTGTATAAATATACAGTAGTTTTGATAATTGTCAAACGAAATCGATAAGCGCCAGCGTATCGGCTGGATGGCTTTGCCGCTAGACGGGGAGGTCGGCCAACGTGCTTCTGCATGTCGTCATGCGGCAAAAAGGGTTCCACCGTGCACCAGCCTGGAAACCACACTGATTGATGCCTGTCTTTGCCGGGAACGTCGACAAGAAGCCACGCTGGAAAGTAGTACGTGAGGTGTGATTGCTTGTAATCAAGAGAGGCGCAACTATAAGTTGGCGTTGTCACTTGCTTGCTACTGATCCAAAAGAAAAGGGCTTACATTTCTGTAAGCCCTTGATATTCTTGGTGCCGACTGCCGGTTTCGAACTGGCCACCTGATGATTACAAATCAACTGCTCTACCAAATGAGCTAAGTCGGCAAAAACTGCGCGTTGCGAATTATACGCTATTTAATGCGTGTCAGGGTCGGGCGGCCGCCTTTTTTTGGTGGCTCGTCGTCGCCGGGCGTGGCATTGTCGCGTTGTTCGGGGGAGCTGGCTGGCACGGACGACAGCGTCGGAGCGCTGCTGGCGGGGGCGAGCACGGGCGGCGGAACGTCGGCGGAGGCGGGGCTGTCCGTCGGTTGCGCGTCAGGATCATCGTTGCCCAGCACGGGCTCGAAGGCCATGCCCTGGCCGTTTTCGTTGGCGTAGATGGCCATCACATTGTCGACCGGCACGTAGATTTCGCGCGAGACGCCGCCAAAGCGGGCGTGGAAGCGGATGGCGTCGTTGTCCATCTTCAGGCCGCTGGTGGCGCCGAAGCTGATGTTGAGCACGATTTCGCCCTTTTTCACGTATTCCATCGGTACGGTGGTGCGCGAATCGACTTTGACCGCGAGATAAGGCGTGTAGCCGCTGTCGGTGCACCACTCGTAGATGGCGCGCAACATATAAGGTTTGGTTGAGATTTCAGACATGGTAGGCACTGTGAGGCGGGAGCGCCCCCCGTCAGGCATGAGGCGGGCGCACCGGTAGTTCAATGAGACTGGGCCGCCCGTATGCGGGACGACTCTAGATGTCCCGGCAAGCGTTGCTTGCCGGGAATATCTTAACGACGCATCACTTTTTCCGAAGGAGTGAGTGCTTCGATGTACGCGGGACGCGAGAAGATGCGTTCGGCGTATTTCATCAGCGGTGCGGCCGTCTTCGACAGTTCGATGCCGTAGTGGTCCAGGCGCCACAGCAGCGGCGCGACAGCCACGTCGAGCATCGAGAATTCGTCGCCCAGCATGTACTTGTTTTTCAGGAACAACGGCGCCAGGGTCGTCAGGCGGTCGCGGATTTCCGCGCGTGCCTTGTCGTGGGCCTTGTCGTTGCTCTTGGCGCGTTCGCTTTCCAGCACGTGCACGTGCACGAACAGTTCTTTTTCGAAATTGAACAGCATCAGGCGCGCGCGGGCACGCATCAGCGGATCGGCCGGCATCAGTTGCGGATGCGGGAAGCGCTCATCGATGTACTCGTTGATGATGTTCGATTCATACAGGATCAGTTCGCGTTCGACCAGGATAGGCACCTGGCCATACGGATTCATGGTCGAAATGTCTTCCGGCTTGTTGAACAGGTCGACGTCGCGCACTTCGAAGTCCATGCCTTTTTCAAACAGGACCAGGCGGCAGCGTTGCGAAAATGGGCAGGTTGTACCCGAATAGAGAACCATCATTTTTTATAGTTCCTTAGAAACAAAGGGGGTGAAGCCGCGAACGGCTCACCCCAGGTCGCTTGTCCACTCATGCGGACAACGCAGAAACAGGCATAAACCGGCCTATGGCCGGCGCCTCACTTATTTGACTTCCTTCCAGAACGACGCATTCAAGCGCCATGCCAGCAGAGCAAAGACCGACAGGAACAGCAGTACCCAAACGCCCAGGCGCTTGCGTGTCTGTTGTGCCGGTTCGGCCATCCACTCCATGTAGCCGACCAGGTCGGCTACCGCATTGTCGTACTCGATCTTGTTCAACGTACCTGGCTTGACCTGCTCGAAGCCGGTAAATTTGTGGATCTTCTTGCCAGCTTCGTGCGGATCGTTCTCTTCCACGAACTTGGCAGTCTGGACACCTTGCAATTCCCATAATACATGCGGCATGGCAACATTCGGCACGACCATGTTGTTCCAGCCGGTCGGACGAGTGTCGTCTTTATAGAACGTACGCAGGTAAGTATACAGGTAGTCGCCGCCTGTGCCAGCGGAAGATGATTTCGCGCGCGAAATTACCGACAAATCCGGCGGTACGACGCCAAAGAAGGCCTTGGCGTCCTGCGGTGCCAGGCTGGTCGTCATCAAGTCGCCCACTTTATCGCCGGAGAACAACAGATTCTCCTTGATCTGGATTTCCGTCAAGCCCAGGTCGCGCAGGCGGTTGTAGCGCATCGACACGGCAGCGTGGCAATTCAAGCAATAATTGACGAACAATTTGGCGCCATGTTGCAGCGCTGCCATGTTCGTCTGGCGGTCAGGAGCCTTGTCCAGCGGAAAGCCGCCTTCGCTGGCGAGAGCCATGGCAGGCACGAAGGCCAGGATGGCGAGCAGTTTTTTTGCAATCTTCATATGATGTATGTCCTTTGAGCGTGGCGTGAGAGCGGCTTAGTGCGGGTGAAACGTCACACGCGACGGCACGGTCTTGAACTTGCCCATGGCACTCCACCATGGCATCAGCAGGAAGAAGCTGAAGTAAATCAGGGTGCACACTTGCGACACGATGGTTTTCGCATCCGTTGGCGCCTGGGTACCCAGGTAGCCGAGGATCAGGAACGACAGGCCGAAGATGGCGTACACATATTTGTGCCAGGTCGGACGGTAGCGGATCGATTTCACGGGCGAATGGTCGAGCCATGGCAGGAAGGCCAGGATCACGACGGAACCGCCAAAGAACACCACGCCCCAGAATTTCGCGTCCAGCACCTGCGGCAGCATGCCGATGATGGCGACGATGGCGATACCGGCGATGGCGGACTTGACCGTCGTCGACAGGCGCGACTTGAGCCAGATGAACACCACGTAGGCGGCCACGACACCCATCAGCACGTACATGAAGTCGGCCGTGGTGGCACGCAGCACCGAGTAGAACGGCGTGAAGTACCAGGTTGGCGCGATGTGCAGCGGGGTCTTCAGCGAATCGCCCGGCAGGAAATTGTTGTATTCCAGGAAATAACCGCCCATTTCCGGCGCGAAGAAGACGACGGCGCTGAAAATGACGAGGAAGATCGAGACGCCGAACAGGTCATGCACGGTGTAGTAGGGATGCGAAGGGATCGAATCGACGGGGTGGCCATCGGCGCCCAGGTTTTCCTTCACTTCGATGCCGTCCGGGTTGCTGGAGCCCACTTCATGCAGGGCGATCAAGTGCGCTGCAACCAAGCCCAGCAGTACCAGCGGGATGGCGATCACGTGGAAGGCGAAGAAGCGGTTCAGGGTCGCGTCGGAAACGACGTAGTCGCCGCGGATCCACAGCGACAGGTCAGGGCCGATGAACGGGATGGCGCCGAACAGGTTGACGATCACTTGTGCGCCCCAGTACGACATCTGGCCCCATGGCAACAGGTAGCCGAAGAACGCTTCGGCCATCAGGCACAGGAAGATGGCGAAACCGAACAGCCAGATCAGTTCACGTGGCTTGCGGTAGGAGCCGTACAGCAGGCCGCGCGTCATGTGCAGGTAGACGATGATGAAGAAGGCGGAGGCGCCCGTCGAGTGCATGTAGCGCACCAGCCAGCCCCACGGCACTTCGCGCATGATGTACTCGACGGAATTGAAGGCCAGGGCCGCATCCGGTTTGTAGTGCATGGTCAGGAAGATGCCGGTGACGATCTGCAAGACCAGCACCAGCATGGCCAGCGAGCCGAAGATGTACCAGAAGTTGAAGTTTTTCGGGGCGTAGTACTTGCCCCATTGGTCGTTCCACAGCTTGGTCAGGGGAAAGCGGTCATCGACCCAGCCCAGCGCTTTTTCGGCGACGGGAGCGTCTGCCGGGAATTTCGTTTCTTTGAAAGCAGCCATGATCAAGCCTCGCCTTTCTCGTCTTTACCTATCAGCAATTTGGTGTCGCTCAGGTACATATGGCGCGGCACTTGCAGGTTGTCCGGCGCCGGCTTGTTCTTGAACACGCGGCCTGCCATGTCGAAGGTGGAGCCGTGGCAAGGGCACAGGAAGCCGCCTTCCCAGTCATCGGGCAGCGACGGTTGCGGGCCGGGGGCAAATTTCGAGGAAGGGGAGCAGCCCAGGTGGGTGCAGATGCCGACGGCGACGAGAATTTCAGGCTTGATCGAACGCGCCTCGTTCATGCAGTATTCGGGCGTGAATTCGGCGGGATTGCGCTGGGAATTGGCATCGGCGACTTTGCCGTCGGTCTTTTTCAGCGACGCGATCATTTCCGGCGTGCGCTTCAGGATCCAGACCGGCTTGCCGCGCCATTCGACGGTGCGCATTTCGCCGGGTTGCAAGGTGGTGATGTCTACTTCGACCGGCGCGCCAGCCGCTTTCGCGCGCTCCGACGGCTGGAAGGTGCTTACCAAGGCTCCCGCGGTTGCCAATCCAACTACACTGCCCGCCGCGCACGTGGCGACGAGCAAGCCGCGACGGCCTGAATCGACCTGCTTTTCGTTACTCATGCAAACCCCAATCAGTCAAAATGCGAATCTTTATTATGAGTGGCAGCCGCGAAAAACCGTCGCCGAAGCTCTTTCCCACTGATTGCCGCAACCCGCATCTTTGTACGGTAAAGTGGCAACATCCCTGCGGAACTTCGGCCAATGGCGCAGCCCGTGCCAGTTTCTTGTTGATTATCCGGAAGTGAAAAAGCCACTTCTGGCAACCGCAAATTATAAGTGAAGCAAACAACGAATAAAACAAAAACGTTGCTTGTACCATAATTTATATACTTTTGCAGGAGGTGGCTAGTTCTTTCGAACTAGATGCGCCCGGCTGTGCACGAATTGGTCTCGCCAGCAACCACAAGTTGGTGGCACTGGGAATCAATAGTATGATCGGCATGTTTTTTATACATATCCGAAGGAGAAATTCATGGCAATGATGCAAGAATTTAAAGAATTTGCAATGAAGGGCAACGTCGTCGATCTGGCGGTCGGTGTCATTATCGGTGGCGCCTTCGGCAAGATTGTCGATTCCCTGGTGCAAGACGTGATCATGCCGCCCATCGGCCGCATTTTCGGCGGCCTCGATTTCGCCAATTACTACCTGCCCCTGAATGGCCAGGCTACAACGATGACCCTGGTGGAAGCGAAAAAAGCGGGCGCCGTGCTGGCCTACGGTAACTTCCTCACCATTTTGCTCAACTTCATCATTCTTGCTTTTATCATCTTCCAGATGGTGCGCCTGATGAACAAGGCCCGCCGCAGCGAACCGGTCGCGCCAGCCCCGGCACCGGCCACGCCGGAAGACATCGTGCTGCTGCGCGAAATCCGCGACTCTCTGCAGCAGAACGCACGCAACAGCAACAATCTGGCAAAATAAGCCGTTCCGGCACCGGCCGGCTGACCTGGGCAGAGAACTGTATGCGACGATTCTGGTTATTGTTTGCGCAAACCGTGACGATCGCGTTGGCGCTGTACTTTGTGTATGGCGCGCTGCGCCCGGCCAGCCGGGTACAGCAGCTGGGCTCTCCCGCCAAGCCGGTGCCCGTGGTGGAAACGGCGTCGAGCAGCCTGGCGCCCGGCTCCTACCGCGACGCGGCGGCGCGCGCCATGCCCGCCGTCGTCAACATCCTCACCCTGCAAGTGCCCAAGCGCGGCGCCCATCCGCTGGCGCGCGACCCCTTCTTTAAACGCTTCTTCGGCGACCGCGACCCGGACGGCGAGGATGACGATGACTTGAAAAACAGCCTCGGCTCGGGCGTCATCGTCAGCCATGAAGGCTATGTGCTGACCAACAACCACGTGGTCGAAGGCGCCGACGAAATCGAAGTGGTGCTGACCGATGGCCGCAAGGCGCCCGCCAAGGTGGTGGGCCTGGATCCGGAAACGGACCTGGCCGTGATCAAGATCAACCTCGACAAGCTGCCCGTCATCGTGCTGGGCCAGTCGGAACTGGCGCGCGTGGGCGACGTGGTGCTGGCCATCGGCAACCCGTTCGGCGTGGGCCAGACGGTGACCATGGGCATCATCTCCGCCCTGGGCCGCAACAACCTGCACATCAACAGCTTTGAAAACTTCATCCAGACGGATGCGGCCATCAATTTCGGCAACTCGGGCGGCGCCCTGGTCGATACGCGCGGCAATTTGATCGGCATCAATACGGCGATTTATTCGCAAAGCGGCGGTTCCGTCGGCATCGGCTTCGCCATTCCCGTCTCGACGGCCAAGACGGTGATGGAAGCCATCATCAAGGATGGCCACGTGGTGCGCGGCTGGATCGGCGTGGAAACGCAGGACATCACGCCCGAGCTGGCGCAAAGCTTCAACTTGCAGCGCACCAGCGGCGCCATCATCGCCGGCGTGGTGCGCAACGGCCCGGCCGACAAGGCGGGCATCGTGCCCGGCGACATCCTGCTGACGGTGGAAGGCAAGCCCGTCGGCGACACGACGGAAATGCTGAACCTGATCGCCCAACTGCCGCCTGGCGGAAAAGCTAAAATGACGGTGCTGCGCAAGAATCGCGAAGCGGCACTCGACGTGGTGGTGGGCAAGCGCCCCATCCCGAAAGAGCTTTCCAAATAGTTGCTGATCGGAATTTGACACATGCATGTGCGTGATTTGACCCAATTTTTACGTGAACTGAGCGACAACAACAACCGTCCCTGGTTTGTCATGAACAAGCCTCGCTACGACATCCTGCGCGAGGAATTCCTCGCCTTGGTGACGTCACTCATTGCTGAACTCGGCAAGTTCGATCCGGCCGTGAAGTACTGCAATCCGAAGAAGGCCTTGTTCCGCATCAACCGCGACGTGCGTTTCGCGCACGACAAGAGCCCGTATAAAACGCGTTTTTCGGCCGCCATCGCGCCGAACGACATGCGCCGTCCCAGCAAGGCGGGCGGTCCCACGTATTACCTGCAGATCGATGGCCAGGGCAATCTGCTGTTCGGCGCCGGCGAATACATGCCGCCACCGGGCCGCCTGAAGGCGCTGCGCGAGCACATGGTCAACGATGCGCCAGGTTTTTCCAAAGTACTGAAAAATAAGCGTTTGAAGGCCCGTTTCGGCACGATCCAGAACGAGGGCAAGTTGCAGCGCCCCCCCAAGGGCTTCGAGGCGGATGCCGAACATATCGAATTCATCAAGCTGAAGAGCTTTTTTGTCTGGACCGAAATACCGCTGCCCGTGAACGCACCGGAAAAACTGCTGCCGACCCTGGCGGAAGGCTTGAAGGATGCGTGGCCGCTGGTCGAATGGATGCGCGGCGCGAAAGAGCCGGAGGAAGTCACCGAGTAATTGCCGAAGGAGCACATGATGGCACTGGAGCACGCAAGTTCAGGACAGGTGATCGAGGTGCTGCGCAGGGATGGCGACGACCTGTCGCAGTTTTCCGCCATTGCGCTGGCCAGGACGGATGAACTGGAATTGATCCGCATGTGCATGCCCAAGGGCAAGACCATGCCCGAGCATCATGTGCTTGGTGAAATCACCCTGCTTTGCCTGCAAGGGCAGGTGGCGGTGACTGCGCATGGCGGAGAGCACCTGCTGGGGCCGGGGCAGATGCTGTACCTGCTCGGCGGCCAGGCGCACGCGCTGGAAGCGCGCGAAGACAGTTTATTGCTGCTCACCATACTCATGCACAAGGCGGGACGCTAGGCGCCACCCGGTTGATTCTCAGGCTGCCTCGGCGCGCGGATCGCGCGACAGCAACTGCTGCACCATCACGTGCGGCACATCGCCGTCGAACAGCACGCCGGCCACGGCATTCGTAATCGGCATGTCGACGCCCATGCGGCGCGCCAGTTCGCGCACGGCCTTGGCGCACGGCACGCCTTCGGCCACGTGGCCCAGTTCGGCCACGATGGTGTCCAGTGCCTTGCCTTGCGCCAGGCCCAGGCCGACGCGGCGGTTGCGCGACAGGTCGCCCGTGCACGTCAGAATCAAGTCGCCCATGCCCGTCAAGCCCATGAACGTTTCCGTCTGGCCACCCAGGGCCGTGCCCAGGCGCGTGATTTCCGCCAGGCCCCGCGTGATCAGCGCGGCGCGCGCATTCAGGCCCAGGCCCAGGCCGTCGGCCACGCCGGTGGCAATGGCCAGCACATTCTTGACGGCGCCGCCCACTTCCACACCCACCAGGTCGTCGCTCGCATACACGCGGATGGTGCCGCCATGCAAGGCCGAGACGACGGCGCCGCGCAATGGCGCGCTGTGCGAAGCGATGGTCAGCGCGCACGGCAAGCCGCGCGCCACTTCCTGCGCGAACGAGGGGCCGGACAGGGCGCCGCCGGCGACCGTGTCGCCCAGCACTTCCTGCACGATCTGGTGCGGCAGCAAGCCTGTGCCGCCTTCAAAGCCTTTACAGAGCCACACCAGGTTGCCGATGGCCTTGTCTTTCAGCTGCTGCAGCATGGGGCGCAGGCCCGCCACGGGGCAGGCGGCGATCAGGATGCCCTGTTCCCCGCTGGCATGCGCGACGGCGGCGTCGAAATCGGCGCCGATGCGCAATTGCGGCGGCAAAGGGAAGCCGGGCAGATAACTGTTTTCGCCGCTGGCGGCCATGGCGGCCATGGCGTCGCCGTTGCGGCCCCACAGCAGCACGTCGTGGCGGCCGGCCAGGGCCATGGCCACGGCCGTGCCCCAGGCGCCGGCGCCCAGGATGGTGATCTTGCGGGCGGCAGGAATGATATCGGGAGTGACTTCAGGAGAAACTTGCATGCAACCTCAATGGGGCAGGGGGAACGGGTGCGGTGCTTACAAGCCCCACACTTCGCTGGTCTTGACGTAGCCGCTCTGGCCATCCTTGTGGCGCACCTTGACCCAGCCGGAGCCGGGCTGTTCGCTCATTTCCAGCAGCACGCCCTTGTCGACGAGAATGATGGGCGAGGCGTTGTCGTCGGGGCTGGCGCGCACCTTGAGGTTCGCGGCGCGCGCCACGACGTTGCGCTTGGCCGACAGGCCCTTGGCTTCCGTCCAGGCCATTTCGCCGCTGGCGTCGCGTACCTTGACCCATTCGCCATAGCTGAGCACGATTTCCAGCGGCATGCCGCGTGGCGCCACGTACAGCTTGCCGCCCTTGCTGGATGGCGCGTCGTACAGGATCACGGGGTTTGCTCCCACTGTTTTGAAATCGACGGCGTGGCTGGCGGCGGTGGCCAGCAGCAGCACGGCGCCGGCCATCCAGCGGAACTTGCTCAAGAGCGCACTTTTCAACATGATATTTTTTGAACCTTAACGAAACACGGCGGCCAGGCCGCCGTGTCAGGCCAGCCCCAAGGGGCCGGCGGGGTCTTGCCTGCAGCTTAGTGCGTCGTCGCGTCGCCTGCTGGAGCAGCGGCGGCAGCGTCGGCGATGGCTTGCAGACGTTGTTGGTAGAACACTTCGAAGTTGATCTCGGCCAGGTGCACTGGCGGGAAGCCGGCACGGGTGATCACGTCGGCGATGTTGGCGCGCAGGTAAGGGTAGATGATGTTCGGGCAGCCGATTCCCAGCAGCGGATCGAGTTGATCGGCAGGAATGTTGCGTGCTTCGAAAATACCGGCTTGCTTGCCTTCAACCAGGAAAGCGACTTTTTCGCCGACTTTGGCCGTCACGGTGATGGTCACGGTGGCTTCGAAGATGCCGTCGGCCAGAGGCGCAGCGCCCACGTCCAGTGCCACTTCGATGGCTGGCGCTTCTTGTTCCAGGAAAATAGCTGGGGAATTTGGTTGTTCCAGCGACATGTCTTTCAGGTAGACGCGTTGGATTTGGAAGACTGGTTGCAGATTTTCGTCAGACATGGAACGCTTTCGTTGTAAAGGACAAGAACGGCACACCGTTCAAATATGGTGCTTGCGGTATTCAAACCGCGCCGGATAGGCGCGGCCAGATCAGGTGCGAGGGCAATTGTATCAAAACAATACGACAAAAAACCAAGCAATTTCTCGAACCCGCTTTATATCAGGCTGCCGTGCCATTTAACAAGGGGTCCAGCTTGCCGGCTTGATCGAGCGCATACAAATCGTCGAATCCGCCCACGTGGGTATCGCCCACATAGATCTGCGGCACCGTGCGGCGGCCCGTGCGTTCCATCATCTTGATGCGCTCTTCCGGGTCGAGGTCGACGCGGATCTTTTGCACGGCCACGCCCTTGGCTTCCAACAGGCGCTCGGCGCGCACGCAATACGGGCACACGGCGGTGCTATACACAATTACTGGTACGGTCATGTCGATTCCTTCAGTTAAAGCCGGCTTATTTCGCCAGCGACAAGGTTTTCAATGGCAAACCCTGCTTTTTCCATTCGTCGAGGCCGCCTTCCAGGCTTGTTGCCTCAGCGAAACCGGCTTTGCCCAGCAGGCCGACGGCGGTTGCCGAACGCGAACCTTTCTGGCAAACCACTACAATGGGGCGCGTTTTGAATTTTTCCAGCTCGCCCAGGCGTTTTGCCAGTTCCGGCAGCGGAATATTTTTTGCGTCAGGCAAGTGGCCCGTGGCGAATTCTTCCGCACTGCGCACGTCGACGATGATGGATTTGCCACGGTTGATCAGTTGCGTGACTTCCAGCACGGTCGCGCGCTTGCCGCGCATCGACAGCAGTGGCCAGAGGAGGGCGCCGCCGGAAATAATGACGATGGCAAACAGAAAAATGTGGTCGATAATGAATTTCACGTAGGGTCCAATGGTTTAAGTCAATCCGCGCATTATAAAATAGAAGCTGGACGAGGTCTTTTTACGTTTTGCTTTTTTGATTTGAACCCCTTGAGAAGATAGAACTATGTACAAAATCGTTTTCATGCGTCACGGCGAGTCCACCTGGAACCTCGATAACCGCTTCACCGGCTGGACCGACGTCGATCTGACGGAAAAGGGCGTCAACGAAGCCAGGGCCGCCGGCCAGATCCTCAAGCAGGAAGGTTTTACGTTCGACGTGGCCTACACTTCCGTGCTGAAGCGCGCCATCCGCACCCTGTGGCTGGCGCTCGACGAGATGGACATGATGTATCTGCCAATCAAGAACGACTGGCGCTTGAACGAACGCCACTATGGCGCCCTGCAAGGCCTGGACAAGGGCGAGACGGCCGCCAAGTATGGCGACGAGCAAGTATTGGTATGGCGCCGCAGCTACGACACGCCGCCGCCGCCGCTGGCGGAAGACGATGACCGCGCCTCGTTCAACGATCCGCGCTACGCCGGCCTGCCGAAGGCATCGATTCCGCTGACCGAATGCCTGAAAGACACCGTGGCGCGCGTGATGCCGGCCTGGGATGAGGAAATCGCCCCGGCCATCCGCGCCGGCAAGAAAATCATCATCTCGGCCCACGGCAACAGCTTGCGCGCGCTGATCAAGATGCTCGACGGCATCAGCGACAGCGACATCGTCGGCCTGAACATCCCGAATGGCCAGCCGCTCGTGTATGAACTGGACGCCGACCTGAAACCGATCCGTCATTACTACCTGGGCGACCCGGCAGCGATTGCGGCAGCGCAAGCTGCCGTGGCGAACCAAGGGAAGGCCAAGTAACTTGTCGTCTTTCTTCCGCGGCACAGCCATCGCCCCCTCTGCTGAACGACCCCTGCCGGCGTGGCGCGCCGGTGCCATGCTGTGCCTGGCGCTGCTGCTTTCCAGCGGTGCCGCGCAGGGCGCCAAGCCCACCGAACGCAGCAAGCAGAAGGCGGCCGCGGAAGCACAACGTGCTGGATTGCAACAAAAGCTGACGGCGCTCAAGCGCGACATCAGCCGCACGGAAAGCGCCAAGGATGACGCGGCCGATACCCTGGCCGAGTCGGAAGAGGCCATTTCCAACGCCAACCGCGCCTTGCGCGACCTGGCGCAGGAGCAAAGCGAGACGGGCGTGAAACTCAATGCGCTGGGGCAGGAGCACCAGCAATTGACGGCCACGGTCGAGAAACAAAAGACGCAGCTGTCGAAGTTGCTGCGTGAACAATATGTTGCCGGCAACGAAGACCGCATCAAGCTGCTCTTGTCGGGCGACAATCCGAACCGCATCAACCGCGACCTGCAATTGATGGCCTATGTGTCGCAGGCGCAGGCGCGCCTGCTGGAAGCCTTGCGCGCCAACTTGCTGGCCGTGGAGAAAAACCAGGCGGACGTGCAGAACGCCAAGGATGAGCTGGAAGAAATCGCGCAGGAAGAGCGCGACCAGAAGGCCCTGCTGGTGCAGGAGAAGGCGCGCCGCGCTGCCTTGCTGACGAGCTTGTCGCAGCGCCTGGTGGCGCAGCGCAAGGAAGTGGGCAATGTCGAGCGCGACGAACAGCGCATGGGCAACCTGGTCGACAAGCTGGCGAAACTGATCGAAGAGCAGGCCGCCGCCGCCGCGGCCGAAAAGAAACGCCAGCAATTGCTGGCCGAACAGCGCGCCGCCGCCAAGGCCGCCGCCGACGCCAGGATCGCCGCGGAAAAACGCGAACGCCTGCTGGCCGCGCGCGCCAAGGCCGCCCAGGCGCAGGCCGAGCGCGAACGCCTTGCAAAAGAGCAACAAAACAAATCGGGCAAGATCAAGCCGCAGACGCCGCCAGCGCCGCCTGTGAAACTGGAACCGATCGATGACGACGAGCCGCCGCAAGTGGCCAAGGTGGCGCCGAAACCCGAGCCGAAGCCGGAACCGGAGCCGGAACGCCCAAGCCTGGGCCCGGCCGCGCCGGCCGGCGCCTTTGCCAGCATGAAAGGGCAGCTGCGCGCGCCCGTGGCGGGCAAGATCGCCGCCCGCTTCGGCAGCAAGCGCGGTGACGGCCCCAGCTGGAAGGGCGTGTTCATCCGCACAGGAGAGGGCAGCGAGATCCACGCCATCGCCGGCGGCCGTGTCGTGTTTTCCGACTGGCTGCGCGGTTTCGGCAATTTGATCATCGTCGACCATGGCGGCCAGTACATGAGTATTTATGGCAATAACCAGTCCTTGCTGAAACGCGTGGGCGATGCCGTCAAGGGCGGCGACGCCATTGCCAGCGCGGGCAACAGCGGCGGCAACGAGGAATCGGGGCTATACTTTGAATTGCGTCATCAGGGCCGCGCCTTCGACCCCGCCACCTGGGTGAAGTTTTAATTCAGTTCCCACCATTGCTGCGGCAGCGAATTTGTAGATTGCGAAGAATACATGGGTATCAAAGTCAAAAGTATCGGCCTGATCGGTCTGGGCGTCCTGGCCGGCATCGGCATGTCGCTGCAGTTCCCGGCCGTGGCGCAGAAAATCACGAATGCCCCGCTGCCGCTCGACGAGCTGCGCCAGTTGTCCGACGTCTTTGGCCTGATCAAGTCCGATTATGTCGAGAAGGTGGAAGACAAGAAACTGTTGACGGAAGCCATATCCGGCATGGTGTCGTCGCTGGACCCGCATTCCGTCTACCTCGATAAAAATGCCTTCAAGGAAATGCGCGAAAGCGTGCAGGGCAAGTTTGTCGGCATCGGCATCGAAGTGAGCATGGAAGACGGCTACGTGAAAGTCGTCTCGCCCATCGAGGACAGCCCCGCCGCCAAGGCCGGCATCCTGGCGGGCGATTTCATCACTCGCCTCGACAATCTGCCGCTGAAGGGCATGCAGCTGGAAGAAGTCATCAAGAAGATGCGCGGCCAGCCGGGCACCAAGCTGGTACTGACGATGTCGCGCAAGGGCGAAAGCAAGCCGCTGGTCTTCCCCATCGTGCGCGAGGAAATCCGTGTGCAAAGCGTGAAGGCCAAGATGATCGCGCCCGGCTATGCCTGGCTGCGCATCGCCCAGTTCCAGGAACCGACCGTCGATGACATGGTCAAAAAGATCAACGCGCTGTATGCGCAAGACCCCAAGCTCAAGGGCCTGGTGCTGGACTTGCGCAACGATCCCGGTGGCGTCGTGCCGGGCGCCATCGGCGTGGCGACAGCATTTCTTCCAGGTAACTCCGTGATCGTTTCCACCAAGGGCCAGTTGCCGGAGTCGCAACAGGTGTTTTATGGCCGCCGCGAATTCTATGCGCCGCCGGGCGCCAAGGCCGACCCGCTGGCCAAGCTGCCGGCCGCGCTGAAAACCGTGCCGCTGGTGGTGCTGGTCAACGCCGGCTCCGCCTCCGCCTCGGAAATCGTCGCCGGCGCCTTGCAGGATTACCAGCGCGCCACCGTCATCGGCACGCAAACGTTCGGCAAGGGTTCCGTGCAAACCTTGCGCCAGATCACGGCCGACACGGCCGTCAAGCTGACGACGGCGCGCTACTACACGCCGAAAGGCCGGGCCATCCAGGCGCGCGGCATCGTGCCCGACTTGCTGGTCGATGAAACGGCCGAAGGCGACGGCTGGAACAGCCTGCGCGTGCGCGAGGCGGACCTGGAAAAGCACCTGAGCAGCAACGACGGCAAGCCGGAAGCGGCCAAGCCGACCATGGAAGGCATGCAGGATCAGCTGGAAGCGGAGCAGCGCCTGATCGCCACGGCGAAAAAGCGCAAGCCGCTCGAATACGGCGCCAAGGATGATTTCCAGCTGCAACAAGCCTTGAACCACTTCCAGGGCTTGCCGGTGCAGCTGGCGAAGGCCGACGCCAAGGACGAGAAGATCGGCGCCAAGCCGGAAATTGCTTCCGACATCAAGGCGGACGACAAGAAGATTCCGGTGCAAAAACCGTAGTCGCCGCCATGAACGACCATCAACTGCTGCGCTATTCGCGCCACATCCTGCTAGACCAGATCGGCATCGAAGGCCAGCAAGCCTTGCTGGACGCGCACGTGCTGGTGATCGGCGCGGGCGGGCTCGGTTCGCCGGCCGCCATGTACCTGGCCGCCAGCGGCGTCGGCAAGCTGACCCTGGTCGACGACGACACGGTCGATCTGACCAATCTGCAGCGCCAGATCGCCCACACCACGCAGCGCGTGGGCCAGCCGAAAGTGCTGTCGGCGCGCGAAACTTTGACCGGCATCAATCCCGAGATCGATATCATCGGCTTGCAGGAGCGTCTGGACGGCGCGCGCCTGGCCGAACTGGTCTGCTCCAGCACGGTGGTGCTCGACTGCACCGACAACTTCGCCACGCGCCACGCCGTCAACCGCGCCTGCGTGGCGGCCGGGGTGCCGCTGGTGTCGGGCGCCGTGATCCGTTTCGACGGGCAAGTCAGCGTATTCGACCCGCGCGCGGGCACGCAGCCGTGCTATTCCTGCCTGTTTCCGCAGGAGCAGCAGTTCACGGATGAGGCGTGCTCGACGATGGGCGTGTTCGCGCCGCTGGTCGGCGTGGTGGGTGCCATGCAGGCGGCCGAGGCCCTGAAACTCATCATGGGCGTGGGCGAATCGCTGGCCGGACGCCTGCTGCTGCTCGACGGGCTGCACATGGAATGGAGCAGCATGCGCGTCGCGCGCGACCCCGGCTGCGCCGTTTGCGGCGAAGTGGTCTTGCCGGTCTGACAGACGCCGCACAAATTTTTCCCCATATGACAAGCTTTGTCATATTTCCGCTTTATACTCTGCTCTCATTACTCACCTTCTTCTCTCTTTCATATGCAAAACGCAGCAAACCATCCGATACGCCAGCGCCGCGCGCGCGGCTTCACTTTGATCGAAATCATGGTCGTGGTGGTGATCATGGGCATCCTCGCTTCGCTGGTGGTGCCCAAGCTGATCGCCCGCACGGGCGAGTCGAAAGTGGCGGCGGCGAAAGTCGACATCGCCACCGTGATGCAAGCCTTGAAACTGTACCGCCTGGATAACCAGCGCTACCCGACCACCGAGCAGGGCTTGCAGGCGCTGATCGAGAAACCGACCACGGGACCGGCCGCAAATGGCTGGAAAGCGGGCGGCTACCTGGAAAAGATGCCGAAAGATCCATGGGGCAATCCCTATCAGTTCCTGTCGCCGGGCGTGAAGGGCGAAGTCGACATCATTTCGCTGGGCGCCGATGGCCAGCCTGGCGGTAGCGGCGACGATGCCGATATCGGCTCGTGGGAACTGTAAGTTTTTCTTTCCATGAACACCATGAGCAGGCGACGCATGGCATGCCGGCAGCGCAGCGGCGGCTTCACGCTGATCGAATTGCTGGTGGTGATGGTCATCATCGGCGTCACCCTGGGCCTGGTGTCGCTGAACGCCATGCCGAATGGCCAGCAAGCCTTGCAAAAGGAAGCCGAGCGCATCGCCCTGCTGCTGCAGCTGGCGCGCGATGAAGCCATCGTGCGCAGCCGGCAGGTGGCGTTCGAGGCTGACGAAAATCAATACCGTTTCCTGGTCCTCAATGAAAAGCTGTGGCAACCCGTGACGCAGGACGATTTGCTGCGCGAGCGCAGCTTCAGCAACACGCCCATGCTGCTCAGCGTGCAGCCCTCGAACAGCGTGGCCCAGCCGCTGCGCATCATCTTCGGCCGCGAACCGGTCGACAAGCCTTTCGTGCTGACCCTGGCCAGCGGCGAACGCAGCGTGGCCATCCGCGCCGACGGCATCGGCCACTTCACGGTCGAGCAATGATGCGGCGCTCGTTTCGCCGCCAGCGCGGCTTCACCTTGCTGGAAGTCCTGGTCGCCCTCGTCATCGTCGGCACGGCCCTGGGCGCCTCGCTGCGCGCCGTGGGCAGCCTGACGCAGAACAGCGATGGCTTGCGCAGCGCCATGATGGCCACCTGGTCGGCGGAAAACCACCTGGTGCGATTGCGCCTGGCAAAAACCTTCCCGCAGACGGGCAAGCGCACGGTCGATTGCCCGCAGGGTGACTTAAAACTCATCTGTGAGGAAGAAGTGGTGGCCACGCCGAATCCCCGCATCCGCCAAGTGCGCGTCAACGTATATGACGTGCAATACCCGGCCCGGCGCATCGTGCGTCTGGTCTTGCTTTCTTTTAACGACTGATGGCGCGCCGCAAGCTTTCCACCGCTGGTTTCACTCTGATCGAGCTGCTCGTGGCGATCGGCATCCTGGCCATGGTCGCCGTGCTGGGCTGGCGTGGCCTGGACAGCATCGTGCGTTCGCGCGAAGTGCTGACCAGCCAGCTGAACCAGGCGCGCGGCATGCAGCTGGCGTTTGCCCAGATGCAGAGCGATTGCGACCACCTGGCCGGCGCCGGCCAGAACAACAACCTGCTGAATGGCCGCATCAACCTGTCGGCGGAAAATGACCGCCTGACCCTGGTGCGCCTGGCCGCATCGGAGCAGGAGCCGCAACAGTTGCAAGTGGTCACTTACCGCCTGCGCGGCGGCGTGCTGACGCGGCGCGAGTCGAACGGCACGCGCGACCTGGCCGTGCTCGACACCCTGTGGCAGGCGGCGCGCGACGATACCGATACTTCCAGCGCCGACGTGGCCCTGATGCGCGGCGTCGACAGCATGGTCATGCGCGGGCAAAAGCGTCAAAATTCTCCGAATCCCGAGTGGATCACCATGCTTGCCGGCACAAAAACAGATGATTTTGTCGGCCTGGAAGTGACCCTGCAGATGCCGGGCCAGGATGCGGGCCTGTCCAAAGTCTTTTTACTGGGGCCGGGATGAAGCCGTTCATTCACCCAGCGCGCCAGCGCGGCGTGGCCGTCATCACGGCCTTGCTGCTGACGGCGCTGGCCATTACCGTCGTCGCCAGCCTGTTCTGGCAGCAGCAGGTGCAAGTGCGCTCGATGGAAAACCAGCGCCTGCGCCTGCAGACGCAGTGGGCCATGCGCGGCATGGTCGATTTTGCCCGCTTCTGGTTGCGCCAGGACAATCCCACGCTGACGGCGCTCGACGGCGTGTGGGCCACGCCCATCGAGGAAGCGCGGCTCGACGATTATGTGGACCGCGAAAAGGTCGATACGGAAAAATTCGACGCCACCGTCTCGGGCCGCGCCCTCGATGCGCAGGCGCGTTTCAATATTACCAACCTGGTGGACGCCACGGGCCCCATCAATCCGAAGCAGGTGCTGGCTTACCAGCGTCTGCTGTCGAACCTGCAGCTCGACAGCGGCCTGGCGCAGGCGACGGCCGATGCCGTGCTGCGCGCGAAGCCGAAACTGCGCACCGTGGATGGCGGCAGCGACGGCAAGACGCCCGCCGCCACGCCCGCATCGGGCGGCAGCAGCGAGCCGGTGGCATTTACGCAGGTCGAGGATTTGCTGGCCGTGCCCGGCTACACGCCGCAAATGATCGAGAAACTGCGCGATTTCATCATCGTCTTGCCGGAATTGACGCCGGTCAACGTGAATACGGCCCCGGCCGAGGTGCTGGCGGCCGTGACGATGATGTCGCTGTCCGAGGCCAGCGCCTTGACGTTGAGCAATCCGCGTAAAAAGTTTGTCGATAAGTTAAATTTCCAGAATAATATTAATGCTGCACTGATTGAAGGCGTGGAACTTGATGTGAAGAGCCGTTACTTCCTCACGGTCATCCGCGTGCGGCTGGATCGCGCCGCCCTCGATGCCGTGGCGCTCGTCAATCGAAAAATGGATCCGCAGCGCACCACCAGCCTGGTCTGGTTGCGGGAAAATTAACCCCTGAAAGCGAGTCATTTTGACAACTTTGTACATCCGCCACCCGGCCAAGGCATCCACCGACGGCGCCCCTGCCTGCTCCTTCGTGCTGGCCGGCGACGGCGGCGCCTTGCTGCAGCAAGGCAGCGCGGCGCTGGGCAGCCTGGGCCAGCTGATCGCCGGCGCGAAGCAGGTGGTGCTGCTGCTGGCGGCGGCCGACGTGACTTTGCTGCGCCTGAAAATGCCGCCGCTGGCCGGTGCCCGCCTGCGCGCGGCCCTGCCGGGCCTGGTGGAAGAACATATTCTTGGCGACGCCCAGGATTGCCTGCTGGCCGCTGGCGCGCCCGACGCTGCCGGCATGCGCACGGTGGCCGTGGCGCAGCGCGCCTGGGCCGAGGTGCTCGTGAAAGCCTTGCTGGCGCAGGGCGCGCGCAAGGTGGCGCTGCTGCCGTCGCAGCTGTGCCTGCCCCTGCAGCCGGGCAGCGTGACGGCTTCCCTGCAAGCGGTCGGCGATGGCCTGGAGCTGGCCTTGCGCCAGGCGCCGCAGGAAGGGCTGGGCCTGGTCTTGCCTTTGCTGCCGCAGCAGGCGCTGCTGACGACGCGCGCATTTGCCGGCGACGTGCCCCTGACGGTCTACGTGGCGCAGGCCGAGCTTGCGCAATATCAAGAGTTGGCCGCCGGCATGGACGGCGTGACGCTGGAACCTGATCACTGGGCGCACTGGATCGCCGGCGCCCGTGGCGCGGGGCTGGACCTGGCTCCCGCGCTGGGCACGGCGACGGGATCGGCCACCGAATGGCGCCGCTGGCGCTGGCCCATCCGTCTGGCGCTGCTGGCCGTGGTCGTCAACCTTGCCGGCATGAATATCGAATGGATGCGCCTGAAGCGCGAGGCGGCCACCGTGCGCACCTCGATGCAGCAAACCTTCAAGGCCGCATATCCGAACGAAGCGCCCGTGTATGGCCTGGAAGCGGAGCAGATGCGGCGCAATATCGCCGCCGCCCGCCTGCAGGGCGGGCAAGCGAGCATGGATGATTTTACGAGCATGAGCGCGGCGCTGGGCGAGGCGCTGGGCGGCCTGGCCGGGCGCGGCGTGGTGGCGTCGCTGGAATACCGCGAGCGCAGCCTGATCGTCCGGCTGAAACCGGACATGGTCGACGCCAGCGCCCAGGCGCAGGTGCGCGACGGCCTGGCCGCGCGCAAGCTGGCCTTGAATGAAACGGCGCCGGGCGTGTGGAAGATCACGCCGGCCACGGGAGCAAAAGCATGAGTGCAGCAGTGAACAAGGCGCGCGCCGCGCTGGTGGGCCAGCAACAGGCCGTGCAGGCTTTCTGGGCCGAGCGCACGCCGCAGGAGCGCAAGCTCTTGACCCTCGGCGGCGTGGTGGCGGGCCTGGCCCTTGTCTACGCCGTGTTCTTCGAGCCGGCCTGGACGGGCCGCATCGCCTTGCAAAAGAGCTTGCCCGAGCTGCGCCAGAACGCGGCCCAGCTGCAGGCGCTGGCGCGTGAGGCGGGCGAACTGGCGCGCCAGGCACCGGTGCAGGTGGCACCCATGAGCCGTGACAGCATAGACGCCTCGCTGAAAGCGCGCGGCCTGGCGCCGCAATCGCTGTCGCTGACGGGGGAATATGCGCGCGTGCAGCTGAACGGCGTGCCGTTTGCCAGCGTCATGCTGTGGCTGGACGGCTTGCGCCGCGAAGGCCGCATCGCCGTGCAGGAAGCGAAGATCACGGCGCAGACGGTGCAGGACAAGGCGGTGGCGGGCCTGGTCGATGCCAGCCTGACCCTGCACCAGAGCCCGGGCGCGGCGCGATGAGGCGCTTGCTCGGCTGGCTGCTGGCCATCATCGTCAGCGTCTGCGTCACCCTGCTGGTGTTTTTCCCGGCCGGCTGGGTGGCCAGTCTCGTGGAAAAGCAGACGGGCGGGCGTTTGACCTTGGGCGACGCGCAAGGTACCCTGTGGCGCGGATCGGCCTTTATCGGCGGGGCGGCCAGCGCGAACGGCGCCGTGACGCCGCTGCTGCCGGGGCGTTTCAGCTGGCGCATTTCGCCGTCGGTGCTGTGGGGCGCGGCGGACGTGGAGCTGCAGAACCCGCGGGCGCTGTCGCAGCCGGTCAACCTGCGCGGCTCGTGGTCGCACTGGCAAGTGAGCCCGGCGGCCCTGCTGCTGCCGGCCGATGGCCTGGGAGGCCTCGGTGCACCGTTAAATACCGTGGCGCCGACGGGCAGCATGCGCCTGTCGTGGAGTACGCTGGAACTGGCTTTGGAGCAGCGGCAGTTTTCCGCCGTCGGCCGCACCACCTTGCAGATGACGGACATGGCGTCGCGCCTGTCGTCCCTGCGTCCGCTGGGCAGCTACGAGCTCGATTTCGATTGGCAGGGGCAGCAGGCGACGTTGACCTTGCGCTCCATCAAAGGACCGCTGCTGCTCGACGGCAGCGGCAGCCTGAATCAGGGGCGCATGCAGTTTTCCGGCCAGGCCCAGGCCGCAGCAGGATATGAAGAGACCTTGGCGAGTTTGTTGAATTTGCTGGGACAGCGCCGTAGCAATAGCGAAAAAAACATCATCGCCTTAGAGTTCAGACAATGAAAAAACCATCCGTGAGCCCAATTACCTCCTCCTTCTCGCTGCGCCGCCTGTCGGCAGCCGCCTTGCTGTGCTGTTCCGTGGCCGGCATGCCGGCGCCCGTCTGGGCCGCGCCCGGCGATGAAGCGGCGCTCAATTTCGTCGGCGCCGACATCGAATCGGTGATCAAGGCGGTGGGCCATTACACCAACATCAATTTCGTCATCGACCCGCGCGTCAAGGGCACGATCACGCTGGTGTCGGAAAAATCGATCAGCAAGACGCAAGCCTTCGCGCTGCTGGCCTCCGCGCTGCGCCTGCAGGGCTACGCGGTGGTCTCCGGCGACGGCTATGCCAAGGTGGTGCCGGAAGCGGACGCCAAGCTGCAATCCGTGCCGACCCAGGTGGGCAACGGCGCCAGCCAGGTGAAGGGCGACCAGATCGCCACCCAGGTGTTTTACCTGAACTACGAGTCGTCGGCCAACCTGCTGGCCGTGCTGCGCCCGCTGATTTCGCCAAACAACACGATCAACGCCAACCCGGGCAACAACTCGCTGGTGATCACCGACTACGCGGATAACCTCAAGCGCCTGGCGAAGATCATCGCCGCGCTTGACGTGCCCGCCTCGACGGACCTGGACGTGATCCCCGTGCGCTATGCGATCGCTTCCGACCTGGCCTCGATGGTGAACAAACTGATGGAAGGCGGGAATGCGGGCGGCGCCGCAGGGGCCGACGCGGGCAAGGTGTCCGTGCTGGCCGACCCGCGCACCAATTCGCTGGTGCTGCGCGCGCCGTCGGCGGCGCGCGCCAATCTGGCCAAGTCGCTGATCTCGAAGCTGGACCAGCCCACCACGCAGCTGGGCAACGTGCACGTGGTGTACCTCAAGAATGCGGACGCCACCAAGCTGGCGCAAACCCTGCGTTCGGTGGTGACGTCGGACGGCACGGCCGCCACGGCGCAGCAGGGCGTCGGCAACCAGAATACGAACAACCAGATCAGCCAGAACAACAGCGGCATGAGCAGCACTGGCCTGGGCGGCAATACGCAGAGCGGCACCACGGGCGGCGCTTCGCTGAGCAACGGGCCGCAGCAGCTGTCCTCGGGCGGCGCGGCAGGCTTCATCCAGGCCGACGCGTCGACGAATACCCTGATTTTGACCTGCAACGAAGCCGTCTACCGCAACCTGCGCGCCGTGATCGACCAGCTCGACGTGCGCCGCGCCCAGGTCTACATCGAGGCGCTGATCGTCGAAGTGACGTCGGCCAAGGCATCCGAGTTCGGCGTGCAGTGGCTGGGGCTGTCCGGCGACAGCAGCAGCAGCTACCGCGTGGGCGCGCTGCAGTCGTTCGCCGGCGGCACCGACAACAATATCGCCAAGCTGGCGCTGGGCGGCGGCAAGGTGCTGCCGACGGGCGGCCTGACCCTGGGTATCTTCAAGCAGATCAACGGCGCGCTGGGCCTGGGCGCCGTGGCGCATGCGCTGGAATCGGACGGCAATGCCAACATCCTGTCGACGCCGAACCTGATCACCCTGGACAACGAACTGGCGACCATCAAGGTGGGCCAGAACGTGCCTATCCTGACGGGCCAGTACACCAGCACGGCCGGCACCAACACGAACCCGTTCCAGACCATCGACCGCAAGGAAGTGGGCCTGACCCTGAAGGTGCGCCCGCAGATTTCCGAGGGCGGCACCATCAAGCTGGGCATCTATCACGAGACGTCGAGCGTGGACAAATCCACGTCGACGGCCGTCAGCGGCATCACCATCAACAACCGCGTGATCGAAAACAATGTGCTGGCCGACGATGGCCAGATCATCGTGTTGGGTGGCCTGATCGAGGACAGCACGGGCGACAACGCGGAAAAAGTGCGCGGCCTGGGCGACATCCCCCTGATCGGCAACCTGTTCAAGTACCAGACGCGCGAGCGCAAGAAAACGAATCTGATGATCTTCCTGCGCCCTGTGATCGTGCGCAACAAGGAGCAGAGCGGCAGCCTGGCGGCCGACCGCTACGATTACATGCGTTCGGCCGAGACGGCTGCCGTGCCGGCGTCGGGCAACCTGATGCTGAAAGACCTGGGCACGCCCGTGCTGCCGGCCCTGCAGGATGGCCAGCCCGTGGGCGGCAGCATGGTGACGCGCCCCGTGCCGCCGGCGCCGGTGCCGCCGCCAGGCGCGCCGGCCAACGCGGCCACGCCGCCGCAGTCGCTGCTGCAGCAGTATCAGCAACAGCCGCAGCAGC
Source organism: Janthinobacterium sp. FW305-129 (assembly GCF_020858115.1). Classification (GTDB taxonomy): domain Bacteria; phylum Pseudomonadota; class Gammaproteobacteria; order Burkholderiales; family Burkholderiaceae_D; genus Janthinobacterium. The sequence goes on from NZ_JACYMM010000006.1 coordinate 383,420, forward strand.
CGCAGAAGTGATGGGACAGTCATGAGTAATCTGCTTCCCTACGCCTACGCGCGCGATTTCGGCTTGCTGGCCCGGCCCGGCGCCGTCGACGGCGCCCCCGTCGAGGTGCTGGTGGCCGCATCGACGGCGCCGGCGGCGATTGCCGAAGTGTCGCGCCGTTTCGGCCAGATTCAATTGACGGTGCTGCCGCGCGGCGAACTCGACGCGGCCATTGCCGGCGCCTACGCGGGCGGCGGCGGCGACGCCTCGCAGATGGCCGATGAATTCGACGCCGACCTGGATCTGACCAAGCTGCTGCAGGACGTGCCGGCCATCGAGGACTTGCTCGAATCGTCCGACGACGCGCCCGTCATCCGCATGATCAACGCCTTGCTGACGCAGGCGCTGCGTGAAGGCGCGTCCGATATCCACATCGAGCCGTTCGAGCAGACCTCCGTCGTGCGTTTCCGCATCGACGGCAGCCTGCGCGACGTGGTGCGCCCCCGTAAAGCCATCCACGGTTCGCTGATTTCGCGCATCAAGATCATGGCGCAGCTCGACATCGCCGAAAAACGCTTGCCGCAGGACGGCCGCATCACCCTGCGCGTGGGCGGAAAACCCGTCGACGTGCGCGTCTCGACCCTGCCCACCGGGCATGGCGAACGGGCCGTGCTGCGTTTGCTGGACAAGGAAGCGGGCCGCCTCGACCTGCAGCACCTGGGCATGAGCGCGCCCATGCTGGGGCAGTTCGATGGCCTGATCACGCAGCCGCACGGCATCGTGCTCGTCACGGGCCCCACCGGCTCGGGCAAGACGACGACCTTGTACGCGGCGCTGTCGATGCTCAACGCCACCACGACGAACATCCTGACGGTGGAAGACCCGATCGAGTACGACCTGGCCGGCGTCGGCCAGACGCAGGTCAATCCACGCATCGACATGACATTTGCCAAGGCGCTGCGGGCGATTTTGCGGCAAGATCCTGATGTGATCATGATCGGCGAGATCCGCGACCTGGAAACGGCACAGATCGCCGTGCAGGCTTCGCTGACGGGCCATCTGGTGCTGGCGACCCTGCACACGAACGATGCGTCGGCTGCCGTCACGCGTTTGCTCGACATGGGCATCGAACCGTTCCTGCTGTCGTCGTCCCTGCTCGGCGTGCTGGCGCAGCGTCTGGTGCGCAAATTGTGCGGCGCCTGCAAGACCTTCGATGGCGAGTACTGGCAGGCGGTCGGCTGCGAGCATTGCGGCCAGACGGGCTACCAGGGGCGCGTCGGCGTGTACGAGTTGCTGCGCACGACGGAGCAGATCCGCGCGCAGATCCACAACCGGGCGTCGGAGGCGGAAGTGCGCGCCGCGGCCCTGCAGGACGGCATGACGAGCATGCGCGACGACGGCGAACGCTGGCTGCGCGACGGCACCACCACGCAGGCCGAGTTGCTGCGCGTGACCAAAGACTAGGCCCGCCACCATGCCCGCATTCCGCTATGAAGCCGTCGACGCCCAGGGCGCCACCCGCAAGGGCGTGCTCAATGCCGACAGTCCCCGTTCCGCGCGCGCCGAATTGCGCGTGCAAGGCCTGGTGCCGCTGGCCGTCGAGCCGATTGCCGCGCAGGTCGATGCCGCTGGCGTGACCAGGCGGCGCGGCTTCGGCGAGCGCCTGTCGAGCACCGAGCTGGCCCTGTTTACGCGCCAGCTGGCCAGTTTGCTGGAAGCGGGCCTGCCGCTGGAGCAGGCGTTTTCCGCGCTGCTGGAACAGGCCGAGCGGCCCTACCTGCGCGACCTGATCGCCTCGATCCGTTCGGAAGTGATCGGCGGCGCCGCATTTTCCGACGTGCTGGCGCGCCATCCGCGCGATTTCGCGGAAATTTACCGGGCGCTGGTGGCGTCGGGCGAACAGATCGGCCATCTGTCGCGCGTGCTGTCACGCCTGGCCGACTATATCGAGCGGCGCAACGCGCTGGTGCAGAAGGTCAAGCTGGCCTTTACGTATCCGGCCATCGTCACGGTGGTGGCGTTTTCCATCGTCATTTTCCTGCTCACCTACGTGGTGCCGCAGATCGTCTCCGTGTTCGCCAATACCAAGCAAAAGCTGCCCATGCTCACCGTGATCATGCTGGCGCTGTCGGACTTCGTGCGCAACTACGGCATCGTCGTGGCGATCGCCATCGCCGGCGCCTGGTTCGCCTGGCGCCGCGCCCTGCAGCAGCCGGCGCTGAAGCGGCGCTGGCATACCTGGCTGCTGACGGCGCCCCTGTACGGCAAGTTCGAGCGCAGCCTGAATACGGCGCGCTTTGCCAGCACCCTGGCCATCACCACGGGATCCGGCGTGCCTATCCTGCGCGCGCTCGACACCAGCCGCGACACCTTGACCAACGTGGCGATGCAGGAACTGGTACAGGAAGCCAGCGGCGCCGTGCGCGAGGGCGTGAGCCTGGCGCGCGCGCTGTCGGCGCAAAAGCACTTTCCGCCGATGCTGATCCACATGATACGCGCCGGTGAAATCACGGGCGAGCTGCCGGCCATGCTGGAACGCGCCGCCAGCGCGCAGGAGCAGGACCTGGAGCGCCGCACGCTGACCATCGCCGGCCTGCTGGAGCCGGCCCTGATCCTGGCCATGGGCGTGGTGGTGCTGCTGATCGTGCTGGCCGTGCTGATGCCGATTATCGAGATTAATCAGCTGGTGCGTTAAGAGAAATATCAAGGAAACCATGAAGCGTTTGCCCCACTTTGTAAGTCTGCTCGCCGTCGTGGCGCTGTCCGTCTCGCTGGCCTACTGGGCCATGCAGCTGTTCAAGGCGCCGCAGCGCCCCATCAACCCGCCCCCCGTGCCGGTGGTGCAGGATGCCAGTGTGGAGGCGGGCGCCTCGCTGTTCGGCGGCCAGGTCAGCGTGGCCACGGCCAGCAACTACCAGCTCAAGGGTGTGGTCGCCGCCGGCAATGGCCGCGGCAGCGTGGCCATCATCTCGACCGATGGCAAGCCCTCCGTGGCGCTGCCCGAGGGCGCCGAGGTGGTGCCCGGCGTGACGGTGCTGGAAGTGCATGCGCGCCACGTGCTGCTGCGCGATGGCGGCGTGAGCAAGCGCATCGACCTGGTGGCCGACGACAAGGCGCTGGCTTTGCCGGGGCAAGTGTCCGCCACCCCAATGCCGGCCGCGGCCCCCGCGCCGGCAACGAACCTGGTGCCGCCGCCGCTGCCGATGGAGCAGCAGCGTCCAGCGGCCATGATGCCGGCGCCGCAGGTGAGCAGCGTGCCGCCGCCGTCGAATTAAGGCCGTTCTTATCGTATTTTGCCGGTGGCGCCGTGCCGCCATCGCTACAGGAGTCTTCATGTTCTCGATCCGTGCCGTCCTGGCGGGCTGCGTGGCGGCGCTGTGCGCCTTGCCGCCGGCTGCCGCAGCCGACGTTCCCGCCGTCACCGCCGCCACCACCTCCACCTCCGCTGCCGTCCCCGCGCCTGCGCGCCCGCGCATCGCGCTGGTGCTGTCGGGCGGCGGCGCGCGCGGCCTGGCGCACATCGGCGTGCTGAAAGTGCTCAAGGAGCTGCATGTGCCGATCGACATGGTGGTCGGCACCAGCATGGGCGGCGTGGTGGGCGGCGCGTATGCGGCCGGCGCTTCCGTGGCGGACCTGGAAAAGATGGCGCGCGAGACGAATTGGGCGCGCGTGGTGGCCGACCGGCCGCCGCGCGACGAACTGGCGTTCCGCCGCCGCGAGGAAGATTTATTGCTGCCGTCGCGCATCGAATTCGGCACCAGCCGCAACGGCATTTCCACGCCGCCGGCCGCGGCCAGCAATGCGGCGCTGGAAATGGCGCTGAACCGCCTGCTGCCGGCCGGCATGCGCGACCGCCCCGCCAGCCAGCTGCCGCTGCCTTTCCGCTCAGTGGCGTCCGACCTGGTCAATGGCGAGCTGGTGGAGCTGGTCGACACGCCCTTGTTCCTGTCGATGCGTGCCTCGCTGGCCGTGCCGGGCGTGTTCGCCCCCGTGCGCGTCAACAACCGCCTGGTGGTCGACGGGGGCCTGGTGCGCAACCTGCCCGTCGACATGGCGCGCGCCATGGGCGCCGACATCATCATCGCCGTCAACGTGGGCACGCCGCTGGCGCCGGAAAAAGAGCTGGGCAGCGCCATCGGCGTGGCGCAGCAGATGCTGCAGATCCTCACGGAGCAGAACGTGCAGCGCTCCCTCAAGGAGCTGCGGCCGCAGGACATCCTGGTGGCGCCGGATTTGACGGGCGTCAGTTTCCTCGACTTCGAAAACTATGCGCGCGCCATGCGCGCCGGTGAACAGGCGGCGCAGGCGCTGGCCGCCCGCCTGGCGCCGCTGGCCCTGCCGCCGGAACAGTATGCGGCGCGCGAGGAGCTGCGCCTGGCGGCGCCGGCGCTGCTGGACGTGGCCTTGCCGCTCACGCGCCTGGCCGTGGAGAGCGAAGGCGATATCAACCCGCGCATCCTGCAGGCGCAATCGGGCCTGGTGGAAGGGCAGGCCGTCAGCCAGGAAGATGTGCTCAAGGCGGCGGCCAGGCTGTATGGCCGCGGCGACGTGGCGCGCGTCGAGACGGAAGTGGTCGATGCCGGCGACCAGCGCGCCGTCACCATCAAGGCGGTCGAAGCGCCGTGGGCCAGCAGCCGCCTGCGCGTGGGCCTGGAAATGGCCAGCGATTTCAGGGACAGCAATACCTTTGCCCTGAAGCTGCTGCATGTGCGCTCGAATCTGAACAGCTGGGGCGGTGAATTGCGCAGCATGGTGCAGATCGGCACGGCGCGCAACTTCGGGGTGCAGTACTGGCAGCCGCTGGGCGCCGGCAACCCATGGTATATCGCGCCATCGTTGCAGTACACCTCCCAGGCGGTCGACCTGTTCGACAAGGGACGGCGCAATGCGCGCGTCGCCTACAGCGGCCAGGGCGCCAGCCTGGTGCTGGGGCGCCAGTTCGGTTTCTGGGGCGATCTGCAGTTCGGCATCACGCGCAGCGAAGTCAAGGCGGACGTCAGCATCCCCGCCGACCCGAGCTACCCCAAGGAGCGGGCGCTGGGCACCAACCAGTTCGTCCAGTTCCGCGTCGATACGCTCGATTCGCCCGGCTTCCCCACGCGCGGCGTGCTGTTCGACGCTACCTGGACGCGCTCCGCGACCACCGGGACGGGCGAGTCGGGTCTGGGGCGTTCCGCCATCACGGGCTTGAAGGCGTTTGGCAGCGGCAACTGGGCTGGCCACGTGTATGGCGAATGGGCGCGCGCGCAACGGGGCGAGGCACCGCTCAGCCTGGGGGGCTTCTTGCGCCTGTCCGGCACGCAGTTCGAGTCGGTGACGGGGCGCAGCGTGGCCCTGGCGCGCTTCGTGATGGCGCGCCGCATCGGCTCCCTGCCCAGCACCCTGGGTGGCGCCGTGCGGGCCGGCTTTTCGCTGGAAATGGGCGGCGGCTTCGATCAGAGCGAGCGCTGGAAAGCCACCAAGTTCACGCAGGCCAGCAGCGCCTTCATTTCCGTCGATACGCGCTTCGGCCCCGTGTACGTGGCCTCGGGCGCATCGAAGGGCGGCGAGAGCACGCTTTACCTGTTCCTGGGCCCCGTCTGGTAAGGAGCGCCCGGCGCGGCGGGGGCCGTGCTGCGGCGCAGGGCCGTGAAGGCGGCAAATTCCCATGAGCGAAAGCCCAGCAGCAGGGTAAAACCGTCGCGCTCGACTGGAGCCAGGCGCCGGTCGTTCTGGTGCAGGCGCGCCAGTTCCTCGGCCAGCTGGCGGATCTTCTGCACCAGTTCCTGTGCGCTCGACAGCGACAGGCGCGCGGGGATGCACATCAGGGTTTCGCCGGCGCCGTCAAAATGCCCGCTGAAATAATCGGCCACCACGTGTTCGCGGAAGTACAGCTGCACGGGACCGTCGGCCAGCCAGTGGAAGGCGTTCGAGACGCGCAGGCTGTAGCGGTTCAGCGGCTTGAGTTCGATCAAGCCCAGGCGGTCCAGTTCGGCCAGGCAGCCGATGCATTCGGCCTGCGTCAGCGCATACGTTTCCACCACCTGCTCCAGGCTCCAGTGGCCCAGGCAGCAGATCGCCACCAGCAGCAGGCGTGGATGCGCCACCAGCGACTTTTCCTGCACCAGGGTGAGCGTGTCGGCATGCGGCGTGATGTCGGCCGCGCCGCGCAGCACGTCTTCCATGGCGATGCCGGAAGCCTTGCAGATCAGGGCCAGGCGCGACAGCGACATGTCGTGCTGGCCAAACATGCGCTTGACGCTCGACTCGCTCATGGCGATGCGTTCGGCCAGCACCTTATAGGTGATGCCGGCGGCGCGCAGTTGGGTGCGCAGCACGCGCAAAACCAGTTCAGGTGAACTCACGGGATATCCTTTTTTACAAGTTTGGTAGCGGATGACGGTACCGAATGTAGCCCTTAACGGCACTTTGCACAAGGTGATAGTACTTCCCGGCAAAAGAGATGACACTCCCGCTTGTGGCTCGCACGGCGCGCTACAACCAGGCATTCATCCACTTGTAGAGGTTATCCATGTTCTCCAAATTTCATTTTCCAGCAGCGCTGCTGGCGCTGGCCGCCATCGCTCCTCTGCATGCCGCGGCGGCCGAACCGGCGCCGGGCTCCTTCTATGCGGGCGCCAGCTATGGCTTTCGCGCCAGCAGCGGCCTCGATTGCGTGCCAGGACAAGGCGCTTGCGACAAAAGCAGCAAGCGCAACGGCAAGGCCTACCTGGGTTACAGTTTCGACGCGCTGCCGTTTCAGGGCGGCGTGGCCCTGCCTTCAGTTGAGCTGGTGGGGTATCTGGGCGGGGAAGTCAAATCCGGCTTCGACACGGGCGCCGGCAAGGTTGCCGGCCGCGGCAAGTTCAGCGGCCTCGGCATGCAAGGCGTGCTCGCCTACCAGTTCGACGCCTTCAGCCTGAGCGGACGCGCCGGTGCGGCCTACACACAGGGCAAGGTCGACTATCTGGGGGGCGGTTCGGACAAAAAGGACAAGATCGGCTTGATCTATGGCGTCGGCGCGGCGTATGCGCTGAACCGGAACTGGTCGCTGCACCTGGACTGGGACCGCGTGCCGGTCAAGTACAGCAGCAAGCAAACGACCAAGGTCGACATGTTTTCGCTGGGCGCGTCCTACCGTTTCTAAGGGGATGATGCTGCGGCACAGAGTGGCCTGATGGCGGACGCCCCGGAACGGGGTGTCCGCGGGCGGCCTATTTGTCCGCTTCTACTTTCAACAGCAGTTTCGCCAGCAGGCGTTTTTCCTGCTGGCGCTGGCCGGACACGGTTTTCACGTGCGCCCCGGCGGCGCGCTGCAGGGCGGCCGTGGCGACCGGGTTGCGCGGTTTTTGCGAGGGTTCGACGCGGAACTGCATTTTCTGCCGCGTCGCCAAGGCCTTGTTTGCCATCGGTTTCCCCCTTCTTTCTTACAGCACGTAGCGCGACAGGTCCTCGTTGACCGACAGCGCTTCCAGGCGTTCGTTGACGTACGCGGCATCGATCACCAGCACATTTTCCGTCGTGCTGCTGCCTTCGCTGGCCGTAAACGACACTTCTTCCAGCAGTTTTTCCATCACCGTGTGCAGCCGGCGCGCGCCGATGTTTTCCGTGCGCTCGTTCACCGAGTAGGCGATTTCCGCCAGGCGCGTGATGCCTTCCGGCGCGAATTGCAGTTTCAGGTTTTCCGTCGCCAGCAGGGCTTCGTACTGCATCGTCAGGCAGGCGTCGGTGCTCGTCAGAATGCGCTCGAAGTCCGAGATCGACAGCGATTCGAGTTCCACTCGGATGGGGAAGCGCCCTTGCAGTTCCGGGATCAGGTCCGACGGTTTCGACAGGTGGAAGGCGCCCGAGGCGATGAACAGGATGTGGTCCGTGCGTATCATGCCATATTTCGTGTTGACGGTCGTGCCCTCGACCAGCGGCAGCAGGTCGCGCTGCACGCCGGCGCGCGAGACGTCGGCGCCGCCGGATTCCGAGCGCGAGGCGATCTTGTCGATTTCATCAAGGAAGACGATGCCGTTCTGCTCGACGTTCTGGATGGCCTTCTGTTTCAGTTCATCTTCGTTGAGCAGCTTGGCCGCTTCTTCCTCGACCAGCAATTTGAGCGCTTCGCGGATCTTGACCTTGCGCGCCTTCTTGCGCTGCCCGCCCACGCCCGAGAACATGGACTTGATCTGCTCCGTCATTTCTTCCATGCCCGGCGGCGCCATGATTTCCATCTGCGGGCCCGCCTCGGCCAGCTCGATCTCGATTTCCTTGTCATCGAGCTCGCCCTGGCGCAAGCGCTTGCGGAAGGTCTGGCGCGTGCTGTCGCCGCTGCCGCCCGTGTCCACGGCCGCCGCCGTATTCGGCGTGAAGCCGAAGTCGCGCGCCGGCGGCACGAGGATGTCGATCACGCGGTCTTCGGCCGCATCTTCGGCGCGTGCGCGCACCTTTTTCATTTCCAGCGCGCGCGTCTGCTTGATGCCGATGTCGATCAGGTCGCGGATGATGGTGTCGACGTCGCGCCCCACATAACCGACTTCGGTAAATTTGGTCGCTTCGATCTTGATGAACGGCGCCTCGGCCAGCTTGGCCAGGCGGCGCGCGATTTCCGTCTTGCCGACGCCCGTGGGGCCGATCATGAGGATGTTCTTGGGCGTGATTTCATGGCGCAGGGGTTCGGCCACCTGCTGGCGGCGCCAGCGGTTGCGCAGGGCAATGGCGACGGCGCGCTTGGCCTTGGCTTGGCCCACCACGTGTTTGTCGAGTTCGGTGACGATTTCCGACGGGGTCATGTTCATGATCATAGTTGGCTTTCTGTATTCTTTGCTTGGGCGCGCTTGGCGCTTAATCGAGAGTCTCGATAATGTGCGACATGTTGGTATAAATGCACAGCTCGGCGGCGATGGTCAGCGACTTCTTGACCACTTCGGCCGGCGACAAGTCCGTGTTTTCCTGCAACGCCTTGGCGGCCGACTGGGCATAGGTGCCGCCCGAGCCGATGGCGCCGATGCCGTCTTCCGGCTCCAGCACGTCGCCATTGCCCGTGATGACCAGGGTCGACTCGCTGTCGGCCACCAGCAGCATCGCTTCCAGGCGGCGCAGCACGCGGTCGGTGCGCCAGTCCTTGGCCAGTTCGACGGAGGCGCGCAGCAGATTGCCCTGGTGTTTTTCCAGCTTGCCTTCGAAGCGGTCGAGCAGCGTGAATGCGTCGGCGGTGCCGCCGGCAAAGCCGACCAGGACCTTGCCCTGATACAACTTACGCACTTTGCGGGCCGTGCCCTTCATGACGATGTTGCCCAGCGTTACCTGGCCGTCGCCGCCCAGGGCGACTTGCTTGCCGCGCCGGACGCAGAGGATGGTGGTGCCGTGAAATTGTTCCATAGTGACCTCAAAAGATTCGTGCCGATGCGTGCAAGGCCATGCGATTGCGCGCCCATGCCTCAAAAGTGGGGATGGAAAAGGCAATTGCAAGCGGCACTTGCCGTTGCCGCGCTCGCTTCAGTGTAGTCGGCGCGGGACGAAAAAAAAGCACGCAACTGAAGGTCGCGTGCTTTTTTATTCGCCATCGCGGGCCGCCGGGGCGGCCGCGCAAGGGGAGGGCGATCAGTCGCCGTACAGCTTTTGCTTCAGTTCGCGCCGTTGCTGGGCTTCCAGCGACAGGGTGGCGGTTGGACGGGCGATCAGGCGCGGGATGCCGATAGGCTCGCCCGTTTCTTCGCACCAGCCATAGTCGCCGGCGTCGATGCTGGCGATCGATTGCTGCACTTTCTTCAGCAATTTGCGCTCGCGGTCGCGCGTGCGCAGTTCCAGCGCATGCTCTTCCTCGATGGTGGCGCGGTCGGCCGGATCCGGTACGAGCACGGTTTCACGCAAGTGTTCCGTGGTTTCGCCGGCGTTTTTCAGCAGGTCTTTCTCGAGCTGCTGCAGGCGCGCCTTGAAGAATGCCAGTTGTGCCGGATTCATGTAGTCATCTTCGCTCATGGCGCGAATTTGCTCTTCGCTGATGAGAGGGATGTCTTGGTTGGCGGCCGGGGTCGATTTATTAGTTTTGGTCATAACTTCGCTTACCTTCGATACGACAGAGTTTTCAAATTGATCAGTTGATGCGGCGATGCCGAGCAACTGTACAGGTTCCGCTGGGCATTGCTGTCCGGATGTACTGCGTGCGACCTTGGCTTGCCGGCGGCGGCCAGGACTACCGGCCGGCTATATTTGCCATGTTGATAACTTTTTACCGCTCTATGCCAGTCGCGCTCTGCGCGCGACAACGGGCGTGTTGGGTGGATCGGTTGCATGCCTGGCATGCGGCCAGCGGCAGTTTGCCAGCATTTCATGACAGGCGAACGACATGGGCCGTTTTCGTCGCTGATTTTGGCACGCTTTGCCTTATATTGCCATCCCGATTTGTTGACTAGCCGATCAGAAACGGCCACTTGTTGGTTTATACCAGCAAGATCGGTGTCGGACAGCGGGAAAGCGTGCTTAACTTTCCCTTTTGTTTCTGCTTTGCAACGGATACTTTGCAAAACCCGGCTAGTTTATACCAAACATTGTTCGAGTCCGCGAATAAAAATGTCTTTTGGTAGATTCTTGCCAATAAATACCATTTTGCTGCCGCGCACTTCATTCTCGCCCCATTTGGCGCCCAGGTCGCTGCCCATCAACTGATGCACGCCCTGGAACACCACCTTGCGCTCGGCGCCCTGCATCAGCAGCACACCCTTGTAGCGCAGCATGCGCGGGCCATACACTTGCACCAGGCCACCGAGGAACTCGTCGAGCTTGGCGCTGTCGAACGGTTGTGTGCTCTTGAAAACAAAGGCGGCGATATCGTCGCTGTGCTGCGCATGGTGATGGTCGGCATGGCCGCAATCGGTGGCGCAGGCGTCGCTGTGCTCATGTGCGTGTTCATGGCCGTGCTCATGCGCATGGTCGTGCGCATGGTCGTGATCATGCACGTGCGCCGTTTCCGTCGCCAGGAAATCCGGGTCCAGTTCCAGCTTTTCATTCAGGTTGAAACCGCGGATGTCGAGCACCTCGGCCAGCGGCGCGCGGCCAAAATCGACCTTGCCGATGGGGGCGCGGGGATTGATGCGTTTCAAACGGCGCGTCAGGGCGGCCACGTCGTCTTCACTGACGAGGTCAGTTTTCGACAGCAGCAGCTTGTCGGCAAAGCCCACTTGCCGCTGCGCTTCCTCGTATTCGTCTAGTTGTTTCATGGCATGACGGGCATCGACCACCGTGAGAATGGCGTCGAGCATGTAGTGGCTGCCCACTTCTTCGTCGACAAAGAAGGTTTGCGCCACGGGGCCGGGATTGGCCAGGCCCGTCGTTTCGATGACGACGCGGTCGAATGCCAGCAGGCCGGCGTCGCGCTTGCGCGCCAGTTCCGTCAGGCCCACGATCAGGTCGCCGCGCACGGTGCAGCAGATGCAGCCGTTGTTCATCTCGATGATGTGTTCGTTGCTGTCCTGCACCAGGATCTCGTTATCGATGTTTTCCTGGCCAAACTCGTTTTCGATCACGGCGATGCGCATGCCATGCTCTTCCCGCAGTATGCGGTTGAGCAAGGTGGTTTTGCCGGCGCCCAGGAAACCGGTGAGGATGGTGGTTGGAATCAGTGCCATGAGATGCCTATGCTGTAATCGGTGGTGCCGCCGCGCAAGCGGAAGAATGCGGACGATTATGCCGGAATTTTGCAAAAGCTTGCAAATGCGCGCCCATCCGCTTGATATGGATCAGGCCGGCCAACGGGCGCGGCTGTCTACTTCACCTTGGCGCGCGGGTGCGCCTGGTCGTACACGTGCGCCAGGTGCTGGAAATCGAGGGCCGTGTAGACCTGGGTCGAGGTGATGCTGGAGTGGCCCAGCATTTCCTGCACGGCGCGCAAGTCGCCCGACGATTGCAGCACGTGCGAGGCAAACGAGTGGCGCAGCACGTGCGGGTGCACGTTGGCGGGAATTTCCGTCGCCAGCGCATGCGCCTTCAGGCGCAGCTGCAGCACGCGCGGCGAGATGCGCGTGCCGCGCGTGCTTAAAAACAAGGCAGCGCTGCCATCGGCCGCTGGCGGACGCACGGCCAGCCAGGCGGTCAGGGCCACGAGGGCCGCCTTGCCGACGGGCACCTTGCGCATCTTGCTGCCCTTGCCCGTGACGATGACTTCGAAGCTGGCCATGTCGAGCCAGCCCAGCGAGGCGGGCTGGCCGCCGTCGGCCTTGCAGTAGTGGGTATCCAGGCTGGTCAGCTCGGAAACGCGCAAGCCGCTCGAATACAGCAGTTCGAACATGGCGCGGTTGCACAGTTGTTCCGGCTCGGCCGCGCCTTGCTGGTGTTGCGCGGGCGCCACGAGGCGCACGGCATCGTCCACCGACAGGGCTTTCGGCAAGGTCTTGGCCCGCTTGGGGGCGCGGATGCCGTCGACGGGATTGGCGTCGAGCGCCGTTTCACCGCTGAGCCAGTTGTAAAAGCCGCGCCACGACGACAGCTTGCGGGCGATCGAACGCGGATCCAGGCCGCCACTGTGCAGCTTGGCCGTGTAGCGACGCACTTCGTTGTGCGCCAGCGCCGTCCAGGGCGTATTGCCGCTCAGTTCCAGCAAGGCGCGCAGGTCGCGCCCGTAGGCGTCCATCGTGTGGTGCGACAGCTTGCGCTGCGTGGCCAGCTGGGCCAGGTAGGCGTCGAGCCACTCGGCCTTGCCGCGCGCCGCATGCATGGCTGATTCAGGCCGGCGAACCGGCGCGCAGCGCGGCCAGGGCGGCGCTGGCCGTGGCGCCGATGTGCACGAGGAAGTCGGTGCCCATGCTGGAGGTAAAGCGTTCGCTGTCGGGCGAACCGAGCACCAGCAAGCCGAAGGTGCCCGTGGTATTCGGGGCGCGCAGGGCGATCATGACGGTCGATTCGATTTTATCCGCCTGCAGCCAGTGCACGGCTTCGAAATCGCGGTTGCTGCCGCAGTACGGCGCTTGCAGGCTGTTGGCGAACATGCGCACGTCGGCAGTGACATCTTCCGTGAACCAGCCGTTGGCGTGTTCCGGCAGCACTTGCCACAGGCGCAGGCTGACGTAGGGTACGTCGAAGTTGCTTTGCAGGGCGTCGACCAGTACGCGCGGCATGTCCGCATCGTTGCGTACTTGCAGCATGGCCTGGTTCCAGCCGTGGAACTTGCTGGCGATGTCGCCATTTTCCTCGGCCAGGCGGCTCAGCTTGGACATGCGCAGTTCCAGCGCCTTGTACTTGTCGCGCATCACTTCCATCTGCCGCTCCTGCAGCGAGATGGTGCGTCCCGTCAGCGGGCTGCTCAGCTTGACCTCGCCGAGCAGCGCGGTATGCTCTTCGAAGAACGTCGGGTGCTCGCTCAGGTACTGGGCGACGGTGCTGGAATCGAGTGTGGCGGTCATTGAGAATATCTGTCAGTGAAAGTTGAACGCTTCATTCTAACCGAGAGTGCGGTGGCACAGGCGCAAAGGGCGTTGCGCTTGTGCATTTTCCGCGCACCCATGAAAAAAGCGGCATGGTTGCCCATGCCGCTTTGCATTCCTTGCTCAGCAATCACCCTTGGAGGGTGACGTGCGGGGCATTAGAAGTTGTGGTGTACGCCCAGACCGATGTAGGTGATCGACGTTGCCGCCTTGCGGTTCGAGATGTCCGCGTACAGGTAGGTGCGCTTCGACAGGTTGTAGTCGTAGCCCAGCGATGCTTGCTTGGTTTTGGTCACGCCATCCGGCGTTTTTTGACCGTAGCCGGCGCGAACCTTGCCTGGGCCGACGTCATAGTTGGCGCCAACCAGCCATGCCTTGGTATCCGTGTTGATGATCTTGAAGTTGCTGTCATCCTGATGCTGGTACGACGCCATCAGTTTCAGTTCCGTTACCGGATTGAACGATGCGGCAACCGACCACAGCTTGGCTTGCAGGCCATTACGCTCATACGCGGCCATACCGGCGAACTGGCCGTAGTTGTACGTGGCCGAGACCGAGTACGGATTCGACGCTGGCACGGCATTGGCAGCCACCGGGTAGTTGTTGGCTGGTGGCGTGGCCGCTGGTCCAGGGAATGCTGGATTGTTATTGGCTTCCTTGGCGGCGACGGTGGCGTTGAACTGGAAGCCGCTGAACACTGGCGAGTTATAGAACACGGCGTTCGAGAAGCGGTTACGCGAATTGCCGGCTGCGCTCAGCGGATCGCTGCTGTAGGCGGCCACCGTGATGTCGGTCTGGAAACCGGCTGGCGTAGGCATGCCCGACCATGGTTCGAACGCGGTGCTCGATTCCTGGAAGGCGGTCAGGCCACGGCCCAGACGCACGGTACCGAAGTTGCCTTGCAGGCCGACGCGGCTTTGACCCTGGAACAGCGGACGGGAGTTGCTTTCCAGCGTACCCGTGTCGGATTCATAGCGAATTTCCAGTTGGAAAATAGCTTTCAAGCCATTGCCCAGATCTTCCGTGCCCTTGAAGCCCAGTTTGTTGTTGTCGCGCTTGGTGACAGCGGTGGTCGAACCAGTCGACTTGCCCAGGCCAGCATCGACCGTGCCGTAGATTTGGACGGACGACTGCGCTTGTGCGGTTGCGGCAAAGGCGCCGAAGAGTGCGAGGGCAACGAGTGATTTTTTCATGTCTTATTCCCTATTAAAAGTGAGTTCCGTCCGAGATCCGAGCAGATTGAAATGCGCTAACTGTCGCGTTTCGATGAATGAACCTTAATTCGTCGGCGCGCAAGACGTGCGGGATTGGTCAAATATGCGTGAAAAGATTGGTGAAAAGCGTCATAAATCCACAGCCCTGTTGTATTTTTGTAACGCGGGGTTTTTGCCGATGCGGCGCCGAGGGCACGCGTTTTCCCATCGCCACGGTAGCGGCGCCTTGCCATATTGGCGTGTCCGGGCCAGGACATTGTTGCGTTGAATCAAGTTCTTGAGGCGGCTTTGGCGGATTTATGACACAAGGACGTTACACTAAGGGACGGCCTGCATGGATGGGCCTGGAGACGGCTCACTATTATTAGACTCATTGACTCAATATCGAGAATCGATGGCAAATCGCGAAACATTAGGATTGATCAAGGGCGCACGTGCTGGCGATGTCGCTTGCCAGCTGGCATTGGGACGCGTGTACCTGTTTGGACAGGGTGTGCCGCAGAGCCTGCCGACCGCCTTGCACTGGCTGGCGCGGGCGGCCCAGGAGGATAGCGAGGAAGCATGCTTGCTGATCGGCACGCATGTGCCGTTCGAAGTGGCGCAACCGGCAGCCAAGGCGCTGATTCCCTATTACGCCCAGGCGTTCGATGCGGGCCTGGTGCAGGCGGGCCTGGTGCTGGCGCAATTGGTGCTGGGCAATGCGGCCAGCACCAGTTGCGAGACCGTGCGGGCCAAGGCGCGCGTGGCGCTGGACGCCGCCGTGCGCGCCGGCTTGCCCGATGCGCAATGGTTGCTATCCATGCAAGAAGGGTGGCCCGCCGCCTCGCGGCCGGACGCCACCCCTGCTGGCGAGCCCCCCCTCGATGGCGACGCGCCGCTGCATGCCTGGCTGGAGCAGGCCTGGAGCCAGGGCAACCATGCGGGCTTCCTGTCGCAAGGCTTGCCGCTGGCGCGCGAACTGCTGCAGCGCCAGGCGGCGGCCGGTGCGCGCACGATCGCCCTCGACGCGCAGCAGGTGCGCTTGCTGTCGCGTTGCGCCCAGGCATTGGCGCCTGGCGGCGATGCCGAAGGCTGGCAATGCTGCGAGCTGGCCGCGCATGGCGGCGACCGCGCGGCGCAGCTGGAGCTGGGACTTGGCTATGCGCGCATGGATGCGCATGGCCAGCGCCTGGCCACGCGCAATGGCGCGGCCAATTTCAAGCGGGCCGTGCGCTGGCTGACGCAGGCCGGCGAGCAGGGCCTGGCCGAAGCCTGGTTCGTGCTCTCGCGCATCTACACGAAACCGGAATTTTCCCAGCGTAATGTGGTCGAAGCCCATTCCTGCCTGGAGCGTGCCGCCGACCTGGGGCATGGCCCGGCCCAGCTCGAGTGCGGCATGCATGCCTGGCGTAATCGCCGCGACGGCGTCAACAACGATGTGCGCGCCGCGTACTGGCTGCTGCAGGCGCAGGCGCAGGGCAGCCGTGAAGCGGAGGCGGCGCTGGCGCGCATTGCGCCGCGCGGTGAAGCGGGCGACTGGGGCCAGTGCGCCGCCGTGCAGGCCGATGGGCACTTGCGGCAATGGAGCCAGAGCCACCCCCTGCTGGCGGCGCGGCTGGCGCTGGCGCGCTGCTTTCACCTGTCGCGTGCCGAGGCGCTGCTGCTCGATCTCCATGCGGCCGACCAGGGGCATTGTCTGTTGATCGATATCAGCGCCACGCATGGGCGCGGCAAGCGGCGCCTGGTGTTGATCCGCACGGCGCAGGAGCGCCAGCTGCTCGATCAGGTGGTGCGCCTGTTCGAGCGCGTCGATTGCGGCGTGACGGGGCCGGAAGGCAATTACCGGCAGCGTTTGTACCGCCTGAAGTGCTACCTGGCGGAAATTGATGTCGCGCAGGAACAGCAGTTCCTGGCCGCCTGACTCATTCCTTACAGCTCGATCGTGCCTTCGAACACGGTCACTGCCGGGCCCGTCATCAGGACGGGATGGCCGGGGCCTTGCCAGGCGATCGACAGTTCACCGCCGCGCGCGCTGATGCGCACGGGGGAATCGAGCACGCCGCGCAGGATGCCGGCCACGGCGGCGGCGCAGGCGCCCGTGCCGCAAGCGAGCGTTTCGCCCGCGCCCCGTTCAAACACGCGCAGTTTCACGTGCTGGCGGTTGACGACCTGCATGTAGCCGGCGTTGACGCGGCGGGGAAAGCGCGGGTGGTGCTCGATGCGCGGGCCCGTCACTTCCAGGTCTTGCGCATCGACATCGTCGACCACTTGCACGGCATGCGGGTTGCCCATCGAAACGACGGACACCAGCACGGGGGCGTTGTCGCCCGGCAACGCCAGATCCAGCGGCCACAGGGTGTCAGTTCCCTGTGCCACGCCAGCCAAGCCGCTGGCGTCGAACGGCACCAGCGCAGGTTCGAGCACGGGCGCGCCCATGTCGACGGTGATGCTGCCATCGAGCTCCAGGCGCGGAGAAATGACACCGGCCATGGTTTCCACGCGGATGCTGGCCTTGCTTGACAAGCCTTTTTCGCTGACGAACTTGACGAAGGCGCGCGCGCCGTTGCCGCACTGTTCCACTTCGCCGCCGTCATTGTTATAGATGCGGTAGCGGAAGTCGCAGCCGGGCAGGCGCGGTTTTTCCACCACGAGGATCTGGTCGGCGCCGATGCCGAAACGGCGGTCGGCCAGGCGCTGCCACTGGGCCGGCGTGAAGTCGACATCCTGATTGATGGCGTCGATGACGATGAAATCGTTGCCCGCGCCATGCATTTTGGTAAATTGAAGTTTCATGGTCTGCCGTATCACTTGTGCTGGTTGTAGAACGATGCTTCGCCTTCCGGACGCGTCTTGAAGCGTTTATGCGTCCAGAAATACTCGGCTGGCGCTTCGCGCACGCGCTCTTCGATGAATTCGTTCATGCGGCGCGTTGCGGCCGTGATGTCGTCGCCCGGATAATCGTCCCACGCCGGGTAATAGGTCACCTTCCAGCCCTGGTAATTGGGCAAAAAGGTGGCGATGACGGGAATCACCTGCGCCTTGGCGGCCAGCGCCAGGCGCGCCGTGGCCGTCAGGGTGGCGGCGGGCACGCCGAAGAAGGGCACGAATTCCGCATCCTTCTCGCCGAAATCCATGTCCGGCAGCATAAAGTAGGGCAAGCCGTCGCGCAGGGCGCGCAGAATCGTCTTGATGCCGTCCTGGCGCGTAAACAGCTTGGGCGGCTTGAAGCGCGAGCGGCCGTTGCGCAGGGCCTGGTCGAAGGCGGCGTTCTTTTGCTGCACGTACATTGACGAGGCGGAAATTTCCATGGCCGTGGCGGCGCCGGCCACGTCGAGGCAGACGAAGTGCGGGCACAGCAAAATGGTCGGCTTGGCGGCGATCTGCTGGCCCGGGAAGGCGGGCACCTTTTTGATCAGGCGGTTCAGGCGCGCTTCCGGTGCCCACCACAGGATGCTGCGTTCCCACACGCTGCGCGAATACGCCTGGAAATGCTGGCGCGCCAGCGCCACGCGTTGTTTTTCCGTCAGTTCCGGCATGCACAGGCGCAGATTCGTCAGGGCGATCTTGCGCCGCGTGGGCATGGCGATGAACAGTACGCTGCCGACGGCCACGCCGAAGCGGCCGAGGATGGGCAGGGGCAGCCAGTGCAGCAGCCACATGAAGGCGATCAGCAGTCTCATGCCTGCTCCTTGGCGGCTTCGGGTGTCGCTGGCGTGGGCGGCGGCGCACCGCGCGGCACCTTGTAGCGATTGTAGCTCCACAGGTATTGCGCGGGGCTGCGCGCGATCAATTGTTCCATGGCCGCATTGATGGTGCGCGCCTGCTCGGCCGAGGTGCTGTCGAGCGACTCCGTGAACGGCACGAAATGCACGACGTAGCCGCGTCCGCCCGGCAGGCGTTCCGCGTAGGTGATGATGACTTCGGCGCCGCCCATCTGCGCCAGTTTGGCGGGCAGGGTCATGGTGTAGGCGGGGCGGCCGAAGAAATCGGCCCACACGCCTTCGCCCTCCTGCGGCACCTGGTCGGGCAGCAGGCCGATCGGTTGTCCCTTTTTCAGGCATTTGGCAAAGATGCGCACGCCCGACATATTGGCCGGCGCCAGCATCAGGTTTTCGCGCGCGCGCGCGCCTTCGATCAGCGGTTTTAATGCGGCGCGCTTGGGCGGGCGGTACATCACGGTAAGCGGCGTGCGCAGGGCGATTTGCTGGGCGACGATTTCAAAGCAGCCCAGGTGCGGTGTGAGGAAGACAATGCCGCGGCCGTGCTGCAGCGCTTTTTCCACCAGTTCCCAGTTTTCTACCGTGGCATGGCGCGCCACGCGCTCGGCCGGCGCGCACCAGATGAAGGGCAGTTCCAGCACGCTCTTGCCCGCTTCGGCCACGGCCGTGTGCAAGTGTTGCGAAAACCCCGCACCTTGCATGTTCTCGCGCATGCGGCGGCGATAGGACGGGGAAATGGCGTAAATCACCCAGCCGAGCGCAGCGCCAAGGCCATGTAGAACGGGCAGGGGAAAAATGGACAAGAAGCGGAAAATTGGGACTAACATGTGTAAGCTGTTTCCAGGAATGGCGTGTTGCCGTGCCAAAATTTTTTAAGAAGCGTAAAATACCACGTATGCAGTAACCGCTGAGTTAATAGACAACTTGCGATGCGGAATATAAATATCGCTAAAGCGTCGCAGGCAAAATCCTCTTTACTGCGACAGAACATTCACATAGTAAACAGGAGCTTGCAATGTCAAACGACTATCTCTTCACTTCCGAATCCGTCTCGGAAGGCCATCCCGACAAGGTTGCCGATCAAATTTCAGACGCCATCCTTGACGCCATCCTGGCCCAGGATCCAGCCGCCCGCGTGGCTGCCGAAACCCTGTGCAACACGGGTCTGGTCGTGCTGGCGGGCGAGATTACCACTCACGCCAATGTGGATTATATTCAAGTTGCGCGCGAAACCATCAAACGCATCGGCTACGACAACACGGAATACGGCATCGACTACAAGGGTTGCGCCGTGCTGGTGGCCTACGACAAGCAGTCGCCGGACATCGCGCAAGGCGTCGATGAAGGTGCGGGGATTGACCTGGATCAAGGCGCTGGCGATCAGGGCCTGATGTTCGGCTACGCCTGCGATGAAACGGCCGAGCTGATGCCTGCCGCCATCCACTACGCGCACCGCCTGGTCGAGCGCCAGTCGCAACTGCGCAAGGATGGCCGTTTGCCATGGCTGCGTCCGGATGCGAAATCGCAAGTGACGCTGCGCTACGTCGATGGCCGTCCCGTCGGCGTGCACACGGTCGTGCTGTCGACCCAGCATGCGCCGGAAATCTCGCACAAGCAGATCGAAGAAGCCGTTATCGAGGAAATCATCAAGCCGATTCTGCCGCGCGAATGGCTGACGGAGACCAAGTTCCTTGTCAACCCGACGGGCCGCTTCGTCATCGGCGGTCCGCAAGGCGATTGCGGCTTGACCGGGCGCAAGATCATTGTCGACACCTACGGTGGCGCAGCGCCGCACGGCGGCGGCGCGTTCTCGGGCAAGGACCCGTCGAAAGTCGACCGTTCGGCAGCCTACGCGGCCCGCTACGTGGCGAAAAACATCGTCGCCGCCGGCCTGGCGCGCCAATGCCAGGTGCAGGTCAGCTACGCCATCGGCGTGGCCAAGCCGATCAACATCACCGTCTACACGGAAGGCACGGGCGTGATTCCCGATGCGGAAATCGCCAAGCTGGTGCTGGCGCACTTTGATTTGCGTCCAAAAGGCATCGTGCAAATGCTCGACCTGCTGCGCCCGATCTACCAGAAGAGCGCCGCCTACGGCCATTTCGGCCGCGAAGAGCCGGAATTCACGTGGGAACGCACGGACAAGGTCGCCCTGCTGCGCGACGCCGCCGGCCTGAAATAATCGAGCCCGCTTGCTGAATGAGCGCCCCGGCCGCCAGGTTGCGGGCGCTTTTTTTATATGTTGTTAGTTGGCAATGCATGCCGAACAGGCTGGCGCGGCGGCCTTGACAATGATAAAATCCCGTGTCCGAGGAGCGTTGCGACGAAGAAATTCGCCAGGCTCGGAATATCCTGCAACCGCGCTCACGTACCTTTTTCAACTGAAAGGAGGGCGTGATGAACGCCGTACTCAAATCGCAACACGACTACACCATCGCCGATATCACTCTGGCCGCATGGGGCGACAAAGAAATCAAGATTGCTGAAACGGAAATGCCTGGCCTGATGGCCATCCGCGAAGAATTCGCGGCAGCGCAGCCTTTGAAGGGCGCGCGCATCACCGGTTCCATCCACATGACCATCCAGACCGCCGTGCTGATCCAGACCCTGGAAGCACTGGGCGCGCAAGTGCGTTGGGCATCGTGCAACATTTACTCCACGCAAGATCACGCCGCCGCCGCCATCGCTGCCGCCGGCACGCCCGTGTTCGCCGTCAAGGGCGAGTCGCTGGACGACTACTGGGAATACACGCACCGCATCTTCGAATGGCCGAACGTGGACGGCAAGGCTGTCTACTCGAACATGATCCTCGACGATGGCGGCGATGCTACCCTGCTGCTGCACCTGGGCGTGCGCGCGGAAACCGACCTGTCGGTGCTGGCGAACCCCGGTTCGGAAGAAGAAATCTGCCTGTTCAACTCGATCAAGAAGCACTTGCTGGCCGACCCGACCTGGTACTCGAAGCGTTTGCCGGAAATCCTGGGCGTCACGGAAGAAACGACGACCGGCGTGCACCGCCTGTATCAGATGCACAAGGAAGGCAAGCTGGCTTTCCCTGCGATCAACGTCAACGATTCCGTCACGAAATCGAAATTCGACAACCTGTACGGCTGCCGCGAATCCCTGGTCGATGGCATCAAGCGCGCCACCGACGTGATGATCGCCGGTAAAGTAGCCGTCATCGCCGGTTACGGTGACGTGGGCAAGGGTTCTGCCCAAGCCATGCGCGCCCTGTCGGCGCAAGTGTGGGTGACGGAAGTCGACCCGATCTGCGCACTGCAGGCGGCGATGGAGGGCTACCGTGTCGTGACCATGGATTACGCCTGCGAACACGGCGACATCTTTGTTACCTGCACCGGCAACTACCATATCCTCACGCACGACCACCTGACGCGCATGAAAGACCAGGCCATCGTCTGCAACATTGGTCACTTTGACAATGAAATCGACGTTGCTTCGTTGAAACAATACGAGTGGGAAAACATCAAGCCGCAAGTCGACCACATCATCTTCCCGTCGGGCCGCCGCATCATCCTGCTGGCCGAAGGCCGTCTGGTCAACCTCGGTTGCGGCACGGGCCACCCGTCGTACGTGATGAGCTCGTCGTTTGCCAACCAGACGATCGCCCAGATCGAGCTGTACGCGAACACGGCCAACTACCCGGTCGGCGTGTACACCCTGCCAAAACACCTGGATGAAAAAGTCGCTCGCCTGCAACTCAAAAAGTTGAATGCGCAACTGACGGAACTGACGCAAGAGCAAGCCGACTACATCGGCGTGCGCACGGAAGGTCCATACAAGCCAGAGCACTACCGCTATTAATTTGGCTGGTTGCTCCGCGAGCCTACTGCGCGACGCGGGGCGCGGCCGGCGATGCTCGCTGTACATAAAGTACAGCTGCGCTTCTCGGCCACGCCGCACGTCTGCTCGCTACGGCTCCCGAAGCAACGATACTTCGCGGACTACATTGAAAGCC
Organism: Janthinobacterium sp. FW305-129; assembly: GCF_020858115.1. Classification (GTDB taxonomy): domain Bacteria; phylum Pseudomonadota; class Gammaproteobacteria; order Burkholderiales; family Burkholderiaceae_D; genus Janthinobacterium. The sequence goes on from NZ_JACYMM010000006.1 coordinate 405,669, forward strand.
GGCTGCGGCCGGCTTGCCCCTCTTTTTTGACAGGCTAGAGAAATGCGCTTGCTACTGATTTGGTTTATCAATGCGGCAGCCCTGTTTGCCGTCCCATACCTGATGCACTCGGTGACGATGAGCAGCGGCTGGACCGCGCTGCTGGCCGCTGCCGTGCTGGGGCTGGTCAATGCGCTGATCCGTCCTTTGCTGATCCTCTTGACCCTGCCCGTGACGTTCCTGTCGCTGGGCCTGTTCATTTTGATCATCAACGGTTTCCTGTTCTGGCTGGTGGCGCAGGTGATCGATGGTTTCCATGTCGCCAGTTTCTGGTCTGCCGTGGGCGGTGCCATTCTGTACAGCATCATTTCCTGGGCCCTGTCGACCTTACTTTTGAGTAACGACGATGGAAAAGCATAACTTCAGTATTGAGTTTTTCCCGCCGAAAACCCCGGAAGGGGCGGAAAAGCTGCGCGCCACGCGTGTCAAGTTGTCAGAATTGCATCCGAAGTATTTCTCGGTGACGTTTGGCGCGGGCGGCACGACGCAGCAGGGCACGCTGGACACCGTGCGCGAGATCCTGGCGGCCGGCGAACAAGCCGCGCCCCATTTATCTTGCGTGGGCGGCTCGCGCGAATCGATCCGCGCCGTGCTGGGTGAGTTCAAGGCGGCCGGCGTGAACCGCATCGTGGCCTTGCGCGGCGACTTGCCGAGCGGCTATGGCGCCTCGGGCGAGTTCCGCTACGCTAACGAGCTGGTGGAATTCATCCGCGCCGAGACGGGCGACCATTTTCATATCGAAGTGGCCGCCTATCCGGAAGTGCATCCGCAAGCCCGTTCGCCGCAGGATGACTTGAACGCGTTCGCGCGCAAGGTGCAGGCCGGCGCCAATGCCGCCATCACCCAGTACTTCTACAATGCCGACGCGTATTTCCAGTTTGTCGAGCAGACGCAGAAGATGGGCATCGACGTGCCTATCGTGGCCGGTATCATGCCGATCACGAACTACACGCAGCTGATGCGCTTTTCGGACATGTGCGGCGCGGAAATTCCACGCTGGGTGCGTCTGAAACTGGCCAGCTTCGGCGACGACAGCGCGTCCATCAAGGCGTTTGGCCTGGACGTGGTGACGGGCTTGTGCGAACGCCTGCTGGAAGGCGGCGCGCCAGGCTTGCATTTCTATAGCATGAACCAGGCGGCGCCCACGACGGCACTGTGGCAGCGCCTGGTGAAATAAACCGTCCTGACTTGTCAGAACAGATCGCCCTCGGTCACGATGTGATCGAGGGCGATGTCGTATGTGCCACTGGCAAATGATGCCTTCAGGCAGCCGTATGCCACGCCCACGGTCACTGGCCGCGGTGCGTGTTCCAGGGTGCGGTCGTAATAGCCGCCGCCATAGCCGAGGCGAAAGCGTTCCTGGTTAAAACCCAGGCAGGGCACGAGCAGGGCTGCCGGCGCCGGACGCAGGCGCAATTGCGCCGGCACGGCCACGCCCATGCCATCCTTGACCATGGGCTCGCCCGGCGTCCAGTCGGAAAATGCCAGCGGCGCATGTTTTTCCAGCACCACGGGCAAGCTCAATTGCACGCCGCGCGCGGCCAGCTGCGCATAGGCATCGTGCAAGTCCGGCTCGCCGTGCAGGGGCCAGTACACGCCCAGTTCCTTGACATTTTCTTGCGCGCACCAGTCCAGCAGGCGCTGCGCGATGGCCGCATCCCACCCGGCGCGCGTGGCGTCGGGCAGGGCGCGCCGGGCCGCCAGCAAGGCTTTGCGCAAGCCGGCTTTCTCCTGTGGCGCAATGGGTGGCCGTGTAGCCGGATCGCATGTTATTCTAGGGTCGCTATTCATATCACCATCAAGATTGAGAGTCGTACATTGATTTCCCCACTGAAATGGATTGCCGGTACGATGCTGTGTGCCGCATCGGCCTTGTCTCCCCTGGCCGCCCTGGCCCAGGTGTCCGCCACCGTCTCCCCTGCCGCCGCGCTGGCGTCCGACACGCGCAGCGAGGACGATGCCTTCCTGCTGCTGCGCGACGCCGCGCGCAAGGATGACGCCGAAAAAGCCGACTTTTATGCGGGACGGCTGACGAATTACCAGATTCCCTCGTATGTTGACTATTATCGGCTGAAACCGCGCATCAAACTGCTGACCGAGGCGCAATTTCGCGATTACCTGAACCGCTACAAGGGCAGCGCCATCGCCGACCGCTTCCGCAACGACTGGCTGCTGGAACTGGGCCGCAAGCGCGACTGGGTCGTGTTCGATGAACAATATCCGCAATTCGCCCTCGATGACGACACCCAGCTCAAGTGCTACGCGCTGATGTCGCGCGCCGCCAAGGGCCAGAACGTGGCGGCCGAGGCGCGCAAGCTGCTCGTCTCGCCGCCCGGCTATGGCGAAGCGTGCGGCAGCCTGATCGCCGCATTGGCGCAAAACGGCCAGTTCGACACGAACGACCTGTGGGCGCAGATCCGCCTGGCGGGCCAGACCAACGCCACGGGCCCGGCGCGCCGCATCGCGCTGCTGCTGGGCACCTCCGACGCGAAGATGGCGCAAGCGATCGACTTGCCGGCCTTGGTGCTGGCCAAGGGCGCGGGCGCCAGCCGTGCCGACCATGAAATGTACCTGGTGGCCGTGGGCCGCATGGCGAAAAGCACCTTGAAACTGGGCGTGGTGGCCCTGCAAAAGGCGAGTGCGCAGCTGACGCCGCAGGAACAGGCCATCGGCTGGGCAAGCCTGGCCTTGCAGGCGTCGTATGGGCTGGCGCCGGAAGCATTTGAATATTGGCAAAAAACCAATGGTGCACCGTTGACCCAGGAGCAGATGCAGTGGAAGGCGCGTATCGCCTTGCGTGAAGGCAACTGGCCCGAGGTGAAGGCCGCCATCCAGGCCATGCCGGCCTCCCTGCGCGCCGACCCTACCTGGGTCTACTGGCTGGCGCGCGCGCAGCAGGCGGAAACGCCGGGACGCCCGAACGCGCAGGCCGACGCCCTGTACCGCACGATTTCCGAGCAATCGAATTTCTACGGCTTGCTGGCCAATGAAGAGCTGGGCAACCATCTGGTCTTGCCGCCGCCGGGCCAGCCCGTCACGCCGGCGGAAATTGCCGCCATGGCCGCCAATCCGGGGCTGCAGCGGGCCTTGAAATTCTTCAACATGCGCCTGCGCTTCGAAGGCACGCGCGAGTGGAACTGGGAATTGCGTTCAATGACGGACAGGCAACATCTGGCGGCCGCGGAATTTGCGCGCCAGAACAATGTGCTCGACCGCATGGTCAACACGTCCGACCGCACGCGCCTGGAAGTGGACTATACGCAGCGCTATCCGACGCCGCACGACGACGTCATGCATCCGGCCACGCAAACCCTGGGTCTCGATAAAGCCTGGGTGTACGGCTTGATCCGCCAGGAATCGCGCTTCATCATGGATGCGCAGTCGCACGTGGGCGCGTCCGGTTTGATGCAGGTCATGCCATCGACGGCCCGTTATGTCGCCAAGAAGATCGGTTTGACTGATTTCGTCACGGAAACCTTGAGCGACGTGCGCACCAATGTCTTGCTGGGCACGAATTACCTGAACATGGTGCTTGGCGGCCTCGACGGTTCGCAAGTGCTGGCCAGCGCCGCCTACAACGCGGGGCCGGGGCGCTTGCGCATCTGGCGCGCCACCATGACGCGGCCGCTGGAAGGCGCCATCTTCGCCGAGATCATTCCGTACACGGAAACGCGCGGCTACGTGAAAAACGTGATGGCCAACGCCACGTATTACGCGGCCCTGTTCGAGAAGAGCCCGCAATCGCTGAAAGCGCGCCTGGGCACCGTGGGGCCGAAAAACAGCGCCATCGCGGCCGATTTGCCATAACTTAATGAATTGATACCCGACCATGCAAACGACCATCCTTGACCCCAGCCTGACGCAAGCCCTGGCCGCCGCCCGCGAGCCAGGTTTGACCCTGATCATCGGCAACAAGAATTACTCGTCGTGGTCGATGCGCCCGTGGGTGGCCATGACGGCCTTCGGCATCCCGTTCCAGGAAGTGCGCGTGCTGCTCGACCAGCAGGACACGGCGACGAAAATCGCTGAATATTCGGCCTGCGGCCGCGTGCCCGTGCTGCTGGCGGGCGAGATCACGATCTGGGACAGCCTGGCCATCTGCGAATACCTGGCCGAGCAGTTTCCCGATAAACACATGTGGCCGCAAGACGTGGCCGCGCGCGCCATGGCGCGTTGTATCTGCGCGGAAATGCACTCGGGCTTTACCGGCTTGCGCACGGACATGTCGATGAATATCAAGGCGAAGTTGCCGGGCCGTGGCCGCACGGCCGCCGCGCAGGCGGACATTGGCCGCATCAGTGAAATCTGGGAAGAGTGCCTGTCCCGCTTTGGCCACCACCAGTTCCTGTTTGGCGAGTTTTCCATCGCCGACGCGTATTTCGCCCCCGTCGTCATGCGTTTCCGCACGTATGGCGTGAGCCTGGCGCCGGCCCTGAACGCGTATTGCGAGCGCGTGCAGGCGCATCCGGCCGTGGCCCGCTGGATCGCGGAAGCGCTGGCGGAGACGGAAGTTGCAGCCAAGCATGACGCGGAACTGCCTGATTAAGAAAAGAGTGTTATGAAGATATACACGGTCGGTGGCGCGGTGCGCGACCAACTGCTGGGCTTGCCCGTGAAGGACCACGACCACGTCGTCGTCGGCGCCACGCCCGAAGACATGCTGCGCCAGGGCTTCCGGCCCGTCGGCAAGGATTTCCCCGTGTTTTTGCACCCGAAGACGCAGGAAGAATACGCCTTGGCCCGCACGGAACGCAAGACGGCCCCCGGCTACCGGGGCTTTGTTTTCCACACGGCGCCCGACGTCACCCTGGAAGACGACCTGGTGCGGCGCGATCTGACCATCAACGCCATCGCCCGGGCCGAGGATGGGACGTTGACCGACCCGTTCGGCGGCATTCAGGATATCCAGAGTAAAATCTTCCGCCATGTTTCCGATGCGTTCGGCGAAGACCCCGTGCGCATCTTGCGCCTGGCCCGCTTTGCCGCCCGTTTTCATACTTTCACTGTCGCGCCCGCCACCATGGAACTGATGCGCCGGATGGTGGCTGATGGCGAAGTCGACGCCCTGGTGGCCGAGCGCGTGTGGCAGGAAGTGGCCAAGGGGCTGATGGAAAGCCATCCTGCGCGCATGCTGACGGTGCTGCACGAGTGCGGTGCGCTGGCGCGCATCATGGGCGAAATCACCATCAGCGAGCGCTTGCTGCAGGTCATCGACCATGCGGCCGCGCAAGGTCTTGACTTGCCCGTGCGCTTCGCCGCCTTGATGCTGCATTTGAGCAAGGATGCCATCGAGCAGCTGAGCGAGCGCCTGCGCGTGCCCAACGAGTGCCGCGAACTGGCCGTCATGGCGGCGCGCGAGCTGGACCATATCAATGGCGCGCTGGACTTGGGCGCCGAAGCCGTGGTGAGCTTGTGCGAACGCTGTGACGGACTGCGCAAGCCGCAGCGCTTCGCGCAACTGCTGCAGGCAGTGGCTTGCGACGGACTGGTCGCCGGCGACTTTCTCCAGGCGGCGCGGCTGCAGGGCGGGCTGGACGCGGCGCGCGGCGTGAATGCGGGCGCGCTGGCGCAAGGCTGCACGGAGCCGAAACGCATCCCTGAAGTCATCCATGCGGCGCGGGTGGCGGCCGTGGCGGCCTTCCTGGCCCAGGCTTGAATGGCGGGAATAAGCTACAATGGCGCCATGATGTTGCACTGCACAATAACGGCCTGACGTGCCGCAGCACCGCCCCCAGGAGTCGACGTGACCTTACCCAAGCTGTTTCAAAACCCGTTTCGCCGCTGGCTCAGCCGTAGCGGCGGCGGGCGTCCGACCGTGCTCGTCAAGCAGTTGCATGAGCGCGACCGGCGCCGCATGATGAAGCATTTTTTGTCGCTCGAGAAAAGCGACCGCTTGCTGCGCTTCGGCAGCGCCTTGCCTGATGAGCTCGTGGCCCAGTACGTGCAAAAGATGGACTTCTCGCGCGACATGATTTATGGCGTCTACAACAGCTTGTTCAAGCTGGTGGGCGTGGGGCATCTGGCGTTCGCGCCGAAGGACCAGTCGCCGGCGAAAAGTATCGTCACGGACAAGGAGCAGGTGGCGGAGTTTGGCGTGTCCGTGTCGAAATCCATGCGCGGCATGGGCGTCGGCTCGAAACTGTTCGAGCGGGCGGCAATTCACTGCCGCAACAACGATGTCGATACCCTGTACATGCATTGTTTGTCGTCGAACAAGACGATGATGCATATCGCCAAGAAAGCGGGCATGGAAATCCAGCGCGACTATGGCGAAGCTGATGCTTATCTGAAACTATTGCCGCCGAACCCGACCAGCATGCTGCAGGAAGCCGTGCAGGAGCAGTTCGCCATGTTCGACTACACGTTCAAGGCGAATGCGCGCGCCGCGTACAAACTGTTCGAGCGCTTGCCGGGGCGCAAGAAGCCGGCGCCACCCCCGCCGCCGGCCGACTGATTACAGCAGGGGCAGGGCCGTCGTATCCTTGATGCGCTGCAAGGCGAAGCTCGATTTGACGTCCAGCACGGCCGGGTGGCGCAGCAGGGTCGCCATCATGAAGCGCGAGAAATGCTCCATGTCTTCCACGTGCACGCGCAACAGATAATCCATCTCGCCTGTCATCGCATAGCAAGCCACCACTTCCGGCCATTGCGCCACCGCCACGGCGAAGTCCGCGCGCGGCGACGTGTTCGTCACCAGATTCGGCGCCAGCACGCGCGCCGTGCTGTGCGCCGTGGCGTCGCTGTGCTTTTCCAGCCGCACGTTGACATAGGCGAGCAAGCCCAGGCCGATCTTTTCCGGATCCAGCAGGGCCACATACTGGCGGATCACGCCCGCTTCTTCCAGCCGTTTGACGCGGCGCAAGCATGGCGACGGCGACAGGCTGACCTGCTCGGCCACGTCCTGATTCGACAGGCGGCCATCGGCCTGCAGGACGGCGAGGATCTTGCGATCCGTTTTATCCAGCGTAATTTTGCTCATGCTACCTCCGGTGGTTCTTGTTTCACGCAATATTATTGCGCAAATCATGATTGTTCGGGAGATCTTTGGCATTTAATGCCCACAGACCGCGCCTATACTGTGCGCTACTTCTTGGAGGAGACATCATGCAATTTCAGCCTTGGGATAACCCGATGGGTACCGATGGTTTCGAGTTCGTCGAGTATGCAGCACCAGACCCAAAAGCATTGGGCAAGCTGTTCGAGAACATGGGATTCACGGCCATCGCGCGCCACCGCCACAAAGATGTGACCCTGTACCGTCAGGGCGACATCAATTTCATCATCAATGCCGAACAAGATTCGTTCGCGCAGCGTTTTGCCCGCCATCACGGCCCGTCCGTGTGCGCCATCGCCATCCGCGTCGACGACGCGGCTTTCGTGTATCGCCGCGCGCTGGAACTGGGCGCCTGGGGTTTCGACAATAAAACCGGTCCGATGGAGCTGAATATCCCCGCCATCAAGGGCGTGGGCGATTCCCTGCTGTACTTCGTCGACCGCTGGCGCGGCAAGGGCGCCGACAAGCCAAACGCAGCCGCACCGGGCGGCATCGGCGACATCAGCATCTATGACGTCGATTTCGTCGCCATTCCCGGCGCCGTCGCCAACCCCGTCGGCCATGGCCTGACCTACATCGACCACCTGACGCACAATGTGCACCGCGGCCGCATGAAGGAATGGGCGAGCTTCTATGAAAGCCTGTTCAACTTCCGCGAAGTGCGCTATTTCGACATCGAAGGCAAGTTGACGGGCCTCAAATCGAAAGCCATGACTTCGCCATGCGGCAAGATCCGCATCCCGATCAATGAATCGTCGGATGACAAGTCGCAGATCGCCGAATACCTGGACCAGTACCATGGCGAAGGCATCCAGCACATCGCCCTGGGCACGGACAATATCTACGCATCCGTGCAAGGCATGCGCGATACGGGTATCGATTTCCAGGACACGATTGAAACTTACTATGAGCTGGTCAACCGCCGCCTGCCGAACCACGGCGAGCAGCTGGAAGAACTGCGCCGCCTGCGCATCCTGATCGATGGCCACAGCACGGAAACGGAACGCGAACTGCTGCTGCAAATCTTCACGCAGACGGTGATCGGCCCGATCTTCTTCGAGATCATCCAGCGCAAGGGCGACCAGGGCTTCGGCGAAGGCAACTTCCGCGCCCTGTTCGAGTCGATCGAGCTGGACCAGATCAAGCGCGGCGTGCTGAAAGATACGAACGCGGCATAAGTATTGTGCTGTAGCAAATAGTAGTAAAAGAGTATCAGCCCGGGAGTGCAGCGCAGCAAAGAACTGCGCGCCTTCCTGTGGTAGTCTACGACAAACAAGTCATTTTTCCGCACCGGCATGCTCACAAAGCGCGGCCGGTACGTGTGAGTTCAACCGACTTTGCACGCGTAGCACAGAGAATAATGGAGACAAGTAATGAATGCACCAATCAAGGGCTCGAGTCTTGAGCCGGGCGCGCACGCGTCCGAAATTTCCCTGAACGACAAATACACGCTCGAGCGTGGCCGCGCCTTCATGACGGGCACGCAAGCGCTGATCCGCCTGCCCATGCTGCAGCGCGAGCGCGACCTGAAAGCTGGCCTGAATACGGCCGGCTACATCACCGGTTACCGCGGTTCGCCGGTGACGTCCGTCGACATGACGGCGATCAAGGCAAAAAAGTACCTCGATGAACACCACGTCAAGTTCCACCCGGGCCTGAACGAAGACCTGGCGGCCACGGCCGTCTGGGGCACGCAGCAGACGAATCTGTTCGAAGACGCGAAGTACGACGGCGTGTTCGGCATGTGGTACGGCAAGGGCCCCGGCGTCGACCGCTGCGGCGACGTCTTCAAGCACGCGAATAACGCCGGTTCCGCCAAGCACGGCGGCGTGCTGGTGCTGGCCGGCGACGACCATGCGGCGAAATCCTCGTCCACGGCGCACCAGTCCGACCATATCCTGAACGCTTGCGGCATCCCCGTGCTGTACCCGTCGTCGGTGCAGGAATACATCGATTACGGCTTGCACGCCTGGGCCATGAGCCGCTACACGGGGCTATGGGTGTCGATGAAATGCGTGACCGACATCATCGAGTCGGGCGCCGCCGTCGATTTCGACCCGGACCGCGTGCAGATCACCTTGCCGACGGACTTCGAGATGCCTGCCGGCGGCTTGAACATCCGCTGGCCCGACACGGTGCTGGAACAAGAAGTCCGCATGAACAGCTACAAATGGTATGCGGCGCTGGCATATGCGCGTGCCAACAAGCTCAATAAAATCATCTGGGACAGCCCGAAGGCGCGCATCGGCATCATCACGGCCGGCAAATCGTATCTGGACACGCGCCAGGCGCTGGCGGATCTCGGCATCGACGAGCAGACGGCGTCCGACATCGGCATCCGCCTGTACAAGATCGGCATGACCTGGCCGCTGGAAGCGGACGGCGTGCATGAATTCGCCAAAGGCCTCGACGAGATCCTCGTGGTGGAAGAGAAGCGGCAAATCCTTGAATATGCGCTGAAGGAAGAGCTGTACAACCTCAAGGACGGCGAGCGTCCGCGCGTGGTCGGGAAGTTCGACGACACGGGCGAGTGGAGCAACCAGAAGGGCACGGGACACGGCGACTGGCTGCTGCCGGCCACGTATGAACTGAACCCGGCGATGATCGCCCGCGCCATCGCCAGCCGCATTTCGCGCTACTACGCGGGCCACCCCGTCGAGCAGCGCGTGAAGGAACGCATCGCCTACCTGGAAGCGAAGGAAAACGTCCTCAAGGCCATCAGCGTGAAACCCGATCCGCAAAAGGACCGCACGCCGTTCTTCTGCTCGGGCTGCCCGCACAACAGCTCGACCAAGGTGCCGGAAGGCTCGCGCGCGCTGGCCGGCATCGGCTGCCACTACATGGTGCTGTGGATGGACCGCGAAACGTCGACCTTTACCCACATGGGCGCCGAAGGCGTCACCTGGGTGGGGCAGGCGCCGTTCACGAATGAAAAGCACGTGTTTACCAACCTCGGCGACGGCACATATTTCCACTCGGGCATCCTGGCCATCCGCGCAGCCGTCTCGGCCAAGGTCAACATCACTTATAAAATTCTGTTCAACGATGCGGTGGCCATGACGGGCGGCCAGGAATTCGATGGCCCCCTGTCGCCGGCCATCATTTCGCGCCAGATCGCCGCCGAAGGCGTCGGTCCCATCATCGTCGTCACGGACGAACCGGAAAAATACCCGGACGATTACGCCTGGGCGGAAGGCGTCACCGTGCGCCACCGTTCGGAACTGATGGATGTGCAGCGCGAACTGCGCGACATGCCCGGCGTGTCGGCCATGATCTACGACCAGACCTGCGCCTCGGAAAAACGCCGCCGCCGGAAACGCAATGAATACCCGGACCCGGCCAAGCGCGCCGTCATCAACGAAGCCGTCTGCGAAGGCTGCGGCGACTGCTCCGTGCAATCGAACTGCCTGTCGGTGGAACCGCTGGAAACGGAACTGGGGCGCAAGCGCCAGATCAACCAGTCGTCCTGCAACAAGGATTTCTCGTGCACGACGGGTTTCTGCCCGAGTTTCGTGACGGTGGAAGGCGGCGGCCTGAAAAAGCCGAAGAAGGCGGCTGCCGCCGACAAGGACGCGCCAGCCGCGCCGGCCTTGCCGACACCGCAGATTCCCTCGACGTCCGAACCGTTCGGCATCCTCGTCACCGGCATCGGCGGCACGGGCGTCGTCACCGTCGGCCAGATACTGGCCATGGCGGCGCACGTGGAAGGCAAGGGCTGTTCCGTGCTGGACATGAGCGGCCTGGCGCAAAAGGGCGGCCCGGTGATGTCGCACGTGCGCCTGGCGGACCGCCAGGAAGACATCCACTCGACGCGCGTCGGCACCGGTGCGGCCGACCTGGTGATCGGCTGCGATTTGATCGTCACGGCCAGCCGCGACGCCCTGTCGCGCATGGGAGAGGGACGCAGCTGGGCCATGATCAACTCGACCAGCTCGTCCACGGCCGCCTTCGTGAAGAACCCGGACTGGCAATTCCCCGGCGCCTCGGCGCGCATGGAAATCGAAAAGGCCTGCGGCAGCGACCACGTGGACTTCATCGACGCGGGCCAGATCGCCACGGCGCTGATGGGCGACTCCATCGCCACGAATATGTTCATGCTCGGTTATGCATGGCAAAAGGGCAAGGTGCCATTGAGCGAAGCGTCCATCATGAAGGCCATCGACCTGAACAACGTCTCGGTGGCGTTCAACAAGGCGGCCTTCAACTGGGGCCGCGCCGGCGCCCACGATACGGCCAGCCTGGTGCGCATGACGACGCCAGCCAAGGTGGTGGAATTCAAGCGCATCGACACGCTCGACGACATCATCGAAAAACGCGTGGCCCTGCTGACGGCTTACCAGGACCGCGCGTATGCGCAGCAATATCTGGACTTCATCAAACAGGTGCGCGCCGCCGAAAGCGCCCTGAACGGTCCGCACTTGCGCCTGACGGAAGCCGTGGCCCGCTACTTCTACAAGCTGATGGCCTACAAGGACGAGTACGAAGTGGCGCGCCTGTACACGGACGGCGCCTTCCAGGCGAAGATCGCGTCCATGTTCGAAGGCGACATCAAGCTCAAGTTCCACCTGGCGCCGCCGATCATGGCGAAAACGGATGCCCAGGGCCATCTGATCAAGAAGGAATATGGCCCGTGGATGCTGAAGGCGTTCGGCGTGCTGGCCAAAATGAAAGGCTTGCGCGGCACGGCCTTCGACGTGTTCGGCCATACGGCCGAGCGCAAGATGGAGCGCGCGCTGATTCTGGAGTACCGCGCGACGGTGGGTGGCTTGCTGCCGAAGCTGACGACGGCCAAGCTGGCGCAAGCCGTGGCCATTGCCAGCATTCCGGAAGATATCCGCGGCTATGGCCACGTGAAGGAGCGTCATTTGAAGGCGGCGAAAGAGAAGGAAGCGAGTCTCTTGATCGCCTTCAACGCACCGACGCCGCTGCCGCCCGTCGTGGCGGCACCCGTGGCGGCCACCGTGTGATGGGGTGAACGCCTCGCTGTAGCAATGGCGCCTGCGGGCGCCATTTTTTTCGTGTCAAAGAAAACAACGCCTGTTTGCAAAACGCATTATAATTTTCTGATAATTTCTTTTCGGAAAGTTTGTCATGCCTTCCCTGCGCTTTTCCGCCCTGGCGGTTCCTCTCGTATTGTTGTTGAGTGCCTGCGGCGGAGGAGGCGGCGGCAGCGATAGCGCGTCCGTTGTGCCGCCCGTGACGCAGACGGACCCGACGGCGCTGGTCGCTGCCTCCACGGTGGCGAACCGCTGCGCCGTGCCGCGCAGTGGCAGCGGCATCGATAAGCCGGGAACCTTGCTCAATGAACAGACGTGGGTGCGCAGCTGGATCGATGAAACGTATCTGTGGTACCGCGAAGTACCGACCACGTACTTGCCGCAAAGCTTTGCCACGCCCATCGCCTATTTCGACGTGCTGAAGACAACGGCCACGACGGCGTCCGGCAAGCCCAAGGACCAGTTCCATTTCACCTTGCCGACGGCAGAGTGGGAGGCGGCGCAGAATGGTATCGAACTGGGCTACGGCATGCTGCTGGCGGTAACGCGCACGACGCCGCCGCGCAAGGCCGTGATCTCGATCGTCGAGCCGGGCTCGCCGGCGGCGCTGGCGGGCTTGCAGCGCGGCGACGTGCTGCAAACCATCGATGGCGTCGATTTCGTCCATGCTCCCGACACGGCCAGCGTGCAGATCATCAACGCCGGCCTGTTCCCCAAGGCGCAAGGCACGCACGCGCTGGGATTCAGCCGCAACGGTGCGCCCATGTCCGTGAGCCTGACGGCGGTCGACGTGAGCACCAGCGCCGTGCAGAACGAGCGCATTATCGATACGCCCACGGGCAAGGTGGGCTATCTGACCTTCAATACGCACAACAACGTGGCCGAGCGCCAGTTGGTCGAGACCATGCGCCGCTTCCAGGCGGCCGGCGTCGGCGACCTGGTGCTTGACGTGCGCTACAACGGCGGCGGCTATCTCGATGTTGCCAGCGAACTCGCTTACATGATTGCCGGCCCGCAAGTTACTGCCGGCAAGACTTTCGAGCAGGTGCTGTTCAACGACAAGACGCGGCCGGAAGCGCCCGTGCCCTTCCATGCGCAAAGCCAGGGCTTTGCCGGGCCGAACCCCCTGCCCAAGGGCACGCCGCTGCCTACCCTGGGCCTCAAGCGGGTGACCTTGCTGACCACCAGCAATACCTGTTCCGCCAGCGAAGCCATCATCAACGGCTTGCGCGGCGTGGACGTGCAGGTCAACCTGATCGGCGGCACGACGTGCGGCAAGCCCTACGGTTTCTATCCCGCGCCGAATTGCGGCACCACGTATTTTGCCGTGCAGTTCCAGGGCGTCAACGCCAAGGGCTTTGGCGACTTTGCCGATGGCATGGCGCCGACCTGCGACGTGACGGACGATTACCAGCATCAGCTGGGCGACGCGGCGGAAGGCATGCTGGCGGCGGCGCTGCGCTACCGCAGCAGCGGCAGCTGCACGCCGGCCATGGGCGCGAGCAGGCTGTTGAGTGCGATGGAAAGTCCGGCCGATACCGTCACGCGCCTGCTGCGGCCATCCCACAAGGAAATTGCCATCATGCGTCGTTAGCGCGCATGTTTCTGCCATGAGCTAACTAGTTTGGCTGGCGGGTTCCTGCTCAAAAATATTTCTATATAACAATTTTGATATATAGAAAGATGAATCGATTCGTTCTGGAATGACTGGCATTTTGCTATCTTCCCGCTTTTCTCCCACCTTGAGAAGCGCAACGATGTCGAAACAGTTCAAGTTAACCCCGCTCAGCCTTGGCGTACTGGCCATCCTGGGCGGCACCGCATGGCAGGCGCACGCGCAAACGCACGCGCCCGCAGCGGATCAGCAGGCGGCGGCCACCCCGCCAGCCGTCGTGGTCACCGGTTCGCGCATTCCCCGCGCCAGCCTGGAAGGCCCGTCTTCCGTCACCATCCTGACCGGCGATGAAATCACCAAGCAGGGCTACAAGAACGTCTTCGACGCGCTGACCAGCCAGGTGCAGAACAGCGGCTTTACGCAGGGCGAGGATTACGGCAATACCTTTACGCCGTCGGCCAATACCATCAGCCTGCGCGGCCTGGGCCCGAACCACACCTTGATCCTGCTGAACGGCCGCCGCCTGGCCGACTTCCCCATCGCCTATGACGGCGCGGTCAACTTCACCAACCTGGCGAACATCCCGTCGAGCATCGTCGACCGCATCGAAATTCTCAACGGCGGCGCCTCGGCCATCTATGGCTCGGACGCGATTGCCGGCGTGGTCAACGTGATCCTGAAAAAACAGGCGGAAGGCTTCGATATCAACGTCAAGGTCGGCGGCACCTCGCGCGGCGGCGCCGGCAACCAGCGCGTGCAGCTGACGGGCGGCGGCAATTTCGACAAGCTGCATACCCTGTTCAGCGTGGAACTGAGCCAGCGCGACCCGCTGTGGAGCATGGACCGCGACTTCATGACCAGCCGCTCCGGCGTGCCGACGACGATCGCCGCGCGCCGCACCCTGGCGAAAGGCGGGGCCGGCAGCTATGTCGACCTGGGCGACACTTGCAGCCAGTTCGGCGACATGTTCGGCGGCAGCGTCAGCAAGTACACGGCGAAAAACGGCAGCTATTGCGCCAGCCCGAAAGCCCGCCCGACCTTCTGGACCACGCAGACCAAGAACAGCAGCCAGAACGTGTTCGGCAGTGCCAACTACGAGCTCGATGCCGACACCACCCTGTTTGCCGATGTCCTGATTGGCAAGAACAAGACCGTCAACAATACGCGCGGCCCGTCGTGGACCTCGGCTTCGTTGAACGGCAATTCCTTCCTGAACCAGAACAGCGGCGCCTACGAAGAGTGGACGCGCTTTATCTCGCCCGAGGAAATCGGCGGCGTGCAGCGCTACAACCGCAGCTGGGACGACCTGGCCACGGCCATTTCGCTGGGCGCCAAGGGCCGCATTCCGGGCAGCGCCTGGCAATATGAGGCCAACTACAATGCCTCGGTTTACACGAGCGAAGCCCACCGGCCGCAATTGCGCTCGAACATCGACAGCTTCTTCCTGGGACCGAAGCTGGGCACGGATGCGAAGGGCGTGGCCATCTACGCCCCCGATCCCGCGCGCCTGTCGCAGCGCCTGACGCCGGCCGAATTCGACAGCATCAGCGGCTACAGCGACAGCAAGGACAAGGCCTGGACGAATACCCTCAGCCTGGCCACGAATGGCGACCTGTTCCAGCTGCCTGCCGGTACGGTGAAAATCGCCACGATTGCCGAAGCGAGCAAGCAGGGCTTCAGCAATGAACCCGATGCGCGCATCGACCAGGGCTATTTCAACGTCGCCACCGGTTCGGGCGTCACGGCAGGCACCCGTTCGCGCTATGCGCTGGGCGCGGAGTTGAATGTGCCGCTGCATGAAAAGCTGACCGCTACCGTCGCCGGCCGCTACGACCGCTACAGCTTTGCGGGCCGCAAGGAAGGCAAGTTGACGTACAACGCCGGTCTGGAATTGCGCCCGGCACCGGACCTGCTGTTCCGCGCCAACTACGCCACCAGCTTCCGCGCGCCGGACATGAACTACATCTACCAGTCCCGCAGCAAAGGCTATTATGCGAGCACCACCGATTACTATCGTTGCGACGCCGCCGGACAAGCCATCGACGGCTGCGAATATGCCAACAAGTCGCCTGGCGCCGATTACGTGCAGAACGGCAGCCGCGACCTGCAGTCGGAAAAGGGCAAGTCCTTCGGCGTGGGCGCCGTCTGGTCGCCGAGTGCCAATTTCGACGTCTCAGTCGACTACTGGAACATCAAGATCGACGACCTGGTGACGAATCTGGACGCCGACAAGCTGCTGCGCGATGAATCCGATTGCCGCCTGGGCAAGGCCGACATCGGCTCGCCGACCTGTATCGATACCCTGGGCCGCATCGAACGCTATGCGGCCAATGCCTTGAACAAGGCCGGCGAGATCAAGACCATCACCGTCAACCCGATCAACGCGGCCAAGCAAAGCAGCAGCGGCATCGACGTCAGCCTGAAGTATTTGCTGCGCACGACGGACTATGGCCGCTTTGCCTTCAAGGCCAACTACGCCCGGGTGCTGAGCAAGAAATCGCAGCAATTCGCTGGCGATGCAGAGACCGACGAAACCAGGTCGATGACCAACAGGGATTGGCCCGACAAGCTGAACCTGAGCGTCAACTGGGCTGCGGGCGACTGGTCGAACACCTTGCTGGTGGCCCGCTACGGCAAGATACCGAACGGTGCAGGGAAAGCCTATCTGACGCCGACGGCGCTGGCCAACGTCAGCAGCGTGTACCGCATCAGCGACCGCGCCACCGTCTCGCTGATCGTCAACAACGTGTTCGACAAGATCAAGCGCGACACCAGCAACGGCTGGCCGTACTACCCGACCGGCAACTACAGCCCGCAAGGACGCCAGGGATGGATCGAATTTAACTACCATTTTGGTACATAAATCGCACTTGCCTGAGCACTGCCGGAGCAGCCAACGCTGTTCCGGCTTTTTTATTTTCCGGCGCGTTTTTTTACGTGACCGCCACTCTATAATTGCCCGCTTGTTCTCTCTCGATGGAGTTTGACCCATGCTACGCCACGCCCTGCTGTCTGCCGCCTTGTTGTCCCTGTTTTCTGCCCATGTACATGCCGCCCCGGTCCTGACGACGGTGGCCGAGCGCTCGGGCTTTTTGAATACGGGCCGCTATGCGGAAGTGGAAACCCTGTGCCGGCAGTTCCAGGCGCGCTATCCGAAGCAGGTGCGTTGTATCGAATTTGGCCGCACGCCGGAAAACCGCCCCATGCTGGCGCTGGCCGTCTCCAGTACGGGCGCCCTGACGCCGGCCGAAGCGGCGCGCCGCAAGCTGCCCGTGCTGCTGGTACAGGGCGGCATCCATGCGGGCGAAATCGATGGCAAGGATGCCGGCTTCCTGGCCTTGCGCGAAGTATTGGAGGGCAAGGCGGCGCCCGGCGCGCTGGATAAACAGGTGCTGCTGTTCGTCCCCGTCTTCAATGTCGACGGCCATGAGCGCTTCGGCCAGTGGAACCGTCCGAACCAGCGCGGCCCCGTGGAAATGGGCTGGCGCAGCACGGCGCAAAACTACAATCTGAACCGCGAATACATGAAGGCCGATACGCCCGAGATGCAGCATATGCTGGCGCTGGTGAACGCCTGGGATCCGCTGGCCTATGTCGACCTGCACGTCACCGATGGCGCCCAGTTCGAACCCGATATATCGATCCAGGTCGAACCCGTGCATGCGGGCGATGCGGCCCTGCGCGTGGCGGGAACGGCGCTGCGCGATCAGGTCCTGGCCGACCTGGCCAGGCAGGGCTCGGACCCGAAACCGTTTTATATTTCGTTTGCCGAGAACGACAATCCGCAATCGGGTTTTGTCGATTCGGCGCCGAATCCCCGCTTCTCGCATGGCTATTTCCAGCTGCGCAACCGCTTCGGCATGCTGGTGGAAACCCATTCGTGGAAGGATTATCCGACCCGCGTGCGCATCACGCGCAACACCATCGTCTCGCTGCTGTCGCAAGTGGCGCAGCATGGCGCGCAGTGGCGGCAAACGGCGCTCGAGGCGGACGCGCGCGCCGCGCAGCTGGCCGGCGCCACCTTGCCGCTCACGTATAAAACGACGGACAAGAGCCGCATGATCGCGTTTCGCGGCTACGCCTACACGCGCACGCCGTCCGAGGTGTCGGGCGCGCTGATGACGCGCTACGATGAGACCACGCCGCAGATCTGGAACGTGCCGCTGCGCGACGAGGTCGTGCCCGACTTGCAATTGGCCGCGCCGCAGGCCGGCTACCTGGTGCCGGCAGCGCAGGCGCAGATGGTGGCGGCCAAGCTGCGCCAGCATGGCGTGTCGTACCAGGTGCTGGCCACCGCGCCCGGCAAGCTGCCGGTCGAAACCTTCCGCGCCACGCAGGTGAAATTCGGCGCGCAGTCGTTCGAAGGGCGCCAGACGGCGGCCGTGCAGGGCGCGTGGCAGAAAGAGGCGCGCGTGGTCGAGGCGGGCGCGCTGTACGTGCCCGTCAACCAGGCCAAGGCGCGCCTGGTGGTGGCCCTGCTCGAGCCGCGCGCGCCCGATTCCCTGCTGGCCTGGGGCAGTTTCAATACGGCCTTCGAGCGCAAGGAATACATGGAAGAATACGTGGCCGAAGACGTGGCCCGTGCGCAGCTGGCGGCCGATCCGGCGCTGGCGGCGCAGTTCCACGAAAAGCTGGCCAGCGACCCCGCGTTTGCAAAAAGCCCGGCCGCGCGCCTGGAATTCTTCGCCCGGCGCCACGCCTCGTGGGATGAGCGGCTGAACCTGTATCCGGTGCTGCGCACGGATGCCGTGCCGGCCGGCCTGGCATCGCCGCCTGCGCGCGCACTGCAGTTGTCAAATCGCGCAGATTAATCGAAAGAAAATGCTATTCTCCGCACGATGAGGGCGCCGCCACCACGAGCAGAGACGAGAGATGGGTAACAACACACTGTACAAGCAGCACCGGGAAGCGTTTTTTCGTCTCTGCGACGCCGTGGGCGAGAATCAGGTGGAGCAGGTGCGCAGCCTGCTCCAGGCCACGCCGCTGCTCTCGACCTTGCGCCGCTACAACATGGATGACGGCGAATCGCTGCTGCATCTGGCCGCGGCCAGCGGCAGCCGCGAGGTTTGCGCCCTGCTCGTGTCGCTGGGCATGGATATCGATTTGCCGTTGCCCGGTTACCGCAACCATACGCCGCTGGGCGAGGCGGCCGGCCATGGCCATGTCGATACCTGCCGCTGGCTGCTCGAGCATGGCGCCGCCGTCGACGGCTTGCCGGACAATATACTGTCGCCGCTGGACAGCGCCTGCGTGGACGGCCATCAGGACGTGGTTGCCTTGCTGCTGCAGCGGGGCGCCAATCCGAACCGCCTGCATACGCGCTGGAATCAGGCGCCGGTCGATATCGCCGCCGGCTGGGGCTTTCCCGCAATCGTCCAGATGCTCGCTGCCGCCGGCGGCGTCAGCATATTCGATGTGCCGCGGCAAGCGGCCGCCTCGCCGCAGGATGCCATCCGCACCTTCATGCACAACAGCGCCGGCTGGGTACTGCCGGCCGTGTTCAGCCCGGACAGCGGCGACGCGCGCTTTTCGCTGGGGATCAGCTGCATCGATGGCAAGCGCGAGTTCAAGCTGCTGTTTACGGCCGGCCTGTTCCAGCAAGCGCCGATGACCGAACTGGCCGTCTGCCTGCCGACGCGCTGGCCGCTGACCGTCCACGGCTTTGCGGCGTGCAGCCCATGGCGCTTTCCCGTCGACCTGCTGGCGCGCCTGGGAAGGCGCACCCTCGACCAGGCCAGTCTCGTGGCGGGCGACTTGCTGCGGCGCGACGATCCGCACCTGGCGGACCTGGCGTGGCCGGACGGCGTCGATGCGCTGCTGGCCATCGACAAGCGCTGGAACCCGGAACCGGAAGAAGACATCGCCGACGATGACAAGGTCACCATCTATCTGCTGGTACCCGTCACGTTCACGAAAAAAGGCGCACCCGGCGCCAGCGCCTTGCCGGCCTTGATGGAGCGCAAGCTCAAAGGCAGCTGGAAAGTGTCGGCCTCGCCGTTTGCCGTCCCGCGCTAGCGCGCGCACGATAGTGACGGGATGCGCACGATCAATCGGATTCAACTGCGGAAATGTTATTCTTTTAATCTTCCGCACCAGCGGCCAGCTGTTCCATTCACCGGTTTCCCCATGACAGAAAAAAAACAGAAAAGAATTCTCCTGTTGAGCGTTTCGGCCGGCGCCGGCCATCTACGCGCGGCGCAAGCCATCGAGGCATATGCCGGCCTGGAGCAGCACGCCATCGCCAGCCATCTCGATGTGATGGATTTTGTGCCCCCCGCGTTCCGCAAGCTGTACACGGATTTCTATATCAAGCTGGTCAACAAGGCGCCCGCGCTGTGGGGCTATCTGTACCATGCCAGCCACGACGCGCCGCGCGACAGCTCGATGCAGCGATTGCGCCGCGCCGTCGAGCGCCTCAACACGCGCGCGCTGATGGCGCAAATCGCCGCCTTCCAGCCCGACGCCATCATCTGCACGCATTTCCTGCCGGCCGAACTGCTGTCGCGCGCATTGCGCCAGCACCAGCTGTCCTGCCCCGTGTGGGTGCAGGTCACGGATTTTGATTTGCACCGCATGTGGGTGCATGAACAGATGCAGGGCTATTTCGCCGCCACCGACGAAGTGGCGTTCCGCATGCGCCACGAAGGCATTCCCGCCGACCGCATCCACGTGACGGGCATCCCCATCATGCCCGCCTTTGCGCAGGCGCCCGACCGCGCGCGGTGCGCGCAGGCGTTTGGCCTCGACCCGCGGCGCACGACGATCCTGCTGATGGGCGGCGGGGCGGGACTGGGCAGCCTCGATACCATCGCCGCGCGCCTGCTGGCGCTGGATGGCGACTTTCAGCTGATCGTGCTGGCGGGGAAAAACGCCGCCGCGCTGGCGGCGCTGCAGGCACTGGCCGGCCGCTATCCGGGCCGCTTGCTGGCGCAAGGCTTTACCAGCGAAGTCGAGCGCCTGATGGCGTGCGCCGACCTGGTGATCACCAAGCCGGGCGGGCTGACCACCTCGGAATGCCTGGCCCTGGGCTTGCCCATGATCGTCAACTCGCCGATTCCCGGGCAGGAGGAGCGCAATGCCGACTATCTGCTGGAGCAGGGCGTGGCCCTGAAGGCATTCGATGCCGTCACCCTGGAATACCGCGTGCGCCTGTTGCTCGATCATCCGGAGCAGTTGCAAGCGATGCGCGCGAAAGCGCTGGCGCTGGGCCGTCCGCGCGCCGCCAGCGACGTGCTGGCGCAGGTGCTGGCGCCGAGCGTGACGCCGGAGCCGGCGTGACGGGCGCCGTGGCAAAACCCTGGCAGATCGCCCTGACGCTGGCCTGGGTGGCTCTGCTGGGACTGTTTTTTGCGCAGGTGGAAATCCAGATCGAAGGCGCGGCCGGCTGGGCCGCCAACCTGCCCACCTGGCGCATCGAAAGCCATTGGCTGCTCGATATCTTCTGGGGCGGGCGGCCGATGACCGGCTACCATGCCTGGGTGTTTCCCTTCATTGCCCTGTTCTTCCATTTCCCCATGATCTTCCTGGCGCAATGGTCGCTGCGCCTCGAGTGCCGCGCCATCGGCTGCATCATGCTGTTCTGGATCATCGAGGATTATCTGTGGTTCGTGCTCAATCCCGCCTATGGCGTGGCGCACTTCAATCCGGCCCACATCGCCTGGCACAAGCACTGGCTGTGGTGGGCGCCGACCGACTACTGGGTATCGCTGCTGCTGGCTGGCGTGCTGCTGTGGTTTTCATATAAGAGGAAGTCATGATCTTGCCGTGCTTGTCGCATCTCCTGCTGTTATTCCTGACCCTGGCGGCCGGTTCCGCCGGTGCGCAGGCGCCCGTGGCGCCCGAGCGCAATGCCGAGTGGGCGACGCCGCTGCCGCACGTGTCCAACCTGCACCAGGTCACCCCCGTCCTGTTCCGCAGCGCAAAGCTCGACAGCGCCGACGTGGCGCAATTGCAGGCGCTGGGCGTGAAGACGGTGATCAGCCTGCGTTCCTTCCACTCCGACACGCAGGTGCTCGATGGCAGCGGCATCCGCGCCGTCCGCATTCCCATCAATACCTGGGCCATCCGCGACAAGCATGTGATCGAGACCATGCGCAGCATCCGCGCCGCCGAACAGCAGGGCCCCGTGCTGCTGCATTGCCTGCACGGCGCCGACCGCACGGGCATGATGGCCGCCATGTACCGCATGCTGTACCAGGGCTGGCCGCGCGAGAAGGCGATCGACGAGTTGAAAAATGGCGGCTACGGCTATCACGCCGTGTGGAAGAATATCGAAAGCTACCTCAAGCGCGTTGACGTGGCGGCGCTGCGCGCGCAGATCGACGGGGAAAAACCATGAAGACCCTGCTGTGCGCGCTGGCCGCCTGTTCCGCCTGCTATCCGCTGGCCGTCCTGGCGGCCACGCCTGCGCTCGATCTGCGCGATGTCAGCAAGGCGGGCATGCCCGGCAAGACCTTTGCCGCCACGACCAGCATGCCGGCCAGCGTGGCCACCGTCTGCGCGGCCATCCAGGATTTCGCCGGCTATCCGCAGTTCATGCCGAACGTGGACAAGATCAAGGTGACGGCCGGCGGCGGCGGCGCCTCGCTGGTCGACGTCACGCTCAAGCTGCCGATGGGAAAAATCAAGCAATACCGCCTGAGAATGACGCCCAAGGTGCTCGACGCCAGTTGCAGCCTGGCCTGGAAGCTGGTGCCGATGGAGGGACTGAAGGTGGAGGACACCATCGCCGACACCAGCGGCTACTGGCAGCTGTCGCCGGATCCGCTCGATGCGGGCGCTGCCGCCGTCAAGTATCAGGTGTACACGGATCCAGGCCCGGTGCCGATGGGCCTGGGCTGGATCGTCGACAGCATGAGCCGCGACAGCATCCCGAAAATGTTCGACGCGCTGCGGGCGCGGGTGGCCGCGCGCAAATAGCCGGCGTGGCGGAGCAGCCGCTTCACGCCGGCGCGCCACTTCAGGCATGATGTCGTTTCATCCACACATCCGCCCGGAATCCGCATGGAACACCACAGCTTTCTCATCAACATACTGTTTTACCTGGTCGCCGCCATCATCATGGTGCCGCTGGCCAAGCGCCTGGGCATGGGCGCCGTGCTGGGCTACCTGGTGGCCGGCGTCGTCATCGGACCGTGGGGCCTGGGCCTGATCAAGAATGTCGAGGTGATCCTCAGCTTTTCCGAATTCGGCGTGGTGCTGCTGCTGTTTTTGATCGGCCTGGAGCTCGAGCCCAAGCGTCTGTGGCTGCTGCGCCGTCCGATTTTCGGCTGGGGCGGGGCGCAGGTGGGCGTCGTCAGCGCGGGACTGTGCGCCGTGGCCATGGCGTTCGGCGTGGACTGGCGCACGGCGCTGGTCGGTGCGCTGGGGCTGTCGCTGTCGTCGACGGCCATTGTGCTGGCCACCCTGGGCGAACGCAAATTAATGAGCACGCCGGCCGGTTCCGCCGGTTTTTCCATCTTGCTGTTCCAGGATATCGCCGCCATTCCCATGATCGCGCTGGTGCCGCTGCTCGGTGGCCTGGTCACGCATAGCGGCGAACCGGGCTGGCTGCGCGTGGCCAAGCTGGCCGCCGTGCTGGCCGCTCTGGTGATCGGCGGACGTTTTCTGGTCAACCCCATCCTGCGCTTCATCGCCAAGACGGGCTTGCGCGAAATCTTCACGGCGTTTGCCCTGCTGCTGGTGATCGCCATCTGCGTGCTGATGGAATCGGTGGGCTTGTCGATGGCGCTGGGCACCTTCATGGCGGGCGTGCTGCTGGCCGACTCTGAATACCGCCATGAGCTCATTTCCGACCTGGAACCGTTCAAGGGGCTGTTATTGGGCCTGTTCTTCATCGCTGTCGGCATGTCCGTCGATTTCGGCGTGCTGCGCGCCCAGCCGCTGCTGATCCTGGCCCTGGTGGCGGGGCTGCTGGTGGTGAAAATCGGCTTGCTGTACCTGCTGTCGAAGTTTGTCGACATTCCCCGCGGCCAGCAGCTGTTTTTTGCGCTGTTGCTGTCGCAGGGTGGCGAATTCGCTTTCGTCGTGTTTGCCGCCGCCGAGGCTGCGCATGTGTTTGCGCCGCAGACGGCAGCGCTGCTGGTCGTGGTGGTGACCCTGTCGATGGTGGCCACGCCCTTGCTGCTGCTGGCGCACGACAAATTCGTCGCGCCGCGCCTGCAGGGCGACAAGAAGCGCCGTCCCGACGACCATATCGAGGCGCAGGACAACCCCATCGTCATTGCCGGCTTCGGCCGTTTCGGCCAGATCATCGGCCGCCTGCTGGCGGCCAACAAGATCGGCGTGACGGTGCTCGATCACGACCCGGACCAGATCGAGCTGCTGCGCAAGTTCGGTTTTAAAGTGTTTTATGGCGACGCCACGCGCGTCGATTTGCTGGTGGCGGCCGGCATCGAGAAGGCCAGGGCGCTGGTGATCGCCATCGACAATGTGGACGACAGCCTGGCCCTGGTCGACGCCGTGCGCCTGCGCCTGCCCGAGCTGACGATCCTGGCGCGCGCGCGCAACGTCACGCATTACTATGAATTGATGAAGCGCGGCGTGACCCTGATCGAGCGCGAGACGTTTGCCGCAGCCTTGCTGCTGGGCGAGCAGACCTTGCAGCAGGTGGGCTTCAGCGCCGAGCGGGCGCAGCGCGCGGCCGGCATCTTCGGTCGGCATAACCTGAAAACTTTGCTGGAAGTGGCGCCGCACTTCCAGGACCAGCAAAAAGTCATGTCGCTCACGCGCCAGGCGCGCGAGGAGCTGGAAGACATGTTCGAGAGCGATGCGGCGGCGTTTGCGGCAGCGGAGACGGAAAAGCCGGCATCGGACACTCTGGCCTGACGCCGGCCTGCGCAGGCGCTTATTTCCCCCGTCGGCTCTCAATCGCCTCGATCTGGTCCATGATGCCGTTCATGCGCGCCGCCAGCGCCTGGTACGGTTTCGGCGAGGCCAGGTCGACGCCGGCCGCCTTCACCAGATCATACGGATAGGCCGAGCCGCCTGCGCTGAGCATCTTCAGGTAGGCGGCCAGGGCGCCCGGTTCCTTGTCGAGGATGCGCTGCGCGAAATCCTGCGCTGCCGCGATCGAGGTGGCGTACTGGAACACATAGTAGCCGTGATAAAAATGCGGCACATACGCCCATTCCAGCGCGTAGGCGGGATCGATGCTCATGACGCCCTGCGCTTCGCCGTGGTAGCGCTTGAGGATGCCGGCATAGATGGCCGTAATCTCTTCGCCCGTCAGCGACTCGCCCTTGTCCACCTTGCCGTGGATGGCCGCCTCGAATTCGGCGAACATGGCCTGGCGGAAGAAGGTGCCGCGCAGGTTTTCCAGCGCCGCGCCCAGGTACAGCAGGCGCTCGTCGTCATCCCTGGCCTGCTTCAGGCGCGCGTCGAGCAGCAGTGCTTCGTTCGTCGTGGAGGCGATTTCCGCGACAAAGATGCTGTACGGCGCATAGATCGACGGCTGCGCCTTGTTGGCCAGCACCGAGTGCATGGCGTGGCCCCATTCGTGCGTCAGCGTGCCGACGGCTTCGTAATTGTCCGTGTAGTTGAGCAGCACGAACGGGTGCACGTCGTACGCGTCGCCATTCATGTAGGCGCCCGCCACCTTGCGCGGGCGCGGGTACACATCCATCCAGCGCGCCTCCACGGCGGCGCCCAGCGCTTTCACATACTCGGGGCCCAGCGGCGCGACGGAATCGAGCATCATCTGCTTGCCTTCGGCCAGCGGGAAGCTGCGTTCGCTTTTCAGCAGCGGCGCATACACGTCGTAGTACGCCAGGTCCTTGACACCCAGCATGCGCGCGCGCAGCTTGAAGTAGCGGTGCAGGGTGGGCAGGTTGGCGTTGGTTTGCGCGATCAGGGTCTGGTAGACGGCCGGCGGCAGATGGTCGGCGTCGAGCGCGGCGCTTTGCGAATCGGGGTAATGGCGCACCTTCGCATACGCGGCATCCGTTTTGAGCTGGCCGTACAGGGTTTCGCCGAACGTGCGTTCGTACTCTTTCCACTTGCCGAAGAAGGCGTCGAACACCCGCTTGCGGTCGGCGCGGTTGTCGTCGCCCCGGTATTTCGTGTAGGCCGCCTGGTCGAGGCGCACTTCCTTGCCATCCGATAGTTTGATGGTCGGCCACGGGATTTCCGCATTGGCCAGGGTGCGGTAGACGCTGGCGGCCGAGCTTGTTGCCAGGCCGAACTGCGCCACCAGCTGTTCGCCGGCCGCGTCGAGCGTGTGCGGCGCGCTGCGCAGCATGTTACTCAATTGAAAGCGGTACAACTGCAGCCCCTTGTCCTTTGCCAGCATGGCATCGATGCGTTTGGCGCCCAGGGCGAGGATTTCCGGCTGCAGGAAGGTGCTTGCCTGGCTGAAATCGTTGCCCAGCAGGGCGGCGCGCTGGTTCAGCTGGTTGCCCTTGCTGTCGCCCGTATCCTGGTCGTAGTACTGCGCCGCATAGGTGGTGAGCGTGTTGACGCGCTTGCGTGCCTCGGCGTACAGGTCCAGGCAGCTTTTCAGGCGGGCCGGCGAGGTTTTCAACTGCCCCTTGCAGGCGCCCAGTTGCTGCAACTGGGCTGACAGCTTTTTCGCGTCGGCGTCGAACGCGGCATCGTTCTGATACAGCGCCGTCAAATCCCAGCGGTCGGCCTGGCGGTCGGCGGGTGCGGGAGCGGCGAAGGCGGTGGCAAGGCTGAGGGCCAGCAGGGAGAACAGCAGGGGGCGCTTGAGCGCGGATGGCGTCATGGTTCATTCCAGTGAGGTTGTCGGAAGAATGCGTGCTGACCGCCGGGCAGGATTGCGCGCGTGACACATCGCGTACCGGCAGAGCTGACTACGGTACATCAAATGGAGGCAGGGGGAAAGAGGGCGGATGCCGCCACCTGGGCGGTGGCGGCGAAAACAACACGGGCTTGCAACAGCGGATTACAGTGCTTGCAGCGCGATCGTGCCGAACGTGGTCGGCGTCGAGCATGGCTCTTCGTCGAAGGCGATGTCGCCCATGGGGTTGGCCACGCCGTCCGCCTTCAAATCCTTGAAGCCGAACAGTTTCGGGTCCATCAAATGCGATGGCGCCACGTTCGACAGGGCCGAGAAGATGCTTTCCACGCGACCGGGGAACTTCTTGTCCCATTCGCGCATCAAGCCCTTGATCTGCTTGCGCTGCAGGTTTTCCTGCGAACCGCACAGGTCGCACGGGATGATGGGGAAGCCCTTGACTTCCGCATAGCGCTGCGTGTCCTCTTCCTTCACGTACGCCATCGGGCGGATGACGATGTGCTTGCCGTCGTCCGATTGCAGCTTGGCCGGCATACCTTTCAGTTTGCCGCCGAAGAACATATTCAGGAAGAATGTTTCCAAAATGTCATCGCGGTGGTGGCCGAGGGCGATCTTGTTGGCGCCCAGCTCGTCTGCCACGCGGTACAGGATGCCGCGGCGCAGGCGCGAGCACAGCGAGCAAGTCGTCTTGCCTTCCGGGATCAGGCGCTTGACGATACTGTAGGTATCCTGGTTTTCGATGTGGAAGGCCACGCCCAGTTCTGTCAGGTAGGCGGGCAGGATTTCCGGCGGGAAGTTCGGCTGCTTCTGGTCCAGGTTGACGGCGACGATATCAAAATGAATCGGCGCGCGTTCGCGCAAGGTCATCAAAATGTCCAGCAGCGCGTAGCTGTCCTTGCCGCCCGACAGGCAGACCATCACCTTGTCGCCGTCTTCGATCATATTGAAGTCGCCGATGGCTTGCCCCACCAGGCGGCACAGGCGCTTGTGCAGCTTGTTGTTTTCCAGGGCGATCTTTTCCGCCTTCTTGCGTGCCAGTTTCTGCGCTTCCGCGTTGGCCGGGAATTCCACAGCCGTCGTCGCCGTTTCCAGCACGGCGGTGTTGCTCATGTTGTTCATACTTCATCCTTGATCTTGAATACTTCCACGCCCACGCCTTCGCAGTCGGGGTACACGTCCGGTTTCATCGACGAAACGCGCGCGGCGCGCACGCGCGGGTGGGCCAGCATGGCGGCGAGCACATCGTCGACCAGGCTTTCCTGCAGCTGCACGTGGCCTTGGGCCATGCGTTTGGCGATGGTTTCACGCATGAAGTCGTAGTCGACCACTTCTTCCAGCTGGTCATCCTTGGGCGTCGACAGGGCCAGGGGAATGTACAGGTCGACGTTGATGAGGACGCGCTGCTCGCCCTTTTTTTCGAAGTCGTAGACGCCGATGTTGATGAGGACTTCGTAATTGCGCAGGAACAGCCGGCGGCAGTCAAGCAGGCGAGGGTGGGACAGGGCGGACGACATAGTTTTACCTTTTAGGGAATGCTGGAATGCTGGTTGTTTGGCAGGGCTGCTGATTATTTGGTCAAAAACATGACGTCGCGCGGCAAACCGATCAAATGCTGGCCGCCATCGACCAGCAAGGTCGTGCCCGTCAGCGCGCGCGCGCCGGCCACGTAACAGACGCTGTCGGCCACATCCTCGGGCGTGCTGGAGCGTCCTAGCGGCGTGTTTTCATGCGCCTTGGCAAAGTTCGCTTCCGTCTGCTCGCCGGAGACCATGGTGATGCCAGGGGCAATGCCGACCACGCGCACTTTCGGCGCCAGCGCCTGGGCCAGCATGGTGGTCGCCGACAGCAGCGCCGCCTTGGACAGGGTGTACGACAAAAAATCAGGATTGAGATTGTACAGTTTTTGGTCCAGCAAGTTGATGACCACGGCTTGCCCGCCGCTTGGGGTGGCCTGGTACAGCGCTTGCGCCAGCAGGATGGGGGCGGCCAGATTGGCGTGCATGTGGGCGTCCAGGGCGGCGACGGAAAAATCGCCCGCATTGTCGTATTCAAACAACGATGCGTTGTTGACCACGCAAGTGACGGGCCCCAGCGCCGCTTGTGCCTGCGGCAACAGCTGGCGCACGGCGTCTTCCTGCGCCAGGTCGCAGGC
The DNA here is from genome assembly GCF_020858115.1 of Janthinobacterium sp. FW305-129. Taxonomy (GTDB): domain Bacteria; phylum Pseudomonadota; class Gammaproteobacteria; order Burkholderiales; family Burkholderiaceae_D; genus Janthinobacterium. Next base: position 434,283 of record NZ_JACYMM010000006.1, read on the forward strand.
GAATGCTTGCGCGCGGCGGCCCAGCGCCGTGATGTCCGCCACCAGGCTGTGCGCTTCCTCGCGCGAGTCGCGGTAATGGACGGCGATATCCCACCCGTCGCGTGCCAGGCCCAGCGCGATGGCGCGGCCGATGCGGCGCGCGGCGCCCGTGACGAGGGCGACGCGGGGTGTGCTGTCGAAGGGCGTTGTCGTTGCTTCTGTCATGTCTTTGCTATGGTTGAGATATTCGGTGGACGCCGCACTGGCGGCATGCGCCGCCGATTCGCTACAATGCGGATATGTCTCTTCCCGCACCCGATAGCGACGCGCTGGCCGCGTCCCATGCCTTGCAGCACCAGATTGCCGCCGAAATCGCGCGCAATGACGGCGCCATTCCCTTTGTCCGCTTCATGGAGCTGGCGCTGTATGCGCCTGACCTCGGCTATTACAGCGGCGGCGCCGCCAAGCTGGGCAAAGATGGCGATTTTACAACCGCGCCGGAGATATCTCCCCTGTTCGGCGCCACCCTGGCCCATGTGGCAGCCGCTATTATGGCGCAAACGGCCCCGCGCATCCTCGAATTCGGCGCCGGCACGGGCAAGCTGGCCGTTGACATCCTGACGGAAGCGGCGAATGCCGGCATTCACGTGGAACAGTATGCGATCGTCGAATTGTCCGGCGAATTGCGCGCGCGCCAGGAGCTGGCGCTGGCCGCCTTCCCGCAAGTGGTGTGGCTCGACGGTTTCCCCGACAGTTTTGACGGCGCCGTGTTCGGCAATGAAGTGCTGGACGCCATGCCCGTCAACCTGATCAGCAAGACGCCCGCCGGCTGGTGCGAGCTCGACGTCAGCATCGCCGACGGCCAGTTCGTCTTTGTCGAACGCCCGGCCAGTGCCGAGGTGGCCGCGCAGATCGCCGCCCAGGTGCCGGAGGCCGATGCCTTGCCGGTCGGCTATGTCACGGAAATTCACGGCGTCGCCTGCGGCTTCATGCGTTCGCTGGCGCGCATGCTGACCGCTGGCCAGGGCGGCGCGGCCGTGCTGTTCGACTATGGCTTCCCTGCGCACGAGTATTACCTGGATTTGCGCGCCACGGGTACCCTGATGTGCCATTACCGCCATCATGCCCACGCGGAACCGTTTTATTTGCCCGGCTTGCAGGACATCACGGCCCACGTCGATTTCACGGCCATGGCGGTGGCGGCGCAGGATGCGGGCCTTGATGTGCTCGCGTATATGAACCAGGCGTCCTTCCTGCTGGGCGCCGGGCTTGGCGACTTGCTGCTGCGCACCGATCCGCAGCAGGTCAAGACCTATTTGCCGCAAGCCAGCGCCGTGCAAAAGCTGGTCTCGCCGGCCGAGATGGGGGAATTGTTCAAGGTGCTGGTGGTGGGGCACCGCGTGGAGTTGCCGGAAGCGCTGTTGTCCAGCGACCGCAGTCACCGCCTGTAAGCGCCTGCAATATCAAGGCAGGGCAGTGCCGCCCTGCAATTTCCTGTCCGCCGGTGGTTATTATCTTGTCATATCGTATATGATGACCGACACAGCACGGTTCCATCCTGCAAGAACCCGTCGCCGCGCACCGATTTCAAGATAGAACGATGGGAAAGATACATACACACTATGACAACCTGAAGGTGGCGCGCCTGGCGCCGCAGGAAGTCATACGTGCCGCGTACAAAGCCCTCAGCCAGAAATACCATCCCGACAAGAATCCCGGCGACGAAAAGGCCGCCCGCATCATGGCCATCCTCAACAGCGCCTATGGCACCTTGTCCGATCCACAACGCCGCAAGGAACACGACGAGTGGATCGCCGCCGAGGAGTGGGAAATCGAATGGCTGGAAAGCACCCACCAGGAAGAAGGCAAGAGCCGCGATGGCCGCGCGAAAGGCCATGCCCAGCCGCATGAGCAGGCCTGGGCGCAGGATGTGCCGCCGACGAGGGGCAAGCCGCGGCGCGGCCAGCAGCCCGTCTGGCGCAACTGGCGCTGGTGGCTGAGTCTGTTTGTCTGCCTGCTGCTGGGCTGGCTGGGGGCCTTGCTGATGCTCGATACGTCTCAGCCCGTGCCTGCCGCGCTGGCGTCGGCCTGGAGCGGCCTGGCCCGCGATGGCGCCAAGCCCCATGCGGAAGCGGCCACGCCAGCGGCCAGTGCCGCGTCGTCGTCGAAAGGCGAGGTCGTGGCAGTCGATAGCTGGGCGGTGGGCAAGCCGTATGCGCCCGAGCCTCAGCAAGCGAAGACGCCCGAGATCCGCGTGCTGGCCCTGTCCCAGCTGAGCCTGAAAGCCATCCAGCCTCCCTGCGATGGCGCAAGCAAGGCCGAGTCTGCATCGCTGGTGGCGCCGAATGGCGAGCCCTGGCCGGCGCATTCCGGCTATGTCGATGGATTCCCGATCGGTAACAAGGGCGAGGAACTGGCCGTGAGCATCGATAACGGCGGCAATGCGGCGCCCGTGTTCGTCAAGCTGTATGACATGGAGCGGCGCTCGAACGTGCGCTACCTGTACATCCTCGCGTACGACAAGCTGCTGGTGGAGCAGCTCAGCGCGGGCAAGTATGAAGTGCGCTACCAGGCCGTCGGGCCAGGCCAGGACAATTGTGGCGGCACGACGCGCGGCGGTGCGTCGGCAACAGCGCCGGCGCCGGCCGCCGGCGAAGGCGGTACGCAGAATCCTGTTGTAAGCAGCATCTAATCTGATTATGCTTGATATGCGTCAACGCAGCGTCCACATCGACCTTATCCCTTAGGAGTACTCATGACCGACCTCAAAGCCGATGCAGATGATAACTGGCTGCTCGACGAGGATGAGCCGGTGGCCAGTCCTGCCGGGCTGGCCGCGCCCGAGCAGCGCCTGTGGCGTGTCCTGATCGTCGATGACGACGTCGATGTGCATGCGGTCACGCGGCTGGCGCTGCGCAATGTCAGTTTCAAGGGGCGCGAACTGGAACTGTTTTCCGCCTACAGCGGCCGCGAAGCGTATGACATCCTGCGCGACACGCCCGATATCGCGCTGGTGCTGCTCGACGTGGTGATGGAAACGGATGACGCGGGCCTGATCCTGGCCAAGCGCATCCGCGCCGACCTGAACAACTCCATCGTGCGCGTCGTGCTGCGCACGGGCCAGCCGGGCCAGGCGCCCGAGCAGCGCGTCATCATCGAATACGACATCAACGATTACAAGGCCAAGACGGAGCTGACAACGCAAAAGTTGTTTACCACCGTCATCTCGGCCCTGCGCGCCTACGAGAGCCTGATGATGCTCGAGCGTAGCCGCATCGGCCTGGGCAAGATCCTGGCCGGCGCCACCAATCTGTACCAGATTCATTCGCTGCGCGAATTCGCTTCCGGCGTGCTGAACCAGGTCAGCGCCATTCTCGATGTGGGCGCCGACGGCGTGCTGTGCCTGATGCAGGGCGGCGCCGGGCGGCCCGAAGTGGTGGCTGCCACGGGCACGTATGCCGTGCTGGCCGAGGCCGAAGCCATGCCGGCCGACCACGCGCTCACGCCCACGATCGACAAGGCGTTCGCGGAAAAGCGCAGCCAGTTCGAGCATCCAGCCAATGTGCTGTTCATTCATACGGAAGGCAACCGCGAGCTGGCCATCTCCGTCACGCCGCCGTGGCCGCTGGCGCAGATCCAGCGCGATTTGCTGGAAGTGTTTTGCCAGCGCATCGCGGCCGCCTTCGACAATCTGTACATGTTCGGCCAGCTGCGCAAGGCGCAGGAAGCGACCGTGGTGGCGCTGGCCGACCTGGCCGAGTTCCGCGACAGCGACACGGGCGGCCACGTGCGGCGCGTGCAGCTCTTGTCCGACGCCATCGCCCGCCGCATGCAGCAGCGCGGCGTGTATGCCGACGAGCTGACGCCGCAACTGCTCGACATGATCGGCCTGGCCAGCATCCTGCACGACGTGGGCAAGGTGGCCACGCCGGACGCCGTGCTGTTGAAGCCGGGCAAGCATACGGATGAGGAGCGGGCGCAGATGCAGCAGCATGCCGGCGTCGGGCGCACCATCCTCGAGCGGGCCGCCAACATGGTCGACGGCGTCAGCTACCTGACGTATGGCGCGCAGATCGCCGGCGGCCACCACGAGCATTTCGACGGCGCCGGTTATCCGAACGGCCTGAAAGGCCGCGATATACCGATCTCTGCGCGCATCGTTGCCGTGGTCGACGTGTTCGACGCCTTACTGCACGAGCGGCCGTACAAGGAACCGTGGCCGTATCCGCAGGTGCGCGAATACATCGAGCAGCGCAGCGGCAGCCAGTTCGATCCGGAAGTGGTGACGGCGTTGCTGGACCTGATCGACCATGAGCCGCAACTGTGGCATCCGGAGCGCGCCACCGCGTGAGCTGCCGCTTCGTTGGCGTTTTTCGGCGCGGCCCCATTCCCTTGCGCGCTGCGCCGTCATATACTCGGCTGCCTCATGCTGGCCGGCGCCACGCACCAGTGTGGCGCGCCGCGGAGTTTTCGGACATCACGACATGAAAGAACTCAAGGGACTCAGCGCACTGATCATCGAGCCGCATCCGGGCATGCGCGCCAGCCTGCACAATATGCTCAACCTGTGCGGCCTGGCGAAGATCGATGACGCAGCCAGTTCGGGCCAGGCGATCCGCATGCTGGGCAGCAAATCGTATGACCTGATCCTGTGCGAATACGACCTCGACGGCGGGCAGGATGGCCAGCAGATGCTGGAAGACTTGCGCCACCACAAATTGATGCACGCATCGACCATGTTCTTCATGGTCACGGGCGAAGGCAGCTTCGCCAAGGTGGTCAGCGCCGTCGAGCTGTTGCCCACCGATTACATCCTTAAGCCTTTCACCGCTGACAACATGCTCGAACGTATCGGCCGCGCGCTGGACAAGCGCAATGCCTTCGTGCCCGTGTATGAACTGATCGACGTGGGCAATGAGCGCGCGGCGATTGCCGCCTGCGCCGAGGGCGCCAGCCTGTATCCCCGTTATGCCACGGATTTCCTGCGCCTGCGCGCGGAACTGCATCTGCTGCTGGGCGAGGCGGCCGACGCCGAGCCGATCTATGCCGCCCTGTATGAGGCCAAGTCGATTGGCTGGGCGCGCCTGGGGCAGGCGAAGACGCAATTCCTGCTGGGTGAATACGCGGCGGCGCAGGGCACGCTGGAGGGGCTGCTGGAAAACAACAAGCGTTTTCTCGACGCGTATGACTGGCTGGCGCGCACGCATCTGGCGCAAGGCAAGCCGCAACTGGCGCAAGCGGCCCTGAGCGAGGCGGTGGCGCTGTCGCCGCATGCCGTGCGCCGCTTGCGCCGCCTGGGCGAGGCGGCCCTGGCGGCCGATGATATCGACATGGCGGAAAAATCCCTCAAACTGGTGGTCAGCAAGGCCAAATATTCGGAATTCCGCGATCCGGAAGACCATGTGCGCCTGGTGCAGACCCTCGTGCGCAAGGGCGACCCGTTGCAGGCGGGCGCCGTGATCCGCGACCTCGACAAGTCGATGGGCGGGCAAAAGAATGCGGAACTGTGCAGCGCCCTGTGCAGCGCCATGCTGCATGCGCATACGGGTAACGCCGAGCGTCTGCAGCAATCGCTGGACGCTGCCCTGGCCGCCAACCGCCACAGCGTGGGCGGCTCGAATACGCTGAAAACCGAACTGGCGCGCCACTGCCTGGCGCATGGGCGCGAGGATGGCGCCGCCGAGGTGATGCGCGAAGTCATGCGCAATGCGCCCGACAGCGCCGCCATGACGCGTGCCATGGCCGTGTTCGAGCAGGCGGGGCGCGACGAGCTGGCCAAGGCATTGGCGCGGCAAAGCCGCCAGGAAGTGGCCGACATGGTGGCGGCCGGGGCAGCCCGGGCGGGCGAGGGCGATTTCCGCGGCGCCGTCGATCTGATGGGCGAGGCCGTCACGCGCCTGCCCGACAATCCGCAGGTGGTCTTCAATGCGGCCGTGGCCGTGCTGAAATGCCTGGAGCACGAGGGCTGGGATGAGCGCATGGGGCAGCAGGCGCTGACGTTTATCGCCGGCGTGCGCCGCCTGGACCCGCGCAATCCCAAATTGCCCGTGCTGTCGGGCCTGCATCAGCAGTTGTTGCGTAAATACAAGCCCTTGGGCAATGCCTGGATGCATCCGCCTGACGCAAGGTAAGCGGGGAAATGCGGGGCAAATGACGGAAAAATGCGGCTTGGCGGTAGGGGCGATAAAAAAAATGCGAAAAAAGTCGACTTTTTCGCGCCAACCCTTGCACTTTCTCAAATCGGGAGCTTATAATCACGCCCCGAAGCAGCCAACTTCTTCTTTATACGCAAATGCAGCAGTCAGGCATCAGTAAATAAGGTTGACAGTTGTGAGTAGATGCTTCATACTCTGCGGTTCCCGCGGAGGGGTGGCCGAGTGGTTAAAGGCGACAGACTGTAAATCTGTTCTCTATGAGTACGCTGGTTCGAATCCAGCCCCCTCCACCAAGTTTTTGCAAGGAAAACTGGGTAGTAGCAAGTAAGTGAAGATAAAGTGAACGATACCTCGCGGGTGTAGCTCAATGGTAGAGCAGAAGCCTTCCAAGCTTACGACGAGGGTTCGATTCCCTTCACCCGCTCCAGTTTCCGTTCAGATGCTTGATGCATCGCATGCAACAAATTACAGCCCTTGTAGCTCAGTGGTAGAGCACTCCCTTGGTAAGGGAGAGGCCACGTGTTCGATCCACGTCAAGGGCACCAGAATTCGCAGCAGGCAGCACAGAAGCAATTCAAACCAGACCGTCGGGCGTGTGCCTGAGCAATCTAATCAAATCATTAGGAGTTCAAAATGGCAAAAGGTAAATTCGAACGGACCAAGCCGCACGTCAACGTCGGCACCATCGGCCACGTCGACCACGGTAAAACCACGCTGACCGCTGCAATCGCAACGGTTCTGTCGAAGAAATTCGGCGGCGAAGCTAAAGCATACGACCAGATCGATGCGGCTCCAGAAGAAAAAGCGCGCGGCATCACGATTAACACCGCCCACGTCGAGTACGAAACGGAAACCCGTCACTACGCACACGTTGACTGCCCAGGCCACGCCGATTACATCAAAAACATGATTACCGGTGCCGCGCAGATGGATGGTGCGATCCTGGTGTGCTCCGCAGCTGACGGCCCAATGCCACAGACCCGCGAACACATCCTGCTGGCCCGCCAAGTTGGCGTTCCATACATCATCGTGTTCCTGAACAAGTGCGACCTGGTCGACGACGCAGAGCTGCTGGAACTGGTAGA
>NZ_JACYMM010000007.1:0-248802 GCF_020858115.1 Janthinobacterium sp. FW305-129
TGATAGCTCAGTTGGTAGAGCGACGGACTGTTAATCCGCAGGTCCCTGGTTCGAGTCCAGGTCGGGGAGCCAGAACAAGCAGTAGCAAAGGGCCACGTGGCAACACGTGGCCCTTTTGTTTTGCGCGCGCGGTTTCCCGTTCACGCCATCCAAGCTTTCAGTGCCTTAACCACGTGCGCGATGCCGGTCTGCTGGTGGCGGGGGTACGCGCAGTGTTTCCCGGATCAGGGATCGACAAATACGTCGAAACGCACCTTGAGCGGGCTGCCCCAGGAGATTTCCACCCAGGCCCGGAAGCCGCCGTTGTACGGCGCGATGTTGTACACGGCCATGCGGGCGGCGCCGATGAAGCGGTCCTGGGGCGTGGCGGCATACTCGCTGATGTTAAGAAAGACGCGCGAATTGGCCTTCACATTGGCATTGACGAAGTTGACCGAAGGATGCACGCCATTGGCCGTCCACGTGTAGTATGTGGTGAAGGCAGCGGGGCTCAGGTTCAAGTCCTGTGCGGCCGCGCCCTGGGCGCTTTGGCCTTCCTGTTCCGTCGGCGCATCGGTTTCTTCCAGTGCCAGGTTGCTGCCCGTGCGATGTTCTACTTTCATTTCCATGATGTACTCCTGATCGATAGTTTGGACGCCGCGCCTGACGTCGTGCGGCAAGACGCCCTATCTGTTGCCGTGACGGCCAGTGTCACGTCTAGGCTGATAAGGTAGCCGTCTGCTCCGAGGGAGGAGAAGCCAATTCTAGGCCCGCGCCGTGGCGAAAAGGGGCGCCAGGGCGGGGAAAAACAGCGGGTATTTGCGTTGACGCAAACAGCGTGCGGACAGCGGCTTGCAAATTTTCCAGGCGGCTATTTTTCCGTGTACGACGAGCATGCTCTTGCGGACGATGGCACAATAGGCCAGCCTGTCCTGCCGATGCGGAACCCGTTGCGAGCCTAGCCCATGCCGATACTGAACCTGAGCGCCGAAACCGATATCTATTACGAACTGATCGACGGCGACCCCGCCAAGCCCTGCCTGGTATTCCTGCACGAGGGGCTCGGCTGCTGCGCGATGTGGAAAGATTTCCCCGCGCAGCTGTGCCAGGCGACGGGTTGCCGCGGCTTGCTGTATGACCGCCACGGCTATGGGCAGTCGTCGCCGCTGGCGGCGCGGCGCCAGCTCCATTATTTGCACGACTACGCGCTGTGCGAGCTGCCGCAGGTGCTCGCCGCACTGCTGCCGGGGCAGGATCACTTTCTCATCGGCCATTCCGATGGCGGCAGCATCGCCCTGATCTATGCGGCGCAGCAGCCGCCGCGCTTGCGCGGCCTCATTACCGAGGCGGCGCACGTGTTTGTCGAGGGCATCACGCTCGATGGCATCCGCGTGGCGGACGCGGCGTTTGGCGCGGGCAAGCTGCGCGCGCTGGCGAAATACCATGGCGACAAGACGGCAACCATCTTCAAGGCCTGGGCGGATACCTGGCTCAGCTATGGTTTCCAGTTCTGGAACATCGAGTACCTGCTGCCTTCCGTCGAATGCCCGGCGCTGGTGGTGCAGGGCAGCGAGGACCAGTACGGCAGCGCCGCCCAGGTCGACACGATCGTGGCGCAGGCCCTCAACGCCGTGCCCGCCATCGTCGAGCAATGCGGCCATACGCCGCATCAGGAGCAGCCGCAGGCGTTGCTGGCGCTGATGGAAGGCTTTTTGCAAGGCCGCATGGACGCGGCCGCCCACCCGAAAAACCCAGGATAGACCCTGGTATGGATCACCCGCGACAAGCGCGCCTGAGCTTCCATGCGGCGCGTCAGCCTCAATGGCAGGCGGGATCGCTGTCCCAGAGGCCCGAGCAGATGCGCGAGCGGCACAGCATGCCTTCGATCAGGCCCAGCTGCTGACAGCGGCGCAACAGCTCAGCCGTTTCTTCTTCCTGTTGGCGCAGCACCACGTCGCGCACGGGCGGCGCCGTGCCTTCCTGCCGGTGCGCATGCGCCACCATCGCCGTCAGCAAGGCGACGTCGCTGTCGCCGGGCGCGCCAGCCGGTTTTGCTCCGTGTGGACGGGCGGCGGCCTGGCGTACGGGCGGCGGCGTCTTGTGCGGGACGCTTGCTGTCGCGGCGGCCGCCACAGGCAAGGGCGGTCCCGCCGTATTGACGATGGTGGCCGCTTGCGCCGCGTGCGGGGGCACCGTTGGCGCGGATGGCGCCGGCACTGCGGGCGCCGCCGTGGCCGTGACGGGTGCCGGCGGCAGGAAGCTGGCCTCCGTGTAGTAAGCGAGTACGGCCGTGATCAGCACCGCCAGGCACAGCACGCCGGCGGCCCCGTGCCGCCAGCCAGGGCGCCAGCGCAGGGCGGGCCGGACAGCGGGCGCGGCGACGCCGTGTTCGAGCTGCGACAGGATGCCCTTGCTGTCGCATGGCGCACCGGCCGTGCCGGCCTTGCTCAGCAGGTTGGGACCGCGTGCCTGGCCATCTCCGGTTTTCAATAAAGACAAAATATCACCTCCGCAGTGGATCAAACTCGACTGACCTTGATGTAAACCGCGCTCATGCGGGCCGCGGGCGCCTACGATCTAGCGATACCGCCGAGCAATTGCTTGCCCGGCCCTGGCTATTCCCCTTATGGAGCGCCCCATGTTCGTCGCCCTGATCCTGATGTATTTCCTGCTCGCCTGTTTTGCCTGCTGGCTGCTGCTGTTTCCCGGCGGCCGCGCCATCGTGCTGCATACGCTCGTCAACCTGGGCTGGCGCATGCAGCGGCGCGCGCAGGGGCTGCAGCGGGGTGGCGGCGCGCAATGGCAGCGCGTGCAGCGGCACACGGGCTCGGGCATGGCGCGCGCCTGGCAGCTGCTGCGGCGGCATCGCTGGCTGAGCCTGGCAGGCAGCGTGCTGGTCATCGTGCCGCCGCTGCTGGCCTGGCTGTCCAGCGACCGCATCGCCCTGCGCGGCTATGCCGACCAGCAACATGCGATCAATGACCAGGTCAGCGACTTGCTGAAAGGCGAGCAGCTGGTACCGCCGCCCGCCTTGCCGCCGCTGCTGTTTTCCACGGCGGAAGTGACGCAGCTGCGTCCGCTGTTGGGCGGCGCCAGCCGCAACTGGCAATTGCTCGACCATGATTACGCGCAGCGTTTGCTGCTGGTCTTCAAGATCATGAAGGAGGTGCATGGCTACGACATGGTCTTGCTGGAAGGCTACCGCAGTCCCGCGCGCCAGGATCAATTGGCGGCGGCCGGCCCCAACGTGACGAACGCCAGGGCGTTTCAAAGCTATCACCAGTACGGCCTGGCCGCCGATTGCGCATTCATGCATGAAGGAAAGCTCATCATTTCTGAAAAAAATGCCTGGGCCATGCGCGGCTACCGTTTATATGGCGTGACGGCCGAATCGGTGGGCCTGCGCTGGGGCGGGCGCTGGACCATGATGGATTTTGGCCACACGGAATTGCCGCAACCGCGCGTGCTGGGCAAGTAAGCCGCGCCAGCCATTCTAGCGCCGCGCCGCGGCCGGATTTTCACAGCTGCAAGCTTGCTTGCGCAGCGTCAATGGCATGCCGGCACCTGCGGCACGCTGGCGCCGGGTACTTGTCATATGTCAACAAAGGCGTGCCGCATTGCTGTCAGGATGGGTCGAGTCCGCCTTGCTGCGCGGCGGCGTTCCTCCTGCTTTGCGACCTCACTCTGGGCTCATCATGCTGCGACGACTCTGGCATTTCCTCACCGACAGCCGCAATCTGACCATCTTCGGCTTCGTGGCGCTGGCCGTGTTCCTGTACCTGGGCGCCGAAGTGCTGGAAGTGGCGCTGATCTGGGCGCTGGCCTTGCTGCTGCTGGCCTTTGTCACGTGGCTGGGCCTGTGGCTGTGGCGCCGGCGCCGCGCGCGGCGCGATGCGCAGGCGCTGGGACAGGCCATCCTCAACGAGGCCGAGATCGCCGCCGCGCAAGCGGCCTCGGCATCGACGGCCAGCAACACGCAGCATGGCGAACTCGACGCCGTGCGCACGGGCATGCAGGCCGCTATCGAGACCATCAAGACGTCCAAGCTGGGCCTCAAATCGGGCGCCGCGGCCCTGTACGAATTGCCGTGGTACATGATCATCGGCAATCCGGCGGCCGGCAAGAGCAGTGCCATCCTGCATTCGGGCCTGCAATTTCCCTTCGCCGACGGCAAGATCGTGCAAGGCGTGGGCGGCACGCGCAACTGCGACTGGTTTTTCACCACGGACGGCATCGTGCTCGACACGGCGGGACGTTATTCCGTCGTCGACGAGCACCGCGGCGAGTGGTTCGGCTTTCTCGACCTGCTGAAAAAATACCGGCGCAAGGCGCCCATCAACGGCATCCTCATCGCCGTCAGCATCGCCGAATTGAAAGGTGATCCCGATGTCGGCATGCAACTGGCGCGCAGCCTGCGCAAGCGCGTGCAAGACGTCATCGAGCGCCTGGAAGTGTTCGCGCCCCTGTACATCGTGTTTACCAAGGCGGACCTGATCTCGGGCTTCACGGATTTCTTTGCGGATGCCGAGCGCAGCGAGCGCGAGCGCGTCTGGGGCGCCACCATGCCCTACCAGCGCAAGCTGCCCACGGCCGACTTGCTGAGTTTTTTCGACCAGAGCTTCGATGAATTGCACGACGGCTTGACGGAGCTGAGCCTGGCCAACATGGCGCACCGGCAACGCAAGACGATGGCGCCCGGCGTGTTTACGTTTCCGCTGGAATTTGCCGCCATCAAGCCGGCCCTGCGCGCCTTCATCGCTACCCTGTTCGAGGAAAATCCGTTCCAGTTCCAGCCCGTCTTCCGCGGCTTTTACTTTACCAGCGCGCTGCAGGAGGGCGAGCCCGTCAGTGCCTCTTCGCAGCAGGTGGCGCGCCGCTTCGACCTGGCCTTCGCGCCGGCCCCGGCCGCCGTGCCATCGGGCGCGCGCCAGCATGGCTATTTCCTGCTGGAACTGTTCCGCAAGGTGATTTTTGCCGACAAGCACCTGGTGGCCAACTATGCCAACCGCGCCAGGCTGCGCTTCAAATATGCCGTGTTCTTTGCCGCCACCGTCTCGCTGGGCGCCTGTCTGGGCGGCTGGAGCTGGTCCTACCTGGGCAACCGGCAACTGGTGGCGAATGTGGAAGCCGATCTGAATAAAGTGGTGAAGCTGCAAGAGAAACGGCTGGATTTGCAGTCGCGCCTGGAAGCACTCGAGATCTTGCAGGACCGCATCGAGCAGCTGGAAGCGTACCGGGAACAAAGGCCGTGGTCCTTGCGCCTGGGCCTGTACCAGGGAGACTTACTGGAGCGCAAGCTGCGCGAGGAATATTTTGCCGGCGCGCGCCAGGTCATGCTGGCCCCCGTGGCGGGCGCGCTGGAAGCCTTGCTGTACGAAATGAACGCCAGCGCCGACCAGCTGCAGCCCACGGCGCGCACGCCGCAGACGCCGGCCGCCGCGCCCGCAGCATCTTCCGCCGCGCCGCGCAGCGTGCAGTACCAGGCGGCCAGCGCGACGAATGTGGAAGACGCCTACAACGCGCTGAAAACCTATCTGATGCTGGCCGACAAGACGCATGCCGAGAGCAGTCACCTGAACGACCAGCTGACGCGTTTCTGGCGCGGCTGGCTGGAGGGCAACCGGGGCGCCATGCCGCGCGAACAGATGATACGCAGCGCCGAACGGCTGCTGACGTTTTACCTGGCGCAGATCGGCGACCCGTCCTGGCCGCGCATCGAGCAAAAGCTGGCGCTGGTCGACCAGGCGCGCGAAAACCTGCGCCGCGTGGTGCGCGGCATGCCGGCGCGCGAACGCGTGTATGCCGACATCAAGGCGCGCGCTTCGACGCGCTTTCCCGGCATGACGGTGGCGCGCATCGTCGGCGAACAGGATCAGGCGCTGCTGGCGGGCAGCTATGCCGTCTCCGGCGCCTTTACGCGCCAGGCGTGGGAAAAGTTCGTCGAGGGCGCGTTTCGCGATGCCGCCAACCGCGAGCTGCAAAGCGCCGACTGGGTGCTGAAAAGCGCTTCCACCGACGACCTGACCCTGGAAGGCAGCCCGGAGCAGATCGAGAAAAACCTGGTGGCCATGTACAAGGCCGACTACGCGCGCGAGTGGCAAAAATTCGTGCAGGGCGTCGCCGTCGCCGACCTGAAGGGTTTTGACGGCGCCGTGCAGGCCATGAACCGCCTGGGCGACCCGCAGTCGTCGCCGATCGCCAGGCTGCTGACGAGCATCTACGAGGAAACCTCGTGGGACAATCCGGCGCTGCAAAATGCGCAGCTGCGCAAGGCCGAGCGGGGCATCATCGCCTGGTTCAAGGAAACCGTGCTGCGCCGCGCGCCGTCGCAGCTGACGGCCAATCCCGGCCTCAATGCGCAGATCGACCCGGCCCGCCTCGATAAACCGATGGGCCCCGTGGGACGCGAATTTGCCGGCGTGGGCAAGCTGGTGGCGGCCAGGGACAACAATGCGTCCTTGATGCGCGCCTACCTGGAGGCGCTGTCGAAACTGCGCAGCCGCCTGAACCAGCTGAAGAACCAGGGCGACGCGGGGCCGGGTGCGCGCCAGTTCATGCAGCAGACGCTGGAAGGCAGCGGTTCCGAACTGGCCGATGCCCTGAAACTGGTCGACGAGCAGCTGCTCACGGGGATGAGCGACGCGCAGAAGCAGGCCATACGCCCCATCCTCGTGCGCCCGCTGATGCAGACCTTTGCCGTCATCGTCGCGCCGGCCGAACTCGATATCAACAAGACCTGGGCGGCGCAGGTGTATGAGCCGTTCCAGAAATCGCTGGCCAACAAATATCCGTTTGCCCCAAGCGCGCGCATCGAGGCGAGCAACCTGGAGATCGGCCAGTTCTTCGGCCCGGAAGGCCTGGTGGCGAAATTCGTCACGACGTCCATGGGCCCCCTGGTGGTGCGGCGCGGCGACGTGCTGGCGCCGCGTACCTGGGCCGACATGGGCATCAGCCTGTCGCCGCAGGTGGTGGCGCGCTTCCCCGGCTGGATCGCGCCGCTGGGCGCGGGCGGCGTGGCGGCCACGTCGACGGCGGCGCAAACCGTGTTCCAGATCCAGCCGTCGCCCGCGCCGGGCACCCTGGAATACACGGTGGAGATCGACGGCCAGCAGCTGCGCTACCGCAACACGCCGGCGCAGTGGACGAACATGGTGCATCCGGGTCCGCAGGGCGCGGCGGGCATGCAGGGGGCGCGCATCACGGCCGTCACCTTCGACGGGCGCACGGTGGAACTGTTCAACGAGCCGGGGCAGTTCGGCCTGAAGCGCATGATCGATGCGGCGAGCAAAAAGCGCAAGGATGGCGGCGTGTTCGAACTGCGCTGGGCGCGCGGCGAGGTGGCCGTGGCAGTCGACCTGAAAATCACCAGCAGCGCCGAAACGACGGCGACGGGCGCCGGTGCCGCCGCTGCGGTGCAGGAGCAGGGCTTTCGCGGCATGCAGCTGCCCGAGACCATCGTGGGGGCTGCCGCGCCCGCGCCGGCCATTGCCGCCGTCGCCGCAGCCGCAGCGGGAGTGTCGCCATGATGCGCGCGCCACAGCAGGTGCGCCTCGGCTACTTCGGCAAGATCCCCGCGCGCGGCGATTTCATCAAGGCTTGCGACAATCACGCGCTGGTGCAGCTGCTCGACGACTGGCTGGCGCAGGTCATGACTGCGCTGACGGTGGAACCGCGCTGGAAGCTCAATTACGACGCCTTGCCGCCGCTGCGCTTTGCCTTCGTCGGCACGCGCAGCCGGCGCGCCATCGCCGGGCGCCTGGAGGCGAGCAACGACCAGTCGCAGCGGCGCTTTCCCTTCATGGCCATGGGCGCGCTGGAAGTCGACGATGCCGAAGCTTTTGTCGGCTGCAGCCCGCTGGCGCTGGCGCCCCTGTGGCAGCGCGTGGAGCAGCTGTCGCAGGGCATCGTGGCCAGCGCCGAGCCGGGGCCGGCGCTGCTGGCGCTGGCCGGCAACGTGGTGGAAATCGAACCGGCCGCGCCGTGCCACGCGGCGCGGCTGGCCGCCTTCCTGCAGGCGCAGACCGTGCATGGGCTGCAAGCGATGCTGGCCTCGCCCGCCTTCCCCGTGACGGTGCGCGAACTGCTGCTGGGCCTGGGCCTGCTGCTGCGGCCGGTGCGCCAGAGCGGTTTGCCGCGCCTGGAGAAAAGCCTGGTGCTGCCGCTGCCGCAAGAGGCGCCGCTGCGCGAGCTGGTGGCCAGCTTCTGGCTGCACCTGATCGCGCCTTTCCTGCGCCAGGCCGATTTCGAACTGGCGCTGTTCTTTTCCCGCTTCGACGAGGCGCCCGTGCTGGTGATCGGCTTTTGCGGCGCCGACCCGCACGGCTTGCGCGCGCTGATCGATCCGCAGGCGGGCAGCGAACGGCTGATCGTCTTCGACCAGCTCGACTGGGTCGAAGAGCAGCTGGGAAGCGATGCGGCGCTGCGCCGGTTTTCCGCCTGCCTGCAGCAGGAACAGCTGTCGCTGCGCTCGGCCTGCGCCATGTTCATGGATACCTTTGCCTGAAGGATTGCGATGAAACCAACCGTCTTCTTCCTGCTGCTGGGCGCCGCCACTGCCTGCCACGCCCAGGCGCAAGCGCCGCAGACGCCCATGCCTGGGCAAATCCTCGTCACGGGCACCCTGGCCGACGAGGCGGGCAAGGCGGCCGTGCTGGCCCGCCTGCGCGAACTGTATGGCGCCGAGCGCGTGGTCGACCAGATCTCCATCGGCAGCGTGGCCGTGCCGGCCAACTGGAACGCCTACGTGCAAAAGCTGATCGCGCCCAACCTGAAGCTGATTTCACGGGGGCAGATCAGCATAGCCGGCAACAACGTCAGCGTGCGCGGCGAAGTGGCGAACGAGGCGCAGCGCCAGCAGATCGCCAGCGACATCGCCACCAGCCTCAATCCCACCTACACCGTCAACAACGGCTTGCGGGTCAAGGCGGCCGAGGCCGAGCAGGGCTTGCTCGATGCGGCGCTCGATAAACGCATCATCGAATTCGACAGCGGCAAGGCGTCCATCACGCCGGCCGGCCTGGCCATCCTCGACGAGATGGCGGCCGCCATGCTCAGGCTGCGGGGCCGCAAGGTGGAGGTGATCGGCCACACGGACGACACGGGCCTGCGCGCCAGCAACGTGGCCCTGAGCCTGGCGCGCGCCGAAGCCGTGCGCGCCTACCTGGCCAGCAAGGGCGTGGTGGCGGACTCGGTGCTGGTGTCGGGCCAGGGACCGGACCGTCCCGTGGCCAGCAACGCCACGGCCGATGGCCGGGCGCGTAACCGGCGCATCGAGTTCAGAATCGCGCAATAGATTGGGTTGACACCTCACAAAACCGTAGCGAGCGGAAGGGAGAGGCGGTCGAGAAGCGCAACCGTGCTAGAGCACGGTGAGCATCGCAGGCCGCCTATACCGACGCGCAGTAGGTTTTGTGAGGTGTTCAGGGCAAGGTGATGGTCAGGTGCGCGGGGCTTGGCGCCAGTTTGACCAGGTCCGCATACGCGGCCAGGGTCGTTTGCGTGCCGCGCGTCAGATGCGTTTTCAGGCCCAGGTAGGCGCAGATGGCCAGCAGGGCGAAAAAGCTCGACAGCGCCCACAGCGGCACGTCGCTGCCGCGTTTGTTGACCACCTGGTCGGGGCGTTCCGCGCGCGGCGCGAAGCCGCGGCTCTTGCCCTTGATGTGGGCGATCTCGTCGCCCAGGCGCGCCGTCAGGTAGCTGAGTTTTTCGCCGCCGTCGATCGCATACTTGCCCTGGAATCCCAGCAATAAACACATGTGGAACACCTGCAGCGCCTGCACGCGCATGGCGCCCTTGCCGCGCAAGGCGTCGAGGCGGTCGAAAAAGTGTTCGCCTGCCAGCTGGTCGCCAAAGATCAGCAGCTGCAGCGGGCGCCGCTCCCACTGCTTGCGCAGGGCGAAAGGCGAGGCCAGGATGATTTCATCGACGGCCGCGCAGAACGCATACTTGGCCGCCTCGATATCGTCGCCGTCGGCGCGGATCTTTTTCGCTTCGCGTTCGAAGTCGCCGAGGAAGGCCGTGATGCGGTCCATGAAGCTTTGCTCGTCGCCGGGTGCCGAACCGTGCTTCAGCATGAACAGCATGTAGAAGCCTTCGTGCATCAGGTCCAGCAGGGCGCTGCCCGCATGCCGGTTGCCGCCTGCCGGTGCGGCACCGCGTGATCCCAGCAGGGAGGGCGCCGCGCGCCGTTCGATGAGCTGGCTCATGCCGTCACCGCGATCAGTTCCAGCTGCAGGTCGCGTATGCCGGCCGGCACGTAGACGGAAATCGACTGCGCCTTGAGCATCTGCTCGTACAGCGCGCCGCGGTTTTCAATCGCAAAATAATAGGTGTCGGGCCGCACGGGGATGGCCGCCGGCACTTGCGGCGCATGCGACAATTTGAGGCCGGGCATGGCCGTGAGCACGCATTTTTCCACGTCGTCGGGCGCGCCCACTTTCACCCGCACGGGCACCACGTCGACCAGCTCGATTGCGGGCATGGCGGCGCGTATCGCCAGGTACAGGGTGGTGTGCTGGTCGATCTTGCCCGAATCGAGCTTGCCCAGGTAGTACGACGGCTGGTCTTCCAGCAGGGCGATGGAAAAATATTTCGACGAGATGACGGTGTCGAGCAGTTCGCGGATGATCGCGTCGATGGCGTCGAAGCAGGCGCCCGGCTGCGCGTGGTCGTAGGCGGGCAGGCTGGCCAGGGTGTAATGCTTGGAGTAGCTGAGCAAGCCTCCCGCCAGGCCCAGCAGCGCCTCGTACAGGCGTTCCGGATGCAGGGCCGGATGGCGCACATAGTGCATCAGCGCGGCGGCGGCCGTGCTCACCGTGTGCAGCAGCCAGAATGACGATACGTCGCCCGAGCGGAATTCGATCACGTTGCGGCTCGGCTCGCGGTGGTGGCCGTGCAGCGCGCTCACTTTCGCCTGCAAGGCGTCGAGCAGGTGTTCCAGCACGCCCTGCAGGCGCGGCGCGCCGGCGATCGCCAGGCTGGGCGCCATGAACGAGGGCACGGGCTCGAAGCCGCCCGACACCGTGCGCCGCAGGGCGATCAGCGGCAGGCAGTCGTAGGAGCCGCGCGCCTCGCTGTCGGGAATCAGGCGCACGGTCTTTTTCAGGTAGGCCACGTCGGCCACGGCGGACTCCGTAAACAGGTCGGGCGTGGCGCGCATGGCGTGCGCAAAGCGCGTGGCCGCCGGCGTGCCCGCTGCCGGCGCTTGCGCCGTGTAGTTCATGCCTTCGCGGTTGAGGATGGGCAGGGCCGCGTAATACGTCACTTCCTGCACCGCGGCCGGCAGCGCTTCCAGGTCCACCGGCGGGGGCAGGGTGTCGCTGCCCGGTGCGCCGTCGCCCAGCGCCTCGAACACTTCGCCGTCGCGGAAGATCGCCGACAGGGCGTGCAGGCGCAGGGTGCCCGTCTTCAGCGCCGCCAGGTCCCACTGCATCTGCGCCACGCCCCACAGGTAGGGATGCAGTGCGCTGGCCGTGTGATGCAGGCGCGCTTCGTGATATTGATCCTGGCGCTGGAAATGCTGCGGCCGCAGGAACAGGCCTTCTCCCCACAAGACTTTCGCTGCCATGCCCATCTCGTTTCTCCTTGTATGTGTGGCGTGTCTGTTCGTGCTACTGGCAGCGCGGGGCCGACAGCGTGGACGCGCCGCTGATGCTGAGCGCGCACGCATGCAGGCCGACGGTGATGCCGCCGCGTTCAGCGTCGGCGGCGGCAAAGGTGGCGCGCCAGCGCTGCGTTGCCGGCGCGCGGAACAGGGCCACGACGCCGATGAAAGACGCTTCCTTGCTGACTTTTTCCTGCACCTCGTAGCGCTGGCCCGGCACCAGCAGCACCTCTTTGACTTCCATCAGGTCGGCGCCCAGCGCCGCCTTTTCGCGCTGCGCGTCGAGGAAGCTGTCGTAGGGCGCCTGCTCGAAGGCGGCGCTCTGGCGCAGCTTGTAGATGCGCGCCACCAGCGCCAGCGGCCGGCCCTCGGCGTCGGTGTTGAGGCGCTGCGCCGCGTGCAGGCGGATGCTGACGTTGCGCGGCGGCTGTTGCGCGTCGGGCAGTTCGGGCGGCGGCTTGGCCACGCCGGCCATCTGCAGCGCCGCGTTGGCCAGGGTGCCGATGGCGCCGCCCGCGCAGCCGGCTTGCAGCAAGGCCAGCAGCAACACCGGCAGCCGTAGCGGGGTGGCGCGCGCCAGACGGCGGAGCGGGGCGTCAGATGGCATGGGCACTCTTTGTAAAAATGGTGGGTGGAAATAAAAGTGTTGCAGCCATTTAAACGCATGCAGGGGCGGCCCGCTTGCGTTGGCGCAAAGTCCGCCTGCGATCAACGCACTTCCTGCGCCAGATCAGGATTCATGCACCTGTACGCGGCTTTGGCGCGGAACTTCTTCTTTGCTGATTAATCTCAATCTGGCCAAAAAATTGGCGATCAATAATGGCCTCCACCAAGGCGCCGCCCATCTTTCCCAGCGGTAGCGTCCTCCACGTGAAGGAGTGCCCCGATGAAGCCTGCCACCACCGTGTTGCCCCGTCTTGCCTGCCTCGCCAGCGCCCTGTTGCTGGCCGCCTGCGCCACGCCAGACCAGCCCGTGTCCAGCAAACCTGCCGCGCCGACCTTGGCGCAAGTGATGAGCGACGCCGACGCGGCCGCGCGCGCCGGCCAGTACGAACGCGCCATGACCCTGCTTCAGCGCGGCGGCACGAGCTATCCGGCCGACAAGGCGCCGTGGCTGCAAATGGCGCAGATGAAGTTCGACCGCGGCCAGTACGGCGACGCCATCGGCCATGCGCTCGAAGCGCTGGAACGCGACCCGGACGACAAGGTCGCCAACAGCATCGTCGCCGTCAGCGGCTTGCGCCTGTCCGGCAAGGCACTGGCCGACCTGTCGCGGCAAAACAATCTGAACGGCTCGCTGCGCTCGGAAGCGCAGGACCTGGCCAAGCTGCTGCGCGCCAGCATCGGCGAAGAAGTTCTGGTGCCGCCGGCCAGGCGCCCGCCGGCGGCCGGCAAGCGCGCCGCCGCTCCCGGTTCCGGCACGCCGGCGGCGAAGGGCGCGGCCTCGCCAGGCAGCACGGCCGACCCGTTCAGCGGCCTGAAATAAGCGAGCATTCCCACCATCCCCTTGCAAAGGAAGCGACATGCCCAAGTCCGACAGCGTGCAAAAACGCCTGAAGCAGATACGCGCGCCGCGCGTGCAAATGACCTACGACGTCGAGATCGGCGACGCGATTGAAAACAAGGAGCTGCCCTTCGTGGTCGGCGTGCTGGGCGACTTTGGCGGCAATCCGGACAGCGAGAAAAAACGCCTGAAGGACCGCAAGTTCGTCGCCCTCGACCGCGACAACTTCGACGAAGTGCTGGCCGGCGTGGAACCGGTCGCCCGTTTCGCCGTGCCGAACCGCCTCAGCGAGGCGGGCGGCACCTTCGCCGTCGACCTGCATTTCCGCTCGATGGACGACTTCCGTCCGGAATCGGTGGTGCGCCAGGTGGAGCCCTTGCGCAAGCTGCTCGACGCGCGCACCAAGCTGGCCGACTTGCGCAACAAGCTGGCGGGCAACGACAAGCTGGAAGACTTGCTGACGGAAGTGCTGAACAACACGGACAGCCTGGCCACCCTGAAACCGCAGTTCCCAGCGCAGGAGGATTGAGATGAGCGCCCAGGCAGAAGCCCCAGAATCCCTCTCTGTATCCGCATCCGGTGCGCCGGCCGCCACCGATTTGCTGGACCAGATCGTCGAGCAGAGCCGCGTCGCCAAGTCCGGCGCCGAACATGCGCGCGCGCGCGATCTGATCTCGGAACTGGTGGCGCAGGTGCTTGACGGCACGGTGCTGATGTCCAGCAGCCTGTCGGCCACCCTGGACGGGCGCGTGGCGGAAATCGACCGCCTGATCTCCGCCCAGCTCAGCGAAATCATGCACGCGGCGCCGTTCCAGCAGCTCGAGCAAAGCTGGACGGGGCTGCGCTACCTGGTCGGCAATTCCGACACGGGCACGCGGCTGCAGATCCGCATGTTCAACGCCACCAAGCGCGAACTGGTGAAGGATTTCCAGGCCGCGCTGGAATTCGACCAGAGCAGCATGTTCAAGAAGGTGTATGAAGAGGAATTCGGCACCTTCGGCGGCGCGCCCTTCGCCGCGCTGCTGGGCGACTTCGCCATCTCGCGCCAGCCGGAAGACATGTATTTCGTCGAGCAGATGTCGCACATCGCCGCCGCCGCGCATGCGCCGTTCATCGCCTCGGCCGCGCCGGAACTGTTTGGCCTGGAAAGCTACGGCGACCTGGGCAAACCGCGCGACCTGGCCAAGGTGTTCGACACCATCGAGTACGCGAAATGGAAAGCCTTCCGCGAATCCGAGGATGCGCGCTATGTCGGACTGACCTTGCCCCGCTTCCTGGGCCGGCTGCCGTTCAATCCCGTCGACGGCACCACCGTCGAAGGTTTTAATTTTGTCGAGGAAGTCGACGGCAGCGACCATCACAAATACCTGTGGTGCAACGCCGCGTATGCGTTCGGCTGCAAGCTGACGCGCGCCTTTGCCGATTACGGCTGGTGCGCCGCCATCCGCGGCGTGGAAGGCGGCGGCCTGGTGGACGACCTGCCGACCCACACCTTCAAGACGGACGAGGGCGACGTGGCCCTGAAATGCCCGGCCGAAGTGGCGATCACGGACCGCCGCGAAAAGGAATTGTCGGACCTGGGCTTCATCTCGCTGGTGCACTGCAAGAACACGGCGTATGCGGCCTTCTTCGGCGCGCAGTCGGCGCAGAAGAGCCGCAAGTACAACAGCGACGCGGCCAACGCCAACGCTGTGCTGTCGTCGCAGTTGCAGTACATCTTCGCCGTTTCGCGCATCGCCCACTACATGAAGGCCATGATGCGCGACAAGATCGGCAGCTTTGCCGCCGCCTCCAACGTGGAGGATTTTCTGAACCGCTGGCTGATGCAGTACGTGCTGCTCGACGATAACGCCAGCCAGGAACAGAAGGCGCAGTTCCCGCTGCGCGAGGCGTCCGTGCAGGTGCATGAAGTGCCGGGCCGGCCGGGCGTGTACCGCGCCGTGTCGTTCCTGCGCCCCCATTTCCAGCTCGATGAGCTGTCCGTTTCGCTCCGACTGGTCGCGGAGTTGCCGAAGTCGACCAATTCCTGATCCACCCCTCTTTCAACCACAGGAGCACACCATGGCAATCGATGTATATCTGCAGATAGACGGCATCAAGGGCGAGTCCACCGATGACAAGCACAAGGACTGGATCGAGTGCAAATCGGTCAGCTGGAGCGTCGAGCAGCCGAAGTCCGCCACCGCCTCGACGGGCGGCGGGCACACGGCCGAACGCTGCGAGCACAAGGACATCGTCATTTCCAAGCTGGCCGACCTGGCCTCGCCGGTGCTGCTGCAGACCTGCTCGGCCGGCAAGACCATCCCCAAGGCGCGCTTCGAATTCATGCGCGCCGACGGCCAGGGCGAACGCGTCAAATACTTTGAAATCGAAATCGAGAATGTGCTGATCGGCGCCGTCACGCCGAACGTGGAAGAGGGCGACATCCTCGGCGAACACGTCGGCTTCAAGTTCTCCAAAGTGAAGTGGAAATACACGCAGCAAAAAGTGACGGGCGGCGCCGGCGGCAATACCTCGGGCGGCTGGGATCTGGCCGCGAACCGCGTGGCTTGATCCATTGCGCGCGGCGCGCGGCGGCCACCTCCGCCCGCGCGCCGCGCCGATTTTCCAGGAGTGTGCATGGACAGTTATGTACCTGGCTTGTTTGACCGCCTGATGGGCGACGGCGGCGCGGCGGCGCGCCTGTCGCTGGAACAATTGAAGGATGCGGTGGCGCGCGACCTGGAAGAGCTGCTCAACACGCGCGTGGCCCTGCCGCCCGGCGCGCTGGATGCCTATCCGGAATGCGCGGCGTCCATCGTCAACTATGGCTTGATCGATTTCGCCGGCATGTGCTTGTCCAGCAGCGACGACCGCGCCCGCATCTGCGCCGCCCTGAAGGCCGCCATCGAACGCCACGAACCGCGCCTGCGCAACGTGCGCGCGCGCCTGGAGCGCGAGGCGGGCGCCATCAACCGCGTCGGCTTCGTCATCAGCGGCACCCTGGCCGTGCAGGCCGGCGGCGAGACGGTCAATTTCGACGCCGTGCTGCAGCCATCGTCGCTGCGCTATTCGATCAACCGCAAGGGAGCCGCCGCATGAGCAATAACCTGAAAACCCTGATCGCCAAACTGAATGACACGGCGCGCACGGCCGCCACCCGCGCCGCCGCCATCTGCGTCGGGCTGGGCCAGTATGAAGTCGATATCGAACACCTGTTCCTGGCCCTGCTGGAGCAGGAACGCAGCGATTTCGTCACCATTGCGCGGCGCAGCGAAATCAGCCTGACGGCGCTGGAGGCGGATCTGCGCCGCGAGATCGGCGGCTTCCGCACGGGCAGCGCGCGCACGCCCGTGTTTTCACCCCACTTGCCGCTGCTGTTCGAACACGCCTGGCTGATCGCTTCGCTCGATACGGCGCAGCCGGGGCCCATCCGCAGCCGCCACCTGCTGCTGGCGCTGCTGACGGAACCGGAACTGTCGCAGCTGGCCTACCGCGGCTCGAAGCTGTTCGCCCGCTTCAGCGTGGAGCAATTGAAGCATCATCCGGACAAGCTCACGGCCGGCTCCGGCGAGGAGGAAAGCGCGGCAGTGCCGCGGCTTGCCGACACCGGCGACGACCCTGTTGCTAGCCTGGCCAGCAAAACCCCGGCGCTGGACCAGTTCACCACCGACCTGACGCAGCTGGCGCGCGACGGCAAGCTCGATCCCGTGATCGGCCGCGAGGCGGAGATACGCCAGGCCGTCGACATCCTGCTGCGCCGCCGCCAGAACAACCCGATACTTACGGGCGAGGCGGGCGTGGGCAAGACGGCCGTGGTGGAAGGCCTGGCCCTGCGCATCGCCGCCGGCGACGTGCCCGAAGTGCTGCAGGGCGCGCACATCCACGCGCTCGACATGGGCTTGCTGCAGGCCGGCGCCAGCGTGAAAGGCGAATTCGAAAGCCGCCTGAAGAACGTCATCGACGAGGTGGCGAAAAGCCCGCACCCGGTCATCCTCTTCATCGACGAGGCGCACACCATGATCGGCGCCGGCGGCCAGGCCGGGCAGAACGACGCGGCCAATCTGCTGAAACCGGCGCTGGCGCGCGGCGCCCTGCGCACCATCGCCGCCACCACCTGGAGCGAGTATAAAAAATACTTTGAAAAGGATGCGGCGCTGGCGCGGCGCTTCCAGGTGGTGAAGGTGGAAGAGCCAAGCGAGGACATCGCCTGCGCCATGCTGCGCGCCATGGCGCCGCTGATGGAACGCCATTTCGGCATCCGCGTGCGCGACGCCGCCATCGTCGAGGCGGTGCGCCTGTCGCACCGCTACATCAGCGGGCGCCAGCTGCCCGACAAGGCCATCGGCGTGCTCGATACGGCGTGCGCCAAGGTGGCGCTGGGCCAGCGCGCCACGCCGGCGCAGCTGGAAAACGCGCACCGGCGCCAGGAACGCATCGGCGCGGAAATCGCCGCCCTGGCCCGCGAGGCGGCCGACGGCGAAGTGCCCGATAAAGCCGGCGCCGCGCGCCTGGCGCAGCTGCGGCGCGAGCATGGCGAAGGCCAGGCGGCGGTCGCGGCGCTGGCGCAGCGCTGGGAGCGCGAAAAGACGCTGGTGGCGCAGATCGGCGACCTGCGCGCGCAGCTGCGCGGCGAGCGGCCGGGCGAAGTGGGCGCGGCGCGCCTGCTGGCGCTGAAGGAAGAACTGGCGGCCCTGCAGGGTGAAGCGCCGCTGTCGCCGCTGGAAGTCGATGCGCAGGTGGTGGCCGGCATCGTCGCCGGCTGGACCGGCATCCCGCTGGGGAAAATGCTCAAGGACGAGATCCGCACGGTGCTGACCCTGGACGGCGCGCTGCGCGAACGGGTGCTGGGACAAGACCATGTCATCGACGCGGTGGCGCAGCGCGTGCGCACGGCGCGCGCCAGCCTGGACGACCCGAACAAGCCGCAAGCCGTGTTTTTGTTCACGGGGCCGTCCGGCACGGGCAAGACGGAAACGGCGCTGGCGCTGGCCGACCTGCTGTACGGCGGCGAGCGCAAGCTCATTACCATTAACATGAGCGAATACCAGGAGGCGCACAGCGTGGCCGGCCTGAAAGGCTCGCCGCCCGGCTATGTCGGCTATGGCGAAGGCGGCGTGCTGACGGAAGCCGTGCGGCGCCAGCCCTACAGCGTGGTGCTGCTCGACGAGGCGGAAAAAGCCCATCCCGACGTGCTCGAACTGTTCTTCCAGGTCTTCGACAAGGGCGTGCTCGATGACGCGGAAGGGCGCGAAGTCGATTTTCGCAACACCATCATCATCGCCACCTCGAACCTGGGTTCGGGCGCCATGATGGCCGCCTGCCTGAACCGGGCGGCGCAAGACTTGCCTACGCCCGCCGCGCTGGAAGAACTGGTGCGCCCGCAACTGGTGGCGCACTTCAAGCCGGCCTTGCTGGGGCGCCTCAAGGTGCTGCCCTTCTATCCGCTGAACGACGCGGTGCTGGCCGAGATCATCGCCCTGAAACTGGCGAGGATAGGCGCGCGCATCGCGCGCAACCACCAGGCGCAGTTCAGCCATGACGCGGGCCTGGTCGACGCCGTGCTGGCGCGCTGCACCGAGGTCGATTCGGGCGCGCGCAATGTCGATCAAATTCTCAACGGCAGCCTGCTGCCGGCGATTGCCGAAGCGGTGCTGGCGCGCATGGCCGAAGGCGAGCCGGTCGCGTCGATCCGCGTCACTGCCAGCAAGCAGGGACAGTTCAAGTACACGATCCGATAATCCACCTTCCGGAGAGCGCCATGTTCAACCTGGAGCAGTTGCTGCACCCCGTCAGCGCCGTCAGCCCCTGCGGCGAAGACATCACCTTCAGCCAGGAGCTCGACGCCATCGCGCGCGCGCGCCAGCACGACGACCCGAGCCTGGACCAGGGCGAATGGGTGACGGCGCTGAAGGAAGCCGACTGGCCCTTCGTGGCGACGCGCTGCGAACAGCTGATCGCCACGCACAGCAAGGATTTGCGCGTGGCCGTGTGGCTGGCCGAGGCGCACGCGAAGACGCGCCATTTCCGCGGCCTGGGCGACGGCTACGCGCTGCTGGCCGGCCTGTGCGAGCGTTACTGGGAGGGCCTGTACCCGCTGGCGGAAGAGGGCGACCAGGAACAGCGCATCGGCAATGTCTTCTGGCTGCTCTCGCGCACGCCGCAGCTGCTGCGCGAAATCCCGCTGACGGAAGGTGCCGATGGCCCGTTTGCGCTGCAGGATTTCGATGCGGCGCGCCAGCGCGCGGCGGCCAGCCTGGCGCAGGGCGCGGCGGAGCAGGGCTGGGGCGATGCGCGCCACGACGAAGGGGCGACCCTGGCGCAGATGGAGGCGGCGCGGCAAAGGAATACGCGCGCCTTTTCCGGCGCCTTGCTGGCCGATGCGCAGTACTGCATGCAGTCGCTGCTGGCGTTCGAACGCAGCGTCGACGCGCATTTCGGCGCCGATGGGCCGAGTTTCCGCGCCGCGCGCGAAGCGCTGGAAAACGCCATTCATTTCATCGCGCCACTGTCGCCCGGCGCGGACTTTATCGGCGCGCCGGCCGCCGCCGGCCAGGGCGCCGACGGGGGCGCTGGCGGCGCCATCGTGCAGCGCCAGCAGGCGCTGGCCCAGCTGCGCCAGGTGGCCGATTTTTTCCGCCGCACGGAGCCGCACAGCCCCGTCGCCTACCTGGCCGACAAGGCCGCCAGCTGGGGCGAACTGCCGCTGCACCTGTGGCTGCGCGCCGTCGTGAAGGATTCAGGCACCCTGGCGCAGCTCGACGAGATGCTGGGCACGAACAGCGCAAACGGATGATGGCGTTTGTCCCTTCCGTGCTACTCTTCGGGCATGTCCAGAATGCTCATGTTGCCTGCCGCGCTATGCCTGTTTATCGCCGCCAGCGCGCGGGCCGAAGGGGCAACGCCGCTGGTGATCTATGGCGACGACGATTATCCGCCGTACTCCTACGTCGAGAATGGCCAGCTGAAAGGCATCTACACGGAGATCGTGCGCGAAGCGGCGCAAGCGATGCCGCAGTATGCGGTGCAGCTGCGCCCCGTACCCTGGAAACGGGGGCTGCTGATGCTGCAGACGGGCGAGGCCTTCGCCCTGTATCCGCCGTATTCGTGGCGCAGCGAGCGGCCGTACGTGCGCTATTCCGTGCCGCTGCTGATGGAGC
This sequence comes from Janthinobacterium sp. FW305-129, assembly GCF_020858115.1. GTDB lineage: Bacteria > Pseudomonadota > Gammaproteobacteria > Burkholderiales > Burkholderiaceae_D > Janthinobacterium. Next base: position 20,225 of record NZ_JACYMM010000007.1, read on the forward strand.
AGCTGGTGGTGCTGTGCAGCCAGGACGTGCTGGCCAGGCGCGCGCTGCGCCAGTGGCCCGCCGATTACGGCGGCCTGCACATCGGCGTGAACGCAGGTTTTTTGCCGGGCGATGCGGGGCTGATGGCGGCCCTGCGCGCCGAAAAAATCGTGCTCGACCCGGCCAAGGGCACGCGCACGAATCTGCTCAAGCTGATGCGCGGGCGCATCGATTGCTATGTCAGCGACCGCCTGTCGGCGCAGTGGGAATTGCAGCGCATCCGGCGCGAGGGGCCGCCGGGCACGCCGATGCAGGCGATACAGGAAACGGCGCAACTGGCCAGCCAGCAGGGCCACCTGGGTTTTACGGCGCGCCGGCCCGTCGCTTACCCCTATCGCGAAGACTTTATCGAACAATTCAATGCCGCCATCGTGCGCATGCAGAATAATGGCGCGATCCGCCGCATCGTCGACCGCGCATTGCTGCCCTGATTTCACCATCTGGAGAAGACCATGAAAAAACTGTTGTTCCTGTGTGTGCTCGTGCTGGCCGGCTGCGTGGGCCGTCCCGATAACATCGTCCCCGTCAGCAACTTCGACACGACCCGCTATCTGGGCAAATGGTATGAGATCGCGCGCCTGGACCATTCGTTCGAACGGGGTCTGAGCCATGTGACGGCCGACTACAGCCTGCGCCAGGATGGCGGCCTGAAAGTGCTCAACCGGGGCTACCAGGATGCGGACGCGAAGTGGAAGGAAGCGGAAGGCAAGGCGTATTTTGTGGACAAGAAAGACGTGGGCTATCTGAAAGTGTCGTTTTTCGGTCCCTTCTATGGTTCCTACATCGTGTTTGATTTGGACCAGCAAGATTACAGCTATTCCATGATCAGCGGCCCCGACAAGTCGTACTTGTGGTTGCTGTCGCGCACGCCCAGCATGGATCCCGCATTGCAGCAGCGGCTGATCGAAAAAGCCCGTGGCCTGGGTTTCGATACGTCAAAATTGATCTATGTGAAGCAAAACTGACTCTGCTTGGCTGCCGCCCGTTCGTGGCGGCATGGCATCTTCTGGTTGTTGCTTTTCTGCATGTTATTTCTTGCAATACCACTCTGATTCACTCACAATCTGCTCCAAAGTGGTGCGCTGCGGCGTGCTGCCATTCCGGTGGCGGGTACCGTTGCGCCACCGCTCGTGATTGCCGCACGGCAGATGCCTGCTATATTGGTACGTAGCAGTAAGTCGGTTTCGTGGCGTCTGTGCATTGTTTTCTTCAGATAGGAATCACGCAATGAAAAACCTCAGAATCGGCGTACGTCTCGGTGGCGCTTTTGCCGCCGTCCTGCTCCTGTTGACCAGTCTCACCGTGGTGGGCATCGTGCAGATGCAAAGCGCCAGCAAGGAAACCGATGCGCTCGTCAACGTCAAGGTGCGCAACGAGCGCCTGATCGGCGAATGGACCAAAGTCATCGAGGTCAACGCGGCGCGCACGGCGGCCGCCTGGAAGGTGGGCGATCCCGAACACCAGAAGCAGTTTGAACAGGAAATGGCCGTCTCGTCGGCACGCGCCACGGAAATCCAGAACGCGATCGGCAAGAGCGAGCTGAACACCGAAGAGCAATCGCTGTACCAGGAAGTGCTGAGCACGCGCAAAGCCTATACGGAAGTGCGCAAGAATGTGTTCAAGGCCAAGAATGCGGGCGACCTGGAACTGGGCAAGCGCCTGTACGAAGGCGACATGGCCGTCAAGCGCGACATCTATCTGGCGTCGCTCAAAAAACTGGAAGTGCTGGAAGCAAGATTGCTCGATGAAGCGGCCGCGCAAATCCGTTCGCGCTATGAAAACGGCCGTTCGCTGCTGATCTCGCTGGGCGTGGTTGCCATCTTGCTGGGCATCGCTTGCGCGTACTGGATCACGCGCTCGATCACGCGTCCCATCACGCGCGCCGTCGAGGTGGCGGAAGCCGTTTCCGCTGGCGACCTGACCAGCCATATCGTGGTGGACAGCCGCGATGAAACGGGGCAGCTGATGCATGCGCTGAAAAACATGAACGATAAACTGGTCAGTATCGTCGGCCAGGTGCGCACCGGCACGGAATCGATCAGCACGGCGTCGAGTGAAATTGCTGCCGGCAACCTGGACTTGTCGTCGCGCACGGAAGAGCAGGCCAGCTCGCTGGAAGAGACGGCGTCTTCCATGGAAGAACTGACTTCCACCGTCAAGCTCAATGCCGACAATGCGCGCAGCGCCAACCAGCTGGCCATCGACGCCTCGCAGATCGCCAGCAAGGGCGGCGTGGTGGTGTCGGAAGTGGTCAGCACCATGGGCTCGATCAACGATTCCTCGCGCAAGATCGTCGACATCATCAGCGTCATCGACGCCATCGCCTTCCAGACGAATATCCTGGCCTTGAACGCGGCCGTGGAAGCGGCCCGGGCCGGCGAACAGGGCCGTGGCTTTGCCGTCGTCGCTTCCGAAGTGCGCAACCTGGCGCAACGTTCGAGTGCGGCGGCCAAGGAAATCAAGGGCTTGATCGACGATTCCGTGCAAAAGGTCGAGGCCGGTTCGCAACTGGTGGACAAGGCTGGCCGCACCATGGACGAAATCGTGCAAAGCATCAGCCATGTGACGCAGATCATGAACCAGATCACCGACGCCAGCGATGAGCAGCGCACCGGCATCGAACAAGTCAACCGGGCCATCGGCCAGATGGACCAGGTGACGCAGCAAAACGCGGCCCTGGTGGAAGAAGCGGCCGCGGCGGCCGAATCCATGCAGGAACAGGCAGCCAGGCTGGCCGACGTGGTGGGCGTGTTCAAGCTCGATGCCACACAGCAATATGCATCGGCCAGTGCTGCTCCGTCCGTGACGGCGTCTGCGCCCACCAAAGCTGCGATGCGGCCTGCCATGCGGCACGCCACGCCGCGGACGCCGGCACCCGCCGTGGCCGCCCCTGCGCCGGGCAAGGCGGCGCCAGCGGAAGCTGTGCGTGCACGCACGCCGAAGACGCCGGTGGCATCCGGCGCCGACGACTGGGAAGAGTTTTAATCGGTTTTAAGCGCAGGTGTTTTAAGCGCAGCTTTCCCTTGGCATGGCACGGGCGCTACAATCGCGGCTTGAAGAATCCCGCGAACGCGCTCCGCCATGACCACCCGCCGTACCTCCAGCCTTGCCTCCGACCCCGCCTCTCACGCTGGCGCTGCATCGTTCTCCCCGGCTGAACCCGCCAAACGGGCACGCTGCCCGGTCTGTCTGCGTGCCGCAGCCAGCTGCATCTGCCGCTGGATCGCCCCCGTTGCCCACGCCGTGGAAGTGCTGATCCTCCAGCATCCGCTGGAAGTCCACAACGCCAAGGGCAGCGCCCGCTTGCTGCATCTGAGCCTGCCCAACAGCCGCCTGCTGACGGGCGAGCAGTTTGCCCCGCAAGACCTCGCCGAATTGCTGGCCGGCAAGCATAATGTGCTGCTGTACCCGGATACGCCCGGCGACCGTTCGCTGGGCATCGCGCCGCCGCCAGCGCTCGACCCCGCCATCTTGCGCGATCTGGCCCGATTTTCGGCCCAGTTGCGGCTGGTGGTGCTGGACGCCACCTGGCGCAAGAGCCGCAAGATGCTGTATCTGAATCCGCAGCTGCAACAGCTGCCGCGCCTGCCGCTGCGCGATACGCCTGCTTCCCATTACCTGATCCGCAAGGCGCACGCGCCAGACCAGTTATCGACCCTGGAAGCGACGTGTTATGCCCTGATGCAGTTGGAGCAGGACACGCCCCGCTTCGTTCCCCTGATCGCGGCATTCGACGGCTTTGTCGCGCAGCAGTTGAGTTATGTCATGCCGCACGCTGAAAAAGCTTGAAACGGTCACACGGTAGCCCTTGATCTTGCCCGCGCAGCGGCATAGTATACTGTACGTATATACAGTTTATGGGGCCGTTCATGAAAGCAATCATTCCAGAGCACGATGACAGCTTCGCCGGGCAAGCCATGTTGCCGCCGCAATCGCTGAAAGCCCGCAAGGGGCGCGGTGCCGTCTCGAACCTGCAAGGGCGCTACGAGGCGCATGCGCGCGCCGGCTTCGATGACGGCTGGGGCGTGGACGGCCTGGAGGAGGCGGCCGGGGAGGCGGCGCCGGCCTGGAAGACGCAGGTCAGCGACGAGCAGGCGCGCACCATCCTCACACGCAACGCTTCGCCCGATTTGCCCTTCAATGTGTCGCTGAACCCGTACCGGGGCTGCGAACACGGCTGTATTTATTGCTTTGCCCGTCCCACGCACAGTTATCTGGGCTTGTCGCCGGGCCTGGATTTCGAAAGCCGCATCTACGCCAAGGTGAACGCCCCGGAACTGTTGCGGCGCGAACTGGCCAGGCCGTCGTATGTGCCCGAACCGATCGCCCTGGGCGTCAATACCGATGCGTATCAGCCGTGCGAACGGGAACGGCAGCTGACGCGGCGCGTGCTGGAAGTGCTGCACGAATGCGACCATCCGGTGGCGCTGATCACGAAATCGTCGCTGATCGAGCGCGACATCGATCTTCTGGCGCCCATGGCGGCCAAACGCCTGGCAGCCGTGGCCGTCACTGTCACCACGCTCGACCCGGCTATCGCGCGCACGCTGGAGCCGCGCGCGGCCGCCCCGGCGCGGCGCCTGCGCACCATCCGCACCCTGACGGAGGCGGGCATTCCCGTGGGCGTGAGCATCGCGCCCATCATCCCCTTTGTCACGGAGCCGGAAATCGAGCAGCTGCTCGAAGCCGTGCGCGACGCGGGCGCCATCCACGCCCATTACGTGGTGCTGCGCCTGCCGTGGGAAGTGAGCCCCTTGTTCCAGCAATGGCTGGAAGCGCATTTCCCGGAACGGGCCCAGCGCGTGATGAACCGGGTGCGGGAAATGCGGGGCGGCAAGGATTACGACAGCGCGTTCGGCACGCGCATGCGGGGCGAAGGCGTGTGGGCCGACCTCATCCGCCAGCGCTTTGAAAAGGCCGTGCACCGGCTGGGGCTGCACGGCAAGGGCGGCCGCTTCAAGCAGCTCGATTGCACGCAATTCCGCCGGCCGCTGGTGGTGCCGCCGCTGGGCGCAAAAGTGAAAAATGGCAATGCGGGGCAGCTGGATCTGTTCTAGCGCATGCGGCGTGGACGGGGCGGGAAGGGCCGGCGTCCGACGCAGTCCCCGCTTCCGGCAGAGGCCAGGAGGCGGGGATACTGCTGGCCGAATCGGTGTTTATTGGCAGATGGCAAAAGTGCCATTCACGCCTTGCCAGTGAATCGCACCGCGCCGGGCGCAGCAGGCGCTGCAATTGTGGGCCGTCGGACCGCCTATCGGCCCGTTCGTATCGAAGCACTGGCCCTGGCCCGTGTTGGTCGGTCCGCAGGCGGACGGTTGCATGCCGCTCGCGTGCGGACCGCTGGCTTGCGCATTGATAGGGCCACGCGCGCTGCGCGAAACAGGCGGGCTTTGTAGTGGGAGTCGCATCGCTGTCCTTCCTCAATCGTGGATGATGCCGGCAGGCTGAACGGGCGACGAGAAACGCATCGCCCGCAGGCATGCCGGGTTTAGCCGGAATGGCTCGATCCTGCTGGCTTGATCAGCAAACGGTGGCGGCGCAAGCGGCCAGGCAGAGTTGCTGCGCGGTGCCGCTCAAGGCGCTGCAACCCATTTGGCACAGGGTGCAGGCAATGCCGGAAGGGGCGACACCCTGGCTGACGCCGGAGATGCTGGGGCTGCGTTGAACGGCTTTGGCTTGCAATGGAAGATTGTTCATTTTGAAACTCCTTGTGGTGGCGCCGCCGCGGGCAACGGCAATGGGTGTGCGTACCGAAGTACGGTGCTGATCGTTTCCCGCCAACGACCGTCTGCTGAAGCGCGTGCACGCATCGCTGCGCCCACGTGCCCCGACAATTCCAATGGCGTTGCGGTCAGCGCTGCGACCAGTAGCGCACGGGGCCGACGCTGACCGGTATCACGTCGCTGACGTCGACGGCGAAGCGGGCGACCGTGTTGGCTATTTGCAGGTTTTCCGGGTTGAAGAAGGTCATGATGATGTCGTAGCACTCGGAACCCGGGCGGCACACGGGGCTCTGTTGCACCACGATGGTATCGAGCTGCATGCCGGTGGTCTTGCTCAGCATTTCCGTGGCCTGCATGGCATTCGTGGCCGAGAAATTGAGCGCGCGGTCCATGCCCGTGACGCCCAGGTTGCGGAAGTCGTAATAGATGCGGTTCAGGAAGTTTTCCAGGCGCGCGCCCGTGTTGCCGCTGCTGATTTCCTGGTTGTCCTGTGCCGCCATCAGGCTGCTGATCAGCTCCGGGACATTCCAGCTGAACATGCCCCGTAGGGCCGGCTGAATCACGGGCACGACCTGGCCGGACATCAGCCTGGCGGCACCCGAGATTACGCCGGGAAAGGAATTCATGACGACCTTGCCATCGATCGTGCCGACGAAGGCTTCGAACAGCAGTTCATAGGTCAGGTCGGCATACGGGCCGACGGGCACGATCGCGTAAATCGGCGTGGCGTCCAGGTTGACGGTCCAGGTCAGCGATTGGCGGAAATATGGCTTTGCGCGCAGAAACTCGATCAATTGCTGGGGATCGTCGGGGTTGTTCCTGCCCGATGGCATGGCCTGGACAAAGGAATCGTGGCGCGCTTCGCTGCCGAAGTCGATGCCCAGGTTGCCCAGCGCATACACCAGCGTCGGACCCTTGGCCGCACCGCCGCCGCAGCCGCAATCGGAGGCATCGATGCCGGAAGCGGCGATGCCTTGCCGCGCAGCGCCGGCAGGGGCGGCGAGCGTGGCCGGGGAGGAGGTTTCCAGCATGGGGATGCTGAGCGGATGCGCCTGCGCGGAAGTGTCGGCATTGGCTGGGCTCGCTTCAATCACAGTATCGTCTGACATTTCAATTTTCCCTTTTAATAATAGTTGAGTGGCGCCCGGCACATTCAATGTCCCAGTCAGGAGGCGGCGACAGTCCAGCTCGCCATTGGTTTTGCAACGCGTTGCGCTCTGCAGCAGTGCGCTGCAAACTCCACGAGGGTCAGGACGATCCCCATGTTGGTGTTGCCGGCATAGCAGCAAGGCTGCGATGGCCGAGACGATCGGGGTGGCAAAGCTGGTGCCGCTGCTGAGCCGCACCCGCCCCGCGGGAGCGGCGCCGAGGATGTCGGTGCCCGGTGCCATGAGGCCGCGCCTGCGATAGGCTTCGCCCCAGTTGCTGTTGGGCATGGGAGCGCCTTGCCGGTCCAGGGCGCCGACCACCAGCGTGTACTCGATGGAGGCGGGGATGTGCAGGCAATCGCAACCGTCATTGCCCGCCGCCGCCACCAGCAGGACGTTGCGTTCATGGCACAGTTGTATGGCTTTTTGCAGCAAGCCATCGGCGGCGCCGCTGTCGGACAGTTCGCCGCCGCTGACGTTGATGATGTGTGCGCCGTGCTCGACGGCCTGGGTGATGGCGCGGGCCAGGTCGAGCTGCGTGCATTGCATCAAGGTGCCGTCGGCGCGGTCGGCAAAGATGGGCAGGATCAAGCCCCGACAATGGGGGGCCAGGCCCGTGACGGGGCTGCCGGGCTGGCCAAAGATGATGCTGGCGACGTGCGTGCCGTGTTGCGATGCCCGGCCGCTGCCGCTGGAGCCCGTGGCGAGGGTATCGATCCGTTGCAGCCTGGCTCCGGCAAAACAGGGGTGGCTGGTATCGACGGGACCGTCGAGCACGGCGATGCAGATGTCGGCGCAGCCGGTGTTGCCTTCTTGCAAGGCTGCCAGGCCGGGCAGCAAGCCATGATTGGCCAGGCTGTCCTGGGTGGTGGATTCGTCCATAATCGTCGGCACGGCCGGGCTCCTTGCTGGGTCCTGGAGGGCGTGCGGCACGCTATTCGAGGTGCGCCGCACGCCTGCTGCGGCGCCTGCTTGCCAGGCGCCGATAGCTTGATCTTTAGCAAGGGATGTGCCAGAACGCCAAGTGCTTGATTTGCAAGGGATGGGGCTGATTTACCTTGTCATGGCGCAACAATACTGGCGCATATCGTCCACCCTTTTTTGCCGGGATGGACGAAAACGGCGGGCGGGGAAGGAGGGACGCCGGGGCCACGGCATGGGGTGGCCCCGGCGCGTGCGCTGCATCAGCGATGCTTGCTGTAGCAGGCGCGGCTGGGACGCAGGCCCATGCGCACGAGGGAAACCAGGAAGCTGAAGCCTGCCTGGTTCGGATCGATCACCGGCACATAGGTGTGCAGCGCGTCTTCCAGCCGGGCGGTGACGCGCGCGGCGACGCCGACAAAGCCGGTGCAGCCGAGCAGGATGGACTGGGCACCGTCTTCCTGGACGGCCAGCATGGCGGCCTGGAAGGTTTTTTCCACCACCTTGTCCAGCTTGTCGAGATCGCCGACGGGACAGTCGATGGAGCGGATGGAAGCGAAGCTGTCCTGCAAGCCGTAGGCTTGCATGTGGCCCTGCTGCATGGCGAGCGTGCTGGGCAGTATCGTCATGATCGACAGGCGCTGGCTCAGTGCCAGCGCAGTAAAGGCGGCGGGCGGAAAGCCGCCGAGAATGGGAATGTCGATCACTTCGCGCGCCGCCTCCACGCCGCACATGTCGAAGTCGCTGAGCCAGATGCCGTCATAGCCGTCGCGTTCGATTTCCCTGGCCAGCTGTACCACCGGATAGCCGTTTTGCAGCCAGTCGACGCGGTATTCTATGCAGTCGTGCCCGGTGGAAATATTGCGCACGGACACTTCGACATCGGGCTGCATCACGGGTTCGATGGCGGCCAGCAGGCGCTGGTTGTAGGCGTCGGTGGCCACCGGCGCCACGATGCAGATGCGCAGCGGCATCATGCGGCGCTCCCTGCCGCCGCGCCGGCATTGCCACTGAGCGGCACATACGGCCCCAGGTAGCCGATGGTGTCGAGCAGTTGCATGAAGCTGTCCAGTATCAGGCCGCCCCGTTCGCGCAGTACGGGATTGGCTTCCAGGCCCAGCAGCGTCACCTTGCGCTGCAGGAGGGCCGGGTTGAGGCTGCCGTCCGGCAGCAGCAAGTCGCCATTCGAATACACGGCCTGGCCATCGCCCTCGACCAGGTAGCTGATGGTGTCGGGTGCCATGCAGATGGGGCTGCTGCGGCTGCTGTCCCAGGCCAGCAGCGATTCGTTCTGGTACAGGACCGTGCATAGCCGCTCGCCGGCGCGGATGGTGATCTTGCCCAGGTCGAAGCCATTGCGCGATTCGACTTCGGCGGCGACGAATGTGCCTTGTGGAAACAGGGGCCGGGCGCGTATGTCGAATTGCAGCGCCAGATAGGTGACCAGTTCGTCCGCGCTGCGCAAGCGGCCTGCCTGCAGTTCGCGGCCCAGGCGCAGGGCACGTCCCAGGGTGCCGCGCACCGGCAGCGCCCGGGCCAGCTCGGCCGGCGCCATGATCCACATGGCCAGCCCGCCGAACTGCTTGAAGTCGGCTTGCGAGACGATGGGGCGCATCATCTGGTCGATGATCGTTGCCACGTCCTGCTGATGGGCATGGGCGCCGTTCACGCACTGGCTGGGCTGGACGTCGAGTTCCACGCGCAGTCCGGCCTGGCTGACGAGGAAGGCCGGGCGCGGATTGATTTGCGCGGCCGCATAGGTCAGCTGGGGCAGCGAGGGAACGGCGCGGCCGGCGCCGTCGGCGTCGATCACCGCCAGCCCCAGGCGGGCGGCGACCAGGCAGGCGACGAGAAACCCCAGCGCGCCGCTCTCCGGCGGCGCCAGGTAGGCCAAGGTGCGGTTTTCCAGCGCCAGGCGCTCCCTGACGGCGATCACGGCATCGACGGGGCCCTGCGGAAAATGGGCGCCATTGATCGCCACGGGCGAACCGAGGTAAGCCACCATGACCGTATCGCCATCGGTGGCTTCCTCGACGCTGACCACGCGCACCCGGGCGTCGGGATAGTAGTCGCCGGCGTGGAACTGGGCCAGCAGGCTGCGCGCGGAAGTGAGCGTGCCGCCGCCGCCGCTGCCGAAGAAGCAAGCTCCCAGCAATAGCGATTCAAGGTCATCGTGGTTCAGCAGATAGCTCATGATGCGGGTCCTCAGGTTGGCATGGCATGGAAAAGGCTTGCGCCAGGGTGGCCTGCAACTGCAGCGCCTGGGCAAACCGGGGGAAAGCCGTGTCGCGCTCCACGCCGCGCAAGGCGCGCGTGAGGTGCTCCAGCGCTTCGGGCCGGCGTCCGCGCTGCAGCAGCAGTTGCGCCAGGCGGGTCGCCACCAGCAGGCTGCCGGCCGCCGCGCCCAGCGCCTTGGCGGTCGACAGTGCACTGCCCAGCTCGCGTTCCGCCTTGTCCAGGTCGCCCACCGCGATCCACGTCTGGGCGTGCATGTCGAGCAATTCGACCAGATAGGCCCGTTCGCCATGTTCCAGCGCCAGTTCGATGGCGCCGTGCAGCAATTGCCGGGCTTGCGATGGCAAGCCTGCCGACAGCAGCAGTTCGCCCCGCTTCCAGGCCTGGAATGAATGGAAGAGCATGCCGCCTTCGCACAGCATGTAGCGCTGGTAGCCGTCGGCGATGCGCTGCTCGATTTGCACATGGGTGTTGCCCGGCGCCAATGCGCAGGCATGGAATATCTGGCCCACCCCCAGGTAGAACTGGTAGCCATATTCGCTGGCGACGGTTTTCAGGTCCGCCGCCAGGTTTGCCAGCCGGGTCCAGTCTTCGAACATGCAGGCCAGCCATGCGGCGCCCTGCAGCGCGATGGCGCGATGGAAGGGATGCGGGTTGTCGGCGGTGCCGCGCAATGTCAGTTGTTCCATCACCAGGCGCGCGCGCCGGAAGGCGCCGCTCTGGAAGCAGGACAGGCCTTCGAAGGTGGAGGACAGCGCGGCGATGTCCAGGCCCTGTCCCCCGGTCTCGGCCGGTACCGCGCCGCAGAGCAGGTGTCCGCGTTCCAGGCAGGCCAGCGTTTCTCGGTAGTCGCCAAGCCAGAACAGCGTGTTGGCCAGGGCCAGGTGGGCCTGCGACAGCAAGTCCGTGTCGCCTATCGCCTGCGCCCGCTGCAGCATGTCCTGTGCCGTGGCCCGGGCCGCCACCAGGTCCAGCGCCATCAGCTGCGTGCTCCAGATGCCGAAGCGCAGGGCGGTGATTTCCACCTCGTCGCCCAGCGCCGCCGCCTCCTGCAATGCCTGCCGATAGCAGGCCAGCGCTTCGGCGCTTTGCCAGCCGCTGATGCCGCGGTGCGAGATGGCCAGCCAGCGGTGCAGGTCGCAGCTCAGGCGGCGCGCCGTGCAGGGGTGCGCATCGGCGGCCAGCAAGGTGAGGCCGCGGCGCAACACTTCGATGGCTTCCTTGAAGCGGGCCGCCTCGATCAGTGCGCGCCCCTCCAGCAGGCAGACGCGGGCGAAATTGCTGCGCTCCTCGTCGCCGTGCAGGCGGCGTTCGATGACCTTGCGGTTGATGCCCAGGTGGCGGGCCGCGATCGTCTTGTTGCCATCGGCAAGGCGCATCGCATAGTCGATCAGCAATTGTTGCGCGGCAGCCAGCTTGTCGTCGCCATCCAGCCGCATCAGCGCTTCCGCCAGCAGCGTGCGGTCGGCGTTCTCCGGCTTGTCTGCCGACAGGAAGGTTTCCAGGCTGTGCGCATCGATCAACGGTGATTCGGCCAGTATCGACAGCCGTTCAATCAGGTTGCGCAGTTCGCGGATATGGCCGGGCCAGGCTTGCCGGCACAGGCGTTCCATGGCGGTGGCGGTAAAGCGGATGGGGCGCTTTTGCTGGCCGGCAAAGTGCGCGGCGAGGGCGGCGACGTCGCCACGGCGCTGGTCCAGGCCCGGCACGTCGAGTTTCAATACCGCCAGCCGGTAGTACAGGTCTGCGCGGAAACGGCCCGCTTGCACCATCGCGGCCAGGTCGCAGTGGGTGGCGGCCACGATGCGGCCGTTGAACGGCTGGGTATCGCCGCCGCCCAGCGGCCGGAAACAGCGCGATTCGAGCACGCGCAGCAGCTTGCTTTGCACGCCCAGCGGCAGTTCGCCTATTTCATCGAGAAACAGCGTGCCTTGCCCCGCCTGGGCGAAAAAACCGGCGCGGTTGCTGAGTGCGCCCGTAAATGCCCCTTTGGTATGGCCAAACAGTTCCGCATCGATCAAGTGTTCCGGCAGGGTGCCACAGTTGAGATCGACAAAGGGCGCGCCGGGATCGCCGCTTTGCCGGTGCACGAGCTGGGCGATGATTTCCTTGCCGGAACCGGTGGGACCGCTGATGAGCACCGTGCAGCGGGTCGGTGCCACCGCGTCGACCATGCGCAGCAGGCGCTGGAATACCGGGGAGCTGCCGATGACGCTCAGCCCGCCCCCGGCGCACCCGCGGTGCATGGGGGCTTGCACCGGGGCAATGGCGCCCGTCCCGGGAAGCATGGCATGCGGCTGCCCGCCATGCTGTTGCAGCATAGACCTGTCGGACATGGTCGTCTCGCTCCGATGAAGTCGCTTCTATCGTGCAGGGCAGTGATTGTGATGGATGTACGGCCCCGTTGCCTGTTGACGCGTACCGTTGCTCCATTCATGCATAAGGAATCGCGCGTTCCGATTATGGGCGCTAATAAAACGGGGGATAGTCGCCAATTGTCACAATAAAAAGATATTCATCGCTTGCATCTTGCAAGCTGGCAGCCTGCCGCCACTCACTGCGCTGCAGGCGGCGCATCCTTCAATTGCGCCAGATGTTGCTCAATGGCAAAGACGTGAGGATCGCTCTTGCCCAGTTCGCGCAGGGCGCTGGCCAGGTGCAGCAGATATTCGCTGTTCGGGCCGCTGGGGCCGTTTGAGCGGGCGATCTGGCGCGCGATATCGAGTTCGGACGCGGCGCCGAGGAAGGCGGCGTTTTCCTCGTTGGCGATGTACACCAGGCCTTCGACCTTGCTGCCATCGTCGAAGGTGATGTCGGTGGCCAGGCGCAGGTAGCCGTTCTTTTCGCGGTGGTCGAGGTGGGCGAAGACTTCGGGCGTGATCAGGTACGCCATGCCGTCGCACACGGCGCCGGCCTGCGGCACGATGGTGGCGACCCGGCCCGGCGCCATCGGCGTGCCGCGGTGGTCGTGCGAACCTTGCCAGAAGCGCCGCGTCCAGCCTTCGATGCTGGCGGGACGCCGTTCGATATAGGGGAAATCGGCCTTGTAGATCAGCGAGCCGTAGCCGAACAGCCAGACCTGTGCATGGCCGTCGAATTTGTTCATGCGCCGGTTGGCGGCGATGGTGGCGGCGTCGGTGGGCGACAGGGCGTGCTGGTCAGGCTGGGTCATGGCGTAAGCGGTGAGGGGGCGATGATGGATTATAAAGCGGTGCCAGCCGGGCCGCCCGCTCCCACGTTCCACTCGTGCGTCTCGACGAAGCGGAACAGGAAGGCCATGAAACTTTCGGCCGCCGGCGACAGCGAACGGCCCGTCTTCGTGTAGACGAAAAAGCGCCGCGTCAGTTCCGGCTCGTGCAGGGTGCGCATGTGCAATTTGTAGAGTTTGACCATCGGTTCCGCGTACGGCAGGCAAACCGTGATGCCCAGGTTGGCGCTGACCATGGCCAGCGCCGTCGTCATGAAGGTCACTTCGTTGTAGGGATTGAGCGACAGTTCGCGAAACGCGCCGTGCATGTCGCGCAGCAGGCGTTCCGTAAATTGCCCCTGCAGCGAGATGAACGGATAGTCGCCCACGTCGGCCCAGGTCACGCGCTCTTTTTGCTGCAGCGGGTGCTGCTCGGGGAAGACCAGCACGAAAGGCATCTCGAACAGCACTTGCGCGGCGATTTCCGCCGTCGGGTCGCGCTCGGGGCCGATGCCGAAATCGACTTCGCCGCTGAAGACGCGCGCCGACACGTTTTCCACGGGGCAGTCGACCAGGCGCAGCTGCACGTCCGGGTGCGCCTGGCGGTAGGCGGCGATCACTTCCGGCAGCAGGGTGCACGCCATCATCTGCGGCGCGGCGATGCGCACCAGGCCCGTCTTCAGAGCCTTGCGCTGGGCGATGCCGGCCATGGCGCCGTCGAGGTCCTCGATCATCTTTTCAAACAGCGGATACAGTTCGCGGCCGATTTCCGACAGCTGCGTCTTGCGCGTGCTGCGCTCGACCACGCGCACGCCCAGCACGCTTTCGAGTTCCTTGATCAAGCCGCTCAAGGCCGACTGCGTCACGTGCAGGTATTCGGCGGCCAGGGTAAAACTGCCGGTCTTGGCCAGCGCCACGAAGGCGCGCATCTGTCGCAGGCTGGGACTCATAAGATAATCCGATAAATCGATGGTTAAAAATTGTTTGTATGATAGCTGTAACTGGATTCTAATGGTGAAAAGCTGAAAAACCCGCCATCCATCGGAGACAGACATTATGAAAATCAAGCAAATCCACCACGTCGCCTACCGCTGCATCGACGCGAAGAAAACCGTCGAGTGGTACGTCAAGCATTTGAACATGAATTTCGTCCTCGCCATCGCGGAAGACCTGGTGCCGTCGACCAAGGCGCCGGACCCGTACATGCACGTCTTCCTCGACGCGGGCCAGGGCAATGTGCTGGCCTTCTTCGAGCTGCCGACGCAGCCGCCGATGGACCGCGACCGCAATACCCCGGCCTGGGTGCAGCACCTGGCGCTGGAAGTGGGCAGCATGGAAGAACTGCTGGCCGCCAAGGAGCGGCTGGTGGCCGCCGGCATCGAGGTGCTGGGCCCCGTGAATCACGCCATCTTCCAGTCGATTTATTTCTTCGACCCCAACGGCCACCGCCTGGAACTGGCGGCCAACGTGGGCACGCCCGAAATGATGGCCAAACTGGACGCCGTCAAATGGGAAATGCTGGAAGAATGGTCGCAGACGCGCCGCGCGCCGAAACACGCCGCCTGGATGCACGCGCCGGCCGAAGCCTGAGCGCCGCCCACGGCATCCATCTGAACACTACGCCAAACAAGGAACACACTCCATGAAATTCGCAACCCTGAAAAACGGCAGCCGCGACGGCGCCCTGATCCTCGTCAGCCGCGACCTGCGCCAGTACCAGCGCGTGGCCGCCATCGCGCCCACCCTGCAGGCGGCGCTCGACAACTGGGACGCCGTGGCGCCCAAGCTCGAAACCGCCTACGCGGCCCTGAACGCGGGCCAGGCGCCGGACGCGCAGCCGTTTGACGCCAATCAATGCCACTCGCCGCTGCCGCGCGCCTACCAGTGGGCCGACGGTTCCGCCTACATCAACCACGTGGAACTGGTGCGCAAGGCGCGCAACGCGGAAGTGCCGGCCTCGTTCTACACGGATCCGCTGATGTACCAGGGCGGCTCCGACAGTTTTATCGGGCCGCGCGACCCCATCTTCGCCCTGTCGGAAGAGTGGGGCATCGACCTGGAAGCGGAAGTGGCGGTGATTACGGGCGACGTGGCCATGGGCGCCAGCGCGGCCGATGCGGCGCAAGCGATCCGCCTGGTCATGCTCGTCAACGATGTCTCGCTGCGCAACCTGATCCCGGGCGAACTGGCCAAGGGCTTCGGTTTCTTCCAGTCGAAGGCGGCCAGCGCGTTTTCGCCCATCGCCGTCACGCCCGATGAACTGGGTGCCGACTGGGCGGACAGCAAGCTGCACCTGCCGCTGCTGGTGGAGCTGAACGACAAGCCGTTCGGCAAGCCGAATGCGGGCGAAGACATGACCTTCAATTTTGCGCAGCTCGTCGCGCATGCGGCGAAGACGCGCGAACTGGGCGCCGGCAGCATCGTCGGCTCGGGCACCGTGTCGAACAAGCAGGGCAACCTGTTCGGTTCCAGCATCGAAAATGGCGGCGTCGGTTACTGCTGCCTGGCCGAAGTGCGCATGTATGAAACCATCGAACACGGCGCGCCGAAGACGGCGTACCTGAAGTTCGGCGACACGGTGCGCATCGAGATGCGCGACGCGGCGGGCGCCAGCATCTTCGGCAGCATCGAGCAAACCGTGGCCCTGTACGCCGGCCGCGCCTGAGGGGAGGGCGCGCCATGAAGCTGTACACCTATTTCCGCAGTTCGGCCGCCTACCGCGTGCGCATCGCCCTTAATTTAAAGGGCATCGCCTACGACAGCATCCCCGTGCACCTGCTGCAGGACGGCGGCCAGCAGCTGCTGCCGGCCTACCGCGCCGTCAACCCGTCGGCCCTGGTGCCGGCGCTCGACGACGACGGCGCCATCCTGACGCAGTCGCTGGCCATGCTCGAATACCTGGATGAAACGCGGCCCGCCGTGCCGCTGCTGCCGGCCGACGCGCTGGGACGCGCCCGCGTGCGCGCGCTGGCGCTGGCGATTGCCTGCGATGCCCATCCGCTGACGAATTTGCGCGTGCTGAAATACCTGAAAAACACCCTGGGGCTGTCGGACGAGGCCAAGCAGGAGTGGTACCGCCACTGGATGGCCGAGGGACTGGCGGCCGTGGAAGCGCTGCTGGCGCAGGGCGACCCGGCCGGAGCTGGCCTGTTCTGCCATGGCGACAGCCCGACGATGGCCGACTGCTGCCTGGTGCCGCAAGTGTTCAATGCGCAGCGCTTTGCCATCGACCTGGCGCCGTACCCGCGCGTGGCGCGCATCCATGCGCATTGCGCCGCCTTGCCCGCGTTTGCCGCCGCCCATCCGTCGCGGCAGCCTGACGCCGAGTAAGTTTGAGCCGCATCAAACTTTGAGCCGCATCAAACGCAAGTCGCCCCGGCCAGCATGCAGGCCGGGGCTTTTTTTATGCGGAATTGATTTTGCGCAGTCAACGCGTGCTTGCCGGTAGGCTACAATTTGCGTTTGCCCAAATATTTTACTGACGCGCCATGACCGCAACAATCGTTCCTGCCAGCATCACCGATGCCCTGTCCCTGGCGCATGCTTCCTGGCGGCCCATCCTGCTGCGCGGCCTGCACGCCGTGATGGCGGCCGATCCCGCCTACCTGCCGGCGCTGGCCGCCGACGATTATCTGCCCACGCAGGGCCGGCTGTTCGCCGCTTTTGCCCTGCCGCTGGCGCAGGTGCGTTACGTGCTGGTGGGCGAGGGGCCGTATCCGCGCGCCGACAGCGCCACGGGCGTGTGCTTCATGGATGGCGCCGTCGGCAGCCTGTGGTCGGCGACGGGCCTGTCGAAGCCCGTCAACCGCGCCACCTCCCTGCGCAACTTCATGAAGATGCTGCTGGTGGCCGATGGCCGGCTGCAGGGCGGCGACACGTCCGGCGCGTCCATGGCGCCCGTGGCGGCCGCCGCGCTGCAAGCCGGCAGCGGCGTGATCCAGACCTTGCCCGACTTGCAGCGCAAGATGACGGAGCAGGGTTTCCTGCTGCTCAACGCGGCGCTGGTGTTCCGTTCCCACGTGCCGCCCGTGCAGGATGCGCGCGGCTGGCTGCCCTTCCTGCAGGTGGTGCTGGAAGCGCTGGCGCTGCAGGGCGGGGCGGCCTTGCCGCAACTGGTGCTGTGGGGCAAGATTGCCGAGCTCATCAAACGCCTGCCGGTGGCGGCCGCCTTGCCGCAGGTGACGGCGGAACATCCGTATAATCTGTCCTTTATCGGCAACAGCGACATGCAGGCCTTGTTTGGCCCGATGCAACTGTTGCGTGCTTGAATCATCGCCTGTCTGGCGGAAGTGCGGGGAATATGCAAATCAGTAACGTGGAAGAATTGAAGGCGTGGATCGCGGCGGGCGGCGTGCCCGACTATCTGTATTTCTGGGGCCACACGCCGGCGCAGCCGCAGGTGCCCGATAAAAGCTGCTTCAGCCAGTGGTTTCCGTCGCCGTTCAGCCTGGCTGGCGTGACGTATGCGACGGCCGAGCACTACATGATGGCGCAAAAGGCGGCCCTGTTTGGCGATACCGCCGTGCAGGCGCGCATCGTGGCGGCCGAACGGCCGTCGGAAGTCAAGAAGCTGGGGCGCGAAGTGGCCAATTTTGACGCCAGGGTGTGGGAAGCGGCGCGCGCTGGCATCGTCTTCGATGGCAACTTTGCCAAGTTCTCGCAAAAAGCCGCGCTGCGCAAGTTTTTGCTGGGCACGGGCGAGCGCGTCATCGTCGAAGCCAGTCCCGTCGACCGCATCTGGGGCGTGGGCCTGGCGTCGGACAATCCGCGCATCGGCGATCCCTCCCGTTGGGACGGCTTGAACCTGCTGGGTTTTGAACTGATGAAAGTACGTGCCGCCTTGCGTGCCTGAGCAGTACTGTTGTTTTCCTGATGCCGCCGCGCCTGGCGCGGCCGGCCATGCCCCTGCCAGCCCTGTGGTCATCGAGGGGCGCTCTGACAAACCCCGCCGAATTTGTTATACTTGACTAAATCATTCAACTACTCGGGGTTTGAGGAGTTGAAAAACCGCAATATTTTAAACCAGTTGACCAGAGGATGTATGCGTCTGACTACAAAAGGCCGTTTTGCCGTGACAGCGATGATCGATCTTGCCCTGCGCCAGGGCAAGGGACCGGTCACCTTGTCCGGCATCAGCCAGCGCCAGTCGATTTCCCTGTCCTACCTGGAGCAGCTGTTCGGCAAGCTGCGCCGGCATGAGATCGTCGAATCGATCCGCGGTCCGGGCGGCGGCTACAGCCTGGCGCGCCGCGCCGACAAGGTGACGGTGGCCGACATCATCATCGCCGTCGACGAACCGCTCGATGCCACGCAGTGCGGCGGCAAGGAACATTGCCACGGCGCCGACGCGGCCACGGGGGCGCGCTGCATGACGCATGAATTGTGGTCCACGCTCAACGAAAAAATGGTCGATTATCTGGATTCTGTGTCCTTGCAGGACCTGGTCGACCAGCAGAGACAAAAGATTGCCGAACAAAGCGTGATGGTGATGCACCGTAACCACGCCGCCCTCGGTTGAACATAACAAAATACCAAGTTGCTGATTGCAGGAGTTATTGATGAACGCCCCAGAAAAAAACGTAGGCCAGGTGCACTTTGAAACCGCGCCGCATTTCCCGATCTACATGGATTACTCGGCCACCACGCCGATCGATCCACGCGTCGCCGACAAGATGATTCCCTACCTGCGCGAGCAGTTCGGCAATCCGGCATCGCGCAGCCACATGTATGGCTGGACGGCGGAAAAAGCCGTGGAAGAGGCGCGCGGCCACGTGGCGGCCCTGGTGAACGCCGATCCGCGCGAAATCATCTGGACCTCCGGCGCGACGGAAAGCAACAACCTGGCCATCAAGGGCGCGGCACAGTTCTACAAGACCAAGGGCAAGCACATCATCACCGTCAAGACCGAGCATAAATCGGTGCTCGACACGGTGCGCGAACTGGAACGCATCGGCTTCGAAGCGACGTACCTGGAACCGCAAGACAACGGCCTGATCACCGTCGAGCAGCTGGCCGCGGCCGTGCGCCCGGATACCATCCTCGTGTCGGTGATGCTGGTGAACAACGAAATCGGCGTGATCCAGCCGATCGACGAGATCGGCGTGTTCTGCCGCTCGAAAGGCATCATCTTCCATTGCGACGCCGCGCAGGCGACGGGCAAGGTCGTCATCGACCTGCAAAAGACCAAGGTCGACCTGATGACCTTCACGGCGCATAAAACCTACGGCCCGAAAGGCGTGGGTGCCCTGTACGTGTGCCGCAAGCCGCGCGTGCGCCTGGAAGCGCAGATGCACGGCGGCGGCCATGAGCGCGGCCTGCGCTCGGGCACCCTGCCGACGCACCAGATCGTCGGCATGGGCGAAAGCTTCCGCATCGCCAAGGAAGAGATGGACAGCGAAATCGGCCGCATCAAGGCCTTGCGCGACCGTCTGGCCAAGGGCTTGCAAGAGATCGAAGAAGTTTACATCAACGGCGACATGGACCACCGCGTGCCGCACAACCTGAACGTCAGCTTCAACTACGTCGAAGGCGAGTCGCTGATCATGGCGATCAAGGATATCGCCGTGTCGTCCGGCTCGGCCTGCACCTCGGCCAGCCTGGAACCATCGTACGTGCTGCGCGCCCTGGGCCGCAGCGACGAACTGGCGCACAGCTCGATCCGCTTCACCATCGGCCGCTTCTCGACCGAGGAAGACATCGACTTCGCCGTGAACCTGCTGAAATCGAAAGTACACAAATTGCGCGAACTGTCGCCGCTGTGGGACATGTTTAAAGAGGGTATCGACATCAATTCGATCCAATGGGCAGCCCACTAACCAACACTCTGGCCCTGTTGGACAGGGCCGGCAAGAATATTTAAGGAGCATCAAAATGGCTTACTCGGACAAAGTACTCGATCACTACGAAAACCCGCGCAACGTGGGCGCTTTCGACAAGGGTGATGAAACCATCGGCACCGGCATGGTAGGCGCGCCTGCCTGCGGCGACGTGATGAAACTGCAGATCAAGGTCGGCGCCGACGGCCTGATCGAAGACGCGAAATTCAAGACCTATGGCTGCGGTTCGGCCATCGCGTCGAGCTCGCTGGTAACGGAATGGGTCAAAGGTAAAACCCTGGACCAGGCGCTGGCCATCAAGAACACGCAGATCGCCGAAGAACTGGCCCTGCCGCCAGTGAAGATCCACTGCTCCATCCTGGCGGAAGACGCCATCAAGGCGGCAGTGCTGGATTACCAGACCCGCCATCCAGTAGCAGCTTAAACGTTGGCAGCCCGCCCCAGCCGCAAGGCCGGGGCAGTTGCGGAGAAATACATGATCACACTGACCGAAAAAGCGGCGAAGCACATCAACCGTTATATCGAACGGCGCGGCAAGGGCGTGGGACTGCGCTTCGGCGTGCGCACCACGGGCTGCTCGGGCCTGGCCTACAAGCTCGAATACGTCGATGAAGCGGCGGACGAAGACAGCGTCTTCGAGTCGCACGGCGTGAAAGTCTTCGTCGATCCGAAAAGCCTGCCCTACATCGACGGCACGGAACTCGATTTCGCGCGCGAAGGCTTGAACGAAGGCTTCAAGTTCCACAATCCGAACGAAAAAGACGCCTGCGGCTGCGGCGAGTCCTTCAGGATTTAAACAGCTGGCAAGACCCCGGTCGGTGCGCTGTACCCATCGATTGCGGTACAGCGACCACTGACCATTATGCAAAACCACTTCGAATTATTCCAGTTGCCGGCGCAGTTCAGGCTCGACATGAGCGCGCTCGATGCGGCCTACCGCGACGTGCAGGGCAAGGTCCACCCGGACCGTTTCATCAACGCCAGCAGCGCCGAAAAGCGCGTGGCCATGCAATGGGCCACGCGCGCCAATGAAGCCTATCAAACCCTGAAAAGCCCGCAAAAGCGCGCGCAATACCTGTGCGAACTCAATGGCGTCGACCTGCAGACGGAGTCGAACACGGCCATGCCCGTCAGCTTCCTGATGCAGCAGATGGAGTGGCGCGAAGAGCTGGGCGACGCGCGCGCGGGCAAGGATGCCGACGCGCTCGACGCCCTGGACCGCCAGCTGCGCGGCGAACGCAAGGCCCTGCTGGCCCAGGTGGCCGCCCAGCTCGATGGCGGCGACTATGTGAATGCCGCGCAAAGCGTGCGCGCCCTGATGTTCCTCGACAAATTCGGCGAGGAAGTCCGTTTTGCCTATGAGGCCATCGAGGTTTGATCGCCGGATAGCTTGACCGGCGTGCCAAGCGCCAGTCCGGCCCCCGTCTTATAATGCGCACCAGGCATCAGCTGCATCACGCAAAAAATTAATCGAGGCACGAATACAATGGCACTTCTGCAAATTTCCGAACCAGGCATGTCGACCGCGCCGCACCAGCACCGCCTGGCCGTCGGCATCGACCTTGGCACCACCAATTCCCTGGTCG
Source organism: Janthinobacterium sp. FW305-129 (assembly GCF_020858115.1). Taxonomy (GTDB): domain Bacteria; phylum Pseudomonadota; class Gammaproteobacteria; order Burkholderiales; family Burkholderiaceae_D; genus Janthinobacterium. The sequence goes on from NZ_JACYMM010000007.1 coordinate 41,900, forward strand.
CGACCGTGCGCAACAGCATTCCCGAGGTGCTCAACGACGAAGAAGGGCACTCCTTGCTGCCGTCCGTCGTGCGCTACCTGCCGAATGGCCACGCGAACATCGGCTACAAGGCCCTGGCCGCACAGACCACCGACCCGAAGAATACCATCGTGTCCGTCAAGCGCTTCATGGGCCGCGGCCTGGCCGACATCGCCTACGCGGAAAACCTCCCCTACGACTTCCAGGATACGCCTGGCATGGTGCAGCTGAAAACCGTGGCCGGCGTGAAAAGCCCGGTTGAGGTGTCGGCGCAAATCCTCGCCACCTTGCGCCAGCGCGCGGAAGACTCGCTGGGCGACGACCTGGTGGGCGCCGTGATTACTGTGCCAGCGTATTTCGACGATGCCCAGCGCCAGGCGACGAAAGATGCGGCGCAATTGGCCGGCATCAATGTCTTGCGCCTGCTGAGCGAGCCGACGGCCGCCGCCATCGCCTACGGCCTCGATAACGCCTCCGAAGGCGTGTACGCCGTGTACGACCTCGGCGGCGGCACCTTCGACATCTCGATCCTGAAACTGAGCAAGGGCGTGTTCGAAGTGTTGTCCACGGGCGGCGACTCGGCCCTGGGCGGCGACGATTTCGACCGCCGCCTGTTCTGCTGGATCAGCGAGCAGGCCAAGCTGGCGCCGCTGTCCGATGAAGACACGGCCATCCTGATGGTGAAGGCGCGCGAAATCAAGGAATTGCTGTCGACCAAGCCGGAAACGACGATCGACGCCAAGCTGAACTCGGGCGAAGAAATCCACCTGCGCATCACGGCCGCGGATTTTGCCGCCATGACGCAGCACCTGGTGGGCAAGACCATGAACGCCATCAAGAAAGCCTTGCGCGACGCAAACGTGGATGCGGACGACGTCGACGGCGTGGTGATGGTGGGCGGCGCCACGCGCATGCCGCACGTGCAGCGCGCCGTGAGCGAATTCTTCCACACGACGCCGCACGCGAATATCGACCCGGACAAGGTGGTGGCGCTGGGCGCGGCCATCCAGGCGAACTTGCTCGCTGGCAACCGCGCCGCCGGCGACGACTGGCTGTTGCTGGATGTCATTCCGCTGTCGCTGGGCATCGAAACCATGGGCGGCCTGGTGGAAAAGATCATTCCGCGCAACTCGACGATTCCGTGCGCGCGCGCACAGGAATTCACGACATTCAAGGATGGCCAGACGGCGCTGGCCGTGCACGTGCTGCAGGGCGAGCGCGAACTGGTCAGCGATTGCCGCTCGCTGGCGCGCTTCGAGCTGCGCGGCATTCCGCCGATGGTGGCGGGCGCCGCGCGCATCCGCATCACCTACCAGGTCGATGCGGACGGCTTGCTGTCCGTCTCGGCGCGCGAATTGCGCTCGGGCGTGGAAGCGTCGATCAGCGTCAAGCCCGCGTATGGCCTGGGCGACGACGACATCGCCCGCATGCTGCAGGATTCGTACACGTCGGCCGACACCGACATGGTGGCGCGCGCGCTGCGCGAAGAGCAGGTGGAAGCGGAACGCATCCTGCTGGCCACGCAGTCGGCGCTGGACGAAGACGGCGCCCTGCTGGACGACGCCGAGCGCGCGGCCGTGGATGGCTTGATGCAGAAGGTGCGCGACGCTATTGCGCAATCGCAAAGCGGCGCCATCGACCACCAGGCATTGAAGCTGGCGATCGAGCTGCTCGCCGACGGCACCGAGGATTTCGCCTCGCGCCGCATGGACCGCAGCGTGCGCACTGCTCTGAAAGGCAAGTCCCTGGATCAGGTCGTATAAAACCAATTGAACAGCGCGCCGCCGATATTGTGGCCGCGCCCCGAATGACAGACTGAAAGAAGAAACCATGCCACAAATCGTTATCCTGCCGCACGCCAAGCTTTGCCCGGACGGCGCCGTCATCGAAGCACCGGCCGGCAAGTCCATCTGCGACATCCTGCTGGAAAACGACATCGACATCGAGCACGCCTGCGAAAAATCGTGCGCCTGCACCACTTGCCACGTGCTGGTACGCGAAGGCATCGAATCCTTGAACGAAGCGACGGAACTGGAAGAAGACATGCTGGACAAGGCCTGGGGCCTGGAAGCCGTGTCGCGCCTGTCGTGCCAGTCCATCGTGGCCGAGGCCGACCTCGTCGTCGAAATCCCGAAATACACGATCAACCAGGTCAGCGAAGGCAGTCACTAACATGAAATGGTCCGACATACACGCGATTGCCGAAGCGCTGTACGATGCGCATCCGGACATCGACCCGCTGACCGTGCGTTTCACCGACCTGCACAACTGGGTAGTGGAACTGGACGGTTTCGACGATGACCACACGCGCGGCGGCGAAAAAGTGCTCGAAGCGATACAGATGGCGTGGATCGATGAAGCGCGCTAAGGGCGCGGCAGCCGCCGCCAAGGGGGCCGACAGCGCCGTTGCGCCGAAAGACGTCATCACCGCCGCCAGCAACATGCCCGAGATCAAGGATGGCCAGTCGGTCGCCTTGCTGCAGGAATTGCACATCCTGACGCGCGACGGCAAGATGAACCAGGACAGCCGCCGCAAGCTCAAGCAGGTGTACCACCTGACGCAGTTCATCGAGCCGCTGCTGCGCGAGGTGCAGCTCGACCACCCCGGCGTGTCCTTGGTCGACCACGGCGCCGGCAAGTCGTATCTGGGTTTCATCCTGTACGACCTGTTCTTCAAGAATGGCAACGACGGTTCGCACATCTACGGCATCGAGACGCGCGAAGAGCTGGTGCAGCGCTCGCAAGAGCTGGCGAAGAAATTCAAGTTCCCCGGCATGTCGTTCTTGCCGCTGTCCGTGGCCGAATCGACGGAATCGAACTTGCTGCCGCAGCAGATCGACATCGTCACGGCCTTGCATGCGTGCAACACGGCCACCGACGATGCGATTCACTTCGCCCTGAAGAAAAAGGCGAAGTTCATGGTGCTGGTGCCATGTTGCCAGGCCGAAGTCGCTTCCGTATTGAAGAAGAACAAGGGCAAGAGCCTGGGCAAGAATGTCTTGACGGAACTGTGGCGCCACCCGCTGCACACGCGCGAGTTCGGCAGCCAGATCACCAACGTGCTGCGCTGTCTGCAGCTGGAAGCGCATGGCTACCAGGTCAGCGTGACGGAACTGGTGGGCTGGGAGCATTCGATGAAGAATGAGCTGATCATCGCCAGCTACAAGAACTTGCCGCGCCAGCGTCCGACGGAGCGCCTGCAGGAAGTGCTGCAGACGCTGGGCCTGGAAGAGATGGGCCACCGCTTCTTTGCCGAAGAGCTGGCCAAGGCTACTGCGTAAGCATACGCTGTCGCACACGAGGGGAGGAGCGGGTCGGTTACAATACCGGCTTTCTCCTCCTCTTGCTTTTTGCGCCTCCGCCATGACCACACCTATTGAAATGCCCACCGTCCGCCTGGCCAAGCGCCTGTCCGAAGACGTGCCCTGTTCGCGCCGCGAGGCCGAGCTGTATATCGAGGGCGGCTGGGTCACGGTCGATGGCGTGCTGGTGGAGGAATCGGGCGCGCGCGTGGCGGATAATCAGGAAGTGGTGCTGTTGCCGAACGCCACCCTCGATGAAATGCCGCCCGTGACGATTTTGCTGCACAAGCCGGCCGGCATCAACGGCGGCGTCGGCGCGGAAGGCAAGCCAGCCCTCAGTTGCTTGCGTCCCGAAGAAATTTTCACGCCGGAAAATGTGGCGCCCAGCTCCGTCACGCGCTTCCTCAAGCGCCATCTGATCGGCCTGACGATCACCAATCCGCTGGAAACCATGGCCTCGGGCCTGCTGGTATTTACGCAGGATTTCCGCGTCGCCCGCAAGCTGGTCGATGAAGCGAAAACGGTGGAGCAGGAATTCATCGTGGAAGTGTCGGGCAGCATCATGGAAAACGGCCTGGCGCTGCTGAATCACGGCTTGCCCTTCAATGGCAAGCCTTTGCCGCCGATCAAGGTCAGCTGGCAGAACGAGACGCGTTTGCGTTTTGCCCTGAAAAACGTGCAGCCGGGCCAGATCGCCCATATGTGCAAGATGGTGGGACTGGACGTGGTCGCCATGAAACGCCTGCGCATCGGCCGCATTTCGATGGGCGCCATGCCGTCAGGCCAGTGGCGCTACCTTCAAGGCTACGAGAGGTTTTAAAGCTGCGGCGCCACGATGGCGTGGCTTTCCGCAAAGCTTTTCCAAAGCCGTTCGGCAATATTCAAGGCGATGGTGTCGGCCTTCTCTTGCAAGGCGGCATTGCCCATGCTTTCGGTGGTGGCGAAGAACAGGGTCAGCCAGCGGCGGAACATGCACGGTGTCAGGTTTTCCATGTTCGCGTGCTGGGCCAGCGGCTTGCCGTGGTAGCGCATGGTGCCGCGCAGCAAGCCTGACCAGAAATCGACCAATGTGGCCAGGTGGGCATCCCAATCCTTGACCTCGGCGGCAAAGATGGGGCCCAGCATGGCGTCGTCGCGCGCGGCCGCATAAAAGGTGTGAACGAGATGCTTGACGTCGTCTTCGCTGCAGACTTCCTCGCGGTAGGGAGCGAAACGTGTGTGGGGGAGGGGGGCGGTATTATTCATGGCATGCCATGATCGCAGAGCCCCCGTGGCGCTTCAATGACCCAGGTCAAGCCGCATAAAAACTCAGGCGGCGACTTTCTTCGACTTCTTGGCCGGTGCCGGCAATTGCACGATCTGCGTGCCCGCCAGCTTGTCGTGCAGGAATTGCCCATTGCCCGTGAACAGGGCCGTGGCCGACCAGGCCAGGATGCCCGCGCCGATGGCGCCCAGCGCTGTCCAGTGCTGCAAGCCGAATGCATACGACACCAGCAGCGCAGGCAGCAGCCACATCCATGACAGGATGTAGCGGTACGCGGCCACGCGCAGCGGCACGTGGGCATGGCCCGGCAGCACGACTTTCAGGCGCCACGTCTTCATGGCCAGGGTTTGCCCTTCGCGGCTCCATTGATGGATGAAATACGCGCCCATGACGAGGAAGGCCAGGCATTGGCGCATGTGTTCCGTCAACGGCGTATGCGCGCCTTGCACGGCCAGTTCGAACAGCAGGAAAGGCAGGAACAGCACGGCCAGGGCCAGCAGCGATTCGTACACCATGGAAATCAGGCGGCGCTTGATCGTGGGATGGGAAGTGATGCTGGCGGCAGGCGTGCTATTTGGCATTGGTCGGCAGTGGGGCAGGCGTGGTGGGTGGCGTGACGGGCACGGTGGCGGGGATCGCGGCCGGATCCGTGACCGGCACGGCCACCGCTGGCGTGGCGGCTGGCGGCGTGGCGGGGGCGGTGGCGACAGGCGCTGCCGGCGTAGTGGGGAGCAGGATGGGGGCCGGCTTGCTCGTGTTCGAATTGATCGCGGGAACTTTTTCCAGCGGCTTTTTCGGCATCGGCACCAGTTCTGTGGCCAGCTTTTTCTTTTGATCTTCCGGCAATTGCTGGTATTGCTCCCATTGCGCGGTTTTTTGACCAGGATCAATCTTCTTCGTGCGCGCATAGTTTTCGCGCACCAGGCGGCGCTGTTCCGGCGTCAGCTTGACCCATTCGCGCATGCGCTCATGCACGCGGGTTTGCTCGTCGGGCGACATGGAGGCAAAGCGGTTGGCGATATCGAGCCATTTCTGCTTGCGCAAGGCTTCGAGCTTGTTCCATTCGCCCGCCAGCGGCTGCAGGGCTTCCTGCTGCGCGCGCGACAGCTTGTTCCACGAGGGATTCTCGCTGGCCTTGGGCGGCGTGCCGCCCTTGCCGGCCGTGCGGGGCGAACCGGGTTTGACGGCCGGGGCCGGCGCCACCACGGGCGCTGCCGCCACGGGAGGCGCGGCGGGCGCGGCATGTTGCTGCGCGCCTACCCAGGCGGCGCCCGCCAGGGCGCAGGCGCCCAGGCCGATGCCGCCGGCCAGCCAGCCTTTGCGTACGCTCGTGCGTGCCATTTATTGCTCGCGTTTCGTCAGGTAGGCGTTGAAGCCATGGTCCATGTACGCGGACAGCGGCAATTCGTCGGACAGCACGGCGGCATCGATTTCTGCCAGTTCGGCAATATGTTGTTCCTGCTCAAACTGATAGATGCCCACCAGGCCGCCGACCAGCAGCAGCAGCGGGATGATGACGCTCATGCGGCCCAGCCACGACAGCGGCTCGGCGAAGAACTGGCTGGCCACGCCGGCGAACACGTTTTCACGCGCGGCCACGGCGATGGGCGCGTCCGCCTTCTTGCGCGACAGGGCCAGCTTGCGTGCCGCTGCCAGGCGATCGGTGGCCGATGCGGGCAGGTCGTCGAGTTTTTCGTTCAGTGCATGGCGCACTTTGTAAGCGAAATTGAGATCGTCGGTGTTCATAATTTAATTCCCTTGGCTTTCAGCGATTCGGCGAGCGTGTGGGTAGCTCTGGAGCAATGTGTTTTCACGCTACCTTCGGAGCAACCCATCGCTTCCGCTGTTTCAGCCACATCCATGTCCTGCCAATAACGCATGAGGAAGGCTTCGCGTTGACGTGACGGCAGTTTTTGTACCTCTATATCAATCAAATCAAGGATTTGCGCGCGTTCGACCTGGTCGGCCGAGGATTCGGCGGCGCTCGATCCCTGTTCCGATTCATACGTGTCAAGTATATCAAAATCTTCATGCTCGTCGCCCGAGGGCTTCATGCCGGAAAACAGGCTGACCCAGGTGTTGCGAACTTTTTCACGACGGAAATAATCAAGGATGGTGTTCTGCAAGATGCGCTGGAACAGCATCGGCAGCTCGGCGGCCGGCTTGTCGCCGTATTTCTCGGCCAGCTTGATCATGGCATCCTGCACGATGTCGAGTGCCGATTCTTCCTTGCGGACCGCGTAGGCGGCCTGCTTGAAAGCGCGCCGCTCGACATTTTCTAGAAAGTCGGATAATTCTTTGTCTGTTGCCATGCGGTATCGGGGATCTTAGCGGCTGCGGGTGCGGTGGGCGAAATGGGGGCGGGTATGCTTTTTGCAACCCCGTGCATGCTAGCAAAAAATGTGCGTTTCCGCAGGGTTTTTGCACGTTGTGCGGGCAAAAATGCAGCGAGGCCGACATTTTCCTTGACCATCATGGTGCAACGCGATAACGTATGGGACGCTTTGAACACCCCAAAGCCCTATGGTCAGGTCGCGACCGGCACACAAGGCTATCCGCGGCAAGACGCGCTTTCATTTGTAGGCAGTTTGTTCTAACCCGCGCCACAAGCGCGAGCGGTTCGTACAGGCGCCACAGAAACTCCGGCCAAACGAGTTGCGTTAAGCGTTGTTTTGTAAGGTATCTATGGGTGCCCAAAGAAATTGCGTGACCGCATGAAAAGGGAAGCAGGAGCACTGTTGCGTTAGGCGTACCTCGTCAGGAAAGAACATCCGATCAATCTCCAATGGACCTTGAAAGGAATGTTTCATGAATACCGAAGCAGCAGCAGGACCCATTACCGGCGCAGAAATTGTCGTGCGCTGTCTGGCTGAAGAGGGCGTCGAGCACGTCTTTGGATACCCGGGCGGAGCCGTACTCTATATCTACGACGCCATCTTCCAGCAAAACAAATTCCAGCATATCCTGGTACGCCACGAGCAGGCCGCGATCCACGCCGCCGATGCCTATTCGCGCAGCTCGAACAAGGTCGGTGTCGCCATCGTCACGTCCGGTCCGGGCGTCACGAATGCCGTCACGGGCCTGTCGACCGCGTACATGGACTCGATTCCCATGGTGGTGATCTCCGGCCAGGTGCCGAGCCACGCCATCGGGCAGGATGCGTTCCAGGAATGCGACACGGTCGGCATCACGCGCCCCGTCGTCAAGCACAACTTCCTCGTCAAGGACGTCAAGGACCTGGCAGCGACGATCAAGAAAGCCTTCTTCATCGCCCGTACCGGCCGTCCGGGACCCGTGCTGGTCGATATCCCCAAGGATATCAGCATGCACAAATGCCATTTCGACTACCCGAAGGAAGTCGAGATGCGTTCCTACCGTCCCGTCGACAAGGGCCATTCGGGCCAGATCCGCAAGGCCGTGCAGCTGCTGCTGCAAGCCGAACGCCCGATGATCTACACGGGCGGCGGCGTCATCCTGGCGCATGCGGCTCCCGAGCTGAACAAGCTGGTCGACCGCCTGGGTTTCCCTTGCACCAACACCTTGATGGGCCTGGGCGGCTACCGCGCCTCGAGCGAGCAGTATGTCGGCATGCCCGGCATGCACGGCACCTACGAAGCGAACATGGCGATGCAAAATTGCGACGTCCTGATCGCCATCGGCGCCCGTTTCGATGACCGCGTGATCGGCAACCCGAAACATTTCGCCTCGCATCCGCGCAAGATCATCCACGTGGACATCGATCCATCGTCGATTTCCAAGCGCGTCAAGGTCGATATCCCCATCGTCGGCAACGTCAAGGACGTGCTGATCGAGTTCCTCGCGCAACTGGACGCGGCCGAAGCCAAGCCGAACGTCAATGCCTTGAGCAACTGGTGGAAGCAGATCGCCGAATGGCGCGGCCGCGAATGCCTGAAATATCCAACCTCCGACCTGGTCATCAAGCCGCAATCGGTGGTGGAAAAAGTGTTTCAGATCACCAAGGGCGATGCCTTCATCACGTCCGACGTGGGCCAGCACCAGATGTGGGCCGCGCAATATTATGGTTTTGATAAGCCGCGCCGCTGGATCAATTCCGGCGGCCTGGGCACCATGGGGGTCGGCTTGCCGTACGCCATGGGCGTGCAGATGGCCAATCCGGACGCCACCGTTGCTTGTATTACCGGCGAAGGCTCGATCCAGATGTGCATCCAGGAACTCGCCACGTGCAAGCAGTATCACCTGACGCCGAAGATCATCATGCTCAACAACCGTTTCCTCGGCATGGTGCGCCAGTGGCAGGAAATCGATTACGGTTCGCGCTATTCCGAGTCGTACATGGATTCGCTGCCCGACTTCGAGAAGCTGGCCGAAGCGTATGGCCACGTGGGCATGAAAATTGAAAAACCGGGCGACGTCGACGGCGCCCTGAAAGAGGCGTTCGGCATGAAAGACAGGCTGGTATTCATGAACTTCATTACCGACCAGTCCGAAAACGTGTGGCCAATGGTGAAAGCCGGCAAGGGCCTGTCCGAAATGATGCTCGGTTCGGAGGATCTTTAATATGCGCCATATTATTTCTGTCTTGCTGGAAAACGAAGCGGGCGCCCTGTCGCGCGTGGTGGGCCTGTTCTCGGCACGCGGCTACAACATCGAAACATTGACGGTGGCGCCGACGGAAGACTCGACCCTGTCGCGCATGACCATCGTCACCAGCGGTTCGGACGACATCATCGAGCAGATCACCAAGCACCTGAACCGTCTGATTGAGGTGGTGAAGGTGGTGGATCTGACCGAAGGCCAGCATATCGAACGCGAGTTGATGCTGATCAAGGTTCGTGCCGTGGGCAAGGAGCGCGAGGAAATGAAGCGCACCGCCGATATCTTCCGTGGCCGCATCATCGATGTCACCGAAAAGACGTACACGATCGAACTGACCGGCAACAAGGTCAAGCTCGACGCGTTCATCGATTCGATCGACCGCGCCGCCATCCTGGAAACCGTCCGCACGGGCGGTTCCGGCATCGGCCGCGGCGAACGCATCCTCAAAGTATAAAAATACAAGCAGCACTACGCGGCCCGCGGGCCGCATTTAAAACAACAACGCATCATCAAATTATAGGAAATACCATGAAAGTTTTTTACGACAAAGACGCTGACCTCTCCTTGATCAAGGGCAAAAACGTTGCCATCATCGGCTACGGTTCGCAAGGCCACGCGCACGCGCAAAACCTGAACGATTCGGGCGTCAACGTCACCGTCGGCCTGCGCAAGGGCGGCGCTTCGTGGACCAAGGTCGAACAAGCTGGCCTGAAAGTAGCGGAAGTCAACGACGCCGTGAAAGCGGCCGACGTCATCATGATCTTGTTGCCGGATGAAAACATCGCCCAGGTCTACAACGAAAACATCGCTCCGTTCGCCAAGCAGGGCGCCGTGCTGGCCTTCGCCCACGGCTTCAACGTGCATTACGGCCAGGTCGTGCCACGCGCCGACCTGGACGTGATCATGGTCGCGCCGAAAGCGCCAGGCCATACCGTGCGCGCCACCTACACCCAGGGCGGCGGCGTGCCCCACCTGATCGCCGTGTACCAGGACAAATCGGGCATCGCCCGCGATATCGCCTTGTCGTACGCGTCGGCCAACGGCGGCGGCCGTGCCGGCATCATCGAAACGAATTTCCGTGAAGAAACCGAAACGGACTTGTTCGGCGAACAAGCCGTGCTGTGCGGCGGTGCCGTGGAACTGATCAAGGCCGGCTTCGAAACCCTGACGGAAGCGGGTTACGCGCCTGAAATGGCGTACTTCGAGTGCTTGCACGAACTCAAGCTGATCGTCGACCTGATCTATGAAGGCGGCATCGCCAACATGAACTACTCGATCTCGAACAACGCCGAATACGGCGAATACGTGACCGGTCCTAAAGTCGTGACCTCGGCCACCAAGGATGCGATGCGTCAATGCCTGAAAGACATTCAAACGGGCGAATACGCGAAGAGCTTCATCCTGGAAAACAAGGCAGGCGCACCGACCCTGATCTCGCGCCGCCGTCTGACGTCCGAGCACCAGATCGAAGAAGTGGGCGCGAAACTGCGCGCCATGATGCCTTGGATCGCCAAGAACAAGATGGTTGACCAGTCGAAGAACTAAGCATTTACCGTTCCTCACACGAAGCCGGCGCAAGCCGGCTTTTTTTGTGCGCGGGCGTTCGGCAGCCGACATCCGTTACAATCAGGCCCATTCAACCACACCGTCAGCCTCATGCTTGTTTTTTCTAAAGTTCTTGTTGGGAATCTTCATGTGGTCAAGCGCCCCGTTTCGGTTGCCATCAGCTGCTGGTTTCTGGTCATCGGCTCGCTGTCGGCGCTGGTGTCGGCTTACCTCGGCCGCAACGATCCCGCCATGCAGGCGTGGATGGCGGACGGCGCGATTCCCGCCGAGGTGCAATACGCGATTTTGATCTTCAGTCAGGGCATTACCCTGGTGGCAGCGCTGGCCATGCTGCAAAGACAGCGTGGCGCGCGCACTGTGTACCTGGTGTGGGGCGTGATCGACATTGCGTTCTGCCTGGCGACCTTGCCGCAGAAGATGTACGTCTTGCCTGGCGCGCTCCTGTTCGCCGTCATCTGCGCCTTGCTGTACAGTCCGAGATCGAATGCCTGGTTTTCGCCGCGCAAGGCGGCCAATGACGCCTGCATGACGCCAGCCTGAGCACGGTTGTCTTTGTACGCACGCTTTTGCTGCGTTTGCTTTACAATCCCGCCCTTCCTTTGCAGTTTCATATAGCTGCATCTGTTTCGGTATCTGCCGACCGCAACGCGCATCACCGCTTTTGTAGCACGCCAGACGCTAATTGATCAGCCGTCTGGCAACCTGAAGGACCCCTATGACCGACCGCATTACCGCCACAGTACCCATGCCGGGCACTGCCGAATCTTCCGTTTCCGAACGGCTTCCCGTCCTGGCCTTGCTGGCCCTGGCCATGACGGCGTTTCTCGCCCTGCTGTCGGAAACCTTGCCGGCCGGCTTGCTGCCGCAGATTGCCCGCGACCTGGGCATTTCCGAAGTCATGACTGGGCAGCTGGTCACCGTGTACGCCATCGGCTCGATCCTGACGGCGATTCCCCTGACGGCGCTGACCAGTACCTGGCGCCGGCGCAATGTCTTGTTGCTGGCGATCATCGGTTTCTTGATCTTCAATACGGCGACGGCCCTGGCGCCCAACTACGTCGTCGCCCTGGCCGCGCGCTTCGTCACCGGCATGGCCGCCGGCCTCGCCTGGGGCTTGATGGCCGGCTACGCGCGCCGCATGGTCGGCGTGGAACAGCAGGGCAGGGCGATGGCCATTGCCATGATCGGTACGCCGCTGGCCCTGTCGCTGGGCGTGCCGCTGGGCACCCTGATGGGCGGAGTGCTGGGCTGGCGCAGCATCTTCGGCATCATGTCCGGCCTGGCCGTGGTGCTGGTCGCGTGGGTGCTGCTGGCCGTGCCCGATTATCCGGGGCAAAAGAATGGCGAACGCCTGTCGATCCGGCAAGTGTTCATGACGCCGGGCGTGCGGCCGATTCTGGCGGTGATCGTCGCCTGGATGCTGGCGCATAACATTTTATATACCTATATTGCCCCGTTCCTGGCGCCGTCCGGCTTGCGCCCCCGCGTCGACCTGGTGCTGCTCGTGTATGGCGTGGGTTCCTTGGCCGGCATCTGGCTGGTCAGCCAGCTGATCGACCGCTGGCTGCGCCCGCTCGTGCTGGGCTGCATCGCCGCCTTTGCCCTCGTGATGGTGGCGCTGGGGCTGGCGATGGACTCGCCAATCGTCATCTATGTCAGCATGGCCATCTGGGGCATCACCTTCGGTGGCGCGGGTACCCTGCTGCAGACGGCGTCGGCGGATGCGGCCGGCGACGGCATGGACGTGGCGCAAGCGATGGTGGCGACCATCTGGAACGTGGCCATCGCGGGCGGCGGCCTGGCGGGCGGCATGTTGCTCGACGGCTATGGCGCGGCGTCGTTCCCATGGGCCATGCTGGCCTTGCTGCTGGTGGCGCTGGCCATCGCCTGGCGCGCGCACCGGCACAGTTTCAAGCCGGGCCGGCGCAGCGGCGGCGCGGTCATAGGTCACTAACAGCACTGTTATTTTCAATGGCAGTGTATTGAAATGTGAGCAGATGTGACTGGCAAGCACATTTTGTGACGATTTGTTAATTTGCGCCACAGGAATGAACGAGGCGTTAGAATCTACACAGTTTGACAAGTTTCTCAAGCGAAAGGGATGGCAAAAGCGTCCCTTTCGCGGGCTGTCAGCCACATTAACTACCTAGGAGTACCCCCATGACCGTGATGAAATCCGTCCTTGTTGCCGCCGCAGCCACCGTTGCCCTGAGCGCGCAAGCTCAATCCTTGCCGACTTCCGGCACCCTGGTGGTCGTCCCCGCATTTGGCGAAGTCAAGCATGTCAATGACCAGGTGGTCGCTACCCTGGCCGTCGAAGAACAGGACAAGGACAAGGCCGCCGCCGCGTCGAGAGTCAATCAGAAGATGAACAAGGGTATCGCCATCGTCAAGCAGGCTGATCCGTCGGCCGCACTGAAATCGTACGGCTACTACACCTATCCCGTGTACCCGGAAGAGCGCCCATTGCCGGCCGGCGCCGTGGCCAAGCCGCGTTTGCCGACGGCCTGGCGTGTCGGCCAGTACCTGGAAGTGACGACGGCCAACCTGGCGACCTTGCCAAAAACCGTGTCGGCGGCGCAAGGCGTGCTGACCCTGAATGGCTTGAATTTCGGCCTGAAGCCGGAAACCATCCGCTTGCTGGACGACCAGCGCATCGCCGCCACGTATAAAAACCTGAACGAGCGCGTGGCCGCCATCGCCAAGGCCATGGGCCGCAACGTCTCCGACGCCGTGCTCGATACCGTGGACTTCGAAGGTTCGGGCAATTACGCCACCGAAAGCCGTCCTGCCGCCGCACCGATGATGATGCGCAGCGCCAAGATGGCCGAAGACAGCACCGTCGCCGAACCGAGCTTCGAACCAGGCGAAACGACGCTCGACATGCGCGTCGTCGGCAAGGTCAAGTTCAAGTAAGCGCACTCGCGTGGAAATGTTTCCGCGTTAGCATGTTTTAAGATGATCATGGGGCTGCTGGCCCCATGGTCGTTTTTGCCCCATTATTTTCCAGGAGAACACCATGACCGTCATGAAATCGTTGCTGGCCGCTGCCGCCGCTACCATAGCCCTGGGCGCACACGCCCAAACCTTGCCCACCGCCGGCACCCTCGTGGTGGTGCCCGCGAATGGCGAAGTGGTGCATGCGAATGACCAGGTGACCGTCACCCTGGCCATCGAAGAGCAGGACAAGGACAAGGCCGCCGCCGCCTCGCGCGTGAACCAGAAGATGAACCAGGGCGTGGCCATCGTCAAGAAGGCCGACCCGCAAGCCGTGCTGAAGACCCAGGGTTACTACACGTATGCCGTGTACCCGGAAACGGCGCCCTTGCCGCCGGGCGTCGCCGCCAAGCCGCGTGTGCCGACCGGCTGGCGCGTAGGCCAGTACCTGCAGGTAACGACGACGAATCTGGCCGCCTTGCCGAAAACCGTGTCGGCCGCGCAAGGCGTGCTGACCCTGAACCGCCTGAACTTCGGCCTGGCGCCCGCCACCATCCGCAAGCTCGACGACCAGCGCATCGCCGCCGCCTACAAGAACCTCAACGAGCGCGTGACGGCCATCGCCGGTGCCATGGGCCGCAACGTCAACGATGCCGTCATCGACACCATTGATTTCGAAGGTTCGGGCAACTACGCGCAACGCGTCAGCGTGGCCGGCGCGCGCGCCATGAGCGCCGATTCCATGGGCTATGGCGGCAGCCAGGTGGCCGAACCGAGCTTCGAGCCGGGCGAAACCACCCTCAACATGGGGCTGGTGGCCAAGGTCAAGTTCAAATAAGGCTAGTATTGGTGTCAATATTGCCGGCTTGACGCCGCCGCGCTTTTCTTTGGCGGCGGCTCCTCTATAATGGCAACATCGGCAGGCGCATGCCGCAAGACGAATGCGCCTGCCATCTGGCACCGAATCCCCCGCAGTACACAAGATATGGAACAACATGGCAAACTTCCCCCGTCGTAGAGGCAAGAACGGCACTCCCGCAGCATCCAAAGCGTCCCGCTTCAGCAAATTCGTGCGCCAGCCGGTGGCCGATGGCACGGGCAAGAAAACCTTGCGCCGCCGCGGCATCTATCTGTTGCCGAACGCCTTCACGACGGCAGCCCTGTTTTGCGGTTTCTACGCCATCGTCATGGCCATGAACCAGAAATTCGAACACGCGGCCTGGGCCATCTTCATCGCCATGATCCTCGACGGCCTCGATGGCCGCATCGCGCGCCTGACGAATACGCAGAGCGAATTCGGCGCCCAGTACGACAGCCTGTCCGACATGGTGTCGTTCGGCGCCGCGCCGGCGCTGGTGATCTACGAATGGTCGCTGCGCGGCATGGGCAAACTGGGCTGGCTGGCCGCCTTCGTGTATTGCGCCGGCGCCGCCTTGCGCCTGGCCCGCTTCAACACGAACATCGCCGTGGTCGACAAGCGCTTTTTCCAGGGCTTGCCCAGCCCGGCGGCCGCCGCCATGGTGGCCGGCTTCATCCTGCTGATGAACGACCTGGAATTTGCCGGCAACCAGCTGGCCTGGGTCTCGTGGACGATCGCCCTGTTTTCCGGCTTGACCATGGTCACCAACGTGCCGTTCTACAGTTTCAAGGATGTGAATTTCCGCAAGTCCGTGCCTTTCATCGTGGTATTCCTGCTGGCATTGTTCTTCGCGCTCATTTCCATCGACCCGCCGAAAGTGCTGTTCCCGATTTTCGTCGCCTATGGCCTGTCCGGCTACGCCGTGTTTTTCTGGCGCATGGCGAAGGGCAAGCCCGTCAGCATCATCCAGACCGACCCCGAGCATTGATGCGCTGGGTCGGTAGCGTCGCCAGTCTTCAGCCAGCCAGGAGCAGCCATGAACACCAGCAACCGACTCATCATTTTTGACACCACCTTGCGCGACGGCGAGCAATCGCCGGGCGCTTCCATGACGCGCGAGGAAAAGCTGCGCATCGCCAGGCAGCTCGAGCGCATGAAGGTTGATGTGATCGAAGCGGGCTTCGCCGCTGCCTCGCAAGGCGACTTCGAGTCGATACGAGCGATTGCCGGCGCCGTGCGCGAGTCCACCATCTGCTCGCTGTCGCGCGCCAACGACCGCGACATCGCCCGCGCCGCCGAAGCGTTGCAACCGGCCGAGCGCAAGCGCATCCACACCTTCATCGCCACGTCGCCCCTGCACATGCAGATGAAGCTGCGCATGACGCCCGAGGAAGTTTTATTGCAGGCGCAGAACGCCGTGCGCTACGCGCGCCAGTTTACGGACGACATCGAATTCAGCCCCGAAGACGGCAGCCGCTCCGACGAGGATTTCCTCTGCCGCGTGCTGGAGGGCGTGATCGCCGAGGGCGCCACCACCATCAATTTCCCCGATACGGTCGGCTACGCCGTGCCTGAAATCTTCGGCGCTACCATCAAGCGCTTGCGCGAACGCATACCGAACTCCGATAAAGCCATCTGGTCTGTCCATTGTCATAACGACCTGGGCCTGGCCGTGGCCAATTCGCTGGCCGGCGTCATGATCGGCGGCGCGCGGCAGATCGAGTGCACCGTCAATGGCCTCGGCGAGCGGGCCGGCAATACGGCGCTGGAAGAAGTGGTGATGGCGCTGCGCACGCGCGCCGCCTATTACAACTTGACGGTGGGCATTGATACAACGCAAATCGTGGCCGCCTCGAAAATGGTGTCGCAGATCACGGGCTTTGCCGTGCAGCCGAACAAGGCCGTCGTCGGCGCGAATGCCTTTGCGCACGCGTCCGGCATCCACCAGGACGGCATTTTAAAGGCGCGCGAGACGTATG
Source organism: Janthinobacterium sp. FW305-129 (assembly GCF_020858115.1). Lineage (GTDB taxonomy): Bacteria > Pseudomonadota > Gammaproteobacteria > Burkholderiales > Burkholderiaceae_D > Janthinobacterium. The sequence goes on from NZ_JACYMM010000007.1 coordinate 58,403, forward strand.
AAATCATGCGCGCCGAAGACGTGGGCTGGACGGCCAACAAGATCGTCCTCGGCAAATTGTCGGGCCGCAACGCCTTCAAGCAGCGGCTGCAGGAGCTGGGCATTGCGCTCGAATCGGAAGCGGAAGTCAACGCGGCTTTTCTGCGCTTCAAGGAGCTGGCGGACCGCAAATCCGAGATTTTCGACGAAGACATCATGGCCCTTGTCAGCGATGAACAGCAGGCGCAGGAAAGTGAGCACTACCGATTTATTGCGCTGACGCAACAGTCGACGACGGGCGCCGTGCCCCATGCGCGCGTGGAATTCCTCGTCGGCGGCGTGCAGCGCAGCTGCGAAGGGCAGGGCGACGGTCCCGTCGACGCCACCGTCAACGCCATCGAAAGCGCGGCCGCCAGCGGCGCGGAGCTGGTCTTGTTCTCCGTCAATGCCATCAGCACGGGCACGCAGTCGCAGGGAGAGGTGACGATGCGGCTGTCACGCGACGGGCGCATCGTCAACGGCGTGGGCGCCGACCCGGACATCATCGTCGCGTCGGCCAAGGCGTATTTGTCGGCGCTCAATAAGTTACACGCCAAGGATGAGCGGATCGACCCGCAACCTTAGTGACGGACGCCTGATTAAACCTACTACGCGTCGATATAGGTGGCCTGCGATGCTCACCGTACTAGAGTACGGTTGCGCTTCTTAGCCACCTCTCTCTTCCGCTCGCTACGGTTTTATCAGGCGTTGTTGTGCCGGTAATGTATTACCAGAAGAAGCGGCGCTCTTCCTTGGCCGGATCGGGCCCGTTCATCATCATGCGCACGATGCCGTCGTGGTCGAAGTGCACGTGCATCATGGAATCCCACACGCCCGATTCCTTGTAGCGGTAAGACCAGACGTGCAGTTTCGGCAGCGACAGATACGAGGTTTCCGTCGGGCGGCCCAGCGTGTGCAGCACGTCTTGCTGGGTCGACACGCCTACCTTGATGCGGGCAAAGCCCGACGTGTCGAGCACTTGCTCGTAGGAAATCAACTTGTCGTCGGGGCCGAAGCGGGCCATGTAGGTATATTGACCGTACGGCCCCGTCGCGTATTCCAGTTCCGGCCCCGTGGGCAGCTGGTAGATATTCGTCGGACGGCCCAGGCGCGCTTCCACGGCGGCGCGCGGCTCGCCCGGCTGCGGCGGCGGGACGTTCCAGCTGGCGCAGCCGGCCAGCACGGCAAACAGCAGCGGTGTTGCTAATTTGAGCAGATTTTTCATGTTGGACCTCCTGAAATGCAGGAAAACCCTATCATGCACCGAGAAAAGCGCGCACGACAGGATACAGGCGGGCATTTTTCCGATATACTTGCGCGTCTGGTTGGAAGCCTAGGCCAGTATTTTAATAATCGTAGTTCACGGTGGATAGGGTTCAGACTCTGTGCACCGCATGTGAAAGGTTTATCATGACAGTAGAAAACATCAACAAAGCCGCTATCATCGCGGACAACGCACGTGGTCAAAACGACACCGGCTCCCCTGAAGTGCAAGTTGCACTGCTGACAGCTCGCATCAACGAACTGAACGGCCACTTCAAAGCCCACTCGAAAGATCACCACTCCCGCCGCGGCCTGATCATGATGGTCAACCGTCGTAAGAGCCTGTTGTCCTACCTGAAGGCTAAAGACGCTACCCGTTATCGCGACCTGATCGCTAAACTTGGTCTGCGCAAGTAATTTTTGCCGTACAAGGTTTATACAGAAATGCCTGCGCCAGTTCGCTGACGCGGGCATTTTGTCATTTGAATTCCGGATTTATGTCGGGAAGTACAGTATTCTCTACCGACATCATGTTTTAAAAGTAAAGTAGCAAAGGTGGCAACAAGTAAAGGCAGCATTTTTACGCCGCCTGTGGTGAGGTGAACGACAGCCCCTGAAAATCTGTCGGCAATTAGAAAAGGGATACCCCATGTTTAACAAAGTTACGAAAACCTTCCAGTACGGTCAACATCAAGTGACCCTGGAAACCGGCGAAATCGCTCGTCAGGCATCCGGCGCAGTGCTGGTGTCGATCGAAGATACCGTCGTTCTGGCAACGGTAGTGGCACGCAAAGATGCCAAGCCAGGCCAGGATTTCTTCCCTTTGACGGTTGATTATGTCGAGAAAACCTATGCTGCCGGTAAAATCCCGGGCGGTTTTTTCAAGCGCGAAGGCCGTCCTTCCGAAAAAGAAACACTGACATCGCGTCTGATCGACCGTCCTATCCGTCCGCTGTTCCCGGAAGGCTACCTGAATGAAGTTCAAGTCATCATTCACGTGCTGTCGGTCAACCCTGAAATCGATCCGGACATCGCCGCCATGATCGGCGCATCGGCCGCCCTGTGCGTGTCGGGCGTGCCTTTCAACGGTCCTATCGGCGCCGCGCGCGTCGGTTACGCCAACGGCCAGTACATCCTGAACCCAACCGTCCAGCAACTGAAAACGTCGGAAATGGACCTGGTTGTCGCCGGTACCGAAACGGCCGTGCTGATGGTCGAATCGGAAGCGAAACAGCTGTCCGAAGAAATCATGCTGGGCGCCGTGGTCTTCGGCCACGACCAGATGAAAGTCGTCATCGACGCGATTCACGACCTGGTGCGTGACGGCGGCAAGCCGGAAGTGGAATGGGCGCCTGCGCCGAAAAACGAAGCACTGATCGCCCGCGTTGCGCATTTCGCCAACGCCAAGATCAATGATGCGTATCAAACCAAGGACAAGCAAGAGCGCACGGCCAAGCTGAAGGCGGCAACGTCGGAAGTGATCGCCGACCTGTCGGCTGAAGCGGCTGCCGCCGGCGGCGCGTCGATCGACAGCGCTGAAGTCAATAACATCCTGTTCGACATCGAAGCCAAGATCGTGCGTACGCAGATCCTGGACGGCGAGCCACGCATCGACGGCCGCGACACGCGCACCGTGCGTCCGATCTCGATCCGCACCAGCGTGCTGCCACGCACCCACGGTTCGGCCCTGTTCACGCGCGGCGAAACGCAAGCGCTGGTCGTGGCAACTTTGGGCACCGCCCGCGACAGCCAGAAGATCGATGCGCTGATGGGCGAATTCACGGATTCGTTCATGCTGCATTACAACATGCCTCCGTTCGCCACGGGCGAAACGGGCCGTGTCGGTACGCCGAAGCGCCGCGAAATCGGCCACGGCCGCCTGGCCAAGCGCGCGCTGATCGCCGCCCTGCCAGCCGCCGAAGAGTTCAGCTACTCGGTGCGCCTGGTATCGGAAATCACGGAATCGAACGGTTCCTCGTCGATGGCATCTGTCTGCGGCGGCTGCCTGGCACTGATGGACGCCGGCGTGCCGATGAAAGAACACGTGGCCGGTATCGCCATGGGCCTGATCAAGGAAGGCGGCAAGTTTGCCGTGCTGTCCGACATCCTGGGCGACGAAGATCACCTGGGCGACATGGACTTCAAGGTAGCCGGTACCCGCAACGGTATCACGGCGCTGCAGATGGACATCAAGATCATGGGCATCACCAAGGAAATCATGCAAGTGGCGCTGGCGCAAGCCAAGGAAGGCCGCGAGCACATCCTGGGCGAAATGCAAAAAGCCATGCCGCACGTCAAAACCGAACTGTCCGATTTCGCACCGCGTCTGATCACCATCAAGATCAACCCGGAAAAAATCCGTGACGTGATCGGCAAGGGCGGCGCCGTGATCCGCGCGCTGACCGAAGAGACGGGCACCCAGATCGACATCAGCGACGAAGGCGTGGTCACCATCGCTTCCGTCGACGCTGCCGCCGGCCAGGAAGCCAAGCGCCGCATCGAAGAACTGACGGCATCCGTCGAAGTGGGCAAGACCTACGAAGGCACCGTGCTGAAACTGCTGGACTTCGGCGCCATCGTGCAAGTCATGCCAGGCAAGGACGGCTTGCTGCACATCTCGCAGATCGCCAACGAGCGCGTCAACGCCGTGGCCGACTACCTGAAAGAAGGCCAGCTGGTGCGCGTCAAGGTTCTGGAGACGGACGACCGCGGCCGCCTGAAGCTGTCGATGAAAGCTGCCGAAGGCAACGAAGCGCCAGCCGCTTAAGTTCGTCTAAGTTAGCCTGAGTGCGGCTTTCGCCGCATGCTCAAAAACCGCCGGCGCGCAAGCCCTGGCGGTTTTTTTATGCGCATCGTTTGCGCTGCATCGAAGCTGTGTGCCGACGCGTGCACCGGCCTTGATGCAGGTCGCATTGGCCGGTTTTGCGCCTTGTAGATTCAAGGGGGGATCCACCCCTGAACGAGTCTTCCAAGGAGATGCAGCATGCGCACATTCTGCGGGCTGGCCGCCGCCTTTCTGTTTGCCGTCGCGCCCGGTGTCCGGGCACAGCTGGACAACGCACCCACGCCGGTGCCGCTGCCCATTCCCATCGCCGCCGCGTCCGCGTCCATGCCGGCGCAAGACCTCGATGCCTTGCGCGCCGTGCATGCGCGCGAAATCAATGACCTCAGCACCTTCAGGACGGCGGGCTTGCCGCGGGATGCGATCGATGCCTACCTCGAGAGCGGACCAGGGCGGCAATTCCTGCGCGAACTGCGCGCCGCCGATCCTGCCGCGTCGGCCGACACCATCTATGCGCGGGCCGTAGAACAGCTTGCTTCCGGCAGCACCGTGCCGGACTTGCAAGCCATGTCGGCCGCCTTGGTAAAAATCGTGCCGCATGGCCAGAATGTGTCGCCGTATTCGCCGTATTTCACCACCAGCGCGCAATTGCAGCAGGCCTCGGGCCAGTGCGCCACCCTGGCCGACTGTTTCGGCTTGCCCTTGAAGAGCGAGGCGCCGCTGTATGATGTGTATCAAATCATGCCCAAGGGTACCGTCAACGTGTTCGTCAGCCAGGTGGCGCCCACGCAGGAACTGGGCGGGCTGGTGCGGCGCAAGGGTGGGGCGCAGCAGTATTTATTGCCCAACCGTAGTCTGTGGTCGGCACCCGTGCTGATCGGCACGATCAAGAATTGAGGAGACATGATGGATCAACAGCGCTTGCAAGCCAGCGCCGCCGAACTGGGGCAATTGCTGGCGCGCCTGGCGCCCGCCGATGGGGAAGTGGCCGACCTGCGCAGCGCGCTCGAGCCGCTGCTGGCGTTGGCGGGCAGCGGCGCCTTGACCGCGCCCCTGCCGTGGGGCGATATCCCGGGCGGGCGCTATTTTACGGAAGGCGGCTTGCGCCGGTATCCCGAGCTGGAGCAGGCGTTTGCCCGCTTCCGCATCGAAGCGACGGGCGGCGAATCGCCCGCCTTGCGCAAGCTGCGGGGCGAGATATAGTGAATATATCGTCAACATGAAGTTAATATAAGGTATCAATTGTTGTTTATGGGTAATTGAGAGTCGGTATTGCTTGACGACAAAATCTTATTCCCCGACCATGGCGCATCCCTCCCGATTTCCTCTTTTTTTATTGGATGCACCATGTTGTCCTCCCTTAAGGCGCGGCTGATCGCCATCGCCGTTTCCATCGTCGTGCTGGCCATGCTGGCCGTCGCCATCGCCAATTTCTTTACCACGCGCGCCAGCACCCTGGCCGCGCTCGACACGCAGATGCTGCAGTTGTCGCACAGCCATGCCACGGCCATTGCCGAATGGCTGCGTTCCAAGCAAGCCGTCGTAGGCTCGCTCAAGCAGGGCGCCACGGCGGCCGATCCGCTGCCGGCCCTGAAGGCGGCCGAGCAGGCGGGCACCTTCGACATGGCGTACATCGGCTTTGCCGACAAGCATGCCGTCTTCTCGCAGGAGCGCAAGCGCGCCGCCGACTACGATCCCACGGCGCGGCCCTGGTACAAGCTGGCGTCCGAGACGGGCGGCCCCATCATCACTGCGCCGTATATCGGCGCTAGCACGGGCAAGCTGGTGGTGACGTTTGCCGAGCCGCTGGGCGGCAAGGGCAGCGTGACGGGCGTGATGGCGGCCGACGTGATGATGGATGCCGTGGTGCAAAACGTCGCGTCGATCAAGCCGACGCCGGCCAGCTACGGCTTTCTCGTCGATGGCGGCGGCAAGATCATCGCCCACCCGGACGGCAAGCTGACCTTGAAGCCGCTGGCCGAGCTGGACCCGGGCCTGAGCGCGCAGGCGCTGGCCGATATTGAAAAGAGCGGCGACGGCGCCGCCATCCGCCTGGACGGACGTGACGGTATCTTGCATGTAAGCAAAGTGCCGGGCAGCGACTGGCTGCTGGCCACCGTGCTGGATCGGGCGGAAGCCACGCAAGCCTTGAGTTCCATGCTGCGCGCCTCGGCCCTGACGGCCTTGCTGGTGCTGGCCCTGGCCGCCACGGTCTTGAGCGTACTGGTGGCGCGCGCCTTGCGCCGCCTGGGCCTGGTGCGCGATGCCATGGAAGCGATTGCCACGGGCGACGGCGACCTGACCAGCCGACTCGATGCGGATGGTTCGGACGAGCTGGCGCAGATCGCCAAGGCGTTCAATTTGTTCGTCGAAAAGATCGCTACCGTGCTGGTGCAGATCCGCAGCATCAGCACCCTGGTGCGCAGCGAATCGGCCGATATTGCCGCCGGCAATGCCGACCTGTCCTCGCGCACGGAAGCGCAGGCGGGCGCGCTGGAAGAAACGGCCAGTTCGATGGATGAGCTGACCTCGACGGTGAAGCAGAATGCGGAAAACGCGCATGCGGCCAACGAGCTGGCCGTGTCCGCCTCGGAAGTGGCGGCCAAGGGCGGCCGCGTGGTGCAGCAAGTGGTGGGCACCATGGCCGGCATCCAGGAAAGCTCGCGCAAGATCGTCGACATCATCGGCGTGATCGATGGCATCGCTTTCCAGACGAATATCCTGGCCCTGAACGCGGCTGTCGAGGCGGCGCGCGCGGGCGAGCAGGGCAGGGGCTTTGCCGTCGTGGCCTCCGAAGTGCGCAACCTGGCGCAACGCTCCGCTGGCGCAGCGAAGGAAATCAAGGAATTGATCGGCGATTCGGTGGAAAAAGTCGATGCGGGCGGCCGCCTCGTCGATGAAGCGGGCCAGACCATGGATCAGGTGGTGGCGTCGGTGCAGCAATTGACCACCATCATGAGCGAGATCACGGTGGCCAGCCGCGAACAGAGCGCCGGCATCGGCGAGATCAATACGGCCGTCACGCACATGGATACCATGACGCAGCAGAACGCCGCCCTCGTCGAGCAGGCGGCCGCCGCCGCGGAGAGTCTGCAGGAGCAGGCCGTTGACCTGGCGCAAGCCGTCGGCATGTTCCGCCTCGGTGATGCGGGCCCTGCCGCGGCGTCCGCGCCCGTGACGCGCCTCAAGGCGAAGCCGGCTGCATCAGCGCCGCGCGCGCCGGCCCGCGCGCTGTCGCCAGCGCTATCGCCAGTCAAACCCGTCAAGGCGGCCAAGTCCGGCGCCGACGAGTGGGAAGAGTTTTAAGCTGCACGCGTAGCGATCCGCACGTTCATCCGCGTTTTTGTCAGGCCAGCCTGCCAAAAGCGCAGTTCGTCGCAATCGGCGTGTCTGCCGGGGGCGGTATGGCTATAGTGACACCATACCGCAAGCCCACTGCCAGACACCCGAGGAGAACAACATGAACGTCGCTAAAAACATGGAAATCATTGCCGTTGCCGCCGCCATCCTGTTCGGCGCCAGCTGCTACGCCATCGCTCCGGCCGCCCCGGCCCTGCAAGTGGCCAGTTCCACGGCCACCGTGGCTGCGCCAGCAAACAAGGCTGCCATGCAAGTGGTGGTGGTCAAGGCCAAGCGCCTGACTGCCGCCGAAAAAGCCCGTTTCGCATAAGACACCCATCAAAACCTACTGCGCGTCGCGATTTGCGGCTTCCGATGCTCACTGTGCATTCGCACAGTTCCGCTTCTCGGCCACAACTCACTGCCGCTCGCTACGGTTTTGTCAGGCGTCAAAGTCATTGCCAGTCATTTTCCGCGCTGCTAGAGTGCAAGGCGCGATGCAATGCCGGCCGCCCGACGCGGGCGCCGCAATACATAAAAACAAGATACCGAGGATGCACTACATGAAAAAGACACTGGAACTGGCGCTGTTGTTGCTGGTCACACTGGGGTTCGTGCGCGGCGCGGCCGCCGAGACCCGCTTGCTGGAAATGCGCAGCGTCGACGCCCGCGTGGTGAGGGTCAAGCTCGATGGCGTGATGGAAGTGCGCATTCGCCAGGGCAACGTGCCTTCGCTGAGCATCACGGCCGACAAGCGCTACATCGCCGATGTCAGCACGGCGCAAAGCGGCGACACCCTGCACATCGAGACGGAAGTGCGCGGCTTCAAGATCGGCCCTTCGTCGATCCGCGCCGACCTGGTCTTGCCGAACTTGCGCGAACTGAGTTCGGAAGGCTTCGGCAGCACGGACATCACGGGCTTCAAGGGCGAGGAACTGACCCTGTCGCTGGAGGGGGCAGGCAGCATCAAGCTGGTGGGCGACTACCGCAAGCTCAATGCCAGCCTGGGCGGCGTGGGCAGCATGCAGATATGGATCGGCAACAATGAGCGGGCCGAGCTGGACTTGCAGGGCGCCGGCTCGGTGGTGCTGGGCGGACGCGGACGCATGCTGAAAGCCAGCCTGGGCGGCCTGGGCAGCCTGAATGCGCAGCAGTTCGAAGCGGATGCCGTCAACCTGGAATTGAGCGGCCTGGGCAACGCCACGGTGAATGCCCATACGAATGCCAAGCTGAACCTGAGCGGACTCGGTTCGGTGGTGGTGTACGGCAAGCCGGCCAACCGCGACGTCAGCGTCGAGGGCCTGGGCAAGGTGAGCTGGAAGTAAGCAAGCGCAGCCAGGCCTAGCTGTCCTTGGACTGGATAAGAAAAAGCAGTGAGACCACATCCCATTCCGATGAAAAAACTGATCATTACATTACTCATGCTGTTGACGATACAGCTGCCCGCGCGGGCCGGCTTCGTCGAAGGCGCCAGCGCCTACAACAACAAGAATTACGCGCTGGCTTACAAGGAAATATTGCCCCTTGCTAAGACCGGCAACGCCGATGCCCAGCATTTGCTGGGCTTGATGTATTACATGGGGCGTGGCTTGCCGCAGGATTACAAGCAAGCGATGTTCTGGCACCGCAAGGCGGCCGAGCAGGGCAAGGCCGACGCCCAGTACGTGGTGGGCGCCATGTATTACACGGGCAACGCCGTGCTGCAAGACCACAAGCAGGCCGTCAGCTGGTTCCGCAAGGCGGCCGAGCAGAATCATGCCGAGGCGCAACAGGTGCTGGGCCTGATGTACCGCTACCACATGGGCGGCGTGCAGCAGGATAACGTCATCGCCTACATGCTGTGGAACCTGGCGGCCGCGAATGGCAACGCGAATGCGGCCGACCAGCGCGCCGCCGTCGTGCGCAAGATGACGCATGAGCAAGTCGAGGAAGGGCAGGCCCTGTCGGCGAAATGGAAGCCGGGCACGCCCTTGCCGCGCCAGTCGAAGACGGGCGCCGGTTAAGAGGGGCGGTGGTCTGCAGGGGAGGGCGGCTTGGCGTACAATCGCCGTTTTCCCTTGAAAGAGTCCCGCCATGCGTGCAGTTGCCATCAGCCAGCCAGGTCCCGCCGACGTTTTGCAGATCGCCGAACGTCCCATGCCGCAATTTAAAGCGGGCGAACTGCTGATCAAGGTGCACGCGGCCGGCATCAACCGTCCCGACGTGCTGCAGCGCCTGGGCAAATATGCGCCGCCCGCCGGCGCCTCGGACTTGCCTGGCCTGGAAGTGGCGGGCGAAGTCGTCGATGGCGACTTCAGCAACACGACATTCAAGAAGGGCGACCTGGTCTGCGCGCTGGTGCAGGGCGGCGGCTATGCCGAATACTGCGCGGCCCCGAGCGGCCAATGCCTGCCCTTGCCGGCAGGCTTGACGGCGCTGGAAGGCGCATCCCTGCCCGAGAACTTCTTTACCGTCTGGAGCAATGTCTTCGACCGCTGCGCGCTGGCCGATGGCGAAACGTTATTGGTGCAGGGCGGCACGTCCGGCATCGGCGTGGCGGCCATTCAACTGGCGGCCGCGCTCGGCCACCGCGTGTTCGCCACGGCGGGCAGCGACGAGAAGGCGCGCGCCTGCGAGGCGCTGGGCGCCGAACGGGGCATCAATTACCGCACGGAAGATTTCGTGGCCGTCGTCAAGGAATTGACCGCCGGCAAAGGCGTCGACGTCATCCTCGACATGGTGGGCGGCGACTACCTGCCGCGCGAGATTGCCTGCCTGGCCGACGATGGCCGCATCGGCCTGATCGCCGTGCAGGGCGGCACCAGGGCGGAGCTGGACCTGGGTGCCTTGCTGCGCCGCCGCCTGACGGTGACAGGTTCCACCTTGCGTCCCCGTTCCGTCGCCTTCAAGGCGGCCATCGCGCACCACCTGCGCACGACCGTCTGGCCGCTGATCGAGGCGGGCAAGATCAAGCCCGTGATCCATCAAACTTTCCCGCTGGAAAAAGCCAACGAGGCGCATGCCTTAATGGAAGCGAGCACGCACGTGGGCAAGATCATGTTGCAAGTTGCCTGAAACGGGGCACTGCCTGTTTGACCGGCATCGGTGCCGGAGTTAGAATGACGGGTTATTAAGAATTTAGGCTACTATGCGTCGCAAACTCGTCGTCGGAAATTGGAAAATGAACGGCAGTCGCACCTCGAACGCGGTGTTATTGTCTGAAATAGTTGCTGGCTTGACCGCCTCTGGCGCCGCCAGCGCCGTCTGCGTGCCCGCGCCGTATCTGGCGCAGTGCCAGGCGCAATTGGCAGGCACGGTCCTTGGCTGGGGTGCGCAGGATGTCTCCGCGCATGCCAGCGGCGCCTACACGGGCGAAATCTCGGTCGCCATGCTGCAGGATTTTGGCTGCAGCTATGTGGTGATCGGGCATTCCGAGCGCCGCGCCTACCATGGCGAGAGCGATGCGCAGGTGGCGGCCAAGACGGTTGCCGCGCTGGCGGCAGGCATCACGCCTATCGTCTGCATCGGCGAGACGCTGGCGCAGCGCGAAGCGGGCCAGACCAATGCCGTGGTAGAGCAGCAGCTGGGCGCCGTGCTGGCGGCCATTTCCGCCGGCGACGTGGCGAAACTGGTGCTGGCCTACGAGCCGGTCTGGGCCATCGGCACGGGCAAGACGGCCACGCCGCAAATGGCGCAGGACGTGCATCAGGTATTGCGTGCCCAGCTGGCAGAAAAGAATGCGGTAGCGGCCGCCGGCGTGCAGATCCTGTACGGCGGCAGCATGAAGCCGGAGAACGCAAAAGAATTGATGGCGATGCCGGATATCGATGGCGGTCTGATCGGTGGAGCAGCATTGAAGGCGGTGGATTTCCTGGCGATTATTCACGCCGCTGATTGAATTACTTTAAACTAAGAATGGAATTGCAATGAACATGATGTTCAATCTGGTAGTGGTAGTACAGGTTATTTCGGCATTGTCGATTATCGCGCTGGTGTTGCTGCAGCACGGCAAGGGCGCCGACATGGGCGCCGCGTTTGGTTCGGGCGCCTCGGGCAGCCTGTTCGGTGCGACGGGTTCGTCGAACTTCATGTCGAAATCGACGGGCGTTGCCGCCGCGATCTTTTTTGGCGCCACGCTGGCCCTGTCGCTGATGGCTAATCAGCGCGCCACCACGGTGGGCGGCGGCGTGATGGACAAGGTTGTCAAGCCAGTGCCGGTCACCGGCGCGGGCGCGATCCCGACGACGGTGCCTGCGGCACCGGCCGCCAGCGCTCCCGCAGCAGCGGCACCGGTTGCCAGTACCCCGGCAGGCGCGATTCCCAAGTAATTCAGTGTCACCGAGTAGTATCTCGATACCTCATCGAGAGTAATTCTCATTACGGGCGGATTATTGCTCAATGTTTTAGCAGTGCGGCAGGAAAAAATCGTGACGCGCTGGAAGATGTAAAAATTTATCGTTTTTATCTGTGTTTTGATGCATTTGTGCATTAACTTTAGCGGCAAAGCAGAGTAGAATACGGGCCTTACCGCCGACGTGGTGAAATTGGTAGACACGCTATCTTGAGGGGGTAGTGGCGCAAGCTGTACGAGTTCGAGTCTCGTCGTCGGCACCAGAAATCAGAAGCCAGCAACGGCGCACGAGCCATGGCTCGTACAAAGTTGCTGGCTTTTTTTACGAGGATGTGTCGTTCGATCCTGGTCTTAGCTTTGATTGGGGTCGTGCGTTAGATACGCTGCAAATGATCGCAGCGTCCTCATTTAACCGATCGTTCAATATAAGCTCATCAATCGTGAACCTCGAAAATTACTTCCCCGTCCTGCTGTTCATTATTATCGGCCTCGGTGTCGGTATCGCTCCCCAGCTCCTGGGGCGCCTGTTAGGCCCTAACAAGCCTGACGCAGCAAAACTCTCCCCGTACGAATGTGGCTTTGAAGCATTCGAAGACGCGCGCATGAAATTCGATGTGCGCTACTATCTGGTCGCAATCCTGTTTATTTTGTTCGATCTGGAAACGGCATTCTTTTTCCCATGGGGCGTTGCAATGCGCGACCTGGGCTGGGCCGGTTTCGTCACGATGATGGTGTTCATCGCTGAATTCGTGGTCGGATTTTGGTACATTTGGAAGAAAGGTGCCCTTGACTGGGAATAAGCCATGGCTATTGAAGGCGTATTAAGCGAAGGTTTCATCACCACCTCGGCCGACAAGCTGATCAACTGGGCGCGCACCGGGTCTATGTTCCCGATGACGTTCGGTCTGGCCTGCTGTGCGGTCGAAATGATGCATGTGGGCGCAGCCCGCTACGATATGGACCGTTTCGGCGTCGTGTTCCGTCCGTCGCCGCGTCAGTCCGACGTCATGATCGTTGCCGGTACCCTGTGCAACAAGATGGCGCCGGCCCTGCGCAAGGTCTACGACCAGATGGCAGAGCCACGCTGGGTCATCTCGATGGGTTCCTGCGCCAATGGCGGCGGGTACTACCATTACTCCTATTCCGTGGTGCGCGGCTGCGACCGCATCGTGCCCGTCGACGTGTATGTGCCTGGCTGTCCTCCGACCGCTGAAGCCTTGCTGTACGGCATCATGCAGTTGCAGAACAAGATCAAGCGTACCAGCACGATCGCACGCTAACCGGGCCGCTTCAGATTATGACAACACATTTAGAAGTATTGCAAAACGCCCTCGGCACTGCCCTGGGCGATCGCGTTAGCACGACGGTTGCGCTGGGCGAAGTCACCCTGGTCGTCAAGGCTGAGGACTACCTGGCCGTGATGCAGACCCTGCGCGACGATCCGACCCTGCATTTCGAGCAATTGCTCGACCTGTGCGGCGTCGACTACTCGACCTATGGCGATGGCAGCTGGGATGGCCTGCGTTTCGCGGCCGTTTCGCACTTGCTGTCGGTCAAGCACAACTGGCGCGTGCGCGTGCGCGTGTTTGCGCCGGACGACGACATGCCGCTGCTGCCCTCCGTGGTCGGCATCTGGCGCGCCGTCAACTGGTACGAGCGCGAAGCGTTCGACCTGCTGGGCATCCTCTTCGAAGGCCACAACGACTTGCGCCGCCTGCTGACCGATTACGGTTTCATCGGCCATCCGTTCCGCAAGGATTTCCCCGTCTCCGGCTATGTCGAGATGCGTTACGATCCGGAACAAAAGCGCGTGATTTACCAGCCCGTGACGATCGAGCCGCGGGAAAACGTGCCGCGCGTGATCCGCGAAGAACATTACGGGATGAAATAATGGCTGAGATTAAGAACTACACCCTGAACTTTGGGCCACAGCATCCGGCCGCGCACGGTGTGCTGCGCCTGGTGCTGGAGATGGATGGCGAAGTCATCCAGCGCGCCGACCCGCATATCGGCCTGCTGCACCGCGCCACCGAAAAGCTGGCCGAACAGAAGACCTACCTGCAATCCGTGCCGTACATGGACCGTCTCGACTATGTGTCGATGATGTGCAATGAACATGCGTACGTGATGGCCATCGAAAAGATGCTGGGCCTGGAAGTGCCGCTGCGCGCGCAATACATCCGCGTCATGTTCGACGAGATGACGCGCATCCTGAATCACCTGATGTGGCTCGGCACCCACGCGCTGGACGTCGGCGCCATGGGCCCGTTCCTGTATTGCTTCCGCGACCGCGAAGACTTGTTCGACGCCTACGAGGCAGTGTCGGGCGCGCGCATGCACGCGGCCTACTACCGTCCGGGCGGCGTGTACCGCGACTTGCCGGATGCAATGCCGCAGCACAAGGCCTCGATCATCCGCAACGCCAAGGCGATTTCCAAGCTGAACGAAAACCGCCAGGGTTCCCTGCTGGACTTCATTGAGGACTTCGCGCGCCGCTTCCCGAACTCGGTGGACGAGTACGAAACATTGCTGACCGACAACCGTATCTGGAAACAGCGTACCGTCGGCATCGGCGTGGTCTCGCCGGAAGATGCGCTGGCCATGGGCTTTACGGGCGCCATGCTGCGCGGCTCGGGCGTGCAGTGGGATTTGCGCAAGAAACAGCCGTACGAAGTGTACGACCTGATGGATTTCGACATTCCTATCGGCACCAACGGCGATTGCTACGACCGCTACCTGGTTCGCGTGGAAGAGCTGCGCCAGTCGAACCGCATCATCAAGCAATGCGTGGAGTGGCTGCGCAACAATGAAGGTCCTGTCATGACCAGCAACCGCAAGGTGGCGCCTCCGGGCCGCGTCGACATGAAGACCAACATGGAATCGCTGATTCACCACTTCAAGCTGTTCACGGAAGGTTTTCACGTGCCGCCAGGCGAGGCCTACAGCGCCGTGGAACATCCGAAGGGCGAGTTCGGCGTGTACCTGGTGTCCGATGGCGCCAACAAGCCGTACCGCATGAAACTGCGCGCGCCAGACTACGCCCACTTGCAGTCGCTCGACGAGATGGCGCGTGGGCACATGCTTGCCGACGCCGTGACCATCATCGGGACGCAAGATATCGTGTTCGGCAGTATTGACCGCTAAGAGGCAAAAAGTATGTTGTTATCAGAGCAATGCTATAAGAAAATTGACCGCGAGCTGGCCAAGTACCCGGCCGACCAGCGTCAGTCGGCCGTCATGGCCGCGCTGGCCCATGCCCAGGATGAACTGGGCTGGCTGGCGCCGGAAACCATGAAGGAACTGGCCGACTACATCGGCATGCCGGCGATTGCCGTGCAGGAAGTGGCCACGTTCTACAATATGTACAACGTCAAGCCCGTGGGCAAGCACAAGATCACCGTGTGCACCAACCTGCCATGCGCCCTGTCGGGCGGCGTGCGCGCTGCAGAGTACCTGAAGCAGAAACTGGGTATCGATTTCCGCGAAACCACCGCAGACGGCCAGTTCACCCTGGTTGAAGGCGAGTGCATGGGTGCTTGCGGCGATGCGCCTGTCTTGCTGGTCAGTAATAAAACCATGTGCAGCTGGATGTCGAACGAGAAAATCGACGCCATGCTGGAGGAACTCAAGAAATGACGTCACTCCACAACCGCCATATCGATCCATTGATCCTGAAGGATCTGGATGGCAAGAACTGGCATTTGCAAGATTATGTGAACCGCGGCGGCTATAGCGCCCTGCGGCGTATCCTGGAAGAGAAAATCACGCCGGAACAGATCATCGCCGACCTCAAGGCTTCGTCCTTGCGCGGCCGTGGCGGCGCGGGTTTCCCTACGGGCCTGAAGTGGAGCTTCATGCCGCGCCAGTTCCCGGGCCAGAAATACCTCGTCTGCAATACAGATGAAGGCGAACCGGGCACTTTCAAGGACCGCGACATCATTCGTTACAATCCCCATGCCCTGATCGAAGGCATGGCCATTGGCGCTTATGCGATGGGCATCACCGTCGGTTATAACTATATCCACGGTGAAATCTTCCAGGAATACCTGCGTTTCGAAGAAGCGCTGGAAGAGGCGCGCGCCGCCGGTTTCCTCGGCGACAAGATCATGGGCAGCGAGTTCTCGTTCCAGTTGCACGCGCACCATGGTTATGGCGCCTACATCTGCGGCGAAGAAACGGCCCTGCTCGAATCCTTGGAAGGCAAGAAAGGCCAGCCGCGCTTCAAGCCGCCTTTCCCCGCCTCGTTTGGCCTGTACGGCAAGCCGACGACGATCAACAACACGGAAACCTTCGCGGCCGTGCCTTTCGTGCTGAACATTGGCCCAGAGAAATACCTGGCGATGGGCAAGCCGAACAACGGCGGTTCGAAGATCTTCTCGATCTCGGGCGACGTGGAAAAACCGGGCAACTACGAAGTGCCGCTCGGCACCCCGTTTGCGACCCTGCTGGAACTGGCAGGCGGCATGCGCGGTGGCAAAAAGATCAAGGCCGTGATTCCTGGCGGCTCGTCCGCGCCGGTGATTCGCGGCGACATCATGATGCAGACCGACCTGGACTACGACTCGATCGCGAAAGCCGGTTCGATGTTGGGTTCGGGCGCCGTCATCGTGATGGACGAAACACGCTGCATGGTAAAGGCGCTGGAACGCCTGTCCTACTTCTACTTTGAAGAATCGTGCGGCCAGTGTACGCCTTGCCGTGAAGGCACAGGCTGGATGTACCGCATGGTGCACCGCATCGAGCAGGGGCAGGGTCGTGCAGACGACCTGGACATGCTCAACTCGATCGCCGACAACATCCAGGGCCGCACCATTTGCGCGCTGGGCGATGCGGCTGCCATGCCGGTACGGGCCTTCATTAAGAATTTCCGTGAAGAATTTGAATATCATATCGAGCACAAGCATTGCTTAGTGCCCGCATATATCTAAGCTGCGTCAGGTAACGATCACCATGGTTGAAATCGAAATAGACGGCAAAAAAGTCGAAGTCCCTGCTGGTAGCATGGTGATGGACGCCGCCAACAAATTGGGAACCTACATTCCGCACTTCTGCTATCACAAGAAATTGTCGATCGCAGCGAACTGCCGCATGTGCCTGGTCGAAGTGGAAAAGGCGCCGAAGCCTTTGCCCGCTTGCGCGACCCCGGTCAGTGCCGGCATGATCGTGCGCTCCGCCAGCGATAAAGCTGTGCAGGCGCAAAAGTCGGTCATGGAATTCTTGCTGATTAACCACCCGCTCGATTGCCCTATCTGCGATCAGGGCGGCGAGTGCCAGTTGCAAGACTTGGCAGTGGGTTACGGCAAGAGCGAATCGCGCTACAAGGAAGACAAGCGCGTCGTCACGCCGAAGGAAGCCGGTCCGCTGGTTTCCATGCAAGAAATGTCGCGCTGCATCCAGTGCACCCGCTGCGTACGCTTTGGCCAGGAAGTGGCCGGCGTGATGGAGCTGGGCATGATCGGCCGCGGCGAACACTCGGAAATCGTGTCCTTCGTCGGCCAGTCGGTCGACTCCGAACTGTCGGGCAACATGATCGACCTGTGCCCGGTCGGCGCACTGACCTCGAAGCCGTTCCGCTACAGCGCCCGTACGTGGGAATTGTCGCGCCGCAAATCGGTCAGCCCGCATGACGGCCTCGGTTCGAACCTGATCGTGCAAGTGAAAGCTGGCAAGGTCAAGCGCGTATTGCCGCTGGAAAACGAAGCCGTCAACGAGTGCTGGATCTCGGACAAGGACCGTTTCTCGTACGAAGCGCTGGACAGCGCCGAACGCCTGACGTCCCCGATGCTGAAACAAGGCAACGAGTGGAAAGAAGTCGATTGGCAGACCGCGCTGGAATACGTGGCGCACGGTTTGAAAAATATCAAGCACGAGCATGGCGCTGACGCCATCGCCGCGCTGGCCACCCCGCATTCGACCGTCGAAGAGCTGGTCCTGCTGCAAAAAATCGCCCACGGCCTCGGTTCCGAGAACGTCGACTTCCGCCTGCGCCAGACCGACTTCGCGCTGGACGCCAGCGTGAAACCATGGCTGGGTATGCCGATCAGCGAATTTGGCCAGATCAAGCGCGCCTTCGTCATCGGCTCGTTCCTGCGCAAGGATCACCCATTGCTGGCCACGCGTTTGCGCGCGTCCGTCAAGGGCGGCGCCAAGCTGTCGATCCTGCACGCGTCCGACGATGATCAACTGATCACCATCGCCAACAAGATGATCGTCGCGCCAAGCGATTGGCTGGCAGCCTTGTCGGAAGTGGTCGTCGCTGTTGCTAAAGCGAAAGAAATCGCCGCGCCAGCCGGTTACGAAGCGGTCACCGCTTCGGACGTGGCCGTCGCGATTGCCGCCAGCCTGATGGCCGGCGACCACGGCGCCGTGCTGCTGGGTAATGCCGCAACGCAACACCCGCAAGCGTCGCAACTGCATGCTGCCGCGCAATGGATCGCCGAACAAACGGGCGCCAAGCTCGGTTACCTGACGGAAGCGGCCAACACGGTAGGCGCGCACCTGGTCGCCAAGCCGCGCGCCAACGTGCAAGCCGCCTTTGCTGCTCCGAAGAAAGCTTACGTGCTGCTGCACGCCGAGCCGGAACTCGATGCCGCCAATCCGCAGGCGGCCCGCGCCGCCCTCGATGGCGCCGATATGGTCGTGGCGATGTCCGCCTTCAAGCACGGCATGGATTACGCCGACGTCTTGCTGCCGATTTCGCCATTTGCTGAAACTTCGGGTACTTTCGTCAACTGCGAAGGCCGCGCGCAAAGCTTCAACGGCACCGTGAAACCGCTGGCGGAAACCCGTCCAGCCTGGAAAGTGCTGCGCGTCCTGGGCAACATCCTGGGCCTGGCCGGTTTCGACTACGACACCTCCGAAGCGATCCGCGACGAAGCGTTCGGCGCCGGCGTGACCGATCTGTCGGCACAGCTGAACAATATCGCGAAAAACGCACCGGAAGCGGCAAGCTACGCACCGGCTTCGCCAGCGCTGCAACGCATCGCCGACGTGCCGATCTACTTCGCCGACGCGCTGGTACGCCGCTCCGAACCGTTGCAACGCACGGTCGACGGCGCCGCGCCGCAAGCGCACCTGTCGCCGGCATTGGCTGAAAAGCTGGGCATCAAGGCAGGCGACAAGGTCAAAGTGGCGCAAGGCTCCGGCAGCGCCATCCTGGTGGCGGCACTTCATGCCGGCCTGCCAGCCAATGTGGTCAAAGTGTCGGCGGCGCATGCCTCGACGGCCAGCCTGGGCGGCATGTTCGGTGACATCACAGTTGAAACAGCAGAGGGGAAAATCTGATGGCTCTGCCTGAATTTGTAAACGTCATCAACAGCAGCGGCCAGGATCTGCTGGGCGGCTCGTGGCCGTTCTTCTGGACCCTGATCAAGATCCTGTGCGTGCTGTTGCCGCTGATGGGCCTGGTTGCCTACCTGACCTTGTGGGAACGCAAACTGATCGGCTGGATCCAGATCCGCGTCGGCCCGAACCGCGTCGGCCCCTTGGGCTTGCTGCAACCGATCGCCGATGCGCTGAAACTCTTGTTCAAAGAGATCATCATCCCGTCCAAGGCCGCCAAGGGCCTGTTCGTGATCGGCCCGATCATGACCATCATGCCGGCCCTGGCCGCCTGGTCGGTCGTGCCGTTCGGTCCGCAAGCCGTGCTGGCCAACGTCAACGCCGGCTTGCTGATGCTGCTGGCAATTACCTCGATGGAAGTCTACGGCATCATCATCGCCGGCTGGGCTTCGAACTCGAAGTACTCGTTCATGGGCGCCATGCGCGCTTCGGCACAGATGATTTCGTATGAAATCCCGATGGGCTTCGTGATGGTCATCGTGCTGATGGTCTCGGGCAGCCTGAACTTCATCGACATCGTCGGCGGCCAGCAAATCGGCTTCTTCGCCGACAAGGGCGTCAATTTCATGTCGTGGAACTGGCTGCCGCTGCTGCCGATGTTCGTCATCTACCTGGTGTCGGGCCTGGCTGAAGCCAACCGCCACCCGTTCGACGTCGTCGAAGGCGAGTCGGAAATCGTGGCCGGCCACATGGTTGAATATTCGGGCATGGCCTACGCCATGTTCATGCTGGCCGAATACGCCAACATGATCCTGATCGGCGCCCTGGCTTCGATCATGTTCCTCGGTGGCTGGTCCGCACCATTTGCTTTCCTTGAGTTCTGGGGTGGTTTCGGCGGCTTCTTCTGGCTGTTCGCCAAGACCTTCTTCATCGTGTCGGTGTTTATCTGGGTACGCGGTACTTTCCCACGCTACCGTTATGACCAGATCATGCGCCTCGGCTGGAAAGTGTTTATCCCGTTGACGCTGGTCTACCTGGTCTTCGTCGCTGCCTGGATGCAGACATCCTGGAATATTTGGAAGTAAGAGAGTGCATACGAATGGATAAGGTAAAAGATTTCTTCAGCAGCCTCTTGTTAGGCGAGCTGATCAAGGGCATGGCGCTGACAGGCAAGTACATGTTTTCGCGCAAGATCACGGTGCAATTCCCGGAAGAGAAGACACCGATCTCGCCGCGTTTCCGTGGCTTGCACGCGCTGCGCCGCTACCCGAACGGCGAGGAACGTTGCATCGCCTGCAAACTGTGCGAAGCGGTTTGCCCGGCGATGGCCATCACGATCGAATCGGAACAGCGTGACGACGGTTCGCGCCGTACCACGCGTTACGATATCGACTTGACCAAGTGCATCTTCTGCGGTTTCTGCGAAGAGTCCTGCCCGGTCGATTCGATCGTCGAGACGCAAATCCTGGAATACCACGGCGAGAAACGCGGGGATTTGTATTACACGAAAGAGATGTTGCTGGCCGTAGGTGATCGTTATGAAAATGACATCGCCGCTGCGCGCGCCGCCGACGCACCTTATCGCTGATGGATGCGCCGCAGCCACTGGCTGCGGCGCGCCCCTCGTTCATCTGTACGTCTATTGGGTTTTTTATGGACTTTAAAACAATTTTGTTTTACGCCTTCGCGCTGATCTTGATTCTGGCAGCGACGCGCGTCATCACGGCCCGTAATCCGGTCCACGCAGTACTGTTCCTGGTACTGTCCTTCTTCTCGGCAGCGGGCATCTGGATGCTGCTGCAAGCTGAATTCCTGGCCATCGTGCTGGTATTGGTATACGTCGGCGCCGTGATGGTGCTGTTCCTCTTCGTGGTCATGATGCTCGATATCAATATCGACCGCATGCGCGAAGGCTTCTGGGGCTACTTGCCACTGTCCGTGACGGTGGGCGTGATCATCGTGCTGGAAATGGCCGCCGTCCTGTGGCACGGTTTCCGCAACTTTGCGCCGAGCATCGCGCCAGTGAACGTCAACCTGGGCGGCACCAAGGAACTGGGCCTGTTGATCTATACCAAATATGTGTTCGCCTTCGAAATCGCCGCCGTCGTGCTGCTGGTGGCCATCGTTGCCGCGGTCGCACTGACTTTGCGCAAACGCAAGGACACCAAGCATTTTGCTCCAGGCGATGCCGTGCGCGTCAAGCGCAACGACCGCCTGAAGATCATCAAGATGGACGCGGTTGTCGAGCGTCCTGCGGCTGAGCCGGAAGTTAAGGAGGCACCATGACATTATCGCTCACACATTTTCTGGTCCTGGGCGCGATCCTGTTCGCAATCTCGATCGTCGGTATTTTCCTGAACCGCAAGAACATCATCGTATTGCTGATGGCAATCGAATTGATGCTGCTGGCGGTGAATATGAATTTCATCGCGTTCTCCCATTTCATGGGCGACGCGGCCGGTCAGATCTTCGTTTTCTTCATCCTGACGGTTGCCGCCGCTGAGTCGGCTATCGGTCTGGCTATTCTGGTGGTGATGTTCCGTAATCTGGATACCATCAACGTCGAAGACCTGGACAGCCTCAAAGGCTGATGTTTTTCAGACTCGATCTCTCGAATAATAACGATTAAGGTTCATCATGGCGGGGCAACTCCTCAACCCTAACCTCCTTCTTGCCGTACCGCTGGCGCCGCTGGCCGGTGCCGCGATTGCAGGCTTGCTTGGCACCCAGTTCCTGGGTAATTTGGTCGGACGCAAGACGTCGCATACCGCGACGATCCTGGGCGTACTGATTGCGTTCATCCTGTCCGTGCAGACATTGCTGGCAGTGATGGATGGCGCGACATTCAATGGCACGATCTATAACTGGATGACGATCGGCACCCTGAAGATGGAAGTGGGCTTCCAGATCGATTCGCTGTCGGCGATGATGATGTGCGTGGTCACCTTCGTCTCCCTGATGGTGCATATCTACACGATCGGCTACATGAAGGACGACGAAGGCTACAACCGCTTCTTCGCCTACATCTCGCTGTTCACGTTCTCGATGTTGATGCTGGTCATGGCCAACAACTTCCTGCAGCTGTTCTTCGGTTGGGAAGCCGTGGGCCTGGTCTCCTACCTGCTGATCGGTTTCTGGTACCAGCGTCCGACGGCCATCGTGGCCAACATGAAGGCTTTCCTCGTCAACCGCGTGGGCGACTTCGGCTTCATCCTGGGCATCGGCCTGCTGCTGGCCTACGCCGGCACCATGAACTACCAGGAAGTGTTCGCCAAGAAAGATGAACTGGCGCTGTTGAGCCTGCCAGGCACCGACTGGGCCCTGCTGACCGTTGCCTGCATCTGCCTGTTCATCGGCGCGATGGGCAAATCGGCGCAGTTCCCGCTGCACGTGTGGCTGCCTGACTCGATGGAAGGTCCTACCCCGATTTCGGCACTGATCCACGCCGCAACGATGGTGACGGCCGGTATCTTCATGGTCTCGCGCATGTCGCCGCTGTTCGAACTGTCCGACACGGCACTGTCCTTCATCCTGGTGATCGGCTCCATCACGGCGCTGTTCATGGGCTTCCTGGGCATCATCCAGAACGACATCAAGCGCGTTGTTGCTTACTCGACACTGTCGCAGCTCGGTTACATGACCGTGGCGCTCGGTTCGTCCGCGTATTCCGTGGCAGTGTTCCACCTGATGACGCACGCATTCTTCAAGGCACTGCTGTTCCTGGGCGCCGGTTCCGTCATCATCGGCATGCACCATGACCAGGATATCCGCAACATGGGCGGCTTGCGCAAGTACATGCCGATCACCTGGATCACTTCCCTGGTCGGTTCGCTGGCCCTGATCGGCACGCCGCTGTTCTCCGGTTTCTACTCGAAAGACAGCATCATCGAAGCCGTCGAAGCGACGCATATCTGGGGCGCTGGCTTTGCCCAGTTCGCCGTGCTGGCTGGCGTGTTCGTTACCGCCTTCTACTCGTTCCGCATGTACTTCCTCGTCTTCCACGGCAAGGAACGTTTCGGCCAGGCGCATGCGCACGGTCATGACGACCACCACGCGCCTGCTGCGAAGCATGATGCCCACGCACATGACGACCACCATGAAGAAGAGGAAGACGACCACGCGCACCACGGTCTGGAACCTGGCCAGAAGCCGCATGAATCCCCGTTCGTCGTGTGGTTCCCGCTGGTGATGCTGGCGATTCCGTCGCTGATCATCGGTTACCTGACGATCGGCCCGATGCTGCATGGCGATTTCTTCAAGGGCGTGATCTTTGTCGGCGAAAACCATCCTGCGATGGAAGAGTTGTCGCATGAATTCCACGGCGCAATGGCGATGGCGCTGCACGGCCTGTCGACGGCACCGTTCTGGCTGGCATTGTCCGGCGTGGTGGCAGCCTACTACTGCTACATGGTCAACCCGCGTGTGCCGGCCTGGTTCTTTGCCAAGTTCCACGCGATCCACACCCTGCTGGACAACAAGTACTACATGGACAAGTTCAATGAAGTCGTGTTCGCCGGCGGTGCCCGCTTGCTGGGTAATGGCCTGTGGAACTTCGGTGACAAGAAGCTGATCGATGGCCTGCTGGTCAACGGTAGCGCCAAGGTCGTCGCCTGGCTGTCCTCGCTGTCGCGAGTGTTGCAGACCGGCTACATCTATCACTATGCATTCGTGATGATCCTGGGCGTGCTGGGCTTCCTGATCTATTTCCTGCCATTCTGGCCCGCTAAGTAAGCTGACCTGATAAAAGAATACTGAGAACCATGATGCAGTCTACGATTTCTACACTACCTCCTTACCTGAGTCTGTCGATCTGGGTGCCGATCATTTGCGGCGTCCTGATCCTGGCTCTCGGCCGTGACAGCAAAGCGGGCTTTACCCGCTGGCTGTCGCTGGCTGGCGCCGTGCTCAGCATGCTGTGCACCTTGCCGCTGATCCAGCATTTCGACAACGCCGCACACGGCATGCAATTCGTCGAAAAAGCACCGTGGATTGAAACCTTCAATATCTGGTACTCGCTGGGTATCGACGGCCTGTCCCTGTGGTTCGTGCCACTGACGGCCTTCATCACCGTCATCGTCGTTATTTCTGCTTGGCAAGTGATCGAGAAGCGCATCGCCCAGTACATGGGCTCCTTCCTGATCCTGTCGGGCCTGATGATCGGCGTGTTCTGCGCGCTGGACGGCTTGCTGTTCTACTTCTTCTTTGAAGCGACCCTGATCCCGATGTTCATCATCATCGGTATCTGGGGCGGTTCGAACCGCGTGTACGCGTCGTTCAAGTTCTTCCTGTACACCTTCTTCGGTTCGCTGCTGACCCTGGTTGCCATCATCTACCTGCGCAATGTGTCGGGCACCTTCGACATCCTGGCCTGGCACGCGTTCAAGCTGACGATGAATGAACAGATCTTCATCTTCCTGGCCTTCCTGATGGCGTTTGCCGTCAAAGTGCCGATGTTCCCCGTCCACACGTGGTTGCCGGACGTCCACGTGGAAGCGCCGACGGGCGGTTCCGCCGTGCTGGCCGCCATCATGCTGAAACTGGGCGCCTACGGCTTCCTGCGTTTTTCGCTGCCGATCACGCCGGACGCCAGCCACTACCTGTCGGGCTTCATGATCGCCTTGTCGCTGATCGCCGTCATCTACATCGGTCTGGTTGCCCTGGTGCAAACCGACATGAAAAAACTGGTCGCCTATTCGTCGATCGCGCACATGGGCTTCGTCACCCTGGGCTTCTTCATGTTCAACGACATCTCGGTGCAGGGCGGTATCGTGCAGATGGTTTCGCACGGCTTCATCTCCGGCGCGATGTTCCTGTGCATCGGCGTGCTGTATGACCGCATGCATACCCGCAACATCGCCGACTACGGCGGCGTCGTGAACCGCATGCCGAAATTTGCCGCCTTCTTCGTGCTGTTCTCGATGGCCAACTGCGGTCTGCCAGCCACGTCCGGCTTCGTCGGCGAGTTCATGGTGATCCTGGGCGCGGTGAAATTCAACTTCTGGATTGGTCTGCTGGCTGCAACGGCACTGATCTGGGGCGCGGCGTACTCGCTGTGGATGGCCAAGCGCGTGGTGTTCGGCAAGATCAAGAACAAGCACGTGGCCGAATTGACCGACATCAACAAACGTGAATTCTTCATGCTTGCCGTGCTGGCCATCGCCGTGCTCGTGATGGGTCTGTACCCAGCCCCGTTCACCGACACGATGCAAACTTCGGTTGCCGACCTGCTGCAGCATGTCGCCACCAGCAAGTTGCCTTAAATAGAAGACCGATAACATGACTAATGCACCTAATCTGGTACCGCTGTACGCGGAAATCTTTCTGCTGATCGCCACGTCGGCGCTCTTGCTGATCGATATGTTCTTGCCTGCGGCGAAGCGTTCGATCACTTACGTGCTGGCCTTGCTGACCCTGGCCGGCTGCGCCTTGCTGACCGTGGGCGACTTCAATGCGGGCACCACCGTCTACACGTTCCATAACATGTTCGTGTCGGACCCGATGTCGCAGTTGCTGAAACTGTTCTCGTACGGCGCCGTGGCGCTGACCCTGATCTACTCGCGTGCCTATGCCACCGACCGCAGCATGCTGTCGGGCAACCTGGGCGGCGAGTTCTACGTGCTGGCCCTGTTTGCACTGCTGGGCCAGATGATCATGATCTCGGCCAACAACTTCCTGATCATCTACCTGGGTCTGGAACTGATGTCGCTGTCGCTGTACGCGCTGATCGCTCTGCGCCGTGACAATGCCAAGGCCACGGAAGCGGCCATGAAATACTTCATCCTGGGCGCACTGGCTTCCGGTTTCATGTTGTACGGTATCTCGATGCTGTACGGCGCGTCCGGCACGCTGGACCTGGGCGAACTGCGCGTGGCGCTGGAAAACGGCAAGACCAACGGCACCATCATGGTCTTCGGCCTGGTGTTCCTCGTAGCCGGCCTGGCCTTCAAACTGGGCGTCGTGCCATTCCACATGTGGGTGCCTGACGTGTATCAAGGTTCGCCGACGGCCGTGACCCTGCTGCTGGGCGCGGCGCCGAAACTGGCCGCCTTCGCCATCACCCTGCGTTTGCTGGCCGAAGGCTTGCTGCCGATGGCGCATGACTGGCAGCAAATGCTGCTGGTGCTGGCCGTGATGTCGCTGGCCATCGGTAACTTCACCGCCATCGCGCAAACGAACCTGAAGCGCATGTTGGCGTACTCGACCATCGCGCAAATGGGCTTCGTTCTGCTGGGCTTGCTGTCCGGTACCGTGGACGCGCCGAACAACACCCTGAACGCGGCTGGCGCAGCCACCGCCTACGGCGCCTCGATGTACTACGTCATCACCTACGTGTTCACCACCCTGGGTACCTTTGGCGTGATCATGTTGTTGGCACGTAATGGTTTTGAAGCAGACGAACTGGCCGACTTCAAGGGCCTGGGCAAACGCAGCCCGATCTTCGCGCTGGTGATGACCCTGTTCATGTTCTCGCTGGCCGGCGTGCCGCCGCTGATGGGCTTCATGGCCAAGTACTCGGTGCTGGCATCGGTGCTGGCCACGGGCCAGTTGTGGCTGACCATCGCCGCCGTACTGTTCTCGCTGATCGGCGCCTTCTACTACCTGCGCGTCGTCAAGATGATGTGGTTCGACGAGCCGAGCGACAGCAATGCGCTGGTCGTGCATGGCGACATGCGCGTCGTGCTGGCACTGAACGGCGTGATGGTTCTGGCGCTCGGTGCGATGCCTGAAAGTATCCTGGCCGCTTGCGCGACGGCCATCACCAAGACCCTGGCGTCCTGACCGATGGATGTCACCGTCTCGAGCTGGCTGGTGATCGCCCTGGGCATTGTGGGCGCCAACCTGCCTTTCCTGAACGAGAAACTGTTTGCCGCCGTGCCGCTGAAAAAGGCGGCGCAGGCAGACGGGGGCAAAGGCTGGCGCAAGCCGCTGGCGCTGCGCCTGCTGGAGATGGTGATTCTGTACTTCATCGTCGGCGCCGCGGCATTCGCGCTCGAAGCGCGCATCGGCAACGGTTTTCCGCAGACGTGGGAGTTCTATGCCATCACGGGATGCCTGTTTCTGGTGCTGGCCTTCCCAGGTTTTGTGACTCGTTATCTGCGTAAACGCCGTTAGGCACCATCCTCCGAAAGCGGCGCCTCTGGCGCCGTTTTTTTTTATTGAGCATAATCAACGTATGGATACTGAACGCATGGATACGAATTTAACTGAGACCAAGGTGGACGGCGAACTCGTCTACCAGGGCGGCTTCCTGCGCGTGCAGCGCGACCGTGTTGCGCTGCCGGACGGCAAGATGACGGTGCGCGAATTCATCCTGCATCCGGGCGCCGTCGTCATCCTGCCCCTGCTCGACGACGGCACGGTGCTGATGGAACGCCAGTACCGCTATCCGCTCGATCGCGTGTTTATTGAGTTCCCGGCCGGCAAGATCGATGCGGGCGAGGCCCACCTGGCCTGCGCCCAGCGCGAACTGCTGGAAGAGACGGGCTACACGGCGACCGACTGGCAATTCGTTTCCACCATCCACAACGCCATCGCGTATTCCGACGAGCACCTGGAACTGTTTTTGGCGCGGGGACTCGTGGCCGGCGAACGCCAGCTCGACGAGGGCGAATTCCTCGAAACGTTTACGGCCACCGTGCCGCAGCTGCTCGACTGGGTCAGGGATGGCACGATCACGGACGTGAAAACCGTCATCGGCATCTTCTGGCTCGACAAGATTACCAGCGGCGCCTGGCAGCCGGCTTGATCCAGAGCATGCGCACGGCGCTTTTTCTGCTGCTCGCCTGTGTCACCTGGGGTGCGCAGGCGCAGGCGCGCACGCCGTTCCAGGTACGCTGCGAAGACACGATCAGCAAGACGGTGTCCGTGCTGACGGCGCAGCAGAACGGCTACAGCATCGACACGCACTTGCCGTACAGGGCGCTGACGGTGATGAAGGGCACGGCGCGCGCGAACACCTGGGTGCTGGGCTTGACCAAGACGGATTCTCGGGTGGCCATCGCCCTGGCCGGCCCCATGCTGCAAGACCCGGCCAGCGGCTATGAATGCGTGGCGCCGCAAATTACCGTGAGCCTGACGTATGCGCCCGTGGTGATCTACATCGGCCGCGAGTTTGCCCCCGGCACGTGCGCGTATGATGAGATACTTGCGCACGAGCTGCGGCACATGAAGACCTATATGGAACATTTGCCGCGCGTGGAAAAGACCGTGCGCGCCGCGCTGGACAAACGCTTCGAGGCGCGGCCCCTGTATGCGCCCAGCGGCACGGCCAAGGCGGCACTGGCGCGCGAAATCGATACGGGCTGGTTGCCGTATATCAAGGCGGAAATGCGCAAGGTGGAAGCCTTGCAGGCCGCCATTGATTCTCCGCAAGAATATGCGCGCCTGGGCAAGGCGTGCAAGGGCGAAATCCAGAACATCCTGGCAGGCAAGGCCGCGCCGGCCAACTAGACAAGGAATGGCATGACAGCAGCACCGAACACCATCCGCTACTTTGCGCTGATCCCCGCCGCCGGCGTGGGTGCGCGCATGGAGGCGGGCAGTCCCAAGCAATATTTACCGATCGCCGGCAAGCCCATGCTGCGCCACGCGCTCGACGCCTTTCTCGCCAGCCCCCTGATCGCGCATACGTACATCGTCGTCAGCGCGGAGGATGGCGTGATTGACACGGTCGTGCCGGAGCAGGGCGTGACTGTGCTGCGCTGCGGCGGCGCCACGCGCATGGAGACGATATTGAACGCCCTGCAAGCCTTGCACGGCAGCCTGGCCGCACATGACCAGGTGCTGGTGCACGACGCGGCCCGTCCTGGCCTGACGCCGGCGCTGATCGCAAAACTGATTACCGAAGTCGGCGAACACCCGGCCGGCGGCTTGCTGGCCTTGCCCGTGGTCGACACCGTCAAGCGGGCCGGGCCGGGCAGCCTGTCGGCGCAGACGGTGCCGCGCGACGGCCTGTGGCTGGCGCAGACGCCGCAAATGTTCAGCTATGCGCTGCTGCACCGGGCCTTGTCCGAAGCGCCCGATCCGCAGGCAATCACGGACGACGCCAGCGCCATCGAAGCGCTGGGCCTGGCGCCGAAACTGGTCGAAGGCCACCCGCGCAACCTGAAGGTGACCTTGCCGCGCGACATACACACGGCCGAGCTGTACCTGGCTAATCCCCGCATTTGAAAGAGACCCGCATGAACACAACGACACCCGACCTCCCATTTCGCATCGGCCAGGGCTATGACTGCCACGCGCTCGTGGAGCACCGCGACCTGATCATCGGCGGCGTGAAAATCCCCCATCACCTGGGCTTGCTCGGCCACTCCGACGCGGACGTGCTGCTGCATGCGATTACGGACGCCATCTTCGGCGCCGCCGCCCTGGGCGACATCGGCCGCCACTTTCCCGACACGGATGCGCAATTTAAGGGTGCCGATTCGCGCACCCTGCTGCGCGAAGCCGTGCGCCGCGTGCAGGCGACCGGTTATATCATCGGCAATATCGACGCCACCATCATCGCCCAGCGTCCGAAAATGGCGCCGCACATCGCCGCCATGTGCGCCAACGTGGCCGAAGACCTGGGCGTGACCGTGGGCCAGGTCAACATCAAGGCCAAGACGAATGAAAAACTGGGCTATCTGGGCCGCGAAGAGGGCATCGCGGCGGAGGCCGTGGCCTTGCTGCTGCGCGCCTGAGCTAACTCTGCCGTACCTTTTTAATGATTCCTGAAAATTAATATTTCCAAGGTGGAATTTGGTGAAAGTTTAACGTTATTGTCATGATAATATTTGTCCGCTTTTTCGGACGCGACAAGACGTCACTTTATAACCATGGGAAATATTGAGAGAACGGAATCATATGCGTAGTCGTATGCAGGGACCAGTCGTGCGCTGGTTGGGGACTGGTGTGCTGGCCATGGCCATGCTGGCCGGATGTGGCGGCGGTGGCGGTGGCAGTGAAACTGCGCCGCCGCCCGTAGCGGCCGTGCCGCAGCCTGCCATCCTGTTTGCCGGTGCCGTGTCGGCGGCAGCAGAAGGCGCCGATGCCGTCGGCAGCATGGGCGGGCAGATTGAACTCGATGCCGGTAGCAGCAAGGATAGCGACGGCGGGACGCTGAGTTTTGCCTGGAGCATGGTTTCCAAACCTGCCGGCAGCGGCTTGAACATGGGCGCTGTCGCGACCCCCAAGCTGAACTTCCAGCCCGACGCCCTGGGCACGTATGTCTTCAAGTTGCGCGTGACGAATGGCAAGGGCGGCTTTGCAGAAAAGAATGCTACCGTGCTGGTGAATAACCGGGTACCGAATGCGGTGGTGGTGGTCAATGCGACGTTTACGGCGCAACCGCTCGTGAAGGATGCCGTGAGCGTCTCGGCAGGTTCCGGCATCGTGCTCGACGCCACGGGCAGCACCGATGCCGACGGCGACAAGGTGACCACAACGTGGGAGCTGATCCAGAAGCCGGCCGGTAGCAGCGCCACGCTGTTTGTCGCGGATCAAACGGCGCGTTTCTTGCCGGACGTGTTGGGCCTGTACAAAGTGCGCGCCCGCGGCGCGGACGGCAAGGGTGCCTATGCCGAGACCGTGTACCAGTTTGATGCTAGTAACACGATTCCAAGTGGCGTGATCCAGGGCACGGTCGCTGTCATCAGTCGTGACAATCAAACCGTGCCCGTTGGCCAGCCGGTGGTGACCAGCGGCATCCTGAGCTACGACGATGGGGGCGGCAAGCTCAGTTATGCCTGGGCTGTTGACAGCCGGCCGGCTGGTTCCGTCGCGGTGATCGGGGCAGCGACGGCCGTGGTGCCGTCATTCACGCCAGACGTGACCGGCCCGTATGTACTATCGATGACGGTCACCAGTGGCCGGCAAACGGCGATGGCCTACCTGAAGCTCAATGTGATCGTTCCGACTTACAGTGTCGTGGCACTGCCGTTCAGGCCGCTGGAGGCGCGTTACAGCAAGGGGCTGGACCGCCTGATCGTGGCGACGCCAAATCCCGATACCTTAAAAATTATCAATCCCGTCGATGGCACTTTCAGTAGTATCAGTTTGCCTGCCGCCGTGAAGTCATTCAGTTTGAGTGCTGACGGGAAACTGGCCGGTGTGCTGCATGAGGGGGTGGTTAGCCTGATTGATCTGGAAGCGGGGAAACTGCTGCGTTCGACCGGCACAGCCGGCTCGCAGACGGAAGTGTTTACGACCGATGCGGGCATCGTCTTTTTAGCCGGTCAATCCAAGGGCTCGGTGAGAGAGCCAGTACTGGAAGGCTTCAACGCACGCACTGGCCAGCTTGTAGAGAAGAAAACCACGCGCGGAGGTTTTTATGGTGAGATGCGAGGCATATTCGTGGCATCGCTGAACAAGGGACTCGTCACTATCAATGACGAGCCCTTGTTTCAGCCTTCGGATTTTCTCGTTGATTCGCAGCGAGGCTATATTCTGCAAACGTCCTACTCTATTTTCATGCCGCATCCAATCCCGATGGCAGCACCGTTTTTCTTGTCTGCCAGCGAAGATCTGTTGTTCACGGCAAGTGGGACATACTTCAAGTCTGATACGCTCGTGTACGTTGGTCGCTTCGCTCTGAGTAATACGAACAATGGTGTGTTGTCGATGAGCTATTCGCCCGTCAAGGCGGAGGCACTGGTGATGGAACGCGATGGCCTCGGCTATCTCGGCAGTGATGCGACATATCAAGCCAGCTACAAGCGTTTCAGTGGCGAGTTGTTGTTCCCTGATGGCAGCGTCACCTTGCCCGTCATTGGCGGCGAACAAAGTTATGGCATCGGCATCTTCCATACGGCCGCTGGCGAGCCTGTGGCGCTGGTGCAGACCGGTGGCGCACAGAAAAACACGCCGCGCGTCAAGTACCATCTGATTTATCGTTGATAGTCGCTGTCAGGCGGCGCGCCCGCCTGGCAATCTGTGCTATTTTTAGAAGGCGGCGCGATGGCACAGACCATCCCGGCCGCCCTTTTTCATAGCCGACACAGGAGAATCCGGGATGCCAACCATCAAGCGCACATACCTTGCCACCGCACTGCTGCTGGGAGCCTTCGCCGCTTGCGCCGTGCCCGCCCACGCCGAACTGCAAGCCACGGGCGAGCCGCCCGCCGCCAGACAGGGTTGGAAGGCCGAGACCGTCGCCCAGGGCGTGCGCCAGCCGTGGGGCATCGCCTGGCTGGGCGAGGGGCGCGCGCTCGTCACCAGCAAGCAGGGCACCTTGCATTTGCTGAACGGCAAGAAATTCGAGGATGTGGCGCTGGAAGGCATGCCCAAGGTGTTTACGGGCGGGCAGGGCGGCTTGCTCGATATCGTGCTGCACCCGCAGGATGCGGGCAAGGCGAACCCGCGCGTGTACATGACGGTGTCCACGGGCACGCATGACGCCAACCGCACGACCCTGGTGCGGGGCGTGTTCGATGGCAAGAAGGTGACGGGCATCGAGACCCTGTTCAAGGTGTCCACCGACAAGAGCGGCGGCCAGCATTTCGGTTCGCGCCTGCTGTGGTTGCCGGACGGCACTTTGCTGATGAGCGTGGCCGATGGCGGCAATCCGCCGCTGCGCATAGGCGACCGCCTGGCGCGCGAGCAGGCGCAAAACCTGGCCACGCACCAGGGCTCCATCCTGCGCCTGACGGAAGACGGCAAGCCGGCGCCCGGCAATCCGCTGGCCGCCAGGGGCGCCTTGCCGGAAATCTGGTCGTATGGCCACCGCAACGTGCAGGGCCTGGCACTCGACCCCGTTTCCGGCCGGGTATGGGCCACGGAACACGGGCCATACGGCGGCGACGAGCTGAACCTGGTGGTGGCGGGCGGCAACTACGGCTGGCCCTTGCAAAGCTATGGCGCCGACTATACGACGCATGAACCCGTCGGCAAGCATGAGGTGGCGGGCATGCTCAACCCCAGCGTGGCCTGGGTGCCGTCGCCGGCCCCGTCCGGGCTGGCCGTCTACACGGGCGACAGGATTGCCGCCTGGCGCGGCAGTATCTTCAGCGGCGGCCTGGCGGCGAAGGATATCCGCCGCATCGCCGTCGATGCGAATGGCAAGGTGACGGGGCAGGACCGCCTGGCCATCGGCGCGCGCGTGCGCGACGTGCGCCAGGGGCCGGACGGCTACCTGTATGCGCTGACGGACGAAGACAATGGCCGTTTGCTGCGCATCGTGCCGCAGTAGCACGCCAGGCGCCATCTTCGCTTAAGATGGCGCCTTTACTTCATTCAAGGTGGCGGCATGGCCCGTGATACTTATGCATACCGGCACGTTGCCGTCGAATCGCGCGACATACACGGCCGCGTGGAAATCCGCCCCGTGCCGGGCCAGGCTTTTTCGCCGGAACTGGCGGTGCAGTGCTCGCGCCGCCTGTCGGACTTGCAGCGCTACCCGCTGGGCAGCCGCTTTTTACTCTTTGCCAAGCTGACGGACCGCCTGGGCGGCACGCCTTTCCTGTATGCGTATCACGGCGACGCGGACGTGGTGATGACGGCGGCCGAAGTGACGAAATTCCTCGGAGAATTCCGCCGCGGCCGCATCTGATTCCTACGAGGCGATGCAGGCCGCGCCGGCCTTGGCGCTGGCGCGCGGCTTGCCGAAGAGCGCGATTGTCAGCGCGCAGGCGAGGGCGAACGCGCCGCCCACTACCATCGCGCTGGACACGCCCAGCCGGTCGACGGCCATGCCGCCCAGCAAGGCGCCCGACGCCAGCGATACTTGTACGATGGCAACAAACAGCGCGCTGCTGCCTTCCATCAGTTCCGGCGCGGCCTTGAACATCCACGTCTGCACGGCAATCGGCATGGCGCCGAAACCGAAACCCCAGACGGCCACCAGCAGCATGGCCGTCGGCGCATGGCTGCCCAGCGCGGCCAGCGCCAGCGTGGACACGCCCAGCACGGCGCCCGTCGCCATCAGCGCGGCCCGTTCGTAGCGGCCGGCGGCCCAGCCGCCCACCAGGTTGCCGATGAAGCCGGCAGCGCCGTACACGAGCAGCATGGCGCTGACCGTGCCGGCCGCCAGGTGCGAGATCTGCGTGAGGAAGGGCGCGATATACGTGTAGGCGGCGAACTGGCCCGTGAACAGCATGGCCGTGGCGATCAGGCCCAGCCTGGCCTTGCGGATGCCGAAGATCATCGGCAGCTGGCGCAAGCGGACTGCTTGCGTGGGCGGCAACCTGGGCAGCAGCAACAGCTGGCCAATAAAGACCAGCACGGCGATGGCGCTGGCCCCGCCGAAGGCGACCCGCCAGCCGACCAGTTCGCCCACCAGCGCGCCGGCCGGCACGCCCGCCACCGTGCCCAGCGAGACGCCGGCGAAGATGATGGACATGGCGCGCGACGCATGCTGCGGCGCCACCAGGCGCGGCCCGATGGCGCTGCCGATGGCCCAGAAGCCGCCCACGCCCACGCCCAGCAGGGCGCGCCCCAGCAAGATCCAGCCATATGACGGCGCCAGCGCCACCAGCAGGTTCGACGCGACCAGCAGGGCCGTCAGGGCCAGCAGCACGATGCGGCGGTCCAGGCGGCCCGAGCCGACGGTGACGAGAATGGCGGCAAACGCGGCGACGATGCCGGGCGTGGTGATCATCAGCCCCGCCTGGCCCTTGCTGATGGCCAGTTCGGCCGCCATCGCGGGCAGCAGGCCGACGGGCAGGAATTCGGAAGTGACGAGGGCAAAGGCGCCGATGCCGACGGATAATACCGCCAGCCACGGCGCCACGGTGGTATCGTCGCCAGTAGCGTTGGAAAGTGTTTGCATGTGAGGTTCCTGAAAAGCCGGGAGGTTTTTAACCGGTCGGTATATAATCAGGGCAGGCAGACAGTGTTGTCAATAATTTTTTACCGAACGGTATGAAACAAGATAAAAAAGAGCAAGAGGGCAAGGCGAAAACGGGCCGGCCGCGCACCTTCGATGCGGACGAAGCGCTCGATTGCGCCATGAAGGTATTCTGGGAAAAA
Organism: Janthinobacterium sp. FW305-129; assembly: GCF_020858115.1. Classification (GTDB taxonomy): domain Bacteria; phylum Pseudomonadota; class Gammaproteobacteria; order Burkholderiales; family Burkholderiaceae_D; genus Janthinobacterium. The sequence goes on from NZ_JACYMM010000007.1 coordinate 93,360, forward strand.
GGCTATGAAGGCAGTTCCTTGCCGGAATTGACGAAAGCCATGGGCATGAACCGGCCCAGCCTGTATGCCGTCTTCGGTAACAAGGAGCAGCTGTTCCACAAGGCGCTCGAGCGCTACAGCGATACGCGCATGCGCTTTTTCGATGCCGCGCTGGAACAGCCGACGGCGCGCCAGGTGGTGGAAGCCTTGCTGACGCAGTATGTCGACGCGCAAACCATGCCGGACGGCCCGCACGGCTGCATGGGCGTGAATGCGGCGCTGGCGTGCAGCGACGATGCCTTGCCGATCCGCGATGAATTGTTTGCGCGCCGGCTGCGCGGTGAAATCAAGCTGCGCGACCGTTTGCGGCGCGCGAAGGAGGAGGGGGATTTGCCGCCCGATTCCTGCCCGGAGCAGCAGGCGCGCTTTGTCGTGACCTTGTCGCAGGGCATGGCCATCCAGGCGGCGGCGGGCGTATCGCGCGAGCAATTGCAGCAAATGGTGGGCTTGCTGCTGCGCAATTGGCCGATGTAACTACCGATGTAACTACCCCGTCGGCGAGATGGTCTTGGCCAGGTCGCTCGGTGCCTTGCGCCGCCAGGCGGCCGTCAGGGCGGCGGCCAGCATGTCCAGCTCGGCATCGGCCAGGCACACCGTGATGCCGGCCAGGCGTTCGCCCCACCACAGTTTTTCGCAGCCGGAGGGCGTGATGACGGTGGCGATATGCGCCGCTTCCGCATCGAGCAGCACGTTGATGTGCTCGTCGTCGGGCAGGGTGGCAAAGATCTTCCCGCCCACGCGGAAGGCTGGACGGTCGTGGTGATCTTCCTCGGTGGTGTCGGGAAACGACAGTGCCAGATAGCGTAGTTCTTCCAGGTCGACCATTCCTCTTTCCCCCTGTTCGGATAGATAGCAGCGTGACTACATTTTGCCACGCTGTTTCGCCCCGTGGTGCAGCGGCGTGCGAAAAGAAATGCGCAAGATGCGACACTGCCGCGCACGCTTGTGGTGCTTGCGCGACACGTCCGCCTGCCGCGCAAGGGGCCCAATGCCCGTGCAGGCAGGGCTGTCCAGCCTGTTTTCGGCTGCTTGCCATAAAAGTATCTTACATGACTAAAAGAAAAATACTTTTCTTCCAGGGAATTTAAGATAAAATAGATTCAACGTTTCACCTGACCCGTCAACTGTCTGGTTTTGTCCCGGGAACCCGAACCCTTTCCAGGACGCTTGCAGTGCCGCCATGGCACGCCGCAAGTCCGCGATGTTTTGCGGCAGCCACGTCCCCGACCGCTCATCCTTGCACTTCCTGCGCTACGCCGACACGCCACAATGCAGCGTGTATTCAGCTCAAGCGCCCTCACGCCTGTTGCGCCCGTTGAATACTGATTGGAGACCATCATGAAAAACTTGCCCAGAATCGCCTTGTTCCTGATCGTTGCCGCTGCCAATGCGAACGCCAGCACCATCCCCTTGTCCACCGGCTACTGGAACGCTGGCGCGCACGATTCCGCCGCATATGGTGCGGCGGGCGCTGCCAGCGATAATGGCAGCCAGTTCCTCAGCGCCTCGAGGTCCTTGCTGGTCGATAGCCACACTTTGCGCCTCTTCGAACTGGAAAACTGCTGCGATGGTGGCCAGCAAGTGCAATTCAAGGCGGCTGGCAACCATCCGTCCAGCATTGCCGGCACCGACGGCCTGGTGTCGGAAGTGTCGGAACCAACCATCTACGCCATGCTGCTGATCGGCCTGGGCTTGCTGGGCTTCACGGCGCGCCACAAACAGGACGACAAGTTTTAAGCACGAGTTCTGGCAGTATTCTGCGCCCTTCGCGGCGCACGTAAAAAAGCCCGCCGGTCTGTCAGGACACGGCGGGCTTTTTGCATGGCGGCGCGTCAATCGCCGTTGTCCTCGTCTTCGTCGGCCCCCTTGGCCGCCTTGCCCCGTTCGGCGTCGACGGCGCGCTGCAGGCCTGCCGCACCGCGGAAGAAGGCGTCCGTCGTGTTATCCGGGCTCAGGCGCAGGGCAGGCGGGTAGATCGCCGACATGTAGGCCTCGTCGGCCAGGCGGCCGCTGATCTGCAGGTTGCTCAGTAAAATCAGGGTCGAGCCAAGGATGGCCAGCACGACGGCAACGAGGCCGAAGCGGCGCGGATGCTGCGGTTTGATCGTGCACAAATGGTAGTAGATCATCGCGCATACAATGACGATGAACATATGGCGTCCGTAGCGCGTCAGCACTTCCAGCGAGAATGCATACGCCGTCACATTGCTTGCCAGTTCCCACACTTCCATGGCCAGCAAGCCGCAGCCGATGATGAACAGGTGGCGGCCGAAGCGCGCCACGTGGCCGAACAGGCGGTTTGCCACGGCCCAGATCGATGCCCACACGAGGCCGCCGGCCAGCGCGTAGGCGATGATCATCAGGTAGGAAATCGGGTCGAAGGCTTCCGCATCACTTAACCAGTTGCTGAAGGCGGCGGAGGCGCCGATCATGGCCAGGCCGGCGACGGCGGGGCGCAAGCCTTCCCAGTCATGCCTGGTGGTATCGCCCAGTTCAGGCGCCACCGGATGGTCGCAGGCGCGCACGCGCAGGCGCGTGTGGCCCAGGCGCACGATGCTGTTGCCGCTCAAGGCCACGTGCAGTTGGCGCTGGCCCCGGTGGATCACGCCATTCTGGCTGCCCAGGTCGCGCAGCAGCAGGCCGCCCGCGCCGTCGTCCTCGACGATGGCGTGCCGGGCCGCCGTATGCGCGTCGTCGAGGATGAAGTCGTTGTCGTAGCCGCGGCCGATGTGGATCGGCAGGGATTCCATCCGCTGGCGCTGCCGTACCTCGCCATTCTCGGCGAGGATTTCGATGTAATAGGGCGGCTTCATGGCTTGCGGCTGCTTTCGCGCGACAGCGCTTCGAGGAAGGTGCGCGTGACGCGCATGCCGTTGGCGTAGGACACGCCGCGCGCGTCGATGCGGCTTTGCAGGCTCATGAGCGGCTCATCGGTGCTGGCCGCCAGCAGGGCAAAGTCGTACAGTCCCGTAAACTTGCGGTAGGCGCGCACGCACAGCACGGCGCGCAGGGGCAGGGTGGCGTTCTTGACGAACTGTTCGGTGCAATGGGGCCCTGTCAGGTGCGCACTCTTGTAGCTGCCGAAACTTTCATTCTTGAACGAGGCGCTGGCCAGCTCGGAAAAGCGCAGGGCGCCCAGTTCGCTGCTGCGCAAGAATTCGTGGCGCATCGACACTTGCCCCGTCTGCAGGGCGCCGGAAATGAAGATGGCCGATTCCATGGCGCAACTCGTGTTGTCGAGCATGTAGGGCTTGTCGGACTTGACGTTGGAGCGGCCCCAGCAGCGCATCTGGTCCGACTCGCGCACGGGCACGCGGTACGGTCCCATGGCTTTCAAGCTCAGCGGCGTGTCGAGCAGGCGCGCCAGCATGACGTCCTGGTGCGCCAGCAGCTGCGCCGTCACCAGCGGCTTGAAGTCTTTCGGCGGCTTGCCTTGCTGCGCCACCCTGGCCAGTAATTGCTGCGCATAGCGGGCCGGCACGAGAAAACTGACGAGTTCGCCATCGAGGCGTTTCGACACGTTCACGCCGGCGACGTCGCCGTTCGCGGTGACGCTGGGGCCGCCGCTCATGCCGGAATTGATCGGTCCCGTAAACATCAGCTGGTCGTAGAAGCTGCGCGTGACGACGCCGTTGTACGAACCTTCCGAAATGGCGAAGCCCAGGTCCAGCGGATTGCCCATCGAATACAGGTACTGGCCCTGCGTCAGCGGTGCCAGCGGCTCCGGCATCTTGAAAAAGCCCGTGCCATGGCGGTTCACGCGCAGCACGGCCAGGTCGTGCAGCACGTCGACGGCCAGCAATTCCACATTGCCCCGCTGGCCGCTGGTGTCGACCCATTCGCCCACATAGGTGTCCGGGTCGAGGGCGAATTGCGACACGACGTGATAGTTGCTCACTACCAGGTTGCCCGTGCCGATCAAGAAGCCTGAGCCGACCGACGATTGCGTGCGGCCGTTTTTCAGCAGCACGCGCACTTGCAAAATATCGGCGCGCGCGGCCGTGTACAGTTTTTGCGCGGCGGACGAGGGCGGCGGCAGGGACGCATGTTCGGTGGCGGCGGGCGCGGCGGTGGCCGGCGGCGGTTTTACAGGAGGAGTCGCAGCGGCGGGGGCCGCGTGGGCGCCTGCGGCAGCGCACAGGCTGGCCAGCAAGCAGGCGAAGTTAGATAATTTCATGCATCCTTTGTGCGTGAGCAGGAGCGACGCTGGCGCCCAGAGGGCGCGCCGCTGCGCGCCGGCCGGGCAATTACAGGGCGCCGTCTTCCAGCGCCGGCGCCGTTTCCGGCGTCATCATGTGGCCCAGCTTGCTTTGCTTGGTATTCAGGTAATGCTGGTTGAAGGCGTTGCGGTTGACCAGCAGCGGCACGCGTTCGGCCACCGTGATGCCCAGCGCTTCCATGGCGGCGATCTTGCGCGGGTTGTTCGTCATCAAGCGCAGGCTGTCGATGCCGAATTGCGCAAACATGGGCTTGCACAAGGTGTAGTTGCGCGCGTCGGCCTTGAAGCCCAGCTGTTCATTCGCCTGTACCGTGTCGGCGCCCGCCTCTTGCAGGCGGTAGGCGCGGATCTTGTTGATCAGGCCGATGCCGCGTCCTTCCTGGCGCAGGTACAGCAAGATGCCGCGGCCTTCCTCGGCGATGCGTTTCAAGGCGCCTTCGAGCTGGGCGCCGCAGTCGCAGCGCTGGGAAAACAGCACGTCGCCCGTCAGGCACTCGGAATGCACGCGCGCCAGCACCGGCTCGCCGTTGCCGATATCGCCCAGCACCATGGCCAGGTGTTCCTTGCCCGTGGCGTGCTCGACAAAGGCGTGCAGGGTGAACTGGGCCCACGGCGTCGGCAGTGCGCAGGAAGTCGTGTAATCCAATTCGCCTGTCGCCAGGAGGTCTGCGCCGCTTTGCATGGTTGTGCTCATATAAGTAATTATCAAAAATAAAAGGCGCGCGACACCACTCCGGTGCCGGCGCGCCTTGCCATCATACCAAAAAGCAGGGAAACGTTTTTCCCCGGCTGCCTTTCGGTCGTTGCAATGTCTGGTGATGAACCTTACTTAGGGGCACTTCCTCCTTTTACAAGGTGGATGGCTGGCTTTGCCTGGCGGATGCCGCCGCCAGGCACGGGACGTCAGCTGCCGATGCGTCCGCCATCGTTCTTGGTGATCACGATGGTGGCCGAGCGGGGGCGCTTGCCAGTCCCATAGCCGGCGTTGGCCGGCCACTGGCTCGTGTATTTGGACGGATCGCCGATATTTTCCAGCTTGGTGTTTTCGCCCGGATGCTGGATGTTGATGAACATGGTCTTGCCGTCCGGCGTTTCGCTGATGCCCGTGATTTCCGAGCCGACCGGCCCCACCAGGAAGCGCTTGAGCGTGTCGGCCGTGGGTTTCTTGCCGATGAAGGTGTCGACGGCCAGGTTGCCGCCGGCCGCCGTGGCGTAGTTCAGGGTGGACTTGGCGCCGTCGCCGACCTTGCCGGGGATGGCGGCCAGCATCATGCAGTTGGTCACATCGGTGTACGCGCCATCGTCGGTCTGGATCCAGCAGATGCCCGTGTAGGGGCTGAAGGCGAGGCCATCCGGGCTCGAGAAATCCTGGTCGGCCGTCAGGTTCGACAGGTTGATCTTGCTGGCGTCGGCGCCGCTCTCGGCGCCGAACAGGTAGACATCCCAGGTAAAGCTGGTGGCTGCCGCCGCGCCCGTGCCTTCCTTGAAGCGGATGATATGGCCGTTTGGATTGCCGTTTTGCGCGCTGCTGCCCTTCATGTCCGTGTAGGCGCGCGGGTTGCCGCCGTCCGGCGCCAGCTGCGACGAGCCGCTCGGATTGACGGTGCGGTTCGAGTTGTTGGTCAGCGTGTAATAGATCTCGCCGTTGGCCGGGTTGACCGAGCACCATTCCGGGCGGTCCATTTTTGTTGCGCCCACGGCGTCGGCCGCCAGGCGGGCGTTGACCAGCACGTCGGCCAGGTCGGCGAACTTGTAGGCGCCGTACGCCTGGATCAGCGCGTTCGACAGGGCCAGCTCGATCCACTGGCCGGTGCCGTCGGCGGCCAGCTTGGCCACGTACAGCTTGCCTGAATCGAGGTATTTGTCGCCGGTGGCGATGCGGTCGGCCGGGTTGGCGTCCGCGGCGGCCCAGACGGCGGCCGTGACGAATTTGTAGATGTATTCGTTGCGTGAATCGTCGCCCATGTAGACGGCCAGCTGCTGGCCCACGGCCGGCACGCTGAAGGCGGCGCTTTCGTGCGCGTAGCGGCCCAGCGCCGTGCGCTTGCGGATCGCCTTGGTTTTGTCGTACGGGTCCATCTCGACGATGTAGCCCATGCCGTTCAGCTCATTGCGGTAGTCGTCGCTGCCATCGGCCGATGCGCCGGTCTTGCTCAGGTTCCAGCGCGCGTACTTGTCGTCGCTGCCGCCCGTTTCCCAGCCGTGGCGCGAGGCGCCGCCCTGGCTGCGGCCATAGCGGTTCAGCGACACCACGGATTTGTCGCCGCGCGCGGCGTTGTCGGTGGCCGAGCGCGTGAAGTAGCCGGCCCAGTTTTCTTCGCCGGACAGGTAGCTGCCCCATGGCGACTTGCCCGTGCCGCAGTTGTTGATGGTGCCGCGCGTCTTGGTGCCGGTCGGCGAGTACTTGGTCACCACGAGGGCGTTGCCGCGCACGGGGCCGGCAAGCTCGATATCCGTCAGCGGCGTGACGCGGCGGTTGAAGGCGGAATCGTTGACGGTGGCCCAGGCGCTGCCCGTCTTCTTGACTTCCACCACGCTCAGGCCATGGACGGCCACTTCCTTGTCGACTTCGGCGGCGGGGCGCGGCAGCGTGGTGGTGCCGCCATTCACGTGCAGGAAGTGCGAGGACAGTTTTTCGTCGGTGGTCGCTTCGTGGTTCATCGCCAGCAAGCCCCGTTCGGCGCCGGATGCCAGCGGCGCGCCGGCGGCGGACAGGCCGTAGTATTCCATGCCGTCGTGGTGGTCGCCGGCGCGGTTGTCGAAATCGGTATCGCTGCCGTCGTTCTTGTAGGCTGGCGTGGCCGCGCGCAGCGAGTCGCCCAGCGCATACAGGGCGGTGGCCGTGTAGCCGGCCGGCACCGACACGACGTCGGCCAGGCTTTTTGGCACGGCCGTGAAGGCCAGCAGTTTTTCGGGCGTCGGCGTTGGCGTCGGCGTCGGCGTGACGGCGGCCGCATCGCTGCCGCCGCCGCAAGCGGACAGGCCCATCGAACCCATGACGGCGGTAGCGGCCGTGACGGCGCTGCCGCGCAGCCAGTTGCGGCGGCTCAGGCGGGCGTTCAGGATGCTGTTGAAATGGTTGTCGTGGGACGCGTTGCTGTCAATGTCGTTCAGATCGGTGGCGCGGATGGCCAGATCGTTGGGCTTGTTCATGGGCTGCGATGTCCTGTGGTTGCGTGATTTAAAGGCAACCGCATGATAGTTGTCGAATGTGACAGCGCCATGTCAGCTTGATGACAAAACGGTGACAGGCTGCCGGCCCGGCGGGCCGCGTCCATGACGGGCCCGTCCGGTCAGGCGGCCTTGGCCTTATCTGGCCTGGCGAAAGCCGCGCTCCACCAGCAACAGCATGCCGCCGAAGATGGACAGGTTCTTCAGGAAGTTCGTCAGCTGGTCCTGGAAGTGGGCCGCATCGGCGCTCCAGAAGGCGTGGAAGATGAGCGTCGTCGGGATCAGGAACAGCGCCAGGGCCAGCGCCGCCCAGCGCGCCTGCCAGCCCGTGATCAGCAGCAGGCCGCCGCCCACTTCCAGGACGATCACGCCCACCAGCAAAATATTGGCAATTGGCAAGCCCTGACTGGCCATGTAGCCGGCCACGCCCGCAAAGCCGCCGATTTTCAGCAAGCCCGAGACAAAGAACAGCACGCCAAGGGCGGCACGGCCGAGGGGGAGCAATACGTTGGTTCTGTTTTCCATGATTTTCTCTTTCTTTGTATTTATCAATTATTTCGGTAAATCGAAGACCAGAAACTCTGCGTCCTCTGCTTGCGTGATGATCACGGCCGCTTCCTGCGTCAATTTCAGCGCATCGCCCGCTTTCAAGGGCGTGCCGTTGACGACCAGGCTGCCGCGAATCAGGTGCACATAGGCAAGGCGGCCTTCGTCCAGCGCATGTTCGGCCTGTTCTCCTTCCTGCAGGATGCTGGCGTAGATGGCCGCATTCTGGTGGATCAGCACGGAACCCTGGCGGCCGTCGGACGAAGCGATCAAACGCAGCTTGCCCCGTTTGCTTTCCGGCGTGAAGTGTTTCTCTTCATAGCTGGGCGCAATGCCCGTCACGTTCGGCTGGATCCAGATCTGCAGGAAGTGCAAGCCATCCGTCGCCGAGTGGTTGAACTCGCTGTGGCGCACGCCGCTGCCGGCGCTCATGCGCTGCACATCGCCGTAGTGCAGCACGGAACCGGTGCCCATGCTGTCCTTGTGTTCGAGCGCGCCGTCGAGCACATACGAAATGATTTCCATGTCGCGGTGGCCGTGCGTGCCGAAACCCTGGCCTGGCGTGACCCGGTCTTCATTGATCACCAGCAAGGGGCCAAAGCCCATGTGCAGCGGATCGTGATAGCTGCCGAAGGAAAAGCTGTGGTGGGAATTGAGCCAGCCGTGGTTGGCGGCGCCGCGTTCTTCGCTATGACGAATCTGTAACATGGTGGACTCCGTTTCTAAAGGTTAATGTGCGATAATTTCGAAGGGCCGTTGCCTGGCAGTTGCCGTGGCGCCTGATCTGCCCGTCGCTGTACGATGGAGAAAGTATAGGGCGCCCAACCGAGAAAGAAAAACGGAAAATCTACCGAGCTATGATCGAAAAAATCGAATGTTAAGACTGAGCCTGGAAGCCCTGCAAATCGTCGACGCCATCGACCGCCGCGGATCGTTCTCGTCGGCCGGCAAGGAGTTGCATAAAGTCCCGTCCACCATTTCCTATACGGTGGCCAAGCTGGAAGACGACCTGGGCGTGCAGGTGTTCCAGCGCAATGGCCCGAAAGTCATGCTGACGGCGGCCGGCCAGGAATTGCTGAAAGAGGGCAGGTATCTGCTGAAGGCGGCGCAGGACCTCGAGCACCGCGTGCGCCGCGTGGCTTCCGGCTGGGAAACGGAATTGTCCATCGGCATCGATTCCATGTTTTCCGCCGTGGCGCTGGCCGATGACGTGCGCGCCTTCTATGACGTGGCGCAACAGACGCGCTTGCGCCTGTCGCAAGACACCCTGTCGGGCACCTGGGAAGCGCTGCTGGACCGGCGCGCCGACTTGCTGGTGGGCGCGCCCGGCGACGGGCCGGCCGGCGGCGGCTATATCGCGCAGCCGATCGGCATGCTCGACTTCGTCTTCACCGTGGCGCCCACGCATCCGCTGGCGCAGGTGCCGGAACCCCTGTCGCGCGGCCACCTGCAGCAGCACCGGGCCGTGGTGGTGGCCGATTCGGCGCGCCAGATGGCGCCGCGCACGGTGGGGTTGCTGCTGGGACAAGATGCCTTGAGCGTGCCCAACATGCAGGTCAAGTTCGATTACCAGGTGCTGGGGCTGGGCTTTGGCTTCCTGCCGGGGCCGTGCGCGCGCGCCGCCATCGCGCGTGGCTTGCTGGTGGAAAAGGCCGTGGAAGAGCCGAAACCGTCGGAAACGTTTTACCTGGCCTGGCGCGTGGGCGAGGATGGCGCCGCGCTGCGCTGGTGGATGGCGCGCATGCGCGAACCGGACGTGTTTGCCCGCCTGGCGCAGCATCTGCCTGGCCATTCGGCGTAGGCCTTAAAATGTTGACATACGCCAACATTTTTAAGTTACCATATTCACAGTATTTCCCGCCCGACCTCCATGCCCCATAGTGGGATTTTGATGATTACACACACTGCAGCGCCCCTGATACCTTCCCCCGACCTGGCCCAAGCGTGGGGTAGCCATGCTTGAGGCGAAGGTTGCGCTGTGCCTGCGCCTGGCCCAGGATGCCCGTGAACAGGCGGGGCCGCAGCAGGCCGCCACCCTGGCGCGGCTGCAGGAAGAACTGGAACGGCTGCGCGGCGCCAGCCGGCCCGTGGTGCGCGTGGCGCCGCCCGATGCCTTGCTGGAAATCGACCCCGACGGCTTTTTGATCGGCTGGAACCATGGCGCCGAGCAGATGTTCGGCTATTCCGAACTGGAAGCCCTGGGCCAGCACATCCTGTTTTTGTATCCCGAAGACGACGCGGAAGCGAGCGTGCTGGAGCTGCATTTCACGCAGGGCGACGTGGCCACCGATGTGCGCCGGCGCAAGAAGTCGGGCATGGTGACGTGGCTGCGCATGCACCGCCACGTGATCCACGACCAGGCGGGCAAGGGCTGCGGCATGGCCGTGCGCCTGTCGGCGCTGAGCGAGCCGCTGTCCGACGTCGACAAGGTAAGGTTGCACGCGCGCATCATCGAAGACAGCGAGCAAGCCGTGCTGATCACGGACGCGGAAGAGCGCATCGTCTCCATCAACAGTTCATTTTCCCGCATCACCGGCTATTCGCCGGCCGAAGCCATCGGCCGCACGCCGGACTTGCTGCGTTCGGGCGTGCACGACCCCGATTTCCGCGCCAAGGTGCGCGCCGCCATGCGCGGCCACGGTTCCTGGCGCGGCGAAATCATCGGCAAGCGCAAGAATGGCGAACTGTTCCCGCAAGACGTCACCATCAGCGTCGTGCGCGACGAGTATGGCGAGATCAGCCACGTGTTTTCCCTGTTTTCCGATATCTCGGTGCACAAGGATGCGGAAGCGCGCATGCAGCGCATGGCCAACTACGACAGCCTGACGGGCTTGCCCAACCGGTGCCTGCTGAACCAGCTGGTCGACCAGGGCCTGGCCGAGGCGAAACGCCAGGGCTCGCATGGCGCGCTGATGGTCATCGACATCAGCCGCATCGGTTCCATCAGCGACACCCTGGGCCATGAAGTGGGCGACCAGCTGGTGATCGCCATCGGCCAGCTGTTCCGCGGCGCCCTGCGCGACGCCGATATCCTGGCGCGCGTCGACAACAGCAAATTCGTCGTGGCCCTGCTGCACATCGAAAAGCGCGAACACGCGGCCAACGTGGCGCAAAAGCTGCTCAACCTGCTGGAAGCGCCCATCAATATCGATGCGCACGCGCTGCACGTGGGCGCCAGCATCGGCATCACCGTGTATCCGGAAGACGGCCTGGAAGCGCCGGCCCTGTTCCGCTTTGCCGACGTGGCCGTGGCCAAGGCGGGGCAGACCATCGAATCGACCTTCCTGTTTTACCGCGAAGACATGAACCGGCGGGCCAAGGAACATTTGCGCCTGGAAAGCGAAATGCGCCTGGCCCTGGGCGACAAGGAGCTGGAACTGCATTACCAGCCGAAAGTGAGCCTGGCCAGCGGACGCATCGTGGGCGCGGAAGCCTTGCTGCGCTGGAAGCATCCGATGCGCGGCATGGTCTCGCCCGGCGTCTTCATCCCCGTTGCCGAGGAAACCAGTCTGATTCTGGAACTGGGCACCTGGGTGCTGGACGAGGCTTGCCGGCAGATTCGCAGCTGGGAAGACCGGGGCCTGCACATGCCGGCCATCGCCGTCAACCTGTCGGCGCGCCAGTTCGATGAACAGTTGCCGGCGCGCATAGCGGCCGTGCTCGAACGCTATGGCGTGCGGCCCGAGCAGATCATGCTGGAAATCACGGAAAGCCTGCTGATGCGCGGTGCCGACAAGGTCATCGACATCATGAACCAGCTGGTGGCCATGGGCCTGGCGCTGGCGCTGGACGACTTCGGCACCGGCTATTCCAGCCTGGCCTACCTGAAGAAATTCCCCATCAGCACCCTGAAAATCGACCGCTCCTTCGTCGTCGGCTTGCCCTTCGAGGAAAACGATTGCGCCATCGCCCGCGCCATCGTCACCATGGCGCAGCAGCTGCGCCAGGAAATCGTTGCCGAAGGGGTGGAAACGGCCGAGCAGATGCGTTTCTTGCGCGAACTGGGTTGCGACCAGTTGCAAGGCTATTTGTTCAGCCCGGCCGTGCCTGCGGCGGAATTCGAAGTGATGCTCGATGAAGGCCGGAGTTTGCGTTTGAACGAAGCGCTGGCTTAAGGTACGCCCAGCTGCACTTTTTCCAGCAGATAATCGAGCATCACGCGCACCCGGGCCGGCACTTGCAGGCCCGGACCCACGAAGACGGCGTGCACGAGTTCCTTGTCGCCCGGATTGTAATCCTGCAGCACGGGTATGAGTTGGCCTTGCTCGATGTCGCGCTGCACGTGCTGGCGCGAAAAGCGTCCCAGGCCCATGCCCGCCAGCACCAGCTGGCGCATGCTTTCGCCATCGCTGACGCAGGTATTGCCCTGCGGCGCCACCTGCAACGTTCCTCCGCTCCCATCGAGAAAGGGCCAGGTTTCATTCTGGCAGCGGAAGTTGAACGCCAGCAGATTGTGCCCGGATAAGTCCTGCGGCGTGCGCGGCAAGCCGTGGCGCGCCGCATAAGCTGGCGACGCCACCACCACCATCGCGTCTTCGCCCAGTTTGCGCGCCACCAGGTTCGATGCCTTCAGCTGGCCCGTGCGGATGGCGATGTCGGTGCGGTCTTCCAGCAGGTCGACGATGGCGTCGCTGACGACGACGTCAAGCACGATGTCGGGATAGCGGCGGGCGAACTCGGGCAGGATGGGCAGCAGATGGCGCACGCCGAACGGCACGAAACAGTTGATGCGCAGGCGTCCGCGCGGCGCCGCCCCCTGCGCCGCTTCGCGCTCGGCGCCGTCGATATCGTCGAGGATGCGCTTGCACTGGATAAAAAAGGCGTCGCCCTCGGGCGTCGTGTGCAGCTGGCGCGTGCTGCGCTGCAGCAAGCGGGCGCCGAGCCGCGCTTCCAGACGATTGACGAGCTTGCTGACGGCCGACGGCGTCAGGGCCAGGCGGCGCGCGGCGGCGGAAAAAGCCCCCGTTTCCACCACGGCCACGAAGACGGCCATCTCAAACGAACGGTTGATGTCTTGCCGCGCCATTATTGAATCCATTTCACAGGTGTTTCCATTATTGGAGTCTATATCAAAAGTGTTTATCCCGATACACTGGCCCGCTTGAACCATTGTTGGAGCCATCATGACCACCGCAGCCCCTGTTTCCCCTCCCGCCAGCAAGATGCCGCCCGGCGTGCTGGCGCTGGCCGTCGGCGCCTTTGCCATCGGCGTCACCGAATTCATCGTCGTCGGCATCCTGCCCGCGATTGCGAAAGATTTGCGGATTTCCATCGAATCGGCCGGTTCCCTCGTCAGCCTGTATGCGCTGGCGCTGGCCATCGGCACGCCGCTGCTGGTGCTGCTGATGTCGCGCCTGCCGCGCAAGGCGGCCTTGCTGGGGTTGATGAGCGTTTTTCTCGCCGGTAACTTGCTGGCCGCGTTTTCGCACACGTTCGAACTGTTGCTGGCGGGACGGGTCATCACGGCCGTGGCGCACGGCACCTTCTTTGCCATCGGCGCCACCGTGGCCGCCGGCCTGGTCAGCAAGGCGCAGGCGGGCAGGGCGATTTCCGTGATGTTTGCGGGATTGACGCTGGCCATGGTGATCGGCGTGCCGCTGGGCAGCTTCCTCGGCAACCTGATGGGCTGGCGCTTGCCGTTCTTTGCCGTGGTAGTTTTGGCCGCGCTGGGCCTGGCCGCCATGGCGCGCTGGCTGCCGGCCGGTTTGCAGCAGGGCAAGGGCGGCAAGGCCATGACGCAGTTGGCGGCCCTGGGCAGCGGCCCCATCCTGACCATGATGGCCGTGACGACGTTCGGTTTCGGCAGCAGCTTTGCCGCGTTTACTTTTATTACGCCCATCCTGACGGATGTGACGGGCTTTTCCGCCACCATGGCCAGCGCCTTGCTGATCGTGTTCGGCATCGCCACCTTTGCCGGCAACCTGGCGGGCGGCTATCTGACCAGCCACCTGGGCTGGCAAAAGGCCTTGCGATCGATGCTGCTGTTGCTGGCCGCCACGCAAGTGGGCGTGGCTTTGAGCATCAGCTCGGCCTGGATGATGACGGTGATGCTGTTCGTCTGGGGCGTGTTCGCCTTCGGCCTGTCGCCGGCCTTGCAGGCGGGCATGCTGGCCACGGCCGAGCGCTACACGCCGCAAGCCGTCGATTTCGCCTCGGGCCTGAACATTTCCGCGTTTAACCTCGGCATTTCCTTCGGTTCCATGCTCGGTGCGCTGATGGTGTCGCGCCAGCTGATGGCATCGTCGCCGTGGGCCGGCGTGGCCGCCGCCTTGCTGGCCCTGCTGCCGCTGGCGTGGCTGGCGCGCCGCAAGCTGGCGTCCCATGTGGCGGGCGCGGCCGCGCACTGAGGTTCAGGTATGCACGGCGGCCGCCGGTGCCCGCTTCTGGCGCTGCGCCATGTAGGAACTGCCCATGGAGGCGGCCATGATCATGGCAATCGCCAGCCATTGCGCGGCGTCAAGGCGTTCGTCGAGCAGGATGAAGGCCAGCATGGCGGCCACGGCCGGTTCCATGCTGCTCATGATGCCGAACGCTTGCGGCGTCAGCCGCTTCAGGGCCACCATTTCCAGCGAAATCGGGATGGCGCTGGAAATGAGCGCTACGCCCAGGCCGATGCCCAGCACGACGGGAGAGAGCAGGGCGGCGCCGCTGTGCGCCACGCCCACGGGCACCACCACCAGCGCGGCCATGGTCAGGCCCAGGGATACCGAATGGCCCGCATGCAGATGGCTGGCGCGCTTGCCGAAGACGATGTACGAGGCCCAGCAGACGGCCGCCGCCAGCGCGAACAGCACGCCCGTGGGATCGAGATTGCTGATGTCGTGGCCGAGCGGCAACAGCAGCGCCAGTCCCGCCACGGCCAGGGCCACCCAGACGAAGTCGAGCGGGCGGCGCGAGGCCAGCAGGGCCACGGCCAGCGGGCCAGAAAACTCGATGGCCACGGCGATGCCGAACGGTATCGTGCGCAGCGCCATATAGAAACACAGGTTGGTCAAACCCAGCGCGGCGCCATACAGGGCCACGGTGCGCAGGTCGGCACGGCTCAGCTGCCAGCGCCACGGGCGCCAGAACAGCAACAGCAGCAGGGCGGAAAAGCCCACGCGCACGGCCGTCGTGCCTTGCGCACCGACCAGCGGGAACAGGCTGTGCTTGGCCCACGAAGTGCCCAGCCCCAGCGCGGTGACGGAGCCGAGGATGGCGAGCAGGGGAATGAACGAGGAATAGCGGCGTAATGGCATGGTGATAAAAGGCTTGATATCGGAATAGCGAAAGTTTATTGTGTCTGCTCCGATATTTGCACTGCATTTTGACCTCCATGACGCAACTTTCGCTCACGTCTTCCCCCGACCTCGATGCCTTCGACCTGGCCATCCTCGACATCTTGCAGCGCGATAACACGACTTCGCAGCGTGAAATCGCCCAGGCCGTGCATTTGTCGGCGCCGGCCGTGCAGCGGCGCATCCGCCGCCTGCGCGAGAGCGGCGTGATCCGCAGCGAGGTGGCCGTGCTCGACGCCAGCCGCCTGGGCCGCCCGCTGATCTTGACGGTGGAAGTGCATCTGCACGACGAGCACCCGCTGCGCACGGCCGGCATGCGCGCGCGCATCATGGCCGAACCCGCCATCCAGCAGTGTTACGGCATCACGGGCGAGGCCGATTACCTGCTGGTCATCACGGCCAGCAGCATGGCCGAGTACGAGGCGCTGACGGAGCGCCTGTTTGGCGGCGACGACAATATCCGGCGCTACCGCACTTCCGTGGCCTTGACCTGCCTCAAGATGGGCTTGCACGTGCCGCTGGGCTAGAGCGATGACTACCTCCGACAAGATGCCAACCTCCGTGACGGCGGCCATGCCCGCCAGCCTGCGCGCCGCCGTTGCCGGATATCAATGGGCGCGCGACAGCATCGGCGAGTCGGACGCTGCCGTCTACCGCCTGCAGGGCAGGAACGGTGCGCCAGACCTGTTCCTGAAGCACGGCAGGGGTGCCGCCGCTGCCGACCTCGCCGATGAAGTGGCGCGCCTGCGCTGGCTGGCGCCGCACCTGCCCGTGCCGGCGGTGGTCCAGTTCGCCCGCGTGGCAGCGCCGGACCAGGCATGGCTGCTGACGGCGGCGCTGCCGGGCCAGCCGGCGTCCGAATTGCTGGACGCCGATCCGGGGCTTGGCCCCGACGTGGCCGGCGCGCTGGCCGCCTTCCTGCGGCGCCTGCACGCGCTGCCCGCGAGCGCCTGTCCGTTCGACGCCGGCCATGCCGTCCGGCTGGCCCAGGCGCGCCGGCGCATCGATGCGGGCCTCGTCGACGCCGACGATTTCGATGCCGGGCGGCAAGGCTGGACGGCGCAGCAGGTGTGGCTGGCGCTACAGGATTGCCTGCCGATCACGCCCGACCTCGTCGTCACGCATGGCGACTTCTCGCTGGAAAATATCCTGCTGCACGAAGGCGCCGTCGTCGGCTGCCTCGACGTGGGACGGGCCGGCGTTGCCGACCGTTACCAGGATCTGGCCATCGTCTGGCGTGCTCTCGGTGAGTTGGACGCCGCGCTACAGCAAAGGTTTGCTGAGCAATATGGGTTCCTTGATATCGATCAAGGCAAGCTGCAATTTCACTTGCTGCTCGACGAGCTGTTTTGAGCGCCGCCCGCGATCACGGCTCTTCACGCTCGGCATCGCGTTCGCGGCAGCTCAGGGACGCGTAATGGCCTTTGGGCAGGCGGGTCTTGATGGCAACCTCGTTCAGTGCATGCCCGATATCGACGGGGTCGGTCAAGGTGCAGCGCTGGGCGCGGGCGAACGCTTGCAGCTTCTGCGTGCTGCCCTGCACCCTGAGCGTCACGCCCGCGCCGGGGCTGACGCAGCAGCCGATGTATTGCGCGATGTATTCTTCCTCGATCAGCACCATTGCATGCCCCATGAAGCTGGCCGGCTTTTTCAGCAGGTAGTAATCGGTGTAGTCGAAGCGCTGGTCCGGGTGCTTGCCAAGGTAGCCTTCGCGCATGTAGGCCCGGATGGCCTTGCCGGAGGTGCCCACTCTTTGCGTCGTGCCCTTTTTCAGGTGCAGCGCCTGGATCAGACCGCTTTCAAGACCGGGATCGGCAGCGGCCAGGGCGCTGGAGGCGCAGGCGGCGAGCAAAAGCGAGCCGATCAGGCGGCGGGTGCGGCATGCCGGCATGAGAGTGATTGCTTGCATATATTGACGTGTAGGGGAGAGAAGCGCAGTGTAGCCCACGCCAGCCCGTGCGCATGGCACAAGTGCGTGGCACAATGCGGGATCCGCACGCCACGTGCCACTCGCCCCAGGACTTTCATGACCCGCGCCATCCTCGACGAAGCCCAGATCCATCCCGCCGCCCGCCCCTTGATCGGCAGCAAGCACCAGGACATCGTGCGCGAAGTGCAGCGAGCCATCGCCGCGCACCAGGTGGTGGTCGTCGGCATGGCGCTCAACCCGTTCCCGCGCAAGGCGCGCAAGATCCTCGACGTGCTGGGCACGCCTTATCAGTACCTGCAATACGGCAGCTATCTGAACCAGTGGCACCGCCGCAATGCCCTGAAAATGTGGACGGGCTGGCCCACGTTTCCCATGGTTTTCGTGAATGGCGTGCTCATCGGCGGCGCCAGCGAGCTGCAAAAGCTCGTGGAAAATGGCGAGTTCAGCGCCATGCTGGCGAAGAAGCTGCGCGCGATTTAAGCTCCGTCCTATTCGCCCGGCCGCCACGGCGACTTGCGCGTGCGCAAGGGGTCGAGCAAGCTGCGCAAATCGTTGTGGTCGAGCTCGTACATCAGCGCAATTAAACTGCCCAGTTCGCCCGAGGGGAAGCCCTCGCGCGCGAACCAGCCCAGGTAATGGCCCGGCAAGTCGGCCAGCAGCCTTCCCTGATATTTCCCGTATGGCATTTCGCGCGTGACCAGCAGCGCCAGTTTTTCTGAATTCATGGTGGAAATCTCGTGTTGACCTGCCCAGTGTAGCAGACCTCTACATTGTTGAGTTTGGCGCAACTATCTTCTGCCCGCTGACGTATTTTTCGGAACAAAGAAAACCCCGATACTGCATGCCAACATCATTTATCGGAGTTTGCCATGCCCATTGCCTTGCTCGCGCTGACCCTCAGCGCGTTTGCCATCGGAACCACCGAGTTTGTCATCGTGGGGCTGCTGCCCACCATCGCCGCCGACCTGGGCGTCAACCTGCCGTCGGCCGGCCTGCTGGTCAGCCTGTATGCGCTGGGCGTCGCCGTCGGCGCGCCCGTGCTGACCGCCCTGACGGGCAAGATTCCGCGCAAGACCCTGCTGCTGTCGCTGATGGTCTTGTTCACCCTGGGTAACTTGCTGGCGTGGAAATCGCCCGGCTATGCAACCCTCGTCGTCGCCCGCATCCTGACGGGGCTGGCGCATGGCGTATTCTTTTCCATCGGCTCGACCATCGCCACCTCGCTGGTGCCCAAGGACAAGGCGGCCAGCGCGATTGCCATCATGTTTACGGGCCTGACCGTTGCCCTGGTGACGGGCGTGCCGCTGGGCACCTTCATCGGCCAGCACTTCGGCTGGCGCGAAACCTTCCTCGCCGTCTCGGCCCTGGGCCTGGTGGCCTTCATCGGCAGCCTGCTGTACGTGCCGTCGACCATCAAGCACAGCAAGCCTGCCTCGCTGCTGCAGCAAGTGCAGGTGCTGGGCCAGCCCCGGCTGCTGCTGGTGTACGCCATGACGGCCGTCGGCTATGGCGGCTCCTTCATCGCCTTTACGTATCTGGCGCCGATCTTGCAGCAAGTATCGGGTTTCAGCGCCGGCGCCGTGGGCGCGGTAATGCTCGTGTATGGCGTGTCCGTGGCGTTCGGCAATATCTGGGGCGGCAAGCTGGCCGACAGCAAGGGGCCAGTGCGCGCCCTGAAACTGATCTTCCTGCTGCTGGCAGCCGTGCTGCTGCTGTTGACCTTCACGGCGCCGCATCCCGTGCTCGTCGTCATCACCGTGTTGCTGTGGGGCGCCGTGGCTTTCGGCAATGTTGCTGGTTTGCAAGTGTATGTCGTACAGCAAGCCGAACACTTCACGCCCCGCGCCGTGGACGTGGCATCGGGCCTGAATATCGCCGCTTTTAATCTGGGCATCGCCGGCGGCGCCTGGGGCGGCGGCTTGATCGTGGAACACCTGGGCCTCGTGCACACGGGCTGGATCGGCGCGCTCGTCGTGCTGGGCGCGTTTGGCTTGACGGCCTTGAGCGGCCGCATGGACCGCCTGCATCCCATCCCCGTGCGCAGCGGCGGCGAAAAGTCGATGCATGCGGTGGGGCATTAATCTACAGGCAAGTCGCTGGCATGGACGAGAGTAGGGTTTACAATGGTGTTTACTTTCCTCTCGCCCATACTCCCCATGTCCGATACCGCAATGTCACCGCTGTGCCTGCGCGCCGCCATCAATCCTAAACCGCTGGGCGTGGCGCTCTTGCTCATCGTGCTGGGCGCCTGCTACCTGGCGCAAACCGTGGGCGCCACGCAGTCCGCGCTGTACGTGGTGGGCGCCTTGCTCGGCATCACCCTGTATCACGCGGCCTTCGGCTTTACGTCCGCCTGGCGCGTCTTCATTGCCGATGGCCGCGGCGACGGCTTGCGCGCGCAAATGCTGATGCTGGCCGTCGGCGTGGCGCTGTTTTTCCCGGCATTGTCGGCCGGCACCCTGTTCGGCACGCCCGTCGCCGGGCTGGTGTCGCCCGCCGGCACTTCCGTCATCTTCGGCGCCTTCATCTTCGGCATCGGCATGCAGCTGGGCGGCGGCTGCGCCTCCGGCACGCTGTACACGGTCGGCGGGGGCAGCACGCGCATGCTCATCACCCTGGCCGCCTTCATCGTCGGCTCCGTGATCGGCACGGCGCACATGCCGTTCTGGACGGCGTTGCCGCAATTGAAACCCATTTCCCTCGTCACGACCCTGGGCCTGGCGCCCGCGCTGGCCTTGAACTGGCTCGTCTTTGCGCTGATCGCCGGCATCACGGTGCTGGTGGAAAAGCGCCGCCACGGCAAGCTCGTCGCCACGCCCCTGCGCCCGTCGCAAGCCTCGCCGTGGCTGCACGGCCCCTGGCCGCTGGTGGCGGGCGCCATCGCGCTCGTCGTGCTCAATTTCATCACCCTGGCGCTGTCGGGCCGTCCGTGGGGCGTGACGTCGGCGTTTGCCCTGTGGGGCGCGAAAGCGGCATCCGCGGTCGGCATCGACACGGCCAGCTGGGCCTACTGGTCGACCAAGGCCAACGCGGCCGCGCTGGCCGCGCCTTTGACGCAGGACAAGACTTCCGTGATGGACATCGGCATCGTGCTGGGCGCCATGCTGGCCGCGGCCCTGGCCGGCCGCTATGCGCCCGTGTGGCGCATCCCGCGCCGCTCGGTCATCGCCGCCATCGTCGGCGGCTTGCTGCTCGGCTACGGCGCACGCCTGGCGTATGGCTGCAATATCGGCGCCTACTTCAGCGGCATTGTCTCGGGCAGCCTGCACGGCTGGCTGTGGCTGGTCTGCGCTTTTCTGGGCAACGTCGTCGGCACGCGTTTGCGTCCGTGGTTCGGCCTGGAAGTGGAGAAAGTCAAACCGACTGGCTGCTGAGGCCGGCATAAACAGGGGCTTTGCTGTATATTTCTGCCCCTGTTCCCCTTGCCGCCAGCGTATCGCCCATGTCCCCAGTCACCCTGTTTGCCGTCGTCCTCGCGTATTTTTTGATCCTGCTGGGCGTGGCGTGGCGCACCTCGCGCCACGCCACCAACGACAGTTTTTTCATCGGCAACAAGGACAGCAACTGGATGCTGGTGGCCTTCGGCATGGTCGGCACCACGCTCACGGGCGTGACCTTCATCAGCGTGCCCGGCGCCGTGGGCAGCAACGGTTTCGGCTACATCCAGCTGATGATCGGCTATGTGCTCGGCTACCTGGCCATCACCTTCATTCTGCTGCCGCTGTACTACCGGCTGCAGCTGACGTCCATCTACCGCTACCTGGAAGTGCGCCTGGGCCGGCGTTCCTACCAGAGCGGGGCGGCGTTTTTCATCGTCTCGCGCCTGCTGGGCGCCACGGCGCGGCTGTATCTGGTGGTCAATATCCTGCAAGCAACAATACTCGACAACCTGGGCGTGCCGTTCTGGCTGACCTCGTGCATCGTGCTGCTGCTGATCCTGCTGTACACGTATGAAGGCGGCGTGAAGACCATCGTCTGGACCGATACCCTGCAAACGGCGTGCATGCTGGCCGGCCTCGTCATCTGCAGCGTGTTTTTGCTGCGAGAGATGGACTTGTCGCTCATCGACAGCCTCGAACGCATGCGCGCGCAAGGGCTCACGCGCATCTTCACTACCGACCCGGACAGCCCCGCGTATGTGTGGAAGCACATTCTTGCCGGCATGTTCATCACGATTGCCATGACGGGCATGGACCAGGAAATGATGCAAAAGAACATTTCCGTGCGGACCTTGCGCGATTCGCAAAAAAACATGCTGAGTCTCACCGTGGTACTGACGGGCGTGCTGCTGCTGTTCCTGTTTCTGGGCGGTCTGCTGCACCTGTATGCACCGCTGGCCGGCGTGACGGCCACGGGCGATAAACTGTTCCCGGCCGTCGTGCTGGGGCACTTTCCCGCCGTGGTGCAGCTGATTTTCTTCATCGCCCTCATTTCCGCCCTGTTTCCCAGCGTGGACGGGGCGCTCACTGCCCTGACGTCCACCTTCTGCATCGATATTTTGGGCGTGCAGCGCAGGCCGGACTTGAGCGCGGCCGTGCAGATGCGCTGGCGCCGCCGTGTGCACCTGGGCTTTTCCGCATTGTTCTTGATATTGATCATGGCCTTCAAGTGGCTCGACGACCCCAGCATGATAGGCGTGATCCTGAAACTGGCCAGCTATACCTATGGTCCGCTGCTGGGCCTGTTTGCCTTCGGCCTGCTGAGCCGGCGCGGCGTGCGCGACCGCTGGGTACCGCTGGTGGCCGTGGCGGGGCCATTGCTGTGCGCGCTGATCGAAGGGGAGCAGGCGCGGCTGTTCGAACATTACCGCATCGGCCTGGAATTGCTGATCCTGAATGGCGCCCTGGTACTTGCTGGCTTGTTCCTCATTTCCACGCCGGCAGGGCAGGGCGGCGCGGGCACGCTACAGTTGTCAAAATAAGACGATTCAGGCCGTTTTCAGTTATATTGATTTCCTTTAGGTACATAACCTCACGGAGCATCGATGTCACTCAACCCCTTCCCGCCGCTACGCCGCGGTTTTGGCGCATTCTGGCGCGCGCTGGACGCCACCCGCCGCGCGGTCATCAATCTGATTTTCCTGCTGATCGTCATCGCCATCCTGATCGCCATCTTTGGCGGCGGCGCCAAGCCCCTGGCCGAGAAGACCACCCTGGTGCTGGACCTGCAAGGCCCGCTGGTCGAGGAAACCCCGGGCGGCGTGCGCGAAGCGGTGCTGGCCAATGTCAGCGGCGAAGTCAAGAAAAGCGTGCAGCTGCGCGACGTGCTGGCCGTGCTCGACACGGCGGGCAAGGACAAGAACATCGGCTCCATGGTGATCCTGCTCGACGAATTGCAGGGCGGCGGCCTGGCGTCGCTGCGCGAAGTGGCGGCCGGCGTGGAACGCTTCCGCGCCACGGGCAAGAAAGTCACGGCCTGGGGTTCGAGCTACAACCAGCGCCAGTACCTGGTGGCGGCCAAGGCCGACGAGGTATTCCTGCACCCGATGGGCGGCGTCATGCTGGAAGGCTTTGGCCGCTACCGCAATTACTACCGCGACGCGCTCGACAAGGTGGGCGTGACGGTGAACCTGCTGAAAGTGGGCACATATAAAAGCGCGGCCGAGCCTTTCATCGCCAACGGACCGTCCGAAGCGGCGGCCGAGGCGGACCGCTACCTGAATAGCGGCCTGTGGGCCACCTACACGGCGGACGTGGAAAAGGCGCGCAAGCTGCCGGCCGGCGCCATCATGCAGGCTATCGATGCGCTGCCCGCGCTGATGACGGCGGCCGGCGGCGACCTGGGCAAGCTGTCGCTGGACGCCAAGCTGGTCGACGGCCTGAAAACGCGCGATGAACTGCGCCAGTTCATGATGGCGCGCGGCGCCAGGAACACGGAAGGCACGAATTTCCGCCAGGTGAACTACACCGATTA
Organism: Janthinobacterium sp. FW305-129; assembly: GCF_020858115.1. GTDB lineage: Bacteria > Pseudomonadota > Gammaproteobacteria > Burkholderiales > Burkholderiaceae_D > Janthinobacterium. The sequence goes on from NZ_JACYMM010000007.1 coordinate 116,455, forward strand.
CCTGGCGCGCCTGCGCCCCGTGCACATCGGCGACGCCGTCGGCGTGGTCATCGCCTCGGGTGAAATCGGCGATGGCATCGCGGCACCGGGCGCCATCGGCGGCCTGTCCACCTCGCGCTTGATCCGCCAGGCGCGTGAAGACAAGTCGATCAAGGCCGTCGTGCTGCGCGTCGATTCGCCGGGCGGCAGCGCCTTCGGCTCGGAACTGATCCGCCGCGAACTGGAGCTGACGCGCGCCGCCGGCAAGCCCGTGGTCGTCTCGATGGGCAACGTGGCCGCGTCGGGCGGCTACTGGATCAGCACCTCGTCCGATGAAGTGATCGCCGACGCGGCCACCATCACCGGTTCCATCGGCGTGTTCGCGCTGTTGCCGACGGCCGACAAGGTGGTGGAAAAGCTCGGCATCCACACGGCCGGCTCGCCGACCACCTGGCTGGCCGACGCGGGCAACCCGCTGCGTCCGCTCGACCCCCGCTTCGCGCAAGTGATCCAGGGTTCGATCAACCACGTGTATGGCGACTTCCTGAACCTGGCCGCCAAGGCGCGCAAGACCACGCCGGAAAAGATCGATGCAGTGGCGCAGGGCCGCGTCTGGACGGGCTTGCAGGCGAAAGAGCGCAATCTGGTCGACCGCATCGGCAGCTATGGCGATGCGCTGGCGTCGGCCGCCAAGCGCGCCAAGCTGGGCGCCGACTACCGCGTGACCTACCTGGAGCAGGAAACGTCGAACGTCGACCGTTTGCTGGGCATGTTCGGCTCCAGGGCCATGGCCTCGCTGGGGCTGGGCGAGCACGTGAAACTGGGCCTGGCCACGACCGGCTTGCCGGCCGACGCGGCGCTGGGCATGGCGCAGGACTTGAGTTGGCTGTCGGGCATCACGCGCGAGCGCAAACCGTTCATGGCCCTTACGCACTGCCTGTGCGAGGTGCCTTTGGGCGGCAAGTAACAGCCACATCAACAGCATACCCAAGCCGGCTTCGTCCGGCTTGTTTCATATCAGGAGCACAGCATGGCAAGCGACATGAGTACACACACTGACGCGGCGATCGCCATCCGGCCGTGCGGGAAGGGCGATGAAGCGGCGCTGGCGCTGGTGGGACAGGCCACTTTTCTTGAAGCGTTCGCCGGCATCCTCGATGGCGCCGACGTCATCGCCCATTGCCAGCGCCAGCACGACGCGCAGCTGTACCGCGACTGGCTGGCGCTGCCGGCCATGCGCCTGTGGCTGGCCGAGGCCACGCCCGGCGGCGCGCCTGTCGGCTACCTGGTGCTCAGCCCCGCCAGCCTGCCGGTGGCGGACCCGCGCCCGGACGACCTGGAAATCAAGCGCATCTACCTGTTGCACCGCTTCCAGGGCCAGCGCGTGGGCCAGCGTTTGATGCAGGCGGCGGTGGAGCAGGCGCGCGCCGGCGGGGCAGGGCGCGTGCTGCTGGGCGTGTACGCGGAAAACCACGACGCGCTGGCGTTCTATGCGCGCTGCGGCTTTGCCCAAGTGGGCCGGCGCACCTTCCGCGTGGGCCGCACCGACTATCAGGATGTCATCCTCGGCATGACCTTGTAAAGCCAGGTAAAGAATCGCTGCCATCCGGCGCCGCCTGAGCACCCGCGTGGCGCCTGGTCAAGCCGGCTGGCGGGAGATTTGTAGCGAGTTTGTATCTGCATGCGAGTCGCCCGCGTCACGTGCTCGCCGGGGCGCGGCGCCCCGCAAGCCTGATTTTTTCACCATTCCCCCGCACTGGCGGCCTGCTTGCCGGCCCGCCTGCTCCTCCCATGCCTGCCTGGCTGTGTGTAATTGTTTCAAGTAGAAATGAAACAGTTACATGACTATGCTAGAGTCGTTTCACGCTAGGGAGCGATGTTTTTTCAGCTGACTTTCAGCTCTTGACTCCCCCGGCTGTGTACCGAAACAACCCCGAAAAACGGTCGTCCGGCCTGAGTGTGTTCCACCTCGGCCGGCGCCACAGACTCGCCGTGCCAGCGGCCACTACAAGGATAAGCGATGGATTCGCAGACAACACCCAACACCCCGCGGCGCAGCCGCCGCTCGAAAATCGTCGGCACGGTCATCGCGCTGGCCGTGATGGCCGCGCTGGGCGGCGGTGCCTGGTACTTGACCCATTCGGGCGCCAGCGCCCAGGGCGGCGCGGGCGCTGGCGGTCCCGGCGGGCCTGGCGGGCCAGGCGGACGCCGCGGCGCGCCGTCGACCACCGTGGGCGTGGCCACGGCCGTCAAGTCCGACCTGCCCGTGGTGCTCGATGCGCTGGGCACGGTGACGGCGGCGTCCACGGTGACGGTGCGCCCGCAAGTGTCGGGCATATTAAAAGAATTGAAATTCAAGGAAGGCGGCATGGTCAAGGCGGGCCAAGTGGTGGCGCAGATCGACCCGGCGCAGTTCGAGATGGCGCTGATGCAGGCCACGGGCCAGCGCCAGCGCGACGAAGCGCAGCTGGAAAACGCGCGCCTGACCCTGAAACGCTATCAAACCCTGCTGGGCCAGGATTCCATCGCGCGCCAGGATGTCGATACGCAGGCAGCATTGGTGAAACAGCTGGAAGGCACGGTGATGACGGACCGCGCGGCCGAAGGCACGGCCAGGCTGAACCTGGGTTATACAAAAGTGGTGTCGCCGATCAGCGGCCGCGCGGGCCTGAAGGTGGTCGATATCGGCAACCTGGTGAGCACCAGCGATGCGGGCGGCGTGGTGGTGGTGACGCAGCTGTCGCCCATCGACGTGCAGTTTTCCGTGCCGCAGGATAAGGTGCAAACCATCCAGGAGCGCCTGAATGGCGGTACGGCCCTGGCGGCGCTGGCGCTGGATCGCACGCGCACGCATACCCTGGACAAGGGCAGCCTGAGCGCGCTGGACAACCAGGTCGACGTGCAGACGGGCACCGTGCGCGCCAAGGCCCGCTACGCGAACGACAAGATGGCGCTGTTCCCCAGCCAGTTCGTCAACGTGCGCCTGGAACTGGGCAACATCACGGGCGCCGTGCTGGTGCCCGTCACGGCCCTGCGCCACAGTAACAACGGCGACTTCGTGTATGTGCTGAAAGCGGATAAAACCGTCACCGTGCGCATGGTCACGCGGGGCCAGGCCACCACCGACATGGTGGAAATCCGCGCCGGCCTGGAAGCGGGCGAGCAAGTCATCACGGAAGGCGCCGACCGCCTGAAGGAAGGCGCGAAAGTCACCCTGGCGGGCGACAAGCCGGCCATGGGGGGCGCCGGTGGCGCGAACGGCGAACGCCGCCACCGCCGCCAGCACCCTGATGGCAGTGGCGGCGCGGCCAGCGCATCGGCTTCCGCCTCGGCGCCGGCCACGGCGCCAGCGAAGGGCGCGGCGCAATGAGTCCATCGACGCCGTTCATCAAGCGCCCCGTCGCCACGGCGCTGCTGATGCTGGCCATCGTGCTGGCGGGGCTGGTCGGCTTCAAGTTCCTGCCGCTGGCCGCCTTGCCGCAGGTGGATTTCCCCACCATCCAGGTGCAGACCCTGTATCCGGGCGCCAGTCCCGAAGTCATGGGGCAGACCGTCACGGCGCCGCTGGAGCGCCAGTTCGGGCAGATGTCGGGCTTGCAGCGCATGAGTTCCACCAGCGCGGCCGGCGTCTCCCTCATCACCCTGCAATTCACCCTGGGCCAGACCCTGGACGTGGCCGAGCAGGAAGTGCAGGCCGCCATCAACGCGGGCGGCTCGCTGCTGCCGACGGACTTGCCGGCGCCGCCCGTGTACGCGAAGATCAACCCGGCCGACGCGCCCGTGCTGACGCTGGCCATCACCTCGGAGACGATGCCGCTGACGCAGGTGCAAAACATCGTCAACACGCGTCTGGCGCTGAAAATCAGCCAGGTCAACGGCGTGGGCCTCGTCTCGCTGTCGGGCGGCCAGCGTCCCGCCGTGCGCATCCAGGGCGACACCAAATTGCTGGCCTCGTATGGCCTGGGTCTCGACAGCCTGCGCACGGCCATCGCGGCGGCCAACGTCAACAGCGCCAAGGGCAGTTTCGACGGCCCCACGCGTTCGTTCACCATCAACGCCAACGACCAGCTGGTGACGGCGGAAGACTACAAGCGCCTGATCATCACGTATAAAAACGGCGCGCCCGTGCGCCTGCTTGACGTGGCCAACGTCGTCGACAGCGCGGAAAACACGCGCCTGGGCGCCTGGTCGGGCAAGCAGCCGGCCATCATCCTGAACGTGCAGCGCCAGCCCGGCGCCAACGTCATCAAGACGGTGGACGCCATCAAGGCCCTGCTGCCCGACCTGCAGGCCAGCCTGCCGGCGGCCATGAAGCTCGACGTGCTGAGCGACCGCACCACGGGCATCCGCGCTTCGGTCGAGCACGTGGAAATGGAGCTGCTGTTGTCCGTGCTGCTGGTGGTGCTGGTGATCTTCGCCTTTTTGCACAGCCTGCGCGCCACGGTGATCGCCAGCCTGTCCGTGCCGATTTCGCTGATCGGCGCCTGCGGCGTCATGTATTTGCTCGGCTACAGCCTGAACAACCTGTCGCTGATGGCCTTGACGATTGCCACGGGCTTCGTCGTCGACGACGCCATCGTCATGATCGAAAACATCGCCCGCTACATCGAGGAGGGCGAAACGCCGATGGCCGCCGCCCTGAAGGGCGCGTCGCAGATCGGCTTTACCATCATCTCGCTGACTGTGTCGCTGATCGCCGTGCTGATTCCCCTGCTGTTCATGGGCGACGTGGTGGGCCGCCTGTTCCGCGAATTTGCCATGACCCTGGCCATCACCATCCTCATTTCCGCCGTCGTGTCCTTGACCCTGGTGCCGATGATGTCGGCGCGCTGGCTGAAAAGCCATGCCGATGAAAAAATCAGCGCCACGGGCCAGCGCATCCAGGCTTTCCTCGACCGCGTGATCGTGCAGTACGACCACGCGCTGGTGTGGGTGCTGAAACGCCAGGGCCTGACCCTGCTCGTCGCCCTGGCCACCTTGCTGCTGACCGTCGTCCTGTACATCACGATTCCGAAAGGCCTGTTCCCCACGCAGGACACGGGCCAGCTGAAGGCGCGCATCGAAACGTCGCAAGCCGTTTCGTACGAACGCATGGCCACCTTGCAGCAGGCCGCCGCCAGCGCGCTGCTGGAAGATCCCGCTGTCGATACCCTCAGTTCCCTCGTCGGCGTCGATGCGGCCAACAATACCATGCTGCACACGGGTAGCATGCTGATCAATCTCAAGCGTCCGCGCAGCGGCAGCCAGGACGAGATCATGGAACGCCTGCGCAACCGCGTGGCCAGGGTGGCCGGCGTGACCCTGTACCTGCAGCCGACGCAGGATCTGACCATCGATGCGGAATCGGGCCCGACGCAGTACCGCGTCTCGCTGGAAGGGGCCGACACGGCCACCGTCACCGAGTGGGCCGGCAAGCTGGCCGCGCGCATGCGCGAGCAATCGCAGCTGCGCAACGTCGTCACGGATGCGGGCGCCACGGGCGCCGCCGTCACGGTCTCCATCGACCGCGACAGCGCCGCGCGCATGTCGGTGACCACGGCCACCGTCGACGACGCCTTATATAACGCCTTCGGCCAGCGCATCATTTCGACGATTTTCACGGAAACCAACCAGTACCGCGTGATCCTCGAAGCGCAGCCGGGCATCGTCACCACGCCGGCCGACCTGTCGGAGCTGCAGGTGCGCACGGGTTCCGGCAAGTCGACGCCGCTGTCCGCGTTTGCCAGCGTCAGCGAAAAACAGGCGCCGCTGCAAATCACGCACGTGGCGCAGTACCCGGCCACGACCTTGGGCTTTGATACGACGCAAGGCGTGGCGCTGGGCAGCGCCGTCGACGCCATCCGCCAGGCGGCGAAGGACATCGCCTTGCCGCCGTCGGTGACTTTGACGTTCCTCGGCGCGGCCGGCGCGTATGAAAATTCGCTGTCGAACCAGCTGTGGCTCATTCTTGCCGCCGTCGTCTGCGTCTACATCGTGCTCGGCGTGCTGTACGAAAGCTACATCCACCCGCTGACGATTCTGTCGACCCTGCCGTCGGCCGGCGTGGGCGCCTTGCTGGCGCTGATGCTTTCCGGGCAGGACCTGGGCGTGATCGGCATCATCGGCATCATCCTGCTGATCGGCATCGTCAAGAAGAACGCCATCATGATGATCGACTTCGCCATCGAGGCCGAGCGCGACGAAGGGAAAAGCCCGCAGGAAGCCATCCACCAGGCGGCGCTGCTGCGTTTCCGCCCGATCCTGATGACCACCCTGGCGGCGCTGTTCGCGGCCGTGCCGCTGATGCTGGGCTGGGGCGAGGGCGCCGAGTTGCGCCGTCCGCTGGGCCTGGCCATTTTCGGCGGCCTGATCGTCAGCCAGGTGCTGACGCTGTTTACCACGCCCGTCATCTACCTGGGCTTCGACCGCCTGGGCCAGCGCTTCGCATCCAAAACGCGGGGCGTGAACGTGGACAAGCCGGCCGATAACGCGGGGAGCGCCGCGTGAACCTGTCCGAACCGTTCGTCAAGCGTCCCATCGCCACCGTGCTGCTGACCATCGGCATCGCGCTGGCGGGCATCGGCGCCTTCTTCGTGCTGCCCGTCTCGCCGCTGCCGCAGGTCGATTATCCGACCATTTCCGTCAGCGCCAGCCTGCCCGGCGCCAGCCCCGCGACCATGGCCACTTCCGTGGCCACGCCGCTGGAGCGGCGCCTGGGCGTGATCTCGGGCGTGAACGAGATGACGTCGTCGTCGGGCACGGGCTCGGCGCGCATCAATTTGCAGTTCGACTTGAACCGCAAGATCGATTCGGCCGCGCGCGAAGTGCAGGCGGCCATTGCCGCCGCGCGCGTGGACTTGCCGGCCACCCTGCGCAGCAACCCCACCTACCGCAAGGCCAATCCGTCCGACGCGCCCGTGATCATCCTGGCGCTGACGTCGAAAACGCGCACGCCTGGCCAGATCTACGATGCCGTGTCGAACCTGGTGCAGCAAAAGGTGGCGCAAGTGAAGGGCGTGGGCGACGTGGAACTGGGCGGCGGTTCGCTGCCGGCCGTGCGCGTGGAATTGCTGCCGTATCAGCTCAATCACTATGCCGTGTCGATGGAAGACGTGCGCGCCGCCATCCAGGCCAGCAACGCCAACCGCCCGAAAGGGGCGATTTCCGGCGACGCGCGCAGCCTGCAGATCTACTCGGGCGCGGCGACGGCCTCGGGCGGACGCTCAGCAAACGATTACCGCAGCCTGGTGGTGGCCTGGCGTGACGGCGCCGCCATCCGCCTCGACGACGTGGCCGACGTGGTCGACGGCGTGGAGAACAACAATACCCTGGGCCTGTTCAATGGCGACCCGGCCGTCATCGTGCTGATCACGCGCCAGCCCGGCGCCAACGTCATCGCCACGGTGGACGGCGTGCGCGCGCTGCTGCCGCAACTGCAGGCGCAGCTGCCCGGCGACATCAAGCTGCAGGTGGCGTCCGACAGCACCAATTCCATCCGCTCGTCGCTGCACGAGATCGAATTCACCCTGATCCTCTCCATCGTGCTGGTCGTGCTGGTGGTCAGCGCCTTCTTGCGCAGCGTGCGCGCCACCATCATTCCCGCCGTGGCCACCATCGTCTCGCTGCTGGGCACCTTCGGCGTGATGTACATGCTGGGTTTCAGCCTGAATAACCTTTCCTTGATGGCGCTCACGGTGGCCACGGGCTTTGTCGTCGATGATGCCATCGTGGTGCTGGAAAACACGCAGCGCCACATCGAGGCCGGCATGGACCGTTTCAAGGCGGCCTTGCTGGGCGCGCGCGAAGTGGGTTTTACCGTGCTGTCGATCAGCCTGTCGCTGGTGGCCGTCTTCATCCCGCTGCTGTTCATGGGCGGGCAGGTGGGGCGGCTGTTCCGCGAATTTGCCGTCACCCTGTCGGCCGCCGTGATGATTTCGCTGGTGATCTCGCTCACGACCACGCCGATGATGTGCGCCTGGCTGCTGAAAAGCGGCCAGCAGCATAAGAAGCCGGGTGCGGTCGCGCGCTGGTTCGAGCGGGGTTTCGACCGCATGCTGAAAGTCTACGAGCACTGCCTGGACTGGGCCTTGTCCAGTGCCGCGCTGGTGATGACGATCCTCGTGTTCGTCGTCGGCTTGAACGTGTACCTGTTCGCGGCCGCGCCCAAGGGCTTCTTCCCGCAGCAGGACACGGGGCAGATCAATGGCGGCATGCGCGCCGACCAGAGCATCTCGTTCCAGGCCATGCAGAGTAAATTGCGCCAGCTGGTCAACATCATCAAGGACGATCCGGCCGTCGCCACCGTCGTCGGGTTTACGGGCGGCGGACGGGCAGGGGGCGGCTTCATGTTCATCGACCTGAAACCCGCGTCGCAGCGCACCGACAAGGGCCAGGCTGTGATCGCGCGCCTGCGCCCGCAGCTGGCCAAGGTGACGGGCATCTCGCTGTTCCTCAACCCCGTGCAGGATTTGCGCATGGGCGGGCGCTCGAGCAATTCCACCTACCAGTACACTTTGATCAGCGACAACCAGGCCGACCTGAAGAAATGGGCGGCGAAGCTGGCCGACCAGATGAAGCTGCAGCCGGCCCTGATCGACGTCGACACGGACCAGGCGGAAAACGGCGTGGAAACCTTTGTCTCCATCGACAAGGACCGCGCCACGCAGCTGGGCGTACAGGTGAAGGATATCGACAATGCGCTGTACAACAGCTTCGGCCAGCGCCAGGTGGCGACCATCTACGATGAGCTGAACCAGTACCACGTGATCATGGAAGTGGCGCCCCGCTATGCGCAAAGCCCGGAAGCGCTGCGCTCCGTGTACGTGCCGGCGTCGAATGCGGCGGCCGTCGCCGCCACCGGCACGACGGCCACCACAGCCACCGCCACTGCGGCGCCGTCGAACACGACGGCGGCGCGCGATCCGTCCAGCGGCTCGGCCCTGTCCACGACCCTGGCGCACATGGTGCCGCTGTCGTCGTTCAGCAGCTTTGCCGAAAGCGCGACGGCTACGTCGATCAACCACCAGGGCGGCGAACTGGCCACCACCGTGTCGTTCAACCTGGCCGACGGCTATCCGCTCAGCGACGGGCAGGCGGCCGTGGCCCAGGCGGAGTCGGAAATCGGCATGCCGGTCAACGTGCGCGGCAGCTTCCAGGGTTCGGCAAAGAGCGCGCAGGACAGCAACAAGGAGCAGCCGCTCTTGATCCTGGCGGCCATCGTGGTGATCTATATCGTGCTGGGCATCCTGTATGAAAGCCTGGTCCACCCCGTCACCGTGCTGTCGACTTTGCCCTCGGCGGGCGTGGGCGCCGTGCTGGCCTTGCTGCTGTTCCGCATGGAGTTTTCCATCATCGCCCTGATCGGCGTGTTCCTGTTGATCGGTATCGTCAAGAAAAATGCTATATTGATCATCGACTTCGCGCTGGAGGCCGAGCGTTCGCGCGGCTTGAGTGCAGTGGAGGCGGTGCGCGAGGCATGTTTGCTGCGTTTCCGCCCCATTCTGATGACCACCCTGGCGGCGGCGCTTGGCGCCTTGCCGCTGGCGATCGGTTTCGGCGAGGGGTCAGAGCTACGCCAGCCCTTGGGGGTCGCCATCATCGGCGGCCTGATTGCCAGCCAGTTACTCACATTGCTGACCACCCCGGTGGTCTATATCCTGCTCGACAAGCTGCGCACGCGCAGCGCCGACGAGCAGCAATTGAGCCGCATTCCTGGGCTAGATAACCCGAGTACACAATCATGAAGCAAGTAAAACCTATTTCCTCCGCCGTTCCCGCACGCCGCCTGCTGGCACTGGGCGCGGCCACCGCTTTCCTCCTGCTGGCCGGCTGCGCCGTCAGCCCCGCGTATGAAACGCCCACGGCCGCCGCGCCGCAAACGTTCAAGGAGGCGGCCGGCTGGCAGCCCGCCGCGCCGGCCGATACCCTGGAGCGGGGGCCGTGGTGGACCCTGTTCGGCGACGCGCAATTGAACCAGCTGGCCGAAGGCATCGACATCTCGAACCAGAACGTGGCGGCCGCCATCGCCTCGTACGAGCAGGCGCGCGCGCTGGTGCGCGAGCAGCGCGCCTCGCTGTTCCCCACGGTGAACCTGACGGGCAGCGGCGCCCGCTCCGGTGGCGGCGGCGAGCAGCAGACGAACAACAACTTCAAGGCGGCCATCGGCGCCTCGTGGGAGCCGGACGTGTGGGGCAAGCTGCGCGCCGGCGTGACGGGCGCCGACGCTAGCGCGGCCGCCAGCGCGGCGGATCTGGCCGCCGCGCGCCTGTCGGCGCAGGGCGAGCTGGCCACCAATTACTTTTCGCTGCGCCAGAGCGATGCGCAGATCGCGCTGCTCAATTCAACCATCGACGGCTACCAGCGCGTGCTCGAGATCACCGGCAACCGTTTTAACTCCGGCATCGCCGCCAAGTCCGACCTGCTGCAGGCGCAGACGCAGCTAGCCAATGCGCAGATCGAGCTGTCGAGCCAGACGCGCGCGCGCGCCCAGCTGGAACACGCGATCGCCATCCTGCTGGGAAAAGCGCCGTCCGACTTCAGCCTGGCCGTGGCGCCATGGACCCTGACCGTGCCCGAGGTGCCGCTGGGCGTGCCGTCGACCCTGCTGCAGCGCCGTCCCGACATCGCCGCCGCCGAGCGCAGGGTGGCCGTGGCCAACGAGCAGATCGGCATCGCCCGCTCGGCTTACTATCCGAGCCTGAACCTGACGGGATCGTACGGTTCCGGCGCCAGCAAGGTGGGCGACCTGTTCAATGCATCGTCGAGCCTGTGGTCCCTGGGCGTGTCGGCCGCGCAAACGCTGTTCAACGCAGGTGCCACCACGGCCAGCGTGGATGCGGCCAAGGCGGGGCATGAGGCGGCCGTGGCGCGCTACCGCCAGACGGTATTGAGTGCCTTTGGCGCCGTGGAAGACCAGTTGTCGGCCACGCGCGCGCTGGCCGAACAGCTGGCCCTGCGCCAGCAGGCATCGTCGGCCGCCGACCAGGTCGAGCAGCAGATGCTGAACCGCTACAACGCGGGCCAGGTCGGCTATACGGACGTGGTGACGGCGCAGGTGACGGCCCTGTCGGCGCGCCGTTCGCTGGTGCAAGCCCAGGCGGACCGCCAGACGACGGCCGTGGCGCTGATCCAGTCGCTGGGCGGCGGCTGGCATGCGCCGCAGGCGCAGTAAGGGGAGAGGCTGGCGCGGGCTGAAAAACCTGCGCCAAATTCGCGTTTTCCTGCGCATCTTGAGTGCTAGAATGCAAGATTATCAATTCCCAGCCTGACGGTTTGGCCGTGGCTGCTATCTTGCCGACGATGACACGCAGCAAACACAGCAATTTGTCCGTTCCCGACGTGGCCACCATCGTCTTTCCCGTGGTGGCCATCGGCGCTTCCGCCGGCGGACTCGATCCCATCGTCGCTTTCCTGGCCAACGTGCCGCAGGAAAGCGGCATCGCCTTTGTGGTGATCCAGCATCTTGATCCCACGCAAAAAGCCATGCTGCCGGAATTGCTGCAGCGCGCCACCAGCATTCCCGTCGCGGAAATCACGCATCAGTCGGAATTGCGCCCGAACCATATCTATGTGATTCCGTCGAATGCGGATCTGGGCCTGTCCAAGGGCCGATTCGTGCTCAGCGAGCCGCTGCAGCTGCGCGGGCACCGCCTGCCCATCAATGCCTTTTTCGAAAGCCTGGCGGCCGAACTGGGCGAGCTGGCCGTCGGCGTGATCTTTTCCGGCATGGGCAGCGACGGCACGCGCGGCTTGCAGGCCATCAAGCAGGCGGGCGGCCTGACCCTGGCCCAGCATCCCGATACGGCCAAGTTCGACATGATGCCGCAAAGCGCGATTTCCGCCGAAGTGGTGGACCTCGTCGATTTTCCCGACAAGATGCCGGACAAGATCATCACCTATCTGTTCCGCAGCAGTTTCCTCAGCTTGCCGGGCCATGAACCGAACGGCCGCAATTCCCTGCAAGAAATCGTCGCCTTGCTGTCCGAGCACACGGGCAACAGTTTTACCGATTACAAGATCAACACGGTGCTGCGCCGTATCGAGCGGCGCATGAGCTTGTACCAGATGACGTCGATGGAAGACTACGTGCCGTATCTGCGCGCCAATCCCGCGGAAATCGATTTATTGTTCAAGGAATTGCTGATCGGCGTGACGAGCTTTTTCCGCGATCCGAAAGTGTGGGAATACCTGAAGATGGTGGTCGTGCCGCAAATGCTGGCGGCCCACCCGGACGGGCGCGCCTTCAAGGCCTGGGTGCCCGCCTGTTCCACGGGCGAGGAGGCGTATTCGCTGGCCATGGTGTTCCATGAGGTGGTGGCCGGCATCAACCCGCCGTCGAAATACAGCCTGCAGATCTTCGCCACCGACCTGTCGGCCGACGCCATCGACCGCGCGCGCCAGGGGCGCTTTCCGCACAGCATCATCAGCGACGTGTCCGCCGAGCGGCTGGAGCGCTTCTTTGTCAATGACAAGAACGGCTACCATGTGAAGAAAGAGATCCGCAACACGATCATCTTCGCCCAGCAAAACATCATTTCGGACCCGCCGTTCACCAAGCTCGACATCTTGTGCTGCCGCAACCTGTTGATCTATCTCAATGCCAAGCTGCAGCAGCGCCTGATTCCCCTGTTTCATTACGCCTTGAACCGCGATGGGATCTTACTGCTGGGCAGCGCCGATACGCCCGGCCACTTTTCCGAGCTGTTTTCGCCGCTGACCACGTCGACCCGGCTGTACCGCCGCCTCGACAACCTGGCGCGCCAGCGCCTGCCCACGTATTTTCCCACCAAGGTTTCGTTGGCATCCCCCCCCACACCTAGCGACACGAGAGAAGTCAGCATGACCGGAAAGATTCAATCCCATGTCGAGCAATTATTGCTCCAGAAATATTCACCGGCCGCCGCGCTGCTGAACCAGGATGGGGACATCCTGTACATCAATGGCCGCACGGGCGCCTTCCTGGAACCGGCGGCCGGCAAGGCCAACTGGAATATCCACGCCATGGCGCGCGAAGGCTTGCGCTACGAGCTGGCCGGCCTGATCAAGCAGGCGCTGCAAAGCGAAAGCGTGGTGCGCCTGAAGGGCCTGGTAGTCAAGGATCACCTGGGACAATCGCTGGGCGTGGACTTGAGCGCCGAAGCCCTGAGCCAGCCGGAATCCCTGCGCGGCATGGTCTTCGTCACGTTTTCCAGCGTGCCCCTGGTGGCCGAAGCGCGCCGCGGCCGTTCGCCGAACCCCAAGGTGCTGGAGCTGGAACAGCAGCTGGCGCAGGCGCGCAATGAGATCCAGGCCGTGCGCGACGAGATGCAGACCTCGCGCGAGGAACTGAAATCGGCCAACGAGGAGCTGCAGTCGACCAATGAAGAGCTGCAATCGACGAACGAGGAGCTGACCACCTCGAAGGAAGAGATGCAGTCGCTCAATGAAGAGTTGTACACGGTCAATGCCGAGCTGCAATCGAAGGTCGATGATTTGTCGCTGGTCAATAGCGACATGAAGAATCTGCTCAATAGTACCGATATCGCCACCATCTTCCTCGACAGCGATTTGCGCATCCGCCGCTTCACGGCGCCGGCCACGCAAATCTATAAGCTGATCCAGACGGACTTGCGCCGTCCGCTCAGCGACATCGTCAACGACCTCGATTATCCGGGCCTGGAAGACGATGCGCTGGAAGTCATCCGCAGCCTCGTGTTTTGCGAGCGGCAGGTGCCGACCAAGACGGGGCGCTGGTACAACGTGCGCATCATGCCGTACCGCACGATCGAAAACGTGATCGATGGCGTGGTGGTGACCTTCATCAACATCACGGAATCGAAGCTGCTGGAAGCCCAGTTGCGGCAGATGCAGTCCGACGGGGCGGCCGGAGAGAGCGCGCCATGAGCGAACCATTCGACGGCGGCGTGCCGGGCAGGCTGAGGGAGCAGGCCGAACAACTGGCAGCGGAGCAGCGCCAGACCGTGCCGCCGCAGTCGAATGAAGACGTGATGCGTCAGCTGCATGAGCTGCAGGTCAGCCAGATCGAGCTGGAAATGCAGAACGCGGCCCTGGCCGAGCTGGAGCAGCTGAAGAATGAATTTGAAAGCAGCCGCGACCGTTATGCGGAGCTGTATGAGCAGGCGCCCGTCAGCTATTTTTCGCTGGCGCGCGATGGGCTCGTCACGCGTGTCAACGTGGCGGCGTGCGGCTTGCTGCAGCGCGACAAGAACCAGCTGCTGGGGCGGCGCTTCGAGCAATTCGTCGCGCCCCATGCACAGGGCGGCTTCCGGCGTTTCCTCGACGCCGTCTTCAACAGCGGCGCGCGCCAGGTGCTCGAAGCGCAGCTGTTCGAAGGCGAGGCGGGCGGCACGGGCGGCATGGTGCGCATCGAGGCCAATCTCGATGCGGCCAGCGCCACGGCGCGCATGCTGGTGACGGACCTGGGCGACGAGCATGCGCGCGAATCGGCCTTGCGGCGCGCCTTTGTCATTCTCGACAGCATACGCGAAGGCGTGCTGGTGACGGACAGCGACAACCGCATCATTTCCGTCAACCCCGCTTTCACCACCATCACCGGCTATCAGGCGGAGGAAGCCATCGGGCGCGACCCGTCCTTCCTCGGCGGCGGCACGCATTTGCCGCAGTTCTATGAAGCCATGTGGCGCAGCCTGCACCAGGATGGCAACTGGTATGGCGAACTGGTGAACCGGCGCAAGAATGGCGAACGCTTCGTCGAATCGCTGTCGATTACGCCCATGCGCAGCCAGGATGGCGGCATCAGCCATTTTGTCGGCGTGTTTTCCGACATTACCGAGCGCAAGCTGGCCGAAGCCGATTTGCGCGAACTGCACCGCGAGCTGGACCAGCGGGTCGTCGACCGCACGGCCGAATTGCTGCGGGCCAACCAGCACCTGCAGCTGGAAGTGCACCAGCGCGAGCGGGCACAGGAAGCCTTGCGCGACGCCGAGCGTTTCTTTCACGCCACCATCGATTCGCTGACGGACCGGGTGCTGGTGCTGGATCAGGCCGGCAGTATCGTGCATGCCAACCAGGCTTGCCTGGCCTTCGTCGGGCAAATCCCGCGGCCGCTGAATTACCTGGAATTTTGCGAGGCGGACCCGCGCTGGCAGCGCAGCGCCGGACGCGAGCTGGCTGCCGGCATCCGCGCCGTCATTGCCGGCACTGCCGACACGTTTGCGCTCGAATACGAATTTGCCACGCGCTCGGGCCCCCGCTGGTCGCAGGCCCGGACCAGCCGTTTCCTCGGCGAAGGGCCGCTGCGCGTGGTGGTGGCGCACACGGACATCACCGAACGCAAGCTGATGGATGGCGCGCTGCGCCAGTCGCATGCCCAGCTGCGCCAGCTGGCGCTGCACCTGGAAACGGCCAAGGAAGATGAACGCAAGCGCATCTCGCGCGATATCCACGACGAACTGGGACAAAACCTGCTGGCGCTGCGCATCGATATTTCCATGCTCAGCGCGCGCACCGAGGGTTCCCATCCGCGCCTGCACCGCCGGGTTGGCGCCGTGCTCAGCAATGTTGACACCACCATCAAGAGCGTGCGCGGCATCATGAACGAGCTGCGCCCGATGGCGCTGGACCTGGGCTTGCAGGCCGCCATCGAATGGCAGGTGGGCGACTTCCGCAAGCGCAGCGGCGTCGCTTGCCGCCTGCTGATACGCGACGAGGCCCTGTTTGCCGCCATCGGCAGCCAGATCGAGATCGTGCTGTTCCGCATCGTGCAGGAAGCGCTCAGCAACGTCATGCGCCACGCCCAGGCCAGCCAGGTCGAGATCGAACTCAGTTCGGATGCCTGCGCCGTGTACCTGGCCATCAGCGACAACGGCGTCGGCATCACGCCGCAGCAGCAGCGCAAGAAGCAGTGCTTTGGCCTGATCGGCATTGCCGAACGCGTGACGGCGCTGGGCGGCCACTTCGAGGTGGGCATGCCGGCCTCGGGCGCCGGTTGCCGTTTGTCCCTGCAGATTCCCTTGCCGGGGACGGGGCGGCCGGCCACCTGATACGGAAATTGCAATGGGTTAATTTTTGCCGACTCGGCTCTCCTGGACAGGCTATACTTTCGCCTGCTATTCATGGAGGGGCATATCTTGTTCAAAACAATCGTTTTACCAGTCGCCTTGTTGGGCGCGTTCGCCGGCGCACACGCTGACGAAGGGCAGTGGCAACCACACCAGCTGCCACAGCTGAAAGCCGAGCTCAAACGGGTCGGCATCGACATTCCTGCAGAAAAACTCGCCGACCTGAGCAAGCACCCGATGAGCGCCATCGTGTCGCTGGGCGGCTGCTCGGCCGCTTTCGTCTCCGACGCGGGCCTGGTGGTGACGAACCACCATTGCGCGTATGGCGCCGTGCAGCGCAATTCCACGCCGGAACACAATTACATCACCAACGGCTTTCTGGCCAAGACGCGCGCCGCAGAGCTTCCTGGCGGTCCGAACAGTCTCGTGTATGTGACGGACAAGGTGGAGAACGTCAGCGACCGCGTCCTGAAAGGCTTGACGGCCGACATGAGCGGCCGCGCCCGCCACGAAGCCGTGGAAAAGCGCATCAAGGACCTGATCGCCGAATGCGAAACGGACAAGATGTACCGCTGCTCCGTGCCCGCCTTCCACCGCGGCCTCGAGTACTACCGCATCCGCCAGATGATGATACGCGACGTGCGCCTCGTGTACGCGCCATCGGACAAGATCGGCAACTTCGGCGGCGACACCGACAACTACGAATGGCCGCGCCACACGGGCGATTACTCGTTCCTGCGTGCCTACGTGGGCAAGGATGGCCGTCCGGCCGACCCGTCGCCCGACAACGTGCCGTATAAATCGAAGGATTTCCTGGTGGTCTCGGCCGAAGGCTTGAAAGCCGGCGACGGCATCCTGCTGGCGGGCTACCCCGGCCGCACCAGCCGCTACAAGCTGCCGGCGGAAATCCGCTTTGCGCGCGATACGGCCTTCCCCCTGAAAGTATCGGAACTGCAAGCCGACCTGGCCGTGATGGCCGACGCGACGCAGGGCGATGCCGCCGCCGCCGTGCGTTACGCCAGCGTGGTGAAAAGCATCAACAACGTGCTGAAGAAAACCCAGGGCTTGCTCGACGGTTTCGCGCGCAAGGACATCGCCGCCATCAAGGATGTGCAGGATGCCGAATTCCGCGCCTGGTACGCCAAGCAGCCGAACGTGTCGCCTACCCTGCTGGCGGAACTGGACGCGGCGATCGCCAGCGACATGGCCCTGAGCGAAGAAGAGTTCGCCTGGTCGGTCGCCACCCACAGCGACTTGCTGAAGAGCGCGCGCACCGTCTACCGTTTGTCGCTGGAGCGCCAGAAAGCGGACGCCGAGCGCGAATCGGGCTTCCAGCAGCGCGACCTGGCTTTCATCAAGGCCCGCCTGGCGCGCCTGGAACAGTCGTACGTCAACAAGGTGGACCAGGCGCGTTTTGAAGCCGGCCTGAAGCGTTATGCCCAGCTGGCGGCGAAGAGCCATCCGCAAGGCCTGGACGCGCTGCTGCCGGCGCCAGGCGCCGTGGCGGCCCTGTACCAGCAGACGCAACTGGCTGACACGGCCAAGCGCCTGGCCTGGCTGGAAAAGGACCAGGCTGCCGTGGCCCGATCCGACGACGCCTTCATGCAGCTGGCCATCAAGCTGCAGCCCGTGGAAGCGGCGCTGGAAGAGCGCCGCAAGGAAATCGACGGCAACCTGGAACGCGTGATTCCGCAATACATGCAAGCTGTGATTGCCTGGAAGAAAACACAAGGCAAGCCGGTGTATCCTGACGCCAACTCGACCCTGCGCGTGACCTACGGCACGGTCTCGCCGTACTCGCCGCGCGACGGCATCACCAAGGGACCGTTCACGACCGTGGAAGGCATCGTCGAGAAAGTCACGGGCAAGGCCCCCTTCGAAGCGCCGCAAGGCTTGATCGACGCCGTCAAGCAAAAACGCTACGGCCAGTTCCGCGACCCGGCCCTGGGCACGGTTCCCGTCAACTTCCTGACCAGCGCGGACACCACGGGCGGCAATTCCGGCTCGGCCGTGATGAACAAGCGTGGCGAGCTGATCGGCCTGAACTTCGATTCCACGTATGAATCGATCACCAAGGACTGGTACTTCGACACGGCCATCACGCGCGCCATCCACCTCGACATCCGCTACATGCTGTGGGTGATGAAGGAAGTGGACCACGCGGATAACTTGCTGCAGGAAATGACGGTCAAGTATCCGAAAGCTACCAAGAAGTAATCTTCAGCTTGCGCTAGCGCAAAGCCGCATCCGCCTCAGGGCCGATGCGGCTTTTTTGCGTATGGCCAACTATTTTGAGTTTCATCAATATGCCAGCGTCCGCCATGGTTAGCATGAACCAGGGAGACTATGCGATGGAGGCAATATGGATGATGGCGAGCTGGCAGCCGATCTTGCGCGCCTTTTCGGAGCAGGTAGACAAGTTCAGGACAGCCGCTTGCTGCGCATGGATTTTCCGCGCGAGGACGGTCCGCCCGATACCGCGCTGCTGGTCAACAGCTTGCGGGCACACGAGGAAATGTCACGCGACTTCCGCTTCGACGCCGAAGTGCTGTCGGACAATCTCCACGTCCCCCTGACGGCGATGATGGGACGCATGGTCACGATTTCGCTGGTGCGCGATGACGGCAGCTTGCGCTATTTTAATGGTTACGTCGGCGAATTTCGCTTGTTGCGCAGCGATGGCGGTTTCGCGTTCTACCAGATGGTGCTGCAACCCTGGCTGGCGTTTTCCAGGCTGCGCATGGACAACGTTTCGTTCCACGAACGCACGGTCATCGACATCAGCGAAACGACCTTCAATCATTATTTGCAGCGCGACTGGCAAAACCGGCTGCAGGAGGAAAAAGCGATATTAAGCTGCGCCAACCAGCATAATGAAACCGATTACAACCATCTGCACCGGCGCTGGGAAGACCAGGGTATCCATTACTGGTATGAACATCGCGCCGACGGCCATACGCTGTGTCTGGGCGACAATACCTGGCTGAACGACAGCATCGATCCAGGCGACGGCCATGCCGGCGAAGCCGACGAGATGGCGTTTCGCAGCGGCGCCGGCTCGCTGGAGCGCGACGGCATACGCGATTGGCAGGCAATACGGAAGATTGCCTCAGGCTCGCTCACGCTGGCCAGTTTCAACTACAAGCATCCGTATGCCAGCCGCGCCAGCGGCTACGCGCTGCACCAGCAGGGCGACGTGTTTGCCCATGAACTGTATCAAAACACCGGCTATGGCTATGCCGGCATGGGTGACGGCGAAGCGCTGGCGCAACGCCGCCTGGAGGAGCAGAACTGCCAGGCGCAATACTTCGAAGCTGGCGGCAATCACCGCTGCGCCCAGGCCGGGCGCAGTTTCACGCTGGGCGGACACTTCAGCGCCCAGCAAGCCATGCCGGCCAGAGGTGAGGCGGCGCGCCCGGACATCGGCGCGCGCGAATACCTGATCGTGTCGGTCGATCATATCGCCAGCAACAATTACCAGGCAGGCACGGGTGCGAAGTCGCAGTATGAAAACCGTTTTCGCTGCATCCGCAAGAGCATCCGCTGGTATCCGGGGCGGCACTTCAACAGCACGCCTTGCGCCTTGCCCGGCGTGCAGACGGCGATCGTCATCGGGCCGGCAGGCGAAACCATCCATACCGACGGTCTGGGCCGGGTGAAGGTGCAATTCCACTGGGACCGGCTGGGCAAGTTCGACGCGGGCAGTTCGCCTTGGATCCGGGTCATGACGCCATGGGCGGGCCAGGCGTTTGGCCAGATCGCGCTGCCGCGCATCGGTCAGGAAGTGCTGATCCAATTTCTCGACGGCAATATCGACCGTCCCGTCATCGTCGGCGCGGTGTACAACGGCAACCATGCGCCGCCGTGGAATTTGCCGGGGCAACGCATGCTGGG
Organism: Janthinobacterium sp. FW305-129; assembly: GCF_020858115.1. Classification (GTDB taxonomy): domain Bacteria; phylum Pseudomonadota; class Gammaproteobacteria; order Burkholderiales; family Burkholderiaceae_D; genus Janthinobacterium. The sequence goes on from NZ_JACYMM010000007.1 coordinate 136,326, forward strand.
CGGCTGGCGCAGCGCCGAGCTGATGCCTGGCGGCGGCTACGGCGTGCGCGGCAACCAGCTGGTGCTCGACGACACGCACCAGCGCATCCAGGCGCAACTGAAAAGCGATCATCAGCACAGCCAATTGTCGCTCGGCTGCATCAGCCGCATCGAAGACGCCAGCGGGCGCAAGGATGCGCGTGGCGAGGGCTGGGAACTGGCGTCAGACGCCTGGGGCGTGGCGCGCGCCGGCCGCGGCATGTTGCTGACCACCGAAGCGCGCCCTGGCGCCGCCTCGCATATCAAGAGCATGGATGAAACCTTGCGCCGGTTGGCCGAGGCTGCTGAACGGCACAAGGCACTGGCCGCCCTGGCGCAGCATTACGGCGCGCAAGAAAGCGCCGCCCAGCAGGGCGCCGCCGCCGATGTGCTCAATGCCCAGCATGCCGCGATCAAGGGCGGTGCCGGCAGTGGCGAAAGCGCATTTCCCGAACTATCCAAACCGCATCTGGTGCTGGCCAGTCCGGCCGGTATCGAAACGACGACCGCGCAATCGACGCACATCGCCAGCGCCGAGCACACTGCGCTGACGTCCGGGCGCGACCTGTCGCTGGCGGCCGGCGGCGGCCTGTTCGCCAGCATCGGCGCAGCGTTCCGCCTGTTCGTCCACAAGGCTGGCATGAAACTGATCGCTGCAGCTGGCCCGGTGCAGATCGCGGCGCAAACCGATGCGGTCGATATCGTCGCCAACAAGGTGCTGGAATTGATCAGTCAGACGGACTGGGTGAATATTCGCGGCCGCAAAGGCGTGCGCCTGCATGGCGCCAATTGCATGCTTGAAATTAGCGACAAGGTCCAGTTTTTTACCGCGTCGCCGACGCTGTTCCATGGAAACCTGGAAACCTTGGCCCCCAAGAACCGGCCGCAACCGGAGCAGGAGCCGCCCATCGCGCCGGTAGCGGGGCAGTTGCAGCATACGATACAGGCCCATGCGGATGGCGGGCAATACGCGCAGGTGCCGTACACGCTGTACAACGGGGAAGCCGAAGTCGAGCAAGGCCTGACCGACGAATTCGGTCGCATCCTGATCGCGCATCAGGATGGCACGCCGCGCTACCGTGTCGTCCTTGGCAATGGCGAAGAGTTTTCATTGCAAGCGAGCGCACGCTTCGACCCGGACGCGGCGCCGGACGGCGAACACAAGCTGTCGAACCGCGGCTTGCGCGCGTTCGACGACACGGCCGACGGCCGCGGGGTTCAATGATTCACGACACTGACTGGAGAGTGCCATGCCGGAATCGAGCGGCCGCATTGAAACCACCCACATCGACGAAGTCGGACGCACTGCGACGAGTTCGCTTCAGTGGCTGCTGGAAAACCGCAACCTGAAGGGCAAGGCCACTCATCCGATTACGCATAACAACAAGCTGACACTGTTCATCTGCGGACAGGAAGGGTTCTCCAACATCGCCGGCGAGATCGCCAAGGCTAAACATTCGATCGACCTGTGCTGCTGGGGTTTCGACCCGGGCATGGAACTGGTGCGCGGCAGCGGCGCCACCTGGCCGCGGGGCGAAACGTTTGGCGACTTGCTGATCGCCGCCGCACGGCGTCACGTCAGGGTGCGCCTGCTGGTCTGGTATGACCGGATCGGTTCGCCGATGGTGCGCAATATGCCGGGCTATTCGCACGGTACCTCATCATGGAAAGCCGATGGACAACGCTTTGATGACATCAGCGCAAAAGCCAGCCTGTCGATGTTGCACGATGCTGTCCAAAAAAAGAAACATATTTTAGGCAACGGTTATTGGGGCGAGTACCTCCGGCCTGAGGATATTCCGATAATGGCGCGTCAAGAATATTGTTACAGCTGGTATGCGGCCGCTTTCAAGGGCCTGTTCGGGGGGCTGGAAATTCGTTTGCGGCACGGCGACAGCGCCGCAATCAGCAAGAGTATCGCGACCGAAATAAACCAGCCGCACGGCCTGACGATGGGGGAAATCGAAAAGCCCGGCATGCAATACCTGGGCACGCACCACCAGAAGCCGGTCCTGATCGATTTCGATCACGAAGAGGGCGCCAAGGCCGTCGGTTACGTGATGGGCCTGAACTCGGTGACCGATTATTGGGACACGACGGCCCATCTGCTCGACGATACGCGCCGCGAACAGGGCGGCGTCAACGAGCGGCGCGAGTGTGTGCAGGGAGTGGCCGCGGATGGCGGGTTCGCCACCTTGAAACCCTATCAGGATTACGCCTGCCGCATCGACGGCGGCAAGGCGCTTATCGCGCTCTACAATAATTTCGTGAAGGCGTGGGACCGCGCGTCTGGCGATCGCACGCATGGCGCCGCCACTGCCAGCGTGAGCCGCGAATTGCCACATGGCAGCCCGCCGGCGCGGCTGTTGCGCAAGGCCGGACCAAGCGACTCCACCGTGCAGATCGTCTTGACGCAGCCCGAGGAACAAGACAAGACGATCAAGGAAACCTATTTTCGCGCCGTGACCCAGGCCAGCCTGGCGGCCGGCTACCTGTACGTGGAAAACCAGTATTTCCAGTATGAAGAATGGGCCCGGCACTTGCTGGCCGAGCGCAAGAAGGTGGTCGCCGCCTGGAAGGCCGGAAGCCTGAAAGCTGGCAAAACCATGCGTGATATGCCGGTCATGCACGTATTCATTGTCATCCCCGTGCCGGAGCGCACGCAGATGGTGCCGCGCACCCATGACACGCTGGCGGCACTGGGGCAGCACGCTGGCATGACGGGGCAAAACACCATGATCGACGACTATAACAAGCGACCGAAAACCCGGCGTGTCAGGGCAGGATTCGGCATTTCCACCGAGGCGGAAGTCAAGTTGCCCGACGTGGTACAGCATGCCAACGGCATCAACAAACCCGGTGCGATGACGCTCGAAAGCGAATTCGGGCTGAAGGTATCGGTGGCCATGCTCAATGTCAGCGCGTTTGACAAGGACCGCTGGCGTTACCGTGAAATCTACATCCATTCCAAATTGATGCTGGTCGACGACGTGTTCATGACGCTGGGCAGCGCCAACCTGAACCAGCGCAGCATGGCCGTCGACAGCGAGATCAATATCGCCACCGACGATCACCGCGTGGCCCGCGATTTGCGCAAGCGGGTGTGGCGCATGCATAGCGGCGGATTGGTTGATGGCGGGGGCGGGACGAAGGGGGAGATTGTGGATGCTTATCGGAAGTGGGTGGAGCTGATGGGCGCAAATCGCAAGAAAAAATGGGATAAATCTGAAAATGCACTTTTAAAGAAAATGACCGGTTTCCTGCTGCCTCTGGAAGACAAACGCAGCTCCACCATACGCCTGGGTTGATCATGAGTAAAAAAAATACCGTCTTCTTTCGCCTGCCATTTCTTGCGTTGGCAGTTCTTCTCTTTGTTCCTTTGATTGCCTGCAAAATGCCTAACGACAAAGTCCTGCCACGGAACCAGAGTCTGCCCCTCTTCAATCCGCATGTTTCGGATTTCATTTGCGAAACCGAGGCGAGCAAGGTGCCGCCCATCGATGCGCAAGCGGAGGATTGGTTTCTCGCAGCACGCGCCTTGGAAGATCCTGAAATTTTCGTGGAAGACCGCGATTACAAAAAAATCGTCGCTCTGACGCGTCAGGCGGCAGAGCGATTGCACTGGAAGGCGATGCTCAATCTGGCCAGTCTGTATGTGGAAGGGCGCGATCCTTTGCATGGTGAGGAAGAAGCGGTGCAACTGGTGGAAAAGGCGATGCGGCTGGGCATACCGGCGGCCTATGACCGGATGGGGACGTATTACGCGAATGGCACGGGCGTCAACGGCGACATCACGCGTGCTTATGCTTTCTGGCAAAAGGCGGCGCAGATGGGTAACCCCCAAGCGCTGGGTTTTTTAGGAGAAAAACTCACTGCGGGGAAGGATTATCCGGGTGCTGAAATGTGGGGGAATATTCCTGTGGCAATCAAGATGATGGAGTGTGCGCTGGGGCAGGGATATGGCCCATCCGCATATGATTTATCTTATTTATATGTTGTATTAAGAACGCCTGACGGCACGTCTGATGGGGAAAGAACAACTGAAACCAAAGAGCGTGCCTTGCAAGTATTACATACCGGAGTAAGGCTGGGCTGCGAGAAATGCGCAAACAAACTCACGATTGAATTCGGCGATCCGTTTGATCTTGCAAATATGCTGGTTCCGTACATTGATAAAGCGCGAGCGGAACGTTACGGTGTACTTAGCCGTGAACTTGGATTCAATCCCAATGCCCGCTTTCCTAATCTGGACAAGGTAGTGCCGCTTCCTCCAGCCGATCTGCCGCCCTGGAATGGCGACAGGGATACCTTGCTGCATGCCGCCATGGGTGTCCGTCCTCCGCCAGCCACCCCGCAGCCAAGCGCCTCCTCGTTGTTGCAAAAACCATATTTCCTGGCCGCCGACTATGCGCTGCGTCCCACCGGCTTGCTCAGCGATGCGCCGACTGCGCCGTTTTCCGCATACTGGCAACCCGCCAAAGGGCAAGGAGTGACTGAGCCGGCCCGGCTGTTCAGTGAAGGCGAGGAGTTCCGCCATTTCAGCGTGCTTGATGCCGCTGGGAAGAGCCGTTACGGCCCCGTGACATGGGAGCAGTGCCTGACGATACGGCACAACCATGCGGCAGTGGAACCGCGCGCGGCGCGCGGTTTGCTGCGCGAGGTGGCGCGGCCCGAGCCTTTGTTGAGCTGCGCTTGCGGGCAAGCCTGTCCGGTCAGCGGCGTCTGGCAACCGTGGGTGGCGGCCGACCATCCGCTGCAGGCCATCGTCAACCAGTACTGGCGCCAGACCTGGCTGACCCAGGGCGCGCCGTTCCCGCGACCGCGCCGCGACTGGCTGCTGGACTTGCCAGATGGCGAGGTGACGTGGCATTTGATGGATGCGTCCCTTCCTGATCTTGGATAAGGCAATGGATAGCAATCAATCCAGCATGGCTGCCATGAGAGGACGCTTCGCGTCGCTTATTTTCTTGTGCTGCCTGCTTGCCTGCAAAATGCCAGACGACAAAGTCCTGCCGCGCAACCAAAGCCTGCCGCTTTTCAATCCGCATGCTCCTGACTTCATTTGTGAAACCGAGGCGAACAAGGTGCCGCCCATCGATGCGCAAGCCGAGGATTGGTTCCTCGAAGCGCGCGCCTTGGAAGATCCCGAAATTGCCGTGGAAGACCGCGATTACAAAAAAATCGTCGATTTGACGCGTCAGGCGGCAGAGCGATTGCACTGGAAGGCGATGCTCAATCTGGCCAGCCTGTATGTGGAAGGGCGCGATCCTTTATATGGTGAGGAAGAAGCGGTGCAACTGGTGGAAAAGGCGATGCGGCTGGGCATACCGGCGGCCTATGACCGGATGGGGACGTATTACGCGAATGGCTCGGGTGTCAACGGTGACATCACTCGCGCCTATGCCTTCTGGCAAAAGGCTGCTGTCATGGGAAATCCTCAGGCGATGAAATTTTTGGCGGATAAATTAAATGTTGGACCCGCCAGTGAAGGGGCGGGCTATTGGTCCAATATTCCGGTAGCGACAAAAATGCTGGAATGTGCATTTGGGCAAGGATATGGTCCCGCAGCATTTGATTTGCATTATTTGTATGTATCTCCACGGGCTGCCAATGGGAAAATAAATGGCTCGCGTAACGCTGAAACAAAAAATCGTGCATTAAAGGTGTTGCATGAGGGTGTTAAGTTTGGTTGTGAGGATTGTGCAAATGCATTGGCAATTGAATTCGGTTCACCTTTTGATCTTGCCGATATGCTGGCGCCATATGTGGACAAGGCTCGTGGCGAGCGATATCGTATGCTTAGTAATGCCCTCGGCTTCAACCCCAATCGCCGCTTCCCCAACCTCGATAAAATCCTGCCATTGCCACCGGCCGATCTGCCGCCCTGGGATGGTCAACGAAAGAGCCTGCTTGACGCCGCCATGGGCGTGCCCACCGCCAGCCACCCCGCAGCCAGGCGCCGCGGCGCTTTCAAAAGAGCCATATTTCCTGGCCGCCGGCTAGGCGCTGCGTCCCACCGCTTTGCCGCCCCGGCACTGCCCGCACTGTTCACGCGCCACGGCCTGCCGCATAGGCTGTGCCACGTATAATTCCTCGCACTATCCACCACTATTCTTTTTCGACAGGTTCCCATGCCCCCGACTCCCGATTTGCCGCCGGATTGGCACGCGTTTGAAACTGCATACGACGTTGAAGCAACCTGGTTCAGGCTGGCCAATGCCTCGCTGGCGCTGCTGGGCGCGTCCGCTTTCAAGGATCAGGCATTTTCAGCCTTTGCCTTCAATGCCGTATCGTTCCCGTCCATTTCGCTGAGCTTTGACACCGATCCCGGTAACAGGGCGCGCGATTACTATCCTCCGGACTGGTCGAACGAGTGCATGGAAGCCGATGTGCCGGAAATCGGGCAATTGTGGGAGGAGGGCCACGCAAGGATCGAAGATGCTTTAAGCGAGCTGATCGACGCTGCCGATGACGAGTTGCTCTGCGCCATCGAGGAAGGCTATCTGCACAGCCTCAGGAAAACCATGGTGCGGCTGGAAACGCGCCATGCTTTCGAGCAGATCAAGACGTGTGCGCCGTTCTGGACCGTGGTCACGCAAATCGATGCCGATACGGATGAAGAGGAGCGCCTGCTCGAACAGGTGCGCCAAGGCCTTCTGGCGTAAGCGCTATATCAGGGCTTGCCAGGCTTTCACTTCCTCGTCCGTGAGCGCCGGCCCCCAGCCGCCGCGCAGCCCCGCATCCGGCTGCGCATAGTACGCAAGCTGCGGCACGGCCACGTCATGCCGGACGCAGATGGCCAGCACGGCTTCCAGCTGGCGCCGGCTGGCTGGAAGGTCATCGCCATGCCAGGTGCAGGCGCTCGTTTCCAGCACATGCTGCACCAGTGCTTCCAGCGCGCCCAGCAGGTGCCCGGGCAGTGCCGCGCGCACGTCTTCCGGCCAGGGATCGCCCATGCCCGTCACAGCCAGGGACGCAAAGCCCCGTTCCCAGGCAGCAAAATCCCCAGGCGCGAGCTGCGCCACTTTCCACACGTGAGCGGCGAACGCGGACAGGGCGGGATGATCGATATCAAAGCGCCGGCAAAAGCGTTGCAGGCACGTGACGGCAAGGCATTGCCTGGCGATCACGGAGAGTGTGTCTATCGAGATGTTGTGCATGAGTCCAAAGCTCCTGAAGGCGGCGCCTGCCGCAGTGCCTCCACCGGTAACTGAAAAAAGCGCGGCACCATCGCCGGCGACAGCGCGTCGCCGCCGTCCGCCATGGCCAGGCGGCCGCTCAGCAGCAGCATCACGTAGCCGTGGCCCAGCGACCAGCCGGCGCTGGCGGCGGCCTTGTCCCAGCGCGCATCGAGGCCCGCTTCGCGCACGGCCGCGCCGGCCGTCTGCAGCACATATTGAAAGCACGCTTGCGCCGCTTCCTGCAGGGCGGGGAACTGGCGCACGTCCTGGTGTTCGAACATCAGCCGGTAGTGGGCGGGCGCAGCCAGGGCGAATTCGATGTATTGCTGGCCCAGCAATTGAAAGCGCTGTTCGGCGGGCAGGCTGCCCGGCGACGGCAGCTGCGTTTCCCATTTCTGTATCAGGCTGGCGAAGCCGGCCGCCGCCACCTCGGCCAGCAGGGCTTCCTTGCTGGGGAAGTGGCGGTACACGGCGGCGACCGACACGCCCACCGTGCGCGCCAGTTCGCGCAGCGACAGGGCCGCGTCGTGCTGCTGCGCCAGTTGCGCGATGACGGTGGCGACCAGGGTGTCGCGCAAGTTGCCGTGATGATAGGTGCTCGTTGTTGTCATTCTATGTTATCGCTGTTCACATTGTCGTGTATGATGGGCATGTTATCACTGAAAACATGGAGAGCACATGCATGAGATGAACATTGCCGTCCGCAGCGTGGACTTGCCGCCAGGCGCCAGCATCGCCCCGCTGTATCCCGGCAGCAACCTGGCCGACGCGTACGCCGTCGATTTGCCCACCGCGCAGGCGCGCCAGATGGACATGCAGAGCCTGGCGCGCCAGCTGCTGGGCAAGCAGCCGGGCTGGGCGCGCAAGCTGATGGTGGTGCGCGACGCCATCGTGGCGCGTTTCGGCATCCGGACGGCAAAACAGATGGAAGCGCGGCCCGGCAAGCGCATCGGCATCTTCCGCATCTATGCCGTCAGCGACGACGAGATCATCCTGGGCGAGGATGACAGCCATCTCGATTTCCGCCTGTCCGTGCTGCGCAACAGGGACGCGGGCCGCCATGGCAGCGTCACCGTCTCCAGCGTCGTGCATTGCCATAACCGGGTGGGGCGCGCGTATATCCTGCTGATCCGCCCGTTTCACAAGCTGATCGTGCGGCATTCGCTGGCGCGCGCCGCCAGGGCGGGCTTCGCCTGAGGCGGGGAGGGGGCGGATGGCAAGGGCAATCTTGCTTATTCATGGCCGGTATTGCATACTGCACCACCAGCCTCATCACGATTCCCATGAACGATACGCTTCTCCTGCTGGGTTTTGCCACCACGCCGCTTGAACTGATTTCCTTTGTCCTGGCACTGACAACCGTTGCGCTGAACATCCGCCAGAATCACTGGGCGTGGCTGTTCGCCATCATTTCCTCGGCCGCCTACGGATTCGTGTTTTTCGAGTCGCGCCTGTATGGCGACATGGCCTTGCAACTGCTGTTTATCAGCGTCTCGTTCTGGGGCTGGTATCAATGGCTGCATCCGGCCAGCGGCGGCAAGACCCTGCCCGTCACGCGCCTCGACGGCCGCGGCTGGATGGCCTGCGCCGCGGGCTGGCTGGTCGGTTTCCTGCTCATCGCCTGGCTGCTGACGACGACGGACACGGACGTGCCCCATGCGGACGGTTTCCTCACGGCAGGCAGCCTCGTGGGGCAATTCCTGCTGTCGCGCAAGAAACTGGAAAACTGGATCGCCTGGATCATCGTCGACGTGCTGTATGTGTGGCTGTATGTGCACAAGGGCCTGACCCTGACGGCCGTGCTGTATGCCTTCTTCGTCGTGATGGCCGTCATCGGCTTGCTGGCTTGGAAGAAGTCGGCCCCGGCCGCGCCCGGCGCGATGGTCCTCAAGTGATGGGACACTGTGTGCGCGTGGCCATCCTGGGCGCGGAATCGTCGGGCAAGTCGACCCTGGCGGCCGCCCTGGCCCAGCGCCACGGCACCGTCTGGGTGCCCGAATACTTGCGGGAGTTTGTGGAAACGCAAGGCAGGGTGCCCGTCGCGGCCGACCAGTTTGGGATTGCGCGAACGCAAGTCGAGCGTGAAGCGGCCGCCGCCGCGCAAGCCCGCGACTATCTGTTTTGCGACACGACGCCCTTGATGACGGTGGTCTACAGCCGCCATTACTTTGCCGGTGCGGACGCCCGGCTGGCGGCGCTGGCCGATGCCACGCGGTACGACCTGACCCTGGTGACGGCGCCCGACAGCCCGTGGGTGGCGGATGGCTTGCAGCGCGAGTCCGAAGCCGTGCGCCAGCTGATCTACCGCTACCTGCTCGACGAACTGGACGCGCGCGGCATCGCCTACCACGTGCTGCGCGACAGCCTGGAGGCGCGCCTGGAACAGGCGGCGCCCTTGCTGCAACAGGCGCTCGCTGCGGCGCCTGCCATTTCCCTCAATTAAAAGTCGAACTGCGCCGAGACTTTAAAGGTGCGGCTGGCGCCCGGATACAGGTAACCGTCCGATTCCGGCGTCACGTCGCGCCAGTAGAACTTGTCGGCCACGTTGTTGACGGCAGCGCGCAGCACGGCGCGCGTGCCGGCGATGCGCGTGGCGTAAGCGGCGCCCAGGTTGAACACGTGGTACGACGGCACGAAGGTCGTGTTGTTGTACTCAAACGCTTTCTTGCCCGCATATTCCCAGCTGCCATTCACGCTCAGGCCCGCCACTTGCTGCACGGCGTAGTCCGCATGCACGGCCGCCTTGAAGGCGGGCACGTTCGGCACGCGCTTGCCGTCGAGGTCGGCATTGCCCGTGCCCGACTGCTGGCTGTTCAGGGCCGTCACGGAAGCGCCCAGGCTCAGGCTGGACGATGCCTTGCCCTGGGCCGACAATTCCAGGCCGCGGTGCTGGGCCTGGCCTTCGCGCACGAAGTAGCCGGCCGTGTTCTGGAATTCCAGGCCCTTGCGGATCTGGAACAGGCTGGCCGCCAGCATGAAGTCCGGCGTCACATCCATCTTGGCGCCCAGTTCGATCTGCTTCGAGCGGCTCGGCGACAGCTCTTCATTGGCATTCATCGCCTTGCGGTCGGCCGTGCCGCCATGTTCCATACCTTGCGAGTAGGCCGCATACACGGACACATTGTCGATCGGGGTGTAGACGAGCGATACATTCGGCAGCAGGAAGTCGTGCCTGGCGCGGATTTCCGTGTCGGCCTTGAGCACGTACTGGTAGCCGTCGACATTGATATGGCGCAAGCCGCCATGCAGTTTCCAGTTCGGCGCCAGGCTGACGATGTCCTGCACGAAGACGGAATTTTCCGTATCCTTGCGCACCAGGCGCACGGGGCCCGTGACGCCGGGCGACGTGCCGACGATCTGCGGCTGGTAGATGTTGCTCACGCCCACCCAGTCGTACACGTACAGGCCGGCGCGGTCCTTGCGGCGGAAGGTCGAGACGCCGGCCGTGAAGTCATGGCGCAGGGAACCGGTGGCGAACTTGCCCTGGATCATGGCTTGCGCGCTCAGCGGTTTTTTCGTCTCGCCCAGGCTGCGGTAGTCATACACGTCGTAGTCGCCATTGCCGCAGAAGCCGGGGTACAGGTCCTGTCCGCTGCAGCCGTACGGGAAGGCCGTGTAATCGTCGCGCTTGAACGAGTGCTGGTTGGCCGACAGGGTGGCGTGCCAGTCGTCATTGAACGCGTACTGGAAGCGCAGGCCGATATTGCTGGTGACGGTTTCCACGGGGCGCGTCCACGGCTGCAGGTTGAGCATGGCGTCGGCACTGATGCCGGTTGGCAAGGTTTTATTGTTCAGCAGCTGGAAGCCGGGCGCCGTCGCCTGCGCCTTGTCCTGGTAGTCGGCATCGAGCTGCAGCAGCGCCTGCGGCGAAATCTGCCAGTCGAAGGCGCCGGAAATGAACTTGCGGTTGCCGTCGGCGCCCTTGATGTAGGAGCGCAGGCGCTCGGCCGCCACGTTGACCCGGTAGCCGAAGCGCGTGTCTTCCAGGCGGCCGCCCAGGTCGACGGCGCCGTACAGGGTGCCCCGCTCGCGCGCTTCCACGGTGACGGTGCGCAATGGCGTGTTGGTCGGGCGCTTGACGATGAAGTCGATCACGCCGCCCGGCGCGGCCACGCCCGCCTGCAAGCCGGCCAGGCCCTTCAGCACTTCGATGCGTTCCTTGTTTTCCAGCGGAATTTGCGTGTCGCCAGGAATGGCCACGCCATCCTTGCGGTAGCTGGAATTGTTGTCGAGCTTGAAGCCGCGGATGGTGAACTGTTCCGCATAGCCGACGGCGTTGTAGGCGTCGTTGATGCTGGCGTCGAGCCTGGCGGCATCGCTGAGATTGCGGATTTGCAAGTCCTGCATGTCTTTTTGCGAAATCACGGTGACGGACGCGGGCGTCTGCAGCAGCGGCGCGTCGCTGAAACCGCCGACGGAGGCGCGCTTGGCGGCAGGCGCCTTGCTGGCCGTGACGACGACTTCAGCCATGCTTTGGGCCTGCGGCTCGGAGGCTTCGGTGGCGTCACTCGCGGCCATGGCAGGCGCGGCAAACGCGTGCAGGATGGCCAGGGTCAAAGCGGGGCGTGAAAAATGCGCGGATAAATTCGGTGTGGACATAGATTGCTCGTGGTTCAAGCCGTCTCGGGAAAGAGCACGGCAGGCTGCTTGTTCGGCTGGCGCCAACGCAGGAGCTATCAAAGGAGGGAGGTACTTTGCGCTTTCCTTCGCTGGCATTATCCAGATCAGGTACGAAGGGTATCTCTCACCCGGATGACTGCTCCAGGACCCCTAGCGAAATGACAGCTTAGCATGAAGCACGGCCGGCTGTCCCACCGGCTGACCGTTTTACAACAGTGTCGACAAAATCTACAGACTCAGTTCCAGCACCTTGCGGCTGACGGCGGGCGTCACTTCGCGCTGTTCGCCCAGCGCCGTCATGCCGTGCGCTTCCAGGGCGGACACGACGGCGTCCACGCTGGCATGGTTCAGGCCATAGTCGGCCAGGCGCGTCTTGACGCCCATGTGGCGGAAGAAGAATTCCGTGCGCGCGATGGCTGCCTCGATGCGGCCATCCTCGTCGCCGCCATCGAGGCCCCACACGCGGGCCGCATATTGCAGCAGCTTGGCGCGCTTGGCCTGCTTGCGCACGCGCAACATGCTGGGCAGGATGATGGCCAGGGTCTGCGCATGATCGAGCTCGTACAGGGCCGTCAATTCGTGGCCGATGGCGTGCGTGGACCAGTCCTGCGGCACGCCCACGCCGATCAGGCCGTTCAAGGCCAGGGTGGCGCTCCACATCACGTTGGCGCGCACGTCGTAGTCGTCCGGCTGCGACAGCGCTTTCGGGCCTTCCTCGATCAGCGTCAATAAAATGCCTTCGGCGAAGCGGTCCTGCACGGAGGCATTGACGGGGTAGGTCAGATACTGTTCCATCACATGCGCAAACGCATCGACGACGCCATTGCCCACCTGGCGCAGCGGCAAGGTGAACGTCTTCGACGGATCCAGCACGGAAAATTTAGGATACACCTTGCGGCTCATGAATGAGCGCTTTTCCTGCGTGGCCTTGCGCGTGATCACGGCCGAGCCATTCATTTCGGACCCCGTGGCCGGCAAGGTCAACACGGTGCCGAAGGGCAGGGCCGCTTCGACGATCTTGCCGCCTTTGGCCAGGATGTCCCACGCCTCGCCTTCATGCAGGGCGGCCGCGGCGATGAACTTGGTGCCATCGACCACGGAGCCGCCGCCGACGGCCAGCAGGAAATCGATGCGCTCGCTTTTCACCATGGCCACGGCCTGCATCAGGGTTTCATAGCTGGGATTGGGTTCGATGCCGGCAAATTCCAGCACCGTGTGGCCGGCCAGCGCCGCCTTGACTTCGTCGTAGACGCCGTTCTGCCGGATGCTGCCGCCGCCGTAGGTCATCAGGACCCGCGCCTGCGGCGGGATCAGGCCGGCGATGGCGGCGATCTGGCCCTGGCCGAAGAGGATTTGCGTCGGATTGTAAAAGTCGAAATTGAACATGGGGCTCCTGCCGCTGAGGTTTGCGCTGTTGCTGAGCCATGATTATGGCCGAACGGGTGGAAACGTGTCGTGGACGCTTGAGCTTTTCGTCCGCGCGGTGGAGAATGCAGCCGATGTCACCACCACGCGAAAAGGAATGCGCATGACCACCGTCCCACTGGAAGAATCCGGCTTGCCGGCCACGGCGCTCGATATGCACCGCGCCATCGGCGCCACCATCGCCGCGCTGCAGGCGCTGGACTTGAACAGCCAGCGTTTCGAGGCGTGCACCGACCCCGAACTGCGCCGCGTGCTGGCGCATGCGGGCGACACCAGCCGCAAGGAAGCGGCCATGCTGCTCGAATGGATGCGCCGCCGCGACGCGCGCCTGGACACGGCCATGAAGGAAGCGCTGTTCAAGGCGGGGCCGATTGTTGCCCAGTATCACTATGACGAGAAAATATTGTAACTATTGGTTTGTTGCTGTAACGTACCATGCGCCACATTCGCATCGTTTCGCGTAGACTGTGCCCCGAACACGATTTTGGGGGAGTTTGCAACGATGAGATCATTACCATACCGAGAAGGCAGCTGGTTTGCCGTGCCCCTGCCGGGCGGCGGCTATGCCGTCGGCGTGGTGGCGCGCAGGGCGCCTGCCGGGCGCATCATGCTGGCGTATATGTTCGGGCCGAAGCGCGACAGCCTGCCCACGCTGGAAGAGGTGGAAGGCTTGCGGCCGGAACAGGCCGTGCGCCGTCTGCGCACGGGCGACATGGCCTTGCTCAACGAGCGCTGGCCCCTGCTGGGCGACAGCCGCCACTGGGAGCGCGACGCCTGGCCCATGCCGGCCTTTATCCGCCGCAATGAATCCTTGCAGCGGGCCTGGCGCGCCAGCTATGCGGACGCCGACCCTGCCAAGCTGAACCGCGAGGAATCGATCCCCTTCGATACGCCGGGCATGGAAAGCGATTCCCTGTACGGCTATGGGGCGACGGAATTGCTGATGAATAAATTGCTGGCGCCGGAGCAGGCGCCGGCATGATGGCTGCCGGGCGGCATCGGCGTTGGATTACGCACGGCGATGCCGTGCTAATCCAACCTACATAAATTATGCCGCCGGCAAGCTGATCTGAAACGCCAGGCCGCCGCCTTCGCGGTTGCGCACCTGCAATTCGGCGCCATGGCGCAGCAGCACGCGGTCGACGATGGCCAGGCCCAGGCCGGCGCCGTTGGCTTGCCCGCGCGCCGTGTCGAGGCGGGTGAATGGCTTCATCAGCTGCTCGATCTTTTCCGCCGGCACGCCCGTGCCGTGGTCTTGCACCTCGATAATCACCTTTTTCGCGCCGTGGCTGGTGCGCACCTGGCAGGCGATGTCGATTTCCGTCACGTCGCTGCCCGGCGTCTTGCCATAGCGGCGCGCATTCTCGATCAGGTTGTTCAGCACGCGGCGCAAGTCGGTGGGGTTGCCCATCGCGTGCGCGCCTTCGGCGATGCTGGCATTGATCTTCACGTCGGGCAGGCGCATCGCTTCGCGCGCCATGTCGTTGAGCAAACCGCTCAGGTCAACGTCCGTGAAGCTCGACGCTTCCGTCGGCTTGGCGTAGTCGAGGAACTGGCCGATGATGGCGTCCATTTGCCCGATATCGGACTGGATGCCTTCGCGCGCCTCGTCCGACAGATTCGCCATTTCCACTTCCAGCTGCATGCGCGCCAGCGGCGTGCGCAAGTCGTGTGAAATGCCCGCCAAAATCACGGCGCGGTCCGATTCCACTTGCTTTAAGTCATCGACCATCTGGTTGAAGCTGCGGTTTGCCTCGATGATTTCGATCGGGCCTTTTTCCGGCAGCGGCGCCGGCTGCTTGCCCTTGGCAATGTCGCGCGCGGCGGCCGTCAGGCGCGACAGCGGCAGATTGATCAGGCTGGAAATGATGGCCGCACCCAGCAAGGACAGCAGCGACACCAGGCTGGCCCAGCCCAGCCACTGGAAGCCCGTCAGGCCGCGCAGGCGCTCGCGGTCCAGCATCAGCCAGTATTCGTCGTCGTCGATCTTGAAGCTGACCCAGAAGCCGGCCACGCCGTTGACGCGCGCGGAAAAGCGCGTGTCCTTGCCCAGCTTGGCCTTCACCAGCGCCTCGATGTCGGGCATCAGGTAATTGTCGGGCGGCGGCTCGATGCGGTCGTCCTCTTCCAGCGAGAAGATGCGGATGCCTTCGTTGCTGACGAGGTCGAACAGCAGCTCGCGCCGCAGCTCGGGCGCCGAGTGCGTGAGGGCCGCATGCGTGATGGTGACGACGGAAATGATCTGGGCGGAAATCTGCTGCGCCTGCGGCTCGCGCTGGATGACGGAAATCATGCCGATCCAGGTGATCATGCTGACGGTGGTCAAAGTACCCAGCAGCAAAAAGGTGCGCCAGAACAGGCCGCTTTTCAGCCGCGCCAGGCTGATATCGGGAACAAGCTTCATCATGCCTCGCCAGCGATCAGCGCGGCTGTCCGTCCGGGATGAAGACGTAGCCGAGGCCCCACACGGTCTGGATGAACAGCGGGCTCGACGGATCTGGTTCGATCAGTTTGCGCAGGCGCGAAATCTGCACGTCCAGGCTGCGGTCGAACACTTCGTATTCGCGGCCGCGCGCCAGTTCCATCAGTTTTTCGCGCGACAGCGGTTGGCGCGCATGGCGGGCAAATACTTTCAATACGGAAAATTCACCGGTCGTCAGCGGCACCGTTTCGCCGTTCTTTTTCAGGGTGCGCGTGCCCAGGTCCAGCACGAAGTCGCCGAATTCGAAGGTTTGCGGCGTTTCCGACGGCGCACCCGGGATTTCATCGGGACCCTTGCGGCGCAGCACGGCGCCGATGCGGGCCACGAGTTCGCGCGGGTTGAACGGCTTCGGCAGGTAATCGTCGGCACCCATTTCCAGCCCCACGATGCGGTCCACGTCCTCGCCCTTGGCCGTCAGCATGATGATCGGCGTCTGGTCGCCCGCGCCGCGCAGGCGGCGGCAGATGGACAGGCCGTCTTCGCCGGGCAGCATCAGGTCGAGCACCAGCAGGTCGTAGCGTTCGCGCAGCCACAGCTTGTTCATGGCCGTCGCGCTCTCTGCCGTGAAGACATTGAAACCCTGTTCGGTCAGGTAGCGGCGCAGCAGGTCGCGCAGGCGCACATCGTCATCGACCACCATGATTTTTGCCTGGTGGCCATGGATCGATTGCGTTGTCGTGTTGCTGCCGGTAGTGGAGGTTGTGGTCATTTAGGGTGTCGTGTTATCGTATATTAGTTGCTATAGTAACGCCTCGCGCGGCGTCGGCAAGGGGCTGTGGCGACCCATTACAAAGTGTTACAAACTTTACCCAATTACTCTTACTGCACCGTGTAAAGCATCATACACTGGGGCCACAGTGGAAATCAGCTTTAAGTTTATACGGCATTGCGGAAGAGGAACTCAATGAATATCTTTACTAAAAAAATTCACGCCGCTCCCAGCGCAGCTATCGCCGCACGTACGGCTGTGCTGTCCGCCTTTGCCGTTTGCTCCGTGTTCGCCGCCAGCCTGGCGTCAGCGCAAAACCAGCCGCCGCCACGCCGTGACGACCAGCAGCAAATGCAGGCCCAGCGGTATGAGCAGGTACAGCGCAGCAACAGCAATGATACGCGACTGCGCGAACAGCGTGACGCACGCAGTTTCGACACGCGCGCCGAAGAGCAGCGCCGCGCCAGCGAAGGCGCCGACGCGTCGCGCCGCACGGGCCGCATGACGCCCGACGAACGGCGCGACCTGCGCCGCCAGATCAACGAAGTGGGGCAGGATATTTACTCGAATCCCCCGCGCCGTTGATGACATCCGGCAATACCTACTGCGCGTCGCGACTTGTGGCCTGCGATGCTCACTGTACTAAAATACAGTTCCGCTTCTCGGCCACAATTCACTTCCGCTCGCTACGGTCTTGCCAGATGTCGTGACTTTACCTGAAACATCCATCTCCATTTTTCATTCCCCTGTTTGTTGCGCCAGGATTATGCTAATCCGGCACACCGTCACGCCCCGTGATATTGTTCTAGTGCACTGAGACAATTCTCTGAATGTGTTGCCGGGGGAGGCGAGTGGTGAGCGACGACGACGTGCCCGTTCCTGATGCGGTCCCTGCTGCCGGCCTGCCGCGCGGCATCGTCCAGCGCGACGAGGGCGTGTTTTTGGACCTGTCGCTGGCGCCGGCGCAGTTGCGTGATGCCGTCGAGCAACTATTTCAGTCCGGGCAGCTGCTGGCCGGCCTCGATTACGGTTTGTTCCTGCTGACCCTGTTCCATGCCCCCGCGCCCCGCGCCGCGCCCAAGGGCGACGCCTTGCTGCGCATCGCCGTGCGCGTGGCGCCATTCCCGCCCCAGCGCCGCGCGTTATATAAACAGGTCAAGATCCGCGGCGACAGCGCCGAGTTTTACTTTGAAGCCTTGCCTGCCGATGCGGATGGCCAGGTGCCGGCGCGCCGCGAATTCGACGAGCTGGTGGCCGACCTGTGGTGCAAGGGCGTGCACTACGGCATCGATGGCGTGGCCGTGCGCGCCATTCTCGGCAGCGGCAAGGCCGAGCGCATCACGGTGGCGCGGGCGCTGCCGCCGCAGCCGGGGCGCGATGCCCGGCTGGCCGAAGTGTCGCAAGGCATCCACCGCGACGATGCGCCGCGCGAACGCTCCGATGGCCGGCTGGATTTGCTCAGCTTCAAGAACCGCTTTCCTCAAGTCAAGAAACACGCGCGCCTGCTGCGTCTGCTGCCAGGCGCGCCCGGCTTGCCCGGCTACGACCTGGCCGGCAAGCTGCTGCCGCCGCCCGCGCCGCTGGAGCTGGACCTGGCTACGGTGGCCGGCGCGGCACGGCCGTCGAGCATTTCAGCGATGGCGACTTCGTCGTGGCCACCCAGGCTGGTTACGTGAATGTCGATGAGGGCGGCAAGATTTCCATCGAGAACAAGATCGTCAGCCGCGAAGGCGTCAGCAGCCGCACCACGGGCAATCTGAAGCTGCGCGCCGCCTACGAGGAATATGGCGACGTGCAGGAGCAGCGCCAGCTTGACGGCAGCGACATCACCATCCATGGCGACGTGTATGGGCATTTGCACTCGCACGGCGGGCTGATCTTGTTGCAGCGCAACCTGGTGGGCGGCACGGCCTTCAATGAACACGGCGACGTGCGCGTCGAGGGCGTCGCTTCCGGCTCCGTGCTGCAGGCGCTCAGCGGCGAAGTGCACGTGAAGCGCGCCGAAAGCTGCGTCATCGCCGGCACGCGCGTGGTGATCGACAGCGCCAGCAATTGCGAGATCATCGCCGACGAGGTCGTCATTGAACTGGCTGAAGGCTGCGCCGTGGCGGCGCGCATCATCCGCATCGGCAGCGCCGGTCCGCGCAGGCAGGTGGAGATGCTGCTGTTCCCCTTGGTGCCCGATTTGAGCGTCCTGGAGCAGAGAATTGCGGAAAGCCTGGCGAAGGCGGCGCAATACCAGCAGTTGCAGCACAAGCGCCAGCAGGAAATCGATGCCATCGCGCAATTGCCCGAGGTGCGCAATTACCTGGCCCTGGCGGGCCAGCTGCGGCGCGGCGAATTGCAGCTGCAGCCGGCGCAACAGTTGCAGTACGACAAACTGGCCGCGCGCATCGCCCCCGTCCTGAAGGAGGTGGCGCGGCTGCGGCTGGAAGTCAAACAGTCGGAAATCCTGCACGCGCAGATGCTGGCGCTGGTGGCGCAGCTGCGCCAGGAGCGGCAGGCGACGGCCGGCCAGTCGCGCTGCACCCTGGGCCTGGTCGATGGCGAAACGACGGTGCGCGCCCTGGTCGTGCCACCTGGGCAGGCCAAGGTCTACGACCGGCCGCCGAAAGAGATCAAGGCGCTGTTGCGCAGCGCCACGCCGGTGACGCAAGCCGTGTTTGCGGACAGCACAGGCAGCCTGGACTGGACGTACCAGCCGCCGCCGTAGTTAATCCGTCACTTTTCCGCGCGACTGTTTCAAGACGCTGTGCGTGCTCTTGCTGTCGAGGCGGCGCCGCTGCGAGCTGCGCGTGGGCTTGGTGGCGCGGCGCACGGCGGGCAGGAAGGTCACGCTGTCGATGATTTCCTGCAGGCGCCGCAAGGCTTCTTCCTTGTTCTGTTCCTGGCTGCGCGACTGCTGCGCCTTGAGCACCAGCACGCCATCCTTGCTGATGCGGCTGTCGCGCAGGGCCAGCAGGCGCTCCTTGTACGCATCCGGCAGCGACGAGGCGGCAATGGGAAAGCGCAGATGGATGGCGCTGGACACCTTGTTGACATTCTGCCCGCCCGGCCCTTGGGCGCGAATGGCGGAAAATTCAACTTCAGCGGGATTGACGAGGTGTTGCATGGCCTGCCTGTGGGGAAACGATGGGGCTATTGTAAGGGAAGATGGCTGCGCCGGCGCAAGGCCGTGGCCGCACACGGTGCTGTCTTCCTGGAAAGTTGATGTTTCTCAACGCTGGCGGCGGCGATGCTGGTTAGCATGGGGCCAACGTTGCGCCACTGCGCATCTGGCAGCGCTTACCGGATGAAAGGAACACCATGCAGCCCACGACCACGCCTGGCGCCGCATCGGCCCAATACCTGACGCAGTACCTGAGCTTCCGGCTGGGCGGCCTGGAATACGGCCTCGATTATCGCTGCGTGCGGGAATTGCGCCCGCTGAAGGAACTTGACCGCTTTTCCTCGGAAGGGGAAGTGCTGCAAAGCGTGGCCGTCTCGCGCGGCGTGATCATTCCCATCGTCGACATGCGCGCCGCGTTCGGCAGCGCCCACGGCGCGCCCGACCCCGCCACCGACGTGATCATCTTGCAACTGAGCAATGGCGTGATGGGCATGGTGGTCGACGGCGTCACCGACATCGTCAGCCTGGCGCCCGCCGACATCGCCGCCGTGCCCGGTTTGGGCGAGACGGAAGCCGATTACCTGCTGGGCCTGGGCACGGTGGCGGGACGCAGGTTGATCCTCGTCGACATCGACCGCCTGATGGCGATCCGCAGCCCCAGCCCCATGCAGGTGGCATAAACAAAACGGCTTGAATGAGCCGTTTTATTGTTTTCACTGCATTTCCGACGCCTGACAAAACCGTCGCGAGCGGAAGGAAGTTGTGGCCGAGAAGCGCAACTGTACGAAGGTACAGTGAGCATCGCAGGCCGCAAATCCCGACGCGCAGCAGGTTTGGGCAGGTGTCTTCATCAGCCGAGTTTCTCCAGCTGATCCTGCAAATCGAGCCATTCCGCTTCCAGCTGCGCCAGGTCCTTGGTGAAGAAGGTCTGGTCGGCCAGCAACTGTTTCAGCTTGGCCTTGTTGGCCGCGTCGTAGATGGTTGGCTCGCCCAGCTTGGCGTCGGTTTCCGCTTTTTGCGCGTTGCGCTTGGCGATCTGCTCTTCCTGGCGCTTGATCTTGTTTTCGATCGGCTTGCGCAGGGCGGCCGTTTTCTGGCGCTCTTCCGCTTCCTTGCGCTTGTCGCGCACGGGTGCGGCAGGGGCGGCGGCCGGCGCAGGGACGGACGACGTTACGGGGAAATCGGTCTTGTTGGCCTTGCCGGCGGCCGGCAGCACATCGGTACCTTTACCCAGCTTGGTCTTGAACAGCCAATCCTTGTAGTCGTCCAGGTCGCCGTCGAACGGCTGCAGCTTGCCGTCGGCCACGATGATGAATTCGTCCGTGGTGGCGCGCAGCAAATGGCGATCATGGGAAACGACGACCAGCGTGCCTTCGAACTGGGCCAGCGCTTCCGTCAGCGCTTCGCGCGTTTCCAGGTCCAGATGGTTGGTCGGTTCATCGAGCAGCAGCAAATTCGGACGCTGCCAGACGATCAGGGCCAGCGCCAGGCGGGCTTTTTCGCCGCCCGAGAACGGGGCGATGGACGCGGTGACCATGTTGCCGGGGAAGTTGAAGCCGCCGAGGAAGTTGCGCAGTTCCTGCTCGCGCACGGTCGGCGCGATCTTGGCCAGATGCCACAGCGGCGATTCGTCGTGGCGCAGCATTTCCACCTGGTGCTGGGCGAAGTAGCCGATGTTGAGGCCCTTGCCCATGGTGGCGTCGCCCGTCAAAGGCATCAGTTCGCCCGCGATGGTCTTGATCAGGGTCGATTTGCCGGCGCCGTTCTGGCCCAGCAGGCCGATGCGCTGGCCGATCTGCAGCGAAAACTTGATGCCGTTGACGATGGTTTTATGCGTGATCTCGCCCGTCGCTTCGTTTTCGATCTTGTAGCCCGCGTCGACGTCTTCCATCACCAGCAGCGGGTTCGGGGCGCTCAAAGGCTCGCGGAATTCGAACGAGAATTCGGCGGCGGCGCGCAGCGGCGCCAGTTCTTCCATCTTTGCCAGCGCCTTCATGCGGCTTTGCGCCTGGCGGGCTTTGGAAGCTTGCGCCTTGAAGCGGTTCACGAACGATTCCAGATGGGCACGCTTGCGCTGCTGCTTTTCCAGCGCGCCGGCGGCCAGGATCATCTGCGCCGCGCGCTGGCGCTCGAAGCTCGAATAGTTGCCCGAGTAGCGTTTCAGCTTGCGCTCGTCGATATGCACGACCACGTTGACCACTTCGTCGAGGAAGTCGCGGTCATGGGAAATGATCAGCAAGGTGCCGGCGTAGCGTTTCAGCCAGTCTTCCAGCCAGATGATGGCGTCCAGATCCAAATGGTTGGTCGGTTCATCGAGCAGCAGCAGGTCGGACGGGCACATCAGCGCTTGCGCCAGGTTCAGACGCATGCGCCAGCCGCCGGAGAAGCTGGCGACAGGCTGCTGCATCTGGTCCAGGGTAAAGCCCAGGCCCAGCAGCAATTGCTCGCCGCGCGACTGCACGGTGTAGGCGTCCGCATCGGCCAGTGCGCTGTAGATTTCGCCGATGGCGATGCCGTTTTCCGACGTGGCCGGTTCCGATTCCAGGCGCGCCAGTTCCGCTTCCAGCTTGCGCAGGGTCACGTCGCCGTCGATGGCGTAGTCGAGCGCGGCACGGTCCAGCGGCGGGGTTTCCTGCGCCACGTAAGCCACGCGCCACTTGGCCGGGAAATCGATCTCGCCCTGGTCAGGGTGCAGTTCGCCGCGCATCATGGCGAACAGGCTCGATTTGCCCGCGCCATTGGCGCCGATCAGGCCGATCTTGTCGCCCGGATTGAGGGTGACATCGACTTGTTCGAGCAACGGTTTGATGCCGCGCATCAGGCTTACTTGTAGGAAACGTATCATTATTTTCTTTGTGTTTTAACCCAGAGGCGGAAACCTGGGGTCGTACCCTGAGGGTACGACCCCGGCATTTGCTGTTGGGTTGAGTGAGGTCGTGCGTTTGTCAATTAAACCAGCTTGAGCTGCTCGGCCGTCAGCAGGAACACCATGTCGTCGCCGGCGCTCGTCGTCAGCCAGGTCAGGCCCAGTTCGCCGAAGGCCGCTTCCGCGTATTCGCGTTCGTTGCCGATTTCAATCATCAGGATGCCGTCGTCCGTCAGGCGCTCGGCCGCGCCGGCGATGATCTTGCGCACCAGGTCCATGCCGTCGCTGCCGCCGTCGAGGGCGATTTGCGGTTCGGCCAGGTACTCCTGGGGCAGGGCGCCCATCGACGCGGAATTCACGTACGGCGGGTTGCTGATGATCAAATCATATTTCTTGGCCGGCACATTCGTGTACAGGTCCGATTCGATCAGGTTCACGCGGTCCTGCAATTTATACGTGTCGACGTTGCGCTTGGCCACGGCCAGGGCGTCGGCGGAAATGTCCACGGCGTCGACGCTGGCGTTCGGGAAGGCGTCGGCCATCATGATCGACAGGCAGCCCGAGCCGGTGCACAGTTCCAGGATGTTTTCCACGGCTTCCGGTTCCGCCACCCATGGCGAGAAGTATTCAGGGATCAGCTCGGCGATGAAGGAGCGGGGCACGATCACGCGCTCGTCCACGTAGAAGTTATACGTGCCCAGCCAGCCTTCCTTGGTGATGTAGGCGGCCGGCACGCGGTCGATGCTGCGGCGGTCGATGACCGCCATGACGCTGGCCACTTCCGACGGCAGCAATTTGGCGTCGAGAAACGGTTCGAGCTTGTCGAGCGGCAACTTCAACGTGTGCAGGATCAGATAGGCCGCTTCGTCGAACGCTTCGGCGCTGCCGTGGCCGAAAAACAGCTTGGCGGTGTTAAAACGGGTAACGGCGTAGCGCAGCAGGTCGCGTGGCGTGGAAAACGGGTTCGGGGTCATGGCATTCTCGAAAAGACGGTGTTCTGGCCCGCCGTGACGGGCCTCGGTATTCTGGTTCAGACGGGCAGCAAATGCTCCAGCGTGCGCCGGTAAATATTCTTCAGGGGATCGATGTGGCGCAGTTCGATGTGCTCGTCGATCTTGTGAATACTGGCATTGGGCGGCCCGAATTCTATCACTTGGGGGCAGATTTGCGCGATAAACCGGCCATCCGAGGTGCCGCCCGTGGTCGACAGCTCCGTCGTGAGGCCCGTTTCTTCCAGGATGGCGGCAGACAGCGCATCGGAGAGCGTGCCGCGCGGCGTGAGGAAGGGCAGGCCGCTCAGGGTCCACTGCAAATCGTATTGCAAGTCATGCTTGTCGAGGATGGCATGGACTCTTTCCTGCAGGTTTTCCGCCGTGCTGGCCGTGGAAAAGCGGAAATTGAAGTCGATCACCATGTCGCCCGGAATCACGTTGTTGGCGCCCGTGCCCGCGTTGATGTTGGACATTTGCCACGAGGTCGGCAGGTAATACTCGTTGCCCGCGTCCCATTTTTCCTCGACCAGGTCGGCCAGCGCCTGCGCCGCCTCGTGGATCGGGTTTTTCGCCAGGTGCGGGTAGGCGATATGGCCTTGCACGCCCTTGATCGTCAGCCGGCCCGACAGCGAACCGCGGCGGCCGTTCTTGATCATGTCGCCCAGTTGGGCGCTCGAGGTCGGCTCGCCCACCAGGCAATAGTCGATCTGCTCGCCGCGTGCCTTCAGTTGCTCGCACACGATGACGGTGCCGTCCGTGGCCGGGCCTTCCTCGTCGCTGGTGATCAGAAAGGCGATCGAGCCCGAGTGGTCGGGCGTGGCCGCAATAAATTCCTCGCAAGCAACAACCATGGCGGCAATCGAGGTCTTCATGTCGGCCGCGCCACGGCCGTACAGCTTGCCGTCGCGGTGCGTGGGAATGAACGGTTCCGAGCGCCATTGCTCGACGGGGCCGGTGGGCACGACGTCCGTATGGCCGGCAAAGACGAACACGGGGGACGTCGTGCCACGGCGTGCCCACAGGTTGGTGACGTCGTTCGACTGGATCGTCTCGCAGACAAAGCCCAGCGGCGTGAGGAGGTCGATCAGGTGCTGCTGGCAGCCCTTGTCGTCGGGCGTGACCGAGGACAGGGCGATCAGTTTTTCGGTCAGGGCGAGGGTTTTGGAGGTGGTCATGGTGTGGAGCGGGGTCGTACTCTTGGGACTCGGCGTCCCCGTACGACCTCAGCCTTGCAGGTGTCGGGTTTAAACTGAGAAAATGGTTTTGTACTGGGCATCCGAAAACGCCACGCTGAACTGGCCATCCTTGTCCAGCACGGGGCGCTTGATGATGGACGGGTTTTCCAGCATCAGTTCCAAAGCGCTGGCCGGATCCGTGATCGACGCTTTGCGCTCGTCGGACAGGGCGCGCCAGGTCGTGCCTTTCTTGTTGACCAGCACATCCCACGGCAATTGCTGCAGCCACGCCTCGACGGTGGCGCGTTCCAGGCCCTGTTTCTTGAAGTCGTGGAAGGTGAAATCGAGTTGCTGCGCGGCCAGCCAGGTGCGGGCCTTTTTGACGGTATCGCAATTGGGGATACCGTAGAGTGTAATGGTCGTCATGGGTAGGGCTAAGGGGGAATGAATGCGGTTCGCTTGATCGCAGCGCTTGCGCCAGCACAAAATGCGATGGTAGCCGACATTATACAGTCGATGCGCAGTCGATGCGGCAGTGCAACACGGCCCCGTGATTCCCTTACACAGGCCGGGGCGCCGTCTTGCCCATCTCTTGCGGACCAAAATGCAGGCCAAGCCGCAAGGCCAGGGCGCGCAGGGCGCCGCTTTCCTGCAGGTGCAGGGCCAGCGCGATGTGGCCGTCGGGGCGCACCAGGTAGGCCGCGTCGCGGCCCAGGCCGGCCAGCTTGGCGGCCACGTTGTAGGTGTAGCAATGCACGGGCAGTTTCAGCACGCGCGCTTCGTCGAGCAGTTCGGGCGCCGGCTCGCCATAGATGTGCAATTGCCAATCCATGCTGCGCAGGGCCGTGAAGTTGTCTTGCGTGCCGTCCGAAAACCACGGCAGGCGGTCGCCGCCGCGCAGGTATTGCGCATGGCCGGCGGAGAGGGCGCTGTCTTCATAGCTGATCTCGATTTGCGACACGGTCTTGAACAGCAAGCGGCGCGCCCGCTCGAAGCCGGACAAGAAGGGCAGCGCGTGCGGCACCAGCCAGCGGCGCAGGAATTGCCCGGCGATGCCTTGCGCGACGATGGCCTGGAAGGCGCGGTCGGTGGTGGCGACGAGCTTGCGGGCAAACACGATGCGCTCGCTTTCATAGGTGTCGAGCAGGGCGTCGTTGCTTTGGCCATGCAGCTTTTGCGCCAGCTTCCAGGCCAGGTTGACGGCGTCGCCCAGGCCCGTGTTCATGCCCTGGCCGCCCACGGGGCTGTGCAAATGGGCCGCGTCGCCGAGAATGAAGCAGCGCCGCGCGCGGAACTGCGCCGCCACCCGGTGATGGACTTTATAGGTGGAAAACCAGTTCACGTGCTCGACGTGGATGCCCAGCAGGGTTTCCACGTCGCCGCGCACGTCGTCGAAGACGGGCGCGGGCGCGCCATCGGGGCGGTCGGGCAGGATGCCGATCAGGCGCTGCATGCCGCTGGTGCGCACGGGCAACATCAGTGCAAAAGAGTTCGCGCCCAGGTGGGCGTGCAAATCCGTATTCTTGCCCGCCACTTGCGCATCGGCCACGTAGTACAGGTGGTCATAGGTGCCGCCGGAAAACTCGAAGCCGGCGATCTCGCGTACCTTGCTGCGGGCGCCGTCGCAGCCGCAGATGTAGTCAAACGTGCAATATTGACGTTCGCCGTTGTGGAGCAGGATGGCTTGCACTTCGCTATCGTCTTGCGTCCACAGGTCCAGCGTGACGTTCCATTCCACGTGCACGCCGGCCGCCGCCAGCTTGCTGATAAGAAAGCGTTCATGCTCGTCCTGGGGCAGGCTCAGCACGAAAGGGTAGGGGCTCAGCCCCTCGCCGATCTCGCCCAGCGCCAGTTTTACCAGTTCTTCGCCGCCCTCGTGGATATTCATGGCATTGATCTTGATGCCCAGGCTGACCAGCTCGTCCGCAAAGCCCAGCTGCTGGTAAAACTCCAGGGTGCGCGCATGCACGGCCATGGCCCGCGACGCCTGGCCCGGCCCGCTGTTTTTATCGATGATGCGGCAATCGACGCCATGGCGCGCCAGGCGCAAGGCAAGCATGAGGCCGGTAGGACCGGCGCCGACGATCAATACGGGAGGAGTATTCATGCCATCCAGTATAGGACAGGATGGAACAGGACAGCGGGACGATTGAAGTTGCTGGTAGGAAACGAAAATGTCCCGCCGGGGCGGGACATTCAGGGTGCTGCGTGCGCCTTGTGGCGCATTAATTAAATACCGCGCAGCAACTCGTTGATGCCCGTTTTCGCGCGGGTCTTTGCATCCACGCGCTTGACGATCACGGCGCAGTACAGCGAGTACTTGCCGTCTTCCGAAGGCAGGTTGCCCGACACCACGACGGAGCCGGCCGGCACGCGGCCGTAGGTCACTTCGCCCGTGGCGCGGTCGTAGATCTTGGTCGACTGGCCGATGTACACGCCCATCGAGATGACGGAGTTTTCTTCGACGATCACGCCTTCGACGATTTCCGAACGGGCGCCGATGAAGCAATTGTCTTCGATGATGGTCGGGTTCGCTTGCATTGGTTCCAGCACGCCGCCGATGCCGACGCCGCCGGACAGGTGGACGTTCTTGCCGATCTGCGCGCAGGAGCCGACGGTGGCCCAGGTGTCGACCATGGCGCCTTCATCGACGTAGGCGCCGATGTTGACGTAGGACGGCATCAGCACGACGTTCTTGGCGATGAAGCTGCCGCGGCGGGCAACGGCTGGCGGCACCACGCGGAAACCGCCCTTGGCGAAGTCTTCGGCCGTGTAGTTGGCGAACTTGGTCGGCACCTTGTCGTAGAACTGCATCGTGCCGTCGGATGGCAGGACGACGTTGTCTTCCAGGCGGAACGACAGCAGCACGGCTTTCTTGACCCACTGGTTGACGACCCAGTCGCCCGAGGTTTTTTCGGCCACGCGGATGCTGCCGTTGTCCAGGCCATTGATGACGTGGGAGACGGCGTCGCGCAGTTCGGCCGTGCCGTTGCGCGGATTGATCTCGGCGCGGTTTTCCCAGGCCTGGTCGATGATGGTTTGCAGTTGTTGGCTCATGATGATGTCTTATTCATTTAGTTGGTTGATGCGGATGCGGAAAGCTGCTGGCAGAATTTTACTATGCGCAACGCCGCTTCCAGCCCTTCGGCCGTTTCGGCCACCAGGGCCATGCGGATGCGGTTGCGGCCCGGATTGATGCCGTGCGCGTCGCGCGCCAGGTAGCTGCCAGGCAATACCGTGACATTATATTCGGCGTACAGGCGTTGCGCGAATTCGGTGTCGGACAGTCCCGTGCGGCTGACGTCGGCCCACAGGTAGAAGCCGGCGTCCGGCAATTGCACGTCCATCACCGCCTGCAGCAGCGGCGTGATGGCATCGAACTTGGCGCGGTACTTGGCGCGATTTTCCTCGACATGGGTTTCGTCGTTCCAGGCCGCGACGGAGGCCGCCTGCACGGCGGGGCTCATGGCGCCGCCGTGGTAGGTTCGGTAGAGCAGGAATTTTTTCAATACTTCCGCATCGCCGGCGACGAAGCCCGAGCGCATGCCCGGCACGTTCGAACGCTTCGACAGGCTGGAAAACACCACCAGGCGGGCATACGGGCGCTCGATCGTGGACAGGCCCAGCATGTGCGCCGCCTGCAGCGCGCCCAGCGGCGGCGTGTCGCCGTGGTAGATCTCGGAGTAGCACTCGTCGGCGGCGATGACGAAATCATAGCGCTCGGACAGGGCGAACAGGTGTTCCCAGTCCGTCAGGGTGAGCACGGCGCCCGTCGGGTTGCCCGGTGAACACAGGAACAGCAGTTTCACTTTTTCCCAGACAGAGGCGGGCACGCTATCGTAGTCGCAGCCGAAATTGCGCGTGGGGTCGGAATTGACGAAATACGGTTCGGCGCCTGCCAGGTAGGCCGCACCTTCATAGATCTGGTAAAACGGATTCGGGCTGATCACGAGCGAACCGGCCGACGGATCGATCACCGTTTGCGCCAGCGCAAACAGCGCTTCGCGCGAACCGTTCACGGGCAGGATTTGCGTGGCAGGATTGAGCTTGGGGATGCCGTAGCGGCGTTCCAGCCAGCCGGCAATCGCGCCGCGCAAGGCTTCCGAGCCGATGGTGGTCGGGTAGCTGGCCAGGCCGTGGATATTGTCGACCAGCGCCTGCTCGATGAAGGCCGGCGTCGGGTGCTTGGGTTCGCCCATGCCCAGGCTGATGGGCGCGTACTCGGGATTGACGGTCACGCCGGCAAACAGCTGGCGCAGCTTTTCGAATGGATATGGTTGCAGTTTAGCAAGAAGTGGATTCACGGAACGGACCAGGGCAAGAGTGGAAAGACGATGTTGCTGAGCGATGTGGCTTGGTAGTGTTGCTTAGTCATGGCTGAACGATTGCTTGGCGCGGCAGACTTGATGCCGGTCAAATAATAGGCTGCGTCGTTCATTATAGCCGTCCTCGCGGGGCCGCTGTGCAAGCCGTCTCAAGCTGCACCGGCCTGATCGCTGCCCGGCTTGCCACGCCATGCGGCAGCGGGGAGTGCCGCGCCATGGCGCGGCAAGGTAAAATACGGCATGCCTATCTTACTTCCCACCTTGCTTGCTATTGAAACGTCGTCCGAACTCGCCTCCTGCGCCTTGTTGCGCGGCGATGTCGTCCTGTCCCGCGCCTCGTCGGGCGTGCGCACCCATTCCCAGTCGATCTTGCCGATGGTGCAGGAATTGCTGGCCGAAGCGGGCGTGACCCTGGCCGACGTCGACGCCATCGCCTACGGCTCCGGCCCCGGCTCGTTTACGGGCGTGCGCACGGCTTGCGGCATCGCCCAGGGCCTGGCCTATGGCGCCAGCCTGCCCGTCGTGCCCGTCGTGACCCTCGACGCCATGGCGCTCGCCTGCCACCAGCAGCATGGCGCGCAACACATCGTGACCGTGCTCGACGCCCGCATGGGCGAAGTGTACTGGGCGCAATATGAGTATCAAAATGGCTTGCAGGCCGTCTTGCCGCCGGCCCTGAGCGCGCCGGCCGGCGTGGCGCCGCAAGGCGACGTCGCCGGTTGCGGCAACGGTTTTAGCGCCTATGCCGACGCATTGGCTGGGCTGCCGTGCGCCGCCACGGCCGACGCCGCCATCATGCCGCACGCCGTGCAGGTGGCGCAGCTGGCGCGCATCGCGTTTGCGGCCGGCCAGTGCGTGACGGCGGCCGAGGCGCAGCCTTTGTATTTGCGCAACAAGATCGCCTTTACCAGCGCGGAACGGCAAGAGATGCAACAGGCCAAGGCCGCTGCGGAGTCCGCGCAATGAGCGTAGCGGGCCAGGACAATGCTGCCGGCTGGGACTTGCTGCGCCTCGACTATCAGCCGATGGTCGAAGCGGACCTGTTGGAGGTGCTGGCGCTGGAGCAGCGCGTGTATCCGCATCCCTGGACGCATGGCAACTTCGTCGATTCCCTCAAGAGCGGCTACCCGGCCTGGGTCTTGCGCGACGTGGACGGCACCTTGCTCGGCTACTTCTTGCTGATGCTGGTCGTCGACGAGGCGCACTTGCTGAACGTGGCCGTCGAGGGCGCCATCCAGGGGCAGGGACTGGGCCGCTTCCTGCTGAACCAGTCCTGCGCCTGCGCGCGCCAGCTGGGCATGGAATCGATGCTGCTGGAAGTGCGCCCGTCGAACGTGCGCGCGCTCGATATTTACCAGCGCTATGGATTTGCACAGATCGGCCGGCGCAAGGGATATTATCCGGCCGCCAATTCGCAACGTGAGGACGCCATCGTGATGCGTTATACCTTATGAGCCGCAGCGCCGTTTTCCTCGATGAAATGGGTGTGGGGCCGTTGTGGCGCCTGCGCCAGGGCGCCGCGCCCGAGGTCGTGGACGTCGCCGCCGAGGCCCCTGTGGAACTGGAAGTGGCCGTGGCGGAACCCGTGGCCGAAGTTGCCGCACCCGTCGCTGTCCCGGCGCCTGTGGTCGAAGTGCTGGCCGAGGTGGCAGCCGTGGACACTGTGGAGGTTGCGGCGCCCGTTGCCGTGGCCGCTACACCCGTGGCTGCCGCCGCATCCGACGATACGGCCTGGTTCGACGACGCACCCCCGCCGCCGCCCGTGAAGCAGCTCAGCGATACGGATATCGCCGCCCTCGACTGGGATGGCTTGACGGCCGCCGTCGCCAAATGTGCGCGCTGCGACTTGTGCAAGACGCGCAAGGGCGTCGTCATGGGCCGTGGCGACCGCCAGGGCGATTGGCTGATGCTGGCCAGCAGCCCGTCCCGGCTGGAAGAGCGCGAAGGGCGCGCCTTGCCGGGCGAGCAGGGCAAATTGCTCGACAATATGCTGAAAGCCATCGCCGTCGATGCGGGCAGCGATGTGTATATTAGCCACTTGCTGAAATGCCGTCCGCTCGACGAGGCTGGCCAGGAACGCTTGCCGACAGAAGCCGAGTCCGCCGCCTGCCGCCCGTATTTCGAGCGCGAACTGGCCCTGTTGCAGCCGCGCACTATTTTGACGCTCGGTTCCATGGCCGCCGCCGGCATCAATCCCGGCGAAAAGCCCGTACGGGGCACGGTGCGCCAGCTGGGCAATGCCTCCGTCGTGGCCACCTTCCACCCAGAGCAACTGTTGCAGGACGGGACGGGCAAGGCCAAGGCGCGTGCCTGGGCCGACCTGTGCCTGGCGAAAAGCACGCACGGTGCTTGATACGGCCGTCGCTACCTTCCAGGTCCGCTTCGAGCAGCGCTGGGGCCATCTGACGCACCCCCGCGTGCGGGCGCTGGCCTGGCTGCTCGATTCGCCCGACTTGCTCGATCCTGCCAGCCCCCACTGGGGCGGGCGCATCGCCAGCTTGCCTGCCGTCACGCCCGCCGTGGCGGCGTGGCTGGGGGCGCTGCAGGATGATCCGTCGCCGCTCGATGCGGCGTTGGGTAGCCGGTTCTATTCCCGCCTGGGCCTGTATGCTGAAAAGCTGCTGGCCTTTTATTTTGAGCAACACGGCGTGCTGGCCGCGCATGGTTTGCAGGTGCAAGTGAACCGCAACGATACGGTGGGCGAGTTCGATTTCCTGCTGCGTGACGAGAGTGAATTGTTGCACTGGGAATTTGCCACTAAGTTCTACCTGCTCGAAGGGATGCCTGATCCCGGCGTCTTCAACCATTTGATCGGCCCGAACCTGGCCGATACCCTGGGCTTGAAGATGCGCAAGATTCTCGACAAGCAACTAGCCTTGTCCCGCCATCCGGCCGCGCAAAGCCTGCTGGCGCAGCCCGTGCGCGCGGCGCAGGCGCTGGTCAAGGGCTGGCTGTTTTATGCACCGGACGCCACGCCCGCCCTGGACGGTATTTCCCCGGATCATGGACACGGCTTCTGGTGCACGCCGGCGCAACTCCCCGCGCAGCGCTATATCGTGCTGCCGCGATTGCAATGGCTGGCGCCGTTCAAGGGGCGCGACGTGGAAGTGCTGGACGTGGAAGCCTTGCGGGCGCAGTTGTTTGATCTGGCGCAACCGGTGATGGTGGCCATGGTGGATACTGTCGAAGGCTGGGAAGTAGAGCGCACGCGCGGTTTTGTCGTGCCCCATGACTGGACGCAGCAGGCTGCCGCGCGGCGACTGACAGGCGCGCTGCCTGCGTAGGTCGGAAATTCTCAGCCCAAAATGAAATCCGGGGTCAGATCCTCAGGGTCTGATCCCAGCCCTTGTTTGGGTTTAATGTTTCTGCTCGCCAATCAACGACAGATTGTCATGCTCAGCCTGGTTCAGCTTGTGCTTGCGCATGATGGCGTACATGGTGCCGGCGACGAACAGGCCGAACAGGGTGATGATGATGTTGAGCGGCAGGTGCAGACGGATCATGATCGAATACACGGCCAGCATGGTCAGAATGGACAGATTCTCATTGAAGTTCTGCACGGCGATGGAATGGCCTGCGCTCATCAGCACGTGGCCGCGATGTTGCAGCAGGGCATTCATCGGCACGACGAAGAAGCCGGACAGGGCGCCGATCAGGATCAGCAGCGGGTAGGCGATCCACACGGAATGCACTTGCGTCATCATCATGACGATCACGCCCATGGCGATGCCGAGTGGAATGACGGTCAGTGATTTGCGCAGAGGAATGAAGCGGGCCGACAGCACGGCGCCGGCGGCCACGCCGATGGCGACTACGCCCACCAGGCTGGTCGCCTTGTCGAACGGCATGTTCAGCGATTGCTTGGCCCATTCCAGCACGATCAGCTGCAAGGTGGCGCCGGCACCCCAGAACAGCGTCGTCACGGCCAGGGTGATCTGGCCCAGCTTGTCTTTCCACAGGATGGAATAGCAATTGGCAAAATCGGTGATCAGTTTGATAGGATTGCGTTCCTGGTGCGGATATACGCAGCCCGTGTCGGGAATTTTCAGGTTGGCCAGGGTTGCCAGCGCATAGATGCCGACCACGACGCACAAGGCCGCTTCCGTCTTGCTGGTGATGCCGGTGTCGATCAGTGGGATGTCGATGGACAGCAGCATGTCGGACACGTGGCCGCTGACGAGCGCGCCGCCCATCACGGTGCCGAGGATGATGGAACTGACGGTCAAGCCTTCGATCCA
The DNA here is from genome assembly GCF_020858115.1 of Janthinobacterium sp. FW305-129. Taxonomy (GTDB): domain Bacteria; phylum Pseudomonadota; class Gammaproteobacteria; order Burkholderiales; family Burkholderiaceae_D; genus Janthinobacterium. Next base: position 169,466 of record NZ_JACYMM010000007.1, read on the forward strand.
GCCATTCGCCGCCACGAGCTTTTCCGGCGGCAGCAGTTCCGTCAGGATGCCGTATTTGGCGGGCGAATATACGGCCGCGCCAAAACCGACGACGGCGTAGGCCAGCAGCGGATGCACGTGGAAGAAGACGAGGGCGCAACCGAAGATCTTGACCATGTTGGCGATGAACATGACCTTGCCCTTCGGCAAAGCATCCGCGAAGGCGCCGACAAAAGCGGCCAACAGCACGTAAAACAACACGAACGATAGTTTGAGCAGCGGCGTGATCCACGCCGGGGATTTCATGGACACCAATAAATCGACGGCGACAAAAAAGAGGGCGTTATCTGCCAGCGAGGAAAAGAACTGCGCCGCCATGATGGTATAAAAACCACGATTCATTCTGGAATGCCTGAAATCATATCTGGCTTGCTTTATACCACGAAAAAACGGCAAACCCCAAGTTTGGACGGGGCTGCTTTGCATAGTCTTGCCTAAGTGAAGCTTAATTTTTTTGCCGTAGAAAAATACATCACATGTGAGTATTTTATAAATGATGTCCTCTGCATACGACCTTGGGCGTCTGCCGTGTCCGCGTACTGTGCATCCGGTAAAATACGGCTTTCCCACCCGCCGTGAACGATGCATATGCCCAGGCCCCTTCTCGCCACCATCCATCTCGATGCCATGCAACACAATCTGGCGCGCGCCCGTGCCGGCGCCCGCGGCGCCAGGGTATGGGCCGTCGTCAAGGCGAATGCCTATGGCCACGGCCTGGAACGGGCCATGCGGGGCTTTGCCGGGGCCGATGGCCTGGCGCTGGTCGAGGTCGATTACGCCGTGCGTTTGCGCGAACTGGGCTGGACCAAGCCCATCCTGCTGCTGGAAGGGTTTTTCGATGCCAGTGATTTGCCCGTGATGGCGCAATATGGCTTGAACGGCAGCGTGCATTGCGAGGAACAGATCGCCATGCTGGAAGCGGCGCGCTTGCCGCACGCCATCGACGTGCACCTGAAAATGAATACGGGCATGAACCGCCTGGGCTTCACGCCGGCTGCCGTGGCCGGTGCCTATGCGCGCCTGCGCGCCATGCCGCATATCGGCACGATCACCTTGATGACGCATTTCGCCAATGCGGACGAGGCGGGCCCCACGCGCTTGCCGTTGGAACAGCAGATGCTGCGTTTCGAGGCCGGCGCCTCCAGCATCGGTACGCCGCTGCCGCGCAGCCTGTGCAATTCGGCCGGCGTGCTGATGCATCATCTCGACAGCGACTGGGTGCGCCCCGGCATCATGCTGTATGGCGGCACGCCCAGCGGCGCTCCCGGCGGCACCTCGGCGCAGGCGTTCGGCTTGCTGCCCACAATGACCTTGCGCAGCAGCATCATCGGCATCCAGGATATCGCCGCCGGCGAGGTGGTGGGCTACGGCAGCCGCTATGAAGCGGCCGGCAACGTCAAGGTGGGCGTGGTGGCCTGCGGCTATGCGGACGGCTACCCGCGCCACGCGCCCGAAGGCACGCCCGTGCTGGTCGACGGCGTGCGCACGGGGCTGATCGGCCGGGTGTCGATGGACATGTTGATGGTGGACTTGACCCACGTGCCGGGCGCCAGGGTCGGCAGCAGCGTCACCTTGTGGGGCCAGGGCATGCCGATCGACGAGGTGGCCCTGGCCGCCGGCACCATCGGCTACGAGCTGATGTGCGCACTGGCGCCGCGCGTGCCCGTGGTCGAAGCATAACAGTGACGCCGGCCCGCCGTTTGTATATACTGTATATATAAACAGCATTTTTACCTTACCCGGGCAAAGCACACCATGGCAAAAGTCAAGACCATCTACACCTGCAGCGATTGCGGCGCCATCAGTAATAAATGGATGGGGCAATGCACCTCGTGCAACCAGTGGAATACCATGGTGGAAACCCTGCCCGAGACGGGCGGCAACAACCGCTATTCGAACCCGCAGCACATGTCGCTGGCGCAGACGGCGCCCGTGCTGTCGCTCGACGATATCGACGCCATCGACGTGCCCCGCTTCGGCACGGGCATCGAGGAATTCGACCGCGTGCTCGGTGGCGGCATGGTGGCGGGCGGCGTCGTGCTGATCGGCGGCGATCCCGGCATCGGCAAGTCGACCCTGCTGCTGCAGGCGCTGGCGAATATGTCGCACCACAAGCGCGTGCTGTATGTCAGCGGCGAGGAATCGGGCGCGCAGATCGCCCTGCGCGCCAAGCGCCTCGTCATCGACGCCAAGGAACTGAAATTGCAGGCGGAGATCCAACTTGAGAAGATTCTTGCCACCCTGGCCGATTTAAAACCGGAAGTGGTCGTCATCGATTCGATCCAGACCGTGTATTCGGACGCCCTCAGTTCGGCGCCCGGTTCCGTGGCGCAAGTGCGCGAATGCGCGGCGCAGCTGACGCGGGCGGCCAAGCAGACGGGCGTGACCATCATTTTAGTCGGCCACGTGACGAAAGAGGGCGCGCTGGCCGGTCCCCGCGTGCTCGAGCACATCGTCGACACGGTGCTGTATTTCGAGGGCGACGCCCATTCCAGCTTCCGCCTGGTGCGCGCCATCAAGAACCGTTTCGGCGCCGTCAATGAACTGGGCGTGTTCGCCATGACGGAAAAGGGCTTGAAAGGGGTGTCGAACCCGTCCGCGCTGTTCCTGTCGCAGCACGACAACCAGGTGCCCGGCTCGTGCGTGATGGTGACGCAGGAAGGCACGCGCCCGCTGCTGGTGGAAATCCAGGCCCTCGTCGACACGAGTCACTTGCCGAATGCGCGCCGGCTGTCCGTCGGCCTGGAGCAGAACCGCCTGGCCATGCTGCTGGCCGTGGCGCACCGCCATGCGGGCATCGCCGCCTTCGACCAGGACGTCTTCATCAACGCCGTCGGCGGCGTCAAGATCACGGAGCCGGCGGCCGACCTGGCCGTGTTGTTGGCAATCAATTCGTCGATGCGCAACAAACCCTTGCCGCGGGGACTCGTGGTGTTTGGCGAAGTGGGGCTGGCCGGCGAAATCCGTCCCGCGCCACGGGGCCAGGAGCGCCTGCGCGAAGCGGCCAAGCTGGGCTTTACCCTGGCCGTGGTGCCCAAGTCCAACCTGCCCAAGCAAGTCATCGAGGGTCTCAAGGTCATCGGCGTCGAGCGCATCGACGAAGCGTTTAATAAATTGCGCGATCTGGAGTAAAAGTTGGTATGGTTTAAATGCCAAGCTTGAGACAAGTCAAACAAAATTTCCGTTTAGAACTATAATATTTGTCCGATGAATTCGCGCAGCGAGTTCGCATCGACCATGAATTGATAGAGAAGCGGAATACAGTGTCAGTTGAGCAAAGGCAGGGCGCACGCAAGATATTGCGTGCCAAGGCAATGTTGGTAATGGATGGCGCGGGTCCCGTGGCGGCGCGCACCCTCGATGTGGGGCCGGGCGGCATGGCGGCCGTCATCGCGGAACCGGTGCCGACAGGCAAGCAGGGCAAGGTGCTGTTCGAGCTGTTTTACGATGGCGCGGCGCACATCATCGAGGCGCGCGTATCCGTATCGCACTGCATTTTCAGCAGTGCAGGTTTCAAGGTGGGACTCACTTTCCTGAAGCTGGACATGGCCGTCAGCAGCGCCATCTCGAAATTCATGCGCTGAAACGAGACAAGATCGGCTGCAAATGAAATGCGCTAAAATGGTGCATATGGGTTTGCAGTCAGGAAAAACCTGTTCTGTTCGCTGTTTTGATATTCCGGTAATACTGCATAATTATCAACCAGAAGAGGGACCTTGCCGCGCCACGCGCGCCTGCCGTCCGTTTCCAGCGCAGCACGGTCACGACCTGAACCGTGTGCCATGACCTTACACCCGACGGGAACGCCTACCATGTTTAATTCGACCATCAACAGCAGGGCTTACACCAACAACACGCAGCAGACGACGCAGGGCAATATTTCGGCCGATGTGTATGCGAAGGTGGAGCGTCAGATGCAGTCGCAGAACACGGGCGTCGTCAAGCTCAACGCCAGCCTGGCGCGCGACCAGGCCAAATTCTCGGGCCTGGGCCAGCTGCAATCGGCGCTGGCGAAATTCCAGACCGTGGCCAAGAACATGGCCGGCAGCGGCCTGGCCACCTCGGCCACGTCGAGCAGCAAGGATGTGCTGAGCGCCACCACCACCGACAAGGCCGCCAGCGGCAGCCATGAACTGAATGTCAAGCAGCTGGCGCAAGGGCAGACCCTGCAGAGCGGCACGCAGAAATCGTCGAGCGCGGCCATCGGCACGGGCGCGCCGGCGCTGGTCAAGATCGAAGTGGGCACGGCCGACGGCAAGCAATTTACGCCCGGCAGCGGCAAGATCATTGCGCTGACCATCGACAGCAGCAACAATAGCCTCGACGGCATCGCCGCCGCGCTCAAGCAGCAGGGCATCGATGCCAGCGTGGTCAAGGGCACCGATGGCTATTCGCTGGCCATCAATGGCAAGAGCGGCGCCGACAGCAGCATGCGCATCAGCGTGTCCGGCGACGCGGCCGTCAGCAATCTGCTGTCCTACGCGCCCGGCGCCGGCAAGGGCCTGCAGCAGACGGCCGCCGCGCAGGACGCGCTGCTGACCGTCGACGGCAAGGACATCAAGAGCGCCACGAATACCCTGACGACGGCCGTCGAGGGCGCCACCATCGAATTGAAGAAAAAGGGCACGACCGACCTCGTCATCGCCAAGGACAGCAGCCAGATCGCCACCAACGTGGCCAGCTTCGTCACCGCCTACAATGAGCTCAACAGCAAGCTGCAGAGCCTGCAGCAGGGCGATTTGAAATCCGACACGGCCCTGGGGCAAGTGCGTTCGCAGATGGAGCAAGTGCTGCGCACGGCCAGCACGGGCGTGCCATCGTCGGTGCTGAGCAGCGCCGGCGTGACCTTGGGCAAGAGCGGCGAGCTGGTGCTCGACGATAAAAAGCTCAAGGCGGCCATCGCGGCCGATCCCGACGCCGTCAGCAAGATGTTTACCAATAACGGCAAGGGCGTGGCGGATCAGTTTGCCAGCAAGATCGGCGAATTGACGGGCGAGACGAGCATCATCCGCAAGGAAGTGCAAACGGTCGGCAAGGACATCACGACGCTCACCAACAAGAAGGCCGTGCTGGCCAAGGCGCTGACGGCCCAGGCGCAGGCGCTGGTGAAGGCGTATTCGGCGCAGGAACAGATGGGCACGAACTCGGCCTTGCCGGGTTATACCGGTAAAAATTCGCTCTTCGACTTCATGGCCTAAGAGCGCTCGCCCTGGGCAAAGAAGGCCGACGGCGAACTGCCGAAAGTCTTCTTGAACATGGCGGAAAAGGCCGACTGGCTGGCGTAGCCCAGTTCCTCGGCCACCTGCGACAGCGGCACGCCGCGCGCGATCAGCGGTGCCGCGTGCGCCAGGCGCACTTGCTGGCGCCACTGGCCAAAACTCATGCCCAATTCCCGTTCGAACAGCCGCGCCAGGGTACGCTCCGAGGCGCCGACCTGCTGCGCCCAGTGTTCCAGCGTCAGGTTCAGGCCCGGCTTGTCGATCAGGCTGTCGCACAGGGTTTTTAAGCGCTTGTCGCTGGGCAAGGGCACACGGATGGGCCGCGTGTCCGAACGTTTCAATTCATCGAGTATCAGTTCGGCCAGCAAGGCCTCGCGCGCCGGTTCCTGGCCCGGGTCCAGCTGTTCCAGCGCCATGATCAGCTGGCGCAGCAAATTCGATACTTCCAGCACCTTGCAGTCCTGGCCCGCGAACGGCGCGCGCGCGGCATGGATGCACAGGGGGCGCAAGCGGGTTTTTTCCAGTATCGTGACGGCATGCTCGACGTTCGGCGCGATCCAGATGGCGCGCATGGGCGGCAGCACCCAGCTGCTGTTGTTGGCGGTAATGCGCAGCACGCCTTCGAGCGCCATCGTGACCTGGCCCCAGGGGTGGCTGTGCGGCAACAAAAATTCATCGGGTTGCAGGTCGCGCGCGACCATGGTCACGGGGATGGACGCACTGGGCGCCTCCCTTGGCGGACACATGCGGGTATGGTGGAGGATAGGTACACCCATCAGCTTGGCCTTAATTCGATAAATTATGTCGTTCTGTCGGAAAACAGACGATGGTATTTTGCATACACTTGAGCTTCACCAGTATAAAACAGGGTATGACATGATAACAACTAACTCGGCAGGGCAGTTGCCACCGCAGTCACCGCCAACCTTGCGCAGCGATGCGCGCGTCATCGCCCTGGTGGGGCTGGCGCATGGCATTTCGCACTTTTACCACCTGATCCTGGCGGCCCTGTTCGTCTGGCTGAAGCCCGCCTTCGGCCTGTCGTATGCGGAACTGGGCTTGCTGATGACGGTATTTTTCATCATTTCGGGCGTGGGGCAGGCGCTGGCCGGCTTTGTCGTCGACCGCTTCGGCGCCCGCGCCGTGCTGTTTTCCGGCGTCTTTCTGCTGGGCGTGTCGGCGCTGGCCCTGTCCGGCGCACACAGCTATGCGGCGCTGATGCTGGGTGCCATGCTGGCCGGCATGGGCAACAGCGTGTTCCATCCGGCCGACTACACCATCCTCAACCAGCGCGTTTCGGCGGCCCGCGTGGCTTACGGCTTTTCCGTGCATGGCATCAGCGGCAACATCGGCTGGGCCCTGGCTCCGCTGTTCATGACCTATGTCGCCACCCATTACGACTGGCGAATCGCGCTGCAATGCGCAGCCGTGCTGCCGTTCGGCGTGCTGCTGATCCTGTTCCTGAACCGCCACGCCATCCGTCCCGAGCCGGTCAAAAAGGCGGCGCCAGGCCAGGCGGGCGGCGGCGAAGGCACCCTGGACTTCCTGCGCCTGCCGGCCGTGTGGATGTGCTTTGCCTTCTTCTTCATCACGGCCATCGCCCTGGGCGGCATCCAGAGCTTTGCCAGCGTGGCCCTCGTCAAGCTGTACGGCATGAGCCTGGCCTTGGCGACGAGCGCCTACACGGCCTATATGCTGGCCTCGGCCGTGGGCATGCTGGCCGGCGGCGTGGTGGGCGCGCGCAGCCAGCATCCTGACCGCAACGTGGCGATCGCCTTTTCCGCCGCCGCGCTGCTGGCCGTGCTGCTGGCCATGGCCGTCGTGCCGGCCTGGGGCGCCGTGGTGCTGATGGGCGCCATCGGCCTGACGTCGGGCGTGGCGGGACCGTCGCGCGACCTGATGATACGCGCGGCGGCGCCGAAGAATGCCACGGGCCGCGTGTATGGCGTCGTGTATTCGGGCCTCGACAGCGGCCTGGCCGTGGGGCCCTTGTTCTTTGGCGCGCTGATGGATGGCGACCATCCGGCCCTGCTGTTCGTCTTCATCGGCGTATTCCAGGCCCTGGCGATTGCCACGGCCGTGGGCGTGGGCGGCAAAACACGCGCCGCCGCGCTGCAAAAGGCATAGAATCGTTGCCATCTGCCACTAAAGGAGTTCCCATGACCTTTGCTACCACCGATCTGTGCGACGACCATGCAGCCATGCTGGACGAGGGCACCCTGGCCGTGCTGCCGCCCGTGTACCGCGCCTTTGGCCAGCGCGTGCGCTTCAGCGGCCCCGCCGCCACCTTGCACGTGTTCGAGGACAACGCGCTCGTGCGCAGCACCCTGGAAACGCCGGGCCAGGGCCGCGTGCTGGTGATCGATGGCGGCGGCAGCCTGCGCCGCGCGCTGGTGGGCGGCCAGCTGGGCGTGTTGGCCGAAAGCAATGGCTGGGCCGGCATCATTGTCGATGGCTGCATCCGCGACTGCGAGGAAATCAATGTCTGCCAGATCGGCGTGCGCGCCCTGGCCACGCATCCGCGCAAGAGCAACAAGACGGGCGCCGGCCAGCGCGACGTGCGCGTGCAGATCAGCGGCGTGGCCGTGCATCCGGGCGACTGGATCTACGCCGATGCGGACGGCATTCTGGTGGCGCGCCAGGAACTCGATTGAGGCGCCGCATCAAGGATCTTGCGCGTAGCCATCGACCTGCACGACAAAGCGCTCGATCCGCGGCCAGGCGTCGCGCGTCCTGACCGGCGTTTCGCCCGTGGCCATGCCGAATATATAGCTGTAGCCCGTGCGGCGGTCGCGCCAGGAGTGGGGCGTGCTGTCCCAGACGCAGCAATAGCGCTTGAGCCTGGGCAAGCCATACGTACGCCGCAGGTAGGCTTCCGCCTGCCGCGCATGCTTGCCATCCACCTGGTAGCGCGCCTCGAACGGCTGGTCCTGGCGTTCCCTGTTTTGCTGGCAACCCTGGTAGACGATGTAGGCGGGTTTCTGGCCCAGCCGGGACAGGAAGTCGCCGCAGGCCAGTTCGGCGCCCTGCGCGCCGCCCACGCCCAGCAGGAAGAGCCACGGCAGCAGTTTAGTGATTCGCATCGGCATCTCCGCGCAATGGACACGCGGCCGCTTGCGGCCCCATACGCAGCACCAGTTCGCCGCGCAGCTGCGTCAAGCCGGCTATGCGCGCATCGATCTCGCCCAGCTTGCGCGCCAGCGCCGCGCGCAGTAATTCCGCCGTGGCGGGATCGCCGGCGGCCGCCAGCAGCGGCATGTCGGCCTCGATTTCCGCCAGGGTAAAGCCCAGCTGCTGCGCCGTGCGCAGGTAGCGCAGCCAGTCGGCCGCCTCGGGCGGGTAGTCGCGGTAGCCGTTCGCGCCGCGCCGCGCGCGCAGCAAGCCCCGCTTTTCATAGAAGCGCAGGGTATCGCGGCTCAAGCCCGTCGCCTGCGCCATCTCGCCGATCTGCATGGTTCTTTTCTTTCATAAAATGCTTGACCATGGAGTGTACTCCAGCCTTGATCATGGGCGCTTTCCACTGACAGGAGTTTCCCATGTTGTCCGTTTCCGCCTTCCGCCGCGTGGTGCGCGCCAGCGCCATTTATGATGTGCTCATGACGGCCCCGTTTACCACGCCGTGGACGTTTTTGCTGCTGCGCGAGCACTTGAGCGCCGTCAATGTGTCGCTCGGCGGCATGCCGTTGCCCGCCTTCGAACCGTTTCATGTGCTCATCGGCAGCTTGTTTGGCAGCGTGGTGATGGTCTGGTCGGTGCTGCGCATGCTCGACCCGCAGCCGCGCTTCGGCCGCTACGACGCGGCGGCGCGCTACCTGTTTTCCACCTGGATGGCGTGGGCCTTGCTGGTCACGGGCCAGCCCCTGCTGTGGCTGTTCCTCGTGCCGGAACTGGCCTGGGGCCTCGCGCAAAGCCTGCCCTTGCGCCGCAGCGAGGGCGCACGGGAAGGGCTTGCGCGCGAATCGCTGTTGAGATGACGATAACGAAATGCAATAATGGCCGTGCTCGCAGTGCAACAATGACTGCAATGAACGACTCTAAGGGAATGATTATGCAGCAGGATGCCGCAGGAAAAAACATGGCTTTGCTCGATCCGGTGGTGGCACCGCGCATCGCGGTGACGCGCCTGGTGACGGGCCTGCTGCAAGGCTTGCTGCTGTACTGGCTGTACAGCACGGCCCAGGACAAGGTGTGGCCCGCCACGGAAGCCTACCTGCTGGGGCCGTTGATGCTGATCAGTTTGCTGTTGCCCATCCTGCTGGTCTCCAGCCTGGGCCATATGTCGGCGAAGCGCATCGGCCTGTGGATGGCGGGCGCGGCCGTCGTGCTGGCCGTGCTGGCCTGGCACGACGTGGCGCGCGGCGCCGAACACGTCATCTGGGGCAACTACAAGCCGGGCGCGCCGCTGCGCGTCATTTCCGCCCAGCTGTTCGGCTTTTGCGTCGTGGGATTCTATATCGCCCATGCGCTGGTGCTGGCCAGCGCCCAGGATGGCCGGCGCATCGCCCGCTACCCCACGTATTTTGAAATCGCCTGGAAGCTGGGCATTCAATTGCTGTTTTCCCTGCTGTTCGTGCTGGGCCTGTGGCTGGTGCTGTGGCTGGGCGGGCAACTGTTCCTGCTCATTAAACTGAGTTTCCTGAAAAAACTGCTGGGCCAGGCCTGGTTCGTGATTCCCGTCATCTGCTTCGCGTTTTCCTTTGCCATCCACATCACCGACGTGCGCCCGTCCATCGTGCGCGGCATCCGCACCCTGCTGCTGGTACTGCTGTCGTGGCTGATGCCGATCGCCGCCGTGCTCGTGTCCGGTTTCCTGCTGACCTTGCCCTTCATCGGCTTCGAGCGCCTGTGGGCCACGCGCCATGCGGCGTCCGTGCTGCTGGGCATGGCCGGCGTGCTGGTGGTGCTGATCAATGCCGCTTTCCAGAATGGCGAAGTGGGCCATGGCGTGGCGCGCGGCATCCGCCTCGGCACACGCCTGGCCTGCCTGCTGCTGCCGTGGGTGGTGGGCATCGCCATCTATGCGCTGACCTTGCGCGTGATGTCGCATGGCTGGACGTCCGACCGCCTGATCGCCGCCGCCTGCCTGCTGATCGCCACCTGCTACGCCGCCGGCTATGCCTGGGCGGCCAGCAAGTATGGCGACTGGCTGCACCTGATCGCCAACGTCAACGTGGCCACCGCCTTTGTCACCCTGCTGGTGCTGTTCGCCCTGTTCTCGCCGCTGGCCGACCCGGCGCGCATTTCCGTGGCCAGCCAGATGGCGCGCCTGGACAGCGGCAAGGTGGGCGTGGACAAGTTCGATTTCGAATACCTGCGCTTCCAGGGCGCCCGCTATGGCCAGGCGGCCTTGCAGGAATTGAGCAAACGCACGACGGGCGCCGACGCGGCTGTCGTGCGGGCCCGCGCCGAGGCCATGCTCAAGCGCCAGAACCGCCTCGACGAGACGGGCGCGCTGAGCGACGTGTCGATCAACCTGACCCTGCGTCCGGCCACGGCCAGGCTGCCGGAAAGCTTCCTGCGCCAGGACTGGACGCAGGTAGGCCCGGCCTGGCGTCTGCCCGCCTGTTTGAAGCGGGCAGGGCCGCAGTGCGACGCCTACCTGCTCGATTTCGATGGCGATGGCAAGCAGGACGTGTTGCTGATCAGCAATGACCCGCGCGCCTCGTCGGTGTTGCTGGCGGAAAAGGACGATGGCAACTGGACTGCGCGCGGGCAAATCCCCACGGATGCCCTGCGCTGCAAGCCCCTGCGCGAGAAGCTGCAGGCGGGCGAATTCCAGCTGGTGCCGCCGAAGGTGCGCGAGCTGGAAGTCGACGGCCAGCGCGTGCCGATGACTTTGTATACGCAGGAGGACGAGGTCAGCTGCCCCGATGACACGGCGCCGGGCCCGTAAATGGCGGGGGAGGGACTTGGCGCGCCGGAGCAAAGGCGTGCCTTCGGTGGCGGCAATGACTCCGTGCGCCGAGCTGTTCCGGCCGTCCACGCCAGCCATCGCCATGGCCTCCCATTGCAGTTCGTTGTCCCGCGGCAACTAACTGCTCGGGTAGCGCATTTCCAGCGCCACGCCGCCAAGCTTGAAAACCAGGTTGGCTAAATTCCAGCCGTTGTATTTGTTGGCCGCGCGTGGAAAGTAGGTTTCGTTGTCGAGTATCAGGTGATAGTGGCCTGGAATCAGCTTGAAGTCCATGGCGAACAAGCCCGAGCGCGCCACATCGACGAAGTTATTGAAGGAATGATGGACCCGCTGTATATCGACAGCGTGATCAAAATCAATTTCCGAATTGTAAATTGCCCTGTCTGTGCCGTCGGGAAACCGCACCAGCAAGCGGTGAAAGACCGAGTAATGATGCCTGTCCGCGCCCAGATGCATATCCGCCCGGGGGCCGACCTGCAATCGGGTGAGCACTTGCGCATGCATCCTGACGCCGATTTCCTGGCCTGTGTAGCTGAACAGATGCTGCATTACCAGACTGTGCTCCTGCGCGTCTGCCTTGTAGGCATTCTGGACCTGGAAATACGTCTCAGTAACCTCGCCCTCGCCATTGGTCAGCGGGTGTCTGCCGGGCGTGTGCGCTTCGTTGAAATACGTGACATGCGGATTGCCTGTAGGGAATGGCGTGTACTTGCGGCTTTGCGGGACGCTGGCAGGCACGCCGCGACACAGCGGGCTGCCGTTAAAGATGCCCACAGCCAGCACCGGCTCGTCGGCACCAAACACCGGGTACAGCGCCGGCGTGGCGCTACGGAACCTGCTATCGATCGATACGTCAACTGCGGGCACAGTCGCCGGGAAGTGCCATCTGTAGCGCGCGACCGTCACGCGCGTCGCCGCTACATCGCTCAGCACGGCCCTGTCATCGGAGGCGATCAGATCCAGGCAACCGAACGGCGCCTGACGCTGCTGCCCGGCCTGGGCCGGTGCGTAGCCATGCACCTCCATGGGCGGGACTTTGCCGTCGCGCAAATCAGAAGGACGGAACAGGGAACGGGCATAAATGCCCTGGATCGCCGCTTGCGGGGATGCCGCCAGCGGCCCTGTCGACTTTCTGCCCACCAGATTCAATGCGGCGCACAGCAAGTCGGTACGCAGCAGTATCTCGTCCACATGCACAGGAAACTCGCGTGCGCTCATGCCCATGTCCCTCATGCCGGCGCGCATGATGGGATCGAGCGACAGGAAAACCAAATCCTCAACCGCGGCGGTATAAGCCTCAGTCTGCTCGCGCATCAACAATCCGAAGTTTTGCTGCAGATATTGCTCGATGCGCTTGGCAGCGAATGGGTCGGTACTGAGTGCCAGGCAATGCACGCACAGGCCCTTCAGCTGGACAGAGACGGCCTGGAGGAAATATCCCTCGAGCACCAGATACGCCGCTTCGCGGCTGATCTTCTTGTTGCGCACCTGCTGCGCCAGCTCCTTGGCCCAATGATCGAGCAATGAATCCTGCCCAAACGCCGCTTTCGCCAAGACCCGGCGGATGGTATCGATGCAATCCGGCATATCGGCTACGTACGACGCGAACTCATGGGCCGCTTTCGTCAGATATTCCGGCGTCATGCCTGGAAAGTGCGGCATATTTTCCGTCAATAGCCGCAAAGAGATGGCGCCGCCGGTGGCATCGGCCTTCAGCAGGCTGGCGTCGGCGTAGCCATAGGCGACATCGATGCGTCCCATGGCCGCCAGCAAGGTTTCCACCTTCAGGCTTTTTTCCATGAAATTGTGCAACTCGTCCAGTTTCAACAGAATTTCCGAGGTCATGGACGTGACCCGGTCCAGCGAGCGTTGGACTTCCGTCAGCTTGTCACTGATTACGTCCAGCTTGCCAGCCAGGTCCGGGCCGCCCATGCCGACCGCTCCCAGGAATTCCTGGAACAGCATGCCAGCGGCCGCCCCGACGATCCCGCTGGCGGCATTCTTGCCGACCCACTTGGTCAAACTGCCCGCCGCTGCCCAGGACAAGGAGTTCAGTTGCAAACTCGGCGCGCCCAGCATCGCTGCCGCGGCATCGGGATCCCGCTGTGTATTGCTGTGCATACCGTCATCCTTGTCATATTGATCAGAATGACAACTGTATCTGAAAGATGGCGTTGCCAGAAATTATTTGTGCGGCGCGCACAAACAGGCACCAGCTCTTCAGCCATGCTACGGCGTCACGCCATCCAGCGCGCTTTTGGCGACGTTTGCACAATTTGTTGATATTCTAGAGGAACGATTTTTTCGTCAGCGTGTCAATTTGGTATGCCGTCCCCGCTGCAGGGGGCGGGCGCACCGGTTGCCCATTCCACCTTCACCCAGGAAGCAAGGAAGCGCCATGAATAAACAGATCATCCTCAACCTGCCCGTGAAGGACCTGGAGACATCCAGGGCCTTCTTTGCCGCTCTCGGCTTTACCTTCGATACCCGCTTCAGCGGCGAGAACGCGGCGTTCATGAACATCGTCGACGGCAGCATCCAGGCCATGCTGACGACCGAAGCCTTCTTCCAGTCCCTGATCGGCAAGCCGGTGGCAAATGCGAAGGAAGCCAACGAAGTGGTCATTTGCCTCAGTTGCGAAAGCCGGGAAGAGGTCGACAGCCTGATCGCCAGGGCCGCGGCCGCCGGCGGCCGCATCCCGCATCCGCCCGAGGACCATGGCTTCATGTATGACCAGGGCTTCGAGGATATCGATGGCCACCTGTGGAACCTGGTCTGGACGGCGCCGGAAGCCTGAGGCGCCGGGCAAGGGCAACTGGCCGTATCAGTTCTTCGTGCGCACCTGGCGCACGTGGTTTTCCAGTTCGCTGAACGACGGACGTTCCGTGGCGGAAATGACCTTGCGGCCGAATTCCACGGCCAGCGCCGGCGCGTAGCCGTTCAGGCTGGCCAATAAGGTCACTTTCACGCACTGGTACATCTTTGCCGTTTCATGGTGCTTGCGGCGCAGCAAGCTGGCCAGCGGCGCGATGAAGCCATACGCCAGCAAAATGCCGATGAAGGTGCCCACCAGCGCCTGCGCGATCAGCACGCCCAGCTCGGCCGGCGGCAAGCCGACGGACGCCATCGTGTGCACGACGCCCATCACGGCGGCCACGATGCCGAAGGCGGGCATGGCGTCGGCCAGCTGCGAAATCGTCTGGATCGGCATTTCCGCATCCTCATGGTGCGTCTCGATCTCGTTATCCATCAGGTTTTCGATCTGGTAGGCATCCATATTGCCCGACACCATCAGGCGCAGATAATCGGTGATGAATTCCAGGATATGCTCGTCGCCGAGCGTGTACGGGTATTTCACGAAGATGGGACTGCGGTACGGGTCGTCGATATCGTCCTCAACCGACATCAGGCCTTCCTTGCGGATCTTGCTGAGGATTTCATACATCAGCCCCATCAGCTCCATGTAGCGCGCCTTCGTGTACTGCGAACCGTGGAACAGGGTGGGAATGGCGGCGAACGTGGCGCGGATGGCCTTGGCGTCATTGCCGACAAAGAAGGTGCCCAGCGCGGCGCCGCCGATCATCAGCAGTTCCAGCGGCTGGAACAGGGCGCCCAGATGCCCCCCCTGCATGGCGAAGCCGCCAAAGACGGAAAACAGCACGACGAGAAATCCGAGTATGACTAGCAAAACTTACTCCTTCATAATATTGCCATATCGCAATATTGTAGTGTAACCCGATTCCGCCGCCGTGGCCGCTTCCGGCTGCAACTGCTGGATGAGAAAATTGATAAAAGCGCGCACTTTGGCGGGCAACTGGTGGCGGCTCGGATAGTAGGCGTACAGGTCGGCCGGCGCCAGCGTGTAGTCGGGCAGCACCACGCGCAGGCGGCCGCTGTCGAGGTAGCGGGCCAGGTCCCATTCCGAGCGCAGCAGGATGCCGTGGCCGTCCAGCGCCCAGCCCAGCACCACGTCGCCGTCGTTGCTGGCTACCGTGCCGCGCACCTTCACCGTATGCGTGGCGCGGCCCTTACTCATGCGCCAGATGCCGTAGGCGTCGTCATTTTGCCGGTGCACGATGCAGCGGTGCTGCGCCAGCTCGTCGGGCGTTTGCGGCGTGCCGTGCGCCTGCAGGTAGGCGGGCGAGGCGCACAGGAAGCGCCGGTTCGACATGATCTTGCGCGCCGACAGGCGCGTGTCGGGCAGGTCGCCGAAGCGGATGCCCAGGTCATACGCCTGCTCGACCAGGTTGATGGGGCTGTCCGTCAGCTGCAGCTGCACTTCCAGCTGCGGGTGGCGCAGGGCGAATTGCGACAGCAGGGGCGCGATCACCGTGCGCCCGAAACCCAGGGTGGCGTTGACGCGCAGCAACCCGCGCGGTTCCGCGCTGCCGCTGGCCAGGGATTCCTCCATGGCGCGGATATCGTCGAGGATCTGCCGCGCCTGCTGCAGATAACTTTCGCCGTCTCCCGTCAGGCTGATGCGCCGCGTGCTGCGGTTCAGCAGGCGCACGCCCAGGCGCTGCTCCATCAGCACCAAGCGCTTGCTGACGGCGGGCGGCGTGATGCCCAGCTCGCGCGCCGTGGCCGACAGGCTGCCCAGCTTGGTCAGCAGCACAAAGAAGGCCATTTCCGTGGTGGCGTCGCTTTTCATTATTAACTTCAAGTGAAGAATGGTTTAAATTACAGTCAATTATACGACTACGTATCGCGGGTAAGCTGGCGTCACCATTCAAGCACAGGAGAGCCGCATGAAAATCGTCGAAATCCGCGAAAAGACCATCCCCATCTCTTCCCCCATCCGCAACGCCTACATCGATTTCACGAAGATGACCCTGAGCCTGGTGGCCGTCGTCACGGACGTGATGCGCGACGGCAAGCCCGTCGTCGGCTACGGTTTCAATTCGAATGGCCGCTACGGCCAGGGCATGCTGATGCGCGAGCGCTTCATTCCCCGCATCCTTGACGCCGATCCCGCCAGCCTCGTGACGGACGACGGCGGCAACCTCGATCCGCACAAGGTGTGGGATTGCATGTACACCAATGAAAAGCCGGGCGGCCACGGCGAGCGCTCGGTGGCCATCGGCACCATCGACATGGCCATCTGGGATGCCGTGGCGAAGATCGAGAACAAGCCGCTGTTCCAGCTGCTGGCCGAACGCCACGGCACGGGCGTGCCCGACAAACAGGTGTTCGTGTATGCGGCGGGCGGCTATTACTACCCGGGCCAGAGCTTGAGTGCCCTGCAGGACGAGATGCGCAGCTATATCGACCGCGGCTACACGGTGGTCAAGAAGAAGATCGGCGGCGCCTCGCTGGACGAGGACTTGCGCCGCATCGACGCCATCATGGAAGTGCTGCAGGATGGACAGAAGCTGTGCGTGGACGCGAACGGCCGTTTCGACCTCGATACGTCGATCGCCTACGCCAAGGCGCTGCGCCAGTATGACCTGTTCTGGTACGAAGAGGCGGGCGATCCGCTCGATTTCGAACTGCAAGCGACCTTGCGCAGCTATTACGACAAGCCCATGGCGACGGGCGAGAATTTGTTTTCCATGCAGGATGCGCGCAACCTGATCCGCTACGGCGGCATGCGCGCCGACCGCGACTGGCTGCAGTTCGACTGCGCCCTCAGCTACGGCCTGGTGGAATATTTGCGCACCCTGGATATGCTGCACCAGCACGGCTGGTCGCGCAGCCGCTGCATCCCGCACGGCGGCCACCAGATGTCGCTGAATATCGCGGCGGGCCTGGGCCTGGGCGGCAATGAATCGTATCCGGATTTATTTCAGCCGTTCGGCGGCTTCCCCGATGGCGTGCGCGTGGAAAACGGCCACATCACCATGCCGGACCTGGTCGGCATCGGCTTCGAGGGCAAGGCGAACCTGTATGCGGAAATGCGGGCGCTGAGCGGCCAGTGAGCCTTATTCGCTGCGCTGCCAGAAGCGCAGCCGGTTGCCGAATGGGTCCGCCACTTCCAGGATGCGGCCCCAGTCCTCGTCGCGGATGCCGGGCCGCGCATACGGATAATCCCTGGCCTGCAGTTCCGCGTGCAGGGCGGCGACGTCATTGACGGGGATCAACAGCGCCGCCCCCGGCGTGGCGTCGCCGTAGTGTTCGGACAGGTGCAGCACCAACTCGCCGCGCGTCACCTGCAGGTACAGCGGCGCCGCAGGCTCGAAGCGATGTTCCCAGTCCAGGGTAAAGCCGAGGAAACCGAGGTAGAACTCGCGCGCCTTTTCTTCCGAGAAGATGCGCAGGATGGGGATGGCAGGGGACAGGTGCATGGCGGCGCTTTCGACAGGTGGGTATGCCGCCATTCTAGCCTCAGGCCGGCGCCAGCCGCTTCATGCGCGCGGCGGGACTGGCCTTCTCCCAGCGGAACAGCCACATGATAATGAGCTTGGTGGTGGCGCTGACGCTGGCGAGCAGCAGCAATGGCCAGCCTGTTTTCAGACCCATGACGCAGGCGAAGAAGATGGTGCTGACATCCATCGCCAGGATGAACTGGCTCATCTTTAACGACACGGCGCCCGTCCTGCCCGAGCGCCAGATCAGGCGGATCTGGTGCGCATAGCCCTGCGCCAGCAGCACGGTGACGGCGACGATCAGGCTTTGCGAGATCAGGCGCTTTTCATCGGTGAACGTGGGGCCGAAGGCCAGCCCCGCCACGCCCGCGCCCAGCAGCAGCGCGCAGGCCAGCAGCGCATTGCGCGATGCCAGGCTGCGGCGGTCGCGGTCGATTTCAAACAGGATGGCCAGCGCGATCAGGGACGCGATCAGGCGGGGCCAGACGATGTAGTGGTTGAACGGCGTGATCGAATAGCCGTAGACGAAGAAGGCGCAATACGCGAGGAAGCTGACGGTGAACTGGTTGATCGACAGGATGTCCGTCGTCTGGCCCGCGCCGATGCCGGCATCGCGCTTGCGCCGCCAGATTTTTTGCAGCTGCGACCATAAACCATACAGGCTGACGACGATGAACAGGGAATTGAGGCTGCCGGCGAGGGCGTAGAGGGAAGGGGGCTGCAAGCTATCTCCTGGAATGGCCAAAGCATCGCTGCCGTGACAGTCCGCCTTGTCTATACATTTTATTTTTACAACATGCTCTCATGAAATAAATTGGCAGGCAAGCAATGATTTTGCGGCCGGGCCTGTTGCAGCACTACTTGCCCGGACGCACCTCTTCCTGCGCTTGCCCTTATAATCAGGGCATGACTTTCTTATCACTGCGTGCCCGCTCCGTGCTGGCCACCGTCGGCAAAATGGCCGTTTCCCTGATTCTCCTGTTGACTGCCGTGTGGGGCGCGCTGGCGCTGTGGTATCAGCTGTCCGGCGGCACGGCGGCGCAAGCCATCGGCGCGCTGCTGTGGGGCGCGCTGGGCGTGGCCAGCATCGCGCTGTGGTGGATGCGCGGCGATGCGCGCGCGCTGCTGCCGTATGCGGCCGGCTTTCTCCTGCTGCTCGTGTGGTGGAGTTGCATCGCGCCCAGGCAGGAGCGCGTGTGGGCCGACGACGTGGCGCGCAATGTCACGGGCACGCTCAAGGGCAATCTCGTCACCTTGGACAATGTGCGCAATTTCGACTGGCGCAGCGATGACGACTACACGGTCAAGTGGGAGCAGCGCAGCTACGACCTCGACGAACTGCGCACGATGGACACGGCGCTGTCGTACTGGACGGGACCGTACATCGCACACACGCTGATCTCGTTCGGCTTTGCGGACGGGCGCTTTCTGACGTTTTCCATCGAAATCCGCAAGGAAAAGGGCGAGAGCTTTTCCGCCATCGGCGGCTTCTTCAAGCATTTCGAAATGAGCCTGATCGCCGCCGACGAGCGCGACATCCTGCGCGTGCGCACGAATGCGCGGGGCGAGGACATGCATCTGTACCGCGTGATGATGCCGAAAGCGGCCATGCGCTCGCTGTTCCTCGCCTACCTGGACGAAGCGCAGGCGCTGAAGGCTCAGCCGCGGTTCTACAACACGCTGACGGCCAATTGCACCACCATCGTCTTCGAGATGGTGCGCCGCATCGTGCCGGGCCTGCCGCTCGACTACCGGCTGCTGGCCTCGGGCTACCTGGACCGCTATCTGTTCGATGTCAAGGGCCTGGTGCCCGGCCTGAGCTTCCAGCAGCTGCGCGATGGCGGCCATATCACGGCGCGCGCGCGGGCGGCCAACGACGATGCGGACTTTTCGCATGCGATCCGGCGCGGCATGCCGGGCTACGATGAAACGGGCCATCCGAAGCTGCAAATGCCCAGGCAGTAAGCGCCTGCTTTATACTGTCGCTATTCCGACCGGCCGCCTTTCGCGGCCGGTCCCACTTTCCGAATAAAGAAGGCCCGCTATGCCATTTTCCTCCCTGGGTCTGATTCCCGCCCTGGTCCGTGCCGTCGACAAGGCCGGCTATGCCGCGCCGACGGCCATCCAGGCGGCCGCCATTCCCGCCATCCTGCGCGGCAGCGACGTGCTGGGCGCGGCGCAGACGGGCTCCGGCAAGACGGCCGCCTACGCGCTGCCGCTGCTGCAGGTGCTGATGGCGCCCGCTTCCGGCCCGCGCCAGGTGCGCGCGCTGATCCTCGTGCCCACGCGCGAGCTGGCGGCGCAGGTGGGGCAGACGGTGCACGCGCTGGCCAAGCCGCTGCCCGTCAAACTGAAGATTTCCGTGCTGTTCGGCGGCGTGTCGATCAATCCGCAGATGATGGACTTGCGCGGCGGCGCCGATATCGTCGTCGCCACGCCGGGCCGTTTGCTGGACCTGGTGCGGCAAAATGCCGTGAAGCTGGGCGGCGTGTCGCTGTGCGTGCTCGATGAAGCGGACCGTCTGCTGGACATGGGTTTTAGCGAAGAAATCAACGCCATCCTGGCGCTGCTGCCCAAACAACGGCAAAACCTGTTCTTTTCCGCCACCTTCCCCGACAGCGTGCAGGCGCTGGCCGACAGCCTGCTCACGGACCCCGTGCGCATCGAAGTGGCGTCCGAACCGCAGGACAAGCCCGACATCGTGCAGCGCGCCATCACGGTCGACGTGCCGCGCCGCACGCAGCTGCTGCGCTACCTGATCCTGCAGCAGCAGTGGGAACGCGTGCTGGTGTTCGTCGCCACCAAGTACGCGGCCGAACACGTGGCCGACAAGCTGCAGCGCGCGGGCCTGCACGTGGGCGCCTTTCATGGCGAATTCAGCCAGGGCACGCGCAGCCAGCTGCTGGCCGACTTCAAGGCTTGCCGTTTGCAGGTGCTGGTGGCCACCGACGTGGCCGCGCGCGGCATCGACATCGCCGGCTTGCCCGCCGTCGTCAACTACGACTTGCCCCGCTCGGCCGTCGACTACACGCACCGCATCGGCCGCACGGGCCGCGCCGGCGAGAGCGGCACGGCCATCAGTTTCGTCACGGCCGACACGGAGGCGCATTTCCGCCTGATCGAAAACCGCAACGACTTGCGCATCGTGCGCGAAGTGGTGGCCGGGTTCGAACCGACGGAATTGCCCACGCCCGTCAACCCCGTCACGGATACGGTGAACGGCGGCGTGAAGGGCGCGCGCAAGAGCAAGAAGGACAAATTGCGCGAAGCTGCGGCCAAGGCGGCCGCAGGCAATTAAATTCGCCTTATGTGCGCTGGCCGCTTGAACGGCCACGTTTCCCGGACTAAGATTGTGTTTCTATAAAGCAAGGGGACGGGAATGCACATGACATGCATCAAACGCGCGGTCGCTGTGGCTGGCGCGCTGGCGCTGGCCGGCTGCGCCGGCATGGGCGGCAACGGTGGCAAGGCCGGCATGCAGATGCCGGGCAAGATCCCGGCCGATACGGCCGTGGCCGCCACCTGGTACAACCCGCCCAGCGAATTTCCCGGCATTTGCCTGACTCAGTTCAAGGATGGCAGCCTGCGTTTCGACGGCGGCTTCGCCTTCTATAACCCGGGCCGCTGGACGTATGACGCGGCCACGTCCGAATTGCGTCTGGCATTGGCGCCGACGCCCTCGCTGGAGCTGTCCCACGCGCAAATCGTGCAGCACCAGAATCTGCTGCGCATCGAGGCGGACAAGAATACGCTGGTCTATGGCGTGAAAGCCGACACCAGGGCCATCGGCCTGGGCGGCTTTGTGTTTTACCGCGACACGCCTTGTCCACCCCGGCGCGGATAAGTGCCGGACAAGTGTTATAACGGAATATTTAGTCGTATAATTTCAACGCAAGCTGGCTGCCGCGCAAGACTCGCAAGACGCACTTGCGTGGCGGATTTCCCCTCCAGGCAAGCTCCGATATCGCCGTGGCGATGAGAGGATGGTCCGATGGATTTGCACGACGAGCATGGTATGCCCGGGACTGCGGTGCCGGCGGCGGACGCCGTGCAGCAGCCTGCGGCGCAGCGGCGCACCTTGCTGCTGGTCGATGACGAGCCGAATATCCTCGCTTCCCTCAAGCGCCTGCTGCGGCGCGATGCCTACCATATCCTCACGGCTGGCAGCGGCCAGGAAGGACTGGACGTGCTGGCCAGCCATGCGGTCGACGTGATCGTGTCGGACCAGCGCATGCCCGGCATGCTGGGCGCCGACTTCCTGCGCAAGGCCAAGCTGCTGTGTCCGCAAACCATACGCATCATGCTGTCGGGCTATACCGAACTGCAGGCCGTCACGGACGCCGTCAACGAGGGCGCCATCTTCAAGTTCCTCACCAAGCCCTGGGAAGACCATCAATTGCGCGAGCATATTGCCGAAGCGTTCCGCCTGAAGGGCATCGACGACGACAATGTGCGCCTGAATGCGCAGCTGCGCGACGCCAACCAGGCCCTGGCGGCCGCCAATGCCGCCATGCAGGCGCTGGTGCGCCAGCAGCAGCACCAGATCAGCCGCGACGAGGTCAGCCTGGGCATCGCGCGCGAACTGCTGCAATTTCTGCCTTTGCCCGTGATCGGGCTCGACGAGGACGGCATGATCGCCTTCATCAACGCGGCGGCGGCCAACCTGTTCGAGCGGGGCGCGGCCTTGCTGGGCAACGAGGCGGCGATCGTCTTGCCGCAGCTGTTCGACGGGCAGGGCGCGCCGCGCCTGGCCGCCATCGATGGCCAGCCGTATGCCGTGGCCATCCATCCCATGGGCCTGCATTCGCGTTCGCGCGGCAGCCTGGTCACCCTGAGTCGTCATGGAGCGGATACATGAATGAAAGCGTGAGTGAAAGCGGACGCGAGATTTCCATGGAGCAGGCGCAGGAAGGCATGGTGCTGGCGCAGGCCTTGAACGACGCCAGCGGCGCCGTGCTGCTGGCCCAGGGCGCCACCCTGACGGCGGCGAACCTGACGGCCTTGCGCCGGCGCAATGTGGAGCGCTGCCATGTCGTCATGGACCAGGCGCCTGACCCCGCCGCGCAGGCGCAGGCCGAGCAGGAGCGGGCGCACCGCCTGGAGCGGCTGGCCGTGCTGTTCCGCGCCACGCCGCCCGATTCCGCGGGGGCGCAACTGCTGGGGCTGCTGCAGCGCTACCGGCAAGGGGGCGCTGCATGACACGGCTCAGTTTTGAACACATCATCCGCCAGATACAGGAACTGCCGTCGCTGCCGGTGGTCGTGCTGGAGCTGCTGTCGAGTATGGACCAGGATGACACGGACGTGCATGTGCTGGCGCAAAAGATCGAGCTGGACCAGGCTTTGGCGGCGAAGACCCTGCGCATCGCCAATTCCTCGTTCTACGGCATGCAATCGAAGGTCACCAGCATTCCGCAAGCCGTTTCCGTGCTGGGCTTTCACAGCATCCGCACCGTCGTCACGGCCTGCGCCCTGACGGGCAGCTTCGCGCCCGTGAGCGGCGGCTTCGATTTCCAGGCGTTCTGGCGCCATTCGCTGGCCACGGCAGTCGCCGCGCGCCTGCTGGCGCCGCATTTGCGCGTCAACCCCGAGACGGCGTTCACGGCCGGCCTGCTGCACGACCTGGGCACCCTGGTGCTGGTGACGCGCTTCCCGGCCGAGCACGCGCTCGTGCGCAGCCACCGCCAGGCGCATGACTGCCAGATGGCCGAGGCTGAACTGGCCGTCATCGGTATTGACCATGCGCAAGTGGGCAGCGCCCTGGCCGCTTACTGGAAGTTTCCCGAGGCGATACAGCAGGCGGTGGCCGACCACCACGCCATCGAGCGGCTGGAAGCGGGCGGCTTGCCGCTGGCCGTGCACATGGCCAATGCCGTCGCCCTGGCGCTCGACCTGGCCGGCGTCGACGATGCGCTGGTGCCGCCCCTGTCGCCCGCGGGCTGGCGCAGCATTGCCCTCGACGAGCAAGCCTGGCTGGCGCTGCTGGCGCAAACGGAACACACCTTCGATGAAATGTCGCGGATCATGCTGGCATGAACAGGACAGAGGCCATGGAAACAGACGCAGGGCAAGCGCTGCCCGCCACGCCGGAACGCCGCCAGGGCGACACCATCGCGCTGTCGGCATTTTTCGACGGCCATCCCGTGGCCACCTTCGCCATCGATACGAACCACGTGGTGACGCACTGGAACAGCGCCTGCGAGCAGTTGCTGGGCTTTACGGCCGCCGAGATGGTCGGCACGCGCGAGCACTGGAAGGCGTTTTATCCGCAGCCGCGCGCCTGCCTGGCCGACCTGCTGGTGGCCGACGATATCGCGCTCGGTGAAAATGACCTTTATCTTGGCAAGCTGAAGCGCTCCCCCGTGATCCCCGGCGCTTACGAAGCCGAGGATTTCTTTGCCGATATCGGCCCCGACGGCCACTGGCTGCACTTCACGGCGGCGCCCCTGCGCGACCGCCAGGGACGCCTGGTGGGCGCCATCGAAACCCTGCGCGACGTGAGCGAGCGGCGCCTGGCGGAACTGGCGCTGCGCAAGGCGCACGACAACCTGGAACACCTGGTGGCCAAGCGCACGGCCCAGCTGGCCGAAATGAACGAGCGCCTGGCCGACGACATCCGCCAGCGCCAGATCGCCGATCTCGAATTGCGCGAACGCAATCTTGCCCTGACGGAATTGAACAGCAAGCTGTCGCTGGCCCAGCAAAAGCTGCTGCAGTCGGAAAAGCTGGCCTCGATCGGCCAGCTGGCCGCCGGCGTGGCGCACGAAATCAACAACCCCATCGGTTATGTGTTTTCCAATGTCGGCACCCTGGAAGGCTATCTGGACGACCTGTTCAGCATGCTCGACGCCTACGAGGAAGCCGAACCGGCCGTCGCCGACCCCGTGGTGGCGGCGCGCCTGCGCGCGCTGCGCGAACAGATCGACCTCGATTTCCTGCGTACCGACATTCCCATGCTGATGGGCGAGTCGAAGGAGGGCATCTCGCGCGTGCGCCGCATCGTGCAGGACTTGAAGGATTTTTCGCGCACGGATGCGCACCAGGAGTGGGTCTGGGCCGATTTGCGCCAGGGCATCGATACGACGCTCAACATCGTGAACAACGAGGTCAAGTACAAGGCCGACGTGGTGCGCGAATATGGCGACATTCCCGACATCGAATGCCAGCCTTCCGAGCTGAACCAGGTGATCATGAACCTGGTCGTCAACGCGGCCCACGCCATGGGCGAGGCGCGCGGGCGCATCACCCTGCGCACGGGCAGCGACAATGCCACGGAAGTGTGGATCGAGGTCGAGGACACGGGCGGCGGCATCGCGCCCGAACACCTGTCGCGCATCTTCGATCCCTTCTTTACCACCAAGGCCGTCGGCAAGGGCACGGGGCTGGGCCTGTCGCTGGCTTACACGACGGTGCAGAAACACCATGGCCGCATCGACGTGCGCAGCATCATCGGCCGCGGCACCACCTTCCGCATCACCTTGCCCGTGCGCCAGGCGCAGGCCGTCGCACCATGACCGAACAGGACAGCATGAGCATGAACACCAGTACGAGCGCCAGCGCCGCGGCCGCGCCGCCCACCATCCTGTGCGTCGACGACGAACCGAATATCCTGTCGTCGCTGCGGCGCCTGTTCCGCCCGCACGGCTACCGCGTGCTGACGGCCGACGGCGGCGCGGCCGGCCTGGCCCTGCTCGAGAGCGAGACGGTGGACCTGGTCATTTCCGACATGCGCATGCCGCACATGGATGGCGCGCAGTTCCTGGCCCAGGTGCGCCAGCGCTGGCCCGGCACCATCCGCCTGCTGCTGACCGGCTATGCCGACATCCAGTCCATCCTCGACGCCATCAACCAGGGCGAGATATACCGCTACGTGACCAAGCCCTGGGACGAGAACGATATCGTGCTGGTGGTGCGCCACGCGCTGGAACGGCGCGCGCTGGAACAGGAAAAGCTGCGCCTGGAAGCGCTGACGGCCAGCCAGAACGTGGAGCTGCAGGCGCTCAACGCCAGCCTGGAAGCGAAGGTGGCCACGCGCACGCAGCAGCTGAAGCAGTCGCACGACGAGGTGCAGGCGGCCAACGAGCGGCTGAAAGCCACGTTCGTGACGACCATCAAGGTATTTTCCAACCTGATCGAGATGCGCGGCGGCAAGCTGGCCGGCCATGCGCGCAGGGTGGCCGAGCTGGCGCGCAAGCTGGCGCAGGCGCTGGGCCTGGAAGGGCAGGAGGCGCGCGACGTGTTCATCGCGGCCCTGCTCAAGGATATCGGCAAGCTCAGCCTGAGCGACGACGTGCTGGAATTGCCGGCCAGCGCCTGGACGGGCGAACAGCTGGCCGCCTTCCGCAAGCATCCGCTGCGCGCCGAACAGCTGCTGATGGCGCTCGACGAGCTGCGCGCCGTCTCCGTGATCCTGCGCTCGCAGCTCGAGCGCTTCGACGGCGGCGGTTTTCCCGATGGCCTGGTGGGCCTGGCCATTCCCATGGGCGCGCGCATCCTGGCGCTGGCGTCGGACTATGACGGCTTGCAGATCGGCGCCATGGTGCAGCGCAGCCTGCGCGCCGAGGAAGCCCGCACGCTGATCTACGACAGCGTCGGCAAGCGCTACGACCCGGCCGTGGTGGCCGCTTTCCGCAGCATCATGGAAGAGACGGAGCCGCCGGCGCGCGACCTGACCGTGCTGTCGGGCCAACTGGAGCCGGGCATGACGCTGTCGCGCGACCTGATCAGCCGCGACGGCCTGATGCTGCTGGCGGCCGAACACGTGCTGACGGCCCGCGTGATCGCCCAGCTGCTCGATTTCGAGGGCAAGAATGGCGGGCGCCTGAGCATCCGCGTGTACGCGCCCGTGAAGGAAGCCTAGGCGTTCGCGGCTGCGGGCGGCTGCAGCGGCAGGTGCACGGTAAAGCGCGTGCCCTGGCCCACTTCCGAGGCCACCTCGATGCGGCCGCCGTGCTTGTTGACGATGCCGTACGACAGCGACAGGCCCAGGCCCGTGCCGCTGCCCACGGCCTTGGTGGTGAAGAAGGGCTCGAAGATGCGGTTCAGGTGCTCGGGGGCGATGCCGGCGCCCGTGTCGCCGATTTCCACCCACACCCAGTCGCCCGCGTGGCCCGTGCGGATGCTGATCACGCCGTCGCCGCTGATGGCCTGGCCCGCATTGACGAGCAGGTTCATGAAGACCTGGTTCAGCTGCGACGCCAGGCACAGTATCGGCGGCAGTTCGCCATAGTGTTTTTCGATGCGCGCCTTGTATTTCAATTCGTTGGCGACGATATTCAGGGTGCTGTCCAGCCCTGCGTGCAGGCTGGCCACTTGCCAGTCCGTCTCGCCCACGTGCGAAAAATCCTTCAGCGCCTGCACGATGTCGCGCACGCGCTTCAAGCCATCCATCGATTCGCGCACCAGGTCCACCATGTCGTCCTGCAGGAAGGCCAGGTCGGCCTGCGCGCGCACCTCGGCCACGCGGGCGGCCAGGGCCGGGCCGTCGGGCGTCTCGCGCATCGCCGCTTCATATTGTCCGATCACGTCGAACAGGGTGCCGACATAGCCTTGCAGCGAACTCATGTTCGAATTGACGAAGCCGATCGGGTTGTTGATTTCATGCGCGATGCCGGCTGCCAGCTGGCCGATGGAGGCCATTTTTTCCGATTGCAGCAGCTGGTCGTGCGCTTCCTGCAACTTGCTGATCAGTAGTTGCTGCTCTTCGCCGCGCGCCTGCAGCATCGCTTCCATGCGCTTGCGTTCGGTAATATCCGTCAGCGAGCCGATCACCTCGAACGGCACGCCATGCTCGTCGCGCACCAGGCGCAGGCTGTCGTGCATCCACAGGTAGCTGCCGTCGCGCACGCGGAAACGGTATTCATAGGCGCGCGCGCCTTCGACGAAGATCTGCGCCAGGCTGGAAAAGATGCCGGGCGCATCGTCGGGGTGGATGTGGTCGAACCAGAAGTTGGGGTCGGCGACCATGTCTTCGGGCTGGTAGCCCAGCACGTTCAGGGCGTTGTTGCTGACAAAGGTCATCTTGAAGTCGCCGCTGGGCACGGTGCAATAGATGATGGAAGGTGTATTGTCGAGCAGGTATTGCAGGCGCACGGCCGTGGCCGCCGGCTCTTCATCGCCAGGCGCCGCGCCGCCATGCCGGCCGGTATCGGGAGTGGAAAGGTCGAAATCCTCGAACTGCATCGTCACACCTCGCTGCCTGTACGGCATAGCTGTCATCCTGGCTGAATTATGCCTGATTCTGCCTGCCGTGGGCCGCCATCGGCGTTCAGGGGGCCGGCGGCTGTTCGACGATGGCCATGCGCCGCGCGATGCGCTGCGCCGTTTGCGTGTCGCCCGCCTGTTCGGCGCGCAGGCGCTGCACGCCCAGCCAGGCCAGCAGCGGGCGGCGCCAGCCCTGGTCCGAGGCGGTGGCGACGGCCGTGTCGAGCAATTCCGGCGTGGCGCGGCCCGAGCGCAGCAGCACGCCGGCCGCCACCAGCTGCGACAGCGGGTCCTTGATGGCCGCCACGGCGCTGGCGGCGGCCGTGTCGGATGCGGCACCGGCCGCCGCCCGCTGCGCCTCGGGCAGCAGGGCGACGTCGGCCGCCTGCGCCTTGCCGGCCAGCCAGGCCGCATACGCGCGGTCGGCGTCGTTCGCGTCCGCTTGCAGGGCGTCGAAGCCCCCGCAATCTTCGAAGGCCAGGCTGGCCACGCGCGTGGCGCAGCGCAGCAGCTCGATGCGCGCCACCAGTTCGAGCTTGCCCGTGCCCGCCACCTGGCTGCGGGCGCGCCGGAATTCCGTCTGTTCGACGAGGGCGTTGCCGCCCAGGTAGGCGGCCTGGAAGCGCTCGACGGAGCTTTGCGCATTCATCTTCCAGTCGGGCACGGGCGGGCCGCTGGAACAGGCGCCGAGCGCCGTCACGAGCAGGGCAGGCAAGAGGAACTTGATATTTATCATGGCAGTTTGATCTCCGGATTGCGCTTGAACGGCCATTTGCGGTTGATTTCATTGACCAGCTGCTCGACCTTGCGCAGATTGCTTTCCACGTCCGCGCGCAGCGGGCCCAGGTCGGCCGTCGCCGCCCTGGCGTTGGCGCCCACGGCTTGCGCCTCGACCAGCACGGCATCGACTTTTTTCAGGCTGGCGCGCGTGTCGGCCAGCAGGGCGTTCAGCTGCACGATGGTGGCCTGCGCATCCGTCATGACGCCCTTGTCGCCGAACACGCGCGTATCGGCGTTGGCCACCAGGCCATCCGTGCGGCGCGCCAGCTGGTCCGCAGTCAGCAGCAGGGCATTGGCCCGCTCGACCAGCAGGCGCGACTGCTTGTCGTCGCCCGTCAGCAAGCCCATGGCGCCGCCCGGGCCGCTCAGCTTGCCCGTCACGGCCTGCACGTTGCGCAAGGTGCCGTCGAGGGCGGAATCGCTGCCCGTCAGGCTGGCCACGTTGTTGAGCAAATCCTTGGCGGCGGCCAGCAGGCGGGGGATTTCCGCCGCCATGTCGCCCACCAGCAAGTCGCGCGTAGCGTCGTCGGGCAGCGGCGGGTCCGTCAGGATGCCGCTGTAGGCGCGCAGCTTGGCGCCGCCGACGATGCCCCGCTCGAGGGTGAAGATGGAGCTGCTGCGCAGCCAGTGCGCATCCTTGCGCGGCACGTCGACGATGACGCGAGCCTTGCCGTCCGGCGCCAGTTCGATGCGCTGCACGCGGCCGATGGGAAAGCCGGAAAAGGTCAGGTCGGCACCCACGCCCACGCCGTCCGAATCGTCGGTCGTCAGCACGAGGGTTTGCGTTGCCTCAAAGGCGCCGCGCGCATACATCAGGTAGACGACGGAGCCGACCACGAGCACGAACATGAAGACGAGCAGGATGGCCGCCTTCAGTTCGGCGTGGCGCACGGGCGGCGGGGCGGGCAGCACGGCGTCTGGCGTGGCACCGGCGGGGGCCGTGACGTCGACCTGGTCGGGATTGGGGGGCTGGCTCTGGCTCATGGATTCTGGCTCTCGTATGGGTGGTTCGGGGATCGCTGGCGGTGGCGGGCGGGGCATCAGTAGTAATTGCCCATCAGCGAAGCCACTTCGATCAGCAGGATGACGGAAAACAGGCGCAGCATTTCGGACAGGCCGTGCGCGGCCCACAGGCGGTTGCGCCGGCCGTGCGGCTCTTCCGGATAATACGAGGACGCCAGCGGGATCAGGGCCACGGCAAAGCTGAAGAAGATGACCTTGAGCATCAGGATCAGGGCCACGGCCGGATTGAAGATTTGCCCCACCACCCGCGTGTAGCCTTGCAGCGCCCACGGCGTAAAACCGTAGATCGTCAGGTAGGCGAGGATCAGCGAGCTGACGCAGCTGACGATGGCCAGCATCCACACGGCGAAGATGCCCGACATGACACGCGGAAAGTATTCGCGGCGCAGCAGGTCGACGCCCTGGCGCTGCATGGTGTCGAGCATGCCGGACGAGCGCATTTGCGCAAACGCAATGCCGTCGGGCAGGGTCAGGCGCAGCGCGACGAACAGGGCGGCCGTCAGCGGTATCAGTTCCAGCACCAGCACGCGCACCACCATTTCCAGCGCATAGCGCGACAGGCCGTAGCTTTGCGCGCTGACGACGACGATGCGTATCAGCACCAGGCTGACGAGCGCGCAGGCGACGCTGAACCACACGAGATTGGGCGCCGTGTTCGTTACCAGGCGGTGCGCGAGGATGGGGCGGTTGTCGCGGTTATAGCTCGATGGCGACAGGGCCAGCGAAAACACGAGAATGGCGAAATGCAGCATGCGCCACCAGCTGACCAGCCAGGCCATGGTGGCCCGGTGCAGGCGGCGCAGGCTGATGATGAGGGAGACGGATAGGGTCATCATGGCATCTTAACATCAGCCCGCCCGCCGGGCACGTCAGGCGTGCGCGCCTATTCGAACAGGGCGAAGCCGGCCATGACGACCATCAGCACGGCGATGTATTGCATCGGGATCCAGAACAGGGTGTGGCGCTTGCGCAGGATCACTCTTTCCTGCGTGGCCGGGTCGATCAGTTCGCGGCCTGGCGCGCTGTTCAGGCGCACGCCCGCATACCAGCTGGCGGCCGCTGCCAGCAGGAAGGCCAGCGCCAGGGGCCAGGCGTGGCTCTTCGTGTAGGCCTCGCCCAGGGTGGCGCCAAACAGCGCCTGTGCGGCCATGACAACGATCAAACAGATGAGGGGGGCGAGTATGCCGAAGCCTTGCCAGATAAGCATAAAAATTCTCCAGGGGGATTGAGGGATCCCGCGGCGGGTGGCGGCGGCTGCGCGCGGCGGGGGTGCGGATTTTATCAGACTTATCAAAAAGAAAGTTTCTTTTCGGCACTATTGTGCGCCCCTGTCAGACGGCGCTGGCGGTACCCACGCTGGCGATGATGGCGTCGGCCGCCGCGCGCACGCGGGCCGAGCGGTTCAGGTCCGCATGCATGACCAGCCACACGTCGTAGCTTTCCGCCCGCTCGGGCCAGATGCGCACCAGCTGCGGGTCGATGTCGCCCAGGTGGGTGGCCAGCTCGGCCACACCCAGCCCCGCGCGCGTGGCTTCCTGCAGCATCGCTGCCGAATTGACTTCCATGGCGACCCGGGCGTTGGCGACGGGCTCGCCGGCGATTTTCTCCGCATGGCGCGGCGTCACGGAATGGTGGTAGATGACGATGTCGTGGCCGGCCAGCGCCGTGCCGCGCACGGGTTCGCCCCGTTCGGCCAGATAGGTTTTCGATGCATACAGGCCCAGGCTGCGCTTGACCAGGTGGCGCGAGATCAGGTCCGGGTCGGTGGGGCGCACGCCGCGCACGGCCAGGTCCGCTTCGCGCCGCGTCAGGCTGGCCAGCGCGGGCGCCACGTTGAGCACGATGCGGATGTCCGGGTGGGCCGCGTGCAGCCGCTGCATGGCGCGGATGACGAAATGGCTGGCCATGGTGTCCGTCGTGGCCACGCGCACCAGGCCGCTTAAACGGTTGTCGACGCCCTGCATCTCGCGCTGCAGCTTGTCGGCCGCCCGCTCCATCGCTTCGGCCGCCGTGAGCGCCAGTTCGCCGGCCGGCGTGGGCACGTAGCCCGACGGCGTGCGCAGGAACAGGGTGGCGCCCAGCGACGCTTCCAGCGCGGCCAGGCGGCGCCCGCACGTGGCCTGGTCGATGCACAGCAGGGCGGCCGCGCCGCGCAGGGTGCCGGCCCGGCCGATGGCCAGAAAGATGCGCGCGTTATCCCAATCCAAGCTGCTTCTCCTGTTTTATATGGTGATGCATTTTTGCATCAGTGTGCCGAGTTTATGCCTGTTTACCGCATCGCGCAACGCTCGCATAATGGCTGCCCCCTGTTACTGCAAGGAGTACCATGACTGCCCCCACACCGCACCGCGCCAGCGGCTTGATCCTGCTGACCCTGGCCTTCGGCTTCGTCATGGCCATGCTCGACGTCACGGCCGTCAACGTGGCGCTGTCCGATATCGCGCTGGACTTGAATATTCCGCTGACGGGCCTGGTCTGGGTGGTTGATGGCTACACCTTGACGTTTGCCGCGCTGCTGCTGGCCGGCGGCGCGCTGGCCGACCGCTACGGGCCGAAAGCCGTGTACCAGGGCGGCCTCGCCGTCTTCATCCTCGGCTCGGTGCTGTGCGGCGCCGCGCCCGACGGGCATTTTTTGACGGCGGCGCGCCTGCTGCAGGGCGCGGGCGCGGCCCTGTTCATGCCCAGCTCGCTCAGCCTGCTCACGCACAGCTTTGAAGACGAGCGCGAGCGCACGCGCATGCTCGGCGCCTGGTCGGCGCTGGTGGGCGTGGCCGGTGCGTCCGGCCCCCTGATCGGCGGCATCCTCGTGCACCAGTTCGGCTGGCGCAGCGTCTTCTGGGTCAACGTGCCGCTGGGCGTGCTGGCCATCGTCATGGCGCAGCTGCTCTTGGTGGCGCCGGCGCGCCAGCCGCGCGATCTGTCTCTGTTCAGCCATGCGCTCGGCGTGGCGGCGCTGGCGGGCCTGAGTTTCGTGCTGATCGAAGGGCCCGTGCTGGGCTGGCTGTCGCCGGGCGTGCTGGCGGCGGGCGCCTTGACGGTGCTGTCGGCCTGGCAATTGCTGCGGCACGAGCATCCGCTGTTGCCGCGTGAACTGTTTCACAGCAGCAGCTTTGGCGCGGCCAATGGCGTGGGTTTCCTGATCAATTTCTGCGTGTTCGGCCAGTTGTTCTTATTGAGCCTGTTTTTGCAGCAGTCGGGCGGCGCCGATGCCCTGCAGTCGGGCTTGCGCCTGTTGCCCATGATGGCGGCCTATACGGTGGGAAACTTTATGGCGGGAAGTATTGCGGCGCGTCATGGCACGCGCCTGCCCATGCTGCTAGGCTTGCTGGTGGGTGCCGTCATGGCCTTGCTGCTGATGGGCTTGCGTCCGGGCACGCCATATGGCTGGCTGGCGCTGGGCACGGCCGTCATGAATGTGGCCATCGGCATCGCCATTCCCGCCATGACGGCCACCGTGATGCGGGTGGCCGGCAAGCGGCATGCGAACAGCGCGGCGGCGGCCCTGAATGCGAACCGGCAAATCGGCGCGCTGGTGGGCGTGGCGCTGATCGGCAGCATCCTGCATATGCTGCCCGACTGGTCGCTGCGCCTGCCGCTGGCTTACGCGACGATCGCCGCCGCGTATGGCCTGGCGGCGGGCCTCGTCTACCGGCACGTGCATGTGCCGAAGGCCGTGGCCGCCGCCTGAAGCAGGCTTACTGTTCGCGCGTGCTGCGCCACTCCACCAGTTCTTCGATGGTCAGAATCGGCATGCCGTGCAGTTCGGCGAAGCGCTCGATATCGTCGCCGCGCATCATGGTGCCGTCCGGGTTCATCAGTTCGCACAGCACGGCGGCCGGGTTCAGGCCCGCCATGCGCGACAGGTCGACGGAGCCTTCCGTGTGGCCACGGCGCTCGAGCACGCCGCCGGGCGCGGCGCGCAGGGGGAAGACGTGGCCGGGGCGCACCAGGTCGGCGGGCTTGGCATTTGGCGCGATGGCGGCGCGGATGGTGGTGACCCTGTCGGCGGCCGACACGCCCGTCGTGACGCCGTCGCGCGCCTCGATGGAGACGGTAAACGGCGTACCGTAGCGGCTGCCGTTGTCGGACGACATGGGCGGCAATTCCAGCTTGCTGACGACGTCCGTGGGCAGGCACAGGCAGACGATGCCGCTGCATTCGCGGATCAGCAGGGCCATGGTTTCGTTCGTGAGTTTCTCGGCAGACAGGATCAGGTCGGCTTCGTTTTCACGGTCGAAATCGTCGAGCAGGATGACGGGGATGCCGGCGCGCATGGCGGCCAGGGCGGACTGGATGCGACCTTCCAGGTCGTTGGAAAGCAGGGTATAGCTGTTGACTAACATGGTGAAACGCTCCTCGCATAGGCGAAAAACGCTGCAGGGCAAGCGAATAGACGCAGCCGGCCGCATCGACAGGTCGATGGGACATCGCGTTTACTGCACATCTTCTTTCATCCGGACTATACCGTCGGCTCTGGAGTCACACCAGATCTGCTGACCTCGCCAGGCGGTGCCTGGAAAGCGCTCGCGGGCTTGACCGTTGCCGGTCTTACCGCCGGTGGGGAATCGCACCCCGCCCCGAAGACGTATTGTTGTGCCGGTCCACATGACCGGCGGCAATACTTTAGCACAATTGAAAAAACCTGGCAGGACACTGTTGAGTTTGTCATTCGGCAAAGTTGCCTGGGAAAAGCGGTTTTTCCTAAGCTGTTTTTAATGGCGGAAACAGAATTTCAGTGTAAGGTATGGCTACTGAATCTTACCGTTGAGAATACATGAAGCTGAGTAAATTACGCCTGATCTCGGGCGCCGTCTTGCTGGCGTGCGCCTGCATGGCCCAGGCGGAAATCCGTTTGACCGATCCCCTGCCGCTGGCACCAGAAGTTACCGTAGGAAAATTGCCGAACGGCTTGACCTATTACATCAAGAAAAATGCCCGTCCCGCCCAGAAAGTGGAATTGCGGCTGGTGGTGAAAGCCGGCTCCATCCTGGAAGACGACGACCAGCAAGGCCTGGCGCATTTCACGGAACACATGGCCTTCAATGGTTCCACGCATTTCAAGCGCAATGAGCTGATTTCCTACTTGCAATCGATCGGCGTGAAGTTCGGCGCCGACTTGAATGCCTACACGAGTTTCGATGAAACCGTCTACGTGTTGCCGATTCCGACGAACAAGAAGGAAAACCTGGAAAAGGGTTTTCTCGTGCTGGAAGACTGGGCGCATGGCTTGAAATTCAATCCGGCCGACATCAACAGCGAGCGCGGCATCGTGCTGGAAGAGGCGCGCCTGGGCAAGGGCGCCAGCGACCGCATGAACAAGGTGCTGTATCCGAAGCTGCTGAACGGTTCGCGCTATGCGCAGCGCATGCCGATCGGCAAGGAATCCGTGTTGAAAACCTTCAAGCCGGAAGCCATCAAGCGTTTCTACAAGGATTGGTACCGTCCCGACCTGATGGCCGTGATGGTGGTGGGCGACGTGGAGCCGGGCCAGGCTGAAAAGCTGATCCGTCAGCATTTCGGCAAGCTGAAAAACCCCGCGAAACCGCGTCCGCGCCTGTATGCGGAAGTGCCGCAGCGCTCGCAAACGGAAGCGCTG
The DNA here is from genome assembly GCF_020858115.1 of Janthinobacterium sp. FW305-129. Taxonomy (GTDB): domain Bacteria; phylum Pseudomonadota; class Gammaproteobacteria; order Burkholderiales; family Burkholderiaceae_D; genus Janthinobacterium. The sequence goes on from NZ_JACYMM010000007.1 coordinate 204,544, forward strand.
GTGATCACGGACAAGGAAGCGCCCGACGACAGCGTCTTCATCCGCTACCCGATCCGCGCCGCGCAGGAACCCGTCACCATCGCCGACTACCGCCGCCAGATGATCGAAAACCTGTATGGGCAGATGCTCAGCGCCCGCATGCAGGAATTGACGCAGCAAGCCAACCCGCCGTTCATCCAGGGCGGCAGCAGCATGGGCAAGCTGGTGCGCGGCTATGAATCGTTCAGCGCGTATGCCTTGCTGGGCAAGGGCGGCGTGCAGCCGGCCGTCGATGCGCTGGTGCAGGAAGACGAGCGGGCGCGCCGCTTCGGTTTCAGCCAGGCTGAGCTGGACCGCGCGCGCAAGGATATGCTGCGCAATTACGAGCGCGCCTACAGCGAACGCGACAAGTCCGATTCGGCCGGTTTCGTGGCCGAGTATTCGCGCAACTTCCTGGAGCAGGAAGCCATTCCCGGCATCGCCAATGAATTGCTGTACGCGCAGGAACTCTTGCCGCAGGTAACCTTGCAGGAAATCAACGAAACGGTGGCCAAGGTGATTCCCGACCAGCAAAAGAAACTGGTGGTCTTCATGGGCGCCGAGCCGAAGGCGGGCGATGCGGCCTCGACCGTACCGACGCAGCAGCAATTGCTCGACGCGGTGGCGCAGGCGGAGCGGCAAACCGTCGAGCCGCGCACGGAAAAAGTGCTTGCCAGTAAGCTGATGGACGGCCCGCCGGCCGGCGGCAGCATCGTCTCGGAAAAACTGAACAGCGCCATCGGCGTGACGGAACTGACCCTGGGCAATGGCGTGCGCGTGCTGCTGAAACCGACGGACTTCAAGAACGACCAGGTGCTGATGGGCTCGACCCGTTTCGGCGGCCAGTCGCTGTTCGGCGATGCCGATATCTACAACGCCCGCTATGCCAGCGCCGTGGTCGGCAGCATGGGGCTGAAAGACCTGGCGCCGCTGGACTTGCAGAAAGTGCTGGCCGGCAAGACGGTCAATGTGGGCGCCTCGCTGGGCGAGCTGAGCGAAGGCTTTGGCGGCTCGGCCAGCAGCGCGGATGTGGAAGCCATGCTGCAACTGGTGTATCTGTATTTCCATGACGTGCGCAAGGATGCGGGCCTGTACCAGTCCTTCATCGGCAAGCAGCAGGACCTGGCGAAAAACAGCATGGCGCAGCCGGAAGCCGTGTTCTACGATGCCGTCCAGCATGCCATGTATGGCGACAACCCGCGCGTCGATGGCGTGCCGCGCGCGGCCGACTTCGACAAGGTGGGCCTGGACCGTTCACTGGAAATCTTCCGCCAGCGCTTTTCCAGCGCGCGCGGCATGACCTTCATCTTTGCGGGCAGCTTCGAGCTCGACAAGATCAAGCCCCTGATCGCCAGCTACCTGGGCACCTTGCCCGTGGCCGACGTGGTGCACGCCTACCGCGACGTGGGCATGCGCCCCGTCAGCGGGGTGGTCAAGAAGAATGTCTACATGGGCAGCGAGCCCAAAAGCACGATTTCCATCACCTTCAATGGCGATGCCGCGTATTCGGACGAGCAAAAGCTGACCCTGCAGGCGCTGGGCGAGGTGCTGAACCTGAAAGTCATCGAAGTGCTGCGCGAAAAGATGAGCATGATCTATGGCGGCGGCTTCGAAACGTCGATGGGCCAGCATCCGTATGGCCACTATTCGGTGGCCTTGAACTTGCCGACGGGGCCGGAAAACGTGGATAAGGTGATCGCCGCCGCCTTTGCCGAAATCAACAGGATGAAGGCGGACGGGCCATCCGCGGCCGACCTGGAAAAGGTCAAGCTGAACTGGATCACGCGCCAGCAAAAGTCCTTGCGCGAAAACCGCTACTGGATGAGCCAGCTGATGGGCTCGGTGACGCAGGGACGCGACCCCGCGCACATCCTGCGCTACGAGCAGCGCGTGCGCGCCCTCACGCCGCAAGCCGTCAAACTGGCGGCGCAGCGCTATCTGAACATGGATAACTATGTGCAGGTGGTGCTGTACCCGGAACGTAAAAATGTTGCAGTGAAGTAATCTTCATGCTGGCGTTGCCGGGGCGCCAGCGTGCCGAAGCTGTTAAAATGCTGCTAATGGATGTGATCGCAATTTAACAAGCAAGGAAATACGATGGCTAAGAAAGAAGAACTCGATCCGGAAACCCTGGAGTTGATCAACTGGTGTATCGAGGTCGAAGGCTTCCTCGTGGCCGGCGGCGCCACCGTGGCGCAGGCGCAAGACCATATCGAAGAGCAGGTAGAGTGGTTTACCGATCAGTTCTATGACGGCTTGACGCCGGAAGAGGCGGCCAAGGAAGCCTTGGCCTGACCTTCAGTCAGACTTCAGCAAGACATATGCGGGCGGTGCCTGCCGGGCATCAGCCTGGTAGCGCCGCCCGCTTTGCTTTTCTGAAAAGATTTCCACATGGAAATTGTTTATAATTCCACATTTTATTCTTTACCCAGGCTCCCATGACTCTCCGTTCGCGCATTCTCCTCCTGTGTTTCAGCACCTTGCTGGGCATCGTCCTCATCGCTTCCTTTTCCCTGTATTCCCTGCGCCAGACCATGATGGCGGAAAGGGTCGAGCAATTGACGGTGCTGGTCGAGCTGGCCAATGCCTCGGTGGAAAAGGCGTATGCGCTGGAACAGTCGGGCAAGCTCACGCGTGAGCAGGCGCAGCAGCAGGCCAAGCTGGCCATCGGCAGCTTCGTCAAGGACGAGATGTATTACTTTGTGCGCGATTTCAGCACCGACTTGCTGTACGTGCACCCGAATCCTGCGCGCATCGGCACGCCGCAAAAGAACATGAAGCAGTCGGGCGACCGCTACCGCGCGGCCCTGGCCAACAGCCGCATCGGCATGGTGCAGGCGGACGGCACGCGTCCCGGCGTGAAGGACCCGGTGGCGAAGATGTATGCCGTGGTGAAATTTGCGCCGTGGGACTGGGTGGTCGGCACGGGCACGTATATCGATGACATCAATCACAAGTTCTGGGCCCAGGCGGGCGTGCTGCTGGCCATCGGCGGCGCGCTGATGCTGGTGGTGGGCAGCCTGGCGGCCCTGATGCTGCGCCGCATCCTGGCCCAGCTCGGCGGCGAGCCCGACTATGCAGCGGCCATCGTGGCGCAGATCGCCCAGGGCGACCTGACGACGCAGATCGATACGCGTCCCGGCGATACGTCCAGTCTGTTGATGGCCATCAAGGCCATGCGCGACAACCTGGCGCATCTGGTGAGCCAGGTGCGCAACGATGCGGAATCCATTTCCACGGCGTCGGGCGAGATCGCCTCGGGCAACCACGACCTGTCGGCGCGCACGGAGCAGCAGGCGGGCTCGCTGGAAGAAACGGCGTCGACCATGGAAGAAATGACCTCGACCGTGCGCCAGAATGCGGACAATGCGCGCCAGGCCAACCAGCTGGCCATTTCTGCCTCGCAAGTGGCGAGCCAGGCGGGCGGCGTGGTGGGCCAGGTGGTAGAGACCATGGGCGCCATCAATGCCTCGTCGAAAAAGATCGGCGACATCATCGCCGTCATCGACGGCATCGCCTTCCAGACGAATATCCTGGCCTTGAATGCAGCCGTGGAAGCGGCGCGCGCGGGCGAGCAGGGCCGTGGCTTCGCCGTCGTCGCCAGCGAAGTACGCAACCTGGCCCAGCGCTCGGCCGCGGCAGCCAAGGAGATCAAGCAATTGATCGACAGTTCCGCCGAACAGGTGGGCGCCGGTGAAAAACTCGTGGCGCTGGCGGGCGAGACGATGGAAAAAGTCGTCTCCAGCGTGCGGCACGTCACCGATATCGTGGCCGAGATTTCCTCGGCCAGCGCCGAGCAAAGCGCCGGCATCGAACAAATCAACCAGGCCATCGTCGAGATGGACAACATGACGCAGCAAAACTCGGCCCTGGTCGAGCAGGCCTCGGCGGCGGCGCAAGCCATGAACGAGCAGGCGGCGGGCCTGGCGCAGATCGTCAGCGTGTTCAAGGTGGGCGCCACGGCAGCGGTACCGCGTGCCGCCGGCATGGCGGCGCAGGCGCGCCTGCCGCGCTAGCCTTGGCGCCCATGTAGACGCAACACAGGTTCCTTCATCGTTGAAGGAACTTTTCATCTGGCCGTCTGTCCAACCTTCCTTGGTCCCTTGGGGACGTCTACACGAGGTGAGCATGACAGACGGTTTCTCCTATCACGCGGCGTTCGCCCGCAACCTGGGCTGGGTCACGCAGGCGGAGCAGGATAGCCTGCGCGGCAAGCGCGTGGCCATTGCCGGCATGGGCGGCGTGGGCGGCGTGCACTTGCTGACCCTGGCGCGGCTGGGCATCGGCGCCTTTCACATCGCCGATTTCGACACCTTCGACATCGCCAACTTCAACCGCCAGGCCGGCGCCATGGTCTCCACCCTGGGCCAGCCGAAGGTGGCCGTGCTGGCGCAGATGGCGACGGACATCAATCCCGAACTGGAGATCAAACAGTTTCCCGACGGCATACACGAGAGCAACCTGGCGGAGTTCTTTGCCGGTGTCGACCTGTACGTGGACGGCCTGGATTTCTTCGCCTTTCCCGCGCGCCAGGCCACCTTTGCCACCTGCGCGCGCCTGGGCATTCCCGCCATCACGGCCGCGCCGCTGGGCATGGGCACGGCCGTGCTCAGTTTCATGCCGGGCGGCATGACGTTCGAAGAGTATTTTGGCTGGGGCGACTTGCCGGAAGAAGAAAAAGCCCTGCGCTTTCTCGTCGGCCTGGCGCCGGCCGGCCTGCACGGCCCGTATCTGGTCGACCCGTCCGCCATCAACCTGAAAGAGCGGCGCGGGCCGTCGACCATCATGGGCTGCCAGCTGTGCGCCGGCGCGGCCGCCACGGAAGCCCTGAAGATCCTGTTGAAACGGGGCAAGGTCATGGCGGCGCCGCATGGCGTGCATTTCGACGCCTACCGCAACAAGCTCGTGCATACCTGGCGTCCGGGCGGCAACCGCCACCCGCTGCAACGGCTGGCAATGGCCATCATCAAGCGCCGGCGTGCGGCGCAGGGGGCATAAATGGCGCAAGCACCGCAGCTCGATCCCATACTGGAAAACATCCTCGACCAGGCGCGCTGGGCGCCCAGCGGCGACAACACGCAGCCGTGGCGCTTTGAAGCCATCGAGCCGCGCCACGTCGTCGTGCATGGCTTCGATACGCGCAGCCACTGCGTGTACGACCTCGACGGCCATCCCAGCCAGCTGTCGCTGGGCGCCTTGCTCGAAAGCATGGCACTGGCGGCCAGCAGCCACGGCTTGCGCATGGAGGCGCGCCGGCGCACGGCCATGCCCGATACCCTGCCCACCTTCGATGTGCGTTTTGTCGACAGCCCCGGCCTGCTGCCCGACCCGCTGGCGGCCTTCCTGCCGCAGCGCAGCGTGCAGCGGCGCCGGCTCAGCACGCGCCAGCTGCGCGCCAGCGAAAAGGCCGCGCTGGAGGGGAGTTTGCCCTCCGGCTACAAGGTGCAGTGGTACGAGGGCGGGCGCGCGCGCCTGGCCTGCGCCCGCCTGATGTTCGACAATGCCCGCTTGCGCCTGACCATGCCCGAGGCGCACAAGGTGCACCGCGACGTCATCGAATGGGGCGCGCGCTTCAGCGCCGACCGCATCCCGGAACAGGCGCTGGGTGTCGATCCGATGACGGCGCGGCTGATGCGCTGGGTCATGCAGAGCTGGCGCCGCGTGGATTTCTTCAATACCTGGCTGGCCGGCACCGTGGCGCCGCGCCTGCAGATGGACTTGCTGCCCGGCCTGTATTGCGCCGCGCATTTTGCGCTGCTGGCCGAGGCCGCGCCGCGCCATATCGACGATTACGTGGCGGCCGGCCGCGCCATGCAGCGCTTCTGGCTGACGGCCACGCAGCTGGGCCTGCAATTGCAGCCGGAACTGACGCCGCTGATCTTTGCCCGCTATGTGCGCGAACGGCGGGCCTTTTCGCGCACCGACGGCATGCAGGAACTGGCGCAGGAACTGGCGGGGCAATGCCAGGACGTGCTGGGGGCGGCGGCGTTTGAGCGGGCCGTGTTCCTGGGCCGCATCGGCGCCGGCCCGGCGGCCCAGGCGCGCTCCTTGCGCCGGCCGCTGCAAGAGTTGCTGGTGGTGCCGGCCGACGGCAAGACGCCTGCGTGAACGGCAGGCGTTTGCCGGCTGCCGCAGCGAAAAAAGCCGCTGAGGCCATCAGCGGCTTTCAGGCTCGATGCTGCGCACGTCAAGCCTGGCGCTGCCCGCCTTGCTGGCGGCGTGCGGTCATGCCCAGGCCAAACAGGCCGATACCGAGCAGGGCGATAGTGCCTGGCTCAGGAACTGCCAGAAATAATTCCAGGCCGCCACCATCGGCCATTGCGACGAAACTGTCGGTCAGGCTGCCGCCTATGAAGCTGTTCGTATTGCCGCTGAGGGACTCCAGCGGGAAAAACGGGTCGGGGTTAATGAAAAACAATTGTCCTTGCGGCGTCAGCGAGGCGTTCAGCAAGGCCTTGAAGTCGCCCTGGGCCAGGCCGGCGAAAATGTGCGCTTCGCCCACGTCGAGCGTGTAGGTGACGATGGCAAAGTCATCGCCGGAGACGCCGCCCACGTTCACCGGCGAACCTGCCACGTTACTGATCGACAGTGCCGTGTCCTGGTTGGGGTCGATGTACAAGGTCATGGTCAGGGTTTGAAAGTTGGCATGGATCCCGCCAGCCAGCGTATCGGACTGGCCGGTGATGGTAAACAGGCCATACATGCCATAGCCATTGAGGGCGTTCAGTTGCGATGGCACGCTGCCGCCATTGGGGCTGCCGAAAGCGGCCTTGGTCAAAAAGCCTGTTTCAGTGAAGGGATCGTTGCCGCCACCTAAACCGCCAACGATGGTTTGTTCGACGCGCGCGTGATATTCAAAGCTGATGCGGTCGGCCACCACCTGATTGGCGGCGGAGCCGGGGACGGAACCTTCATTGACGGTAAACAACGGACCCGCGAGTGCGGGAGCGCTGATCAGCGCGGCGCCGATGGCGACCACGGAGACAGCGAGACGCAGGAGTGAGGACAGCGGTTTCATGACATTTCCTTCAGCGTAAGGGTTGATCGGACCAGGTCACTGTGGCGGCTGCCTCAGATAACCTCATACGCCCTTGAAGCAGAATTTGTACCATGTAATATTTTCATTTAAATTCAATGGCTTATAAAAAAAGCGTGGCCATTTTTCACGCTTGTGTAAAAAAAGTCGACGTTTTAGTCCGCCTATGGCGCGGCTTGCGGGCGCCAGTCTTTCCCGCCATGGGCTACAGTGGGGGCAAAGGAGGTCACCATGCAACCACGATCCCGCCATGCCCCGCTGCGTGCGCACAGCACGCCTGAACCGGATATCCCGCCGCCGCCCGAAGGCGATCCGCTGACGCCGCCGCCGGAAAAGCCGCCGCACACGGATCCCGTGCCGGTCGAGGAGCCGACGCCGCCGCCGCCGCCCGTCAAGATGGGCTGAGAGCAAGTCGTCGCCCACCTGAGCGGCCGAGCCGCTGCCGCGCGCTGTTTATTTCTAGCCGGAAATGGATTGCGCGGGCGGCCGGGTAGCCACGCCATTTAAACAACAAAAATGCCAATAAACGTTGCCGAGTGGATACAAATCAAGCGCTAACTGCTGTGTGTCATGCGGCCGTCACGATTCTGTTCTTATAATGAGACATCATAAAAATTCTTGTACAGGAGACCATCATGGGCAATTCCTTGCATAACAAAATCTACTTGGGCCGTCGCCCTGTGATCACCAGCAAGAACCTCGCGGCGCTGGCCCTGGCGGGTGCCGTGGCCGGTTGCGGCCTGGCGTGGTTGCTGCTGCGCACCTACAAATAAGCGCACTCCACGCGCCTTTTCAGCACGCCGTCCGTGTGGCGGGCGGCGACTGAATCACGTTGCCTGTTGCCGATGCGCAGCGGGGCGCGTACCATGGGGGCCGAACACCTGGCCTTTTATGGAAAAGTAATGAAGAACGAGAAATTAACAACCGATGAATATGACGCGCTGGAGCAAGTTGCACGCGGCATCAAGACCGAGCGCCCCAGTGCTTGCGTTGCCCGCAATGCCAAGCGCCTGTCCGGCCTGAAGCTGCTCAGCTATGCACGCGACGGCCGTCTGTCCATCACGGATAAGGCACAACAACTGCTGTTCCTGCGCCGCTGCATCATGGGGCTGCGCGCCGTGGCCGCCGATCCGCTGACCAAGCTGGATACGGACGTGGCCTATTTCCTGGGCAAGAAAGCCCACATCGTGGCGCGCGCCGAAGGCGAGGGTCACGACATTTCCGACAAGGGCCGCGACTCGCTGGCCGATATCGATACCCTGGGACTGTAACAGCCTGTCCCGGCAACCGGCCCCTGGGGCCGGTTTTCACATCCCCCTATTATTTCCCCTTGGAGAACACTTTGGACAGCGCGATGAACTGGTCGGCCCACGAACTGACGATGACGGTCCTGATGACGCCCGATATGGCCAACTTTTCCGGCAACGTGCACGGCGGCACCATCCTGAAATACCTCGACAGCGTCGCCTACGCCTGCGCCAGCCGCTATTCGGGCAGCTATGTGGTGACCCTGTCGGTGGACCAGGTGATGTTCCTGCAGCCTATCCACGTGGGCGAACTGGTGACGTTCCTGGCCTCGATCAACTACACGGGCACGACGTCGATGGAAGTGGGCATCCGCGTGGTGACGGAAAACATCCAGCAGCGCCTGGTGCGCCACGCCAACAGCTGCTATTTCACCATGGTGGCCGTGGACGCCAACCGCAAGCCCGTGGCCGTGCCGCCGCTGGCGCTGGAAACGCCGGAGCAGCAGGTGCGCTTCGAGCAGGCCAAGCTGCGCAAGCTGTCGCGCCAGAAGGTGTCGAAGAAATAAAGCGTTGCGGGCATAAAAAAACGGCCGCCAGAGCGATCTGGTGGCCGTTTTTTATTGCTTGCCGCCCTTTGGCGGCATGGCGCCGTGATTAACGGTCGCCGTAGCTGCGGCGTGCGCCGTCGGTGCTGCGCGGGTTGGAACCCTTGTAGCCGCCGCCGGTGCTAGGAGCGCCGTCTTTACGCGGTGCGCCCGGCTTGCTGAACGTGCGCTGGCCTGGCTTCGCGCCGCCACGGTTGTCGCCTGGTTTCCAGCCGCCTGGACGGGCGCTCGAACGTGGTGCCGATGCCGTTTTCTTCGGTTCGAAACCTTCGATGACATTGACCGGGATCAATTGCTTGGTGAAGCGTTCGATGCGCTTGACGTTCATGCCTTCAGCGTGGTTCACCAGCGAGATGGCCAGGCCATTGCGGCCAGCGCGGCCGGTACGGCCGATGCGGTGGACGTAGTCTTCCGGGAACTTCGGCAGATCGTAGTTGAACACGTGGGTGATCGTTGGCACGTCGATACCGCGGGCGGCAACGTCGGTGGCGACCAGCACCTTGACCTGGCCGCGGCGCATGCCGTCCAGGGTGCGGTTGCGCGCGCCCTGATGCATGTCGCCGTGCAAGGCGGCAGCCGAGAAACCGGCGATGTTCAGGCGGTCGGCGATGGTGTCGGCGTCACGCTTGGTGGCGGTGAACACAACAGCCTGGTCCAAGGTTTCGTCGCGCAGCAGGTGGTCCAGCAGGCGATTCTTGTGCGACAGGTCGTCGACGAAGTGGACGCGCTGCGTGATGTTTTCATGCTTGTTGCTCGAGCTTGCCACCTGGATGACCAGCGGGTTTTTCGTGATGCGGCGCGCCATGTTGCCGACCACGCCATCCAGCGTTGCCGAGAACAGCATGGTCTGGCGGCCTTCCGGCGTCGCTTCGACGATCTTTTCGATGTCGTCGATGAAACCCATGTCCAGCATGCGGTCGGCTTCGTCCAGCACCAGGATTTCCAGTTGCGAGAAGTCGATCTTGCCCGAATCCATGTGGTCGATCAGGCGGCCTGGGGTAGCGACCAGAATCTCGGGATTCTTGGCCAGCAATTGCATCTGTTTAGGGTAAGGCATGCCGCCCAGGATCGACACAGCCTTGATGCGGCGGATGCCGGTGCTGTACTTGTCGGTGTTGGTCGTTACTTGCAGGGCCAGTTCGCGCGTTGGCGTCAGCACCAGCATTTTTGGCTGGGCAGCCTTGAAACGTGGACGCTCGCCGCGGGCGCGCGATGCTTGCATTTCCTGGTTCGGCGTCTTGCCGGCGGCGCTTTGTTCGGCGCTGGCCAGTTTGTGCAGCGATGGCAGCATGAAAGCTGCCGTCTTGCCCGAACCGGTCTGCGACGAGACCAGCAGGTCACGGCCTTCGATCGCGGCTGGAATCGCTTGCGACTGTACCGCGGTTGGCGCGGTGTAGCCCGATTCGGTCAGAGCGGCGAGGATGGACGGATGCAGGCCTAAGGATTCAAATGTCATTCTTTTTCTTTCGTGAAAATCAGCGTTCTTGCAAAAAGCAGAACGCAAAATAGCAACGCCAACCAAAACGAAATGACTCAACTAGAAAGAAATTTCGGCACAAAAGCTTTGCGCCGGGACGGTGTCAGGTGCGACACACAAGGCGGGAGGGCTTTATTAAGCGGCATCCTGTGGATGCGCTAAGGCTTGCGAAGCTGCTAAGTTTGTAGTGCGGTGACTGCGGTGTTGCCATCGCTTCAAGGAAACATATTGCAGCGCACAACGACACTATACCGTATTTGCCGCCGTTTTGCACGGCCTAAATGGGAAGAAACGACAGTCCTACCACGTTTTGATCATGTTTCCTATGTGAAATCAGTAAGAATACGTAGTTTTCTTCCGTTTAATGGAGCATGGCCACGATGTCGGCGGGCAGCGGCGGCGCCTGTCGCGTTTCCCTGGCCAGGTTGATTTGCCGGGCCGCTTGCGCCACGTCGGTCAGGTGCCAATTACTCTACTTCGGGATTGACGGCCATCACTTGCGAAAAGCCGCCATCGACGTAGGTAATCTCGCCCGTGATGCCGGAAGCCAGGTCGGACAGCAGGAAGGCGGCCGTGTTGCCGACCTCTTCGATGGTGACGTTGCGGCGCAGCGGGGCGTGCTCGGCCACAAAGCCCAGCAGTTTGCTGAAATCCTTGATGCCGGAGGCGGCCAGGGTCTTGATGGGGCCGGCGGAGATGCCGTTGGCGCGGATACCGCGCGGGCCCAGCGATTCGGCCAGGTAGCGCACGGACGCTTCCAGCGATGCCTTGGCCAGGCCCATGGTGTTGTAGTAGGGCACGGCGCGCACGGCGCCCAGGTAAGTCAGGGTCAGCACCGAAGCGCCCGGATGCAGCAGGGGCAGGGCGGCCTTGGCCATGGCGGGAAAGCTGTAGGCGGAAATATCGTGCGCGATGCGGAAGCTGTCGCGCGACAGGCCGTCGAGGAAGTCGCCGGCGATCGCCTCGCGCGGGGCGAAGCCGATGGCGTGCACCAGGCCATCGAGGTGTTCCCAGTGCTGCGCCAGGTCGCGGAAGACGGCCGCGATCTGTTCATCGCTGGACACGTCGCAGTCGAACACAAGTTCGCTGCCGAATTCCGCCGCGAACTCCGTGATGCGCTCCTTGAAGCGTTCGCCCACATAGGTGAAGGCGAGGGTGGCGCCTTCGCGGTGGCAAGCCTTGGCGATGCCATAGGCGATGGAACGGTTCGACAGCAAGCCCGTGATGAGGATTTTTTTGCCTTGCAAGAAAGCCATGACGACTCCTGTCTGGGTAGGTGGGCGGGTAAGGCGGATGTGCAACCGGCCGCGACAGCAAAGCTGTGGCGGCCGGCGAGGTGGCTCTATACAGATCAGGCGATCAGTGACGGGCCTTGGCGCGACTGTTGCCGCCGCCGCGCTGGATGCGCGGTTTCACCAGGGAAATTGGCGCCGTTTGCGCCTTGCCGCCCTTGGCGGCGCGGCGCAGTGCCTTGGCGGCCCGTTCCGGACGGTCCGCTTCCAGCAGCATGGTGGCGCTGTCGGCGATTTCCTGGGTGATGTCCTTGTTCATCGTGGCCGAAGTCTTCGGCACGAGGATGGTGGAGCCGGCGCGCAGGCTGGTGCGCTGCGGAATGTTGTTGGCCTGGCGCAGCACGTCGGCCGTGGTGCCGAATTTCGACGCCAGGGTTTCGATGCGTTCGCGCGCATTCGTGATCTTGTGCGTGGTCCAGCTCGACAAGGCATGGCCCCATTGCGCCAGGTTGGTGGTGAACTTGGCAGCGTTTTCCTGTGGCAACAGAATCTTCGTCTTTTCGCCGCCGATGATGACGGGGCGGTTGAATTGCGGATTCAAGGCCTTGAATTCATCCATCGACAGTTCGGCCAGCTGGGCGGCGACGGTGATGTCGATGTCGCTGGTCTTGTCGATGGCCGTGAAATACGGCTGGTTGTCGACCACGGGCAGGGTCAGGCCGAACTGGGCCGGATTGGCGATGATGTTCTTGACCGCTTGCAATTTCGGCACGTAGTTGCGCGTTTCGGCCGGCATCAGGTCGGCCAGGCTTTCGAAATCGGTCGGCTTGCCCAGCGCCTGGTTTTTCTTGATGGCGCGCTGCACCGAGCCTTCGCCCCAGTTGTAGGCGGCCAGGGCCAGTTGCCAGTCGCCAAACATGTCATACAGGCGCTGGAGATACGTCAGGGCCGCATCGGTCGAGGCCAGCACGCCGCGGCGCTCGTCCTTGAACATGTTTTGCTTGAGGTTGAAATCGCGCCCCGTGGCGGGCACGAATTGCCACATGCCGGCCGCATTGGCGCTGGAGAACGCTTGCGGGTTGAAGGCGGACTCGATGAACGGCAGCAAGGCCAGTTCCGTCGGCATGCCGCGCTTTTCCAGTTCCTGCACCACGTGGAAGATGTAGCGCGAGGCGCGCGCCGTGGTGCGGGCGATGTAGTCGGGGCGGGTGGCGTACCAGTTGACGTGGTTGGCCACCAGCTGGTTGTTGATGTCGGGAATCGCATAGCCGCTGCGGATGCGGCCCCAGACGTCGGCTTCGCGCAGCGGATCGGAATTGTCGCTGAGGTTTTTCAGCAGGCGGTCGGTCTTTTGCAGGCGGTTGTCGAGGGTGGGGAGTTTCGCCGTGACCTGGGCGGTCATCGGGATCAGGGCAGGTGCGGCGGCGGCGACTGGCGCGTTATCGCTCTCAACACCGGCTTCGTACGCCTGGCTGAGGGCGGGCGCAAGCGCCAGGGCCAACGCCGCCAGGACGGTAGATTTAAAGGAGTTTTCGTGCATAGTGTTCCATTGTTGTCGTCGGAGAAACATCGGACAGACCCATGATTCAGGTGCGAGTGTACGTATATCCACATGCCGGAGTCAAGAATTATGTCAGCATGATGACAGGAAATAAGCGGCAATAAGCGGGTAACGGCTGAGTTTCCATTCGCAAATGCTGTCATTATTGCAAATTTAATTTGCCCGATGCGTGATTCGGCCGCTGTTATAGCATACATGGCGGGGAGGCTGGCGCAAGCGTGGCAGCCGTCCGGTATGAGACTGCGCAAAGAGTGCGTACAATTTGGCTTTGGCCGGCCATTCGGCTGCCGGCCGCCTTATTGATAGAGAGTCAAGCATATGAACACCCCGCCGCGCCACGACGACGACAACGCCGTCATCATCGCCAATACCGTCGCCTGGCTGGAAAAGGCCGTGATCGGCCTGAACCTGTGCCCGTTCGCCAAGGCCGTGCACGTCAAGAAGCAGATCCGTTATGTGGTGTGCGAGTCTGAGAACCCGGAAGATTTGCTGGCGCTGCTGATGGACGAGCTGCAAATCTTGGCCGACACGGACCCGGAGCAGATCGACACGACCTTGCTGATCCATCCATATACCCTGAACGATTTCCTCGACTACAACGAGTTCCTCGACGTGGCCGACGCGGCCGTGGAAGACATGCACCTGGCCGGCGAACTGCAGGTGGCCAGTTTCCACCCGAACTACCAGTTTGCCGAGACGTTCGAGGACGACATCAGCAACTACACGAACCGTTCGCCGTACCCGACCCTGCACCTGCTGCGCGAAGACAGCATCGAGCGCGCCGTCGAGGCGTTCCCGGAAGCGTCGGAAATCTTCGACAAGAATATTGCCACTTTGGAAGCGCTGGGCACCGAAGGCTGGGAAAAACTCGGCTTGCCGAAGGTGTCTTGATGGCGGACAAGGAATTGCCGCTGCGTCCAGACACACCCTGCGTGGCCGTGTGCTCGACGACCTTCGATGAAATCTGCCGCGGCTGCGGCCGCAGCGTGGTGGAAGTGGCCCACTGGGTGTCGATGACGGATGAAGAGAAGGAAGTGGTGTGGGTGCGCATCCTGGCGCAGGGGTATCCGCGCCGGAATACTTAAATAGCGACGCAATAGAGCAATATCAAGCGGTATTACTCTAAAGCGTCGACGCTTAAGCAAATCGTAGCGAGCGGCGATGATTTGTGGCTAAGAAGCGCAGCCGTACTCAAGTACGGCGAGCATCGCAGGCCGCAAAGCGCGCCGCGCAGTAGATTTGCTTATGCGTCTCAGTAACTGCCAATAAAGTCTTTCTTGCCGACTTCGATGCCGTTATGGCGCAGGATGTCGTACGCAGTCGTCGCGTGGAAGAAGAAGTGCGGCAGCGCGTAGTGGAACAGATAGGTCTGGCCCGTGAAGTGCTTGGTCTTTTCGCCGCTGCCGGTGGTGATGGCGCGCGTTTCACTGCCGTCGATGTCCGCTTGCGGCAGGCTTTCCAGGAAGGCGATGGTTTTCACGATGCGCGCTTTCAGTTCTGCAAAGCTCTGTTCGCTGTCTTCATATGGTGGCACGGCCACGCCGGCCAGGCGCGCGCCGCAGCCCTTGGCGAAGTCGGTGGCGATCTGGATCTGGCGCACGAACGGCAGCATGTCCGGGAACAGGCGGAATTGCAGCAGGGCGTTCGGGTCGATTTTCTTGTCTTGCGCGTGCGTTTCCGCCTTGTCCAGGATGGCGGCCAGGCTGCCCAGGATCTGTTTGAAGACGGGGATCGATGCGGAGTAGATGGAGAAGGTCATGGTGGTTCCTCTAGGTAAAGTGGCGCGATGATAGCAAGCTGCGCGCTTTTCTGCTGGCGCGGGCCGGGCGCGCCGGCGCGCGTGTGGTTTTTCGGCCCTGTCTATATGGCATGACGTCGCCGCTGGCGCGTGTTTATTGGTGACTTTTCCTGCTTTTTCCATGCATAATTGCTCCTGAAAAAGTTTCTTCCCGCCCCGTCCACCCAGTTTCCCCCGTAAAGCTCGATGATCGCCCGCCTGATCCCTGTTGCCCTGTTGCCGCATGTTTAATTCACCTTACCAGCGCCTGCGCACCAGCCTGCGTGTGCTGTACGGCTCGTCGATCTATGGCGCCCTGCTGCTGGTGGTGTTTGGCGGCCTGGTCGTGCCCGCCCTCTTCGGCAGCTATGTGCTGGTCGGCGTGCATGAACGCCAGTCTGCGCGCACCAGCCTGAACGAGGCCTTGCAGCGCAATGCCGACATCCTGGCGCTGGGCATGCAGGAGTCGCTGTGGAACATGAATGCGGAATCGGCCCATTCGCTGGTCGAATCGGTGATGCGCGACCGCTCCGTGCTGCTGGTGAAGGTGCTGGGGCAGGGCGATACGGAATTCATCCGCCTGCAGGCGCCGCAGCGGCCCGTGGGCAATCTGTACCGCGCCGAGCGCGACATCCTCGTGCGCGGCGAGCGCATCGGCCATGTCGTCGTCGAGATGGACGATGCGCGCAGCCAGCAGGAGCTGCGCGAAAAGCAGATCTCCTACATTTTCGTGCTGGGCGCGCAGCTGGCCGTGTCGATGGCGCTGATCGTGCTGTTCCTGAACCGCCGCCTGCTCAAGCCCCTGCGCCGCCTGACGCGCTTTTCCGACCGCCTGTCGCACGGCGATTTCGATACGCCCCTGGCCTCGCACAGCAATGACGAGCTGGGGCGCCTGACGGCCCAGCTCGAGCAAATGCGCGCGGCCATCGGCCAGCTGTTCGAGGACGTGGGCCAGCGCGAAGAACGTTTCCGCACCATCGTCACGCAGGTGCCGGGCGCCGTCTTCCGCTACCGGCCCGACGGCCCCATCGATTTCGTCAGCGATGCCATCGAAGAGATTTCCGGCTATTCGGCGCGCCAGTTCATGCGCGGCAGCACGCACGCCTGGGCCGACCTGATCTGCCCGGAAGACCGCCGCGAGCACCGCCGCGCCGTGCGCCAGGCAGTGGCCGAGGTGCGGCCGTATGCGCTGGAATACCGCATCATCGACGCTTTCGGCATCGAGCGCTGGGTGGCCGAGAATGGCCAGCCTCAGGCGGGCGAGCAGGGCGTCATCTGGGTCGACGGCATCATTGCCGACATCAGCCAGCGCAAGCACCACGAGATGCGCATCGAGGCGCTGCTGACGGAGCAGAGCGCGATTCTGGACAACGTGATGTTCGGCGTGATGTTCGTGCGCCACCGCCGCATCATTTCCGTCAACCGCCGCTGCGAGGAGCTGTTCGGCTATGATCCAGGTCAAATGATGGGCAATTCGACCGCCATCGTCTTCACTTCCTCGTATGATTTCGAAGAGGCGGGCGAGCGCCAGTATCCGGCCCTGGCCCAGGGGGGCGACTTCAGCGAAGAGCGCCAGTACCAGCGCCGCGACGGCAGCCTGTTCTGGGCGCTGCTCAGCGGCTGCGCACTCGATCCGCTGCGTCCCAACGAAGGCAGCATCTGGGTGTATGCCGACATCACGGCGCGCAAGGAAGCCGAGGAAAAGCTGCGCCTGTCGGCCACCGTGCTCGAACACATCGCCGACGGCGTGATGGTGGTCGACGCGAACGGCATCATCGTCACCGTCAACCCGGCGTTTACGCAGATCACCGGCTACAGCGAAGCGGAGGCGCTGGGCCGGCATTCCTCGCTGAACCGCTCGGCGTGCCACGACGCGGCGTTCTACCAGGCGCTGTGGGACGAGCTGATCGCCAGCGGCTTCTGGCGCGGCGAAGTCTGGCACCAGCGCAAGAACGGTGAAATCTACCTCGAGTGGCTGACCATCAGCGCCGTGCGCGACACGCGCGCCGTCACCACCCATTACGTGGGCGTGTTCAGCGACATCACCCTGATCAAGCAGTCGCAGGAAAAGCTCGACCACATGGCCCACCACGACCCGCTGACGGCGCTGCCGAACCGCCTGCTGTTCCACGACCGCCTGCAGCACGCCCTGCTGCGCGCCGCGCGCGAGCAGGAGCAGCTGGCCGTGCTGTTCATCGACCTCGACCGTTTCAAGAATGTCAACGACACCCTGGGCCACCATGTGGGCGACGAATTGCTGCAAAAGGTGGCCGGCCAGTTGGCGGCCCGCCTGCGCGAAGGCGACACCCTGGCGCGCCTGGGCGGCGACGAGTTCATCGTGTTGCTCGAAGGCATAGACGGCGAGTACGGCGCCACGCAGGTGGCGGAAAAGCTGATGACCATGTTCGACCAGCCGTTCACGGTGGCTGACCACGAATTGTTCGTCACCTGCAGCGTGGGCATCAGCCTGTATCCGGACGATGCGCTGGACTTGAACATGCTGATCCGCAATGCCGACGTGGCCATGTACCAGGCCAAGGCGCGCGGGCGCAACGGCTACCGCTTCTATGCGCCGTCGATGACGGGCGAGGGTGTCGAGCGCCTGCGCCTGGAAACCTTCTTGCGCCGCTCGCTGGAAAAGAACGAGATGTTCCTCAATTACCAGCCGCAGGTGGAAATCGACACGGGCCGCCTGGTCGGCGTCGAGGCGCTGGTGCGCTGGAACCACCCGGAACTGGGCCTGGTGCCGCCCGTGCGCTTCATTCCGCTGGCCGAGGACAGCGGTTTCATCAACCAGCTGGGCAAATGGGTGCTCGACGAAGCGTGCCGCCAGATGATGCGCTGGCAGGCGCAGGGCTTGCACGTGCCAAAGATGGCCGTGAATCTCTCGGTCAAACAGTTCGAGCGGGGCAGCATCGCCGGCATGGTGGCCGATATCTTGAAGGAAACGGGCCTGGAGCCGCACCGGCTGCAGCTGGAAGTGACGGAATCGGTGATCATGAACACGGGCGACGCCCTGGGCTTCATCAACGACTTGCACGCCATCGGCGTGGGCCTGGCCATCGACGACTTCGGCACCGGCTATTCCTCGCTCGCCTATCTGAAGCAGCTGCCCGTGCAAACGCTGAAGATCGACCGCTCCTTCATCAAGGATATCTCGACGGACGTGAACGACGAGGCGATCGCGATTGCCATCATCCAGCTGGGCAAGAGCATGCAATTGTCGGTGATCGCCGAAGGCGTGGAGACGGAAGAGCAGGCCGCCTTCCTGCTGCGCCATGGCTGCAAGCTGGCGCAAGGTTATTTTTATAGCCGTCCGGTGCTGGCACAGGATATGCTGGAGCGCTGGATCGATGACTAATCAAATAAGGGAGTTCCCATGACCGGAGAAAAAACCACGTCGCGCCGCCGTTTCCTGCTCGGCGGCCTCGGTCTCGGCGTGGCCGGCGTGGGCGCCCTGGTGCTGGGCTGGGGCGTGCTGCCGCCGCGCCAGCGCCTGCACGGCAGCGCGCCGCTGCCGCTGCACGATGGCGCCGTGGCCTTGAACGGCTGGC
Organism: Janthinobacterium sp. FW305-129; assembly: GCF_020858115.1. Classification (GTDB taxonomy): domain Bacteria; phylum Pseudomonadota; class Gammaproteobacteria; order Burkholderiales; family Burkholderiaceae_D; genus Janthinobacterium. The sequence continues at coordinate 223,051 of NZ_JACYMM010000007.1, forward strand.
TGGCCATAGGCGCGGATGGCACGGTGACCCTGGCCATGCCGCGCAGCGAGATGGGGCAGGGCGTGCATACGGCCTTGCCCATGCTGGTGGCCGAGGAACTCGACGTGCCTTTGAGTAGCGTCAAACTGATCCAGGCGCCCATGGATAAAATCTTCGGCAATGTGGCCATGCTCAAGGACAGCCTGCCGTTCCACCCGGACGAGCAGGGCCGCTTGAAGGCGCTGGCGCAGTGGACGGTGGCCAAGGCCGCGCGCGAACTGGGCGTGATCGTCACGGGCGGCTCGTCGAGCATGAAGGATGGCTGGGGTCCCATGCGCGAGGCCGGTGCGTCCGCGCGCGCCATGCTGCTGCAAGCCGCCGCCGCGCAGTGGCAGGTGCCGGCCGCGCAATGCCGTACGGAAAACGGTGCCGTGATCCACCCGGATGGCCGGCGCGCCAGCTATGCCAGCCTGGCGCAGCGCGCCGCCGCCATCGATCCGGGCGCGCCCGTGCTGAAATCGCCCAAGGATTTCAAACTGATCGGCCAGCCGGCGCCGCGCCGCGACACGCCGTCCAAAGTCAATGGCAGCGCGCGTTTCGGCATCGATGCGCGTCCGCCCGGCATGCTGTATGCGGCCCTGCATCTGCCGCCGCGCCTGGGCGATACCCTGGCCGCGTTCGATGCGGCGCCCGTGCTCGCCATGCCCGGCGTCAAAAAGGTGCTGGACCTGACGCAACACTTGCCCCAGCGCAGCACATCGGTCACCTCGTGCGCGGCCGTGGTGGCCGATACCTGGTGGCGCGCCAGACAGGCGGCCGCGGCCTTGCCAACGCAGTGGAAGGCGGGGCCGCAAGCGAACTTGTCCAGCGCCGGCGTCTACGCGGAATTTGCCCGCCTGTTGAATAGCGAAGCGGGCCATGCCTACCACGCCAGCGGCGAGGTGGAGAGTAAAGCCGTGCAAGGCTTGCGCAGCGTCAAGGCCGAGTACCGCGCGCCGTTCCTCGCGCACGCCGCCATGGAACCCGTCAACTGCACCGCGCAGGTGAGCAATGGCAAGGTGATGCTGTGGGTGTCGACGCAGGCGCCCGGCATCGCCGTCGACGTGGCGGCGAAGGTGGCCGGCGTCGACGCGAAGGATGTCAGCATCGAGGTGCTGCTGCTCGGTGGCGGTTTCGGCCGCCGCCTGGAAGTGGACATGATCGCGCAAGCCGTGGCCATCGCGCTGCAGTGCAATGGCGCGCCCGTGCAACTGGTGTGGACGCGCGAACAGGACACGGCACACGATATGTACCGTCCCGCCGCGCTGGCCCGCTTTGCGGCACGCCTGGACGAGCACGGCCGCATCGCTTCCTGGGACAATAAATCCGTCAGCGGCTCCATCACGCATCAGTTTCTGCAGCGCAATTTCGGCTTGCCCGGCGCGGGGCCGGACAAGACGACGGCCGAAGGCGAATTCGACATGCCGTATGAAATCGCCAGCCAGCGCATCGCCCACGTGATCGCCGACAGTGCCGTTCCCGTCGGCTACTGGCGCTCGGTCGGGCATTCGCACAACGCTTTCTTCAAGGAAAGTTTTATCGATGAACTGGCGCACGCGGCGGGGCAGGACGGCATCGCCTTCCGCCGCGCCATGCTGGCGCAGCATCCGCGCCACCTGGCCGTGCTCGACGCGGCGGTGGATAGGGCGGGCAGCCCGCCGCCGGGCCATGCGCACGGCGTGGCCCTGCACCAGTCGTTCGGCAGCATCGTCGCGCAAGTGGCGCAGGTATCGGTGGAAAACGGCGAGATCCGCGTGCAGCGCGTGGTGTGCGCCATCGATTGCGGCATCGCCGTCAATCCGAACATCATCGCCCAGCAGATGGAGTCGGCCGTGCTGTTCGGCCTGTCGGCGGCGCTGGGCGGCGAGATCACCTTCAAGGATGGCAAAGTGGAGCAGAGCAACTTCCACGACTATCCCGTGCTGCGCATGGGGCAAACGCCCGAGGTGGAAACCATCATCATCGCCAGCGCCGAACATCCGGAAGGCGTGGGCGAGCCCGGTACGCCGCCGATTGCGCCCGCCGTGGCGAACGCCGTATTCAGTCTGACGGGGAAACGGCTGCGCAGCCTGCCGCTGCGCCTGGCTTGATGATGATCAAGCCAGGGTGGCGGCCAGCAGATGGCGCAGATTGCAGTCGCGCTGCCAGTCGCGCCGCTCCTGCGTGCTGCCGGCCAGCGCCGCCAGTTCTGCCGCGCTGAGCGCCTGCTGCGCCTTCACCATGCGGTGCGCCAGGCCGCCGTCGGGCAGCACCGTGCCGAAGAAGGCGACCTGGTCCTCGTGCTGGATCAGCAGGGTGGGGAAGTTGTCGATGTCGAGGTCGCCCACGACGTCGGCCTGGTCTTCGATGTCGATCCAGACGAACAGCGTGTCCGGGTGGCGCGCGGCCAGTTCCTCGAACGTGGCGCGGTAGCTGCCGCAGGTGCCGCACCACAGCGCGCACAGGCAGGCCACCGTCCAGCGAGGGCCGGCCAGGGCTGCCGCGACGTCGGCGCGGTTATCGGTCGTGAGGGTCAGGCTGTGCATGGCTGTATATATTAGTAGGCTGATGGGCGCGGGGCGCCCGATGCGCGTATTCTACCGCGCCCGGCCCCCTCGGTCCCGAGAATGCATGAGCTTGTTTATGGGTGTTTTTTGATGCAATACACCTTTCTGGTGGATAATGCTGGTAATTGCGCGCTGATTACGCTGGTCCATGCTGTTTCCTGGCCCCGCAGCCTGACCCCCTCCAGTCTGTTTTCATGCCCTGCCCGGTGTCAGCGCTCCCGCCTTTATTTATATTTTATTATGGAATTAGCCAGCTTATGTTGAGTTACCGCCACGCCTTTCACGCGGGTAATCACGCCGATGTGTTGAAGCATTATGTGCAGATTCAGTTGTTGCAATATCTGAATCAAAAAGATACCGCCTATAGTTATATCGATACCCATTCCGGCGCGGGCGTGTATGCGCTCGACGGCGGTTATGCGTCGAAAAATGCCGAGTACGAAACGGGTATCGCGCCCCTGTGGGACCGCACGGACTTGCCGGCCTCGCTGGCCGAGTACATGAAGTTGATCAAGGAAATGAATCCGAGCGGCAAGATGCGCTACTACCCGGGTTCGCCGTACTGCGCCGACAAGGTCAGCCGCGAGCAAGACCGTCTGCGCCTGTTCGAGCTGCATCCTGCCGATGCAAAGATTCTGGCTGACAACTTCCGCAAGGTCGAGGCGCATGCGCTGGCCCAGGGCGAGCGTCCCACCGTGCGCGGCAAGCGCGTCATCATCACCAAGGCGGACGGCTTCCAGAGCCTGAAGGCCCTGCTGCCGCCGCCATCGCGCCGCGCGCTGGTGCTGATCGACCCGCCGTATGAAGACAAGATGGATTACCGCAAGGTCAAGGATACCCTGGCCGACGCCCTCGTGCGCTTCCCGTCGGGCATGTACGCCGTCTGGTATCCGGTGCTGCAGCGCATGGAATCGCGCCAGTTCGCCGACAAGCTCAAGCAGCTGCCCAGCTCGGACTGGCTGCACGTGACGTTGACGGTGAATACCCCGTCGCCGGACGGTTTCGGCTTGCACAGCAGCGGCATGTTCATTTTGAACCCGCCGTACACACTGGAGCCGATGTTGCGCGAAGTCATGCCGTACCTGGTGAAAGTATTGGGCCGCGACGATGGCGCGAAGTTTGTGCTGGAAACGGGTAAAGGCGGCCAAAAGAACACCGGTACACGGCGCGTATAGTCGTCCTCGGTTAGTGCTGCAATAAAAAACGCCACGGGTAATTGCCCGTGGCGTTTGTGTTTACTGCCCCAGCAGCAAGAACACGGTCGGTTTCTTGTGGAAGTCAGGTGCCTTGCCGGCGGCCAATTGTTTCTTCCACTGCGCGCCATTCCACGTTTGCACGCTTTCCGAGTCCAGGCTCAGGTCGGTGGCGACGCAGATCAGGGTCGATGGCGCGCATTGGGCTACCAGCGCTTCGAGCATGGCGGCGTTGCGGTACGGCGTTTCGATGAACAGCTGGGTTTGCTTTTCATTGCGTGACCGGCTTTCCAGTTCCTTGATGCGCTTGGCGCGCAGGGCCGCATCCGTGGGCAGGTAGCCGTTGAAGGCGAAGCTCTGGCCGTTCAAGCCGCTGGCCATCACGGCCAGCAGGATCGACGACGGGCCCACCAGCGGGCGTACTTTGATGCCGTGCTGGTGCGCCAGGCGCACGAGGTCGGCGCCGGGGTCGGCCACGGCGGGCACGCCCGCCTCCGACACGAGGCCCGCATCGCGTCCCGCCAGCAGCGGTGCCAGCAAGCCGGCCAGCGCCTGCGCGGGGGTATTGACGTTGAGTTCGGAAATCGTGATTTCCTGCAAGGGCTTGGCCAGCGGATGCTGGTTGCCGATCAGTTTCAGGAAGGCGCGCGCCGTCTTGGCGTTTTCCGCAACGAAATAGTCGAGCTGCGAGGTGAGGTGCCGCACCTGCTCGGGAATGATGCTTGCCAGCGGGTCGATGGCGCCATCGGACAGGCCGAGGTGGTTGGGGATCAGGTACAGGGTGCCGGTCATATTCTTCTTGTCGGTAATTAAATGGTGAAAAACGCCACGCCCGCCTTGCGCAGCATGCCGGTGAGGGCGATCAGCGGCAAGCCGGTGAGGGCGGTCGGGTCGGTGCTGTCGATGCGTTCGAGCAGGGCGATGCCCAGGCCTTCGTTCTTGGCGCTGCCGGCGCAATCATACGGCTGCTCGATGCGCAGGTAGGCGTCCAGTTCGGCATCGGGCAAGTCGCGCACGGTGACGAGGGTTTGCACATCTTCCACTTGCGCCACAGGCAACGCCTGGCGGCCATCCAGCAGGCATAGTGCCGTGTGGAACACGGTCTGGCGCCCACGCATGGTTTGCAGTTGCAGCAAGGCATAGTCATGGTTGCCGGGCTTGCCGATCTGTGCGCCGTCCAGGGTGGCGACCTGGTCTGAGCCGATGACGAGGCTGCCAGGATAGCGGTCGAGCACGGCCTGCGCCTTGGCCTGGGCCAGGCGCAGGGCCGTGGCGCTGGGGCTTTCGCCTGGCAGGGGGCTTTCGTCGAGATCGGGCACGGCCACCTCGAAAGGCAGGCGCAGGCGTTCCAGCAATTCCTTGCGGTAGGTCGAACTCGATGCAAGAATCAAGCGCAATGGGGCGGAAGTTGGTATCATTCGGTAGTAGATGGCGGCCGGCATGGCCGCGCTGGTCGATGTCAGTGGAATTTCACGCAAATTCCCGGGCGCGGAGTCCATAACTGAGGCTCCATGCGGCATGACGGTGTTGATGAAGTTGTCATGTTGATGGCAATGATTGCGTCAAAAAAGATGCTTAGGCTTTGACTCGGTGCTAAAAACCCTGTTATTATCGCAGGTTTTCCGGGGAAATTTTCTACCAATGAATGCTTTTGTGATCGACGCCTTTGATTTTTGTCGTATCAGCGGGAGCCGCGAGGGTGTAACTCCTGTCGCTGAAATGACCCGGTTGACCAAGGATTGTGCAGATGCTTCCGGCGACATCGCCTGGAAGATCGTCGGCGGCACCAGCAAGCTGGGCTACCCACAACTGACCTTGTCGGTCAACGGCACCGTTCAGCTGGTTTGCCAGCGCTGCCTGACTCCGTATGCTTACGTAATTGATTCTTCGACTGTTCTGATGCTGGGCAAGGATGACGAGCACGCGGACGAGATCGAAGAAATCATCAACGATGAATCGATCGACGTGATCGTCGGCAGCCGCAGCATGGATGCCGCGGCCCTGATCGAAGATGAAGCCTTGCTGGCCCTGCCGCAGGTACCCAAACACGATGTCTGCCCCGATACGGCGCAACTCGATGCTCTCAAGACTGAAAAGAAGTCGCCGTTCGCGGCACTGAAAGACTTGAAGCCAGAATAAGTTAAGAGATTAAGTTAAGTAGTAGTGGTATTTGTAGGGGGCCTCAAAAACCGTAGGTTTGTGAGGTTCCGCTTAAAGAACGTGTCAAACGCGTGTAGTAATCGAGTATGGCAAGTGTAGTGAAATGTAATTGTAATAAACGATGTCGGTACGGACTGTTTTCGGGTAGTCTTTGCCGCTGGGATACTCGATTCGCATGTATTTGCTAATCGATTGTGCTAAAATTTTAGAACTTATGTATTAGGAGTCATCATGGCAGTTCAACAGAACAAGAAAACCCCTTCCAAGCGCGGCATGCACCGTTCGCACGACTTCCTGGTCGCGCCGCAATTGAGCGTCGAGCCAGTTACCGGCGAAACACACATGCGTCACCATATCAGCCCTAACGGCTTCTATCGTGGCCGTAAAGTGTTGAAGACCAAAAACGACGAGTAATCGACGTTTTTGTTGGGTAAGATGAAAGCGGTGTTGCGTGGTTATTCGGCGTGGCGCCGCTTCTTCTTTTTTATCGGCTGCAATTCATCTTGCGCACCCGTCATTTTGAATCAAGCTTGCTCAGGCGGTGCATGACATGCTGCGCCCTGCATATGCTCCAGTCCGATTCACATCTTGCCGCAAGCCCACAGCGGTACTGAATCAAAACAAATGACAATCAAAATTTCTATCGACTGCATGGGCGGAGATCACGGTCCCTCAGTCACTATCCCCGCAGCAATTTCCTTTGTAAAACATGAGCCTGAAGCCGAACTGATCCTTGTTGGATTGGAAGACGTGATCCGTGCCGAACTGAAAAAACATAAAGCCGACACGCATCCGCGCCTGTCGGTATTGCATGCCTCCGAACAAGTTACCATGGACGATCCCCTGGAAGTGGCCCTGCGCCGCAAGAAGGATTCCTCCATGCGCGTGGCCATCGAACAGGTCAAGAGCGGCGCGGCGCAAGCCTCCGTTTCCGCCGGTAATACGGCAGCCCTGATGGCCGTGTCGCGCTATGTATTGAAAACCATGTCCGGCGTCGACCGCCCGGCCATCTGCAGCATCTTGCCGAATCAAAAGAACGGTCCTACCTACATGCTGGATCTGGGCGCCAACGTCGATTGCGAACCGCATCACTTGCACCAGTTCGCCATCATGGGTTCCGTGCTGGTTTCCGCCATGGAAGGCATCGAACGCCCGACGATCGGCTTGCTGAACGTGGGCACGGAAGATATCAAGGGCAATGAAGTGGTGAAACTCACCTCGAAGCTGCTGCAGGCCGACCACGAGCGTGGCGCGCTGAACTTCTACGGCAACGTGGAAGGCAATGATATCTTCAAGGGCACGACCGATATCGTCGTCTGCGACGGTTTTGTCGGCAACGTCACCCTGAAAGCCATCGAGGGCCTGGCGCGCCTGGTGAAAGACGTGCTCACTTCCGAATTCAAGCGCAATCCGCTGACCATGCTGGGCGCGCTGATCGCCCGCGGTGCCTTGAAAGCCATCGGCAACCGCTTGAATCCCTCGCGTTACAACGGCGCCAGCCTGCTGGGCTTGCGTGGCCTCGTCTTCAAGAGCCACGGCAGCGCCGATGCCTATTCCTTCGAATGGGCCTTGCGCCGCGCCTTTGATGCGGCAAAAAATGACGTGCAAGCGCACCTGGCCAGCCTGATCGCCGAGCTGATGCCGCGCACGCCAGTACCGGACGAACCTACATCAACAAGCTCTACCATTTAGTGGACGGGTATTTGCATGACTGTTTTTAGCAAAACTTACAGCAAAATTATCGGTACCGGCAGCTACTTGCCGGAGAAGCGCGTCACGAACCAGGATTTGACCGAACAGCTCGCCGCCAAGGGCATCGAGACGTCGGATGAGTGGATCGTCTCGCGCAGCGGCATTTCGGCGCGCCATTACGCGGCGCCGTCGCAAAATTCCTCGGACCTGGGCGTGGAAGCGGCCAAAAAGGCCCTGGAAATGGCTGGCCTGAACGGCAACGACCTGGACCTGATCATCGTCGCCAGCTCGACCCCCGACTTCTTCGGCAGCTTCCCCAGCACGGCCTGCATCGTGCAAAACAAGCTGGGCATCACGAACAACTGCGCCGCCGTCGACGTGCAAGCCGTCTGCAGCGGTTTCGTGTATGCGGTCGCCACGGCCGACAGTTTCATCCAGTCGGGCATGCACAAGAACGTGCTGGTGATCGGCGCCGAAGTGTTTTCGCGCATCCTCAATTTCGACGACCGCGGCACCTGCGTGCTGTTCGGCGACGGCGCCGGCGCCATCGTCATGACGGCGTCGAAAGAGCCGGGCATCCTGGCCACCAAGCTGCACGCGGACGGCCGCCATTCGGACATCCTCAGCGTGCCGGGCAGCCTGGCCGGCGGCGCGCTGGCCGGCAGTGCCTTCCTGTACATGGATGGCCCGGCCGTGTTCAAGCTGGCCGTGTCCGTGCTGGAAAAGGTCGCGCACGAAGCCCTCGAACACGCCAACATGACGTCGGACCAGATCGACTGGCTGATCCCGCACCAGGCGAACATCCGCATCATGAACAGCACGGCAAAGAAACTCGGCTTGCCACTGGACAAGATGGTCGTCACCGTCGACCAGCATGGCAACACCTCGGCCGCCTCGATCCCGCTGGCGCTCGACATCGCCGTGCGCGATGGCCGGGTAAAAAAGGGCGACAACGTCATGATGGAAGGCGTGGGCGGCGGCTTTACCTGGGGCGCCGTGCTGGCGCGCATGTAATCCCGCAATACTATTAAAAAAACGGAGTCACCATGACACAATTTGCATTTGTTTTCCCAGGCCAAGGCTCGCAAGCGATTGCGATGCTCGACGGTTTCGCCGGCAACCCCGTGGTGGCGCAGACCGTCGCCGAAGCGTCGGACGCCCTGCAATGCGACCTGGGCAAACTGATCGCCGAAGGTCCGAAGGAAGAGCTGGACCTGACCACCAACACGCAACCGGTGATGCTGACGGCCGCCGTGGCCTTCTACCGTGCCTGGCTGGCAGCGGGCGGCCCCGTGCCGACGGTCGTGGCCGGTCACAGCCTCGGTGAATACTCGGCGCTGGTCGCCGCCGGCGTGATCTCGTTCAAGGATGCCGTGCCGCTCGTGCGTTTCCGCGCGCAAGCGATGCAGGAAGCCGTACCGGTAGGGCAGGGCACGATGGCTGTCGTGCTGGGCCTGTCGGACGACGACGTACGCGCCGCCTGTGCGGAAGCGGCGGCGGAAAACCCGGCCCTGGTGGTCGAGCCCGTCAATTTCAATGCGCCAGCGCAAGTGGTCATCGCCGGCCACACGGCCGCCGTCGAGCGCGCCTGCGAGCTGGCCAAGGCCAAGGGCGCCAAGCGCGCCATGAAGCTGCCCGTCTCGGCGCCATTCCACTCGTCGCTGCTGAAGCCGGCTTCGGACCGTTTGCGCGAGTACATGGCCGGCCTGACGTTCGCCGCGCCGCAGATCGCCCTGATCAACAACGTCGACGTGGCCATCGTCAATGATGTCGCCGGCATCAAGGATGCGCTCGTGCGCCAGGCAGCCAGCCCAGTGCGCTGGGTGGAAACCATGCAAAAGGTTGCTGCGGATGGCATCACGCAAGTGATCGAATGCGGTCCGGGCAAGGTCCTGATGGGCCTGGCCAAGCGCATCGACCCCGTGCTGGTGGGCGACGCCATCGTCGACCAGGCCTCGCTGGAACGTATTTTGACGCAGCTCAAATAAACAGCAAACGGCAGTGCAGTTGTGGCTGCCGTCAGCCATCTTTAAGGATACTCATGAATTTAGCAAATCAAGTCGTGCTGGTCACGGGCGCCTCGCGCGGCATCGGCCGCGCCATCGCCACCGAACTGGGCAAGCAGGGTGCCACCGTGGTCGGCACCGCCACCTCGGAAAGCGGCGCGCAAGCGATCACCGATTACCTGGCCGCCGAAGGCGTGGCGGGCAAGGGCCTGGTCCTGAACGTGACCGATGCGGCGCGCTGCGCTGCCGTCGTCGACGAAGTGCAGAAAACCTACGGCAGCCTGTCGATCCTGGTCAACAATGCGGGCATCACGCAAGACCAGCTGGCCATGCGCATGAAGGATGAAGAGTGGGACAGCGTGATTTCGACGAACCTGTCGGCCGTCGGGCGCCTGTCGCGCGCGGTACTGCGTGGCATGATGAAAGCCAAAGCCGGGCGTATTATTAACATCACGTCGGTGGTGGCGTCGTCGGGCAATCCGGGGCAGATGAATTACGCGGCGGCCAAGGCCGGCGTGGAAGGCATGAGCCGCGCGCTGGCGCGCGAAATCGGCAGCCGCAACATTACCGTGAACTGCATCGCCCCGGGCTTCATCGATACCGACATGACCAAGGCCCTGAGCGAAGAGCAGCACGCGGCCCTGTTGACGCAAATTCCCCTGTCCCGCCTGGGCAAGCCGGAAGACGTGGCGTCGGCGGTGGCCTTTCTGGCCTCGCCGCAAGCGGCGTATATCACGGGCACGACCCTGCACGTGAACGGCGGAATGTACATGAATTGATGTGAAAGGTAGACGGGGCGGGCGTTTGTGGCATGATTCAACGGTCGTTTTTGTCTATAATCGCATCTTTTAGCAGCAGCTTCGGTCGAATTAGCAGCAGACACCGAAATTAGTATTCGGACGCGCAAACCTGATAAAATGCGCGCACTTTCCGTAACACACACTTTGGAGCCATAACATGTCGGATATCGAACAACGCGTTAAGAAAATCGTCGCTGAGCAACTGGGCGTTGCAGAAGCAGACATCAAAATCGAATCCTCCTTCGTCGACGACCTGGGCGCCGATTCCCTGGACACCGTGGAACTGGTGATGGCCCTGGAAGACGAATTCGAAATGGAAATCCCTGACGAACAAGCTGAAAAAATCACCACCGTGCAACAGGCGATCGACTACGCCACCGCACACGTCAAGGCCTAAGCCTGTCTGACCGACTTCAGGAGAATCGCTTGAGCCGTTCTAAAAACCGTCGTGTTGTTGTCACCGGCCTGGGCTGCGTTTCACCTGTCGGCAATACTATTGCCGAGGCGTGGGGCGCAATCGTCGAAGGTAAATCCGGCATTGCCACGATTACCAAATTCGATGCACAGCCATTCACCACGCATTTTGCCGGTGAAGTCAAAGGCTTCAATATCGAAGAGTACATCTCCGGTAAGGAAGCCCGCCATATGGATACCTTTATCCATTACGGCATGGCTGCGGGCATCCAGGCGATGCAGGACTCCGGCCTGGAAGTGACCGAGGAAAACGCCGAGCGCATCGGCGTGATCATCGGTTCCGGTATCGGCGGCCTGCCGCTGATCGAGGAAACCAAGTCCGAGTACGAAAAGCGCGGTCCGCGCCGTATCTCGCCATTTTTCGTGCCTGCCTCGATCATTAACATGATCTCTGGCAACCTTTCGATCAAATATGGTCTGAAGGGCCCGAACCTGGCGATCGTGACGGCGTGTACCACCGGTTTGCACAGCATCGGTGCCGCAGCGCGCATGATCGAGTACGGCGATGCCGACGTCATGATCGCCGGTGGTGCCGAATCGACCGTGTCGCCGCTGGGCCTGGGCGGTTTCGCCTCGGCACGCGCCTTGTCGACCCGCAACGACGATCCGGCAACGGCATCGCGTCCGTGGGATGCCGACCGCGACGGCTTCGTGCTGGGCGAGGGCGCTGGCGTCATGGTGCTGGAAGAGTACGAGCACGCGGTAGCCCGTGGTGCCAAGATCTATGCCGAAGTGCATGGTTTCGGGATGAGCGCAGATGCTTATCACATGACCTCGCCGTTGGAAGATGGCAGCGGCGGCAGCAAATCGGTGATCGCGGCCCTCAACAACGCCGGCTTGAACGCGGATCAGATCCAGTACCTGAACGCGCACGGCACGTCGACCCCGCAAGGCGACGTGGCGGAAGTGATGGGCATCAAGCGCACCTTCGGCGAGCACGCCAGGAATCTGGTCGTCAACTCGACCAAGTCGATGACGGGCCATTTGCTGGGCGGCGCGGGCGGTCTGGAAGCGGTGTTTACGGTCCTGGCATTGCACCATCAGGTGTCGCCACCGACCATCAACATCTTCAACCAGGATCCTGCTTGCGATCTTGATTTCTGTGCCAACACGGCGCGTGATATGAAGATCGATTATGCAGTGAAGAATTCGTTCGGCTTCGGCGGAACGAATGGCACGCTGATTTTCGGTAAAGCGAAATAAGCAGGAACTTTCAAGCGCTCGCTACGGTCAAACCGTAGTGAGCGCTGATTCGGCGCCAACGTTCGTTGGCGCCTGAATTTGCCCGGCATGTTGCCGGCGCGCCTTTTTTTTCCCATGAAGTATGTCGATCGCGGTAGCGGCTGTTATTCGCACGCCTGTCTGTTTGCGCCTGCTGCAAGCGGTGCTGGGACTGTGCGCCCTGCTCGCCGCCTGGCCCTTGAGCGGCGCGTGGCGTGCCGCGGCGGTGCCTGGCCAACTGGTGGGCGGCTATGCGCTGGGCTGGCCAGCCGCGTTGCTGAGTGCGGCAGGCGGCGTGTTTTTGCTGGCTTTGCTGCGCAGGCGCAGAAAGCCGCAGGCGCTTGATATTTCGCCGGTCGGCCAGTTGCGGCTGGCGGTATATCTGGAGCATGGCGGGGCGCCAGGGACGGGCGCCAGCGAGCGGGTGCCGCCGGCCATGCGGCAGCCCCTGACGGCGCCGGAGCTGCGCCTGTTGCCGGGCTCGACCTTGTGGCCGTCGCTGCTGGTGCTGTGCCTGGCCGATGCCGCCGGGCGGCGCACGCAGTTGCTGGTGCAGCGTGGCAAGAGCTGCGCCGCCTTTCGCCCGCTGGCCGTGGCTTGCCGGGCTATCGCGGCGCGGAAGAGGGAAGAATAAAAGTGGGGCGAACACTGAACTTCTTGCAGCGGGCCAACTCTATATCCATACAGGCGCCCACGCTGCATGACTACAGGGACATTGGGCGTGAGGACAGAGCGCGAGTATGATCAGTTGCTGGTCGAGCGGGTGCAGGCGGGCGACAAACGGGCATTCGATGTGCTGGTATCGAAATATCAGCGCCGCTTGATGCGCCTGGTGTCGCGCCTTGTGCATGATCCGGCGGAGGCCGAAGATGTGGTGCAGGAAACCTTTATCAAGGCATACCGGGCGCTGCGCCATTTTCGCGGCGATGCCGCCTTTTATACCTGGTTGTATCGCATCGGCATCAATACGGCCAAGAATTATCTCGTTACGCAGGGGCGGCGCGCGGCCACGTCCAGCGATGCCGACGCCGAGCAGGCGGAATCCTTCGATGACGGCAATAAATTGCGCGACAACAATACGCCCGAATCGGTGCTGGCCAGCAAGCAGATTGCGGCCACCGTCAATGCGGCCATGGATGTGCTGCCCCTCGAGTTGCGCACGGCCATCGTGCTGCGCGAGATCGAGGGCCTCAGCTACGAAGAGATATCGGAGATCATGGCGTGTCCCATCGGCACCGTGCGCAGCCGCATTTTCCGCGCGCGCGAAGTGATTGCGGAGAAATTGAAGCCCTTGTTGGACATGCCGATTGACAAGCGCTGGTAATCTGGAGAGTATGAGGTTGGCATGGCTGCGTCCGGTTTCCGCACCGATTCTCTTGAAATGGCAGGACCCATCATGGATACGCACACACGATTGCACGAGACTATTTCCGCGCTGGCCGATGGCGAGCTGGCGGCGAGCGAACTCGAACTGGCTTTTGCGGCCCTCGACACGGATGAGGGACGCCAGGCCTGGGATGCCTATCGCCTCATCGGCGACGTGCTGCGCTCGGAGCATTGCGGCCATGCATTGAGCGCCGAATTCGACGCGCGCCTGGCCGGCCGCCTGGCCGCCGAGGCGACGCCTGACGGGCCGGTTGCCCATGCGGAGCCGCTGCCCCCGCTGTCCGCAGCCATCGTGCCGCCGGGCGCGGCCGAGCCGCTGGAGGCGGGACCGCTGGCGCAACGCTAGCGCTGCACCAACTTATGCCAGGCTTAACGTTCCTGTCGCCCTCTTGACACTGGACTTCGGTACGATTGACACTGTGTGCAGGCAATATCTTGCTTTTGCGATATATTGTTGCTTTGTTGGCCATGCGCGCAGCCAGGTGTGTTTGCCCCTGGGATGCCGTCATGACGGCCAATCATGCACGCAGGCAATCGCCTGTCCGCGTTTTGATCCGTTTACATACTCGAAAAGATCCTTTCCATGAAAAAAAACATGTGTGCCGCCAGCAAGTCGTTTTCAGTGAAGACACTTTCCGCTTTATTGTTCGGTACGGCTGGCGTGTTTCTGGCTCCCACCATGCTGGGGCTGGCGCCACAGGCGCAGGCCGCCGTGGCGGCAGTGAAACTGCCTGATTTCTCGGATCTGGTCGACGCCGTCGGCCCGGCCGTCGTGAATATCCGCACCACCGAGCGCCTGAAGATGGCTGCGCCCGGCGCGGGCGGCCAGGATGAGCAGGAAATGCAGGAATTCCTGCGCCGCTTCTTCGGCGGCGCCATGCCGACGCCGCGCCAGCAGGCGCCGCGCGGCGGCCGACGTGCCGTGCCGCAGGAACAGGAAGTGCAGCGCGGTGTCGGTTCCGGCTTCATCATTTCGGCCGATGGCTACGTGCTCAGCAATGCCCACGTGGTCGATGGCGCCGATGAAGTCTACGTGACCCTGACGGACAAGCGCGAGTTCAAGGCCAAGGTGATCGGCGCTGACGCCCGCACCGACGTGGCCCTGCTGAAGATCGAAGGCGCCAACCTGCCGCGCCTGACCATCGGCGACTCGAACAAGATCCGCGTGGGCGAGTGGGTGATCGCCATCGGCTCGCCATTCAACCTGGAAAACACGGTGACGGCCGGCATCATTTCCGCCAAATCGCGCGATACGGGCGACTACTTGCCGCTGATTCAGAGCGACGTGGCCGTCAACCCCGGCAACTCGGGCGGTCCCTTGATCAATATGCGCGGCGAAGTGATCGGCATCAATTCGCAGATCGCCACCCTGTCCGGCGCCTACAACGGCATTTCGTTTGCCGTGCCCATCGATGAAGCCATGCGCGTGGGCGAGCAGCTGAAAAAGACGGGCAAGGTGGTGCGCGGGCGCATCGGCGTGCAGATCGGCGAAGTGAGCAAGGACGTGGCGGAATCGCTGGGCTTGCCGAACGCCAAGGGCGCGCAAGTGTCGATGGTGGAGCCGGGCGGTCCGGCCGACAAGGCGGGCATCAAGCCGGGCGACATCATCCTGAAATTCAATGGCGCTGCGATCGAGCGTTCGTCCGACCTGCCGCGCCTGGTAGGCGGCGCCGCCGTCAATGGCAAGTCCACGGTCACCGTCTGGCGCAAGGGGGCGCAGCAGGATATTCCCGTCACCGTCGTCGAGCTGGAAAGCGAGAAAACGGCGAAGAAGGGCGCCAAGGAGCCGGAAGCGCAAGCCGTCAATGCACTGGGCTTGAAGGTCAGCGACGTGCCGGCCGCGAAGAAGCAGGAATTGAAGATCGACGCGGGCGTGCTGGTCGAGGATGCGGATGGCGTGGCGGCCCAGGCCGGCCTGCAGCCTGGCGACGTGATATTGCAATTGAACAACGTTGCCGTGAAAGATGCCAAGCAATTCAATGCCCTGGTGGCCAAGCTCGATCCGAAGAAATCGTCGGCCGTGCTGGTGCGCCGCGGCGACGTGGCGCAATTCGTTTCGCTGCGCCCGTCGGCCAAGTAAGTTTTTGATTCACCTGCATCCCGGCTCCCGCCGGGATGCCTTTCCCTTTTCTTCATGCACTTCACCCTCTATTCCCGCAGTTATTGCCATTTATGCCAGGACATGCTCGATGGCTTGCTCCTGCTGCAGCCGCCTGAAAAACCGTTCACGGTGGACGTGATCGATATCGACGCCTCGCCCGATGCCACGCTGCTGGCCCGTTTCGACGAGCTGGTGCCGGTGCTGTTTGCCGACCTGGCGCAGCCCGAACTCTGTCATTATTTTCTCGACGAAGCGGCCGTGCGGCGCTGCCTGGTGTAGCTTAACTGTCAATATTGACACTGCATTGCACCATTCTGGTGCTGAAATCAGCCGAAAATGTGGGCTTGGCCCGGTGCCGGCCTCATAAGACGGGCTTTCCGCTCTGAAATCCGGTAAAATGGGGAGGTCGAAAAAGCTACTGTCCGAGGCAGCAGCTTCTGTCGCTTCAAAAGCGCTCGCCTGGGCATGCAGATGTCCTGCTCGGAGCGCTTTTTTCATCATGAGTGGGGCGCCTGGTTTTGGCCCTGTTTGGCCCGGACATGATCCCCCTGATTCCTGTTAAAGCAGTGTCGTCAACTTCGCACTTATATTAGTTAATGAACAACATACGCAATTTCTCCATCATCGCCCATATTGACCACGGTAAATCGACCCTGGCTGACCGCATCATTCAATTGTGCGGCGGCTTGTCCGACCGCGAGATGGAGGCGCAGGTGCTCGATTCGATGGATCTGGAGCGCGAGCGCGGCATTACCATCAAGGCGCAAACGGCGGCCCTGCACTACAAGGCGCGCGATGGCCAGATCTACAACCTGAACCTGATCGATACGCCGGGCCACGTCGACTTCAGCTATGAAGTGTCGCGCTCGCTGTCGGCTTGCGAAGGCGCGCTGCTGGTGGTTGACGCATCGCAAGGCGTGGAAGCGCAAACCGTGGCCAACTGCTACACGGCGCTGGACCTGGGCGTGGAAGTGGTGCCCGTGCTGAACAAGATCGACTTGCCGAACGCGGATCCTCCGAGCGCCATTGCCGAGATCGAAGACGTGATCGGCATCGACGCGGGCGACGCCGTGCATTGCTCGGCCAAGACGGGCTTCGGCGTGCTGGACGTGCTCGAGCAACTGATCGTCAAGGTGCCGCCGCCGAAGGGCGACCCCGATGCGCCGCTGCAGGCGCTGATCGTCGACTCCTGGTATGACGCCTATGTGGGCGTGGTCATGCTGGTGCGCGTGATCAACGGCACCCTGAAGCCGAAAGACAAGATCCGCCTGATGGCCACCGATTCGGTGCAGCTGGTGGAAGACATCGGCGTCTTTTCGCCCCGTTCGCAATCCTTGCCGCAACTCTCCGCTGGCCAGGTGGGCTTCATCATCGCCGGCATTAAGGAATTGAAGGCGGCGAAAGTGGGCGATACGGTCACCC
This sequence comes from Janthinobacterium sp. FW305-129, assembly GCF_020858115.1. Classification (GTDB taxonomy): domain Bacteria; phylum Pseudomonadota; class Gammaproteobacteria; order Burkholderiales; family Burkholderiaceae_D; genus Janthinobacterium. Next base: position 240,070 of record NZ_JACYMM010000007.1, read on the forward strand.
TGGCCAACCGTCCTGCCGCCGCGCCATTGCCTGGCTTCAAGGAAGTGCAGCCGCAAGTGTTCGCCGGCCTGTTCCCGGTGGAAGCGAACCAGTACGACGCGCTGCGCGACTCGCTGGAAAAGCTGAAACTGAACGACGCTGCCCTGATGTACGAGCCGGAAGTGTCGCAGGCGCTGGGCTTCGGCTTCCGCTGCGGCTTCCTGGGCTTGCTGCACATGGAAATCGTGCAGGAACGCCTCGAGCGCGAATTCGACATGGACCTGATCACCACGGCGCCTACCGTCGTGTACGAAGTGATCCAGCGCGACGGCACCATGATCAACGTCGACAATCCGTCGAAGATGCCCGATCCGTCGCGCATCGAGGAAGTGCGCGAGCCTATCGTCACGGTCAATCTGTACATGCCGCAGGAATACGTGGGCTCCGTGATTACCTTGTGTATCGGCAAGCGCGGCATCCAGATGGACATGAGCTACCACGGCCGCCAGGTCAAGCTCGTGTATGAAATGCCGATGGCCGAGATCGTGCTGGACTTCTTCGACCGCCTGAAATCGACGTCGCGCGGCTATGCCTCGATGGATTACGAGTTCAAGGAATACCGCGCGGCCGACGTGGTCAAGGTCGACATGCTGATCAACAGCGAAAAAGTCGATGCGCTGGCCATCATCGTCCACCGTTCGAACAGCCAGTACCGTGGCCGCCAGGTGGCCGCCAAGATGCGCGAACTGATCCCGCGCCAGATGTTCGACGTAGCGATTCAGGCGACCATCGGCGCGAACATCATTTCGCGCGAGAACGTGAAAGCCTTGCGCAAGAACGTCTTGGCCAAGTGCTATGGCGGCGACATCAGCCGCAAGAAGAAATTGCTGGAAAAACAAAAAGCGGGTAAGAAACGCATGAAGCAAGTGGGTTCCGTGGAGATCCCGCAAGAAGCATTCCTGGCAATTTTACAAGTGGACGGTTAATACATGAACCTGCAAGTGATTTTAGGAAATTTCGCTTTAATCCTGTTCGTGCTGATGGTGTTGACGGGCCTGGTCTGGTGCCTGGATGTGTTTTATCTGTCCAAGCAGCGCCGCAAGGCGGCCGACCTTGCCCTGGCCGAGTTCGATGCGCGCCAGTCCAAGCTGGCCGCCGAGGGCATCAAGTCCGATGCGGGCGGCAGCCGCGCCACCATCGAGGCAGCGCTGTTGCGCCAGCCGACCTGGGTCGAGTATTCGGGCAGCTTCTTCCCCGTCATCGCCCTGGTGTTCTGCCTGCGTTCGTTTTTGTACGAGCCGTTCAAGATCCCGTCGAGCTCGATGGTGCCGACCTTGCTGGTCGGTGACTTGATCCTGGTCAACAAGTTCACCTATGGCATTCGTTTGCCGATCGTCAACAAGCGCATCATTGAAGTCAACGATCCGCAGCGCGGCGACGTGATGGTGTTCAAGTACCCGAAAGATATGTCGCAAGACTATATCAAGCGCGTGATCGGTGTGCCCGGTGATAAAATCACCTATGAAAACAAGCGTTTGACGGTCAACGGCAAGGAAGTGCAGTACACGCCGCTGGACGACTACCTCGATGACGAAAGCACGGTCTACCACAAGCAGCTGGAAGAAAACCTGACGGGCGTGAGCCACCGCATCCTCAACGACGAGCCTGCTCCCACGTTGAACTTGCGCGAAGTCAAGGATTTCCCGCACAAGGAGGCGTGCAACTACAACGAAGACGGCTTTACGTGTGTAGTGCCACAAGGCAATTATTTCATGATGGGCGATAACCGCGACAATAGCGCGGACAGCCGCTACTGGGGCTTCGTGCCGAACGAAAACATCGTCGGCAAGGCTTTCCTCGTATGGATGAACTTCAGCAACCCGAAAAGAGTGGGCGGCATCCATTAAGTCTTTCTTGCATGTAATACCCATGGCTGCCGCGCCGATCCCCCGCGCGGCGGCCAGCCGAATCAATCAGATGACACAGAAACAATAATGAATCTTCAGCTATTGCAAACCCGTTTAGGCTATACGTTCCAGGATGCTGGCCTGTTGCAGCAAGCCTTGACGCATCGTAGCCACAGCAGTTTGCATAACGAGCGGCTGGAATTCCTCGGCGACTCCATCCTCAACTGCGTGGTCGCTTCCATCCTGTACGAACGCTTCAAGACCATCGACGAGGGCGATTTGTCGCGCCTGCGCGCCAACCTGGTGAAACAGCAGTCGCTGTATGAAATCGCGCAAAAGCTGGAATTGTCGCAATTCCTGCGCCTGGGCGAAGGCGAACTGAAATCGGGCGGCTTCCGCCGTCCATCGATCCTCGCCGACACGCTGGAAGCCTTGCTGGGCGCGATTTTCCTCGACACGGGTTTCGATGCCGCCAGCACGGTGATCCGCGCGTTCTACATCCCCATCCTCGACTCGGTCGATCCGCAAACCCTGGGCAAGGATGCCAAGACCCTGCTGCAGGAATTTTTGCAAAGCAAGAAAATTTCGCTGCCACAGTACAACGTGGTGGCCACCCATGGCGCCGCCCACAGCCAGGAATTCGAGATCGAATGCCTGGTGCCGAAATTGAACATCCAGGTCTACGGCCGTGGCGGAAGCCGCCGCGCCGGTGAGCAAGCCGCCGCCAAACTGGCGCTGGACGTGGCCGAGCAGGCACTGTTGAAGTCGCCTGCCGCCAGCCGCAAGCCCAAACCGCGCGCCGCCCAGCTCAAGCTGGCCGGCATTGCCACCATCCAGAGCGACGACGCACAAGCTCCAGCAGCCCCGGCGATCGCCGCTCACACTAAACAGAATCGACACTAGCATGACAGCCACCAAAATGCCCGACAACTTCCGCTGCGGCTATATCGCCATCGTGGGCCGCCCCAACGTGGGCAAATCGACCCTGATGAACGTGCTGATCGGCGCGAAGGTCAGCATCACTTCGCGCAAGGCGCAAACGACGCGCCACCGCATCACGGGCATCCAGACGCTGCCGGACGCGCAATTCATCTACGTCGACACGCCCGGCTTCCAGACGCGTCATTCGAACGCGCTGAACAAGACGCTGAACAAGACGGTGACGAACACACTGATTTCCTCGGACGTGATTTTGTACGTGATCGAGGCGGGCACCTTCGGCCCGGCCGACCAGCAAGTGATGGATCTGCTGCCGAAGGAAGTGCCATGCATCCTCGTCATCAACAAGTCCGACCGCGTCAAGGATAAGGCTGTATTGTTGCCGTTTGCGCAAAAGATCGCCGCCATGCGCGACTTCGCCGCCATCGTGCCCGTCTCCGCCAAGCTGCATTTCCAGCTGGAAGGCTTGCAGAACGAAATCAAGCGTTTCCTGCCGGAAAACCAGCCCATCTTTGGCCCGGACGACATCACGGACCGCAGCGAAAAATTCCTCGCCTCGGAAATCGTGCGCGAAAAACTGTTCCGTTTTGTCGGCGATGAACTGCCATACACGAGTACCGTCTTGATCGAGAAATTCGAGCAGGAAGGCGATTTGCGCCGCGTGTTCGCCGCCATCCTGGTCGAGCGCGATACGCACAAGTCCATGATTATCGGCAACAAGGGCGCGCGCCTGAAGGAAGTCTCCACCCAGGCCCGCCTGGATATGGAAAAGCTGTTCGGCGGCCCCGTGTACCTGGAAATCTGGGTCAAGGTCAAGTCGGGCTGGGCCGACAACGAGGCGGGCTTGCGCGCCTACGGCTACGAGTAATCGGCAACCCGGGGGCGACGCTACACGCATGAGCACCACCACGCCAGCGCAGCCTGATTTCGCGCCAGCTTCACTCGCCGCCTCCACGCCGGCGGCCATCGCGCCGCCGGCCGTACCTCCCACAGCGCCAAGGCGCAGCCGTCCGCCCGCGCGCGACGGCCGCATCGCGGGCCAGCCCGCCTTCGTGCTGCACAGCTACCCGCATAAAGAAACCAGCCTCATCGTCGACGTGTTTACGCGCGAGTACGGCCGCATCGCGCTCGTTGCCAAGGGCGCCAAGCGCCCCCATTCGCAGTTGCGCGGCGTGCTGCAGACGTTCCAGCCGCTGCAGGCGGGCTGGACGGGCAAATCCGAGCTGCGCATCCTGACGGGCGCCGAATGGGTGGGCGGCATGTTGCCGCTGGAAAAGACCGCCTTGCTGTGCGGCTTCTATCTGAACGAATTGCTCGTCAAACTGCTGGCGCGCGATGACCCGCATCCCGTGCTGTTCGACCACTACGTTGCTACCTTGAATCAACTGGCGCACAATGAGCCGCCGCCCATCGTGCTGCGCAAGTTCGAGCGCGCCCTGCTCAAGGAAACGGGCGTGGCGGCCGACCTGACGCGCTGCACGGGCACGCGCCAGGCCGTCGAGGCAGGGCAGGTGTACGTGGTCGACCCGGAACGGGGGCCGCGCCCGGCGCGCGCCAGCGACGCCTGGCCGAAAATCACGGGCAAGACCCTGCTCGACATGGAGCGCGAAGATTATCTTGACGTGGCCACGCAGGCGCAAAGCAAGCTGCTGATGCGTTTTTTGCTGGCCCATCAACTGGGTGGCGCCACCTTGAATACGCGCCAGATACTGATCGATTTAATGCAGCTGTAGCGCTGGATTGTTGCGCTACGGCACTTTACGGATACCATCACTATGAGCTTTTTGCAGCCTTCCGGCCCCGTCATCGACCTGGGTGTCAATATCGACCACGTGGCCACCTTGCGCAATGCGCGCGGCACCGCCTACCCGGACCCGATCCGCGCAGCCCTGCTGGCCGAACAGGCGGGCGCCGACGCCATCACCCTGCATTTGCGCGAAGACCGCCGCCACATCAAGGATGCGGACGTCATCGCCATCGCGCCGCAATTACTGACGCGCATGAACCTGGAAGCGGCCGTAACGGCCGAGATGATCGACTTCGCCTGCCGCATCAAGCCTGCCGACGTGTGCCTGGTGCCGGAAAAACGCACGGAAGTGACGACCGAGGGCGGCCTGGACGTGGTGCGCTACTTCAAGGAAGTGCAGGCTGCCGTCAAACAATTGCAGGGCGAGGGCATCCGCGTGAGCCTGTTCATCGATGCCGACGAGCAGCAGATCGCCGCCGCCGCCGAGCTCGGTGCGCCCGTGATCGAGCTGCATACGGGCCGCTACGCCGATACGGCAGGCGCCGAGCAGCAGGCTGAACTGGAACGCATCAAGGCTGGCGTGCTGTTCGGCGTGGGGCGCGGCCTGAAGGTCAACGCGGGCCACGGCTTGCATTACACCAACGTGCAGGCGATCGCTGCCATTCCCGATATTGCCGAATTGAACATCGGCCACGCCATCGTCGCCCATGCCGTGTTCGTCGGCTGGGAAAACGCCGTGCGCGAAATGAAGGCCATCATGGTGGCCACGCGCCTGGCTGGTAAAGCATAAGCGCGTACAAGGGAGAGCGCCATGATCTACGGCATCGGCACCGATATCTGCAAGATTCCCCGCATCGAGGCGGCCCTGGCGCGCCATGGCGAACGTTTCGCGCAGAAAATACTGGGGCCGCAGGAGCTGGAGAAATTCCGCGCCCGCAGCGCCAAGAACGCCGTGCGCGGCGTGCGTTTCCTGGCCACCCGCTTTGCGGCCAAGGAGGCGTTTTCCAAGGCCATCGGCCTGGGCTTGCGCATGCCGATGACCTGGCCCGCCGCGCAGATGCTGAACCACCCCAGCGGCAAGCCGATGATCGTCTGCAGCGGCGTGCTGGCGGAATTCATGGAAAAAAACCGGCTGAGCGCGCAAGTGACGATCAGCGATGAAGAAGAATATGCGGTCGCGTTCGTGATCGTGGAGCAAGCAGTGCAAGAATGAGCCAGCAATGACCGAAGCAAGCCCAGAATCTTCCTTGGCGGAAACGCCACCCGACCCGCGCGCGCAGGTGCTGGCCACCGTCGCCAAGCTGCCGAACTTGCCCGGCGTGTACCGCTATTTCGACGCCGCCGATAAGGTGTTGTACGTCGGCAAGGCGCGCGACCTGAAAAAGCGCGTCTCCAGCTATTTCCAGAAAAACCTGGCCAGCCCCCGCATCGCCATGATGGTCGAGCGCATCGCGCGCCTGGAAACGACGGTCACGCACAGCGAAGCGGAAGCGCTGATCCTGGAAAACAACTTGATCAAGGCGCTGCAGCCGCGCTACAACATCCTGTTCCGCGACGACAAGTCGTATCCGTATCTGAAAATCACCAACGGCGATGCGCCGCGCATGGTGTATTACCGGGGGGCGGTGGACAAGAAGAACCAGTATTTCGGGCCGTTCCCCAGTTCCTGGGCCGTCAAGGAATCGATGCAGATCCTGCAAAAGGTGTTTTTGATCCGCACCTGCGAGGACAGCGTGTACGCGAACCGCACGCGGCCCTGCCTGCTGCACCAGATCGGCCGCTGCAGCGCGCCGTGCGTGGACCTGATCAGCAAGGAAGACTACAAGAACGACGTGGAAAACGCGGCGCGTTTCCTGCGCGGGCGCCAGAGCGAAGTGCTGGCCGACCTGGAAAAGAAGATGCACGCGTTTGCCGCCGAGCTGAAATTCGAGCAGGCCGTGGTGGTGCGCAACCAGATTGCTTCGCTGTCGCGCGTGCTGCACCAGCAGAGCATGGAAACGACGGGCGACGCCGACGTCGACATCATCGCCGTGCTGGTGCAGGGCGGGCGCGCCTGCGTCAACCTGGCCATGGTGCGCGGCGGACGCCACCTGGGCGACCGCGCCTATTTCCCCAGCCAGCTCAGCGATGCGGCGGCGATTGCCGAAGAGCCGATCGAGGTGGAAGTGCTGGCCGCCTTCCTGGCCCAGCACTACACGGAAAAATTCATTCCCGGCACCCTGATCCTGAACATCGAATTCGACCAGCCGGCCCTGATGGTGGCGCTGATGGAGCAGTGCGGCCACCGCATCAACCTGATTTTCCAGCCGCAGGGGCAGCGCCGCCAGTGGCTTGAGCTGGCGCAAAAGGGCGCCGAGATTTCGCTGGCGCGCTTGCTGTCGGAGCAGGGCTCGCAGCAGTCGCGCACGCGGGCGCTGGCCGAAGCGCTGCGCCTGGAGACGGAAGACCTCGACAGCCTGCGCGTCGAGTGTTTCGACATCAGCCACACGCAGGGCGAGGCCACGCAGGCGTCGTGCGTGGTATTCCACCACCACGCCATGCAGAACGGCGAATACCGCCGCTACAACATCAACGACATCACGCCCGGCGACGATTACGCGGCCATGCGCCAGGTCCTGATGCGACGCTATGAAAAGGTGGCGAATGGCGACGGTGTGATGCCGGACGTGGTCTTGATCGACGGCGGCAAGGGACAGATCGAAATGGCGCGCCAGGTGTTTGCCGAACTGGGACTCGATATCAGCCTGATCGTCGGCGTGGCAAAAGGGGAGGGCAGAAAAGTTGGCCTGGAAACCCTGCTGTTCGTCGATGGCCGCGCGGCGCAGGAGCTGGGCAAGGAATCGGCGGCCCTGATGCTGATCGCGCAGATCCGCGACGAGGCGCACCGCTTCGCCATCACGGGCATGCGCGCCAAGCGGGCCAAGACGCGCCAGACCTCGCGTCTGGAAGAAATCGAAGGCATCGGTGCCAAGCGCCGCCAGAAACTGCTGTCGCGCTTTGGCGGCTTGCGTGGCGTGGTCGACGCCAGCGTCGAGGATCTGATGTCGGTGGAGGGGATTTCCACGCAACTGGCGGAAGAAATCTACAAGCAGTTGCATTGATGCATACAGGCCTGGTCCGGCGCTGCGGCAACCGGACTAGGCTAATACCCCCGGGCCATGTAGACTAGTGGCGCTTTCTTCATACTTTCTTCATATTCAATTTACCCGTCGGCCGATTGCTTCTTATGCCTTTTAATATTCCCATCCTTTTGACCTGGCTGCGCGTGGCCCTGATTCCGCTCGTCGTCGGCGTGTTTTACCTGCCGCCGTCGATGCTGCTGCACGGCGACCAGAACCTGGTCGCCACCCTGGTCTTCATCATCGCTGCCGTCACGGACTGGTTCGACGGCTTCCTCGCGCGGCGCTGGAACCAGACCTCGGCCTTCGGCGCCTTCCTCGACCCCGTGGCCGACAAGCTGATGGTGGCGGGCGCCTTGCTGGTGCTGGTGCAGCTGGACCGTGTCAATGCCGTGCTGGCCTTCATCATCATCGGCCGCGAAATCACCATTTCCGCCTTGCGCGAATGGATGGCGCAGATCGGCGCGTCGAAATCGGTGGCCGTCAGTTCGATCGGCAAGATCAAGACGGCCGCGCAAATGACGGCCATTCCCCTGCTGCTGTACCACGAAGTGATCTTCGGCGCGATCGACACCCATGTGTGGGGCGAGAAGCTGCTGTGGATCGCCTGCGTGCTGACGGTGTGGTCGATGTTCTATTACTTGCGCCTGGCATGGCCGCTCATTAAAGAAAAAGCGGGAAATTTGCACTAAGAATAAGCAGGCGGCTGCTTTATGCGGAATATTTTGCAAAAGACCAGATATTGCCCGTTGACAGCCCCTGTAATCCCTCTATAATGCTGGCCTGTTGTTGATGACGCGGGAGTAGCTCAGTTGGTAGAGCGCAACCTTGCCAAGGTTGAGGTCGAGAGTTCGAGACTCTTCTCCCGCTCCAGTTTTCTGGATCGTGTCATAGGTAAAAACAGCAAATGCAGTAAAAAGTAGTACTGGCGATGTAGTAGAGCTTCTGATACAATGTTGTCCACTGCGGGAGTAGCTCAGTTGGTAGAGCGCAACCTTGCCAAGGTTGAGGTCGAGAGTTCGAGACTCTTCTCCCGCTCCAG
>NZ_JACYMM010000007.1:248900-378358 GCF_020858115.1 Janthinobacterium sp. FW305-129
TGCGGGAGTAGCTCAGTTGGTAGAGCGCAACCTTGCCAAGGTTGAGGTCGAGAGTTCGAGACTCTTCTCCCGCTCCAGAATTCTAAAGGGAAGCTAAGCTGGCTTCCTTTTTTTATCCGCCGCAAAGCAGTCATGCGGCGTGATTAAGCGGTAAACAAGCTCCAATGCGGGAGTAGCTCAGTTGGTAGAGCGCAACCTTGCCAAGGTTGAGGTCGAGAGTTCGAGACTCTTCTCCCGCTCCAGTTTTCAAGGTGGGCCGCAAGGCGCATCCAAGCAGTTCCTCTGGCGAGGTAGCAAAGAGGTTATGCAGCGGCCTGCAAAGCCGTTTAGACGGGTTCGATTCCCGTCCTCGCCTCCAGATGAAAAAAATAGCCCACTTTCGAGTGGGCTATTTTTTTGTCTGCGCTTTCGCCAGACTTTGTCCGCTGTGCATCTTGTATAATGCCAGCAAGCTCAGCGGCGCCGCCTGGCGCCTTGATGATACTTTCCCTTTCCGCCATACCAATGTAGTCACTGACGACTTTCCTGCTCCGTTCAAGCTCGGCGCCCCTTTTCCGTGACGCCCGCTGGCATGGCTGCGCCTGATTATTTTCCGTCTGGCCCGCATTTCCCTGTTCCGACTTTGGATACGCATCAATGATCAACGCAACTTTTCGGGTAGAGTGGTTCTCGAATATACAAAAAAACGTCCTGGCGGGCTTGACCACCTCGTTCGCCCTGGTGCCCGAATGCATCGCCTTTGCCCTGGTGGCGCAGCTCAATCCCCTGATGGGCCTGTATGGCGCCTTCATCATTTGCGCATTGACGGCCATCTTTGGCGGGCGCCCGGGCATGATTTCGGGCGCTGCCGGTTCCATGGCCGTCGTCATCGTGGCTTTGGTGGCCCAGCATGGCGTGCAGTATCTGCTGGCGACCGTGGTGCTGAGCGGCATCATCATGGCGCTGTTCGGCCTCTTGCGCCTGGGTAAGCTGATCCGCATGGTGCCCCACCCGGTGATGCTGGGCTTCGTGAATGGCCTGGCCGTCGTCATCGCCATGGCCCAGCTGGAACACTTTCGCCAGGCCACGCCGCACGGCGAAACCTGGCTGCAAGGCACGCCCTTGCTCGTGATGAGCGCGCTGGTGCTGCTCACCATGGCCATCGTCTACGTGCTGCCGCGCATCACGCGCGCCGTGCCGCCCGCGCTGGTGGCCATCCTCGGCGTGGGCGTGCTCAGCCATTTTCTGCACCTGCCCACGCGCACGCTGGGCGACCTCGCGCATATCGCCGGCGGCTTGCCGGCCCTGCACTGGCCCACGGTGCCGCTGGACATGGCCACCTTGCACATCATCTTGCCGTATGCGGCGCTGATGGCCATGGTGGGCTTGCTGGAAACCTTGCTCACTTTTAATCTCACGGATGAAATAACGGAAACGCGGGGCCAGCCCAACCGCGAATGCGTCGCCCTCGGTGCATCGAACGTCGTCTCGGGCCTGTTTGGCGGCATGGGCGGCTGCGCCATGATCGGCCAGACGATGATCAACCTGAGCTCGGGCGGGCGCTCGCGCCTGTCGGGCGTGACGGCCGGCGTGATGATTCTATTGTTCATCCTGTTCCTGTCGCCGCTGATCGAGCGCATTCCGCTGGCCGCGCTGGTCGGCGTGATGTTCGTCGTGGCGCAGCAGACGTTTGCCTGGGGGTCCCTGCGCGTGCTGGGCAAGGTGCCGTTGCAGGATGCGCTGGTGATCGTTGCCGTGACGGTGATCACCGTGTTCACGGACCTGGCGACGGCAGTGCTGTGCGGCATCGTGATTGCCGCCTTGAATTTTGCCTGGCAGCATGCGCGTGACATGCGTGCCGACATCGATGACAGCAGCCCTGGCATGCGCGTGTACTTGCCGCACGGCACCCTGTTTTTCGCCTCGGTCACGCATTTTCTGGAACTGTTCCAGCCGGCCGCCGATCCTGCCCGCGTCATCCTCGATTGCCGGCATCTGCACATGGCCGACCACTCGGCCATCGCCGCCATCGAAGCCTTGTATGAGCGCTATGACAAGGCGGGCAAGCACCTGCAGGTGACGCATCTGTCTGTCCGCAACCAGGCCTTGCTGCAGCGGGCCGGGGTGGATGTGAGCGTGGCGTAAAATACGGGATTGCTGAATGTCTGTGGAGTGTGAATGCTGTCGAAGGAACAAGAACAATTATTGCAGCAAAGCCAGACGGCTTTTGATGCCTATTATGATGCGCTGGGCGCGTCGCTGGTCAATTTTGTCGAGCGCCTGGGCATCCAGCCCGCGCACGAAGTGCTGAGCAACGCGGCCGAATACCTGCCGTACATCGATGCGGCCATGCGCACCATCGTCATCCGCGACGAAAGCTGGCAATGGGTGAAAACCATGCTCGGCTACTTTATCGGCGAATACTTTGTGCAAGGTCATGCGGGTTGTTGGTATGTGGAAACGCGGGCCGAATCGCCGCATTTCTGCCGCATCATGGTGGGCGGCTTCGAGCATGGCATGCCGGCGGACGCCGCCATCGATCCGGAAGCGCTGGCGCTGGCATTCCTGGGACAATCCGTGCCGCGCGAACTGGCGGCACTGATCGCCAAAGAGCAAGCCCGCGCGGCTTGATGCAGCAGATTTAAAACTCTTCCCAATCGCCTTCGGCCGGTGCCGTTGCCTTGCTGCTGGCGCGCGTCACGGGCAGGCGCAGGGCAGGGGCCTTGCGGGCGGCCGGGGCCGGGGTTGCCGGCGCGCTGCGCTGCGCCGCTTTCACGCTGAAACGGTCGGTCGCCGCCGCGTTGGCGTCCAGGCGGAAGACGCTGACCACTTGCGCCAGTTCGCTCGCCTGTTCCTGCATCGCTTCGGCCGCTGCCGACGCTTCTTCCACCAGCGCCGCATTTTGCTGGGTTACCTGGTCCATTTCCGAAATGGCCTGGTTGACTTGCTCGATGCCCGCGCTCTGCTCTTCGCTGGCGTTGCTGATTTCGCTCATGATGGACGTGACGAAGCCGATGCTTTGCACGATTTCTTCCATCGTCTTGCCGGCCTTGTCGACCAGATCCGTGCCCACGTCGACTTTTTGCACGGAATCGTCGATCAAGCCCTTGATCTCTTTCGCTGCCGCTGCCGAGCGTTGTGCCAGGTTGCGCACCTCGGTTGCCACGACGGCAAAGCCACGGCCCTGTTCGCCGGCGCGCGCCGCTTCCACGGCCGCGTTCAGGGCCAGGATGTTGGTCTGGAAGGCGATGCCGTCGATGACAGAGATAATATCGACGATTTTCTTCGACGAGGTATTGATCTCGCCCATGGTGGCGACCACTTCGGCCACCACGGCGCCGCCGCGGCTGGCGATGCCGGCCGCGTCGCCGGCCAGTTTATTCGCCTGGCGCGCATTGTCCGCATTCTGCTTCACGGTACTGGTCAATTCTTCCATCGACGAGGCCGTTTCTTCCAGCGAACTGGCTTGCTGTTCCGTGCGCGAGGACAGGTCCTGGTTGCCGGCGGCGATTTCCGCGGACGCCGTGGCGATGGTGTCGGTGCCGCTGCGCACCTGGCCGACGATGCCGACGAGGCTGTCGTTCATGGTTTTCAGGGCGTGCATCAGCTGCGCCGTTTCATCGCGGCCCTGCACCGTGATGGTGCTGCTCAGGTCGCCTGCTGCCACGGTTTCCGCCACTTTCACGGCGTCGCGGATGGGGCCGGTGATCGAGCGCGTGATCCACCACGCAAAACCGATGCCCATCAGCACGGCCAGCACGCCCATGGTGATCAGGAAGATGCGCGTGCCGCTGTAAGCCTCGATGATGCTGGCGCCGACGCCGTCGGCCGCCTTGATCTGCATGCCGGCAAAGCGCTTCACTTCGGCCAGGTAGGCCACGGTGATCGGTGCGACTTCCTTCTCGAACACGATCTTGGCGCCGGCCACGTCGCCGTCTGCCTTCATCTTGAAGGCGCGTGCGCGCGTCGTCACGTAGTCGGTACGCACCTTGCGCACGACCTTGAATTGCTCGATCACGGCCGGGTTGAGCAGCGAGGCGACGATGTCGTCCTGCAGCTTGCTGGAACGGTCCGCATCGACTTTCAAGTCTTCCTCGATCTTGGCGCGCACGACAGGATCCGTGATTTCGAACGAGGCGACACCGCGCACGCTGTTGAGTTCAATGATCTTCGACCATTCGGCCACCATGCGCTGGTTCTTGATGCTGGTATTGATGAGGCGATAGGTCAGGTCGCTGGCCGTTTGCATGCGCACGAGGGCGGTGACGGTCAAGGCGGCAAGCAACAGCAATACGACAGCAAAGCCGACGCCAAGGCGGCTGCCGATGTTCAGGTTTTTCATGTAATTCCTAACAGTTTAATAGTCATGATCGCCGCCGCCAGCAGGGGCGGACAGGCGCCGCAAGGCGCAGGGGATCGGGGTCTTCGGGTGCCGCAGGATTGCTGTGCGGCGCGCCGCGCTGTGCACGGCGTTGGAGGTAAAACAAGGGGTGTGGCGGCCTGGGATGCCGCTAACCAGCAAACCGGAAGTATAGCATTGACGCGCGGAAATAGTTTTTTACGGCAATTTTAATTACTTATTGATATTAATTCATTGTTGCTTTTTTACGTCAAGTACCTAGTCTATAAGTACTATCACTTACATTTTGCCTTACTTTTCGCCATGCAGGCTGATAAAATACTAATGAGAATCATTCGTATTAAATCATCGACCAGGGAATTGTATGCAGCAACAGCGCAAGCCAGGATGTAAACCGATCACTCTCGCCGTACTGGGCGCCCTGACCTTGGGCGCCACGCCATTGGCAGCCTGTGCTCAGGAAAGTTTGCCCGCCGTCACTGTGACGGCCTCGAAGGACAACGCCGGCTATGTCGCCGCCACCTCCGCCAGCGGCACCAAGACGGAAATGGCCCTGCGCGACGTGCCGCAGACGATCAACGTGGTGCCGGCCGCCGTGATCCGCGACCAGCATGCCGTGTCGATCCAGGACATCATGAAGAACATTCCCGGAGTGGGCCTGTCCACGGGCGACGGCCAGCGCGACCAGGTGTTCATCCGCGGTTTCACGGCCATCGGCGACCAGTTCGTCGACGGCTTCCGCGACGATGCGCTGTATTTCCGCGACCTGTCGAATGTGGAGCGCCTGGAAGTGATCAAGGGACCGGCCGCCGTGCTGTACGGCCGCGGTTCCTCGGGCGGCCTGGTGAACCGCATCACCAAAAAACCGGGTATCGATATCGCGGACGTGGCGCTGAGCCTGACGAATACAAAAGGGCGCCGCGGCGAGGTCGACGTGGGCCGTGTCGGCGAGACGGTGGACTGGCGCGTCACGGGCGCGCGCGAATTGTCCGACAGCTACCGCGACCAGCAATTCATCAACCGTACGGCGATCGCGCCCTCCGTGGCCATCCGCCTCTCAAACGCTACGAAACTGCTGCTGCAGGGCGATTACCTGGAAGACCGCCGCCTGACGGACTTCGGCATCCCGTCCTGGCACGGCCGTCCCGTCGCCGTCGATGCGCGCACCTATTATGGCGCCGCGAATGCCCGCGATGCGGATTTCAGCCAGTCGCGCGTGGTGTCCACGGCCGCTACCCTGACGCACAAATTCAGCGATAGTTTGTCGCTGCGCAATGCCTTCCGCTACTACGACTATCACCTGGACCGCAACAACACGAATATTTCCGGCAACGTCAACGAAGTCACAGGCACGATGAACCTCGGTCACGCCAAGCTCAACCGTGACGAGAGCGGCTGGTTCAACCAGACGGAACTGACGCAAAAGCTGGTCACGGGCAGCCTGCGCCACGAAGTGCTGTACGGCGCCGAGTTCGGCAAGCAGAACAAGGATGCGTCGAGCTGGGCCTCGACCGTGGTGGCGACGAACGTGTCGATCTTCAACCCCGTCCTGCCTGTGGTCAACCGCAGCAAACTGGGCGCGCGCAGCGATACCTTCGGCACCTACGACACGGCCGCCGCCTACGTGCAGGACGCCATCAGTTTCAGCGACGAGTGGAAGGCGCTGGCCGGCCTGCGCTACGACCGCTACAAGCAGCAGTCGCGCCTGGCCAATGCGCTAGGCGTGACGACGGCGGACCTGTCGCGCACGGATTCGGCCTACAGCCCCCGCGCCGGCCTCGTCTGGCAACCGGGCGCTGCGCAGTCGTACTACGCGTCGTGGAGCCGCTCGTTCCAGCCCAGCGGCGAGAACTTCGCCCTGGCCGCGAATAATGCCGACCTGGCGCCGGAAACCACGCGCAACACGGAGGTGGGCGCCAAGTACGATCTGTGGGGCGGCCGCGCCAACGCCACCGTGTCGCTGTTCCGCCTGGAGCGCGACAATATCAAGACCAGCGACCCGATCACCAACCGCATCGTGCCCGTCGGCACGCAGCGCACGGATGGCCTGGAACTGACCTTCAACGCGGACTTGCACGATGGCTGGAAAATGATGGCCGGCTACGCTTACCTGGATGCCACCATCACCGATTCCATCGCCGTCGACCGCAGCGTGAATGCGCCGGGCACGACGACGGCCAGTTCCGTCGCCATCAAGGGCAAGCGCGCCACTTTGACGGCGCGCAACACGGCCAACCTGTGGCTGACGAAAGACCTGGGCCACGGCTACACGGTGGGCGGCGGCGCGAATGCCGTCGGCAGCCGTTTCGCCAATGCGGGCAACACGGTGGTCTTGCCCGGCTACGTGACGGCCGACGCCATGGCCGCGTACCGCACGGGCCGCTATGAAGTGCAGCTGAACATCAACAATATCTGCGACACGCGCTACATCGTTTCCGGCCACGGTTCCAGTCCGAACCTGAGCTTGCCGGGAGCGCCGCGCAACGTGGCATTGACTTTGCGCTACAGCCTGTAATTTTTGCCGTTCCCCAACAAAACCCGCTCGCGAGCGGGTTTTTTCATGCCTGTCCATTTAGAGGAAATATTCGGTATGGATAAATTAATGTTGACGAGGGGTAATTTTTTCCGGCGGACTGAGCCTTGATTGCCTTTGAGGGGTAAAATACGCCTCATACGGCACAGGCATGGTGCTTATATCTTATGGATATGACACTGTCATGACGCCGTATGACTTTTTATTTACTCACATCATAGAGGTCTGATATGGTTCAGATATCCAGGCGCCAGTTCCTTCGGGTAACTGGCGCCACGATTGCTGGCTCCAGCCTCGCCTTGCTCGGTTTTGCGCCGGGGCAGGCGTTGGCAGAGGTACGGCAATACAAGCTGGCTCGCACGACCGAGACCCGCAATACCTGTCCTTACTGTTCCGTTGGCTGCGGCGTTTTGCTGTATGGCCTGGGCGATGGCGCGAAAAACGCCGTCTCCAGCATCATCCACGTGGAAGGCGATGCCGATCACCCGGTCAACCGCGGCACCCTGTGCCCGAAAGGCGCCAGCCTGGTCGACTTCATCCACAGCCCGAACCGCCTGAAAGTGCCCGAATACCGCGCGCCGGGCGGCACGGAATGGCAACCGATCTCCTGGGATGTGGCGCTCGACAAGATCGCGCGCCTGATGAAGGATGACCGCGATGCCAACCTGATCGAAAAGAATGCCGACGGCAAGACCGTCAACCGCTGGCTCTCCACCGGCATGCTGGCCGCGTCCGCCGGCAGCAACGAGGTCGGGTATCTGACCCACAAGACAGTGCGCAGCATGGGGATGCTGACCTTTGATAATCAGGCGCGTGTATGACACGGACCGACGGTGGCAGGTCTTGCCCCGACGTTTGGCCGTGGCGCGATGACGAATCATTGGGTCGATATCAAGAATGCCGACGTGATCCTGGTCATGGGCGGCAATGCAGCAGAAGCACATCCTTGCGGATTCAAATGGGTAACGGAAGCGAAGGCGCATAACAAGGCCAAGCTGATCGTTGTCGATCCGCGTTTTACCCGTACCGCATCCGTGGCAGATTACTACTGCGCCACGCGTACCGGCACGGACATCGTCTTCCTCGGCGCGATCATCAATTATCTGCTGACGAACGACAAGATCCAGCATGAGTACGTGCGCAACTACACGGACATGCCTTTCATCGTGCGCGAAGACTATGCGTTCGAGGACGGCCTGTTCTCGGGTTTCGACAAGGAAAAAGGCAAGTACACCAACAAGGCCACCTGGGATTACGAGATCGGCGACGACGGCTACGCCAAGGTCGACCCGACCCTGGAACACCCGCGCTGCGTCTACCAGATGATGAAGAAGCACTACGCGCGCTACACGACCGAGATGGTCGAACGTACGTGCGGCGTGTCGGCCGACAAGTTCCACAAGGTGGCCGAAGCCCTGGCATCGACCGCCGTGCCGGGACGCGCCGGCACCATCCTGTACGCGCTGGGCTGGACGCACCACTCGACGGGCGCGCAAACCATCCGCACGGGCGCCATGGTGCAGTTGCTTTTGGGTAACATGGGTATCGCCGGCGGCGGCATGAACGCCTTGCGCGGCCACTCGAACATCCAGGGCTTGACCGACCTGGGCCTGATGTCGAACCTGTTGCCAGGCTACATGACCTTGCCGAACGAAGCGGAGCAGGATTTCGATGGCTACATCGCCGCGCGCGCCACCAAGCCGCTGCGGCCGAACCAGCTCAGCTACTGGAGCAATTACCGCAAATTCCACGTCAGCTTCATGAAGACGTGGTGGGGCGACTTTGCCACGGCGGAAAATAACTACGCCTACGACTACCTGCCAAAACTCGACAAGCCGTATGACTTGATGCAAGCCATCGAGAACATGCACCAAGGCAAGATGACGGGTTATATCTGCCAGGGCTTCAATGTGCTGGCGTCCGCGCCGAACAAGCAGAAGGTCACGGAAGCGCTGTCGAAGCTGAAGTTCCTCGTCATCATGGATCCGCTGGCCGTGGAAACGGGCGAATTCTGGAAGGCGCACGGCCAATACCACGAAGTCGATCCCACCAAGATCATGACGGAAGTGTTCCGCTTGCCGACCAGCTGCTTCGCCGAAGAACGCGGTTCGCTGGTGAGCTCTTCGCGCGTGCTGCAGTGGCACTGGCAGGCGGCCGAACCGCCGGGCCAGGCGCGCAGCGACCTGGAGATCATGTCGGGCCTGTTCTTGCGCATGCGCAACATGTACAAGAAAGAGGGCGGCAAGTTCCCCGATCCTATCGTCAACCTGACGTGGAATTATGCGCAGCCGCATAACCCGCAGCCGGAAGAAATCGCCCGCGAATTCAACGGCAAGGCGCTGGCCGACTTGTACGATCCGAAAGATCCGACCAAGCTGCTGGTGAAAAAGGGCGAACAGCTCGCTTCGTTTGCGCAATTGCGCGACGACGGCACCACCACCAGCGGTTGCTGGATCTTCGCCGGCAGCTGGACGCAGGCGGGCAACCAGATGGGACGGCGCGACAACAGCGACCCGACCGGCATCGGCCAGACCCTGGGCTGGGCCTGGGCATGGCCGGCCAACCGCCGCGTGCTGTACAACCGCGCTTCGTGCGACCTGAAGGGCAAGGCTTTCGATCCGACCCGCAAGTTGATCGAATGGAATGGCACCAACTGGAGCGGGGCCGATATTCCCGACTTCAAGGCCGACGAACCGCCGGAAAACGGCATGGGGCCGTTCATCATGCTGGGCGAGGGCGTGGCGCGCTTCTTTGCGCGCGGGGCCATGGCCGAAGGGCCGTTCCCCGAGCATTACGAGCCGTTCGAAAATCCGCTGGGCTATAACCCCATGCACCCGAAAAACCCGCAAGCGACCAGCAATCCGGCCGCGCGCGTGTTTGCCGATGACCGCAAGCAATTCGGCACGCATGAGGAATACCCGCACGTGGCCACCAGCTACCGTTTGACCGAGCATTTCCATTACTGGACCAAGCATGCGCACCTGAATGCCATCATCCAGCCGCAGCAATTCGTCGAAATCGGCGAAGAGCTGGCCAAGAGCATCGGCGTCGTTGCCGGTGGTGAAGTGCGCGTCAGTTCCAAGCGCGGGCACATCATCGCCAAGGCCGTCGTCACCAAGCGCATCAAGGCCTTGATGATCGAAGGCAAACCGGTGCATACCGTGGGCCTGCCGCTGCACTGGGGCTTTACGGGCGTGGCCAAGCCGGGGTATCTGATCAATACCCTGACGCCGGGCGTGGGGGATGCGAATTCGCAAACGCCGGAATTCAAGTCCTTCCTGGTGAAGGTGGAAAAAGCATGATGGGAGATCAATAATGGCACTGCAATCCTTAGATATCCGGCGCCTGTCGGCGACCACGGTGACGCCGCCCCAGGCGCGCAGCCCGGTGACGGGCACCGTGGCCAAGCTGATCGATGTGTCGAAATGCATCGGCTGCAAGGCTTGCCAGACGGCGTGCATGGAATGGAACGACTTGCGTGACGAAGTCGGCGAAAACCATGGCACCTATGACAATCCGACGGACCTGACGCCGCAATCGTGGACGGTGATGCGTTTTGCCGAACACGAAAACAACGACGGCAACCTCGAGTGGCTGATCCGCAAGGATGGCTGCATGCACTGCGAGGACCCGGGCTGCCTGAAGGCCTGTCCGGCGCCGGGCGCCATCGTGCAGTACACGAACGGCATCGTGGATTTCCACCAGGAAAACTGCATCGGCTGCGGCTACTGCGTGGCCGGCTGTCCTTTCGACGTGCCCCGCATCTCGAAAAAGGACGACCGCGCCTACAAGTGCACCTTGTGCTCGGACCGCGTCGCCGTGGGCCAGGAACCGGCCTGCGTGAAGACGTGCCCGACGGGCGCCATCGTCTTCGGCACCAAGGAAGACATGAAGGTGCATGCGGAAGAGCGCATCGTTGACCTGAAGTCGCGCGGCTTTGAAAACGCGGGCCTGTACGATCCGCTGGGCGTGGGCGGCACGCACGTGATGTACGTGCTGCACCATGCCGACAAGCCGAAGCTGTATTCGAACTTGCCGGAACGCCCGCGCATCAGTCCGATGGTGGGCTTCTGGAAGGGCTGGTCCAAGCCGCTGGCCGTCGCCGGCATGGCGGCCACGGCCCTGGCAGGCCTGTTCCACTACACGCGTGTCGGTCCGAACGAAGTGAGCAAGGACGAAGAGCACGAGGCGCTGGAAGAGGCCAAGCGCATCCGGGAGGAACAGCATGAAGCATAGTGAACTTCACGATGGCAAGCTGCGCGACAAGGATGGCAATCCCTTGATCGAGCGCTACAACCCCAATGAGCGCACGAATCACTGGGTCACGGCCATCACCTTCGTCATGCTGGCCCTGTCCGGGCTGGCCATGTTCCATCCCTCGATGGCGTGGCTGGCGAACCTGTTCGGCGGCGGGCAATGGACGCGCATTTTGCATCCGTTTGCCGGCCTGGTGATGTTCGTCTCGTTCGCGATCCTGGTGCTGCGCTTCTGGCACCACAACAAGTTCGAGGACGGCGACAAGCAGTGGCTGAAACAGATGGACGACGTGCTGCACAACCGCGAGGAAAAGCTTCCGAAGATCGGCAAATACAATGCCGGCCAGAAGATCCTGTTCTTCGTGTTGCTGGTCAGCATGATCGGCTTGCTGCTGTCGGGCATCGTGATCTGGCGCGCGTATTTCGCGTTCTATTTCCCGATCGACGTGGTGCGCTTTGCCGCTTTGCTGCATGCGGGTTGTGCTTTTGCCATCATCTGCGCCATCATCGTGCACATCTACGCGGCGATCTGGGTCAAGGGCTCGATCGGCGCCATGGTGCGCGGCACCGTCACCTATGGCTGGGCGCGCAAGCACCATCCGAAGTGGTTTGAGGCGGTGATACGCAACAGCAAGGATTAAGCTGCCGTAAGCGATACCCTGCTGCAAGAGCCGGGGCCGGTCCCACAGGATCGGCCCCTTTCTCTTTATCGATTAAAATACTTTTACATCCCCTTTCTTGATGGGAACTCCATTGGTACAACGCATTCTTCAGCCAGGCGAAATCGAAGGCCTGGACCACAACGCGATTCCGCGCCTGCTGCTGCCGCAGCCTGACAGCCTGTTTACGGCGCGCGCCTTGCGCTTGCGCGAATTGGCGCAAGGCAATATCAAGGGCATCCCCGTCGACGCGGGCATGCAGGGCTACCTGGTGCTGATGGCCGCGCTGGCCGATGCGCAGGCCGCCGTGGTAGCCAAACTGGCGCCCGGCGCCGTGCCGGCCGCCGATCCCGACGCGCTGCGCCGCGCGGTCCAGCACCGCATGCCCGTGCTGCCCGTCAGCGGCGCCCGTCCGCCCGTCTGGCGCGACATCTTTGCCAGCCTGCTCGATGAACTGGCCGCCACGGCCGCACGCCAGCCGGCCCTGTCCGGCGGCCTGACGCAAGTGCTGGCACAGCTGCGCGCGCTCGACGCGGCCGCGCTGGACGCCTGCGCCGATGCCGTGCTCGATGAAAACGGCGACAACCTCAATCCCATGCACGCGCCGTTCGTCGCGGCCGCGCTGCAAATTTTATGGTCGGTGTCGGCCAGCGAACTGCGCGCCGCGCGCGTGCCGGACCTGGAAACGGGCACCCTGTGCCCCGTCTGCGGTTCGCACCCCGTCGCCAGCGTGATCCGCATCGGCGGCCAGTCGCAGGGCTACCGCTACCTGCACTGCGGCATTTGCGAAAGTGAATGGCATATGGTGCGCGTAAAATGTTCGACCTGCGAACAGAATGGCAAGATCGCCTACCAGGGCCTCGATGCGGCCGATGCCGCGCCGTTCGACCCGGTGACGGCCAAGGACGAGAAATTGCCGAACAAGGCCAACGATCCGAAGAAGGTGGCGCGCGCGGAAACCTGCGACGATTGCCATACCTATCGAAAAGTCTTCAACCAGGAACACGATTACAACGTCGAGCCCCTGGCCGACGACCTGGCCAGCCTGATGCTCGACCTGCTGGTGGGCGAAGCGGGCTACCAGCGCGCCAGCGGCAATCCGCTGCTGTGGCTGGGGAAGAGCGAACCCCAGGGCGCAGCCTGATGAAGACAGAGCAGACCGTGCGCCTGCCGTCGGTGGACCGCATCCTGGGCGACGGGGATTGCCTGGCCCTGATCGCCGAATACGGCCGCGTGCAGACCCTGGACTGCGCGCGCGCCGTGCTGGCCGAATTGCGCACGGCCATGCTGGCCGGGGCGGGTTTTGGTAACTTCGGCGAGGAGGGCGCATCGATTGTCGCCATCGTCGCGCAAATGGGCGAGCGTCTGCAGGCGCAGTCGCGCCCGCAGCTGCGCGCCGTGTTCAACCTGACGGGCACCGTGCTGCACACGAATCTGGGCCGCGCGCTGCTGCCCGACGCCGCCGTGCAAGCCGTGGTGGAAGCGCTGCAGTGGCCGATGAACCTGGAATTCGACCTGGAAACGGGCAAGCGGGGCGACCGCGACGACCTGGTCGAGGAACTGCTGCGCGAACTGACGGGGGCCGAAGCGGCCACCATCGTCAACAACAACGCGGCCGCCGTGCTGCTGATGCTGAACACTCTGGCACAGAATAAAGAGGTCGTCGTCTCGCGCGGCGAGCTGGTGGAAATCGGCGGCGCCTTCCGCATCCCCGACGTGATGACGCGCGCGGGCGCCGTGCTGCGCGAAGTGGGCAGCACCAACCGCACGCACCTGGCCGATTACGCGAACGGGATCAACGAGCACACAAGCCTGCTGATGAAGGTCCATTGCAGCAATTACGCGATTACGGGTTTCACGAAAAGCGTGGAGCTGGACGAACTGGTGCCGCTGGCGGCACAGCATGGCGTGCCGACGGCCGTGGACCTGGGCAGCGGCACCCTCGTTGATCTGGCGCAATACGGGCTGCCGCATGAAACGACGGTGCGCGAAACCATCGCGGCCGGCGCCGACCTGGTGACCTTCAGCGGCGACAAATTGCTCGGTGGTCCGCAGTGCGGCGTCATCGTCGGCCGCGCCGACCTGATCGCCAGGATCAAGCGCAACCCATTGAAACGCGCGCTGAGGGTCGGCAAGCTGACATTGGCCGCATTGGCTCCCGTGCTGCAGCTGTACCGCGCGCCCGACTTGCTGGCCGACCGTTTGACCACCTTGCGCCTGTTGACGCGCCCGGCCGCCGCCATGCGCGCGCAGGCCGAGCAACTGCTGCCGCAGTTGCAGCAGGTGCTGGGAAAATCGTACGCCGTCACGGCTGAAGCCATGAAAAGCCAGATCGGCAGCGGCGCCTTGCCCGTCGACCAGCTGCCCAGCTTTGGCCTGGCCATCCGCAGCGCCCCTGGCGCGCGCCTGAGCAATCCATTGGGAGCGCTGGAACAGCGCCTGCGCGCCTTGCCGCGGCCCGTGATCGGCCGTATCGGCCAGGATACGCTGTGGCTGGACCTGCGCTGCCTGGAAGCGGCGCACGAAACGGCCTTCATCGCGCAGCTGGCCGGGTTGACGGCATGATCGTCGGCACGGCAGGCCATATCGACCATGGCAAGACGACACTCACGCGCGCGCTGACGGGCGTGCACACGGACCGCCTGAAGGAAGAGCAGGCGCGCGGCATCTCGATAGAACTCGGCTACGCCTATCTGCCGCTGGCGGACGGCACGGTGCTGGGCGTGATCGACGTGCCGGGACACGAAAAATTCATCCGCACCATGGCGTCCGGCGTGACGGGCATCGACTTCGCCCTGCTCGTGGTGGCGGCCGACGACGGCGTCATGCCGCAGACGCACGAGCACCTGGCGATTCTGCAGCTGCTGGGCGTGACGCGGGGCGCCGTGGCGCTGACCAAGGTCGACCGCGCCGATAGCGCCCGCGTGGCGCAGGTGGAAGCGGACATCGAGGCGCTGCTGGCCGGCACGCCGCTGGCGGGCAGCCCGATCTTTCCGACGGCCGCCAATCGCGACAGCGATCCCGGTGTGGCCGCCCTGCTGGCGCACCTGACGCAGGTGGCGCGCAGCCTGCCGCAACGCGACGAGCGGCGCTTGTTCCGCCTGGGCGTGGACCGCGTGTTCACCTTGCCGGGGCAGGGCACCATCGTCACCGGCACGGCGTTGGCCGGCATGGCCACGGTGGGGGACAGCCTGCAACTGGCGCCCGGCGGCGCGCCGGCGCGCGTGCGCAGCATCCATGCGCAAAACCGCGCGGCCGAGACGGGCATGGCGGGCCAGCGCCTGGCGCTGAACCTGGCCGGCATCGACCGCGAAGGCATCGAGCGGGGCAACTGGATCGTCGCGCCCGCGCTGGCGCAGTGCTCCGAGCGCCTCGACGTGGAACTGACCCTGCTGCCCGACGCGGGCGTGCAGCTGAAAGCCTGGTCGCCGCTGCACGTGCACCTGGGCGCGGCGCACCAGCTGGCGCGCGCCGTCATGCTCGATGGCGAGACCCTGTCGCCGGGGCAGACGGGCAGGGTACAGCTGGTGTTCGAGGCGCCCATGCACGGCGTGCCGGGCGACCGCTTCGTCGTGCGCAATGCGCAAGCGACGCAGACGGTGGGCGGCGGCATGGTGCTCGATCCCTTTGGCCCCGCGCGCAAGCGGCGCAGCCCGGCCAGGCTGGCGTGGCTCGATGCGCTGGCGGCGTTTGTCGCGCACGGCGACATCGGCGCCCTGCTGGCGCAAAGCCCGCTGGGCTTGCGCGAGTCGCTGCTGGTGCGCCTGTCGCTGCTGCCGGCGGCAGCCATCACCTTGCCGCCCGAGACGCGGCGCATCGCCCTGCGCGGCGACGACGCCCTGCTGCTGGCGCCGGCGGCCTTGCTGGCGCTGGAAGAGCGATTGCTGGCGGCCCTGGCAGCGTTCCACGCCCGTGCGCCGGACGAGGCGGGCCCCGAGCTGTGGCGCCTGAAGCGCATCGTCGACGCGGAGATGGAAGACGCGCTGTGGAGCCATCTGGTCGATGGCTTGCTGGCGCAGGGCAGCGTGCAGGCGCGCGGCGCCAGCCTGCATCTGCCGACGCACAGCGTGGAACTGACGCCGCAGGAACAGGCGGTGGCCGAGCCGCTGCTGGCGGCGCTGGAACAGGGGCGCTTCGATCCGCCCTGGACGCGCGACCTGGCACGCGACTTCGGCCTGGCCGAGGACGAGACGCGCAGGCTGTTGCGTAAACTGGCGAAAGCGGGCCAGATCAGCCAGGTGGTGCACGACCTGTTTTATCACCCGGCCGCGCTGGCCGGGCTGGCGCAGCTGGTGCGGGACCTGGCGCAAAAAGCCGAAGAGGAAGCAAGCCTTGCGCCCGGTTCCGGCGCCGTCAGCGCGGCCGTGTTCCGCGATGCGAGCGGCCTGGGGCGCAAGCGGGCGATCCAGGTTCTGGAGTTCTTCGACCGCGTCGGTTATACTCGCCGTGTTGGCAATGGGCATTTGTTGCGCCCGCAAGCATTGTGGTCCTACAGCGCCGCCTTGCCCAACAGTTAGCTCTGGCACCGCGGAAAGCACACTCATCCGGTGATGTGGCCGGGCTTCAAACCCGGTGGAGGGCGTCAGACGTTCTCCCGTAGGTTCGACTCCTACTGTTTTCCGCCAGTTATTTTTCTCGCCATTTTCCCCTCGCATGTTCGTTCCCAGCGTTGGCCCTGAGCCACGTTACGGAAAAATAATGGTTTATTTGGCAACCTTTGGCGATGGCCGGTGGGGGCCGATGTTACCATCCTGCAGGTGGCAGGGGCGCGTATTCCCTGTGGTAGAAGAAGGCAAGCATGAAACAAGCAAGCATGGCATGGCTGCTGGCAGTGGCGCTGCTGATGCCGGTGCTGGCCGTGGCGGCCGGCCTGCGCATCGTCGGCGAGCATTTGCCGCCATCGAGCATGATGGAAGGCAATGTCGTCGTGGGACGTGAAACGCTGAAGGTGCGCGAGATCATGGCGCGCGCCGGCATCGGCTATACGATGGAACTGCTGCCGTGGAAACGCGCGTATGCGCAGGCGTTGCGCGAGCCTGATACCTGCATCTTTTCCACCACGCGCACGCAAGAGCGCGAAGCGCAGTTTCGCTGGATCGGCCCCTTGAATGAAGCGGAATGGATACTGTATGGCCTGGCCGAGCGGCATCTGGCGCTGCGCACCCTGGCCGATGCGCGCGGCCTGGTGATCGGCACGGTGCTGGGCGACGCGCGCGACGACTACCTGCGCCAGCACGGCATGAACGTGGCGCCCGTCACGCAGGAGTGGCTCAATCCGCAAAAGCTGCTGCTGGGGCGCATCGACCTGTGGGCTGTCGGCCTGGCGGTGGGCAGCAAGCCTTTCGTCGGCAAGGAGTGGGAGGGCAAGGTGGTGCCGCTGCTGACTTTTAACCGCGTGCAGACTTACCTGGCCTGCAACCTCAAGGTGCCCGAGGCGCAGGTGGCGGCCATGCAGCGCGCGGCAGCCGCCATGCGCCGCGATGGCAGCATGGCGCGCGAGCATATTCGCTGATTCATTGCGCTGATTCAGCTCTCCAGCCACTGGCGCACGCAGTTGCGTCCTTCGCGCTTGGCCTGGTACAGGGCCTGGTCGGCATGGCTGTAGGCCGTCTCGAAGGCCGTGCCGGCGCGGTTCCAGCTCAGGCCCACGCTGACGGTGATGGCGCGCGTGATGGGCGCCGCATGGCGCTGGCGGCCGACCGTCTCGCAGATGCGCTGCGCCACTTGCGCCGCGTCGTCGCGCGAGGAGGTGGGCCAGACCACGGAAAACTCTTCGCCGCCGACCCGGCCGATGGCCGTTTCCTGTCCCAACAACCCTTTTAAACAGTCCACCACGGCCTGGATCACGCCGTCGCCGGCCGGGTGGCCGAAGTCGTCGTTGACCTGCTTGAACAGGTCGATGTCGAGCACGATCAGGGCCATGTCGCCCTGCGCCAGGCAGCGCGACGCGTGGTCGATCACGGCGCCGCGGTTCAGGGCGCCCGTCAGCGGATCGTGCGTGGCGCGGTATTCGAGCTGGCCGGCCAGCGTCTGCAACTGCCGGTTCAGCAGATGCATGTCGCGTTCGGCGCGGTCGCTGCGGCCGATCAGCCGGCGCGTTTCGCGCATCAGCCGCTCGTAGTGAACGATCAGCTCACCGAGCACGCGGCGCTGCGCCTCGCCGCTGGCGTGAAGGTCGGCGTGCATGCGGCGCGCGGCAGCCAGCGCGGCCGCTTCCACGGTGAACAGGTCGGGTTCCAGTCCGGACTCGGAGAGGGCGGCGTGCATGTCCTAGCTGCCCTGCACGGGATGGTCGTGGAAGTCGAGCGCCGTGAAGTCCTGCTGCAGCTCCTGGCCGAATTCCAGGATGGTGTCGTCATCCTCGTCGTGATACCAGTTCAGGCGCACCTGGTTGCCGTCCGCGGCCGCCTGGTTCAGGGTGTCGAACAGGGTAAACAGCATCTTCGTGCTGGAGCTGTTGAAGTAGGCCAGCGAGACGTTGACGGTGATGGCCGCTTCGTTGCAGCCAGCCAGGTAGGCGCGCACCGCGGCGATCAGCGGGCCATAGAAGGCGGCCGCGTTTTCCGGGTACGACTCGCCCTTGATCGACAGGGTGTGCTGCTCGAAACGGAAGTCGATTTCGGGCGAACTCGGGGTCGCGGCGATGAACAGTGGTGACGGTAATTGCATATGCTTTCCTGAGTCGGCTCTTTCAAATGATGGCTTTGATGCAGAAGATGGTGTGGCCAGGCTCCTGTGGATCCTGGACGAATTCGAATTCCAGCGGTTCGCTGGCGTCGCGTGCCATGGTGAGGAACCCCAGGCCCGCGCCCTTGCTGTCGGACGGCGCTTCCTCGCGCAGGGCCTTCTTGTAGGCGAGGCGGATTTCGTCCATCGTCATGGTGTGCAGCGGTTCCAGGCGGGCGCGGATCTGCGCCACGTTGTCCGTCGAGACGGGGTTGGCGCACAGCAGAAAAAAGCTGTCGCCGCGCGTGCCGATGCAGAACGAGCCGCGCCGCATCTGCTGGTCCAGCTGCGCATCGGGCGTCAGGCTGTCGGCCGAATAATGCA
Source organism: Janthinobacterium sp. FW305-129 (assembly GCF_020858115.1). Taxonomy (GTDB): domain Bacteria; phylum Pseudomonadota; class Gammaproteobacteria; order Burkholderiales; family Burkholderiaceae_D; genus Janthinobacterium. Next base: position 267,738 of record NZ_JACYMM010000007.1, read on the forward strand.
TGATGTTTTGCGACATCTCAATGAACGAGGAAAAAATGCGCCGCCGCGTGGGCCCGGCCGCGCCGGCCGTATCGAGGCGCGCCTTGATGGTCTCGGAAATGGCGCTGACCACGTGCTGCGAGAAATAGCCCACGTAAAAAAAGATGATGTTGCGCTTGCGCGCCACGTCCCAAAACTCGTTGAATTCTTCGTACAGCACGTGCGTGCTCCTGGCTAGCCGGTGACCCGGTTTCTTGTTGATAAGGTGGCTCGATGGCGCCCGACTACAGGCGAAAACAGAAAAAGGTCAGGTCGTCGCGGCGCGGCTGTTTTCCCTGCCATGCCGCGCTGTCCCGCAGCAGCGCGGCCGCCACGTCGCCGGCGGGAGCGTCGCGCCGCGCCAGCAGCTGCTCGCGCATGCGCCGCTTGCCGTAGGCGATGTCGCGTGCGCCGCCGATCTGGTCGAGCAAGCCGTCGGTGGTGAGGAACAGCAGGCTGCCGGCGGGGATGGCCAGCGTCTCGTTGTGCCAGCAGTAGCCGGCCGGCGTGTCGACGTAGCCCACGCCCATGCGCGCGCCATCGATGGCGCGCACGGCCTCTTCGCCGGGCGCCACCACGTACAGCGCCAGTTTCGCCCCCGCGAAACGCAGGCTGGCGCTGGCCGTGTCGTAGGCGAGGAAGGCGCAATCCATGCCGTCGTTCGAGCCGGCATGGCCGGCGTGGCCGCTGCTGGCGCCATCCTGCCCCAGCAAGGTCTTGATGGCGCGGCTGACGGCGCCGATCAGGGCGGCCGGATCGCGCGGCCCCAGTTCGCGCAGTGCCTGGCTCAGGGCCGACGAGGCGATCAGGGTCATGAAGGCGCCCGGCACGCCGTGGCCGGTGCAGTCGGCGATGGCGGCAAACCAGCCGCCCGCGTGGCGCTCGAAGAAGTAAAAATCGCCGCCGACGACGTCGCGCGGCTGCCATTCCAGGTACGCGTCGGGCAGGGTGGCGCGCAATTCCGCATCGGAGGTGCGCAGCCGGGCGCGCTGGATCACGCTGGCGTAATCGATGCTGTGCATGATCTGCCGGTTCTTTTCCGCCTGCATGGTGGCGACCACGTTCATCAGCTGCAAGCCGAAGCCCACGCCGGCCAGCGCGCCATCCTCGGTGATGATGAAGCCGTCGGCCAGCGCCTTCTCGCCCGCTTCCACGGCGCGGAAGGTGAGGTCTTCGATGCTCATGGCGCCGTCGACGATCAGCGGTTCCTTGTCCATGAAGGCAATGCAGCTCTTCTTGCCGTACACCTCGTGATAGAAGGGCTTGGACATCTGCGACATGAAGATATTGCGGCTGATCAAGCCGATGGGCTTTTGCTGTTCCGTGACGGGCAAGCTCATCATGTCGCGCCGCTCCGTGAACAGTTCCAGCACGGCGAAATTGCTGGCGTCGGCCTGCACGGATTCCGTGGGAATGCACAGGTCAGACGCCACGGACGTGCGATAACGGGGAAGATGCAATCGAGAAGCGTTGAACTCCACAGCGGCTACCTTTACATGACGATCGGACCCTTGTTGTCGCGAGAGCAAGGCGACTGACAAACAGGCAATACCATCATGGTAGCCGCTGAATATGACGGCTTGATTACCGGCTTGTCAAAACCGTATGCAAGATGGCTGCAAGGCAATCCATTGCCGGACCTACAGGCGCCGCGCCAGCGCCTGCGCCTGTTCCAGCCAGCGCGTGCGCTGCGCTTCGGTGGAATCGATCATGGGGCCGAAACTGGCCACCTTGACGGGCTTGACGCCGCAAAATTCCAGGGTCGTCTTGCGCAGCTGGTGGATGCCGGGCATGTGGTAGACCCAGCGGAAGTACCAGGGCGGCGTATCCATCGCCACCAGCAGCTGCGCCGTGCGGCCCTTCAGCAGCTGCGCCGGGAAAGCCTTGCCGGGGCGATATTTGAAGGCAAAGCCGGGCAGGAAGATGCGGTCGACGAAACCTTTCAGCAGGGCCGGCGCGCCGCCCCACCAGATCGGGTAGGCGAACACCAGGTGTTCTGCCCAGCTGATGGCTTCCTGCGCGGCCAGCAAGTCCGGCTCCAGCGGCTGCACCTGGCGGTAGCCTTCATGCAGGTTCTGGTCGAAGTCCAGCTGGCCCAGGCGCAGCTCGCGCACGCTGTGGCCTGCGCTGCGGGCGGTGGCGGCGTAGGCCTCGGCCAGGGCGGCGCAAAAGCTGTCGCTGGACGGATGGCCGAGGAGAATTAAAATGCGCTTCGGTGTAATTTTGCTCATGCTGCAGGCTTTCCGTTAAAGAAGAGCTTGCATGCTAAAGCCTGCCCTTAGTGGCAGAGTCAAGCGGCCGCTTGAAGGTGCTGGCGCGCCAGGCAGTCGCGGATTTCCGCGTCGATGTCGGCCAATTGCGCATCGAGCTGGCGCAGGCGGGCGATATCCTGCCGCACTTGCGCGCGCTTGGCGCTGATGTGCTGCGACAGGGCGGCCCAGTCGGTCTCGTCGCCGGCCAGCAGGGGCAGCAGTTCGGCCAGGCGGAAGCCCAGCGCCTGCGCCTGGCGTATCAGTTTGACTTGCGCCAGGTCCTGCTGCGTGTAGACGCGGTAGGCGCCGGAGCGGCGCACGTCGCCCAGCAAGCCCAGCGCCTCATAGTGGCGCAGGGCCTTGGGCGAGGTGCCCGCCAGGCGGGCGATTTCTCCGATGTACATGGGTGATCCTTTCTCAAGCGTGAGCGAATCTTACCGCAAGGCAGCAGCGCCCAGGCGGCCCAGGCACCTTCAGGCCCGGCGCGGCGGGATTTTCTTCGCCGTGCACTCGGCGCAGGTGCCGTACAGCGACAGCGCGTGCTCGTGCAGCACGAAACCCCGCTCGGCGGCGATCTCGTTCTGGCGCAGCTCGATGCCTTCGTCGACGAATTCATCGACCTTGCCGCAGCCCGTGCAGACCAGGTGGTCGTGGTGCTGGCCTTCGTTCAGCTCGAAGACGGCATGGCCCGATTCGAAGTGCCGGCGAAACAGAATGCCCGCTTCGGCAAACTGCATCAGCACGCGGTAGATGGTGGCCAGGCCCACGTCGATCTTTTCAGCCAGCAAGAGTTTATACACGTCGTCCGCACTCAGGTGCTTGATGCCGCCTTCTTGAAACAGCTGCAGAATCCGTAAGCGGGGGATGGTCACTTTCAAGCCCGATTCACGCAGTTCCCTCAATATATCCATGTCTCCCATTCCTTTTATTATCGCCTGAGCGAGCGCTTAAGCGTGAACCTGCATTATATCGCAAATGATAATCATTACCATTCTCATGTGCGTGCAGGAGTTAGTATGCTGCGCGGGCCGGCGGCAATCCAGTGACATCGGCGCAAGTGGCGATTGCGTGGCGGACAACTTCTGCCTGCGTTGTCGTTAACGATGGAAAAATGGCGCCGGGATCGATACACTGTCCAGCAGGCAATAACAATGGAGGGGCCATGGACCGATTCGATGCGATGCGCATCTTTACGCGCATCGTCGAGCTGCGCAGTTTCACGCAGGCGGCGCATGACCTTGGCTATCCGAAGGCGACCGTCACGCATGCGATCAAGCAGCTCGAAGCGCGGTTGCGCGTGCGCCTGCTGCAGCGGACCACGCGGCAAGTGACGCCCACGCCCGATGGCGAGGCGTATTACCAGCGCTGCGCGCGCCTGCTGGCCGACCTGGAAGAAACGGAAGCCGTGTTCAGTTCGGCGGCGCAGCAGCCGGCCGGCAAGCTGCGCATCGACCTGCACGCGACCCTGGCCATGCATTTCGTCATGCCCGTGCTGGACCGGTTCTGCGCCCGCTACCCGCTGATCGAACTGGAAATCGGCATGGGCGACCGCCTCGTCGACCTGGTGCGCGAAGGCGTCGATTGCGTGCTGCGCGTGGGAGAGCCCGGCGACTCGTCCATGGTGGCGCGCCGGGTCGCGCTGCTGGAGCAAATGACGTGCGCCAGCCCCGCCTACCTGGCCGCGCACGGCACGCCCGAGAATCTGGCGCAGCTGGCGGGCCACCGCGCCGTGAATTTCTTTTCCGCCCGGACGGGCAAGGTCTGGCCCTTCGATTTCAAGGTGGACGGCCAGCGCCACAGCGTGGCCTTGCCGGGCACCGTGTCCGTCAATAATGCGGACGCGTATCACGCCTGCTGCCGCGCGGGCCTGGGCTTGATCCAGGCGCCCCGCTACCACCTGGAACGGGCGCTGGCGGCCGGCGAACTGGTGGAAGTACTGGCGCACCTGCGGCCCGACCCCTTGCCCGTGTCCGTGCTGTATCCCCATCACCGGCAATTGTCGCCGCGCGTGCGCGTGTTTGCCGACTGGGTCGCCGGCCTGTTTGCCGAGGCGGCTTGATTTTGCAATGCCGCATTTTCTTGACCTGGGCAAAGAAAAAAATCCCTCTTTTGATGCCATCTAGCACTATTTGATGTGGATCAAAGTTTTTGTTGCACTGCACTCTTAGACTTCGCAGCGTTACTTAACGACAAAAAGAGGGAACTAGAATGAAGAAGTCCGCAACTGCAGCAGCAATCGTTTTGGCCGCCATCGGCGCATTCGCCGGCAATGCAATGGCGCAGGAAAGCCCATGGCTGGTGCGTGCGCGTGCCGTGCATATCGATCCGGCCGATAAGTCTACCCCTGTTGGTGGTACCGGCGCATCCGACCGCTTGACGGTCAGCAGCAAGACGATTCCTGAAATCGATATTTCGTATTTCTTTACCCCCAACATCGCTGCCGAGCTGATCCTGACCTACCCGCAAAAGCATGACGTCAAGCTCGATGGCGGCAAGGCCGGTACCTTCAAGCACCTGCCGCCGACCCTGTCGCTGCAATACCACTTCATGCCTGAAAAACAGTTCAGCCCTTACGTGGGTGCTGGCGTGAACTACACGAATATCTCGGATGTCAAAATTCCTGGCCTGCGTCTGGAACACGACAGCTGGGGCTTCGCGCTGCAAGCCGGTGTCGACTACAAGCTGGACAAAAACTGGTCCTTGAACTTCGACATCAAGAAAGTGCAGATCCGCAGCGACGTGCTGACTGCTGCTGGCGCCAAGATCAGCGAAGTCAAGATCGATCCTATCCTGATCGGCGTCGGCGTCGGCTACCGCTTCTAAGCATGGCATGACAGCGTCCGCACGGCGCGGACAATAAAAAAGGACGGCCTTGGCCGTCCTTTTTACGTTTGGTGCACGCCGTTTATTTTTTCAGCGTCTTTTCCAGCGCCAGCTGGTAGTCCGTCTTTTCGTAGCCGGCCAGGTATTTGTTCGTCGCGTCGAGGAAGGCGCGCGAGCGGTAGGCCGCTTCCAGGTCCTTCACCCATGGCTTGGCCTTGTCGGCCGTGCGGATGGCGACCAGGTTGATGTAGCTGTCCGAGATCTTTTCCACGCTAAGGGCCGACGTCAGCTTCATGCCGGCGGCCAGCGCGAAGTTACCGTTCACAAAGGCGTAGTCGGCGTCCGCCAGCGAACGTGGCAGCTGCGCCGCTTCCAGCGGCACCAGTTTCAGTTTTTTTGGATTTTCCAGCACGTCGCGCTCGGACGCGCGCAGCGGATCGACGTTCGGTTTCAGCTTGATCCAGCCCATCTTGGCCAGCATCACCAGCGCGCGCGCCTGGTTGGTCGGGTCGTTCGGCATGGTGATGGTGGCGCCGTTCTTGACTTCCGCCAGGGTTTTCTGCTTGCCGCCGTACAGGCCGATCGGCATGGTCGGCACGGTGATCAATGCGCTCAATGGCAGCTTGTTATCGGTGGCGAACTTGGTCAGATACACGATGTGCTGGAACACGTTGGCGTCCAGCGAGCCTTCGGCCAGCGCGTAGTTCGGCTGCACGTAGTCGTTGAATTCGACGATCTTGACCTTGTAGCCCTGTTTTTCCAGGATGGGCTTGATGCCCAGCTTCAGCTGGTCCGAATACGGGCCGGAGCTGGTGCCGATGACGATTTCCTTCGGGTCCCTGGCGTGGGCGGCGGTGGCGAGGGTCAGGCTGGCGGCGGCCAGCAGCAGGGTGCGGCGAATGTGGTTCATGTAGGTCCTTGTTTCTGAATATAAATTAACGTTTGTCGAGGCGCTTGGCGATGCGCGTGCCGGCGAACTGGATGGTTTGCACCAGCACGATCAGGATGGCGACGGTGGCGACCATGATGTCCGTCTCGAAGCGGTAGTAGCCGTAGCGGATGGCCAGGTCGCCGATGCCGCCGCCGCCCACCACGCCGGCCACGGCCGAATACGACAGGAAGCTGATCGACAGCACGGTCAGGGCCAGCACCAGGCCGGAGCGCGCTTCCACCAGCAGCACGCGGAAGATGATCTGCATTTCCGAGGCGCCCATGGCGTGCGCCGCCTCGATCACGCCGCGCGGCACTTCGCGCAGGTTCTGTTCCACCAGGCGCGCCAGGTAGGGAATGGCGGCGAACGACAGCGGCACGCTGGCGGCCAGCGGGCCGATCGAGGTGCCGGCGATGATGCGCGTAAACGGCGTCAGGGCGACCAGCAGGATGATGAAGGGGAAGCTGCGCACGGTATTCACCAGCCAGCCGAGGATCGTCGACAGCGGACGGTTTTCCAGCGACTGGCCTTCCGAGACGAGGAACAGCAAAATGCCCAGCGGGCCGCCGATCAGGATGGCGGCCGTCAAGCCGATGCCCAGCATGGTCATGGTCTGGCCCAGCGCCACCCAGATTTCCGGCAGCAGGTTGATGACGTTATTGATCGATTCTTCAAACATGTGATGCATCCTTCCATGCGGTGGCTTCAAACGCCTCGGTGCCGTAGTAAGCCAGCTCGCGTCCCAGCGCCGTCTTGCGCGGGGTGGCTGTGTCGCTCAGGTCAAATTGTTCGGCGATGGCGCCGTTTTCCACGACGGCGACCCGGTTGCAGATGGCACCGAGCACCGACAGCTCATGGCTGACGATGACGATGGTCACGCCGAGGCGCGCATTGATGTCGCGCAAGGTGTCGAGCAGGGCGCGCGTCGTTTCCGCGTCCAGCGCGGACGTCGGCTCGTCGCACAGCAGCACGTCCGGGTGGCTGGCCAGGGCGCGGGCAATCGCCACGCGCTGCTTCTGCCCGCCGGACAATTGCGCCGGATAGCTGTGCAGCTTGTCGGACAGGCCGACGAGCGCCAGGCATTCCTCGACGCGGGCGGCGATCTGCTCGCCCTTGGTCGTGCCATGGATTTTCAGGGGGAAGGCGACGTTGTCGAACACGCTGGCGTTTTGCAGCAGATTGAATTGCTGGAAAATCATGCCGATGTTCTGGCGCGCGTCGCGCAGTTCGCTCTTGCCCAGGCGCGTCAGTTCGCGTCCGGCCACGGTAATGGTGCCGCTGTCGGGGCGCTCGAGCAGGTTAATCAGGCGCAGCAAGGTCGATTTGCCGGCGCCGCTCTTGCCGATCAGGCCGAAAATATCACCGGGATAGACTTCCAGCGTGACCGATTTGACCGCGTGGAATTGTTCGCCCTTGGGCAGCGCGAAGGTCTTGTTCGCGCCATCGATGCGAATCACCGGCGTACGGTGTGGTGTGGTCATGCAGTGTTTCCTTTTTTATTGGACCGTGACAGGCTTGTTTGCAGGGGCCAAATCGCCCAGCCTGCTACGTCGGTTGCGTAGTATACCTCCGATCGTGTTATTACTCCTACGACAGAATCTTGCTTTGAATATGCAAATAATGTCTATATGGGTGTTTGGCGAGAGTAAACGCGGTTTTTTCGTGTTCAGCCGATGGAAAATTCGACGGGAATCGATAATTCCAGCGGGTCCGGCCGTTCCTTGGGAATGCGCGGCAGTGGCGCCGCCCGTTGCAAAGTGTCGAGCGCGGCCTGATCCAGCGCCGGGGAACCGGAACTGCGCTCGATGGCGGCCGCCAGCACCTGGCCATCGCGGTCGATGCGGCAGCGCAGATACACTACGCCCTGTTCCTGCTTCGCGCGCGACGCCGTCGGATAGCGGCGGAAGCGCTCCATGCGCGCCAAAACCTTGCCTTCCCAGCTCGATACGCCGCTGCGCAGCTCCTGTGGCGCGGGCGGCAGGGCAGGCGAGGGCGGCGCCGCCGCGACGGACGCCGTGGCCACCGGCGCCGGTGTCACGGGGGCAGGACGCACGTCGGCGACGGCCGCGATGGCCTCGGCTTGCGGCGGCATGGGCGCGGCATCCGGCTGCGGCAGCACGAATTGTTTGATTGCCGGCACTGCCTTTTTGGCAATGGCGCGCGATGGCGCGGCGGCCGCGCTGACCTGTTCAGCAAGATTCTGCTCCAAAGGGCGGGGCGGGGCGGCGGCAGGCAGGAACAGCAGCATGGCCGGCTGGGTGGAGTCGGGCGCGATGGCCAGCACGGGCGCCGCTGGCGCGCGGTGGTACACGGCCCATCCCAGCAGGGCGCCATGCATGGCGAAGACCGTGGCGATGGTCAGCGGCTTGTGCCAGTCCGGCGGCGGCGTCTTTTCTGGCGCCGGCGCCGGCCCCTCCGGGCGGCGCAGCAGGTAAATGATGACGGCAATTTCCAGCGTTGCCACGAGGACGATGACCCACCACGGCGGATGGCCGAGGCACATGGCGACAAAGCCGATGGCCATGCCCAGGCAAGCGAGGATCTTGCCGCGGCGCGACACGGCGCGGTGTTCGCGCCACTGGCGCAGCGGCGCGCCAAAGCGCGGATGGTGCAGCAGCCAGTGTTCCAGGCGCGGCGAGGCGCGGCTGAAGCAGGCCAGCGCCAGGATCAGGAAGATCGTCGTCGGCATGACGGGCAGCAGGGCGCCGATCACGCCCAGTGCCACCATCAGCATGCCGGCCGCCGTCCAGGCCCAGCGGCGCAGCCGTGCCGTGTGCGCTTCCGCGCTTGCCCGGGTCACTGGTTCCTCCATCAGGCGCAAGCCTCTACATGGCCGTGCATGCGCAAAAAGGCGGCGCGCGCGCCGTCGATCACGCGCGCTTCGCCGGCGTCATCGAGGGCGGCCGTATCGAGCACCGACGTAAACTCGCGCCAGTGGCGCGCGCGCCCGTCCGGGTGGCCGGCCAGGTGGCGCGCGCCGTGGTGTTCATCGAGGCCGATCTTGCCGGCCAGTTTATACAGGATGGCCGCGCCCAGCTTCGAGCCTTCGCTCACGTACAGCCAGCCCAGCGCCGTGGCCAGGTCCAGCTGCGCGTCGAACGGCGGCGTGGCCGCATCGGCCGGCAGGGCGGTGCCCAGGTCGCGCAGGTCGGCCGCGATGCTGGCGTAGCGGCGGCGCTGTTCCAGGTCCGGCAGCAGGGCGGCCAGCTGCGCGTTGTCGTACAGCGCGTCGACGTCGCGCAGGAACGCGTACTGCGCCTGCAGGAAGCGCGCGTAATTGTCGCGGCTGGAAAACGGCGCGCTGGCCATGATGCGCTGGTCCAGCAATTCGTGGGTGGCCATGGTGTCGGCTTTCAGGCGCTGGCTGCGGGTCGGGGCCGCGTTAATCGGAACGGCGTTCAAGGTGCTGGTGGTGTCGCTTGCTGCATGCATGGAATATCTGCTCTCTATTATAAGGATGAATCAAATCAGAAACGAAGGCCCAGCGTGACGCGCGCCGTGCGGCCCGGTCCCGGCATCAGGCTCAGGGTCAGCGGATCGAGGTAGTAGCGGTCCGTCAGGTTGTCCACTGCCACGTCGACGGTGGCGTTGGGCGTGATCTTGTAGCTGGCGAACAGGTCGGCCAGGGTGTACGCCTGCGTCAGCACCTGCGGCGAGGTGCCCGTCCACGACTGCCACACGGCCTTGTCGTCCTGGCGCGCCAGCGGATGGCCGACGTGCGTCAGGCGCGTGCCGACAGTGAGTTTTTCCTGCAGCCAGCGCGTGCCCAGGGTCAGGTTGGCGCTCAGCTTGGGCTGGATATGGTTGCTCACGTAGGAGCTGCTAAAGCCGATGGGCGAGCAGTCGGGCGTGTTCCAGATATCCGATGGCCACTTGCTGGCCTTGCGCAAATAGGCCGCCGTGGCCGCGTCGCAGATCAGGGTCTTGCGGTTCCAGGTGCCGGAAAAGTCGGCAAACACGCTCCCCCGGTCATAGGACGACTGCAGTTCGATGCCCGAGACGCTGTATTTGTCCGTATTCGCCATCGAGAAATTCTGCGCGTAGGCCGGCAAGTCGGGAATCGGACGGCGCGTGATGTAGCCGTGGGTGACGTTGTCGAAATACGCCACGCGCAGGCGCAGCTTGTCGGCGGCGCTCCATACGCCATCCTTGACCAGGCTCACGCCGATCTCGCGGTTGTGGCTGCGCTCGGCATTCAAGGGCGACGAATACGTGGCCGAGAAGCCCATTGTCGACTCATACAGGCTGGGCATGCGCAGGCCGCGCGCATCGCGCAGGAACAGGCTGACGCTGTCGGACAGGCGCGCCGTCAGCGCAAACGTGGGCGCAAAACCGTGGTCCTTGCGGCGGATCGGCTTGCTGTAGCTGAACAGGCCGGGGATGGCGTCGCGGAAGACATAATCATTGCCGCTCCAGTCGGCGACCTGCGAGACGTCCAGCGGCGCCGGCTCGGCGCCGTAGTTTTCCACCATGCCGCCCACCAGCGCGGGATTGGTGGCGGGCGTGAACCGGCCCTGCGCATCCTGGTACCACTTCGCTGCGCCGAGCTGATCGCCGTCCTTGTCCCACATGGTGACCCATTGCCAGCCTTGTGGCTGGTATTGCTGTTCCGCGCGGCGGTTGCGGTCGCGCGTATCGAAGCGCTGGAAGCGCCCGCCGGCCTCGACACTCAGCCAGTCGCGTGCCTGCCACTGCAGCGAGGCGAATGCGCTTTGCTCGTGGCGTTTGCCGTTGCGCAGGGTGTGATTGGCGTTCAGGTCGTCGTCGAGGATGCGCACGCTGTCGGCCGGGCCGATATCTTCATTTTGCAAGGACAGGCCGTAATCGAGCTTGAGTGGGCCCATGCCGGTGGCGAAGCGCGAGGTATTCGTCAGGTCGGCGCCGACCCTGCGCGCCTGGTTCTTCGCCAGGTACAGTACTTCCACGCATTCCTTGCATTCGTGGTCGCCTGGATTGGTCTTGCCTTCCAGCGGATTGCTGAAGATGTCGCCGTTGCGCGACTTGCTCTGCATGTCCGTCAGCCACAGGTTGGCCTTCAGGTCGATCAGGTTCTGGCCTTCCGGCTTCCACTCGTAGCGCGCCGTCAGCGCGTTGGTGCGCACCTGGCTGGGGTCCCATTGCGGGATGCTGCCGGTGCTGTTGCGGTAGATTTGCGAGGGCATGATTTCGCCATAGCTGCTGTCGAAATAGCGGTAGCCCAGCTCCAGTTTCTGGGCGTGCGGCAGGCGCAGGTTGGCCTTCAGCAGGGCCGAAGTGGTGCGGTTGGCCGTGTTCAGCACTTCGTCGCCTTTCTTGAAGAACTGCGTCACGCCATTGTCGTCGCCCCATTCGTTGAGCATTTGATAGCGTTCGAAGCCGCGCGTGCCGGCAAAATAATTGCCGATGCTGCGCTGGCTGATGGCGGCCACCAGGTCGTAGTCGTCCTGGCGCGTGGCCACGGCGATGCTGCCAAAACCGCTGCGCGGGTCGCCCAGCTTGTTGCGCCGCGTGCGCGGCGTACTGCCGAAATCGGCGGGCGCCGAGACGCTGTTGTCCTGGATGCCGCCGCGCAGGCGCACGCCCGTGCGCTGGCCCGGTCGCAGGATGTCTTCCGGTCGCAGGGTCTGCATGCTGACCATGCCGCCGATGGCGCCCGCGCCTTGCGCCGACAGGTTCGGGCCCTTGTCGATGCGGATGGCGCTGATCAGGTCAGGGTCGATGTAGCTGCGGTCGGCGATGCCCGCGTAACCGCGGTAGACGGTGGACGATTGCAGGCTGCCGTCGATCAGCACGGGCACGCGGCCCTGGCCCTGCATGCCGCGCACGTTGACGTCGACGGCGCCGCTGTTGCGGCTGTCGCCCACCTGCACGCCGGCCACGCCCTTGAAGATATCGGCCGGCGACGTGCCGCGGAAGCGTTCGATCTGCTCGCGCCCGATGTAGGCGGACGATGCGGACGTGACGTAGGGCAGGTCGGCCGGATCCGTGTCGTCCGCCTCGAACGTGCCGCTGCCGCCCTGGCCAGTCACGCGCAGGGTGCCGATCTGCACCGCGCCGGCAGAGACAGGCGCAGGCGCGCTGATGATGATGGTCGTGCTGCCTTGCAGCTGCGCCTGCAGGCCGCTGCCGGCCAGCAGCTGGCGCAGCGCCTCGGGCAGCGAATGCCGGCCTTGCAGCGGCGCGCTTTGCCGTCCCTGCGTCAGGCGCGCGTCGGCCAGCAGCACCATGCCGGCCTGGCGCGCCAGTTCGTTCAGCGCGCGGTTCAGTGGCTGTGCGGGGATGTGCCATTCCACCTGCGCCGCCGGCGCGGCGGCAGCATGCACGGCGGGCGTGGCGAAGGCCAGGCCGATGGCGAGGAAGAGGGGGGACAGGCGGGCGTGCAAGGGAGGGCGCGGTGGAGTCATATGCATGTTTTTCCTATGGTGGTGTGGTGATCCTTCATAGTTAAAACGAATGAGTATCATTTACCCTGACGTGCGGATGCATTTTATTTCGCGACATGGGGACGCATCAGCGGGCGACGATATGCAGCTTGCCGTCCTGGCGCAGCAGGCGCACGGGCAAGGCCAGCGGCAGGGCGGCGGCAAATTGCGCCGGCAGCTTGGCGTCGAAGCTGCCGTTCAGGCGCAGGCCGGCCAGGGCCGGGTCGTCTAGCACGAGGCCCGAATCGCCATAGCGCTCGAATTCGGCCAGCGCCTCGGCCAGGGTGGCGTCCTCGAAATCGAGGCGCCCGGCACGCCAGTTGCCCACCGCTTGCGCGCTGACCCTGGCCAGCGCTTGCATGCCCTGCGGCGTGACGGTGACCGTGTCGCCCGCCCGCAGCACTTCGGCATGCGCGCCGGCTTCGCTTTCCACGCGCACCGTGCCTTGCGCCACGCTGACCTGTGTCGTGGCGCCCACGTGGCGCACTGAAAAATGCGTGCCCAGTACCGTCGCCGTGGCCGCTCCCGCGATGACCTGGAACGGACGCGCAGGGTCGGCGTGGACATGGAACATGGCCTGGCCGCGCAGCAGGCGCACGCTGCGCCGGTCGCGGTACAGGGCCACGTCGACGGCGCTGCCGCTATCGAGTTCGATGCGGCTGCCGTCGGGCAGGACTTGCGTGGCGAACTGGCCGCGCGCCGTGCTGTAGTCGTGCTGGAAGCCGGGGCGCTGCAGATGGCTGGCCAGCGGCCAGGCCAGCAGACCGCACAGCAGCAGGCAGCCGCCGGCCAGCGCGCCGCGCGGCGGGAAGGAGGCCGCCTGGCGCAGCCGCTGCAGCAGCGATGACGGCGTGCCCGCCGCCGGGGCGGGCTGGCTGAAGGCCGCCACGCGCTGCGCCGGCAGACTGGCCAGCAGCGCATCGGTGCGGGCCAGCGCCTCCCAGGCCTGCTGGTGGCGCGTGTCCGCTGCCAGCCATTGCCGCCATGCCGCCAGTTCGTGCGCGGCCAGGCCTGCGTCGTGGCGCAGCAGCCATTGCGCCGCCAGGAAGTCGATGTCGTCGGCCGTCGTGTCTTGTGATGTCATGTGCTGTTTCATAGCGTATCCCGCTCGGGCAAGCCTTTTTTACAGGCGAGCATGCCGTTGATGATGTGTTTTTCCACCATGTTGACGGAGATACCCATCTGGGCGGCGATCTCGATCTGGCTCAGGCCATCGAACTTGTACAGCGCGAAAGCCTGGCGGCAGCGCGGCGGCAAGGCCTCGATGATGGCCAGCAGGCGTTCCATGGTTTGCCGGTCGTGCAGCCGTTGCTCGGGTTCATCGGCACGCGGCGCGCGCAGTTGCAGGTGCGGCTCGTCGAGCGCGTCATGGGGCCGTCTCTGGCGCAAGCGCTGTTCATCGATGGCGATGTTTTTCGCCGTGACGTACAGCAGGGCGCGCTGGCCGCTGTCGGGCGGCGTATCGCCATGCAGGGCGCGGGCGCCTCCTTGCAGGGTAGGCGCGTCGCCGAGCGGCTTGCGTGCCAGGAGGCGGGCGTAGGCTTCCTGCACCACGTCCTGTGCCTTGTCGCGGCATCCGGTGGAGCGCGAAATCAGGCGCAGCAATTCCTGGTAATAGCGTTCAAGCACCGCGCATGTCCCCGTGATCAAAGCGCGCCATGATAGCAAGCTCATCAAATAATAACAAGAATCATTCTCATCTGGTGTTTTTTGAGGTGCCGGATAACGCTGGATATTTTTGGCAATGCAGACAATAATCGGCAGCAGAAGGCGCTGTCGCGGACATGATTACCCTGTATTATCGATTTTATCGATGCTAACTAGGTATATTTTCCGTTTTACATCGATCTTCATGCCATGCATAATCTGTTGCAACTGAAGCCAGACAATCAGCCGCAGCCGTCATTCGCCTGCAGCTGCTTGCGGTTTTGACATCCTCCACTTTCTGCCAGGAACCTACAATGAAAAAACTGCTCGCTTTTATCGCCGCCGCCGGCTTCTCGCTGTCCGCCGTTGCCGCTCCTGAAGTCTATGTCATCGATGGCAGCCACACTTTCCCCCGTTTCGAGTACACCCACATGGGCTTCTCGACGCAGCAAAGCCGTTTCAATAACACCACCGGCAAGGTCACGCTGGACCGCGCCGCCAAGACGGGCGCCGTCGAAGTGTTGATCGACACCAAATCCGTCGATACGGGTTCGACCCTGTTCAACTCGCACATCCAGGGTGAAGACTTCCTCGACACGGCCAAGTACCCGGTCGCCACCTACAAGTCGACCAAGTTCAATTTCGACGGTGACAAGCTGGCCTCCGTGGAAGGTAACCTGACCCTGAAAGGCGTGACCAAGCCAGTGACCCTGACCGTCACCTCGTTTACCTGCGCACCGCACCCGATGCTGAAAAAAGACGCTTGCGGCGCCAACGCCACGGCCAAGATCAAGCGCTCGGAATTCAACGCCGGCAAATATGCGCCAGCCGTCAGCGATGATGTCACTTTGACGTTTGCCATCGAAGCGATCAAACAGTAATCGTTGGCTGCAGGATGCAAAATGGCGGCGGACTTCGGTCCGCCGCCATTTTTTTATCTGCTTGCCTCTGCCATCACGCCAGGTGATGCACCTCCTGCTGCCCGTACACGGGCGTGTTCAAGCCTTCCATGCGCGCCTTCAGCTGCAGCGACAGGTATTGCGAATAGTGGCGCGACTGGTGCAGGTTACCGCCGTGGAACCACAGCGCTTGCTGCTGCGTGGGTTTCCACATATTGCGCTGTTCGCCCTCCCACGGGCCCGGGTCCTTCGTCGTGGCGGAGCCGAGTCCCCACACCTTGCCCACTTTATTTGCCACTTCGGGCGAGATCAGGTCAGCCGCCCAGCCATTCATGGAGCCGTAGCCGGTGGCGTACACCACCAGGTCGGCCGGCAGTTCCGTGCCGTCGGACAGCACGATGGAATGGCTTTTCAGCTCCTGCACGCCGACGCCGCTTTTCAGCTTGATCTTGCCGTCGGCGACCAGCTCGGAGGCACCCACGTCGATGTAGTAGCCGGAGCCGCGGCGCAGGTATTTCATGAACAGGCCGGAATCGTCGTCGCCGAAATCGAGCATGAAGCCCCGTTCTTCCAGGCGCGCATAAAAATCCGCATCGCGCTCGCGGATGGCCTGGAAGACGGGTTTCTGGAAGTCGGCCAGGATTTTATAGGGGATCGAGGCGAACGTCAGGTCGGCCTTGTTTGTGGTCATGCCGGCCGCCAGCGCCCGTTCCGAATACAGGTCGCCCAAGGCCAGGTCCATCAAGGAATCGGACTTGACGATGTGCGTCGACGAGCGCTGCACCATGGTCACGTCCACGCCCGCTTCCCACAGGGCGGCGCAGATATCGTGCGCGGAATTGTTCGCGCCGATGACCACCACCTTCTTGCCGGCATACGCGTCCGGCCCCGGATGCTGCGACGAGTGCTGCTGCTCGCCCTGGAACACGTCCATGCCTTTGAACTTCGGCATGTTCGCCTTGCCCGACATGCCCGTGGCCAGCACCAGCTGCTGCGGCTTCAGGGTGACGGGCTGGCCGTCGCGCAGCACCTGCACCGTCCACTCGCCCGTGGCCTCGTCGAAGCTGGCCGATTCGCACGACGTCGAACCCCAGTAGTTCAGTTCCATCACCTTGGTGTACATTTCCAGCCAGTCGCCGACCTTGTCCTTCGGCGTGAAGACGGGCCAGTTGTCGGGAAAGGGGATATACGGCATGTGGTCGTACCAGACGGGGTCGTGCAGGCACAGCGACTTGTAGCGCTTGCGCCAGCTGTCGCCGGGGCGCGCATTTTTTTCGATGATGATGGTGGGGACATTGAGCTGGCGCAGCCGCGCGCCGAGCGCGATGCCGCCCTGGCCGCCGCCGATGATGACGCAGTAGGGCTGGCGTGCGTAACCGAGCTCCTTTGCTTCCTGCTCGCGGTGTTCCAGCCAGCTGCTGCGGTTCGTGCGCGCGCCATGTTCGGCGCCCATGGGACGGCGGCCACCCCTGGCTTCCTCAAAGCCCTTCAATTCGCTCATGGTGGTGAGCAGGGTCCAGATCCTGCCGTCGCGGATGCGGATGAAGCCCGTGCCGCGTCCCACGCCCGTTTCCACCGTGATCCAGCATTGCAGCACGCCGCCCGCTTCCACCGCATGTTCGCCGCCGGCGATGCGGATGGAGACGGGCTGCACGGCGCCCAGCTGGGCGGCCAGCATGGCGGCGATCTGTTCGCGGCCCTCCAGGGTTTTCAGGTTCCAGGTAAACAGCACCAGGTCGCGCCAGTAGCCATCCTGTTCGAACAGCTGCGCGGCGGCCGTGCCGTCGCCGGCGCGCAGGGCACCTTCGAGCTGCTCCAGGATGCCGGCCACGGCCAGGTCGTGCGGGTTGATTTCGGTTTGCATCGTGTCTCCTCCAAGTCTGCTGACTTTATGATGGGATGCGGCTGTGTTGCCGCTGACGATGTTGTAACACTGGCGTTCTGGCGCCGCATCCCGCAGTGCAGCATGGTGGCGAATGAGACGGAAATCTCAGCTTTTCGGATGGGCTACTGGCGGTGCGGCGGCACGATGTGCAGCTGCTTGAGGCGCCGGTACAGGGTGGCGCGCGAGACGCCCAGCATGGCCGCCGCCTGCAGCGGGCGCCATTTGGCGGCGTTCATGGCGTTGACGATGCGCGTGCGCTCGGCCAGCTCCTGCGGCGTGCAGGCCGGCGCGTCTTGCGTCACGGGGACGGCGCTCTTGATGTGCGCACGCACGCTGGCCTGGCGCAGCGGCGCGCGTATGCGCGCGTGCAGCCAGGTGCTTCCGCCCGCCAGACGCAGGGACAGCAGATTGTGTCCCGCGCGCGCATCGAACAGCCGTTCGGCGCGCACTTCCAGCACCTCGGCGACGGGGCGCGGCAGGGCGCCCAGCCCGGGGATGACCTCGCACGCGCAGCGGTTGGCGGCGACGATGTCGCCATGTTCATCGATGGCGAGCAGCATTTCCGGCTGCACTTCGACGAAATGGCGGTTGCGGTGCGCCAGCAGGATGCAGCAGTGGCTGTAGGACGTGAGGAAAAAGCCGTCCTCGATCAGCGTTGCGCCCTGGCGCACCAGCTGTTTCACCAGGCGCTGACTGTCGCGCGCGTCGGGCGAACGCAATGCCGAGGCATCGAGCACGCCGATCAAGTCGCCGTGCGGCGAAAAGATCGGTGCGGCGCTGCAGGTCAGGCCCGTGAAGGCGGCGCGGAAATGGTCGGTCTTGTGCACGGTGATGGCTTCCTGGTCGAGCAGCACGGAGGCGATGCCGCACGTGCCTTCTTCCTCTTCCGACCAGCACGAACCGGGGTACAGGCCCGCCTTCTTGAAATCCTTGCGCTGGTCCGTGTCGGCCGCGTAGTCGATGGTCACGCCGCGCGCGTTGGCGAGGATGACGCAGTAGCCCGCTTCGCGCACCATGGCGTGCAGGCGCGGCAGGCACTGGCCCGTGGAGCGCAGAAAATTTTCCTCGGATTGCTGGATGGCGCGCAGCTCGGCGCCCGTCAGGATGCGCGGCCCCGTGGTGGAGGCGGGATCGAGCCGGTAATCGTCCAGCGAACGCCGGTACGACGACGCCAGCCGGGCCGTGTCGGCCCCCGGATGGACGATGCGGCCGGCGATCAGGTCGCGCACGCGGTCGATATGGCTGGTCTGGCGGACGTAGGGCATGGCGCTCTCCGGTGTCTCGGTATTTTGTATGGTTGACTGTTTGTAGCATGAAGGCGGGGATGGCGCATCCTGCGCTGCAGCATGGCGTGCGCGTGAGACGTTCGTCTCAGCGCCTGGCGCCGCACAGTAGGATGCTTTACAACAATAAAAAAGAGCATCTCTGATAACATTCGTTCAAATCTAAAGACAGCTATCGCAAGGGATACCTATGGCAACGCAAGCGATGTTCCCGGTGCGCAGCTCACTCGTCCTGGCCCTGCTGGGCTGGAGCGCCGCCTGCGGCGCCGCCGGTCAGCTCGATCCCGATGGCCAGAGCAGCATGGAAAAAGAGGTGGCCCGGCGCGCTGCCGTCGAACCGGCCATCGGCGCCGGCTGGCACATGACGCGTTCCGTGGAAGCGGGCGTGCAGGTGGCCGGCGAGAGCAATCTGTTCTGGAAGCTGTCGAATACGCCGGCGCGCAACCCCGGCTTCGAATTCAACCCCTACTGGTACGAGTTCTATGTCAAGCCGGCGCTCGGCTTCAAGCGCAATCTGGGCGACGGCAGGCAGCTGTATGCGCGCGCGTCGGCCGTCGGCTCGGGCACCTTGCGCCACGATCCTTTCGGCGCGGGCGACACGGGCCGCATCTCGGTCGAGGAATTCGTCGCCGGCATCCGCATGCCGCTCGGCGGCACGAATGCGCGCCTTGACCTGTCGGCCGGCGCGCAGAATTTCACGCTCGGCACGGGCATGCTGATCGCCAATGGCGGCTCGAACGGCTTTGACCGTGGCGCGCTGAAACTGGGGCCGCGCAAGGCCTTCCAGAATTCCGTGGTGGCCAAAATAAGCCAGGACGCGTTCAGCGCCCAGGCTTTTTACCTCGACCCGAATGAAAACCCCGACAACGATAGCGGCACGCGCGTCGTCGGCGTCGATGTCAGCTACGCGCCAGCGAACGACCGCAAGGCCGGCATCGCGTATGGCAAGGTGCCCCGTTCGCATGCCGCGTATCCGCAGGCGGCGCCGGGCGGCATCGGCGCGCCGCTGGCCGTGCCCGATGGCCGCAAGGACTTGCAGTTCGTGTATGGCTACGCGCGCGTTCCCGTGCTGCCCACCGTGCTGTCGAAAGGCTGGTTCGGCGTCGATGCCGCGCGCGAGTGGAATGCGCGCGAGCCGATGCGGGCCTGGGGCTGGCGCACGGAAGGGGGCTTTTCGCTGCCCGGCGTGGCGTGGACGCCGAAGTTCACGCTTGGTTACCAGAGCTTTTCCGGCGACGATCCGCGCACGGCGCGCAACGAGCGCTTCGACCCGCTGTTCTTCGAAGGCACGCCGGGCGCCTGGGCTTCGGGCAGCAAGGCGACCTGGGTTTTCGTCAATGCCAACGTGAATGCGCTGCAGGCCACCATCGAGCTGCACCCGACGCCGAAGGACACCGTGACCGCCTACCTGGCCCAGGTGCGGGCCAACCGGATGGGCAGCCCGCTGCAGTTCGGCCAGGCCACGCGCCTCGACGTGCCGGGCGACGCGCCTGTAGTAATCGCCGGCGTGCTGCGCCCGATGCTGGCCAACGATGTCTTCGTCAAATACGTGCGTGTGGTGAACCCGAATACCTACCTGACCCTGGGTTTCAGCGCCTCGTTCGCGCAGTCGGGCGTGAACCAGCTGGTGAATGGCCAGGCCAAAACGTGGACGGGCTGGCTGGCGAACGTCGTATGGGTTTATTAAGTATTCTGATTATCAAGGAGAGCACCGCATGAACGATTTCCCAAGCATGAAACGCCTGGCCCTGGCCGCCGCCTGCCTGGCGCTGGCCGCCGGCGCCCACGCGGCCGAGGCGACGGCGCCGCTGTCGGCCGCCGCCAGCGATCCGGCCGCCTTGCAATGGATGGTGGGCGCGCCGCCGCCGGCCGATAAAATCATCCGTTTCGACGATGGCAGCTATTTCAATTTCCCGCAGCTGCGCTGGAGCGTGTCGCACTTTCGCCAGCTGATGCCGACGGTGGCAGTGGCGCGCGGCTTGAAAGCGCCCGTGCCCTTGAAGCGCGCGCTGCGCAACGATATCGACGGCCTGCGCTTCACGCCTCTGGGCGCGAAGGAAACGATGACCTGGGAGCAGTCGCTGGGTGCCAACTACACGGACGGCATCGTGGTGCTGCACCGGGGCCGCATCGTGTACGAACGTTACCTCGGCGTGCTCAAGGAAAGCGGCCAGCACGGCGCCATGTCCGTGACGAAGTCCGTCATGGGCACCATCGGCGCGGCGCTGGTGGCCGAAGGCAAGCTCGATGCGGACAAGAAAGTGGCTGAGTATGTGCCGGAACTGGCCAAGTCCGCGTTTGGCGACGCCACCGTGCGCCAGGTGCTCGACATGACCACGGGCCTGAAATTCAGCGAAGATTACGCGGACCCGAAAGCGGAAGTGTGGCAGCACGCGGCGGCCGGCAGCCCGCTGCCCAAGCCCAAGGATTACACGGGCCCGCGCAGCTATTTCGAGTACCTGCAAACGGTGCGGCACGAGGGCCGGCATGGCGAGGCGTTCGGCTACCGCACGGTCAACTCCGACGTGCTGGGCTGGATCATCGCCCGCGTCACGGGGCAGAACGTCAACGACTACCTGTCCGAGCATGTCTGGCAAAAGCTGGGCGCCGAGCAGGACGCCTACATGACGGTCGATTCGACAGGCACGCCGTTTGCCGGCGGCGGCCTGAATGCGGGCTTGCGCGACCTGGCCCGCTTCGGCGAGATGCTGCGCAATGATGGCCGCTACAACGGCCAGCAGATACTACCGAAGGCGGCCGTCGACGATATCCGCCGTGGCGGAGACAAGCAGCTGTTCGCCAAAGGCGGCTACGATTTGCTCAAGGGCTGGAGCTACCGCGACATGTGGTGGGTCACGCATAACGACCATGGCGCCTACATGGCGCGCGGCGTGTACGGACAGCGCATCTACATCGATCCGAAGGCGGAAATGGTGATCGTGCGCTTCGCCTCGACGCCGACGGCGGCCAATGCGGCCAACGATCCCACCACCACGCCGGCTTTCGAAGCGCTGGGCAAGCTGCTGCTGGCCAGGGCGAAGTAGGGCGTCAGCCGTGCGGCGGAACGGGCACAACTGCAATACACTGTCCTTTCGTCATCACTTGTTGCTCGGGTGATAATTTATTCGCCGCACGCAAGGAGCATACACCGTGGAAAACCGCCAGCCAGAACAACCGCGTCCCCCGCTCTGGCGGCGCCTGCTGTGGCCGGTCGCCCAGCTGGGCTCGGCCTTCAAGCTGACGGGCACGCACTTGCTGCACCACGTGATCGGCGCGAGCCTGATCGCCGCGCTGATGCTGGTGCTGGAAGGTTTTCACGTGCTCGAATGGCTCGATGCGGCCATGCTGCGCGCCAGCGCGGCACAGGGGCAGCTGCTGGAGCGGGGCAAGGACCCGGGCGCCGCCTACCGGCCCGGCATCATCGAAATCGACCAGCCCGCGTTCGAACAGGTGTTCGACGAGCGCGAACCGCTGGAGCGCACGCGCCTGGAGCAAGTGATCGCCAGCGCCGCCGCGCGCGGCAGCCAGGTGCTGGCCATCGACCTGGACCTGGCGCCGGCCGTGTATGAGCAGCACAAGGCGGGCGAGCGGCCGCTGGACAGCCTGCTCGACCGGCTGGCCGCCGATGGCCGGCAACTGGTGCTGATCCTGCCCGAACAATCGGACCGCAACGCGAACCTGGCGTGGATACGCGCGCGCTGCGCGGCCGGCATCCACTTCGCCAGCCCGCGGATCCGCGAGCGCATGGGCGCCGTCACGCGCATCGAACTGAAAAGCCCCGTGCTGGCGGCCGTGGCCTTCGAGCTGGCGCATGGCGCCGATGAGCAGGAGCAGCAGCAACCGATGCCGGCCGCCTTGTCCCAGCAAAAGGAAGGGCTGGCGCTGGCCGGACGCGTGTGCCAGCTGGCGCGGCGCACGGACAGCGAAAAGGAGCTGGCGCGCTGGGCGTTCGAACCCGTCATCCGCGGCGACGCCAAGGCGGCGGCCGAGCAGAACGCCGTCACCGCGCCATTTCATCCGGCCGCCGTGGCGCCGCAATTTGTGAACCCCACGCGCACGCGCGTCCAGCTGACCGACGGGCAGGCCGGCGTGGCTGCCGGGGCACCGCGCAAGCACGTCGTGTACATCGGCAGCACCTATGACGTGCGCGACCGCTACACGACGGCCGAAGGCGAGCAGGCCGGCCTGCACCTGCACGCGGCCGCCCACACCTCGCTGGGCATCGGCACGGCCGACGTGAATAAATACGTGGTGTTCGCGGCCGACATCGTCATCGGCGTGCTGCTGGGCTGCCTGTTCGGCGGCCTGTGGACCCTGTACGGCCGCGCCGAGCTGGCCATCGACAAGCGCATGGAAGACCATGATTTCAGCCGCCTGCACCGCATGGGCACCGTGGCGGAATTCTATGGCATCCGCCTGATGCTGGTGCTGGTGTGGGCATCGCCCGTCGCCATCGGCGCGCTGGCCATCTACCTGTCGCGCGGCTTGCTGGAGCAGGGCTGGTGGGTCAATCCCGGCCCGCTGATCGCCGGCATGTTCCTGCACGCGATGTCGCTGCGCGACGAAGCCCACCACCCGCACGCGGAAGTGCCGGGCCTGTCCGTGTGGGCCCGGCTGCGCCGCACGCATCCCGGCATCGTGCTGGTGCAGGCGCCGCTGGCGGCGCTGTTGTTGATCGTCGCCGTGATCTGAAACAGGTGAAATGGGCCGATGGCTTGCCGCGCTATCGGGGCTCGCGCAGCGAGGGTGATCTGGCCCCGGTGACCGCTGATTAATCGGTAATGGCGCGCAGGCGTGCCAGCGCGTCTTCCACCACGAATTCGGGCGCGGTTTCGATGCGCTTTGCGCCGCGCGCTTCAAGGTCGAGCATGCGGATCTGGTTGACCAGCGCCACGCCCTGCGTCGTCGTGCCGCTGCCGCTCAAGGACGCGGCAAAGCCCGCGTGGCGGGCAAAATCGCCGCCTTGCGTGATGGGAGCGACCAGAACGACACCAAGCGCGTTGAAGACGCTGGTGGACAGCACCAGCGCTGGCCGGGCCGCACCGCGTTGCTCACGGCCTTCCGTTGGCTCCAGATTGACCATCACGATGTCGCCACGGCCGAACTGGACGCGCTTTACCATGCTTCGCGGCCTGCCGGCTTGATCTGGCTCCATGCCGCCATGTCGGCCGGTTCTGGCGCCGTGACATCGCATTGCGCCACCAGATCATCGAGCGTAAAGGCGGGGCGCTTGGCTTTCAGGAATATGCCGTCCGGACGCACGTCCACGGCCAGTTTGTCGCCCAGCGACACCTTCAGCATGCCCAGCAGTTCTGTCGGCAAGCGCACCGCGGCGCTATTGCCCCATTTTTGGATGGATAGTTCCATGTGGCCTCCTATGTATCTACATTGTAGATTCATGTAATCGCATAATCAAGGACGGTGTTCACCCGATCAGCTTCAAGCCCGGCGGCAGCGCCTCGCCCAGCATGCGCTTGGTAGCCGCTTCGTCCAGCTGCGTCACTTCGCTGACCATCGTTTGCCACAGGGGCGGTGCGCCCACGGCTTTCAGGCGGGCGAGGATGGTGGCCCGCAGGTCGTCGGCGATGTCGCGCGAGCGGTCACCCGTCATGCGCGTCAGGTGGGCGGCGGCAAACGCGGCCGGTTCCGTCTTTTTCCAGTCCAGCGCCAGTAGCACGCGCAGCCACTCGGCCACGGTGGCGCTGTCGACCACTTCGTGCGCGCTGCCGTGAAAGGGCTGGCGGGCGCCGACCCTGGCCAGCGCCCACAGGGTATTCGTGTCCGCCGCTTCGCCCTTTTTATCCGCCTTTTGCAGGCGCTTGATCAGCCAGGCGCCCACTTCCGCCTTGTAGGCGCCGGGGATGCGCTCGAGCGAGGCGCCCAGGCGCAGCATGTCGTCGTCGCTGCCGTTCACGAGGGTGACGGGGCGGCTGCCGCGCTGGGACGCGTCGGCTTGCAGGTTGAAGGCGAAATCGTCGAGCAGGCGCAATTGCTGCTGCGTGCTCAAACCGCCGGCCACGCGGCGCCACAGCGTCCACCATTCGGCGCACACCTGGTTATCCTTGTGATGCTGGATACCCACGTCGAACAAGGCCCACAGCTGCTCGATGCGCCACGGGTCGAGCGCATCGCCATAGCCGGGCCGCAAACAGTAGCCGGCCAGGTTCAGCCACACCCGCTCATGTTCGGCGGAACGGCGCCGGCCGCGCGCACGCAGCATGAGGGCATCGAACAGCTGGCGCAGCAGCGGCGTCTCCCAGCTCTCGCGCCCGCCCAGGCCCCGTTCCAGGTGCTGGCGCAACTGGCGCACTTCCTTGGTTTCGACCTTTTGCGCCTTGCCGCCGAAGATGCGCTCGATCTTCTCGACCGCTTCCTTCACGCGTGGCGGCACGCTGGACGTTTCGGCCTGCGTTTCCTCTTCGCCCCGCAACTGGAATTCCAGCAGCCAGCGCTGGCTTGCATCGGCTGCGGCCACGCAGTGCACTTCCAGGGTGCCCACTTCCGTCATCACGGTGGCCAGCTGCACGGTGATTTCGCGCCTGTCATTGCCGTCGCTGGCGTGCAGCACGCTGGCCAGCGGCGGCAGGCGCAGGTACTCGCCCGCGGCCAGGTCGACGATGTCGCCCAGCTGCGGCGGCGTGCCCGTTTCCGCGATGGACGAGGCCAGGTGGAAGCGCACGGGCCGGCCCAGGCGCAGCGCGAACAGGCGCTCCGTCAGGCGGATTTCCTCGCCGCTGGCGCTGCCGCGGGGCAGGATGCAGACGGCGCGGTCGTCCTTGCCCGCCTCGCCCAGCACGAGGAAATAGCTGCGCGGCGAACCGCCGCCGATGCGCGGCGCCTGGCCGCGCCGGGCCAGCGCGTAGGCGACGGCGCCACGCGCCACGGCCACGTCGGGGTTATCGTTGTGCAGGATGGTGAGGGGCTGACCGCGCCAGTGTTCCAGCGTGGCGGCCAGGCGGCGCGCCAGCGCGTCGGCGCGGAACACGCCGCCATTCAGCAGCAGGGTATCGGGCAGTGTCCCTTGATGCTGCTGCAGGAAGCTGGCCAGGTGGCGCGTGATGGCCGCGTCCTGCGCATACGGCAGGCCGAATTCGACGATGCCGGCGCGGCCCTTTTTCGCCGTGTCAGCCAGTTCCACCTTCGGGAAGAAGCCGTCGACCACCATGGCCGCCACTTCCTCGCGCGTGACGTCGGCGGAACGGCTGCCGCCTATCAGGCGCGAGCCCCCGCCCAGCAGGGTGACGGTGGCGCTCTCTGGCGCGTCCTGCGACAGCAGCAATTCCTTGGCGGCGCGGCAGCGCTCCATCAGCTGCGACAGGCGCGCGGCGGACAGCTTCATGCCACCCTCGACGCCTGCGGCCATGCGCGTTTCCACCAGGTGGGCCAGCGCCAGGTCCATATTGTCGCCGCCGAGGATCAGGTGATTGCCCACGCTGCTGCGCGTGAGCTGGGGTGCGCCATCGTCGTCGAAGGCGACGTCGATCAGGCTGAAATCGGTGGTACCGCCGCCCACGTCGCAGACCAAAATGCGGCGCGTTTGCGCCAGGTCAAGCCGCAAGGTGTCGCGCCGCCGGTGCAGGTAGTCATAAAAGGCCGCTTGCGGTTCTTCCACCAGCCGCAAGGTGGGCAAGCCCGCCATGCGCGCCGCTGCCAGGGTGAGTGCGCGCGCACCCTCGTCGAACGAGGCGGGGATGGTCAGCACCAGTTCCTGCTCTTCCAGGGGCGCGTCGGGGAAGCGGTGATTCCACGCGGCGCGCACGTAGGCCAGATAGCTGGCGCTGGCCGCCACGGGCGAGACCTTGGTCACGTCGGCATCGGCGCCCCACGGCAAAATCGGCGCCTGGCGGTCCACGTTCGCGTGCGACAGCCAGCTCTTCGCGCTGGACACGAGCCGGCCCGGCACCTGCGCGCCGAGCTGGCGCGCGAAGGCGCCCAGCACGGCATGCTCAGCGTCCTGCTGCTGCCATGGCAGCTGCAAGTCGCCCGCCGCCAGTTCGCCGGCGGCGGGGTGGTAGCGCAAGGACGGCAGCAGGGGGCGTGCGCCCACTTCGCCGGGAGCGACCAGCTGCTCGATGGCGAACAGGTTTATTCCTGCCTGCGCATCGCCAGCCGCCGCATACGCCACCACCGTATTGGTGGTGCCCAGGTCGATGCCGACCAGGAAGGCCGGCTTGCCCGCAGTGCTGCCCATGGCGCTTATTGCGGCGTGCCGCGCACGTCGAATTCCACTTTCCAGCGCTCGGCGCCGTCAGGGGAAACGGCCAGCAGCTCCAGGGTGCCCGCTTCCGTCACGCGTGCGTGCAATTTCACCTGCACGACGTCGCCGGCCGAGCGGCCTTCGGCGGACAGCGTCGCCTGGATTTCGCTCAGTTCCTGCAAT
Organism: Janthinobacterium sp. FW305-129; assembly: GCF_020858115.1. GTDB lineage: Bacteria > Pseudomonadota > Gammaproteobacteria > Burkholderiales > Burkholderiaceae_D > Janthinobacterium. The sequence goes on from NZ_JACYMM010000007.1 coordinate 294,257, forward strand.
TCATCGGGACCCCAGAAGTCGAGCAAGTCGCCGATCTGGTCGTTGCGGCGCGTGGACGAGGCGAAGAAGCGGAAGTGCACGGGCTCGCCCACGACGAGGCCGAATTGCTGGCCCGGCAGTTCCAGCTCGCTGCCTTCTTCCATGCCGAACGGTGCCACGCACAGGGCCTGGATCGGCGGTTCCATGCCGGGGATGGCGGGCATGGCCGATTCGATGGCGACATAAAAGGAACTGGCCGTGCCGCCGCGGATGCGCACGCCATGGCCGCGCCGCACGTAGCTGTAGTAGGCGGCGCCACGGGCCACGGCCAGATCCAGGTCGGCCCCGGCCAGCATGCGCGCCGGCTCCGCGCCTTCCATGTACAGCCAGTCGTTGACGGTGGCCATGATGCGCTGCACCAGCAAGTCGGACTTGAAGACGCCGCCGTTGAACAGCACGGCCGTCGGGTGCAAAAAGCTGGCGCCTTCCGCCTGGCGGCCCGCGAAGCCTTCCAGTTCGCTGGTGGCCGCCACTTGCCGGCCCAGGAAGGCGGCCAGGTGGCGCGTGATGGCCGCGTCCTGCGCATACGGCAAGCCCAGTTGCGTCAGGCCGGCGCGCGTGCGCACGGCGGGGCGGCTCGACGCTTCCACCTGCGGGAAGAAACCGTCGAGAATGAAAGTGGACACTTCCGCGCGCGTCAGCTCCGTGCGGATGGAGCCGCCGATCAGCTTCGAGCCGCGGCTCGGCACGACGATCGGTGCCACATCGAGGCCGCTGTCGGCCAGCAGGCTTTCCTTGGCGCTGCGGCAGCCGTAAGTGAGTGCGCGCATCTGCCAGGCGTCCAGCTGGGTGCCGTTGGCGGCCAGCTTGCGCGCCACCAGGTGGGCCAGGGCCAGGTCCATATTGTCGCCGCCAAGCAGGATGTGTTCTCCGACCGCCACGCGGTGCGGTTCCAGCACGCCGTCGCGTTCCAGTACGGCGATCAGCGAAAAGTCGCTGGTGCCGCCGCCCACGTCGACCACTAAAATGATGTCGCCCGGCTTGACTTCCTTGCGCCAGCGTCCTTCGCTGGTCTGGATCCAGCTGTACAAGGCCGCTTGCGGCTCTTCCAGCAGGGTCAGTGACGCGTAGCCGGCCGCCTGCGCCGCTTCCATCGTCAGCTCGCGCGCGGCAGGGTCGAACGAGGCGGGAATCGTCACCGTGATTTCCTGCTCGGCGAACGGCGCTTGCGGGTGGGCGTTGTCCCAGGCCTGGCGCAAATGCGTCAGGTAGCGCGTGGCGGCCGTGATCGGCGAGATGCGCGGCACTTCCGCCGGCGCGTCGTTCGGCAGGATGGCCGCGCGGCGGTCCACGCCCGGGTGGCACAGCCAGCTTTTCGCGCTGGACACTAAACGGATCGGCGTGGTGGCGCCGCGGCTGCGGGCCATTTCGCCGACGACGAATGGCGCTTCGGCTTCCTCCGTGACCCAGGGCAGGGCCAGGTCGCCCGCCGCCACTTCATCGGCGTGCGGCAGGTAGACGAACGAGGGCAGCAGCGGCAATTCCTCGACGGTGCCCGGTGCCGACAGTTGCGGCACTTTCAGCACGCCGTGGCTGGATTGCTCGCCGTCGCTTTCGACCAGGTTCACATATGACAGGGCGCTGTGGGTGGTGCCCAGGTCGATGCCGATGGCGTAGCGCGGAGTAGGGTTGATGGTATCGCTCACAGTTCCACCTCGGCCGGTGCGAGGATGGACGCGTCGTGCTGCCCGCTCAGTTTCGGCAGGCGCACGCTCGAAGCGCGCCAGCCGCGGTGGCTCAGGGTGCCCGTGAATGGCGCGGAACCGACGACGTTGCCCGTCAGGCGTACTTGCGCGGAATCAAAGCCTTCCTGCAGCACGATGCGGCTGCCCTCGGCTTCCTGGCGCACGGCCTCGATGGTGAAGTATTCGCGCATAACCTTGGCGCAGCCTTCATGCACGACGCGGGCGGCCGCGCCGATGTCGGCATCGGCATGGCTGCCCAGGTTTTCCTGGGTGAAGTCGATCAGGCGCGCTTCGCGTTGCAGCAGGGCCAGCAATTGCAGGGCCGCGTCGGGCGTGGCTTCCTTCAATATGACGGGCGCGGCGGCCGGCACGGGGGCTGGCGCCGGAGCCGGGGCCACGGGTGCCACGGGGGCGGCCTCGGGCAGGGACAATTTTTCCACCCGGGCCGCATAGGCGGCGTCCGACAGGGTGCTGAAGAAGGCGCCGAAGGCCAGCGGGACGCGGCGCCAGAACGATGGGTGGGACGATGGTGTGCTCATAGGAACTCGTTTCTCTGATCTGTAGGGTGGCGTCGGCGGCGGGGGCCGCTTCGCAAGGTAGTGCCATGTGCGGGGCCAACAGGGCCGGCTGCGTTTGCCCGCATGATACCAGCTACGGGGCCGGCGCCAAAGCCGCCGCCCCCGTTCCCGCCTGCCTGTGGCGTGGATTTTCTTTGTTCCTGCGCAAGGAAACGTTCGATTTCGTGCCGCTTCGACTAGAATCGCGCATTATCTTTTTGCATGACCTGGATGCCATGTCTACCGACTTTTCCCTGTATTTAGCCAGCAGCACTTACATCGACAGCGACCATCCGGCCGTGCGCGCCAAGGCGGCCGAACTGGCGGCAGGTGCCGTGGGCGACGCCGCCATCGCGGCCCGCTGCTTTAGCTTCGTGCGCGACGAGATTGCCCACAGCTGGGATTACCAGCGCAATCCCGTCACCTGCCGCGCTTCCGACGTGTTGCAGCATGGCACGGGCTACTGTTATGCGAAGAGCCATCTGCTGGCCGCGCTGCTGCGCGCCAACGGCATTCCCGCCGGCCTGTGCTACCAGCGCCTGGCCGTCGGCGAAATCGGGCCGCCGTTTTGCCTGCACGGCTTGAATGCCGTGTACCTGCAAGAATTTGGCTGGTACCGCATCGATGCGCGCGGCAACAAGTCCGGGGTCAATGCCGCCTTTACGCCGCCGCAGGAGCAACTGGCGTTTCCCGTGCTGGCGCCGGAAGAGCGCGATCTGCCGGAAATCTGGCCGGCACCGCTGCCCCAGGTGATCGCATCCCTGACCGGCCATGCGACCGTGCAGGACGTGGCCGCGCACTTGCCCGATATCGAATTGTTGCCGCTGAAAAAATAATCTCAAGAAAGAAATCATGAAAAAAGTGTATGTTGGCCTGCTAGGCCTGATGTTGCTGGCCGGTTGCGGCGGCAAGGGCGAGAGCGGCGGGCAATCGAGCGCCGCGCGTCTCGACGGCAAGGAAAAGGGCAGCGAGTTTCTTGCCTATGAACACAATGTCAGCGTCGATACGAGCGAGGCGCAAGTGCGGCCCCTGTATGAAAAAGTCGTCGCCGCCTGCAAGGCCGATACGGGAAACGGCTGTCTGCTGCTCGATTCCAGCGTCGACAGCGGCCGCTACGTGCATGCGCGCATCAGCATGCGGGCCAAGCCGGCCGGCATCAGGAAGCTCGTCGCGCTGGTCGCGGCCGAAGGCGACGTCACCAGCCAGGGCACCAAGGTGGAAGACCTGGGCCGCCCTGTGCTCGACAGCAAGAAGCGCCTGGAGATGCTCAGGCAATACCAGGCGCAGCTGCAGGACCTGGAAAAGCGCTCGGGCACGAACGTCGACGCCCTGATCAAGGTGAGCAAGGAACTGGCTACCGTGCAAGTGGAGCTGGAGCAGGCGACGGCGGCCAATGCCCTGTTGATGCAGCGCATCGATACGGACTTGCTGAACGTGGCCATCAGCGCCGAAGGCAAGCAATCGTTCTGGCGCCCCGTCAAGCGCGCGCTGGGCAATTTCACGGAAAACCTGTCGGAAGGCGTGGCCAACGCCATCACGGCCATGGCCTACATCCTGCCGTGGCTGATCGCGTTCGTGCTGCTGTTCCCGCTGGGCCGCAAGGGCTGGCGCCGCTTGCGAGGCTTGCCGCGCAAGGATTGATGCGCAAACATTAAAACCTCCGGCGCACCGTTTTACGGCAATTTGAAACCTGACTGCACAGTCCTTGTGCAGCCAGGTTTTTTTTCGTGCGGCGGGGGCCGCGTGCACCATGGCGGACACCTCTTGGCGCTGGCATGCATTCTGCTTTAACAACATCGCAAGCCCAGCTAGACCCCCACGAACCCATCACAGGAGTCCCCATGTCACGACGCATCATCCTGAAAGCGGCCGCCGCCGGCGCACTGGCCCTGGCCACGTCCACTTACATGCAGGCAGCCCTGGCCGCCGATACCATCAAGGTGGGCATCTTGCACTCGCTGTCGGGCACCATGGCCATTTCCGAAACGTCGCTGAAGGACGTGGCCCTGATGACGATCGCCGAGATCAATGCCAAGGGCGGCGTGCTGGGCAAGAAGCTGGAAGCCGTCGTCGTCGATCCCGCCTCGAACTGGCCTCTGTTTGCGGAAAAAGCGAGACAGCTGGTGGCGCAGGATAAAGTGGCCGTCGTGTTCGGCTGCTGGACGTCCGTGTCGCGCAAGTCGGTGTTGCCGGTGTTCAAGGAACTCAACAGCCTGCTGTTTTACCCGGTGCAATACGAGGGCGAGGAGCTGGAAAAGAATGTGTTTTATACGGGCGCCGCACCGAACCAGCAGGCGATTCCCGCCGTGGAATACCTGATGAGCAAGGATGGGGGCGGGGCCAGGCGCTTCGTGCTGCTGGGCACGGATTACGTGTATCCGCGCACCACCAACAAGATCTTGCGCGCCTTTCTGAAAAGCAAGGGAGTCAAGGATAGCGATATCAGCGAGGTCTACACGCCGTTCGGCCATGCCGACTATCAAACCATCGTCGCCAACATCAAGAAGTTTTCCACTGGCGGCAAGACGGCCGTCATTTCCACCATCAATGGCGATTCGAACGTGCCGTTCTACAAGGAACTGGGCAATGCGGGCTTGAAAGCCACGGACGTGCCCGTCGTCGCGTTTTCCGTGGGCGAGGAAGAGCTGCGCGGCATCGATACCAAGCCCCTGCTCGGCCATCTGGCGGCCTGGAATTATTTTGAATCCGTCAAGAATCCCGTGAATACGGCCTTCATCAAGCAGTGGAAAGCGTATGCGGTGGCGCAGAAGTTGCCGAACGCGGCTTCGGTGGTGACGAACGACCCGATGGAAGCGACCTATGTCGGCATCCACATGTGGGCGCAAGCCGTGGAAAAAGCCAAATCGACGGACACGGACAAGGTGATCGCCGCCATGGCGGGCCAGAGCGTCAAGGCGCCATCGGGCTTCACCCTGACCATGGATGCGACGAACCACCACCTGCACAAGCCCGTGATGATCGGCGAGATCAAGGCCGATGGGCAATTTAATGTCGTGTGGAAAACCAAGGAACCGATACGCGCCCAGCCGTGGAGCCCGTTTATCAAGGGTAATGAGGGTAAGCAGAAGCTGTAAAAGCCACGCCAGCGCCATCGGGCAGGTGTCCGGTGGCGCCGACCATCAACGCTTTCCCGGGATATCAATGAGGCTATTCACATCGCTGCTGGTCTTCGCCTGCCTGTGCCTGTCGTCCATGGCGCAGGCCGCCATCCCACCAGAATTGCTCAAGCCGCTGGCCGGCGACGATTCCGATGCCAGGGTCGCCACCGTGACGCAGATCGCCGCCCTGGCCACGCCCGAGGCCGCCAAAGTGCTGCAGGCGCTGCAGGACGACGCCTTGTATGCCGCACCCGACGGCAAGGTGTACATCGTCGAGGGCGAGCAGGCATATGACCCGGCAAGCGGCCGGAACGTGCCGCTGCCGGAAGGCATCGACGGCGTGATGGTCAACAACCGCTTGCGCTCGGCTGTGGCAGGCGCCTTGTCGGGCTTGCAGCTGCTGGCGCCGGAGCGCAGCGCCCGCCTGGCGGCCGCGCAAGCCTTGCAAAAGGCCGTCGACCCCGCGCAGCTGCCCCTGATCCGCGCGGCGCTGGCACGGGAAAGCGATGCTGACATTCAACAACTATTGCAAGTGCTGATCGCCAGCGCCAACCTGCATGCGCCCGACGCCGCCACGCGCAAGGCCGCCGTGCAGGACCTGGCCGGCAGCAGCGATGCGCGCCTGCTGCCCGTGCTGCAAGCCATGCTGGAGCAGGGCGGTGAACCGGACGAAGCCGTGCAGCTGGCCGCCATCGAGACCATGCGCCAGATCAAGGGCAGAGTGGCGCGCATGGAATTGGCCGGCAATGTGTTCTACGGCATTTCCCTGGGCAGCGTGCTGCTGCTGGCCGCGCTGGGGCTGGCCATCACGTTCGGCTTGATGGGCATCATCAATATGGCGCACGGCGAATTGCTGATGATAGGCGCTTACACGACCTACCTGTGCCAGCTGTTCTTCCGCAATTACTTGCCCGGCCTGCAGGATGCGTATCTGCTGGCCGCCTTGCCGGCCGCCTTTTTTGTTGCCGGCCTGGTGGGCGTGATGCTGGAACGCACGGTGATCCGCTGGCTGTACGGGCGGCCGTTGGAAACCCTGCTGGCTACCTGGGGCATCAGCCTGATCCTCATGCAGCTGGTCCGCACGATCTTCGGCGCGCAAAACGTGGAAGTGGCCAACCCGGCCTGGATGTCGGGCGGCGTGACGGTACTGGGCGGCCTCGTGCTGCCGTACAACCGGCTGGCCATCATCGGCTTTGCCGTCATCGTCGTCGTGGCCGTGTGGTTGATCCTGAACAAGACGCGGCTGGGACTGTTCGTGCGGGCCGTTACGCAAAACCGCCGCATGGCCGATTGCGTGGGCGTGGCCACGGGCAAGGTCGACATGCTCACGTTCGGCCTCGGGTCCGGCATCGCCGGGCTCGGTGGCGTGGCCCTGTCGCAGCTGGGCAATGTGGGGCCGGACCTGGGCCAAAGCTATATCGTCGATTCCTTCATGGTGGTGGTGCTCGGTGGCGTGGGCCAGCTGGCCGGCACCGTGATCGCCGCGCTGGGACTGGGCGAAGTCAACAAATTCCTCGAACCGGTGGCAGGCGCCGTGCTGGCGAAGATCGCCATTTTGATATTCATCATCATTTTCATCCAGCGCCGGCCGCAGGGCCTGTTTGCCATGAAGGGACGCAGCGTCGAATGATTACCTCATATCAATCCAAGCCTGGCCTGTTCACGCGGCCTGTCTGGCTGGCGATTGCCGCCTGCACGGTGCTGACCGCGTTGTTGCCGATTTTTAACCTGGCGTTTGCCGAAGGGCATGCCTTGCACGTATCCGCCTACACGGTGGCGCTGGTGGGCAAGTTCATGTGCTACGCGCTGGCCGCACTGGCGCTGGACCTTGTCTGGGGCTACACGGGCATATTGTCCCTGGGCCACGGCGTGTTCTTTGCGCTGGGCGCGTATGCGCACGGCATGTACCTGATGCGCGCCATCGGCGACCAGGGCCAGTACCACAGCAGCTTGCCCGATTTCATGGTCTTTCTCGACTGGAAAACCTACCCGTGGTACTGGGCCTTCACGGAATACTTCTGGTACTGCATGGCGCTCGTCGTGCTGGTGCCGGGCGTGCTGGCCTTCGTCTTCGGTTATTTCGCGTTTCGCTCGCGCATCAAGGGCGTGTATTTTTCCATCATCACGCAAGCGATGACGTATGCGTTCATGCTCTTGTTCTTCCGCAATGACACCGGCTTTGGCGGCAACAACGGTTTCACGGATTTCAAGACGATACTGGGCCACAGCATCACGGCGCCCGCCACCCGGGCCGTGCTGTTCCTGCTGACCCTGGCCTTCCTGCTGGCGGCCTTGATCGGGGCGCGCGCCATTGTCCGCTCGAAACTGGGACGGGTGCTGCAGGGCGTGCGCGACAGCGAGGCGCGCTTGATGTTTCTCGGCTACAACCCGTTGTGGTTCAAGCTGTTTGTGTGGACCTTGTCGGCCGTGCTGTGCGGCATCGCCGGCGCCTTGTACGTGCCGCAGGTGGGCATCATCAATCCGTCGGAGATGTCGCCGGCGAACTCCATCGAGATGGTCGTGTGGGTGGCGGTAGGCGGGCGGGGGACTTTAATCGGTCCCATCCTGGGCGCCTTCACCGTGAACGGTCTGAAAAGCTGGTTCACGGCAGCCATGCCGGAACTGTGGCTGTTCGCGCTGGGCTTGCTGTTCATCGGCGTCACCCTGTTCATGCAGCAAGGCATGCTGGGCGTGTTGCGCAAGATCAAACGCAAAAAAGTCGCCGCCGTGGCAGAGGAGGCCGCATGAGCATCCGCATGTTGCCCGGCATGGCCAGCACCGAGGCTGGCCCCACTTACTCGCGCGTAAAAGGCGAGGGCGTCGATACGACGCATGGCGCCATTTTGTATCTGGAAGACATCAGCGTGTCGTTTGACGGCTTCATGGCCATCAACAAGCTGAGCCTCGATATTTCCGTGGGTGAGTTGCGCTGCATCATCGGCCCTAACGGCGCGGGCAAGACGACGATGATGGATGTCATCACGGGCAAGACGCGTCCCACCTCCGGCACGGCCTGGTTCGGCCAGACCATGAACCTGGCGACGATGACGGAAGCGCAGATCGCCCACGCCGGCATCGGCCGCAAGTTCCAGCGGCCCACTGTGTTCGAGCAGCACACGGTGTTCGACAACCTGGAACTGGCGATGAAGATGGACAAGCGCGTGGCGCCCACCCTGTTTGCGCGCCTGTCTTCCGAACAGGCGGGCAGGATCGAAGCGGTCTTGCGTTTGATCCGCCTCCATGGCCACGAGGCGCGGCCGGCCGGTTTGCTGTCGCACGGGCAAAAGCAGTGGCTGGAAATCGGCATGCTGCTGATGCAGGAGCCGCAGCTGATTTTGCTGGACGAGCCCGTGGCCGGCATGTCGGACGCGGAAACGGCGCGCACGGCGGAACTCCTCAATGAATTGCGCGGCAAACATTCGATCATGGTGGTCGAGCACGACATGGGTTTCGTCACGGAAATCGCCCGGCAAGGCATCGTCACCGTGCTGCATGAAGGTGCCGTGCTGGCGCAGGGGCGCATGGACGAGGTGCAAGCCGACGAGCGGGTCATCGAAGTCTATCTGGGAAGGTAACCATGCTGGAAGTGCAAGAATTGAATCAATACTATGGCTCCTCGCACACCTTGCGCGGCATCAACTTGTCGGCGCGCAAGGGCGAATGCCTGGCCTTGCTGGGGCGTAATGGCGTGGGCAAGACGACCTTGCTGAAATGCCTGATGGGCGTGCTGCCCGTGGCGCAGGGCAAGGTGCTGTTCCAGGGGCGCGACATCACGAAGCTGGCGCCGCATGCGCGGGCCAAGCTGGGCATCGCCTACGTGCCGCAGGGACGCGACATCTTTGCGCGCCTGACGGTCGAGGAAAACTTGCTGATGGGCATGGCGGTGAAACGGGGCAGGCAGGCGGCGCGCATCGATCCCCACGTGTACGAGCTGTTTCCAGTGCTCAAGGAGATGCTGCAGCGGCGCGGCGGAGATTTGTCTGGCGGGCAACAGCAGCAACTGGCTATCGCCCGCGCCCTGCTGGCCGAGCCGCAGCTGATCATCTTCGACGAGCCGACGGAGGGCATCCAGCCCTCCGTCATCAAGGATATCGGCCGTGTTATTGCGCTATTGAAACAGCGGGGCGACATGGCCATCGTGCTGTGCGAGCAATATTTCGATTTCGCCCGCGAGCTGGCCGACGACTTCATTGTGCTGTCGCGGGGGCAGGTGGTGGCCAGTGGCAAGGCGGCGCAGATGGATGGCGAGGACGTGAAGCGCCACCTGGCCGTGTAAGGTCAGACGAGCTGCAGCCAGCCCAGGATCGCACCGCCCGCCAGCAGCCACAATAAATGGATCTTCGTGCGCCAGATGATCAGGCCGGCCACGATGGACAGGCTCCACAGGGGCCAGTCCGTGCGGATGTCGTGGTTGGCGCCGCCCAGGATCATGCCCGTGGAAATCAGGAGGGCGACGACGATGGGCGCCATGCCTTGCTTGAAGGCGCGCACGGGGCGCAGGTCGCGGTTGCGGTAGCCCCACTGGGCCGCCACGTAGGTGAGGGTGGTGCTGGGCAGCATGATGCCCACCATCGTGATGAACACGCCAAGCCAGGCGGCCGTGTAGCTGCCCGCGTTCATGCCCACGTTCCAGCCCATCAGGGCGACGAACAGCACGTTCGGGCCGGGTGCGGCCTGGGCGATGGCGATCGATTCATTGAATTGCGCCTGGGTCAGCCAGCCGTGCTGCTCGACGAGGAAACGGTGCATTTCGGACGTGGTGGAAATGGCGCCGCCGATCGACATCAGCGACAGCATCAGGTAATGGCCGAACAGGTTCAGCCAGTCGCCCGCGCTCAACACCAGTTGCAAGGGCGGATTCATGCGGACAGCTTTCGATACGTGAGCAGGCAGCCGATGCCGCCCAGGCCCAGCAGGATGTACAGCAGGGGCCAGCGGAAGATCGCCACCATCAGCACGCCCAGCACGGCGATGGGCAAGGTCAGCCACAGGGGCAGCGGATGCCTGGCCAGCGCGGTCGCCAGTTTCACGCCCGTGGCGGCGATCATGCCGGCCGACACGGCCGCCATGCCGCGCAGGGCGCCCGCCATCTGCGGGTTGTCGCCAAAGCGCGTGTACAGCACGCCCAGCAGCAAGACGATGACGAGGGGCACGGCCAGCATGCCGGCCAGCGCCGTCAGCGCGCCTTTCAAACCGAAATAGCGTCCGCCCACCATCAGCGACAGGTTGACGACATTCGGCCCCGGCATGATTTGCGCCACGGCCCAGTCTTCCAGGAATTCCTCTTGCGTCAGCCAGCGTTTGCGCTCGACCATTTCGCGCTGGATCACGGCCAGCACGCCGCCGAACCCCTGCAGGGCCAGCCAGGTGAACGAGAAGAACAGGTCGGCAAGCGAGGCGGGCTGCGGGCGGGACGGGTCGGGCGGAAGGGGCGAAGGCGAGGGCATGGCTGATTATCGCCGTGGCCGAGCGCGCTTGTCCACCGCTTTCGGCTTTGCTTGTGCCTGCAAGAAAAAAACCGTGGCTCATGTTTCCCTGCCATTGACATCGTGAGTTTATCGGCAATACTTTGAGCGGCAACATGACCGCTGTCCCTGTCCGCTGGCGCGGTTCGCACCGCTACGCCATTTCATCCCTCCGTCCCCTACGCAGGAGTTGCTTATCATGCCTCATTCCACAGAAACGCTGCATATGCCCGTCAACCCCGCGGTGCTGCACGCCCGCGTCGACCAGAAGATGTCCGACATCGTCGATCTGGGCATTGCCGTGCAGGCGGCCTTCAGTACCTTGTGCGCGCTGGAATACCTGAAGTCATACAATATCGCCCCCGAACTGATCGAGCGCGTACTGCTGCACCCGGAGCAGCGCCGCCAGACCGTGCATTGAGTATCCGCACGGCAACTGTGTTGCCGGTGGCCGCAGTCCGATATTGTCGAATTGATCACTATGGCTCAGTTATGCACAAATGATGAGTTAGCGAAATTGGCGAAATAATTTTCTTGTGATTATGTGTGAGTTTCTAAGTGTTTGATTTTAATGGATTTTATTTTTGCTGTTTGATTGAGCAGTTTATTGAAAGCCGCACGGGCTGTGGCTTTGAAGGCTGTCAATAGGCGCTTATCCACAAAGATATCCACAGTCCGTGTGGATATCTGAAAAAGCGCTTAACAATCCGCCACTTAGGAAATTGGGGCCGTTCAGTCCATGCAAAGGGTTGGCAAGATGGGCCAAAATGGGGCAGGGTACAAGCCTGTATGCCCATCCAGTACTCTTGATTTATGACTGAAAGTAGCTGCGCCCGATCAGGGCGTGCCGCCGGCTGGCGCCGGTGGCGCATCGCCGCACTGGGCCAGGGCGGCGGCCAGTTCGGCAAGCTGTTGCTGCGCTTCGCGCAAGGTGGCGTAGGTGCGCAGCGAGGCGATCACGGTAGTAAACAACTTGCGCGTGGTGAGGTCGGTCTTGCACCAGAAATCGTTGATGTCGTAGTCGATGATGATGCGGTGTTCCAGCGCCTGGCCAGGCTGGCCCGTGCGCAGGATGATGCGCACGGCACTGTTGTGCAAGTCTGCGCGCACCTGGCGCGCCACTTGCAGGCCGGCATCCTGGGTTTCCATGATGACATCGAGCAGCACCACGGCAATATCGGATGTGCTGCGCAGCAAGGCCAGCGCCTCGGCGCCCGAGTAGGCGTGCAGAAAGCTCAGCCTGCGGCCCTGGAAGCTGGCCTGGCTGAGGGCGAACTTGGTCACCACGTGCACGTCGACATCGTCATCGACGATCAGCACGCGCCATGGTGTTGCGTTGGCAGTCTCTGCCGCCGCATTTGCCCGTTCCAGCGGCTCATCGACCAGCCAGTCCGGTTCGTCCGCCCCCTTGGCGGAACTGTCGCTATCCATATTCATGCGTTTATCCACCGTTGATCGTGCTCGCTCACTCCACACTATGCCAGTCTGCGGGGTTTGTCAAAATAATGCTGTTCAGGCAAGACGGCCCGGGCAGGATTGCTTGTGCACAGCAAAATATATTTTCATGGCTGTCGAATAACTTTGCGTTGGCGCAAACCCATGATCCTAAGTCATTGATTTCATTGGGGTAAAAAATTGCCTGTGAAATCAGCAAATTATTGAAACCCGCATCAATACTGGCGTTGCGGCTTGTCAAGAGGGGCTTATCAACAACTTTATCCACAGTTGCTGTGGATATCTAAAAAAGCCGTGCAAAAACCGGGGCTTAGCGCCCGTTCGCGAGGCTGGGCAAACGCCGTCATGCCGCAAGCCCAAGCCCGCTCAGCCGGGCAAACGCATGCAGGAAGCGCTGCTTGGCTTCGGCCGGGCCCATGGCCTCGATTATACCGGGCAAGGGGGCGATGCCGTCAAGGTAAGCCCAGCGCTCGGCCGAGTGCGGCATCAGGTCGCGCTTTTCCGTGGCCAGCGCGATCAGGTCGGCCCGCTTGATGGGGGCGTAGTCGGAAAAATCCAGGCCATACGTGGCGGCGATGATGGCGCTGACCTTGTCTTCCAGCACGGCAAATTCCGGCAGCAGCACTTTCAAGGGCTTCACCATGTCGCCCAGGTAGGCTTCGGCCGCGTCGTGCAGCAGGGCGGCCAGGCGCAAAGGGGGCGGCACCAGCTCGGCGACGATCAGGCTGTGCTGGGCGACCGAATAAAACACTTGCGTCTGTCCATTGAAGCGGCACTGGTACGCGAGGCCGTGGGCGATGTCTTCGATGGCGACCTTGTCGATATGCGGGCGCAAGGGATAAAAGCGGTTGCCGGAATAGGTGGATACGTAGTCGGTAGTAATCATTTCAGGGTCAGTTCGCCTGCTTTGCACGGATGATCCATCCTACACCGGATGGCTGCCGCTTGCCTCACGCTTGTCCCTGCCCCTTCCGGCTGAGCCTATGCATCTTGGCAAATCCTTTAATTTATTTCATATCATTCATTGATCTTTCTCAAATACACTGTAGAAATCTTGTTTGAATGAAACTTAAAGGGGACAGGGCAATGACGGCGACACCTTCTGCAAGACCTTCGTATATCTATCAGGGCGGTTCGGTGATGATGCATGCGCCGCTGCAATTGAAACAGTCGGAAATGTACGGCTATTTCGTCCGCGGCGATCTGGCGAAATTGCAAGCGACCGTGAATACCACCCTGAACCAGGTGGCGGGCAGCAAGATGACCCTGAAAGCCCTGTCGCCGTACGTGATGCTGACGTTTACACGTGTCAACCATGCGGATTCAAGCAACCCCGTGGACCAGGCCAAGGGCTGGATCACGGAAGTCGACATCGTCACCTGGATCATGGTCGGTCAGATGGATGAACACGGCAAGCTCGCGCATATCTATTGGTATCCATGCCATATTTTTGTCGATGACGCGATGGCCCTGATCAACGGGCGCGAACTGTTCGGCTATCCGAAATACCTGTGCGACTACGAGATTCCCGCCGCCGGCAGCGAGCCGCTGCGCTGTTCCGTCGCCGCCAAGGGTTTCCAGCATTTCTCGCCGGAAACGAAACTGGCCCTGCACCCGCTGCTCGAAGTCAATGCCACCGTGCAGACGGGGCCGCACAAACCCGTCAACAGCTTTTTGGAACTCATCGAGCAGGCATTCCAGATTTTCCTCTCCATCCCCGATTTCTTCGACATGGACCAGGCCGGCTGGGCCGATATCCTGTCGCTGCTGCGCAATCCGCGCATCGACCAGATCTTCCTCAAGCAATTCCCCGACAGCGCGGGCGTGAAAGCCGTGTACCAGGCCCTGGTGGCCGCGCCGGCCGAGATCAACCGCCTGCACAGCGCGCGCCTGCTCGGCTATGAATACGAATGCACCTTGCACGCCTTCGACAGCTTCCCGCTGGACCAGACCCTGGGTTTGCAGCTGGGGCCGCAGGCGGCGATCTTGCCGTTCAACGTCAATTTCGACTTCACGGCCATGCCGGGCGAGGAACTGGTCGACAATTCGCGCATCGCGCCGGAAAAGATCGCCATCCTCGGCGGCGGCGTGGCCGCCATGACGGCGGCGTATTATCTGACGAACCAGCCGGGCTGGCAAAACCGGCACGCCATCACCGTCTACCAGCTGGGCTGGCGCCTGGGCGGCAAGGGCGCCAGCGGGCGCAATGCGCAGGCGGGCCAGCGCATCGAGGAACACGGCTTGCACATCTGGTTCGGCTTCTACGCGAACGCCTTCAGGATGATCAAGGAAGCGTATGCCAGCCTGGAGCGCCCGCCCGGATCGCCGCTGGCCACCTGGCGCGACGCTTTCAAGCAGCACGATTACGTGGCCCTGTCGGAAGACGTCAAGGGCAAGTGGCGCAACTGGTCGATCGTCTTTCCCACCTTGCCGGGCGAGCCGGGCGAGGGCGGCGAAGACATCACCCTGTGGCAGATGGCCATCGCCATGGTGGGCTGGATCGAGCAGTGGCTGCGCCAGATCCGGCAGGTGGCCGATGCCGATGCGCGCATCGTGCGTGCCAGTGCCTCGCAAGGCGAAGGCGTGTGGCCGGGCTGGCTGCGCCGCCTGGCCGATGAAGTGGTGGGGCAGGCCGATGAACTGGGGCTGGACGTGGGCCTGTCCGTGGGCGCGCTGGCGGCCCTGGTGGCCGACCTGGCGCCCGATTCCACGCGCCACGACCAGGCCCGCCACCAGCTGCTGGCCAGCACCCTGAACGGCATCCGCGCCTGGCTGCGCCTGCGCTACCGCGCCCTGATCGATGGCGACGATGAATTGCGCCGCCTGTTCACCTGCCTGGACCTGGGCATCACGGTCATGAAAGGCATGTTCGAGGATGGCGTGTTCAAGCACGGCTTCGACGTCATCAACGACATCGATTTCCGTGCCTGGCTCAAAAAACATGGCGGCGACGAGCAGTTCAGCGTCAATTCGGCGCCCGTGCGCGGCTTTTACGACCTGGTGTTCGCCTACGAGGGCGGCGATTTCGCCAAGCCGAACATCGAGGCGGGCACCTTGCTGCGGGCGATGGCGCGCATCGGCCTGGCCTACAAGGGCGGCATCATGTTCAAGATGCAGGCCGGCATGGGCGACACGATTTTTACGCCGCTGTACGAGGTGCTGAAAAAACGGGGCGTGGAATTCAGGTTCTTCCAGCGCGTGGAAGAACTGGTGCCGGGCGCGGGCGACATCGACAGCATCCGCATCACGCAGCAGGTGCAATTGAAGGACCCGGCTGCCGGCTATGCGCCGCTGGTCGACGTCAAGGGCCTGGCTTGCTGGCCCAGCGCGCCCGATTATGCGCAGCTTGATCCGGCGCAAGCGGCGCTGCTGCAAGGGCAGGAAGTCAACCTGGAATCGTACTGGAGCGACTGGCCGCAGCAGTACCAGCAGGCGTTCGGCCGGCAGCTGCCCGCCACGATCCTGAAGAAGGGCGTCGATTTTGACAAGGTGGTGTTCGGCATTTCCATCGGCTCGCTGCCGGCTTTGTGCCCGCAGCTGCTGGCGCAAAGCCCGGCCCTGCAACTGGCATCGGACAAGGTGAAAACGGTGGCCACGCAGGCCTATCAGGTATGGCTGAACAAAAACCTGGCGCAGATGGGCTGGACCACGCAGCCGAAGGGCCAGCAGCCCGTGCTGTCGGCCTTCACGGAGCCGTACGATACGTGGGCGCCGATGGATCAACTATTGGCGCACGAGGACTGGCCGGCGGGGCTGGAACCGAAAAACGTCTCGTATTTTTGCAGCGCCTTCCCCGTCGACAGCTACCCGCCCGTCACCGACACGGATTTCCCCGCCCGCTGCGCGGCCAGGGCGAAGCAGGGTGCGCTGCACCAGCTGGAACGCGAGATCGGCGCGCTGTGGCCCGAGGCGGGCGCGCCGGGCGCGTTCCCGTGGCAATGGCTGGTCGACGCGAAGCAGGGCACGGGGCCGGCGCGCTTCGACAGCCAGTACTGGCGCGCCAACGTCGACCCGTCCGAGCGCTACGTGATGTCGGTGGTGAACAGCACGCAGTACCGGCTGGCCACCGACCAGTCGGGCTTCAGTAACCTGTTCCTGACGGGCGACTGGATCAGGACGGGCATCAATGCGGGCTGCGTGGAGGCGGCCGTGATGGCCGGCATGCAGACCTCGCGCGCCATGACGGGCTATCCGGCCGTGATCCAGGGCGAGACGGATTTCTAGTGATGCAAGGCCTGCTGTTACTGTGTTTGATCTGTATCAATCTGCACGCCAGCGCCGCGCCGCCCGGCGCGATTTTCCTGTGGCCCGGCGCGCCGCCCGGTGGCGCGGCGCCGGGGCCGCAGCGCGCCAGCGCCAGGGGTTCCATCACGCAGGTGGAGCAGCCTTACCTGCTCGTGCACCGCCCGGCGCAGCCGAACGGCACGGCCATCCTGCTGGTCAGCGGCGGCGGTTATGCGCATATCGAGGCGGGCAAGGAAAGCGGCCCGGTCGCCGCCTGGCTGCAGGCGCAGGGCATCACGGCGTTTGAACTCGTGTACCGCCTGCCACGGGAGGGCGGCGGCGTCGGCGCGCCGTTCCAGGATGGCCAGCGGGCCATGCGCGTGATCCGCGCGCGCGCCGCCGAGTGGCGCATCGACCCGGCGCGCATCGGCATGCTGGGTTTTTCCGCCGGCGCGCACCTGGCCGGCATGACGGCCGTCCAGCCGGCCGCCGCCCTGTATGCGCCCGCCGATGCGATCGATGCCGTATCGGCGCGGCCCGATTTCGTCGTGCTGCTGTACCCCGTGCTGACCATGCAGCCGCCGTTCGACACGACGCATGCGAAGAAAGAGCTGCTGGGCGCTCGCCCCACGCAGGCGGCGCGCGATGCGCTGTCGGTGGAATGGCACGTCGATGCGCACACGCCGCCCGCCTTCATCGCGCAGGCGCTCGATGACCGCGTGTCGCCGCCCGAAAACAGTACATTGATGGCCGCCGCGCTGGGCCGCGCGGGCGTGCCGTTTGAGCTGCATCAGTTCCGGCACGGCGGCCATGGCTGGGGCCTGGGCAAGCCGGGCAGCGAGCCGGCCGCCTGGCCGCGGCTGTTGCTGGCGTGGCTGCAATCGCGTGGCTGGCTGCCTCAGGCTCCAGGCTGATTTTCCAGGTCGCGCCGCGCCACCTCCAGCGCCGCCTGCAGCTGCGGCAGGAATTGCTCCACGTTATCGAGCTGGCCATTCGAGGCCAGGGTTTCCATCTGGTGGCACAGGCCGTGCAGGGTGGGGCGGCTCAGGTAGCCGGCGCTGCCTTTCAATGCGTGGAAGGCGGCGGCCGCTGCGCTGGCATTGCCGTCGCGCACGGCGTGGCAAGCCAGGTCCAGGCGCCGCGGCGCTTCCGTCAAAAACGCTTGCGCGATGCGCTGCAAGTGCTGCGGCGACAGGCCCGCCAGCGGCAGGATGTGCACGGGCGCCGTCATGGGATCGGCCGGCGCCGGCGTTTGCGGTTGCGCGCCGCTGGCGTCGTCCAGGCCGAACTGGCGCGCCAGCGTGTCGTCCCCGGCGGACGCAGCGGGCGGCAGGGCGTGGCCGCGCGCCAGCAGCAGGTCGATGACGGCGTCGATTTTCTCGAACAGCAGCGCTTCGTCGACGGGCTTGCTGAGGAAGTCGTCCATGCCGGCGGCCAGGTAGCGTTGCCGGTCATGTTCGCTGGCGTTGGCCGTCAGGGCGATGATGGGAATGTGCGCGTCGGGAATGGGGAATTGGCCGTTGCCGCCGTCGCGGATCAGGCGCGCGGCCTGTTCGCCGTCCATTTCCGGCATGCGGCCATCCATCAGCACGCAGTCGTAGGGGCCGGATCCCAGCGCGCGCAGCGCCTGCTCGCCGTTTTCCACGATGGTCACGTCATGGCCCATGCTTTCGAGCAGGGTGCCGATGATGATCTGGTTGGTGCGCACGTCTTCGGCGCACAGGATGCGCAGGCGGCAGGCATGGCGCGCCTGGCGTGCCGGCCGGCGCGCATCGGCCGCGGGCGCGCTGCCGGGCGTCAGCGGCAAGGTGAAATGAAAGCGCGAACCGATGCCGACCCGGCTTTCCACGCCGATCGTGCCACCCATCAGTTCGACCAGTTCCTTGCAGATGGCCAGGCCCAGGCCCGTGCCGCCGTAGCGGCGCGTGGTGGAATGGTCGGCCTGCTCGAATTTCTGGAACAAGCGCGGCAAGGTGTCCGCGTCGATGCCGGGGCCCGTGTCGCTGATGATGAATTCGATGTCGCTGCGGCCATCGCGGCGCGGCGGCGTGCGGGCGCGCCGCACTTCCAGCAGCACTTCGCCATTCGCCGTGAATTTCAGCGCGTTGCCCAGCAGGTTGATGAGGATTTGCCGCAGGCGCGTGGGATCGGCGCGCACGTAGCGGGGCAAGTCCAGCGCCAGTTCGCGGCGCAGCAGCAGGCTCTTGGCGTCGGCCTGGCCCTGCACGATGCCGGCCGCGTCGCCGATCAGCGCCAGCAGGTCGAAATCCACCGTTTCCAGGGTCAGCTTGCCCGCGTCGATCTTGGAAAAGTCGAGGATGTCATTGAGAATGGTCAAGAGCGAGACGCCATTGTGCAGGCCGATGCGCAGGTATTCCTGCGTGCGGCCCTTGACGGACTGGTCGCGCAGGGCGAATTTCAGCATGCCGATCACGCCGGCCAGCGGCGTGCGGATGTCGTGGCTCATGGCGGACAGAAAATCGATGCGGTGGCGGCTGACCACTTCCGCGTGCTCCTTGGCTTTCAGCAGGGCGTCGTTGCTGAGGGTCAGCGCCAGGGTGCGTTCCTGCACCCGCTGTTCCAGGTTGTTGCGCAGCAGGCGGATCTGGTCGGCCAGGGCAAAGGCCAGCAGCAAGCCGTCCAAGGTGCCGCCGAGCAAGGTCACCAGCTGGGCGTTGGCCACCATGGCCGGCATCAGGCCCAGGTTGGCCGGCAGGATCAGAAAGCCGGGCAGCATCAGGGCGACGAAGGCCAGCACGAAGAAGCGCGCCGGCTGGTAGCCGCGGCGCCAGACGACGATGCCGCAGACGAGCGCGAGCAGCATCCAGATGCTGATGGCGATGGTGGCCAGCGTGTGCGCATACGACAGGGCGAAGAAGCAGCTGGGCAAGAGCAGCAGGGGCAGCACCAGGTTGACCTTGCTGAGGCGATACAGCAGGGGCGAGTAGTCGCGCAGGTGCAGGAAATGCATGTAGAACAGGGTGCTGAAGACGGGCAGCAGGAAAAACGGCACGTAATGCAGCTGCAGCTGGTGCCAGTCGAACAGGTCGGCAAAGACGTGGAAGGTCATGGCCCAGGCCAGGCCATACATCAGCACGTACAGCGCGTAATACGCCGAGGCTTTGTCCAGGGTGATGGAAAAGATGAAGAAATTGAACAGGCCCAGCGCCAGCAGGGCGCCGATGGACGCCACCATCAGGAAGTTTTCCTTGCCCACCAGCTTGCGGTAGTCTTGCTGCGTCTTCACGCCGAACAGGGGTGCGCGCGCGTAATAAGGGCTGGAAAAGCGGATCAGGATGTCATACGTGGCGCCTGGCGCCAGCTGCACGTTCCTGCCGTAGTGCAACAAATACTCGTGCGGACGCTGGTAGCCCGTCAGCAAGATCCGCGGCGGCGTGTGCGGCCCGGGGCCATACACGTAGACGTCGACCAGGTCGATCAGGGTGTCGTTCGGGTCGATGACCCAGGCCGCTTCGCTGCTGTCGTTGCGCACCTGCGCATGCAGCCAGTAGGCGCCGCCGAACAGGTCGACCTGGCCGGCCGGGCGCTGGCGCTCCAGCCAGGCGGGCAGGGCGGCCGCATCGGCAGGCGCGGCGTCATTACCGGCGAGAAATAGTTGCCCGCCATCGTCCAGATGAGCGATGCCTTGCTTGCTCAGGGGCAAGGGTGCCGCCTGCGCCGCGCCCGCCAGGCCCAGCAGGCCGAACAGCAGGCCGAGCAGGAGCGGCCAGCCGCATAGCCAGGCGCAGACGCGGGAGCTGGGAGCGCGGTGGCGGGAAAGGGGCGGGTGGGCTGGCATCGATGGATTGGGTGGTGGTCGCGCGGGAAATGGCGGCAACGCCGTTTGCTGTGGAGTGCTCATTTTAATCGACTCTCGGTGACACACGGGCAATTTCCTGCCCTGCCGGCATGGCGGCCGCTCCGGTATCATGTCGGCTTTTGCCTGCGAGATCTTCATGCTCAGTCCCGACCAGTTCCTGGCCTTCCTGGCCGCCGCCGTTTTGATCACCGCCAGTCCCGGCCCCGACAACCTGATGGTGCTGGGCGTGGGCATGTCGCGCGGACGCCGCCAGGGCATGGCCTTCGGCCTGGGCTGCGCCCTTGGCTGCCTCACGCATACCGTGCTGGCGACCATCGGCGTATCGGCCCTGCTGGCCGCCTCGCCCACGGCCTTTACGGCGCTGAAAGTGGCTGGCGGGCTGTACCTGGTGTGGCTGGGCATCGGCGCCTTGCGCAGCCGTGGCGGCGCCAGAGTCGATGGCGCGGCCGCCTTGCCCGACGAGTCCTTGCTGCGTTTGTTCGGCAAAGGGCTGTTTGCCAACAGTATCAATCCGAAAGTCGTGCTGTTTTTCCTCTCGTTCCTGCCGCAGTTTATCGTCGCCGGCCAGGGCAATGCCAGCTGGCAGACGGCGCAGCTGGGCCTGGTCTTCACGGCGCAGGCGTGCGTGCTGTTCGGCTTGCTCGGCTATTTTTCCGGCGCCGTCGGCCTGTGGCTGAACCGCCGCCCGCGCGCCGGCCTGTGGCTGGACCGCGTGGCCGGCACCATTTTCATCGGCCTGGGCTTGCGCCTGATCCTGGCGCGCTGAGGTCTTGCCGGGCGGTAATCCGGAACGCCAGTTCCATCTGGTCCTGCACGGCCATGGCACCGCCCAGGACGGCAAACGGCACGATGCCGAAGTCGCTCTGTTTCAGCAGCAGGCTGCCGCTGGCCTGCAGGCTGCGCCCATCGGCCGCTTGCTCGATCCGCACGGGCAAGCGCACCGCGCGCGTCACGCCATGCAGGGTGATGTCCGCATCGAACTCCTGCTGGTCGCCCGTGCGGCGCGCCTCGATGCTGACCCACGGATAGCGCTCGGCGTCCAGCACGCGCACCAGCATGTTGTGGCGCGTGCCGGCGATGGCGTCGGCCGACGGCGTCGTCGCCAGGCCGGCCGCCTGGCGTAGGCTGGCTTCATCCACACTCATCTCGTCCAGGCGGAAGCGGAACTGCGCGCGTCCCGGCGCGGGCGCCACCACGCCTTGCAGGGTGCGGCTGGCCACCACGTGGTCATGCCCGAGCCGCGCCAGCGCGCCGCCGCGGCGCACGGTGATGGTCAGCAGGGATTCTGCTGGCACGATGTGCAGCAGCTGCATGCCCGGCTGCTGCCACGCGGGCGCGGGCATGGCGGCAGGGGCGGCAGGAACGGCCAGCGCGGGAGCCGGCGCCGGCGGCAGGGGCGTGCAGGACGCCAGCACGGCGCAGGCGAGCAGGAAGGCGGTGCGGATGGCTGAGGGCGGGCGGCGGTTCTGGCTGAACATGGGGGCAGAAGGGACAAGGGCGATGGGGGAATGGTACGCGATCCGCGCGGCGGCGCGCGCGCAATGTTAGAGCTACGTCATAAGGCGGTCATATGGCGCTGCTATGATGCTTTCGTTGGCACACAGCATGCGGTGCGCAAATCACTACGTTCCGGGAGCGATAGGATGCAGGCATGACTCAACAGCTTAGCCGGTGAGCTCAACCATCGGCACCAGACATGTAAAAATTGTTTTATGGCAAGATCCGCAGGGCGGGGCAAGGGAAATGCAGGAATTGGGCGGGGATTTAATGAAGTCCTAAGCCTGACTCAATGAAGGACTGGCATAGTGGACACATGGCGCACGGAAACCCCGGGCGCAAGGTTGCCGGACACCTCAATGACCGGCACGATTTCCACTTTTTCATGTGTTTTTCCCGTTTTATCCCTGCGCTCTGAAACAGCGTTTCAACCGGCTACCGCACCTTGCGAAGCCGGTTTTTTTTGCCTGCGTTTTCATCACTTCCCGGCGCCGCGGCGCCGGGAAGCCACTTAGCCGGCCTGTTTTGCCAGCCACGCATCGACGGCCGGCAGGCGCTCGGCGCGTACCTTGATGCGGTATTTGATGCCGGCCACGGAACTGTCGGCGTCGCCGCGCGCGCTGGCCGGCAGGTTGGCCTGCGCGTACGCTTCCAGCTTGGCGATCATCTCCGGCTGCGCCGAGCCGGCGGCCAGGCGCGGGAAGTAGCGGCTGCGCGAACTGGCGTCGATGCGCGCATTGACTTGCTCCAGGTGCGCCAGCGCAAAGTCGAAGGCCAGTTCCGGATGCCTGCGCGACACGCGCGAGATCATGGCCGGGCTGTTGGTCACGCCCGGTTCCTCCGTCAGCGCCAGCGCCAGCGCGCGCTGCGCCAGGGCGGGATCATCGCTCGAGGCCAGCAGGTCGTACAGCTGGTTCTTCACCAGCGGCGTCTTTTCCTGCTGCGCCTTGGCGTGCAGCTGCTCCCAGGTGGCGGCGTCCGCATGCTGCGCCACCACGCCCAGGATGGTGCGGCGCAGCGGCGCGGGCATGGCGGACGGGTCTTGCTCGCTGGCCGCGTAGCGGCGGCGCGCCTCGGCGATCACGCCGGGCTCGCCCATGTCGCCGAGGATGGCAATCAGGCGTCCGCGCAGGGTCGCCACGCTCGACGCTTCGCCGGCGCGCGCTTCCCAGCCCGTCTGCGCCATCATCGGCGCCAGGCGCGCCATGGCGAAGCGGCCGAAAGCCTGCTGGCGCGCGGCATCGCCCGCATACTGTTCATACAGGCCGTTCAGCGACCCGGCCACCCGGCCCAGCACTTGCGGGTCGGCCGACAGGGGCGTGGCTTTCACCAGTTCCAGGAAACCGGCCGGGTCTTGCAAGCCCGCCATGCCCAGCGACTGGCTGTCCGCCAGCAAGCCCAGCTGGTCGATCGGCGCCAGGCGCGCGAAGCTGCCCGCCAGCGCGTGCGTGCCGGCGGGCTCGTACAGGGTGCGGTAGTAGCCGCTCTGGCCCGCATTCACCAGCAGCGCGCCGCAGCCAGGCACGTTCAGGGTGGCCTTGCCGTTCTTGAGCACCACCTTGGCCAGCTTGCCGTTGCCGACGGTCGACGCGATCACCGGCACTTTCCACGACAGCGGCTTCTTGTCCGGCTGGTCCTTGGAAAATTCCGTCTGCGTCAGGGTCACGCGCGTGCTGCCCTTCCTGCACACGGCGTCGCCCACGGTGATCATCGGCACGCCCGGCTGCAGGGTGAAATCATGGGCGATGGCGCTGACGGGCTTGCCCGCGGCCGCATCGACTTCGCGCCACAGGTCGTCCGACACCGTATTGCCATACGCATGCTTGCGCATGTAGCTGCGCACGGCCGTGCGCCACGTGTCGGCGCCCACATACGCTTCGAGCATGCGGATCACCGCCTCGCCCTTTTGATAGGTGATGCCGTCGAAGGCCTGGCTGGCCTGTTCCACGGTGGCGATGCGCTGCACCACCGGGTGCGTGGTGCGCAGCGCATCCTGGCTCATGGCCGATTCGCGCCCGCCCACGTTGGACAGGGCCGTGTTCCACTCGGGGTGCAGACGCTCCGTGGTGCGGCTTTCCATCCACGACGCAAAGCCTTCGTTGAGCCACAGGTCGTCCCACCAGCGCATGGTGACCAGGTCGCCGAACCACTGGTGCGCCATTTCATGCGACAGGGTGGTGTAGATGTTTTCCTTGTCCGACTGGGTCGAGATGGCCGGGTCGAGCAGCAAGCCGTATTCGAAGGTGAAGACGGCGCCCCAGTTTTCCATGGCGCCGAAGAACTGGCTGCGGCCCGGCGCGGCGATGTTGTCGAGCTTGGGCAACGGATAGCGCACGCCGAAATAATCGTTGTACTCGCGCAGCAGGGCGGCCGACTCGTCGAGCGCGAAGCGGCTTTGCGCCAGCGCGCCCTTTTTCGTGATGACGCCCACTTCCGTGCCGTCGGCCATCTTTGTCGCCCGTTCGAAGTCGCCCAGGCCGAAGAACAGCAGATACGTCGACATGCGCGGCGTGGTGGCGAAATACACGTGCTTCATGCCATTGCCCAGCTCTTCGCTGCTGGCGATGGGCATGTTGCCGACGGCCATCTGGTTGCTTGGTACGACCACGTCCAGCGCGAAGGTGGCCTTGTAGTCCGGCTCATCCCACGACGGCAGCATGCTGCGCGCGTCCGAATTTTCGAACTGCGTGTACAGCGCGCGCTGGCGCCCCTGCGGCGTGTCGTAGTCGAGCGAGAACAGGCCCGTCGCCTGCGTGCCGATCTTGCCGCTGTAGTCGATGCGCAGCAGATATTCGCCCTTGGCCAGCGGCTGGGCAAAATGCACGGTGGCCGTCTGCTTGTCCGCATCGATATCGACCTTGCGCGTCACCTGCTTGCTGCCGCCCGCGCCTTCGATGGCGGCGGCGGCAAACGCCAGGTTCAAGGCATTGAAGGTGATGCTGGCCGTCGGCGTGTCGACGGCCACCTTGATGGCCGCTGCGCCCTTGAAGGTGGCGGCGGCGGCGTCCGGCGTGATCGACAGCGCATAGTGCAAGGGCGTGACGCCGCGCGGCAGCTGCGTGGTGGTGCCGATGGCGTGGCTGGCCGAGGCGTGCCTGGCGGCCGGGGCGGCGTGGCCCGGGCTGAAGGCGGTGGCGGCGGTCAGTGCCAGGATGGCGGCGGCCAGTTGGCTGCGGCGGAAACGCGGAGTCGGTGTGCGATGCATGGTATGCCCTTCGTTCATGAGTAAAACGCCCGCCGGCCGGATAGGCCGTGGGCGTTGATGGCGGTTGGGGGACATCGCTGGAACTGAAGGCCAGCGTTCCCGTACAGCAATCTAAGGCGAAACGGGGGCAAAGTCAACGCGCCAGGGGTGCCGCACCATGGCGGTGCGCTGGTATGATGGGCGACTGACCGTACTGCCACCGGCCAGTCCTTCAGATGATTGTCAACACCATCCACCACTACAACGAGACGAGACCTGCACATGAAACTGACTATCAGCCCCCGCACGCCCAATCCGCGCCGCGTCACCATGTTCATCGCCGAGAAGGGCATTACCGGCATCGAGGAAGTGGCGCTCGACCTGATGGCGGGCCAGCACCGCGATCCCGCCTTCCTGGCGAAAAACCCGCTGGGCCGCGTGCCCGTGCTGGAGCTGGACGACGGGCGCGTGCTGACCGAGACGCGCGCCATCTGCACGTATCTGGAAGGCTTGCAGCCGCAGCCGAACCTGATGGGCGAAGGCTTCGAGGAGCGCGCCTTCATTGAAATGGCCGACCGCCGCGTGGAACTGCACCTGTTCAGCGCCGCCGCCAACTGGGTGCGCCACGGCCATCCGGCCCTGGTGGCGCTGGAAAACCCGCAGTTTCCCGATTTCGCCACGGCGCAGGCGGGCAAGCTGCGCGAAACGGCGCAATGGCTGGACCAGGTGCTGGCCAGCCAGCCCTACATCGCCGGCGAGCGGTTTACGATTGCCGACATCACGGCCTTCTGCGCGCTGGAATTCGCGCGCGGGCTGATGAAGTACCGTCCCGGCGCGGAAGGTTTATCCAACCTGCAAACTTACCGCGACCGCATCGCCGAGCGCCCCAGCGCGCAGGCGAAGTAAAGGCCAAATGCAGAACGCCTGCGCCGGAGTCTCCGGTGCAGGCGTTTCTGCTTGCGCAAGGCCCGTCGGGCCCCGTTTACTTCAACTTCTTTACTTCAGCTGCTCGTGCAGGAAGGTGTAGGTCAGCGCCCACATCAGCGCCTGCTGGTCGTTGTTGGCGGCGCCCGCATGGCCGCCTTCCGTGTTTTCCCAGTAGAGCACGTCGTGGCCTTGCTCTTCCATCTTCGCCACCATCTTGCGCGCATGGCCGGGGTGGACCCGGTCGTCGCGCGTCGAGGTGGTAAACAGCACGCGCGGATATTTCTTGTCCTTGAAGACGTTCTGGTACGGCGAGTACTTGCTGATGTAAGCCCATTGTTCCGCCACGTCCGGGTCGCCGTATTCTCCCATCCACGAGGCACCCGCCAGCATCTTGTTATAGCGGCGCATGTCGAGCAGCGGCACCTGGCTGACGACGGCGTTGAACAAATCGGGACGCTGCACCAGCACGGCGCCCGTCAGCAGGCCGCCATTGCTGCCGCCCATGATGCCCAGGTGGCGCGGACTGGTGACTTTGCGCTTGATCAAGTCCTGCGCCACGGAGATGAAATCGTCATACGCGCGCTGGCGGTTTTCCTTCAGCGCCGCCTGGTGCCAGCGGGGGCCGAATTCGCCGCCGCCGCGGATATTGGCCAGCACGTACACGCCGCCCTTGTTCAGCCACGCTTCGCCGATGATGCCGCTGTAGCTCGGTTTCAGCGACACTTCGAAGCCGCCATAGCCATACAGCACGGTGGGATTGCGGCCGTCGAACTTCGTCTTCTTGCCCATGATGGCGAAATACGGCACCTTGGTGCCATCCTTCGACGTCGATTCGAACTGTTCCACCTTGTACGGCGCGGCATCGAAGAAGGCGGGCAGCGACTTGATTTTCGTGCGCTTGTCGCTCTGCGCCGTGCCCAGGTACAGGGTGGTCGGATTGAGGAAGTCTGTTACCGTCAGGAAATACTGATCCGAGTCGACGGGATCGAGCGCGCTGACGGCCAGGGTGCCCAGTTTCGGCGCATCGACGGCGCGGCGCTGCCACTTGCCGTTCACGTGGCGCAGTTCCGTCAGGCGGTTTTTCACTTTGTCCAGGGTGGTCACGAGGATGGCCGACTTCGTCGCCGTGACATTGTCCAGCGACGACGTGGCCGTGGGCGCGTACAGCACTTCCAGCGCCTGCCCGCCCTGCATGAAGGCCTTGAAATCCGTGGCCAGCAGCGAGCCTTGCGCATAGGTCTTGCCGTTCGCTTTCCAGTCCGAACGCAGGGTGATGATCAATTGGTCGCGCACGGTGAAGGCCGTGGCGTCGTCCGGTTTCGGCACTTTCTTCAAGCCGGCGCCGTCGCGCAAGAACATTTCGCCGCTGTAGAAATCGATCTGCCGCTCGATGAACTGGTGTTCGTGGCCGGGCGTGAAATCCTTGTAGGCGCCCGCGCTCAGGTCGTCGGGTTTCGCTTCATACAAGGTTTTCGCCTGCGCCAGCGGCGTGCCGCGCTGCCACTCCTTGATGATGCGCGGGTAGCCGGAGCTGGTCATCGAGCCGGGGCCGAAATCGGTGGAGACGAACAGGGTATCGGCGTCGATCCAGCTGGCGCTGCCCTTCGCTTCGGGCAGGGTAAAACCGCCGTCGACAAACGCGCGTTTCGCCACGTCGTATTCGCGCACCACCTTGGCGTCGCCGCCGCCGCGCGACAGGGAAATCAGGCAGCGTTCGCCCTTCGGATACAGGCAGGAGGCGCCGCCCCAGACCCAGTTTTCACTCTCGCCGGCGGCCAGCTGGTCGAGATCGATCACGGTTTCCCACGCGGGTTCGGCCTGCTGGTACTGCGCCAGGGTGGTGCGGCGCCAGATGCCGCGCACGTGCTGGGCGTCGCGCCAGAAATTGTAGTAATACTCGCCTTCCTTGCTGACGTAGGGAATGCGTTCCTTCGAGTTGAGGATGGTTTTCAGGCGCGCCTGCAGGGCTGCGAAGCCGGGCTGGCTTTCCAGTTCCTTCGTGGTGACGGCATTATGCTGTTTGACCCAGGCCAGCGGCTTGTCGCCGAGGACTTCTTCCAGCCACAAATGGGGATCGGTGTTGGCGGCGGCAGGGGAGGGGGCTTGCGCATGGGCAATGCCCGCTGCGGCCAGGCCGAGCAGCATGCTGCTGGCGAAGGTGCGATATGACGACATGGTGGGTTTCCTGGTTGGTCCGATGGAGGCCGCTTTGCAGGCAAAACGGCGCAGCCATGGTGCCACGGATTGCTGTGGGGAACCAGTGTCTAGGGACGACTATTTGAAAAATAGCATGTTTTTCTAATATTGTTTGCTGGAATGGATGCCGGCCGCAGAATCTGCGGCCTGTCGCGCCGTTCAGGAGGCGCCAGGTTCGGTCAGGGCGCTCACGGTAAGCCGCGTCTTTTCGACATCGCCGCCGTCAGGGTGATAAATCCACAATGCATCGTTGTCGCGGCTGTCGATGAACAGGATGCGCGTGTTTTCCTCGCCGATGGACAGGCAGGCCGCCAGCTCGGCCAGACTGAACGGCGCTGCCTGCTTCGAATCCGTGCCCGCCGCCTGTGCCAGGGTTTGCGCAAAGCCGGCCAGCTGCCTGACTGCCAGATACCTTGTTCCATCCACCTCGACGTCTTGACACAGCGCGTCCAGGCTGTACAGCGTGAAGTGATCTTCATCGCTGACAATCGCCACGCCGGGACGCGGCTTTCCGCTGCGCAGGTGCTCGAGATAGGCCTGGGGCAGGGCCACTTTTTCGCTTGCCAGCCATTTTTCCAGCTGCTTGCCGCTTTGCTTCGCTACTTTGGCGGCCTTGGGGACGACGGCTTCGCAAGCCTGCGCTGTCCAGGCGACCGGATTGAACTGGAACGTCCTTGCGCATGCGGGGCAGTGCAGGAACATGAATGTCATTTTTTTGCCGATGGCCGTTTTCAAGAACGCTTCATCTGAGGCATCCATTGCGCTGGGGTCGAAATGGCGCCCGCAGTCGCCATCGTAGGGACAAGTGATTTCGGTCATGGTGTAGGGTGTTCAAGCATTGAAGTATTTATCCATACGCAAAGCGATCTCCTCTTTTTCTTGCGGATCAGATGCCTGGGGATTTCTTTCCCAGTAGGCAATGCCTTCGTTCAAGGCCCACAAGGCTTTTTCCTGCTTGCCCGCCATCAGATAGAAATCGCAGGCCCTGGCATGCGAGTCTTGCGCTTCGACCAGGGCCAGGGCCGCATTTTCCCAGTTGGACCGGTGGTCGAGCCAGGGAATGGCCAACGCCAGCAGATTGTCCCGTAGGCAAGCCATGACGGTTGCCCGACGGGATGGATCGACGAGCTGGTGTTCTTTGTCCTGTTTGCCATCGATGACAGGGAATTGCCAGTTCGGGATATTCCAGTCCGCCACACCGCCAACGATATGGTTGACAGGTTCACGGCCGTAGCGCGCCGTGTGCCACGATGCGTAGGACCTGGACGCAACCTGATAGTGGCTCCAGAATGCCACGCAGACATGCTCTTCGTTGTATCGGTTGGCCTGGAAATGGATGGTCTGGATGAATTCGTTCTGCGTGCGCTTGAAGGTCAGCTGGCTTGGCGAGAACTTGAAGCCCGCTGCGGTCAGCGGCTCCAGCAAGAACTCTTCAATATTGGCGATGATCAGTGCTTTTGGTTTCATCCTGTTCCCTGGCATTGACGGTTGCGCCGCCTTGTTGTCAAAACGGCGTTGCCATGTTGCCATAGATCAGTGTGCGTAACCGCCACGACGGGCAATCGTGCGAGGGAAAACCTGCTGCTATTGGGCTATTGGCCGGGGGGCGTTCACGGCAGCTGATTGACCCACACGGGCGCCGACCAGACGATATTGCCGTCGTCTTGCGTCAACCTTGCGTAATAGAAATGGGGGCCGGGCGCGGGCGTGAGGGTGAGCTCGGCCTGATCCGATACTTGCGTGACGGAACCGTTGCCGCCCGGCACGCCGTGGAAGATGGCGACGGCGGCCGCTTGCCGTCCCGTGTCGTTGCTGAAATGGGTGGATAGCTGCAAAGGCCCGTGGTTGTCGAATCGCTCGCCCATCAGCTTGCCATTTGCCGTGAACAGCAGTTGCGCGTGCTTGTCCATGGTGGCAAACACGCGGCGCGCGCGCAGCGCGTCGAGGAAGCTGTCGCGCGACACGGACATGCCGGCGGCCGGGCTGGCCACCAGCACGGCCGTGCGGTTACCGTACGACGCCCCCCAGTTGGCGCAGTGGTTGTCCTGGTTGCTGCTGAATGCCACGTGATAGCCGGCCGCCAGGGCGCGGTTGCAGGCCGCCTCGTAGTTGCTGCGCCGCGTTTCCGTTTCCCCGTCGTTGGTGGAAAAAGCGGACGTGTTCATGACTTCGCACAGCACCATGGCCGCGTCGCCGTCCGGCGTGTAGCCGAGCGGCTGGCCGTTGACGAGAAACTGGCCCGTTTGCGCCGGGTGGTTGAACTGGCCGATCCAGCCCCGTTCGCGCATCAGCGCATACAGGGCGGCGTAGTCGCTTTTCGGCGTTGCCACGTCGGCCAGCAGTTCGCCCCGGGCATTCCTTTCCCAGCCCAGCAATTGGTCGCTGTTGAAGATGTTCAGGTGGCCGCCCTTGTTGATGACGCCCCATTCCATGCCGTACAGGGCCAGGAAGCCGGGATGCGCGGCCGTGTACGCGGCCGCTTCGGCCAGCCCCGTCTGGTACAGGGTTTTTGCTTCGGCTGGCTCGGCCGTGCTGTTGGTGCCGTCGGAACCGTCATACATATGGTTGTGCTCGGATGTCAGCAGCGCGTCGAGGCCGTGATCTTGCGCATACTTGTATGCATCGATGGGGCCGAAGGGCGCCGTTTGCGGTTCCTGCGCGCCATGGCAGTCGTTCAGCGCCGCGCCGCCGTCGCTGTGGCGCGTCTGGCTGTGCAGGTTGGCGTAGACGATGCGGTAGCCAGGCTGGCCGTCCAGGCTGGGCAGCTGCAGCAGTCCGGCCCGGAAGGCGGGCACCCTGGGCGCCGTGCTGGCGCCCCGCTGCACCTGGATTTGCCACTGCTGTTCCACCTGCGCCTCGCGTGGGGTGCCGGCATCGGCCACGGCCAGCAGGCGCAGCGCGTACAAGCCGTCCGGCGCCAGCATGCGCCGTTCGCGCGCATCGGCATCGGCGCGGCCATCCCAGGGCAAGTTCACGCTCTTGCCGCCGGCGCCCACCTGTTCCGTGCCCGACCAGCGCCGCAGCACGGCCCCTTGCGGGCCGGGGCCGGACAGGGTCAAGGTCCAGCGCACCGCATGGGGGCGGCCCTCGTCCGGATAACTGAGGCGCACAATAAATGTACGTGACTGCGCGCTGCGCGCCTGCGTGCCCCGCTCGCCGCGCGCGGCATGGAACGGCGCGAACACGGTCGCGTCCAGCTCGCTGTGTTCGCGGGGTTCGGGGGAGCCATCTTGCGACGCAGCACACTTGCTCCAGGCGATCAACAGCGCCCCCACGCAGGCGCACGCCAGTGCACGCCCCACGCCGCGCCGTGGCAGCACTTGCCGCAGTTGCCCGACCATGCCGGCCTCCGCTACATGAACTCAATAATAATTAGACAATCATTGCCACTTTCGAGTTCCGCGACGCACCAAGAAGAGGCGCGCCTGCACCGCCAGATGCCATGATCTGGCGCAAAGACCGTGCGGATAGGGGGCATCCCCCTTGGGACGGGCCTGGCACGGCGCTTGCTAGACAGAAGATACGGATCAACGGCGATCCCCTGAATAAACGCACAACGGTCCAACGACGGACCACCTGGACAACGGCGTCCGCTCTGGCTGATTTTTTCCATCGGCGGGGGCGGGCGCCGTTTTTGTTTGCATTTTTGTTATTTTCGGGATACTTCGGGAAACCATCATGGCCAGCCAAAAAGCAACAAGCATCGCGCTCTTCTCCCTCGCCACGCCGCCCATGCGGGCATTCCACCTGACGTGGATGGCATTTTTCGTGTGCTTCTTCGCCTGGTTCGCCTGCGCGCCGCTGATGCCTGTCATCAAGGGCGAGTTCGGCCTTTCCCTGGCGCAAGTGGCGAACATCAATATCGCCGCCGTCGCCATCACCATCCTCGTGCGCCTGATCGTGGGACCCTTGTGCGACCGCTACGGCCCGCGCAAGACCTACACGGGCTTGCTGCTGCTGGGCGCCATCCCCGTGCTGGGCGTGGCCGCGTCGCAAAGCTATGAAAGTTTCCTGTTCTTCCGCCTGGGCATCGGCGCCGTCGGTGCCAGCTTTGTCATTACGCAATATCACACCTCCGTGATGTTCGCCCCCCGCGTCGTCGGCACGGCGAATGCGGCGGCCGCCGGCTGGGGCAATGCGGGCGGCGGCGCGGCACAGGCCTTGATGCCCTTGCTGCTCGGTGCCGTAGTGATGCTGGGCGTGTCCGAGTCGCTGGGCTGGCGCGTGGCGCTGCTGGTGCCGGGCGTGCTGATGCTGGTCATGGCCGTGCTGTACTGGCGCTACACGCAGGATTGCCCGGAAGGCAATTACTCGGATTTGCGCAAGGCTGGCGTGTCTATTGAGGGAGGAAAGGCCGGACATGCTCCGGCCGGTGGCTGGGACAGCTTCAAGGCCGCCAGCAGCAATTATCGCGTGTGGCTGCTGTTCGTTACCTACGGCGCCTGCTTCGGCATCGAGATCTTCATCCACAACATCGCCGCCGTCTACTACGTCGACCATTTCGGCCTGTCGTTGAAATCGGCGGGCCTGGCCGCCGGCAGCTTCGGCTTGCTGGCCCTGTTTGCCCGCGCTTTGGGCGGCTGGCTGTCCGACAAACTGGCCCTGCGCGGCAACCTGAACAGCCGCGTCACCCTGCTGTTCATGCTGATGATCGGCGAAGGCGTGGGCTTGCTGTGGTTTGCCAAGGTCGACAGCGTCACCTACGCCGTTATCGCCATGCTGGTCTTCGGCCTGTTCACCCACATGGCGTGCGGCGCCACCTATGCGCTGGTGCCTTTCATCGACAGCCGCGCGCTGGGCGGCGTGGCCGGCATCATCGGCGCGGGCGGCAACGTGGGCGCCGTGGCGGCCGGCTTCCTGATGAAGGGCACGGGCGACATCCGCCAGACCCTGATCATCCTGAGCGCGCTGGTGGTGGTCTCGGCCCTGTGCGCCATCGCCGTGCGCTTTACCCGCGAAGCGGCCGAACCGAACATGGCCGCGGCCTGAGGAGAGCGCAATGAACCACCCCCTGAAGATCGTCGTCCTTGGCCATGGCATGGTCGGACATAAATTCCTCGAACGCCTGGCGCTGGAAAACGCGCCGCACTTGTCCGTCACGGTCTTGTGCGAAGAGCCGCGTCCCGCCTACGACCGCGTACACCTGTCCGAATTTTTCAGCGGCAAGTCGGCCGAGGATCTGTCGCTGGTGGCGCCCGGCTTCTTCGACAAGGGCAACGTCGTGTTGAAGCTCAATGCGCGCGCCGTATCCATCGACCGCGCGGCGAAAACCGTCACAGCCAGCACGGGCGAAGTCTTGATCTACGACAAACTCGTGTTCGCCACCGGTTCCACGCCGTTCGTGCCGCCGCTGCCTGGCAAGGAGAGGGATGGCTGCTTCGTCTACCGCACCATCGAAGACCTGGAAGCCATGCTGGCCTGGGGCGCCAGATCCACCACGGGCGTGGTGATCGGCGGTGGCTTGCTGGGCCTCGAATGCGCGAAGGCCTTGCGCGACCTGAAACTCGACACCCACGTGGTGGAATTCGCGCCGCGCCTGATGGCCGTGCAGGTCGATGAAGGCGGCGCGCGCGTCCTGCGCCGCAAGATCGAGGAACTGGGCGTGACCGTGCACACGCAAAAGAATACCTTGGCCATCGTCGACGGCGAATCTGCCACGCACCGCATGCAGTTCGCCGACGGCAGCCACCTGGAAGCAGACATGATCGTCTTCTCGGCCGGCATCCGCCCGCGCGACGAGCTGGCGCGCGCCTGCGGCCTGGAGGTGGGGCCGCGCGGCGGCATCGCCATCGATGACAGCTGCGTCACCTCCGACCCGGACATCTACGCGATCGGCGAATGCGCGCTGTGGGGCGGCCTGGTGTTCGGCCTGGTGGCGCCCGGCTACGAAATGGCGCGCATCGCTGCCCGCCACCTGTTGCAGGAGGAGGGCGAAGCGTCGTTCAAGGGTGCCGACATGAGCACCAAGCTCAAACTGATGGGCGTGGACGTGGCCAGCCTGGGCGACCCGCACGGCAATGCGCCGGGCAGCCGCTCCTACCAGTTCATGGACGAGCGCAAGCAGATATACAAGAAGATCGTCGTTTCCGACTGCGGCAAATACCTGCTGGGCGGCGTGATGGTGGGCGACGCCAGCGAATACGGCACGCTCTTGCAGATGATGCTCAACAAGATTGAGCTGCCCGAGTTCCCCGAATTCCTGATCCTGCCGCAGGCGGACGGCCAGCAAAAGGCCGGACTCGGTGTGGACGCCTTGCCCGATGCTGCGCAAATCTGCTCGTGCAACGACGTGTCGAAAGGCGCGCTGTGCGCGGCCGTCGCCGATGGCGCGACCACCATCGCTGCCCTCAAAAGCTGCACAAAGGCCGGCACCGCCTGCGGCGGCTGCGTACCGCTGGTGACGCAGATCATGAAGGCGGAAATGCAGAAGCAGGGTCTGGCCGTCAATAATCACGTGTGCGAGCACTTTGCGTACTCGCGCCAGGAATTGCATCACATGGTCCGCGTGGGCAAGATCCGCAGCTTCGGCGAACTGCTGGCCGCGCACGGCCAAGGCCTCGGCTGCGACGTGTGCAAGCCCGTGGCAGCGAATATCCTCGCGTCTTGCTGGAACGATTTCGTGCTGTCGCCCGTGCACGCCAGCCTGCAGGACAGCAATGATTACTTCCTTGGCAACATCCAGAAGGATGGCACGTACTCGGTGGTGCCGCGCATGCCGGGCGGCGAAGTGACGGCCGACGGCTTGATCGCCGTCGGCATGGTGGCGAAAAAATACGGTCTCTATACGAAGATCACGGGCGGCCAGCGGGTCGACCTGTTCGGCGCCCGCGTGGACCAGCTGCCGGCCATCTGGGAAGAGCTGATCGCGGCCGGCTTCGAATCGGGCCACGCCTACGGCAAATCCTTGCGCACGGTCAAATCCTGCGTCGGTTCCACCTGGTGCCGCTATGGCGTGGCCGACAGCGTGGGTTTCGCCATTCAACTGGAAAACCGCTACAAGGGCTTGCGCACGCCGCACAAGATCAAGTTCGGCGTCTCCGGCTGCACGCGCGAATGCGCCGAGGCGCAAGGCAAGGACATCGGCCTGATCGCCACGGAAAAGGGCTGGAACCTGTACGTGTGCGGCAACGGCGGCATGAAGCCGCGCCACGCGGAACTGATCGCATCGGATCTCGATGAAGCCACCCTGGTGCGCTATGTCGACCGCTTTTTGATGTTCTACGTGCGCACGGCCGACCGCCTGCAGCGCACCAGCGTGTGGCGCGACAACCTGGAAGGGGGCCTCGATTACCTCAAGCGCGTCATCATCGACGACAGCCTGGGCATCGCCCACGAGCTGGAAGCGGACATGCAGCACGTGGTCGACACCTATGCCTGCGAGTGGAAGGCGGCCGTGTCCAACCCCGCCGTGCGCCAGCGCTTCCGCCACTTCGTCAACAGCGAAAAAAACGATGAAAACGTGGTGTTCGTCGAAGAGCGGGGCCAGATCCGGCCCGCCTCGCCCCTTGAACGCCGCAGCACCGTGATCCCCATCCTTGCCGTGGAGGCGTGAGCCATGAATGCGATGAATGAATTGAACAGCGCCAGCGCCGACAACTGGACGGCCATCTGCCCCCTGACCGACATCGTACCCGACACGGGCGTGTGCGCGCTGCTGCAGGGGCGCCACGTGGCCGTGTTCCGCGTCGGCGATGCCGCGCCGCGCGTGTACGCCATCGACAACGTCGACCCGAACGCGGGCGCTTCCGTGCTGTCGCGCGGCCTGGTGGGCAGCATCGGCGAGCGCGTCGTGGTGGCGTCGCCCATCTACAAGCAGCATTTCGACCTGGCCAGCGGCGAGTGCATCGAAGCGCCTGAACACTCGGTGGCCGCCTGGCCGGCGCGCGTGTTCGGCGGCTTGGTGTGGGTGGCCATATGAACACCGCCGCACGGCCGTCTTTAGTCGTGGTCGGCAACGGCATGGCCGGCATGCGCACGGTCGAGGAATTGCTGAAACTCGCGCCGGACCTGTACGACATCACCGTGTTCGGCGCCGAACCGCACGGCAATTACAACCGCATCCTGCTGTCCCCGGTGCTGGCCGGCGAAAAGACGGTGGACGACATTATGCTGCACACGCGCGACTGGTATGCGCACAACGGCATCACCCTGCACGCGGGCGACCCCGTGGTGCACATCGACCGGCAGGCGCGCACGGTGCAAGCGCTGTCCGGCATCGAGGTGCGCTATGACCGCCTGCTGCTGGCGACCGGTTCCACGCCCTTCATCGTGCCCGTGCCGGGCCACGAACTGCCCGGCGTGATCGGTTTTCGCGACATCGACGACGTCGACACCATGCTGCGGGCGGCGCGCAAGCACCGTCACGCGGTCGTCATCGGCGGCGGCTTGCTGGGACTGGAAGCGGCCAACGGCCTGCAGCGCCAGGGCATGGATGTGACGGTGGTGCACATGAGCGGCGCGCTGATGAACCAGCAGCTCGACGCACCCGCGTCGCTGCTGCTGAAAACGGCGCTGGAAGCGCGCGGCCTGCGGTTTTTAATGCATGCGCAAACGTCCGCCATCATGGGCAGCGTCCGCGTGGAAGGCGTGCAGTTTGCGGACGGCAGCAGCATTCCCGCCGACCTGGTGGTGATGACGGCCGGCGTGCGCCCGAACATTGCGCTGGCGCAAGCGGCCGGCCTGCATTGCGAGCGGGCCATCGTCGTCGACGACTGCCTGCAAAGCTACGATCCGCGCGTGTACGCCGTGGGCGAATGCGTGCAGCACCGGCGCGCCACCTTCGGCCTGGTGGCGCCCATCTGGGAACAGGCGCGCGTGTGCGGCGCGCACCTGGCCGGCGCCGGACACCGCCGCTACGTGCAGCAGGCCAGCGCCACCAAACTGAAAGTGACGGGCATCGACCTGTATTCGGCCGGCGACATTCTCGGCGGCGAGGGCAGCGAAGACCTCGTGCTGCGCGACCCGCGCCGCGGCATCTACAAGCGCCTCGTGGTGCAGGGCAGCCGCCTGGCCGGCGCCGTGCTGTATGGCGACGTGCAGGACGGCCCCTGGTATTTCGACCTGATCCAGCAGCGCCGCGACATCAGCAAGCTGCGCGCCCATTTATTGTTTGGCCAGGCGCTGTGCGCCCAGGCCGCCTGACAGGACATTCCATGACAAGCTGCACGCCCGTAAAAACCACTTGCCCATACTGCGGC
Source organism: Janthinobacterium sp. FW305-129 (assembly GCF_020858115.1). GTDB lineage: Bacteria > Pseudomonadota > Gammaproteobacteria > Burkholderiales > Burkholderiaceae_D > Janthinobacterium. Next base: position 331,622 of record NZ_JACYMM010000007.1, read on the forward strand.
GTCGGCTGCGGCGTGGAAGCGACACGCCTGCCCGACGGCGCCATCCGCATCGCCGGCGACGCCAGCCACCCGGCCAACCTGGGCCGCCTGTGCGTAAAAGGCTCGGCCCTGGGCGATACCCTGGACCTCGACCAGCGCCTGCTGCAGCCGCAGGTGCGCGTCGACGGCGTGCTGCGGCGCACTTCCTGGGACTTTGCGCTGGATCAAGTCGCCGGCGGCCTGCGCGCCATCATCGACGAGCACGGCCCCGACGCCGTCGCCCTGTACGTCTCGGGCCAGCTGCTGACGGAAGATTATTATGTGGCCAACAAGTTCATGAAGGGCTACGTGGGCAGCGCGAACATCGATACCAATTCGCGCCTGTGCATGTCGTCGGCCGTGGCGGGACACAAGCGCGCGTTCGGCGAGGATATCGTGCCCGGCTGCTATGAAGACCTGGAACTGGCCGACATGATCGTGCTGGTGGGCTCGAACACGGCCTGGTGCCATCCGATTTTGTTCCAGCGCATCGCCCGCATCAAGGAAACCCGGCCGGAGATGAAACTGGTGGTGATCGATCCGCGCCGCACGGCCACCTGCGAGCTGGCCGACCTGCACCTGCCCGTGAAACCGGGCACCGACGTGTGGCTGTTCAACGGCTTGCTGTGCTATCTGGCGAAGGAGGGCGTGATCGCCGACGCTTTCGTCACGCGGCACAGCCGCGGCCTCGATGAGGCGCTGGCGGCCGCGCACGCGGACTGCGGCGACCCGCTGCAGGTGGCGCGCATCTGCAAGGTCGCCCCGCAAGCCCTGCTGGCGTTTTACCAGGCGTTTGCCGCCACGCGCAAGGTCGTCACGGCCTTTTCGCAGGGCGTGAACCAGTCATCGAGCGGCACGGACAAGGTCAACAGCATCATCAACTGCCACCTGGCGACGGGCCGCATCGGCCAGCCCGGCATGGGGCCGTTTTCGCTGACGGGCCAGCCGAATGCCATGGGCGGGCGCGAAGTGGGCGGCCTGGCCAATATGCTGGCGGCGCACCTGGAACTGGACAATCCGCTGCACCGCGATACCGTGCAAACGTTCTGGGACGCGCCGCGCATCGCGAACAAGCCTGGCCTGAAGGCCGTGGAACTGTTCCACGCGATCGAAGCGGGCAAGGTCAAGGCCGTGTGGATCATCGCCACCAATCCCCTGGTCAGCATGCCGGACGCCGACCAGGTGCGCCGCGCGCTGGCCAGGTGCGAGCTGGTGGTGGTGTCGGACATCAGCGCCGGGTCGGATACGAACGCGCATGCCGACGTGCTGCTGCCCGCGCTGGGCTGGGGCGAAAAGGATGGCACGGTGACCAATTCCGAGCGCCGCATCTCGCGCCAGCGCGCGTTCTTGCCGGCGCCGGGCGAGGCGCGCGCCGACTGGGACGTGCTGTGCGACGTGGCGCGGCGCATGGGCTACGCGGGCTTCGATTTCACGTCGCCGCAAGCCATTTTTAACGAGCATGCGCGCCTGTCGACCTTCCGCAACGGGGCGGAAACGGCGCGCCTGTTCAATCTGGCGGGCCTGGAGAACCTTGATGCAGCGCAATACGACGCCCTGGCGCCGCAGCAGTGGCCGCAGGGCCGGGCGCGCCTGTTCGGCGACGGCCGCTTCGCGCATGCGGACGGGCGCGCGCGCTTCGTGCCGACGGCGCCGCGCGCGCCGCGCAACGCGCCCGATGAAGACTATCCGCTGATCCTGAACACGGGCCGGGTGCGCGACCAGTGGCATACGATGACGCGCACGGGCAAGGCGGCGAAATTGTCCGGCCACGTCGCCGAAGCGTTCATCGACATCCACCCGCAGGATGCGCTGCTGTACAGCGTGCGCGAAGGCGAACTGGCGCGCATTTCCAGCGCCTGGGGCGCGATGGTGGCGCGCGTCGTGCATGGCGGCGGCATCGCGCGCGGCCAGGTCTTCGTGCCGATCCACTGGAGCGACGCGAATGCGTCCGATGCGCGCGTGGGCGCCGTCGTCAATCCGGCCGTCGATCCCGTCTCTGGCGAGCCGGAATTCAAGCACACGCCCGTGCGCATCGAGCAATTCCGCGTGCACTGGCATGCGTTTGTGCTGAGCCGCACGCCCTTGAACCTGGACGGCGTGGCGCACTGGACGCGCGTGCAGGGCGAGCAGTTTTTGCGCTACGAGCTGGCGGGCCGCCAGCGCATCGCCGACCTGGGCGCCTGGGCGCGCGCGCTGCTGGGCGTCACCGACCAGGATGCCGACTGGCTCGATTACGCGGACGCCAGCGCCGGCGTGTACCGCGCCGTGCACCTGGACGAGGGGCGCATCGCGCAATGCGTGTATGTTTCGCCCCGTCCCGACCTGCCGTCGCGCAGCTGGCTGGCCAGCCTGTTTGCGCACGCGCAAATGGAGGCGCTTGATCGCGCCGGCGTGCTGCTGGGCCAGCCCATCGGCAAGGGCGCTGACGCCGGCCCCACCGTGTGTTCGTGCTTTGGCGTGGGACGCAACACCATCTGCGCCGCCATCGTGGAGCAGAAGCTGACGACGACGGCGCAGGTGACGGCTTGCGTCAAGGCGGGCGGCAATTGCGGCTCCTGCGTGCCCGAGATACGACAGTTGCTGCTTGAGGCGCGCAGCGCGGCCTGAAAATCTGTCCTTTCCGGCACGGCTTTGTTATATTGCCAGCTCTATAACAGAGAGGCAGTGCGATGACAGCAGCACAACACCCCACGGTCTGGCTGACGGGCTTGAGCGGCGCCGGCAAGACCAGCATCGCCGACGCATTGGCGCGCCAGTTCAAGGCGCAGGGCCGCGCCGTGGCGGTGCTCGACGGCGACCAGCTGCGCCACGGCTTGAACCGCGACCTCGGTTTTACGCCCGAAGACCGGCATGAAAACATCCGCCGCACGGCTGAAGTGGCGCGCCTGATGAACGGGGCGGGCCTGACCGTCATCGCCGCCTTCATTTCGCCCTACCGCGCCGACCGGGCCATGGCCGCCGCCATCATCGGCGCCGCGCATTTCATCGAAGTCCACGTCAGCACGCCGCTGGCCGTGTGCGAGGCGCGCGATCCCAAGGGGCTGTACGAAAAGGCGCGCGCGGGCCAGCTGGCGCAGTTCACGGGCATTTCCGCGCCCTATGAAGCGCCGCTGGCCGCCGCCCTGACGCTCGATACCCAGGCGCTGGCGCTGGACGAGTCGGTCGAGCGCATCTGCCGGTACCTGCGGCAGCGGCCGTGACGACCTGGCGCAAACGATTGCGCCGGCGCCTGCCGGCCAGCCTGAAGGCGCGCATGAGCGTGGTCGTCTTCCTGCTCGTGCTGGCTGCCGTGGCTTCGCTGGCGCTGGCCACCCTGGCCGTGGCCGAGCGCGGCATGCGCGACGTCACGGGCCGGCAGCAGTACGTATCGCTGGCCAGCGCCGCCGTCTTCATCGACGAGGAGCTCGACGCGAAGCGCAACGTGCTGCGCGCCATCGCCGACAGCCTGGCAGCCGGCGGCGCGCACGACGGCGCCAGCCTGCAGCGCTTCCTGGCCGCGCAAACGGTGCTGGGCAAGGAGTTCTATACGGCCGGCGTGGTGGCCAGCGATGGCTCCCTGCTGGCCAGCGTGGGCCCCTTCAAGCCGCAGGCGGGGATGAACGTGACAGGCCGCCCGTACTTCGACCAGACGCTGGCGGCCCGGCGCTCGGTGATTTCCGCGCCGCTCAACGGCAGCATTTCCGGCATGCCCATCGTGGTGGTGACGCAGCCCGTGTTCGACGCGCAGGGCGCCGTGCGTTATGTGCTGGCGGCCAGCGTCAACCTGCGCCAGCCCGATTTCCTGGGGCGCCTGGGCGCGCTCAAGCCGGGTCCGGGCGGCTACCTGTACATCATGACGAATGAAGGCGTCATCGTCGAGCATCCCGACAAGTCGCGCATCATGCAGCATATCGAAGCGCATGGCCCCATCAGCGAACCGACGCGGCGCGCCATGCAGGGTTTCGAGGGCTGGATGACGGGCACCACCACGCAAGGCGTCGATGCGCTGTTCGCCTACCACCGCATCGCCGCCACCGGCTGGATCCTGGCGTCCGTGTATCCCATGCGCGACGCGTTCGCGCCGCTGCACGCCATCCGCAGCAAGATATTGCTGGCCGCCGTGCTGCTGGCGGCGCTGGCAGGACTGGCCGGCTGGCGCGTGGTGCTGCGCCTGCTGCAGCCTTTGGCGCGCCTGCGCCACCATGTGCATGAAATCCGCCGCCAGCGCCTGGGTATCGAGGCGCTGCAGATCGAGCGGCGCGACGAGATCGGCGACTTGAGCCGCGATTTCTATTCGCTGGTGGCCGAGCGCGAAATCGCCGTGGCGCAGACGCGCGACAGCGAGCGGCGCCTGAAGCTGCTGACGGACCACGTGCCCGTGGTAATCGTCTACATCGACCGCGAGCACCGTTACCAGTTCATCAACGCGACGTTTGAAAAATGGTTCGGCAGGTCGCAGCGGGAAAGCCTGATGCAGTCGATCCGCGAGGTGCTGGGGGAGGAAGCGTATCAATTGCGCGAAGCCTACCTGCGGCGCGCCTTTGCGGGCGAAGAAGTTGAATATGAGTTTACCGTCGATGGCGTGGGAGAGGCTGGCCAGCGGACCTTCCAGACCAGTTACGTGCCCGACGTGGGCGAGAGCGGCGCGGTGGAAGGCGTGTATGGCCTGATCCACGAAATCACCAAGACCAAGGCCGTGCATACGGCGCTGCAGTTCGCCGCCGCCACCGACACCCTGACGGGCATCGCCAACCGGCGCCGCTTCGACGAACAGCTGGCGCAAAGCATGCAGCGCACGCGCGCGGCACGCGCGCCGATGGCGCTGGCCTATCTCGATATCGACCGTTTCAAGGCCATCAACGACAGCCTGGGACACAAGGCGGGCGACGAGGTGCTGAAGGAATTCGCCGCGCGCCTGGTGCGCAGCGTGCGCGCCAGCGACCTGGTGGCGCGCCTGGCCGGCGACGAATTCGTGATCGTTTTCGAAGGCGTGAACGGCGCGGCCGAAGTGCGCCAGATCGGCGCGAAGATCATCGACGCCATCCGCCAGCCGTTTGCGCTGGCCGGCGGCCCGCTGCCGGTGACGACCAGCATCGGCATCGCCATCTTCCGCGAAGGCGCGCTGACGCCGGCGCAGCTGCTGGACCTGGCCGACCAGGCCCTGTATGCGGCCAAGGGGCAGGGCCGCGACGGCGTGGCGCTGCTTGAGGCGGCGCCGTAGGTGCTACAGGGTGGCAGTCCACTGGTCCAGCTGCTGCGTGGTGGCCGTCACGCCGCCGCAGACGATGACGAGCACGTTGCGGTAGGGCGCCAGTTCCGGCGCCTTGCCGTAGACGGCGGCCAGCGCCGCGCCGCAGGCCGGTTCCACCACCAGGCGCTGGTCGCTGATAAAACGCTGGCAGGCGTCGACGGCGGCCCGGTCCGATACCACCACGCTGTGCAGCAGGCGGTTCTGGCTGATGGCGTATGCCTGCGCGCAGACCTGGCGCGCGGCCAGCGAGGTGGCGATGCTGCTCACGGCGGGCAGGGCCACGTGTTCGCGCGCGGCCACGGCGGCCGCCAGCGAAGCGGCGCCCTCCGTTTCCACGGCCACCAGGGCCACGTCGTCCCAGCCGTTGCGCTGCAAGCCCTCGGCCACGCCGGCCAGCAAGCCGCCGCCGCCCACCGACAGCACGACGGCGTCCGGTTTCAGGCCCGCGCGGGCCACTTCATCGATCATGCCGGCGTGGCCTTGCCACAGCAGCGGGTCGTCGAACGGGTGCAGAAAGGCGTCTTGCGGCGTGAGCATCGATTGCGCCAGCGCGTTGGCTTCTTGCCAGGCGGCGCCGTGCACGATGACTTCGGCGCCTTCCTGGGCGATCAGGGCCCTGGCCCGTTCGCTGGTCGTTTCCGGCACGACGACGACGACGGGAATGCCCAGCTGGCGTCCCGCATAGGCGACGGCGATGCCGGCATTGCCGCCGGAAGAGGAGATGAAGCGGCTGGCGCCGCGCCGCGCGTATTCTTCGCACGCCAGGCCGATGCCGCGGATCTTGAAGGAGCCGGGCGGCTGCAAGGCTTCGAGCTTGAGCCAGATGGCGCGTTCGCTGTGCAGGCTCAGGGCGCGCGAATTGAGCAAGGGAGTTTCGATGTGCAGGGCCATGCGTGTTCCTGGTAAACAGTCAGGCCAGCATCATAGCCGAAGCGCCCGCGCCAGCGTGTCACCCTTGCCGCATGTGTTACTGCTTAGTTCAGCGGGGCGTTCTTGAGCTGGTGCGTGCGCGCCACTTCCTTCATCGCTTCGAGCAGGTCGTCGCGCAGCTGGCGCGGCAACTGGCCGAAGAATTCCTCGTCGTTCTGGTCGGCCATCCCGGCCAGCACGGGCACCAGCGCCTCGCCTTCCGTGGTCAGTTCGATCGAGTGCTGGCGGCGGTCGGCCAGCAGGATGGACTTGCTGACCATGCCCTTGCTTTCCAGGCGGTCGATCAGCTTCGATACGGCGCCCTTGCTCATGCCGGACACTTGCGCCAGCACCGTGGGCGAGGTGCAGCCCAGGCGGAACATTTCGCGCAGCACCACCCATTCGGAGACCGTCACGCCATTGGCTTCCGCTTTTTTCTGGAAGCTGTGGGAAACGTGGTTGGAAACGAAACGCAGCCAGTAACCGAGATGGGCTTCCAGCTCGCTGACGGGAACGCTGTTGGGATGGGCGGCTTGCGGCATGGCGGCCGTTTCAAAATTATGGCTCATTTCTTTTCCTTCACTAGGCGGCGTTGCCGGCATGGTTAAGGCCTTCACGCTTGCTGTCGAGTGGTTTGTTTGGGAACAATCATCGTGCTTGAGGTATTTCTAACACTGTTTTCACAGGAAATCACTTACCGGCAAAGAATTTTTCCTTTTTTCTTGCTCTGGATAGATAAAAAACAATATCAAGCGAATAATCGTATTGCCAGAGAGGAAGATTAAAAAAATAACTCATGTTGCATCAATGGTAACAGCATTTTTGCCGAATTGATAAATATTTCATATCATTTAGTCTGCTGGCCAACGCCAGATGTATTGCCCACGCGACAGCGCGTGGTTTTCCTTCAGAAATGCCGCCCGTTCAGGCCAGCACCACCTTTACGCCCGCTTCGCGCAATACTTCGGCAAAGCGGGGCGGCGGCGGCGCATCCGTAAACAGGATATCGACTTGCGCCAGGTCGGCCAGCCGCACCAGCGCCTTGCGGCCGAATTTATGCTGGTCGGCCACCAGCCACACTTCGCGCGACTGCTCGATGATGGCTTGCGCCACTTTGACTTCGCGCGCGTCGAAGTCGCGCAGGCTGCCGTCTTCATCGATGCTGGAAATGCCGATGATGCCGATGTCGACCTTGAACTGGCGGATGAAGTCGATGGTGGCTTCGCCGACGATGCCGCGGTCGCGTCCGCGCACCACGCCGCCGGCCACGATGACTTCGCAGGCGGCGTTGTCGGCCAGGATGGCGGCCACGTTCAGGTTGTTCGTCACCACGTGCAAGCCCGTGTGCCGGCCCAGCGCGCGCGCCACTTCCTCGGTCGTCGTGCCGATATTGATCAAGAGCGAACAGCCGTGCGGCACCTGCGCGGCGACGGCGGCGGCGATGCGCCGCTTGGCCTCGCTGTTGAATACTTGCCGCTGGCTGTAATCGATGTTTTCCACGGACGAGGGCAAGCCCACGCCGCCGTGGTAGCGGGCCAGCAGGCGCGCTTCCTCCATCTGCTTGACGTCGCGGCGCACGGTTTGCGGCGTCACGTCCAGCTGCTGCGCCAGCTCTTCGACGGACATCGTGACCTTCTGGCGCACCACTTCGAGCAGGCGGCGCTGGCGGGGATTCAAAATCATGGGCTTGTCTCTTTAAAAATCACAAACGAACAAAAACGAACAAATAGTGATAAAAATATGTTGCTATCGATTCGCAATCTGGCGTATCTTATCCATATTGCATTCGAATTACAGCTGTATTGATCTTAACGACAGTCGCCGGCGATGCCTAGTCTTTCCTCGCCGGCCTTTCCCCGACAGACACGGAGTCCCGATGGCCGCAGCACAGCAAGGTGTGGAGACAACGATGGCATGCGACGTGCTGGTGGTCGGCGGCGGCATCAATGGCGCCGGCATCGCGCGCGACGCGGCCGGGCGCGGCTTGTCCGTGGTGCTGTGCGAAAAGGACGACCTGGCCGCGCATACCTCGTCCGCCTCCACCAAGCTGATACACGGCGGCCTGCGCTACCTCGAATACTATGAATTCGGCCTCGTGCGCAAGGCGCTGATCGAGCGCGAAGTGCTGCTGCGCTCGGCGCCGCACATCATGTGGCCCTTGCGCTTCGTAATGCCGCACGCCCAGGGTCAGCGCCCCGCCTGGCTGATACGCACCGGCCTGTTTCTGTACGACATGCTGGCGAAGCGCGAAATCCTGCCTGGCTCGCAGGGCATCGACCTGGCGCGCCACGCGGCCGGCAAACCATTAAAACCCCAGTTCAAGCGCGGCTTCGTGTATTCAGACGGCTGGGTCGATGATGCGCGCCTGGTGGTCTTGAACGCCATCGACGCGGCGGACAAGGGCGCGACCATCCTCACGCAGACGCGCTGCACGGCCCTGCGGCGCGACGGCGCGGGTGCGGACGCTTGCTGGCTGGCGACCCTGCTGCAAGGCGACGGACGTCAGCTGTCCGTGCGCGCGCGCAGCGTCGTCAATGCGGCAGGGCCGTGGACGGCCGAATTCCTGCAGCAGGCGGCGCCCGGCGGGCAGGGCCGGCATTTGCGCCTGATCAAAGGCAGCCATATCGTCGTCAAGCGCTTGTTCGAGCATGATCATGCGTACATCTTCCAGCATCCGGACGGGCGCATCGTGTTTGCCATTCCGTATGAGCACGATTTCACCCTGATCGGCACCACCGATCTCGACTATCACGGCGACAGCGGCAAGGTGGAAATCGACGACGAGGAAATTCGTTACTTGTGCGAGCTTTCCAGTTACTATTTCAGCAAGCCCGTCAATCCAGAAGACGTGGTCTGGACGTATGCGGGCGTGCGCCCGCTGGTGGAAGACGCGGCGGCCGACGCCAAGGCCGTCACGCGCGATTACCGCTTCGAGCTGGACCGGGAAGGCGCGCCGCTGCTGAGTGTTTTTGGCGGCAAGATCACCACGTTTCGCAAGCTGGCCGAGGAAGCGCTCGATGTGCTCGCACCGTTGCTGGCGCCGGCGCCAGGCAATGCGCTGCCGGCCTGGACGGCCAACGCCTGCCTGCCCGGCGGCGACGTGTTCGGCAGCACGCCGCAGAACCGCTCCGTGCGCGAGTTCGGCCAGTTCGTGCAAGGCTTGCAGCGCGAATACGCGTGGCTGCCGGCGCCGCTGGTGGCGCGCTATGCACGCGCCTACGGCACGCGCATCCACGTGCTGCTGGCCGGGCGGACGGATGTGGCGGCCATGGGCGAGGAAATCGCCGCCGGCCTGTACGCGGCGGAAGTGGACTATTTGCGGCGCCACGAATGGGCCGTCAGCGCGGCCGACATGCTGTGGCGGCGCTCCAAGCTGGGCCTGCACCTGCCGCGCGGGACGGCGGGCACGCTCGACGCCTGGCTGTTGCAGCACCCGTTGTCGTCGTAAGCAGCACACGTAAGCGACCGCACCCCGCAGAGGGCGCGGCGAAGAATAAGAACACATCACTGGAGGAGAAGCGCGTGCAACTGGTACTGGACAAGATCAGCAGGAAGCAGGGGGCTGACGATTATTTATATCCGATGTCGCTGGCATTGGTGCCGGGCGCCATCAACGTCTTGCTGGGCACCACGCGTGCCGGCAAGACGACCCTGATGCGCGTGATGGCAGGGCTGGACAAGCCCAGCGGGGGCACGGTCACGGCCGATGGCGTCGACGTGACGGGCGTGCCCGTCAGCAAGCGCAACCTGGCCATGGTGTACCAGCAATTCATCAATTATCCGGCCTTCACCGTCTACGACAATATCGCTTCGCCCTTGCGTTTGCGCAAGGTGCCCGAGGAACAGATCCGCACCAAGGTGCTGGCGCTGGCCGAGCGCCTGCATATCACGCCGTATCTGCAGCGCACGCCGGGCGAATTGTCCGGCGGGCAGCAGCAGCGCACGGCGCTGGGGCGCGCGCTGATCAAGGATGCGTCGTTGCTGCTGCTCGACGAGCCCCTGGTCAACCTCGACTACAAACTGCGCGAGGAATTGCGCCGCGAATTGACGGAACTGTTTTCCAGCGGCAGCACGACGGTCGTGTACGCCACCACGGAGCCGCTGGAAGCGCTGCAGCTGGGCGGCCACGTGGCCGTGCTGCACGAGGGACGCTTGCTGCAGCAGGGGCCGACCCTGGACGTCTTCAACGCGCCCAATTCCATCGACGTGGCGCGCACCTTCAGCGACCCGCCCATCAACCTGATTCCCGCCCGCGTGGATGGTCACGGCGTGGCGCAGGCGGCCGACGGCCTGTCGATACACCTGAGCGGCGCGCAGCGCGCCCGCCTCGGCGAGCGGCGCGACGTGATCCTCGGCGTGCGCGCGCACAGTCTGCATTTATCTCCCCAGTCCGAAGGCGACGTAGCCATCGCCGCTACGGTGGACCTGGCGGAAATCAGCGGCTCGGAAACCTATGTGCATGCGCGCCGGGGCGAGCTGGCCCTGGTGGCGCAGCTCGGCGGCGTGCACAACCTGGAGATCGGCAGCGCCTGCACCGTGTATTGCCAGCCGCACGCCTTGCTGATCTTCGCCGACGATGGCGGGCTGCTGTTTGCTCCTGCGCAAGGGGGAGTGTGACATGGCGCGCATCGAACTGGTGGACCTGGCCCACGCCTACAAACCGAACCCGGCGGCACCCGCCGACTATGCGCTGCGGCCCATGAGCATGGAGTGGCATGACGGCGGCGCGTATGCCTTGCTGGGGCCGTCCGGCTGCGGCAAGACGACCTTGCTCAATATCATCTCCGGCCTCGTGAAACCGTCGCATGGCAAGGTGCTGTTCGACGGCAAGGACGTGACGCAGCTGCCGACGGAAGCACGCAATATCGCGCAAGTGTTCCAGTTTCCCGTCATCTACGACACCATGACCGTGCACGACAACCTGGCGTTTCCGCTGCGCAATCGCGGCTGGAAAGAGAGCGAGGTGAAAAAGCGCGTGCAGCAGGTGGCGCAGATGCTGGAGCTGACGGGCGACCTGAAACTGCGCGCCAGCGGCTTGTCCGTGGATGCCAAGCAAAAGATTTCGCTGGGCCGGGGCCTCGTGCGCCCCGACGTGGCGGCCGTGCTGTTCGACGAACCGCTGACGGTGATCGACCCGCATTTGAAATGGCTGCTGCGCAGAAAGTTGAAGGAAATCCACCACGAATTGAAGTTATCGTTGATCTACGTCACGCACGATCAGGTGGAAGCCTTGACCTTTGCCGACCAGGTGGTCGTCATGACGCAGGGCGAAGTGGTGCAGACGGGCAGCGCGCAGGCGCTGTTCGAGGAACCCGAGCATACGTTTGTCGGCTATTTCATCGGCAACCCGGGCATGAACTTGCTCGATTGCAGCATGGGCGATGGCGGCGTGCGCGTGGCGGGGCAGCTGCTGGCCGTGTCCGCCGCCGCCCGCGCGGCCCTGGCTGGCGCGCAAGGGAAAATCACGCTGGGCGTGCGGCCCGAATTCGTCGCATGCCTGAAGGCGGGCGAGGGCGGTGCGGGCAGCGATCACTGCCTGGACGCCACGGTGACGGCCGTGCGCAACATGGGCACGCATTACCTGGCGGAATTCCAGCTGGGCGGCGCGACGGTGGCAGCCAAGCTGCGCGCCATCGATGCGGTGGTGGGTGATGCCGTGCGGCTGCATTTTCCGCCGCAACGCACCTTGTTCTATGTCAACGATAAGCGGGTGGCCTGATGATACATAACGGTAAAACCGATAACAACCGCCGCGCCTGGCTATTGATCTTGCCCGTGCTGCTGTGCGTGGCCTTTTCCGCCATCCTGCCCCTGATGACGGTGGTCAATTATTCCGTGCAGGATATTCTGAGCCCCACGCAAAAGGTATTCGTGGGCACGGAATGGTTCCGCATGGTCATGCTGGACGGCGACTTGCACAGCGCCTTGCTGCGCCAGCTGCTGTTTTCCGGCTCCGTGCTGGCCATCCAGATTCCGCTCGGCATCCTGATCGCCCTGTGCATGCCGGCCGATGGCTGGAAGGCGTCGCTGGCGCTGGTGCTGATCGCGCTGCCCTTGCTGATTCCCTGGAACGTGGTGGGCACCATCTGGCAAATCTTTGGCCGCGGCGACATCGGCCTGATGGGCTACACCCTGAATCAATTGGGATTCGACTACAACTACAACGGCAACTCGCTTGACGCCTGGCTGACGGTGATGGTGATGGATATCTGGCACTGGACGCCGCTGGTCGTGCTGCTGTGCTATGCGGGCTTGCGCGCCATTCCCGACGCGTATTACCAGGCGGCACGCATCGACGGCGCCTCGCGCCTGGCCGTGTTCCGCTACATCCAGCTGCCGAAACTGCGCAATGTGCTGATGATCGCCGTCTTGCTGCGCTTCATGGATAGTTTCATGATCTACACGGAACCGTTCGTGCTGACGGGCGGCGGACCGGGCAATGCGACCACCTTTTTGTCGCAATACCTGACGCAAAAGGCCGTGGGCCAGTTCGACCTGGGGCCGGCCTCGGCCTTTTCACTGATCTATTTCCTCATCATCCTGCTGTTCTGCTTTGTGCTGTACACGTGGATGCAGCGCGTCGGCACGGGAGACCAGAAATGATGCACAAGAAAATGAGCAGCACCATCCTCGTGGTCTTTTTGCTGGGCTCGCTGTTGCCCATCTACTGGATGCTCAATATGTCGCTCAAGACCAACGAGGAAATCGTGGGCGTGTTGAGCCTGTGGCCCCAGCAACTGACGTTCGCCAACTACCACACGATTTTTACCGACCGTTCCTGGTACAGCGGCTACATCAATTCCATGATTTACGTGGCCTTGAACATGGTGATGTCGGTCACCGTCGCCTTGCCGGCCGCGTACGCGTTTTCCCGCTATAACTTTGTCGGCGATAAGCATCTGTTCTTCTGGTTGTTGACCAATCGCATGACGCCGCCCGCCGTCTTCCTCGTGCCGTTCTTCCAGCTGTATTCGACGGTGGGCCTGATGGATACGCATCTGGCCGTGGCGCTCGCGCACATGGTCTTCAACGTGCCGCTGGCCGTGTGGATTTTGGAGGGCTTCATGTCCGGCGTGCCGAAGGAAATCGACGAGACGGCGTATATCGACGGCTACAGCTTCCCCCGCTTCTTCATCCGCATTTTCTTGCCGATGATCAAGTCCGGCGTGGGCGTGACGGCGTTCTTTTGCTTCATGTTCAGCTGGGTGGAGTTGCTGCTGGCGCGCACCTTGACTTCCGTCAATGCCAAGCCGATCGCCGCCACCATGACGCGCACCGTCTCGGCGGCCGGCATGGACTGGGGCGTGCTGGCGGCGGCCGGCGTCTTGACCATCGTGCCCGGCGCGCTGGTGATCTGGTTCGTGCGGCATTACATTGCCAAGGGTTTTGCGATGGGGAGGGTGTGATATGGAAAACAATACCGATAGCATAGCCAGCCTGTTCGGCTGGATGGCGTGGACGCCGGAAGTGGCCATCTTCTTCATTTGCATCGGCTTGATGCTGGCCGGCATGACGGTGTGGCAAATCCGCTCGCCCAGCATCGAACGAAAAGGTTTCCTGCCGATGCCGACCACGCGCGGCGACCGCCTGTTCATCGGGCTGTTGACGGCCGCGTATGTCAATCTGGCCTGGGCGGGATTTACGGAAATGCAGCAGGCCATCGGGGCTGCGATTAGTTTTGTCTTGTTGGTAATTGTAATGCGTTGGGGATGACCGGCTTGCCGGTGTTGATGGAGGCCGGACCGTCAGCAGGCGGCCGGCAATAAAATAAAAGGAGATTCACGATGAAATTGAAGTTCACGGTCTTCGCGGCTGCGGCCATGCTCGTGTCGAACGCGGCCCTGGCCGACGCCAAGCAGGCGCAAACCTGGATCGACAAGGAATTCCAGCCATCCAGCCTGAGCAAGCAGCAACAGCTTGCTGAAATGAAATGGTTCATCGATGCGGCGGCCAAGCTGAAAGCCAAGGGCATCAAGGAAATTTCCGTGGTCTCGGAAACCATCGACACCCACGTCTACGAATCGAAGACCCTGGCCAAGGCCTTCGAGGAAATCACGGGCATCAAGGTGCGCCACGACATCATCCAGGAAGGCGACGTGGTGGAAAAGCTGCAGACGTCGATGCAGTCGGGCAAGAGCATTTATGACGGCTGGATTTCCGATTCCGACCTGATCGGCACCCACTACCGCTATGGCGCCGTGGAACCGCTGTCCGACTACATGGCCGCCAAGGGCAAGGAATTCACGAATCCGGGCCTGGACTTGAAGGATTTCATCGGCATCAGCTTCACGACGGCGCCGGACGGCAAGGTGTATCAATTGCCCGACCAGCAATTTGCCAACCTGTACTGGTTCCGCGCCGACTGGTTCGCGCGCAAGGATTTGCAAGCCAAGTTCAAGGCCAAGTATGGCTACGAGCTGGGCGTGCCGCAGAACTGGTCCGCCTACGAAGACATCGCCGATTTCTTCACCAATGACGTGAAGGAACTGGACGGCAAGAAAGTGTATGGCCACATGGATTACGGCAAGAAAGATCCATCCCTGGGCTGGCGTTTTACGGATGCGTGGCTGTCGATGGCTGGCGCGGCCGACAAGGGCATTCCGAACGGCATGCCGGTCGACGAGTGGGGCATCAAGGTGGCGGCCGACAAGTGCACGCCCGTGGGCGCGTCGATGTCGCGCGGCGGCGCCACCAATTCGCCGGCGGCCGTCTTTGCGCTGACGAAATATATCGACTGGATGAAGAAATACGCGCCGCCGCAGGCGAACGGCATGAATTTCTCGGAATCGGGCCCCGTGCCGGCGCAGGGCGAAATCGCCCAGCAAATCTTCTGGTACACGGCATTTACGGCCGGCATGACGAAACCGGGCTTGCCAGTAGTCAACAAGGACGGCACGCCGAAATGGCGCATGGCGCCGTCGCCGCACGGCCCGTACTGGAAAGAGGGCATGCAGAACGGCTATCAGGACGTCGGTTCGTGGTTCCTGTTCAAGTCCACGCCGGACGACCGCAAGGCCGCCGCCTGGCTGTACGCGCAATTCGTCACGTCGAAAACCGTGTCGCTGAAGAAATCCATCGTCGGCCTGACGTTTATCCGCGATTCCGACATCCGCCACGATTATTTTACGAAGCACGCGAACGAATACGGCGGCTTGATCGAGTTCTACCGCAGCCCCGCCCGCGTGGCGTGGACGCCGACGGGCAACAACGTGCCCGACTATCCGAAGCTGGCCCAGCTGTGGTGGAAGAACGTGGCCACGGCCATCACGGCGGAAAAAACGCCGCAAGCCGCCATGGATAACCTGGCCGAGGAAATGGACCAGGTCATGGCGCGATTGCAGCGGGCCGGCATGAAGGCGTGCGCACCGAAGCTCAATCCGAAGGTCGATCCGAACCAGTATCTGTCGGACCAGCACGCGCCATGGAAAAAGCTGGCGAATGAAAAGCCGAAGGGTGAAACGATTGCCTACGATAAATTATTGCAGGCTTGGAAAGAAGGCAAGGTAAAGTAGTCGTGTAGACTTCTGCCGCCGCTTTCCCGGGGCACGGGCGCTTGTCCGTGCCCTTTTTTCACTGTATAGCCGTAGTAGCGACCATGACCAAATACATACTTGCTTTAGACCAGGGCACCACCAGTTCGCGCGCCATCCTGTTCGACCATGCGGGCCGGCCGCACGCTAGCGCGCAGCGCGAATTCCGCCAGATTTTCCCCCAGCCTGGCTGGGTCGAGCATGACGCGAACGAAATCTGGGCCTCGCAAGAGGGCGTGCTGCAGCAGGTGCTGCGCGACAGCGGCGTGGCGGCAAGCGACGTGGCCGCCATCGGCGTGACCAACCAGCGCGAAACGACGGTGCTGTGGGACCGCGCCACGGGCGAACCCGTCGCTAACGCCATCGTCTGGCAAGACCGGAGAAATGCGGCTTATTGCGAGCAACTGGTCGAGCAGGGCAAGGCAGACTTGATCCAGCGCAAGACGGGTCTCGTGCTGGACGCTTATTTTTCCGCCACCAAACTCAAATGGCTGCTCGACAATGTGCCGGGCGCCCGCGCGCGCGCCGAGCGGGGCGAACTGGCCTTTGGCACCGTCGACAGCTGGCTGATCTACAAGATGAGCGGCGCCCACTTGACGGACACGAGCAACGCGGCGCGCACCATGCTGTTCAATATCCACACCCTGCAATGGGACACGGATCTGCTGGCGCTGCTGGACATTCCCGCCTCGCTGCTGCCCGACGTCGTGCCATCGAGCGGCGTGGCTGCGCACACCTACGTTGACCTGCTGGGCGTGGCCGTGCCCATCGCCGGCATCGCGGGCGACCAGCAGGCGGCCACCTTCGGCCAGGCCTGCCTGAAGCCGGGCATGGCGAAGAATACCTACGGCACGGGTTGCTTCATGCTGATGAACGTGGGCAAGCGCCCCTTGCCATCGAAAAACCGGCTGTTGACGACCGTGGGCTGGAGCCTGGGTCCTGATGCAGATCAAACGGATTACTTGCTCGAAGGCAGCGCCTTCATCGCGGGTGCGGCCGTGCAATGGATGCGCGACGGCATCGGCATCATCCGCGACTCGTCCGAAGTGGAAGCGCTGGCCACCAGCGTGCCCGACTCGGGCGGCCTGGTCTTCGTGCCCGCCTTCGCGGGCCTCGGCGCGCCGTACTGGGACCCGTATGCGCGCGGCACCCTGATCGGCATCACGCGCGGCACGGGCAAGGCGCACATCGCGCGCGCGGCATTGGAGGGCGTGGCCTACCAGAACGTGGACGTGCTGTCCGCCATGCAGGACGACGCGGGCATTGCTCTAAGTGAATTGCGCGTGGACGGCGGCGCGGCCCGCAACGACATGCTGATGCAGTTCCAGGCCGACATCCTCAATGTCCCCGTGGTGCGCCCCGTGGTGACGGAAACGACAGCCCTGGGCGCCGCCTAC
Organism: Janthinobacterium sp. FW305-129; assembly: GCF_020858115.1. GTDB lineage: Bacteria > Pseudomonadota > Gammaproteobacteria > Burkholderiales > Burkholderiaceae_D > Janthinobacterium. The sequence goes on from NZ_JACYMM010000007.1 coordinate 348,706, forward strand.
CTGGCGGGCCTGGCCGTGGGCTTCTGGGCCTCGCAGGAAGAAATCGCCGCCCAGTGGCAGGTGGGACGCCGATTCGAACCAGCCATGGCGGCCGACGAGCGCCTGACGCGCTTGCATAAATGGCAGCGCGCCGTGGAGCGCTCGCGCGACTGGAGCGAGTGAGCCAGGGAATCAGCCGGGATCAGTGCCGTATGAAATACACGGCGTAACCCACCGTTTCGCGCGGCACGGAATACAGGTCGCGCAGCTCGACATACGGCGCGTGCACGTTGCCGCTGACGGTGATGCCGGCCCGCTCCAAAGCCAGGCGGAAGCGGGGCACGTGAAAGTATTGCGTGGCGACCATGGCTGTCTTCCAGCCGTGTGAGCGCATCAATGCCGCCGCGTTGCGGGCCGTGGAGTCCGTGGTCCAGCCTTGATTATCCTCAATAATGGCGCCGGCCGGCACGCCGCGCTTGAGCAGATAGCGGGCCATTGATGCGGCCTCGTCAAAACCTTCCTTGCCCGTCGCCCCGCTGACGAGGATGCGCGGTGCCCGGCCGGCCTGGAATTGCGTCAGCGCCGCGTCGAGCCGTGCCTGCAGGCGGGGGCTAGGCGTGCCGTCGGGCAGGATCGTGTTGCCGGGCACGACGATCACGTCGGCCGGGGCCAGTTTGTCGTTCAGGCCCGCCAGCACCAGGGCGGCGGTGGCCAGCGAGAACGTGGCAGAGCTGGCCAAGCCCAGGAGCGTAAGTTTTCGCATCATTCGCAATGCCTTGACGTTTTTCCTGGGGCGGAATGGATATGGCCCTTGCGCAAGCGGATTGCCGCATAAGTCAGCAGTGGCTGGATTAGCCAGCGAACCAGCCGTTTCAATGTTGGGCGTGTGGCAATGAAGTTGGCGAAGGGAGGACTGGTGCGGTAATAGCACGCCACAAACCAGCGTCCGCCAATAGATTGCAGCAGATGCCGATCACGCCAATGCCGCAATACATTGATTTCGCTTGCAAAAGGTGTTCCGAATGCCGCCGTGGCGATGAAGCATGCCGAAGAATTGAGCGAGGCGAGATTATTCTGGATGTCGATATTGCGCGGCGCGAGTTGGGCGGCTTTTTCCAGAAAAGCCCGTGCCTCGTCTTTTTTCTTGTGTCCTTCCCATAAAATCAGCCCCTTCAGATTGAGAGAGATCGGGTTTTCGGGAAATAGCTCCAGCGAACGGTCGATATATTGCAGTGCCAGATCCATATCGGCCGATTGCGGCACTTTAAAACCTATGTTGGTACCGTAGATTTTCTTATTCTCGCGCAGCAATCGCATCATTTGCTTCGCTTGATAGTGATACTGGTCGGATTCGGCCTTGTCGGCAGCCAGTTTTGCCTCTTTGGCACGTCGCGCAGCCTGTGTATTGTTGAATTGGCTTAACCCATCGCGCGCTTTTATTTCCAGATCCAGCAAGCCTGCATGGTAAGGATCAAGCAGCAGCCCCTGCTCAACGTACTGCATGGCTTTGCCATAGAGTCCTTTTGCAATCGAGCGCTCCGCCATGACGCACAAGGTTTGTGGGGTGGGGCTGGATGCCGCCTCATGGCTGCGCTCATGTGAATTGTGACAATAGGGACAGGTAAATGTGGATGCCTGGTCTTCTACGTCCAGATTCGCTCCACATTGTGTGCATTCAAATACAGCTAAAGCCATCTCGGTCGTGTTCCGTTAGCGTGGAAAAGGACACAGCCTTTTTAAGCTGTGTAATTGTAAAACTCTAACGTATCTGACGGCCGGTGTCAGGGAAAGATAATGGGATGGCTGAAAATATTTTCAAGCATCCGGTACTTTCCATCAAGGTGTAATTGAAATTGTTCTCGCGCGCTGGTTCGACAGATAAATATTGTCCTTTTCCAGCGGCTTGCCTGCGCGCACGGCATCGAGCCAGTCCTGCGTGCTGGCGACGGCGGCGAAATTCGAGTGGAACACGCTGCAAAAGACGCGGTGGATTTCCTCGGCGCTGGCCGTGCCGCCCGCATTCGCGTAGGGCAGGGTGCCGGTGGCGTCCTGCAGGAATTCGACTTGCAAGCCGTCGTGCGCGGCTTGGTAGATGGTGGCGGCGTCGCAGTTGTGCGTCATGTAGCCGGTCACCGTCAGGGTGTCGATGCTGTGGCGCTCCAGCCAGGCGTGCAAGTCCGTGCCCGCAAACGCGCTGCCCATGGTCTTGTTGATGCGGTGGTCGGCGGCAAAGGAAGCCACTTGCGGGTGCAGCTGCCAGCCGTCGCTGCCTTTTGCAAAGATGGGAGAAGCTTCCGGCGCATCGTGCTGGACGACGATGACGGGCACGCCGCCGGCGCGGGCGGCGGCCATGGCGGCGACGATGTTCGGCAGGGAAATGTCGACGGATGGATATTCGATGGGCATGTCGCCCGTGAAGTATTCGTTTTGCACGTCGATGACGAGCAGGGCGCGGCGCGGTGCGGTAGTGTTGGACATGCGTGACTCCTGAATGGTTGAAAGAGGAAGGACTTCCCCGATACAGCTATTTTCAAGCGGCGCGTTGAAAACAAAAAGTGGCCCGAAGGCCTATCTGCGATAAAATCGGGCCATGACTGCTATCCCTACTTTGTCCCCCTTGAGCGTGGCCGTGATCGCCTTCGACGGTATGACGCCATTCCACCTGTCCGTGCCTTGCCTCGTGTTTGGCGCCCAGACGGACGAGGCCGATCTGCCGCCTTTCCACGTGCGCGTGTGCGCCGCCGATCCCGCGCCCTTGCGCACGGCGGCCGGCTTCGCCATCACGCCCGAGTTCGGCCTGGAAGGGCTGGAAGGGGCCGACATCGTCATCATGCCGGCCTGGCACGACGATTGCCGCGATGCGCCGCCGCCCTTGGTCGCGGCGCTGCGGGCGGCCAGCGGGCGCGGCGCGCGCATGGTGGGCCTGTGCCTGGGCGCGTTTCCCCTGGCGCAGGCGGGCTTGTTGGATGGCAAGAGTGCTGCCACGCACTGGGGCATGGCGGACCGGCTGGCGGCCCGCTATCCCCGGGTCAGGGTGGACCGGGAAGTGCTGTACGTGGACGATGGCGGCGTGCTCACGTCGGCCGGCGTGGCGGCCGGCCTCGATTGCTGTCTGTATCTGCTGCGCCAGCTGGCGGGCGCCGAGGTGGCCAACCGGGTGGCGCGCCGGCTGCTGGTGGCGCCGCACCGCCAGGGCGGGCAGGCCCAGTTCATCGCGCGTCCGCTGCCCGTATCCGGCAGCGAAGGGCGCTTTGCCGATGTGCTCGCCTGCGTGACGGCCAACCTGGGCCAGGCGCACAGCATCGACGCGCTGGCCGGGCGGGCTGCCATGAGTCGGCGCAATTTTACGCGCCACTTCCGCCAGGCGACGGGCACGTCGTTCAAGCAATGGCTGCTGAACCAGCGTCTTGCGCATGCGCAAAGCCTGCTGGAAAAAAGCGCGGTCTCGATCGATGTCGTGGCGCAAGAAGCCGGCTTCGGCACGGCCCTGTCGCTGCGCCAGCATTTCCGCGCCAGCTTGCAGACGTCGCCGTCGGCGTACCGCAAGCTGTTTCGGCAGCAATCAGGCCGGGTCGGGCAGCCAGAGCGTTGATGTGTCCCGGCTGCCGTTGGCCAGCTGGGCGCTGACATCGATTTGCCGCGCGATGAAGGCGGCCGGCTCGAAGGCGTAGCGTTCCTGGAACGAGACGGTTTCCGCGCTCATCAGTTCGGCATACGTCTGCATCAGGGTCGAGGCGGAAACATGCTTGCCTTGCTCCAGGTAGGTGTCGATGGCGGCCAGCAGCACGGGGTAATCGGTATTTTCCTTGCTGCCGCCAAAGTTGAACGACAATTGCCCGCAGGCGCGCCAGATGGGGTCAAGTTCCCTGTCCGGCACCGGCTGCGCGCGCAGCCATTGCAAGGCCTTCAATGGCGGGCCGCCAAACGACGGCGGTGAAATGATGGCCTGGATGGCCACCTTGACGGCGTCATCGATTCTGCCCGCGCGCACATACTGGCCATGCAGCAAGGTCAGGGCGTCCGTGTATTCGGGCACGATGGCCAGCGCCGCTTCCAGCAGCGCGATGGCGGCGTCCGGCTTGCGCTGCGCAATCAATTCCTTGGCTTCCAGGAAGGCGGCGCGCGGCGAGGCGGGGTCGTCGGCCAGCGTCGGTGTGGCGACATACTCGTCATCCGCCGTTGCGTAGGCTTGCAGGAACGCCGCCAGGCTGGAAAAGTGCGGCTGGATGCGCCACTCGTCGTGCCATGTTTCGACGACGATGGGTTCCGCCGCTTCGCGCCCGATGGGCCAGTACAGGCCGAACGTGTCGCCATTGCCCAGCGCGCCTTCAAAGAACGGGGTGAAGCCGAGCGGCGGATACGCTGTCGTGTGTTGCCAGTCTTGTTCGACCGAGATGGGGGCGAGGTTTGCAGGTAGTTGCATGGAGGTTGCAGAGGATAAAACGCCAGTGTAGAGCAAGAGCGCGTCCACCGGCGTTCCCCATCGCGGCAAGTGGGCAGGGGTAGGGCAAGTGAAGGGCAAGGCCCTTCAGTCGCGTTCCGGCACCGGCACGTTGAAGCCGTTCAAGGTGGTCGAGACCAGCGCGTACAGGCCCACCAGATAGATCAGCTCGTTGGTGCCGTGCTGGCCGAAGGTGGCAAGCGCCAGCCGGTACAGCGGCTCCGGCAGCGTGCCGCCGCCGCTGAGCGCGTAAGCCAGGTCGTAGGCGATGCTCTCATGCTGGTCCAGGTCGACGGGCTTGACGTCGGCCACCAGCGTGGCCAGGCGCTCGGCCGACATGCCTTCGCGCTCCGCGACAGCGATGTGGGCGTAGATTTCATAGGCGGCGTTGTAGCGCGCGCCGACCACCAGGATGGCAATCTGGCGCACCTTGTCGGGCAGCGTGGCGTTGGCCGTCATGGCCAGGGTCAGGTCCCAGATGGCCTTGCCGATGGCCGGTTCGTGCAGCCATGGATTCCATGGCCCCATCAGGGCGCCGTCTTCGCGCACGGCGATGAAATCGTTGAAATTGCTGGTGATGCCTTTGCGCATATCGTCGTACAGCGGCTGTTGTTCGGGCGTCAGGTCTTTCGGAGCGATCAGGGGCAGGCGCATGGGAACTCCTTGCTGGGTAGGTGGGCGGTGGGCGGCGGTAGCCAGCAGCCAGTATAGCCAGCCAGCGTGGCAGGCGGCGCCCGTTCGCTGTGCGCCTACTTGCGCGGCTCGTGAATGCGGAATTTCTTCACGACACCTGCCTGGTCGAACATCACGGCCACTTCGCGCGTGCCTTTTTCGCCCAGCAGGGGGATCAGCCGCGTCACCTTGGGCGCTTGCAGCTGGTTCTTGTAGACCCAGACTTCATAGCCGGGGTCGAAGCTGACGACGGTGGCGTTGCCCAGCGCCGCGTCGAGGTCGAGGCGGGTGGTCTTGCCGACCTTGATGTTCTGATAGATGGCGCCATTGTCGGGCGCGCGGTTGACCTTGTATTCACTGGCGGTGCACATGGCCACGGCCAGGCCCGCGAGGCAGGAAGCTGCCAGTTTGATCAATGTGTTCATAGGGACTCCCGGTGTGCATCACTGCTTCCAATCTCAGAGGGGACGGGCGTGATGTCATGCCGGGAGTGTGCTTGCGTCGCCACGAATGTGCTACAAGATTATACAAAGGCGCAAAATCTGATGCCAGTGGTACCGGCTGGCGGTACTTTTAGCGGTTCTGCAGCACGTCGGTCGACAGCGCCAGGGTTTCCTTGATTTCTTCCATCACCACATAGCTTTTCGATTGCGCGGCGCCCGGCAGCTGCAGCAGCATGTCGCCCAGCAGCTTGCGGTATTCGGCCATTTCATGGATGCGCGCCTTGATCAGGTAATCGAAGTCGCCCGACACCAGGTGGCATTCCTGCACTTCGGGAATCTGCAGCACTTCGCGGCGGAATTGCTCGAAGGCGGACGCCGACTTTTGATTGAGAGTAATCTCTACAAAGACGAGCAGCTTGGCGCCCAGCGCGGCCGGGTTCACCTTGGCATGGTAGCCCGTGATGACGCCGTCGCGCTCCATGCGCTTGACCCGCTCGATGCAGGGCGTGATGGACAGCCCCACCTGTTCACCGAGGTCTTTCATCGAGATGCGGCCATCCTGTTGCAGGATGCGCAGGATGTGGCGATCCAGCTTGTCGAGGCCACGTGCCGATTCTTTTAGGATTCTCATGATTTATTGCTGAATATCTCGATTTATACGTGAACAAATACTGGCTCTTTCCCAATATGATAGCGGTTAATCTGGCGTCAGCCTAAAAAAATATAATGAGGAAACTATGCGTATCGTGATTCTGGGTAGCGGCGTCATCGGCGTCACCAGTGCTTACTATCTGGCCAAGGCAGGACATGAGGTGACCGTTATCGACCGCCAGCCGGGCCCGGCACTGGAAACCAGCTTCGCGAATGCGGGGCAAATCTCGCCCGGCTACGCTTCGCCATGGGCCGCGCCCGGCATTCCCCTGAAAGCCGTGAAGTGGATGATGCAGCGCCACGCGCCGCTGGCCATCTCGCTCGACGGCAGCGCCGCCCAGCTGAAATGGATGTGGCAGATGTTGCGTAATTGCACACCGGAAGCGTATGCCGTGAACAAGGAACGCATGGTGCGCCTGGCCGAATACAGCCGCGACTGCTTCAAGGTGCTGCGCGCCGAAGCGGGCATCACGTATGAAGGCCGCCAGCAAGGCACGATGCAATTGTTCCGTACGGAAAAGCAATATAACGACGCTTCGAAAGATATCGAAGTGCTCAAGGATGCCGGCGTGCCGTATGAGGTGCTGCAGCGCAACGAGCTGTCGCGCGCGGAACCGGCCCTGGAAGCCGTCAAGGACAAGCTGTTTGGCGGCTTGCGCCTGCCCAACGATGAAACGGGCGATTGCCAGCTGTTTACCACGCGCCTGTCGGAAATGGCCGAGGCGCTGGGCGTGAAGTTCCGTTACGGCGTGTCCATCGATGCCTTGCTGACGCAGGGCGATGAGATTGCTGGCGTGCAATGCGGCGCGGAAATCGTCAAGGCCGATTCCTACGTCGTGGCGCTCGGTTCCTACTCGACGGGCTTCATGAAGCCGCTGCTGGACATTCCCGTGTATCCGCTGAAGGGCTATTCGATCACCGTGCCTATCGTCAACGCGGCCAAGGCGCCCGTGTCGACCATCCTCGATGAAACCTATAAAATCGCCGTGACGCGCTTCGACGACCGCATCCGCGTGGGCGGCATGGCGGAAATCGCCGGCTACAACCTGAACCTGAACCCGCGCCGCCGCGAAACGCTGGAAATGGTCGTCAACGACCTGTTCCCCGGCGGCGGCAACACGGCCGAGGCGACGTTCTGGACGGGCTTGCGTCCGATGACGCCGGACGGCACGCCGATCGTCGGCCGCACGCCGCTGCGCAACCTGTTCCTGAACACGGGCCACGGCACCCTGGGCTGGACCATGTCCTGCGGTTCGGCGCAATTGCTGGCCGACCTGATGTCGTCGAAAAAGCCGGCCATCCTGGCCGACGACCTGTCCGTCAGCCGCTACAGCGGCGCGCAGGGCCAGGGCAAACTGCAACACGCGGCGGCTTGAGATGGCGGCCAGCATGCCTCCCAAGGAACGTAGCGGCGCCATCCTGACGGTGGATCTCGATGCCGTGCGCGCCAACTACCGCTTGTTGCGCGACAAGGCGCACCCGGCCGCCTGTTCCGCCGTCGTCAAATCCGACGCGTATGGCCTCGGTGCCGCGCAAGTGGGCGCGGCCCTGTATGAAGAGGGTTGCCGCCATTTCTTCGTCGCCCACCTGGAAGAAGGCATCAGCCTGCGCCCGCACGTGGCGCCCGATGCGGCCATCTTCGTGCTGCACGGCCCGCCCGTCGACACGGAAGGCGAATTCACGGCCCACGGCCTGACGCCCGTACTCAACAGCGAGCCGCAGGTGGCGGGCTGGCGCAGGCATGCCAAGGCGCTGGGCACCACCCTGGACGCCATCGTGCAGGTGGACACGGGCATGTCGCGCATGGGCCTGTCGCCGCAGGAAATCGACGCCTGGCTGCTGGATCCGCACTTTCTCGACGGCATCAAGGTGCGCTACATCATGAGCCACCTGGCTTGCGCCGACGAGCGCGCCAACCCGATGAATGGCGAGCAGCTGGCCCGTTTCACCGCCATCCGCGCCCGTTTGCCGCAATACCGCGCCAGCTTGGCCAATTCCTCGGGCATCTTCCTGTCGCCCGACTACCACTTCGACCTGGTGCGTCCGGGCGCGGCCCTGTACGGCATCGGGCCGCAGGGCGGCGAGCCGAATCCGCTGCGCTCCGTGGTGCGGCTGCAGGGCAAGGTCATGCAGACACGCACGATTGCCGCCGGCGACCACGTGGGCTACAGCCGCCGCTACACGGCCAGCGAGCCGCGCCAGGTGGCGACCATTTCCGTCGGTTATGCCGATGGCTGGCTGCGCAGCATGAGCAACCAGGGCCTGGCCATCGTCGATGGCGTGAAAGTGCCGCAGATCGGCGCCATTTCCATGGATTCGATTACGCTGGACGTCAGCGCCATCGACCAGGAGCGCGTCGCGCCGGGCAGCCTGGTCGACCTGATCTGCGCCGAACACCCGGTCGACGCCGTGGCGGCCATGGCCAATACCATCGGCTATGAGGTGCTGACGAACCTGGGTGGACGCTACTACCGCGAGTATCAAGGCCTGGCGCAGTCCGCACGCTAGCGCGCAAAACCGATAATTGTGTGGCAAGATAGCCCTGGTGTGAGCTTCACTCCAGGGCTTTCTTTCAACCGTTATCGGGGACTTTCATGAGCCAATATCAAGTCGCAATCATCGTCGGCAGCCTGCGCAAGGATTCCTTCAACCGCAAGCTGGCCGACGCCCTCATCAAGCTGGCGCCGCCCGAGTTTTCCTTTAAACATATCGAGATCGGCGACTTGCCGCTGTACAACCAGGACGACGATGGCGCGCAGGCCGAGCAGGTGCTGCGCCTGAAATCCGACATTTCCGCATCGCAAGCCTTGCTCTTCCTCACCCCCGAATACAACCGCTCGATCCCCGGCGTGCTGAAAAATGCCCTCGACCACGGCTCGCGCCCGTATGGCCAGAGCGTGTGGGGCGGCAAGCCCGGTGCCGTGCTGGGCGTCTCCGTGGGTGCCACGGGCACGGCGCTGGCGCAGCAGCATTTGCGCAATGTGCTCGCCTACCTGGACGTGCCGCTGCTGGGGCAGCCTGAAATGTTTATCCAGGCCAAGGACGGCCTGTTCGACGAGCACGGCGGCATCGGCCCGGCCAGCCTGGGTTTCTTCCAGGGCTGGATGCAGCGTTACACGGACTGGGTCCGCAAGCACGCCATCCACGCTTGATGCATATCAAGGCGGCAGCGCCCAGCGTTGCCGCTTGTTCATATTCTTTGACCATGGATGCCAGGATTTCAATATTGGCACGGGTGTCTCGGTATAATGCGCCCTTTCTTTAGCGCAATACTTTCTTCTTGCCGACTCCATGTGGACTAAACCTGTTCTGCGCATGAACTTGCGCCGTTTGATCGTGCTTGTGGCCTTTGCCAGCGCCCTGGTGTCCCTGGCCAATACCTTCTATGCCAGCTACAGCGTGCAGCGCCAGTTGCTGATCGATACCACCCTGGAAGCGAACCACGCCTACGCCAGCAAGCTGGCCAGCACGGCTGAGGACTTCCTGCAGTCGGCGCGCCAGCAGCTGGCCTACAGCGCCGGCAGCCTGCCCTCGCGCATGGACGACGAGCAATGGCTGACGGAAGAGGCGCAGCGCCTGCGCCTGCAAACGAACAGCTTCAATTCCGTGCTCATCGTCGATGCGGACGGCAAGGTGCTGGGCGTGTCGCCGGAAACCCTGGCACTGAAAAACCGCACGCTCGATTCGGCCGGCGCCGCGCAGGCGCTGCGCGAGCGGCGCCCGCTGGTCACGCAGCCTTACATATCTTCGGTCGGCAATCTGGTGGTCTTCGTTTCGCATCCCATCGTCGGCAAGGATGGGCGCTACCTCGGCTATGTGGGCGGCAGCATCTACCTGAAACAGAAAAATATCCTGTACACCATGCTGGGCCAGCATTACTACCGCGACGGCTCCTACCTGTACGTGGTCGACCAGAACCGGCGCCTGCTGTACCACCCGGACCCCGAACGCCTGGGCGACGTGGCCGGCCGCAATGAAGTGATCGACGCCATCATCGCGCAGCGGGGCGGCGGCAACCGGCGCATGGACAACAGCCTGGGCGTGGACATGCTGGCCGGCTACGCCGTCATGCCGTCGACGGGCTGGGGCATCGTGGCGCAGCGTCCCACGGCCATGACCCTGGCGCCGCTGAACCAGCTGATGGCCAACACGGTGTGGCATTCCCTGCCGATCGCCTTGCTGAGCCTGCCATTCATCTGGTGGCTGGCCAGCCTGATTTCACGGCCCCTGGTGCAGCTGGCCGAAGGCGCGCGGCGCATGGACGCGCCCGGCACGGCCGAGCGCATCGCCGCCATCCGCTCATGGTACGTGGAAGCGGCGCAGATCAAGAAAGCCCTGTTGAAGGGCCTGGCATTGTTGCAGAACAAGATCGGCAAGCTGAAGACGGACGTGGAGACGGACCCGCTGACGGGCCTGTCGAACCGGCGCGGCATGGCGGCGGCGCTGGACGCCTGGCAGGCGCAGGCGCGGCCGTTTTCCGTCATCGCCATCGACATCGACCATTTCAAGCAAGTCAACGACCGCTGGGGCCATGCCGTGGGCGATGAAGTCATCCTGCGCCTGGCGCAGCTGATGCGTGCCTGTTCGCGCGATGCCGACGTGCTGTGCCGCAATGGCGGCGACGAATTCATCATGCTGCTGCCCGACGCCGACCTGGACGTGGCCATGCAGGTGGCCGAGCGCCTGCGCGCCAAGGTGGCCGCCGCCGTGATACCCGGCGCGGGCGCCATCACGGTCTCGCTGGGCGTCGTCTCGTCGTCGCACGGGGAGCGCAGCACGGACGCCGTGCTGCTGGCCGCCGACGCGGCCCTGTACGTGGCCAAGGAAAACGGGCGCAATTGCGTGGGGATCACGGAGCCTGCCTGATGCGTTTTTCCATTGGATCGGCTTGACCTTGTCATTCGGAAAACGTCAAACTGATCCTATGTTTTCTCCGATTTCTGAGTCTGTTATGTTTTGCCCGTAAAGCCTAGAGTGGAGGCCTGGGTAAAACAGACGTCACACGTCGGGAAGGCAACACATGTTAGGGCTCACTGCATTGGAACTGGCGCGCGTCCAGTTCGGCTTCACCATCTCGTTCCACATTATTTTTCCTGCCATCACGATCGGCCTGGCCAGCTACCTGACGGTGCTGGAGGCGGCGTGGCTGCGCACGCAGGACGCCGTGTACCGCGACCTGTACCACTTCTGGTCGAAGATTTTCGCCGTCAATTTCGGCATGGGCGTCGTTTCCGGCCTTGTCATGGCCTATCAGTTCGGCACCAACTGGAGTTTCTTTTCCGATTACGCGGGCAGCATCACGGGGCCGCTGCTGGCCTATGAAGTGCTGACGGCCTTCTTCCTGGAAGCGGGCTTCCTCGGCGTGATGCTGTTCGGCTGGCACCGCGTGGGGCCGGGCCTGCACATGTTCGCCACGTCCATGGTGGCGCTCGGCACCCTGATCTCGGCCACGTGGATCATCGCCTCGAACAGCTGGATGCAGACGCCGCAGGGCCATGAAATCATCGACGGAAGGATCGTGCCCGTGGACTGGCTGGCCGTCATCTTCAATCCATCGTTCCCGTACCGCCTGCTGCACATGAGCGTGGCCGCCTTCCTTGCCACGGCCTTGCTGGTGGTGGCGTCGGCCGCCTGGCATTTGCTGCGCGGCAACGACAATGCGGCCATCCGCAAGATGATGAGCATGGGCCTGTCGATGCTGCTGATCGTCGCGCCCATCCAGGCCGTGATCGGCGACCTGCACGGCCTGAACACGCTGGAGCACCAGCCGGCCAAGCTGGCCGCCATGGAAGGCCACTGGGAAAACAAGGGCGGCGAGGGCACGCCGCTGATCCTGTTCGGCTGGCCCGACATGGAGCGCGAGGAAACCCTGTACAAGGTGGAAATCCCCCGCCTGGGCGGCCTGATCCTCGCGCATGACTGGAATGGCACGATCCCCGCCTTGAAGGACTTCGCGCCGCGCGACCGGCCCCCTTCCGCCGTCGTGTTCTGGTCGTTTCGCCTGATGGCGGGCCTGGGCATGCTGATGATCGCGCTGGGCATCTGGAGCGCGTGGCTGCGCTGGCGCGGCACCCTGTGGCGCTCGCGCCTGTTCCTGCGCTGCGCGCTGTGGATGGGACCCAGCGGCCTGGTGGCCATGCTGGCCGGCTGGTACACGACGGAAATCGGCCGCCAGCCGTGGACCGTGTACGGCTTGCTGCGCACGCAAGACGCCGTCTCGGCGCACGGCGCCACGCAGCTGGGCATCACCCTGGTGTCGTTCGTCGTCATCTATTTTGCAGTGTTCGGCACGGGCATCGGCTACCTGCTGCGTTTGATCCGCGTGGGGCCGCGGCCGCACGAGGGGGAGAGCGTCGAACACGGCGGCCCCGGCCAGGAACGCACACCCGCGCGGCCCATCTCGGCCGCGCATCTTGAAGCACCAGCGCAAGGAGGAAATTCGCATGGGCATTGATCTGCCTCTACTGTGGGCCATTATTATCTTGTTCAGCATCATGATGTATGTGGTGATGGATGGCTTCGACCTGGGCATCGGCATCCTGTATCCGTTTTTTCAGGACAAGAGCGAGCGCGACGTGATGATGAATACGGTCGCGCCTGTATGGGATGGCAACGAAACCTGGCTGGTGCTGGGCGGCGCCGGCATGCTGGCCGCCTTTCCGCTCGCCTATTCGGTGGTGCTGAGCGCCTGCTATCTGCCGCTCAGCTTCATGCTGATGGGCTTGATCTTCCGCGGCGTGGCCTTCGAATTCCGCTTCAAGGCGCGCGAGCACGAGCGCCACGTGTGGGACAAGGCGTTTATCTTTGGCTCGGTGGCGGCCGCCTTCTTCCAGGGCGTGACTCTGGGCGCCTACATCCAGGGCATGCCGGTGGAGGACCGCAGCTATGCGGGCGGCGCGCTGGACTGGCTCACGCCGTTCTCGCTGTTTACGGGCGCGGGGCTGGTGGCGGCGTATGCCTTGCTGGGCAGCACCTGGCTGATCATGAAGACGCAGGGCGGCTTGCAGGCGCATGCCTACCGCGTCACGCGCGTGTTGGTGTGGCTGCTGCTGGGCGTGATCGCCGTCATCAGCGTCTGGACGCCGCTGGTCGACCCGGCCATCGCCGCGCGCTGGTTTGCGCTGCCGCAACTGTTCTTCTTCCTGCCCGTGCCGCTGCTGGTGGCGGGCGCGGGCTGGCTGCTGCTGCGCTCCCTGCGGCGGGGCCGGCAAACGGCGCCGTTCCTGTGCACCCTGGCGCTCGTCTTCCTCGGCTACACGGGCCTGGGCATCAGCGTGTGGCCCAACATCATCCCGCCGTCGGTATCGATCTGGGAGGCATCCTCGCCGCCGCAAAGCCAGGGCTTTACCCTGGTGGGCGCGCTGTTCATCATTCCCGTGATCCTGATGTATACGGTGTGGTCCTATTATGTGTTTCGTGGCAAAGTCTTGCCGGAAGATGGCTATCATTGATGAAACAATTTGAACAAGGGCAACAATCATGGCGGAAGCGACTGGCGTGGATGGCCGGCATCTGGCTGGCGAGCGTGGCCACCCTGGGCCTGGCCGCCTGGGCAATGCGCCTGCTGATGCGGGCGGCGGGGATGGGCAGCTGATGGCGCAGGCCTCCGGCATCCGCTGCGAGGTCGGTGGCCAGCCGCACCCGCTGGCCTTGCTCGACTGCCGCGAACTCAATTACGGCCAGCACAGCGTGCTGCCGCTGCACCCGTTCCGCCTGAGCGTGCCGGAAGCGGCGCTGGCGGGACTGCTTGACGAACCGTTCAACAGTTTCGTGCAGGATTGCCGTGAAGACGATCTGCAGTACGAGGAAAGCGATTTGCCCGAGCTCAGGGACGCCGGCTACCCCGATATCACGGCCATGCTGGCGGGGCACCGGCCGTTGCTGGCCGAAATGATGTACGACTTCATGATCGGCGACCTGATGTGGGCCATCGGGCGCGCCAGCGGCTACTGCCGGCCCCGCGCCCGTTGCCTGGGCGACGTGGAGGCGGCCGATGGCCGCGCGTATTTTACCGTCAATAAAGTGGAGAAAATCCATTTTGCCGAGGGCCAGGTCATATTGGAGGGGCAGGGCTACTACGGCGCCTACGTCATCTGGCTGACGCACGGCGGCGGGCGCAAATAGGGGCTTGACCTTCCTCGCGTGGGAAGGTTTATAGTCCTGCCATGAACCGCGCCTTTTTCCGCTCACTCGCCCGCTCGCTGCTCTGGCTGCTGGTCGTCACCTTGCCCTTGCAGGGCTTTGCGTCGGCCATGCGCAGCTGCTGCGTGGACGAGCTGGCGGCAGCGGTCACGGTCGCCGCCGAGGCCATGCAGGCGCCCCAGTGCCATGATATGAACGATGCGGCCGACATGCGGATCGCGGGCCAGCTGATGAAGATGGCCATGGACGATGGCGGCGCCACCCACCATGGCCACGATTGCAGCAATCATGGCGCCTGCACCGTGGGCGCCACGGCGCCGCCCGGCATGCCTGCCTTGCACGCCTTGACCCTGCGCGCGCCGCCCCCGGCGCTGGCGCCCGATTCCCTGTTCGCCGGGCATATCCCGCCTGGCCCCGAACGTCCCCCGAGAAGCACGCGCTCCGCCTGACCGCCCGTTGAACCTGGCGGCGCCGCCGTCGCACGTCCCTGCACGTTGCAGCGGCCACGCCAGCGTTCCAGCCGCGCGCCCGCCGCGCCATACCCGTCATTCAAGGAATACCATGAAACACCTGTTCAGCTTCGCGCTGGCTGTACTGCCGCTGGCCGCCGCAGCGCAATCCCCGTCCGCTCCGCAAGAGGCGCAAGCGTCCGTGCCGGCCACCACCTATCGTTCCGCCTTCACCGGCTACCGTCCCGCCGCCGAAGAGGACGCCACGCCCGACCAGATCTGGCGCGCCGTCAACAACAAAGTCGGCAAGGCCGGCGGCCACATGGGCATGATGAAGATGGACGGCCACAAGATGAAGGGCCACAAGATGGAAGGACACACCATGCCGATGGAAAAGCCCGGCCCCAGGCCCGATGCCCAGCCCGCCCCGCAACACCAGCATGAGGGACACTGACATGACCCGTTTCTCTCAATCAACTTGCCTCACGCCGCTGGCGCTGGCGGCTACCTTGCTGCTCGGCGGCTGCGCCAGCTTCAGCCCCGATGGCGGCATGCAGACGGTGTCCGCGCTGGCGGACGCCCGCACGGGCGCCCCCGCGGCATTGACGGACAAGGGCGGCGAGGAAAAACTGGCGTCCCTGCTGGCCCAGCCCCTGGACGCCGACAGCGCCGTGCGCATCGCCCTGATGAACAACCACGGCATGAAGGTGGCGCTGGCCGAACTGGGCGCGTCCGAGGCGGACCTGGTGCAGGCGGGGCGCTTGCGCAACCCGGGCCTGTCGTTCGGCCGCTCGCACGGCAGCCACGGCAATGAAATCGACCGGGGCGTCAGCTTCGACCTGGCGGGCCTCTTGACCATGCCGCTGCGCGTGAACATCGAGCGGGGCCGTTTCGAGCAAGCCAAGCTGCAGGCGGCCAGCAGCGCCGTGCAGCTGGCGCTTGAGACGCGCCGCGCCTATTTCAATGCCGTGGCCGCCGTGCAGACGGAAGCGTTCATGCAGCGCGCGCTGCTGTCGGCCGAGGCGGGCGCCGAACTGGCCACGCGCTTGCAGCAGGCGGGCAACTGGAGCCGCCTCGACCAGGCGCGCCAGCAAGTGTTTTACGCGGATGCCGTCGGCGACCTGGCCCGCGCCCGCCACCAGGCCACGGCCAAGCGCGAGCACCTGACGCGCTTGCTGGGCCTGTGGGGCAAGCAGACGGCGTTCACTTTACCGTCGCGCTTGCCCGACTTGCCGGCCCAGCCGGCCGACGCCGGCAATATCGAGGCGCAGGCGATGGAGCAGCGCCTCGACGTGCAAAGAGCGAAACTCGACGCGCATGCGACGGCCGACGCGCTGGGTCTGTCCAAGGTGACGGGTTTCGTCAATGTGCTCGACGTGGGCTATACCAACAAGAGCAGCAGCGAGGCGCCGCGCGAAAACGGCTATGAGGTGTCGCTGGAATTGCCCTTGTTCGACTGGGGCACGGCGCGCAATGCGAAGGCGCAAGCGCTGTACGAGCAGTCGCTGCAGCGCACGGCGGGCACGGCGGTGAAGGCACGCTCGGAAGTGCGCGAAGCGTATTCCAGCTACCGCACGGCCTACGACCTGGCGCGCCACTACCGCGATGAAGTCGTGCCGCTGCGCAAGACGATCTCGCATGAAGTATTGCTGCGCTACAACGGCATGCTGGCCAGCGTGTTCGAGCTGCTGGCCGACGCGCGCGAGCAAGTTGCCAGCGTGAACAGCGCCATCGAGACCCAGCGCGATTTCTGGATCGCGCAAACTGAATTGCAAGGCGCCATCAACGGCAGCGGTCTTGCCAACAAGGAATAATGATGATTACACGTAGAAACTTTTTCATGAATGCGGGCGCCGTCGCCCTGAGTGCGGCTGCGGTGAGCCGCGTGGGGGCGGCGTCGTTGCCGGAAGCCGTCAGCATGGCCGGCGCGGAAACGAAAGCGCCGCCACCGCCGCCGAACGGGCGCCCGTACAATCCCGTCGTCACCCTGAATGGCTGGTCCTTGCCCTGGCGCATGAACAACAACGTCAAGGAATTTCACCTGGTGGCCGAACCCGTCGTGCGCGAACTGGCGCCCGGCATGCAGGCGAACCTGTGGGGCTACAACGGCCAGTCGCCCGGTCCCACCATCGAAGTGGTGGAGGGCGACCGCGTGCGCATCTTCGTCACCAACAAATTGCCGGAACACACGAGCGTGCACTGGCATGGCCAGCGCTTGCCCAACGGCATGGATGGCGTCACGGGCCTGACCCAGCCGGGCATTCCTCCCGGCAAGACTTTCGTGTATGAATTTGTTGCCAAGCGGCCCGGCACCTTTATGTACCACCCGCATGCCGATGAAATGACGCAGATGGCCATGGGCATGATGGGGTTCTGGGTGACGCACCCGAAAGACCCGCATTTCATGCAGGTGGACCGCGATTTCGTCTTTCTGCTCAGCAACTACGACATCGATCCGGGCAGCTACACGCCGAAGATCATGACCATGACGGATTTTAATCTGTTCACCTTCAACAGCCGCGTCTTTCCCGGCATCGATCCCATGGTCGTGCGCCAGGGCGACAAGGTGCGCGTGCGCGTGGGCAACCTGACCATGACGAACCACCCGATCCACATGCACGGCCACGAATTCGAGGTGACGGGCACGGATGGCGGCTGGACGCGCCCCGAATCGCGCTGGCCCGAAGTGACGACGGACGTGGCCGTAGGGCAGATGCGCGCCGTGGAGTTTACGGCCACGGACCTGGGCGACTGGGCCTTCCACTGCCACAAGTCGCACCACACGATGAATGCCATGGGGCATGACGTACCGACCATGATCGGCGTTGACCACCAGGGCGTGGCGGCGAAGGTCAACCAGCTCGTGCCCGGCTACATGGTGATGGGCGAGCGGGGCATGGCCGACATGGGCGAGATGCAGATGCCGATTCCCGACAATACCTTGCCGATGATGGCCGGCGACGGCCCCTTCGGCGCCATCGGCATGGGCGGCATGTTTACCACGGTGAAAGTGCGCAAGGACCAGAAAGCCGGCGACTACCGCGACCCGGGCTGGTACAAGCATCCGGCCGGCAGCGTGGCGTATGAATGGACGGGCGCCTTGCCGGAAGCCGTGCGCGGCCAGGGCGCGGGCAAGCCCTTGGTGAAAGGCGGCGTGGAGATGACGGTGCGCAAGCCTGGCGCGCACGCGGGCCATTAAGCTGGGCCATTAAGCTTGCCCATTAAGCACCTGCCGGAACGGCTTGCCTAGCACGGCAAGCCGTTTTGCATGTTGCTATAAATCAATGAATTGTTGTTTAGTGACAATCCGAGCATTTTCCTCCTGCTTTTTTCTTTATATTCAAGTTGAGGTCCCGTTGCGTATCGGCCGCCAGGCCATCGGAGGAATCATGTTGAATCGGATGAAGGTGGGCACGCGCCTGTTGGCGGCATTCTTTTGCGTGGCGCTGCTGGGCGCCATCGTGGCCGGCATCGGCATCTTCAACATGGGCAAGATCGACACCATGGCGGGGCAGATGTACAACCATGAATTGCTGGGCCTGTCGTACATCAAGGAAGCCAATATCGCCCTGATCAAGGTGGGCCGCGCGCGCAGCAATTTCTTGCTGGCCACGACCGCCGAGGAGCGCGCCACGCGCCAGGCCGACATCGCCAAATTTCTCGAATTAAATAAAAGTTACCTTGCCAAGGCGGAACCGCTGTTCGTCACGCAAGCGGCCAAGGAACTGTTTGCCCGCTTCGCCACTGTCGAAGCCGAGTACATTGCCACCATGCAGCAGGCACTGACCCTGGCGGCCGGCGAACCGCTGGCCCAGCGCAGCGCGCAACTGGTCGAACTGCTCAACAAGACGCGCCAGCATGCGGACGAACTCGACGGTGTGCTGGACAAGCTCTCGCTGCAGAAGGAAGCGCGCGCCAAGGCGGCCGCCGAGCAGGCGTCCGGCGTGTATCAGGCCAGCCGCAGCTTCATGCTCGCGCTGGTGCTGGGCAGTGTGGCGGTCGGCCTGGCGCTGGGCGCGCTGATCACCCGGGGATTGACGCGCCAGCTCGGTGGCGAGCCGGCGTATGCCGTGAAGATCGCCGGCGCCATTGCCGAGGGCGACCTCACCGTCGAGATCCGCACGGCCAGCCACGACAGCGCCAGCCTGCTGTTTGCCATGAAAACCATGCGCGACAAGCTGGTGGGCATCGTCAGCCAGGTCCGTTCGGGCACGGACACCATCCATACGGCGTCGAGCGAAATCGCCCAGGGCAACCTGGACCTGTCGTCGCGCACGGAAGAGCAGGCCAGTTCCCTGGAAGAAACGGCGTCGTCGATGGAGCAGCTGACCTCGGCCGTGCGGCAGAACGCGGACAATGCGCGCCAGGCCAATGCGCTGGCCGGCGCCGCGTCCGACGTGGCCGGCAAGGGCGGCACTGCGGTGGGGCAGGTGGTGCAGACCATGGAATCGATCAATGCCTCGTCGCGCAAGATCGTCGACATCATCAGCGTCATCGACGGCATCGCCTTCCAGACCAATATTCTGGCCCTGAACGCGGCCGTGGAAGCGGCCAGGGCGGGCGAGGAGGGGCGCGGTTTTGCCGTCGTGGCGGCCGAGGTGCGCAACCTGGCCCAGCGCTCGGCCAGTGCCGCCAAGGAAATCAAGATCCTGATCGGCGACTCCGTCGAGCAGGTGGCCGTGGGCGCCAAACTCGTGCGCGACGCGGGACACACGATGGACGAAGTGGTCACCAGCGTGCGCCAGGTGGCCGACATCATGCAGGAAATCACGGCCGCCAGCGCGGAACAGAGCGCCGGCATCGAGCAAGTCAACCAGGCCGTGCTGCAGATGGACCAGGTAACGCAGCAGAATGCGGCTCTGGTGGAGGAGGCGGCGGCGGCCGCCGAATCGCTGCAGGACCAGGCGCAGACCCTGACGGAGCTGGTGGGTGTGTTCCGCCTGCATGCCCAGACCGAGGGCATCGCCGTGCCGGCATCGAGCAATGTCACGCCGCTGCGCCGGCCCGCGCCGGCGGCCAGGCCGGGCGTGCGGCGCCTGGCCTGACGGCGGCTGGACCGGGCGCAAGCGGCGCGGCGGTGGTAGGCTGTCGCTATTGCGCGTTTGCCACTTCCGGGTTCCCCATGCCATCTCCTGTCCTGCCGTCCTTCCGTTTCTCCCTGTTGCTGCTGTTCCTGGCGCCCCTGGCGCAGGCGCAGGATAGCGATGCTGTCCTGCCTTACCGTCCTTCGGTGGCCAGCCCCGCCCAGCTGCCCGTGCCGGGCCAGCTGGAATTCGAGGCGGGCGGTCTGTTGTCGAAAACGGACGATACGCGCCGCGCCAGCCTGCCCTACACCTTCAAGCTGGCGTTCACGCCCGAATGGGGCGTGTTGCTCGAAGGCGAGGGTGTTGTGCGCGCGCGCGACGACACGGGCCGGCGCGAGACGGGCGTGGGCGACACGACGCTCGTGCTCAAGCGCGCCTTTGTGCTCGACAGCGCCACGGCGCTGGGCCTGGAACTGGGCTGGAAGTTGCCCACGGCCAAGGACAGCATCGGCAGCGGCAAGAGCGACGTGTCGCTGAACGGCATTCTCAGCCGCGACCTGGGCGCCGTGCACATGGATGCCAATGTGAACGCCACGCGCCTGGGCGCATCCGACCCGGTGTCGGGCCGGGTGCAGACGGGCTGGGCGGCCTCCTTTTCCACGCCCGTCAGCGAGCGCTGGGGCGCCACGGCGGAAGTGTCGGGCACGCGCCTGCGCGGCGCACGGGCCACGGCGCAACTGCTGCTGGCGGCCACCTACAGTCCCACGCCCCGGCTGGCCATCGATATCGGCATGGCGCGCGGCTTGACGGCGGCGTCGCCGGACTGGTCGCTGTTCAGCGGCCTGGTAGTGCCTTTGGGCAAGCTGTGGTGAGATTGCCACGGCAGTCCTTATGTGTCCTTGCGAACAAACAGTTGGTCACACAAGGTCTACAATTGCGGCATAACTGATAAAAGGAGTGTCCCCATGAAAACCCTCATTCTCGCCGCCGTCCTGCTGTCGGCAGGTACCGCTGCTGTCGCCCAGGTTGGCGTCTCCGTCACCGTCGGCCAGCCAGGCTTTTACGGACGCCTCGACATCGGCGACTATCCCGCGCCGCAATTGATCTACGCCCAGCCCGTCATCGTGCAGCGCCCGCAATACTATTCGGCGCGCCCCATCTATTTGCGCGTGCCGCCCGGCCATGCGAAAAACTGGTCCAAGCACTGCCGCAAGTATAATGCCTGTAACCAAGAGGTATATTTCGTCCAAGATAGTTGGTATAACAACCAATATGTGCCCCGTTACCGCCAGCAACATGGCGACCATGGCCGTCCCGATTATGGCGACCGCGGCCGTCATGACGACAAGCATGACAAGCACTTCGACAAGCATGATGACAAGCGCGACAAGCATGACAACAAGCCGGGCAAGGGCCACGGCAATGGTCACGGCAACGGCAATGGGCACAGGGATTAACACGCAGGAGGATCTTTGCACAGTAAAATCGTAATCGTAGGAGGAGGTGCAGGCGGCCTGGAGCTGGCCTGCAAACTCAGCCGCAAGCTCGGCCCCGGCCAGGTGACCCTGGTCGACAGCCGGCTGTATCACATCTGGAAGCCTTCGCTGCATGAAGTGGCGGCCGGCACCCTGGATATTCATCAAGAGGGCCTGTCGTACCAGATGTTGGCGCATGACAATGGTTTTACCTATGTCTATGGCCCTCTGATCGCGCTCGACGCGGCCAGCAACAGCCTCACCGTGGGCGCCATCGCCACCGACAAAGATGAACAGCTCTTGCCGCAGCGCACAGTCAGCTATGACCAGCTGGTGCTGGCCGTGGGCAGCACCTCGAATTACTTCGGCGTGCCCGGCGCCCAGGAAAACACGATTTCCCTGAATGCCACGGAAGACGCGGAACGGTTCCGTTTGACCCTGCTCAAGCTGCTGGCCATGGCCGAGCAGCGCCAGGGCGACGCCGGCCATCCCGGTGTCGACATCGTCATCATCGGCGGCGGCGCCACGGGCGTCGAGCTGGCGGCCGAACTGCGCGAAGCGAGCGGCGTGTATGCCGCGTATGGCTTCCAGAATCTCAACGCCATCAAGGACGTGCGCATCACCCTGCTGGAAGGGGCGCCGCGCATCCTGGCGCCGCTGCCCGAGCGCGTCTCCATTGCCGCCTCGAAACTGCTGCATCAGCATGGCATCACCGTGGTGACCGATACGCGCGTCACCACGATCGAAGCCGACAAGGTGACGGTGGCCAGCGGCACCAGCTATGCGGCCGACATCTGCGTGTGGGCCGCCGGCATCCGCGCGCCGGAATTCCTGTCCACTTTGGGCTTGCCGACCAACCGCGCCGGCCAGCTGGAAGTGACGGGCATGCTCAATGTGCAGGGCCACGCGAATATCTTCGCGCTCGGCGATTGCGCCGCCTGCATGGGGCCGGACGGCAAGCTGGTGCCGCCGCGCGCCCAGGCGGCCCACCAGCAGGCCGATTACCTGCTGAAGACCTTTTTGCTGCAAGCCAAGGGCAAGCCGCCGCAGACGAAACCGTATGAATACCTCGATTACGGTTCGCTCGTGTCGTTCGGCCGCACGACGTCGGTCGGTACCCTGATGGGTTCGCTGAAGGGCCTGAGCTGGTTCGTCGAAGGATTTGTTGCGCGCATGATGTATGTCAGCCTGCACCTGATGCACCACAACGCCGTGCTGGGCAGCGTGCGCACGGCCGTCATGGCCATGGGCCGTTTCCTGATCAAGCGCAGCACGCCGCAGGTCAAGCTGCATTGACCTGGTTGGTATCAGAGCAGAAAGGGGCCGCAAGGCCCCTTTTTATTTGCCGTGCGCGACGGGCGCCGCGTCGCAGCGGCCCCGCGTCATGGGAAAATCGATGGTGGTGAGCTTGCCCTTCAAGGTGCCGGTGATGCTGGCGTGCAAGATGCGCTCGCTGTCGTGGCGGTAGACGATGCGGCTCGGGAAGTCATTGTCCAGGTTGGCGAAGATGAATTCATTCGGCTTGTCCTGGCGCAGCAGGTTGAACACTACGGCCGGCTGGCCCGACGGCTGCACGATGTAGGCCAGCTGGCCCGGTTCGGTGAGGCGGATCTGCACGAATTCGAAGGCCGTCGTCTTGCCGCCCTTGACGGTGCGGCTGGTGCCGAGCAGGATGCCGCCGGCAGCCGTACTCCATTGCTCCCCGGAACCGGGCTCGGCGCCGTCGACGTTCCAGCAGCCGGCCAGCCAGGCCAGCTTGTCCACGGTTTCCGGCGGCGGCACGGTTTTTTCGGCGGCCTGGGCGGTGGTCATGCCCAGCAGAACTACAAACCACGTCGTGGCAAGGCCTTGCATACGGTCTCCTGTTCTTTAGATATTTGCATTCAATAATTGCAATAAAGTGATGCTTTTTCGCAGTGCAGGCGCTGCGTGCCGCCCGATGGAGCGGCAGGCCAACTATACTTTATGGAATGACATTGCTGGCCCAATCACTACCAGGAGCAATCATGCACGATTCTTTCACGCCGCAGCGCAGCGATGGCCTTCAGGGTGGCGAAGGCCAGTGGCGCATGCGCGCGCGCGGCAACCAGCTTGTTCTTGTTGCCTGGGCGGGCGGGGCAGGGAAGGCATGGCTGGAGTGCCAGGTTTCCGCCGATGCGGCGTCCACGCCGCTTGCCTTCAGGCTGTCGCTGGACGGGCCGTACCCGCGCCGAGAAACGGTGCAATTTGGCAATATTGACGTGAGCCTTAACTTGTCCCGTGAAATGCCTGAGGCGCCAGATGGCATGGTGGCGCTGGTCTGCGAGCTACCCTTGTCGGCACAGAACTTTTTCCACGGGGTAATTGCCACATGGGCAGCGACGGGCCAGCCGGCCGGTGGCGCGCCAGAGCCGCTGCCGTTCCCCGGCCCTTGACGCTGGGTAAGGCGGTGGCTATTCCTTCGGGCTAATGCGCGGCAAGACCACGGTCAGGGCCGTGCCGCCGTGCGGATTGGCCGCCAGGCTCAGGCTGCCGCCCAGGTAGTGCACGCGCTCGCGCACGGAGCGCAGGCCGTGCTTGCTCATTTCGACCGGCTCGCTGGGCGGCAAGCCGCTGCCGTTATCCTTGACGGTCATCATCAGCGCTTCGTCATTGTCGTCGATGATGATGTCCACTTGCGTGGCGTTGGCGTGCGCGGCGATGTTGCTGAGCGCCTCTTCCAGGGTGCGCAGCAGGGCGACGCCCACGTTGCGCGGGCAAATCAGTTCATCTTCGGGCAGGCTGCAGCGCACGGTGATCTTGTGTTGTTCGGCAAATTGCGTGGCCAGTTCGCCCAGCGCGACATTGACGCCGAGAAACTCCAGCTTGTCATTCCACAGCTTCATCTGCATTTGCCGGTTCGTTTCGATCACATTCAGCAGCAATTGCTTCATGGTCGCCGCGCGGTCGAGCAAGGCCGCTTCCTGCGGCATTTTTTGCGTCAGCAGCGACAAATGCATGGTCAGCGCCGTCAGCGACGAGCCGAGGCTGTCGTGCAGCTGGCGCGACAGGGCGCGCCGTTCATTGTCCCAGCTGGTATTGACATGACCCAGCAATTCGCTGAGATCGGCGGCGCGTTCCGCATCGGCCTGGGCCGCTTCCTTGTTCGGATCTGTTTGTGCGGACATAGCGCCCCGTGAATGGTGAAAGGTGGACCAAATTCAAGTGGTGGATCATACATGAGGATTTCATCGCAAGGCGCATGGATGGAAAATTTCTGTCTTTTCGGCAATTTTAATCTCCTCCCATCACTTTTATATCATAGGCAATCTTATTGTTTGCGCCAGCGGTACCGTTCCCGTCGTTACGTACGGCTGCGCACATACCCGGACGCCGCGCGCTGCCATAGTGGGGCCATGCATTCTCCCATGCTGCATAGCCGCCATCGTGGCGCAGGGCGCCGCACCGGCCCTTTACCGAACTGAAAGGACATGCCATGAATATCGAAACCATCGTCGACAAGGAATACCTCGACAAAAGCTTCCGCGACATCGTCAACGCCCCCATCAGCGCCTTGCGCGGCGTCAGCGCCAAGGATGCCAAGGCCTTGCAGCAAGCGTTCGGCGTGACCACCGTGCGCGAACTGTCCAACCTCAACTTCGTCAAATGGGCCAGCGCGCTGGCCATCCTGGCCGATGAAGAGGGCATGAGCGGCGAAGAACGGGCCAAGGAAGAGTTGCTCGACGACGCCGTGGAAATGACCTTCCCCGCCAGCGACCCGATCTCCGTCGATGCCGGCATCACGCGCATCGAAGTGTCGCCGGAAACCGTCGATGCGCAAACGGACCACCAGCATGCGGGCCAGCATGAAGTGACGGCCGGCAAGAAATAAAGTGTCTCTGCCATAAAAAAACCGGCTGGCCGTGAGGCTTGCCGGTTTTTTGACGTGCTGCGCGGAAAGTTGGCTCAGGCGATCGAGGGGATGCTGTTTTTCTGCATGTTGACCTGGGCGGCCATCACTTCGTGGGGCGAGCAGCAAAAGCGGTTCTTGCCGGCGCGCTTGGCTTCGTACAGGGCCGTGTCGGCCGCGCCCAGCAGGGATTCGACGGTGCTGGCGTCGTCCGGGTAGATGGCGATGCCGATGCTGGTCGACAGGCGCAGGGTCAGGTCGTTGATGAAATACGGCTCGGAAATGACTTCGATCAGCTTGGCGGCCGGTTCGCGCGCGTCGCCCTTGCCGGCCAGGTTGCCCAGCACGATGACGAATTCGTCGCCGCCGATGCGCGCCACCGTGTCTTCCTTGCGCGAGGCGCCCACCAGGCGGGCCGCCACCATTTTCAGGATGTCATCGCCATAGCCATGGCCATACGTATCATTGATGGCCTTGAAACCGTCCAGGTCCAGGTACAGGATGGCCGATTTGCCGCGGTTGCGGGCCGATTGCTGCAGGGTATGCCCGATGCGGTCTTCCAGCAGGCGCCGGTTCGGCAAGCCCGTCAGCGGGTCGTGCAGGGCCAGTTCCTGCTGCTGCTTGCTGTATTGCGCCAGTTCCTTGTACAGCAGGCGCACTTCCAGCATGTTGTGGATGCGCTTGTGCACTTCCATCAGGTCGAACGGTTTGCTGATGAAGTCGCGCGCGCCCGCTTCCAGGGCGGCGATCTTGAAACTCGGTTGTGCCGTCAGGGCCAGCACGGGCAGGTAGCCGCCATGCTCGATCTCCTTCAAGCCTTTCATGACCTGGAAGCCATTCAGTTCCGGCATTTGCAGATCCAGCAAGATCAAGTCGTAGCAATGCTCCTGGTGCAGGGGGCAGACCTGGGCCGGACGCATGGTGGCCGTGACATTGGTATAGCCGGCATCGCGCAGGATTTCCAGCATCAGGTCGACATTGTCGGGTGAATCGTCGACGACCAAAATTTTAGCTTTCAAAATCTCATCTTGGCTGGGCATGTAGGGTCTCGGTTAATACGGTCTATGCAACGCTGGCTTCTACCGCAGCGTTTCGGCTGACGGCGGTGGGAAAGATAGTAGCGCCTTGCAACAAGACAGGGCGCACAACAGCGCTTGAACTCGCTTCTGCCACTGATGGCAGCCAAGGCTGCCTGTCTCCTGCCTGCCGTGCAGGTGTGCTTCTGCATTTCAGTGTAGCAAACTTCAGCTTAGTTGCTTGTAGGACAGTGCCGCGTCTGAAAGTAGGAAGGCTAAACCACAAAATAGTCATTATGTTCAGCACTATGTATTTCTTTGTATCATCTTTTTAGGGGCGGCGGATGACCCTGTTCAGGGTGGGATCATCACGCGTGCGGCGGCCAGTTGCGCCACGGCCGCCAGCAGTTCGGCCGGGTCGAGCGGTTTCGCGACCCAGGCCTGGAAGCCGCCGGCCAGCGCCCGCTGGCGGTCTTGCGGTTGCGCAAACGCCGTCAGCGCCAGCGCGGGCAGGCGGGCGGTAGCGGGGGAGGCATGCGCGCGTATGTGCGCCAGCAAGTCGAAGCCGTCCGCATCGGGCATGCCGATGTCGCTGATCAGCACATGCGGCTGTACCTGTTCCAGCAGCAGCAGTGCCTGCGCCACGCTGCCGGCGTCGTGCACTTCGGCGTGGTGGTCGCGCAGGATGCGGGCCGTCAGTTCGCGCGCATCGGCTTCGTCATCGACCAGCAGCACCTTGATGCCGCGCAAGTCATGGCTGGCGGACGGGGCGCCGCCCGTCTGACGCGCGGCGGCGGCCGGCGTGCCCAGCGGCAGGCGCACGGTAAAGCTGGCGCCCTGCATGTCGCCGGCGCTGCTCACCGTGACCGTGCCGCCATGCTGCTCCACCAGGTGCTTGACGATCGCCAGCCCCAGCCCCAGGCCGCCATGCCGGCGCGTGGTCGAGGCGTCGGCCTGGCGGAAGC
This sequence comes from Janthinobacterium sp. FW305-129, assembly GCF_020858115.1. Lineage (GTDB taxonomy): Bacteria > Pseudomonadota > Gammaproteobacteria > Burkholderiales > Burkholderiaceae_D > Janthinobacterium. The sequence goes on from NZ_JACYMM010000007.1 coordinate 375,831, forward strand.
GGTCGAATACGTGGGGCAGGAAGTCTTTCTTGATGCCGACGCCGTTGTCGGCCACCGTGATGGCCAGGCGGTTCGCTTCGCGGCGCGCGCCGATCTCGACCCGTCCCCCTTGGGGCGTGAATTTCAGGGCATTCGACAGCAGGTTCCAGATCACTTGCTGGATGCGGCTGGGGTCGCCCATGATGCTGCCCGCATCGCTGGCGATGCTGCTGTGGATGGCGATATGCTTGGCGTCGGCCGCCGGGCGCAGGGTTTCGATGGCCGAGGCGATGACGCTGGCGGGCGCGAGGGGCTGCAGGTCGAGCATGACCTTGTCGGAGGTGATGCGGCTCATGTCGAGCAAGTCTTCGATCAGCTGCGCCTGGGCGCGCGCATTGCGTTCGATGCTTTGCAGGCCGCGGTGCAGGTCGGCCTGGTCGCGCGTGCCACGCCGCAGCACCTGGGCCCAGCCCAGGATGGCCGACAGCGGCGTGCGCAGTTCATGCGACAGGGTGGCGAGGAAATCGTCTTTCAGCTGGTTCGTGCGCTCGGCCTCGGCGCGCGCCTCGCGTTCGCTGTCGAGCAGCACCTTGCGCTCTTCGGCGGCGCGCGTGGCGGCCGCGTACAGGCGCGTATTGTCGAGCGCGACGGCGGCCTGGGCCGCGATGGCCGAGACGATGCGTTCGCTGCGCGCGCTGAACATGCCCGCCTGCGGATGGCCCAGCAGCAAGCGCCCCAGCAGCAGGCCCGAGCGTGAGCTGACGGGCAGGCTCAGGCAGCTGCGCAGCGGCGGCGCGCCGTCGGCGCCGGCCTCGGGCGCCGCCAGCAAGTCGTTCTGGCGCATGGCCGGCCCCTGGCGTAGTTCCGTGGCCATGGCATCCGCCTGGCGAAGGCTGAGGCCGGTGACGGCGCGCGCCGAGGGGAGCGCGTCTGTATCGGGCGCGGCCGCATCGTCATGGTAGTAAAACGCGCCGAAGCGCGCGCCGCTGATGCGCGTGGCCGCATCGACGGTTTCCTGCAGCAGGGCCGGCAAGTCCAGGGTGCCTGCCAGGGCCGCACCCGTGTTGTTGAGCAATTCGAGCACGCGCGTCTCGTCGCGCAAGGCTTCCTGCGCGCGCTTGACCTGGTCGACGTCGGTACTCGTGCCAAACCAGCGCAGCAGCTGTCCGCCCCGGTCGCGCACGGGATTGGCGCGCGTCAGGAACCAGCGGAACTGGCCGTCGGCGCCGCGGATGGGAAATTCCATCTCGAACGGTGTACCGTCGCGCAAGGCGGCCTTCCAGGCTTGCAGCATGGGCGGCAGGTGCTGCGCGTGATAGGCGATGCTCCAGCCGTCGCCCGCCATCTGCTCGGCGCTGGTGCCCGTGTAGTCGTGCCAGCGCTGGTTATACCAGGCAATGGTGCCGTCGAAGCTGGCGATCCAGGCCAGTTGCGGGATGGAATTGGCCAGCGCGCGCAAGTCTTCCTCGCGCTGGCGCAGGCTGTCCTCGGCCGCCTTGCGCTGGCTGATGTCCTGGATATACGTGGTCAGGCCGTCGCTGGAAGGGAAGATGCGCACTTCCAGCCAGCGCCCCAGCGGCGAATACAGCAGTTCGAAACTGCAGCTGTGCTGCTGCGCCATGGCGCGCCGGTATTGCACTTCCAGTTCCGTGCCCTGCAAGGCGGGGCAGGCTTGCCACAGGTTGCCGCCCGCCAGGCGGCTGCCGGGCGGACGCTGCGGCGCCAGCATGCCGGCGCCGCGCGTATTGATATAGCGGATGCTCCAGTCGCGGTCGAGCAGGCAAAAGCCGTCGGTGATGCTCTCCAGTAAGTTGGCCAGGCGCTCGTCGGATAGGCTCAGCGGCGCTGATGGGGGAAGCAGATCTTGCTTGCGTTCATGCTTGGCCATCGGAAATCCTGGAACGGTGCGGCTGCCGCACGGGCGCTTGCCCCGCCAGGCCACCGTCGCTAAGCTCAGTTAAATGGGTCATGATGAAAATGCCAGCCGTCATGAATTAGCGGAGGCACGAGCGCCCCTGTCTGGCTGGTATTGTAGCCCCAAGCGGCACGCCGCCACCGCACGCTTGCCTGCCGCATGCAGATAGCACTGGACAGGCTGGAAGGCAGTCCCTATAATCCCGCTTCTTTCGAGACAGCAACTTCTCGATTCGCTGGATGCCACTGTGAAAGCAGAAGGGTCCATCGATAAAAAGGCGTCGGCTTTTTGGCGGTGAAAAGGTAGTCGGTCATGCGGGGCGGTATTCTGCAAAATCAGCTAAGCGATTGAAAAATCGAACTTTTCAAAGCGAAATGAATACGCTATAATGTTTGCCTGCGCGGCTGTAGCTCAGCTGGATAGAGTACTTGGCTACGAACCAAGGGGTCGTGGGTTCAATTCCTGCCAGCCGCACCAGAATACTGAAAATCAGTCTTTGCCTGGTTTTGTTGTAACAAGTTTCACCTCCATGTTGTTCAATGGAATGTTGTAGAAGTTTTGCGGCTGTAGCTCAGCTGGATAGAGTACTTGGCTACGAACCAAGGGGTCGTGGGTTCAATTCCTGCCAGCCGCA
>NZ_JACYMM010000008.1:0-98905 GCF_020858115.1 Janthinobacterium sp. FW305-129
GTGGCGGCCAGGTCCAGGGTGCCGTTTTCATTGACGGGAATCTCGCCGTAGATGAAGTTCTGGCGCACGGCCGAGGTGGTGCCGAGGATGGCACCATTGTCGTCGCGCTTGTTGAGATCGCGGTCCTTGAAGAAGGCGTACGAGAATTTACCGGGGCCGGCAGGAATGCGGTCCAGGCCGGCGCCCGTGCCGTTCATGTTGATGTATTGCAAGTCCAACATGTGGATGTCAGGACGGTAGTAGAAGCGCTTGCCGATCCAGGCCGTGCCGCCGTTCAGGAAATCGAGTCCCTGCGCTTCGACATAGGCCTTGACGATGCCCAGTTTGTTGTCGCCGAAATCCGAATTCGGCGCGTAGGCGTTGACCCAGATGGTGGCCAGGTAGTTCACGCCGCCGGACTGGGCGACGGACTTGGTGTAGCCGAATTCCGTGTAGGCGTCGCACTCATTGCCCAGACGGTACTTCATGGTATTGCCGCCCAGGCCGAAGCAGCCTTGCGAACCGCCGTCGCCCGACGTATTGCTGCCGGCGCCGGCGCGCAGGTAGCCGTGGAAGCCTTCGGAGTCGGATGGGTACATGGGGTCGGCGGCAGCGGAACCGCTGGCGATGGCCAAGACGATGGCAGCTGGCAGTGTTTTCAACACAGCCTTCAACATGGTGCGATGCAGCATGGTAAGTCTCCTCAGTAATTTATTTTTTATCTAGTCATTCGTGGCCGAATGTACTGGCCAGAATTCTTTCCAGCAGGGACATAGTAACTATACTACGAACAAATATCAACATATTATGTTGTAATCCTACGACTACTCTGCGACACTTTATTTGCGCCCGTATTTGCCGCTGGAAGGCACTGCTTTTCATGGTGACGTGTCCGTTTTTGACCCGATACATGAGCATCTGCAAGGCAGGGCTGCATTTTTCGGCACGCGGGACGTATACGAATTAAAATCCTTGGTTTTTGCCATAATGACAGTGCGCCGCCACGACCGCGCACGCAAACGAGACTAGGCACCGCCATGAAAATTGATGAAAAAATGGAAGTAGCAGGCAGCGATCCGGCGGAGCGTTTCAGTGAAGGGCCGCGCCTGCTGGCAGACATCGGCGGCACCAATGCCCGCTTCGTGCTCGAAACGCGCCAGGGCCACCTGGAAGCGGTGGCCGTGCTGCCCTGCGACGACTACGCCTCGCTGCTCGACGCCATCACCGCCTATATGGATAGCAGCGAGGCGCGCGCCGCCGGTTCGGCGCGCGTGCGCCATGCGGCCATCGCCATCGCCAATCCCATCGACGATGACAATATCCGCATGATGAACCATCACTGGTTCTTCTCGATCGAGGCGATGCGCGCCGCGCTGGGCCTCGACACCCTGCTGGTGGTAAACGACTTCACGGCGCTGGCCATGGCCCTGCCCTATCTGCGGCCCGACCAGCGCCTGCAGATCGGCGGCGGCATGGCGCGCGCCGACAGCGTCATCGGCCTGCTCGGTTCGGGCACGGGCCTGGGCGTGTCGGGCATGATTCCCGCCGAAGACCGCTGGATCGCGCTGGGCAGCGAAGGGGGCCACGTCAGCTTCGCCCCGTGCGACCAGCGCGAGATGGACGTGCTGTCCTTCGCCTGGCGCGAGCTGTCGCACGTCTCGGCCGAACGCCTCGCTTCCGGGCGCGGGCTGGAACTGATTTACCGCGCCCTGTCCGACCGGGCTGGCCGGCATGACGTGCCGCCGCTGCTGGCGGCCGACATCACCAGCCGCGCCCTGAACAATGAATGCGACGTGTGCCTCGAAGCGGTCGACTGTTTCTGCGCCATCCTCGGCTCCATCGCCGGCAACGTGGCCATGACCCTGGGCGCCCTAGGCGGCATCTATATAGGCGGCGGCATCGTGCCGCGACTGGGGCCCCTGTTCGAACGGTCGCAGTTCCGCGCCCGCTTCGAGCAAAAGGGCCGCCTGAACGAGTACCTGGCGCAGATTCCCACCTTTCTGATCACGGCAGAACTGCCGACTTTTCTCGGCATCGCCGCCATCCTGGCGCAAAAGCTCAAGCGCGCCCATACCGGCGCGCCCGTGCTCGAATCCGTGCGCCAGGCGCGCGGCCGCATGAGCCCTTCGGAATGCAAGGTGGCCGACTGGGTCCTGAAGGAACCGAACGCCATGCTGACCCTGCCGATCGCCGAAATCGCCCAGCGGGTCGGCGTCAGCCAGCCGACCGTGATGCGCTTTTGCCGCTCGATCGGCGTGCAGGGCCTGGCCGATTTCAAGCTGAAGCTGGCCTCGGGCCTGACGGGCGGCGCCATCACGGTGGCCCACTGCCACGTGGAGATTTCGGATTCCGACGCGGAGCTGGCGCGCAAGGTGCTGGGCAATAACGCCTCGGCCGCGCTGGCCCTGCGCGACATGCTCGACGTCAAAGCGCTGACGGCCGCCATCGAGCTGCTGCGCGGCGCGCAGCGCGTGGAATTGCTGGCCGTGGGCAGCGCCCGCGTGGTGGCCGACGACATGCAGCACAAGCTGCTCAACCTGGGCATCGTCAGCAGCTTCTTTGCCGACCCGCAGGCGCAGGAAATGAGCGCCGCCATGCTCAAGCCTGGCGACGTGGCGCTGGTCATTTCCCGCTCCGGCGCCCTGCCCGACCTGCTGCGCACCGTCAAGGTGGCGCAGGGCTGCGGCGCGCGCGTGCTGGCCATTACGGCCAGCGGTTCGCCGCTGGCCAAGCTGGCCGACGTGCTGCTGACCCTGAACCACCCGGAAGGCAACCTCAATTTCGTGCCCATGATCGTGCGCTTGCTGCAGCTGATGATGCTCGATATCCTGTCGGTGGGACTGGCGCGGCGCGACACGGCGCAACGCACCAGCGCCGCCGAGCTGGAAGAGGGTCAATTGCACGGCATGCGCATCAGCGGCAAGCTGAAATTCGGTGGCCACCTCGAATAAGGCGGCGCATGCCGCCCACGCCTCCTCCGACACGGCCAGCGGCGCCACCGTGCACGACGTGGCACGCCTGGCCGGCGTATCGGCCATGACGGTGTCGCGCGTGATCAACGGGCGTGCCAGCGTCAGCACGGCCACGCGCGACAAGGTCGAGGCGGCGATCGCCAGCCTGCACTACCAGCCCAACCTGGCGGCACGCGCGGCACGCACCGGCACGCTGCGCATCGGCTTGCTGTACAGCAACCCCAGCGCGGCCTTTCTCAGCGAATTTTTAGTTGGCGCCATGGACCAGTGCCGCCAGGGCGGCGGCCAGCTGCTGCTCGAGCGCTGCGAAGACCTGGACAGCCAGCGCGCCGGCATCGATTGCCTGGTGGCGGCGGGCGTGGACGGCATCCTGGTGCCGCCGCCCCTGTGCGATTCGCCGCAAGTGCTGGCGCAGCTGAACCAGATGGGCATTCCCGCCATCGCCGTGGCCACGGCGCGCCCCTCGCCCGATGTGTCGGCCGTGCGCATCGACGACTACGAAGGCGCGCTGGCCATGACGCGCCATCTGCTCGCGCTGGGCCACCGCGACATCGGCTTCATCGAAGGCGACCCGGCGCACACGCCCGCCCTGCTGCGCCGCCAGGCCTTCGAGGACGCCATGCGCGAAGCGGGCGTGCAGGTGCCGCCGCACAGAGTGGCGCAAGGCTATTTTACGTACCGTTCGGGACTCGATGCGGCGCGCCAGCTGCTGGCGCAAAAGCCGTACCCCAGCGCCATCTTCGCCAGCAACGACGACATGGCCGCCGCCACCCTGGCCGTGGCGCACGGCATGGGCCTGCAGGTGCCGGCGGAACTGAGCGTGTGCGGCTTCGACGACACGCCCGTCGCCACCACCGTCTGGCCCGAGCTGAGCACCATCCACCAGCCCATTGCCGACATGGCGCGCGCCGCGGTCACCCTGGTGATCGACGAAATCCGCCAGCGCCGCGCGGGCGAAACGGCGCCCGCCACGCATCACCTGATGGCGTTCACCTTGATGGAACGGGCGTCGACGGGGGCATGCGCCCCCCGCTGACCTGCCCTTAGCGCACCAGCGTGCGCTGCGCCAGCGCTTGCACCAGTTCCACCGAGGGCGGCGAGCCGCCGGCCGCCAGGCAGGCGCCCGCGCCCGCAGCGACGGCAAAGCGCAAGTGCTCGCCGCCGTCCGCTTCGGGACGGTACATCAGGCTGTACAGCAAGCCGCCGATGCTGGCGTCGCCCGCGCCCACCGAGTCGACCACCTCGATGACGGGCGGCGCCGCCTGCCATGTCTGCCCGCCCTGGTACAGCGCCGCGCCCTGCGACCCACGCGTATACAAATAGGTGGCTTGCGGATTCCAGCCGCGCAGCACGGCAAACGCGCCATCGATGTCGTCGTGGCGGAACAGGCCCGCCAGGTCTTCATCCGACACCTTCACCACGTCGGCCAGCTCCGTCATGCGGCGCAGGGTGGCGTCGTAGCGTTCATCCATCATGATGCGGAAGTTCGGGTCGTAGCTGATTTTCACGCCAGCGGCCTTGAGTTCCTGCGCCAGCGCCAGCAGCTTGCCGGCCAGCGGTTCGCGCGCCAGGCTGATGCCGCCGAAATGCACCCATTGCGCGCCCTGCATCCAGCCGGCCGGCAGTTGCGCCGCGTCGAAATGCAGGTCGGCGCTGTCGTCGCCGATGAAGTAATACGTGGGCGGATGCAGTTCATGCACGATGGCCAGCAGCGGCGACTTCGCGCGGCGCTGCAAAAAACGCATGTCCAGCCCCGCCGCTTCGGTGGCAGCGGCCAGCGCGTTGCCGAAGACGTCGAGGCTGACGGCGCCCGCAAAGGCGCTGGGCACGCCCAGGCGCGCCATCACGCGGGCCACGTTCCAGGTCGAGCCGCCCACCTGGCTGCTCCAGGCGTCCGCGCCCGTGCGCAGCATGTCCGTCAGCGCCTCGCCGGCCGACACGAACGTCGGGAAAGCGGCGCTCATGCGGCACCTTTGAGCACGTTCAGCACTTCATAGCAGGCGCCCATGGTGTGGTAATCGACCTTGCCAGCGGGGCTTTTCTCGTTGCTGATTTTTTGATTCTCGGGCGTCAAAATACGGTACCAGGCGCCGTGCTCGTGGTCGACGAAATGCGTCCAGCTGTAATCCCATATCTTGTCGTAGCTGCGCCAGTAGGCGTCGTCGCCCGTGCGCGCGGCCAGCACGGCGGCGGCGGCGAAGCTTTCCGCCTGCACCCAGAAGTATTTGTCGCCGTCGCAGATTTCATCGTGCGGGCCGAAACCGTAGTGGATGCCGCCATGCGCGCCGTCCCAGGCCTTGGCCAGCGCCGTGTCGTACAGTTCGCGCGCACGGGGCAGCAGCCAGCCGGATGGTCCGGCCATGAACCGGCTGTGACGCTCCATGATCAACAGCAGCTTGGCCCACTCCGTGAAGTGGCCGGGCTGGTAGCCCCAGGGACGGAAGATATTGCTCTTGTCGTGCAGGTTGTAATCCCAGTCGATAGCCCAATCGGGCGTGTAGTGTTCCCAGATCATGCCGTTCGCCAGCCCCGCCTGGCGCACCGTGATGTTGTGCGCCAGCGTTTCGGCGCGGTGCAGGTAGCGTGCTTCGCCCGTCGCCTCGAACGCGGCCAGCATGGCTTCGCAGGCATGCATATTGGCGTTCTGGCCACGGTAGCCGTCCAGGGTGGACCAGTCGGCGCTGGCCACGTCCGCATACAGGCCGTGTTCGGGCAGCCAGAAGCGCTGCTCCATCAACTCGAACGTTTCGTCCAGATACGCGCCTGCCTCCGTTACCCCCGCCTGCAAGGCATGGGCATACGCGAGCAGCACGAAAGCCAGGCCATAGCAGTGATTGGCGCCGTCTTCCACCGTTTTGACGCCGTCTTTCCACGACAGTTGCCAGGCGTAGCCGCCCGTGGCCGGATCGCGGTGCACGTCGCGCAGGAAGGCCACGCCGTGGCGCAGCGCCGCCTGGTAATCGTCGCCGCCGAAGTGGCGGTAAGCCATGGCGTAATTGAAGATGAAGCGCGTGCTGCTGACCAGGTGGCGCGTGGCATGGTCGTAGACGGTGCCGTCGTCGAGGAAGAAGTGGTAAAAGCCGCCGCTCGGGTCAAGGGCGCGCGGGTGATAAAAGTGCATCGTGTGCAGGATGTGATTTTCAAGCATCTGCCTGGAGCGGAAGTCGGGATTCATGGGGCTCTCATGATATTGTTATCGATAACAATGATGATAGCATGCCGTTTCCGCCCCGTCTCATCCACTTAGGGCGTCCTGGCCAGCCTGAGCTTTTCACGCCACAGCGCCGCTTGCGCCGGGTCGGCCGCCTGTCCCAGCTCGCCCTTATCGTACACCTTGACCAGCCGTTCGATGGCTTCCGCGTCGCCCTGCTTCGCCGCCAGCAGATACAGCTCGAAGGGCTTGGGCGCCGGCCCTTGACGCGTGGGACCGCCGCGGCCCTGCTCCAGCAGGCGCGCGAAGCCCGTCTGGCCCGGCGGGCTTTTCGCGATGGCCGCCATTTCATACCAGCCCAGCGCCGCCTCGTCGCTCTGCGGCACGCCCTGCCCCACTTCATATGAATAAGCGACATTGTTCAAGCCGGGCGGATCGAGCGCCTTGGCCGCCCGCATGTACCAGCCGAACGCTTCCTTGCGCTGCGCGTCATCGTGCGCCGTCATCATCAGGCGGTAGCCGATTTCATTGTAGGCGGGGATGAAGCCTTTCTCGGCATAGAACTTCAGCCAGCGCAGCGCGTGCGCCTGTTCTTCCGCGCTGCTGTGGATGTTCTCAAAGTGCATGGCCACGGTGAAGTTGGCCAGTTCCACGCCTTGCGCGGCGCCCTTGCGCGACCAGTATTCTCCCAGCTTGCGGTCCACCGCCATGCCCTGCCCCAGCGTATAGGCCACGCCGAGGAATGCCTGCGCCGGGCCATAGCCGCCTTCGGCCGATTTCTGCATCCACGCCAGGCCGGCATCAAAGTCGCGCGGCGTGCCCTCGCCGTCGTGCAGCATCCGCGCCAGGTCCAGCTGGGCGACAGTGTCTCCCCCTTGCGCCGCGCGGCGTATCTTCTCGAACGCGGCGACCTTCTCCGGCGACAGGTCGGCCGGGCGGTTGATCGCGGCTTGCACCCTCGCGCGCATGTCGTCAAGGCCCTTGGTGTCGAATTCGGCCAGCGCCGGATGCTGGCGCGGTTCCTTGGCGGACGCAGGCTGCGCCGGCACGCTCTGCGCCAGCGCCAGGGTCAATAACAATACGATGGTCTTCATTTCTTCTCGCTTTCCGCCAGCCTGGCGCGCCATTCGGCGGCGTCTTCGGCATTTGCCTGTTGTCCCAGCTCGCCCTTGACGTACACCTCGAGCAAGCGCCGCATGGCGGGCAAGTCGCCGCTCCATCCCGCCCGCTCGTACCAGACCAGTGCCAGCTTGTCCGACTGTGCCACGCCCAGGCCCAGCTCGTGCGCGCGGGCCAGGTTGCGCATGCCGGCCGGTTCCTTTTCGCGCGCCGACCTGTAAAACCAGTGGAAAGCCTCGCCGCGGTCCTGCTCGTCGGCGGCTGCGCGCATCAGGTGTTCGCCAAGCGCGTTATAGGCAGGAATAAAGTGTTCTTCGAGCGCGGCCTTCTTCAGCCAGGTGATGGCCAGCGCCTGCTCTTCGGCAGGGCTGCTGCCATCGATGAATTCCAGCGCCAGGATGGTTTGCGCCAGCGCATCGCCTTGCGCCACGCCCTTGCGCAGCCAGTATTCTCCCTGCACGCGGTCGATGGGCACCTTGCCGCCCACGGTATAGGCCAGCCCCAACGCCGATTGCGCCGGCGCATAGCCGCCTTCGGCCGACTTGCGCACCCAGGCCATCGATAGCGCCGTGTCTTGCGGAGCGCCGACGCCCAGCTGCAGCATGCGCGCCAGCTCCAGCTGCGCCTCCACGTCGCCCGTTTCAGCCACGCGCCGGGTTTCGGCAAACTCGGCGATGCTTTCCGGACTATGGCTGGCCGCATCCGCCCGTGCCTTGATGGCGATCAACTGCAGATCGAGCAAGGTGGGCGCGGTTTGCGCCAGAACAGGCAGCGGCAATAGCAGAGGGATCAACAACAGTAGTTTCCTGGTCATGCGGCGGTATCGGAAAGAAGAAAACACGCATGGTAGCCGATGCCATGCGGGACAGGCGCGCACGGTAGGCGAAGTTTGACAGGGCAGGCCGGCAGGCTTACATTGCACGGGCCCACCACTGACACAGGAATGCCATGAACCTTCTATCGAAAACCGCCCTGACCCTGCTGCTCGCCGCCTCCGTGGGCGCCAGCGCCGCCAGCGCCGCAAATTCCCAGCTGGCCGGCTGCGCCGCCAAGCGCGAAAGCATCCGCAGCGAATTGCAGCAGGCGCAGGAACAGGGCCTGTCCGACAAGGTCGCGGGCCTGACGCGCGCGCTCGACGAAGTCAACGCCCACTGCCGCGACAGCAGCCTGGTCGAACGCCACAACAAAAAGGTGCTGAAGGCGCAGGCCAAGGTGAACCAGACGGAGCGTTCGCTGCGCCTGGCCCAGGAAGCCAATAAAGAGCCGAAGAAGATCGCCAAGCTGGAAGGCAAGCTGGAAAAAGCCAGGGCGGAACTGGCCGCCCTGCAGGCGCAGCAGCCCTGATGGCGAGCCACGGCTACCCTGCCGCCTCCAGCGCGATGCACGTCGTGCAGACATACGCCAGGCGCAAGGCTTCAGGCGCGCGCGGCGCACTGACGTAGGCCGCCAGCAGGCCGGCCGGCAAGTCCAGGCCCAGCGCGCGCAAGGTGGCGCCGTGCCGCGCCAGTTCACCGGCCAGCTCCGCTTCCAGCCGCGGCCGGCCGCTACGCGCCTGCAGTGCGAGAAGGTCGAGCACCTGGGCCAGCACCCGTGATGCCGCCGAGGCTTGCTGCGGCGCCGACGGCGCCAGGCTGGTCCCCCCCAGGCTCTTGAAAAAACGCGCCAGCGCCGACGGCAGCTTGCCTGCGTCGATCTCGAAATCGAGCGACACCACGCGCAGCTTGGCATTCTTGGCGATGAGCAGCGCCACCGGTTGCCAGCCGCCGGCTTCGCCGCGCGCGCGGCTGGCCAGCACGGCCCGGATATCGGCGCCGTCCGCCACGGCCGCCTGCAGCCGCGTGATGCGCGGGCGTAGCGCCGGCAGTGCCGGAATCTGCAAGTCCAGGGCGGCGCCACTGGCATCGAACACTTGCCAATCAAGCCGCTGCGCCACTTCGTCAAGCTGCGGCCGCGCCACTGCCGCCGGGCGCAACAGCACGCAATCGATGGGCTCCGGCGCCAGGCCGACGTTGCCGCTCATGAAGGCGGCCAGCGCCGTCCAGTCGCTGAAACCCAGACTCTGCCAGCGCGCATCGTCGAGCGCCCACAGCGGCGCCGCACTGGCGCGGATCCGGCTGTCCATGGCAAGCCGCCCATCGTCGGCCAGGGACGCGCCGGCCAACTGCCAGCTCGCCTCGCACATATGCCGCGCGCTGCCGGCGCCCGCCCACAGGCTGCCCGCATCCCATGCCGATTCGCGCGTAAACGAGTGGTCGCTGGCGTCGGGCCGCGCCAGCACGGCCTGCACGATGCGCCCCTCGGCATGCTGCCAGAACGACAAGGTCAGGCCATGCGCGCCGCCGCGCGTTTCCCACCAATACGCGCCCAGCGGCAGCAGTTCGAGGGGCGCATCGCCGGCCGCATCGAAGCTGCGCCGCGCCTGTCCGCGCAAGCGCTGCAAGAGCGGGCCAGGCGCGTGTTCGAGCGCCGCGCACAAGGCGCTGATGGCCGCCATCTCTTCAAATGCCTGACGCTCGCTGGCGTGGTAATCGCGCCGCACGAGCAAATCCAGCGTACCGCCCAGACCACGCAACAGGGCGGCAAGACGGGGCAGGTTTTCGCTGCGCGCCGACATGGTCAGCGCGCGCAGCTGGCCGGCGGCAATCGCGCTGGCATGCGACAAGCCGTTGTCGTACAGCTCACCGAGCAGCCGCCGCACCTGGGCCAGGAACACCAGCTCGGACGTACTCATGCCCTGCGCTGCGGCGACAGGCGCCGCTGCGGCGCCGTCCGGCCAGGCAAACTCCCGGCCATGCTTGCGCCAGACGCAGGCCAGCGCATACAGGTGCAGCGCCTTGCGCAGGGCCGCCGGGGTATCGGACACCATGGCGTCCACGCCGGCGCCGCGCAGATAGCTGCAGCCCAGTTTCAACAGGGGCAGCTCGATCTGCAGCCTGGCATTGACGATGGTGACGTCCGCCTGGTCGCCTTCCGCCAGCCAGGCCAGCGCCTGGCGCACCGCCGGCTTGCCCGCCTGCTTGCAGACGGCCGCGCTGTCAAGCGCCAGCACCTCCTCCTGCACGCCGGCCGGCGATCCCTCCTGCTCACTGTCCTGCTCAACGTCCTGCGGCAGTTCCCGCAGCCACACGGCAGCGGCCAGGATATGCTTGCAGATGCCGGGCGCCGGGCAATCGCAGCGGCCCTTCTGCGGTCCGCCCGCATCGAGCAGCACCCGCTGGCCGTCGGCGACCAGGGCGCCGCCCACGTCATCCTGCCAGCCCACCTTGCCCGCCTCGACATCTTTCAGGGCACGGCGCAGCAGGCCCGCGTTGGCCAGCGTCGCCAGGCTGTCGTCGTCGAAGCTGCGGTACACGGCGTGCCAGCTCATCCCATCACCCCGGCCAGCCATTCGGCAAAGTGCTGCGGCGTCAATGCCGCCACGTGCATGCCCTGCTCCGCCAGGCGCTGCGCCATGCCATGGTCATACACGGGCTGCGCGCGCGCGTCGAGCGCGGCCAGGCCCAGCAAGGTGACGCGCGACTCGGCCATGCGCTTGAGCGCCGCCAGCAGCGGCCCTGGCGGCGCCCCTTCCTCGAAATCGCTGATCAGGGCCATTACCGTGCGTTGCGGATTGCTTACCAGCTGCTCGCAATACTGCACCGCGCGGCCGATATTCGTGCCGCCGCCCAGTTGCACCGTCAGCAGCACCTCGACCGGGTCGGCGGCCAGGTGCGTCAGATCCACCACGCCGGTGTCAAACACCACCAGCCGCACGTTGACGCCCGGCAGGCCGGACAGGATGCCGGCCACCACCGCCGCATAGATCACCGAATCCATCATCGATGCGCTCTGGTCGACGCACAGGATGACGTCCCACGGCAGGCTGCGCTTGACGCGCGCATTGAAGATAGGCCGCGCCATCAGCAGGCGGCGGCTGGCCAGATCGTAGTGTTTCAGGTTGGCGGCGATGGTGGCGCGCCAGTCGAAGTTCTGCGCGCTCTTCATCTGCGTGCGGCGAAAGCGGTTGCGCCGCCCCACCACCGCGTTGACGAAATCCTTGCGCAGGCGCTCGGTGATTTCTTCGACCACGCGCCGTATCACGGCGCGCACCGCGTCGTGCATGTCCGCGCCGAGCCGCCCGCGCATGCCGATCAGGGCGCGCGCCAGCGCCTGGTTCGGCTCCAGGCTGGCCAGCACGGCCGGGTCGCGCAGCAGGCCGCTCAATTCATAGCGCTCGATCGCGTGGCCCTGCACGCGCTCGTACACGTCCTGCGGGAACAGCTTGCGCGTCTGTGCCAGCCAGTCGATGGCGCGCAGCTGGCTGGGATCCAGCGAACCGCCACCGCCGGCACGCAGCATGCCCTTGCGCGCATACTCGCGGCCATACAGATAATCGAGGCAGGCATCGAGCCGGCCATCATTGGCGGACCAGGCTTCGGTTTGCAGCGGCTGCGCGTAGCGTCCCAGCATCAGGCGCCAGCGGCGCAGCAACGCCTGATTGTCCAGATTCTCAGCCATGCGGCTTCTCCGTTGAAAGATCCAGCCAGCCAGACAGCGCATCGCGCTCCAGGCAGGCGGCCAGCGCCGCGTTCAGGCGGCCGCCTGCCAGCATCTCGTCTTCGCTGACGTCGTAGTGGAATTCGGCCTGCAAGGCGTCCGGCGCGGCGCCGTTGAGCACCGCCAGCGCCTCGGCCAGGTCGCTCGTCTCCTGCGGCTTCAGGCCAGTGAAGGCCAGCCGCAAATCGGGCAGATACTGGATGAAACTGGCCTCGTCCCAGCTGCCGACCAGGGTATTGAAGCTGCGCCGCAGTCCCGGCTGCGTCAGCAGCAATTCAGGCGCGGCGGCCATCAGGCCCGACAGGAAGCGCACGGCGTCCTGCGGCGTGGCGCCGGCGCCGAAGCGCTGTTCCAGCAAGCGCGACAAATCCTGTTCATCCCAGGCGCCATCGAGGAACAGCAGCGCGGCAGCGGCGCCGCAGATGCCGGGCGCGCAGCCGCGCGTCGCCGTCAGGGCCTGCAGGCGCCGGTGCAGGTCGCCGGTTTCGAAGGCCAGGCCAGCCTCCTGCTCCGGCAAGGCGCTGCGCGCGGCACGGCCGAATTCGCGCAATGCCAGCAACTGTCCCACTTGCGCGCCTTCACCGTCCATCCCCGTATCGGCCAGCCCGGGCAGCAGGAACAGCGCGGCCGGCCAGACACGCCGCATCAGCGCCAGCACGCCCGGATGCTCGCGCACGCCCAGCGGCTCGCGCGCGCGCCACAGGGTCACCAGCGCATGGCCGCAGGCGACGACGGAGGCAAAATCAGCATCCTCATCGAGATGGCGCGACAACAGCGACAACAGAGCGGGCAAACGTTCATGCAAGCCCACCAGGCAGGCGCGCACCAGCAGGGCCGCGGCGCTGCCGGCCGAACGGGCCCGGCCCGCGTCACCCAGCGCCTGCTCTTCGCGCAGCAGCCGCGCCAGCGCCACCTCGGCCAGGGTGGCGCCATCGGCGGCCAATTCGATCAGGCGCGCTTCGACCAGCGGCGTCCACGCATACGTCCACTCCTCGAACAGCAGTTCCAGCCGGCTGCCGGCCATGAAATCGGGGCCGCCCTGCCAGCGCGCCAGGTCCGTGTCCAGATACTGCATCAGATGAAAGAAGCGGCTGCGCCGGCGGTGGCGCTGCTTGCGGTACAGGTCCAGCCGCGCCAGCCGCGTGTCGCCGTCGTCGAGGCGCAAGCCGTGGCGATGCGCAGCCGCGCGCGCGTCTTGCACCAGCGGCGGCGAACCGGCCGACGGCGGCACGTCGCCCAGCCGGCTGCCCGTCATCTGGCGCCGCACGTCGTCGAACAGGCCTTGCATGCCGTCGTCGATGGCGCCCTTGACGAAGCAGGAACGCATGGCGTCGAGCACATCCTGGCGGCCCGGCCCCGCATGGCCGCGCAAGGCGGCGAGCCTGGCCGCCTGCAGCACCGCCGCCTGTACCTCTGCCGTGGAGATGCGCTCCTGCACGCCGCGCGCCCGGCTGTCCTGGGCCAGCCTGGTCAACTGATCCACGGCGACGGCAAGCTGATGATCGCCAGGCGCCGGCGATTGCAGGGTATCCCAGACGGCCTGGTAGTAGGCGGGCGCCGGCATGCCGGCGCCGTAGCCATTCAGTGCATCGAGCCGCTCGAAGCTGTAGCGTATCAGCCAGCTGGCGCCAGCGGCGGCCGGCGCGGCCAGCGCGGCAGGTGCGGCAGGTGCGGCAGGCGCAGGATCGGCGTCAAGCAGTTCGATCAGCGCGCTGGTGTGAAAGCCGCCCGTGACCACCACGACGGGGCCATCGACCTGTTTGCGCCAGCGGGCGATATGCGCCGCCATGTGCCGCTCGCGCGGCAGGCTGCCTTCCGCTTCCAGCACGGCCGGCTCGTAATCGAGGCGGGCCATGGCGCAGTATGAAAACACGTCGCCAAACACGCTGCGCCAGTCCGCCAGCGCCGCGCGCGAGCGCGCCTCGAACAGGTGATCCCACAATTCGTCCTGGTCGCGGCAGCCGGCGCGTGCGGCCAGGGCGTTCAGATAGCTGCTGTGTGCCAGGTAGCGCTCGGCCATCAGGCTGCGCGCCTCGGCATCAGGCTTCGCGTCGGCCGAGCCCGCGCGCGCCTGCCACGGCAGGTCGATGAAGGCCAGCTGCGCCTGCACAGCCGCCCCCTCGCGCAGCGCCACCCATTCAGGGCTGTAATCGCAAAACGGGAAAAACGCCGATTGCGCGCGCGCGCCCTCCGCGCCTGCCGCCTGTGTCTGGCACAACAGCGCCACGGGCGGGCGCGTGCGTTCGTCCAGCAGCAAGGGCAGCATGTCCGTAAAACCTTCCGGTCCCTCGATCAGCACGGCGGCCGGGCGCAATTCGCGCAACATGGCCTGCAATGCATGCGCACATGCCGGGCTGTGGTGGCGCACCGGCGCAAAGTACACGCCATGTTCGAACAGCCTCGCGCGAGCGGCAGCCACGCCGGCCGGCAAATTCGGCTGCACCTCCGGCTGCACTACAGCCATAGCTGGCGCGCCGCGTCGCCGAAGCTTTTCCACAAGTCGTCGCGGCGGCCACGTTCGCGCACCACCGTGTCGAAGTAATGGCGCACGCGCTTGAGGTCATCGGCGTTGTCCTTCAGGACCACGCCCTGCAGCTGGTTGGCCAGCTCGCGCGGGCGCAAGGTGCCGTCGCCGAAATGCAGCGCCTCCAGCGAGGCCGCATAGACCAGGTTGACCGCCTCGGCGCTCGACATCACCGCCTCCGGCGTCTTGATGGCCGTACCTTCGCGGGTCTGGCCAGCGCGCAGTTCCTGGAACGTGGTCACCAGCAGTTCGACCACGTCACGCCTGACGATGACGGCGGCGCCGATGGCATCGAGTTCGCGCCGCAGCTGCTGCATCACCAGTTCGACTTCGAAGCCATGGTCGCGGATCGGCTTGACGGTTTCGAAGTTGAAGCGGCGTTTCAGCGCCGACGACATTTCATGCACGCCGCGGTCACGCAAGTTGGCGCTGGCGATGATATTGAAGCCGCGCCGCGCATGCACGCGCGCGTCGCCGCCCAGTTCGGGAATCATCAGCTGCTTTTCCGACATCAGTGAAATGAGCACGTCCTGCATCTCGGGCGCGCAACGCGTGATTTCCTCGAAGCGCACCAGCTTGCCCGCTTCCATGGCCTGGAACAAGGGCGACGGCACCAGTGCGCGCCGGCTCGGTCCTTCGGCCAGCAGCAAGGCATAGTTCCACGAATACTTGATATGGTCTTCAGTGGTGCCGGCCGTGCCCTGTATCGCCAGCGCGGAGTCGCCGCTGATGGCCGCGGCCAGCAATTCGGACAGCAGCGACTTGGCCGTACCCGGCTCGCCCACCAGCATCAACCCCTGGTGCCCCATCAAGGTGACGATGGCGCGGTCGACCAGCGGATCGTCGCCATAGAATTTGCGGCTCACTTGCAGCGCCGCGTCGCCCAGGATGAAGCGGCGCACCGCGCGCGGCGACAGCAGCCAGCCCTCCGGGCGCGGATCGGCATCGGCTGCCTTCAGGCGTTCCAGCTCGCTCGCGTAGCGCTGTTCGGCGCTGCGGCGCACCACCTGGTTATCGTTATGCTGTTCCGTCATGATTTTGCTTTCTTTGCTTACCACGGCATTTTACTTTCCCATTGCGCATCATAGCCGCCGCACGCCTTCGACACCGCCAGATAATCGGCATAGGTTTCGGCCAGCAGCACGGACGGCACGTCGGCCAGCGGCACAGCCTCGTCGCGCCAGGAGCGCGGCAAGGGATAGAATTGCAGCGTTTTCAGGGCGGCCGCCATCAATTCCTCGGGCAGGCTGCTGCCGGAAAATTCGATCACTGCGCGCAGGCCGGCGCTGACGAAATCCTTGTGATACTCGGTGAAGACGCCGCCATCCTCGGCCTGGCCGCGCTGGTAGCCGTGCTTGCCGAAGGCGCCGCGCAAGCCGAAGGTGTCGCCCACCCAGCCTTCGCGGTCCGCGATGTGCCGGCCTGCCATCAGCGCGGCGTCGGGCAACTGGTGGGCCAGCTGCTCGAACAGGGGCTTGACCTTGTAATCCTTGAAATGGCGCTGCCAGGCGACGATCTGCGCCGCATCCAGCAGCGAGGCGTGCGCCAGGCGCAGCCGGCTGCCATCGTTCAGGTCGACTTCCTCGTCGTCCGCGTCGAGCAGGCTGCCATCGTCGCTGGGGCGCAGCAGGGTGCGGCCTGCGTCATCTTCGCTGATCCACACCAGCGCCTGCACCAGGCGGCCAGCGATCGGATGGCCGAGCAGGTAATCGCGCCACTCCTGCGCCGGCCAGACACGTCCCGCGCACATGGCTTCGTACAGGCGCGCCGTCTGCATGGTGATGACTTGCTTGAGTTCTTTCTTGCACACGGATAGCTGCTGTTTGGCTTCCTTGGCCAGTTCGGGCGCTTCGTCCTGGCGCGGCTCAGGCAAGGCCTTGATCTCCTTGCCGTCGGGGTTGTGCAGGCGCGGCTTCATGGCGCCGTCCAGGGTCACATGGAAGACACGCTCGCCATACGACAGGTCGAGCCGTCCGCTGTCGTCGAAGCCGCCGGTCGGGATCGTGCGGTCGCCCAGCTGGTCCTGGCTCCAGCCCTTGCCTTGCGCGATGCGCTCGACCAGCAGACGCGCCTTTTCCTGCACCGAGGCCGTGCGGTAGCGCCGCGCAATGCCCAGCAATAACTGGATGACGGCCGGGTCGTAGCCGTCAGCGAGGCCGTCGAGCATCGCTTCGATCTGCGCGCGGCGCGGGTAATGGTCGCGCATATACGCTTGCAGCAGGCTGATCGCCACATGGCCAGGCGTATGGGCGGCCAGCGCCAGGATGCCCTTTTCGCCGATGGCGCTGCCCAGGTATTCGGCCATCTTGTTGCGGCGGATCTGGTCGAACACCTGCTCTTCGCTCATCTTGCCCTGCGCGCCATAATACTCGGGATAGCGTCTGGCGTTGTCCTGGTAGCTCTGGTAGGTCTGCGGCGCGCGCGCCTGCGCTTCGGCGGTCGCCACTTCCAGGCTCGGGCCGCGCAGATCCTCGGTGATGAACAGGCGCAGCACCGTCTCGCCCAGGGCGGCGCGGCTTGCCTCGTCGAGCAGGCCCAGATAGCGCTGCAGCAAGGCGTTGCCGCCCGGCTCCTTCAATTTACAGGCCAGTACCACCCACCAGCGGATGACGTCGGCGTCGACCGGCGTGCCGTCCTGCCAGCGGCAGGCGGGCAGCGCCTCGAAGACGAACCAGGCCAGGCCGACGGGCGCCTTGCCCTTCAAGCCCTTGCGCGCGGCGGCCAGCAGTATCTCGGGCGACAGGCGCGGACTCAGGTTCTCGCCCAGTTTTTCCAGCGCCGTCATCAGCGCGGCGATCACGGTCTCGCGCGTCTCCTTGTCCAGCGCCTGGTACAACGCCGGGACGGCGGCACGGTAATCGAGGTCGGCCAGCCAGCGCGCGGCGCCGATGCGCATGTCCTGCTTGCCCGATCCCAGTGCCTCGGCCACGCGCTTGCCGATATCGGGCAGGCTGGCCAGCACCTGCTGCGCGCTGGCGCGGTGCTGCTTGCCCTCTCCCAGCGCGATCTCCATCACGCGCGGCAGCCATTGCGCCGGCAGCACCGGAAAGGTGGCCAGCACTTCCAGGGTGGGACCCAGCTCGGGCGTCACGCCCTGGCGCCTTTCGACGGCGCGCAAGCCCAGGCCCTGCTCGATCAGTTCGGGGCGTTCCGCGAACAGCGGCCAGACCATGTCCGCCGCCAGCACCTGCTGCGGCTTGGCGCCCCACCAGTTGCTGGCCATGCAGGCCATGGCCACGCTGTCATGCTCGTCGCCGGCCTCGCGCATGGCGCGCGCCAGCAGGCGCAGGTCAAACGTGGACAGGTCCTGCCGCGCCAGCCATTTCTGGAAGAAGTCATCGTGCCAGAAGTGAAAACTATTGCGCCGCGTGGCCTGCAGCCAGCGTGCCATGTGCGCCACGCCAAAATCCGGCAAGGCAGCCAGCTTGCCCTGCAGTTCGACGGGTTCGCGCGCCAGGTTATTTTGCAAGGGCCGCTCGTCGCCCTTCGCCGCCTCGCCATTGAACACGCGGATGGCCGTTTCCAGCCAGGCCGGCTTGAACGCCTCATAGCGCTTCAGGCGCTCCTGCTTCCATTCGTACTTGAGCTTGGCGTGCTGGTTGTCTTCGCGCTCCTGCCGTGCTTCGGCGCGGTACTTTTCCAACAACGCCGTATGATTGGCCTGCAGCAGTTGCAGCGCGGCGTCGCCCAGGCGCGCCGCCGGCGGCGCGGGCGGCAGCGGCGGCACGGGCTGTTCCGCCGCGCCGGCATCGCTGGCCGCGCCCAGCCACGACAAGGCATTGCGGATGGCCGCCTGCACCGGTTTGCTCGCCTCCTGCGCCAGCGCCTGTTCCAGCAGCGCACCCTGCTGCGGCCCCAGGCTGCGGCCCAGCAGCTCGGCCGCCTGCACGCGCTCTTCCGTCTTGCCCGTCAACAGGCACTGCTGCAGCAAGACGGCCCTGCGTTCCACGGGAATGGCGGCCAGATGCGGAGCCGCTTCGATGCGCACGCTCTTGCCGCCGTCGACGGCCAGGCGCACCAGGATGGCGGCATAGGCGTCGGCCAGCGCGGGCGCGGCGCCCAGACGCCGGGCCAGCTGCGCCTTGCCGCTGGCCGACAGCAGCGCCGGCAATTGCTCCACCTGCGCGGCATGCGCGAGCATGTAAACGTCAAGCGCGCCCGGCGCCAGCAGGCGCTGCAGGCAGTTGTCGCGCACGTATTCGCTCAATTCGCGCCGTTCGAACACCAGTTGCAGCGCGCCATCTTCCGCTTCGCCATCGGCAACCAGCAGGCGCGCCAGCAGCGCCACGTCCCAGCCGCGCCGGTTGACCGTGGTCGCCTGCGCGCGCGTCTCGGAAAAGCTGGCGAACAGCGCATCGCCGAGCAGGTAGTCGAGCCACTGCGGCACCGCGGCGCCGGTGCGCTCCAGCGTATCGCCCCCGTCGGCAGCTTGCAGCAGCTTGCCCAGGCGCACCAGCAGCGCCGCGTCCAGTGCCGTCGCATCGGACTGGGCATAGAACTGGTGCCGGTGGCGCAGGCTTTCATTGGCCAGGGCGCCATCCTTGTTACTCATGTTATGGGTATAAAAGTGGGAGTACAGGCGCCCGGGCTTGCCCAGCAAGGTGCCGCCGCGCGGCGCCGCCGCCTGCACATCGAGCAGCACGCCTTCCTGGCGCCCTTCGCAAACGAACTCGCAGGCGCGCTCCCACAGCGCAGGCGATATCTGCGCCAGGCCGCGCAAGCCCTTCTTCAATTGCGCATGCTCATCCGGGCCTGCCATACCCGCTACGCCCTGCGCCAGTTCCAGTATTTTTTTAAACATGCGTCGTTCCATCGTGAATAGTCATTGAAATCATTGCCATGGCATCCGTTCCTCCCATGCGGCATCAAAACCCGCACACTGCGCCGCCACCGCCAGGTAATCGCCATAGGCCTCGGCCAGCAGCACGCCCGGCACCTCGGCCGGCACTACGGCGTGCTGGCGCCGGGGGCCGGACAGGCGCTCGAAGCGCAGGCTTTTCAAGGCGGCGGGCAGTTTTTTCTCCGGCAGCACATTGCCCGAGAAATCGATCGCGACGCGCAGGTCGGCGGCGCCAAAGTCCTTGTAGTAACTGTCGCACAGGCCGCCGTCGTCGGCCGGTGTGCGCTGGTATCCGAGCTTGCCGAACGCCGCGTGCAATGCATGGGCATCGCTGACCCAGCCCAGACGGTCGCTGATGGCCACGCCGCCGAGCAAGGCCGCATCGGGTGACGAACGCTGCAATTGTTCGAACAGCGGCGTGATCTTGTAGTCGATGAGGTGCCGCTGCCAGTCGCCGATCTGCGGCCCGCTCAAGATGGCGGCATGGGCCAGGCGCAAGGCGCTGCCTGGCGCCAGCACCAGCTCCGCGTCATCCGCGCCGATCAGGCTGCCATCTTCCGTGGGACGCAGCAGTTGCAGCGGCACGCCGCCATCATCCTGCGCCTGCCATACCAGCCGCTGCGCCAGGCGCCCGACGACGGGATGGCCAAGCAGATGGCGCTGCCACTCTTCCAGCGGCCAGACGCGGCCCGTGCACATGGCGCAGTACAGCCGCGCCGCCTGCGTCTCGGCCACCTGCCTGACCTCTTTCCTGCAAGCGGCCAGCGCCTGCCTGGCTTCCTGGACGAGGCGCTCGTCATCACCCAGGCATGCTGCGGGCAAGGTCTTGATTTCGCCACCATCGGCACGCTGCAGCACGGGCTTCAAGGCAGGGTCCAGCGTGGCATAAAACCGCCGTCCGCCGTAGTCGAGTTCGAGCCGGCCCGCAGCATCGAGGCCGGCCATGGCTACCGTGCGATCGGCCAGTTGCTCTTCGCTCCAGCCCCGCCGTTGCGCGATCTGTCCGACCAGCTCACGCGCCCTGCCTTGCACGCCAGCGTTGCGGTAACGGTGCGCCACGCCCAGCAGGAACTGGATCACGGCCGGATCATCGCCGCCGGCCAGGGCTTCCAGCATGGCCTCGATCTGCGCGCGGCTTGCATGGGAATCGCGCATATACGCCTGCAGCAGGCTGACCGCTTCGCTGCCGGGCGCATGGGCGGCCAGCGCCAGCATGCCTTTCTCGCCGATCGCACTGCCGCGGCGCTCGTCATGGGCGATAAACGTGCGCAGCACCATGCCGCCGAGCGCCGCCCGGCTGGCAGGCGCCAGCAAACACAGGTAACGCGCCAGCAAGCCATTGCCGCCCGGCTGCTTCAATTGACAGGCCAGCACCAGCCACCAACGCACGATATCCGCCTCGACAGCCTGGCCATCGCGCCATGCGCAGGCTGGCAGCATCGAGAACGGGAACCACGAAAGGCCAGCCGGCGCCTTGCCGCGCAATCCCTCCCGCGCCTGCGCCAGCAGCAGCCGGGGCGACAGACGCGGCGACAGGTCTTCACCCAGCGTTTCCAGCGCCGCCATCAGCACCGCGCCGACAGTCGCGCGGCTTTCCCGTTCCAGCGCCTGATACAGCGACGGCACGGCCGCGCGGCAGCCAAGTTCCGCCAGCCAGCGCGCGGCGATGCTGCGCACTTCCTGCTTGCCGGAATCCAGATTGTCGCTCACCTGCTGGCCGATACCGGGCACCCTGGCCAGCAAGCGCTGGGCGCTGAGGCGATAGGTCTTGCCCTCGCCCAGCGCCAGCTCCATCAGGCGCGGACGCCAGCGCACGGGTAGCGCGGGGAACAATTCGAGCAGCTCCAGGGTCCATGCCAGTTCCAGCGTGATATCGCCACGCGCCACCGACAGGCCCAGGGCCTGCTCGACCAGTGCCGGCTGTTCGAAAAACAGGGGCCATATGGCGTCGGCCGGCAGCATGTGCTGCGCCTGCGGCGGGCCGTGCCAGCCGGGCGCCAGCCAGGCCAGCGCCACGAGGTCGGGCATCGCGCCGGCGTCGCGCAACAGCGCATCGATGGTGCGCAGATCGACACTTGCCGGGTCCTGGCGCGCCAGCCAGACCTGGAATGGCTGATCATTCCACAGCGAGAAGCGCTGCTCGCGCAGCGGGCCATACCACAGCGCCAGCTGACGCAGGCCGAAATCGGCAAGGTCAAACAGCCGTCCGTGCAGGCAAATCGTGTCGCGCATGGCTTCGTCGTGCAACAGCAGCCGGTCCGCCGCATCGCCCTGCCCATTCAAGGCGCGGAGCACTCCACGCAAGCTGGCTTCTCCGCAAGCCAGTTGCTGCTGCTCGCGGCGCTGCCAGTAGTCATTCTGCCCATGCTGGCGACGATTCTCCGCTTCTTCCTTGCGCGCGGCGGCATCGCACTCCTTGAGCAGTTCGTCATGGTTTTTCAGCAGGATCCGCAGCGCCTCCTCGCCCAGCACCGTATGGGGCGCCTGCGGCGCAGGCGGCGGCGCATCCGTGGCAGCGGGCGGCCCGTCCATGCGCGCCAGCGCAGCGGCGATCGCCTGCCTGGCGGCCTTGCCAGACTCCAGCGGCAGCGCCCGTTCGAGCAGCGCCCGTTTGAGCAGCGCCGGCGTGGCATCAGTACCCAGCAGTTCAGCCGCGCGCGCACGCTCATCGAGCTTGCCGTTCAGGAGCCAGTGCCCGAGCAAGGCCAGCTGCCGCTCCCCGGCCATCGCGCTGACAAACGGCGCGGCCGCCGCGCGCACGGCCTTGCTGCCGTCGACGGCCAAACGCACCAGCACATCGTCAAAAACACCCGCCAGCCTGGGGGCACTGCCCAGGCGGGCGGCCAGCATACGCCGCCCCTGCGCCGACAGGCGTAGCGCCAGCGCGCGTACCTGCTCCGGCCGCTCCTGCATGTAGTCATCGAGCGCGCCCGGCGCCAACAGGCGCCGCAGGCAGCCTTCCAGCTGATGCTCGGCGATCCGCCTGCGCTCAAACACCAGTTCCAGCGCAGGGCCGGGGGACAGGCCGTCCGCTTCCAGCAGGCGTGCCACCAGTCGCACATCCCAGGCGGGACGGTTGTCGGCCGTGGCTTCGTCGCGCGTCTGGCTGCGGGTGGCGAACAGGGCGTCGTTGACCAGGTAATGCAGCCAGTCGGGTACATCTGCGCCCGTCGGTGCGAACGACAGGCCATGGTCGGCCGCCTCCAGCACCTTGCCCAGCCTGACCAGGCATGCCGGCGACAGCGCGCCGGCATCGGGCGCCGCATACAATGCGTCGCGCGCGACCAGGCCTGCGCGAGCCTGCTGCGCGTCCCCGTCGCTGGTGCCGGTGGCGAAAAAACTGTGGCTCAGGCGGCCCGGATGGCCAAGCACGGCAGCAGTGCGCGCACCACCTTGCCGCAGTTTCTGCAACGTGGCCGAGTGCTCACCGCCAAGGACAAAGGCGCAGCTATCCTGCCACAGCATCCTGTCGATGTTGGCGAGTCCCTTCAATCCCCGTTCCAGGGCCGCCCGGCCTGCACCAGGCACATGCTTTCCCGTGTCGTTCATGCGCATCCCCGATCTTGCCCTAGATCACAAGTTGCTGATTGTATATTCTTATCCTCCTGATAGCATGTACGTTTGGATTGCGATCAACAAAAAAAAAGCGCTCCCGCAGGAGCGCCATCGCCACGACAGCGGCCGGCCTTATGCCGGCGTATCCTGCAGCCGGTAGATGCTGGAGAAATCGAGCCCGCCCGATCCTGCCTTGCTGTGCATGTCATACAGCGTGCGCGCCAGCGCGCCCAGGGGTACGCTGGCGCCCGAGGCCTCGGCGCTTTCCATGGCCAGGCCCAGGTCTTTCAGCATCAAATCGACGCCGAAGCCGCCTGTGTAGCCGCGCGACGCGGGCACGTTCTCGGCCACGCCGGGGCACGGGTTGTACACCTCCAGGGTCCAGTTGCGGCCCGAGCTTTTCGCCATCACGTCCGACACCACTTTCGGATCGAGGCCATTGGCCACGCCCAGGCGGATCGCTTCGCTGGTGCCGATCATGAGTATCCCCAGCAGCATGTTGTTGCAGATCTTGACCGTCTGCCCGCAGCCGGAGCCGCCCGCATGGAAGATCGCCTTGCCCATGACGTCCAGGTAGGGCCGCGCCGCCGCCAGCGCCGATTCTTCGCCGCCCACCATGAACGTCAGGGTGCCGTTGGTGGCGCCCGCCGTGCCGCCCGAGACGGGCGCGTCCAGCATGGGCATGCCCATTTCCTCGGCCGCGCGGCCCACCTGGCGCGCCGCCTCGGTGGAAATCGTCGAACAGTCGATCAGCAGGGTGCCGGGCCGCGCCTGCGCCAGGATGCCGGAGTCCCCCAAAGGGTTACACAAATAAGCACCCAGCACGTGGCGGCTGGCCGGCAGCATGGTGATGACGATGTCGGCCTGGCCTATCGCCGCCGCCTGGTCGTCGGAGACCAGGCCGCCGCCGTCGGCAAACTGGCGCACGCTGGCCGGCAGCAAGTCGAAACCCGTGACCGCATGGCCGGCACGCACCAGATTTTGCGCCATGGGCAGCCCCATGTTCCCCAGGCCGATAAAAACGATATTGGTACTCATCGCCGCCTCCTTATTTCATCGCAATGGTGGTATTGACGCCGCTGCCGCCATCGTCCGGGGCGAACCAGCGCGCCGTAACGGTCTTGGTCTGCGTCCAGAAGTACAAGGCTTGCTTGCCGTTCGGGCCCAGATCGCCCAGTTTCGACGCGCGCGAGCCCGTAAAGCTGAAATAGGCGACGGGCACGGGGATGGCCACGTTGATGCCCACCTGCCCCACGTCGATCTCGTTCTGGAACTTGCGCCCCGCCCAGCCGGACGAGGTGAAGATCGAGGTGCCGTTGCCGTTCGGGTTGGCGTTGATGAAGGCGATGGCCTGGTCCAGGGTGTCCGTCTCGACCACGCACATGGCGGGGCCGAAGATTTCCTGCGTGTAGACGGAATTCGACGCGGCCACCTGCGAGAAAATCGTCGGCCCCATGAAATTGCCGCCCTCATAGCCGACCACCTTGTGGCCGCGGCCGTCGAGCAGCAGCTGCGCGCCTTCATCCACGCCCGCCTGGATCAGCTTTTCCGCCCGTTGCATGGCGGCCTTGGAGACCATCGGACCCAGGTCGGCCGTGCGGTCGCTGCCCGGCCCCACTTTCAGCGCTTGCGAGCGGGCGACGATTTCCGGCAGCCAGGAGCGCGCCTCGCCCACCAGCACGACGACGGAATTGGCCATGCAGCGCTGGCCGGCCGCGCCGAACGCGGCGCCGATCAGGTTATTGATCGCCTGCTCCTTGTTGGCGTCGGCCAGCACCACGCAATGGTTTTTCGCGCCCATCATCGATTGCGCGCGCTTGCCTGATTCGCTGGCGCGGCGGTACACATGCGTGCCAACGTGGGTGGAACCGATGAAGGAGACGGCCTTGATGTCCGGATGGTCGCACAGCATGTTGACGACGTCCGCGCCGCCATGCACGACGTTCAGCACGCCCGCCGGCAAGCCCGCCTGGTACATCAGATCCACCAGGTACATGCTCGAAGACGGGTCCTGCTCCGACGGTTTCAGCACAAACGTATTGCCGCAGGCGATGGCAATCGGGAACATGAAGCACGGCAGCATGACGGGGAAATTGAACGCCGTGATGCCGGCGCCCACGCCCAGCGGCTGATAGATATTGTAGACATCGACGCCCGTGGCCGCGTTTTCCGCGATTTCGCCCAGCTGCAGGGTGGCGATCGAGCACGCATGCTCCACCACTTCCAGGCCGCGCATCACTTCCCCTTCCGCATCGGGCAGGGTCTTGCCATGTTCGCGCGTGATCAGTTCGGCCAGGGCGCCGATATTGTCGCGGATCAAATGCTGGTACTTGAGCATGATGCGCATGCGCGCCGCCAGCGGGGTGTTGCGCCACGTTTTAAAGGCTTCCTTGGCCGTGGCGACGGCCAGATTGACTTCATCGGGCGTGGAAAACGGCACCCTGGCGACGATTTCCTGCGTGGCCGGGTTGACGACGTCGCGCCATTCCGTGCTGGTCGATGCGTGATGCTTGCCGGCGATGTGCAGGGGGATGGCGGGGACCGGGGTGACTGCGTGGGTGAGGGCTTGGTTCATGGTTCGAGACTCCGTGGTTATTTTTTAACGAGATTGCACGCCGCCCCATCCATCGGCTTGAACGCCTGGTCGGCGGGGATGGTCGACAGCACTTTCAGGTAGTCCCACGCGCCCTTCGATTCGGCCGGGGTCTTGACCTGCACCAGGTACATATCGTGGATGACGCGGCCGTCGGGGCGGATCGAGGCGTTATTCATGACGGCATCCTTGATGGGCAGCTCGCGCATTTTCTGGGCGACGATCTTCGAGTCGTCGCTTTTCGCGGCCGCCACCGATTTCAGGTAGTGGTAGACGCTCGAATACACGCCCGCCTGCACCATGGTCGGCTTGGCGCCCTTGTTGAGCGCTTCGAAGCGCTTGGCGAACGCGCGGCTGCGGTCATCGTAATCCCAGTAAAAACCGTCCGCGTAGACGAGGCCCTGGGCCGTTTCCAGTCCCAGCGCGTGCACGTCGGACAGGAACACGAGCAAGGCGGCCAGGCGCTGGTCCTTGCCGCTGCCGATGCGGAATTCGCGCGCCTGCTTGATGGCCGAGACGGTGTCCGCCCCGCCGTTGGCCAGGCCGATCACCTGCGCTTTCGACCCTTGCGCCTGCACCAGGAAGGACGAGAAATCGGACGCGTTCAGCGGATGGCGCACGGCGCCCAGCACCGTGCCGCCGTTGCGCTTGACGACTTCGCTGGCGTCTTTTTCCAGCGAATGGCCGAACGCGTAATCGACGGTGACGAAATACCAGGATTTCTGTCCCAGTTTCGTCAGCGCCGCCGCCGTGCCGGCCGCCTGCGAATACGTGTCGAACATCCAGTGGAAGCCGTTCGGCGAGCAATCCTCGTTCGTCAGGCGCCCAGTGGCCGGGCCGCTGAACATGGCGATGCCGCCCTTCTCCTTCATCAGCTTTTGCACGGACAGGGCCACCGAGGAGTTGGTCAGATCGGCGATGGCGTCGACCTTGTCGCGGTCCAGCCATTCGCGCGCCTTCGAGGCGGCAATATCAGCCTTGTTCAGGTGGTCGGCCGAGAGGATTTCGATCTTCATGCCCTTGCATTCGGCTTTCAGGCAATCCTCGACGGCCATCTGGCTGGCGACGACGGAGCCGCGCCCGCCCATGGCCGAATACGGGCCGGACATGTCGGTCAGGATGCCGACCTTGACGACGCCATCGGAAATCTGCGCGTGCGCGCCGGTGAAAGACAGGGAAAGCGCCAGCGCGCCCATGGCCAGAACGGTTTTTTTCATGCGTGTCTCCAGGTGAACGGGTTTTCTTATAGGTATAGATGCATTCTGCATGTGTAAAAATATGCGTTCAAGTGGAATTAATGCATAATTCCTTTGCAAAAATGCACAAAGAGGATAAGCCATGCTCGATTGGGACAATGTACGGGTCTTCCTGGAACTGACGCGCAGCGCGGGACTCGTCGATGCGGCGAAAAAGCTGGGCATCGACCATTCCACCGTGTCGCGGCGCATGCGCAAGTTCGAGGAGCAGGTGGGCACGCAGCTGTTCGACCGCAACTACGTGGGCTACCAGCTGACGCCCGAGGGCCACCGCCTGATGGAATACGCGGAAACCATGGAAAGCACGGTGTTTGCCGCCACCGAGGAGTTGGGCGAACACAACCGATTGCTGTCGGGCCAGGTGCGCCTGGGCGCCACGGAGGGCTTCGGCGCCATCGTGCTGGCGCCCCACCTGGCGCAGTTTTGCGGCCGCTACCCGCACATCAGCGTGGACCTGATCGCCGTGCCCCGTTTCGTCAGCCTGTCCAAGCGCGAGGCGGACGTGGCCATTTCCATCGAGCGGCCCCTGTCCGGCCCGTATGTCGTGACGAAGCTGTCCGACTACCGGCTGAAACTATACGCCACGCCAGGCTACCTGGCGCGCCACGCGCAGATCACCAGCGTGGCGCAGCTGGCGCAGCACCCCATCATCGGCTACGTGGACGACCTGGTCTTCAGTTCGGAGCTGCGCTATATGGACAACGTGGCGCCCGATTCCCTGCGCGCATTCCGCAGCACCAGCGTGATCGCCCAGTACCACGCGGCGCGCGCGGGCCAGGCGCTGGCGATCCTGCCCTGCTTCGTGGCCCAGCAATCGAACGAGCTGGTGCCCGTGCTCGACGGCGAGATCGACCTGCTGCGCGCCTTCTGGATGGTTTCGCCCAGCGAGCGGCGCAACATCGCCCGGGTCAGCGCCCTGTGGAACTACCTGCGCGGCGCCATCGAGCTCAATCATGCCTACCTGATGGGCGAAACGGCCGTGCCCAGCTGGCCAAGCTGAATGCGCGCTACACTGTCGCCACATACTAATAAGGAGAACGCCATGCTGATGGATGCGAACCAGGCCGTACTGGTCATTGTCGACCTGCAAGGCCGTTTGATGCCGGCCATCCACGACGCCGGCCTGGTGCTGGCGCAAAACCTGCGCCTGGCGAAGATTGCCCGCCTGCTCGGCGTGCCCGTGCTGGGCACGGAACAGAACCGCCAGGGGCTGGGGCCGAACGTGGAAGAGATCGCCGCGCTGTGCGAACGCACCTTGCACAAGACGCATTTCGGCGCCTGTGCCGACGGCTTGCAGGCGATCTTGCCGCCCGGACGCAAACAGATCGTCGTCACCGGTTGCGAAGCCCATGTGTGCATGCTGCAGACGGCCATCGGCCTGTTGGAACTCGGGTATGACGTCATCATCGCCATCGATGCCGTCGGCTCGCGCCAGGCCGCCAGCCGCGACGCGGCGCTGGCCCGCCTGGACAAGCTGGGCGCGCACCTGGTGACGGTCGAAATGCTGGCCTTTGAATGGTTGCGCGACTGCAAACATCCGCATTTCCGCGAGGTATTGGCGCTCATCAAATAACACGCAAGGTTTAAGCAGGATCAAACCCATCGGCCATCCATTTGCTAGCTTGGTAACAGCGCCGCCATTGCGAGCGGCGCAACTGTCCAACCGAGCTGGAGAACCATCATGGCCTATATCCTGCGGGGCAAGCTGTGCGGCTTGATCTGTGCCGAGTGTCCGGAACCGCTGTCGCACGTGATCGTGCGCCTGTACCGGCCGCGCGACACGCAAAACGTCACGGCCCTGGCCGTGGCCAGCGCCAAGGAAACCTTCGCCATCCTCACGGACGAGGAAGTGCAGGCGAAAGCCCCCTTCCTGCTGGCCGAGGCGCGCACGGATGACGACGGCAACTACAGTTTTACACTGGAAGGCGATTACCAGGGCGAAGCCGTCGAAGTCGACATCCTGTGCCCCACCGTGCCGCATTTGAAACCGGGGCCGAAAGAGCCCGTGCCGCTGCAATTTTCCATCACCACCCTCCAGCCCCGCTGGCGCCAGGCCGACAACGATTTCGTCGCCGTCTGGGACTATTGCCTGCCGCAACGCTTCTGGTGCCTGGTGCGCGCCCGCTTCGGCGCCTGGACCATCTGCGGCCGCCTGCGCACCTGCGATGCGCCCCACGCGCCGATCGCGGGCGCCACCGTGCGGGCCTTTGACGCGGACTGGCTGCAGGACGATGCGCTGGGCGTTGCCGTCACCGATGCCACGGGGCGCTTCCGCATCGATTACCTGACGTCCGACTTCACGCTGACGCCGTTCTCGCCGTTCATCAACGTGGAATTTGCCAGCGGCCCCGACGTGTATTTCACGGCGCAGCTGGGCAGCGTGACCATCCTGTCGGAAACGCAAGCCAACGGCCGCCAGCCGGGGCGCGAAAACGTGGGCCACTGTTTCTGCGTGGAATTGTGTTCGAAAGATGTCTTGCCGCCCGACGTGGAAGGCGTGCCCCACTGGCAGCAGGTGGAAGTGTTCGACATCCACCCGTTCCCCTCGCTGGCGGGCTTCTCCGCGCAAGGCTATGCGGGCGGCGCCGGCGCCTCGTACGTGTTCGCCGGCGGCGTCACATTGAAAGGCAATTGCCCGCTGCGCAACAGCGCCATCCCCGCCAATCCACTCGAATACCGTTTCCTCATCGGCGAATGGTCCTGGCCCGGCGGCACGGACGACCCGACAGCCATTCCGACGGTGCCGCCCGCCAGCCTGGTGCCGTTGACGCAAGTGCTCGGCACCCTCGTCGGCTATGTGTTTTATACGAATGGACTGGGCCTGGCCGACTCGGCGCAAGTGATCGTCGACGCGGGCGACTTGAAACCGGGCGGCTGGATACGGGTGGACGGCAAGCAAGTCACGGTGGACATGCGCGACGGCACGACGGCCATCGTCATCGTGCAGCAGAATATCTTCCTGCGCACGTTCGACTTGCTCACCGTGAATACGCCCGCCATCACCAGCCTGCATCCGGCCAAGCTGCCGGGCGGCTTGCCCATCCTCGACGCGGGCCGCAGCCTGACGGCGGCCGAAAGCGAACCGATACGCCGCTACCGCATGGGCTTCGAGGTGCGCGATGGAAATACCCTGGCACTGGTGGCCACGGACGGGCTCGACTCCATCGTCTTCGACAATTCGCCCGTCATCGTGGCGCTGGACCTGGAAGAGTTGCGCAGCAATGCCTGCAACCCGATCGCGGGCGGCCTCGTGCATATCCTGTACACGATCGACCACCCGCATTTGCGTTTTTTCACTATCACGATTTCCAACAACAACGGCATCCAGCACCCGCCGCCACCGCTGCCGGCCGCCAGTTTCACGCCACCGCCACCGCCCAGCAATTATCTGTTCCGCGGCGGCGCGGGCGGCCCCCACTTATCGGGCAACAATGGCGGTTTTCCCGTCAACGTGGCGCTGGACCCGCCGTGCGCCTACCGCGTGGCCATCGCGTGGCAGACGCGGCATTACCTGGCGTCCAGCCACGGCATTGACAGGCTGTACTGCAAATAGAACAGGCTTGACTCAGAAATAACGCACCCAGGCCTGTGTTGAGGTGCGTTTGTAATTGGCAAACGCGCGGCAGGGAAAGTACAGCACGGGCATCAGCAGCAAGGCCAGCAGCCATACTTGCCAGATGTGCCCGACGCCATAACGGGCACCGTGATTGGCGCCCAGCACGGCCGTCAGGGTGATGCCGATGATCAAGAGTAAATACAGGTGCAGCAAGTAATAGAACATGGGCGCGCCGCCAAAGGTGGCGCAAGCCCGCGTGAACCCGTTATCGACGCTTTCCAGCCAGGCCAGGCCCAGCAGCCCCAGGCCCAGCGTGAACAGCAAAAAGTCCAGCGACGGCGGATATTTCGTGAAGTTCAGCACGCTCATGGCCGTGCGCACGGCCGTGTCGCCCGCCACCCACGGCAGGGTTTCGCCATACAGATTGAAACCGCGCAGCAGACCCAGCAGCAGCAAACTGGCCGCGCCCAGCGCCAGCAGCCAGCGCCGCCTTGCTTCGGTGGAAAACTCGCGTGCATACAGGGGCCCGGCCGCATAGCCGAGCACGATCACGCCTATCCACGGCAGCAGCGGATAGCTGACCTTGATCCGCATGGCGCCGTCCGCCACCAGGTATCCCCGTTGCAGCAGCACCGTCAGCAGATAATATGCAAAGCTGCCCTCTTGCGCGCGCAAGCCCGTGAGCAGATGCTGGCCCGCGATGATCGCCACGCCCAGCAGCGCCAGCACTTTCAAGGGCAGCTGGTGCAGCACGGCCAGCGCCATCATGGCCAGGCCGATGACCCAGATCACCTGCAGATACAGCACGGCGGGCGGAAACGCGCCGCTCCAGGCAAAATTGACGAACACCAGCTCCAGCACCACCAGCAGCAAGCCCCGCTTGAACAAAAAGCCGCTGGCACTGCGCGGACCGGCGGCCGGATGCGCGTACAGCCAGGCCGACAGGCCCGTCAGGAAAACGAACATCGGCGCGCAGACATGGGCGGCCAGGCGCGTGAAGAACAGGGCCGGATCGACGCTGGCCGCATCCATCGGGTCGCTGACCTGATGGTGTAAAAAGACGGTCTCGCGCACATGGTCGAACAGCATGATCAGCATGACGAGGCCGCGCAGCACGTCGATGACGGCGATGCGGGTGCGCAGGGTGGCGGGAGTAGTCAAGGTCATCGTCATCCCTTAAAAACGGTAATGGGCATTCAGGGTCAGCGTGCGCTCGGCCCCCGGCGCCACCCACAGCTGGCTGTAGGAACTCGCATAGTAGCTGCGGTTGAACAGGTTTTCCAAGTTCAAGGCCAATCGCAGTCTGGCGTTGGGCGCATATGACGCCAGCAACCTGGCCGTCGTGTAGGCCGGCAGGGTAAATTGGCTGCTGACGGCCACGTCGCCCAGGCGCTCGCCCACATACTGCACGCCGCCGCCCACGCTGGCCGTGCCCGTGCCGATGGCGAACTGCTGCGTGGCGATCACGTTGGCGCTGTGGCGCGGCACGTTGGCGAAGCGGCTGCCCGTCACGATCGTATTGTCGCCGCGCGTGACGGTGGCGCTGGTGTAGGCATACGCGCCCGAGACGCGCAAGCCGCGCCCCAGTTCGCCCGACACGTCCAGCTCCAGGCCCCGGCTGCCCACCTCGCCCGCCGCGATGGCGAAGTCCGTGTTGGCGGGATTGGTCGTCAGCACATTGCGCTTGCGGATGTCGTACACAGCCACGGTGCCCGTCAGCTTGCCCGTTTCCAGCTTCGCGCCCAGCTCATACGAACGGCTGCGCTCGGCCGGGAACGCCTGGTTGGCGATGCTGATGCCGCTGTTGGGCCTGAAGCCCTTCGCCGCGCTCGCGTACAGCGACCATGCCTTCGATGGCTGATAGACGAGCCCCGCGCGGGGGCTGGTGGCCGACAGCGACTGGCGACTGCTGACATTCAGGCGATTGTTCGCCACATCCTGCGTGTAGCTATCGTGGCGCACGCCGACCAGCGCCTTCCATTGCGCGCCCAGGTCCAGTTGATCTTGCGCATACAGGCCGCGCGCCCGTTGCCCTTCCTGCGTATCGATGGACAGGGCCAGCGGAGCGGCCTTGCCGCCATACACGGGATTGAAAATGTCGATGGCATAGGCATTCGCGGCCGATGGATTGCGCCGCAACTGCACCCGATGGTCGTCGAAATGATAGGCATCCACGCCGGCCAGCACTTCGTGCGCCAGCGCGCCCGTTTTGAACTTGCCCAGCACCTCGACGCGGGCGGAGACGTCGGTGGCCGAGAAATCGCGGTGGCGGCGCTGGCGGTTCAGGGTGCGGCCATCGGCCAGCAGCTTGTTCGCCTCGGTCGAATAGCCGCGCAATGCACTGTCGCGGTAAGAAACGCCCGCCTGCAGCGTCCAGTCATCGGACAGCGCATGGTGGATAAACAGCTGCTGGCCCAGCGACTTGACCGTCATGGGGCCGTCGCCCGGTTCGCCCAGGAAGCGCGAGACAGGCACGGCTCCCAGCTTGCCGTTCACCGCCACTACGCCCCGGTCGAACGGCGCGCGCTGGCGCACGGCTTCGATCTCGTAGGACACGGTCGTATGCTCGCCCGCCAGCCAGAGAAACGAAGGCGAAAACAGGCTGCGCTCGACCTTCACCGTATCGCGGAAGCTGTGCCCTTCCTCATGCGCGGCGTTCAGGCGGTAGGCGACGGTCTCGCTCAACGGTCCCGTCAAGTCCAGGGCGGCGCGGCGCGTCTGAAAACCGCCCAGCGATACATCGGCGCCGTACTCGGGCGCGAATTTCGGCTTTTTCGTCGTGATGTTCACCGTGCCGCCCGGCTCGCCCCGGCCGTACAGGGCCGACGCGGGGCCTTTGAGCACTTCCACGTTCTGCGTATTGCCGCCGTCGCGCAGGCCGTTGTAGCCGCGGCTGGAACTGAAGCCGTTGACCATGTAGTCGGAGCCGAAATTCGGGTCGCCCGTGAAACCGCGCATGGCGTAGCTGTCCCACAAGCCGCCCAGCGGACTTTGCCTGGCAATGCCGCTGGCCAGGTCCAGCGCGCCCGCCAAAGTCGTCACGCCCGCGTCGCGCAGCAGGTCGCCCGTGAGCACGCGCACGCTTTGCGGCAAGTCCATCAATAAAGCGTCCGTCTTGGTGGCGCCCGTGGCGGACAGGCTACGGTAATGCTGGCGCTCGGCGCTGACAGTGACGACGTCCTGCACAGCGGGTCCGTCCGCCAGTGCCAGCGGACTGGCAGCGGCCAGCAGCAGCGCCATCGGGCGCTGTAAAAAGAGGCACATGGGGATTCCTGAAAGAGAATTAAATGCAAATGAATTGCATTATAAATGATAATTCACTCTCAATAAAGACCTACCCCTCCAAGTGCCATCCCGGTGCCTGGCCCGCCTGGCGCTGCATGCCGCTGTACACGCCGCCCTGCCGCAGCAATTGCGCATGCGTGCCCCGTTCGACGATGCGCCCTGTCTGCATCACCAGGATCTGGTCGGCCTGAGCGGCAATCGCCAGCCGGTGCGTGGCGACCACCACGGCATGGGCGCGCGCCAGGCCGGCCAGGGTGGCGATGGCGCGCCGTTCGCTGATGGCGTCTAGCGCCGACAGCGGTTCGTCGAACAGCATCAAGGGCGCGGGTTTCAACAACGCGCGGGCGAACGCCAGCCGCTGGCGCTCCCCACCCGACAAGGCCCAGCCGCCTTCGCCCACCACCGTGTCCAGGCCCTGCGGCATGGACTGCGCCAGCGATGCCAGGCCAGCCGCCGACAGGGCCGCCAGCAGATCCTGCGCCTGGACCTGCCGGCCCAGGCTCAGATTGTCGCGCAAGCTGGCCGGCAGCAGCCAGGCATGCTGGAACATCGGTGTTGCCAGTTGGGCCAGCGCGGCGTCGTCATTGGTCCGCATATCGACGCCGCTGGCCAGCAGCACGCCGCTGTCGGGATCCATCTGACGGCACAGCAATTGCAGCAAGGTCGTCTTGCCCGAGCCGGAGGCGCCCGCCAGCACCGTCAGGGAGCGCGGAGCAATCTCCAGCGAGACGGCATCGACGATGGGGCGTCCATCGCGCCGCACACAGACATGGCGCGCCTCGACGGCTGGCGCGTCCTGTTCCGGCACGCGGCAAGGCGACGCCAGCACGGGCAATTCCCGCTCCGCCAGCACGCCATCAAACTGGCGCAGGGTGTGGGCCACTTGTTGCAGGGCGGCGCCCGTGTGCACGACGGCGGCCATTGCCTCGGCCAGCACGGTGGCGACGATCAATGTCGCCAGCAGCGCCGGCACATCAAGTGCGCCAGCCAACACCTGGTGCAAGCCGATAGCCAGCAAGAGTGCATATGCCAGCTGCGCCGCCACGGTAAAACCGAGGGCGGCGGGGAACAGCAAATGCTGCGAACGCCGTTCCGCCTGGCGCTGTTCCTTGAGCGACTGTTCCAGCATGGCGCTGCCCAACGCGGACCGGCCCGCGGCGCGCAGCACGGGTTGCGCCGCGACATATTCCAGCACGCGGCCATTCGCCTCGGCGCTGCTGGCCGCCAGCGCCGTCTCGGCCCGGCTGCCACAGGCCAGCGCCCAGCGATACACGAATAACAAGGGTGGCATGGCCAGCAGCAGCACCGCACCAAGGCGCCAGTCGACGGCCAGCCAGAGCAGTCCTAGCACCAGCGGCGCCAGCACGGCATCAAACAGGGGCTGCAGCAGGTGCGCGGGCGCGCCCATCACGGCCATCACGCCGCCAGAGGCCAGCTGGCGCATATCGCCGGCGCGGCGCGGCGTGCACCAGGCCAGCGGCAGGCGCACGATTTTATCGGCCAGCCGCCGGTGCAGCGCATGCGCGCAGTGGGCACCGGCAGCATAGCCTTGCAATCGAGTGACATGGCGCAGCGCGGCGCTGGCCGCTGCCAGCAGCAGGAACAGTAGCAGCCATGCACCTTGCGCTTGCCCCGGCTGCGGCGCCAGCCAGGCGCGCAGCAGCGGCAGCAGCATGCACAGGGCCAGCGCACCGAGGATACTGTTGGCCGCCATCAGCGCCAGCGCAAGGCGCAACTTGCCGGCGGCCGCGCCATCAAGCAGGCGCAACAGCAAACGCACGGTGGCGATCATGCTGTCACCTCGCCAACCCGGCTTTGCGCCTCCCATAGGGCCGCATACGCGCCCCGCGCGGCCAGCAGCTGCGCATGCGTGCCCAGCTCACGCAGGCGTCCGCCATCGAGCAAGGCGATCTGGTCGGCCTGCACGATGGTGCGCAGCCGGTGCGCCACCACCAGCACCGTGCGTCCCGCCAGCAAGGCCGACAGGCCAGCCTGCACCAGCGCTTCCGACTCGGGGTCGAGGGCCGCCATCGCCTCGTCCAGCACGACGATACGCGGATCGGCCAGCAGAGTGCGGGCGATCGCCAGGCGCTGCGCCTCGCCGCCCGACAGCGCCAGGCCTTCGCCCAGCAAGGTGTCATACCCTTGCGGCAAGGCCGTGATGCGGTCATGGATGTGCGCGGCGCGCGCCGCCGCTTCCAGCTGGACGTCGCTGGCCTCCGGCCGCCCCAGGCGGATGTTGTCGCGCGCGGACAGGCGCAGCACTTGCGTGTGCTGCAAGACAAACCCCACACGCGCATACAGCACGGCGGGATCGATCTGGCGCACGTCGACGCCGCCGATGCGCACGGCGCCGCCCGTCGCGTCCCACAGGCGCGGCAACAGCATGGCCAGGGTCGACTTGCCGCCGCCCGACGGCCCCACCAGGGCTGTCACGCTGCCCGCAGGCAGGCATAAATCGATGCCGTGCAAGACGTCGGCGCCGCCCGGGTAGGCGAACCGCAGCTGTTCAAAACGCACATCGTCGCCAGCAGGCAGCAACGGCGTCTGCGCCTGCGGCATCGGCGCCTCGGCCAGCAAGGCGCCGATCCTGCGCGCCGCCGCCAAACCTCCCTTCAAGTCATCGGCGCCGTGCCCCAGCGCGGCCACGGGCGCGCACAAGGCCATGCCCAGCAAGGCAAACGGCAGCATCTGCGCGGGCGCCATCGCCCCCGTTTGCGCACCCAGCCAGGCGCCACTCACGACAAAAGCCAGCACGACGGGCGGCGACAGCAGCACATCGACCAGCGCGCCCATGCCGCCCCAGCGCCGCACCCAGGCCAAAAACTGCCGCGCATGGCGCGCCGCCACGGCTTGGAAGCGTGCTTGCGGCAGTGTCTCCTGCGCATACGTCTTGAAGACGGCCATGCCCTGCACCAGTTCCACCATCGCAGCGGCCAGTGCGCCGCCAGTGCGCTGCAACTGCGCCTGTCCCGCACGGAAGGCTGGCGCGGCCATGCCCCGGTAGCGCCACCAGGCCAGGGCTGGCGCGACCAGGGTGACGGCCGTCATGCGCCAGTCCGTCTGCAGCAGCCAGGCCAGGCATGCCACGGGCGCGACGACCACGGCGGCCAGGTCGGACGGCGCATGCGCCACCAGGCGGTGCAGCGCCGCCACATCACGCTGCACGATTTCATTGACCTTGGCCGCATTGCTGCCCGCGTACCAGCCCAGCGGCACCCTGGACAACTGGCGCGCCAATTGCAGGCGCAACTGGCACTGCAAGTGTGCATCGGCCAGGTGCGTCAGGTGCAGGCCCAGCGCCGTCGCCAGTTGACGCAGGCACAGCGCCGCCAGTGCCAGCCACAGCACATTCCAGGCACGGCCGGCATCAGCATCCGATGCCAACAACATGGCACCCAGTTGCGCCATGGCGATGTACGGCAGCACGCCGCACAGGGCGGCCAGCGCCTGCAGCGCAGCAGCGCCCAGCAAGCGGCCCCGCACGGGCGCCAGCAAGGCCGACAGATTGCGCCAGCCGCTCACAATGTTCCCTCCACGCAGACGACGGCAGCCGTATCGAGCTGGCGTACCGTGGCCCGTACCCGGTAGACGCGCGCGATCAGGGCGGCGTCAATCACGGCATGCGGCGCGCCCGACGCCGCCAGCACGCCATCGTGCAGCACCATCACCTGATCGGCACAGCCCAGCGCCAGGTTGATGTCGTGCAGGACGATGACGGTAATCAAACTATGTTCGCGCGTGGCGCGCCGTATCGCCTCGATCACCTGGAACTGGTGATACAGGTCCAGCGCGCTGGTGGGCTCGTCCAGCAGCAGCACCCTCGGCTGGCGCACCAGCGCCTGGGCCAGGCCCACCAGTTGGCGCTGGCCGCCCGACAGCGCCTCGACCTGGCGACTGGCCAGGGGCAGCAAGTCGAGGCGCGCCAGCACGGCCTCCACCCTGGCCACGGCGGCCGCATCGACCCTGGCGCCCAGCCAGCCTTCGCTGCGCCCCGCCATCGCGGCGCTGAGCACAGCCTCGAACACGCCCAGCCGCGTGCGCGAGGGCAGGCTTTGCGGCAGGTACACCATGCTCTGCGCGCGCCGGGCCTGCGGCCCGCAGGCCAGGTCCACGCCATCGAGCAGCACGGCGCCCTGCATCGATTGCAAGCCGGCGATGCCGCGCAACAGGGTCGACTTGCCGGCCCCGTTCGGGCCGATCAGGGCAGTCACGCTACCCGGCAGCAAAGGCGGCAGGCTGACGCCGCGCAGCACGTCGCGCCGTCCATACGCCACGCAGGCATTGCGCACCAGCAGGCCGCTCATGCCGCACCTCCGCGCTGGCGCATGACGATGAGCATGAAAAACGGGATGCCGACCAGCGCCGTGACGATGCCGACGGGGATCAGCACGCCGTCGATCAGCGTCTTGCTGCAAATCGAGGCCAGCGACAGGATCAGCGCGCCGGCCAGCGCGGACGCGGGCAACAGCAGGCGGTGGTCCTCGCCCACCAGCAGGCGCGCGATATGCGGCGCCACCAGGCCGATGAAACCGATGGTGCCGACAAAGGACACGGCCAGCGCCGACAGCAGGCTGATACGCAGCAGGGACAGCATGCGCAGGCGGCGCACATCGACGCCGAAGCTGCGCGCGCGGTCCTCGCCCATGGTCAGCGCCGTCATGGCCCAGCTGTCGCGCACGGCCCATGGCGCGATCACGGCCAGCGCCGCGGCCAGGATGGCGATCTTGTCCCACGAAGAGCGCGACAGGCTGCCCATGGTCCAGAACACCAGCTGCTGCAAGCTGTCCTGGCTGGCGACAAACTGCAGCAGCGCCACCAGCGCATTGAAGGCAAACACCAGCGCAATGCCGAACAGCACCAGGCTTTCCACGCCGAAGCCGCGCCAGCGCGTCAGCAGGTGCAGCAGGCCGACGGACGCAAACGCGAACAGGAAGGCATTCGCCGACACCACGTACTGGGGCGGCACCCCGGGCAAGCTCCAGTTCAGGACGATGGCCAGCGCGGCGCCGAACGAGGCGGCGGCCGACACGCCGAGGGTGAACGGGCTGGCCAGCGGATTGACGAGGATAGTCTGCATCTCGGCGCCCGCCAGCGCCAGCGCGGCGCCCACCAGCACGGCCATCAGCGCATATGGCAGGCGCACGTCCCACACGATGACCTGCTCCATGCGCGGCACGCCATCGGGCTGCAGCAGCACCTGGAACAGGCGGGACATGCCCATGCCGGACGGCCCCGTGGCGATGTCTATCGCCAGCGAGACGGCCAGCGCGCACAGCAGCGCGCCCACCAGCAGGACGCGGCGCACATGGCGCTGGCGGTACGCCCTGCCCGCCGCCATGGCAGGCAGCGCCTGTGTCAGCACGGCGCTCACGGCTGCAGGTCCACGAACAGTACGCCCGTGGCGGGAATCGGCATGAAACGGTGATACATTTCCAGGCGCGTGCGGACCGGGTCCAGGTCCGCAAACAGCTGCGGATGCAGCCACTTGGCCAGCGCCTGCACGGCCACCAGGTGTTCGGGCGAGTCATAGAACACATGCCACAGACCGTGCGCACGCCTGCCGTTCTTTTCGCGCACGGCGCTCAGCTGGGCCGTTTCCGTGCGCGAAGCCACGGCACGCAGGCTGCCGCGCGCCTGCGCCAAGGTGGCCTGGTAACCGAGGGTCACGCCCCCCTGTCCGCTGGCAAACACGCCCGTCGCCACATACACGTCGGGATCGCGCGACAGGATGTATTCCGGGTTCAGGGTACCGATGGGACCGGGGATCTTGCCGGCGCCGATATTCTCGCCACCGGCCAGGGCAATCATCTCGCCGAAATTGCCCGTGCCGGGAGAACCGCAACAGCCCTGCAAGCCCGCCAGCATGTCGACGAAGATGCTGGGACGGCGAAAGCCCGGCCTGGCCTGCGCCGCTTGCACGGCGCGCGCGACTTTACCCACTTGCTCTTCGTAAAAGGCGATGAAGGCGGCGGCCTGCGCCTGGCGGTCCAGCGCCTTGCCCATCAGGCGCATGCTGGGCACGGTATTGGCCAGCGGATGGTTGCTGAAGTCGACAAAGATCACGGGCACGCCGGCCGCTTCCAGCTGGCGCACGGCATCACTGCCCGGCGCGGGGCCGTGGCCGCCCGACAGGGCCAGGATGGCCAGGTCGGGCCGCAAGGACAGGGCTTTTTCCACGCTAAAACTGTCGGCCGAGGTGGCGCCCACCAGGGGCACCCGCTCCGCTTGCGGGAAGACCTTGCGGTAGGCCGCGTAGCCCTGCACATCGAGATGACGGAAATCGCCCTGCCAACCCGCCAGGCGGGCAAAGGGATTTTTTCCTTCCAGCATGGACAAGGTGTAGATCAGGCGGCCTTCACCCAGCACGATGCGCCGCACCTGGCCGGGTACGTTCACCGTGCGTCCCGCCAGGTCGGTGACGGTGACGGCTTCAACTGACAAACTGATGCAGGACAACAGCGCGGCGGCCAGCACGGATACAATTTTTCTCATGGCATCACCACGCATGCTTGACGGTCAGCAGCAAGCGGCGCGCATCGCCCGTGCTGCAATTGCTCGATGAACAACTATCGTAGTAATGCTTGTTGCTCAGATTCGTCACGTTCAGCGCCAGCTGCGTGCCCCGCAGGGATGGCGACAGCCGCAGCAGATCCAGGTCCAGCGCCAGGTCCGTCAGCAGGTAGGACGGCACGTCGATACGGTTGGCGGAGTCGGCCTTGGTGGCGCCCGTGTAGCGCAAGCCCAGGCCGATGCCCAGTCCCGCCAGCGGGCCTTGCACCAGTTTGTACTTGCCCCATACGCTGGCCATGGTTTCGGGCATGCCGACGGGGCGCTTGCCCACTTCATTGACGTTATTGCTTTTACTCACTTCCAGGCGGTTCCACGTGACGTTGGCCGCCACGTTGAAATTGCGCGTGAGATTGGCCAGCGCATCGAGTTCCACGCCATGCGATTTGATTTCGCCCGTCTGCAAACGGTTCAGCGAGTTGTTCGGGTCCAGGGTCTGCACGTTTTCCTGGCGCAGGTCAAACACGGAGGCCGTGAAAAATCCGTCGAAACCGGGCGGCTGGTATTTCACGCCCACTTCCGCCTGCTTGCCCTTGGTGGGGTCGTAGGATTTGCCATAGAAATCGTTGCCCAGCACGGGGTTGAACGAGGTCATCAGGCTGACGTAAGGTGCCAGGCCATTCTCGGCCAGATACACGGCGCCCGCCTTCCACGTCAGCGCATCATCCTTTTGCGACGGCGGCGTGACGCCGTCCAGCCGGTCGCGCGTGGACGTGTCCGACCAATCCTTGCGCACGCCCGCGCTGAGCACCCATTGCCGCGCCAGCTTGATCTGTTGCTGCGCGTACAGGCCGTACTGGTCCGAGCTTTGCACGGTGCTGGCATAGCGCTCGGGCGTGGGCAGCATATGGCCCAGATAGACGGGCTGATACATATCAATCTCGGCGCCGGCCGGACCGCCATTGAGCACATAATCCTCTTTCGTGTGGCGGTAGTCGAGGCCCACCAGGGTTTCGAATTCGGCGCCGCCGCTGCGCCAACTGGCCTTGGCATTGTTATCCAGCGACCAGCTCTCGCCATCGATATCGAAGAAATAAGGCGTGCGGCGCAAAGTGCGCTGGTCGGCCAGCAGGCGGCCCTGGATGGTTTCCGTGATCAGGTTGACCCGCCCGTAGCGGGCCTTGGAATGGACGCTCCACACGTCGTCGATGCGGTGCTCCAGCAGATAGGCGAGCGAATACTGCACGCGGTGATTGTCCAGGCCCTTTTCGTTGAGCATCTGGTTGTAGGGAAGTCGGCCATGGCGGTTCGGCAACAGGGTGCCCTGGATGGGCGCCACCACGGCGGGCGGACCGAACTTGTCG
Source organism: Janthinobacterium sp. FW305-129 (assembly GCF_020858115.1). Lineage (GTDB taxonomy): Bacteria > Pseudomonadota > Gammaproteobacteria > Burkholderiales > Burkholderiaceae_D > Janthinobacterium. The sequence continues at coordinate 41,241 of NZ_JACYMM010000008.1, forward strand.
CGCGTGTAGTCGGCCAGCAAGGTCAGGCTGGTGGCCGCGCCGGGACGCCAGCTCAGGGCGGGCGCGATATACACCTTGTCGTCCGGCACGCCTGTGAATTGCGAATCGCTATCGCGCAGCAAGCCCGTCATGCGGTAAGCCCAGTCGCTGCCCTCGCCCACGGGGCCACTCACATCGCCCTGCACCTGCTTGCGGTGGAAGTTGCCCGTCTGCAGTTGCAATTCCCGGTAGGGCTGGAACAGCGGCTGTTTGCTGATCTGATTGACGATGCCGCCCGGCGAATTCTGGCCATACAGCACGGAACTGGGTCCCCGCAACACTTCCACCGCTTCCAGGCCATACGGCTCGACCTTGGGCCAGGCTTGCACGGTGGTGCCGCGCAAGCCGTCGCGCAGCATGCCGTTGCTGCCCACGTCGAAGCCGCGGATCTTGACGTTATCGAAACGATCATAACGCTGCGACGCGGCCATCGACGGACTGGCCAGCACGCCGGCCGAGTAACGCAGCGCCTCGCCGACAGACTGGATGCCCTGCGCATCCATCTGGTCGCGCGTGATGACGGAAACGGAGGCGGGCGTTTCGATCAGCGCCGTATCGGTCTTGCTCGATGTCGTGCTTTGCGTGGCGATTTTCAGGCGCTGCGCTTCGATCGTCACGCCTTGCATGGCTTGCGGCGCATCAGGTGCTGCAGCGGCATAGGCGGCGCGGCAAGCCAGGACCAGCACGAGAGGAAGGGGAACGACGCGCACAAGGCGCGGCAAACGGTGGGGCTGCGAACGTGACATACGGTAAATCCTTCCAGGCTTTAAATGAGAATGAATATCATTCATCATAGAATCCGGAAGCTCCGCTTGCTTTCGTTATCGGGCCTTCGCCTTACGAAAGACGGAAAAGATGCAGCCGGCTAAGTAATCCTCGGGAAATTAGTGTGAATTTATAACGAACAGAACCGGATGCTATGCAAGGCGCTCGCTGCGACGCAGTGCGGGCACTGCTAGCAGTGAGCAAGCCTCGTCGGCCACCTTGCAGAGCGCTGGTTATGGCAGTCAGAAATCACAATAATTTATTGGGGGTTACTTAGGCACGCGCCAGCTGGCTGGGCGGCATGCCGAAACGCTGGCGAAACAAGGTGGAGAAATGCGGAATGGCATAGCCGACAAAGCACGCCACCTGCGTCACCGTATAGCCGCCCGCGCTGAGCATGCGATAGGCTTCCTGCAGACGGTAATCCTGTACGTACTCGAACACGCTGACGCCAAACAGCTGGCGAAAGCCGGCCGTCAGCTTCTTCACGTTCAAGCCGCTTAATCTGGCTATTTCCGGCAACCCCAGCGGCTGCTGGAAATGCTGCTCGGCCAGCTCGCGCGCCTGCTGCAGGCGCTCGATTTCGAAGGCGCTCAAATCGGCGCCGCCAGCGCCGCCCCGCGCCCGTCCCAGTACCCGGTCGCTGGCCACGGCCGCCATCTCCAGCGCCTTGCCCGCCATGTACATGTCGCGCACGGCGCCGTCGAAGGGGCACATCAGGATCTGCGTGGCGATGGCCCGCAGGGCCGGCGTGAGCGCCTGGCGCATCACCAGCACGCCATCACGGTGCAGCTGCTGGCCGCCCGTGACGGCCAGACGCTCCAGGTCGAAGCCGCTGCGCTGCGCATGGCCCGCGTCGAGTCCCACTTTCACGTAGCGCTGCAAGGTATTCGCCGCAAAGCGGTCGCAGCCTTCGTGGCGGCCCCGCGCCAGCACCAGGTAGACGCCCGCATCGGTGATGGCGAACGGCGCACGGCCATCCACGCTGCCGCTCAACTTGCCGTTCAGCGAGACGATGACTTGCAAACCCTCGAACACGGGCGTATTGACGGTGATGGGAGTGGGCGACAGCACGGAACCGGCCGACAAGGTCAGTTCGGAAGACAGTTGCCGCGTCCAGGCAGTCGATACCACGCCATACCCCATATGAGAATAATTCTCATTTATATTATCATAATGCGGCGCGGGTGGAACAGCGCCCGCAAGAGAATGGCATGCCGGCTTGTTTCTTGCACGCCCAAGCGCTAATATGCAAGAATTAACTTGCATATTAAGGTGAGGCGAAAATGCTGCGTGAACAACTTGAAAAACTGCTGGCGCAGGGGCGCGACAACGCCCTGCTGCGCTTTGGCCTGGGCGATGCCTGCCTGAAAGACCATGACGCCGAGCAAGCGGCCCTGCACCTGGCGCAAGCCACCGCGCAGCAGCCCGGCTATTCCGCCGCCTGGAAACTGCTGGGCAAGGCCTTGCACCAGCTGGGACGGCTGGACGAAGCGCAAGCCGCCTGGACCACGGGCGTGACGGTGGCCCAGCAGCAAGGCGACTTGCAAGCCGTCAAGGAAATGACGGTGTTCGTCAAACGCCTGCAAAAACAGCGGCAGGCGGCACAGTAAAAACGGCTTAGTGCGCGTGCGCAGCGCCCTTCGCGTCAAGAGGCAAGGCGACGTCCCGTTCCTTCGCCAGGCGCTTGGCCAGCAAGCCGCCCGCTTCGGCCGCATAGGCGCGGCAGGCGCTGGCGTCGATCAGGGGATTGTCCGTGCCGCTGCGCCTGGCGGCCTTGCCCAGCACGTCCGTCGTACCCGGATGCACGGGAATGATGATGTCGCATGGCAAGGCGGCCACCTTGGCGATGCTCGCTTCGAACGAAGCCGAAATATCTGGCGAACCTCCCTTGCCCTTGCCTTTGCCTGTGTAGCGGAAATCGCCGCTCGCATACGGGTTCAGGCTGTCCGCATACACCACGTCCAGGCAGCGCTGGCCTTCGCACGAGGTCCACGTCCACGTCGTGCCGCCGGGCGTGTGGCCCGGCGTCATGTGGGCTGTCAGCGCCAAAGGACCCACCTTGACGGTATCGCCCTCGCCCACCAGGCTGACCTTGCGCACCTTGGCCACATGCACGACGGGATTGGCCTGGTATTGCGGGTCATCCTTGCCATTCGTGCCGCTTTGCAGCCCCAGGGCGCCCGAGGCGCTGGCCATCACGGTGGCGCCGCTGGCCCGTTGCAGCGCGGCGATGCCGCCCGCATGGTCCCAATGGGCGTGCGAATTGAGGATATATTTCACATCCTCGATGCGAAAGCCCAGCGCCTTGATATTGTCGATGATCAAGGGCGCCGATTGCGGCAGCGCGCCGTCGAGCAGGATATGGCCCTGCGGACTCGTCACCAGCACGGCGGACAAGCCCGCCGTGCCCACATACCAGCTATTGCCATAGATATTGAACGGCTTGACGGGCGCGTTCCATTCCTTGCAATTGTCGCAATTAACCGGTTTATCCTGCACCGGCGCGGGGGTCTTCGCCTGCACCGTGCCTGCCGCCATGGTCGCAACCGTAGCCAGCATCAACTTCGCCAATAGTGTCATCTTCATCTCCAGAGTGTAAAAAAGATGGGCGCCCGCACTGGCGCGCCCGGGGGGGGGTATCAATGCATGCGGCCTGGGCTCCCGGCCAGGGTGTCGCGGATGTGTCCGGCGTCTAGCGAGCGCCGCTGCGCGCCGTCGGCATCGAGCAGCACCACGGTGACGTGCTTGCCGCCGCTGCGCATGCGCATGGTCAGGCAGCTGCCCGCCGCGTGGCTGCTGCCCGTCTTCGACAATAAAATGTCCCAGCCCTTGCCGCCGACGAGCGGGTTGGTGTTGCGCAGGGTGCGGACCTTGCCATTGACGGCCACGCTCGCTTGCGGGTGGCTGGTGATGCGCGCAATGTCCTGATAGCGCGCGGCCGCCGCGACGATCCTGGCCACCTCGCTGGCCGTCGACGTATTCGCGGGCGAACTGCCGACCGGGTCCGTCAGGTTGGTGCGGCGCAAGCCCAGGTGGCGTATCTTCGCCTGCAAGGCTTGCTGAAAAGCCGCGTTGCCGCCGGGATAAGTGCGCGCCAGCGCGGCGGCGGCGCGGTTTTCGGATGGCAGCAGCGCCAGTTGCAACAGCGCGCCGCGCGACACGGCCACGCCATCGGCAAGCAGGCTGTGGCGCTGCAAGGATGCATCGCCATCGGCGCGCACGATGCGCAGCTGTTCATCCGGGGCCAGGCCCGCGTCCAGCACCACCATGGCCGTCATCAGCTTGGTGATCGAGGCGATGGGCACGACGGCGTCCGCATCTTTCGCCATCAGCACCTGGCCCGTGCTGTCGTCAAATACCAGCATGTGTTTCGCGCTGACGGGCAAGTCCAGCATGGCGAAGGCAGCGTCGGCCAGGATCGTCCCGCTGACGGCGGGCTTGCCCTGCACCTGCAGCAGCAGGGTGGCGCAGGCCAGCAGCAAGGCGGGCACGGCCAGTTTCCAGCCGCCCGAATCGGGGCCCGGCGCCATCAGGCGTTCGATGCGCGTCAGCAGCGCCCCGCCCCGGGCCGACATCAGCAAGCCGGCATGTTGCGGCGCGGCAGCGTGCAGGGACAAGGCATGCAGCGCCGTGGCCAGTTGCTGCGGGTCTTGCAGCGCTTGCGCGGCCAGCGCGTCGGCCACCTGCTCCCGTTCGGCCCGCATGCGCGCCGACAGCCACCAGACGACGGGGTGAAAAAACAGCAGCGCCTCCGCCACGCTTTGCAGCAGGTTGACCAGGTAATCCCAGCGCCGCACGTGCGCCAGTTCATGCGCCAGCAAGGCTTCGAGCAAGGCGACGGGCATGCCGCTCAGCAAGGCGGCCGGCAGCAGGATGACGGGGCGCCAGAAACCCACCGTGACGGGGCTGGACAATCCCCCGTGCAGCTTCAGCGGCACTTTCCGACTGCCGTGCAAGCCCATGCGCTGCGCCAGCGCATCGAGGCGCGCCTGCCAGATGGCGGGCGCGGCCACTGCCTGGCGGCGCAGCTTGCCGACCCAAGCCAGGCCAAGGCACAGGCGCAAGCTCATCAGGGCGACACCGGCGCTCCAGGCCAGCACCAGGGCCGGCATCCACGCTTGCAGCGCGGCGCGCCAGGCGGGCGGCGCGGCCAGCGGCAGTTGGGCAGGAGATATGCCAGACAGCAGGGACAGCAGGTGCACAAAAGGAATACACACACACAGCAGCAGCGCCAGCGCGCAGACGGCATAGCGCCAGCGCGCGCTGGCGTGGCGCAGCAGCCAGAGCAGCACGGCGGAGACGGCACCGACGATCAAGCCCTGCCAGACGAAATACAGCAAGACCCAGCCCAGCGCAGGGACCAGCTTGCCCAACTCGATGCCCAGGCGCAGGTCCACGTTCATGGCTGTTTGCCATCCTTGCTGCGCAGGATTTTTTCAATTTCCAGGCGTTCCGCGTCGCTCACGTGCTCGCGCAGCGCCGTCAGCACGAGCGCCTTGCCGGAACCGGAAAACACCTTGCCGATCAAGTCCTTGAGCAGACTCGTTTGCAGCTTTTCCTGCGCTTCGACGGCCGCATACAGCTGCGGCCGCTGGCTTTCATCGCGGCTCAGCAAGCCCTTGCCATGCATCAATTGCAACTGGCGCAGCACGGTGGCGTAACTGGCGTCGGCACGCTCGGCGGCCAGGGCGTCGTACACGGCGCGCGCGTCGGACGGACCGCGCTGCCACAGGATGCGCAGCAGATCCAGTTCGGCGGCCGTGGGATGGGGAGTGGAGGTATTTTTTAACATGCCGCTAGAATACCTATTCTAGAACGCCATGTCTAGAACTTTTTTTCTAGCGCATATCTGACTAAAAATCGCGCAGGCGGTCGAACAAGGCGTACAGCGCAGCGACATCCGGCAGCGGCACCTGCGCCAGCACCTGCTCCAGCGCCACATAGATTTCATCGCGCTCCACCGTCTCGATGACGCTGGAACGCCGCTCGATCTGGTTGAATACGCCGACATAGGCGGTGACCATCTCTTGCGCCATGGCTTGCGCCGTCCCGGCATCGTTCACCCCATCGAGCGTGCGCGCCGTGGCCAGCAGCTTCTTGTACGCCTGCGCGGCCTTTTTGGCATACGCCGCCGAAATATGTGCGCGGCCATCCCAGTCGCGGAACGCGTTATGCAGGTTTTCCGCCAGCCACTCCGGCTTGCGCGGCCGCGTCACGGACAAGTCCAGGCCCAGCGCCGCCGCCTTCTTGTAGCGTGCCTTGATGGCCTTGGCGGCGTCGGCCGGCAGGCTGGCCAGGCACAGGCTGGACAAGGCCGGCAACTGCGCCGGCGCGGGGAAGTCGTCGGCACCGTAGCCGAACAGTTCATACGCGGTGAAGGAGCGCAAACGGTCCAGTCTGGCGATGCTGGCCACGTTTGACGCCAGCCCCGGCTTGCCCCACACGGTCAGGTCCGTCAGCAAGGGGAAACGCTGCGCCACCATGTTGAAATCCACAGCCGGCATGGCGCTCAGCGACAGGCGCGCCAGCTGGTCGAGGCCATGGAATGGCGCCAGGGCGCCGGACAACTGCAGGCGCAGGAAGCGCCCCGCATGCGGGTCGTCGATACGCAGCGCGGACGACGGCGCGCCATTCAGTATCAGGGTGCTCAAACCCTCGTTCAGGCGCAGCGAGCGCAAGCCTGCGCCATGCACGACGAGGCGGCTGACATTGCTGTTGCGCAAGTCGAGTTCGCCCTCCGTCGAGGATTGCCACTGCACTTCGTTGATGATGGGGTTGCCGTTGATGTAGGCGGCCAGCGCCGCGCTGCCGTGGCGCGTCTCGATGGTCGTCAGGCAAGGCAGCTGGTCCAGTTCGGACAGGTCGCCGAGCGCCTGCAGGATGTCGTCGCCGATGCGGCTTGTCTTCTGGCGCACGGCCTGGCCGCCGACCATCACTTCCTCGCTCGATGCCGCCTTGAAGCGCTGGCGCCTGGCCGGGTCGACCTGCTCCCAGCGGCGCTGGCGGTACACACTGTCGCCCATGTGCCAGCCGCCGCTGTAGCTTTTCACTGCCGTCTCGACCAGCGGCGCGACATTGGCCACCAGGCTGTAATGGCGCGGCACCTTCGCGCTGGCAAAGCTGTGGTCGTGACGCCTGTTCCAGAAATAGTAATCGCACACCAGCGGGCGCATCGCCTGCACGGCGTGCGCATCGGGCAAGGCATCGCCCGTCCAGTCCAGCTGCAAAATGGCGGCCAGCGGGGGGCTGCCGGACGCCGCATCGTCGATGGCCGTGACCTGGCAAGCCACATACTGCTGCAGCCTGTGCGAAAACACACTATAGATATCTCCAACCTTGGCAAGCACGCTGATTTCCTTGTAGCAAACAATGAGGCCAGCACGATAGCAAAAATTGGCGACGCGCGGCGTACGCGCCGCCGGAGCCGCCAAGGTGCTTACACGGCTCAGTCCGCGTGCAGCTTGTGGTGCATGCGGCGCAAGCCCAGCCAGACGGCGGCCGCCACGAACGGCACCAGGGCGCCGACGAGGATTTCCGGATTCACGGGCAAGCCCATTACCTTGGCCGCCTTGCCCGTGTAGCTGAACAGGCCGATCACGTAATACGAAATGGCGGCCACGGACAAGCCTTCCACCGCTTGCTGCAAGCGCAGCTGCTGCGCCGCGCGGGCGTTCATCGATTGCAGGATTTGCCGGTTTTGCAACTCCTGCACGATGCCCACGCGCGTGCGCAGCAAATCGTTCGTGTTGGCAATGCGCTGCGCCATCGCTTCCTGGCGGCTGGCCATCGCTTCGCACGTGTTCATGGCGGGCGTCAAACGGCGGTCCATGAATTCCTCGACCGTCGGAATGCCCTCGATGCGCACTTCGCGCAACTCGTCGATGCGCGCCTTGACGAGGCCCATATAGGCTTTCGAGGCAGAAAAACGGTAGCTATTGTCGAGCGACAGCTTTTCTATGCGGGCCGCCAGGCGCGTGATGCGGTCGAGCAAGGTTTGCTCGGCCACGCCCTCGTCAGCCTTGACCAGGCCCGGCGCGTCGTCCGTGTCGACCATGGCGGCGGCCAGGGTGGCCAGTTCGTTCTCGATGGCATTCAAGGATGGCGCCGCCTGCATGGCGTAAGGCAAGCCCAACAAGGCCATCATGCGGTAGGTTTCGATTTCCAGCACGCGCTGCACCAGACGGCCTGACTGCTGCGAGCGCATGCCCGCGTCGCGGATGACGAAACGGCTGAAACCGTCGGACTGGATGGTGAAATCCGTCCACAATTCGCCGCCCTGCAGCACCTTGCTGCCGGCCAGGGTATTGCCCTCGAACACGCGCGACAAGCCCTGCATGAAAATCTCGGCAGGTTCAGTCGCCTGTTCCAGCACCACGTGGGCCGCCACCATCAGCTTGCCCTTCAAGCCCACCAGCCATTGCTGCGGCAACTGTTCCAGGGGCATGCGTTCAAACGCCTGCTCCAGCGGCAAGGCCGCACCCGGATGCTCGGCGAAGGTAAACGTGGCAAATTCCGTATGGCATTCCCATTTCAGGCGGAAGCGGCCAAAGTCGTAATAGAAATACTTGGCTTCAGCGTTTGGCGGCGTGACGCCGAAATGCGTGCACAGGGCCGCCAGCGTGGCGTGCTGGGCCGCCATATTCGACGCACCGGGCGCCGCGCTGTCATCTTTATAGACGGCAAGATGGGTGATCAGCTCGGGGGCATCGAGCTGCAAAAACGGCCGCGAGTGGATTTCCGCAGCCAGCGGCACGCGCAAGGCGTGGTTCAAACTGGAGTTAATCAAGTGCATGATAGCCAAAGGTAAAGTTGCAAAACTGCTTAGACCCGCGCGCGTACTGTGCTGCCCGCAGCGGGGGTCTGATTGTCACAGTGTAACAAAGCAGGAAGCATGCCACTTTTTTTGAAGGTCGCTCATGTCGTTTTGATAAGTGCAGTTGCGCCCTGCCCCGCCCCTTGGCGGCTGCCCAGCCACCAGAACGCGGCGGCCAGCGCCACGGCCGAGGCCTGTCCCAGCGCCAATTTAAAAGCGCTGTCGAACAGCAAAGGTGCGACAAAACCGGACACCAGCGCAAACACCAGCATTTGCACGAAGTTCTGCAAAGACGCGGCCAGGCCCCGCATCTGCGGGAAAATGTCGAGCGTCGACATGGTCATGCCCGGCAAGGCCAGCGACATGCCGAACGCGTACAGCATCACGGGCACGACGGCGAACGGGATGCTGGCGGCGAACCAGTGGTTGTAGATAATATTGAGCGCGCCCGTGGCCGCCATGGCCAGCAAGCCCCAGCGCACCAGCACGGTACTTTTCACCACATGGGCCAGCTTGCCCGACAGCGCCGAGCCCAGCACCAGGCCCGCCACCATGGGGATGAACATCCAGCCAAACGCAGTTTCCGGCAGATGCAGCAATTCCAGGATGAAATGCGGGGCCGAGGCAATGTACAGGGCAAAGCCGCCAAAGGCGAAGGCCACGGCCAGCGAACGCAGCAGGAACGCCCGGTGGCGCAAGGCCAGCCAGTAATTGCGCGCGATGTTGCCTGGGTGGAAGGGTTGGCGTTGCTCGACGGCCAGACTTTCCGGCAAGCCTTTCAGGCAAGCGAGCGCCAGCAGCACGGTGACGGAAAACGTGAACACGAACGTCGATTGCCAGCCGTAGGCCACGTGCAGCCAGCCGCCGATGATGGGGGCGATGGCGGGCGCGATGCCGAACACCATCATGATGTTGGCCAGCATCTTTTGCGCGGCCGCGCCAGCTAAACTGTCGCGCACGATGGCTTGCCCGATCACCCTGCCCGCTCCAGCCGAGGCGCCCTGCATGCCGCGGAAGAACAGCAGCCAGCCAAAGCTGGGCGCGAACGCGGCGCCGATGGAGCCGGCGGCAAAGATCAGCAAGGAGGCCAGGATCACGGGACGGCGGCCGAACGAGTCGCACAAGGTGCCGTAGAACAAGGTCATGAAGGCATAGGCGGCCAGGTAGACGCTCAGGGTCTGCTGCACCAGCACGCTGCTGACGTCGAAATGCGTGCCGATCGCGGGAAACGATGGCAAAAAGGTATCCGTGGCGAACGGACCCAGCATGGCCAGCCCGGCCAGCACCAGGGTCAGGTTGCGCGCCTTCATGCGCCCGCCTGCACGGCATATTGAAGGCGCATGCCATCAAGGGCTGCCAGCGAGAACGCGGCGACATGCTGCGCAATGCTGGCGGTGCCCGCCTCGTCATAGGTGATTTCCGGCGCCACCAATTCATGCACGATGCGCGACCGGGCGTAGAACACGGCCTGGCCGATCACGCTGAACACGCATTTCTGCACCACATCCGCCGGCATGGCCTGTCCCACCACGCCACGGATCAAGCTAGTGAACAGCACATGGTGCGCGCGCACATCGCGGTCTGCCAGCATGTGGATGGCGGCCGTCGGTTCGATCAGTTCGCGTGCCACCAGGCGGCTGAACAGCGAAGACGGTCCCGGGCGCAGCATGTCGAATACCATCGATTGTATCGCCAGGCGCAGCTGTTCCACGGGTGCCACGGCCACCACAGGGCCGGCATCCGCCGCGGCAGCGGCCGAGGCACGCGCCAGCGCGCGCGCATGGTCGAAGGCGGCCAGGTACAGCTCTTCCTTGCCATGAAAATAATAATTGACCATCGCCACGTTGACGTGGGCCGCTTCGCAAATCCGGCGCACGGACGCGAGCCGGTAGCCTTCGTCGGCAAACAGCTGCACCGCCGCCTGCAGGATGCGTGCGCGCGCCGGTTCGTTTTCTTTATCTTCCGTCATGCCATTCCCATCATTTAAACAACTGTTTAATATCGTACGGAATTATATCAAACAGCCGTTTAACTTTCAGGCGGACGCAAAAAAGCCCGGCGTACCGGGCTTTGCAAGGGCATTGCCGTAGCTTAGTGCTTCATCGCCGGCATCGGGGCCGAGGCGGCGCCCAGCGGACGGGCCACGGCATTGACTTCGATGGTTTCGCGGCGCTTGTCCTCGCCTTCGACGACCAGGGTCAGCGGGATCTTGTCGCCCGCCTTCACCTGCCCTTTGAGTTCCAGCAGCATCACGTGGTAGCCGCCCGGCTTCAATTCGACGGCTTTGCCGGCTGGCAAGGCGATTTCCTTGACCTGGCGCATGCGCATCATATTGTCCGTCATGCTCATTTCATGGATTTCCGCCACGCCCGCCACGGGCGAGCGCACTTCCAGCAAGCGCATGGCTTTCGGCGCCGTGATCTGCATGAAGGCGCCCGTGGCTTTCTGCTGCGGCACGGTGGCGCGCACCCACGGGTCGGTGATCTGCACGGAAGTCTGGGCAGCGGCGGAGAAGGACAGCACGGTCAGGGCCGCGGCCAGCAGGGTTTTCAGATGGGTCATGATTATTCCTTTCGTGATAGTTACAAGGTGTATTTCGATTTCATCAAGGTCTTGATGTCTTGCACGCACTCGTCGCCCGTCAACTGGTGCTTCAAGCCCAGGCGCATGCGCCCCTCGTTATCGAGCACATAACTGATGGCCGTGTGGTCCATCGTGTACGAGCTGCCGCTGGGCACGCGGCGGTAGAAGACCTTGTAATTGAAGGCCGTCTGCGCCGTCGCCTGCGGGTCCGTGCGCAAGCCGAGGAAGCTGGGGTCGAAGGCGCGCATGTACTCGCCCAGCAGCTCGGGCGTATCGCGCTCTGGGTCGATGCTGATGAAGAGCACTTGCAGCTTGTCGGCATCGGCACCCAGCTTCTGGCGGATTTCCAGCGCGCGCGACAGGGCCGTCGGGCACACGTCCGGGCATTGCGTGAAGCCAAAGAAGACCATCACATACTTGCCCTTGAAGTCGGCCAGGGTGTAGACCTTGCCGTCGGGGCCGCTCAATTTGAAGTCGGGCTTGTAATCGCCTCCCGTCAGGTCGAGGCCGTTGTAATGGGGTTTCGGTGCTTGTTCGCAAGCGGCAAGCGTGAGCAATCCCGCCGTGCCGGCGAGAAGGAATAAACGACGTTTCATGGCATTCTGGCCCGATGGGCGTAGTGGATACAGTTAAGACGTGGAAAGCGTGACTGGTGTATTCAGGCAGCCAGAGGCGGGCCGCGCGGGCTGGCGGCCAGCCATGCGAACGGCGCTTTCGGTGCCTGGTAAAACAATGGCGGATAGTGGTCGTGGCCCGCGATGACGGCCAGCGGCGAGGATGAGGACGGCGGCAAGCCCACGCTGCCCGCATGGCTCATGCAGAACGGGCAATGCTCGATGTGGTGCAGCACGGAATCGGTGGTGGACTTGATGGCCGGCGCCAGGTCCGCTTGCGTGTAGACGGCGCCGCTGGCCGAGCAGATCTCGACGGCAGCATTGTTCGCGTTCGCATGCCGCGAGGCAAACGCATACGACAGGGACGGCGACAGCGCATTGAGCAGTATCGCCAGGCAGGCGAACCACATATGCCACTGTTTGCGTTTCAATAAAGATCCCATGGCCCCGATTATAACGGAGTCTGGCTATCCGGGCGCCTGGCCCCGCAGGAACAGGCTGGGGCGCACGCCCGCCACGTCCACGCAGGCGTCGCAAAACGCGGGGATCGAGGCAAAGCCTGAGCCGGCCGCCACTTGCGCCAGGTCGCGCTCGCCGTGCCCGCCCTCGGCGTCCGCTTGCGCCGCCGTGTGCAGCGCGTGCGCCAGACGCTGTTCGCGCACCAGGCTGAGCAATGCCTCGCCCTCGGCAAACAGGCGCGCCCGCGCCTTGTGCGGCGTCACTTGCCACAGGGCCGCCAGACGCGCCGCCGTCCATTTTCCTTGCGGCGTATCAAAGATATGCTGCGCCAGCGCCTGGCTCCAGCGCTTGCCGCCGCCGTGGCCGCCTTCGGGCTCATCGCCTTCCAGCGCCAGGGTGAAGACGGCCGGCTTGCCCCGTCCCGGCATCACGTCGCAGGCGAAGCGCAAGAAGGCGGGCACGACGAAGCTGTCGCCGCTGGCCAGTTTCTTGGTGGCGATTTCATTATGCAAGGTGACAAAACCCTGGCGCACGGTAACGCGCAGCCGGAGCGGAAAGCGCAAGCCCAGCAAGTGCAGAGGATGATCAGAAACGAGTGCCATGCGTCAATTCAATGTCATAAGCCAGCCGCCAGCATGCCACACATCGCGCGCCCAGTCTGTCATCACAGCGACGCCACGCCATAGCGGCGCAAGCCGTCGAGGTCGACCACGCGGATGGATTGGTACGCGATGCTGATCAGGTTCAGCTCGGCCAGATGGCCCAGCGCCTGGTTCACGCGCTGGCGCGAAATACCCGTCAACAAGCCGATTTCTTCCTGCGACAGCTCAAGCACGCGGGAAGTGCGCGGGTATAACATGGGGTGGAACAGCTGCGCGATCGCTTGCGCCACCTGCGCATCGACGGCCAGCAGGCGCTGGTTCTGGATGGTGGCGATGAATTGGCCCATGCGCTCGTTCAGCTGGCGGATGACGAAGGCATTGAAGGAAAGGCTCTCGGCCAGCAACAGATGAAACAGATCCACGGGCACCAGGATGATGTCGGCGGCGCGCACGGCCACCACGTCGTAGCGGCGCAGCTCGCGCTTGAGCACGCTGCCCTCGCCGCACCAGCCGCCGGCCGGCACGCCGGAAAACGTGGCGCCGCGCCCATCGGCGTTGTAGACGGCCAGCTTGATCAAGCCCGTGTGCACGCCGATCCAGTGCGCCGACGGCTCGCCGCGCCGCGTGACGAAGGCGCCCGCCTCGTAATGCCGCAGCACGCTGCCGGCGCGCAACAGGGTCTGATGCCGCGCATCGAGGGCCGCGAACCAGTCGTGGCTGTCGAGTTCCGGCATTGCAAGGTCTACACTATCGTTGCTATCCATTCCATCCTTCAGACCTGTCACTAAGATGACAGTGATTTTCCAGCGCCGGTGCTATGCTCACCGGTATCAATCCCGAAACAGGGAGCTACAGAATTTTATTTAACAGGAGACAAGCATGACTGCTGATTTCAACACCGGCCTCGGCAAAAACAGCGCCAACTACGCCGCCCTCACCCCGCTCGACTATATCGCCAGGGCAGCCGCAGTATATGGCAATCGCCTGGCAATTGCACATGGCGCCATCCGCCAGACCTGGCGCGAAACGTATGCGCGCACGCGCCGCCTGGCCTCCGGCCTGATCAAACTGGGCGTGGGCACGGGCGATACGGTCGCCGTGATGCTGCCGAACACGCCCGCCATGGTGGAAGCGAGCTTTGGCGTCCCCATGGCCGGCGCCGTGCTCAACGCCCTGAATATCCGCCTCGACCTGGCCTCGCTGACCTTCATGCTGCGCCATGGCCAGGCGAAAGTCTTGCTGGCCGACACGGAATTTGCCGAACTGGCGCGCCAGATGGCGGCGCAGATTCCCGGCTTGCGCGTGATCCAGGTCAATGACTTGCTGGGACCGGAAGTGGACGCGTTTTCCGACCTCGACTACGAAGCCTTGCTGGCCAGCGGCGACCCCGAGTACGACTGGCAGCCGCCCGCCGATGAGTGGGACGCCATCGCCCTCAACTACACGTCCGGCACCACGGGCGACCCGAAAGGCGTCGTCTACCACCACCGGGGCGCGGCCCTGAATGCCCTGTCGAACATCCTGGAATGGGACATGCCCAAGCACGCCGTCTACCTGTGGACCTTGCCGATGTTCCACTGCAATGGCTGGTGCTTCCCGTGGACCGTGGCCGCGCGCGCGGGCGTCAACGTGTGCCTGCGCAAGTTCGAGCCGAAACTCGTGTTCGACCTGATGCGCGAATTGCGCATCACCCACTATTGCGCCGCGCCCATCGTGCATGCGGCGCTGGCCAACGCGCCCGCCAACTGGCGCGACGGTATCGACTGGACCGTGCGCGGCATGGTGGCCGGCGCGCCGCCGCCGGCGGCCATGGTGGCGAAGATCGAAGCCATGGGTTTTGATTTGATCCACTCGTATGGCTTGACGGAAGTGTATGGCCCGGCCGCCATCTGCGCCGAGCAGGACGAGTGGGCCGCCCTGAGCCAGGAAGAGCGCGCCGTACTCAAATCGCGCCAGGGCGTGCGCTACCACTTGCAAAGCGCCGTGGCCGTGCTCGACCCGGAAACCATGCAACCCGTGGCGGCCGACGGCGAACAGATCGGCGAGATCATGTTCCGCGGCAACATCTGCATGAAGGGTTACTTAAAAAATGAAAAGGCGACGCAGGAAGCGTTCGCGGGCGGCTGGTTCCACACGGGCGACCTCGGCGTCATGTATCCGGACGGCTACATCAAGCTGAAGGACCGCAGCAAGGACATCATCATTTCCGGCGGAGAGAACATTTCCAGCGTGGAAGTGGAAGATGCCTTGTACCACCACCCGCAAGTGCTGGCCGCCGCCGTCATCGCCCAGCCGGACGAAAAATGGGGCGAAACGCCGTGCGCGTTCGTCGAACTGCGCGAAGGGGCGACGGTGACGGAAGCGGAATTGATCGCCTTCTGCAAGAACAACCTGGCGGGCTTCAAGGTGCCGAAAGCCATTTATTTCGGTCCCCTGCCCCGCACGTCGACGGGCAAGATCCAGAAGTTCGAATTGCGCAAGCGCATGCACTCGGACAAGGCCATCGACGTCTGATTCTTGTGATAAATCAATCGCGCTTGCCGGCCAGCCACGCCGGCTGCGCCACCGCCAGGCGCGCAAAGCTGGCGATGCTGGCCACGGCGGCGAACCCTGCCGCCAGGCACAGCGCATACGTCGTGCCCCGGCTGGCGGAAACCGTGAAGCAGTACGCGACCAGCGCCGCACCCGTCGCCTGGCCGATCAGGCGCGAGGTGGCCACCACGCCGCTGGCGCCGCCGGCCCGCTCGGGCGGCGCGCTGCCCATGATGGCCTTCAGATTGGGCGCCTGGAAAAAGCCGAAACCGATGCCGCACAAGGCCATGCGCCAGCCGATGTCGAACACGCTCGGGTGCGCCGGGATCCACACCAGCGTCAGCAAGCCGCCCGCCAGCGCCGCGAGACCAATGCCGCCCAGCACGCCCGGCGAATAACGGTCGCTCAAACGCCCCGCCACGGGTGCCATCACGGCCACCAGCACGGCCCACGGCGTCATCAAAAAACCCGTCTCGACGGGAGAGCGGCCCAGGGTGACTTCAAAATAGAATGGCAGAGAAACAAACGCCAGCCCCTGCGCGGCAAACGTGCAGATGGCCGTCAGCGACGACAGCAGGAACAGGGGGCGGCGGAACAGGTCGATGGGCAGCATCGGCGCCGCATGGCCCGCCTGTCGGCGCAGCAGCAACATAAAAAAGACCACCACGGCCACCAGCTCCGGCAGCAAGGTCGACAGGTCCGCGTGATGGGCCGCGTCGCCGAACAGCAAGATGAGCAAGCCGAAGGCGCCCACGTTGTACAGGGCCGTGCGCGCATCGAGCGTGTGGCCGGACAATTTTGTCGCCGGCAGCATGCGGCTGGCCAGGAAAAAGCCGCCCACGCCCAGCGGCACATTGATGGCGAACAGCCACGGCCACGACGCCGTCGCCAGGATCAGCGAGGCGGCCGTGGGCCCGATGGCGAACGCGACGGCCACCACCAGCGCATTGTTGCCGAACGCGCGGCCCAGCAAATGTTTAGGGTACAGGGCGCGCAGCAGCGCCGTATTGACGCTCATCATGGCGCTTGCGCCGACGCCCTGAAACAGGCGCGCCACCACCAGCGAGGGCAAGGACCAGGCCAATGCGCAGGCGAGCGACGCCAAAGTAAATAAAAACATGCCGGAGATAAACACGCGGCGGTAGCCGGCGATTTCGCCGAGGGCGGAAAACGGCAGCAGGGTCGCCACCATGGCCAGCTGATACACGTTGACGATCCAGACGGAAGCGGCCGGCGTCGTGTGCAGCTCGCCGGCGATGACCGGCAAGGCCGTGTTGGCAATCGCCGTATCGAGCGAGGCCATGCCCACGCCGATGGCCAGCGCCAGCATGGCCCATAAACGGGCATTCGGCGGCAAGCCGTCCTCGCCCACCATGACGGGTTGCGTGTGCTGCTGCTGCATAAATAAACTACCTGTTCATCTTGCTGATCCGGGCAATACACTAGCATGTATGACGGAAAGCTGCAGGACAGGCAAGCTTACTTCTGGCAGTCGATCACTTTAAAATCTTTCGAATAACAGATGCGCAACTCGCCCGAGTGCTTTTCATAGCCGAGCCAGCGGCCCTTCAGCTGCGGGTTGTGCTGCTTCATCCACTTGAACAGCTCGTTCTTTGGCATGGTGGAGTCCGGCAACTTCAAGGCCTGGAACAGTTCGCGTTCCTTCTCGAAATACTGCTTGGCCGTATCGAAATCGCAGGCGCCATGCTTTTCCCATTCGCCCTGCAGCAAGGCTTCGCCGGGCTGCATGCACATGTACGGCAAAATCTCCGACGGCGCCAGCTTCGGCAAGTTGCCCTTGCAATAGCGCGGGTGCAGTTCCGTCTTGCGCGGCGGCGTCGCGGAAATGTCGTCGCAGCTGGCCGGATTGTTCGACTGCGCCCACAGGCCATGCACGATCCAGCCGAAGTGGTTGCTCTCGGCGCACTGGAAGGCGGCCTTCCTCGACACGGCGCCGCGGCGGCGCTGGCTGTCGCAAAAGCCTGGCGACCACGACAGCGCCAGCATGAAGTAATCGGTGGGCACGTTGGTGCTTTGCTTGTAGCACGTGTTTTTCTCGTCCGACGGCTTGACGTCATAATCGTAGTAACTGACGTTGCGGGGAATGGCGCAGGCGGCATCGGCCGCGTGGACGACGCCGGCCGACAGGCTGAGGAAAACGGCGGCCAGCGCGGGCAAGACAGTTCGCAATTGCATCGGGTTTCCCTTTCAGAATATAAAACGCCGGCAACTGAGTGCCGGCGCGGTATCAATCAGTCAAGCTGATCAGCAAACCTTGTGCATCCAGCCATGCGTATCCGGTGCCGTGCCATGCTGCAAGCCCAGCAGCGCTTCGCGCAGGGCCAGGGTGACGGCGCCGTTTTCATTGTTGTTGATGGTCATTTCAAAGCCGTTGGCCTTGGCCACGCCCACGGGCGTGATGACGGCGGCCGTGCCGCAGGCGAACACTTCGGTCATGCGGCCCGAGGCGATATCGTCGCGCCATTGCTGGACGGACAATTTACGCTCTTCCGTCGCGTAGCCGAGGTCTTTCGCCATTTCCAGCAGGCTGCGGCGGGTGATGCCTGGCAGCAAGGTGCCCGTCAGCTCCGGCGTCACGACGGTGACCTTTTCGCCATCCTTGTAGACGAAGAACAAATTCATGCCGCCCATTTCTTCGATGAATTCGCGGTGCACGGCGTCCAGCCACACGACCTGGTCGCAACCCTTTTCTTGCGCTTGCGACTGGGCCATCAGGCTGGCCGCGTAGTTGCCCGCGCACTTGGCTTCACCCGTGCCGCCCGGTGCGGCGCGCACGAAGTCTTCGCTGATCCACACGGTGACGGGTTTCACGCCTTTCGGGAAATAGGCGCCGGCCGGCGAGGCGAACAGCACGAACAGGTATTCTTCCGATGGACGCACGCCCAGGTAGGGATCGGTGGCGATCATCAGCGGACGCATGTACAGGCTCTCGCCCGTGTTCTTCGGCACCCAGTTGCGGTCTTGCGCGATCAGCGCATCGCCCGCTTCCAGGAACAGCTCGACGGGAATGGCCGGCATGGCCAGGCGCGCGGCGCTGCGGTTGAAGCGCTCGGCATTCTGTTCCGGACGGAAGGTCTTGATGCTGCCATCGGGCTGGGCAAATGCTTTATAACCTTCGAAGATGGCCTGGCCGTAGTGCAGCGACGAGGCGGACGGGTCCAGCATCAGGGGGCCATAAGCCTTCAGCTCGCCCTGCTGCCATTTGCCGTCGCGGTAAGGAATCACCACCATGTGGTCGGTGAAGATGCGGCCGAAGGCCGGGTTGACCATGCGCGCGGCGCGCTCGGCATCGGACAGGGGGTGGGCGGACGGGGTGACGACGAGATTCGGTGTGGAAGTGGTCATGGCGGCAATGGGAACTAGTGAACAGTATCCCTATTGTAGCGCCTAATCAGGCAAACGAGGATGGCCGGGACTGCGCCCCGCCCCGTGTCAATCCGGCTGCAAAAAAAGCGCCGTCCACCTTGCGGTGGAAACGGCGCTTTTGCATTACAGCAAAATCACTGCATCAGAACTTCATGTTGGCCGTCAGGGTAGCCGAGCGGCCCGGTGCCACGCCAGCGTAATGCGGCGAGGAAACCTTGTCGAAGTACAGCTTGTTCGTCAGGTTCTGGATATTCAGCTGCAGGGTCACGTTGCGGCTGACGACATAGCTGGCCATGGCGTCGAAGCGCGTATAGGCCGGCGCGTATTTGTTGTTGGCCACGTTGGCGTAGACCTTGTCGACGTAGTTCACGCCGCCGCCCACGGTGATGGCAGGCGTGAGCAGGTAGGACGTCCACAGCGAGGCGCTGTTTTTCGGCGTCGTGGGGAACTGGTTGCCGTTGTAGGGCGACGGCACATACACAGGCGCAGCCGTCGTGCCCGTGTTGAGATAGCCATTGTTTTCCACGATGGCGTTCAGGTGCGTGTAGCCGCCGAAGACCGACCATGCCTTCGTGATATTGCCGCTCACGCCCAGTTCGATGCCCTTGACTTGCTTGTCGCCCACGTTTTGCGTGCTGCCGTCCGGCGCCGTCACGCGCGCATTGCTCATGTCGCTCTGGAAGTAGGCGCCGCTCACGGACAAACGGCCGCCCGGCAGCACTTCCCATTTCGTGCCCAGCTCGAAGCTCTTGCTCTCCTGCGGTTTCAGGTTCTGGATCGCCACCGTCAAGCCGTCGATGCCGTC
The DNA here is from genome assembly GCF_020858115.1 of Janthinobacterium sp. FW305-129. Lineage (GTDB taxonomy): Bacteria > Pseudomonadota > Gammaproteobacteria > Burkholderiales > Burkholderiaceae_D > Janthinobacterium. The sequence goes on from NZ_JACYMM010000008.1 coordinate 60,843, forward strand.
GCCGCCGTCATTGCCCGGTGGCGTGGACGACGTGCCGTACGACACATACACGCTGCTGTTGCTCGATGGCTTGTAGACCAGGCCCGCCTGGTAGCTGGCGAAGGTGGCATGCACATTGGCGCCGACGGCGGCAGTGGTCTTGCCGTCGAGCGTGTATTGCGGCGTGTTCAGCGAACTCTTGTAGTCATCCCAGCGGATGCCCACATTGAGCAGCCATTGCGGCGTGAACTCGATGGTGTCGAAACCGTACACGGAACGCGTGTTGGTGACGATGTTCGTGCGGGCCGGCGACACCGAGCGCGTGTAGACCCATGGGTCGTTGGCGTTCGGATTGAGCAACGGCGCGCAGTTGTACAGGGTGGCGGCGCCAGAGGTCGGGCAGCTGGAGCCGACTTTTTCCAGCGGATTGTTCGTCCCCGGGCTGAACAGGTAGGAGCTGCGGTCCGTTTCTTCGCGGCTGATTTCCAGGCCCAGCGTGTACGTGTGCTTGACGCCGCCAGCCAGCCATTCGCCGCCCAGGCTGGTCGCATTGGCCAGCGCATCCGTATCGGTCGTGCGCGTGTTGGCGCGGCGCCAGACGGTGCCGTACAGCATGGTATTGCCCTTGGAATCGTCGGGCTGGGTCCACACGTAGTCGTTGCTGGTCTTGCCGTAGCGCGTCACGTTGCGCAAGATCAACTTGTTACCGAAGTCGTGGCGCACGTCGATGGTGCCGATATCGCTCTGCGTGTCGCGGAAGTCGCGGTTCACGAGGCCATAGAAAGTGTCGCGCGGCACGTTGACGGGCGTGCCGTTGCCGTTTTTCGACACATTGGCGCCCGACGAGAACGGGTTGTTGAACGGCAAGCCGGTATCGGGCAATTCGCTCGACTGCATGTGGTAGTAGCTGAGGGTCGCCTGCGTGGCCGATTTCAGGCCGAAGGTGACGGATGGCGCGATGCCCCAGCGGTCGCCATTGATGTAGTCGCGGCCGGCAACGTGGGCGTCATGCGCCATCACGTTGAGGCGCACGGCCACGTCGTCGCTGACGACGCGGTTCGCATCCAGGGTGGCGCGGCGGTACTTGGCGCTGCCCAGGCCCACGGTGGCATTGGTGAAATTGTCGACTTTCGGCGTCTTGCTGATCAGGTTGACGCCGCCGCCCGCGGACGAGCGTCCGCCGTAGGCCGAGTTCGGGCCCTTGACGACTTCGATTTGTTCCAGCGCAAAGATTTCACGCGATTGCGAACCCGTGTCGCGGATGCCGTCGATATACGTATCCGTTTGCGCGTTGTAGCCGCGGATAAACAGGTTGTCGCCCACAGGGTTGCCGCCTTCGCCGGCGCCGATGGTGATGCCCGGCACGGTGCGCAGCGCGTCCGTCAGCGAGACGGCGCCCGTTTGCGAAATGATTTCGGCGGGAATCACCGTCACGGATTTCGGCGTGTCCAGCAGCGGCGCCGTCAGCTTGTCGTTCGCCGATTTGACGGGGGCCTGGATCAGGCGCTCAGCCGTGCCGATGACTTTCACTTCCTGCAACTGCTGCGGCTTGTCCACCGTTTGCGCGTGCAGCGCCAGCGGCATGGCCAGGGTGGCGAAGGCGGCCAGGGCCGTGCCATGCATGCGCGGCGCGGCGGCGATCTGGTGCTTGCGGCTGCGGATGGCAGCGGCTGGCTTGGCGGCGCCTGCGGTGTGTTTCAATGTCATCGTGTTCTTTCAATCTATCAAGTGGGCTGAATATAGCTGGCGAATGCGCCGTAGCGCCTGGCTGGCCATGCTTGCTTGGGTACTACAAAACTGCCACAGCACCGTCATGCGCGGCGCCCGGGACAAGCCGGGTGGAGCGCGATATTGTCATTGCTGTAGGAAGTGTCCTGCGCCGGTGAGACAGCCAGCCATGCTGGCTGGCGTACTGGTCGCTGAAATCGTCAATGGCTTGCACGGAAAAACGAAGCAAGGAGCTGCCGGACTTGCCTGCCAGGCGGGTCCGCCTGTATCCGCAGCGCATGTTCAACGATTCAGGATCAGCTCATAGTTACGAATGAGAATGATTTTTATTTTTACATAATTTCACTGTGATGTAAATTATCAATGTCAGCATTTTTCAATTCCGTGGCTATTCTCCCTGCCTCGGGATCTGGCTCTTATTTGCGAATGATTCTCGTTTGCGTTAATATGTCAGCCTTCCTTCTTCCCTGCCATGCCTGACGCCCCGCATGGCAGCGCTATCGAAAGCCGCCATGACCACGTCCTCCCTCCCCCAGTTGCGCGCCAGCACCGATGCCGACGCCGCGTCCGCAAGCCGCCAGCGGCGCGCCCCTGCCGCCTCTCCGCAAGCGCGGCGCTGGCGCTGGAGCTGGAAGCAGGTCTGGTTTCAATTGCACTGGTTTATCGGCATCACGGCCGGCACGGTGCTGGTGATCATCGGCCTGAGCGGCGCCACCCTGGCCTTCAAGGATGAACTACTCGATGTCATGAACCCCGGCGTACGCCATGTGCCCGTGCAAACGCGCGCGCCGCTGACGCCGGCACAGCTGAGCAACATTGCCGCAGCAGAACACGGCCAGCGCGTCGCCTCGATCACCATGTATGCGCAGGCGGGCGCGGCGCCCCGGCTGTTCTTCGCGCCAAAGAACGGCCAGCGGCGCGGCGAGTCCGTTTATCTGCACCCGTACACGGGCGCGACCCAGCCCGCGCTGGCGGGCGCCGCATTTTTCGAATGGACGGAATCGCTGCACCGCTGGCTGCTGCTGCCGCGCGACCCGGGCCGGCAAGTGGCGGGCGCGCTGGCCCTGTGCCTGCTGGGCCTGGCACTGTCCGGCCTGTACCTGCGCTGGCCCCGCCGTCCGCTGGACTGGCGCACCTGGCTGACCTTCGATCCGGCATTAAAAGGCCGCTCCTTCCTGTGGAATCTGCACGCCGTGGCCGGCACCTGGTGCCTGGTGGTCTACGTGGCGCTGACCCTGACGGGCATTTACTGGAGCTATGACGTGGTGCGCGACAATATCGACGCCTGGGCCGGCAAGCCGCCCCGCACGGCGCAAGCACCGGGCAAAAAAGGCGCGCCGCAGGAGCCATCGCCCGCCGCCGACATCGGCCTGGCCTGGAGCACTTTCCAGCAGCACGCCGCCGGCTGGACCCTGGCCACGGTGCGCCTGCCGACGCGCCCCGGTGAAGCCGTGCAATTCACGTGGCTGGCCAGCGATGCGCCGCACGAACGGGCGCGCAGCCGCATGAGCATTGCGCAGGCCGACGGCATGGTCACGGAAAACGAGCCGTACAGCCAGCAGGCGCTGGGGCCGCGCCTCGTCAACATCATTTATCCGCTGCACATGGGCACGTATTTTGGTTTGCCGGGCCGCATCATCGTGACGCTCGCCAGCCTGGGCCTGCCCCTGTTCGCCGTCACGGGCTGGATGCTGTACCTGGGCCGCCGCAAGGCAAAACGGGCTGTGCAGGCGCAGCGTGCCATGCTGGGTGCCGGCGCACCGGGCAAGATGGGCACAGATTTACCGACCCTGGTGGCCTACGCCAGCCAGTCGGGTCAGGCCGAGCGCCTGGCCCTGGAAAGCGCGCGCGCCTTGCAACAGGCTGGCGTGGCCGTCGACGTGCAGTCGCTGGAGCAGTTTGATCCCGCGCAATTGCGCCAGTACGAACGGGCCCTGATCGTCGCCAGCACCTTTGGCGAAGGCGAGGCGCCGGACGGCACGCGCCGCTTCGCGCGCCTGTTGCAGCAAATGGCGGACACGCCGCTGGCCGGCCTGGACTTCGGCATGCTGGCCCTGGGCGACCGCCATTACAGCGCCTTCTGCGGCTTCGGCCATGCGCTGGCGCAACAATTACAAGCGCTGGGCGCCACTTCCCTCTTCCCGCTGATCGAGGTCGACAAGCATGATCCCGCCGCCCTGGCCGCCTGGTCGCAGGCGCTGGCCCGCTGCAGCGGCAGCGCCATCGACGCCATCGGCGTGCAGGAAGAAGCGTCGTACGCCGAGTGGCGCCTGGCGCGCCGCGTTCTGCTGAACCCGGGCAGCCTGGGTGGCGAACTGCATGAAATCACCTTGACGGGCCCGGCCGGCGCCAGCTGGGAAGCGGGTGCGCTGGCGGAAATCATCGGGTGCAACGCGGACGGCAGCGATGGCGATGCAGACATTGCCCATCACGCGCCGCGCAGCTATTCGCTCGCTTCGCTGCCCTCCGATGGCGAACTGCAATTGCTGGTGCGCCAGGAGCGCCATGCGGGCGGCGAAAACGAGGGCTACGGCATCTGTTCCGGCTGGCTCACGCGCTTCGCGCCCGTGGGCGCCGCCATCCGCCTGCGCCTGCAAGCCAATCCCGCCTTCGCGCCCGCCCTGGTCGACGTGCCCTGCATTTATATCGGCAACGGTTCCGGCCTGGCCGGCCTGCGGGCACACCTGCGCGCGCGCCAGCGGGCGGGGCTGGCCCGCAACTGGCTGCTGTTCGGCGAGCGCCAGCAAGCTTTTGACAGCGTCTGCGGCGCAGAGTTGCAAGGCTGGCTCGACGCTGGCCACCTGGCGCGCCTGGACCGCGTCTTTTCGCGCGATGGCAACGATGGCGGCAAACGCGAATACGTGCAGGACCGCCTGCGCGCCAACTCCCACGAACTGCGCGACTGGCTGGCGCAAGGCGCCATCGTCTACGTGTGCGGCAGCCTGCAAGGCATGGCGGCGGGAATCGATGCTGTACTGCAAGAAGTGCTGGGCCAGGACGGTCTCGACGCCCTGCTGGCGGCCGGACGCTACCGCCGCGACGTGTATTGATCTGCATCAGGCTAGCCCCCGGCAGCGCCCGGCTATGTGGGCCGGCGCACGGTCGGCGCCAGCCATCGGACTAGAGTGGGGACATGGCGGCAAACCCGCGCCGCCCCCTTCTCTGCGAGGCTAGCCATGAAAAACCCCTGGATGAGCATGTACCTGAGCGCCGCCAACCGCATCGCCAACACGGCGCGCGGCCACGCCACGGCCGCCGTCAAGCGCGAAGCGGCGAAAAATACGCGGCAGTTGACGCAAGTGTGGTTCGATTCCTTTCTTCCGCCAACAGGCAAGCCACGGCGCAGCCGCAAGGCAAAATAAACGCCGTCATGATCGGCAACTGGTGCAGTGCATCACAGCAACTAGTTGAAGTTTCAATCAGATGAACTAAACTGCAAGCATGGTAGTACATAGAACGTGACCGGCAGGCGCCGCATCCCCGCGCCGCCGCCAGGACACCGGGAGACGACCATGTTGACGCTCAAAGTGCTGCTCTGTCTCGCCTTGTCGGCCTTGCTGCTCGTGCCCCTCGTGCTGAGGGATGCGATGCAGACGTCGGCCGGGCAGCAGTTGCAGGTGCCGAATGTGGATGCGCAAGGCATGTGGGCCCACTGGCCCAAGCAGTAATACGCGCGGCTGAGGGCAGTTGAACAAGCGCGCCGCTGGCTGCGTTGCTTTGACTTGCCGTACTAGCGTACTGTCTGCGTCAAAGACGCCTTGCCAGCGGCGTTTTTCAGCGGCGCTCGGTAACACGGCGCATCGTTTAAAACCGCTTTGTTGCGGGTGGGAATTTGTTCCCTTCGTCCATTTGTTTTTGTCTTGTTTTCCTCTTTGCCTCTTCACCATACTTTTGATCCAGATCATGGATTTCGCCCTTCGCTGCGCCCACACTGGAACAGTCCGCTTCGCACCGCGACGGACTTAACCTGGAGCATCGGCATGGGTAAATCGCATTGGAAGGATGAGATGGCGCTGGGCGTTCCCGCCATCGACGAGGCGCATGAGGCGCTGTTTCTGGAGCTGGCGCGGCTGCAGCAATTGAGCGACCAGCATTTCAGCGTGGCATTTCGCGAGCTGGTTGCGGCCGTCGAACGCGATTTCCGCGAGGAAGAGGATTTGATGGAGCAAATCGCCTTTCCCTCGCTGGCCAACCACCGCGAACAGCATGCGCGCGTGCTCAGCGGCTTGCACCATGCCTGGGCCGCCGTCGATGAGGGCGACCTGGAACAGGGGCGCCATGCGCTGTCGCTGTTGCCGCAATGGCTGATCTTTCACCAGGCCACCATGGACCTGGCCCTGGCGGCGGCGCTGGAACTGGTGCAGCGCCAGCCTAACTAGGGACTTAGCCTCTACAGCAACAGCACCGTCGCCTGCTCGGGCAAGACCACGCGGTAATGTCCCGGATACTTGTCTTCGCCGTCGAAAATCTTGCAAAACACGGGCTGTCGGATGTCGTTGACGGCCGGCTCGCTCATGGGCAAGGTAGCGATCAGTTGCTCGCCATCCATTAACTGCAAGGCGCTGCCCCGCTCGGCCGCGCAAAAGGCCAGCGCTTGCACGTCGTCGGCGAACGGCCGCTTGTACCATGGCGTGATGGCCCGCACGGCGCGCCGCGCGTCGTGCAGGACTTGCCCCACGCGCGTGACGTTCCAGGCATCGCGCGCCACGGACGGCTGCAACACGATATTCGCCGTCAGCTCGCCCCTGCCCTTGTTCACCAGGAAGGAGCCGTCCTGCGCGGCGATGTCCTCGTTGAGCGGCACGACAAACACGCCGCCGTCGGACACCTTGATCGGCATGGGCGCGCCATTGCCTTGCAAGGCCACGCGCACGTCGTCGATGGTGGCGCTGAGCTTGGCCGGAATCAGGCGCAGGGCCATGACCACGCTGCCGCTCGACACTTGCCACACTTTCCTGGCCGTCAGATAACTTTCACGGTAAGCCGTGAAGCGCACGCGCGGCGCCTTGGCGTCGCCGCTGGCCGTGATCGTCACCGTTTGCGAGGGCAAGGCGTCCTCCGCGCTCGCCGCTGGCGCCGCGGCGGTGGCTGGCGCAAGCGGTGACGATACGGCGGCGGGCGGCACGCTGGCACTCTGCAGCGGCGCGGGAACAGCCGGCGGCGGCGCGTGTTCCTGGGCCTGGCCCAGCGACACGACACACAACCATCCGGCACAAGCGATCCATGTACGCATGCATTTCTTTCAATGAGGAAAATATTTTGTCAGCGCCTGCATTATCGCAGAAGGCCGGACGATGCGCCGCCCTTGGGCGGCCTGTACTCGGCTGCCTGCACTCCTTTGGTGCGCACGCTTGATTATTTGGCAAATACCACTTATATTGATAATGATTCTTATTCACATTATGTGAACGGAATCATGCACGCCCTTTCCACTGCCATGCGCGGGTGGAACTGCTATCCGAGCCAGATCCCGGGCCAGCGTCACGCCATCCCCCCAGCTACTGCGCCACTCGCCAGACGAGATAGGAACACACACGACTAAAAATACTCCAGGAAAATAATGCAAACGACCACCGTCCTCTCTTCTTCGCGCCTGCCCGCCCTGCGCCCCCTGCCCCATTTATTACACATCAGTCTGCTCAGTCTTGCCGCCGGCGTGGCCCTGCCGGCACTGGCCGCCGACGCCGCCCCGGCCGACGTGACCATGCCGGCCGTCACCGTGCTGGGCCAGTCAATGGCCACCACGGAAGGCACGCAGTCGTACACGGCAGGCGAAACGCGCAGCGCCACGCGCATGGACCTGTCGCTGCGCGAAACGCCGCAATCGGTCAGCGTCATCACGCGCCAGTTGCTCGACGACCTGGGCGCCGTGCGCCTGGACCAGGCGCTGGCGCAGACGACGGGTATCCAGGTGGGCCAGAACGACACGGAGCGCACGACTTTTTATGCGCGCGGCTTCGGCATCAACAATCTCCAGATCGACGGCATGGCGCGCGGCGGCAATGCGCCATTGCAAGACACGATTTTGTACGACCGCATCGAGGTCGTGCGCGGCGCCACCGGCCTGATGGGCGGCACGGGCGACCCGTCGGCCACCATCAACATGATACGCAAGCGGCCGGCGAAGGAATTCCAGGCCAGCGCCGGCCTCATCATGGGCCGCTGGGATGACCAGAGGATCGAGGCCGACCTGTCCACGCCCCTGAACGCGGAGGGCAGCGTGCGCGCGCGCACGGCCCTGGCCTGGCAAAAACGCGATTCCTACCTGGACATGTATCACGAACGCAAGACGGTCGGCATGCTCATCGTCGAGGCGGACTTGCGTCCCGGCACCCTGCTGACGGCCGGCGTCGACTTCCAGGACAACAAGCCCACGGGCGCCACCTGGGGCGCCGTGCCCTACTGGAATGCGGACGGCAGCCTGGCGAACTTGCCGCGCAACACCAGCTGGACGGCGCCATGGAGCACCTGGGCCCAAAAGCAGCACACGGTATTCACGTCGGTGGAGCAGCGCCTGCCGGGCAACTGGAATCTTCACCTCGGTTATGCGCGCACGGAAAGCACGAACCGCACCACCGTCGCCTATGCGGGCGAAGGTCATCCCGATCCCGCCACCGGCACAGGCATGAAACTGTGGACGGGCGCACGGGGCGCGGGAGAAAGGAACAGCGACAATTTCGACGTCTACGCCAGCGGGCCATTTACCTTGCTGGGACGCAAACACACGGCCATCATCGGCTGGAATGGCGACAACCGCCAGGAGCGTTCCCCCGGCGGCAAGGCGAAAATCGATTATGAACCTTTGGTCCCTGATTACCGCAGCTGGACGGGCAACATCCCCCGCCCCGTATTCCACCCGGATGGCTCGCATACGGAAAAAGTCACGCGCCTGGCGGGCGGCTATGTGGCCACGCGTTTGAGCCTGGCCGACCCGCTGCATGTGATCATCGGCGCGCGCAGCAGTACTTACCGCACGGACACGCGCAACTACAACACGCAAGGCGTGTACACGGGCAGCGGCGACTTTGTGGAAACGCGCAACGAAGTCACGCCATACGTGGGCGCCGTGTTCGATATCAACAAGCAATATTCGGCCTACGCCAGCTTCACGCAACTGTTCAACCCGCAATCGAGCAAGGACCGCAACGACAAGTTTCTGGCGCCGGAAACAGGCGACAATGCGGAACTGGGCATCAAGGGCGAATTTTATGAAGGCAAGCTGAACGCGTCGGCCGCCCTGTTCCACACGAAGAAAAAGAACCTGGCGGAACTCGACCGCACGGTGCCGCCCGGCTTTTTGCTGCCCGATGGCGGCCAGGCCATGGTGGCCAATGGCGCGGGCGTAACGGCCAAGGGCGTGGAATTCGACGTCTCCGGCCAGTTGTCTCCCGCCTGGGAAGCGAGCGGCGGCTATACCTATCTGCACGCGGCCGAGGCCGATGGCCGTCGCGCCGCCACCACGCAGCCGCGCCACTTGCTGCGCCTGGCCACCAGCTACCGCTTCGACGGCCGCCTGAGCGGCCTGAAAGCGGGCGCCAGCATGACGGCGCAAAGCGCCACCTACAGCGAATCGTGGTACGGCCGCCCGCCATCGAACGAGATGACGAATATCCCGCAGGCCGGCTATGCGCTGGTCAACGCCATGGCCAGCTATGCCATCAACCGCCACGCCAGCGTGCAGCTGAACGTGAATAACTTGCTCGATAAAAAGTACTACCGCAACGTGGGCTTCTTCGACGGCGTGTTCTGGGGTGAGCCGCGCAACGTCAGCCTGGCCGTGCGCACGGCGTTCTAAGCACGCCAGTGCCCGGGGGCGGGCAAGGTAAAGCCATCGAGCAAGGGGCCGCCCACGGGCGCCAGCACGGCGGCGGCGACTTGCTCGAACGCGCGCTGGCCAGCCGGCAAGTCGCTGGCGACCAGGCGCAGCGCGCCATCGAGCTGTGCGGCGATGGCCGCGTCGAACGCCTGCAGGCGGCGGAACTGGTGCTTGCCGCCGCCGCTCCACTGCCCTGCGGCGCGCAGGCTCAGGTCGGCCAGCGCTGCATACAGCTGGCAAGCGACGGCCAGCGCCTCGCCCGGGTGCGTGCTGTCGACCAGGTCTTCCAGCGCCGTGGTGATGGCGTAGCGCCGGCGCTGCAGGTTTTCCACGTCGAGCACGGGCGGCCCGGCCGTGTCGATGGCGTGCGCCAGCGCGTGCAGTTGCGCGTAGTGTTCGCTTGCAGCGACGATGTTTTCCCCTTCGACGACCATCATCGCCAGCGGCACCGTGCCGCCAGGCGCATCCATTTCCTTGCAAAAATACGTGAACGTGGCCAGGTCGTGCGCGAACAGTTCCACCGTGCGGCCTTCGGCAACGAGGGTGTCGCGCCAGGCGCAATCGACGTGCTCGAACAGCAGCAGCAAATCGATATCGGAACTGGCCGTTTGCCGGCCCGTGGCGAATGAGCCGCCGATGATGGCCGCCACGGCCGTGGGATAGCGTTCGCGTACCAGCCGCTGGGCAATGGCGCAGATGGTCTCGTAGGTGGGAATCGTCGTCAAAGCCGGTGCTCCATGTCGATAAAACACTATCCTACACGCAATACGCAAGCGGCCGCCAGCCTGCTACACTGGCACTCTCCGATCAAGGAACAGACATGGAATACGACTGCATCGTGGTGCCCTCGCCCGTGGGCGAACTGACCCTGGTGGCGCGCGGCGCGGCGCTGGCGGCCATCCTGTGGGAAAACGACAAGCCGAACCGCGTGCGTCTGGGCGCGATGCGCGTCGATGACAGTTGCGCCGTGCTGCAGGAAACGGCGCGCCAGCTGGGCGAGTATTTCGCCGGCGCGCGCCAGCGTTTTGACGTGCCGCTCGATTTCGATGGCACGCCTTTCCAGCAGGAAGTGTGGCGCGCGCTGCTGACGATACCGTACGGCCAGACGCGCAGCTATGGCGAGATCGCGCGCCAGATCGGCCGCCCCGCCGCCGTGCGCGCCGTGGGCGCCGCCAATGGCAGGAATCCCATTTCCATCATCGCCCCCTGCCACCGCGTCATCGGCGCCACCGGCGAGTTGACGGGCTTTGCGGGCGGCTTGCATGCCAAGGAAACCTTGCTGGCGCTGGAAGGCATTTCCCTGTCCAGCGACCGCGAAGCACTGAAAACGGGCCACGCCCGCCGCCGCGCCGTGCACATTGATATGGCGCAAGGCTGTTTATTTTAGTCAGCGGCATCGCTGCCCGTGTGGGATACTCACGTCCCCCGCTCAAGCCAACCCATCCTATGCCCTACCTTGTCATCCTGTTCTTTGCCGTTCTGTATTTGCTGGCCACCTTCTTTTTCCACATCCCCGTCCTGGTCGCCCTCGTGTATGGCGTGCTGAGCCTCAGCTGCTTCGTTGCCTATGCGATCGACAAATCGGCCGCAAAACAAGGGCGCTGGCGCACCTCGGAGCGCACCCTGCTGCTGCTGGGGCTGCTTTGCGGCTGGCCGGGCGCCGTGCTGGCCCAGCAATGGCTGCGCCACAAGTCGAGCAAGCGCTCGTTCCGCATCGTGTTCTGGATCACGGTCGCCCTCAATATCGGCGCCTTCGTGTATTTCAGCATGCATTACGCGGCGCCCGATATCGGCACCGACGTGGCGCCCATCGAACTGTAAAACTGCCGCCCGCCAAGATGTAACAATTATTGCAGCGCATTGTTCTTGAAATGATCGCCTGTCAGAATATCAATACTTACGATATTTAAGCCAATTCATCTATACGGGAAAGCACTTTTCGAGCATGCGTACCTTGCAAATCCACCATTCCTTCTTGTTCCGCCTTGCCGCTGCGATTTGTTTCGCGATCACATTGGCGGGCTGCACAAGCTATCGCTTTATTCCCCCGAACTCCGATGCGGGGCGTCAATGCGTGACGAGCTGCGGGACCAATCAACAAATATGCATTGCCGGCAAGGAGCAAGTTGCTGCGGCCCAGGCACAAGCTTGTGAGATGCGCAACGTCAGTACGGTGTCCATCTGCCTGGCAGTGGCGAAAACAGATGCGGAGCGGGAACTGTGCTCGAAGAAACGCCAATATTGCTCCTCAACCGCCTCTGGAACATGGCAATGCGAGGCAGATTACAGAGCCTGCTATACGCAATGCGGCGGCAGGATCGAGGAAAGCGAATAATCGATCGCAAGGCCGATGCCGTCGAACAAGATGCCGGCACGGCTGGCGCAACGTGCGGCGCGCGGCACGCTTGAGTCATCTAATTACTCGCCCAGCAAGCGCAGCGATTCCAGCCAGTCCGCCTTCCATTCGCGCAGCAACGGTTGCGTGGCAAACGCCTTCTTCAGGTGCGCCATCGGCACGCGGTGCACGTCGTGCAAGCCGAACGCCAACGTCACCGGATGCCACAAATGGCTGTTCTTGCCGCCGCGCGAATTCTTGCGCACACGGGCGCCATCGTCGCCAAAGATGCCCACGCCGCCAGCCATCCCTTTGTCCAGATCGACCTTGCCCACGCCGGCAAAGGCGGTCAGAATCTGTTCGCGCCCCAGGCCCTTCAAGGCGCTGGGCAAGGCCACGGGTGCCTTGTCCGCTTCCGCTTCTTCCGGCTGCGGATGCTGCAACTCCTTGAGCAAACGCAAGAGATCGCGCTCCTGGAAGTGCAAGCCGTCCAGCGGCACGCGCAAGCCCGGCGCCTTGAGTTCGATGGCGATGTTGCCGGAATCGCGCGTCAAACGCAGCCACACGTCGCCGACGCCCGAGGCCAGGTGTTCTTTGTCGCCGATAAACACGACGGGCGCCGCATAGCGCGTCACGCCGTCATGGAACAGCTCGGCCCAGGCCTCGCTGTAGTCGAGCCAGACGTACGGCAAGCCGCCCTGCTCGAGCAGGCGCGCCAGGCTCCATGGCGTGCCCGTCTGTTGCGCCAGCCAGGCACAAGCTTCGGTTGCGGTGGCGCGGTATGGCAGGGATAGGGAGGTCATGGCGGTTCCATCGGTCAAAGTGGAGCGCAGTGTAGCAGACGCTGCCATCCGTTCCTGCTGCGGGCGCAGCGGGCGCGCTGTTTCTGCGCGATGTGCTAGGCTGGAAGCATCAGCCCGCGCCATCGCCTCCCGGCAACCTGGCGCACCATCGCGAGGGGATCACCATGCATTCGAGCACCAACGCCGCCACCACGCCCGCCCCGCCGCCGGAGCGCGATTCGCCCACGCCTGCTGGCGAAAGCCACGCCGAGGAAGCGCTCGATGAAGCGCTGAAAGAAAGCTTTCCGGCCAGCGACCCGATTGCTGTTGCCGTGCCGAAACCTTCACCCAGCACGCCGGCCTGAGTCCCCTGCCTGTCCGGTGGCACAAGGCCGGACACTGAGGTCACGCCAGCAATTTGAACACGCGCACGTCCTGCATCATGTTGTCCGCCTGCTCCTGCATGCTGGCCGCTGCCGCCGCTGCCTGCTCGACCAGGGCGGCATTCTGCTGGGTCACCGCATCCATCTGACTGATGGCCTGATTCACCTGTTTGATGCCATCGTTTTGTTCGTGGCTGGCGACGGCGATTTCGCCCATGATGCCCGCGACCTGCTGGACCGATGAGACGATTTGCTTCATCGTGCCGCCCGCTTCATCGGCCAGATTGCTGCCAAGCTCGACTTTTTCGACCGACTCGGCAATCAGCTGCTTGATCTCTTTGGCGGCACTGGCGGACCGTTGCGCCAGGGCACGCACCTCCGACGCGACGACAGCAAAACCGCGCCCCAGTTCACCGGCGCGCGCCGCTTCGACTGCCGCGTTCAGGGCCAGTATATTGGTCTGAAACGCGATGCCATCGATCACGGAAATGATCTCGACGATACGGTTCGAGCTATCCTTGATGGAGCCCATGGTCGCGACGACACGCTCGACCACCTCCCCGCCCTGCACCGCGACCGCTGAAGCCGACAAAACCAGTTGATTGGCTTGCTGGGCGCTTTCGGCATTCTGCTGCACCGTGCTGGTTAGCTGCTGCATCGCCGACGACGTTTGCTCCAGTGCACCGGCCTGAGCCTCCGTTCTGGCCGAGAGGTCCAGATTGCCAGCAGCAATTTCCTGCGAGGCAGTCGAAATGGTTTCAGTCCCGCCACGCACACGGCTCACCGTATGACGCAGGCTCTCCGTCATGCTTTTCAGAGCACGCATCAATTCGCCCGGCTCGTCGCGATAGTCCGTTGCGATATGGCTGCGCAGGTCACCGGAAGCGACAATGCGGGCAATGTTCACGGCATCCTGCAGTGGCTTGGTAATACTCTTGCTGATGAGCACAGCCACCGCAATCGCCGTGCCCAGCGAGACCAGCAGTATCGCCAGCAGCAAGCTGCTCGCCACCGTGATGCGCGCGCCCGACTCCGCCTCTATCGCCGACGCGCGTTGGGTGGTCATCTCGACCAGTTGCTTGATGGCCTGCAGATGCTGGGTGTAGCTCATCGTCATTGTTTTCATCGCAACGGCGGCGCCAGCCTTGTCCTGCGCCTCGATTGCGGGGATGAACTGTTGCAGTGCCGTCGTATAGAAGGCCTGTGCCGGCGCATGCGCCTTGTTCAGCAACAGCCCGGCGATATCGGCATCCAGTGCCGCGCCCTTCCAGAATGCATGGCGCTCATCGTAATCATGTTTGAGCGTTTTGAATTGGGCGATCAGCTGCGCCTGTTCGGCACGATCCTCGGTCGCCATCAGCTGAAAACTGACCAGATAGGATTCCAGTATGTACTCCGGCGGCGGCAACACGTCCGCAATCAGATCCTTGCTTTGCACAATTTTCTGATAGACAGGGCCGTTCACTTTCCATTCTTGCAGAGTCTTGAACGACCATAGGCCATAGAGAATGAAACCGACTGAAAAGATCACAATCAGCACAGCCAGGCGGTGCGTTAGTTTGAGTCCTCTTAGCATACTCATGATGTTTTCCTTAAATTAACTATGCTTGCCTCTGGTTCAGCGACCGAGGCGGCACTACTCTCGCGCGGATGGCAGACGCTCAGTCGAAGCCGCGAAAAACCTGCCAAATCATCATTATATTTTTATGACAGGCAACTTATTTTACAGCGAATTCTGACAATTTAGTACGAATTTAATTAAAATTCACAAATATGAAAATAAAAAACACAAAAAACATAAATTTATGTAAAGAGCCGTGACATCGGCGTGAAAACAAGTTCTAGCGCTTCCCTCCCCTGCGCGCGGCTGCCGCGAACGGCAGGGCCGGGCGATGGACATGCAGGGAGCAGTGAAGTTCTGGCGCTACGGCGACGCGTTCTGTGTTGGCCGCACAACGAATCCATCCGTGCTTCACAGCATTCTTATTGCTGCAATTGCTTTCCGGAAATGCGAGAAAACCATAGCAAAGCCCCGCCGGGCGGCAATGGCAAAACCATCGCACCGGGCGGGGCCAGTCAAGCCGACGCGCTTTTACTTCGGCGTGTCGCGGTACTGCTCAGGTGTCGTGTCGCCATCGGCGATTTCATACCACATCGCATTGAGCACGGCGAACGTCGCCGCCAGCGGAAGACCCAGTATCCAGGCGAAATACCACATAGTTATATCCTTTCCTTAATTCTTAGTAAGCGTGACCGCTCTCGTCTTCGATTGCTTTTCCATCAACCTTGCCCCACAGCACTTTATATACCCACGTCGTGTAGGCCACGATGAGGGGAATGAAGACGGCCGTGACGACCAGCATGATGAACAGGGTCATGTGGCTGGACGAGGAATCCCACACCGTCAGGCTGGCGCGCGGATCGATCGACGAAGGCAGGATGAACGGGAACATGGCCGCGCCCACGCCGAGGATGATGCCGGCGATGGCAGCCGCGCTGGCCAGCAAGGCGGGCACTTCGCGGCGCGCGCGCTGGAAGGCGAAGGCCAGCAGCGGGCAAAGCAGGCCCAGCGCTGGAGCGATCCAGGTCCACGGGTGGGCGGCAAAGTTGGCGAACCAGGCGCCCACGTGCACTTGCGCCGTCTTCAGCATCGGGTTCGACGGACCGTCGACGACGACGGCGCTGGTGACGCGGTAGCCATCGACCCACAGCCACAGGGCCACGCCGGCTGCCGCATACAGCACGACGGTGGCAAGCGCCGCCACGCTGCCGTAGCGGCGCGCCCGTTCGGCGACAAGACCGTCCGTTTTCAGCTGCAGCCAGGTGGCGCCGTGCATCACCAGCATGGCGACCGAAACGAGGCCGCACAGCAAGGCAAACGGGTTGAGCAGCGCGAAGAACGTGCCGTCATAGAAGATGTGCATGTCTGGCGAGAAACGGAACGGCACGCCCTGCAGCACGTTGCCGATGGCCACGCCGCAGATCAGGGCCGGCACGAAGCCGCCCACGAACAGGGCCGCATCCCAGCGGGCGCGCCAGCGCGGGTCTTCGCGCTTGCTGCGGAACTTGAACGCCACGGGACGCACGATCAGCGCCACGAGGATGACGAACATGGCCAGGTAAAAGCCCGAGAACGACACGGCGTACAGCTGCGGCCAGGCGGCAAAGATGGCGCCGCCGCCCAGGATCAGCCACACCTGGTTGCCTTCCCACACGGGACCGATGCTGTTGATGATGACACGGCGCTCGAGGTCCGTCTTGCCGGCGAAGGGCAGCAAAATACCCGTGCCCAGGTCGAAGCCGTCCGTGATGGCAAAGCCGACCAGCAGCACGCCGATCAGCAGCCACCAGATCAGGCGCAGGGTTTCGTAAGAAATCATTTCATGCAAAATCATGGTCTGGCCCTCCTCAGGCGCGTTGAGTATGAATGGCTGCGGGGGCGGGCGCGGTAGCCGGCGCCGTCTCTTCCGGCCCCTTGCGGATGGCCTTGAGCATGAGCTTCATTTCGATAATCAACAGCACGGTGTAGATGGCGGCAAAGCCGGCAATGGTAATCAGCAAGGTCGTCGCGCCCAGGTTCGAGACGGCCACGGCCGTCGGCAGCACGCCTTCGATGACCCACGGCTGGCGGCCCACTTCGGCCACGATCCAGCCCGCCTCGATGGCCACCCACGGCAGCGGGATGGCGAACACGGCCAGTTTCAGCAGCCAGCGGTGCTTGTCCAGCGTGCGGCGCGTCGACAGGATGAAGAAGGTGCCGGTCAACAAGATAAAGAACATGCCCAGGCCCACCATCACGCGGAAGGACCAGAACAAGGGTCCCACGGGCGGCACGGTGTCGAGCGCGGCCTTGCGGATCTGCTCGGGCGTGGCCTGGCGCGGATCGTCGACATAGCGTTTTAATAACAAGGCGTAGCCCATGGACTGGCCTTTCGACTCGAACATGTCTTTCGCGTCCTGCGGCACGGGGCTGCCCGGCGCCACGCCGCGGATGGTTTGCAGCGCGTCATACGCCTTGATGCCATCCTGGATCAGCAGTTCGCCGCGGTCGACCAATTGCTCGATGCCGGGGATTTCCGTCGTCAGCGAACGCGTGCCGATCAGGCCCATCACCATCGGGATGTGCACGGCATAATGCGTCTCGCGCGCTTTTGCGTCGGGGAAACCGATGGCCGTGAAGGCGGCGGGCGCCGGCTCCGTAGTCCACATGGCTTCGATGGCGGCCAGCTTCATTTTTTGATGTTCGGACGACAGGTAGCCGCTTTCGTCGCCCAGCACCACCACCGACAGGGTGGCGGCCAGGCCGAACGAGGCGGCCACCGTCATCGAGCGCTTGGCCAGCTGCACGTGGCGGCCTTTCAGCAGATACCAGGCAGAAATACCCAGCACGAAGATGGCCGCCGCCGTATAGCCGGCCGACACCGTGTGCACGAATTTCGCCTGCGCAACAGGATTCGTCAGCACGGCGCCGAAATCCGTCACTTCCATGCGCATGGTCTGCGGATTGAAGGCCGCGCCGACGGGATTTTGCATCCAGCCGTTGGCGATCAAAATCCACAGGGCCGAGAAGTTCGAGCCGATGGCCACCAGCCAGGTGGTGACCAGGTGGCCCCGCTTCGACAGCTTGTCCCAGCCGAAGAAGAACAGGCCGACGAAGGTCGCTTCCAGGAAGAAGGCCATCAAGCCCTCGATGGCCAGCGGCGCGCCGAAGATGTCGCCCACATAATGGCTGTAATAGCTCCAGTTCATGCCGAACTGGAATTCCATGACGATGCCCGTCGCCACGCCCATGGCGAAGTTGATGCCGAACAAGACACCCCAGAACTTGGTCATGTCGCGCCAGATGGGACGGTTCGTCATCACATAAACCGTCTCCATGATGGCGAGGATCACTGACAGGCCTATCGTCAGCGGAACGAATATAAAGTGGTACAGAGCTGTCAGCGCGAACTGCAGTCTGGATAAAGCGACAATATCGAAGTCCATATGATTTCCTTGGTGTTTCCCTACTGAATTGCAAACTTGGTATCTATCTGATGTAGTTCGATTGGTTCCGCCGCCCTCAGGCTGGCGTGCGGCACCGCCTGTGTCTCCGGTCTTCTTTATTCCCTAATCGCCGCGCAAGCCCGCCAGCGCCGCCTCGAAGGCTGGCGTGCCACGGCGCGCGTCGCCCACGATGCGGCCGTCGCGCAGGCTCACCAGCCGGTCCGCCAGCGCCGCTTCGCGCCGCAAGTGGGTTGCGATCAGCAAGCTGCGCCCTTCGCAGCGCGCGCGCAGGCGCTGCAGCACGTCGCTTGCCACCTGGGCATTGAGCGCTTCCGTCGCTTCGTCCAGCAGCCACAAGGCCGATGCATGCAGGAACAGCCGCGCCAGCGCCAGGCGCCGCGCCTGGCCGCCCGACAAGCCCAGGCCGCCCTCGCCCAGCAAAGTGTCGAGGCCGCCCGCCATGGCCCGTACCTCGTCGTCCAGGCCGGCCGATTGCAGCGTCGCCCACAGCTGCGCATCGCTGGCGGACGGGTCGGCCAGGCGCAGGTTGTCGCGCAAGCTGTCCTGGAACAATTCCGTCTTCTGCGTGAACAGGCAGGCGCGGCCCGCGTGCACCGTGCCCGACAGGGGCGCCAGCTCGCGCGCGGCGATGGCCAGCAAGGTGGACTTGCCCGCGCCGCTGGGGCCGATCAAGGCCACGCGCTCGCCATCGGCGATGTGCAGCGATATGTCATGCAAAATTGCAACATTGCTGCCCGCATGCGCGGCGCTGACATTGTCCAGGCGCAAGCCCGGTGCGGCGTCGACGGGCGGCGGCGGTACATCGTCGCCATCCAGGCGCGGCGCCAGGCGGCGCATGGCCAGCAGCATGCGCCCCGCTTCCAGCGCGCCGCGGCGCAGTCCCGCGAACGGTTCCACGGCCGTCAGGGCGATCAGCAGGGCCAGCGCCGCCAGCGGCACGTTCAGTGTTTGCTGCTGCACCAGCGCGGCCACGGCCAGCAAGACGCCGGAAAGTAGCGCGCTGCCGGCCACGCCATACGCGGCGCCGGCCGCCGTCTCCAGGCGCTGCAGGGCGACATCGGCTTGCGCCAGCGAGCGGTCGATCTGTCCCAGCGCGGCGCACTGGGCGTCGATGCGGCCCGCCATCACCAGGTCCGTCTGGCCGGCCACCAGGTCGATGGTGCCGGAGCGCAATTTTTCAATGGCGCGCGAGCGCACGATGGCGGGCCGGCGGGCACGCTGCGCCACGACCCAGCTGATGCCGCCGCCGGCGGCCAGCAGCCACGCGGCCAGGCCCAGGCCCAGCTGCCACTGCATCGCGCCCAGCGCCACGCCGGCCAGCAAGGCCGCGCACAGTGCCGTGAAGGCAGGCACCAGCAGGCGCAGATACAGCGCTTCGAGCGCGTCGATATCGGCCGTCAGGCGGAACAGCAGCCTGGCGGGCTGGCGCAGCAAGCGGCTGGCCGCTTCCGGGCGCGACCAGCCGCGGAACAGCCGCACGCGGATGGCCGCCAGCGCGGCGAACGTGGCGTCGTGCGTGACGAGCCGTTCCGCATAGCGCGAGCCAGTGCGGCCGATGGCCAGCAGGCGGATGCCGGCCGACGGGCCGAACACGTCGAACAGGATGGCCGTCGAGGCGTGCAGGCCGGCAATCGAGGTAGCCGTGATGAACCAGCCGGACAAGCCCAATAAGGCCATGCCGGCCACGGCCGTCAGGGCCGCCAGCAAGGCGCCCCCGATCAGCTTGCCGGGCTGGGCCAGCAGCAATTGCCGCAGGACGGGGTGCAGTGCCAGTGAATTCTTCATGCGCTCAGCTCCTGCGCCTGCGCATCGACGTGCACCGTGCGCTGCAAGCGGCCCGCCAGCACGGGGTCGTGCGTGGCGACGAGCATCGTCTTGCCTTTCGCCAATTCCAGCAAGGCGTCCGTGACGCGCGCCGCCGTTTCGCTGTCCAGGTGGGCCGTCGGTTCATCGACCAGCAGCAAATCCGCATGCGGATGCAGGGCCACGCGGGCCAGGGCCAGGCGCACGGCTTCGCCGCCGGACAAGCCCTGGCCGCCATCGCTGAGCATGACGGCCGGCTGCGCCTGGGCCACGCCGGCCAGGTCGGCCAGGTGCAGCGCCTGCGTCACCTGCGCGGGGCTGCCGCTGGCGCCGCTGCGGCCCAGGGTCACGTTCTGGCTGACGGACGCGGCAAACACGTGCGGACGCTGGCCCATCCAGGCCATGCGCTGGCGCAAGGTATTGACGGTACTGTCGGTCTGGCGCACGCCGCCGATGCGGATCTCGCCGCCGCTGGCGGGCAGCAAGCCAGCCAGCAGGGACAGCAAGGTGGTCTTGCCGGCGCCGCTGGCGCCCAGCAGGGCCACGTGCTCACCGGCGCGCACGCTCAAGTCAAAGCGGTCGAACACGGGCGCTTCGCCAGGGTGGGCAAAGCGCAGTTGATGGATGTCAATGGCAGGCGGCGGCGCCACCGCCATGGCCGCGGCGGAGACGGCGGCCGCTTCCACGCCAGCGCCAGGCAGGGCGACGCCCTCGCCCGCCAGGTCGTGCAAGCCGGCCAGGCCCGCTTCGCCGGCCGCCTTGTCATGCCAGACAGCGGCCAGCTCGCGCAGCGGTTCGAAGAACGCGGGCGCCAGCAGCAGGATGAACAGGCCCTGCCCCAGCGTCAGTTCGCGGCCCCAGGTGCCGAAATTGATGCTGCCCAGCAAGGAAAAACCGATGAACGCGGCCACCATGGCGACGCCCAGCGCGGAAAACAGTTCCAGCACGGCGGACGACAAAAAGGCGATGCGCAGCACCACCATCGTGCGCCGGCGCACGGATTGCGACGAGGCATCGAGCCGCTCGGCTGTGGCGTCGACGGCGCCCAGCGCGCGCAAGGTGGCCAGGCCGCGCAGGCGATCCAGCAGGAAGGCGTTCATGCTGCCCATTTCCACCATCTGCGCGCGGCTGGCCGCTTGCGCGCCCATGCCGACCAGGGCCATGAAGACGGGAATCAGGGGCGCGGCGATGAGCAGGATCAAGGCGGCGATCCACGACAGCGGCGTCACGGCGGCCAGGATCACGAGCGGCACGGTGAGCACCTTCCAGCGCGCGGGCTTGTAGCGCACCAGATACGGCACGATGGCTTCGGCTTGCTCGGCGATGACGCTGGCCGCCTGGCCCGACCGGGCACGCTGGCGGTCCAGCGGCGAACGGCGCGCCAGTGCTTGCGCCACTTGCGCGCGCAAGGTGGACAGGTGCCCGCGCGCCGCCGCGTACATGCGCCGCGCGCCCCACGCTTCGCAGCCGGCGCGCAGCACGCCCAGCAGCAGCACGCCGGCCGCCGGCAACAGGGCCGCGCGCCAGGGCGCGCCATCGAGCATGGCTTGCACGGCCCAGGCCAGCAAGGCCGCTTGCGGCAGCCACAGCAAGGCGGCGCCCCCCTGCGCCAGGCTGGCGGCACGGGGAAGAATAAAGCGGGGCAAGGTCAAAGGCGTGGTCGGCATCTTATACTTTTTGAGTTTTCAGAATTTTCTGTAAATTCGATTTTTTGTATAATACTGCGAAACATGACATATATCAATTGACCCCACCAGTATGGCGTGAAAAAATTCGGATAATTATGAAAACTCAAAATATCCAAATGACGCCGCTGATCCTGACCTTCGTCAGCCATTTCGGCGAGATGGGCAGCCGCTGGGGCTTTAACCGCACGGTGGGGCAAGTGTACGCCTTGTTATTTGTCGCGGAGCATCCCTTGCACGCGGATGAAATCGCGGAACACCTGAGTTTCTCGCGCTCGAACGTGAGCATCGGCTTGAAGGAATTGCAGGGCTGGGGCTTGATCCGCCAGTCGCGCATCCCCGGCGACCGGCGCGAATATTTTTCCTCGCTGGGCGACGTCTGGCAGATCTTCCGCGTGGTGGCCGCCGAGCGCCGCCGCCGCGAAGTGGCGCCCACCCTGACGGTGCTGCGCGAATCGTTGCTGGCGCCGGCCACGGAACCCGTGGACCAGTATGCGCAGGAGCGCATGCGCGAGATGTATGAATTGGTCGACCTGGCCAATACCTGGTTCGACGACTTGCAGCGCCTGTCGCCCGAATCGATGGCGCAACTGATGAAAATGGGCGCCAAGGTGCAAAAATTGCTCAACGCCAAGGATCGCCTGTTCGGCAAGAGTCCCGACGACAGCGAAAAGTAAGCCCCGCCCTCACGGGCCGCGGCGCCCCGTTTACACCGCGCATACGCGCTGCGCCCGACTCTTTACACCGCCTTTATGCACCTCTCGCTATGCTGGCTGGCACCACCGCCACCCTTGCGAAGGAGCTTCCATGCATGAATCCCCATTCCATCCCCGCGCGCGCAGCCTGCTGCGCCAGCATTTGCCCGTGCGCGAACGGCTGCGCCTGGCGCGCATGGCGAGCAAGAAAGTGCTATCGCTGTGTTCGGCGCTGCTGTGCGCGGTGCCGCTGCTGTATTTGCTGAGTTTGGTGTTGTTTGCGCAGCCGTAGAACCGGCGAGCAAGACGGGAGGAAGGGAACGATGCGCTGTGGTGCGGCAGCTTGCCGCATGCTCGTGGCCAGTATGAAACTGGTCCGCCCAGAGGGAATCGAACCCCCATTCACGGTTTAGAAGACCGTTGTCCTATCCGTTGAACGATGGGCGGAAAGGTGAAGTATTTTAATCCATGCACGCCAGCAATGAAATGCTTGCGCGGAATAGAAAACGGGCTGTCATTTCTGACAGCCCGCTTATGACTTTGGTCGGAGTACAAGGATTCGAACCTTGGACCCCCTGGTCCCAAACCAGGTGCGCTACCGGGCTGCGCCACACTCCGAAGACAAGATAATAACGCCCCCACTCAATTTCGTCAATTGCCATAGACGAATTAGATGGAAATAACTATCGGCGCCTGCCCTTACACCGCCACTTTATCCGCGATGCGGCGCGCCATCGATTCAGCCTTGTCCTTATCCTTCGCTTCCACCATCACGCGAATCAGCGGCTCCGTGCCCGAAGCGCGGATCAGCACGCGGCCCGTGTCGCCCAGTTCGGCCTCGACCAGTTC
The DNA here is from genome assembly GCF_020858115.1 of Janthinobacterium sp. FW305-129. Taxonomy (GTDB): domain Bacteria; phylum Pseudomonadota; class Gammaproteobacteria; order Burkholderiales; family Burkholderiaceae_D; genus Janthinobacterium. The sequence continues at coordinate 83,905 of NZ_JACYMM010000008.1, forward strand.
CTTCTCGGCCACCATGGCGGCATTTTTCTGCCAGTCGAAACCGGGCGCCACGCGCAGGTTGATCAGGGTTTGCGGGAACAGCACCAGTTCGGCCAGGCATTGCTGCAGGCTCTGGCCGCTGCGCTTGAGCGCGGACAATACTTGCAGCGCAGAAACGATGCCGTCGCCCGTCGTGTGCTTGTCCAGGCACAGCAAATGGCCGGAACCTTCGCCGCCCAGGATCCAGCCCTTTTCCTTCATGACTTCCAGCACGTAGCGGTCGCCCACCTTGGCGCGCGCAAAGCCGATGCCCTGCTGCTTGAACAGCACTTCCAGCGCCATATTCGTCATCAGGGTGCCTACGGCGCCGGCCACGGGGCCCGTCGCCAGGCGGTCCTTGACCATGACGTACAACAACTCGTCACCGTTATACAGGCGGCCCGTGGCATCGCACATGATCAGGCGGTCGGCGTCGCCATCGAGGGCGATGCCCAGGTCGGCGCCATGCTCGACGACGGCTTCGGCCATGGCCTTGGTCGCCGTGGCGCCAAAGCCCGCATTGATGTTGAAGCCATCGGGCTTGTTGCCGATGGCGATGACTTCCGCACCCAGCTCATGGAACACGTGCGGGGCGATATGGTAGGCGGCGCCGTGCGCGCAATCGACAACGATCTTCAGGCCGCGCAAGTCCAGCTCGTTCGGGAAGGTGCCCTTGCAAAATTCGATGTAGCGGCCCTGGGCATCGTCCAGGCGCTTGGCGCGGCCCAGCTTGTCCGATGGCACGCAAGCCATCGGTTCGTCGAGCGCCGCTTCGATTTCCAGTTCCACGCTGTCAGGCAGCTTGGTGCCCTGGCCGGAAAAGAACTTGATGCCATTGTCGTGATACGGATTGTGCGAGGCGGAAATGACCACGCCGGCCGACAGGCGCAGCGCCCGCGTCAGGTAGGCGATCGCCGGCGTCGGCATGGGGCCGGCCAGCATCACGTCCACGCCGGCGGCCGACAAGCCCGCCTCCAGCGCCGCTTCCAGCATGTAGCCGGAAATGCGCGTGTCCTTGCCGATCAGCACAGTCGGGCGCGCCTTGCCGCCTTGCGACTTGGCCAGCACCTTGCCGGCCGCATAGCCGAGGCGCATGACGAAATCGGGGGTGATCGGAGCCGTGCCCACCAGGCCGCGGATGCCATCGGTGCCAAAATATTTACGCGTCATCGTATTTCTCTTTTTGTTGTTTATGATAAATCTTACAGGCTCAGTGTGCCATGCGCCAGACCTTCAATGCATCGACGGTTTCAGCTACATCATGCACACGGATAATTTCTGCACCTTGCGCTACCGCAGCAAGTGCACCGGCAACACTGCCGGCCAGACGCTGCTCGACGGGACGTCCCGTGACGGCGCCGATCATCGACTTACGCGACAGGCCGGCCAGCACGGGCAGGCCCAGCTCGCTGCGCAGCCGGCGCGTGGCGCGCAATAAAGCGTAATTCTGCTCCACCGTCTTGCCGAAGCCAAAGCCGGGATCGATGCACAGGCGCTCGCGGTCGATGCCGGCCGCCGTCATCGTATCGATGCGTTCGCGCAGGAAGTCGATGACTTCGCGCACCACGTCCTCGTATTGCGGCTGGTCCTGCATGGTTTGCGGCACGCTTTGCATGTGCATGATGCACAGCGCGCAATCGCTGTCCCGCACGGCGTCGATGGCGCCCGGCGCGCGGAAACCGTTGATATCGTTGATCATGTCGGCGCCCGCCAGGATGGCTTCGCGCATCACTTCGGGTTTATACGTGTCGACGGACAGGGGCTTGCCGCAGTCGCGCAAGGCGTACAGCACCGGCATGACGCGCTGCAACTCGTCCTGCAGCGGCAGCGGCGGCGCGCCGGGGCGGCTCGATTCGCCGCCGATGTCGATGATGTCGGCGCCGTCAGCAATCATCTGCTCGGCGCGCGACAGGGCAAATTCCAGGTGCTGGTACTGGCCCGCATCGGAAAACGAATCGGGCGTGATGTTCAGGATGCCCATCACCAGCGCCTGCGTGCCGGACAGGTTGAAGCCGAAGCGGCCGAATTGCAAATAGTGTCGCATGTGAATCTTTTTAGTCGTCAGGAAAAAACTGCCGCGGCAACGAAAAAGGGCAAGGATTGCTCCTTACCCTTCTATTACATGTCACCAATCAAGCAGTGGCAGCTATCAGGCTGGCGCCGTCACGTTTGGCGAGATGCCGCCCGTGCCGCTGTCGCCCGCATTGCGGCGTGGCGGAATGACTTTCGGTGGACGCGGCTCCAGGCCGGCCATGATGTCATTGATTTGCTCTGCATCAATGGTTTCCCATTCCAGCAAGGCTTTGGTCATCATTTCCACCTTGTCGCGGTTGCTTTCCAGCAAGGTGCGCGCCAAAGCATATTGCTTGTCGAGAATGTTGCGGATTTCAGCATCGACCTTTTGCTGGGTCGCTTCCGAGATCGTCTTGGTGGCGCCACCGAAGAAACCTTCGTTTTCGCTGTCTTCGTAGACCATCACGCCCATGCTGTCGGACATGCCGAAGCGGGTCACCATGGAACGGGCCAGCTTGGTGGCACGCGAAAAGTCGTTCGACGCACCGGTGGACATTTGTCCAACGAAAATCTCTTCGGCGATACGGCCGCCGAACAGGATGGAAATTTCTTCCAGCATCTTGTCCTTGTAGGCGGACAAGTTGTCGTGTTCCGGCAACTGCCACGTCAGGCCCAGGGCCCAGCCACGCGGCATGATCGTCACTTTATGCACGGGATCAGCCTTCGGCAGCAGCTTGGCGACGACGGCGTGACCGGACTCATGGTAAGCCGTATTGCGACGCTCTTCCTCGCGGATGATCATCGATTTACGCTCGGGACCCATGTAGATCTTGTCTTTCGCATCTTCGAAGTCCGCCATTTCCACCAGGCGCTTGCTGCGGCGGGCCGCGAACAGGGCTGCCTCGTTGACCAGGTTGGCCAGGTCCGCGCCCGAGAAACCGGGGGTGCCGCGGGCCAGGATATCGGCTTTCACGTCAGTACCGATAGGCACTTTGCGCATGTGCACGTTCAAGATCTGCTCGCGGCCGCGGATATCGGGCAAGCCGACGGACACCTGGCGGTCGAAGCGGCCCGGACGCAGCAAGGCTTTGTCGAGCACATCGGCGCGGTTGGTGGCGGCCACGACGATGACGCCGGAGTTCGCTTCAAAACCGTCCATCTCGACCAGCAACTGGTTCAGGGTCTGTTCGCGCTCGTCATTGCCGCCGCCCATGCCGGCGCCGCGGTGACGGCCGACAGCGTCGATCTCATCGATGAAGATGATGCACGGCGAATGCTTTTTCGCGTTTTCGAACATGTCGCGCACGCGGCTGGCGCCGACGCCGACGAACATTTCCACGAAGTCGGAACCGGAAATCGAGAAGAACGGCACCTTGGCTTCGCCGGCGATGGCGCGCGCCAGCAGGGTTTTACCCGTGCCAGGAGGACCGACCATCAGCACGCCGCGGGGAATGCGGCCGCCCAGTTTCTGGAACTTGCTCGGATCCTTGAGGAAGTCGACCACTTCGTTGACTTCTTCTTTCGCTTCGTCGCAACCGGCGACATCGGCGAAGGTGACGGTGTTGCTGGCTTCATCCATCATGCGCGCCTTCGACTTGCCGAACGAGAATGCCCCGCCCTTGCCGCCGCCTTGCATCTGACGCATGAAGAAGACCCAGACGCCGATCAACAGCAGCATGGGGAACCAGGAAACAAAAATAGTTTGCAGGAAAGACGCTTCCTCGGGCGGACGCACATCGAAATGCACGCCATTGTCGCGCAGGTCGCCGATCAGGCCCTTGTCGAGGCTGGTGGCGGTGGTACGCACCTTGGTGTCGTCCATCAGCTTGGCGGTGATCGACGAACCTTCGATCACGACATCCTTGACGCGCTTGGCTTTGACTTCATCCAGCAAATCGGAATAAGCGATGGCCTTGCTGCCGCCTGTGGCGCCATGACTGTCGAATTGCTTGAACAGCATGAACAACAGCAGCAATACGACTACCCAGATGGCAGATTTGGAAAACATGTTATTCACGAAGACTCCTTGGATGCAGTGCGCATCTCTTTACCTATAGCTAGAAACACGATTTTACTCGCAATAAGCGGGCCGTGCCAAAGCCCGCCGATCCGTGCGCGCGAAAAAACCGCGTTCACGCAAAAAAATGCAGTATAAACAATTTAGGCTTTTATGCCATCAGACGCTACTGCACTTCTCGTTCCCATGTGCGGATTCCCGCTTAAATATCAAGGGCGGAATCATCTTCTTCCACGGCATTTTTCAGCGGATTCTTGATTCCACGGCCCATCAGGAAGATTTCCGACGATTTATCGCGGCTGGCCTTGGGTTTTTTCTGCACCACGACCTTGAATTCAGCGCGGAATTTCTCCACGATCTGGCTGAAACCCATGTCTTTAAAGCATTTCACCAGCAATACGCCCGATGGTTTCAAATGCAATTGCGAAAATTCGATGGCCAGGTCGATCAGATGCTCCATGCGCGCGGCGTCCGCCGTGGCGATGCCCGACAGGTTGGGCGCCATGTCCGACAGGACCAGGTCGACCTTGCGTCCCTGCAACACCACTTCCAGCTGGCGCAGCACGCGCGCTTCGCGGAAGTCGCCCTGGATGAAGTGGAAATCGGCAATCGGTTCCATTTCCAGCATGTCCAGGCCAATCAGGGTACCATTGACCCCGCCGCCGTCCTTGCCGGCCAGCTTGCGCCGCGTATACTGGGCCCAGCTGCCAGGAGTGCAGCCCAGGTCGACGATCACCTGGCCAGGTTTGATCAGTTTCTCGTCTTCATCGATTTCTTTCAGCTTGTATGCTGCCCGGGCGCGGTAGCCCTCTTTTTGCGCCAACTTCACATAAGGATCATTTATGTGGTCGTGCAACCAGTTTTTGTTTAATTTCTTCTTTGCCATTCGCGTAGAATACTGCTTTTAAGGGAATTACTAAATATTATTATGCTAAAACTTACACCCGTAGAGCGCAGCGCACTGCGCGCCGAAGCACACGCGCTGAAGCCTATCGTCATCATTGGCGAAGCGGGCTTGACACCTGCTGTCCTCAAAGAGATCGACCTTGGCCTGGATTCGCACGGCCTGATTAAAGTCCGCGTGTTCGGCGACGACCGCGAAGCCCGCGTCGGAATGTACGATACGATTTGCGGCAATCTCGGCGCCGCCCCGGTACAACATATTGGCAAACTGCTGGTAATCTACCGTCCGAAAAAAGAAGTGGTTAAGGAGAAGGTCAGCGCCGGCAAAGGCATGCGCGAAGTGACCATCGTCAAGGCCAGCGCCAGCGGCACCAAGCGCCCCAGCGTGACGAAAGTCATGATCAAGGGCAATGAGCGCGTTACCGAAGGCGGTTCCATCAAGCGTGCCAAGCCACGTCAGAAAAGCGCCAAGAAAAGCGCACTGGGCAGCAAGTAAGCCTGTTCACCCGGCCACCGCAAGGCGGCCGGGCTTGAAACAAGAAGCGGAGCACGGGATATCCCCTGCTCCGCTTTTTTTCATGCGATTACTTTACCTGCATCAAATTACTGCTGTTTCCAGATCAATACGCCCGCCAGCAGGCTCTGCACGGCAAAGATCGCGGTCGACACGCCATGCAGCATGCCGAAGCGGCTGCGCATGGCCTCGTCCATGAGGCCGGAGGAACCCTGCGCTTGCGCCTTGAGTTCGGCCATCAGCGGCGAAATGCCGAAATGGCTGAGCAGCGCGCACACGAGCATGGACAGCACCAGCGCCCCCAGCAGGCGGCGGCGCTTGAGCTCCAGCGCGCCGGGCGCCCATTGCAGCAAGGCCAGCAGTATCAAGGCACAGGCGATGGACAGCCATGCCTCGGCGCGGAACATGCTGCCGGCGATATTGCCCGCCAGCACGCGGTCGCCCAGGGTGCCGAACAGGGTGGGCGCCACGATGAAGCCGATGGTCCACAGGCTGCCGGCCCACAGGGCGGCAACGAGGAAACGCAGGCGCGTCAGCATCAGATGTACAGCACTTCCAGGATTTCGTATTCGCGCGGGCCGGACGGCGCCTGCACTTCCACCACGTCGCCGGCGTACTTGCCGATCAGCGCGCGGGCGATCGGGGACGTCACGGAAACCTTGTTCATTTTCAAGTCGGCTTCATCGAGGCCGACGATCTGGTACGTGACTTTCTGGCCCGATTCCAGGTCTTCCAGGTTCACGGTCGAGGCAAACACCACGCGGCCTTCCGCGTCGAGCGCGGTCGGGTCGATGATCTGCGCTGCGCCCAGCTTGCCTTCGAGTTCGGCGATGCGGCCTTCGACGAAGGCCTGGCGTTCCTTGGCGGCATCGTACTCGGCGTTTTCCGACAAATCTCCGTGCGAACGCGCTTCGGCGATCGCATCGATGACGATGCGGCGTTCCTTGGTCTTCAAATGATGCAGCTCTTCCTTCAGGAGTTCTGCGCCGTATTTGGTCAATGGGACTGAGGTCATGTTATCTCTACTATCTGCTAGTTATCGGCGCCGTTGCCGTGTTTTGTCACGCTGAACGGACTTACCAAGTGAAAACCACAGAGGCCGCGCGCTGCTCTGCACGGAACTCTGTGGTTGATAAGCATGCAGTGTACCGCCTAACGGCGGTCACTGCAAATCACACGCGGACTATGCTTGCTGCAGGGTCTTGTGCAGGCCTTGCAAATCGTAGACGCGCAACTCATCCAGATGGCGGATGCCTTCGACGGCCGCTTCCGCGCCCGCGATGGTCGTGTAGGTCGTCACGCGCGAGGCCAGGGCCGACGTGCGGATGGCCCGCGAATCGACGATGGCGCTGCGCTTTTCTTCCACGGTGTTGATCACCAGCACGATTTCATGGTTCTTGATCATGTCGACGATGTGCGGACGGCCTTCGATCACCTTGTTCACTGGCGTGACGGCGATGCCGGCAGCAGCGATCACGGCGGCGGTGCCTTTGGTGGCAACCACGGTGAAACCGGACTCGACCAGGTCGCGCGCCACTTGCACGGCGCGCGGCTTGTCCGACGCTTTCACGCTGATGAAGACCTTGCCCGATTTTGGCAGGTTTACGCCGGCGCCCAGTTGCGATTTCACAAACGCTTCGCCGAACGTCAGGCCCACGCCCATGACTTCGCCCGTCGATTTCATTTCAGGGCCCAGGATGGTGTCCACGCCCGGGAACTTGACGAACGGGAACACGGCTTCCTTGACGCTGAAATATGGCGGCACGACTTCCTGCGTGATGCCTTGCGACGCCAGCGACTGGCCGACCATGCAGCGCGCGGCAATCTTTGCCAGTTGCAGACCGGTGGCTTTCGAGACGAAAGGCACGGTGCGCGAGGCGCGTGGATTGACTTCCAGCACGAAGACGACGTCTTTCATTTCGCCATCGATCTCTTGTTTCTGGATAGCAAATTGCACGTTCATCAGGCCGACCACGTTCAAACCCTTGGCCATCAGCGCCGTCTGGCGTTTCAGTTCTTCAATGGTTTCCGCTGCCAGCGAGTATGGCGGCAAGGAGCAAGCCGAGTCGCCCGAGTGCACGCCTGCCTGTTCGATGTGTTCCATCACGCCGCCGATGAAGGTCGTTTCGCCGTCCGAGATGCAATCGACGTCGCACTCGATGGCGTCGTTCAGGAAGCGGTCCAGCAGCACGGGCGAATCGTGCGAGACCTTGACGGCTTCGCGCATGTAGCGCTCGAGGTCGCGTTGCTCGTGGACGATTTCCATGGCGCGGCCGCCCAGCACGTACGATGGACGCACGACCAGCGGGTAGCCGATTTCCTGCGCCAGCGCCAGAGCGTCGGCTTCCGTGCGCGCGGTGCGGTTAGGCGGCTGGCGCAGTTCCAGCTTGTGCAGCATTTGCTGGAAACGCTCGCGGTCTTCGGCCGCATCGATCATGTCGGGCGAGGTGCCGATGATCGGCACGCCATTCGCTTCCAGATCCAGCGCCAGTTTTAATGGGGTCTGGCCGCCGTACTGCACGATCACGCCGACCGGTTTTTCGATGGCGACGATTTCCAGCACGTCTTCCAGCGTCAGCGACTCGAAGTACAGGCGGTCCGAGGTATCGTAGTCGGTCGAAACCGTTTCTGGATTGCAATTGACCATGATGGTCTCGTAGCCGTCTTCGCGCATGGCGAGGGCCGCGTGGACGCAGCAATAGTCAAACTCGATACCCTGGCCGATACGGTTCGGGCCACCGCCCAGCACCATGATCTTTTTCTTGTCGGTCGGATTCGATTCGCACTCTTCGTCGTACGTGGAATACATGTACGCCGTGTCGGTCGAGAATTCCGCCGCGCAGGTGTCGACGCGCTTGTAGACGGGACGGATGTTCAGCGCATGGCGCTGCTGGCGCACGGCCGTGTCGGTCGTTTGCAGCAGGAAGCCCAGGCGGCGGTCCGAGAAGCCCTTCTGTTTCAACTTGTACAGAGTGTTCTTGTCCAGGTTTTCCAGCTTCTGCGTGTCCAGCCACAGTTCCAGGTCGACGATTTCCTTGATCTGGATCAGGAACCATGGGTCGATCTTGGTCAGATTGTGCACTTCTTCCAGAGTAAAACCCTGGGCAAACGCATCGCCCACGTACCAGATGCGCTCAGGACCAGGCTCGCCCAGTTCTTCTTCGATCTTTTCGCGGTCCTTGGTCTTCTCGTTCATGCCGTCCACGCCCACTTCCAGGCCGCGCAAGGCTTTCTGGAACGATTCCTGGAAGGTACGGCCGATGGCCATCACTTCGCCGACGGATTTCATCTGCGTCGTCAGGTGGTGGTCGGCGGTCGGGAATTTCTCGAACGTGAAACGGGGAATCTTCGTGACGACGTAATCGATCGATGGCTCGAACGATGCCGGCGTGGCGCCGCCCGTGATTTCATTGCGCAGCTCGTCCAGCGTGAAACCGACGGCCAGCTTGGCGGCGATCTTTGCAATCGGGAAACCCGTCGCTTTCGATGCCAGCGCCGACGAACGCGACACGCGCGGGTTCATCTCGATGACGATCATGCGGCCATCGACGGGGTTGATCGAGAATTGCACGTTCGAGCCACCGGTGTCGACGCCGATCTCGCGCAGCACTGCCAGACTGGCATTGCGCATGATCTGGTATTCCTTGTCCGTCAGGGTTTGCGCTGGCGCAACCGTGATGGAGTCGCCCGTGTGCACGCCCATCGGGTCCAGGTTTTCGATCGAGCAAATGATGATGCAGTTGTCCGCCTTGTCGCGCACCACTTCCATCTCGTACTCTTTCCATCCCAGCAAGGATTCTTCGATCAGCAGCTCTTTCGTCGGCGATGCTTCCAGGCCGCGCTTGCAGATGGTTTCGAATTCTTCTTCGTTGTAGGCGATGCCGCCGCCGGAACCGCCCATGGTGAACGATGGACGGATGATGGTCGGGAAGCCCAGGGTGCGCTGCACGGCCCACGATTCTTCCATCGAGTGCGCCACGCCGGAGCGTGCCGATCCGAGGCCGATCTTGGTCATCGCATCCTTGAACTTGGAGCGGTCTTCGGCCTTGTCGATGGCTTCCGGCGACGCGCCGATCAGCTCGACGTTGTATTTTGCCAGCACGCCATTGTTGAACAGGTCCAGCGCGCAGTTCAGCGCCGTCTGCCCGCCCATCGTCGGCAGGATGGCGTCAGGACGCTCCTTGGCGATGATGCGTTCGACGACCGACCAGGTGATCGGTTCGATATAGGTCACATCGGCCATTTCCGGATCTGTCATGATGGTCGCAGGATTGCTGTTGACCAGGATGACTTTGTAGCCCTCTTCGCGCAGGGCCTTGCACGCTTGCGCGCCGGAATAATCGAATTCGCAGGCCTGGCCGATCACGATCGGGCCAGCGCCAATAATCAGAATACTTTTGATATCTAAACGTTTAGGCATTTTTCTTTTTCTCCTCCGCAGCCATCAAGTTGATGAAGCGGTCAAACAGGTAAGCAACATCCATCGGGCCCGGCGACGCTTCAGGGTGGCCCTGGAAGCAGAAGGCCGGCTTGTCCGTGCGGGCAAAGCCCTGCAGGGAGCCGTCGAACAGCGATTCATGGGTCACGCGGCAATTCGCGGGCAACGTTGCCGCGTCGACTGCGAAACCGTGGTTTTGCGAGGTAATCAAGACCTGTTTCGTTTGCAGGTCTTGCACCGGGTGGTTGGCGCCGTGGTGGCCGAACTTCATCTTCAAGGTTTTCGCGCCGGAAGCGAGCGCCATGATCTGGTGGCCGAGGCAGATGCCGAAGGTCGGGATGCCCTTCTCGATCAGCTCCTTGGTCGCCGCGATGGCGTAGTCGCACGGCTCCGGGTCGCCGGGGCCGTTCGACAGGAAGATGCCGTCCGGATTCAAAGCCAGGGCGTCGGCCGCCGTCGCTTGCGCTGGCAGCACGGTGACTTTGCAGCCGCGCGCCGTCAGCATGCGCAGGATATTGCGCTTGACGCCGTAGTCGAAGGCGACCACGTGGTATTTCGCGTCGGCGTCGGCCAACTGGCCATAGCCTTCGCCCAAGGTCCATTCCGTTTCGCGGTACTCGTAGGCGGCCTTGCTCGATACGACCTTGGCCAGGTCCATGCCGGCCAGGCCGGGGAAGGAGCGTGCCAGTTCCAGCGCTTGCGCGGCGGACGGTTCGTTGCCTTGCGTGCCGACGAGGATGGCGCCGCCCTGTGCACCTTTTTCACGCAGGATGCGCGTGAGCTTGCGTGTATCGATGCCAGCGATGGCGACGATATTTTCAGCTTTCAGGTAATCGGACAGGGAGAGCGTGGAACGGAAACTGGATGCCAGCAATGGCAGATCGCGGATGATGAGGCCGGCGGCGTGAACCTTGGAAGATTCGACGTCTTCCGGATTGACGCCCGTATTGCCGATATGCGGATAGGTCAGGGTGACCATCTGGCGGCAATAGCTTGGGTCGGTAAGGATTTCCTGATACCCGGTCATCGAGGTGTTGAAAACAACCTCGCCCGTGGTATGACCGGCGGCACCGATCGAAAAACCTTTAAAGATCGTTCCATCAGCAAGCGCTAATATGGCTGGAACGGCAGGGCCAGAAAAAAATGGCGGCAAGGGCAACTCCTGATAAAGTTACCGTAGCTGCGCCACGTCAGACCGACCGCCTAGTTACCCGAGCCAGATGCACTCAGGGTGTTTCAACGGTCATTTTGAATGAGGGGATGGGTAGTCGCTACGGTATATGTGTGATTGGCTAAACCTTTGAATTATAACCAAAAGGAAGCTTTTCCACAAGGAAGAAAATTCAGAAAGCCCGGCATTTTTTTGCGCAGCAACATAAATCCTGCGCCCCATGAAAAAAGCCGCCCGGCTTGCGCGGAGCGGCTTGTTCTGCAACTACGGATAGTACTTAGGCCGTCAGGGCCGCAATGCCCGCTTTGGCAATTTGCGCATCTTCCGCCGACTTGACGCCCGAGACGCCGACGGCGCCCACGTAGTGGCCGTCGAACACGATGGGCACGCCGCCTTCGAGCAAGCCGTCGATTTCCGGCGCGCTCAGGAACGACACGCGGCCGCCGTTGATCATCTCTTCATAGATGCGCGATTCGCGGCGGCCCAGCGCGGCCGTCTTGGCTTTCGATGGGGCAATGTGCGACGAGATCGGCGCCACGCCGTCCATGCGCTGCAGCCACAGCAGGTGGCCGCCGTCGTCGACGATGGCGATCGTGACCGCCCAGTTATTCTTGACCGCTTCCGCTTCGGCGGCGGCAGCGATTTTCTTTACGTCGTCCAGGGTCAAAATCGGTTTCGATTGCATGGTGCATCCTTATTATGTTGAATCAAAATTGTATACGAAATGCGCAGCGGCGCCAGCGCCTACTGCTCGCGCTTGGCTTTCAGCTTTTGCTTGAGCTGCGCCATGACGGCAAACGTCGCCTGCTCGCCCGCCAGGATGGCCTGGTTGCGGCTGTTGAAATCGTTGCCCTTCATGGTGCCCAGGCTGGGCTGGATCACCACGTCCGCATCCTTCAGTTCGAACTGGTTGATGCGCTGGCCCATGATGGCGAAGGTTTGCATGATGACTTCCATCGAGCTGATGGCCTTCTGGGTATCCGTTTGCGACGAGATATTCACGGCGATGATGAAGTCGGCACCCATGTCGCGCGCAAAACGCACGGGCACGGGAGCGACGAGGCCGCCATCGACATAGGTGTGGCCGGCAATGGTCACGGGCTGAAACACGCCGGGCACGGCCGACGAGGCGCGCACGGCCATGCCGGTGTTGCCACGCTGGAACAGGATCGGCTGGCCATTCTTCAAATCGGTCGCCACCACGCCAAATGGAATCTTCAGCTTTTCCAGCGGCACGCCGCCGACCGCCTTGTTGACATAGCTTTGCAGCGCCTCGCCTTTCAGTACGCCGGACGACTTGCCGAACAGGGGCAAGGCCCAGTCCGAAATGGCCGCTTCGTCCATATCGAAGGCCATCTTTTGCAGGGCGAAGCCGGAATTGCCCGCCGCATACATGGCGCCCACCACGCTGCCGGCGCTGGTGCCCGTAACGATGTCGGCGTTGATGCCCTGCGATTCGAGCGCCTTGATCACGCCGATGTGCGCAAAACCGCGCGCCGCGCCGCCACCGAGCGCCAGGCCGATCTTGATCTTGCGCGGCGTGACGACGATGGGTTCGGGGGGCGTCAATACTTGGACGGGTTTCGGGGCGGTGGTATCGCAGCCGGCCAGCGCAAAGGCGGCCAGGGCAAGCAGAGTCAGGCGTTTAGGGAACATAGTGGCAGAAGAGAACCGCGCGCGGCAGTGGCAACAAAGGAGAGCCGATTGTAGCGCAAGCGGGGCCGGCCGCACTGAAGGCGGTCTTAAATGTTTATAAATGACAAGATTGCGAATCGTGCGCGCCACGCCGGCTGCTAGACTGGCGGCTGGTTTCCCACCTCCCCACCTGCCGGCTTATGAAAACAGACCTGTTCCGCTTCATCGCGCACCCATGCTTGCTCGTTGCCACCCTGCTCGGTGCAGCCTGCGCCAACGCCACCCCCGCTGCGGCGCAGCGCCCAGATAGCATCGCGGAAAGGATGGCGGGCTTTACCTGCACGGGTAACATACAGATTCCCCCTGATCAGGAGGAGCACACGATTGAGCTCAGCTTCGACGTCCCCGACCGGCACGGCGCGCAAGGCACCCACATCATTGACGGGCGCGGCAAAGCGAGTAATTTCTACGATTGCCGGCAAAGCGGCGACAGCTTGTCTTGCACGTATGACGCGGGACCAAGCAGCGGCCCGCTGACCATGCGCTTTACCGGCAACTTGACGCAAGTAAAGGGCGAATTCAATTCCCCGTTTGAAAACAGCATCGCCTTGCAATTTTCCGCACGCTGCAAAAAATCGGAGCAATAGCAGCGTCCGCTCTATTGCCCCCCTGCCCCTGGGATAGCGTGTTCGCATACCGAAGCGCCCCACCTCTTCTCACTCGCCGAATCGCTCAACATGTCCGACGAATATCAATTTTCCGACAGCCGCGCCCTGAACGCCCCATTTACGCAACAGTTATCGAGGCAGCCGCCCGACGGCGCCCTCGCCTGGCTGAGCGCCATCCTCGCCACGCAAGCGCCCATGCTGCGCTCGTCGAATGCCATCTTGCTGGCCTACACGGGCAATCCAGCCGCCCTGACTTGGATCGACGCCAATGTCGGCTCGCCCGTGGCAGGACAATGGGGCGTGGCGGCGGCCCTGCTGGACACGCCCTGGCCGCAAATCGTTGATTGGCTGCAACGGGGCGGCGCACACCGGCTGATGGCGCTCGATACCCTGCTCGCGTACCGCAAGCCAGCCGTCAACATGTCGCCGCTGGAACAGATCGCCGCCCCCGTGCTGCCGCAGGCGCCCGCGCGCGCCGAACTCGACGCGGCGCTGGCCGCCTGTCTGGCGGCATCTCCCACGCCGCGCATCCAGGCGGCCATCGACTCGATCAACAAGCACGTGGACGAGATCCTGCGCGGCGGCCCCCGCGGCGTGGCCGTGGCCGACTTGCCGCGCCTGTATCTGGACCCGGCACCATTCAAGGATGCGCCCTCCATCCTGGAGCAGCACGAGTCTGTGGTGGGCGGCATGCGGCAAAATCTGCAGAACCTGCTCAAAGGCATATTGTGAATCGACCTGCCCTGGTGACGATCGACTTGAGCGAGATCAACACCACGCGCCAGCTGCACGCGGCGCTGGCGGCCGCGCTGGATTTCCCTTCCTTCTACGGCATGAACTGGGATGCCTTCTGGGATGCCATCACGGGCCTGGTGGACATGCCGCAACAGCTGGAGCTGCGCGGCTGGCCAGCCTTCGCCGCACGCCTGCCCCACGATGCGGCCACTTTGCAGCGCATCCTGGCGCGCATGGCGCAGGACATGCCGGCCCAGGCGGCGCAGGTGCGCCATGCCTGAGCTTTCGCCGTCTATTACTTCGAATATCCCTGCTCATTGAACTGCCCCGCATCCAGCGTGGCCCAGGCATGGCGGATGCCCCACCACATCAGATAGGCATTGCCGCCGCCGCGCGCGCGGAACCACGGTTTCACGGGGTCGATCGGCCGCACCTTGGCCGGCGGCAAGATCAATACCCCGGTCGTCTGGCCGGCATCGCTGGTGCCCGCCACCAGCACGTTCTGGCCAAAGTGATTCGCCTGTGCAATGCCCAGCGCCACATTCGTCAAGGCCGTGGCAGCGCCCATTTCGCCCAGCAAGGCCGGCGTATTGAAGGTCTGCTGGAGGAAATCGAAGGCCGGCACCTCGGTCGTCAAGGTTTGCGCCAGGTGGCCGATGCGGTCCGACGAGGCCGGATGCGTGTTGTGCGCGTCGTGGATCACATAGCCGATATCCACCTCGCTCTTGCGCCCGTTGCCTGCCGCCTGCGCCAGGGTCGCCTGCCATGCCTGCACCGTGGGCGGCGGCAAGCCCTTCTGCGCCGTAAAGGCGCCGACCTGCTGCGTGGCCGGATAGCCTATCCACGCCAGCGCATCGCGCTCCGTCTTGTAATGGGGGCCGGCCAGCAC
>NZ_JACYMM010000008.1:99003-315797 GCF_020858115.1 Janthinobacterium sp. FW305-129
GTTTCCTTCGGATGCGCCTGCAGATAGTCGAGGGCAGCCGCCAGAGACACAAAGCCTGCATTCGCGCCGCCGGCCGTCACGCGCACGTCGGGTGGCGTGGACTTGGTCCAGGAGTTGGGGAAGTTCGGGTTGCCGATGGAAAAAGTACTTGTAATTTGCTTGCGCAAGTCATCCCCGGCGAGAAGGGGATCAAACCGTTCTGCAGGCAAAGCGTACTCAACATGGATACCCGCCAGTTCATTCCAGCCTTTTTTGTTTTTTACGTCGTGGGCGTTATAAAAATAGGTTGGATTTGAAAAATACATACCATGGAATTTTGTTATTATTTGCCTAGCGTATTTAATATGGAAATCACTAAAATTAATTCTCCCATCGTTCGAAGATGCTATCCCTGCAACGGATCTTACATTCGAAAAAATAGCTGGGTACAACTCTACCATGTCGTCTTTTTTATTTGGACGAACTTTTCCCATAGTCCACAATAACTGCCATTCAGTAGGATAATCTTGTCTATGAAGCGGATTCAACCATTGCACCCCAACTACTTGGGCAGTAAAAGGCACGCCAACATCAGCAGTACCATTTTTGCTTTTATCGATAATTGGTTCCGATTTGAGTACGCATGACGATAGTCCTACCGTCGCCATGATCGCCGCGACAGAAGTAAATATAAAATTCTTAGCCACTCTCCCCTCCCATGCATATATTTAAAAATAAAAATTAAGGTACATTATTTTCACGTAAATCACTTATTTTTTTTGGCATTACGCCGTCTACTGATTTTCTTACCCACTTCGAAGGCGCGGCTCCATTCACTTTGCCTTCGTAAAAATATTCAATAGACATATTTATATGCTCAGGGCCTCCAAGATCATCAAGAAACCGCCAATCCGCCATCGTCCTCAACTCCCGCAAATCCGTTTCCAACAAATGGCAACAGCCCACGGCCACGTCATACGCCAGCGCCTTTCTGGAGTGCTCGCTGTTGGTCAGGATGGTGGAGTGATCGGTGGCATAGGTGCCCACATTGCCAGCCAGGCCCGCCTGGATTTTCCGATGGCGCCATGCCGTGTATTGCGCACTCGCCGTCTCGGGACGGTCTTCTTCCGTGACGTGTTTGTCTTTCCCGACCTTGCCTTCGCGCTTGGCCATCATGCGCAGGGAGGCGTGGTATTCGTATTGCAGCGCCGCTTCGCTCTCCTCGTTGCCGCGCGCGGCATCGGTGCGCTGTTTTTCGCCATGCAGGCCGCCGCGCGGTATCGACAGCTCGCGCTCGCCATGGAACGGGTCGCCCGCCGGATGGGCGGCATCCTTGTTGCGATTCCAGCCATGCGGATGCAGTCCCATGTCGAAACTGGGGCAGATAGCGCCAAACAACTTCGCCTGCGGGAAGAAGGTCTCTGGCAGGTCGGGCGCTTCCAGCGGGATTTTCCAGTACTTGTCGGGCGAGGCATTGATACGCTTGCGCATCAAGGTGGTGGCCACGATGGCGATGGGCGCAAACGCCACGGTGAGTATCTTGAACAGCCAGTTCTCTTGCGCTTCCACCCCCTTTTCCACGCTATAGGTGGAAATCATGGAAGGCGGATTCCAGAAATGGTCGCTGCCAAAATCAATGGCAGGACGGTGATCACCCCAGTAGTCGTACGCGCCTTTTACGCCGACGGGAAAACCCTCGGCAAACACGCGCTGGGTAAATATTCCCTCGCCGCCTGCCCTGGCGATTTCGCCGGGGTCGAGCTTGCCCTGGCGGTCTTTCTTTGGCAGGCCATTCTTGTCCAGCACTGGGCCGGCCAGGCCGCGCCAGCCGATGCCTTGCACCGTCAGGGACGAGATCACCTGGTCGTGCGGATTGCAATACAGGGTCACGCGTCCCACGGTCGCGCCCCGTACGCCATAACTGTCAATATCGTGCTGCGCCTTGAATGGGTGGTGCGCGCTGCTCATGGACTGGTCGATTTTCCCGGCTGGCCATTGTGCGGCGCGCCGCTCGCCGATGAGGGCAAAAAAGGCCGCCAGCGTGTCGATGCGCGCCGCGGCCGTCTGGCGGCCCGTGCTGCCATCGGCCGCCTTCAGATTCGACGACGTCCAGTTCTCCGCCATATTGTCTTCCACCACGCTGTAGGGTGGATTGCACAACACATAATTGTCGGCAATACAAGGCCACAGCCTGCCTTGGGAATCAGCCACCTTGGGCAGGCGTTCGCCCAAGAAGGCCGCCGCCATGCTGACCATATTGCCCTGGCTATGGCAGACGATGGTGATCGGCACGTCGGCCTGTTTTTGCCGGATGGCCTCGATCAACCGGGCCAGGCGGTAAGCGGCCAGCACGAAGTACGGGCGCGGCGGGCAGGCATACACCTGCCGGTCATTGGTCGGGTTCATGTGCTGGATCTGCATCCACAGGAACAACTGGTCCGACAGGCCTTCGCCCCACAAGTCCGGCAGCGAAGTGCAGCCATTGGCGAACGGTCCGCCGCCCCAGTAATTCTGTTCGTTCAGGAATATGCCGTCGCCATACGTCTGCAACTCGATATCATTGGCTGCGTAACCCCAGCGAAAGCGGATCACGGGCGAATAGCCATCGCCTTCCATGAAGGTTCTGGGTTTCATCAGCGGGTTAATGAAACCGTCGCGCGTCAGCTGTTTCAGATAGCGGGCCGGCGTCATGGCGATGCCTTCCTGGGCGCCACGCCCGGCATCGTGTACGCGCCGGTGCAGGCGCGCATTCAATCCCGCGCACAAACCGGTTTCCGCCTCGTCATACCATTCGCCATCGGAATTGACGCCATGCACGAAGATCATGATGCCTGGCAAGGGCAGGCGCGTGGTAATCGGCAGCGTGTCATGGTCGAAGCGCAGCAAGCCGTCTTTTTCGCCTATCTGCAGGTATTTGCTTTCATCAAAGGGCAAGGAACCCGCCTTGGGCTTGTGCACGCTCATGCTTGACTCCCGTGAATGATGGACAACGCACTATCCACGCTCAGTCGCGCGGCCTGAAAATACGCACCTTGAGTTTTTCCAGGCTGTCGCCCACGATGGCGGCCCCCTTGCCTTCGCTGTCGGCATCGACCACTTGCTGCGAACCATCTTCGCGCTCGACGACGATTTTGACGCCACTGACGGGACTGCCGTCGAGGCCGGAAAGCACCTGCGGCATGCGGCCCAGGTCGCCCTCGTCAAAGCTCGGCAGTTCAGCCTTGCTGCTGGCCGGGCCATTCCAGTGATGGCCGTCGGTCTTGATGGTCAGCGCACCCGGGCCGCCCAGTTCCACGCTGCCGCCCGCCAGTTTCAGATAGGCGCCCCCGGCCGTCATGAACGTGATTTCATCCTGCGCCATGCCGATCAGGCGGGTATTCGCCGTCAATTTCAGGGCCTTGGCGGCGTTCAGCTGCATCTCGTCAAACTGGCTCTGCATGAGAAATTTGCCATGGTGCGCGATCTGGGTGATGCCGCCCTTGTGGGCAAACACGGAAACGCCGTCGCCAGCCTGTATGCTGCAGCGCTGGCCCGCGATCACGTGTACATGCTGCTGCGCCACCGTATCGACATTCACGCCGGCGTAGCTGACGATGGTCTTCGGGCTGCTCAGCGCCAGCCCCGCAGGCGCCGTCAGGCTGGCCGCAGGCGCCACCGCACCCGCTACCGCCTCCTTCAAGGCTGCGGCGGGCGCTGCGTCGACCGGCAGCGCCTGGTGCGCGCCAGCGTACTCGCCCAGCGATTTGAACAGGTCCAGGCACTCCTGCATCAGGGCCACATGCTCCTCGGCGGATAACTGGCCGCCTGTGGCGTCGAGCCGCTGCCAGGCCGACAGCAGCAGCGCCTTGCCGCTACGCACGGCGCCGCCATGATCGCTGCGCAATTCGAATCCGTCGCCGCGCTGCCGGCCAGCGCCGCCGGCGCGCGGCTCGACGAGGAATCCCAGGTTCAGCTCGGTGGCGGCGTGATCGCTGGCCAACTGGGCGCTGATCTGCCGCGGCGTATCGTCGAAACGCAGCTGATTGCCGCCCTGACCACGCACTTCGCGGCTGCGCATGCCCGCCAGGTAACGGTTGCCCGGCAGCGCGCCGCGCTTGCTGAGGGCCGGCGGCGGCGCCACGGTATTGAACAACTGCCCCAGGACAATCGGCCGGTCAGGGTCGCCCGCCAAAAATCCGATCAGCACTTCCGACCCGACTCGCGGCAACGCCAAGGTGCCGCACTGGTGCGCGCTGCCCTGTCCGTCGCCAGCCCAATTGCCGACGACGCGCAGCCAGGCTGTGTCGCGCTCCGTATCCGAGGCACCGGAACCTTGCGCGTGCGCATGGTCTGCGGCGCGGGTGGCAGGGAAACGCACCTTGATGCGCCCCTGTTCGTCGCAATGCACTTCTTCACCGGCAGGTCCGACGACGATGGCGCTTTGCAGTTGCGGCTGGGGCACATCGCGTTGCGGATCGAAGGCGGGCACCAGCACCACGCTGGAGCGGACGCAACTGAAGCGCATGCGATAACGCGGCGTTTCCGGCCCCGTCTCGCCGTGCAGCCAGGATGTTCCTTGCGCCTGCCAGCCATTGGAGGCGAACAGGCGCGCGAGGCGCGCATCCAGGGTTTGCGGCAGATTGTTGCTGGCATGCACCTCCAATGCCGTGACCAGGAAACGCCGGCCATCCGGCCGGTGCCGGTCGATCTCCGGATGACCTTCCAGGCTGAACTGCTGGCCGGCGCACAGCGAGCGCACCACGCCCTCGCCATGAAAACACTTGGTTTCCACGTCATGGCGCGCCATCGCCAGCAAACCCAGCTGGCGAAAATCTTCTGCATCGTTGCCCAGGTGCGGCGTCGCCACAAAATAGTCGTCGAGGCTGGTTGCCAGGCTATTGCCGCTGGCACCCTGGTCCGCCATCGCGCCCGCATCCGTTTGCATGAACTGGCGGTTGCGCGGCGCCGCATAATCCCAGCTATGGCGCCCCGTGCTGCCTGCCTGCAAAGTGCGTACGGCGCCCCAGGCCGTGATGGTATCGCTCTCTTCAGTGCCATCCGCCCGGTGGTAGCGGATGACCGGCGCCACATTCTCCGGCAGGCGGCTGGCGTCGTCGAACAGCAACAAAACGTGCGAGGGCATGGCGTCGGATGCCCCATGTTGTGCGGCGCCAGGCTGGATGACCCAGGAAATGCCGCGCCGCCGCAGCAGGCGCCGGATGAATGCGGCATCGGATTCATTGTGCTGCATGGTCAGCTCGCGCGCCGGAAAGTGACGACCGGCCAGGGCCTGATCGATTTTGCAAGCGAACGTGGCACCGATGATGCTGTTGCCCAGCCGCCATTCGGCAATCAGTAATTCGACGATCTCCAGCTCCGTCTTGGCACGAAAAACCCGCGTATTGCGGCGCTTTTCCATCAAGGTCAGCGCATCGTGCAGCACCAGCCGGTAAGTGGCGAGGCCGCCATCGCTCAGTCCGGCCGATGCCTGCGCGACGATGCCGCACACGCTGCGCAATTGCCCCGTATCGGTGACAATCTGCAACTCGGCCGGCACACCGATGAACTGCTTGAGCGGCAAATGCGCGTCAAGCGAGACGCAACCTATGCTGTACTCGAGGCCAGCACAAATGGCTTCGCGGCCATCTACCCGCTGCGGCAACAGCACATCGTCGTTGATGCCGTCCGCATACGCCAGCCGCAGGCGCAATGGCCGGTTGCTGGAGTTCAATTCCTTGTCCGCCAGCATGAATTGCATGAATTCGTCCGCGCTATCCATTCCATCTCCCTCAATGCCGATAGGCATCGCCCCAAGCTCATCAGTATTCATGCATTTACCGGCGGCCAATTGCGGCACATCAAGCGGCGCCGGGAAACCGGAGGTCATAGTGCATGGCGTCGCAATCGCTGCTTGCCTCTCCCGCCAGCAGACGCGCTGCCTGCCCCAGGCAAGCTGCGCCTTGCCCCATCCTGTCCGTCAGGCTGCTGCCGTGCACATCCGCAGTGCGCAGGATCAGACGGATTTCGTATTGCATGGAAGGCATGCCAAACAGGCTCAACATGCTTTTCAAGGCCAGCGCGCCTGAATTTCCAGGAAGAAAATCGTCAAACTGTGCCCGCGTCAGAGGACCCAGGTAAAGGCGCACGCGCAAGTCCCGGCGCCGGCAGCGTGCGCCCAGCATGGCACCCTGCCCCAGACTCACATTGCCAAGGTTGAGCAGGGAATGCTCATCGCCTGGGCGCACGTGCCAGGTGCTGACGAAGGACTCGATGCGCAAGGGCACGCCGAAATAGTCGCCCAGCACGTCCGCCATCAATTCGGCGCTGACGGGGCGGTGCCGCAGTGCCGCCGCGTAGTAAGCCAGCGCTTCCGGCGGCAGCGCGCCAGCACTTGCCAGGCGCGACGGCCAGGCGCCAGCCAGCGCCAGCTGCAACGACAGGAAGCCGGGGCGGCCGCTTGCGTCGGCCTGGCACTCGATCCGGCTGCCGGCCCAGGCCTGATAAAACAGCACGGGGGCGCGTTGCGACAGGGCATCGAGAAAAGCACGCGCGCCGGCATCGCCCATGGCACGTTCCTGGCGAATCAGGCGTTCCGTATAGTGCAGGGGCAAAGTGCCGTTCACGCCCAGCAAGCCCATGAAACTGGGCCGCAGGTGCAGGCGGCCATGCTCGCCGTCATGCCACACTGCCTCTATTTCACAGGCAGGAAAGGCCAGCGCAACGCTCTGATGGAAACGCAGGCCATCGTGCAATGCGGAATCGGCGCACGCTCCCTGCCGGCATAGCCAGCGTTCGAGCAAGCGCACGGTCTGAAAGAAACCAAAACGGTATGGCGCCTCGGACAGCAGCGCGATTACGCCAGTGCTTGCTGGCCATTGCGGGGCAGGCATCGCAGCAGCTCCTTCCCACTCTTGTGCGAAATCAAGAACAAACGGCAATAGCTGTTGACATGAACATACATGCCCAGCACATGCTCGATCACTTGCGCAAAGATATGCAGGCCACTGCCGACGTAAGCCTCTTCATCCACTGCCAGCAAGACATCGATGCCAAACACCAGCACGCCGCCACTGGCGTCGGGCATCCAGGTGCTGCTGGCGCGCTGCGTCAACGCCTTGATGCCTTGAATTTGCCGTTGTGACATCAAGGAAGCGGGCAAATCATGCAGCGCCAGCATTTCCTGAAACAGCGCCAGACCATCGTCCAGCAAAGATTGATGATTCAACGACAACAATGCCAGCAAACGGGCTTGCGCAGGCAAGTTGGCTTTAAAGCGATACGCCGGACTCGGCTGGCGCAACAGGCGCACCGGCAGCGCACCAGCCGCCCCCTCGTGCCGCAGATCGCCACCGGGCACGCCGAATGGCAATGCGCTCGGTAAATCGCGATTGCTGCACGTCAGGTCGACCGATACCGTCGCCAGGCCGTCATAGGTATCGTCCTCGTCGCTGTCGACAAACGCCAGGCTGCTTTCGTAACCGGGATGGCTGAGCGCCCGCGCTTCATCGCGCCGCGCCACCCAGTAACGGCGCTTCGCTCCGCCAGCCTGCCCATGGTGCATGGCATAAAACGGTTGGCAGTGTGTCACCATGCCGGCATCGGCGCCCTGCCGTACCACACGCACGGCATCGACACTATGGATGTCGTACGCGTGCGCATATTTATGCTCGGCGAGCAACGGATATTCGCTGTGCATGTGCGTCAGCCTGATCGGCGCTGCCGCTTGCTGGAACAGATTAATCACTGGCGTGCAGGCAAGCAACAAATTACTTGCCGATACAGAACGCAGCAGGCGTGCGCCAGCGCTGCTGACGGGCATGTCCCGCAGGCCGACATACAGCGTCCAATTCCGGCATCCAGGCGGCAAAAGCGGTGTGATCAAGCCAAGGTCGATATCGAAGAACTGGAATTTTTCAGGGAAGGCAAAGTATTCGGTCAGCAGGCAATAGGCACGATGGGAACCCGGCTTGCGCGGCAACAGCGCTTCCTCCGGCAAAAACCCGACGGCACGCAGCGGCACTTGCGCCAGCGGCAACTGCGCGCCTCCGGCCTCGATCCAGGCGTACGCGGCATGCAGAAACAGGGCATCGCGCAAGGTGGCCGTCAGCGATGGCGTGCCGTCGATGAAGACGCGTACGCCAGGCAACGTCAATTGCTCCAGCGTGCCAGTGGCCGATGTGGACACGATATCGATGGCAATCGCGGTCGATATGTCGGACGGCAAATGAATCGCCGCAGTAACATCAAGAATGGGAACGAAACGCGCGCCAGCGAGGCTGAGCGGCGCCAGCACCACATCATAGGCGGTGCGAAACTTGCAGACGACACCCTGATATTGCGGTGCATGCATCAAGGTTCCGCGCGGCAGCGTGTCGATGCCGTCACGGGCCTGACCAAGCGCTCCACTGGCATCCACATGGGCAATCGAACACGCTGGAAACGGCCTCAGGTAGTGCGGAAAATTCACTTCCAGCATGGACTCGGTGAAAACATGGCGCGCATCATCGATCTTCTTGGCCGTGCGGGCATTGCACAGAGCGTATGCCTCGATCAGGCGTTCGATGTGCGGATCGTGGCAGTTGCTGCCCACGATACCCAGTGCGGCAGCGACACCAGGATAGCGGGCGGCAAATTCCTGCTGGTGCGTACGCAGCATGCCCAGTTCCAGTTCATAGTATTTCAGCAAGGATTCCATGCAGCCGACTCCAATGCAGGACGGGCGACAAACGTCGCCATACGGAAACTGTATTATTCAACAATGATAGAAAAGTAAGTTGCGCAGGAACAATAAGTCGCCCTGCGGCATGGCAGCAGCAGCATTCCCGGCTGAAATATGCTTGACAGCCCCGCCCGACATCCCTTACATTGAGTGCATGTCCTCCTTCAAACATTCCTCCCCTTCCCTGCTGTCGCTATCGCGACTACTACTAGCACGCGCATAAGTTTGCCGCATTGCTTCGCCTGGCCACACGCCGGCGTGTTTCAAAAACCCTGGAAGGTTTGATGATGTTTGCACCATCCCCATACGTACACGTAATCCCCGCTGCGACCGCTCCTGCCGGCATCGCGGCCGCACTGCTACCGCTACCGATCGCTTGCCTGGCCTAGTGTTGCGTGGCCGCCCGGCAAGCTTGCGCCACAACCATTGATTTCCCCCTATCTTCAGGAGTACCCGATCATGATGTTGCAAAACCCAGCTTCCAAATACCGCGCCTTTCCTCCAGTCAAATTGACCGACCGTCAATGGCCGAACCAGATCATCAGCAAGCCGCCCATCTGGATGAGCACAGACTTGCGCGACGGCAATCAGTCCCTGATTGAGCCGATGAGCGCGGAAAAGAAGCTGCGGTTCTTCGAGATGCTGATCGCCATCGGCCTGAAGGAAATCGAAGTGGGTTTTCCATCGGCATCGCAGACGGATTTCGATTTCGTGCGCAAGCTCGTCGATGAAGGCCGCATCCCGGACGACGTCACCATCATCGTGCTGACCCAGTCGCGCGAAGAATTGATCCGCCGCACGGTGGAATCCGTCGTCGGCGCCAAGCGCGCCATCGTCCACCTGTACAAC
Organism: Janthinobacterium sp. FW305-129; assembly: GCF_020858115.1. GTDB lineage: Bacteria > Pseudomonadota > Gammaproteobacteria > Burkholderiales > Burkholderiaceae_D > Janthinobacterium. The sequence goes on from NZ_JACYMM010000008.1 coordinate 108,530, forward strand.
TCCGTGGCGCCCGTGTTCCGCAAGGTCGTGTTCGGCATGTCGCGCGAAGAAATCACGCAGATCGCCACCACCGGCACCACCCTGGTAAAACAGCTGGTGGCCCAGCATCCGGAAACGGAATGGGGCTTCGAATACACGCCGGAATCGTTCTCGACGACGGAACTCGATTTCTCCAAGCATATCTGCGACGCCGTCAGCGCCATCTGGAAGCCGACGCCGGCCAACAAGATGATCATCAACCTGCCGTCGACTGTGGAATGCAGCACGCCGAACGTGTATGCGGACCAGATCGAATGGATGTCGCGCAAGCTGGCGCGCCGCGATTCCATCATCATCAGCGTGCACCCGCATAACGACCGCGGCACGGCCGTCGCCTCGGCCGAGCTGGCCGTGATGGCGGGCGCCGATCGCGTCGAAGGCTGCTTGTTCGGCAATGGCGAGCGCACGGGCAACGTCGACCTCGTCACTTTGGCGATGAACTTGTACACGCAAGGCGTGCACCCGGGCCTGGATTTTTCCGACATCGACACCGTGCGCAAGTGCGTGGAAGAATGCAACCAGTTGCCCGTCCACCCGCGCCACCCGTATGCGGGCGACCTGGTGTTCACGGCATTCTCCGGCTCGCACCAAGATGCCATCAAGAAAGGTTTTGCCAAGCAACAACCGGACAGCATCTGGGAAGTGCCCTACCTGCCCATCGACCCGGCCGACCTGGGCCGCAGCTACGACGCCGTGATCCGCGTCAACAGCCAGTCCGGCAAGGGCGGCATGGCGTATTTGCTGGAACAGGAATACGGCCTGGTCTTGCCGCGCCGCCTGCAGATCGAATTCTCGCGCGCCGTGCAAGCCGTGGCCGACGCCACGGGGCGCGAAATCGCCGCGCAGGATATCCACGAAATCTTCCAGAAGGAATACCTGGAGCAAACGGCGCCGTACGCCTACGCTTCGCACCGCATGGTGGAAGACACCAGCAGCGACGAGTCCGTGCAGATCGACATCAGCCTGTCGCACCGCCAGACGCCATTGGCCCTGCAAGGCGGCGGCAACGGCCCCATCGACGCCTTCGTCAATGCGCTCGGTCTCGACATCAAGCTGATGGATTACCATGAGCACTCGATCGGCTCCGGCGCCAATGCGCAAGCGGCTTGCTATGTGGAATTGCGCCTCGACAACGGCCCGACCCTGTTCGGCGCCGCCATCGACAGCAATATCGTCACCGCCTCGTTCAAGGCAGTGCTGTCGGCCGTGAACCGCCGCATCAAGCAGACGGACGCCGAAAAAACAACAGCGGCCGACGTGGCGGCCAGCGCCGCCTAAGAACGACGCTCCCTCTCGCACAGGAAAAAAAAGCGGCATGGCTTGATCCACGTGCCGCTTTTTCATTTCCGTAGGGCAATTGTTGCTGCAAAAGAAGTATCACTCGCCGTATAATCGACTCATAATAAGACCACCGGGGACAGGATTCTAGCTACCGAGGGAATGAGTATGAAATTGACGGACATGAAGATAGGCGCGCGCCTGGGCGCGGGTTTTGGCGTGGTACTGCTGCTGATGGCGGTGCTGGTGGGCACGGGCCTGTTCCGGCTGGACAAGATCGGCGCGCTCAGCGAAGCCATCATCGAAAAAGACTGGGCCAAGGCGGACGCCATCGCCACCATCCGCAGCACCACGCGCTCGAACGCGGCGCTCGTGCTGGAACTGTTCATCCATGAAGATCCGGCCCGCGCCAGCGCCATCCACGGCGAAATCGACGCCAACAAGGCCACCATCACCGATGCGCTGGCCATCCTCGACCGCCTGATCGTGCTGCCGGAAGGCAAGGAACTGCTGGCTACGCTGAAACAGCAGCGCAAGGCCTATGTCGTCTCGTTCAGCCAGGCAGACAAGCTGCTGGTGGCGGGACAGCGCGCGGAAGCGGCCAAACACGTGCGCGACGACACCCTGCCCGCCCTGAATCAGTTGCAAAAGACGGTCAACCGCCTGAATGAAATCCAGCGCGGCGTGGTCGTGCATGGCGGCCAGCAAATCCAGCAGAATATTTCCGCCGCTAATGTGCTGATGGCCAGCCTGGGCACGGCCGCCTTGCTGCTGGGCATACTCTTTGCATGGCGGGTCACGCGCTCGATCACCACGCCCGTCGCCTATGCGCTTGGCGTGGCGCAAGCCGTTGCGGCAGGCGACTTGAGCAGCAAGATCGTGGCCGAGGGCAACGATGAAATGGCCCAGCTGCTGCGCGCGCTGCACGACATGAACCACAACCTGGCCACCCTCGTGGGCCAGGTGCGCGGCGGCACAGGCACGATCGCCGTGGCGTCGAGCCAGATCGCCAGCGGCAATGCCGACCTGTCGGCCCGCACGGAAGCGCAAGCGAGCGCGCTGGAAGAGACGGCCTCGTCGATGATCGAACTGACGGGCACCGTGCGCAGCAACAGCGACAATGCGCGCCAGGCCGACAGCCTGGCCCGCTCGGCGTCCGCCATCGCGCAGCGCGGCGGCACGGCCATGGCGGAAGTGATCGGCACCATGGACGCCATCAATGCCTCGTCGCGCAAGATCGTCGACATCATCGCCGTCATCGACGGCATCGCTTTCCAGACGAATATCCTGGCGCTCAATGCGGCCGTGGAAGCGGCCAGGGCCGGCGAGCAGGGGCGCGGCTTTGCCGTCGTGGCCACCGAAGTGCGCAGCCTGGCGCAACGTTCGGCAGCGGCCGCCAAGGAAATCAAGGAACTCATTGCCGACTCCGTCAACCGCGTGGGCCAGGGCGCGCAACTGGTCAGCCAGGCGGGCGCCACAATGGATGAAGTAGTGGCCAGCGTGGGCCGGGTCAGCGCCATCGTCGGTGAAATCAGCGTCGCCAACCACGAGCAAAGCGAAGGCATCGAGCAGATCAATGCCGCCATCATGCAGATGGACCAGACGACGCAGCAGAATGCGGCCCTGGTCGAGGAAGCAGCCGCAGCCGCCGCCGCCATGCATGAACAGGCGGGCGAACTGGAAACCCTCGTCAGCCAGTTCAAGCTGGAACAGAACGCCGTCGCCAAGGCGCCGCCCCGCCCTGACGCGCCCGCCGTCCCGCGCCTGCACTAAGTTACTCCACCTTTATTCCACCTTTATTCCACCTGGCGCGCCAGGCGGATGCCGGCAAACTGCCAGCGCGCGCTTGCTGGAAAGAAATTGCGGTAGCTGGCGCGCGCATGGCCGGCCGGCGTGGCGCACGAAGAGCCGCGCAGCACGTACTGGTTCAGCATGAACTTGCCATTGTATTCGCCCAGCGCCCCGGGCGCCGTGCGGTAGCCGGGATACGGCGCGTAGCTGCTGCTGGTCCATTGCCAGCAGTGGCCGAACATCTGCCGCAACCCTGTTCCCGGCACGCCGGCCGCCGGATGCAGCCGGCCCACTTGCATGTCGACGCCCTGCGCCGCCACTTCCCACTCCGCTTCCGTCGGCAGGCGCGCGCCGGCCCAGTGCGCATACGCATCGGCCTCGAACAGCGACAGATGCGTGGCCGGCGCCTGCGGGTCCAGCGGGCGCAAGCCGGATAAAGTGAATTCCTGCCAGTGCCCCGCGTCATCGCGCTGCCAGTACAGCGGGCATGCCAGCTGTTGCGTGCGGACCCAGTCCCAGCCCTCGGCCAGCCACCAATGCGCCGTGCGGTAGCCGCCCGCCTCGATGAAGGCGAGAAATTCGCCATTCGTCACGAGCGCGCTGGCCAGTTCGAACGGCGCCACGTATTGCGGGTGGCGCGGCAATTCATTGTCGAAGCAAAAACCGTCGCCCGCGTGGCCGATCTGCGCCAGGCCGCCGTCGAAGGCGAGCCAGGCCGTGGGCTGCGCGTGTTCTTGCGCTGGCGCAAACGTGCCGTCCAGCGCATTGTCCAGGTAAGCGGGAAACAGGGCGCTCTGCGCCAGCAGGTGCTTGACATCCGTCAACAGCAATTCCTGGTGCTGCTGCTCGTGTTCCAGGCCCAGCGCCAGCAGCATGGTCAGCCGTTCGCGCGCGTCGCGCGCCAGTTCGCCCGCCAGCAGGCGCGCAATGCGCGCATCGACGTTGGCCCGGTAGGCACGCACGACGTCCATGCCGGGGCGCGTCAGCAAGCCACGCTGGGCGCGCGGGTGCTTTTCGCCCACGCCGTTGTAATACGAGTTGAACAGCACGCGGAAAGCGGGGTGGAATGGCGCGAACCCCGCTTCCATGCTCTCCAGAATAAACGTTTCAAAAAACCAGGTGGTATGCGCGAGGTGCCATTTGACGGGACTGGCGTCCGGCATCGACTGGGCGCCGCAATCCTCGTCGGACAGCGGTTCGGCCAGCCGCAGCGAGTGCTGGCGCACTGTATGGTAATGATCGATCAGCATCTTTTTCTTAATCCCTGATGATGCGCGCATAAATGACGGCAAACCACTGCTGCGGGTCCGTCCAGACTTGCACGGTGGAAAACCCTGCCTGTTCCAGCAAGCCGACGAAGGCCGGGCGCGTGTATTTATAGCTGTCTTCGGTATGGATGCGTTCGCCTTTCGCGAAACGGCGCTGGCCACCTTGCCAATGGACAAACTGTTCGCTGCGCGCCTCCAGGTGCATTTCCACGCGGTGCTCATCGGCATTGAAAAACCCATGGTGCCGCCAGGCGCGCACGTCGAAGTCGGCGCCGATCAAGCCGTTCACGTGGCGCAGCATGTTCAGATTAAAGGCGGCCGTGACGCCCAGCGCATCGTCATAGGCCGCGTCGAGGACGGCGTCATCCTTGATCAGGTCGACGCCGATCAGCAGGCCGCCATCGCCGTCCGCATTCGCGCGCAGGCGGCGCAGGAAGGCAGTCGCTTGCTCAGGCTCAAAATTGCCGATCGACGAGCCGGGATAGAAGAACAAGCGCCGCGCCTCGCGCACGCTGTCGGGCAAGTCCAGGCGGCTGGAGAAATCCAGGCCCAGGCCCGTCATCTCGATGTGCGGAAAGCGCTGCTGCAGCCGGCTCAGCGATTCGCTGAGAAAATCGTAGGAAATATCCACGGCCACGTATTGCGCCGGGTGCAGCAGGGGAAACAGGCTGGCGGCCTTGGCGCAATTGCCCGCGCCCAGGTCGATCAGGGTGCTGCCCGGCCCCACGGCGTGCGCGATCTCGGCGCCGTGGCGGGCGAAGATGGCCGCCTCCGTGCGCGTGGGATAGTACTCGGGCAAGGCGCAGATGGCTTCGAAGAGTTTCGAGCCCAGCGCATCGTACAGGTACTTGGGCGAGGTCCAGGCCGCGCGCGCCAGCAGGCCGCTGCTGATCTCGGCTATCGTGGCAGGAGTGGCGCTGGCCGCGCGGGCGTTGCTAGCGGGATACAAATCGGACAGATGCTGCGCGGGTGGCGTGGTCATGGGCTGGCGTCGTCAATGTTGGGTTCACGAAGGGCTTGCACGGTCGGCCACCGGACGCGCCGCCCCTGCCGCAGCGCTTGCGGGCGCCTTTGCCGATGACTTTTTCTCATCATAGCGGAATCCGCGCAAGCCAGCCGTGCGGCAGGTAACTTAAGGTCAACCGCGCGGCGCGCACATAAAATTGGTATTGCCAAGCAAAAAGCATAAGGCTGTCGTATACTACACATTGCCGGCCAAACAATCCGCGCGCCCTTGCAGTTCCCAGGCCCCCCTCTCCCCCGCGTGCCTCCCTTTACGATAGCCGTTATTAATCAAGATCACCATGCTCGAATTGCGCCATCTGTCGAAGTCCTATGCCAATGCCCGTCCCGTGCTGGCCAATCTTTCCTGCCGCTTCAAGGCGGGGGAATTCATCGCCATCATGGGCGATTCGGGCGTGGGCAAGTCGACCTTGCTGAACCTGATCGCCGGCCTCGATACGCCCGATGCGGGTGCCGAAGCGCACCCTATCCTGGTGGACGGCATTGCCATGTCCAGCCTCGATGACGCCGCCGCCACCCGGCTGCGTCGCGCCCGCATGGGCTTTATCTTCCAGGCCTTCCACGTCTTGCCGCACCTGACCCTGCTGCAAAACGTGGCCCTGCCGCTGCTGCTCAACGGACTGCCCCAGGAGCGTGCCGCCAGCATGCTCGAAGCGGTCGGCCTGGGCGGACGCGGCGGCGACTTTCCGCAGCAATTGTCGGGCGGCGAAATGCAGCGCGTGGCCATTGCCCGCGCGCTCGTGCACAAGCCGGCGCTGGTGCTGGCCGATGAGCCGACCGGCAACCTCGATCCGGACACGGCGCACAGCATCCTGCAATTGCTGCGCGCCGAAATCAAGGCCAACGGCAGTTGCGCGATCATGGTCACGCATTCGCTGGCCGCCGCCGAAATGGCGGACAGAACCATGATCCTGACGAAAAGCGGCTTACAAAATACAACAATCGTCAACCAAATTGATCAAACAATCAGTTAATTTAACTGACCATCTGTCACAAGTTTTGTTATCGTAGTATTATTGAAAACACTTGCATGGTTATCAATGTTGTAACGCAAATGGTGTACTACGTCACCCGGACAGCCGTACTGCGATGACGAACTATAGCCGGGACCACGTAAAGTGGTCTCGTCCCTTGCATAACCTGAAGGAGGAGTAAATGAACGTTCGGCAAAAGAAGCTGGAAATGATTGAAGCGATGAACCGGGCGCGCGCGCTCGAACCATCGAGTTTTGTGCCCAACAAGCTGCTCGATACCCTGATCGAGAAGATGAACCTGAAAAATGATGCGGAACTGTGCCGAGTTCTCGAGGTCCAGCCCCCCATCATCAGCAAGATTCGTCACGGCAAACTGTCGGTCGGTGCAACGATTTTATTGCGCATGCATGAAAAATCGGACATCACCATCCGCGAACTGAAGGAACTGTCCGCCACGCCAGTCCATTGAACCACCCGCTGTTGTCATGCCATGCCAGGCACCCAGGTCCCCGGCGCCATGAACTTTTGCCATGAAATTCGCGTAGTTCGCTCACCGCACCGCATCCGGGCACGATAGCGAAGAGACCCAGCCCAAACCATGCTGACCGTTTCTCTGCCTTCCCGCTCCAGCAGCACCCCCTCCCTGCCCCGCCCTCCCGATCGCCAGCATTTCCACTCAAACTTGATCTGACACAACACGCATAGTCGCCGCAGGCATCAAGGTCAGCTTTTAACCAGTTTTCTCAACCGCATGTCCAGCGACCCTCTTGCGCCGCCCGTGCTGCGCCTGACGCTCACGCGCGATCCCCTCGCCGGCGCCGGCGACTGCCCCGCCGCGCCCGGCTGGCATGCCGAGACCCATGTGCTGTCGAGCGCGCGCGGCATCGGCAGCTGCCGCATCGCCCTCGATATCGGCCCGGCCGACGTGGTGCAGCTGCTGCTGTGCGACGGCAGTTCCTTGCTGGCAAGCAGCCTGGACCTGCCACGCTACCTGGGGCCGGCCACGGCGGCACGCGACGGCGCGCCCGCCAGCATCGAAGTGGGACTGGCCTTGCGCCCGCAGGCGGCGTGCCAGCCGCCCGGCGCCAGCCGCGACGGCCTGGGCGCCTGGATGCTGCGGGCCGTGCGCGTGTACCGCTGCGGCGCTGCCGCCATGACGGCGCTGGCGGCGGCGGGTACCTTTCAGGACCGCCAGCTGGAACAGCGGCTGGGCCTGTACCGCTGCGGCATCGAGGCGGGCAGCATGACGGCCGTCGCCAGCCTGCCCGCCGGGCCGGAACCGGTGCTGCTGCTATTGCACGGCACGGCGTCATCGACCCAGCGCAGCTTTGGCGGCCTGTGGCGCAACGGCCTGGCGCCGCAGCTGGCGGCACAGTACGGCAACCGCATCTATGGCTATGAGCACCGCAGCCTCAGCGAAAGCCCCATCGACAACGCGCTGGCCCTCGTGCGCCAGTTGCCGCACGGCGCCGTGCTGCACCTGCTGACGCATTCGCGCGGCGGCCTGGTGGGAGAATTGCTGGCGCGGGCGCAGCGCATCGACAGCCGCGGCGCCGTCGACCTGGCGGGCGACGGCCTGGAGCGCCTGAGCGAAAACACGGTGGGCGGCGAAGCCTTCAACAGCCACGATATCGAGCACTTCACGGCGCAGGCGCGGCTGGGCGGACGCGGCGGCCACGACGGGGATGCGGCGCGCCTGCGCGCACTGGGCGTGGAGCTGAAAACGCGCGCCATCCGCATTACCCGCTTCGTGCGCGTGGCATGCCCGACGCGCGGCACGACCCTGATGTCGGGCCGGCTGGACCGCTGGGCCAGCGTGATGTTCAACCTGCTGCAGGACGATGCCCCCGATGGCGCCGCCGCCTTTCTGCTGGCCGTGGTGCAGCAGCGCTGCGACGCGCGCATCCTGCCGGGCCTGGAAGCGATGATGCCCGACTCGCCCCTGGTGGCGCTGCTCAATGCGCCCGACGTGCGCGTGGCCAGTCCGCTGCATGTGCTGGCCGGCGCGTGCAGCGGCGAGGGCCTGCTGGGGTGGCTGGGCGACTGTCTCGGCGAACAGCTGTACGGCGGGCAGAACGACCTGGTCGTCAATTGCGCCTCGATGGCCGGCGGCGCCACGCGCAGCACGCCCGTGCGGCAACTGCTGCTGCGCGGGCCGCGGACGCACCACCTGAACTACTTCGAGCGCGCGCCTTCGAGCCTGGCCGCCGTACAGGCGCTCACGGGCGACGAGACTGCCTACCAGCCGCTGAGCGGCATGGAACATGGCCCGCTGGGACGCGGCGGCGAAGTGCCGAAACGGCGCGCGCACGCGCCCATCGCGCTGCTGCTGCCCGACATGCTGGGCAGCCATCTGCAAGTGGGCAGCAACCGCATCTGGTTCGACCCCGTCAACCTGGTCGAAGGACGCATCGAACGCCTGGCAGTGGGCCAGCCGCACATCGTCAGCGCCGGCTGGCTCGAGTCCTGCTATGAGCCGTTTGCCCGCTTTCTCGCGCAAAGCCAGGAAGTGCGGCCCTTTACCTATGACTGGCGCCTGTCGCTGCAGCACTCCAGCAGCGCCTTCCTGCCCGTGCTCGATGAAGCCATGCGCGACGCCGGAGAGCGCGGCCAGCCCTTGCGCATCGTCGCCCACGGCATGGGCGGGCTGGTGGCGCGCCTGGCCCTGAAGGACCGCTGGCAGCGCTTCGGCGCCCTGCCCGGCAGCCGGTTGCTGCAGGTGGGCACGGCCAACCGGGGCACGCAGGCGATGGTGCAAGTGCTGCTGGGACGCGACCGGCTGGTGCAGATGCTGGCCTGCTGGATCGGCTGGAAGCACACGCGGCGCCAGTTTCTCGGCTTCGTGCGCGCCTTTCCCGGCGTGCTCGACATGCTGCCGTGGCCGCAGGCGGGCGGCATCGACTATTTCGACGCCGGCGCCTGGGCGCAGCTGGCGGCCGGCGACGCGCAAGCGGGCCTGCCCGGCGGCTGGCAGGCGCCCGAAGCGCCAGCGCTGGCCGCCGCGCGCGCCACCGTGGCCCTGCTGGAAGCGGCCCCGCTCGACGCCCGCCATTGCAGCTACCTGGCCGGCTGCGCCGACACGCCGGTGGCGCTGCGCCTGCGCGACGGCGGCATCGAGACGGCGTGGTCGCTGGATGGCGATGGCCGCACCGCCTGGCAAGGCGCCGTGCCGGCCGGCGTGGAAGCGTGCTACCTGCCCGTGGCGCATGGCGACCTGCTGCTGCAAAAGGAATACTACCCGGCCATCGCGCAGCTGCTCGAGGGCGGCCAGGCGGCAGCCCTGTCCCGGCAGCCGCCGCACGCGCCTGGCGGCGTTCCGCCCCGCTTCCATCCCTACGTCCCCGAGGCCAGGCCGCTGTACCCGCAGCCGCAGGAATTGCTCGACGCGGCCATCGGCGCCGCCGGCCCCGCCAGCGCGCCGGAAAGCCGCGCGCCGCAGCTGAGCCTATCCGTCATCCACGGCAGCATGGCCTCGGCCGATGCGCCCGTCATGAGCGGCTGCTACGCGTCCGAATCGCTGCGCGGCAGCATGAGCTTTCTCGACCGCCTGCTGGCCGGCAAGCTGCAGGAAATCCACGCGCTGGGGCGCTTCCCGCAGCGCCCCGACTCCGCCCTGGTGGTGCTGCAGCCCGATGCGGCGCGCCGGCCCGGCGGCGCCATCGTCATCGGCCTGGGCGCGCTGGGCGAGCTGACGCCTGGCGAACTGGCGCGCGCCTTTGCCGGCGGCCTGCTCGAATACGCGTGCGTCTGCCTGCAGGTGCGCGCCGCCGGCCACGTGGCCGCGCCGCCGATGGGCGAACACGGCTTGCGCGTGGCCAGCCTGCTGTCCGGTTCCGGCTACGGCGGCTTGAGCATCGCCCTGTGCGCGCGCGCCCTGATCGACGGCGCGCGCAGCGCCAACCGGCGCCTGGAAGACGCGGGCATGGCCTGCCGCATCGGCCACATCGCCATCTATGAACAGTCCGAGGCGCGCGCCATCGCCGCCGCCGTGGCCATCGAGCAGATCATGGCCGAGGCGCGCTACCAGGGCAGCTTCTCGTTCGAGCGGCGCATCCGCCACAGCCCCGGCGGCTACCGGCGCATCCTGCCCAGCCTGAGCGGCGACAATGGCTGGCGCCGCGTGCAGATCGTCGCCGCGGATCTCTCGGGCGCCCTGCGCTTCACGGTGCTGACGGACCGCGCCCACAACAGCGTCGATGAAGAGCCGAACCAGCGGCAAGCCGTCGATGGCCTGATCATGGATGCCACCGACAACACCACCGACCAGCCGGGATTGTCGCGCGCCCTGTACGAACTGATGCTGCCCAACGGCCTGAAGGCGGCCATCCCCGAGATGCGCGGCCTGATCCTGGCCGTCGACCAGAGCGCCGCCATCTACCCGTGGGAACTGATGCGCGACGAGGCGGGCAGCGAGGAAAGCCCCCTGTCGACGCGCATCGGCATGGTGCGCCAGCTGGCCAGCCTGCGCGAGCAGCCGCCGGCCGTCAGCCCGCCCAGCAACAGCGTGCTGGTGATCGGCGACACCGATTCCGGCCTGCCCGAGCTGCCCGCCGCGCAGGCCGAGGCGCAGGACGTGGCGCGCATGTTCGGCGCGTACGGCTACCAGGTGCGCGAGCTGCTGCGCCCGCAGGCGCAGCGCGTGCTGGTGCACCTGTTCGACGAGCGCTATTTCGCCATCCACCTGGCCGGCCATGGCGAAGTGGCCGGCCCCGGCATCGCCCATACGGGCCTGGTGCTGGGACCGAAGACGCGGCTGACGGCGGCGCAGGTGGGCAAATTGAAGCGCGTGCCGCAATTCGTCTTCATCAATTGCTGCCACCTGGGCGACATGCGCGCGGACGCCATCGCGCCATGGTCGAAACTGGCCGCCAGCCTGGCCACGGCCTTCATCGAAATGGGCTCGCAAGCGGTGATCGCGGCCGGCTGGCGCATCGACGACGAGGCGGCCAGCATCTTCGCGCACAGTTTTTATCACGCCATGCTGAGCGGCGAGTACTTCGGCGACGCCGTGCGCCTGGCGCGCGAGGCGGCGTATCTGCGGTTCCCCGCGTCGAACACCTGGGGCGCCTACCAGGCCTACGGCGACGACCGCTACCGCTTTCCGAACACCCAGAGCCGGCCCTGGCAGGCGCCCGACTACCACTACCACGGCCATTTGCTGGCCGACCTGGAAACCCTGCACGCGCGCCTGGCGGGCGCCGATGCGGCGCGCCGCGCCGCCATCGAGGAAAAGCTGGCCAGCATCGAGGAAGCCGTGCGCGCGCGCTTCTTCGGCTGCGCCGACATCCGCGAAAACATGGCCGCCACGCGGGCCGGCCTGGGAGGCCTGGACAATACACTGCGCGCCATCGAGCACTATCGGGCGGCGCATAGCGCGGCCGACGGCAAGGTGGGCCTGCGCGCGCTGGCGCACTGGGCGGAACTGGAGATACGCCAGGGCGCGGCCCTGTGCGGCCTTGATGCGGGCGCCGGCATCGAGGTGCCGGCCGTGCCCGATCCGGTACAGGGACGCCAGCTGCTGCAGGACGGAAAACAGCATATCGACCTGCTGGTGGCGCTGGCGCCCACGGCGCAGCGCCTGGCCCTGCTGGGGCGCTACTGGGCCTTGCAGGGGCGCCTGGCCTGCGGCGAAGGAAGCTCCGGCGCGCCGGCCCTGCGCGCCATGACGGACGCCTGCCTGGCCGCGCTGGAAGAAGCGCGGCGGCGCAGCGGCGTGGCCGACTGCGACCTGATTTTCCAGGTGCTGGCGGGCGCCCTGCTGCTGAAATCCCACGGCGACGGCGGCCCCTGGCGCGCCCTCGATCCGCAGCTGGGCGACCTGCTGCACGACGCCATCGCCTATGCGCGCCAGCGCCACGCGGACGAACACCGCGCCATCGACGCCGGCGCCCCCGTGCGCGCCGCCCTGCTGGCGGCCCTGTGGCAGGTGCCGGACGGCCAGCCCCTCGACGCGCCGGCGCGCGCCGCTTTCCTGGCGCTATATCACGACGCCGTGCGGCGCCACGGCAGCATCGGCGAACCCGAGGCGATCACGGCGCCGTTGCGCTTCCTGCTCGAACTGCTGCCGCCCGGCGGCGCGGACACCGGCTTGCGCAGCGCCGTGCAGGCGCTGGCTGGCCAGCTGCAGGCTTCACTGCCCGCTCTTAGCCAGGCACCACCCCGTAATGGCGCGCATAGCGCTCGTCCAGATTCGCCAGCGGCATCATCATGAACATGTCGGCGCTTTCGAAGTCAGGATCCCAGGCCGGTTCGCCGCAAATCCAGGCGCCCGAACGCAGATAGCCCTTGATCAGCGGCGGCACTTGCGGCTTGTGCGCCGCTTCCACCTGATGGATGGGGAAAGGCAGGTGCGGCGTGACGCGGTACTCGCTTGGGGCCATGTGCTTTTCGGCCAGCGCCTGGTACACGGCGACGGCGTTATGGCCGCCATCGGCCAGGCTGATGCTGGCGCAGCCGACCAGGTAGTCGCAGCGCTCGCGGCGCATGTACTCGGCCAGGCCCGACCACAGCAGCATGATCACGCTGCCGCCGCGGTATTTCGGGTGGATGCAGGCGCGGCCCGCTTCGACCATGCGGCCGCGCAGGTTCTTCAGGCGGCTCAGGTCGAACTCGTTTTCCGAATACAGGCGGCCGATCTTGGCTGCCTTGGCCGCGCTCAGCACGCGGTAGGTGCCCACCACTTTCAGGGTATCGGCGTCGCGCACGATCAGGTGGTCGCAATGCGCGTCGAATTCATCGCTGTCGAGGCCATCGGCATTCGCCAGCGACGTCAGGCCCATGGTCTCGATAAACACCTTGTAACGCAAACGCTGGACTTCGCGCAATTCCGCCGCTGTAGTGGCCTGGCTCAGCACCAGTTGGACCGGCCGGGCCTTGGCTTCGTTTGATGCGATTATGTTTTGCATGGTTTCATCCCTGTGATCAAGACGACTCCAGCGTACTTGCCTAATATGTCAGGAAAATGACAGCCGAATGTCATTTCCATGACGCAAGTCAATGCCATGCGGGGATCGTGCATAATTACCACACTCCCCTTCCGGAAAGCCACGATGGACGATCACGAAGCGCCCCGCATCACCCCCTATACCAAGCCTGCCGCCGGCTGGGACTCCCTGAAACACATGGCCATCAGCCTGCGCCAGGAGCGGGTCGCGCCCGGGAACCTGAAGGCGCTGCTGGCGCAAAACCAGCCGGACGGCTTCGATTGCCCCGGCTGCGCCTGGCCCGACCGCAACCACGCTGCCACGTTCGCGTTTTGCGAAAACGGCGCCAAGGCCGTCGCCGCCGAAGCGACCAGCCGCCGCGCCGGCCCGGAGCTGTTTGCCAGCCACACCGTCACGCAGCTGCTGGAACAATCGGACTACGCGCTGGAACAATACGGCCGCCTGACCGAACCGATGGTCTACGACGCCGCCAGCGACCGCTACGTGCCCATCGCCTGGGAAGACGCCTGCGCCCTCGTGGGACGCCACCTGCGCGCCCTGCCCGACCCGAACCAGGCTGCGTTCTATACCTCGGGACGCGCCAGCAACGAGGCGGCCTTTTTGTACCAGCTGATGGCGCGCCTGTACGGCACGAACAACTTCCCCGACTGCTCCAACATGTGCCACGAGGCGACCAGCCGCGGCTTGCCGGCCACCGTGGGCATCGGCAAGGGCACGGTGACCCTGGCCGACTTCGAACTGGCCGACACCATCCTGATTTTCGGCCAGAATCCCGCCACCAACCATCCGCGCATGCTGGGCGAGTTGCGCGAGTGCGCGCGCCGCGGCGGCAGCATCGTTTCCATCAATCCCCTGCGCGAGCGGGGCTTGCAGCGCTTCATGGACCCGCAAAGCGCGCTGGAAATGGCGACCCTGGGCAGCACGCGCCTGGCCGGCCTGTTCGTGCAACCGACACTGGGCGGAGATTTCGCCCTGATCAAGGCCGTCGCCAAGCGCGTCGTCGAGCATGACGACGCGGCGCAGGCGGCTGGCGCGCAGGCCGTCATCGACCACGCTTTCATTCTTGAGCACTGCAGCGGCTTCGACGCCTTCCGCGACGACCTGCGTGCAGAAAGCTGGGAACTGCTGCTGCGGGAGTCGGGCGTGGCGCGCGCGCAGATCGAGGCATTGACGGACATTGTCGTCAAGGGCAAGCGCATCATCGCCACCTGGGGCATGGGTTTGACGCAGCACAAGCACAGCGTGGCGGCCATCCGCATGCTGTCGAACCTGATGATGTTGCGCGGCCAGATCGGCAAGCCGGGCGCCGGATTATGCCCCGTGCGCGGCCATTCCAACGTGCAGGGCGACCGCACGGTGGGCATCGAGGAAAAGCCCACAAACGCCTTCCTCGACCGCCTGGGCCAGGTGTACGGATTCGAGCCGCCGCGCGCGCACGGCCACGACGTGGTGGCCACCATCGAAGCCATGCGGCGCGGCGACGTCAAGGTCTTCATCGCGCTGGGCGGCAATTTCGCCGCCGCCACGCCCGATACGCCATTGACCTTTGCCGCGCTGCGCCAGTGCGCGCTGACGGTGCAGGTGGCCACCAAGCTCAATCGCAGCCACCTGGTCATCGGCAAGGAAGCCCTGCTGCTGCCCACCCTGGGCCGCACGGAGATCGACCTGCAGCACGGCGTGGCGCAGGGCGTGACGGTGGAAGACTCGATGAGCATGGTGCATATCTCGTACGGCCGCAATGCGCCCGCCTCGCCGCAGCTGCGCTCGGAAGTGGCCATCGTGGCCGGCATGGCCGAAGCAACGGTGGGCAGCGCCCTGGTGGACTGGCGCGCGTATGCGGCCGACTATGCGCGCATCCGCGACGATATCGAAAAGGTGTTTGACGATTTTTACGACTACAACGCCAGGGTGGCGCAGCCGGGCGGTTTTCATTTGACGGTGGCTTCGCGCGAACGCGTGTGGAAGACGGCCAGCGGCAAGGCCAGCTTCCTCGTCGCCCCGCTGGACCTCGATACGCCGCTGCACCGCGCCCGCGCGCGCCATGGCGAACGCCTGATGGTGTTGATGAGCACGCGCTCGCACGACCAGTACAACACCACCATCTACGGCATGGACGACCGCTACCGGGGCGTGTACGGCACGCGCAAGGTCGTCTTCGCGAATGCGGCCGATATCGCCATGCTGGGTTTTAAGGATGGCGACATGATCGATATGATTAGCGCCTGGGACGACGGCGTGGCGCGCCGCGCCGACGGTTTCCGCCTGGTCGCCTACGACATCCCGCGCGGCTGCCTGGGCGCGTATTACCCCGAAACGAATGCGCTGGTGCCGCTGGCCAGCACGGCCGACGGCGCCGGCACGCCCACGTCGAAATCCGTGCCGGTGCTGCTGCAGCGTTCTGCCGCTTAGATGCTGATGCCGGGCGTGTAGTCCACGTACGCATCCTGGCGGCAGAAGCCCACCAGCTTCATGCCCGCCTGCGCGGCGATGGAAATGGCCAGCGAACTGGGGGCGGAAATCGTCGCCAGCAGCGGAATCTGCATGCGCGCCGCCTTGCGCGCCAGCTCATAGCTGCCGCGGCTGGACAGGAAGACGAAGCCGCGCCGCATGTCGGCGCCGTTCAGCGCGAGGTGGCCGATCAGCTTGTCGAGGCCGTTATGCCGGCCGACATCCTCGAACACGTGCACAATGTCGCCGTCTGGCGCGCACCACGCGGCAGCGTGCACGCCGCCCGTTTCCCGCATCAGCGCCTGGCGTTCGCGCAAGCCCGCGGAGGCTCGCGCCAGCGCGGCCGGCAAGTCGACGCGGATCAGGGACGGCGGCAGCGCCGCAGGCTGCAAGTCGAGCATGTCGATGCTGTCGATGCCGCACACGCCGCAACCCGTGCGGCCCGTCAGCTGGCGCCGCCGATCCTTCAGGCGCATGAAATCCTCTTGCGCGATGGTCAAGGCCACTTCGGCGGAGTCGGAACGCAGGAACACTTCGCAATCGAAGATGGCGGCAGCCGATGCCACCACGCCTTCCGTCAGCGCGAAACCATACGCGAATGCTTCCAGGTCGCGCGGCGTGGCCATCATGACGACGTGGGAAATGCCATTGAAGACCAGCGCGACGGGGATTTCCTCGGCGACGTGGTCGATGGCATCGGTGGACTGGCCCGCCTGGTGGCGGACGATGGAACGCTCGACGAAGCCGGCGCGTTCGGTATTGGTATCTTCTGACATGGCAACCATGGGGGAACTATCACAGGCCCCATGGTAAACCAGAATGGGCAAGCGGGGGCGGCCCCTGCCCGCGCCATCAATCCTTCTTCGGACGGCCCGTTTTCAGCTGCGGCAAGCCGGCCAGCACGTTTTGCAGCGTGGCCAGGTCGATCTGGCTGATCAACGCCACGCCGATGCGCAGCAATTCGCTTTTCTTGATCTCGAAACCGGCTTTCAGGCAGGCTTTCTTGACCTGGCCCAATACCTCGTATTCCGCTTCCGGCATAGTGAAGCTGTCGCGCACCAGTTTCGGCTTGCGGGCTTTTTCCTTGACGGCGGCGACCTTGGCGGCTGGCGCCTTTTTCACGGCGGCGGGCTTGGCAGCAGCTTTGGCCGCCGGTTTGACCGTGGCTTTCGCTACCGGCTTGGCGGCTGTGGCAACTGGCTTGACAGCGGCTTTCGCGGCTGGCTTGGCGACAGCTTTGGCGGCAGGCTTGGCAACGGGTTTGGCAACGACGGCCTTGGCCGCCGGCTTGGCGGCTGGCGCCTTGGCTACGGCAGGCTTGGCGGCAACAGGCTTCGCTGCTGCCGGCTTGGCTGCTGCGGGTTTGGCAGCCACTGGC
Organism: Janthinobacterium sp. FW305-129; assembly: GCF_020858115.1. Taxonomy (GTDB): domain Bacteria; phylum Pseudomonadota; class Gammaproteobacteria; order Burkholderiales; family Burkholderiaceae_D; genus Janthinobacterium. Next base: position 125,673 of record NZ_JACYMM010000008.1, read on the forward strand.
TTGACGGCGGCTTTGGCCACCGGCTTGGCGGCCGCCTTCGCCGCAGGTTTGGCGGCAGGTTTGCTGGCCGGTGCGGCCTTGGCCGCTGCCGCATTGATCGATGCGCTGGTGGGGAACATCGATACGGGCGCGCTGTCGGCCTTTTTCACTGGAACGGTTTTGGTCATGGATTTTCCAATCTAATCAATAATATAAACAATATATACTGTTTTTTGAAATCTTGCTTGCTGCACATCAAACCATGCGCACGACAGACACCCTCTCACGCGCTGGCGCGGATGGTGAAATCGACCCCGACCTCGTCCCAGAATTCCTGCTCCTTCTCGATCCAGAACGACACGGTGGGATGGTGCGCCACCCAGCCGCGCTTGATGTCGAGCTCGATGCGGCTCTTCATGCGCAGGCGCAGTTCGCTGAAATCGGCCTCGATGCGCGCGTGCATGAGCAAAATCGACAGGCGCAGCGCCAGCACGGCCTTGGCGAAATCTGGGTCGGACAGCACTTCGCCGATCTTGCGCAGGTTGCCCTTCTGCGCCAGGATCAAGCGGCTCATGGTCTTCTGTTCGCGCGTGGTAAAGCCGGGCAAGTCCGCGTTTTCCACGATGTAGGACGCGTGCTTGTGGTAGCCCGTCTGCGACACGGCCAGCCCCACTTCGTGCAGCAGGCTGCTCCAGCGCAGGCTTTTCACCAGGGCGTCGGACGTGGGCTTGAGCTGTGCGTACAGGGCCAGCGCCTGCTGCGCCACCCGGCCGGCGCGCTGCTGGTCGATATGGAACTTCTCCATGCAGCCCTGCACCGACTGTTCGCGGCGGTCGCGCTTGGTCGAGCGCAGGTACAAATCCCACATCACGCCCATGCGCAGGCCCGCCTCGATCGGCGTCATGGCGGGAATCGCCAGTTCGCGGAACAGGCCGATCAAGATGGCCAGGCCGCCGACGATGGTGCTGGCGCGGTCGGGGCGCAGGCCGGGCATGTCGATGCGGCTGGTGTGACCGAGTTCGATGAAGCGGCGCGCCAGCGCATCGAGGCTGGCGCTGGTGAGCAAGCCGTCGCCAAGCTTGTTGCGGGCGATGATGTCGGCGATGGTGCGGATGGTGCCGGAAGAGCCGTAGGCCGTCTTCCAGTGCTGCGGGTGGTACGGCGGCGCGGCATCCTCGAAATGGCTGCGCGCCGACAGGATGGCCGCCTCGAACGACGGCGCGTCGATGCGCCCGCCGATGAAGAACGACAGGCTTTGCTTGACCGTGCCCAGGCTGAACGACTCCACGCGCTCGATATCGTTGCCGCGCCCCAGTATCAGTTCGGTCGAACCGCCGCCGATATCCATCACCAGGCGGCGTTCGCCGGGAATGGCCAGCGCATTGGCCACGCCCATGTAGATCAGGCGCCCCTCTTCCTCGCCCGAGATGATTTCGATCGGGTAGCCGATGGCTTGCTCTGCCAGCGGCAGGAAGACGGCGCCGTTGCGCGCCACGCGCATGGCCGACGTGGCCACCACGCGCACGGCTTCAAGCTCGAAACCTGCCAGGATGGCGCGAAAGCGCTGCAGGCAGGCCAGCGCGCCCTGCATGGCCGCCTCGGTCAGGTCGCCATTGGCGTCCAGGCCAGCGGCCAGGCGTATCGGGTCGCGCACGCTCTTGACCACGCGGATGGTGTCGCCATCATGCTTGCCGACGTGTAAACGAAAACTGTTGGACCCCAGGTCCACCGCTGCATACATACTGGCCTCTTGTCTTGTCATTGCTGCACCAACTGAAAAAAGTTGGCAAAATCAGTTGCTAAACTATATAAATCATTTAAACGATTTAAAAATCCTACCACACTACCCTCATCGTATGACAGCGGCGTGACAGGATTGTGACAAAACGGCGGCCAGCCGTGGCGCTTACGGCACGATGGTGGTAAATAAATAAACGGCGAAAATCACCAGGTGCACCGTGCCCTGCATGACCGTGGTGCGGCCCGTGCCCAGCGACAGGGTGGCCACCATCAGCGACAGCAGCAGCAGCACTGTCGATTTGATATCGAGTCCCAGGGTAATCGTCAGGCCCGTGGCCAGCGACACGACCACCACGGCGGGTATCGTCAGGCCGATGCTGGCCAGCGCGGAGCCGAGCGCCAGGTTCAAGCTCGTTTGCAGACGGTTCGCGCGTGCGGCGCGCACGGCGGCCAGGCCTTCGGGCAGCAGCACGATGGCGGCGATGACGATGCCGACCAGGGTTTTCGGCGCGCCCATGGCGGCAATCGCCGTCTCCAGCGCGGGCGCCAGCGACTTGGCCAGCAGCACCACGGCCCCCAGGCACACCAGCAGCGCGCCGGCGCTGACCCAGGCGACTGTGGGCGTGGGCGGCGCCGCATGCACCTCTTCGTCGCCGACGGCTTCCTTGGGCAGGAAGTAGTCGCGGTGGCGCACCGTCTGCACCAGCACGAAGGTGCCGTACAAGACCAGCGAGATGACGGCGATGAAAATGAGCTGGCTGGAATTGTAGAAGGGGCCGGCGGCGCTCGACGTGTAGTTCGGCAGCACCAAGGTCAGAATCGCGATGGCGGCCAGGGTGGCCAGCGAGGCGCTCACGCCCAGCAGGCCGAAGGTCTGCTCGCGGTGGCGCCCGGCGCCCAGCAACAGGCAGATGCCGACGATGCCGTTCAAAATGATCATGATGGCGGCAAACACGGTGTCGCGCGCCAGGCCCGTCGTTTCCGGTCCGCCGGCCAGCATCAGCGAGACGATCAGCGCCACCTCGATCAGGGTCACGGCCAGCGCCAGCACCAGGGTGCCATACGGTTCGCCGATGCGGTGCGCCACCACTTCCGCGTGGTACACGGCGGCCAGCACGCTGCCGATCAGGCCAGCGACCAGCAGGATCTGGTAGTAGCCGCCGACATTGAAGGTGGAACCGAACAGGAACAGCCAGCCGGCAAGCGGGGCGGCAAGCGGCCATACAGGCAGGGATTTGAGCATTTTCATTATGGGCCTGGCAAGAGTAAGAAAGGGGAACTGCGGTGCGGACGACAAGAGGGGCCGAGCGTGCACCCCACAGCATAACTTGCTTAGCTTAAATGAATGTTAGGGAATGCACATGTCCGGGTGCCGGCGCCCGCGCCTGGGTCGCCTTTCAATCACCTTGCCACAGTGCACCTGCTTGCTATCGGTAACTATAGTCCCTTTGGTAACATGCCGTTGCAATTTTCTTGTCTTTTTACTTCCTGAATCCGTCATACTGCAGGGCAGGCCCTCCCGCCACCGACCAAGGACACACCATGAAACGAGCAAGCAGCGCAGCCACGCGCACCGTCACCGTATTAGCCATCTTCGCTAGCAGCCTGCTGTGCGCCGCCGCGCAAGCGGACACGCCGCCTGCGCCGCCAACGCAGGCAGCGCAGGTGGATGCAAACTGGGCCACCCCGCCCGCGCCCGCCGCAGAGGCACGCTGGCAGGACAGCCTGCCGCCCGCGCCGCCCGTGGCGCCACGCGAAGAAAAGATACTGCCCAAGAGCGAATGGCTCACCGTCGAGCCGATGAAGGCGCCGGACCGGCGCTGCGATCCCGGCCTGGACGCCCTGTTCCTGCCCAAGGAGTGCGGCAAGGAACCGAGCTGGCTGGGCTCGCGCAAGAAATAATCCGGTTTATTAGTCCGGTTTATATATCGAGGGTGCTGGCGCCCTGCGCCTCCACCACCCTGTTGCGGCCCGCCTGCTTGGCCGCCTGCAGCGCCTCGTCGGCCCGCTTGAACAGGCTGACGGTGCTGTCTTCGGCGCGGATGGTGGTCACACCCAGGCTGGCCGTCAGCTGCAGCACGGCGCGCTCCGTCTTGACGGGCAGCGCCTCGACGGCGGCGCGGATGCGCTCGGCCACCATCAGTGCATCGGCCAGGCTCGTGCGCGGCAATTGGATGGCGAATTCGGCGCCGCCCAGGCGGCCCATCAGGTCGCTGTCGCGCAGCTGCTGGCGGCACGTGTCGACGATGGTTTTAAGCACCGCATCGCCCACCGGATGGCCATAGCTGTCGTTGACGCGCTTGAAATGGTCGATATTGAGCACCACCAGCGCCGTCGGCAAGCCGGGCCGGCGCGCCAGCGCCATCCACGGCGCCAGCGCCTGGTAAAAACCGCGCCGGTTCGGCACGCCCGTGGCCGCGTCCAGCACTTCCAGGCGCGCCAGTTCGCCGCCCAGTTTTTCACGCGACAGCAGCAGATAGCCGAAGGCGTTCGTCAGCATCATCAGGTACAGGGCGCCAAAACCGGCCAGCTGCAGCAGCTCCGCGTCAAAAGCCGGGACGGCGGCGGCGAGCACGCCGCGCGCCGCGATCAGCAGCGACAGCAGGCCCATGCTGACGACGAGGAAGCGGCGCAGCATGCTCGCCTCGCGCCATTTCAGGCACAGCGCCGCCACGCCAGCGAGGAAAAAGCCGGCCACGATCAGCGAACCGCCGGCGCTGCGCAGCAATGGCGCCACGTCGAACAGGTAGCAGGCGGCAAACAGGCCGATCGCCGCGCCCAGCGCCGGCAATATGTAGCGGCGCCAGCCGCTGCGTCCGGCCGCCTGCCACAGCGCGCCCGCGTCCAGCGCCATGCCGGCAAACAGCAGGCTGTTGCCGAGCAGGATGGAGAGGAAATCGGGCAGCACGCCGCGAAAATACAGCAAACACCAGGCCACGGCCTGGCATTGCTTGGCCACCGCCCAGGTGGACATGCTGAGCGACTTCTTGCGCTCGTACTCGAAGAAGAACAGGGCCGCGCACAGGCTCAGGTTGCCGAGCGCCAGGGCCAGTACCAGGGTCTTGATATCCATGGCTTACAGTATCGCCGCGCTGGCGCGCCGCGCCGGGTCAGATTTCGTGTTCGACATTGGTGCTGCCGTCGCCGACCTTGCTGGCCCAGGCCTGCACGAAATACTGCTTTTCCACTTCGCTGGGAACTTCATGCCAGAACACGATGAGGGTGCCCTTGTGATCGTGGATTTGCGCCACTTTTTCAATGAAGCCGAAATTTTCGGCCTGGTCGGCCAGCGCCGCCGCGTAACCATACACGCGCGTCAGCCGCTCGATGCGGTCAGGTTCGGTAAAACTGTTCGTCGCCGTAATGATGGGGTGATCCAAAAACATGCTTGTCTCCATGGTGCCCGACTGCGCGGCCGTGCCGCCGCGTACCGTTACGCATGCTCGGCGCGGATTAATCGGGTATGCTCACGGGAGCTTATCAGATTTCTCTGAATGCAACAAAGCATCTCCCCCTGTCCACTCAGCGAAGTCGTCCCATGCCGGAAAACAGAAGCACCACCCCACTCGCCCCGCAGGTGCATACCTGCGGCGACCGGCGCCGGCTGGAATTCCAGCCAGGCATGATCCAGAGCGAAATGCTGCTGTCGCGCCCCGACCATCTGCTGCTGCGCTATGCGCGCGCCATGATGTGCTTTACCCTGTTCGTGCCGCGTCCGCGCCACATCCTGATGGTGGGCCTGGGCGGCGGCTCGCTGCTGAAATTCTGCCACCGGCACCTGCCCGACACGCGCATCACGGTGCTGGAACTGCGCGCCGACGTGATCGCCCTGCGCGAGCAATTCATGCTGCCGCCCGACGACGCGCGCCTGCGCATCATCGAAACGGATGCCGTCAGCTATATCCGCCAGCATCCGGGCTGCGCCGACGTGCTGCTGCTCGACGGCTATGATGAAACGGGCCTGCCGCCGGCCCTGGGCAGCGCGCGCTTCTATGCGGACTGCCTGCGCGCCCTGTTGCCCGGCGGCGTGCTGGTGGCCAACCTGTTCAGTTATGACGAGCACTACCCCGCCATGCTGGAACGCCTGATGCTGACCTTCCGCGGCGCCGTGTGCCAGTTCGACGGCATCGCCGGCAACAACCGCATCCTCTTCGCCGCCAGACCGGACAAGCTCGGGGCGGGCCGCGCCGTGCGCATGGTGCGGCTGGTGCGCTGGCGCCGGGTATGCGGCCTGGCGTTCCTGAACCGCTGGCTGCCGGCATGGCAGTTGTGGCGCTTGCGCCGGCAATCAGGCGCACCCGACAACTGATAGTCGTCCGCCATGGCCATAGATATTGTTGCTTATTAGCAGCGATCTGGTGCAAAATTCGCATGATGGATGTGGTTTATGACAAACTACGGCCTGCGCGGGCCCGCAGGTGCTGCCGAGCAATTGTGTCCATGAAGTGAGATAGGAAAACCCATGCTGCGTGGCCGCCTGCCATTGTCGATTTCCGCCGCGGCCGCGCTGACCTTCGCCTGCGGCGTCAGCGTGACGGCCGTGCTGTTCGCCGCCATCAGCCAGCTCGAATACGACAAGATGGGCCTGAGCCTGCAGCAGCGCGCCGGTGCCAGGGTGGCCGCCATCGAGCAGGGACTCGACGACGCGGTCGAGGTGCTGACGACGACGAACCAGCTGTTTTCCGCCGTCGTGCCCGTCACGCGCGAGCAGTTCCATGCCTTCACCACGCCGCTGCTGCAGCGCCACCCGTTCATCCAGGCCTTCAATTTCCACCGTATCGTGCCGCATGCCCAGCGCGACGCCTTCGAGGCCGGGCTACGGCGCATCGTGCCCGATTACGCCATGACGGAAATGCGCGACGGCGTCATCGTGCCCGCGACGACGCGCGCCAGCTACCTGGTGGTGGACTACCTCGAGCCCCTGCAGGGCAACCGCCCCGCCTTCGGCCTGAACGTCAGCCCGAACGGCGTGCTGGCGCGTGCGCTGGAACAGGCGATCATCAGCGGCCAGACCACCGCCACCGGCCTGCTGGCCCTGGCGCAGGGACCGCAGCAGGGCTTCGTCATCGTACGTCCCGTGTACCGCCACGGCGTGCCCCTGCAGACGGTACCGCAGCGGCGCGCGGCGCTGATCGGCGATACGGCGGTCATCGTGCGCGCCGGGGAACTGGTGCAGAAAATCCTCGCCGGCGCCGACTTGCTGGGCGACCCGCAGCTCGAACTGAGCGTCTATGCCGACGCCGGCGCCGACCCGCGCCAATTGATCTTCCGGCATGGCCAGGCGCCTGCTGTCGAAGCGGGCGGCGCCTGGGAATCGCTGCCACGCTGGCTGCAATTTGCCTACCACAGCCATTACGACCGGGCCTTCGTTTCCGCCGGCCGGCCGTGGCATGTGCGCGTGGTGGCCCATCCGCGCCCCTTCCTGGCCGACCACCTGGGTTCGCTGTTCACCCTGATCATGGGTTTGCTGTTCAGCATGCTGACGGCCGCCTTCGTGCAGTCGCTGACGCAGCGCTCGCGCCGCGTGCAACTGCTGGTGGAGCAGCGCACGGCCGACCTCAAACGCAGCAATGAGCTGCTCAGCGCCGACGTTCGGGCGCGCCAGCGCACCGAGCGCGCCTTGCAGGAAAGCGAAAAGCGCTTCCGCCGCCTGCTGGCCCTGTCCTCGGACTGGTACTGGGAACAGGACGCCAACTTCTGCTTCACCCACATCACCAGCGGTTTCACGGACAAGTCGAACATGCCGCTGGAACGCTTCATCGGCATGACGCGCTGGGACAACAACCCGGAGATGCGCAATTCGCGCTGGGGCAAGCAGCATATCGCCAACCTGGAAGCCCACCTGCCCTTTTCCAACCTCGAATACGCGATGCAGGACCGCAATGGCCAGCTGCGCTGGTTCAGCGTCAATGGCGAACCGCTGTTCAACGAACTGGGCGAGTTTCGCGGCTACCGGGGCACGGGGTCCGAAATCACGGAACGCAAGCTAGCCGAGCAGCAAATCCAGCACATCGCCCATCACGACGTGCTGACGGGCTTGCCCAACCGCGCCCTGCTGCGCGACCGCCTGGCGCAAGCGATGGCCCTGTCGCGCCGCAAGAACCGCGCGCTGTGGGTGCTGTTGATCGACCTCGACCGCTTCAAGTTCGTCAACGACAGCCTGGGCCACAAGGCCGGCGATCTGCTGCTGAAAACCATCGCCACGCGCCTGCAGGCCAGCCTGCGCGAAACCGATACGGTGGCGCGCCTGTCCGGCGACGAATTCGTCGCCATCCTGTGCGAACAGGCCGATGAAACCCTCAGCGCCGCCATCGTGCAGCGCGTGATGGATGCCGTGGCCCAGCCGGTACTGTTAGATGGCAAGGAGTTCTTCGTCACCTGCAGCATCGGCGTGGCCGTCTACGACATGTCGCGCTACGACGCCCCCGGCGACGTGACCCTGAATGGCGAAACGCAGAACCTGATCGAGCAGGCCGACATCGCCATGTACTGCGCCAAGAAACAGGGCCGCAACAACATCAAGTTCTACACGACGGCCATGAACCAGGCCACCCTGGAGCGCCTGCGCATCGAGACGGCGCTGCGCAACGCCCTCGAACGCGAACAGTTCGTGCTGCATTACCAGCCGCAGCTGGACCTGGCCAGCGGGCGCATCGTCGGCGTGGAGGCGCTGCTGCGCTGGCAGCATCCGGACCTGGGCATGGTGGCGCCGAACCGCTTCATCGCGCTGGCCGAGGATACGGGCCTGATCGTGCCGATCGGCGCCTGGGTCATGCGCGAAGCGTGCGCCCAGGTCAAGGCCTGGCATATGGCGGGGCTGGACAATCTGCGCCTGGCCGTGAACCTGTCGGCGCGCCAGTTCAACGAGCCGAATCTGGTGGCATCGATCGCCGCAGTGCTGCTGGAAACGGGCCTGGCGCCGGCCTGCCTGGAACTGGAATTGACGGAAAGCCTGTTCATGCACGATGTGGCGCTGGCCGTGAGCCAGCTGCACGACATGAAGGCGCTGGGAGTGCAGCTGTCGATCGACGATTTCGGCACCGGTTATTCCAGCTTCGCCTACCTGCGCACCTTCCCCATCGACGTGCTGAAGATCGACCGCAGCTTCATCAACGACGTGGCGCGCGACGCGGACGACGCGGCCATCGTCGTCTCCATCATCGCGCTGGCGCACAATCTGAAACTGCGCGTGGTGGCCGAAGGCGTGGAAACGGCGGAGCAGCTCGATTATCTGCGCAGCCACGGTTGCGACGAGGCGCAAGGCTATTATTTCAGCCGGCCTCTGCCGGCGCATGAAGTGGAACAGCTGCTGCGGGCAGAAACGAAGGAAGTGAACGCCGCGGCCTGACGGGGCGTGCGCGCAGGCTAACCGGCCGGCAGCTTGGCGAGCAGCTCCAGTTCCTTCCAGTCGTCAGCGAGACCGGCTGCCGCCAGAAACTCCGCCACGCCCTCGCTGGCGTCGATGTCGGGCGCGCTGCCCGGCTCGGCCCACAGATTGTCGCATTCGGTGCAAACCACCACCTCCTGCCCCGTCCTTCTGACTTTCGCAAGAATCAGGTCGCCGTATTCGCCGCAGGTGGGACACTCCATGCTCTTCTCCTTCATGCCCGCACCTACAGCTTCTGTTGCAGGAATTCGAGGAAGCAGCTGATGCGCTGCGCCAGCTGCGTATTGCGGTAGTAGACGGCGTGGATCTGCTGGCGGTAGCCCGTGTAGAATGGCTGCAGCACTTTCACCAGGCGGCCGGCGGCGATGTCGTCACGCGTCATGAAGTCGGACAGGCAGACGATGCCCTGGTCGTGCAGGGCCAGCTGGCGCAGGGTTTCGCCGCTGGAGGCGGCCAGCGCGGGCACGATCTGCAGGCTGTTGCCCGCTGCGTGGCGCAGCGGCCAGTTGTTGCCCAGGTCGTACTGGGCAAAGCCCAGCAGCGCGTGGCCGGACAGCGCTTCCGGCGTGGCCGGTTCGCCGTGGCGTGCCAGGTAGGCGGGCGTGGCCAGCACGTGCAGCGGGCTGGCAGTCAGGGCGCGCGCATGCAGGGTCGAATCGACCAGCGCGCCGATGCGGATGGCGATATCGGTGCGGTGCTCGAGCAGGTCGGCGATCTGGTCGTTGCTGGTCAGCTCCAGGCGGATGTCCGGGTACATGGCGCGAAACTCGGCCACGTGCGGCACCACGCAATGAAGCATGAAGGGCGAGGCGGCATCGACGGACAGCCGCCCGGCCGGCTTCTGGCGGCGGATGCGGATCGACTCTTCCACGTCTTCCATCGAGGCGAGGATGGCGCGCGCCTTGTCCAGGAACAGCTGTCCCTCTTCCGTCAGCTCCATGCGCCGCGTGGTGCGCGTCAGCAGCGACGTGGCCAGCTTGTCTTCCAGCCGCGACAGGGCGCGGCTGACGCCCGAGGTGGTTTGTCCCAGGTGCACGGCGGCCGCGCTCAGGGTGCCGCTGTCGATGACGGTGACGAAGATTTTCAGGTCGTCCGAATTGATATCCATTGTTGCCTTATTATTGCCGCATTGTTGCGCTATTTTCACATATCGCGCCATTATAATGGAATCACGGCAACAGTGACGGCTGCAGGCAACGTCAGGCAACGTAGAACAAAATGGCGATAAAATGGCAGCTGCTGCCGGCCAGCACGAACAAATGCCAGATGCCGTGGCCATGGCGCAGCTTGTGGTCGGTGGCGTAGAAAGCGATGCCGCCCGTGTAGCACAGCCCGCCCGCCACCAGCCACAGGAAGCCGTTCCACTCGAGCGCCGCCAGCAGCGGCTTGATGCCGATGACGATGAGCCAGCCCATGGCCACGTAAATCACCAGCGACAGGATGCGCGCGCCTTTCGCGTACACATATTCCTGCACGATGCCAAACAGCGCGAGGCCCCAGACGACGCCGAACAGCGACCAGCCCCACGGCCCGCGCAGGGTCACCAGCATGAAGGGCGTGTAGGTGCCCGCGATGAGCAGGTAGATGGCGCAATGGTCGAGCCGCTGCAGCACGGCCTTGGCCTTGCCGCGCACGCTGTGATACAGGGTGGAAGTGAGGTACAGGGTCAGCAGCATGGCCGCATACACGCTGCAGCTGACGATTTTCCAGGGGTCGCCCGTGCGGGCCGCCGCGACGATCAGGATGACGCCGCCGATGGCCGCCAGCGCGGCGCCCACCGTATGGGAAATGCTGTTGAACCGTTCACCGTGGTACATGCTTGACCGCCCGCTGCGTTAAAAACAGGCTCATCCTACACGCTTGGGGAGATCGGGGTGCGCGGTTTGCGCAAGGCAGGCACAGGAAAAGCCGGGGCGCATGCGATTGCCGCCCCGCTTGTTCCTGCTCAAACTATCAGGCAGCTTCCGCCTTCTTGCGCGCGGGACGGCGTGCCGGGGTCTTGCGCGGGGCCTTGGCAGGCTTGTCTTCCGCCACGACGGCCGCTTCCACCGGCGCCGCCTCAATCACAGGCGCCGCTTCCGCCACGGTATCGGCCGCCTTCCTGGCCGGCTTTTTCGCCGCTGCAGTCTTGCGCGCCGGCGTGCGGGGCTTGGCCTTCGGCTTCGCTTCGGCGGCGGCTTCCACGATCACTTCGGCTACCGGCTCAGGCACCGGTTCGGGCGCTGGCGCCACTTCGGCCACTTCGGCACGCGCTTCGCGGACGCCATCGCCATTCTTGCGGCCGCCACGGCCATTGCGGCGCGAACCGCGCTTGGCGTTGCCGTCTTCCGCCACCACCTCGACTGCGGCTTCGGCCACTTCGTGCACCACTTCCGGCTGCGGCGCCGGCGCATACTGCTCGATGACGGTTGTTTCGGCGTCGGCCACCGGCACGAAAGCCTGTGGCGCGGACTCGCCGCGGCGTTGCTCGTTCTGCTTGCGGCCACCACGGCCATTGCGGCGCGAATCGCGGCGGCTGCCGCCTTCGCGGTGATTGCCCTCTTCCGCCGTCGCGCCGGCTTCGCCGCTGGCGATGACTTCACTGGCGACTTCCCCGTTCACGGGCGCAGCGACAGGCACCAGGCCGCTGCTGCGGTAGACATAGGCGCCCGATTTTTCGTCGCGGCCAAATTCCAGCAAGCCGCGCGTCTGCGCTTCTTCCAGCAGGTTGCCGAAGGTGCGGAAACCGTAGTAGGACTCGCTGAAGTCCGGCTTGCGGCGCTTGATCGCTTCCTTCAGCATCGAAGCCCAGATCTTGCCGCTGTCGCCCCGCTCGGACACCAGCGCGTCGAACGTTTCGACGGCCATTTCGATCGCTTCCGTCTTGCGCGACTCGTATTTTTCCTTGCGGCGCACTTCTTCGTCGGCCGAACGCTTAGGCGCAGGCGTGTCGCGCGCGTCGCGCTTGGCGGCCGTGCGGCGGCTCTCGCGCACCAGGTCATCGTAGAAAATGAATTCGTCGCAGTTCGCCACCAGCAGGTCGGAGGTCGACTGCTTGACGCCCACGCCGATCACCTGCTTGGCGTTTTCGCGCAGTTTCGACACCAGCGGCGAGAAATCGGAATCGCCGCTGATGATGACGAAGGTGTTCACGTGGGCCTTGGTGTAGCACAGGTCCAGTGCATCGACGACGAGGCGGATGTCGGCCGAATTCTTGCCGGACTGGCGCACGTGGGGAATTTCGATCAGTTCGAAGTTCGCCTCATGCATGGTGCCCTTGAAACTTTTATAACGGTCCCAGTCGCAATATGCCTTCTTGACAACAATACTGCCCTTGAGCAGCAAGCGTTCGAGGATGGGCTTGATATCGAATTTTTCGTAATTTGCATCTCGCACGCCGAGCGCGACGTTCTCGAAGTCGCAAAACACGGCCATGCTGAGGTTTTCTGGGGATGACGCCATAAGGGTGAATTCTCGCTGATGATAAGGGCGGACGGGAAGCGCAACGCCTCCCTTTTCCCCTAGTATATTCGCCCATCCCCCGTTTCGGCGACAACTATCGTGCGCGGCAGCCTATTGCGCGCCGCCGGCGGCGCCCGCACTGGCGCCGGCGACCGGCCAAACAACGCTTTCATCGACCGAATACAGCTGGCATGGCAGGCTGCTGCGGCGCTGGCACGAAGCGAGCGCACGCACATCGGGGCTTTCGCCCTCTTCCGCCCAGCCCCAGGCGCCGCTGGCCGACAGGGCAAAGGCGCGCGGCGCGGTTTTCTCCAGGAAGACGCGATAGGCGGCGCGGCCCTGCTCTTCCAGGTACGGCACGGCGGCGATATCGTCCTGCGGCGCGAAATGTGTGGCGGGCGGCGGCGGCGCATCGGCCACGCGATAGACCTGGCGCACCGGCATGCCGATTCTCTGCAGGAAGCGCTCGGTGGCGGGCAGCCACACGGCCACGCCATCGCGGCTGCCAAGGGTCAGGTGGGCGTCGCGCTTGAACGGGCCATAGGCCAGCAGTTGCGCCCGGCCGCCGGAACCGGTAAAGGAATTGAACAGCCGCCGCGCCAGCGCCGGCGAAAAATACGCGTCGTTCGCGCCATACAGCCACAGGCTGGGAATGTGGTTGTAGGCGCCCAGGGTGGCGAAAGTCTTGGCCAGCGCCCCTTGCCAGTCGCAGCCGGGCATGTCGACGCGCAGGCCACCGGAAAAATTGAGCACGCCGCGCACGCCGGGCAGCACCCGGGTGGCCAGCGCCAGCGCCGCCATGCCGCCATACGACTGCCCCGCGACGACGATGCGCTGCGGGTCGACCCAGCTCTGGCGGCGCGCATATGCCAGCGCGGCGAGCATGTCGCGCGCCTGGCCCTGGGCGTTGCCCAGCATGTCGCAGCCGAAATCGCGGTAGGCGCCCGTGGAGCGCGCAAAGCCGGCGCGCATGGGCAGCATCACGGCGTAGCCGCGGCGCACGAACTCGGTCGCCATATAGATGAAGCGCTCGCGCTGCTGCAGCCGGGCCGGGCCGGGCTGCTTGCCGTGATTCATCAGCAGCAGGGGAAACGGGCCGGGGCCGGCGGGCCGGAATACCGTCGTTTCCAGCGCTTCGCGCAAGCCGTCGCCAGCCGGCACCATCAGCACCTGCTCGTTCAGGCGCGCGTCGAGCGGTAGTTGCGCGTAGGCAAGCTCGGCTTTCAGGGGCAGGCAAGGCAGGCAGAGCAAAAAAACCAGCGAAATGGGGCGAAGCAGGTGGAAAATGACGGACTCCGTGAATGACTTCCCTGCCAGTCTAGACAGTGAAGTAGCACAGAACAATATAAAAAAATTACGTGACGCACATATTTTTTACGGCAACTACCTGCGGAAAAAATTGTTGCCCTACACCAACCACCATCAGCCACTTTTCCCGCCGGAAGGAGTAAACTGGATACATTCTGAAGGAGCTGCCATGTCCATATCCGCCCTCACCACCGGTACCTCGGGGCTGACCGCCAACCAGCGCGCGCTGGACGTGGCCGCCAACAATATCGCCAATGCGAATACGCCGGGCTTCCAGCCGCAGCAAGCCGGGTTCCAGGAAGCCAGCCCGGCCGGCACGGGCGTTACCCTCTCCGTGGAAGGGCGCAAGCTGGCCGCCACGGAAAGCGTCAGCGGCGCCAATGCGACCGCGGCCAAGGCGGCCGAAAGCCGGCCGAACGGCGTCGGCCTGGCCTCCGAACTGACCGATAACCTCGTCTACAAGGCCGGCTTCAACCTGTCGGCAAACGTCGTCAAGGCGGCCGACCAGGCCCTGGGCAGCCTGATCGACGTCAAGACTTAAGCACAGTCACTAGCGCTTAGATAGTCTGCTTGTTCATTTCCAGCGCCAAGGGCGCCATTGCCGGCGTGATCAGCGCCAGCAGCCGTTCGGCGGGAATGCCGTCACGCGCCTGCACCGACAGGCCGTGCAGCAAGGCCGCATAGTAGTCGCCCAGCGCCTGCACGTCCGCATCCTCTTTTAATTCCCCTGCCAGTTGCGCCGCGCGCAGGCGCTCGATGACGGCTTGCGTGCGCGCGCGGCGGTGCTGCGCCAGCCAGTCGGCGATGCCCGCGTTGTCCGCGCTCGTATTCGTGGCGGCCGTCACCACCATGCAGCCTTGCGGCTGGCCGCTGCGCGTGTACAGCAGCACGGCCTCTTCCAGCATGCGCGCCACCGCGTCGCGCACGTTCAGGCTGGCCGCCAGCGCATGCACGGCAAACGCGCCTTCTCCCGTTTCATACAGCTCCACGGCTTCGCGGAACAGCTGCTCCTTCGAGCCGAACGCCGCGTAGATGCGCGCCGAGGCGATGCCCAGCGCCGCCACCAGGTCGGCCATCGATACGCCTTCATAGCCGCGCGTCCAGAACGCGTCGCGCGCTTTTGCCAGCGCCAGCGCGCGGTCGAATTCCCTCGGTCTTCCTGCCATTTTGATCCTCTG
Organism: Janthinobacterium sp. FW305-129; assembly: GCF_020858115.1. Taxonomy (GTDB): domain Bacteria; phylum Pseudomonadota; class Gammaproteobacteria; order Burkholderiales; family Burkholderiaceae_D; genus Janthinobacterium. The sequence goes on from NZ_JACYMM010000008.1 coordinate 140,706, forward strand.
CTTACGAACTGGCGGCCAGTATAACGCCTGGCGCCCGCGGCGCGTTCGCCATTTATTTTGCATCACGGGCTTGACCGCGCCAACAATTTCGCCTATTCTTTGTCGATCGACAAACAATAGGAGCCGATATGAAAACCATCCAAGGACCAAGCCTGCACCTGGCACAATTCGCCGCCGACACGGCGCCCTTCAACACCCTGCCCGCCATCGCCGAATGGGCGGCGGGCATGGGCTTCAAGGCCCTGCAGATTCCCGCCTGGGATGCGCGCCTGTTCGACGTGGCGCAAGCGGCGCACAGCCAGCAATACTGCGACGACCTGGTTGCCATGCTGGCCAGCCATGGCCTCGTCATCAGCGAACTGACGACGCACATCCTCGGCCAGCTGGTCGCCGTGCACCCGGCCTACGACGCGCTGTGCGACAGCTTTGCGCCGGCACACCTGCACGGCCAGCCGGCTGCGCGCACCGAGTGGGCCATCGAGCAAGTGAAACTGGCGGCCATGGCCTCGAAACGCCTGGGCCTGACCGACATGGGCACGTTCTCCGGCTCATTCGCCTGGCCCTACCTGTTCCCGTTCCCGCAGCGCCCGCCCGGCCTGATCGAGGCGGCCTTCGACGAACTGGCGCGCCGCTGGCTGCCCATCCTCGACGTGTGCGAGGAACAAGGCATCAACCTGTGCTACGAAATCCACCCGAGCGAAGACCTGCATGACGGCATCAGCTTCGAGATGTTTTACGAGCGCGTAGGCCGCCACCCGCGCTGCAAGATGCTGTTCGACCCCAGCCACTTCGTGCTGCAGCAGCTGAACTACCTGGAATTCATCGATATCTACAAGGACCACATCCGCATGTTCCATGTGAAGGATGCGGAATTCAATCCGACGGGACGGCAAGGCATCTACGGCGGCTACCAGTCGTGGGAAAACCGCGCCGGGCGTTTCCGCTCGCTGGGCGACGGCCAGGTCGATTTCAAGGCGATCTTCTCGAAGATGGCGCAGAACGACTACGCGGGCTGGGCCACGCTGGAATGGGAATGCTGCCTGAAGGACCAGGAGGTGGGCGCGCGTGAAGGCGTGGCCTTCATCAACGCCCACATCATTCCCGTGACCGACAAGATCTTCGACGACTTCGCCGGCGCCCCCGTCAGTGAACAACAGATCCATCAATTGCTGGGTATCCAGCACAACTGAACAAGGAAACACCATGAACGAATTTACCCATGACTACGTCCGCATCGACGGCCAGCGCCTGCATTGCGTGATCGCTGGTCCCGGCACCGGCAAACCCGTGCTCTTGATTCCCGGCTGGCCGCAAACCTGGTATGCGTGGCGCCACGTGATGGCGGCGCTGGCCGCCAGCGGCTACCAGGCCATCGCCATCGATCCGCCCGGCAGCGGACACTCGGAACGTCCGGCCGGCGGCTACGACACGGGCGCCGTTGCCGCCACCCTGCACCGCGCCATGCTGGCCCTGGGCCATGCGCAGTACGACGTCGTCGGCCACGACATCGGCATGTGGGTCGGATATGCGCTGGCCAGCGATTTCCCGCAAGCCGTGACGAAACTGGCGCTGACGGAAGCCGTGATTCCCGGCCTGGCGCCCGCGCCGCCGATTTTCGTCGCGCCGTCCGACAACATCTTCCTGTGGCACTTCATGTTCAACCAGGTGCTGGACTTGCCGGAAATGCTCACGGCGGGCAAGGAGCGCGAATACATCCGCTTCATCCTGGACCGCTGGTCGTACCGCCGCGACAAGGTGGCCGTCGACGTGTATGCGGACGCGTATGCCACGCCAGGCGCCCTGCGCGCCGGCTTCGCCTACTACCGCGCCATTCCGGAAACCATCCGTCAAAATCTGGAACGGGCAAAACGCAGCCTGGCCATGCCCGTGCTGGCCATCGGCGCCGACCATGCGACGAATGACGCTCCCCTGCTGACCATGCAGGGCAAAGCGGGCAATCTAAAAGGCGCCATCGTCGCCGAATGCGGCCACTTCATCATGGAAGAACAGCCGGAAGCATTCATCGCCCACCTGCTGCCCTTCCTGGCGGGAGACGCGGCATGAACCTGGATCCGCTGATCGCCGCCTGGCTGGAACAGAGCAGGGATGCGCCGCCGCCCGCCTCGCTGGCAGACCTGCGCGCGGCCACGGAAACGGGCTTGCGCCAGCTGCATGGTTCCCTGGAAGATGTCACCTCGATCAAGGATTACGTGCTGCCGGGCGAGCATGCGCTGACCGTGCGCGCCTACGTGCCGGCCGGCGCGGAGACGGGCCAGCCCCTGCCCGCCATCGTCTTTGCGCATGGCGGCGGATGGTGCCTGTGTTCGCTGGACCTGTACGACAATCCGTGCCGCGCGCTGGCCAACGCCACCGGCTGCGTGATCTTTTCCGTCGACTACCGGCTGGCGCCCGAGCACAAGTTCCCCGTGCCGCTGAACGACTTTTACCGGGCCTTGTGCTGGGTCGCCGAACATGCGGCGGCGCTGGGCATCGATGCGAAACGGCTGGCCGTGGGCGGCGACAGCGCGGGCGGCAACCTGGCGGCGGCCGCCGCCCTGATGGCGCGCGACCAGGCGGGACCCGCGCTGGCGCACCAGCTGCTGCTGTACCCGGCGCTCGATTTTGCCTTCGACACGGCTTCGTACCAGCGCTATGCGGAAGGCCATTCGCTGACGCGGGAAGCGATGCGTTTTTGCTGGTCGGCGTACCTGAACGAGCCGTCCGACAGCGCGCAGCCTTACGCGGCGCCCCTGCGGGCGGCCTCGTTGAAGGACTTGCCGCCGGCCACGGTGCTGGTGTGCGAATACGACCCGCTGCATGACGAGGGCGTGGCGTATGCGCGGTATTTGCGCGACGACGGCGTGGCGGCGCAATGCGTGCAGCTCGACGGCATGATCCATGCGTCGATGCACATGCTGGGCTTGACGCCAGCGGCGCGCGGCCTGTTCGATGTGGCGGGCAAGGCCATGCGGCAAGCGCTGGCGGCATAAAAAAAACGCGCCGGGGATGGCTCCACGGCGCGTTTTTTCCATCAGTTGCGCATCATTCCACCAGCTTGCGCACTTCGATGCCGTTCAGCCACTTCACGTGGCGCGGGCCCGTGCGGATGTCCTTTGCCGAAATGAGGGCGATCTCGCCATCGTTGTCGTCGAGCGCCTTGCCGTTTTTTTCGTAGTAGACGATCACGCCCTCGCCGGCCGGCGCGTTATACAGCTCGCCCCAGGAAAACACCACCGCGTAGCCATCCGTGGCCGTGGCGATGATGGCGAGCTTCTTGACGTCATTGTGGCCGGGCGCATCGAGCACCGCCTTGTCGAGGATGTCGCGCAGGCGCACGCCCTTGTAGCTGGTGATGGTTTCGGCCTTGTCGCCATTATGGCGCGTGACGGCGATTTCCCCGCCGTTGGCCGGCGGCAGCTGGCGCAGGTCGGCCACCTTCAGGGTCAACGGCGTTTCCACCATGCCCGTCACGGCGAGCGCATGGCTCATATTGTCGCGCGCAGGCGCGGGAGCGGGAGCGGCAGACCACGCGGGCGCCGCGGCCAGCAACGCCGCCGAGGTAAAGCCAGCCAATATTTTCTTCAACATGCTGTGTCCTTTCATGACAGTGACAAATCAGAACTGGTACTGCGCATTGGCCAGCCACGTGCGGCCCGCGCTGGGGAAACCGTCGGCCAGCGCGTAATTGCGGTCGCCCAGGTTGCTCACGCCCGCTTCCAGGCTCAAGGCCGGCAAGGGCCGGTACACGGCCTTCAGGTTCAGCGTCGTAAAACCGCCCAGTTCCAGGGTGTTCGAGACCCAGCGCCCGCTGTTCGCTTCCGCGATGGCCACCACGTCGACCTGGCGCGCCGCGTGCAGCACGGCGTGGGCCGTCAGCTTGTGGCGCGGCACGTCCGTCAGGCGGATGGCGCGGTCGCTGACGTTCTTCATCTCCGTATAGGTGTAATTGCCGCCGAAATCGAGCCAGGCGCCGGCGCGGCCGCGCAAGCCCAGTTCCACGCCGCTGATGTGCGCCCGGCCCGCGTTCTGCATCTGCGCGCGCACGCCGGCCACATTCGCCACGCTCTGGATCTTGTCCTTCACGTCGCTGTAGAACAGCGCCGCTTCCAGGCTGGTGCCCTGCACGCTACCCTGATAGCCCAGCTCGTAATTCATCGCCTGCTCGGCGCGCAAGGCCGGGTTTTCGATGTACGTGCCCAGGCGCTGCGAGTAGCGGTCCTTCAGGGTCGGCAGGCGCGACTTGCGCGCCAGCGTGGCGTACACGCGCGATTCAAGACCGGTCTTGTGGAACAATCCCGCCTGCAGGTCGGTGGCCGATTGATTGTCCGGCAAGGTGTAGGCATTGCCGGCGCTATACACCGTGTCCGGGCGCAGCGCATTGCGCGACACGCCCAGCGACAGTTCCGTCGCGGCGTTCAGGGCGATGCTGTCTTCCGCGCCCAGGGTCCACAGCGCATCCTTGTACCAGGTGGTGCGCACGCCCTTGCCATCGCGTTCCTGGTGTTCGTCGGCCTTGTAGCTGGCCACGAAGCGCAGGCTGTGCGCGGCCAGGCGGAACGATTCGAGCTCCACCGCGCCGCCATTCGTGCGGTCGTTGTAGATGCTGCGCCCGCCGCTGACGCTGCCCTGGCCGCTGGTCTTGATGGTGCTGTAGCTGCCATTGCTGAACGAGGTGATTTCATTGTCGTAGCTGTCGTGGTACAGGCGCAGTTTCAGGCGCTCGGCTTCGCCCAGGCGCGTCTGCGAGACGAAATACACGCTTTCCTTGTTCCAGTATGGCCACTGCCAGTAGCGCGCGCCGGCGGGATTCGTCGATGGCGGCTGGCCCTTTTCGCCATGCTGCTTGTAGTAGCTCAGTGCATACTCGTCGCCGCCCACGGGCGTGTAGCCGACCTTGAACGACAGCTTGTGGTCCTTGCGATACGCGTTGTTGCGCGTACCGCCGTCTTCCGTAGCCGTGGGGCGGAAATCCGACGACATGGGGAAACCATCGCTGTCGATGTAGGACAAGCCCGCCTGCAGATACCACAGGCCCTGGTTCGTGCCCACGTTGGCCGACACCTGGCGCTCGCTGCCCGAACCGAAACCGACGGACGTGTCTCCCTCAAGGCGCGCCGTCGGTTTGCGCGACACCAGGTTGATGGCGCCGCCCAGGGTATTGGCGCCATACGCGACGGAACTGAAACCCTTGGCCACCTGGATGGCGGCCAGGTCGGCCGTCGTAAAGCGGTTGAAATCGACGTAGCCGTCATACGGCACGTAGACGGGAATGCCGTCGATGTACAGGGGCACCTGGCGCGCATCGAAGCCGCGGATGGCGACGGTTTTCTCATTGCGCGAATTGGTCGACAGCGACACGCCAGACAGCAAATTCAAGGCATCGCCCACGTTATCGCGGTTAAAGCGGCGCATCTCGGCGCGGCTCACTTGCGTGCCCACCTGCTGTTCCATCTGGCCTGCCTGTTCGCGCTGGCCGATCACCGTCACCGTGCCCAGCACGAACGGCGCCGCCGCATCCACATCTTCCTTGCCAGCAGCCTGCTGCGCCAGCGCCAGCAGTACGGCGCCTGCCATTACCTGTTTCACCATCGTCATGTTGTTCTCTTCCGTTATATATCAGCTTATATAGCGATATACAAAAAAATACAAAAAAAGCGGCCACGCATGCGGCGGCCGTCATCCAGCGGCGCAATATACAGATGTATATAGCGATGCTCAAGCGGCAAGGCCAAAAGGCCTCGCGCAAGTCAATTTCTCACGCTTTTTTCATGCACTGCAGCATTTCGCTGTGCGAACGAATGTTTCACAAAACGATTGACACGTCCAATTTGGCTAGGCAAACTGATTTCCAGGGAGTTCGAAAATGAATGCAAATATGACAAATGTTCAGGCCTCAGCGGATCCGGAAATCATCGTCTTCAGCGATGACGAGGAAGGCAAGGACCGCCAGTTCGTCAACGCGCTGGCGCGCGGACTGGAAGTGCTCCGGTGCTTTCGCCCCGGCGAAGTCTATCTGTCGAATGCGGACATGGCCAAGCGCACGGGCATCCCGAAACCGACGATTTCACGCCTCACCTATACCCTCACAAAACTCGGTTACCTGAATTATTCGGACAGCCTGGGCAAGTACCAGCTGGGCGCCGGCGTGCTGGCCCTCGGCTACCGCATGCTGTCGAACCTCGACGTGCGCAAGATGGCGCGCCCGCTGATGGAAGAACTGGCCGAACATGCGCAAGCCTCCGTCTCGCTGGGCACGCGCGACCGCCTCAGCATGGTGTACGTGGAAACGTGCCGCAGCAGCGCCAACGTCACCCTGCGCCTCGACGTCGGTTCGCGCATTCCCCTGATGACGACGGCCATGGGCAAGGCCCTGCTGTGCATCCTGCCGCAGGCCGAGCGCGACTACCTGATGGACCATGCGCGCGTGCACGAGACGGAACGCTGGCCGCGCATCAAGGCCGGCATCGAGCAAGGCTTCAAGGATTACCAGGATCGGGGCTTTTGCATCTCGGCCGGCGAATGGCAGAACGACGTGCACGCGGTGGGTGTGCCGATGCTGGGAGCCGACGGCGAACAGGTGATGGCCTTCAATTGCGGCGGCCCCGCCTTCCTGCTGTCGCGCGAAAAACTCGAAGGTGACCTGGGTCCGCGCCTGGTCGCCCTGGTCAAGACAGTGGAAAAAAACCTGGGTCGCGGTTAGACTGCGCGCCCCCTCTTAATTACAGTACTGAGGATCCCGATGATACGCGACGAAGAAACCCTGAACATCCTGCTCGACAGCATCGCCCGTTTCGTGCGCGAAGTACTGGTGCCGAACGAGGCGCTGGTGGCCGAAACGGACACGATCCCGCCCGCCATCGTGGCGCAGATGCGCGAACTGGGCCTGTTCGGCCTGTCCATCCCGGAAGCCTACGGCGGCCTGGAACTGAGCATGGAAGAGGAAGTACGCGTGGCCTTTGAGATCGCCCGCACCTCGCCCGCCTTCCGCTCGCTGATCGGCACGAACAACGGCATCGGCTCGCAAGGCATCGTGATCGACGGCACGGAAGCGCAAAAACAATACTATCTGCCCAAGCTGGCGGCCGGCGAGATCATCGGCTCGTTCGCCTTGACGGAAGCGGGATCGGGGTCGGATGCGGCCTCGCTGCGCACGACGGCCGTGCGCGATGGCGACTTTTATATCCTCAACGGCAGCAAGCGCTATATCACCAACGCGCCCGAGGCGAGCATCTTTACCGTCATGGCCCGCACGGACCCCGTCAAGCGCGGCGCCTCGGCCATCTCCGCCTTCATCGTGGAAAAAGATACGCCCGGCCTCTCGCTGGGAAAAATCGATAAAAAAATGGGCCAGCAAGGCGCGCATACCTGCGACGTCATCTTCGAGAATTGCCGCGTTCCGGCCGCGAACATCATCGGCGGCAAGGAAGGCGTGGGCTTTAAAACAGCCATGAAGGTGCTCGACAAGGGCCGGCTGCACATCGCCGCCGTCTGCGTGGGCGCCGCCGAGCGCATGCTGGCCGACGCCCTCGCCTACGCGATGGAGCGCCAGCAGTTCGGCCAGCCCATCGCCGAGTTCCAGTTGATCCAGGCCATGCTGGCCGACAGCAAGGCGGAGATTTATGCCGCGCGCAGCATGGTGCTGGACGCGGCGCGCCGGCGCGATAACAAGGAAGACATTTCGACGGAAGCGTCGTGCTGCAAACTGTTCGCCTCCGAAATGTGCGGCAGAGTCGCCGACCGCTCCGTGCAGATCCACGGCGGCGCCGGCTACATCAGCGAATATGCGGCCGAGCGCTTCTACCGCGACGTGCGCCTGTTCCGCATCTACGAAGGCACGACGCAGATCCAGCAGATCGTCATCGCCCGCAACATGATCAAGGCAGCGCAAAAGTGAAGGAGGCCGCGATGGACATTCCCGCCCTGCTGGCCCACTTGCCGGCGCGCCTGTCGGCCATTCCCGCCCACTGGGCCGCGCGCGCGCCGGACGCGCCCGCGCTGCACGAAGGTGGGCGCAGCTGGACCTACGCTCAGCTGCAGCACAGTGTGGACAGCGCCGCGCAGCTGCTGCGCCGGCTGGACGTGCGCGCCGGCGACCGCCTGATGGTGGTGGGCGAGAACTGCGCGCTGCAGGTGGCGCTGATTTTTGCTGCCGCCAGCATCGACGCGTGGATCGTCAACGTCAATGCCCGGCTGTCGGCGCGCGAGATCGACACCATCGCCACGCACAGTTCGGCGAGGCGCGTGCTGTTCATGGCCGGCGCCTCGCCGGAAGCGGCCACGCATGCGGCGCGTCTGGGCGCGGCCAGCGCCACGGTCGACGGCATGGGCGAGCTGCTGGCGGGCGAATTGAACGACGCAGCCATCGCGGAAGACACGGTCCCCGGCAACGAACAGGTGGCCGCGCTGATCTACACGACGGGCACGACGGGGCAGTCAAAAGGCGTGATGCTCACGCACCGCAACCTGCTGTTCATCGCCGCCGTTTCCAGCACCCTGCGCGGCTTGAGCAGCTCCGACCGCGCCTACGGCGTGCTGCCGATTTCGCACGTGTACGGCCTGGCCTCGGTGGCCCTGGGCACCCTGTATGCGGGCGCAGCCTTGTATCTGGTGCCGCGCTTTTCCGTCGACGGCCTGCTCTCGGCCCTGAAGGACGACGGCTTGACCATCGTGCAGGGCGTGCCCGCCATGTATGCCAAGCTGCTGCAAACCCTGGGCGGCCCGGACACGCCGCTGCCCACGCGGCTGCGCTTCGCGTATGCGGGCGGCTCGCCGCTGGCGCCGTCGCTCAAGCGCGACGTGGAAAAGCTGCTGGGCACCGCGCTGCACAATGGCTACGGCATGACGGAAAGCGCGCCCACCATCAGCCAGACGCGCCTGGAAACGCCGCGCCAGGACGATTCCGTCGGCATGCCGATCCCCGGCGTGGAAGTGCGCGTGGTGAGCGTCGATGGCCTTGACGTGGCGCCGGGCAAGCCGGGGGAATTATGGATACGCGGGCCGAACGTCATGGCGGGCTATTACCGCGAACCGGCCATGACGGCGGCCACCATGCGCGACGGCGGCTGGCTCAATACGGGCGACATGGCGCGCCAGGACCCCGACGGCGCCCTGTTCATCGTGGGCCGCACCAAGGAATTGATCATCCGCTCCGGCTTCAATGTGTATCCGCTGGAAGTGGAAACGGCGCTCAACGCCCACGCTTCCGTGGTGCAGTCGGCCGTGGTCGGGCGCACCCTGGCCGATGGCAACGAGGACGTCATCGCCTATGTGGAGCTGGATCCGCGCCAGCCCGCCAGCGTGGCAGAATTGCAGGCCTGGCTGGCGCAGACCCTGTCGCCGTACAAGTGCCCGTCCGCCATCATCGTCATGGAAGCGCTGCCGGCCGCCGCCACCGGCAAGATTTTAAAGGGGCATCTGCGGCAAATGGCGCAGAATGCACGATAAGTTGACCATGCAGTACCAGACCCGACAATAAAACCAAGCCACATCACCGGAGGAGACACGATGAAACGCACCTACACACGCATCGCCATGGCAGCGCTGGTCGCCAGCGCCTGGATGGCGCACGCCAGCGCCGACGAATTCCTGGTCGGCGCGGAAATCCCGCTGACGGGCAACCTGGCGCGGGTCGGCGCCGGCATGCAGGAAGGGATCATGGTCGCGGCCGAGGTATTCAACAAGACCAACGGCAAGCACACCATCAAGATCATCACCGTCGACGACGAATCGGCGCCCGCCAAGGCCATCGCCGCCGTGGAAAAGCTGGCCAGCCAGGGCGTGGTGGCCATCACGGGCGGCTACGGCTCGAACAATATCTCGCCCGCCTCGGACACGGCGAATAAACTGGGCCTCGTCTACATCACCTCGGGCGGCGTGGACGACAGCCTGGTGGCCAGCGGGCGCAAGAATTTTTTCCGCATCAATAACACGGCCGGCTACGAAAAAGCCATGCTGGGACTGCTAGCCGACGTGGGCGCCAAGTCCGTCTCCATCGTGTATTCGACCAAAGACGCCACCACGGGCCTGGCCAAGGACGTGGAAAAAGCCCTGGCGGCAAAGGGCGTGAAGGTGACGACGCACTCGTTCGACCCGGCTATTACCGACTTCAAGCCCATCATCAACAAGATCAAGCTGCAGGATAAATCGGAAGTGGTGGCCATGGTCGGCTACGAAAACGATTACGTGGGCATCATCCGCGCCGCCCGCGTGCTGAAACCGAAGATCAAGGCCATGGTGGGCGTGTGGTCGCTGGCCACCCCTAAAATGGCGTCCGACTTCCCCGACCTGATGCCGAACGTCTTCGGCACGGCCCTGCTGCCCTTCCCGACCGAATTCAAGACGGCCGACGGCAAGGCCTTCAGCGACGCCTACAAGCAACTGTACAAGAAGGAACCGGACTACCTGGGCCAGTTCGGCTATGTGCAGTCGATGCTGCTGTTCGAAGCCATCGCGCGTGCGGCCGACAAGGGCACGCTCAAGAAAGGCGGCGTGGCCGACGAGATGCGCAAGACGGACCGCGAAACGCTGATCGGCCGGGTGCAGTTCGCCGCCAACGGCGACAACCAGAACTTCGTGCACCGCATGGCGCAGCACCAGGACAAGAAGGTGGTGATCGTCTGGCCGAAGGAACACGCGACGGGCAAGCTGGCCTACCCTGCCCTGCCCTGGTAGGCAGCCTCCCGCTGCACACGCGCGCGCCCGCAGGACGCGCACCGATGAACGGCGGTCCTGGTGCCTCTTCGCGAAGCGCCTGGGCCGCCTGACGGGATGACGACATGACAGAATTAATCTTGCAAGCCCTGTATTCGGGCTTGCTGCAGGGCGGTTCCTACGCCCTGATCGCACTGGGACTGGCGCTGGTGTTCGGCACCATGAAAGTGATCAACCTGGCGCACGGCGAACTGGTGCTGCTGGCCGCCTACATCGCCTACAGCGTGGAGTCGGGCCTGGGCCTGGGGCCCATGTTCGCCATTCCCATCGCGCTGGTGATCGTCAGCCTGACGTCCGTGGGCGTGTACCTGATCGTCAGCCGCATCAAGAAGGACCGCGAAATCAATTCGCTGATCCTCACCTACGGCATCGGCGTCATCCTCACCAATTTCATTTTGCTGCTCTGGAAGGCCGACATCCGTTCGACGTCTTCCAGCTGGCTGCAGGAAGGTTTTGAAATCGGCCCGTTTTTCAGCATGCGCAGTGAAGTGATCTTCTTTGGCGTCAGCCTGGTGCTGATGGCGGCCCTGTGGCGCTGGCTGTCGACCAGCTGGTATGGCCGCGCCGTGCGCGCCGTCTCCAGCAACCGCGACGCGGCCAAGCTGATGGGCATCGACCCGGGCCGCACGGAACTGGTGTCGTTTCTGGTCGCCGGCATCCTGGCCGCCTTCGCCGGCGTGGCGCTGTTCAGCTATGGCGTGATCCAGCCGGCCTACGGCGGCGCGCTGACGGTAAAAGCCTTCATCATCACGGTACTGGCCGGCATCGGCTCGATACCGGGCGTGCTGCTGGCCGCCGTGCTGCTGGGCGTGGCCGAAGCGCTGACCGTCACCCTGGCCAGCTCCGCGCTGCAGGAATTGTCCGGCATGGTGCTGTTCCTGCTGGTGCTGTTCATCATGCCGAACGGCTTGTTCGGCGCTCAACGGAGGCGCGGATGAAGCGCTCGACTTTCCTTTCAACGGCAGCCCTGCTGCTGGCCGCGTACGTCGCCGTGCCGCTGGCCCTGGGCGCCAACCAGTACGTGATGAGCATGGTGGTGGCGGCCCTGATCATCGGCGGCGTGGCCATGTCCTGGGCCCTGCTGGGCAACCTGGGCGGCATGGTCAGCTTCGGCCACGCGGCATTCTTCGGCGTGGGCGCGTATGTCTCCGCGCTGGCCACCGTAAAACTGGGCGTGCCCGTGTTTGCCGCCATGCTGCTCGGCGGCGCGGGCGCGGCCCTCGCCGCCGTCATCATGCTGCCAGTGCTCCGGCTGCGCGGACCGTATTTTGCGCTGGCCATCCTCGCCTACGCCCACATCTTCCGCATCCTGGCCACGGAATGGAGCTCGGCGACGGGCGGCGCCGGCGGCATCAACAACATCCCCGCCCTGCCCACCGTCTTCGGCTTCGACCTGGCCAGCAAGACGGGCGCCTACCTGGTGGTGCTGACCCTGGTGGTGGCGTGCGCGTTTGCCTACGGCCGCATCCGCACCAGCCATTACGGCATCGCCCTGCGCGCCATGCACGACAGTGAAGACGCCACGCGCGTCGTCGGTGTCAACAGCACCTTGCTGAAGGGCGCGATGCTGCTCGTGTCGGCCTTCATGGCGGGCCTGTTCGGCGCCTTCAACGCCCACTACATCAACTTCCTGGAGCCCGACTACGCCTTCAACAGCCTGTGGGTGACTTTACCGATCGTGGCGGCCATCTTCGGCGGCTACCGCACCATACTCGGGCCCGTGCTGGGCGCCGTCGTGGTCTACCTGGTCGACCAGCTGATTTTCAAGTCGCTGATTCCGACCGGGCACCAGCTGGTGCTGGGCGTGCTGCTGGTGGCGATGATCGTCTTCAGTCCGAACGGCCTGCTGCCGCTGCTGCAAAAATGGCTGAAAAAAGCGCTGCTCAAGGGGAACGCGAAGGAGAAAGCACATGCTTGAACTCGATAATGTGTCCGTGCGCTTCGGCGGCCTGACGGCCGTCGACGGCGTCACCTTAAAGGTGGGCAGCCACGACGTGATCGGCCTGGTGGGCGCGAACGGCGCCGGCAAGACCACCCTGTTCAATGCCATTTCCGGCCTGGTGCGCCCCACCAGCGGCAACATCCGCTTCGAGGGACGCGACATCATGGCCACGCCCATGTACCAGCGCGCCCGCCTGGGCCTGGGCCGCACCTTCCAGATCCCGCAACCGATGCATGAATTGACGGTGCGCGAAAACCTCGTCGTGGCGCAACGCTTCGGCACGGGCAAGGTGGACCAGCGCAAGATCGATGAAATCCTCGATTTTACGAGCCTGCTTGACAAGGCCGGGCGCGATGCGGCCGGCGAACTGGCGCTGACGGAACTCAAGGCGCTGGAAGTGGCCAAGGCGCTGGCGACGAACCCGAAACTGCTGCTGCTAGACGAAGTGCTGGCCGGCCTGGAAACGAACGGCAAGCGCCGCTTCATGGGCATGCTGAAGGACTTGCACGCCGCCTTTGGCGTGGGCATCGTCATGATCGAACACGACATCGAAACCATCAGCAATCTGTGCCAGCGCGTGGCCGTGCTCAATTTTGGCCAGCTGATCGCCGACGGCACGCCCGATTGCGTCTTCCGCGATCCGGCCGTCATCGAAAGCTATACGGGAGCCGCTCATGCCTGAATCGATGCTTGAAGCGATGCCTGAAACGATGCTTGAGATAAATCAACTGCGCGCCGGCTATGGCGCCATCAATGTGCTGTGGGACGTGTCGCTGTCGATCCAGAAGGGCAAGCTGACCACCATCATCGGCCCGAACGGGGCCGGTAAGACGACCTTGCTGCGCGCCATCATGGGCCTGCTGCCCGTGGGCGCGGGCAGCATCGCGCTCGACGGCCAGGCCATCAACGGCACGCCGACGTGGAAGATGAGCGACGCGAGGGTCACGATGATCCCGGAAGGCCGCATGACGTTTCGCGACATGAGCGTGGAAGAAAACCTGATCATGGGTGCGTTTCCGAAGGAGCACCGCAGCCACATGCCGGCGCGCCTGGCCGAAGCCTACGCCATGTTCCCGCGCCTGCATGAACGGCGCAGGCAGCTGGCCGGCTCGCTCTCCGGCGGCGAGGCGCAGATGCTGGCGATGGCGCGGGGCCTGATGTCGGACCCGTCGCTGCTGATCATCGACGAGCCGTCGCTGGGCCTGGCGCCGCTGGTGGTCAACGAGCTGTTCGACATCCTCGCGCGCCTGAACGACGGCCGGCGCACCATCATTTTAGTGGAGCAGAACACGGCGCGCGCCGTGGGCGTGGCCGATCACGTCTACCTGATGCAAAGCGGTAAGGTGGCGCTGTCGCAGGCAGCGCGTGATGTCGACCTCGAGCACCTGCATGCGCTGTATTTTGCGCGCTGAGCGGCCTGCAATCATCAACCCTCGTCGTCGTCCTCGTCGTCGGCCAGCTTGTCAAACACCTGCAGCTCGGCCTTGCTCAGTCCCGTCATCACGAAGGGATCATCGGCAGGAAAGCGGCCGGTGTCGACCAGCATGCGCAGCTTGCTCAAGCGATCGCCCAGCGCCAGCGCTCGCGCCTGCGGATCGGCATCGGCGTGGGCATCGGCGCCGGCATGCCCGATCGCGCGGGTCACGGACTCGGGAAACTCCCATAACTCGGCGATCCGCACCGACAGGATGCGCGCTTGCGCAAACACCTGGGCAATGAAGGCGTCCGATTGCGGGAAGGCATCGGGCGCATGCATCTGGTCGATCAGGCGGAACGCCACCACCAGGCCGACATTGGCCATCAGTCCCGCCAGATAGGCGTCGAAGGCGTTGGCCTGCATGGCCGGCGCGACCAGGTTGGCCGCCAGTGCGCATTTCTCGGACTGGCGCCAGATCAGTGGCGCCGTGCGTATGGTCAGGCCGCCGCTCTGCATGCTGACGATGGGACGGAAGGCGACGCGGGCGAGCAGCATGCGCATGCCGTTTTGCCCCAGCAGCATGATGGCGCCTTCCATGTTGTTGATCGACGGGCTGGCGTTGTAGCGCGAATGGTAGCGGGGCCGGTTCGCTTCGCGGTAGACCTCGGCGACCAGCAGCACGTCCTGCGCCAACTGGCGCGAGAGCTCGGCCGCGCTCATGTTTTCATTTTGCAAAGTCCGCATCAACTGGGGAATGATGGCCGGTATGCGCGGTATCAGCGCAGCGCCAGCGACCGGCTCACGGGCCAGGCGCGTCAATTCATCCAGAATCTGCCGTTCCGCCTCCGCCGGAGCCTGCGCCGAACCGGCGGCCGCCAGCCAGCGGTAATAGATGGCATCGATTTCGGCGATGGTGGCTGCTTGCCGCGTCATCTCGGGCGCCGCCGCCGCGAGGGGTGCGAGCTTGTTTTTTCCGTCGCCGCCGTTCAGTAATTTTCCTATCCAACCCATTTTGCTTTTCCAGCCCTATATGCATCACTATCGCGACATCCGCTGCGCGATTTTACTTGATGACGGCCGTGCCGGTGCGGCGGGCGTAGCCGCCCAGGTCCACCTGCCGCAAAGTGCTACAGTGGCACCCTCGCAGTTTCCCCTCTTTGCAAGGTAAATCATGAGCAATATGCTGGCCCAGTACGTCACCGCCCAGGCGTACAACAACGCCTGGGCCAACCACCGCCTGCTGAAAGCTTGCGGGCAGCTGACCCAGGCCGAGTTCCAGGCCGCGCGCGTCAGTTTTTTCCCCACCATCGGCTTCACGCTGAACCACATCCTCACGTGCGACTGGTTTTATCTCGACGCGCTCGAGCGCGAGCTGCGCGGCGAAGCGCCCCATCCCGACTGCTATGTCTTCTTTGCACAGGACGAGCCGTTCACCGATTGCGCGGCCCTGCATGCGGCGCAGCGCGCCTCGGACCTGCGCCTGATCGCGCATTGCCGCAGCCTGTGCGACGCGGATCTGGCGCGGCCCGTGACGATATTGCGCGACACGCCGCAAGTCGACACGCGCCTGCGCCTGCTGGCGCATCTGTTCCAGCACCAGATCCACCACCGGGGGCAAGTGCACGCCATGCTGGCCGGCACGCGCATCGCGCCGCCCCAGCTCGACGAATTCTATTGCGCCGGCGAAGCGGGCGAGCGGGCGCAGGATTTTGCGGAGCTGGGCTGGACGGAGGACGACGTCTGGGGAGCGCGCTGAATCATTCTTCGGCGTGACAGCAGACGCACAGCTTGTTGCCGTCGAGGTCGCGGAAATAGGCGCCATAGTAGTTGGCGTGGTAATGGGGCCGCAATCCGGGCGGCCCTTCGCACGCGGCGCCCAGCGCCAGCACGGCCTGGTAGCAGCGGTCCACCTGCGCGCGGCTGGCCGCCAGCAGGGCCGTCATCTGGCCATTGCCGGGCGTCGCCGGCAAGCCGTCATGCGGCGCCGTCAGCACAAACAGGGGGCGCGGCGCCTGCTGCGCCATCCAGCCCGCCCAGGGCTTGGCCGGATCATGAAATTTTTCGATCAAGTCGAGTTCTCCCAACAGGGCCGCATAGAAAACATACGCGCGGGGAAAGTCGTTGGTGCCAAGGCAAATATGGGACAGCATGCTGCTCCTCCATGAATTCAAGCATGTGCGGCGAAAGGCGCCAGCTGATTATAATGGCGCATTACTTTCCAACCGGATTCCATGCCCGACCTCGACCGCCTCCAATTACAAACGCCGACCAGCGCCGACCTCCCCGCCCTGCTGGCCTTCGAACTCGACAACCGCGCCTATTTTGAATCCTGGGTCACGGCCCGGGCGCCGTCCTACTACACTGCCGAGGGCATCGCCACCGCCATCGAACAGGCGCAGCGCGAACGCGAGAAAGACACGGCGCACCAGTATCTGGCCACACTGGACGGGCAAATCATCGGCAGGGTCAACCTGACGGCCGTCACGCGCCCGTATTTCAACAAGGCCGCGCTCGGCTACCGCATCGGCGAACGGTTCGGCGGACGCGGCTACGCCACGCGCGTGGTCGCCCTGCTGCTGCAAGAAGCGTTCGGCGCACTGGACCTGTGGCGCCTGGAAGCGACGGCGCGGCCGCAAAACATGGGCTCGATCGCCGTCATGCAGCGCAACGGTTTTCACCAGTATGGCCGCTCGGAAAAAGCCATGCGCTTCCAGGATGCCTGGTCGGACTTGCTGTACTTTGAACGGCGCAAGGACCACCCCGGCATCGAATAAAATCGAGCAGTTGCTCTATTGAGCAGGCGGCTCGCCCCTGGTGTTGTAAAATAGGCAAATATCACACTCAGGGAACAACATGCGCAATACAAACAAAAAAGCCTACCTCGTCGGCGGCGGCATCGGCTCGCTGGCCGCGGCCGCCTTCATGATACGCGACGGCGGTATGCAAGGCAGCAACATCACCATCTTCGAAGCGTCGCCCGTGACGGGGGGCAGCCTCGACGGCGGTGGCAATGCCGAGGATGGCTATACCCTGCGTGGCGGGCGCATGTTGACCACCGACAATTACGAGTGCACCTGGGACTTGTTCAAGAGCATCCCCTCGCTCGAACATGCGGGCCAGAGCGTCTACGACGAAACCATCGCCTTCAACGAGCGGCACCTTCCCCACTCGCGCGCGCGCCTGGTCGACCGCAACCGCTTCAAGGTCGACGTCAGCAGCATGGGCTTTTCCATGCAGGACAGGCTGGAACTGCTGAAGCTGACGGAAGCCGACGAGGACACCCTGGGCAGCAGCGCCATCACGGACTGGCTTTCGCCGGAATTCTTCGATACCAAATTCTGGTATATGTGGGCCACCACGTTCGCCTTCCAGCCCTGGCACAGCGCCGTCGAATTCAAGCGCTACCTGCACCGCTTCATGCTGGAGTTTTCGCGCATCGAAACCCTGGCCGGCGTCAAGCGCACCGTCTACAACCAGTACGACTCGCTGGTGCGCCCGCTGGTCGCCTGGCTGCAGGCGCAAGGCGTGAACGTCATCATGGATTGCACGGTAACCGATATCGAGGTGCAGGAATCCGAAGACCGCCTGAGCGCCACCGCCCTGCACTGCCAGCGCCGCGGCCTGGCCGACGTGATTCCCGTCGCCGCGGGCGACCTGGTGTTCTTCCAGAATGCCTCGATGACGGATGCGTCGAGCTACGGCAGCATGCGCAGCGCGCCGGCCAGACGCACGAAGCACGACAGCCATGGCTGGCGCCTGTGGGAAAAACTGGCCGAGGGCCGGCCGCAACTGGGGCGCCCCGCCGCCTTCAACAGCAGCATCCCGGAATCGTACTGGGCCTCGTACACGGTCACCCTGAAGGACAGCGCCTTCTTCGACCGCATGGAACAATTCACGGGCAACAGCGCGGGCACGGGCGGCCTCGTCACCTTCAAGGACAGCAACTGGTTCATGTCCATCGTGCTGGCGCACCAGCCGCATTTCGCGGGCCAGCCCGAGGGCGTGCAAGTATTCTGGGGCTATGCGCTGCACCCCGACCGCATCGGCAACTTCGTCGCCAAGCCCATGTCCGACTGCAGCGGCGAGGACATCCTGCGCGAACTGTGCGGCCACCTGAATTTCGACCTCGACATCATGGCCACGGCCAATTGCATTCCCTGCCGCATGCCCTACATCACCAGCATGTTCATGCCCCGCGCAAAAAGCGACCGCCCGCTGCCCGTGCCGGCCGGCTCCATCAACCTGGCCTTCGTCAGCCAGTTCGTGGAAATTGCCGACGATGTCGTGTTCACCGTGGAATACTCGGTGCGCGCGGCGCAGACGGCCGTCTACCAGTTGCTCGGCGTACAGCGCGCAGTACCTGCCATCCACGCGCACGACAAGTCATTGAAAGTCAAGCTGGACGCCGTCATCAAGGCCTTCAAATAGCCGTATTTTCCGGCGTCAACGCCGTTTTTGTCCTACCGGCCGTGACTTTGTCGCAGCGCAAAGCACGGCGATATCGGACTGATAACGTCAAGGTTCGGGAATTTCCCCACTCTTGCCAAGTCCAACATGAAATTGCGTCACCGCCTGTTCGAACATGTGCTGCTGGTGCTGGCCTTGGCCGTCGTCATTTTTGCCGCCGCCATCGTGCTGGCACGGATGACGCAGTGGGCAGAAGTGCAGGAACTGCCCCCCTATCTCGTGCAGGGCATGCATCTGGTGGGCAAGGTGTTGTTTTTCCTGGACGGCTGCATCGTCGTTGCCGTCAGCAGCATCCTGGCCGCCCGGCTGTTCCGCATGCTCACCAAGGAGGACCTATGAACGACCTGCACTACCTGCTGACCCTGCGGCATCCGCGCCGCTTCTGGTGCAGCGCCCTCGTCATCGCCGTCGCCTCGGCCATCCTGCTGGGCCCCTGGCTCGACAGCATTCCATGGCTGGTCGCCGTTCCTTTCGTGGCCGGCGGCTTGCTGGTGGCGCTGGGCGAACTGTGGGATGACATGCACGGCAAGCGCCTGCAGAACGGCGACGACGACGCGCAAGCGCCCTGCGGGCATCCCTGACGCTGGCGTCGTGATGTTTACACGCAACAACGGTGACGCCATCGGCCCCCGCATGCGTTTGATTTAAGGCTCGCTTCAGCCTCGCCATGCATCGTGATATGGCGTCAGCAACAATGACGCCTCCCTTCACCATCACGGGCACAGCCCAGCGAAAGAGCCGATATGAGCACATGGATGCGCGCCAACAAAGGTTTTTTGATGTTTCTGCTGCTGTTCGGCGTATTCCGCACGGCCGTGGCGGACTGGAATCCGATACCGTCGGCGTCCATGCGCCCCAACCTGCTCGAAGGCGACGTGGTCTTCGTCAACCGCCTGGCCTTCAATTTGAAAGTGCCGCTCACCGACATCGTGCTGCAGCGCCTGGGCGAGCCGCAGCGGGGCGACATCGTCACCTTTTCCTCGCCGAAAGACGGCACGCGCTTGATCAAGCGCATCATCGCCCTGCCCGGCGACACCGTGGAAATGCGCGATGAACGGCTGGTCATCAATGGCCAGCCCGCCCAGTACACGGCGCTCGACACGGCGCCTGAAACCATCGCCCACGTGGGCCAGCTGACGGCGCAGCGCGTCCGCGAACGCAACGCGACGGAACAGCACCGCATCCAGGTCTTGCCGCAAATCACAGGGGCGGCGCGCAGCTTTTCCCCCGTGACGGTGCCGCCCGACCACTTCATGATGCTCGGCGATAACCGCGACAATAGCGCCGACTCGCGCTACTTCGGCTTCGTGCCACGCGAATTGCTGATCGGCAAGGCCGAACGCATCCTCGTCTCGGCCAATATCGACGAGCATTGGCAGCCGCGGCTGCAGCGTTTCGGCATGAAACTGGAATAACCATCGTCCTTGCAACGGCGCCGTGCTTTTCGGTTAGCATGGCGCATCATGCAAAATCTTTCCTCAGCCAGCCAGCGGTCCGCCAGCGACGATCTTGCCCTTGAGCAGCTGGCGCAGTTCCTGCAGCGCCATCCCGACGTACTGCTGCTGACGGGCGCCGGCATCAGCACGGCGTCCGGCATTCCCGATTACCGCGATGCGGATGGCGTGCGGCGCGGCAACGCCCCCGTGCAAGGACCGGACTTTCGCCGCCAGGAAGCCGTGCGCCGCCGCTACTGGGCGCGCAGCATGGTGGGCTGGCCCACCCTCGCGCGCGCCACGCCCAATCCCGGTCACCTGGCCATCGCACAACTGGCGCAGCGTGGACTCATCGGCGGCCTGGTCACGCAAAACGTGGATGGCCTGCACCAGCAGGCCGGCAGCGCGGCCGTCACGGAGTTGCACGGCAGCATACATGGCGTCGTGTGCCTCGATTGCCGGACTCTCCATACGCGCAGCCTGATCCAGGATCAGCTCGAACATGACAATCCCCAGATGCTGGGCGCCACGGCCACGCCGGCGCCCGACGGCGACGCCTTGCTGGAGCCATCGCAGCTGGCCACCTTCCACCTGCCCGTCTGTCCCCGCTGTGGCGGCACCCTGCAGCCCGATGTGGTGTTTTTCGGCGACGGCGTGCCCGCCGCCTGCGCGGCGGAGGCCGAGCGCAAGATGACAGAAGCTGGCGCCTTGCTGGTGGTTGGCTCGTCCGTCATGGTGTATTCGAGCTTTCGCCTGTGCCGCATGGCGGCAGAAACGGGCAAGCCCGTGGCTGCCATCAACCTGGGCAAGACGCGCGCCGACCATTTGCTGGCCTTCAAGACCGAAGCGCCGGCACAGGACATCCTGCCTGCATTAGCGGCCATGCTGGGCTGATCCCGAGCCGGCGGCATGCCGCTCTCGCTATACTATGGGATTGACGAGGAGAATTCATGCTGGAACTGTTGAGTGAACACGCCTGTTTTGGCGGCGTACAACGTTTTTATCGCCACGATGCGCAAACCACCGGCTTGCCCATGCGTTTTTCGGCCTTCATCCCCGACACGGCGCCGGGCAGCGCCGTTACCACCAAACGCCCCGCCCTGTTTTTCCTGGCGGGCCTGACTTGCACGGAAGAAACCTTCATGATCAAGGGCGGCGCCCAGCGCGTGGCCGCCGAAGAAGGCCTGATCCTGATCGCCCCCGACACCAGCCCCCGAGGCGCCAACATCGCGGGCGAGACGGATGCCTGGGATTTCGGCGCGGGCGCCGGCTTTTACGTCGATGCCACCGAGGCGCCGTGGAGCAGCCGCTACCGCATGTACAGCTACATCCTGGAATTGCGCGCCCTGCTGGAGCAGGAACTGGCCATCGATGCGCAGCGCACGGGCATTTTCGGCCACTCGATGGGCGGCCACGGCGCGCTGGTGCTGGCCTTGCGCAACCCGGCACTGTTCCGCTCCGTCTCCGCCTTTGCCCCCATCGCCGCACCGAGCCAGTGCCCATGGGGAAAAAAGGCGTTCACGGGCTACCTGGGCAGCAACGAAGCCAGCTGGCAGCAATACGACGCCAGCGCGCTGATGCGCGGCCTGCAGGGCCAGCCCTTACTATTTCCTAACGGCATCTTGATCGACCAGGGCCTGGCCGACAAGTTTTTACCGGAGCAACTGTACCCCGAGGTGTTCGAAGCGGCATGCCGCGACGCCGGCCAGCCCTTGCAACTGCGCCGCCATGCCGGCTATGACCACGGCTATTACTTTATCGCCAGCTTCATGGAAGAGCACGTGCGCTTCCATGCGCGAAACTTGCGCGCCGCCTGATCTGCTGCCTTACTGCCCCGTGCTGGTATGCCCGTTGAAATGGCGCGTGTACCAGTCCGTTGCCAGCAAGGCCGCCTGGTGGCGCGTGTCGGGGCCGCCTGGTGCGGCGATCTGTTCCAGTTGCTTGTCGCAGCGCAAGGTGGCAAACGCCATGCGGTTCAGGCCGGCCACGTCGGGGTCGCGTCCGCCCACGATCAGCAACGAAGGCACGCGCACGTTTTCCAGCGCCGCCTTGCCCGCCATTTCCACCTGCCCATCGCAGACGGCCAGCGCGGCGATTTCCGCGCTGCGCCAGGCCGCAAGCTGCATCACGACGGCCGCGCTGGTGCCATAGCCATACAAGCCGCAGGGCAAGCGCCGCGTGGACGGGTCGACTTGCAGCCAGCCCAGGGCTTTTTCCAGCTGGCGCGCCAGCAGCACGATGTCGCTGCGCACGAAATACGCGTGGCCATTGCTGCCGCCGCCGGGCCCGACACCGCCCTGGTCGAAACGCAGGGTGGCGATGCCCGCTCGTAGAAAATCCTGGGAAGTGGCATGGCTGGAGGCGCCCAGATAGTCGCTGTCGGCGCCCGCGCCATGAGCGAACAGGACGATGCCCACCGGCCGCTCGGGCATTTCAAGCACGCCGTCCATTTGAAGTTCATCGGCCGTGATGCTGACAAATTGTTCTTGCATGGCTGCCTCCGCTATCGAGCTGAAATCAAGCTGAAGTCAAAATGTGCTGTTGCACAGATTTTGCGCTGATCTTGCCGGAACGGGCGTCGCCTGCGCGCCCTGAGCGGCAAGCCTCAGTGTACCAGCCTGCGTCCGTTCACGCGCGGCGCACGTCAAATTTGGCACGCGCCCGCATCAGACGGCGCCGTGCCGGTCCAGCCCCTTGAGCACGGCTTCCGGGCGGATCGGCAAATGCCGCACGCGCGAGGCCACGGCGGCAAAGATGGCGTTGCCAATGGCCGGCGCCACGGCCGTCGTGGGCGGCTCGCCCATGCCCGTCGCCGTTTGCGTATTGGCAACAAATTCGATGTCGAGCTCGGGCACGTCGGCCATGCGCAGCGGCGTGTAAGTGTTCAGGTTGGTATCCTTCACTTCGCCATTCAGGAACGCCGTGCCTTCATGCAAGGCCATGCTCACGCCCCACAGGGCGCCCCCTTCCGCCTGCGCCAGCGCGCCATCGGGATCGACGATGCTGCCCGCGTCGATCACCATGAACAGCTTTTCGACTTTCACCATGCAAGTGCTGCGGTCAACTTTCACCCGGGCAACACAGGCCGTCCAGGTGGGCATATCGCGTTCCTGGCCGAACGTGGCGGCGATGCCCAGGCCCGTGTCGGGCGGCATGGCCGTGCCCCAGCCCGCCTTGTCCGCCACCCGCCGCAGCACGTGGGCCAGGCGCGCGGCGCCGCCGACGGCGTTCGGCGCGCTGCCCGCATTGCGCCCCGTGGCCTGCAGCAAGGACAGGCGAAACGCCAGCGGATCGACCTTGGCCGCCTGCGCTGCCTCGTCCATGAAACTTTCCACCGCCCAATTCGTCCAGCCCGGCCCCACGGAGCGCAGCCAGCCGGGGCGAAAACTGCTGTTGGCCAGGTCGTTCGACACGGCCCGCACGCGCTGGGCGCCCACCGCGTACCAGTGGTCGGCGCCGGCGATGGCGAACGGGTCGTACGGATGGCCCTGCTTATCCTTGGCCAGCAAGGCGGGAATCATCGCTTGCGTGGGCCAGCCAGCGCTGGCCTCGTGCACCATCGCCGACACCTTGCCGGTCTCGTCGAACGCCATGCGCACGTGCTGCACGGACGGCGAACGGGGCGAATCGAAACGCGCATCGTCGGACCGCGTGCAGATCATCTTGACGGGACGCCCCACGGCTTGCGCGGCCAGCGCGGCCGGCACGCAATAATCGCCATTCAGGCGCCGCCCGAAGCCGCCGCCGAGCAAATAGGTATGCAGCATCACCTTGTCCTGCTCCACCTTGAGCGCCTGCGCCAGCACGGGCAGGATCAACGATTGCCACTGGTTGCCCGCATGAATGTGCCAGACGCCGTCGATTTCCTGCGCCAGCGCATTCACGGGTTCGAGCTGGAAATGCAGCACGGTGCTGGTCGTGTAGTGGCGTTCCAGTTGCAGGCTGGCATCCTTGAACGCTTGCTCCACGCCATCATCGTCGACCACGCGGGCGCCCAGGCTGGCGTCGGCCAGCTGCTTGCCCGCATAGTTGACGATATCCTGCTCCGACACGTGGGCCGCCGCGCCGGCCCGCCATTTCACCTGCACCAGGTCGGCCGCGCGCATGGCGGCCGCATACGTGTCGGCCACCACCATGACCCAGCCGGGCACCGTTCCGCTGGGGTCTTGCAGCGCCACCGAGCGCAAGTAGCCGTTCACTTTCTTTGCCGCCGAGTCGTCGATGGACACCACTTTTGAACCGTAGCGCGTGGGCGGTATCTTCGGGCGCGCATACAGCATGCCGTCGACCTGCGCATCGATGCCGTACACGGCCGTGCCATCCGTTTTCGAAGGAATGTCCAGCGCCTGCACCTGCTGGCCAATCAGCCTGCGCTGCTGCGGCGTTTTCAGCACGATGGCCTGCAATTGCTCCGGCGTATAGCGGCGCGCCAGCTTGCCACGGCGCACGATGTCGCCATAGGCAATCGACCGGCCCCGCCCATGCACGACGCCGAGCCGGGCGTGGCAGGCGGACACGGGCACGCGCAGCAAGCGCGCGCCCTCCTCGATCAGCGCAAGGCGCCCGGCCGCGCCGGCACGGCTGAGCGGATCGAAATTCTGCCAGACGGACCAGCTGCCGCCCGTCACCATCACGCCCCATTTCGGGTCCGTGTCCACGTAATGCAGGCGTACCTTGCTCCAGTCCGCTTCCAGCTCCTCGGCGACGATGCGCGCCAGGGCCGTGCCGATATGCTGGCCCATTTCCGCCTTGGCGATATTGACGGTGATCATGCCATCGACGCCAATCTCAAACCAGATGCTGGGGTCGAACACGGGCGCGGCGGGCTTTGTGCGCTGCACGGGCGCCGCCTTGCCGGCGGCCAATGAGCTGTCGGCGCGCAAGAAGGCCAGGGTAAAACCCGTGCCGGCGGCGGCGATCAGGAAACCGCGCCGGCCCAGCGAGCTGGGGCGGGCGCCTGAATTTTCTTTCGGCAACTTAAACACGGGGCGCCTCCTGCATGCCGGCCGCCAGTTTAATTGCCTTGCGGATCCGTACATACGCCATGCAGCGGCACAGGTTGCCGCTCATGACGGCATCGATATTCGCATCCGTCGGCTGCGGATAGTCTTTCAACAAGGTGGCCGCCTGCATGATCTGGCCCGACTGGCAATAGCCGCACTGGGGCGCCTGCGTGGCGACCCAGGCCCGTTGCAGCGGGTGCGAACCATCGGGTGACAAGCCTTCGATGGTGGTGATGGCGCAACCGGTGACGGCGGCAATCGGCGTGATGCACGAGCGCATGGCGCGCCCATCCACGTGCACGGTGCAGGCGCCGCACATGCCGATGCCGCAGCCAAACTTCGTGCCTTTTAAATGGGCTTCGTCGCGCAGCACCCACAGCAGCGGCGTGTCGCCATCGGTCTCGGTGCCGAAGGGCTGGCCATTCACAATAATGTTATACATGAGTGTTACACATAAGAAACTTTCAAGAATTACTTGCCGGCGCGCGTGCGCGCCACGGCCGCTTCCAGGTTCGTCCAGGCCGGCTGGTGGCTGCGGCTGCGGCGCAGATAGGCGGCCAGCTGGGCCACGTCGTTGTCCGTCAGCGAAGCGGCAAAGCCAGGCATCAGCACGCCGGGCATGGCTTCATCCTTGCCGATGCCATGCAATATCACCTGGATCAGGTTGGCGGGATCGGGCGCGCTGACGGCGCTGTTCAGGCTCAGCTCGGGACGCAGGGCTGCGGGCCGGCCGTCGCTGTTCGAATGGCACGCCGCGCAGGCGGCCACGTACAGGCTGGCGCCACGGTCGTTGTCGACCAGGCTGACGCGCTGCGAACGGACGATGCCGGCCTTGATCACGGCATCCGCATCCGCCTTGCGCCCGTCAGCTCCGGCCACACCGGCAAAATACGTGGCCAGCGCGCGGATATCGCTATCGGGCGAGGCGCCCATGCCTTCGTGCACGACGGCCGACATGGGCCCGGCCGCCACGCCGTGCAGGGCCGTCGCCCCCGTGCGCAAAAAGGCATACAGCTCGTCCTGGGTCCACGGCAAGGGCGCCGTGTTGGCGCTGGTCAAGGCTGGCGCGTACCAGTGGTCGATGGACGCGCCCAGATACGCCGCACCGGCAAGCTCGGCGCCCAGCGCGTTGCGCGGCGTGTGGCAGGCGGCGCAATGGGCCAGGCCCTCGGCCAGGTAGCGGCCCCGGTTCCAGTCCAGCCCTTGCGCAGGATCAAGCTGAAAATTGGCCGGCTTGAAAAACAGCAGCTTCCAGCCCGCCTGTAGCGGCCGCAAATTCAGGGGGAAAGGCACGCCGTTGGCGGGCGCCACCGCATACACGGGCGGGCGCGTCATGAAGTAGGCGTACAGGGCCGTCAGGTCGGCGTCCGACACCAGGTTGAAATGGGTGTACGGAAAGACGGGATACAAATGCGCGCCATCGCGGCCCACGCCTTCGCGCATGGCCCGCTGGAAGGCGGCCGGCGACCAGCGGCCGATGCCCGTTTGCCGGTCCGGCGTGATGTTCGTCGCGTAAATCGTGCCGAACGGCGTGGCCAGCCCGTGGCCGCCCGCGTACTCGGCGCCGCCCTTGGCCGTGTGGCAGGCGGCGCAATTGCCCATGCCGGCCAGGATGCGGCCCCGCTCCACCACTTGCGGGGAAAAAGCCGTGGCGGCAGGCGGATCAATGGGCGCCAGCGCGGGGCGCCAGTAATACAGATACGCGGCCAGCGCGGCGGCGATGAGCAGCGCCAGCAGGAGCAGCAAGCCGGTGAAAATTTTCTTGAGCAAAACAGGAATCCGGTAAAAGGCCAGGTACGCGCCTGCCGCGCGCGGACGGCGGCGGCAGGCGATGGTGACAATCTTACCGCGATTGTGACTTGTTGTATGTACGCAATGACACGGAGGTCGTGCCGCAAGCGGGCTGCGCCTTATAATCAGCGTTTCAGCACGCCGCCGCTCTCTTCATGCATACCGTTACCATCATCCTCATTCTCGTGTTGACCGTCGTCCTGTGCGGCTTCATTGCCCGCTCGCGCTGGGTCAAGCTGCCGCTGCCCCTGATCCAGATCGCCGGCGGCACGGGTTTGGCCCTGTTTGGCGTGCAAGTGCCGCTCGATCCCGATATTTTCTTCCTGCTCTTCATTCCGCCGCTGCTGTTTCTCGATGGCTGGCGCATTCCCAAGGGCGCCTTCTTTTCCGACGCGCGCTCGATCCTGATGCTGGCCATCGGCCTGGTGCTGTTTACCGTGCTGGGCATGGGTTTCTTCATCGACTGGCTGATTCCCAGCGTGCCGCTGGCTGTGGCCTTCGCGCTCGGTGCCATCCTGTCGCCGACGGACCCCGTGGCCGTCTCGGCGATCGCCGCCGGCAACCCCATCCCGCCGCGCCTGATGCACATCCTCGAGGGCGAATCCCTGCTGAACGACGCTTCGGGCCTGGTCTGCTTCACGTTTGCCGTGGGCGCCATGATGACGGGCGGCTTTTCCATCGGCGCCGCCTCGCTGAGTTTCCTGCAGGAAGCGGGCGGCGGCATCGTCATCGGCCTGGCCATCTCGTGGGGCGTGGGGCTGGCGAATAAATGGCTGGTGAGCAAGGTGGGCGAAGAGCCGGGCCTGCAAATCCTGATCAGCATCCTGATCCCGTTCGCCGCCTACCTGGGCGCCGAGCAAATCCACGGTTCGGGCATCCTGGCGGCCGCCACGGCGGGCGTGTCCATGCATTACGCCGACCTGATCGGCCGCCCGCTGGCCGCCACGCGCACCCAGCGCAAGGCCGTGTGGGATACCGTGCAACTGGTCTTGAATGGCGTGATCTTCGTCATGCTGGGCGCGCAGCTGCCCGCCACCGTGGCCGGCTTGCCCGCCGCTTCCATGGAAGTGGGCGCCGGCAGCGCCTGGAAACTGCCGCTGTTCGTCATCGCCATCACGGTGGGGCTGACCTTCATGCGCTTCCTCTGGGTCTTCATCTCGATGAAGCTGACCCTGTTCAAACACCACAAGAAAGTGGCGGGCGAGCCGAAGGACGCGGCGCTGCTGGCGCGCCCCAGCCTGCGATTGCTGCTGGTGGCATCGTTCGCGGGCGTGCGCGGCGCGCTGACTCTGGCCGGCATCCTGACCTTGCCGTTGTTTTTGCCCGACGGCACGCGCTTTCCCGCGCGCGACCTCGTCATCTTCCTGGCCATGGGCGTGATCTTGCTGTCCCTGGTACTGGCCAGCGTTACCTTGCCCCTGCTGACCAAGGGCCTGGTGTTCGCGCCGCCCGCGCGCCGTTCGACGGAAGAGCGCAACGCGCGCGCCGCCGCCGCCGAAGCGGCCATCGCGCGGCTGGAAAAAGTGTGCGAAGGCATCGACAAGAATGACAAGCAGCAAGTCGTCACGGAGGCGGCCAACCGCCTGATCGAAGCCTACCGGCGGCGCCTCGCGTATGGCGAAAGCAGCAACGACGAGGCGATGCGGCTGCAGGAACTGGCCAAGGCCGAGCGCGCACTGCGCCTGGAAGCGCTCAATGCGGAACGCGATGAACTGTTCCGCCGCCGCATTTCGGGCGAACTGGACGACACCATCCATTTGCGCCTGCTGCGCGAAATCGACTTGCTGGAAGCGACACTGGAAGAATAGCAACACTCTGGCGCAGCAAAGCAGTGTTGATTAGCAATTCTCATGGTAAAGAATGCAAGTTTTCACATTCATGTTTATAATGCAAGGTTTATGGCGTGATGCCGTGATTTACTTTCAACATGGACTTCCGTACAGTCTGTGTTGTTGAGTAACTATTTGAATAGCCACCCCGACCTGCATAAAGACACCGACGCCGTGCCCTCCTCCCCCCGCCACCGGCAACGCCCCGCGCTGCCCGCCCTGCTCGCCTCCGTGCTGCTGGCCTCGCTGCTCGCCGGCACTGCGCTGGCGCCAGCCGCGGCGTGGGCGCAAGCGGGCGCGGCGGCCGACGCCAGGCGTCCCGCCGAAGTGGCCCAGGTCCTGTTTGGCATCATCAGTTATGTGCGCTGGCCCGTGGCGCGCCCGGAAGTGCGCGTCTGCATGCTCGGTACACCCCGCTACGGGGCGGCCATCATCGACACGCCCGCGTCCAGCCTGGGCCAGCGCATCCGCGTGAAAACCCCGGCGGCGGCCAGCGCGGCCAGCGAATGCGACGTCGCCTACCTGGGCAGCCTGCCCGAGGGCGAACGCGAGCATCTGCTGACGCAGATCATCGGCAAGCCGATCTTGTCGGTCGCCGAACCGGGCACATCCTGCACCGTGGGCACCATGTTTTGCCTGCGCCTCAACGAGGCGCAGATCGGTTTTGACGTCAACCTCGACGCCATCGCCCGCAGCGGCCTGCGCGTGCATCCGAACGCCTTGCAAATTGCACGTCGCAAGGGACCGCCGCCATGAGCCCCGGCATGCCCCCTAAGCTGGCGCGCAAGCCCCGCCCCACGCTCGACAGCGTGCTGCGGCGCGCCCACCTGAGCGTGTCGCTGATCGCCGTGCTGGCGGCCGGCCTGACCCTGACGGCCGTGGCGCTGCTGGCCCTGCGCGTGTATTCGGACCAGAACCTGCGCCTGGTGGCCCGTTCGATGAGCTACACGGTGGAAGGGGCCGTCGTCTTCGGCGACTCCATGGCCGCCAGGGAAGCGCTGGCCTTGATCGGCGTCAATGAAGACATCGACCAGGCCCAGGTCAACGACAAGAACGGCAAGGTGCTGGCCCGCTGGGAACGGGGCCAGCACAGCACGCGCTACTACATCGAACGGGCGCTGACGGGCTGGATGCTGCCCGATTCGCTGACCTTCCCCATCACGCGCAATGAGCAGGTCATCGGCAGCATCAAGCTGGTGCCGCACAGCCGCAGCCTGCTGCCCTTCCTGCTCAGCGGCCTGACCTGCCTGCTCGCTTGCCTGGTGCTGAGCCTGGCCGTCGCCGTGCGCCTGTCGCGCCGCATGGAAACGGAGATCACGTCGCCCCTGCGCCACCTGGCGGAAACGGCCCACCGCGTGCGGCGCGACCGTTCGTTCGAACTGCGGGTGCCGCCGGCCAACATCGCCGAACTGAACCAGATCAATGACGACTTCAATGCCCTGCTCGACGAACTGGAAGCATGGCAAAGTCATCTGCAAAAGGAAAATGCCTCGCTGTCGCACCGCGCCAACCACGACAGCCTGACGGGCCTGTCGAACCGCGCCTTCATGGAGGCGGAGCTGGAACGCGCCATCCTCGAAGCACGCATCGGCAACGGCAAGGTGGCCGTACTGTTCCTCGACAGCGACCGTTTCAAGTACATCAACGATACGTTTGGCCATGCCTCGGGCGACCGCGTGCTGGTGACGATCGCCGCGCGCATCAAGCAGCAATTGCGCGAAGGCGACCTGGTGGCGCGCCTGGGCGGCGACGAATTCGCCATCCTGCTCAAGCCGCTGCGCAACAGCAGCGACGCCATGCACATCGCCGACAATATCATCGCCGCCATGGCGCAAGCCATTGAACTGCCCACAGGCAATAGCATCGTCAGCTCGCTGACCATCGGCGTGGCCGTCTTCCCCGATCACGCCATCGACGCCGTGTCGCTGGTAGGCGCGGCGGACGAAGCCATGTACCGCGCCAAGCAGGCGCAGCGCGGCACGCGCCAGGTGGCGCGCCTGCCGCAACCCCACACTCACCCCTGAACCAAGGAGCAACACCATGCAATTTATCTACAAGCAATTACGTCTCGGCTTCCTCGGCCTCTTCTTCGTTGGCCTGCTGGCCGCCTGCCAGAGCACGCCAGCGACCAAACCGCTGTTCAATGCCGAGCAAGTCGCCACCCTGAAGGAGCAAGGCTTCAACCAGACGGACGAAGGCTGGGAGCTGAGCTTTACCGACAAGCTGCTGTTCGAATTCGACGCCGCCAAGCTGACGGCACCGAGCCGCAACGCCATCCAGAAAATCAGCGCCGCCCTGCTGAAAGTGGGCATTACCCACATGCGCGTGGAAGGCCATACGGATAACGAAGGCACGGAAGCGTACAACAACAAGCTGTCGCTGGCGCGCGCCAACGTGGTGGCCGACGCCATGAGCGCATCGGGCATTCCACGCGACAACATCAGCGTCAAGGGCCTGGGCATGAGCAAACCGGTGGCCTCGAACGCCAGCAAGACGGGCAAGGCGGAAAACCGCCGCGTCACCGTCATCGTTTCGGCGCCGTGAGCGTGGGCGAGCCCGTCCGCTGGGTCGTGATGGGCGTGTCCGGCTGCGGCAAGAGCGCCGTCGGCAGCCTGCTGGCCGACGCCTTGCACGTGCCCTACGTGGAAGGCGACGACGTGCATTCCCCGGAAAACGTGGCCAAGATGGCGGCCGGCATTGCGCTCGACGATGCCGACCGGGCCGGCTGGCTGGCCGCCCTGCGCGACCGGATCGCCACGGCCCGCGCGCAGGGCAGCGGCCTCGTTGTCTCCTGCTCGGCCCTGAAGCGCGCCTACCGCGACGTGCTGCGCGCAGGCGCCCCTGCCCTGCGCTTCGTCCACCTGGACGGTCCGCGCGCCGTGCTGGAGCGCCGCATGCAGCGCCCCGGCCATTTCATGCCGTCCAGCCTGCTCGACAGCCAGCTGGCCACCCTGCAGCCGCTGCAGGCGGACGAGGCCGGCATCGTGCTCGACATCCGCCAGCCGCTGGCCGTGCTGCTCGGACAGATCCTGCAAGCGCCCTGACGGTCAGCCGCGCGGCTGGACAGCCCGCGGCCCCCTGTGTAGACTGGCGCGCACTTTCATGAGGGATTTTTATGAGCACACCAACAACAAAACCAGCACCAGGCCCGGAATTCTGGGAGCGCGCCGACCAGGTCATCGCCCTGGCCAATGAACAATGCATGCACAGCGGCGGCAATGAAGTGGCCACCTCGCTGCTGTACGCGGCCGCCCGCTTCAACGCCTTCCTCGTCGCCAGCAAGAGCAACGACGTGGCCAAGATGCAGGCAGAGAAGGAAGGCGCCGTGGCGTTCTTCACGGAACAGTACAAACGCATGCTGACCGACAACTTCAACGACTACATCACCAACTTCGACAAGTACACGCAACCGTCGTCGGCCCCCAAGGGTTGATGTCCGCAGCCAGCCTGGACGGCCACCGCGCCCGCGCCACGCACGCGGGCAGCGTCCTGGACGGCACGGTGCGCTTTGCTCCGCGGCAATCGCTGTGGCTGACGGCCATGCTGGCCGGTGCCGTGACCGGCGTCCTGTGCTTCTTCAGCTGGACGGGCCTGCTGCTGCTTGCGGCCGGTACGGCCATCGTCCTGCTGTTCGGCCATTCGCTGGGCAGCCACCGCAAACTGATCCACGACAGCTTTCAATGTCCGCCATGGCTGGAATACCTGCTCGTTTACCTGGGCGTGCTGGTGGGACTCAGCGGCCCGCTGGGTCTGCTGCGCCAGCACGAACTGCGCGACTATGCCCAGCGCCTGCCCGCTTGCCATCCCTATTTGCGCCACGGCGCCGGTTTCTGGCGTGATGCCTGGTGGCAACTGTTTTGCCGCCTCGATCTCGACCATCCGCCGCACATCGCCATCGAGCCGCGCATCACGCACGACCGCTTTTACCGTTTCCTGGAAGCAACGTGGATGCTGCAGCAATTGCCGTGGGCCATGCTGTGCTTCGCCTGGGGCGGCTGGGGTCTGGTTTGCTGGGGCGTATGCGCCAGGGTCAGCGCCGGCGTGCTCGGCCACTGGCTGATCGGCTACTTCGCCCACAACCATGGCCAAATGCACTTCCATGTCGACGGCGCCGCCGTACAAGGGAGAAATATCCGCCTGACGTCGCTGCTGACCATGGGCGAATGCTGGCACAACAACCATCACGCGTATCCGGGCTCAGCCAGGCTGGGCCTGCTGCCGGGCGAATGGGACCCGGGCTGGTGGATGCTGCTGCTGTTGCGGCGCCTGGGCCTGGTGTCAGCCCTGCGCCTGCCGCAAGACCTGGCGCCGCGGCCGGAATTGCGCCGCCTCGATCATGCCGACGATCAGGCGCCGTCGCCACCGGCCAGGTAATTGTTTTTGACACGTACGTAATGCTCGGCCGAATAGCGCAGGTAGGCGATCTCGGCATCCGTCAGTGCGCGCACCTTGGCGGCCGGGCGGC
Source organism: Janthinobacterium sp. FW305-129 (assembly GCF_020858115.1). Classification (GTDB taxonomy): domain Bacteria; phylum Pseudomonadota; class Gammaproteobacteria; order Burkholderiales; family Burkholderiaceae_D; genus Janthinobacterium. The sequence goes on from NZ_JACYMM010000008.1 coordinate 173,763, forward strand.
CCACGTACAGGTGGCCGCTTTCCAGCACCTTGCCCGGCGACACCAGGCTGCCCGCGCCCAGCATCACGTGCTTTTCCACCACCACGTCATCCATGACGATGCTGCCCATGCCGATCAGGCATTCATCGCCAATCGTGCAGCCGTGCAAGATCACGGAATGGCCGATGGTCACATACTTGCCGATGGTCAAAGGCGAGCCATCGGGCTTGGCCGCATTTTTGTGCGACACATGGCCCATGGAAAAGTCCTGGATATTGCTGCCCTCGCCGATGACGATGCGGTTCACGTCGCCGCGCAGCACGCTGTTGCACCAGATGGAGCAATCGTCGCCGATCTGCACATCGCCGATCACTTGCGCCGTGTCATGCAGGTAGACTCGTTCGCCCAGCACGGGGCGGGTATTCAGGTAAGAACTTACAGGCATTGTCTTCTCGTTTCTTTGATATTAAACAACAGGTTTCACACCCAGCCAGCCGCCAGCGCAAAAATCGCCAGGCCATGCGCCAGCGATGCGCCCAGCAAGCCGGCACGGCAATATACCAGCCCCGCCACCACGCCCTCGATCACGGTGAACACGAGGATGGGTGCGCCCACCTGCGTGACGGTGGTGGCGAGGAAGGCGTGGCACAGGCCAAACAGCAGGCCCGACACCAGCGCCGCGCGCCAGGCCGGCAGCCAGGCGCGCAATTGCTGCTGCAGCAAGCCGCGGAACAGCAATTCCTCATAACAGTTGGCCGCCAGCGCAAAACCCAGCAGCAAGGGCAGCGCGGATGGGGCGACGGGCGGCAAGGATGGCAAGTTAAACAGGGCTTTCAAGCCCGTTGCCAGCGCGATGATCATACACGCGCCCGCCACGCCCAGCAGCAGGGACAGGACCGGCCGCGTGCCGCACCAGCGGATCTGGCGGCGCGCCTCGCTTTCCAGCCAGCACGTACTTGCCACCAGCCCCAGCGACATCGCGCCCAGCGCCAGCAAGACCGGGGGCGGCGCCGTGAAGCGCAAGCCGCCCGCCGCCACCTGCCAGTAGCCGTGCGCCGTCATCGCATCGCGCGCCAGCACGAAAAACAGGATATGCACGAGCACACGCAGCAGCGGCACAGTGCGTGGCGCAGTACGGGGAATGGCCAGCAGCAAGGCGGCGCAGACGAGGAAAGCGGGCGTGATCGCCAGCAGATACTGCGCCAGGGAAGTCAGGTCGGCCATGGCTCACATCGGGAAAAGGACGGTGCCAACGGGCACGGGCGCAGCAATTGTATGCGGCGGCTGGCAAAACGGGCAACCTGTCTTGCTATGCCGCCTTGCGCCAGCCATGCATCAGCGCATGCGCCGCCAGTCCCGCCGCCAATCCCCACAAGGCGCCGCCCACGCCCAGCAGGGTGACGTTCGCCGCCGTGGCAAGAAACGTGATCAGGGCCGTTTCGCGCATGCGCGCGTCCGCCATCGCCTGCGCCAGGCTATTGCCGATGGCGCCCAGCAAGGCCAGACCCGCCAGCGCCGTAATAAAACTGCGCGGCAAGACCATGAACAGGCTGGCCAGTGTCACGCCGAAGATGCCCACGAGGATGTACAGCACGCCGCACGCCAGGCCCGCCACATAGCGCTTCGACGGGTCCGCATGCGCATCCTTGCCCGTGCAGATGGCGGCCGTGATGGCGGCCACGTTGAAGGCGTGCGCGCCGAATGGAGCCATGAGCAGCGAACCGAGTCCCGTCACCGTCAGGATGGGATTGGCGCTGACCTGGTAGCCGTCATTGCGCAGCACCAGCATGCCGGGCATGTATTGCCCCGTCAGGGTGATCAGGAACAGGGGCAGCGCCACGCCCAGCAGGGAGGCCACGGAAAAGCGCGGCATCTCGAACACGGGCGCGGCCAGGGCCAGTGCTATGCCTTGCGCATCGATGCGCCCCTGCGCCAGCAGCAGCGCCAGGCCGGCCAGCATGATGCCCACCACGGCAAAGCGTGCCGTGAAACGGCGCAGCACGGCGTACGACAGCAGCAATACCACGACCAGCACGGGATCGGCGCTGGCGCCGCCGAAGGCGTTCACGCCAAACTGCAGCAGAATGCCGGCCAGCAATCCCGCCGCGATGCCGCCCGGTATCAGCCGCACCAGGCGCTCGAAGGCGCCGGACATGCCCAGCAGAATGAAGGCGATGGCGGACACGATATAGGCGCCGATCACCTCGGCATACGGCGTGTGCGGCATGACGGTGGCCAGGAAGGCCACGCCGGGCGTGGACCAGGCCGTGATGATGGGCGCGCGGTAGCGGTAGCTGAGCCAGATGCCCGTCACGCCCACGCCGATGCTCAGCGACCAGACCCAGGACGCCGTCTGCGCGGCGCTCAGCTGGGCCAACTGGGCCGCCTGGAACACCAGCACGAAGGTGCCGCCATAGTTGACGAGGACGGAGATGAAGGCTGCCATGATGGGGGAAGCCAGGTCGCGCCGGCGCGCCCGGTCGGCCATCGCGGTGGTGGTGGTTGATGTCATGTGTATGCCCCTGCCAATGAAAGGGAGCAGTGTAATGGCCGCATGGACTGTTCAGACAGGCCAATTTCCTTACATATAACAGACCACTTGCGCAATCACCCCAGGGCGCGGGCCAGGCGGACGATGCCGCTGTCGATCTCGTGCGGCGTGAGCGCGGCAAAGCCCAGCAGCCAGCCGCCCCGCACCGGCGGCCTCGCATACAGCCGGCTCAGGCCCGGCAGCACGATGCCCGCCTGGGCCGCCAGGCGCAGCGTTTCCAGCTCTGCCCTGCCCTCGTGCAGCAGGCATGGCAGTTGCAAGCCGCCCGGCGGCAGCTGCGCCGTGACGACGTGCGGCAAATGCCGCTGCACGGCCTGCGCCATCGCGTCGCGGCGCACGGCGTAGACCTTGCGCATGGCGCGCACATGGGCCGCGAAATGGCCGTCGGCGATGAAACGGGCCAAGGTCAGCTGATCCAGTTGCGGCGTGTGGCCATCGAGGATGCTGCGCGCATAGGTCATCGGTGTCACCAGCGCGGGCGGCAGCACCATGTAGCCGATGCGCAGACCCGGATACAGCGACTTGGCGAAGGTGCCCAGGTAAATCGTGCGCTGCCGCGTGTCGAGGCCCTGCACGCATGCCGTCGGCAAGCCCGCATAGTGAAACTGGCTGTCGTAATCGTCTTCGATGATCCAGCCCTGGCGCTCCGCCGCCCACGCAACCAGCTCCAGGCGGCGCCCGAGCGCCAGGGTGGCGCCCGTCGGGTATTGATGCGACGGCGTGACGTAGATCGTGTTGGCCCCGCTGCGGTCCGCGCGCAGGTGGTCGATGGACAAGCCATCGGCATCGACGGGCACGGGCACCACCCGCAATTGCGCCATCTCGAAAGCCTTGCGGGCGCCGAAATATCCGGGATCTTCCATCAGGATGGGGCCGTGCGCGTCGGCCAGCACCTGCGCGCACAGGTACAGGGCCTGGCGCGTGCTGCTCAGCACCAGCACCTGGCCGGCCGTGGCCCGCGCGCCCCGCTCCAGATTCACATAGTCGGCGATGGCCTGGCGCAGCGGCTCGGCCCCTTGCGGGTCGCCGTGCAGCAGCACATGGTGTTCGCCGGCGGCCTGGCGCCGCAAGCGCTCCCACACGTCGACGGGGAAGGCCCGCGTTTCCGGCAAGCCCGTGGCGAAAGCCTTCACGCTCTGCTGGTCGGCCACGCCGCCGCTGGCGAGGATCTGCGCGCCGCGCACGCTGAGCGCCACCGGCTGCGGGGACAAGGGCTGCAGCGTCGTCGCGGGCTTGCCCAGCAAGCTCGCGCCTATCGTCGGCGACACAAAACTGCCCGATCCCGCCTGCCGCCGCACATAACCATCGAGGCGCAGCTGCGCATACGCCATTTCCACCGTCTCGCGCGACACGCCCAGCGATTGCGCCAGCGCGCGCGTGGCCGGCAGGCGCAGGCCGGGCGCCAGCACGCCATCGAGTATCAGCTGGCGCAATGCGCGCTGCACCCGCACGCGCAAGTCGAGCGCCGCCAGTTCGGGCGCGGCGAGGCGGATTTTCAGGGTGTCGAGTTCGAACTGCGGCGTCATGGCGCCTTCGGCGCGGCGCGGACAGCATCCACGGCCGCCATGCTGCTGGCCAGCGAAAAACCGTGCTGCTGCAGCACCGCCACCAGCTGTTCGCCGGCGCAGCCAAGGCGCAGGTTTTCCGCCACCCAGTCCAGCCATTCGCGACTGATGTCCGGCATCGGCTCATCGTCCAAAGCGAGACCGAGTATGCTGCTGGCCAGTAAACCATTGATGCGCTTCGTGTCAATCAGGTGCTGCACCACCGCGTGGCCCGACTGGGGGAACGGATGCAGGGTACAGCGGCCAAATGGCGCCAGGCGCTGCGCGTGCATGGCGTCGAGGTTGACCGATTCGCTGGCGCTGGCGCCTCCTCCCCCGTTGGCCACGTCCGGCCGCGTGCCGAACAGCAGGTGCAGCTGCGTCTTGTCCGTCGCCCTGGCGCGGCACAGGGCCGCCAGGTCGTAATAGCCCGAGGCTGGCGGATCCTGCGCCAGCGATTCCATCACGGGCAGCCAGCGCAGCTCGTGGTACAAACGCGCCTGCTGCACGTCCAGAAAAGACAAGGGTCCGAAGGCGACGATCTGCTGCGCATCGAGCAGCAAGCCATACATGACGGCCGCGTATGCGCCCATGGACTGGCCCAGGGTGGCGACCTGGCTCGGTGCGATGCGGCGCACGAGATCGCGCAAGGCTTGCGCCGTCTCATCCACGTGGCTGCCCAGGCCCACGATGCGGCGGTGGTACCAGGCATTGCCCGAATCGCGCACGAGGATCTTGTTCAGATACTGGCCGCTGGCCTGCTCCAGCTTTTTCAGGCGCCCGTAAAAATCGAAGGCGGGGCGCGTCGTCCACGAAACGAAGCCGAAGGCAATGACCAGCGGCGCGCCAGGCACGATGCGGTCGACCAGCACGTCGTCGGCAGTGGTGGCGACCAGTCGATTATCCAGCGCTTGCGCTTGCAGCATCGGCCCCGCTCCCCGATCAAGGTTGAAACAGCAGAAAGCATGAGTTTAATGCCAGGACTGGCAAAATAGCAACATTCGCCGCTGCGGTACGCGGGCGGGCACGAAAAAACTGCTAGTCTGGCGGCTATTCGCCTTGACACTGGAGTTCACCATGCTGCATCGCCTGACGCATCGTTTCAAATACCTGTCCCTCGCCGCCGTCATCGCCATGGCCGGAGGCTGCGCCGCCACGCCCGGCAGTGCCAGGCCGGACACGGGCCTGACGCCCACGTACAGCCTGACGAATACCTACTGGAAGCTGACGGAGCTCGATGGCGCCCCCGTGACGATGGCGCCGCAGCAGGAGCGCGAAGTGCGCATCACCCTCACCGACGATGGCAAGGTCCACGGTTTTACGGGCTGCAACCGCGTCATGGGCGGCTACACGCTGGCCGGCACGGCCCTGCGCTTCACGCAGCTGGCCGGCACGCGCATGGCCTGCCCGCCGCCGTTGATGCAGCTGGAAAGCGCCGTGCTGGCCAACTTGAACAGCGTGACGGGCTACCGTTTCGATGGCGAGTACCTGATCCTGCTCAAGGATGGCGCGCCCGTGGCCAGGTTTGAATCGGTCTACCTGTGAAATAAAAACCGGCTGCCGTTACAATGGCTTCCAGTCCATCATCTGGAAGGAAGCCATGTCCGCACTGCCCTCGCCGTCGTCATCCCCAACACCATCGGCCGCCGGCCGCTACCGGGCTTTTCTTTTTGACATGGACGGCACCGTCATCAATTCCATCGCCGCCGCCGAACGCATCTGGGGCACGTGGGCGCAGCGCCAGGGCCTCGACGTCGCCACTTTTCTGCCCACCATCCATGGCGCGCGCTCGGTCGACACCATCGCCAGACTGCGCTTGCCCGGCGTCGATGCGCAGCGCGAATCGCAGGGCATCACGGATGCGGAAATCGTCGATGTGGAAGGGATTATTGAAATTGCGGGCGCGCTGCGTTTTTTGACGTCGCTGCCGCCCGCGCAATGGGCCATCGTCACCTCGGCGCCGCGCGCGCTGGCGACGGCACGCCTGAAGGCGGCCGGCATGCCGATACCGGCCATCATGGTCACGGCGGAAGACGTCAAGGCGGGTAAACCAAAACCCGATTGCTACCTGCTGGCGGCGCAAAAACTGGGCGTGGCGCCAACCGACTGCCTGGTATTCGAGGATGCATCGGTGGGCATTGAGGCGGGCGAGGCGGCCGGCGCGAAAGTCATGGTGGTCACCGCCACGCATGCGCACCCGCTGGCCACGCGCCACCCGGCCATCGCCAGCTACGAGGGCATCGTGGCGACCGTCGATGGCGACGGTTTTATTGTCCTGGCCGAGACGGTTGCAGCACCCGCGACAAGATAGCCTGCTCCAGCGCGGCGAAAGCCGCGGTGCCGCGCTGACGGGGGCGCGGCAAGTCCACCCGCACGTCCAGGGCGATCTGCCCCTCCTCGATCAGCAGCACGCGGTCGGCCAGGGCTACCGCCTCGGCCACGTCATGCGTCACCAGCACGGCCGTGAAACCGCGCGCCAGCCACAGCGACTCGATCAGCTGCTGCATCTCGATGCGCGTCAGGGCGTCGAGCGCGCCCAATGGTTCGTCGAGCAGCAGCAGTTGCGGTTCGTGCACGAGGGCGCGCGCCAGCGCCACGCGCTGCTTCTGCCCGCCCGACAGGGCCGACGGCCAGTCGTCCGCCCGCTCGGCCAGGCCCACCGTCCACAGCGAAGCGGCCGCCGCGCCGACGGAACGGGGCAGGCCCAGGGCCACGTTGTCGAGCACCGTCTTCCACGGCAGCAGCCGCGATTCCTGGAACATGATGCGGATGTCGGGCGCGCCCACGCCGCTGCCGATGGCGACCCTGCCTTCATCGATGCTTTCCAGGCCCGCGATCGCGCGCAGCAAGGTGCTCTTGCCGCAGCCGCTGCGCCCCACGATGGCGACAAATTCTCCCGCTTCCAGCTGCAGGTCGACGTTTTTCAGCACGGGGCGGCTGGTGTAGGATTTGCTCAGCTTCGTCAGTTCCAGGGGCACGCCACGCCGTTGCAAAGGGGCGGACGGCACCGCCTTCGCCTGCGGCGGCGCGCTGGACGGGTCGTACTGCACGAAATGCGACAAAAAGTCCGTTTCGATCTGGATGGGGGCGAGCAGCATGGTGTCCTCTTCAATCATTAGCGGTAGGCGGGATTCCAGCGCAGGCAGTGGCGTTCCAGCCCCCGCGAGAACCAATCGGCCAGCTTGCCCAGCAGGGCGTACAGCAAAATCCCCACCAGCACGACGTCCGTTTGCAAAAATTCGCGCGCATTCATCGTCATGTAGCCGATGCCGGCCTGCGCCGAGATGGTTTCGGCGACGATCAGCAGCACCCACACGAGGCCCAGCGAAAAGCGCACGCCGACCAGGATAGACGGCATGGCGGCCGGCAGGATCACGTCGCGGTACAAGGGCCAGCCCGACAGGCCATAGCTTTTCGCCATTTCAACGAGGCCCTGGTCGGCCGAGCGGATGCCGTGGAAGGTATTCAGGTAGACGGGAAAGAACACGCCGACGGCCAGCAAGAACAGTTTCGCCGTCTCGTCGATGCCGAACCACAGAATCACCAGCGGGATCAGGGCCAGCGCGGGGATGTTGCGCACCATTTGCAATGTCGTGTCGAGCAGGGTTTCCGCGTGGCGGAAGCTGCCCGTCAATAACCCCAGCAGCAAGCCCAGTCCCGCGCCGACGGCAAAACCGACCGTCGCGCGCCACAAGCTCGTTTTCAGGTGCAGCCACAGCTCTCCCGATGCGGCCAGGTGCCAGAAGGCTTTCGCCACGGCCCACGGCTCGGGCAGAATGCGGCTCGACAGCCAGCCCCACTGGGCGGCCAGCTGCCAGGCCAGCAGCAGCGCCACGGGCAAGGCCCACGGCGCCAGCGCATGACGCCAGGGCGTGCCGGACAGCCTATTGACGGCGGCCGTCGCCATCTCAGGCCGCCTTTTTCTGCGGTGCGGCCGGCACGATATTGCTGGCCATGACTTCGCCGAAAGGGCCGCTCAAGGACTGCTCGCCCACGGCCTTGCCCTTGCCCAGCAGCGGAAATACCAGTTCGGCGAAGCGGTACGACTCTTCCAGGTGCGGGTAACCGGAGAAAATGAAGGTGTCGATGCCCAGGTCAGCGTATTCCTGCATGCGCGCCACCACGGTCGGGCCGTCGCCCACCAGGGCCGTGCCCGCGCCGCCGCGCACCAGGCCCACGCCGGCCCAGAGATTCGGCGATACTTCGAGCTTGTCGCGCCGCCCGCCGTGCAGGGCCGCCATGCGTTGCTGGCCCACGGAATCCATCTTGCCGAACGCCGCCTGCGCCTTGGCGATGATGTCGTCGTCCAGGTGGCTGATCAGTTCATCGGCCGCGCGCCAGGCCGCCTCGTTGGTTTCGCGCACGATCACGTGCAATCGGATGCCAAACCGGACTGTGCGGCCTTTTTTTGCCGCGCGCGCGCGGATGTCGGCGATTTTCTCGGCGACGGCGGCGGGCGGCTCGCCCCACGTCAGGTAGACGTCCATCTGCTCGGCCGCCAGTTCGTGCGCCGGCTCCGACGAGCCGCCGAAATACAGCGGCGGATACGGCTTCTGCACGGGCGGGTACAGGGTTTTCGCGCCCTTCACCTGGATATGCTTGCCCTCGAAATCGTAGCCGGCCGCGCCGCCCTCGCCCGCCAGCGTGGCGCGCCACACCTTGATGAATTCGTCGGAAATCTCGTAGCGCTTGGCGTGGTCGGCAAACAGGCCGTCCGCTTCCAGTTCGCCCTGATCGCCGCCCGTGACGACGTTGATCAAGAGGCGCCCGTTGGACAGGCGGTCGAACGTGGACGCCATGCGCACGGCCAGGCCCGGCGTGGACAAGCCGGGGCGCACGGCCACCAGGAACTTGAGCTTTTGCGTCACGCTGATCAAGGACGAGGCCACCACCCACGCATCTTCGCAGGAGCGGCCCGTCGGCAGCAGCACGCCGTCGTAGCCGAGCGTGTCGGCGGCCACCGCCACCTGGCGCAAGTAATCGGCATCGACGGGGCGCGCGCCCTGCGACGTGCCCAGGTAGCGGCTGTCGCCGTGGGTGGGAATAAACCAGAAGACATTCAATGACATGACGTTTCTTTCTTTCGTTATTTGGAGCTGGTAGCCAGCTGGCGCGCCGGCAGCAGCGCGTCCTTGACGACGATCGGTTTCGGGATCAGCTTCAGGCTGGAAAAGGCATCGGCCACCCTTTGCTGCGAGGCGATGACGTCGGGCGACACGGGTTTGACGCCGTAGGCATAGCGCGAGGCGGCCAGCGCCACGACTTCCTTGCCCAGCCCCGTCTGTGCCGACAAAATCGTCGCCACCTCGTCCGGATTGTTGCGGCCCCAGTCATCGACCTTGGCCACTTCATCGAGCACGATGCGCAGGATTTCGGGATTTTTTTCCGCATACGTGCGCGAGGCCAGGTAGAACTGGTAATTCGCCACCAGGCCCTTGCCATCGGCCAGCACGCGGGCGCCCAGCTGCTTTTCGGCGGCCGCCAGGAACGGATCCCAGATGGCCCAGGCGTCCACGCTGCCGCGCTCGAAAGCGGCGCGCGCATCGGCCGGCGGCAGGAATACGGGCTGGATGTCGGCATAAGCGACACCGGCCTTTTCCAGCGCCTTCAACAACAAGTAATGCACGTTCGAGCCCTTGTTCAGGGCGATTTTCTTGCCCTTCAAGTCGGCCAGGGTGCGCAGGCCGGAACCCTTGGGCACGACGATGGCTTCGCTGGCTGGCGACGCCGGCTCATTGCCGACATACACCAGGTTGGCGCCGGCCGCCTGCGCAAAGATCGGCGGCGCCTCGCCCACGGTGCCGAAATCGATGCTGCCCACGTTGAGGCCTTCCAGCAGCACGGGGCCGGCCGGAAATTCCGTCCATTTCACGCCCACGCCCTGCTCGGCCAGGCGTTTTTCCAGGGTGCCGCGCCCTTTGAGCAAGGTCAATGTGCCGTATTTCTGGTAGCCAATACGTACCTGCACCTGGACTTCCCCCTTGGCCTGCGCCTGCGCCGCGAGCGGCATGCCGGCCACCATCACGCCGGCAGCGGCGGCAAACAGCAAGCCCAGAGTGGTACGGCGCGAGAGGCGTTGTGCGTGGCGGTGTGTCATGGTGGTTCCTTGGTCGGTGAATAATCAGGCGGCTTGAAATTGCGGAGCGTAAGGCTGGTCTTGCAGCGAACGCACGGGGTGCGGGAGCGCTACTGGCGCGGGCGGACGCTGCCCCTGCAGCACGAACAGGCCGGTGGACAGTTCCTCGATGCCGGCCTGCACGCGCGCGGCGATCGGCGCATCCAGGCTCAAGCCCCCCTCTTCGTCCCACGCCAGCTGCTGCGCATTGGCATAGATGCTGGTGAACACCTGCTTGGCGCCCAGCGCATGCAGCACGGGACGCAGCGCATAGTCGAGCGCCAGGGTGTGGGCATGGCCGCCGCCCGTGGCCAGCGGCAGCACCAGCTTGCCGGCCAGGCCATCCTGCGGCAGCAGGTCGAGGAAGGCTTTCAGCAAGCCCGTATAGGAGGCCTTGTAGATGGGCGTGGCGATCACGATGGCGTCGGCATCGGCCACGGCGCGCACGGCGCGGGCGATCGCCGCATCGTCGTAGTCGGCCAGCAGCAAGGCGTGCGCCGGCAAGTCGCGCACATGCAGCTGGGCGTAGCTGTGGCCCTGCAGCGCCAGCTGTTCGCCGATATGCAGCAGCAAACGGCTGGAGCTCGATGGGAGTTGCGGGCTGCCGCCCAATAACAAGATGCTCATGTGATGCCCGTCCCTGTAGGTAGTCGAAAGTGGCGTTGCTCGGATGCTTGCAGCCTATCGCCATCAGCAGTCCGGTAAAACGAATGCTTTCGCGCTTCGATATGCGTTTTTTGACTATCCGGGCCTGACGCCCCGCACGCCATGGCGCCGGCAGCCGCGCGGCTTTTTTTCGCATATCCATGCGCGGTTTTCTTCGTGTACGGCGCACGCGGAGCGGTGCAATATCGGCGTCATCGTCTTTCTGGAATGTCACTCATGTCTAGCGTTTTTCTCCATGCCGCCCGTCCCCAGCCGCCTGTGCCGGAACCCCTGCGGGACGCCATCAGCATCGCCACGTCGCTGGCCGCGCGCCTGGCCGAAACGGCCAATGCCCGCGACCAGGCGGGCGGCCATGCGGCGCAGGAACGCGAATGGCTGCGTGAATCGGGTTTGCTGACCCTGTCGATCCCCGTGGAATTCGGCGGTCAGGGCGCGTCGTGGCCCCTCGTGTACCAGGTGATTCGCATCCTGGCGCGGGCCGACAGCGCGCTGGCGCACGTCTTCGGCTTCCACCATCTGCAACTGGCCGGCTTGCAGCTGTATGGCAGCGCGCAGCAGCAGCGCCGCCTGCTCACCTTGACCGTCGACGAGCGCCTGTTCTGGGGCAATGCCTTGAATCCCCTCGACAAGCGGGTCACGGCCAGCGACAGCGGCGACGGCTATCTCCTCGACGGCATCAAGAGCTTTGCTTCCGGCTCCGTCGGTTCCGACTGGCTGACCGTCTCCGCCTGGCACGCGCCCACGCAGACGGCGCTGATCGCCGCCCTGCCCACGCGCCAGGACGGCGTGAGCGTGCAGGCGGATTGGGACGCCTTCGGCCAGCGTCAGACGGACAGCGGCAACGTGCATTTTCAACAAGTTCATCTGCCGCATGAGCTGGTGCTGCAGGCGCCCGCGCAGGCAGCCACGCCGCAAGCCACGGTGCGCTCGCAGACCGCACAGCTGATCATGGCGAATTTATATCTGGGCATCGCCGAAGGCGCGTTCGAGGCGGCGCGCCAGTACACGGACGAACAGGCGAAAGCCTGGTTTGCCTCGGGCGTGGACAAGGCAACGGACGACCCTCTGGTACAACACCGCTATGGCCAGCTGTGGCTCTTGCTGCGCCCCGCGCAAGTACTGGCCGACGCGGCGGCGCAGGAACTGGAAAAGGTCTTCCGCAAGGGCGCGCTGGTGACGGCGCGCGAACGGGGCTTGCTGGCCGTGGCCGTGGCCGAAGCCAAATGCCTGGCGCACAAGGCGGGCGTGGAAATCAGCAGCCAGATGTTCGAGCTGACGGGCGCCCGTTCCACCTCGGCCCAATATGGCTTCGACCGCTACTGGCGCAACGTACGCGTGCATACCCTGCACGACCCCATCGACTACAAGCTGCGCGACCTGGGACGCTTTGCCTTGACCGGCACCGTGCCCGAGCCGACCGCATATTCATAATTCACTCACCAAGGAGCCACCATGACCATCGCCCGCCGCAGCATCGTCCTCACCGCCCTGACCCTGGCCTTGACGGCCAGCTTCGCCCACGCCAAGGACCCGAAAGAGATCACCATCGGCACCAGCGCCGGGCCGTACGCGGACCAGATCAAGCTGGGCATCAAGCCCATCCTGGAAAAACAGGGCTACAAGGTCAAGCTGGTGGAATTCAATGACTACATCCAGCCGAACTTCGCGCTGGCAGAAGGCTCGCTGGACGCCAACGTGTTCCAGCACATCGTCTACCTGAAGAAATTCGCGCTGGAGCACAAGCTGGCCCTGACGGACCTGATCACGATACCCACGGCGCCGATCGCCATCTACAGCAAGAAGCACAAGACGCTGGACGACGTGAAGGAAGGCACGACGGTGGGCTTGCCGAACGATCCGACCAACCAGGCGCGCGCGCTGGTGCTGCTCGACCAGCTGGGCTGGATCAAGCTGCGCGCCAGCTTCGACCCCGTGCGCGCGTCGGAAAAGGATATCGCCGTCAACACGAAGAAAATCAAGCTGCTGCCGCTGGAAGCGGCGCAGCTGCCACGCTCGCTGGGCGACACCGATTACTCCTTCATCAACGGCAATTACGCGCTGGCGTCGGGGCTGAAACTGACGGAGGCGCTGGTGGCAGAGAAAATCTCGCCCAACTACATCAACCTGGTGGCCATCCGCGCGGCGGACAAGGACAAGCAGTTCGCCAAGGACATGGCCGCCGCCTACCGCTCGCGCGAATTCCTCGACATCACCAATAAACACTTTGCCGGCTATTCGAAACCCGATTACCAGCAAGCCTTGCAGACGGCGGCCAAATAAGCCATGGCCAAGACGATACGCTTCAACGCCTTCCAGATGAATACCGTCGGCCACCAGTCGCCGGGACTGTGGACGCATGCGCGCGACCGCAGCCACCGCTATACGGATCCTGCGCACTGGACGGAGCTGGCGCGCCTGCTGGAAGCGGGCCTGTTCGACGCGGTGTTCCTGGCCGACGTGCTGGGCGTGTATGACGTGTACCGGGGCAGCCTCGATGCGGCCCTGGAACACGGCGTGCAGGTACCGCTGAACGACCCGCTGGCCCTCGTGCCCATCATGGCGCAAGCCACCACGCACCTGGGCTTCGGCGTCACCTGCGCCCTCACCTACGAACATCCGTACACGTTCGCGCGGCGCATCTCCACCCTCGACCACCTGACGGGTGGACGCATCGGCTGGAATATCGTCACCGGCTATTTAGACAGCGCAGCGCGCAACCTGGGCTTGCAACAGCAGCTGGGCCACGACGAACGCTACGACCTGGCCGACGAATATCTGGAAGTCGTCTACAAGCTGTGGGAAAAGAGCTGGGACGACGACGCCGTCGTCAACGACAAGTCGCGCGGCATCTACGCCGATCCGGCCAGAGTCCATCCGATCAACCATGCCGGGCGCCACTACCAGGTGCCCGGCATCCATTTGTGCGAGCCGTCGCCGCAGCGCACGCCGCTGCTGTACCAGGCGGGCACCTCGCCGCGCGGCACGCGCTTTGCGGCGCGCCATGCGGAAGCGACGTTTGTCAGTGGCCCCAGCAAGACGGTCGTCAAGCGCTATGCGGACGACTTGCGCGCCGCCGTGCGGCAAGCGGGACGCGATGGCGACGCGCTGCTGATCTACGCCCAGGCGCTGGTCATCACGGGCGCCACCGAGGAAGAGGCGCGCGCCAAGCACGCCGACTATCTGCGCCACGTCAACATCGAGGCGGCGCTGGTGCTGTTGTCGGGCTGGACGGGGGTCGATTTCAGCCGCTACCCGCTCGACGCCACCATCGACTACATCGATTCCCCGGCCGGGCGCTCGGCGCTGGCCTCGTTCAGCCAGGCCGATCCGAGTCGCACGTGGACGGTGCGCGAGGCAGCCGAATACATCGGCCTGGGCGGGCGCGGCCCCGTGCTGGTGGGCGATGCGCGCCAGGTGGCCGACCAGCTGGAAGCGTGGCTGGACGAGACGGGCATCGACGGCTTCAATCTCGCCTTCGCCGTGGCGCACGACAGCATGGCCGACGTGGTGACCCACATCGTGCCGGAACTGCAGCGGCGCGGCCGCTACCGCACCGCCTACGAGGAAGGCACCCTGCGCCACAAGGTGTTTGGCCAGGGCCCGCGCCTGCCGGCCGATCACGCGGGGCGCCAGGTCAGCATCGCGCCAGACGAGGCCACGCTCGCCGCGGCCTGAACGCCGCCCGCGTCCCCGCGGGCATTTGCATCCAGGCCCGTTCCGTGTCAGCATACGCCACCTTGGCAACACGGATAAGGACTGCAATGCCCCCCACTCCCCTACGCGCGCTGGCCCTGGGCCTGCTGCTGGCCGGTCATGGTTCACCGGCGCTGGGCACGCCGCCGACGCCCGGCTGCGACGTCTGCGCTGCCTGGAATGCCGACCAGGCGCCGTTCCGCATCTTCGGCAATACCTATTATGTGGGCGTGAAAGGCCTCAGTTCCGTGCTCATCACCTCGCCGCAGGGCCACGTGCTGATCGACGGAGGCTTGCCGGAATCGGCACCCAAGATCATCGCCAATATCGGTGCGCTGGGTTTCCGCATCGAGGACGTCAAGCTGATACTCAATTCGCACGGCCATATCGACCATGCGGGCGGCCTGGCAGAACTGCAGCGGCGCAGCAATGCGCTGGTGGCCGCCAGCCCGTCGGCGGCGCTGGACCTGGCGTCGGGCGAAGTGGGGCCGGACGACCCGCAATACCACGCGCTGCCCAAGTACCCGCCCGTGAAGGACATGCGTCTGGCGCGCGACGGCGGCCAGTTCAACGTCGGCCCCATCAAACTGACGGCGCATGCCACGCCGGGCCACACGCCCGGAGGCCTGAGCTGGACGTGGGAATCATGCGACGGCCCCCGCTGCCTGAACATGGTCTACGCGGACAGCCTGAACGCCGTCTCGCGCCCCGGCTTCAAGTTCAGCGCCAGCAGCGAGTATCCGAACGCGGTGGATGATCTGCGCCACAGCTTCGAAACGCTGGAAAAGCTGCCCTGCGACGTGCTGATCTCCGCCCACCCGGAAGCGTCGCAGCTGTGGGAACGGCTGGAAGCGAGCGCCACGGCCGGCAGCGAGGCCTTTGTCGACCCGCAGGCCTGCCACGCCTATGTGGCGGCGGCGCGCACCTTGCTCGAGGCGCGGCTGGAGCAGGAAAAACAGCAGTAAGCTTGCCAAAGCGCTTGTCAACCGTGCATGCTGGCGCGGCGCGGATCTGCTAATCTGGCGCCATTCATTTGAAGAAGGAAATGCCATGTTCAATATCGCCAGACTGATCCCCCTCGCCGCCATCGTCGCCATCACCGCCGGCTGCGCGCAAACGCCCGTGCGCAGCGACGCTGCCGCCGCCGCGCCAGGCGCCACCTCGCCCGCCAAGCCGGCGCCGGCGCTGACGGGCACGCAGTGGAAGCTGAAGGAACTGAAGGGCAAGAAGATCGCGCGCAAGGCGCCCGAGCAGCGCGAAGTGACCCTGCTGCTGGCCGAAGGCCGCGCCAGTGGCCATAGCGGCTGCAACCAGATGATGGGCGGCTACACCAGCGATGGCGTCAGCACCCTGGCCTTCGGGCAGATGGCCGGCACCATGATGATGTGCCAGCCGCAGGACATGGACCTCGAACGCCTGCTCCTGACCACCCTGGGCGAAGTCAATGGCTACCGCTACGCGGACCAGGAATTGCTGCTGCTGAAGGATGGCGTGCCCGTGGCGCGGTATGAAGCGCTGACGGTGAAGTAAGGTTTTTGCAAAGCCAGGCGCCACGCCAAAGCTGTGGGGTCAGACCGCCGGGTCTGACCCCAGCCTTAGCTCTGGGCTTACTCCCCTTTCGCCACACCTAATCGTTACGCATCTGCGCCTGCGATACATTGCTATTCGCTGGCACGCTCTGCGTCAGCCACACATTCCCCCCGATGGTCGATCCCGCGCCGATGGTGATGCGCCCCAACACGGTCGCGCCCGCGTAGATGACCACGTCGTCCTCGACGATGGGGTGGCGCGGCGTACCCTTGATCAGCGCGCCGGATGCATCGGCTGGAAAACGCTTGGCGCCCAGGGTGACGGCCTGGTACAGACGCACACGCTGGCCGATGATGGCCGTCTCGCCGATCACCACGCCCGTGCCATGGTCGATGAAGAAGGAGGCGCCGATGTGCGCGCCCGGGTGGATGTCGATGCCCGTCAGGGTGTGCGCGATGTCGGCGATCAGGCGCGCCAGGAAAGGCGCACCGAGTAAATGCAGGCGGTGCGCCAGGCGATGGTACAGAATGGCGATGGTGCCCGGATAGCACAGCATGATCTCGGCCACCGAGGTGGCGGCCGGGTCGCCCGCGTAGGCGGCCTGCACGTCCGACACCAGCAGGGCGCGGATGTCGGGCAGGCTGGCGGCGAACGCCCGCGTGATGTCGCGCGCCTGCTGCGCCAGGGCCGCATCGTCGCTGGCGCCGTTCTGTTCATCGCCAGCCGGTACGGCGTGAGCCGGAGCGGAAAACAGCAAGCCGCGCCGCACCTGCTCGCTGAGGCGGTTCAGGGTGGTGTTCAGGGTGTCGCCGACAAAATAGTCGATGCTTTCATCGGTCAGATTCGGCCGTCCGTAGTGGGTGGGGAACAAGGCGGCTGACAGGCCGTTGACGATGGTGGTCAAGGCTTCGCGCGACGGCAGTTCGCGCACCCTGCCGTTATGGCGGATCTTGTGCTTGTCCTCACGCGAGCTGCGCAAGGCCTGGATCACGGGTCCCAGGTTCCACTGGGCCGTGTCGTCGGCGGGCGCCGCGGGATAAATGCTGTGCATGGCGTATCACTTCCAGAAAATGGCAAACAGGCCGGGTCGCCCCAGCTTAGCGGTGACGGCAAGCGATGCAAACGAAGAATTTCAAGATTGCATATGCAAAAAACGCATATGGATGGCAAACCGCCGCGGCACCGGACCCGATTCCAGCCACTAGCGTAAAATGACGGACTAACAAAAACACTCTTCAACATGACTAAATTATTAACCTGGATTTTGGCGGGCCTGGCGATGGTCGGACCGCTTGCAATTGACACCTATCTGCCGTCTTTCCCCGCCATCACGCAAGATTTCAATGCCAGCCCCCTGCTGGTGCAGCAAACCCTGAGCTTTTTCCTGTTCACGTTCGCCTTCATGATGCTGTTTTACGGCACCCTGTCCGATTCGTTCGGCCGCCGTCCCGTGATTCTCGTCTCGCTGGTGCTGTATGTGATCGCCTCCGTGGGCGCCGCGCTGGCGCCGTCGCTGGGCTGGCTGCTGGCCTGGCGCGTGCTGCAGGGGCTGTCGGCGGGCGCCGGTTCCGTGATCGGCCGCGCCATCGTGCAAGACCGCTATTCGGGCGCCGCCGCGCAAAAAATCCTCTCGCACATCATGATGGTGTTCGCGCTGGCGCCGGCCATCGCCCCCGTGCTGGGCGGCTGGCTGCAGGTCAGCCTGGGCTGGCGCTGGATCTTCTGGTTCCTGACGGCTTTCGGCGTGCTGATGTTCGTCGTCGTCTGGCGCGCGCTGCCGGAAAGCTTGCCGAAGGAGCAGCGCCACGCCTTCCACCTGGGCGACATCGCCGTCAATTACTGGAAAGTGCTGTGCCACCGCCAGTTCCTGCTGCTGTCGACGGCCATCGGCGCGGCCTTCGGCGGCTTCGCGCTGTACATCGGCTCGGCCGCCTACTTCATCATCAACATCCTGCACCTGCCGGAGACGGCCTTCGCCTGGCTGTTCATTCCTTTGATCAGCGGCATGGTGTTCGGTTCGGCCCTGTCGGCGAAAATCGCCCACCGCTACAGCCAGCGCCAGATGATCTGGGCCGGCTTCATCCTGATGCTGGTCGCCGCGCTGGCCAACATCGGCTACAACTATGTCTTTGCCGCCGAAGTGCCATGGGCCGTGCTGCCATTGTTCTTCTACTCGTTCGCCCTGTCCATCGCCATGCCGCCGATGACCCTGATGGCCCTGAACCACTTCCCCAACAACAGCGGCCTGGCGTCGTCGATGCAATCGTTCATCCAGATGCTGCTGTTCGCGCTGGTGTCGGGCCTGGTGGCGCCGCTGCTGTTCGACAGCGCGCTGAATCTGGCGTATGGCGTGATGGCGGGGCTGCTGGTGAGTTTGGTTTGCTGGGTGTTTGCGCAGGGCAAGAAAGCGGAAGTGGTCAAGCAGTAACTTTTACAGCGGATTTTTCAGGACGGGGGCACCTGAAAAACGTTCAGGACAAGGCGCCGTGCCGCAGGCAGTACGCTAGTACGGCCAGGCACGGCAACGCAGTCATGGACGTTTTCTCAGGCGCTCCTCAAGGCCAGGGGGCTGGCGTCACATCCAGATATTGCGCCCCGCCCTGCTCCGGTTCCGCCGCATGCTGCTGCGCCGGCTGGTTCAAGGAACCTGCCGGCGAACGCAAACTTAATATCTCCTTGCGCGTCTCGACGAAGTCTGCGGAACTCAAGGGATGCTGCTGGTCGGGCCAATGGCTGACGGCCCATTCCTGCAAGGCCTCAAAACGCCGCCACAGTTCCGCGATGAATTCGCGGCGCGCTTCTTCCTGCTGCTGCGGCGTCTTTTCCATTACTTCGCTGATATTGACTTCCATGGCCATTCCCTCGCTGACAGTGTCTTGCCAGACTACGCAGGGACAGGCCAGGCGTCTGTTCGCGAACGAACACACAGTTATTCGGGCATCTTGCGGAAACCCACGGCCAGGCGGTTCCAGGTATTGATGGAGCCGATGGCCAGGGTGACGTTGACCATTTCTGCCGGCGTCAATTGTTCCGCCAGCGCCGCGTACACGTCATCGGGCGCCTGGCTTTGCGGCAGCAGGGTCAGCGCTTCCGTCCAGGCCAGCACGGCCCGTTCGCGCGGCGTGAAGAACGGCGTTTCGCGCCAGACGGACACGGCATACAGGCGGCGCTCCGTTTCGCCCGCCTTGCGCGCATCGCTCGTGTGCAGATCCACGCAAAAAGCGCAGCCATTGATTTGCGAGGCGCGCAGGCGGATCAGCTCGAGCAGCGAATGTTCCACGCCCAGTTTGGCGATCGCCGCTTCCAGCGCATACATGGCCTTGACGGCGTCGGGCGAAGCTTGCGTGAAGTCGAGTCGTTGCTGTGTCATGATGTATTCCTTGATAATGAGAGATGCGCCATTGTAGAAGCGCGAATAACGCACGCGGCAGGCCAATCCCGCCGAAAAACGGCAGACCACCTACAGATACTCCATGGAATTACATATCCTGATCGACGGCACGCGCGACCTGGGCGGCCAGCTGTACCGCCAGCTCAGCGCAGCCATCCGCTCGGGCCGCCTGACGGACGGCCAGCAATTGCCGCCTTCGCGCCTGCTGGCCAGCCAGCTGGGCCTGTCGCGCAAGACGGTGTCCGACGTGTATGACAAGCTCGGCTATGAAAAGCTGCTGGTAGGAAAAGTCGGCGTGGGCAGCTTCGTGCAGACGCCGCATGCCTCGCCGCAGCGGCGCCATGCGAGCACGCCGCTGGCCAGCGCGCAGCGCATCGCCCGCTGGGAAGCGACGCCCACGCCCCTGCGGCGCGCCAGCCAGGAAGAGCCGGCGCGCTACGCCTTCATCGGCGGACGCGCCACGCCAGCGCATTTCCCGCAGGATGCATGGCGCGCCTGCATGCTGCATGCGCTGCGCCAGAGCGGCCAGGCGCGCGGCCGCTACGGCCCCGTGGAGGGTTTGCCGGCCTTGCGCGCGGCGATTGCCGGTCATGCAGCCTTCAGCCGCGGCATCCATTGCACCGAGGAGCAAGTACTCGTCACCAGCGGCGCGCAGCAAGCCTTGCACCTGCTCGCGCTGACCCTGCTGGAACCGGGCGACACGGTTGCCGTGGAAGAACCCGGCTATCCGGTGGCGCGCGCCGTGTTCGCCAGCCTGGGCGCGCGCGTGGTGGGCATCGAAGTGGACGAGGATGGCCTTGTCGTCGCGCAAATCCCGGACGGCACGCGCTTGATCTATGTCACGCCCGCCCATCAATTTCCGCTCGGCATGCCGATGAGCCTGGCGCGCCGCCATGCCTTGCTGGAACGGGCGCACCAGCTGGGCGCCATCATCATCGAAGACGATTACGACAGCGCCTTCCGCTACGAAGGCCGGCCCGAGGATTCCCTGCAAAGCATGGACCGCTATGGCGTCGTCGCCCACGTGGGCAGCTTTTCCAAGATCATGCTGCCGGAATTACGCCTGGGCTATGTTGTGCTGCCGCAAGCCCTCGTGGCCGCCATGCAGACGGTGAAATACCTGAGCGATTGCCACACGGCCAGTCTGAGCCAGCATGCGCTGGCCAGGTTCATCCTGGACGGCCATTTGCTGCGGCATATCCGCCGCTGCCATGACATTTATGCGAGGCGCCGCGAGCGGCTGCTGCACTGGTTCAACGGCCCCTTGGCGCCGTGGTTCCGCCTGGTGCCGGCCAGCGCCGGCTTCCACGTGGCGGCGCTGGCGCAGGCACCGCTCGATATCGCCGAATTGCTGCGCCGGGCACGACTGGCCGACGTCAGCCTGTATGCGCTGGCCAGCTTTTACCACGGCCCCGCCCGCCACGAAGGCCTGTTCCTCGGCTATGGCGCCATCGACAAGCTCGATATCGACACGGCGCTGGCCAGGGTGCTGGCGATCCTGCAAGAGATGGCGCCCTTGCCACTCAGCGGGGTTGCCAGCGATAGTGCCCCGTGATCGGATAGCTGAATAAAATATTTTCCTCGCGCGCGCCCTCGCCGATGTTGTGGATGATCAGCGGCACGCCGCTCCACGACTGCTTGTCGCTGACGATGCCGATGTGCGTGAGGTTGCGCGGCAGGCGCCAGGTGACGATGTCGCCCGCGCGGTAAGCACTCGCTTGCGTGGCTGGAGGCAGGCTGGTGCCGTGGCGGGCAAAGTAGGTGCCCAGATTCGGCACGCGCCGGTGGTCGATATTGCGGTCCGGCCCCTTCATCTGCCAGCGTCCCTGCTGCTGGTACACCTGCCATGCCTTGCGCATGTCTTCGTGCACCAGCACCTGCAAATCCTGCCCCAGCTGGCGGTAGGCCCGAACGACCACGTCCGTGCACACGCCCCGCTCCAGCGGCACGTCGCCGCCCGGATAGGCCAGGCGTTCATAGCGCGGGTCGTACTGCACCGTCACGCCCACCTGGCTGCGGGCGGCGGCAACGAGGGCTTGCGGGCTGGCAGGGGCTGCCGACGCCAGCATGGGTGCCAGGGCAAGCATCACGGTAAAAAGCGGTTTGATTGGCATCAACGTCGGGGCTTGAGTGTAAATGCCAACTTTACCGCAGCGGCAGGAAAAACGCCGTACGCTTAGACGGTCGACAGCTGCGCCAGGTGGCCAGGGAAATCCACGGCCGGGCCGGCCGCATTGACGGTGTCGAAATAATCATGCCAGCCCGTGGCGGCGATACCGGCCAGCAAGGCGTCCAGTGCCGCCTCGTCCGGGAAGCGCCAGACCGCATAAAATTGCTGGGCAGCCGCATGCAGCTTGCCGCCGTCGATGGCGCCCATGGCCAGCGCTTCGGCGCCGCTGCCCGACAAGGCCGCCATGCCGGCGCCCACCGTGGCGAAATACGCCAGGCGCGCGGCGCCATCGAGGGCCAGCCAGGCCGGTTTCGGGCTGTACAGCTCTAACAGATAATGCATGTTTTCTCCTTCGGTGATGAATGATCAAGCCAGCGAGCGCTGGGCGCGCTTGCAGATGCGCTGTGTGGCGGCATTGGGACTTTCCAGCAGCCATTGCGCGCACAGGCTGCGCACCCAGTCCGGCTGGCTCTTGGCTGCATCGTTGAGCCAGTTGGCCACGGAATCCTGCACGTAGACGGCCGGGTCGGCGCGCAAGGGCTGCAACAGGGGCAAGGCCAGCTGCGGCTGCTCTTTTAACTGGGCGATATGCGCGCACCACACGCCGCGCGGGCGCAGCGCTTCGCAGGCAAAGCGGCGCAGGCGTTCCGACGGATCCGCCGTCCACGGCGCCAGCAGCGCGATGGCGTCAGACAGATGCTCGGCCAGACGGGGCCGCAGCGCCAGCCAGGCCCATTCGCGCACGCCGAAGTGGCCATCGTCGGCCAGCGGCCGCATGGCGGCCAGCTGTTGCGGCAAGGTCAAGCCGGGTTGGTCGGCGATGGCAAAGCAGGCCCAGCCGCGCACCGTGTCGGAAACATGGCCTTGCAATTGCGCCAGATCAACGTTGGCATCGAGCAGCAATTGCCCAGCCAGCAGCATGCGCTTGGTGATACCCTCGGCGGCCTGGGCCCGCATTTGTTCCAGCCGTGCCCCGCCGATAGCGGGCACGGCGGCAGCCAGCAACTGGGCAAAATCGATGGCCAACCCTTCCGTCAGGGTGGTGCTGGCCACCATTCCCTGGTTCAGCAGGGCCAGGCGGGCGGGAGCGATATCGGCGACGCCACGGCTCATGCAGCACCCTGCATTTCACCCTTATCCGTCTTGCGCCAGGCTTTTTCCAGCAATCCACTCAACAACTGCATTTCTTCTGGCGTGAAATCGGCAAACAGGCTGGCGATCCACTGCGCGTGCTCATCGACCAGGGTGGCGGCAGCCATGTTTCCCTTGGCACTCAGGCGCACCAGCAGCTTGCGCCGGTCGAACTGGTCCGCGTGGCGCGCCAGGAAACCGTCGCGTTCGAGGCCGTCGAGCAAGCCCGTGATGGTGCCGCGCGTCACGCCGGCCCGCTCGGCCAGTTCGTGCGGGGAGAGCCCCTCGGGCACGTCGCGCAGCAAGGACAGCAAGACAAACTTGCCTTCCGACAAGCCATGCCGGCCCAGGCGCGTGGCGCAATCGCCATCGATGGCGGACGCCAGCCCCAGCACTTCAAAGCACAGGCGCAGCCTCCCGATGGATGCGGGCAGATCCGCGCCGAGCGCGCGGCGCTGGACGTCACCGAGCAGGGCCGTGTATTTCTGTGCGAGTTTTATCATATGGCACAATATAATATGGCACCATATTAAATGTCAAATGGAAAACCTGAACGGCTTTCCCCTGCGCCTAGAAATGCGCCTTGCCCCTTGCCCACGCGATGATGGCATTCGCATCGATGGCGCCCGGCTGGCGCGCCACTTCCACGCCGCGCAAAAACAGGGCCAGGGTGGGAATGCTGCGGATATTGAAACGGCTGCCCAGGTCAGGCGACGCTTCCGTATTCACCTTGACGACGCGGAACGCCGGTTCCAGGGTCCTGGCGGCTTGCACATAGAATGGCGCCATGCTGCGGCACGGGCCGCACCACGGCGCCCAGAAGTCGACCAGCACGGGAATGTCGCTGCGTTCGATATGCTTGAGGAAACGGGCGCTGGCCAGGTCCACGGGCTGGCCCGTGAACAAATCCTTCTGGCACTTGCCGCAGGTGGGCTGCTCCGTGAGCCGGGCGGCCGGCAGGCGGTTGACGGCGTCGCAATGGGGGCACACGATGTGCAGGGAGTCTGGCGTGGTCGGGGTCATGGCATTCCTGGATGCAAGCTGGTTAAAGCGCTCAATCAGGCATTCTACGGCGATTCGCGCCGGCCATGGCGGCGCGCACAACAGACAATTGTTGCTTGACCATAAATACTGCAGAATAGGCATCATTGCCGGATTGCCGTACCCTGCCCGGGACGACACCGCCAGCCCACGCGAGGAAACCCATGCACATGACCGCTCCCCCGGCGCACGCCGCGCTCGACGCCACCCTGGCGCGCCAGCGCGCCGCCTGCCTGGCCCACCCCGTGCCCACGTTCGCCGAGCGCAAGCGCGACCTGCAGACCCTGCAGCGCTATATCCGCGACCACAAGCTGGCATTGTGCGAGGCCATCAGCGCCGACTATGGCAACCGTTCCCACCATGAAACCTTGCTGGCGGAGATATTCCCCGCCATCGACGGCATCGATCATGTACTGAAAAAGTTGAAAAAGTGGATGCAGCCGCAGCGCCGCAGTGTGGACTGGCGCAATTTCCCGGGCGCCCGCAACCGCGTCATTCCCCAGCCGCTGGGCGTGGTGGGCGTCATCGTGCCGTGGAATTTCCCCGTCAACCTGAGTCTGGTGCCCTTGACCTACATCTTTGCCGCCGGCAACCGCGCCATGGTCAAGATGAGCGAGAACTCGCGCCACCTGGCCCGGCTGCTGATCGCGACCATGCCCGCCTATTTCCCGCCGGAAAAGCTGCAGTTTGTTGACGAGACGGGCGGCGTAGGCATTGCTTTTTCACAACTGCCGTTCGACCACCTGCTGTTTACAGGGTCCGGCCAGACGGGCCGCGCCGTCATGGCGGCGGCCGCACAGAATCTGTGCCCCGTGACGCTGGAGCTGGGCGGCAAGGCGCCGGCCATCGTCTGCGCCGATTTCGACGTGCGCACGGCTGCCGAGCGCATCCTGTTCGTCAAGTACCTGAATGCGGGGCAAATCTGCACCAGCGTCGACCACGCCTGGCTGCCCGAGGCCGGCATCGCCGCCTTCGTCGAGCATGCGCGCCGGATCATGCCCACGCGCTACCCGCGGCTCGATACGCCCGATTACACCTCCATCATCGATGAGGCCGCCTTCGAGCGCCTGCTGCAGGCCCTGGATGAAGCGCGGGAACGGGGCGCGCAAGTGATTTCGCTGCTGCCCGGCCCTGCCTGGGACCGCGCCACGCGCAAGATCGCGCCGCACATCGTGCTGGGCGCGCCCGCAGACAGCCTGCTGCTGACGCGGGAAATCTTCGGCCCCATCCTGCCCCTGCGCGGCTATACGAAGCTGGAGAACGTGATCGCCAGCATCAACGGGGGGCCGCGCCCGCTGGCCATCTATCCTTTCAGCAATGACAAGCGGACCGTGCAGATGCTGATCGACACGGTGATGTCGGGCGGCGTGTCCGTCAACGACGCCCTGCTCCATGTGGGCCAGCACGACCTGCCCTTCGGCGGCGTGGGCGAGTCCGGCATGGGCCACTACCACGGCGTCGAAGGTTTTCACACTTTCAGCAAGCTGCGTCCCGTGTTCTACCAGGCGCGCTACAGCGCCCTGGCACTGCTGCGGCCGCCGTATGGCAAGCTGGCCAGCCGCGTATTGAACTTCCTGACCCGCTGATTACAGGAACAGCGAGGCGGCGATGGCCCACATGACGAGGGCGATGATGCCGTCGAGCACGCGCCAGGCCATGGGCTTGGCAAACACGGGCGCCAGGTAGCGGGCGCCAAAGCCCAGCAGGAAGAACCACAGGGCCGAGGCCATGATGGCGCCGCCGGCAAAATAGAAACGCCCCATGCCTTCATGCTGGCCGCCGATCGAGCCGAGCAGGATGACCGTGTCGAGGAAGGCGTGCGGGTTCAGCAGGCTGAACGCCAGCGCCGCGCCGATCACGGCCCAGTAGCCTTCAGGCGCCTTGGCGGCCGATACCGTCAGGGCCGTCGGGCGCCAGGCCGACTTGGCGGCGCGCAAGCCATAGGCGATCAGGAAGGTGACACCGCCAGCCTTGGCCCACAGCAGGAAATTGGGGTTGTCGGCAATAAAAGTGCCCATGCCGGCCACGCCGGCCGTGATCAGGATGGCGTCGCACAGCAGGCAGACGAGGATGCAGGTAAGCACATAATGGCGCTTCAAGCCCTGCTTGAGCAAGAAGGCGTTTTGCGTGCCGATGGCCACGATCAGGCTCGCCCCGAGTCCCATGCCTTTCAAGAAAATTGCGCTGTCCATATCGATTCCTTTCCATTGCTTTCCATCACGCGCACGGCCGCCCACGCTCTGCCGGCAACGGCAAAGTCATCAGAGGTAGGTGGAGGGTGGTGCGGAACCAGGGGGACCGCGCGGGAGAGTGGAGTTGTTACCCTATTTCAACAGTGTAAAGAAAAAGTAAATATAAGTATAATGAATGATTCTAACCATATATAAGAGAAACTTATGCGCGTCGTCGATTACCGTGGATTGGCCGCCCTCGACGCCGTGATCGGCCTGGGCAGCTTTGAAAAGGCGGCGCAAGCGCTGGCGATCAGCCAGCCGGCCGTGTCGCAGCGCATCCGCACCCTGGAAAACCTGGAAGGCACGTTATTGATCATCCGCAGCCACCCGCCCCTGCCCACGGAAGCGGGCCAGCGCCTGATCGCCCATTACCGGCAAGTCAAGCTGCTTGAAGCGGCGCTCGACGCCCAGCCTGGTCCCACCACGCAATTGCCGGAACTGGCCATCGCCGTCAACGCCGACAGCGCCGCCACCTGGATCCCGGAAGCGCTGGGGCCGCTGCTGTCGCCGCCGTCCTGCCTGCTCGACATCCGCCTCGACGACCAGGACCACACCCTGAGCCAGCTGCGCGAAGGGCGCGTGTTTGCCTGCGTCACCAGCGCCAACGACCTGGTGGCGGGCACCACGGCCACGCCGCTGGGCGGCATGCGCTACCTGTGCGTGGCCTCGCCCGCATTCGCCCGGCAGTGGTTTCCCCATGGATTTACGGTGGAAGCCGTCAGCCAGGCGCCCGCCATCACGTTCGGCAGCAAGGATGCCCTGCACGAACGCTACCTGCAGCACCGCCTCGGCTACGCGGGCCGCTATCCGCACCATGTGCTCGGTTCGGCGCGCGACTTCGTGCGCTTCATCGAAGCGGGCTATGCCTATGGCATGGTGCCCCTGCTGCAGGCGGAAACGGCGCTGGCCGCTGGCCGGCTGGTCGACGTGGCCACAGGGCAGGCGCTCGACGTGCCCCTGACCTGGCATGCCTGGGATATCCAGACGCCCCTCACGCGCACCCTGTCGGACGCCGTCATCGCCACGGCCCGCAAATGGCTGCTGCAAGACAACATTGTTTCTGAATAATTTCTATGCCACTGCAACAACTCCTGCCCGCCGCGCCCCGCTTGGCCTACACTGCAACCATACTGCACAACGACAAGGGGCCGGCATGACGATCGTGCGCAACACTCTGCTGGGCTTGCTGGCGACGCTGCCCCTGGCCGCCGGCCTGATCGCCTGCTCGCCCTTGACGGCCATCAATGCCCTGTCGTCCGGCAGCGCCTCGAAGGTGACGCGGGGCCTGGCCTACGGCCCCCTGCCCCGGCAAAAACTCGATGTCTATGCCCCAAAAAGCCGCACGGGGCCCGTGCCCGTCGTGGTGTTCTTTTATGGCGGCAACTGGACTTCCGGCGAGCGCGCCGACTATGCCTTCGTTGGCCATGCACTGGCCGCGCGCGGCTACCTGGCCGTGATCGCCGACTACCGACTGTATCCGGACGTGCACTACCCCGAAATCCTGCAGGATGCGGCCCGTGCCGTGGCCTGGGCCGCGATGGAGTCGAGCCGCCATGGCGGCGACCCCGCGCGCTTGTTCGTCATGGGTCATAGCGCCGGCGCCTACAATGCGGCGATGCTGGCGCTCGACGCCAGCCTGCTGGCGCGCCACGGTATGCGCCCGCACGACTTGCGCGGCTGGATAGGCCTGGCCGGCCCGTATGATTTTTTGCCCATCGAGAACACCACGACCCGGCCCGTCTTCTTTTACCCGGACACGCCCGCCGCTTCGCAACCCATCCACCACGTGACGGCCGATGCCCCGCCCGCCCTGCTGATCGCGCCCCAACCCGGCCAGGACAAGCTGGTCAATCCGCAGCGCAACACGGGCGGCCTGGCCAAGGCCTTGCGGGCGCTGAACAGGCCCGTGACGGAAATGTATTTCGGTAAGGTCAGCCATACCACCCTGGTCGCCTCGCTGGCCGGCCCCTTGCGCATGCTGGCGCCCACGCTCGACGCCGTGAGCGCCTTTATCGACGCCAACAGCGCGGCGGACAAAGCAGCGCACAATGCGGGTACGCCGCGAGACACGGCCAAGCCTGCATCCCCGGCCAGGCCGCAGCAGCCGGCAAGGGCGCAGGGCGCCGCCATGCATGCTGCCGCGGCGCGCGCTGACGAAAAAACGCCCGCCCCCTGAGGGACGGGCGCTCTGCCAGACCAATACGCGCGACGCTGCATGTCAACCAGCCGCATCTCAAGGCTCGGCCCTCGCGATGCGGATGCAGCCGCCAGCAGCGGCCTGTTTACTCTTTACGGCTGGCGCTGCTGCTCTTGCTTTGAGCGGAGCCTGCTTGCGATGCGCTGCCGCTGGCCGAGCTTTCGCTGCCGGCCGACTGCTGGCTGCCCTGGTGGCTGGCGCTTTGCAGGCTTTGACCGTCACGGCTTTGCGCACCACGCTGCTGCTCGCGGCTGGCGCCATTTTGCTGGTAGGCCTGGAACGGTTCGGCCATGCGCTGCATCGCTTCCTGCTGCTTGCGCACGTTTTTCTCCGTTTCTTCCGAAGCCGTACGGGCCACTTCCTCGGCCAGGGCCTTGGCGGTGCGGCTCGTTTCATTCACATGACGCTCTGCCACATTGGCCAGTTCGACCTGCGTATCGGCTGCCAGGCGCGACACCTGTTGCTGGTATTTGCGCAGTTGCTCGGCGGCTGGCTGGCCCGAGGCGGCAGCCACCTGAAACACATCTTCAGCGCGCTCGACCGTCAGCAGGTTCTGGCTGGTGACCGTGCTTTCTTCCAGCAAGCCTTGCGCCAGTTGCATGTTCAGGTCACTGAAGTGCTGCACCGACTGGAACAACGACTTCGTCAAGCCATTGAAGAAAGCCAGTTGCGCTTCCAGGTGGTTTTTGGCGGCGGGGGTAACACTACGGGAATATGGATACATGGAGTTCCTCATTAGATAGCGGTTGGGTGGACACAAACAGATGGCGGCACCACCGACTACCGAACGCTTAGGCAGACGGCCGGGTTACGCCACGAAACGCGAAAAAACATATCCGATTGGTGGGACGATGCTTTGCAACGCGAGTCCCAAGGCTACGTGAGCACCGCAGATGAGGCATGATCTGGATCAAAGGTGCGCTAGGCTGTGCAGAAAGTTTTGGCTGGACGGCTTGCCCTTGGCAAACGTCAGTAACGGAAAGGAAAATCTGTGCCAGGCAGGCTCAGCCAGCGGCGCCCGTGCCCGGCACGACGGGCTTGTAGCCACGGCTGCGCAGCGACGCTTCCAGCCAGCGGTTGCCATACCAGCCACGCGCCAGCAGGTAACTGAGTTCCGCACCGGCCATCAGCAGCATCATCGGGCCGATGCGCAGTTCGCTGGCCAGATGGCTGCCAAACCACAGGCACGCATCCATCGCCAGCATGAGCAGCAACAGCCACCAGCGGCGCTTGGCCACGGCCCAGAACGAGCCCAGCAACAGAGCTGGCCAGGAAAAACCCGCCTTGACGTAGGCATAGCGGCCGGCATCGTCGGCAAACAGGGTGGCGCTGTGCTTCATGCTGCTCTCTTCAGGTAATGACCGGCCTCAAGGCTCGGGATGGTGGCAGACGGCTTCGACATTGTGGCCGTCCGGCCCCAGCACGAAAGCGCCATAATAATTCGGGTGATAGATGGCACGGATGCCGGGGGCACCGTTATCCTTGCCGCCCGCTGCCAGCGCGGCCTGGTAAAACGCGTCCACCTGGGCACGGTTTGCCGCCGCGAAGGCGAGATGCATGCCGGCATGCGGCGTGCCGCCCGCGCCGAACCAGAAATCGGGCTTGCCATCCTTGCCCATGCCGACCCAGCCCTGCTCTTCCATCACCACCGATACGCCCAGGGGCGCCAGGGCGGCCGAAAAGAAGGCCTTGCTGGCCTGTGCATCGCTGACGTTCAAACCGATGTGATCAAGAATCATGATGGCGCTCCCTGGAAGTCGTGGAATAGAATTGCAGTATGCACCAACATTGCCTTTTAGGCAATCACCACTGCAGATCCGGCACACTTGCTCCAGGGATGCGCCATGCGCCTGCCTAGCGCAGGTTGCCCGTATGACCCAGCGAATAGCGGCCCGGCTGCGGCCACACGGTCAGGCCGTGCGGTTCCTGCCCGACTTTCACTTTCGACACGTCGCCGCTGTTCGTATCGATGCGGTACACCACGTCGTCGAAGCGGCCGGACAGCCACAGATACTTGCCGTCGGCGCTCACATTGCCCATGTCGGGGCTGCCGCCGCCGGGAATCGGCCAGTTCGCCACCACTTTTTCCGTAGCGAAATCGATCACGCTGACGCTGCCCTTGCCCTTCGGCTTGCCATGGATGCGGTGCGTGCCGCGGTTAGCCACGTACAACTTTTTACCGTCGCGGCTCGGGTACAGGCCGTGCGCGCCCACGCCCGTCTGGATGAAGCCGATTTCCTTCAGCGTGGCGCCATCGACGATGTGCACGCCGTCGGCGTCCATGTCGGCGATAAAGAATTTCTTGCCGTCCGGCGAAATGCGTATGTCTTGCGGCATGCCCTTCTTGACGCTGCAGATTTCATTCGCCGGGCCGCCCACGGGGCCGGACTCGGCGAAGCGCTTGGCCGGCATCTGCAGTTTCAGGTAGCCGTCGACCTTGCGGCCCACCAGGTCGATCTTGGCAATGGTGCCGTCGAACTCGCAGGTGAACATGGCGTAGCGGCCGTCATTCGAGAAATCCGCATGGTTGATGCCGCCGCACTGGGGCGTGTCGATCGAATACTGCACCGCCATGGTCTTCGGATCGCGGAAATCGAGGCGGTGGCGCGCTTCGGCCACGACGATGGCCGACTTGCCGTCCGGCGTGAAGTACATATTGTAGGGATCGTCGACGGGCACTTCCTTGCCCGGTTTGCCCGTCAAGGGGTCGACCGGCGTCAGGCTGCCCTTGTCCGTGCGCTCGGCATTGTTCGCCACCCACAGGGTGCGCAAGTCCCACGACGGCACGACGTGCTGCGGGCCGCTGCCGACCTTGAACTTGTCGACCACTTTCAGGCTGTCCTGGTCGATCACGTAGACGTCGTTCGAGCGCAGATTGGGCACGTAGACACGGCGCAAGTGATCCTTGACGACGGGGCTCATATTGCTGCTGCCGATGCTGCCATACACGTTTTTCGGGTCCACCAGCGGCGGCATGCCCGGCAGCGGAGAATAAGCAGCCGCCGGCGCCGCGGCTACAGCGGCAGGGGCCGCTGTGCTGGCGCCGGTGACCTGGCTGGCCACGCCCAGGCCGGCCAGTGCGGCCGCCAGGACGGACAGGGTAACGATGGTGCGTCGTTGAGATGTTTTCATGTGTTTTCGCGTCATTTCATTGCAAAAGCCGGAAGTTCAGCACTTCCAGCGGAATTATTTAGGTCGTTGCAGCAGTTGCCTGATGGCGGCCACCGAGGTGTCCACCTGCAGCTTGATGCCGATCTGGCCCAGTTCAGCCGTGGCACGCGTGGCGTCGCCGCGCACGCCATCGGCCACACCGGGCTTCGGTCCGTGGGCCATGGCCTCGCTGCGCACGAGCGACGGGTCCGTCGCCAGCATCAGGGCCGCGTCCGCCAAGCCGGCATGCAGGCCGATCTCGGCGCCGCTATGGCCACGTTTCTGCAGTTCGACAATAAATTGCGATTGCGTAATGTCATAGTAATCGAGCAAGGCATACGCACGTGCATCTTTCGCCGTGGAAGCTTTGCCCCAGGCCCGATTGAGCTTATTCGCCACATTCTGCTCGTTCTTCTGGTAACCGCCGTGATCACCAAGGAAGATGATGTCGCGAAAACCATGCTGACGCAGGCTGGCGGCCGCCCCTTCCAGCACGGCCTCGAAGGCGGCCGGCGGTATCGAAATTGTGCCAGCGAAGCGCATGTGGCCGGCCGGTGGCGAAATCGCGCCTTCCGGCACGTAGGAAACGACGGGCGCGACGATGGTATTGCCCAGCTTTTGCGCGATCTGCCGCGCCAGCAGCCCGGCGCGCACATTGTGCTTGCCCAGCGCGATGTACGGTCCGCTTTGCTCGACGCCGCCGATGGGCACCAGCACCGTCGTGGCGCCATGGTCGATACGGCTGCGCAATTCCGTGCTGGTCAGTTCTTCCAGCATGACGCTGCTGCTGGCTGGCGTGGCCGCCATGACAGGCGCCGTAAGCAGCAGGCATGAAAACGTCAGGACGAACAGGGAAACGAGGGGCTTGCGTGAAAGGCGGAGCGTGGATGGCGCACAGGGCGCCGGTCGCTGGGGGAACTGCAGAGTCATAAGCCAACATCTTTCCGAGGTCAAAGGCGCCGTGCCCGGCCTTGCCAGGCAAGCTGGCTGCCACGCAGGAATTGTATTCCATCATGACGGGAAGGGCACGTTAATTTGACGCGGTGCTTTGCAAGGAATTGACCAAGAGAAACTATCTATCAGGCAGTGGTCGCCTTCGCCCTGCCCGCCTCGCCATCATGGAGGGTTTCGTTGCGTTTCTCGGCATAGGCCTTGAGCGAGCGCATCGTTTTGGGTAGCCCTTGCCGGACTTGCCTGGCAACGCCTGGCCCGAACAGAAAGGCAAGCGCACCAGTGAACCACACGCGGTGAACGACTTCCGATCCGCCATTGACGGCGGCAACCGTGTGCTCGAAGTGGATGCGGAACAGGGGGATGTGGCCCTCGACGGTGAACGAGCGGCCGGCCGTGCGCTCCGTGACCAGCATCGCAATACCCATCCCTTTATTCGGGACTATCCTGCCCTGTGTTCCAACAGCGAATGGCCCATTGAGCCCGGCTTGCTTTGTATCCGGATCCCACAGGTGCCATCGGTCGACTTCGCTCCAGATTTGATCGATGACCGTGGGCGTGACGGCAATGTGGATGCTTTCTTCGATTTGCGTCAATGGGGACTCTCCCTATTCATAGCAATATAATTAAATTCTGGCTGTACTTGCCGCAGACAGAGCCGGGCCATAACGACAGCCCTGTTTGGAGCCAGGCTTGAGCGGTAAGCCAGTGAGCAGGCGCGCTTGACAAGGCACAACCAGGCAAGCATGTCACACCTGGGCACGATGCTATCCTAAAAACGCTGACCGTGAGCACCTTGGACGTTGAGAAATGATGAACGCAACACACTGGAGGGTTGAAGAGCTAAAGCATCACACTGCGGATATCGTCTGGCTTGATGCCGAGGGTGCTCGCCGTGCCTATAATGTAGTGCGCCTTCATGATTCGAAGACGCATCACGGCCTGGACGTTAACACCGTTGGCTCCATCGAGCGGTTCGCATTCGGCAATGATGTGGCCAGCGCGACCAGATGCTTACGTGCCCGTATGCCGGGAAGTCAGCAGGTCGTAGTTGTGTTTGGAGAAGACGAATGCTTCGTATGCAGCAGTGTGTTCCTGGTCGAGAATTGGTCGGATATTTTTGTCCCTTCGCGTGACGACGCGATGATCCATTCGAACGACACGCCTCTTATCGTATTTTATTGCCATGAGAATGCATTCGAGGTGGGGCAGCGAATTGTCTTTGATTAAGAACCCGGTCCGACCAGGAGCCAACAACCAGGACGAGTCCGGTTCCGAATTGCACCGCTAAGATGAGCCTGCTATCATCGTTCGCATTCAACGCAACTACTATCGGAGTTCACAGTGACGGCATACATCCCCGCTTTGATCTGGCTGCTTTCGGCAGTGGCTTGCCACCTGATTGCCAAACGACGCCTTCTGAAAAAAACTGCGGTCAGGGACATGATAGTCGCTCTGACAGGCCCGTTTGCCATCCCCTGGCTTCTCATTGCAAAGCCCGAAAAACCCTAGCCACGCGAGCACCCGCAGGTTTGGACTGAACATCGGCAGTGGGGCGAAAACTGCTGGCGACGGCAGCCGGCCAGGCGTAGACAGTCAGCAGTCGTTGGCCAATGTGCCCACCACATTTTTATACTAGCTCAAGAAAGATCACATCTCTATGAAGCCACTTCGCCTGTTAATCTGCGCGACGTTGGTAATTGCATGGTTTGCAGCATCGACAGTCTTTGCTCAAACGCCAATTGCCGAACAACAGGATTCACGGGTCATAGAAACTCTGCGTCAGAACGGCGCGGATGTTACCAAAGTACATGA
Organism: Janthinobacterium sp. FW305-129; assembly: GCF_020858115.1. GTDB lineage: Bacteria > Pseudomonadota > Gammaproteobacteria > Burkholderiales > Burkholderiaceae_D > Janthinobacterium. The sequence goes on from NZ_JACYMM010000008.1 coordinate 207,921, forward strand.
CATCGATTTCTTTCTTGTCTTTACACGAAAGGACGACGCGGTTGCCACTGCAGAGAAAATCAGTGCCTTGGGATACGAGATTGTAGGCGTTGGCCAGCCGCCCACCACGAAGCAATGGGAAATTCACGCCAAGCGCAAGATGGTGCCAGAGTTGCAAGCAATGCAGGCGACTACACGCGCGCTGCAATCCCTGGCGGAGGTGCGCAATGGGTATTACGATGGCTGGGGTGCAGTAGGAGTCAAATAGCGGAATTTGCGGGACAGACGGCTTCATTGCGGCCACCGGCCGCAACCGGCAAAATCGGTCCCTCAACGCAATATTTTTATGCAAAATTCATTTATACACTTGGCAACCGCATTGCGCTAACTGTAAAGGTTTGTCTCACAACTTTATTTGGAGTGGTTATGTCTCTGGCAAACTCAGTAATGGGGTGTATCCCTATTTATGACCTAGTAGGAATTGGTGGCTATACTGTGCAGCAAGTTGAAATTGCCAGCATCAAAAGGGATGGGTACTTTTTTAGAGTTAATCATCCGGATTTTTATCTTTCCCTCGAGTACCAGGGAGGAGATTTCGTATTGAATCGTAATGGTTATGAGGTTCGCTTTCCCGCAACGGAAGGCGAAATAGATGGCATTTTTCACAACATTAATGTTCTTTGGAGTACCAATTCGCTCACTTTGACAGCAAATGGTAAGAAAATTACGACTAACACCCCCTATACGGTTCCACCCGAGTCAATTATTCGGCAAGCAAAGCTTGAAAACTTAATCCCAAATTCCGAGTTCGACTCCTTGGAATCGTTTCGCAGTAAAGTGCACAATTGTTTTGCGACGCTTGGGGATAAAATTGAGGAATCTTTGTCAACCGACATGTACTGGGATGTTTTAAAAGACGGAGGCAAGATAGTTGAAAGAAGACCCAAAGGCGAGACCGAAGTGCAAAGCAATTTGCATGCTCTTCTATATGATCAATTCTTTAGCCAATCGATCGAAGTTGTCCCCGAAGCTCGCAACGCAAGCGGAAGATTGGATTTTGCTCTTCTAGCCAATGTAAGAGGACTAGGGATTCAAAAGATAGCCATTGAGTTTAAACATGCACATTCTGATGACCTTGAGCATGGGTTACTTCATCAATTGCCAAGCTACATGCAATCAATAAAAGCAAAGTATGGAATATATTGTGTTTTGTTTTTTAAGTGCGGCTGGTTTGATCTTCCAAAAAAATATGAAAACCGCTTTACATTGGAAGTAAATCTGGCAGATATTCGTAACGTCACGAACTATCCTATTCAGCAAAACATCAAAGTTTATTCTATCCCTTTGGTGAGGCTTAAGGCAGCAAGTCTTAATGCAGGTTAGATAATTTCCATTAATAAATTATGCATTGTTATTCCGGAGTAAGGATGACTGGGTTATGGATCTGAAAATATTATACGATTAATTTAAGAGAATTCGCGAGTGTCCGCTTTGGGGCGTAAGCGGACTCACGCGCCCGAAAATGAGACAGGCACCCAGACTGGCGAAGGGCCGGGCGCCCCCTCCTTCCGCCCTGCCCGCCCGGGCAACTTGACGACCCTCGCCACAGGCGCAGCACGTCGGCGCTCGCGCACCGGACGGTTGCGCCGCACAAGAAAAACCCCGGCGTACCGGGGCAGTTACAACGGTTAAGCGCGGGCGCTGCGGCCCGGCAGCGCCAGGCGCCGGCTGGCCGTTGCCGGGGCCGGCAAGCCGCCCGCCACTTTCAACGGTTTTGCCTGGGCATCGCCGCGCAGGCGGAACACGGCTACCACGTCGACCAGTTCGACGGCGCGGTCTTGCAGCGAGGATGCGGCTGCAGCCGCCTCTTCCACCAGAGCCGCGTTTTGCTGGGTGACCTGGTCCATTTGCGAAATGGCCTGGTTCACTTGCTCGATGCCGGCGCTTTGCTCGTGGCTGGCGTTGGCGATATCGCCCATGATGTCCGTCACGCGACGGATGCTGGCGACGATTTCTTCCATCGTCGCGCCCGCCTGGTCGACCAGCGCGCTGCCCGTGTTGACTTTATCCACGGAATCCTCGATCAAGCCCTTGATTTCCTTGGCGGCCGCCGCCGAGCGTTGCGCCAGGTTGCGCACTTCCGTGGCCACGACGGCGAAGCCGCGGCCCTGTTCGCCCGCGCGGGCCGCCTCGACGGCAGCGTTCAGCGCCAAAATGTTGGTTTGGAAGGCAATGCCGTCGATCACGCCGATAATGTCGGCGATCTTCTTCGCCGATTCGTTGATCGAACCCATTGTGCCCACCACTTGCGCCACCACGGCGCCGCCCTTGCGGGCCACGTCCGAGGCGGACACGGCCAGCGAGTTCGCCTGGCGCGCATTGTCCGTATTCTGGCGCACGGCCGAGGTCAGCTCTTCCAGGCTGGACGCCGTTTCTTCCAGCGACGACGCCTGCTGCTCCGTGCGCACGGACAAGTCCGCGTTGCCGGCGGAAATCTGCGCGGCCGCCACGCTGACCGTATCGGCCGAGGCGCGCACGGTGGCGATCACGCCGACGATGCGCTCGAGGAATTTGTTGAAGGCAGTGGCCGTGCGGCCCACTTCATCCATGCGCTCGACGGGCATGGCGGCAGACAGGTCCAGCGAGGCGCTGACCCTCTCCAGGGTGTGTTCGATATTGCCCAGGCCGCCGCTGATGGTGCGGTAGATATGCCAGGCCAGCGCGCCCGTCAGCAGCACGGCCACGCCCAGCACGGCCAGCATGGTGTTGAACGCCGTATCGTAGGCGGCCAGGCTTTCCGCTTTGACATCGTCGACCAGCTTGTTGTTGTAGGCGATATGGTCATCCATGCTTTTCTTGGCGGCCGCGGCCGTGATGGCCAGCGGCGTGCCGGCCAGCAAGGTGGCGCGCACGCCATCCATGTCGCCCGCGTAGGCGGCGGCGAAGAACGGCACGAGCGCGCGGCGGTAGGCTTCCATGGCGGCCTGGTCGGCGTCGAGCATCTTGCTGTCCGTCGCGTCGTACAGGCGCTCGGCGCGGTAGGTGGCGATGACCTTGTCAAAATTCGTGTTGGCATCGGCCACGGCCTTGTCCAGCGCCGTCTTGTCGGCCAGGTTCGAGAACACGGACAGGCGGTAGCCGGCCAGGCGCGAGTCCGCCAGGAAACCCTTGGCCGCATTCAAGCCCTGGATGCTGGGAATGATGCGGTTTTGCACGGTGTCAAAGCGCTCCTGGGCGCGCTGCAGCTGGATGGCGCCGCCAGCGCCCAGCAATAGCAAGGCCAGCAAGGCGATGGTGAGGGTCAGAATTAATTGCTTGGTGATATTCATGGTGTTTCACAGTCAAAAAAGCAGCCTGGCAGGGCCAGGCGGGATGAGTAGCTGCCGATCGGGTGGCCGGGACCGGTTGCAGGCGGGGTCAGCTTAGGCCGCCAGCGGGGCAGCGTCGGGCGTGCGGCGCAGCAAGTCGCCATGTTCGCGGCAAAACGCCAGGCCCGCCTTGTGGCCCACGTCGAACAGCAGCTGCATGTTCGAGCTGGACCAGTCCAGGGTGTCGGGCCAATGCTGCTCCGGGATGCCGCCCATCAAGTCGAGCTTGAGCAAGCGCCGCCTGGGCTGGCCCGTGCTTCTGTCCGTGTTGTGTTCAAGTTCGAACAGGCGCAATTCGCTCTTGGAAATTTTCACCAGCGGCGTGATGATGGAGCGCACCCAGGCGTCGTACAGGTTGCGCGGCTTGCGCAGCAAGCGCTCGTCACCGAGGATGTCGAGGATGACCAGGGTGTCGGCGTCAGCGTGTTCACCCTTGCCTTCGATAAACGGATCGAAATTGAGCGTATCGAGGGCCGCGCCTTCGATGTAGTCGTCGCCGGCAATGGTCGTGGGCGCATACAGGAAAGGGAACGACAGGGCCGCGCGCACGTGAATCGGTTCGATCTCGTGCTTGCCCCAGATTTGCATGCGGTGCTCGCTGAGGTTGTAGGCATTGATGTAGAAATCGGGACGCATGCGCGCCACGCCCGAGAAATCCACGGCTTTTTCCAGGAAGGGCAAGTGCGCGCACAGGCCCAGGCTTTTCGCCGACAGGTCCGATGGCGACAGCGACGACACCATCAATTTCCCCCAGTCCGACCAGGCCGTGGGCACGCCCGCAAACGTTTGCTGGAAGGCCTGAAAAAAAGGATTGTTGGCCGGCGGCTGGAAAGCGTCGCGGAAAGTGCTCGCGTGCATGCCAGGCTTCTGGAATACCTTGTAGTTGATCGGAATCATCTTGTAGATGCTGTCGGCCACGCCCGTATCGGCCCAGCTTTGCAGCGCCTGGCGCGGCGTGGCTTCGTGCGGCGTCGTGTAAAGCAAACCCATCAGCACACCGGCGCCCGAGGCCGAGATGACGTCGAATTCGATGCCTTCGTCGAGAAACGCGGCCAGCGCGCCCGCGATCAAGGTGGAATTTGGTGCACCGCCACCAAGCAGCAGGCCCGTCTTGCGGGCCGCTGTCGCGGCTGGCGCCGGCTGTGGCGGCATCGTGCTTACTGTCTTCATGCACACTCCCTGAACGGAACCGGGCTCACGCCCTAATTGTTGGTTACTACATGCTTATTGCGCCTCATCTTGCACTTATCTCCACAACCATAAAGTTGATGCAATGTTGCGGAAACAGATATTAAATTAACATAAATAAATTCCTTATGGCAATTTAATTAACGCATGATAGGTATTCAGAAAGGGTATAAGTTGACGGCACGCGGCGTAGCGTGGTGCATCGCAGCAAATAAATATGCGGCAGTGTTAGGAAAAATCTCTTTGGGGTAGGAATATTCCTCAACCGGCCTCCACGGCGGTTGCCAGGCCGTTCAGGGGACGGGAGGTGGGGCTGAAAAATGCAGGTGGGTACACAAATGGTCAACAAAGACGCGGATTTTCGGTGACAGATGGCGGCTCGATGGCCACAGCACCCAGAACTTGCTCGAGTACGCCAGATACTCACCCAGCACTGCTTGCAGTTCGCCACGCGCGATCGCGTCGCGCACGATAAAGTCAGGTAAATAGGCCAGGCCCACGCCCTGCGCGGCGGCGCCGATCAGGGCTTCGATATTGTTGCAGGTCAAGGCGGTCGGCAAGCGCAGTTCGCCGCCGTCGCCCTCGGCACGCTGCAGTGCCCATTCCTGCAACTTGCCCGTGGTGGGAAATTTATAGCGCACGCAGGCATGGCCTTCCAGCGCGCGCGGCGTGGCCGGCACGCCATGGCGGGCAAAATACGCGGGAGAGCCGACGATGGCAAACGCAAACGGCCCCAGTTCGCGCGCCATCAGCCGCGAATCCGTCAAGGTGCCGCTGCGCACGGCCACGTCGATGCCTTCGGCTACCACGTCGACCAGGCGGTCGTTGAAGTCGAGGTCGAGCTCGATCTCCGGGTACTGCCGGGTAAAGTCCGCCAGCAGGGGCAGGATGATGCGGTAGCCAATCACGGGCAGGCTGACGCGCAACTTGCCGCGTGGCGCCTCGGCCAGGTGCGACAATTCCGCCTCCGCATCGCCGAGGTCGGCCAGGATGCGCTGGCAGCGCTCATAGAACAGCGCGCCCTCGTTGCTCAGGCTGATGCGCCGCGTGCTGCGGTTGAGCAGGCGCACGCCCAGCTTTTCTTCCAGCCGCGCCACGCTCTTGCCCACGGCCGAGGCCGACACGCCGAGCAGCCGCCCGGCCGCCACATAACTGGAAGTTTCCGCCGCGCGCACGAAGGCGGCGATGCCGTTCAGATTATCCATATCTTCTCAATTAAGGAATATTTGTCCGTTATGAGTGGATTTTCAGCCACTTTTTCATGGATTGCGTCCATATTATCATCGAATCCCCTCTTTCTGGAATCAATCCCATGGATACGAATCTTCCCGCGCATGTCCCGGACCAAGCGGCTGCACGGCGTCTGCTGGTGCTGGCCGCCGTTTGCCTGGCGGCCCTGTGCATGCCGCTCAGTTTTACGGGCCCGGCCATCGCCATTCCCGCCATCGCCGCCGAACTGCACGGCAGCCCGCTGGCGCTGGCGTGGATCACGAATGCCTTCATGCTCAGCTTTGGCGGCTGTCTGATGGTGGCCGGCGCGCTGGCCGACCGCTATGGCCGCAAGCGCGTGTTCTTGCTGGGCATGGGCGTGTTTTCCGCCGCCGCACTGGCGCTGGCGGCGGCGCCGTCCATTGCCCTGCTCGACGTGCTGCGCGCCGTCCAGGGCCTGGGCTGCGCCATGGCCCTGTCGAGCGGACTGGCGGCCCTGGCGCAGGAATTCGACGGCCCCGCCCGCGCGCGGGCCTTCAGCCTGATCGGCACGGCCTTCGGCGTGGGCCTGGCCTTCGGCCCCTTCCTGGCCGGCATCTTGATCACGCACACGGGCTGGCGCGCCATTTTTGCATCCACGGCCGTGGCCGGCCTGGCCGCCCTGCTGGCCGCCGCGCGCGCCATGCGCGAAACGCGCGACCCGCAGGCGCAAGACGTCGATTGGCCCGGCGCCCTGACGTTTACAGGCGCCTTGTCCTTGTTTACGTATGGCTTGCTGCAGGCGCCGCACAAAGGCTGGAGCAGCGCGGCCAGCCTGGGCCTGCTCGGCGGCGCGGCCTTGCTGCTGGCCGCGTTCATCCGCGTGGAACGGCGCGCCGCGCGGCCCATGCTGGACTTGACCCTGTTCCGCCTGCCCGCCTTTGCCGGTGTGCAATTGCTGGCGGCCGCGCCCGCGTTTTCCTTTGTCGTGCTGCTGGTATTGTTGCCGGCCCGCTTCATCGGCATCGAAGGCTATAGCGCGCTGGAGGCGGGACGCATGATGATCGCCCTGTCGGCGCCCATGCTGGTGCTGCCAGTCCTGGCCGGCATGGCGGCGCCGCGCATTGCCTCCGCGCACATCTGCGCCAGCGGCCTGCTGCTGGCGGCGGGCGGCCTGCTGTGGCTGTCGACATGCGCGCCGGGCCAGCCGTCCGTCAGCTTGCTGGGTCCGCTGCTGCTGATCGGCTGCGGCATCAGCCTGCCCTGGGGCTTGATGGATGGCCTGGCCATCAGCGTCGTGCCCGTCGAGCGGGCCGGCATGGCGGCCGGCATCTTCAATACGACGCGCGTGGCGGGCGAAGGCCTGGCGCTGGCCATCGTCAGCGCGCTGCTGGGCACGCTCACTGTCGCGGCGCTGGGCGGCGCCGGCATTCCCGGCATCGGCGCGCAACAGGCGGCGCACGCGGGCCCCTTCCTGGCGCTGGGCGAGCTGCGCCATGCGGCCACCCTGTTGCCGCAGGCGGGCGCGGCCGAACTGGCGCACGCGTATGGCGCCGCCTTCCGCCACTTGCTGTATGTGCTGGCCAGCATCACGACGGCGTCGGCCCTGCTGATCCTGGCCTTCTTGCGCCATCCGGCCGTTGCCGCAACGGACACGGCCGCCCTGTCCGCCTGCAAGGCACAGCAATAATTCACGACCATCATTCCGTCTGCCGTACACGGCGGCGCCCATGTGCCGCCGCCCTCCCTGATGTTTCTCCGCAACACCTAAAAAGTTTTCAAAGATAAAACCAGTTTACTCATCAAAGCGCTTTGAACTATACTCAAAGCGCTTTGAAACATAACTAAAGCGCTTTGGCTGTGCGAATTTATGCGCACCGATCCCACACCTATAAAAACACTGGAGACGCAATGAACCAACATTTCTTGAAAACTTTGCCTGCCGCCGTGGCGTTGGCCTTGAGCGCTTCGGCCGCCCAGGCCGCCCTGCCGATCGATTTCGGCGGCTACATCCGCTCGGGCTTCGGCACCAGCAGCGAAGGCGGCAAGGAAGCCTGTTTCGGCCTGGCCGGCGCCTCGTCCAAGTATCGTCTGGGCAATGAGTGCGAAACCTACGGCGAGCTGAAATTCGGCGGCGAAGCCTTCAAGGCAGCCAACGGCACCACCTTCCGCATCAACACCCTGGTGGCGTTTTCCGTCAACCAGAACCAGGACTGGGAGCAATCAGACCCGTCGTGGCGCGAAATGAACGTCGTCGCCGACAAGATCGGCACGGGCGCCTTCGCCGAAGCGCGCGCCTGGGTCGGCAAGCGCTACTACGACCGCCAGGACGTGCACATCACCGATTACTACTTCTGGAACAACAGCGGCCCCGGCGCCGGCCTGGAAAACATCGACCTGGGCGCCGCCAAACTGGCCTACGCCGTCGTGCGCACGGCCGATGACGGCGACAGCAAGCGCATGGGCCTGTCCCACGACTTGCGCTTCTCCGGCATCAAGGTCAACCCGGACGGCGAACTGACGCTGGGCCTGCAATTCAACCAGAAACGCAATGCACAAGGCGCGGCCCCCATCGCCAGCGGCCACTTGCTGACCATCATGCATACGCAAGGCAATCTGCTGGGCGGCTTCAACAAGGTGGCATTGCAGTACGGCAAGGGCAGCGCCGCCAACACGGGCGGCTTCAGCCTGGGCGCCGACAAGGACGACAAGGTCGTGCGCCTGACGGAACAGATCATGATCCAGCCCAAAGGCGCCTGGTCGGGCATGGGCACCTTCGTCTATGAAGACAAGGAATCGGCCGGCGTGAGCAGCAAGTGGACGTCGATCGGCGCGCGTCCCGTGTACCACTTCACGGACAACTACAGCCTGGCCGTGGAACTGGGCCACGACATCGTCAAGCCGGAAGGCGGCGAGAGCCGCAACCTGACCAAGCTGACCATTGCCCCGCAACTGTCGGCCGGCAACAGCTTCTGGTCCCGTCCCGTACTGCGCGCCTTCTACACCTACGCCAAATGGAACAAGGCAGCCCAGTCGGCCGCCGCCGCGGAATCGGCGCTGTCGTCGACTGGCGTGTTCGGTGGCAAGACCAACGGCAGCTCCGTCGGTTTCCAAGTGGAAAGCTGGTGGTAAGCGCGGGACTCTAGGACGTTGGCAAGCGTCCCCGGACGCTTGCCGGTGGCAGCAACACCGCCCGCTTATCCAGGGGCAAGTAATATCCGGATCCACCATTTCGCCGCTGCACGCGATGGCCGGCAGCTTCACTGTAGTGATTCAGCAGTATCCTCTTTTAGCGCGGGCGCCCCTGGGTTTGCCCGCGTATTTTTTTTTGGCGCCGCCGCCGCTTGCCATGACCCTGATCAATCCGGCATTTATCAGATAAACTACCCGTCATCGCACCGCATCGCTCCCGACCCACCCTGGATAGACCCCAACCGCAGCATCCATGAACCTCAAAAATCTCGCCAAAACGCTAGGAATATCCGAAACCACCGTCAGCCGCGCCTTGAATGGCTATCCGGAAGTGAGCGAACGCACGCGCGAACGGGTGCTGGCCGCCGCGCAGGCGGCCGGCTACCGTCCCAATCCCATGGCGCGCAGCCTGGCCGTGGGGCGCACGAACATCGTCGGCATCATCTACCCGCTGATGCCGAACGACCTGGCCGACCCCATGTTCATCGACATCGTCGGCGGCATGTCGGAAGCGCTTGAAGCGCAGCAGATGGACATGATGATCGCGCCCGCCTCGGCCACCAATGAATTCCACACGTATGAACGCATGGTCAAGGGCCGCCGCATCGACGGGCTGATCGTCGGGCGCACGAAGCCGTTCGACGAGCGCATCGCCTACCTGGCCCAGCAGGGCATGCCGTTCGTCGCCCATGGCCGCACGCAGCTGAACCAGCCGCACGCATGGTTCGACTATGACAACGAGGCGGGCATGCGCCTGGCCGTCGAGCGCCTGGCGCAGCTGGGCCACCAGCGCATCGGCCTGATCAGCGCCACGCCGGACCTGAACTTCGTGCGCCAGCGCGTCGAGAGTTTCCAGCACGCCATGCAGGCGGGCGGCCTCGCCGTCGACCCGGACAACCTGGTCGACAACGCGCACGACCGCCGCGCCGGCTACCAGGCCATGCAGCGTCTGCTGGCCCGCTCGCCCCGCCCCACGGCCGTCATCGTCGACAATCACATGTCGGGCGTGGGCGCCGTGCGCGCCCTGCTCGACGCGGGCATCGCCATCGGCCGCGAGATGTCGCTGATCGTCTGGGGCGTGATGGAAGATTCGCTGGCCGGCCACAACGTCACCACCGTCGTCCAGCCCGACCCGCGCGGCGCCGGCGCGAAGATGATCCACATGCTGCTGGCCCTGATGGACGGCACGCCCGTCACCGACCTGCAGGAACTGTGGCCGTGCGAACTGTTGCCGGGCGAGTCGGCGGGCCCCGTGCCGCACTAGCCATTTCCCTACCCCCGGCACCGCCGGCCGCCTGGCCGGCGCTGCCATCTTGTTGTCCTGAATCACCCTCATAAAAAAATCGTATGTCTGGCGCGTGTATCGCTTTACTTTTCAAAGCGCTTTGAACTATACTCATTTCATACCCAAAGCGCTTTGAATTTTAAAATAAGACGTTCGCCTACCAACCAGCAGCGCGCCCTGATAGCCAAGGCTACAGGCAACTTTTAAGAAATCATTCATGCCGACCATCCAGAACAATCTCGCCCACCTGCCCGCCGACTGGTGGCGCAGCGCCGTCATCTACCAGGTCTATCCACGCAGCTTCCTCGACAGCAATGGCGACGGCATCGGCGACTTGCCCGGCATCACCTCCAAGCTCGATTACATCGCCGCCCTGGGCGCCGACATCGTCTGGATCTCGCCCTTCTTCACGTCGCCGATGAAAGACTTCGGCTACGACGTGGCCGACTTCTGCGACGTCGACCCCATGTTTGGTACCTTGGCCGATTTCGACCGCCTGGTGGCGCGCGCCCATGAACTGGGCTTGAAAGTGATGATCGACCAGGTGTTGTCGCACTCGTCCGACGTCCACCCATGGTTCGTGGAAAGCCGTTCCAGCCGCGACAATCCCAAGGCCGACTGGTACGTCTGGGCCGACCAGAAACCGGATGGCACGGCGCCGAATAACTGGCTGTCCGTGTTCGGCGGTTCCGCCTGGCAATGGGAGCCGCGCCGCGGCCAGTACTTCCTGCACGATTTCCTCGCCAGCCAGCCCGACCTGAATTTCCATAACCCGGCCGTGCAGCAGGCGCAGCTGGACAACCTGCGCTTCTGGCTGGAACGCGGCGTCGACGGTTTCCGCTTCGACTCCTGCAACTTCCCCTACCACGACCAGTTGCTGCGCGACAATCCGCCAGCAGCGCAGCGCGACGCCAGCAGCGTGTCGGCCATCAACCCGTATGGCATGCAGGCGCACGTGTACGACAAGACGCAGCCGGAAAACATCGCCTATTTGCAGCGCGTGCGCGCCGTGCTTGACGAATATCAAGCCATTTCCATCGGCGAAGTGGGCGACGACAATGCGCTGGCCACCATGGCCGCCTACACGGGCGCCGACAAGCTGCACATGGCTTACAGTTTCAACTTGCTGACGGCGGAGTTTTCCGCCGCGCACATCCGCACCCAGGTGGAAGAATTCGAAGCGCAAGTGGCCGACGGCTGGGCTTCCTGGTCCGTGGGCAACCACGACAGCGTGCGCGTCATGACGCGCTGGGGCGGCGAGAATCCATCGCCGTCGCTGGCCAAGGTGGTGCTGGCCGTGCAGGCGGCGCTGAAAGGCACGCCGTGCCTGTACCAGGGCGACGAGCTGGCCCTGACGGAAGCGGACATTCCTTTCGAGGCGCTGCAAGATCCCTACGGCATCCCGTTCTGGCCCCAGTTCAAGGGCCGCGACGGCTGCCGCACGCCGATGCCATGGGTATCTGACGCGCCGCATGGCGGCTTCAGTTCGGCAAAACCCTGGCTGCCCGTGCCGCCGGAGCACCTGGCGCGCGCCGTTGACGTGGAAGAAAACGATGCCGCTTCCCCATTGCAGTTTGCGCAGAACATCCTCGCCTGGCGCCGCACCCAGCCGCAATTGTTGCGCGGCGATATAGTCTTCTTCGATGCGCCGGAACCCGTGCTGGCCCTGCGCCGCGACTTGCCGGGCCAACCGTCCGTGCTGGCCGCCTTCAACCTGGGCACGCAAGCGGTCACCTTCGCCTGGCCTGACGCGGCACCAGCGAGCGATCTGGCCGGTCACGGCTTGCCAGGTAGCAAAGATGGCCAGCAGATCAGCCTGCCACCGCATGGCGGCTGGTTCGGCACGCACGCTTAAACAGTACCCTTTGGCGGCCATGCCGCCAATTACAATAACGAGCCCCGCGCATCAGCGGGGACGGATTGACACAGTGAGGACGACATGGCAGGACTGAAATTAGCAGGGCTGAAGAAGGCATATGGCGACGTGCAAACCCTGCACGGCATCGACCTGGAGATCGCCGATGGCGAATTCATGGTCTTCGTGGGCCCGTCGGGTTGTGGCAAGTCAACCTTGCTGCGCAGCATCTGCGGCCTGGAAGAAATCAGCGGCGGCGACTTATTCATCGGCAAGACGCGCATGAACGACGTGCCGCCCGCCAAACGCGGTATCGCCATGGTGTTCCAGAGCTACGCCCTGTACCCGCACATGAGCGTGGCGCAAAACATGGCGTTCGGCCTGAAACTGGCCGGCATGAGCAAGGTACAAATTGCCGACGCCGTGCAGCGCGCCGCGCAAATCCTGCGCATCGAACCTTTGCTCGAACGCAAACCGAAAGACTTGTCGGGCGGCCAGCGCCAGCGCGTGGCCATCGGCCGCGCCATCGTGCGCAAGCCCGACGTTTTCCTGTTCGACGAACCGCTGTCGAATCTGGACGCCTCGCTGCGCGTGCAGATGCGCATCGAACTGGCGAATCTGCACCGCGAATTGCGCTCGACCATGATCTACGTCACGCATGACCAGGTCGAAGCGATGACTCTGGCCGACCGCATCGTCGTGCTCAACGCGGGCCGCATCGAACAGGTGGGCGCGCCGCTGGAGCTGTACCACCATCCCGCCAACCTGTTCGTGGCCGGCTTCCTCGGTTCGCCCCGCATGAACTTCCTCAAAGGCAAGATCCACAGCTACGTCGACGGCGTGGCCACCATCGCCACGAATGCGGGCGGCATGCTGCAGGCGGCGTTGACGCAGCCGCTGGCCAGCGGCACCCCCGTCACCATCGGCGCGCGCCCGGAGCACGTGCAGGCATGCGCGCCCGGCGCCACTGCCGCCATCACGGCTACCGTGCAGGCGGTGGAAAAACTGGGCGACATCAGCTATCTGTATGTGCACGTGCCTGGCGGCGACGAGCCGCTGGTGGTGCGCGCCGATGCCGATACGGATTGGGCGATTGGCCAGTCCGTGGCGCTGCAGGTGGCGCCCGCCCGCGTCCACGTGTTCGACGAGCACGGCCAGACCCGTACCTGATCTATCCGCTTTAGGGGCCAGGCGCTACAGGCGCCGCCTGGCCTGGTTGCATCGTTTCAGCCTTGATACTCAACATAAACTTAGCATAAAAAAAGATACTGGAGATTGACATGTCCTTCACGCACCCGAAACGCAGCTTCATCAAAACCACGCTGATCGCCGCCGCCCTGGCCGGCATCGGCAACCTGGCCGCCGTCAGCATGGCGCACGCGGCCGAAGCAGGCACCCTCTTGATCTGGATCAATGGCGACAAAGGCTACAAGGGCCTGGCCAAGGTCGGCGAGGAATTTACCAAGAAGACGGGCATCAAGGTCGTCGTCGAGCACCCGGAAGATGCGCCGAACAAATTCCAGCAGGCGGCCGCCGCCGGCAAGGGCCCGGACATCTGGATCTGGCCGCATGACCGCATCGGCGGCTGGATCGACGCCGGCTTGCTGCAGCCAGTGACGCCAAGCAAGGAAGCGCGCGCCGCCATCCTGCCGCTGGCGTGGAACGCCTTCACGGTGGGCGGCAAGACCTGGGGCTACCCGATCTCCATCGAAGCCGTCGCCCTCGTCTACAACAAGGACCTGGTGCCGACGCCGCCAAAAACCTTCGAAGAAATCGCCGCGCTGGACAAGAAACTCTCGGGCCAGGGCAAGAAAGCCATCCTGTGGGATTACACGAATACCTATTTCACGTGGCCACTGCTGGGCGCGGGCGGCGGCTTCCCGTTTGAAGTCAAGGCCGATGGCCGCTACGACGCGGCGAAAACCGGCGTGAACAATGCCGGTTCGCAGGCGGGCGTGAATGCACTGATGACCCTGATCAACAGCGGCGCCATGCCGAAGGGCGCCGGCTATGCCGAGATGGAAGCGGGCTTCAACCAGGGCAAGATCGCCATGATGATCAACGGCCCATGGTCGTGGGACAATGCGCGCAAATCGAAGATCAATTACGGCGTGGCAACGATTCCTACCGTGGCCGGCAAGACGGCCACCCCGTTCGTGGGCGTGCTGGGCGCGATGATTTCGAAAGCCAGCCCAAACAAGGACCTGGCGACGGAATTCCTGGAAAACCAGATGCTGCAGCTCAATGGCCTGAAAACCATCAACGCCGACGTCCCGCTGGGCACGCCAGCTAATAAAGTGCTGTTCGCGGAATTGAAAGCCAATCCGAACATTCAGGCGACGATGGAAAGCGCACAAGCGGGCCGCCCGATGCCGAACAACCCGGAAATGGGCCGCTTCTGGTCGTCGATGCAATCGGCGCTGGAAAACATCACCCAAGGCCGCCAGAGCACCAAGGATGGCCTGGATGCGGCGGCGAAGCGGATTACGACCGCCAATTAAGCCATCTTTTGATTGAGCGTAGGTCGGATTAGCGTGTAGCGCGTAATCCGACATGTGCCGCCAACAATGTTGTCGGATTACGGCCCTTTGGGCCTGATCCGACCTACGTATCATTACAGGTATCCCATCGTGCGCAAGTTTATAGGCCCTACGGTATTGACCATCAGCATGGCGCTGGGTCTGTATCTGCTCTTCATGTTGTACATTTCCGGCCAGACCATGCTGGCCGCCGTTTTCCTCGGCTTGCTGACCCTGACGACGTTTGTCTTCACGTCGCCGCGCGCCTATGCCTACCGTTATCTGTTTCCCGGCATCACGGCGGTGATCGTCTTCGTGCTGCTGCCGATGGTGTACACGGTGTCGATCGGCTTTACCAATTTCAGTTCGCGCAACCTGCTCACCTACGACAGGGCCACGCAATACCTGCTCGACGAGACGCAGCGCGTGGAAAGCGCCGGCTATGCCATGACCGTGCATGCCGACAACAAGGAATACCGTTTGCGCCTGGAAAGCCCGGACACGGGCGAAGTGCTGTTGACGCCGCCGCTGGCCCTGAAGCGCGCCGTGCCCCTGAACGTGGACGTGGCGCCGGCCGACCCCGTGCAAGCGCCCGTGCTGGCCCCGCCGCTGCCCATCAAGGACATCATCGCCCTGCAAAAAGATTTGAAGCTGCTCACCCTCGTGCTGCCGAACAAGATCGAGCTGCGCATGGTGGGCTTGCGCGAATTCGGCCCCGTCGCGCATGTCTACAAGCAACTCCCCGACAAGACCCTGAAGAAAGTCGCCACGGGCGAACTCGTGACACCGAACTTCAAGACGGGCTTTTATGAAATGCCGGATGGCACCAAGCTGGAACCGGGCTTCAAGGTCAACGTGGGCTTCGCCAACTTCGTGAAAATCTTCTCCGACGAAGCGTTCCGCGGCCCCTTCCTGCGCATTTTTGTGTGGACCATCGTTTTCGCGCTGATCAGCGTGGCCACCACGACGGGCCTGGGCATGGTGCTGGCCGTGCTCTTGAACTGGGATGCGCTGCGCTTCCGCGGCCTGTACCGCACCCTGCTGTTCCTGCCGTACGCTGTGCCCGGTTTCATTTCCATCCTGGTCTTCAAGGGCTTGTTCAACAACAACTTCGGCGAAATCAACCTCGTGCTCGACGCCCTGTTCGGCATCAAGCCCGCCTGGTTCTCGGACACCACCCTGGCCAAGGCCATGATCCTGATCGTCAACACCTGGCTCGGCTACCCTTACATGATGGTCGTGTGCATGGGCCTGATCAAGGCGATTCCGTCGGACCTGTACGAAGCGTCGGCCCTGGCCGGCGCGGGACCGCTGACGAATTTCTTCAAGATAACGTTACCCCTGATCATCAAGCCGCTGACGCCGTTGATGGTGGCCAGCCTGGGTTTCAATTTTAATAACTTCGTGCTGATCAGCTTGCTGACGGGCGGGCGTCCCGATTTCCTCGACACGACCTTACCGGCCGGTACGACGGACTTGCTCGTGTCCTACACCTACCGCATCGCGTTCGAGGATTCCGGCCAGAACTTTGGCCTGGCCGCCGCCATCTCGACCCTGATCTTCTTCCTCGTGGCCGCGATTTCGCTGGTCAACATGCGCCTGACGCGCATGAACAAAGCATAAAGGACAGCATATGGCTATCGTTGTCGACCGTTCCAACCGCTGGCGCATCCTGGCGGCCCACGTCGCCGTGATCGCGCTGATCGCACTGGTGATGTTCCCCTTCCTGATGATCCTGTCGATTTCTTTGCGCCCAGGCAACTTCGCCTCGGGCAGCTTGATACCGCCCGAGATCAGCTTCGAGCACTGGCGATTGGCGCTGGGCATGTCCTACCAGGCGCCCAACGGCGCCCTCGTCGAGCCGGACTTCCCCGTGCTGCTGTGGCTATGGAATTCCATCAAGGTGGCCAGCATGAGCGCCACCGTCACCGTGCTGCTGTCGACCACCTGCGCATATGCGTTCGCGCGCATGCAATTCCGCTTCAAGTCGCAGACGCTGTCGGCGCTGATGCTGCTGCAGATGTTCCCCGCCGTGCTGGCCCTGGTGGCCATCTACGCCATCTTCGACGTGCTGGGCAACTACGTGCCGTGGCTGGGCATCGACCACCACGGCAGCCTGGTGCTGGCCTACACGGGCGGCATCGCCCTGCATATCTGGACCATCAAGGGCTACTATCAAACCATCCCCATCGAGATCGAGGAAGCGGCCAAGGTCGACGGCGCCACGCAGTGGCAAGCCTTCGTCTACGTGCTGCTGCCGATGACGGTGCCCATTTTGATGGTGGTATTCCTGCTGTCGTTCATCGGCGCCATCATCGAATACCCGATCGCGTCCGTGCTGCTGCATGAACAGAACAACCTGACCCTGGCCGTCGGCTCGAAACTGTTCCTGTACGAGCAAAAATACCTGTGGGGCGACTTCGCCGCGGCGGCCATTTTGTCCGGCTTGCCCATCACGGCCGTGTTCCTGCTGGCGCAAAAATGGATGATCTCCGGCCTGACGGCTGGCGGCGTGAAGGGCTGACCATGCGACGCTCCCTGACTGCGCTGGCTGCCCTGTTACTCAGCGCTTCGGCGCAGGCAGGCAGCGTCAGCTTCGCCGACAACCCCATCGTCTACTTTGCCGTGACGGACCGTTTCGCCAACGGCAATCCCGGCAACGACCACAGTTACGGCCGCGCCGCCGACCCGCAAGGCGGCGACGTGGGCAGCTTCCACGGCGGCGACATCGCCGGCATCACGCAACAGCTGAAAGCCGGCTATTTCAAGGACCTGGGCGTCAACGCCCTGTGGATCACGGCGCCGTATGAACAGATCCACGGCTGGGTGGTGGGCGGCAAGCAGCAATTCCAGCACTACGCCTATCACGGCTACTGGGCGCTCGACTACACGACCATGGACGCCAACATGGGCACGCGCGAAGAACTGCGCGAGATGATCGCCACGGCGCACGCGCAAGGCATCCGCGTGCTGTTTGACGTGGTGCTGAACCACCCGGGCTACGCGGACTTGCGCACCCTGGCCGAATACAAGGTGCCCGTGCTATGGCCCGGCCACGAAAAAGCCACCCTGCGCGACTATCATAGCTTCATCGACTATAACAACTTTGATTTCGCACAATGGTGGGGCCCGGACTGGGTGCGCGCCGGCTTGCCCGGCTACCCCGATGGCGGCCAGGACGACTACACGATGCAGCTGGCCTACCTGCCCGACTTCCGCACGGAAAGCGCCAAGGCCGTGGGCTTGCCGCCGATTTTGCAGCGCAAGATGGATACGCGTGCCGTCGCCCTGCCCGGCACCACGGTGCGCGGCTACCTGGTGCACTGGCTGGCCGACTGGGTGCGCGAATTCGGCGTCGACGGTTTCAGGGCCGACACCGTCAAGCACGTGGAACCAAACAGCTGGCTGGCCCTGCGCGCGGCGGCCACGGAGGCATTACAAGACTGGAAAACGCGCCATCCCGAACAGAAGATCGATGACGCGCCGTTCTGGATGACGGGTGAAGCGTGGGGCCACGGCCCCGAGCGCAGCAGCTGGCATGATGCGGGCTTCGACTCGATGATCAATTTCGATTTCCAGGCCCGCGCCGGCGGCGGCTGGAGCAGCATCGATGGCGTGTACCGCCAGTACGCGGGCCTGCTGGGCAAGCGTATTGGCAATGCGCCCCGCTACGACATCCTGTCGTACATCTCCTCGCACGACACCAGCCTGTTCCCGCGCGATCAATTGAAACATGGCTTGTCCGCCCTGCTGCTGGCGCCCGGCGGCGTGCAGCTGTTCTATGGCGATGAAAGCGCGCGCCAGCCTGGCGCGGCGCCCGTCGGCGACGAACAGCAGGCCACCCGCTCCGACATGAACTGGGGCTCGCTCGATGCGGCGACGCTGGCGCATGCGCGCAAGCTGGGCCAGTTCCGGCTGCGCCACCCTGCCCTGGCGCGCGGCGAGCATCGCCTGATCGACGAAAAACCGTACGCGTTCGCCCGCGTGACGCAGGACGACGCCGTCATCGCCGTGCCCGAAGCGCAAGGCGCGCTCTCACTGAAGGTACACGGTGTCTTTGCCGATGGCACCCTGCTGCGCGACGCCTATACGCAGCAAACCTACACCGTAAAAAACAGCGCCGTCGCGGTGAACGCGGCCGGCACCGTCCTGTTAGAAAAGGCTGCACCATGAGTACCTATGACATATTAGTGGTCGGCGGCGCCGGCATCGACACCATCGTGCGCGTCCCCGACCTGCAACTGCCCGTCGCCGATTCGCTGCACGTGCCCCCCATCCGCGACTACGTGGCGCATACGGGCAACGGCGTGGCGCTCGGTTGCCACGCGCTGGGCTTGCGCTGCAAATTCATCGACTTCATCGGCGACGATGCGCAAGGCGCGGCCATCCTGCAGCGCTACAAGGAAGCCAGGCTCGATTTTTCGCATCTCGTCGAGCCCTCGGGCACGCGGCGCAGCGTCAACCTGGTCGACCCGCAGGGGCGCAGGATGTCGCTGTACGACGGCCGCCATCCGGAAGACCTGCGCATGCCGGCCGCATTTTACCTTCCCTACCTGGGGCCGGCGCGCCATGCGCACTTTTCCATCATGGGCTGGGTGGCCGAACTGTTTGACGATGCGCAAGCGTGCGGCACCACGGTGTCGACCGATCTGCACGACTGGGATGGCGTCAACCCGCACCACAAGGTCTTTGCGCTGCGCGCCGACCTGGTGTTTCTCAGCACGGCGGCGCTGGGCGAGCGTCGGGACGACGTCATGCGCGCGATAATCGCGGAAGGCCGCGCGCAAGCCGTCATCGCCATGGCCGGCGCGCACGGCGCCTACCTGCTGGAACGGGGCAGCGCGTCCGTGCGCCACACTCCGACGGCGGGATTGAAGCTGCCCGTGGTGGACACGAATGGCGCGGGCGATTCCTTCGTGGCGGCCTTTTTGCATGCCTGGCTCGATGGCGCGGGCATCGACGCCGCCATGCGCCGCGGCGCCATCGGCGGCGCATTCGCCTGCGCCCAGCATGGCACGCATGAACGGTTTATCGGCCAGGAAGAGCTGCATGACTTATATCAAGACAGCACTAGCTTATGACTTAATATTCTATCAAGCGTAGCATCGAGCTAACGGGCGCATGGCACAATGGCTGCGAATTTCAAACGCTTCACCATCGCAGACCGAGAACCGGAGACCACATGAGAATCGAAACCCTGGCCGTGCACGCCGGCTACACCCCCGACCCGACCACCAAGGCCGCCGCCGTCCCCATCTACCAGACGGTGGCCTACGCCTTCGACAATGCCCAGCATGGCGCCGACCTGTTCGACCTGAAAGTGGCCGGGAATATCTACACGCGCATCATGAACCCGACGCAAGACGTGCTGGAAAAGCGCGTCGCGGCGCTGGAAGGCGGCGTGGCCGCGCTGGCCGTGGCGTCGGGCATGGCGGCGATCACCTACGCGATCCAGACGATTGCGGAAGCGGGCGACAATTTCATCTCCGCCAGCCAGCTGTATGGCGGCACTTACAACCTGTTTGCCCACACCCTGCCGCAGATCGGCATCGAAGTGCGCTTCGCCGATGCGCGCCAGCCCGAGACCTTCGCCGCGCTGATCGATGCGCGCACCAAGGCCATCTTCTGCGAATCGATCGGCAACCCGCTGGGCAATGTGACGGACGTAGCGAAACTGGCCGAAATCGCGCACGCGCACGGCATCCCGCTGATCGTCGATAACACGGTACCGAGCCCCTATCTGTTCCGCCCCATCGAGCATGGCGCCGACATCGTCGTCCATTCGCTGACCAAATACCTGGGCGGCCACGGCACCACCGTGGGCGGCGCCATCGTCGACAGCGGCAAATTTCCGTGGGCGGAGCACAAGGAGCGCTTCAAGCGCCTGAACGAGCCGGACGTGTCATATCACGGCGTCGTCTACACGGAAGCGTTCGGCCCCGCCGCCTTCATCGGCCGCGCCCGCGTCGTCCCGCTGCGCAACATGGGCGCGGCCATTTCTCCGCTCTCCGCCTTCCAGCTGATCCAGGGCATCGAGACCCTGGCCCTGCGCATGGACCGCATCTGCGACAACACCCTGGCCCTGGCCAGACACCTGAAGCAGCATCCGAAAGTCGCGTGGGTCAATTACGCGGGCCTGGAAGACCACCCGGACCACGCGCTGGTGAAAAAATACATGAACGGCCGCGCCTCGGGCATTCTATCGTTCGGCCTGAAGCTGGCTGCCGGTGAAGATCCGCGCGCGGCCGGCGCCCGCGTGCTCGATGCCCTGCAGCTGTTCACGCGCCTGGTCAACATCGGCGACGCCAAGTCGCTGGCCACCCACCCGGCCTCCACCACGCACCGCCAGCTCAATCCGGAAGAACTGGCCAAGGCGGGCGTGTCCGAAGACATGCTGCGCCTGTCCGTGGGCATCGAGCATATCGACGACTTGCGCGAAGACCTGGAACAGGCCTTGAACGCGGCCTGAATCAAGCTGAAATCAGGCTGAAATCAGCCTGCAAGCCTGTCCCGGCACATGCATGCCACCCCTGCCGGGACAGGCGCGGCCCTGGTGCCTGCATCTTTTCTGCGAGCTGCAGCCTCCTGCTGAGCGCCTTGCACACGCCGCGCAGCATGCGGTGATTCCATCCCGACATGCCATCTCTCCTTCAAGCGATATCCGGTTAGACCACGTTCGTGGCAAAAAACACCCGTCAAGCGACATGTGCCGCCCTGATTTTTTTTGCGCCTGGGAGGACCCGGTGTGTCTGGTGCCCGGCAAGCCAGGCGAGGAATTCATTCATACCGAAAAATATTGCCTAAATATATATATTGTTTTCGTTGTTTATAAGCAACATTATGCAAAACGCAGCCAGTCCGAAGTTGTATAGTTAACTAAGCCTTATGGAAAAGACTATCTAAAGTCCATCCATGAGCTTCTCGGCAAAAACCAAGCAACAATAATTTCAGTAACGGATCGTTCAATGATACCGGTGGCTTGAATTTTGTTGTTTATTAAATGCAATCAACTATTTATCAAGGCTCGGAGAATATGATTTTTCAAGAAAAAAAGAGCGTTCATGCGGTTAAAATCGCGTTGAGCGTCATGGCAGGAACCATTCTCATCGCCAGTCAAGTGCAAGCGCAGCAAGCCGACGTCGCCAACGATAAGATTCAGCGCGTCGTCGTCACGGGTTCGAATATTTCGCGCGTCGACATGGAAGGCCCGACCCCAATCGAGGTCGTCAAGCGCGCCGACATCGCCAAGTCCGGTGCCTCCACCGTGATCGAATTGTTAAGCAAACTGCCATCGATCTCCGTCGCCCTCGACGGCAACAGTAGTTCCACCTTCGCCTCCGGTGCCTCGTCGGCCGCCTTGCGTGGCCTCGACTCCAAGTACACGCTGATTTTGCTGAATGGCCGCCGCCTGGCCAACTACGGCTTTGCGATCGGCGCGGAGAATTCCTTCGTTGACTTGAACAGCCTGCCTTTGTCGGCCATCGAGTCGGTAGAAATCCTGCGCGATGGCGCTTCGGCTATTTATGGCTCCGACGCCGTCGCTGGCGTAATCAACTTCAAGACCCGCACCAACTACCAGGGCGTAGAGGGTACTGCAAACATCGGCGCCAACCAGCAGGGCGACGGCGAGACCGGCAACGTCAGCCTGACCTCAGGTTGGGGCGATCTGGAGAAGGATGGGCGCAACCTGCTGTTGACGCTGGACTTGTACCGCCGCAATCCGCTGGTGTCGAACAAGCATTCGAACCTGGCGGCGAACGATTTCCGCAAGTTCGGCGGCTCCGACAAGCGCAGGACCAACGAGTACATGGGCTGGATCCGCAACCAGAGCAGTGGCGACAAGGGTTATGTGATCCCAGGTTGCCAGGGTACGGTGGGTGTCTCCAGCACCGGAGACAATGTCTGCTTCACCAATCCGGCTTCGAACCTGACGCCGAAGCAGGAGCGCGCCGGTATTTCTTCCATTTTCACGCAGCGCCTCAACAGCACCGATGAATTGTTCCTGGAAGCCGCCTACACCCAGAACTCGTCGACCTTTATCGGTGGCTCCCCCAACTTTAGCAGCGCCAACTACCGGACGGCCGGCTCGACCAACCCCGGTCTGGCGACGCTGCCGGACGGCAGCGATGGCACCGTGAACGGCTTCATGCCCGGCGATCAGGTGCAGGTTTTCCGCAACGTCTACGAGGCCGGCAAGCGGACCTCGAAGGTCACCAGCAAAACCACGCGCGTGGTCGGCGGCTGGCGCGGTACGCTGGGCAAATGGGATAGCGAAGGTGCAATCAGCCTGAACCAGAACAAGCTGAGCGACGATGCCGACAAGCAATCGTTGCTGGACAAGTCGACGGCGGCCTTGCAAGCCGGCTTGCTGGGCAAAGCGGGTGGCTACGATCCCTTTGTCTTGAATAATCCGGAAAGCGCCTACTTGCCTTTCCTGACAACAACTTCGCACCGCTCAACCTCCAAGCTGAGCAGCGCCGAATGGAAGATGAGCACGCCTGAATTGTTCACGCTGGGCGGCGAACCAGTTGGCTTCGCCTGGGGCCTGCAGGGCAGCCACGAGTCGATCGACGACGTCGCCGATCCACAGATGAAAGCGGGCAACATCGTCAACTTTGGCGCAACCAGCAGCAAGGCCAGCCGCACGGTGTATTCCATATACGGCGAGTTGAACGTACCAATCGCCAAGCAGGTTGAAATGCAATTGGCGCTGCGCGGCGACCATTACAGCGATTTCGGCAATTCCTATAACCCGAAAGTGGCGCTCGCATGGCGTCCGAACCAGCAAGTGATGTTGCGCGGTTCGGCCACGACCTCGTTCAAGGCACCGACCCTGCCGGAGGTCGCCTCGACCACCACCGGCTACGCCACCGTGGCCGACTGGGCGCGTTGCGGACCGCTGGGTTACACGGGCGTGCAATGCTCCTACGGTCCCAAGGTTTACCTGTCCGGCAATCCTGACCTGAAGGCGGAAAAGGCGAAGAACTTCTCCTTGGGTATCGTCTTGCAGCCGATCAAGGACCTGTCGGCATCGCTGGATTGGTATAGCGTGCGTCAAAAGGACACGATCCAGACCCTGGATGCGCAATACGTGCTCGATCATGAAGACACGATTCCCGGCTTCGCGGAACTGATCGGCCGCGATCCGCGCAATCCCGTGCTGGAAGCGAATAATCCCGGTTTGAACAAAGGCCGTATCAAGGACATGAAACTGCCTTTCCAAAACGTTGGCAAAACAAATGTCGCAGGCCTGGATCTGGATGTGAAGTACTCATTCAAAGTGGGTGATTACGGCACCGTGAAACTGCGCGAGTCCAATAGCTACAATTTGAAGTATGAGCAAAGCATCGCGCCGGGCGCCGAGCCGACCGACCGCCTGGACGGCACTTACCATCCAAAATGGTCGAACACACTGCGTATCGGCTTCGAGCGCGATGACAAGGAAGTGGCTCTGACCGCCCGTACGTACTCCAGCACGAAGAATATTGACGATCCGACGAAACTGCAGGACGCTGCCATTACCAACAAGCGTATTGGCTCGTACACGGCGTGGGACATGAATATCCACTTCAAGCCCGTCAAAGACCTGGATGTGAGTTTCGGCGTCAACAATATGTTAGACAAAGGTACCGTGTACTCGAACAGTGCGTATGTCGATACCTACGTCAATGCGATGAACGATATCGTCGGCCGCTATATTTACTTGAACGCACGCTACAAGTTTAAATAATCGCCGATTTCAAGTGGCAGTCTCCGGACTGCCACCGCTGACAATCCTCGCCTGCGAGCAAATGCCGTTCAGTTCACACTGGACGGCATTTTTTTTGCCGGCGACCCGGCCAGTCTCCTGCATGCATCGTCATGCCGTCGGCCATAGCGGGTGCCGCGTTTACGCCACCAGCACCTTCGCCACCTGCCTGACCCTGTCGTCCACAGCACCAGATACATCGATAAAAGCGATCCCCCGCCGCGCCAGCTCGGCCTGGTACCACGCATGCTGGCGCGCGCGGAACTCCCCGTCGCGGCGCGTGCCGTCCTGGATGAAGGGGAAATCGGGGGCGCACAGCAACACCAGGTCATAGCGGTGTTCGGCCAGCTGCGCCAGTTCCTGCTCGGCCCTGCCGAACATCTCGACGCAGTAAAAATACGTGGTCATGGGCGAGGTATCGCAAAACAGCCAGCGCCGCGCGGCCATGGCCGCCTGCGCTTCGCGGCGCAGCTGTTCCCGGCCGATCCTGAGCAGATCGTCATAGCGCAAGATGCCATCCTGGCTTTCCCACAGTTCGCGGCCATATTCGGCCACCCAGCTGGTATCGAAATGCGCCGCCAGCGCTTGCGCCAGGGTCGTCTTGCCGCTCGATTCGCCGCCCAGCACGCACACACGCGTCACAAAATCGGCGCGCACGACGGGCGACAAAAAGGCGCCGTGCGCCTGCGGATCTTGCCGCACGAGGGTGCCGGACACGGGCACCAGGGACCTCGCCTGGTCCACGCTCACGTGCGCCACCGCGCCCACCGCATAATGCCGTTCCAGCACGCGCGCAAAGCCAGGGCCGTAGTCTTCGCTGGTGAAGACGGCGTCGACGGGCAAGCCCAGCACCGTCCAGCACAGCCAGCCCATGAAGTGGCGGTGCAGTTCGCCATCGTCGTCGTTGTGCGGCAAAAGGCGTGCTGGCACGCCGCGCGCCGCGCACAGGGCGGCCAGCCGTGCATCGTCGAGCACCACGATATGCGCCTGCGGAAACCGCGCGCGCAGCCAGGCTTCCCGGCGCGCCGGTTCCAGGCCTGGAAATTCGGGCCTGGTGTAGCTGACCACCAGCAGTTCCTCGCACCCGTCCGTGGCGCGCTGTATCAATAGTTCATGGCCCAGGTGCAGCGGACAGAATTTTCCCACTACCAGGCCCCGCTTGTATCTGCTCATACTGCCGCTTCCCGTAAATCCGAGGTGTATTGAATGATCTTGTCTTCCGCCAGCAAGGTCTCGACCGCGATGTCGCCGAAAAAAGGCGCCAGCAAGGCGCGCGCCCTGTCAGCCTGCGGCATGGCGCCCGGCGCCAGGCGCAGCGCGACGGCGCCGTCGCCATGCTGGTGCACGCCGAACAGGGCGATGGCCAGCGGTTTCAGGGCGTGCGTGATGTCGATATTATTGATCCATGCGCCCTTGAGCGTCCTGTAGCGCAGGGGGCTGCGTCCCGCCAGGCCCACCAGCACGGGACCGTCTGGTCCATGCGCCAGCGAAGCGTAGTCGCCGGTGCGGTAGCGCACGAGGGGCAGGCAAAAATTGAAACCGCCCGTCACGGTGATCTCGCCACGGACTCCATCAGGCACGGGACGGCCATCCGCGTCGAGGATTTCCACGTACAGCCGGTGCTGCAGCAGCACGTGGCCGCCGGCCCGCTCGTCGTACACGGCCACAGGCCCCACTTCATTGAGCGAATAGATGTCGAGCACGGGACAGCCGAAAGCCGCTTCCAGGCGCGCGCGCATGCCGGGCAACAGCATCATCGAGACGGACAGCAGCGCGGCCGGCTTGTGCGTCATGGGCAAGGTCAGCAGCTCGGCGAACGAGATGGGGTCGCCCGCGATCAGCTCGGGCGCCATGGCGTCCAGGTAGCGCGCACGGTCTTCAGGCTGGCGCCAGTCGTCCGGGTGCAGGTTGATCTTCGCCAGACCCGATTCGTTCATCGTCGGCGTGACGGAGACATAGGTGAAGCAGCGGCGCTGGTGCCCCAGCAGCATCACACCCACCTGGCCCGCGCCATGGCGCAGGGTGACGCCGAAGCGGCGCAGCGCGCGCTTGTGGAAGGCCAGGTAGCGCCCCGCCACCAGCGGGTGCGAAGCGATCAGCAAGGGGTGGCCCGTGGTGCCCGTCGTCTGGAAATTGATCATGCGCGCCAAATCCGCATCATCGGGCACGAAGGCGGCGATATCGTGCGCCAGTTCGGCGCGGCTGATGGGCGCCACGTCCGCAAGGCGCGCAGGGGGCGAGCCGCAGGCGCGGTAATGCGGCACCGTGGCGTAGGCCGTCCTGAGAAAATCCGCCAGCCAGGGCGGCGGCGCATCGGCGCTCCAGCCGATCGCCGCGTCCATCACTTCGCGTTCATATGCGCGCAGGGCGCCGACTTCCGCCGCCTGCAGCTTGTTGCCGCTGCGGTTGCGGTACCGGGGCGCGCAAGGATGGCTGCGCAGCTTGTCCAGCATGCGCGCACCCGCCGGCGTCAGGGTGGGACAATAGTCGCGGTCCGATTCCCAGGCGCCGCCCGGCAGATTGACGTCAGGTTTGCCAGCGAGCGTCATTCGCGCGACCACTTGTCGGCCGATTCCTCGGCCGCCTTCTTCGCCAGCGCCTCGCGGATTTCCCGCGCGCGCTGCTCGGCCAGCCGGCTCGCTTCAAGCAGGCGGCGGCGCTCCGTGCCGCTGATGGCGGACAATCTGTCCGTCGCCTGCGCCACGCTTTCGTCGCGGGGCCGAAAGCCCAGGCGCGCCAGCACGATGCGCGCCAGTTCCTCGCGCCGCTCCGGGTCTTGCGTGAACTGGTGCGCCGGCGTACTGGCAGCCAGTTCGCGCGCCGCCTCGCCCAGTACCTGCAGCAGATCATGCTGCGGCAACTGCTGGCTGATGAACCACTCGTCGGCCAGCAGCCAGCTCAGGATCATGGCCAGCGCCAGGCGGTTGCGGTCGGCCTTGACCTGCGCGCCGATAAAACCCTGCAGTGACGTGGCCGGCGCGCGCGCGCCATGCAGCAGCAAAATGTCGTTGACCAGCGCGGCAACCGCCACGGCCTGCGCGTTGGCGACGCCGGCGATGCGAGGCTCGGCGAGGAATTCGGCGGGCGTGTCGGCCAGGCGGTGGGTCAGAGTTTCGAGGTGGGGTCCGGGGGTCTGCATGTCATGGTTGTATATAGTGGCGCCGGCTGAACGCCCGCGCAAAGTCCAGCAAGTCCTCGTAGCGCTCGACGGCGTGGATATCCCAACCCTGCTCGCGGCGCGCGCGTTTCAAATCGTCATAGGTCTGCTGCAGCCACTTGTGGCTCGCTGCGCCTTCCCAGTCGCGCTCCAGGTTCAGGGCCATGGTGCCGCCCGCGCCGCCCTGGGCCAGCGCTTTCGCCGAGATATCCCAGCCGCTGTTGCCCAGTTCATCCTTGTCGAACATGGTGGTGATGCCATCGTCGGAAATCATCAGGATGTGCGCGGGCCGTTCGCGCTTGCCCGCATAGGTCTTGCGCAGACAATGGATGGGGAAACAGGTGCCGCCGCCAAAAAATTCCGTCAGCACGCCCAGGATCAGGTCTTCGTCGCGCACGAAACCGGGCGTCTGCATCACCTCCTTCTTGCCGCTCCACAGGGTCACCTGCACTTTCGCGCCGGCGCGCAGGGCCGACAGGGCGATGACGGCGCCGGCCAGGGTCAGGAACGAGGTGTGCGCCTGCGGATTCGGCATGGAGCCGGAACTGTCCACATACATGTCCAGGTCGACGGGCACCGCGTCGATGGCGCGCGCCGGTTCGCGGCCGTACACGCGGCGCACGGTCGTCACGCCCGGCAC
This sequence comes from Janthinobacterium sp. FW305-129, assembly GCF_020858115.1. Classification (GTDB taxonomy): domain Bacteria; phylum Pseudomonadota; class Gammaproteobacteria; order Burkholderiales; family Burkholderiaceae_D; genus Janthinobacterium. The sequence goes on from NZ_JACYMM010000008.1 coordinate 236,040, forward strand.
GGGGCGCGGCGACTGCATCACGGACTGCAGCCAGTCGATGTCTTCCAGCGGGTCGCCGATTTCCCACGGCTCCAGTCCCTCCATCTGCGGCTCCTGCGACTCGGGCGCGGGGCGGCTGGGAAACGCCACCAGATGCGGCAAGGCCCGCTCGCGGTAGTAGCGGATGGCGATTTCATGGTCGCTCAGATCGATGCCCGAGGCCTTCAAAATGTCGCCCAGCTCGAACGGTTCGCGCAACTGGCCGCCGCTGGGCCTGGCCAGCGCCTCGGTCGCAGGTTCGGCGGCAGGCTCCTCGCCATCGAGGCCGGAAATGCGCTTGTCGTGCACGGGATGGATGGCGCCGCCCTCCTCGTCATCCTCGATCTGCTGCGCGCCATACGTCTGGCAGCCCCGGGCCGCGTCGCGCGTGTCCTGCAGATAGCGGCTCGGGCCCAGGGCATCCGTATCGTCGACCAGGTAGGGCAGCAGCAAGGTGGCGAAGCGGCCCGCCGCCAGCATCCAGTCGTTCGCATACACGCGTATCAGGCGCGCGCCCAGCCAGGCATCCGTGTCCAGGCGTTCGTCGGCCTCGTTCTCAGCCCCTGCTCCGCCCAGCTCTCCCTTTTCCAGCTGCCACAGGTTTTCATAGATGCGCATGTACAAAGTCCACACGCCGCCGCTTTTGGCGTCCGCTTGCACCTCGCGTCCCTGCTGCAGCTTGCGGTAGATGTCGGCCATGCGCAGATTCGCCTGGCGCTGCAAGCGGTCGTTGATGAACAGGTCCGTGTACAGATTGGCCACCATGGGCGCGTGCTGCTCCAGGGTGGGCAAGGCGCGGCGCATGCGCGCCAGCAAACGGAACTGGTCGCCGGCGCTGCCCGGCGCGAGGATATGGTGGCCGATTTCATGCGCGAGGATTTCCAGCGCATAGTCGTCCAGTCCCAGCTCCGTCACCAGCGGCAGATCCACCACCACGCTCTGGTCCAGCAAACGGATCATGGCGAAGCTGCCGGACAAGCCCTGCTTGCTGGCCTCGACGCGGCTGGCGCACAGGCTGGGGTCGCGCAGGCGCGTAAATTTGCTCCATACGGCCAGGGCCTCGGGCCAGGCGGCGCGCCAGGCCTCGATCAGCGCGGTGTCGGCATCGTTCTTCATGCGAGCGGCAGCAGGCGAATCGCATGCGTCCAGGGCGAGGTGACGGCCAGCGTGCTCGCATTGGCGGCAAGGGCGATGTCGCCGGCCGGCACATCGAGTTCGATGCGGCGCGCGCCAATCTGCACGCTGGCGCCATCCACGCGCACGGACGCCGGCATGCCCGTTTGCGCCTGCTCAAACTCCTGCGCCGTGGCGCCATGCAGCACGGCGCCATAGGCGTCGGCCACCAGCAGGTAATGGCGCTCGGCGCTGCGCACGACAAATCCATCCGGCGTGGCGCGCACCTGCGGCGGCGTGCCGAAAGCGCCGCCCAGGCCTGTGAAGCTGCCGAACTCCCTGCCCTCCGTATTGCCGCGCCACGGATTGCCCAGCAACTGCGCATGCACCTGCGGCCATTGCGCACCGGGTTCATCGAAGGCGGCCAGCGCCAAGGCGGGCGGCAAGGTATCGGCGGCAGCCAGCGCGCCCAGGCGGAAATGCGCGACGCCCGCGCGCCAGGCCAGCACCTGGCCCACTGCGCGCAGCTGCGCCAGCGTGGCGATCTGCGGCGCCAGGGCGGCCAGCTCGCGCTGCCACTGCGCGGGACGCGCGCCCGCCACGGAGGCGATGTGGACGGCGGCGTTGCTGAGCATACCCAGCACCTCGACGGGGGCCGTCGCCAGCAGCGGCGCAAACTGCGGCGCCAGCTCGCGCCAGACGGTGTTCAGGAACGGGTTTTTTGCGGCCGGACCGGCCAGGCCGTGGCCCACCAGTTCCAATGCCATATCATAGGCGGCCAGGGTCGCGCCGCCCACGCGCTCAGGCGCGGCGGCGGCCACGGCGACCACCAGCGGATCGACGCCGTCGCGCAAAAAGGCGCCGAAGGCGGCCATGTCGAGCGCGGGAAAGCGCCGGCGCGCTTCCAGTGCGCGCGCATTGAACTGGGCGCGGCCGCTGGCAAGGATCGAAGCAAAGGCAGGAGAGATCATCGAGGCCCGTCAGTCGCTGTGCGAAAAGTGCAGCAGATAGCGCTCGCCATCACGCTCGAACGCGATCTCGTCCCAGTGGATCGCGTACCAGAAACCGGCGGGCGGTGTCATCGTCACGGCGTACGGCGAAAAACCGCCCAGCGCCTCGTCGAGCGACTCTGTGAACGCGGCCACCAGCTGCGCGCGGAAGCGGCCGGCCGGCGCCGCCTGCATGTGCCGCGACGAGAAAAACCAGCGCTGGCACACCTGTTCCAGCTGCGCACGTGCGCACGGCGCCGCCTTGATATGCCACAAGGCCGCCGGCAAGTCGCGTGCGGGTGCTATGACGTTCAAGGCATAATCCTCGACGCGCAAGCCCAGCGCCGTGGCAAGGTCCGGCGCATCGGGCAGGCGTGATAATTCGTAGCTGGCGCACAGGTCGCTGGCTTCACCATTCAGTAGCACCAGCGCTTCCAGGAAGCCTTGACAGTGCAGGACGCTCATTGCGAACGCAGCCAGCTGCGGTAATTGGTATAGCGCTGATGCAGGTATTTGAGCTTGAGCAAATCGTCGTACAGGGGGCCGTACAGCTTGCGCCCTTTCGTACGTTCGCCGATCAGCTTTTCGATGCGGTTCAGGCGCGCCAGGGTTTCGCGCTCGCTGACGCCGTCGAGGCCCAGGTCGAATTCGGCCGACAGCGCGCCCACGGGATCGTCGCGGTCCAGGTCCAGGCGGTTGAATTCATCGTTGGACAGGTCGAACAGGCGGCGCAGCCAGCCCAGCCTGTCGCTGCGGTAGGCGGCGTTTTCCGGCAGCGCGAAAAACGGCGCGTCCGGGTCCGGCTGCAGCTTGTTGTGCAGGACGAAGGGCAGTACCTGGCGCAAGTCTTCCAGCGCCACCTCGCCATTGCCGCGAAAATATGCCATGGCCTTGGCGTAGATCATGAGCGCCATCAGGGTGCGCACGGAGATGCCGTTCAAGGTCTGGCAACCGAGATCCTTCAAACGGTCGCGCCCATTGTCGGCCGCCTGCGCGGCGCCACGGTCGGCGCCGGCCAGGCGGGCCGTATCCTTGGTCATGTACTCGAACTGGCCACCGGCCGTCTCGAACAGCTCGAACTGGCTGGCAAAGAATTCCAGGCGGCGGCGCACGGCGTCGGGTATGCCCACTTGGCGGATCGCCTCGCCGATCTGGTCGACCTCCCCTTCCGTGAAGATGATATCGGGCGGCACCAGCTCTTCGGGGCGCACGTTTTCTTCCACGCGCAGCAGCAGTTCATTCAGGAAGCGCGGATTGAAGGCCAGCGCCTGCACCGTCACGTCGACCCGGTCGCGCAGCGCCTCGATCACCTGGTAGGTCCCGCCGCCCTGGTCGTCGTTGGCCGTCAGATACCAGGCCGCTTCCGGGCATTCATAGATATGGTTCAGCACTTCCGCGTAATTGTCGCCCATGACGGTGAGCAGCGCGCTTTGCGTGCGCGTGGGGATGCGGTTGTATTCATCGACGATCTTCACGCGCATGCCCAGCCAGGCGCGCCAGGCGATGCGGATATCGTCCATGCTTTGCGCGTTGACCAGGTCCGCCGGCAGCGGATTGCCCAGCAAATCGGCCACCGTCATCTGCGGGTGGCCGTGCTGCATGGCGCGTTTCACCTCCTTGACGGTGGAACCGGCGAGCACGCCCATCAGCAAGGCGCTGGCCGTCTTGCCCCGCCCCGGCCCGCCGACGAACAGGCATTTTCGGCGCGTGGCAAACGTCAGCAGCGGCAGCAAAATAAAACTGGAATAGCTTTGTGCCGACGGCAAATTCAATGTACGGCGGCTGTCGCCCACGGAGTAGGTCTGCGACGGGCCGTCGTTGTACTCGATGTCGTAGTGGGGGCTGATGATGGCGTGGTTGACGATCCAGAAATACGCCTGGCGCAGCTTTTCATCGAAAGGCCGCGCTTGCGCCTCGCCTTCCGCTCCCAGCGCGATGGGGCCCTGGTACAGGTCCGCCACGTCGAACTGCCGCGCAACGGGCGCGGACTTGGGCTTGGTGGGGGCTTGTGAAAGACGCTGGAACAAGTTAAAGGCTGACATAATGTACAGGCAACGTGAGGGAAACGAAATTATTGCATATCGTTCCCACTACGCCTTGTTCAAATCAACAACCGTTTCCTCCAGCTTGCGCCAGCGCCACCAGCCCAGCGCCACGCAGGCCAGCAGCAAGGCCAGCAAGCCCGCCACTTCATGGCGGATTTCATGCAGCGAGGCACCCATTTGATTGAGCGCAACAAAGCCCTGGATGCCGGCCGTGGACGGCAGCAGCCAGCGCAGCCATTGCAGCACGACGGGCATGGACGACACGGGCCAGGTCAGGCCCGCCAGGAACAGCACGGGCATCGAGGTGGCGATCATCAGCTGCGTGCCCCGCTCGCGCGTGCGGAACAGCATGCCCAGCAGCATGCCGAAGGCCGCTTCCGCCAGCGAGAACAGCACCAGCAGCAAGAGCATGCCGCCAAAGTTGCCGCCACGGGGGTAATCCTGGAACCAGAAGACGAAGCCGAAGAAATAGCAGCAGTTGAGAAAGGCGACGCAGGCAAACGCCAGCAGCATGCCCGCATAGCCGCCCGCCGTGCGCCGGCCTGCCAACGGGAAGCTCTTGCGCTGATACCAGGTACCGAACAGCATGGTCATGCCGATCAGCAAGGTCTGTTGCACGATCAAGGTCGCCACGCCCGGCACGACATACGCGCCATAGCCTTCCTTGACGTTAAACAAGGGCACGGCGTCAAAGGCGATGGGCGAGCGCTGCTGGTTGGCCTGGATGGTGGACGGCGTGCCCGCGCCCAGGCGTTTCAACTCGATGCCGGCCGACACCGTGCCCACCACTTCGGCCAGGCCATTCAAGGCCACCTTGTTGAGCATCAAATACAAGCCATTGCCCGCCACCTGCGCGTGGGCGGCGCGGCCGGCCAGCACGTCCGTCTGCAAGCCGTCGGGAAGGATCAGCACGCCCATGACCTTGTCGCGCCACAATAAATCCTGCGCGACGGGCAAGTCCGGCGTGACGGCGATCACCTGCAATGAGGGATGGGCCATGGCAAAGCGCGTCAGCTGGCGCGACATGGCGCTGCGGTCCTGGTCGACGACCGCCACGGGCACGCGCTGGACGATTTCCGTCGAGTATGGCAAGGGATAGAAGAAGGAATAGATGATGCCGCCGACAAACAGCAAGGTCAGCGCGCCCTTGTCCGTCAGCATGGCGCGCCAGGTGGCGAGAAAGGCGCTCCACATCATGCGCGCCCCCAGGCGGCAGGCGCATTCGCGCGGCGCGCCAGCAGGAATACGCCCACGGCGCCGCAGCCGAGGGCAAAACCGGCCAGTATCAACATTTCCTGCACGCCATAGCGCCACGGCGCGCCGGCCAGCCAGTATTTCGTTTGCAATTGCAGATAATGCGTGAGCGGCAAGGCTTCCGCCCAGGCGCGCGCCGGCGCCGGCATGGCCATCAAGGGGAAAGCCTGGCCCGCGAACGCGAAGGCCGGTGCGGTAATAAATGCCGCGCCCGACAAGGCCAGGCGCAGGGATAGCGTGGCGGCGATCAGCAAGGTTGCCAGGCCGCAATACGCGAGCACCAGCAGCAGCATGCTCAGCAGCAAGGCCGGCAAGCTGCCCGCCACGGCCCAGCCCCGCGCCAGGCTGAAGAACAGCAAGTACAGCAGCGCCAGCGCGCAGTAGGCGATCACGGGAAACAGCAGCTTGGCGCCGACGGCGCGCAGCCAGCTGCCATGGACCGAGGCCAGCCATTGCGGCACCGTGCCGTCGCGCAACTCACGCCCGATGCTCGTGACCACGGCGACGACGATGAAAATCTGCAGCATGGCCGGCATCAGGGCCAGCGTCAGAAACGCTTCATAGCTGATGTTCTCGTTATATAAACTGTTCAGTGTCGTGCGTATCGGTTCGAACTGGGCCGCCGCCTGCACGCCCGACATACCCTTCTTGACGCGCGCCGTCATCTCGATGCCGGCCGACAAGGTCGTGCTGACCGTGCGCACGTCGCGCAGCAAGGCGCCTGCGTGCGAGGAAAACTGCGCGTTGTACAGCCATTGCACGGTGGCTTGGCGGCCGCCCAGCAGTTTCTGTTCGAAATCGTTCGGGATCAGCAGGTAGCCGTACGCCGTGCGTTCGCGCAAGCGATGCAGGGCTTCGTCGCTGGACGCCACTTTCGCCGCCACCTGGACACCGGGCGAAGCGTCGAGCCAGCGCGTGAGCTGGCGCGACAGGGTGGAGTTGTCGTTATCGATGACGACGATGGGCAAGTCGCGCGCGATGCCGGCGGAAAACACCAGCCACAGCATGCCGCACAGCACGACGGGAATCCAGCTGAGCATGCCCAGATCCCAGAAATCGCCGCGCAGCCGCGCCCACTCGCGCGCCAGCGCTGAAACCGGCCCCTTATCCGCTTCGTTCATCGCGTATCAGAGCGGTGGAAACACGACCGACATGCCCGGACGCAAACCCTCGACCTTGATGGCGGGACGCAGCCGGATTTCAAACGTGCGCAAATCCGTGCCGCCCGGGCGCGCCGCGCGCCACGTGGCAAAATCGGGCAGCACGGCCACGGAACTGACCTTGAAGCTCACTTGCTGTTTCAGCGCCGGCACATTGGCCGTATGCGTGCTGCCCATGGCGAACGCGGCCATTTCATCTTCGCGCACCTGCAGCACGGCCCAGGCGTCGTCGAGGTTCACCAAAGTGATTACCGGAAAACCTTGCGGCGCCAGTTCACCCGGTTGTATCTGGATCTTGCTGACCTGCCCGGCCACGGGCGCGGCGATCTTCGTTTCGGCCAGGGCGATCTGCGCTTCCGTCAGCACGGCGCCCACCTGGCGCGCCTGCGCGGCGGCGGCCGTCTTGTCTTCCGGACGGGCGCCTTTTTGCGCCATGTCATATTGCGCGCGGGCCGCTTGCGCCAGCTGGTCGGCGGCGCGCCATTGCGCCTGCGCCTCGTCGCGTTTCTGCTGGGCAATCACGCCTTGCTCGTACATATTGTTGACGCGGGTATACGTGGTCTTGGCGATGGTGGCGCCCGTTTGCGCCCGCTCCCAGTTCGCTTTCGCGGCGGCAATTTCCTCGGGCCGCGCACCCGCTTGCGCCTTTTGCGCCACGGCATCGGCTGCCTGCGTGGCGGCCGTCGCTTGCGCGACCTTGGCATCCACTTCCGGACTCGTCAGTTGAAACAGCAGCTCGCCTTTTGGCACCGTCTGGCCCAGCTTGACGTACAGCTGGCCCACCCTGCCCGGCACTTTCGATGACACATTGACTTCCTGCGCATCCATCTGTCCCTGCAAAGGCAGGCGCTGCGGCTGGAACGCCTGGTACAAGCCCCAGCCCACGAAGCCCAGAACGATGACAGTGGCGACTATGGCCAATGGTTTTTTGGAAGTACTCATTATTATTTGTCCACAGGTAATTGGATATCGGCCGCGGCGGCCAGGCTGCCCAGGCGCTGCGTCTCGCCCGTCGCTTCCAGCAATTGCGCCAGCCCCATCACGTAGTTATAGGCCGTCTGCGCGCGCTGGGTCTCGATCTTCGCCAGGTTCAGGCGCGCGTCGACCACTTCCAGCGACGTCACTTGCCCTTGCTGGAAGGCAACTGTTTGCAAGCGGATATTCTCGCGCGCCAGTTCCACCGACGAGGCCGTGGACAGGTACTGGATGCGCGCGTTTTCCAGCGCGCGCCAGTTCTTTTCGATCAGCGTGGGAATGTCGCGCTCGGCCTGGCGCGCCACCACTTCCACGCGCTCCTGGTCCAGCTTGGCGGCGGCGATCATCTTGCCCGTGTTGATGCGGTGCACCAGCGGCACGGCCACGACGAGGCCGATGGCCCAGTTCGAACGCACGAGTTTTTCATTGCCGCGATTCAAATTGTAATTACCGATGGCAAACACCGTGGGCGCGTATTCCTTGCCATGCAGCTTCAGGGCTTGCTCGGCCTGCACGCGCTTGCTGTCGATCTTTTTCCAGTTCGCATTTTCGCGCATGCCCGTGCTGATGAACGATTGCAAAGTACCCACGGGCAAGCTGTTGACGAACAAAGGCGTGCTGGGAAGCACTTGCGTATTGACGGCGAGCAAACGGTCAAGCGCCACCTGGGCGATTTCCTCGTCGCTGCGCGCCTGCGCCTCGTCGCTGCGCGCGCTGTCCAGGGCCACGTCGGCACGCAGGCGTTCCGCGCGCGAAATCAGGCCGCCCTTTTCCAGCCGGGCCGCGTCGCGCTGGTGCTGCGTCACGCCGGCCGTCACTTCAGCCCGCACGGCCACCACGCGTTTGGCCAGCAGCAACTGGAAATAGCGCTGCGCCACCAGGGTGGCCAGTTGCTCTTCCGCTTCCGCGCGCTCGGCCTGCGCGGCCAGGGTCAGGCTCGAAGCGAGGCCCTTGACGGCGTCCAGGCGCCCGCCCGTGTAGATGGGCCACATGCCCAGCAAGCCGAACGAGGTCAGGTCCGTCACCACTTCCCGGCTCAGGGAATTGGGAATCTGTGGCTTGGGCAAGCCGGGAATCGACGGCAGCACGGATTCGATGCCGCCCACCACGCCAGACAAGCCGCTCGTATCGATGTTCAAGTCCGTCGACAGGCGGCCGCGAAACGCCGTCAAGTCCACGGAGGGACCGTCGATGTTCGACAACGCCTCGGCCTTGAGGGTTTTCGCGCGCACGTCGAGCGCGGCGCCCTGCACCGTGCCCGAAGCCTTGGCCGCCTGCTGCAGCGCTTCGTTAAATGTCAGCGGTTCCGCCAGGGCGGGCATGGCCGCGCCCAGCGCGCCCGCCAGCAATAATGATAAGTGTCCTTGCAATCTGCCCATGTAGCGTCCAGTCAATGAATGAGGGGAAAGCACGGGGTTGCCATGTTTATACTTTCACAATAGCAATTATATCCATGGATGTCTATTCCAGCCTGCACTATTGGTTACGCAAGCTGACAGACAAAAACGGGCGCCTCATGCGGGGCGCCCGTTTACTCAGCCTAAGCTTCTAGCGGCTTACTTCTTGGCCTTCTTGCCGCCCTTTTCCTTTTCAAACACGGCAAAGAACTCGGACGCCATGCCGCGGATGGCGCGGCCGATGTTGGCGTAGTCGTATTCGTTCAGGTTGGCCAGCGACACGCGCCCCGACGGATGCGTGGTGCCGAAGCCGCGCCCCGGCAGCAGGATGACGCCCGTTTCCTCGGCCAGGCGGAACAGCGCTTCGTTCGGTTTGAGTTTTTTCAGCAGCCACTGGGAGAATTCCTCGCCATGCATTTGCGCGGCCAGCGATTCCATGTCCAGCAAATGGTAGTAGCGCACGGAATTGGCGTCGTGCACCATCGGCAAGCCCAGTTCGCGGTACAGCGCCTGCTTGCGGCGCAGCACGATATGTTTCATCGATTGCTTGTACTTTTGCTCTTCATCCATCAGCGAGAACAAGGAGAACAAAGTCATCTGCGCCTGCACGGGCGTGGACAGGCCGGCCGTGTGGTTCAGCGCCACGGTGCGGCTGTCGGCCACCAGGCGGTCGATGAATTTCAGCTTGCGCGGCTCCGTGGTGATGGAGTGGTAGCGCGCGTCGAGCTGCTTCTTGACGGTTTCCGGCAACTTGGCGATCTTTTCGTCCAGGATATTGTTTTCGTGCGTGGCCACCACGCCCATGCGCCAGCCCGTCGCGCCGAAATATTTCGAGAACGAATACACGAGGATGGTGTTGAACGGGCAAATGGCAAACAGCGAGACGAAATTGTCGGCGAAGGTGCCGTACACGTCATCGGTCAAAATGATCAGGTCCGGGCGCTTCTTGATGATCTTGGCGATGTATTCCAGGGTCTCGTCGTCGATCTTGACGGATGGCGGATTGCTGGGGTTGACGAGAAAGAAAGCTTTCACTTTCGGGTCCAGCAGCTTGTCCAGCTCTTTCTTTGTGAATTGCCAATTGTTCGATTGCGGCGCATCAATATGCACGGTGTTCAGCTTGTAATCATTGAGCTGCGGAATCTCGATGTAGGGCGTGAAGATCGGCATGCCCAGGGCGATGGTGTCGCCTTCCTGGATGATGTGGTTCGATTTCAGGCTGGCGAACAGATAGGTCATGGCCGCCGTGCCGCCCTCGACCGCGTACATGTCGAAATTGCCGACGAACGGGTGCTCGCCGATCATTTCGCGATGGATATACTGGCCGACGATTTTCTCGGACAGGCGCAGCATGCGGTCCGGCACGGGATAGTTGCAGCCGAGAATGGCTTCGCACATTTCATAGATGAAGTCGCCCGCGCTCAGGCCCAGCTGGTCGCGCACATACGATACGGCCGCCTCGATGAAATGCGCGCCCGGGTTGCCTTCGTGTTTACGCACGAAGATTTCAAAGCGCGCCTCGATGCCCTCGCGCGTGGGGAAGCCGCCCACGCCCTCCATGTACACGTAGGAGCGTTCCGCCTCCGTCATCGCGAACTGGCCGAACTGGAAGAAGCCGTGGCGCGGCGTGGTCGCCAGGAAATTCGGGTTGCCGCGGCCCGCATTGAGCATCAGACGGTTGCTTTGCTTGGCCGTCTGGATCAGCGCATCCTTCAATTCGAAGGGACTCAACAGGGCGAGTTTGCTTGGGTTACTGAAATCCATTTCTGCTACTCCTTATTAGACAAGTGAGGAGGCCCCGTGCGGGCGGCCTGGATAGTACGGATACTCGCTGACTCAGACGAAGGCCACGACTAGCGGCCCCAGCAAGGTCAGGAAAACGTTGGCCAAGGCATAGGTGATGGCAAAGGGAACGGTGGGAATCGAGTTTTGCGCCGCGTTCAGCACTTCGCCGAACGCGGGATTGGCGCTGCGCGAGCCGGACAAGGCGCCCGCAAAGATGGCCACGTTGTCATAGCGCAAGATGTAACGGCCGATGAGCATGGTCAAAATCATCGGCAGGATGGTCACCACCACGCCCACGCCGAACAGGGTCAGGCCGTGTTCGCGCACGGTTTGCACGGCTTGCAGGCCGGACGTGAGGCCGACGACGGCAACGAAGCCGGCCAGGCCCAGGTCCTTGAGGATTTGCACGGCGCCGCTGGGCATGTAGCCAAACGTCTGGCGCTTGGCGCGGAACCAGCCGAACACGAGGCCCGACAGCAGCACGCCGCCGCCGCTGCCCAGGGTCAGCGGAATCGAGCCGATGCGCGCCACCAGCAAGCCCACGAGCAGGCCGACGACGAGGCCGGCGCCCATGTAGACGAAGTCCGTCTTGGCGCTCGGCACGATCATATAGCCCACTTCGGCCGCCACGCGCTTGACGTCCTGCTCGGCGCCATAGATGGTCACCACGTCGCCCGTCTGCACGACGGTTTCCGATTGCATGGGCAGGATCTTGCCCATGCGGCTCAGTTGCACGACAAAGATGCCGTGACGCACGCCTGGCGCTGTCGCGCTGCGGATTTCGCCCACCGTCTTGTTGTGGTAAGCCTTGTTGGTCAGCACCATGTCGCGGCGCTGCATCACCAGTTCCATGCCTTCGACGGCATGCAATTCCTTGCCCAGCTGGGAAGACACGCTGAGCATCGCTTCGCGGCGGCCTACCAGCAGCACGATATCGTCGGCTGCCAGCACCAGGTCCGGGCTGACGTCGATGATCTGGCCATTGCGCTTCACGCGCTCGATGGTAATCGCCGTGTTCGGATTGGCGCTTTCGATTTCCGCCACCGTACGGCCGGCGCCCGGCCCCACGGCATAGATGCGGCCGATCAAGTCGGGCGCGGCCGGCGTCTGGCCCGGCCCCAGCACCTGCACGCCCGCCTGCAGCGCCGTTTCCGCCTTGATCGCATCTTCGCGGATGGTGCGCCCCATGAGCTTGGGCAAGATGTTGACGCAGACGATGATGGCGCCAAACGAGCCGAACACATAGGTGACGGCATAGCCGACGGCCACGTTGCCCTGCAGGCGCGCCACCTCGTCGGCCGCGAGGCCCAGCTTGGTGATCGCATCGCCGGCCGTGCCGATGATGGCCGACTGCGTCAAGCCGCCCGCCGCCACGCCGGCCGCCAGGCCCTTGTCCAGGCCGAACACCTTGGCCATGATGACCACGGTCAGCAGCGCCGTCACGGCCAGCACGACGGCCAGGATGATTTCGCGCACGGACTGGCGGCCCAGGGAATTGAAGAACTGCGGCCCGCTTTCATAGCCGACCGCGTAGATGAACAGCGCAAACAGCACCGACTTGACGCCGGGATCGATGGCCACGCCCACCTGGCTGACGAGGACCGCCACCAGCAGTGAACCGGCGACCCCGCCCAGCTGGAACGAGCCGAACTTGATCTTGCCGATGTAGTAACCCACTGCCAGGGAGAGAAACAAGGCAATTTCAGGCGACTTCTTGAATAACTCGTGCAACCATTCCATGCTGACCGCCTTTCATGTTGAAGGAATTCTTTACTGCGTGCGCCCTTGCGGGCAGCTTATGCGTGCACCGAGCCGGCCAGGGCCACGATGAGCGGCCCCAGCAGGGGCAGCACCACGTTCGAGATCGCATAGGTGATTGTGTAGCCCAGCAAGGGCGTGGAATTGCCGGCCGCGTTCTGCACGGCCGACAGCGCCGGCGTGCTGCACTGCTGGCCGGCGATGGCGCCCAGCAGCACGGGCGCTTCCAGCTTCAGGAAAAAGTGGCCTACCAGCAAGGAAATCGAAGCGGGGATGACGGCGATCAACACGCCCATCAAGGGCAGCGACAGGCCGTACTGGCGGATCAGGTCGATCGCCTGCGGTCCCGACGCCAGGCCCACGCAGGCGATGAAGGTGGCCAGGCCGATATCCTTCATCATGTCGAGCGCGCTGGGGTGGATGCCCGGCATGCCAGGTTTTCGCGCCTGGTACCAGCCGAACACGAGGCCCGTCAGCAAGGCGCCGCCGCCCGTGCCCAGGGAAAACGGAATGCCGCCCAGCCTGGCGGTAAAGCCGCCGATATACACACCGAGCACGATGCCGATGCTGGCGTAGACGATATTGCTGCGCTCGCCCGTGGGCACGCGCTTGCCGATGGCGGCCAGCGCCGTGTTCAGCTCGCGTCCTTCCGTCGTGCCATACAGGCGCAGCACGTCGTCGCGCTGCAGGGCCAGGTCGGGCAGCGGCGGCATGCTGTGCTCGCCACGGACGACGGCCGCCACGTGCACGCCGGAAGGCAAGGCCAGCTGGCGCAAGGGCTGGCCCACCAGCGCGGCTTGCTGCAGCACCACTTCGACGGCGGAAACGGCCATGTTCAAGCCCGTCGTATCGGCAAATTCCTCACCCAGGACGGCTTCGGCCGCCACCAGCGCGGGACGGTGGCCGATCACCAGCACCTCATCATTGTTGCGCAGGCGCAATGCCGGTTCCAGTGCCAGTACCTTGCCGTGCCGGCGCACGCGCGTGATGCTGGCGCGGCCCGCAAAAATATGCTGCAAGGCATCGAGGCGGCGCCCGCCCCCCCGGCTGATGCGGTAGGCGCGGCCCACCATTTCCGGCGTCGCCTGCACCCCATCGCCGTCGGTTTGCGCGCCGCCCATCTTTTCCCACAATTTATCGGCTTCTTCGCGCAGGTTGACGCGCAGCAACAGCGGAAAAACCTGGCTGGTGACGATGACGATGGCGATCAGGCCGAAGATGTAGGTAATGGAATACGCGGTGACCACGTTCGCTTGCAGCTCGGCGATGCGGGCCGCCGGCAAGGCCAGCTTCGAGATCGCATCCGTGGCCGTGCCGACGACGGCCGATTCCGTCGCCGCGCCCGCCATCATGCCGGCCGCCGTGCCCTGGTCCAGGCCGAGAAAACGCGTGGCCAGCAGCACCAGCGCCAGCACCACCACCACTTCGATCAGGCAAAGTATGCCCAGGCGCAAGCCCTTGGCATTCAGGTTGGCAAAGAACTGGGGACCGCCCGCGTAGCCGAGGGCAAAGATGAACAGCATGAAGAAAACGTTCTTGACGCTGGCGTCCAGCGTGATGCCCAGCTGGCCGATCAGCAGCGCGGCGATCAGGGTGCCGCACACGCCACCGAGCTGGATGGGACCGAAGCGTATTTGCCCTACCGCGTAACCCAGGGCCAGCGCCAGGAACAAGGCCAGTTCCGGAACCTGGTGCAATACCGACGCGATCGAATCGAGCATGGGCGAACCTTCGAAAAGATAACGGATGGTTACAAGGAAACAGAGCGCTCGGCGGTTGGCGGCGGCTGGCTGTTGAACGGGCGCACGGCTTCCACGCGACAGCCGTCATGGCGGCTTTCGCTGGGAAAGTATTGCAAAGTGTTGCAAATTGGAATTATGTTCGGCGAAAATTTTATAAGTGTCAACAGGTGTTCTGTTGAACTCGCTTTGCGTTTCATCAAACATCCTGCGCACGATTGCGGCGGCTGTTTGACATAGATCAACAAAACTATTAGTAATATTTTTGGCGATACCAAAGTGCCTTGCGCGCCAGCGGCGTCTCTTCCGGCAAGTCGGGATTGGCCAGCTCCAGCAGGTACCGATGGGGCAGTTGCAAAGCCTCCGCCATGCGGCCGAAATGGCGCTGAAACAGCTGCGCAAAACTGCCATCGGCCAGCATGGTCTCCAGTCCCGTTTCGATGTGGTGCGCCAGTTCCGGCCGGTGCCGTCCGACAAAAAAATACAGCGCGGCCGGGTAGCGGATGACCAGATGGGTGTCTAAGTAACCCCCAATAAATTATTGTGATTTCTGACTTCCATAACCGGCGCTCTGCTGTGTTGCCCGCTGCTAGCAGTGCTCGCACTGCGTCGCAGCGGGCGCCTTGCATAGCATCCGGTTCTGTTCGTCATAAATTTACAATAATTTCCTGAGGATTACTTAGCGCCAGCGGCAATTGCGCGTGGCTGGCCAGCTCGCTTTGGGCCTCGATCACGGAGCGGGGAAAGTAGTCGATGCGCCCCGCCGCCAGTTGCTGGAACAGGCCTTCGCGCTCCCGGCTCGTCATGGCCCAGACGACATCGACGCTGCCCGACGCCGTGGCGATTTCCTGCATGGCGCGCGCCTGCACCATGCGCAGTGCGGAGCGGCGCAAGGCATATGCCTGGCCCGAACGGGCCAGCGCCTGTTGCAGCAGGGCCGTCACATAACCTTGCTGCGGATCATTGAGCGCCTGATGGCGCGGATACACGAGCGGCAGCGGCGTGCCGGCGGCAGCGCCCAACGGCCACAGGCCGGCCAGCATGAGCAGGGTGCGGCGCTGCATGGCCCCTCCTTTCCAGCGCTTTCCTCAGCGTTCTTATCAGAATGACAGTATCACGCAGCAGAGTACGCTTGTCGACTGGAATAGGGAAACTGTGTTTAAAACAACAGCAGTTTCAGGCAGTACTGGAGGGGCAGGAATTAATCCAGATCAATAAAACCGCAAATACAAAATAAATCCTGCGTGCTGCTCTGGACGGCATGCGCACCCCTCGCCTACGCTGTTTTTTTATCTGAAAAACAAGAGGAACCCATGCAGACAGCGCGCTTGAATATTATTGGAATGGATCACGAAGGCTGCGCCGACAGGTTGACGGGCGCGCTTGAGGCGGTCACGGGCGTGGCCACCGTCTGCGTCTCGCTGGCGCGCCACGGCGCCACGGTGCAATTCGACGAACGGCTGGCCACGCAGGAACGCTTGCTGGCCGCCGTCAACGACGCCGGCTTCATGGGCGAAGCAACGGATGAGGAACAGCTGGCCTCGTGCAGCGGCGCCTGCGGCCACTGCCGCCACTGAACGCCCTGCCGGCAATTCCCCGCTCAGCCTTCCCGCGCGCCCCGGTCGCGCAGATGCGCGAGCACGCGGCGCGGTCCCAGCGCCTGCAGGTCGAACGGCGGCAATTCGATGGCGTCGAGCGTGTTCTTGAACAGCAAGCCCAGTTCCGTATCGCCTTCCAGGCTCAGGCGGCGGCTGAAGAACAGGGTATCCGGATCTTCCTGGCGCCGCGCCAGCAGCATCAAGTCATGCACGCTGGCGGCGATGCACAGGTCGGGCACGTCGACATAGCGCTCGGCCACGAACACCGTGCCCTGCCACTCGAAATCGAAGGCGATGCCCGCGTCCAGCAGGCGCAAACGCAAGCTGCGCCCTTCCAGGCTGCGCCGCACGTCGTCGGGCAATTGCGGCGCCAGCAGGCGGTTCAAGCCTTGCACGAACAGCCAGGAGGCGGGATACGGCGGCAGCTTGGACAGCAATTCGGCCAGCGGTTCGGGCAGCCGGTACGACATGGCGGGCTTGCTCAGGCCGGGTTTGGCCGGAACCGGGGCCGGGACGGGCAATCTTTCCAGTTGATCTTGCATGGTGCTTCCTTTCGAGGCGTTCAATGGGCGGCGTGCTGTTCCATGCCAGGCTGGCCGTGCCAGTAACCGTCGCAGGCGCCGGCTGGCTGGCAGGCCGCCAGCTGGGCCTGGGCGCCCACGCCGCTGACCTGCCCTCGGCGGGCACGGTCAAAGATGGCGATCACCTGTTCCGTATGCATGGCCTGCGGGCTGATGCGCGCCACCGACACGCCCATGTCGCGCATGGCGTCCAGTTCGCGCACCAGGTTGTAGACGAGCGCCGACTGCGTCTGCGTGCCGTTCAATACGAGGAAGGGCACTTCGTCGCGCGTGCGCAGCAGCAGGCCGTCCGGCTCTTCCAGGCAGCTGTAGCCGCAATCGTCCTTCGGCAGGTTGCGGTTGCGCGCCGTGAAGCAGCGCGCGGAAAACGCCAGCGGCATGCGGCCGTAGGCGAACACCTCCGTCTCCAGCCCTTCCGGTTTCTGACGCTGCATCTCGGCCAGCGCCGTCTGCCCCATTTCCAGCGGCATCACCCAGCGCCGCGCACCGAGGCGCGCCAGCAGTTGCAGGCTGGGACCATTGAACAGGTTCAGATGGGGACCGGCGACGAAGGACGTTCCCTTTTCCATGCAGTGCACGGCGCCCATGTCGTTGGCCTCGACGCTGTAGCGGCCATTGCCCGTGATGCGGCGCAGCGTCGCCAGTTCGGCGCCCGCCTCGATCAGCGCCTGCGTCGACAGCACCACTTCCTTGCCGGCGGCGGCCAGCATGTCGGCAATATCGAGCCAGTCGGCCAGGCGCAGCTCATGCCGGCGCGAACAGACGGTTTCGCCCAGGTACACGATATCGACGGCGGTGCCGGCGATCTGCTGGTAAAACTCGAAGACGGTGGCGCGCGGCCAGTAGTACAGCAAGGGGCCCAAAGAGAGTTTTAGCATGCCTTTTCCAATATTTTTAAAGTGACAAAACCGTAGCGAGCGGCTCGCGGCGGGGCCGAGAAGCGCAGCCGTGCTCCAGCACGGTGAGCATCGCAGGCCGCGCCCCGGGACGCGCAGCAGGTTTTGCTATTTCCAGGAGCGGTGATACGCGCCCAAGGTGTGCTGCTGACCCTCGGCCAGCTTGTCCATGGCCGCCATCCAGCCTGGCTTGACGGCGTAGCGCGCATTGCCTTCGCGGCAGGCGTCGATCGCCTCGCGCCATACGCGCGTCACCTGCGCGACATACGCGGGGCTGCGCTGGCGCCCTTCGATCTTCACGGCGCGCACGCCCATGGCGATCAGTTGCGGCAGCAGCGCCAGCGTGTTCAGGCTGGCCGGCTCCTCGATGGCGTAATACTCTTCGTCGTTGACTTCGAAGCGCCCCTTGCACAGGGTCGGGTAGCTGGCGTTTTCACCGGGTGCGTAGCGGTCGATCAGCACGCCGTTCAGGCGCGATTCGAGGCCGTTCGGCGTTTCCAGCCAGCGCACGGATTTCGCCGGCGAGCACACGCCGTGGGTGTTCGGCGCCTCGCCTGTCGCATACGAGGACAGCGCGCAGCGCCCCTCGACCATCACGCACAGGCTGCCGAAGCCGAAGACCTCGATCTCGACTTCCGTCTTGCTGATCAATTGCTCGACCTGCGCCATCGACAGCACGCGCGGCAGCACGGCGCGGGCGATGCCGAAATGTTCGTGGTAAAAATTGATGGCTTCGTAGTTGGTGGCCGAGCCCTGCACGGACAGGTGCAGGCGCAGCTGCGGGTGGTGCTGGGCCGCGTAGGCCATCAAGCCCGGGTCGGCGACGATCATGGCGTCGATGCCGGCCTGCGCGGCGCGGTCGATGGCGCTGCGCCACACGGCCCAGTTGTGCGGCTGCGGATAGGTGTTCAGCGCCAGCAGCACCTTGCGTCCATATTGATGGGCGTAGCGCACGCCCTCGGCAATGGCCTTCTCGTCGAAATTGAGGCCGGCGAAATTGCGCGCATTGGTGGCGTCGCGAAAGCCCAGGTAAACGGTGTCGGCGCCATTGTCGACGGCCGCTTTCAAGGCGGGCAGGCTGCCGGCGGGGCAGACCAGTTCCAGCGGTCCGGCCACGCGGGTGGCGGTGGTTGATTCAAGCATCATGATTTCACAGTCCTGTATCGGCTCAGGGTGCAGACTATAGCCCCGCCCATGCCGCCCAGTCCTTGACGCAGGTGAAGGAATGCATGCATGGCCGGCGCGCCTTCAACTTGCTTGACCTGGCTGTAAAATGCCCCCCCTTTTCTCCCTCTTCGATTGCCCGCCATGACCCGCAAACCGCTGCTGATTTTTCTTCTGACCCTGTTCCTCACCGCGCTGCAAGTACAGTGCGCCGGCCCGGCCGATGGCTATGACGCGGGGACCATCTCCGTGCTGTCGCCCGAAGTGCTGGGCGCCTATCCGGGCGTGCTGCTGCTGTTCCTGCTGGCCGTGTTCGCGCGCCGCCAACTGCCGCTGCTGCGTCAGGCCGCCATCTGCACGGGCCTGCTGGCCATCTACTGGCTGCTGGCCAATTACGTCACCTTCGACGCGCGCGTGGCCAGCTGGAGCACCTACTCGCCGCTGGAAATCTGGGCCCACGTGCTGCCCGCCTCCATCGCCAGCATCGCCGCCTGCGGCGCCGCGTTCTTTTTCGCGAGCTGGCTGATCCTGCGCGAAACGCGCTGGAACAAAACCGGCTGAGGTGTATTTTTCACCTGCATCAAGGATTCGCCACGCAACTGCACGCGCCCTTTGACGCCACTATATTTAGTGATTAATCTCCATTAAAACACCGCATGTTGTGTTTATTGGAGGTTTCATGACGACAAATGCAGTTCCATCCATGCGCGGCCAGGTCGACGTCGCCGCGTCCATCAATGAATACCTGGACCGGCGCGACTGGCGTGTCAACGCCAACGCCAACCAGGGTTACTCGCTGGGCGGCCTGATACTCAACGTGTCGGGCAAGGTCATCGCCAACTACTGGCTGGACCAGGTGTATCCGCCGGAAGTGGGCGCCGCGCACCGCGAAGCGGCGCTGCACATCCACGACCTCGACATGCTGGCCGGCTATTGCGCCGGCTGGTCGCTGCGCACCCTGCTGCACGAAGGCTTGAATGGCGTGCCGGGCAAGATCGAATCGGGCCCGCCCAAGCACATGTCGAGCGCCATCGGCCAGATCGTCAACTTCCTCGGCACCCTGCAAAACGAGTGGGCCGGCGCGCAGGCGTTCAGCTCCTTCGACACCTACATGGCGCCCTACATCCGCAAGGACAGCCTGCGCTACGAAGACGTGCGCCAGTACATGCAGGAGCTGATCTTCAACCTCAACGTGCCATCGCGCTGGGGCACGCAGACGCCATTCACCAACCTCACCTTCGACTGGGTCTGCCCGGACGACCTGCGCGAGCAGATTCCCGTCATCGCCGGCCAGGAAATGGACTTCAGCTATGGCGAGCTGCAGGCGGAAATGGACATGATCAACCGCGCCTACATCGAGATCATGATGGCGGGCGACGCCAAGGGCAGAGTCTTCACCTTTCCCATCCCCACCTATAACATCACCGAGGATTTCGACTGGCATAGCGAAAACGCGGAACGCCTGTTCGAGATGACGGCCCGCTACGGCCTGCCCTATTTCCAGAATTTCATCAATTCGGAGCTCAAGCCGAACATGATCCGCTCCATGTGCTGCCGCTTGCAGCTGGACTTGCGCGAACTGCTGAAACGGGGCAATGGCCTGTTCGGTTCCGCCGAGCAGACGGGTTCCCTGGGCGTGGTGACGATCAACTGCGCGCGCCTGGGCCATTTGTGGCGCGGCGACGAACCAGCCTTGATGGCGGACCTGGACCGCCTGCTGGAACTGGGCAAGAGCAGCCTGGAAATCAAGCGCCGCACCATTGAGGAATTGATGCAGCAAGGCCTGTTCCCGTACACGAAGCGCTACCTTGGCACCCTGCGCAACCACTTTTCCACCTTGGGGGTGAACGGCATCAACGAGATGATCCGCAATTTCAGCGGCGACGCCTGGGACATCACGTCCGCCGAGGGCCATGCGCTGGCGATACGCCTGCTCGACCACGTGCGCGCCCGCATGGTGCAATTCCAGGAAGAGACGGGGCATATGTACAACCTGGAAGCGACACCGGCCGAAGGCACGACGTACCGCTTCGCCCGCGAAGACCGCAAGCGCTATCCCGCCATCCTGCAGGCGGGCACGCCGGACAATCCGTATTACACGAACTCGTCGCAGCTGCCCGTCGGGCATACGGACGACCCGTTCGAGGCGCTGGAATTGCAGGACGCGCTGCAGCGCAAGTACACGGGCGGCACGGTGCTGCATTTGTACATGACGGAAGCGCTGTCCGACGCGAACGCCTGCCGCGAGCTGGTAAAGCGCGCCCTGAGCCGCTTCTCGCTGCCCTATATCACCGTCACGCCCACGTTTTCCATCTGCCCGCGCCACGGCTACCTGGCCGGCAAACATGAATTCTGCCCCACCTGCGACGCGGAGCTGATCGCCCGCAAGCAGGCCCACATTGTTCCATCACTTGAGGAAACGCCATGAATGCACGTCCCGACTTCACTCCCGCCATCACCCTGCTCGACACCGAACGCCAGCGCTGCGAAATCTGGACCCGCGTGATGGGCTACCACCGCCCCGTCGCCTCGTTCAACATCGGCAAGCAGGGCGAATTCCACGAGCGCCAGTACTTTACGGAAGCGAGCGCCCGGGTAGGCCTGCCCGCCTGCCATGGCTGAGTTGAAAGTGGGCGGCCTGACGCCCTTTTCC
Source organism: Janthinobacterium sp. FW305-129 (assembly GCF_020858115.1). Lineage (GTDB taxonomy): Bacteria > Pseudomonadota > Gammaproteobacteria > Burkholderiales > Burkholderiaceae_D > Janthinobacterium. Next base: position 257,165 of record NZ_JACYMM010000008.1, read on the forward strand.
GCCACCGACTACCCGGGCAAGCTGGCGGCCGTGGTCTTCGTGCAGGGCTGCCCCTGGCGTTGCGGCTATTGCCACAATCCGCACTTGCAGGCGCGCACGCCGGCAGGCGCCATGCCGTGGCAGGACGTTCTGACCTGGCTGCGCCGCCGCGTGGGCCTGGTCGACGCCGTCGTCTTCAGCGGCGGCGAGGCGTGCATGGACCCGGCGCTGGGGCGCGCCATGCTGGACATCAAAGCGCTGGGTTTCGGCATCGGCCTGCACACGGCCTGCATCTATCCGCAGCGCCTGCAGGAAGTGCTGCCCCTGGTCGACTGGGTCGGCTTCGACATCAAGGCGCCGTTTGCCGACTATCGCCATGTGACCCGCGTGGCCGGCAGCGGCGACCCGGCGCGCGCCTGCCTGGACGCCATCCTTGCCAGCGGCGTCGCCTACGAATGCCGCACCACGACGCATCCCGACCTGCTGCCGGACGCACAACTGCTGGCCCTGGCCGCCACCCTGGCCGCCAAAGGCGTCGACAACTACGTGCTGCAGCAATTCCGCGCCGACGGCTGCGTCGATGCGGCGCTGTCCGGCCGGCCCCTGCACGGCTATCCGGCGGCGCCTACTTTGGCGCAAATCGGCGCCATGTTTCCGCAATTTACATTCCGTAATCATGGCAGTTGAGCCTGCCGCCACATAATTGCTGAAAGATCCACAAAATTCCCCGTTCTGCAACGCTGAAATGCCTTGCGTGCTGTAATGTATCAACTGTGCCGCGCACCATGCGCAGCACAGCAGATTCCTCCTACAGCATTACAGATAAGCGTCATCCATGAACGATTTCACCGCAGTCAGTCCAGGCACCCCGTCCACCCACGCCGACATCCTGTACGGCCCGCCGCGACCGGATTTGCTGCACGAGGAAGTGCTGGCCGACCTGCTGGAAGCGACGGCCCGCCGCTGTCCCGAACACATCGCTCTGATCGACGGCGAACGCCGCATCAGCTATGCCGAACTCGATGCGCAAGCGGGCCTGGCCGCGTCGCGCCTGGTGGCGGCCGGCGTCAAGCCCGGCGACATCGTCGGCCTGTGGCTGCCGCGCGGCGCGCATTTGCTGCTGATGCAGGCGGCCATCGCCAAGGCGGGCGCCGCCTGGCTGCCCGTCGACGAAGACACGCCCGTCGAGCGCCTGCAGGTGTGCCTCGATGACGCCAACGGTGCCGGCGTCGTCAGCTGCGCGCAGTTCGCGCCGCGCCTGGAGCAGGCCGGCGTCCAGCGCCCCGTGTGGACGGCGGAAAGCCTGCTGGCCCCCGCCGCGCCGGGCGAACTGCTGCCCGCGCGCGGCACAGTCTTGCCCGAACACCCGGCGTACGTAATCTACACGTCCGGCTCCACGGGCAAGCCCAAGGGCATATTGATCAATCAACGCAGCATCTGCCACTTCCTGCGCAGCGAAAACGCCGTGCTGGAAGTGACGCAAAGCGACATCGTCTATCAGGGCTTTTCCGTCGCCTTCGACATGTCATTCGAGGAAATCTGGATCGCCTACCTGGTGGGCGCCACCCTGTGGCTGGGACCGAAGGAGATTTCGGGCGACCCGGAAGCCTTGCCGCGCGCGCTGGCCGAGAACAAGGTCACCGTTCTCCACGCCGTGCCGACCCTGCTGGCCCTGTTCGCCGAGGAAGTGCCCAGTTTGCGTTTGATCAACCTGGGCGGCGAGATGTGCCCGGAATCGCTCGTCGAGCGCTGGTCGCGCCCGGGCCGCGCCATGTTCAACACCTATGGCCCCACGGAGGCGACCGTCTCGTGCAGCCTGGCGCGTTTGCGGCCCGGGGAACCCGTCACCATCGGCACGCCGCTGCCCAACTACGGCTTGCTGGTGCTGCAGGTGGCCGAGTCCGGAGAAAACCGTCCCTTGACATTGCTGGCGCGCGGCGAAACGGGGGAATTGTGCATCATCGGCCCCGGCCTGGCCGAGGGCTACCTGGGCCGGCCCGACCTGACGGTGGAAAAATTCCTGCCCAATCCCTGGGCGAGCACCGACGACGACGCGCGCCTGTACCGCACGGGCGACCTGGCACGCATCGATGCGGACGGCCAGGTGCTGTGCCTGGGCCGCGCCGACGACCAGGTCAAGATACGCGGCTTCCGCGTGGAACTGGGCGAGATCGAAGCCGTGCTGGCGCAGCAGCCGGGCGTGGGCACGGTGGCCGTCCTGCTGCGTAAGGATGACGGCATCGACCAGCTGGTGGCCTACATCGTCGGCAGCGACGAGGCGCCCGAGGACGCCCTGGCGGCGAAAACCCTGCGCGCGGCCCTGAACCTGCATTTGCCGCCCTACATGGTGCCGGGCCGTTTCGAATTGCTGCCGCTGATGCCGCGCCTGACCTCCGGGAAAATCGACAGGAAAGCCTTGAAAGCCATGCCCCTGTCCGCGCCGCCGGCCGGCGAGGCGGGTGTATCGGACGTGCCGGAAACGCCGGCCGAAGCGGCCCTGTTCGCCGCCCTGGCCAAGCTTTTCCCCGGCCAGGCGATCTTGCGCCAGCTGGATTTCTTCAGCGACCTCGGTGGCCACTCCTTCCTGGCCGCGCGCCTGGCATCAAGCCTGCGCGCCGATCCGGCCTACGCCCACATGACGGTGCGCGACATTTACCAGAACCGGCAGATCGGCAAGATCGCCGCCATCTTGAACGAAGTGCCCGCGCTGGCCACGCCGGAAGCGGATTGGACGCCGCCGTCGGCCTGGAAGCGCTGGATCTGCGGCGCGGCCCAGGCGGCGGCCGTGCCGGGCCTCGTCACCCTGCGCATGGCGCAGTGGATGGCGCCGTTCTTCACCTACCACTTCTTCACGGGGGACACGGGCGACACCGTGCCGCGCGCCATCGCCGCCTCGATCGGCGTGTTCTTGCTCGCGACGCTGGCCGAATTTGCCATTGCGATTGCCGGCAAGTGGCTGATCGCCGGGCGTTTGAAACCGGGCAGCTATCCGCTCTGGGGCGTCACGTATTACCGCTGGTGGCTGGCCGACCGCCTGGTCGAATCGGCGCCCGCGTATCTGCTCAGCGGTTCATCGCTGAACAGCTGGTGGCTGCGCGCGCTGGGCGCGAAAGTGGGCAAGGAAGTGGTCATCGGCTCGATGACCCTGCGCGCGCCCGACTTGCTGTCCATCGGCGACAACGTCAGCGTGGGCAATGCCGTCAACTTTGAAAACGCCAGGGTGGAACGGGGCCGCTTGCTGCTGGGCCGGATCCGCATCGGCGACGATGCCTGCATCAGCTCTTACGCTATCCTGGAAGGCAATACGCAAGTGGGTGCCTTCGGTCACCTGGAGGGGCAATCGGCGCTGGCCGATGGCGCGGCGGTGCCCGACGGACGCGTGTGGACAGGATCGCCCGCGCGCGACATCGGCCCCTACGACCGGGCCAGCCAGCCGCCGCGCCCCGCCGTCTCACGCCTGCGCCTGACGGGCGAAACCGTGTTCTTCTGCTTCGGCATGGTCCTCATCGCCGTGCTGTTCTTCATGCCCGTCTTCCCCAGCTTCGTGCTGATCGACTGGTTCGACGAACGTGAAATGATGCCGTGGCTGCAGGGGCGCGACGTGACGACCCAGCTGGCCCGCTACTTCCTGCTGGCCTTCCCCGCCAGCGCCGTGCTGATCGTGCTCACGGCCCTGCTGTCGGCCGCCATCCGCTGGGGCGCGCTGCCCCGCCTGAAGCCGGGCAGCTCGCCCGTGCACAGCAATCTGTATTGCGCCAAGTGGCTGGTCAGCCATATCCAGGAATCGAGCCTGAACGTCCTGCACGGCATTTACGCCACCGTGTACGCGCCGTACTGGTACCGCCTGCTGGGCGCCAAGGTGGGCAAGGGCGCGGAGATTTCCACGGCGCTGGGCGTGGTGCCCGACATGCTGACCCTGGGCGACGACACCTTCATCGCCGACGCCGTCATGCTGGGCGACGAGCAGATCGACGGCGGCTGGATGACCATGCGCCCCACCGTCGTCTCGCACCGCAGCTTCGTCGGCAACGGCAGCTACATCCCGGACGGCACCGTGCTACCCGAACACGTGCTGATCGGCGTGCACACGCACGCGCCGCGCAATGAGCAGATGCACGGCGGCGACACCTGGCTCGGCTCTCCCCCCATGCATTTGCCCGCGCGCGAACAGGTCAGCGGCTTTGCCGAGCACCTGACCTTCAAGCCTTCCATGCTGCGCCGCCTGGGCCGCAGCCTGATCGAAGCGTTCCGCATCGTCGCGCCGCACGCGGTGGTGATCGCCGTCGGCTATACCCTGGTGCTGGACGTGATGCCGATCGCGGGCGCCGGGCGCTGGGGCGAAGTGGTGGGCGACCTGGCCATCGCCGGCCTGGCTTACGGCATCGGCAATTTTTTGGTGGTCGTGCTGTTCAAGTGGCTGCTGCTGGGACGCTACCGCAAGCATGCAGCGCCTATGTGGACGCCGTTCGTGTGGATTTCGGAAGGCGTGACCAATCTGTACGAAGGCATCGCCGTGCCCAACTTCATGCGCTACCTGCGCGGCACGCCGTGGCTGCCGCTGGCCTTCCGCCTGTTCGGCTGCAAGATCGGCCGCGGCGTCTACATGGATACGACGGACATCACGGAATTCGACTGCGTGCATATCGGCGACTACAGCGAATTGAATGCGCTGACCTGCCCGCAAACGCATTTGTTCGAAGACCGCGTGATGAAGATCGATCACGTGGAGATCGGCCAGCGCGTCTACATGGGCCCGCGCAGCTCCGTGCTATACAGCGCCAAGGTGGGCGACAACGCGCGCCTGGGACCGTTGACCCTGGTGATGAAGGGCGAGCACATCCCCGCCGGCAGCAACTGGGCGGGATGTCCGGCCGCGCCTTTGCGTAGCTGATTGCAGCTGATGGATTTTACGGTGCTCTGGTCGGGCGACGGCGTGCTGGCGATCGGCATCGTGCCGCCGCCGTCACGTATCGAAGCACGCGCGCACCTGCGCCAGGCCGTACGCGAGGCGGCGGCGCAATGGCGAAACCTGGACATCGAGGCGATTTCAGTGGAATCGACGCCGGGCGCCCCTCCCCGCTTGCTGCTGGCCGGACGTATAGCCAGCCTGTCGTTCAGCCATGACGAGGGCATCTCGCTGGCTGCCGTCCACCTGCATGGCGCCGTCGGCATCGACGTGATGCGCGCGCAGGATATTGCCGACTGGTTCAATCTGGCGCGCGATTACCTGGGGCCGCAGGTAGTAGCGGAACTGGCCGCCAGCCCCGCCGAACAGCGGCCCTTGGCGCTGGCGCGGGCGTGGACGGCGCGCGAGGCGGCGCTCAAGTGCGCGGGCTTGCCGCTGGCGGAATGGGACGGGATCGCGCCAGCTTGCCGCCTGCAAGCTTTGAGCTTGTCGGCACCGTATGTAGCGACGCTGGCATATTAGTCCTCCTTGCCCTCGGCCGCCCCGCCGATCTGGACGAAAATCAGTTTTACGATAATACTGATGAGCAGTCCCAGTACCCCGAGCAATTCCAGCATGGTCTTTCCTTTGCAGTGACGGCAGATCAATCCACTGTAGCGTGAACGCCGGGGCAAGGCTAATATCAAATCAGGCAGTCTCCGATCTCGAAAAGGCATACGATTGATTTCCATCAAACAGTTCCGCTATTTTGTCGAAGTCGTCGATGCGGGCAGCTACTCGCGTGCGGCGGAAAAGTTATATATCGCGCAGTCGGCCCTGAGCCGGCAGATCAAGGAACTGGAAAGCGAGGTGCAAGCGCTGCTGCTGACGCGCGACGCGCGCCATATCGAACTCACGCCGGCCGGACAGGTATTCTACGAACGGGCCAAACGCATCCTCGACGACATCGACGAAACCGTGCGCCAGACACGCCACGTGGAACAAGGGGCGCAAGGCATCATCCGCCTGCTGCATTCGAGTTCCGTCACCCTCACGCCCGCCATCGGCGCCGTGCTGAACCGCCTGCTGGCGCAATTCCCCGGCGTTTCGCTCGATGTATCAAAGGGATCGTCGGAAAACCAGGCGTTTGATATCGAGGAAGGCCGCGCCGACCTGGGACTCGTGCGCCTGCCCACCCTGCGCAAGCACGCCAACATCGTCGTGCGCGAACTGTACGCGGAAAAGCTGGTGGTGGCCGTGTCGTCGGCCTCGCCGCTTGCTGCCCTGGAGCGCACGACGATCGCCGCCCTGCGCGATGAAGCCTTCGTCTCGATCCCGCACAAGGACCGCGGTGGCCTCAGCTACCTGGTGGCGGGCCTGTGCCTGGCGCAGGGCTTCTTTCCGAAGGCGGCGCGCGCCCTGTCGCGCAAGACGTCGCAGCTGAACCTGATCGAGGCCAACATGGGCATCGCCATCGTCCCCGACAGCATGCGCCTGGTGGCGCCGCCCGGCGTGCGTTTTATCGCCCTGCCAGAAGAGGAATCGCACTCCGTCGTGGGCCTGATCTCGCCGCGCGCGGCCAGCGGCATGGTGGCCGCGTTTACGGAAGCGTTCGTGCGCGAGATGAACGCGTCGGCAACGGCGGCTTAACCTTCCGCATACAGCGCCGCATCCGCGTCGCGCACGGCCGCCATCAGCAAGGCCAGCTTCATGACATCGAGCTTGCCGTCCGTGCGCACGCGCGAGCACAGGTCGATGCCGTAGGGGCGCACCTGGCGCAGGGCCTCCATCACGTTGTTCGCATCGAGGCCGCCAGCGAGGAAGACGGGACGGGGACTGGCGCGCACGAAGCGCGCGCTGATGGACCAGTCGTGCGTGCGGCCCGTGCCGCCCAGTTCCGGGACCGGCGCGCCAGGGCGGCCCGAATCGAGCAAAAAGGCATGCACGTGGGGCGCATAGGCGGGAATCAACTCCAGCGCCTGCGGCCCTTCCACGTGGATCACCTGCACGCGCCGCACGTGCGGCAGCAGGCGCGCCAGCTCAGCGACTTCGCCGGGATCGACATGCCCGACGATCTGCACGGTGGATGGCTGCGTGGCGTGCACGTGTTCGACGATGGCTTGCGCCGTCGTTTCGGACGTCAACAGGAAGGTGGCCACGGGCGGAGGCGTCCAGGCGGCGATCTGCGCGATGCGCGCGTCGGGAATCGGGCCAGGGCCGGACGGCATGGCCGCCACCAGGCCCAGCGCGTCGGCGCCGGCGGCAATCGCCAGTTGCGCTTCGTCGATGGAAGCGATGCAGCAGATCTTGATGCGGGTTCTCATGGCCTTGCGTGTTCAAATGAAATGATCAACATTACAACACAGGGCGGCGCACGCGCCAAGACACGCGGTCAAGGCCCCGCACGATAGTGTGCCAGAATGGCGTCATTACCCACTTCACGAGGAATCCATGGCCGACTACAAGAACCCCAGCTACGTGGCCCGCTCCATGCACCCGCGTTTCGATGAATTGACGTCGCCCGGTGAAGCCGTGCCGTATTCGGGCATCTACCGCTGCGACGGCTGCGCGCACGAAATCGTGTCGACGGAAGGCCACGTCATGCCGCCGCAAAACCACCATCAGCACAGCAGCGAGCAGGGGCCTATCCTCTGGCGGCTGATCGTCAGCCCGCGCTGATTGACAGGCGCCAAATGGCGGACGATACTGGATTTATCCCGGATCGCCATTGGAACGTCACTGGAACACCAGCATGCGCATCGTCGATTTTGAAGTCCGCAAGGAGTGTCCGCCGCAGCTGTGCGACTGCGAACGCGAGCGGCTGCTCGACGATGCGCAGGCGGACCTGTCCATCCTGCGCCTGAACCTGGCGGAAGAAAAGCGCCTGCTGGCGCATATCGAGGGCATCGCCACCTATGCACAGCTGCAGAAGCTGCAACTGCTGTTGAAGAGCAACCTGGGCGTGGAATTGCAGATTGCACCGGGCAGCGGCGAAGTGCGCAGCGTGCGCGGCTTCCAGATCCGCCTGCTGGAGCAACCGGGCCTGTGCCGCAAGACGCGCGCCGCCATTCCGGCCGCCGTGCGGCGCTGCCTGGCCGCGCACCCCGAGATCGCGTTTGCGATTTTGAATGAAAACGATTTGCTCGGTGGGGTGTGAGCCGAGTAGGTCGGATTAGCGGGCACCGCGTAATCCGACATCATTGTTGGCGTATGGGCGAATGTCGGATTACGCTCCGCTAATCCGACCTACGCCGTCACGCTGGCACGGATGGGAATGACCCTGCCCTTCGCTTCGCGCGCCCTTAACTGCCCGCATCCCCCTTCCACGTCCTGCCCGGCTGAATCGCGCAATTTGGTCAGCACGCCCCGCGCGTGCAGGGCGGCGGCGATCGCCCGCGCCTTGTCCCAGCTGGGGCGCCTGAACGGCAAGTCATCGATGGTGTTGTACGGGATCATGTTCAGCACGGCGTACTTGTCCTGCAAGAGCGCCACGATGCCGTCCATCTCGTCCTCGCCATCATTGACGCCTTCCATCAGGGTCCATTGATACTGCACCGGGTAGCCGGTCAGGCGCGCATACGACTCGCCGAAGTCCACCAGCTCGCGCGGGGATAATTTGGGCGCGCGCGGCAGCAACTGTTCGCGCAGCGCCGGCTTGGTCGTGTGCAGCGACAGGGCCAGCGCTGGTTTGACACGCCCCTGCGGCAAGCGCTCGAAGGCGCGCGGGTCGCCCACGGTGGAAAACACGAGGTTCTTGTGGCCAATATTGCCCTCGGTGCCCAGCAGCTCGATCGCTTCCATCACATTGTTCAGGTTATGCGCCGGTTCGCCCATGCCCATGAAGACGACTTTTTTCACGGGACGCAGAGTGCGCGCCAGCACCACCTGCGCCACGATTTCGCCGCTGGTGACTTGCCGGATCAAGCCGTCGCGGCCCGTCATGCAGAACTGGCAGCCGACGGCACAGCCCACCTGGCTCGACACGCACAGGCCGTCGCGCGGCAGCAGCACGCTTTCCACCGTCTGCCCGTCGTGCAGCCCCACCAGCAGGCGCGCCGAACCGTCCGCGCCCGGATGGCTGCTGAGCAGTTTCAGCATGCCCTGCAATTCGAGGTCGAGCGCGGGCAGGGCCTCGCGCACGGGCAGCGGCAGGAAGTCCTCGGCGCGGCGCCGGCCCTGGTCGTGCGGCTGCCCTTGTATCCAGTCGCGCAGCACGCGCTGTTCGTGCAGGGGCTTGGCGCCCAGGGCGCGCAGGCGCTGGCGCAGATGATCGATTTGCATGGAGTCTGAATAAAAAAACGGCGCGCAGGAATGAAGCCGGCGCGCCGTGTTACAGGTAAAAGCCTTACACCTTCTTGACGAACTCGGTTTTGAGGCTCATGGAACCGAAGCCGTCGATCTTGCAGTCGATATCGTGGTCGCTGTCGACCAGGCGGATGTTCTTGACCTTGGTGCCCATCTTGACGACACCGCCGCCGCCCTTCAATTTCAAGTCCTTGATGACGCTGACCGTGTCGCCATCCTGCAGGATATTGCCGGCCGAATCGCGGTACACCTTGGCGCCCTCTTCCGCCGCTTCTGCAGCCGTGGCCGACCATTCATGCGCGCATTCAGGGCAGATCAACTGGCTGCCGTCTTCGTACGTGAATTCGGATTGGCATTGCGGGCATGGTGGTAATGTGCTCATTTTCTTCTCTGTCTGGTGAACAGCGCGTGCTGTAAAAGCCGACATTATACGGCCTACGCCCCGCATCAGCGTGCTTTTTTCCCCATCATTATCAAGGCCGGCGAATAATTTCGATGGTGCTGTGGACGATTTCCTCGTGGATGCCGATGCGCGCGCGCAGCTGGGCGGCCGTCAGGCTGGCATCGCGGCTGACGACGGACAAGGCGCACGAATACAGCTGCTTGCCCACTCGCCACACGTGCAGGTCGACGATGCGCGGCGTGTCGCCGGCGCTTTCCACTTCCACCACCTCGCGGATTTCGTCCACCACGGGATGGTCCATTTCGCGGTCCAGCAAGACCTTGCCCGTCTCCTGCATCAGCTTTTTCGCCCACAGGGCCACCAGCACGGCACCCGCGATGCCCATCACGGGATCGAGCCACTGCCAGCCGTAAGCCCACGCGCCGGCCAGCGCCACGATGGCCAGCACGGAGGTGGCGGCGTCGGCCAGCACGTGGATGTAGGCGGCCTTCATGTTCAGGTCTTCGCCATGGCCGTGATGGTCGTGGTGGTGGTCATGGCCGCCGTGGTGGTCATGCCCGTGATCGTGGTGGCCACCGAGGATCAGCGCGCACACGAGGTTCACCAGCAGGCCGAAGGCCGCCACCGCCATCGCCTGCGGATAATGGATGGGCTGCGGCGAGAACAGCCGCTCGACGGAAGCGGCCACCATCAGCACGGCCACGCCCAGCAGCAGGATGGCGCTGGTGTAGCCGGCCAGCACCTCGATCTTCCACGTGCCGAAGGCAAAGCGGGGGTCGCGCGCATAGCGGCGCGCCGCCGCATACGCAAAGGCGGCCAGGCCGATGGCCAGCGCGTGCGAACTCATATGCCAGCCATCGGCCAGCAGGGCCATGGAGTTGTACCACCAGCCGGCGACGATTTCCAGCACCATGGTGGCCAGGGTGATCCACATGACGATGCGCGCGCGGCGTTCCGCCTTGCCATTGCTGCTGTCAAAAACGTGTTCGTGCTGCCAGGCGGAGAGGTCTTCGCTCAGGGATGGCGTTTTCATGACGATCTCCTTATTTGAGGTAGGTGCGCAGGATGCCCGCGATGTCGTCGGCGCCCCTGGCCCGCTCCTCGCCGGAGATATCGGGACTGGCCACGTGCTCGCGCAAGTGCTCTTCGATGACTTCCGCCATCAGGCCATTGACGGCGCCGCGCACGGCGGCGATCAGCTGCAGCACTTCGCCGCAGTCGCGGCCCTCTTCCAGGCCCCGCTCCAGGCCTTCCACCTGTCCCTTGATGCGCTTGACGCGATTGAGCAGCCTGGTCTTGTTGTGTGCCGTGTGGCCCATGATTCACCCCGATAAATACTATAGGGGGGTATACTATCAGAAGCCGCCACGGTTACGTCAAAAGGCATACCCGCCTCAGGGAACGGGCGTGATCTTCTGCAGCTTGCTGGCCAGCGAGGCGTCGGACAATTCGCCCAGGTGGGTGTCGACCAGGCGCCCTTGCGCGTCATAGAACAGGGTGGTCGGCAAGGCCGAGGAGCCGGCCGCCTTGCCCAGCGCCGCCTCGCTGTCGAGCACCACATTGCGCAAGGTCACACCACTCTTGTCCAGAAAAGCGCTGGCGGCAGCCGCATCCTCGCGCTGGTTCGCGTAGACGAAGACGATATCGGCGCGCGCCTGCTGCGCGGCGGCCAGCACGGGCATCTCGCGCCGGCATGGCGGGCACCAGCTGGCCCACAGGTTGACCACCATGGGCTTGCCGCCGGCCAGCGCCGCCAGGGTCGTTGGCGCGCCGTCGAGCGCCTGCAGCGCCACGGCCGGCAAGGCTGCCGGCTTGTCATACGCCAGCCCCATCCCTGCGCTCAGCACGCCCCAGGCCAGCGCGCCGGACGCCACGCTGATGACGAGAGGACGGCGCATGGCCGCCATGGCGGGACGCCGGCAGCGCCACGCGGCGATGGCCAGCGCGGCGGCGATGCCGGCCGGCGCCAGGAAGCCGCCGTCGCGGATATTCAGGATGGACCAGGGCGCGGCCAGATACTGTTCATGCCAGCGCAGCACGAACGCCAGCCGCGCCGCCAGCAGGCCGGCGATCAGCATGTCGGAAACGAGGGGACCGGCGTCGGGCAGCTGGCGGTAGCGCCGCAGCCACCACGCCGCGCCGTAGGCGACGCACAGGGAGAAGAACAACAGAACCAGGCCCGTGGGCAGGGCCAGGTGGCCGATTTGCAGGGACAGCATGGGCGCTTTCTATGACGTCGAATGGTGGCCATTCTGCCCCATGCGGATTAAGCCGGCATTAATCCGGAATCAAAAAGCAGCCAGCGCTTCCTTGCGCACGAAATGCATGGCTTGCGGCTGGTCCACCAGAACGCACTGCTTGCCCGTGCGCTTGCAGTGGTCATGCACGCGCCAGTAGGCATCGTGGCTGACGCAGCCCGTCTGGCAAATCACCAGGTCGGCCGCCACCAGCCCCGCTTCCAGCGCCGCCACGTCGTCGGCGCCGTCGTCCCCGCCCGCATGGTGCAGGAAGCGTCCGCCGGCCTGCTCGACGGCCTGCTGCGCCACGTGGACGCCGCCCGCAGCCTGGCCCGGCTCCAGATTTGCATAGTTGCCCACGTATAGCACGGCCTTTTCGCGCACGTCGGCCCGCAAGCCCGGCGCGGGCAACCACTGCAGGCGCAGCAACTCGCGCATCAGGTCCTGCACGCGCTCACTGAGCCACTCGACCTTGCGCGCCAGCCGTGCCCGCGTAGGCAGGCCCGGTGCGGCGGCCGCCAGTTCGGCCAATTCATCACGCGCCAGCGCCAGCCGCGTATCGCGGATCACGACTTGCGCCCGCGCGCGCATCAATTCCGACTCCAGCTGCGCGATGCGCGCCGCCTGCGCGGCCAGCTGCGCACTGCAGCGGGCCTGCGCCCGCCCATATTCTCCCATCAGCACGCGATGCTCATGCGCGATCGCGTCCTCGTTGCCATACACACTGCCCATCATGCCCTCCTTCACACCCGTGGCGCCACGGCGCCTGCCCATTGCACCCCCATAGCCACGAATTATAAATGAGAATCATTATTATTTGTGTATGCACATGCACGCAGCAGGGGTATGCGCTCGCCACCGGCGTCACGCGGCGGGCAAGCAGGACAGCAGGCGTTGCCAGACGTCGTCCTGCACTTGCCGCACATGCTGCACGCCATCGGGGCCGCGATAGATGTCCAGCGTATTCGGCCACGCCATGTCGATGAACAACTGCCGTGCCGGATCGATCAGCAGGGACTGCCCCACATAGTTACCCTTGATCTCGCCCTTGTTGACGGCCAGCAGGCGCGCGCCGCCCGCAAGCGCCCGCTCGTCCAGCGCCACGCCGCTGCGCTCGGCCACGTCGCGCAGCCAGCGCTCGCGCCAGCGCGCCTGCTCCTCGAACTGTCCCTTGGGTGGACGGTCCAGCTTGACGACGGCCGCCACGGGACCGCCTATGCCCGCCTGCAGCGAAAAGCCCATGCGTTCCTGCAGTTCGACCGTGTAGGCCTCGCCCTTGACGTCGATCTGGTAGCGCCCCGTCCCGTCCTGTACCAGCAGGTCGGCCTGATGGTAGGCAGGTTTGACGCAATTGGCGTACTGATAGACGAGCACATCGAGGAACGGCGGTGCGGCCGCGGTGGACGCCGCCATGGCGGGCGACAGGCTGGCCCATAAGGCCGCAGCGGCCGCGTATTTGATCTTGCTCATGCTTGCTCCTGTTCACGTAAAAAGACGATGACGGCCGAAAACACCTGCGGCACGCCATCGCGTCGCTCATATTATCTATTTTGAATCTTTCTTTCTGGCACACGATTCAATTGAATCGCGCTTGTTCGATCACTATTTCTAGTGTGTAATCTTGCAAACAAGTCATTACATCAACTGCCAGTACGAATACCTCACCACACGGATTCCCAAACAATGTCCGCATTTTTCCATGCAAGCGCATCTTCCTTACCCATCGATCACGACGGCAGCCGGACAAGATGAACAATCTTCCATTCACCGAGCGGCGCCGCCAGCAATTTCTGGATGAAGAACTGTATGTCAAAACGCGCAACAATCAATTTGCGCTGATTGCAGGAGGACTGGAAAACAAAAAAGTCACCGACTCAACGCAGGAAAATGCTTCCGTCCATCATTTTTTGTATTTAGAAGAATTCTGGCTCTGGATGCTCGACTATACGGCTGGCGAGCCGATTGATGCGCTGGCGCCGCGCATCGCGGACATCGTGGATAAGTTTGAAGAATGGAATGCGGTCGATCAACTCTATCAGCAGGATGCGGCGCTTGAGTTTCCAGAGTTTGGACCCTATGAATATCAGGGAGCACCAGAGTTTTACATCCTGTCCGACTATCAGGACACCTTGCAACTGCTGAGCATTGCAATCCTGCTGCGCGATCAGCGTTCGGTACTGCGCATCATCCACGTGCTGCGCAGCCATCGTGGCCGCGATGGCCTGTTCGAGCAATTGATCGACGGATATGTGGAGGATGGACAAGCACTCGACGCCTGCATCATCGCCAGGCCCTATGACACCCTGCTGCAAGTGTTCTATGAGGAGGATGAGGAAGCTACCTTGGCCCTGCTCCAGAAATACCTGAAACAATGGTATCCGGCCATGAAACATCATCCGCGCTGGTACAACGAGCATCTCAATATCAGCGAGGAAGGCTATGCCGGCTACTACGGCTACTGGGCATTCGAAGCGGGGGCGACGGTTTTCCTGCTCGACCTGGACGATAGCCAGGCCGGGCATCTGGTGTACCCCAGGGATCTGGTCGACTATGCGCGCCAATTACGCAAGGAAGGCCGCCACACCAGCCTGTATACGAATCCATCGGCGAATCCATCGGCAAAACGAAAAGCCGGCGAATAGCATGGAAAATAAGCCATTCAACGCTCGTCGTCGCCAACAATTCCTTGATCAGGATCAATATGAAAAAACCCTGGAAAATTCACGTGCCCTGCTACAGGTTCAGCTGAAAAACAAGGAATTGGCTGAATCCGCTGAAGATAGCAGTTTGGCGCACTATTTCTTATATCTCGAAAATTTCTGGATCTGGATGCTCGATTACACGGCCGGCGTGCCTATCGAAGAACTTGCACCACGGCTATCAGGCATCGTGGACAGATTTTCGCAATGGAACGAGGTCGACCAGCAACATCAACAGGAAACGCTGTCGCAGTATCCTGAATATGGCCCATACAAATACAGGGCAGCAACGAATTTCGGGGATTTTTCCGATTATGCAGATACCTTGCAATTATTAGGCATCGCCATATTATTACGCGATCAACGCTCGGTCAGGCGCCTTATCCGAATATTGCGCAGCCACCGTGGGCAAGACGGCCTGTTCGAACAGCTGATTGGCGCGTATGTGGACGATGCGATGGAGCTCGACACTTGCATGTTTGCAAAACCCTACGCTACCTTGCTGCAGGCAGTTCATGCAGACGACGAACCTGCGGCACGCATGCTGATCGAGAAGTATTTACAGCAATGGTACCCAGCCATGAAACAGCATCCGCGCTGGCACGACGGCCATCTGCGCATCAGCGAGGAAGGCTACGCACCCTATTATGGTTATTGGGCATTTGAAGCCGGCGCAATGGTCTTTGTTTTTGATGTCGACGATGACGGCATCAACCATATGGTCTATCCCAGGGACCTCGTTGACTATGCCCGAAAATTACGCGCAGAAAACCGTCACACCAGCACATGACCAGTTTCACCCGAAAAAGGAATCCAGGCATGGAAGATTTGCCATTTCACGAGCGGCGCCGCCAGCAATTTCTGGATGAAGAACTGTATGTCAAAACGCGCAACAATCAATTTGCGCTGATTGCAGGAAGACTGGAACATAAAAAGGTCGCCGATTCAGCGCTGGAAAATGCTTCCGTTCATCATTTTTTGTATCTGGAACTGCTCTGGCTCTGGATGCTCGACTACACGGCGGGCGAGTCCATCGAGGCCCTGGCGCCGCGCATCGCGGACATCGTGGACAAATTTGAAGAATGGAATACGGTCGACCAGGTCAGTCAGCGGGAAGCGGCGCTTGAGTTTCCAGATTACGGGCCGTACGCCTACTCCGGCGCGCCAGACTTTTCCATCCTGTCCGACTACCAGGACACCTTGCAACTGCTCAGCATTGCCATCCTGCTGCGCGATCAGCGCTCGGTGCTGCGCATCATCCACGTGCTGCGCAGCCACCGTGGCCGCGATGGCCTGTTCGAGCAATTGATCAGCGCCTATGTCGACGACAGCCAGGATCTCCACGCCTGCGTCCTCGGCAAGCCCTACAGTACCCTGGCGCAAGTCTTCTTTGAAGAGGACGAGCATGCCACGCTCGCCCTGCTCCAGAAATACCTGAAACAGTGGTATCCAGCCATGCGACATCATCCACGCTGGCATGACGGACATTTGAGAGTCAGGGACGCAGGTTATGCACCTTATTACGGCTACTGGGCATTCGAAGCGGCGGCGACGGTTTTCCTGCTCGACCTGGACGATAGCCAGAGCAGATCCCTGGTGTATCCCAGGGACCTGGTCGACCATGCGCGACGGCTACGAAAAGAAGCGCGCTACACCAGTGAAGTTGCATGGCCGCAACCATAATCAGCAAGGGACAAGAATGCAAACGCTGAACGAACAGGATTTTTTGGCGCGGCGCAGGGAAGCGCGGCTGTCCTACGCCATCTACCTTGAAAGCAAGGAAAGCCAGGACGAGTGCTACGACATGGTGGCAGCCGGCTTGCAACAGCCGGCGCACGTGCTGCAACATATCCCACCAGAAAATTTCATGACGGCCACGCGCCAGCGGGCCTGGGATGGCATCGACCAGCTCGCCCTCGCCTATAGCGCCGGCCACCCGCTCGACGAGTTGCGCGGCGCGTATCCGACGATACTCGCTTACTGGCTGACGTTTGCCCGCCATGACATGGCATTTGACGCTCAGGCCGGCGAAGCCGAACAGGGATTTCCCCACTTCACCCTGCCCGGCGACGGCTACGAACAGGTCAACCGCATGGTCTGCCTAGGCATTTTGCTGGGCTGCGGCAGTTTGCTGCCCCGGCTGGCGCCCGTCATCGATTTCAATAACCATGAAAAGGATGGCTTGCTGGAGCGGCTGCTGGCATGCTTCGTCGCCGGCAGGGATGCCGCCTGGCCAAAGTGCACGCGCCATCTGCCCTACGTCAATACACTCAAGATATTCGCGGCAGAAAAAGATGCCCGTCCCGCGCTGATGCAGGCCTATCTGCAGCAATGGTATGAGGCCAGCCGCCGCGAGCCCTATTACGACAGCCATCGGCGCGACACCTCGTTCTGGGGCTACTGGTCCTGGGAAGCGGCCGCCATCACCTGCGTGCTCGATATCGACGACAGCGGCTATCGCGGCGCAGAATTCTATCCGGCCGACCTGGTGGCGTTCCGCAGAAGGCAAGGGAAAGGTCCCGGCGCATGAAAGCTACCAGCGCCAGCATCGCCATCGCCACCGCCGTCACCGTGGTTGCAGGACTCTGCTTCGCCCTGCCCAGGCAGTCGCCTGCCGCCACCGATCCCTTTCCGGGCATTTATTCCATCATCGACCCTGTCACCGGCGAGACCAAGGATGTCCTGAAAGTGGTGCCGTTGCTGAATGAGTACCTGGTACGCGCGCGTTTTGGCGGCGACGGGCCATGGACGGGCCCCATCTACGCCAAAGTCATGGGCAGCAGCGACAGCTATGCGTCGCCGCCACTGTTTCAGCAGGACCGCATGGTCAGCGCGCTAGCGCTGGGAGAGATCGGCTACCTCTACCACACGCCGGGAAACAAGAACTCACGCGTCGGCCCGTCCGATACCGGCTATATCAGCAATATCGCGGCCTTCGGCATTACCACCCTGTTCCACCGGCCACTACTTGCGGACGAGCGCGGGGAGCGGGGCCGGGACGGCTCCACGTCCGGCGCCGGTGAACGGCAGTTGTCGGTCAGCACCTTGAACTACAGCCCGCGCATGATACAGGTGGGCATCAGTTCCGCCAGCAATCCCGACAACGCTGTCGATACCGATCCACTGCATCCTTACATGAGCAGCGCCGCCAGCTGCTGCCTTTTCCTGCCGGCGCAGGCCGCCGCGCCATTGCAGGTCAAGCTCGAATATCGCTGGCTGCCCAAGGGCAAGCCTGAAGTGCTGGCCCTGACCTTGCCGGCCTACGGCGACGCCGACGAACTGCTGATACTGGTGCAGGCGGATGGCAGCATGAGCGTGGAATTTCGCGCTCCCGGCAAGGACCTGGATCTGACGCCCGAGGGCGTCAAATCCATCAATGGCAAGCCGTATCCCCTGCCACCGGCCGCCGAGCGCAAGGCGCGCCTGGCTGCGGAACTGGTGCGAAGAAAACGCTTCTTGAAAGATATGTACAGGCTGCGGGACAAAGGCACGGGCGAATCTGTCGAGGCGACATATCAGCTGCGCTACCTGATCGACGAGTACGAGAAAACCATCACCTATCTGGAAACGTTTTCCGCCTGCACAGGCAGCCTGGCGACGTGCCACAAGCAAGCCATTGCAGCGGTTCGCGCGCCATAGCGCAGCAACGCCCACGAAACGCCATGCCGAACGGCATCCGGGCCGCCAGCCAGCCTGTCAGCGGCCCGGATGCGCGGGCGCGGCAAGCACGCCGGCAGCGGCGCCCGCGTCGAGCTTGAACACCCCCACTTCCCGCACCAGGCTGGCCGCCTGCTCTTCCAGGCTGCCGGCAGCGGCGGCCGCCTCTTCGACCAGGGCGGCGTTCTGCTGCGTGACCTCGTCCATCTGCGTGATGGCCTGGTTGACCTGTTCGATGCCCAGGCTCTGCTCCTGGCTGGCGGCGGCGATTTCGCTCATCAGGTCGACCACCTGCTTGACGGATGTCACGATCTTGTCCATCGTGGCGCCCGCCTCGTCCACCAGCTTGCTGCCCGCATCGACGCGCTCGACCGAGTCGCCGATCATGGCCTTGATTTCGCGCGCGGCGCTGGCCGAACGTTGCGCCAGGCTGCGCACCTCGCTGGCGACGACGGCGAAGCCGCGCCCCTGCTCGCCCGCCCTGGCTGCCTCCACGGCCGCATTCAGGGCCAGGATATTCGTCTGGAAAGCGATGCTGTCGATCACATCGACAATATCGACGATCTTGCGCGAGCTGGCATTGATGGCACCCATGGTATCGACCACGCGCCCGACCACCTGCCCGCCCTGCACGGCAAATTCGGACGCCGATACCACCAGCTGATTCGCCTGCCTGGCATTGTCGGCATTCTGCTTTACCGTGCTGGTCAGCTCCTTCATCGCGGAAGCCGTTTCTTCCAGCGAACTGGCTTGCGCCTCCGTGCGCGACGACAGGTCGAAATTGCCGGCCGCGATTTCACGCGAAGCCACCGTAATGCTTTCCGTGCTGCTGCGCACCTGGCCCACGGTGCGCGACAGGCTGCCATTCATCGCTTCGAGGGCCTGCAGCAATTGACCGGGCTCATCGGAAAAGCGCTTGTCGAGGCGATTGCTCAAATCGCCGGCCGCCACCCTCTGCGCGGCCCGCAGCGCCTCCTGCAGGGGGCCGGTAATGCTCCGGCTGATCAACACGGCACCGGCGATGCTGACGCCCAGCGATGCCAGCAGCAAGCCCGCCAGCAGCACGGTCGCCGAGCGCGCCCTGTCGGCCGACTCGGTCTCGAATGCGCCGGAACGCTTGCTGGTCATGTCGACGACGCGGTTGATGGCCGCCAGATGGCTATCGTAGCTGGCCGCCATCGCCGCCATGGCGGTGGCCACGCCAGCCTTGTCCTGCCCCTGCAGCGCGGGAATGAGGCGCGTGAATGCCATCTCATAGAATGCCACTGCAGGGGCGTGCGCCTGCGTCAGCAAGGTGTCGGCGATATCGTGATCGAGATCCTGGGTACGCCAGAACTGGTGGCGCGTGTCGTACTCAACCTTCAATGCCTTCAGGCGTTCGACCAGCTTGTCTTGCGCGCCCCGCTCTTCGGACGCCATCAGCTGGAAGGCGACCAGGTAGGATTCGAGGATGTATTCGGGCGGCGGCAGCACGTCAGCCACCAGATCCTTGCCCTGCACGATGCGGTGATACACGGGTCCGTTGACCTTCAGTTCGTGCAGCACGCGCAGCGACCAGCCGCCATACACGATCATGCCCAGCGAAAAGATGCCGACCAACAAGGCCAACCGGCGCGACAGTTTGACTTGGCGAAGCAGCTGCATGTGCGTACCCCCTCGGTTGTGCGGACCATGCCGTCCATGCCGCTGGCATAGGCCACGCTGGCCAGGATGAAGTTCTGCGCGGCATTTGCAGATTATGCAACTTTTTAAGGGGTTTGGGAGGGATGGGGGAAAGAATGTATTTTTTGGGGGGGGGCTGAGGCCGAAGTATGTGCTCGCAAAGGCGGCGTATATGCCAGCCGCTACTGCCTGAAGTGAATGCACGGCGCGGATAAAGCTCACTTCGGTCGGTTTGCATTTGACCACCAAAGCGGCTTTGGCGATCTTTAGGCGGATCAGCTTACAGGCGGTCAGCGTGGGCCGTTGGCAAGAAAGTGGAGAGGTGCTCGCGCAGCATCCCTGAACTGGACATGCAAACCATTCAATAGTCCGCTACCTTGGTCAGCATTGCCCCCGAAGGATTGCCGGCGCAAAATATGCTGGCGATACTCTTGTGACATGCCAGCAATCCATCTATCGTTGCGCCCATTTTGAATAGCAAACGGTTATTTAAAGGCGTTCGCTCCAGCAATGCCTCGTCCAGGCAATAACTGTAGACGCTGAATAGTGTGTCACCACCCGCCACCAATGGCTCTGGATTGTACGACGATTTTTTTCTATCCCAGCAGTCAAGCTGGCTTGTAAAGGTAAGATACCAATAGTCTTCGTGCCAAGCGCCCTTGTCATCGATATAAATGGCAGGATGCATATGCAAATCAGGAATATCCTTATCCAGCAGTTGCTCGCGTATATTTTTTTTGACCATGATATCCGCACCATCGAACAGAATGTCTGCGGCAGTATCCTTGATCTTCGCGGCCAGATTTTCCTGTTTCCAGCCGTTAAAAAAAATCAACGGTGGCGAGCCCATGTCTTGTTTTTCAAAGCGAAATCGCCGATCCTCAGTATTTTCATCCGGCATCAGCGATGGCAAATGATCATTATCTGCTTGCTTTTCTATGAAAAAATAATCTTGAGTGTAATTATTCATATTCTATTTTCCAACTTCTAATGTATATCGTCCGTTAGACTTATACTGCATATCTTCCGATCGCTGTCTGGCATGTTCGTTTGCTGGCTGGATTGACCCTCTCAATTTGACCCGTTCTCCATGCCCTCGCGAACGCCGCGATCCTGTCGTAAGACCCCTTGAAACCCAACTCCTTCAAATCCTCACGAATCTGTTTCAGCGTGCGCCGCTGCTTGCGTGATCGCGCCGCCTCGGTCTTCAGGAGTGCAGGAAGCTCACCAGCATCATCAAGCGGATCAGAGTCCGGGGGCGGGTGCATATCACGGCGTCGTTTTTCCCCAGCGCCACCAAGGCAGCAGGCAAGTGGCTGGCTGTTAGAGCGCTCCGTGGGCTTGTGCTCTGGCGCTGCGGCGCTGGCAGTGGCAAGTGACATGGGAAGGATAGGGGAAAGAATTTATTTGGGGAGGCAGAGGTCGGCGCATGCGCTGGCCGCTACTGCCTGAGATGAGGGGGCGGCGTTGGCCGCTGCGCGGCCAACGGGGCCGCGCGCAGCGCGGCAGATGGGCGATTCGGAGAGCCTGCGCGCCCTTCAGGGCGCTCCGTCTTCGAATTTCACCGTTCCGTCCAGACAAATAAAAAAGCCTCCCGCAGGGGAGGCTTTTTTATTTGATTCTGGCGGAGACGGTGGGATTCGAACCCACGATACAGGTATAAGCCGTATGCATCCTTAGCAGGGATGTGCCTTCGGCCACTCGGCCACGTCTCCTAGCTGATTACTCAACTATGTCTCTGTAGCTAACTGCGCTGCAGCGACGAACGTCATAATATCGATTGCCCCCCCTTTGGTCAAGGGCGTGGGGCAATATTTTTGGATATTTACGCTTTTTCCAGCTCGAACGCTTTATGCAGCGCGCGCACGGCCAGTTCCATGTACTTTTCATCGATCAGCACGGAGATCTTGATCTCGGAAGTGGAGATCATCATGATGTTGATGCCCTCTTCCGACAGGGTACGGAACATTTGCGAGGCGACGCCCACATGGCTGCGCATGCCGACGCCGACGACGGACAGTTTCGACACTTTCGCGTCGCCCGTGATGCTGGCCGCGCCCAGCGATTCGCGGTTCGCTTCCAGCACGGCCAGCGCGCGCGTGTATTCGCCGCGCGAGACGGTGAAGGTGAAGTCCGTTTTACCGTCGACCGACTGATTCTGTATGATCATGTCGACTTCGATATTCGCGTCCGCCACCGGTCCCAGGATGTGGTACGCCACGCCTGGACGGTCGGGCACGCCGAGCACGGTGATTTTGGCTTCATCGCGGTTGAAGGCGATGCCGGAGATGACTGCTTGTTCCATGTTTGTATCTTCCTCAAACGAAATCAGGGTGCCTGAATTGGCTTCTATTTCCAGCGGCAACATCGGGTCGGTCAGCGACGACAGCACGCGCGTGGGAACGCGGTAGTTGCCGGCAAATTCCACCGAGCGCGTCTGCAGCACTTTGGAACCCAGCGAAGCCAGTTCCAGCATTTCTTCAAAGGTGATGGTCTTCAGGCGGCGCGCCTCGGAGACCACGCGCGGGTCGGTCGTGTAGACGCCATCGACGTCCGTGAAGATCAGGCATTCGGACGCCTTCATGGCGGCGGCGATCGCCACGGCCGAGGTGTCAGAACCGCCGCGGCCCAGGGTCGCGATGTTGTCGTGTTCGTCGACGCCCTGGAAACCGGTAATGATGACGATCTTGCCCGCATCGAGGTCGCGTTTGACTTTTTCGTCATCGATCGACTGGATGCGTGCCTTGGTAAAGGCGGAATCGGTCTTGATCGCGACTTGCCAGCCAGCATAGGATACGGCTTGTTTGCCGATCGCCAGCAATGCCATCGACAATAGGCCGACGGACACCTGTTCGCCTGTCGAGGCGATCATGTCAAGTTCACGGGGATCGGGTTGATCCATGATTTCCTTGGCCAGTCCAATCAGGCGGTTCGTTTCGCCCGACATGGCGGATGGCACCACCACGATTTGATGCCCAGCGTCGTGCCACTTGGCAACGCGCTTGGCGACATTCTTGATACGGTCAGTCGAGCCCATCGACGTACCGCCATATTTGTGGACGATTAAAGCCATAAGAGTGAAGTTTCCGCTCAAGAAGAATAAAAAAGGAGGGCTTTACTCTACATGCCGCAATGCAAAATAACAAGCTAAAAAGCGCATTAGCTCATACCGATTGCGCATATGGAAATAACCAATCCATGCAGTCCAGCTGGCTTGAGCAGCCACTTGCCGGCCACCCCGAGAGTGGCCGTGGCGGCTGCCCCTGCGCTCAGCAGGAGACCCAACGCAAGGCGACGCGGGGACGATCCAGCAGACTCAGACAATGGCAATCGAGGCCGATACCAGCCGCGTACAGCAATTGTTGCGCCGCACAGACAAGGGGCAGGCGTTCGCGCTCCCAGGCGGGCACGTCGAACGCCTGATAATGGTATTTCAAGCTCTTGGTGGGACGGTTCAGGGCCAGTTTCAGGCGCTCGCCGCCCTGGCGGAAGTCGATGGTCAAGGTTTGAGCTTGCAACCAGGCAATATCGATACCCTGCCCGCCTTCTTCCACCGCATCGAAATGCAGTACGCCGCCATACGCGGGAAAGGCCAGGCTGGCCTCGCCCTGCCACGTAAATTGCTGGCCGGCTTTTTCCAGGCCGGGAATGCCCGCATCGCTTTTGTCGCGCATGCCGGCAAGGTCATTCAGCTTGGGCGTCAGGTACAGCCGGTCGCGGTGGCGCCGCACGTGGCATTCGGGATGCGTGACCAGCAGTTGCGCATCGGGCCGCGCCTCCAGCAGTTGCGCCAGCATTTCCGCCAGCCACGCCGTCGACGGCATGCGCAAGCCGCGCGTGCCGAACCAGTGGCGCAGCAGGTTGTAGCAGCGGTCCGCGCTCAATTCCCGCAATTTCGCCAGCTCGATGCAGTCGCCGTCGAGGCAAGCGGCCAGATCCTGCGTCGCCAGTTCCGTCAGCAGGCGCTGCGCCGATTGCGCATGCTGGGCGCTGCGGGCGAAGCGCTCCTGGAAACCGGGAAACGCCTGCGCCAGCACGGGCATCACCTGGTGCCGCAGGGCATTGCGGGCGAAGCGGGGATCGTCGTTCGACTCGTCGTGGATGTGCGCAATGGCATGCTTGTCCACATACGCTTCGAGTTGCCTGCGCGACACGGAAAGCAAGGGGCGCGCCATCACCAGGTCCGGGTTGCCCAGCAGCTCGGGCGCGCTGTTGGCGCCATCCATGCCGGACAGCCCCGCCGTGCCGGAGCCGCGCAGCAATTGCAGCAGCACCGTCTCGGCCTGGTCGTCCTGGTGGTGAGCCGTGAGCAGCAGGCGCACGCCGTGCGCGGCGCACAGCTCGCCCAGGGCCGCGTAGCGGCGCTTGCGGGCCGCCTCTTCCGTGCCCGTCTTCGCATTCTTTTCCAGGGTGACCTTGCGCGCCTCGAAGGCGATGCCCAGGCCGGCGCACGCCTGCTCGCAGTGGGCCAGCCAGGCATCCGCATTCGGACTCAGGCCGTGGTGCACGTGAAACGCGTGCAAGGCCACGCCCTGCTCCTGCGCCCAGGCATGCGCCAGGTGCAGCAGGGCCGCGGAATCGAGGCCGCCGCTGAGGGCGATGCCGACCGTCTCGCCGGCTTGCGGTCCGCAGGTTTCCAGCGCGCTGGCGAAGATGTCGGGCACGGTGGCGGTTTGTTGCTTTTTCATTCGGACTCCGGGAATGCAAAGAGGGACAGGTGGATAGCCGAATGTGTTCGGCTACCTGCCTGTCCCTGGTGTGTGATGCTTGCTTTAACCCAAGACCTTAACTGCCGGGGTCAGACCCTAAGGGTCTGACCCCAGACTCTGCCGTTGGGTTTCAACAAATTACTCGCTCGGCGTGGTTTCCTTGAACTTGCCGTAGCTCAGCAGTTTTTCATGGCGCGCGGCCAGCAGATCCTTGGTTTTCATGCCCTGGAACTGGCGCAGGGTGTCGGCCAGTGCGCGTTTGAGCAAGGTGGCCATCTGTTTCGGATCGCGGTGGGCGCCGCCCAGCGGTTCGTTGATGATCTTGTCGATCAGGCCCATGGCTTTCAGGCGGTGCGCCGTCAGGCCCAGCGCTTCGGCCGCGTCGGAGGCGCGCTCGGCGCTCTTCCACAGGATCGAGGCACAGCCTTCCGGCGAGATCACGGCATAGGTCGAGTATTGCAGCATCAGCACGGCGTCGCCCACGGCAATGGCCAGCGCGCCGCCGGAACCGCCTTCACCGATGATGGTGGCGATCAGCGGCACTTTCAGCTCGGCCATCACGTACAGGTTGTGGCCGATGGCTTCCGACTGGCCGCGCTCTTCCGCATCGATGCCGGGGAAGGCGCCTGGCGTGTCAACGAAGGTGAAGATGGGCAAGTTGAACTTTTCAGCCACTTTCATCAGGCGCATGGCCTTGCGGTAGCCTTCCGGTTTCGGCATGCCGAAATTGCGCATGGCGCGCTCTTTCGTGTCGCGGCCCTTCTGGTGGCCGATGACCATGCACGGCTGGCCGTTGAAGCGGGCCAGGCCGCCGACGACGGACAGATCGTCCGCGTAGCTGCGGTCGCCATGCAATTCGTGGAAATCGGTAAAGATTTCATTCACGTAATCCATGGTGTAGGGGCGCTGCGGGTGGCGCGCGATCTGCGCCACTTGCCAAGGCGTCAGCTTGGCGTAGATATCCTTGGTCAGCTGCTGGCTCTTCTTGGCCAGGCGGTCGATCTCTTCCGAGATGTCGACGGCCGAATCGTCTTGCACGAAGCGCAACTCTTCGATCTTGGAATCGAGTTCCGCGATCGGCTGTTCAAAATTGAGGAAAGTCGTTTTAGTCATTGTACCTCCAGGTTTTACCGGCCACGGCGCCAGGGCGCGCGGCGTCATCTATGTTTATTTTACCGTACCGGCTGGTGCGCCGGGGGCTGCATCGGGTGCGGCAGGGGCGGCTGCAGGGTCGAGACTGCGCCACAGATACCACGTCGCCACGGTGCGCCACGGTTCCCAATTGGCGGAAACTTCGCGGGCATCGCTGCGGGAAACTGGTTCGCCGGAAAAATAATTGACGCTGATGCCCTGGATCAAACCCGGGTCGTCGAGCGGCAAGACATTCGGCCGGAGCAGATTAAATATCAAAAACATCTCGGCTGTCCAGCGGCCGATGCCGCGGATCTGCACCAGTTCGGCGATGACGGCTTCGTCATCCATCTGATCCCACTGGCTCGCGTGCACGCGCTTGGCCTTGAAATGGTCGGCCAGGTCGAGGATGTATTCGGTCTTGCGTTTAGACAAACCGCAGGCGGACAGTTGCTCGGCGCCGGCCTTCAAGACTTGTGAAGGCGTGCATTTCGGGCAAGCCAGCAGCAGCTTTTTCCAGGCGGCATCAGCCGCCTTGGGCGTGATCTGCTGGCCCACCAGCGAACGGGCCAGGGTGGTAAACGGGTCGCTATGGCCGACCAGGTGCAGGTCGCCAAATTGCGGGATGAGTTTTTTCATGATGCGGTCGCGCTTCATCAGCTCGATCTTCGCCTCTTCCCAGTAGTGCGGCACCTGGATCACTTGCGCCAGGTCCGTCACCTTGGGCGCTTCCCCGTTTTCCCTGGACGTAGCCATCATGCGCGGCGCCAGTTGGTCGAGCCGTCAGGCTTGTCTTCAAGAATAATGCCTGCGGCCAACAATTCGGCGCGGATCTTGTCGGACTGGGCAAAGTCGCGCGCCTTTTTCGCCGCGCTGCGCGCCGCGATGGCCGCTTCGATGCCGGTCGCCTCGTCCTGGCCGCCGGCCGCGCCGACAGTTGCCTGCAGGAATTGCTGCGGCGTGCGCTCCAGCAAGCCGAACACGCCCGCCAGGCCCTTCAATTGACGCGCCAGGGCCGGCGACTTGCTCTTGTTGACTTCCGTTGCCAGGTCGAACAGGGCGGCCACGGCCAGCGGCGTGTTGAAATCGTCGTCCATCGCTTCGCGCACGCGCACGGCATGGGCTTCGCTCCAGTCGATGGCGCCCGCTTCCACCGCCACGTCGGCCAGCGCCGTGTACAGGCGGGTCAGCGACAGGCGCGCGTCGTCCAGGTGCACGTCCGAGTAATTCAGGGGGCTGCGGTAGTGCGCGCGCAGGATGAAGAAGCGGATCACTTCGGCATCGAACTTTTGCAGCACTTCGCGGATGGTGAAGAAGTTACCGAGCGACTTGGACATTTTTTCATTGTCCAGGCGTACGAAGCCGTTATGGATCCAGTAATTGACGCTGGTGTGGCCGAACGCGCCTTCGGATTGGGCGATCTCGTTTTCGTGGTGCGGGAATTGCAAGTCCGCGCCGCCGCCATGGATGTCGAATTGTTCGCCGAGCAAGGCGCAGGACATGGCCGAGCACTCGATATGCCAGCCCGGGCGGCCTTTGCCCCACTTCGAGTCCCATTTGACTTCTTCCGGCTCGGACTCCTTCGACGACTTCCACAGCACGAAGTCGAGCGGATCGCGCTTGCCCGTGTTCACATCGACGCGCTCGCCCGCGCGCAGGTCGTCGAGCGACTTGCCCGACAGCTTGCCGTAGTGGGGGAAGTTGCGCACGGCGTAATTGACGTCGCCGTCCGCGCCCTGGTAAGCCAGGTCCTTCGCTTCCAGCTGCTCGATCAGGCGCAGCATCTGCGGCACGTATTCGGTGGCGCGCGGCGTGTGGTCGGGCGTCAGGATGCCCAGCGCGGCCGTGTCTTCATCCATGTACCGGGTGAAACGCGTCGTCAGCTGGGAAATCGTCTCGCCGTTTTCCACGGCGCGGCGGATGATCTTGTCGTCGATGTCCGTAATGTTGCGCACATACGTGACGTCGAAGCCGGACGCCTTCAGCCAGCGGTAGATGACGTCGAAGGCCATCATCATGCGCGCATGGCCGATATGGCAATAGTCGTAGATGGTCATGCCGCAGACGTACATGCGTACCTTGCCCGCTTCCATCGGGACGAATACCTGCTTCTCGCGAGCCAGGGTGTTGTAAATCTTTAGATTGCTCATCGTACTTTGCAAGTGGAGCGGCCGCCAGCCTGGCAAAACGACAGACAGGCGCGGACACCAGGGGTGCCGCGCCACTGAACTGCCGTGTGCGCCGAGACTGTACGACCCGCTATATTGTTGTTCTTGTTTGTTAGAATTAGGGCGTTAGCGGTCAAGTATAACATTGATAAAAACCATACTGGCCCGATATGAATCAGGTTTTTACGATGTTCAACCGAATTTTCATTTATTTACAATTAAAGCAAGTTTAAAGAAAAATAACGATTAAGGACGCCTTCATGCAAGAAATCAAATCGAAACGCCTGTCTTTCCTGGCCCGCTTTTGCACCCTGTTTGCCGGCCTGACCCTGGGCAGCGCCGTCGTGGCAGCCGCTCCGGCGACCGCCCTCGACCCGACGCCCCACGTGGCCCTGAAAACCAGCATGGGCGAGATCGTGCTGGAACTGGACCAGGAAAAAGCGCCAAAAAGCGTGGCCAATTTCCTGCAGTACGTCAACAGTGGTTACTACAAGGGCACGGTGTTTCACCGCGTCATCGACGGCTTCATGATACAGGGCGGCGGCTTCGACAAGAACATGAAACAAAAAGCCACCAAGGCGCCGATCAGGAATGAAGCGCAAAACGGCCTGCAAAACGTCACCTACAGCATCGCCATGGCGCGCACGGGCGACCCGCATTCGGCCACCGCGCAATTCTTCATCAACGTCAACGACAATGGCGCGCTCGACTATCCTGGCCGCGACGGCTTCGGCTACACGGTGTTCGGCAAAGTCGTCAGTGGCATGGATGTGGTCGACAAGATCAAGGCCGTGCCCGTGGCCGACAAGGGTCCGCACCAGAACGTGCCGGTCACCCCCGTGGTGATCGAATCGGCGACTTTACTCAAGACAGCGCCCGCAAAACTGTAAAATAGCGTTTTTGCGGCGCCGGCCTGGCTGGCACCGCTGAATCAATTATTCATCCAATTTATTAAGGATCATCATGACCTCCGTCATCATCACCACCAATCTGGGCAAGATCACCGCTGAACTGGACGCCGAGAAAGCGCCGAAAACGGTTGCCAACTTCCTCGCCTACATGAAAGCTGGTCACTACGACAACACAATTTTCCACCGCGTCATCGACGGCTTCATGATCCAGGGCGGCGGTTTCGAGCCAGGCATGAAACAGAAGCCTGCCGACACCACCGTGGAAAACGAAGCCAAGAACGGCCTGAAAAACGACACGTACACCTTGGCCATGGCCCGCACGTCGGATCCGCATTCGGCATCGGCCCAGTTCTTCATCAACATCAAGAACAACAGCTTCCTCGACTATCCAGGCCAGGACGGCTGGGGCTACGCCGTGTTCGGTAAAGTCACCGAAGGCAAGGAAGTCGTCGACGCCATCCGCGCCGTGAAAACCTCGCGCGCCGGCATGTTCGCCGATGTGCCAGTAACCGATGTCATCATCGAAAAAGTCGAAGCAGTTTAATTCGGCTACTGCATCATGAATAACAGGCATTGCAGCGTTTGCGCCTCTCCATGCACTTCACTTCTTGGGAGCGTTGAACGATGACAATGCCTGCCGCACTCTTTATTTCCGACCTGCATCTGCAGAGCTCGCATCCGCGCACCAGCGCGGCGTTTCTTTCTTTCCTGGAACACCATGCGCAATATGCGCAAGCGCTGTATCTATTAGGCGACCTGTTCGAATACTGGGCCGGCGACGATGACCTGGAAGACCCGTTCAATGCGCGCATGACGGCCGCCATCCGCGCCGTCAGCGATGCTGGCGTGCACGTCTACTGGATCGCCGGCAACCGCGACTTTCTCGTCGGCTCCGGCTTTGCCGCCGCCGCCGGCGCTACCCTGCTCAGCGAACCGCACGTGGCAACAATTGCCGGCCGGCGCATCGTCTTGCTGCATGGCGACGCCGAATGCACGAAAGACGTCAGCTACATGGAGTTTCGCGCCATGGTGCGCCAGCCCGCCTGGCAAAAGCAGTTCCTGTCCATGCCGCTGGCGCAGCGCAAGGCCATCATCGATGGTTTGCGCCAGAGCAGCCGCGAGCACAATGGCGAAAAATCCATGGACATCATGGATGTCACGCCCGACGCTGTCGCCCAAGTATTTGCCGAAAACGCCAGCACCGTCATGATCCACGGCCATACGCACCGCCCTGCCCTGCATAAAGTTGACGAAACCTTGCGCTATGTCTTGCCGGACTGGGAATGCGACGTGGAACCGCAACGCGGCGGCTGGATCGCCATTGATGCACGCGGCAACATCACGCGCCACAAGCTGAACGGCGACATCATCGACTAGGCGAAAGCTGACTCCGCCACGGGGTTTAGTCCGATAGCGCCATAGGCCGGCCTGCGCTGTAATGGCACCATGCACACTCGCTACATCGGTACGGCCGGATGGAGTATTTCCAGCGCCGCCGCCCGCCACTTCCCCCTCGATGGCAGCCACCTGCAGCGCTATGCCCAGGTGCTGGACTGCGTGGAAATCAACAGTTCTTTCTACCGCCCGCACCAGCCGTCAACCTACGCGCGCTGGGCCGACAGCGTGCCCGAGCATTTTCGCTTCAGCGTGAAATTGCCGCGCAGCATCACGCACGAACGGCGTTTGCGCGATGGCACTGCCGAACTGGACCGCTTTGCGGGGGAAGTATTGCAACTGGGGAATAAACTGGGCTGCGTGCTGGTGCAGCTGCCGCCCAGCCTGCGTTTCGAGGCGGACGTGGCCTTTGACTTCCTGACTGCGCTAAGGCAACGCTTCGACGGCATGCTGGCCTGGGAGGCGCGCCATCCCAGCTGGTTCGAGGAAGGTGCGACCACGCTTTTGACGATACAGCGCATCACGCGCGTGCGCGCCGACCCGCCCGCTGGCCAGCCGGGTCCGCACGTGCCGACCACGGAGGCCGCCTACGTGCGCCTGCACGGCAGCCCGCGGATTTACTACTCGGACTACCCTGCCGACTACCTGGCGGCCCTGGCCAATGAACTGGCCGCACGGGCGCCAGCGAACAGCTGGTGCATCTTCGACAATACGGCGGCCGGGGCCGCCCTGTTCAATGCGCTGGACTTGCAGGCGCGGCTGATGGGCTTGCCAACCGCGCCTGACCGAAGTCCCGCCTAAGGCAACGGCGTCTGGACGATGGCGCGGGCGGTATAACCATACAAGGTTCCGTTGCCAAAAGCCAAAACCTCCACGATGGGATTGCCCCATGCCAGTTGTGGCGTAGAAATGACCCCGGCCGCATCGATCTTGCGCACGCCATCCTGGCCGCTCAGGTACAGGTTGTCGGCCTTGTCGATGGCCAGGCTGGGCATGCCGGCAAAGGACAGGCTGCCCACGCCAGGCGCACCGTCGGCATTTTTAGTCGAGTACAAGGTGCCGGCAAACACGGTCACGGCGCCGGAACGATCCGCCTTGAAGATCACTTGATGATAATAGTCATCAAAATACAGATTCCCCTTGCTGTCAAATACCATGCTGTAGGGCAGAATATCTTGCAAGCCGAGATCACTGTCGCTGAAGGAGCGCGCGAGGGTCTCAAAGGACACAAACAAGGAAAATACGCCACCGGGCGGGCGCCGGTAAATCCCCCCGCCCAAAGCCTCCGTCCAGGTGATATAGCCATCCTTGTCAACCGCCAGGATATATTGCTGAAGGCCAAAACCGTCTGCTGGCAATGGCTCAACGGTGGACATGACCCCGTCGGCATTGATCTTGCGCAAATTAAATGAAGCAGAATTCGGCGCCCTGTCCGCCACATACACGGCGCCATCCGCGCCGCAAGCAATGGCCACGGGGCTGAGCATGGTCGCGCTGAGCCGTGGCCCGTCATCGCTGCCCGCGCGGCCGGCAATCCCCGCATGGACCTCAAGCTTGCCGTTTGGCGCCAGCCGGCGCAATACCTTGTTGGCCGCATCGAGCAGATAGACATTCCCTGCAGGGTCGCCGCACATGCCCGACGCCCTGACCGTACCCACGCGGGCCGCAGCGCCCACGCCGTCCGCCGGCCCGGCTTCGCTCAGCATGACAGGCACGGTCACAATCCTGTTGCCGGCATCCACCCGGCTCAAGCGCGGCAGACTGGCATCGTAGACCAGCATGGCGCCTGACTCCTCGCGCAATATCAGCGCGAGGTTTTTCCAGTCGACAGGTTTCCCCGCAGCATCAGGCACCAGGCGCCCCACGACCGTCGTCACCTCGCCATCGGGCGCCATGCGGCGGATGGCGTCGCGGTCGACCAGCAACAAATTGCCGCTGCGCTCGAACACCATGCTGCGCACGCCCCTGAAGCTGGCATTGACGCCCTTGCCATCATAGCCAGTCGTTCTCGCATTGCCAGCAATCAGGAAAGCCTGGCCATTGTCAAGGCGATATATCTTACTGCCGCCATAGTTACTCAAGTAAATGACGCCGATGGCATCGACCGCTATCTGACCTACCTGCCCTGCCCGCGGCTGGCTGTTCGGTTCGAAAAACATGACAGACATGGAGCTGACCACGCCATCTGGCGTCACCCGGCGAAGCGTGGACTGCCCATCATCGGCGAGCAGCAGATCGCCGTTACGCTCCACGGCCATGCTGCTTATCCATCCGAACCCCGCTTGCGCTCCCGGCCCATCGGCATACACAGGCGTGCCATTCGGCGCGACCGGTGTCGCGCCGCAATTGGTGCGGCGCTTGCCGGCCAGTGTACTGACCACCCCGGCAGGCGTAATTTTTCGCACCAGGCCATTGCAGCTATCGGCCACGTACAGATTGGACTGGCCGTCGATCGCCAGCGGTGCACGGCCGCCGCCCATGTTGAAAGTCGCGCTGGCCCCAGGCCCGTCAACGGCACCAGCCTTGCCCGGCATGCCGGCGTAGATACTCAGGTTGCCGTCAGGGGTGAGCTTGTGGATCACCTGCGTGGACGAATCGGCGAAGTAAGAATTGCCCGCGCCATCCTGCACCATGCCATCGACACGCTGGATCTGTTCCTGCACCCCGGCCAGCAAGACAGGCAGGCAACGCACGGCCAGGGTATCGACATCCGCGTTGCCCATGGTCGCCGCGCCTGGGGCGATGCTGCAGCCCAGGCCGGCGGAGGCGCTGTCGACCTTGCCTTGATACGCAGTGCCCGCCGCCAGCTTGCCGGCAAAGCTGAAGCGACCGTTGGCCGTGACGGTCACTTTATCCGCGCCGTTCGCCAGCACGACGCTGGTGCCAGGCAGCAAGCCGCTGACCGTGCCGCCCAGCAGGTATCGTGGCGTTTCGACAGGTGCTACGGGCGTGGCCGCGCCACCGCCGGAACCGCCGCCACAGGCGCTCAGTAGCGCCAACAGGGCGGCGCCGCAGCCGGCACGCCTGAACAGGTTTTGCACTTCCTCAAAGCAATTTAACATTTCTGCTTTCATGGTTGCTGGCGCCGGTTCGAGCCAAAAGTTATCAAGTAAGATTCTCAAACACGCAACATTATAGTTTCCTCATGGATAGAAAAGCATCAAAATGTTGACATTTGCATTTTCACTGTTATAGTTAACTACAACACCAACTCAATACATCACGGAGCCACCATGCCGACAGCATTTTTTACGCGCCGCACCGCCCCGCCCTTGTCGGAGCGCATCCCATGAGCACGGAATGGAACGACAATAGCCCCATCTACCGCCAGCTCAAGGCCAGGGTGGTGGGCATGATGCTCGATGGCGTGCTGCAATCCGGCGACGCCTTGCCGTCGGTGCGCCAGGTGGCGGCCGATTATCAATTGAATCCCATCACGGTTTCGCGCGCCTATCAGGAACTGGTCGACGATGCCCTGGTGGAAAAACGCAGAGGACTCGGCATGTATGTACTGGAAGGCGCCCGCGACAAATTGCTGGCCAGCGAACGCGAGCGCTTCCTGCGCGAAGAATGGCCGGCCTTGCTGGAACACATCACCCGCCTGGGCCTTGACCTCGATCAACTACTGCAAGCAAGCCGCGACAGCGGCGCACACGGAGAGAGCGCATGAATGCATTGAACAAGGACAGCGTCATCAGCGCGCGCGGCTTGCGCAAGCAGTATGGCAAGCAGACGGCCATCGCCGGCATCAGCTTCGATATCGCGCCGGGGCGCATCGTCGGCCTGATCGGGCCTAACGGCTCCGGCAAGACCACCACCCTGAAAGCCATTCTGGGCCTGACGGGCTTCGATGGCGACTTGTCGGTGCTGGGGCGCGATCCGCGCGTGCAGCGCGACGCGCTGATGGAAGACGTGTGCTTCATCGCCGACGTGGCCATCCTGCCAGGCTGGCTGCGCGTGGCCGACGCCATCGATTTCGTTGCCGGCGTGCATCCACGTTTCGACCGCAGCAAGGCCGAACGCTACCTGGCCCACACCAAACTGTCGCCGAAGATGAAGGTCAAGGCCATGTCCAAGGGCATGGTGGTGCAGCTGCACCTGGCACTGGTGATGGCCATCGACGCCAAACTGCTGGTGCTCGACGAGCCGACTCTGGGCCTGGACATTTTGTACCGCAAGCAGTTCTACCAGAACTTGCTGGAAGATTATTTCGATGAAAACAAGACCATCGTCATCACCACGCACCAGATCGAGGAAGTGGAACACATCCTCAGCGACCTGATGTTCATTCGCGACGGCCAGATCGTGCTGGCCTCGAGCATGGAAGAGGTAGGCGAGCGCTACATCGAAGTGATGGTGGGCCCGCAGCACGTCAATCCCGCGCGCGCCCTGCAGCCGATCAGCGAACGCAGCGTGTTCGGCAAGTCGGTGATGCTGTTCGACGGCGTCGCCCGCACCCAGCTGGCCGCCCTGGGCGAAGTCCGCACGCCCAGCCTGGCGGACCTGTTTGTCGCGACCATGAAAGGATCGTACCAATGAGTATTTCCCCCATGAACAAAATGCAGTGGCTGCTCCGGCGTGAATTGTGGGAACACAAGGGCATGCTGGTGTGGACGCCCGCCATCATCGGCATCGTCATGACGGTGCTGGGCGCCCTGATGGCGGCCGCGACCGTCGCCAGGACCAAGATGCACACGGCGCTCATCGTCAATGGCGAGGAAATTTCCTGGAGCACCGTCTTCAATACCCGCACCTTCGGCCCGCGCCGCGCGGAAATCATCGACGCCGTCGCCAATAACTACACGTACGCGGCCGCGCCGCTGTTCCTGGCACTGGGATTCCTCGTGTTTTTCTATTGCCTGAGCGCACTGCATGACGACCGCCGCGACCGCAGCGTGCTGTTCTGGAAATCGCTGCCCGTCTCGGATGCGCAGACGGTGCTGTCGAAGGCGGCCATCGCCCTGCTGGTCGCGCCGCTGCTCCTGGCCGCCGCCGCCAGCCTGACGTCGCTGGCCCTGATCCTGATCCTCAGCGGCGTGCTGGCGGCCAACGGCATCCACGTGTTTGCCGAACTGCTGGCCTCCCCTGGCCTGTACCTGGGACCGCTGCGCGTGTTCGGCTTGCTGCCCGTGTATTGCCTGTGGGCCTTGCCGACGGTCGGCTGGCTGCTGATGGTCTCGAGCTGGGCCAGGTCGAAAGTCTTCCTCTGGGCCGTCGGCGTGCCGCTGCTGCTGCTCGTCTTGACGGTCTGGGCCGGCAAGCTGACGCAGACGGAAAGCGGCGTCGAGTGGATACAGATGAATGTCATCGGACGCGCCCTGCTGGGCACACTTCCCGGCAGCTGGTACCTGTTCGAACCGGAACTGCTGCCGCACATGCACGCGCTGGCAGAGGGGGGCTCGCACATGACGCGCATCGATGTATTCAGCAATTCCTGGTCCAGCCTGGCCTTGCCTGCCGTCTGGCTCGGTGCGGCGGCGGGCGCCGCGCTGATTTACGCCGCCATCCGCCTGCGCCGCTGGCGCGAGGAAGGCTGACGGCGCAACATCACTGCCCCGTAAAAAAAACGCCCCGCCCGTCGGGGCGTTTTCCATTTCCGCCCCAATCCCCGTCCTGAAAGAATAACTACCGCACTGATAGTTATTATGAAAGATCCCTTACCGCATTCAGGCTATTCAATTGATAGCAATAATACGATATAAGAATTACAAATAATTATTTCTATCGTATTTTATTCCCAATTACATTTGACAATTTCCATACAAAAAAGCAACAGCTTGCAATTCGATAGCGATATGTTTTTTTAATAAACAATGCGGAAATACCGGAGCATGTCAGCAGATTCAGCCGTAAAGTCCCATTTCGTGACAATTCGTGATTATTCACTTGCGCAAAGCTTGACAGAATAGTGGCATGAAAAGTGATCAAAATGAAATTAAAAGTCTCAAAATTGAAACCATCACCAGAGGGGAATACAGTTAGAAACCACATGCCAACACCGATCCCTGCCGCTGAGTATCGCCTGACCAGCCAGTTGCAGGCGAAACAGAATACGAAAAAATGGCGCCATGCGAAACAACTATAAAAATGATATTTTTAATATCTCTGGATAAGTGTTCTGTTGTGCCAGCGCTTTTTTTCCAGTTATGTTTTACTTTCATCACCCACATCAGCAATACCCAAGTTCGACCACGGCCCAAGCCTCGCCGGAGTAATCAAGGAAAAGAATTTCATTATTGATTTTTAATATCCTGAAAAATTGAACGAACACATAACCTATTCCGGAGAATTTCAAATGGCCACCACCCCGAATCCAGCACAAGTTCCCGTCAATGCCGAAGGCGCTGCCGCCAAGATCGCGACACCCGCAAAAAAGGCCGTCAATCCAAAAAATGGCGACCGCAAGCAATATGACGAAGATGAACTGATAAAAGGGGCCGATGCCAGTGCGACCATGCCGCCTGAAAATGTCGTGGAAGTCACGGAAAGCGCCGATAACGGCAATGCCGCCGCCCTGGGCACGGCCGCGGCCGTGACAGCGGCGGCCCTGGCCGCAGGCGGCAGCGGCGCGGCCGCAGGTCAGGCTGGCGCCGACCTCGGCACGCCGCAAAGCGATAACAACGGTGCTGCCACGGGCGCGGCGGGCACTGGCGCGGGCGCCGCCGGCATCCCCAGCGGCAGTGTCGTCGATGTCGCCGGAACATCGGCTGGCGCGGGTGCCGGAGCCGGAGCCGGCGTTACAGATGGGCAGGGCGGACTTGGCGTGCTGGGCGTACTCGGCGGCCTTGGCCTGGTTGCCGCGGCAGCGGGCGGCGGAGGCGGTGCCGCGGCCGGCGGTGCCGGTTCGGGTGGCACGGGGACAGGAGGTAGCGGCACCGGCGGTACGGGTACGGGCACGGGCGGCACCGGTGGCACGGGCACGGGCACGGGCGGCTCCACCGGCGGCCAGGGCGGCACAGGAAATCAGTCCAGCACCACCGTCGTGACCGACGCCGCCGTGCTGGCCGCCGCCGCAGCGGCCGCCGCCGCCGCCAATGCCCTGGCCGATGACGCCGCAGCCGCCGCGGCAGCTGCCACGGCAGCAGCATCGCTGGCCGCGGCGAATGCCGCCATCCAGGCAGACCAGTTGGCGGCGCAGGCCGCCGCCGCCGCGGCGGCAGCCTTGCTCGCCGCCAATGACGCCACCAGCGACGATATGCTGGCGGCCAGCACGGCCGCCGCCGTACCCGGCGCACAAGCGGCCGCTACCGCCGCCACGAATGACGACATTGCTGCCGCTACTGCCACCAACGCCGCCGCCGCGTCCCAGACCGCCACCACCTCGGCACAAAACGCCGATGCGGCTGCCGCCACGGCCGCCGCCAACGCCGCCGCCGCGCACGCCGCCGCCGATGCGGCGCAGACGCAAGCGGACCAGACCAACGCCCCGGCGCTGCAAGCCATCGCCGATGCGGCCGACGTCGTCGCCAACGCCGCCAACACCCAGGCAGCGCTGACCGATGCGGCGGCGCTCGGTGTCATCTCGGCAAATGATGCCGCCGCTGCCGCCGCCGCCACGGCGCTGGCCAATGCCACGGACGCCGCCGCGCTGGACCTGGCGGCAAGCGCCGCCGCCAACGCTGCCGTCGCCACCGGCATCCAGGCCAGCCTGACGGATGCCGCCGCCCTGGCGCTCGTCTCCGATGCCGATGCCGCCAATGCCGCCGCAGCCGCCGGCGTGGCCGCCGCCACCGATGCCGCCACCCTGGCCGCCGCCTCGAATGCCGCCACGACCGCCGCACAAAATGCCGCCCTCCTCGCCGCCGCCACCGACGCCGCCGCACTGGGCATCGCCGCCACCGCCGCAGCGAGTGCCGCCGCCGCGGCCAGCACGCAAGCGGGCCTGACCGATGCCGTCGCCTTGAGCATGGCAGCGGACGCCGCTGCCGGCGTCGCCGCCCAGGACGCCTCGATCGCCAACGCCACGGACGCCGTCGCCCTGCAGGCCGCCGCCAATGCGGCCGCGACGGACGCCGCCAATGCACAGACGCAGGCGAACATGACCGACGCGCCAACCCTGGGGCTGATCGCCGATGCCGCCACCCTGGCGTCGGACGCCGCGCAATTCCAGGCCGGCCTGACGGATGCTGCGGCACTGGCCCTGATTTCCGATGCCGACGCCGCCGCCGCGGCTGCAGCGGCCGTCACCGCCAACGCCACCGATGCCGCCGTACTCGACGCCGCAGCAGCAGCCGCCGCCACCGTGGCCGCGAATGCCGTCGCCGCCGCCAGTCTGAGCGACGCGGCCGCCCTGCAAATCACGGCCGATGCGGCCGCCAGCACGTCCGCCAGCGCCGCCACGCAAGCGGGGCTGACCGATGCGGCCGCGCTGCAAGTGATTTCCGACGCCGATGCCGCCGCCGCGCTGACGGCGCAAACGACGGCCAACCAGACGGATGCGGCGGCCCTGGCCGCTGCCGATGCGGCGGCCGCCAGCGATGCCGCCAATGCGCAAACCGTTGCCGGCCAGACCGATGTTGTTGCTCTTCAACAAGCCGCCGACCAGGCCGATGCCGATGCGGCCGCCGCCAATATGCAAGCCAGCCTGCTGGACGTCAACGTCGCATTGAATGCCTTCAATCTCGCCAACCTCGCCGCCCTGGCCGCCAACGTCACGGCTGGCCAGACCAGCGTCGTCGACCTGACGGCCACCGTCAATACCTTGCAGCTCGATGCCGACAATGCCGATATCACTGCCGCGCTGTTCGATGCGACCATCCTTGCCGGCATTTCCACCGCCGATGCGCTGACGGCGAACATCGCGCAAGCCACCGCCAACCTGACCGACGCCGCAGCGCTTGCCGCCACCGCCGCCAGCGCCGTCTCGGCGGCGGAACTGGCCGCCCAGCTGGGCGGAATCGATATCTCCGCCGTCAGCGCGGCTGCCGCCGCTCAGGCCGCCGCCACGAGCGCCGCCGCCACGGCCGCGCTGACCGACGCCGGCGCGCTGGGCATCATCTCCACTGCCGACGCCGCCGCTGAAGTTGCCGCGCAGACAGCAGTCACCACCTTGACGGCCGCCAATACGCTGGCGCAAAACGCCCTGGCCACGGCGCAATTTGTTGCCAGCCAGACCGACGCCGTGGCCCTGGGCGCGGTATCGTCGGCCGCCGATGTGGCCGCCGCCGCGGCCGTCACGACGGCCGGCCTGACCGATGCCGCCGCGCTGAGCCTCATTTCCACGGCCGATGGCCTGGCCGCCGCCTCGGCCGCCAGCCTGGCGGCGCTGACGGACGCCACGGTGCTGGGACTTGCTTCCACGGCCGATGCGGCCGCCGCTGCCGCCTTGCAGACAACGGCCGACCTGACGGATGCCGCCGCCCTGGGCCTGGCCGCCGCCGCTGCCGCTGCGGCCGCCAATACGGCAAGCAATGTTGCCAATCTGACCGACGCCGTGGCCCTCGGCACCCTCTCGACGGCCGCCACCACCGCCGCCAACACGGCTGCGGCGACCGCCGCGCTGACGGATGCCACGGCCCTGGGCCTGGTCGCCACGGCCAATGCCGCCCTCGCCGCCACGGCCCAGACGACGGCCAACCTCACCGATGCCGTTGCGCTGGGCCTCGTCTCGACGGCCGCCAGCACGGCCGCCAGCCTGGCCGCCACCACCGCCAACCTGACCGATGCCGTTGCCCTGGGCACCGTTTCGACGGCCGCCACGGCCGCCGCCAACACGGCTGCCGCCACCGCCGCGCTGACCGACGCCGTCGCCCTGGGGCTGACGGCAACCGTCGACGCGGCTGCCGCTACCGCCGCGCAAACCACGGCCAGCCTGACCGATGCCGTCGCCCTGGGCCTGGTGGCGACCGTCAATGCCACCGCCGCCGCGACCGCCGCCAGCGTCGCCGGCCTCACCGACGCCGTCTTGCTGGGCACGCAACATACGCTCAATGTCACGGCCGCCACCGTGGCCGCCACCAAGGCCGCCCTGACGGATGCGGCCGCGCTGACCACCGTCGCCAACAACGACGCCGCGAATGCCACTGCCCTGGCAGCCTATTCGGCGGCCCACCCGCTCGACCTGGTGGCCGCGCTGGCCGCCACCGTTGCCGCCACCACGGCATCCTTGTCGCTCGCCGCCGCACAGTCGGCGCAAGCGGACGATGCGGCAGCCGCCTCGGCGGCGGCCACGGCGGCCGCCTCGCTGACGGCCCTGAACAATGCGGTGGCAGCCGACAATGCCGCCACCGCCGCGGCCACCCTGGCCCTGACTTCCCAGGCGGCAGCCACGGCGGCGCAACTGGACGATACGGCTGCGGCGACTGCGGCCGGCGTGGCCGCCACCTCGCTGGCAGCGGCCCAGGCCGCGCAGGCGGCCGATGCGGCCGCCGCCGCGACGGCCGCGACGGCCGCCAATGCCCTGGCCGCCCTGAATGCGGCACTGGCCGCTGACGCGAATGCGGCCGCCACGGCCGCTGCCGCCGTGACGGCAAACGCAGCCACCGCCGCCGCCATCGCCGACGACCTGGCGGCAGCGACGGCAGCGACTCTGGCCGCCACCTCGCTGGCCGCTGCGCAGGCAGCACAAAACGCCGACAATGCCGCCGCCAGCGCCGCCACCATCGCCGCCAACGCGCTCGCTTCGCTGAATGCGGCCCTGGCCGACGATGCGGCCGCCGCCGCCGCCGTGCTGAACTCCACCAATGCAACGGCCGCCGCCGCCGCCGCTACCGCCGCCGACACGGCTGCCGCCACCGCCGCCGCCGTGGCCGCCATCTCGGCCGCCGCCACGCAGCACGCGCAAGCGGACGATGCCGCGGCCGCCGCGGCCGCCCTCACGGCATCCATCTCGCTGGCAGCCACGCAAGCCGCGCAGGCGGCCGATCTCGCCGTCGGCACGACCGCGGCGACGGCAGCGAGCGCGCTGGCCGCGCTGAACCAGGCCCTGGCCGACGACAACGCCGCCAGCGCCGCAGCGACGGCGGCCAGCAACGCGCAAGCGGCCCTGACTGCCGCCACGACGACACTCAACGCGGCGATACTGACTGCCAGCGCCTCGCTCGCTGCCACCAATGCCGCCTTGGGCGACGACGCCACGGCGGCAAGCACGGCGGCGGCAGCAGCGGCGGCCCAGCTCCTTTCCGATGCGGCCTTGCTGGCCGATGGCGCCCTGGCGGCCCTTGCCACGACGGCCAACAACGCACTGGCAGCCGCCAGCGCGGCGCTGGCCGCCGACGATGCCGCCGCCAATGCCGCGCATACGGCAGCCCTCTCGGCGGCCGCCACCCTGGCCGCGCAACTGGCCGACACGGCAGCCCTCGATGCCCATGCCGCGCTGAACGCGGCCATCGCCAACCTGAACGCCGCCGTGACGGCCGATACCAACGCCACGGATGCCGACAATGACAAGACCCTGAAATTGAACCTCCTCCTCGCCGCCCAGAGCGCGGCCGATGACGCGGCCCAGGCCAATGCCAATGCGGCAGCGGCCCATGCGGCACTGGCAGCGGCCCAGGCCGACGATGCGGCGGCCGCCACCGCTGCCACGAATGCGGCTGCGGCGCATGCGGCGGCGGTGGCGGCGCAAAATGCCGATGCCGCCGCGGCAGCCGCGGCGGCGCAAGCGGCCATTTCCCTTGCCGCCACCCTCAATGCCCAGGCCGACGACGCCACGGCGGCAGCGGCCGCCACGGCAGCGGCGAATGCGCAACTGGCGCTCGACGCGGCCCTCGCCGCCGACGCCAACGTCGCCGCCACCGCCGCCGCGGCAGCCGCCGCCCAGCAGGCAGCGCAAAATGCGCATGCCGACGATGCCGCTGCAGCAGCGGCAGCGACGGCCGCCGCCATTACCCTGGCCGCCACGCAGGCGGCACAAGCCGATGACGCGGCGGCAGCGCTGGCAGCGGCCAACGCCGCCAACGCCCAGGCCGCGCACAACGCCGCCGTCGCCGACGACCAGGCTGCAGCGGATGCCGCAGCTGCCGCCTCCCTCGCGCAAGCGGCAGCCACGGCAGCAGCAGCCGCCGATGCGGCCGCCACCGCCAGCGCCGCGGCAGCGGCATCCGCACTGCTCGCCGCGCAGGCAGCGCAAGCCGACGATACGGCGGCCAACCAGGCTGCGGCCAATGCCGCCGCCGCCGCCGCCGCGCACACGGCAGCCATCGCCGCCGACGCCCTTGCCGTCAGCACGGCAGCGACGGCGGCCAGCGCACTGGCAGCGGCCACCGCTGCACAGAACGACGATGACGCCGCCGCGGCAGCTGCCGCCCAGGCCGCCGCCTCGCTGGCCCTCACGCAGCAGGCGCAGGCCGACGACGCGGCCGCGGCGGCGGCCACCCTCAACGCCAATAACGCCGCGGCAGCGGCGCTGGCCGCCCATGCAGCCGATGCGGCCGCGCCGCTGGCGCAGGCACAGGCAGCCGCGTCCCTGCTGGCCCTGCAAGCGGCGCAAGCCGACGATGCCGCCGCCGCCAGCGCGGCAGCGGCTGCGGCGCAAGCGCATGCCAATGCAAACGCGGCGCAGGCGGACGACGCGGCGGCGGCCCAGGCCAATGCCGACGCGCAGGCAGCCGACATCGCCCTGGCGCAAGCGAATGCCATCGCCGCGCAAACGGACGCCAATGCCCTGGCCGTCGTGTCGAATGCGGATGCCGCCCACGCCGCCGCCGTGCAAGCACTGGCCGACCAGACCGACGCACTGGCGCTCACCCAGGCCGCCGATGCGGCAGCGGCAGCGGCGCTGGCGGCGGCGCAGACGGCAGCCCTGACGGACGCCAACGCCCTGCACCTGGCAGCCGACGCGGCCGCCAACGCCGCCCTGCAAGCGCAGGCGCAGGCGGACCTGACGGACGCCAACGCGCTGACGGCGGCGGCGAACGCCGATGCCGCAGCGGCAGCGGCAGCCCAGGCCCAGGCCGACCTGACCGATGCGAGCCAGTTGTTCGTGCTCAGCCAGAACGCCCTGCACAACCCGCTGACGGTGGCCGACTTCAGCACGGGCCTGCCGGCCGCCGGCGGCGACGTGATCGACATGTCGGCCATCGCCCACCTGACGGCATCGGTGGCGGTGAACGTCAACGTGGGCACCGACTTTGGCAACGACAACCTGTTCATCTTCGACGGCACGTCCGTGTCGATCGGCGCGGCCGCCAGCGCCATCGCGGCCGACAACAGCGTCCTGTCCGGCCAGGGCTACATCGTCATCGCCGATGCGCAAAACAGCGGCGCCGTGACGGTGTATCACTCGAGTGACCTGAGCAACGCCAACGCCATCGACACGGCGCTGGTGCTGCTGAGCGGGGTGAACATCACGCAGCTGACGGCGGCCAACTTCGTGGTCTGACGCCGTGGTTCCACGCCAGGCGCCGCGCCTGGCACGGCAGCGGGAGCGCACGGCAGCGCGCTCCCGCCCATACCTTGAAATGCGTCAGGCCTGGTGCCGGAAAAATACGGGATGAGATCAAGCGGTTCCGCAGCATTATTCTCTCTGCCACGCATCGCGGCCTTGCTGGCGGCCGTGGCCATGGCATCGGCATCCCCTTTCGCCGGCGCCCAGGGCGCCACCGCCTGGAGCTTCGACCAGGTCTTGCAGCAGGCGCTGCAAAGCCATCCGGCCGTCCAGGGCAAGCGCTCGGCGCAGGCGGCCGCGCGCGCCGAGCTCGATGGCGCGCAATGGCAGCGCTTTCCCAGCCTGTCGGCTGAAGTGCCCGCCGGTTCGCAGGAAACGGGCGGCGTGGTGCGCATCGAGCAGCCGCTGTGGAGCGGCGGGCGCATCGACGCCGGCATCGATGCCGCCGGCAGCCGGGTCGACGCGGCGGGCGCGGCCATCGAGGAAGAACGCCTGAGCCTATCCCTGCGCGTGATTGCCGCCTACACGGAAGCGCTGCGCCAGACGGCGCGCGTGCGCTCGGCGGAAGCGGGCCTGGCAGAGCACCAGCGCCTGCTGGACATGATCAAGCGCCGCGTGGCGCAGTCGGTCAGCTCGCAGACGGATCAGCGCCTGGCCGAATCGCGCGCCTACCAGGCCGCCAACGACGTGTCGAATGCGCGCCAGGCGCTGGACAACGCGCTGGCGCAGCTGTCGCAACTGGCCGGCAAACCCGTGCGCCTCGTCAGCGCCACCGGCATCGGCGTGGGCGAACCGCTGCCCGACGCCAGCCTGGAGCGAGTCATGCGCCAGGCCATCGACTACTCCCCCACCCTGCACCGCCTCGCTTTCGAGGCGCAGGCCGCCGACTCGGACATCACCCTGCAGCGCTCGGCCTACATGCCGAAAGTAGTGCTGCGCATGGAAAAGCCCACGGGCGGCATGAATGCCGACAACCGCACGCGCGCCATGCTGGTGCTGCAGGCGCAGCCGGGCGCCGGCTTGTCGGCCAAGGCCGGCGTGGATGCCGCCGTGGCCCGGCGCGAAGGCGCGCGCGCCGCGCACGATGCGGCCGAGCGCGACGTGCGCGAACGTTTCACGCTGGACTGGAACGAGGCCGAGGCCAGCCGCCAGCGCCTGGGCAACGCGGGCGAGGCCAGCGCCACCTCGACGCAGGTGTTCGAATCGTACGCGCGCCAGTACGTGATCGGCCGCAAGAGCTGGAACGATGTGCTCAACGCCGTGCGCGAAGCGAC
This sequence comes from Janthinobacterium sp. FW305-129, assembly GCF_020858115.1. Classification (GTDB taxonomy): domain Bacteria; phylum Pseudomonadota; class Gammaproteobacteria; order Burkholderiales; family Burkholderiaceae_D; genus Janthinobacterium. Next base: position 301,907 of record NZ_JACYMM010000008.1, read on the forward strand.
CCAGGCGCAATTTTCGCTGGAAGACACGCGCGCGCAGGCGATCGCCGCCAGCCTGCGCCTGGCGGCGCAAACGGGCACCCTGGCCGGGCGCACGGCGCCCGCCGCGTCGATGCGCGCCAACTGACCGCCGCAGAATCTAACCGGGAGACAGCGTGGATACCCCCCTCAAACATGGCTTGCTGACACTCATCGAGCGGGCCGCCCGCCTGACGGGACAGCACGTGCCCGCCGCACGCCTGGCCGACCTGCAGCGCCAGCTCGATGACGTCGACGACAACGGCGCGCCCGCGATGATCCTTACCGCCATCTGGCAGGCGGCCGGACTGGAGGGCGCGGCGCGCGCGCTGCACGCGCCGACGCCGGGCGAGCTGCCGTTCGCCGTCTACAGCGCCAGCACGGGCTGGGGCTTGCTGCAATCGCGCGGCGCCGACGGCGCCTGGCGCGGCGAAGGCATCGATGGCCGCACCTTGCAGCTGGCATCGCTGGCTGGCCTGGATTGCGTGGGCCTGCCGCGCCGTCCCGAAAAGAGCACGGCGCGTCCCGGCGCACTGGGGCTGGTGCGCAACGCCCTGTGGCTGAAGAAAAGCGTGTTTGTCGACGCCGTGCTGGCCACCACGCTGGTGACCCTGCTGACCATGGCCACGTCGCTGTTTTCCATGCAGGTGTACGACCGCGTGATCCCGAACCAGAGTTTCAGCACCCTGTGGGTGCTGGTGGTGGGCGTGGCGCTGTCGATCGGCCTGGAATTCATCCTCAAGCAGGTGCGCAGCCGCATCGTCGACCACTCGTGCAATGACGTCGACCATGAACTGTCCGAGTGGTTTTTCCAGCGCATGCTGGGCATCCGCATGGAAGCGCGCCCCGCCTCGGTCGGCACCCTGGCGGCGCAGGTAAAAGGCTTTGAAATGGTGCGCGGCGTGCTCACGTCGACGTCGCTGTTCGTGCTCACGGACGTGCCCTTCGCGCTGATTTTTCTCGCCATGATCACCATCATCGGCGGGCCGCTGGTGGCGGTGCCGCTGGTGGCCCTGCCGCTGGCCCTCGCGTGCGGGCTGATGTTCCAGCGCGCCATCGAAAGCCATACGCGCAAGAACCTCAACGCCAGCAACCGCAAGGCGGGCTTGCTGGTGGAAGCCGTCGATGGCGTGGAAACCCTCAAGGGCAGCAGCGCGGAATGGATGATGCAGGCGCGCTGGGCCGGACTGGTGGCCGAGACCAGCCACGCGGAGCAGAATATCCGCGACTATGCGGCCCTGTCGCAAAACATCACGGCCGCCTTCCAGCAGCTGACCAACGTGGCGCTGATCTCCATGGGCGCGTGGTTCGTGGCCGAGAACCAGATGACCATGGGCGCCCTGATGGCGTGCACCATCATCAGCAACCGCGCCCTGATGCCCATCGTGCAGCTGCCCGCCGTGATGGTGCAGTGGGCGCACGCGCGCGCCTCGATCGACGGCCTGGAACAGGTCATCAGCCTGCCTAATGAAGCGGACAACGCGCAGTTCGCGCTGACGCCGCGCAGCCTCGATACGGGCTTGCGCTTCGAACGCATCCGTTTTACGTATGGCGGTGCGCAAAAGGTGGCGCTGGAAGTGGACAACCTGGCCATCCGCCCCGGCGAACGGGTGGGCCTGGTGGGCGCCATCGGCTCGGGCAAGAGCACCTTGCTGAAACTGGCCTCGGGGCTGTACCAGCCGGCCGAGGGCAAGGTGTACCTGGGCGACGTCGACATGGCCCTGCTGGCGCCGGCCGTGGTGCGCGAAATGGTCGGCTACCTGCCGCAGGAGACGCGGCTGTTCAGCGGCACCCTGCGCGACAACCTGCTATTGGGGCTGGCCGACCCGGGCGAGGAAGCGATCCTGGCGGCCGCCAAACGCACGGGATTGATCGAGCTGATACTGGGCCAGCCACGGGGCCTGGCGCTGGCCATCACCGAGGGCGGGCGCGGCGTCTCGGGCGGCCAGCGGCAATTGATCGCCGTCACGCGCCTGCTGCTGGCCAAGCCGAAAATCTGGCTGCTCGACGAGCCAACGGGCGCCATGGATGCGAAGACGGAGGCGCGCATCGTCGGACTGTTGGGCGAACTGGGGGCCGAAGGCGTGACCATGGTCGCCACCACGCACAAGAACGCCCTCTTGCCCCTGCTCGACCGCTTGGTGGTGCTGCAGGCGGGCCGGATACTGCTTGACGGGCCGCGCGACTTTGTGCTGGCCAAGCTGTCGGGCAAGCCGCAGGCCGTACCCAGTGCCGCAACTGCGCCCGTGGCGCAAGGAGCCGTCGCATGAAACTGGCCAAGGTCGAAGCGAAAGAGGAAGCCAAACGGGGCCGGGTGCTGATCTGGAGCTGCACGGCGGCGCTGGCGGGTGTCATCGCCTGGGCGTCGTGGGCGGAGCTGGACCAGGTCACGCGCGCCAACGGCCAGGTGATCGCCAGTTCGCGCAACCAGATCATCCAGGTGGCCGACGGCGGCGTGCTGGCCGAGCTGCGCGTGCATGAAGGCAGCATCGTGAAAAAAGGGGAACTGCTGGCCCGTTTCGACCGCACGCGGGCCGAGACGAGCTACCTGGAAAGCACGGCCAAGGCGGCTGGGCTGAAGGCGGCCGTGGCGCGCCTGCAGGCGGAGGTGTTTGGCGGCGCGCCGAAGTTCCCGCCCGAACTGCAGGCGTTTCCGGAATTTCGCGCCAACCAGCTGGCCCTGTTCAGCAAGCGCCAGGGCGCCGTGCAGGCCGAAGTGGGCTCGCTGGACAGCGCCATGAAGCTGATCAGGGAAGAACTGGAAATGAATCTGCCGCTGCTGGAAACGGGGGACGTCAGCCGCGCCGAGGTGCTGAAACTGCGGCGGCAAGTGGTCGATATCCAGGCGCAGATCACCAACCGGCGCAACAAATACCTGCAGGACAGCCAGACGGACCTGGTGAAAGCCCAGGAAGACCTGGCCGGCGTGCTGCAGACGGTGACGCAGCGCAAGGAACAGCTGGGTTCCACCGACATCTACGCGCCCACGGACGGCATCGTGCGCAACGTGCGGCTCACCACCCTGGGCGGCGTGGCCAAGCCGGGCGAGGAAATCCTGCAGATCGTGCCGACGGACGACGACCTGATCATCGAGGCGAAAGTCAAGCCGGCCGACATCGCCTTCATCAAGCCGGGCCTGCCCACGGCCGTGAAACTGGACGCCTACGACTACGGCATCTACGGCCGCCTGCGCGGCACCGTCAGCTACATCAGCGCGGACACCTTGAGCGAAGACAACAAGGGCAACGAGCAGCCCTACTACCGCGTGCAGATCAAGACCAGCGGGCGCAATCTGATGGGCAAGAATGGCGAGCCGATCCTGATCCAGCCCGGCATGACGGCCACCGTCGAAATCAACACGGGCCGCAAGACGGTCTTGCGCTACCTCACAAAACCGATCACCAAGACGTTTTCGGAGTCGCTGGGGGAACGCTGAGGCAGCGGGCTACCGCAACTGGCCAATTTCAGCCGGCCGGCTTCAGGCGGCCGATGACGCTCGCCACCTTGGCGGTAATCATGTCGACCGCGGGGCCATTCGCGCCGTGCGGCAAGATGACATCGGCATTGCGCTTGGTCGGTTCGATGAATTGCTTGTGCATGGGGCGCACGGTTTCCAGATACTGCTCGATGACGCTTTCCACGGAACGGCCGCGTTCCGTGATATCGCGTTGCATGCGGCGGATGAAGCGCACGTCGGAGGCCGTGTCGACAAAGATCTTCAGCGACATCATGTCGCGCAAGTCCTCGTCATACAGGGCAAACAGGCCTTCGATCACGATCACCGGGGCCGGCTTGACCAGAATGGTCCTGTCGGAGCGGTTGTGCAGCGTAAAGTCGTACTCCGGCATCTCGATCGATTCGCCGTTGCGCAAGGCCTGGATGTGCTGTACCAGCAATGGCCACTCGAACGCCTGCGGATGGTCGTAATTCTGCTGGCGGCGTACTTCCGGGGAAAGGTGGGTCTGGTCGCGGTAGTAGTCGTCCTGCATCACGACAGAGACCATGTCGGCGCCGAACGAAGCGAGCACTTGCTGGGATACGGTGGACTTGCCGCTGCCGCTACCGCCTGCGACACCGATGACAAATGGTTGGAAAGAAATCTTATTCATGCCGAATGATACCGGAAACGGGGCCGTACCGACAGGGAGCGGCCGCAGCAACATAGCGTTGCGGCAATTTCGCGGCGCCTGCCGCACGGCCGCCCTGGCCCTGAATCCGCTAATCGACGCGCGGCACTGCCTCGGCAAGCCGCGTACCCTGGCGCGGCCGGCCATCGACAAAGATAAGGGTCTGGATCCTGCCGTCGCCATTCTTATCGAAATGCAATGTAGCATCCTTTTCACGCATGAAGTAATCGTAGTCCCCTGCCGGGATCAATTCCACTGGTACCGGACCGACCGGCGGCCCGGCGATATACAGACGGCCATTCTCGTGGCTGACGCGCAGCGTCGTGTTGGACACGCCAAAATCACCGGCAAACCGGGCGAATAAGGCGGCATTCGGCTGGGCGGCGACGCGTTCCCTCGGGCGATAGTCTTCCCATCCATACTCGGCAGCAATGCTGCGCGCGATTTCTTCTATCAGCATCCAGCCGTTATCCCCATTGGCGAGAATGACCGCGCCCTGCCCCGTACGCTCATACGCAAACAGCAGCGCCTTGTAGCCGGCATTCGAGCCGCTGTGATGGAATGCCGGTTCAGCTGCCGCATGATCGAGTTCGAAACCGAGGCCATAACTGCCGCGCACGGGCGTCAGCATCGCCCTTGCCTGCTGCGGCGTGATCAGTTGCCCATCCTGTCCCGATGCAGCACGCTGGACGGCGAGCGCAAACAGCGCCAGGTCATGGGCCGTGCTCCATAGCCCCGCTGCGGCCAGTTCCGGATAGGCGCGCCAGTTTCCCGCTACAACGCTGCCGTCCGGCGCATGGCCAGATGCGGCGCGCGTGGCGAGCGCTGGCGGCAGCGACTGCGCATAGAGCGTATCGCGCATGCCGAGCGGGGCAAATACCGTTTCACCGGCCAGGACGCCGAACGGCCAGCCAGTCGCGTCATTCAGATATTGCTCAAGCACAACATAACCAAGGCCGGAATACGCGTAGCGGCCGCCCACGCGGGCATCTACCGTGACGGGCGGATTCGTCGCCGGGCGCGAGCCGGCCAATACCTGCAGCAGCGTCGGCTGCGGTGCATCGCTGCCGTAGCCTGGCAAGCCGAATGTTGGCATGCCAGCGGTATGGCTGAGCAGCGCCCGGGCCGTCACGGCCGGCTGCGCGCCGGGCACCTGCCACTGGCGCAGCCGCCGGTTGACGTCTTCATCAAGATCGATCTTTCCCTCGGCCGCGAGCCGCACCGCCATCAGGGCGGCCACCGGCTTGCCGATCGAGGCTACCTGAAACAGCGTGCCGGAGGTGACGGGGCGGCCCGTCCGCGCGTCGGCAACGCCGTAGGAGCCGCTCCATTCCACCGCGCCGGCATTAATGACGGCGAGGCTCACGCCCGGCACGTTCAGGGCCTGCATCCGCTCGGCCAGCCGCATGGCATGGACAGGCGCCCCGCGCACGGCAACGGGCTGCAGCAAGCCGCTCTCAACGCGCGCCTTGCGGGCCGTCACCGCGCCGCTGTCGCCCTGCGCATGCACGTCAATCACCCCTGCCGCCAGCAGCAAGGTCAAGACATTTCGCATCATCATATGGCATCCCATTCGTTGCCGAGGGCGGCTTGCATGCCGTCGGAAGAACCTACTATCCATACTGCAAGGCAGACTGGCCCGCAGCTCCGTGCTCGCCGGCACGTACGCGGCCCGCTTGCACTCCTTCTTTTCTTCCGGCGCAACGGCCGCCGTCATGCCCGGCATGATGAGCTGGGCAGCGGAGTTGTACTTCTTGCGGATGACCTGCTTGCCGTAGGGGGGTATGGAAGCGGTAAATGCCCGATGCGCGTGCAGGCAACGCCACGGCAGGCGGGGCCGTGCTGGTCGAACCACGGGGCGGCCGGGCCTTGCCGGCCGCAGGCGGTCACCGGTGGGTCCCAAACAGACCCAAGGCGAGATACGCCAGAACGACTACGATGAAGGCAATGCCGCAGTAGGCTGACCACATCATGAACTTGCCCTCGGCGCTGCCCTCCTTGCTCAGCCTGGAATAATAAGCCCACGCATCTCCTGGCTCATAGGCTTTTTTCTTGCGGTGCTTGTAGTCGATGATCTGATTGGGAATGCCAAAAAAGATGATAAACAACAACAAGATACCCTTTAACACTAGCATATCGCTCTCCGCCTGTAGTTGCATGCATGTCTGTACCGCCAGGCTGGTCGTCAGCGTGGCGGATGATTCACCGTATGGGATGGCGGCACGAGAGCATAACGAAATGCCATGCAAAAAAAGTCACACATTGTCACATTCGCATGCATGGCGGCTTCTGCCGTCGCGACGAGCCCCTGGCGCAGTCGGTGAGCTCGGCAGCGGCACCTGGCGGGCGGTCAGCTGCCATGCAGCAGCTGCGCATACAGCCCGGCCACCCGCTCGGCGGTGATGCCGTCGCGCTGCTCCACCGCCAGCGGATGGTCAGTCGGCTCCAGCTCGATCGCCGGGCGCAGGCCGTCGTCGCGCAGGTGCACGCGGGTTTTCAGGTTCAGGGTGTCGGGATAGGCAGGCAGGCGCGTGCTGAGCCAGCCGAAGAAGGGGCCGACGTGCGAACGCCTGGCTTCATGGAAGCACGCGTCCCAGGCGTCGAAACTGTCGCCGCTCAATGACACCCACACGCCCCAGCTGAATGGCTCGTCGGAGCCATGCACGGGGACGTCGATGGTGGCGCGCACGAAGCAATATTCTTCGTCGACGATGCAGGCGTCGCTGTCCATCTGGCAGCGCGCCGTCCGTTCGGCGGGCGCCATCTGCTCGTACAGCCACGGTGCGTCGGCGCCGAAGCCGGGCATGCCCGTGTGGGTCTCGCCGCAGGAGCGGCACAGGAAGGAAAAACTCATGCGTAAAAGCCGCTTATTCGAATTGTTTGGGGTGTTGAACGCAAAATAGTTACTTAGGGAAACCGCGCGCTTGGCATTCGAGCAAGATGATATTCTAAACAAGCTCAAGATGCACAGACGGGACGACTCGCGCCACCGGTATTGCATGCCTGACCTCTTTCCGTATCGATTGACTATTTACCAGGGAATAACAATGAACGAAGAAAAATTTTGGCAGCTGATAGAACAAATCGACCGTGCAGCCCTGGAAGACGGCGACGCCGATGCTGCGGTGGAACCATTGATCGCAGCACTCGCCGAGTTGCCAGTCAAGGACATCAAGGGCTTCGAAGAGTGCCTGGCTCAAGCACTGTACCAGCTCGATGGCAAGGTGTTTGCGGACCATGCCGGCAATTCAGGAAAGTCGGATGACGGTTTCCTGCATGCGCGCTGTTTCGTCGTCGGCTCGGGCAAGGCCACGTATGACAGCGTGCTGGCCAACCCCACGCTGATGCCCGATCAAACGGACGAGTGGCTGGAAGAACTGTTGAGCGTCGCTCCCGAGGCTTGGTCCGAGAAGACCGGGCGCGACACCGATGACTGGGAGTTTACCGCCAGCGTCGATTATGAAACCGGAAGCAATTCCGCCGCCTGGCCTGACTAAGGCGGCAATGGACGCCATCGCCGCGAGCAAGGCTCATATAACGCTGGCCGAACGCGATGCCGGGCAATGGGATGCGCACATGGCGGCAGCGGAAGCCGTGTTGCGCAGCGCCTGGCAAGGGGCCCGGCAAGACACCGCCCTGATCACTTGCCTGGGCGCCGTGCTGTGCGACCAGGGCAAGTATCGGGACGCCGTCAACGTACTGGAAACGGCGCTCAAGCTGGGCTCGACGGACAGCCATACCCATTACAACCTGGGGGTGGCCCTGGCGGGACTGGCAAAACCCCGCAGGGCCATGGCGCAATTTGGCAAGGCGCAGGGGCTTGCCGCGTCCAGCCTCACCTGGACCGCCTATTTCGACGCGCAGGCCCAATAGGCGCGTGCCCGGAAAATTATTCGAACTGCTTGCGGAACGCCTCGAACTGCGCCGCCAGGCCATCGAAATCGCTGCGCAATTGCAGCACTTCCTGTTCCAGCTGGGCGACACGGCTGCCCTGCTGCGGCGCGCTGACGGCGCCGGCGAAACCGGCCGCCGTCTCGCTCTGCGCCAGCGCTGCCTCGCCGCCCAGCAAATGGCCGTAGCGCGGCTCCTTGGCGCCGGGGGCGACGGCCAGCTTCGCCACCAGCGGCGGGTATTTGTCGATCAGAAACTGCAGGCCGGATTCCACTTCCGCCACGGACTTGAATTCATGCACGCGGCCGCTGCGGCTGCGGATTTCGCCCGCCGTCTGCAAGCCGCGCAGCATCAGGATCGTCAGGATGGCCAGCTTGTCCTGTTCCAGCGACCATTTGATGCGCATGCGGTGTTCATACTTGGCGACCCGGGCGCCCGCCTGCGTGATGCCGTTGACGAATTTGCGCTGCATCAAACGCTGCAGCACGTCGTAGACGGTTTCCTCGGACAGGGCCATGACCGGGTCGCGGCTGGACAATTGATTGCAGCCGTTCGTCAGCGCGTTGAGCGACAGCGGATAGCTGTCCGGCGTCAGCGCTTCCTTTTCGGCCAGCACGGCCAGCACGCGGATCTCGAACGGGTCGAGCAGATTCGGATTGTCATTGCTTTTTTCGCCTGCCGTCACATCAGTGTTCATGCCTGTATCCTTAATCAACCAGCTTGTTCATTTGCTCAGAATCAAATTTATCACATTCAGGCACGCCCTGGCAGCAGATGCCCGCCGCCTTCAGGGTGGCGAGGATGGTCTCGATGCGCTGTTCCTGCGCCACGGCATGCGTGATCAGGCCCTGCAGGGCTTTCGACAGGGGATCGTCGCCGTTGGGCGTGACGCCATACGCGGCGAACAGGTGCGCCGTGCTGCCTTCGCGCAAGGCGCTGACATCCTTTTGCACGATGTGCGCGGGGTTGCCGACGGCCGTGGCGCCGGACGGCACGGGCTTGAGCAGCACCGCGTTCGAGCCCACCTTGGCGTACTCGCCCACGGTAAAACTGCCCAGCACCTGCGCGCCGGCGCCGACGATGACGCCCCGCTCCAAGGTCGGATGGCGTTTGCTGCCGCTGTGCAGCGAGGTGCCGCCCAGGGTGACCCCCTGGTAGATGGTGCAATCGTCGCCGACGACGGCCGTCTCGCCGATCACCACGCCGAAGCCGTGGTCGATGAAGACGCGGCGGCCGATGACGGCGCCAGGGTGGATTTCGATGCCCGTGATGATGCGGGCGATATAGGAAATGAAGCGCCCCACCCACTTCATGCGCCGCGTCCAGCACCAGTGCGCCCAGCCGTGCATGACGATGGCGTGCAGGCCCGGATAACAGGTCAGCACCTCCCAGCCATTGCGGGCGGCGGGGTCACGTTCAATGATGCTGTTGATATCTTCGCGCAGGTGGTGGAACATAATGAAAATGGATAAGGTGGAACGCAAATGGTAGCGTATTCGGCGGCGTGCCGCCGGAGAGGCAGATAAACAACCGCCGCCTCAAGGGCGGCGGCTTATCAAAGAAGCGCTACAAAACGTTCAGGGCAAGGCGCATTGCCGAAGACAGTACGCAAGTACGGCGAGGCAATGCAACGCCGCCCTGGACGTTTTTTTAGCCTTCTTTCGCGATACGCTGGCGGCGGGCTTCGTAGAGACACACGCCCGATGCCACGGACACGTTCAGGCTCTCGACGGAGCCGAACATCGGGATGCTGACGAGGATATCGCAGGTGTCGCGCGTCAAACGGCGCATGCCTTCGCCTTCGGAACCCATGACAAGCGCCGTCGGGCCCGTGAAATCGGCTTCGTACAAGCCTTTTTCGCCGTCGTCCGAAGTGCCGATCAACCAGATGCCGCGCTCCTTCAGTTCGCGCATGGTGCGCGCCAGATTCGTCACGGTGATGTAAGGCACGGTTTCGGCGGCGCCGCTGGCGACCTTGGCGGCCGTGGCGTTCAGGCCCACGGCGCGGTCCTTCGGCACGATGACGGCATGCGCGCCGACGCCGTCGGCCACGCGCAGGCAGGCACCCAGGTTGTGCGGGTCGGTAATGCCGTCGAGAATCAACAGCAGCGGCGGACCATCGATGGCGTCCAGCAGCTCGTCGAGATTGCGCGCCAGCGACAGTTGCGACGCAAACGCGATCACGCCCTGGTGGCGGCGCGTGCCGACGATCTTGTCGAGACGCGACGAATCGACGGGCATGACGCGCACGTTGGCCGCCTTGGCGGCGGCGATCATGTCCTTCATGCGGCCGTCGACGCGGCTGGCATCGACGAAAATTTCTTCCACGGACGACGCTTCATGACGCAGGCGCGAGGTGACGGCGTGGAAGCCGAAAATCATTTTATTCTTCATTATTTATCGTTTCTTCTTGCTTGTTTTTGATGCAGATACAGTTTTTGCTGCTCGTGGTGCCGCCGCAGCGGGTGCCGCGGCTGGTTTTTTGCTGCGCTTCGGCGCGGCTGCCTGGGGCGCTGCTGCCGCCTTCGGCGCTGCCTTGGCTTGCGCCTTGGCGGCAGGCTTGGCGCCATTGGAACGGCCGCCGGAACCATTGCCGGATTTGCCGCCGTTGCTGACGCTGGCCTTGATCTCGTGGCGCTGCTTGGTCGCGGGACCGGGCTTGACCATGGATTTCTTCTCGCCCTTGCGCTTACCGCCGCCGTTCGGCTTGGCCGGCGCATCTTCGCCCGCCAGTTCCGCATCGGTGACCAGGCGCAGGTCGATCTTGCGCGTTTCCAGGTCGACACGTGCCACTTGCACCGTCAGACGGTCGGTCAATTGATAACGCTTGCCCGTGCGTTCGCCGCGCAATTCATGGCGCGCATCGTCGTACTGGAAGTAATCGGTGCCCAGCTCGGTGACGTGCACCAGGCCTTCGACAAACAGGGTGTCCAGTTGCACGAACACGCCGAAGGTGGTCACGCCGGTGATGGTGCCGGTGAACTCTTCGCCCAATTTATCTTGCATGAAGTAGCACTTCAGCCAGGCTTCCACGTCGCGCGACGCTTCGTCGGCGCGGCGCTCGTTGGCCGAGCAATGCACGCCCAGCGCGTCCCAGATGGTCAAATCGGTCTTCTTCGGCTTGCCGTCGGCCTTGTCCTTGGCCTGCTGCTTGCGCGTGGCATTCGACACATTCGTGTTCAGCACGACTTTATCGGACAGCTTCGGCTCGTATTTCTTGCCTTGCAGAATGGCCTTGATGGCGCGGTGCGTCAGCAAGTCGGGATAGCGGCGGATCGGGCTGGTGAAGTGGGCATACGCCTCGTAGGCCAGACCGAAGTGGCCGATATTGTCCGGGCTATAGACGGCTTGCTGCATCGAGCGCAGCAGCATCGTCTGCAGCAGGGCCGCGTCGGGACGCTGCTTGATCTGCTGCATCAGGGTCTGGTAATCGGATGCCGACGGCGTGTCGCCGCCCGTCAGGTTCAAGCCGACCTGCTTGAGGAAGGTGCGCACTTGCGTGAGCTTTTCCTTGGTCGGGCTGGCGTGGATGCGGTAGGTGCCAGGATGCTTGTTGCGCAGCAACAAATCAGCCGCGCAGACGTTGGCCGCCAGCATGCACTCTTCGATGATCTTGTGCGCTTCGTTGCGCGTGCGGGGGATGATCTTTTCGATCTTGCCGGCGCTATTGCAGACGATATACGTTTCCGTCGTCTCGAAATCGATGGCGCCCCGCTCCGTGCGCGCTTTCAGCAAGGCGCGGTAGACGGCTTCCAGGTTTTGCAGGTGCGGCAGGATGTCCGCGCGGCGTGCCGCTTCGGGTCCCTTGGTGTTGCCCAGCACGGCAGCGACTTCGTCATACGTGAGGCGCGCGGCAGAGTGGATCACGGCCGGGTAGAACTGGTAGGCCTTCAACTCGCCCTTGTCGCTGACGACGGCGTCGCAGACGAGGGTCAGGCGGTCGACGGCCGGGTTCAGCGAGCACAAGCCGTTCGACAGTTTTTCCGGCAGCATCGGAATCACGCGGCGCGGGAAGTAGACGGAGGTGCTGCGCTCGAGCGCATCGATATCGAGCGCGTCGTTCGGCTTCACGTAATGGCTGACGTCGGCAATGGCGACGATCAGGCGGAAGCAGTTGGCGCGGCCAACCTTGACGGGTTCGCAATACACGGCATCGTCGAAATCGCGCGCATCCTCGCCATCGATGGTTACCAATGGCACGTCGCGCAGGTCGACACGGTCTTTCAGGTCGGCGGCGCGCACTTCGAACGGCAGTTTTTCAGCTTGCTTGAGGGCGGCGGGAGAAAAGATGTGCGGCACGTTGAATTTACGTACAGCAATCTCGATTTCCATGCCGGGGTCATCCAGGGCGCCGAGCACTTCGACGATCTTGCCGACCGGCTGCTTGAAGCGCATCGGCTGCTCGGTCAGCTCGACGCTGACGATCTGGCCGGCCTTCGCCTTGCCCAGCGAACCGGTGACGAGGATGTCCTGGCCGATGCGCTGGTCTTCCGGCGCCACGACCCAGGTGCCGTTTTCCTGGATCAAACGGCCGATGACGTGGGTATTGGCGCGCTGCGTGACTTCGACGATCGTGCCTTCCGGGCGGCCGCGGCGGTCCGTGCCGACGATGCGGGCCATGACCTTGTCGCCATGCAGTACTTTCTGCATTTCTTTCTCGGGCAGGAACAGGTCGGCGCTGGCGTCATCGGGAATGACGAAGCCGAAGCCGTCGCGGTGGCTGGTGACGCGACCGGCGACGAGCGCGCTCTGGTCGGCCAGGCTGAAAACACCGCTGGCATCAGACTTGAGCTGGCCGTCGCGCTCCATCGCCTTCAGGCGACGGACCAGGACATCCATGGAATCGGCATGCACTTGCAGCGTTTTCCCGAGAGACTGCGGATCGAGAGGCGCGTTGACGCTGCGGAATATGCCGAGAATGTCCTCCCGGCTGGGGATGGTGTGGTTATTTTGGCTCAAAAGTATTTCTATAGTTGTTATTGACAGTGATCAAACGGAAGACAAAGACCGATGACATCACCGTCAATATTGACACGGTGATGTCCGGTAGTGTACCGGAGGACGCCTTGGTTTGCCTAACGGACAGCGTGTCGGAAACAGTACAAGACGCCCGCCGATGAAAAAAAGGAGAAAAGCTGCGCAATGCATTTGACTTCGGCAAATATTGCTCTATAATCTCGGTCTCTTGCAGCGACAAACCTTCACGGGGATGCAGTTGCAGGAAAGCGGTACAGGGTTGATGTGCAGTATGGAGCGAAAGCTCATCTGGCGCAAAACTCTTCAAGCCGCTATAATAGCAGAATTGCTGTAAAGTTATTTTGCAACAAGTACTCGAGCAGTAAAAGTAATAAGTCACAGCAGCATCAGTGCCCACGTGGCGGAATTGGTAGACGCGCATGGTTCAGGTCCATGTGCCTTCGGGTGTAGGGGTTCGAGTCCCTTCGTGGGCACCATTACCTAATTCGCAAAAGAGCCGCAAACTTTCACGAGTTTGCGGCTTTTTTCATTTCCGCGCCAGACATCCCTCCCCCCCCCCCAACATAACTTGGCTGGCCGCACAGCGGCGACCGGGCCACGCGGCAAGCCCAAGGACAGAAACAGGCGAAAAAGCGCTGAAAAAAGAGGCAGATTTAGCCTTTTCTCATAGGGAACAGCCATTTTCAGCTGAAAAAACATGTTTCTTGAAGAAAAGTGCAAAATGTTGATTGACCGAATGCGCGCCAGCCCTTATGATTTTGTCCTCGCTGCAGAACACGCAGCGACAAGCAGCAAGCAGTAACAATGCCCACGTGGCGGAATTGGTAGACGCGCATGGTTCAGGTCCATGTGCCTTCGGGTGTAGGGGTTCGAGTCCCTTG
>NZ_JACYMM010000008.1:315888-374586 GCF_020858115.1 Janthinobacterium sp. FW305-129
CGGAATTGGTAGACGCGCATGGTTCAGGTCCATGTGCCTTCGGGTGTAGGGGTTCGAGTCCCTTCGTGGGCACCACCAGCAACGAGTTGTTTTCGTTGTAGTCCGCAGTAAAGCAGCACAGTAGTGAGATACAGCAACAAGTAGTAGCAGCATCAGTGCCCACGTGGCGGAATTGGTAGACGCGCATGGTTCAGGTCCATGTGCCTTCGGGTGTAGGGGTTCGAGTCCCTTCGTGGGCACCATTACCTAATTCGCAAAAAAGCCGCAAACTTTCACGAGTTTGCGGCTTTTTTCATTACAGAATGCCGCGCGGTTTCCCCAACCTGCGGCACCCTCCCCTTATTTGCCCAGCGCCGCCTTCACCGCTTCGGCCAGCGCCGTCGTCGGACGGCCTATCAGCGCGCTCAATTGCTTGCCATTGTCTTCCAGGCCGCCCTTGGCCGCGCCCGCATCGGAATCGGCCAGCAGTTCGGCAAAGCCTTCCGGCACGCCCACGCTCACCAGCGCCGCCTTGAAGTCCGCCTGCGGCATATCCTTGTACACGATCGCCTTGCCCGACTGGCGCGCCACCTCGGCCGCGTACTCGGCCAGAGTAAAGCCGTGGTCGCCAGCCAGTTCATAGATGGCTTGCGGCTGGGCCGCCGTCAGCACGGCAGCGGCGGCCGCCGCGTAATCGGCACGCGCAGCCGACGAGAAACGCCCGTCTTGCGCCGCGCCCAGCACGACGCCATGCTCGAGCACGGGCGCCAGGTGCTCCGTATGGTTTTCCAGATACCAGCCGTTGCGCAGGAAACTGTAGGGCAGGCCGGACGCGCGGATGGCCGCTTCCGTGACGACGTGCTCGGCGGCCAGGCCCAGCGGCGACGTGTCGGCGCGCAAGACGCTGGTATAGGCCAGCAGGGCCACGCCGGCGCGCCTGGCCGCATCGATGACGTTCTGGTGCTGCTGAGCGCGCTGGCCCACTTCGCTGGACGAAATCAGCAAGATTTTCGTTGCGCCCTCGAATGCCGCGTCGAGGCTGGCGCCGTCGTTGTAATCGGCCTGGCGCACTTGCACGCCCTGGGCGGCCAGACCGGCGGCCTTGGCCGGATTGCGCACGGCGGCGATGATGCTGGATGCGGGGACGGATTTCAGCAGGCTGGCGATGACGTGCTGGCCCAGATTGCCTGTGGCGCCGGTAATGACGATCATGATTTCTCCTTGGTACGTGGGTGGTAAAACCCTATAATAGGGCTATTACTTACTTATTGTAAGTACGTACCTTTTGGTAAGTGTAAATTAAATTTTTTTCAGGCCAACTATCATGCCCACAGACACTCCCGGCGCCGGCCTGCGCGCCGCCCTCGCCCGCCAGAACCAGGGCGCGCACCTGCTGGCGGCGGCCTGCCCGTCGCGCGCCGTGCTCAGCCATCTCACCAGCCGCTGGGCCGTGCTGGTGCTGGTAGTGCTGCTGAGCGGTACGCGGCGCTTCAGCGAGCTGCGCCGCGAAGTGGGCGGCGTCAGCGAAAAAATGCTGGCGCAAACCCTGGAAGCGCTGGCGGGCGACGGTTTCGTGCTGCGCCAGGCGTATCTGGTGATCCCGCCCAAGGTGGAATACAGCCTCACGCCGCTGGGACGCGAGGGGGCCGAACGCCTGGCCGTGCTGGTCGACTGGATAGAGGATAATTATCCACGCATCGAACAGGCGCGCGCCGGCGTGGAAGCGGCACCGGCAGCGCAAAATGCGGCTTGAACGGATTGCTTTTGATCATCAAGAATTATCGTTTACTCCTTCTTGCCTTGATGTAATACTAGGCCCATGAAACGCGTAAGGGCGCGACACCATGAATCAGCTGATATCTTCCATCACCGACCGGGCCAATGTGCTACTGGTCAGCAATTCGCCGAACGAAGTGCGCGAACTGCTGTATGTGCTGGACCGGCATAACCTGGGCACGGGACTGGCGGGCGATATCGACGAAGGCGTGGAACTGGCAGCCGGCGGCACGGACCTGATCCTGCTCGACGCGGCCCTGGCGGGCACGAATATCGGCGCCACCTGCATGCGCCTGCGCAATGCGGGCGGACGCCACAGCGTGCCGCTGCTGCTGATGTCGGCCACCCCCAGCGCCGAGGAGCAGGGGCGCAGCGTGGGTGCCGGCGCGTCCGACTACATCAAGATGCCCTTCAATGCGCGCGACGTGGCGGAAAAAATCCTCATGGAACTGGCGCTGCACAAGGCCGAGGCGCCCGCCGTCCGTCCCTTCGCCACGCCCGCCACGCCGCCGCGCCCCGTGCATCCGCAAACGCTGGAAGTCAATTACCACTCGATCCTGGCCGGTTCGCCCGACGCCGTGCTGCTGTTCGATATCGACAACAAGCTGCTGATCGACGCCAACCACCTGGCCGAAGACCTGTTCGGCATGCCGCTGGCCGAGCTGTTGCAAGGCGGCATGGAGCCGCTGTTTCCCCAGCATCAGGGCGATGGCCGCGCCTCGCCGCAATTGCTGGAAGAAAAGATCCAGGATACCCTGCAAGGCAAGATCGTCGTCTTCCGCGCCAGCTGCTGCCACCGCGACAGCCACCCGATCGCCTGCGAAATCCGCCTGATGCGATTGTCCGTGCCGGGCCGCCAGCTCGTGCATGCGCGCATCATCGACTTGACCGAGCGCAACCTCGCCGAAGCGATGCGCTCGGGCCAGAGCGCCCTGCTGGAAATGGTCGCCAAGGGTGCGCCCCTGGTCCCTACGCTGAACCAGCTGCTGCTGCTGATCGAGGGCCAGTCGCGCGGCGTGGTCTGCTCCATCATGCTGCTCGACGACGACGGCGTCCACATGCACAGCACGGCCGGCCCCAGCCTGCCGCCCGAGTACATGGCCCTGCTCGAAGGCGTCGCCATCGGCCCCGGCGTGGGTTCTTGCGGCACCGCCATGTTCCTGCGCGAACCGGTGGTGGTCAGCGACATCATGCACGACCCGCTGTGGGCGCCCTACCGCGAGCTGGCCGCGCCGTTCGGCTTGCGCGCCTGCTGGTCGCGCCCCATCTTCGGACAGGATGGCGCCGTGCTCGGTTCCTTTGCCATGTACTACCGCGAAGTGCGCCAGCCCGATGCGCGCGAAGAGGAGCTGATCGACACGGCCACCGACCTGGCCGGCATCGCGATTGGCCGCATGCGCCACGAACGCGAGCTGCAGCGCCACCGCGCCCACCTGGAAGAGCTGGTGGTCGAACGCACGGCGGCCCTGACGCAAGCCAAGGAACACTCGGAGCAGGCGAACCGCGAATTGGCCGCCGCACTGGAAAACCTGTCCATCACGCAAGAAGAACTGGTACGCCGCGACAAGCTGGCCGCGCTCGGCGCACTGGTGGCCGGCATCGCGCATGAACTCAATACGCCGATCGGCAATGGCCTGGTGGTGGCCACCACGATGGCCGAACGCACGCGCGAAATCCAGGCCAGCTTCCTCGATGGCTTGCGCCGCTCGGAACTGGGCGCCTACCTGACCCAGGCCAGCGAGGCGGACGCCATCATGCTGCGCAACCTGCAGCGCGCCGCCGACCTGGTGTCGAGCTTCAAGCAGATCGCCGTCGACCGCGCCAGCTCGCAGCGCCGCCACTTCTTGCTGCGCCAGTTCGTGGCCGAGCTGATGCTGCCCCTGTCCACGCCGCTCAAGGCCGCCGGCCTGAGCCTGACGCAGGACGTGCCGGACGGCCTGGCCATGGACAGCTATCCCGGCCCGCTGGGCCAGGTGCTCAGCAACCTGCTGGAAAACTGCCTGCGCCACGCCTTCGAGGGCCGCAGCGGCGGCACCATCGCCATTACCGCGCGCGGCAGCGACGACGGGCAGACGATCACCCTGTCCATCGCCGACACGGGCGTGGGCATCGCCGCCGACGACCTCGTGCACGTTTATGACCCCTTCTTCACGACCAAGCTCGGTTCCGGCGGCTCGGGCCTGGGCTTGCACGTGGCACACAACATCGTCACGGGCGTGCTGGGCGGCCATATCGACGCCACCAGCAGCACCGGGGACGCCAGCGGCACCAGCGGCACCACCTTCACCCTGCAACTGCCCGCCGCGGCGCCGCAATCGCCCGCCCCCTGAACGGCCGGCGCGCTACAATGCCGGCAAGCTTTTCTTTCGGAGCAACTATGAAATACCTGATTGCCACGGCCCTGCTGGCTGCCTGCGCATACGCCTCGGCCGGACCGGCGCCCTGGTACCAATGGCGCAGCAAGATCGACGGGACCCTGGCGTGCGCCCAGTCCACCCTGGGATTTGGCTGGGAACTGGCCTCGGGACCGTACAAAGATAGCCGTTGCGAAAAACCGGCGCTTGTTAAATAATGGGGCCATGACCACACGGGGCACCGGCTTGAGATCAAGCGATGGCATTGCGGCGTCGAAAGAGTATGGAACGATAAGAACGTATCTATTCAAACCGAGGAGACCACATGTTTACGAATCCCGAACAATTCGCATCGGCCACCAAGGCCCTGTTTGAATTCCAGCTGATGACCTTCAACACCCTCACCTCCAAGGCCGTGCAAGGCGTGGAGCAGGTGCTGGCCTTGAACATGGCCACCGCCAGGTCCGGCATCGAGGATGGCCTTGCCGCCGGCAAGGAAATCAGCCAGGCAAAGGATCCGAAGGCCGCCATGGCTGCCGCCGCTGCCCAGCTGCAACCGGGCGTGGCAGGCGCAAAAGCATATAAACAGCAACTCGACGACATCATCAAGGAAATCCACACGGAATTCACCACAGCCGCCGAAGCCCACGTGGCCGAAGCGAAAAGCAATCTGAGCGCCCTGATCTACGACGTCACGAAAAACGTGCCGCCCGGCTCGGAAAACGCCGTCGCCATCGTCAAGGCCGCCATCGACAACGCCTTCCTCGGCTACGAACAAGTGACCAAGGCCACGAAACAGGCCGTGAAGACCGTGGAAGAGCAGATCGCCAAGGCCAGCGCGCAAGTGGCGCAGGCTTCGGAAAAAGCCACGGCCGGTGCCACCGCCGCGGCTGAAAAGGCGGCCCCTGCCGCCAAGCCGAAAGCGGCTAAAAAGTAACAAGCCCCAGGAGCAGATACCGGTGTCGTACCCTGCAGGGTACGATCCCGGCCTTTGCCGGGTTTTACCCCACCGGCACGATCCGGTACACGCAGCGCCTCCCTCCCTCCAGCAAATACTCGCTGCGCTCCACCGTGCAATCGTCCCCCAATACCCGCTGAAAGATGGCCAGCTCGGAGCGGCAGAAATTCTGGCATGCCGTGGCTGCCGCGCAAATCGGGCAATGGTTTTCCACCAGCAAGACGCTGCCATCGTCCTGCGGCACCGCGTGGGCCATGTAGCCCTCGCCATCGCGCGCGCGCGCCAGGCTGTCCACCCGTTGCGCCAGCGCAAGCTGCGGGTCGATGAGCTTGCCATAAGCGGCTTCGCTGCTGCGCTCGCGCGCGCCGATCAGTTTATCCAGGCCTTCCTCGCCGAACAGGGTTTTCACTTGCGCGATCAATTCCAGGGTCAGGCCGGCATGGCGGTCGGGATAGCGCGCGTGGCCGGCCGGTGTCAGTTGCCAGCGCCGCGACGGGCGCCCCACCTTGTCGGCCACGTCCTCGAAGTCCACCAGGCCACGCTCTAGCGCCGCTTCCAGCTGGCGCCGCGCACCCATGGAGGTGATATCGAGCAAGGCCGCCAGTTGCTGCGCCGTCTGCGGCCCGCGCATCTTCAGCAGGAACAGGGTCTGTTCGGCAGTGTTCATGCCACCGCCTTGGCGTCAACCTCGCCGGCCAGCTGGCGGCGCCAGGCCGCCATGCGCCACGCGGCCCAGGCGGCGGACAAGGCGCCCGCGACGAGGATCAGCCGCGTGTCGATCAGGGTCAGCACGGAGCCGCTGAGGGCGACGATGATGTTGGCGATGCAAAAGGTGGTGGCCAGCAAGCCCATCACGGCGCCCTGTCCGTGCGCACTGAAGCGCTCGGCGCACCAGCCCTGTATGACCGTGTTGTACAGCGCATTCGGAATGCCGAACAGCACGATGGCGGCGATACCCACCCAGATATTGCCCAGCGCCAAAATCCCCACGGCCAGCGCCACGCCGCACGCATACCAGCTGGCGCGCAGCAGCGGCGCATGGCGGCTGGGACCGCCCGCCAGCAGCGACGTAATCGTCATCGTGCCGCACAGGCCCACGTTTACCCAGGCAATTTCCTGCGCATGGTAATTGGCCGTCTCGACCAGCCACAGCGGATAGAACTCATAAAAACTGGCCACACCGCAGGTGAGCGCCAGCTGCACGATGAACAGGGTGCGCAACTCCTCATGGCGCAGCAGGTTCAGCGAATGGCGGTCGCGCGCCACCTGCCACCACGACGTCGTCAACAGCGATGGCGTTTCGCGCGGCAAGCCGACGGCCACCAGCACGGCGACGAGCATCAGCGCGGCGGCGGCGATCCAGAACGGCACCGTCACGCCCCAGCCCAGGGTCGCGCCCGCCAAGATCGGCCCCACCAGCCAGCCCAGGTAAAACGCGCCGTTCAGCCACGACATGGCGCGCAGGCGCAACGGCCCCGTCAGCTGGTCGGCCAGCATGGCGCGCGCCACGGCGCCATTGCCTTCAAGCAAACCGGTGATGAAACGGGCGACGATGAACAGGGGGTAGGACTGGATCACCAGCGCCCAGGCTGTGATCGCGTGGCCGATGGCGGCGCCCACGGCCGTGCGCATCAGCAAGGGACGGCGGCCGTAGCGGTCGGACAAGGGCCCCAGCAGGGCCGAGCCGATCAGCAAGCCCAGCGGGTTGATGGTCAGCGCCAGGCCGAACAGCAATTTCGACGGCAAGCCGAGGAAATTGTTGAAGGCATTCGGCGCTTCGGCCGCGAACAGGGGCGGCAGGATCGGGTAGGGCAGCGAGGCGCCGATGGTCGACAGCAGCGCCAGCAGGCAGGCGGCGGAAATCAGGATGATGTTTTTCATGCGGACTCGATCAATAGTGTCTGGCAAGGCTACGTGGTCATGCTGCATAAGTAAACAAAAAAGTTTATTAATGCTGGGCATTGTCACAATGAAACGTGCAAGCCATCGCCTCGGCTATCATTGCCCCATGAATCTTATTTAACAGGGCAAACATGACACTGTCAGAAATTGAACAGCAACACGGCTTCACCTATCCCCCGCTGTACCGGCAACTCGAGCGCGACGGCATGCTGGCCGTGGGCGAATATGGCCCCGACTGGTACAAGCTGATGTTTCCTACCTTAAAGGATAAACCCACCCTGCTGCTGCATGCCGACGATTTCGAATTGCTCAATATCAAGGCTGTTGCCGAAGCAGCGGCAACCTTGCTTGACGGGGACGATTACCGGCAGATCGACCCCGCCTTCCGCTTCATCCCGTTCGCGCAAACGGGCGCGGGCGACCATTACTGCTTTTTCGCGTCAGGCGAACAGGACGGCGAGCTGCCCATCGTGCTGCTGTGGCATGACGAGAATGAAGCCCAGTACCTGGCGAAAAACCTGCAGGATTTCCTGTTTCACATGTTATTAAACAGCATGGCCGACCAGGATACCTACAACGACGTCAGCGACGAGGAATTCAGGGAACAGCTGGAAAAAACCCTGCTCACCCATGCGCGCTACCTGACGGCGCGCCAAGCCGACGTGCTGCAAACCTTGCTGGCCAGGAACATCATCGATTACGACGTGCTGCTGCCGAAAGGACGCAAGGAAGCGCACCGGGGCTTGCTGACCGATATCGAACTGGCCAGCCTGCGCGCGGAATGCATTCCCTACGAAAAGTTCGACAGCTGTTTTGCCTACAGCGCGGCTGGCTGAACATAAATCGCTGGGCAAGCGGCCGATGAAGGTTTAAACTGTATATAAACACAGTAAAACCGATCACCTTGCATCTTGCCCTATTGCCATCCCCATGTTGAGAGTCCTGGAAAATCCCCTGTACTATCTGGATAATTTCCAGGACGTGCTGAGCTGGATCAGCGCCCGTTACGCCGATCTGCTGAGTCTTGAGGAAACGCAATTCATCGCCGACTTCGGCGCACTGCCGCAGCCGTCGCGCGCCCTGTTCGTGCGCCTCGTCATGCGCAAGGGCTGTCTGTTTCGCGCCAGCAAGCTCAATTACCCGGAAATCGGCGACACGCGCGCGGCTGCCCTGCCCTTGCTGGCCACGGGCTGGGTGGAAGCCGATCCCGTCATTGGGCTCGATGAGTTGTTCGAGCAACTGCTGAAAGGGGAAATCGCCCAGGCTTTCGACCTCGCCCCGTCCCTGAAGGCGGCGCGCAAGGCCGAGCAGCTCGAAGCCTTGCGCGGGCAGAATGGGGAAAACAGACCGTTCTCCGCCTGGCATCCGGCCTCCGGCGACGTGCTGTACCGTATCGGCCTGCAAGCGCTGTGCGACCGCCTGCGCCTGATTTACTTTGGCAACTATCACCAGGACTGGTCGGAATTCGTGCTGTCCGACCTGGGCGTATATCAATACGAAAAAGTGGAATTCTCGCCCGAGTCGCGCGGTTTTCGCACGCGCCAGGATATCGAGCACTATGAAGTGCTGCACCAGTGCCGCGAACGCTACAACGACAGCGCGCCGGCGGACGAGGTGCTGCAGGAACTGGCCGCCCTGCCATTGCCCGAGGACAATACCTGGCTGGCCAGCCGGCGCGACAAGCTGCGCTTCCAGATCGCCCAGCATCTGGAAAAATGCCAGGACTGGCCCGCCGCCTACCGCGCCTACGCCGATTGCCGCTACCCGGGCGCCCGGGGCCGCGCCATCCG
Source organism: Janthinobacterium sp. FW305-129 (assembly GCF_020858115.1). Taxonomy (GTDB): domain Bacteria; phylum Pseudomonadota; class Gammaproteobacteria; order Burkholderiales; family Burkholderiaceae_D; genus Janthinobacterium. The sequence continues at coordinate 324,648 of NZ_JACYMM010000008.1, forward strand.
CGTGCTGGAAAAAGATGAACAGCCGCAAGCGGCCTACGAACGCCTGACGATCGCGCTGGCCGCGCCGGAAAGCGAGGCGGAACAGCAATTGCTGCAGCGCATGGCGCCCCGCTTGCGGCGCAAGCTGGGCCACGTAAAACAGGCGGCAGGCGCACCCGCCAGCATCGAGCGCATCGACCTGCTGCTGCCGCATCCGGGCGAAGCGTGCTACGTGGAAGGGGTGGTGCAGCAACACCTGATGCAGGACGACTCTCCCGTGTACTACGTGGAAAACACCCTGATCAACTCGCTGTTCGGCCTGCTGTGCTGGCCCGCCATCTTCAAGGCCATGCCAGGTGCCTTCTTCCATCCGTTTCACCGTGGCCCGGCCGACTTGCACAGCGCCGATTTCTACCAGCGCCGCAGCAAGGACTTTGCCGCCTGCCTGGCCCAGCTGGACGACGGCAGCTATCAAGCAACGATACGCGCCACGCTTGCCGCCAAGCATGGCATCGTCTCGCCCTTCGTCAGCTGGGACGTGCTGGGCGACGGCTTGCTGGATCTGGCGCTGGCCTGCATGCCGGCCGCGCATCTGAAAAAGGCGTTCGAACGCATCTTGCTCGATATCAAAAGCAACCGCAGCGGCTTGCCCGACCTGATCCAGTTCTGGCCGGCGGAACGGCGCTACCGCATGATCGAAGTCAAGGGTCCCGGCGACCGCCTGCAAGACAACCAGCTGCGCTGGATCGCCTATTGCGCCGAGCACGCCATGCCCGTCAGCGTGTGCTACCTGCAATGGGAGGGTGCATGAAATACACGATCGCCGTGCGCGCCCTGTGCGAATTCACGGCCAAGGTGGGCGACCTGGACTTGCGTTTCACGCCCTCGCCCACGGCCCAGGAAGGCATGGCCGGCCATGCCACCGTCACTGGCCGGCGCGACGACGATTACCAGCGCGAAATCAGCGTGTGCGGCGACTTCGGCCCCCTGCACGTGCGGGGCCGCGCCGATGGCTACGATCCGGCGCGCCGCCAGCTGGAAGAAATCAAGACCTACCGGGGCGACCTCGACGCCATGCCGGCCAACCACCGCCAGCTGCACTGGGCACAGGCGCGCATCTACGGCCATTTGCTGTGCCAGCAGCTGAACCTGCCCATGCTGCGCGTGGCGCTCGTGTATTTCGATATCGTGAGCCAGAAGGAAACGGTGATGCACGAGGAATGCACGGCCGAGGCGCTGTGCCTGTTCTTCGAGCAGCATTGCGCGCTGTTCCTCGACTGGGCCGAACAGGAAATGGCGCACCGGGCCAGCCGCGACGCGCAGCTCACGGCCATGGCCTTTCCCCACGCGGACTTCCGCCCGGGCCAGCGCCAGCTGGCCGAAGCCATGTACAAGGCCAGCAGCCGCGGCTGCGGCTTGCTGGCGCAGGCGCCGACCGGCATCGGCAAGACGGTGGGCAGCCTGTTCCCCATGTTGAAAGCGACGGCCGCGCATGGCCTCGACAAACTGTTTTTCCTGGCTGCCAAGGTGCCGGGCCGCCAGATGGCGCTCGACGCCTGCGCCATCCTCAAGGAGAGCGCGCCGCTGCTGCCCTTGCGCGTGCTGGAACTGAGCGCCAAGACCAGCGCCTGCGAACATCCCGACAAAGCCTGCCACGGCGAATCGTGTCCGCTGGCCAAGGGTTTTTACGACCGTTTGCCGCTGGCGCGCGAGGTGGCGCTGGCCAGCGGTTTGATATTGGACAAGGAAGCCGTGCGCGCCATCGCCTTGCAGCAGGGTATCTGCCCCTATTACCTGGGCATGGAACTGGCGCGCTGGAGCGACGTCGTCATCGGCGACTACAATTATTATTTCGACCTCAGCGCCATGCTGTACGGCATGACATTGGCCCACGACTGGAAAGTCAACGTGCTGGTCGACGAAGCGCACAATATGGTGTCGCGCGCGCGCAGCATGTATTCGGCCGAGCTGGCGCAGACCGACCTGAAAATGCTGCGCAAATTCGCGCCCGAGGGCTTGAAAAAGCCGCTGGACCGCCTCTCGCGCCAGTGGACGGCGTTATTAAAAGAGCAGGATGGCGACTACCACGTGCATGCGGCCTTGCCCGATAAATTCTTTGGCGCCCTGCAAGGCGTGGCCACGGCCATCGGCGACTACATGGCCGAGCACGCTGCCGCGCTGGACGAGGACTTGCAGCGCTTTTATTTTGACGTGCTGCTGATCAACCGCCTGGCGGAGAGTTTCGGCGCGCATTCGCTGTTCGACGTCAGCAAAACGGACACGGGTTCCACCGTCTGCATCCGCAACATCGTCCCGGCGCCGTTCTTGAAAGAACGCTTCGCGGCCAGCCACAGCACGGCCCTGTTTTCCGCCACCCTGAGTCCGTGGAATTACTACAGCGACACGCTGGGCATGCCGGCCGACACGGCCTGGGTCGACGTGGAATCGCCGTTCCAGGCGGAACAACTGTCCGTGCGCGTGGCCGATAGCATTTCCACGCGCTACCAGCACCGCGCCGCCTCGCTGCTGCCCATCGCCCAACTGATGGCGAAGCAATACGCAGAAACGCCGGGCAACTACCTGGCCTTCTTCAGCAGCTTCGACTACATGGAAAAGACGGCCACCCTGTTTGCCCAGCATTACCCCGACGTGCCCCTGTGGCAGCAGCCGCGCCGCATGGACGATAGTGCCCGCGCGCAATTTCTGGGCCGTTTCGGCCTGGACACGCGCGGCATCGGCTTTGCCGTGCTCGGCGGCGCCTTCGGCGAAGGCATCGACTTGCCCGGCGCGCGCCTGATCGGCGCCTTCATCGCCACCCTCGGTTTGCCGCAGATCAACCCTGTCAACGAACAGATCCGCCAGCGCATGGGCGAGCTCTTCGGTTCCGGCTACGACTACACGTATCTGTATCCTGGCATGCAAAAGGTGGTGCAGGCCGCCGGCAGGGTCATCCGCACACAGTCGGACAAGGGCGTCGTGTATCTGATCGACGACCGCTTTTCACGCCCGGAAATCCGGCAACTCTTGCCCACGTGGTGGGATGTGCAGCTAGCCAACCAGTAACTTCAGCTTCTGATACCCCGCCTTGCTCACGGGTATCCTCGTATCGTCGCGCAAGATGGCCACGTGGCTGTCTTTCGTCGCCGCCTCGATGCGGCGGATGCCGTCGATATTGAGCAGATACGAGCGGTGCACGCGCAGGAACTTGGCGGGGTCGAGCTGGGTTTCCAGCTCCGATAAGCGTTGGCTTTTCAGGTAGGACTTGCCCTCGGAACGGATACTGATGTAATCGTCCTGCGCTTCGATATAGTCGATCCGGGCGCTGGCGATCACGTGGACCCTGGCGCCGTCGCGTATCAGCACGCGGTCCAGCGGTGCCGCGCGCGTGGCCGCCTCGCGTGCCAGCGTCAGCACAGTTTCGGGCAAGCTGCGGTTGGCGCGCGCATGGGCCAGCGCCTGCTCGAAGCGCTGTTCGCTGAACGGTTTCAACAGATAATCAAGGGCATGGCATTCGAACGCTTTCAAGGCGTACTGGTCGTAGGCCGTGACAAAGATCAACTTTGTCTTCGCGCCGATCAGCTCGGCCACTTCGAAGCCGTCCAGGCGCGGCATCTGGATGTCGAGAAACACCAGTTCCGGTTCCAGTTCCGCGATGGCCTTGACGGCGTCGAAGCCGTTGGCGCACTCGGCCACGATGTCGATATCGTCATGGCGCGCCAGGTATTCGCGCAGCACGCTGCGCGCCAGCAATTCATCATCGACGATGGCGACCCGCATTCTTGCCTGCATCATGCTTCCTCCGTGTCGCCGGTCTGCGCCGGCATGGAAATCGTCACTTCGAAATGGCCGTCGCGCCGGCCCCAGTGCACGCTGGCCTCGTGGCCATAGGCGCCGGCCAGACGCTGGCGCACATTCTCCAGGCCTACGCCATTGCCGCGGGCCGTTCCTTGATCCGCATCAATCGGGTTGCGCACGGCAATCTGCAGCAGGCTGCCCGCGCGCCGGGCCTCAATGGCGATCAGCCCGCCCTCCGTCAAGCCGCAGATACCATGCTTGACGGCATTTTCCACCAGCGGCTGTATCAGCATCGGTGGCAGCAAACACGCCAGCGCGGCGGCGTCGATGGCTTCCGCCACTTGCAGGCGTTCGCCGAAACGCACTTGCTCGATGGCGAGAAAGTGGCGGATCAGCACCAGTTCCTGCTCCACGGTAATGTGCTTGTGCGCTTCCAGGCTCAGGCTCTGGCGAAAGAAGCTGGCCAGCTGCACCGTCATCTGGCGCGCGCCCGCCGCATTGATGGACGTCAAGGCGCTGATGGAGTTCAGGCTGTTGAACAGGAAATGCGGATCGATCTGCGTGCGCAGCATGCGCAATTGCGCTTCCTGCGCCGTCAGTTGCGCTTCCAGCCCCCGCTGTTCGGCCATCCTGGCACGCACGAATTCCAGCAACAAATAATGCACGGCGGCAGCCAGGCAATACAGCAGCGCGCCCAGGCCGAAGAACAGGGCCAGCAGCGACTGCGTCAGGTTCACGCCCAGCCAGCGCACATCCGGCAACAGGCTGATGCTGTTCAAAAACTGCAGCAAAGTAGCCCACAGCAAGCCCGCGAACAGGGCCGCCACGCCCATCACACCGGCGATGGCGAGCGGATGGCGGGCGTGCAAGGGGTAGGCGCGGCACAGGTAAAACGCGGAAAAGCCCGAACCGATCGCATACACGAGCGTGGCGGGCACCACCAGCACGATGGCGTTGAGCCACGGTGCGTGGGCCACCCTGGCCAAAATACAAGCCAGGGCCAGGCCCAGCGCAATGCACACCAGGAACACCACCACGGCGCCGCGCCGCTTCGACAAGGACCCGGACATGCGCGCCTAGTTGCGGATTTCCAGGCCGCCCATGATGGCGTAACCCGTCACGTACAGACGCTTGGCCTGGTTCGGCGGCACGATGGTCTTTTCTTCGAAGCCGCCGAGGATGGGCGTGCCCTGCAGCACGACGCTCCAGTCGGGCGGAATCTTGATGGTGACGCCGCCGCACAGGGCAAATACGTTGAGCACGGCTTCGCCTTCGATCGATGCCTGGCGCAAGTCGATTTCGCAGCCGGCCATGATGACATTGATATCGCCGCCCCTGAAGCGCTGCGACGACACGCGCCGCACGTAGCCGCCCAGGATGGCCGTCACTTCGATGATGCTGTCGTCGTCCGCCTGCCCGCCCGTGCCGGGCGCTGCCGATACTGCTTCCTTGTCGAGGGAAACGGCGCCATTCCTGGGCTGGCCGAATGCGTCGGGCGCAGCGGTGCCGTCGGGTGGCGCGGCAAAATGCCGGCGGCGCTGGCGCTGCTGCGCGCCGGGCAAGGATTTCGACACCACGGCCACGCCGGCGGCGATGATGAGCAGCGGCCACAGCATGCTCCAATTGATATAGAACAAGCCCATGGCTTTCAGGGTCCAGCTCAAGCCCAGCAAGACCATCACGCCGCCGAGAATGTAGCCGGAGCGGGTATGGCTTTGCGAAATTTTCAGCAAGCCGAAAATGATGAGGATGGTGGGCCAGAAGCGGAAGGTGTAGCGCACGCTGATGAAACCGAGGTTATCGAGCAGGAACAGCAGCCCCAGGCCGATAACGATGACGCCCAGCACGATCTGCGATGGCGAGTGCAGCGGCGGTTTATTTTTCATGCTCGGACTCCCGGTAGGCAATAAAATGTTTGTTCAACAGCGGTTCCAGCACGAGGCCCACGCCCCAGGCGATCAGCAAGGCTGGCCAGCTATTGTAGAAATTCAAGTTCCACAGTTCTTCATACGACACATACCACCAGGCGGCAAAGAAGATCAGCCACAGGCCGCTCAGTACCTGCTTGGCGGACACGGGCGTGAGCAGCTTGTTGAGGCCGAAGACGGCCAGTATGAGCGGCCAATAATGCCATAGTGCATAGTAATCGTGGAGATAGATCACATCGAGCCGGTCCAGCAGGATGACGGCGCCGATGGCGATCAGCAGCACGCCCCACAGCAGCTGGGTACGGCGGCAATAAGCTGGTTCAGGTTTCACGGTCACCCCTTGAAGTTGGTTGATCGTAAAGATACGCGGATTTGGGGCGCGCGCAAACGGCGCTTCGGCGAATGGCGGACAGGTGGCGGTGAATGGCGCGGCGGAGGAAACGACAGGCAAAAAAAAGACCGGCTAGCGCCGGCCTTGAAGGGGTTCGCAGTTCACACCGCGACCTGGAGTTGCAGTGCACAGCCGCTGGCGCAAGCGCGCCAGCGGCGGAAATCTGGTGCCGATCCTTGAGGCGACCGGCTGACCTGCTGGAAGATCGAACATGCCGCCAACTTCACGGCAGTGCGTCTCAACCAAGCAAAGCCATCATACTCCCGATCAGGCAAAAGCACCGTTCGCTAGCGCACACAGATGCGGTTTTGCTGAGGTGCATCAAGCAGTCGTGGCGTGCGGCGGCTGCAGCATGTCGTGCTTGATCCATGCCAGCACGGACGGTCCCTGCGGCTGCCAGCCCAGCAACTTGCGCGACCGTTCGCCGCGCACGCGGCTGTTGGAACCGAGGCCATACGACGCCATCTCGTAGCCCCATTCGGCAATCGCCTCGGGCAGCGGCCAGTCCTGTGCAGGCCCCAGGTCAAGCGCCTGGGCGATGACGGCCGTCATGTCGCAGAAAGCCGCCTCGCCCGACTCGACAAAGTAAAAGGTGCCGGCGGGCGACTTTTCCAGCGCCAGCAAATACAGGCTGACGACATCGTCGATATGCACGTTCGACCAGATATTGCGGCCCGGACCCACGTGGCGCACGATGCCGCTCTTGCGCGCCTGTTTCAATAAGCGGGGCAATTGCACGCTGTCGCGCGGCAAGGCGCCATGGCCATAGATCAAGGTGTTGCACAACACGCTGGCGCGCACGCCTTGCGCGGCGCTGGCCAGGATCAAATCATCGATGGCGACCCGGGCTGCCTTGTCGGCCGTGGGCGCCGGCAGCTTGTCTTCGACATAAATCTGTTCCGTGCCCTCGCCGCCCGAAGCGTCGCCCACGATGGACGAGCCGCTGGTATGCAGAAACACTTTGTTGCTGCCTGCCAGCGCTTCAATAATGGCTTCGACGGCGCCCCGGTGGTCGCTGCTGGCCGCATTGATGACGGCATCGGCCGCCTTCGCCTGCTCGATGATCAGCTCGCGGTCGTTCAAGGTGCCGACGATGCCTTGCACGCCAATGGTAGCCAGCTCGGCCACCTGCTCCGGCTTGCGCACGAGGCCCGTCACCTGGTGGCCGGCGCGCACGAGGCCCGCCGCGATGGAACTGCCGATAAAGCCTGCCGCGCCTGTCAAAAATACCTTCATACCGTGGACGCCAAACAAAACCTACTGCGCGTCGCGCTTTGCGGCCTGCGATGCTCACCGTGCTCCAGCACGGTTGCGCTTCTTAGCCACAAATCATCGCCGCTCGCTACGGTTTTGTTAGGCGTCGTTCCTCCTTGGTTAGCTTTGTTAATTCAGATCAAAAGCGATCGCATGAACAAAGTATGCCCGCTTTAATCTTTCGTAAAAAGCGGCTGCACGGCAAAAGATCTATGACTTGGACGCAACAATCTTGAGCTGCAGGGCGGCGATGTAGCGGCTGCGCCAGGCGGGATCTTGTGGCGTGAGCAAGGTGAGCCTGTCGCGCGCGCGCGTGGCGGCCACATAGAAACGGTTCTCTTCTTCCAGCGGGTCGGTCTTGCTGCGCGGGAATTCATCGACGGCCAGGTAAGGCAAGATCACGTGGTTGTATTCGAGGCCCTTGATCTGGTCGATGCAGGCGATGACGAGTTTGGCCTTGCCGGTCGACACCGTCACGGCGTCTTCCATCTCGCCCAGCCAGCCGGCAAAGCCGCCCAGCGCCACGCCCGCTTCGCGGCACACGTCGATAAAACCGTGCAGGGACCGGGCCACGACCCGCGCCTGGGCCGGGTCGACATAGATGCGGCGCGCCGTCTGTTCCAGCTGCATCAGGCCAAAGATGTGCTGCAGCGCATCGCCCGCCAGGGCGTCCGGGGGCAGCGCGCGCAGGTAATCGACTGCGGCCAGGGTCAGCGCCGCCTTGTCCTGGTTCTGCGACTTGGCCAGCTGGTTCGTCAAGAAACCTTCCAGCAAGTCCGGGTAGTTGGCCACGTCGGCCTTGGCTTGCTGCAACTCCGCGCGCGTAAACGGGATTTCCGCGAAGGCCACCAGGGCTTCGAGGATCTCGCCGCGGCGCGGGCCGCTCTTGATCGCGTGCAAATCCTTGCGGGCGATGGCGACCATGCCGCGCAGCATCAGTACTTCCAGGCTCAGCAGATAACTGTTCATATCCACCAGGCCATACGCGATGCCGCTCTGGAACAGCGCCGTTTCCACGCGGATCGCCTGGTCGCGGTCGCGCAGCAAGATGGCCGTCGTGCCCGCATGCGCGTGTTCGAGCGCGGCGATCAGCTGCGCGCTGCACGCTTGCGGCTGCGCATGGTCGTACTCGAGCAGTTCGATGTGGGTGGCGCGCGACAGGGCCGACACGCTGGCCTTGTTTTTCAGCACGCCCACGGCCTGCGCCAGCTGCGGGCCGTAGCGGTAGGACGCCGTCAGCGGCAGGCGCTGCAAGGCGGGAAATTCCTGCTCGAAACGCTGGCGCAGGAAGCGGTGGTCGGCGCCCGACCACGTGTAGATCACTTGATCCTTATCGCCGGCGCCGCAGAAAAACGCATTTCCACGGCGTATCAGCATGGTCAGCAGGCGGAACGACGCTTCGTTCAAGTCGTGCAATTCATCGGCCACGATGATCTGGAAGGCCGGCAATTGCTGGCGCAGCGGTTCGTCGCCGTCGAGCATGCGCACGAGGTCGTAGGTGGCGTCGAACGGGGCGCGGAACTGGATATCGCCCGTGTCGGCGCCGCGCAAGCCTTCGTATTCGCGCAGCCACAGATAGTGTGTGCGCGACATGCCCAGCAGCTCCAGGTTGTCGTCGAGGGAATTGCTCTCGAAGTCGGGATTTTGGAAATCCAGACGGGCCTTGGTGCGCAACTGCAGTTTCAGGAATTCGGCGATGGCGCCGTTGGTCGTATTGATTTCCAGCGGGTAGCGGTGAGCGTATTTCTCGGAGACCACTTCCAGCGCTTCCCAGGCCACCGGGCGCAGCTCTTCATCGCTGCGCATGGATGCCACTTGCATATTTTCCAGCTGCAACAGCACCTTGGCGGCAAAGGCGTCGAAGGTATCGATCGTCAGGCGCTTGACGACGCCCAGCGGCACGCCCACTTCCAGCAGGCGCTGGCGCAGGGCCACGCGCGCCGCCTCGGTGAACACGAGGGCCAGCATGCGCTCGGGCGCGCGGCCCCGGTGCAGCGCCTCGGCCAGGCGCAGGGCCAGGGTCGTCGTCTTGGCCGCGCCGGCATTGGCGTCGATCAAGACCACTTTCTTTTGCGCCGTCTGGATGGCGACCTGTTCCGGCGTGGGCGTGATGCGTTTGGGAATGAACTGCGGGGCGTTATCTGTACTCAAGGGTATCCTGAAATGATGTCTGTTTTCGGCGCGCTACCAGGCGCAGGTGCGCAGGCCGGCAAAGATGTCGCCCCGTTCGGGCGCGTGGAAGGCGCGCATGCGGGGCGAATGCAGGCGCGGCGGCGTGGCAAAGGCGGCGCCGCGCAGCACCTGGTGCTGCATGAAATACGGCGCCGAATATTCGCGCCAGGCATCCACCGCAAAGCCCGGATACGGCTCGAACGGCGTCGCCGTCCACTCCCATACCTGGCCCCAGTGAAAGCGCGGGTGGCCGGACAGCGCAGCATACTCCCATTCCGCCTCGGTCGCCAGGCGGCGGCCCGCCCAGGCGCAGTACGCCTGCGCTTCATACAGATTGATGTGGCGCACGGCTTCATTCGGCGGCAAGGTCGTGCGCCGGCCGAAACGCATGGTGCGCCACTGCGTCGCTTCGCGCAGCCAATATAAAGGCGACGAGCGCTCCTGCCGCATCAGCCAGGCGCTGCCGGCCGCGCTCCAGAACTGGCGGTTCTGGTACCCGCCATCGGCGACGAAGTCGGCAAACTGGGCGTTTGATACGGCGCAAGCATCGATGGAAAACGGCGCCACGTAGCAGCTATGAGGCGGCGATTCATTGTCGAAGGCAAACCCGTCCCCGCGCGGCGAGCCCAGTGCGATGGTGCCGCCAGGAAAAGCGATCTCCCCCGCCCCGGGCGGCAAGGCCGGGCTGGCGGCGAGGGATTCCGGCGCTTCCAGGCCCAGCCATTGCAAGCCTGCCAGCATTTCCTCGCCACACAGGTCTTCATGCGCCAGGGCCAGACGGTACGGCGCCAGGGCGCTGTCGACATTGGCTTCGCGCGAGAGCTTATCGAGCACGCGGTCAAGTACTTCGCGGCAATACGTTTTGACGGCGCCGGGACTGGGCAGTTCCAGCTTCCAGCGCGCGCGGTGCTCGACCATATTGGCGTCGAACAAGTCGTCGCCGCGCGTCAGCAGGGAGTTATAGATGGCGTCGGCCGGGTGGCTCGATGCCGCTTCGCGCAGGATGTACCACTCGGCAAACCAGGCGATCTGCGCCAGTTGCCACAAGGGCGGCGTGAGGCGCGGATGACGGGGCAGGCCCGCCACCACGTCCAGGCCGGCACTGACATAACAGTCGAACAGGGAAAGGGTATCCTGGCGCGCGGCTTGCAGCGACTGGGCCAGTTGCTGCGCGCCGGCATGGCGAAAAGAGGCGTTGATTAAAGTCATGGCCTGATTGTAACGACTTATGCCAAGCTTGCACCAGTCGCCGGGGAAACAGGGAGCTGCCTCCCCCGCTTACTTGACGAGCAATTCGCCCTGCAGCGGCGTGACGACGGACTTGGGCATGCTGACGATAAAGCTGCTGCCCTTGTCGGCCACGGACTGGATCGCCAACGTCCCGCCGTGGCGCAGCAGCACGTGCTTGACGATGGCCAGGCCCAGGCCCGTGCCCTGGGTTTCGCGCGAACGGCTCTTGTCGACGCGGTAAAAACGTTCCGTCAGGCGCGAAATATGCTCCTGGCTGATGCCGATGCCCGTATCTTGCGCGATAAATTGCGGTCCGGCCGGGCCATCCTGCCAGCGCAAGGTGATGGTGCCGCCGGCCGGGGTGTAGCGCACGGCATTCGAGGCCAGGTTGCCGAAGGCGCTGTACAGCTCGTCGTAGCTGCCCAGCACGTCGGGGCCGTTGCATTCCATGGTCACTTCATGCTTGCCTGCCGACAAGCCCTTGGCGTCACGCAAGACTTGCTGCATGAGCTTTTTGACATCCACGGGCTCGGGGCGCAGCGGATAGTCGACCGATTCCAGGCGTGACAGGGTCAGCATGTCCTCGATCAGATGCTGCATGCGGTGGCCCTGCTCCGTCATCAGCTTGAGGTGGGCGGCGCGCGTGGCGGCGTCCAGATCCAGCTCGGCGGAAGCGATTTCCAGGAAGCCGACGATGACCGTCAGCGGCGTGCGCAGTTCGTGCGAAGCGTTGGCGATGAAGTCGCGGCGCATCATTTCGATGCGTTCCGTCTCCGTCACATCGTGCGTGACGAGGATCTGGCGGCGGTTTTCAAACGGAATGATCTGCACGATCAGCTTGCGGTTGCGGAAGGTGATCGTCAGCGGCTGGTCGTAGCGGCCCAGGATGATGTAATCCATGAACTCGGGGCTGCGGATCAAATTCGTCACGCGCATGCCCTTGTCGCGCTCGTGGGTGAGGCCCAGGTGTTTCTCGGCGGCAGGATTGCACCATTCGAGGAAGAGCACGTCGTCCATGATGACGACGCCGTCCGGCAACAGGTGCATGGCCTGGCGGAAACGCGCCAGCCATTCCGTCAGCTCGGCCTGGTTTTTCTCGTCGTCACGGCGCATGCGGTACAAACGCGCAAAGATGCTGGTCCAGGCGCCCCAGCCGTCGGGCAGCCTGGCGCTTTGCGGATTGTCCAGCCAGTTGCTCAGCTGGAACAGATACGACAGCTGCACGAACACCATCATGGCCATCAGCACGAAGGCGATGCCCAGCGCATACGTGGCGCCGAACAGATACCAGACGACGGCCACGCCCAGCAGCGCCAGCACCATGCGCAAGGCGGCCGGTACCCAGAACAGCAATTTCGGATTCATAGAGGCAAGCTTTACTTTTCAGACAACATGTAGCCGACGCTGCGCACCGTCTTGATCAGGCTTTCCGCCTCTTTCAAGGCTTTGCGCAAGCGCAATACGTGGACATCGACCGTGCGTTCCTCGATCACCACATGGTCGCCCCACACCTTGTCGAGCAGCTGGCTGCGCGAAAACACGCGTTCCGGATGGGCCAGCAGGAATTTCAGCAGCTTGTATTCGGCATGGCCGATATCGATCTTCTGTTCATCCATCATGACGGTGCAGCTGACGGGGTCCAGGGCCACGTTGCCGGCACGCATCGGCGCCTGCGCATGTTCCGGACTCTTGCGTCGCAGCAAGGCTTTGGCGCGGGCCAGCAGCTCGCGCGGCGAGAACGGCTTGGTGACGTAATCGTCGGCCCCGCTGTTCAGGCCGGCCAGCTTGTCTTCTTCCATGCTCTTGGCGGTGAGCATGATGACGGGGATGGCGGCGAAATTGCGGTCGGCGCGGATGCGCGACAGCAAGCGCAAGCCCGTCTGGTCCGGCAACATCCAGTCCAGCAGGATCAGATGCGGCGTGCGGTGCTGGATGAATTCCCAGGCATCGGCGACGTTTTGTACGGAACAGCAATTCCAGCCGGATTCGCGCAGCGAATAGGTCACCAGTTCAACGATGGCCGGCTCATCTTCAACAATCAATACCGTGGTTTTATCAGATGCCATAAAGCTTACTCAGGGAGCTCCTCGGAAATGGCGGGAGCAGCCACCTTGGTGTGGCGGATGTCCTTGCCTTCAACCACGTAAATCACGTATTCGGCGATGTTTTTCGCATGGTCGCCGATCCGTTCGATGGCCTTGGCCACCCACAGGGTATCGAGCGCCGCCGAAATCGTGCGCGGGTCTTCCATCATAAAGGTAATCAAGTTGCGCATGATAGACCGAAACTCATGGTCGATGATGGCATCTTGTGCAATTAATTGTAAGGCCAGCTTGCCATCGTTGCGGGCGAAGGCGTCGAGCGCGTCGTGCAGCATGTCGGTGGCCGTGTTGGCGATGCCGCGCACCATCTCGTAATGGTTGACGACGCCGTTGCCGCGCTTGTGCAGGTTCTTCGCCACGCGGGCGATTTTGGTCGCCTCGTCGCCTACGCGTTCGAGGTCGGTAATCACCTTGATGGTGGCCATAATGGTGCGCAAATCGTTGGCGGCCGGCTGGCGGCGCACGATCAGATGGCTGCAGGCGTCGTCGAGCGACACTTCCAGCTGGTTGACGACGTCGTCTTCGCGCATCACGCGGTCGGCACGCTCGGCATTACCGATGCGAAAGCACGTCATCGCGTCGAGGAACTGGGTTTCAACGATGCCGCCCATCAGGAGCACTTTCGAGCGGATCGCTTCGAGTTCGTTATCGTATTGCTTGGATGAATGTTCGCCTAACATGCTGTCTCTCCGTATTCAGTTGTCTTGTATATCGTTATTCTGTTCGGATCAGCCGAAGCGGCCCGTGATGTAATCCTGCGTTTCCTTGCGGGCCGGATTCATGAAAATCTGGTCCGTTTCGCCGAATTCCACCAGTTCGCCCAGATACATGTACGCCGTGTAGTCGGAGCAGCGCGCCGCCTGTTGCATATTGTGCGTCACGATGGCGATCGTGTAATCCTGTTTCAGTTCGCTGATCAGCTCTTCCACCTTCGACGTCGAGATCGGGTCCAGCGCCGAGGTCGGCTCATCGAGCAGCAAGACGTCCGGCTTCACGGCCACGCCGCGCGCGATGCACAGGCGCTGCTGCTGGCCGCCCGACAGCGACAGGCCGCTCTTCGTCAGCTTGTCCTTGACTTCGCCCCACAGCGCCGCCTTTTTCAGGGCCCACTCGACGCGCTCATCCATCTCGCCCTTCGACAGGTCTTCATACAGGCGCACGCCGAAGGCGATGTTGTCGTACACGGACATGGGGAACGGCGTCGGCTTCTGGAACACCATGCCGACCTTGGCGCGCAGCATGTTGACGTCCTGGTCCGCGTCGAGCACGTTGCGGCCGCGGTACAGGATCGAGCCTTCCGCGCGCTGGCCCGGATACAGGTCATACATGCGGTTCAGGGTGCGCAGCAGGGTTGATTTGCCGCAACCGGACGGGCCGATGAAGGCGGTAACCTTCTTCTCGTGGATGTCCAGGTTGACGTTATGCAAGCTTTGCGTTTTGCCGTAAAAAAAGTTCAGGCCCGAAATCTCGATGGTTTTTTTCTTTGGTGCCAGGTCTTGGGCTGGATTCATTTGCGTATTCATATGGGTTCGCTTCGCTCGGTATCTGTTTAATGTGGGACTTTTTGGCTGAACACGGTGCGCGACAGGATATTTAAGGCCAGCACGCTGAAGGTGATCAGCAGTGCGCCGCCCCAGGCCAGCGAGCGCCAGTTGTCGTACGGGCTCATCGCGAACGATGCGATGACGGACGGCAAGTTGGCCATCGGCGCATTCATGTTGAAGCTTTGGAACTGGTTATTCAGGGCCGTGAACAGCAGCGGCGCCGTTTCGCCGGCGATGCGGGCCAAGGCCAGCAGTACGCCGGTGATGACGCCCGCCTTGACGGCGCGCAAGCGCACGAGTGTCGCCACCTTCCAGCGCGGCGCACCGAGGGCAAATGCGGCTTCCAGCAGGCTGTTCGGCACCAGGCGCAGCATATTGTCCGTCGTGCGCACCACCACCGGCACGGCGATCAGCGACAGGGCGATGGCGCCCGCATAACCGGAGAAATGTTTGACGTGCGCCACGTACAGCGCATACACGAACAGGCCGATGACGATCGATGGGGCCGACAGCATGATGTCGGTGACGAAGCGCGTCACTTGCGCCAGCTTGTTTTCTTCGCCGTATTCGGCCAGGTAGATGCCGGCCAGAATGCCGATCGGGGTGCTGACGACCGTCGCCAGGCCCACCATCAGGGCGCTGCCGACGATGGCATTGATCAGGCCGCCGCCTTCGCTGCCGGGGGCCGGCGTCGTTTGCGTGAACAGGTCGACGGACAAGGCGCCGAAACCCTTGATCACCAGGGTGAACAGGATCCACACGAGCACGGCCAGGCCCAGGGCCATGGCGGCCACCGACAGGGCGATGCCGATGCGGTGCATCAGCAGGCGCTTGCGGTAGACGGGGTTCATGGCCGGCTTGGCCGGAGCGTCGTGGGTGCTAACTTGGCTGAGCTGGCTCATTTCGTGCCTTCCTTGCGGGACATGCCAGCCAGCATCAGCTTGGCGGCGGATAAGACGATAAAGGTGATGACAAACAGGATCAGGGCCAGCGAGAACAGCGACGCCACGTGCAGTTCGGATTGCGCTTCGCCGAATTCGTTCGCCAGCAGCGAGGTGATGCTGTTACCGGCGGCAAACAGCGACCACGACAGCTTGTTCGCGTTGCCGATGACGAAGGTCACGGCCATGGTCTCGCCCAGCGCGCGGCCCAGGCCCAGCATGACGCCGCCGACGACGCCAGTCTTGGTGTACGGCAAGACAATCTTGCGCACCACTTCCCAGCGCGTGCAGCCGAGGCCGTATGCGGATTCCTTCAGCACGGCAGGGACGATTTCGAACACGTCGCGCATCACGGAAGCGATGAAGGGGATGATCATGATGGCCAGCACCAGGCCGGCCGTCAGCAAGCCGATGCCCATCATGGGGCCGCTGAACAGCTGGCCGATGACGGGCACGTTGCCCAGCGTGGCTTTCAGGATAGGCTGGACGTGGTCGGCAAACAGGGGGGCAAACACGAACAGGCCCCAGATGCCGTAGATGATCGATGGCACGCCAGCCAGCAGCTCGACAGCCGTGCCCAGCGGGCGGCGCAGCCAGGCCGGGCAGATTTCCGTGAGGAACAGGGCGATGCCGAAGCTGACGGGGAAGGCGATCAGCAAGGCGATGACGGAGGTCACCAGGGTGCCGATGATGGGAATCAGGGCGCCGTACTGGTCATTGACGGGGTCCCACTCGGCCGAGACGATGAAATGCAGGCCGAAGGTCTTGAAGGCCGGTATCGATTCCATGATCAGCGAAATGATGATGCCGACCAGTACGATCAGCACCGACAGGGCGAACAGCATCGTCACCTTGTGGAACATGAAATCCTGGATGCGCTGCTTGCGCATGGTGGAAAGCATTTGCGCGTGACTGATGGAATCGGTCATGGTGCCGCCTGGCATGGGGATCGTGGAGGAGGTAGATTGTGCGCTCATAATGTGCCATGTGGGTGGTACTGCAGGTACTGCTATTTTTATTTTGCTCTTTTAGCCGGGAACGCCTGCAAGGGCTTGCGGGCGGTCCTGGCTAACTCCCTGCCCCGCCGTGCTGCTGGCGGGGACAAGGATGGATATTGCTGTATTCAGACTATCGGATTAGTAGATCGACTTGCCCGATGCATCTTTCAAATTGGCTTTCCACGATTCCTGCACCAGTTTCACGACCGATGCCGGCATCGGCACGTAGTCCAGTTCGACGGCAGCAGGGCCGCCGTTCTTGTAGGCCCAGTCGAAGAATTTCAGGACTTCTTTTGCCTTGGCTGCGTCAGCCTGGACTTTGTGCATCAGGATGAACGACACGCCCGTGATCGGCCAGCTGTTCTTGCCAGCCTGGTCGGTCAGGACCACGCCGAAGCCTGGGGTTTGCGTCCAAGGTGCCGAAGCGGCGGCTGCCTTGAAGTTTTCGTCGTCAGGCTGCAGGAAGTTGCCGTCCTTGTTTTGCAGCTGGGTGTGCGACATCTTGTTTTTCTTGGCGTAAGCCCACTCGACGTAGCCGATCGAACCCTTGATACGCTGTACGTTGGCGGCGACGCCTTCGTTACCCTTGCCGCCCACGCCGACAGCCCATTTCACGGCCGAGCCAGCGCCGATTTTCGATTTGAATTCCGGGTTGGTTTTCGACAGGAAGTCGGTGAACAGGAAGGACGTGCCCGAACCGTCGGCGCGGTGCACCACGGTGATTTCCGTGTCCGGCAGCTTGACGCCACTGTTCAGTGCGGCGATCTCGGGAGCGCTCCACTTGGTGATCTTGCCCAGGTAGATGTCGCCAACGACCTTGCCCGTCATTTTCAGCTGGCCTGGGGTCACGCCGTCCAGGTTGACGATGGTGACCACGCCGCCCATGATGGCCGGGAACTGCATCAGGCCCGCTTCTTCCAGCTCTTCCGCCTTCAAAGGCATGTCCGAAGCGCCGAATTCAACAGTCTTGGCCTTGATTTGCTTGATGCCGGCGCCGGAACCGACGGACTGGTAGTTCAGGCCGTTGCCCGTGTTGGCTTTGTACGTCTCAGCCCATTTGGCGTAGATCGGGTACGGGAAGGTTGCACCAGCACCTGTCATATCTGCCGCCATGACGGAAGCGGAAGAAAATGCCATCGCTGCCGAAGCACCCACGACGATAAATTTGAACATTTGCTTCATTTGCATATCAAGTCCTCAGGGTTGTTAGGGCTCAAAGTCCCGGTTGAATGCTGCGCAGTCTAGCAAGCGAATATGACAGCTTTATGACATGGGTAAAAAATCCTGAAATAATTGGCTACGCCCGGGGAATCGCCCTTTTTGGCGCGAAAAATGACAGGGCGGGCGACGCTTTATGACAGCTTATGTCACGCTTACGTCATATTTCATGATTACACTCACAACGCGTCATACATGATGAAATACGGCTAGAATTAACTATCTGCAAAGACAAAAGAATATGAAACCTGAACTGCACACGGAAGTGACCAAATCGGGCATCCTGCTTGACCGCGAGCTGTCGCAACTGACTTTCAACCGGCGCGTGATGGCCCAGGCGGAAGACCCGAACATTCCGCTGCTCGAGCGCCTGCGCTACCTGTGCATCGTCAGCAGTAACATGGATGAGTTCTTCGAGGTGCGCGTGGCCAGCCTGCTGGCGGCCGGCAGCATCGGCGGTTCGCTGGCCGGCCACCCTGCCCTGGCGGCCAACCTGGAGCGCATCGGCAAGGAATGCCATGCACTGGTGGAACGCCAGTACGAGATATTAAATAGCGAAGTCTTGCCGGCCCTGCGTGAAGCGGGCGTGCATTTGCTGCGCGACAGCGACCGCAACGAGGCGCAGCGCGCCTGGGTCAAGCAGTATTTCGACCGCGAAGTGCGCCCACTGCTGACGCCGATCGGCCTCGACCCGGCCCATCCGTTCCCACAGGTAGTCAACAAGAGTCTCAATTTCATCGTTTCGCTGAGCGGCAAGGATGCGTTCGGCCGCGGCACGGCCATCGCCATCGTCAAGGCGCCCCGCGTCTTGCCGCGTGTCATCAAGTTGCCGGACGACATATCGGGCGACGGCGTGTCCTTCTGTTTATTGTCGTCCGTCATCCATGCGCATATCTCGGACCTGTTCGCCGGGCGCGAGGTGATTGCCTATTCGCAATTCCGCGTCACGCGCGACAGCGACCTGTGGGTCGATGAAGACGAAGTCAAGAATCTGCGCCAGGCGTTAAAAGGCGAACTCGTGGGGCGCCAGTTCGGCACCTCCGTGCGCCTGGAAGTGGCGCGCAATTGCCCACCGGAATTGTCGCAATTCCTGCTCGACCAGTTTAATCTGGATCAAAGCCGCCTCTACCGCGTCAACGGCCCCGTCAACCTGGTGCGCCTGTCGGAGATGATCGACCACGTCAAGCAGCCGGAACTGCGCTTCCCGCCGTTCTTCCCCGGCCTGGCGCACAAGGCCATCGGCAACGACATCTTTGCCGCGCTGACCAAGCACGACATCCTGCTGCACCACCCGTATCAATCGTTCCAGACGGTCATCGACTTCATCCGCAGCGCCGCCTACGATCCGTCCGTCGTGGCCATCAAGCAGACGATCTACCGCACCGGCATGAACTCCGACCTGATGGAATCCTTGATCACGGCGGCGAAGATGGGCAAGGAAGTGACCGTCATCGTGGAGCTGATGGCGCGTTTCGACGAAGAAGCCAATATCAACTGGGCCGACAAGCTGGAACAGGCGGGCGCGCAAGTCGTGTACGGCGTGGTGGGCCTGAAAACCCATGCCAAGGTGGCGCTCGTCATCCGCCGCGAAGAAGGCGCGCTGCGCTTCTACGCCCACTTGGGCACCGGCAACTACCACCCCACGACAACCAAGCTGTACACGGATTTCGGCTTGCTGACGGCCAACCAGGACCTGGCCGTGGAAGTCAATGAGGTGTTCATTCATCTCACCAGCCTGACCAAGCCGCACAACCTGAACCATTTGTGGCTGGCGCCGTTCGGCCTGCAAAGCGAGATCATCAAGGCCATCCGCAACGAGGCGAAGATCGCCCGTTCCGGCCGGCGCGGGCGCATCATCGTCAAAGTCAATGCGCTGGTCGATGAATCCGTGATCCGCGCCCTGTATGCGGCCTCGACCGATGGCGTGAAGATCGACCTGATCGTGCGCGGCGCCTGCACCCTGAAGCCGGGCGTGCCGGGCTTGTCGGAAAACATCAAGGTGCGCTCCGTGATCGGGCGTTTCCTCGAACACAGCCGTATTTACTACTTCCGCAATGATCTGGCGCACGATGTTTACCTGGCCAGCGCCGACTGGATGAGCCGCAACCTGTTCCGCAGGGTGGAAGTGGCCTTCCCCGTGCTGGACCGGGCGCTGAAGCGGCGCGTGATCGCCGAGGGCCTGAATCCGTATTTGAAGGATAATACGAATGCATGGGAACTGGAGCCGACGGGCCATTACGCGCGCCGCAAGCCGCGCGGCAAGCAAACGCCGTTCAGCGCCCAGCAATACCTGATGCACACACTGGGCACGCCGGGCGCGGAGGTCGGCGAATAGGCAATTCTACACAGAGGAGTACAACATGGATCTCATCTTGTGGCGGCACGCAGAAGCGGAGCCGGGCGTCCCCGACCTGGAACGCGCACTGACCGTCAAAGGGCAGAAACAGGCGCGCCGCATGGGCGAATGGCTGGCCTCGCAACTACCGGAAAATTGCCGTATCCTCGTCAGCCCCGCCCTGCGCACCCTGCAAACGGCCGAAGCGCTGGGCCGCAAGTTCAAGCTGATGCCGGAACTGGCACCGGGCGCCGAGGCGGAAGACATCCTCAAGGCGGCGAACTGGCCCGGAGGCAAGGAAAGCGTGCTCATCGTCGGCCACCAGCCCACCCTGGGCCAGGCGGCCGCCCTGCTGCTGACGGGTGAAGAGCAGGAATGGGAAATGCGCAAGGCCAGCGCGTGGTGGTTTTCCCAGCGCGAACCGGGCGACCCCATCAGCGTCTATTTAAAGGCCGTGATGGCGCATGACCTAGTGGTGAAATAAGGGTGGTGAAATAAGGGAGCTGAAGCAGAAAATGCGCAAAAAGTGCGCTGGGACAAATGCTAGTAAGAATTACAACTCGGCAGCCTTGCAAAGCGCTGCCGATCTGCTAGAGTTTAATTGCATCAACTACGTGTTGGAGCGCTGCTCTGGCACATTGAGCAACCCAGCGGACAGCCGTCCAACGGCGGCTGAAAGACCATGTTAACCTTCCTCGTTTTTCTCTTCATCGCCATCTTCGCCGCCATCATAGGCTTCGTCGCCTTTGAACTGATCGAAGAAATGCGCGGCAGTCATCACAAGCTGATGGACCGCTACCACGAGTAGTGTTCACCTCGGCAATATCGCATGGCGCCAGCGACGGCCTACAGGCCCGTCCCTCGCGCCATACTTGTTTTTACGCTCCCGTCTTACGCTCCCGTATTACACTCCCGTCTTGAACTTCGTATAAATGCGCGTCATCAGGCGGCGGATATCGGCCGTGGTCGCTTCTGGCGCGGCCATGCGCTGCTTGTCGGCGTCGGACAGGAAGATGGCCTTGTTCTCGCCGATGTCCTTGCGCACATATTTGATGCTGGCCGGATTCGGATTCGCGTAGAACACCTTGTTGCTCAGGCTGGCATGCACTTGCGGACGCAAAATGTAATTGATGAACAGGTGCGCATTGTTCGGGTGCGGCGCGTCGGCGGGAATGGCCATGGTGTCGAACATCAGGGCGGCCGTCTTCGGCACCAGCACCTGGATCACATTGCCGTTTTTCGCGTCGATGGCGCGCTGGCGCGCGATATTGATGTCGCCCGACCAGCCCAGCGCCACGCAGACGGAGCCGTTGGCCATGTCGTTGATGTAGCCGGACGAACTGAACAGGGTCACGTAGGGACGGATCGCCTGCAGCACCTTGCCCGCTTCCTGGTAATCGGCAGCCGTTTTCGAGTACGCGGGCTTGCCCAGGTATTGCAGGGCGGCCGGCAGCACTTCCGACGGCGAGTCGAGGAAGGACACGCCGCACGATTTCAGCTTCGCCGCATATTTCGGGTCGAAGATCAAATCCCAGGCGTTGTCGGGCATGGGCATGCCGCCCAGCGCGGCCTTGACCTTGTTGACGTTGATGCCCACCGTCGTGTAGCCCCACAGCCAGTCGACCAGGTAATCGTTGTTCGGGTCGATCTTCGACAATTTCGCCTGCAGGTTCGGGTCCAGGTTGCCCAGGTTCGTCAGCTTGCTCTTGTCGAGCTTGCGCAGCAGGCCCGCATCGATCTGCAGGCGCGCCCACTGGGCTGTCGGCACGACGATGTCGTAGCCGGACTTGCCCGCCACCAGTTTCGCGTTGAGGATTTCGTTATTGTCGAAAACGTCGTAGCGCACCTTGATGCCCGTTTCCTTCTCAAAATTCTTGATCGTATCGTCGCCGATATAGTCCGACCAGTTATAGATGTTCAGGACCTTCTCTTCCTGGGCCTGAGCTTGGGCCGACAATGCCAGCATGGCCGCCGCCAAGGTCAGTCCCACTCCAATGCGCCGCCCTGCTTGCCATGTGTTTGCCATCGTACCGCCTCCGAAAATTAGTCAGAAAATAGTGACGATGATAGCAAGAAGGGCGGCATCAGGTCTAGCCTGATACCGCCCTGCTTATTACTGCTAAATCAACCCCCACCGCAAACACCGGGGTCGGACCCTGAGGGTCCGACCCCAGCCTTTCGCCTTTGGGGTAAATTACACCTTGTCCAGCCCCACCTGCGCACCCGTAAACACCAGGTTGCCGTTCTGGGCGTCGATGCGGATCTCGTCTTTCGGGCCGAAGCGGCCTTCCAGAATCAGCTTCGACAGCGGATTTTCGATCTGCTGCTGGATTGCCCGTTTCAACGGACGTGCCCCATATACCGGGTCGTAGCCCGCCTCGGCGATTTGCTGCAGCGCAGCGTCCGTCAGGCTCAGCTGCATGTCCATGCGCGCCAGGCGTTCTTCGAGGATCTTCAGCTGGATCTTCGCGATCGCGCCGATATTCTTCTCGTCGAGGCCGTGGAACACGACGATTTCGTCGATGCGGTTGACGAATTCGGGACGGAAGTGCGAGCGTACCTCGGCCATCACGGCCAGCTTCACGACACCGGGATCATCGCTTTCCATGGCCTGGATCTTGTGCGAACCCAGGTTCGAGGTCATGATGATGACGGTATTCTTGAAGTCCACCGTGCGGCCCTGGCCGTCCGTCATGCGTCCATCGTCGAGCACTTGCAGCAGCACGTTGAAGACGTCGGCATGCGCCTTTTCCACTTCGTCGAGCAGGATCACGCTGTACGGCTTGCGGCGCACGGCTTCCGTCAGGTAGCCGCCCTCGTCGTAGCCCACATAGCCTGGCGGCGCGCCGATCAGGCGGGCCACGGAATGTTTCTCCATGAACTCGCTCATGTCGATGCGGATCATCGATTCTTCCGTATCGAACAGGAAGGTCGCCAGCGCCTTGCTCAGCTCGGTCTTGCCGACGCCCGTCGGTCCCAGGAACATGAAGGAACCATACGGCCGGTTCGGGTCGGAGAGGCCGGCGCGGGAGCGGCGGATGGCGTCTGCCACGGCCGTGATCGCTTCATCCTGGCCCACGACGCGCTCATGCAGCTTCTCTTCGATGTGCAGCAGCTTGTCGCGTTCGCCCTGCATCATGCGCGACACGGGAATGCCCGTCGCGCGCGACACCACTTCGGCGATTTCCTCGGCGCCCACTTCCGTGCGCAGCAGTTTCGGCTGGTCAGGGTCAAGTTTCGGGATGCCGCTGTCAGCCTGCTTGAGCTGGGCTTCCAATTGCGGCAGCTTGCCGTATTGCAATTCCGACACTTTCTGCCAGTTGCTCTCGCGCGTGGCCTGCTCCATCTGCAGCTTGACTTGCTCGATCTCTTCCTTGATGTGCGTGCTGCCCTGCACCACGGCTTTTTCCGCCTTCAGGATTTCCTCGAAGTCATTGTATTCGCGCTGCAGCTTGACGATCTCTTCCTCGATCAGGCCCAGGCGGCGCAACGATGCTTCGTCTTTTTCCTTCTTGACGGCTTCGCGCTCGATCTTGAGCTGGATCAAACGGCGCTCCAGCTTGTCCATCACTTCCGGCTTGGAATCGATCTCGATCTTGATCTTCGCCGCCGCTTCATCGATCAGGTCGATCGCCTTGTCGGGCAGGAAGCGGTCCGTGATGTAGCGGTGCGACAACTCGGCGGCGGCAATGATGGCCGCATCCGTGATTTCCACCTTGTGGTGCAGCGCATACTTATCCTGCAAGCCGCGCAGGATGGCGATCGTCGCTTCCACGGTCGGTTCGTCGACGAGCACTTTCTGGAAGCGGCGTTCCAGCGCGGCATCCTTCTCGATGTACTTGCGGTACTCGTCGAGCGTGGTGGCGCCCACGCAGTGCAGTTCGCCGCGCGCCAGGGCCGGTTTCAGCATATTGCCGGCATCCATCGCGCCGTCGGCCTTACCCGCGCCCACCATGGTGTGCATCTCGTCGATGAAGACGATGGTTTGCCCTTCATCCATGGCCAGTTCCTTCAGCACGGACTTCAGGCGCTCCTCGAACTCGCCGCGGAACTTGGCACCGGCAACCAGGGCGGCCATGTCCAGCGCCAGCACGCGCTTGCCTTTCAGCGACTCGGGCACTTCGCCGTTGACGATGCGCTGCGCCAGGCCTTCGACGATGGCCGTCTTGCCCACGCCCGGTTCGCCGATCAGCACGGGATTGTTCTTGCTGCGGCGCTGCAGGATCTGGATGGTGCGGCGGATTTCATCGTCGCGGCCGATGACAGGGTCGAGCTTGCCCTTGCGCGCCCGCTCCGTCAGGTCCAGGGTGTATTTTTTCAAGGCTTCGCGCTGGCCTTCGGCCTCTTGCGAATCGACCTTGTTGCCGCCACGCACGGCGTCGATGGCCGCTTCCAGGGCCTTGCGGGTCAGGCCGTTTTCGCGCGCCAGCTTGCCGCAGTCGGACTTGTCGTCCGTCATGGCCAGCAAGACCATTTCGCTGGAAACGAACTGGTCGCCCGCCTTTTGCGATTCCTTGTCGGCCAGGTTCAGCAGGGCCACGAATTCGCGGCTGACCTGCACATCGCCGCCCGTGCCCGATACCTTCGGCAAGCGTTCGATCGACGCGCCCAGGGCCTTCGACAGGCCGCCCACGTTGACGCCGGCCCGCTGCAACAGCGAACGGGCGCCGCCGTCGTCCTGGTTCAACAGGGCCGTCAGCAGGTGGACTGGTTCAATATAGGGATTGTCGTTGCCCACGGCCAAGCTTTGCGCATCGGCCAGGGCTTCCTGTAATTTGGTAGTGAGTTTGTCTTGTCGCATGAAAAGCGCTCCCGGTTAATTAGTTGTTAACCAAATTGGGGTGAGGCAGTACTTTTCAAGCATACACAAAGCAGAAAACTGATGCATTTTGGCAAATGCTACGGTGCGGGGCGCGTTCGCTTCAAATGGCGCTTGCTTTTACGGCCCACTTGTCCAGGGCCGTCTCGTCGCTGTCGCGCGCATCGACCCAGCGCGCCCCTTCGGGCGTGTCTTCCTTTTTCCAGAACGGCGCTTCCGTCTTCAGGTAATCGATGATGAATTCGCAGGCGGCAAATGCCTCGCCCCGGTGAGCGGAAGAGACGGCCACCAGCACGATCTGCTCCTGCGGCAGCAAGGGACCCACGCGGTGGATCACCAGCGCGCCGGACAGGGGCCAGCGGCCCCGCGCCTGCTCGACGATGGCTTCGATGGACTTTTCCGTCATGCCCGGATAGTGCTCGAGCTCCATGGCGGCCACGTCCAGCCCTTCATTCATGTCGCGCACCGTGCCGACGAAGCCGACGACGGCGCCTACCTTGGGGTTGCCTGCACGCAATTGTGCGATTTCTTGACTCAAGTCAAAATCAGCGTGCTGGACACGGACGGATGTACTCATTTGGCGTGGCCTCCGATGCGGCGCAGCAGGGTTTCGATGCGGCTGGCCGTGCGCGCATCGGTAGCGGCGGCAATCGCGCACAGCTGCATCAGCTGCGACACTTGCGTGAGCGGCTTCTGGCCCGATTTGAGCGACGATTGCAGCACTTCCACCTGCATTTTCAGGCGGTCGCGGGCAAATTCGGCGCCGCTGTCGACGCCGGCGACGATTTCCAGGCGCAAGACTTCAGCGAGCAAGCGCTCCTGGTTGGCCTGCAATTGCCGCACGTAAGCGGCAGCGCCCTCGCCCAAGGCGGCCTGGGCGGCGGCAAAGCGCTGCTGCAGGCTGCGTTCGTACTGGGCGTCCAGCGGCGGCAAGGCGCTCCAGCGCTCGGACCAGGCTTGCGCGTCGGCGCCGTCGCCGCCGTCCGCCAGTGCGGCTTCCAGCGCCTGCACCAGGCGCAGCTTGTCGCGCAAGGCGTTGGCCTGGGCCGCGCCGGCACGCTCGGCGATGGCGTCCGCCTGCGCTTGCACGCCGGCAACAGCCGCCTGGTAGCGCTGCTCGATCTTCGCTTCGCTGGCGCGCGGCACGGGGCCCGTGGCGTTCCAGGCGGCGCGCGTGTCGCGCAGCAAGTGATTGATGAAGGCGCTGCGGGTCTTGTCGTCGCCCTCGGGCACGACGGCCGTTTCCAGACTGGCGCACAGGGCTTCGCGCGCATGCAGGTGTTCGCGGCGCTCGTGGTCGGCCGCGTGGGCCGTTTCCTTGCGCCGGGCGAAGATATCGTCGCAGGCGGCGCGGAAACGCTGCCACAGCGCCTGTTCCGCGCGGCGTTCCAGCGGCAGGGCTTTCGCCAGTTCCTGCCATTTATCCTGCAAGGCTTTCAGCATGTCGACCGTGTTGCGCTCCGATGGCTTGAGCAGGCCCACTTCGACGATCAATTGCTCGCGGCGCGCCGTCTCGATCTGGCGCTGCGTATCCAGCGGCTTCGACAGGGCGTCCAGCGCGGCGCCAAATTCCGCATCGAGGCGTTTCTTTTCCTTGCGGTCGATGGTGCCCAGGCGCGTCCACGCCTGGCGCAAGCGCTGCGAGCTTGATGCGACATGTTTCCAGTCGGTACTCTCTTCGGCCGCCAGGGCCGCCGTTTCCGCGATCAGTTCCTGGGCCTTGGCCGCATTGCCGTGGCGCTCTTCGGCCAGTTGCTTGAAATGCTGGGCCGCCGGTGCGTACGCCACGCTGCAGGCGGCGTCGAAACGCTCCCACAGGGACTTCGGCGCGGGGCCGGACAAGGTGTCGAGCGACTTCCAGCGCTCGCGCAGGCTGCCCACTTTCTTGGCCAGCTCGGCCATTGGCAATTGCTGCGCCGGCAATTCCTCGCCCGCCTTGACCAGTTCCTCGCGCGACACGTTGCCGCCCCAGCGCGCCCAGTCGGCCAATTGCTTGAATTGCGCGCGCACATGGGCCAGGCGGTCGGACTGGGCCGGCGTCAAGCGGCCATGCTTGCTATCGCGCAAGGTTTTATCGTGCTCGGACGCCACGTGCAGCAAGCCTTCCTGCAAGGCCGCGTCCATGGCGTCGAGGGTCTTGATGAACTGCTCCGTTGCTTCCTTCGACACGGGGGCGTGTTCCTGGCGCGGCTTGCGCGGCGCCGGTTCCGCATGCGCTGGCGCAGCCACGTCTGCAGCAGGAACGACAGGCGCTGGGGCACTGGCCAGCAGGGCCGCAAATTGCTGCTGCAAGCTGTCGGACAAACTCGATTCGGGCAGGCGCGGCAAGGCTTGCCAGGCGCGCTTCAAGGCGTCGGCGTCCAGGGTGGCGGCGTCCTGCGCCTGCCATTCGGCCAGCGCAGCCTGGCGCGCGTCAAACACGGCCTGGTGCTGCTGCAGCGCCTGCAAGACGGACTGCGCCTGTTCGCGTGCTTGCGCAAAGTCAAGTTCCAGGTGTTTCGGCAGCGAGCCGCGCTCGGGCGACTGTGCATGCTGCGCATGTTCCGCGTCCAGGCGGGCCAGCGACTGGGCCAGTTCTTCTGCGGACTGGCCATTGCTGGCCAGCGCGCGCATGGCACCCACGGCGTCGATTACGGCGCGCTGCAGCACCACTTGCGCTTCCAGGCGGGCGGCCAGCGCGGCGCGCGCGGCGGCAAAGGCGGCCGCCAGTTCGGGCGTGGACTTGATGACCTGCCATTGGCGGTCCAGCTCGGCTACCTGGTTGGGGCTCAGCTTGTCATCATTCATCAGGCGCTGGGCCGTATCGATGCTGGCCTGGGCGCGTTGCGTCTCGGCAGCCTGATGACGGATCAGGTCGATACGGCCCTGCATCAGCTTGGCAACGCGGCGGTCCGTGTTGCGCATGGCATGGTGGACTTTTTCCAGCAGGGGCAAGCTATGGACGTGTTCGGCCGCGATCAGGCGGGCATCGGCAAATTCGCTGGACAGGATGAACTCACAGGCGGCGGCTTCGTCGCCCGCCACGGCATGGGCACGCGCAACCTGTTCGGCACGGCGCGATGCGCTCTGCGCCGAGGCGGCGGCCTGTTCTGCCACGACAGGATCGGGGACGGCAGTCTTGCTGGCAGAACGCTTGAAGAGAAATTCGAACATGACGGGTTTCGCGTGGATCAAAACCACCATCATAACAAAGCCCGGGGTATTGCATCGGACAGGGCCGAACAAGTTATCAAATGAATAAAGCGAATCTTTTCCCTATATCTTTCCCTATGACAGCTCGCCAGTCACCATTACAAAAACGACGCCGGCAGACTCCGCCTGACGGGGTGTGCGCTCGCTACCCGTTCAAGCCTGCGCACGCAGCGGCTGCGGCGGCACGGGCAACGCGGATGCGGCCTCATCGGCTGCCGTTTCAGCGCCGCCGGTGGCCGGCAAAGGCGCTGGCAAAACAAAGGGCAGCACCTGCGCCTTGCCACGGCGCGCTTCCTGCGCGCGCGCATCGTGGGCGAGGAACTGGTAGGCGATGGCAAACCACGCTTCGCCCACGATGACCTTGCGCGCCAGCGCGAACAGTTCGCGCTCTTCTTTTTCCAGGCGCTGCAGCAAGGCCGCGCAAAAGGCGTCGATGGCGGCGCACAGCTGCTCGGCCTGCAATTCGGAATGGTCGATGGCGGCGCCCGCGCCCTGCTGCACCACATTGATGCTTTCCAGCGCCGCGTGGTTCAGGCCGTTGAGCTCATCAAGCAAGCCATCCGCATGCGGTGCGGCCTGGCGGATGGCGGGAATCAGATACATCTCGACCTTGCGCCAGTAACCGCCCTGGTACAGCCGGTTCAGCCAGTCGCCCGCGTACTGCAGCTGCGCCATGCTGAGCCTGCTCTGCTGGCGCAACTGCACATGCATGTATTTCTGAAAAGCCAGCAGGCTCATGCGGATGCTGGCCTGTTCCACCGACAGGGAAACCAATATATATGTTGCCGTAAGCATGCACTCACTCCCGAAAATACGCTGGATATCTGATCCTGGAAGTGAAAGTGTAAAGACTACCGACAGGGATGGGTTTGATCCTGCACAAACCCGCAGCGAGCCCCCCGCGCTTTTTTTACGGCGCGCGCAAGCCGATATGCAAGTTGACGACGCCAGGCTCTTCCGACGGCGTGACCTCGCCGCCAAAGCTTTTCACCAGCCGCTGCATGCCCTTGTTGCGCGCCATCGCCTCGCCCACCAGCGCTTCCGTGCCGCGGCTGCGGAAGTAGTCGACGAGCTTCTCGAACAGGATATGCCCGAGTCCCTTGCCCTTCAGGGCCGAGCGCACGGCGATGGCGAAATCGGCGTGGATATTGTCCGGGTCGGCCACGGCGCGCACCACGCCCAGGGTTTCCGGCTTGCCGTCCGGCCCCGTGTGCGTGGCGATGAAAGCCATGGCGCGGTCGTAATCGATCTGCGTCAGGCGCGCCAGCTGCGACACGGGCAGTTCGCGCATCGAGGTAAAAAAGCGCAGGCGCACGTCGTCCGGGTCCAGCGCGTGGAACAGGTCCATGTGCTGCGGCGCGTCCTCGGGGCGGATGGGGCGCAGCAGAATCGATTGCCCCATCCACGTCACCTGCTCTTCCAGCTCCTGCGGATACGGGCGGATGGCCAGGCGGTCGCGCTGCTGGCCCGGCTGCAAGCGGATGCGCGCGTCGAGCGCGATCACGCCGTCCGCGTCGGCCACCAGCGGGTTGATGTCGAGTTCGGCCAGCTCGCCGATGTCGGCCACCAGTTCGGCCACCTGGATCAGCGTGTAGCAGATGGCGTCGATGTCGGCCGGCGGCTGGTTGCGGTAGCCTGCCAGCAATTTCGACACGCGCGTGCGCGCCAGCATGTCGCGCGCCAGCACCATGTTCAATGGCGGCAGGCCGATGGCGTGATCGGCCGTCACTTCCACGGCGATGCCGCCCTGCCCCACCAAAATCACGGGGCCGAAGGCGGCGTCCGTCGTCACACCGACGATCAGTTCATGCGATTGCGGCCGGCGCGCCATCTGCTGCACCGTAAAGCCGTCGATCAGCGCGTCGGGGCGCATGCGGCGCACGCGCTTGAGCATGGCGGCGGCGGCCGTGCGCAGGATGTCGGGCGTGTCGAGGTCGAGCGCCACGCCGCCCACGTCGGATTTGTGGGCGATGTCGGGCGAGTGGATCTTCAGCGCCACCGGGTAGCCGATGTCCGCCGCCACGGCCAGCGCCGCTTCCACGTCGGCCGCCATGCGCGTGGTGGCCACGGGGATGCCGTAGGCGGCCAGAATCTCTTTCGAGCGGCATTCGCCCAGCACCGTCTGGCCGGCCGCCAGCGCGGCGGCGACGATCTCGCGCACCCTGGCGCGGCGCGGCGTGGCCGACATGGGCAGCTGCGCCGGCACCTGCATCAGGGTTTCCTGGTTGCGCCGGTACTGCACGATCTGCATGAAGCCATGCACGGCCTTTTCCGGCGTGTCGTAGGTGGGAATGCCGGCGCGATTAAAAACCTGGCGCGCGGGGGCCACGGTCGTGCCGCCCAGCAGGCACGACAGCACCGTGCGCGAAGTGGCCTTGATCAGCGGCGTGACGGCTTCGGCAATGTCGATCGACGAGACCATGGCCGTGGGCGCGTGCAGCAGCAGCAAGGCGTCCGCCTGCGGCTCGTCGAGCAGGGGCTTGATGGCGTCGGCATAGCGCTGCACGGCCGCGTCGCCGGGCAAGCCGACGGGGTTGTCGTGCGACCAGCCCCGTGGCAGCGCCTTTTCCAGTGCGATCACGGTATCGGGCGACAGTTCGGCCAGCTTGCCGCCGCTGCCCACCAGCGCGTCGGTGGCCATCACGCCCAGGCCGCCGCCGTTGCACAGGATCGCCAGGCGCTCGCCGCGCTGCGAGCGGATGTGCGTGAGCGTTTCCACGGCATCGAACAGTTCTTCGGCCGAATACACGCGCAGCATGCCGGCGCGGCGGATGGCCGCGTCGTAGACGGCGTCGGAACCGGCCAGCGCGCCCGTGTGCCAGGCCGCCATGGCCGCGCCTTCCGCCTCGCGTCCCGCTTTCAGGACGATGACGGGCTTGCTGCGCGCGGCCGCGCGGGCCGCCGACATGAATTTGCGGGCCGCCTGGATATCTTCCATGTACAGCAGGATGGCGGCCGTGTCGATGTCGCCGGCCAGGTAATCGAGCAGGTCGCCGAAATCGATATCGTAGCTGGCACCGAGCGAAATGAACTTGGAAAAGCCCACGCCGTGCGCGTTGGCCCAGTCGAGCACGCCCGACACCAGCGCGCCCGATTGCGACACGAAGGCGATCTTGCCGGCCGTCGCCCCCACGTGGGCGAAGCTGGCGTTCAAGCCCAGTTTCGGCACCAGCAGCCCCATGCTGTTGGGTCCCAGGATGCGCAGCAAATGCGGTTTGGCCGCCTTCAGCATGGCCAGGCGCAGCGACTGCTCGCGCACGGGGTCGAGGCCGGACGTCATGACGATGGCCGCGCGCGTGCCCAGCGCGCCCAGTTCGCGGATCAGCGCCGTGATGGTGGCGGGCGGCGTGCAGATGATGGCCAGCTCCGGCGCCTTCGGCAAGTGCGCCAGCTTGCGGTAGCATTTCAGGCCCATCAGCTCGTCATACTTGGGATTGACGGGCCAAATCTCGCCTTGATATCCCCCGCCCAGCAGGTTGTACAGGGCGATGGCGCCCAGCTTGCGTTCGCGCGCCGTGGCGCCGATCAGGGCCACCGAGGCCGGCTTGAACAGCTTGTCGAGATTACGGATACTCATGTTCTGGCCTCATGGATTGCCGGAGCGGGATTGCCGGAGTGGCTGCGCCAGTGTATAGGATGCGTTGCCAAAAAAATTTGACTTTGCAAAGCGTTTCACGAAAAAACCGCGCGCGCCTACCAGCGCGAGCGGTGGCTTTCCGTCACCCCCGCCAGCTGCGCCACGATGCGCTTGGGCGACTCGGCGCTGGCGCGCACCCAGCCGCTGAAGGTGCCGATGGGCTGGATGTAGCGGCTGGCGGCGATCCACAGGTTTTTGTCCTCGCGCCGCGCCCCTTCCGGCTTGAAGTGCAGGTCGAGCAGATCGTCGTCCGTCCACACGTGCCACGGCGCCAGCGGGTTGTCGGGATTGAAGTCGAAATGCGCGCGCCCCAGCGGATACAGCTGGCCATCGAGCCACAGTGCGTTTTCGTGCCCGCCGAAATAGCCGGCCTGCAGGTTGAAACCCAGGTCCAGGCTGTGCGCCGAGGCCCAGCGCCATTCCGTCTCGCGCGCCAGCAAGCCGTTCGAATAGTCGAAGCTGGCCACGCCGTCGTCCAGGCTGTAGCCCATGGCGCCGCAGCGCACCGTGCCCCACAGGGGCAGGCCGCCCGACTTTTGCGTCGCGTGCACGGAGCCGCCCTCGCCCACGGGCCCGACGGCCAGCAGGGTGGGCGCCACGGGCGGTCCGAACTCCGCATCGATGCCGAAATGGCCGCAATCGAGCCGCAAACGGTAGCGCTGCTGCTGCAGCGCCTCGATGGAGATCAGGTGCGAGAGGAAGCGGAAACGGCTGCTGGCACCCGCGTGCGACGCCAGCGTGGCGCTCAAGCCCGGCACGCCATCCTGCGAAAAACTGGCCACGATCTTGCCCTTGTGCCGGTCGAAGGCATACGCGAACGCCGTGCTGGTCCAGCCCAGGTCGACGATGGCCACGCCGCAAAACACGGCGGGCGTGGACAGGGCCACGTAATGCCAGCGTTTGTGGTGGAACAAACGCCAGACGGCCCCGCGCGCGTGCGGCGGCGCCAGCGCGGCCCAGTCGAAGGCGCTCAATTGCCCCGTGTAGCGGCCAAAATGGGGCACGCCCTCGGCGTCGAGCAGCGCGGGCGGGGCCGGCGGCAGCATCATGCGGCCTGCCTTGCGGCAGCGCCGCCGTCGTGCAGGGCGGCGGCCAGCTGCACACCAAACAGCGCCGGCTGCGCTTGCGCAATATCAATCTCCGGACACGCATGCCACAGCGCCAGGCGACGCACGGCGCCGGCCACGTCCTGCACCAGGCGGGAGCTGAGGCGCACGCCCTCTTCCAGCGCCAGCGACTTGATCTCGAAGCGGCCCAGTGCGCGGTGCGCCTTGGCGTCCAGCCGTCCCACCAGCGCGCCGCGGCGCAGGATCGGCAGGGTGAAATAGCCATAGCGGCGTTTTTCAGCGGGCGTGTAGCATTCGAGCCGGTAGTCGAAACCGAACAGTTCCAGCGCGCGGCGCCGGTCCCACACGACGGGGTCGAACGGCGACAAGATCGTCGTCAGGGTGGGCGCCAGCTTGCCGGCCGCCGCCGCGCGCAGCAACTCCCCATGATCCGCATGCACGTAAACGGCGTCCATCCAGCCGTCCACCGTGCAGCGCAGCAGCGCGCCCACGTCCACCAGCGCCTGCAGATCGTGCGCCAGGCTGGCGCGTGACTGTTTGGTGCGAAAATAATCGCTGATCCAGCCGGCCCGCGCCAGGCCCAGCGCCTTCACGCTGGCCAGCAGCAAATGGCGGCGCACCTGCTCTTCCGGCGGCAGCAAGCCGTCGTGCCAGCCCGGCAGCACGCGCTCGGCCAGGTCGTAATAGCGCTGGAACTGATGGCGCTTGGCGATCATCAGCACGCCCGACGTAAACAACACTTCCAGCGAGCGCTTTTCCGGTTTCCAGCTCCACCAGCCGCCCGCCTGGCCATCCGTGCGTTCAAAATCGGCCGAGCGCGCGGCGCCGTTGACGCGGATGTGGTCGAGCACCGAAGCCACGGCCTCGCCCTGCTCGGCCATCCATTTGACGGAATACTTCCAGCCCATGGCGGCCGGGTCCAGCATGCGATGGCGGTACAGGCCATAGTCTTCGATGGGCACGAAGCACGCTTCATGCGCCCAGTATTCGAACAGCGCGCCCTCGGCCAGCAATTGCTCCAGCCACGGTTGCGGATAATCGCCCAGCCGGCTCCACAGCACCAGATACGGGCTGCGCGCCACCACGTGGATGGTGTCGATCTGCAACACGCCCATCTGGCGGATGGCCGCCAGCACGTCGGCCTTCACGGCTTTTTTACGCCGCGCCTGCAGCAAGCCTTGCGCGGCCAGGTGCAGGGCGCGCGCGGCGGCCAGCGGTAGCGGGGGGAGGTCGGGAGGAATGGGCTTGTCTGAGCTGTGCATAACAGAAAGATACCGCATTCCGGACGCGCCTTGTGCGATTTATCGCTACCGGATCGCCCAGCCCGCTGTCACGCTACGCGGCGGGAAACACCACCGTCACGGCCAGCCCCCTGCCCTGCAAGCCGGTGCCCAGGACGATGTCCGCGCCATGCCGCTCGGCGATGCGGCGCACGATGGACAGCCCCAGCCCGCTGCCGGGCAGCTGCGTCGCACTTTCCACCTGCACCAGGCGCACAAAGCGTTCGAATACGCGCGCGTGCCATTCCTCGGCGATGCCCGGCCCCGTATCGGCCACGCGCAGGTAGCTGCGCCCCGCTTCCACGCCGCAGCTGATCTCGACGGCGCCCGGCGCCGGCGTGTAGCGCAGCGCATTCTCGACCAGGTTGCGCAGCAGCATATGCAGGCCGTCCGCATGCAGCGCGCACGGCGCCGGCGCCATGTGCACGCTCAGCGCCAGTCCGTACGGCGCGGCCAGCGCCTGCCAGGGCGCGGCTTGCTGCGCCAGCAGGTGCGCCAGGTCGCCCGGCGCCAGCCGCATCTCCAGGGCCTGCGGATCGAGCTGCGCCAGCGCCAGCAGCTGGTTGACGAGGCGCGTGGCGCGCTCCACGCTGGCGCCCAGCGCGGCGATGAATTCCTCGCGTTCGTCCGCGCTGCGGGCCCGCTGCAGCACTTGCAGATTCGTCTTGATGGCGGCCAGCGGGGTGCGCAGCTCGTGCGCCGCGTCGGCCGTGAAGCGCTGCTCATTGTCGCGGCTGTGCCGCACCCTGCCGAACAGGCGGTTAATTTCCTGCAGCAGCGGATGCAGCTCGGCGGGCGCGCCAGCCAGCCTGACGTCGGCCAGCTCATCGGGCGTGCGCGCCGAGACTTCCTCGGCGCACGCCTGCAGCACGCGAAACACGCGGTGGATGCTCCACCAGATGGCGACGGTGGCCAGCGCCACCAGCAGCAGGCCGAACAGCGCGATGCGGTAAAAGAAGCCGCGGCTGATGTCGTCGCGGTGGCTGGTCGGCTCGGCCACCAGCAGCTGCAGGCTGCGCTGCGGATCCCACAGCGAAAACAGACGCCAGCGCTGGCCGGCTATCGTGGTCCACGACAGGCCGTCGGGCGCGCTGCGCGACAGGGCGATGTCGGACGCCGCATCATTGCGGTACAGCACGCGCTGCTGCGCGTCGCGCACCTTGAACAGCAGGTATTGGTGGGGATTGCGCTGGCCGCGCAACGGCAGGTCGATGGTTCCCGCCAAGCCATGTTCGCGCACGTCCTTTTCCACCAGCGACAGCAGCAAATGTCCCGTCTCGGTCAGCGACTGATCGAACAGCTCCTGGCTTTCGCGGCGCGCTTCCACGTACACGATGGCGGCGCTGCCCACCCACAGGGCCAGTGTCAGGCCCAGCAGCACGGCCAGCAGGGTGCGCCGCAGCGACCAGGTGTGCACGCCGCCGCCGGCAGTTAAGAATCTCTTAAGAACTTCTGCGCATGATCCGGAGCGAAATATTTTTGGGAAAGCCATGCCCGTAATTGTAAATGATTCTTATTGCTTTCATGATTCCCATTACTCAAACAATACAGACCAATAACTAATCCACCTTCCAGGAGTTTGCATGTCCCACAGCCCCCGCCGCGCGCGCCTGCCGCGCCCCACCACGCTTGCCCTGGCGCTCGCCGCCCTGTCCTGGCTGCCGGCCCACGCCCAGACGGGCACGCCTGCCAGCATGCCGGAAGTGGTGGTTTCCGCCTCCGGTTTCGAGCAGGACATCAAGCAGGCGCCGGCCTCGATCACGGTGCTGACGCGTGAAGAACTGTCGAAGGAACGCTTCGGCAACCTGACGCAGGCGCTGGAAAGCGTGGAAGGCATCGACGTGGGCGCGGCGGGCGACAAGACGGGCGGCATGAACATCAGCATCCGGGGCATGCCCAGCGACTACACCCTGGTGCTGATCGACGGACGCCGCCAGAACGCGGCCGGCAATGTCACGCCGAACGGTTTCGGCGGCACGCAGACGAGCTTCATGCCGCCGCTGGCCGCCATCGAGCGCATCGAGATCATCCGCGGCCCCATGTCGACCCTGTACGGCTCGGACGCCATGGGCGGCGTGATCAACATCATCACGCGCAAGGTGGGCAAGCAGTGGATGGGTTCCGTCTCGGCCGACTACACCGTGCAGCAGGAATCGGACTTCGGCGACGTGAAAAGCGGCCGCTTCTACCTGAGCGGCCCCATCGCCACCGACCTGCTGGGCCTGTCCCTGCGCGGCAGCAAGCAGCGCCGCGACGCGGCCGACATCCGCTACAGCGACGCGGCCGGTGCGGAAGTCACCCCGAACATGGGCGCCAATCCCGTGCGCGCGGACATCGACAACTTCGGCGCGCGCCTGGCCTTCACGCCAAACCGCCACCACACCGTCATCCTCGACGCCGACGCGGGCCGCCAGACCTACGACAATTCGAAGAAGCAGCTGGGCACCCTGGGCTTGCAGGGCGGCTACGGTCCCGAGCAGAAATACAACCGCGACCAGTGGACCCTGTCGCACACGGGCCGCTTCGGCTTCGGCACCCTCGACAGCAGCTACATGGTGAACAAGACGGAAACCCTGGGCCGCACGATTCCGCCTGGCACGCCGGGCGCCGTCGCCGGCAGCGCGCGCACGCTGGAAGTGGAAAGCCAGGTGTTCGACACCAAATTGGTCATGCCTTTGGGCAAACACATGGCGACCGTCGGCGCGCAATGGTGGAAAGCGGACATGACGGACGGCGTGGCGCCGAAAAAATTCGAATTCACGCAAAAAGCCCTGTTCCTGGAAGACGAATGGCAGGTGCTGGAGAATCTCGCGCTGACCTTCGGCGCCCGCTATGACGATCACAGCATCTTTGGCGGCCAGACCAGCCCACGCGCCTATGCCGTGTGGAACGCGACGCCGAGCTGGACAGTCAAGGGCGGCGTCAGCAAGGGTTACAAGACGCCGCGCGTGGAGCAATTGTCCCCAGGCATCAACGGTTTCGGCGGCCAGGGCACGATCCCGCTCGTCGGCAGCCCGAACCTGAAGCCGGAGACGAGCACGACAACAGAAATCGGCGCCTACTTCGACAACCTGGCCGGCTGGACCGCCAGCGGCACCGTGTTCAACAATACATTCAAGGACAAGATCACGACGGGCACGGGCCTCGTCAATTGCAGCTACCGTCCGTCGCCGAACCGTCCCGGCTGCGTCAGCTTCGGCAACTGGCCGAATGTCGATGCGTTTGGCCAATCCGTCAACGTGGATGAGGCCGTCACCCGCGGCGTCGAACTGAACACGCGCTTCCCGCTGGGCAAAACCTTGTCGGCCAGCGCCAACTACACGTACACGGAAAGCGAACAGAAGAGCGGCAGCAATGCGGGCAAACCGCTGAGCGACACGCCCAAGCACGCCGTCAACGCCCGTTTGAGCTGGGATATCTCGCGCGCATGGAATGGCTGGCTGCGCGCCGAGTACCGCAGCGAGCGCTTCCGCGATCCAGGCACCTCGGCTTCCACGCGCGCCGCCAAGGCCGCGCTGGGCGACTACAAGGGCTACACCATGCTGCACCTGGGCAGCAGTTACCAGCTGAACCAGCGCGTCACCCTGAACGCGGCCGTGTACAACCTGCTCAACAAGGACTTCATCGACTACCAGCCGTACCGCGCACCGGCCTTGAACTACGCCAACCGCTACGTCAACAGCCTGGACGGACGCCGTCTGTGGCTGTCGGCCAGCGTGGATTTCTGACGATGTAAGGTCTGATGATGTAAGGCGTCATCCGCGTCAACATCGAACGGGCTGCCTCAGGGTAGCCCGTTTTTTCATCAAGCCGTTTGCGCTTTATCAATGCAATAGCCGATCGCATGCACCGTGCGTATCAAGTCCCGCCCCAGCTTCTTGCGCAGGTGGTGGATGTGCACTTGCACGGCATTGCTTTCCACCTCGCCGCCCCAGCTGTACAGGTTTTTTTCCAGCTGTTCCCGGCTCAGCACGCGTCCGCCGTGTTCCAGCAGCAGTTGCAGGATGCGGAATTCCTTCACCGTCAAGGTCACGGGCACGCCCCCTTGCGTCACCTGCCGGTCCGCGATGTCAAGCACCAGGTCGCCGTGCACGAGGTGCTCGCGCAGGCGGCCCGCGGCGCGGCGGCAGGCGCTGCGGATGCGGGCGGCCAGCTCGTCGAGGTCGAACGGTTTCACGATGAAGTCGTCGGCGCCCGCGTCCAAGCCGGCGATGCGCTCGCCCACCTGGTCGCGCGCCGTGACGACCAGCACGGCGCCGCTGTAGCCGTTATCGCGCAGCACACCCAGCGCCTGCATGCCGTCCTGCCCCGGCAAGCCCAGGTCGAGCAGGATGCAGGCATAGTCGTGCAGGCGCACGGCCGTGTGCGCATGTTCGGCGCTCGTGACCCAGTCGACGGCGTAGCCGCCCTGTTCCAGGCCGATCTGCGTGGCGCGGCCCAGCT
Organism: Janthinobacterium sp. FW305-129; assembly: GCF_020858115.1. GTDB lineage: Bacteria > Pseudomonadota > Gammaproteobacteria > Burkholderiales > Burkholderiaceae_D > Janthinobacterium. The sequence continues at coordinate 362,973 of NZ_JACYMM010000008.1, forward strand.
GCGGGTCGTCTTCGGTCAGCAGGATGCGCATGGGAAAGCGGCGCGGCCCGCTCAGTCCTTTTTCTTGATCAGGCCCGCCAGCGCGGCGAACGGATTGTGCGTGGCGGGCGCCACCTCGGCCGACAGCAGGCCGGCGCCACGATCCGCTTCCAGGTAGCGCGAGTGCTCATTGTCGTGGCAATACAGACACAGCAGTTCCCAGTTGCTGCCATCGGGCGGATTGTTGTCGTGGTTATGGTCGCGGTGGTGCACCGTCAGTTGCTGCACGTTGGCACGCGTAAATTCGCGCATGCAGCGGCCGCACACCCACGGATACATCTTCAGCGAGCGCTCGCGGTAGCCGCTCTCGCGCTGGTCGGCGGCGCGGCGCGCTTCGGCCACGATCTTGTCCAGTCTTGCCGCGTCGGGCTTTTTACTCTGCATGACAACTTTCGATATGGGAGGAAGAAGCCACCATTTTAATGAGGATGCAAGCCGAATTGTACTTTTTCTGCCACTCGCCACGCCCGTGCCGGCAGCATGGCGCTTTTTTTAGCATGCGCAGCGCCACGCATGTTTGATTTAACGCAGAATTAACGCAGAATAGGATCAGCGACAGACTACGAACGGACGGTGGGGAGCAGCAACAGGGCGCAGCGCAAGCGGGCCGATTCGGCTATCATGCGCGCCACGCCGCTCCTCCACGTTCCCCTTTTCATCAATCTAGCCTGCAAGCGCCCGTGATAGCGATAACAAGACCCCTGCAACGCCTTGCCCGCCGCCTGTACCGTCTCAGCCTGGTGCCCCTGTTCGCGCTCATCCTGCTGCTGGCGCTGTGGGCGGCCGTCTTGTACCAGGTGGGCCAGGAGCGGGCCAGCGCCGTGCGCGACGCCGTGGCCGTCAGCCAGTCGCTGGCGCGTACCCTGGCCGACCACACCAGTTTCACCTTGCGCCAGACGGATCACGCCACGCAATTGTTCAAGCTCAAATACGAGGAAACGGACGGCGCCCTGCGCCTGAATGAATTCACGCGCCGCCAGGGCCTGCTCGACAGCGTGCTGCCGTCGAAGCTGGCATTGCCGATCGCGCTGGTCGACGCGCACGGCGACGTGATCGACAGCGCCAACGCGTATTTGCCGGAAAACCTGGCCAGCCAGCCGTTTTTCAGGGCGCTGGCCGCGAATGCGTCCGACACGGCCCTGGTCGACACGCCCATGCTGGACGCGGGCAGCAAGCACTGGACCATCCGCCTGGCGCGCCGCCTGAACGATGCGCAGGGCCGCTTTGCCGGCGCCATCGTCATCCACGTCGACCCCACGTATTTTGTCGACGATTACGACCGCCTGAACCTCGACGAACAGGGCGCGCTGATGCTGGTGGCGCGCGACAGCGGCCTGACGGTGGGGCGCATCGGCGAGCAATTGATCCTCAGCGACCGCATCGACTTCCGCATGCCGGGACCGCCGCCGCACGCGCCCGAGGAACTGCTGATCGAGCCGCCAGTCGACGCGACGGCGCGCATCTACAGCTACCGCGAGCTGCCGCGCTATCCGCTGCTGGCCGTGGTGGGCGTGAGCAGTGCCGTCGCCCTGGCCCGCTTCGAACACCGCCGCCTGGCGTATGTCGGCGCGCTGCTCGCCGCCAGCGTGCTCATCGCCGGCTTTACGGCCCTGCTGATGCGCCAGAGCGCGCGCCTGCGCCGCAGCATCCGCCAGGCCACGGAAACGCAAGCCTTGCTGCGCGCGGCACACCAGGGCAGCCTCGATGCCGTGCTGCTGCTGAAAGCCTGGCGCCCCGCGCCGGGCAAGCCGGTGGAAGACTTCATCTTCGCCGACGTCAACGAGCGGGCCGCCGACATGCTGGGCAAGCCGCGCTCGGAACTATTGGGGCAGCGCGTGCTGCCGCGCGTGCCGCTGCTGCGCGGCGAGCGCTTTTTCAAGCGCTTCGTGCTGGTGATGGAAACGGGCCAGCCGCTGGAAGATGAATTCGAGCTGAAACTGGCCTCGGGCGGCACGCGCTGGCTGCGCCACCAGGTGGTGCCGATCGCCGACGGCGTGGCCGTCACCTCGCGCGACATCAGCGCACGCAAGCACGACGAACTGGCGCTGCAGGACAACCGCAGCTTCCTGCAGTCGCTGATCGACCATTTGCCCGTGCTGGTCTACGTGAAAAGCGCGCGCCCGGAAAACTTCGGCCGGATGGAAGTGTGGAACAAGGCGGCCGAGGATATCACCGGCCACCTGGCCGCCGACGTCATCGGCAAGACCGATTGCCAGGCCTTTCCGCCCGGCTTTGGCCTGCACGACGCCGAGGACGACCGCGCCATTCTGGCCGAACGGGGTGTCATCGACCATACGGAAAAGCCGCTGCGCCTGCTTGACGGCAGCCTGCGCTACCTGCGCGCCGTCTCCGTGCCCGTGTTCGACGAGCGCCAGCAGGTCGAACATATCCTGTGCATCGCCGAGGATATCTCGCAGCGCCGCCAGCAGGAACTGGAACTGCGCCAGAAACAGGCCGAACTGGCCGCCGTCAACGACGCCTCGCCGCTCGGGCTGGTGCGCCTGGACCGCCAGCGCCGCTGCACCTACGTCAACCGCACCTTCGAAGCCATCACGGGCCTGCCGCGCGCCGCCGCGCTGGGCGCCGGCTGGACCAGCGCCCTGCACCCGGACGACTACCCGCTGATGCACGTGGCGCTGGAACAGCTCACGCGCAGCCACGCGCCATTCCAGTCCACCCTGCGCTGCCTGCAGCGCGACGGCAGGCTGGTCTGGGTCTCCGTCAAAATTGCCCCCATCCTCATCGACGGCAGCATCGAAGGCTACGTGGGCAGCCTGGACGACATCACCACCTTGCGCGAATCGGAAGTGGCGCTGCTGGAAAGCGAAGCACGGCTGCGCACCATCGCCGACACCCTGCCGGCCATGATCGCCTACATCGACGCCGACCAGGTCTACCGCTTCCTGAACATCGCCTACGAACGCGAATTCGGCCTGACGGGCCGCCAGGTGCTGGGCAAGAGCGTGCGCGACACCGTGGGCGAGGCGCGCTACGGCACGGTGGCGCCATATATCGGGCGCGTGCTGGCCGGCGAAACCCTGAGTTTTGAAGAGGAAGATGAAAAGGAAGGCATCGAGCGCTGCATGGAGGTGATCTACATCCCGCAGATCGGCGAAGACAAGCTGCAGGTGGTGGGTTTTCACGTGATGCGCCAGGATATCACCGTGCAAAAGCGCGAAAAGCAGCGCCTGCTGAAACTGGCCCAGGTCGACGCGCTGACGGGGCTGTCGAACCGCGCCGGCTTCCAGCAGAAACTCAGCGACGCCATGCACGCCAGCCGCCAGCAGCAGCGCCTGATGGCCGTCATGTACATGGATATCGACCGCTTCAAGCCCGTCAACGACACGCACGGCCACGGCACGGGCGACGCCCTGCTGCGCGCCTTCGCCCAGCGCCTGACGCAAACCATGCGCGCCACCGACATCATCGCCCGCCTGGGCGGCGACGAATTCACCATCATCATGGAACAGATCGCCCGCCCCGACGACGCGGCCGTGCTGGCCGAAAAAATCGTCGCCGCCATGCGGCAGCCGTTCGAACTCGACGGCATCAGCGTGCGCATTTCCGCCAGCATCGGCCTGGCCTTCTACCGCGACGAAGACATTTCTCCCGCCGTGCTGCTGCAGCGGGCCGACGTGCTGCTGTACCAGGCCAAGCAGGATGGGCGCAATACTTATCGCGCAGGCGTGCTGACAGCGTGAGACAGGCGCCATTCCTGCTATATTGGCGCCTGTCTTCCCTACCCTTGGCCCACCATGCGCCTGCTGCACACTTCCGACTGGCATCTGGGCCAGACCCTGCACAATTTTGAAAGGGGCTACGAACACCAGCGCTTCCTCGACTGGCTGCTCGACACGCTCGTGGCCGAGCAGGTCGACGTGCTGCTCGTCGCCGGCGACGTGTTCGACAATGCCAATCCTTCCGCCGCCTCGCAGAAGCAGCTGTATGTCTTCCTGCAGCAGGCGCGCGCGCGCCTGCCCGCGCTGCAGCTCGTCGTCGTCGCCGGCAACCACGATTCGGCCGGACGGCTGGAAGCGCCCGGCCCCCTGCTGGCCGCGCATGGCACCCACGTGATCGGCCATTTGCTGCGCGGCGACGATGGCCAGATCGACCTGGAACGCCTGCTGCTGCCGCTCACCGGCAGCGATGGCCAGGTACAGGCCTGGTGCCTGGCCGTGCCTTTTCTCCGCCCCGGCGATGTGCCGAAACTGCCGGCCGGCGACACGCAGGACGCCTACCTGGGCGGCATCGCCCTGCTGTACCGCCAATTGACCGACCTGGCGCTGGCGCGCCGCCAGCCCGGGCAAGCCATCATCGCCATGGGCCACTGCCACATGGTGGGCGGCGAAATGTCGAACGATTCCGAACGCCGCATCGTCATCGGCGGCACGGAAATGCTGCCATCGGGGATCTTCGATACGTCCATCGCGTATGCGGCGCTGGGCCATTTGCACAAGGCGCAGGCCGTGGGCGGGCAGGAACGCATCCGCTATTGCGGCAGCCCGATACCGCTGTCGTTCGCCGAAGTAAACTACCGCCACCAGGTGCTGTGCCTCGACATCGACGGCGAGCAGTTACGCGAGGTGCGCGCCATCGCCGTGCCGCGCGCCGTGCCCCTGCTGCGCGTGCCGGCCACCCCGGCGCCCATCAACGAAGTGCTGGAACAGCTGGCCGCCCTCGACGTGCCGGACGCACCGGCCGAAGCGCAGCCGTTCCTGGAAGTGCGCGTGCGCCTCGATGCGCCCGAACCGGGCCTGCGCACGCGCATCGAAACGGCGCTCGACGGCAAGAGCGTGCGCCTGGCGAAGATCGAAACGTCGAGCGCCGCGCGCGGCAGCGCCCCCGAAAACATGACACTCGACCAATTGGGCCAGCTGCAGCCGGACGACATCTTCCGCCGCCTGTACCAGCAAAAATACGCGAAGGAAGCGCCGCCCGAACTCCTCTCGGCCCTGGCCGAACTGCTGCTGCCTGGCGCCTGAGCGTACCTGAAAAACCATGAAAATACTGAAAATCAGCGGCAAGAACCTGGCTTCGCTGGCCGGCGAATTTGAAGTCGACTTCCAGCAGGAGCCGCTGGCGTCATCCGGCCTGTTCGCCATCAGCGGCCCCACGGGCGCGGGCAAGAGCACCCTGCTCGACGCCCTGTGCCTGGCCCTGTACGACGCCACGCCGCGCCTGCTGAAAGTGCTGGGCCGGGGCAGCGCCCTGCCCGACGTGGGCAAGGAAACCGTCAACGCGCAGGATACGCGCACCCTGCTGCGCCGCGGCACGCCCGAAGGTTACGCGCAGGTGGACTTTGTCGGCAACGACGGCGCAAGCTACCGCGCGCGCTGGAGCGTGCGCCGCTCGCGTACCAAGGCGGAAGGCGCGCTGCAGGCGACCGCCATGAGCTTGCACCAGCTGCCCGCGCTGCAGCCCATCGGCGGCACCAAGACGGAGGTGAAGGAAGAGATCGAAAAACGTATCGGCCTGTCCTTCGACCAGTTTACGCGCGCCGTGCTGCTGGCGCAGAACGAGTTTTCCACCTTCCTGAAAACGGAAGACAATGAGCGGGGCGAATTGCTGGAAACCCTGACGGGCAGCAGCATGTATACGGACATTTCCATGCGCGCCTTCGAGCGGGCAAAGAAGGAAAAGCAGGTTCTCGAACGCCTGGGCGAAAAACTGGCCGATCAGCGGCCATTGTCGCCGGAAGAACGTGCTGAAACGGCAACGCTGGGTGAGGCCGCCGAAGCGGCCCTGCACACCATCGACCTGCGCAAGGCGGTGCTGGAATTGCAGCAGCGCTGGCACCAGGAGACGCACAAGCTGCAAAGCCAGGCGGCGGCCGCGCAAGAGGCGCTGGACGGCGCGGATGCCGAACGGACCGCTGCGGAAGAACGCCGCGCGGCGCTGGCGCAGTGGGAATTGCTGCAGCCGGCACGGCCCCTGATCGACGGCGTGGCGCGCCTGGCCAGCGACATCGCCGGCACGGGCGCCGCGCTGGAAGCGTCGCGCGCGCAGGCCGCGCAAGCCATCGCCAGCGAAGCGCAGCTGGCGCAGGCCGTGCAGCAAGCGGCAGCGGCCTTGCTTGCCACGGAAGCGGCGCAGCGCGATGCGGCGCCCTTGCTCGACCGGGCCAAGGCGCTCGACGCGGGCGTTGCGGCGCAGGTGCCCGCGTACCGCCAGGCGCAAGATGGCGCCCTGGCCGCCGACCAGGCCAACGAAGCGGCGCGCGCCGCGCTGCACGCGCTGCAGCAGCGCCAGCACGCGGCACTAACGGAACAGGAAACGGGCCGCCAGTGGCTGGCATCGCACCAGCAATGGCAGGCGCTGGCGCAATCGTGGCAGTTGTGGGATCAATTGTTTGCCCAGGCCGGGCAAGCGGCCGCGCAAGCCGATGCGGCCGACGCCAGCATGGCCGAGTCAAGACAGCAGGTGCGCCAGGCCTTGGACGCCACGCAGGCGGCGCAAGCGGCGCTGGCCAGTGCCGCCGCCGTCCTGGCCGTGCGCGAGGCGGAACGGCGCGAGGCGCAAACGGCCGTGCAAGCCATCGATGGCCAAGGGCTGCAGGAACAGCGCGGCCAGCTGGAGACGCACGCGCGCACGTTGACCAGCGCGGAAAAGACCTGGAGCGAACTGGCGCGCCAGCAGCAGGCACTGGCGCACTGGCAAGCCAGGGCGGCCCAGCTGGCGCAGGCCGCGCAGATGGAAAGTACGGCATTGGCGGCGGCAGCGGCGCAAACGCCGCTGCTGGAAGCGCGCCTGGCGCAGGCGGAAAAATCCTTGAAAGGGGCGGAAGCGGCATGCGCGGCCAGCGTCGAGCAGCTGCGCGCCAATTTGCAGGACGAGCAGCCCTGCCCCGTCTGCGGCGCGCTGGAACACCCGTACAGCCACGCCGACGACGCCTTGCAGGCGATGCTGGCCAGTTTGCAGGATGACGTGCTGGCTTGCCGCACGCAGGCGCGCGGCAATCTGGAGCGGTTGGCCACGCACAAGGCGGCGCTGGCCGCGACGGCGCGCGAACAGGCGCAGACGGATGCCGAGCTGGCGGCCCTGCCGCCCGCCATCGACAGCTTGCTCGCGCAGTGGCAGCCGCATGCCGATACCCTGCAACTGCCGCAGGAAAATCAGCGCGCGGACTGGTTCGCGCGGCAGCTGGCGGCCAATGCGGCCGGTTTGCAGGCGCTGGCGCAGCAGGAAACGGCGCTGCGCCAGGCCGGCGCGCGGCGCGAGCAGGCGCAGGCGGCGCACGAACTGGCGTCGAGCGAGCACGCGCGCTGCACAAGCGCCGTCGCCGAAACGCAAGCGCGGCTGGCGCAGCTGCAGGCGCAGCAAGCGGGCAACGCCGACAAGGGCGAGACGGCGCGCGCTGCGCTCGATGCCTTGCTGGCGCAGCTCGATGGCGCGTTTGCCGACGCCGATGGCGCCGAGGACTGGAAAGACGGCTGGCGCGCCGGCCCGGCCGCCTTCCGCGCGGCGCGTGAAACGGAAAGCCGGCAATGGCTGAAACAGCAGGCGGACCAGGACCACCGCGGCCACGCGCTGGCGACCCTGGCCGCGCAGCTGGAAGCTGCACTGCTGGCCGCCGCCAAGGCGCAGCAAGCGGCGCAGGAAGCCCACGCCGCCTTTGCCGCCGCCGACAAGCAGCGCACGGCAATGCAGGCGGAACGCCACGCGCTATGGCAAGGCCAGAGCGTGGCCGAGGTCGAGCGCGCACTGGCAGGCGCCATCGCGGCAGCCAGGGAGCTGCTGGCGCGGCAGCAAACGGCGGCGCAATCGGCCAGCCAGCAGCGCACGCGCCTGGAAGAAGCGTGCGCGCAATTGTCGCAGCGCCTGGCCGCCTTGCGTGAACAGGAACACGGCGCCAGCGCCGCCCTGCACGACTGGCTGCGCCAGTTCCAGAATGCCCATCCGGCCCATGCGCCCGCCGACATGAACGCCTTGCGTACGCACCTGGCCATCGCACCGGAAGCGATGCGCGCCGAACGCGACGCGCTGCAAGCGATCGCCGACCGTCACACGGCGGCCGCTTCCGTGCTGGCCGAGCGCCGGCAGCAGCTGGCGGCGCACCTGGCACAGCCGCCAGACGGCCTGGAAACGGACTCGGCCGCGCTGCAGGCGGCGCTCGATGCACTGCTGCTGGAACGCCAGGCGGCCAACCAGGAAGCGACGCGCCTGCGCCTGGCCATCGCGCAGGACGACGCGCGGCGCCACGGTGCGCAAGCGATGCTGGCGCAGATCGAGGCGCAGGCCGTCATCGAGCGGCGCTGGGCCAGCCTGAATGAATTGATCGGCTCGGCCGACGGCAAGAAATTCCGCAACTACGCGCAGCAATTCACCTTGGAAGTGCTGCTCGGCTATGCCAACGCGCACCTGAACCACCTGGCGCGCCGCTATCAGCTCGAACGCATCGACAACCCGAACAATCCGTCGCTGGGCCTGATGGTGCGCGACCAGGACATGGGCGGCGAGCTGCGCTCCGTGCATTCGCTGTCGGGCGGCGAATCGTTCCTCGTCTCGCTGGCCCTGGCGCTGGGCCTGGCCTCGCTGTCATCGAACCGCGTGCGCGTGGAATCGCTGTTCATCGACGAGGGCTTCGGCAGCCTGGACACGGAAACCCTGCGCGTGGCCATGGATGCGCTCGACGGCCTGCAAGCGATGGGCCGCAAGGTCGGCGTCATCTCGCACGTCCAGGAAATGACGGAGCGCATCGCCACCCGCATCCTCGTGCAGCCTGGTTCGGGCGGCAGGAGCGTGGTGACGGTGCGCTGAGTCGCTAGCGGCTGGCCGGCTCCCGGCACAGCTTGAGCATATCCCAGCCCAGTTCGCGGCGGATCTGCTCGGGGTCGGGCGGCGGCCGGCGTTGTGCCAGTTCCGCTTTCAGCCACTTCCTGACCAGCTCCTTGGCGGGCTGTACAGGCTTTTCCTTGTCATGCTTGTCCATGGTGCTACCTCTTCAATGGCGGTCAGACGACCTCCTATATACGTTCAACGTCATGGCGCGGATTCAGTTGACCTGCGCGTGGCGCAGATGCAACAACGTGTAACGATGGCCGGAGTGCGTTAAAATCGCCGCCTTCGCGTAGATGAACTCTACGCCCCGCAACAGTTCAAGGAAACCCATGAAAGCCGCCCGCAGCCTCACCTTCAAGTGCGTAAAATGTCACAAATCCATGCAGGTCTACCTGCAAAAAGTCTCCGCCTGCTCGCATATCCAGCCGTATCAGGGCATTTGCGCATGCGGCGAACTCAAGCGCCACGCCACGGGCCAGGCCGATGCCGTCAAGTCCTACCTGGAGTCGGCGGATGGTAGCTGGTCGCACCACCACTAATGGTTAAAGAATGGGACACGACTGCCGTTAACTGAGTACTTGCTCATTCGGAATTTGTTCATGTCCCAGCTTCCCGCCCTTGCCAGCCGTCAACCCGCCTCGACTACGCTGGCTGGCCAGCAACCGTCCCGCACGGGCGGCAGCGCCACGGGCCTGGCCGGCTCGCCCCTGATGCAGCGCACGGCGCAAGACGTGGTGGCCCTGTCGAAAAACGGCCTGGACCTGTCGGCCAAGGGGCTGTCGCAACGGACCGATGCGCTGGGCAACGCCACCGTCGACGTGGCGCAGGATTTCCTGAACAACATGACACGCCAGCTGTTCGGCGACGGCGCCAGCATCGCCTTCGATTCCGTCGACCTGCAAGCCGGCTCCAGCTTCAGCAGTGCTGGCGCCAGCGTCTCGGGCGCAGGCGCCAGCAGCCGCGCGGCCGCCTTCAGCCTCGATGAAAACGCGCATTTCATCGGCAAGGGCAAGATCACCACGGCCGACGGCCAGACTTTCGACTTCGAGCTGGAAGTGCAATATCAATCGAACATCAGCGCTGGCATCCTTGAGCAAACGCAAGGCGAAGCGCCGGAAGCCACATCCTCCGATGACGCCGCCCCGCCCGCCAAGGAGTTGCCCGCCACGCACTTCGCCGGCAATCTGCACGACCTGTTCAAGCTGCTGGGCCAGCAATTGCAAAGCAACATTTTTAATAACAACGTCAACGGCAACGCCGATGGCGCCAGCGCCAGCGGCAAGGATGGCGACCTGGCGGGCAGCCTGAGCTTGCGTTTGCTCAAGCTGGTGCAGCCGGACGCGGCGGTCAAAGCCGTGGAAACCACGCCGGAAGACCAGGCGCGCGCCCGCGCGCTGGCACTCGCCTATGGCACGGACACCGCTGACGGCACGGCCAGCGACGTATAATGGAAGACGGCCTGCGCAGGCGACCATGCCGCGCGCCCCCTTCTATCGATTGAAACCCATGTCCGACACTTCTTCCCCTACCGTTCATCCGCAGATCCACTGGAGCGAAAACGGCGCCGAACATTCGGCCCGCTGGCGCTCGGAAAGCGGCATGCCGCCGCCCAAGCGCGTCGTCATCGCCGACGACCGCACGACGGCCGACCAGGCTTACCGCCTGGCCTGCGAAGGCACGGCCATGCTGTGGCGCGGCGACTTCCAGAACGCGCGCCAGCTGCTGCAGGCACTGGCGCGGCGCGCCGACCACAAGAACGACAAGCCGAGCAAAAAGGCCAAGGCCGCCAAGCTGGCGAAACCCGAACCGACCGCCACGGAAGCCTTCCATCTGCACCGCCAGGCGCAGTCGCAGCGCGCCCGCACCCTGGCCATGCTGCTGCTGCCTTTTGACGCCGATTACACGATCCCGCTGCGCCGCGCGCCGGACGTGAAACTGGCGTGCAATGAAGCGTATGGCCGCGGCGAAGAAGCCTTCGTCGCCTCGCTGCGCGAACTGCTGGGCCTGATCGGCGCGCACGAATGGCGCCGCACGGGCGTGGAACTGCCGGCCCTGGGCCAGCGCATCCACCCGCATTACGGCGTGTTCGCGCCCATCCGCGGCGAATACGTGGGCCTGGTGGCGGAAGCGCCCCTGCCCGCGCGCGCCAAGCTGGCCTTCGACATCGGCACCGGCACGGGCGTGCTGGCCGCCGTGCTGGCGCAGCGCGGCATTCAGCGCATCGTTGCCACCGACCAGGATCCGCGCGCCCTGTCCTGCGCGCGCGAAAACCTGGCCCGCCTCGATTTGATCGACAAGGTCGACGTGGTGCAGGCCGACCTGTTCCCCGCCGGACGCGCGCCGCTGGTCGTGTGCAATCCGCCATGGCTGCCGGCCCGCCCCAGCTCGCCGATCGAATACGCCGTCTACGATCCGGACAGCCGCATGCTGCGCGGCTTCCTTTCCGGCCTGGCCGACCACCTGGAGCCAAGCGGCGAAGGCTGGCTGATCCTGTCGGACCTGGCAGAGCACCTGGGCCTGCGCCCGCGCGCGCAATTGCTGGAATGGATAGCGCAAGCGGGCTTGAAGGTCGTCGACCGCCTGGACGTGAAACCCACGCACCCGCGCGCGCAGGACGCCACGGACAGCCTGCACGCGGCACGCTCGCAGGAAATCACCTCGCTGTGGCGCCTGGCGGCGGCGTAATCCAGTCAGCCATTGCGCATTGCAGCAAACCCCGCTATAATTCGCCTGCGGGGTGGAGCAGTCTGGCAGCTCGTCGGGCTCATAACCCGAAGGTCACAGGTTCAAATCCTGT
>NZ_JACYMM010000009.1:0-2322 GCF_020858115.1 Janthinobacterium sp. FW305-129
CCGGCAGCCGTGAACTGCTGGCTGTAGGCATCGCCGGCACGGATCGCCGCCAGGCTGCCCGGGACCAGGCTCAGGGCCGGCGCCGCAACCGTCATGGTGTAGGCGTTGGTCGCGCTGAACGGCGCGCCCACGCCCGTGCTGCTGTCGCTGGCGCGCAGGCTGAAGGTAAAGCTGCCGGCCACATTCGTCGTACCGGATAGCACGCCGGTAGCCGCATTCAGGCTCAATCCAGCAGGCAGGCTGCCGCTGGCCACGCTGTAAGTGTACGGCGCCGTACCGCCCGCGGCCGTCAGTGTCGCAGAGTAGGCCGCTTCCGCCGTCGGATTGGCCAGCAAGGCCGGCGTCAGGCTGACCGTGGCCGAGGAAACGACCAGGGTATAGCTGCGCGCGCCGGTAAACAGGTGCGCATCGGCCGCCTGCACAGTGAGCGTGAAACTGCCGCCCGCCGTCGGCGTCCCGCTCAGCAAGCCGCTGCTGTTCAGGGTGAGGCCGGCAGGCAGGTTGCCGCTCGACACTGTATAGGCATAGGGAGCGACACCGCCGCTGGCCGTCAGTTGCTGGCTGTACGCGGTGGCGACGCTTGCCGCCGGCAAGCTTGCCGGCGTCACTACGATCGTCGGCGCACCGACGCTCACGGTATAGCTGTTGGTCGCGCTGAACGGCGCGCCCACGCCCGTGCTGCTGTCGCTGGCGCGCAGGCTGAAGGTGAAACTGCCCGCCACATTCGTCGTGCCCGACAGCACGCCCGTGGCCGCATTCAGGCTCAAGCCGGCAGGCAGGCTGCCGCTGGCCACGCTGTAGGTGTACGGCGCCGTGCCGCCCGCCGCCGCCAGGGTTGCCGTGTAGGCCGCTTCCGCCGTTGGATTCGGCAGGGTCGCCGGTGTCAGCGTCACAGTCGGGATGCCCACCGCCACTGTCACGGTCGCTGGCGCCGACGTGCCGCTGGCGTTGGTGACCGTATAGGTGAAACTGTCGGTGCCAGCATAACCGGCCGTGGGCGTGTAGCTGATGCTCGTGCCACTGGCCGTCGCCGTGCCATGCGCGGCTGCGGACGCCACCGCCACCGACGTTGCCGCACCGCCGCTCAGGTTCAGGGCGATAGCATTGGCGCTGCTGCCATAGGCCACCGTGGCGCTGGCGTTGCCGGCAACGGGCGGCGCCACGGCCACCGTGCTGGAATAGGCACGCGAGCCCGTGAAAGGAGCGCCCGTGCCGGTGCTGCTGTCGGTGGCCGTGACGGTGAAGTTATACGCGCCTGCCGCCGTCGGCGTGCCGGACAGGGTGCCGTCCGGCGCCAGGCTCAGGCCCGTGGGCAGGCTGCCGCCGGTGATGGCATAGCTGTACGTGGAAGTCCCGCCACTGGCGACAATATTCTGGCTATAGGCGACGCCGGCCGTCATCGCCGGCATGACCGTCGGCGTGACGCTGATCATCGGTGCAGACACCGTCAGCGTGTAGGCCCGCGCGCCCACGTACGGGCCATTGCCCGTCGAGCTGTCCGTGGCGCGCAAGGTGAAGTTGAAGGTGCCAGCGGCCGTCGGCGTGCCCGACAACACGCCGGTGGCCGCATTCAGGCTCAGCCCGGCCGGCAAGGCGCCAGCGCTGACCGCATACGCGTACGGCGCCTGGCCGTTCGCGGCAGTCACCGTCTGGCTGTAGGCCGTGCCGACAGCGGCTGCAGGCACGGTACTTGGCGCAACCGTGATGGTGGGTACGCCAACCGTGAGCGTCACGGTGGCCGGTGCCGAGGTGCCGACGCCGTTCGTCGCCGTGTAGGTAAAACTGTCGGGACCGCCATAGCCTGGCGTCGGCGTGTAGGTGATGCTGGTGCCGCTGGCCGTCGCCGTGCCGTGCAAGGCGCCGGACGACACCGCCACCGACGTTGCCACTCCGCCGCTCAGGTTCAGGGTGATCGGGTTGCTGCTGCTGCCGTAAGCTACCGTGGCGCTGACGGGGCCGGCAATGGGAGCGCCGGCCGCCACCGTGGCGGAATAGGCGCGCGAACCCGTGTACGGACCGCTGCCGGTGCTGCTGTCGGTGGCGGTGATCGTGAAGTTATACGGTCCCTCTGCCGTTGGGGTGCCGGACAAGGTGCCGTCCGGCGCCAGGCCCAGGCCCGTCGGCAGGCTGCCGCCCGTGATGGCATAGCTGTACGGCCCTGTGCCGTTCGCAGCAGTGATGCCCTGGCTGTAGGCCACGCCAGCCGTCATCGCCGGCAAGACCGATGGCGCCACCGTAATCGTCGGCCCGGCAACCGTCAGCGAGTAGGCGCGCGCTCCCACGTACGGGCCATCGCCCGTTGAACTGTCCGTGGCGCGCACA
>NZ_JACYMM010000009.1:2418-81659 GCF_020858115.1 Janthinobacterium sp. FW305-129
GTCGGCCCGGCAACCGTCAGCGAGTAGGCGCGCGCTCCCACGTACGGGCCATCGCCCGTTGAACTGTCCGTGGCGCGCACGGTAAAGTTGAAGACGCCGCCCGCCGTCGGCGTGCCCGACAGCACACCGGTGGCGGTATTCAGGCTCAGCCCGGCCGGCAAGGCGCCGGCGCTGATCGCATAGGTGTAGGGTCCTGTGCCGTTCGCGGCCGTCACCGTCTGGCTGTAGGCCGTGCCGACAGCGGCTGCAGGCACGGTCGATGGCGCAACCGTGATGCTGGGCGCATTGACCGTGATCGTCACGGTGGCCGGCGCCGAGGTGCCGACGCCGTTGCTGGCCGTGTAGGTAAAGCTGTCCGGTCCGCCATAGCCTGCCGTCGGTGTGTAGGTGATGCTGGTGCCGCTGGCCGTCGCCGTGCCGTGGCTGGCGGCGGACGCCACCGCCACCAACGTTGCCGCGCCGCCGCTCAGGTTCAGGGTAATCGCAGTCGGGCCGCTGCCATACGCCACCGTCGCACTGACGGCGCCGGCAATGGGAGCGCCGGCCGCCACCGTGACGGAATAGGCGCGCGAACCCGTGTACGGACCGCTGCCGGTGCTGCTGTCGGTGGCGGTGATCGTGAAGTTATACGGCCCCTCTGCCGTTGGGGTGCCGGACAAGGTGCCGTCCGGCGCCAGGCTCATGCCCGTCGGCACGGTGCCGGCAGTGATTGCATAGCTGTAAGGTCCTGTGCCGTTCGCCGCAGTGATGCCCTGGCTGTAGGCGACGCCGGCCGTCATCGCAGGCAAGACCGATGGCGCCACCGTGATCGTCGGCCCGGCAACCGTCAGCGAGTAGGCGCGCGCACCGGAATACGGGCCGCTGCCCGTCGAACTGTCCGTGGCGCGCAAGGTAAAGTTGAAGACGCCGCCCGCCGTCGGCGTGCCCGACAGCACACCGCCGCTGGACAGGCTCAGGCCCGCAGGCAAGGCGCCGGCGCTGACCACATACGCGTACGGCGCCATGCCGTTCGCTGCCGTCACGTTCCTGCTGTAGGCCGTCCCCACGGCGGCGGCAGGCAAGGTGGAGGGCGCAACCGTGATGGTGGGCCCGCTGACCGTGAGCGTCACGGTGGCAGGCGCCGAAGTGCCCACGCCGTTGCTGGCCGTGTAGGTAAAGCTGTCCGGCCCGCCATAGCCTGCCGTCGGCGTGTAGGTGATGCTGGTGCCGCTGGCCGTCGCCGTGCCGTGCAAGGCACCGGAGGCCACGGCCACGGACGTTGCCGCGCCGCCGCTCAGGTTCAGGGTGATCGGGTTGGCGCTGCTGCCGTAGGCTACCGTGGCGCTGACGGCGCCGGCAACGGGCGCACCGGCCGCCACCGTGACGGAATAGGCGCGCGAACCCGTGTAGGGGCCGCTGCCGGTGCTGCTGTCGGTGGCGGTGACGGTAAAGTTGAAGGGTCCCGCTGCCGTCGGCGTGCCGGACAGGGTGCCGTCCGGCGCCAGGCTCAGGCCCGTGGGTACGCTGCCGCCGGTGATGGCATAGCTATACGTGGCCGTACCGTTCGCGGCGGTGATGCCCTGGCTGTAGGCGACACCGGCCGTCATGGCCGGCATCACCGTAGGTGCCACCGTGATCGTTGGCGCATTGACCGTCAGCGTGTACGTACGCGTGCCATTGGCGGCCAGCGAGTCCGTGGCGCGCACGGTGAAATTGAAGGTGCCGCCAGCCGTCGGCGTGCCCGACAGGCTGCCTGCGCCGGACAAGCTCATGCCTGCAGGCAGGCTGCCAGCCGTGAGCGCGTAAGTGTACGGTGCAGTGCCGCCCGTCGCGCTCAGGGTCGTCGTCGCGTAAGCCTGGGCCACCGTGCCATTCGGCACAGTAGCAGGCGACAGCGCGATGGCGGAAGTGATCGTGACGTTGTAGACGATGGGCTGCCCCACATCGTCCCTGATGGTAAACGTGTCCGATGTCGCGCTGAGATTGGTATTCCGGTAGCGCACGGCATTCGTGACATTCGAATCTTCCAGCGTGCCATGCTGCGGCGGCACCAGGGTGCCCGTCAGGCCAAACTGAGAACAGGGCGAATTGAGATAACTCTCGTAATACTCATCTCCCGCCACCACAGTGATGGCGCGCGGGCTCGGGCAGACACTGGCGGCGGAAGCTTGAAGGGAAAACAGGGAGAGCAAGGGAAACAGCAGGGCCGCCGCCAGCCGCATCAGCCAGGGTGAGCGCCAGGACAGAATACCCGGGGTAGTTCCCCCGCCGGCAATGGACACATCAATGCCACGGACAGGCGCAGGCAGCCATCCAAATTTCGTGAAATTTAGAAACATTTGTCTTCCCTCGATACATTTATCTTGGCGCTGGGCCTTGTACGGATAACGGTCACGGCAAACCTGCACGCCGATGACAACGACCGTCAACAGGACTGAAGATGGCTTTCCAGCATGATTGAACCTTGCTTTAAGTCAATCTATGCTACTACGACTTACAAATAAAGCAACTATAAAATATTATCAAATAGGGAAGTTTTTAATGAAAATCAACTATTGTCAAAATAATGTATCTATTTGACACCGGATGTAAAAAGGAACGCCGCATGTAGGGCTGTATTGAGCAACTTGCCGTGAGCCGTGCTGGCGTGGCAGCACGCTATTTTCCTAGGAAACATGGGGGTTTCCGGCCTTTTCCCCGGCGCGACACAGTCGGCATTCCGGCAGAAAGCCGGCTTTGCATGATGACATTTCGGCGGCGCGTGCCTGCCGCCATATTGGCAGCGGTTGCATCGAACTGGCGTGGCGCGCCCGGCAATCAGTGGTACGAACGCCACGCCGGAGACTGTCACCTTGCAAGCCACCCACCCAGAATTTCTTGCCAGTGGGCAGCATGGCCTGCCCGGCAGCTTGCCCGGCAGGCCGCGCCTCGTGCTGACAGCGTTACTGCATCGCCTGCGTCAACCCCGGCGCAAACTCGGCGCCATGCTTGACCTGCGCGGTGGAGGCCTTCAAGGTGGCGCCGATGGGCTCGGCGCGGCCGGCCAGGCATTGCCCCAGGAAGTTTTCCGTCACGGCATTGAAGGCGATGTTGTTGACGGGCCGCGCAAAGCCATGGCCTTCATCGGGGAACAGCACATACGTGACGGGGATATTCTTCGCCGCCATGGCTGCCACGATCTGGTCCGATTCAGCCACGTTGACGCGCGGGTCGTTCGCGCCCTGGCCGATCAGCAGGGGACGCTGGATATTCTGCGCGAAGTTCAGCGGCGAGCGCTCCTTGAGCAGCGCCTTGCCCTCTTCCGTGGTCGGGTCGCCCATGCGCTTGTAGAACTGCTGCTTGCCCGCTTCCCAATACGGCGGGATGGTTTGCAGCAAGGTAAACAGGTTCGACGGGCCGACGATGTCAACGCCGCAGGCAAACGTGGTCGGCGTGAACGCCATGCCGGCCAGGGTGGCGTAGCCGCCATACGAGCCGCCCATGATGGCCACCTTGTCGGTCGTGGTCACGCCGCTCTTCACGGCCCATTGCACCGCGTCAAGCAGGTCGTCATGCATCTTGCGGCCCCACTGCAGGTCGCCGGCCGAGATGAACTGCTTGCCGAAGCCCGTCGAGCCCCGGTAATTCACCGACAGCACGGCATAGCCGCGGTTGGCCAGCCACTGGTGGTAGCTGTTGTAGCCGTAGGTGTCGCGCGCCCACGGGCCGCCGTGCACCAGCAGCACCATCGGCACCGCCTGCGTGGCCTTGCCGCCGGCGCCCGCCTTCGATGCATGCGGCAGGGTCAGGTAAGACACCAGGGTCAGGCCGTCGCGCGCCTTGATTTCCTGCGGATACATGGGCACCAGCGGCGCGCCTTCCAGCTCGGGCCGCGTGACGTACAGCTGCGTCAGTTTTTTGCTCTTGCGGTCATACAGCCAGCTCGATGCGGGTGCCGTGACGGTGTCGACGCCCACCAGCCACTTGTCGTCGGCATCCGTGCGCGACGTTACGTTGAACTGGCCCTTGGTATTCTTCTTCAGGAAAGCCAGGTCGGCCTTCAGGTCGTCCGTCAGCGGCAAATATTCCTGCTGCAGATAATTGACCGTATAGGCTTGCACGCGGCCCGTGCGCGTATCGTACAACGCGTCCGAAATGTCGGCGCGCGGGTCTTGCGCCACCACCGTCGTCTTGCCGCTGGCCACATCCTGCGCCAGCAGCGCCGAGGTATTGCGGCCGCGCGAATCGGTCCAGTACAGGGTCTTGCCATCGACGGTGAAGGCCAGCGGCGCCGTCGTCTGCGAGTCTTCCAGGGCGACCTCGGCCAGCGGCGTGCTCTCGGCCTTGCCATCGGTCAGGCGGAAATACTGCATGCCGCCATCGGCGCGAGCCTTGCTGGCGATGCGCAAATTGAGCGATTCATCGGCGACATAGCCGCCATAGCCGTCGTTCTGCTGCACCAGGGTCAGCTTGCCGCTGGCCAGGTCCAGGCTGTACACATCGTGCCAGCGCGCATCGCGGTTATTGATGCCGACGAGGATACGGTCCTTCACCTTGCTGCTGATCTGGACGATCCGCACGCGCGTCTTCTCGAACGGCGTGTAATTGACCTGCTTGCCGCTTGCCACGTTCACGCCGTACAGCAGGAAATTCTCGTCGCCGCCCTTGTCCTGGATAAACAGCACGGTTGTCGAATCGGGCGACCAGAAGCTGCCACGGATAGGCCGCACCTTCTCTTCCGTCAGCGGGCGCGCCTGCGTCAGGTCGCTGGCCGGCGCCACCCACACATTGAGCACGCCATCGCGCGGCGCGATCCACGACAGCCACTTGCCGTCCGGGCTGATCCGCCCGCCGGACTTGCTCGGATTACCGAAGATCTTCGCCCGCTCGATCAGCGGCGCTTCCTTGACAGGGGCTTGGGCATGCGCCGGCAGTGCGCCGGCGAACAACAGGACAGGCAGGACATAGCGAATCATGGACACCTCATGGTTGATAAATGAAGGGAAACATCACACGTGCATGTGCCAGCAAATCATAGGCGAAAGCCGGGTTGCCATGTTGACTACAGCGATGGAAGACGAAAATCGGGGGACAGGATGGTGGAAAAAGGGGATGGAATGCACGGCGAATGATGCATGCCGTCATGGCGATGGCGGACAGAAAAGAAAAAGGCCAATCCGGTGGCGCAATCGGTGCGGATCTACAACCAGGAACGACCGCAAACGGCCCTGAAGTGCAAAACGCCCGATACAGAGTGCATCGGGCATTTCCAGTAATAAATACTGTCAATCTATTTTAGGACTGGATATTCTCGTCATACCAAGCATACCGAAGTGACGAATAAGGGAACATTTTCGGCTGACGTAAGCCAAATATTGAAAATTCGGATGTGGCTTACGTTCAACCGTGCAGCACTGGGGCAGCGCTTGCACCGTGCTGCGGCAGTTCCACGCGAACTTTTAAAGCGATAACGAGAGCAGCGAACAGCATCACAACGCCAGCAATCATGAAAACGCCTGTCACGCCACCAAAGCCGAACATAATGCCGCCCAATGCAGCGCCGGCAGCTATTGACGATTGCACCGCAGCGACGACCATTCCGCCTGCTGTCTCCGCTTGATCCGGGACAGCACGGGCTACCCAGTTAGACCAGGCGACAGGTACCCCGCCGAACGCCAGGCCCCACAGAGCGACCAAAAACATCAGGCCTGTTCCTTGGACTGGCAGCAAGATCATGCCGAAGGCCGCCAAGCCCACCAGCGCAGGCATGAGCACTAAAGTGGCACGCAGGCTACGCTCCATTAGCCAGCCGGCCAGCAGCGTGCCAACGAAGTTGGCGACACCAAAACCCAGGAGCATCAGAGACAAACCGTTTACATCGATATGGGCAACGCTTTCAAGAGCGGGGCGAATATAGGTGAACAATGCATATTGCCCCGTATGGGCCAGTACGCAGCCCAACATCCCGATTCCAATCCCTGGGCGACGGAGCAATCGCAGCACCGATGTGGTGCGCGTCATTGTGCGCGGCGCCATACGGGGCAGCGTGAACAATTGAAACAAAAGTGTTAGCCCTCCGACAGCCGCGGCTGCTATAAATGCACTGCGCCAGCCATATATCCCCCCTAAGTAGCTGCCCAGCGGTACGGAAACGACCGTCCCGATGGCGATGCCGCTGAATATGATGGATAGCGCTCGCGGCACCAGCTTTGCCGGCACCAGACGCATGGCCACGGCTGCCGCCATGCTCCAGAAGCCTCCTAACGCGACGCCCAGAAGAATGCGCATCACCAACAATACTGTCAGGCTTGAGGATAACGCCACCAGCAAGTTGGAGGCGATCATCAGCACCGTGAAAGCCAACAAGACGACACGCCGGTCAAAATTACGCGTTAGAACTGGCACCGACAGCCCGGCGAACATGGCTACTACGGCCGTCACCGTCACTGCCTGACCAGCTAGCGCCTCCGACACGCCAAGATCGAAGGCCATCGGGGTCAATAGGCTGGCTGGCAGGTACTCCGCCGTCAGTAAGCCGAAAACTCCCATGGCCAGTGAAAACACTGCCATCCATGCTGCTGTCGCTGGTTCTAAAACAGACACAGCGTTCGCGTTGGGCGTTTGCCCGTTACCCAAAACATCATTGTTCATCTCTAAAATTCCTAAAACGATCAGAGTCGAAAGTCTAGAGGCAAAATCCAGGATGATCTATGATGACAAGTCTTGATGTTTTGATCGAAACACCTAAAATGACCAAGAAGAATCAAATTTCCCTGTCCTCTAGTCTCGTCAGTGAACTGTTGATGGGCATGCGCCTGCGTGGAGTCCAGTACCGCCGCATTCAGACCGGTCCAGCTTTCGGCATAGGTTTTGAAGACAAGCCTAGCTTCGCCTACTTTCATTTCGTGGCTATTGGCACTGCCTACATATGTACGGATGATGGTGAGTTGCATAAGCTGTCCGCCGGTAGCGCGGCGTTCATGCCGCACGGCAGGAGGCACCAGATTCTATCGGACGCGGGTATTGCATTTCAGGACATCGAAAAGTTCGATGCCGCGCCCCTTGGTGAATCCGTTAGCGGAGTAGACACATGTCCCAGTACGCACCCCGTGCCCAGTGCCGTTATTTTTTACGGCTGCATGGAATTCGATCTCGGCGGGATGCAAGGGATCGGAAAGCTGATGCCAACCGCCATGGTGGCTGACACGCAAGCGCAAGACTATCCTGGGTTACTGCCTGTGCTTGATTCAATGAAGCGTGAAATCTGCGCCGGCCGTATTGGCTTTGCAGGCATTCTGGCTCGCCTGGCCGAGGTCGCGGCAGCAATGATCGTGCGCGGCTGGATTGAATGCGGTTGTGAAAACGCTTCCGGTCTCCTCGCCGCCTTGCGTGATCCGCGCCTTGCTCGTGCCATATTGGCGCTGCACCGCCAGCCTGGTCGTGAATGGACAGTTGCACAGTTGGCTGCGGAATGCCATATCTCTCGCTCTGTCTTCGCACGACGCTTTGAAACCACCATCGGAGTGCCGCCCCTGCGCTATGCCACGGAACTGCGGATGCGTCTTGCCAGACAATTGCTCACTCACGAAAGAGTGTCCATCGACGTCGTCGCCCGACGCCTTGGCTATACATCTCAAGCCGCGTTTAGTCGTGCTTTCAAGCGCGTCATCGGCAGGCCACCAGGTGCCTGTCGGCAAATGCTTTGAGGAGAATAGCTGAGGGAAGCACTGATCAATCCATTTTTCAGCGACATTGGCGTGCGAAGTGGCCGAACAGCACGTCGATCAAGCGCATTTCTGGACTGGACGATTTGACCAGGGTCATCGAATGGCGTGGCAAACCCCAGGCCATTCACTGCGATAACGGCCCGGAGTACATCAGCGCTGTGACGCTGGCCTGGGCCACCAAGCGCGGCATGCGCATCGACTTCATCCGGCCTGGCCAGCCGCAGCAGAATGCTTATGTCGAGCCCTATAACCGCACGGTGCGCTACGACTGGCTGGCACATCACTTGTTTGAAACGCTCGATGAGATCCAGGATTTTGCAACCCGCTGGCTGTGGACTTGCAATCACGACCGGCCCAACATCGCACTTGCCAGCATCACGCCAAAACAGAAGCTTGCCTTGGCCGCTTAAGATCTACTTTTAGCGCGCTCTAAAAATGGGGGGATTACCGCATCACCTAAGCATAGCGGACGCGCAGCGTCTCACTTTACAAGCGCTCGTCGTTAGAACCATGGATCGAAGTACTCGGGAGCAGAAGCCTTGCCTCCCTCATTGGCGCACCAAACCGTAACACGGCGCCTGACGTTGACAGCACCAACACCAAGCCGCCCTTGATTGTTATTTGATCAAATGGATTGGATTGATCCGAAACAAACGTCCAAACAGGTTCATGATTTTGCAGCGATTCCAAAACAACTACGCCGATTGAGCCGTGTTCCGCAGCCTCTCCGCACTTAACCATGTACTGTCCGCCATACAGCTCTTCTTGCGCCAGAATCGCGACATTGAGCCAATCGCCAAGTTCCTGTTTTTCACGTACTCTGGCCATTCTGGTTGCGTGCACGTCGTAGAGATCACCATTGCTGCACAGGAGGCCATTGTGGCTTCGCACCTCCTGGTTCTTCCACTTTGTCGACATCACTGTCATTGATTCCATATTTAGAAATGGGCGACTGCATGCCCTGAATTAAACGACCTCTATGCTATCGAGCGGCTGCTCTTGCAGTAGTTAGCCTCGCTGAAAGCAGCCGGGGAGAATTCGACGCAAAATCGACTTGCGTTCAGAATCGTTGAAGACGATTGTGTTCTTTCCCGTCAAGGCAGGCAAGAAGCAGCGCATGCGTATTCAACGGACATCGGCAAGCTGCAACGAAAATCACACGTCACGTAAACGGAAAAACCCAGCACCGATATTATACAAACGTATAATATACAGTACTGGGTTTCTATACAGCTTGCGCTGTAACTCCTTGAATCTAATGGTCGGGGCGAGAAGATTCGAACTTCCGACCCCATGCACCCCATGCATGTACGCTACCAGGCTGCGCTACGCCCCGACGAGGTGGGAATTATAGCAGAGGCTTTTAGGTTTTTGCCATGCTTTGCGCTTGATTCATATCGAACTGCGCAAAGTTTTTTTCAATCCCCCGCAAAACGCTTACTCACTCAGCAGCAGCGCCGTCAGGATGATGCGGAAGCCGGCGATCAGCGGCTCGACCTTCACGTCCGGATTGTGGATGAAGCGCACGGGCAAGCCCTGGTACATGGCGACCAGGGCATCGAGGCGCCCTTGCAGCATTTCCTCATCGGCCGGCAAGCCGCGCTTGATGCGCGCGTCTCGGATGATGGAGAGAAACAGCTGGCGCGAGCGCTGGTCCGAGCATTGCAGCATGTCGGCGATCACCGGATTGCGCGACGCTTCGGCAAAGATTTCCAGCGGCATCATCCATGTTGTCGGATCCAGCGCTTCGAGCACATGCTCGCCCGCATTGTCGATCACGGCCTGCAGCGGGTCTTCGCGCTGCGCCAGATCCTGCATCAGGTTCGACACCCGCTCCGTATTCTGCATGACGAAGGCGGCAATGATCGCATCCTTGCTGTCAAAATAATTATAGATGTGGCCCGCGCTCATGCCGGCCGCTTTCGAAATCTCGGCCATGCTGGCGCCGTGGAAGCCGCGGCGGCTGAAGCAGCTTTCGGCCGCATCGAGCACCTGCTTGCGCCGCGTGTTGGCGCGCTCGGGATCCGGATGCTTCTTTTCAACTTGGTTCATGACTTTTCCAGTAGCGCGCCGGCCCTGCCCTTGCGGGCAAGGCCGGCGTCGGCGTCCCCGTGATTATTGGACGCCGCCAGCCGCCGCGACGGCTGTCTGCTCAGGCTGCCAACCGCCGCCCAGCACCTTGTACAAGGTCACCAGGTTGGTCGATTTGGCCAGGCGCGCCGTGATCAGGCTTTGCTGCGCCGTGTACAGCGCGCGCTGGGCCACCAGGGCGTTCAGGTAGGACTCGGCGCCCTGCTTGTAGCGCGCGTCGTGGATGGTGTAGCTCTTCGTCGACGCCTCGACCAGCGAGACCTGCGATTGCAGGCGCTCGTCGATGGTGCCGCGCTGGGCCAGCGCATCGGACACTTCACGGAAGGCGACCTGGATCGCCTTTTCGTATTGCGCCACGGAGATTTCACGCTGCACCTTGGCGATATCGAGGTTGGCGCGGTTCACGCCGCCATCGAAGATCGGCAAGCTGATCTGCGGAATGAAGCTCCACGTGCCGCTGCCCGCCTTGAACAGGCCCGACAGGTTGTCGCTGACCGAACCGGCCGTGGCCGTCAGCGAAATGCGCGGGAAGAAGGCCGCGCGCGCCGCGCCGATGTTGGCGTTGGCGGCACGCAAAGTGCGCTCCGCCGCCAGCACGTCGGGACGGCGTTGCAGCACGTCCGACGGCACGCCGGACGGAATGTCCGCCAGGGCCGTCACGGTGCCGAACTCGGCTGGCGGCAGCAGGTCGGCCGGCACGGGGCCGCCCACCAGCAAGACCAGCGCGTTTTGATCCAGCGCAACCTGGCTCGTGAAGACCGCCACGTCGGAACGTGCCGATTCGACGCTGGTCTGGGCATCGTACTTGTCCAGGCCGGAAGTAGCACCGGCACTGAAGCGGCGCACGGCCAGGTCATACGACGACTGCTGGCTCTTCAGGGTGTCCTGCGCCACGCGCAGGCGCTGCTGGTCGGCCACCAGGTTCAGATAGGTGCTGGCCACTTCGGCCACCAGACTGATCTGCTGTGCGCGGCGTGCTTCTTCCGTGCCCAGGTATTGCTCCAGCGCGCTGTCGGACAGACTGCGCACGCGGCCGAAGAAGTCCAGCTCGTAGGCCGACACGCCCAGGTTCGCCGTGTACTGGCGGTTGATCGACGCTTCGCCCGTCGGGCTGGCGTTTTTCGAGATGCGCGTGGCCGACTGGCCGCCCGAGGCCGACAGGGTCGGGATCAGGGCGGCGCGTTCGATGCCGTACGTGGCGCGCGCCTTCTCGATGTTCAGGATCGAGACGCGCAGGTCGCGGTTGTTGGCCAGCGCCAGTTCCAGTACCTGGCGCAGGCGCGCATCGGCAAAGAACTCGCGCCAGGCGACGTCCGCCACCGGCTTGGCGTCGGCGGCGGCCGTGTCGGCCTTGTAGGAAGGGCCCGTCGGCCACGCCGTGGGCGCCGGCGCGGCCGGACGCTCATACGTGGGAGCCAGGCTGCAACCGGCCAGCAAGGCCAGTGCCGCCATGGAGAGTAGTGATTTTTTCATATTAATGTGCATCCTTGGAAAGCGTGACGGCTGGCGAACCAGGCGTCGCCGGCGTGGCGGGCGCGTCCGGCTTCGAGAAGAAGCCGCGCACCAGCACGAAGAACACCGGCACGAAGAAGATACCGAGGAAGGTGGCCGTCAACATGCCGCCCAGCACGCCGATACCGATGGCGTTCTGGCTGCCGGAACCGGCGCCGCTGGAAATAGCCAGTGGCAACACGCCCAGGCCGAAGGCAATCGAGGTCATCAGAATCGGACGCAGACGCAGACGCACCGCATGCAAGGTCGCGTCCAGCAGCGACATGCCCGATTCCTGCATTTCCTTGGCAAATTCCACAATCAGAATCGCATTCTTCGCCGACAGGCCCACCACCGTGAGCAAGCCCACCTGGAAGTACACGTCGTTCGACAGGCCGAACAGCCACGTACCGAGCACGGCGCCGATCACGCCCAGCGGCACGACCAGCAGCACGGAGAATGGAATCGACCAGCTTTCATACAGCGCGGCCAGGCACAGGAAGACGATCAGCAGCGACAGCGCGTACAGCTGCGGCGTCTGCGAACCGGATTCGCGCTCTTCCAGCGATACGCCGGTCCAGCTGAAGCCGATGCCAGGCGGCAACTTGGCGACCATTTCTTCCATCGCGTTCATGGCGGCGCCCGTGCTTTGGCCCGGCGCCGGCGTACCCAGGATCTCTACGGACGGCAAGCCGTTGTAGCGTTCCAGGCGTGGCGAAGCGTAAATCCACTTGCCGGTGGCGAAGGCCGAGAATGGCACCATCTGGCCAGCCGTGTTGCGCACGAACCATTTGTTCAAGTCTTCCGGCAGCATGCGCGAACTGGCGTCACCCTGGATGAACACTTTCTTCACGCGGCCACGGTCGAGGAAGTCGTTCACATATGAACTACCCCAGCCCACGCTCAGCACGCGGTTGATTTCCGAGATCTGCAAGCCCAGCGCCGTTGCCTTCTGCTGGTCGATGTCGATCTTGTACTGCGGCGTATCTTCCTGGCCGTTCGGGCGCACGCCGACCATGGCCGGATTCTGCGACGCCATGCCCAGCAACTGATTACGCGCCGCCATCAGGGCGTCATGGCCGACACCGCCGATATCCTGCAGCTGCATGTCGAAACCGGTGGCGTTACCCAGTTCCAGCACGGCAGGCGGTGCAAACGTAAACACCATCGCATCCTTGATCTGCAACAACTTGCCCATGGCGCGACCGGCCACGGCCGGCGCTTTTTGCGCCACGTCCTTGCGCAGCGACCAGTCTTTCAGGCGCACGAAGGCGATACCCGTATTCTGGCCGTTACCGCCGAAGCTGAAACCGGCGACGGCAAACACGGAAGCGACGTTGTCTTTCTCGCTGTTCATGAAGTGGTCTTCGACCTGTTCGATCACTTTCAGGGTGCGCTCTTGCGTGGCGCCCGTCGGCAATTGAATCTGCGTAAACAGGATGCCCTGGTCTTCTTCCGGCAGGAAGGAGGTCGGCAGGCGCATGAAGACGAATACCAGGCCAGCCAGCAGGATGACGTACAACAGCATCGAACGGCCGCGGTGGCGGATCATGCTGCCAACCCAGCCCTGGTAGGTGTTGCTGCTGCTATCGAAGCTGCGGTTGAACCAGCCGAAGAAACCCTTGTTCGTCGCGTGATGGCCCTTCTCTACCGGCTTGAGCAGGGTGGCGCACAGCGCTGGCGTAAATACCAGCGCGACGACGACGGACAGCACCATCGACGAGACGATCGTGATCGAGAACTGGCGGTAAATCACGCCCGTCGAACCGCCGAAGAAGGCCATCGGCACGAACACGGCCGACAGCACCATGGCGATACCGACCAGCGCGCCCGTGATCTGCGTCATGGACTTGCGCGTCGCTTCCAGCGGCGACAAGCCCTCTTCGCTCATCACGCGCTCGACGTTTTCCACCACCACGATCGCATCATCGACCAGCAGACCGATGGCCAGCACCATGGCGAACATGGTCAGCGTATTGATCGAATAGCCGAAGGCATTCAGGATACCGAAAGTACCGAGCAGCACGACCGGCACGGCCATGGTCGGGATCAGCGTGGCGCGGAAGTTCTGCAGGAACAGATACATCACCAGGAACACCAGGATGACCGCTTCGACCAGCGTTTTGACCACTTCTTCGATGGACAGTTTCACGAACGGGGTCGTGTCGAACGCCACCTGGTAGCTCATGCCTTCAGGAAATTGCTTGCTCAGGTTGCCCAGCATGGCTTTCGCCGCATTGGCCGTGTCGAGCGCGTTGGCGCCTGTCGCCAGCTTGATCGCCACGCCCGTGGCCGCATGGCCGTTGTAGCGGGCCACGGTGTTGTAGTTCTCGCGGCCCAGTTCCATGGTGGCCACGTCCTTCAGGTACACCATGGCGCCATTGGTCGTGGTTTTCAGCAAGATGGCACCGAACTGCTCCACCGTTTGCAAGCGGCTTTGCGCCGATACGGTCGCATTCAGCTGCTGGCCCTTGATGGACGGCGTGCCGCCCAGCTCACCGGCCGACACTTCCGCATTCTGCGCCTGCACGGCCGTGATCACGTCCGCCGGTGTCAGGTTAAAACTTTGCAGCTTGGCCGGATTGAGCCAGATACGCATGGCGTACTGCGAACCGAACAGGGTCACGTCGCCCACGCCCGCTACGCGGCTGAGCGGATCGACGACGTTGGCGGCCACATAGTCGCTCAAGTCGGTCTGGTCCATCTTGCCGTTTTCGGAAATGAAGCCGAACACCATCAGGAAGTTCTTCGTCGCTTTCGACACGACGAGGCCCTGCTGCGTGACGGCCGTCGGCAGCAGTGGCGTGGCCAGTTGCAGCTTGTTCTGCACTTGCACCTGAGCAATATCAGGATTGGTGCCGCTGGTGAACGTCAAGGTGATGCTGATGCCGCCAGTGGCATCGCTCGACGAGGCCATGTAGCGCAAGCCGTCGATCCCCTTCATCTTTTGTTCGATGACCTGGGTGACCGCATCTTCCACGGTCTTGGCGGAGGCGCCAGGGTAGGAGCCGCTGATCGAAATCGACGGCGGAGCGATGCTCGGGTACTGCGCGATCGGCAGGCTGAGGATCGAAATCACGCCGGCAAGCATGATGACGATCGCGACCACCCAGGCAAAAATCGGGCGGTCAATGAAAAAACGGGCCATTAATATTCTCCTGAATTAGTGGGCGCTGGCAGCCGATGCGGCGGCAGAAGCGGCAGCGGCGGGCGCAGGAGCAGCTTCGGCCTTGGCCGGCACGGCAACGGCTGGGGCGCCTGGCTTGACTTTTTGCAAGCCTTCCACGATCACGCGGTCGCCTGCGGCCAGGCCGGACGTCACCAGCCAGTTGGTGCCGACCGTGCCGCTGGTGGTCAGCACGCGTTGCTCGACCTTGTTTTCCTTGTTCAGGATCAAGGCGGTTGCCTGACCCTTCTGGTTGCGCGTCACGCCCACTTGCGGCACGGTGATGGCTTTTTCATCGACGCCCGTTTCCAGCTGGGCACGTACGTACATGCCTGGCAGCAATTCGCCTTTCGGGTTCGGGAACAGCGCGCGCAAGACCACGTTGCCGGTGGTCGGATCGACCGTCACGCCGGCGAACTGCAGCTTGCCCGATTCGCTGTACTTGCTGCCGTCCGGCAAGATCAGATCGACCTTGGCCTGGCCTTCGCCGACTTTTTTCAGCGAACCGTCGGCCATCTGGCGCTTCAGGCGCAGCAGGTCGGTGCTCGACTGGGTCACGTCGACATACATCGGATCGAGTTGCTGCACGGTGGTCAGGGCCTCTGCCTGGCCCGCCGTAACCAGCGCGCCGGCCGTCACGGTCGAACGGCTGGTGCGGCCGCTGATCGGCGCCGTCACGGTGCTGTAGCGCAGGTTGATGTTCGCCGATTCCAGCGCCGCGGTAGCGGACTCGACGTCTGCCTTGGCTTGCTCGAAGGCAGCGACGGCGTCATCGTATTCCTGGCGGCTCACGCCTTCGATGGCGACCAGTTCCTTGTAGCGCGATGCTTTCGGGCCGGCCGTCAACAGGTTGGCCTTGGCTTTCGACAGGGCAGCCTTGGCGGAATTATAAGCAGCCTGGTAGGTGGCCGAGTCGATCTGATACAGGGCCGTGCCCGCTTTCACATCGCTACCCTCGACGAACAGGCGCTTCTGGATCAAACCGCCCACTTGCGGGCGCACATCGGCGACCTGGTAGGCATTTGTGCGGCCGGGCAATTCGGCGCTCATCGGCAACGCGGCCGGATTAACAGTAAACACGACCACCTGCGGCGCTTGCTGCGCGTGAGGTGCTTCCTGTTTTTTACCGCAGCCGGCCATGATTACAGTGGCGCACAGAACGGCAATAGCGCCGCTCGTACGCGGCGACGTCAAGGAAAAGGTTGGTTGCATCTTGGACTTTCTGAAAAAGAAGCTGGCTAGTGTCGTTAGAAATGACTAAATTTATTAACGCAGATCAAAGAATGAACGATCATTCTAAAATCGTCAAGCATCGTTACAATTGAAACAAAGTAACCTTTAAGCGTTTTTTATTGCTAATGATGCAATTAAATGGCGACAACAACAGCAGCGGCGCACCAGCAGGATCGTTCGGAATACGGGCTGGCGGCGGCAAAACGGCAAAGCGGGAGAGTTGGATTGAATGAATACTTTAGCAGGGTCAAGATTTCTTTGCTGAACCTGCCCACAAGTGTGCAACACTGCCGGCCCCCGCTTGCATGGCGGCCGTAATTATTTACTAATGGTATCGAAAAGACATGCCCCGGCGGACGCGCTAATATATTAGCCACAGCGTGGCGAAGCGAGGACGCGATGACGACAGCACAGGCGCAAGGAACGGCGCAAGACGATGGCGCGGGCGGCCGGGACGCGCCGCCGCTGCTGTCGACGGGCGTCGCGGGCCTCGACACCATACTGAGTGGCGGCTTGCTGGCCGAGCGCCTGTACCTGATAGAAGGCGAACCGGGCACGGGCAAGACCACGCTGGCGCTGCAATTTCTGGCCGAAGGCGCGCGCAATGGCGCGCCCGTGCTGTATATCGCCCTGGCCGAATCGGAAATCGAACTGCGCGCCGCCGCCCGCTCGCATGACTGGGACCTGGCCGGCATCGCCATCGAAGAAGTGGCGCCCAGCGACGACATGCTCGACCCCGAGCGCCACTACACCATCTTCCACCCGTCGGAAATCGAACTGGCATCGACCAACCGGCGCATCCTCGCGGCCATCGAGAAGCACCACCCTGCCCGCCTGGTGCTCGACTCGCTGTCCGAACTGCAGTTGCTGGCGGAAAACCCGCTGCGCTACCGGCGCCAGGTTCTCGCCTTGAAACAATACCTGGCCAGCCGCCACTGCACCACCATGCTGATCGATGACCGCTCCGCGCTCGATGACGGCTTGCAAGTACGCAGCGTGGCCCATTGCGTCATTTCGCTGGAGCTGCAAAACCAGGACTATGGCAATGACCGGCGCCGCGTGCGCGTGGTGAAATACCGGGGCGTGCCGTTTCGCAGCGGCACGCACGACTACAAGATCGCCCAGGATGGCCTGGTCGTCTATCCGCGCCTGGTGGCGGCCGACACGCGCCGCGACGGCGACCACCGGCGCCTGTCGAGCGGCGTGCATGAACTCGATGCCATGACGGGCGGCGGCCTGGAAGAAGGCATGAGCACCCTCATTTCCGGCCCCGCAGGCAGCGGCAAGTCAACCTTGGCGGCGCAGTTCGTGCATGCGGCAACAAAGCGCGGCGAATCGTGCGCCATGTTCCTGTTCGAGGAAGCGCGCAGCAAGCTGCTGCACCGGACGGACGATCTGGGCATGCGGCTGAAGGAAGCGCTCGATACCGGCTTGCTGAGCGTGCAGCAAGTCGACCCGGCCGAGCTGACCCCGGGCGAATTCGCCCAGGCCGTGGTCGACGCGGCCGAACGGGGCGCCAGGATGATCGTCATCGACAGCCTGAACGGCTACATGCACGCCGTGCCCGACGAGCGCTTCCAGAGCACCTACCTGCACGAGCTGCTCAATTACCTGAGCCAGCGCGGCGTGGCCACCCTGCTCGTCGGCGTGCAGCAAAATATGCTGGGCATGTCGATGACGACCTCGGCCGACGCCAGCTACCTGGCCGACAGCGTCATCATGTTGCGCTACTACGAAACCGAAGGCGAAGTGCGGCAAGCCATTTCCGTCTTCAAGAAGCGCGGCAGCGCGCATGAGCGCAGCATCCGCCGCTTCGAGATCGGCCCGCAGGGCTTGCGCATCGGCCCGACACTGGCCGGTTTCCACGGCATCCTGTCGGGCATGCCCACCGTCGGCGGCACGCCATTTCCCTAGAGCAAGCCATGGAACAGCGCATCCTGATCTACGCGCCGGCCGGCCAGGACGCCGCCCTGGCCAGCCAGGTGCTCGCCGGCAGCGCCATTGCCAGCCACGCCTGCCGCAGCGCAGGCGAGCTGGCCGAGCAGCTGGCGCTGGGCGCGGGCGGCGTGCTGACGGTGGACGAAGCACTGCATGCGGGCGCCTACCAGGTGCTCGACGAGTACGGGCGGCAGCAGCCGGACTGGTCCGACCTGCCCATCATCCTGCTGACGCATGCGGGACTCGATTCCCTGCCC
This sequence comes from Janthinobacterium sp. FW305-129, assembly GCF_020858115.1. Lineage (GTDB taxonomy): Bacteria > Pseudomonadota > Gammaproteobacteria > Burkholderiales > Burkholderiaceae_D > Janthinobacterium. Next base: position 20,280 of record NZ_JACYMM010000009.1, read on the forward strand.
TTGCGGCAAGCCATCGCCACCCTGGGCAACCTGACCCTGCTGGAACGCCCCGTGCACATGTTGACCCTGATCACCTCGGCGCACGCCATGCTGCGCGCGCGCCAGCGCCAGTACCAGGTGCGCGAAACGCAACGGCGCAAGGATGAATTCCTCGCCAGCCTGGGCCATGAGTTGCGCAATCCGCTGGCGCCCATCAAGACATCGATCGCCCTGCTCAGCCATTTATATCCTGAATCGGAACAGGTGAACAAGGTCAAGGGCGTGATCGAGCGCCAGGTCACGCACCTGACGCGGCTGGTCGATGACCTGCTCGACGTGGCGCGCATCACCAGCGGCAAAGTAGTGCTCCAACGCAAGGACATTGCGCTACAACAAGTCCTCAGCCATGTGATCGAGCTGTGCCAGCCGACCGCCAGCAGCCGCAACATCAGCATCGCGCTGGACTTGCCGCCGCACACGGTGATGCTGCATGCCGACTATGCGCGCCTGGTGCAGATCTTTGCGAATATCGTCTCGAACGCCGTCAAATTCACGCCGAGCGGCGGGCACATCCACATTACGGCCCGGCTGGCCGACGGCCAGCTGCAGGTGGCCGTGGAAGACAATGGCATCGGCATCGACCCGGACGCCATCCCGCGCATCTTTTCCATGTTCGAACAGGGCCGCACGGTGGCGGGCCAGATGGCCAGCGGCCTGGGCATCGGCCTGAGCCTGGCGCGCCAGTTTGCTGAAATGCACGATGGCAAGATCGAAGCGCAGAGCGCCGGCCCCGGGCAAGGCAGCCGCTTCGTCGTCACCCTGCCCGCCAGCATGCCCGCAGGGCCGGCCGCCACGCCGGCCAGCGATGTGCCGGCCGGGCCGGACCAGGCCGTGCAAGTGCTGGTGGTGGACGACAACCGCGATGCGGCCGATTCGCTGCAGACGCTGCTCCAGCTGGAAGGCCACGCCGTGCGGGTCGCCTACGACGGCGCACAGGCGCTGGCCGCCGTCGATGCCCTGTGGCCGCAACTGATCGTGATGGACCTGGGCATGCCGGGCATGGACGGCTACGAAACGGCGCGCCAGATCCGCCTGAAAGCACGGGGGCGCGACGTGCTGATGCTCGCGTTGACGGGCTGGGGCGATACAGGAGGGCGCACGGCGCAAGCAGGGTTCGACCATCACCTGACCAAACCCGTCGATTTCGACGCCATCGCCGCCCTGCTGCAGCAGCACCTGGCGCAGCGGGCGGCGGCCACGACGCAGGCGGAGTGACTGATTTCCTTACTCTTACTTCCACTTGCCGCGCAATTCCTGCACCTTTTGCTGCAGTAATTCCGGCGTGGCGGCCTCGGGCGCCACGGGCATGCCCACGGCCAGCGACAGACGCGAGCGCAAGCCCGCCTTGAAGGCGCGCTCGAACAAATGGCCATTGCGATGGCTCAACAGATGGCCCCACAAGCCGCGCAGCGCCAGCGGAATCACGGGCACCTTGCTGCGCTCGACGATCTTGGCGATGCCGCCCTTGAATTCGCTGATCTGGCCCGTGCGCGTCAGCTTGCCTTCGGGAAAGATACACACCAGCTCTCCCTCGTGCAGCGCTTGCGCAATGTCAATGAAGGCCTTTTCCATCAGGAAAGGATCTTCCTTGGCCGGCGCGATGGGGATCGCCTTGGCCGTGCGGAAGATCCAGCCCATCAGCGGCATCTTGAAGATGCGGTGGTCCATGACGAAGCGGATGGGACGGGGACTGGCCGCCATGATGACGATGGCGTCCACATAGCTGACGTGGTTGCATACCAGCACGGCCGCGCCTTCCGCGGGGATGCGCTCGCCATCGACGACTTTGACGCGGTGCACGGTCTGGATGAGTATCCACGCGAGGAAGCGCATGAGGAATTCCGGCACCAGCGAAAAGATGTAGGCGGCCACCAGCGCATTCAGGATCGCCGTGACGAGGAACAACTGCGGGATGGTGAAACCCTTTCCCAGCAGCACGATGGCCACGCCGGCCGCCGCCACCATGAACAGGGCGTTCAAGATATTCATGCCGGCGATCGTGCGCGAAATGTGCTTCGGATCGCAGCGCGTCTGGATCAGGGCGAACAGGGGCACGATGAAAAAGCCGCCGAACACGCCGATCATGACGATGTCGAGCAAGATGCGCGGCACGCCCGCCTGGCCCACAAACGCCAGCGCGTCGACCACTTGCGTATTCGCATACGCATTGCTGGCGAAATACAGGTCGATGCCGAACAGCGACAGGCCGATGGAGCCGAACGGCACCAGGCCGATCTCGATCTTGTGGCCGGACAGCCGCTCGCACAGCAAGGAACCCGTGCCGATGCCGACGGAAAACACGGTCAGCAGCAGCACGAACACGCTGTGGTCGCCGTGCAGGAAATCCTTCGAATACACGGGGAACTGGGCCAGGATCAGGGCGCCGTAGAACCAGAACCAGGAGTTGCCCAGCATGGCGAGGAAGACGGGACGGTTCTTGCGCGAAAAATTCAGGTTGCGGAACGATTCGGCGACGAAATTCAGGCTCACCTTCAAGTCCGGCTCGGGCGCGGGCGTGCGCGGCACGCGGTAGCTGGCGACCAGGCCGAAGACGGCCACGGCAATCGTCGCGCCCGCCACCAGTTCCACGCCCAGCGGCTTGTGCACGATCAACACGGCACCGAGGATTTCGCCCAATAGGATGCCGACAAAGGTGCCCATCTCGATCAGCCCATTGCCGCCGACCAACTCCTCGGGTTTGAGCTGCTGCGGCAGATACGCATACTTGACGGGGCCGAACAGGGTCGAATGCACGCCCATGCCCACCACGGCGGCCACCAGCAGCCACAGGGTATGCGTCATCCAGCCGGCGGCGGCCACGGCCATGATGGCCAGTTCCATCCATTTGACGAAGCGCGCCAGGCCCGCCTTTTCAAACTTGTCGGCCAGCTGGCCCGCCGTGGCCGAGAACACGACATAGGGCAGGATGAACAGGCCGGGGATCAGGTTGGTGATGGTGGACGGGTCGAGCGTGGTCCAGCTCAGCGCATCGTAGGCGAGGATCACCATCAGGGCCGTCTTGAACAGATTGTCGTTGAAGGCGCCAAAGAACTGGGTCCAGAAGAAGGGCCCGAAACGGCGCTGCGACAATAAGGAAAACTGGCTGCTTTGACTCATGACATGGGGAACCGGCAATTAAGGAATTGCTAAAATACAGCACTATCCTGCGCACGACAATCTGAATGTCGTCATCTTGCTCGGCATCAATACGGAAAACCGCCTGCCGCGCCATGCTGGCCTTGCCGCCGCACGCACTGCCTCGCACTTGCCCTGACACAACAGAAATCGCCTGTTTCTTGATAATAAGGTAATGTGCGCATACCGCTGGCATCCCTGCCCGCCCCTCCCGGAAAGCTGCCTACATGTTTGGAATGACATCATTGACCATCCTGGCCTTGCTGGTCACCGGCTTCGTGCTGGTGCTGCAGCACCGCCGCAAGGTGGCGGATCTGGAATTGCTGACGGCGCGCTTGCGCAAGGAAGTCGATGCCATCGGGCAGCGCCTGCGAGCGCTGGAAGGCCAGGCCGAAGCGCCTGCGGCCACGCCCGTCGTGTCCATCGCACCCGCCGTGTCCGATAGCGTGGCGCCAGTGCCCGCGCCGCCTCCCGTACCCACGCCGCCGCCCGCGCCCGTGCCGCAGGCGGCCACGGTCAAGGTGGCCGAGCTGGCGAAGGTCGCGCCGGCAGCAGTTCCCGCACCTGCCGCACCTGCCGCACCCGTGCCACCGAAACCAGCGCCACCGGCCCCCTCCAGGCCCGCTTCCCCCGCCGCCAGTACCCCGTCCTGGATCGCGCGTCCGGATGGCTTGCTTGCAAAGGCGAAAAATTGGTTATTTACCGGCAACCTGGTCGCCAAGCTGGGTTTATTGATCCTCTTCCTCGGCGTCAGCTTCCTGCTCAAGTATGTGTCGGCCCAGGTTACGCTGCCCATCGAGCTGCGCCTGGCCGGCATCGCGCTGGCCGACATCGCCCTGCTGGCCTGGGCCTGGCGCATCCGTCTCAGCCGCCCCGGCATCAGCTTGCCGCTGCAAGGCACGGCCCTGGCGATATTGATGCTGGTCACGTTCGGCGCCTTCCGCCTGTATGAACTGATCCCGGCGGGCCTGGCGTTTGCCGTGCTGTTCGTGCTGACGGCATTTACGTGCCTGCTGGCCGTGCTGCAGAACGCCGTCTGGCTGGCCGTCTTCGGCATCGTCGGCGGCTTTGCCGTGCCCCTGCTCGTGTCGACGGGCAGCGGCAACCATATCGGCCTGTTCAGCTATTACGCGCTGCTCAATGCGGGCGTCTTCGCCATCGCCCTGAAACGCGCCTGGCGCGTGCTGAATGTGCTGAGCTTTGGCTTCACCTTCGTCGTCGCCACCACCTGGGGCCTGCTGCGCTATACGCCCGAGCACTACCTGTCGACGCAACTGTTTTTGATCCTGTTCGTGCTGTTCTATATCGGCATCGCGATTGCCTACTGCGCGCGCCAGGCGCCGCGCCTCAAGCATTACGTGGATGGCACGCTCGTCTTCGGCACGCCGCTGGCGGCCATGGGCCTGCAATACGGGCTGGTCCGGCACTTTGAATTTGGCCTGGCGTTTTCCGCCCTGGTCGCCGGTTTGACGTACACGGGGCTGGCCGTGGCACTGTGGCGCCGCACTGGCTTCCGCCTGCTGGCCGAGGCCTTCCTGGCTCTGGGCATTGTCTTCGGCACCCTGGCCATCCCGTTTGCCCTCGACGGCCGCTGGACGTCCGCCGCCTGGGCACTGGAAGGCGCGGGCATCGTCTGGGTCGGCTTGCGCCAGCGCCAGACCCTGGCCTGGGTCTTCGGCCTGCTGGTGCAGGCGGCCGCCTGGCTTGCCTTCCTCGGCACCATCCAGGAACTCAATACGGCAGCGGCCCTGCAAGCCAATATCTGGCTCGGCTGCACGCTGCTGGCCGCGGCCGCGCTGGTGATGGCAATCAACTTCCGCCGCCAGCGAGGCGTGGCGCATGCCAAATTGCCCGCGGAACTGATGCAAGGCCTGTCGGTGGTGTTCCTGTGCGGTGCCACCGCCTGGCTGCTTGGCGGCTTGTGGACCGAAATCATGCTGCGCACCGACGCCATCAAACAGCTGAACCTGTTGACCATCAGTGCGCTGGCAGTTGCCGCTGGCCTGTTCTGGCTGGCGCAGCGATTGCAGTGGACCGCGCCGCGCCTGCTGCTGCTGCTGGTGCAACTGCTGGCCGGTGTCGTATTGTTGCTGCGCATGGGCATGGACTGGAATGAGCAGTCGGCCAAGCTGTTCGACGGTACCTTTATCAGCGCGCTGCTGCTGGCCGCCGCGGCGCTGGCCAGCGCCTGGTTCACGCAGCGCCAGGCGCGCGTGGAAGCCGATGCGAAGCTGTCGCTGGCCGCGCTGCCGCTGCTGCAATGGAGCGGGCTGCTGTGGTTTATCGGCGTCCTGTTCCCGCTCTCCATCTCGCTGCTGCACCTGGTCGATGGCGACGAGCGCATGCATCCGCAAGCAGGCGAACACTTGCTGGCGCTGTATTTGATTGCGGTGAGCCTCACCACGCCGCTGTTCGCGCTGCTGGCGCGCCGCCTGGCCTGGCCGCAGCTGCGCTGGTTCACGGTGGCCGTCTGGCTCGGCCTGGGTTTGTGGAGCGCCAACATGCTGCTGGTGCTGTACCTGAGCGTGTCCGTGCCAACCGGCTTGTCCTGGCTGGCGCTGGCCTGCGCGCTGGCCTGCGGCGAGTTCATGTTGCATACCTGGCCGCGTGCCGGGTGGAACCTGAGCCTGCGCGTGCTGCGCCTGCTGCATACCGTGCGCACGGCCGGGCCCTGGCTGATGCTGTGGCCCGTCGGAGCCATCCAGCTCGACGCCTGGCTGGCCGAGGCGGGGCGGGCCGGCGCCATCAGCCCGGCCTGGTCGCGTTATCTGCCGGCCTGGGCCATGATGCTGGCACTGGCCTTGCTGATCCGCCGCTGCCGCGCGGGCGGCTGGCCGGTGGCGCCGATTGCCAGCTGGTATCAGCACACCCTGATCCCGCTGGGAGCACTGGGTTCGCTGCTACTGATTGCGGTCTGGAATTTCATCGACAACGGCGCCATGCAGCCCCTGCCCTATCTGCCCCTGCTCAACCCGCTGGACCTGAGCAGCGGCTTTGCGATCCTGCTGGGCTTTGCCGCGTACCGCCTGCTGCGTGCCGGCCAGCCGCTGTGGCTGGACCGATTCCAGGCACGCGTGCCGGTCATCGCCGCCTGCTGCGTGTATGGCTGGTTCAACCTGATGCTGCTGCGCACGGTGTCGAACTACCTGGGCGTGCCTTATACGGTGGAGGACATGATGGCCTCGCAATTCGTGCAAGCCATGCTTTCGCTGGTGTGGAGCGTCACGGCCCTGCTGCTGATGCGCCACGCGGCGCGCCACCAACGGCGCCAGCAATGGAGCCTGGGCGCCGTGCTGCTGGTACTGGTGGTCGCGAAACTGTTCCTCATCGACCTGTCGAACGTGGGCGGCATCGCCCGCATCGTGTCGTTTGTCGGCGTGGGCCTGCTGATGCTCCTGATCGGCTACCTGGCGCCTTTCCCCAGGGCAGAAACCGTAACCGAACCGACACCGGAGAACGCATGAAATTTCCCTTGCTGATCTGCGCCGGCCTGGCGTCCGCCGTGGCGGCCAGCATGGCGCTGGCGCAAAATGCGCCTGACCACCCGTCCAGCTATGGCTGGAGCATGCCGGTGAGCGTGCCAGCTGGCGCGGGCGTGGTGCGCCTGCCGCTGCCGAAGGAAGTCTATCTACATGCGCGCACCGGCAACCTGGCCGACGTGCGGCTGCTTGACCGCGACGGCCAGCGCCTCTCGTTTGCCATCAGTACGCCGCCAGCACAGTCCAGCACGCAGCGCAGCAGCGTTGCCGCGCGCATTTTCCCCGTGACGGGCAGCGCAGTGGACAAAGGCGGCTCGCAACATGTGGAAATTCGCACCGGTAGCGACGGCCAACTGCTGTCGGTCAGCGCCGGCGCAGGCAACGGTGCTGCCGGCAAGGCCCTGCAGGCGCTGATCCTCGACCTCGGCCAGCAGGCACCGGGCAGCCGCATCGGCGCGCTGCGTTTGACGCCGCCGGCCGACGCCGGCGATTACAGCGCCCGGGTGCTGCTGGAGGCAAGCGACGACCTGAAGCAATGGGACGCGGTCGGCACCACCACCGTGAACTGGCTGCGCAGCAGCGATACGCAAACCTTGAGCAACGACAGCATTGCCTTTGCGCCGCGCGCTTTCCGCTACGCGCGCCTGAGCTGGCAGGAAGGCCAGCCGCTGGTGTTTGCGGCGATTGCCGCGCAAGCCGTCAGCGAAACCGAGGTAGCGCCGCCACGCGCGAGCATCGTGCTGCGAGGTGCTCCAGACAAACTGACCTCCGATTGGGTGTATGCCACGCCGATCGCGATTCCCGCCGACAGCATTGCGCTGCAATTCAAGGAGAGCAACGTGGTGCTGCCCGCCACGCTGGGCGTGTATCGCCAGAATAGTTATGTGCCGCAGCGCCGGCTATCCCTGCACCGGCAAACGCGCGCGGCCAATGGCGAATATTTTGACCCGCTGCTGACCACCAGCTTTTACCGCATCAGCGAGGCGGGCAAGGAACGCGTCTCCGGCGACCTGTCCATGCCGGTGGTGCGGACGACGCAATGGGTGCTGCGGCCCGAGTCGCAAAGTACGGCCATGCCGACCAGCGCGCCGCTGTTGCGCCTGGGCTGGACGCCGGAAACGCTGGTATTCCTGGCCGGCGGCAAGGGGCCATATCGCCTGGTGTTCGGAAAAGCCGGCGCGCAGCCGGTGGCGCAACCGCTGTCACAGGTGGCGCCAGGCTATCGTGACGGCGAATTGCAGGCGCTGCCGATTGCCACATTGGGCGCCTTGACGGCGCACGCTGGCGCAAGCGATGCCGCACCGGCACCGGCTGGCATAAGCGCGCCATGGCGCCTGGCCGCGCTGTGGGCGGCCCTGCTGCTGGGCGTGGGCGTACTGGGCTTTTTTGCCTGGCGCTTGCTAACGCAGATGAAACAGGAGCAGATGAAACAGGAGCAAACGACGGAACAAACGGGCCAGCAGCAAACGGATGGCGAAAAACAGCGCGACTAGCGGCGCGGCTAACGGCCAAGGGAAACCTTGCCAGCAGCTTACCGGCTGCTGGCTTGCTGACTTACCGACTTCTGGCTCACTGCCGCAGCAGCGCCTTGAACGTCTGCGGCATCCAGGGACGCGCCGCCAGCATGAAGCTGATGGCCAGGCGCTCGTCGCCGGGCAGGCGCGCGTCTTCCTGGTGTTGCTGCGAGAATTCCACCGCCACTTGCTTCAGGCGCTCCAGCAAGGCCGCCGTGGATTTCTTCGACAGCATCACGTTCACCAGGCGCAGCAATTCCGTCTCGCCATCGAATTGCGAATTCAAATAGTCGCCATAGGCTTCCTTTTTGAAATACGTGTGGATGGGACCATTCGGTATCCACGCAAACGTGCGCGCCACCAGCAGTTTGACCCGGTTATTCGGCAGCAGTTCCAGGAAACCGATCTTGTCGAGTCGCAGCAGGTATTTCACGGCTTGCGCTTCGCTGATGTCGTAGATGGCGACGATCTGCTCCAGCGGCAGCAGGTTCAGGGCGGAGACGGCCACCACGAACAGCCGGGTGTCGTCGATGATTTCCTTTTCCTGCGCATACGTCAGCCCCGTGATCAGGGTGGGCGCAGCCTGGGCAGACTGCACGGCCAGCGCCAGCTGCTGGAAGTCGCTGCCGATGGCCACCAGGATCTGGTCCAGGCGCTGCAAGGAAAATTGTTTCAGGGAGAACATGCGCTTGACGCTGGCTTCGGACATGCCGATGCGCTGGGCCAGCTCGGCATACGTGACGGAACGCGCTTTCAACAGGCGTTTCAAGGCTTCGATCAAGGCGTGGGTTTGCGGCATTACTATCCTTTACACATGGCAGAGCAGCATAGTATCAAATAGTAATACTAAGAGTATGGCCCGCCACTACGAGTAGCGTTCTGATTGACTGCGGCGCTGCGTTCGACAATCATACCCTTGCCAATCAGGCACATAAAGGAGATACCCATGAAACGCTTGCTGCCCCTCTGCTTGTCCCTGTCGCTGTTGACGCTCTCCATGGCCGCTCCCGGCCTGGTCCATGCCGCCGCCTCGGAGAACCTGTCGAAAGGCTCGCAAAACCTCAGCCAGGGATCCGCCATCGTCGTCGCCGGTTCCATGTCGATGCTGGTCGCCTCCGGCCAGGTGGTCGTTGCCAGCGTGGAAACGGTGGGCGAAGGCATCGTCATCGTGCTGAAAGGCGCGTCCGAAGCGGGCGGCGCGTCCATCCAGATGAGCACGCAAGCGGCCAAGGGCCTGTCGCTGGCGGCCGGCACCGTGGTCAACGTGGTGGCGCTGTCCACCGGCCACATGCTGGTCCTGTCCGGCAAGGCCATCGCCTTCATCCCCAACGAACTGGGCAAGGCACTGCTGCACCACTCCAAAGCGTAATACCGACAACAGGACATCCATGAAACACCTACTCGCCATGACTCTGCTGTGTGCCGCCAGCGTGGCGCCGCTGGCCCAGGCCAACTCCGATACCACCAACGCGTCCGACAACGCCAGCATGGCCTCGGCCATCGTGCTGATCGGCTCCATGTCCGTGCTGGCCGTCGCCGGCGACATCGTCATCGACAAGGTGGAAGATGTGGCCGACGGTAGCGTGCTCGTACTGAAGAGCGCGGCCAACGGTGCCTCGCAGGCGGCCACGGCCTCCGTCAAGCTGAGCCAGAAGGCCATGCAAGGCCTGTCGCTGGCGGCCGGCACGGCCGTCAAGATAGTGGCCGTCTCGACGGGCCACATGCTGATGCTGTCGGGCAAGGCCATCGCCTATGTGCCGAACGCGGCCGGCAATGCCATCCTCCACCATTCGAAAGCGTGAACCCCATGAAACGTCTGACCGTGATTGCCATCAGCCTGCTTCTGGCCGGCGCCGCCCATGCGGGGCGCTCGTGCGAGGAAAAGCCAACGGATGCGACTACCCTCGTCAAATCGATGGACCTGGCGCAAAAGACCCTGCAGGCGCTCGATGCCTCGGGCGCGCAGGTGGCGCTGCTGGCGCGCGCCGGGCAAGACCTGTCGAAGTACAATTTGCGCTACTCGCACATGGCGCTGGCCTGGCGCGACCACCCGAAGGGCCGCTGGCTGGTGGTGCATGAGCTCAATGAATGCGGCACGGCGCAATCGTCGCTGTACAACGAAGGCCTGGGCAATTTCTTCATGGACGATGTGTTCATGTATGAAAGCATGATCCTGATTCCGGGCCAGGATATGCAGCAGCAACTGGCGCGCCTGTTGACGTCGAACACGCCCAAGCGCCTGCATGAAGCGCACTACAACATGCTGGCCTACCCGTTTTCCACCAAGTACCAGAACTCGAACCAGTGGGTGCTGGAAACCCTGGCCGCCGCCAGCAACGAGCCTGGCAAGATCGAAACGCGCGCCGAAGCGCAAGGCTGGCTGCGCAGCGCCAGCTACGCGCCGCAGACGCTGAGCATACCCGCCGCCACGCGCCTGGGCGCGCGCATGTTCCGCGCCAATATCGCCTTCGACGACCACCCGTTCGAGCGCCGCATGACGCGCCAGATCGACGTCGTCACCGTCGATTCCATCGTGCGCTTCATGCGCCAGCGCGAACCGCAGGTGCAGGAAATCGTCGTGCGGGGGAACTAGTCTGGCGTCAGGCCGGACAATAACAAGTCGGGCGCCTGCCCCAGCGGCGCCGCGCTGCACAGCACGATGGACAGCTCGGCATGCGCCAAGGTCACGCAGCTTGCCGCATCCATGCCCAGCTTGTAGCGCGCCTCCGCCTCGCTCCAGCGCTGATAGAACAGCGCCAGCCGCTCATCCGCTGGCAAGCCTTCCAGCTCGGCGGTCATAGCCGCGCCAAACGCCTGGCGCGCCAGCGCCAGCACGTCGCGCTGCGGGTCGCGCAACTCAATATCGAGTCCCAGCCGCGTAGTACCGCTCAGCGCGCAGGCGATCCAGTGGCCGCTGTGCGAAATACTGAAGTAGGGACCGCCTGCGGGCGCCAGCAGCCGCGGCGCCTGGCCCGGACGCTCCTCGAGCGCGATGGCCGCCGGAGACAGCCCCAGCATCCATCCCATGGCCGTTCGCAGCAAGGCGCGCCCGAGCAGGAACTGGCGCCGTCGCAGCGGCCGCGCAAACCACGCATAACGGTCCGCTTCCGTCGTACCCAGCCACGTTTCATATTGGCTGATCTCCGCGAGATCAATGCTGCGGGAATCGAGCAGCCAGATGCTGGCGCCGTTACCGGGGAAGGCTGGTGGCATGACAATATTTGGATACGTAAAGGCGCAGTCTGCCACAAATTGCCAGCATGCATGCGGCAAAAAAATGGCAGCGCGGTTGCCCGGCGCTGCCATTCTCAGCAGGTCTGCTGGCGCTTACGCGCCGCGCCCATCTTAGTTCGTCATTGCTGCTTCGACCGCTTTATTATCGGCGCCAGTCGGGCCGCCTTCGGCACGTACATAGTTGGCCTTGATGTAAGCGCTGGTCAGGTTGGCGATGCGGGTCAGCATCAGGTTATCGTGCACGCCAAACGTGAATCCGGCCGCCATCGCGTCGGCGCGCTGGAAGAACTCTGGCGTCGCGACCAGGGCGCCCTTGTTGTCGCGGATCATGACGCGCATGCGCACGCCGGAGCTGCCGGCCAATGGTCCCAGGAATACACGCTTGGCGCCGCTCTTGAACTGGATTTCCTCGACGATAGGCTCGATGATCAGCACGCGGCCATTAGCCGGGGCGGCATTCCAGCTGGTCAGCGATTCGGCCAGGTCCTTACGAATATTCTCGTCGATTTTCGCCATGGCGGCCTGGTTGCCGTTGTAGCCCTCGGCAAAGACTGTTGACTTGACTTCAATACGGCCAAACGACGAGAAAGCCTCGCTCGGCGGCGGATTGGCCGTCGACGATGCCTTGATGCGCGTGGCGCAGCCTTGCAACATGGTCAATGCCAGCAATGCGCCAGCCAGGACGACAGTTTTCGATACTTTTTGCATATTCTCTTTCTACTTTTTATTGGAATGGCTTCCAGGCGCCAGCCTACCTGCAAGCGGGCGCCGGTTACCGATATGAACGAATTTCCTGCTACTTCTTTGCTGCCTACTTACTTGCCTTCAACTTCACGAACTCACCCTTCAAGGCCACGCCCGTCATCATCGTGCCTTCGTGGCATTCGAATTCCGTGGCGCTGGAATTTTCGATGTTTTTGTAATTGCTGACGATATTGACGACGGCATCGGCGCCCACCGACTGGGCGCGCTTTTGCAGCGCCAGCATGGCCGACAGGAAGGCCCAGTTGCAGGACGTTTCCGCGGACTTGCCGACGCCATTGGTTTTCTGGCTCGTCTTGTCGCGGCTGATGCGCGTGGCAATCGGCGGCGTTGCCTGGTCGCCAAAATAGAATTTGACGGTATCGCCAAGACGGGCCTGGGCATCGTTGGCGGACATCGCATTGGCGATCGGCATCATGTGCCTGGTATCGCCGGCCTGGGCCGGCAAGACAACTGTCAGCGCTGCACTCATTGCTGCCAGGATCATCATTTTTTTCATGCTATTTCCCTCGATCAGTTAAAGATAGTAAAAAAGGAACCACACTTGCCACTTGCGCCAGCACAAGCGGGCGTCACGGCCGGTAACGCTTGAAAATCAGCGACGTGTTGATGCCGCCAAAGGCAAAATTATTCGACATCACGTATTCGCATTCGATGGCCCGGCCTTCGCCGGCGATGTAGTCGAGCGGCGCGCATTGCGGGTCCACCTGCTGCAAGTTGATGGTCGGCGCAAACCAACCTTCGCGCATCATTTCGATGCTGATCCACGCTTCCAGCGCGCCGCAGGCGCCCAGGGTGTGGCCCATGTAGCTTTTCAGCGAACTGATAGGCGTGCGGTCGCCAAACACCTCGAACGTGGCTTGCGACTCGGCAATATCGCCCTGCTGCGTACCTGTGCCATGCGCGTTGATGTAGCCGATATCGGACGGCTGCAGGTCCGCGTCGGCCAGCGCCAGCAGCATCGCCTGGCGCATGGTGGCGGCATTCGGCTGGGTCACGTGGCAGCCATCGCTGTTCGTGCCGAAGCCCACCAGCTCCGCATGAATGGTGGCGCCGCGCGCCTGCGCATGTTCGAACTCTTCCAGGATCAGGCAACCGGCGCCTTCGCCGATCACCAGGCCATCGCGGCTGGCGTCGAACGGGCGCGGCGTCGTGTGGCCTGCGTCATTGCGCGTGCTGGTGGCGAACAGGGTGTCGAAGACGGCCGCCTCGGTGGCGCACAGTTCCTCGGCGCCGCCGGCGATCATCGCCAGCTGCTTGCCGCCGGCGATCGCCTCGTAGGCATAGCCGATGCCCTGGCTGCCCGAGGTGCAGGCGCTCGACGTGGTAATGACTCTTCCCGTGACGCCAAAGAACACGCCGATGTTGACGGGCGCCGTGTGCGCCATCATCTTGATGTAGGTGGTGGCGTTGATGCCCTTGGTGGTGCGCTCTTCCATCATGCGGCCAAAGTCGCCGATGGCGCTGGGCGTGCCGGCGGACGAACCGAAGGAAATGCCCATCTGCCCGCCTTTGACCACGGGGTGTCCGGCCAGGCCCGCGTGTTCCAGCGCCAGTTCGCTGGCGCGCGTGGCCATCAGCGCGATGCGTCCCATGCTGCGCACGGCCTTGCGGTTGTAGCGGTCCGTCAGCGCGAACGGCGCGGCCGGTGCGCCCAACTGGGTGTTCAAGCCTTCGTAGTCGGCCCATTCGTCCATGCGTACGACGGCGTTGCGATACTCGCCCAGGCGCTGGCGGATGGCCGGCCAGTTATTGCCGATCGGGCTGATACCTGCCATGCCGGTCACTGCGACCCGGCGGCTCATACCATGCCTCCATTCACGGAAATGACCTGGCGCGTGATGTAGCCCGCCTCCTCGCCGACGAGGAAACTGACGGCGGCGGCCACCTCTTCCGGCGTGCCGACTCTGCGCGCGGGGATCATCTTCAGCGCTTCGTCGAGCGGCACCTCGCTGATCATGTCCGTCTCGATCAGGCCCGGCGCCACGCAGTTCACGGTGATGGCGCGCTTGGCCAGTTCCAGCGCCAGCGCCTTGGTGGCGCCGATGATGCCGGCCTTGGCCGCGCTGTAATTGACTTGCCCCCGGTTGCCGATCAGGCCCGAAACGGACGCCATGGTGACGATGCGCCCCGGTTTGCGGCGCTGTACCATCGGCATTACCAGCGGGTTGAGCACATTATAGAAACCATCGAGGTTGGTCTGCAGGACGATGTCCCAGTCCTCGCCCGACATGGCGGGAAACGCATTGTCGCGCGCCACGCCGGCGTTGCACACGACGCCGTAATAGCAGCCATGTTCGGCGATGTCCGCTTCCAGCGCGCTAGCTGCCGCGGCACGGTCGCCGATATCGAACTGCAGCACGCGCGCCGCGCGTCCCAGCGCCTGCACCTGCTGCGCCACCGCGTCGGCTTCGCCGCGCGCGCTGCGGCAATGCAGCACCACGTCAAAACCGTCGCGCGCCAGTCGCAAGGCGATGGCCTTGCCGATGCCGCGCGACGACCCCGTCACCAATACACTTTTACTCATGCTGCGCTCCATTCATACTCTCCTGCAGAAATTGCTTTGCATCCTCGGGCTGGAACACCGTGATCGTCGCCTGCGCCAGCACGGCGCCAGCCATCTCGATACGGCACTCGAACGCACCCAGTCCATTCTCGCCTTGCAAGGCTTGCTGCACATGCACCTGCAGCACGCTGCCATTCACAAACAGGGGTACCTGCGCTTCGTAGCGCCGCGCCCCCAGCAAAAAACCGATCTTCACGGGCGCGCCGGCCAGCCGCGCCAGGTAGCCAGCATGCGCGGCGATCGCCTGCGCCATGTATTCGATACCGACCCAGCTGCCCACGCCTGCCGACGTCGCCTCATAAAACACGCTGCCGGCATGGATGGCCACTTCGGCGCACAGGTTTTCCGCATCGGCCGAGAGCACCCGGTCAAGCAGCACCATGGGGCCGGAATGCGGCACCAGCTCGCGGATATCGGGAAAACTCATGCTCCCCTCCCGAACAGCAAGGCGGCGTTCGAGCCGCCGAAGGCAAACGAGTTGCTCAGCGCCCAGTCGAGCGGACGCCCCAGCCGCGCGCCGGGCAAGGCCAGGCGCAGCGGCGGCAGGGATTCATCGGGCACGCCATCCCACAGGTGCGGCGGCAGCAAGCCCTCGGCGTTATCGTCCTGCATCGCCAGCCAGCACAGCGCGGCTTCGATGGCGGCCGCCGCGCCCAGCGCATGGCCTGTCAGCGGCTTGGTGGAGCTGCTCATCGCCGTGGCGCCGAACAGGTCGGACACCACGCGCGCTTCCATCGCATCGTTTTGCGGCGTGGCCGTGCCGTGCAGGTTCACATAGTCGACTTGCGACGCCGCGATGCCGGCGCGCGCCAGTGCCTGGGCGATGGCCAGCCGCGCGCCGCCGCCTGCAGGATCGGGCGCCGACATGTGGTGGCCGTCGGACGATTCACCCCAGCCGCGCAAGGCCACTGCAGCCGGCTGCGCCGTCATCAGGAACAGGGCCGCGCCCTCGCCGATATTAATGCCGTCGCGGTTCGCGCCGAACGGATTGCAGCGCCGCGCGCTGACGGACGCCAGCGCGGAAAAACCGGCCACGGTAAAGCCGCACAGTGTATCGACGCCGCCCGTCAGCACGGCGTCGCACAGGCCCATGCGGATCAGGCGCGCCGCGCTGGCCATCGCCTTGGCGCTCGACGAACAGGCGCTCGAATGCACCAGGGCCGGGCCGTCGATGCCCAGTTCCCCTGCCAGCATCAGCGCCGGCGACGCCATCTCCTGCTGGCCGTAGTGGAAGGCATCCGGCAAGCCGTCGCCCGCCACATGCTGGCCGATCGCGCCTTCCGTCTCGGCGATGCCCGACGTGCTGGTGCCGATCACCACGGCCACGCGGTGCGCGCCGTAACGGGCGATGGCCTGCTCCACGGCGGGGCGGATCTGCGCCAGCGCCGCCAGCGCCATCCGGTTGTTGCGGCTGCGCGCGGCGAGGCCGTGATGCGCCACCGATGGCAAGGCCGCGTCGACCACGCCCAGCGGCAGCATGCGCCCCGGCGTGTAGGTATCGACGGACACCACGCCGCTGTGCGCGGCAAACAGGCGCGCGCGCACTTCTTCGCGGCCGGCGCCCAGCGCGCAGACGATGCCGCAGTCATTCAGGTACACAGTCAGGCCGGTCATTCAGCTTCCTTCCGGGGCGTTCTGTATCGTCAGGCGATAGCGGTAGCGCAGGTTGTCGAGCACCACCGTGCCGCTCCAGCGCGGCATGCCGCTATAGTCGATCACCGTCACCGCCTCGTCATGCAGGAACAGGGTGCGGCGCAAGCCGCTGTCCTCGATGCGCCAGCCGGCCGGCAGGGCTTGCGCGATCGCCTCGCGCGGCCACAGGGTCAGCTGCATGTCTTCCAGCACGTCCTCGGCGCGCACCTGCGCCGGCAGCATCAGGTGGCGCCACGAGGTCATGTCCTTGCCGTCGTAATGCAGCGACAGCACGCGCTGGCCGAACGCCAGTCCCACCAGGTCGAGATGCGACGGTTCCACTTCCAGCGCCGCATCGAGTTCGTCGATGCGGCCCGCCCGTTCGACGACCAGGTGCTGCTGCACGCTGACCGTGGCGCCCAGCGCCTGCGGCGCCAGTTTCAGGCCCAGGCGCGCCGGTGCCGAAGGCGGCACGCTGGCGCAGCCGGCCAGTGCCAGCAGCAGTGCCGGCGCCCATCGTTGACAGTGCAAAAACATCAGATTTCTCCTGCGGCATCGGCCGCGCTACGGTGATCGGCTTCGGCAAAGCACGGCGACAGCAGCCATACCAGCGCCGTGCCGATCAGCATGGTCAGGCCAAATGCCTGCAGGGCGGCCGTCTTGCTCAGCGCCAGCAAGCCGAAAGACAGAATGGTATTGGCTGCCGACAGGCCCACGGCCAGCCATGGCGTGTCGTTGCGGCGGTCAGGGTGCTCCTGCATGAAGATGCCGTAATCGACGCCCACGCCCAGCAGCAGCATCAGCGCCAGCACGTGGAACAGCTGCAGCGGCATGCCCAGGTAGCCCAGCAAGGCCAGGGCCGCCACGCTGGCCAGCGCCGTGGGCGCCAGCACGCGCCAGGTGCGGCGCCGGTAACGGGGCAGCAGCAAGCCGAAGACCACCAGATAGGCCCCCAGCACCACGGCGCCCATGTAGACGCGGTAGCGGCCCAGCACCGAGGAAATTTCACTCACCTTGTCGACCCACTGCACGCCGGGCATGCCCTCGCCCGCCTGCGCCAGCAGCGGGATGGCCGCGTACTGCATGCCGCGCAAGGCGACGATGGAGGCATGGCCGCCTTCCACCTTGCCCAGCCACAGATGGCGCCATGGCTCGCTGGCCGGCACCTTCAGGAAGGCATCGATCGACAGCGGCGCACCGGCTTGCGCCAACTGCGCACGTACCTTGCCGGCCCACTCGGGACCTTCATCGACCGACTGCGCCAGCAAGTCGAGCGCGGCGCCAGGCTGCAGGATGGCCGTGTCGAGCAAGGCCCGGCGCGCCGCCTGCGTCCGCAGCGATGGCACCCAGTTCGACATGGCCTGATAGCCGCTGATGTGCTTTTGCGCGATCAGCGGCAGCAGGCGCTGTTTCAACGCTTCCTCGCGCTGCAGCAAGGCTTCCGCGCTATCGCCGCGCACGAGATAAAACTGCACCGGCGTGGGCCCATCGAGCAATTTGCTCAATTTGATCTGGTCGCGTATCAGGTGCGCGGGCGGCGTTTGCAGCAGACGGATATCGTCGTTGACGCCCAGGCGGCTGATGCCGAAGAGCGCAAACAGGGCAAACAGCACGCCGCCAATCAGGGTGGCGCGGTTGGCCCGCAACAGCGGCCAGCGCGCGCGCGCCGCGCCATACTGCCTGACCAGCGCGCCGCTCTTCAAGGTGCCGCCACCTATCAGCGCGGGGAACCAGCACACCACCGTCAGCCAGGCAAACACCAGGCCCAGGGCAGAAAACACGGCCATGTGGCGCAAGCCGGGGAATGGCGTCAGTGCCAGGCCCATGTAGCCGATGACGGCGGCCAGCAAGGTCAGGCACAGGCCCGGCAGCAGACGGCGCAGCAAGGTGCGCGAATCGAGCGCCGGGTCGGCGCCCAGGCGGTTGCATAGAAAATAGATGCCGTAATCCTGCGCCACGCCGATCAGGCTGGCGCCAAAGACCAATGTCATCAGGTGTATTTTGCCAAACAGCAGCCAGCACACGGACAGGGAACCGAGGCAGCCGATGCCGATCGACAGCAGGATCAGCGAGATCGGCTTGAATGAGCGGAAGGTGAACCACGTCAGCAGGATGATGCCGGCCAGGGAGCCCAGGCCGATGGTCGACATTTCGCCCGCCGCCTGGCTGCTGGCCGCCGCCGCATGCAGGATCACGCCGGCGCTGATGATTTCCACGCCGGGCACGGCTTGCCGCGCCGCCGCCTCGGCTTGCGCCAGCACGGGCAACACGCTTTCCTGGGCGCCCAGCGAAAAAGCGGGCAGGCTCAAGGTCATCGGCAGCAGCACATACTGGCGCTCGCCGTCGGCGACGAACAAATGGCCGTCGCGCGGACGCACGGGCGTTTCCTGCGCACGCTCCTGCACCCAGCCGCCAAACAGGCCAAACGGATCGTCCTGCCAGGCGCCCAGCTTCGGACCACCAAACGGGCTGTAGAGCTGACTGAGCGCCGAATCGCGCCAGAATGCGGGCGTCTCCTGGCGCAGCTGCGTTTCCTGCGGCGCCGTCAGCAAGGTCAATCGATGCTGCTGGAACAGCGCCAGCCAGTCGTTCTGCGTCTGCTCGTCGAGCGGCGTGGACCGGAACAGGCCCGCATGGCGCGCCAGCACGGCGCTGTAGGCATCGGCCGCTCGCTTCGCATCGGCCCAGTCGGGCGCGCCGACCAGCACCACCACGCGTTGCTGCGCCGCGTCGACCATGTGCGTAAACGACGCCTGCAGCACCGGATCGCGCTCCTGCACCGGCAGCAAGGCGAGAATGTCGGTTTCGGGCGCGATGCGCTTGCCCAGCCACAGATAGGCGTTATGCGCCAGCAGCAGCGCCACCACCAGCGCCCAGGCGATGGCCAGCAGGCGTCCGGCGTTGCGGCCGCGCTTCGTCAGTGCGTTCAAAACAGGGCCGCCTCTTGCGCCGTGATGGCGGACGGTCCCGTCTCAATCGCCGAGAACACGATGCTGGTGCGGTCGCCGCTCGCCTCGCTGATGCTGATATTTTTCACGAAGGCGCCGCCATCGAGGCGGATGCTGCCGATGGCCTTGGCCAGCGCCGGCTGGCGCGCCTTCAGCGCCACCTGCCAGGTGCCGCCATCGATGCTGCCGTCCACTTCAAACAGCGTGTCGAGTTGCGCCAGGTCGCCGGCCAGCAGCGAAAACAGCACGCTGTTGATCATCTTGACCACCGGCTCCGTCTTCGCGTCGAGGCGCATGGCCACGCGCTCGCCCTGGAAATGCACGATCTCGTCGCGCGTCAGGCGCAGGGTATTCGGAAACGGCTGCAAGGTGCGCCACAGGACGCCCTTGCCGGCCACCACGCAAAAGCGGCCATTCGACGCCAGCGCCTTCTTCATGCCGGCCAGCTGCTTGCTCTGGTCGAAACGGCCGCACAGCTGCTGCGGCTTGGCCAGCATGGCCTCGATCTTCGCTACCGGCGCGGCCGCGTGCAGCGGCGTCATCGCCAACAGGCACAGGCCCGCCAGCAGGATTTTGAATTGTTTTTTCATACGGCCTTCAATCCCAATTTTTCAAACAAGATGGGCGGCGAGGCAAAGCACATCTCGCCGCTGGCGATATCGACGGCCACCTGTGTCGTGCTGGCGCGGTTCAGGCGCTTGCCCGTCGCGCTGTCGCTGACCAGGTACTCGATCTTCAGGCGGTCTTCCCACTCCACCAGGTCGGCGCGCAGGGTCAGGCGCTGGCCAAAGGTGGCTGGCGCCACATAGCGCAAGTGCATGTCGATCACGGGCCAGGCATAGCCGGACGCTTTCATGTCGACATAGTTGTAGCCGATGCTGTCGAGCAGCGCACAGCGCACCACTTCGAGGTATTTCACGTAGCGGCCATGCCAGACGATCTCCATCGGGTCGAGGTCGAAGAACTGCACCTGCATCTCCACTTCGGCGTGCCAGCGGCTGGGCGCGGCCTTCCTGCCGCGCACTTTATGCGTCTCAGTCATTTCCGGCTCCGTACAGTGGCCAGGCTTGTGCGCGCATGCGTTCGAGCAGCACGCGCAGTTCCGGGTCGAGCCGGCGGTCTTCCTCGACGGGCGCGATATCGGCGGCCAGCGCCTCCATCATCGCCGCCAGCGCTGCTTGCGGCTGCACGTCGGGATTGACCTTGCAACGCAGCCAGACGCCCTGGCGCACGGTAATCAGCAGGGCCGCGGCGACCTGCTCGCACAGTTCCAGCACGCGCAGGCAATCGCGTGCGGCGATGGTGCCCATGCTGACCTTGTCCTGGTTGTGGCATTCGGTCGAACGTGAAAAAACCGAGGCAGGCATGGTCAGCTTCAGCGCTTCGGCCGTCCAGGCGGAGGCGCTGATCTGCAATGCCTTCAGGCCATGGTTGATGGCCGCGCGCGGGCCGGTAGCACCCGATAAATTCGCCGGCAAGCCCTGGTTGTAGCGGCTGTCGACCAGCAAGGCCATCTGACGGTCCAGCAGGTCGGCCAGGTTGGCCACCGTATTCTTCATGCTGTCCATGGCGAAGGCGATATGGCCGCCGTAGAAATGTCCGCCATGCAGCACACGCTCGCCTTCGGCGTCGATGATGGGATTGTCGTTGGCGCTATTGAGTTCATTCTCGATCGACGAACGCAGCCACGGCAAGGCGTCGGCCAGCACGCCGATCACGTGCGGCGCGCAGCGGATCGAATAGCGGTCCTGCAGCCGCTTGCCGTTGCGTTCCCAGCTATCGGTGGGCAAATCGGCGCGCAGCCAGGCCGCCACTTGCTGCATGCCGGGATGCGGCTTGACGGAGAACAGGGTTTCATCGAAGTGGTGCGCGTTGCCATCGAGCGCAAACGAGGCCATGGCCGTGATGCGCGTCGTCAGGCGCGTCAGATACTCGGCGCGCTCATACGCCAGGCAGGCCAGCGCCGTCATGACGGCCGTGCCGTTCATGATCGCCAGGCCTTCCTTCGGACGCAGGCGCAGCGGCGTGATGCCCGCTTCGCGCAGCGCCTGTTCCGCCGGCACGTGTACCCCATCGCGCCAGACTTCGCGTTCGCCGCACAGCACCGCCGCCAGGTAGGACAGCGGCGTCAGGTCGCCGCTGGCGCCGACCGAGCCTTCCGACGGGATCAACGGCAGCAGGCCCGCATCGAGCAGGCGCGCGATCTGCGCCAGCAGTTCCACGCTGACGCCGGAAAAACCTTTGGAGAGCGACGCCAGGCGCGTGGCCATGATCGCGCGCGTCTGCGCCGGCGTGAAGAATTCGCCCAGACCGCAGCCGTGATAGGTGTACAGGTGGTGCGGCAGCTCGGCCACCAGTTCCGGCGGCACGGTCACGGTGCAGGAATCGCCGTAGCCCGTGGTCACGCCATAGATGGTGCCGTCCTCGCGCAGCAGGCGGTCGAGAAAATCGGCGCCGCGCGCGATCGCCGCCAGAAAGACGGGGTCGCTGGACAGTTCGGCGCTGGCCCGGCCATGCGCGATGTCGGTAATGTCTTCGATGCGCAGGCGTTCGCGGTCGAAGCGGACGGCGCGCCGGGTGTTTTTCAGGTCAGCGAGGTGCATCGGGAGTATCCAGTCTTGAAGTATCGGGGAGTTGCCAAAAATCGTAGAAGTTGAACCATTCGAGCGGCGCGCGCAGGCAGTGGTGCTGCAGGCGCGCGGCATAGGCGGCCGCCAGTTCGGCCAGCATCGGCTCGCGCGCCTTGCGCGGCAGGTGCAGAGATTCGCGGAACAGTTCGAAGTGCACCTCGGGGCGCTGGCCCGTGCACGTCGAAAACAGCAAATACACGGGGCATTGCAGCACGCTGGCCAGCACATACGGACCGACCGGGAAGGCGGCCGGCTGGCCCAGGAATGGCGCCACGGCCACGCGCGGCTGGGGCGAGACGGAAACGCGGTCACCGGCGATCACC
This sequence comes from Janthinobacterium sp. FW305-129, assembly GCF_020858115.1. Classification (GTDB taxonomy): domain Bacteria; phylum Pseudomonadota; class Gammaproteobacteria; order Burkholderiales; family Burkholderiaceae_D; genus Janthinobacterium. The sequence goes on from NZ_JACYMM010000009.1 coordinate 42,542, forward strand.
ACGAACTCGCCCTGCGCCACTTTTTCCGCCAGCAGCATGGCCGTGGCAGGCGTGATTTCCGTCACCTGCATCAGATTGAGCTGGCTGTCGGGATTGAGGCGCTCCAGCATGCGGTTGAACGCCTGCGCATGGCGCGTGTGCACGAGCACCGTCAGCTTCAGGCGCGCATTGCGCTGCGACAGCACGCGGCACAAATCCAGGTTGCCCAGGTGGGCGCAGATCAGCAAGGCGCCACGCCCCTCGTCCAGGCAGCGGTTGACGCCCTCTTCGCCATCGACGCCGTGCAGGCTCACGCTGTGCGTGTCGTACAGCCCGCCCCATAGCAGCATCTTGTCGAGGATGGTTTCGGCAAACGTGGCGAAGTGCCGCAGCACGCTCAGGTTTGCCGGACCGCCGCAGGCCGCGACGCGACGCAGGTAGCTGCGCGACACGCGGCGCGCGCGCGGCTTGGTCAGCACGTACCAGGCCAGCACCGGGTACAGCACGATGCGGAAAGGCCAGCGGCCGAAGACGCGGCAGATCCAGAACAGCAGGCGCATGCCGGCCACGAAGCTGACTTCATTGAAGCCGGACCAGTGTCCGCGCGGCTGCTGCGACGCTGCCGTCATCGCGCGCGCCAGTGGCGGGCCAGCAGGCGCGGTGCGCGCCACAGCATGCCGAAAAACAGACGCGCATGCATGCGCGAAATGAGCACGTTGTCGCGCCACAGCTGAAAATGCGAGACGCCGTCGCTGGGGTAACCCACTTTCGTCGGCAGATTTTCCATCTCCAGGCCATCCCAGTACAGGCGCACCAGCACATCGGTATCGAAATTCATGCGCTGCCCCAGCACGCCACGCTGCGCCAGCGCCGTCAGCGGCGCCAGCGGATAGACGCGAAAACCGCACATGGAGTCGCGGATCTGCAGCGACAGGGTATTGATCCATACCCAGATATGCGTCGCATAGCGGCCATAGTAGCGCGCCCTGGGTACCGATTCATCGTACACGGGATAGCCGATCACCACGGCCGCCGGCGTGGCTTGCGCCTGCGCCAGGAAGCGCGGCACATCGTCCGTTTCATGCTGGCCGTCGGCGTCGATCTGCAGCGCATGGCTGTAGCCGCGCGCATGCGCGTGGCGGCAGCCCGTCAGCACCGCCCCGCCCTTGCCCTGGTTGTGCGCATGGCGCAGCAGGGTCACGCGCGACGGGTGCGCGGCGGCCAGTGCATCCAGGGTGCGCGCGCCGGCGCCGGCGCTGCCGTCGTCGACGAGGATCAGCGGCACGCCATGCGGCAGCAGGCGCTGCACCACGGCGCCGATCGCGTGTTCATGATTGAACACGGGGATCACGATGCAGGGTTGAAAACGCACTTCAGTCACTGCCGGCTCCGGCGCGGCCAAAGCGCAGCAGTGAATGACAATAGCCGATGCCGTCGCGCGTGGTCAACAACTCCAGGCCGGCCTCCTGCGCCAGGCGGATATAGTCGGCGCTCTGGTAAATCTTGCTGTTACCGCTGGCCATGGCCGTGAAGTACGGCGACGTGTTGATCAGGCAGTAGGCGGCGATATCGTATTGCTGGCGGTCCCAGAAGGTATCCATGATCAGCACCTGGCCGTTCGGTCCCAGCGCCTGCGCCACGCGGCGCAAAATGCTGGCGATGGCCGGCTCGGAAAAGCAGCTGAGGAATTGGCTCATCCAGATCAGGTCCATGCCGGCCGGCAGCGGCGCCGTATCGTCGAGCAGGTCGCAGGCGTGCAAATGGGCCCGCTCGCGCACGCCCGCGTCGGTCAATGTGCGGTCGGCCACCGCCAGCTGGCGCTCCAGGTCGACCAGATGCAGTTCCACGCCCGCACGGTAGGCCAGCGCCGCGCTGGCGAACTTGCCCGTATTGGCGCCGATATCCATGATGCGGCGCGGCGCCGTGGCGAAGACGTCCGGGAAAATCTCGGGGAACGAGGTGTCCGAATAGTGGTGGTCAAAGGCGAACCAGCTGCCCTTGGCCGGTTCCGACAGCGCCGACAGACCCTGGTACAGCGTGGGCCAGTCGCCCAGCGCGGCCAGTCCCAATGGCTGCTCGGCGTCAAGCGAACGGTCCAGGTCAAACAAGCCCTGGTAGCAGACGTCATGCATGAAGTCCAGGTTGACCTGGGTGATGCTGTCCGTCAGCATGCAAAAACCTACCTTGTCGAGCACGTATGCGCCATCGCGCAGCGAGACGACACCGGCCGACAGGCACGATTCGAGCGCCACCTTCAACGCATATTCCGTCCAGCGACCGCTGGCGGCCATGTCGGAAACCGTCAGGCCGCTGTGGCCCGTGTCGGCCAGCGCCTGCAGCATGCCGCGCTTCCAGGCATAGCGCACGCATTGAAAGACGACGGGACCGAAAGCGATTTTTTGCGCCTCGAAACGGGCGGCAAAGGCGGTCTGGCGTTCGGGTGAGAATTTTTTATCTAACATGCGCTCGCTGCTGGAATGGGTGTATCGGCGCCGCCACCGGGAACGGCAGCGGTATTCGGGTGAAACAGGATGCGGCCGCTGGCATGCTGGCCGGCGTCCGACAGATAACGAAACTGCAGGCTGGCCTTGAGCGCGTCATACTCGAGCGCCAGCCGCACCGGCCGATCCGGCAGCACCGGCTGCTGGAATTTCAGGGCATGCATGGCGCGGAACCGCGCGGGCAGCGCCAGATGCTGGCGCGCAAAATGCAGCGCCCACTCCACCTGCACCACGCCGGGCAGCAAGGGCGCGCCCGTGAAATGGCCATCGAAATAAAACAGGTTCGCGGGCACGCGCAGCTCGAACAGCAACCGCGGCGTTTCGCCTTCGGCCGAACGTTCGATCAGCTGCACGTGCGGCAAGCGGGGTGGCTTGTCCACCTGCGCCAGCAAGGCCAGCAGCAGCGCCTGCGTCGTCTTGCCCTGCGCATTGATAGGCAGTTGTTCCAGGTAGCGCCAGCGGCGCGGCAAGGCAACGGCGTCGACCTGGCCGCCCAGCGCCGTTTGCAGCTGGCGGTTCAGTGCCAGCTTGCCTTCCGCGTCGAGCAGCGCCCGGCCGGCAGCGCTGCAGACGATAAAGGCGGCCACTTTCTGACGCTCGCCAGCCGGCGCATCGCACAGCAGTACGCGCGCGTCCAGCACCAGCGGTGTGGCCAGCAATGCCGCTTCGATGGCATTGAGAGAAATACGTTTTTCTTCGATCTTCACGATGCGGTCACTGCGGCCCAGCAGCTGGAAGCGTCCTGGCGCCGTTTGCCGCGCGCGGTCGGCCAGGCATAGCCAGCCATCATCGGCCAGGTGCGCCGAACGCACTTCCAGCGCGCCGTCGTCCAGCAAGCGCCAGTCCACGCCAGGAAAGCCTTGCCAGCTCTCGTCGTCAGGTCGCTCCGGCGTACGCTGGCGCCAGGCCACGCCGCCCGTCTCCGAGCTGCCATAGATTTCGCGCGGCACGCGGCCCAGCAAATGCCCCGCCGCCAGCGCGCTGTCCAGGGCCAGCGGCCCGCCCGAGGAAAACACGGCGCGCAGCTGCGCGCGGGCGCCGGACCAGTCGATGTGTTCCGGCAGGCGTTTCAGGTGCGCGGGACTGGCGGCCAGCACGCACGGACCGCGCGCCAGCAAGGCGGCCAGCTGTTCCGGGTAATCCACGCTGTGCGCATGCACGGCACGCCCGGCAGCCAGCGGCCACAGGACCTTGAACAGCAAGCCGTAGATATGCTGGTGCGTGACGGTGGCGACGACGGCTGCGCCATCGGCGTGCTCGCCAAACAGCTGCTCCAGCGTGGCTACCTCGCTGGCCAGCTGCGAGATTTTTTTCGGCATGGCTTGCGCCGCGCCCGTGCTGCCGGAGGTATGCACCACCAGCGCCGGAAAATCGTCAGCGAGCACTGCCCATGCGCGCTCGGCCAGGCTGTCGGCAGGCAGGGGCAACGGCGCATGCGCGGCCGGGAACTGCCCCAGGAAACCATCCACGGATGCAGCCAGCGAGGCGCAGCTGGCAGGCAGCGTATCGGCCGTCAGCCAGATGGTCTTGCCCACCTGCCAGGCGCCCAGCAAGGCGGCGCCAAACTCGATGCTGTCATCCAGGTACAAGGCAAAATGGCGGCCTGCCTGGTGCTCCAGCAAGCCGGCCCACGCCTCCATGCGCGCGACAAAATGCGCGCGATCGAGCACGTCGCCATCGCGCCAGCCGACCAGCATGGCTGGTCTACGGCCATGCATGGCCAGCGCAAGGCGGGCAAGGGAATCAATCGGAGAATGGGTTTCCGGCATGAGGACTTCAGGCATGGTGCAAACGCTTAAAACGCAGGCGGACGAGATACTCGCCACCAAATAACAGGGCCATCAGGATATAGGCGATGACGCCCGTATACAGCGACCAGACGGCCTCGCTGGCCCACAGCGCCGTGCCCAGCGCGATGCCGCCATTGACGATAAAAAAAACGCACCAAACCTGCGTCACGCGGTGCGTGTAGCGCACGGCCGCCGGCGGAAAGTCCTTCTCGCGCAGGCGCGCCAGGCGCTCCACCACGGATGGCGGCGCCCACAGGCTGTAGCCGAAGGTGGCCAGCAAGACGACGTTGACCAGCACCGGATACAGTTTCAGCGGCAACAGCAGGTTGCTCCACAGGGCGATGGCGGCCAACAGCAGGGCGGCGGCCACTGACCAGCGCGCGGCGCGCTGCAGCTTCAGCTTCAGCGCGGGCAGGCGGCAGGCGACGGCCAGCAACAGCAGCAGCGCCAGCCAGCGCGGCTCGACCTGGCCGTGACCGAACCAGATCGCCAGCGGATACAGCACGGTCAGCAGCAACGCGACGGCATTGAGCAGCACGCGTTATGCCGCCTGTTCCGACACCGACATCGCGCGCAGCGCTTCGACCACATCGTCGATGGTGCGGATGGTCTTGAAGACTTCCGGCTGCAGGCGCTTGCCCGTCAGTTGCTTCAGCTTGACCGCCAAGTCGACCGCGTCGATGCTGTCGATATCGAGTTCAGCATACAGATTCGACTGCGGCGTCAGCGCCGCCGGATCCAGTTCGAACATCTCGGCCAGCAGCTGCACTACCCATGCGTACAGTTCCTCGCGGTTCATTGCGCTCATATCTACCATTTTGCTGCTCCTTACTTCTTTCTGTGAGTGTCAACCAGCGCCGCCAGCGCCCGTACCGAGGCAAAGTGGCGGCGCGTATCGGCCGAATCGGCCGACAGGGAAATACCGTATTTTTTTTGCAGGGCGACGCCCAGTTCCAGCGCATCGATCGAATCGAGTCCCAGGCCCTCGACAAACAGGGGCGCATCCGTATCGATATCGGCAGCGCTCATATCTTCCAGCTGCAGCGCCTCGATGATCAGTTCCTTCACTTCTTGTTCAAGCATGTTGTTCCTGTTTCCCGCTAAAGTAATGTTGCAAATGAGTGGTCAAGGTACGCGCCGCCATCACGTCGCTGGCGCCACCGCCGGTAAACTCGTCGATCGCCAGATCGTCCTCCACGGCGATCTCGAAATGCGCGCGGCGGGCCGGCACGCGCCACCACGGCTCGCCCTTGCCCAGGGTCCTGGGCAGGCAACGGATCAGCACGGGTGTGACGTCACGGCGGCCACGCACGGCGATATTGGCCGCGCCCCGCTTCAGGACGACCTCGCCGCTGTATGGCGTGCGCGTGCCTTCCGGGAAAATGATCAGGTTATTGCCGCGCGCCAGCGATGCCAGGCAGGCGTCCACCAGTTCGGCGCCGCCCGTGTTGTTGATATAGCCTGCCGCGCGCACGGGACCGCCCGTAAACGCGTTGTTCCACAAATCGGACTTGACGATGCAATCGGCCTGCTTGACATACGCCATCAGGAAAATCGTGTCGATCAGGGTCGGGTGATTGGCCAGGATCAGCAAGCCGCCCCGCTCCAGCTTGTCCAGGCCGCGCAAGTCATAGCGCAGCACGCCGAGAAAACGCATCAGGCCGATATACAGGCGAAAACTCCAGCGAATGATGAAGCGCGCGCACGCAATGCGCGTCTCGCGCCGCCACACCAGCACCTGTAGCACGGGGAACACCAGCACGCGCAGCAGCAAGCCACCAAGACCGAAGGTGGCAAAACTGACCGCGGTCGCGATGGTACGCCAGCCTATCGATATACCGGTGCGGACAGCCTCCAGCTTACGCATGGCGGCTCCAGCGCCATGCCTGGCGGTTGGCCGCATGCTCGAACGTGCGGATCCCGCCGAGCATGAATCGCAACACGGCTAAGCTGCCAGGCATGCCGCCAGAGTCCACCGCCAACGCGTCATCGCTGCCGCGTGCGCGCCACGTCAAACTAAAAGCGGCGCCAGGGTCTGCCTCAGCCTGCAGCAGCCAGGCAAACGCATGCGGCTGCTCATGGCAATCTTCAAAGGCCTCGAATGGATCCGGCAAGGGACACTCCGCCAGCACAAGCAATACCTGCGCCGCGCCATCGGCCAGCAAGCCGCACGCCTCAATCACCGCAGCCTCAAGGCTGGCCGCACCGGCGGCAATGGCCAACTGATTCGCCGTATCGGCGCGGGCGATGGAAAACAGACCGGCACTGGCGTTATGCACGGCCATGCCGAACGCCGTCGGCGATAGGGGTTCGCCTTGGATCAGCGCCGACAGCAGTTCGACGGCGCGCGCCACCTCGCCATGACGAGAACAGAAGACGAGCGGAATATCGCGCTGTTCGCCGAGGCAAGTGTACGCCACCTCGAGCGCCATCTTGCCCAACTGGCCAGCACGGCGGCGCAGCATCGGCGCCATCGCGCGCACGCCAGGCTCGCCGGCGACGGCTATCGACGCGACGGGCAAGGTGCTTTGCGCCCACGCTTGCCATTGCTCCGGTGCTTCCAGGCCTGGCGCCCAGGCGGCATGTCTGATAATTGAAAAACGGACACCATCGGTGCACATATGCATTTTCCTGAGCTCAAAAAAAGGGCGAACTCACGTCAAAACTGCGCAAAAAGCCCCGCCGGCGTTCTTTTCAAATTATAAACGAAGGAAGTAAAAATAACTAAAATAAATGGCCGTGAAGCAACTTTTTAAATACAAATACAAAAATTACGTTTTAAAGAATGCCCCGTTCCAGTTACTATTTGTAACACTCCCATCCATTATCGTCCAATGGAAATCGGCACTCTTCCGCAAACCGCCGGCATTCCAGGAAATGGTATATTTTTATCAATAAGCAAAACAAGCTGCGCATGCCTACCTTCAGAGCGTTGTTTTTAGATAAAACCTGCTGCGTGGCGCAGCAGCGTGGCAAGCGCGCCCATCGGGCATGATTGCCCCTCGCGCCTCCGAGACGGAAAACCCAAAACAACCGCTATCGACATATTGCCAGCACATGGCGACGGCAATGCACCTGCATGCGTCGGCGGCAATTAAAGCGGCTGCGCAGCAAAGGCAATACAGAGCGATTGCTTTATGCCAGTCCCGCAGGCAGATTCAACTCCGGCGGCGCTGTTTTGGCAGCATGAGAAAAGAATGGGCCGATCAGCCATACTGGCACCGGCATGCGCGCCGCGTGAAGGGCCGTGGCGATGGGCGCGCCCGGAGGAAAGGTCTTGTGGCCGCCAGCACCAACATGAGCATGGCACCTACCGAGGGCAACGCTGGCGATGCGGCAAGGCGCCGCATGCAGGAAGGGGGCCGAAGCGGGTAGATGACCCCGGCCACCCCACCACCGTTAAAACACCCAGAGCTTGTCGGCCGGCATGTGCAGCCAGTACTTGCCCGCCTCAAGCTTGTGGCGCGAATACGCGCGCAGGCTGATGTTGTCCGCGCCGCCCCGTTCGAACAGGCACTCCCAGCGGTCGCCCAGGTACATGCAGGTCAGCAGTGGCAATTCGATGGCGTTGTCCACCTGCGTGGCGCTGATCTTGACTTCCTCGACGCGTATCATCGTCGTCACTTCCGTGCCCACGTTGGCGCCGCGCGCCACGCCCTGCAGGGAAGCGCCATCGACCAGCAGGCGCACCTGCTTGCCATCGCGCTGCACCACCTTGCCCGGCAGACGGTTGTTGCTGCCCATGAATTCGGCCGTAAACAGGGTGTCCGGCGTTTCATACATGCTTTGCGGCGTGCCTTGCTGCTCGATCTTGCCGTTATTGAGCAGCAAGATGCGGTCGGAAATGGCCATCGCCTCGCCCTGGTCATGCGTCACCATCAGCGCGGACAGGCCCAGGCGCACGATCAGTTCGCGCAGGAAGGCGCGCGCTTCCTCGCGCAGCTTGGCATCGAGGTTCGACAGCGGCTCGTCGAGCAGGATCACGGGCGGGTTGTACACCAGCGCGCGGGCGATCGCCACGCGCTGCTGCTGGCCGCCGGACAGCTGATGCGGATAGCGTTCGCCCAGGTGCCCCAGGCCCAGCTGCGTCAGCACTTCCTTGATGCGCGCGGCGATCTCCGTGCTGCCCATCTTGCGCAACTTGAGGCCATAGGCGACGTTGTCGAACACGGTCTTGTGCGGCCACAGCGCGTACGACTGGAACACCAGCCCAAGGTTGCGATGCTCGGCCGGCATCTCGAAGTGTTTCGCGCCATCGTAGACATTGCGCTCGCCGATCTGGATCGTGCCCGCCTTCGGGCTTTCCAGCCCGGCGACGGCGCGCAGCAAGGTGGTCTTGCCGCTGCCCGAAGGCCCCAGCAAGGCGACCACTTCGCCTTTTTGCAGGTGCATCGAGACACCTTTCAGGATCTGGTTGGCGGCAGCGCCGGTGCCGTAGTCCAGGTGCAATTCATTGACGGTCAGTTCATTCATGATGTGGTCTCAGTCTTCTATTAATTATGGAGTTTCACGCCAAAACGCAAGGCGATGCCCAGGCCGATGGCCACCAGGGTGATATTGATGAAGGACAGGGCCGCCACCAGGTCGGTCGAACCGCCCGCCCACAGCGATACCAGCATGGCGCCGATCACTTCCGTGCCTGGCGAGAGCAGGTACACGCCCGTCGAGTATTCGCGCTCGAAGATCAGGAACACCATCAGCCAGGCGCCCAGCAAGCCGTATTTGATCAGCGGCAGCGTGACGTCGCGCGTCACCTGGCCGCGGCTGGCGCCGACAGCGCGCGCCGCCTCTTCCAGTTCCGGGCCCACCTGCAGCAGCGCGGTGGAAATCAGGCGCATGCCGTAGGCCATCCACACCACCGAGTACGCCAGCCACAGGGCGAAAATCGTCGAGCGCACTTCGCGCAGCACGGGGATCACATGACCACTGAGCCACAGGGCCACGCCGTTGTCCATGCCCTTCAATATGCCGTCGAGCCAGGCCGGCACGAACAGGAACACCCACAGGAACGACAGGCCGGCCAAGAGGCCCGGCACGGCGCGCGGCACCAGCACGCTGTAATCGAGCAGGCGCGTGATGCCGTCCTGCTTGCGGTGCATGGCCAGCGCGATGAAGCTGTAGCAGCCCACGGCCAGCGCGCCGCCGACGACGCCGATCAGGATGGTGTTGACGATGCCGCGCACCAGCGAAGGCTGGTCGAAAATGTCGCGGAAATGCTGCAGGGTCAATACGTCGGCCAGGTGCACGCCCTCGCCCCAGTACTGCACGAAGGAGCGCAGCACGATGCCCGTCAACGGCAGGATGATGGTGAAGATCAGCCAGCCCGCCAGCAGGGCGAACGCCAGCCACTTCCAGCGGCCCAGCGGCATGGCCTTGCTGCGCGCGCCCTTGCCCTTGATCGATACATACTTGTTGGCGGATTTCAGCAGCCAGCGCTGTATCATCACCAGCGGCATGGTCACCATCACCAGGCACACGGCGACGGCGGCCATCAGGTGGTACGACGGCGTACCGAGCTTGTTCGTCAGCTTGTACAGATAGGTCGGCAGCACCAGGTGGCCTTCCGGATCGCCGAGCACCAGCACCAGCCCGAACACCTCGAAGCCGAGGAAGAACACCAGCACGCCCGCATACGCCAGCGCCGGCATGATCATCGGCAGCGACACGTTCAGCATCACCTGGATCGGCGAGGCGCCGGCCACCCGGGCCGCTTCTTCCACGTCCGAGCCCAGGCTTTTCAGCGCCGACGAGGCGTACAGGTAGACGTGCGGCACGTGCGTCAGGCCGGCGATGATGACGATGCTGGTAAAGGAATATATATTCCAGGGCACGAAACCGAGCAACTCCTTGGCCCAGGTCGAGTAAAAGCCCACGGGCCCCATCGAGACGACGTAGCCAAAGCCCATCACCATGGGCGAAACAAAAATCGGCACCAGCAGCATGGGCGCTACCCAGCCGCGGCCCGGCAAGTCCGTGCGCACCATCAGGAAGGCCAGCATGCCGCCCAGCGGCACGGCGATGACGGTCAGGCCAAAGGCCAGCATCAGGCCATTCTTGAAGGCCATGGCGAAATCGGGATCATCGAAGATGAAACGGTAGGAGTCAAAGCCGAATTCGCGCATCGGCATGAAGAACGGCGCGTTCAGAAAGCTCTGGTAAAAAATCAGGAACAACGGCAGGAAGATGGCGACCAGCGTGATCGCCACGACCACGCCGCGCGGCCAGTTCAGGCGTGACAAGGGAGAGCGCGACCGTGCAGGCAGCGGCAAGATAGCAGTTTGCATGATGAATCCAATGAATGAAGGGTACGGCATCCGTCCGCGGGCACGCGCCTGCGGACGGCCAGGACGGCTTTACTTCTTGCCGGCTGTTTCTTTCCATTGCTTCAGGAAGGCCATGCGCTTGGCTGGTCCCAAAAATTGCAGGATGATCGGATGCACGGGAATCGGCTTGACGTTGGCCGCGCCGATTTCCTTGATCAGTTCCGCCGACGTAGTTTCGCCCGTGACGTCGGCGCGGATGGCGAACAGCTTGGCGCCGTTGGCGATGATGGTCTGGCCGCGGTGCGACAGGATGTAATCGAGCCACAGCTTGCTGGCGTTGACGTTCTTCGCGTTCTTGTTGATGAACTGCACGCGCGACAGGATCAGCGTGTAATCCTTGGGCAGCACCACGCCGATCGACGGGTCGGTCTTGGCGCGCACCAGGGCATACGAACCCAGCACGTTGTAGCCGATCAGGTTTTCACCGGACGAGATGCGCTCCATCATGGTGCCCGTCGACGACTGCACGCGCACCTTGGCCGCACCAAACGCATTTTCCAGCGCCAGGAATTGCGGATATTCCTTCGCGTCCTGCGCCATGAACATGAAGCCGACGCCCGACTTTTCGATGTCGTAGGTGGTGACCTTGTCCTTGAATTTCGGCGTGGCGATCAGCTTGACGAAGTCGTCGTGATTCTTCGGCACTTCCTTCGGATCGAGCAATCGCTTGTTGTAGACGATGGCGGCCGGCTCGAACGTGGTGCCGTAGGCCTGGTCATCCCACATGGCCCAGCCGGGAATCTTCGCCGCTTCGACCGACTTGTATTTCAGGGCGTAGCCGTCCGAGGCAAGGCGCATCTGCAGGTCCATCGCGGACGACCACATCACGTCGGCCGTGTTGCCGCCGGCGGCTACTTCGGAAATGAAGCGGTTGTACACTTCGGTGGAATTCATGTCGTTGTATTCGACGGAAATGCCGGGATACAGGGCGCTGAAATCCTTGATCAGCGGAGCGGCGGCCTTGCTGTCGGTGGCGCTGTAGATCACCACCTTGCCTTCCTTCTTGGCCGCGTCGATGATCTTCTGGTAGTCGGCCGGATAGCCGGCTGGCACTTGCGCGAAGGCGGCGCCGGCCAGGCTGGCAAACGCGGTGGCTATGGCGGCTTGAAGCAGGGTCTTGGTTTGCATGGGGTTGTCTCCGTCTATGAATAGGTTTTTTTAAATGTGATGCCGTTCAGCGCATTAATCCGAGTTCGGTGGCTTGCCGCGCATACTCGTCGACCGCTTTTCTGACGTAAGCGGTCAGCTTCGGCCCCGTCAGGGCGAATGGATACAGGCCGGCCTGCGCGCGCCATCCGGCGAACTGCGGCGTGGCCATGGCGCGCTCGAACGTGGCCACCCAGCGCTGGTAGTCCGCATCCGGCACCTGCGGGCCCATCCAGACGCCGCGGATGATGGGCCAGACCACGTCGACGCCCTGCTCGCGCGCCGTCGGCACGCCGGCCAGCACGCCGGGCAGGCGCTTTTCCGACAGCACCGCCAGCACGCGCGCGTGATTGGCGCTGGCGTTCAGGGTCGCTTCGGACGTATCGCCCGAGACCACCTGCACGTAATCGGCCTGCATCGCCGTAAATACTTCGCCGCCGCCTTCGAGGGCGACGAAGCGCAGCACTTTCGGGTCGATGCCGGCGTGGCGCGCCACCAGCGCCATCTTCAGCCAATCCTGGCTGCCGATGGTGCCGGAGACGCCGATCAGCACTTTGTCAGGATGCTGGCGCAACGCGGCGATCAGGTCGGCCAGGTTCTTGTAGGGCGAATCGCTGCGCACGGCGATCATGCCGTAATCGGCGCCCAGCGCCGCCACCCAGCGCACGTCGCCCGCCTTCGCATTGCCGAACTTGCCTTGCGCCAGATTGAGCAGCGAACCGCCCGAAAACGCCACCAGGGTATTCGGCTCCGCGCGGCGGCGCTGCGAGCCCATCGAATGCCAGGCGACGGCGCCGATGCCACCGGGCAGATAGCTGATGCGCATGGCCGCTCCCGCAGCCGTGGCGGCCACGCCCTCCTGCGCCAGGCCCTTTTTCGCCAGCTTGCAGGTCAGGTCCATGGCGCCGCCCGGTTTGGACGGCACCACGCACTCGGCCGACACCTGCGCCTGCGCCGCCGCGAGGGCGGGCAGCAGGCACAGCAGCGACAGGAACAGGGAGCGCGGCATCGTCATGGCTTAGAAGCGGTGCTGGATGCCGGCGATCAGGCCGCGCTGTGTGTCGCCGAAACCGGCATCGTCGCGCGACAGGCTGACCAGCTGGTTGTGCTTGGCCTTGGCATACGCGCCGGCCACGTACAGGTCGGTGCGCTTGGACAGGGCATAGCGCACGCGCGCCACGTACATGATCGGATCGGCATTGAGGTTGGTGGCCACGTTTTTCACGTCCTGATAGTAGATCACGCCCGTCAGGGTGATCACCGGCGTGGTCTTGTAGCTGACGCCGCCCCAGTACAGGGTGCCGCGCACGTCGGCCTTGCCGGAGGCAGCCGGATCGAGCTTGTAGTCGCGCGCCGCCGCCTGCACCTTCCACGGGCCGTCGTCGTACATGGCGCCCAGGTGGTACACGGTGGTCTTGTCGCGCGCGCCGCCGGCGATGGTGTTGCCGTTCACCTGTTCATACGTGGCCAGCAGGCTGACAGGACCCGTCTTGTAGGTGACGGCCGTGGACAGCTTGGCGCTGTCCGAGTTGCCCGTCGACTGTTCGCCGAAGCCGTACGATGCGCCGTAGCTGAAGTCGCCCGTCTTGCCCGAGTACTTGACCATGTTGTCGAAAGCGGTCGTCATGCCGTATTTGCTCGGGCCCGTCGCGTTGGCCGAAGTGGCCCACGAGTAGAACGGCGCATAGGCCATCGGGTCGAACGGCAGCACGAAGTCGTACACGGTGGTGAACGAGCGTCCCAGCACGACGCGGCCAAACGCGCCTTCCAGGCCCACGTTGGCCTGGCGCTTGAACAGCGCGCCGTCGGCCGCGCCCGTATCGACCAGGATGCCGCCTTCCAGATTGAAAACGGCTTTCAGGCCGCCGCCCAGGTCTTCGCTGCCCAGGATGCCCCAGCGCGAGGTGTTCATGCCGCCGGAGCTCACCTGCGTCATCGAGCTTTTGTTCGGGCCGGCGTTGCTGGTGTTGCTGATGCCCGCGTCCAGGCGGCCATACAGGGTGACGTTCGACTGGGCTTGAGCGCTGCCGGCAGCAGCGAGTACCGCCAGGGCGGCCAGCGAGAATGCAGTTTTTTTCATGTAAAGTATCTCCCTTAGATATAGTTATTGGTGATATGCCTGATCAATTTCATGAATCAGGATCACACTATATGAGCGCGATCCTTTCAATTGGCTTTCAGCATGACAGGTGTCGCCGGACAGCCACAAGGGGAACACACATATTCATCGCCGCCCCTGTCGGCGCGGCGCCGGCAGGCTTACACTGCACCAATTCAAACGAATGGCGGAGACCATGCGCATATTATTAGTGGAAGATCATCTGGAGCTGTCGCACTGGCTGGCCAAGGCCCTGCGCGACGCGCACCTGACGGTGGAGACAGCCCACAACGGCGCCGATGCCGACGCCCTGCTGCACACGCAGGAATATTCTTTGGTGCTGCTCGACCTCTCCCTGCCGAAGATGGACGGCCTGGACGTGCTGCGCCGCCTGCGCGCGCGCGGCGGCACGCGCGGCAAGACTCCTGTCATGATACTCACGGCGCGCGGCGGCCTCGATGACAAGGTACAGGGCCTGAACCTGGGCGCCGACGACTACATGGCCAAGCCGTTCGAGCTGGCCGAGCTGGAAGCGCGCGTAAAAGCCCTGCTGCGCCGCAGCCAGGGCAACGAAGCGCTCGTGCACAGCTGCGGCGCCCTCAGTTTCGACACCGTCACGCGCATGTTCAGCTATGGCGGCGCGGCGCTGGCCCTGACGCCGCGCGAGCATGCCGTGCTCGAAGCGCTGATCACGCGCTCGGGGCGCGCCGTATCGAAGGAAAAGCTGTTCGATGAAGTCTTCGCGCTGGCCGACGACGCCAACCTGGACGCCATCGAACTGTATATCCACCGCGTGCGCAAGAAGCTGGAAAGCAATGTTGAAGGCGGCGTGGAAACCGGTTCGCCCGACGGCGCCGTCATCACCACCCTGCGCGGCATCGGCTACCTGCTGCAGCCGCGCAGCGCGATGGCACCCGCCGCCTCAAAATGACCGTGCGCGCGCCACGCCGGCCCCTGTTCGAGCGCCTGCGCCGGCGCTGGGCGCCGGGCCGGCCGCTGGGCAGCCTGCGCAGCCAGCTGCTGCGCTGGCTGCTCATCCCGCTGGTGATGCTGGTGCTGCTCGATGCCGTTTTTGTGTACCGCAACGCGCTCGACGCGGCTGACATGGCCTACGACCGCTCCCTGCTGGCGTCGACGCGCGCGCTGGCCGAGCGCGTCTCCATCGTCGGCGGCAAGGTGGTGGCCGAAGTGCCCTACGTGGCGCTCGACAGTTTCGAGACCGATACTCTGGGCCGCATCTACTACAAGGTCACGGGCATCAACGGCGAACTGGTATCGGGCTATGGCGACTTGCCGCCCGTGCCGAAAAACGTGCCCCGCTCGCAAAATTATCCGGCCCTGGTGCGCTTCTACCACGCCGACTACCACGGCAAGCCGATACGCATTGCCGCGCTGCTGCAACCCGTGTATGACGACTCGATGCGCGGCATCGCCCTGATCCAGGTGGCCGAAACGCTCGATGCGCGGCGCGGCCTGTCGAACCAGATCCTGTTCGACACCCTGAGCTGGCAGGCGGCGATGATACTGGTAATGGGCGCCCTCGTGTGGTTTGCCGTGCGCCTGGTGCTGCAGCCGCTGATGCGCCTGAAGACGGAAGTCGAGACGCGCGCGCTGTCCGACCTGTCGGACGTCGATCCCGCGCTGGTGCACAAGGAAATGCGCCCGCTGGTGAGCGCCATGAACGGCGCCATGTCGCGCCTGCAGCAGCTGATCGCCAGCCAGCGCCGCTTCATCGCCGACGCCTCGCACCAGCTGCGCACACCACTGACGGTGCTGAAAACCCAGGCCGAACTGGCCTTGCGCGAATGCGACCGCCAGGGTGCGGCGCCGCAGGACATGGCCGCCCTGCGCGACATCGTGCGCTCGATTGCCGCCACCACCGATTCGACCGTGCTGCTGGCCAACCGCCTGCTGACGCTGGCGCGCATCGAGCATGGCGGCGACAGCCTGGCCATGGACAGCGTGCCGCTGCGCGACGTGGCGCAGCAGGTGGGACTGGAAATGGCCATGGCTGCCGTCGGCAAGCATATCGACCTGTCGCTGGAAGCGCCCGACGAAGCGCCCGTGCATGGCCAGGCCCTGCTGCTGCACGAACTGGTGGCAAATCTGGTCGACAACGCCCTGCGCTATACCCCGCAAGGCGGCAGCGTCGTCTTGCGCGTACGCGCGGCGCAGGCAGGAAACGGCCACGAACATGGCGCCGTGCTGGAGGTGGAGGACAGCGGCAAGGGCATCCCGCCGGCCGAGCGCGAACGCGTATTTACGCCGTTCTACCGGGTTGGCGCGGCGCTCGAGAGCAACCCGGGCGGCGCCGGGCTGGGCCTGGCCATCGTGCGCGACATCGCCGCCCTGCACGGCGCCAGGCTGGAACTAGCCACGGCGGCGAATGGGCACGGTCTGAAAGTCAGCGTGCATTTCAGCGCAGCGCCAGTCGATGCTAAGATCGCGTCCTGAAATTTCAAAGAAAGCCCACAGCCATGATGACCAAAGAAGATGTGACCGAACTGTTTGCCAATATCGCCGAGAACGCGCCCTGGGATTTGTCCCAGCCGCTGCTGTGGGGCTATTACTTCACCAACCCCACGTCCGAACCGCTGGAACAGGCCGCCACCTTGCTGGCGCTGCAGGGCTACCGCCCCGTGGAACTGTACCAGCCGGAACTCGACGATCCGGCGGCACCGCCCGTGTGGGTGCTGCACGTGGAAAAAGCCGAAGTGCACGGCGTCGACAGCCTGCACGCGCGCAATGGCGAACTGATGGCGTTTGCGCAGGACAACCAACTGGCCAGCTATGACGGCATGGACGTGGGCCCCGTCGGTACGGCGGCGTAATCCGACGACATTACGCATAAAAAAACGGCGCCCGCGGGCGCCGTTTTGCATGGATCGCTGAAAACGCTTAGCTGAGGTTTTCCAGGCGGATCTTGGTGACCGTGCCCACCACGCTGTTGAGGGCTTCCATCTTCTCGATGGCGGCCGTGACGTTCTTTTCCTGCGTCTGGTGCGTCAGCATGATGATGTCCGTGTGCGTCTCGCCCTCGGCCGGCTCTTTTTGCAGCATGGCGTCGATCGAGATGCCGCGTTCGGCCAGGATGCGCGTGAGGTCGGCCAGCACGCCCGGCTGGTCGGCCACGTGCATGCGCAGGTAGTAGCTGGTGGTGATTTCCGACATCGGCAAGATGGCGATATCGGTCATCGCGTTCGGCTGGAACGCCAGGTGCGGCACGCGGTGTTCCGGATCGGCCGTGGCCAGACGGGTGATGTCGACCAGGTCGGCGATCACCGACGAGGCGGTCGGCTCGGCGCCAGCGCCGCGGCCCGAATACAGGCTGGCGCCGACGGCGTCGCCATGCACCAGCACCGCGTTCATGGCGCCTTCCACGTTGGCGATCAGGCGCTTGGCCGGGATCAGGGTCGGATGCACGCGCAGCTCGATGCCTTCCACGCCGTTGACGGTGGCGCGCTTGGTGATGCCCAGCAGTTTGATGCGGTAGCCCAGCTGCTCGGCGTAGCGGATGTCGACGGCATTGAGGTTGCTGATGCCTTCCACGTAGGCCTTGTCGAACTGCACCGGGATGCCGAAGGCGATGGCTGACATGATGGTGGCCTTGTGCGCGGCGTCGACGCCTTCGATGTCGAAGGTGGGGTCCGCTTCCGCGTAGCCGAGTTCCTGCGCCTGCTTCAGCACGGTGGCGAAATCGAGGCCCTTGTCGCGCATTTCGGACAGGATGAAATTGGTGGTGCCGTTGATGATGCCGGCGATCCATTCGATGCGGTTGGCCGTCAAGCCTTCGCGCAGCGCCTTGATGATGGGGATGCCGCCGGCGACGGCCGCCTCGAAGGCCACCATCACGCCCTTGTCCTGGGCGGCGGCGAAGATTTCGTTGCCGTGCACGGCCAGCAGGGCCTTGTTGGCCGTGACCACGTGCTTGCCGTTGGCGATGGCCTGCATCACCAGGGTTCTCGACAGGTCGTAGCCGCCGATCAGTTCGACGACGATGTCGATCTCGGGATCGTTGACGATCAGATAAGGGTCATTGACGACCTTGCAGCCGCCGGCGACCAGCGCTTCGGCGCGCGCCACGTCGCGCACGGCGACGGCGACGACGTCAATGCCGCGGCCAGCGCGGCGCTTGATTTCTTCCTGGTTGCGTTTCAGGACGCTGAACGTGCCGTAACCGACGTTGCCCAGGCCCAGCAGGCCGATCTTGATGGATTTCATAGTTGTGCTTGACTGCTCATAAGTGGCGCCCCCTTGGGCGGCGCCAGGTTGATCGGTATTGCTACTGCCGGTTCAGCCCCGGCTATGGCGCTTGCGGTAACCTTCGAGGAAGCGCGCAATGCGGCCCATGGCCTCGGTCAGGTCATCGGAGTTGGGCAGGAAGACGACGCGAAAATGATCGGGCGCAATCCAGTTGAACCCCGTGCCCTGCACGATCAGGACCTTGGCTTCGGCCAGTAATTCATAGGCAAACTGCTGGTCGTCGGCGATCGGGTAGATCTCCGGGTCCAGGCGCGGGAACATGTACAGCGCAGCCTTCGGCTTGACACAGGTGACGCCCGGAATATCGGTCAGCAGCTTGTGCGCCAGGTCGCGCTGTTTCAACAGGCGCCCGCCGGGCCCCACCAGGTCTTGTATGCTCTGGTAGCCGCCTAGCGCCGTCTGGATGGCAAACTGCCCCGGCGCGTTGGCGCATAGCCGCATCGAGGCCAGCATGTTGAGGCCCTCGATGTAATCTTTTGCGTGGCGCTTTTCGCCCGAGACCACCATCCAGCCGGAACGGTAGCCGCAGGAGCGGTAATTCTTCGACAGGCCGTTCATGGTAATGAACAGCACGTCGTCGGCCAGCGAGGCGATCGACACGTGCTCGGCTTCGTCGTACAGCACCTTGTCGTAGATCTCGTCGGCGAAAATGATCAATTGGTGCTGGCGCGCCAGTTCGACGATCTGCAGCAGCACGGAAACCGGATACAGCGCGCCCGTCGGATTGTTCGGGTTGATGACGACGATCGCCTTGGTCTGCGGCGTGATCTTGCGGCGCATGTCCTCGATGTCGGGATACCACTCGTTCTGCTCGTCGCACACATAATGCACGGGATTGCCGCCCGACAGGCTGACGGCAGCCGTCCATAGCGGATAGTCGGGCGCCGGCACCAGCACTTCGTCGCCGCTGTTGAGCAGGGCGTTCATCGACATGACGATCAGTTCGGAAGCGCCATTGCCCAGGTAAATGTCATCGATGGTCACGCCGGCGATATTCTTGCCTTGCGTGTAGTGCATGACGGCCTTGCGCGGCGCAAACATGCCTTTCGAATCCGTATAGCCGGCCGCGTTCTGCAGGTTGAGCATCATGTCGCGCACGATCTCGTCGGGCGGATCGAAGCCGAATACGGCCAGGTTGCCGATATTGAGCTTGGTGATCTTGTGGCCTTCTTCTTCCATTTGCCTGGATTTTTCCAGGACCGGGCCGCGGATGTCGTAGCAGACGTCCGCCAATTTATTCGATTTCTGAATCGGTCGCAAAATAAATCCCTGTCGTGATGCGGCGCGGAGACCTAAGCTTGCAGCATGATAGCCGCGCCAGAACTATGAACCCGTGAAACTGCGATGCGAAAGACTGCAAGGCGAAAACAACCATTCTCGCCGAAAACAGGCCATTTTATCAAATTAAACATGGCCAACCCCAGCATTTGACGCCGATTCTGCCACGCCGGCGCCTCCGGAGGACAATCGGACTGGCGCCATCTTCATCTTCCCTTAATCTTGCAGCACTACCATGGCGCAAGCAGGCATTGCCACTGTGGCGCCGAACATTGCAATTTGGAAAGGATGTTGCTTTTCAGTCGCTCTTTTCTGTCATTTATGGCATGCTTACGCCCTTGGCCGCGGCACCCAGTTTGGCCGCGCGCGCACCGATCAACCGACACGACCAGCCCCGATATCGCCATGAAACTCCACGCCAGCAGCACCCAACAATACCAGACTGTCACCGGCTATGACGAAAACGGCGTCGAGATCAATGCCCAGCCGTACAACTACAGCCTGATCGTCATGCCGGAAACACCGCCGCGGGCGTGGGAAGTGGACAGTTTCGAACAATTGAACGAGGCGCATTTCGCGCAAATCCTGGCCGATGCGCCCGACGTGGTCATCCTCGGCACGGGCGAGCGCCAGCGCTTCGTGCACCCGAAGCTGACGGCCGCGCTGACCATGCGCCGCATCGGCGTCGAATGCATGGATAGCCAGGCCGCTTGCCGCACTTACAATATCCTGATGGGCGAAGGCCGCAAGGTCACTCTGGCCTTGATCCTGGCCCCGGCCGCAGGCAAGGCCGCATGAAAATCAATGTCAACGAGCTGCACTCTTCCCGGGTACTGATGTGGTCCCTGCTGGGCATCTTCATCGTTGTCACCCTGTATGCGCTGGGCGTGCGCACCCTGGTGCCGCCCGACGAAGGCCGCTACGCCGAGATGGCGCGCGAAATGTTCGTCACGGGCGACTGGATCACCACGCGCCTGAACGGCATCAAGTACTTTGAAAAGCCGCCGCTGCAAACCTGGATGAATGCGCTGACCTTCGCCGCCTTCGGTCTGGGCGAATGGCAGGCACGCCTGTGGACTGGCCTGTGCGGCATCATCGGCGTATGCATGACGGCGTATGCCGGCAAGCGCGTCTTCGGTCCGCGCGTGGGCCTGTACGCGGGCCTGGTACTGGCATCGAGCCTGTTCTGGCTCGCTTCCGGCCAGATCAATTCGCTGGACATGGGCCTGTCGGGCATGATGACGATTACCCTGGCCAGCCTGCTGATCGCCCAGCGCGACGAGGCGACCCAAGCCGAGCGGCGCAACTGGATGCTGGTGTGCTGGGCAGGCATGGCGCTGGCCGTGCTGGCCAAGGGCCTGATCGGCATCGTGCTGCCGGGCGCCGTGCTGGTGCTGTATTCGCTGTGTGCGCGCGACTGGCGCATCTGGACGCGTCTGCACCTGGTCAAGGGCTTGCTGGTGTTCTTTGCCATCGCCACGCCCTGGTTCGTGCTGGTGGCGCTGCGCAATCCGGAACAGCCGCATTTCTTCTTCATTCACGAGCATTTCCAGCGCTTCCTGATGAAGGGGCACAAGCGCGAAGGCGCCTGGTACTACTTCCTCGTGCTCTTGATTCCCGGCATCCTGCCATGGATAGGCGTGCTGCCGCAAAGCCTGGCCGCCGCCGTCCAGCGCCAGCACGGCGCCTTCCAGCCCCGCTTGATGCTGCTGGTCTGGGCCGTCTTCATTTTCTTCTTCTTCAGCTATTCCACCTCGAAGCTGCCCGGCTATATCGTGCCCATCTTCCCGGCGCTGGCACTGCTGGTGGCGCTGTACCTGGAATCGGCCTCGCGCCGCCAGCGCCTGTTCGCCGCAGGCCTGCTGTGCGTGCTGGGCGCGGCCATCCTGATCGGCGGACCGATCGCCTTCGGCAAGGCCAGCGCGCGCGACGCGGAAGCCTTGATCGCGCTCAAGGGTTATCAGCCATGGCTGATGGCGGCCGGCTTCTTCGCTCTCGCTGGCGGCGCCCTGGCCTTGCTGCATGCGCGCCAGTTGCGCCGCGACATGACTGTGCTGACGATCGCCGGCGCCGGCTTCCTGGCCACGCACTGCATCCTGGCCGGCTCCGAACTGTACGGACAGAACCGCGCCGGCACCGACATGCTGCCGCAGATCCAGGCCGAACTGAAGGCCGATACCAAGCTCTATTCGGTCGGCATCTATGAACAGTCGCTGACGTATTACCTGCAGCGGCCCGTGATCCTCGTCGATTACTGGGATGAATTCACGTTTGGCCTGAAACAGCAGCCCGAACTGTCCATCCCGAGCATCGAGCCTTTCATCACGCAGTGGACGAACGATGCCAATGCCGGCGTGCACGACATGGCCATTATCAGCCTGAACCGTTACAAGGAATTGCAACAACGTGGCGTGCCCATGCGTATCGTTGCCGAGGATGCGCGCCGCATGGTCATTGCCAACAAATAAATGTTTACAGGGACGCGAGGCAGTACGGCTCGCGTCCCCGGCCAGCTTGCCCCGCCCCCGCATCGGCAGGATTTTTCACCGCCGAACCGGCTGCGCCGCCATACTGACGATATAAAATAGCCATGCCTGCCGGCGGTATTGACCGAACTGGCAGCCTCGGCGACACCGATACCCTGATACCATACAGACCCAAGAACCGCGCCCCATGACCTCTACCCTGCCCTTTTTGCCCTTTTCCAAACCCACCATCGATGAAGCGACCATCGCCGCCGTCGGCGAGGTGCTGCGCTCGGGCTGGATCACCAGCGGCCCGAAAGTGCAAGCCTTCGAAGCCCAGCTGTCCGAGTATTTCGGCGGGCGTCCCGTGCGCACCTTCAATTCGGGTACCTGCACCATGGAAATCGCGCTGCGCATCGCTGGCATTGGCCCGGGCGACGAAGTCATCACCACGCCCGTGTCGTGGGTCGCGACGGCCAACGTCATCATCGAAGTGGGCGCCACGCCCGTGTTTGCCGATATCGATCCCGTCACCCGGAATATCGACCTCGACAAGCTGGAAGCGGCCATCACCCCGCGCACGAAAGCCATCATCCCCGTCTACCTGTCCGGCTTGCCCGTCGACATGGACCGCCTGTACGCGATTGCCGAAAAGTACAATCTGCGCGTGGTGGAAGACGCGGCGCAAGCCTTCGGCTCCACCTGGAAAGGCAAGCGCATCGGCGCATTTGGCGACTTTGTCTCGTTCAGCTTCCAGGCCAACAAGAACATCACCACGGGCGAAGGCGGCGCCCTGGTGCTGAACAACCTGGAAGAAGCGAAGCTGGCCGAGAAATACCGGCTGCAAGGCGTCACGCGCAGCGGCGTCGACGGCATCGATGTCGATGTGCTGGGCGGCAAATACAACATGAGCGATATCATGGCCGCCATCGGCCTGGGCCAGTTCGCCAATATCGACGCGATCACGGCCCACCGCCGCGCGCTGGCACGCCACTATTTCGCGCAATTCGGCAGCGACTTCGAAGCGCAGAGCGGCGCCCAGTTGCCCGTGCAGGACTTTGAAAACAGCAACTGGCATTTGTTCCAGATCATCCTGCCCGACAATGGCCCCGGCACCCGCGCCGCCTTCATGCAGGCCATGGCGCAGCAAAACGTGGGAACGGGCTATCATTACGCACCGATCCACCTGTTTACCATGTACCGCGAACGCGGCTTTACCGAGGGCATGTTCCCCGTCTCGGAAAAGATCGGCCGCCTGACCGTGACCCTGCCGATGTTCTATGCCATGACGAAACAGGATGTGGAACGTGCCGTCGCCACCGTCAAATCCATTCTCATCAAATGAGCAGCGCGCCGATGAAACCTGAACTGTCCATTATCATTCCGATCTATAACGAGCAGGATGGCCTGGCCAGCCTGTTCGCCCGCCTGTATCCGGCCCTCGACGCCCTACAGACGAGCTACGAGATCATCTTCGTCAATGATGGCAGCCGCGACAATTCGGTGGCCATCCTGGCGGAACAGTTCCGCCAGCGCCCCGACGTCACGCGCGTGATCTTGTTCAACGGTAATTATGGCCAGCACATGGCCATCCTGGCCGGTTTTGAAGCCTCGCGCGGGCAGATCATGATCACGCTCGATGCCGACCTGCAGAACCCGCCAGAAGAAATCGGCAACCTGGTGGCAAAGATGCGCGAAGGCTACGATTACGTGGGCTCGATCCGGCGCAAGCGGCAAGATTCCGCCTGGCGCACCCTGGCCTCGAAGATGATGAACCGCCTGCGCGAGCGCATCACCAACATCAAGATCACGGACCAGGGCAATATGCTGCGCGCGTATGGCCGCAATGTAATCGACCTGGTCAACCAGTGCGCCGAAGTCAACACCTTCGTCCCCGCCCTGGCCTACACGTTTGCCCGCAAGCCCACGGAAATCACCGTCGAGCACGAGGAACGGGCCGCCGGCGAGTCGAAATACTCGCTGTACAGCCTGATCCGCCTCAATTTCGACCTGGTCACGGGCTTTTCGCTGATTCCCCTGCAAATCTTTTCCATGCTGGGCATGCTGCTGTCGGTCAGCTCCGCCCTGCTGGTGATCTATTTGCTGGTGCGCCGCTTCCTGCTGGGCGCCGAGGCGCAAGGCGTGTTCACCCTGTTCGCCATCGCCTTCTTCCTGATGGGCGTGATCCTGTTCGGCATCGGCCTGGTGGGCGAATACGTGGGCCGCATCTTCCAGCAAGTGCGCGCCCGTCCCCGCTACGTGGTGCAAACCATCTTGCAGGACGGCATGACCCAGGCAGAAGCCGAGGCGCCATCGTATGTGCGCCTGGAAAAACGCCAGGTGGGCCGCTGATGGGCGCCCCGCGCGCCGTCGTGTTCGGCTACCACAACGTAGGCGTGCGCTGCATCAAGGTGCTGCTGGCCGGCGGCGTCGATATCGCCCTCGTCGTCACGCACGAAGACAGTCCCACGGAAAACCTGTGGTTCGAATCCGTCGCCAGCCTGTGCCAGGCCGAAGGCATCCCGTACATCACGCCATCGGATGCGCGCGCGCCCGAACTGCTGGCGCAGGTGCAGGCAGCCAGGCCGGACATGCTGTTCAGCTTTTACTACCGCCACATGTTGCCGGCTAGCATCTTGGAAGTCGCGCCCGCCTACAATATGCACGGTTCGCTGCTGCCGCAGTTCCGCGGCCGCGCGCCCGTCAACTGGGCCGTGCTGCATGGCGCCACGCAGACGGGCGCCACTCTGCATGAAATGACGGTCAAGCCCGATGCGGGCGCCATCGTCGCGCAAACGGCCGTGCCCATCCTGCCCGACGACACGGCCTTCGAAGTCTTCGGCAAGGTCACCGTGGCGGCGGAACAAACGCTGTGGGGGGTGCTGCCGGCCTTGCTGGACGGCACGGCGCCGCGCCAGCTCAACGATTTGCGCCAGGGCGGCTATTTTGGCGGCCGCACGCCGGAAGACGGCCGCATCGACTGGAAGTTACCTGCGCAGCAGGTGTACAACCTGCACCGGGCCGTCGCGCCGCCCTATCCCGGCGCCTTCGCCGAAGTCAACAATGTTATTTACACCATCGAAAAAGCCCGTTTAAGCA
The DNA here is from genome assembly GCF_020858115.1 of Janthinobacterium sp. FW305-129. GTDB lineage: Bacteria > Pseudomonadota > Gammaproteobacteria > Burkholderiales > Burkholderiaceae_D > Janthinobacterium. The sequence continues at coordinate 67,484 of NZ_JACYMM010000009.1, forward strand.
AGCATTCAGCAGGAAGTTTGCCACCGGGCTTGACGGTAGTGGATAATTGCATCTTTGGCGTCTGCGGAGACGGCCGCATGCTGGCCATTTCCGTGCTGAGGGCTGCCGGGGAGCCGATTTCGGCTCAGCAATTGCAAGCAAGTCTGACCGCCCGCGTCAGCACACATTGATATCACTCAAGAGAATCTCACATGAAAAAAGTCCTCATCTTAGGCGTCAACGGCTTCATCGGTCACCACCTGTCCAAGCGCATCCTGGAAACCACCGACTGGCATGTCTACGGCATGGACATGAACACGGACCGCATCACGGAATTGCTGGAAGATGACAACTACAAGTCGCGCATGCACTTCTTCGAAGGCGACATCACGATCAACAAGGAATGGGTCGAGTACCACATCAAGAAATGCGACGTGATCCTGCCCCTGGTCGCCATCGCCACGCCGTCGACCTACGTCAAGCAGCCGCTGCGCGTCTTCGAACTGGACTTCGAAGCCAACCTGCCTATCGTCCGCTCGGCAGCCAAGTACGGCAAGCACCTGGTCTTCCCGTCGACCTCGGAAGTGTACGGCATGTGCCATGACGAGGAATTCGATCCGGAAAACTCGGAACTGATCTGCGGCCCGATCAACAAGCCGCGCTGGATCTATTCGAACGCCAAGCAGCTGATGGACCGCGTAATCTGGGGCTACGGCATGGAAGGCTTGAACTTCACCCTGTTCCGTCCATTCAACTGGATCGGCGCCGGCCTCGATTCGATCCACACGCCGAAAGAAGGTTCCTCGCGCGTCGTGACGCAGTTCTTCGGCCACATCGTGCGCGGCGAGAACATTTCGCTGGTCGACGGCGGCGCGCAGAAACGCGCGTTCACCTACATCGATGACGGCATCGATGCATTGATCCGCATCATCGCCAACAAGAATGGCATCGCCAGCGGCAAGATCTACAACATTGGCAATCCGACCAATAACTACTCGATCCGCGACCTGGCCGGCATGATGCTGACCCTGGCCGCCGAGTACCCGGAATACGCCGAAGGCGCTAAACACGTGAACATCGTGGAAACGACCTCGGGCGCCTACTACGGTGCCGGCTACCAGGACGTGCAGAACCGCGTGCCGAAAATCACGAATACCTGCGAAGAGCTGGGATGGGCGCCGATCACCACCATGGCCGATTCCCTGCGCAATATTTTCGATGCCTACCGCAGCCAGGTAGCCCAAGCCAAAGCCTTGATGGATTAATGTTGAGCAAGCCGTTCCTGACCCTGAAAATCGACGTCGATACCTATCGCGGCACCCGTGAAGGCATGGGCAATCTGGTGCGCATGCTGAGCGCGCACCAGGCCAAGGCCACCTTTCTGTTCTCGCTGGGCCCCGACCACACGGGCTGGGCCCTGCGGCGCGCCTTGAAGCCCGGTTTTTTCAGCAAGGTGTCGCGCACCTCGGTGGTCGAGCACTACGGCTTGAAAACATTGATGTACGGCACCTTACTGCCGGGACCCGATATCGGCAAGCAATGCGCGGCGCAACTGCGCGCCGTGCGCGATGCCGGTTTCGAGTGCGGCATCCACACCTGGGATCACACCCTGTGGCAAGACAACGTGGCCAAGCGCAACGCCGCCTGGACCATCAACATGATGCGCAAAGCCGCCAACCGCTATGAACAGGTGTTTGGCATAGCGCCGCACACGCACGGTGCGGCCGGCTGGCAAATGAATGTCAGCGCCTTTGCCGAACACGACACGGCGGGCTACCGCTTTGCCTCCGATGGCCGCGCCATGCTCGACGCGCGCGGCGCCATGTTGCATCCGGGCAATGGCCCGCACCGCGTGCGCAACGGCAACACCATCCTGCAATGCGTGCAATTGCCCACCACCCTGCCCACCCTGGATGAATTGCTGGGCTGCGAAATCGACGGCAAGCTGATCACGACCGGCAATGTTGCCGCGCATATATTGTCGCTGACGGCGGACAATCCGCGCGACCACGTCTATACCTTGCATGCCGAACTTGAAGGACAGAAACTCGCCCCCATTTTCGAACAACTGCTGGCTGGTTGGAAAGCCCAGGGCTACCAGTTTGCAGCGATGGGCGATTATTATGAAAAGATAAAAAATACGGACTTGCCCGTTTGTCCCGTCACCTGGGATGAGTTGCCAGGCCGTTCGGGACGCCTGATTGTGCAGGGCAAAGCGGCCTGAATGCTGTATTGTTGCACCTGGATGCGTTGCCAGATTAAAAACAGCGCTGATGATCACCGTTCAGGAGAGAACCTGTGGCTGATAGCCAATCCCTCGTTAGCATACCCGACTTTAGCGCCGCCATGACCAGCGGCAAGACCTTTCAGTTGCTGGGCCGTCCGGCCAAGGCCACGGTGCTGTTTTTCTATCCGAAGGACAACACCCCTGGCTGCACCACGGAAAACATCGCCTTCCGCGATGCGTATTCGCAATTCGTCGCAGCCGGCGTGGAAATCTACGGCATCAGCCGCGATTCCCTGCGCTCGCACGAAAGTTTCAAAGCCAAGCTGGAACTGCCGTTCGAGCTCATTTCCGACCCGGACGAAGCCGTTTGTCTGCTGTTTAACGTCATGAAGATGAAACAGATGTACGGCAAGACGGTCCGTGGCGTCGAGCGCAGTACGTTTGTGATTGACGCCCAGGGCCGATTGGTGAAAGAATGGAGAGGCGTGAAGGTCGCAACTCACGTGGAAGAAGTGCTGGAATTCGTAGCGCATCTGAATTGATCGTCCATTTTTGATCCAATGCGCGTTGTCGGCTTCCAGCGAGCCTGGTTCAACCGCAGTTCAGTTCACGGTACCTATCGCCATTTTGAGTCAACGAAGCGCCTCCATCCACTCCGCCAGGCGGGCATGCAGCCCGTCGATGGCGTCCATGACCGGCCATGCTGCCGGCCTTCCGGCAGTTACTCGTCCTGTAGCATTGTTGTTCCCCCGCATCCACCCCATGAGAAGTGCCGCCAGAAGCTGGCTGCCCATGGGCGATTCATTCCAGAAATTTTTTGATTGAGATCCTGATGCCACTGCCAAAATTACCGAGCAAGCCAGCCACTATCCTGGCCACCCAAGATTACCCAACCGCAGGCGCAGCGCGCCCGGCCACCAAAACCCCGGCAGCCAAGAAAGTGGCTGCACCGATTATTGAAGCGGCGATCGCCGAAGTTGCCAAGCCGGTCCGCAATGCGGCCACGAAGATCAAGCAAGTGGCGGCCCTGATGGTCGCCAAGCCGGCGCCAGCCGTTACTGCACCGGCGCCGGTCGTGGCCGCGCCTGCCGCCGTTGCTGCGCCTGCAGCGAAAGCCAAGCCGGCGGCAAAAGGCAAGGTCACGCCGATCAAGCCCGTCAAGCAAGCCGAGCAGCCACATCCTGCCAAACACAAGGCTGTCGAAGTGCAGCTCAAGTCGTCCGCCAGCCGCGCCGCCGACCAGCGCGGCATCAGCAAGCTGTTCGTGCTCGACACGAACGTGCTGATGCACGATCCATCGTCGCTGTTCCGCTTCGAGGAACACGATGTGTACCTGCCGATGATGACCCTGGAAGAGCTGGACAACCATAAAAAAGGCATGACGGAAGTGGCGCGCAATGCGCGCCAGGTGTCGCGCACCTTGGACGCCCTGATCAGCAACACGGATGACGACGCCATCGAACACGGCATCCTGTTGTCCAAGCTGGGCAACAAGGATGCCAAGGGCCGCCTGTTCTTCCAGACGCGCCTGCAAAGTGCCGACTTGCCGGCTGGCTTGCCAGTGGGCAAGGCCGACAACCAGATCCTCGCCGTCGTGCGCTCGCTGGAGTCGGAACAGGAAGGCCGCCCTGTCGTGCTGGTGTCGAAAGACATCAACATGCGCATCAAGGCGCGCGCCCTGGGCCTGCCGGCCGAAGATTACTTCAACGACCATGTGCTGGAAGACACGGACTTGCTGTACTCGGGCATCGTGCAATTGCCGGACGACTTCTGGAACAAGCACGGCAAGGACATGGAATCGTGGCAGGAAAGCAAGAACGGCTACAGCTCGACGTTCTACCGCGTGACGGGCCCGTTCATCCCGTCGCTGCTGGTCAACCAGTTCATCTACCTGGAACCGAAAAACGGCGAAACGCCGTTCTACGGCCAGGTGAAACAGATCAACGGCAAGACGGCCGTGCTGCAAACCCTGCGCGACTTCAGCCACACGAAGAACAATGTGTGGGGCGTGACGGCGCGCAACCGCGAGCAGAACTTCGCGCTGAACCTGCTGATGAATCCGGAATGCGATTTCGTCACCCTGCTGGGTCAGGCCGGTACCGGCAAGACCCTGCTGGCCCTGGCCGCCGGCCTGGCGCAAGTGCTGGAAACCAAGCTCTACAATGAAATCATCGTCACCCGCGTGACGGTGCCCGTCGGCGAAGACATCGGTTTCCTGCCGGGCACGGAAGAAGAAAAGATGTCGCCATGGATGGGCGCCTTCGACGACAACCTGGAAGTGCTGAACAAGTCCGACTCCGATGGCGGCGAATGGGGCCGTGCCGCAACGCAAGACCTGATCCGCTCGCGCATCAAGATCAAGTCGCTCAACTTCATGCGCGGCCGCACCTTCGTCAACAAGTTCCTGATCATTGATGAAGCGCAAAACTTGACGCCGAAACAGGTCAAGACCCTGGTCACGCGCGCCGGTCCCGGCACGAAGATCCTGTGCCTGGGCAACATCGCCCAGATCGACACGCCATACCTGACGGAAGGCTCGAGCGGCCTGACCTACGTGGTCGACCGTTTCAAGGGCTGGACCCACAGCGGCCACGTCACCCTGGCCCGCGGCGAGCGTTCGCGCCTGGCCGATCACGCCAGCGAAGTGCTGTAAATTGTAGCGGGCGGCGTCAGCCGTCCCAGTCATGCAAAAGCCCCGGCTGCAGCGATGCAGGCGGGGCTTTTTTCATGTGCGCAACTTTTTCCTGCGACATGTTCTAATACCGCTCCTTTCTTCCTGGACAACCCGCCCCATGCATCCCGCCCTGCAGTTGCTGCTCTGCTTCATTGTCTTCATGTTCATCCTCATTTCCGTCATGGCAGCCTGCGCCAGGCTGTTCGGCATCACGGTGCGCAGCATCCGCTACGGCGTCGGTCCCACCTTGCTGACCAGAGGAAAAGTCCACATCAAGCTTCTGCCGCTGGCCGGCAATCTGGTGCTGAAAGATACGCGCGAGGAAACCTTGTATGACGACGATCCCTGTCTTGACGCCTACAATTTCCAGCCGCTGTGGAAGCAGGTGCTGCTACCCCTGAGCGGCGTGGGGATACTGCTGGCCTTGTCGCTGGGCATCATGGGAGCCTCGGGCTGGGAGCGCTTTATCACCGCCTTCGGGCAAATCATTGACGGTGCGCTGGCACCAGCGTCGACGGCGCAGGAATTGCTGGCTGACGGAGAAATCTTTGCTCGCACGCACGGCTTTGCGCTGGTATTCGCCCTGTTTTCCTTGAAGCTGTGCGCGTTCAACCTGCTGCCGTTTGCCGGCTTGAACGGCGGACAGGCGCTGCTGGCCATCGCACGCGGCGGCCAGCCCTACGTGGCGTGGGAAGAGACCGTGACGAAATGGCTATTGCTGCCGGGACTGGCGATCATGCTGGCGTGGCTGGCGGCATTCGGCTGGTATGGCTGGAAAAGCATGGGCGCCTAGGCCGCTGGCGCTGTTATTTTTTTCATACCTATCGTATGCTGACAACACTGCCCTAATCCAATGAACGCGACCGGCCAAGGAGATCGCATTTTCTCACTCGACACCTGCGGCAAGCACCTGGCCCTGTGGGCCATCCGTATCTACCAGCGCTACCTGTCGCCCCGCAAAGGCTTTCGCTGCGCCTACCGCGTGCTGATGGGGCGCGACAGTTGCTCCGCCTATGGCTACAAAGTCATCGCGCGGCATGGCTTGCGCGCAGGCTTGCCCTTGTTGCAATGGCGCTTGCGCGCGTGCGGCGAGCGCCATCGCCAGTATCGGGAACTGCATCCGCAGCAGCGACGTCACGGCAGGCACCTGGCCCAGGCGGGCTTTTGCGACTGCGACATTCCCTCGCCGGACTGCCAGCATTGTTCCTGCGATCCATGCGACTTGCTCGATTGCGACTGGCCCAGACGAAAAAAAAGGCAGTAACGTCAGCGAACACGGGAATTTAAGTTACAAATGAAATATTCATTCATAAAATGAATAACGCCTATCGCCACTGTGAATTGGCTGGAAGCGGGCCTGCGGCCTATACTCATGCCGTCTCCCCTACACTGCTTCCCATGCACACCCAGCTCAGCCCGCACGCACTGCGGGCTTTTTGTTCCCGGCACTTGCCACTTCGCATTTCCCCATTTTTAATCACTCGCCGGGCCAGCGTTTCGCCGCTTGTCCGGCACCCGGCAGGGAGACCAGCATGATCGTGCGCGAGCGTCCTTCGGCGCTACGGCTGTTCCTCGTGGTACGCGGCTCCGTTCTGCCGCGCATCCGCACCACGCTCATCGTCAATACCCTGATCGCCACCCTCGTCACCTGGTGTCACGGCACCTTGTTCGACCACAAGGTCATCCTCACCACCATCCCGTTTACGCTGATCGGCTTGCCGCTGGCTATCTTCCTGGGCTTTCGCAACACGGCCGCCTACGACCGCTACTGGGAAGCGCGCAAGCTGTGGGGCGAACTGGTCTTGCGTAGCCGTAATTTCTCGCGCCAGTGCCAGACCATGATCCGCAGCGACACGCCGGCCCACGCCAGGCTGGGCCTGGAAGACGTGCGCGTGCGCATGATTTACCGCACCATTGCCTTTTGCCATGCGCTGCGCCACCAGCTGCGCGACACGCGCGGACCGGCCGACTTGCAGCCGCTGCTGCGCCCGGCAGAATGGGAAGCGGCTTGCCAGGCATCGAATCCATCCGACTACCTGATGCTGCAGATGGGCCACGACCTGGCCGACTGCGTCGGGCAAGGCCGCATCGACAGCATCCTCACGGCACAGATCGATAACACGATCTCGGCCATGGTAGCGGCGGGCGCTTCGTGCGAACGCATCCGCAGCACGCCGATTCCGTTTTCGTATTCGCTGCTGCTGCACCGCACGGCCTATCTGTACTGTTTCCTGCTGCCCTTCGGCCTGGTCGACTCGCTCGGTTTCATGACGCCGTTCGTCGTCGCCATCGTCGCCTACACCTTCTTCGGCCTCGATGCCCTGGGCGACGAGATCGAGGAGCCGTTCGGCGAAGATGCCAACGATCTGCCGCTGTCGGCCATGTGCCGCGCCATCGACATCAGCTTGCGCGAATCCGTGCAGGATGACAAGGTGCCGCCGCCCATGCAAGCCGTCGATTTCCTTCTCCATTAATACGCGACAACGCTTCCGCTTGACCTTCCCACCGGGGCAAGGATTACAGTGGAGGCACTTAATCATTCAAGGAGTGCTTGCCATGTATCAGTTACAAGTTGAAAACATGAGCTGCGGCCATTGCGTCGGCTCGGTCACGAAAGCGGTGCAAGCCATCGATCCGCAAGCTCAGGTGCAGATCGACCTGGCCAGCAAGCGTGTCACGGTGGAATCTCCCGCCGACTTGGGCGCCATCAGCGCCGCCATCGTGGAAGCGGGCTACCCCGTTACCAGCGCGCAATAACAACCACAGCAGTATCGAGACAGCCGGCCTTTGCGCCGGCTGTTTTCATTTACCCGTCCAGTTCGGGGTAATGGCGGAAGATGCCTTCCTCATTGAAGGCGATTCTGCGCTTCGACCGCAGGTAGCGGGCGATGTTCGGCCGCGCCGCCACCGTATCGTGCAACTCGGACAGGAAGGGATATTCGGGTGCCAGGCGCGCCATGGCTTGCGGAAACGCATAACGCAAGCCGGCCAGCATCTGGAACAGCGACAGGTCGCCGTACGTGAGCCGCGCGCCCACCAGATACTGGCCCCGGCTGCGATTATTCAGCAGGACCTGGGTGAAATAATCGAGAAATTTTGGCAGGCGCGTGGAACGGAAATCCGCGCTGCGCAACAGGGCCGCCTGTTTCTGTTCCTCATAATATTGATTCATCGACAGCGGGTGATGCGTATCGTGCACTTCCGTCAGCCAGTCGGCCATCGTCAGTTGCAGCTGGTTCAGCCACAAACGCCCGCTTTCCGCGCGCGGCGCCAGGCCCAGGCGCCGGCCCAGGTACAGCAGGATATTGCTGGTCTGGCCGATCAGCAAGTCGCCGTCGCGCAACACGGGCGGCGCGTAGGCGGCCCGTGGCGTGCCGTCGCCATCGAGGCAGGCCAGCATGGCGGGAACGCCATGGCCCTTGCGTTCAGGCAAACGGGCGATATCGCGGTAGTCGGCGCCCGCCTCTTCCAGGGCCAGGCGGATGAATTCGCCGCGCCCCTGTATCGTAGGCCAGTAGTACAGTTCGTAAGCCATACCCACCTCCGTTGATTTACCTCAATGGCAGCAAGCCTTCGCTTCCGTGTCGCCGGCCAACCCCAGGCTTTGCAGGATAGGGCAATCTGGCTTGTCATCGCCGTGGCACGATTGCGCCAGATGGGCCAGGGTGTCGCGCATTTCCGTCAGTTCGGCGATGCGCTGGTTCAGGTCCGCGACATGGGCCAGGGCGATGCCTTTCACGTCCGCGCTGGCGCGCTGGTCGTTTTGCCACAGCGACAGCAGCTCGCGGATCTGTTCCAGCGAAAACCCCAGCCCCCGCCCGCGCTTGATGAAGCGCAAGGCGTGCAAGTCGTTCGGCGTGTAGATGCGGTAGCCGGCGTCGCTGCGCGCGCTGGGTTTTAATAAGGCAATACTCTCGTAGTAGCGTATCATTTTTGCCGATACGCCCGTTTCACTGGCTGCCTGACCGATATTCATCCTATGACTCCTTGGTATGCGCGCTGCCTGCATGACTGCGGGCTTTCCAGCGGCGCAGCAACAGGGCATTGCTGATCACGCTGACGGAACTGAAGGCCATCGCCGCGCCCGCCACCATGGGGTTGAGCAAACCGAAGGCGGCCAGCGGAATGCCGATCAGGTTATAAATGAAGGCCCAGAACAGATTCTGCCGTATCTTGCTGTAGGTGCGGCGCGAGATATCGATGGCGTCCGCCACCAGGGCCGGATCGCCGCGCATCAGCGTGATGCCGGCCGCGTGCATGGCCACGTCCGTGCCCGTCGACATGGCGATGCCCACGTCGGCAGCGGCCAGCGCGGGCGCATCGTTGATGCCGTCGCCCACCATGGCCACTTTCGCGCCCTCGCCTTTCAGTGCCGTGATTTTAGCGGTTTTATCGGCCGGCAACATTTTCGCCGCCACCGTGTCGATGCCCAGCAGCTTGCCGACGGCGTCCGCGCTGCCTTGATTGTCCCCCGTCAACATCACCGTGCGGATGCCCAGGCTGTGCAAATGGGCAATGGCCGCCTGCGCGTTCGGCTTGACCTGGTCGCTGAAAGCGAACAGGCCCAGCAGTTCCGTTCCCGAGGCCAGCCACGAAATCGTGTTGCCCGTGTTTTCCAGCGACACCGCCTGTGCCGCCAGCGGCGTCATGTCCACGTGCAACTCCTGCATTAGCCGCGAGCTGCCCAGCTTCAGGTCCAGGCCGTCGACATTTGCCGCCAGGCCGCGGCCCGGCAAGGCCGACAAGGCCGTGGCCGGCAAGGGTTCAATGTGGCGCGCGCTGGCCGCATCCAGCACGGCCATAGCCAGGCTGTGCTCGCTGCCACGCTGGATGCTGGCCGCCAGCTGCAACAGCCGGGCATCGTCAATGCCGTGTGCATGCAGGGCCGCCAGCGCAGGCTTGCCTACCGTCAGGGTGCCCGTCTTGTCGAACACGACGGTATTGACGGCGTGCGCCACTTCCAGCGCTTCCGCATCCTTGATCAAAATGCCGTAACGGGCGGCCACGCCCGTACCGGCCATGATGGCCGTCGGCGTGGCCAGGCCCAGCGCACATGGGCAGGCAATGACCAGCACGGCCACGGCATTGATGATGGCGTTTTCCAGTTCGCCGGTCGCGAACCACCAGCCCAGCATGGTCAGCAGCGCCAGCACCAGCACCACGGGCACGAAGATGGCGCTGACCTTGTCGACCAGGTGCTGAATCGGCGCCTTGGCCGCCTGCGCATCTTCCACCAGGCGGATGATGCGCGACAAGGTCGTCTCGCCACCCACGGCTTGCGTGCGCACCAGCAACAAGCCATCGGCATTGATGGCGCCGCCCGTCACCTTGTCGCCCGGATGCTTATCGACTGGCAAGCTTTCACCCGTGATCAGCGACTCGTTGACCTGGCTGGCGCCTTCCACCACCACGCCATCGACGGCCACCCGCTCGCCGGGGCGGATGACCACCAGGTCGCCCACTTTCACCTGTTCCACTGGCAAGTCGATCTCGACGCCGTCGCGGCGCACGCGCGCCGATTCCGGACGCAAGACCTGCAGCGCACGGATGGCCGAGGCCGTCTGGCGCTTGGCGCGGCTTTCCAGCCATTTGCCCAGCAACACCAAGGTGATGACGACGGCCGACGCCTCGAAGTACAGGTGCGGCAGCATTTCGCCCGCCGTCAGCCATTGATAGACGGACAAGCCATACGCGGCGCTCGTCCCCAGTGCCACCAGCAAGTCCATGTTGCCGCTGCCGGCACGGGCCGCCTTCCAGCCCGCCTTGTAGAAACGCGCGCCAAAGTAAAACTGCACGGGCGTGGCCAGGACGAATTGCAGAGCGCCGGGCAGCATCAGATGGATGCCGGCCCATTCCAGCAGCATGGGCAGCATCAGGGGGAAGGCCAGCACGGCCGCGAACGCCACTTTCAGGCCGTCGCGGTTCGGTGCGGCAATGGGCGCGCTGGCCTGGCTGGCGGCGGGCACCGTGGCGGCATAGCCGGCCTTGTCGATGGCGGCGATCAGGGTACCCGCTTCCACGGCGCCCGTCACCTTGATGCGCGCGCTTTCCGTGGCCAGGTTGACGCTGGCAAGCAGCACGCCCGGCACTTTCAGCAAGGCTTTTTCCACCCGGCCCACGCAAGAGGCGCACGTCATGCCGGCGATATTGAGGTCGATCTCGCGCTGCGCCACCGTGTAGCCGGCCTTTTCCACGGCCGCCTGCAAGGTGGCCAGGGGAATCGGCGTATCGGAACTGATTTTGGCCACTTCGGTGGCCAGGTTGACGCTGGCCTGGGTCACGCCCGGCACGGCGGCCAGGGCCTTTTCCACGCGGCCCACGCAGGAGGCGCAGCTCATGCCTTCGATGGCCAGCGCCTGCGCGTGCGCGGCGGCGGGAGGGGAAGCGGCGGGAGCGAGTGCACTCTGGTTCATGGCAGATCCTGTACGAAAGATTAACTAATATGTACAGGATCTGCTATCCCATGATGGGAAGGTCAAGCCCTATTTCAGCCTGCAGCACACCTTAGCGCACCACGCAGTCGATGGTGGCAGGCTTGCTGCCGCCTGCCGCGCTGCCTGGGCCCGGTGACGACGATGAAAAGACCGGCGGCGGCGTGAATGGGATGCCGGGGTTGACGGGCAAGGGGGCGGGCGGCTGCCTGAAGTTGGGCGTAAAACCAAATTGCCCGGCAGCAAAATTACTTGTACCCGCTGGATTCGTCACATGAATCAGGCCATCGAGCACCTGCACATACAAACCGGGTGGCAGCGCCACGGGCGCCGGTGCATTGGGCAGTGCTGGCCCGCCAGGTGGCGCCGGCGGCACATAGCTGGCAATGAAAGTCGTGCCGCGAATGCCGATGGTGGCGGCCGGCGTCTTCATCTCGAAGCGCTCCTTGTTGCGCTTGCCCAGCAAGCCCGTGACGGAACGCAAGCCGCCCTTGAGCAGGCTGAAGACGGCGTGGTCGCCATCGGGCTGCTCGGCCGTGTAGCTGAATTGCTCGATCACGAAACTGGTATTCGGTTTCAAGGTGATTTCGCTATTGTCGATCAGCTTGATCAAGGCATAGGTCTCCTTTTCCGTCAGCAAGGTGTCACCCTGCTCGACTTCGGACCTGATGGCCAGTAATTTCACCTTGCCATCAGCCTTTTTCGCCATCAGCGGACCGCTCAATTGCATGACGGTACCGGCCACCTGGCCGGCCCAGGCGTGGGCGCCCACGTACATCAGGGCCAGCCACAAGAAGGCCTTAATTGCAGTACATTTTTTTAGCGGCATCATCGTATTTGTATCCTGTCGGTTTATCTGTGGCATCGATAACATCCTTGTCATCCGTCACCTTGTCAGCAGGCTTGGCTGGCAGTTTGGAAGCGAGCGGGGCGTTGGCATGGTCGGCCTGCTTGATAATGCGCAAGGCGTCATTGATGGCCAGGCTCGTGGCGGCGTCGATCACGGGCTGCTCGACGGTCGTGGCGGGCAGGAAGATGGCGTCCGCCATATTTACCGTGCCGGTCGGCGCCAGCAGGGTCACGCCGCTGCGCTGGCGGTTGATGCGCACACCCGAGTCGCCCGTGATGCTGCCCGTTCTTGCCAGCACGCTCATGCTGGCCGCTACCGGCAAAATGAAACTTGCCGTGTCCGCAAAGCGCACATTGCCTTGCGCGCTGGCGGTAAAATTGCCGCCGCTGACCACGCGGGAGTTGCCTTTGATACTGATGTCGCGTCCCGCCGCCAGGCTGATGTCGCGTGCCGCCAGCAACTGCGCGCCATCGCCCAGCAGCACATCCGTGCTGGCATCGAGCGCGATGTCATTGCCCGCGATCTTGCCGTTGACGGTGACGGGGCTGTGCGCCTGCACGCTCACATTGCCGCCATTCGCATCGATATTGCCGGCCATGACGCCGCCCGTGTTGTCGATGGCGATATTGCCCGCACCAGTGGTCAGTGTTCCCAGTGTCAAGATGCCCGGCGCCGAGGTATTGTTCAGCGCAATGCCGCCCCCTGCACTATTGCTGGCGGTAAAACTGCTTACCTGATTGCCCGCATTACTCAACACGATGCCGTCGCGCGCCTGCGCAGTCAGGTTGCTGGCAAGCAGCGCACCGTCCTGGCCGATGGCGCCGTTCAGGGCGCTCAAGCGTACTTCGTTCGCCGCCAGGCTGGCGAAGCGCAAATTGCCAGCCGCCTGCGTGATGGCCAGCTGGCCGGCCAGCCGGATGGCGCCGGCAGTCTGATTAAAACTGTTCGCGACGAGCAAGTTACCGTTGCCACTCAGCACACCGCCGCCTTGCGCGTAGCGGTCCGCCGACAGGCTGCCGTTCAGCAGCAAGCTGCCGCCGTCGATTTCCAGTCCGGCCAGTCCGCTCAGCACGGAGAGGTCCAGCGCGCTGTCTCCAAGGGTCAGGCTGCCGCCCGTCAACAGCAAACCCGTCGCGGAAGTCAGGTTTTTCAGGATGGTGCTGCCGGCCGCCGCGCTGTAGGTGACGATGCCGTTGCTGCGGGAAAAGTCTACTGCCAGCACGTTCGCGCCTTCCGGCACCACGCCGCCATCCCAGTTGGCGGCATCGCTCCACAAACCGTTGCCGCTGCCGATCCAGGTCGACAATTGCTTTTGCGCAATCGTTGCCTGCGTCGTGCCGCCCGTTGTTTCCAAAGTGTAGTTGCCCGCGTCGGCGCCCGCCAGGCGGAAGCCGCTGGCCGTTACCAGCTTGCCCGCACCCGCGTTCTTGTCGGCAAAACTGCCGCTGCCGCCCACCACGCTGACCATGTCCTGGCCCAGCACGCCGTTCGCCGACGCGCTGACCGTCGCGGAAATCGTGCCGTCATACACCTTGCCGGCAGCGCTCAAACCCGCCAGGGTCAGGCTGGCAGGCGTGATACTGGCCAGCAAACCTGTCGGCAAGACGATAAAGTAATTGCCTGCATCGGCGCCCGTCAGCGCTACGCCGCTCAGTTGCACTGCCTTGCCCGCGCCCACGTTCTTGTCCGCAAAGTTGGCCACTGCGGAGGCCGTCAAGCTGTCGCCGCCGATACGGTCATCGCCCAGGCTCAGCTGCGCGCCCGTCGTGCCATCGTAGACTTTGTTGCTCGCCACGCCGGACAGGTTCAGTGCGCGTGCGCCGATGTCGGCCGTGGTGCTGCCCGCATTGCTGCTCAGCACATAGTTGCCCGCGTCATCGCCGCCCAGCGCCACGTTCGTCACCGTGACAGCCTTGCCGGCACCCGCATTCTTGTTACCAAACGCGGCATTGCCGCTCACGCTCAAGGCGTCGCCCTGCAGGCGGTCGTCGCCAAAGTTCACTTGCGCGCCCGTC
>NZ_JACYMM010000009.1:81757-288892 GCF_020858115.1 Janthinobacterium sp. FW305-129
TTGCCGCTCACGCTCAAGGCGTCGCCCTGCAGGCGGTCGTCGCCAAAGTTCACTTGCGCGCCCGTCGTGCCGTCATAGGTCTTGTTGATGCCGTTAAAACTCACATTCAGGGTGCGCGCCGTGATGTCTGCCGTGGTGCTGCCAGCATTTCCGTTGAGCACATAGTTGCCCGCGTCGGCACCCGTGAGGTGGCCCGTCGCCACCTGATAATCGACCACTTTGCCAGTACCGGCATGCTTGTCGCGGAAACTGCCCAGCAAGCCGGCCATGGCGACCTGATCGCCCGTCACCAGGCCTTCGAAGTAGCCGTTCAGGCCGGTTTGCAAGCTGCCGTCATAGACACGGCTCTGCGCGCCCGTGACGCCATAGTTCAGCAAGCGCGCCGTGATGTCCGCCGTGCCCTCCAGCGTGGTCGCGGCCAGACTGTAGTTGCCCAGTTCATTGCCGCCCAGGACCAGGCCACTGGCATGCACGGCCTTGCCGCTGCCCGCATTCTTGTCGAGGAAGGCGGCGCTGCCACTGATACTGAGGTTGTCACCTGCCACCACATTGCCCAGCACAAAACTGGCGCCATCGTAGCCCAGGGTGCCGTCATAGACCTTGCCATTGCCGCCGAGACTCACCGTCAGCGCGCGCGGCGTGATGGCGAAGGTGGTCGTGCCGCCCATGGTGATGTCGTACTTGGTCGACCACAGGCCCGTCGCCGCATAGCTGCCCACGTTGCGCGCGTTACCGTAGCCGAGGCTGCCATTCACGCCCGTATCTCCGTCGAGCAACCCGACATAGCCTATCGAACCGAGGAAGGCTGCCAGCTGGCCATCGTAGACCTTGCCTGCGGCATTGCCCGAGAGGTTCACCTGCAGCGGCTTCAGGAAAGCCTTCAGCATCGGCGTCGTGTAGCCTTCGTAGATACGCCATACGCTGTTGAAATTGTAGTCGTTGAAGCTGCCTTGCTGCTGCATCTGCGCCGTGCTTCGGCCGCTGGAGCCGCCGCCATCGCTCAGTACCAGCGACGTTTCATAATTGAAAAAGCCATAGGCGAACGGCGAACCGGTAGCCACGTGGCCGGCCACCGCGCCCACGGCCGCATAGCCGCTGCCGGTCACGGCGCCGCTGCTGAAGACATGGCTGACGCTGCCCGTGCTTTCACCGACCAGCCCGCCCATGTTTTCCCAGGGCAAGATGGAATCGGCATTGGCGGCCCGGCCCACGGCGCCGCTGGCATACGCATCATTGATACTGCCGCCGTTCAGGCCCACCAGGCCGCCGATGCTGCGCGCGCCGCTGACCTTGCCGGTGGCATAAGATTGACTCAGCGCGCCCTGGTTGTTGCCGACGAGGCCGCCGATCATCTCGCGCGCGCCCGTCACCACGCCGGTGGCATACGACGCCGCGATGCTGGCGCCGGATGCATTCCATCCGGCCAGGCCGCCGATGGCGCCGCCGCCATCGGCATTCACGCCGGTGACGGCGCCGCTGCTGGCGGATCTCGTGATGGCGCCGCCATTGCTGCCCACCAGGCCGCCGACATTGCTCTGGCCACTGACGGCCATGCTGCTGTTCACGCCGTCGATAGTACCGCTGACAACATTTCCCGCCAGCGCACCCACATTTGCCCTGCCGGCGACGCTGCCGCCGCTCAGGGTCAGATTACGCAAGGTGCCGCCCTGGACGGTGCCAAACAGGCCAGCCGCCGAACCGGGCAGCTGGCTGCGGTCGATCGTCAAATTGCTGAGGGTAAATCCGGCGCCATCAAATACGCCGGAAAAACCGCTGCCGCTGCCGCCAATCGGCACAAAACCCTGGCCACTGTTCCAGTTCACGGTGCCGCTGGCGTCGATATTGCCGGCCAGACGATAGCTGTCTCCGAGGCCAAGGCTGCCGATGCCTTGCAAGCCATACATATCGGCGATCAGATAGGGCGAGGACGAGCCGCCGTCGCCACCGCTCGCGCGCAGGAAACTCCCCTGCGCAATGCTGAAGCCGCGCGCGGAAAACCCGGGCAGGCTGGCGCCGTTCTGCACCCAGCGGCCGCCATCGAGCAGGAAGTCGCCCCCCACGCTGACGGCGCCGCTCGCGCTGATGTTGCCGCCGGAAGCCAGGGTCAGGCCCTGCGCCACGCTGAGGGGGCCGTTCAGGTTGATATTGCCGCCTGTGCGCAGCACAAGTTGGTTCAGCTCGCCTTGCGACGCCAGGTCCAGCGCGCCCATGAGATTCACGACCCCGGCAAAACTGCCGCCGCCCACCTGGACGGTACCGGCGCTGATGGTTTTCAATTCCGCTTCGCTCAGTCCCAGGCTGTTGGCACTGTCCGCCGCCCCCGCACCCAGGGTGATCGTGCCCATGCTGGAAAGGCGGTTCAGGCTGACGCTGCCGCCCGCCGTGGCCGCTATCGATTGCGCGCCACCGCCCAGGCTCATATTGTCGGCAACCAGCTTGACTGCTCCGGCGGACAGGCCGCCGCCGCTGGCGACCGACAGCAGGCCAGCAGCCGTGGCGGCGATGCTGCCGCCGTCCTGGCGCAGCGCCAGCGTGTCCGATACGAGCACATTGCCGCCGCTTTCAAGCACCAGGTTTTTCACGCCGCCGCCCGCCGCGACAATCGCCAGGTCGATCGCCTGCTCCACCGTCAGGTCGCCGCCGGTGGCGTTGCCGATATGCACGCTGCCGGCAGCGATGCGGTTCAGTTCGGCATTTGTCAGGCGCAGGCCGCTGCCGGCCTTGTCGCCCAGCACGATCTGCCGTCCCGCGCTGAACGCCTGCACGGTCACGCCGGCATTGCCGGCCGCGCCGCCAACATTGATGGCGCCGTTGATGCTGATGTTGTCCGCCTCCAGCAGCACCGTCTGGCCGGTGACGCCGCTGCCCAGCAGCTGATCGCCGCTACCCGTCAGGTCGATGGAACCACCGGCGACATTCGCGCGCAAGACCAGGTTGCCGTTACCGACATTGACCGAGCCGACGCCGAAAGTGACGCCGGCGCCGGACAGCCTGACGTCGCCATTGCCGCTGCCCAGCGCCGCGTTCAGGTTCACGTTCGAGCCGACGCCATAGGCCAGGCCCGCAGCCGCATCGTTGGCCGACAGCGTGATATGGCCGCCATTGGTGGTAATGGGCGCGTTGACATTGATGATCTCGCCCGCCTGCGCCGTTAAGCCCACCCCTTGCTGCGTGATGTTGATGGCGCTGTTGAAATTGATGCGACGCAGGGCCTGCAAGGTGACGTCGCTGCTGGCACCGGAAATCAGGTCGGCGCCGATGTTGGCGTTGCCGGTCGACGGCGCGTCGGCGAACTGGTCGAAGTTGCTCAGCTGGCCGCCCGAACCGGCGACGATGGTGATATCGTAAGGATCGAGCAGCCAGTTGCCGCGCTTGCCGCGCGCCGCGCTGGTATTGACGCGGATGCCGTCGACGGCCAGGTAATGGCCGGACGTTTCCACGAAGCCGCCGTCGCCGCCCTGCGCCCCGCCGCGCGCGGAAATGCTGCCGTGCACCTGGGCCGATTCATTGCCCCAGGCGATGACCTTGCCGCCGTTGCCACTGACAATCGCATCCGCATTGACGCTGGCATCCTTGCCGACGAGTACTTGCCGCGCATTCTGCACGGCCGCGTTCTTGCCCTGGTAGTCGCCACCCAGCAAGACCGTACCGCCGCCCGCAGCGCCGCTGGCGTCGACTTTCGCATTGCCCAGCAGCCCCACCTGTTCACCGAGTACCCGGATGTCGCCGCCCTTGCCGGCCGCGCCCGTGGCGCT
The DNA here is from genome assembly GCF_020858115.1 of Janthinobacterium sp. FW305-129. Taxonomy (GTDB): domain Bacteria; phylum Pseudomonadota; class Gammaproteobacteria; order Burkholderiales; family Burkholderiaceae_D; genus Janthinobacterium. The sequence goes on from NZ_JACYMM010000009.1 coordinate 85,513, forward strand.
GGTGACGCTGCCCGCTTCGAGCAGCGCCTTGCCGCTGGCCTTGAGCACGATCCTGCCGTTCTCGCCGACGACGGCGCTGTTGGCGTTGAGTACGCCGCGCTGGCTGACCAGCGCGCCGGCCATGCCGATGCTGCCGCCCTGGGCGATGATCTGGCCCAGGTTCAGCGCCTGGTCGCTCGGTGCCGAGACCAGCACGCGCAATTGCGGATTGCCGGGATCGGCCAGCTGCACGCTGCGCCCGGCCGCCAGGATCACTTCGCCATTCGGCGCCGTGATGATGCCCGTGTTTTCCACGTTCGGCGCGATCAGCAGCACTTGCCCGCCCTTGCCGGCGTTGATCGTGCCCGCATTGGCGACGCCGCCGGCGATGGCCCCCGCCGTGAACTGGCGCTTGCTGGACAGAAAATCCTCGTTCGTCATGCCCAGGCTCGATGCCACCAGGCCATTCACGTCCACTTTCGCGCCCTGGCCGAAGACGATGCCGTTCGGGTTGATCAGGAAGACCTTGCCGTTCGATTCGAGGCTGCCGAGGATCTTGCTGGGGTCTTGTCCCGTGATGCGGTTGAGCACGGCGCTATTGCCGTTTTGCTGGATGAAGCGCGTGATTTCGCCCGCATGAATGGAAAAGCTCTGCCAGTTGATGATGGTGTTGGGCGTGTTCGTGATCGAGAAGATATTGCCCTGCTGGTTGAACGTCGCCTGTCCGTTGACCACCTGCGGCAAGGCGGGGTTGGCCTGCGCGGCGCCGAAACAGCCGGCCAGCAGCAGCGCCAGCGCCGTGCGGCGCAGCGGTAGCGCATGGGGTAATGAAAAGGATGGCGTCAGGATGAAAGCGGAGGCGTGCTGGACGTGGTTGTGCATGGTGTTCATCCTGATGCTAGTAGGCCAAGGCGAGGCGGAAATGCAGGCGGTTGGCGCCCCGCTGCCCCGTGTCGCCGCCATTGACGACATGGGCGTAATCGAGTTGCAGATTGGCGTAGCGGCTCAACAGCAAACGCAGGCCGAGGCCGCCGCTGCTGATGCCTTGCGACGCGCTTTCGCCGGGCAGCGCATGGTTGCGCCGCAGCCAGGCCGTGTCATAGAAGGCCAGCGCGCGGCACTGGTAACCGAGCGCCTGGCCGCACCAGTTCGGCGTGTACAGTTCCAGGTTCAGGCTGGCGCCGGAATCATTCGATACCTCGCGCTCGGCAAAGCCGCGCACGGACGCCGCGCCGCCGGCGCCGAACTGCTCGCCCGGCACCAGCGCGTCCGGCGTGAGTTGCGCATTGACGAGCGTGCGCCATTGCCAGTCGCCATCCAGCACGCGCCCCAAGCTGGCACTCAGGCGCACCGTGTTATAGGCCGCCTTGGCATGCGCGCGCACGCGGTCGAAATCGGCTTGCGCGCCATGCTTGCCACCGGGAATATTGTGCGCGAAGGTGACGGCCACGCTGGTCTCGCCCGTGGGCACGGTCCAGCTGCCGATGTAACTGACGCTGAGCGGATGCACGGTGACGTCGGCGCCCAGTTCCATGCCGAACAATTGCACGCTGTTGCGGTACGCCTTGTAATCGACGCCGTACACGAGCTTGGGTTCGAAATCGCCGCTGCGGGCAAAGTTCTGGTTGTAGCGGATGCCGGCCATGCTGCCCTGGCCACTGACGGCCAGGTCGAAAATGCCGGCCGAGACGCTGCCCGAATCGACGTTCGAATAGTTGGCGAAAAAGTCCATCGAATCGCCCAGCGCATACAGCGGAAAATGGTAGCCGGCGCCATACACGCCCACCTTGTCCGGCTTTTCCAGGCTGCTCGTGTATTGCAGGCTGGCAACATGATCGCGGCCGAACAGGTTGGCATGCTGCAGCACCACGCCCACATGTGTCTTGCCCGTTTGCGCATTGCCCGTATTGTCCACGTTGAGCATGGCTTTCCAGGGCTTGTCATCGGCCACCGTGACGATGGCATCGATGGCGCCCGCCGGCTCGTCGGCCTGCAGGCGCACTTCGATCTTGCGCGCCGGGTTTTCATTGGCCAGCTTCAGGCTTTGCGACAGGGCCGGCAAGTTCGGCGTCGCGCCTTCGCGCAGAGACGGCAAGGCGCGCCGCACGTTGGCCTCGTCGACCCAGGCATTGCCGCTGATAGCCACCTTGCCCAGCGGCGTTTGCAGCACGCTCAGACGCACCACGCCCCGTTCCAGTTCCTGCTCGGGCAGTTGCACCTGCACGGCGCTGTAGCCACGCCCGCGGTAAGCTCCTTCCAGCGCCTCGACGGCGCGGGCGATGTCGGAAAAATCGCGCTGCGCTCCCGTAAAGGGCGCCAGCAAGGCTTGCACCTGCGCGGACGTGAGCAGGGTATTGCCCTGGACGTCGAAGCGGCGGATATCGAAGCGCGGCACGCCGTCCTCCTGCGTGGCAGGAGCAGCTTCATCCATGGAAACAGCGGCGCCGGCGGCGCCGACGGCGAACAGCAGCGCGGAACCCGCAAGCAGGTGCACCAAACGATATGTCATGTGAAGGATTTCTTGTGTAACAGGACAAGCGCGCGGCCCGCAGGCGCCAGCGTGTCCGGCAATGGATTGAAGACAAATTTTAGACGGCTTTTAGTTTCCAGTCAGAAATTTCTAACATTTCGCCCTGATTTTTATCGCAACGCAACAAACAGCGCGCCGGGAATGCTGAAAAAAGCCGCCATGGCAGTTTTTTCCGGCGCGACGACAGGCTATTTGCTGTGCAATTCCGTCACGCCATCCCAGCCGGCCGGCGGTGGCGCGTCGCGGTATTGCGCCAGGCGCGCCGCATAGAGCCGGTACAGGCCATCGTCGGGAAAGTCCGCCTGCAAGCGGGCCAGCTGCGCGCCAGCCGCCGCCCAGTCGCGCGCGCGCAGCCGGGCCAGCACCGCGTGCCAGCGCTCGATCTGCGCCAGTTCGGCCGCCGCGGCGCCGGCCAGCAGGCAGCGCGGCTCGAAGATGGCCACCGCTTCCTGCTTGCCCAGCACGCGTATGCGATCGAGTTCGCGGTACAGGAATTGCGGGGCGGCCGCGCGCGTGGCCTCGCCCACCACGATGCCCACGCCATACAGCTTGCTGGCGCCCTCCAGGCGCGCGGCCAGGTTGACGCTGTCGCCCATCACGGTGTAGGCGCGGCGGATGCGCGAGCCCATGTCGCCCACATGCATGGGCCCCGTATTGAGGCCGATGCCGATGCGCAGCGCCGGCCAGCCGCGCGCGCAAAACTGCTGGTTCAGCCGCGCCGCACTTTGCTGCATCAGCAGGGCGCTGGCCACGGCGCGGCTGGCGTGATCGCCAAAGGCGACGGGCGCGCCCCAGAACGCCATCACGGCGTCGCCGATGTATTTGTCCAGCGTGCCGCCGTGGCTGTCGCGGATATCTTCCGACATGGCCGTCAGGTATGCGTTGATGTATTCGCGCAGCGCGGCGGGCGCCAGCTGCTCGGAAATGGCCGTGAAACCGCGCACGTCGGCAAACAGCACCGTCAGTTCGCGGTTCTCCCCCTCCATCGTGTAGCGCTGTGGATCGTCGGCCATCTCGGCCACCAGTTCAGGCGCCACGTATTCGCCGAAACGGGCCACCAGCGCGCGGCCCTTGCGCACCTCGAAAAAATAGCCCCATGCCAGGTTGGCGATGAACAGCGCAAGGATCAGCAACAGCAGCACGGCGCCGCCCAGCACCAGGTCGTGCACGGCATACAGGTACAGGTTGATGCCGATGACGGCCGCCAGCGCGCCCACGCTGGCCAGCATCACGCCGGCCGGCGGCAGCACGGCCAGGGCGCCCGCCAGCAGCAGGCCGAACAGCACGAGCTGCACCAGTTCGAGCGCCAGCGCGTAGTCGGGCCGCGCCTTGAAGCGTCCGTCGAGCATGGACTTGATCAGGTTGGCGTGCACCTCCACTCCCGGATACTCGGCATTCACGGGCGTGGCACGGATATCGTTCAAGCCGGGCGCCGTGGTGCCCACCAGGACGATGGCGCCCTTCAACAGCGCGGGCGGCACCGTGCCGGCCAGCACGTCGGCAGCCGACACATAACGGAAGGCGCCGCCATCGGGACCTCCCGCACCGCGGTACTGCACCGTGGTCGTCAAGGCTTCGCCGACAGGAATCGCCAGCGCGCCGCGCGGCGTGAACAGCATGATGTGTTCGAGGCCGCCGCTGGCCAGTTCGCGCGCCGACAGGGTATCGGCCGTGCCCGTGAAACGAGGGGCGATGGCGCGCGCCTGCAGGTAGACGGCGACGGTGGCCAGCGACAGCGACGGATAATAGCCGTCGCCGATGCGCTGCAACAGGGTCGAGGAACGCACGACGCCATCGGCATCGGTCAGCGCCGTGAAGATGCCGGCCCCCTGCGCGGCCGCCTGCAGGGGCGCGATATTGGCTTCGTAGCCGCGCGCCACGTAGGCCGTGACCGTGCGCCCGTTCAAGTCGGCGACGGTAAAGGCGGGCTTGGGCAGCACGCCCTTCCTTTGCTGCTCCGAGACGCTGTAGCCGAGCACCACGGGCTGGCCGCGCATGGCGCCTGCAAACAGGCCGTCGTAGTCCATGGCCGGGCGCAGTTTTTCCAGTTGCGCCGGCAAGCCGGGCACGCCGGCCAGTTCGCCGCGCGCCAGGCCTTGCAGCACGGCGTAGCCGGAACTGGTGTCCGCTTCGGGAAACGAGATATCGAAGCCCAGCGCAGACACGCCGTAATGGCCGGTGAGCTGGCTCACCAGGCGCGCCTGGATGTCGCGGCTCCAGGGAAAGCGGCCCACGCGTGCCAGGCTTTGCTCGTCGATGTCGACGATGACGATGCGGCGGTCCAGCTGCGGCGTTTCGGCCCGCATGCGCCAGTCGCCCAGCATGGCGTCGAGGCGGGCAATATTCTCATTCCCGGCCAGGCACAGGACAGCCGCCGCCAGCGTCAGCACGATGCCCAGCAGCGACCGTGCCCCGTGCTTGCGCCAGGCCAGCGGCAGCTTCACGGGGTATAGCCCGGAATGGCCGCCTCGTCGACGGCATCGATCTGGCTCGGATGCATGTGCTTTTCAGCGAAGGTCAAATAGACTTTGCTGCGGATGAAGACGTCGAACAGCTCCGGGTCGATATGCCCGTTCAGGCTAAAATTGCCGAGGATGCGCAGCGATTCGGACAGCGGCTTGCCCTTTTTGTAGGGCCGGTCGCGCGCCGTCAGCGCCTCGAAAATGTCGGCGATCGCCATCAGCCGCGCCGGCACCGACATCTGCTCTTTCGTCAGCCCGCGCGGATAGCCCTTGCCATCCATGCGCTCGTGGTGGCCGCCCGCGTATTCCGGCACCTTTTGCAGGTGCTTGGGCCACGGCAGCGCTTCGAGCATGCGGATCGACACGCTGATATGGTTGTTGACGATGGCCCGCTCGGCTGCCGTCAGGGTGCCGGCGCGGATGGTCAGGTTTTCCGTCTCGTCGGCGTCCAGAAAATCGCACAGTTGGCCGTCGGCCGCGCGCCAGCGGCGCCGAGCGATCTGCCGCACTCTTTCCTGGTCGGCCTGCGCCATGCTTTCGCCGCCTATGTTGACGCGCCGGATGAAGTCGCGCTCTTCGCGCAGCGCCGCCTGCTCCTGCGCCAGCGCGCCGGCGATGGCGTCCTTCTGCTGCGGCTGCGCCGCCTGCTGGCGCAGGGCCGCGATCTCGGCGTCGCGCAGCAGCACTTCGTAGCGCGTGTCGATCAGGGCGATACGGTCGAAAATCGTCTCCAGCTTGGTGGCCTTGTCGACCACGTGCACGGGCGTAGTGATCTTGCCGCAATCGTGCAGCAGGCCGGCCAGCCACAGTTGCTTGCGCTCGTTGTCGCTGAGCCGGAAATCGGCCAGCGGCCCCGTTTGCGTGGCGTGCGCGGCATCGGCCAGCAGCATCGTCAGCTCGGGCACGAACTGGCAGTGCCGCCCCGTGTACGGCGACTTTTCATCGATGCCGATATTGATCAGGGTAACGAGCGATTCAAGCAGCTCTTCCAGCTGCGAAATGAGCAGCTGGTTCGTCAGCGCCACCCCAGCCTGCGCGGCCAGCGCCTCAATGAAGCGCTGGTCGGTGGAAGAAAAGGCGCGCACCTGCCCCGTTTCCCCATCCTTGGCATTGACCAGCTGTAGCACGCCGATCAAATCGCCCTCGTGGTCGCTCATGGGCACCGTCAGGATCGACTGGGTATGGTAGCCATGGTGGCGGTCAAACTCGCGCATGCCGGAAAAATTGAAGCCCTCGTCGCGGTAGACATCGGCAATATTCACGCTGCGGCGCAGGTTCGCCGCATACGCCGCCACCGATGCCAGGTTGGGCTGGCCCGCGCCATCGAACAGAGGCACGCCCGGCACACCGATGTCGGCGCCCTGCGCGATGCCCAGGCTGTCGTTGACGCTGATGTCGAACGCCAGTTGGCGGCCCTCGGCGGCGGGCCGGTACAGGGTGGCGCCATCGGCGCCGCTCATGCTTTTTGCCAGCAGCACGATGCGCTGCAACAGCGCGCCGATATCGTGTCCCTCGCCGCCCAGGCCGTGGCCGAGCGCGACACTGAGTTCGGTCAATTGCTCCAGTCTGTGGGCGATTTTCTCAGGGTGCAACTGAGGCATGTGAATGGCGATCAGGTAAGGGAAGAGGAAGCGGGCAAGCGCCAGTGTAACGGCCACCCCGCGCACTGTACATTACTTAGTTACAACAAAATGAAATAACTTGCCATATTGCAACACGTATAAATGTTGCCGCCAATCTCATTAATTAGAATAGAATCAACAATAATTACACTGTAACAAGGTACTGAATGAAATTCACGTTCAGGGGCGTGCGCGGCTCCATCCCCTCCCCGGGCCCGCGCACGGCCCGCTATGGCGGCAACACCACGTGCATCGAAGTGCGCACCGACGACGACAGCCTGATCATTCTCGATGCGGGCAGCGGCATTTTCGCGCTGGCGCAGCAATTGCCGCCCGGCCAGCCCGTCGACGCGCATGTCTTCATCACGCACAGCCACTGGGACCACATCCACGGCCTGCCCATGTTCTCGCCCCTGTTCGTGGCCGGCAACCGCATGCGCCTGCATGGCGCCCTGGACGGCGTCAGCGGATGCGGCATCGAACACGTGATGGCGGTGCAGTTGCAAAACAGCTATTTCCCCGTAAGCGAAGCGGCCATGGCGGCCAGCATCGAATACCGCACGCTGGCGCCCGGCGACACCGTCGATGTGGGCGGCGCGCGCGTGCGCGGCGCGGAAATGAACCACCCGGTCGTCAACCTAGGCTACCGCATCGACTGCGGCGGCGCCGCGCTGTTCTTCAGCGGCGACCATGAACCGTTCTACAACCTGCATCCGCCCGGCCACGCCGAGCATGCGGCCTGCGCGGCACGCAATGCGCAGCGCCAGGCCGGCATCGATGCGCTGGTCGCCGGCGTCGATGCGCTGATCATGGATTGCTCATACACGCGCGAGGAATACCCGGGCAAGCAGGGCTGGGGCCACGGCACCTTCGACGCCGCCTTCGACCTGGCCCTGCGCTGCGGCGCGCGGCGCCTGTACTGCACCCACCACGAGCCGACGCGCAGCGACGAGCAGCTCGAAGCCGTATTTGCCGACGTGATGGGCCGCTATGCGAGCCGCCTGGCCGGCTTGCAGGTGTTCCTCGCCAGCGAGGGGCTGACGGTGGAACTGGCCGGCGCATAAAAAAAGGGAGCCGCAAGGCTCCCTTTTTACTGGCGTTGGCTATCCATCACATGATGTGGTGGCCAATCCACCAGGCGACTGCGGCAACAAACGCGGAAGCGGGAATCGTGAAGATCCAGGCCCAGACGATATTGCCTGCCACGCCCCAGCGCACGGCCGACATTTTTTGCGACGAGCCGACACCGACGATGGCGCCCGTGATCGTATGCGTGGTCGACACGGGAATGCCCAGCGCCGTCGAGACGAACAGGGTGATGGCGCCGCCCGTTTCGGCGCAGAAGCCGCCCACCGGTTTGAGCTTGGTGATCTTCTGGCCCATGGTCTTGACGATGCGCCAGCCGCCGAACAGCGTGCCGAAGCTGATGGCCGTATAGCACGAGATGATGACCCACATCGGCGGCATGGCATCGGCCGCGCTGGAGTAGCCGGCGGCGATCAGCAGCATCCAGATGATGCCGATGGTTTTTTGCGCGTCGTTGCCGCCGTGGCCCAGGCTGTAGGCCGCGGCCGATGCCAGTTGCAAGCGGCGGAACCACTTGTCGACCTTGCGCGGCGTCGAGCGCACGAATATCCACGACACCAGCAGCATCATGATGGAACCGAACACGAAGCCCAGCACGGGTGCGATGACGATGAAGGCCACGGTTTTCCACAGGCCGGCCGCAACCAGCGCGCCCGTGCCGGACTTGGCGACGGCTGCGCCCACCAGGCCGCCGATCAGCGCGTGCGAGGACGACGAGGGGATGCCGTAGTACCAGGTAAACAGATTCCAGAAGATGGCGCCCATCAGCGCGCCGAAGATCACGTACTGGTCGATCACGGCCGGGTCGATGGTGCCTTTTCCCACCGTGGCGGCCACGGTCAGCTGGTGGAACACGAAGATGGCGACGAAGTTGAACGTGGCGGCCATGGCAACCGCGGTCTGCGGTTTCAATACGCCCGTCGAGACCACCGTGGCAATCGCGTTGGCGGCATCGTGGAAGCCGTTCATGAAGTCAAACAGCAGCGCGAGGACGATCAACAGGCCTAGCACGTAGATGCTGATTTGTATGGTCATTATAGTTTCTTTTCTGATTCTGGTTCAGGACAGGCCCAACGCTTACGCGTTTTCGACGATGATGCCTTCGATAATATTGGACACGTCTTCGCAACGGTCGGTCACGGTTTCCAGAATTTCGTAGATCGCTTTCAGCTTGATCAGGTTGCGCACGTCCGGCTCGTCGCGGAACAGCTTGGACATGGCGGCGCGCATCACGTGGTCGGCATCCGATTCCAGGCGGTCGATCTCTTCGCAGATGGCGACGATCTTGCGCGAGTTGTCCATGTTGTGCAGCATGGCGACGGCGTCGCGCACTTTTTCGGTACAGGCCAACACCAGTTCGGCCAGGCGCTTGGCTTCCGGCGTGACGGCCTTCAGGTCGTACAGCGAGACGGTTTGCGCCGCATCTTCCAGCAGGTCGAGGATGTCGTCCTGGCGCGTGATCAGCTGATGGATGTCATCGCGGTCGATCGGCGTGATGAAGGTCTTGTGCAGCATTTCCACGGTGGCGTAGGTGACTTTGTCCGCCTGTTTCTCGATGCTTTCGATCGCATGCACGCGGTTTTCCAGGTCGTCGAAATTGGTCATCAGGCCGAGCATCTCTTTGGCGCCCTTGACGCACAATTCCGCGTGCTGGTTAAACAATTCAAAAAACTTGCCCTCAGTGGGCATCAAGCGTCCAAACATGTCATTCTCCGTTAAGCATTGAGTCGTGTTATTTACTACAGAAAGCCGCCCCGTTGTCGGGGGCGGCCGATGGAATTGCCAGTGCTGCTGAGTCTTAGTCGCCTTGGTAAAGCGCCAGGCCACCACTGTAATTGCCAAATTTGGTGTACTGCCCCATGAAGGTGAGGCGGATGCTGCCGATTGGACCGTTACGCTGTTTACCGATGATGATTTCGGCCGTCCCCTTGTCCGGCGAGTCGGGGTTATACACCTCGTCGCGGTAAATGAACAGGATCACGTCGGCATCCTGCTCGATAGCGCCCGATTCGCGCAAGTCGGACATGACGGGACGTTTGTTCGGGCGTTGTTCCAGCGAGCGGTTCAGCTGGGACAGCGCGATCACGGGGCAACCGAGTTCCTTCGCCAGGCCTTTCAAGCCCCGCGAAATCTCGGAAATCTCCGTGGCGCGGTTGTCGCCCGGGGTATTGGCCGACATCAGTTGCAAGTAATCGACGATGATCAGGCCCAGCTTGCCGCACTGGCGCGACAAACGGCGCGAACGGGCGCGCAATTCGATGGAATTGAGCGCTGGCGTTTCATCGATGTACAACTGCGCGTCGTTCATCTTCTGGATCGCATTCGTCAGGCGCGGCCAGTCTTCGTCGTTCAGGCGGCCCGTGCGCAGGCGGTGCTGGTCGAGCTGTCCGACGGAGCCGAGCATACGCATGGCCAGCTGGGCGCCGCCCATCTCCATCGAGAACACGGCCACGGGCAAGCCGCTGTCGATGGCCACGTTTTCGCCGATGTTGACGGAAAACGCCGTCTTGCCCATCGACGGACGGCCCGCCACGATGACCAGGTCGCCCGGCTGCAGACCGGAGGTCATGCGATCGAGGTCGATGAAACCGGTGGGCACGCCCGTGATTTCACTCTGGTTGTCGCGGCTGTACAGCTCGTCGATGCGCTCGACCACCTGCGTCAGCAGGGGCTGGATGGCGGTCCAGCCCTGAGCGCCGCGCGCGCCTTCTTCGGCGATGGCGAAAATCTTCGATTCGGCCTCGTCAAGCATCTGCTTGACTTCCTTGCCTTGCGGGCTGAAGGCCGTGCCGGAGATATCGTCGGCGACGGTGATGAGTTTACGCAGCACACCGCGGTCGCGCACGATCTCGGCATAGCGCCGGATGTTCGCGGCCGATGGCGTGTTTTGCGCCATGGCGTTCAGGTAAGCGAGTCCGCCCACATCATCGGCCTTGCCGAGCTGGGTCAGGGTTTCAAAAACAGTAATGACATCGGCTGGCTTGGAAGCGTTAACCATCTTGACGATTTGCTCGAAGATGATGCGATGGTCATAGCGATAGAAATCCTCCGCATGCATGAAGTCGGCGATGCGGTCATATGCAGCATTGTCGCGCAGCAGACCACCGATGACGGATTGTTCTGCTTCGATCGAATGCGGCGGAATACGGAGGGAATCCAGTTGCGGATCAGAGGGGGCGTTCATGGCGCGAATTATACCCGCTTCGGCGTGCTGGCAAAAATAAAGGGCTGAAAATGAGCGAAAAAAAGGCCACAAAAAAGCCGGGCGAACCCGGCTTTTCATAGTGCGGCAGCGCTTGCGGGCCAGGCCCGCAGACGATTACGCGTTCGCGTCTGGAACGACAGCGATTACCACTTCCACGACCACGTCGGTGTGCAGAGCAACCGAAACGTTGTGCTCGCCAACGATCTTCAGCGGGCCGGTAGGCATGCGGATTTGTGCTTTTTCAACAGCAAAACCTTGCTTGGTCAGCGCTTCAGCGATGTCGAAGTTGGTGACGGAACCGAACAGACGGCCATCGACGCCAGCTTTTTGAGCAACTTGAACGGTCAGGCCGCTCAGTTTTTCGCCCTGGGCTTGCGATGCAGCCAGTTTGGCGGCAGCAGCTTTTTCCAGTTCGGCGCGCTTGACTTCGAATTCAGCCACAGCGGTTGCCGTAGCACGACGTGCCAGGCGTTGTGGAATCAGGAAGTTACGTGCGTAACCGTCCTTGACTTTGACGACTTCGCCGAGGTTACCGACGTTTACAACTTTTTCTAACAGAATGATTTGCATAGTTCTTCTCCAGGAATATCTGACCGATTAAGCGTGGTGCAGATCGGTGTATGGCAGCAGCGCGAGGAAGCGAGCGCGCTTGATTGCGGTGTCGACTTGGCGCTGGTAGTGCGCTTTGGTACCGGTCAGGCGTGCTGGCATGATCTTGCCGTTTTCCTGGACGAAGTCTTTCAGCGTATCGACGTCTTTGTAGTCGACTTGCTCAACGTGAGCTGCCGTGAAGCGGCAGAACTTCTTACGTTTGAACAAAGGGTTTTGCTGTTTGCGTTTTTCTTTAAGCTTGAGCTTATTTTTGTCGAACTTTTTACCGAATGCCATGTCAGGCTCCTGTATCTAAAATGCGCTAGTCAGAATTGACTGCACTAAAATCAATGATGTGAAACACCAAACTCTTGCTGTTGCGGCTTTTTCTGGCCAGGAAACCCGTGAACTGATACACCCCGCCCAAGCTTGCCTGACTGAACCGGCCTGAGATTTCGCCAGCGGCTAGCGCGGCAACATCAAACTCGGTCAAACGGGCAATCCCTGCTTCCATCTGCTGCGAACTGTGTTGCAATACTGCATTCACAATCGGCAGCCCTGCCGGGGTATAGCGCAATATTTCGCGCTCGGCAATGATGGCGGTTACTTGTAGCTGGTTCAGCGCACGATCCTGGTCAAGAATTAAGCGGCTGCGGCTGGAGCGGCTGCTGGTGCTTCGGTGCGGTGGCTTTTGGCCGCGTCTTCGCGTTGTACCGATTTCATCATCGGCGAAGGAGCTGTTTCAGCTTTCTTCATTTTAACGGTCAGGTGACGCAACACGGCATCATTGAATTTGAATGCTGTTTCCAACTCGACCAGGGTCTCGTTGTCGCACTCGATGTTCAGGCAGATGTAGTGTGCTTTAGGCAGCTTTTGGATCGAGTAAGCCATTTGACGGCGGCCCCAATCTTCCACGCGGTGAACCGAACCGCCGCGGGTGGTTACGCTGGCTTTGTAGCGTTCGATCATCGCGGGCACTTGCTCGCTTTGGTCCGGATGGACGATAAAGACTATTTCATAATGACGCATGCAAACTCCTTCAGGTCGGATTGATAATCGCCCACCCCGGCGTCAAGACGGGTGTGGGAAGGTCAGCCGAAGATTATAACCGCCTTTTGCAAACGTTTCAATCATTCCTTGCGCCAGCGCCGGAAAAGCCCGCGCGCCGCCGCGCTTTCCACGCCTGGACAAGTATTTCTTGCGAAATTCGCCGAAAACACGGAAATCCCCTTGCATAGTGGGCGATACTGTACAAAAATACAGACTGTTCATATAGACAGCATTTTAGTATGCACCCACCGCTCATGATCAAGCTGACAGCACGACAAGAACAAATTCTGAACCTGATCAAGGACGCGATTGAAAACACGGGTTTTCCGCCCACCCGTGCCGAAATCGCCAATGAACTGGGTTTCAAATCGGCCAACGCGGCCGAAGAGCATTTGCAGGCCCTGGCCCGCAAGGGCGCCATCGAGATTTCTCCCGGCACCTCGCGCGGCATCCGCCTGATCGGTGCGGCGGCAAGTGCGGCAGCCGAAGCCCTTGCATCGAAAGTGCCGCCAGCCCTGCTGATGTCGCTGCCCCTGATCGGCCGCGTGGCGGCCGGTTCGCCGATCCTGGCGCAGGAAAACCTCGAAGCGAGCTACAACGTCGATCCTGCCCTGTTCTCGGCCAAGCCCGACTTCCTGCTGAAGGTACGCGGCTGGTCCATGCGCGACGCCGGCATCATGGATGGCGATTTATTGGCCGTCAAAAAGGTCGACAGCGCCAAGAACGGCCAGATCGTCGTCGCACGCATCGGCGACGAAGTCACCGTCAAGCGCTACAAGAAGACGGGTTCCGTGATCGAACTGTTCCCGGAAAACCCCGACTTCAAGGTCATCACCGTGTCGCCGGAAGACGAGTTTGCCCTGGAAGGGCTGGCCGTCGGACTCATGCGCAGCTGGCATTAAACGACTGCACGAAAAAAGGGCCGCAACAGCATGACTGTTGCGGCCCTTTTCATTTATCCGGCTACCTATACATCGAGTGCCTGGCGGAAATCCTCAAGCAAATCCACCTCATCCTCGATCCCGACGGAAACGCGGATCAGCGACTCGGCGATGCCCATGCTGGCGCGCCGCTCGGCGCCCATCTCGTAAAAGATCGTGTGGGCGACGGGAATGACCAGGGTGCGCGTGTCGCCGAGGTTGCTCGCTGGAATAGCCAGATTCAAACGATTGAGGAAATCGAAGCAATCGATGCCATCCTTCAATTCAAAGCTGAACAGCGAACCATAGCTGCGGAACAAGTCGCTCGCCAGCGCGTGCTGCGGGTGCGAGGCCAAGCCTGGGTAATGCACGGCGGCAACGCGCGGGTCGGCGGCCAGCATGGTGGCCAGCGCCAGGGCGTTCGAGCAGGTGCGGTCCATGCGCAAGGCCATGGTTTCCGCGCCGACCGCGAGATGGTGCGCCGCTTCCGGCCCCAGCGAGGCGCCGAAGTCGCGCAAGGCCTTGGCGCGGATTTGCGCGATGCCCCACTGCGCGGGCGCCGCCTTCTTGTAATTGTCGAAAATATTCGGATAGCGCGTCCAGTCGAACACGCCCGTGTCCGTCAAGCTGCCGCCCAGCGCATTGCCGTGGCCGCCAATGGATTTCGTCAAGGCATTGACCACCAGGCCCGCGCCCACGGCCTTCGGGCGGAACAGATACGGCGTCGTCATGGTGTTGTCGACGATGTACAAAATGCCTTTCTCGCGGCACAAGTCACCGATTTTTTTCAGGTCGGCGATCTGCGTGCGCGGATTGGCAATAGTTTCCACAAAAACAATCCGCGTGGCCGGCGTGATGGCGGCCGCCACGTTGGCCACATCTGTCGCATCGACGAACGACACGGCGATGCCCTGCCCCGTCACCGTTTGCCACAGGCTGTTGGTGTTGCCAAACAGAAAGGCCGACGACACCACATGGTCGCCCGCGCGCAGCAAGGATTGCACCACGGCGCCGATGGCGCCCATACCGGTGGCGAAGCATAAGGTCGCCACACCGTCTTCCATCTTGTTGACCTTGTCTTCCAGCGCGGACACGGTGGGATTGCCCTGGCGGCCGTAGCGGAAGCCCGGCTCCTTGCCCTGGAACACGGAAGCGAGTTGGCGCGCGTCGCCGTAGCCGAACGCGACGGAGGTGTGCACGGGCTTGTGCAGCGAGCCGTGCTCGATGCCCTTGCGGCGGTCGTTATGCAGGATGGTGGTGGTAAAGCCGTAGTTTTTTTTATCGTTCATGATCGCGGAGCAAAAAAAGCCCGGCGCTAGCCGGGCAAGATAATTACGCTTCTGTCGTTGCCAGGTTCAGGTTCAGCTGGGAACGTGGCGTATCTTCGGGCGCTGCCGCCTTCGGATGGTGGCGCGCATATTCCAGGCGGTCCAGGTATTCCTGCGACACGTCGCCCGTCACGTAGACGCCGTCGAAACACGACGCCTCGAAGTTGACCAGGGCCGGGTTGACGTCGGCGATCGCCTGCTTCAGCGCGCCGATATCCTGGTACACCAGGTAATCGGCCGTGATTTCGCGGCACACTTCTTCCGTCGTGCGGCCGTAAGCGATCAGTTCGTCGCGCGTCGGCATGTCGATGCCGTACACGTTCGGGTAGATCACCGGTGGCGCGGCCGAGGCGAAGATGACCTTCGTCGCGCCCGCTTCGCGCGCCATCTGCACGATTTCACGGCTGGTGGTGCCGCGCACGATGGAATCGTCGACCAGCAAGACCACTTTATCCTTGAATTCGGATGGAATCGCGTTGAGCTTCTGGCGCACGGATTTCTTGCGCGCCGCCTGGCCCGGCATAATAAAAGTGCGGCCGATGTAGCGGTTCTTGATGAAGCCTTCGCGGTACTCGATGTTCAGCGCCATGGCCAGCTGGATGGCGGCCGGACGCGACGAGTCGGGAATCGGCATGACCACGTCGATATGTACGCCAGGCAACTCGGCGCGGATCTTTTCGGCCAGGTATTCGCCCATTTTCAGGCGCGTGGCATACACGGAGGCACCGTCGATGACGGAGTCGGGACGGGCCAGGTAGACGAATTCGAAGACGCACGGGTTCAGGCTCGCGTTGTCCGCGCACTGGCGGCTGTGTAATTGCTTGTCGGCATCGATGAAGACGGCTTCACCGGGACCGATGTCGCGCACGAAGCGGAAGCCCATGCCTTCCAGGGCCACGGATTCGGAGGCGATCAGGTATTCGGCGCCCTGCTCCGTTTCGTTGATGCCCAGGCACAGCGGACGGATGCCGTGCGGGTCGCGGAAGGCCAGCAAGCCCACGCCGGCGATTTGCGCCACGGCAGCGTAACCGCCCTTGACGCGGCGGTTCAGCACGGTGACAGCCTTGAAGATGGCGTCCGGGTCCAGGTTCAGGCCCGTCGTCGCTTCCTGGATTTCATGCGCCAGCACGTTGAGCAGCACTTCCGAGTCGGAATCGGTATTGATGTGGCGGCGGTCGTTCTTGAACATTTCCTGCTTCAACTGTTCCCAGTTGGTCAGGTTGCCATTGTGCGCCAGGGTGATGCCGAACGGCGCATTCACATAAAACGGCTGTGCTTCCTCTTCGCTCGAGGAACCGGCCGTCGGATAGCGGCAGTGACCGATGCCCGAGTTGCCCTGCAGCGAACGCATATTGCGCGTACGGAAGACGTCACGCACGAGGCCGTTGGCCTTGTGCATGGAAAACATACTGCTGTGATTGGTCGCAATCCCTGCCGCGTCCTGACCGCGATGTTGCAAGAGCAACAATGCATCATAGAGCAATTGATTGACAGGTTGATGGGAAACGACGCCGACGATGCCACACATGGTGTGCTCCTAAACTGTGCTACTGATTTTAAAAAAAATTCAAAATTTCACATGCTGCGCGTAAGCGGCAGGCAGATAAGGCTTGATGGCGCGCGCGCCCTGCTCCGCGTAAGGGCTGAGCAGCGCGTTTTTCCAGAATGGCTGCTGCGGTATGGATGTCATGCCGCACAAGATGACGGCGGTCAGCACGATCACAAGACCCCGCGCCAGGCCGAACAGGCTGCCCAGGGTGCGGTCGGCCAGACTCAGGCCCGTCACCTTGACGAGCGCGTCGACCGTCATGGACAGCAATCCCATCAAAATGCGCACGCCGATGAACAGCACGACGAAAGCCAGCAACAAACGGATGGCTTCGCCCGGCACGGCTTCCGGCAAGAATTTTGTCAGGGTCGCGCCATAGGCGTTGGCAATGACGAAAGCCACGATCCAGCTGACCAGGGACAGTATTTCCTTGACCAGGCCACGCATCATGCTGATCAGTACGGAGGTCACCAGCACGAACAGCACCAGGTAATCGAAAATCGTCACGCGCGTTCAGCCTTGCAACATCACGCCGGCACCAGCGAGCCGCCCAGGCCCAGCTTTTGCAGCTTGGCGCGCGTCTTTTCCGCGTCTTCGCGGCTGCCGAACGGCCCCACGCGCACGCGGATGCGTTCGCCTGCCGGGCTGGAGACTTTCTGCGTGTACGACTTGATGCCCGCTTCGCGCAGCTTGTCCTGCAATTCGTCGACCTTGTCCTGCGTCGCCAGCGCCGCCACCTGCACCACGAACTTGCCGCTGCCGGCGTCGTGTGGCTTGTCTTGCGCTTTCTCTTGCGGCTTGCCTTCCAGAATCGCCAGCGCGCGCGCGGCATCGTCGGCCGATTGCGCCGGCTTGGCAGGCTTGGTCTCGGGCTTGGCTTCCGGTTTTACCTCATGCTTGGGCTCCGGTTTCGCTTCAGGCTTGGGTTCGTGCTTCGGTTCCGGCTTGGGCTCGTGTTTCGGTTCCGGCTTCGGCTCCACCTTGACCGGTTTCGGTTCGGGCTTTGGTTCCACGTAGGCCGGCTTGACGGTAGCTGGCTGGACGGCGGCCAGCACGGGGGCCGGGGCTGGCGCGGGCTTGGCCGCAGGCGGCAGCGGCGCGTCGACGATTTCCTCGGACTGGTCCAGGCCATTCGCGGCAGCCTGGGCCGGAACGGCAGGCACGGGCGCCGGTGCCGGCGCAGCCTTTTCCTTCGATGGAATGTCGATGGCGATATCGTTGAACGGCGCTTTCGGCTCGGAATCGAGCAGCATCGGCAAGCCGACAGCCACACCCAGGGCCAGGGCAATGGCCCCGACCAGGCGGCGGCGTGCGCGCTTTTTTTCAGGCAAGACCGGATCCGGCGCTTCCTTGCCGCCACGGCGCGATCCGCCGCCACCGGAGGTGTTGGCGGCGCGCTTGCGGGTCGGCGACTGCGCTTCGCCAGGGACATAAAAGCCGCTGTCTTCGCCAGAGGATTCTTGCTTGTTTTTAAACAGTTTCGAGAACAAGCCCATGCGTGATTTTCAGTCGAGTGCGTTTCAGTGAAGTGAGGATTTTCGGGCCTTCATCACGCCGGCAACGGTGAGGAAAGAACCAAAGACCACAATTCTATCATTCTCACCGGCCCGGCTCATTGCATTTGCAAAAGCTTGTGCCGGATCATCGAAAATAGACACAGTATGCTCGCTGCTGTCGGGTTTATCTTCCAACATGATCTGCACCTTGGCGGCCAGTTCGGAAGCCGTGGCCGCGCGCGGCGAAGGCAGGCCCGTCAGACACCAGTGGTCGACGTGCTCGCTCATCGCGGCCAGCACGCCATCGATATCCTTGTCCTGCATGGAACCGAACACGGCGTAGGTGTACGGGTGGAAACCCATATTGCCCAGGTTCTGGTTCAGGGCCGAGGCCGCGTGGGGATTATGCGCTACATCAAGGATCACGCTGGGGCGGCCAGGCAAGACCTGGAAACGGCCCGGCAATTCCACCGTCACCAGGCCCGTGCGCACTTCCTGCGCGCCCACGGGCAGTTTCAGCTTCAGCACTTCCAGCGCGGCCAGCACGGCCGTCGCATTGAGGATCTGGTTGGCGCCGCGCAAGCTCGGGTAGGCCAGCGAATTGCGGCGCTGCTCGCGCCCGCCGTAGTTCCACTGCTGCTTGTCACCCGAATAGTTGAAATCGCGGCCCATCAGCCACAGGTCGGCACCGATGGCCTCGGCATGGTCGATCAAGGATTGCGGCGGCACGGGGTCGCTGCAGATGGCCGCCTTGCCCGGACGGAAGATGCCGGCCTTTTCAAAGCCGATCGCTTCGCGCGTATCGCCCAGGTAATCCGTGTGGTCGATGTCGACGCTGGTGACGATGGCCACGTCCGCGTCGATCACGTTGACGGCATCGAGGCGCCCGCCCAGGCCCACTTCGAGAATGGCCACATCGAGCTTGGCTTGCGACAACAGATGCAGGATGGCCAGGGTAGTGAATTCGAAATACGTGAGCGGCGTATCGCCGCGCACGGCTTCGACGGCCTGGAAGCTGGCGACGAGCTGCTCGTCGCTGGCCATCTCGCCCAGCACGCGCGCGCGCTCGTTAAAATCGAGGAAATGCGGCTTGATGTACAAGCCCACTTTGTAGCCAGCACGCAACAGCACGGATTCCAGCATGGCGCAGGTGGAACCCTTGCCATTCGTGCCCGCCACCATGATCACGGGGCAGGTAAAAGCGAGCTGCATGCGCGCCTTGACGGCTTGCACGCGATCCAGGCCCATGTTGATCTGGGTTTCCGAATGGCGGGTTTCCAGCAGGGCGAGCCAGTCCGGCAAGGTGGTGGGGAGGTTTTGCATGGGAGACTTCTTGATGAGGAGACAGTGCGCAAGGCGCGCAAACGGTGTGGCGTGGCAACCGGGCGGGTCCGCAGGACACCGCCCGGCCTGTTACTTTGACATTAAGCCAAGACTTCGACAGCCTGGTTTTGCAACAAGGCCAGCAGACGGGCGATTTCTTCGCGCATCTTGCGGCGGTCGACGATCATGTCGACGGCGCCCTTGGTGACGAGGAACTCGGCGCGCTGGAAGCCTTCCGGCAGTTTTTCGCGCACGGTGTTTTCAATCACGCGCGGGCCGGCAAAGCCGATCAGCGCTTTCGGCTCGGCGATGACCACGTCGCCCATGAAGGCGAACGAAGCGGACACGCCGCCCATGGTCGGGTCGGTCAGCACGCTGATGAATGGCAATTTCTTTTCCGACAACTTGGTCAGCATGGCCGTGGTCTTGGCCATCTGCATCAGCGACAGCAAGCCTTCCTGCATGCGCGCGCCACCGGTGGCGGTGATGCAAATGAACGGCACTTTCTGTTCCAGCGCGATCTGCGCGCCGCGCACGAAGCGCTCGCCGACCACGGAACCCATGGAGCCGCCCATGAATTCGAATTCGAAGCACGCCACGACCACCGGCAAGCTCATGATGGCGCCGCCCATGACGACCATCGCATCCGTCTCGCCCGTCGCTTCCATGGCCGATTTCAGGCGGTCCGGGTATTTCTTGCTATCCTTGAATTTCAAGGTATCGACGGGCAGGATTTCCTGGCCGATTTCATAGCGGCCGCCCGCGTCGAGCAGGCTGTCGAGGCGTTCACGGGCGCGGATGCGCATGTGGTGGTCGCATTTCGGGCACACGTGCAAATTCGATTCCAGGTCCGTACGGTACAGCACGGCTTCGCACGACGGGCACTTGACCCACAGGCCTTCCGGCATGGTCTTGCGCGCGGCGGCGTCCGAACGCTGTATGCGCGGTGGCAGCAGTTTTTCCAACCAACTCATATTTTCTCCTTGGGCCCTTGTTGGGGTAGCGTCGGTGGACGCCCCCGGCAGACGGTCAACGGCGGCGCCCCGCAGGACGCCGCCAAAAATTTTATCTATTGCACAATAACAGGCAAATCAGTGGCCGAAGTGTAGCCGTTTATCGCCGGGCTGTCGAACTTTGCCGCCAACGCATCTTGCGCAAACGACAAGCTTGCTCAGGCGTCCAGTGCGGCGCGGATGCCTGCCGTAAAGCTGCGCACGGCGTCCACGGCGCCCCCTGCCGGGGCATTTTCAATTTCCTGGATGATGCGGCTGCCAATCACGACGGCATCGGCCACATTGGCAACGGCCTTGGCCGTAGCGCCATCGCGGATGCCGAAACCCACGCCGATGGGTAATTTTACATGCTGGCGGATGGCCGCGAGGCGCTCGGCCACCTGTTCCGTATCAATGTTACCGGCGCCCGTGACGCCTTTCAGCGACACATAATAGCTGAAGCCGCCGCCAACCTTGGCCACTTGCGCGATGCGCTCTTCCGTCGAGGTGGGCGCCAGCAGGAAAATCAGGTCGAGGCCCGCCGCCCGCATGGCGGCCGCGAATTCCTCGCACTCTTCGGGCGGATAGTCGACGACGATGGCGCCATCGGCGCCGGCAGCTTGTGCTGCATCAATAAACGCGGCGCTGCCAATGCGCTCGATGGGGTTCGCATAGCCCATCAGCACCACGGGCGTCGTCTGGTTCGTTTCACGGAACTGGCGCACATAGCCGAATACGTCGTGGATGCCGACATTGAATGCCAGGGCCCGCTCGCAGGCGCGCTGGATCACGGGACCTTCGGCCATGGGGTCGGAAAACGGCACGCCCAGCTCCAGGATGTCGGCACCGCCCTCGACGAGCGCGTGCATCAGCGGCACGGTGGCGTCAGGGCCGGGGTCGCCGGCGGTGATGAAGGTGACCAGGGCGGTCTTGTTGTTGGATTTTAAGTTGGCAAAGGTGGTGGCGATACGGGACATGGGGAGCTTTCTTTATCGGTGGAGGATGTCGGATTACGCGCTTGCGCGCTAATCCGACCTACGCGTTATTGAGAATTGACAGTTGTTTAACTGAAATTCAATCCCATGCGCTCCGCCACGGTATGCATGTCCTTGTCGCCACGGCCCGACAGGTTGGCTAGCACGATCTGGTCTTTCGGCAAGGTAGCCGCCAGCTTGGCCGCGTAGGCCAGCGCGTGCGACGACTCCAGGGCCGGAATGATGCCTTCGATATGGCAGCAGTCGTGGAAAGCCTGCAGCGCCTCGTCATCCGTGATCGACACGTATTGCGCGCGGCCCGAATCTTTCAGCCAGGCATGTTCCGGACCGACGCCCGGGTAGTCGAGGCCGGCCGAGACGGAATGCGTCTCGATGATCTGGCCGTTTTCATCCTGCAGCAGATAGGTGCGGTTGCCGTGCAGCACGCCCGGAAAACCGGCCGTCAGCGACGCCGAATGCTTGCCCGTATCGAGTCCTTCGCCGGCCGCTTCCACGCCGATCAGTTTGACGTCTTTCTGGTCGATGTACGGGTAAAAGATGCCCATGGCGTTCGAGCCGCCGCCGATGCAGGCCAGCACGTAGTCGGGCTGGCGGCCCGTCATTTCCGGCATCTGCACCAGGCATTCCTCGCCGATCACGGACTGGAAATCGCGCACCATCATCGGGTAAGGATGGGGACCGGCCACGGTGCCGATGATATAAAAGGTGTTTTCGATGTTGGTGACCCAGTCGCGCATGGCTTCGTTCAGCGCGTCCTTGAGGGTCTTCGAGCCCGATTCGACGGGCACGACGGTCGCGCCCAGCAATTTCATGCGGTACACGTTCTGCGCCTGGCGCTTGACGTCTTCGCTGCCCATGTAGACCACGCATTCGAGGCCGAAGCGGGCACAGATGGTGGCCGTGGCCACGCCGTGCTGGCCGGCGCCCGTCTCGGCGATGATGCGCGGCTTGCCCATGCGCTTGGCCAGCAGGGCCTGGCCGATCACGTTGTTGATCTTG
This sequence comes from Janthinobacterium sp. FW305-129, assembly GCF_020858115.1. GTDB lineage: Bacteria > Pseudomonadota > Gammaproteobacteria > Burkholderiales > Burkholderiaceae_D > Janthinobacterium. The sequence goes on from NZ_JACYMM010000009.1 coordinate 107,640, forward strand.
TGCGCGCCCGTGTGGTTCAGGTCTTCGCGCTTGAAGTAGATTTGCGCGCCGCCGGCCATCTGGGACCAGCGCTTGGCGTGGTAGATGGGCGACGGGCGGCCGACGAAGTGTTTCAGCTCGTAGCGGAATTCTTCGAGGAATTCCGGATCGACGCTGTAGCGCGCGTAGGCGTCCTTCAGCTCGGCCAGCGCGTGCGTGAGCGTTTCGGCAACGAAAGAGCCGCCGTACGGGCCAAAGTGGCCGCGCAGGTCGGGAAACGGGTAATCGGTGGCGTGGAACAATGCGGCGGCTGCGCCGGGCGAGTTGGTGTGGTCATTCATGGTGGTTTCCTCTGGCAATGATGGCATCGGCATCCCCCACCGCGGCGATGAACGCGCGGACTCGGGATGCGTCCTTGATGCCCTTGGACGCTTCGACACCACTGCTGATGTCGACGGCGTAAGGGCGCACGCGCACCACTGCGTCAGTCGCGTTTTGTACGCTCAAGCCACCACTTAAAACGACCCGAGGCGCGAGTTCTTCTGGAATGAGGGACCAATCGAATACCTTTCCTGCACCGCCATACGCATCCACATAGGTATCGAGCAAGAGGCTCGAGAACAAGGGACTGGCGGCGCGATAGCGCTGTTCGTATTCTAGCAAATCTTCAAAGCTGGTGTCGGGTTTGACGCGGAACACTTGCGTAAACGGCGTCTGCACGGCGCCAGCGAGCGCGGCGCTGTGTTCGGGCGTCTCGTCGCCGTGAAATTGCAGCAGAGATAAAGGCGCCACGGCCCTGGTGGCCCGCACCTCGTCCACCGTGGCGTTGACGAACAGGCCCACCGCCGTCACGTACGGGGGCATGGCGGCGATCAGGCTGGCGGCCTGCCCGGGCGTGACGTAACGGGGGCTTTTCGGATAAAACACGAAGCCGATGGCGTCGGCGCCCGCCGCCACGACAGTCTGGATGTCTTCGGCGCGGGTCAGGCCGCAGATCTTGATGCGTGTGCGTGGCATGTTCATCCTTTATTGATGCAGATCAAAACCAGGGCAAGGCGCTGCTACTGTCTTGCGGCAACTCCCATTTCGGATCGTAATCGATCTGCGCCAGGTACAAGCCGTCCGGCATGAAGGTGGGCGCCGCCGCGTGGCGATCCTTACTTTCCAGCAAATGCCCGAGCCAGTCCGGCTTTTCGCGCCCCGTGCCGATATACACGAGCGAGCCAACCAGGTTGCGCACCATATGATGCAGGAAGGCATTGGCCGTAATCGTAAAAATGACGCAATCGCCGCGCCGCTCGATGCGGATGTCGTGCATCAGCTTGACGGGCGACTTGGCCTGGCATTGCGCGGCGCGGAAAGCCGTGAAATCGTGCCAGCCCAGCAGCGGCTGCACGGCTTGCCGCATCAGTTCCACGTCCAGCGGGCGGAAAAAGAAGCCGGCGCGCCCTTCCACCAGCGGCGAACGGGTAGCGTTGTTATACAACACATAATGATAAGTGCGTGCGCGGGCGCTGAAACGGGCGTGGAAGAAGTCATTGACCGTCGGATCGCCTTCGAGTTCCTTGGCCCAGCGCACGGCGATCGATTTCGGCAGGAAGGCGTTGACGCCGCGCACCCACGAGTGCACATCGCGGTTCAAATCCGTATCGAAATGCACGACTTGCTCGAGCGCATGCACGCCCGTATCCGTGCGGCCGGCGCAGGTGGTGGCCAGGCGCACGCGGGCAAACTGCTCCAGCGCGTTTTCCAGCTGGTCCTGCACCGTTTGCCCGTCTTCCTGCTTCTGGTATCCATGCCAGGCCGTGCCGTCGTACTGCAGGCCCAGGACGATACGCTTGAATGGCGTTACTGTCGTAATATTTTGCATCGAAGCATTATACCGGCGCGCAGGCGGCCCTGCCTCCCGACGACACCAGCGCCTGAGACGGCGTTCAGGGCAAGGCGCATGGTCGAAGACAGTACGAATAGTACGGCGAGACCGTGCAACGCTGCCATGGACGTCGTATCAGGTGCTTAGCTCAGCAAAGCTCGCATCGTATTCGCCTTGGCGACCTGCTCTTCGCTGCCGCCCTTGATGACCTCATCGATCAGCTCGCGCGCGCCTTCCTTGTCGCCGATTTCCTGGTAAGCGATCGCCAGGTCCAGCTTGGTATCCATTTCCATGTGGATGGCCGACAGCGGGTCGTCCACGCCCACGCTGGCCGCCTTGCCATCGTTGAGGTCCAGGTCGATGCCGGACAGGTCGAATTCCTGTGCTGGCGGTATGGCTTCCGGCAAGGTGGCTGGTGTTTGCGCATCGTCAAACAGGCTGTGGATCGACGGCTCGGCCGCCGCGACGGGCGCGGCAGCGGGCGCCACGGGCTCGTCGAGGTCGAAATGGGCCAGGTCCACGTCTTTCAACGGATCAGGCAAAGGCGTCAAACCGGCGCCCACGCCATTGACGGGACCGGCTGGCGGCTCCAGGTCCAGGCCGAAATCCATGCTGGCGTCGTACTGCGCATCGTGCGCGGCAGCGACCGGCTTGCTGTCCGGTCCGGGCATGACGATCGGGTCGCTGGTGGAAACGGGCTCGAAATCGAGGCTGTCGAGGTCAAAATCGAGGGGATCGCGCACATCGCGGGCCGTCACGGAAGATACCGGCTCGGCCGGCGCCAGGTCGGCCAGCGGCGCAGGCGTCGACAGATCGTCGGGCAAGTCCATGCTCTGGCCATGCACGTCGTCGCCCGCACCCTTGCTCAGGCTGACGACGGCGTCGTCTTCCGTATCGCCATACAGGGGGTTGGCAGGATCGAGCGCCAGGCCCAGGGCGGCCGCCTGCGGCCACTCTTCGCCCTGGCCGCGCGTCAGGCTGTACAGCTCGCTGGCCTGGTCTTCGAACGCGCGCACATCGTTGCGGGCCGAATAGATTTCCAGCAGCTTCAAACGGGCCGCATGGCGTTCCGGGTGGATGCGCAAGGCTTCCTTGAGGATATCTTCCGCCTGGCCATCGCGGCCGTAGGCGATATACACGTCGGCTTCGGCAACGGGGTCCGTTTCATTGCCTTCAAGCATGCTGGCGCCCGCTGCGGCGGCCACGCCGGCAGCGGCGGCGCCCGTGCCGAACAGGTGGTTGCTCGCCTCGGACTGCTGGTCTTCCGGCGCCAGGCCGGATGGCGGCGTTACCGGCGCTTCCGGCTCGAACACGGGGGCGATATCGTCCTGGGCCGGCGGCGTCTCCTTGCGGCGGCGCGCAATCACCAGCGCGGCCACGGCGGCCAGCAGCGCGGCCAGACCGATGCCGATGGCGCCCAGGTGGTCGTTGATCTTGTCGGCAAAGGTCGGTTCCAGCGGCGACGGTTTTTTCACCAGCGGCACCGGTTTCGCTTTCGGAACAGGCGGCTGGGCTTCGGCGGGCGCGCTGGCGATGACGCTGGCCGCAGCACTGGCCGCTGCACTGGCCGACGCGCTGGCAGCGGCCTCGGCCGGCTTGACGGGCGCGGGCGCACTCTTGTCGGCCATGGCCTTGCTCTTGACCGCCATCAACTTTTCCAGGTCGCTGACGTTCTTTTCCAGTTCCTTGACGCGCGCGGCCGCTTCATCGACCTGTTTCGCCTTGGCGATCTTGTCTTCCTCGCTGGCGACGGCGCTCTTGCCGGCCGACTTGGCCGCCGGTTCCGCCTTCGACAGTTTCAATTTATCTTGCGACTCGCTCACGGCCGTCGGTTTTTCCTGGACCTTGGTCGCGCCGATCTTGCCGGCCGTGCTTTGCGCCGCCTGCGCGGCCTTGGCCGGCTTGCTTTGCGACACCTGGCCCGCCAGCTTGTTGCGGTAGGCTTCGAAATCGATGGCATGCGCCGTCACGATGCCCTTCGCTTCGGCCGCACTGGTGGCGCGCACGGCGTCCGCGCCCGGCACGGCCAGGATGCGCCCGGCCTGCATGCGGTTCATGTTCTCACCCTTGAAGGCATCGGGATTGGCGCGGTACAGGGCGACGAGCATCATGTCGAGCGAGACGCCCGAAGGCTTCAGTTCGCTGGCGATGCGGCTCAGGGTGTCGCCCGTCTTGACCTTGTATTCGCCCGCCGCCTTTTTCGCCGGCGCGGTCTCCGCCGCAGCGGCCGGCTTGGCCTTGCCTGGTTCGACTGGCGCCGTCACTTGCGCGCCGCGCGTCTGGCGCGCTTCGGGCGTGTCGAGCACGAATGCATATTCGCGCACCTGGCGCCCGCTCTTGCTGCTCAGCTCCAGCAGCAGGTCGACCATGGGCTCGGCCACGGCTTGCGCCGAGCTGATGCGGATGAAGGACTTGCCGTTGCGATTTTCCACGGCAAACGTCAGTGCGTTCAGCGCGGGATTGAATTCCACGTTGGCCTGGCGGTAGGCCTCCGGCGGCGCCAGCTTGGCCAGCAGGCTGGCTGCCTCGCCCGGCTTGACGGCTGATAATTCGACCTCGGCGCGCAGCGGCTGGCCGGCGGCGGACAGCACCGTGATCTTGCCCAGCTCGGCTGCGGATACCGCCGGTGACAATAACACCGCACAGGCGACAGCGCTGCTGAGTGTTTTAATGGCAAGGGAGGCGACCCGGGGACGAGTGTGTACAGGCATAGTTGGCGGCATCTTAGTTGACATGGGAAAACTGTTACTTTTCCAGAGGTATCAACATATCATCATGCCCAGAGCTATGCAAGCTCCGCATGGTTGAGCCTTGACGGGCTCGGGACGAAAAAAAAGCCGGGAAAACAACCCCGGCTTGATCTGCATCAGCAAATTATTGCTGATTTATGGCTGTTACGCGTCGAGCAAAATGCGCAGCATGCGGCGCAGCGGCTCGGCCGCGCCCCACAGCAACTGGTCGCCCACGGTGAAGGCGGACAGGTATTCGCCGCCCATGCTCATCTTGCGCACGCGGCCGACTGGAATCGTCAGGCTGCCCGTGACGGCCGCCGGCGACAGGTCGCGCACGGACGCTTCGCGCGTGTTCGGCACGAATTTCACCCATTGATTGTTGCTGGCGATGATGTCGTTGATTTCATCGAGCGGCACGTCTTGCTTCAGCTTGATGGTCAGCGCCTGCGAATGGCAGCGCATGGCGCCGATGCGCACGCACAGGCCGTCCACAGGAATTTCCTTGGTACCGAAGTCGATGCCGCGGCCGAGGATCTTGTTCGTTTCCGCGCCCGCCTTCCACTCTTCCTTCGACTGGCCGTTGCCCAGGTCCTTGTCGATCCACGGGATCAGGTTGCCGGCCAGCGGCGCGCCGAATTGCTTGATTTCATCCGGGGAATAGCCGTGCTGGGTGGCCAGCACCTGGCGGTCGATTTCCAGGATGGCGGACGCCGGGTTTTCCAGCAAGGCCTTGACGGAGCTGTTGATGGTGCCAAATTGCGTCAGCAGTTCGCGCATGTGCTGCGCGCCGCCGCCCGAGGCCGCCTGGTAGGTCATCGACGTCATCCAGTCGATCAGGTCGTGCTGGAACAAGCCGCCCAGGCCCATCATCATGCACGACACGGTGCAATTTCCGCCGATGTAGTTCTTGACGCCCTTGCCCAGCGCATCCTTGATGACGTGCAGGTTGACGGGGTCGAGCACGATGACGGCATCCTTTTCCATGCGCAAGGTCGAGGCCGCATCGATCCAGTAACCGTTCCAGCCCGCTGCGCGCAGTTGCGGGAAAACGGCGCTCGTGTAGTCGCCGCCCTGGCAGGAAATGATAATGTCGCACTTGGACAGTTCGGCGATGTTGTTGGCATCCTTGAGGATGGTTTCATTCTTCGCCATGGCCGGCGCCGCGCCGCCCGTGTTCGACGTCGTGAAAAACACCGGTTCGATGTGGGCGAAATCGCCCTCTTCCTGCATGCGCTGCATCAGGACCGAACCGACCATACCGCGCCAACCTACCAAGCCAACTAATTTCATTACCATTCCTCAAGATGAGACGGCGACTGCCGTCATTGAAATATTTTATCCTAATGCCTTGACCACCGCATCGCCCATCGCCTCGGTGCCGACCAAAGTCGTGCCTGCCTCGTGGATGTCGGCCGTGCGCAGCCCCTGCGCCAGCACTTGCTTGACGGCGCCTTCGATACGGTTTGCCTGCTCTTCGCGGTTCAGCGAATAGCGCAGCATCATGGCGGCCGACAAGATCGTCGCCAGCGGATTGGCGATGCCCTTGCCCGCGATATCGGGCGCCGAACCGTGCGATGGCTCGTACAAGCCCTTGTTGTTGGCGTCCAGCGAGGCGGACGGCAGCATGCCGATCGAACCCGTCAGCATGGCGGCCGCGTCGGACAGAATGTCGCCGAACATGTTGCCGGTCACCATGACGTCGAATTTCTTCGGCGCCCGCACCAGCTGCATGGCCGCGTTATCGACGTACATATGATCTAGCGCAACATCGGGGTATTCCTTGTGCACGTCAATGACGATGTCTTTCCAGAACTGGAAGGTTTCCAGCACGTTCGCCTTGTCCACGCTGGTCAGTCTCTTGTCGCGCTTTTGCGCGGCCTGGAACGCCACGTGGGCGATGCGGCGGATTTCGCCTTCCGCATAGCGCATGGTGTCGAAACCTTCGCGCTGGCCCTTGAACGGACCGTCCGGGCACTCGCGCACGCCGCGGGGCTGGCCGAAATAAATGTCGCCCGTCAATTCGCGGATGATCAGAATGTCCAGGCCGGACACCACTTCCGGCTTCAGGGTCGAGGCGCCCGCCAGTTCCGGATACAAGATGGCCGGACGCAGGTTGGCAAACAGGCCCAGGTTCTTGCGCAAGCCCAGAATCGCCTGCTCCGGGCGGAACTGGCGCTCCAGGTTGTCGTATTGGTAGTCGCCGACGGCGCCGAACAGCACGGCATCGGCTGCTTTCGCCAGCGCCAGGGTGCCTTCCGGCAAAGGGTGGCCATGGGCCGCATAGCCGGCGCCGCCCACGGGCGCCGTTTCCAGCTCGAACGATTCGCCCAGCACATTCAAGACCTTGACGGCTTGCGCGACGATTTCAGGACCGATGCCGTCGCCGGGTAAGATTGCAATTTTCATATTTTTATCGATTAGATGACGTTGGCGAGCCACGGTTGAGTGGCGAGGTGGCGCTCTTCGAAGGCGCGGATATCGTCGGCATGGCGCAGGGTCAGGCCGATATCGTCGAGGCCATTCATCAGGCAATATTTGCGGAAGGCATCGATCTCGAATGGGTAGGAGACGGAACCATTGCTGGTGCGCACGCACTGCTGTTCCAGGTCCACCACCAGCTTGTAGCCGGGGAAGGCCTTGACTTCATTGAACAGGTGCTCGACCTGGCTTTCCGACAGCACGATGGGCAGCAAGCCGTTCTTGTAGCAGTTATTGAAGAAGATGTCAGCAAACGAGGGCGCGATGATGGCGCGGAAGCCGTATTGATCGAGCGCCCACGGCGCGTGTTCGCGCGAGGAGCCGCAGCCGAAATTCTTGCGCGTGAGCAAGATCGAGGCGCCCTGGTAGCGCGGCTCGTTGAGCACGAACTCCGGGTTCAGCGGGCGGCGGCTGTTGTCCTGGCCCGGTTCGCCATGGTCGAGGTAGCGCCATTCGTCGAACAGGTTGGGGCCGAAGCCGCTGCGGTGGATCGATTTCAGGAATTGCTTCGGGATAATCGCGTCGGTGTCGACGTTGGCGCGGTCCAGCGGGGCCACCAGGCCTTCGTAAATCGTAAATTTATCCATGCTGTTTCTACTCGGTAAGACGCGCGGCGCGGGGCGCCGGCACGTCACGGTTTATTTTCCGCCGGCGCCAGTGACGACCTGGCCGACTTTCTGCACATCGCGGCCGATGCCGGAGACGGTGTTGCAGCCGGACAAGATGACGGTGGCGATGAGGAGGGCGAAGAGTTTTTTCATGATGAGTTCTCGATAAGAAATAAGGGACTGAGACCGCTAGTGTAAACCAGCGGCGCCAGTCCCTGCCGTCATCGCAAAGCCCGCACGTCGACAAAGTGGCCGGCGATGCCTGCCGCCGCCGCCATCGCGGGCGACACCAGGTGCGTGCGTCCGCCCTGCCCTTGCCGGCCCTCAAAGTTGCGGTTCGAGGTCGAGGCGCAGCGTTCGCCCGGTTCCAGGCGGTCCGCATTCATGGCCAGGCACATGGAGCAGCCCGGCTCGCGCCATTCGAAGCCGGCATCCTTGAAGATGCGGTCCAGTCCCTCGCGCTCGGCCTGGTCTTTCACCAGGCCGGAACCGGGCACGACCAGCGCCAGGGTGACGTTCGAGGCGCGGTACTTGCCGCGCACCACGGCGGCGGCAGCCCGTAAATCCTCGATGCGCGAATTGGTGCAGGAACCGATGAAGACCTTGTCGATGCGGATGTCTTCGATGGCGGTATTCGGTTTCAGGGCCATGTAGACGAGCGCCTTTTCCATCGCATCGCGCTTGACGCTGTCTTTTTCCTGGTCAGGATCAGGCACGCGGCCATCGACGCCGACCACCATTTCAGGCGACGTGCCCCAGGTCACTTGCGGCACGATGTCTTGCGCGTTGAGCGTGACGACGAGGTCGAAGCGGGCGCCCGGGTCCGAATGCAGGGTGCGCCAATAGGCCACGGCGCGTTCCCAGTGCGGGCCGGCCGGCGAAAACGGGCGGCCCTTGACGTAATTGATGGTGGTGTCGTCCACGCCGATGATGCCGGCGCGCGCGCCCGCCTCGATGGCCATGTTGCACACCGTCATGCGGCCTTCCATCGACAGGGCGCGGATGGCCGAGCCGCCGAATTCGATACAGTAACCGGTGCCGCCGGCCGTGCCGATCTTGCCGATGATGGCCAGCACGATATCCTTGGCCGTCACGCCGGGCGGCAAGGCGCCGTCGACCTGCACCAGCATGGATTTCGATTTCTTTTGCAGCAAGGTTTGCGTGGCCAGCACGTGTTCCACTTCAGACGTGCCGATGCCGTGCGCCAACGCGCCGAACGCGCCGTGCGTCGACGTGTGCGAATCGCCGCAGACGACCGTCATGCCGGGCAGGGTCGCGCCCTGTTCAGGCCCGATCACATGCACGATACCCTGACGCTTGTCGTTCATATTGAAGTAGGTCAAGCCATAGTGCCTGGCGTTCTTGTCCAGGGTTTCCACCTGCAGGCGCGAGACCGGATCGGCAATGCCGTCGACGCGGCTGGTGGTGGGCACGTTATGGTCGGCCACGGCCAGATTGGCGGAAATGCGCCACGGCTGGCGGCCCGCCACGCTGAGGCCATCGAAGGCTTGCGGGCTGGTGACTTCGTGCAGCAGGTGCCGGTCGATGTACAGAATTGTCGTGCCATCATCTTCGGCCCGAACAACGTGGGATTCCCAAAGTTTGTCGTAAAGCGTCTTCATCATGATTTATGCAGCGTTGCCACAGCCTGTAGTAAGTGATCAAGTGATACCAGGTCATACGGTGATCCACAAGGATTATGCCATATATTGGGCAACACAGAACCGAAATAGGCAAAAGCGTGGGATTGGCGATACAAAGTTCGGCGACTTTGTTGGATATGAGCTGGAAATTGCCGATATCGGCATATCGGCGACACGGCGGCCCCATCTGCGGACAGGCTGCCGAACGAGCCACGGCGCGACCAGAAAACGATACTTTTTCTTCAATCTTTCGTGTATTGTATTTCGACAATAATGACCGGCGCACCCGCGCCGCCACACCTGGGGACCTCGATGAAACTGCATTTATTGGCGCTGGCCGCGCTGCCCTTGGCCGGCGCCCATGCGGCGGCCGCCACGCCGGGAGAAACCTGCGCGCAGGACTTGCGCGCCATTGCGCCTTTCTTGTTGGAAAACGATACGGGCGCACGCGCCCACCTGGCGCAAAAGGGCCAGGCCTACTTCGACCTGGCGCTGGCCACGGCCGCAACGGCGGCGGCCGGCGCGGCCGACGGCAAGGCGTGCGACGCGATCCTGGAAAACTATGCGGGCATGTGGCGCAAGGGCCATTTGCACGTGAAGCCGGGCAGCGCGCTCGACATCGCCAAACCGGCGCCGGCCCAGCCCGCCGCGGCGGGACAGGCGGCGCCCTCGAAGGAACCGGCGCTGCAGATCTTGTCGGACTCGACCGTGCTCCTGGTCCTGCCCAGCTTCCACGGCCGCTACCGCGCCGCCGTGGCCAGCCTGCTCGAGACCCACCGCGACGCGCTGGCCCAGCGTCCCAACTGGATCCTCGACGTGCGCCGCAACGGCGGCGGCAGCGACAGCACGTATGCGCCGCTGTTGTCCTGGATCAGTTCCGGCGAAATCGTCAGCATGGGCGCCGAATGGCTGTCCACGCCGGCCAATATCGCGGGCCAGGAGAAAGTCTGCGCGCTGCTGGCGCCCGGCGACCAGGCATGCGCGGCCTTTGCGGCCCAGGCCGTGGCGCAGATGCGTACCGTCCAGACGGGCCAATACGCGCCGCAGCAAAGCGGCGGCACCATCAGCTATGCGCGCGTGGAGACGCCCGAGCCGCGCCGGCCGGCGCGCGTGGCCGTGCTGGTCGACCGCGACTGCGCCAGTTCCTGCGAAGAATTCCTGCTGGCGGCGCGGCAAAGCTTTCACGTCAAATTGATCGGCCGCAACAGTTACGGCGCGCTCGACTATTCGAATCTGCGCCTGCACATTCTGCCTTCGGGCTTGCGCCACCTGCAATACGCCACCTCGCGCTCGGCCCGCCTGCCGCAGCTGCAGGTGGACCTGGGCGGCATCATGCCCGACATCTACCTGCCGCCGCCGAAGGACGAGGCGGGCCGCGACGATGAGATCGTGCGCGTGCGGCGCTGGCTGGAAGGCGGCACGCTGCGACCGGACGGCGCATAAAAAAAGCCCGCTGCGCAATCTGCGCAGCGGGCTTGATTTTTCAAAGCAAAGCTTATGCCGCCATGCGTACCGTGCCGCGGCAGCCGTCCATCAGGAAGGACAGCCCCACCACCAGCACCAGCTCGCCTTCTGCCGAACGGGCCGTGCCCGTGATGCCTTCCACGGTGATGGCCGTCATCGGCTTGATCACCAGGTCGGCCGTACCATCGACGGCTGCGACGGCCAGGATATACGGCTGTGGCGCGGCGACAACAATGCCCACGCGCTCGCTGCACGATTCGTAACCCAGCGAGCCGGCCAGCGACCGCACGGGCAATGGACGGCCCTGGTCTTTCAGCACGGGCGCGCCGCCCACTTCCATGAAGGTTTCCGGCAATTCGACGACGCGCTGCACCACGGCCATCGGCAGCGCCAGCGCGGCACCCGAGGTCGATACCAGCATGGTCGGCACGATCGACAGTTCGATCGGCAGGCGGATGGCGAACTTGGTGCCCTTGCCCAGCGTCGACTCGATGTGGATGGCGCCGCGGTTTTTCTCCACGGCAGTTTTCACCACGTCCATGCCCACGCCGCGTCCCGAGACGCTGGATGCCACTTCCTTGGTCGAGAAGCCCGGCAGGAACACCAGCTGGAAACATTCGTCGTTGCTCAATTGCGCGTTTTCGCTGATCAAGCCCTTTTGCTGGGCCTTGCTGCGCAGGAAGACCGGGTCCATGCCCTTGCCGTCATCCTGCAGCACGATCATGACACTGTTGGCTTCCTGCCAGGCTTTCAGCGAAATATACGACTTGGCGGGCTTGCCGGCAGCCAGGCGCGCTTCCGGCGATTCGACGCCATGGTCGAGCGAGTTGCGCAGCATGTGCACGAGCGGGTCGTACAGGCTGTCGACCACCACGCGGTCGACTTCCGTCTCCGCGCCTTCGATGGTCAGTTCGACATCCTTGCCCAGGTCCTTGGCCAGTTCGCGCACCAGGCGCGGGAATTTCTGGAACAGACGGCCCACGGGCTGCATGCGCGTGGCCAAAGTCGCCCGCTGCAGTTCCGTCGAGTAGCGCGAAGCGCGTTCCAGGGTTTCCGCCAAGGTCGCCATCAGGGTGGCGGCCTGGCCTTCGAATTTGAATTGAAGCAAGCGTTCGAGCAGCACGGCAGCCTGGTTGGCGGCCTGCACGGATTCGCCGGCCACTTCCAGCAGCGCGTCGAGCTTGACGGCGTCGACGCGGATGCTGTCTTCCTTGACGGGCGCGGCATGGCGCACTTCCGGACGCTCTTCGCGCCGTTCCGCGCCATCCCAGGCCTTGGCGGCCGGCTTGGCGGCAGCGGCAGCAGCGGCGGGCGCAGCCACGACGGCAGGGGCAGCGGCGACGGCGGACACCGGCGCGGCAGCGACCCGGCTGCCCTCGGGCACGACGGCGTTATACATGCCTTCCCAGTCCAGGCCATCGGCGCCGGCGGTGGAAACGGCAGCGGCAGCGGCAGGCGCCGCCGCCACGGCCTCGGCAACGGGCGCGGCCACTTCCGCCACCACGGCGGCGGCTGGCGCAGGCGCATCCATGCCCTTGCCTTCGATGGCATTCGTCAGGATGTGTTCCAGCTCTTCCGGCATAGCAGGCAAGCTTTCCGGCGCAGAACCATTGGCCAGTTCCGTCAGCTGGTCGGCGACGAAACCGGACGCCTGCAGCGCTGCCTCGATGGCGATCGGCGTCACGGGCGCGGCGCCCGTGCGCAAGGCGTCGAACAGGTTTTCCGTCAGGTGGCAGGCCGCCACCAGTGCGGGCAAGCCCATGAAACCGGCGCCACCCTTGATGGTGTGGAAGGAACGAAACACGGCATTCAGTGTTTCCTTGTTGTCAGGATCACGCTCGAGGCGCAATAAGTGCTCTTCTACATTAACCGCAAGATCCATCGCCTCAACGACGAAATCCTTGAGCATATCGTCCATTAGAATCCCAAATCCGCAAGAAGGTCGTCTACATTATCCTGGTCCAGCGCCACCGACGGCACGGACGGGCCCTGCATCAGCGGCACCGGCTTTTGCGCCAGTTTTTCGCGCACCTCGGCCGGCGCGTTGTCGCGCAACAGCTGGGCCAGCTCGTTTTCCACCGTCTTGGTGATGTTGACCACTTTTTTGATCAGCTGGCCCGTGATGTCCTGGAAGTCCTGCGCCATCATGATTTCCAGCAAGCGGGCTTTTTCCGCTTCCGTCGCCTCGGCAACGGCTTGCGCGAACTGGCGCGAATCGCCGGCCAGGGCCTTGAACTCTTCCAGGCTCAGCTTGCCGTCGAACAGCGCCGTCCAGCGGCCATCCATGTCCTTGGCCTTCTTCGACAGCACGTCTTGCGCCGGCATGCCTTCGTCGAGCGTGTTCAGGACCTTGTTGGCGGCCTGCTCCGTCAGGGTGGCGACATATTCCAGGCGGTCCTGGGCGTCGACGATCTGCGACGACGCTTCCGTCAACGCCTTGTCGTAGCCCAGTTCGCGCAGCGAATCGTGCAGCAGGCGCACGATGCCGCCCAGGCGCTCGAACATCGGCTTGTCGGACTGGTCGACGGGATCGGCCGCTTCGCCAGGCGCGGCAACTGCCGCGGGCGCCGCTTCCGCGACGGCCGGCTCGGCCGCTGCGGCTGGCGCCGGCACGGCGGCGCTGGCCGACACGGAGTCGAACAGGGCGTCGAAATCGTCCTCCGCAATCACGGCGGGAGCGGGCGCGGCGGCAGGCGCGGGCTGAGCCGCTGCCGCACTTTGCGCAGATACTTCATCGAATAATGCATCGAAATCATCAGCGGCGTTGGTCATATCCCTGCTTCTCCATAATTTGTCAAAATTCCGCCTGAACTGTGCGTTTTACAGACTGATACCCACAATGTCTCGATTAAGATGATTTGAGGCAATACCGCTGCGATGGTGCGAGTGTAGCAGGGCGCCGCCCTGTTGGTAAATCTCAAAACGCGCTTCCTGGTGCAAAGCTTGTCCACAAGAGCTTTTCCGTCAGGAAATAAGTGTTCCTGCTGTTGTATTTTGAAATACTACCATTGGCGTGCGTGCAAGACCACGCATGACACAAGAAATCCTGCTCCCGGGCGCCTGCGCAACAGCGCCATACGGACATCGTTGCAGGTAAAACACGATCTTTCTGCCAATGTTGTCTATACTGAAGGTGCAGTTGTATTGATAATTATCAAGTCTTTACATGAATACAATGCTGCCGCCCCGTCTACAATAAGAGGCGTTGCGCGCGCTGAGTCACCGCCAAAGGACCTGCCATGTATAAGAAAATTCTGATCGCCACGGACGGTTCCACCGTCTCCAACTTGACGGCCTGTGCCGGCGTTGCCTTTGCCGAACAGATGCACGCCGATATCCTTGCCGTGTACGTGGCGCCCGAATACCAGTACCCGGTGTACATCGAAATCATTCCACCAAGCTATCCCAGCGAAGAGGAATACCGCATCGCCATGCGCAAGGCGGGCGCCGACCACTGGCAGCCCATCCTCGACGCGGCGGCCAAGCGGGGCCTGCAAGCGACGGGCTTGACGGCCTTTTCCGACAGCCCGGCCCTGAAAATCGTGGAAGTGGCGCAATTGCAGCAATGCGACCTGATCTTCATGGGCTCGCACGGCCGCAGCGGCTGGGGTCAGTTGCTGCTGGGCAGCGTGACCAATAAAGTGCTGTCGCACTCGAAATTGCCGGTGCTCGTGCATAGGCTGATCAAGGAACCCCCGACGAAATAAGGGGTCACATGGCCATGGGGCCGCCGCGGCCTGCACATTAAGAAAAAGGCAAATCCGCGGCCATTTCAGTTAAAATGACAATGTTTCTCGCTTCTCAACAATTGGCCGCCACGAAATGGCCAGAGCAGACTACACGCTTCCAGATTGCCCGCCTATGATACGTATTGTGATTGCCGACGACCACACCATCATGCGTGAAGGATTGAAGCGCATCCTCGACGGCGCACCGGATATCGATATCGTGGGTGAAGCCATCGACGGCTTCGAAGTGCTCAACCACGTGCGCCAGGGCGGCTTCGATCTGTTGCTGCTCGACCTGTCGATGCCGGGCCGCAGCGGTGTCGACCTGATCCGGCAAATCCGCAGCGAAGCACCCAAGCTGGCCATCCTGATCCTCACCATGCACGAGGAAGAACAATATGCGGTGCGCGCCATCCGCGCCGGCGCGCAAGGCTATCTGACCAAGGAAAGCGCGGGCACCCAGCTGGTGGGCGCCATCCACAAGGTGGCGTCGGGCCGTCCCTACATCAGCGCCGAGGTGGCGGAGCAACTCGTGCTCAACATCATGATGCCGAATGAAAGCTTGCTGCATAAACAGTTGTCGGACCGCGAATTCGAAGTCTTTTCCCTGCTGGTGGCAGGCAAGTCGATCACGGAAATCGCCAACAATCTGCACCTGAGCGTCAAGACCGTGAGTACGCACAAGACGCGCATCATGCAAAAGATGGGCATGAGCTCGCTGTCTGAAATGGTCCAGTATGCCGTCGCGCACCGCCTGCTCTCCCCCTTCAAGACCTAAGTCCAACGGCGCGCGCCCGCGCGTCGACTGTAGGAACAATCCTACTTCATCTACCACAGCTCCTACTGCCATATTCAGCCACTGCTGATATTAATTGCATACGGTTGTTGGCATACTGAAACCAGTAATCAAGTTGCTGGGAAGTTATTTCATCACACAGCAAGTCTTCAGCGAATTGAGCATTACCTGCCTGGACGCGCGCCGCCGGCCCTTGCCCGCCCGCCGCCCTGTGCACCCCGTCATTCAACTCTGAACTACCTGTCACCAGGAGATGAACATGCTGTCCACGCAAACGCCTGAAACCCGCGCTGCCGCTCCATCGCTGCCCCCTGCCACTCCGATGGAAGCGGGGCGCCAGCGCCAGGGCCGGCTATGGTCGAACCTGAAGGAGGTGTGCGACCTGCTGCATATCTCCAGCGCTTGTACCATCGCCGCCGACGAACTGCTGTTCCAGCACGTGCAATTCAAGACGGGCCAGCGCGTGCACACCATCGGGCAACCGTTCGACACCCTGTACATCGTCAATTCGGGCTTCCTGAAAACCGTGCTCATCGACGAATTCGGCAATGAGCAGGTCCTCAGCTTCCCCATGAAAGGCGACATGCTGGGCGTCGACGGCATCCACTCGCGCCATTATTCCTCGGAAGCGGTGGCCCTGTCCGACTGCGACCTGATCCTGCTGCCGTTCAAGAAACTCACGGCCCTGGGCAGAGTCCACCTGGAACTGGAAAACGTCATGTATGGCGTGATGAGCCGCGAACTGGTGCGCGAGCAAGCCATGATCGGCATGCTGGGCGCCCTCAGCGCCGAAGCCCGCGTGGCGCGCTTCCTCGTCTCGCTGGCCGACCGCTTCGCGCAGATGGGCTACTCGAGCAAGCTGTTCAACCTGCGCATGACACGCCACGAAATCGGCAGCTACCTGGGGCTGACCCTGGAAACGGTGAGCCGCACCTTGTCCGCCTTCAATGAAATCGGCCTGATCTCGGTCGATCAGCGCACCATCGGCATCAAGGACCCGGAGGCCCTGAAAACCCTGCGCCGCCTGCCGCCCTCGCGCTCGCGCGCCAAGCAGCTGGCCGCCGCCAAGCTGAAAGCCGATACGGCAGCGGCCGCCGACGCCTCGGCGCAACTGCTGGCCACGATTTAGCGCCACCCGATTCACGCCAACCGATTCCTTCCAGCTTGGCACAGGCTTGACCCGGCCAAGGCGCACCGCCTTGCCGGGTCTTTTTTACTGTCCGCCCCTTCTTCAGCCCGCTGGCGCCACCGCGCGCCCCGCACACGGCACGCCCCTCCCCTGCAGTCAAAAAAAAGCCTGTATCCGGCACAAATAAGCCTTGCTTTTCGGGCCACATTCAACAATAATGCAAATACGAATCATTCTCAACTGAGATAAAGAAAGCCCAACATGCAAAGCTCAAAACCAGCCTTGATCCAGGATGCCGCTACCGCCCACGTCCGTCCGCCCGTCAGCATGGCCCAGCCGGCACGCCGCATCACCAGCGAAGCGCTGCTGCAGCAGGGCCGCGAAGTGGAGATTGAGCACAGCGGCAAGATCTATCGCCTGCGCGTCACCCAATTGAACAAGCTGATCCTGACTGCCTGAAGCAGCACGGCAGCCAGTCACCACACTCGCCAGCCAGTCGCGCTCCTTGCGCGCAGCCAGCCAAACCACCGTACAGGAGTGTTTGATGGCGCACGACCGACCTTCCCCGATGTTTCCTTCCCCGCAAGGCCAGCAGCCTGAATTGCTGTTGTCGGCCGTGCTGCACCTGATGTCGCACTACCATGCGGGCAGTCCCTGCGAGAAACTGGCCGGTGTCATCGAACGCCATCTGCAAGTGCTGTCCAGCTCGCCCGGCCTGGGCCCCGTGCTGCAGGCAACCTGCCAGCAATTGTCGCAGCAATGGGCCGCCCTGGTGGCGCTGCACCGCCCCGCGCCACCGAAGGCCACCCTGCTCGAGCGGCTGGCACGCCTGCTGCGCGCCAGGCCCCCTGCCTCGCCCCTGCCGCAATAATTTCTCATCAACACTCCCACCGCCCAACAGGATATCGCCATGTGTGACAAAGACCAGTCCCTGCCCGTCATCAGCAATTGCGCCCACGCCGGCACGGAAACGGCCGCGCTCGCTTCGCGCCGCCGCCGGCTGTGGGAACTGTCGCACACCTGCCATTGCCCGCTGGTGGGCGTGGGCTTGCCATTGGGCTACCTGCGCAAGCTGGTGGGCAAGATGACGGGCGGGCGCGTGCTGGCCGACGACTACGAAGTGCACGTGGGCGCCGTGACGGAATGCGGCGCGCGCAACCGCCTGTCCGAAGCGCTGCAAAAGGAACTCGAACGCCGCTACGCCCCCGTGATCCTGCGCTTTCGCGGCGCCAAGAGCACGGAACAAGTGGCCGAACTGTGGCGCACGGCCGTCGCCAACGGCGACGTGTCGGGCGCCTTCTGGGCCGGCCTGACGCACCCGCGCTGCGACGCCGAACTGGAAGAGCAGATGTGCCGCGACCTGCACATGATCCAGCACCAGGCCGGCGCCTGCGTGCGCGCCGACATGGGCAAATTTACGGCCTTGCAGGAAGAAAATGCGCGCCTGGCGCACGAACTGGCCAAGCTGCAACAGCGCAGCCAGGCCATGCTAATGGAAAAGACGGGCGAACTGGAACGCCAGGAAGCCTTGCTGCTGCGCACGCGTGCCGAATCAATCGGCAAGGATAGCCTGATCGACGGCTTGCGCCTTGAGCTGGCGCAATTGCAGGCCGCCGTCCCCGCGCTGGAATCGCGCACGCGCCTGGTCGAACGCCTGGCGCAGATGGATGAGCGCGAAAAGGAATTGCGCCAGCAAATTGCGGACTTGAAACAAGCCCAGCCGCGCCCGGCCGCCGCCGTGCCGCCACCGGCTGCCAAGCTGGAAGTGCCGACGGGCGGCAAGCTGAAAATGCCGATCCGCCTCGTCGATCAAAGCGTCTTGTGCGTGGGCGGGCGCAGCGGCAATGTCGCCACCTACCGCGCCCTGATCGAGCGCGTGGGCGCGCAGTTCGCCCACCACGACGGCGGCCTGGAAGACAATGCCAACCTGCTCGATTCGAGCCTGGCGGCGGCCGACCTGGTGATTTGCCAGACGGGCTGCATCAGCCACAGCGCCTACTGGCGCGTGAAGGATTATTGCAAGCGCACGGGCAAGCGCTGCGTCTTCATCGACAACCCCAGCATCTCCAGCCTGGCGCGCGGCTTGCAGGAAGTGAGCGGGGAAATGGAGCCGGCCGCGCTGGACGCCATCGAGCCGTAAGCGGGCTTGCCCAATAAAAAAGGACTGGCCCGGCCAGTCCTTTTTTTATGTGCAGCCGGTCAATACACATCGCGCCGGTAGCGCCCTTCGGCCGCCAGCGCATCGAGCGCGGGCCGGCCCAGCATTTCCTGCAGCGCCTGGTCGACGCCGCCCGCCATGCCCGCCAGGCTGCCGCAGATGTAGATGGCGGCGCCCTGCTCCAGCCACAATTTGACTTCATCGGCATTGCCGCGCAGGCGGTCCTGCACGTAGGTGCGCTCGGCCTGGTCGCGCGAAAACGCCAGGTCAAGGCGCGGCAGGTCGCCACTGGCGTGCCAGCCTTCAATTTCTTCGCGGTAATGGAAGTCGTGGGCGGCATTGCGCTCGCCGAAGATCAGCCAGTTGCGCCGCTGCCCTGCCAGCACGCGGCTTTTCAGGTGGCCGCGCAAGCCGGCGATGCCGCTGCCGTTGCCGATCAAAATCAATGGCCGCTGGGCATTGTCTTCCAGCCGGAAGCGTTTGTGCTGGCGCAAGCGCAGCTGTACCACGTCGCCGACAGCCGCCTGCGCCGTCAGCCAGCCCGAGGCCAGGCCCAGGCTGCCGTCGGGATGCGCATGCTGGCGCACCAGCAAGTGCACGCCGCCATCGCGCGGGACCGAGGCGATCGAGTATTCGCGCGGTTGCGCAGGGTCAAGCGGCGCCGCCACCTGCACCAGGTCGCCCGATTGCCAGTCCGGCAAAGCGCCCGCCACGGGCGCCAGTTCCACGTGATAGATGGCGCCGCCCGCGCTGCCCGGGTTGAGCAAGCGCCGTTGCATCAATTTCCAGTCGCCAAAGGCGGGCGCGCTCCAGTCGGGCGCATCGCTGGTGCCGGCCAGGTGGCTCAGGTGCTGGAACCATTGCTCGATGGTAGCGCTGGCGCTGCGGTCGACTTCGATACGCTCGAACAGGCGCGAGGCGCCCTGTGCCGCCAGCCAGGCGTCGAGCGCGCGGCCGAAGCCGCAGAACTGGCCATAGCTGCGGTCGCCCAGGGCCAGCACGGCATAGTGCAATTGCGGCAGCGCCAGCTCGCCCGTCATCAGGCGGCCCATGAAGGCGGCCGCATTGTCGGGCGCGTCGCCTTCGCCATAGGTGCTGACCAAAAACAGGGCCCGTTCCGCTTGTTGCAGATCAAGGGCCGTGAGTTCGGCCAGCGCGCACAGGCGCACGGGGATGCCGGCCAGTTGCAGGCTCTGCGCCGTTTGCGTGGCCAGCTCTTCCGCATTGCCCGTCTGGCTCGCATACGCCACCAGCCAGGCGGGACTGTTCGCCAGCGCCGCCTTCGCGGCGTCCGACGCGCGACGTTTGGCGCGCGCGCGCAGCCAGGGCGCCAGGCACACGCCCGCGTAGCTGAGGGACAGGGCGGCCAGCAAGGCCAGCCGTGTCGTATCGTGCGTAAAAATCATGGAATTAATCGTTCATTCGTCAAGCATGGCCAGCATCTGGCTGCTCAGCGTTTCGTGAAAGCCAGCGCCGTCGCGCTGCAGGAAGCGCGCGGCCAGGCCCTGCTCTTCTGCCAGCGCCATGCCGGCCTCGACACCGAGCACGGTCAAGGCCGTCGACCAGGCGTCGGCCGCCATGCATTGTTCATGCACGACGGTGACGGAAGCGAGTTGATTGGCGATCGGCATGCCGCTGCGCGGATCGATGGTGTGCGAGAAACGCGCCGTGCCATCCTGGAAGAAACGCCGGTAGTCGCCCGACGTCGCCACGGACAAGCCATGCAGCGCCAGCAGCATTTCCGCCGGATGCTGCGCATTCTCGGCACGATCGGCGGCGCCACCGACCTGTTCCAGCATCACCCACCACGGCTGGCCGTCGGGCTTGCTGCCGGCGCCGCGCAGCTCGCCGCCCACTTCGACCAGGTAATGATGGATGCCCTGGCTGTCCAGGTAGCGGGCCAGGCGGTCCACGCCATAGCCCTTGGCGATGGCGGACAGATCGAGCTGCAAGGCGCCCGGCTGGCGGACGCGGCGGGCCGGCAAGTCCGGCTCCAGGCGGCGGCGCTGGCGCTGCGCCAGCAGCAGGGCCACCGTTTCGTTGGTCGGCGGCAGGAAACCAGGTTCATCGTAGCGCTGGCGGGGGCCGAAGCCCCACAGGTTGACGAGGGCGCCCGCGCACGGGTCGTACGCGCCGCCCGACGCCTGCGAGACGTGCATGGCAAAGCCCAGCACCTCGCAAAACGCGGCGGGCAGGCTGTGCCAGCTGCCGGGCTCGGCACGGTTGAAGCGGCCCAGGTCGGACTCGTCGCTCCAGTGGCTCATTTGCGCTACAACAAGGTCCAGCTGCTGCTGCAAGCCCTGCTGCAGGTCGGCGCTGCCGGCGCGTCCCGGCATGGCGGATTCGACCAGGCGCACCGACCAGCTGGTGCCCATGGTCAAGCCGCGCAAGTCCCGGATCGCGGCGCCGGGCGGCGCGACCTGATCGGAAATATGCTGCGGCAGCAGGACCCGGCGCATCGGCGCTCTCGTGACGATGCCGCCGCTTACTGCGGCAGCACTTCCACGGTGGCCGCGTAGGTCATGCGGCGCTCGGGCATGGCTGGCGGCTGGCCGGCCACGGCAGGGGCTGCCGCAGGCCAGGTGCTGCTCAGGTAATACATGCCGGCGGCCGGCACGGTGAACGTGATTTCGCCCTTGGCATCGGTGCTCTGGCGGATTTCACCGAGCACGCCACGGTAGCGCACGCCGCCTGGCACCAGGCTGAAGGCCTGATTCGCTGCCGGCTTGCCATCGACCAGGAAACGCCACGTGGCTTTTTCGCCCGCGCGCAAGTCGTTCGGGTGCGTCACCGGCACGAATTCCAGGCCCACGCCCGTCGGCTTGAATACTTCCGTGCTGGTTTCGCCATTGCTGAAGAAGGTTTCCAGGCGACTTGCCGTGCGCGTGATTTTCACGTCTTGCGCATCGGCCGGCATATCCTTCTTGAAAGTTTCCTCGTTACCACGGAAACGCTTCTGCTCGCCATTTTGCTTGTAGCTGGCCATGACGTTCTGCGACACGATGGCAGCCTTGTACGTGCCCGGCTTTTCCATCTTCACATCGAAGACGCTGCGCAAGCGGCCCGTCACCGTGTTTGCCGGCGCCACTTTCGCGCCATCGGGACCGATGACTTGCAGCGCATCCAGGCGCAGCGGCTGGTGGTCGATCTCGAACAGGCCGTCGGAGACGGCCGCGTCCACCGTCACCCAGGCGTCCTTGCTTTCCACCATCGTGCTCGACGGCACCATCCAGCCGCGGTGGGCGTGGGCGTTCATGGCCAGGCCGGCCAGGGCCAGGGCGATCAGCGGTTTATTCAGTTGCTTCAACATGGTAGAGGCGCCTTAAGGTTTGAGTTGGACGACGACATTGCCGAGTTCTTCCTTGCCCTTGGCCGGCACGGACTGGGCCGATTTCAGCGGCCACTGGAACGGCACGCGCACCAGTTCGCGTCCGCCCGCTTCGCGCGCCGCTTCGACCACCACCTGGTATTCGCCGGCCGGCAGCTTGTCGAGCAAGGCCTTGGCACCGGGGAAAGTCAAGGTATGTTCGCCGGGCGCGCGCGTGGCGCCGCTGACGCCGTCCACAGGCATGGCCAGGTCGCGGCCGCTCTTGCGCCACCATTGACGCATGTCCTTCAGCCATTTCTCGCCCGCCTTGTCCTTCTTTTTCACGTCATACAGCACCGTCAGGTTGCCGACGACCTTTTGATCGGCCGTTTCCAGCCATGCCGCCACGTAGGGACGATGGTATTCCGCCACGTTCAGTTGCGGGATTTCAATCTTGAGGGCCAGGTCGGCCGCCATCGCCGACGTACCGATCAGGGGAAGGCCAAGCGCCAGGGAGTAGCGTAATTTCATGGTGTGCCTGTAAAAAGGAAAAATAAAAACGATCAGTGGATAAACAGCAAGGCGATCGCGCAGGGTATCAAGATACCGAGGCCAACCATCGGCCAGGTAAATGGCCGGTTGGCCGCGTGGAACTTCAAAATCAATAGTCCCGTCAGGCAAAACACGATGCAGGCGCCGGCAAAGATGTCGATGAACCAGCTCCAGGCCACGCCCGTGTTGCGGCCCTTGTGGACGTCATTGAGCCAGGATACCCAGCCCCTGTCCGTCAATTCGTATTCGGCGGCCCCGTCTTCCAGGCCGATGCGCACCCAGGCGTCGCCGCCCGCCCTGGGCAACGGCAGGTAGACCTCGTCGACGCTCCATTCCGCGGGACGGCCGCCCGCATTAAGCGACCATTGCTTTTTCAACCATGTTTCAGCAGCGGCCGGCATGGGCGCGTTGGCGCCATCGTGCTGCGCGGCATACGCGGCCAGTTGCGTGACCAACGGGGCCGGCAAGGTCGCCTGCTGGCGCGTGACCGACGGCTTGGCTTCGATCTGGCCAGCGTGGTTCAGGGTGATGCCGGTAATGGCAAACAAAAACATGCCCAGCAGGCAAAGCGCCGAGCTGATCCAGTGCCATTGATGCAAGTTCTTCAACCAGACGGCGCGGCTGGCGTTATTCCTGGCCTTGTCGGCGGCGCCCGCATTACCCATCGAGGGCTCCCGGCAAGGATCGGGCCAGGTGGCGCGACAAGTCAGTGTGCTTCATTCCCATCCTTCAATCAAAGTGCATGCCGATATTTTCAAACAAATGATAATGATTATCATTTATTAAGTCAATACATGGGGCACGCCGCCGGGCCAGCGTTTTGTAACAGCTTTGAAACAAAGCACCGCTGCTACGTAAGCTGCCGTACAGAGCCGCATGCAGCATCCGCCTATGCTGTTGTTCAGGACAACCAACAAGGGAGCACCCATGCAAGCGTATTCCAGCGAACAGCTGGCCAGCATCGCGGCCAGGATCAAGGACGTCAAATTCGGCATGCTGACCACCAGCGACGACATGCGCACCCTCACCAGCCGGCCGTTGACGCAGCAGCAGGTCGACAGCGACGGGCACATCTGGTTCTTTGTCTCGGACGAGGCAGCCTATACGCGCGACTTGCCGAACAATCCGCAAGTCAACGTCAGCTTCGTCGACACGGGCGACAGCCTGTACGTGTCCGTCTGCGGCCATGCGCAATTGCTGAAGGACCGCGCCAAGGCGGAGGAATTGTGGAATCCGCTGGTAAAAGCCTGGTTCCCGGGCGGGCTCGACGATCCGAAGCTGTCGCTGATCAAGGTGACGATCCAGTCGGCCGAGTATTGGGATAGCAGCGCCAGCAAGATGATGCAATTCTATGAAATGGCCAAGGCCGCCATCACGGGAGAGCCGCCGAAAGACATGGGCGAACACGGCCGCATCGACCTGTAGCAAGGCCGAGCCAGGTAGACGCGCCAACAAGCCGCCGACGTGCGCGAACACGTCTGGCGGCTGGCCCTGCGGGGATTATCAGATAATCAAGAATAAAAACTCAGACGCCCGTACTGCCCGTCGTGTCGGGGGCATCGTCGGCGCTCTGCCGGCTTTGCCCGGTGGAAGCGGACTGGTGATGGGGCAAGCGGTCGGCGCGCCGCACTTCGCCGATGGAGAACAGATCGTCGCCGATATCGAGGCCTTGCTCGCTATCGACCAGCACGAAGTTTTCGGCCGAGTCGGCCGTGCTTTGCTTGTTGCCCGCCGTGGACGGCGTGCCGCCCTGGCGATTGCCCGGTTGCGGCGTATTCGAATTGCCCATCATGTTCTCCCTGATCATCGATGCGAATTGACTGCGAGATCATTGCCAGCGCAGCTATTTCATCATAGTCCATGGCTGCTGCAATGCATCAAAATTTTGCCGCCGACAAGCGCGGCAACTGGCCGGCGGAAATACGGGGATTCCCGCCGGCCAGACCGGCCTTGCTGGCGCTTACTTGTTGCGCGAACCGGACGAGCCCGAACCCGACCCTGAACCTGCACCGCCGCTTTGCTTGTTACCACTGTCGCGGTTGCCTTCCTGGTTCACGCTGGCATTGTCGCGCGAGCCGCTGGAACTGGCGGCGCTTTGCCGGTTGGCATCGTTCTTGTGGCTTTGACTGCCCGCACGGCGTGCCTCTTCCGACGTAAATTCATGGGCCGTGCCTTTTTCATGCGCGGCGCGCCCCCCTTCGCTGGCGATTTCGCGCTGCTGGGCCGGGTCCATGGAAGCGAAGCCCCGTTTGCTGGTATCGCTTTGCTTGCTGCCGCCGCTGCCGCCACTGCTGCTACTGGTTTTACTACCTTGACTACCTTGCTGTTTATTGTCGCTCGATGTGGCCATGATGATCTCCTTGATCGATGGAATCAGAAAACAGTGCAAACCATGCAATTCTTCCCCCTCGCATGGCAAGGGAACCGTCATCTTAGTGCGCGCATGGGGCGCTAGAAATAGGAGGATGGCAAGAGCGCATGTAGGATGAGTCCCGCCCGTGGTGGCGCAGTTACTTTCAGTTTTCCACCAAAAGTACCAGACACTCAGCAGTTAGCGGGCAGCGGGAAAATCGCCGCGTCCGCCGTCACGTAGACGCGCTCGCCGGCGCCTGGCCGCATCGCATGGCCGCCCGTAAAGGCGCCAAACGATGGCAAAATGGCACGCTCGCGGCCCAGCAGGAAACACGGCAGGCGCAGGCCTCCACGCTCTGTGCGCAAGTGAAACACGGGATGCACGTGGCCGGCCAGCACATAGCCGGGCGCCACGGTGTCCGGGTGGTGGCAGAGCGACAACTTGCCCACGCTGTGCGGTTCATCGACCATGCGGATGCCCAGCGCGGCGGCCGGATCGCCCGCATGCGCGTCGTGGTTGCCCCGCACCACCGTCAGGCGCACGTCGGGATGGCGCGCGCGCCAGGCCAGCATGGCCGCCACCGTGGCGGCCGCATGGGCGGCGCGCGCGTGCAGAAAATCGCCGAGGAAGACGATTTCCTCGCAGGCGTAGCTGGCCAGCAAGGCGTCGAGCGCCAGCAGGTTTTGCGTGGTGGTGCCGCGCGGCACGGGCACCCCCAGCGCGCGAAACGCGGCCGCCTTGCCGAAATGGATATCGGCAATGATCAGCATCCTGCGCGCCGGCCAATACATCGCCTTGTGCGCCAGCAGCCAGACCTGCTCGCCGGCCAGCTCCACCACGCAGTGCGCTTGCTGCGGGCCGTTCATGCGGCCGCCTTTTCCAGCGCGCTGACCAGCCGCGCCACCCGGTCCGACAGCTTTTCCGTCGTCAGCTGTTCGCGGAAGCGCTCGACCATCAGGCCGAAGGCAAACGGCGAGGCGCGCTCCAACGGCTGCAGGGAAATATTGCGTTCATGCAACTCTCGCAGGGTGGCGCGCAGGCGCGTCAATTCCAGTTCCTGCTCCAGCACTTCGCGCTGCGCCTGCGTGAGCAGCAAATTGGCCGCATCGTGCTTGCGGAACACCTCGAAAAACAGCGAAGACGACGCCTGCAGCTGGCGCGCGCTTTTCGGCTGGCCCGGATAGCCCTGGAAGACGAGGCCCGCGATGCGGGCGATTTCGCGGAAGCGCCGCTGCGACAGTTCCGTCGCGTTCAGGCTGGCCAGCACGTCTTCCAGCAAATTGTCCGTGCCGAACAGGGCCACCCCCGCGCCCGTGGCCGCATCGAACAGGGGCGCATAATCGAGCTCGCTTGCCCCCAGCAATTCAAAACCGTAGTCGTTGACGGCGATCGACAAGGTGGCCGGCTGCACGCGGGCGATGCGGTAGGCCAGCAGGGACGCCAGGCCCAGGTGCACGGAGCGGCCCGCGAATGGATACACGAACAGGTGCCGGCCTTCGCGGCTGGACAAGGTTTCCACCAGCAAGCCGGTGCGCGTGGGCAGGCTGGACCATGTCTGCTGGATGGCCAGCAGCGGCGCCAGCGCGCGCATTTCCGGCCCGCTGGCCCTACCCTCCTGCGCCAGCTGCAGCTGGTCCAGCACGGCGTGCGCCAGTTCCGACGACAGCGGCATCTTGCCGCCCTGCCAGCGCGGCACGGCGCCGCGGCTGCCCGTGGCGCGCCGCACGTAGGCCGTCATCTCGTGCACGCGCACGAATTCGAGGATGCGCCCGCCGAACAGAAAATGATCGCCCTGCTTCAGGCGCGCGATAAACGATTCCTCGATGCTGCCGATGCGTCCCCCGCCGAGGAACTTGACCTGGATCGCCGCTTCCGAGACGATGGTGCCGATGCTCATGCGGTGGCGCCGCGCCAGCGCCACGTCCGGCACGCGGTACGTGCCCTGCTCGTCCGGCAGCACTCTGCGGTATTCCGGGTACACGGTGAGGCTTTGCCCGCCGCGCGCGACGAAGTCGAGCGCCCATTGCCACTCATCCAATGTCAGGTGGCGGTACGACCAGGCCGCGCGCACTTCCGCGTACAGCGCCAGCGAATCGAAGCCGCCGCCCAGCGCGATCGTCACCAGGTGCTGCACCAGCACGTCGAGCGGCTTGTCCGGCACGGGGCGCGCTTCCAGGTGGCCCTGTGCCAGGGCGGCGCGGGCGGCGGCCGCTTCCAGCAATTCCAGGCTGTTGGTGGGCACCAGGGTGACGCGCGAAATGCGCCCCGGCGCGTGGCCGCTGCGTCCCGCCCGCTGCACCAGGCGCGCGATGCCCTTCGCGCTGCCCACCTGCAGCACCCGCTCGACGGGCAGGAAATCGACGCCCAGGTCCAGGCTGGACGTGCAGACGACGGCTTTCAGCTCGCCCGTCTTCAGGTGCCGCTCGACCCACTCGCGCACTTCACGGTCCAGCGAACCGTGGTGCAAAGCGATCAGGCCGGCCCAGTCGGGCCGCGCATCGAGCAGGTGCTGATACCACAGCTCGGCCTGCGACCGCGTATTCGTAAACACCAGGGTGGTGGCGCTGCCTTCGATTTCGGCGATCAGCGCTTGCAGCATCTGGATGCCCAAATGCCCGCCCCAGGGAAAGCGCGTGGGGTTGACGGGGATCAAACTGTCGACGAGGATGCGCTTCCTGACTTTACCTTCGATCAGCACGCCAGCATTTTGTTCTCCCAGCAAGACATCCTGCGCCTGCCGCAGATTGCCCAGGGTGGCCGACAGGCCCCACGTCATCAGGTTTTCCTGCCAGCGGCGCAAACGGGCCAGCGCCAGCTGCACCTGCACGCCGCGCTTGCTGCCCATCAATTCGTGCCACTCGTCGACGATCACCGTTTCCAGCAGAGCGAAGCGTTCCTGCGCGTCCGCCTGGCTCAGCATCAGGGACAGGCTTTCCGGCGTCGTGACGAGCACCTCGGGCCAGGACTTCGCCTGCCGCGCCCGCTGGGCGGCGCTCGTGTCTCCCGTGCGCGCCTCGATGCGCCAGCCGGGCGCCAGCGTTTCGCCGGACGCCTGCAGCGCGCGCACGGTGTCGGCCGCCAGCGCCCGCATGGGCGTAATCCACAGCACGCGCAAGCCCTGCTTGCGGCTCTTGCGCGCCAGGCGCTCGGCGCGCAGCAAGGCGCCGAACCAGACGGCATACGTCTTGCCGGACCCCGTACTCGCATGCAGCAGGCCGGAGCGACCCTGCGCGCCAGCCCGCCAGACGGCGCGCTGGAAGGGAAAGATCGTCCAGCCGCGTTCCGTGAACCAGGCGCCGATGCGCTGCGCCAGCGCGCTTTTGCTCATCGCTTGCTCATGTAGTCTGGGCCAGCATGGCCTTCAGGGTAGCCAGCGTATCCGCGTCGGCGATGGCCTTGTCGTCACGCCGGCGCAGGATGCGGGGAAAGCGCACGGCGATGCCCGCCTTGTGGCGGCTGGAAGCGGCGATGCCTTCGAAACCGATCTCGAACACCATCGTGGGCTTGACGCTGCGCACGGGGCCGAATTTTTCTATCGTCGTCTTGCGGATGGCCGCGTCGACTTGCGCGATCTCCGCATCCGTCAAGCCCGAATACGCCTTGGCGAACGGCACCAGCTTGCGCTCGTCCCCATGCTCTCCATCCCATACGGCGAACGTGTAGTCCGTGTACAGCGAGGCGCGCCGGCCGTGGCCCGCCTGGGCGTAGATCAGCACGGCGTCGACGGCATACGGATCAATCTTCCACTTCCACCAGGTGCCCACGTCTTTCGTGCGGCCCACGCCATATGCGGCCGACACGGCTTTCAGCATCAAGCCTTCCACGCCGCGCGCCCGCGATTCGTCGCGGATGGCGGCCAGAGCGTCCCAGCTTGCCGCTTCAACACGCGGCGACAGCCGCAGCGCGGGCGCATCCACCTGCGCCACCACGGTTTCCAGCAGCGCGCGTCGCTCCAGCTGGGGCAACTGGCGCACGTCCACGCCATCGAGTTCCAGCACGTCGTAAGCCATCAGCACGGCGGGCAGCTGAGCCAATAGTTTGGACGAGACCGTCTTGCGGCCCATGCGTTGTTGCAAATCGGCAAATGGCGCCGGCACGCCGCCCGGCTGCCAGACGAGGATTTCGCCATCGAGCACGGTACCCTCGGGCAAGGCCAGCTGCGCCAGTTCGGGAAAGCGCTCCGTGATCAATTCCTCGCCCCGCGACCACAGCCAGTTCACGCCATCGCGGCGCAGCAGCTGGGCGCGCATGCCGTCGTATTTCCATTCGACCAGCCAGCCGCCGACGTCGCCCAGGCTTTCCGGCCCCGCCTGCAGGGGATGCGCGAGGAAGAAGGGATACGGCTGGCCGCCGCGCAGCGCATGTTCGCCCTCCGACTGCGCGGCGATCAGCTTCAAGAATCCCGCGCCCGTGGGGCTGACCTTGCCATCGGTCCAGCCCATCAGGCGCTGGGCGATCAGCTTGCTGTCGACGGCGGCGATGGACGCCAGCGCCCGCGTCACCAGCAGTTTCGAGACGCCCACGCGAAAGCCGCCGCCGATCAGCTTGATCAACAGAAAGCGTTCGCGCGTTTCCAGCTCGTCCCAGTACCCCAGCAGGGCGGCGCGGATGGCGTCCGGCGCCGCGCCGCGCAACGGCGCGATGCGCTGCTCGATCCACTGGGCCAGGCCGATGTCGCTGCGCTTGCCCGGCGCGGGCAGGATCAGGGCGATGGTTTCCGCCAGGTCGCCCACGGCGTGATAGGCCTCGTCGAACAGCCAGGCGTCGAGGCCCGCCCGCTCCGTCGCGTATTCGCGCAGCAATCTGGTGGGCACGGCCTGGCGCGGCTTGCCGCCGGCCAGGAAATACACGGCCCAGGCCGCATTCTCGGGCGAGGCGCCGCGAAAATAGGCTTGCAGGGCCGCCAGCTTGCGGCTGGTGGAGGTCGTCTCGTCGAGCTCCCCGTACAGCCGGGCAAATTCACGCATGGCTGACGTCCTCCGCCGCCGCGGATGCACCGGGCGCACCGTCATCGGCCTCGTCGTCGCCATATTCCGTCTCGAAACCGCCCGCCTGCCAGCCGTTCTGCCGCAGCCAGCGCACCATCACGGGGATCGAACCGTGGGTGACGATGATGCGTCCAGCCTGCGTGGCCTTGATCGCCTGCATCAGGCCGGGCCAGTCGGCGTGGTCGGACAGCACGAAACCCCGGTCCACGCCGCGCCGCCGGCGCGCGCCGCGCAGCAGCATCCAGCCGCTGGCGAACGCATCGCTGTAGTCGCCGAAACGCTTCATCCACGGCGAACCGGCAGCCGATGGGGGCGCGATCACCATGGCCGTCCTCAGGGCGGCCTTGTCCGTCACCTGGTCCACCATAACGGTGGCGGGCAAGGCCACGCCGCACTCGCGGTAGACCTGCGTCAATGCCTGCGCCGCGCCATGGCAGATAATGGAACCGATGCTGGCGTCCAGGCCCGCCAGGATGCGCTGCGCCTTGCCGAAGGCATAGCAGAACAGCACGCTGGTGCGCCCCTCGGCCGCATTGCCGCGCCACCACTGGTTGATGTCGTCGTATATTTCCTGCGGCGCCTGCCAGCGGTAGATGGGCAAGCCGAAGGTTGATTCCGTGATGAAGGTATCGCAGCGCACGGGGTCGAATGGCGCGCAGGTGGGGTCGGGCTGCAGCTTGTAGTCGCCGGACGCCACCCATACTTGCCCGCCGTGCGCCATGCGCACCTGGGCCGAACCGAGCACGTGGCCGGCCGGATGCAGCGACACTTGCACGCCGTGGTGTTCGATGGTCTCGCCATACGCGAGGCCCTGGATGGAGACGGCGCCCAGGCGCGCGCGCAGCACTTGCTCGCCGGGCGCGGCGCACAGGTAGTGCCGGTGCCCGACGCGCGCATGGTCGGCGTGCGCATGCGTGATGATGGCGCGCTCGACGGGACGCCACGGGTCGATGTAGAACTGACCCGGCACACAGTACAAGCCTTCCTTGCGCACCACTACCATGTCCGCCATGCCCAGCTCCCTACGAAAAAACCGCCTTGGAATGGGCTGATTCTAGCGCTCTTGCGCCAGATCATCTGTCAGACAGCGCACACTGGATTCACGCCGGTGCGACAAACTCGGCCATGAAGGTGCGCGTGGTGTTTTCTGGAAAGGCAATCGTGACCTGGTCGCCCGCCACCGACAGCACGGTGCCGATCTGGTAGCGTGGCACGCGCACGCGGCTGCCGACGGCGATCTGGTGCGCTGGCGGCGATGGTGCCTGGGCAGGCGCCGGCGGCAGCTCGTCCAGGGTAATGGGCATGGCCAGCGCGGGCGGCGACTGGCAATTGTCGCAAGTGCAGCAGCGCTCGAAATCGCCGGCGTCGCCAAAGTAATCGAGCAGCAGTTTCCAGCGGCACAAGCCGCTTTGCGCATAGGCCACCATTTGTTCGAGCGCCTGCTTGTCGCGCTCCTGCTTGTCGACATAGATCTGCGCCAGTTGCGCATACGCGGGCGAGCTGGCCGAGGGCGTTCTCAGGCTGTAGCCCAGCTTGCGGTCCTGGCGCAGCAGCTTGCCGTCTTTCAACAGTTTCAGGCATACCTTCAGGTGGCCGTCGGAAAACTCGGGCAGGCTGGACGCCAGCGCAGCGAAAGAAAACGTGGCCGGCAAGTCTTGCGCTGCCGCAATGATGGCGGCCAGTTCTTCCGCCGTCGGGTAATGCTTGGCCAGAAAGAATTGCTGGACCCGCTTGTCTTCCTGGAAGTACAGCAAGGTGCAGTCGGCGGGCAAGCCGTCGCGCCCCGCCCGGCCCGATTCCTGGTAGTACGCTTCCAGGTTGGCCGGCACCTGCAAATGGATGACGAAACGCGTGTCCGGCTTGTCGATGCCCATGCCAAACGCGTTGGTGGCCACCATGATGCGGCGCTCTCCGCCCATGAACAAGTCCTGGTTGTGCTTGCGCTCGCGCGCCGCCAGCTTGCCGTGGTAGCGGGTGACGCTCTCGCCCAGTTCCTCCAGCCGCGCCGCCAGCTCCTCGACGGCTTTTACCGTGGCCGCATACACGATGCCCGTGCCCGGCGTCTCGCGCAGCAGGCGCAGGACTGCATCCTGTTTCTCGCCGGCATTGGTGACCTGGATCACGCGGTAGCGCAAATTGGCGCGGTAGATGCCCGTATTGATGACGTTCAGCTTGCGCGCTTCCAGTTGCGCGTCGATATCGGCCACCACTTCCCCGGTGGCCGTGGCCGTCAGCGCCAGCACGGGCGGGCGACCCAGCGCGCGCAGGGCGGCAGCGATGTCCAGGTAGGCGGGACGGAAGTCGTGGCCCCACTGGGAAATGCAATGGGCTTCATCGATGACGGCCAGGCTGGGCGGCGCGCCGGCCAGCAGGGACAGGAAGGCGGCATTGGCGAGGCGTTCCGGCGTGCAAAAGATGATGAGCCGGCCGCCCTGGGCGATGCGGGCGATGGCGGCATCCTCGTCCGCGCGCGACAGGCTGCTGTTGAGCTGCACGGCCGTAATGCCCAGTGCGTGCAGCTTTTCCAGCTGGTCTTTCATCAGTGAAATCAGCGGCGACACGACCAAAGTCGCGCCCGGCAACAGGGCGGCGGGCAGCTGGTAGCACAGCGACTTGCCGCTGCCGGTGGGCATGATGGCCAGGGTGTCGCGTCCGGCCAGCACGCTGTCGATGACGTCCTGCTGGCCCGCCCGCAGGCGCGCGATGCCGAATACCGAGCGCAGCAGCCGCTGGATCTTGCGCTGGCGGGCGCGGCCCGGATCTTGCACTGCAGAAATAGTAGTCGCCATCGTGGTCCGGTCCCTCACATGCCGGCGCCAGTTGCCAGCTTGCCGCCACTTTACGGCCGGGCCTGGCGCACCGCCATAGGACGGGCGCCACAGCTGGCGTAGGAATTCAGGAAGCGAACAGGATGGCCCAGAACAGCATCAGCAGACCGGCGATCGACACGCACCAGACGAGCGTGCGCACGACGGGCACGCCAAACGCATACAGGGGCAGATACAGCACGCGCGCGGCCAGGTACAGGGCCGCGCCATAGAGCGTGAGCGCGCTTTCCTGCGCCGTCACGTGGGCGATCAGCACGGCGGCGGCGAACAGGGGCAGGGTTTCGAACAGGTTCGCCTGGGCCCGCTGCAAACGGCCCGTGATCTTGCCCACGGGCGGCCCGTCGCCGTCGCGCGCGCTCACGTTATAGGCCGTGCCCGTTTCGCGCGTGCGGAACAGCGCGGGCAGCAGGATTTGCACCAGCGCCAGCACGAGGCTGCAGGCGAGCATGGTCAGTTCAGGAGTCATCTTTACCTCTGCGGGTGGTGGGTGGGACGGGCAGGCCGCCGAGGCGGCGCGTGCCCGTCAGGGTTGGTCGAGTGCCGCTTGCAACTCCGTCAAGTCATAGGGCTTGCGCAAGACACTGGCGGAAAAGCCCAGCTCGTCCATCGATTCCTTGCCATAGCCGGTGGAAAAGATGATGCGCATGTCCGGTTTTTCGCGCAGCACCATGCGTGCCAGCGCGATGCCGGACATGCCGGGCAGGCTGACATCGGTAAACAGGATATCGAATTCTTGCTCATTAAGCAATTCCCACGCCGCCTCGCCATCGGACACGCCGCTGACCGTGTGGCCCAGCATGCCCACCAGTTCGCACACCATCAGCTGGGAATCGAGATTGTCTTCCACCACGAGTATCTTCATCGATGTCGGCATGTCCCCCTGCGGTTCCGGCGCATGGCCCGTCAAGTCCAGTCCCGGCGTGCCGCTTCCCCGCACGCTGGCCGCCGCGCTGCCGGTCGCCAGCGTGCCAGCCACGGGCGCACCGGACCGTTCAAACTGGCGCGCACGCATTTGCTGCTGGCGGTTGGCCAGCACATGGCGCAGCTTGCGCGCCAGCTCTTCGCGCCGGTATGGCTTGCTGAGCAATTCCACGCCCGCGTCCAGCCGTCCTTCGTGCACGATGACATCCTGCGCATAGCCGGACGTAAACAGCACGGCAATGTCGGGCTGCAACTCGCGCGCCTGGCGCGCCATCTCCGTGCTGCTGACGGGGCCGGGCATGATCACGTCCGTAAACAGCAAGTCGATCTGCGCGCCGCTGTGCAGCACGGCCAGCGCGCTTTCGCCATCCTCGGCCTTGAGCACCGTATAGCCGAGCGCCCCCAGCATGTCGACCACGGTGGTGCGCACGCCCACATCGTCTTCCACCACCAGCACGGTTTCCGTGCCGCCCGTGACGACGCCGCTCAATTCCAGTTCCTCGTCCGCTTCGGCCATCAGGGAACGGGGCAGATAGATTTTGACTCCCGTGCCCACGCCAGGTTCACTGTAGATGCGGATATGGCCGCGGCTTTGCGTGACAAAGCCATACGCCATCGACAAGCCCAGGCCCGTGCCCGCCCCTTCCGGTTTGGTGGTGAAGAACGGTTCGAACGCGCGCTGCAGCACGGGGCCGCTCATGCCGCGCCCCGTGTCCGTCACCGATAGCATCACGTACTGGCCCGCCGGCACGTCGACCAGATTGTGCACATACTGTTCGTCGAGCACGACGTTGCCCAGCTCGATGGTCAGCTTGCCCACGCCATCCATGGCGTCGCGCGCATTGATGGCCAGGTTCAGGATGACGTTCTCGATCTGGCTGCGGTCGACCAGGGTATTCCACAGCCCGCCGCCGCCCACCAGCACGATGTCGATCGCTTCGCCCAGGGCGCGCCGCAGCAGCGCATCCATGTTGCGCACCACGCGCGCCAGGTCGGCCACCACGGGTTTGAGCGGTTGACGCCGCGCAAACGCCAGCAGGTGCGACGACAGCTTGGCGCCCCGCTCGACGGCGGCAATCGCCGTGTCCAGGCGCTGGCGCATGAGGCCATCCGTGCCCGCCAGGTGCTGCAGCAAATGCAAATTGCCGGAAATGATTTGCAGCACATTATTAAAATCGTGCGCGATGCCGCCCGTCAGCTGGCCCACGGCTTCCATCTTTTGCGCCTGGCGCAAGGCGTCTTCGGCCTTGGTGCGCTCGCTCACTTCCTGTTCGACCCGGTGCTCGAGCGTTTCGTTCAATTCATGCAGCGCCTTTTCCACGCGGCGCCGCTCCGTGATGTCCGTCTTGACGGCGATCAGGGAACGCGTATGACCCTGCTCATCGACGAGGCGACTGACATTGCTCGACACCCACACTTGCGAGCCGTCGGGCTTCAGGTAGCGCTTTTCCAGCGAGAACGACTCGCCCGTTTCCACCAGGCGCCGGAACAGCACGCCGTTGCCGGGCACGTCCGCCGGATGCATGATGTCGTTCATGTTCAGGCTCAGCAACTCTTCGGCGGAACGGCCCAGCATGCAGCACAGGGCACCGTTGACCCGCTGGAAACGGCCATCGAGGCCCAGTTCCGACAAGCCCACCGAAGCCTGGCCGAAAATGGCCGCCATGCGCTCCTGGCTGGCGTTGAGTTCATCCTCGATCTGGCGCCGTTCCGTCACGTCGAACGACACGCCCACATAGCGGCGCTGGCCCGGCACGCGTCCGGCGAACACCTCGCCCTGGCGCGCGATCCAGCGCAGCGCGCCATCGGCGGGACGGCGGATGCGGTACTCCACGTATTCCAGCGGATTGGGCGCCAGATCAAGCTTGCTGGGGCCAACCTTCGTCAAGTCCCGTTCGTCAACCAGGCTCACCAGCAGGCGCTCCGTGACTTCCACCTCGTCGGCAATGCCCCACAGGCGGCGGAAGGTGGGCGAGACCACCATCGCGCCCGTCTCGGGGAACCATTCGAAGGTGCCGATGCCGCCCGCCTGCTGGGCCAGGCGCAAGCGCTCCTCGCTTTCCATGCGTTCGGTGACGTCGATGCCTTCGACGAGGATGCCCGTCACCGTGCCCTCGTCATCCTTGATGGGCTGGTACACGAAGTCGATCTGGCGCTGTCCCGTTTGCCCATCCGCCGTCTGCAAATCCACTTTGACCTGGCGCCCTTCGAAGGGCACGCCCGTTCGGTAGACCTGGTCGAGCAGTTCGATGAATCCCTGTGCCTTGACTTCGGGCAAGGCCTCTTCGACGGACCTGCCCAGCAGATCGCGGTGGCCCACCAGGCG
Source organism: Janthinobacterium sp. FW305-129 (assembly GCF_020858115.1). GTDB lineage: Bacteria > Pseudomonadota > Gammaproteobacteria > Burkholderiales > Burkholderiaceae_D > Janthinobacterium. The sequence continues at coordinate 143,503 of NZ_JACYMM010000009.1, forward strand.
CAGATAATGTTCATTCGCCAATTCAAACACGTGCCGCGGCCCGCGCAGCAGGGCCATGAAGCTCGGTGCCTGCTGGAACAGGGCGCGCAGCAGCGCCCGCTCCTCGCCCAGGCGGCGGTTGGCCGCGCGCACGGCCTCGCTCTCCATCTGCAAGTTGGCGTTGAGTTTGCCCAACTCGGCCGTGGCCAGTTTCAGCTGGCGCCCCTCCTCCATGCGCGCCGTCAACTCCAGCGCCGTGCACAGCACGCCATCGACCTGGCCATCGGCGCCATGCACGGGCGCGTAAAACAGGTCGAAACAGACGTCCGTGCGCTGTCCGTCGCGCAACAGCGGCAAACAGCATTCGCGGTGCACCTGCGTCTCGCCGCGCAATCCCGCTTCGAGGATGCGCGCGTTCCAGTCCCAGATTTCCGGCCAGACGGCCGGCACCGTGCCGCCCAGCGCCGCCGGATGGCGCTCGCCTGCGATCTGGATGTAGTCGTCGTTGTAAATCATGACGTGCTGCGGGCCCCACATCAGCACCATCGCCATCGGCGAATTGAGCACGATGTCGACGCTGGCGCGCAAATGGGCGGGCCAGCCATCGACGGCGCCCAGGCTGGTGGCGGACCAGTCGCGCTGGCGCACCAGTTCGCCCATGCTGCCGCCGCCGCGCGGCCAGGCTGGCGCGCTCATGTGGGCAGTTCCGCTTGCACGCGCACCTGGCACTGGCGCGGGATGCGCACCGTCGCCAGCGTGCCCTGCGCGGCCGTCGAACTGAGCTCGACCGTGCCGCCGTGGGCCTGGACGAACATGTTCACCGTGTACAGGCCCAGTCCCAGGCCCTGCCCCGTCCGGCGCTTCTCGCTCGCCTGCTGGAACGGTTCGAACAGGGTCGGCAGCAAGGCGGCGGGAATCACGCCACGATTGGCGACGCGCAATTCAATACTGCAGGCGTCCCGTCCGTCGAGGGCCAGTTGCACGGGCGTGCCCGGCTCGCCATGCGTGAGGGCATTGCTGAGGAGGTTAGAGATGACTTGCGACAGCAAGCCCGCATCGCATTGCCCGTGCAGCTCGCCCACGCTGCTGAGCTCGATAAGCGGGGCCTGGCCGGCCGTCTCGAATTCCTCGACGATGGCGCGCGCCAGCGCCAGATAGTCGTGCGTACTGCTGCGCAACTCCATCGTGCCGGAACGGATGCGCGCCAGGTCCAGCAACTGGTCGACCATGCGCGCCATGCGCTTGGCGCTGCTTTCGATGCGCTGCGCCGTGACGATCACCTTCGGGTGGTCGCTCATCATCGGCAACAGCATGGCGCCGTTCATGACCACCGACAGGGGCGTGCGCAAGTCGTGGCCCAGCACGGCCGTGAACAGTTCATTCAGGTGCAGCGCATGCTTGAGCTCGTCGAGCTGGGCCGACAATTCACGCTTTTGCTGGTATAGCTGCACCAGCACCGCCACCTTGCTTTGCAAGGCTTTCACGTCGATGGGCTTGTACAGGAAATCGACGGCGCCCGCCTCGTAGCCACGGAAACTGTAGCTCGGTTCGCGCGACGCGGCCGTGAGAAAAATCAAGGGAATGCTGCGCGTGCGCTCGCTGCCGCGTATCAGTTCGGCCAATTCAAAACCATCCATCTGCGGCATTTGCACGTCGATCAGGGCCAGTGCCACTTCATGCGTCAACAGCAATTCCAGCGCTTGCGCGCCCGAGCTGGCTTTCAGGATGACAATGCCGGGCCGCGCCAGCACGGCTTCGGCGGCGACCAGGTTTTGCGCGATGTCGTCAACGACGAGGATATGGATAGGTGCGGTCACGGAGTAGTCTTCAGGCATCGTCACGGCAAGATGCCATAATATTTCGATATGGATATAAATATTGCTTCAGTTTTTGCATATATTACACGCACTGCTCCACTCCCATTCACTTGTCCCCCGCGTTGTCCAGCAAGGCCAGGCTGGCTGCCATTTGCGGCAAATCGAGCACGCGGTCGGCGCCGGCCCGCTTGAGCGCGGCGGCCGGCATGATGCCGCAACTGGCCCGCTGCGGGTCTTGCACCCAGGCACTGCCGCCCAGCTGCCGCACGCGCGCCAGGCCCGCCGCGCCATCGGCCGAGGCGCCCGTCAGGATGATGGCCAGCATGGCGCGCCGGTAGGCGTACGCTGCCGTTTCCAGCAGGACATCGATGGATGGACGCGAAAAATACACGGGCTCTTCCTGCGACAAGGAAAAACAGCCATCGGGCTCGACTTGCAGGTGGTAATCGGGCGGCGCGAAATACACGGTGCCCGCTTGCAGCGGTTCCTTGTCCTGCGCTTCGCGCAAAGGCAGCTGGCAACGTTCCGCATACAGGTGCGGCAACTGGCTCGAGCGGCCCGGCGCCAGGTGCAGCACCACCACCACGGTGGCACGGCAGGTGGCGGGCAAGGCACGCAGCACGATGCCCAGCGCTTCCACGCCGCCGGCCGAAGCGCCGATGGCGATCAGGCGCAGGCCAGGTGGCGGCGGCGCCACGTCGCAGGTCGGCAGCATGTCAGGCACGCTGGAAGATGCGCTCAGCCGGGCTCAGCTCGTTGAAGCTGGCAGCGTGGCGGCTGAAATGCAGACTTTCCTTCATGCCCAGGCCCAGGAAGCCCCGGTTTACCAGCGCTTCGTGGAACAGGCCCAGGCTGCGGTCCTGCAAGTCTTTATTGAAGTAAATCATCACGTTACGGCAGGAAACCATGTGCACCTCCGAAAACACGCTGTCCGTCGCCAGGCTGTGGTCGGCGAAGACGAACTGGCGCCGCAAGCGCCGGTCAAAGATGGCGCCCTTGTAGGCGGCCGTGTAATAGTCGGACAGCGAGCGCTTGCCGCCCGCCAACTGGTAATTCTCGCTGAACTGGGCGATGCGCTCGATGGGATAGATGCCCGCTTCGGCGGCGGCCAGCGCTTCCACGTTGATATCGGTCGCATAAATCATGCTGCGTTCGAGCAAGCCTTCCTCGTCCAGCAAGATGGCCAGCGACCAGACTTCTTCGCCGCTGCTGCAGCCGGCTACCCAGATCTTGATCGAGGGATAGGTATGCAGCATGGGCACGACTTTTTCGCGCAAGGCACGGAAATACGCGGGATCGCGGAACATCTCGCTCACTTGCACCGTAAAGAATTGCAGCATCTGCGCGAACATGGCCGGCTCGTGCAAGATGCGGTCCTGCAATTGCGACAGGCTGGCGCAGCCGAAGCGCTCCATGGCCTGGCGCATGCGCCGGCGCAGGGACGCCACCGAATAATCGCGGAAATCGTGCTGATAGCGCAGCAATATTCCTTCAAGCAACAATTTCAGTTCTATATCGAAAATATCATCATCTAACAACATCCACCTCATCGGATACCTGACCGTTGAATACCGTGCAACCTGCCAAATGCTAGCAGATCGCCGGCGATTATCCCGCAGGGAAAACATCAGTTAGGTACGCTGGCGTACACTCGCGCGTCTTTTTTCAGGCATCCACGCCCTTCATGCCTTCCTCCGTATAACGCGCGCCCGCCGCCATGCCCAGGGGAAAGGCCGCGTTCATCGCCGCCAGCTCCGCCCCGTCCAGCCGCACGGCCAGCGCGCCCAGGTTGTCGTGCAGATAGGCAATGCGCTTGGTGCCGGGAATGGGGATGATGTCGTCGCCTTGCGCCAGCAGCCAGGCCAGCGCCAGCTGGGCCGGCGTGCAGCCTTTCGCGCGCGCCAGGTCACGGACCAGCGCGACGATGGCCTGGTTGCGCGCCAGGTTGCCAGCGGCAAAACGGGGATTGAAGTGGCGGAAATCTCCCGCGTCGAGACTGGCCGCATCGGCGATGGCGCCCGTCAGGAAACCGCGCCCCAGCGGGCTGTAGGCAAAGAAACTGGCGCCCACGTCGCGGCAGGCGGCCAGCACGCCCTGCTCCGGCTCGCGCGTCCACAGCGAGTATTCGCTCTGCACGGCCGCCACGGGGCAGATGGCCGCCGCGCGCCGCAAGGTGGCGGCGCTCACTTCGCACAGGCCCACGGCGCGAATTTTTCCTTCTTGCCGCAGCTGCGCCAGCGCCCCCATCGAGTCTTCCAGCGGCGTGTCCAGGTTCAGGCGGTGCAGATAAAACAGGTCGATGGCGTCCACGCCCAGGCGCGCCAGCGACGCCTCGCACGCCTGGCGGATGTAGGCGGGGGAGTTATCGACGCGGCGCGCATAACTGCCCGCCTCGCGCGCCAGGCCGCACTTGGTGGCGACCAGCGCCTGGCCGCGATGGCCTTGCAAAAAACGTCCCAGCAATTGCTCGTTGTGGCCGAAGCCGTAGGCGTCGGCCGTGTCGAACATGGTCACGCCCGCCGCCAGGGCCGCTTCCAGCGTGGCCATCGATTGCGCCTCGTCCGTGGCGCCATAGAATTCCGACATGCCCATGCAGCCCAGGCCCAGTGCCGAGCTGTTCAAGCCGCTATGGCCGATGCGTCGTTGTTGCAGTTGCATGTTGATCTCCCTCAAGTGTCAATGCGGCCAGTCTAGGCCGCACTGGCCGGTGGGGGAATGCGCAATTTCGTGATACCTTTCTAGTATGAGAGCCCTCGATACCCATGCATTGACCCTGTTTTGCGCCGTCGCCCGCTGCCTGAATTTCCGCCAGGCGGCCGAGCAATTGCACATGACCCAGCCGCCCCTGTCGCGCGCCATCCGGCTGCTGGAAGACCGGCTGGGCGCGCGCCTGTTCGAGCGCGACACGCAGGGCGTCGCTTTGACGCAGGCGGGCCGCACCCTGCTGCCGCAGGCGCTGCACATCCTCGATTTGCTGGATGCGGCGCAAACGTCGCTGCAGAGCGATGCCGCCCCGGCGCGCCTGCGCCTGGGCCTGACCAGTTCTGTGGAGGCGGGCCTGTTCCGCCCCATGCTGGCGGCGCTGGAAGGACAACTGGGCAATATTCGGCTGGAATTGACGGCGGCGCCGTCGCCGCGCCTGGTGGCCAGCGTACGCAAGGGCCAGCTCGACGCGGCCCTGCTTGCGCTGCCCAGCGCCACGTTCGAACTGGCCGTGCAGCCGCTGGCGCGCCAGCCCATGATGCTGGCCCTGCCCGCCGGGCACCGGCTGGCGAAGAAGCGCAAGCTCAGTCTGAGCGACATCGCGGCAGAACCGATTTACTGGTTCGAACGGGCGCGCCAGCCCGCCTTCTTCGACCATTGCCAGCAGGTATTTCGCCGCCATGGCTTCGCGCCCGCCTTCCTGCGCGAAGCCGTGGACCACCACGTGCTGCTCGGCGACGTGGCGGCCGGCAAGGGCATGGCGCTGCTGGCCGACTCGTTCCGCGCGCTGCGCCTGGCTGGCGTGGCTTACCGGCCCTTGCTGGAAGGAGAAGAACTGGCGGCCGGCATCGGCCTGGCCTGGCGGGAAGAACACGGCCATGCGGCCCTGCCCCTGCTGCGCCGGCTGGCGCAGGAACACCTGCAAAAGTGAGGGCCGCACGCGGATGCGCCAGACGCGCTACCATAAGGCCTTCCCCATTTTGCGCGCCACCACGACCATGACGTTTACTATCAGCGACGCCGCCTACGGCACCGATACCCCCGCCGCCAAGCAAGCCATGTATGCGGACCTGCGCTCGCAATTGCAAGGCTTGCTGTCGGGCGAAACCGACTTCATCGCCAATACGGCCAATTTCAGTTCGCTGGTCTTCAATACCATGCCGGGCCTGAACTGGGCCGGTTTCTACTTTCTGAAAGGCGAGGAACTGGTGCTGGGACCGTTCCAGGGCAAGCCGGCCTGCATCCGCATCAAGAAAGGACGCGGCGTGTGCGGCACCACCGTGGTCGAAGGCAAGTCCATCGTCGTGCAGGACGTGCACGCGTTTCCCGGCCACATCGCCTGCGACGTCAATTCCCGTTCGGAACTGGTGGTGCCCGTGTTTGCGCAGGATCACATCATCGGCGTGTTCGACCTCGACAGCCCCTTGATCAGCCGCTTCGACGAGGTCGATGCGCAAGGCGTCGAATCGCTGGTGCGCGTGCTGGAAGCGGCTATCGTCGCCGAGTAATCAGTTGCCGGACTTGACGGCGATGAATTCGCCCTTGCCGACGGTCGCCAGGCAGGCCGTGTAGCGGCTGTCGGCGCGGATGGCGTCAAGGAACTGCGCCATGTCCGCGTAGTGCGAACTGGCGTTGTCGACCACCAGCACGCCGCCCGCCGCCAGCGCGCGGTCCAGCTGCGGCCACCATTGTTCATACTGCTGGCGCGCCGAATCGAGGAAGATGAAATCGTAGGCGCCGTCCGCCGCATCGCGCAGCACGTCGCCCGCGTCCGCCAGCAGCTGCCCGATCACGCCTTGCAATTGCGCACGCGCAAAGTTGGCGTGCGCCATGTCGAATTTGTCCTGCGCCTTTTCCACCGTCACCACGCTGCCGCCCAGCGCCTGCGCCGCGCGCGCCAGCCACAGGGTGGAATAGCCGTTCGAGGTGCCGATTTCCAGCACCCGGCGCGCGCCGCGCGCGTGCACGAGCACGGCCAACAGCTCGCCCGTGTCGCGCGTGATGTTGAGCATGCGGCTGGCGCGTTCCGCGTGCGCCGCATCATTGGTGTTGCCGAAGGCTTCGAGTTCGCTCAACAGGGTATCAATGTCCGGCATGATGGCTCCTTGTTCAAAGCACCAGCATAGCAAAAAAACTAGGCACTGGCGCGACGGCGCAGGGGGCGCTTCAGATATTGCACCATCACCACGCCCAGCAGGGTCACGCCGCCGCCGATCACGTCATAGCTGTGCAAGGTTTCACCGAGGAACAGCATGGCGATGATGACGGTAAATACGGGCAGCAGATTCATCAGGGTGGTGGCGCGGCTGGGGCCCAGCTTGGCCAGGCCGTGCATCCACAAAAACGGCGCTATGATGGAGGCGGGGATGCCGGCAAACAGCACCAGCGGCAAGCCGGCGCCGGTGACGGGCGGCGCCGACTGGCTCAGGTAATACACGAACAGCACGGGCACGGCGCACCAGACCTGGATGAGCAGCGAATGCCAGTTATTCAGGGGAATCTTCCAGCGCTTGAGCAGCACGCCATAGCCTGCATACGACAAACACGCCAGCAGCATCAGCGCGTCACCCACGGCCGCGCCATGGGCGAGCAGCGCGGCCGGGTCGCCATGGCTGAGCAGGTAACCGAGTCCCAGCAGTGACACGAGGCCGCCGAACACGCCGCCCACGGTGGGCGCCTCCTTCAACACCAGCACGGACAGGCCCACGGCCAGCAGCGGCATCATCGATGCCAGAATGCCCATGTTGGTGGCCGTCGTCGTTTGCGCGGCGATGTAGGCGAGGCATTGGTACATGACCATGCCCAACATGCCCAGCACAAACAGTTTCCCCAGATACGGTTTCACCACGACCCGCTGCTTCCACACGGGGCGGGCAAACACGAGCGCCAGCAGCACGCCGGCCAGCAGCCAGCGGTAGAACGAGATGGCGGCCGGATCGATCACGCCGACAGCCATCTTGCTGACGATGGTATTGATGGCCCAGATCAGCACGGCGATCACGGGAAACAGATAATGCTTGGCTTTCATGCAAGTACTCCACGATTCAATGACTGCCATTTTCGCATGGTCTGATTCCATGGATATAATGAAAACCGGACAATCGATGCGAAGAACAGGACAAAGACACCATGGCCAGCAACCAGCATTTCCCCGCCGTTTCCGACGCCCTGCCCTATCCCGTGTACTTTCGCCTCGACGATTATCACGCGCATCAGCAGTTCGATTACCAGAGCCATCCGTGGGGCCAGCTCACGTATTGCTCCACGGGCGTGATGGAAATCATGGTGGCGGGTCAGCGCTATCTGTCGCCGCCCCAGTACGCCGTGTGGATACCGCCGGAAACTTTGCATGACGGCTATATCCGCCAGGATGTCGTGTTTCACTCGGCCTACATCGATGCCAGCCTGTGCGCGCAGTTGCCGGCGCAGCCGTGCGCGCTGGTGCTGAGCCCTCTGCTGAAAGCCATCCTGGCCGACTTCGCCGAAAGAAACGTCACCACGCCCGCCAGCGCAGCCGACCAGCGCCTGGCGCAGGTGCTGGTCGACCAGTTGCAGCTGGCGCCGTGCAGCCGCAACTATTTGCCCGGCAGCGACGAGCCCGTCATAGCGGCCTTGCTGGCCGCCCTGCAGGCGGAGCCTGGAAGTAACCGCTCACTGTCCGAGTGGGCCGCGCAATTGCATGTTACCGAGCGCACGCTGGCCCGGCGCTGCCAGCGCGAACTGGGCATGCCGTTCGGCGAATGGCGCCAGCGCCAGCGCTTCCTGGCCGCCCTGCCGATGCTGGAACGGGGAGAAACCGTGCAGGCGATCGCGCTGGAACTGGGCTACAGCACGGCCTCCGCTTTCATCGCCATGTTCCGCCGCCAGAGCGGCGGCACGCCGGACCAGTTCCGCCGCGGCCTGCGCTGAAAAAGCGGGTCCGCTTTGTCATGCTTTGTCATATTGGGATGCTAAAATTCAAACATCTTTCCAGAGAGCAAAAGGATGCGCATGAACCCCAGCACCGAGACGGCCCATGAAACCCCAGGCAGCGAGGATGCGCCGCAGGTGACAGAGACGGCCGTGACGGCGCCAGCGCCCCTCACGCTCGGCAAGGAGGAAGTTCCCACCGTATTGGGCAAGCTGCGCACGCTGGTGCAGGACAAGACGCGCTTCGAGCCGCATGACATCACGCCGCTGGGCGAGGAAGACGTGCTGCAGGATTTTTCCCTGCAAGCCAATTACGCGCTCGAGGCGCGCTTCGAGCAGCGCGTCATCAATGGCTATTTTGCGCCGACGGGAAATGACTGCCGCTGTGGCTCCCACGAGGTGGGAGCACTCGCTCACGCGCAGGAGAAGGAGCGGCTGCGCCGCGCGGCGGCCAAGCTCGACAATGCCTTGCGCCAGCCGGGCCAGGCCTACAACGGCGTCGAAGCGGGCGTCTACCTGCCGCACGCCGTCAAGTACTGGCACCTCGATACCTGCAGCCCCTGTTCCGGAAAAGGCCGCATCGGCTGCCACACCTGCCACGGCGCGACGACGGAAACGTGCTGGAACTGCCACGGCGGGCGCACCGTCAGCTGCGACGCCTATGGCTGCTACGGCAGCGGCAAGGTGTCATGCTCGTATTGCAGCGGCAGCGGCACGGTGTCCGAGCAAGTCACCGACTACATCACGGTGCAAGTGCCCACTACCACCTACAGCAACGGCAGCTCGCACACCAGCTACCACAGCGAAACGCGGCCCCAGTACCGCACCGAATACCGCTCTTGCTACCATTGCAGCTACGGCAAGGTCAGCTGCAACACTTGCCACGGTTCCGGCAACATCAATTGCGGCACCTGCCGCGCCAGCGGCAAGATCACGTGCCGCACCTGCAGCGGCGTGGGCGACTTGCGCTGCAACCCGTGCGACGGTTCCGGCAAGGTGGGCAAGGCGGCCTGGGTCGACGTGCACGTGGCGCCCGGCTACAGCGTCAGCCTGCCCAAGCAGGCGCCCGACGACGCGCGCCGCATCCGCGACAAGGAGAGCGTGCACTCACTGGCCGCCATTGCCAGCAGCCTGGCCCTGGCGAAAGTGAGCATTTACAATGAAGACCAGCCGCAGGAAGTCGACGCCCTGTATGCGGCCAAGCTGCGCATCGTGCGGCTGGATGCATCGTGCAACGCGGAAAAGCACCACCTGGTGGCGTACGGCACGGACTTGCGCTGGCTGACCCTGGACGACATCGTGGAAAAACTGCTGCGTGGCGACCTCAAGGCGCTCAGCGACGCGCTGGCCGGCAGCTTGGATGACGGCCTGTTCTCGGCCCACGTGCAGGGGCTATTAACGCCGCTGCGCGACGTGGCCGCATCGGAACTGAATGCGGACGTGATCGAATCGGTCCTCAGCGGCGACGCGGACCATGCGCACGTCGATGTCGTCTCGGCCGAGTATGCGCAGAACGTGCGCACCTGCGTGCTCGGTGCCCTGCGCCAGGTCTACACGCGGCTGGCCAAGCAATTCTGGTGGAAAAGCGCGCTGGCCGCGCTGGCTGCCGCCATCGCCACCTGGTTCTTCGCCGGGCGCGGGGCCGCCGCCGTCGCCGGCTTGCTCGTCACGGGCGCCGGCTACTGGCTGTTCAACCGCAAGGTAAAAAACGTGCTCAGTGAAGCGCTGGGCGGCGAGCAGCAAGCCGCACGGGCCATGGGCATCGCCGGCAAGGGCCGCCGCAACCAGCTGGCGCAAGTGCTGATCCTCGCACCAGCCAGCCTAGCCGTGCTGGCCACCAGCTATGGCTTGCCCGTGCGCGTGCGTCCCGCTGCGCCGCCGCAGCAGGCGGCCATGGCCTCGGCACCCGTCGCCCCCCATGCGCCGGCCGCCGTGCCGCAGGACGCAAGTGCCGCCAAGGCCGTCAAGCTGTACGAAAATGGCGACAAGGCGCAGGCGCTGGCCATGCTGGAAAACCTGGTCGGCAAGGGCGACGCGGGCGCGTATGGACTATATGGCTGGATGCTGCTGATGGGCGAAGGCCAGAGCGGCCCCGCCGTCGCGCCGACGGCGCGGCAGCGCGAAGCGCGCCAGGTAGCCGCCAAGCCCCTGGTCGGCAAGGGCCTGGTGAAGAACGACAGTTATGCCTTGACGGCGAAGGGTGTGATGCTGGCCGAAGGCTGGCAGGAGCCGCGCAACATGGCGCGCGGCCTGGATCTGCTGAAACAGGCGGCGAACAAGGGCAATGCGCAAGCCATGCATCTACTGGGCCTGTACCACGTGCGCGGCTACCAGATTCCCGTCAACCACAAGGAAGCGCGCAAATGGTTCACCCTGGCCGCCGACAAAGGCAGCGCGGGCGACATCTACAACCTGGGCCTGATGGACTGGGAAGGCGCTGGATTAAAACGCCCCGACCGCGCCAGCGCCATGCAGCGCTGGAAGATCGCCGCCGCCATGGGCGAGGAGCGCGCGATCAAGGCCGTGGCCCAGGGACAGCCTTAAGCGGCGGCTGCCGCCAGCGCCTGCAGGGCCATCGGGTTCGGCGTCGGTTCGCCAATTTTCGTCAGCAGGTTGCGGTCCGTGTGGTGGAACGGTTCGTCCTTGCCGCGGATCAACATGACCGTGTCTTCGTCGTAGCCCCAGGTGCCGTCGGCATGGATATCGACCTTGATGCGGTATTCGACGGTGGTGAACGCGTGTTCGAGGAAAGGGTTCGAGCAGATGCCGTAGGCCGTCGAATCGCGCTTGGCCACCAGTTCAAAACTGGTGGCGTCCGCCGTCGTCGTGCCCGAGGCCATGGCGATCTGGCCGCGCGGGATGGCCAGGGTCTGGATCACGGCGCCCGTGGCCGGCTCCCACAGCCAGTAGCCCACCTGTTCATGGTAGGTTTTGACCTGGTCCGGCTTGGTGATGTGGATGTAGTAGCGCAAGCCGTAGAACAGCTGCGGGCCGTTGGTGACGGGGTCGATCGGCTGCAGTTCGATGCGCTCGACGAAGGCCTGCTTGCGCGGGCCATCCGCTTTCGGCTTGACGTCCAGGCCGCGCGTGCCCGTCCAGATGCCGGCCATGCCCGTCAGGGGGCCCAGGTTGTTCAGGGTGTGCACGTCGGCGGACGGCTCGGTGTAGATATCTTCGGGAAAATCGCTCATGCGGAAGTCTTCAAAATGGGGCAACAGTGCTTGCCGCCATTGTAAGACGCGCGCCCGCCGGCGGCAAAGCGCCAGCCGTCAGGGAAACTGCGTAGTGTGGCGCTCGATGAACAGCAGGGCCGCAGCGGCCAGCGCGGGACGCTGCGCTTCAAACACGGCTGCATCGCGCGTTTGCAGCAGGTTGGCGGCCACCTCGGGCAACAGCAATTCACCGGCAATCAGCGCCGCCACCGCGTCGACATTCGCGTACAGGGCGCTGTCGAAGCCTTCCCAGTCCACATAGGCCAGCCACTCGGCCAGCCGCACCACGCCGGCGACGGGCGGCGCTAGGGCCGCGATGCGTTCAGAACGCAGCACGCTGTCGTCGCGGATGCCTTCCTGCTGCAGCACGGCCAGCGCCACATGCTGCAGCGCGTCTTCCGGGTCGCGCCGGTATTTGTTCAGCAGGCGCTGCGTCAAGCTGGCACTGGCCGCATCCATGCTCAGACCAGCGGCTCGGTCGAACCGGTCAGGGTGAAGATTTCAAAACCCGTTTCCGTCACGGCCAGCGAGTGCTCGAACTGCGCCGACAGCGAACGGTCTTTCGTCACCGTCGTCCATTTGTCTGGCAAGACCTTGACCTGGTAGCTGCCCACGTTGAGCATCGGCTCGATCGTGAAAATCATGCCTGGTTCGAGCACGATGCCCGTGCCGGCGCGGCCATAGTGCAGCACTTGCGGCGTGTCGTGGAAGACCTGGCCCACGCCATGGCCGCAGAAGTCGCGCACGGAAGAAAAGCCCTGCGACTTGGCCACCGCTTCGATGGCGGCGCCCACGTCGCCCAGGGTCGCGCCCGGACGCACGGTGTGGATGCCGGCCATCATGGCGTCATACGCCGTGTTGACGAGGCGGTTGGCCAGGATGGACACGGCGCCCACCTTGAAGGTGCGGCTGGTGTCGCCGAACCAGCCCTGGAACTTCGGCGTCACGTCGATGTTGAGAATGTCGCCCACTTTCAGGATTTTCGTTTCCGACGGAATGCCGTGCGTGACCACGTGATTGACGGAGATGCAGCTGGCGTGCTTGTAGCCGTGGTAGTCGATGGTGCCGGGAATGGCGCCGGCGGCGCGCATGAATTCTTCGCACAGGGCGTCGAGTTTGGCCGTCGACACGCCCGGTTTTACGAAAGGCGCGATGTAGTCGAGCGTATCGGCGGCGATGCGGCCGGCCGCGCGCATGCCGATGAAACCTTCTTCGTCGTGCAGGGGGATTTTCTTGCCGTGTTCAAGCTGGGTGGAATAGCGCATGGGGATTCTTTTCTTTGTCAGTGTGTGATGGTTTGGGTCGCCCAGCCGCGCACGGCGTCGTGCGAGGCGCGCAGCATGGCGTCGACGCTGGCCGGTATCGGCCGCTCCTGGGTCAGGTAAGGCTTGACGACGGCCACGGGCGCGTCGATCAGCACGAATTTGAGCAGCATGTGATCGAGATCAAGCTCCTTGGTGGCAGGCATGGCTTCGGCGCAGCGGGCAAAGCAGGCGTCGAGCGCCGCCTGTTCCTCTTCCACGGCGGCCAGCAATTCCTCGCCAAGGCCACTGCAGAAATCGGGGCTGTCCTCGCATTGCAGCAGGAAGCGCGCATACACGGGCTTGCGCCGGCACCAGTCCAGCAGGCCGTGCACGCCAGCCCAGGTGTCGCCGCCGAGCCAGCGGCTGGCTACCTCCTCGCGGAAGTCGCTCTTCACGCGCAGCCAGGCGCGCGCCAGAATCGCATTGCGCGAATCGAAGCGGTGATACACGGAACCGATGGGCGCGCCGGCCTTGACGGCGATGGCGGCCATCGACACGGCGGCCACGCCGCACTGGGCGGCGACGGCGATCGCGCTGTCGATAAAGTTGTTTTCGTTGAATTTGGCGAGTCTGACCATTCAAATAGAATACAGATTCTATTTGAATCCGTCAAGCGCCCCCGACATGCGCCAACATGAGTTGCCTTGCTGCCTTACAATGGTATGCACGAACCGCCACAAGGAGAATCCGCTTGCTTACGCCCCCCTTCATCGCCTCCTCCCGCTTCGACGATCCACGCCTGGCGTTGGAACAGGTGCAAGCCATTTACCGCAGCAGCATCGAACACTTGCGCGACGCGCTGCAGCGCTTTGTCGCCGGCGAAGACATGCACGAGCGCGTGCGCGCCTGCTACCCCTTCGTGCGCATCCAGACGGACACCGTGGCGCGCGCCGACTCGCCGCTGGCCTACGGTTTTGTCGCCGGCCCCGGCGTGTTTGAAACCACCCTGACGCGCCCCGACCTGTTCGGCGATTACTACCTGGACCAGTTCACCCTGCTGCTGAAAAACCATAACAGCGGCCAGAAAGTGCACCTGGAAGTGGGCGTCAGCGCCCAGCCCATCCCTGTGCATTTCTCGTTCGCCGAGCATGACCATATCGAAGGCAATATGGATGCGGGCCGCCGCCTGGCCATGCGCGACCTGTTCGACCTGCCCGACCTGTCGGCCATGGACGACGGCATCGCCAACGGCACGCACGAACCGGCGCATGGCGAAGCGCAGCCGCTGTCGCTGTTTACGGGGCCGCGCGTCGATTACTCGCTGCAGCGCCTGCGCCACTACAGCGGCACCTCGCCGCAGCATTTCCAGAACTTCGTCCTGTTTACCAATTACCAGTTCTACATCGACGAATTCATCCGCCTGGGCCACGCCATGATGGACCGCGCGCCCGATGCGGCCGCACCCTCGGACGACGACGGCTACGTCGCCTTCGTCGAACCGGGCAACGTCGTCACGCGCCGGGTCGGCCAGACGGTCGAAAGCGAGGATGCGCTGGGCGCCGCCCCGCCGCGCCTGCCGCAGATGCCCGCGTATCACCTGCTGCGCACGGACGGCAGCGGCATCACCATGGTCAATATCGGCGTGGGACCGGCCAACGCCAAGACCATCACCGACCATATCGCCGTGCTGCGCCCGCACGCCTGGCTGATGCTGGGTCATTGCGCCGGCCTGCGCACCACGCAAAGCCTGGGCGACTACGTGCTGGCGCACGCCTATGTGCGCGAAGACCACGTGCTCGACGAAGACTTGCCGCTGTGGGTGCCGATCCCGCCGCTGGCGGAAATCCAGCAGGCACTGCAAACGGCCGTGGCGGAAATCACCCAGCTCACGGGGCATGATCTGAAACACATCATGCGCACGGGCACAGTCGCCAGCACGGACAACCGCAACTGGGAACTACTGCCGCAGCGCACGCCGGAGCGCCGTTTCAGCCAGAGCCGCGCCATCGCGCTGGACATGGAAAGCGCGACGATCGCCGCCAACGGCTTCCGTTTCCGCGTCCCGTACGGCACCCTGCTGTGCGTGAGCGACAAGCCGCTGCACGGCGAAATCAAGCTGCCCGGCATGGCCAATCACTTCTACCGCGAACGGGTCGACCAGCACCTGCGCATCGGCATCCGCGCCGTGGAACTGCTGCGCCGCCAGGGCGTGGACCGGCTGCATAGCCGCAAATTGCGCAGCTTTGCGGAAGTGGCGTTTCAGTAAGCCATCGACTCCACCGGGTGGATCAACGGATCCACCCGGGCACTCAAAAAAAAAGGACATCCATGCATTTTGTTCGATGGTGCGCGCTTGCCGTGCCACTTTGCCTGTCGGCGCCCGCGCTGTCGGCAATGCTCGTCACACCCAGGCAGGTCAGCATGCACCCGATCATCGAGCGCGCCGAAGCGGGCTTTGACGTATGCGGCATCAAGCTGACCGCGACGGTGATGGTCGGGGAAAATCTGGAAAGACACGAGTTCCTGCTGCTCACTTCAGCGTCGACATTGCGGGGCAGTGTCAAGGCGGGAAGGAACAGCCTGCCAGTCAGCCAGCTCAATGTGCGGCCGATACAACTCCAGCCGAAACTGCCGGGCCCCACGGGATTCTGGCTGGCTGCCGCCGGCCAGGGCAAGGCCATGCGCACGCAGACAACGCAGAGCGATGAACCTGGCTATCTGACCGGCGCCGTACCCCTGCCTGCCGCCATCGAGCAACTGGAGCACTTTGTCGCCGGTAAAAAAATGCAGTTCGGCATCGAGTATGCGGCCGACCAGCCCCAGTACGCCATCAGTTTTTCGGACAAACTGCCGCTGCCTGCACGCACCGATTTATTAGCATGCTTGCAAGGGCAACTTGAGACGATGCGCGAAAAACACACAGATATGCTGCAACAATGAAAAACGGCGCCGTGAAGGCGCCGTTTTTGATTGCTGCATCGCTTACAGGAAGCGATCCAGAATCTTGCGCGTCGTCTTGTCGATATTGAACATGTCGCGTATCAAAAAGTGGATGCCGTGGTTGTCGGCGATCAAGAGCGACGTGGCGCCGATGCGGCGGATGTCTTCCTCGCCTTTCAGCACGAACTGCGTCTCGCCCCGGTCCGTGTCCACATACCAGGTGCACGGCGTGGCAAAACTGCTCACGCTTTTCACGCGCGCGATTTCCGGCATGAATTCGCGCCCTTCCAGTTCTTCCTGCAGCAGGCTGCGCGCAGGCTCCGGCATGGTGTCGATGTGATCGATCCACGCCACTTCCTTGCCATTGCCCAGCACCAGCGAAATGCCTTCGTCGGGCGACTGGATGGGAAAGGCGCGCACGGGCGCCACGCCTTCAAAGACCTGGCCGTCCGCGTCCGTCATCACCAGCTTGCCGAAAGGGTCGCGGTGTAATGTAAAAGTTGTGCTGGCCATGCTTATTCCTTGTCATCCAGGGCGAGTTCGTTATTGCGCGCCTGTGCTTCGTAGAGGCGGAAATAGGCGCCCTCTTTCGCCATCAGTTCATCGTGGCTGCCCACTTCGACGACCTGGCCGCGGTCCAGCACCACCAGGCGGTCGGCCCGGTGCAGGGTCGACAGCCTGTGCGCGATGGCGATCGTCGTGCGGCCCTGCACCAGGTTATCGAGCGCCTTCTGGATTTCTTTTTCCGTTTCCGAGTCCACCGACGACGTGGCTTCATCCATGATCAGGATGCGCGGGTCGATCAAGAGCGCACGGGCGATCGAGATGCGCTGGCGCTCGCCGCCGGACAAGCCCTGGCCGCGCTCGCCCACCATCGAATCGTAGCCTTGCGGCAGGCGCAGGATGAATTCGTGGGCATGCGCGGCGCGCGCGGCGGCGATGATCTCCTGGCGCGTCGCGTGCGGCTTGCCGTAGGCGATATTTTCCGCGATGGTGCCGAAGAACAGGAACGGCTCCTGCAGCACCAGGCCGATGTTGCGGCGGTAGTCGGACACGGCGAACGAGCGGATGTCGACGCCATCGAGCAAAATCGCGCCTTCCGACACATCATAAAAACGGCAGATCAGGTTGACCAGCGTGCTCTTGCCCGAACCGCTGTGGCCCACCAGGCCGATCATCTCGCCCGCCTTGATGTTCAGGGTGATGCCGCGGTTGACGGCGCGGTTGCCATAGCGGAAACCGACTTCGCGCAAATCGATCCTGCCTTCGATCTTGTCCAGTTTGACCGGTTGCGCCGGTTCCGGCACGCTCGACACGTGGTCGAGGATGTCGAAGATGCGCTTGGCGGCGGACGCCGATTTCTGCGTCACGGAGACGATGCGGCTCATGGAATCGAGACGGCCATAGAAACGCGTGCTGTAGGCGATGAAGGCGGTCAGCACGCCGACGGTGATTTCGCCGCGCGACAGTTGCCAGATGCCGAAGCACCAGATGACCAATAATCCCATCTCCGTCAGGAAGGAGACGGTCGGCGAGAACAGCGACCAGACCTTGTTCAACTTGTCGTTGACTGCCAGGTTGTGCGCGTTAGCGTCGCGGAAGCGCGCCGCTTCGCGCTTTTCCTGCGCAAACGCCTTGACAACGCGAATGCCGGGGATGGTATCGGCCAGCACGTTGGTCACTTCGCTCCACACGCGGTCGATCTTTTCAAAGCCCGTGCGCAGGCGGTCGCGCACCAGGTGAATCATCCAGGCGATGAAGGGCAATGGCGCCAGGGTCATGATGGCCAGCCACGGGTTCATCGACCACAAAATGACGCCCGTCATGATAATCATCAACACGTCGGAGGCGAAATCGAGCAAATGCAGCGACAGGAAGACGCAGATGCGGTCGCTGCCGCTGCCGATGCGCGCCATCAGGTCGCCCGTGCGCTTGCCGCCGAAAAATTCCAGCGACAGTTTCATCAGGTGTTCATACGTGGCCGAGCGCAAGTCGGCGCCCATGCGTTCGGACACCAGGGCCAGCACATAGGTCTTGCCCCAGCCCAGCAGCCAGGCCAGCAGGGCCGAGCCGAGCAAGCCGCTCATGTAGTACACCACCAGCCACGGGTCGATATGCTTGCCGTTTTGATACGGGATCAGCACATTGTCCATCAGCGGCGCCGTCAGGTAGGGAGGAATCATGTGCGCGGCGGTGCTCAGCAGCATCAGCATGAAGCCCAGCGCCAGCTGGCCGCGGTAGGGGTGGGCGAAGCGCCACAGGCGGAACAGGGTCCAGGTCGATGGCGGCGTGTGCAGCACCTTGGCGCAGATCGGGCATTCTTCCTGCTCCGGCTCCAGAGGCGCCTTGCAGCTTGGACACACTTCCTGCTCCGCTTCCAGCACGGGCTGGCCCGTCAGGTGGCTGTCGAGGCGCTCGACGAACTGTTCCAGCACGCGGATCGCATGCAAATTCTGGCCCAAAGTAAAACGCCACGAAGCCAGGCGGCCGTGGTCGTCGAACAGTTCCAGGTGGCCGACACCGGCGTGGTCATGGTGCGTCAGGCGCAATCCAGGGCGGAAAGACCAACTTTTCCAGGCGGTGTCGCCCGGGGAACGGGCCAGTAAACGCTTCTCGGTGACAACAATTATGCCTTTTGTGAAACGTAATCGCGCATCGAGGTCAACCTCAACGCTACTTAAAACGTTCTCCCCTGGAGAAAGGTTGCTCTCCACTTCCGCCAGCCAGTGTTCCGGCAGCGAAGTGAGGGGAATAGTTGTTGCAGGAACACTCAGTTCAGTTGTCATCGTAAAGCATACTCCGGCTCGAGGCCAAGCCCTTCAGGGCGGGATTTGGGGGATGGGGCAGACGCCCGATCAATGTTTGTGTATTGCGCGGTGGCGAGGTGGATGCACCAGTGGCAATTTCCTGTATTGTATCGAATGGATGCCTGCCGGTAATGAATGATGGCAAAACGGCGCAAAAAAATGCGCGCTCATCGTACGCAGGCAAGTATACAACAGCCCGCTGTTGCGCAAATGCTCCAGCTTAGCCCGGAGTCGGTATCTTTATAACAAGTATGGCAACAATTAGTAACAATTAGAATGACAACACCAGCAGAATACGAGAAGCAAACGCGACAAGAGGCCGCTAAAAGTGGCACACTGCGCATACCCGGGATAAAGAACCAAGCACGAGCCTGAAAAGACTCTGTAGAGCCAACATAAAGTATCTGGCGCCCAGACGCCTGGCTTGTTATCAAGAAACCACTTACATGATCAAGAAGAAGAACATCGAATTTGCGCGCGTCACCCACTTGCGCGGCCCCAACATCTGGACTTACCGCCCGGTGATTGAAGCCTGGGTCGACATCGGCGAACTGGAAGACTATCCATCCAATACCCTGCCCGGCCTGTACGAGCGCCTGGTGGCGTGGCTGCCCGGCATGATCGAGCACCGCTGCGGCGTGGGCGAACGGGGCGGCTTTTTCGAGCGCCTGCGCGAAGGCACGTGGTCGGCCCACATCCTCGAACACGTGGTGCTGGAGCTGCAAAACCTGGCAGGCATGCGCACGGGCTTCGGCCAGACGCGCTCGACCAGCCAGCGCGGCGTCTACAAGATGGCCTTCCGCACGCGCGAAGAGCACGTGGGCCGCGCGGCCCTGGCCGCCGCGCGCGAATTGCTGATGGCCGCCATCAACGATGAAGCCTACGACCTGGAAGCGGCCCTGGCGCCCCTGCGCGACATGGTCGACTCGCGCTGCCTGGGCCCAAGCACGGCCAGCATCGTCGATGCCGCCACCGAGCGCCGCATCCCTTCCCTGCGCCTGAACGACGGCAACCTGGTGCAGCTGGGCCACGGCGCCGCGCAGCGCCGCATCTGGACGGCCGAAACGGACCGCACCAGCGCGATCGCCGAAGGCATCGCCAGCGACAAGGATCTGACCAAATTCCTGCTCAAATCGTGCGGCGTGCGCGTGCCCAAAGGCAGCCTGGTGCGCAGCGCCGAAGCGGCCTGGGAAGAAGCGCAGGACATCGGCGTGCCCGTCGTCGTCAAGCCGTATGACGGCAACCATGGCCGCGGCGTGTCGCTGAACCTGATGACGGAAGCCGACGTCAAGGCGGCCTATGAACTGGCCGCGCGCAAGGGCGACAGCTCGGCCGTGCTGGTGGAAAGCTTCATCACGGGCGACGAACACCGTCTGCTCGTCGTCGGCAACAAGCTGATTGCGGCCGCCAAGGGCGAATCGCTGTGGGTAGACGGCGACGGCGTCTCGTCCGTGCTGGAACTGGTGAACACGCAGATCAATACCGACCCGCGCCGCGGCGAAGGCGAAGATTTCCCGCTGGGCACCGTCAAGCCGCATGAATCGGGCGAAATCGTGCTGGAACTGCAGCGCCAGGGCATGACCGCCCTGTCCGTGCCGCAGGCGGGCCAGAAAGTGCTGATCCAGCCGAACGGCAACGTGGCCATCGACGTCACGGACGACGTGCATCCATCCGTCGTGCATGCGGCCCTGCTGGCCGCGCGCGTGGTGGGCCTGGACATCGCCGGCATCGACCTGGTCACCACCGACATCACGCGTCCGCTGGAAGAGCAGCGCGGCGCCATCATCGAAGTCAATGCCAGCCCCGGCCTGCTGGCGCACATCAAGCCGGGCGTGGGCCAGCCCCGCCCTGTGGGCGCGGCCATCGTCGACCACCTGTTCGCCGCCGAGGAAACGGGCCGCATTCCGCTGATCGGCGTGACGGGCACGCGCGGCGCCAGCCTGATCGTGCGCATGCTGTGCAAACTGCTCAACCTGTCGGGCCTGCACACGGGCGCCGTCTGCAGCGAAGGCATGTATCTGGACCAGCGCAGAGTCGTCAGCAGCGATTGCGTGAACTGGGACGCGGGCCAGCGCCTGCTGCTCAACCGCACCGTGCAGACGGCCCTGTTCGAGAGCAATCCGCGCATGATCCTGGCCGAAGGCCTCGCCTATGACAAATGCCAGGTCGGCATCGTCACGGACATGGGCAGCCTCGATAGCGTCAAGGATTTCGACGTGCTGGACGAAGCGGGCCTGTACAAGGCCGTGCGCAGCCAGGTCGACGTGGTCGTGCCGACCGGCGTGGCCGTGCTCAACGCCGCCAACGCGCACGTGCTGGAACTGGCCGAACTGTGCGACGGCACGGTGACCTTGTATGCGCAGGATGGCAGCTTGCCGGCCATCGCGGCGCAACTGGCCGCCGGCCAGCGCGCCGTATTCGTGCGCGGCAACCACATCGTGCTGGCCGAAGGCGGCATCGAAACGGTCTTGCTGTGCCTGGACCTGCTGAAACCGGCCACGGCCGGCAATGTCGACAGCGTGCTGGCCGTGGCGGCCGCCGCCTGGGCCATGAACCTGCCCGTCGACCTGATTTGCGCAGGTTTGCGCACCTTTGACGCGGCCCCTGGCTGCATCGGCAACTAAGGCAGCACTCAAGCCCGGCTACGGCCGGGCCCACAAGAACACAACAGGATTACGGTTTAATTATGGAAGTATCTCGCGTACGGGCCTTGCGGGGCCCTAACCTCTGGAGCCACGACACCGCCGTGGAAGCCATTGTTTCCTGCACCACGCAGGAACTCGACATCGCGCAGCTGCCCGGCTTCGAAGCCCGCCTGCGCGCACTCTTTCCGCAACTGAGCCCGCTGCAACCGCTGGGCAACTACAACGCCGCGCCGATGGCGCAGGTGCTGGAACTGGCGGCGCTGGGCCTGCAGGCGCAAGCCGGCTGCCCCGTCACCTTCAGCCGCACCACGCCGACCCTGGAAACGGGCATCTTCCAGGTCGTCGTCGAATACTCGGAAGAAGCCGTCGGCCGCCTGGCCCTGGAACTGGCGCAGCAGCTGTGCCAGGCCGCGCTGGCCGATGCGCCGTTCGACCTGGCCGGCGCCCTGCACCAGTTGCAGGAACTCGATGAAGACGTGCGCCTGGGCCCTTCGACGGGCGCCATCGTCAACGCCGCCGTGGCGCGCAACATCCCGTTCCGCCGCCTGACCGAAGGCAGCCTCGTGACGTTCGGCTGGGGCAGCAAACAGCGCAAGATCCAGGCCGCCGAAATGGACGGCACCAGCGCCATCGCCGAAGCCATCGCGCAGGACAAGGAACTGACGAAAAAACTGCTGGATTCGGCCGGCGTGCCCGTGCCGCAAGGCCGCGTCGTCGTCGATGCGGACGACGCCTGGGCCGCCGCCTGCGAAATCGGCCTGCCCGTCGTCGTGAAACCAAAGGATGGCAACCAGGGCAAGGGCGTCACCGTCAATGTCACCACGCGCGAACAGCTGACGGCCGGCTTCCTCGCGGCGCAGGAATTCCGCGACGACATCCTCGTCGAACGCTACCTGCCGGGCCACGATTTCCGCCTGCTCGTCATCGGCAACAAGATGGTGGCAGCCGCCCGCCGCGACCCGCCGCAAGTGGTGGGCGACGGCCAGCACACGGTGCGCGAACTGGTCGACCAGGTCAACCTGGATCCGCGCCGCGGCAGCGGCCACGCCACCTCGCTGACGAAAATCCGCTTCGACGACATCGCCCTGGCCAGCCTGGCCAAGCAAGGCTATGTGGCCGAATCCGTGCCGCCCGTGGGCCAGCGCGTGATCTTGCGCAATAACGCCAACCTGTCGACGGGCGGCTCGGCCACCGACGTCACCGTCGACGTGCACCCGGAAGTGGCGGCGCGCGCCGTCGCCGCCGCGCACATGGTGGGCCTGGACATCTGCGGCGTGGACGTCGTCTCCGAAAGCATCTTGAAACCGCTGGAAGAGCAGAATGCCGGCATCGTCGAAGTGAACGCCGCGCCGGGCCTGCGCATGCACCTGGCGCCTTCGTTCGGCAAGCCGCGCCCCGTGGGCGAAGCCATCATCGCCGCCATGTTCGCCGAGGGCGACGATGGCCGCATCCCCGTTGTCGCCGTCACGGGCACCAACGGCAAGACCACCACCGTGCGCCTGATCGCCCACCTGCTGACGGCTTCCGGCCTGCGCACCGGCATGACGAACACGGATGGCGTGTACATCGAAGGGCGCCAGATCGACAGCGGCGACTGCAGCGGCCCGCGCAGCGCGCGCAACGTGCTGCTGCACCCGGACGTCGACGCGGCCGTGTTCGAGACGGCGCGCGGCGGCATGCTGCGCGAAGGCCTGGCTTTCGACCGCTGCCAGGTCGCCGTGGTGACGAATATCGGCGCCGGCGACCACCTGGGCCTGAACTACATCACCACCGTGGAAGACCTGGCGGTGCTCAAACGCGTAATCGTGCAGAACGTGGCCGACAGCGGCGTGGCCGTGCTGAACGCCACCGACCCGGCCGTGGCCCGCATGGCCAAGAATTGCAGCGGCACGGTGACCTTCTTCGCCGCCGACAAGACGCATCCCGTGATGGCCACGCACCGCGCGCAAGGCAACCGCGTGGTGTACGTGGAAGACGGCAAGCTGGTCGCGGCGCAGGGCAAGGAACGCCACGAAATCGCCCTGTCGCAGGTGCCGATCACGCGCAACGGCGCCATTGGCTTCCAGGTCGACAACGTCATGGCGTCGCTGGCCGCCGCCTGGGCCGTGGGCCTGGACTGGAAAACCATCGCGCTGGGCCTGAAAACCTTTGCCAATGAAGCCGACAATGCGCCGGGCCGCTTCAACGTCTTCGATTACAAGGGCGCCACGCTGATCGCCGACTACGGCCACAATCCGGACGCCATCCTGGCGCTGGTGCAGGCCGTCGAAAGCATGCCGGCCAAGCGCCGTTCGGTGGTCATCAGCGGCGCCGGCGACCGCCGCGACGAAGACATCCGCCAGCAGACGGAAATCCTCGGCGCCGCCTTCGACGACGTGCTGCTGTACCAGGATCAATGCCAGCGCGGCCGCGCCGACGGCGAAGTGGTGGCCTTGCTGCGCCAGGGCCTGGACGGCGCCAAGCGCACCAGTCATATCGATGAAATCAACGGCGAATTCGTCGCCATCGACAAGGCCCTGGCGCGCCTCGGTGAAGGCGACCTGTGCCTGATCCTGATCGACCAGGTGGAAGAAGCGCTGGCGCACATCGCCAAGCGCGTCGCCGAAGCCTAAGCGCAGCCTGACGGCACACGAGGGCGGCCTGCGGGCCGCCCTTTTTATTGGCGCCCGCCGCCTTCCTGCGCGCACCCGCATGGTGCAAAAGCCCCCTTGCAAGCTTGTAAATTCAGGCATGGAAATTGCTGATAAGAAAACATAAATGGGCTGACGAGAAGGTGGGGCACGCATGCTGGGCAGAATCTCGCGCATGATCGGAAAATTGACGGTGGGGCGCAAGCTGGCGCTGATCTATTTGCTCGACCTGTCCGCCGTGATCTTCATTTCCGGCATCCTCATCAACGAAAAATATCTCGCCATCGATTTCTCGCGCAAGGAGATGGCGGGCAATGACTACATCGCCGCCATCCGCGATGCACTGCTGCCGCCGGGCGCGCAGGCGGCAGCCGTGGAACAGGCCGAACGGCGCTTCGGCGCCGGCATGCACAGCGCGGAACTGAATACGCAATTTGCCGCCCTGCTGCGCCAGGCCGGCCGCCCTTCCGCTACGCCGGACGACGGCATCGCGCCCTCGCCCGCCTTTGTGGCCGGACGCGCACTGCTCACGCGGGTGGGCAACCAGTCGAACCTGATCCTCGACCCGGACCTGGACAGCTATTACACGATGTCGCTGGTGATCCTGCGCTTTCGCGAGCTGCTGGAAGTGATCAACAGCTCGCGCGCCCTGGCCCTGCAGCTGGCGACAGCCGAAGGCGCGCAGCGCCAGCGCCTGCAAACCCAGTTCCTGATCCTCGAAGGACGCATGGATGCCACCATGGGCGGCATCGGCAGCGACTACACGGAGGCATTCGCGGCCAGCACGCCGCTGCTGCGCCAGCACCTGGATGGCTCGCGCGCGGCCCTGCGGCACGCCGTGGCGCAGTTACGCGCCAGTACCCAGGCGCTGGCCGGCGCGCAAGCCAACCCCGCCGGCGCGCGGGAACTGCTGCACCGCGACGCGGTGGCCCTCGCCACACTGCGCCTGGCATGGCGCGATACGGGCAACGAATTGCAGCGCCTGATCCAGCTGCGCGTGGACGGCTTTTTCACGCGCATGTGGCTGCACCTGGGCACGGCCGTGCTGCTGCTGGCGATGATACTGGGCCTGGTGTTTTTCGTCGCGCGCCAGATCGCCCTGCCCATCCGGCGCCTGGCGCGCGTGGCGCAGGAAGTGCGCGAAACGGGCGACCACAGCCTGCGCGCCGTCTGGGACAGCGAAGATGAAACGGGGCGTCTGGTGCGCGCCTTCAACACCATGCTGCAGCAGCTCGACTTCCAGCGCATGGCGCAGCAGGACCTGGTGGCGCGCGCCAGCGCGGCCGATGCGCAGCGCCAGCTGGTCGACGCCATTCCCATCCCGCTGATGGTTACCTCGATCCCGCACCACCAGGTGCTGCACGCGAACCAGGCCGCGCACGCGTGGCAGGGCGGCCTGGAACTGGACCCGTGGGTGGGCGGCATGCATCCGCAAGCCCGTTCGCGCTTCTTCCAGCGCTTGAGCGACCTGGGCGCCGTCGACGAATTCGAGGTGTGCTGGAGCGGCGGCGGCACGCCCACCTGGGCCCTGATTTCCGCGCGCCTGATCGATTACCAGGGCCAGCGCGCCGTGCTGTCGACCTTCACGCCGATCAACAAGATGAAGCTGATGGAGTCGCGCCTGGAACTATGGGCCAAGGTCTTCGAGGCCTCCGCCGAAAGCCTGATCGTGATGGACGCCGGCATGCGCATCATCACCGTCAACCAGGCCTTCCGCCGCCATTCGCTGTACGACATGGTGGAGCTGATCGGCAAGCGCCCCGCCTTCCTGCTGGCGCCCGACAACCCGCCCGAGCAGCTCGACAGTCTGCGCCGGACGCTGGCGCGGCGCGGCTACTGGCAGGGCGAAATCTCGGTGCAGCGCAAGTCGATGGAAAGCTATCCGGCCTGGCTGGTGATGAACGCCGTGCGCGGCCTCGATGGCGTCACCACGCACTTCATCGCCAGTTCGCTCGACATCAGCGAACGCAAGGCCAGCGAGCGGCAGATCGAGCACATGGCCCACCACGACGCGCTCACGGGGCTGGCGAACCGGCACGTGTCGAAACTGCGCCTGGCGGCGGCCATCGCGCAGGCGCGCCGCAGCGGCGAAAAGGTGGGGGTGCTGTTCATCGACCTGGACCGCTTCAAGCACGTCAACGACGCGCTGGGCCACCATGTGGGCGACGCCCTGCTGCAATCGGTCTCAATGCGCCTGCTGCAGCTGGTGCGCGAAGGCGATACCGTCAGCCGGCTGGGCGGCGACGAATTCGTCGTCATCCTCAACGGCATCGGCGACGCCGCATCCATCGCCGCCCTGCTCGACACGCGGCTGATACCGGCCATGCGCGAGCCGCACCAGGTGGCAGGCAGCGAGCTGTATGTCTCGTGCAGCGTGGGCGTGGCCATCTATCCGGACCACGGCGACGACATGGATACCCTGATGCGCCACGCCGATGCGGCCATGTACCAGGCCAAGAGCGGCGGGCGCGATCACGCGCGCATGTTCACGCCGCAGATGCAGGAGCAGCAGTTGCAGCAGCTGCACCTGGAGAGCGATCTGCGGCACGCCATCGAGCGGCAGGAACTGGTGCTGTACTACCAGCCGCGCATCGATGCTGGAAGCAGCCGCCTGAATGGCGTGGAAAGCCTGATCCGCTGGCAGCATCCGCAGCACGGCCTGATCGCGCCCGACAGCTTCATCCCCGCCGCCGAGGAATCGGGCCTGATCGTTCCCATCGGCGCGTGGGTCATCCGCGAAGCGTGCCGCCAGCAGGTGGCCTGGCGCGAGGCGGGCGCGGGCGACATCGCCGTGTCGATCAACCTGTCGGCCATCCAGCTGAAAAGCGGCACCCTGGCGGCCACCTTGCGCGAGGTGCTGCGCGAGTTTCCCGTCACGCCGGGACAGATCGAATTCGAACTGACCGAATCGATCCTGATGGACAACGTGGACGACACCATCGCCACCCTGCACGCCATCAAGGCGCTGGGTTTTGCGCTGTCGATCGACGATTTCGGCACCGGCTATTCGAGCCTGAACTACCTGTGCCGCTTCCCGCTCGACAAGCTGAAAATCGACATGAGCTTCGTGCAGGACATCCACGGTTCGCCGCAAAACCTGGCCGTGACGAAAACCATCATCGGCCTTGGCCATACCCTGGGCTTGACGGTCACCGCCGAGGGTGTGGAAAGCGCGGCCGATGCCGACGTGCTGCGCCACGCCGGCTGCGATGAATTGCAGGGCTACTTTTTTGCCCGCCCCATGCCGCAGGCGCACTTCATGGCCTGGCTGGCGCAAAGCGCCGCGCCCTGCGCCGCCTGACGCCTCCTGTGGAGCGCCCGCAACGCGCATGCGCCGGATTCGACGACGCGCGGCGCGCCGCCAGGGCGCATGAATGCAGCAGGGATACCGGAATTGATATGGACATCGCAAAAGAAGTCATTTGTGGGGCAAAGTCATACCCCCTACCATGTTTCTTGAGCAAGTTTCAGCTCCGGCGGCAACTGCCGCAGCGTTCTCAACATAACTAAAATACAGGTGGAGACAAGATGAAGCAATTGATGGCAACGGGCACCCGCACGTCCCGACACAACACACGGCTGACCTTGAAGGCCACGGTGGCCGCGCTGGCCGGCGCAGGGCTGCTGAGCGGAGCTTCCGTCTGGGCGCAACAGGCGCCCGCCGCGGAAGCACCAGTGGAAGAAACGGCGCCGGCGGCAGCGCCCGCAGACAATGCCGGCATCGCCGTCGTTGCCGTCACGGGCGTGCGCCGCGCCGCACAAAGCGCGCAGACGATCAAGAAGAACAACGACCAGGTGGTCGATTCCATCGTCGCCGATGAAATCGGCAAATTCCCCGACAAGAACGTGGCCGAAATCCTCGGCCGCGTGACGGGCGTGCAGATCCGCCGCGAAGGCGGCGAAGCCGGTTCCGTCATCATCCGCGGCCTGCCCGGCGTGGTGACCCTGCTCAACGGCCGCGAAATGTTCACCTCCGTGGGCCGCAGCCTGTACCTGGCCGACATCCCGACGGCCATGCTGCAGCGCGTGGACGTGTATAAATCGCAGGGCGCCGACATGGTCGAAGGCGGCACGGCCGGCGTGGTCGACGTGCGCACCAACCGCCCGTTCGATTTCAAGGGCTTTACCGCCTCAGGCAATGTGCGCGCGGAGCACCGCGACAAGTCCGGCTCGACGGATCCGAACGTCAGCGGCATGGTCTCGAACCGCTGGAAGACCCCATACGGCGAATTCGGCGCCCTGCTCGGCCTGTCCTACCAGCGCAGCAAATATTACGACGAGACGATCTGGAACGCCGAACCCGTCAAGCGCCCCGAAGCGGGCAACATCACGGGCCCCGATTCCGTCGGCATGATCCCGACCGTGGGCGACCGCAAGCGCTACGCGGCGAATGCCGCCTTCCAGTGGCGTCCGAACTCGCAGGTGGAAGTGTATGCGGAAGGCATGTCGACCCTGATCAAGCATGCGTTCGACAGCCAGTTCTTCGTCGGTTCGCTGCCCTGGGGGCAAAATCCCGACATCACCCTGATCCCCGGCACCAGCCAGGCGGCCACGGTGGGCAAGATCGACGGCCCATGGTCGCCGTTCACGCTCGGTTCGACCCAGGCGCGGCGCGACCGCTCGATCGGCTCGCAAGGCGCCATCGGCGCGCGCTGGGATATCACGCCGCAGCTGCGCGCCACCACGGAACTGGCGCGCACGGTGAGCAACTTCGAGCGCGAATTCCCCATCCTCGACTTCCTCGCCCACCCGACCAGCATCATCGGCAGCACAAACGTGAACGGCGGCGCGCAGATCAGCTACCCCGGCTACAACATGCTGGACCCGAAGAATTACACGCTGCTCGGCTTCTACGATAACCACAGCCACGACGAAGGCAGCTCCACCGATTGGCGCGGCGACGTCACCTACGACATGGACAGCACCGGCTTCTTCCGAGAATTTTCGGGCGGCGTGCGTCTGGCCAAGCGCAAGGCCGAATCGATACGCGAAAAAAATGGCCAGGGCGGGTTGTCTTCGACCATGTATGCGGACGCGATTCCCGGCCTGGCCTGCGCCTCGCACGAAAACACGGGCAACTTCGGCCTGCAAAGCTGGCTCACGCCCTGCCGCGACTTCATGCTTAACAACACGGCCGTGCTGCGCCAGCTGTTTACGGGCAGCAGCGAACGCAGTCCGGACGATCCGATGACCCACTACAAGGATGTGGAAAAAACCAATGCCGTCTACGGCAAGGCGCGCATCGGCTTTGACCTGGCGCAAGTACCGGTCGATGGCACCTTGGGCGTGCGCGTGGTGCAGACGAAGCAGGACTTGCAAGGCAATTCCTCGCAAAACGGCATCATCACGCCCGTGCGCGTGAAGACGTCGGATACGGACGTGCTGCCCAGCCTGACCCTGAAAGCCATGCTGCGCCAGGACCTGATCGCCCGCATGACCGCAGGCAAGGCCGTGCAGCGCCCCAACTTCGCCGACTTCAATCCCGGCGTAAGCCTGGGCCAGAGCCTGGAAATGGTGCGCCCGACGGGCGGCGGCGGCAATCCCGACCTGAAACCGGTGGAAGGCAAGAACCTCGACCTGGCGCTGGAATGGTATTTCGCGCAGACGGGCTCCGTCACGGCCACCGTATTCCGCCACAACTTCAAGAATTACATCCTGTCCGGTTCGGCCAAGGAAACGTACAACGGCATCGAGTACGACATCACCCGTCCGCGCAACACCTCGAAGGGCCATCTGCAAGGCATGGAAATGGCCTACCAGCAGTTCTACGACAAGCTGCCCGGCTGGCTTGGCGGCCTGGGCCTGCAGGCCAACGCCACCTACATGACGGGCGAACTGGAAGAACTCAATGGCAGCGCACACCCGTTCACGGGCATGTCGAAGTGGTCGGCCAATATCGTCGGCCTGTACGAACAGGGACCGTGGTCGGCGCGCCTGGCCTACAGCTGGCGCGACAAGTACGTCGACGACTACAACTATCGCGGCAAGGGCATCCACCTGACCGTGGCGCCGACGAAAACCCTGGACGCGTCCGTCTCGTACAAGCTCAACCCGCATACCACGGTGACGCTGGACGCGAACAACCTGCTCGACTCGACCTACCGCGACTACCACGACACGCCGGAGTATGTGCGCGATGTGCGGCGCTATGACAAGGTCGTGGGACTCTCCGTCCGCTGGAGCTACTAGCCCGTCCCCCACCCTTTCTTCCTTCGAGGGTTTTCAGCGCCAGCCGGCAACGGTTGGCGTTTTTTTTGCTCTATGGAATCTATCCGACAGTGGAATTGATCTGGCGCAAAGTGGTGGCGCCGGGGCGCTTTTATTCTGATAGCTTGACTAGCGAACCCGGCGGGGGACAGCATGCGCAATGCACGGCCCATCGATACACAGTTATTTCAACCCGACATCCCGGTGCGGCTCGACATGCGCACAGCGGCGCTGGTCGAACATGCGCTGGCCTTGCAGGAGATGGCCGGCACGGGCGCCGCCGCCCTGTTTTTGCATTGCCACGACGTGCCGCTGCCCACCGCCTTGCGCGTACTGACGACGGGACCGCGCCGCAAACCGGCCGGGCCGCACCTGTTTGCCCGCCTGCGTCCGCGCACGGCCGCCCGGGCGCAAGGCACGCCGCTACCGACGCGCTGACGAATCCTGTACCATCGCCGCAACCCATTGAACGAGGCAAGGCGATGCAGGCAGCGACACCCCCCGATAACTATGCGGCACTGATGGACCTGATCAAGGCGCGCCATGCGGAACTGAGCCCGCAATTCCAGGCGGGCGCGCGCTACCTGGCCGACCATCCAGATGAGGTGGCCGTGTCCTCGATGCGCGGCATCGCCACGCGCGCCCAGGTGCAGTCGGCCGCCCTCGTGCGCCTGGCGCAGCAACTGGGCTTTGCCGGCTGGCCGGAACTGAAAGCCATTTTCGTGGAACGTCTGCGCGCGGGGCCAAGCGGCTACGCGGCAAAGGCGGGCGCTCTGGCAGGCAAAGAGGGGAAAGAGCGCGACCTGGTCACCGAAGTGTTCGCGGTGCAGCAGCGCAACCTGGCCGCCACGGAAAGCGCCAACCACGCGGCCCTGGACGCGGCCGCCAGCCTGCTGCAGGCGGCGCCCCGCGTGCACGTGGCGGGCTTTCGCGCCGCCCACCCCATCGCCTACACCCTGCACTACCTGTACCGGCTGCTGCGCCCCAGCGTGCAGCTGCTGAGCGGCCAGGGTGGCACCCTGGAAATGGACTTGCGCGCCCTGCAGGCCGGGGAGGCCGTCGTCGTCGTCAGCTTCGCCCCGTATTCGAGCGAAGCGCTGCTGGTGGCGCAAACGGCGCGCCAGGCCGGCTGCCAGGTGGTCGCCATCAGCGACAGCGCCATCTCGCCGCTGGCCCTGCAAGCGGAGGCCAGCATCGTCATCGCCGTCGACAGCCCCTCGTTCTTCCCGTCCATCGTGGCCGGCATCGCGGCCGTAGAAAGCCTGGTGGAACTGCTGGTGGCGCGCGCGGGACACGATGCCGTACACGCCATCGGCGCGGCGGAAAACCAGCTGCGGGCGCTGGGCGCCTATGCAAAAACATCAAATGATGTAAATTAAAAACAAATACATCAAACGTTGCAATGCGGCGCAGCGCATCCTATAATCGGCCATTCCCCCTTGCCGATAAGAAAGCGATGCCATGAGCCATGTCTTCCACCGCAGCCTGACCGCCAACTATCCTGTCGCGATGGGCGGCGACGGCCCTTACCTGATCGATGCGAACGGCAAGCGCTACCTGGATGCCTGCGGCGGCGCCGCCGTCTCTTGCCTCGGCCATTCGGATACGGCCGTGATTTCCGCCGTGCAGCGGCAGATTGCCACGATGGCATACGCGCACAGTTCGTTTTTCACCAGCGAGCCGATGGAGCAGTTAGCCGATTTCCTCGTCGCCCGCGCGCCAGCCGGCATCGACAGCGTGTATTTCGTCTCGGGCGGCTCGGAAGCGGTGGAAAGCGCGCTCAAGCTGGCGCGCCAGTATTTCGTCGAGCGGGGCCAGCCGCAGCGCCGCCACGTCATCGCGCGCCGCCAGAGCTATCACGGCAACACCCTGGGCGCGCTGGCCACGGGCGGCAACGCCTGGCGCCGCCAGCAGTTCGAGCCGCTGCTCATTGGCGTGACCCACGTGTCGCCCTGCTACGCGTGGCGCGAGCAGCAGGCGCATGAAACGGATGCCGACTACGTGGCGCGCCTGGGACAGGAACTGGAAGACCATATCGCCGAGCTGGGCGCGGAGAACGTCATGGCCTTCATCGCCGAACCCGTCGTCGGCGCCACGGCCGGCGCCCTGCCCGCCGTCGCCGGCTATTTTGCGCGCATGCGCGCCATCTGCCAGCGCCACGGCATCCTGCTGAT
Source organism: Janthinobacterium sp. FW305-129 (assembly GCF_020858115.1). Taxonomy (GTDB): domain Bacteria; phylum Pseudomonadota; class Gammaproteobacteria; order Burkholderiales; family Burkholderiaceae_D; genus Janthinobacterium. Next base: position 175,770 of record NZ_JACYMM010000009.1, read on the forward strand.
ACTCGACGAAGTCATGTGCGGCATGGGGCGCACGGGCAGCCTGTTCGCCTGCGAGCAGGAAGGCGTCACGGCCGACCTGATCTGCATCGCCAAGGGCCTGGGCGCCGGCTACCAGCCCATCGGCGCCGTGATGGTATCCCAGGATATCCGCGAAACCATCCGCGCTGGCACGGGCTTCTTCCAGCACGGCCACACATATATCGGCCATGCCACCGCGTGCGCCGCCGCCCTGGCCGTGCAGCAGCAGATCGAGGAGCGCGATTTATTGGCCAACGTGCGCGCCATGGGCCGCTTGCTGCAGGAGCGGCTGCGCCAGCGCTTTGGCGAGCACCCGCACGTGGGCGACATCCGCGGCCGCGGCCTGTTCCTGGGCCTGGAACTGGTGCAGGACCGCGCCAGCAAGCAGCCGTTCGACCCGGCCCGCCGTCTGCACGCGCGCATCAAGGCGCAAGCCATGCAAAATGGGCTGATGTGCTACCCCATGGGCGGCACTATCAACGGCCTGCACGGCGACCACATCCTGCTGGCGCCGCCCTACATCATCGACGCCAGCCACGTCGAGGAAATCGTCGACAAGCTGGGCGCGTCCATCGACGCTTGCATCGGCTAAGGCCGCCCGCTGCTGCCCACGGTGGACATCAGGCTGGCGCCGCAGCTGGTCTTGTGCCCATCAAACGCCACGGGCACGCCATCGATCAGCACCTGCGGATCGCCCTCGGCGATCACGCAGCGCACGTGGCCCTTGACCGGGCACACGCAAGGGTCGCCCTTGCGCGCCACGGCCACGCCCAGCACCGTGCTGTCCGGCGCCGCGCCCACCACCTTGCCGCCGTGGCTGGTGGGGTCGTTCAAGCGGATCACGCCACGCATAATGACTCCTATCCTTGTCCGGCACACAACGCGGCACCGGTCCATGCGGTGCCTCTCCCGTTGGCATTATCGGGTGCTACGAAACATTCGTCATTGCGTTCGCGCACATGGCCGGCATGCCGGGCGCAAAAATAGCAATCGCCATCCGGCAGCAACTTTTGTTCACTCCTTGCCAATATTAATTGACTTATTCTAAACAATCGTTTTAAATCAGGATGTTACTCAAAATCAATCATCTTGGGCATTCAAACATCGCATTGACCCTCTCGATGCTTGACGTCCACGCTGATGCACTCTGAAGCCAAGGTATATGGAACTGCTCGACTCCCTGCGTCAGACCCCGCCGCAAGACGACACGATCAGCGGGCACTACGAAGTGCGCCGCTTGCTGGGCGAAGGCGGTTTCGGCCATGTATTCGAAGCGTGGGATGCCAAGCTGTGTCGTAGCGTGGCGCTCAAGCGCCTGAAGCCGCAAGCCGACGTGCTGCATCCCGAAAAACTCATCAATGAAGCGCGCCTGGCCGCCTCGCTCAAGCATGCGGCCTTCGTGCGCATTTTCGCCATCGAGGGCCAGGGCACGAGCCAGTCCATCGTCATGGAACTGGTCGAAGGCCAGACCCTGGGGCAATTCATGCACGGCGGCAAGGCTGACTTGCAGGCGGCGCTCGACATCGCCTACCAGATCGCCGACGCCATGGACGAAGCGCACGCCATGGACCTCGTGCACGGCGACCTGAAACCGTCGAACCTGATGCTGGAAGCGGATGGCAAGGTGCGCATCCTCGACTTCGGCCTGGCGCGCCACATCGACCCGCAAGCGACGCAAACGACCACCCTGTGCGACTTGCAGGGCACCATCGCCTACATGGCGCCCGAGCGCCTGATGGGCCGCCTGCCCGACACGCGCGGCGACGTGTATGCCTTGGGCGCCATGCTGTACGAAATGCTGGCCGGCCAGCGCCACTTTGCCCACCTGAACGGCCTGGCCCTGGCCGCCGCCCACATGCAGGCAACGGAGCCGTGGCCCGACCTGCCGGATACGGTGCCGCCCGCCATCAACGCCCTCGTGCGCGCGATGACGGCGCACGACCCGGCCGAACGGCCACGCACCATGCGCGACGTGCGCGAGGCGATAGGGGCGCAGCGCGGGGAAGCTGTCACCGTGGCTGCATCCCTTGCCGACGATACGCCCGCGAAGGAAGAACCACCCGCCAGCGTCTCCATCCGCCTGCCCCTGCCCCGCAAGCGCACGCTGAAATGGGGCGCGGGCGTGGCCCTGCTGGCCGTGCTGGCGGGATGGCAGCTGCCCAACATCGTTCCTGCCGTCAAATCGTTCGTCACCGGCGAAAAAGCGCCGGCGCCGTATTCGGAAATGGCCAGCATGGCGGCGGGGATGGCGGCATTACGCGCGTTCGATCAAGATAACAACCAGAAACAGGCTATTGAACATTTCAGCACCATACTCAAACACAATCCAGAGCATGCGGCGGCAAATGCCGGCCTGTCACTGGTTTTCACATTGCGCTATCTGGGTACCAACCGTGATGAAACATGGTTGCAACGCGCGGATATTGCAGCGAAACAAGCACTGGCAACCGACGATCAACTGGCGCTTGCCCATGTGGCGCAAGCCTGGGCTCTTGAATACCATGGTAAACGTCAGCAAGCGATGCAGGAAATCACCGCGGCACTGAACCTTGAGCCGAACAACCCACTGGGCATGTACGGCAAGGCACGTCTGCTCATCCAAGCACAGAAATTTGACCAAGCCCGGGAAGTGCTTGACAAGGCCGTCACCCTATATCCCCGCGATCTCCCTTTCATTTCGTTGCTGGGAAAAATGCACTACAACCAGGGCGATTACCATGACGCTGAAAAATTCTTCCGTCAATACATACAGATGGCTCCGCACCTGGCCGATGCCTATGCCCAGCTCAGCGCTACACTAGACCGTTTGAATCGCAGTGATGAAGCCCTGCAAGTTCTGCAACAAGGATTGCAGGTGCATCCCGACTGGGAACTGTATACCAACCTGGGCAACGCCCTATTTAACAGGGGCGACTATCTGGGGGCAGTCCAGGCGTTTAAGAATGCCGTCTCGGAAAACAAGGGTAATCCGGGTAACTACCTGCTATGGGCGAACCTAGGAGATGCCCAACGCTGGGTTCCCGGCCAAATTGATTTGTCACACGATTCCTACCATCGTGCCATCAAGCTGATTAAAGTCATGCTGCAACACTCTCCGGACGACCCCAAGGTCAACTCACGGCTGGCATTGTATTCAGCCTACGCGGGCTCGCAAGACGATGCGCTGAAGCATGTAGCGCGAGCGGTTGTACTTGCGCCCACTTTGCCAGACATCCATTTCAGGGCAGCGCTGACCTATGAGCTGATAGGCCGGCGCAACGAAGCGCTGGCGGCTTTAAAACAAGCGATGGAGCACGGCTACCCTCTCAATCTGATCGAATCGGCACCCGACCTGTTGACACTACGGCGAGATGCTCGCTACCAACAATTTATCATCAACCTGGAAAGAGACAATAAAAAATGACGCCTGTAAGCCCCTGGATGAAGTTATCCGTGCATTTTGATGCAGACCAAATCACCAACCAGCTCGACTATGCATTTACTTCCTGCGACGGCAGCGCCGACCCGCGCCACGGCCCTTACATGGGTGGCGTGCACTTCCAGCAAGGCCAACACGTCTATCTGGAAGTCAATTGCTGTGGCAGCAAAGACAGTGGTTTCACATCCTTCCAGATCGTCGATTGCTGCCTCATCAGCGTACCTCAGCTGACCCAGATCGGCCCCGATGTACCCACTCGCTATTCGCTGCCGTCGCCTTTCCTGCAAGCCGCCGGCGCCACGTATCAGGTGCCTCTGGATTTTGAATCCCATGTATTACCGCCTGATCCAGCCCTGCCCGATCTGCGCCGCATCCGCCAGGAATGGAAGCACAATCTTGATGTCGGCCAGAGCAAGGGCCGTTGGGAACTCTCGTTTGTATTGACCGTGCGCATCATTCGCGGCGAACAAGACCTGCCGGAATTGCGCGTCTTCAGTTTTGACCCTGAAGCATCCGTGGGTGGGAAGGTTGATACCTAACCGGCACAGTCGCCGACTAAGGCCGATGCATTCCTCTATTAATCTAGGTTGAACAACTGGATATCTTGCTTAGGAAGCCTGAGGCAGACAACTGCGGCACCTAATAGCCAGTACATTAGGCCTTTCCTTCAAACCTATAAAACAGGTATAACCGAGGCCAAGAAGCAGGCTACCGGCGCAATGATCAACAATATATCCAAGCCGTGCCGACCTCCATCCGCGCGGCTTTTTCACATCCGCACGCAATACGCCGCCCCGTCCGCCGAAAGCGGTAAAATGACGGCCTTGAACCCAAGCTCCGCCCCCTGGCGCGGCCTGGCACGCACACAGCACCACCCACAGCCCGGCAGGCATGCCTTTTCCTGCCGCCGGACCAACGACAAAGAACACATGACCACCGTCCCAAAAGAAATCAACGCCGCCGCGGCAAAGAAGAATTCCGCTGAAAAGCTTACGCCAATGATGCAACAATATCTTGGCATTAAGGAAAACCATCCCACGATGTTGGTGTTCTACCGCATGGGCGATTTCTACGAGCTGTTTTTCGAGGATGCGGAAAAAGCCTCGCGCCTGCTGGGCATTACCCTGACGGCGCGCGGCGTGGCCAGCGGCAACCCGATTAAAATGTGCGGCGTGCCGTTTCATTCGCTCGATGGCTATCTGGCCAAGCTGGTCAAGCTGGGCGAGTCGGTGGCCATTTGTGAACAGATCGGCGACCCTGCCACCAGCAAGGGGCCGGTCGAGCGCAAGGTCATGCGCGTCGTCACGCCGGGCACCCTGACGGATGCGGACTTGCTGCCCGAAAAGGCCGAGCGCCCGCTGCTGGCCATGTGCAGCATCACGCAACGCAAGACGGTCACGACGGGCCTGGCCTGGCTGTCGCTGGCCAGCGGCGCCCTGAAGCTGATGGAGTTTTCCGGCGACAGCAGCACCGTGGCGGCGCGCCTGCAGCAGGAACTGGAACGCATCGTGCCGGCGGAAATTCTCAGCGGCGACAACGGCAACCTGTTCGACGACTACGCGGGCACGCACATCAACCGCGTGCCGGACTGGCATTTCGACGTGGTGGGCGGCCACAAGGCCCTGCTGGATCAATTGGGCGTGGCGACCCTGACGGGCTTTGGCGCCGATGGCCTCGGCGCCGCGTTCGGCGCGGCCGGCGCCCTGCTGCGCTATGCGCAATCGACGCAGGGACGGGGCTTGCAGCACGTGCGCTCCTTGACGACGGAAACGGAAAGCGAATTCATCGGCCTGGATGCGGCCACGCGCCGCAACCTGGAATTGACGGAAACCATCCGCGGCCAGGAATCGCCGACATTATTTTCCCTGCTGGATCATTGCCGCACGGCCATGGGTTCGCGCATGCTGCGCCACTGGCTGCACCATGCGCGGCGCGACCAGAACGTGGCCCGCGCGCGCCATGAAGCCATCGCCGCGCTGGCGCAAAGCGAAGCGGCCGGTCCGCTCGCCGCCACCCTGGCGCAAGTGCCCGACATCGAACGCATCACCACGCGCATCGCCCTGCTGTCGGCGCGTCCGCGCGACCTGGCCGCCCTGCGCGACGGTTTATTACAACTGCCGGCCCTGCGCGGCGACGTGGTCCGTTGTTATGGCCCTGGCCAGGGTGGCGAAACGGGCTTGCTGGCCGCCATCCACGCAGCCCTGGCCACGCCGACGGCCTGCCTGGACTTGCTGGTGCGCGCCGTGGCGCAGGAACCGGCCGCCATGGTGCGCGACGGCGGCGTGTTTGCCACCGGCTTCGACGCCGAACTGGACGAACTGCGCGCGCTGTCGGAAAACGCGGGCCAGTTCCTGCTCGACCTGGAAACGCGCGAACGGGCACGCACGGGCATCGCCAACCTGCGCGTCGAATACAACAAGGTGCACGGCTTCTATATTGAAGTCACGCACGGCCAGACGGACAAGGTGCCGGACGACTACCGCCGCCGCCAGACCCTGAAAAACGCCGAACGCTACATCACGCCGGAACTCAAGGTGTTCGAAGACAAGGCCCTGTCGGCGCAAGACAAGGCCCTCGTGCGCGAAAAGATGCTGTACGACCTGCTGCTGGCCGAGCTGGCGCCGCACATCGGCACCTTGCAGACGATCTCGCAAGGCCTGGCCCAGCTCGACACCCTGAATGCGCTGACGGAACACGCGCAGCAGCACAACTGGGCCGCTCCGCAACTGGTCGACGAGCCGTGCATCAACATCGTCGAAGGCCGCCACCCCGTGGTGGAAAAGCAGATCGAGCGCTTCATCGCCAACGATTGCCGCCTCGTCAACGAGCGCCGGCTGCTCTTGATTACCGGCCCGAACATGGGCGGTAAATCGACCTTCATGCGCCAGGTGGCATTGATCACCCTGCTGGCCTACGTGGGCAGCTACGTGCCGGCCGCGTCCGCCACCATCGGCCCCATCGACCGCATCTTCACGCGCATCGGCGCCACCGACGACCTGGCGGGCGGACGCTCGACCTTCATGGTCGAAATGACGGAATCGGCCGCGATTTTGAACGGCGCCACCGAACACTCGCTGGTGCTCATGGATGAAGTGGGCCGCGGCACCTCGACCTTCGACGGCCTGGCCCTGGCGTGGGCCATCGCGCGCCATCTGATCGACACCAGCCGTAGTTTCACCCTGTTTGCCACACACTACTTTGAGCTGACGCAATTGCCGGACAGTCATCCGAGCGCCGCCAACGTGCATTTGTCCGCCGTCGAACACAAGGACAGCATCGTCTTCCTGCACGCCGTGCAAGCCGGTCCCGCCTCGCAAAGCTACGGCTTGCAGGTGGCGCAGCTGGCCGGCGTGCCGCAACCCGTGATCAAGGCCGCGCGCAAGCACCTGGCGCGCCTGGAAGCGCAGGCGCTCGACGCCACGCCGCAGCGCGACCTGTTCGCCGCCCCGGCCGCCGATCCGTATGCGCAAGAGGAAGAAGAGGCAGCGGCGGCGCCGCTGGCCGCGCTCAATGAAGCGCAGCAAGCCTTGCTCGACGCCATCGCCGACCTCGATCCCGATGCGCTCACGCCGCGCGATGCGCTGGAGCAGCTGTATCAGTTGAAACGGCTGGCCGCCGCATGACGATCCGGCGCGGCACGATACGCCTGCTGGCCGCCAGCTTGCTGGCTGCCAGCCTGCCATGGCAAGCGGCGCTGGCCGCCCCGGGCGACCAGGCCGGCTTCGAGTTTGCCGTGCTGGGCCATTCCTTCAACGCGGGGCCCGACGATGGCCCCCTGAAAAAAGCCATCGCGGAAACGAGCGCCTTCAATGCCTCTTTCGTGGTGGCCACGGGCATCAAGGCGGCCAGCGAATCGTGCAGCGACAAGCTGTACAGCCAGCGCAAGGATGTGCTCGACGCCAGCGGGCCGCCGCTGATCGTCTCGCTGTCGGCCAGCGACTGGGCCAACTGCCGCAATTCGCGCGGCCGCATCAATGCCATCGAACGCCTGAACCGCCTGCGCGACGTGTATTTCGCCGACGACCAGAGCCTGGGCCAGCGCAAGCTGACCCTGTCGCGGCTGTCATCGACGGCGAAGTTCCGCAGCTACGCAGAAAATGCCCACTGGGAATACGGCGGCGTGCTGTTTGCCACCGTCAACCTGCCCGCAAATAACAACCATTTCCTGCCGGAAGCGGGACGCAACAGCGAGTTCGAAGACCGCCTGGTGGCCAACCGTTCCTGGCTGCAGCGATTGTTCGCCATGGCGCAGCGCAAGAAACTCGACGGTATCGTGCTGTTTTCCGACGGCGACGTGGGTGCGCTGGACGAAGACGACAATTCGCTGCTGCCCAGCTTCAGCTCGAAGCAGGATGGCTTTGCGGGCCCGCGCAAGCAGATCCGCACGCTGGCAAAGAAATTCAGCGGCAAGGTCTTGTTGGTCGATACGCAGCGCAATGGCGACGCGGACGGCAAGGAAGGCAAGAACAAAAAGGCCGTAGCCAAGGCTGGCGGGCCGATAATCCGCTGGAAAGGCAACCTGGGCCACGTCAGCATCGACAACGACTGGTCCGCCATCGCCGTACGGCCCGGCAAGACGCCATTCTTTGAGGTACGTCAACGTGCCACGCGGCCATCGGCGCAAGCGCGGGCCAAGGCGTCGACGCTACGCCGTTAATAACAGCGGCACAAATGAACAGGCCGGCATAGAGCCGGCCTGGCACAAGCGGTATTAGTGGATCGGATGCGTGCGGAAGTGATCGCCCTCTTCGCCTTCATCATCTTCATCGCCATGGTCATGGCCGTGTGCGCCATGCACGTGGCCATGGGCGATTTCTTCGTCGGTGGCTGCGCGCACGTCAGCGACGGTCAGCGAGAAGCGCAGCGCGATGCCGGCCAGTGGATGGTTGCCGTCCAGCACGACTTTGTCGTCGGCGATATCGGTGACCGTGAAGATCATCGCTTCTTCGTCCGCCGAATCGCTTTCCGGCATGCCTTCGAACTGCATGCCCACTTCCAGCGGCTCAGGCAGGCGATTGCGCGGCTCGACCTTGACCAGGGCTGGGTCGTATTCACCGAAAGCATCGTCCGGTTCGATCTGGATCGTGTTGGAATAGCCAACTTCCTTGCCGTCGAGCTCTTCTTCGATCTTCGGCAGGGTGTTTTCATAATCACCGTGCAGGTAGACCATCGGCTGACGGCCGTCTTCGATCAGATTGTCTTGCGCGTCTGACAGTTTGTAGTTGACAGTCACGACCGTATTTTTGGCAATCTTCATTATGCTTCCTTTCATTGTATAAGCTGGCAAATTATACCTTCACGCCGCCAACGACAGGCGCATTCCTGCATTTCCGGTTGTTATAATGGGCGCATGAAAAAATTAACTCTCCTCGGCGATATTACGCCGGCGCAATTCCTGCGCGACTACTGGCATAAAAAACCCTTGTTGATCCGTCAAGCCGTACCTGGCTTCAAGGCGCTGTTCGATATCAAGGCCCTGGCCGAGCTGGCCACCCTCGACCACGTCGAATCGCGCCTGGTCAGCCATGCGGATGGCCACTGGAACATGCAGCAAGGTCCGTTGACCAGCCTGCCTTCGCTGAAACAGAAGGAATGGACCCTGCTGGTGCAGGGCGCCAACCTGCACAGCGCCAAGGCCGACGCCCTGCTGCGCCAGTTCCGTTTCCTGCCGGACGCGCGCCTGGACGACCTGATGGTCAGCTTCGCCACCGACGGCGGCGGCGTGGGCCCGCATTTCGATTCCTACGACGTGTTCCTGCTGCAAGGCCAGGGCAAGCGCCACTGGCGCATCGGCGCGCAGAAGGACCTGAGCCTGATCGACGGCTTGCCGCTGAAAATCCTCAGCAACTTCACGCCGGACGAAGAATTCACGCTGGAGCCGGGCGACATGCTGTATTTGCCTCCCCACTACGCGCACGACGGCGTAGCCATCGGCGACTGCCAGACGTATTCGATCGGTTTCCGCTCGCCCACGTTCCAGGAACTGGGCGAAGCCTTCCTGCAATTCATGGCCGACTCGATCGACTTGCCGGGCATTTACAGCGATCCGGACCTGAAAGCCTCGGGCAAGCCGGCGGAAATCCCCCGCGACATGCTCAGCACCATCACGGAAGAAATGAACAAGGTGCGCTTCACGGAAGAAGACGTGACCATTTTCCTCGGCGAACACCTGTCGGAACCGAAGCACAACGTGTTTTTCACGCCGCTGTCCAAGCCGCTGACGGTGGGCCGCTTCGCCGACGCCGCACAGAAGAAGGGTGTCGTGTTGTCGCGCAAGACCCTGATGCTGTATCGTGGCAAGAATGTCTTCATTAATGGCGAATCGTTTGCCATAGGCAAGGCCGATAAAACGGCACTGGAAACCCTGGCCAACGAACGTGCCCTCGATGGCGCGGCCGTGGCGCAAGCTTCCGATGATGTGATGGATGCCTTATATACCTGGTATCAGGATGGCTGGATCGAACTGGCTTGAATGAGGGTGTCGTAGCAAAGTGGTATTACAGTAGGTAAAATAGCAGCATCTGCGCCAGCGCAATGAAACATATTATTTTTATATCGTTTTGTCGCGCTTTCGCAAATCGCTTACACTTGCTTGCAATTTGCTTCGGCAAATATTGCGATATCACAAAATAGTTGCGAATTTGCCTCTTGCTCCTATTGCGACGCACCAAAAATCGCTATAATATTCGGTTAGGAAGTTTCCGTTGTCTGGCAGGCACCACCTGGTACGAAAAGCCTTCGAAGACGACCTAACGAGCGATAATTACCGGTAATTATTCATCGCAACAATATTGATTTATTTTTTGAAATAATTAAGGAAAACAAATGAAAAAATCCCTGCTGATCGCCTCCCTGATGGTTGTTGCTCTGGCTGCTTGCAGCAAAAAAGAAGAAGCTCCTGCACCAGCACCAGTAGTAGAAACCCCAGCACCAGCACCAGTAGTTGAAGCTGCTCCAGCTGCTGCTGCTGACGCTGCTGCTTCGGCCGCTACCGACGCTGCTGCTGCTGCAACCGCTGCCGCTTCGGCCGCTACCGACGCTGCTTCGGCTGCTTCGGCTGCTGCATCGGCTGCTAAGTAATTTAGCACCCCGCAGGAAAGAAAGCCGGCCTTCGGGCCGGCTTTTTTACGTCCGGTGTTTTATCCGCAGGATAAAATGCGGGACGCGGGCAATTAAAAAGGCTGGACCGGTTTCCCGGGCCAGCCTTTTTATTAAGATGCGGCAGGTTCTGATGCCTGCCGCGTCGATAGCGCTTATTTCAACTGCTCGTTCAGCAAGCCCAGAATCTTCTCGGCCACTGGCGAGGTCGCCGGCTGGCCTTCGTTGCCGAGGATGCTGACCAGGCTGGTCGAACCATTGCCCGCCTTGACCAGGACGCGGTAGCGCTGCGCTTCCTTGTCCTTGTCGGCGGACGACGAACCCCAGCTGAACAATTTCGAGAAGAAACCATCTTTCTTGACCGCGTCCGGATCCACGTAACGCACGAAATACGTGCCTTGCGTGCGGTCGCGGTCTTCCACGGTGAAGCCGACGCGGTCCAGCGCCAGGCCGACACGGCGCCAGGCGCGGTCGAAACCTTCATCGACTTCGATGGCGCGCGCCGGCGTGGCGGCGTCGCCCACCAGCTTGGCGTGCTGCGGCTGCACGATGGCGGCGTCGACAGCCGTCTTCGCCTGCGCTTCGTCGCTGGCCGCGCCCAGGCGCGTCATCAGCTTGGCCAGGAATTGCGCTTCCAGGCCCGGATCGTTCGGGCGAGCGGTCCAGGTGGTGGTTTCCTTGTCGCGGCCCGTGACGACCTCTTCCACGCCACGGTGGCTGATGTAGATCTCGGTCGAACCGTCGGCCAGGCGCTCCACGCGGGTGCGGAACTTGTCTTTCTCGCCCGTCGAGTACAGCGAGTCGAAGGCCTTGCCGATGGTGTTGCGGATAAAGTCTTGCGGCAACTTGGCGCGGTTTTCGTTCCACTCGGTTTCCAAGATGCCAGCCGTGGGCTGGTCGATGGCGATGGTAAAGCCCGAATCTTCCCAGAACTGCTTGAGTTGCGGCCACAGCACTTCAGGCGACTGCTTGACGACCAGCCAGCGCTGGTTGCCCGCGCGCTCGACCTTCACGCTACCCGCCGTGACCGGCACGACACCCACCACGCCGTCGGCGCCCACGATGACGGGGGTACCGGCCGTGGCGTTGCGCTGCGCGTTGTAGCCGGAAGCCGTCGCCACGCCGTTTTTCGAATCCGGCAGGGAGTAACGGTTATCCTGCTGCAATTGCGTCAGGTCAGGCGGCACGTCCAGGGTGCTGGCTTTCTTGACCGACTTGTAGTCGACCTTGTCGCCGCCGACTACCGAACTGATCATGCCGCAGCCCGCGAGGCTGGCTGCGACGGCGCCGATGACGATGCCGCGGACGGCGATGGTGGCAGGCGCCGGTTTGGTTTTCTTGCAATTAGTCATGTCGTAACTGGATAAGAAGCTAAGTAGCAGCTGGAATCAGGGAAGGTCCGGACTGGTCAAGTCCGGGCTTGAAGTTCGGCTTAAGACAGGATGCCGGCGTCGCGCAAGGCATCGCGCACGGTGGCATGGCAATTTTCAGCCAGCGGCACCAGTGGCAAGCGTATGCCGGCAGGCATCAGGCCCATTTCGGCCATCGCCCATTTGACGGGCACCGGATTGGGCTCGACAAACAATTTCTGGTGCAGAGGGAAAACTTTGTTATTGATGGCAATCGCCGTGGCGCGCTCGCCCGCCATGGCCGCGACGCACAGTTCGTGCATGGCGCGCGGCGCGACGTTGGCCGTCACGGAGATATTGCCGTGGCCGCCGCAGAACATCAGCGCCATGGCCGTCGGATCGTCGCCCGAGTACACGGCGAAGTCGGCCGGCACGAGGCGCAGCAGGTCGATGCCGCGGCCGATATTGCCGGTCGCATCTTTCACGCCGACAATATTCGGGATGGCGGACAGGCGCACGATGGTCTCGTTGCTCATGTCGGCAACCGTGCGGCCAGGCACGTTGTACAGGATGACGGGAATGTCGACGGCTTCGGCGATGGCCTTGAAGTGCTGGTACATGCCTTCCTGGGTAGGACGGTTGTAGTACGGCACGACTTGCAAGACAGCATCGGCGCCCGCTTCTTTCGCGTAACGCGTCAGTTTGATGGCCTCGGCCGTGGAGTTGCCTCCGGCACCGGCGATGATAGGAATGCGTCCCTTGGCATGTTCGACGGTCAATTGGATCAGTTCGCAGTGTTCTTCCACGCTGACTGTTGCCGATTCGCCCGTCGTGCCAACGATGACGATGCCGTCCGTACCCTCGGCGATATGCCAGTCGATCAGCTTGCGCAGACCTGGAAAGTCCAGACTGCCGTCTGCGTGCATCGGGGTGACGATTGCTACAATGCTGCCCTTGATCATAGTAAGTTTATAGCGCCGATAAATAAAACAACGATTGTAGCGGATAGCCCGCGCCTGTGGTGCATTCTGACATAGTATGGCCGCTCAAAACGTCGGCAGCAGGGCTGCCAACCGTGGAAAATCCGGCCGGACGGCGCAAATTCGTTGCACCAGAGCAGCTTTTGGCTGTTCCACGCGCCCATCCTCATACGCTACCACACGCAAGCCGTGCTGCACCGCCCAGGTCAGCATTTCGCCTTCCTTCAACAGGAATTTCGGATTCGACGGCTTGCCGAACTGCTCATTACCCTCGGCAAACGTTTCATACAGCAACACGCCATCGGGCGCCAGGCTGGCCACCATCGCTTCCAGCAGGGGCCGGTGCAGATAATTGGTGACGACGATGCCGGCAAAGCGGCCGGGAGCGAAGGGCCACACGGCGCCCGGCGCTTCCAGGTCCACCAGCGAAGTGGTGATGCCCGTGCCGGCCGCCTTTTCCAGCATTTCCGGATCATGGTCGAGCGCGATCACGGGGTGGCCCAGGCTCACCAGGTGGCGCGCGTGGCGGCCGGCGCCGCACGCCAGGTCCAGCACTTCGCCGCCCGGGATCAGGGGCGCCCAGCGGCGCAGCCAGCCGGAAATCGCTTCGGTTTCTAATATTGGTTCAGTTACTTGCATCGGTACTTCCATCATTTATGTGCGACCATCCAGTTGCTTGTTTCAAGTCAACAGGGCCGTCAGGGGCGTGACCAGGGTGACAAACATGCCGATGACAAATTCGATCGCCGCCAGCAAGGCGCGGTTCAGGATGCCCGTGTACATCAGCAGCACCAGGGCGCCGAACACGTACAGGCTGTAGCGCTCGATGCTGGCGTACGGGCGCGCCAGCTGCATCGGCAGCAAGCCCGTCATGATGCGTCCGCCATCGAGCGGCGGCACGGGAATCAGGTTAAAGACGAACATGGCCGCGTTGACGCTGACGCCCGCGCCCGCCATCTTGCGGAAAAACATGCCCATTTCCGTCGGCGGCAACACGCTGAGCACGACAAAGGCGATCATCCAGCCCAGGCCCATGACGAAATTGGCGCCGGGACCGGCAAACGCCACCCAGGCCATCTGCTTTTTCGGATTGCGCAGGCGGCTGAAATCGACGGGCACCGGCTTGGCATAGCCGAACGGCACCTGAATCGTGAAATACAGCATCAAGGGCAGCAATATCGTGCCGAAAGGATCGATATGCCGGATGGGATTGAGGCTCAGCCTGCCCTCGTTCGAAGCCGTGGGGTCGCCGAAATAGCGGGCGGCGTAGCCGTGCGCCGCCTCATGCAGGGAAATGGCAAACAGCACCGGCACCAGGTACACCGCAACGGTCTGGACTATCGTATTGAAATCGCTCATGACTGCGATTCTACCAGAGCCGATCCAGGCTCTTTCTTACGTTGTCATTAAGAACAGGTGAAGAGCGGCGCCAGAACGGCCCCGCAAAGCCCCGCTACAAGCCCAGCACGGCCGGGTCGCCCCGCCCCACGCGCACCACTTCCGGTTCCGCTCCCGTCAGGTCGATCACGGTGCTGGGGCCATGCGCGCAGACGCCGCCGTCGATGATCAGGTCGACCAGCTTTTCCAGCCGTTCGCGGATGGTGTCGGCGTCCGTCAGGCTCTCTTCGTCGCCGGGCAGGGTCAATGTCGCGCCCAGCAGCGGCTGGCCCAGCTCTTCCAGCAGGCATTGCACGATGCGGTGCTGCGGCACGCGCAGGCCGATGGTCTTGCGCGAAGGATGGCTGAGGCGGCGCGGCACTTCCCGCGTCGCTTCCAGGATGAAGGTATAGGCGCCCGGCGTGGCCGCCTTGAGCAGGCGGAATTGGCGGTTGTCGACCCGGGCGTACACGCCCAGCTCGCTCAAGTCGCGGCACAGCAGGGTCAGATGGTGCTTTTCATCCACGCCGCGGATGCGGCGCAGGCGCTCGACGGCACCCTTGTCGTCGAGCTGGCACACCAGCGCGTAGCAGGAATCCGTGGGCAAGGCCACGACGCCGCCGGACTGGATGATTTGCGCCGCCTGCTTGATCAGGCGCAATTGCGGATTGTCAGGGTGAATCTGGAAAAATTGACTCATGTGTCAGCGTTCTGGCGAACCAGCTTGTTAAGTTAGCATTATTGTACGCCGCGCAGCGCGGCGATGCGTTGTTCGATCGGCGGATGCGTGGCGAACAGCGCGCCCCAGCCGCCATTGCCGCCGCTGATGCCCAGCGCCTGCATCGATTGCGGCAGCTCGCCCGGCGGCACGCCGCCGAGGCGGGCCAGCGCATGCATCATCGGCGTGGGGCTGCCCAGCAGCTTGGCGGAACCGGCATCGGCGCGGAATTCGCGCTGGCGCGAGAACCAGGCGACGATGATGGAAGCGAGCAAGCCGAAGATCACTTCGCACACCATCACGGTCACAAAGTAACCGATGCCGCGTCCGCCGCCTTCGCGGTTGTTATTTTTCAGCAATACATTATCGACAAAGAAACCCACGACGCGGGCCATGAAGACGACGAAGGTATTCACCACGCCCTGAATCAGGGTTAAGGTGACCATGTCGCCATTGGCCACGTGGGCAATCTCGTGGCCCAGCACGGCTTCGACTTCATCGCGGTTCATGCTTTGCAGCAAGCCGGTGGAGACGGCCACCAGCGCCGAATTTTTAAAAGCGCCCGTGGCAAACGCATTCGCGTCGCCTTCGTACACGGCCACTTCCGGCATGCCGATGCCGGCCCGCTCGGACAGGGCGCGCACGGTATTGACCAGCCACAATTCCGTCGACGAAGTCGGGTTGTCGATCACGCGCGCACCCGTGCTCCACTTGGCCATCGGCTTGCTGATCAACAGGGAAAAAATCGACCCTGTAAAACCCACCACCAGCGAAAACACCAGCAGGCTGCCCAGGTTCAAGGTGCTGCCCCGCGCCGGATTGCCCACGCCCAACAAGCTGAGGACGAGCGACAGCACCAGCATCACGGCCAGGTTGGTTGCGATAAAAAGGACGATACGTTTCATGGGCGATGGCTCCAGATGACTATGCATGACAAGAATAACGAAAAGATAAGTACGGACAGGCGCATTTTCAAGCCCGCATGGCAGGCGCAGGCCAGCCGCGCCCTAGAACCAGTCGTGCCAGATGGGCGTGACATTCGATGGTAAAGGCGGCAGCATGGCAAAATCCACGCGCGATTCGCCCGGCGCATGGAAATCCGTGCCGCGCGAGGCAAGGAAGCCGTAGGCATTGGCCAGTTGCGCGTATTCCGGATACTGGTCCGGACTGTGGCTGCCCGTGACGACTTCGATGGCCACGCCGCCGAGTTGCTTGAATTCATCGAACAGCACGCCTTGCGCCATGTCGCTGAAGCGGTAGCGGCCCGGATGGGCGATGACGGCCACGCCGCCCGCGCCGCGTATCCAGCCCACGGCCTCGGCCAGGGTGGCCCAGCGGTGCTCGACGTAGCCTGGCTTGCCTTCCGACAGGTATTTCTTGAACACGTCGGGGATGTTCGCGCATTTCCCCATTTCCACGATGTAGCGGGCAAAGTGCGTGCGCGACATCAGATCCGGGTTGCCGACGAATTTCAAGGCCCCTTCATAGGCGTCGGGGATGCCGGCCAGGTCCAGCTGGCGGGCGATTTCCCGGCCACGCGCGTCGCGCCCCGAGCGTGTCTGGTGCAAGCCCTGCACGAGGCCCGGATTGTTTTCATCGACTTGCAAGCCGACGATGTGCACGGTTTCGCCGGCCCAGGTAATGGAAATTTCCACGCCGGCCACGAAGCGCATGCCCAGGTCCAGCGCGGCCGCGCGCGCGGCGGCGACGCCCGAGACTTCATCGTGGTCCGTCAGCGCCCACACATCGACGCCCGCCTTGCGGGCGTGCGCAGCCACGGCGGCAGGTGACAGCACGCCGTCGGAGATATTCGAATGACAATGCAGGTCAACTTTAAGCATGTGAAAACAATACCCTGCACGGGCTCAGCATGGAAGAAGTTTTCATTGTACGCTGCTTGTCAAATCGCGCTGCAGCGTTCCAGACACACATCAGGCCAAAAAGGCTTCCACCAGCCGCGCCAACTCTGCCGGCTGATCATGATGCAGCATATGGCCCGCGTCCAGCATCATCTCGCAACGCACATCCTTGATGCAGGCCAAACGCCGGTCGATTTCAATGCGCGCTTCTTCCTTTGGCCCCATCCACTGCCACATATTCGTGCCATCGGCCTCCACCCACAGCACGGGCGCCGTGATGCGGCGCCAGCACGCCATCACTTCTTCCACCTGGTACAGGATGGGATTGACGCGCTTGTGCCGCGGGTCGCCCATGATGTCCCACTCGCCCGCCTCGTTCTGCGCCGACCAGTGTTCCGCCAGGAAGGCCGCGCGCTCGTCCGGCAGGCGCGGATTGGTCTTTTGCAGGCGCTCGGCCACGGCCTGTTGACTCGGATAGCTGCGCATGACGGGCGGCTCGCGCAATTCAGCTAGCCACTTGGCGTAGCGGCCAGGCGCCTGCTCCGGCTTCGTTGCCATCATGCCGAAGCCTTCCAGGTTGATAAAACGGCTGATGCGCTCGGGGCGCACGCCCGCGTACAGACCGGCCACGTTGGCGCCCATGCTGTGGCCGAGCAGGTTAACGGGCGCGTCCGGCGAATAGTGCAGCAGCATGGCGTCCAGGTCGGCCAGATAGTCGGGGAACCAGTAGGTGTCCGATTGCGTATAGTCGCTCAAGCCAAAACCGCGCCAGTCGGGGGCGATCACGTGCCAGTCGCCCTCCAGTTCGTCGACGACGAACTGGAACGAGGCCGCCACGTCCATCCAGCCGTGCACCATGAACAGGATGGGCGCGCCTACACGGCCCCAGTGGCGCACGTGCGTGCGGGCGCCGCGGATGTTGATGAATTCGGAACGGGAAAGTTTCATGGGTTTCATCTGATTGCCTGCCTTGAAAGTGGCGCGGATGGCGCCACATGCTGTGTCTGTAGATAGTGCGCACATAAAAGTACGACCGTTCGATAATTATACCGGATTGGCGGTCGGCGGCAGGACTTGTCCTGCAACAGCGTAAAATAGCGTACATTTCCGCGTCCGGCCGTGCCCGGCGCTTCCACCACCGCCACAGGCTGACGATGACACTCTACCAATTGGGCGCCGATGCGCCGCAGATTGATGCTTCCGCTTTTGTTGCCGACACGGCCAACGTGATCGGCAAGGTGACCCTGGGCGCCAACAGTTCCGTATGGTTCGGCGCCACGATTCGCGGCGACAATGAACGCATCAGCGTGGGCGCCAACAGCAATGTGCAGGAAGGCGCCGTGCTGCATACGGACCCGGGCTACCCGCTGGACATCGGCGAGAACGTGACCATCGGCCACCAGGCAATGTTGCATGGATGCACGATCGGCGATGGCGCCCTGGTCGGCATCCAGGCCGTGATCCTGAACGGCGCGAAGATCGGCAAAGGCTGCCTGGTCGGCGCGGGCGCGCTGGTCACGGAAGGCAAGGAATTTCCCGACAATATGCTGATCCTCGGCTCACCGGCGAAAGCCGTGCGGGCCCTGACGGCAGACGATATCACCAGGCTACAAGGCAACGCCGTGAACTATGTGCAACGCGGCCAGCTATTTAATACGCAACTCAAGAAGATTGGATAAAAGAATGACGACTGAAACCACGGGCGCCGTCAGCGCAGCCGCCACCGGCCAGGATACCCTGCAAAAGTTTATTTTCGACAACGCCGCCGTGCGCGGCCAGTTCATCGACGTATCGACCACCTGGCAGGAAGTGGTGTCGCGCCACGCCTACCCGACGGCCGTGAAAAAAGTGCTGGGCGAAATGGTGGCCGCCGCCGCCCTGCTGTCGGCCAACCTGAAATTCAACGGTTCCATCATCATGCAAATCCACGGTGACGGTCCCGTGCGCCTGATGGTGGTCGAGTGCGATTCCGACCTGCGCCTGCGCGCCACGGCCAAGCTGGACCCGGACGCCGCCATCCCCGATGTCGCCACCGTGCCGCAATTGCTCAACGCCACGGGCAAGGGCCGCTTCATCATCACACTGGATCCGGCCGACAAGGTGCCGGGCCAGCAACCGTACCAGGGCATCGTGCCGCTGGACGGCGACGACATGGCCACCGTGATCGAAAACTACATGTTGCGTTCGGAACAGCTCGACACGCGCCTGTGGCTGGCCACGGACGACACCGTCTCGCGCGGCCTGCTGCTGCAAAAGCTGCCGCACCATGGCGGCAAGGCGGAAGCGACGCCCGTCTCGGAAGAAGACGCACTCGACACGTGGAACCGCGCCGTGATGCTGGCCTCGACCCTGAAAGAGGCGGAAATCCTGTCGACGGACATCGATACCCTGATGCAGCGTTTGTTCTGGGAAGAAACGATCCGCGTGTTCGACCCGCTGCACCCGAGCTTCCATTGCAGCTGCACGCGCGAAAAAGTGGGCAATATGCTCAAGATGCTGGGCGAGGAAGAAGTCAACAGCACCCTGGAAGAAGTGGGCCAGGTCGGCGTAAATTGCGATTTCTGCGGCCAGCATTATGAATTCGACAAGGTCGATTGCGCGCAGCTGTTCATCACGGATGCGCCGGCCGAAGTGCTGATCCCTCCCGCCGCAAGCATTAACTAATTGTAATATTCCCCGCGCCGCCCCTCAGGCGGCGCCTTTGTTTCCACTGTCATCGTCCCGTCATCAGTTCGTCATCAGCCCGTCACGCGCCGCCGTTACGCTGCGCAGCTTGTATTACTTCCAATATTTTCCACAGGCTGATGATGACCACCCACTTGACGCTGGCCCTGCGCCGCCATTCCTTCCACGTGTTGCTGGGCGCCTGCGCCGCAGGCTTGAGTTTGCCGGCGCTGGCGCAAACGGCCGTCGCGGCCGCCGTGGCGGCGGCCACCACCGAGATGGCCGCCGCCCCGGCTGCCGACGATAATGCTCCCATGGCCACCGTGGAGATTTCCTCGCGCAAGACGCGTTCTTCGGTGGCCCTGAGCAAGAATGAAATCCAGAAAATCCTGCCCGGCACGAATCCCCTGAAAGCCCTGCAAACCTTGCCGGGCGTCAGCTTCCAGACGGCCGATCCATGGGGCAACAACGAGCAAAACCTGTCGCTGTTCGTGCACGGTTTTTCCGGCCAGCAACTCGGCTACACCATGGATGGCGTGCCGCTCGGTGACCAGCAATACGGCAACTACAACGGTCTGTCGCCGCAGCGCGCCGTCATCAGCGAAAACGTGCGCAGCGTCGTGCTGTCCTCGGGCGCGGGCGACCTGGCAACGGCCTCGACCAGCAACCTGGGCGGCACCATCGAAACGTATTCCAGCGACCCGCTGGCCACGCAGGGCGCCAGCGTGCAGCAGACGGTGGGCAGCCACCGTACCTCGCGCACGTTTGCCCGCTACGACACGGGCGCCTTCGGCGACGGCAGCAGCGCCTATTTTTCCATCCTGCACCACGAAGCGCGGGCCTGGGACTTCGATGCGCGCCAGGGCGGCGACCAGTTCAACGCCAAATACGTCAACCGCAGCGAAGCGGGCAAGCTGACCCTGTTCTTCAATTACTCGGACAAGATCGAGCCGAACGAAGACAGCACCGTGCACGTGGCGGGCGAAACGAGTTCGCCCTACACGCGCCCTTTCCTGTACCCGGACTTCAAGGCGGCCCTGAACTACCTGTCGCCCACGGGCGCGACGCCCGCTGCGGACGGCAACAATTACCGCAATTACTACAGCGATGCGCAGCGCACCGATTACCTGGCCTACGCCAAGTTCGACGCCAACTTGTCCGAAGGCATGACCTGGTCCAACCAGGTGTACTACCACAAGGATGACGGCGCGGGCGTGGTCGCCGGCCCCATCGGCGTGGCCGGCTTGCCGGGCCTGTTCAGCGTGTACTACCCGAAACAGAACCTGAAACAGGTGTTCGGCAACTCGGGCTACGCCGTGCGCACGACGGAATACGACATCAAGCGCGGCGGCATCCTTTCCACCTTGCGCAAGGAAATCGGCGAGCACCAGCTGGAAGCGGGCCTGTGGCTGGAACAGAACCGCTCATCCGCCTACCGCCGCTGGTATGCGCTCGACGTCAACAACCCCACTTCGCCGTACGACCGCCCCAGCAATCCTCTGATCACGCAGTACGGCAGCGAGATCGACAACAAGGTGGTGCAGCTGCACTTGCAGGATGAATGGCGCATCCGCCCCGATATCGCCCTGCAGGCCGGCTTCAAGTCCAGCCTGCAGTTTGCCGATGGCCAATTCCCCGTGCAGCCGGCCAAGGGCGCCATTTCCGGCGGCTCGACCGCCCTGCCCGTCGGCACCATCAACACGAAAAAATGGTTCTTGCCGCAAGTGGGCGCGCGCTGGGACTTCACGCCGCAAGACCAGCTGTACTTCAACATCCAGAAAAACATGCGCCAGTTCGTCACCTATGGCGGCGGCGGCGCCTCGCCATGGAGCTTGTCGAGCCAGGCCGCTTTTGATTTGTTCAAGCGCGACGCCAAGCCGGAAACGGCCCTCACCTATGAAGTGGGCGTGCGCGGCAGCCACCCATTGAACCTGGGCGCCATCACGGCCATCGATGGCCAGGTCAATGTATACCACGTCGATTTCAGCAACCGTTTGCTGCAGATCAGCCCCACGCCCGTGATTTCCTCCATCATTGGTGGCAACCCCGTGCTGGCCAACGTGGGCAGCGTGCGCACGGACGGCATCGATATCGCGGGTACTGTGCACTTCGGCAACAATTTCTCGTTCTACAATGCTCTGTCGTACAACCGCTCGCAGTATGCGGACAATTACAACAATGGCGCCGCGCTGGTGCTGACGGCGGGCAAGAACGTGCCCGGCTCGCCGGAGTGGCTGAACAAGTTCGTCGCTTCCGCTACGTTTGGCGATATCGAAGTGCAACTGACGGGAGACTATGTGGGCAAGCGCTACGCGACGTACACCAACGATTTGTCCGTGCCCAGCTATTTCCTGATGGGCCTGGGCGTGTCGGGCAAGCTGCCGGCCATGGCCGGCTGGCTGAAGAATCCGCGCTGGCGCGTGAACGTCAGCAACCTGGCCAACCGCGAAGGTGCGCTGAACGTGGTCGTGGGCGCGGCCGACAAGACGTATAACACCTTCCCCATCGCCCCGCGCCAGGGCTTTTTGACCCTGACGGCGGACTTCTGATGCGCGCGCCGCATCTCGCCCCTGTGCTGCCGCAACGGCACTTTTCGCGCCGCAGCTTCGTCCAGGCGGCCGTGGGCGGCCTGGCCCTGGCCGCCGCACCCGGCTTTGCGGCCGGCCTGCTGGAAACCAAGCCAGGCCGCCCGCTCGTGTTCGCCCACCGGGGCGCCAGCGCCCTGCGCCCCGAACACACCCTGGCGTCGTACGCCAAGGCCATCCTCGACGGCGCCGACTACGTAGAACCGGACCTGGTGGCCACGCGCGACGGCATCCTCGTGGCGCGCCATGAAAACAACCTGATCGACACCACCGACGTGGCGCGCCGGCCCGAGTTTGCCAGCCGGCGCGGCAAGAAGATGGTCGACGGCGAATGGCACGAAGGCTGGTTCGTCGACGATTTCACCCTGGCCGAACTGAAGACCCTGCGCGCCATCGAACGCTTGCCGAAAGTACGCACCGGCAACACCTTGTACGATGGCCAATTCCAGATCCCCACGTGGGAAGAAATCATCGATTTTGTTGCAGCGCAATCAGCCGCCAGCGGCCGCATCATCGGCCTCGTGCCGGAGCTGAAAAGTTCCACGTATTTCCGCGATGCGGGCCTGGCGCTGGAAGACCGTTTCCTGTCGACCATGCTGGCGCACGAGTACACGCGCCGCGCGCCGATCGAAATCCAGTCCTTCGAAGTGGCCAATTTGAAGTACCTGCGCGAGAAGCTGGGACGGCGCGCCAACGTGCGCCTGATGCAGCTGGTGGTGGGCGGCGACATGCGCCCGATGGATGTCGTGAAGGCGGGTGGAAAATTGACGTTTGGACAAATGACCACGCCGGCCGGCCTGCGCGACATTGCCGCCTATGCGGACGTGGTGGCGCCGCCAACGCGAGGCATCATCCCGCTGGGCGCCGACCAGCGCCTGGCCAAGCCCACCGCCATCGTCGACGACGCGCACCAGGCCGGCTTGCTGTTGCACACCTGGACCTTCCGTCCGGAAAACCGTTTCCTGGCGGCCGACTTCCGCGACGGCAATGGAGAAAATGCGCGCAACGAAGCCGGTTCCGTGGCGGAAATGCGGCGCTACATCGAGACGGGACTGGACGGCTTTTTCAGCGACGATCCCGGTTTGGGACGCATCGCCGCCGGATAAACATTTGGTAACAAATTCTTTTTCAGGGCGTGGCCGGCGGCTACGCCCTTATTATTCGTTTCTTGAATTTCTGAAATTGGAATTTGAAATTGGACGCATATCGCAATCTCCATTATTGTGCAATGCAACAACAGACCATTCATGGAGGGCATATGTCCACTTTTACCAACACCTACAGCAACGACAACGACAACTACTTCAGCAACCTGGGCCGCGCCACACGCGCCTTCCTGGGCGCCCTGCTCGCTTCCAAGCCGTACAGCGAACTGGCACAGAAGGAAGTCATCGCCACCACATCCACCAGCGCCGATGACGAGCGCTATGTGCGCCCAAGCAAGCGCGATTTCGCCCTGCTGAACTCGGAAGCGAACCGCTACGAGCACCTGATGCCGAACCTGGCAGCTGAGCTGCGCTTCCTGGCCTCGCGCGGCTAAAAAAACGCCCAGGGCGCGTTGCCTGCGCCTCGCCGTGGACGTTTTTTGCGCTAACCAAGCACTAATAATTTAAAGGAAATTTTATGATATTTCTCGAAACCGCACTGATCGCTGTCGCCGTCGTGGTCACCAGCATCCATTTTTACCTGATCACGACCGGCAAGGCCCGTTTCTGATCAGCAAGCAGCAGGCAATACCCACAGCGCCGCGCCATGCGGCCAGTCGTGCGTAGCAGTACAAGGTAACAAGGTAGTAATGTGACATGTCAGCCTGGCAATCGGTCCAGGCTGGCTAGTGGGAAGTGGTCTTTCTTAGTGCGGCGCAGCAGCGTCCACCGGTGTTTCCAGCAGTGGCGGGGTTTGTCCCTTGCGCACGATCTGCACGAAAATCTCATTCTGTTTGACCATGCCCAGCTCATAGCGGGCACGCTCCTCGACGGCGCCCGTGCCATCTTTCAGGTCGCGCACTTCGGATTCGAGCTTGGCGTTGCGCGCCTTCAATTCCATATTCTTTTTATTCGCCACCGCCACCTGGGCTTCCATGTCGGCAACGCGCAGCCAGCCGCCTTTACCCAGCCAGAGGGGAAATTGGATCAGCAGCAGCAGGGCTGCCAGGGCGAGCGTAATCAGGCGCATGGGGGATTCAGTTAAAAAACCGGCCGGATATCTCCGGCCGGCCAGTGGGTTTTACATCAGCTTACTTCAGATTATAGAACGCATCACGGCCAGGGTAGCTGGCGATGTCGCCCAGGTCTTCCTCGATACGCAGCAGCTGGTTGTACTTGGCCATGCGGTCCGAACGCGACATCGAGCCGGTCTTGATCTGCAGGGCGTTGGTAGCCACGGCGATATCGGCGATGGTCGAGTCTTCCGTTTCGCCCGAGCGGTGCGAAATGACGGCCGTGTAGCCGGCGCGCTTGGCCATTTCGATAGCGGCGAAGGTTTCCGTCAGGGTGCCGATCTGGTTGATCTTGATCAAGATCGAGTTGGCGATGCCTTTCGAGATGCCTTCTTTCAGAATCTTGGTGTTGGTGACGTACAGGTCGTCGCCGACCAGTTGCACTTTCTTGCCCAGTTCCGCCGTCAGGATCGCCCAGCCGTCCCAGTCGCCTTCATGCATCGCGTCTTCGATCGAGATGATCGGGTACTTGTCGCACCAGGTCGCCAGCAGGTTGGTGAACTCGGTGGCCGTCAGGCTCAGGCCTTCGCCTTCCATTTCGTACTTGCCGTTCTTGTAGAACTCGGACGCGGCGCAATCGAGGCCGATGGCGATCTGCGTGCCCGGCTCGTAGCCCGCTTCTTCGATGGCCTGGATGATCAGCTTGATGGCTTCTTCATGGTTGGCCAGCGATGGGGCGAAACCGCCTTCGTCGCCCACGTTGGTGTTCAGGCCCTTCTTGTGCAGGATCTTTTTCAGCGTGTGGAACACTTCCGCGCCGTAGCGGACGGCTTCCTTGAACGACGGGGCGCCCACGGGAATGATCATGAATTCCTGGATGTCCAGGTTGTTGTCGGCGTGCGCGCCGCCGTTGATGACGTTCATCATCGGCACTGGCATCTGCATGGCGCCCGAACCGCCGAAATAGCGGTACAGCGGCAAGCCCGCTTCTTCGGCGGCAGCCTTGGCCACGGCCATGGAGACGGCCAGGATGGCATTGGCGCCCAGGCGCGATTTGTTTTCCGTGCCGTCCAGGTCGATCAGGGTACGGTCCAGGAAAGCCTGTTCATTGGCGTCCAGGCCCATGATGGCTTCGGAGATTTCGGTATTGATGTTTTCGCATGCTTGCAGCACGCCCTTGCCGAAGTAGCGCTTGGCGTCGCCATCGCGCAATTCCACGGCTTCGCGCGAACCGGTCGAGGCACCCGACGGTACGGCCGCGCGGCCCATCACGCCCGATTCCAGCAACACATCGCATTCGACGGTCGGGTTACCGCGCGAGTCCAGGATTTCGCGACCGATAATATCAACAATAGCACTCATGTCATTCTCCAAAGTTAAGCGTAACAGGGGCTGCACACTGCGTTCTGATGCGCAATTGCACAAAGGGGGCAAAGAAACTCCCGGCGGGAACCATCTGGCCGGGAGCTGTCTTACGGGTAATACTGTCGCAAGCGACCCGCGTTATTCCGCGGCGGCGTTGGCTTCCTTGTGCGCCAGCGCTGCCTTGATGAACGAGGTAAACAGCGGATGGCCGGTGCGTGGCGTCGACTTGAACTCGGGATGGTATTGCACGCCCATATACCATGGATGGGCATTTTCACCCGTGCGCGGCAATTCCATGATTTCGCACAAATCTTCGCTCGGCGTGCGGGCCGAGACGATCAAGCCAGCCGCTTCGACACGGGCCAGGTAGTGATTATTGGCTTCGTAGCGATGGCGGTGACGCTCGGTCACCACGCTGCCGTAGATCTCGGCGGCGAGGGTGCCCGGATTGACGGCGCAGGTCTGCGCGCCCAGGCGCATGGTACCGCCCAGGTCCGAGTTTTCATCGCGCAACTCGACTTTACCATCGTGGTTTTGCCACTCATTGATCAGTGCAACGACAGGTTGATCCGTATCAAGGTCGAACTCGGTCGAATTCGCGTTCGGCATGCCAGCCTTGTTGCGCGCGTATTCGATCAGGGCCACTTGCATGCCCAGGCAGATGCCCAGGTAAGGGATCTTGTTTTCACGGGCGAACTGGGCCGCCTTGATCTTGCCTTCCACGCCGCGCTTGCCGAAACCGCCCGGCACCAGGATGGCGTCGTACTTGGCCAGGTTCTCGCAACCGGTCGTTTCGATTTCTTCCGAATCGATGTACTCGATGTTGACGCGGCTTTCCGTGTGGATGCCGGCGTGGCGCAGCGCTTCGATCAGCGACTTGTACGATTCCGTCAGCTCGACGTACTTGCCGACCATGCCGACGGTCACTTCCGCCTTCGGGTGTTCCATCGTGTAGATCAGCTTGCTCCAGATCGACAGGTCGGCCGGGGCCGGATCGAGGTCCAGCGCATCGCAGATGATCTTGTCGAGGCCCTGGTCGTGCAGCATCTGCGGCACTTTGTAGATGGTGTCGACGTCCCACACGGAAATGACGGCGTCTTCCTCGATGTTCGAGAACAGCGAGATTTTCGCGCGCTCGTCTTCCGGGATGGCGCGGTCGGCGCGGCACAGCAAGGCGTTCGGCAAGATGCCGATTTCGCGCAGCTTTTGCACCGAGTGCTGGGTCGGCTTGGTCTTCAGTTCACCGGCCGAAGCGATGTAAGGCACCAGGGTCAGGTGGACGAAGGCCGTGTTCTTGCGGCCGGCGCGCAGGCTCAGCTGACGCGCCGCTTCCAGGAATGGCAACGATTCGATATCGCCGACGGTGCCGCCGATTTCGCACAGGGCCACGTCGTAGCCTTCGGCGCCACGGCGGATGTAATCCTGGATTTCATTGGTGATATGCGGAATCACCTGCACGGTCTTGCCCAGATATTCGCCTCGGCGCTCCTTGCGGATCACCGATTCATAGATCTGGCCGGTGGTGAAGTTATTCACCTTTTTCATGCGGGTGGAGATGAAGCGCTCGTAGTGACCGAGGTCGAGGTCGGTTTCGGCCCCGTCGTCGGTGACGAATACTTCACCGTGTTGCATAGGGCTCATCGTGCCAGGATCGACGTTGATATACGGGTCGAGCTTGAGCATGGTGACTTTAAGGCCGCGCGATTCGAGGATCGCGGCGAGGGAGGCGGCGGCAATCCCTTTTCCAAGGGAAGACACAACGCCACCAGTGACGAAGACAAATTTGGTCATTGCAGATGGTGCCGAACGGCACGTGCGGGAAATTGAAATTATACACTAAAGCCCGCCTGCGTCGCCCCCTGCGCGCGGAAATTTGCGCCAAATACCGACTATCCCTCCCCCTCCTGCTGTCTACGCACAACAAAATTACCTGATAGCAATAATTGAAATATTTCCAATTCCATACTTTGTGTGGGCGAGCGAACAGACCCTGCCGGGCCCTGGCCGCAGACTGGGATTTTTCAACAGGAGGTCCACCATGAGCTACGAAGAACGCGACGCCTACGGCATGTATGTCAACCGCGGCCACAAAGGCCCCGGCCCTGAACTGATGGGCGCCGACACCCTGATCGGCGACCATGTGCACAATGCCAAGGATGAACACCTGGGCGAAATCAAGGAAATCATGATCGACATGCGCAGCGGCAAGATTGCCTACGCCGTCATGTCGCACGGCGGCGTCTTCACCATCGGCGAAAAGCTGTTCGCCGTGCCCTGGGAAGCGCTGCTGCTCGACACCGTCAACAAGCGCTTCACCCTGAACGTCGACAAGGAGCGCATCGAAAACGCCCCCGGCTTCGATACGGATAACTGGCCGAACATGGCGGACCAGACGTGGGCCAATTCGATCCACAGTTACTACGGAACGACACCACGCGAGTATTAATTCACCCACGGCGCAGGGCTGGGGTGCACCTTAAAACCGGTACTCCAGCCCCGCCACATACGTCCTGCCCCGCGCCGTGCTCAGCGGCGTATTTTCCTGCGACTGGGACGGCATCGAGTTCAGGCGGTTCAGCGCTTCCGAGAAATCCTTGTTCATGGCGTTCTGCACGGACAGGCGCAGGAACAGATTCTTGCTGACCTGGTAACTCGCATACAAGTCGATCACGGCCGGGATCTTCGGATTCTCGGCCTTCAGCACTTCGCCCGTCGCTTCATCGGCTTCATTGTCCGGCGACAGGCGGCGGTTCGAGCCCGTGTGCTTGAGGATGGCGCCCACTTCCAGCTTGTTATCGAGCAAGCGCGTGCCCACGTCGAGGTTGTAGTACACGCTGGGCAGCTCGCTGATGTCGGCCGCGCCGAACCAGGCGCTGGCGATCGAGGTAGGCTGGCGCGTCGTTTCGCGCGTGTACGACAGGCGCGCATACGCGGGGCCCAGCTGGTACTGCGCTTCCAGTTCCCATCCGCGCGAATACACGGGCGTGGCCGAGTTAATGTAGATATACATGTTCGTCATGTAGTCATCCACATTCTGCCAGTCATTGGCAAGCACTTCCGCGATATTGCACTTGCGGCCGCGGTCGCACACGAGGAAGGACTGGCTGGTGATATAGCCATCGATCTTGCTCTTGAAATACAGGGCCTTGAAATTGAGCGCATCGTTGGCGCTCAGCAAACCATGCAGGCTGGAATTGAAGCCCAGCTGGTAAGTGGTCGCCCGCTCGCCCTTCAGGAACGGGTTCATCGAAGCCCCGCCGTCATTCGAAAAAAACACTTCCTGCGGATTCGGCCCGCGCATGGTGCGCTCGGCGCTGGCAAACGGCTGGAACCACGGCGTCACCTGCGCGGAAACGAGCAGCGAAGGATTGATGCCATGTTCCTTCAGCGCAATATTGCTCGCCCCTTGCGGGAAACACTGCACGCGCGGATCGCAGGCCGGCTTGTGGCCGCTCAAATCAAAGTGCGTGTAGTTGAGACCCGCATTGACCTGAACAATGCCACGGTTGTATTGCAGGCCCGCATACAGGCTGTTGATCTTTTGCACGCCTTCGGGGCCAAACGTATTGTTTTCAATCGACTGCTGGTTCGCATCCGGGTTGTCCGGATCGTCGACGAGGCTTTCCACGTGCTTGCTGTATTTATTACGCATCAGCTTGCCGCCGATGGTCACCAGCGCATCGCCGCCTGCCAGCCTGAAGCTGCTGGTATTGTTGATGTCGACCGCGTCGGCGCGATTGGCCGCATTCGTGTTGATGAAATTGGTCAGCGCCTCGGGCATGTATTTCTGGTTGCCACGGCTGCTGCTGGCCACCACATTGAGGTCGATCAATTCGGAAAACGGCTTGTAGTGATATTTTACGTAGTAGTCATCGCTGCGAATGTCGCGGCGCGTAAACGTGCTGCGGTAATCGCGTGCCGACAGTTCCAGCGAGTGGAAATCACTCAATGTGAGGTCCAGCTTGAGCAACTGCGACTTGGGTTTCTGCTTGTAATAGCGGTTGTAGCCGAAACCGAATTCCTCGCTGTTGACGCCCTTCGCATTCTTGTAGTTGTTGCCGATTACGCTAGCGCTGGTGGCGGCCATGAAGCCGACGCTGCCGCCATCGAAGGCCGGGTTTTTCATTGCCACGGCCAGCATGGCGCTGCGCCCCACGCCATTATTTCCGGCCGACATCTTCGTGCGCGCACCCGTTTTTTCGCCGGCGAAGACGACGTCATCGACGCCGATGGTGCGGAAATTGGCGCTGCCAGCCAGCGCATTGACGCCGTCGCCACCGACGACATTGCCGCGCGACACGTCCACGCCGATGATGAAATTCGGGTCGATCAGGGCGCCGAACTGGCTGCTGGGCACGCCGCCGTGCGACACGGACGACGGCGCACTGCCATAGTAATTCTGGCTCACGCCATCGACCATCATGTTCACGCGGCCCAGACCCGACAGGCCGCGGATGTTGACGCTGACGGCGCCCTGCGCCGGATCGATCTGGGTAAACGTGCCCGGCATGCTGCGCACGATCTGGTCCACGGGCTGCAAGCGCGTGTCCGCGCCGCGCGCGCTGACGGCGCCCGGTTTTTCCAGCGCCTGCTGTTCCACCGGAATAGTTTCACCCGATACGTTCAGCGGCGAAAACGCGACCTTGCCGCGCTCTTGCGGTTCCTGTGCTTGTTGCGCCCATGCCTGCTGCGCCAGCAACGCCATGCAGACGCCCACGGCTCGTGCCATTGTCTTGATATGCATACACCCTCGATTTGTTATGGTTAGATTTTTAATGAACAACAATCGGCATCCTCATGCCTTGTCCTGTCCTGGCTCCAGCTTGAACGAGACGGGCAAGGTGACGGTCACCGTGCCCTGGTGCAAGACGTTGTCGGGCGGGGCCGGCAGCGGCTGCGCGCGCTGCAGCACTTGCAAGGCTTCGCGGTCGAGCAGCACCGTGCCCGACGAAGTGACCAGCTCGCTGGCCAGCAGCTTGCCGTCGCGGTCCACCTGGAAGCGCACCCAGGCGGCGCCAGCCCGCTTGCGCTGGCGCGCGTCGCCCGGATAGCGCTTGAAATGGGCCAGGTGACCGAGCACCCGGCTTTGCCAGCTGGCCGGTGCCGCGCTGTTCGATGGCGTGTCGCTGTCGAACGGCGCCGCCTGCGGACCGCGCACCGAACTTGGCGCCGGCGTGGCGCTGCTGCTGGCCTGCGCGGGCACGGCAGCTTCCTTCGCGGCATCCTTGCCGGGATCAGGCGACGGACTGGCCGCTGCCTTCGCCTCTTTTTCCGCAGCAACGATGTCCGGCGCGGCGGCGCGTGCCAGCACGGGCAGCGCCTCTTGCCGGATGGCGCTCTTGGGCGGCCGGGCGGCGCTGGACGCGGCCGACTGGCGCGCCCCGACCGCTGCCGCCTGTTGTGTCTCCGGCGACATCGCCTGTGCCGCAAACACGACCATCACGCTGGCGGGCGGTTGCGCGGATGCGAGGGGCGCAGGCCGCCAGGCCGCCCACAGCAGCAGCGCCAGCGCGGCGGCCGCCACCAGCGACGTGGCGATGCCCCAGCTCAATACCGGACGGGGATTCACCCGCCCTCCCGGCCCACCAGGCCCACTTTCAGGTAGCCAGCCTGGCGCAGGGCATCCATCACGCCCAGCACGTCTTCATACGCGGCTTGCTTGTCGGCCTGGAAAAACAGGGTGCGCTGGCGGTCGCCGCCCGTCTGCGCGTCGAGCAGGCTGCCCAGCTGCTCGCGCGCCACGGGCGACTCGCCCAGATACAGGCTGTGGTCAGCCCTCAGGGAAACGAACAGGGGCTTGTCGGGACGCGGCTCGGGCTTGGCCGTGGCGGCCGGCAGGTCGATCTTCAGGTCGACGGTGGCCAGCGGCGAGACCACCATGAAGATGATCAAGAGCACCAGCATCACGTCGATGAAGGGCGTGACATTGATCTCGCTCAACTCCGGCATGTCGGCCGCGTCGTCGTCCGGCGAAGGAAAGAGGGACGCCATGCTCAGGCCTGCTGGCGCATGTCGAGGTCGCGGCTGAGCATCAGCAGCACTTGCGCGGAAGCGGCGCGCAGCTGCGCCTTGACCTGATTGATGCCGCGACTCAAGACGTTGTAGATGACGACGGCGGGAATCGCCGCTACCAGGCCCAGCGCTGTCGCCAGCAAGGCTTCCGCGATGCCGGGCGCGACGGTGGCCAGGTTCGTGCTCTGGCTGACGGCGATGCCGATGAAACTGTTCATGATGCCCCACACGGTGCCGAACAGCCCGACGAAGGGCGCCACGGCGCCTATGCTGGCCAGCAAGCCGATGCCTTGCGTCATGCTGCGTACCTTGTGCGCGATCAATTGTTCCTGGCGAAAACCGGCCCGCTCCTTCAGGGCCGCCGCCGGTGCATTGGCGTGCGACAGGTTCAGTTCCTGCTGCACGTCGTCGAGCAGCTGCTGCGCCAGCGAAGTGCTGCCTGCGCCCTCCGCTTTGGCGGCCGCGTCCGGCAAGGACGTGGCCGTCTTCAGCACGGCGACGGCTTGCGCCGCCGCGCGCCGCGCTTGCAGCAAGCTGGCGCCCTTCACCAGCAAGACCACCCAGGTGGCCAGCGCGGCGATCAACAAACCGATGAGCACGCTTTTCACCACCTGGTCGGCGGCGAAAAACATGCCCAGCGGCGACATATCGTGCGGCAAGGCGGACGCTTGTGCGCCGGAATGAAAGATGGAAAGAAACACGCCGCCAGCAGCGGCTTTGAGACAGGAAATACGCATGGAAGCTTCAACAGGTAAGAAAAAATCGGACGGACTACCTGGCTGCTGCGAAGAGACTTGCTGGGGAGGAGTGCCGGGCTGAACGCCCGGCGGAGATGCAATGACTTATTTGGCGCTGGCGATGGCGGGCGCCGCCACCGGCGTGTACCAGACGAAATCGGCCTGCGGCGCCTGCACCGTGGCGCCCTGCTGCGCCAGCACGAGCACCAGCGGCGCGGGGCCGCCCGTCAAGTCCCGCACGTGCAGCGGCACGCCCAGGTCCTTGTGCGCGTGGTAGGCGCCGGCGATCAGCAGGGCCGGCGCGGGCGCGGCCAGCAGGCGCTCGGCCATGCGGCGGTCGCGCTGCTGCTGCACCGACAACATGGCGGCCAGGCGCGGCGCGTCGATCTGGTTGTCGTGCATCACGCGGATGAT
Organism: Janthinobacterium sp. FW305-129; assembly: GCF_020858115.1. GTDB lineage: Bacteria > Pseudomonadota > Gammaproteobacteria > Burkholderiales > Burkholderiaceae_D > Janthinobacterium. Next base: position 208,522 of record NZ_JACYMM010000009.1, read on the forward strand.
GTCTTTCAGTTTGTCATGCACCTTGCCATCGTTGGCCAGGTTCGAATGCTTGCCCTGCACGGCCGGCTTGTCGACAAACAATTGCTTGATCTCGCTGCGGTCCAGGTTGGCCGACCAGACGGGATACGGCGCGCGCATCACGGTCATCACCAGGTCGCCATATTGTGCCCACTTCCAGCCCGGCTGCCAGGCCAGCAGCTCGGCCACGTGTTCGGGGCGCACGACGGGGTCCGTCTGCAGCCACGGCTTGACCTTGTCCACCTTGGCTTGCTGGTCCGGGTTCAGCATTTCCAGCAGCACGCTGCCTTGCGGACGCTGGCCCTGCAGCTGCTGCAGCAGCCACTGCTCGATCCGGTGGTGGCTGAGCTGATCGTGCTGCTCGCCCACGATGACGCGCGGGGCGGCGGCCAGCTGGGCCAGCAATTGATCGGCAGTCACGCGCTGGCCGCTGCGCAGATCGACGATCTCGCCCAGCTGGCGCACGTCTTGCGCCGTGGCGGCGGAGGACGTGCCAGTGGCGGGCGCAACGCTGCTGCAGGCGCTCAGCGCCAGCACGCAGGCGGGCAGGACGGCGGCGAGGGACAGGGGAAATCTCATGGGCATGGCCTTTCGGGGGGAAGCACGCATTGCAAAATAACTACTGGCGGGCATTCTAATAGAAATGATTCTCATTTACAACCCATGCATGGCGCACCATGCGCAATTTTTTACAACTGGCAAAAATAGTGCTTCGGTGAAATCCCCGGGCGCGGAGTAGAATAAAAAAAACGGAGGACTTGCGTGAATCAAACTGACCAGTTGGCGGTACTGAAAAAACCGCTGCCAGAATCTCTTGCTGCCGTACTTTCCCTGATCTTTGCCGACCGCTTTTCCATGACACAAGCCATGCGCGCACACCATGGCCGCGACGAGTCGAGCTATCCCCCGATGCTGCCGGACGCCGTCATCTTCGCCCACTCCACCGAGGAAGTGGCGGCCGCCGTCAAGCTGTGCAGCGCGCACGACGTGCCCGTCATCGCCTACGGCAGCGGCACCTCGCTCGAAGGCCACGTGCTGGCCCTGCATGGCGGCGTGACGATTGATCTGTCGCAAATGAATCACATGGTAGCAGTGCATGATGAAGACTTGACGGCCACCGTGCAGGCGGGCGTGACGCGCAAGCAACTGAACGAGGAAATCCGCGACACGGGCCTGTTCTTCCCCATCGACCCGGGCGCGAATGCCTCGCTGGGCGGCATGGCGGCCACGCGCGCGTCCGGCACGAACGCCGTGCGCTACGGCACCATGCGCGAAAACGTGCTGGCCCTGACGGTGGTCACGGCCGATGGCCGCATCATCAGGACGGGGACCCGGGCGAAAAAATCATCGGCCGGCTACGACCTGACACGTCTATTTGTCGGCAGCGAAGGGACTCTGGGCATCATCACGGAAGTGACGGTAAAACTGTATCCGCTGCCGGAAGCGATTTCGGCGGCCGTGTGTTCGTTTCCCGGCACGGGGGAAGCCGTCAGCGCCGTGATCCAGACCATCCAGATGGGCATACCTGTGGCACGGGTCGAGTTTCTCGATGAAAATGGCGTCAAGGCCATCAATGCCTACGACAAGATGGCGCTGCCGGAAAAGCCGCTGTTGCTGTTTGAATTCCACGGCACGCCGGCCAGCGTGGCCGAGCAGGCGCAACTGGTGCAAACCATCACGGCCGAGCACGGCGCCAGCGATTTCGAGTGGGCCAGCCGCCCCGAAGACCGCTCGCGCCTGTGGGCTGCGCGCCACAACGCATATTTCGCCCTGCTGCAGATGCGCCCCGGCAGCCGCGCCATTTCCACCGACTGCTGCGTGCCGATTTCGCGCCTGGCCGAATGCATCCTCGCCACCAAGGCCGATTGCGAAGCGCAGGGCCTCGCCTACGCCATCATCGGCCACGTGGGCGACGGCAATTTCCACGTGCAGATGCTGGTCGACCCCGACGACCCGGCCGACATCGCCCGCGCGGAAAAGGTCAACAGCGACATGGTCACGCGCGCCATCGGCATGGATGGCACCTGCACGGGAGAACACGGCGTGGGCATGCACAAGATGGCTTTCCTGGTGGAAGAACATGGCGAGGGCGCCATCGACACCATGCGCGCCCTCAAGCACGCGCTGGATCCGAAGAACATCATGAATCCGGGCAAGATCGTGCGCTGGTAATCAGGCCGTCCATTCCATGCGCATCGGCACGAAGGCGATGCCATCCATTTCCACCTTCGGCCCCGTGGCGACAAAGCCCAGGCTTTCATACAGGGGCAAGGCATACAGGGAGGAATTGACGGTAAACGCCGTCACATCGGCCCTGGCCAGCGACGCATCGCGGGCTGCCTGCCACAGGCGGCGCGCCATGCCGCGCCGGTGCAGCGCGCGCGGCACGAACATGTGGAACAGATGCGTGTTGTCGCGCATGGCCACCACGCCGGCCAGTACGCCGTCGATATGCGCCAGTTGATACGCATAGCGGGTCTGCGACAGATAGCCTTCGATGGCGGGCCGGCGGCAATGTTCGATGAACTTTTCCGCCCCCGCGCCATCGGGGTGCAGGGTCAGAAAGGGCATCAGGTCGTCGATCAGGGCGACGATGGCGGGCGCGTCGGCGACCAGGGCGGGGCGCAGTGTCGGTTCGGGTAAAGTAGTCATATGACAATCATGCCACCGCCTGGGCGACATTGACAAGCCTCAACAAAAATCGCGACTGCTCGTGCGCAAGCGCCCCAGCAAGTGCGACATGTCGACCAGGCGCTTGGCCACCAGGTTGCGCACGATGCCCTCGCGCTGCCACACGCCGTACACGCCCAGCAGCGGCGCGCTCAGCACTTCGCGCCGCTGGCTTTCCACCAGGTCGGGCCAGACGATGACATTGACGGTGCCCGTCTCGTCTTCCAGGGTCATGAAGATGACGCCCTTGGCCGTGCCCGGACGCTGGCGCACGGTGACGATGCCGCAGGCGCGCGCCAGCTGGCCATCCGTGTAGCTGGCCAGCGTCGCGGCTGGCAGAAAGCGTTCCTCCAGCAACTGTGCGCGCAGCAGCGCCAGCGGGTGGCGGCCCAGGGTCAGGCCTTGCGCGCGGTAATCGCTGACGATGCTTTCGCCTTCCGTCGGCGCGGCCAGCACGGGCAAGTCTTCCTCTTGCGTGGTATCGCGCAGCAAGTCCCTGTCGGGCACGGCGCCGGCCGCCTGCCACAGCGCCGCGCGCCGGTGCCCGGCCAGCGCATGCAGGGCGTTGCCGGCAGCCAACACCTGCAAGTCATGGCGATCCAGGCCGCCACGCCGGGCCAGGTCGGCCACGTCGGCGAAGGCGGCGATGGCGCGCGCATCCTCGATGCGTTGGGCCGCATCCGCGCGCATGCCGAACAGGCTGTTCAAGCCCAGGCGCACGGCCGGTGCACGCCCCTCGCCTTCCAGGGTTGCCTCCCAGCCGCTGACGGCCACGTCGACGGGCAGCACCGGCACGCCATGGCGGCGGCCATCCTGCACCAGTTGCGAGGGGCTGTAAAAGCCCATGGGCTGGCTGTTGAGCAAAGCGCACAGGAAGGCGGCCGGTTCGTGGCATTTCAGCCAGGAACTGGCGTACGTGAGCAGGGCGAAACTGGCCGCGTGCGACTCGGGAAAACCGTATTCGCCGAAACCCTCGATCTGGCTGAAGATGGCCTCGGCAAATACTTTCTCGTAGCCATTGTCCACCATGGCGTCGACGATGCGGTCATGGTAATTGTTCATGCCGCCCTTGCGTTTCCAGGCCGCCATGGCGCGCCGCAACTGGTCCGCCTCGCCGGGCGTGAAATCGGCCGCGATGATGGCCACCTGCATCACTTGCTCCTGGAAGATCGGGATGCCCAGGGTGCGCCCCAGCGCCTTTTCCAGGCCCTTCGGATACTCGACCGGCTCCTTCTGCTGGCGCCGCTGCAGATACGGATGCACCATGCCGCCCTGGATGGGCCCGGGACGCACCAGCGCCACTTCGATGACGAGGTCGTAGAATTCACGGGGCCGCAGCCGGGGCAACATGCTCATCTGCGCGCGCGACTCGATCTGGAACACGCCGATGGTATCCGCCTCGCACATCATGTCGTAGGTAGCGGGGTCTTCGGCGGGAATATCCTGCAAACGAAATTCCTCGCCGCGCCGCCCACTCACCAGTTCCAGGGCGCGGCGCAAGGCCGACAGCATGCCCAGCGCCAGCACGTCGACCTTCATCAAGCCCAGTTCTTCCAGGTCGTTCTTGTCCCACTCGATGACGCTGCGCTCGGCCATGCTGGCGTTTTCGATCGGCACCAGGCGCGACAATTTTCCTTGCGCGATGACAAAGCCGCCCGGATGCTGCGACAGGTGGCGGGGAAAGCCCAGCAATTGCTGCGCCAGGCCCGCCCACTGCTGCGACAGTGCCGCCTCCGGGTCGAGCCCGCATTCGGCCAGGCGCTCCAGCAGATCGCGCTTGCCGTCGAACCAGCGATGCGCCTTGGCCACCTTTTCCACGATGGCCAGGTCGATCCCCAGCGCCCGGCCGCTGTCGCGCAAGGCGCTTTTGGGCCGGTAGCTGATCACCACGGCGGCCAGCGCGGCCCGCTCGCGGCCATATTTGCCGTAGATATATTGGATGACCTCTTCGCGCCGCTGGTGCTCGAAATCGACGTCGATGTCGGGCGGCTCGTTGCGCTCGCGCGACATGAAGCGCCCGACCAGGCAATTGCCGCGCGCAGGGTCCACTTCCGTGATGTGCAGGCAATAGCAGACGGCCGAATTGGCGGCCGAACCCCGGCCTTGGCACAGGATGTTTTGCGAGCGCGCAAAGCGCACGATGTCGTAGACGGTCAAAAAGTACGCTTCGTAGGAAAGATCCCGGATCAGCTCCAGCTCCTGCTCGATCTGCTCCTGCACGTTGGCCGGAATACCGAGCGGAAAGCGCATGCGCGCGCCCGCATACGTTTCTTCGCGCAGATACGTCGCCGGCGTGTGGCCGTGCGGCACCAACTCGACGGGATAGTCATAGCGCAGGCTGTCGAGCGAAAACGTGCACTGACCCGCAATGCGCACGGTTTCCGCCAGTACTTGCGGCGGATACACATTGGCCAGGCGCAAACGCGCGCGCAAATGCTGCTCCGCGTTTTGCGCCAGCGCATAGCCGCACTCGCCCACGGGTTTGCCCACGCGGATCGCGCACAGGGTGTCGAGCAGGGGCTTGCGCGACCGCACGTGCATGCACACATGGCCGACGGCCACCACGGGCAAGCCCAGCGCCTGCCCCGCCTCTTGCACGGCGCCGCGGTGCGCGTCATCCTGCGCCCGCTGCAGCAGGTTCAAGCCTATCCAGCTGCGCTCGCCGCCAAAGGTGGATGCCATCCACTCTCCCTGCGCGCGCACGGTTTCCGCCTTGGCCGGATAGCTGGGCAGCAAGATCATCAGGCAGCCGGGCAGCCCCCGCAAATGGGCAAACTCCGGCGACGGCGCCGTGAAATCGTCCGGCGTCAACAGATAGCGCCCCTTGGCCGCCCGCGTGCGCGCCATGGTGATCAATTCCGACAGGTTGCCGTAACCATCGACATCGCGCACCAGCGCCAGCAGGGACGGCCCCGGACTGCCGTCGGCCTGCGTCAAATGAAAATGCGCGCCGATAATCAGGGGAAAACCGGCCCGCTTGGCCACCGCATGGGCACGCACGACGCCGGCCAGCGAGCACTCGTCCGTGATGGCCAACGCCTTGTAACCGAGCTGGACTGCGCGCGCCACCAGCTCTTCCGCATGCGAGGCGCCATGCAGGAAGCTGAAATTGCTCAGGCAGTACAACTCAGCATACTCGGGTAAGACGGCGCCCCACATGATCTACCTCAATACTGTACATAAACACAGTATAATATACTCATCCTGAATCAAGTAACCGGTTCTAGTCGGATAGTATTCATTTTGATGGGCGCACGGAACGTCTGCCGGCCTGCGCTTGGCTTTGGCCTGTCGCATGACAGATCACATTGATAGTCCGGTAAATCAGTTAGCAACTATGCGGAACTCCGTCGCTGTGGCTACGGGGCGAACTTGATTTCGCTCCCGTTTCAATTCCACGATGCCGTAATTGGACATTGTTTTCAATGTGCGTGACAGGTTGCTCGGTTTACGGCCCGTTATCTCAGCCAATGCAGAGATGGATTCCGGTTGCGTTTCCAGAATCACGTGCAACAACGCCCGGTTTTCGTCGCTCAGGACTTCCGCCAGCGATTTGATCGAAGTGAACCAGACCTTGGGCTCATCCTCCTCCGGTTTATATATGCCGCGAGCGATGGCGAGCACGCGTTCGCGGATTTTCTCTTGCGGCATGATGCCAATAAAAATCGGTTTCATTGCTTTTTCACCTCCAGCAAAACGCGGTCCACGTCAGCAAAGAAATCATTGATGAGATGCTGCGCATCCTTGAATTCGTATGGCACGCCCTGATCTGACGGATGCCGGTGTTTATGGTCGAATGCCACGATACGTCCCGCATATTTGAATTTCTTTGGCGGCTTTACCATGTGCGCATTGTCGTAACCGAGAATGCGTTTGCCATATGGTTCATGCAGCGTCAGCGAGTAGCGTATGCCATGAGGAATCTCATCCGATACCTCCGTCCGCCTGGCTTCTATCTTGATCCAATAACCGCCATCCTGGTCGAGGATGGAGCCATCCAGGTCCAGCAATGTATCAATGGCAGGATCGATCCGCATGCGGGAAGTATATCATCTGTTGATATGCCAATTCCACGAAAGCCTCAATAACTGCAGCCTTTGACTCCATCCGGCCAAGACATCGAGAAGCTTTGTACCTATTTTCGTTTATGCTGGTGTTTTACCTTTTGCATCGACCGCCATGATCGTCCACTTATTAAAATGTTTCGGCGCCGCGCCCAGTGGCGGCAATGCGGCGCTGGTCGTGGAGAACGACAGCAGCGGCGAAACGGCACGCCAGTCCTTCGCCCGCGAGCGGCAAGTGAGTGCCTGCGTCTTCATCGACCGGCAGGCGGACGGCGGCATCGTGCTCGACTATTTTTATCCGCACACGCGCAGCCCCCTGTGCCTGCACGCCACTCTGGCCGCCGCGCATGTGCTGCTGACGGCGCCCGGCGCCACGGCAACCTTGACGGTGAGCACGGCCATGCGCGGGCAAGCCTTGCAGCTGGTGCGCCGCGCGGAAGGGCTATTCATTGGTTTGACTTCGCAGCCGGCACCGGCCGTCATGCTGGAAAAATATGTGCCGTCCGAACTCATGGGCCAGCACATGCACTTGCTGTCGCCGCCCGTCATCGCCTCCGTCGGCAGCCCGAAGCTGCTGCTGGAAGTGGCCGACCGCACCACCCTGCGCTCCTTGCGGCCGAACCTGGAACTGATCGCCGACTGGAGCGCCTTGCACCAGGTCAGCGGCTGCTACGTGTATTGCCGCACGGGCGAACACGAGTACGAGGGGCGCAACTTCAACCACCGCGATCCGGCCCTGGAAGACAGCGCCACGGGCGTGGCGGCGGGCGCGCTGGCGGCGCACCGCCAACAGTCGTTGCGCCTGCATCAGGGCCACGTGACGCAGCAGCCGTGTCTGATCGAGGTGCAATACAGCGCAGACGCAATCTGGGTGGGCGGCATGGTGCAGCGCAGCACCTGAATGGAGCATTGCGCACCAGTACAAGGCAAGCCGGGCAGCGGCAAAAAGATAATCAACCAGGAAACAACAGTTACGGCAAATTTGTAATAACAAAACAAAGTATCGCTGGTGAATGCTGAAATGATGGCACTAGAATCAAGTCACGAATCTTGCTCATCAGCCACTTGGAGACACTGCGTGCCGACCCTTACCACCTTGCGTAAAGCCATCCTCATCAGCCTGTACGGCAGCGCCGCCCTGGCCGCCTTCAGTCCCGCCGCCATGGCCCAAAGCACGGAAGCGGCCGCCACGGACGGTCCCGTGCAAACGGTCAGCGTGGTCGGCTCGCGCCGCGTCGCCAGTTCCGCCACCGATACCATGGTACCCGTCGATATCATCCCGATTTCCCGGGTGGCCGAGCAAGGCGGCCAGTTTGATCTGGCGCAATCGCTGCAATACATTTCGCCCTCGTTCAACTCCACGCGCCAGACGGGCGCCGACGGGGCCGACCTGATCGATTCGGCCGCCCTGCGCGGCCTCGGTTCCGACCAGACCCTCGTGCTGGTGAACGGCAAGCGGCGCCACACGACGGCCCTGGTCAACCTGTTCGGCGCGCGCAACCGCGGCAACACGGGCACGGACATGAATGCGATTCCCTTGTTGGCGATCAAGAACGTGCAAGTGCTGCGCGACGGTGCCGCCGCCCAGTACGGCTCGGACGCCATTGCCGGCGTGATCGACATCGAACTGAAGAAAAGCCTGGGCTGCGAAGCGGTGGCCGGCTACAGCCAGTATTCCGAAGGCGACGGCAAGAATTACATGACCTCCGCCTACTGCGGCATCGCGCTGGGCGACAAGGGCACGCTGGCCATCACGGGCGAATACCTGGACCGGGGCCGCTCGAACCGCGCCGACGCGGACAGCATGCGCATCATCGGCGACACCAAGTCCAAGAACAAAACCCTGTACCTGAATGGCGACTACGCCACCAGCGGCACGGGCAAGCTGTACTTCACGGCCGGCGCGCAGACGCGCGACGCCTCCAGCGCCGCATTCGGCCGGGGCGGCATCGGCAGCGACGACATTCCATCGCGCAATTCGGCCGCCATGTATCCGGACGGCTTCGTACCCTTCATTAACGGCAAGATCGACGACCAGTACGCCACCATCGGCCACCGCAGCCAGATCGGCGAATGGCATGCTGACTTTTCGCAAACCTATGGCTACAACAAGATGCGCTACGACATCAGCCATACCTTGAACGCCTCGATCGCCAACCTCGACTTGATGAACGGCGGCAAGGGCGTCAGCGCCAGCAACTTTGACGCGGGCGGCTTCTCGTTCCAGCAGCTGACCAGCAACGCCGATTTCAGCCGCTACTACGACACGGTGATGAGCGGCATGAACGTGGCCTTCGGCGCCGAGTACCGCAGCGAGGAATACAAGATCATGGCGGGCGAGCCGAACTCCTACATCGATGCCGACGGCGTGGGCGTGGGCGGCAATGCGGGCAGCCAGGGCTTTCCCGGCTTCCAGCCCGGCGATGCCACCAAGGCCAAACGCCACAGCATCGCCGCGTATGGCGACGTGGAACTGGACTGGACGGAGCGCCTGAAAACCCAGGCGGCCCTGCGCTATGAAAAATTCAGCGATTTCGGCTCCACCGTGACGGGCAAGCTGGCCGCCAGCTATAAAGTGGCGCCGAACGTGCTGCTGCGCGGCTCGGCCAGCACTGGTTTCCGTGCGCCATCGTTGCAGCAAGTGTATTTCTCGTCCACCTTCACCGACTTCATCGGCGGCGTGCCCACCGACGTGGTGCTGGCGCCGAACGGCGGCGCCGTCGCCAACGCGGCCGGCATTCCCAAGCTGAAAGAGGAAAAATCTACCAGCTTTACGTTCGGCACCACCTGGACGCCGACGCAAGCCATTTCCGTGACGGCCGACTTGTACAACATCAAGATCAAGGACCGCATCGTGCTGTCGGGCCGCTTCAATGCCGACAACTACCCGGACCTGGCCGCGCGCCTGGCCTTGCTGGGCGTGGGAGAGGCGCAATTCTTCGTCAACTCCATCGACACGCGCACGCGCGGCCTGGACCTGACGGCCTCGCACAAGGGAGAATTCGCCGGCAACCGCCTGAACACCTTCCTGGCCTTGAACCTGAGCAAGACGGAAGTGACGAAGGTCAAGACGCCCGCCTCGCTGACGGGCTTTGAAGACGTGCTGCTGTCCGAACGCGAACGCCTGTTCATCGAACAGGGCGGCCCCCGTTCGAAAGCCACGCTGGGCTTCGATTACATCACGGGCAAGCTGGAGTCGGACTTGCGCATCATCTACTTTGGCCCGCAAACCCTGGGCACCTTCAGCGGCACGGCCGAAGGCGTACCGAACGCCCGCTACGCGGCCAAGACGTCCGCCGACCTGAGCTTCACCTACAGCATCAACAAGAACACCAAGCTGACCTTCGGCGGCAACAACATCTTCAACGTCAAGCCCACCACGCAGAACGCGGACGAGACGGATAACGGCTTCAAATACGACAGCGTGCAGTTCGGCCTGAACGGCGCCTCGTATTTCGGACGGCTGTGGGTGAAGTTCTGATCACCGTATCCGCCTGAAGCAACAGCGGCTGCGCCAGCATGGGCAGCCGCTGTTTTTTTAGGCGGGCGGCAATATACTCACGTCCGCGCAGCACGACCAAGGCCAACATCGCACTGCGACGCGAGCTCGTCCATCACAGCTTGCGATTTTTGTATATCAGCAAGAGTAATCATATAGATAACGTTCTGTCCGATAGGTGAAAAGCCATGAACTATCATGCCTGCATCATTGCCCCAGTGGCTCCCGGCCAGCACGGCCGCAGTGAACAATCTTTGTCCCGCGGCGGAAAGCAAGGATAATAGCGCCTAACTCATAAGCACAGTATTGGATTACCTCATGGAAATTAAAGTCAACTTTCTCGACAAGCTGCGTCTCGAAGCCAAGTTCGACGATTTTACGGTCATCGCCGACCAGCCCATCCGCTACAAGGGCGATGGCTCGGCGCCCGGCCCGTTCGATTACTTTTTGGCATCATCGGCACTGTGCGCGGCCTACTTCGTGAAGTTGTATTGCGATACGCGCAATATTTCCACGGAAAATATCCGCCTGTCGCAAAACAATATCGTCGATCCGGAAAACCGCTACCAGCAGATTTTCAAGATCCAGGTCGAGCTGCCGGCCGATATCTCGGCCAAGGACCGCCAGGGCATCCTGCGCTCGATCGACCGTTGCACGGTGAAAAAAGTGGTGCAAACGGGCCCCGAATTCGTCATTGAAGAAGTCGCGAACCTGGATGCCGATGCGCAATCCTTGCTGATGCTCAATCCGGCCAGCGAAGCCAGCACTTATATTGTAGGCAAGGACTTGCCGCTGGAACAGACCATCGCCAATATGTCTGGCCTGCTGGCGGGCCTGGGCATCAAGATTGAGATCGCCTCGTGGCGCAACATCATTCCCAACGTGTGGTCGCTGCATATCCGCGACGCGCATTCGCCCATGTGCTTTACCAACGGCAAGGGCGCGACCAAGGAAAGCGCGCTGGCGTCGGCCCTGGGCGAGTATATCGAGCGCCTCAGCAACAACCATTTCTACGCCGGGTCATTCTGGGGCGAGGACATCGCCAACGCGGATTTTGTCCATTACCCGAACGAGCGCTGGTTCAAGCCGGGCCGCAAGGATGCGCTGCCGAAGGAGATTCTCGACGCATACTGCCGCGACATCTACGATGCCGATGGCGAGCTGCGCGGCTCGCACCTGATCGACACCAACTCCGGCAATGCCGAGCGCGGCATCTGCTCGCTGCCGTATGTGCGCCATTCCGACGGCGAGGTCGTGTATTTCCCGTCGAACCTGATTGAAAACTTGTATGTCAGCAATGGCATGAGCGCCGGCAATACTTTGGTCGAAGCGCAGGTGCAATGTCTGTCGGAAATTTTCGAGCGGGCCGTCAAGCGCGAAATCATCGAAGGCGAAATCGCCCTGCCCGACGTGCCGCAGGAAGTGCTGGCGAAATACCCGGGCATCCTGGCCGGTATCCAGGGCCTGGAAGAACAGGGTTTCCCCGTGCTGGTAAAAGATGCGTCGCTGGGCGGCGTGTACCCGGTGATGTGCGTCACCCTGATGAACCCGCGCACGGGCGGCGTGTTTGCCTCGTTCGGCGCGCACCCGAGCCTGGAAGTGGCGCTCGAGCGCAGCCTGACGGAATTGCTGCAGGGCCGCAGCTTCGAAGGCTTGAACGACTTGCCGCAACCCACGTTTGCCAGCGAAGCCGTCACCGAGCCGAACAACTTCGTCGAGCACTTCATCGATTCGAGCGGCATCGTCTCGTGGCGCTTCTTCAGCGCCAAGGCCGATTACGATTTTGTCGAATGGGATTTTTCCGGCCATGGCGAAAACTCGAATGCCGAGGAAGCGGCGACCCTGTTCGGCATCCTCGCCGGCATGGGCAAGGAAGTGTACACGGCCGTGTATGACCAGCTGGGCGCCACGGCCTGCCGCATCCTTGTGCCCGGTTATTCGGAAGTGTATCCAGTCGAAGATTTGATCTGGGACAACACCAACAAGGCGCTGCTGTTCCGCGCCGACATCCTGAACCTGCATAAGCTGGACGATGCCGGCCTGGAAGACCTGCTCGACCGGCTGGAAAACAGCGAACTCGACGAGTACGGCGACATCGCCACCCTGATCGGCATCGAGTTTGACGAAAACACGGTGTGGGGCCAGCTGACGACCCTGGAATTGAAGCTGCTGATTCATCTCGCCTTGCAGCAATTCGAGGAAGCGAAAGAACTGGTGGAAACCTTCCTGCAGTACAACGACAACACGCTCGAGCGCAAGCTGTTCTATCAAGCCTTGAACGTGGTGCTGGAAGTGGAACTCGACGACGAGCTGGAACTGGACGATTACGTCGTCAATTTCCGCCGCATGTTTGGCAACGACCGCATGGACGCGGTGCTGGGCTCGGTAGATGGCAGCGTGCGCTTCTTCGGCCTGACCCCGACCAGCATGCAGCTGGAAGGCCTCGACCGGCACCAGCGCCTGATCGACAGCTTCAAGAAACTGCACGCGGCGCGCGCCAGGGCGGCGGCGGCCTGATCTGGAAACGATGCCATGGCCACACTGGAATTCTGGTTCGATTTCGGCAGCAACTACAGCTACCTGAGCGCCATGCGCATCGACGCGCTGGCGCGTGAAAAGCAGGTGCAAGTGATCTGGAAACCCTTCCTGCTGGGCGTCGTCTTCAAGGCGCTGGGCTGGGAGACGTCGCCGTTCGTCTTGCAAAAAATCAAGGGCGACTACACGTGGCGCGACATGGCGCGCCAGTGTGAAAAGTACGGTTTGCCATGGCAGCAACCGAGTTCCTTCCCCCGCACGGCGCTGCTGCCCATGCGCGTGGCGCTGATCGGCGCGGACCAGGGCTGGATTGCACCCTTTGCGCGCCGCATGATGACGATGAATTTCGCCGAAGACCGCGACATCGACAACCTCGAAGCCGTCAGCGAGGCTTTGCAGGAACTGGGCCTCGATGCGCGCACCATCCTGGCGCTGGCTTTGACGCAGGACAACAAGCTACGGCTGCGCCGCCAGACCGAGCAGGCACAAGCGCTGAAGCTGTTCGGCGCCCCCAGCTTCCTCAGCGGCGGCGAACTCTTCTGGGGCAACGACCGGCTCGACGATGCGCTGGCGCATGCCGCCGCCCGCCCCTGACGAGCATCAGCCGGCCAGCGCCGCGATTTCCTTCTGCATGTTTTCAATGGCCCGTTCGTTGTATTGGTCGGCAAAGTATGCATCGCCGAACAGCTGGCCCGCCTGCGCCTTGCCGCACAAATGCTGCAGCGCCAGGCCCCGCTGCTCGTTGAAGCGCGCGGGGTCCACGTGCGCGTATTCGCGCACGATGGCTTGCGTGTAGGCCTGGTACACCTCTTCGTCCTGCCCCAGGATGGCCAGGTCAGCGCTGAGCATGGCGTCTTTCAGCGCGTGGCTGATACCGGGGCCCTGGAAATGGTCGGTGGCGCGTATCAATTGCGCCACATCCTGGTTGTCGCCCGCATCGAGGCCGCTGGCCAGCCACAGCTGGGCACTGGCCTCTTCGCTCGAATACAGGGCGTCTTCGTCGTGGCTGTAGACGGCGTCGTGGAACCAGAACGCCTTCTTGACCAGCGCGCTGTCGCGCTTGGGCGCATAGGTATTGTCGGCCCACACGCGGATCTCGGACAGACCGTGCACCAGGTGGTCGAGGTTGTGATAGTGGCGGTCCGCGCCGCCGTAAGCCTGCGGCCCCGTCAGGTGCGCGAACCAGTGGTCCGCCAGCGCGATGTCGGCCTGCGACGCGGTCGCGTAATTCCACAGCGCTTCCCACTCCTTGCGCAGGCAGTCGAGTATCCACGCCTGGTAGGCGGGGCCGGGGACGAATTTCTTCATGGTCCAGTTCCAGCCCACGGGGCCTTCCAGCGCCTTGACGAAGCTGGAGCTGACGGAGCCGAGGTCGCGCGGCGGCATGACGAAGATCGTCTTGGCGCCCTGCAGCACGTCCACATTCGTTTGCTGGATCAGGTTTTCATAGTCGAAATCGGCCGTCGTGCGGATGCCGCGGATCAGGTAGTCGCAGCCGTGCTTTTTCGCCGCGCGCGCCGTGTAGTCGCCCTTGACGATGACCACCTGCACATTCTCCCAGCCGCACTCGCGCGCGCTCTGCTCGATGATGCGCTTGCGGTCTTCGGCCGGGAACTGCGGCTTCTTGGCGGGGTTTTGCGACAGGAACACGATCACCTCGTCGGCGAGCGAACGCGCCTCGCCGATCACCCACATATGGCCGTTGGTGATGGGGTCGAGGGTGCCTGAAAAGCCGATCTTCTGCATGCTGCGCTCCGTTTGCTTGATTGCTTATTGCGCAGACAATATATGCCAGCGGCGTGCGCGTCAATGCAACAGGCCAAAGATCATGATCAAAACGCTATTTTTTCACGGCTTGCGGGAACTCCACGCGCACGCACAGGCCGCCCAGGCGCTCGGATTTGTCCAGCACCAGTCGCGCGCCATGGCGCTCGGCGATGGCCTTGATGATGGCCAGCCCCAGGCCGCTGCCGTTGGCGTCCGTGCCGGGCACGCGGTAGAAGCGGCTGAAGACGCGCTCGCGCTCCTCGGGCGGGATGCCGGGGCCGCTGTCCTCCACCGACAAGGTCACGCCGACGGGGCTGGCGCGCAGGTCGATATCGACCGTGCCGCCCTGCGGCGTGTACTTGATGGCGTTGTCGACCAGGTTGCGCAGCATGATGTTGAGCGCATCGGCCTGGCCCGCCACCTTGGCCGCATCCATGTGATGCAGGCCCAGGTCGATCTTGCGCGCCTGCGCGATGCCGGCCATGTCGCCCAGCGCGCGCTTGACGACGTCGTTCAAGTCCACCGCCTGCAGCTGGTCGCCGCTGGCGGCGCTCGCTTCCTGGCGCGCCAGTACCAGCAATTGCTCGACCAGGCGCGTGGCCCGCTCGATGCCGGCGCTGACGCGGGAAATCGCCAGGCTGCGCTTTTCTTCCGATTCGGCCCGCTCCAGGCTCAAGACCTGCAGTTTCAGGGCCGCCAGCGGCGTGCGCAATTCATGCGCGGCGTCGGCAACAAAGTGCTGCTGGGCGTCGAACGCCGTCTTGACGCGCCCGAACAGCAAATTGAGTTCATGCACGAGGGGCCGTACTTCGTCGGGCAAGCCCGCTTCCGAGACGGGAGATAAATCGTCCGCCTGGCGCGCCGCCACCTGCTTGCGCACGCGCGAGACGGGCGCCAGCGAACCGCTGACGACCCACCAGACGACCAGCATCAGAATCGGCGCCATCAGCGCGATGGGACCGACCGTGCGCAGCGCCAGGCTGCCGGCCATGCGCTTGCGCACGGCCATGTCCTGGGCGATCTGCACGGTCTGGGAACTGGTTTGCACGGAAAAGATGCGGTAAGTCGTGCCGTTGGCTTTCACGTTGGAAAAGCCCAGCACGGCGCGCTGCGGCAATTCCGCGCGCGTGATCGAACGGAACACCTGCACGCCGTCCGGCGTCCACACCTGCACCACCATGTCGTTGTTGACAGGGTCGGCCGGCAAGGCTTGCGCATGGTTGGCCAGCGGCGCGCCGGAGCGCAGCGACAGGGCCATCTGCTGCATGTGGTAATCGAAGATCTGGTCGGCGTCGTACAGGGCGCTGCGGTAGGCGATCGAGGCCTGCGCCAGGGCCGCCATGATGATGGCCGCCAGCAAGAACCACAGCAGGCGGCCGCGCAGCGAATGCGTCACCGTGACCTTCATCCTCATGCCTTGGGCACCATGTAGCCGAGGCCGCGCACGTTCTGGATCAAGTCGCTGCCCAGCTTCTTGCGCAAGCCGTGGATATACACTTCCACGGCATTGCTGTTGACTTCATCCTTCCAGCTGTACAGTTTTTCTTCCAGTTGCGCGCGCGACAGCACGATGCCGGGGCGGGCGATCAATGCTTCCAGCACGGCCCATTCGCGCGCCGACAGGTTCACGGGATGGCCTTCGGCGATCACTTCGCGCGTCAGCGGATTGATGGACACGCCCTGGTGCTCGAAAACGGGTTCCGGGCGGCCCGAGGCGCGCCGCAGCAGGGCGCGTATGCGCGCCAGCAATTCATCGAGGTCATACGGTTTTAATACGTAATCGTCGGCGCCCGCGTCCAGGCCGGCGATACGCTGCTCGACGGCATCGCGCGCCGTGGCCACGAGGACGGGCGTGTCGAGCTTGCGCAAGCGCATCGAGCGCAGCACGTCAAGGCCATCCTTGCGCGGCAAGCCCAGGTCCAGCAGCACCAGGTCATAGGTCTGCGTCTGCAGGGCCGTATCGGCCATGTCGCCATCCTTGACCCAATCCACCGCGTAATGCTCGGCGCGCAGCAAGTCGAGCACCACCTCGCCGATCATCGTATCGTCTTCTACCAGCAATAAGCGCATGCCCTACTCCTTCATCTTGACTGTTTTATCGACCTTGCATCCTGCGCCAGATCAACCGAGGCGCACAGGAATGAAGATCTTATCGGGGCCGCGCTGTATCAGCAAGGCCACCGACTTGGCGGATTTTTCCACCACGTCGCGCACCTGCTCGACCGTGTTGACGGGACGGCCATTCACCGACAATAGCACGTCGCCCGGCTGCACTCCGGCATTCGCCGCCGCGCCGCCCGCGTCTTCCACCAGCAGGCCGGCGCTGATACCCGCCTCGCGCTTTTCATCCGATTGTAACGGACGCAGGGCCAGGCCCAGCTTTACCTTGCCGGCGGCGCTGTCGTTCTTCGCCACTTCGGCCACCTTGTCGGCCGCATTGCCCAGGGTTGCCGTCAGGCTGACGATCTTGCCATCACGCCAGACGTCCATGCTGATCTTGTCGCCCGGCAAGGACGTCCCCACCAGCGCCGGCAAGTCGGCCGAGCCGATGATGCGCTGGCCATTCACCTTGCGCACCACGTCGCCCGATTTCAGGCCCGCCTTGTCGGCCGGGCTGCCCCGCTCGACATTGGCCACCAGCGCGCCTTCCGGCGTGGCCAGCTTGAACGAGTCGGCAAAGCCCTGGTTGACCTCCTGCACCGTCACGCCCAGCTTGGCGTGGCTGGCCTTGCCTGTGGCGACGATCTGGTCCTTGATGCGGCCGGCCAGGTCGATCGGAATGGCGAACGACAGGCCCTGGAAGCCGCCCGTCTGGCTGTAGATCTGCGAATTGATGCCGACCACTTCGCCGCGCGTGTTGAACAGCGGGCCGCCCGAGTTGCCGGGGTTCACCGCCACGTCCGTCTGGATGAACGGTACATTGCTGTCGTCGGGCAGGGAACGGCCCTTGGCGCTGACGACGCCGGCCGTCACCGTGCTGTCGAAGCCATACGGCGAACCGATGGCCAGCACCCACTCGCCCACTTTCAGGTCGCTCGAATGGCCGAGCGGCACGATGGGCAGGTTGTTGGCGTCGATTTTCAGCACGGCAATATCGGTCTTCGGATCCGTGCCCAGCACCTTGGCGCGGAATTCGCGGCGGTCGTTCAGCTTGACGGTCACTTCGCGCGCATCGCGCACCACGTGGGCATTCGTCATGATGACGCCGTCGGGGCTGACGATGAAGCCGGAACCGAGGCCGTGCGTAGGCACGTCGCGGCCACCGCGCTGTCCGCCTTGCGGCCCCTGGAAGCGGCGGAAGAATTCGAAGAACGGATCGTTGCCGAAATCGTCATTGCCGGCCTGGGCCGAGGGATCGTAGGCCACCTTGGTGCTGCCCGTGACGCTGATATTGACGACGGCCGGGCTGTTGCGCGCGGCGATCTGGCTAAAGTCGGGCAAGGCCACCAGCGGCGCGCTGGCGGCAGGCGCCACGGCGGCAGCCACGGGTGCGGGTGCGGCGGCGGCCGCTGCGGCATTCGCGCCGGCATTGTTCTGATGCACCACCATGGCGCCGCCGGCACCCAGCACACCGATCGCGGCCAGCGCGGCTACGGTGCGTTTGATTTTCAGGGATGCGGTATTCGTTTGCTGTTCCATGAATTGCTCCTCATTTAATGAGATTTTGATGTATGCAATAGTGGGCCACGAGTCTTAGGCGGTGCTTAACATTTTTCCATTTGGAAACAGGCATTTGCGCCTTTAAGCAAGGTTTAATCTTGCCTGCCGCACGCATGTTGCATGCCGATCAAGGAGGACCCGAACTGGCTCCAGACGTGACACTGGCCGGATCAACCGGCCAGTATTTTACTGCATGGGAGAGGCTAGCCCGGGCGCCCGAGGGGCGCCGCAGTCAGATCAGGCCGCCTGGCGCTGTTCCAGCGCATTCACGTTAGCGGCGGCAGCGATGGTATCGCCGCCGGTGCCGATTTCGATCTTGCGCGGTTTCAGCGCTTCCGGCACTTCACGCACCAGGTCGATGGTCAGCATGCCGTTTTCAAACGTGGCGCCCGTGACCTTCACGTGGTTGGCCAGCTGGAAACGCTGTTCGAAATCGCGGGCAGCGATGCCGCGGTGCAAGAACGTGCGCTCGACGCCATCTTTCTGCTTGCGGCCCGTGACGTGCAGCGAATCGCGTTCCGTGATGATGTCGATCTCTTCGCGCGAGAAGCCGGCCAATGCCATCACGATGCGGTATTTATCTTCCGATACCAGTTCGATGTTGTACGGCGGATAGCTCGGTTGCGCATCGGCGCGTTGTTCGTTGAGTAACTGTGCCAGGCGGTCGAAGCCGATGGCGGAACGGTACAGGGGGGCAAGGTCAAAAGTACGCATGATAAATATCCTTTTCAAATGAAGCGATAAGAGGGGCGGACCTCACCGTGAGCATCCGCCTGTTACCGATATACGGCCTCTCCAGCGCCTTTCAAGGCCTTGAAATTGGCGCAAAACGCCCCAGACGGCCTCAAATTTGTAAGAAATTTTTACAGAATGCTAGACTCGCCGTTTGCCACCCAGCCGCCGCCCCATGTCCCGTGCCTTCCTCTCTTTCGCCTTGTCCCTGCTCGTTTCCACTGCGGCCCAGGCCGCCTCGCCCACGGCTCCCCCCATCGTGCTGCAGGTGGACGCCAGCAATGTGGCGCAGCAACTGTTCAGCATCCGCGCAAGCATTCCCGCCGCGCCCGGCAAGCTGACCTTGCTGTATCCGCAATGGGTGCCGGGCAATCACGGTCCCAGCGGCCCCCTGAACCAGCTGGCCGGCCTGCGCCTGTCCGCCAACGGCCAGCCCCTGGAATGGCGGCGCGATCCCGTCAACATGTTCGCCTTTCACCTCGACGTGCCGGCCGGCGCCAGCAGCGTGGAAGCGCAATACCAGTTCCTCTCGCCCGTCGACACGAGCCAGGGCCGCATCACCATGACGGGTGCCATGCTGGGCGTGCAATGGCATGCGATGACACTGTATCCGGCCGGGCGCGCCGCGCGCGACATCCTCGTGCAGCCATCGTTGACCCTGCCGGCCGGCTGGGAATTTGCCAGCGCCCTGGAAGTGCGCGCGCGGGCGGCCACGCCAGCCGGCCAGCAAGTCGATTTCGAGCCGCTGGACCTCGACACCCTGGTCGACTCGCCCGTCTTCGCGGGGCGCCATTTCGAGCGCATCGACCTCGATCCGGGCGCCAAAATCCCCGTGCACCTGAACGTGATGGCCGACAGCGCCGACAGCCTGGAAGCGTCGCCGCTGCAAATCGAACAACACCGGGCCATGCTGCAGCAAGCCTATAAATTGTTCGGCGCGCGCCACTACCGCCACTATGACTTCCTGCTGGCCCTGAGCGACGAGTTCGGCGGCATCGGCCGCGAACACCTGCAATCGAGCGAAAACGGCGTCAAGCCCGGCTATTTCAGCGAGTGGGACAAGAACGAGGCGGAGCGCGCGCTGCTGCCGCACGAGCTGGCGCATTCGTGGAACGGCAAGTTCCGCCGCCCCGCCGGCCAGGACACGCCGGATTTCAACACGCCGCTGCAAAACAGCCTGCTGTGGGTGTACGAAGGCCAGACGCAGTACTGGGGCAATGTGCTGGCAGCCCGCTCCGGCCTGGTGGCGGCAGCCAACATGCGCGACCTGTTTGCCGCGACGGCGGCCCATTACGACGTCATGCCCGGGCGCGGCTGGCGCACCATGCAGGATACGACGAACGATCCCATCATCAATGGCCGGCGCCCCATAGCCTGGAGCAGCTGGCAGCGCGACGAGGATTACTATATGGAAGGCGCGCTGGTCTGGCTCGACGTCGACACCACCATCCGCGCACTGTCCCGCGAGCGCCGCTCGCTGGACGACTTCGCCCGCAGTTTCTTTGGCGTGCAGGATGGCAGCACCACGCCCCTGCCCTACACGTTCGAGGATGTGGTGGCGGCCCTGAACGCCGTGCAGCCGCACGACTGGGCCACTTTTTTGCGCACGCGCCTGGAGAGCCACGGCCCCGGCGCGCCGCTCGATGGCCTGGCCCGCGCCGGCTGGAAGCTGGTCTACCGCGACACGCCCACGCCCTTCCTGAAAGCCAATGAAGAGCGCGGCGAGAGTACGGACCTGAGCTATTCTCTGGGCTTGACCATCGACAAGGATGGCAAGCTGGGCAAGCTGCTGTGGGATGGCCCCGCCTTCCAGGCGGGTTTGTCGGGCAACACGACCTTGCTCGCCGTGAATGGCACGGCTTACACGCCCAAGCTGCTGAAGGCGGCCATCCAGGCGGCCAGGACGAGCCCGCAGCCGATCAACTTGCTGGTCAGAAAGGGCAAGCAATTCCAGACGGTGGCGCTCGACTACCACGGCGGCTTGCGCTACCCGCAACTGGAGCGCATCGCCGGCACGCGCGACCGCCTGTCGGCCATCCTGCAGGCGCGCTGAGGCGGGGATTGCCCGGTGATTTTGCGCCGCGCGCCCCATGCGGGGCCGGCTTTTGGTGTATGCTGGCAGCATGAATAATGACACCGACATCCAGCTCAGCGGCCCCTTCAAGGCCACCGACGGCTCCGGCCGTGCCCACGACATCAAGGCCATCCGCATCTTCGACGAAGGCTACGGCATCATCGACGTCTACGTCGACTTCGCCGCCCCGCTCGAAGCGGGCGCCTACAAGGACAAGACCCTGGTCGGCCACATCCTGGCCCGCTTGCGCAGCCTCGGCTACGTCGGCCCCGACTTCGGCCACGGCGACCTGGGCTTGCAGGACAAGAAACTGATCGTCCTGGAAGCGCCCGAGGAATTTTCCGCCTTTGCAATTAGTAAAGGCTGGAAGGATTTATCCGCCGAATTTGACGAAGACTGAGAACACCTGACCAAATCTACTGCGCGCCGCGCCAGCTTCTGCTGACGCGGCGTTTTTCATGGGCGACCGCTTGCTTACTTAGCTGATATAACGCGCGCTCCAGGCGGCGATGACGTTGGCGACATACGCGGCATCATCGCGCCCCGTCAATAAGTGGTCGGCATCGTCGAGCGAGACAAAACTTTTCGGGTGCTTTGCGGCCGTAAAGATATCCATCGCGTTCGACAGGCTTACCGTCGTGTCGTTCGGCGCGTGCATCACCAGCAGGGCACGGCGCAGGCCGGCGATGTGCTCCTTTAAACTATGGCTGCCCGCGTCGTCGACGAATTGCTGGCGGATGCGGAAGGGCCGCCCTTCCAGCTGCACCAGCGCTTCGCCTTCGGCAGCGATCTGCTCCAGGTGCTCGCTGAACATGCGCGTCACGTAGGCGGGCGTGCTCGGCGCGGCCAGGGTGGCAATGGCGGTCGCTTCCGGCACGTGCGCGGCGGCGGCCAGCACGGCGGCGCCACCCAGGCTGTGGCCGATCAGCAATTGCGGCGCAGCATGTTTTGCCCGCAGGAAATCGGCGGCGGCGATCAAATCGTCCACATTCGACGAGAAATTCGTGGCGGCAAACTCGCCCTCGCTGGCGCCCAGTCCCGTGAAGTCGAAGCGCAGCACGGCGATGCCGTGTTCCGTCAAGCCTTGCGCGATGCGCCGCGCGGCCAGCACGTCCTTGCCGCAAGTAAAACAGTGGGCGAACAGCGCGTAGGCGCGGATGGCGCCGTCGGGCGCGTCGAGGCGCGCCGCCAGCACATGGCCGTGCGCGCCGGGAAAATCTTGCCGGGTGGATTTCATTGTCTCAGATCAAAGCTGCCGCGCAGGGCGGCCGATTGCGCATTGTAGCGCCGCCCGGCCGCTGCCGCAGTTGGCCAACCTTATCCGCGCTGCGGGATGTCGAGCCCCTTGATGACGGCGGGACGGGCAAGAAACGCGTCCAGCGCGCGCCGCACGTTCGGGAAGTTATCAAAACCGACGAGCTCGCCGGCGCCGTAGAAGCCCACGAGGCAGCGCACCCACGGGAAGATGGCGATGTCGGCAATCGTGTACTGGCTGCCCATGATCCAGTCGCGGCCCTGCAGGCGCTGCTCGAGCACGCCCAGCAAACGCTTCGCTTCGCCGATATAGCGTTGCAACGGACGCTTGTCTTCGTATTCCTTGCCGGCAAATTTATGGAAGAAGCCCACCTGGCCGAACATGGGGCCGATGCCGCCCATCTGGAACATCAGCCATTGAATGGTTTCGTAGCGCAGGGCCGCGTCCTGCGGCAGGAACTTGCCCGTCTTTTCCGCCAGGTACAGCAGGATGGCGCCCGACTCGAACAGGGCCAGCGGCTTGCCGCCGGGACCGTCCGGATCGAGGATGGCGGGAATCTTGTTGTTGGGATTGAGGGACAGGAAGGCGGGCGACAGCTGGTCGTTCTGCTCGAAGCTGACCAGGTGCGGCTCGTACGCCAGGCCCAGCTCTTCCAGCAGGATGGACACCTTGATGCCGTTCGGCGTGGGCAGCGAGTACAGCTGCAGGCGCTCGGGATGCCGGGCCGGCCATTTTTGGGTGATGGGGAAGTCGGAGAGTTGGGACATGAAAATCCTTATTGAGTGAGTGTATGACGTGGCGCAAGAAAGCAAGTATAGCCAAGCATGGCAGTTTCAGCAGGACAGCGCCTTCAGCCAAACAAACCATGCAAAAACCAGCGCGGCGCGGCGTCTTCTCCGCTGCCGGCGATGCGTTCGCGGTAGACCCAGTAATGGGCGTGGTCGAGGCCTTCCGCAATAAAATAATCGCGCGCCTGCGACTGGCCCCACCAGCCCGCCTCGATGCGTTCGGCCACGGACACCATTTTCAAAGGCGAGCCATAGAAGGGCCGGTGCTCGCG
The DNA here is from genome assembly GCF_020858115.1 of Janthinobacterium sp. FW305-129. GTDB lineage: Bacteria > Pseudomonadota > Gammaproteobacteria > Burkholderiales > Burkholderiaceae_D > Janthinobacterium. The sequence continues at coordinate 231,856 of NZ_JACYMM010000009.1, forward strand.
CATCAAGAGGGCGATGGGCTGGGCCAGCAGCCAGCCGGGACGGGGCATGCCGGGCAAGCCGGGCGGCAAGTCGGGTGGCGCGCTCTTGCCGCTGACCTTGGCCGGCAGCGGCAGCCACCGGTTGGCCGCCTCGGGGCGGTAATCGGCGCGCGGCACTGCCTGCAAGACATTCTCGGCGCCCAGGCGCGCCACCAGCAATTCCAGCAGGCGCTGGCGTTCCTGCGGCGTGCCGCCCGGCTCGGGAAACAGGCTATCGCTGGGCGGCGCCATCGGCTGCACCTGCAGCGCTTCCAGGGTGAGGCCGATCACGGGCGCATCCAGCACCAGCTGCGCCAGGCGCTCCTTGAGCAAACGCAATAAATGCTCGTCGCGCCAGACGGCCTCGCCCAAGGCCAGGTCGATGACGGTGGGCGGGCGCGCCACCCTGCCCCGCTCGTGCGCCAGCAGCAGCTGTATGCGCTCGACGGCGAATTGCCGCGCGCACAGCCAGCCCGTCATTTGCTGCAGCAGGCGGCGCGCGCCGAACAGCAGCGCGTCGGCGTGCTCGACGCGGTCGAACAATTCCAGGCTGGCGCGGAACGTGGGCGGCGCTTCGATCCAGACGAACAGTTCCGTGCCGTGGCCATGCGCGTCGTCGAGCATGGCCAGCAAGGCCCCGCCGCAGCGGCGCTGCAAGCCCGGACGCGGCAAGTGGCGCAGCTGCCCCAGGGTGCGGCAGCCGATGCCTTCGAACCAGTCCAGCCAGGCGCGCGCAGGCGGCAGCAAGGCGCACGGCAAGCCGTCGAGGCGGCGCACCAGACTGGCCATGCCCAGCACGCGGCCCCGGCGCGTGCCGGCGCGCGCCAGCAGCCAGGCGCCGCGTGCCGTGGGGGCGCACGACAGCTGGGCCGTGTAGCCGAGTGCGCGCAAGCTGGCCGCGATGTGCCGGCACAGGGCGCGCACGCCGCCGAACAGGCGCAGGCTGGCGCCCGCGTCGACGAGCAGGGTCGCTTCCTCGCCCTGCGCCACCAGCGGCGAATATTGCAGCAGCGCCAGCGCCACGGCCTGCAGGGCCTGCGCTTCCAGCTCGGGCGAGCGTTCGTGCAGGCGCGCCTGCGGCGCCAGCATCAGCGCGCCCGCGCGGCGCATGCCCGGCTTGACGCCGGCGGCCAATGCCAGCGGCGACACGGCCATCACTTGCTCCTGCTCCAGCACCACGCCGAGGCTGTCAGCCGACCAGCGCGGGCAAAACACTTCGAGCGGGAGCCGGGGCAGGTACAGGCCGATCCAGAGTCGCATGACGCAGCAATAAAGAAGGAGGTTGCAGGGGCAGGAACAACGGCGCGTCGCGCTGCGGCCCCCGGCGCTTGATGAAGCCGATCTCGATGCCGCCGGCGGCCGGGCGCACGGACAGGCGCAAGGGCGCCGGCGACGCATCCTGCGCGCCGTGCAGCGGGCGCAGCATGCAGAACAGGGTATTGCCCGACTGCGCCGCCAGGTGCAGCCGGCGCAGGCTGTCGGCGCGCACGTGCGATTGCCAGAACAGCAGGGCGCCGCACATGCCGCTGCGCAAGATGTTTTCCGCCGCCCACAGGGCATCCTTGCTGCCGGCGCTTTTGAGCCACAGCAATTGCGACGGCGCCAGCCCCTGCGCGGCCAGGGCCAGCGCCTGCGGCGGATGGGGCGGCTGCAGCAGCACGATGGGCAAGCCCGGCAGCTGCGCCAGCGCGGGCGCCAGCAGCCGCAATTCGCCGCTGCCCGGCTGCTGCACCAGCAGATCGATGAGGCTGCCGCTGGGCCAGCCGCCGCCGGGCAGCTGCGCGGACAAGGCGGCAAAGCCCGTGTCCAGGCAGCGCGCGGCGCCCTGGCCCAGCTGCGATGCGCGCCATAAAGACGGATGCAAGGCTTCCGGCGACGCCATCAATTGGGAATGTTGCATAATTGGCTAGGGAGATAAATACTGTATGCATATACAGTACTATCCGGCCCCGCTTTTGGCAAGGCTTATCTGCCAGAGAACGTGCCCGGGGCCGCTCCGCCATGTCCGAAAAACCCCGTTTCTGGCATCGATTGCTGTACCATAAGCACTCTCCTTACCGCTCGGCAATGCACCGGGCGGCTTCCTCCGTCCATAAGGAAACGCATTTGACCACCATCCAAATCATCAGCGCCATCGTCTTCGGCCTTGCGCTCATCCACACCTTCGCCGCCAAGTCGTTTGAAACATTATCGCGGCGCCACCCCCGCCATGCGGGCTTGCTGCATCTGCTGGGCGAAGTGGAAGTCGTGTTCGGCTTCTGGGCCTTCATCCTGATCATCATCATGGCCTTTGTCTCGGGCAGCGATGCGGCCATCGAGTATGCCGAGTCGCGCCATTACACGGAGCCGCTGTTCGTCTTCGTCGTCATGGTCGTGGCCGCCTCGCGCCCCGTGCTGGACGCCGTGCAGCGCCTGCTCAAGGGCGTGGCGCGCGTGATGCCGCTGCGCACGGAACTGGCCCTCGTCTGGCTGGGCCTGGCGCTCGTGCCCCTGACGGGCTCCCTGATCACGGAACCGGCCGCCATGACCCTGGCCGCGCTGATGCTGGCGCCGCAAATCTTCCGTCCGGGCATCCCCGAATGGCTGAAATATGGTGCGCTGGGCGTGCTGTTCGTCAACGTTTCCATCGGCGGCACCCTCACCTCGTACGCGGCGCCGCCCGTGCTGATGGTGGCCACCACATGGAACTGGGACAGCGCCTACATGGCCACCCATTTCGGCTGGAAAGCCGCCATCGCCGTGCTGGTGAATGCCACGGGCGTGAGCATATTGCTGCGCAAATATCTGCACAGCAACACCTCCGACATCAAGCCGAAAGCGGGCGAAGTGGAAGCGCCGAAAGTGCCGCTGGCCGTCAGCCTCGTGCACATGATCGTGCTGGCCGGCGTCGTTACCCTGGCGCATCATCCCGTGCTGTTCATCGGCCTGTTCCTGTTCTTCCTCGGCTTCGTGCAGGCGTATGAGCGCTATCAAAGCCCGCTGATCCTCAAGGAAGGTTTATTGGTCGGCTTCTTCCTCGGCGGCCTGGTGGTACTGGGCGGCATGCAGCAATGGTGGCTGCAGCCCATCGTTTCCAGCCTGAAACCTCTGGCCCTGTTCTTCGGCGCCCTGGGCTTGACGGCGATCACGGACAATGCGGCCCTCACCTACCTCGGTTCGCTGATCGTCGGCATGACGGACGAAGCGAAATACATGCTGATGGCCGGCGCCGTGGCCGGCGGCGGCCTGACCGTCATCGCCAATGCGCCGAACCCGGCCGGCGTGGCCCTGCTGCGCCGCGGCTTCAAGGATGAATCGATCGGCGCCGTCGGCCTGCTGGCCGGCGCCCTGCTGCCGACGGCCGTGGCCGGCCTGGCCTTCCTGGCTTTGTAAGCACCCTCGCGGGGCGGCTGCCTGCCGCCCCCGCCCCCTCAGTTACCCTCCTCAGTTTCCTTCATACACGAGGAAATGCAGCCGGTCATAGAACAGGCTGTAGGCATAGTCGAACGTGCCCACGCTGCGAAAACCCTTGTGCAGATACACTTGCAGCGCTTCGCTCTTTTCCCACACCGTCAGGGTGATGCGCGCACAGCCCTTGCGACTGGCCAGGTCGCGGATTTCATGGAACATTTGCCGGAACAAGCCCTGGCCACGGTATTTCTCGTCGATGGCCAGGCTGCTGACGAAACAGTCGTCGGCGCGCGCATGCGCGAGCACGAAGGCGTCATACGCATCGTCGAGCGCCTTCATGTCATCGCGGTAATATGACTCGGCGCCGCAAGCCTGGAACTCGGCCATCGTCGCGGCCGTGAAAAAGCCGATGAAACGGTCGTCCTCGTCATGCAGGCCGTGGATGTGCGCCAGATACGGATCGATATTCTGCCGCCGCTGCAATTCGACGAACTGCAGATTGAGTTTATTGCCAAACGAACAGTATTCCAGATAGCTGGTGGCAAACAGCAATTTGGCCATGCGATTCTTCGCCTCGTCGCCCAGCAGTTCGCCCGCCACCAGCGTGAGCGGCGCATGCGACAGCAAGCCCGCCTGTGCCTCGTCGCCTGGCGGGACGGCATCGCCGGGGGCCGGCATGCGGCTGCCGTGGCGGCCCACGGTGGGGCGCCAGAAATTGCCGGCGGCAATATGCTGCGAACGGTGGGCCAGCAGGTAGCGGCAAAAGACGTCATTCACGCGGTCCAGCTGCGGGTCGTCCGACAGCACGGAGTAATAGTGAAAATGGTCGATATCCGCCCGCAGCTGGGCAGCATACGCCATGCGCGGCACTTCCTCGATGTCGAACACGTCGACGATATTGGGCAAGATCAAAGGATCGTCGAGTTGCCAGCCGATGTCGTCCAGCCGGGCCACGCAGCGCGCATACGCGCGCCGCTCCTCGTCGCTCAAGGGGATGTGCATGCCGGTAATGATATCGTCCAGCAGCCGCATGCCGCGGATGCCGCCCGCCACCGCTTCGCGCACGCCGTCGTACAGCACGCAATAGCGCTGGTAGAACTCGGCATGGCTGAGCACGGTCACGCCCAGATTCTTCTTCCATTCAGCATAGAACTGGCCAAACAGCTGCGCCTCGAATTGCGGGCAGGAACGGGGGATTGCCTCTTCAATGCCAGCATACGCGAGATTCACATTGCGCTGGATCACGCGCAGCGCGGCGTCGTTCTTCTTGGCGATCAGCATGCCCGTTTCATCGAGAAACAGATTCATCCAGCTGACATGCCGGCGCGCTTCGCCCTCGCCTTCCCCATGCTGGAAATAGTCGGGCACTTCCGGCTTCATCAGGAAAATCGTCGCCGGATTGTGCGGGATCGTATCGACATCCATGTACATGCCGCCGTATTCGCACATGATGAGGATGCGGAAATAATCGGACAGGGTGGCGAAGTAGCGCTGCGTATGCAGGGTGTCGAGGATATCGAAGCGGGCCGGCGCGAAATCGAGCGCCAGCGCGCGCAGCGAGTTGATGTGCAGGGTCGTGCCGCCGATGGCGTAGCGGCCTATCGTGTAGCGCCCGGCACCGCCCGTGGGGCTGAAGCGTTCGTCATTGCGCAGCTGCTGCGCATCCCACACCCACAGGATGGAGACATACGGCGCGCCGCCGTTGTGCCGCACTTCTTCCAGCGCCGCGCCCCACTGCCCGATCGCCTCGGCAGCGATGGCCGGCAGCGGCCCGCCCATCCAGATGCGGTGCAGGTAGCGCTCGTCGTCGCCGAGCGCGCGCGTGGGGATGCAGCTGAGCGAGGAACAGCTTGCGGCATTGAAATGCGTAAAATTGCCGGCGACGAAGCTGCGCAGGGCCGCGATGCCCGCCTGGTGCTCCGCAGCCAGTTGAGCCAAATCAATGCCGGGGGGCCGGATATCGGCCAGAGTGATGTAATCGAGTTTCAGCCGGTGAATGCGGAACTCGTATTCCAGGTTGAAAATCTTTGCTTGATCGTGTTTCGAGGCCAGGTCATCTATTTTCATGGGCGCACCATTTTCCGCAGGAGAGTGTCAATAAACGTCGCAGGAGGTAAAACAAGGTCGGGAACATGCGCATCGTTGCGCCATCAGTGCCGGGCCAGCCGCACCCCGCTTTCCCGGCGCCCCGCCATGCCCCGCGTAAACAACAGCAGGCAGGCCGTGATGACCACGATGACGGGGATATTCAGCAGCGCATACGTTTCCAGCGAATAGCCGAAGCGCTGGCACAGCACGTTGTACAACTGCAGCCAGGCGGACAGATAAATGCAGTACAGCAAGCTCATGGCAGCCGTCGTCAAGGTCATCGATTCCTTGCTGGCCGTGATCGCGCTGCGTATCAGGGCGCCGTTGAACAGGCCGAAGCCGATGGAATAGACGAACATGCAGGCGGCAAACACGTCGACGTGATGGCGGCCCAGGCCCGCACCGAGCATGCCGGCGGCCGCGATCAGCCCGCCCAGGCGCAGCAGATGGACGAGCGGAAAATCCTGGCGCAGGCGCTGGATGGCGATGCTGCTGATCACGAAGCCCGACAGAATCACGCATTGCAGCGCGATATACGTGGCGTAGGACGCGCCCATTTCCTGCAGCACGAAGATGGGCGAGAAGCCGATCCAGGCCGTCAGGGGCACGGTGGCCAGCCCGGCCGTGAACATGCCGAACATGAAGCGCCCGTTGCTGAAAATGGCGGCATAGCTGCGCACGATGGCGGCAAGGTCCAGGCGCGGCCGCGCCGGCGCCGTGCGCGGCATGGTCTTGAACAGGCCCAGCAGGGACAGCAGCGCCAGCAGGCCGGAGAGGAAAAACACATAGCGCCAGTCCAGCCGGCTGATGATGGCGCTGCCGAGGATGGGGCCGGCCAGGGGCGCGAGGATGGTGGTGCTCGACAGAATGCTGCTGAGCTTGACGGCCGCCATGTCGTCGAACAGTTCATGGATCATGGCATAGCCGACGAAGATGAAGCAGCAGCCCATGCCCTGGATGAAGCGCACGGCGAGAAATTGCTCGATGGAAGTGGCAAACGGTACGGCCAAGGTCGCCAGCAGGAACAAGGTATTGCCGGTGAGCACAAGCTTGCGCTTGCCGATGGTATCGGCCAAAGGCCCCAGGAATATCTGCAGCGAGCTGCCGCCCAGCAAATACAGGCTCAGGGCCAGGGGGACGAATTTTTCCTCCGCCTTGAATTCGTCGACGATGCCCAGCATCGCCGGCATGATCATGTCGTTCGACAGATAGATATTCAACTCAAAAACGAGAAAAAACGCAAAAAAACACAGCAACTGCCTGGACTTGATGGACATGGCGCGTTCCGTAACGTGGGTGGCTGCCGTCAGTGCGTGCCCGCCGTCGGGGCATGGGACGGCAGACACGTCTCACACTGAAAACGTGTACCAATTGTATACCAGTTAGGGTTTTTGACGCCTGTTTTTGTGATTTTTAAATACCGCAGCAATACCACTTATGAAAATGCGCATGGTATGGCGGCAATGGTACCCGGGCTGAAAAGGGCGCGGCCCGCATGCCGGCGCGCGGCAGCGGGCATGCGGGGAAGGAAAGAGCGATGCGTACCAGTGCCCTGCCGCGCCGTTGCGGCGCGCGGCGCGGCGGCTCAGCGGCGGCGGTGGCCGGCGAAGAAATCGAGCAGCATCTTGCTGGCGTCGGGCCTGGCCTTGTCGTTGAACGGCAGGCTGGCGTCGCCGCCGCTCCACGCGTGCTCGAGGTGCTCGACCTGCGCCACGCGCAGCAGCACCTGCTTGCCCACCTGATAATCGTGCAGCGCATAAGCATGGGCCGGATTGCGCCCGCCCGCCGCGCCGCCGGGCAGGCGCTGCGCCGTCACCAGCGTGTCGGCAGGCATGCGGTTGACGCGCACGCTCTGGCGCACCAGCTGCGTCTGGTTAATGGGCCGCACCACCTTGTCGGCCAGCCCCTGCAGCAGGATGGTGGGCAGGCCGGGGAACGCGGGCTGGCGCGCCAGCACTTCATCGATGGCCGCGTCCAAGCGGGCGGCGGCGCCATGCTGCATCACGCCCAGCGCGCCGATCAGGTTATGCCCGGCGCCAAACACGGGCCCCGAATGCAGACCCAGCGCGGCGAACAGATGCGGATGGTTCAGGGCCACGATATGCGCCATGCCGGCGCCAGCGGAAATGCCGCAGATATAGATGCGCGCGCGGTCGATCGCATGGCGGGCCGCCACCTGCTCGATGGCGCCGACGATCAGGCGCACGTCGCCGCCGCCCTCCTGCGTCAGCTTGTCGTACCACTTCCAGCAGCGGCGCGCATGCGAACGCAGCGATTGCTGCGGATACAGCACGGCATAGCCCTTGCGTTCGGCCAAGCGGTTCATGCGCGTGCCTTCGGCAAACTGCGTGGCACTCTGCTCGCAGCCGTGCAGCATCACCAGCAGCGGCCGGCCCCGGCTGCGCATGGCGGCGCTGGGCGCCTTCTCGGGCAGGTACAGGAAATACGGCAGGCGCCGGCCCGGCAACTGCCCCAGCTCCGGCAGCGGCGCATAGTGGGCGGCCAGCCATTTGCCCGGCGGGGGCGCCGTTCGCTTGCGCACGCGCGGGGGCGACAGGGGCGTGGCAAACGGCGCCAGCGACGGCAGCGCGTCGCTGGCGGGTCGGGCGCGCGGCGTCGGCCTGGCCTTGGCACCGGTTTTGTTCACTGCCTTGCGGACCCTGGGCTTGGCCGGCACGGGCCCGAACAGCACCTTGGCCAGCTTGGTCGCCGTGCGCTGCTGCGCCTTGCCGGCGCGCAATAGCCCGCGCAGCCATTTGGTGGCGGGCTTCACCATGGCTTGCAGCGCAGCTGTCGTGGTGGAGCGACCCGCAAGTTCATCCCTGTGCATCGTTGCATCGTCAGCATGTGCGGCCTCCTCCGTAGAACGCATAGAGTACCGCAATTGGACCACGGCACCGTACGTTTGCGCACGGATAAAAGTGCCCTTGGCACCATTGAGGCAGATCAAATGCGACCCTGTGTGCATGCGTAATCTGGGTGTTCGATCAGCACTTCACGAGGAGAGAACACCATGAGCTACCTGGATCGCGACATCCTGGGCATGTACCGCAACCACGACGGCCCCGGGCCGGCCCTGATGGGCGCCGATACCCTGATCGGGGACGAAGTCTACAATCACAACGACGAGGAATTGGGCGATATCAAGGAAATCATGCTCGACATGCGCACGGGCCAGATCGCCTATGCCGTGCTGTCCTTCGGCGGCATCCTGGGCATGGGCGACAAATTGTTTGCCGTGCCCTGGGAACGCCTGACGCTGGACACCGTCAACAAGCGCTTCCTGCTGAACGTGGACAAAAGCCAGCTGAAAGACGCGCCCGGCTTCGACAAGAACAACTGGCCCGACATGGGCAGCGACGCCTGGAACCAGCAGATGGAAGCCTTCTATGGCAGCGGCACGCGCTACGGCAGCATGGCGGGCAGCCGCATGCCATCCGGCAGCGACCTGCGCGGCGGCGCCAGCCTGCAATCGGGCAGCGAAGGCAGCATGTCCGGCACCTCCATGAGCGGCAGCCGCGCCGGCACGGGCAGCCAGAGCGGCTCGCGCTCATCACTCAGCGACGATGAATAGGATAAACGAAGGTGGGATTAGCTACATTGCTGACCATCGTTAGCGTCACGGCGCCTCTAGGTTTATAGAGGTGCCATCACCGCTGCATGGATTCCCATACCTTCTGCTGCCGCTTGGCAGACACCGGCATCGGCGTGCGCAACTCCTGCGCAAACAGCGACACGCGCAGCTCTTCCAGCATCCAGCGGAAGTCGACCAGTTTCGGATCCGTGTTCTTGCCGGCCTGGCGGTCCTTGGCCTGGCGCAAGTACGGCGCGGCCGCCGATTGCCATTCGGCCATCAACTTGGTGTCGCGGGCGGGATCGGCGCGCAGTTTTTCCAGGCGCACATTGATCGCCTTCAGATAGCGGGGGAAATGCGCGAGTTGCGTGTACTCGTTTTCCGTCAGGAAACGTTTATGCACGAGGCCCTGCAGCTGCGCCTGGATATCGGATGCGGCCGCGGCAGGAATATTTTGCAGGCGCTTCGGCAAGCCGTGGAATTCCGTCAGCACTTGCGACAGCAAACGGGCGATTTCATTGACCAGCAAGACCAGGCGCGACTTGCCTTCCGCCTGCCGCTTGGCGAACGAGGCGGCGTCCAGCGGCAGCGGATCTTGCAAGCAGGCAATATCGAGCGCCTTGTTGATGATTTGCTCGCGCAGCTCTTCCTGCGAGCCCAGAGCCATGAATTGCATGCCCATCTGCTGTAAACCAGGAATGCTTTTCTCGACGTACTTGATCTGCTCCTTCATCTGCAGCGCAAATAAACGGCGCAAACCGACCTTGTGCGTACGGGCGGCCACGGTCGGGTCGTCGAACACTTCCAGGTCGCAATGCGTGCCCTTGTCGACCAGGGCGGGGAAACCGATCAGTGTCAGCTTGCCCTGCACGATTTCCAGCAGCTCCGGCAGCTCGCCGAAGGTCCAGGCCGTCAAACCCATGTGCTGCGAGACGGTGGCATTCGGGGATGCCGGGGCCGGGGCAGCGCCCCTGGCCGGCGCGCCACCCTTGCCGGCCGCCGCGTTGGCGGCGCCCTGCGCTTGCGCCTGCAGCCGCGACGCCACCTGCGCGCCCGCCACCTTGGCGCCGGGCGTACCCGTGCCCGAGACGCCCGACACTTCGGCCAGCTTCTGGAAACTCTGGCGCGCCTGGCCGCCGAATTCCGCCTGCAGGGTGGCCAGGTTGCGGCCCATGTCCAGCTGGCGGCCATGCTCGTCGATCACCTTGAAATTCATGAAGTGATGGGCAGGCAGGGTTTCCGGCTTGAAGTCCGTCGTCAGCACATTGATCGTGATTTGCGTGCGGATGTCGAGGATGATGGCATCGATCAGGTCACCGCGGCCAAACACGCCCGCTTCATGCACGCGCTCGCAGAACTTGGCCGCGTAATCAGGCAGCGGCACGCAGTGGCGGCGCAGCTTTTGCGGCAAGGACTTGAGCAGCAGGTGCACTTTTTCCTTCAGCATGCCCGGCACCAGCCATTCGCAACGCTCGCGCGGCAACTGGTTCAGCGCATACAGGGGCACGCTCAAGGTCACGCCATCGCGCACGCTGCCCGGCTCGAAGTGATACGTGAGGCCCATTTCCAGGCCCGTCACGGACATGGTTTTCGGGAACAGGTCCGTCGTCACGCCGGCCGCCTCGTGGCGCATCAGCTCTTCGCGGTTCAGGTACAGCAGCTTCGGATTCTCGCGCGTGGCTTCCTTGTGCCACTTTTCGAAACCGGCGCCATTGCACACGTCCGCCGGCAGCAACTTGTCGTAGAAGGCGGCGATCAGTTCATCGTCGACCAGCACGTCCAGGCGGCGCGACTTGTGCTCAAGGTTTTCGATATCCTTGATCAGTTTATGGTTGTGCGCAAAGAACGGCGCGCGCGTGTCGAAGTCGCCGCCGACGAGGGCGTCGCGGATGAAGATTTCGCGCGCTTCCGGCAAGTTGAAGTTGCCGTAATTGATGCGGCGCTGGCTGTACACCACCAGTCCATATAAAGTCGCCCGTTCGGACGCCGTCACTTGCGCCGAGCGTTTTTCCCAGCGCGGTTCGCCCCACGATTTCTTCAGCAGGTGCTCGCCCACTTTTTCCAGCCACTCGGGCTGGATCTGCGCCACGCAGCGCGCGTACAGCCGCGTCGTGTCGACCAGCTCGGCCGCCATGATCCACTTGCCCGGTTTTTTCAGCAGCGAAGAACCAGGCCAGATGTGGAACTTGATGCCGCGCGCGCCCAAATACCCCGCGCCCGGCTCGTCCTCGCCCTTGAAGCCGATATTGCCCAGCAAGCCAGTCAACAAGGCCATGTGCAGATTATCATAGGTGGCGGGCGCTTCGTTCAGGCGCCAGCCCTGTTCCTTGACAATGGTCAACAACTGCGAGTGCACGTCGCGCCATTCGCGCAAGCGCATCTGCGACAGGAAATTCGTGCGGCAATTGTCCTGCAACTGGCGGTTGGTCTTCTTGTGCTCGATGGCGGATTCGAACCAGCGCCAGATTTTCAAATAGCTCAGGAATTCCGACTTTTCATCGGCAAATTTCTTGTGCGCCTCGTCGGCCGCCTGCTGGTGCTCCATCGGGCGGTCGCGCGGGTCCTGCACGGACAAAGCGGAAGCGACGATCAGCACTTCCGTCAGGCAGGCGTTATCGAGCGCGGCCAAAATCATGCGGCCCACGCGGGGGTCGAGCGGCAGCTTGGCCAGCTTGTTGCCCAGCGGCGTGAGTTTGTTGACTTCATCGACGGCACCGAGTTCCTGCAGCAGTTGATAACCGTCGGCCACCGCGCGCGCCAGCGGCGGCTCGATGAAGGGGAAGGTTTCCACATCCGTCAGGTGCAGCGACTTCATGCGCAGGATGACGGCCGCCAGCGAGGAACGCAGGATTTCCGGCTCCGTGAACTTGGGGCGCAGCAAATAATCCTGCTCTTCGTACAGGCGGATGCAGACGCCATCGGCCACGCGGCCGCAACGGCCGGCGCGCTGGTTGGCGGCCGACTGGGCGATCGGCTCGACCTGCAGCTGCTCGACTTTATTGCGGTAGCTGTAGCGCTTCACGCGCGCCAGGCCCGCGTCGACCACATAGCGGATGCCGGGCACCGTCAGCGAGGTTTCCGCCACGTTGGTGGCCAGCACGATGCGGCGCGCATTGCTGGTTTTAAACACGCGCTCCTGCTCTTCGGCCGACAGGCGGGCGAACAGGGGCAGGATTTCCACGTGCGGCGGATGGTGCTTGCGCAGCGCTTCGGCACAGTCGCGGATTTCGCGCTCACCCGGCAAGAACACCAGCACGTCGCCCGAGCCGATGCGGCACAGCTCTTCCACGCCATCGACGACGGCGTCCATCAGGTCGCGCTTTTCGCGCGCGGCAGCCGTTCTCTGGCCGGGCTTGTCCGCGTTCGCGGCACCCGGCATGGCCACCTGCTCGCGTTCCACGGGGCGGTAGCGCACTTCCACCTGGTACAAACGGCCCGACACTTCGATCACGGGCGCGGGTTTTTCCGGCGTGCCGAAATGGCGCGCGAAGCGCTCGGCATCGATGGTGGCCGAGGTGATGATGATTTTCAGATCGGGCCGGCGCGGCAGCAGCTGTTTCAGATAGCCAAGCAGGAAATCGATGTTCAGGCTGCGTTCGTGCGCTTCATCGATGATGATGGTGTCGTAATTTTTCAACAACGGGTCGGTCTGCGTCTCGGCCAGCAAGATGCCGTCCGTCATCAGCTTGACGGACGCGCCCTTGGTCAGCGTGTCGGCAAAGCGCACCTTGAAGCCCACGGTTTCGCCCAGCGGCGTGCCCAGCTCCTGCGCGATGCGCTTGGCCGTCGAGGAAGCGGCGATACGCCGCGGCTGCGTGTGGCCGATCAGGCCCTTCTGCCCCCGTCCCAGTTCCAGGCAAATCTTCGGCAATTGGGTCGTCTTGCCGGAACCCGTCTCGCCCGAGACGATGATGACCTGGTTGTCCATCAGGGCCTTGGCGATTTCTTCGCGCCGGCCCGAGACGGGCAAGTCTTCCGGATACGTAATCGGCGGCAGCGGATTGCGGAAAGCCTTTTCCGCTTCGCGCGCGGCACGGGCCGCGTCGCGGCTTTCCTGCCCCTCGCGCGGCGGACGCGGCGCGCGCTGCTGCTGTTGCTGTTTCTGCTGTTCCGCGCGCGGCGATTGCTGCCTTTGCTGGCTCACGGGCGGGCGTGATCGGCCTTGCGCAGGCGTGGCGGCAGGCATGGCAACATCCCCGCTGGCGGGCACATTTGCAACGGTGGAAGGAGGGGAAGACTTATTGCTGGCTGAAGACATTGTTTTTTACAGGTATTTTAAGCGCGCACATCGCGCAGCGAATTATAATGCGCTTAATGGAAAACCCTACCCAATTCGTCCAATGGCTGCGCTCCGTCGCGCCCTACATCCACGCCTTTCGCGGCAAGACCTTCGTGGTCGCCTTCCCCGGTGAACTCGTCAGCGCCGGGGCGCTGCAGGTGCTGGCCCATGATTTGTCCCTGCTGCATGCGCTGGACATCAATGTCACCGTCGTCTACGGCTCGCGGCCGCAGGTGGCGGAACAACTGGCGCTGCGTAACGTCGAAGGCCGTTTTCACAACGGCGTGCGCATCACGGATATCGCCGCGCTGGAATGCGCCAAGGAAGCGGCCGGCGAGCTGCGCCTCGATATCGAGGCCGCGTTCAGCCAGGGCTTGCCGAACACGCCCATGTCGCATGCGGCCATCCGTATCATTTCCGGCAACTTCATCACGGCGCGCCCGCTGGGCGTGATCGATGGCGTGGACCTGGAGCTGACGGGCATCACGCGCAAGGTCGACGCCGAAACCATCCACTCCATCCTCGGTTCGGACGGCCTGGTGCTGCTCTCGCCGCTGGGCTTCTCGCCGACGGGCGAAGCGTTTAATCTGACCATGGAAGACGTGGCGTGCAGCGCCGCCATCGCCCTGCACGCGGACAAGCTGATTTTCATTACCGAAACGCCGATGATGGAAGACGCCACGGGCGTGGAAATCCGCGAACTGTCGTCGCACCAGGCCGAAGCCGTGCTGATGGCCGGCTTCCTGCCCGACGCCACGGCGTTTTACCTGAAACATTGCGTCAAGGCATGCCACAACGGCGTCGAGCGCTCGCACATCGTACCGTTCTCGATGGACGGTTCGGCCCTGCTGGAATTGTTCACCCATGATGGCGTGGGCACCATGATCAGCCACGAAAACCTGGAAAGCCTGCGCCAGGCCACCATCGAGGACGTGGGCGGCATCATCAAACTGATCGAACCGCTGGAAGCGGACGGCACTTTGGTGAAGCGGGGCCGCGAGCTGATCGAACGCGAAATCGATTACTTCTCCGTCATCGAGCATGACGGCGTGATCTTCGGCTGCGCCGCCCTGTACCCGTTCCCGGCGCAAAAAATGGCGGAAATGGCCTGTTTGACCGTCAATCCGGAAGTGCAAGCCCAGGGCGACGGCGAGCGTATCCTGAAACACATGGAAAACCGCGCGCGCGCCGCCGGCCTGAACAAACTGTTCGTGCTGACCACGCGCACCTCGCACTGGTTCAAGAAACGCGGCTTCGTGCCGGCCACCGTCGACGACTTGCCGAAGGATCGCCAGCATATGTATAACTGGCAACGCAAATCGCAAGTCCTAATTAAAACCCTGTAACACGTGAAAAAGCCCGGCATGCCGGGCTTTTTCTTTGCGCAATATCAATATTTGATAATCAATTATTTGATGTTCAGCGGGGCAAACGATTTCACCAGGTCATCGAGCGCCTTCAACTGCGCCAGGAACGGTTCCAGCTGGTCCAGCGGCAAGGCGCTGGGGCCGTCGCAGCGGGCGTTGTCAGGGTCAGGGTGGGCTTCCAGGAACAGGCCGGCGATGCCGACGGCCAGGCCGGCGCGGGCCAGGTCCGCCACTTGCTGGCGGCGGCCGCCCGAGGCGGCGCCACCGGGGTCGCGCTGCTGCAGCGCATGCGTGACATCGAAAATGATCGGCAAGTCGTCACAGGTCTTTTTCATGACGCCAAATCCCAGCATGTCGACTACCAGGTTGTCATAGCCGAGGCAGGTGCCGCGGTCGCACAGGATCAACTGGTCGTTGCCCGCTTCCTTGAATTTCTCGACGATATTGGCCATCTGGCCAGGGCTCAAAAATTGCGGCTTCTTGATGTTGATCACTTTACCCGTTTTCGCCAGCGCCACGACGAGGTCCGTCTGGCGCGCCAGGAAGGCGGGCAATTGCAGCACGTCGACCACTTCGGCCACCTGCTGTGCCTGCCATGGCTCATGCACGTCGGTAATCACGGGCACGCCGAACGCCGCCTTGACGTCCTGGAAGATGCGCATGCCTTCTTCCAGGCCCGGGCCGCGGTAGGAATGGATCGAGGAACGGTTGGCCTTGTCGAAACTGGCCTTGAACACATAGGGAATGCCCAGTTTTTGCGTGACGCGCACATATTCTTCGCAGGCGCGCATGGCGAGATCGCGCGATTCGAGCACGTTGATGCCGCCAAACAGCGCGAAGCTGCCTGTATTGCTGACATCGATGCCATGGACTTTCACTGAGGTCATAGGGATTCCATATTGGTTAATTATTACTACTTGCTTGGAAGAGGCGCAGCCAGCGGCTGGCGCGACAAGGCATCTTACTAGCTAGGGCGGCGCAGATCAAATTTGATCCAGCGCAAGGGCGCGGCAAACGGCGCGTGGCCAGGCCGCGACGGCCCCGCGAGGAGACACGCAAAGTACCTTATAATCACGCTTTATCTCTACACTGATTCAGGAGCACAGATGGCCCGCACGATCCACTGCATCAAACTCAACAAGGAAGCCGAAGGACTGGATTTCCCGCCGTACCCGGGCGAACTGGGCAAGAAGATTTACGAATCGGTGTCGAAAGAAGCGTGGGCCGCCTGGCTCAAGCACCAGACCATGCTGGTCAATGAAAACCGTTTGAACCTGGCCGACGCGCGCGCCCGCAAATACCTGGCCACGCAGATGGAAAAGCATTTCTTCGGTGATGGCGCCGATGCGGCCATGGGTTACGTCCCCCCTACCGAGTAAGTTTTTCGCTTTGAATGTCCGTGGCCGCCGCGCCACGGGTAGCATTCCCCTCCCCGTTTCACGCAGCCTGATGCTGTTTCACGGCTTACCTTCCCCGTTTCGTCGCACCCCGCTCGCCGCCCCTGCCGCCGGCTGGCACAGTACGCCATCGACAACCTCATTCCAAGGCGGACACCATGTTGCAGCAAATCTTCAGCCACACTCCCCTGTATGTCTGGGCCATCCTGGGCTTCCTCGTGTACCGCGGCGTGCTGGCCAGCCGCGCGCGCGAAGTAACCTTGCGCAAGCTGTGCATCATTCCCCTGGTCATGCTGGCCCTGTCCCTGAGCGGCGTGCATGGCAGCTTCGGCTTGGCCGGCAGCGCGCCATTCGCCTGGGCAATCGGCGCCCTGGCCGGCGCGGCGCTGGCATGGTCGCTGGTCGATACGCGCAAGATAGTCGCCATTCCCGAACGGGCCAGCGTGCAGCGCCCCGGCAGCTGGGTGCCGTTGACCTTGATGATGAGTATCTTCTGCATGAAATATGCTGTCGCCGTGACCCTGGCCATCGCGCCGGCCTACGCCCATGCAATCGGCTTCAGCCTGCCAGTCTGCCTCGCCTATGGCTGCTTCAGCGGCATCTTCCTCGGTGGCTTGCTGCGCACCGTGGCCGTGTACCGGGCGGCGCAAATGACAAGCGGCCCGCAAGGGGCCGCCGTGTAGATCAGATGCAAACGCCGGCGAACGCCGGCTATCGTCTTAGTAGGCCAGCGTACGCACGCCTTCCGGCATGCCCAGCAGGCAAACGTTGGCGCCGCGCACGGCGAACAGGCCGACGGCGATGACGCCGACGATCTGGTTGATCTGCTGCTCCAGCGCCACCGGGTCGGCAATCTGCAAGCCCACGACGTCGATGATTTCGCCGCCGTTGTCGGTGATGAATGCTTCGGTGCTGCCGGCCTTCAGGCGCAAGCGGGGCGTGCCGCCCAGCGCGGCCAGCTGGCGCGAGACGGCGGCGCGCGCCATCGGCACCACTTCCACCGGCAGCGGGAAGGCACCGAGGGTCTCGACCAGTTTGGAGCCGTCGGCGATGCAGACGAACTGTTTCGCTACGGAAGCAACAATCTTCTCGCGCGTCAATGCCGCGCCGCCGCCCTTGATCATGGCGCCGCTGGCCGTGATTTCATCGGCGCCGTCGATGTAGACGGCGATCGACTCGACGTCGTTGAGGTCGAAGACGGGAATCCCATGGCCTGCCAGGCGCGCGGCCGTCGCTTCGGACGACGCAACCGTGCCTTTGATGCGGTCCTTGATCTTGGCCAGTTCATCGATGAAAAAGTTGGCGGTGGAGCCGGTACCGACACCGATGATTTCACCATCGACTACATAGTCAATGGCGGCGCGGGCTACGGCTTGCTTCAATTCGTCTTGGGTCATGGCATTCAGGCTAAAGTGAGGAATGGCGCTATTTTAACGGATTGCCAGCCCGGCCAGCCGGCCATCATGACCGATGGGGCGACTCAATACAACAGGCAAACGGGAAAACCTTGCCCTAGGGCAATTGCGCACCCAATTACACTCTATGCCCTCTAAAATATGCGAAAATGGAACGATTGACCGATATGACGTTTCAGGAATAGCACATGAATCACAGTAAGCAGGTACTTGTTGTCGATGACAGCCGGGTTTCACGTTTGATGTCGCATCAGTTCATCCTCAGCAAACATGCCGACTGGCAAGTGATTGAGGCGGCGACGGGTGAGGAAGCCCTGGAAAAAGTCAAGACCGTTACCCCTGTGCTGATACTACTGGATGTCAACATGCCCGGCATGGGCGGCATCGCAGCGGCGGAACAATTGCGCGCGCTGTGCCCGCAGACGCACATCATTCTCGTCACGGCCAATGTGCAGAACGCAACCCGCAACCGCGCCAGCGAAATGAAAGTCGGCTTCATGGAAAAACCGATCACGGAAACGCGCATCCACCAGCTGATCGATTCCCTGGGACTGTGAGCATGGTCAATCTCTCCGAACTCGAAAACGATGCCTTGGTAGAGATATTCAACATCGGGGTGGGCCATGCGGCGGCGGCCATGAGCGAGATCGTGAATGAAGAAGTCACCATGTCGGTGCCGTCGATCACCTTCCTGAACCGTGCCGACGCGGCCGCCTTGCTGGGAAGCAAGAAGGATGGCGATCGCATCTGCGGCGTCAGCCAGCATTACGATGGCGCCTTCGCCACCGAAGCCATCCTGATGTTTCCCGAAGATAAGAGCCTGGAAATCGTGCGCCTGATGGTGGGCGACGCCATGCCGCTGCAGGAACTGACGGAGATGGAACAGGAAGCGATGAGCGAGATCGGCAACATCATCCTCAATTCCTGCGTCGGAACCCTGGCCAACCTGTTCGACAGCGAACTGCATGGTTCGCTGCCTCTGTACCACGTGGGCACCAGCGCGGAAATCCTGTCCTCGTTCGGCGGCCAGGATGACGAGGCCGTCGTGCTGATGCTGCATATCGACTTCGTGCTGTCCAAGCACCAGATCCATGGCTATGTGGCATTCGTGCTCGACCTGTCCGCCTTGCACGACCTGAAGCAGCAGGTCAGCCGCTACCTGGCCAAGGTTCTGGGACAGGCGTGACGATCATGCCGGATGCCTTACACCGACTTGCCCTGCTCGAGAGCATACTCGGCGCCGTGAACCTGGGCGCCATCGTGCTCGATGAGCAGCACCGCATCGTGCTGTGGAATAACTGGATGGCGCGCCACTCGGCCTGTCAGGCGAACGCCGTGCTGGGCCAGGATTTTTTCGCCGTCTTTCCGGAACTGCGGCACAAGCGCATCGATTCGGCCATCACCCAGGCCCTGCGCGACAATTTCCAGTCGCTGCTGTCGCAAACGCTGCACAAGGCGCCGTTTGCCCTGTACACGCATGGCGCGACCGCAGGTGGCAACGACGGCGAGGAACGCATGCAGCAGGCGATCGCCGTCACACCGATCAATTTACCCGCTTCGCCGCGCCACTGCCTGATCCAGATCAATGATGTCACCATCGCCGTGGGCCGCGAAAAGCTGCTGCGCGAACAGACCATGGTCTTGCGCTCGCAAACCTTTTCCGATGGCTTGACGGGCATCGCCAACCGCCGCCACTTCGACGTGGCCATCGAAAAGGAAATGCGGCGCGCCACGCGTACCAGCAGCCCGTTGTCGCTGCTGATGATCGACATCGACCACTTCAAGGATTACAACGACCACTACGGCCACCAGCAGGGCGACGATTGCCTGATCCGCGTGGCGGCCGAACTGGCCGCCATGCTGCAGCGCCCCACCGACCTGCTGGCGCGCTATGGCGGCGAAGAGTTTGCCGCCATCCTGCCCGACACGGAGGCCGAGCAAGCGCTGAGCATGGCCGAGGCGATCCGCCAGCGGGCGGCCGACTTGCGCATTCCGCATGCCAAGACGGGCAACGACGTCAAGCACGTCACGGTCAGCATCGGCATCGCCACGCAGCACCCGCAGCAGCCGCTGGCCATCTCCGCCCTGATCGGCGCCGCCGACCGCGCCCTGTACCTGGCCAAGGGTGCCGGGCGCAACCGCGTGATGGTGCAGCCGCTGTAAAAAAAAGCAACGCAGGGCAAAGGATTCCAGTAGACATCTTTACGGCGTGTGCGTAGACTCGTTACTGATTGCAGCAACAACAACAAGAATTTATCTGTGGTATCTATCCCTGCGCGGCCCGCCCATGCGGGGCACGGCCAGGAGCGCTTGTGAATCTCGATCCTCCCCTCAGATCCGGCTTGCCGGGTGCCGGCATGGATACGACCATGGTGAACGGCATGCGCCTGCTGCTGTCGAGCGCTACCTTGCTGACTCTGTTCATCGACCCCGAAAGCGCCGGCAAGCTGAGCAAGATCACCTGGCTGATCTTTTCCGCGTACACCCTGCACAGCCTGCTGCTCTACCTGCTGGCCCTGCTGGGTTTCAGCCTGCCGCAGGACATCCTGCTGTACTGGCTGGACGTGGCCTGGTATGCGCTGATCGTGTTTTCCACCAGCAGCCACAACAATTTATTCTTCCTGTTTTTTTTCTTTGCCATCCTGACCTCCTCGTTCCAGCGGGGCTTCGAGGAAGGTGCGCGCGTCACCCTGGCCTCGGCCGGCCTGTTCGCCGCCACCGCCCTGTTCGGCGAAACGGATGCGGAACTGTCGCGCCTGCTGCTGCGCACCACCTTCCTGCTGGCGCTCGGCTACATGATCGCCTACTGGGGCGGTTCGGCCATCACCCAGCGCAGCCACCTGGCGCTGCTGCGCGACGTCAGCCAGCTGTCCAATCCCCGTTTCGGCGTCGACCAGACCATCACCTCGGTGCTGGAAAAGACCCGCAGTTATTTCAATGGCCGCAGTTGCCTGCTGATCATGCAGGACAAGGGCTCGCGGGTCTGGTCGCTGCGCAGCGTGATTTATACGGGCACGGGCGTCGTGCATACCAGTTCGCTCCTCAGCGACGACGCGGCCAGCCCCCTGCTTGCTTTTCCGCTCGATAAAATCGCGCTGTACAACCAGCCCGCCGGCCGCTGGCTGCCGTGGACGGGCGGCGCGCGCATGCTCGATCCCGACAGCGGGCGCTGGCTGCGGCATGACGATGCGGCCGGCGCCCGCCTGGCCGAACTGCTCGAAGCGCATGCATTCATCAGCGCGCCGCTGCCCTTGCGCAATGGCAAGGGACGCATCTTTGTCGTGTCCGCCACGAGCATGAGCAAGACGGATGCCCTGTTTCTCAGCCATATCGGCGCGCAAGCGTTTCCCGTCATTGAAAATATCGACCTGCTCGACCGCCTGGCGTCGCAGGCGGCCTCGCGCGAGCGCGAAAAGATCGCGCGCGACCTGCATGACACGGCCATCCAGCCGTACATCGGCTTGCGCCACGGCCTGGCCGCCCTGCGCAACGAAGCCACGCCGGGCAACCCGCTGCTGCCCGAGCTGGAAAAGCTGATCCTCATGTCGGGCCAGGTGATCACCGACCTGCGCAGCTACGCGCGCACGTTCAAGAATGGCCAGGTGCAAAGCGAGCCGGAACTGCTGGTGGCGCTGCGCCGCCAGGCCACGCAAATCCGCGAGTTCTACGGCATCGACATCGCCCTGCATATCGAAGGCGACCTGCACATCAACGACCGCCTGGCGGCCGAGGTGTTCCAGATCGTCAACGAGGGCATGAGCAATATCCGCAAGCATACGTCGGCGCGCCATGGCGCCGTCAAGCTGACCTGCGTGCAGGGCGCGTTGCACATCAGCATAGACAACGAATGCGCGGCCGCGCACGTGCCCGACTTCCTGCCCGACTCGCTGGCCGAGCGCGCCGCCGCCCTGGGCGGCACGGCCCGCGTCACGCATAGCATGTTGGGCAACACTTCCGTGCAAATCGAGATCCCCATATGAATGACAGTCGTGCCATGCCACCGCCCAGCCATACCATCAGCGTCATGCTGGTGGACGATCACAAGACCATGCTGTGGGGCCTGGAGCGGCTGATCGGCGGCGAACACTCGGGCATGCGCGTGGTCGCCACGGCGTCCGACAGCGCCGAGGCGCTGGAACTGGCGAAGGCGCTGCAACCGGATGTGATCGTGCTGGACCTGGACCTGGGGGGCATCAGCTCGCTGGCCATCCTGCCCGCGCTGGCGCAATGCGGCAGCACGCGCGTGCTGGTGCTGACGGCCAGCCACGACCAGGCCATCCTGGACCAGACGGTGCTCAAAGGCGCGCGCGGCATCGTCAGCAAGGATGCGCCGGCGGAAATGGTGCTCAAGGCCATCGAAAAGGTGTATCACGGCGAACTGTGGCTGGAGCACGCGATGCTGGGACGCATGCTGACGCAGCTGACCCAGCCGGGCGGCGGCTCGGCGCAAGCCATCGCCGTCGCCAGCCTGACCATCAAGGAACGCAAGATCATCGCCGCGCTGGTGCACGGCAGCGGCACGCCGGCCAAGCTGCTGGCGGACCAGCTGTTCATCTCCGAACATACCTTGCGCAATCACCTGACCTCGATCTACCGCAAGCTGGGCGTGTACAACCGCCTGGAGCTGTACGCCTACGCCACCAAGCACCAGCTGGGCCAATTGCCGCCCGGCGCCTGACACCACCGCAGCACCGCGCGGCGCCTGCCTCGCCGCGCGCCTCCCCCTCCCTGCAGCGACGCCAGCGGCCTCAATGGCCAGCCTGGGCACGCCCCCGCGCGTCCAGCTCGACCATGACAATTGTCACGAAAAAAACAAGCAGTTCCTCCTTGCAATAAAAGGATGTTCTTCTGATGTAGATCAATGTGCCGACTTCTATAGTGGATTTACCGGAGTGCAAATCACCGCGCGGCCCACCACGACACGGAGCACAGCATGCGCTTTGACAAGTTCCTTCCGACAGCCCTGATCACCTATTTGCAGGGCAAGGAAAAGGCTGCGTTCTACCGCTATGCCCTGGTGGCGGCCCTCATGGCGGTGGTCTGCATCATCGGACTGCTGGCACTGGGCGAGAGCCCATGACCCCGCCAGGTCAAAGCACCAGAAAGCAACACTGCAATGCCGTTTTACCCACCGCTGTACCTTAACCACCACCAGGAGTTGTCATGAACCTCATCAAAAACTTTATCCGCGAAGAAGATGGCGTCACCGCAATTGAGTATGGCCTGATCGCTGCCCTGATTGCCGTGGTGATCATCGCCGCCGTCACCATCGTCGGCACGCAGCTGAAAAAAACCTTCAGCACCATCGGCTCCAAGCTCACCACCGCCAATGCCTGACGCGGTGCTGTCCGGGCCGGCCCAGCGCCAGCCCGGACTACGCTGCCCCACATTCCCGGCACGCCCACCTTGACGAACGCATAGCGAGGCCCATCGTGAAATCTCTCTTCCGCCGTTTATCCGACGAGTCGGCCGTCACGGCGATCGAATACGCGCTGCTGGCGGGCCTGATAGCGGCAGTGCTGGTGCTCACGATCACCCTGCTCGGCGACCAGGTCAAGCTGCTGTTTGTCTACGTCAAGGACCAGGTGGTCCTGGCCCTGTCATGAACACCCTGCGCGCCTCGCTGCGCACCCACCGCGCCCTGCTGCTGATCGTGCTGCCGTACGCCGCCGCGGCGGCGCTGCTGGCCGGCAGCCTGCCCAGCGCCTCGGACGCCCTCAACGTGCTGGCCGGCTTCCTCGTGGCCATCCTCACGGGCCCCGTCTTCATCCTGTGCGGCTACACCATCCACGTCATGGTGACGAAACGCCCGCACCGCCTGTGCCACTATCTGTACCACGATCTGCGCCGCTACCTGAGCAACGAGCGCCTGCTGCACGCGCTGCCGGCCATGCTCTTGATCCCCATCTTCGCCTCCAGCTTCACCGTCTTCAAGGCCGCCATCCCGCGCCTGCATCCCTACACCTGGGATGCCAGCCTGTCCGCCTGGGACATGGCGCTGCATGGCGGCATGGCCCCCTGGGAAAGGCTGCAGCCGCTGCTGGGCCACCCGCTGATCACGGGCCTGCTCAACTTCAACTACCACTTCTGGTTCTTCCTGTTTTACGCCATCCTGTACTGGCTCATCCTCGATACGCGCCGCCCGCTGCTGCGCATGCAGTTCCTGCTCAGCTTTGCGTTGACCTGGATCGTCCTCGGCAGCATCCTGGCCGTGCTGTTTGCCTCGGTCGGTCCCTGCTACTACGGCCACCTGCACGCCAGCGACCCGTATGCGCCGCTGATGGCCTACCTGCATGACGCCAACCAGCACGTCCCCGTCTGGGCCCTGCAGGTGCAGGACATGCTGTGGCAGGGTTATCAAAGCAAGGGCGCGAACGGCGAGCTGGGCATCTCCGCCATGCCCAGCATGCATGTGGCCACGTCCGTGCTGATGGCCATGATGGGCTGGAGAGTCAGCCGCGCCGCCGGGATCGCCCTGTCCGCCTTCGCCGTGCTGATCCTGCTCGGCTCCATCCACCTGGGCTGGCACTATGCGCTCGACGGCTATGTGGGCGCGGCCGGCGCGGCGCTGGTATGGCGCCTGGTGGGACGGCTGCTGGGCAGCCAGGCCGCCGCACCCGCCATGCACCTGGCCACGGTGCCCTGCATGAGCAAGGAAGGACTGCCATCATGAACGCCCACCTGCCCATGCTGCTGTGCCTGGCCGTGCTGGCCACCTTGCTCGCCAGCGCCCTGTGGCACGACCTGCGCACGCGCCGCATCCCGAACCGGCTGGTGCTGTGGGGCACGCTGGCGGGACTGATCCTGAACGGCTTCGTGCCATCCGGCGCCGGCCTGTTCGACTCCTCCTTCGGCGGCCTGGGACTGCTGCAGGCGCTGGCCGGCGCCGCCGCCGGACTGGCCCTGCTGCTGCCCATGTACCTGCTGCGCGCCCTGGGCGCCGGCGACGTCAAGCTGATGGCCATGTGCGGCGCCTTCCTCGGCCCCGACGCCGTGCTCGAAGCGGCCCTGCTGACCTTCCTGTGCGGCGGCGTGCTGGCCCTGGCCGCCGCGCTGGCCGGCCAGCGCCTGCGCCAGGTGCTGAAAAACACCTATCACATGATGCTGGGCGCGCTGCTGCACAGCCTTGCCGGCGGCGCCGCCACGATCGCCGAACCGCCGCCGGCCACCGGCAAGCTGGCCTACGCCTTCGCCATCGCCAGCGGCACCGGCTTGCAGCTATTCCTGCAATACAACCATCTGTGGAGTCTGCGCTGAAACGCGCCGCCTGCCCGCCACCCCAGGAACTGACCATGGACACCATCGCCACCCTCTGCCACTCGCGCCGCGCCAGCCTGTTCACCAGCATCACCATGGCTTGCCTGTGGGCGCTGTTTGCCAGTGCCCACGTGGTGGGATTCCTGCACAGCGGCGACTGGAGCTATCTGCTGTTCTGCGCCGCCGAAACCCTGGCCGCCCTGTTCTTCATCGTGCGCTCGGCCCCCGTCAGCGTCTCCACCGATGCGGGCGACTGGCTGCTGGCCATCGGCGCCACCTTCGCCCCCTTCCTTCTGTCCCCCGCCGACATGGCCATCTGGCCCGGCGCGCGCTACCTGCTGGCCGTCGGCAGCCTGCTGCAGATCGCCGGCCTGCTGTCGCTGAACCGCAGCTTCGGCCTGGTGGCGGCGCAGCGCGAGATCAAGACGGGCGGCGTGTACCGCGTGATACGCCATCCCCTGTATGCCAGCTACCTGATTTCGCTGAGCGGCTACCTGCTGGCCAATACCTCGCCCGCCAACACCGTCACCTATGTTGCAACGATGAGCATGATGGTGGCGCGTTTGCTGCGCGAAGAACGCTTCCTGTCCACCGACGTGCGCTATCGCGTCTACATGCGGCAGGTGAAGTACCGCCTACTGCCCTTCATCTTCTGATCACCGGCCACCCGAGCGAGGAGTATCCATCATGCCTGACACCTATCCAGAACGCAGCGACGGCGGCGGCGTCGAACCGGCGGCCAAGCGCGCGCCACGCACGGTCGAGGAAACGGGATTGCCCTTCCTGTTCCTGGTCGAACTGCTGGTCAAGATACTCTTCCTGCGCGGCCAGATCGGCCTGCCCGCCCTGTCGACGCACGTGAAACTGGGCGCCGGCGTGCTCGAACCGCTGCTCACCTTCATGCGCGCCGAAAAGCTGTGCGAAGCGCGCCGCAACGGCGGCAGCGGCACCGATGCCGACCTGTATTACCTGTTGGGCGACCAGGGCCGCCTGCGCGCCGCCGAATACATGCGCCGCAATGCCTACAGCGGTCCCGCGCCCGTCACCCTGGCCGATTACAGCAACCAGGTGCTGGCGCAAAGCGTGGCGGACATGCATGTCACCCGCGACGACGTGCAGCGCGAATTCCGCGACGTGGTGGCCAGTTCGGCCGTGCTGGACCAGCTGGGCGCGGCCATGAATTCCGGTCGTGCCCTGTTCTTCCACGGCCCCGCCGGCAGCGGCAAGAGCTACCTGGCCGAGCGCCTGAACGGCCTGCTCAGCGGCGCCATCGCCCTGCCGCATGCCGTGATGGTCGACGGCGAAGTGCTGCCCTTCCTCGACCCCATGCTGCACACCCTGTCAAGCAAAGGCCCCGTGCCATCCGACCCCCGCTGGGTGCGCGCCGAGCGCCCCGCCGTGCTGACGGGCGGCGAGCTGACGCTCGACATGCTGGACCTGCAATTCGACCAGGGCACCCGCTTGTACCAGGCGCCGCCGCACCTGAAGGCCAACAACGGCATCTTCATCATCGATGACCTGGGCCGCCAGCGCTGCTCGCCCGTGGAACTGATGAACCGCTGGATCGTGCCGATGGCGCGGCATATCGACTACCTGTCGCTGCACACGGGGTACAAGTTCCCCGTGCCCTTCGACGTCATCGTCGTGTTCTCGTCGAACCTGGCGCCGCAGCAGCTGGCCGACGACTCCTTCCTGCGCCGCATCGGCTACAAGATCCACGTGGGTCCGTTGAGCGCCTACCACTACCTGGCCGTGTTCCGCAGCACCTGCGCCCAGCTGGGCATCAATTTCGACGAAGCGGCCTACACCTATCTGCTGCACCTGCACAGCCAGTACCAGCGGCCCTTGCTGGCCTGCTATCCGCGCGACATCCTGGCGCAGGTCTGCGACCAGGCGCGCTATGAAGACCACGCGGCGCAACTGTCTCCGGAAGTGCTGCTGTGGGCATGGAAAAACTATTTCGGCAGCGATGACGACCTTGCAAGCACACATAACGGACCGGCAGCGGTCCAGCACAAAGGGGAAGCAAAATGAGAAACGCACGCGCTCTGACGATGATGGCCATTGCGGTCATCCTGGCGTTCGCCGCGGTCATCGTGGCCGCGCGCTGGATCAATGCCCAAGCCTCGGGCAACATCAACAAGGTGGCCGTGGCCCAGGTCGACATCAGCCTGGGGGCACGCCTGACGCCCGACATGGTGCGCATGGTGGACTGGCCATCGAACGCGCTGCCGCCGGGCGCCATCAACGATCCGAAGCTGCTGGAAACGCGCGTCACGCGCACCAGCATCCAGCACGGCGAACCGATCATGGAAGGCAAGCTGGCGCCTCCCGGCACGCAAGGCGGCCTGTCGGCCGTCGTCGCCGAGGGCAAGCGCGCCATGACCGTGCGCGTCAACGATGTGGTGGGCGTGGCCGGCTTCGCCCTGCCCGGCAACTTCGTCGACATCCTCGTCAACACCCAGGGCGAAGGCGCCCGCAAGACGCCGGACCGCGATCCGAACATTTCCAAGATCGTGCTCGAACGCATACTCGTGCTGGCCATCGCCCAGGAATCGAACCGCGACGACACCAAGCCCAAGGTGGTCAACGCGGTGACCCTGGAGCTGACGCCGGAACAGGCGGAAAAACTCGACCTGGCGCGCAGCGTGGGCACCCTGTCGCTGGTGCTGCGCAACCAGGTCGAGGACAAGCCCGTCAACACGGAAGGCGCCACCAAATCCAGTCTGCTCGATGAAAAAGTCGCCGTGGCAGCACCCGCCGCCATGGTGCAAGCCAAGCCGCTCCCACGCCGCCGTCCTGCCGCCGCGCCTGCGCCACAGGCCGGTCCCCGCGTCGATGTCATCAAGGGGCTGGAACGCAGCTCCCAACAATTCTAACCTGCACCAGAGGAGCCTAGCCATGAGTACATATCGCACAGCAAGCGGCATCCGGGGCCTGCGCCTGGCGCTTGCCATCGCCGCCATCGGCGCCCTGGCGCCCCGGGCGCACGCCGAGCCAGTCGCCGCCACGGCCGCTACCGCCGCCGCTGCCGAAACGGGCGCCGCCAGGAGCAGCCGGGCGGCCGTCCGTCCCAAGTCCACGCCGCCGCAAAGCGAATCGCGCGCCGGCCGCACCGAGATGGCGCCGCAAATGAGCCTGGCCGAAGGCAAGTCGACCCTGATGCGCCTGCCGTTCGCCGCCAGCCGCATGTCCGTCGGCGACCCGCGCATCGCCGACGTCATCCTGCTCAATCCCAACGAGGTGTACCTGCTGGGGCGTTCCGTCGGCACCACCAACCTGATCCTGTGGAACAAGAGCAATGACGCCACCATCATCGACCTGGCCGTCGGCATCGACAGCAGCAGCCTGCAGGCACGCATGGCCGAACTGCTGCCGAACGAAAAAATCCACGTCACGGTGGCAGGCGACACCCTGATCCTGTCGGGCATGGTCAGCGACGCCGTCAAGGCCGACCAGGCCCTGTCGCTGGCCAACGCCTATGTGCAGCGCAGCGCCCGCAGCGGCGCGGCCAGCGCCGGCGCCGCGGCGCCTGCCGCCGGCGCCGCCCCGGCTCCCGCCGCAACGCCGGATGCGGCCATGCCGCGCGTGATCAACCTGCTGTCGATCGCCGCGCCGCAGCAGGTGATGCTGGAAGTGAAGGTGGCCGAAGTGTCGAAGGTGCTGGTCGACCAGCTGGGCGCCAGCCTGGGCATCAACAAGACCATCGGCAGCTGGTCGTATTCGTTCCTGTCCAGCCTGCTCAGCAACAATCCCAGCGGCTTGAGCGGCGCCAGCAAGAACAACTTCTTCAGCCTCGACGCGCAAAAGCGCGATGGCCTGATCAAGGTACTGGCCGAACCGAACATCATGGCCATCAGCGGCCAGGAGGCGAGCTTCCTGGCCGGCGGCAAAATCTTCATCCCCGTCAGCCAGACCAACAACAACGGCGTGCCCACCATCACGCTGGAAGAGAAGGAGTTCGGCGTAGCCGTGAAATTCACGCCCACCGTGCTCGAGGGGGGACGCATCAATCTGAAGGTGGCGCCGGAAGTGTCGGACCTGAACAAGGACGGCATCGGCATCACCGCCACCGGCATCTCGGCGACGGCCATCCTGCCCTCGTTCACGACGCGGCGCGCCACCACCACGGTGCAGCTGTTCGACGGCCAGAGCTTCGCCATCGGCGGCTTGATCAAGAACAATGTGACCAGCAATATCAAGGCCTTGCCGGGCCTGGGCGAAGTGCCCGTGCTGGGCGCCCTGTTCCGCAGCACGGACTTCCAGACGGACCGTTCGGAACTGGTCTTCATCATCACGCCGCACCTGGTCAAGCCGCTGCCGCCCGACTACAAGCTGCCCACCGACGAGTACATCCAGCCGACGCGCGGCGACATGTTCATGCAGGGAAAAATGGAAGGCACTGCGCCCGCGCCCGCCCCCGCAGCGCCAGCAGCGCCCATGCAGCCGCAAGCGGCCGCGCCCCAGCCTGCCGCCGGCTTCGACCTCAAATAGGAGAACACCATGAAAACCGTACATTGCCTGCCGGGCGCCGCCCTGTTATGCCTGCTGGCCGGCTGCGCCGCCACCACCACGCCCGTCCTCGATTCCCACTTTGGCGAATCGGTGGCCCTGCTCAAGGCGCAACAGATCATCTACCCGGACGCCTACCGCAATACCAATCCCGTCAGCGGCATCGATGGCAAGGCCGGCGCCAGCGCCTACCAGCGCTATCAGAAATCGTTCAGCGCGCCGGAACCGCAAGTCAATGTCTTCGCCATCGGCGTGGGCGGGCGCCAGTAGGTGCCAGCCCCACGATGAATTCCCCCCAGACCACCAGGAGACGTCCATGAAAACCGCATTCCGCAGGCACGACAGGCAGCAAGGCGCGATCGCCATCGTGCTGGGACTGACCCTGGTGGTGCTGTTTGCCATGGGCGGCCTGGTGCTGGACCTGGGCCACCTGTACATCGCCAAGAGCGAACTGCAGAACGGCGCCGACAGCGCCGCCCTGGCCGGCGCCGTGGAACTCAATCAAAGCGCCGCCGGCATCGACAATGCGCAGGCCAAGGCCATCGCCATCGCGCAAAAGAACCGCTACGATTTTTCCACCGCACTGACCCTGACGGCTGCCAACATCGAGTTCGGCCCCAGTCCGGACGGTCCCTGGTCATCCGGCGCCAGCGCCCGCACCAGCCCGCAAGGCCAGACCTTCATCCGCGTCGACACGGGCAGCAAGACCTTCGCCACCTACCTGATGGGCATCGCCGGCATCGCCAGCACCAGCACCTCGGGCGTGGCCGTGGCGGGGCGCTTCGTCAACGACGTCACGCCGATCGGCGTGTGCGCCGTCGATCCGGCCAACAAGACGGCGCAATACACGTATCCGGCCGCGCCCGCCGGCAGCGGCCTGACGGAGCTGGTGGAATTCGGTTTCCGCCGCGGCGTCACCTACAACCTGTTCGGCCTCAATCCGCTGGGCGGCCCGTCCGATCCCTACCTGATCAACCCCGTCGACGCGCCCCCTGGCGCCTGCGACGCATCGCATTCGAGCGCCAATTCCACCGCGCCGTTCATGTGCACGGGCAGCAGCGCCGTCGTCAGCAGCGGCTCCGGCAAGGTCTACACGAACACTGGCTTGAGCGCTGGCAAGATCGCGGCTTCGCTCAACTCGCGCTTCGACGACTATTCCTCGCCCTCCGTATGCGACCCAGCAACGGCGCCGCCCGATACCAACATCAAGGAATATCCATGCAAGGGCGGCGGGTCCCCCTGCGTCGCCAGCGCCGCCAACTCGCCGCCCACCGGCTGGATGGAACCGGGCGCCAGCACCTTGCCCAGCCAGCAGTCGGTCAGCCTGTCCGGCAGCAAGCCGAACTACCGCCTGCCGCCTGCCTTCACGACGCCCGTGACGGCAGCCCAGGCGCAGTTCGCCGGCTACGGCGTGCTGTGGTCGTATGGCCCCGCCTACCAAAGCAATGGCGCCACGCCAGCCAAGGCCGGCACGGCCTACAGCGTCGCGGATGCCAACGCCAACCCCATGTACAGCACGGCCAAGGCGAATTACTTCGACACGGCCAGCTATCCCGTCACGGCCGGCGCCAGCTTCCCCGCCGGCACGCCGCCTTCGCCGTACAACCAGACCAGCGGCCCCACGTTCCAGGCGCCGTCGGCAAGCCATCCAGGCCGCAACAATCGCCGCATCCTCAACGTGGTGCTGGTCGATTGCCGCACGGCGCCCGTCGGACCCTCCTCCTGTGGCGCCATGGATGCGGTGGGTATCGGCAAATTCTTCATGACGATGAAAGCCGATTTCAGCGGCGGCACCAAGCGCCTCGACGTCGAGTTCGCGGGCCTGATCGAACCCGTGCCGAATTCCGAAATCAAACTCTACAAGTGAGGCGGCCATGCGCATTCCCCTTTCCCATCCCAGCCAGCGCGGCGCCGCCGCCGTCGAATTCGGCATCGTGCTGGCCCTGCTGGTCACCCTGCTGGCCGGCATCTTCGGCTTCGGCCGCGCCTTCTGGTACTACGACGCGCTGACCAAGGCGACGCGCGACGCGGCGCGCAACATGTCCGTCAAGGCCAAGGCCAGCATCGCCTCGCAGGGCGTGCCTGCCGCCAAACAGACGGTGGCCGACGCGGCCGTCAGCGCCGGCATCAGCGACTTCACCACGGCCAACGTGACGGTCACCTGCCTGGACGCGGCGTTCAACGACAGCAGCTGCACCGATGGCACGGCGCCGGGCGGCATCCGCGTCGAAGTCGTCAACTACACGCTGTCGGTGGGCCAGTACCTGCCCTTCGTGATCGGCGCGGCCAGCAGCTACGCCACGCCGCTCTCGCCGCGCACCACCATGCGCTACATGCTGTAAGGAGAACGCCATGCGCCACCGCCTTCCACTTGCCCCCCGGGCCGGCCGCCAGCGCGGCGCCGCCGCCGTCGAATTCGCCCTGGTGGCGCTGCTGTTTTTCACTCTGCTGTTCGGCATCCTGGAATTCGGCCGCATGCTGTTCCTGTACAACACGGTGCAGGAAGTGAGCCGCCGCGCCGCGCGCGAAGCGGTGGTGCGCTGGATCGACCAGACCGCCGCCATCAAGACCCTGGCCCTGTTCGGCGGCACGGCCCTGCCGGCCGCGCCGGAACTGACGGCCGCGAACATCACCATCAGCTACCTGAACAAGAGCGGCGCCGAAGTGACCTTGCCGCCACTCGACCCGGGCGACAACCTGTCGGCCTGCGGCGACATCACGCGCACGGCCAGCTGCATCGACAGCGTGCGCGTGTCGATCGACAACGTCAGCTATACGCCGATGGTCAGCCTGTTCGGCTTTCTGAATATCGCCGTGCCGGCCTCGGTGGTGGTCATGCACGCCGAAAGCCTGGGCTTCCAGATCAACTGAACGCCTTTACCAGGGAGTACCAAGTGAATATCGTCATCGTCTCGAAGAATGAAGCCCAGCTCAAACGGCTCACCCGTTTGCTGCGCGAACGCAGCGCGGCCGACCGCGTCGCGCTGCTGGCGAGCATACCGGATGTGTTCGACAACGGCGTCACGCCCGACCTGCTGCTGCTGGAGCAGGAGCAGACGGGCGAGGCGGAGCTGGAACGGCTGGAGCTGCTGGGCGGGCGCCATCCGAACCTGGCCATCATCGTGCAATGTCCGCAGCAAAGTCCGCAATTCCTGCTGCGCTCGATGCGCGCCGGCGTGCGCGAAGTGCTGCAGCCCGACGACGACGCGGCCCTGTGCGCCGCCCTGCGCCGCATCGAGGACAAGCTGCAGAAGCAGGTCACGCGCAAGGGCCAGGTGCTGGCCTTCGTCTCGTGCAAGGGCGGCAGCGGCGCCACTTTCATCGCCGCCAACCTCGGCTACGCGCTGGCCGCCGGCGAACAGCGCAAGGTGGCGCTGTTCGACCTGAACCTGCAGTTCGGCGATGCCGCCCTGTTCGTCTCGGACCACAAGCCGGCCACCACCCTGTCGCAGCTGTCGCAGCAGATCGTGCGCCTCGACGCCTCGCTGCTGAACGCCAGCATGATCCAGATCACGCCCGCCTACAGCGTGCTGGCCGCCGCCGACGATCCCGCCCACGCGGCCGACATCGAAGCGGACCATATCGACCGTCTGCTGAGCCTGGCGCGCAGCCAATACGACTACATCCTGCTCGACGTCGGACGCGGCCTCGATGCCGTCAGCGTGCGCGCGCTGGACCGGGCCGACCTGATCTTCCCCGTGCTGCAGGCAACCTTGCCGTACGTGCGCGACGGCAAGCGCCTGCTCGACGTGTTCCGCGGCCTCGGCTACCGCGAAGACAAGATCCGCCTGATCCTGAACCGCTATGCCAGCAGCGACAGCATCCGCGTCGCCGACCTGGAAGCAGCGTATGGCAAGCACGTCTACAAGTCCATCCCCAACCACTACGAGGCGGTGGCGGCCTCCGTCAGCCAGGGCGTGCCCATCCTCAAGCTGGCCCCGCACAATCCCGTTTCGCGCGCCCTGCAGGAGCTGGCCGCCAGCCTGGCCGGCGAAACCCCGCCGGCCGCGCAAGGCTGGGTGGCGCGGCTGCTGGCGCGTGCCTGAGGTTCCAACCAGATACCCCCATACACCGGAGACCGACCATGACTGCCGAAAAACTCACCCTGCGGGACCGCCTGGGCTATGCCCAGGATGACGCCAGCCTGAACGACGATGCCGCGCACCAGGGCGCCGCCAGCCAGAGCTACCAGCAGCTCAAGCACCGCACGCACCAGGCGCTGCTCGACCGCGTCGACCTGGAGGGCATGCAGCGCCTGTCGCGCGAACAGATCCGCGAAGAGCTGAAAATCCTCGTCAGCGAGGTGCTCACGGAAGACAATGTGGTCATCAACGAGCTGGAACGGCGCTCGCTGATCCGCGACATCCAGGACGAGGTGCTCGGCTTCGGCCCGCTCGAACCGCTGCTGGCCGATCCCGGCGTGTCCGATATTCTCGTCAACACCTACCGCCAGGTGTACGTCGAGCGCCACGGCCGCCTGGAGCTGAGCGACATCTGCTTTACCGACGACGCCCACCTGATGAAGATCATCGACAAGATCGTCTCGCGCGTGGGCCGGCGCATCGACGAATCGAGCCCCATGGTCGATGCGCGCCTGCCCGACGGCTCGCGCGTGAACGCCATCATCCCGCCGCTGGCCATCGACGGCCCCGTGATGTCGATCCGGCGCTTCTCGGCCCAGCCCCTGCGCCTGGCCGACCTGATGCTCAAGCACAGCCTGACGGAGGAAATGAGCACCACCCTGCAGGCGCTGGGCAAGGCCAAGGTCAACATCCTGATCTCGGGCGGCACGGGCAGCGGCAAGACCACCATGCTCAATGCGATTTCCGGCTTCATCAGCACGGCCGAGCGCATCGTCACCATCGAGGATGCGGCCGAACTGCAGATGCAGCAGCCGCACGTGGTACGGCTGGAAACGCGGCCGGCGAACATCGAGGGCAAGGGCGAAGTGACGCAGCGGGCGCTGGTGCGCAACGCGCTGCGCATGCGCCCCGACCGTATCATCCTGGGCGAGGTGCGCGGCGCCGAGGCGCTCGACATGCTGGGCGCCATGAACACGGGCCACGAAGGGTCGATGGCCACCATCCACGCGAACACCCCGCGCGACGCCCTGACGCGGCTGGAAAACATGATCAGCATGGCCTCGGCGGGCCTGCCCGTGAAGGCCATGCGCCAGCAGATCAGTTCCGCCATCAGCGTGGTGGTGCAGGTGGCGCGCCTGACGGACGGCAAGCGCAAGATCATTTCGATCCAGGAGATCACGGGCATGGAGGGCGAGATGATCACCATGCAGGAAATCTTCACCTTCCGCCAGACGGGCATCGGCGAGGATGGCACGGTGCAGGGACATTTCCATGCCAGCGGCGTGCGACCGCATTTCCTGGAACGCCTGCGCGCCTTCGGCATCAGCCTGCCGGAAACCCTGTTCGATCCCGCCCGCCAGTACCATTAAGGGGAGCATCATGGACTATCTCTATTACGTATTCGCCATCCTCACCTTCATCGCCGTGGTGCTGCTGATCGAGGGGGTGTACCTGGCGTGGAACACCTCGCGCGGCCCGGAAGCGGAAAGGGTCGCGCGCCGCCTGCGCATCATGTCGGCCGGCGCGCATGGCGACACGGGCAGCTCGATGATCAAGAAGCGCCTGCTGAGCGACACCCCGGCCCTGCAGCGCGTGCTGCTCAGCGTGCCCCGCGTGCATGCGCTTGACCGCCTGCTGGAACAGTCTGGCCTGAGCTGGAGCGTGGCCAGCTTCGCCGGCGTGATGCTGGCCACGGCCGGCGCCGCGTTTCTGTTGCTCAGCTACTTCAGCGTGCCGTGGATGCTGCGCCTGCCGCTGGTGGCCGGCGCGGCCCTGCTGCCGCTGCTGGTGGTCTTGCGCGCCAAGGCCAAGCGCCTGCAGCGCATCGAGCAGCAATTGCCCGATGCGCTGGACCTGATGGCGCGCGCCCTGCGCGCCGGCCACGCCTTTCCCACGGCCCTGAAAATGGTCGGCGATGAAATGAATGCGCCGCTGGCCGTGGAATTTCGCGCCACCTTCGACGAAGTCAATTTCGGCATCGCCATGCAGGACGCGCTGATGAACCTGGCCACGCGCGTGCCCAGCACGGACCTGCGCTATTTCGTCATCGCCGTGCTGATCCAGCGCGAAACGGGCGGCAACCTGGCGGAACTGCTCGACAGCATCAGCCGCATCATCCGCGAACGCATCAAGCTGCTGGGACAGGTGCGCGTGCTGTCGGCCGAAGGCAGGCTGTCGGCCTGGATCCTGTCGCTGCTGCCCTTCGGCGCGGCGGCCATGATCCACCTGACCAATCCGCAATTCCTGGAAATGCTGTTCGTCGACCCGGGCGGACGCAAGATGCTCGCCGGCGCCCTGGTGATGATGGCGTGCGGCGTCCTGGTCATGCGCAATATCATCCGCATCCGCGTCTGAGCCCGCAAGGAGAACCCTCATGAATCCCGTGCATATCGCCTTTCTCGCCCTGCTCTTCATTGCCGTCTTCGGCACCGTGCTGGTGGCCATGCGCAGCTTTGCGCCCGATCCCTTGCGCCAGCGCATGGACAATGCCACCGGCAAGAGCGCGGCGGCGCCTGGCGCATCATCGGCGCCCAGCCCCTGGCTGGCGCGCATGGTGCGCCTGAGCGGCCCCCTGGCCAAACTGTCGCTGCCCGAGCAGGGCTGGGAAGGCTCCGTGATGCGCCGGCGCTTCATGAATGCCGGCCTGCGCCAGGCGTCGGCACCCATCCTGTTCTTTTCCGCCAAGACCATGCTGGCCATCGGCCTGCCCCTGCTGCTGTTCCTGGGGCTGAGCGCATCGGGCAGCCAGATGGCAGGCAAGGCACTGCTGTTCTGGCTGCTGATCGTGGCCGCCATCGGCTACTACCTGCCCAATATTGTGCTGGCGCAAATGATCAAGCGGCGCCAGCGCGACATCTTCGAAAGCTTTCCCGACGCGCTGGACTTGATGACGGTATGCGTGGAAGCGGGCCTGGCCATGGATGCGGCGCTGGCCAGGGTGGCGGCCGAAATCTCGCTGAAAAGCAAGGTGCTGGCCGAGGAATTGCACCTGGTAATGCTGGAACTGCGCGCCGGCAACACCAAGGAGCGGGCGCTGCGCAACCTGGCCCTGCGCACGGGCGTCGAGGATGTCGACGCGCTGGTGGCCATGCTGATCCAGGCCGAGCGTTTCGGCACCAGCATCGCCGCCTCGCTGCGCGTGCAGTCGGACCAGCTGCGCACCAAGCGCCGCCAGATGGCCGAGGAAGAAGCGGCAAAGATTGCCCTCAAGCTGCTGTTTCCTTTGATCTTTTTCATCTTCCCGTCGCTGCTGGTCGTCCTGATGGGACCAGCCTTCCTGCAAATCTACCGCGTGCTCCTGCCCAGCATGGGCGGCGGCAACTGACCGGAGAACCGCCATGTCACAGCACACCACCCTGATGCTCATGCTCGCCTGCGCCGGCCTGCTGCCCGCCTGCGGCCACCTGCCCGGTCCGGCCAGCCAGGCCAATCATGCTGCGCCGCCCCAGGCGCGCACCGAAGACAGCGCCGCAGCGCGCAGCGCCGCCTTCTGCAAGCTGGGCAAGCGCATGCAGGAACTGGGCGACCCGCGCGCGGCGCAGGCCGCCTACCGCGAAGCGCTGCTGCTTGAGCCCGGCTCGTCCGATGCGCGCAATGGCGCCGCCGTGCTGCACGCGCAGCTGGGCCAGCTGGAAACGGCGCGCGCCATGCTGCAGGCGCTGGCGCAGGAAGCGCCCACGGCCAGGGCGTACAACAACCTCGGCTATGTGCTGTACCTGCAGGGAGAGTATGCCCAGGCGGCGGCCGTGCTGCGCCAGTCGCTGCAGCTCGACAATGGCCAGCAGCCGGCACGCGCCAATCTGGAGCTGGCCATCGCGGCGCTGGCGCGCAGTGTCAGCACGGTCGATGCCGTCGATGCCACCGCGGAGGCCATCGCGCCCGACCTGGCGCCCAAGCCGGCGGCACCGGCCAGCCGCTTGCAGCTGACGCAATTGCAGCCGAATATCTTTGCGCTGAGCTGGCGCGATGCTCCCGTGGCGCCACGCGCCGCCGTGCCCGTTCCCGTGAAGCTGGCAGCGCCGCTGGCGCCGGCGGCCCCCCTGCCACGGCTGGAAGTCATCAACGGCAATGGCGAAACGGGCATGGCGGCGCGCATGCGCGGCATGCTCGGCGGCATGGGCATCAGCGTGCTGCGGCTGGGCAACCAGCGGCCGTACGGCGTCCAGGCCAGCAGCATCGTCTACCGCCCCGGCCATGCGCAGGCGGCCGCCGCCCTGGCCCTGGCCTTGGGCGGCATGCCGCAGCTGCAGGCGGCGGACGGTGGCGGCATCGGCGCGGGCGCCGACCTGCGTTTATTGCTGGGCAAGGATGCGGCGGCCAGCCTGCGCGCGCCGGACGTGCGCCTGGCATCGAACGCGCAGTAACGGCGGCGTCAGCGCGGCAGCAGGCGGCGGTCGGCGGGATTGATCAGGAAGCCTTGCAGGATATCCTGCAGTTGCGGCAGCTTCGCCACGTAGGCGGGAATGCCCAGCTGGCGCGCGCCGAAGTAGTGGGCGATGATGTCGCCCTGCTGTTCCATGTTGAAGTCGGACAGGATGCCGCCGGCCTGCGCGTCGTAGCGGTAGGCGCGCTGCCGGATGTAGCCGCCGCACAGCGCCAGCAGCACGCCATGCAGCAGCACGCCGTAGCCGAGCTGGTACTGCCACACGTGCACCATCTCGTGGATGAAGAACAGCTTGCCGCTGTTGCCTTCGCGGGAAAAGTCGTCGCGGTACTGGGCCGGCATGAAGTGCAGGCTGCCGCGCGGCGTCATCGCCGTGTTCTGGTCCTGCAGGCCGAACGGTAGAAAGGAGCCGCGCACGACGCGCACGCGCGCGTAGTCGATGGCGCCCTGGAAGACGCTGCGGGCCATGGCGGTTTCGCCGATGGTGAGGGGGCGGCGCAAGACGCGCATGGCACTCCGTCAAAAGAAAGAAGCGGCAGACATGCAAGCTTGCCGCTCCGGTGCCGCTTACGCGGATCGTAAACCGCTGGCAGCTTTCGCGATTTCCGTGATGCGGTCCCAGTTGCCGGCCGCAATCGCGTCTTTCGGCGTCAGCCACGAGCCGCCCACGCAGGCGACGTTCTTGCACGCCAGGAACTGCGACGCCGTCTCTTGCGAGATGCCGCCCGTCGGGCAGAACGTGATGTCCGGCAGCGGGCCATAGATGGCGTTGAGCATGCCGATGCCGCCGGCCGGCACGGCCGGGAACAATTTCAGCTGCTGGAAGCCTTTTTCGCGTGCCGCCATCACTTCGCCGGGCGTCATCA
This sequence comes from Janthinobacterium sp. FW305-129, assembly GCF_020858115.1. GTDB lineage: Bacteria > Pseudomonadota > Gammaproteobacteria > Burkholderiales > Burkholderiaceae_D > Janthinobacterium. The sequence continues at coordinate 270,485 of NZ_JACYMM010000009.1, forward strand.
CGCCTGGCAGCAAGGGCAGGCCGCTGCTTTTCGCCGCCGCCACCAGGGCCGACGTCAGTCCCGGCGAGACGCCGAAGACGGCGCCCGCATCGCGTGCCTGGGCAAATTCCTCGGGACGGGTCAAGGTGCCGACGCCAACGATGGCGCCCGGCACGGCCGACATGGCGCGGATCGCTTCCAGGCCATGCCTGGTGCGCAGGGTTACTTCCAGCACGCGGATACCGCCCGCCACCAGCGCGCGCGCCAGCGGTACGGCGTGGTCAGGGTCGTCGATCGCAATCACGGGGATCACGCTCGAGGTGCGCATAATTTCCAGTAGTGTCATGGTCATCTCTTATTTCCTAGCCAAAAAGTCTTCATCGGAACCCGGTACGGTATCACCGACATTGTCGGCGTCGTGCAAGGCGACGGTGGTGGGAATCGGCGACGGCAGGCCGAAGGTGGTGGCACCCTCTTCCGCCGCGCTGACGGTGGAACGGAACATGGAAAACAGCTCGCGGCCCATGCCGACGTGGTTCGGCGACAGGTCGGCCGTGACCAGCGCACGCGCGTGCCAGACGTCGGCCGGCACCAGCGCCTCCAGTACGCCCGTAAAGGCGTCGAGGCGGATGATGTCGCCGTCGCGCACGAGGCCCAGCGGGCCGCCGGCGAGGATTTCAGGCGAGACGTGGATGGCGGCCGGCACCTTGCCCGACGCGCCCGACATGCGGCCATCGGTGACCAGCGCCACGTGGCGGCCCGCATCCTGCAGGTTGGCCAGCGCGGGCGTCAGCGCATGCAGTTCCGGCATGCCGTTGGCGCGCGGGCCCTGGAAGCGCAGCACGGCGACGAAGTCGCGGTCCAGCGTTCCGGCCTTGTAGGCGGCCATGAAGTCTTCCTGCGAATTGAATACCAGCGCCGGCGCTTCAACCGTGCGGTGCTGCGGCTTGACGGCCGAGACCTTCATCACGGCGCGGCCCAGGTTGCCCGCCACCAGGACCATGCCGCCGTCCGGCGCGAACGGGTTCGAGGCGGGGCGCAGCACGTTTTCGTCGGCGCTGGCGGCCGGCGCGTCTTTCCAGAAGACCTTGCCGTCTTCGCCCAGGAACGGCTCCATGCAGTGCGCGCGCAAGCCGTGGCCCAGGATGGTGTTGACGTCTTCGTGCAGCAAGCCCGCGTCCAGCAGTTCGCGGATCAGATAACCGGTGCCGCCGGCCGCGTGGAAATGGTTCACGTCGGCGTCGCCGTTCGGGTAGATGCGCGTGAGCATCGGCACGATGGCCGACAGTTCATTGAAATCGTTCCAGTCGATGACGATGCCGGCCGCCTTGGCGATCGCGACCAGGTGCAGGGTGTGGTTGGTCGAACCGCCCGTGGCCAGCAAGCCGACGACGGCGTTGACGATACATTTCTCGTCAACAATATGACCGACTGGCAAGTAATTGGCGCTTTGCGCCGTGATGCCGGCCGCGCGCTGGGCGGCGGCTTTGGTCAGCGCATCGCGCAGCGGCGTGTTCGGCGTGATGAAGGCGGCGCCCGGCAAGTGCAGGCCCATCACTTCCATCAGCATCTGGTTGCTGTTGGCCGTACCATAAAAAGTACAGGTGCCGGCGCCGTGGTAGGCTTTCGATTCGCCTTCGAGCAAATCTTCGCGCGTGGCCTTGCCTTGCGCATATAACTGGCGCACCTTGGCTTTTTCCTGGTTCGACAGGCCCGACGTCATCGGACCGGCCGGCACGAAGACGGCCGGCAAGTGGCCGAAGTGCAACGCACCGATCAGCAGGCCCGGCACGATCTTGTCGCACACGCCCAGGTACAGGGCGGCGTCGAACATATTATGCGACAGCGCCACGGCGGTCGACATGGCGATGGTGTCGCGCGAGAACAGCGACAATTCCATGCCCGGCTGGCCCTGCGTCACGCCATCGCACATGGCGGGAACGCCGCCGGCGAACTGGGCGACGGCGCCCACTTCGCGCACGGCTTGCTTGATGATCTGCGGGAAGCCTTCAAAGGGCTGGTGCGCCGACAGCATGTCGTTGTACGACGAGACGATGGCGACGGACGGCTTCTTGTATTCCTTCAGCGACAGCTTGTCGTTGGCGGGAAAAGCGGCAAAGCCGTGCGCCAGGTTAGTACACGACAGGGCGCCGCGCTGCACGCCCTGGATGCGGGCCGCATCCAGATGCGCCAGGTAGGCGCCGCGCGATGGCCGGCTGCGCGCGATGATGCGCGCTGTTACGGATTCGACTACTGGATGCAGCGCCATATGGATTTCCTTAAAAATGAGTATTTCGTGAAATTTTACTACAAAATACTGAAGAAGACGCACTCTTGCATGGGCAAACAACACAAATAAGCCACGGATTGCGGCATATCAAAGCAAATCCATGAAATATCGCGTACCAGCACCTGCTGACACATCCCTTATGTATCACTGGTGCAATCGCTAAAAAAAGCACAACAAAATCGGCTTGACATCACAAACTGTAGTGAAATTACGTTTTTCTGATGTATTATTCTCACACCAACGCCGGAACCGCTGTTCGCCACGACGAACGCGCCGCGCTCCTTTCAACCGAGACAAGCACCCAAGCCGACCGCCATGCGCCAGCCAGCACCTACTCCTGCCATCACCGCCACCGCCAGTTTCCAGTCCCTGCAAGCGCATGGCGCCAGCCTGCGCGAAGTGCATCTGCGCCAGCTGTTCGCCGCCGACCCCGCGCGTTTCTCGACGATGACGGTCGATGCGGCCGGCCTGCTGCTCGATTACTCGAAGAACCGGGTCGACGCCACCGCCATGGCGCTGCTGATGGACCTGGCGCGCGAGCGCGGCGTGGAAGCGCAGCGCGAAGCGATGTTCACCGGCGAGAAAATCAATCTTACCGAACATCGGGCCGTTCTGCATACGGCCTTGCGCGCGCCACGCGGCACGAAACTGGTGGTCGATGGCCAGGATATCGATGCCGACGTGCAAGATGTGCTGCAACGCGTCAAAGCGTTTACGGACAAGGTGCGCAATGGCAGCTGGCTCGGCTACACGGGCAAACCGATTTGCGACATCGTCAACATCGGCATCGGCGGCTCGGACCTGGGACCGAAGATGGCTTGCCTGGCGCTGCGCTCCTACGCCAACCCGGGCCTGGAAATGCACTTTGTTTCCAACGTCGACGGCCACGACATGGAAGCGACCCTGTCCAAGGTCGATCCGGAAACCACCCTGTTCATCGTGGCCTCGAAAACCTTTGTTACCGCTGAAACCATGCTCAACGCCAACACGGCGCGCGCCTGGTTCCTGCTGGAAGGCGAAGAGAAGGATCTGGCGCAACACTTTGTGGCCGTGTCGACCAACACGCAAGCCATCGTCGACTTCGGCATTGCGCCGGAAAACATGTTCCCGTTCTGGGACTGGGTCGGCGGCCGTTACTCCGTCTGGTCGTCGATCGGCCTGGCCGTGGCGCTGTCCGTGGGCTTTGAATACTTCAGCGATTTCCTGGCCGGCGCGCATGCGATGGATCAGCACTTCCGCCAGGCCCCGCTGGAAGACAACATGCCCGTGGTGCTGGCCATGGTGGGCTTCTGGAACCGCCAGTTCCTCGATTGCGGCTCCGTTTCCATCGCGCCCTACCACCAGGACCTGAGCCGCTTTGCTGCCTATCTGCAACAGCTGGACATGGAAAGCAACGGCAAACGCGTCACCAAGGATGGCGTGCCCGTCGACGTGCCGACCGGCCCCGTCATCTGGGGCGATTGCGGCACGAATGCCCAGCACGCATATTTCCAGCTGCTGCACCAGGGCACGGACATCACGCCCATCGACTTTATTGCCGCCCTGCGCGCCACGCACGACTTGCCCGGCCACCACGACGCCCTGCTCGCGAACTGCTTCGCCCAGTCGGAAGCCTTCATGACGGGCAAGACGGCCGAGGAAGTGCGCCTTGACTTGCAGGCGCAGGGCTTGCCGGAAAGCGAAATCGAAGCGCTGGTGCCGCACAAGACTTTCCCTGGCAACCGCCCCAGCAACACCATTTTGATGGACCAGCTGACCCCGACCACCCTGGGCGCCCTGATCGCGCTGTACGAACACAAGACCTTCGTGCAGGGCGTCTTGTGGAACGTCAACAGTTTCGACCAGTGGGGCGTGGAACTGGGCAAGGTGCTGGCGAAGAAAATCCAGGCCGAATTGACGGGCGAAGCCCGTCCCGACCACCACGACAGCTCGACCAATGGCTTGATTGCCCTGGCTAAAGCAGCAAAAGCAGCATACTAAAAAGAGATAGATGAATATTTACGAAATCAAGGTAGTCAGCGACAAGCCCATGCAAGTGGGCGAATGCCCGCTATGGCATGGCAAGGAAGCGGCCCTGTACTGGGTCGACATCGATGGCCGTGCCGTGCACCGCTTGCACCCGGCCAGCGGCAAGCATGCGCAGTGGAACATGCCGACGGAACCGTCGGCACTGGCCATCAACGCCGGCGGCGGCCTGATCGTCGCCTTGCGCAGCGGCTTTGCCCACCTGGACACGAAGACGGGCAGCCTGGCGGAAATCGCCCCGGCGCCGTTCGACATGGCCACCACGCGCTTCAACGATGGCAAGGTCGATCCGGCTGGCCGCTTCTGGGTCGGCACGATATTCGAGCCGCGCAGCGCCGATGCGGCGGAAATGTTCGTACTGGAAAAGGGACAAGTGCGCAAGGTCTGGTCGGGCGGCATGACGGTGTCGAACGGCCTGGGCTTCAGTCCCGACGGGCACACCATGTACCACGCGGATACCACCACGCACCGCATCGACCGCTTCGACTTCGACGCGGCCACGGGTGCCATTTCCGCGCCGCAACCGTTCCAACGCTTTTCCATGGACAAGAAAGCGTTTGATTACGGCGGACGCCCCGATGGCGCGGCCGTCGACAGCGAAGGCAATTACTGGTCGGCCATGTTTGAAGGGGGCAAGATCTTGCGCTTCGCCCCCGATGGCCATCTGCTTGGCGAAATTACCGTGCCCGTGCGGTGCCCCACCATGGTGACCTTTGGCGGCCCCGACCTGCGCACCCTGTACATCACCAGCGCCAGCCACAACAGGTCAGACGCAGAAATCGCCGATTACCCGCTGACGGGCCACGTGCTGTCCGTGCGCGTGGACGTGGCGGGCCAGCCGGAAACGGCTTACCAGGCGTAATCGTTTGCCAACATGAAAAAGCGCCGGACCCTCGCGGGTGCCGGCGCTTTTTAACATGCGGCGTGCAGACTAGCGGGCCAGCACCTTGCGGATGGTTTCCGCCAATTCAGCCGCTACAAACTTGGCCACATAACCGTCGGCGCCCACGCCCTTGACGTGGTCTTCGTTGGTCGAGCCCGTCAGTGACGAGTGGATAACCACGGGGATGTTGGAGAAGCGGCCGTCGTTCTTGATGTTGCGCGTCAAGGTAAAACCATCCATTTCCGGCATTTCCAGGTCGGTCAGTACCAGCGCGACCTTGTCTTTCGCCGTCTTGCCTTCCGTGGCCGCCTGGGCCGAGATCGCTTGCAGGCGCTCCCAAGCTTCCTTGCCCGTCTTGGTCATGATGAAAGGCACACCCATCGCTTCGAGGCCCTTTTCGATCAGCGAGCGGGCCAGCGAAGAGTCGTCGGCCGCGAGGATCACGGCGCCGGCCGGCAAGCGCACTTGCGGGCCGATACTGTTTTCGTCCACGTCCGGGTCGCCCGACGGCAGCACGTTGCGCAGGATTTGTTCTACGTCAAGCACTTGCGCCAGGCGCGTCTTGTCCGTGTCGCCATCAAGGCGGGCGATGCTGGTGACGAGGCCGCCGCCGACGCTCGATTCGGCCGACAGCACCTGGTTCCATTCCAGGCGCACGATTTCATCGACCTCTTCCACGGCAAACGCCTGTGTCGAGCGAGCAAATTCAGTCACCATCAGGATCTTCAAGCCGCTGCTCTTGCAACCGACCGCCATCGGCAAGTCGATCACGGGCACGATCTGGCCGCGGATATTGACCACGCCCAGCATGTGCGGGTGCGACCCGGCTACCGCCGTGATGGCCGGCATTTCCATGATTTCACGGACTTTGAACACGTTGATGCCGAACAGTTCGCGGCTGGTCGAGTGATCACTGGTGCCCAGCTTGAACAGGAACAGCTCGAATTTGTTATTGCCTGTCAGGCTGGTGCGTTCATCGACATCTTGCTGCATTGAATTCATTGTGTCCCCTTGAGCCGTCTTGTAAAGTTAAGTCTGCCTACCCCTGATGCTGCGGGCAGTGCGGACTGCACGTCGCATGGACGTCGGATGGCGGGTTCGGGGCATGGCCGGCGCTGCGGTGCAGTGTATATCGTACAACTTCGTACAACCAATAGTTGCTATCGATTCGAGCTTGAATTATACGTTTTTTTACTTTCCTCAAAGCTACTTTACGCTGCCAACGGCAATCCTGACAGCATTTCTTGATTTGCTTGTTGCTACAGCGCAAATGATGACGGAGAGAACTGGAAATTTCCCTGGCAACCATGGTTGCTTTGCAAAGCCGACAACAGGCATGGCGCTGCGCCATCGCCGGCGAACGGCATATAATGGCCATGCCGATATCACTGGCATGCATACAGGGCAAAATGGCGACGGCAGCGGCAGGAATGTAGTAAAATTTCTTGCAATTGCCTGTTCCACGTAGTAAATTTACACTACCGATTATAGTAGCGACAGACTGGCACTTCCGGTCGGCTTCCTCCCCGCTCCGGCCCTTTTACTTTTGCGACGACACTCACTTATGGCACTTACCGATTTTGACCTGGTCCTGTTTGGCGGCAGCGGCGATTTAGCAATGCGCAAGTTGTTGCCTGCAATGTATGCGCGCGACGTCGCGAACGATTTGCCGCCGACGGCGCGCATCATCTGTGTGGGCCGCCAGGACAGCGGCCAGGATGCCTTCCTGAAGATGGTGGAGACCAATTCGCGCCCGCACATCAAGGCCAGCACCCTGAACGCTGCCACCTGGAGCAAATTCTGCGCGCGCATCGTGTACGTGTCGCTCAACGCCAGCGATGCGGCCACGTACGCGCCGCTGGTCGAAGCGCTGCGCGGCGATGCCGACCTGACGCGCGTGTACTACCTGGCCACGCCGCCGCACCTGTTCGCCTTGATCTGCGACAACCTCGAAGACAACGGCCTGGTCACGCCGAATTCGCGCGTGGTGCTGGAAAAACCGCTGGGCCGCGACCTGGCCAGCGCCAAGCAGATCAATGCCGAAGTGGGCAAGGTTTTCCAGGAATCGCAGATCTACCGTATCGACCACTACCTGGGCAAGGAAACCGTGCAGAACTTGCTGGCCCTGCGCTTCGGCAACATCCTGTTCGAACCGCTGTGGCGCCGCGAATGGATTTCCGACGTGCAGATCACCATCGCTGAAAAGCTGGGCGTGGGCAACCGCATGGGTTACTACGACACCTCGGGCGCGCTGCGCGACATGCTGCAAAACCACTTGCTGCAGTTGCTGTGCATCGTCGCCATGGAACCGCCGACCTCGATCGCGCCGGACGCCGTGCGCGATGAAAAGCTGCAGGTGTTGCGCTCGCTCAAGAAATTCACGCCGACCACCCTGGCGCAAAACATCGTGCGCGGCCAGTACCGCGCCGGCCACGTCGACGGCGCCACCGTGCCGAGCTACCGCGACGAGCCCGATGCGCCGGAACATTCGCGCACCGAAACCTTCGTTGCACTGAAGGCGGAAATCGATACCTGGCGCTGGGCCGGCGTGCCGTTCTACCTGCGCACGGGCAAGCGCATGGCCGACAGCCTGGCCGAGATCGTCGTGCGCTTCAAGCAGATTCCGCATTCGATCTTCAACCAGCCGACGTCCAGCTTCCAGCCGAACTGCCTGGTGATCCGTTTGCAGCCGGACGAAGGCTTGCGCATGAATTTGATGGCGAAAACCCCGGGCGACGGCATGCGCTTGAAACCGGCGGAGCTGGAACTCGATTTCCGCGAATCGTTCAAGACCCCGCGCATGGACGCCTACGAGCGATTGCTGCTCGACGTCCTGCGCGGCCAGCTGACCCTGTTCATGCGCGGCGACGAGCTGGAAGCGGCCTGGGAATGGGTCGAGCCGATTCTCGACAACTGGGAGCAGAACGACAGTGCGCCGATTCCGTACACGGCCGGCACCTGGGGCCCTGCGGCCGCCAGCGCCCTGATCGGCCGCGACGGCTTGCAGTGGCGTGAAGAGGCCTTGCCAGAGGACTGAAGCCGTTAAGATTTGGCTTAACCCTGAACGGCAAAATACCGGGATCGGCCCCTGAGGGTTCGGCCCCGGAACTTTGCTTTTGGGGTGAAAAGGACGCAAACTTACGGCATTACTGCCAGAAGATTAATCAATGCTACTCGATTCCATCCGCACCCAGCTCGATTCGCTCTCCAAGTCGGAGAAAAAGGTCGCGCTGGCCGTGCTTGACCAGCCCAACCAGACGGTCAGCCAGAACATCACGGCGCTGGCGAAAAGCGCGCAGGTGTCGGAACCGACCGTGGTGCGCTTCTGCCGCACCCTGGGCTATGACGGCTGGCATGAATTCAAGCTGAAACTGGCACAGGGCCTGGCCCTGGCCATGCCGGGCGCCAACGAGCAGCCAGCGCAGGACGACCTGGCGGCCGACCTGGTAAATAAAATCTGCAGCCGCTCGATCAACACCCTGCTCGACCTGCGCAACAACCTGAACCCGGAAGCGATCCAGCGCGCACTCGACATCCTGTCGCGCGCCAGCAAGATCGAATTCTATGGCCAGGGCACCTCGGGCATCGTGGCGGCCGACGCGCAACACAAATTCTTCCGCTCGGGCGTGCCGACGGTGGCCTACAGCGACCCGAACATCCACAGCATCGCCGCCGCCCTGCTGCGCGGCGGCGACTGCCTGGTGGCCATCTCGCAGCGCGGCAACAGCCCCGCCCTGGTCCGCTCCGTGAAACTGGCGCGCCGCGGCGGCGCCGATGTCGTCGTGCTGGCCCCATCGGGCACGCCGCTGGCCGACCTGGCCACCGTGCTGATCCCGATCGACCTGGTCTTCAACACCGACCCCTACACGCCCATTTCGGCCCGCCTGGCCTACCTGGTCGTGATCGACGTGCTGGCAGTGGGCCTGGCCCTGCAGCGCGGGCCTGAATTCCGCAAGAAGATGCAAAATGCGCAGAAGGCGCTGCAGGAATTCGACATGCAGTTCGATTCCTTCATCGGCTGATCCTCCATCGGCGCCAGCCTCGCTGGTGCCGCTCCTTATCCGAACGTCTCCATTTCCCTTCCTTGATCTCACATGCGGAACCGGTACCCGCGGCAGCCTTTGCATCGCAAGATCAGTCCACCATCCGTGTCTAAGAATTGGGATCCTTTGGTTTCCCATGGTGACGTATCGGATGAGTTTTGCTACCTCCTCCTGCATTGGACACAACCACTCTCACCTCGTCGTTGGGGAAAAAGTGCATATAGATATCTCCCGGCTCATCGTATTTTTCCACTTCCACCATTTTCTCTTTGATAATATGCGTATGTTCTTCTGGCATATCCCACCGCACCAGTACCATCATGCCCGGATACCACACTCGCGGGATTGATGCACAGCAAATTTCTGCTCCCCCCGCTCCCCATCTGGCCATATTGGCGCCTCCCGCCCCATCCACCGATGCGGAATAAATATACTTCCCCGTATGGTTCACAATACCCACCTGCGCCGTCGCGGTAGACCTTGGACCGGCTTCCTCCACCTGCCTGGCCTGGAACGTACAACCGCTCAGCAGCAAGGCAGTGCCAAGATAAATAAACCATTTCATCATTTTTCCTTTTATAAAAGCAGTTCGATTGCATCATCGGCTGATCTCCCTTCGGCGCCAGCCTTGCCGAGCGGCGCAGCCGGCTTGCCCATCAGTCATTCCCTATGCGGCTTGCGGGGAATGCCATAGAAAGGATTTTCAATTTCTTGTCTGCAAAACTGCCCTTGAGGAAGGCGCGAGGCATGCAATTTCACCTCGGCGGCAGCAAGCGGCGCCGCCGTCTTGAATGTTCCCAGCCGCGCCTGAACCGTACCATCGGCAAGAAAGTGCAAGAGCACGCTAGTCGGGCGATCGGGACCAGTCGCGGGAAGAATGTCGACAATGGCCTGGCACCAGCGGCTGCCAGGAGAACCTTGTCTGGAAGTACGTTCATCATAAGAAATACTGGATTGACCATCGTGGTAGCGCATATCGAATACCACGCTCCACACCACCCGCACCCTCAGCGGCTTGTCGACCGGCCGATCCCAGCTTAAACAGCAATTGCCACTGCTGAAGGCAACTTTTTCGCCATTATCCAATCTCCCCTCGCTTGCGTCGCGAAAAAAAACGGAGCCGCCGCTGGGCGCATCATCGATATTGAAGGGGAGCGAGATTTCCTTGAACGCGATGGAATACAGGTCGTATGGCGTGTAGTTATAGGAAGTGGTCGTAAAAGTTTGCTCACTTAACTCTTTTTGCAATCGCTCCTCCTTCTCCCTGGCATTGCAGGCAGCCAGAATGAACAGGGACAATATGATAAGAATGATTTTTTTCATATCTGGATAGCGATCATTTTCCGGAAACAGAAAATTCTTCAAATAAAATCTAATGCCGAGAAAGCTAGCCAAGGAAGTAGCAGCAATGTCGGGATCGAATGAAAAGCTCGGCAATACGACTCAAGAATATGGGACGACTGGCACGTAGAAGGTTCAATAAAAGAAACGATGAAAAATAGAAAATTTATCAATTTCCCTATCAAGGAAAACTGGCAGGTTTTCCAGCATGAAGAATAGGATGAGTTTTTCCACGCCCTCCAGCATTTGACACAACTACTCTCACCTCGCCATTCTCAAAAAAATGCATATAGATATCTCCCGGCTCATCGTATTTTTCCACTTCCAGCATTTTTTCTTTGACAATATGCGTATGTTCTTCCGACATATCCCATCGCACCAGTACCATCATTCCCGGATACCACACTCGCGGAATGGATGTGCAGCAAATATTGGCAAGCCCCGCCCCCCACCTAGCCATATTCCCCCCTCCCGCCCCATCTACCGATGCGGAATAAATATACTTCCCCGTATGGTTCACGATGCCTACCTGCGCCGTCGCGGTAGGCCTTGGACCGGCTTCCTCAACCTTCCTGGCCTGGAGGGTGCAAGCGCTCAGCAGCAAGGCCGTGCCAAGATACATAATCCGTTTCACAATTTTATTTTCTATAAAAGCAAGCAGTTGAAGGTGCAAGCGCATGCAGCCGATCACGCAATCTTTAGCGTCCGGAAATGTACGATCCAAACGCGCCACATTACTGGACGAGTAAAACGGCATATCCAGCCTCATATCATTGTTGCGCCGTCGAAGAAGAAACCAAAAAATATTGACACCACATGGGGGCGGGAAACCTGGAAGTGGACATTCACGCTTCTTCATAAATTCTATAATTTCATCCATTTCATTAGTTCCGTCAAAAAAACGGGCTTTGTCAGATGGATAATTCTTATCAAAAGAATAGCTTTCAGCCAAAAAAGCTGTCATCGCACATCCCCATCTAAACTCTGGACAATTTTTCTTTGAAATTCAATAATTTCTTTTTTTTCTTTTATCTTTTCATCTGATAAGGTATAAAAATCACGCAGCAATCTTTTTTCCAAAAAATCGAGCGTCTCTCTCTCTTTAGTTTATCCTTGCGGCGCTCGTCCCGATACTCCTTCGTCGGCACCGGATACCCCTTGATTTTCCCCGGCCACTCCGGTCGGCTCGGTCCGTAATGCGACACCACGGCCCCCACGCTGCCATCTTCATAGACGATTAGCCAGATATCGCCCGCCTTCCCATTCGGATACGGCAGAATGCTGACCGTTTCGCGATGCAAGGTCGGGTCTGGGTAAAATTGATACTTCACCACGACCTTCAAATCCGCATGCCATTTTGCCGGCACGCTGAAACAGCATATTATGCCGCCCTGCCCATATGGATCGATCGCATCGCCACCGCCGCCGCTGTTCGTATTGCCCGGATTTTCAACCGCGATGTAATTAACCTCGCGCGAAGAATAATTCAGCGCCTGAATGCTCGCGGCCATGGCGACGCCGGGTAAACATGCAGCCAGCAAGATGCATCGCCATAATTGTTGCTTGAGTAACATCATCATGATTTCATCGCTATCCATAAAACCGGCGGATCAGTCCACCCTGCTTCAACCGCGCTGAAGTCACGCCCTATGCGAGCGCATTGATCCGCTCTGCAGAGCGCTGCTGCGCCAGGTAAATCTCTTCATCGAGTCTGGCTTGCGCAATATCCTGTATCAAGTTTTCGCTCCACACGAATTCTTCGGGTGCATCTTTCGCCTGGATGCCGGCCGTCGGCATACGCTGCAGCTCGTTTTCGTGCACGCTTTTCCGGAAGAAGCCGCTTTGCGGGTAATAGCCTCGGCGCAAGATATAGCCGCCACCCTCGCGCCGTGTATAGGTTTGCGTGGTGATCAGCCTGCTACGCATGTCGGCGCTGTCGGCATCCGTACGGATAGGATATGGAGTGCCATACTGCGCTTCCTTGACCAGCGCGTCCTCTTCCGGCGTCAATGCTTCGCCATTCTTCTGTTTCAATTGCGCGGCTTCGGTCTTTCGGCTGAGCTCATATACGCGTTTATAAAAGCCGTCTTTAGGCGGTTTATTGGCGAACGAGGCGATCCTGACCCGCTTGTCGTATTCCGTCACTTCGCCAGCCATATAAATATCGTTCGTGCCGTCAAAAAATAGTCCCACATGTACAGCTATGCTGCACGGTGTGTCTGATGCCGCGCTGCATGCAACTTGAGCGATTTTTGATTGTTCATTCGTGCCTGCTTTTAAGAAGACATCGACAGGAAACGGGGCCTTGGAAGACGGTGAATTAATCATAACGGCTCATTTTTTAGGTGATGGTTTACCCGTGTGTTGAATCGGATGATCTTTGCCATATCCGGCATCGTTCGATACCACAACTCTCACCTCATCATTCTCAAAAAAGTGCATATAGATATCTCCTGGCCTATCATATTTTTCAATTTCGACCATTTTTTCCTTAATGACATCAGTGTGCCCTTCAGGCATATTCCACCGTACGAGGACGTTCATTCCTGGATGCCATACGCGGGGAATCGATGTACAGCAAATATTCGCGCCCCCCGCACCCCATCTGGCCATATTTCCCCCTCCCGCCCCATCAACCGATGCGGAATAAATATACTTCCCCGTATGGTTGACAATACCCACCTGCGCCGTCGCGGTAGTCCTTGGACCGGCCTCATCAACCTGCCTGGCCTTGAGGGCGCAGCCGCTCAGCAGCAAGGCCGTGCCAAGATACATAATCCATTTCATCATTTTTCCTTTTACCAAAGTAAGCAGTCGAAGAAACAAGACTAGGCTGCCGAGCGCGCCTGCCAGAAATCGTCGGGCAGCGTGTCGAGCTCGGACAGGTAATTCGCCCCCTGGCGCGTCCGCCGCAACAGGCTGGCCATCGCAGGATGCAAGGTAAAATCATCGGCCAGCATCAAGGCCAGGGCGCTGAAATGCTGACGCTGGCCTGCCGCCTCGATGCCGCTGGCGCTTGCCACTAGTAAATGACGCGCCACGCGCGCGTGGCACTCGGCTGGGGTGCCGGAATGAAACAGGTCCGGCTGCACATCATGCAGATTGGCCAGGATGGCGTCGGCTTCGGCGATATCCACCAGGGAGGCAAAGGCGGTGTCGCTGAGGGGGAATTTATCAAATTCCGCAGGGGCGGGCTTGGCCTCTGCCGTGCCCTGCCAACTGACCAACGAACCATCGCGCCGCAGCGACCACCAGCGGTAGATGGGGCTCAGCAAATGCGCAGACCGCGTTTCAGTCAAGGCTGCCAGCAAGGCCGGCAATGTGCGGCTATCGGCCCAGCGCACGGGTAGCTCCATGACTTAGCTTGCCTTACACCGTCTTCGCCTGCTCTACCGCATCGGCGGACCTGTGATAGGCCATCGCGATACCGTGCTGGTCCTTGTGCAAAACAGGCTGCATACCCGCATACTGAGCGCCCGACGGCTTGAAGGTATCCGATCCCATGTAAATTGACCGGAAACGCAAATAGCCACCTCCCAGGAGTCTGTTCTCGCGTCCGCCCTTGTCCGGCTCGATCGCATCCATTTCATTTTCGGTGCCTTTGACAGCTTTGTATCGCAGCAATTGCTCTTTTTCCTTTGTGCTCAAGCGATAGGGATTAGGCTTCCCAGGGTCTGCCTCCGGACCGCTCTCCCAGTCACGGGCTCGCTCTTCCTGCGCCACAAGCAATTCCAGCGCATACCACAAGTCGGGAATGTCTTTCCCCAGCGGTTTGAACCACGCGCGCGAGTCATGTACGAACTGTTCAAAAAAATTGCTGACTTCGGCAGGCGGTACCGGCTTGTCCCAGAATTCGGCGATAGGTTTCCATTCGGGATTACGGGGTTGCCCCCTACTGTTGCTCGTGCGCTGATCGATGCGCCACTTCTCAAAGCTAGCAACCTCTTCCTCCAACTCTTTGTCCGCCATCGTGAGATCAGTAAAATCGAATTTCCCGCTTTTATAGCTTGTTGCTAGATTCTTAACATTCGGCAAATCTCCCATCTTGCCTAGCACTTTCTTGCGCCACTGTATGTACAGCATGTGCTGGAATTCCATGACACTATGTAGCCTCAATGATGGCTCAGCCCCTTGCTGCGCATGGCAAAAGCCGATATACGCATTGAAGGTGGCGATTGTGCGCGGATCGATGCGAAAGTCCCGCTTCGTTGCTTCACGGGCCTCTTCCAGCTTCAGCGGCACCCCAGCCACGCGCGCCGCCCGGTACATCGTGGCCAACGTAATGCGCGACATCAAGTCGCCTCCGCTTGGATCTGTACCGCGCCCTTGTTCTTGCGGCAAGTAACCGCCTCCGATATCCGAGTGAACGCCAGGAAAAACAATTTCCGTGCAATTGGCGGGAATATTGCCCAGGTGAGCAACGGAGTCCAAGGGGAAAGACCGGCGCACTTCATGCGCCGACACCAGATGCAGGCACTTGGCTGGCCCTGGTGCCGTGGGTATTCTGAGCGATACTTCGGCGTCGGCCCAGCCGCCATGTCCGTCCACCATCCTGTTCGGGAGAGGCACTGAGGCCGCCAAGCCAACCGAAGCGACGGTATCGAACAGGCCCATAAAGTCAAACGTCACCTCAATGGTGCCAATACTTAACTTACGCTCCTTGAAGTCCTTGATAACGGCCAGTTGCGCAGCCTGGTTGCATAGTTGCGCATCCAGCTGGCATAACCAGATAAACCAGTTGGCAAACGCGCGCGCTTCGGCCGCGCCGCGTGAAAAACCGAACATCGACACGAAAATATTGATCACCGTGCCTTTCTCTGCGTCTTTCCCCGGCGCCCCAACCGGTACAAATGACCGCAATTTGCTGTGCAAATCTTGCAAAGCCTGTGTAAAAGCGTTCTCCAACGCAGGTGAAGGCTGCACTTTGCTGGGCAAGCTGAGCGTATTGAAGTCCTTTTTAAACGTCTTATCATCCACCAAGGGGGTATCGGTATAATATTTGTGTACATTATTGAGTGCTTCCACCAATGCCCATATGATGCGATTCTCGCCCTTGTAGGCAAAAGCCAGGCCGCGCGCCCGGTCGCTGGTGAGGATGCTAAATCCCTCGCCCGTATCGCCAACCTCGTCGAAGCGTGTGCCGACCCCGGGGACGTAGGTGCGAAAGTAACTCTTGTGGTATTTTGTTTCCAGGTCCGGCCAGGCATCGCTGCCATGCGTATCTTTACCGCCGGGAAATGCATGATACAAGCGCGCCACGTTGCTATGAGAATGAAATGCCAGATCCCGTTTCATATTATTGTTGGTGCCGTCGAAGAAGAAGCCGAAAAATAGATTGACATCACATGGCGGAGGGAAACCGGGAAGTGGGCATTCACGATCTCTAATAAACTCAAAGACCTTTGGCAATTCATTAACTTCATCAAAAAATCCATCTCTGTCAGACGGATCATTTTTATCAACAGAATAGCTTTCGGCTAAAAAAGCAGTCATGGATTTCCTTCCAAACTTTGGATGACTTTTTTCTGAAACTCAATGATTTCCTGAATCTCCTTTACCTTCTCATCTGGCAAAGAATTCCCTCTAAGCAACAGCCCTCTTTCCAGCGTAAGTAAGCTAGCTTTTTCTCTCTTCAATTTCTGCTTGCGACGCTCTTCGCGATATTCTTTCGTCGGTACCGGATACCCCTTGATTTTTCCCGGCCACTCCGGTCGGCTCGGTCCGTAAAGCGACACCACGGCGCCCACGCTGCCATCTTCATAGACGATCAGCCAGATATCGCCTCCCTTCCCATCCGGATACGGTGGAACACTGACCGTCTCGCGATGAAAGGTCGGGTCGGGGGACAGCTGATAGACCACCACCACCTTCAAATCCGCATGCCACTTTTCCGGCACGCTGAAACAGCATATCGACCCGCCCTGCCCGTATGGACGGATCGAATCGCCACCGCCGCCGCTGTTCGTATTGCCCGGATTTTCAACCGCGATGTAATCGACTTCGCGCGAAGAATAATTCAGCGCCTGAATGCTCGCGGCCATGGCCACACCGGGTAAACATGCGGCCAGCAAGACACCTCGCCGCAGCCACCGTCTGAACAAGATAATCATGACTTTGTCTCCACTGATAAGGTCGGCACATCGACAGAGGATTGCTCCGTCATCCAAAGTTCAAACAGCGCAGCTGGCGTTTGCGCCCATGCAGGTTCAGCTAGCCAGGATGCCAGTTGCGGCCGCGCTTCCAGGCCTGGGTTTTCGAGGCCAAATATGCATACGTCAAATCGGTCTGGCGGTGCTTCGAGCCGCGCATGATCGGCACAACCCAGCCAATATTCGATCAAGGCATGGGCATGCTCAGCAGTATGCGGCTCTAACAAGCGAGGGCTGGTCGCGCGCACTTGGAACAGGATACCGTCGCCTTCCGCCGCCCGCATCAGTTGGGCGCATTGCTGCTCGCTTAACGATATTCCAACCGCGGCCGGAAGCGCCTCATCAGGCAAAGTCAAATCACCCCACTCGCCTTTGCGGGTGACATATTGCCAATGGTATGCCGGCCCGCAAAACTGGCCCAACTGCTGCGCCGTCAAGGTCTTGAAAAGCTGCGGCAAAATGCGGGTATCGGCAAACGACAATGCCACCGTATAGTCTGCGGCATCAACGATGCACCAAGCGGCCAAACGGGCCGCCAGCTGTTGCAACGGCTCCGGCGTGACAATAAAACTAAGCGCGGGATGAGCATTGGTTTTCTCAAGCAGCCGTTCCCAGGTAAAACGGCCTGCATCGTTAAATTCAACCAGCAGCGGCGAGATGGACAAAGTTTCTTCATTCGCACTTGGCGTACTGGCAAACAACGCCTCATATCGCAGATGCTGCGCGCGCTGAAGCAATGGATAACACGACTCGTCAAAAACACCATCGACCAACGCATAAATGTGCGCGTCGGGAAATTGGCAGCGAAACGCCTGCAAGCGCGTGTGCAATGACGCTTTCCAATCGGCGGGAAACATATTAATACTCACCTATTCATGCTCCTCTAACGGTTGTTTTTTGCCAATCACTCATTCACCATAGAGAAAGGCGAACCTGATTCGGCTGCGTTAAGCCTGCATCGTTTGCATATGGAGCGAGAAAATCTGGGCAATGGATAAGCGAGCCGTGTCGGCCCGATAAAACTCTTCTTGCCCGCATGCACCGTAATCTTGCCCGGGCACTGGATCGTGATATTGCCGCCTTCGATGGTGATATTCGCCCCGCCCGCCGTCGACAGGCGGATGCTTTTCGCCGCCGCCCAGTCCACATGCGCGTTGGCGCTGATGACGTTGACCTCTTCGCGGGCCTGCACGTTGAGCACGTCGGCCTGCGCCTGCAGGTCGATGGCGCCCTGGGCCGCGATCAGTTGCACCCCGGCATCACCCTCGCCGGCCTTGACGGCGCCGCCCAGCACGCCGATGGCCTGGCCCGCGTGCACGCGCCACTGGCCGCCACCGATGAACTGGGTATCCTGGCCGCTCATCATGGTGACGGTTTCGCCGCTGGCCAGTTGCATGTCTTGCCCCGCGACAACGCCCAGTCCGGCCCTGGCGGCGATCGCGATGATGGCGTCCTTTGTGTGCGGCAACTGTTCATGCATGCCAGAAACGCTGGCCAGCATCGCTTTCAAGGGCGCCGCCTGGTCGTCAAGTTCGCTGGCATTCGGCGCGCTGGCGCCGATGTGGCTGGCGTAGGCCACCGTCTGGTGCGTCTTGGCGGCAGCGCTGAATGTGTCGCCCAACAGCACCGCCTGTTTCAGCAGGGCAATGCCGGCGGCGTTGTCGCCGGCCGGATCGCGTTGCGCGGCCTCGTGCCGAA